>JADJQU010000033.1 GCA_016712565.1 Planctomycetota bacterium | reverse complement strand
GAGGCCCGGCGCAAGGTCGCGGTCGGGATGGAGCAAATTCGCGCGGGTCAGGTCGCGGACGGGGAGCAGGCCGTGGAAGACGTGCTCACCAACCTCCGCCGGCGCCGCCCGCCGGTCGAGGGCCCCTGAACCCCCTCGCCACGGCCTCACCCCGCAAGCCACGCAGGACCACGCCCAGATCGCCGACCCCACCGCGAAGCCAACCGGCCTCGCCCGTGTCCGACGTACGGCCCCCCGGCGCGAATCGCCAGGCGCCAGCCCTCCGTGTCACCCGTCACACTCACCCCACCGCCCTCCCCCGCCGCGGAATCCCGCTCCCCCCGCCCAACCATCACGGCTCGCCATGCTCCTCCCCCTCACCCTCCTGCTCCTCGCCCCGCTCCCCCAGGCCGAGCCCATCACCGCCACCCTGGCCCCCCGCGCGCCCGATGAGTCCGAGTCGCTCCGCTGGAGCCCCAAGGCGGCCAGCGTGGCGCTCGAGCGGAAGGAGGGCGCGCTCGCGGGGTCGCTCAGGCTCGGCGCGAGCGAGGCACCCGCCGTTGCCGTCCGGCTGGAGAAGACGGCCGGCGCGGCGCGGTTCGACGTGCTGTGCCTCGACCTCGATCGCGACGGCCGCTTCGACGCCTCCGAACGCCTCACCACGACGCCGAAGGAAACCCGCGCCAAGTGGTGGTCCTCCTTCGACAGCGAGATCCCCGTCCCGGTGCCCGAGGACCCCGCCACCCACGCGCCGGCGGGCAGGCGCCCCTACCCCCTCAGCCTCTGGTTCGTCGAAGACCCCGCCGAGCCCGACGCCAAGCCCGCCCTGCGCTGGACGCGGCGCGGGTGGCACGAAGGACAGGTCACCCTCGACGGCAAGCCGGCCTTCGTCCTCGTCAACGACATGGAGCTCGACGGCCGCTTCGACCAGCGGGACGCCTGGGCCCTGGCCCGCGAGCGCAAGGGGCTCTTCAGCGCCGAGGCGCGCTCCCTCGAAACCCACGTCTGGCTCGACGGCAAGGCCTGGCGCGCCGTCGCCGTCGATCCCCACGGACGCTCCCTCGCCTTCGAGAGCTTCGATCCCGGCATCACCGAAGCCGAGGAAAAGGCCAAGGCCGACCTCTACGCCCCCGACCGCGCTGCCCCGCGCGCGAAGGTGCCCCTCGCCTTCGGACACGACCTCGCCGCCGCCCTCGAGCGGGCGAAGCGCGAGAAGAAGCGCGTGCTGGTCGACTTCGAGACCACCTGGTGCGGGCCCTGCAAGGTCATGGACCAGCTCGTCTACTCCGCGCAACCCGTCGTCGACGCGGCCCGCGAGGTCATCGCGGTCAAGCTCGACGGCGACGAGCACAGGGACCTCGTCAAGCGGTACAAGGTCGAGGGCTACCCCACCCTGATCCTCCTCGACGCCGACGGGAAAGAACTGCGCCGCGGCAGCGGGTACCACTCCGTCGTCGAGATGGTCGCGCTGCTGAAGCCCTGAGCGACGGCGCCGGTCCAGCCGGGCGCTCCCCGCGGGTCGGCCGCGCGCCCCTGCTCCCCTAGCCGGCGGCTACTCTTCCGTGAACAGGCGCACGTAGGGTCCGTAGCGGAAACGACGGTGCCGGGCCTGCCCCGTGATCTCCTCCAGGACGCCGATCTCCACCAGGCGCGCGACCAGGGCGTTCGCGGCGGCAAAAGTCGTCCGGTTCGTGGCCTGCACGTCGTGCACCGAGACGATCGGACGATCGAACAGCGACTCCAGCACCCGGTGACCGTTCCCGGCTGCCCGCCCAAGTCCCGACGTGATCGCCGTCCGATGCTCCTCGCGGAGCAGCAGGATGCGGCGAGCCGTCTCGGCCGCCTCGGCGCTCACCTCGGCGACTCCGCGCAGGAAGAACGCGAGCCACCCCTCCCAGTCGCCCTCGTCGCGCACGGCCTGCAGCCGGTCGTAGTAGGTCGCACGGTGGCGCTTGAAGTAGTGCGACAGATACAGCACGGGCTTGTGCAGGATCGCGCGCTCGGTCAGCAAGAACGTGATCAGGAGCCGGCCGACACGCCCGTTCCCGTCCAGGAACGGGTGAATCGTCTCGAATTGCGCATGCGCCAGGCCGATCTTGACCACCGGCGGCAAATCGTCCGACGCATGCAGAAAGCGCTCGAGATCGGCGAGCGCCTCCGGTACGACGTTCGGCGGCGGCGGGACGAAACTCGCTTCCCTCAGGGTGGACCCCGAGGGGCCGATCCAGTTCTGGCTGATGCGCAGATCTCCGGGCTTCAGCCGGCTCCCGCGCACGCCCCGCAGAAGTCGCGCGTGGATCTCGCGGATCAGGCGAACGGAGACCGGCAGCTCGCCGAGGCGCGCGAGTCCGTGGTTCATCGCCTCCACGTAGTTGACGACCTCGTCGACATCGCGCGGGCGCGCGCCCCCGCCGAGTACCTGCGCCTCCGCGGCGAGAAGATCCTGCAGCGAGCTCTGCGTCCCTTCGATCTGGCTGGAGAGGACGGCCTCCTTGCGCACGTACATGAAGACGAACAGGTTCGGGTTCGGGAGCGTCCGAACCGAGCCATCCAGGCGACCGAGCGCGCGGTCCGCCTGGGAAAGCAGCGCCTGCAGTGCGCTGGTGAAACGGATCCGCGGCTTCGGAGCAGGGCCGCGGGGATGAAGGCGTCGTAGCCCGTGGGCTGACGGCGGTACGTGCCCGCTCGGCCCTCGGCGTGGGGTCCAGTCCTGTGCTTGCCTGCCTTGACCATGGCTCGAGGATGGGTCCATATTATAGGCAGCCTTTCATATAAGGGCCTGCGACCGACATGTTCCTGGCTGCCTATCGTATGGACTGCCCTGGGACGGGCAGGGCCGCCGCAAGCCGACGAGAGATCGTCAGGCGGCGCGCGTCGGCGCCCCGAGGCACGGGATGGCCAGGCCGAGAACGCTGAGGAGGGGTCCCTTTTCAGGGTGCCGTCAACACCCCCACGACTGGTCCGAGCCTGGGGTGCCGAGCCTGGGAGGACCCGCCGGCGCCGGTGCAGGAAGTTCGGCCACCAACCTCCCTCCAGGTCCCTGGGCGACCCGGCCGACAGGGTTCGAGGCTAGAATCGAATTCGATTCGAATTCACCCTGAGGCTTCCATGCTCGACTTCAGCCGCGACATCCACTCGCTCACCGACTTCAAGACGCGCACGCCGAAGTTCCTCGCCCAGCTCAAGAAGCCGGAGCGAGCGATCCTGCTCACGATCAACGGCAAGGCGGAGCTTGCGGTCATGAGCGCGGCGACTTTCCAGCGACTGCTCGACCGCCTGGAGGCGCTCGATGCGGGGAACGGCATCCTCGAGGGGCTCCACGACGTCACCGCGGGGCGCACTCGGCCGGCGGAAGAGTTCCTCGCGGAGATCGAGCAGCAACAGGGTCCTCCCGAGTCCGAGGGATGAGCTGGCAAGTGCGGACGACTCGCCGGGCGGAGCGAGACATCCTCTCTATCCACCGCTGGATCCTCGAGGTCGAGCGACGCCCCGCCGAGGCGAGGCGCTGGTTGGACGGGGCACGGCAAGCCATCAGAAGTCTGGGCGAACATCCGGCTCGGTGCCCGCTCGCACCCGAAGCCCAGCAGCATCGGGTGGAGGTTCGACAACTCCTGTTCCATTCGCACCGCATGCTGTTCCTCGTCCGCGCCGAGCAGGTCCTGATCCTGCACGTCCGGCACGCGAGTCGCCGGCCGGCTACTCGGGCGGAGCTCGGAGAGCCGCCGAGGAAACGGGGCCCATGAGCGCACCCTCGCGGGGAGCCTGGAACGGGTCCACCCGGCCCATCCCTCCCCGAAGCGCCCGGCCCGCTGCCCACCGCTCGCGGCCAGCGCCCTGCTCGACCGCCGCCCCCGTTCAGCCCGAATCCAACCAGGGGGCCCCCGCGAACACCTCTGCATGCTTCGTCGCCTGCTTCCCCTGCTGCTCCTTCCCCTGGCCGCCTGCGCTTTCACCGAGTCGGACCCCTCCAAGATCCCCGACCCCGTGAAGCCCGCCCCGTCCGGTCCGGGGGAGGTGGCTCTCTCCTCGTCCGAACCCGAGCCCCCCATGACCACACCCTACGCCGGCCACTCCGGCCGAGCGTCCGAGGAAGGCGCCGGGGCCACCCACGCCGTGCGCACGCCCTTGCTTCTCTCGCGCGTCGGCGGCGACCTGGACGCGCGGATCGAGATTCGGGACGGCGAGTACCGCTACGGCCCCTCGCGCATCGAAAGCCCGCTGCCCGCCGGCTACCCCGAGCCGACGCCGCCCGGCGCGATCGACGTCAAGCGCTACCCCCCGGTCCGCCGCGCCGAGTACGTCTCCGAGGGCTCGCCCGGCCTCGGCATGAACCTGGGCTTCTTCCCGCTGTTCAACCACATCAAGCGCCGGGACATCGCCATGACGAGCCCGGTCGAGATGGACTACCGCGACCTCTTCGACCCCGCCACCGGCAAGCAGGAGCCGGAGGATTCGATGTCGTGGACGATGAGCTTCCTCTATCGCACGCCGGACCTCGCGCCGACCGGTGAGGATCGCAACGTGGTCGTCATCGATCGCCCAGAAATCACCGTGCTGTCCGTCGGCATGAACGGACCCTACGGCACCGGCGTCGTCGAGAAGGGCCTCACCCTCCTGCACGCGTGGCTCAAGGAGCACCCCGAGTACGAAATCGTCGGCGAGCCGCGCGCGTTCCACTACAACGGACCGAGCGTCTCGAACCGCAACAAGTGGTCCGAGGTCCAACTGCCGATCGTGAAGCGGGGCTAGCGCCCGAGCGCGGGCCCGATCCGGGCCGTCGTCGCGGCGCGCGCCCTGGGGCGGGCGGGCCCGCTCAATGGAAGAGCGACCACAGGCCCACCGCGGCCAGGGCCAACACGACCAGCGTGAGAGCCAGGTTGAACCCGCGGGTCAGGCGCGTCTTGGCGTCGATGCGGTGCCAGCGGTCCAGATCCCCCTCGGCGGCGGTGCGGAATTCCAGATAGACGCGCGAGGACTGGCCCTCCTTCCAAGTGGCGTAGTGCGACACGCTGACCGGCCCGGAGGCGGCCGAGCTGGCGAGCTCGCGGCCCAGGGCTTCCAGGTCGCGGGGCGTGGCGTAGATCACCGTGCTGTCATAACCGGGGTGCCCGGTCTCGCGATCCAAGACGAACGAGTTGCGGTGGGTTTCCGACATGATTCCTGGGCGGCCGGGGGCCCCCGGGCGCCCTCCTCATCGGCCGCGGGGGGCAGGCCGCTTCAATGCCGCCCGGGGATGGAAATCCCGCCCCCCCACCCCCCACCGGCCCGTGTGTTTCGGAAGTGGATCGGGTCCCTTCCCGTTGCCGGCCCGTGGCCGAGTTCCTGGTCTGCGGCTAGCATCGACCTTGCAGTCGGGAGTTCACGCGCGGTGGCATCCGCGCCCAGGCAGAGAACTCCCCTTTCAGGAGATTCTCATGCACGCCATGAAGTTGCTCGCGATCGCGGCCTGCTCCACGTTGCTCGGCACGCCGAGCTTCTCCCAGTCGGCGCAAATCATGCGCATTTCCGTGCGCGAGGACGGAAGACAGATCGGCGTGCCCCCCAACACCTGGCCCATGGGCGGCAGCGCGTCCTGCGTCTCCGACGACGGCCGCTTCGTCTGCACGTCCGAGAACTACCCGCTCGGTCCGCTCGTCGAAGGCCTGGAGCGCATCCACGACCGCGTCAGCGGGGCACAGACGCATCCGTTCGTCTTCACCGGCCAGACGCTGGTCGACACCTGGGTCGAGCGCGTGCTCATCAGTGGGGACGGCAACACGATCGTCCTGCGCAGCTACGCGGACAACGTCCCGGGCGGGCCGACGGGCTTCAACATCTGCGCCCTCTACTTGATCGACCGGCCCAGCGGCCTGTTCACGCACATCACGATTCCGCTCACCGGCACCGATCCCGGCGGGCAATCCGAACCCACAGACGTCACCACGGACGGACGCTACGTCCTGTTCACCTCCTACGCGCCGAATCTCGTGTCCGGGGACACGAACCAGGCCGCAGACGCCTTCCGCTACGACTCGGTCACCGGAACGAAGACGCGCGTGAGCTTGGGCGTCGGCGGCAACCAGTCGGCGGATGACGCCTGGGCTGGGAAGATCACCGACGACGGCCGCTTCGCGCTGTTCTCCTTCCTCGGCGACGACGCGACGGCGGGCGACAACAACAACTCGGAGGACGTCTTCGTGCGCGACCTGCAACTCGGCACGACGGAGGCGATCAGTGTCACGCCGGGTGGGACCACCGGCAACGGCCTGGCGCGTCCGGTGTGGATTTCCGCCGATGGCCGCTACGTCGTGTTCTTCAGTGATTCGAGCAACCTGGTCGCCGGCGACACCAACGGCTGGCCCGACCACTTCCTGCGCGATCGCCAGACGGGAACCACGACGCTGATCACGGTCACGACCTCCGGCGCGCAGACGGACCACTACTCCGAACAGGGGGTGATGGGGCGCGCCGGGCGCTACCTGTACTTCCCCAGCTTCGCCACGAACGTCGTGCCCGGCGACACGAACGGCCAGGAGGATCTGTTCGTGCGCGACCTGCAGCTCGGCACGACCGAGCTGCTCAGCAAGACGCCCAGCGGAGCACCGACCCCGCCCCACACCGGCAATCTGCCGAACTACTGGGTGCGCCACGCTTCCGCCGACGGGCGCTTCCTCGTGTTCGACACGGGCGTCCCCACGCTGATCGACGGTGACTCGAACGACGGCCTCGACGGGTTCCTGCTCGATCGGCAGTCCCCGGGATTCCCCGTGACCACGTACTGCACGGCCAAGGTCCATTCGCTCGGCTGCACTCCGGTGATCACCAGCGCCGGATACCCGAGCGCGGCCAGTCTCGACTCGTTCCACATCACGGCCTCGCAGGTGCGGCCGAACACGCGCGGCCTCCTGCTCTGGAGCCTCACGCCCGCGGCCACGCCCTTCGGCGGCGGCACGCTGTGCCTGGGAGCTCCGACGCAGACCGGCGCCGTGGTCGCCTCGGGCTCCTACGGCGGCACCAGCGGCCCCTGCGACCTGGGGCAGTTCGCCTACCACATGAGCCAGTCGTTCCTCGCGGCCAACGCGCTGGCGAGCGGCACGACCGCCTACGCCCAGTTCCTCGCCCGCGACAACGGTTTCGCGCCGCCCAACAACGTCGCGCTCACCGACGCGATTCGCTTCACGGTCGCGCCGTGATCGTGGACCGTCGGGCCCCGTGGCCGTCTTCGTAGGTCACGAGCACGACGCCGATCGCCTGTCCGGAGAGGGCCCGAGTCTTCTCCGGATGGGCGCCATCCCCTATCCTCGCCCGGATGCGCTCCAAGCTGCGCCTGATCCTGGTGCTGGTCCTGGCGGGCCTGGGCTACCTGGCCAAGGACCTCGGGGACGGCGCAGGGCGCCAGGACACCCCCGCGACGCCGTCGGGCGCCCTGGAGACGCCCCGCGACCCGCGCTCCAACGCGCGGGACGATGCGGGCCAGGTCGCCCAGGCTTTCCGCGAGCAGCGCTCCGATCTGCAGGTCGAGCTGCCCGCGAGGGTGATCAAGCTCCTGGAGGATGACCGGGACGGGTCACGCCATCAGCGCTTCCTGGTGCGCCTCTCCAACGGCCGGACACTGCTGGTGGCCCACAACATCGACCTGGCCGCGCGGGTGCCGCTCTCGGTGGACGACTCGCTGGAGCTGTTCGGCGAGTACGAATGGAACGAGCGCGGCGGCGTGCTGCACTGGACCCACGTCGATCCGGCCGGGCGACACGCCGATGGCTGGATTCGTCACGGGGGCAAGCTGTACCAGTAGCCCCGGAGTGGGGCCCGTGGCCGGAGCGGGCGCAGGCAAGTCCCGCCCGGAAGGACGGCACGCCCCCGCCGTGGATCGGCGGCGGCGTGCCTGAAGCGGGGGTGAACTCCCCCGACCCGTCAGAAGTAGCAGACGAAGTACTCCATCGCGTCCGAGAGCGTCGAGTTGTTCGGCGCGGCGAAGCCGGGGTCGCGGCCCCACCACTGGCACCAGACCGTCGTCCCCTGCTGCAGGAGCTCCGGCTGCGGATTCCCGCCCAGCGCGCCGTGGGCGAAGGAGTTCATGTCGATCTGGTAGACGCCGGAGCAGTCGTCGCCCGTGGGAGAGCCTCCGGAGTTGACCGGCGTCGTGCGACGCACGGGCGCCCGGATGCACAGTGTTCCCCCCTGGAACGGCGTGGTCGTGGGGCCGTTCGTGCCGTAGAGCAGGAGCCCCGGCTTCTTGTTGCGGACGTTCGACGCGCTGACCACGAAATTGCTGGTGTAGTAGACGCTGCCGTGGTTCACCGCGGAAATCGTCGGGGTGCAACCGAGCGAGTTCACCTTGGCCACGCAGTAGGTCGTGTTCGGATTCACGTTGTAGAGGTACGGCCCGGCGTGCACCGTGGGCCCCCAGTTGCCCGCGTTGTCGATCGCGCGCACGTGCTCGTAGTACGCTCCGCTGACGGTCACGAGACGAGCGATCGAGGTTGCGCCCGCGGGCTCGTTCATGACGCTGGGGATCGTGTCCGGGAACTGGTCGAACTCGACGCCGTAGCCCGCGAGGCCCGACTCGAGGTCCGTGACGGTGTCCCAGTAGCCGCCGAAGGAGCTCAAGCCCGCGCCGCCGACCCAGTAGCCCGGGCTCAAGGCCGAGCCGACGTTGGTCGCCGCGGGCGGCGGCGTGTAGTCGACGAACATCGGGCCGTACGAGGCGTAGTGGCTCCAGTTCCCACTGCGGTCCACGGCGCGAATGTTGAAGTAGGACGGGGTCGCCGACGACAGCAGGCCCGCCGACCAGTTGTTGACCGCCCCCAGGGACATCGTGGTGCCCGGATCCGTGCCCCAGCCCTGGGAGATCGAAACCGCGTAGCCCTCGACACCGGAGAGGTTGTCCCCGGGCGTCGGCCAGGTGAGCTGGGCGAAACCCGAGTTGGCCCAGGTCCAGGGGAAGTGCGTCGTCGAGCCCGGAACGGGCACGTCGGGCCCCACGCCGTCGACCACGACGTAGGCGGAGGTGTCGCTGACGCCGGCGAAGTTGTCCCCGCGCGCCGTCGTCGCCCAGGGCCAGACGCCCTGCAACGGCCAATTCACGCTCCAGGTGACGGAGCGGGAGTAGTTCAGGGGGATGTTCCCCAGGAGCACGTCGTGACCACCCTGGGCGTTGTCGACCAGGTTCGCGACCGCGCCGTCGAACAGGGTCACGTTGGCCGCTTCCACGGTGCCGGCGGTGTCGGCCGCGTCGAGATAGACGGCCGAAGCCGTGAACGAGCTGGAGTTGCGCACCAGCGAGGTGATCGAGGTCGCTTCGTTCGGCTTGACGTACAGGTCGGACACCGAGGTCTGCACGCTCAGCGCCGGAGTCGTCGATCCGAGGACGAAGTACACGGTGACGCCCATGCGCACCGTCGAATTGAACGTCACGGCCTGGGGCCAGACCTTCCAGCGCCAGGACGTCGCCGTCGGGTTGTCGAGGATGCGGATCTCCGTGTTGTCCTTGAGCGACTGCTGCGCGACCCATTCGCCGGTGTTGCCATTGACCGGATCCACCGGGCCTTCGTCGATGTACAGGTCCCAGTTGTTGACCAGGGCCTGGCCGGCGCCCGGGGAGGCCGCGCCCTCGTCGTAGTGCATGCAAACGACGATCCGGGTGGTGCCCGGCGGCACGACGAAGTCGCCGTAGTTCCAGTTGAACGACGACTGGTCGAAGGTCCAGGTGTTCCAGTACGAATCGGCCGTGCCGAGCACGCTGCGCACTCCGTCGATCCGGCCCGCGCCGAAGGTGTTCAGGTGGTGGGAGCCCGAGCTGGAGGGCGCCGAGAGCGTCACGTTGTCCTTGGTCGTGGCGCTCGCCATCAGCACCGACTGAATCGCGCAGGAGCGGTAGCGCACCCACGGCACCGCGTCGCACAACTGCGCCACCAGTCCGGTCACATGGGGCGCCGCCATGCTCGTTCCGGACATCTCCTTGTAGCCGTTGCTCGAGTTCGCATCGACCGACGTGATCAGGGTCCCCGGAGCGCAGACGTTGGGCTTCCAGCGACCGTCGCCGCAGGGTCCGTGGCTCGAATCGCCGGCGAGGATCCCAGGATCGAGGCCGCCGACCGCGAAATCGGTGGCGGATCCAACGCTCAAGACGTTCTTCGCAGAGGCTTCCTGGCTCAGGGTCGACGCCCCGGGTCCGGAGTTGCCCGCGGCGAAGATCCACGCCTGCCCTGACGAGTAGGTCTGGTCGTCCAGCATGCGCGCATGGACCTCGCTGCCGATCCAGCCTCCGGAGAGCGGGCTCGCCCCCCAGGAGTTGTTGATCGCGACGGGCTGCGGGGAAATCGAGACGCCGTCGAAAAAGGGCGCGTTCATGACCGCGAGGATCGAGGCGAGCGAGAAATTCTGCGGCTGGCAGGCGTCGTTGAACGCCCGCGCCAGGAACGTGCGGCCGCTGCCGCCGAAACGGCCGAGCCCGGGAGCGTTCCCGCGGTGACCCGCGTTGGCGCTTCCGTTGCCCAGGATCGTGCCCAGAACGTGGGTGCCGTGCTCGCAGCCGTCGGTGAGCGCACCGCCGCCGACGAAATCCCAGGCCACGGCCCACAGGCCCGTGAAGTCCTGATGCGCAAGGTCGAAGCCGCTGTCGACCTCGCCCACGTTGACGGCCTGGGAGTTGCCGCCGTTGTAGTAGGCGCGCACGATGTCGTTGGAGACCATCGGCGTCGATTCGTCGTGGAGGAGCTCCGGGACCGCGTGGGGCTCGACGAATTGAACGAAATCGAGCTCGAGCAGCGCGTCGAGGGTGCCCGGAGCGATGCGCGCGCGGAAGGCTTGGACCGCGTCGACGTACTCCTCGATTTCCACGTTCTGGGCCAGGAGCGCGCGCTCTTGCCAGCCGTCGCTTCGCGTGGTCCAGAGGGCCGTGGCGGGACTCTCGGCGGGGACGCCGACGTCCCAGTGGGTCGCGCGTGCGGCGAGCGAATGCTGCGGCGCGAGGCCCAGGTCGGATTCCGAGACATTGATCCACACGTCCAGGAACTGCGCCGCCTGATTCGCGGCCCGTTGAGACGCGAGGACCGGGTGCAACTTCTGCCGCGGCGTGGCGACGCCGACCCAGCGCACGAATTCCAGCGAGGCGCAGGCGTCGATCGCCCCCACGGGAATGGCCACCTTGAGGCAATAGTGCGGGTGGAACGAGAGCGTCTCGATGCCCAGTTGCTCGAGGACGGCGATTCGCGCGGGCGTCATGCGCTTCGCGAACATGACGAAGGCGTAGGTCCGGGTGCGCCCCGCGGCGAGTGCCATGGAGGCGGCCCGGGAGAGCGCTGGATCGAGGCGCTCGTCCGCCGGAGGGAAATGGGGCCCGGACGCGAAGCTCAGGAAGTAGGGGTCGCCGCCTCCCGCGGAAAGCGTCTCGTCTCCCTGGGGGCCCGGCTGGAACCGCGGCGGCTCGGGCAGGGGGACCCCGTCTCCCGGATCGGCGGGCAGACCTTCACCGGCGCTGCGGAACTCGTTCTTCGAGACCGGCGGGGGCAGGGGGGCCCCCGGAACCAGCACGGCCCCGAGCGACGGTTCGGCCGGCGCGGCGTGGGCGCGCTGCACCGGAAGGGCGCTGCGGGATTCCTGGACGGGTGTTGGGACCAGCAGGGGGGTGCCGGCGAGGGTCAGGGCGAGTGCATGGATCCGCATGGGGGCCTCCGGGGGTTTGAGCGGGGCCGCGGGGAGCGGCGCCTGACTCGGACACGCATGCCGAGGCCGCCGGAGATCACGGCCTCGGGCTCCGAATGCGCCTGAATTCCATAACCTGTTTGACTGCAAATAGTTATGATCGTCCTGGCTGTGAATCACCCAGGGCACCGGGGTTTGCCCGGATCTCATCGGGGCCATTTCCCCGACCCGGGGCGGCCTGCTCGGGGTCCGGGGGACCGCGTCGAGCTGGGCTCGCCCGCGCAGCCGTCGCGGGACGGCGAAGGCCCCGAACTCCAGCGCGCCATGGCCCCGTGTCGGGAGCGGGTGAAATCGACCCGCGGTCGACGGACCCCATGGGGCCCCCCGCTATCCTGCCCCTCCGCGCTCGAACCGCACGACCCCCTCCGAGCCGCGTTCCCACCAGGGTCGCCGACCGCCGCCCATGACTCGATTCGCCTTCCCGCGCGCACTCCCCCCCCAGGTTCTGTCGCCCATGGGCCTGCTGCTGGTGCAGGCCGCCCTCCCCGCGTCGGCCCAGGACCAGAAGACGCCCGCGCCGGGCGCGGTGCCGGTGTTCGAAGACGGCCAGGCGCAGGTGGTCGAGGGCTTCAAGGACTCGAAGCTCTGGATCCAGCACGACCTGTGGGTCGAGGCGCCCTTCGACTCCGACGGCAACGGCGAGCCCGACCGCCTGCACGTGGACGTCACGCGGCCGCGCCAGACGGACACGGAGGGCCTCAAGGTCGCCGTGGTCTACTCCTCCTCGCCGTACTTCTCCGGCACCGGCCCCGACGACCGGCAGTACTTCTGGGATCCCAAGCAGGAACTCGGAGGCAAGCCGCCGAAGCGCACGCCCATGCCTTCGATTCCCTTCGAATCGAAACGGCCGCTGATGTCGAACGACCTGATCAGCACCTGGGTGCCGCGCGGATTCGCGGTCGTGCACTCGGCCTCGCCCGGCACGGGCCTGTCCGAGGGCTGCCCCACGGTTGGCGGCGCCAATGAATCGCAGGCGCCCAAGGCTGTGATCGACTGGCTGAACGGCCGCGCCAAGGGCTTCACCCTGCCCGACGGCGGCGAGGAGGTGAAGGCCGGCTGGTGCACGGGCAAGGTCGGAATGACCGGCACCTCCTACAACGGCACCCTCTCGCTGGCGGCGGCCACCACGGGCGTCGAGGGCCTGATGGTCGTCGTGCCCGACGCGCCGAACACGTCGTACTACCACTACTACCGCTCCAACGGATTGGTCCGTCACCCGGGCGGCTACATGGGCGAGGACGTGGACGTGCTGTACGACTTCATCAACAGCGGACCGCTCGAGCGCCGCGACTGGTGCAATCAGAACGTGCGCGACCAGTTGCTCGTCGCCCACGCCGACCGCTCCAGCGGCGACTACAGCGAATTCTGGGCGGGCCGCGACTACTTCCAGGCGCTGGCCGGGGTGAAGTGCGCGGTGCTGCTTTCCCACGGGCTCGGCGACTGGAACGTGATGCCCGAGCACAGCATCCGCATCTACGCGGGCCTGCGGGACCTGGGCGTGCCCACGGGGCTGTACCTGCACCGCGGGGGCCACGGCGGGCCGCCGCCCCTGGCCACGATGAACCGCTGGTTCTCCCACTATCTCTACGGCGTCGACAACGGCGTGGAGCGGGATCCCCGCGTCCACATCGTGCGCGAGGGCGGCAAGCGAGGCGAACCGACCGCCTATGCCGACTACCCCAATCCCGACGCGGCGCCCGTGACCCTGCGCCTCAAGCGGGGCGGCCTGAAGCAGGGCGAGCTGACGACGGAACGCGGGGACACGGCCAAGGAGACCCTGGTGGACGACGTCGCGCAGGACGGCGAAGCCCTGGCCCGGGCCGCCGAGTCCAAGCACCGGCTGCTGTACGCGACGGAAACCCTCAGCGCGCCGCTGCACCTGTCCGGGACGCCGCGCATCACGCTCAAGCTGGCCAGCGACCGCCCGGCGGCCAACCTGTCGGTCTGGCTGGTGACCCTGCCCTGGAGCGAGGAAAAGCGCACCGAGGCGAACCTCGTGACGCGCGGCTGGGCCGATCCCCAGAACCACGGATCCGAAACCCGGGGCGCGCCGCTGCAGCCAGGCAAGTTCTACGAGGTGACCTTCAGCCTGCAGCCCGACGACCAGATCCTGCCCGCGGGCAAGCGCCTGGGCCTGATGATCTTCTCCAGCGATCGCGACTTCACGCTCTGGCCGCCGGCGGGCACCCAACTCTCCGTGGACCTGGGCGGCAGCAGCCTGGAGCTTCCCGTGGTCGGCGGTGCCGAGGCCCTCGAACGCGCGCTGAAACCGGCCAAGTAGCCCGCCCCATGGCGCGGGCTCCAGCGGACCTGGGGGACGCGCGAATCTGAAACGGCTCCCCGCCTGGGGGCATCGAGCGTCGCGGTCGCTAGACTGTGCGCGCCCCCTGAATCCCAGCGGAACTCCCATGCACAGCCGACGACTTCTCTCTCCCTCCCGCGCCGCTCGCCTTGCGTTCTGCGCCCTGCTCCTCGCCTCTGCACCCGCGCTCCCCGCCTGCCAGAGCGCCTACTACGCGACGATGGAGAAGTTCGGCGTGCACAAGCGCGACATCCTCGTGGATCGCGTCGAGGAGGGCCGAGACAGCCAGCAGGAGGCGAAGAAGGAAATCGTCGACGCGCTCCAGGCCTTCAAGGCCGTGGCGGGATTCGAGGGCGGCGAGTTGGAGAGCGTCTACGGCAAGCTCAAGGACCGCTACGAGGCCAGCGACGAGGCCGTCAGCGAGGTCAAGGAGCGCATCGGCGCCATCGAGGACGTGTCCGAGGCCCTGTTCAAGGAATGGGCCGGCGAGATCGACGGCATGCAGGACGCCGAGCTCAAGCGCTCGAGTCGCGAGATGCTCGACGACACCAAGGTCCGCGCGGCCAAGCTGATCGGCGCCATGAAGGCCGCCGAGGGCAAGATGGAACCGGTGCTCACCAAGTTGAAGGACCACGTGACCTTCCTGAAGCACAACCTGAACGCCAAGGCCGTGGCCTCCCTGCAGAAGAACCTGGCCACGATCGAGACCGACGTCGGCGCCCTGGTGGCCGACATGGAGAAGTCCATCGCCGAGGCGGACGCCTTCATCCAGGCCATGAAGGAATAGGCCGGCGAGTCGGCCGCTCTCCACCCTGGGCTACGCCCAAGGCCCCATGGGCCTGGGCCGGATCCGCGCCTACCGTGATGGGCCACCCCTTCCCATGGGAGACTCCACCATGCAGCTGCATTGCGTTTTCGCCCTCCTGTTCCTCGCCGCCTGCGCCTCCACACCGGCACTGCCGGAAGGCCTGCACATCGGCGAACCCGTCGTGTCGCGCGCGATCGTCCACTACGCGGCCGTGGACGAAAACCCGCCGGCCTTCCTGGAGAAGACGATCCTCGTCGAGGCCAAGGTGGTCGCGGTGTGCCAGAGCGCGGGCTGCTGGATGCAGGTCGAGGACGGCGGCAAGACCGTGATGGTCAAGTGGTTCACCGACTGCGGCGGCAAGTACGCCTTCCCCAAGGACCTCGCCGGAAAGCGCGTGGTGATCCAGGGCGCGTACCACAAGAAGCCGATGACGGCCGAGGAGATCGAGCACCGCTCCGTGGAGGCGGGCAAGCCCCTGGCCGTGCCCGCCGACGGCTACGAGCTCAACGCCTCGGCGATCGTGGTGCTGGGCTAGGCGCGCGGCACGGGCCAGGAGAGCGGCTCCGGGATTCCCCGGGGCCCCGGGCCCTCTGACACCGTGGGCCGGGATTCCTGGGGGGTTCTGGGAACGCCGTGGTCCACGGGCTGCGCCCTTCGGCTACTTCCCGACCCGGAGACCGACGCGGATCATCCCAGTCTCCGGCCCCCCAGCCAACGACGAGGAACCCCATGGGCAGCGACCCGAGACCCGATCGCCCGTCACCGAAGACGGGCCGCCACCGCACGATCATCGAACCCTTCAAGATCAAGGTCGTCGAGCCCTTGGCCTTGCGCACGCCCGAGCAGCGGGCCCTGAACCTCAAGCGCGCGGGCTACAACCTGTTCCTGGTCCCCGCGGGCGAGGTCACGTTCGACTTTCTGACCGACTCGGGCACGACCGCCATGAGCGCGGCCCAGTGGGGAGCGATGATGGTCGCCGACGAGAGCTACGCGGGCTCGCAGAGCTTCGAGCGCTTCGAGCGCGTGGTCCGCGCGGTCACGGGCTTCCAGCACGTGATCCCCACCCACCAGGGCCGCGCGGCGGAGCGCCTGCTCTTCTCGGTCCTGCTGCAGCCGGGCATGAAGGTGCCCTCCAACAACCACTTCGACACCACGCGCGCCAACATCGAACAACTGGGCGCCGAGGCCGTGGACCTGGTGATCGCCGAGGGCCGCGACCCCGCCGACCTGCACCCGTTCAAGGGCAACATCGACCTGGCGCGGCTGGAGCGCTTCTGCTCCGAGAACCGGGGCCGCATCCCCCTGGGGATGCTGACGATCACGAACAACACCGGCGGCGGACAGCCGGTGTCGCTGGCCAACGTGCGCGGCGCGGCCGAGGTCTACCGCAGGCACGGCATCCCGTTCCTGCTGGATGCCTGCCGCTTCGCGGAGAACTCCTACTTCGTCAAGCTTCGCGAGCCGGGCCGATCGCTCTCCAGCGCGCGCGAGATCGCCCTGGAGACGTTCGCCCAGGCCGACGGCTGCCTGATGAGCGCGAAGAAGGACGGCCTCTCGAACATCGGAGGCTTCATCGCCCTGCGCGAGGACCGCTGGCTCGACCGGCTGCGCAGCCAGTTGATCCTGACCGAGGGCTTTCCCACCTACGGCGGCCTCGCCGCTCGCGATCTGGAGGCCCTGGCCGTGGGCCTGGAGGAGGTGCTCGACGAGCGCTACCTCGAATACCGGCTGGCCACGGCGCGCTACATGGCGGAGGGCATGAATCGGCTCGGCATCCCCACCGTGCAGCCCCCCGGCGGGCACGCGGTGTACATCGACGTCAAGGCGTTCCTGCCGCACATTCCGCCCCACGAGTTCCCCGGACAGGCCCTGGTGTGCGAGCTCTACCGCCGCGAGGGCGTGCGCTCCTGCGAGATCGGCTCGGCCATGTTCGGCAAGTTCACGGCGGGCAAGTTCATTCCCGCGGCCATGGAACTGGTGCGCCTCGCTTTCCCGCGCCGCAGCTACACGCAAAGCCATTTCGACTACGTGCTCGAGGGGCTTGCCTCCCTGGCCGACGAGCGCACGTCGATCCGCGGCATGCGGCTTTCCTACGAACCGCCCTACCTGCGCCACTTCACGGCGCGCTTCGAGCCGCTGGGCCCCGCGGAGAGCACGCCCTAGAACCTGAGGGGCCACGGGGCCCGACAGGTTCCAGGACGTGCCCTCAGGGCCTGCGGGAGAGGCGCCGAGCGGGAGAGCCGCCTGTGCGCTAAGCTGGACCCGAGAGCCCCAGCGTCCCTTGTGGCGGTCCGCGCTCCGCCCCCGCCGCCATGTCCGCCGTGAAGTACCGCCCGGAGATCGACGGGCTGCGCGCCTTCGCGGTGCTGCCCATCGTCCTGTTCCACTTGGGGCTGGACTGGATCGACGGCGGCTACATCGGGGTCGACGTCTTTTTCGTGATCTCGGGCTACCTGATCACGACCATCGTGCTCGCGGAACTGGACGCGGGCGAGTTCACGTTGCGCGGTTTCTGGGCGCGGCGCGTGCGGCGCATCCTGCCCGCCCTGTCCTTCGTTACGGCTGCGACGCTCGCCTTCGCCTGGGCCTTCCTGTTCCGGGGCGATCTGGCACCGATCGCGCGCCAGGCGCTGGCCGCCCTGGGGTCCTTCGCCAACATTCACTTCTGGCTGACCTCCGGCGACTACTGGGGCGAGGACGCCGAGAACTCGCCGTTCCTGCACACCTGGTCCCTGTCGGTCGAGGAGCAGTTCTACGTGCTGTTCCCGCTCACGGTCTGGCTCCTCTACCGCCGCAGGCGCGCCTGGATCGAAGGGGCCATGCTGGCGGTCGTGTTCGTGAGCCTCGGCGCCTTCCTCTGGGGCCTCGAAAGCCACCACGAGGTCGCGACGTTCTACCTCCTGCCGACGCGCGCCTGGGAACTGGGCACGGGCTCCGCCCTGGCGGTGATGCTGCGCCAGCGGGACGACCTCGGGCCTGCCTCGCGCAAGCTCGCCCCCCTGGGCCTCCTGGGCCTGGGCATGATCGTGATTTCCTGTTTCCTCCTGCCGCGCATGGACGGAGGACTGTCGATTTCGATCCTCGGCACGGCCCTGTCGATCGCCTTCGCTCGCACGGGTCTCGCCCACCGGGTCCTATGCCTGCCCCCGGTGATGGCCGTCGGCAAGCTCTCCTACTCGATCTACCTGTGGCACTGGCCGGTGATGGTCTTCGCGCGCAGCCTGGGCCGCGGCGGCGAGCATCTGGCCCAGCTCGCGTGCATCGGCGCGCTCTCCTGGCTCTCCTACACCTTCGTCGAGCAGCCCACCCGACGCCGGCCGGGAGTGATCCCGTGGATCGGCGCGGGCTACCTCGCGACCCTGGGGCTGGCGGCGCTGCTCCTGGCCGGCGACCACCGCTACGACACCTCCGGCTTCCAAGCGCCGCGCTGGTGCGGACTGCAGTACGACCTCAAGCCGCGCGGCGAGATGAACGACGACATGCGACGCGTTTCCACGGGCGTCGACGCGCCGCCGCGCACGGCCTCCGCGACCGCCTACCTCGAGGGCGGCATCCAGTCCGGCGTCGGCGATGCCGCGCCCGACATCGTCGTCCTGGGCGATTCCCACGGCACGATGTGGTCGGAGGCCATTCGCGAGGCGGCCGAGCGCCAGGGCGTGCGCGCCGCGTTCTATTCGATGAACGCCATCTCGCCTTTCATCGAGATCCCGCCGGGGGAATCCCAGCGCGTGGAGTACCTGACCCCGCAGGAGAAGTACCGCTACGATGTTGCGCGCCTGGAGTTCCTCGCGCGCTGGAAGCCCGCGCTGGTGATCCTCTGCGCGCGCTGGTCAGCGACCAGTGACCGAGCGCCCCGGGATCTGCTTCAGTTCCTGGAGCAACATGCGGGGACCGTGTTGATCCTGGAACAGCCGCCCGAGCTCTCCATCGGCAACCGCAACGCGCTGCAGTACCTGTGCTACCTGAAGGTCGCCCCGCGGCAGGGCGAGCGCCAGTACCTTCCCCTGGGCGACGTCGAGGGCTGGGAGCGGGGTCGCGCGCGTGCCCGACGTGCTGCCGCCGGGCACCGCAATTGCCGCGTCCTCGAACTCGCCGATCTCTACCAGAGGGACGACGAGGCGCTGGTTCTCGACGGCGACTCGGTCGTCTATCTCGACGACGATCACCTGACGGTCTTCGGCACCCGCCTGGCGTCAGCACGGCTGGAGCAGGCGATTGCCGCCGCGCTCGCCGACGCCGGCGCCCGTCAGAAGTAAGGCGGTCGCGCGCCCACCAGCGCGCGGGGTTTCGCGCGCGGCGAGCGCGGAGGCCGCCCACCGATGGGCGTTGAAACGCCCTGACCGTTCCGGGCGCGACGTGCGCGACGCACGCACGCCAGATGGACCGGAATCCACAGGGCGAAGCACGCACCCGAGAGGCCGTGGATCCAGACCAGGGCGAGTCGGGGCCCTTCGGCGGCGATCACGGGCAACAGAGCGCCGCTCGCCACCATGACCGCGGCCCAGATCGCGAGCCCGAGCCCGCTGCGCCGCGCCCGCGACTCGGTCGCGAGGCTGGGGAGCACGTGCACGCCCAGGGCAATGCCGAGCACCAAGGTCAGGGCCACCGCGCTCACCACGTGCGCGTCCAGGAACCAGGGCTCGGCCGGGTGGTTGTAGGCGCTGAACTCCCCCGCCAGCCCCTCGGCGGGTTCCAGCCCGTGGCGCAACAGCAGGAAACCCGCCGCGCTGAGGGCGCACACCAAGGCGACGAGCAGGAACACGAGCCGCAATCCGCGCGTCATGGCGTGCACGGACGCCCGGGGAAAGTTCCGGACGTCCAAAGCGTCCCGTCGGGGTCCAGTGCGAGCAGCGCGAAGCCCTGGGCCTTGGCCGCGGACTCGCAAGCGCCGCGCTCCATCACGAACAGCGCCGTGGACCAGGCGTCGGCCTGTTCCCCGGCCCGCCCCTCCTGGGCCCCGTCGTCGCTCACCAACACGCAGGTGGTCCAGTGGGCGCTGGCCGGCCGTCCGCTGCGCGGATCCACGATGTGGCTCAGCGCGCGGCCGGCGGAGGAAAGGCCGCGCTGGTCGTCGGCGCTGGTGGCGAGCGTGGCGCGTTCCAGTTCCAGCTCCCACAGGGGTCCGCGTGCTCCATCCCGGGGATCGCGCACCCAGACGGGCCAGCCACGGCCCTCCGACGGGCCCTCGAGGGCGCGCAGTTGACCGCCGAAGTCGAACAGTGCCCGCCGGATCCCGCGCTCGCGGAAGAGGAGCGCCACTTCGTCCAGGGCGGCTCCCTTGCCGATGGCGCCCAGATCGACCCGCGCGGCGGGATGCAGGCGCCGGGCGCGCAGGCCCGCCGGATCCAGCTCGATGGCGCCCTCGGCGGCAGCCCCGCGGGCCTGCTCCAACTCCGCGGGCGAGGGCTCACGCCCTTCCCGTGCAGCCGCGCGCCAGAGCTCCACCAGGGAACCCGCCTCGGCCGTGAAGGCGCCGCCGCTCGCGTGGCGTATCGACCGTGCGCGCCGGAGCAGCTTCATGGTGGAGGGGCCCAGGGGGCACCACAGGCCGGGTTCGGCGGCGTTGAGTTGCGCGATTTCCGTGCCAGGGCGGAGGGCGGACCAGCGCGCCTCCAGCTCCGCCACACGGGCGAAGGCGGCATCGCACGCGGCGTCGAACGCGGCACGGTCCGAACTCGCCGCTCGCAGTTCCAACAGGGTCCCCATGACGAGCTGGGTGCGGGCGAGGGCCTCCACGGGCCCCACCGTCGCGGCGCGGGCCGCGTCAGGAGCGGCGCCGTCGAGCCGCTGGCCGGGGGAAGCACCGGGGGAAGCACCGGAATTCGAGCGCGCGGGCGCGGGTCGCGCCTCGCTGGGGAAGGCCTCGGCGGCCAGCAGGGCCACGTCGTGGACAGCGTCCAGCAGGGCGCGACAGGAGAGGGTCGCACCCGCGATGTTCCGGACGTCGCCGCCGAGCTTCCAGGGGTCGCCGACCTGCTTGCCCACGAACTGCGCGCGCCACTTCTCGCGGCGCACTTCGCCTCCGTGGGACTCCCGGTAGTGCAGGATCTCCACGGCGCGCACGCGATTGTCGGGCTCCAGCACGACGAGCCAGGTGATCGGCAGTGTCTTGCCGATCACGTCCCCCACCACGGCGCGTCCCAGAAGCTCGCCGCCACGGCGTGCTTCCCGATAGGACCACAGGCGGGGCGCCTCCCGGGAACGCATCCTCGGCGCGAGCTTCGCGCGCTCGGCTTCGTTCCAAGTGGCGACCTTCCTGGGGAAGGCGTCGGCCGCGGGGAAGGCACGGGCCAGGGCTTCGGCTAGGTCGGGCTCCTCGAGCGAGAGGCCGGAGCGCGACAGGCCGCTCGCACAGGGCGCCCAGGGCAGCGCCGCGAGGCCCAGAACGGCCCCGGCGGCCAACCAGGCACGGGGGTGCGCTACAGGGACCATCCGACGCCGAGGTTGAGCTGGCTCGCGGGGCGCTTCGAGGCCTCGTCGTCGCGGATCTGGTAGTCCGCCTTGAGCGCGAGATTGGCCAGCGGATACAGGCCGACTCCCAGAGTCCACTCGCTGCGGTCGCCGGCGGGATCGCGGGTGAAGCCGCTGGGGACGTTGCGCTGGGTGTCGATGTCGTCGTAACGCGCGAACACCACCGCGTCGTGCAGGCCGCGGCCCTCGCCGCCCCAGGAATCCGGCAGGCAGTGCCAGGCGGCTTCGACGTACCAGCCGGTGATCGCGCTGGAGATGGACTCGCCCGTGGCACCGGACAGTTCGGACGCGCCCGAGATGCCCTCCCACGCGGCGACTCCGCGCAGGTCGAGGCGTCCCAGGGAGAACTCCGCGTCGGCGGAGGCGATCCAGAGGTCCCCGTTCACGCCGGGGTCATTGCCCTGGTTGCCGTTGTCGAGTCCGCCGTAGAAGCCGCTGACGCCCAGGCGCAGGGAAGAGTCCCCATCCGACCCTTCGCCGCCGGCTTGGGGAAAGAAGTCGATCCGGCCGCTGAACGCGGGCTCGTTGAGGCTCGGACGCTCCTTCTGACGGCCGCCGCGGATGCCGTTCAGGGCGCTGAACTCCGAGCCGTCGAGGCTCGAGGTGATCATCAGACGGTAGCGCACGGCGGGCGAGAGCTCCCCGGCCAGGCCCACTCCATCCATGCTCCAGGTGGTCGGCAGGACCACGGTCTCGACGCTCGGCCGCTCGACGCCGTTGAAGGTCGGCGGCTCGTGGCGTTGATTCACGATGCCGAGGGCGCCAGCATGCGCCCCACCTCCACGTGGGTCGCCGGCGCGACGCGGAAGTCGAGGAACAGCTGCTCGATGGCGAGTTCGCCGTTGCCGTCCTCCACATAGGCGTGCTCCAGCTCCGTTTCGCTGTGCAACTGGATGTCGTCGCTGAGGCGGTAGCCCAGGTAGACGACGAAGCGATGCAGGTCGATCTGGCTCCCGCCCGCCCCGTCGCGATCGTTGTAGTGGATCTCCCCGTACCCCCCGAGCCGCAGCCGATCCGCCGCGGCGGCCGAGCCCGCGCCGCTGCGCAGTTGCTCGATTTCCGCCGTCAGGGCCGCCACCTGTTCGTCGTGGCGCGCCGTGTCCTCGGCGCGGGCCGTGGCAAGCTCCTGGCGCAGGGCCGCCAGCTCCGCCTCGAGCCGGACGAGGCGAGCGTCCTGGGCCGGGGCTAGCGGGGCCGGGGCTGCCGGGGTTTCGGCCTGGGGGCGGGTGCCGGACGGAGATGGGGTGGGGGCCCCGGACGGGAGGTCGGTGGGCGCTTGGACGAGTGCCAGGAGCAACAACGGGTGAACCATGGGCCCGAGTGTATTGCGAATGGGTCTCAATTGCAAGCAACCCCGAGGGACTGCCCCGCATGGCTGCGGAAATCGTCACAAGGCTTTTTGCCGCATGGTGTTACGCGCACGAAAACGCTCGAAGCTGAAAACGGCCTCGGCGGGGGTGTCCGGGCCGATTTTGGGCGGCAGCGGCGCGAAATCCCCAGCCATGCGGGGCAGTATCCTGCTCCAGACCATGGAGCTCAGGGAACTTCCCACGCCGGCCCTGGTGCTGGACCGCGGTCGGATGGAGCGCAACGCCGAGCGACTGCGGCGGCGGCTCGAGGCCGGCGGCGTGCCCCTGCGGATCCACGTGAAGACGGCCAAGTCCGTTGAGGCCGTGCGGCACGTCCTGGGCGGCCGGACGGCCAAGGTCGCCGTTTCGACGCTGCTGGAGGCCGAACAATTCCACGCCGCCGGCTTCCTGGACCTGCTCTACGCCGTGGGGCTCGCGCCGAACAGGTTCGAGCGGGTAGCGCAACTGACGCGGGCGGGCGCGCGGGTCACGGTGCTGCTGGACGGCCTGGAGCTGGCCCGGGAGTGGCGCCGCTTCTGTCGGGAGCGGGCCCTGGAGGTTCCGACGCTGGTGGAAGTGGACACCGACGGGAAGCGCGCCGGGGTGCGGCCCGAGGGGGCAGAGCTCCTGGAACTTGCGGAGGAATTGAGCTCGGGCGGGCTGTTCGGGGGCCTCTTGACCCACGCCGGCGGGTCCTATGGATCGCGGTCCCCCGAGGACCTGCGGCGGTTCGCCCGAGCCGAACGCGAGGGCATCCTGGTCGCCGCCCATCGACTGCGGGGGCAGGGCCTGCCCGTTCCCACGGTCAGCGTGGGCTCCACCCCCACCGCCCTGTTCTCGGAGTCCTACGCGGATGTCACCGAGGTGCGCGCGGGCGTTTTCCTTTTCATGGACCTCGTCATGGCGGGGCTTGGGGTCTGCCGCCTGGAGGATCTGGCCCTCTCCGTGCTCACCAGCGTGATCGGGCATTCCGCGGACCGGACGCGCCTCTTCGTGGACGCGGGCTGGACGGCCCTGTCCCGCGACCGTGGCACGGCTCCGCAGGCCTTCGACCAGGGCTATGGGCTCTTGTGCGACGTCTTGGGCCGCCCGCTGGAGGACCTCGTGGTCAGCGACACCCATCAGGAGCACGGGACGATTTCCGCGCGGCCGGGAGCCTGGCTCGACACGGAGCGCTTCCCGGCGGGGACGCTGCTGCGGATCCTGCCGAATCACGCCTGCGCCACCGCGGCCCAGCACGGGGCCTATCACCTGGTGGACGGGAGCGAGCGGGTGCTTGGGCGGTGGGAGCGCTTCCAGGGGTGGTGACCACCGGCTGGGAAGGGAAAAGGCCGCCCCGGGGAGCACGGGGGGCACCCGGCGGATCCGGGTCGGGCAGACTTTTCCACGCCTGGAGCGCCGCCTCCCTGGGCGCCATCGCGCGGCCTGCTCAAGGGCGCCCGCCGGGCGGCCGAAACACCTCGTTCATGGGTGCGCGTCGCAGGTCCCCGGCTCCGGGGCGGGCCGGGGTCTCCCTGCTCGCCATGCTGCTCGTCCTGACGATCATGGCCGTCGCCGCGGGACTGGCGATCCCGGCCTTCTTCGGACTGCACTCGGTCACCCTGGAGAGCGCGGTTCGACTGCTCTCGCGGGACCTGCACATGGCCCAGAACATGGCCGCCTTCGATCGCCGCCCGTGCCGATTCCAATTCCTCAGCGAGGGGCGCGGATGGCGTGTGGTCGACGCCTCCGGCAACGTGGTCCAACGACCCGACCAGGACGGCCTCTTCGAGCGGGACTTCAGCGCGGACGGGGTCTTCGAGGGCGTGCGGCTGGAGAGCATCGACTTCGACGGCGGCTCGGAGATCCACTACGACAAGAACGCCCGGGCACTGCCCGGCGGCACGCTGCGGGTGAGCTTCGACGGCCGTTTCCGTGTGGTGCGCGTCATGGCGCTGACGGGGCGGGTGATCCTCGACGGAATCGCCGACGAGTATTCCGGCGAGGGGCACTGAAGGGCGGCAGGTCCCGTCTCCAGCCGTGGGGAGGCGCGCGCGCCAGCGTCGCGCAACGCGCGGAGGCGTGCTCCAGAAATGAAACCGGAGTCGTCGCCGAAGCGACGACTCCGCGCGGGTCACGCCGACTTTCGTCGGCGGGACGGCCATCATCGGGTGGCAGAACCCGGTGACGGCGGCCTTGGCAGTCTTTGGCAGGGACGACTGCCAGGGCGCCTGGATCCGAGGACCCAAGCCAGAGCGCGGCAGAGCGCTCAGGAGCGAGGAGGCAGGGCCCCGCTCCATGAATTCACTCTAGCTCGTCGCGGAGAGCTGTAAAGGCTTGAAACATGGCCGGCGTCGAAGGCGTCCGGACTTCGGGCCGGCTGGGGCCCGGCTACCCCACAGGAGGGTCAGCAGCCCACTTCGCCACCCGAGACAGCTCCCGAGGGCCCCGGCGGTGGCGGGTGGGTGGGATCGAATCCGCAGAGTGGGTCGTCCGGGGCGGCCCCGGGCACGGGGCCGGCACTCCGCCGCGCTCCGCCGAGACGGTCCAGGTTGAGTTCCAGGGGGCCCCCGGGGGCCGGTCGTCCGCGCGTCGGGCGCCGGACTCTCAGTAGCTCGGGATCGAAGGATCGATCTGCTGGCGCCAGGCCAGGATGCCGCCGCGCATGGAATGGACGCGGGTGAACCCGTGCCCGATGAAGTAGCTCGCCACGTCCAGGCTGCGCACGCCGGAACGGCAGGAGAAAACGATGCGCCGGTCCTTGGGCAGGCCCATGTACTTGCCCGGGTCCTTGAAATCCAAGGGCTCGGCCTGGGCGATCCTGGCGAGGGCCAGCTCCTCGGGGGTGCGGACGTCGATGAAGGAGAAGTCCTCGCCCGCGTCGAGCCAGGCCTTGACCTCACGGGGCTCCACCTCGACCTTCTGGTCGAGCTCGTGGGCCCGCTGGATGGTCTGAATCACCTCGTTGACGTCCAGGATGTTGCGTTCCTTGCAGACCTGGGCCAGGGTGTCCGTGGGCTGGAACCCGCAGGAGGAGCACCCCCCCACGTGGTAGCGCTGGAACAACGCGCGCTGTGCGGCGGGAGCAACCTCGAGGATCTGCTCCATGGTCATGTCGGGCGTGATGCGCGGAGCTGCGGTGGTCATGGCTTGAAGTGTAGGGTGGCGGGCCGGACCCAAGTCTAACGCACACGGGAGAGTCCTGAAAGCCGGTGGGTCGTACCGCCCCCGGCCGGCCTCCCGTACCCTCTCTCGCCCCCGACCCCAACCAGCCATGGCACAAGAATCGATCACCCCGCGGAGCAAGGACTACGCCCAGTGGTACCAGGACGTCATCGCCGCGGGGGAGCTCGCCGAGCCGGCCTTGGTCGTCAAGGGCTGCATGGTGATCCGCCCCCACGGCTATGCGGTCTGGGAGAAGATGCAGGCGGACCTCGACCGGCGCTTCAAGGCCACCGGACACCAGAACGCCTACTTTCCGCTGCTGATCCCGCTTTCGTTCCTGGCCAAGGAAGCCCAGCACGTGGAGGGCTTCGCCATGGAGGTCGGCGTCGTGACGCACACCGGCCTGCGCGCGGTGGACGGAAAGCTGGTCGTCAAGAACGAGCTGGAGGAACCCTACGTCATCCGCCCCACGTCGGAGACGATCATCGGCCACTTCTTCGCCAAGTGGATCGACTCCTGGCGCGATCTGCCGGTGCTGATCAACCAGTGGGCGAACATCATGCGCTGGGAACTTCGCACGCGCATGTTCCTGCGCACGTCGGAGTTCCTCTGGCAGGAGGGCCACACCGCCCACGCCACCCACGGGGAGGCGCGCGAGGAGGTCCTGCGCATGCTCGACGTCTATCGCGACTTCGCCCAGGACATGATGGCCATGCCGGTGATTCGCGGCGTGAAGACCGCGAGCGAGCGCTTCGCCGGAGCCCTGGAGACGTTCTGCATCGAAGCGATGATGCAGGACGGCCGCGCGCTGCAGGCCGGCACCAGCCACGATCTGGGCCAGAACTTCGGCAAGGCGTTCAACGTGACGTTCCAGAACCAGGCCGGCGTGCGCGAGCACGTGTGGCAGACGTCCTGGGGCATGTCGACACGCCTGATCGGCGCCCTGATCATGACGCACTCCGACGACGGCGGCTTGGTCCTGCCGCCGAAGCTCGCGCCGATCCACGTGGCCATCGTGCCGATCTACAAGAGCGACGAGGAGAAGGCGCGCGTGCTCGCCGTGGCCGACCGGGTCGCCGCCGAGCTGCGCGACGACGGCTTGGTGGTCAAGGTGGACGACCGCGAGGAGCTCAAGCCCGGCGCCAAGTACTACGAGTGGGAGAAGAAGGGCGTGCCGGTGCGGCTCGAGATCGGGCCCCGCGACGTGGACCAGGGCGTGGTCATGGCCAAGCTGCGCATCGCGCCCCTGGATGCCAACGGCAAGCCCCAGAAGCTGGCCCTCAAACTCGAGGGCCTGGGCGCCGAGATCGGCCGCCTGCTCGACGGATTCCAGAAGTTCCTCTACCAGCGCGCCCTGGAGTTGCGCCGGGCCAACACGGTCCAAGTGGAAAACTGGCAGGACTTCCAGGCCGTGTTCGCGGGCGAGAACAACTCCAAGTTCGTCTGGGCCCACTGGGACGGCACGAGCGAAACCGAGGCCGAGATCAAGGCCGCCACGAAGGCCACGATCCGCTGCATTCCGCTCGACGGCGAGGGCCCGGCTCCGGAAGCCGGCGTCTGCGTCAAGACCGGCAAGCCCAGCGCGCGGCGCGTGCTGTTCTCGAAGAACTACTGAACGGCTCGCGAATCGGTCCGCCAGGGACCGCCCGTGGGGGTCGAGCCAGGGTCCTGGGCCGGCGGTAGGCCCCGGGTGGCGGGCTGCCCTTGCGGGCGTCTTGCTTGTGCGGGACACTCGTTTCCGGCTCGGGCGTGGACGAACCCGATCGAAGCGCCCGGGCCGCCGACCCCGAGACAGGACACTGGTTTCGCGCCGGGAACACCGACCGGCGCAGATCCCCATGGCAGAGTCGCCGTCCGCGTCCGAGCCCGCCGCGGTCCCGCGCAGCAGCGCCCACAGGCGCACGCGCGCCGCCGTGGCCATGGTCGCCTGCCTGGGAGGCTTGGCCGTGGCGGAGTGGACCCTGCGCCGAATCGATCCTGAACGCGCGCCCGTGCGGCTGGTCCAATTGGGCCAGGTGCTCGCCGGAGATCCCCGCTCGCAGTTCATGGAGCTGATCGAGCCCGACCCCCAGGTGTTCTGGCGCCTCGCGCCCGGGGTGCGGCTCGAGCGGGACCTGCGGCCGTTTTTCGGCTTGGTGTCCAACGGCCAGTCGCTGCGCGAGGAGCGGGAGATACCCCCGCGCGCGGACAAGCGGGAACTGCGCGTGCTGTGCCTCGGCGATTCGGTCACGTTCGGCTACTTGCTGCGCGCGGAAGAGAGCTTCGTGCAGGCGGCCGAGGACCACCTCGAGGCCTTGCTGCCCGACACGCCGGTCGAGTGCATCAACGCGGGCGTCCCCGGCTACAGCCTGTACCAGGGGTGGCGTTTCCTGGAGACCCGCGGAGCCGAGTTCGATCCGGATTGGATCGTGCTCAACTTCGGCTGGAACGACGGGGTGGAGTGGGACGGACTGAGCGACTTCGAAAGTCATCGCCAGTTCGAGCGACTGCGGCCGCCGGGGCCTCTGGCTCACTCCCGCCTGGCCCAGAAGCTGTGGGCGTTGGGGCCATCCCCGGCCATGGCCCGAGAGTCCCGCCCGCGACTGACGCCCGAGGAGTTCGGCGACCTGTTGGCCCGCTGCGAGGCCCGGGTCCAAGCGCTTGGGGCCCGCTTGGTGCTCCTGATGGGCGTTTCGCGCGCGAACCTCACTGCCGCCGCGGGCGAACCGCCCCTGAGCGAATATCAACTGCAACAGGTGAGGTTCGCCAAGACCCGCGGGATCCCGTTGGTGGACGGAGTCGCGATCGCGCGCAAACTCCATGGGAGCCTGCCGGTGGAACAGCTCCTCCTGGATCCGATGCACCCGACCGCGCGGCTCAACCGCGAGTGGGGGGCGGCCCTGGCACAGCACATCGCCGAACGGGCGGGTCCTCCCCACACCCAGGGCCGGTGAGCCCCGCATCCGTCGCCGGGAGCCGTCCGGCGCGGCATCCAGAGGCCGTTCCCAGGGCCGTGTTCCGGTCCGCCAGGGCCCAGGGGCCAGGCCGGCGAAGCCCCATCGGCCGGCATGGGCGACACCGAGCCTGCGCGCTCACAACCAATAGCGCCACAGATGGCAGAACCACTGTCGCGCGCGCACGAACGCGGGCCGCTCGAGGCACTCCGCCAGGCCGACCTCCCGCGAGCGTCCGCGCTCCTCGTCGAACACCTTCTGCAGCGCGCCGCCGAAGCGCGTGTCGGCCACCACCACGCTGGCCTCGAGGTTGTGGAACAGGCTGCGCCGGTCGATGTTGTAGCTGCCGATGGTGGACCAGGCGCCGTCGATGACGCCCATCTTCGCGTGCATCATGCGCGCGGGCCACTCGTACAGGTGCACGCCGCCGCGCAGCAGGCCGGGGTACAGGTGACGGCTCGCCAACTGCACCACGTGCACGTCGGAGACCTCGGGCACGATCACCTCCACCCGCACTCCGCGATCGACGGCCGCGCGCAGGGCCATGCGCAAGGCGAAATCGGGGATGAAGTAGGCGTTCATCAGGCAGATGCGCGCCCGCGCCGCGCGGATCGCATGCAGGTAGGCGATGCGCTTGCGCGAACGGTTCTGGATGCCGAAGTTGTGGATCACCGAGGCCAGCATGTGCGGCGGGTCAGGCGCATGGCTCTGGTCGGCCTCGGGCAGCAGCCGCTCGCCCGCCGCCCGCCACCAGGTGCCCTGGAAGAGGGCCTCCAGGTCGGCGACGATGGGCCCGCGAACGCGCGCGTGCATGTCGAACCAGCCACCGCCGCCGGCTTCCAGGGCGTCGTACTCCTCGCCGATGTTGAGGCCGCCGGTGAAGCCCACGGCTCCGTCGACCACCAGGATCTTCATGTGGTCGCGTTGATTGAAACCGCGGCGCGGTCGCCAGGGCGCAATGGGGTGGAACTCGGCCACGTGCACGCCGCCCTCGACCAGTTCGTCCACGAAGGACTCGGGCAGCTCGAAGGAACCCAGTGCATCGAACAGCACGCGCACTCGCACGCCGGCTCGGGCGCGCTCGATCAGGGCACTCTGGAAGGCGCGGCCGATGCGGTCGGCCTGGAGGATGTACGTCTCCAGGTTCACCGTGCGCCGAGCCCCGGCGATGGCCTCGAGCATGGCCGGGAAGGCCTCGGAGCCGCAGCGCAGCGGCTCCACCAGATTGCCGGGCCGCAGGAGCTCCTTGCGGTGCACGTAGTCCACCAGGGGCGCCGGGGCCGTTCCCACGCCGCGGCTGACGCGGCGGCGCCTGGAAAACAGCTCGCGCACTCCGATCAGGCCCGGCGGCTTGCTCATGGGGAGGCTCGAGGGGGGCTGGCGCGCGCTCCGCGCGGTTGTTCGGGAATTGTCGGGGACTTGAAGGCCCCTGGTCCCAGGACCAGGACAACCTCCCAGGCCGCGGCAGGGGCTGGAGCGCCCGGTCTGCCGATTCCTGCGGCTGGAACAATACCGAACCGAGGGGTGACGGCGACCCCGTGAAAGCGCCGCCGAAAGTACGAATCCATGATCGCCATCCGAAGGGCGGAGGAGCGCGGCCGACTGGGCCGCGGCACCGCCACCAGCTATCTGACGTTTTCCTGCGACCAGTTCAAAGACCCCGAGCACACCGGATTTCGCGCCCTCCGCGCCATCAACGAGGATGTGGTCACGCCCACGGAGGGTGTGAGCCACGAGGCCAGCGAGTCCATGGACATGCTCTCCTGCCTCCTCGAGGGGGAGCTGGACCTGGTGGACGACCAGGGCCGCCGCGAACGCCTGCTCCCGGGCACCATCGCCCGCACGCGGGCAGCCGGCTGCAAGTTCGCCGCCACGGGCCGCGGCCGCTCGCGCGTGCTGCAGTTCTGGATCCGGCCGGGCGCGGCGAGAGGCCCCCGGTCCGAGCGTCGGGCCCTGCCCGCCAGGGAGCGCCGCGGCACCCTGAGCCTGATCGCCTCCCCCGACGGCCGCGAGCACTCGATCGCCATCGGCCAGGAGACCTTCGTCTACGCCTCCTCGCTCCAGCACGGCGATCGCCTGGAACACGCGCTGCCCCTCGACCGCCACGTCTGGGTGCAGGTGCTGCACGGCGTGGTGGAGGTCAACGGCCACGTGCTGACCCAGAGCGACGGCGCGGCGGTCTCGGGGGAAGAATGCCTGAGCCTCTTCGCGCGCAGCGAAGCCGAGGTCTGGGTGTTCGAGATGCCCTGAAGTGCCGGCGGCCGGGCCGCTGGCGGCAAGGTTGAAGTGCGGCGGCCCATGGCGTAGTTACGGGGTTCCACCTGGGGTTTCCCCGGGCCCCCCAGCGCCATGATCACCCTCCGCAAGGCCCACGAGCGCGGCCATTTCGACTTCGGCTGGCTCGACACCTCGCACACGTTTTCGTTCGGCGAGTACGTCGATCCCGCCCACATGGGCTTCCGCGCCCTGCGGGTGATCAACGACGACCTGATCGCCCCGGCCCAGGGCTTCGGCACCCACGGCCACCGCGACATGGAGATCCTGTCCTGGATCGCCGAGGGCTCCCTGGAGCACAAGGACAGCCTCGGGAACGGCTCGGTGATCCGCCCCGGCGACCTGCAGCGCATGAGCGCCGGCACCGGCGTGCGCCACAGCGAATTCAATCCCTCGCCGACGGAGCGCACACGCCTGATCCAGGTCTGGATCCTGCCCGAGCGCAGCGGGCTGGCGCCGGGTTACGAGCAACGCCACTTCCCGCCCGCGGACCGCGCCAACCGGCTGCGGCTCGTGGCGGGCGACGGCCGCGACGGTTCCGTCAAACTCCACCAGGACGTCGAGCTGTGGACCGCACTGCTGGAGCCCGGCCGCTCCGTGGCCCACGACTTCCGGCCCCGACGCCACGGGTGGCTGCAGGTGGTTCGCGGGGAGCTCGACCTGGGCGGCCGGACCCTCTCGACCGGGGATGGGGTCGCCCTGAGCGAAGAGCCCTCGCTCGCAGTGCGCGCAGAGACGCCGGCCGAGATCCTGCTCTTCGACCTCGCCTGAGGCTCCCGAGCGGGCTCGCCGGTCCCAGGCGGGGTAGCCCCCCCCGGGGACACGACCGGGTTGGCGACGGAGCCCGCCCCACGGCGAAGCTCGGTCCAGCCTTCAGGGCGGTCCAGGAGGCCTGCTCCGTGGGCCGCCCGTCGCGCTTTCCTCCCCTCCGTGGGCGCGCCGGGCCGGCCCCCTGGAAAACCCGAGTGGATGAAACTCCAGCCCCGGGTCGCAACACCAGGGAGAAGCAGACCGTTGCAACCCATGCGCTTCGTCCACCTCCACGCACCCAGCTTGCACACCCAACGGGGGGTAGACGAGGATTGCAGGAGCGGGTGCCTGCGGCATGCCCCGGCTCGCTCACGGGCGTGCTTGCGGCGCGCACAGCCCGGAGTGACCGAACCGCGCTGCATGTTGAAAACCCCCGGCCAGTACGATTCCGACTTGGCCCTCGTGCGCGCGGCGAGCCATGGCGATCCGCAGGCGCTTGCCGACTTCCTGCGGCGCATGCGCTGCATTCCGCTGAGCCTGGCCGGCCAGAATGCCCGCCTGGGCCGGCCCCTCAACGATCAGGACCTGGAGGACGTGGCCCAGGAGGTCCTGGTCCTGATCTGGAATCGGCTGGGCACCTACGCCGGCCTGTCGACCCTGGAGACCTGGGTCTACCGCTTCTCCGCCTTCACACTGATGAACGCGATCCGAAGGCGGCGCACGCGCCTGAGAGTGGGCGAGCTGGACGCCGAGGCCGCCGACACGGGCCCCGCGGATCCGCGCGCGCAATTCCTGGAGTACGAGCACGTGCACCGGGCGCTCGAGCGACTCGACCCCGTGGACGCGGACGTCGTGCGGCTGAAGCACTTCGAGGAGCTCACCTTCGAGGAAATTGGTGGGCGACTGGGTCTGCCCACCAACACGGCCAAGACCAAGTACTACCGTGGATTGGGACGGCTCCACGAGGCCCTGAAACCCCACGCGACAGCCCACCGATGATGCAAGGACACGATGCTCGGCATGGGGACCTGCTGTCCCGGATCCTCGTCGGCGAGCTGGCGCGCGACGGGGCCGAGGCGCAGGACTTGATGCGCCAGTGCCCCGCCTGCCGTCGGCACCTCGCCGAATTGGAGGACCTCGGTTCGCTGTTGGATCGCGCCGGCTCGGCGGAACGGAAGTTCGTGCGCGAGGCGGCCTCCGCTCCCGTGCCGCCCGCGGTCCTGCAACGGTTTCAGGAGCTCGCTTCGAATCGCGTGCAGGGCCGCCTGGGAACGCGCCCAAGTGCCCCCGCTCGATGGCGAACGGCCCTGATCGCGGCGGCAGCACTGTCGGCGGCGAGCCTGCTGGCCGTCTGGGGCTTGCGCGGCGACCACGGGACCTCGGGCGACGATCCCGAGGTGCTTCTGGGTGAACCGGATGCGGACCTGGTGGGGTCCTCTCCCGCGGGGTCGAAGGCCGACCTCGGCGCCTTCGCGTGGCGCTCCCGACCGCTGGCCGGGGATGAGACCTTCACCCTGGTGATCACCGACCTGGAGCGGGCCGAGCTCGATCCCCTGGTTGTGGATAACATTCGAGCCGCGGACTGGCGGCCGGATCAGGCGGGAATCGCCGACGCTCGGCGGGTGTCCGAGTTCTTCGCCCTGCCTCCCCTGCGCATCGAATGGCACGTCGAGATCAGAAAGTCCAATCGCGTCATGGGACGATCCGCGCCCCTGCGCGCGTCGTTGGACTGAAAGCGCGCGCGCTGCTCGCCTGCACACTCGCCTCCACCGCGGGAGCACTGGGACTCGAGGCCGCCGACCCCGCGACGCTCCTGGCAAGGGCCGTGCTGGAAGGGGGTCAGGCCCAGGAAGAACGCTCCTTGGAGGAGCTCTACTACGCGCTCGAGGACGCAGTGCTCGGCGCGGCTCCGGAAGCGGTCGACTCGCGGCTGTCCGCGCTGATCCACTGGGTCGAGACGCTCGAGCGGGCCACGTTCGCCGAGCCGTCGCCCTCCGTGGATGCCCTGTGCGCGCTTTCCTGCGCCGGGCGGTTCCTGTCCCGCCGGCCCGAGCAGCGCGACGGGCTCGAACGCTGGAGCGGACTTTGCCTGCGCGCGGTGGAGCGAATCCCCGCCGGGGACTTGCGCAGCTACCACGGGACGGCGCTGGACCTGGACCTGGCCCAGGGTGCCATGGAGCGCGGCGAGTTCGCCGGCGCCCGCACGCACTTCGAGCACGGGCTCGAGCACGATCCTCACCCACGGCTGGAGCCGCACCTGTTGCAGTCCCTGGCCGAGCTGGAGCGCCGATCCGGCTCCCCCATGGCGGCCCTGGGGCTGCTCTCGCGGGCCGATGCCTGCCTCGCCCGATCGGACGCGGGAATCCCCGATCCGAGCGCCCTGCGGGCCCAGGGGGAGCTGCTGCGCGCGCAGGTGGTCCTCGACCTGGGGCTGCCGGACCTGGCCTGGACCGCGCTCGAACGGTGCCGCGTCGCGGCTCGAGCCTCCGGGCGCCCCGAGCTCGAGGGGCACGCGAGGGTGCTCGAGCTCAATCTCCTGCTGGCCACCAGCCGCGCGCCCGAGGTGGTCCTGCTCCTCGCCGGAGGCGCCGGCCCCCTCGATCGGCAGGCGGTCGCGGGGCTGGAGCCGGCACTCCGCGCGCGCCTGGGGCTCGCCCTGGCCGACCCTGCCTGCGTGGAGGCGGGCATGGCCGAGGAAGCGTTGGACCTCCTCGGGAGCGTGCTGGGGGACCCGCTGCTGTCCACGGACGACGGCCGCATCGTGCACGTCGGGCTGGTGGACTTGCACCTGCGCCGCGGGGACCTGGAGGCGGCTTCCAAACACCTCCGCCTGGCCCGCGAAGCGCTCGCGCGGCTCGGCGCGGCCTCCGGCAGCGACGCCCACGCGCGGGAGCATGCGGAGCTCGAGGCCTACGCGTCCCACCTGATGCGCCGCTCGCCCCACGACGAGGGTGCCGCGCGGGCCCAGCTCGAGCTGCTGGAGTCCCGCTTCGACGCCTACGTGGCCCAACTGGCCCGCAACGAACGTCCACGAGGCGGCGTCGGGTTCCTGCACTTCGCCGGCCGCCGCTTCATCCTGAACGAGTTGATCGAGCTGTCGATTGCTGTCGAGGGCCCCGAAGCGGGCCTGGCCTCGGCACTGGACGCGCTGCGATCGGTCCAGGAACTCGGCTCGCTTTCCCGGGCTCTCTCCCAGCAAGGCTGCTCGGCCGAGGAAGCTCGCCGCGTGCTGGAGCGCCCCGACGGCGGCGTTCTGGTGTTCATCCCGGACACGCACCGGACCCTGGTGCTGGCCTTCGACGGTCGAACCCCGGGAATTTGCGAGCGCGCCGCCGGCAAGGGCCTCTGGCAAGCTCCGGTGGCGGCCTGGATCCGCACGCTCTCCACGCCCCCATCGACGCTGGAGGACGCCGATCGGGCGCGCAATCTGGCGGCGGTCGAACGACAGGGCAAACGGGTTGCGGAGCTCCTGTTGCCCCCGAAGCTCCGCCAGCGCATGGCCGAGTGGCACTCCGTCAGCGTGATCGGCATCGAACTCATGAACGACCTGCCGATCGAGGCCCTGCCGGCGCCCGGCGGTGGGACCTTGGGCACGCGCATGGCGATCGACCGCGCACCGTCGTTGCCGGTGGCGGTCAAGCTCGCCCGGCGGCGCGAGGCCAAGCGAGACGAAACTCGCGGCGGTCGGGGACTGTGGCTCGTGGCCGCTCCCACGATCCCCGAATCCGCCGAGGAACGCCTGCGCGGCCTGCCGCGGATACCCCTGGGCCCCGCCGAGGCCGACCTGCTGCATCGGCCCTACGGCCAACCGACGACGCACACGTTCCTGGGGGAGAGGGCCACGGCGGCGGCACTGGCCCTGGAGGGTGTGGAGGCCGCGGATGTGCTGCAGATCACCGCCCATGGAATCGAGATCGCCGGACACGAACGGCCCGCGGCTCTGGTGCTGCGCGCCGCGTCGGCGACCGACGACGGGCTGCTCGACTGCGACGAGGTGGAGGCCCTGCGCAGCCCGGAAACGGTGGTGCTCTCGGCCTGTGGAGCCGCCCGCGGCGAGTCGCGCTACGGCGAAGACGGACTCACGCACCTCGGGGGCGCGTTTCTGAAGTCCGGCGCGAGCTGCGTGCTGCTCTCGTCCCACCAGGTCGAGGCGCGGGCCATGCAGGCCCTGCTCGAGCACTTCCACGCGCGACTGTGTGCGGGCGACTCGCGGGCGGAGGCGCTGCGCGCGGCCAGGGCCGCTCTGGCCGCGGGCGGGCGCTTCGCCCACCCCTACTACCATTCACTGGTGTTCGCCGTGGGCCTGGGAGGGGTCGGCCGCCAGTGAACGACGGCCCTCCCCCACCCGGCGGGCACGGGACAGGCGCCCGCCCCTCGAGCCTGGAGATCGCGCCTGCGCAGGTGGTCCGTTGCCAGGCTTCCTGATTCCAGGGTCGGTCGCTCAATTCCCGGTGAGCGGCACCGGAGCCGGGGGAGGCGTGATGGGCCCCGGATGGGGCGTGCCGGGCGAGTACCGCGGCACCTTCAACAGCGGGACGGCACCGCCGGTCTCCTGACGCGAATTCGTCGGCGTGCCCGGGGGAGTCTCGTGGAGGTCATAGGGAATGCTGACGTTCCACGCCCCAGGCAAGCCCACCAGGTAGATCATCGAGCCGTGGTAGGCCCCGGTCCCATCGGCCTCCTCCGAGGTGAAGCCCACCAGGTACTCCGTGAGCGCCAGCGAATCGCCCGGCGGCATGACGCGCAGGACGATGTAGTACTTGCTGTCGAACAAAGTCGCCGCGTCGTCGATCTCGATCGGCAAGGCCCACACTCCGCCTGCTCCGGCAGCCTGGCGGTAGACATTCTGCGCCCCTCCCGAGAGATCGTATTCGTGGTGCACGACCGCAAGGGGTTCGACCAGGGCCGGTGCCGGCCCTTGCCGGTAGGCAACCAGTTCGATGCGCCAGCCCGCGGCCAGGTTGTCGGGGTCCAATCCCCAGGCGTTCTGCAGCGAGAGCATCAGGAGGCCCTGGTGAACCCCGGGCACGGCCGCTTCGAAGTAGGACGCCGAGAAGAAATCACCCCGGTGAAACGCCGGGTGCATGGAATCCGGCCCAGACAGCTTCAGGCCCCGATCCCCGGGGGCGGCGGCGGCGGCGAAAGAGGCGGCTCGGTGGTGATCGCCAGGGCCCGCGGCACGTTGGGATCGACGACGAACAGGTCCGCCCTGAGGTCGAAGTTCGCGTCCTGCAGCACGGGCACGGAGGTGTTCTCCACTCCAGCGAGGCCTGCGTCCCCGAACACCACCGGCTCGAGAGCCGCCCCCGCGAAGCGCGGCTCCGTGAGGTGATCCTGGTCGCGTTGATTCCGAATCAGGTGCACGACTTGCTCGTGCCTCGACAGCAGGCCGACGTCATCGCTTCCGTCCCCATCGTGATCGCCGCTGAAGATCGCGGCGGCGTCGAGGCCGAGGAACTGCAGCTCGGGCAGCGATGCGGATAGAGCATCGACCACGACGAGTTCCTGGACACCTCCCCCTCCTGCTGCGTCCCGCAGCCAGGCCACGCAGTCGGGTTGGGGCACGCCGTAGGCAGGCGCCTGGCGCACTCTCGCGATCCTGCTGTTCGGACCTGGGTTGGCGAGGACCTTGGCCCGCACGCCATCCGACCGGACGACGAAGAACCAGCTCTGGTTCAGGACGGCCACGCAGGGCGGCTGGCCGGGGAGGTAGTCGAGCGCGAACGCCTGGGTGGCTCCGATGCCCAGCAGGATGTTCGGTGCCTGGACGAACGCTCCCTGGCCGTCGCTGAGCAGCCTGTACAGCTTCAACCCGTCGGCACTGACGGCCAACAGGTCGAGGTCGCCGTCCTGGTCCAGATCCCAACAGTCCAGGGACCTCGCCTGCTTCCAATGGGGAAACCCGAGGGACGAACTCACCCAGGGATCGGGCAGATCCACGCGGAAGTCGAGCAGATGCACCCCAGAGTCGTCGGTGTAGGCCAGCCGGTCGCGCGATCCACCGGCTTGCTTCGTGTAGCAGGCGATCGCAGTGGCCTGGACCGGGAACTCGACGGAGTAGTCCATGTACGAGTGGTCCATGAACAACACCAGGGCCCGCGCCGTCTGTTGCCACAGGTCGGGCGTGAGATCGCCTGTGAAGTCGCCGACCACGCCGCGTCCCAGTCCCTCCATGGCCGAGCCCTCCGGCCAGGTGCGTTCCCACGCGGCGAGGTCGATGGGCGGCCCGAACGGCAGCTGGGGTGGGGCGGACGGCAGATGGAATTGCGCCGTGCACGGCAGCGCCAGGACGGGGAGCCCCGCCAAAAGGAGGGGGACGAGACGAGTCGGAGTCGCGACCATCGGAGGGAGGGGGGGCGAAGGGGAGGCGGTGGGTCCTGGGACGATTGTCCCAGAACGGCCAAAAAGCCGGGGCGTTCCGTCGGTGTCGCGAGGAGTCCGTGGAGTTTCAGGATTCCTGGAATTCGGGGGACGGCCCCGCGAGCCCCCCCCCACCGCCGGGGTCGCCAGGCGCAGGGCAGGCGCACGCCTCGCTCCCGGGCTAGGACCCTCCTCGGGAGCCGGCCCACAGCCGGTCCAGGGCGAAGCGCCCGCCGCCCCGGTGGACGAGCACCCAGGCGAGGCCGATGGCGAGCAGGTGGTACTCGAATCCCTCTCCGGCCTGGGCGCCGGACCAGTTCATGAAGAACCCATGGGGCGCGTGCACGCTGAAGATCGCCCCCAGCATCAGGCCCACGAAGGCCAGGGCCACGGGACGTGTGGCGAGCCCCACGAGCAGGAGCAGCGGGCCGAAGAACTCCAGCAGGATCACCCCGGCGGCGAGCGGCGAGGGAAGGCCGATCGTGCCGGTGAGGAAACCCAGGGTGCCGTCCCAGCCATAGCCGCCCCACCAGCCCAGGAGTTTCTGGGCCCCATGGGGGAACATGACCAGCGCGAGCACGAGGCGCGCCAGGGTGGCGGCGCCGTCCTTCTCGGTGGCGACGATCCGCCCGATCCAGCCGGTGGAGGTGGAGGCAGTCCGTTGTCCCGACAATACTTGACTAGTCATGTGAATCAGCTCGCTTGGCGTTTGGGTTTCAGTGACGGTTTCAGGGCTCGCCGGGCCCCGCCGCATCCGCGGACAGGGCCCCCGCGGCCGGGTTCAGCGCAGGCAGGCGCGCATGCGGTCCAGCAGGGAGACCAGGGTCCGGAGCTCGGCCGCCGACAGCTCGCGGCCCGGACGATCGTCGAGGGCGTCCATCACCGGGTCGAGGCCCTGGAGCAGGGCCAGGCCCGCGGCCGTCGCCCGGCAGTGAACCTGCCGCCGATCCGCGCCCTGGCGGACGCGCTCGATGAGTCCCTTGCGCTCGAGTCGGTCGAGGAGCCGGGTGACACCCGGCGCGCGCTCGATCATTCGCTCCCCGATCGAAAGCGTCGGCAACCCCTGGGCCCCGGCTCCGCGCAGGATGCGGAGCACGTTGTATTGCTGATGGGTGATGTCCGCCTCGGCCGCCAGGACCGCGGAGATCCGGGACTGCAGCCGGTCGGCGGTCAGGAGCACGGCGAGCAAGGCCTCCTGGGCCGGGGACCGGAAGGCCCGGTTCTGGCGGATCTCCTCGGCCACGGTCGTGACCGTCTGCCCGCGGCGGACCGCGGCCGGGCGCCGGGCCGCGCCGCCACGTGCCCCCGTGGCGGGGGCCCCGTCGGGCCTCCCCTTCGCCCGGGTCGCGCTCTTCGCGCCCCGAGCGGCCCGCGGCTCCGCCGACGTCTGAGCCGTCTGGGCCGCCTTCCTGGCCGGCGCGGGGAGGCCGCTCCCCAGTTCCTGGTCGGAGGTGTCCATGGGAATAGCCTCGACGACAATCATTGACTAGTCAAGCACATACCCGGAATTCCCCCAACGTCCCCCAACGTCCCCCAACGTCCCCCGGGCCCTCCGGGGCCTCCGGGAGCCAGAGACCGAATTCACCTGGCCGCCACCGGGCACACCCGCCTGTGACCGGGGCGGACGCGCGGCGCTACCGTGGCGTTCCGGCCCTCGGCCGGGAAGGACCCCCCCGCCATGTTGTCCCTGCTCCCCCGCCACCTGTTGCCCTTCCTCCTCGGCGGGCTGTTGTCCGGCTCGGCCCTCGGTCAACAGGCCCGGCGCTGGACCGACGCGGAAGTCACGCCCCTGGGCCGCAGCGTGGGCGCCTACCTGGAGGCCCGGGCCGCGGGCACGGGAATCGAGAAGGCCAAGGCCGAAGTGACCAAGAGCCTGGTCACGTTGCGGACGATCCCGGGTGAGGACGGAAGCGTCGCGGGCATCGACCCCTTGGCCAGCACCTTGGACATCCAGCGGGCCCTGGGCCTGGGACGCGACCTGTCCAAGGTCGCCGTCCAAAAGGGCAAGGTCGCCCAGGAGGTCTACACGAACTGCAACCTCGAGGGGACGGGACTGTCCTACGCCTACTCGTTGCCGAAGGACTATGACCCGCAAGCCCGCGGCTACCCGCTGCTGCTCGCGATCCCCGACGAGAACGAGACGCCCGCCGAGCACCTGCGCGCCCACTGGACCGCCAGGGAGATCCTGGACCAGGCGATCCTGGTGGCCGTGCAGATGCCCAAGAACCAGGCCGAGTGGGTGCGCGTCAGCGTCAACGGCCGCCCGGGAGGCCTGAGCTACGTCATGACCGGCCTGCGCATGGCCACGGAGCGCTTCGCCCTGGACTACGACCGCATCTACGTGGTCGGCCGCGGCAAGGGCGTGCAGGCGGCGCTGGCCGCGGGGGACTACAGCCCCCATCGCTTCGCCGGCATCCTCGGCCGCGCGGGCGATGCCTCGGAACTCGGCCCCCAGAACTTCCAGAACCTGCCCACGTACTTCGTCGGTGGCGGCGCCCGGGTGGCGGCCTTCCAAGAGGCGGCGCGGGCCATGGGCCACGACAACTGCACCGTGGAGCGCGCTGGGGGCGACAAGGAGCTCTGGACTTGGATCACCAAGCATCCGCGCAAGGCCTATCCCACCACGGCCACCGTCGTGCCCGGCGACCCCTTCCCCACCCGGGCCCACTGGGTGCGCGTGGCGCCCTCGGCCCTCAAGCCCCGGGCCACCGCCACGCTGGAACGGGCCGCCAACAAGATCGTGGTCCAGGCCGAGGGAGTGTCCCACGTCACGCTCTACCTGAACGACGTGATGCTGGACCTCGACCAGCCGGTGCACGTCGTGTGCAACGGCGTGGAGCGAACCTACAGCGTTCGACGCAGCGTGCAGGAATTCCTGGACCTGCTGCTGGAGGGCACCAACGAGGGCGGCGCCTGCTACGCGGCCCAGGTGATCGTGCCCACCTCCGCCGACGCCGTGGAGCCGATCGCCGCACCGCCGCCCGCCAAGGACCCGGAATTCGAACGCCTGCTCTCCGAGAGCGCCGACAACGTGGAGAAGCTCTTCGAGCTGTCCCTGTGGTGCAAGTCGACCCAGCGCGACGGGCAGGCCGCGCGCGTGCTGCGCAGGCTCCTGCGCTTCGACCCCGACCACGCGCGCGCGCGCGAGGCCCTGGGCCACCACTTCGCCAAGGGCCAGTGGTTCACGACCCAGGCGGCCTTCGAGCGCTTCCAACGCAGTCAGGACCCGCGGGCCGCCGCCGCCAAGGGACATGTCGAGTTCAAGTCCCTGTGGATGCACCCCGAGGAGCGCGCCCTGGCGGGCAAGGGCTGGGTGAAGGAACAGGAGACCGGCCTGTGGATCACGCCGGCGGACAGGAAGCGCCTCACCGAGGGCTGGGCCCGGCAGGACCTCGAGTGGATCGCTCCCGTGGAAACGAACTTCCTCGACGACGGCCTGTGGCGCGTGGACGGCGAGTGGATCGATGCCCGCACGGCGGACCAGCGGCACGCCCGGCTCGACGCCATGTGGCGCATTCCCACGGCGGACGTGCTGCTCCATGGAACCACGGATCGCGCCACCTGCCAGGCCTCCCTGGGGCACATGTCTCGCGCCATGGACGACCTGCGCAAGGTCTTCGGCGCCGAGCCGCCGCTGCCGCTGTCGGTCGCGCTCCTGTGCGACGAGGCCCAGTACGATCGCTTCGCCTTCGGGGACCACGACGGCCGCCGCCGCGCCACGCACTTCGGCCGCCTGCACACGGTGCACCACGCCTTCTTCGCCGAGAGCTGGTACACGCGCAACGAGGGCCGGCTGGAGTTCACGGGCATGGGCGTGGGCTACTGGGACGCCCTCGCCCCCGGCGGCAACCTCTACGGCGTGCACGCGGCCCGACTCGCGGCCGGCCTCTCCTATGTGGACGCCCTGGACCCGAGCCCCAAGACCATCCGGCAGGCGATCTCGGCGGGCGGCCCCCTGCCCGCGGGGTACGGCGCCTACGAAACGGAGAAGCTGCTGCCGGCGTGGTTGCGCTGGGGCGCGGCGGTGTACGCCGAGCGCTTCTTCCACGACGACCAGGTGGCCGCGGGCGGCGACCCCTGGTGGGCGCGCAAGTGGTCCCTGGAGAACCTGGAGCGCAAGGGCGGACTCCGGCCGCTCGCGGAGGTGTTCGCCTTCAAGCTCGACCCCGACCAGCGCGACGCGTCCCAGCGTCTCCTGATCGAGGCAGGACTCCTGGTCTCCTTCCTGGTGGACGGCGGCTCCGCCCCGGTGACGGCGGCCCACGGAGAATTCAAGGCCTCCATGCTGTCCGGCAAGCCGCACCCGAAGTACGTCAAGGCATTGACCGACGCGCTCACGGCCCACGAGGCCGAATTGCGCGCCTACGCCAAGCCCTGAACGGGCGCCGAGATCCGCCCTGGGCTCAGAGCACGTACTCGAGCCCGTTGCTCAGGGTCGTGTTGTTGGGCGAGGGGAAACCCGGGTCGCGCCCCCACCACTGACAGTCGACCACCGTGCCCGGCACGAGCAGGGAGGGCGAGGGCGTTCCGCCCAAGAGGCCCTGCGCGAAGGAATTCATGTCGATCGAATAGTCGCCGCTGCAATCCGATGCCGGCAGCGCCGCGCCGCCGGAGTTCACGCCGGGCGTGCGACGCACGGGGCCCGCGACGCACAGGAATCCGCCTGAGAACGGCAACGCGGCCCGTCCACTCACGCTGTACAGGAGGATCCCGACCTTCTGGTTGCGCACGTCGTCGGCGCGCACCTCGAAGCCGCTCAAGGCGGTCGTGCTCTGGACGCCCACGGAGTAGATGCTCGGCGTGCATCCCAGGGAATTGACCTTGGCCGTGCAGTAGGTGGTGGGCGCGTTGCAGGCGCCGAAGATGCGGAATTTCCAGTGATTCACCCCCTGGAACGGCCCCAGCCAGCTCTGGCCCCCGTCGAACGAAGCGCGGTACGGCTGGCCGTTGCCCGGGATCGACGTGTCCACGTTTGCCTGGGAGTTGTTGATCGGCGCCCAGCCCAGCCAGTAGGTGGTGCCCGCCGAGAGCGGCACGGGCGAGGCGAGCGTGGCGCCCTGCCAACCGTTGGCGCTGACCATGGCCCAGGAGCCCGAACCCAGCAGGCCGGCGGGCTGGTTCCCGACGCTGTCGTGGGACCAGAGCTGAACGCTGTTCTGTCCGGAGGCTTCGCCGGTGAAGACCTCGATCGAGTTCGCGGTGAAGCTCGAGGGCGCCACGAACTGCACGACCAGCGTCAGGTTCGGCCCCCCCATGCTGACCGCGTCGTCGAACACGGGTCCGTCGTACTCGGCGTGGCAGGGAACCTGGGCGGAGGCACCGGCGGCCGAGGCCAGCAAGGCGAGCAGGGCGAGCAAGGACGGGGCAAGCGTGCGGCGCATGGGGCGAAGTCCTGAAGGGGGGCGGGGACTGGGACTGGAACGCGGACCCATTGGAGACCGGCCCGCCGAATCAGGCAAGCAGGCGCGGCCCTTGGGGCCGTTCTCAGGCTCCAGGGCCGGTCCCTCGCAGGACCTCGATGGCGTCGCCCCGGCGAACGCGGCCTGGGCGCTCGATCGTGCACAGCACGCCGCGGCCGCGCCGACCGATGCGATTCGCGCGGGCGATGCGCTTGGCCGCCGTGGCGCCGAAGCGCTCGACGAACTTCTTGCAGGGCCGGTGGGGCGTGGGCGAAACCCGCAGCAGCGCCGTGCCCACCGACAGGAGCGTCCCCGGCGGCAGGTTCTCCTCGCTGAGGTCCAGATCGACCAGCAGATTGTCCCCCGACAGGGACATGCGCGAGTCGTCCCCTTCGCAAACGGCCCGCAGCACGTGCACGTTCATCAGCGCGAGTTCATTGCCGGGCTCGCTGTGGGGATGGCCGACCCAGGCGTCCCCCACCGCTCCCCTTCCGGGAACGAGCTCCAGCTCCTCGGGTGTGGCCCGCAAGCCCGGCCCGGTGCGCAGGACCAGAGTGTGCACGCTGCCGCGCTCCCGAGGCGAGCGCGGCAGCGCGTTGAACCAGAAGTCGAAACGCCAGGAGAGGTCGATCATGCCGCGCGAGAGCCTACGACATGGCCGCGAGGCAGAGGGCGTTCAGGGATGTCGACATCACCGAGCCCACGGAACTGGACCAGGCGCCGATGGAACGCCAGGAGCCCGCCTCCGCTCCAGCCGTCGACTGACTGGGCAGCAGCGCGGCCTGCAGGGCCACGCGCCAGGCGTCCCAGTCCGCGCCGCCCATGCGCTTCTGGGCCTGTGATCCGAAGTACCAGTAGTACTCGTCCACGGAATAGCCCGCGGGATCCCACTCGGGAGGGTGCGTGCGCAAGAGGCCCGCGTGCCGGGCGAGGATCGGGGCGTCCGCCAGGGTCTGGCCCGCGTTCATGCGCGTCAGCATGCCCGAGGCGGTCATGGCCTCGCTGCGGTCCGTGGGGAATCGATCGTTCAGGCCGACGATGCGGGACGAGCTCGATCCCTGGGAGTCGTAGCCGACGCGAGCAGTGTTCGGATCGGTGATCTCCTCCACCCATCGGAGCGCGCCGCTGAAGGCCTGCTCGTCCACTTCCAAACCGGCGTCGCGGCCCGCCACCAGGGCCTCCACCATCCAACCGGTGATCGACGTGTCCGACTCGCCGGTGGGCGGGTACTCGTAGCGCCAGGCGGAGTACGGGTTCCGAGCCCGGGCCACGTAACCCACCGCGGCCTGGGCCACGTTGCGCAGCTCATCGCTGGGAGCGCTCTTCAAGGACCGGCAGATCGCCTGGGTGGCGATGGCGTGCTCATAGTGGAAGGAGTGGCCGCTGCGCTCGCCGATCAGGCCGGTCTTGGGGTCCTGGCGGGTCATCAGCCAATGGACTCCGCGGGCCACGTGGCGGGCGTAGCGACCGTGGCTCGTGGTGCTGCCGCCGGACTGCAGGGCCAGAAGCGCCAGCCCCGTGAGGCCGACCTGGTGGATCCGCCCCGTGGTCTCCGTGCTCCAGGCCCCTTCGGAATCCTGCTGGTTCGCGAGCCACTCCAAGGCGGCAGCGTGGGCCGCCTGGAGAACCGCGGGGTCGGCCAGCGGGAGCGCCTGGGCCGTCGGGACAGGGGGCACCGGGGGGACCGAGGGAGCGGCGAGCCCGTTCGGGTCCCTGACCGCCGGCGCGTCCTTGGGGGCGGACGCCTCGGGCGGAGTCGACTGGCAGGCCTGGACCACCACGAGGCAGGTCCACAACACGAGTGCTTGGTGCTTCATGGGCTTCCTAGGCAAGTTCCCGGAGTCTCTGGAGGACACGACGGGCGGCGCCGGAGTCGATGGACTCAGCCGCTTGGGACACGCCGTCCGCCAGGGTGTGGGCGCGGCCCACGGCCTTGAGCATCAGGGCAGCCCCCAGGCACGTAGCGCTGCGGGCGGGACTGGTTTCTCCCGCGAGCACCGAGCGGGTGATCTCGCCGCAGGCCTGGACCAATTGGGGGTTGTCCCCGGTGCCGTAGCCTTCGTCGGGCGGCCCGAACATCGGCAGGTCCGGCTCCTGGCCTCCCCCGAGGCCGAAGTCCGCGGGCTCGATGGACAGGGGCACCTGATGGGAGCCCGAGAGCTCGATGCCCCGGGTGCGTCGCGTCAGATGCGGAATCACGCCCCCCTCTGCCCCCTGGATGGCGATGCCGCGGGAATGCCCCAGGCTGGCCAGCACCTCCACGGCCACGCCGAGCACGGGCCCGGCCTGGGCGGCGGTGACCATGGCGGCGTTCGGCGGCGCGATCAGCTTCTCGATGGTGGCCAGGGGCGTGCGCACGCCGATCTCGCCGCGCACGCGCCGCAGTCCCATGAGCCCGGGCAGCATGCCCGAGGCCGAGATCACCGCGAAACCCGCCGAGGCCACCCAGTGCTCGGCCTGGGCTGGATCCCAGGTCATGGAGAGCCCCAGGGCCTCCAGGGCGCTCGATGCCGTGAGGCCGCGCTTGGGCGGCACGCAGCGGTCGGACACCACGAGGACCTTGACTCCGGCCCCCGCGGCCACGAGTCCCGCGGCGGTCTCCAGCGGCGGCACGTGGTCGAAGCCGTCGTGGGGCGGCGAGACGACCACCAGGTCCTCCACGTGGCGACAGGGGATGGTCGCCAGGGACCGCGCGGCCCGAGCGAAGGCCGTCAGCTCGTCCACCGTGACTCCCTTCCAGCGCAGGGCGATCAGGAAGGCGCCCACCTGGATCTCGCTCTGTCCCCCCGAACAGATCAGCTCGAAGGCGCGGTAGGCCTCGTCGTGGGTCAGATTGCGGCCGTCGCGCTTGGCGGAGCCGAGCAGACGCATGAGATCGCGCAGGATCATGCTGGACGTGGGCCCCTCGCGGTCTTGGACGGCGCCCCAACTCTCTGTCAGGACGGGATTTACCCTAGCGGTTGCGGGGTCATGGAACAACCGATCGCCGCCCAGTTCGGGACTTGTTAGGAACTTGGCCTGGACTTCCGCAAGTGCCTGTCCTTGAAGGACTTGGGGACGCTGAATGCCTTGGGGAACGCGGTGGAGAACTCGCCCACCGGGGCCCTGGACTGGCTAGCGTCCCGACGAATCCTCGGGCTTCGACTCGGGGGCCGGGCCGCCCTCACCACCCGTGGATTCGGGGTCTCCGGAGTCCTTGGGCGGGTCCTCGGGCTTCTTCTCGGGAGGCGCGTCCCCGTCGCCCGGCTTCTTCTCCTCGGGCGGCGTGGAGCCCTCGGGGCCGTCGCCCTCCTTCGGGGGGTCCACCTTGGGCGGCGCGTTGGGATCGACCTCCTCGCCGGGGTCCACGCGCACGTCGGGCGCGAGGCTCGCGGTGGTGCGCGGACGGATGTGGGCGAACCACAGTTCCGCTTCCTTGTCGTAGACCTGCTTGCCGTCGACGACCGCGTACTGAACGAAGGTCTGGTAGTGGAGCAGGTCGCCGTCCATGACCAAGAGGTCGCAGTCCTTGCCGACCTCGATCGTGCCCACGCGATGGTCGACGCCCAGGATGCGCGCCGGGACCACGGTGATGGCCGCGATGGCAGCACTCTCGGGCAGCCCGCCGCGCACGGCGAAGTCCGCCTCGATCGGCAGGTGGATGATGTCGCGGCCGGCGATGCCGCCGAGGTCCACCCCGCGGGTCGAGGGGATGATCGCCACCTGGACGCCGTGGGCGTGCAGGATGGCGGCGTTCTCGATGCTCGAGCCGCCGGGGCGCACCAGGGCCTCGCTCTTGTCGTTGCGGTCGCGGGGCGTGAGGATCGCGAAGGCGCCCGCGCGACCGAGTTCGTCGGCCACGGTCCAACCCTCGCCGCAGCCGTCGATCACCGGCCGGAATCCGTACTTCTGGGCCAGTCGGGCGATGCCGAGCAGATCCTCGCGGCTGTCCGCATTGAAGCGCGCCAGGGTCTCGCCCTTGAGCACCGACAGGATCGAGCTGTCGACGCCCTTCTTGGGCGGCTCCTTGAGATCCTTGTTGGAGGCCTTCTTGGACTCGTAGTCACGGAACTCGCGCAGGTAGCGCGCGGTGAGTTCCAACTTCTCGGCCAGATTGCGCTTCGTCGACGGGTTGTTCGTCGAAAAGGCCAGGGTGGTCGAGTACTTGTCGCGCATCACGACGCCCTTGATCTCGCCGCGCTTGAGCTTGGCGGCCACGCTGCCGACGCCGGAGCTCGTGATGCCGGAGGCGAGCCCCAGGACCATGCGCGAGCTGAACGGGTCGACGCTGTCCTCGAGCTCCGAACCGGTGCCGCCGAACAGGCCCGCCGAGGACACGGCCACCAGTCCGGGGTAGATCCGCAGTCCCTTGGCGTCGAGCACCTTGGCGCCCTCGGGGATGTCCACCTCGCCGGCGATCTCCACGATCACGCCGTTCTTGGCCAGGATGGTCATGCCGCGCAGCAGGGAGCCGGTGCCGGTGAAGACGTCGCCGTTGGTAACGGCGAACCACTCCTCCTTCTCCTCCTTCTTGGAATCCTGGCCCTCGGCGGGCTTGTCGCCCTCCTTGGGAGCCGGATCCTGGGCCCAGGCAGGGGCGCTCCACAGGGCGAGGGGCGCGGCGAACGAGAACGCGGCCAGGGCGAGCCACAGGGAACGATTGCGGGGCATCGGGGACCTCATTGCGCCACCTCTCCGAACACGATCTTGCCTTCGAGCATCACCGCCATGATCCGCGTCGACGGTTCGAACGGATCTCCGTTGAGGAACACCAGGTTGGCGTCCTTGTTCTTGTCCAGGCTGCCGAGGCGGGCGCCGACGCCCATCAACTCGGCGGGTTCGAGGGTCAGCGCCCGCAGGGCCACGTCCCGCGGCAGGCCCTGGGCGACGACCTCGCCCACGTTGCGCAGCCAGACCTTGTGGGCACCCAGGGAGTCGTTGCGCGGCAGGAACACGATCTTCGCCCCGGCCGCGGAGAACTCCTGGGCCAGGTTGCGCAGGCGCATGGTGTTGGGCGTCATCGTGATCTCGGGCTCCATGACGATCCGGCACTTGCGCTCGCCGATCTGCTTCTCGACCTCGTAGATGTCGATTTCGCGCGTCATCGGGATGCGCAGGTCGAAGTTGACCTTGCGTTCCCCAAGGGCATCCATCAGGTGCAAGTAGTCGGCGGCCTGGCCGATGCTGACCAGGGCGTTGAGACGGCCGTTGACGACGTCGAGGAAAGGCTTGACCTTGTCGTCCGGCGTCGGCGGCACGTAGGCCTTCTTGCCCTTCTCGTCCTTCTTCTCCTCGGGCTTGGCGCCGTCCTGGGCGGCCTTCTCGTCCGGCTTCTTCTCGTCGGGCTTGGCCTCGGACTTCTTCCCGCCGCTCTCCTTGTCGAACTTCTCGCGGGCCTTCTTTTCCTTCTCCAGGTAGTCGTCCACCTTGGCGAAGGCGTCCCGCACCATCTTCTTGGAACGCGAATCCGAGCGGAAATAGATCTTCAGGTAGGCCTCGCGCGCCACCAACATCCCCTCGGCCGTGTCCGGACCGGGGCGCACGGCAGCGGCGCGACCGGGCACGGCGCGACCCGGGGGATAGAGCCCCAGGGTCGTCACGCCGTACTCGAGCAGCTCGTCGTACTCCTCGGCGGTCGGGTACAGGTCGTCGAAGGCACTGATCTGCGGGTTGAACTCGTCGCCCGCGCGGCTGTCCATGCCGATGCGCGAGTAGGCGTTGACGAGTCCCGGGATCGCCGTCCAGGCCTCCAGGTCCAGCACCGGGATCCCCGGCTCGATGGGCAGGTCCTGGCCGATGGTCACGATCTTGCCGTCCTCCACCAGGATCACGGCGTGTTCGATCAGACCGTGGGAGACGGTCTCCGCCCGGCCGACCTTGATGGCGACGAGGTCGGGCGCGGCGGCGCCGAGCGCGGGGAGCGAGAGCAAGAGCAATGCGGGGAGGATTCTCATGGTTCGTCCGTAGCTAGAACTTCTGTCCGTCGCGCACTCGGTCGTATTCGATGCAGCCGTCGATCCAGACACGCTCGACCGCGGCACGCGGATCGAGCGGGTCGCCCCGGCGCACGACCAGGTCGGCGTCCTTGCCGGGCTCGAGGCTGCCGACGCGGTCGTCGATGCCGAAGGCGATCGCGGGGTGAATCGTCATGGCGCGCAGCATCAGGTAGCCGTCGGCGCCGTAGCGGGCGCTCATCGCGGCCTGCAGGAACAATTCCTCCTGCGGCACGACGGGCGAGTCGGTGTTGATCGAGAGCAGCGGCACGCCGACGTCGGCGTACTCCTTGGTGATCCCGGTGATCCGCCCATTGCGCGACGACATGAACTCGATGGTGCGCGGGCCGTTGTTGGCCGGCATTCCCATGCGCGCCACGAACTCCGCGCACTTCCAGGCGTCGAAGCAGCCGTGCGACAGCACCGAGCGCACCGGGTAGCGGCCGCGCCACATGCGCGAGGTGTTGGTGACGCCGTCGCTGCCCGCGGTGTGGATCAGGATCGGCAGCTCGCGCGTGTGCACCTTCATCAGGTTCTCGAGCCCCGGGTCCCTGCGGCCCTGGGCGTTGGCCGCGCGCGCCTTGTCGTTGACGTCCTCGAGGATCCAGGCGAGGCCGGCCCGCGAAGCGCCCAGGTCGCCGGCGCCGCGCTGGGGGTTGGAATCCTGGGCCACCTTGATGCCGCCCGGATCGTGGAGCACGCCCGCCTCGTAGCCCGAATTCTGCTTCGACTTGTAGAGCACGCCGGCGCCGCTGAGGCTCGTGCCGCTGCCGGGGATGCCGAACAACGTCGTGACCCCTCCCGCCACCGCACGCTGGATCTCGGGGTTGCCCGGCACCACGGTGGCTGACGAGCGGTACTCCGGGTTCACCGGCAGCACCATGTCGTTGATGTCGCCGAATCCGCCCGCATGGATGTGGGTGTGCAGGTCCACCGAGCCGGGCGTCAGCCAGGCGCCGGGGCAGTCCACCACCTCGAAGCCTTCCGGCGGCTCGAAGGGAGCTCCCACGGCCGCGATCTTGTGGCCGCGCACCAGCACCATGCCCGGCGCGAAGACGTGATCCTCGGCGTCCATGGTGAAGACCTTGTCCGCCCGCACCACGAACCCGGTCTCCCCGGGCCCCAGGGGTGCGAAGGCGCCCCGCACGGCCAGGGCCGCGCCCTCCCGCGGATCCGAGGTGCCCGCGCGGCAGGCGGCGAGCGCCAGGAGGCACGGCACCAGCACCCTTGCTGAGGGGTGTGCTACCACCGGCGCCCCTCCTCCACGTCGTAGACCTTGAGGCCTTCGATGAAGACGCACTCCACGCCGTGGCGCGGGTCGGCGGGATCCCCGCCGATCACGACCAGATCCGCATCCTTGCCGACCTCGATGCTGCCGACACGGTGGGCGATGCCCGCGGTTCTCGCCGGCACGATCGTCAAGCCGCGCACGGCCTCCATGCGGTCGCCGCGGAAGCCGTAGCGCACGCCCATGGTGGCCTGGAGCGCCAGTTCCTCGCCGGGCACCACGGGCGCATCGGTGTTGAAGCCCACTTCGGTCATGCCGCGGGACTGGTAGCCGGCGGAGACCGATTCGATGCGTCCGTCGGTGTCCACCCGCGGCGGGGCGGGCGAGTCGATCTCGCGCGGGCCGCAGATGGCGTTGACGCCCAGGCGCAGGGCCACGGGCGTCGCGAGATACCCGCGCCATTCGCCGTGGTCGATGTACACGTCCAGGTCGAACTCGCCCTTGAGCATGGTCATCGTGGTCAGGACCAGCTGGTAGATCTGCGTGTGGGTCGAGATCTGGGTGTCCTTCTCGAACAGGGCGCGAAAGACCTCGAACTGCGGATCGATCTCGGGGCGCGCGCCGCGTCCCTGCTCGTGCTCGCGCCAGGACTTCGCGTAGGCCAGGCCTTTCCTGACCTGGGTGCGAATGTGGTAGTTCATCATCCCGCGGCCCATGCCGTATCCCCAACGCGTCGGGTTGTCGCCCTGGGCGATCTTCAGCGAGCCCGGATCGCGCACGCGCATGGACTCGTACTGATCGAGTCCGGTCTTGAGCAGCACGCCCTGGCCCCCGATGTTCGTGCCCGAGCCCGGGATGAAGAGCACCGTGGTCACGCCGGCCGACAGCTCGCGCTTGAGCAGCTCCGTGCCCGGCAGCACGGCGCAGGAGGCGCGCAGACCCTCGTTGGTCTGCAGCACCATGTCGTTGATGTCGTTGGCGCTCTCGCTGCCCGCCACGTGGGTGTGCAGGTCGACCATGCCGGGCATGACCCAGCGCGTGCCCAGGTCCACCAGCGGGTAGCCCTCGGGCACCGGCGTTTCGGAGGCCGGGCCCACGGCCTCGATGCGGCCGTCCTTGACCACCACGATGCCGTCGTCCACGAAGCCTCGGCCCGAGTGCTCCACGGTCAGCACCTTGGCGGCTCGCAGGGCGAAGCGCTGGCCCTCGCCCGCCAGGGGAATTTGGACGCCCTCGGGCGGCGAGGCGAGGCGCCCGCCGGCCCTGGCCGCGAGCTCGCGCTCCCGTTCCCGCTCCGAGGCGCTCGTCCCGCCGGCGGCGCAGGCACACAGAAAGACCGCCAGCGCGGCGCCGCAGAGGGCGCTCGGCAGTCGCGGATCCGCGGTCGTGTGCCCGACGCCCAACATCTAGAAGCGCTGGCCCTCCAGCGTCACGTCGTAGGCCCGCCGTCCGTCGATGTAGGCCTTGTGCACGTAGCTGCGCGGGTCCGCCGGGTCGCCGGAGATCACCAGGATGTCGGCGTCCTTGCCCACCTCCAGGCTGCCGACCTGCTTGTCGATGCCCGCGGTGCGCGCCGGCACGATGGTGAGCCCGCGCACCGTGTCCATGTTCGCGTTTTCCATGCCGTAGCGCACGCCGACGGCGGCCTGCAGGAACAGCTCCTCGCTGGGGATCACGGGCGAGTCGGTGTTGAAGCCGATCTGCTTGTGGCCGCGCTTCTGGTACTCCGCGGCGATGCCGAGCCACTTGCCGTCGGTGTCCATGCCGACGAACCCGCGGTAGGAGCGATCGAAGTTGCGCGGCCCGAGGATCGCGGGCACGCCCTCCTTCTGGGCCTTCTCGGCGGCGCGGAAGCCCTGGAACTCGCCGTGGTCGATGTAGACGTCGATCCCGAGCTCCATCTTGATCATCGTGATGGTCATCAAGACCACCTGATAGACCTGCGTGTGCGTCGACACCTGCACGCGCTTGGCGAGCAGCTCGGGGAAGATGTCCCACTGGATGTCGCGAGCGACCTTGGGGCCCTTGCCCTCGTCGCTCGCCTGCTTGAGGCGCGCGTAGGCCATGCCGCGCCGCAGCGTGGTGCGCGTGTTCCAGTTCTCGAAGGCCATGCCGATGCCGACCGTCCAGCTCTCGGGGTTGCCCCACTGGGCCACCTTGAGCGAACCCGGGTCGCGAACCACGGCGTCCTCGTAGCGGTCCACGCCGGTCTTGAGCAGCAGCCCCTGGCCGCCGATGTTCGTGCCCGACCCGGGAATGTACAGGCAGGAGGTCACGCCTCCCGCCAGGGCGCGGTGCATGTTGGCGTTGTTCGGCACCACGGTGGACTTGACCCGCAGCTCGGGGTTGGCGAGCAACACCATGTCATTGATGTCGAAGTCGCCGCCCACGTGCGTGTGCAGGTCCACCATGCCGGGCATCAGCCACTTCGCGCCGACGTCCTCGACCACGAAGCCCTCGGGCACCACGGTCTCCCGCGCGGGTCCGACGCCGACGATCTTGCCGTCCTTGACCAGCACGACCGCGTTGTCGATCACCTGGGGACCATCCCAGGAAGCGATCAGGGCCTTGACCGTCTTGAGCGCGAGCCCGGGTCCGCCCCGGCTGCCGGGTTCCCCCGGCGCCGGATCGCGGCGCTCGCCCGTGAGCGGTCCGCGCGGCTGCTGCTGGGCCCCCAGGGCCGGAGTGAGGACGCCCAAGATCCCGAGAGATCCGAGGGCCAGACCCGCCAGGGCCTGAACGGGGAGACGGGCCATCACTGGACCTCCCTGCCCGCCACCCAGGCGCGCAGCACGCTGGTGGCCGGATCCAAGGGCGGGCCGTCCAGGAGCAGCACGTCGCCGTCGAGGCCCGCGCGCAGCATGCCGACGCGGTTGTCGATGCGCATCATGGCCGCGGCACCCGAAGTCAGGGCCCGCAGCGCGACCTCCGGGGAAAGGCCCTGGGAGACGGCGTAGGAGGCGAGCAACGGCAATTCCGCCGCGCCCTCCTCGGCCTCGCTCTTGAAGGCCACCTGAATGCCGCTGGCCGCCAGGGCCGCGTACCGGTTGGTGGTGCTGCCGACACCGAGCTTCGCGTCGGAGGTCGTGACGAGCGGCGAGAGCAGCACGCCCGAGACTCGGCCGCGCAACTCGTCGGCCAGCTTCACGGCGTCCCCGGCGCCGAACAGGATCGGACGGATCCCCGCGGCTTCGAAGGCCGCGACGCAGGCCAGGAGCTCGTCGTCGCGGTCCACGTCGACGATCACGGCGCGGTTGCCCAGCATGGCCTGCCGCAGGCCCTCCAGGCGCGGGTCGACTCCCGGGGCCTTGGGCTCACCCTTGGGGGCGTCCACCTTGGGCTCCTCCTTCGGGCGGCGGCGCTCCGGGCGGCGCGCGTATTGCAGTTCCTTGGACGTGCGCTCGAGCACGAAGGCCACGGAGGTTTCCCCGAGCACCAGCTTGCCGTCGAGCTTGCCGTCCTTGAACTCGCCGGAGAGCGTCACGTTCCCGCGGGAGCCCATGCCGGCGGCCTCGAACTTCTTCTCCTTCGGCGGCTCCTTGCCCTTCTTCTTGGAGTCGTCCTTCTTGGATTCCTCCTTCTTGGGCTCTTCCTTCTTGGCCTCGTCCTTCTTCTCGCCCTCCTTGGCGTCGCCGGACTCGGCCTTCTTCTCGCCCTCACCCTCCTTGGCGGCCTTCTTGGGGTCCTTGGGGGTTTCCTTCTCCTTCTCGGTGTAGGTCCCGGTGAGGTCGATCAGGATGCTGGAGAGCGGGTCGCAGCGCAGGGAGCCCGTGAGCTTCTCCCCGTCGTGCTCCAGGCGCAGGCGGAAGTTGGACGGCTCGCTGTAGGGCGGGACGATGAGCTTGGCTTCCCAGATCCCGTTGACCGGGTCGCCCTCTTCTTCCTTCTTCTTGTCGTCCTTCTTCTCTTCCTTCTTCTCGCCTTCCTTGGCGTCGCCGGACTCCGACTTCTTCTCGGCGTCCTTCTTCTCGCCGTCCTTGGGTCCCAGTTCCACGGCCGCGGGGGCCGGCGCCGGGGGCACCCACTTGGCCTTGGCTTCCTCGTAGGCCTCCCACTTCTTCTTGTACTCGACCGCCTTGGCGAGCGTGTCGCGCACGGCGCGGCCCGACTCCATGCGGTTGCGATCGGACCACATCATGCGCATGGCCGCCGGGTCCTCGACGATCATCAGCGAGAGGTCCTGGCCCGCCGGCTTGTAGGCCATCAGGTTGACGCCGGTGGGGTTCTGGCCCCGGGGCGACAGCATCACCGTGGTGATGCCCGCCTTGGCCACACGCCGGTCGGTGGCGTCGCCGCGCTCGACGATGCGCGCGAACTTGAAGTCGAGGTCCGGCGTGCGCTGGGAACCCTCCAGGCCCAAGTGGCCGAAGGCGTCGATCATGCCGGGCATGGCGGCGTAGCCGCGCACGACCCTGGCGCCCCCGGGATGGGAGACGCGCTCGCCGACCTCGACGATGCGGCCCTTGTCCAGGAGCACCTGGCCCGGGGCGAGCACCTGCCCGTCGCCCAGGTAGAGGCGCTCCACTTCGAGCACCGTGGGCCCCGGGAGCGGGTTCGCCGCCCGGGCCGAGTCCGCGCCGAACGCGCCCGCGGCCTTGGCCCGCGCCTCGGCGTCGATGACGGTGTCGCGCGCGCTGTTCCAGCGCTCGACTCCGGAAACCCAGGTGGCGAGCACGCTGGACGTGGCCTGGATCGGCGCGCCGTTGAGCACGCAGAAGTCCGCGTCCTTGCCCACCGTGATCGAACCCAGGCGCTGGGACACTCCCAGGATCTCCGCCGGCGACAGGGTGATGGCGCGCAGGGCCGCCGCCTGGGAGAGGCCGCCGCGGGACGCGAGGGCCGCGGCGTAGCGCAAGTTGCGCGGCCTGAGGCCCAGGGAGGGCGCGATGGCGAACTTGACGCCCTTCTCGGCCAGCTTGGCGCACACGTCGTAGCGCGGCCAGGAAACTTCGTCCCCGCGGCCCAGGTCGCGGCCGGCGCTGCCCGGCGCCATGTCGACCTCGAAGACCACCGGCACGTTGGCGCCCGCAAGCTCGGAGGCCAGCAGGTCGGCCTCGCGGCCGCCGCCGAGCACCAGGGGCAGGCGCAGTTCCTGGGCCAGGTCCAGCAGCGCGCGGATCTCGTAGGCGCTGGAGGCGTCGATGCGCCAGGGCGTGCGCGCCTGCCACAACTCGCGGCCCTCCACGGCCAGGGACGGGCCGTATTCGCCCGTGTCCGGCCCGCCGCGCAGCACCGCGGCGATTTCGCGCAGGGCCACGATCGCTCCGCCCGCGGTTTGGGGCAGCTGACGCTTCTGCAGCCCCAGCCCCACGTCGGCGGTGGCGGGGATCGGCGGCTTCCAGTACCCCGGCGTGTTGCGGGCGTCATCGGTGATCGAACCGTCCACCAGGGCGGGAGCCAGCACCAGGCGCTGGGCCAGGCCGTCGCCGGAGAGCTTGAGCACGGCGCCCTGGCCCCCGATCAAGCGCACGCTGGTGGGCCGGAGGTACACCGCGGTGATGCCCGCCGACACGTCGTCGAGCTCCGCGCGGCCGTACTGCATGCCGCCGGGGGCGATCGACTGGCCGTAGGGATCGAAGTTGTCGATCGCGCGCACGCCGAAGTCGGCCGTGCGCTCGGAGGGCATGCCCATGCCGTAGACGCTGTTGGCGGCGATCAGGCCGGGCACGATCACCGCGTCCGGGCCGTAGTCCACCACCCGGGCGTCCGGCGGGACCGTGAGCTGCTTGCCCACGGCTTCGATGCGGCCGTCGCGCACGAGGATCGTCACGCCGCCTTCGAGCACCACGCCGGTGTCGACGAGGTGCACGGTGCCGGCCTTGAGGGCCACGGCTCCGCCGGCGCCGCTGGCCGGGGCGGGTTGGGCCGCGAGGGACGCGGCGGCGGCAAACGAGAGAACGAGGGTGCGCATGGGACGGTGCCTCTCAGTCCTTCTTCTTCGGCTCGGGCTCGTCGGTCGGCGTCGTGCCCGTGTCGTCGTGGGGCTTGGCCTGGCTCATGGGAGCCTTCTCGCCCTTCGCGTCGGCCGCGGAAGTGCCCGGCGGCAGCTTGCCCTGCAGGACCGCCTTGACGCGGATGTCCTTGGAGCGGTCGTAGGCATGCACGCCCTCGACGATCACGTGCTCCACGAAGGAGGTCACGGACAGCGGGTCGCCGCTGAACAACAGCACGTTGCCGTCCTTGCCCACTTCGAGGGAGCCGAGGCGCTTCTGCAGGCCGAGGATCTCCGCCGGCACGCTGGTGATGCTCTTGAGCGCCTGCTCGCGGGAGAGCCCCAGCCCCACGGCGGTCGCCGCCTGGAACCAGAGGGACTCGGTGGTCGTGTTGTTGGAGGAAAGCGCGAAGCGCACCTTCTTGTCGGCGAAGACCTTGGGCACGAAGGTCTCGGTCTCCTTGCCGTCGATGGGATCGCGTTCGATCTGCACCAGCGGGCCCTCGAGGATCACCGGCACGCCGGCGTCGACGATGGCGTCCACGGCCTTCCAGCAGGTCGTGCTGCAGACCAGCGTCGTGCGGGCCAGGAACCCGTTGGCGCGGGCGATCTCCAGGGCGCGCGCCACGTCCATCGGCCGCGAGCAGTAAATGAAGGCGCCGAGCTTGCCCTCCACCAGGGCCAGCAGGGGTTCCTGCTTCTCGTCGATCTCGCCGCGCGGGATGACCTCCAGGCCCGCCACCTTCCAGGCGGAGCCGGCCATGGCCTTGCCCTTGGCCTTCTCGCCCTCCAGGTCGCGGCCCTGGAACAGCGCCTCGCGGCGCGCCCGGTCACCGCCCTGCTGCTTGTCGCGGACGATCTCCTCCAGGTACAGGCGCAGGTCGGTGAAGGCACCGCGCAGGGCCTGCTGCTGGGAAGCGGGCGAATAGCCCTGCTTGGGCGCGGCGGAGAGCTTCAGACCGCCGTCGGGCTTGACCAGCATGTCCTCGATCGTGATCCCCACCGGCTTGACGATCATGCCCTGGGCGCCGATGACGCAGTTGTGGCCCTGCTGCACGTTGATCGTGGTGACCCCCCAGCGCAGGGCGTCCTCGAAGTAGAAGCCCACCGGGTCGATCGAGTCGCGCACGTTGAGGAACGGCGCCACGTCGATGTTCTCGTTGGCGCGGTCCATGCCGCGCGCGGAGTGGGCCTCCACCATGCCCGGGAAGGCCACCATCTTGGGCTGGTCGATGACGACCGCGTCCCAGGGCAGCTTGACGTCGGCGCCGATGGCCGTGATGCGGCCGTTCTCGATCAGGATCATGCCGTTCGCGATGTCGGGACCGCTGAGCGTGATGATCCGGCCCACCTTGACGGCGAGCTTGCCGTCGGCGAAGGCAGGCTCGGCGAACGCAAGGGAGGCGAGCGGAAGCGCGAGGACGGCGAGGGCGAGGTGTTGGGAGCGCATGGACGGAAGGCTCATGGAACGGTGTGGGACGAACGGTGGTTCGGAAGGCGGACGGGCCGGTGGCCGGTGGATGTCTGGACGAGGCGCGGGCGCTACTTCGCCGCGGCGGAGTCCTTGGCGGGACGCGGATCGAGCACCACGCGGCCGTCGACGAGCACGCCGACGACGCGCGAGGTCAGTTCAAACGGCACGCCGGACCACAGCACGAGGTCCGCGTCCTTGCCGACGGCGATCGAACCGACGCGGTCCTCGATGCCGATCATGCGCGCGGGCGTGAGGGTCACCGCGGCCAGGGCGGCCTCGAAGGGCAGGCCGCCGCGCATGGCATGGCCCGCCTGGCGGTCCAGGCCGGACTCGGGATCGCCCGCGCCGTGGCTGGAAAGCGCCACCGGCACGCCCAGTTCATGGAGCAGCTTGGCCGTCTCCCAGGCCATGAAGGCGCCCTCGTTCGTGCGGCCCTGGAGCGGGAAGGGGGGCAACACGACCATGGCCTTGCTGCGCACCAGGAGCTGGGGCTCCTTCCAGGCCTCGGCGGCCGCGTCGATGATCAGGCGCGGCGTGCCGAGCTTCTCGCGCTCGATCTCCTCCTTGAGGAAGACCGCGGTGCGGATGTCCTGGGTGCTCCAGGCCTGGATGCAGAGGGGCAGCTTGCCGTCGAGGGCCACCTGGACCTGCTCGCAGCCGGGATAGCTCCGTGACTTGTCCCCGCGCGCCGCCGCGGCGTCGTACATGGCCTTGCGCCACTCCCACTCGACTCCCATGCGGGTCGTCGGGCGGCGCGAGTAGATGTCCGACGGCGAGCCGCGGGCCGGATGGTTGCGCAGGGAGGGCTGGGTGCCGATGGCGCCGCGCAGCACGGCGTCGGCCTTGACCGTGCGCTGGAGCACGCTGCGGGGCCCGGCGGTCTTGAGCGCCAGTCCGAGTCCCCCGATCACGTTGTAGTCGGAGGGGTTGGCCAGCACCGTGGTCACGCCCCCCTTCGCCACGCGCGTCCATTCCTCGCTGAACAGGTCGAGCGCATCGGCCACGCGCGCGTTGGGCGTGATTTCGCGCCCCTGCTCCACCGACCCGAAACCCAGGTCGATGCGCGCCGAGAGGTCGATCATGCCCGCGGTCATGGCGGCGGCCCGCAGGCTCGAGTCGGAACTGCCCGCGCTGGCGCCGGGCGTGATGGCCACGATCTTGCCGTCCTGGACGCGCACCAGGGCGTTCTGGAACACCTCGCCCTCGGAGGTGAACACCTGATCGGCGAACACGCTCCAGTCGTCGGAGGTCTCCTGCTTCGCGCCCTGGCCGAAGGCGGCCGCTTGCGCGAGGCACAGGCCCAGCGCCACTTGGATGAGGGTCTTCGGGCTCATGGCTTCTTGGTTTCGACGCGCACGCCGTCGATGTAGACGGCTTCGAGACGGCTGGTGAGGTCGAGCGGATCGCCGCTCCACAACAGGAAGTCGGCGTCGTACCCGCCCGCGAGCAGGCCGACGTGATCGCCCACGCCGCAGATGTCGGCGGCGCCCGAGAACAGGGCCCGCTCCAGGGCCTTGCGGTCCGCGCCCTCGCGCAGGCACATGGCCGCCGACAGGCGCAGGGCGGCCGGACCCGCCGGAGCGGAGTCCAGGGCGAAGGCGAAGGGAATGCCCGCGGCCGCCGTGGCGACCACCGAGCGGATCTCGCGAACTTCGTCCCCGCCGCTGAAGGGCTGGAAGACCACGGCCAGTCCGGAGAGCTTGAGCGGCTCGAGCACCTCGCCCGCCAGCGAGGCTCCGGCCACGGCCCCGCGCAGCTTGTTGCGCGTGGCGAACTCGACCGAACGCAGCAGTTCGTGGCGCGCCGGCGCGTAGATCATCACCGGAAGGCGGCCCGCGCGCACCTCGGCGAAGACCGGAGCGTTGGCCGCGAACTGGGACTCCAGCAGCGCCACCGCGCCCATGGGGCTCGTGGGCGGCGTGTCGGTTCGCAGCGCCGCCGAGGAAAGGGAGATCGCCAGGTGGGCCGCTCGCGCCAGCACCCGACCGCCGTGGGTCTTGACCGCCGCCGTCTGGCCGCCGACGAGGTTGTCGACGCCCGGCGCCAGGAGCACCGTGGTGACGCCCCAGCGGGCGGCCAGGGCGAGGTCCTTCGCCTTGGGATCGAAGGCATCGGCCACGCGCAGCTCGGGCAGCATGGGCCGCGTGCGGTCGCTGGCCTCGGCGCCCAGGCTCGACTGGTCGTGGGCCGCCACGAACCCGGGGGTGATCACGCCGTCGTGCTGCACGACTCGCACGCTGCTGGGCAGCTCGGTGCCGCCCGACACGGCGCGGATGCGGCCCTGCTCGACGATCAGGACGCCGCGGTCGAGAGTGCGGCCGTCCCCCAGGTGAACCGTGCGGGCCTGGATCGCCAGCGTGTCCGATTGGCCCGGGGCGACCAGGCAGAGGAGCGTCAGTGCGAGTGAGATCATGGTCAGCGTTCCTCCGGGGCGATCACGACCGTGCCGGCCGAGATCACGTACTGGACTCGGGATGAACCCGACAGCGGCTCTCCGTCGAGCACCAGGAGGTCGGCTTCCTTGCCGAATTCCACCGTGCCCAGGCGCCGGTCGAGGTCGAAGGCCCGCGCGGCGCCCACGGTCAGGGCCGAGAAGGCGGCCTCGCGCGAGAGGCCGTGGCCCACGGCGAGTTCCGCCAGGAGCGGCAGGTCGCGCGTGGCCATGCCGTTGCGCGCTCCGCTTCCCAGGAGCACGGTGACGCCCGCGCGCTCCAGGGCGGCGGCGAGCCCCAGGTCGTGGCGCTCCATCTCCGGGCTGATCTCGCTGCCCATGGGCTGGGGCCAAACGATCACCGGGATGCGGCGGCGTGCCAGCTCCGGCGCGATTTCCAGGGCATCGGTGCCGCCCGCCAGGATCAGGCGCAGTCGCTTGAAGGGCGCCGTGGCGTCCATCAGGCTCCGCAGCTGGGAGGCGCGGTGCGCCTCGACCACCAAGGGAATGCGGCCCTCGGCCACGCGCGCCAGCACTTCCTTCTCCGCGTCATGGCGGGGGGGCTTGGGCGCCTTGTCCTCCTTGAACTCCTTCTCCTTGAACTCCTTGCCCTTCTCCTTGGAGTCCGCCAGTTCCTTCTCGCGGTCCTTCTTGGCCTTCTTGAAGCCGTCCTCGAGCTCCTTTTGCTTGTCGGCGATCTTCTTCTTCCACTCGGCGAGCTCGTGGACGTACTCGGCCTGGTCGAGGGCGTAGGCTTCCCCCTGGGTGATCATGCCCGCCACCCGCTCCACGTCGCTCAGCCGCTCGAAGGGGTCGGAGGAGCCGCCGCCTTCGCGCATTCCGAGGGTCATCGTCAGGGCGTTTTCACCCGACAGCAGCGTCTTCTCCAGCGGCAACGTGGGGTTCAGGCGCAGCGCGGTGCTCGTGCCGCCCACGCGGGCGAAGACCCCGACTTGGGAGCGCACGGCGGTGACGCCCGAGCGCAGCACGTCCTTGACCAGCCGCGGGTGCAGGTAGCCGTCCAGGGCGTCGCTGGCCGCGATGGCCGGCGAGTTGCGCTGCTCGAAGGCGGCATCGCCGTCCACGGCGAACACGGACCAGGGGTCGATGAAGCCGGCGCAGACCACCTTCCCCTGGATCTCGCGGGCGCCCTCCGGCGGCGTGGGGATCTTCCCCACCGCCGTGATCAGGCCGTTCTCGATCAGGACGCTGGCGCCCTCGAGCACCTGGCCCGGGCGCACGATCACCTTGTCGGCGCGGATGAGGATCGCGGCGGCGGGATCGGTCTTCGGGGCGTCCTGGGCGGCGGCCGCGCTCTTCGGGAGCACGCCCACGCACAGGCCGGCGGTGAGGACGGCGCCAACGGCAAGGGAACACTGGCGCGCCGGGGGCGCGGGGATGGCGGACTGCTGCACGTCCGGGCTTCCTTCCGAGGGGATCGGAGAACCGAGGAGGGGGGCGATGGCAGTCGCGCGCGTCTGTCGTAGCGGGGGCATCCCCGCCCGGCCGGCGCTCGCGTCTGTTCCTTCGTCGCCCGGGAGAAGCCGCGCTGGCGAAGGGGCGGCATGATAGGGGAGCAGCGCTCGGGAACGCCAGGGGGGCGACCGCCCCTAATCCCTGCCCCCCAGTGAATTACGGCTGACTTACAGCCCCACCGCGAAATGCCCCGTTCGGAGCCCGGGGGCCGCCGGCTTGGGGCTCGAATGGGTTCAACGGGCCGTCCGACGCCCACACCGCTCCTGCTGGAGCCGGGCTATTGGCGGCGACGACTGGACCAGATGAAGGCCGCCCACCGCGGACTCCTGATCCTGCCGCGCCCGGACCTGTCGTCGCCCCTGATCGACGTCGTGGAATGGCGCCTGCGGGCCCACGACGGCACCCGGCTGTGGGGTCTGCGGGGTGGGTCGCCGTTCCACCCCAAGTCCGAGGGGGCCTGGATCCGGGAAGTAAATTCATGCGAACTTCCTGAGATCTGCCTGGATTCGGTCACTGAGGGCTGTCTCGACTTCGTCTGGCAGGTCCCCGCGGGCCGCAAGCTCGAAGACCGGGTCCTCGACGTGCTCAGGGTCTGGCAGGTGGCCGTCAGCTACTCCGGCCTGTCCCCGGACCGGGTGCGGCTCGTGGCGGCGATCCCCGGGGAGGAGCCCGACGAGTTCATGATCGCGGCCCGGCTCCTGTCCCAGGGCATCTTTTCGGCGGAGTCGGCCGAGGACTCGAATCCCCAGTTCCCAGGGGGTTCCGAGGGCAGCCTCGAAGGGATCTAACCCTATTCAGGGATAGCCGGGGCCCCGCTGAGTGGCCTCGCCCGGACTCGCTCACCACGGGCACCGGCGCCGGCGCCGCGGCCCGCCGAACCCCGGGCCAACCAGGGGCCCCCCGCCCGAACCACGGGCCCCGAACCAGGGGCCCCGAACCGCGGGCCCAGGGCGTTCCGGGCCGACTCGACGCTTCGCGAATCAGTACCCGCCGCCGGCGCCCCGACCGGTCGCGGATCCCTTGACGATGGCGACCGAGGCGGACGCCCCCAGGCGCGTGGCGCCGGCGCCGATCATGGCCTTGGCCTGGGCCGCGTCGCGCACCCCACCGGAGGCCTTGACCCCCATGACCGGGCCCACGGTGTCGCGCATCAACTGGATGTCCGCCGCCGTGGCTCCGCCCTTGCTGAAGCCCGTGGAGGTCTTCACGAAGTCGGCCCCCGCCGCCATGGAGAGCTTGCAGGCGGTCACCTTCTCCGCGTCCGTCAGGAGACAGGTCTCCAGGATCACCTTGAGCCGGGCCCCGAGGGAATGGCAGGTGTCCGCCAGGAGCTCGATGTCGGCCCGCACGCGCTCGTGCTGGCCCGACTTCAGGAGCCCCACGGCAAGCACCATGTCGATCTCACAGGCCCCCTGCTCGATGGCCCGCCGGGCCTCGTAGGCCTTGGCCTCGCTGTCCATGGCCCCCAGGGGGAAGCCCACCACGCTGCACACGAGAACCCCGGAATTGGCCAGGATTTCCGCGCAGCGCCGCACATGGCTCGAATTGACGCACACGCTGGCGAACTTGTTGGCCAGGGCCTCGGCGCACAGCTGGTCCAGCTCCGCCAGGGTGGCCTCGGGCTTGAGCAGGGTGTGATCGATGTAGCTCGCGAGCCCGGTGAGCGGCGGCGGGGTGCAGCCGCAGGACCCGACGCGGCAGGCCCCCAGGCCCACGGACTCGCGCACGCCGTCCTCGGAGAGCTCCACCTCGATCGTGGCCCCGGTGCGCAGGGCGTCCGGGCCGCGCTCCAGCACCTGGCGCGCCACTTCGGTCAGGAGGTCCTCCAGGTCGGAGGCGCTGATGGAACCGGTCTTCGGGCTCATGGCGTGGGCTTCCGCGGCGCGAAATGGCGCTCGATGTCGGTGATTTTCTGCACGCGCTTCCGGTGTCGGTCCGCGCCCGTGTCGGTGGACAGGAAGGCATGGATCACCTGGTGGACCGTGTTGCGCGGGAGCGAGGCCCCCAGGGTCAACACGTTGGCGAAATTGTGCTCGCGGGCGTTCCGCGCCATGGCGACGTCCACGCAGTTGGCGGCGCGCACGCCGGGGACCTTGTTCGCGGCCATGGCCGAGCCGATGCCCGCCCCGTCGACGAGGATGCCGAAGTCCACCTCGCCCCGGGCCACGGCCAGGGCCACGGCGCGGGCGAAATCCGGGTAATCGCAGGGATTTTCGTCGCGCGTGCCCAGGTCCACGCCCACGGCGTCGAAGTCGCCGAGCCAGCCCAGGATCTCACGCTTGAGCTTGAAGCCGCCGTGGTCGGCCCCCAGGGCCACCCGGCGGGTACGCCGCGCGCCCGGGCTCCCCGGGAAGGCCACCAGACGGATGCCGCGGCGGCGCGCTTCCTCCTGGGCCAGTTCCGTCACCAGGGCCCCCGGGGGCACGGGGAACTCGGCGCCGTCGGCCACCTGGCGCAGGCTCTCCGCGTCCACGAGAGCGCGGCCGGGCCTTCCCCCAGCGCCGTGGGGTCGGGACTCGCCCCTGTCGGCGCCCGCCGCGCCGGCGGTGTCGGATCCGGCGGGAGGTGTCACCGCCACGTGCACGCCCAACAACTGGGCGGAAGGCGACCCGGGGCCCGAGGCCCGAGGCCTGCTTCCCCGCTCGGCCAGGGCTCGACCCGCGGCGCGGCGCGCGATGGCGCGCAAGTCGAGTTCGGAAGTCGAGGGGTCCGTGCGCGGCATGGGCGCGGGATTGTAGCGGCCCGGAGCCTTGACGACCGCGCGGGTCCTGCCGACACTCTTTGCCCGCCAAGGCGGCGCCGACTCCGCCGCGAAACCGGGGCCCGCGGCCCTGGGCCCGGCCTCCCCGACGCAAGGGCTGGCCCGCGGCCGCGCGGGCACTTCCTTCTCGCCCCGCCCCTCCACCCCGGCCACCCTGGCCACGCTAGGTCGGCGGGGCCGCACCGACCACCATGAGCGCCGATCAACTCGCCCGCGAAGTCGCGCGGCGCCGCACCTTCGCGATCATCTCGCACCCCGACGCGGGCAAGACGACGCTGACCGAGAAGCTCCTGCTCTACGGCGGCGTGATCCATCTCGCCGGCGCGGTGCACGCCAAGCGCGGCCGCTCCAACGCCGTCAGCGATTGGATGGAGATGGAGCGCGAGCGCGGCATCTCGATCACCACCAGCGTGCTGCAGTTCCCCCACGCCGGCCGGCAGATGAACCTGCTGGACACGCCGGGCCACGCCGACTTCAGCGAGGACACCTACCGCACGCTGCACGCGGTCGACGGCGCAGTGATGCTGCTGGACTGCGCCAAGGGCGTCGAGAGCCAGACCCGCAAGCTGTTCCGCGTCTGCCGTGAGCGGGCGATCCCGATCTTCACCTTCGTCAACAAGCTCGACCGCTACGGACGCGAGCCCTTCGCGCTCGTGGGCGAGGTGGAGCACGTGCTCGAAATCGGCGTCTACCCGGTGACCTGGCCGATCTACCGCGACGGCCGCTTCCGCGGCGTCTACCACCGCTTCGACAAGAACGTGCACCTGTTCGACGAGGCCTACGCCCTGTCGAGCGCCAAGCAGGGCGCGGAGAAGCCGCCGGTGGCGATCAGCGGACTCGAGGATCCGCTGCTCGAAGAGGAACTGGGCCCGGCCGGCTACGCGCAACTGCGACACGACACCGAGCTGCTCGACGCGGCCGGCGACGAGTTCGACCGCGCGCGCTTCGAAAAGGGCGAGCTGTCGCCGATGTTCTTCGGCAGCGCGATCAACAACTTCGGCCTGGCGGCCTTTCTCGACAGCTTCGTCGAGCTGATGCCGCCCCCGCGCGAACGATCCACCAGCGCGGGCATGCTCGAGCCCGCGAACGAGGAGTTCTCGGGCTTCGTGTTCAAGATCCAGGCCAACATGGACCGCGCGCACCGCGACCGCATGGCCTTCCTGCGCATCTGCTCCGGCCGATTCGAGCGCGGCATGAAGGCCCTGCACGTGCGCTCGGGCCGCGAGCTGCGCCTGGCGAAGCCGACACAATTCATGGCCCAGGAGCGCACGATCATCGACGAGGCCTTCGCCGGCGACGTGATCGGCATCCACGACCCCGGCGTGTTCGAGATCGGCGACACGCTCACGGCGGGATCGAAGTTCGAGTTCGAGGACATTCCGAGCTTCGCCCCCGAGCACTTCGCGCGCGTGATCATGCTCGACCCGGGCAAGCGGAAGCAGCTCGTGCGCGGCATCGAGCAGCTCAGCCAGGAGGGCACGATCCAGGTCTATCGGCGACCCGACGCCCCGGCGGGCGACTTCATCATGGGCGCGGTGGGCCAGCTGCAGATGGAAGTGGTCAAGTACCGCCTGAAGAGCGAGTACAACGTCGAGATGCGCTTCGACCCCGTGCCCTACCAGTTCGCGCGCTGGGTCACGCGCAAGGACGGCGGCCCGGTGAAAATGGAGGCCCTGGAGACGGCCTACACCGGGCTGATCACCCAGGACGCGCGCGGCCGCTGGGTGATCCTGTTCGACGGCGAGTGGGCCATCCGGTCCACGGCGAAGCTGCTGCCCGACTACGTGCTCGCCGAGACCGCCCACGGCGTGATCGTGCGCGACGCCAAGGGCTGAGCCTCCCCGGCGACGGACGTCCAGGAATTGGATGGGGGCCCGCCCGATCAGGGCCCGGGGCGGGCCTCGGGACCAGCCAGGCGGGAAGGCGGCCCGACCCGCCGGCCCTCCCTGGCTGGAACGGAACTTGCACGGCGGGAGTGCACCGCCCACCCGCTCAGCCCCAGGCCACTTCCGATGAAGCACTCCGCCCTGTCCGCCACCCCCTGGCTCCTCGCTTCCCTGATCTCAGGGGGCCTCGCCTCCGGAGTCCGAGCCGACTGCGTCACGGCCTGGCCCTCGGGCACGTTCAACAACGACACCTGGGGCGCCTCCTACATCAATTCGAGCCCCACCTTCGCCTTTGAGCGCGAGGTCGCCGACGACTTCGACTTCAGCGGCCGCGTGACGCGCATCTACGTCAGCGGCTTCAACGGCGGGCCCACCGGCTCACCCACGCCCATCGACGGCGTGTGGGTGCGCTTCTACGAGTGGACCCCGGCGGGGCCGGGGGTGCTCCAGGCCGCCACCTCCGTCGCAGGCAACGACCCGCGCGTGGGAGTCGAGCCGCGCCCCTCGGGAGTCGAGGTGGAGCTTCCCACGGCGTTCGTGGCGAGCGGGCTGCACTTCGTCTCGGTGCAATTGGATTTCACGACCTACGGTTCGTGGGATCCGTGGCAGTGCAACTTCAACGCGCCGCGCCTCTCCACGGGCTGGGTGCGTCAGAACAACTCCAGCGGCACGCCCTGGTCCTTGTACACGCCGCCGTTCGGCTCGACCGTGCACGCGGACGTCGACTTCGTGCTCTACGGCGACTCCGGCCCGCAATGCAGCGAGTGGAGTTCGAGCGCGGTTCCCACCCCAGGCAACGACGCGGGCCTCGTGGACGTGAAGGTCCTGGCGCCCGACGACGTCTGGGCGTTGGGCAACAGCTCCACCCAGTCGGGCCAGAGCCTCAACAGCTATCCGTTCGCCCTGCACCACGACGGTGCGTCCTGGTCGATCGTGAACCTGCCTCCCGCGCCGCCCCTTGGGAATTTCGGGTCGCGCACCACCCTGGAGGCCCTGGAGGCCGCTGGACCGGACGACCTGTGGGCCGCGGGCTCCCATGTGGTGGTCGTGCCGGGCGGTTGGGTCGGCCACCAGATCCGCGCGGACCACTGGGACGGAACTGCCTGGACGACGGCCGCCACGCCCCTGCCGCCGACGAGCACGGGCGCCGGGTATTCGGGCTCGCGCATTTCCGGCCTGAAGGCCTTTGCCTCCAACGACGTGTGGTTCGTCGGCGAATGGGTTGGGCCCTATCCAGGATTGCAGAGCCTGCAGCCGGCTCTCGCCATGCACTGGGACGGCAGCTCGTTCACCCTGGTGCCCACGCCGGCCGCCCAACCCAATGCCGAACAGGGCTTGGAGGCCGTGGACGGCGTCGCGCCCAACGATGTGTGGGCCGTGGGCGGCGGCGGGGACGGCGATCTCTCCAGCTACCCCTACATTCTGCACTGGGACGGGTCGAGCTGGTCGCGCGTCGCGAGTCCGCTCGTCGGATTCCAGCAGCGGCTCCACGACGTGATCGCCTTCCGAACGGATGACGTGTGGGCGGTGGGCGAGGCGCTCGACAACTCCGGTTACGTCGGGGTTCTGCAGCACTGGGACGGCTCGAGCTGGTCGAACGCCACGCCGCCGCCCGGGAGCTACCCCGCGGCCTTCGATGGAGCGAGTTCCAGCGACTTGCGACTGGGCCTGTGGCATTAGGATGGGACGGCCTGGGAGCTCGAGAATGTCGCGGGCTGCGACCCGTGGGCCACCGCCGGCCGGTCCGATTCCGCCGGTGGCCGCACGGTCATGGTGGGTTCGGCGGCGCTCCCAGGTCGCGTGCCCTATGTGATCGAGCGCGTCTCGGACTGTGCTCCGGCGATCTACTGCGCGGGGAAGGTCAATTCGCTCGGCTGCACGCCCGCGATCGAGGCCTCCGGCACGCCCTCGGCCTCGGCTGCCTCCGGTTTCGTCGTGCGCTCGCTCCAGGTCCGCAATCAGAAGGTGGGGATCCTGCTCTACGGCAACAGCGGCCGCGCAAGCCTGCCGTTCTCCGGCGGCCTCCTGTGCCTCAACGGCCCATTGCGCCGCGTGCAGGGGCTCAACAGCGGAGGGACCGGGTTGCCCGCGGCCGATTGCAGCGGCGTGTTCGCGGTGGACCTGAACGCTTTCCGCGCGGGGGCCCTGGGCGGCAATCCGGCGAGCTTCCTAGGCGTCCCCGGCAGCGTCGTGCAATGCCAGTTCTGGGGCCGCGATCCGGGACTTGCCGCGCCGAACAGCACGCAACTTTCCAACGCTCTGGAGTACGTGGTGGAGAACTGAGGTCGACTCGGCGCGGACCCGGGCCCGCCGAAGGTCTGTCTCCACGACCCGGGCAGGCCGGCACGGGCGTGGAGTTGAGCGGGTCGGAGTCGGGGGCCTTCGACTCGGGCCTTCCACCCTTCCTCAGCCCGCGGCGGGGCGCAGTGGTTCGGCGCGGACCTCCGTGTCGAACGACTCGCCGCCCGCCGTGACGTAGAGATGCCCGTCCGAGAGCGAGACGCTCCAGCGCACGTTTCGGTCCAGGTGCTTTTCGAGACCGCGCAGGAAGGCCGGGGGAAAGCTCGTGACCAGGATCTCCTCGGCGCGGTGGATGCGCTCGCCGGCGAGCGAAGTGCGCAGGATGTCCGGCCGCCGGTCGGTGTAGAGCGCCACGCGCGGCGTGGCCTTGGAGGCCCGGTGCAGGCGATCCGCCGAGGGCAGCCCGACCTCGATCCAGACGCGGCGCATGCCCGTCAGATCGCAGACCGAGATGGCGGGCTCGTCCACCGTGCTGATGCCGCCCTTGGAGAAGACGATGCCCTCCTCGTACTCCAGGCAGTACGCCAGCACGCGCACCAAGAGGAAGGCGGCACCTTCCGAGGGATGCCGGGCGACCCGCAACTCCAGGGTCTCGTAGACGCCCCGGTCGCTGTCGGCGAGCTCGATGTCGAAACGATGGATCGTGGCGGAGAGGGCCATCGGGAGAGGATAGCGCGGAAGAGGCCCGCGCGTTCCTCCGGAGCCGACGACACCGGACCTTCCCCGGTCGTCCGCACCAGGTGCCGTGGGCTTGACTCGGCCAGCACGCTAGGTCGTTAGGATGGGATTCGATGGCCACCGAGTACTCGACACGAGCGCTTGCGACGTTCGCCGCAGCTTGGCTGTGCGCTTGCCCCCAATCCGGGGGTTCCGGCGAGAACGCCATCGACGGCACGTTCAGGTATCTCACCACAGACAATTTGAACGGGGAGGACGATGACCCTGCGGCGGTGCTCGATGCGAACGGCACGATCCATCTGGTCTGGTTTTCGGACCGCGACGGGACGAAAGACCTGTACTACGTCCACTCCACGGCGATCGACCTCGACCAGGCTTCGATCGCCTGGACCCAGCCGATTCAGATCACGCACCTGGACCCACTGTCCTATCCGCCACCCACGCGAGGGGACAACTACCCGGCGCTGCTCGTAGACGCGGATGGCACGATCCACGTTGCGTGGCATCGCTGGAACCTCGCCAACGAGTGTCACATCCATTACTTGAAGTGCGACGGCACGCCCTCAGGTTGGGTTTCAGCCGTTGAGGTGCCGGTGACCAGCGGGCAGAACTTCGATCGCTTTCCCCATCTGGTTCGCTTGGCGCCGGACGATCTGCGGATCTACTTCGGCTCCAGCACGCGGGTCTTCCCGGGCGTCAACGACGTCGTGATGGCCAAGTCCAGCGACCAGGGCGCGACTTGGGATACACCTCTGCCCGTGCCCTCGCTGCAGGCATCCACCGAGCACACGCAGTTTCCGACGGTCGTGATGCTCGCCCCGAGTCGATTCGCCGCCACGCTCGATCGCTGGCAGGTGGGTGCCACCGGGGACGCTCTGGATCCGACGACGGACGTCTTCTACGCCGAGTCGAGTGACGCCGAGCATTGGACCGTCGACCAAGTGACCCATCAGCCCCTCGACGATGTCCATGATTTCGTGCCAGCGCCGTTCTTCGACCATCAGAATCGGCTGCATCTGGCCTGGTCGACTACCGGCTTGGGCGATCCAGCGGCCGACATCGTCAGCGTGCTGGCCAGCGAGCGCGCGCTCTACCCAGCCAAGGCGAGACTGTTGAGTCCAGACGTGGGCCGGACCGATCACTCGCCGCGGGTTCTGCCGGTGACCGTGCGCGGACTCGCGGTCTATGTCATGGTCTGGGTACGCATCGTGAACGCGCCCCACAACCAAGTCGGGTACCGGATTTTCTCGAAGCTGTAGTCGAGCAGAAACCTCACGCGACGACACCAATCCCGCAGGATCAGCCGTCGATGTCCTGTGGCGTTGTCGAGGACGATCCTCCACGGGGACAAAGGGGCGCACGCGGCGCTTGCGGCGGACATCGCAGCTTCAGGGTCTTCGCCTGCCCGAGATCGGGCAATTTCGCTAACGGTTCACTGCGCGTTAGGCTCACCGCATGAAACAGGACATCGAATCCGAGCTGCTCGCACTCAGCCGCCAACTGTTGGAAGCGATTTCCGCCGGCGACTGGCCGACCTACGTCCGCCTCTGCGACCCCGGCATGACGGCGATCGAACCCGAGGCCCCGGCCCAGATCGTGCGCGGCCTCGACTTCCACAAGTTCTATTTCGACCTGCCGCGCTCCCCCGGCGCGCGCCAGACGACGCTCACCCAGCCGGTGGTGCACCTCGCCGGTGACTTGGCCGTGGTGGCCTATGTGCGACTGGTGCAGAAGCTCGAGGACGGCCGCCCCAAGACCGTCGCCAGCGCCGAAACTCGCGTCTGGCGCCGCCAGGGGGACGCCTGGCGCCACGTGCACTTCCAGCGCTCACCGCTTCAGGGGGCGTAGCCGAGGCGCGCGGTCAGTTGCTCGCGGACCTTCGGCCACTCCTCGGCCAGCAGGCTGAACATGACCGTGTCGCGCACGAAGCCGTCGGGCAGCACCATGTGGCGCCGCAGCACGCCCTCGCGCACGCAGCCGAGCCGTGTCATCGCCCGTTGACTCTGCGCGTTGCGGCCGTCGGTCTTCAGCTCGACGCGCAGGCAATCCAGGCGCTCGAAGGCGTGGCGCAACAGCAGGAACTTGGCCTCCGGATTCACGTGCGTCCCCTGGGCCGAGCGCGCGAGCCACGTGTGACCGATCTCGAGCCCGCGGTGGCGCGGACGAATCGTCATGTAGGACGTGCTGCCGACCGCACGTGCGCTCGCCAGATCGACGATGGCGAAGGGCACGCGGTCCGCGCCCGCCCGTTGCCGTTCGATGTAGGCCTCGGTCGCGGCCACGTCGCCGAACACCGCCGGTGAGTCGAGCAGGTAGCGAAAGATCTCCGGCTCGGCGGCCCGCGCAAGGTCCGCGGCATGGCGCGCGGCCAGGGGTTCCAGCCGCAGGCCGCGCCCCTGGAGCACGATCGGTTCGACGTTCATCCCCCGATCGTAGCGACGCTGCGCCTCAAACCACGACCGCCGTGCCGCTGGCGGTCACCATCAGCATTCCGTTGGACTGGCCCAGCACTTCGTAGTCGAGGTCGATGCCCACCACGGCGTTGGCGCCCTTCTCGCGGGCCGCCTGCTGCAGCTCGTCCAGGGCGATCTGCCGCGCGCGGCCCAGCTCCTTCTCGTACGTGCCCGAGCGGCCGCCGACCAGGTCGCGGATGCCGGCAAACAGGTCCTTGAAGACGTTCGCGCCCAGGATCGCCTCGCCGGTGACGATGCCCTTGTACTCGCGAATGGGATGGCCTTCGACGCTGGGAGTGGTGGTCAGGATCATGATGCGGAGTTCCTACGCGATCTGCCCGGCGACATTCACGCCGAACCGCCGCCGAAGGACGTTTCTCGTCAGGCCCGGGCCAGGTGCGGCGTGGCGGCGGTCAGGAGGCGTTGAACGTTCAAGGCGGCGGCCTTGCCCGCGGCGATCACTTCCTGGTGGTCGAGCTTCGTCGGGCTGATGCCCGCGGCCTGGTTGGTGACCAGGGAAAGTCCCGCCACCTGCATGCCCGCGGCGTGGGCGGCGCAGGCCTCGGCCACCGTGCTCATGCCCACCAGGTCGGCGCCCAGCTTCGCCAGCATGCGGATTTCGGCCGGCGTCTCGTAGCTCGGGCCGAGCAAGCCGCAGTAGACGCCGCGGGCGAGCACGATGCCGGCGTCGGCTGCGCCGCGTTCCAGGGCCGCGCCGAACGCCTCTGCGTAGATCGCGCCCGACGAGCGCTCACGCTGAAGGAGCGGCGTGCGGCCCTGCAGGTTGATGTGATCGGTGATGCGCGCCAGGGTGCCCGCCCTCCATTCAGGGTGCAGGCCTCCGGCGGCGTTGGTGAGCACGAGGCGGCGGCAGCCCAGGTGGGCGAATGCCCGCACGGCCCGCGTGGCGTCGAAGGGACTCCAGCCCTCGTACAGGTGGGCGCGGCCCTGCTGCACCAGGACACGGATGCCGCCGACCTTGCCCAACACGAAGCGACCCGCGTGGCCGGCGACTGCGGAGCGCGGCATGCCCTGCAGTTCCTCGAAAGGAACGATGCGGGCGTCCTGGAGCGAATCCGCGAAGGCCCCCAGGCCGGAGCCCAGCACGAGCGCCAGTTCGAAGCGCTCCAGCCCCTTCCCGGCCATGGCATCGGCGAGCTGCGCCACGGGCCCGAGGATTTCCGAGGCGCTGGAGCGGCTCACAGGAAGATCCCCGCCACCGTGGCCGTCATCCAGCAGGCCATGGCTCCACCCAGCATGGCCTTGAGGGCAAGCCTCGACAGGTCGCCCTTGCGCTCGGGAGCCAGGGCCGTGATGCCGCCGAGTTGGATGCCGATGGACGAGAAGTTGGCGAAGCCGCACAGGGCGTAGGCCGCCATCTTGGCCGAGCGCGCGCTCTCGAAGACCACGGCGTTGCCGCTCGAGGGCAGCACCTTCTGCAGTTCCTGGAAGGCCACGAATTCGTTGACCGACACCTGCGTGCCGAGCAGCCCCCCCATCAGCTGACAGTCGTGCCAGCCCACGACGCCCATCAGCCAGGCGATCGGCGCGAACAGCCAGGAGAAGATCTTCGCCAGGCTCAGGCCCACCACGCCGATCTGCTCGCCGAGCCAACCCAGGGGCCAGTTGACCAGACTCACCAGCGCGATGAAGGCGATCAGCATCGCCATCACGTTGAGCCACAGCCTCAGGCCGTCGCTGGTGCCGTTGGCCGCCGCTTCGATCAGGTTGCCGGCATTGCGCTCGATCTTGAGTTCGACCCTGCCCGCGGTCCTGCTGGCCTCGGTCTCCGGCAGGATGGTCTTGGCGATCACGAAGGAGGCGGGCGCACTCATGACGCTGGCGGTCACCAGGTGCGGCGCGATCTCGGGGCCCAGGATCCCCATGTAGACCGCCATGACCGAGCCCGCGATGGTGGCGAAACCGCCGGTCATCAGCGCGTTGAGCTCGGAGTTGGTCATCCCCGCGACGTAGGGGCGCACCACCAGCGGCGCCTCGGTCTGGCCCATGAAGATGTTGGCGGCGGCGGCCATGGACTCGCCGCCGGAGAGGCCCATGGTGGCGCTCATGACCTTGGCCAGGGCCCACACCAGGACCTGCATCAGCCCGATGTGGTAGAGCACGCTGAACAGGGCCGAGACGAAGATGATCACCACGAGCCCCGTGCCCGCGAAGGCGAACACGAAACCCACGGGGCCCGCCGGGTCGGCCAGGGAGCCGAACACTTGACGGGCGCCGGGCGCCGCCATGGAGACGAGGCGCGTGATGAACTCGGACGCGCTCTCGAAGAAGCGGCCGCCGATGCCCGTCTTGAGGATCAGGAAGGCGATCAGGAGCTGGATCGCGAGGCCGCCGAGCACCACCCGCCACTGGAAGCGCCGGCGGTGGCTCGACAGGAGCCAGGCCGCGAGCAGGAAGAAGGCGATTCCGAGCAGTGCGCGTGCGAGCGTCACCCCGAGAGCCTAACTCCGGCCGCGGGCCGGCCACAACGGCCAGGCCCGGGGTTCGTCGCTCAGCGCGCGGCGCCCGGCGCGGACGCGCCGACTCCGGCCACTTCGCGGATCGCCTCCTGGATCGCCCTGCGGTGCAGGTTCCCCAGGTGTCCGCCCGCCGGAAAAATGCGCGCCCTCCGGCCCAGGGTCGCCCGCAGCCAGGCCAGGTCCTCGGGCCGCAGCAGAAAGTCGTTCTCGTTGGCGAACAGGCGCACGCGGTCGTTGGCGAAGAGCCCCGCCTCCACCGAGCGCAGGTCGCAGTCCGCGAACAGTCGGCGCGCGCCCGCCTCGTCGAACGTGATCCTGGGGTCGCGGGCCGCGTAGTAGGGCAGCACGAACGCGTGCATGTAGTCGAGGTACGAATATTCCGAGGCCTCGCGGAATGCCGGTGCGCGGCGCAGGCGCCAGCGCGGCGTTTGCAGCACGCCTTGATCGTGGCGTTCCTGGGTCTGGAGAATCGTGTACTGCAGGTCGAGGCGAAAGGCGAGTCCGATCAGGAACTCGGCCTCCAGGCGCGTGAAGGGCAGCTCGATCCCCGGCTGCAGCCGGCCCTCGGCCAGGTGCAGCACCTTGGCGAAGATCTGCCGGATGCGGCGCGCGCGCTCCGCCACCGGAATGGCCAGGGGAGCGTTGTAGAAGCGATCCACCGTCCGCATGCCGTGCTCCAGGTTCACCGGAGGATCGATGGCAAGGTACAGATCGAAGCTCAAGAGCCCGTCCGGCGGGGCACGCGCCCGGTCGGCGGCGATGAACAGGGCCTGGAAGGCGCCCATGGAAAGGCCGGCGAGGCGCTTGGAGGTGAAGCGCCCCGGCCAGCGCGAGGCCAGGTCCCGGTCGATGGCGCTGAGGGCCTGGTGCAGATCCCGCGAGTCGACCGGCACGTAGCCCGGCAAGTGCACGGACGAGGCGTTGGCGATGAACTCCCAGTTCGTCGGATTGGCCACGGTCACCACGGAGCTGCCGTTGTCGAAGAACAGCTCCGCCAATCCCAAGGCCGAGTCGCCGAGCCGGTGGCCGCCGATGCCGGGCACCACGTACACGAGGGGCGCGGGATAGGGCTGGATCCAGACGTTGTAGGGCAAGCTGGCTTCGCGGGAGAGGCGCACCGATTCCGTTCGACCGCTGCCGGGAAAGCCTGGGTTTTGGGGCGCGAGGAAGATCGCCTCCAGAGTCTGGGTCGCGCTGCTGCCGTCGCCCTTCCAGGAGAAATCCCTGACTTCGACTTCACGCTCCAGGGTGTAGAGCACGCGGGCGGGCTCGTAGGCGTCGTAGTTGGCTTCGATCAGCCGCAGCGCGGGCTCGACCTCGTCGCTGCGCCGGTTGACGCCTCGAGCGAAACTGACGCGCCAGTCCAGCACGGCCAGATCCGTCAGGCTGTCGGGCACGAGACCGAGACCGTCGCGCACCGTGCTCGGACCGACGACGGGCAGATAGAGGTAGGTGCTGTTCTTCCAGCCCCACTTGGCGAAGGTCTGGCCGAAGTCCTCCGCATGGGCCTCGAGTCCCATGTCCTGCGCAGGGTCGAACAGCCCGAGAATGCCGAGCGTGGTGTTGACGGCGAAACGCGAGGTCTCCTCCCCGGCGTCGGCCCACTGGCCCTGCAGCAGGTTGTTCACGACCCGCCCGGGGTAGAGGAAGTTCTTGCCGGCGAGCCGCAGGTGCTCGCGCACGGTCCCGGGCACCACGCCGCGATAGACGGAGGCCACTGGCGCGAACAGGTACTTCAGCCCGAGGAAATTGAGGTAGGCGACGACACGATTGACGGGCTCCAGCGGGTCGTCCACATGGGGGAAGGGCAGCTCCTCCTGCTGGAGCAGGGCCGCCCCCGGACCGTCGTATTGGCTCCAGTCGCGGCGCTCGAAGGTCGAGCGGCAGCCCGCGCCGAGCGCCAGGACGCCCATCGCGAGGAAGCGCGGCCAATGGACTCGAGGGGCAAACACCTGGGCCGGATCTTAGACCCTTCCGCTCGCGAAACCGCGTCGACTCGGCGAGATCTCAGGCGGGCAGGCGCTCGACCACCAGGGGACCCGGCGCGCAGGCCGTCGGAGACAGTTCGAACGCCTCCGCCAGACGCGCCAGCGCGGCCTCGAGCCCGCGCGAGCGGTGATGGACTTCGAACAGCGGCGCGCCGCGGCGGATGTGCTCGCCCGCGCGCGCGAGGAAACGCAGGCCCACCGTGGGATCGACGCTGTCCTCCACGCGGTCTCGCCCGCCGCCCAGGGCGACGATGGCGTTGCCCACGGCGCGCACGTCGCGCCAGCGAAGCCAGCCGTCGGCGCCGGCCTCCACGGTGTGAATCTGGGGCGCCCGTGCCAGTCGCGACGGATCGTCGATCACGCGCACGTCGCCGCCCTGGGCCGCGACCACGGTGCGGAAGCGCTCCAGGGCGCGCCCGGAATCGAGGGCGGCGGCGATCTGGCGCGCCCCGTCCGCCTCCCCTTGGGCGACGCCTCCCAGGCGCAGCATCTCGCCCCCCTGGGCCAGCACGAGCTCGCGCAGGTCCGCGGGCCCGCCGCCGCGGAGGCAGGCGATCGATTCCGCGATCTCGAGCGTGTGCCCGGCCGTGTCGCCGAGCGGCTGCTCCATCGAGGTCAGGAACACGCTGACGGGCAGACCCATGTCCCGCGCCAGGCCGACCATGGTGCGCGCCAGCTCGCGGCCCTTGTCGATCGGCGGCAGGAACGCCCCCGAACCGAACTTGATGTCGAGCACCAACCCGTCGAGGCCTTCGGCGAGCTTCTTGGAGAGGATCGAGCTGGCGATCAGGGGAATCGATTCCACCAGGCCCGTGGCGTCGCGCAGGGCGTAGAACTTGCGGTCGGCGGGCACGATGCCGGCGGTCTGGCCGATCAGCGCCAGCCCGCAGCGTTCCAGCACCTGCGCGAATTCCCGGGGCTCGAGCTGCGTGCGGAAGCCCGGAATCGACTCCAGCTTGTCCAGCGTGCCGCCGGTGTGGCCCAGACCGCGGCCGGAGATCATCGGCACGGCCACTCCGCAGGCGGCGACCGCGGGGGCGAGCGGGATCGAGACCTTGTCGCCCACGCCGCCGGTGGAGTGTTTGTCGACCTTCTTGGCCGCGATGCGGTCGAAGGACAGCACGGCCCCGCTGTGCAGCATGGCCCGCGTCCAGGCCGAGAGCTCGCTCGGCGAAAGCCCGTGGCGGAAGATGGAGGCCAGGAGCACGCTGGTCTGGTAGTCGGGGATCGTGCCGTCGACCGCGCCGGCGACGAAGCCTTCGATCTCGGCGGCGGTCAGCTCGCCTCCGTCGCGCTTGCGCAGCAGTACGTCGCGCACGTTCATGGGCGCAGGATCTGCTCCAAGAACGAAACGCCGGGGCCCGCGGGGGAGAGCCCCAGCGCCTGCTCCACCGTGGCGCCGATGTCGGCGAAGGACTCGCGCGTGCCGAGCTCCACGCCCGGCCGCACCCCCTTGCCGGCGGCCAGGATCGGCACGTACTCGCGGGTGTGGTCGGTGGTCTGGGTGAACGTCGGGTCGTTGCCGTGGTCGGCGGTGAGCAGGAGCAGGTCCTCGGTGCCGAGCAGCGGCTCCAGCCGGGCGAGGTCGGCGTCGAAGCGTTCCAAGGCCCCGCGGTAGCCCGCGGCATCCCGGCGATGTCCGTAGAGCATGTCGAAGTCCACCAGATTGACGAACACAAGCCCCCGGTCCTGGGTCTGGGCCAATTCCAGGGTCGCCCGCATGCCGTCGGCGTTGCCCTCGGTGTGCACGTCCCGGGTCAGGCCCCGGCCGGCGAAGATGTCGGAGATCTTGCCCACCCCGACCACGGGAATTCCCGCGGATTTCAGCCGATCCAGGGCCGTGGCCCGGAAGGGCACGAGCGAGTAGTCGCGCCGGTGGTAGGTGCGCTGGAAGGCCCCGGGGTTGCCGATGAAGGGCCGCGCGATGACCCGTCCCACGCCGTGGGGATCGAGGATCTCGCGCGCCACCTGGCAGACCTCGTACAGGCGCTGGAGGCCGAACTGCGTTTCGTGCGCCGCGACCTGGAACACCGAGTCGGCGCTGGTGTAGACGATCGGCTTGCCGCTCGCGAGGTGCTCGACGCCGAAGCGCTCGATCACCTCCGTGCCGGAGGCCGGCCGGTTGCACAGCACGCCCGGCAGCCCGGTGCGCTCGAGGAACGGTTCCAGGATCTCGGGCGGGAAGCCCTGGGGGAAGGTCGGGAACTGCCGGTCGAGGACCAGCCCCATCATCTCCCAGTGGCCGGTCGAGGTGTCCTTGCCCGGGGAGCGCTCGGCGCAGCGCCCGAAGGCCCCCTCGGGACGGACCACCCGCGGCACGGCGGTGACGCCCGGGACGTGTCCCAGGCCCAGGGCGGCGAGGCGCGGCACGGACAGGCCTCCGGCTGCGCGGGCCAGGTGATCGAGGGTGTGGGCCCCCTGGTCACCGAAGTCGGCCGCGTCGGGCAGGGCCCCGCAGCCCAGCGAGTCGAGGACGATCAGGAAGACGCGTCGCATGGTCGGGGGGCAATGCCGGCCGGAGGCGGGCCGGACCGGGCTGGGGCCTACTTGCGGGGGGCGATCGCGCCTGCGATCGCCTTGCGCACGGCTTCGTCCATCTCCTCGACCCATTCGGCGCCGAAATCGCGCTCGAGCAGGTCGCGCTCGGAGAATTCGTAGCGGCCCGAGCGGGGGTCGAAGTCGAACTGGTAGTCGTGCTCGCTGCCGTCGTCCTCGGTCACCATGACCAGGACGATGTTGTTGGGGAGGTCGAGTTCGAGTCGGAAGCTTGCCATGGAGGTCAGGCGGGCCCTGCGCGCGGTCTGGGGAGGTGGACCACGATACGCGATCCGCGGCGAGCGTCGAGGGCGATTCCCCCGGCTCCCCCGCCCCACGGCACTCCGGCCGGGGCCCGCCTCCGGGGTCTACCGCCGGGAGTGCGCCTCGCGATAGAGTAGCGGGCCCGCTATGCCCTCGAGCGCCTCGAAGGAGCGGGATTCAGGAGGCCCAGAACCTTGGATCCGACCGACATCGCCAACCCGGACTACTTCCACCGGGTGGTCGACTGCCAGTGGGCCTGCCCCGCCCACACCCCCGTCCCCGAGTACATCCGGTTGATCTCCGCGGGTCGGTACGCCGACGCGTACATGGTCAACTGGAAGTCGAACGTCTTCCCGGGGATCCTCGGGCGCACGTGCGACCGGCCCTGCGAGCCCGCCTGCCGGCGTGTGCGCGTGGAGAAGGAGCCGGTGGCCATCTGCCGCCTCAAGCGCGTCGCCGCCGACTACAAGGGCGACGTCTCGGACCGCATGCCTCCCCGGGCGGCCAAGAAGAACGGCAAGCGCGTGGCCTGCATCGGCGCTGGCCCGGCTTCGTTGACCGTGGCGCGCGACCTGGCCCCCCTGGGCTACGAGGTCGTGATCTACGAGGCCGACCCCTTCGCGGGCGGCATGATGCGCACGCAGATCCCCAAGTTCCGCCTGCCCGAGACGGTGATCGACGAGGAAGTCGGCTACGTGCTCGACCTGGGCGTCGAACTGCGCGCCGGGCAGAAGATCGCCAGCCTGAAGCAGCTCCTGGCCGAGCCCTACGACGCGATCTTCGTCGGCTGCGGCGCGCCGCGGGGTCGCGAGATCGACGTGCCCGGCCGCAAGGAAGCGGCCGCGAACATCCACATCGGCATCGACTGGCTCTCCAGCGTCTCGTTCGGCCACACGACGAAGATCGGCAAGCGCGTGATCGTGCTGGGCGGCGGCAACACGGCCATGGACTGCTGTCGTTCGTCGCGCCGCCTGGGCGGCGAGCAGGTCACGGTCGTCGTGCGCTCCGGTTTCGAGGAAATGAAGGCCTCGCCCTGGGAAAAGGAGGACGCGATGCACGAAGGCATCCCGATCCTCAACTTCCTGGTGCCGGTCGAGTTCCTCCACGACGGCGGCAAGCTGCGCGGCGTCGTGTTCCAGAAGGTCCACGCGGTCAAGGACGCCAAGGGCCGGCGCCAACTGGTGCCGAACGGCGAGCCCGACGTGACCCTGGAGTGCGACGACGTGCTGGTGGCCATCGGCCAGGAAAACGCCTTCCCCTGGATCGAGCGCGACATCGGCCTGGAGTTCGACACGTGGGACATGCCCAAGGTCGACCCCAAGACCATGCGCTCGACCCACCCGCGCGTGTTCTTCGGCGGCGACGCGGCCTTCGGGCCCAAGAACATCATCTGGGCGGTCGCCCACGGCCACGAGGCCGCGGTGTCGATCGACAAGCTCTGCAACGGCGAGGACCTGAGCCTGCGTCCACAGCCCGCCGTGGAGGTCGTCAGCCAGAAGATGGGCATCCATGAATGGAGCTATGACAACGCCCCCTCGAACGACGCGCGCAAGAAGGTCCCGCTGCGCGACAAGGAGGTGGCGCTCAAGGACATCCGCATGGAGGTGGAGCTCGGCTTCGACGAGAAGCTCGCCTACGCGGAAGCCCAGCGCTGCCTGAACTGCGACGTGCAGACGGTCTTCTCGGACAAACTGTGCATCGAGTGCGATGCGTGCGTGGACATCTGCCCGATGGACTGCATCACGTTCACGGGGAACGACCCGGAGCCCGCGCTGCGCAAGCACCTGCGCGCGCCGGCCCTGGAACTCACGCAGGCCCTGTACGTCTCGGGCCCGCTCAAGACCGAGCGCGTGATGGTCAAGGACGAGGACGTGTGCCTGCACTGCGGCCTGTGCGCCGAACGCTGCCCCACCGGGGCCTGGGACATGCAAAAGTACTTGTTGGAAATGACGCACGCGGGGGCCGCATGCCGAAGCTGAGCCGAGTCAACGACTTCGTCGTCAAGTTCGCCAACGTCAACGGCTCGGGTTCGGCCTCGGCCAACACGCTGTTCGCCAAGTCGATCCTGCGCATGGGCGTGCCCGTCAGCCCGCGCAACATCTTCCCCTCGAACATCCAGGGCCTGCCCACCTGGTACGAGGTGCGCGTCAGCGAGCAGGGCTGGCTGGGCCGCCGCGGCGGCGTCGACCTGATGGTGGCCATGAACGCGCAGACCTGGGACGCCGACGTGGCCGAGGTCGAGTCGGGCGGGTTCCTGTTCTACGATTCGACCCGCGCGGTGCCGACCTCGAAGCTGCGCGGCGACGTGACGGCCCTGGGCATGCCCCTGACGGCGCTGTGCAACGAGCGCTACAAGGACGCGCGCCAGCGCCAGGTGTTCAAGAACATCATCTACGTCGGGGCGCTGACCGAGCTGCTCGGCATCGAACGCGACACCGTCGCCAAGCTGATCGGCGAGCAGTACAAGGGCAAGGAGAAGCTGCTGCAGCCCAACCTGGACTCCCTGGACCTGGGCCGCGAGTGGGCGCGCGCCAACCTGCCTCGGCCTTTCGAGCTCAAGGTCGAGCGCCGCGACGCGGTCAAGGACCGCATCTTCGTCGACGGCAACTCGGCCGCCGCCCTGGGCGCGGTGTACGGCGGCGCGTCGGTGTGCGCCTGGTACCCGATCACGCCCTCCTCCTCGCTCGCCGAGGCCTTCCAGCGCTACTGCAACAAGCACCGCACCAACGCCGACGGCACCAAGCGCTTCGCCATCATCCAGGCCGAGGACGAATTGGCCTCGATCGGCATGGTGATCGGCGCGGCCTGGAACGGCGCGCGGGCCTTCACCGCCACCTCGGGCCCGGGAATCTCGCTGATGCAGGAGTTCCTGGGGCTGGCCTTCTTCGCCGAGATCCCGTCGGTGATCTTCGACGTGCAGCGCGGCGGCCCGTCCACGGGCATGCCCACGCGCACCCAGCAGTCGGACGTGATCTCCTGCGCCTATGCGAGCCACGGCGACACGAAGCACGTGCTGCTCTTCCCCGAGGACCCGAAGGAGTGCTTCGACATGGGGGCGGCGGCCTTCGACCTGGCCGATCGGCTGCAAACGCCGGTGTTCGTGCTGCTCGACCTGGACATCGGCATGAACGACCGCCTGTGCGCGCCCTTCGCCTGGGACGACGCGCAGCGCATGGATCGCGGCAAGGTCCTCGGCGCCAAGGAACTGGACGAGGGCCGGGCCTTCGGCCGCTACCGGGACGTCGACGGCGACGGGATCGCGGTGCGCACCCTGCCCGGCACGCACGCCTCGCGCGGCTCGTTCTTCACCCGCGGCACCACCAAGGACCGCGACGCGAAGTACTCCGAGGCGGGCCCGGACTACATCGAGAACATGACGCGCCTGCAGCGGAAGTTCGAGACGGCGGCGCGCCTGGTGCCCCAGCCCGTGGTGCAGCGCTCCAAGGAGCCGACCACCATCGGCGTGCTGTACTACGGCTCCACCAGCCCGGCCATGAACGAGGCCATCGAGCTCCTGGCGGCCGAAGGGCTGCACCTCGACGCCATGCGCGTGCGCGCCTTCCCCTTCCACCACGCGGTGCCCGACTTCGTGGCGAGCCACGAGACCGTGTTCCTGGTGGAACAGAACCGCGACGCGCAGTTGAAGCTGCTCTTGACCCACGAGTGCCAGATCGATCCGGCCCGGGTGATCAGCGTGCTGCACTACGACGGTACGCCGATCACGGCGCGCTTCATCGTCAAGGCGATCCGCGAGCGCTGCGGCGCCGCGGTCCGGGCCGGAGCGGGCGCGGGCAAGGGCTCCGGCCACGGAAAGGTGTCACGATGACCTGGATCGCTCGTCCGAAATTCCACCACGCCTCCCTGGCCAAGAACGAGGCGGGCTGCACGCGTCGCGACTACGAGGGCGCCATTTCGACCCTCTGCGCCGGCTGCGGACACGACTCGATCAGCGCGGCCATCGTGCAGGCCTTCTACGAGCTCTCGATCCCGCCCCACCGCGTGGCCAAGCTCTCGGGCATCGGCTGCTCGTCGAAAACGCCCACCTACTTCCTGGGCGCTTCCCACGGCTTCAACTCGGTGCACGGCCGCATGCCCTCGGTGCTCACCGGCGCGAACATGGCGAACCGGGATCTGATCTACCTGGGGGTCTCCGGCGACGGCGACTCGGCCTCGATCGGTTTCGGACAGTTCGCGCACTCGATCCGCCGCGGCGTGGACATGATCTACATCGTCGAGAACAACGGCGTGTACGGGCTCACCAAGGGCCAGCGCTCGGCCACCGCAGACGAGGGCTCGATGCTGAAGAAGGGCGATGTCAACACCGACAAGCCCATCGACATGGTCTCCATGGCGATCAAGCTCGGGGCGAGCTTCGTGGCGCGCTCGTTCTCCGGCGACAAGGAGCAGCTCGTGCCCCTGCTCAAGGCCGCCATCGAGCACCGGGGCGCGGCCTTCCTGGACGTGATCAGTCCCTGCGTGGCCTTCAACAATCACGCCGGCTCGACCAAGAGCTACGACTGGGTGCGCGAGCACAACGAGGCGGTCAATCAGCTCGACGTCATGGAGGACCACGAGGAGATCGTGCTCCAGCAGGCGCCGGGCACCGTGGAGGAGATCTCGACGCCCGACGGCACGACCCTGCGCCTCCGCAAGCTCGCCCAGGATTTCGATCCCACGGACAAGGCGGGCGCCCTCGACTTCCTGGAGCGCCACGGCGCCAAGGGCGAGCTCGTCACCGGCCTGCTCTTCGTGGACCGCGCGCCCAAGGACATGCACCAGCACCTGGGCACGGTCTCCACGCCGCTCAACGTCCTGGGCGAGGCCGAACTGTGCCCGGGCAGCAAGACCCTGGCCGCGATCAACGCATCGCTCAGGTAAGAGTCGCGCCCCACTCCCCGCCGCGGGGCCGGAACGGTGTAGGATCGTGCCCATGGCACGGCTGTCGCGGATTCTGGCCCTGTCGGCGCTGCTTTGGGGGCTCGGCCTGTTCGCCAGCGGTTGTTCCAGCTGGCAGCGGCTGGAGACCCACGAGCGTTGGACGCTCTACGGCAGGCCCGGCGACAACGTGGACTCCGCCAAGCTGGAACGGGCCCTGGAACCTGCCTTCAGAGCCGTGGAGCTGCGCCTGGGCCCGTTCCAGTCAAAGGTCAAGATCCACGCCTGGAGCGACGAGCGGGACCCCGGTGACTCGCCGCGCCTGCCGAGCGAAGGCAGCGAGCGCATCGAGGATGTCCCCGGCATCGGCACGGCCCGCGTGCGCGCCTACCACGTGACCGGCGGCCCGGCCTTGTTCTCCACCAGCGGAGTGTTCCTGGGCACGACCGAGGTGGGCACGGTGGTGCACGAGCTGGTGCACGCGCGGCTCGCCGAGTCGGGCCTGCGGGTGCCCCTGTGGTTCGAGGAGGGTCTCGCTTCCTACTGGGGCGACGGCGCCTGCTACGACGGCGAATGGGTCGTCGACGGCCTCGCTTGCTGGCCCGCGCGCGTGCTGCGCGACGAACCCATCAGCGACGCGGAGCTCTCGAATCTGCTCTCGCTCCGGGCGACCGAGGACTACTCCGCCCGCGACAACCTGCTGGTGCATTTCGTCGGCTGGGCCCTGGTCTTCGACCTGGCGCGCGAACTGCCGGGGGCCACGCCGCGGGAGTGGCTTTCGCGCTTCGAGGCGGGAGCCAAGGCCAACGGCCCGGTGCCGGAGGCCAAGCGGCGCCTGGCCGCGAGCATTTCCAACGCGACGATCGCGGACTGGCTCGGGCGCCTGAAGGACGAGTCTCCAGGGGTGCGGCTGGCGGCCGCCAAGGGCATGTGGAAGCTGCGCAGCCAGAAGGCCGTCGACGCGCTGATCGCGGCGGTGCCCAAGGAGCAGGATCACGAGGTGCGACTCGCCCTGGGCCTCAACGCCCTGCTCTCGGCCGGCGAAATGCGCCTGTCGCGGCGCACCTGGCGCGACCTGTGGCGCAAGGTGGTGCCCGTCCTGGGCGAGATCGAACTCACGGACGAAGACGAGCGCCCGGCCCTGACCGAGTTCCTGCGCGGCATGCGCGGCCGCGGCGGCAACACCCAAACCGGCCTCGACGCCCTGGCGCGCTTCTGGGAGGAATGAGCCGTGGGCCAGCGACGCGCCGCCCCCCGCCTCGCGATCCTGAGTGCCGGGGCCCTGGTGTGCCTCGCCCTGTTCATCTTGCGCGGGTCACAGGGGAGCGGGTCGGCGTCTGGCCGGTCCGATGAACCCGCCGCCCCCTCTGTCGAAACCCCCGCCGGCCGTGCAGCGACCTTGGCCGCGCCAGAATCGGTTGGCTCGAGCGAGTCCCGGTCGGTTGTGGACGTCGTCTTGCCCGAAGTTGGCCCGTCGACTGTCGCGGTCGAGGGGACCATCGTGGTCCTCGACGAACACGGTGTTCCCCATGCGAGTGAGTCGGGACGACTGCGGTTGCGACCCGCGCCGTCGGAGAACGAACTCTTTGTTGATTCTGCGCGTTTGGAGCTCCCCGTGGTCGAAGGTCGCTGGGACGCGGCTTCGCTGCCTCCGCGCGGTTGCCGAGTGGTGAGCGTTTCGCTCGGCGGTCGGTCGGCGATCTTCGAAGGCGACCGCACTCCATTGCTGGAACCGGGGAAGCCCAAGGAGCTGCGCGCGCGCTGGGTCGCGGACACCGTTCTGCACGTGGTCGACGCGGATTTTGGTGCGGAACTCGATTCGGTGATCATGCTCAGCATGGCGGAACTGTGGAGCGCCGACGTGTCGATCCCCTCCGAACGGAGGGACACATTGCCCTGCACCCCGAGTTCTCTGGCGAGCCCGATCACTCTCCGAGCCAAGTACCTCCTCGACCACGGAGGCCAGGGCGTGCGGTTTTTCGCCCGCACGCCGCGGCACGCCTGGCGCGGGATCGTCGTCGACCGCGCTGCGGGCGGCGACCTCTTCTTGAAGCTCGAGCCGGGGGGGTGCTTGGCCGTCCAATGGAGCGGGGACCCCGGCCCCGCCCCTCACTGCGCCTGCGCAGGCTCGGCGGACGGCCCGCCCCCTCGTCGACCGGGCTGGTGGCGTGCGCGAGGCCACAGACCCTGTGGTCGGGCTGCCCGTGGGCGAGTACGAGGCGCGACTGGAGTCTGGGCCAGTGGACGCGGGAAAGGTCCTGGCCTCGGCCCCGTTCACGATCCGCGCCGGCGAGACATCGACGGTCGCGCTTGTCATCCCCGAGGCTCCACCCGACAGGTTCGCGTCGGTCGTCGTCGTGGTGCGAATGGACGAGTCCTGGGACCTCGAGCGGTTGAACGTCTACGTCACGGACCTGGGCCTGCCCAGAACCCCCGCCACCGGCGCGTCGCCGGCGACCGGCGGAGAGCGCCTGGGGTCCTTGCCTCGAAGCCAATCCGCTTGCGGGTGGCGCGACATCAATTCTTCGTCGAGGAAGCCCGCCTTGGCATCCACGCCGCCGTGACGGCCACCGAGCCGCAGGAAGTCACGCTGACACTCCCGCCCAGCTGTCGCCTGGCGGTCACGGCGGTCGATGCGTCGACGGGCCTCGTGCTCCATAGACCTTACGTCACATTTGAATTCCTCGGGAACGACACCTCAGGGGGTCATGGCTCGATTGCCGACCCAAGGCCCGCCGCCCTCTCCGGCCCCGGCCGTCCCCAGGCTTGCCCGGTCTCCCGGGACCCGAGACTGACCTGGCGTCCATTGAAGCGTGCCCGGCGCTTCACGATCACCCTGCGGGAAGGCGGCCGTCCTGTGGACTGCACCACGGCGATGTTCGAGCGCAGATTAGGCCCAACGGCAGGTGATCCCGGCGTTCCTGGGATCGGGTGTGCTCACCTGCTCCCTCGAGAAGGCCGGCCTCTATCACGTCGCGATCCCAACCCCTCGCGGCTACGAGACGCTGCCTGACCAAGACGTCAACCTCTCCACGGAAGAATCCGTAGAACTGGTCCTGACGCTGGTTCGGGAGCAGTAGCGGGCCGGCAACCGGCCCGTGGGAATCCCGGGCTGCGCAGTCGCTTCAGGCATGCGGGACCGGAATCCCGTACGCTCCCGCGCCATGATGCCCTCACGACGCGCGCTCCACTTCCTGCTCCTGGGCCTCGCCTTGCTTCTGCCGGGCGCCTGCGCTTCCACCCTGAAGTCCGGCGACAGGGCGCCTGCCGGAACGCTTTTGATCGTCGGAGGCGGGCTCGACGACGACAGCCGGCCCATCTACGAGCGCTTCGTGGAACTGGCGGGACGAGGAGGACCGGCGAACATCCTGATCGCGACCGCGGCCACGGGCACTGAAGAGGACGAAGTCGTCGACAAGACCGAGGCCCTGCGGGTCTGGGCCCCCGGGGCGACCGTGGGGGCGATCCGGCGCGCGACTTCCACCGCGGAGACCGTCGCCGCGATCGACCGGGCGACCGCCATCCTGTTCACGGGAGGCGACCAGGCGCGCATCACGGCGCGCTACCGCCCCGAGGGACGGGACAGCCCCGAGTGGATGGCGATGTCGCGCCTCCTGGCCCGCGGCGGCGTGATCGCCGGCTGCAGCGCGGGCGACGCGATGATGGGAGGCGTGATGCTCCTGGGAGGCGGGAGCGCGAGCGCCCTCGGCATCCCCCCCCAGCCGGCGTCGGGCGAGCCGGCGGCCGAAGCTCCCGTGTTGGGGCCCCAGATGGGCCCCGGCATGGGTTTCCTGCCCTGGGCGATGACCGATTCCCACTTCTTCGAGCGCGATCGGGTCGGTCGGCTGGTCGCGGCCCTGGAGGCCAGCGGCACGCGACTGGGACTGGGCGTGGGCGAGGACGGCTGCCTCGAGGTGGACCTCGCCTCCGGCGAAGTCCGCGGCATCGGCGTAAGCGAGAGTCTGCTGGTGGACGTGGCGGGCCTGCGGCGCGACGGGCTCGTTCGCTCGGGGCTCTTCGCTCGCGTCCTCTCCCAGGGGGATCGGGTGTCCTTGAAGCAGCACCTTGCCTCGCCTCCCCGCGAGATCTCGGCACCCGTCGGCCCCGCCCGCGAAGTGCCCATCGTCGAACCCGGACAGAACCGGCAACTGGCCTCCTGGCGCGCTTTCCGCTGCGCCTCGGGCCCCACGGGAACGCCCCAGCAACTGTCGCTCGAGGGTTGGCGGCTCACGACCTGGCCCTGCCCCGGCGGCGTCGGCTTTCGCGTCGGCCCGCGCTGAGGATCGCGGCTCCGCGGCCGGTCAGGGATCCTGCGGGCGCCGATCCCCCGTTCGGGGCCCTGGACCGCGCGTCGCGCGCCGGCCCCATTCCCGGAGCGGGCCCACGGGCGTGCCTTCAGCGCAGGGAATCCTGGCCCGCCTCGGTGGCGGCGCACAGCCTCCCGCCGCCCTCCTGTTTGGCGCGATACATGGCCTGGTCGGCGCGGCGCAGCAGCGTGTCGGCCTCGGTGCCGTCCTCGGGGTAGAGCGCCATGCCGATGCTCGCCTGGATGCGCAGGGTGTTTCCCTCGAAGGGCACGGGCTCGGCCAGGGCCGCGAACAGCTTGCCCACCACCTGCTCCACGTCGCGCGCGTCCTGGGCGCCGGGCAGCACCACCGCGAATTCGTCGCCCCCCAGGCGCGCCACCGTGTCCGTTTCCCGCAGCGAGGCCCGCAGGCGCGCGGCCGTGGCGCGCAGGAGCTCGTCGCCCGCCGCATGGCCGAACCGGTCGTTCACCTGCTTGAAGCCGTCGAGATCCACGAAGAGCACGGCCAGAAACCCCCGATTGCGCCGGGCGTGGGCCAGTTCCAGGGACAGGAGCTCGTGCAGCGACAGCCGGTTGGGAAGGTGGGTGAGCGTGTCACGATAGGCGAGCGTGCGCATGTCGCGCTCGCGCCGTTCGCGCTCCGTGACGTCGCGGAACACGATCACCTCGCCGCGCCGAACGCCCTTCGCGCTGCGCAGGTCCGTGCGCGCGAGTTCGATCCGCAGGGGTTGCCGCCCCGCGGGGGCAAGCGACGCGCGCGTGACGCGCGGTGAGCGCTCCGCCTTCGGCAGGTCCTCGATCGTGGCGCGGGTCGGCTTCTCGTCGGCGAGCATGAGCACGTCCCCCACCGGCGCGCCCAGACCGTCGCCGCGCGCCCGGCCGAGCAGCTCCTCGGCCATGGGATTCATGTAGGTGATGCGTCCCGCCGCATCCAGCGTGATCACGCCCTCGGCGATCGACGACAGCGTCGTCGCCGTCGTCTCGCGGCTCTCCTCCAGGTCGCGTTCGTCGCGCAGGCGCCAGTAGCCGATCAGGCACACCACCACGAGGCTCGCCAACTCGACGGCGTGGTTCCCCACCATCTGCTGCATCGGGAGCGCCGATTCGGGCCGGCCGTCGCGCACGGCGAACAGCACCACCTCGGCGATCGTCAAGAGGCAGCAGCCCACGGTCAGCGCCAGAGTGGCGCGGAAGCTCTTGAGCCAGAGGCTGATCAGGATCGGGATGGCATAGAAGCCGCCGAAGGCCACGAACTCGAAGTTGGCGTCCACCAGGGCGGTCAGCGCCACCAAGAGAGCGATGCAGACCAGCACCTTGCGGCGCGAGCGCTGCTCCTCCACCAGAGGGGCGGCGGGTCCCTGGACGGAGAGGCGAGAATCCCCCACCGGCGCCCGGCCCCGCGCTTCGTGGGCCTGATCGCTTGACGCGGAATGCGGTGTGCTTGCCATCGATCGCCTCCCCCTTGTCGCCTGGTCCTGCTCGCCCGCGGAGTCCACTCCGACCCGCGCCGCGGACGTCCCGCCCACAGCCGCCCCAACCGGGACCGCCGCCGGACAGACCCCCGCGCCGCCAGGTGACCCACCGCCCTGCGCGCCCCCTTGCCTTCGAGTTATATTGTGGGCTTCGCTCGCCGGCGACCCAACACCCATGAAGACTCTCTCGCGCCCCTCCTACGAGACCCTCTCCCGCCACTTCCACCAGTGGCAGAAGATCGGCGACCTGATCGACCAGTGCATCGACCTGATGCTCAATCTGCGCCAGTCGGGCCACCCCGGGGGTTCGCGGTCCAAGGTGCCTCTGATGGTGGCGAGCACCCTGGGGGCGGGCATGCGCTGGGACGTGCGGCGGCCGGAACGGGCCTTCGGCGACCGCGCCGTGCTCGTGGCGGGCCACTGCAACCCCCTGATCTACGCCATGCTGGCGGTCTACAACGAGGCCCTGCGACGCCGCCATCGCCAGACCGGCGAGGCCCGCTATCTGGTCCCCAACGCCGAGGAACGGGCCCTGCATTGGGAAGACCTGCTCTGGCTGCGCCACAACAAGGGCCTGCCCGGCCATGCCGAGATGGAGGGCAAGACCCTGTTCTTCAAGTTCAACACCGGGCCCTCGGGTCACGGCGCACCGGCGGCCCTGGGCGAGGCCATGGCCCTGCACCACGCGGGGGCCTCGGAGGTCAAGGTCTTCGCCATCGAGGGCGAGGGCGGACTCACCGCCGGCGCCCACCACGAGGTCAAGAACTCGGCCTGGGGACTGGGGCTCGCCAACCTGATCTACCTGGTGGACTGGAACGACCACGGCATCGACACCTTCGCCAACTCGGAGGTGGTTCACGGCTCGCCGCGCGAGTGGTTCGAGCCCTACGGCTGGCGCGTGGCGGGCACGGAGCAAGGCGAGGACTACGCCGAGATCACCAAGGCCCTGCTGGCCATCGTCCACGACCGGAACCCCGCCGGTCGGCCGGGCTGCGTGTGGGTCAAGACCCGCAAGGGCCGCGGCTACTACAAGTACGACGCGGCGTCCCACGGCTCCGCGCACAAGCGCAACTCCGATCTGTTCTGGAAGAGCCGCGAGGACTTCCAGAAGAAGTACGGCGTGAAGTTCGCCGGTTTCGGCGACGTGACCGATCCGGGCGAGAGCGCCTGCCGCGAACAAACCAAGGCCTGGTTCGAGACGGTGTTCAGCGTTTTCGACTCCGATCCGGAGCTCGTGGAGTACCTGGCCGACACGCTGGTGGAGATCGGCGACAGCGTGCCGACCTCGATCCCCTCCTTCACGCTCGACTCGAAGAAGAATCTGGCCGAGGACCGGAGCTGGCTCGCGCTCGACAAGCTGCCGGAGACCCTGTTCGCCACGCCCGGCACGTCGGTGGCGAACAAGAACGCCTTCGTGACCTTCGGCGCCTGGCTCAACAGCGTGGCCAGGGAACGCATGGGCCGGCCGCTGCTCTTGGCCAACAGCGCAGACCTCGCCGAATCCACCGGCATCGCGGGCTTCGCCAAGGACTTCGGGACCAGCAAGGGCTTTGGCTGGTACGAGCGCACGAAGAACCCGGGCGGCGCCCTGCTCCCCCAGCAGATCACCGAGTTCACCAACTCGGGTCTGGCGGTGGGCATCGCCACCGTGAACATGTCGGCCCATCCGGAGCGCGAGTTCCTGGGCTACTGGACCGGCACGTCGACGTACGGGTCGTTCTCGTACTTGAAGTACGGGCTCATGCGCCTGTTCTCGCAGCTCGCACAGGACTGCCCGCTGAAGGTGGGCAAGGTGATCTGGGTCGTCGGCCACTCAGGCCCCGAGACCGCCGAGGACAGCCGCACCCACTTCGGGATCTTCGCGCCGGGCGTGACGCAGCTCTTCCCGGACGGCCACGTGATCAACCTGCACCCGTGGGAGCACAACGAGGTGGCGCCGATGCTCGCCGCCGCCCTGTCGAGTGACGTGCCGATCGTCGCCCTGCACTTGACGCGTCCCAACGTGAAGGTGCCCGACCGCGCCGCCCTGGGCATCCCGTCGCACCTGGACGCCGCGAAGGGCGCCTATGTGATGCGCGCCCACGATCCGAAAAAGCCCAAGGAGGGCACGATTTTCGTCCAGGGCACCAGCACCACGGAGTCGGTCTACGCGTTGCTGCCCAAGTTCGCGGCGGGCGGAATGCCCAACGTCAAGCTGGTCCAGGCCGGTTCCTGGGAGCTGTTCCGGATGCAGCCGCGGGCCTACCAGGACGGCGTGGTCTCCGCCGAGGACTGGGCCGATTCGACGGTGATCACCAACGGCGCTCGCCGCCTGATGCACGATTGGATCGCTTCCAAGGTCTCGGAGCGCTACGCGATGTCGAGCGACTGGGACGACCGCTGGCGCACGGGCGGCAACGTCGAGGAGCTCAAGCAGGAGGCCCACATCGACCCCGCGAGTCTGGAAGCGGGCATCAAGAAGTTCGCCGCCGAGCGCGCGCAGCGCCTGGCGGCCATGCGCGTCGGACCCTGAGCCTGTCGACGGCCGCCTCGGCCGGCGCGTCGCTCAGGAATAGAGCAGCGCGCCGCCGAGGCCCACGGCCGCCAGCACGAGCGCCGCGCACCCCGAGCGCTTCGCGCCGGGGTCGAGGGGGACCTGGTCCACCAGATCCTTCGCTTCCTTGAGCCCCAGGGAGCGCTGTTCGCGCAGCAGCTTGATGGCCTCGATGGTCTTGCCCTGGCGCGCCAGCGCCGTGACCTCGGGCGGCAGATCCGAGATCGCGACCCCGCCGGGCGCCGCCGTGCCCGACTTCGGCCTGGGCAGCGGCCCGCCGCTCTCCCACTGCTCCAGCGCGGCCTTGGCCTCCGCGAGCCCGAGCCCGGTGGCCTCGCGCACGAGGCGAATCGCCTCGACCTTGTTCCTCGCAGCCATCAGGTCGCGCACGCGTTGTTCGAAGTCGTTCATGCAAGTCCTCCTCCTGGCCCCCCCGGCCTCCCATTGGGTCGACTCGACGTCGCCGCGGCAAGTCCGCGCTCGGTCATCCCGTCTCGGGGGCCCTGCTGCCGGGCAGCACCTCGGCTCGGACAGATCTTCGCGTCGGCCGGAACGGGCACCACACGCGGCTTGAGGCGCGCCCCCCGCACAGGCATCCTACGCTGGCCGACTCCCCCCCACCGCGGAAGGCCCACCATGACCAAGAAGCTGCGCACGCTCTACCCCGCCATCGAACCCTACGACAAGGGCACGCTGGCCGTCGATCACCCGCACGTCCTCTATTACGAGCAGTGCGGCAATCCCAGGGGCGAGCCCGTGGTGTTCGTCCACGGCGGGCCCGGCGGGGGCGTGAATCCCAAGTACCGGCGCTTCTTCGACCCGAAGCACTACCGCATCGTGCTGTTCGACCAGCGCGGCTGCGGCAAGAGCACGCCCCACGCGGACCTGACGAACAACACGACCTGGCACCTGGTCGCCGACATGGAGGCCATCCGCGCGAAGCTCGGCATCGAGCGCTGGCAGGTGTTCGGCGGATCCTGGGGCTCGACGCTCGCGCTTGCGTACGCGGAGAAGCACCCCAAGCGTGTCACCGGACTCGTGTTGCGCGGCATCTTCCTGCTGCGCAAGCGCGAGATCGACTGGTTCTACCAGGACGGCGCGAACCACCTCTTCCCCGATGCGTGGGAGCACTACCTGGCGCCGATCCCCAAGGCCGAGCGCAAGGACATGGTGCGCGCGTACTACAAGCGGCTCACCAGCAAGAGCCAAGCGGTGCGGCTCGCGGCGGCGAAGGCCTGGAGCATCTGGGAGGGCTCGACCAGCACGCTCTATCACGACGCGGACATGGTCGCGCGCACCGGCGCCGACGATTTCGCCATCGCCTTCGCGCGCATCGAGTGCCACTACTTCGTCCACCGAGGCTTCTTCAAGCACGATGACCAGCTGCTGCGCGATGTGAAGAAGATCCGTCACATCCCCGGCGTGATCGTCCAGGGCCGCTACGACGTGGTCTGCCCGGCGGAAAGCGCCTGGGCCCTGCACCGCGCCTGGCCCGAGGCCGAGCTGCGCATCGTGCCCGACGCCGGCCACGCGGCGCTCGAACCGGGCAACCTGCACGAGCTCGTCAGCGCGACCGACCGGATGCGGCGCTAGGGGCTGATCGATCGGGCTCGAGCTTCGCCGGCGCTCAAGGACAAACCGTGAACTCCAACCCGTTGGAGAGCGCTGAATTGTTCGGCGCGGCGTAGCCGGGGTCGCGGCCCCAGGCCTGCAGGTTCACGGCGGTGCCCGGGACCGTCAGGAAGGCCGCGGGATTGCCGCCCAGGGAGCCCGAGGCAAAGGCGTTCAGGTCGATGGCGTAGGCCCCCGAGCAGTCGTTGGGGGGCGGATTGCCTCCGGAGGAAATCCCGATCGTGCGCCGCACCGGCGACGCCACGCACAGGAAGCCGCCTTGGAACGGCGCCGCGGCACGACCGCCGTCGGTGTAGAGGAACAGGCCCGGCTTGTTGTTCATCACCGGCGAGGCGCTGACGATGAAACCCGAGCCCATGCTGGCGCTGGGCCAGCCCGCGTGGGTGATCCCCGGCAGACAGCCCAGCGAGTTCACCTTGGGCGTGCAGTAGCTCACCGGGCTGCCGCTGCAGCTCGCGGGTCCGAGCCACGCTCCCCCGCCGTTCTGGGACGTGGGGTACGGATTGGTGAAGGGCACGTAGCTGCCGCCGATGCCCTGGCCCAGGTCGTAGGCATAGAACGTGTCGGTCGGGTGCGTCGCCACGAGGAAGGCCGTGTTGTTCCCGCAGGCCATGCCGCGGCACATGCCGTAGCTCCCCGGCGCGTCGGGGGCGATGCGCGTCATGGATCCGCCCACGGGGTCGATGCGGTACAGGCCCGTCTGGCCTCCGTACTCGGTGTAGCCGTAGAGCATCCCGTCGAGGTCGTTCCCGTCGAGGGCGAAGAAGCGATAGCCCTGGACGCTGGTGTCCACGGCCAGCGTCCCCGCGCCGGTCGCGGGATCGATCTCGTAGATGCCCATGGGGCTCGCGTAATTGGCGAAGCCGTACAGCTTGCCCCCGACGTATCCCAGGCCGTACACGCCGCCGGACACGCCCACGGTGACCGTGGGGCTGGGCAAGCCGGTCTGGTTCCACTCGTAGAGCTGCGTGGTGAAGAACCCGCTGCAGAGATAGACGAGATTGCCGGGCCCGCGCGACGCGCCCTGCACGTCGAAGGGGAAGTGGTCGGTGTAGCTGACGCTCGGCAGCGCGCTCACATCGGCGGTCTTGGTCATGACCGTGGCGTCGCTCTGGCCGACGAACACTTGGGCGCGGGCACTCGCGCAGAACAGCAAGGCGGAGGTGCAGGGGACGAGGAGCAGCTTCATGGCATTCATCCTGGTGGGTTCCGGGTGGATCCTCTCGAGGTCGGCGGGGCGACCCCACCAGCATGCCACGCCGCGTCGGAAACGGTGCGCCCTTCCGCCCCCCGACGGCCGCTTCAGCGCTCCCAGGCGGAGCGCATCAGCGCGGCGACCTCGGGGAAGCTCTCGGCCAGCTCGGCGCGCACGAACGGGAAGTAGTCGTTGGTGCCCCACCAGGCCTCGCTCATTTCGGCGAAGAACTCCTGCTCGTTGTTCAGGGCGTAGGCCCGCTCCCGTCGGCCGCCCGCGTGCAGCACCTGGTCGAGGGACTTCGCGGCCCGCACGCGCTGGAAACACTCTCTCACGGAAGCGTCGTCGTAGCCCAGCACCTGGTGGTGGTAGGCGTGGGCCAGCTCGTGCAACACCATCGCCGGCTGCTCCCGCGACCAGTCGAGGAAGTTCGCGGCGTTGGCGATCTCCAGGCCGCCGGCCTTGGCTGGATCGAAACCGTGCTCGCTGAGCCACTGGGCGGACGGGTGGTAGACCGCGCCGGGACCCGCGGCGCTGTCCAGGGAGAGCCAGATCGCCACGGACTTCAAGCGGGCGAGGGCCTGGGGAGGAAGTGCGCGTTCGACGTCGAGCAGCTTCGCATCCAGGAGCTCCAGGGCGCGCGCGCCCAGCTCGCCCAAACCCGCGGGATGGTCCGGTGAACCCTGCTCGAGCCTGCGATCGATGTGCACGCGCCAGCCGCGCACGAGGCGCGTTTGGGCGGAGTAGTCGATGCGCGCGGGAGGCCCGGGTGCGTCCTGAGGCGCGGAGAGTCGCGGATCGGGGGAGGATGCGGATCCCGCCTCCGGACCGGGCCTCGCGAGCCGGGTCGGCCCGGTCCCACAGCTCGCCGTGGGAAGCGCGGCCGCCAGGCACAACAGCGCGGCGAGGCGCAGGGCCATGGAAACTAGCTCTTGGCTTCCCGGGGCCCGCGGCGTCCGCTGGAACGGAACAGCCCCAGGTCCACGAGCACCGCCACCACCACCAGCGCGATCCACAGGCCGCCGATCTCTCCGCCGCTCTGCTGGTGCGCGTAGGCCCAGGCCAGCGTCGTCACCGGCAGGAACAGGAAGCCCAGCACGGGCCACAGGACCGTCGCGTAGTTGCGCTCCAAAAGGTCCGAGAACAGCCAGACGAGGAACAGCGCCAGGCGCGGCATCGCCAGGGCCAGACAGCCGAGGAAGCAGGGCATGGCCCCAGGTTAGCGACTTTCGGGTTCCCGCGGCGGGTCCGACTCAGGCAAACCAGTAGCGCGTCAGGTGGAAGAACACCGGGGCCGCGAAACACAGGGAGTCGATGCGGTCGAGCACGCCCCCGTGGCCGGGGATCAGGTGGCTCCAGTCCTTGACACCGGCGTCGCGCTTCACGGCGCTCATGCACAGCCCCCCGAAGAAGCCCGCCGCCACGATCGCCAGCGACATGCCCAGGGACTCTAGGGGCGTGAAAGGCGTCATCCACCACAGGCCCATGCCGATCAGCGCCGCGCTCCCGGCCCCGCCGATCAGGCCCTCCCAGGTCTTCTTCGGCGAGAGCTTCGGCACGACCGGATGGCGGCCGGCGAGCTTGCCCCACACGTACTGCAGGATGTCGCTCAGTTGGACCACCAGCGCCAGGTAGAAGAGCAGGTTGAGATTGCGCCCCTCGAAGCCCGCGATCTCGAGTCCGAGCAGCATCGGCGCGTGGCTCGTGAAGTACACGCAGGTCATCAACGCCCATTGGATCTTGGCCACGCGCTCGTGGTAGCGCCGCGTGTCGCCCGCCAGGGCGCAGCGCACGGCCACGAACAGGAACACCCACACCGGGACGAAGACGGCGAACATCCCATACCAGCCGTCGTAGACGAACGCGTACTGCAGCGGCGTGACCACGAAGAACACCCAGAACAGCGTGCGGTGGTCGCCGCGGCGCGTGGGCGAGAGCGTCAGCATCTCGCGCAGGGCCAGGAAGGAAACGGCGCCGAAGACGCAGGCCGAGACGCCCCGCCCCAGGCTCGCCGCCGCGACGAACAGGGCCACCATCCACCACCAGGAGCGTGTGCGCTGATTGAGGTTGGCGATGGCGGCGTTGCCCGGCCCGGCGCGCCGCGCCAGCAGGGCACCGATCAGCGTGGCGAGGGTCAGGAGGCCCAGCAGGCCGGCCGCGATCCACAGGGTCTCCCGGGGCAGGTGCGGCATCAGCCCTCCTCCCCGGCCGCCTCGAGGGCGAGCACCGCGGCCTGGGCCCGCGCCATGAAGGCCCCTCGGTCCTCCCCCGGGGCGAGCGCCAGCGGAGCACCGAAGGTGACCGACCCCATCAGGGGCAGCGGCACGATTTCGCCCTTGGGCAGGATCCGATTGAGGTTCTCGAGCCAAACCGGCACGAGCTCCAGCTCGGGATGCTTGCGCGCCAGGTGCCACAGCCCGGGCTTGAAGGGATTCAGGCCCGCGTCCTCCGCGGTTTGCCGCGTGCCCTCGGGGAACAGAATCAGGGAATCGCCGGCCTCGAGCGCCGCCTCCAGGGCCGTCATCGGGTTGTTGCTGGGCGTGATGCCGCTGCGCTCGATCAGCACCACGCGAAAGACGTCTTGCGCGAGCCAGCGCCGCAGCGGCCCTTTCTCCCAGTAGTCCCGCGCCGCCACGGGCCGGGTCTTGGCGCGCAGCCCTGCAGGCAGGGAAGCCCAGATCACCGGAGCATCCAGATTCGATTGGTGGTTGGCGAAGTAGATCCGCGGCCGATCGACCGGCTCGACGGCGATCCAGCGACCCTGGGCCCCGGTCAACAGCCGAATCAGGCCGGCGATCATGGCGCGGGCAGCGCGGCCGCGATGCGGCGCAGTCTGCGGACGATGGTCCAGACGCAACCGGCGGAGATCAGCACGAGGGCCGCCAGGAGCGCGCGCCCGTGGTGCGGCGTGGCGGAGAGCGCCGCGGCGACGAGACAGGCCGCGGTCAGGGTCGCCATGCGATGGGGCTTGGCCATGGGTCCGACGAAGTGCATGCCTGCGCCGATCGACTTGCCGAAGGCGCGCACGTAGGCGGTGAAAATCGCCAGCGCCGCCGCCAGCCAGCCCAGTTCGATCCCGTGGGGCAGTTCCCGCGCCGCGTAGCCCGCGCCCGCCAGGAGCAGGAGGTCCGCCAACCGATCGGGAACCTCGTTGAACAGCTCGCCCGTCCTGGAGCGCAGGCCGCCCTCGACCGCCACCATGCCGTCGAGCATGTTGCACAGGAGCCGCAACTGGATCATGGCCGCCGCGGCCACGTACAGCCCCGCCCGTGCTCGGCTCCCGGCGACCTCGGGCAGGGCGAGGAACGCCCCCATGCCCAGGGCCGCCGCCGCGACGCTGCCCATGGAGATCCCGTTGGGGGATACTCCCGCGCGCGCCAGTGCCGCGGCGAGGCTGCGGGCCCAGGCCTGATCGCGGGTCGTGAGCGGCCGCCGTTCGCCGGGGACCTCGGTCATGGGGCGGAGCATAAACGTCCAGCCCCGGAAAAAAACCCGGCCGGCGCCTGATTCGGCGCGTGGGCGAAACTCAGGGCCGGAGCGTGCGCTTTCAGGTCACGGCAGCAGCGTGAACTGCAGGGCGCTCGACAGGCCGATGTTCTGCGGCGGCGCGAAGCCGGAGTCGCGGCTCCAGATTTGGGCGTGGAGCGTCTGGCCCGCGGAGAGGGCCTGGATGGAGAAGTAGGCCTGCGTGAAGGGAAACGAATAGGTGCCCAGACAAGCCTGGGCGAGCCCCTCGGGAACCGCCGACTGGCCGGGCAGGCGCTTGATCGGCGCGCCCACGCACAGGGTGCCGCCGAGGAACGGCGTGGCGGCGCTGGACTGGCTCCACAACAGGAGGCCCGCCACGTTGGGCAGCACGTTGACGGCCACCACGCGGAAGGCGTCCGGGCCGCTGGTGTGGGGCGCGCCGCTGGAGCCCAGGATCGGCGTGCAGCCCTGACTGTTGACCTTCGCCGTGCAGTAGGCCGCGATCGGGGGCGTGACGAGATCCACCGCGCGCACGAACACGTCCGCCGCCCCGTTGGCGTCGCCGTGCACGAAGCCCGCGGGCACGGCCTCGAAGACCGCGAAGAGGCCGTCGGCGCTGAGGGCGGGCAGCGCGCTCGTGCCCGTGCCCTGGATCCCCGCGTTGTCCACGCTCAGGCGCGTCGTGAGCCCCGTGGAGCGGTCGTGCAGGAACACGTCGCGCGAACCGTTGCTGTCGCCGGGGACGAGGCCCGTGGCGTTGCTGTCGAAGGCGATGCGCTGCCCGTCGGCCGAAATCGAGGGGAAGTAGCTGAAGAAATTGGACTGCGCGCCCGCGGAATTCACGCTCACGCGCACGGTGGTGCCGAGCGTGCGGTCGCGCACGAACACGTCGCGCGAACCGTTGGTGTCCCCCGGCACGAGGTTCGTGGCGCCGCTCTGGAAGGCCACGTAGCGGCCGTCCGTGTTGACGGCGGCGTGGTCGCTCTCGAAGTCGGCCTGCAGGCCCGCGGAGTCGAGGCTGATGAGCTGCGTCACCCCCAGCACGAGGTCCCGGGCGAAGATGTCCCGCATGCCGTTGACGTCGCCGGCCACCAGGTTGGTCGAGAGGCTCGTGAAGGCCAGCGTGCGCCCGTCGGCCGAGAGCCGCGGGTCGATGCTGTTGGCGTTGCCCTGAACGCCGGCGGTGCTGACGCTGGCCAGGATCGTCGTCCCCAGCTGCCGGTCGCGGATGAAGACGTCGCGGAAGCCGCCCGCGTCGCCCGGCACGAGGCTGTTCGCGATGCTGGTGAAGGCCACGTAGCGGCCGTCGGCGGACAGGCTGGGCAGGAAGCAGTCGTTGTTGGCCTGCGCACCGGCGGTGCTGACGCTGACCCGCTCGGTCAGGCCGGTCTGCCGGTCCCTCACGAACACGTCGCGGCGAGCGTTCGTGTCGCCGGCCACGAGGTTGGTCGCTAGGCTCTCGAAGGCCACGAATCGTCCGTCCGCGGAAAGCGCCGGGACACCCGAGGCCCCATTGGCCTCGGCCGCGAGGGAGTCGACGCTGACGCGCTCCGTGGAGCCGCTCCAGCGGTCGTGAAGGAAGACGTCGCGCGCGGCGTTGAGGTCGCCGGGCACCAGGTTCGAAGCCGCGCTCTCGAAGGCGATCCAGCGCCCCTCGGGAGATAGGGCCGGCCCCCACAGGCCGCCGGCCGTGAAGGCGCTGGAGCCGTTGTTGCCCTCGATCCCCCGGGAGGTGACGCTCACGCGCGTGATGCTCTGGGCCGAGCCCAGGCTCCCCGTCGCGCCCAGGGCCAACAGGGCGAGCGCCCCCCAGCGCAGCCGCGCGATCCAGGGAAAAGTCGAGGTGGAAATGCCCTGCCGCATCCCTCCAGTGTCCCCCGAAACCGCCCAACGCGCCAATGCAAGTCGCGGGGCTCCGATGGGGTCCCGATGGGGCCCCGATGGCAGTCTGATGGCGCTCCGATGGGCGCGCCGGCGTAACGGGGGGCACGGCGGAGCGCCGTGGAACCCCCTGGGGCACCCCGGGGCGGGCCAGGCCCCGCCTCAGGCCCAGAGCAGGCGGCCGAGGCCCAGGAGGCCGCCCCCGACGACGATCCAGGGCACGCCCAGGCGCGTCCGAGCGAGGGCCAGGAAACTCCCGACCGCGAGCACCGCGGCGAAGGGATCCAGTGCCTCCCAGGAGGGCTTGGCCCCGGGGAAGAGGGCCTGCAGGGCGAACCACAGCGCGAGGTGGAGCACCACGCCCACGACCGCCGCCGTGATCGACGAGAGGGCCGCCGACAGGCCGCGGCGCTCCCGCAGGGCCTCCATGTGCGGCGCGCCCAGCAGGATCCAAAGGAAGCAGGGCACGAAGGTCACCCAGGTCGTGATGCAGGCGCCCAGCAGGCCGCCCTGCCAGGGCTCGAGCCCCCCGGGGTGATTCCAGCCGCCGAGGAAGCCCACGAACTGCACCACCATGATCAGCGGTCCCGGCGTGGTCTCGGCCAGGCCCAGGCCGTCGAGCATGGAGCCCGCGGAAAGCCAGCCAAAGCGCTCCACCGAAGCCGAGGCCACGTAGGGCAGCACCGAGTAGGCACCGCCGAACGTCACCAGGGCCGCCTGGCTGAAGAACACGCCCTGGACCGCAAAGGTCGAGCGCGGACCGAAGGCCAGGGCCAGGGCCGCCACGGGGAGCCACCAGAGCAGCAGGCACACGATCGTGACGCGCGCGGCGCGCTTCCAGCCTCCGGTCGCGCGGAGGGCGACCTTGGACGCCGGACCCTGACCCGGCCCCCCCCCACCCGGCTCCCCACCCGGTCCCCCACCCGGTTCCAAGGAACCGTGGGCCCCCTGCCGCTCGAAATGCCGCGGCGCGAGGCGCTGCCCGACCCAACCGACCACGGCCGCGCCCGCGATCACCACGGGAAAGGGAGCGCGGGCGAAGTACAGGGCCGCGAAGGCCGCGGCGGCGATGGCCCACTGCACCGGCCCGCCCAGGGCTCGCCCGCCCATGCGCAGCACCGCGTGGGCGACGATGCCCACCACCGCGGGCTTGAGCCCGGCGAAGATCGCCGCCATCCAAGGCAGGTTCCCGTGGGCGGCGTAGGCCCAGGAAAGCCCCCAGAGCAGGAAGGCGGAGGGCAGCACGAACAGGATTCCAGCCGCCAGGGCGCCGCGGGTGCCGTGGAGCATCCATCCGATGTAGGTGGCCAGCTGCTGAGCCTCGGGCCCCGGCAGCAGCATGCAGTAGTTGAGCGCATGCAGGAACCGCGGCTCGTCGATCCAGCGCCGCCGCTCGACGATCTCGGTGTGCATCACCGCGATTTGCCCCGTGGGCCCACCGAAACTGATCCAGCCGAGCTTCCACCAGAAGCGCAGGGCCTGGGCGAAGGTGACCGGCTCGCTCACGCCTGGAGCCCGGGCCGCCAGGACCGGGGAGTCCGTCGCCGGGGCGGCGTATATAGTGACCTCGACGGAGCCATGTTCCTCAAACAGTATTACCTCGCCTGCCTGTCCCACGCCTCCTACCTGATCGGCGACGAAACCACCGGGTCGGCCGTGGTGGTCGATCCCCAGCGCGACGTGGACGGCTACCTGGAGGACGCGGCCCGGGCGGGCCTGCGGATCGAGCACGTCTTCCTGACCCACTTCCACGCGGACTTCGTGGCCGGGCACCTGGAACTCGCGGCGCGGGTCGGCGCGCGGATCCACCTCGGCGCCAAGGCCCAGGCCGAATTTCCGTTCTCGCCCGCCCGGGACGGGGACAAGCTCGTCCTGGGCCGCGTGAGGCTGGAGATCCTGGAGACTCCCGGCCACACGCCGGAGGGCATCTCGATCCTGGTGGTCGACACGGAACGCGATGCCGAAGTCCCCCACGGGATCCTCACCGGGGACACGCTGTTCATCGGCGACGTCGGCCGGCCCGACCTGCTTTCGGCCAAGGGGCTCACGGCCCGCGACCTGGCGAACTCCATGTACGCGACGCTGCGGGAGAAGATCCTGCCTCTGCCCGACTCGACGCTGGTCTACCCGGCCCACGGAGCAGGCTCGGCCTGCGGCAAGAACCTCTCCCGCGACACCTTCTCGACCCTGGGCGTCCAAAAGCGGGTCAATTGGGCCCTGCAGCCCATGGACCGCGAGAGCTTCGTGCGCGTGCTGACGGCGGACCAGCCGGCGATGCCCGCCTACTTCCCCTACGACGCGGAGCTCAACGGGAAAGTCCGGGCCACCCTGGAGGAGAGCCTGGCGGCCGGCCTGCGGCCACTGACCCTGGAGCAGGTCCTCCACGAACAGGCGGCCGGCGCGCTGGTCCTCGACGCCCGCGAACCCGGCGAATGGACCGCGGGGCACCTCCGGGGCAGCGTCAATGTGGGCCTGTCGGGCACCTACGCCAGTTGGGTCGGGGCCCTGATCCCCGCCACTCGCCCGTTGATCCTGGTGGCGCCGCCGGGGCGCCAGCTGGAGGCCGCCGTGCGCCTGGGCCGGATCGGCTTCGACCGGCTGGCGGGCTACCTGGACGGCGGCGCGGCCGCGTGGCGCGGGCGAGAGGACCTGCTGCGCCAGAGTACGCGCCTGTCACCGATGGAGTTCGCCGCACGTTTGGCGCACGCGCACCCACCCTGCGTGCTCGACGTGCGGACCCAGGCGGAATGGGACGCCGGTCGCCTGCCGGGAGCGGTGCACATTCCCCTGCCGGAATTGGCGGCGCGTGCCGGGGAGCTGCCTCGCGACCGCCCCATCGCGGTCCATTGCAAGGGCGGCTACCGCTCGGTGATCGCCGTCAGCCTGCTGGAACCGCTGGGACTGGGCCCCCTCTCGGATCTCGAGGGCGGCTATCAGGCCTGGGTGGCCGCGGGGCAAACCACACTGGCCTAGGGGCTTCCGCGGGCTAGAATGAGCGGCCCGCCCATCCTGAGCGCGGGCATCCCGAACCAGAAAGGCGGTGACCGGCATGCGAATCCTGGTTGTCGACGACGATCCCAAGTTCCGCAGCTACATCTCCACCGGCCTGGCTGAGTCCGGCATCGACTCCGTGACCGCCGGCGACCCGTCGGCTGCCCTGGAGGTGCTGCGCACCGACAAGCAGGGGTTCGACCTGATCCTCCTGGACGTCATGATGCCGGTGAAGACCGGCTGGGACCTGCTCCTGGAACTGCGCAAGGAAGGCCGCGAGACGCCGGTGATCTTCGTCACCGCCCGCGACACGGTGGAGGAGCGGATCAAGGGCCTGAAGCTCGGTGCGGACGACTACGTCATCAAGCCCTTCGCCTTCAGCGAGCTCCTGGCCCGCATCGAGGTGGCCGTGCGCCGCCGCAAGGCCCTGCCCCCCATCGAAGCCTACGACCTGCGGCTCGACCTGGTGCGCCGCCAGGTGACCCGCGGAGGCAAGGCGCTGGACCTCTCGCCCCGGGAATTCGACCTGCTGCTCACCCTGGTCCGCGCGGGCGGCGAAGTGCTGTCCCGCAGCGAATTGCTGCGCAACGTGTGGGGCATCGAGTTCGACCCGGGCACCAACGTGGTCGACGTCCATATCGGGCGGCTGCGGCGCAAGCTGGACCGCCAGGGCACGGCCCTGATCCACACGGTCCGCGGTGAGGGCTATCGACTGGGCAACGAAGAGGCGGCGGTGTGAGCCAGAAGTCGTGGTCGCTGGCTTCCAGACTGACCAAGCTGTTCGCGATCACGACGAGTCTCCTGGTCCTGACCACCACGCTCACCAGCTACATCTACATCTCCAACTCCAAGGAAAAGAGCCTGGAGCACCTGCTCCGGGAGGAGATCGACGAGCTCGCCACGCTGATCCCCATCAAGAAGGAAGTGGTGGAAGAGGTTGCCGCCGCGGCCCTGGAGCTGTGCCGCGGCCACGCTGACACGCCGATCGCCTGGCGTGTTTGGCGCACCGACCAGCCCAAGCCCTGGGGGGAATTTGGAGTCGTCTCCCTGCTGGGCCAGGTCCAGGCGCCCCTGAACACCGTCGACGCGCAGGTTCAGAGCTTCGACGGCGGCCTGCGGGTCCTGGTGCAAGAAGTCGACGGCCCCTACACGATCGCCTGCGTGGTGGACGGCTCGAAGGAACTGGGGCAGCTGCGCAACTTCCGAGTCCTGGCCGTTCCTGCTGGTCATCGGCGCCACCGGCGTCAACCTGCTCATGGGCCGCATGCTGTTGAACGGGGTCTCCAAGACCCTGCGCCAGGTGGCCGAGAGCGCGCGCCACGTGGCCCACAAGGGCGGCTCGATCCGGGTGGACATCCAGAACGCGCCCCAGGAGATCCACGAAGTCGTCAACGCCCTCCAGGAGATGCTCTCCAAGGCCCAGCAGGAGGCCGAGCGCAACCGCGTGTTCACGGCCAGCATGGCCCACGAGCTGCGCTCGCCGATCCAGAACCTGATGGGCGAGACCGAGGTGGCCTTGATCTCGACTCGCAATTCGGCTGAGTACCGCAGAGTGCTGGAGAGCCACCTGCAGGACCTGCGGGACCTGGCGGATGCCGTGGACAACCTGGTGACCATCTGCTCCCAACCCGCCAGCGGGTGGGATCTGAAGACCACCCGGGAGAGCTTCGAGCTGGCCGACGAGGCCAAGCTGCGCCTGGCCCGCGAATCGGGCTATGCCGCCGCCCGCGGGGTGAAGCTCAACCTGGAGTCCTCGGGCAACACGCGAATCTACGGCGACCGTGAGGGTTTGCTGCGCGCCATGCGCAACCTGACCGCCAACGCCATCGAGTGGAGCGAGCCCGGCGGCCAGGTGGACGTGAGAGTGTTGGGCGAGAACGGTGAAATCGACGTGGTCGTCGACGACGGCGGCCCCGGGGTTCCCGAGGAGCTCAAGGAGCGCATCTTCGAGGCCTTTTTCCGCGGCCCCCAGGCCCGGGGCCGCCGCATCGGTTACGGCCTGGGACTGGCCATCGTGCGCGCGGCCGTGGACGCCCACGGGGGCGTGGTGGAGGTGGGACGCTCGCCCAAGGGCGGGGCGCGCTTCCGCATGCGCCTGCCCCGGGGTCACCATCTGCTTCAGGTCGACGACACGCCGTTGCCCCTCTGAGCCGGTTCCCTCGGGCCCAGGGGCCCGAGCCGGCGACCTGCGGCGGAGTGGATCCGGGCTCCTGGCTTTGCTCCCCCGTTGCGGCGAGAATGGCCGCGCCTCCAGGCCAGAGGATCCGTGCTCTTCCCGATCGAGTTCGAACCCAAGCAACGCGCCCGACGGGACGCTCCCTGCGACCTGACCCTGGTGGCGCCGGTCTACAACGAGGTCGAGAACCTCGAGCGGCTGTACGAGCGCGTGCTCGAGGTCTTCGCCGACGGCTCCGACTGGGAACTGCTGCTGGTGGACGACGGTTCCAAGGACGGCTCTCCCGCCGCCATCCAGGCCCTCTCCGCCCGTGACCGGCGCGTGGTCGGCGTGTTCTTCGCCCACAACTGCGGTCAGACCGCGGCCACGGCGGCCGGGATCCACCTGGCCCGGGGGCGCCTGATCGCCACCCTGGATGCCGACCTGCAGAACGACCCCGTGGACCTGCCGACGATGATCCGCATGCTCGACGGCCACGACGCGGTCGTCGGCTTTCGACTGAAGCGCAACGACAACCTCGTGCGCCGGGTGAGTTCGCGCATCGCCAATCGAATCCGCAATTGGATCTCCCAGGATTCGATCCGCGACACCGGCTGCTCCCTCAAGGTCTTCCGCGCCCGGGCCATCCAAGCCGTGCCCCTGTTCGAGGGCATGCACCGCTTCCTGCCCACGCTGCTGCGCTACCACGGGTTTTCCGTGATCGAGCACCCGGTTTCCCACCACCCGCGCACGGCCGGCGTCTCGAAGTACGGCGTCATGAATCGCGCCTTCCGGGCCTTCCGGGACCTGTTGGCCGTGCGCTGGATGCGGGGGCGCCTGATCCGGCTGCCGATCCGCGAGGTGAGCGATGGCCGTTGAGCTCCTGCCGCTGGCCGCCCTGCGCTCCGCGGAGGGCCTCTCGACCTCGGCCTGGGTCCAGGCCGTCGGGTGGACGGGCCAGGGCTTCTACTTCGTGCGCGTCATGATCCAGTGGATCGCATCCGAGCGCGCGAAGCGCCCCGTGGCCCCGGAGGCCTTCTGGTACTTCTCCGCGGCGGGCGCCGTCTTCGGCAGCGCCTACTGCCTGATGCGCGAGGAGTTCGTGATGCTGCCGGGCTTCCTGATGACGCTCGGCATCTACCTGCGCAATCTGTGGATCTCCACCCGCGGGCCCGAAACCCGCCGCGCATCGCCGCTCTTCTTCCTCGGCGTGGCGCTCCTCGTCGCCGGGGGCTCGTACTCGCTGTGGATCCTCGACGAGCCGAGCCGGGCCGCGCCGGGCACCCTTTGGCTGGTGCTCGGGCTCGCGGGCCAGGTCTGCTGGATCGGCCGCTTCCTGGTCCAGTGGCGCCACGCGGAACGCCATGGAAAGAGCGAGTTCCCTCCGGCATTCTGGTGGCTGACGATCCTCGGCGGCAGCCTGAACACGCTCTACTCCCTGCACCGCCTCGATCTTCCCCTGATTTTCGGCTTCGTCTTGAGCTGGGTCGCTCCCGCGCGCAACCTGATGTTGCACAGGAAGCACCAGCGGGCCGCGACTTGAATCGCGGTCGTCGCACGCCGACACCCTGACCCTCACCCTGCCACCGATGCGCACCTTCGCACTCGCCGCCGCCCTGGCACTCGCCCTCTGGTCCGCCGCCTGCACCACGCCCGACTACGGCCGGCCCCTGCCGCCGGGCGCGCCGGCGCTCATCGCGCTCAAGCACGACGAGAAGCGGCCCGACTTCGGCGAGGGCTTCAAGCACCGCGACGAGCTGGCCCTCGCGCTCGACCGCTCGATCGAGTGGTTCAAGAAGGAGTCCTCCAAGCAGCACTTCCCCATGGAGCAGATCACCCACGAACGCGCCCAGGCGTCGGTGATCCGTTTCCGCGAGCTGCTGTTCGAGGCCCGGGACGCCGGCGACTTCACGCGGCGCGTCAACAACGAGTTCCAGGTCTACAAGAGCGCCGGTTGGAACGCCAAGGGCGGCGGCGTGCTGTTCACGGGCTATTGCACGCCGATTTTCGACGGCAGCCGCACCCCGGACGACACCTTTCGCTACCCGCTCTATGCCCTTCCGCCGGACCTCGCCAAGGCCAAGGACGGCGAGATCCTGGGTCGCCGCGCGGCCGACGGATCGGTGGCCGGACCCTATCCCACGCGGCGCGAGATCGAGGCCTCGGCGCTGCTGGAGGGCAAGGGCCTCGAGTTGGTCTACCTGAAGGATCCCCTCGACGCCTTCATCGCCCACGTCAACGGCTCGGCGTTCATCAAGACGCCGGGCGGCGAGGAGCTCAAGTTCGGCTACTCCGGCAAGAACGGCCGCGAGTACAGCTCCCTGGGCAAGGAACTGATCCGCGCCAAAGAGCTGAAGTCGAAGGACATGAGCCTCCAGGGCATCCGCACCTGGGGTCGGAACAACCCCGAGAAGCTCGCCGAGTACATGGCGCGCAACGACTCCTACGTGTTCTTCCTGGAGATCGACGGCAATCCGCGCGGCAGCCTCAATGTCGAGGTCCAGGGCGAGCGCACGATCGCCACCGACAAGGCGCTCTTCCCGCGCGGAGGGCTGGTGTTCGTCGAGACCAAGACCAAGGGCGCGGACCAGACCTTCAAGCAGTTCCTGCTGGATCAGGACACCGGCGGAGCGATTCGCACGGCGGGCCGCGCCGATCTCTACTTGGGCGTCGGCCCCGACGCGGAGCAGCGGGCGGGGCACGTGATGTCCGAGGGTCAGATGTACTACCTGTTCCTGCGCCCGGACGAGGTGCCCCATGCTGCGCCGTAGGACGCTGCTGGGGGGATTCCTGGGGCTCCTGAGCCTGCTCCTCGCGGCCGGTTGCGGCGCCGCGCACCGGCACGGCGACGCGGAGATCGGCTCCGGGAATCGCGACCGCCACGGCCCCACGGACGTGGAGAACTACATCGCGCGGCTTGCCGCCGACGCGCGCGTGCTCGACCTCGACCCGCCCAGCGTGCTCGCCAAGCTCGCCCTGGCGCCGAATGCGGTCGTGGCGGACGTGGGCTGTGGTCCCGGCGTGTTCGCGCTGCGCTTCGCACAGGCCGTGCCCCAAGGCGTGGTCTACGCCGTCGATGTGGAGCCGCGCCAGCTGGACGAGGTGCGCGCGGCCCTGCTGGCGAAGCACCTGCTGAACGTGGTGCCGGTGCTCGCTTCCCACTCGACGCCGCACCTGCCGCCCGGCTCCTGCGACGTGATCTTCATCGCGGACACCTACCACCACATCGAGAACCGCGTGGACTACTTCGCGCGCCTCGCGACCGTCCTGCGCCCCGGCGGTCGCCTGGCGATCCTCGAGTACAAGCCGGGTCCGCTGCCGGTGGGGCCGCCTCCGGAGCACAAGCTGCCCGCGGGGGTGATGGCGGAAGAGCTGGCCGCCGCGGGCTGGAGGCGTGTCGAGTCCTTCGACACGCACAAGCACCACACGTTCGAGATCTGGCAGCGCTAGCCCGACCTATTCATGAGCTTCGGCTCCAACCCCCGCCCAAGCCCGTCCGGACTGCGTTGCGCCGGCGCGTTCGGTCCAGGGCGACCTGCAGGTCGCCTGCGGGAGAACACGTCGTCGCGCCTTGCCGGCCAGGCTTTGTCGTGGGTTTCGCTCAAGGCTCATGAATAGGTCGGGCTAGGAGCGCGGCTGGGGCACGGCGGCGCGCCAGGCCGCGAGGTTGCGCTCGATCTGGCGCGCGTGCACTTCGAGGTGTTCGGCGTAGATGCGAAACCAGTCCGCGTCCGTGTAGGCGCCGCTCTGGGTGTGCGTGCCCAGCTTGCCGAAAGCCGAATCCGAAAGCCTGCGCAGACAGGCCAGCGTATTGACGCGCACGGCGTCGATGGTGCGCAGCGCGAGTTCCGGATCGTGGCCGTGGTAGTCGAAGACCTTGGCCCAGGCGTTCTCGTCGTAGCCGATGATCACCGGCTTGGGATCGGCGAGCATCAGCCGGATGCGCGTGTGCCCGTAGGCCTCGCTGTCGGCGCAGTGCACCAGCACCTCGTGGGCCGTCCACTTGCCGGGCGCGGGTCGCCACTGCCGCGCCTCGCGCGGAACGGAATTCCAGGCCGCGCGCAGCAGCGCCGGCCCGGCCTCGTAGCGCAGGAGATAGCCCTCGCGCTCGGACGGGGTGAGGAGTTTCATGGGGCAGAATGGTACTTCAGCGACAACGGTTACCGCTCTCGGCCGGGGTCCGCTAGAATCGGCGCCGCGATGGCCAACTACGAAGTCGTCAAGTACTCGGTCGCTCCCGTGGACGGCGACGATCAGGTCGAGGTGATCATCCACGCCTCGGACGGGAACAAGTGGGAGTACGGGATCCCCTTCAGCCGCAGCACCGGGCGCTACACGTTTCCGGAAATCGACGTCCTGGAGATGGACTTCGGCGAGGAATTCGCCCGCGAGCTGACCGAGAAGCTCGACGAACTGGTCGCCAAGCTGGTGACCTGACGGTTCAGGGGTCGCGAACCGGCGCTCCGCCGGACGGCGGCGACGACTCGACCGGCGGCGCTTCCGGAACAGGCTCGGGTTTCGCGAGCCGCTCCAGTTCGGTCCGTTTTGCCGGGTCCGTCTCCAGCGCCAGGGCGCGCTCGGCCATGGCGATCGAGTCCTGGATCTCCCCGCGCCGCGCCTGCAGCTTCGCCAGGGCGGTCAGCGCATCGAGGTCCGCCGGATCGGTCTCGACGGCGCGGCGCAGGTGCGCGGCCGCGACCGCGGGCTCGGCGCCCTGGGCGAGCACCCCCAGGAGGTAGTGGGCGCGTGTGCACTGGGGGTCCAGGGCCGCGGCCCGCTGCAGCCACCCGCCGGCCAGGAAGGCCGCGCGCGGCAACTCGGCCCGCACGTGCTCCGCCTCGGCCATGGAAGCGGCGTGGACCAGGTCCCCCGAGCTGGGAGCCGCCAGTTCGAACGCGCGGGCGTAGCTGTCGAAGGCGTCGCGGATCCGGCCCAGCCTGCGCTGCGCGTCCGCGACGATGCGGGCGGCCCGGGGATCCTTGGCCAGGGGGCCCGGCCCGGTCCCGTCGGTGCCGATGCGCGGCTCCAGGACCGCCAACGCGGCCTCGGATCGTCCCAGGTCATTGGAGAGCCGCGCCAGATCCAAGGCGATCGCAGGGCGCTCGGGGGCGGCGGCCAGGGCAGCCTCGAAGGCCGTTTCCGCCGAGTGCAGGAAGCCCTGGGCGACGAGCGCCTCGGCCCGGCACACGAGCAGGTCCGCGTCCCGTGAAAACGTCCGCAGGCCGAGGTCGGCGAAGCGCTGGGCGCCCGCGGCATCCCCCAGTTCCAGCGTGGCGCGGGACAGCCCCATGCAGGCCTCCCGCGAGCGCTCGTCGCCGCGGTGCAGAATCTCGGCCCACCGGCCGGCCGCCTCGCGCCACTCGCCCTGCCGGGAGGCCGAACGGGCGGCGGCCAATTCCGCCTCGGAGTCGTTGGGCTCGCGCTTCCCCCAGGGCGTCGCGCACCCGCCCAGGGGGAGGCCCCCCAGGAGCACCAGGCCGAGGAACACGGCCCCCGCGAGCCGGCGGCCCGGGCCGACCGGGCCAGTTCGGCCCCTGCGCGGGGAAGTTCGGGATTCGACCTCTGAACGCACGGCTCTGGATCGACGCTCGGTGCGGGGAGGGATTCCTGGGAGTCTCCGGGGCGCGGCCAGCCGCCGATTCTACGCTCGGGCCCGGCCTCCTGACCCCATGGAGACTGCCGCCCACCGCCGCGAGTCCCTCCCGCCTCCCCCCCTCGGAACGTCCCTGATGACCGCGCCAGGGCCGATTCGGTGGCCGGCCGGCATGTCCGCCAGGGCGGATGGACTTCTGGCCATGGAGGGGAGCTGCAGAGCCAGGGAGGCACGTTCCCCGGGCCCCTGACCGGTACCCTGTGTCGATGCCGATCCGGGCCCTGTTGCTGGACGCTGGCGGGACGTTGCTCACGGAGGAACCCGCGCGGGAGGTGATCTACGCCGACCACGCCCGGGCCCGGGGCCTCGAGGTGTCCCCCGCCCGCATGAAGGAGTGCATGGGCAGGGCCCACGCCGCCCTGCCCCAGGTCCTGGACGGGCACTTTCGCTACTCCCTGCCCTGGTTCGAGCGTTTCATCGACCACATCTTCGCGGGCCAGCTGGGCCTCCCCGCGGGCGAGGTCCCCGCCCTGCGGCGGGAGCTGTTCGCCGCCTTCGCCGACCCGCGTTCGTTCCGCCTGCTCCCCGGCGCCGCCCTGCTCCTGGAGCAGGCCTCCGCGCGGGGCCTCCCCATGGCCCTGGTCTCCAACTGGAGTCCCGCCATGGAGGGGGTCCTGGACGGCCTGGGGGTCTCCCGGCACTTCTCCACCCGCCTGATTTCCGCCCTGGAAGGGGTCGAGAAGCCCGATCCCGAGATTTTCAGGCGCGCCCTGGCGCGGTTGAACGTCCCCGCGGCCCAGGCGTTGCACGTGGGCAACGAGCCCGTGCAGGATGTGCTGGGGGCGAGCGCCTGCGGGATCCGCACCCTGTTGTTCGACCCCCACGACCGCCACCGGGATCTGCCCCACCCGCGGATCGGCGCCCTGCGAGAAGTCATCCCATGGATCGAAAGTCAGCCGTGAACCCGGACGCCGCAGTGGAGACGCCCGAAGCCGTCGAGCGCGATCTGGCCGGGCTCGTGGCCGGCGTCGGACGCTGGCGCGCGGCCATCGGCGCCCGCTACCTGGGGAACGAGGAAGTCGTCGAGCAGCTGATCCTCTGCGCCCTGGCCGGCGGCCACGCCCTGATCGAGGGGGTGCCCGGGCTTGGAAAAACGACCCTGGTGAAGGCCTTCGCGGCCGCCCTGGACCTGTCCTTCGCTCGGGTCCAGTTCACGCCGGACCTGATGCCGGGGGACGTCCTCGGCGGGCGGATCCTGGACGAGGACGAGGCCGGCAAGCGCCGCTTTCGCTTCGAGCCGGGGCCCATCTTCGCCCACGTGGTGCTGGCGGACGAGATCAACCGCGCCGGGCCGCGCACCCAGTCGGCCCTCCTGGAGGCGATGGCCGAGCGGCAGGTGACAAGTTTCGGCGAGACCCGTGCGCTCCCGGATCCGTTCCTGCTGGTGGCCACCGAGAACCCGATTGAGATGGAGGGCACCTATCCCCTGCCGGAGGCCCAGCTCGATCGGTTCCTGGTCCAGATCCGCGTGCCCGAGCCGGACCTGGCGGAGCTGACCGGCGTGCTCACCGCCGCCGGAAGGCCGCGCCCGGACTCCCCAGGCGCCAAGGAACCGATCGCGACCCGCGCCGACCTGCTGCGCTGGCGCTCCCTCACCCAACGGGCCCTGGCCGCCGCCGACGTGGTCGAATACGCCGCCCGGGTGGTCCTGGCCACGTCGCCGAGGGAGGGGCTGGCTCCCGCCCTGGTCCAGCGGTCCGTCCGGCACGGCTCGAGCCCCCGGGGTGGGATCGCCCTCCTCGCCCTGGCGAAGGCCCGCGCCCTCACCCAGGGCCGCCTCCACGCGACGCGCGAGGACGTGGACCTGGCCGCGCTCCCCTGCCTGCGGCATCGGATGATCCTCTCCTACGAGGGCCAGGCGTCCGAGGCGGACCGCGATGGGCTGGTCCGGGAGGCGGTCGCCTTCGCGGGAAGCCAGGTGGGAAAGCGCGGCAAGTCAGGCCTGGACTGAGACTGCCCCGCATGGCTGGTGATGTCGATATAAGTCGTTTCTGCGGCTTCACTTACAGCCGCCCGACTTGCGCGGCCTGGAAACGGCCTTGGCGAGGGCCTCCGGGCCGTTTTGGGGGGGTCCCGGGATGTCCATCCCCAGCCATGCGGGGCAGTATCGCTCGATTCAGGACGGCATAGCCCGTGAGCACCAGGAGCGCCGGACTCGCGGGGGCCACGGCGTGCATGGCGGGCAGGTGCTCCGCCGGCAGGGGTAGGTATCTGCCCACGAACAGGCCGGGGGAGACGAGGGACAACGCCCGCAGATCCGCAAACAGGCGACCCAAGCCCTCGCCGAGCTGCCGCATCCCGACCACGAACTGGACGGGAAAGGTGACCACGTCGATCACCAAGGTCACGGGAACCGCGAGGGCGCCCGCCAGGGCCCGACCGGCGTGCTTGCGTTGGGCCGGCAAGTGGACCACCCCCAGGGTGCGCAGGCGTCCGTGCTCCGCAGGGCGCCAGAGAATGCGGACCTTTAGCGGAAGCGGTGGCTCCGTGGGCACGGAGCGCGGTTCGGCCCCCACCAGGTAGCGGCCCTCGGCGGCGGGGATCCTGCGGTAGCCCGCGGCCGTGCGCTCGAAGGCGTCCACGTGCTCCAGGGTGGTGGGCCATGCGTGGGCCGCCCGCTCCAGGTCGCCCACGCGCCGACTCTTCCCCCGCGCCGCGTGCCAACTCGCCGCCTCCGCGGCCGTGAGCCGGCGCGGACGGGGCAGATCCAGGGCGACGGAGGGGGAGTCCGACTCGAGGGGCACCTCGTACAGCCCGTCGGGCAGGAACTCCGCCCGGCGCATCTCCACCAGGAGCGCATCGGCCTGGGCTCCGCCCTCGACGAAACCGTGCACCTCCGCGGACATGCGCGCATCGAAGGCCCAGCGGGTGACCGCGCCCGTGCACATGCAGGCAGGCAACGTCAGGAACCCAAGGCAAGCCGCCAAGAACGGAAGCGGGAGGTTCATGGGGTCGGTTTCACAGGTCAAGGCCTCCGCCGATGTCCACCGTGGAGGCTGCGACGTCGCTGGTGAAGAGCAGGAAAGCCGCGACTTCGAACGGCAGGAGCACGAGGTCCAGAGCCAGGGCGAAAGGAGCGGCCAGGACCGCGGGAACCACGCGCCCTCGCACGCGGCGGGCGGGCGGCAGGGTGAACACGCCGCGATCCTCGTACTCTTCGCGCACGCCGCGGCGCACGTGCACCGCGGCCAGGCTGCAAGGCGCCCCGTCCGCGGGATTCCTGGCCTTGCGCACCAGACTCAGATAGTAGCGCGGGCCCGAACCTGCGACGGGCTCGGTGTCGGGCGCGACCGCGGGGGTTTCCCAAGGGGCCTCCAAGTGGGCCCCCCGGTAGACATCGATCAGCACCCAGTCCACTTGCGCGGGCGAGTCGATTCGGTCGAGCCGCGCCGTGCGGCCTCCTCGACGGGCCCGGCCCAGCACGCGCTGTTCCTGTTCCGCTCCCAGCCGCTCTGCCACCGGAGGCGGGGTGCCCTGCGCAGCGGAACTCGCGGCAGCCAGCCAATAGACGCCGTCGGGAATCCCCGGCTCGCCCGAGAAGCGCACCAGCAACCCATCGCCGACGCCCTCGCGATCGACGAAGGCGAGCACCTCACCGCGCGGCCTGTGATCGGCGGCCCAGTGGTACAGCGAGCTGCTGGCGCAGGCACTGCCCCACAGGGCGAGCAAGAGTCCCGCCAACAGACGCAAGAGGGAATTCATCGTCGACGCTCCCGGAGCCTGCATACCACAGCGCCGCCAGGGACGCATCGATGCCGGGTGCGCCCCCCGGCCGGACCCGCCGGAAGGGGTCCCGGGCGGGCCTGGATCGTCGCCCCGGCTGTCTCGACGGTTGCGTTGAACTACACTGGTTGGTCATGGACTGCCGCGTGACCCTCGCCCAGATCAACCCGACCCTCGGGAACCTGGAGCGCAATTTCGAACTGCACACCGCCGAGATCGAGGCCGCCAAACGGGCCGGATCGCGGATGGTGCTGTTTCCAGAACTCTCGCTGTCGGGCTATTTCCTGAAGGACCAGACTTCGGAGATCGCGCTGCGGCTCGACGCGCCGCTGCTCGCGCGGCTGGCGGAGCGCTCGCGCGAGATCTCGATCGCCGCCGGCTTCGTGGAGCGCTCGCCCGAGGGCCGGCTCTACAACTCGATCGGGTTCTTCGAGGACGGCGCCTTGGTGCACGTGCACCGCAAGGTCCACCTGGTGACCTACGGGATGTTCGACGAGCAGCGGGAGTTCGCCGCCGGCGACCGCTTCGTGGCCTTCCATTCCAAGCTGGGACGTTTCGGCTTCCTGATCTGCGAGGACCTGTGGCACGTCTCCAGCGCCTACCCCTACTTCCTCGCTGACGTGGACGCCCTCCTGGTGCACTCCTGCGCGCCCGGCCGCGGAGTGGCCGAGGAAGACGGAGAGCTGAGCTCCCAGCGCGTGTGGCAAACGCTGCTCACGGCCCAGGCGCTGACCACGCAGACCTGGGTGGTGTGGACCAACCGCGTCGGCTGGGAGGACGGGATCTTCTTCTCCGGTGGATCGCGCGTGATCGATCCCTTCGGCCGCGTGAAGGCCCAGCTGGGCGGACTGGAGACCGGTCGCCTGGACGTCGATCTCTCCTCGCGCGACATGGAACGGGCCCGGCTGATGACGCCGCTGCGGCGCGACGCGAAGCCCTGGCTCCTGGAACAGAGCCTGGTGCGCTTCCGCACGCAGAACTGATGGACTCAGGCGAGAAGAAGCCCGCGCCGGACCTTTCGATTGACGTCGGGCTGGTCGAGCAGCTCCTGGTGCACTTCCTGCGCGAGGAAATCTCCAGCGCGGGATTCTCGCGGGCGGTGCTGGGCGTTTCCGGGGGCATCGACTCGGCGGTCGTCGCGGCCCTGGCCGCGCGGGCCCTGGGGGAGAAGAACGTGCTGGGCGTGCTGATCCCCTACCGCGAATCGAACCCGGAGAGCGAGGCCCATGGAAGGCTCCTGTGCGAGTCGATCCGCATCCCCCACGCGCGCGTGGACATCAGCGCCATGGCGGACGGCTACCTGGCGCAAGTCCCCGCCGCCGATCGGCTGCGGCGCGGCAACGTGCTGGCGCGCTGCCGGATGATCGTGCTCTACGACCACGCGGCGGCGGAAAGGGCCCTGGTCCTCGGCACGAGCAACAAGACGGAACTCCTGCTGGGCTACACCACGCAGTTCGGCGACAGCGCCAGCGCGCTCAATCCCATCGGCGACCTGTACAAGAACCAGATCTACCAGTTGGCGCGGCACCTCGGCGTTCCTTCGCCCCTGATCGAGAAGGCCCCCTCCGCGGATCTGTTCGCGGGCCAGACCGACGAAGGGGAGCTGGGGTTCACCTACGAGATGGCGGATCGGCTCCTGTACCTGCTGGTGGACGAGCGCTACAGCGAGGAAGACCTGGTGCGCGCCGGGTTCGAGCGCGAGTTCGTGCGCAAGATCGTCGGCCGCATCGCCGCCACGCAGTTCAAGCGCGTGCCGCCCATCATCGCCAAGCTCTCGCACCGCACGGTCAACCAGGACTTCCGCTACTTGCGCGACTGGGGCCGCTGAGCCCGGGTGGGCCGCACGCCGCGCGCGAAGTCCCGCGCCAGGAGCGCCCAGCGCTCGTGATCGCGGAAGCCCCCGTCGATGCGCACGAATTCCCGCGCCGTGCCCTCGCGGACGAATCCCGCGCGCGCCAACAGGCGCTTGGAGGCCGTGTTCTCGGGCAGCACGTCGGCTTCCAGGCGGTTGACCCCGAGCCCGCGGAAGGCGCGGCGGACGGCGAGCGAGAGCGCCTCGCCCATGTAGCCCTGGCGCGCGTGGACCGCGCCGATCCAGTAGCCGATCACCGCCGAATGGAAGGGCTCGCCGCGGATCGCCTGCAGGGAAACGGCGCCCAGGATTTCGCCGTCCGCCTTCGAGCACACGAGCCAGCGCTCGCGCCCGGTGCCCGGTCCCTGCTGCAGGAACAGCCGGAAGGCACGCGAGGGGCTCGCGGCGATGCCCGAGGGCGCGAGGAAGGCCCGGCTCGCGCGCCGCAGCGCCGTGAACTCCGCTTCGTCCTCGGGCTCCGGCGGCCGCAGCCACACGCGCAGACCCCGCGCCACGACGCGGGCGGGCTGCTTCTTCAGGACGATTCGCGCGGCCATGGACCGCGCCTCAGGCGCGCAGGCTCTTCCACGGCGGCTCGCCGCTCATGTCGATCACGGCGGGACCGTCGAACTTCGCCTCGGACAGGATCGCCAGGAACTTCACCGGTGTGCTGGAGACGTTGTACGTGCCGTGGACTTCGTCGCGCGGCACGTGCACGACCTCCCCGGGGCGCAGGAGGCGCTTCTCGCGGCCGACCCACTGCTCGCACTCGCCCTCCAGGCAATAGAGCAGCTCTTCGAAACACGGATGGCGGTGGAAGGCGTGGGCCCTGCCGGGCGGCATGGTGACGCGCACGAGCTGCAGGTTCGTCGCGGCGGTGAGCCCCGGCCGCGAAAACCACTCGTGGGGGCCCCAGGGCATGGTCTCGCGCACCACGTCGGCGCCGGAAATGAAGCGCAGGCAGCGTTCGGTGCACATGCCTAGCGCGCCTCCAGGGTCCAGCGCACGGCGTTGACGTACAGGGTCTGGTAGGCGGCACTGCCGTGGGCCGCGCCGTCGTGGCCCAGCGTCAGGCAGGCCGTGCGTCCCTTGGGCCGCTCGACGGTCCACAGCACCGGGTATTCCTTGCCCGTGGCGAGCGACTTGCCCACGGCGACCACGTGCGTCCTCGCGGAGGGATCGAGCGCCGTCTCGTACAGCTCGTCCTGGATGCGGAATGTCCCGGGCACGCCGCGCGCGAGAGCGTGCTGGGGGTCGACGACGCGCACCTCGAACTCGGCGAAGCGCTCGTGGTTGCGCGCGCCGCCGCCGACCCAGCGCGCGTTGAATTCGGGCCAGTCGCTCCAGTTGAACCAGGTGGCGGGATGGACGAGCACCAGGCCGCCGCCCCCATCGAAGAACTTCCACAGGGCCTGGCGCAGCGCTTCCCCGGCCAGCGGCTGGTTGTTGGTCAGGCACAGGGTCTTGAGCATCGGCAGGTGCGACAAGAGCTCGCCCGTGCCTTCGGTGTACCTGGCCGAGGCGATGCCCTGCGCCGCGAGCGTGGCCAGATCGACGTCGCGGAAGAAGCTCGCGAAATCGTGGCTCGACCCGCCGCCCACCACCAGCACGTCCAGGGGCTCGACCTCGCGCACGGAGGTCTTGCGCACGGCCCCGGCCAGTTCGGCGGTCAGGCCGAAGAAGGTCGGCGAGAGATGGTTGTCGTAGCTCTCGATCTCGACTGCGGCGACCACCTTGCGCTGCCCTGGCGCGAGATCGAAGGTGCGGATCTGACCCCACGAACCGGGCTTGACCAGGTCCTCCACGTACTTGGACCCGGGCACGTCGCGCCGGCCGATCCAGTCCGCGAACTCGACGCCGTCGTGCAGCACGACCTCTTCGCGCGATCCGTCGGCGTAGACCCAGGTCCACCGGACGCACGGCTGCTTGTCGTCGCGAATCGGAAATCCCCAGGCCGCGATGCCGCCGAGCACGTGCATGCGCTCCAGGGCAAAGCCCACGGGAATCGCCACCTTCTTCGGCAATCCCGTGCGGGAGAACCAGTCGGCATTCATGCCGCCGCGCAAGCACAGCGCATTGCGCCCGCCCTCGCTCTTGGCCGGGTCGCGCAGTTCGAAGGGCACGCCGTCGACGTCGATCACGCCGCTGCGCAGGAGGTCCATGCGGTCGGGCGCCTTGTCCGGATCGTACATGCCCTTGTGCGAGGACATGTTGAAATGCTCGCGCAGATCGAGCACGCGGAAGCCGCTGAACTCGTCGGTCAGGTACGCGAGCACGTCGCGCAGTCCTTCGGGTCCGATGCTCTCCAGCCCCACTGGCATGGGGGAACGGCCGGTCGACTTCAGCGCGACGATCTCGTCACGCGGAATCTCCGTGTCGCCGCTGGTCGAGCGCAGCACGACGCTCTGCGGCGTGTCGCGCACGATGATGCCGGTGATCAGGCGCTCGTCGGTCGTTTCACAGACGTGTTCCAGGTAGGCGGCTTCGACCGATGCATTGGGATCGAGGATCACCGGCAAGAGCGCCCGCGCACCGTGCGAGCCCATGCCCGTGAGGTCGGGCCCGATCTTCGCGCCCTCGCCGTGATACGTGTGGCACGTGGCGCAGTTCTGCTGGAACAGGTCCTTACCACGCACGGCGTCGCCCGGCTGCTCGACGATGGGCAGCACCTTGGCGATCAGTTCCTCGGTCTTCAGATTCTGCGCGCCCTGGAGCTTCTCGAATACTGCGCGCGCGCGGGCGGCGACGGAGGCGTCGCCGTGGTTTCGAAGCTGCGAGATTCGCAGCGGACCGAGGTCGTTGGGGACGATGCGGCCGAATTCGATCTCCGCGAGCAGCGGCTCGACCCACTTCGCGCGCCGAACGAGGCACGTAAAAGCCTGCTCGCGCGCGGCTGGGGCCAGGCTCGTGAAGCGCCGTGCGAGCACGCCTGCTGCGCTCCCGTCGTCGGTGCGGCCGAGCACGTCGATCACCAGTTGCTGGTGCTGCGGCGTAAGCTCGGGCGACAGCATCGATTCGGCCAAGTCAGCCGCACCCGCGCGATACTCTGGAATGCGGAAGAGCGAACCCAGGAACGTCACGCGCGCTTCGAACGGGTACTCCGCGAGGGCGATGCCTTCTTCCAAGCGCTGCGCGAACGCCGGGAGTTCCGCCGCGAGCCGACGGTCCCGATCCCATCCGCTCACGAGCCCGAGCGCGAGCCCGCCGAGTTCCAGGTCACCGAAACGCACGAGACTCCTCAGAGCTGCCTCGAGTTCAGGAGTCCACCGAGGAGGTTGGTTCCCGCGGAGATTCTCGACGAGGGCCCGAAGCGTCGCGGTTCTCCGACCGACGGCAGGGGCCTTTGTCGCGTCGATCGCGACGACCGCCCGAGCCTGCAGCTCCACGTCGCCCGTTCGTCCGATGAACGCAGCGAAAAGTTGCGGGGAATCACGGTCCCAGAAGTCCTGGAGCGCGCTGGCCCGCATCGCCAGGGCCATCGCCTCCACCGGCTTGGCCATCGCGAGCGAATAGGCGACTGACGTCACCCAGACGTCGTCGGAGGCCCCCACTACGTTGGCGAGGAGGTACAGGCTCTTCTCGCTCAATTCGTGCCCGCGTGCCGCACGCATCCACGCCAGATCAAGCCTTGGATCCGCGAGCGTCAAATCCAACGGCTCGAGGCCCGGGATCTCCGTTCCTGCGGAGGTATCCGCTTCCGCGTCGAAGGCATTGCGCCGGACGGTCGATCGAGGATCGCTCGTCGCGGCCGCCAGGAATTCACCTTCCAGCCTGCCCAACCGGGCGAGCGCCCAAAGCGCCGCCACGGAGGCCGTCGTGCTGTCCGTGCCGCGCAGGACTCGCGCCAGTTCCTGGGCGACATCCGGGGAACGTCCCTCGCACAACAACCGCAGCGCCGTCCCGCGTCTCCAGCCGTTCGGCGACTTCAACGCCGCGACGAGCCTCGCGCCGTCGGCTCCCGTTAGTTCCCCCGCCGCCACGTCCGTCGCGTCGCGATGCTGCACGCGCCAGATCCGGCCGTGGGTGCGGTCGCGGTCGGGCCGCAAGGCGGCGTTGGTGGGGCCGTGCTGGGGGCCGCGCGTGTCGTTGTGCACTGCAGCCTGGGTTGTAGAAATCGAGCACGTATATGGCGCCCCTCGGGTCCGACGCGCATGTGCACGGGGCGGAACCAAAGATCCGCGCTCGCCAGAAACTCCTGCTCGCGACTCTTCGTCGCCGTGAAGGTCGCGCCCTTCGGCGACAGCACGTCCTCGTGCACCAGGTTGACGGTCGGCTCCGCGACGTAGATGCGTCCCTCGTATTCCGCGGGCCACGCGCCGCCGTCGTACACGCAGCAGCCCGACGCCGCGGTGAAGCCGCCGACGAAGTCGATCTGCCGGTACGCCTCGTGGCGCTCGATGATCGGCACCACGCGGTCGTGGTCGGGCACGTCGGCCCACGACTCCACACCGGGGAGCCGCGCGCGGCCAGCGCGCCTTCTCGGGCACGACCACGTGGCGCAGGTGCGCCCCGTTCGCCATGGAGAAGAACAGCTCGCCCTCGGGCGTGAAGTCGAGCCCCCAGGTGTTCGAGCCGTACGAGGACACGATTTCGATCGCGCTGCCGTCGGCCTTGAAACGGAAGATGCCGTTGCCGATCCGTCCGAAGCGGCGCTCGCCGTCCGGACCGGAATTCCGGCATTGGTCGAGCCGCCGCCGGAGTAGCCTGCGTGGCGTAGATCCAGCCGTCCAGGCCCCAGCGCGCGTTCGACATCACCGCGTGGGTGTCGCCGTACCCGAACCCCGTGAACAGGATCTCGCGCCTGTCGCACACTCCATCGCCGTCGGTGTCGCGCAGGAACAGGATGTCCGGCGCGGCCAGTGCGATCACGCCGTCCTGGTGGAAGACGAAGCTCGTGACCAGGTCGAGCTTGTCTGCGAAGACCTGCTTCCGGTCCATCACCCCGTCGCCGTCGGAATCCTCCAGGACGCTGATCGTGTCGTGGGCCGGAATCCCGCTGAACTTCTCCTTCATGGGATAGCCCGGCGTCTCCGCGACCCACAGGCGGCCGCGCGGGTCCCAGTCGATCGAGATCGGATTGGCGATCAAGGGCTCGGCCGCGGCCAGCGAAGCCTCGAAGCCCTCGTGGAGAACCAGCGCCTTGCGCGCCTCCTCCGGCCGCAGCGGTCCGCCCGTGGGGTACGCGAGGGTCGCGCGCTCCTCCGGCGTCGTCAGGGAGTCCGCGTCCCGCTTCCCGGCCCAGGCGATGCCGCGCAGGAGCAGGGTGCGCCAGGCGTCGTGCTCGAAGGACTTCTTGAAGTGCCCCTGGATGGCCACGAAGGCGCGGTAGTTCGCCTTCTCGTACGTCCACATCTGCGGCGAGATCGTGAACACGTCCTGGAAGCCCGCCATGAGCACATGGGCGTCGGGCTCCAGGTGCAGCTCGGTGTAGAGCTCGTCCTCGAAGCGCCAGTTGGCCACGCCCCGGGTGATCGGGTGGTCGAAGTCGCGCACGTAGAGGTCCGTGGTGCCGGTGGCCCACTTGGCGTGGCCGTGCTCCCAGGCGCCGCCGACCACGGTCTTGAACCAATGGGGATCGTCGCCGCAGACCGCGTCGTGGATCGCCACCAGGCCGCCGCCGCGGGCCAGGTAGGCCTCCAGAACGGCGCGCTCCTCCCCGTGGATCGACCCGGCCTCGGCCGCATAGAGGACGAGCACGTCGGTGCGCTCGAGCTCCTCGCGGGTGGGGAACCGCAGGGCGCCCTCGACCACCGCCCGCGGGCCGCGAGCAGGGGCTGCCAATCGGCCACGAAGGCCGGATGGTCGTGTTCCCCAGGCCCGTGGGTCTTGGGCCCTCCGCGCAGGAAGACCCGCAGCGGAGCCTGGGGCGGAGGTCAGGGCGAGCAGGCAGGCCGCGACGAGCGCGAACCACGGGCGCAGGAAGGACTGGGTCATCGCGCGGCGAGGATACTCCCTCGCGCGACCGTGCGTCCCTCGCCCAGGAGCGGCCCATGGACGCCCGGGGGGCGCCCGTGATGGCCCGCACGCCGGCTCCCCGGGCGGAGCGAGCCCCCGGTCGGGGCGGTCCGGGTCGGGTCAGCCCTGGAGCTGGCGGGCCAGCTGGTCCAGGTCGCAGCCGGTGACGTCGGCGGCCCGAATCCTGGGCTGCCTGGCCAGCCGCGCGGCCTCGGCCGCGGAGGTCCAATCGCCGGGGCGTTTGCGAGCCGCCTTCCTGGGTCCGGACATGGCGCCCGCCTCGTGCAGGGCCCGGGCCGACTGGGCCAGGTCCGGACTGACCTTCGACAGGTCGTCCGCCAGGGCACCGCTGATCTTGCCGCGCTGCTCCAGGGCCGAACGCGCCCGAACGCAGACGTCCAGCGTGTCCTGGAGGTTCTTGCGGATGCGGCCGAGCTTCGCCACGTCCGCGCCGGTGGCGTCCATGGAACGCCGCACCTTGGCCGCGGCCACCTCGAGCACCGCGATCAGCGTGTTGAGCTTGCGCATCAACCGCTCGCGGTACTGGGGCGAGTTCAGGTAGGACTCGGAAAAGGGCTGTCCGTCGGCGTCGGGAGTCATGGGGTGGTCCGGTCACGCGGACATCCGCGGGGAACCGAACAGGGAAAGACTACCCCACCGTGGGCCGGAGGCCGGAAACCCTGAAAATTCCACTTCCCGGCCGGTTCCGGGCCCATCCGGCCGGTCCAGCCGCCCTGGGACATCCCTGGGGAGGCGCGACAGAGGCCAGGGGCCTGACAGAGGTCGCCCACCTCGGGCTACTCCATGGCGGAGCGCAGCATCCCCAGGAGCTCCTGCTCGGGGACTTTGCCCAGGACGAGCACGCGCTCGCCGCGCAGGTTGCCCCGGGCCACCACCCAGGGGGCGGCGACGGCGACCTCCACCAGGTCCGCCTTGATTTCGGGGACCCCTGACCGGATGCCGTTGTCGCTGATGATCGGCCCGCCGTGCAGGAAAAAGATGCACTCCAGGCCGTCGCTGTAGGTGGCCTTGACCCAGGTGCTCTGGTCCGTGGGATCCACGAGCCGCCCGCGCTCCACGAGCTGGAACCCCGCGGGCAGGGTGCGGGGCGAGCGGGGCTCGAAGCCGATCTGCGCGGCCAGCGTGCCCACGACGGGCAGGGGCTGCTCGTCGTTGATCCGTTGGTGCCAGGCGACCGCGGACAGGTCGGGCGCGAGGGCGAAGCTGTCGAAATCCATGGCGCTGATCAGCTGGCCCCTCGGCATCCTGCTCGCGTGCGGCAAGCACGAGGCCGGTGACGGTCTCCACGGAGAGCAGGTGGATCGAGCCGGAGCCATCGATCCGCTTCACCCGGAACTCCTGGGTGGGAGCCGGCAACCTCGCCCGTGGCGCTGGTGTCGATGAACCGATAGTTCTGCTGGAACAAGGCCAGGTTCTCGATCGCGAAGTCCCGATAGCGCCAGTTCATGCCCTGGCGCAGGGACTGCAGCGACAGGAAGACCGAGTACGGACCGACGGACATCTGGGCTGGATCACCTCCAAGGCCTCCAGGGCGAACTGCCCCTGGCCGTTGGAGGAAACCCGCTCACGCAGCTCCACCGTGCGGGGCTCGCCGGATTCCTCGAAGTGGAGTTCCACTCGGCGGATTCCCTGGAACGCGTGCTGCTGGCGCGCGTCGGTCATGCGCTGGATCAGCGTCTGCGGGGGGGCTCCCCCCGAGAGGGAGGACGCGCCGAGCTCCTCGCCCTTCTGGGTGTTTTGGTCGAGAACTCGGCCTGGTCGCAGGCCGTCCAACCGATCGCGCAGAGGGCGAGGCCCAGGCCGGCGCCGCGGACGACGAATTCGCGGTCCGCTGGAGCGTTGAGCTCATCGCCGACCCCCATTGGAAGCGTGGTGGAAGCGCTGGAGCGGGGAGCGCCGGAGAAACATCGACCCACCCGGAAGCGCCCGCCAGCAGGCCGCGGGAGAACGGGTCCAGATCCGCGACGGAGGCGGGTGTGGACGACGGAAGCCGTTGGTCCTCGCCGCGGAACAGGCGGCCACGGGCAGCCAGGGAGATCGCCCCCCCCCCGCGAGCACCAGCCCGGCGGCCAGGGGAAGCCACCGCCGAGCGGGCCGCAGGGGCCCGCCGGAGGCGGTCGGGCGGGCACCCGGGTCCCGGGGCCGCGGCCAAGAATCCCTGGGCCACCCGGCGATCGAGCTCCAGGGGGCCGTTCGGCGCGTCAGGACGCCGAGCAGCGCGCCGACGCGGGCTCGGTCGCAGAAAGCTCCACGGCCACCCGCTGGTCCAGTTCCCGCGGGGCCCGAGGCGGCAGGCGCATCAATCGCTCCGCGACCCCCCTTCCCGCAGGGATTCCGGCGCCGAGGCACGCGAGAGCAATGCCAACGTTGCGGCGCGCGCTCTCGGCGGCCCCGGCGTGAGCTCGGCGACCACACGGCCGTCGAGCAGGCGCGGCTCCACGGCAAGGCGCGGAGAGATCCCAGCGCCAGTGCCTGACGGCGGGCACGCTCGAACCATTGGGCACAGGCCTCGCAGTGCATGACCGGGCGCGTCGGCAGGACGAGGTCCCCCAGCAGGAGTTCCCTGGCCGCCAGACAGGCCTCGGGGGCCGGTTGGGGCCCGTGGCTCGGGCTGCTCCGCGCTCACCGAGGCCTCCAATCACCCTCGCCGACGTGGTAGCGGTCGGGAATCGGGGTCAGCTCGCGATCAAGGGACTCGATGGGCGCGCGCCAGCCTCGACTTCACCGTGCCGAGGACACCTGCGGGGCTTCGGCGATTCCTCGTAGAGAGAGCGCCTCCGTAACGCAGCACCGTGATGGCGCGCAGCTTCGGCGACAGGCGATCGATGGCGCCCTGGATCTGCTGCTCCATTCCTGGCGGGTCATCGCCGTCACGGGCAGCTCCGCGCGCTCATCCGTGAGCTCGTGGCCTTCCGGACCCAACCTCTGCCTGGGACTGCTCCTGGGCCATGCCCTCCAGGGAGGCCAGGCGGCGGGAGCGTCGGCGCAGGTCGATGCTGGCGTTGACCGCGATGCGGTACACCAGCTGGAGCTCGACTGGAATCGGAAGTCCGGCAGCTTGCGGAACAGGATCCCGAAGATCTCCTGACTGGCGTCCAGGGCGTCCGCCGTGTTGCCCGGAGATCCGGAAGCAGACGTTGTAGACGCGGTCCTTGTACTGTTCGTACGGGTCCCGGAAGGGACCTCCAGCCCCAGCTGGCCCCCGCCCCACCCCCCCGGCAGGTGGCTGGCAGGCCTGAACCAGCTTGGCGTCGGGATCGGTGATCACGGGGCGTCTGGCGCCAATGGACGCACCCCAGTGGACGGTCCTGGGAGGCACCTAGGACGACGAATCCACGATTCCCGGTTCCCCCGGGTCATGGCTTCCGGGAGAATCCCTCCGTCCGGTGGGGGGGATCCAGGCCCGAACGGGCGGCCCCCACGCCTTGGGCGCTCCGGAGGCCGCCTCAGGCCCTGGGACGGGGTTCGGAACACGGAGGAAGATCGCGCCGGGGGGTGCGCGGGCAGCTCAGGGGGGAAATCGACCTGCCAGGGCGGCTCAGCCCCCAACCAGGGCCGAGGATCGACCAGTCCACGGTGGTGCCCACGGAGGAACCGCAGGAGGCGGCATCACCCAATGGCCGTCCCACCCGCTGATGCAGGCGGCGCTGGTCACCTCTTGGGTGACGACCGCGCCGTGGGTTCCCACGGGACTGAGTTGCTGGAAGCAGATCTCGCCGGGGGTCCAGTGACCGGAACCTGCGTGCCCGCCGAGGGGCCGGTAGATCAACCCCGGGCCCAGTTTCTCCGTGGCGGCAGGCGAAACTTCCGCGGGACTGGACAGTTCGGTGGGGATGCGCTCCTCAGCATCAGGTCCACGAGTCCGCGCCAGGACCTCGTTGCCGATCTTGAGCTGGCCGAAGGTGGACATCGCTCCGGCAGCGCTGCAGCGGGCTGTGGGGGCAACACGGCATCGACCACCATCAACAGCTGACCGTCCTCGTGCGTGGGGACGGTGGTCATCTTCACGCTGTTTCCGTAGATGGAGTACGCGCGAGAACCACGCGCTGGCCGAGTCCGAGGCCCAATTCCAGGCCAAATCGCCCAATTCGCCGCTTTGCACCCACACACGGCGAAGGAGACGTGCAGCTTGCCGTCGCGCATGTACGCGCGCGCCGAGATCGGCCTCGGGATTCGTTTCGGGCTGTGAGCCGTAGATGCCCGGGAGGCTGCCGCGCGCTGGCTCTTCCGCGTCGTTGCAACCGTCGCCGTCCGAGTCCACCTGCTCCGCATTGGAGCGCTGTCCCTGCTCGAGCAGGTCGGTGAGTCTCGTCTCCATCGTGGTCCAGTTGACACCCGAACCGTGGCCGCACTCCGGAGCCATGGCCTCCGCGATGGGGCGAGCCGCCCCCGTCCTGGCCACGCCGGACCGTGGCGGCCCCGAGGACGAAGAGTGCGCAGCGAGCGCGCAGGATCCGAACGCACACCGTTTCGCGCGTGTGCGCGGTCGAGGGTTCAGTGGGGTCCATTCGACGAAGTGGATTCATGGTGCGGTTCGACTCCCGATGCCAGGAGTATTCCGGGAGGCCGGGGCTGGGGATTATGGTATGCCTAGCCGGGAGAAAATGGTCCAGGTCACCAAGATCTCGGGAGTCCTTCCGGATCCGGGCTGGGCTATCTCCGCCCCCCGGTCCCCCGGGGTCCGCCTGGCCCCCTGGGTCACCGGGTAGGGGAACCACGCGCCCGCGCTCAGCTGGATAGACTGTCTGCCTCCGGAGCAGAAGGTCTCAGGTTCGAATCCTGTCGGGCGTACCCCCTGCCCAGGCCGGCCGGCCCCGGCCCCCCCGCCGCGGGTCCGCGACCAGGCCCCCTGGGATGGTCAGGCGACTGGGGAACCGGCGACCCGGCGCCCCGTCCATGGAAGCGGGCGGGCGGGGATCCCCACCCGCCCCTTCAAGGCAGCCGGCTGACCGGAGGTCGGCCGGGGAAACAAAGCATCACTGCGCGGCGGAGGTGATGGCCGTCTCGACGGTGTTCGGCGCCGGCGCGGCGGTCGGGCCGTGGGCCTGCACATCGAACAGCCACGAGTCGAGGCCGAACAGCCACGTCGCGTCGATGATGCCGCCTGCCCCCACACGCCGGCCC
>JADJQU010000032.1 GCA_016712565.1 Planctomycetota bacterium | reverse complement strand
CGCGTGCTCGACCTCGACCCGCCCAGCGTGGCTCGCCGGGCTCGCCCTGGCGCCGGAATGCGGTCGTGGCGGACGTGGGCTGTGGTCCCGGTGTGTTCGCTGCGCTTCGCACAGGCCGTTCCCCAAGGCGTGGTCACGCCGTCGATGTGGAGCCGCGCCAGCTGGACGAGGTGCGCGCGGCCCTGCTGCTGTGAAAGCACCTGCTGAACGTGGTGCCGGTGCTCGCTTCCCACTCGACGCCGCACCTGCCGCCCGGCTCGTGCGACGTGATCTTCATCGCGGACACCTACCACCATCGAGAACCGCGTGGACTACTTCGCGCGCCTCGCGACGTCCTGCGCCCCGGCGGTCGCCTGGCGATCCTCGAGGTACAAGCCGGGTCCGCTGCCGGTGGGGCCGCCTCAGGCACAAGCTGCCCGCGGGGGTGATGGCGGAAGAGCTGGCCGCCGCGGGCTGGAGGCGTGTGAGTCCTTCGACACGCACAAGCCCCACACGTTCGAGATCTGACAGCGCTATCCACGACCCTATTCATGAGCTTCGGCTCCAACCCCCGCCCAGCCCGTCCGGACTGCGTTGCGCCGGCGCGTGCAGTCCTCGGCGACCTGCAGGTCGCCTGCGGAGAACACGTCGTCGCGCCTTGCCGGCCAGGCTTGTCGTGGTTTCGCTCAGCCCGGCGAATAGGTCGGGCTGAAACGTGTTCGGCACGGCGGCGCGCCAGCCCGCGAGGCCACGGTGCGCTCGATCTGGCGCGTGCACTTCGGGAGGTGTTCGGCGTAGATGCGAAACCAGTCCGCGTCCTGGCATGCGCCGCCTGGGTGTGCGTGCCCAGCTTGCCGAAGCGAGTCCGAAAGCCTGCGCAGTCAGGCTACAGCTGACGCGCACGGCGTCGATGGTGCGCAGCACTGCGAGTTCGGAATCGTGGCCGTGGTGAAGTCGAAGACCTTGGCCCAGGCGTTCTCGTCGTAGCCGATGATCACCGGCCCGGGATCGGCGAGAGCATCAGCCGGATGCGCGTGCCCGTAGGCCTCGCTGTCGGCGCAGTGCACCAGCACCTCGTGGGCCGTCCACTTAGCCGGGCGCGGGTCGCCACTGCCGCGCCTCGCGCGGAACGGAATTCCAGGCCGCGCGCAGCAGCGCCGGCCCGGCCTCGTAGCGCAGGAGATAGCCCTCGCGCTCCGGACGGGGGTGAGGAGTTTCGTAAGGGGAATGGTAGTTCAGCGACGACGGTTACCGCTCGGCCGGGGTCCGCTAGAATCGGCGCCGCGATGGCCAACTACGAAGTCGTCAAGTACTCGGTCGCTCCCGTGGTTGGCGACGATCAGGTCGAGGTGATCATCCACGCCTCGGACGGGAACAAGTGGGAGTACGGGATCCCTTCAGCCGCAGCACCGGGCGCTCCACGTTTCCGGAAAGTTCGACGTCCTGGAGATGGACTTCGGCGAGGAATTTCGCCCGCGAGCTGACCGAGAAGCTCGACGAACTGGTCGCCAAGCTGGTGACCTGACGGTTCAGGGGTCGCGAACCGGCGCTCCGCCGGACTGCGGCGACGACTCGACCGGCGGCGCTTCCGGAACAGGCTCGGGTTTCGCGAGCCGCTCCAGTTCGGTCCGTTTTGCCGGGTCCGTCTCCAGCGCCAGGGCGCGCTCGGCCATGGCGATCGAGTCCTGGATCTCCCCGTGCCGCCCTGCGGCTTCGCCAGGGCGGTCAGCGCATCGAGGTCCGGGCTTGGATCGGTCTCGACGGCGCGGCGCTGAGTGCGCGGCCGCGACCGCAGGCTCGCGCCCTGGGCGAGCACCCCACGGAGGTGGGTGGGCGCGTGTGCATTGGGGTCCAAGGCCGCGGCCCGCTGCAGCCACCCGCCGGCCAGGAAGGCCGCGCGCGGCAACCGGCCCGCACGTGCTCCGCCTCGGCCATGGGAAGCGGCGTGGACCAGGTCCCCGGAGCTGGGAGCCGCCAGTTCGGACGCGCGGGCGTAGCTGTCGCAAGGCGTCGCGGATCCGCCCAGCCTGGCAGCTGCGCGTCCGCGACGATGCGGGCGGCCCGGGGATCCTTGGCCAGGGGCCCGGGCCCGGTCCCGTCGGTGCCGTGCGCGGCTCCAGGACCGCCAACGCGGCCTCGGATCGTCCCAGGTCATTGCTGAGAGCCGCGCCAGATCCAAGCGCGCGATCGCAGGGCGCTCGGGGGCGGCGGCCAGGGCAGCCCCTCGAAGGCCGTTTCCGCCGAGTGCGGAAGCCCTGGGCGACGAGCGCGCCTTCTCGGCCCGGCACACTAAAGGATCGGCGTCCCGTGGGAACGTCCGCAGGCCGAGGTCGGCGAGCGCTGGGCGCCCGCGGCATCCCCAGTTCCAGCGTGGCGCGGGACAGCCCTATGCAGGCCTCCCGCGAGCGCTCAGTCGCCGCGGTGCGGTATCTCGGCCCACCGGCCCGGCCGCCTCGCGCCACTCGCCTGCCGAGGCCGGACGGGCGCCGGCCAATTCCGCCTCGGAGTCGCTGGCCTCGCGCTTCCCCAGAGGCGTCGCGCACCCGCCCAGGGGAGGCCCCAGGAGCACCAGGCCGAGAACACGGCCCCCGCGAGCCGGCGCCCCGGGCCGACAGGGCCAGTTCGGCCCTGCGCGGGAAGTTCGGGATTCGACCTCTGAACGCACGGCTCTGGATCGACGCTCGGTGCGGGAGGATTCCTGGGAGTCTCCCGGACGCGGCCGGCCGCCGATTCTACGCTCGGGCCCGGCCTCCGGACCCCATGGAGACTGCCGCCCACCGCCGCGAGTCCTCCGCCTCCCCCTCGGACCGCCCCTGATGACCGCGCCAGGGCCGATTCGGGGTGGCCGGCCGGCATGTCCGCCAGGGCGGATGGACTTCTGGGCCATGGAGGGGAGCCGCAGAGCCAGGGGAGGCACGTTCCCGGGCCTGACCGGTACCCTGTGTCGATGCCGATCCGGGGCCCGTGCTGGACGCTGGCGGGACGTTGCTCGCGGAGGAACCCGCGCGGGAGGTGATCTCGCCGACACGCCCGGGCCCGGGGCCCCGGAGATGTCCCCCCGCCCGCATGAAGGAGTGCATGGGCAGGGCCCACGCCGCTCCTCCCCAGGGTCCTGGACGGGCACTTTCGCTACTCCCTGCCCTGGTTCGAGCGTTTCATCGACCACATCTTCGCGGGCCAGCTGGGCCTCCCCGGGCGGGTCCCCGCCCTGCGGCGGAGCTGTTCGCCTTCGCCGACCCGCGTTCGTTCCGTCTGCTCCCGCGCCGCCCTGCTCTGGAGCAGGCCTCCGCGCGGGGCTCTCCCATGGCCCTGGTCTCCAACCGAGCCCGCCATGGAGGGGGTCCCCCGGGCGGCCTGGGGGCTCCCGGCAACCTCTCCACCCGCCTGATTTCCGCCTGGAAGGGGTCGAGAAGCCCGGTCCGAGATTTTCAGGCGCGCCCTGGCGCGGTTGGAACGTCCCCGCAGCCCAGGCGTTGCACGTGGGCAACGGGCCCGTGCAGGCATGCGGGGCGAGCGCCTGCGGGATCCGCACCCTGTTGTTCGACCCCACGACCGCCACCGGGCCCGGGATCTGCCCCACCCGCGGATCGGCGCCCTGCGAGAAGTCATCCCATGGATCGAAAGTCAGCCGCACGTAAACCCGGACGCCGCAGTGGAGACGCCCGAAGCCGTCGAGCGCGATCTGGCCGGGCTCGTGAGCCGGCGTCGGGACGCTGGCGCGCGGCCATCGGCGCCCGCTACCTGGGGAACGAGGAAGTCAGTCGAGCAGCTGATCCTCTGCGCCCTGGCCGGCGGCCGCGCCCTGATCGAGGGGTGCCCGGGCTTAGAAAACGACCCTGGTGAAGGCCTTCGCGGCCGCCCTGGACCTGTCCTTCTCCGGGTCCAGTTCACGCCGGACCTGAGTGCCGGGGGACGTCCTCGGCGGGCGGATCCTGAACGGGGACGAGGCCGGCAAGCGCCGCTTTCGCTTCGAGCCGGGGCCCATCTTCGCCCACGTGGTGCTGGCGGACGAGATCAACCGCCCGGCCAGCACCCAGTCGGCCCTCCTGGAGGCGATGGCCGAGCGGCAGGTGACAAGTTTCGGCGAGACCCGCAAGTGCTCCCGGATCCGGGTTCCTGCTGGTGGCCACCGAGAACCCGATTGAGATTGGAGGGCACCTATCCCCTGCCGAGGCCCAGCTCGATCGGTTTCCAGTTCCAGATCGCGTGCCCGGAGCCGGACCTGGCGTGGAGCGACCGGCGTGCTCACCGCCGCCGGAAGGCCGCGCCCGACTCCCCAGGCGCCAAGGAAACCGATCGCGACCCGCGCCGACCTGCTGCGCTGGCGCTCCTCACCCAACGGGCCTGGCCGCCGACATGCGTCCGTCGCGCCGCCCGGGTGGTCTTGGCCACGTCGCCGAGGGAGGGGCTTGGCTCCCGCCCTGGTCCAGCGGCGTGCGTCCGTAGGCCCCTTGGGCCCCGGGGGGGATCGCCCTCCTCGCCCTGGCGAAGGCCCGCGCCCTCACCCAGGGGCCGCCTCCACGCGACGCGCGAGGACGTGGACCTGGCCGCGCTCCTGCCTGCGGCATCGGATGATCCTCTCCTATGCGGGCCAGGCGTCCGAGGCGGACCGCGATGGGCTGGTCCGGGGAGGCGGTCGCCTTCTTGGGAAGCCAGGTGGGCAAGCGGCGGCAAGTCGGGCCTGGTTGAGACTGCCCGCATCGCTGGTGATGTCGATATAAGTCGTTTCTGAGAGGGCTTCACTTACATCGCTCGACTTGCGCTGGCCTGGAAACGGCCTTGGCGAGGGCTACCGGGCCGTTTTGGGGGGGTCCCGGGATGTCCATCCCCAGCCCATGCGGGGCGGTATCGCTCGATTCAGGACGGCATAGCCTGGCGAGACACCAGGAGCGCCGGACTCGCGGGGGCCACGGCGTGCATGGCGGGCAGGTGCTCCGCCGGCAGGGGTAGTATCTGCCCACGGGACAGGCCGGGGAGAGAGAGGACAACGCCCGCAGATCCGCAAACAGGCGACCCAAGCCCTCGCCGAGCTGCGCATCCCGACCACGAACTGGACGGGAAAGGTGACCACCGTCGATCACCAAGGTCACGGGAACCGCGAGGTGGCGCCCGCCAGGGCCCGACCGGCGTGCTTGCGCCGGGCCGGCAAGTGCGGACCACCCCCAGGGTGCGAGGCGTCCGTGCCCGCGGGCGTCAGAGAATGCGGACCTTCAGCGGGCGGGTGGCTCCGTGGGCACGGAGCGCGGTTCGGCCCCACCAGGTGGCGGCCCTCGGCGGCGGGGATCCTGCGGTAGCCCGCGGCCGTGCGCTCGTAGGCGTCCACGTGCTCCAGGGAGGTGGGCCTGCGCGTGGGCCGCCCGCTCCAGGTCGCCCACACGCGCCGACTCTTCCCCCGCGCCCGTGCCAACCCGCCGCCTCCGCGGCCGTGAGCCGGCGCGGACGGGGCAGAAGATCGTCGAGGGGCGTCTGATCGTCGAGCAGGCCCCTGACCGACCTCGGCAAGCACAACGTCCGGTGCACCTCGACGACGAGCGCAAGGCGACCCTGGTGGGGAACCTGCTGGGTGGTCCTGTGTGGCAACTCCTCCCCGCAGCCCGTGATCAACACGGGCGGTCTCTACAACTGAACCGGACGACATCGTGGCCAAGGAGCCGCAGGACCCGTCGCCTCGGCTCGAGGGCGGCGGCTTCGAGGAGTGGCGCGCGCGGACCGGCGCGCCTTCCTCCTGCAGACTCCGCCCGACCTGCACGCCAGGAGCACGCGCGCCTGGGCCAACCAGAGCTGCGCAGCTAGGATGCGCGACCTCGAGTTCCACGCTGCGGGCGGGGTCAGGCGCCGCAAGGGCGGCGAGTGAGGCCGCTCACGCCGGCCGCGCGGGCCGGCCGGCGTCGATGCGGATCGTGACCAGCGGAGTGCGCAGGACCTCCTCTGGCCGCGCTCCGCGGGGCAGGGCGATCACGTCGACGCGGAAGCGCACCTCGCCGTCGCAGGCGAGCTCGACGTCGAGGGCCGAGAGCGCCTCCTCGAAGGCCTCGTCGTGGAAGGCGGCTGCCGAGAGCACCAGGAACACGAGTCCGTCGGCGTGCACGAGGAGATAGGCCTCGTCGACGGCTCGGCTCGCGCACCGGCCCTGTCCGCCAGACGCGCCAGCGAGGCTCGCTCACCCGCACGCGGATCGCGGCTCGCCAGCGGATCCCGTCGCAGCACGTCGGCCAGACGAGCGCGCCACCCGTCGAGCCCACGCCCGGCCCCGATCGCCTCGAACCTCGCCGCCGCCCTCTGGATCATCGCCCGTTCTCCCGGTGCATCGCCGCTTCGCCTTCGAGGTGCTGCTGCGCAGGTCGGGCGGGAGTTCGCCCGCCGCGGCCCGCCACGCCGGTCCTCTGACCGCGCTGGCACGCCCGAGGTAACCCCGGACCCGACATTTCCTCGGCCCCTCCGGGGCGCCGAGGAGCCACGCGACGATCGAGCCAGGTCCGACCCGCGCACCCGCGCCCTACAATGCCGCGATGGATTGCCGGCTCGTCGTCGCCCAGACCAACCCGAAGCTCGGGGACCTCGCCGCGAACCTCCAGGAGCACCTCGCGCGCGTGGACGAGGTGGCCAAGGGGGCCGGAGCGCCGATGGTGCTCTTTCCCGAGCCTTCCTGACCGGCTACTTCGTCAAGGACCTGGTCGAGGAGGTCGCCCTGCGCCCGGACGACGCCCTGCTGCACCGCTGGTCGAGCGCTCGCGCCGGACCTCGATCGCCTTCGGCTTCGCCGAGCGCGCCGCGACGGGCGCATCTGCAACTCGATCGCTTTCCTGGAGGACGGGCGCGTGCTCGGCGTGCACCGCAAGGTGCACCTCGTGAACTACGGCCTGTTCGCGACGAGCCGCGACTTCGCGCCAGGCGAGGGCTTCCGCACGTTCGAGAGCAAGCACGGGCGCTTCGGGCCGCTCGTGTGCGAGGACGCCTGGCACACGCCGAGCGCATACAGCCACTTCCTCGACGACGCCGACGCCCTGCTGGTCGCCGCGGCCTCGCCCGCGCGCGGGGTCGAGGCGGGTGCGGAGGGCCTCGGCTCGACGCGCTCCTGGCACCTGATCCTGCGCACGGACCGGGCGCTGACCACGCAGCTTGGTCGGTGACCTCCCGCGTCGGCTGGGAGGACGGGATCTTTTTCTCCGGTGGATCGCGCGTGGTCGATCCCTTCGCTAGCCGCGTGGAAGGCCCAGCTGGGCGGATCGAGACCTGGTCGCCTGGACGTCGATCTCCTCTCGCAGCGACGTGGAACGGGCCCGGCTGATGACGTTGCCCTGCGGCGCGACGCGAAGCCCTGGCTCCTGAACAGAGCCTGGTGCGCTTCCGCACGCAGAACTGATGGACTCAGTGGCGAGAAGAAGCCCGCGCTGACCTTTCGATCGACGTCGGGCTGGTCGAGCAGCTCCTGTGCACTTCCTGCGCGAGGAAATCTCCAGCGCGGGATTCTCGCGGGCGGTGCTGGGCGTTTCGGGGGCATCGACTGGCGGTCGTCGCGGCCCTGGCTGCGCGGGCCCTGGGGAGTGAAGAACGTGCTGGGCGTGCTGATCCCCTACCGCGAATCGAACCCGGAGAGCGAGGCCCACGGAAGGCTCCTGTGCGAGTCGATCCGCATCCCCACGCGCGCGTGGGGACATCAGCGCCATGGCGGACGGCTACCTGGCGTATGTCCCCGCCGCCGATCGGCTGCGGCGCGGCAACGTGCTGGCGCGTTGCCGGATGATCGTGTTTCTTACGACCACGCGGCGGCGGAGAAAGGCCCTGGTCCGCACGAGCAACAAGACGGAGCTCCTTGCTGGGCTACACCACGCAGTTTGGCGACAGCGCCAGCGCGCGCTCAATCCCATCGGCGACCTAGCAAGAACCAGAGATCTACCAGTTGGCGCGGCACCTCGGCGTTCCTTCGCCCCCTTTCGATCGAGAAGCGCCCCCTCCGGCGGATCTGTTCGCGGCCAGACCGACGAAGGGGAGCTCGGTTCACCTACGAGATGGCGGATCGGCTCCTGCGGGCCTGCTGGTGGACGAGCGCTACAGCGAGGAAGACCTGGTGCGCGCCGGATTCGGGAGCGAGTTCGTGCGGAAGATCGTCGGCCGCATCGCCGCCACGCAGTTCAGCGCGTGCCGCCCATCATCGCTAAGCTCGCACCGCACGGTCAACCAGGACTTCCGCCACTGGAGCGACTGGGGCCGCTGAGCCCGGGTGGGCCGGTGGCACGCCGCGCGCGAAGTCTCGCGCCAGGAGCGCCCAGCGCTCGTGATCGCGAAAGCGCCCGTCGATGCGCACGGAATTCCGCGCCGTGCCCTCGCGACGATCCCGCGCGCGCCAACAGGCGCTTGGAGGCCGTGCCCGGGCAGCACGTCGGCTTCCAGGCGGTTGACCCCGAGCCTGCGGAAGGCGCGGCGGACGGCGAGCGAGAGCGCCTCGCCCATGGCGCCCTGGCGTGCGTGGACCGCGCCGATCCAGTAGCCGATCACCGCCGAATGGAAGGGCTCGCCGCGGATCGCCTGCAGGAAACGGCGCCCAGGATTTCGCCGTCCGCCTTCGAGCACACGAGCGAGCGCTCGCGCCCGGTGCCCGGTCCCTGCTGCAGGAACAGCTGGAAGGCACGCGAGGGGCTCGCGGCGATGCCCGAGGGCGCGAGGAAGGCCTGGCTCGCGCGCCGCAGCGCCGTGAACTCCGCTTCGTCCTCGGCCCGGCGGCCGCAGCCACATCGCGCAGACCCCGCGCCACGACGCGGGCGGGCTGCTTCTTCAGGACGATTCGCGCGGGTTACGGACTGCGCCTCAGGCGCGCAGGTTTCCACGGCGGCTCGCCGCTCGTGTCGATCACGGCGGGACCGTCGAACTTCGCCTCGAGAGGATCGCCAGGAAATTCACCGGTGCACCGGAGACGCTTGTGACGTGCCGTGGACTTCGTCGCGCGGCACGTGCACGACCTCCCGGGGCGCAGGAGGCGCTTCTCGCGGCCGACCCACTGCTCGCACTCGCTCTCCAGGCAATAGAGCAGCTCCTCGAAACACGGATGGCGGTGGTGATGAACTCCTGCCGGGCGGCATGGTGACGCGCACGAGCTGCAGGTTCGTCGCGGCGGTGAGCCCCGGCCGCGAAACCACTCGTGGGGGCCTCGGGGCATGGTCTCGCGCACCACGTCGGCGCCGGAAATGAAGCGCAGGCAGCGTTCGGGCAGATGCCTAGCGCGCCTCCAGGGTCCAGCGCGCACGGCGTTGACGTACAGGTCTGGTAGGCGGAACTGCCGTGGGCCGCGCCGTCGTGGCCCAGCGTCAGGCAGGCCGTGCGTCCTCTTGGGCCGCCCGACGGTCCACAGCACCGGGATTCCTTGCCCGTGGCGAGCGATTTGCCCACGGCGACCACGTGCGTCCTCGCGGAGGATCGAGCGCCGTCTCGTACAGCTCCGTCCCGGATGCGGAATGTCCTTTGGCACGCCGCGCGCGAGAGCGTGCCGGGGGTCGACGACGCGCACCTCGAACTCGGCGAAGCGCTTCGTGGTTGCGCGCTCCGCCGCCGACCCAGCGCGGTTGAATTCGGGCCAGTCGCTCCAGTTGGAACCAGGTGGCGGGATGGACGAGCACCAGGCCGCCGCCCCCATCGAAGAACTTCCATCGGCGGGCCTGGCGCAGCGCTTCTCGGCCAGCGGCTGGTTGTTGGTCAGGCACAGGGTCTTGAGCATCGGCAGTGAGACAAGAGCTCGCCTTCGTGCCTTCGGTGTACCTGGCCGAGGCGATGCCCTGCGCCGCGAGCGTGGCCAGATCGACGTCGCGGAAGAAGCTCGCGAAATCGTGGCTCGACCCGCCGCCCACCACCAGCACGTCCAGGGGCTCGACCTCGCACGGAGGTCTGCGTGCGGCCCGGCCAGCTCGGCGGTCAGGCCGAAGAAGGTCGGGGTGAGATGGTTGTCGTAGCTCTCGATCTCGACCGGTGGCGACCACCTTGCGCTGCCCTGGCGCGAGATCGAAGGTGCGGATCTGACCCCACGAACCGGCCGACGACCAGGTCCTCCACGTACTTGACCCGGGGGCACGTCGCGGCCGATCCAGTCCGCGAACTCGACGCTGTCGTGCAGCACGACCTCTTCGCGCGATCCGTCGGCGTAGACCCAGGTCCACCGGACGTACCGGTCTGCTTGTCGTCGCGAATCGGAAATCCCCAGGCCGGTGATGCTGCTGAGCACGTGCATGCGCTCCAGGCAAAAAGCCCACGGGAATCGCCACCTTCTTCGGCAATCCCGTGCGGAGAGAACCAGTTTCATTCATGCCGCCGCGAAAGCGACAGCGCATTGCGCCCGCCCTCGCTCTTGGCCGGGTCGCGCAGTTCGGGGCACGCCGTCGACGTCGGATCAGGCCGCTGCGCAGGAGGTCCATGCGGTCGGGCGCCTTGTCTGGATCGTACATGCCCTTGTGCGAGGATATGTTGAAATGCTTCGCGCAGATCGAGCACGCGGAAGCCGCTGAACTCGTCGGTCAGGTACGCCAGCACGTCGCGCAGTCCTTCGGGTCCGATGATTCCAGCCCCACTGGCATGGGGAACGGCCGGTCGACTTCAGCGCGACGATCTCGTCACGCGGAATCTCCGTGTCGCCGCTGTCGAGCGCAGCACGACGCTCTGCGGCGTGTCGCGCACGATGATGCCGGGTGATCAGGCGCTCGTCGGTCGTTTCCCCAGACGTGTTCCAGGCGGCTTCTGACCGATGCATTGGGATCGAGGATCACCGGCAAGAGCGCCCGCGCACCGTGCGAGCCCATGCCCGTGAGGTCGGGCCCGGGATCTTCGCGCCCTCGCCGTGATACGTGGCACGTGGCGCAGTTCTGCTGGAACAGGTCCTTACCACGCACGGCGTCGCCCGGCTGCTCGACGATGGGCAGCACCTGGCGATCAGTTCCTCGGTCTTCAGATTCTGCGCGCCCTGGAGCTTCTCGAATACTGCGCGCAGCGGGCGGCGACGGAGGCGTCGCCGTGGTTTCGAAGCTGCGAGATCGCAGCGGACCGAGGTCGTTGGGGACGATGCGGCCGAATTCGATCTCCGCGAGCAGCGACCTCGACCCACTTCGCGCGCCGAACGAGGCACGTGAAAGCCTGCTCGCGCGCGGGCTGGGGCCAGGCTCGTGAAGCGCCGTGCGAGCACGCCTGCTGCGCTCCCGTCGTCGGTGCGGCCGAGCACGTCGATCACCAGTTGCTGGGTGCTGCGGCGTAAGCTCGGGCGACAGCATCGATTCGGCCTGCTTAGCCGCACCCGCGCGATACTCTGGAATGCGGAAGAGCGAACCCAGGAACGTCACGCGCGCTTCGAACGGGGTACTCCGCGAGGGCGATGCCTTCTTCCGAGCTGCGCGAACGCCGGGAGTTCCGCCGCAAGCCGACGGTCCCGATCCCATCCGCTCACGAGCCCGAGCGCGAGCCCGCCGAGTTCCAGGTCACCGAAACGCACGAGACTCCTCAGAGCTGCCTCGAGTTCAGGAGTCCACCGAGGAGGTTGGTTCCCGCGGAGATTCTCGACGAGGGCCCGAAGCGTCGCGGTTCTCCGACCGACGGCAGGCCTTTGTCGCGTCGATCGCGACGACCGCCCGAGCCTGCAGCTCCACGTCGCCCGTTCGTCCGATGAACGCAGCGAAAAGTTGCGGGGAATCACGGTCCCAGAAGTCCTGGAGCGCGCTGGCCCGCATCGCCAGGGCCATCGCCTCCACCGGCTTGGCCATCGCGAGCGAATAGGCGACTGACGTCACCCAGACGTCGTCGGAGGCCCCCCACTACGTTGGCGAGGAGGTAGAGGCTCTTCTCGCCAATTCGTGCCCGCGTGCCGCACGCATCCACGCCAGATCAAGCCTTGGATCCGCGAGCGTCAAATCCAACGGCTCGAGGCCCGGGATCTCCCGTTCCTGCGGAGGTATCCGCTTCCGCGTCGAAGGCATTGCGCCGGACGGTCGATCGAGGATCGCTCGTCGCGGCCGCCAGGAATTCACCTTCCAGCCTGCCCAACCGGGCGAGCGCCCAAAGCGCCGCCACGGAGGCCGTCGTGCTGTCCGGTGCCGCGGCAGGACTCGCGCCAGTTCCTGGGCGACATCCGGGGAACGTCCTCGCACAACAACCGCAGCGCCGTCCCGCGTCTCCAGCCGTTCGGCGACTTCAACGCCGCGACGAGCCCCGCGCCGTCGGCTCCCGTTATTTCCCCGCCACGTCCGTCGCGTCGCGATGCTGCACGCGCCAGATCCGGCCGTGGGTGCGGTCGCGGTCGGGCCGCAAGGCGGCGTTGGTGGGCCGTGCTGGGGGCCGCGCGTGTCGTTGTGCACTGCAGCCTGGTTGTAGAAATCGAGCACGTATAGGCGCCCTCGGGTCCGACGCGCATGTGCACGGGGCGGAACCAAAGATCCGCGCTCGCCAGAAACTCCTGCTCGCGACTCTTCGTCGCCGTGAAGGTCGCGCCCTTCGGCGACAGCACGTCCTCGTGCACCAGGTTGACGGTCGGCTCCGCGACGTAGATGCGTCCCTCGTATTCCGCGGGCCACGCGCCGCCGTCGTACACGCAGCAGCCCGACGCCGCGGTGAAGCCGCCGACGAAGTCGATCTGCCGGTACGCCTCCTCGTGGCGCTCGATGATCGGCACCACGCGGTCGTGGTCGGGCACGTCGGCCCACGACTCCACACCGGGGAGCCGCGCGCGGGCCAGCGCCTTCTCGGGCACGACCACGTGGCGCAGGTGCGCCCCGTTCGCCATGGAGAAGAACAGCTCGCCCTCGGGCGTGAAGTCGAGCCCCAGGTGTTCGAGCCGTACGAGGACACGATTTCGATCGCGCTGCCGTCGGCCTTGAAACGGAAGATGCCGTTGCCGATCCGTCCGAAGCGGCGCTCGCCGTCCGGACCGGAATTGCTTACATTGGTCGAGCCGCCGCCGGAGTAGCCCTGCGTGGCGTAGATCCAGCCGTCCAGGCCCCAGCGCGCGTTCGACATCACCGCGTGGGTGTCGCCGTACCCGAACCCCGTGAACAGGATCTCGCGCCTGTCGCACACTCCATCGCCGTCGGTGTCGCGCAGGAACAGGATGTCCGGCGCGGCCAGTCGTGACCAGGTCGAGCTTGTCTGCGAAGACCTGCTTCCGGTCCATCACCCCGTCGCCGTCGGAATCCTCCAGGACGCTGATCGTGTCGTGGGCCGGAATCCCGCTGGACTTCTCCTTCATGGGATAGCCCGGCGTCTCCGCGACCCACATGCGGCCGCGCGGGTCCCAGTCGATCGAGATCGGATTGGCGATCAAGGGCTCGGCCGCGGCCAGCGAAGCCTCGAAGCCCTCGTGGAGAACCAGCGCCTTGCGCGCCTCTTCCGGCCGCAGCGGCCCGCCCGTGGGGTACGCGAGGGTCGCGCGCTCCTCCGGCGTCGTCAGGGAGTCCGCGTCCCGCTTCCCCGGCCCAGGCGATGCCGCGCAGGAGCAGGGTGCGCCAGGCGTCGTGCTCGAAGGACTTCTTGAAGTGCCCCTGGATGGCCACGAAGGCGCGGTAGTTCGCCTTCTCGTACGTCCACATCTGCGGCGAGATCGTGAACACGTCCTGGAAGCCCGCCATGAGCACATGGGCGTCGGGCTCCAGGTGCAGCTCGGTGTAGAGCTCGTCCTCGAAGCGCCAGTTGGCCACGCCCCGGGTGATCGGGTGGTCGAAGTCGCGCACGTAGAGGTCCGTGGTGCCGGTGGCCCACTTGGCGTGGCCGTGCTCCCAGGCGCCGCCGACCACGGTCTTGAACCAATGGGGATCGTCGCCGCAGACCGCGTCGTGGATCGCCACCAGGCCGCCGCCGCGGGCCAGGTAGGCCTCCAGAACGGCGCGCTCCTCCCCGTGAATCGACCCGGCCTCGGCCGCATAGAGGACGAGCACGTCGGTGTGTTCGAGCTCCTCGCGGGTGGGGAACCGCAGGGCGCCCTCGACCACCGCCCCGCGGCCGCGAGCAGGCTGCCAATCGGCCACGAAGGCCGGATGGTCGTGTTCCCCAGGCCCGTGGGTCTTGGGCCCTCCGCGCAGGAAGACCCGCAGCGGAGCCTGGGCGGAGGAGGTCAGGGCGAGCAGGCAGGCCGCGACGAGCGCGAACCACGGGCGCAGGAAGGACTGGGTCATCGCGCGGCGAGGATACTCCCTCCCGCGACCATGCGTCCCTCGCCCAGGAGCGGCCCATGGACGCCCGGGGGGCGCCCGTGATGACCCGCACGCCGGCTCCCCAGGGCGGAGCGAGCCCCCGGTCGGGGCGGTCCGGGTCGGGTCAGCCCTGGAGCTGGCGGGCCAGCTGGTCCAGGTCGCAGCCGGTGACGTCGGCGGCCCGAATCCTGGGCTGCCTGGCCAGCCGCGCGGCCTCGGCCGCGGAGGTCCAATCGCCGGGGCGTTTGCGAGCCGCCTTCCTGGGTCCGGACATGGCGCCCGCCTCGTGCAGGGCCCGGGCCGACTGGGCCAGGTCCGGACTGACCTTCGACAGGTCGTCCGCCAGGGCACCGCTGATCTTGCCGCGCTGCTCCAGGGCCGAACGCGCCCGAACGCAGACGTCCAGCGTGTCCTGGAGGTTCTTGCGGATGCGGCCGAGCTTCGCCACGTCCGCGCCGGTGGCGTCCATGGAACGCCGCACCTGGCCGCGGTCACCTCGAGCACCGCGATCAGCGTGTTGAGCTTGCGCATCAACCGCTCGCGGTACTGGGGCGAGTTCAGGCAGGACTCCGGAAAAGGGCTGTCCGTCGGCGTCGGAGTCATGGGGTGGTCCGGTCACGCGGACATCCGCGGGGAACCGAACAGGAAAGACTACCCACCGTGGGCCGGAGGCCGGAAACCCTGAAAATTCCACTTCCCGGCCGGTTCTGGCCCATCCGGGCCGTCCAGCCGCCCCGGGGGACATCCCCGGGGAGGCGCGACAGAGGCCAGGGGCCCCGCTAGAGGTCGCCCACCTCGGGCTACTCCATGGCGGAGCGCAGCATCCCCAGGAGCTCCTGCTCGGGGACTTTGCCCAGGACGAGCACGCGCTCGCCGCGCAGGTTGCCCCGGGCCACCACCCAGGGGGCGGCGACGGCGACCTCCACCAGGTCCGCCTTGATTTCGGGGACCCCTGACCGGATGCCGTTGTCGCTGACGATCGGCCCGCCGTGCAGGAAAAAGATGCACTCCAGGCCGTCGCTGTAGGTGGCCTTGACCCAGGTGCTCTGGTCCGTGGGATCCACGAGCCGCCCGCGCTCCACGAGCTGGAACCCCGCGGGCAGGGTGCGGGCGAAGCGGGCTCGAAGCCGATCTGCGCGGCCAGCGTGCCCACGACGGGCAGGGGCTGCTCGTCGTTGATCCGTTGGTGCCAGGCGACCGCGGACAGGTCGGGCGCGAGGGCGAAGCTGTCGAAATCCATGGCGCTGATCAGCTGGCCCTCGGCATCCTGCTCGCGTGCGGCAAGCACGAGGCCGGTGACGGTCTCCACGGAGAGCAGGTGGATCGAGCCGGAGCCATCGATCCGCTCCACCCGGAACTCCTGGGTGGGAAAGCCGGCAACCTCGCCCGTGGCGCCGGTGTCGATGAACCGATAGTTCTGCTGGAACAAGGCCAGGTTCTCGATCGCGAAGTCCCGATAGCGCCAGTTCATGCCCTGGCGCAGGGACTGCAGCGACAGGAAGACCGAGTACTGACCGACGGACATCTGGGGCTGGATCACCTCCAAGGCCTCCAGGGCGAACTGCCCTGGCCGTTGGAGGAAACCCGCTCACGCAGCTCCACCGTGCGGGGCTCGCCGGATTCCTCGAAGTGGAGTTCCACTCGGCGGATTTCCCTGGAACGCGTGCTGCTGGCGCGCGTCGGTCATGCGCTGGATCAGCGTCTGCGGGGGGGCTCCCCCCGAGAGGGAGGACGCGCCGAGCTCCTCGCCCTTCTGGGTGTTTTGGGTCGAGAACTCGGCCTGGTCGCAGGCCGTCCAACCGATCGCGCAGAGGGCAATGCCCAGGCCGGCGCCGCGGACGACGAATTCGCGGGCCCGCTGGAGCATTGAGCTCATCGCCGACCCCCATTGGAAGCGCTGGTGGAAGCGCTGGGAGCGGGGGAGGCCGGAGCATCGACCCACCCGGAAGCGCCCGCCAGCAGGCCGCGGGAGAACGGGTCCAGATCCGCGACGGAGGCGGTGTGGACGACTTGGAAGCCGTAGTCCTCGCCGCGGAACAGGCGGCCACGGGCAGCCAGGGAGATCGCCCCCACCGCGAGCACCAGCCCGGCGGCCAGGGGAAGCCACCGCCGGGCGGGCCGCAGGGGCCCACGGGAGGCGGTCGGGCCGGGCACCCGGGTCCCGGCCGCGGCAAGAACTCCTGGGCCACCCGGCGATCGAGCTCCAGGGGGGCCGTTCGGCGCGTCAGGACGCCGAGCGCGCGCTCGACGCGGGGCTCGGTCCGGTCAGAAAGCTCCACGGCCACCCGCTGGTCCAGTTCCCGCGGGGCCCGAGGCGGCAGGCGCATCAATCGCTCCGCGACCCCTTCCCGCAGGGATTCCGGCGCCGAGGCACGCGAGAGCAATGCCAGCGTTGCGGCGGCGCGCTCCTGGCGGGCCCCGGCGTTGAGCTCGGCGACCACACGGCCGTCGAGCAGGCGCGGCTCCACGGTAAGGCGCGCGAGAGATCCCAGCGCCAGTGCCTGACGGCGGGCACGCTCGAACCATTGGGCACAGGCCTCGCAGTGCATGACCGGGCGCGTCGGCAGGACGAGGTCCCCCAGCAGGAGTTCCCTGGCCGCCAGACAGGCCTCGGGGGCCGGTTGGGGCCCGTGGCTCGGCTGTTCCGCGCTCACCGGGGCCTCCAATCACCCTCGCCGACGTGGTAGCGGTCGAGAATCGGGGTCAGCTCGCGATCAAGGGACTCGTGGGCGCGCGCCAGCCGCGACTTCACCGTGCCGAGGGACACCTGCAGGGCTTCGGCGATTTCCTCGTAGGAGAGCGCCTCCACGTAGCGCAGCACCGTGATGGCGCGCAGCTTCGGCGACAGGCGATCGATGGCGCCCTGGATCTGCTGCTCCACCTCTGGCGGGTCATCGCCGTCACGGGCAGCTCCGCGCGCTCATCCGTGAGTTCGTGGACCCTTCCGGCCCAACCCTCTGCCTGGGACTGCTCCTGGGCCATGCCCTCCAGGGAGGCCAGGCGGCGGGAGCGTCGGCGCAGGTCGATGCTGGCGTTGACCGCGATGCGGTACACCCAGCTGGAGAACTTCGACTGGAATCGGAAGTCCGGCAACTTGCGGAACAGGATCCCGAAGGTCTCCTGACTGGCGTCCAGGGCGTCCGCCGTGTTGCCCGAGATCCGGAAGCAGACGTTGTAGACGCGGTCCTTGTACTGTTCGTAGAGGTCCCGGAAGGGACCCTCCAGCCCCAGCTGGCCCCCCTGACCCACCCCCGCCAGGGCGGCCTGGCAGGCCTGAACCAGCTTGGCGTCGGGATCGGTGATCATGGGCGTCTGGCGCCAATGGGGCGCACCCCCAGTGGACGGTCCTGGGAGCACCTAGGACGACGAGCCTCGATTCCCGGTTCCCCCCGGGTCATGGCTTCCGGGAGAATCCTCCGACCGGTGGGGATCCAGGCCCGAACGGGCGGCCCCCCACGCCTTGGGCGCTCCTGGAGGCCGCTCTTGAGCCCTGGGACGGGGTTCGAACACGGAGGAAGATCGCGCCGGGGGTGCGCGGGCAGCTCAGGGGGAAATCGACCTGCCAGGGCGGCTCAGCCCCAACCAGGGCCGAGGGATCGACCAGGTCCACGGTGGTGCCCACGGAGGAACCGCAGGAGGCGGCATCGCAATGGCCGTCCCAGCCGCTGATGCAGGCGGCGCTGGTCACCTCTTGGGTGACGACCGCGCCGTGGGTTCCCACGGGACTGAGCTGTTGGAAGCAGATCTCGCCGGAAGTCCAAGTGACCGGAACCTGCGTGCCGCCGAGGGGCCGGTAGATCAACCCCGGGCCCAGTTGCTCCATGGCGGCTGGCGAAACTTCCGCCGAACTGATCAGTTCGGTGGGGATGCCGCTCCTCAGCATCAGGTCCACCGAGTCCGCGCACAGGACCTCGTTGCCGATCTTGAGCTGGCCGAAGACGGACATCGCTCCGGCGCTGCAGCGGGCTGTAGGGCAACACGGCATCGACCACCATCAACAGCTGACCGTCCTCGTGCGTGGGGACGGTGGTGATCTTCACGCTGCTTCCGTAGATGGAGTACGCGAGAGGAACCACGCGCTGGCCGAGTCCGAGGCCCAATTCCAGCGCCAAATCGCCCAATTCGCCGTTTTGGACCCACACGGCGAAGGAGACGTGCAGCTTGCCGTCGCGCATGTACGCGCGTGCGCCGAGATCGGCCTCGGGATTCGTTTCGGGCTGTGAGCCGTAGATGCCCGGGAGGCTGCCGCGCGCGAGTTCTTCCGCGTCGTTGTAACCGTCGCCGTCCGTGTCCACCTGCTCCGCATTGGAGCGCTGTCCCTGCTCGAGCAGGTCGGCGAGTCCGTCCCCATCGTGGTCCAGTTGAGCACCCGAACCGTGGCCGCACTCGGAGCCATGGCCCCCGCGATGGTGCGAGCCGCCCCCGTCCTTGGCCACTGCGCGGACCGTGGCGGCCCCGAGGACGAAGAGTGCAGCGAGCGCGCAGGATCCGAGCGCAACCGTTCCGCGCGTGTGCGCGGTCGAGGTTCCAGTGGGGTCCATTCGACGAAGTGGATTCATGGTGCGGTTCGACTCCCGATGCCGCGGGAGTACTTCCCGGGGGGGAGGCCGGGGCTGGGGATTATGGTATGCCTAGCCGGAGAAAATGGTCCAGGTAACCAAGATCTCGGGGAGTCCTCCCGGATCCGGGCTGGGCTATACTCCGCCCCCCCGGTCCCCCCGGGGTCCGCCTGGCCCCCTGGGTCACCGGGTAGGGGAACCACGCGCCCGTAGCTCAGCTGGATAGAGCGTCTGCCTCCGGAGCAGAAGGTCTCAGGTTCGAATCCTGTCGGGCGTACCCCCCCTGCCCAGGCCGGCCGGCTCCTGGCCCCCCGCCGCGGGTCCGCGACCAGGCCCCCTGGGATGGTCGGGCGACCGGGGAACCGCGACCGGCGCCCTCTGTCCATGGAAGCGGGGCGGGCGGGGATCCCCCACCCGCCCCTCTTCAAGGCAGCCGGCTGACCGGAGGTCGGCCGGGGAAACAGGCGACTACTTGCGGCGCAGGAGCAGGAGCTGGCCGTCCTCGACGGTGTTCGGCGCCGGCGCGGCGGTCGGGCCGTGGGCCTGCACATCGAACAGCCACGAGTCGAGGCCGAACAGCCACGTCGCGTCGATGATGCCGCTCGTCTCCCACACGCCGGCCCCCCACGGGCCACGCCGTCGCGACCCGGGGGATTGAGCTCGACGATTCTCGTGGCGGAGTTCGACTTGATTCCCGAGAAGCCCGAGAGGTTGAAGCGCCAGATCGAGCCGTCGCGGCCCTTGGAGGTCATCACGGGGCGTGTATCCGCGGTGCCGTCCTCGCAGACCGTCAGGTAGCCCAGGTTGATGCCGACGTTGTCCGGGCTGAGGGCCGTGTCGCCGCCCGGCCACGATCTGATCGGCGTTGACGGCGACGGTGAGGCGCGCGATGCCCGCCGGGTTCGCGTAGTTGAGATCGAGCGAGTAGACCCGGCCCAGCACATTGGCTCCGGCCGCGCCGCCGGTCGTCACGAACAGGTAGTTGTGCTTGTTGCGCAGGTTGAAGGCGCCGTCCTCGGGCCGGGCGAAGATCATCGCGCCGACCGCGTCGGAGGCCGCTTCCAGGCCGGCCTCGGTCAGTGATCCGGCATTGGGGATCGCGACCCATTCACCGAAGATCGAACCGCTTTGGAAAGCGACTTCGCTGTTCCTCGCCGAGTCGAGCGAGCGGAACACGTACAGCGTTCCGCCGACGAGCCCGTTGCGCTCCAGCACGCTGGCGCCGGGAGAGTAGTCCGTGGTCCCGACGTACATGTAGAGCTGGCTGTTGACCGCCGCGGGGTTTGGCTCGACGGGCCGTCTTCCATGCCGAGGATTACCGTGCGAGGCCCGGTTGCGCTGACCAGCGTTCTCCCAGGGAAACGACCGTCGGCGCGCCGCTCTCCTCGTTGGCGAAGTAGATCGGACGATCGAAGCCCTCGGCCCAACCGGCCAGCGAACCGGAGCAGAAGCGCCCGAAGCCCGGCGTGGTGTTGGTCTCGTCGGCCGCGGGACCCACGAGTGTGTCCTCGAGGTAGACCGTGTCGTAGGCGCGGTCGGCCGAGAAGCACGCTGCCGTCGAAGCGAGCCGGATCTTCGAGACGAACGCGCCGCGGTTGCGAGGACCCGAGATTCGGGAGCCGACATCGTGGTGTTGAGTGAGCTCGTGGCTCATGTACACGGTCACCGTGCCGTCGAGGTTGCGATGGGCGCCGAGTCCGTCGGGGATGCTCGATCATCTGGTACTCCTCGCGGGATGTCCGGTGCGCGGAACGCGGTCGGCCACGCGAGCAACGGCACGGTCTCATAGCTCGACACGAGCGGGACGGCGTAGGGGCTGGGATCGAAGTGATGAACCCGGAGGCCCGTGGACCGCGGAGGCCAAGAGGAGGCCGGGTGCTGAGCGCCAGGACGGCGATCGCCACCTTGGACTGAGCGAGTGAGCGGACGAGTTGCATGAAGTTCTCCTGGGGGGATGGCCGACGGTGCGCCTCCAACGCGGAAGCTGGCCGCAGCCGGGGCACGTTCACCTCGGTCGATGAGGACCCGATGTTCCTCAGGTAAACCACCAGGAGCTTGATCGAGAGTTGTCGGCAGGATCACGGAGCTCGGTCTTGCGTCCGAGACGCTCGCGTCACCGTGACGGCGGGACGGGCAGTCGTCCTTGCGAAGAGTTGCACGGGACTTGATCCGGCCTCGATGCTCGCGGAGGGCCCCCAGGACCCGCCCCACGGGTCGAACTGCACAACCGGCCGGCGCTGCCGCTTCAGCCAAGCCCTGCCGCGCCGATTCCATCCGCACGCGGCGCCCGAGCCCCAATGGTCGGCAATCCCCGATCGTGCCGTGCGGGAGACGCGGGGCACGGCGGGACCTTGCGCGGGTCCACGGGTCCAGGGGGGGTGCGGCGGAAGGCCGCGCTGCTTCAGTCCCCGATCGCCGTTCCCGCGACGGCCCCGGGGCCGGTCCGGACAACGGCGAAGACCCGGTCGATCTCCGTGCAGCCTGGATCCGACGCGACTCGATGGAGGATCTCCTCCGCAGCCGGGCCGCCGATCTTGCCCAGGGCTTGCAGCACCAGCGGGCGCAGCGACGCATCACTCTCCGCGAGCACCTGCTGGAGGTGGGGAACGGCCGCCGGGTCGCCGTCCAGACCGCAGGCGATCACCGCGTCCTGCCGAATCCGCGGCCGCGGATCGGCGGTCAGGGCGAGCAGCCGCGCGTCCGATGTGAACACCCCCAGGCGCCCGAGCGCCCGGACGGCACATCCGGCAACCAGGGGATCTTCGGCCCCCAGCGCCGCCTCCACCAGCGTCCCGCCCTGGTGAAACCCAGAACTTCGCGCACCTGCTTCGGCGTCGTCGCCCGCAGGCCGGCGAGGCCGACGGGGCGCTCCAGTCCGGCGTCGGCATGGGCCGTGGACACCGCCCCGCCGGCGGGTAGCCGCCGCCGACGGGGTCCCAGGCTCCCGTCGGCGGCGAACGGGCGCCCCAGCCACAGGCCGACGCAACCCACCAGGGTCGCCACCGCCAGACCGAGAGTCTTGCCCCGGATCGCCATCAGTGGCTCTTCACCCGGATCGTGTCCGAGCCGATCACGAAGGTCTGGCCGCCCTGGGTCACCTTGATGGTCATCTCGACCTTGCCGTTCGTCAGGCCGGCCCCGCGCAAAGCCCCGATCAGGAGTTGGCGATTGAATCCAGCATCACCGAGCGGCTCGCTGCCGTGGCAACCGTGCTCGTGCCCATGCCGGCGACCTCGGTGCCAGGAGTGATGCTCGAAGAAGCAACGCCAACCCAGGTGTTGGCCGTGAACGAGCGTCGCCGGGATCGGCGAACCGCCAGGCACGCACAGCGTGATCTGCTCGGGCTGGGCCAGCCACAGGAGGTGCGCGCTCTGCCCTCGACCTTCGCGGTCACGGACCTTGTCACCGCCCTTCGACTTCAATTCCAGGGTCTCGGGTGTGATCTTGACCTCGAGGTTGTCCACAACGACCGTGATCGAACCCGTGGTGACGTTCCCGTAGAGATCAGTGGCCCGCAGCAGGATCGGCAGCTCGCCATCGAGCCGGTTGCGCGTGTCGTAGTTGAGCTCGTACGGCGGAGCAGTGAAGTACGGCAGGCCGACGCCGCCGATCACGAACTCGACGCTGGCCAGGTTGGGCACGTTGACGTTGGCCTTGACTTGGATCATGCAGCGCACGACCGCCCCGTCCGCCGGCGACGTGATCGTCGCCTCGGACACGGCATTCGACGCGTGCACCGTCAGCGAGACGGTGGTCGAATTGCCCGCGGAGTCGCGGGCGACGACTTCGAGCTCC
>JADJQU010000031.1 GCA_016712565.1 Planctomycetota bacterium | reverse complement strand
TGATGCCTTCAGCACACGCTCCATCCAGGCATGAGTTGAGGACGAGCGTCGGAAAGTCGTCATCATCGATTTCAACCTTGAAGACCACGCCGTCTAGGGGTCTGACGCAGACGTGCAGGAGCGAGCTGTGGTTCAGAGGTTCGGTACTTGCTGGCTGAATCTTGTCGGCCATCGCAAGGATCATCCCGGAGTCGCCACGGCTGTCGACCACCTTCAGCCGGAACATGACTCTCTCGTCGGGGGTAAACATTTCCAGCTTGCGTCGTCCCGCGCTGTCTATCGCGGCAAGAGTACCGAAAGCGAAGCGCTCGAACTTCGTGCCTCCGTATGCCTCGATGACTACGGGAGACTGAGGCGGAACAGTCTTGTCGCTCAGCAGGCCAGCCAGATCGAGCGCCACAGAGAAGAAGAAGTCACCCAGCTGCGGGCTGTGCAGTGAAACCCGGACATCGTCACGACTGATCTTGCGACGCCCAGTATAGTTAAATCGCCTCACGTCTCTCCTCCTCATCAAGCCACGAGAGTGCTTGACTTCGAGGTCGCGTGTAGCCGCGAATCCAGTGACAGCCAACCGAAACGAGTCGTCCGCGATAATAGCGACCACCTCGTTCTCGTTCAGGCTCTCGATCGATCCTCCGGCAACTGTTACCTGAATTGGTGCTTGGTTCAAAACGAAGTCGAAGGGTTCGTAAAGGCGAAACGGGTTGCCGGAAATGCATGCGAAGGCAACGCGGACCTTCAGTCGCTTCTTCGTCAGCGCGGTGTCAGGCACGCGAACGGCAAGGAAGCCGCCGGCCGTCTTGGTGAGGCGGATCATCTGTGGAACCTTGGGAATCTTCGGAACCGGGGCCTGTCCGTTGGGGCGGCTGGCTTCTTCGTTTTGGGAGCTGGGCCGGTTCCTGGATGGTCGGCCAGCGGATCCACATCAGGGAAGAACTCGGCCAGCAGATTCCTGTCTCGATCTTCGCCAGCGCCGAGGATCATCTTGAGCAACGCGCGAGGTGCGGCTTCCACGAAGCGAATCCTCTCGGAACCTCCGGTGTAGTTCTTCTTCAACCTCTCTGAGCGGACCAGCCACTTGGTGTGCGCGGGATTCTCGGCATCTCGAACCAGCTTTAGGATGGGCGGGTCTTCAACGAGGACGAGCCCGATGACGTTCGATCCCGTGCGTCCCTCAATCTCCGACAGGGTGAGGCCGTCGCGCACGAAGCGAACGGTGCCGGACTTGGTGCTTGGGTCCTCCCGAAGGAACACCAGGAAGTGCGACAGGCTCCGAGCTTCACCCCTCTGCCGGACCAGAACCGGGACTTTGAAACCGACGGGTTCTTGCCTGGTGAAGCTGGCTCGGGCGGCTGCCAAGTCCTCCGGCGACATGTGCACTCTGCCCCAGTCGGCAGAGAGATCGTCATCGCGCGTCAAGACGATGAGGGGTGGTTGTTCCAGGGCGCGCTTTGCCAAGCCAAGGTAGTTGACGTGAGGCGCCGTGTCAGCCCCCGGCCATAGCTCCGCGACGACGTCCAGCAGGTTTGCCTTGTCAACGCGACAGGAGAGCGAGGGCGTGGCAACATCGACGGCCAAGTCATCCTTGAGAATGGGATAGAAGTACTGCTCGACGACTTGTCGCATGTATTTCTGGACGGTGACGAGCGGGGCTTCATCTGGCGGGCATAGGTCCTCTGCTGGATGCGGGATCACGATCGAAAGCCCGTTCTGTAGCACCCTCTCAAGTACGAAGTCGGTGCTGAACTGCTTCCGCACGTCATCGCCCTCCAGAGGCACGGCGAAGTCGGGGTCCTTGGCGTGTTGGTCAAATCGGCCAAAAAACCCGTAGGCGTCGTGGCGGATGGACTCTTTTCCTTGCTCACGCTGGTGCACCTTCAGCACGCACTGCCCCATGAGCAAGGCGGATGGCTTGGCGGCACGGTGCGTGAGGCCGAACACGGCGCAGATGTCGGACGACGACGCGTAAACCGCCTTGCCAAGACCCCAGCTCCCGCGCTCTGCGGACACTTTCCCCGTGATCCCTACGTTGCGCCAGAAGTAAAAGAAGCTCTGCTCGGCATTCTGATCTTCCGGCCCCATCTCGCCTTTGTGGGCGAACAAATGACTTCCTCGAAGGCCGTGGGTTCCAAAGTCCTCGACGGTGAGGAAGGGCATCGGTTGGCTTAAGAGTGCCTCACGCTCCGGGTACACGGTGCGAAGGTGGGGCGCCAAATCTGCGATCCACTTGCCGGCGCGGTTGATAGCAATGGCCCCCCGCGACCCGAGATGAAGTATCGGACTCGCACAGGGCCTGAGTGGTCTGTCGCGTCGAGAGAGTTCTGAATCGACTCCCGAACCAAAGAGGCGATTGCGTCTTCTCTTCGAAAGAACTCCGCCTCGGTCGGGTCGCGGTTCTGTTCCGACCGGCTCATCTGCCTGAACTTCCACATTGCCATTCCCCTTCTTCCCTGGGTGGTTCGACGGTTATCCGGCTCGACGCTTGGACCTCACCGCAATGGTCACGGTGCGAATGCCGCCGGCTGAGCGGCGCAACAGGTCGCACTCCCAGATCCGGATCACTTCCCAGCCCGCGGCCCGCAGTCGAGCGGATTGCCGGCGGTCGCGAGTCTGGTTGACGACCAGCTTCCTCCTCCAGAACGCTGCGTTGGCCCGAGGGCGCTGGTAGCAGCGGGGGCACCCGTGCCAGAAGCACCCGTCCAGGAACACGACAACGCGTGCCCTCCCGAAGACCAGATCGCCTCTGACGCCCAGGACCTTCCGGTGCACGCGCCATCCTCGGAGTCCAGCCCGCCAGCAATGGCTGCGGAATTCACGCTCCAAGTCGGACTCGCTGCGGATACGAGACATCACCCAGCTTCGCTTGGAAGGGCTGAACACATCCGAGTCTGTGGGAATTCGTCTCATCCGTTCACTTGGTCAGGTTCCGGACCAAGTGCTCCATCACCGGCGGGCACACGCCATTGCCGATCATCATGATCTGCTCGCGCCGGGTTCCGCAAGGAGTCAGGAAGCTCTTGGGCATGCCCATGGCCTTCTTCAGTTCGGAGACCTGGAGCATGCGCATCTCAGGACCCTCGGGTGCCGACCTGACGATGGCGAATCGGTCCAGGGTGGTGATGGTGCGCAGCGGGCTGTCGAGCCTTTGCCATCCGCCAGCATGATCGCTGCCGTAGTAGACGACCAAGAAGGGATCGAGCCCACTTCGGCCATCGCGGTCCGCGCCCTTTCCAGGGTCCTCGGTGCTCGTCGCTCGGTGTGGAGGGGACCCATCGGTGAGGGGCGTCCATGCTGACCACCTCCTGGGCGGTCCGCTCCTGCACTCCTTCGGAGCGGCGAAGCGTGGCGCTCCTTCGCGGTCACAGAGGATGAACAGCCTGCGGCGGCGCTGCGGAACCCCGAAGTCGGTGGAGTTGAGTGCGTGTTCGAGTGGTGGTAGCCAAGCTTCGTCAGGGCCGCGATGAGTTCGGGGTAGCGCTCCCATCGCCGCATGGCCGTGACGTTCTCGATGACGATCCACCGCGGTTCGAGCGCTTCGGCGAATCTGACAACCTGCAGCGCGGTGCCGCGGCTCTTCTCGCAGCGCTCCCTCGCCCCCTTGGCTGGCCCGTGGTTCGTGCATTCGGGCGACGCGAGCATCAGGTCTACACGACCGAGGGAGCCCACGATGGAGCTTGGTTCGATGGTTTCAACGTCCGCAAGGATCGCCTTGGCATCTGGGAAGTTGTGCCTGTAGGTGTCGACCGCCAGGGACCAGCGATCGAACCCCGCGACGATGGTGGCTCCGGCATTGCGGGCCCCCCAACTGCTTCCGCCTGCACCGCAGAACAGATCGATCGCTCGGACTTTGGTCATCTGGAGCGATGGTAGCGGGGGTGTCTGAGCAAACTGGGGTGCGAACCGCAACTCGTTTGTGCCAGTTGGTACCGGATCATGCGAGGGATGCCGATGGCTGCTCGGGTCCACGCTACCGGAATCACGCACACCGACGAGACATCACCAGAACGGGCCGAAGACGACGGCCCCGCGAACCTGGCTCGCTTCACGACCGCGACTTCCAGCAGCAAGATCGCCATGCAGATCAGCAACTCTTTGCTGGCTGATGAACGACGCCACATGCCGGGACTTGGTCAGGCCAACGCGTGTTGAACAGCCCTACATGAACCCCTGAACGCAGCGCGCGCGTCGTCCTATCGTGGGTAGTGTCCGTGACATCCGACATGCCTAGGATCCTACCCGGCCCGGGGATGCAGCGCGACCCGGGCGGAAGGGAGGGAAATCTCAGGCGGACCTGTCGACGGGTCTGTGGCAGGGCGTCCGCGCGGTGGAGCGGATCGGCGGGCGCCCCCCCAATGGAACCTTCTGCGCGCGCAGCGGTTCAGGCTCACGCGGCCGACGGCGTCGTCCCAGCAGCAAGCCCAAGCCACCTCGCAGGACGGCCGAACCCGCAACCGAGACTGGACCGAAGCCAGCGGCCTGACCGAGAACCCGGCCCACAGGTTCTCACCCCCTACCCCAGCAGCTCCTTCCAAGTCTCTGCGCCAAACCCCACGTACCAGTCCTTCCCCACGCGCGCGGTCGGGGCGCGCAGGTTGCCGCTCGGGCCCAGCACCACGGCCGGGTCCAGGGTCGCGGGCGTAAGCTCGGTCACCTTGGTTCCCTTGCAGACCACGATTCGCCGGGCGCCCTTGAACAGGCCGGGCAGGTCCTTGGCGCCGAAGCGCTGCTTCTTGGCGTCGACCGTCTCACGGACGGCCGTCTTGGTCGAGGCGATCAGGGCCCCGGACCGGGTGCAGCTCAGTCAGCCGCCGCGGTGGTAGTACCAGTCGATCTGCATCCCCCCAAGATAGCCGCCCAGGCCCCCCGCGTGCAGGCCTCCCCAGCACCGTCGCCGGCGCCTGACAGGGATCTCACCCGGCGGGAGAGCCCCGGCCCCGAGGGAGACGCTAGTCTGCGCGGATGAACCGCCCGTCCCCCTTCGCCCTCGCCCCGACGCTTCTTTTCCTCGCCCCGGCCCTCGCCGCCCAAGAGCTCTCCGGCGACGCCGCCTGGAAGGTCAACGAGCCGCCGGGGCCGTCGCTCCAGGCCCCCATCGACGTGCGCGAGGGCACCTGGATGAATCTCGATCTGTCCCCGGACGGAAAGACCCTCGCCTTCGATCTGCTGGGTGACCTCTATGTGCTGCCCATCGAAGGTGGCGAAGCCAAGCGCGTCGCCGCGGGCACCGCGTGGCAAATGCAACCGCGCTTTTCACCGGACGGAAAGCAGATCGCGTTCACCAGTGACGAGAACGGCGGCGACAACCTGTGGGTCATGGACGCCGACGGCGCCAACGCGCGCGCGGTGACCAAGGAGACGTTTCGGCTCGTCAATTCGCCCGTCTGGGCCCCGGACGGGGATTGGATCGCCGTGCGCAAGCACTTCACGCAGCGGCGGTCCCTCGGCGCGGGCGAGATCTGGCTTTACCACAAGAGCGGCGGCGAGGGCGTGGCCCTGACCACGAAGAAGAGCGAGCAGAAGGACCTCGGCGAGCCCGCCTTCTCGCCCGACGGCCGCTATCTCTACTACTCCTACGACGCCAGCCCAGGCGACACGTTCGCCTATTCGAAGGACACGAATCCCGGGATCTATGCCATCGACCGCCTCGATCGCACCACGGGCGAGGTGCGCGGCGTGGCCTCGGGGCCGGGCGGAGCTTGCCGACCGACGCCGTCCCACGACGGGAAGCGGCTCGCGTTCGTGCGCCGCGTGCGCTACGCGACCACGTTGTTCGTGCAGGATCTGGCTTCGGGCGAGGCCCTGGCCGTCGCGGACGGCCTGGAGCGCGACATGCAGGAGACCTGGGCCATCCACGGCGTCTACCCCAGCTTCGCCTGGACGCCGGACGACCAGGAAATCGTCTACTGGGCCCGCGGCAAGCTCTGGCGCGTCCACGTGGAACGGGCGCGGCGGGCCATGCAAGTGGGCGGCACGGCCCGCGGCGAGTCGTCGGGGGCGGCCCCCGCGGGGGAACTGCTGCGCGAAATCCCCTTCCACGTCGCCGACGAGCGCCGCGTGCAGCCCGCCCTGCGATTCCCCGTCGAAGTGGCGCCGGAGAAATTCCACGTCAAGGCCCTGCTCGACGTCGCGGTGTCGCCCCAGGGAGACCGCGTGGCGTATTCGGCCCTGGGCAGCCTCTGGGTCCGCGCCCTGCCCGACGGCACGCCCGCGCGGCTCACGGGAGACGACTCCCACTTCGAGTTCATGCCGAGCTTCAGCCGCGACGGAACCCAAGTCGTCTTCGTGCGCTTTTCCGACGCGGAGCTGGGCAGCGTGTGCATCGCCCCGGCGGGCGGCGGCGCGGCGCGCGTGCTCACCGCCGAGAAGGGCCACTACGCCGACCCGGCCTTCTCGCCCGACGGAGCCACCGTCGTGTTCGAGAAGCGCGCCGGCGGCTACCTGGTCTCGCCGCTGTGGTCCTCCGAGACCGGCATCTACGCGATCCCCGCGGCCGGCGGGGACGCGCGGCGCGTGGCGAAGCACGGGGCAAGTCCCCAGTTCGGCCCAGGCTCGGAGCGCGTCTATCTGACCGAGTCCGAGGAGAACAAGGATGCCGACGTGCACCGGCTCTTCTCGGTGGGCCTCGACCCGCTTGCGGATGCCGACCTGAACGCCGAGCGCGTGGAACTCGAAAGCGCCAACGCCACCGAGTTCGCGCTCTCCCCCGACGGGAAGTTCGTGGCCTTCGTCGAGCGCTTCCAGGTGCATGTGGCGGCGCTGCCCCAGGCGGGCCGCAAGCTCGGCGTCGCGCCCAAGGCGACCGCGCTGCCGACGGCGCGCGTGTCGAAGGTGGCGGGCGAGTCCGTGCAGTTCTCGGGCGACAGCCAGCGACTGTACTGGACCCTGGGGCCCGAGCTCTTCGAGCGCCGGCTCGCCGACGCGTTCACGTTCCTGTCGGGCGCGCCCGAAAAGCCGCTGGAGCCCGAGGAACAGGGCCGCGACATCGGCTTCGACCGCGAGACGTCGCGGCCCGCGGGCCGGCTGGCCTTTGTCGGCGCGCGCATCGTGACCCTGCGGGGCGACGAGGTGCTCGAGGACGCGACGCTGGTGGTCGAGCGCGACCGGATCACGGCCGTCGGCCCGCGCTCCCAGGTGGCGATTCCCTCCGACGCGCGCGTGTTCGACGCCGCGGGCACGACGCTCGTGCCGGGCATCGTCGACGTGCACTACCACGGGCCGACGAACGCGGGCGGGATCCTCCCCCAGGCGAACTGGGCCCACGACGCGAACCTGGCCTTCGGGGTGACGACGGCCCACGATCCGTCCCACGACACCAACCAGTTCTTCGCGGCCTCCGAGCTCGCGCGCGCGGGAAGGGTGCGCGCCCCGCGGCTGTTTTCGACGGGCACGATCCTCTACGGGGCCATGGGCTCGTTCAAGGCCGAGATCGAGACCCTCGACGACGCGCGCGCGCACTTGAAGCGCCTGCGGGCCCTGGGTGCCTTCTCGGTCAAGAGCTACAACCAGCCCCGGCGCGACCAGCGCCAGAAGATCCTGGCCGCGGCGCGCGAGCTGTCGATGATGGTCGTGCCCGAGGGCGGCTCGCTCCTGCAGCACAACCTGTCGATGGTCGTCGACGGCCACACCGGCATCGAGCACTCGCTGCCCGTGGAGCACGTCTACGGGGACGTGGTGCAACTGTGGAGCCCGGGCGGCGTCGGCTACACGCCGACGCTGATCGTGGGCTACGGCGGCATCTGGGGCGAAAACTACTGGTACGACAAGACCGACGTGTGGAAGAACGAGCGCCTGGGCCGCTTCGTGCCGCGCTTCGTGCTCGATCCGCGCTCGCGCCGGCGCGTCAAGGCTCCCGACGAGGAGTACAACACCCTGCGCTCGGCGGGCATCTGCAAGGCCCTGGTGGACGCGGGCGCCTCGGTCCAGCTCGGCGCCCACGGGCAACTCGCGGGCCTGGGCGCGCACTGGGAGCTGTGGATGCTGTGCGAGCAGGGTGGGCTCACCCCCCACCAGGCCCTGCGCGCGGCGACCCTGTCCGGGGCGCGCTACCTGGGACTCGACCGGGACCTCGGCTCCCTGGAGGTCGGCAAGCTGGCCGACTTCCTCGTGCTCGAGGGGAACCCCTTGGAATCGATCCGCAACTCCGAGCGCATCCGGGAAACGGTGCTGGGCGGCCACGTGTACAGCGCGCGGTCGCTCTCCCTGCTCAATGGAGATGCGGGCGATCCCAGGCGCCTTCCGGCCCGCTATTTCTGGAGCGACGCCCAGGACGGGTTGCCCTCCCAGTCGACGGGCGCGGGCTGTGCCTCCTGCGCCGTCGGGACCGCGGGCGCGCACTGACGCGGGCGCGGCGAGTCGGGCCCAGGGGCCCCCGGCGGCCCAGGGCCAGAGGCGTCGCGGGGCGGCGGCCGGGCGGAGCTACTTCTTCGCGGCCAATTCCTTGGAGACCAGGAAGAAGCGGCCGATGCGCGCCTCGAAAGCCCGGTTGTCGGGGCGCGTCATGGAGTAGGTCCCTTCCATGGTGCCCCAGCTCGTCGGCAGCACGCAGCCCGACGTGTACTCGAAGCGCTCACCGGGCTTGAGCAGCGGTTGCTTGCCCACGACCCCCGGCCCGCGCACGTCCTCGCGGTTGTTGTCGGCGTCGACGATGATCCAGTGCCGCGAGCGCAGCTGCGCGGGCTCGCTGCCCTCGTTGGTGATCGTGATCGTGTAGGCGAAGCGGTACTGGCGTGCCTCGGGGTCCGACTGGTCCTCGACATAGAAGGCCTCGGCCTCGACGCGAATTCCCTCGGTGACGGCGGCGGATCCTGCCTGGGTGCTCATGGACAAAGACTACTGCCCGCGCGCGCTCAGGGAAAGTCGCGCAGCCGTTCACCGGGCAGGATCTTGCGCACGGAATGCGGGTCGAAGCCGTGTTGCGCCAGGGCCTTGGCCAGTTCCCCGGCTCCGATGGGCCGATAGCGCTCACGCAGGATCTGCATCCCGAGCACGGCGAGCCACAGGAGCGTCCAGTCCGTGATCATGGCGCTCAGGCGCTCCAGGGGCCTCCATTCGTCGCGGTCGGGGCCGGTGATGTGGCCGGGCCGCGCGATGGTCCACGGCAGGGGCGAGTCCATCAGGACCTGCTCCAGGCGGCCGCGGACGGCGAAGTAGCGCCAGCGCGAGGCGGCCCGGGCTCCGGCGGTGGAAAGCAACACGACCCGGGGAGCGAGGCCGCTGTCGACGGCGGCCCCGATCACCAGGGAGGACAGGGCCAGGTCCACGGACTCGTAGGTGTCGCGCCGGCCGCCGGCACCCCGCCCCAGGGAGCGGCGCAGGGTGGTGCCCAGGCACAGGAACACGTGGGTCACCGCGCGCGAGGTGAGGAGCAGCGCCAGGGCCTCGCGATCGAAGTCCGTGGTGACCACTTCGGCGCCCAGGTCCGCGAAGGGACCCCGCAGGCGCGCCAGTCGCGGCGACTCCGCCCGGCCGTGGGCCAGCACGGCCACGCCCCGCGCGCACAGCTCGCGCACCAGGGCCCGCCCCACGTAGCCCGTGGCGCCCACCACCAGCGCGCGCTCCGAACTCGGCGCCGGGAGCGCAGCCGGATCCGCGGCGAGCGTCACGGGGACGGGCTCAGGCCGGAGTTCGGGCAGGGCCCGTGGTCGCTCAGGCTCCACTAGTGTTCAGACTCCACTAGCCCGACCTCTTCATGAGCTTTGAGCGAAACCCACGACAAAGCCTGGCCGGCAAGGCGTGACAACGCGTTCTCCCGCAGGCGACCTGCAGGTCGCCGAGGACCGAACGCGTTGGCGCAACGCAGTCCGGACGGGCTTGGGCGGGGGTTGGAGCCGAAGCTCATGAAGAGGTCGGGCTAGCGCCGCGGCTCCAGCAGTCGCCGGCGGGCCTTCTCGGACTTGGAGGCCTGGTCCGCCTTGCGCAGGGCCTTCTCGCGCTTCTCGCGCTTCTCGCGCCTTTCGGCCTCGCGGCTCTCCTCCTCGGCCCGTTCGCGCCGTGCGCGCTTGTCGGCCTTGAACTCGGAGAACTGCCGGGCGATCTGCGCCTCGTGGATCAGGTCGTGGCCCGCGTAGAGGCGCACCATGTGGCCCAGGGACTCCTCGCCGCGCTCGCTGTGCATCCCGATGCGCGCGAAGGCCTCCTTCGGCAGGCGCGAGAGCAAGGCGGTGTTGATGGCGCGCAGGGCGCGGAACTCGTCGAGGCACTCCTCGGCGCTGCGCTGCTCGGCGCCCAGCCGCGCCACGAAGGCGTCCTGGTCGTAGCCGACGATCACGGGCCGGTCCATGGCCGCCACGAAGCGCAGGCGCGAGCCGATCATCATCTCGCCGTCGGCGAGGTGCGCGAGCACTTCCTTGATCGACCATTTGCCAGGCGCGGGCCGCCACTCGAGTTCCTTCTCCGAGCGGCCTTCCAGCAGCTTGCGCAGCCGTTTGGCCGCTTTGCTCATCAATTCGATGGGGTCGCGCTTGCCGAGGGCATCGACGTAGCGCTGGGGAATCACCGGACCCGGTTGCGTGGCTTGCATGGGCTGTTCTCCTGGGGTGGAACCCCGAGGATAGCGTGGAGGGTGCACCCTTCGGGAGGAAACCGGCTCCGTCGTCTTTACAAAGCCCGCAGTCGATCCCGCAGCGCCCTGGCCACGGCGGCATTGCCCTCGGCGTTCAGGTGCGCGCGCAGGAACACGCGGTAGGCGGTGCGCGTGGCGTCGTCCCCCGGCACGGAGAGCTCCCTTGCCCGGGCGGCCAGGGCGGGCGCCAGGTCCAGGCACGGGATGTGGCGCGCCGCCAGGTCGCGCGCGAAGCGGTCCCAGAAGGGAGCCCCGCCGCCCACCAGGTGCGCCAGGTCCTCGCGGGGCGGGAACAGCAGGTCCAGGGTGTGCCGGGCCCCGGCGGCGCGGGCCTCGACGTCGAAGGCCTCGGCGAGGGCCAGCAGCAAGGAGTAGGCCGGGCTCGCCTCGTCGCGCCACATCGTGCGGTAGTCCCGGGCCGCGGAGCCGCGCCAGCCGGTCCAGAGGCGGTAGAAGGAGCTCTTCCACAAAAGGTCGTCGTAGGGCCGCTCGGCGAAGGGGTCGTGCTCGCGCACGCGATCGGGCAGCGTGCCCGCCAGCACGCTCTCCCACAGGGAGACTTCGGTGGCGAAGGGGCTTGCGATCAGCACCAGCCGCTCGGCCGGGGGCGCGTCCTGGTCCAGCAGGAAGCGCGGCTTGATGCCCAGGCCCTTGATGTAGGGGTTGCGCAGTCGCGTGAAGCGCGAGAGGTTGCGGCTGATGTTCTCGAGCATCACGCCCAGGCAGACCACCTCGGCGGCCGATTCCCGACCGTCGCGCCGCAGGCGCAGCAGGGCCTGATCGGTGCCGAAGCCGCTGACGCCGAAGTTCAGCACCTCGATCCCCGGGTCCAGGGCCTCCAGGGCCGAGCCGAACTCCTCGCCATCGGAGACCTCCTCGCCGTAGACGAACGACTCTCCGAAGAGGGCCACGCGCAGCACGCCCGGGGCCGGCCGCGGGGCATGTTCCTTCGTCCCGCGCAGTCCTTTGGAATTGAAGCACTGGCGGCCGTCCGGGGAGCGGAAGCCCGGGGCGTTGGTCCACCCCAGATCGGCGTCGTGGGCCAGCACGCGCGTGGGCTCCGCGCCCTGCGCCAGGGCCTTCAGGCGGATTTCCGCCTGGAGGCGAAAGCGGTCCTCGCCCATGTCGCCGTAGGGCGGAACGGGGCGGCCCGCCAGTTCGCCGTCCGACAGGGCGAAGCGCCCCAGGGCCAGATCCATGGCCAGCGTGGCGGCAAGGCCGCAGGCGAGGCCCAGGGCAAGTCGTCGGAGCTTCACGGAGGGACCCGGCGAGCCTACGCGAAAACCGGCCGAGGGCAACGGCGACGGTCCGGAGAGGGGGGCTTCCCCCGCGGCCCTCCGGCGCCGGAGCCCAGTGGCCTGCGGGAGCGCGGGGCCGCCCGGCCCCGGAAGCGCCCTGGAATCGGACGCGCGGGGGCGTACCGTACGCTCCCGCCCCTCCCCCGATGCGTTTTCCCCAGTTGCGGTTCCGGCTCGCCGACTCGCTTCGGCCGCGCGACGTGCACGTCACGCTGTTCTGGGCCGGAGTCGTCGGACTGGTGGGCGCCTGCGTGTCGGCCCTGTTCCGCACCGGCACGCGGGTCCTGAGCGAGTTCCTCTTCGGCACGTCCACCAACGCCCTGGCGGCGCCCACGGATGTGGAGACCTGGCGGCGGCTCGCGGTCCCGGCCCTGGGGGGCCTGGCGGCGGGCTTGGTGCTCCAGCTCGGCTCGCGCTGGACCCGCGACAAGCCCTCGCGGGACTACATGGAGGCGGTGTCCATCGGCGACGGCACGATCCACGTGGCGCCCACCCTGGTGCGTTCCCTGTCGTCGTTCCTGACCGTGGCCTCGGGCGGGTCCATCGGTCGCGAGGGCGCCATGGCCCAACTCTTGACCACGGCCGCCTCGTGGATCGGACGCCGCACCTGGGTCTCCGTCCGCGGCTCAAGCTGATGGTGGCCTGCGGCGCGGCCGCGGGCATCGCCGCCGCCACAACGCCCCCATCGCGGGTGCCTTGTTCGTGGCCGAGATCGTGCTCGGCACCATCGCCATGTCGAGCCTGGGTCCGCTGATCTTCGCCAGCGTGGTCTCGACGGTGATGACGCGCCAGATCATCGGCCCCCAACCCCTGTTTTCGGTGCGCGGGTTCGAAGTGGTGACCGCCTTCGAGTTCCTGCCCTACCTGGCCCTGGGCGCGGCCCTGGGGGCCCTGGCCCCGAGCTTCGTGCGCCTGCTGCGCGGCTCGGCGCGGCTGTTCGAGGCCACCCAGCTGCCGCTCTGGTCGCGCCTGTTCCTGGGGGGCGCCATCGTCGGCCTGATCTCCCTCGCGCGCACCGAGGTGTGGGGCAACGGCTCCAATTCCGTGGTGGCCGTGATCTCGGGCAACCTGCCCGCGGCGACGCTGGCCCTGGTCCTGGTGGCCAAGCTGGTGGGCACCTGCGCGACAGTGGGCTCGGGCGCCGTCGGCGGCGTGTTCACCCCGACCCTGTTCTTCGGCGCGGCGGCCGGATACCTGTTCGGCAGCGCGGTGCACGGCGCGTTCCCCAATTGGACGGCGGGTCCGAGCGCCTACGCGCTGGTGGGCATGGGGGCCTTCCTGGCGGCCACGACCCAGGCGCCGCTGATGGCGATGCTGGCGCTGTTCGAGATGACCCTGGACTACGGCATCGTGCTGCCCCTGATGCTGGCCTGCGTGACGGCCTACACCGTCGCCCGCGGCATCGACCCGCAGTCGATCTACGCGCGCTCGCTCAAGCAGGGCGGGGTGGCGCCGGAGGAGGCCTGGATCGAGGGCACCATCGCCAGCCTGGTCAAGCCGAAGCCCGTGACCGTCGGGCTCAACGCGCGCTTCCACGACATCGTCGAGGCCTTCCATGCCCACCGCCACCAGTACCTGTATGTGGTGGATCCCGACCGGAGGTTCCAGGGCGCCGTGTCGCTGCACGACGTCAAGCCGTTCCTGTCCGATCCCGCCCTCAGCGACCTGATCCTGGCCAGCGAGATCATGCACGACAGTTTTCCCTACGTTGAACAGGACGCGACCCTGGCCCAGGCCCTGCAGGCCTTCCTGCACCACGACGGGGAGCGGCTGCCGGTGGTGGACGGCCGCGGCGGGCGCATCCTGGTGGGCTCGGTTTCGCGCACGGACCTGATGCTGGCCATCTCCCTGGGCGCAGGACACGGCCAGGGCGGGGTCGGGGCCACGACCTGAGGGGCCGCGGGCCGGCTTCGAGCCCATTTCTTACCTCGGCGTGGCAGCAGAACGCCGCGCGCGAGGCCATCGTGCACGCTCACCCCCAACGGAGAAACCCATGTCCCAGCTGCCCACGTTCCAGAATGCCGGTCGTCCGCTCGATCGTCGCACGTTGCTTCAGGCCGGAGCCGCCGCCTCGGCCGCGGTGATGCTCCCCGCCGTGCTGCGCGGCCAGGACTCGCCCCCGCCCGGGAAGAAGCTCTCGATCCTGATCCTGGGCGGCACGGGGTTCCTCGGGCCGGCGATCGTGCGCGCGGCCCAGGCCCGCGGACACTCGCTCACGCTCTTCAACCGCGGCAAGACCCGCACGGAGCTGTTCCCCGACGTCCCGCGGCTCGTGGGCGACCGGGACCCCGACAAGGCCGAAGGCCTCAAGGCCCTGGCCGAGGGCAAGTGGGACGTGTGCTTCGACGACTGCGGCTACTACCCGCGCATGGTCAGCGCGTCCGCGGAGCTGCTCAAGGAACGGGTCGGTCACTACGTCTACGTCTCCAGCATCTCGGCCTACGCGAAGAACGAGAAGGAAGGCGCCGACGAGTCCGAGCCGGTGGCCACCATGGAAGACCCGACGGTGGAGTCCATGGGCGAGGGCTACGCCAACTACGGTCCGTTGAAGGCCCTGTGCGAGCAGGCCTCCGAGCACGCCTTCCCCGGCCGTTGCGCGGTGATCCGGCCCGGCTACATCGTCGGGCCCGAGGACCCCACCGACCGCTACACGTACTGGCCCGTGCGCGCGACCCGCGGTGGCGAGATGCTGGCGCCCGGCGCGGCGAGCGACCCGATCCAGGTCATCGACGTGCGCGACCTGGGCGAGTGGATGGTGCGCGTGGCCGAGCAGAAGACCGTGGGCGTGTTCAATGCCTGCGGGCCGGCCAAGAAGCTCAGCATGGGCGAGGTCATCGAGGCCTGCCGCGCCGCGGCGGCCCCGGAGTCGGCGAGCCTCAAGCCGGTCTGGGTGGACCACGAATTCCTGGCCAAGCAGCCGGGCGTCGACCTGCCGATCTGGGCGCCCTATGCCGGCGAAAGCCGCGGGTTCCACACCTGGAGCAACGCCCGGGCCGTGAAGGCGGGGCTCACCTTCCGCAGCATCGCGGTCACGACGAAAGACACGCTCACCTGGCACCTCTCCCGGCCCGCCGAACGTCAGGCGAAGCTGCGGGCGGGCCTCAGCGCCGAGAAAGAGGCGGAGCTGCTCAAGCTCTTCCGCGCGTAGCTCTCCGACTCATGGCAAGTCAGGGCCCGGGCGGGCGATCCGGCCCGGGCCGCCGGCGGAGGCCGGGCGTGCGCCGCGGCTACAGATGCGCGAGCACCTGGTCCACCTCGGCCGGGCTGCCGAGGACCACCGACGTGCGCTGGTGCAGGTCCTCGGGGGCGATCTCGAGGATGCGGTCCTTGCCCGCGAAGGCCTTGCCGCCCGCCTGCTCGATGATCATCGCCATGGGGTTGGCCTCGTACATCAAGCGCAGCTTGCCCGCGGGGGCCTTCTTGGTCGGCGGATAGAGGAACACGCCGCCCTTGAGCAGGATGCGGTGCACGTCGGCCACCATGGCGCCCGCGTAGCGGCTGGAGTAGCCGTTGTGCTGGGCCCAGTCGAGGTACTTCTGATACCCGTCCGGGAAGGTGAGGCGGTTGCCCTCGTTGCAGGAGTAGCTCTTGCTCGCGCGCGGGATCTTGAGGCCCGCCTCCACCTTGAGGAATGCGCCGATGGCCGGGTCGAGCACGAACATGTCCACGCCGTGGCCCATGGTGAGCACGAACACTGTCGAGGGACCGTAGAGCACGTAGCCCGCGGCCACCTGCTGCACGCCGGGCTGCAGCACGGCCTTCTCCGGAGAGCCGGCGCGCCGGTCGTGGCGCAGGATCGAGAAGATCGTGCCCACGCCGCCGCAGCCGTCCAGATTGGCCGAGCCGTCCAGGGGGTCGAAGAGCACGATGAACTTGCGCTCGCCCTCGGTGTTCGTGCGCAGCAGGATCGGCTCCTCGTTCTCCTCGCTGGCCACGATGGCGACGCCGGCGCGCTCCCCCAGGCAGCGCAAGAGCGTCTCGTTGGCGATCACGTCGAGCTTCTCCTGGCGCTCGCCCTGGACGTTCTCCGAATCCAGGGAGCCCAGCACGTCGTTGAGCCGCGCGCGGCGGATCTTCGAGGCGATCACCTTGGCGGACAGGGACAGGGCCGAGAGGATCCAGGACAGGCTCCCCGCCTGGCTGGGGTGGGAGGCCTCCACCGCGAGCACGTGGCTCTGGATGGTGGTCAGGTTGTCGCCGGCGGTGAGACGGCGTGCCGGGGTCGTCGGGGCGCTGGGGTCCATGGGCGGGAAGGTAAGCGAATCCGGTAGGCTCACGCCATGCTGACGTTGCTCCTGGCCCTGTGCCTCCCGCCCCAGGCCCCCCAAGACCAGCCGGAGGCCGGCGCCGCGCCGCGGGATCTTTCCGCCGACTTTTCGCTCCCCGAGGGGCTCGCCGTGGGCCTGTGGGCCGAGTCGCCGATGTGCTTCAACCCCACGGCCATGGACGTGGACGCGCGCGGCCGGATCTGGGTCACCGAGGCGGTCAACTACCGCAAGTGGCGCGGCCGCAATCCGGGCCTCGCCCACCCCGCGGGCGACCGGGTCGTGATCCTGGAGGACACCGACGGCGACGGCGCGGCGGACAAGTCCAGCGTCTTCGTGCAGGACAAGGACCTGGTGGCGCCGCTTGGGATCTGCGTGGTCAACGAGAAGTCGGCCCTGGTCTCCTGCTCGCCCAACGTCTTCCTCTACACGGACGTGGACGGCGACGGAAAATCCGACCAACGCCAGACCTTTCTCACCGGCTTCGGCGGACCCGACCACGACCACGGCGTGCACTCGTTCGTCATCGGACCGGACGGCCAATACTACGTCGCGGTCGGCAACGCGGGGCCTCACCTCGTCAAGGACAAGGACGGGTTCACCCTGCGCTCGGGTTCCCTCTACAACGACGGCGGCGAGTTCGTGGCCGACAACCAGCCGGGCCTCGTCAGCGACGACGGGCGGGTGTGGGTCGGCGGCCTGATCCTGCGCTTCGATCCCAGGGGCGGTTCCCAGAGCGTGCGCGCCCACAATTTCCGCAACATCTACGAGGTGGCGCTCGACTCCCAGGGAAACCTGTACACGTCGGACAACGACGACGACGGCAGCCAGGGCTGCCGGGCCCTGTGGGTGCTGCCGCGCTCCGACAACGGCTACTTTTCCGCCGACGGATCGCGCTATTGGAACGCGGACCGGCGGCCGGGCCAGGACGTGCGCACGGCCCACTGGCACCAGGATGATCCGGGGGTCGCGCCCTGCGGGACCTTCTTGGGCGCCGGAGGTCCGACCGGCGTGCTGGTGGTCGAGAACGCCGCGCTCGGGGAACGCTTCGAGGGTTGGATGCTGGCGGCCGATGCGGGGGCCTCCACGGTCTACGGACTTGCCCCAAGGCCCCAGGGGTCGCGCGTGGAATTGGACAAGTCGAGTTTCCTCGTCGCGCGGGAGCGGGCGGAGGCCGGAGGCAAGGCCGATTGGTTCCGGCCCAGCGATGTCCTGCTGGGCACCGACGGCGCCCTGTACGTCTCCGACTGGTACGACCCGGGCGTCGGCGGCCACGCCATGGGCGACCCGCAGGGCCACGGCAGGATTCTGCGCGTGACGCGCCGGGGCGAGAACCCTCGCCCACCCCGGATCGAACTGGGTTCGGACGCGGGGGCCCTGGCGGCGCTCGCCTCCCCCGCGGTCAATGTGCGCGGACGCGCGGCCCGCGTGCTGCTGGCGGCGGCGGACTTGCCCCTCCTGCTGCAGAGCCGGGCCAAGGAACTGCAGGCCCTCGATCCGGCCACGCTCGCCAGGATCGCGTGGGTGGTGGCGGGCCGGGGAGTCTCACTGGCCCCCTCCGACGCCGCGGGGGCCATGGTGGCGCTGCGGGCAGGGCCGAACCGTCCCGAGCGCCTGGGCCTCCTGGCGCGGATGGCGGCGGCGGCCGGTGATCCCCAGTCGGAGCTCACGCGGGAATACGGGAACAGCAGCGACCCACAAGCCCAGGCGGAGCTGTCGATGCTGCGGGATCCGGGCCTGCTGCGCGAGTTGGCCCTGGCCCTCGAGGCGGACCGCTCGGAGACGGCGCTGGAGTCCTGGCTCTTCCTGGCCAGCCTGTGCGACGGGAAGGACCGCACGTACCTGGAAGCCCTGGGAATAGGCGCGCGAGGGCGCGAGGCCCTGCTCTACACGAAGCTCGCCGCCGCCGCGGGCGACTCTGCGCCATGGAGCGAGGGCATGGCGGCGCTCACCTGGCGCCTGCACACGCCCGCGAGCGTTCCGGCCGTGAAGACGCGGGCCATGGCGGCTTCCCTGGGCCTGGACCTTCGGCGCCAGGCGATCGACACGCTCGCCTTCACCCAGGACCGCGCCGCGGGCGAGGCCCTGCTCGACGTGGCCCTCGCCGGGCCCGAGGACACGCGCGAATACGCGTGCTGGTGGATTCGTTTCCGCGACACCAATGACTGGAGCGCGTGGCAGCTGGCCCGGCAACTGGGCGGCGGCGAGCGGGCCAGCGCCAAGGTGCTCTTCGAGTCGCCGTTGATGCACGACGGCGTGCTGCGCGCCGAAGTGGACCTGCGCGGCGCCACGCGGCTCTACCTTGCCGTGGACGACGGCGGGAACGGCAACTCCTGCGACTGGGCCGACTGGGTGGACGGCGCGCTCTCGGGCCCCGGGGCCGAGCTCTCGCTCTCCGACCTCCCCTGGAGCGACGCCCGGGCGGGCTTTGGACAAGTGCGCAAGGACCTGAACTGCGATGGCGGGCCGCTCGTGGTCGCGGGCAAGACCCACGCCAAGGGTCTTGGCACCCACGCTGATTCGGAGATCGCCTTCACACTGCCCGCGGGCCGCTTCGAGCGCTTGAGCATCTCCGTGGGCCCCGATGCCCGCGGCGTGGAGCAGAACTGCGGCACCTCGATCCGCTTCCGCATCCTGGCCGAGGTTCCGCCCGACCCGGCGCGATTCACGGCCGTGGAGGCGCGCCTCCTGGACGAGCAATTGCCCCTGGGCGAGCGCCAGGCGGCGGCCCGTGAGCTGTGCGCGACGCGCGACGGCGGACTCTTCGTGCTTGCGGGCGCCGAACGGGCGCGCTACGACGAAGCCGCGCGCGCCCTGCTCGCGGAGGCGATCTTCCACAATCCGGACCTGGCCGTGCGCGCCCTGGCCAGCGAACGCTTCCAGCGCCCAGGCGCGGCGGGCGCGGCCCAAAGCTCCCTGGCGGCACTTCAGGCACTCACCGGCGACGCGCGCCGCGGCGAGCGCGTGTTCTTCGGCGAGTCGGCCCAGTGCGCCCGCTGCCACACCTTCGCCGGCCGCGGCGGCGACATCGGGCCCGACCTCACCGGTCTGCACGCCAAGTACGCCCCCGAGGCCATGTTCGACGCGATCTTGAACCCCAGCGCGGGCATCGCCTTCGGCTTCGACACCTGGATGTTCGAGACCGACGACGACCGCGTGGTGTCGGGCTTCCTCCTGGCGGACGGAGAAAAGGTGATCGTCAAGGACACGGCGGGCGTGCGCACCGTGCTCGATCGGGAGGAAATCGTCGCGCGCCGCAAGGTGCCCGTGTCGGCCATGCCCGACAACGCCAGCGCCGGACTCACGCCCCAGGAACTCGCCGACGTGGTGGCCTTCCTGCGCGAGGACCGCGCCGCGCCGCGCACGCCGGGAGAACCCGTGGCGCTGTTCAACGGCGTGGACCTGACGGGCTGGACCTTTTTCCTCAACGATCCCAAGGCCCAGGCCTCCGACGTGTGGTCCGTGGCGGACGGCGTGCTCGACTGCAAGGGCAACCCCGTGGGCTACCTGCGCACCGAGGGTGTCTTCGAGGACTTCGTGCTCGAATTGGACTGGCGCTTCCCCCCTGGAGGGGAGCCGGGCAACTCCGGCGTGCTCTTGCGTCGCGTGGGCCCCGACAAGGTCTGGCCGAAGAGCGTCGAGGCGCAGCTCCAGCACCGCAGCGCGGGCGACCTCTGGAACATCGACGAAGTGCCCATGGTCGTGGATGCCAAGCGCACCAGCGGCCGGCGCACGGCGAAGCAGGCGCCCTGCAACGAAGTCCCCCAGGGCCAGTGGAACCACTACAAGATCACGCTCGACCGCGGCGACTTGACCCTGGAAGTGAACGGCGTGGTGCAAAACCGCGCGTCATGGGTCGAGCGCGTGGCGGGACACATCTGCCTCCAATCGGAGGGCTCGCGCATCCAGTTCCGCAACGTGGTGCTGAGGCCCCTGCCGTGAGCGGGCCCGGACTGATCGCCGCGGACTTCGCGGACCTTGCGGCCGCCTGCGAGCGCCTGCGGGAGGTCTCGCGCCTCTCCGCCCCGCTCTCCACGAAGCAACGGCCGGAAATTTCGGGCTGGTGCGCCCTGGAGCACGTGGCCCACGTGGCCCTGGCCAACGAGCTGATCGTTCGCAACCTCGAGAGCCTCTCCACGGGCCACGGGGCCCTGCTCCAGGCGGGCGGCGAGCCCGTGCCGGGGGCCCTGGAGATGCTCGCCGCCGGCGTGATCCCGCGCGGACGGGCCCAGTCGCCGCGCATGGTGCGACCACCCTCGCGCATCGACCCGCTGCTCCTGGCGGACTGGCTCGCCACCGGGGAACAGGGTTTTGCGCGCTTCGCCCGCGAAGTGGCGAGCCTCGCCCAGGCCCGCGGCAAGATCCCCCACCAGCTCCTGGGCCCCCTGGACGCGCCCCAATGGGTGCGGTTTGCGCGCGTGCACACGCGCCACCACCTGGCGATCGTCGAGGCGCTGCTGGCGCCCTGAGACCGCGGCGGTAGTTGTTGGGTAAAGCCCCAGGGAGTTCGTGGCGGAGTGCCTGTGGAGCGGCATCCTCAGGACTGCGCCGGCGAAGTGCCGGGCAGGCCCACAGGTATCCCATGCGCATTCACTCGTCGCTCCCGTGTCTCACGCTGTTCGTTCTCGCGGCCTGCGCGGCCGACCGTGGCGGCGCGAATTCGCAGCTCGCGGCCCCTCCCGCGGACGCGGCCTTGCAGTCCCCCGCCGCCCTCTCCCCCAAGGACTCCAGGACCGCGCGCGCGGCCGCGGCCGAGGGCCTGTTCCAGCGTCAGGAGTGGAGCGCCGCCGCGGAGGCCTTCGAGCCCTTGACGCGCGAATTCCCCGAGGATCAGCGCTACTGGATGCGCCTGGGCTTCGCGCGCCACTCCCTCGGCCAGTACGGAGCGTCGATCGCGGCCTTCGGGCAGGTTCAGCGGGGCCCGGCGCTCGCCCATGCCCGATACAACATCGCCTGCGGAGAGGCCCTTTCGGGCAAGCCCGAGGCCGCCCTGGAGGCCCTGGAGAGCGCGGTGGCGGCCGGATTCAGCGACCGCGCCACCCTGGCCGCCGACCAGGACCTGGCCTCCTGCGGGAATTGCCGCGCTTCCAGGCGCTGCTGGCGAAGGTCGGTTCCGCGCCGGTCAAGTTCACGCCCTCGGAGGAGTCCCGGCAATTCGACTTCTGGATCGGCGAATGGGACGTGGTTTCGCCCCAGGGTACAGCCGCGGGCACGAGCCGCATCGAGTCGATCCTCGGGGGCGCGGCTGTGATGGAGCACTGGACCAGCGCCCAGGGCAACTCCGGAAAGAGCTTCAACCGCTTCGATCCCACCCTGCGCCAGTGGCGCCAGCATTGGATCGACGACTCGGGCAACGAGACCTTCTACGTCGGCGGCCTGGAGCAGGGCGTGATGGTGCTCACCAGCGAGCAGAAGAACGCCGCGGGCAAGACCGAACTGCACCGCATGCGGTTCTTCCCCCTGCCCGACGGCCGGGTGCGCCAATGGGGCGAGGTCTCCACCGACGGCGGGCAGGCGTGGACGACGGAGTTCGATCTCAGCTACCGGCCCGCGGCCGCGCGCTGAAGCGCACCGGGAGCGTCAGGGCGCGCTGGCGCGCTCCGGCGAGTCCTTGACGAGCAGCGCCAGGTCCTGGGGCCCGGCGATGCTCATGCCGAGCTCCCGCAGCCGTCCGTCGTCGAGGCCGTAGATGAAGCCGTGCACGGACAGGGCCTGACCGCGGGCCCAGGCGTCCTGGATGATGGTGGTCTGGCAGGCGTTGACCACCTGCTCCTGGACGTTGAGCTCGCACAACAGGCGGTGCTGGAGGGCCTCGCCCTCCAGGCCGTCGAGGCGCGCGCGGTACTTGTTGCGCACGTCCTGCACGTGGCGCAGCCAGTTGTCGCACAGGCCGAGCTTCTGGTTCCTGAGCGCGGCCAGCACGCCCCCGCAGCCGTAGTGGCCGCAGACGATCACGTGCCGCACGCGCAGCACGTCGACCGCGAACTGCATCACCGACAGGCAGTTCAGGTCGGCGTGCACGATCACGTTGGCCACGTTGCGGTGCACGAAGACCTCGCCCGGCAGGAGGCCCACGACCTGGTTGGCCGGAACGCGGGAGTCCGAGCAGCCGATCCACAGGTACTCGGGGTGCTGCTGGCGCGAGAGCTTCTCGAAGAACCCCGGGTCCTGCTCCAGGATCCTCCGGCACCACTCGCGGTTGTTTTCGAAGAGCCTGGAGAGCTTGTCCACGGCCCTACTCTAGCCCGACTTGTTCATGAGCTTTGAGCGAAACCCACGACAAAGCCCGGGTGGCAAGGCGCGACGACGCGTTCTCCCGCAGGCGACCTGCAGGTCGCCCTGGACCGAACGCGCCGGCGCAACGCAGTCCAGACGGGCTTGGGCGGGGGTTGGAGCCGGAGCTCATGAACAAGTCGGGCTAGCGCTCCCTTGGCCCGGTTCCCCCCCTTCCGACCCGGCTCTGGTAGGCTGGACTACCCGCCCGCCCCCACGGTGCGGCGTCCCGCAGTTCGTCCCCCTCCCCCAAGGAGCGTCCCATGCTGCAGCGTTTCATTTCCCTCGCCCTGGCGCTGGGTTCGGCCACCGCCCTGGCCTTCGGTCAGACCGGCACCCTGGACCAGACGAGCCCCTGGACCAACGCCAACTACAACGGGGCCGCGCCCTCGCTCACCTGGCAGCAGGAGGTACGGCCCGCCCTGAACGGCATCCTCGAGGGCTTCTCGCTCCAGCTGACCGGCAACGCCGGCGCCCAGGTCGACGTGACCGTGCGCGTCGGTCCCGGCTGGAACACCGGCCCCGCGGCCTTCAACGCGCTGCTCACCAAGCAGACGAGCGGCAATGAGGTCGTGTTCGTCGACTGCAGCAGCGCGGGCATCGGCGTGGGTTCGGGCTCGAGCTTCGTGATCGAGCTCGTGGGCAACAACACGGGCTGCGGCATGAACGGTTCCTATGTGGCGCCCCCGGGCACGCCGTTGTACGCGCCGCTCCTCTATCTCGGCGGGCCGGGCTGCTTCGCCGACTGCGGTTGGCGCATCGGGTTCGAAAGCTACGTGCTGACGGTCCCGGCGCCCGTGGCCTACTGCACGCCCAAGACCAATTCCCTGGGCTGCGTCCCCGCCGTGGCCTTCACGGGCTCCCCCAGCGCCACGGCCGCGTCCGGCTTCAGCGTCAGCGCGAGCCAGGTGCGCAACAACCGCGCCGGGCTGTGCCTGTACTCCGCGTCGGGTCGGGCCGCGGTGCCCTTCACGGGCGGCACGCTGTGCCTCGCCACGCCGGTCCGCCGCAGCATTCCGCTGCAGTCCGGGGGCAATCCCCAGCCCGCCAACGATTGCAGCGGGATCTACTCGATCGACCTGAACGCCTTCGGTCGCGGCGCCCTGGGTGGGCACCCCGCGCCGTTCCTCTCGGCCCCGGGCACGGTGGTCCAGGCCCAGTTCTGGGGCACGGACCCGGGATTCCCCGCGCCCAACAGCACCACGCTGTCCGAGGGCATCGAATTCACGCTTCCCTGAGCGGAAGGCGAAGCGCAGGAGCGGAAGCCAGGGCGGATTCCGCGCGGGGACCGACGTTCCCGCGCGGCCCGCGCGCTTTCAGACGCGTTCCTTGAACTCCAAGGTCTCGGGGTCGATGCGCACCTTGTCGCCGACCGCCGTCAGCAGGCTGACTCGCACCTTGATGCCGTTTTCCAGCATCGCGTCCTTCGTGCCCGAGCCCCCGCCCTTCATCGGCGGCGCGGTTTCGGTGACCACGGCCGTGACGCTCATGGGCAGTTCGATGGCCACCAGCTTGCCGTCGGCCAGCATGCCCTTGTAGGTCTCGCCGGGCCACTTGAGGGCGTCCTCCGCAGCCTCGTGCCCCACGCGGTACTCCGCGCCGTCGGCGGTGTAGAAGACCTCCTCGTTGCCGTCGCGGTAAGAGTGCGTGAGATCGATCTTCTCGGTCTCCAGCACTTCGTACTTGGTCTCGCCGTGCTCCTTCATCTCCTGGATGCGGCCGGTGAGCAGGTCCTTGACCTTCATCTGCACGAACTGGCGGCGGTCGTTGCGCAGGATGTTCCAGTGGATGACGGTGCACATGCGGCCCTGGTACGTGACCAGATAGCCTTTGCGCAGTTCGAGGGCGGAGAGTTGCATGACGCGACGTGGGTTCCGGGTCGGGAGGACTCGCGGCCGCTCGGGCCGCGAATGGCGAATTGCGCAGGATAGCCCGGGGGCCCGTTGGGCGCGAGGGCGCCGGCCCCCGACCGGGACTCCCCAGGCCCGGGTGGGACCTGGAGCGGGCCTCGAACGCTGTCCGGCCCACGCCCCCGGCAACGGGGCCCATGGAGCCCGTGGGGCCTGTGGGGCCTGTGGGGCCTGTGGGACCTGTGGGGCCTGGGGGCCCCGGCCCCGGAGCGTGCTCAGTGGTGGTGGCCGCCCGGGCCGTGGGCGTGGCCGTGCTTCACTTCCTCGGTGCTGGCCTCGCGCACGCCCGCGATGGTGACCTGGAAATGCAGCTCCTGGCCGGCCAGGGGGTGGTTGTGGTCCACGAGGACCTCCTCGCCGTCGAAGCCCACGATGGCCACGGGCAGCGAATTGCCTCCCGGCCCCTGGGTGGTGAAGTGCATGCCCACGGCAAGTTCCTTGCCCTTGGGAAAGGCCGTGCGCGGGAGGCGCTTCTCCAACTCCGGCTTGCGCGCGCCATAGCCCTGCTCGGGGCTCAGGCTGACGTTGACCTCGTCGTCCTTCGACTTGCCGAGCAAGGCGGCCTCCAGGGCGGGCAGGATCGTGCCTCCGCCGTGCAGGAACACCAGCGGCTTGCCGCCGCGCCGGTTGGTGTCGATCACCAGGCCGGCGGTGCTCTTCAGGGTGTAGTAGATGCCGACGATCTTGCCGGCGGCGACTTGCATGCTTGCGGGGGCCATGGAGTGGGTTCGAGTGGGCGGAGGGAAAGTCGAGGGACCGGCGGCCGTCAGACGGCTTCGGAGAAAAAGGCCGCGAGGGCGCGGACCATGTGGTCGGGATCGGCGCTGCCGCACAATTCGCGGCAGGAGTGCATCGACAATTGCGGGTTGCCCACGTCGACCACCCGCAGGCCCAGGGCCGCGGCGGTGATCGGGCCGATGGTGGAGCCGCAGGCCAGGTTGGAGCGGTGGCTGTACTTCTGGAAGGGCACGCCTGCCGCCTCGCAGGTGCGCGCGAAGAGCGCTTCGCCCTCGGCGTCCGTGGCGTAGCGCTGGTTCGTGTTGATCTTGATCACCGGTCCGCCGCCCAGGAGGATCCAGTGCTCGGGCTCGTGCTTCTCGCGGTAGTTGGGGTGCGTGGCGTGGGCCATGTCCGAGGACACGAACCAGGAGCGGGCCATTGCGCGATGCTGCTCCTCCCGGCCGCCGCCCTGCTGGAGCACCACCCGCTCCAGGGCGTCCTTGAGCAGCGGTCCCGCGGCGCCGCGGTTCGAGGTGCTGCCCACTTCCTCGTGGTCGAAGAACGCCAGCACGGGCACGGCGCGGGCGGCTTCCCGGGCGGGCGCCTGCAGGAACGCCTCCAGGCCGCAGAAGCAGGAGCACAGATTGTCGAGCCGCGGGGCGGCCACGAATTCGTCGTGGAGACCCAGGGTGCGCGCGGGAACCACGTCGTGGAGCATCATGTCCCAGGAGACGACGTCGCGGACCTCGCAGCCGAGCTCCGCGGCCAGGAAACCCTCGAACAGGTCCGCCGCGGGCCGTCCCAGGGACCAGATCGGCGCCAGGTGCAATTGCTTGTCGAGCAAGAGCCCGCGTTCGTTGACCTCCCGGTCGAGGTGGATGGCGAGCTGGGCCACCCGCAGGAGCGCCCGGTCCACGCGCATGAGGCGCGGCTCCACGGAGGCGCCCGCGCGCACGAACACTCGGCCCGCCATTCCCAGGTCCCGGTCGAGCCAGGAATTCAGCAGCACGCCGCCGTAGACCTCGACGCCCAGTTGGCGGATCCCGGCCGCGCCGGCGTTGGCCCGGGGCTTGACGCGCAGATTGGGGCTGTCGGTGTGGGCTCCGACGATGCGGAAACCGCCCTCCAGGGCGCTCGCCCGGGACGCATCCCAGGCCACCAGGGAGCCTGAGCGCGCCACGAAGGCCCGCGGGGGGGCCTCCTTCCAGGACTGGGCCTCCTCCAGGCGGGCGAATCCCGCCTGCTTCAGCCTGCGGGCGCACTCCTCGACGGCGTGGAACGGCGTCGGCGAGGCGTCGATGAAACGGCACAGGGCCGTGGCGCGTTCATGGGGAGCCATGGGCGGACATTAAGCGGCCCCGCGGCGGCCCTGGCAATCACTGCTCGGGAACGAGCTTCGACAGGTGCTTCCAGACCGTGGCGGCCAGGCGCGCCTGTCCGTCGGAATTGGGATGGATGCCGTCGGCCTGATTCAGCGCGCCCACGCCGCCGACGCCCTCCAGGAGAAAGGGCACCAGCGGCACGTCCAGGTCGCGGGCCACGCGCGGATAGACCTCGCGGAAGGCCTCGGCATAGTCGGAGCCGTAGTTGGGGGGCATTTGCATGCCCGCCAGCAGCACCCGGGCGCCGGACTCCCGCGCCCGCCGGACGATCTCCGCCAGATTGCGCTCCAGGGCCTCCACCGGAAGTCCCCGCAGACCGTCGTTGGCCCCCAGGGCCACCACCACGACCCCGGGGCCCTGGGAAAGGAGCCAGGAAAGGCGCGCCAGGCCTCCCGCCGAGGTGTCGCCGCTGACGCCGGCGTTCACGACCCGCAGTCCTCGGCCCTCGGCCTGCGCCAGGGCCGCGATCCGCGCCGGATAGGCCTCGTCCTCCGGGAGGCCGAGGCCGGCGGTCAGGCTGTCCCCCAGGAACACCACCAACGTGCCCTCCGACCGCTGGGCGGCCCCGGCAGGCCCCCCGCCGTCGTGCCGGGCGTGCTCAGCGCCCCCCCGAGTCGCAGGCCGCGCCCAGGAGCGCCGCGCACAGCGTCAGGAGGAGCAGCGCGCTCCAGGGGCGGAGGGGTGTCATGGCGTCGATTCTAGACTGCCTCGACCGGATTCCATTCCCCGACTCCCCCACCCTCGGATCCGGGCACGCCGGGGCGCGCTCCGCGCCGAATCCAGGCCTTGGGCGTCGGTTGGGTCGTGAAAGGCCGCGCTCCGGGCTTAGAGTTGCCGCCCCGTGACCACACCGCGACTCGAATGCCGGAAACTGTCCAAGCGCCTCGCCTCGGGCTCGCGGGAGATCGCCCTGCTCACCGACGTGGACCTCGCCGTGGCCCCCGGCGAGTTCGTGGCGGTGGTCGGTCGCTCGGGCTCGGGCAAGTCCACGCTCCTGGGCCTCTTGGCGGGATTGGACCGCCCCAGCTCGGGCGAGGTGTTGATCGACGGCCGCGCGATCCAGGACCTGGGGCAGGACGAGTTGGCGCGCCTGCGACGCGAGGGCGTCGGCTTCGTCTTCCAGTCGTTCCAGCTCCTGGCCAACTTCACCGCGCGCGAGAACGTGATGCTGCCCCTGGAACTCGCCGGGCACGCCGAACCGCGGCGTGAGGCGGACCGGTTGCTCTCGGCCGTCGGCCTCGCCGAGCGCGGCCACCACTATCCGAGCCAGCTCTCGGGCGGCGAGCAGCAGCGCGTGGCCCTGGCGCGGGCCTTCGCCGCACGGCCCGCGATCCTTTTCGCCGACGAGCCCACCGGCAACCTGGACAGCGAAACCGGCCGTTCGATCCTCGATCGGCTGGTGGAGCTGCGCGCCCGGGAGGGCACGACCCTGGTGCTCGTGACCCACGACCCCGCGGTGGCCGCCCTGGCCGATCGCACGATCCGCCTGGCGGCGGGCCGAGTCGTCACGGCGCCCGCCCCGTGAGCGCGCCGCGCCGGAAGGGCCTGGGCTTTTCCCTGGGCGCGCGGTTGCTGTGGCGCGAGATGCGCGCCTCGCCCCTGCGGCTCGTGTTCTTCTCCGCCTGCCTGGCCCTGGGCGTGGCGGCGGTGGTGGCGGTGGCCGGACTCTCGCAAGCCCTGGAGGAGACCATCCGCTCTCGGGCGAGGGAGATCCTGGCCGCGGACGTGTCCGTGTCCGCGCGACGGCCCCTGCCCGAAGATCTCGAGCTGCAGTTCCGCGCCTTCGACTTCGAGCTCACCCGGCTGCGGGAGATGGCCACGCTGGTGAGCTCCCCCGAGGGCCGGAGCCAGCTCGTGGAGCTGAAGGTGGTCGAGGGGGAATATCCGTTCTACGGCTCCCTGACCCTCGAGCCCCCGGCGCCGCTGCGCGAGCTCCTGGCGGCGGATGCCTGCGTGGTCGCGCCGGAATTGCTGACGCGGCTGCGGCTCGCGCGCGGCGACTCGATCAAGATCGGCGAGGCCCGCTTCCGCATCGCCGCGGTGGTGGTCGCCGAGCCCGACCGCATGAATTTCAGCCTGACCTTGGGTCCGCGGGTGTTCCTCAGCGCCGCGGGCTTCGAGCAGGCGCACCTGGAGAAGCAGGGCTCCTCGATCCGCTACGTGGCCCTGGGGAAATCGCCGGACGGCCTGGGCCGCGCCCAAGCCCTGGCCACGATCCTGCGGGTGGCGGAGCCCGACTCGGCCTACCTGAACATTCAGACCTACGAGGAGGCCCAACCCCTGCTGCGCGACGGGATCCGGCGCACGAATCGCTTCCTGGCGCTGACGGCGCTGGCGGCGCTGCTGGTGGGAGGCATCGGCATCGCGCAGACCGTGCGCGCCTGGATCGCGGGCGCCCTGGACTCGGTCGCGATCCAGAAGTGCCTGGGCATGACCTCGCGCGAGATCCTCTCGCTGTACCTGGCCCAGACGCTCCTCCTGGCGCTGTTCGGCAGCGCCCTGGGCGCGGGACTGGGGCTCGCGGCGGAAGCGCTGGTGGTCGAGATGTTCCGCGAGTTCGTGCCGGGCCAGCACTTCGAGCTCCTGCAGCCCGCGGCCCTGCTGCGCGGCGTGCTCCTGGGCCTGTTCGTGGCCCTGCTGTTCAGCCTCCGGCCCCTGCTCGCGACCCTCGCGGTGCCGCCGGCGCGCGTCCTGCGCCGCAGCGCCGAGCCCCTGGAGTGGAAGCGCTCCTCCAAGGTCGCGCTCTGGCTCCTGTTCGGCGCGGGGGTGGTCGCCGCCGCCTGGGCCCAATCGGAAAGCCTGCCCTTCGCCCTGGGCTTCGGCGCCAGCCTGCTGGGAGTCTCACTGCTCCTGCTCGCGGGCGCCCTGGGCCTCGTGCGACTGGCGGCGCGACCGGGTCGCGAGAGGCTCCCCTTGGGTTTGCGCCACGGCCTGGCGGCCCTGGCGCGGCCGGGGGCCGGCACGCTCACGGCGATCCTCTCCCTGGGCCTGGGCATCCTGGTGGTGCTCAGCATGCAGTTGGTGCACCAGGAGCTGGGCCGTGAACTGGGCGGCGAATTGCCGCGCGGGGCCCCCACCGTGTTCCTGGTGGACGTGCAGACGGATCAGTGGCCGGGCGTGCGCAAACTGCTCGATTCCCAGGGAGCCACGCAGATCGAGAGCGCGCCGGTGGTGGTGGGTCGGCTCTCCAAGGTGGACGGCCGCGGCATCGAGGAGTTGGCCAAGGAAAGCCGCGCCAAGGGCAACTCGCGCTGGACCCTGACGCGCGAGCAGCGCATGACCTACGGCCCCGAGCTGCCCAAGGACAACGTGATCACCGAGGGCAGCCTGTGGAGCGATTCCACGCGTGCGGAGGTCAGCGTCGAACGGGAATTCGCCGCATCCCTGGGCGCCAAGTTGGGCTCGACCCTGACGTTCAACATCCAGGGCGTGGAGCTGGACCTCGCCGTGACGAGTCTGCGCGACGTCGAGTGGCGCAGCTTCGGCCTGAACTTCTTCCTGTTCGTCGAGCCGGGCGTGCTCGAGTCGGCGCCCCAGTTCCGCGTGGCCGCCACGCGGGTGGCCAAGGACCGCGAGGACAGTCTGCAGGACGAACTCGCCCTGGAGTTCTCCAATGTGACGATGCTCAGAGTGCGCGAGATCCTGGAAAAGCTCGCCTCGGTGCTGCAGAAGGTCGGCGCGGGCGTGAACCTGCTGGGCTGGTGCACCGTGCTCTCGGGCGCCGTGATCCTGATCGGCGCCATCGGGGCCAGCGCCGCCCGTCGTTCCCGGGAGGTGGCCCTGTTCAAGACCCTGGGCCTCTCGCGCGGCAGCGTGGCGCGCATCTATGCCATCGAGCACGGCCTCGTGGGAGCGGTGGCGGGATCCATTGGAGCGGTGGGAGCCAACGCCCTGGCCTGGGGCGTGATCCGCTTCGGCATGGAGCTGGACTGGCACTTCGACCCGTGGGCCAATGCCATCACGGTGGCGGCCGCGACCGCCCTGGCGGCCGGTGCCGGCCTGTGCGCGAGCCTGCGTGCCCTGTTGATCCCGCCGATCCAGGCCCTGCGGGAGTAGCCCCTAGCCCGGCCGCTTCTTCTTGAACTGGTCGAAGGGATCCACGTAGCCCGCCCCACCCGCGCCCGGTGCGGGAGCGGCGGCCGCGGGAGCCGGTTGGCCCTGCTGGCCCATGCCCGCCGGAGGCTGGGGCGTGGCGGGCAGGGGCGCCCGGGGCGCGGCGGGCCGCACGCCGAGGCCGGCGGGTGCGGCGGGCTGTGCCCCCTTGGCGGGCATCGCCGCGGGAGGCCCGTCGGAGCCCTCGCCGCTGGGCAGCTCGACCTTGATGCCCAGCCCCGCGTACTTCGCCAGCAGATCGTCCTTGTTGACGGCCTTGATGTAGGCCTCGGTGGGGTCGACCACGCCGGACTTGACCAACTCCAGGAGGGAGTCGTTGAGCAGGCGGTTGCCGAGCTTCGAGCCCATTTGCATCGCCGAGGGGATCTGGAACACCTTGCCGTCGCGGATGTTCGAGGAGATGGCGTTGCTGGCGATCATGATCTCCAGGGCGGCCACGCGCCCCTTGCCGATCTTCTTGCACAGGGTCTGGGCGATCACGCCCTTGAGCGAGCTGGCGAGCATCGTGCGGATCTGCGACTGACGATCGGCGGGGAATTGGTCGATGATGCGGTCCACCGTCGAGGGCGCGGTGGTCGTGTGCAGCGTGCCGAACACCAGGTGGCCCGTCTCCGCCGTTTCGATCGCGATCTCGATCGTCTCCAGATCGCGCATTTCGCCCACCAGGATGATGTCCGGGTCTTCGCGCAGGGCGGCGCGCAGGGCGCGCTTGAAGCTGCCGGTGTGGCGGTGAACCTCGCGCTGGTTGATCAGGCAGCGGTACTTGTTCTGGTGCACGAACTCGATCGGGTCCTCGATCGTGATCACGTGGTCCGAGCGGTTCTTGTTGATGTGGTCGATCATGGCCGCCAGGGTGGTCGACTTGCCCGACCCCGTGGGACCGGTCACCAGCACGAGCCCCTTCGACAGGTAGCACAGGTCGAGCACCTGCTTGGGCAGGTTCAACTGCTCGGCGGTCAGGATCTCCGAGGGAATCAGTCGGAACACGGCCCCCGGCCCATTGCGGTCGAGGAAGATGTTCGCGCGAAAAATCGCCACGTCCTTCAGCTCGTAGGCGAAGTCCGTGTCGGCCTCGGTGTCGAATTGCTGGCGATTCTCCGCCGGCGTGATCTCGAACAACACCTGGCGCAGCTGGTCGGCGGAGAGCGGCGGACAGCCCTCGACGTTGACGATGTCGCCGTGGAGCCGGAACCTCGGCTGCTGACCGGCGGTCAGGTGCAGGTCCGAGGCATTCGCCTCGACCATCTTCATGAAAAGCGCGTCGATCCAAGCCATGGGTGAGCCTTGCTGATGGGGAAGTGGGCTTCCCTTTCGGCCGCGGGCCCGGGCGGGCTGAACCGGGGCTATCCTGGGAGCCCCATGGAGGGTCCCAACCCCAAGAACCACGGACTGCCGTTCACCTCGCCCTGGCTCCTGGCGCCCATGGAGGGCATCACGGAGCCCTCGTTCCGGGACCTGGTGCTGACGGAGAACCCGCCGCGGGCGGAGGCGGCCCCCGGCCCGGGGACGGGGCCCGCCCCGGGCACGGAACGGCCCTGGCTCGGCGGAGCCTTCACGGAATTCGTGCGCGTGGTCACCGACCCGTTGCCCGCCTGGAAGCTCCGCGAGCACCTGGGACCCGCGCGCTTTCCCGCGCCGGTGGGACTCCAGCTCATGGGCTCGGACCTCTCGGCCCTGGCGGCCACGGCCCTGCGCGCCCGGGACGCGGGGGCGCCGCTGGTGGACTTGAACTTCGGTTGTCCGGCCAAGGGTGCCATCGCCGACTGCTCGGGCTCGGGCATGTTGCGGGATCCGGCGCGCCTGGAGCGCACGGTGCGCGCCGTCACGGAGGCGCTGCCCGGGTTTCCCGTCACGGCAAAAATCCGCGCGGGGTTCGCGGACGATTCCCGCCTGGAAGATCTGGCCCGGGCCGCCGAGGCCGGCGGGGCCTGGATGCTCACGGTCCACTGCCGCACCCGTGTCGAAGCCTACTGCGAGGAAGTGGACTGGGGGCGCATCGCCCGGGCCGTGGCCGCGGTGAGGATTCCGGTCTGCGGCAACGGCAGCGTGCGCGTGCACGCGGACCTGGAGCGCATGCGTCGCGAAACCGGAGCGCGCTATGCCATGGTGGGCCGCGGCGCGCTGGCCGACCCGTGGATCTTCGGCGGCCGGGCGCCCACGCGCCGAGAGGCGGCGGAGTTCCTGCTCGGCTACGCGGGAGTCTTGCGCGAGCGTCACGGGGCGCGGCTCTCGGGCACGGCCGCCCGCGTGAAGCAACTGCTGCGCTACTGGACCGCCGCGGACCTCTTGGGGCCGGACCGGGCTTCCTGGCTGCGGGAAGAGGACCCGGAGCGGCTCTTCGTGCGCCTGCGGGCGGCCGGCGGGGTGGTTTCCCCCGCGGACTCAAGCCTCGCCTCCGCGTAGCCGATCTCGCCTGCGGCGCACCCTCCGCGGGGCGCCGGCCGGCGGCACCCCGCTGCGACTCCCATCCGTCGCCGCGCGCGCTTCCTGGCCCCAGGAAGTCGCGCCATGCCCTCACGCCTCACCGCCGTTCTGCTGCTCCTCGCCGTGCCGTGGATCTCCTCCTGCGAGGACGCCGCGAACTCGAGCGGGGCCCAGGGCGTCAGCGCCGTTCCCACGGCGGCCCTGGCCGAAGCCGGCCACGTGCTGCGTCGCCTGGGCTTCGGGCCCACGCCGCGAGAGTTGGAGGAGGTGGCCCGCAACGGAACCGCCTGGTACGTGGCCCAGCAGCTCTCGCCGGAGGATCTGGACGAGTCCGCCTGGGAGCCCCTGCCTCTCTGGCGCGCGCTCCTGCCGCTGCCCACGGGCGAAGCGGACGGGACCACGCTGGCCGAGCTGGTCGAGCGCCAGTACGTGCGCGCCCTGTGGTCGCCGCGGCAGCTCTCCGAGAGCATGACGCTCTTCTGGGAGGGCCACTTCAACACCAACTACTGGACGGTGTTCAACTTCGTCGGCGGGAACGAGGCGCGCGCCGCCTGGATCGAGACCCGCGAGAACGAGTTGTTCCGCGCCCTGGCCCTGGGACACTTCGAGGACCTGCTGCGCGTCAGCGCCACCTCCCCCGCCATGCTGATCACGCTCGACAACGTGCTCAACGTGGCGGGCAATCCCAACGAGAATTTCGCCCGGGAGCTCGTCGAGCTGTTCAGCATGGGCGTGGACAACGGCTACACCCAGGCCGACGTGGAGGAACTCGCGCGCTGCTTCACCGGCTGGGGCGTCTGCGAGAAGGCCCCCGCCGACCTGGAGGACCCGCTCTCGGCCTGCGCCTCAGGACTCCCGGGGGCCTCGCTCGCCTTCCACTTCGACCCGGCGCGCCACGACGCGGGTCCCAAGACGATCTTCGCCGGCACCGCCTGGGAGCTCTCCCTGCCCGCGCGGGCGGGCAGCGCCGGGCTCGACGACGGCCTCGACGTGCTGCGGCACCTGTCGATGCTGCCCCAGACGGCCGAGTTCGTCTGCCGCAAGCTGGCGCGCAAGTTCATCGCCGACGAGCCGCCGGCGGCACTCGTGGCCGCGGCCCGCGACACGTGGCTCGCCACCGGGGGCGACATCCGGGAGGTGCTTCGGCTCCTGCTCTCCAGTCCCGAGTTCACCGCCCCGGCCTGGCGCTGGACCAAGGTCGAAACGCCCTTCGAGAGCCTGTGCTCCACGGTGCGCGCCCTCGAGGGCCTGGCGACGCGCCGCATCGAGCTCACGAACTTTCGCGCCGTGCTGGAAATGCGGCTGCGCCAATCCCTGTTCCGCTGGCTGACCCCCGACGGATTCCCGGAGCAGGGGGACGAGCAGCTGGGCACCGGCCGCCTCTTGGGGCGCATCGCCTTCAACGAGTGGATCCACCTGGGCGAGGGCGACGACCTGCACTTCGACGTGGCGGGCCTGGTGCGACGCCACGGGGCCCAGCCCTCCAACGCCGCGAGCGTGGTCGCCACCCTGGGGCGGCTCTGCTACCAGGAGCGCTTCAGCCCCGCGGACGCCGCGCTGGCGGTGGAGTTCCTGACCACCGACGAGGCCGGACAACCGCGGCCCCTGGATCCCGCGGCCGCCGACTACGACCTGCGCCTGAAGCAGCTGGCCGCCTTCATGGCCTCCCTGCCCCAGGGAGTGGAGCAATGAGCCGAGCACCCCAGTTCCGCGGCGACCTGGAACCGCGCGCGCCGCTGCCCTCGCGACGGGAGGTGCTGCGCTGGGTCTCGGCCGCCGGCCTTCTGGGCGCGGCGAGCAATCTCTCGCCCTCCGCCTTCGCCGGCGGCTCGCCCCTGGGCTCGAAGAAGCTGCTCTCGATTTTCCTGCGCGGCGGCAACGACGGCCTCAACACGTTGATCCCGCTGCACGACGCCGAGTACTTCGCTCCGTCGGTGCGTCCCACGCTGCGCATCCCCGCCGGGCAGGCCCTGGACCTGGGCGTCGGCGGCGCGGCGTTCCACCCCGCCCTGGGGCGCGCCATGGAGGTGTACCAGGCCGGTGAACTGGCGGCGGTGGCCCGCGTGGGCCGCACCAACTCCTCGCTCTCCCACTTCGCCAACGCCCACGTGTGCGAAACGGCCGTGCCCCAGGACGAGGGCGTGGACGAGGGCTGGATCGCGCGCTGGTCGCGCATCGCCGCCTCCGCGGAGCCCCTGGCCGTCGCCAGCGTCTCGCCCCAGATCCAACGCGCGTTCCTGGGGCCCAAGGTGGCCGCCCACGTGCCGGCACTGGCGCAGTATTCGCTCTCAGGCAGTCCGGTGGCGGCCAAGATTTTGGGCGCGGGGGCCAGCGGACTCGCGGCCGCCTACGCCGGCGCGGGCCCTGGAGGCAACGCGGGGTACAGTCCCGCCGTTCGCGCCACGGGCCTCACCATGGAGGCCTGCTTTGGGGCCTTCTCTGCGCTGCCGAACCCGAATTTCGCCTCGGATTCCTTCCCGGACGATCCCGCCCAATGCGGTGCCGTGGGACTCCCCGCCGCCTGGTGGGCGGCGAGCTTCCTCGGCGAGGTGCGCGACGCCCTGCGCATCCTGGCGGGCACGCCCTGCTCCGTGGCCGGCGTGGAGCTGCAGGGCTTCGACCACCACGTGGGCCAGGGCGGCACGGGGGGCGATCACGCCGCGCGCCTCTTGGTGATCGGCCACGCCCTGCGCTCCCTGCGCCGCGAGGCCCTCCAGTCGGGCCTGTGGGGCGACTTCGCCGTCCTCGTGACCAGCGAGTTCGGGCGCACGTCCCGGGAGAACGGCAGCGGAGGCACCGACCACGGACGTTCGGGCGTGGCGCTGCTGGCTGGTGGTGGCGTGCGGGGCGGCGTGCACCACTGCGATCCGGTGTCCTGGCCCTCGGGGGCCACGCTGTTCTCGGCGGACGGCCGCTACGTGGAGCACCGCACGGACTACCGCGTGCTCTACGCGGAGATCCTGGAGCGGCACCTGGGTCTCCCGTCCGGGGACCTGGACCTGGTACTGCCGGACGTGGGCTCCCAGGTCGGCTCGGACTTCCAGCGCCTGGGGTTGTTTCTCTAGTCGCGCGGCTCGCCCCGGGCGAACCAAGCCTTGACTCCCGTTCCGGCGAGGATCGCGGCACCGCCGAGCCAGGCCAGAGCCCCGGGCGCCTCGCCGTGCAGGGCCCAGGTGAACAGCGAGTTGAGCAGCGGCTCCAGGAGCAGGATCAGGGCCCCCTCCAGGGCCGTCACGCCCGCGAGCCCGCGAGCCACGAACACGTAGGCCAGGGCGATCTGCACCACGCCCAGGTACAGGATCCAGGCCAGATTCTGGCCCCAGAGGCCGGAGAACCCGCCCAGCGCGCCCACCGTCCCCGGCGGAACTCCCCCACCCGCGGCCCAGGCCGGCCACAGGGTGGCGAGGCAGGCGAACGCATTGCCGCAGACCACGGCCGCCAGGGCTCCCTGCGTCCGGGCACCCTCGCGGCGGGCCAGGATGCGCATGCCCATCACGGTCAGCGCCCAGGTGACGCCGCTCGCGGCCGCCAGGGAATTGCCGAGCAGGGGATCCGGGGCCGTGGGACTGGCGCCCAGGTCGCCGGCGAAGAGCAGGCCCATGCCCGCGACCACCAGCAGCATCACCAGTCCGTCGTGGCGGAACAGCCGCTCGGAGAGCAAGAGCGGCGAGAGGAGCAGCACGTAGAGCACCGAGCTGTCCTGGAGGAAGATCGCGTGGCTCGCCGTGGTGAGCTTGGTGGCGGACACGAACAGCACCAGGGTCGCGCCGTGGGCCAGCCCCACCAGGGCCGCTCCGCCGCGGAAGGCCTCCAGGGGCGGGCGCGCGAACAGGCACAGGGCCAGCGTGGCGACCCCCGAGCGCAGACAGGCGATCTGCCAGGCTCCCAGGCTGCAGGCCTTGATCGCCGGGCCGCCGGTGGCGAACAGGATCGCCGCGAGCACGAGGAACAGCCTCGCTCGCGCTCGGGTCGGAGCCGACATGGGCGGACACCCTACGCCTTCTCCCAGGGTCGCGCGAGACGAAGAAGGGCGCCCTTGCGCGAGGCAAGGGCGCCCTCCAGTCCCATCGTCGGCGGTTGCCGACTACCGGATCACGGCGTGAACGTGATGCTCAACCCGTTGGACAGGTTGGCATTCGTCCCGCACGGGCTGGCCGGGTTGTCGCGGTACCAGGCCTGGAAGTGCCAGGTGGAACCCGGGAGGATCAGGCCGCCCGACTTGAGCACCGGCTGCAGGAGCACCGCGGTGCCCGTGCCGGACGCCACTTGCGGCGCGAAGCGCTTCAGCGGGCTCACGCAGAGCAGACCGTCGAAGAGCTGCGTACCGTTGCCGCCGTTGATCTGGCCGAGACCGGCGATGTACATCGTCGGCTTGCTCGGCTTCAACTGGATCGTCAGCGGGGCGGCGTTGTCGAGGAACACGCTGGTCCCGCCGGCGTTGTAGAGCAGGGCTCCACGGCCGGTCGAGTTCACGCAACCCTCGCCAGGCAGGCTCACGTTGCCGCACGGGCACGGCGTGCCGGACCCGTCACCGAAGCAGTACAGCGTGCCGTTCACGGCCTCGCACTCGTCGGGCACACCGTTGAGGTTGAGGTCGAGGCTGGTGCCGGCGGTGATGTCGCAGGCGTCCGCTTGGCCGTTGCTGTTGCAGTCCGGATCGCAATTGTCCGGGATGCCGTTGCCGTCGCAGTCGGTTTGGAAACCGCCCGCGATTTCACACACGTCGCCGACGCCGTTGCCGTCGCAGTCCGCCTGGGACGGGTTCGGCAGGGTCGGGCAGTTGTCGATGCAATCGGCAACGCCGTCACCGTCCGAATCCGTGTCGGGGATGCCGCAACCGCATTGGCCCGGAGCGATCTTCAGCGGATCGTTCGGGCAGCCGTCGATGCAGTCCGGCGTGCCGTCACCATCGGTGTCGGTGTCCGGCGTGCCGCAGCCGCAGATGCCCGGAGCGATCTTGTTGGGATCGAGCGGGCAGCCGTCGAGGCAGTCCGGCGTGCCGTCCCCGTCCGTGTCGGTGTCCGGCGTGCCGCAGCCACAGATGCCCGGAGCGATCTTGTTGGGATCGAGCGGGCAGCCGTCGATGCAGTCCGGCGTGCCGTCGCCGTCGGTGTCGGTGTCCGGATTGCCGCAACCACAGACGCCCGGAGCGATCTTGTTGGGATCGAGCGGGCAGCCGTCGACGCAGTCCGGGGTGCCGTCACCATCGGTGTCGGTTTCCGGGTTGCCGCAACCACAGAAGCCCGGCGCGATCTTCAGCGGATCGAGCGGGCAGCCGTCGATGCAGTCCGGGGTGCCGTCACCATCGGTGTCGGTGTCGGGGGTGCCGCAACCGCAAACGCCGGGGGCCGTCTTCAGCGGATCCAGCGGGCAGCCGTCGCAGTCGTCGCCGACGCCGTCGCCGTCCGTGTCGAGTTGGCTCGGGTTCGAGACCAGCGGGCAGTTGTCGGCGCAGTCGATGAAGCCGTCGCCGTCCGTGTCCGTCGTACCCGGAGCCGTGATGTTGAGCGTCCAGGCCGTGGCCGGGATGGTCGTGCTCCAGTTGCTGAGGCGGATGTAGTACGTCGTCTGGCAGGCGGCGACGAACTCGGTGCCGGTGATGAGACTGCCCGCGGTCGGCGTGGCGCAGTCGTCATCGTCACAGGCCACTTCGGTCAGGTTCCCGCAGGTGCCGGTGTAGACCGTAAGCACGGAGTCCGACGCCGGCTGGCTCGCGCCGCAGGTGTCGAGGGTCACCGGGCCGGCGTCGCCGGACGTCCACTGGAACCAGATGTCGCGGCTTTGCGACGTTTGGCAGGTCGAACCCGGAGCCGTGGCCGTCGTCGGCGTGGCGAAGCGGTTGTCCGCCGGGAACGCGCCGCTGCCGGAGATCACCGTGGCCGTGGCGCACTCGTCGTTGGCCGGGGGCGGCACGACGAAGGACCAGGTCAAGGTGAACTGACCGTGGGGACCGGCCTTGGTGGAAACCCGGACCTTGACCGTCTGGTTGATCCCGATCGGGACCGACAGCGCCGAAGCCGGACCCGCGCAGGGCGTGCCCGTGCCGTCGTCGTTGCAGGCGATCTGCGTGCCGCCGCAGGCGTCGAACACCGAGATCACGGTGTCCAGACCCGGCGTGGCGCAGGTGTCCAGGTTCAGGGTGCCCGCGTCGGTGCCACCGGTGAAGGTGTACCAGACGTCGGGACCGGTCGGATCGCAGGACGACCCTTGGCCCTCGAAGGCCGCGTTGGTCGTGTTGCCCGCCTGGGTGCCACCGGTGCCGGTGAGGACCACGGCACCGCTGCAGGGGTCATTCAACGGCGGGGCGCCGATGGTGACCGCCAGGCGGTACTGGTAGGTGGTCCCGCCAGGCATCTGGCCGCCGAAGGCCGTGCCGGCGGGCGTGACTTGCAGCGAAAGGCCGCCGAGGACCTGGATGTTGTACCAGGTGCCCGCGGTGACCGGCGCCGAGATGGTCTGGGTGCCCGAGGCGCAGCGCGTCAGGAAGATCGGCGTGAAAGCGCCCGCGACCGTGGTCGCGGGGCACACGCCGCTGGGGCCCGTCAGGGACTGCAGCGTGGCTTGCGCCTGGCCACCCAGCGTGTCCAGGGTCATCGTCAGCGTGTCCGTGACGGTGGCTTGGAAGCGGTAGACGTCCAGGTCGCGGTTCGGGCCGAAGCCGCGGCCCGTGCCGCGGATGATCGTCGGCGTCGGGCCGGGGGTGGCGATGTTCGTGAACAGGTTCGTCGACTGCGAGCAGCCCGGGTTGGTTTCCAGTCCCAGACCGGACTCGGCTTCCGTGAAGGGCCCGGCGACTCCCGTGCAGAGGGTCATCGGGAAGGCACCGGTGCAGGTGCCCAGGTCGGCGACGTTCACGTTGAACACGCCGGTCTGCGCGCCCGTGAAGAACGAGGCGACCCAGATGTAGTAGGTGACGCCCGGTTGCGAGCACCAGGTCACGATCGAGCCCGGCGTGCAGGGCGCGCCGCCCTCGTCATTGGTGCCGACGGTGGTGAAACCGTCGCAGGTTCCGCCGAAGACGTACATGACCGTGTCCACGAGCGGCACGGTGTTGCAGGTGGTGGCGGAGAGCGAGTTGCCGTTGCCGACCACCGAGTACCAAACGCCGCGCCGCGAACCGAACGAGGCGGGCGAACCCGGGCCCGTGCCCATGGCATTGGTCTCGAGGGTGGCGCCCACGAGCGTGCCGGGGGCGGTGCCGCCCACGGCGATCGGCGTGGCCGAGTAGCAATTGTCGTTGTCGGGGGTCAGTGCGCCCGCGGGGGTCACGAACAGCACGATGTTGGTGCTGGCAGGACCCGCTCCGCCGAAGGTCACCGGCAAGGTCTTCGTGCCGGTGGACGTGCCCGCGGCGACCGTGGCGTCGAGGGTGTACAGCCCGTCGCCCGCGATCTCATCCGGGGCCACGCCGTCGTCGAGCATCGGCACGGCCGCGCCGCCGCCGATGGAGGTCAGGTCCACGGTCACGATCGTCGCGCTGGGGGCGCCGTTCACGCAGGCGAAGGGCGTCGCCAGCAGCCGAGCGACCTGGGTCTCCTTCAAGGTCCAGGGGTGCGCCAGGCCGGCCGCCGTGTCGCCGCCATTGACCGAGTTGTTCTTGTTGCGCGCCGCGGGGAATCCCTGGGCGAAGTCGTTCTTGCTGTTGTCGGTGTCCTGGGAACCGCAGCCGAGGCGATAGATCGAGTGGATGTTCGTCGCGGGGGGCGCGTTGTTCGCCGTGGTGTGCAACACGCCGGCAGCGGAAGCGTCATTCCAGTTGGCGCTCGTGCCGTAACCGATGAAGTCCACCAGGGACGGGGTCGCCGAGTACAGCGGGGTGCCGCCGACCAGGGCCGTCGTGGAACTGACCAGGGCCAGCTTGCCGGCGGCAATGGCCATGTTCGTCGTGCTCGTGGCGTCGGGTGCCGTTCCATCGGGCGCCTGTCCAGCGCCCACGGTCGTGTTCCCCGCCATCTGAACCACCGCGTACTGGCCAGGGGCCAGGATCCCGACGGTGGTGAGCGGGGTCACACCCCAGCTGGTGCCTGCGGCGGATGCGTACTGAACCGACCAACCGGAGACATCCACCGGAGCACCACCCGAGTTGTAGAGCTCGAGGAAGTCCTTAATCAGCAGGGCGCGGTCTTCACCGCCACCTCCGTAAAGTTGGCTGATCTTGACCTGCGCCATGGCCGGCGTGGCAAGCAGTGCCAAGCCTGCGAGGAAGCGCAGCGCCGTCGGCGTACAGGCCGAAAGGTATGAACGAGAGGACATGAAGACGGTACTCCTGAGGGGCTTTGGGGATTGCGGCGGGGCGGGGTCGCGAGGCCGCGGGATGAGGATGCTGGCCGTTGGGATGGGTCAGGACCTTCTTCCCAATTCTGAACCCTACCCGCAAGACACCGCAAGGGCTGGCTCGGCACTTCCCCGTCGAATCCGGACTTCGCTCCGGGTGCGTAGCTCGGGGGAAGGAACGCCCGCGGGGCCCTGGGAGGGGCCCTTGGGGCCTGGCGGTGCCCTCCGGGCGACCCCGCGCCGGTGCCCGGGAGTAGAATGAGGGAATGAACCTACGCGCGCTGATGGTCGTGGTCGTCCTGGTGGGCGCCACGGGTGCGATCCTGTGGAGCCGTCGCTCCGCGGAAGCCCCCGCCTCCCCCAGCGCCTCGGGGGGGCCCGGGGCCCCGGGCTCGGTCGCCGGTGACCCCCTCGCGCCCGGGGTCGGGGCCCTCCCCCGTCGAGGCTCCGGCCGACCCCACGCTGGCCCCCGACGGCACGGCCGCCGGTCCGCGCTCACCCCAGCCCGCGGCCCCGGAACTGGCCCTGGAGCCCGTCTCTCCGCTGCTCGAATTGGCGCTCGTCCAGGCGTCCTCCGCGCAGGATGCCTCCGAGGAACCGGTCAAGTCGGGCATCGACGGCCTGCTGGAGGGACGACATGGGACGAAGACCCGAGTGCAGCTGGAACTCAGCCTGCGCTCCATCCGCCATGTGCTCGACCTGCAGGCCACACCGGACCTGCTTCCCAAAGGGCAGATCCTCGATGCACCGTCGATTCAGGCCCTGGAGATCGAGGCGGGCTGGCTCAAGGAACGGATCTACCGCTGAACGCGGCCTTCGGTTCGGAGCCGCCGCGGGATCGTCGCGGCGAGGCGCTTTCTTCCCTGGCCCGGCGCGCCTTCGGGCAAGGCCCCTCGTGGAGCGTGCGCGTCCTGGGGCGGGTCAACCTGATCGGGGAGCACATCGACTACTGCGACCTGGCCGTGCTGCCCATGGCGATCCAGCGCGACCTGCGCGTGGACTTCCGGCCCCGCGGGGACGATCTCGTGCGCCTCGCCAACACGAATGCCGCCCATGGTCCCGTGGAATTCCGGCTCTCGTCCCCCATCGAGCCGGCCCCCCAGGGCCACTGGTCCAACTACGTGCGCGCGGCCGCGGAGCACGGCGCCCGTGAGCTCGGCCTCACGGCCGGCATGGACGCGGTGATCGACGGGAACATCCCGGAGGCGGCGGGCCTGTCCTCCTCCTCGGCCTTGCTCGTGGGTTCGATGCTGGCCTTGCTCGCCGCCAACTCCCGCCCCCTGGGACGATTGGAACTGGCCTTGCGCTGCGCCCAGGCCGAACGCTTTGTGGGCACCCATTCCGGGGGCATGGACCAGGCCGCGTGCCTGCTGGCCCAGGAAGGCGCCGCCCTGCGCGTGGAATTCGCGCCGCTCGCGGCGCGGCCGATCCCCCTGCCTGCCGACTGGCGCTTCGTGATCGCCGACTCCCTGCGGGTCGCCGACAAGTCGGGCAGCCTGCGGGAGAGCTACAACGCAAGGCGCGGGGCGAGCGAACAGGCGCTGGCGCGACTCCTTGCGGACGAGGGCCGATCCGACGCCGCGGGGGGCTGGCGCGGGTTGTTCGCGCGACACTCGCCGGAGGAGGTCCTGCGGCGGGCCGAGCGCGTGCTCGAGGGCGAACTCCTGCGCCGCGCGCGGCACGTGATCCGCGAGAGCGCGCGGGTCGAGTCCGCCACGTCGGCCATGCTCGCCGCCGACGCGGCGACGTTCGGAGCCCTCATGGACGCCTCCCAGGCGAGCCTGCGCGAGGACTGCGAGGTCTCCACCGCGGAGTTGGACCTCCTGTGCGGGATCGCGCGCCGGCACGGGGCCCTGGGAGCGCGACTCACCGGCGCGGGTCTCGGCGGGTCGATCGTGGCGCTGGTCCTGGAGGCGCGGGCCGAGACCGTGCTGGAGGCCCTGGCGGAGAACTACTTCGCCGAGCGCCTGCCGGCGCGCGAGCTGCGCCACCATTTGATGCTGGCCCGGCCTTCCCAGGGCGCGAGCTAGTGTCCTGATCCAGAAGTACGCCGACAAACTCGGCCCGCCCCCTGGCCGCCCTCCTCCGAGTTGCAGCGAACACGCCCGCCGCCAGAATCCGCATTCAGGCCGCCTTTGCCAACGTACTTCTGGATCACGACCCTAGCAGTCCGTTGAAAAACTCCCGTCGCGAGGGCGAGCGTGGGAAGGCGCGCCAAGGAGCGCGACAGAAATCGGCGCGCCGGCGGCCTTCCTGGCCGCTGAGCACCGATTTCGGAGCGCGACGCAGGAGCGCCGAAGCACGCTCGGCCGCAGCAGGGGGTTTTTCAACGGGCTGCTAGGCCCCGTGCTCGACGATCCGCGCGCGCCGCGGATCCACGGAGCGCACCTGCAGATCGCCCGCGCTCTCCACGAAGAGCCGGGTTCGGCGGCCCTCCCCTTCCACGCGCACGATGCGGCCCAGGTGTCGGCCGTCCACTTCGACCCACTGGCCGCGAGCGAAGGCCCCCGGCCCTCGAATCGGCTCCACAGGGGACGCGGACGGCGGCGCGGCCCGGGGCGGCTCGAAGTGCCGGGCGCGCCAGTCCGCGGGGTCCGTGCAGACGTCGCAGGCTCCGCAGGGCCCCTCGGGGCCGGCGCCGGCGGCCAGGCCGAAGTGCTCCGCCAGGGTCTGCCGACGGCAGCGCTCGGCGCCGGAAGCAAAGCGCACCATGCCGAGCAGGGCCTCCAGGTCGGCCCGCAGCTTCTCGGGGCTGCCCACCGAGGCGGGCAGCTCCCCCGGGTCCAGTTCGCGCGCGAGGCGCAGGTCGCGGGTCTCGAAGTCGCCCTCGGTGACGCCCAACACCTCCAGCCATTTGAGCGCCGTGGCGAGGCGGTTGTCCGAGCGGTTCTTGGTGAGCAACTCTCCCTGCAGGTCGGACAGGTCCTTGACGGCCAGGCGTTCGCCCCAGCCCCGCAGCACCTCGTAGACGCCGACCACGAATTCGCGCGTGGGGTTGGCCCACTGCACGAACTGCTGCTGCACCGCCACGTCCTCGCCGAAGTACAGGAGCTCGCACCAGGCCGGTGCTCCATCGCGGCCGGCGCGACCCACCTCCTGGGTCCAGGCTTCCAGGGTGCGCGGCATCTGGGCGTGCAGCACGAAACGGATGTCCGCGCGGTCGATGCCCATGCCGAAGGCGTTGGTGGCCAGGACCACCGCCCGCGGCGAGGACATGAAGCGCTCCTGCATGCGGGCGCGCTCCTCGCGCGAGAGCTTGCCGTGGTAGACAAGCGTCGGCACGCCGCGCCGGGCCAGGTCGTCGTGCAGCCGCTCGAGGTCGCGGATCAGGGCCGAGTAGACGATGCCCGAACCCGGCAATTCGGCCACGCGCGCGGCGAGCAACGGGAGCTTCTGCTCCTCGAACTCCACCGACGTCGCCGCCAGGAACAGGTTCGGCCGCTCGATCCCCGCGCGCAGCACCAGGGGATCCCGCAGGCCCAGGCAACGGGCGATGTCCGAGGCCACCTGGGGCGTGGCCGTGGCCGTGGTCGCCACCGTCGGCGGATCCCCCAGGAGCTTGCGATACTCAGAGAGGCGCGAGTAGTCGGGACGAAAATCGTGCCCCCACTGACTGACGCAGTGGGCTTCGTCCACGGCCAGGCGCGAGACGGAGATCGTGGGCAGGAGTTCCAGGAACTCCTTGCTGCGGAAGCGCTCCGGCGTCACGAAGAGGAGCCGCAGCTCCCCCCGCGCGGCCTGTCCCAGACGCTTGCGCCGTTCCGCGGCGTCCAGGGTGCTGTTGACGAAGCTGGCCGGGATGCCCTTGCGGGTCAGGGCGTCCACCTGATCCTTCATCAGCGCGATCAGGGGGCTCACCACCAGGGTCACGCCCGGGAGGAGCAAGGCCGGCAATTGGTAGACCACGGACTTGCCCGCGCCGGTGGGCATGGTGAGCAACACGTCGCGGCCCTGCAGCACGGCCTCCACGGCCTGGAGCTGGGGCCCGCGAAAATCCCCGTGGCCGAAGCGCTCGCGCAGCACGCGGCGCAGGGACTCGGGCTCGGGGGCCGATCCCACGGCGGACTTCTCCGTCATGGGCGGCGAGCCTAAGATGCGCGGCGATGCCAAGCCAAGGGAACCCGGGCCTGGAGAAGTTCCAGAGCGGCCCCCAGGCCCGGACGGCCCGGGCGGCCCGGCGGGTGCCGCGCCGCCTCGGCCCGCAGGCCGCGCTCTCGATCCTGTGCGCCGTGGCGGTCGTTTCAGGCTGCGGGACAGACACGCCCCCTCCTGCCGGCGGGACGATCCTGGTGACCCTGGACACCGTGCGCATGGATGCCCTGTCCTGCTACGGGGCGCCGAGCTACGTGTCTCCGGAACTGGAGCGGCTGGCCCGCGAGTGCGTGCTCTACACCAACGCGCGCAGCGTGGCGCCCCTGACCCTGCCGGCCCACGCCTCGATGCTCACGGGGCTCTATCCGCCGCGCCACGGACTGCGGGACAACGGCCTGTGCGCCCTGTCCCCCGCGGCGGCCACCGTGGCCGAGCGCGCCCGGGAGCGTGGCGCACAGACGGCGGCCTTCGTCTCGGCGCTGGTGCTCGACCGCGCCTTTGCCCTGGACCAGGGCTTCGACGTGTACGACCAGCCGCCGCGGCCCGAGCGCCAGGATTCGAGCCACTACGCCGAACGGCCCGCGGCGGCGACCCTGGAGGCGGCGCGCCACTGGATGGCCCAGCGCGACCGAACGCGGCCGTTCTTCCTGTGGGTGCACCTCTACGATCCCCACGTGCCCTACGCGCCGCCGCCGAAGTTCCTGGCCCAGGCCCGCGGCGACGCCTATCGCGGCGAGATCGCCTCGGCCGACGCGGAGCTGGGCCGCTTTCTCGGGGAGTTGCGCGCCGACGGGACCCTCTCGAGCTCCTTCCTGGCCGTCACCTCCGACCACGGCGAGAGCCTGGGCGAGCACGGCGAGCCGACCCACGGAGCCTTCTGCTACGACGCGACCCTGCGCATTCCCCTGCTGCTGCGCTATCCCGACGCGCGGCGGGGCGGCAGCCGGAATCCGGAGCTCGTGACCCTGGCCGACCTGGCCCCGACCCTGGTGGAGGCCCTGGGCGCCGAGGCCCTTTCCGACGTCGACGGCGCGAGCCTGTACGACCGCGCGGCTCCCGCGGGGCGCGGCCTGTACTGCGAGTCCTACTCGGGCTTCCTGAATTACGGCTGGAGCCCCCTCGCGGGCTGGATTTCCGACGCGGGCAAGTACCTGCACAGCTCGCGGCCCGAGTTCTTCGACCTCACGCGCGACGGCCGCGAGACACGGGACCTCTTCCCCGAGCCCGGCGACTCCGTGCGCGAGGCGAGGCTCGCCATCGGACTCGTCTGTGAACGCCCCGCCCTGGTCTCGGGGGCCGAGGGCGCCAGCCTGCCGGAATCCCTGGCGCGCGACCTGCGGCGCCTGGGCTACGGCGCGAGCGGCACGCGGCTCGCGGCCCTGCCCCACCCCCTGGCCGCGAGCGCCCTGCCCGCGCCCCGGGACCGCGCCGACGAGTTGGAGCCCCTCTTGATCGCCAATGCGCTGATCGACGGGCGCAACTTCGCCGAGGCCGCGCCGATCCTGGAGCGCATCGTCGCCGGGAACCCCGGCCAGCTTCTGGCCCTGGACCTCTACGGCTTCGCGCTGCTGCAGCTCGAACGCTACGAGGAAGCGCGCACGATCTTCGAGCGCCGCTCCGCCGCGGGCCTGGCGCGGGCCGACACGCGTCTCAACTGGGCCCTGGCCAGTGAACGCACGGGCCGGCCGGAAGAGGCTCGCCAACTGTGCGAGCAGGCCCTGGTCCTCGATCCCGAAAATCGTTCCGGCCTGGAGATGCTCCTGCGGCTCGCGCGGGCCCGCGGCGACGAAGCCGCAGCCCGGGAGATCGAGGCGCGGCTCTCGGCCCTGGAGCACTGACGGATGGCCGCGCATCCACGGGAGCCCGCGGCGCGAATCCCAAGAGTCCCCGGCACGCTTCCGCACCCCATGCAGCCACTCGAATCCGACGGGAACGCCCTGATCTGCCTCCGCGGCGTGACCAAGCGCTACCGCGAGGGCCAGGGTCTGCGCGCCGTGTTCGAGGCGGTGGACCTGGACGTCCAGCGCGGCGAATTCACGGTGATCTTCGGCCGCAGCGGCTCGGGCAAGTCCACGCTGCTCAATCTGATCAGCGGCATCGACCTGCCCGACCAGGGCACGATCCGCGTCGCGGGCCTGGAACTGACCGGGGCCTCCGAGCAGGCGCGCACGCTGCTGCGGCGCCGCAAGCAGGGTTTCATCTTCCAGTTCTTCAACCTGATTCCCACGTTGACGGTGGGCGAGAATCTGCTCTTCCCCCTGGAACTCGTGGGGCGCACGGATTCCGCGGCCCTGGCGCGGGCCAAGGAGCTCCTGGACCGTGTGGGACTCGCGGATCGCTGGGACGCTCTGCCGGATCGGCTTTCCGGTGGCGAGCAGCAGCGCGTGGCCATCGCCCGTGCCCTGGCCCACGACCCGGAGATCGTGCTGGCCGACGAGCCCACGGGAAACCTCGACGACGAGAACGCCGCCCAGGTGGTGAGGCTGCTCACCGAGATGCTGCGGCCCTCGCGGAAGACCCTGGTGCTCGTCAGTCACGACCGCGCCTTCGCGCGCATCGCCGATCGGGTCCTGACGGTGGGCCACGGTCGGATCGAGGAACAGGCCCCCACGCCGTGAGCGCCTTCACCGCCCTGGCCAGCCTGCGCGCGGTGCTGCGTCATCCCTGGCAGATTGCCCTGTCGATCCTGGGGATCGCCCTGGGCGTCGCCGTGGTGGTCGGCATCGATCTGGCCGCCGCCTCGAGCCTGCGCGGCTTTCGCATGGCCGGCGAAGCCCTGGGCGGCCGCGCGACCCATGCCGTGCGCGCCGCCTCCGGCGATCTGCCGGCGGAGCTGTTCGCGCGCCTCGAACGCGCCTTCCCGGCGCTCTCCATGGCCCCGGTGGTGGAATTCCCGGCGCTGATCGAGCACGGCCCGGCCGCGGACGGTCCGCGGGCCACGGCCACCGTGTTCGGCATCGACGTGTTTTCCGAGGGCCGCCTGCGGCCGTGGCTCGGGGAAGCCGTGCGCGCTCCGGGCAGCGTCACCCGGTGGGAGCTCGTGCACGCGCCGGGAACCGGCTACCTCTCCGCCGACCTGGCCCGTCGTCTGGGCTGCGAGGCCGGCGGGACCCTGACCCTGCGGGTCGAAGGCCGGCGCAGCCAGGTTCGCGTGTTGGGACTGATCGAGGGCGGGGACGGCGACGCGCGCACCGCCCTCGCGGACCTCTTGGTGGTCGACGTGGCCACGGCCCAGGAACTCTCGGCCCGCCCCGAGCGCCTGACGCGCATCGACCTGCGGATCGAGGACGAACGGGACGCCCAGGCGGCCCTCCTGGCCCAGGCCCTGCCGCCGGGCGTGTCCCTGGAGACCGCGGCACTGCGGCGCGGCGGACTGGAGCGCTTGACCGAGGCCTTCCAACTCAACCTGCGGGCCCTGTCGATGCTGGCGCTCCTGGTGGGCGTGTTCCTGGTCTACAACACGATGACCTTCTCGGTGGTCCAGCGCCGGCCGCTGATCGCCGGACTGCGCACCCTGGGTGTCACGCGGGGCGAGATCTTCCGCGTGGTGGCCGGCGAGGCGCTCTGGCTCGGCGTGCTGGGCACGGCCCTGGGACTCGTCCTGGGCACCCAGCTCGCCGGAGTGCTCCTGGGACTGGTGACGCGCACGATGAACGATCTCTACTTCGTCGTCACCGTGCGCGAGCTGCACGTGGACTGGGCGCTCCTGGGCCGCGGGGCCGCCCTGGGCATCGGCGCCACGCTGGCGGGCGCGGTGGCCCCGGCCCTGGAGGCCACGCGCGAGCGGCCGCGCCTGGCCTTGAACGCCTCGACCCTGGAGAGCGGCTGGCGGGCCTGGCTCTCGCGCCTGTGCTGGCTGGGAGGACTGTCCCTCGCCCTCTCCGCCGCGCTGCTTCTGGTGCCCTCCCGCGGCATCGTGCAGCCCTTCCTTGGACTTCTGTTCCTGGTGCTGGGCGCCGGGTTGCTCACGCCGCTCTGCGCCTCGGGCCTGGCCCGGGCCGCGGCGCCGCTCCTGGGCGGGACGCTCGGCATGTTCGGCCGCCACGCGGCCCGCGGCATCCACGCGCACCTCTCGCGCACCGCCGTGGCCATCGCGGCCCTGGCCGTGGCCATCTCGGCCACGATCGGCATGGGCGTCATGATCTCGAGCTTTCGCTCCACGTTCGTGCGCTGGTTGGAACTGGCCATCGAAGCCGACGTGTACTGCTCGGCGCCGACCCTGGTTTCGAGCCACAACGAAAGCACGCTCGACCCGGAGACGCTGGACCGCCTGCGGTTCGCCCCGGGCGTCGAGGATTGGACTTCCTATCGCGGCTTCGAGACACGGCTCGTTTCCCCTGGGGACCCGCCCGCGCCCATCGGAGGGCAGGTCGGAGGACAGGATGCGGCACAGGTCCCGGGGAGCACAGGCGAGACCGAGGGGGCCGGCGGCGCGGTCCTGACGCGCGAGGAGCAGCGCATCCACGGCGCGGCGATCACCTTGAACGAGCGCCGCAGGAACTCCTTCGATTTCCTCGACGCCGAGGGCGACGAGATCTGGCCCAGGTTCGAGACCGAGGACGCGCTGATCGTCAGCGAGGCCTTCGCGCACCACCGCGGGGTCCATCGGGACGGACGAATCGAGCTGGAGACCGACCGGGGTCCCAGGAACTTCCAGGTGCTGGGCACGTTTCGCGACTTCACCAGCGACAGCGGCGTGGTGCTTCTGTCGCGCGGAACCTACGAGCGCAACTTCGACGACCGGGGCGTCACGTCCGTGGAGCTCTTCGCGGCGCCGGGGGCCTCCGTGGACCGCCTCGTGGAGGAGCTCCGGGCCGTGGTGCCCGCCGATCAATTGGTGCTGATCCGATCCAATCGGGCGCTGCGCGAGAGTTCCATCGCGGTCTTCGACCGCACCTTTGCGATCACCGGCGTGCTGCGTCTCCTGGCCACCCTGGTGGCCTTCGTGGGCACCTTGAGCGCGCTCCTGTCCCTGGAGATGGAACGCGCCCGGGAAATCGGCGTGCTGCGCGCCCAGGGCGTCACGCCCGCCGAGGTGCGCCGACTGGTGGTCACCGAGACGGGACTCGTGGGCCTGATCGCCGGACTGATCGCCATTCCCCTGGGCGTGGCCATCGCCCTGGTGCTCGCCCTGGTGATCAACAAGCGCTCCTTCGGCTGGTCCGTGGACCTGGAATTCGACTTGGGGCTGTTCCTGTCGGCCCTGGGGCTCGCCTGCACGGCGGCGCTGCTCGCGGGTCTCGTGCCCGCCTGGCGCATGTCGCGCACGCCGCCGGCCCTGGCCCTGAGGGGAGAATGAACATGAATCGCCGCGGCGTGCTCGCTCTGCCCTGGCTGGCGGCCCTGTGCACCGCCTTGCCGGTGGTGCTCTGGCTCGCGCCCAGGGAGCGGCGGGCGGAGGCTCCGCGCGGAGTCCTGGCCGACCACTGGGACGCCCCCACGGTGCTGCGGGCCGAGGGGGCGGGAGAGGACGGTTTCCTCAAGGTCGAAGCCCCGCGCGAGTTCTCCTTTCCGGAGGACCACGGTGCCCACGACGGATTCCGCGTCGAGTGGTGGTACTTCACCGGCAACCTGGAGTCGCCGGAGGGCCGCCGCTTCGGCTACCAACTGACCTTCTTCCGCTCGGCCCTCGGGCCGGGCATGCCCCAGCGCTCGGGCTCCTTCGCGGCGAACCACGCCTGGATGGCCCACTTCACCGTCAGCGACGTCTCGGGGGGACTTTTCCACGACTTCGAGCGCTTCGGGCGCGAGGCCGCGGACCTGGCGGGCGTGACACCGGGCGCCCGGCGCCTGTGGCTCAAGGACTGGAGCTGTGAGTTCGACGCCGCGGGCGAGCAGGTGCAGCTCTCCGCAGGGGAAGCCGGGGTCGAGATCCGACTGCGGCTCACGGCCCATCGGCCGCCGGTGCTGCAGGGAGACGGCGGGCTGTCGCGCAAGAACGCCGGGGTGGGCAACGCCTCCTACTACTACTCCGTGCCGCGCCTCTCGACGGAGGGGACCGTGGTCCAGGGCGGACGCCGATTCCAAGTCTCCGGCGATTCCTGGCTGGACCGGGAGTGGTCCAGCGGCGGCCTGGCTCCCGAGCAGGTGGGCTGGGACTGGTTCGCGCTGCAGCTCGACGACGGCAGCGACCTGATGTGGTATTGCCTGCGCCGTGCCGATGGAACCACCGATCCCTTCAACGGCGGTTCCCTGGCCCTGGGCGACGGCAGCGTGCGCCGGCTCTCGGCGGGCGAGCTCACCTTGGAGGTGGACGAACACTGGCTCTCCCCCCGCTCCCAGGTCCACTACCCTTCCCGTTGGCGGCTGCGCGGGCAGGGACTCGAGCTCCTGGTGACGCCCGCGCTCGCGGACCAGGAACTGGCCGGGACGTTTCGGTACTGGGAAGGCGCGGTGGACGTTCGGGGCAGCCGCGACGGAAGAAGCGTGGGCGGCCGTGGCTACGTCGAGCTGGTGGGCTACGCTCTCGACGGCGCCACGGGCAGCGTTCGCGGCCTGACGCGCAAGCCTTGACCCTCCAGGCCCGCCGCCCGAAGCTCCCCCGAATCCCCATGCTGCTCCGTTCGCGCAGGATCTCTCGCCGCAGAGGCGTGGACCGCTCGCCCGTCTCCCGCAAACTGTGCCTCGCGATCTTGGCCTCGGCCCTGTTCTGGGCCCAGGCCGGCTGCGCCACTCCGCGCCAGGACGCGACGCGACGGTTGGGAGTCCCCGCGCTGGAGGCCCGGGTCGAGCACCGCGCCGGCAGTACCCTGGGGGGCATCGAGTCCCAGGGTCAGGCGGCTCGACTGAACGCTTCCCCCGAGGAGGCCCTGGAGGTCAGCTTCGAACTGCATTTCCTGGAGCGGGCGCCCAGCGGCGGCTACGAAAGCCTGCGCTCCCACTCGAGGCTCGTGGCGGTGGAACGCGGGGGCGAGGTGATCGAGACCGCGAGCGCCCTGGCCGCCGGCGGCCGCGTGGCCCGGGGCGACGCCGCCCTGCAATTCGACGCCGACGTGGCCAAGGGCCTGTTCGGCCGCACGCGCAGCCTGGGTCTCGCCCGCGGCGTCCTGCCGCGCGGCGTGACCTCCACGCTGCTCCTCGACTCCGCGGAGACGCTCGAGTCCCCCGAGCGCGGAGCCGCCCGCAAGGAGCTGCGGGTGGAACTGGGGCGCGGCGAGGGCCCGACGACCCCGGAACTGACCCTGGCGTTGACGCTCGAGGATCTCCTGTCCGCGCCCGCGAAGGAGACCGATGACCCGCAAGCAGGCGCGCCGCGGGAAACGCCCGGGACCACGGCCACGGGCGAACGCGTGCTCCGGCGCGAGTCCGTGCTCCTGGACCTCTCGCCCAGCGTCGAGGACGGTCCCGTGGCCCTGGTGCTGCCGGCGCCGTTCCAGGGCGGCGAGGCGCGCGCCCTGGCCGTGGTCGTGCGCGTCGCCGCGGCGGGCGGAGATCCCGACCACGCCGTCCGCGTGGCCGGTGCCCTGGCCCAGTGCGGCGCGGCCGAAGCCGAAGCGACCCGCCGGCGCGCTTCGGTCGGCGCCCCGGAGGCGCGCACCCACGAGTTGGAAGCCGCCGCCCTGGCCCTGGGCCGCGAGGCGGATCGGCGCGCGGCGCTGTTGTTCCTCGCGGGCATGGGCGGGGCCCGCCTGTGCGGCGACGTGGCCTTGTGCGCCGATGGACCGACCCTGGAAGCCCTGGCCTCGCGGGTGCGCGCGGAAAGTCCGCTCCTGCTTCCCTCCAGGGACGCCGCGGAACTCGGCTGGCCCCTGGAGAGCGCCACGGCCCGCACGCTCGTGGCCCTGGGGGCGGAGGCCCCGCTCGCGCCCGAGTTGGTGGCCGCCCTGGTGCGCAACACCGGTGAAATCGGCAGGTCCCTGGCCGCCTTGGAGGACCTGGTGCGCACCAGCCCTGGACTGGCGGAGTACCACGCCCGCATCGAGGCCGACAACCTGATCTTCCTCGAGGACCACAACCCGGCGGTGCGCGTGCGCGCCTTCGATTGGCTCGCCGCCCGGGGTCGCGCACCGGCCCAGTACGATCCCCTGGCCCCGGTGAAGGAGCGCCGGGCGGCCCTGGCGGCCCTGGAAGGCGCCGGAGGCGAGCGATGAGCGCCGACCCGTCCCAATCTCCGGGTGCACCGGCGGGCGCACCGGCGGGCGCGCCGCGCTGGTGGCAGCGCAGGGGCGTGCGCCTCGGCCTCTGGATCGCGGCCGTGCTGCTCGTGTTGCGCCTGTGCCTGGGCCTCGCGTTGCCCAGCCTGCTCGACTGGGCGGTGCGGAGCCGCGGACTCGCCTGCCAGGTGGGTTCCCTGGACCTGGGGCTCCTCGCCGGCACGCTGGAACTGCGGGAGCTCCGCCTGCTCGACCGCGCCACGGCCCAGGATCCTGGCGACGGAGCGCTCTTGCTGCGCGTCGAATTCGCCCGCGTGGACGTGGAGATGCTGCGGACGATGTTCGGCGAGCCCAGCGTCGACCGCGCCGAGGTGGACGGCGTGCACCTGTGGGCCTCCTTCGACGAGCGGGGCGCGCTGAACTGGTCGCGCTACCTGCCCGCGCCGGAAGAACCCGCCGTGGAGGAACCGGCGGCCGAGCCCGGCGGACTGGACTTCACGCTGCCCCTGCGAGTTCGCGCCCTGCGAATGCAGCACCTCGAGGTGAGGGTGCTCGACGGATCGGTGCAGCCGAAGTGTGAAACCGTGCTCGTGGCCCAGGCGCGCGTCACGGACCTGGGCGGCGACACGCGCGTGGAATTTTCCGCGGCGAGCCCGGGCCTGGTGGATCGCATCTCCCTGTCGGGAGGCGGTTCGAACCAGGGCCGCAGCGTCGATTGGCGACTCGCCCTGGAGGTCGAGGGCCTGCGGCCCGGCGCCCTCGGCGGACGCCTGGCGCAACTGGGCCTGCGGGCCGGCGAGGGGCGGATCTCCCTGGGCGGCGAACTCTCGCTTCAACTCGCGCCGCTCTCCGATTCGGAACTCGGCGCGGCGGGCCGCCTCCAGTGCCTCGCCCCGCGCCTGGTGGCCGAGGGCGTCCAGTGCCTGGCGGCCGAACGCCTCGAAGTGCCCATCGCCCGCTGGACGCCCGGGGAACTTGCGCTGGGGACGGTGGAACTGCGCGGCGCGCGCGCGCTGGCCCAGCGTCAAGGGGACGGAGCCTTCTCCTTCGCCGGCATCGATCGGGTCGGTGTCGCGAAGGCCAGAGGCGCAGAGCCGCCGCCCGCGGCCCAGAGCCGGCCGGCGGCGGCCACAGGCCCCGCGGGGCGCTTCCAGTTTTCGCTGGAGCGCTGGATCGTGCTCGACGCCGCGGCGCGGCTCGTGGACCGGACGACCGCGCCCGCGACGCCGTTCGAGTTCCTGGTGGACCAGGCCTCCCTGCAGGACGTGACCTGGCCGCCGCGGGACGGAGCGAATTCGCGCCTGGAGCTCCAGGCGCGCGCGCCCGGTCTCGCGGAGACGATCGCCCTGCGGGGCGGCCTGGGGGCAGCGTCCGGCGGCTGGAGCCTCGCGCTGGAGGCGGACGTGGACCGGCTGACGTTGGAGCGCGCCCGCCCCCAGCTGGCTCGACTGGGATTGCAGCCGGAGCTCGCCGCGGGCTCCTTGCGTGCCTCCCTGACGGCGCGACTCCTGCTGGAGGAGCCCAAGCTCGGCGGCGAGATCACAGGCGCGGTGCAACTGCGCGACGGCCCCACGGAACTGGCCGCCGTGGAGCACCTGGGAATCAGCGGGTTCGAGCTCGATCGCCGGACCGGCGCGATCCGCCTGGGCCTGGCCGAACTCAGTGGCCTGCGCGCCCGCGTGCGGCGCGACGCCCTGGGCCTGCTCCACGCCGCGGGCCTCGCCACCACGCAAGCTCCGGCCGCCGGATCCGGCGCCCCAGCGCGGGAACTCCCGGAGAACTCGGGCGGCACGGCGCTGCCGGTCCTGGAACTGCCCGCCCTGGCCCTTGGGAAACTGCGCCTGCAGGGCGGTCGGGTCGAGTTCCTGGACGAGTCGGTGACGCCCGCCGCGGCGCACAGCCTGGACGACTTCGGCTTCGAGCTCGCGGAGTTCGAGGTCGGAGAGGGGGCCTTGGGCCAGGCCGCACCGTGGAAGTGCTGGCTGGAAGCTCCGGGCCTCGCCACCGGCGTCACCGTGCAGGGGCTCGTCCGTGCATCGCGCTCCCCTTTCGCACTGACCTGCTCTGCCGAGGGACGCGCGCAGCGCGTGGAGCTCACGGCCCTCGCCGCTCATCTGGCCCCCCTCGGATTGGAGCCGGTACCCGCCAGTTCCGGCGGACACGAGGGCTCCTTCGGGCTGGAGGCGGAACTGCGCGCCACCGACTCCGCTCCAGGGCCCGGCTACGAGGCGCGACTGGCGCTCACCGACCTCGCCTGGCGCGACGGCGCCGCGGAACTCGCCTCCTGCAAGTCGGTGCGACTCGAGGGCGTGCACTGGTCCCCCGCCGGGCTCAAGATCGGTGCCCTGGAAGTGGCTTCGCCCCACCTGCGAGTGGGGCGCGAGGCCTCCGGTGCCCTGGACCTCCTGGGCCTGCGCTACGCGCCGCACGCGGATTCCCCCGCGCGCGAGTTCGCGCGGTCCAACGACTCCGCGGCTGGAGCCGCGCCCGACCGGCTTCGAGCGCGGCTTCGAGCGCGGCTTCGAGCACCGAGGAGAACTCGCCGCCCGCGCGCTTCTCCCTGGATCTGCTGCGCGTGGAAGGCGCGAGCCTGGGATGGAGCGACCGCGCCGCCAGTTCTCCCGTGGCCGCAGAGGCCGTGGCCCGCTTCGTGGCCCGGGACCTCGAGTTCCCGCCGGCCGGCCGGCCGTTGTCCGTGGAACTGGGACTCGCGGTGTCAGGTTCCCTGGAGCAACTGAGCGCCCACGGCACGCTGGTGCCGGGCGCGAACAGCCTCGAACTGCGCCTCGCCGCCGAGATGGTGGGCGTCAGGCCCGGCCCCCTGGCACCCTATCTCCCCGCCGGCATCGAATGGGAGGGCCCCAGCGCGGGCGGCGAGGCAACGCTCCTGGCGCGGGCTTCCCGGGCACCCGAGGGCGGCCTCTCCCTGGCCCTGGAGTTGGGCTCGCTGCGCTGGAGCAGTGCCGAGCGCGAGTTCGCGGGCCTGGATCGCGCCGAGCTCGACCTGGCCCGCGTGGACCCCGGGGCGCGCGTCTTCGAACTCAGGAGGGCGAGCCTTTCCGGCGCGCGCGTGGACCTGGAGCGAGACGCCGAGGGCGGACTCCACGCCCTGGGCCTGCGCATCCAGGCCCCTCGCGCGGAATCCAGCGCGCCGCCGACCTCGGCTCCCACGGCCGCCGTCCCCTGGCCCGCGCTCACCGGCAAGACGCCCGTGGTCCTCCTGGGCCCCATCGACTTCGAGTTGGAGCGCCTGAGGTTTCTCGACCGCGGCCAGCCGGGCGCCGAGGCCCTGCTGCTCCAGACGCGGCTCGCGTCCGCGCCCTGCCGACTGCTGGATCCGGACCCGTCGGCCCTCGAACCCCTGCGGGTCACGCTGCAGGCAAGCGCGGCCGAGCTCGTGGACCGCGTGGAATGGGAAGCCCTGCTTTCCCCCTTCGGCCTGGACGCCGCGCTGCAGGGCCGCCTCCGAGTGCGCGGTGTGCACGGCCCCTCCTTCGCTCGCTTCGCTCCGGCCCTGGCCTCACGGTTGGACGCCGGGGCCATGGAAAGCGGCGAATTGGATCTGGCGGTCGAAGCGCGACTGGAAGTTGCGCGCCGCGCGCCCCTGGACATCGACTGGTCCAGGGGCCTCCAAGGGGAATTCGTGCTGAAGGACTTCGCCGTGCGCCGCGCACCCGAGGCTCCCGTGGAGCTGGGCCTGGACTCCCTGCGCGCCGAACTCGCGAACTTCCTGCCCGCCACCGGAGCCGCGCGCTTCAAGAGCATCGAACTGGAAAAGCCGCGGCTCCGGGCCCGACGGGACGCCCGCGGGCTGCACCTGTTGGGTCTGTGCGTCCCCCTGGGCGCGGGCGTCCCTCCGGAGACGTCGCCCGCGGGCGAAGGGTCCGAGGCCGGATCCGCGGCCGCCCCATCGACCGAGGTCGCCTCCGCGCCGCCGCCCGAGGCGCCGAGTGGGACCCGGGCCGATGCGCCGCCCCATGCGCCCCCCGATGTGATCGTGGATCGACTGACCATCGCCGGACTCGACTGCGAACTCTTGGACGAGACCGCTGAGCCCGCGGCCGTCGTGCCGCTGACCGGCCTCGATGTGGAGGTCAAGCGCTTTTCCCTGCGCGGGCTCCAGTCCGGCGAGCCGCTGGCTTTCTCCAGCAGCGTGCAGTCGGGCAAGGTGGAGCTGCCCCGGCGCTTCGAAAGCGACTCGCTGCTCCAGGGCGTCGCGGGGGCCACGGCCGCCCTGCTCAGCGGAGAGTTCGACGAAAAAGGTGTCCTCGAACCGCGCGACCTGTTCGGCGAGGTGTCGCTGGCCGGACGGCTCGCCCTGCTGCCCGAACCCAACGGCTGGGCCACGTTCGAGGTCTCCCAATTGGAATTGGGCGCCTTTCGGGGCCTGGCCGGCGGCGCCGGCGTCGAACTGGGCGACGGCGTTCTGGACCTCACGGTGCGCGCGCGCCTGCGGGGAAGCGACGGCATCTTCGTGGACTCGGAGGCCAGCTTCAGCCAGCTCTCGCTCTCGGAGCCCGCCGACGGTCCGATCTCGCGCTACCTGGTGCTGCCGGCGCCCCTCGACACCGTGCTCTTCCTGCTCAAGGACTCCGAGGGTCGCCACGTGGTCCCGGTGGGCTTCCGCCTGACCGACGAGGGCATTTCCACGGCCTCCCTGGCCGGCGCCGCGGCCCAAGCCGCGGGCACGGTGATCGCGCGCGCGGTCGCCAGTTCGCCCCTGCGCCTGCTCGGCACCCTGACGGATCCCCTGGGGCTCACCGGCGGCGACGGGGCCCTGACGGGGAAAGAGACCGTGGGCCTCGACTACGAAGCGGGAGACGACCAGCCCCCGGGCGACGCGGCCGCGGCCCTGGACGAGTTGGTGGAGCGACTGGACGACGACGACAAGCTCGTGCTGGCCCTGACCCACCAGGCGGGCAGCGCGGACCTGGCGCGGGCGGCACTGCTCGCCAACCCCGCGGGCGACGACTGCCTGCGATTGTCCGCGCGGCTGCGGCGCCGCAAGGCCGAGCTGTCGCGCACACGGGAAATGCTCGTCGCCGAGGTGCGCGCCGCCGCGGCCCTGGGCATGGCGGAAACGGCCGAAGCGAAGCGCCTGCGGGTGCGCGCCCTGGACCGGGAGCTCGGACTGCTCGAGAGCTCGCTGGATCGCGTGCACGAGTGGCTGCGCCCCGGGGCGGAGCGTCGCGCGGCCCAGCGCACCCGGGCGGCGCTGCTCTCCATCGCCGGGTCCCGGGTGGAACGGATTCGCCAGGCCCTGCTGGAGCGCGGCGTGGCGGCGGAGCGCCTCCGCGCGCGCACGATCCGACCGGCGGTCGAGCTCGAGGGCCGCGCGGGTCGCGTGCTCCTGACGCCCGTGCGCGGCGCCTAGACAGCACCCAGGCTCGCCTGGGACTGGGGCCAGGAGCGGCTTCGCGGGCAGCGTCTGCGCAGCGCTGGCCGCTCCCCCGAAGTGGCGGCCTCGGGCGACGGGCTGCGGCGGGACCTGTCGTTCTCCGGGATTCTCGGAGGTCGGCTTGGATTCGGGGCGCCCTCAGGCGGGCCGCACCTCGAGGTCGGCCTCGCGGGCCGCCCGTTGGCCGGCTTCCACGTCCACCTTGGAGAGCAGCCAGGCGCCGACGACGAAGAACACGACGACCGAGAGAATCCCCTGCCGCGAGGATCCCGTGGCGAGCTGCGTCAGCCAGAACAGTCCAGGCCCCAGAATGCCCGCGAACTTCTCGAGTACCGAGAACAGGCCGAAAAACTCCCCGGACTTGTGGCGCGGGATCATGCTGGCGAACAGCGAACGTGAGAGGGCCTGGGAACCGCCCTGCACCAGACCCACGAGGATCGCCAGGGCCCAGAAGTGCCAGGGGGAACTCATGCGCCAGGCGAGCACGGAGATCCCCAGGTAGACCAGGATCGAGTACTGGATCAGGCGCTTGGGCGCGATGCGAGTGCTGAGGGCGCCGAAGGCAAACGAGCAGGGCACGCCGATGAACTGCACCGCCAGGATCGCGCCGATCATGGTGGCCTCCGGGATGCGCATCTCCTCGCCGTAGATCGCCGCCATGCGGATGATCGTGCCGATGCCGTCGTTGTAGGCCAGGAACGCGCACAGGAAGAGGAATGCCTGGCGGTAGCGCGACAGCTCCCGCACCGTCTCCAAGAGGCGCGTGAAGGCCACGCGGATCGCGGAGCCGGACTGGGGCGATTCGTCGGCCTCGTAGCGCCGGGCCGGCTCCTTCACCCGCAGGAACAGCGGCAGCGAAAACACCACCCACCAGACGGCCACCACCACGAAGGAAAGCCGCGCGGGCAGCGTGTCGCCCGCTCCGCCGTCGCCCACGGGAGGCGCGAAGCCGAACCATGGGCGCTGCTCGATCAGGAACAGACAGGCCCCCAGGGCGAGGCCCCCGCCCACGTAGCCCAGGGCGTAGCCCGAGGTGGAAACGCGGTCGATTTCCCTGGGCCCGGCGATGTGGGGCAGGAGCGAGTCGTAGAAGACGAAGCTCGCCGTGGCGCCGATGTTGGCCAAGGCGAACAGGGCGAGCGCCCAGACCCACTCGCCGCGGGAGATCGTGAACATGGCCGCCGTGGCCAGCGCCCCCAGGGCCAGGAACAGGCCCAGAAAGAACTTCTTCTTGGCCCCCACGTCGGCCACGGCCCCAAGCAGCGGAGAGAGACAGGCCGTGGCGATCATGCAGACCGTGGTCACCAGCGTGAAGCGGCTCGTGGCCGTCCCCGGCGACAGGTCCGCCGCGGCGACTCGGGCGTAGAACACGGGGAAAATCGCCGTGACGACCACGGTCAGCATGGCCGAATTGGCCCAGTCGTAGAGCGCCCAGGCGAGGAGCTCCGGACGATCCAGCGCCAGCCGTCGGCGCAGCGCGCTCACCAGAACTTCTTCCGCTCCGCCAGGCCGCGCTCGGCCTTGGCGGCCTCACGCAGGCTCGCGCGCCGCTGGCGCTCCAGTTCATCCTTGCCGCCGCTGTAGTCGAGCACGGTTTCCAGGGTCTCCGTCCCGCGGCGCAGAACGACCAGCTTGCGCGGCCCGCCCGACTGCAGGGCCTGGGTGACGTCCTCGCGCGAGGCCACGGCCGCGCCGTCCACGGAAACCACCACGTCGTCCACCTTCCAGCCCGCCTTGGCGGCCTTGCCGTCGTTGCTGACGCTGGCCAGTCGCGTGCCGTCCAGGGTCACGCCCATGCGCCGCGGCGGGATCGGCTCGAAGTTCTCGCGCGACAGGAGCCCCGGCAGATTCGCGGTGTTGAAGGCCGCCAGCGCCACCACCATCGCCGAGTGCTGCTGGTACTCGGCCACCGCCGTCTCGAACGTGTCGTACTGCGTGTGGTGCATGTGGTCGTAGTCGCTCTTCCCGGACTGGTCCCAGAAGAACCCGGGCACGCCCTTCCCCGCGAAGGGAGCATGGTCGGAATCGGGCGAGTAGTTGAAGCCGTCGGAGACCCGCAGGCGGAACGGGTAGGCGGGATCCAGATCGAAGATCGGCGCGCACACCACGCGCAGCTGCTCTTCCATGTCGTAGGTGATGCCCAGGCCCGAGAGATAATTGGTGCCGCCGTCGTGGATGAAGACCGCGCTGATGCGCTCCAGCTCGTCGGCGTGGTCGCGCACGTAGCCCTCGGATCCGAACAGCCCCTGCTCCTCTCCCGTCCAGAGGGCGAAGCGGATCGTGCGCTTGGGTCGGGCGCCTGAGGCCATCAGGAGCCGCGCCGCCTCGAGCGTGGTGGCGCAGCCGGTGGCGTTGTCCACCGCGCCCTGGGCACCGTCCCAGGAGTCGAGGTGGCCGCCGACGATCACGTATTCGTCGGGCCATTCACTGCCCCGAATGTCGGCGATCACGTTGTGCTGGGGCACCGGCCCCTCGTAGAAGCGATTGTCGATGTCGAATTCCAGCTCCACGCTCTCGCCCCGCTCGATGCGCGCCACCACGTCGGCATGCTGGTCGCCGCGCAGGCTGATGCGCACGTTCTTCGGCAGCTTGTCCCACTTGATCTGGAAATTGCCGTCGGTGATCACCAGGGGCCGGCCCGTGCTGCGCACCTCCCCCGCGATCCCCGCGGCGGCGATCGCCGACTGGATCTTCTCGCGCAGGGCCGTGTCGACCTTGGGGCGCTCGGTGCCGCGCGGGTAGGTGCGCGGGAGGAGCCAGGCGCCCGCCAGCAGGTCCTGCACCTGTTCGAGCTGCTCCTCGGTCTCGGGACGCAGCAGGGCCCGGCCGCGCACCGGCCCCGCGGTGCCCGGCGTCCAGGCCATGGTGGTGAACTCGAAGTTCACCGTGGGGTCCCCGACGATGCCTCCACGGAAGGCCCCGCGGTCGAAGCCCACGGGGAACTCGCCCCAGCGCTCCAGGTTGGCCTGGAGCCCCATGGATTCGAACTGCTCGAGGGCCCAGAGCTCCGCCGTGGCCAGGTTGTGGGAGCTGGTGAGCCGCGGCCCAATCTCCAGGCACAGATGGCGGAGGAACTGCTCCGCGCGGCTGTCCGTGCGGCCCAGGGCGATGACCTGCTCGACGACCCGTGCCTCCTCCGCCGCGCGCTCGCCCGCGGCGGCGTCGGGGACCACGGCCCGGCCCGAACCGCCGGCGAGTCCCTGGGGGGCCGCGGGAGGCGCGGGGACCGCGCTCACCGGCTCGGAGGCGGGCTCCGGACGGGCGGAGGGAGCGCCGCAGGCCGCCAGGGCCAGGGGCAGCGCGAGCCAGGGTGGGAGCGAAAGTTGGGGCCGGGGCAGGAAGGAGAATCGCATCGGGTCGGTCTCCGCGCGGTCGCGTCTGGAATCGTGGGACGTGGAAATCCGCGGGTCCTGGGGTGCCGTGGCGCACGGCTCCTCGCGGGGCCGCCAGCTTAGTGCACGGCCCAGGCCCCCGCACGCCCCCGGCGCCTGGGCGGCCTAAGCCGACTTGCGCCCGCGTCCCTCGCGGACCAAACTCCCGCCGTGCAGTGCGCGCTCGGTTCCCCGACCTTGATCCTGGTGCCCACGGGCCTGGAACTCGCGCGCCTCGAGGACCTGGGCGGCTTCGAGAACCAGGGCCTCGTCAGCACCTGCGGCTTCGGTCCCGTGGCCGCGGCGGCGCGCACCGCGGAGCTCGTCGCGCGACTCACGCCGGCGCGTGTGTTGCTCGTGGGCATCGCCGGGGCCTACGACTGCGCCAAGGACCCCGTCGGCTCGGCCCTGGAGTTCGGCTCCGTGGCGATCCACGGCGTGGGCGTGGGCGAGGCCGCGGCCCACCTGCCTCCGCCCAGCCTGGGATTCCCCCAGTGGCCCGCCACGGAATTCCCGCCGCGGGCCGCGGTCTTCGATCGGCTGGAGCTCGAGCGCCGCGAGGGCCCGCTGCTGCTCACCACCTGCGCGGCCTCGGCCGACGCCGCGGAGTGCGCCGAACGTCGGCGGCGCTTCCCCGAGGCGCGCGCGGAGGACATGGAGGGCTTCGCCGTGGCCCTGGCCTGCGGGCAGGCCGGCGTGCCGATCTCGATCGTGCGCGGCATTTCCAATGCCGTGGGAGATCGCGCGCGCGAGCACTGGTCCATTCCGCGGGCCCTGGCCGCGGCGCGGGAGCTCGCCCTGGCCGTGCTCGCGCGGGCAGCGCGGGAATCGTGAGCGAGCGCCTCACACTGGGCATCTCGCCCTGCCCCAACGACACGTTCGCGTTCGCGGGCCTGCTGGAGGGCGCCGTGCACTGCGAGGGCGCCCTGCTCGAGCTCTGCTTCGACGACGTGGAGCGCTGGAACCAGCGCCTCGCCCGCGGCGAAATCGACGCCGCCAAGGGCAGCTTCCACGCGGCGTTGCGACTCTCGCGGGAACTCGCGGTGCTCTCGGCGGGCGCGGCCCTGGGATTCGGCGTGGGGCCGCTGTTGTTGGGGCGGCCCGGGGTGGAGCCCCTGCTTTCCCGCGCGGGTCCCCCAGGGCAGGAGTCCGCGCGCCTCGGGCCCGGCGCCCGTGTGCTCTGCCCCGGCGAGTGGACCACGGCCACGCTGCTGTTCCGCCTGTTCCACGGCGCGCCCGCAGGCACGGGGGCACCCGAGCCGCGACAGGTGGCGTTCTCCGAGATCATGCCCGCCCTGGAGCGCGGCGACGCGGACTTCGGCGTGTGCATCCACGAGGGCCGCTTCACCTGGCGCGAGCGCGGACTCGAGCTCATCGAGGACCTGGGCCTCCGCTGGGAACGGCGCTTCGAGTGCCCCTTGCCCCTGGGGGGCATCCTGTTCGCCAAGCGGCGCGGAGAGGACCTGGCCCGGCGCGTCACGACGGCCATCGAGCGTTCCCTCACCTGGGCGCGCGCGAACCCGCAGCGCGCCCTGGTCCACATGCGCCGCCACGCCCAGGAACTCGCGGATCCCGTGCTGTGGGCCCACGTGGAGCTCTACGTGAATGCCCAGACCCTGTGCCTCTCGACGGGCGCCCGGGCCGCCCTGGCGACGCTCTCGCGAGAAGCCGCCCGGCTCGGGCTCACGGACCGGGATTCCCCCGGCCTGGAGATCTACGGCCGGGCCAGGGCGCAGAGGCTCCTGCACGCCCTCCCGCCCCGGGATGCGGACCGGCTCTGCGCGCCGGGAGGCACCTGGCGGCCGGACTCACTGGCCGCGGAGGGCTTCATCCATCTGTCCTTCGAGCACCAGCTCCTGGCGACCCTGGAGCGCCATTTCCCCCCCACGGGCGAACTGGCCCTGGTGGAAGTGGACGGCGACCGCGCAGGCCGTGAGTTGACCCACGAGTGCTCCCGCGGCGGCGAGCTGTTCCCCCATCTGCGGCGCGAGCTGCGGGCAGGGGACGTTCTGCGCCGCGGCCGCGCCCTCCACGACGGCCGAGGTTGGGTCCAGGACTGGGGCCCGGCCTGAATGGGCCGGGGCGGAGGTCGCCGGGGGCCTAGCGGCCCATGCCGGGCGCGCCCGGCTTCGGCGGGGCCTTGGGGGCCGGCGCGTCGGCGCCACCCGCGTCGCGCAGCTCCAGCATCTCCTTGCGGATCTCCTGGGCGAGGTTCTTGATGTCCTGCATCACCTTGCGAACGCGGGCGCAGGCGGCCTTGTTGCCGGCTTCGGCCTTGGCCATGTCTTCCTTGGCGGATTCGTAGACCTGGCCGAGCTTCTCGAAGTTCTGGGTCATGTTCGTTCCTTGGGTCTGGGTCGGTCGCCGGGGGCGCGAGTGGGACAGGGCCTAGCGCGTCGGCGCCGGATCTCCCGGCGCGGCGACCGCGGGGGCGGAATGCCCCAAGAGCAGCGCGCGCAAGCCTAGCCAGGAGCGCCCGCGAGGTGAATTCCTGGGTGGGATTCTGAGCTAAGTCGTTTATTTACAGTCACTTACGCTGGCGATTTCCGCTTCGCGCAGGCCCTGATCACCCGCCATTGGGCGCCGCTGACAGGGCTCACGGAGAGTCGGTTGCCCCGTTGGCAGACCGCCAGGGAGGAGCATTCCTCCAGGCCGCAGAGCTCCGCCAGGGCCAGGGTGCGCGGCAGCGCCTCCAGGGCGCGCACGTCCACCATGACCCAGGTGGGGGCCTCGGCCTTGGAGCGCGGATCGAAGTGCCCATGGCCGCGCTCGAACTGCGTCGGGTCGGGGTAGGCCCCCCGGGCGATCTCCACGAGGCCCACGATGCCCGGAGGACTGGCGTTCGAGTGGTAGAAGAAGGCCTGGTCCCCGGGGGCCATGGCCCGCAGGTAGTTGCGCGCCTGGTAGTTGCGCACGCCGTCCCAGGCCGTGGTGCGGCCGGGACTGGCCAGGAGGTCGTCGAAGCTGAAAACCTCCGGATCCGCCTTGAGGAGCCAGTACTGGCGCGCCATGGGTCAGGACCAGCCGAGCGGACGCGTCGGGCCGGATTCCAGCGCGCGCAGTCCAACCGGCGGGCCCAGGATCTCGGCCGTCAACACGCTGTTGAGCAGGGTCTCCCGGGAGAGTCGCGCGCGCAGCACACGCCGCGGGCTCGCGCGCGGCGCGGCCTTCACCAGATCGCCGATTTCCCACGCCTCGAGCGTGTCCACGGGCGTGCGGTCGGCGAGGCCCTTGAACGACTCGCCGCCGAGGAACGCCGCCTGGGCGCCGACGCGCCGGCCCAAACCTCCCTCGCGGTCGGAGGCGAGCCCCTCGGGGTCGGCGAACTTCCGGAAATCACCGGAGAGCCGCGCCGGCGGGGCGACCTGCTCGTCGTAGGAGGGCCCCCCTTCGTAGCTCGCGTGGGGCATGGCGGCTTCGACCGGTCGCGCGTCCGTCAGCGCGGGGGTCTCGGTCAACGGCTTGCCGCCAGTGAGCGGCGGCGACTCGGTGAGCAAGCGGCGACGGGTGGCCGGCACGGTCGCGGTCGGAATCGGCGGCGGCGCGGTCTCGCGCGCTTCCGCCGTGTCGCCGCGCAGGAGCCGTTCCCACTGCTCGCGCCCCCCCGGCTCCCCATCGGGAAGCGCGGGCAGGCCGGGCGGCATGCCGACCTGGGCGGCTTCCGCTTCGGTCTCGGCCTTGGCCGACGCCGACGCCGGCTCGGCGGTGGACGACCCGCCGGCCGCGCGGTGCTCCGCCTCCTTGCGCTTCTGCTTCGACTCGCGGATCGACTTCAGGATCGCCGGGGCGACGAAGATCGCGAAGAACAGGAGCAGCTTGACGATCGGCGAGCCCTCGTCCGCGGGCACGAAGAGGCCCAGGGGCATGAAACACGCCGCGGCGCCGGGCGCGCCTGCGCCCGGGAGCCCAAGGAGATGTTCTCGCCTCAGGGTCACTCGCCGGCCTTGGGCGCTCCGCCCTCCCCGCCGCCGCCGAGCGTCCCGCGCATCTTCGTGTCCGCCTCGATGTTGCGCAGGCGGTAGAGGTCCATGACGCCCAGGTTGCCCTTGCGCAGGGCCTCGGCCATGGCCTTGGGCACTTCGGCCTCGGCCAGCACCACGAGCGCGCGGTTCTCGACCACCTTGGCCTGGAATTCCTGCTCGGCGGCCACGGCCATGGCGCGGCGCTTTTCGGCGTTGGCCTGGGCCACGCGCTTGTCGGCCTCGGCCTGGTCGGCCTGCAGGCGCGCGCCGATGTTGATGCCGATGTCCACGTCGGCGATGTCGATGGAGACGATCTCGAAGGCGGTTCCCGCGTCGAGGCCCCGCGCCAGCACGGTCTTCGAGATGTGGTCGGGGTTCTCCAGCACTTCCTTGTGGGTGCCCTTGGAGCCGATGGTCGAGACGATGCCCTCGCCGACGCGCGCGATGATCGTCTCCTCGCCCGCGCCGCCCACCAGGCGCGCGATGTTGGTGCGCACCGTGACGCGCGCCTTGGCGAGCACTTGGATGCCGTCCTTGGCCACCGCGGCGATCTCGCTCTTGCCGGAGGCCGGGTTCGGGCAGTCGATCACCTTGGGCGTGACGCTGGTGCGCACGGCCTCGAGCACGTCGCGGCCGGCGAGGTCGATCGACGCCGCCGTGCGGAAGTTCAGCGGGATGCCGGCCCGGTCGGCGGCGATCAGGGCGACGACCACGCGCTCGACGCGGCCGCCGGCGAGCAGGTGCGCCTCGAGGTCGCGCTTGTCCACGTCGCTGATGCGCGCCTGCACGAGCATGATGCGTGCCTTGGTGATCTGCGCCGGGTTCACCTTGCGCAGGCTCATGGCGAACATGTCCCACAGGCCCACGCCCGCCTTGGCGACCACGGACTGCACGTACAGGTTCGCGTAGCGGATGAAGACGAACAGGAAGACCAGCAGGAAGATCCCGCTGAGGGCCAGGGCAGGCAGCTTCCACCAACCCTCGGGCAGCAGTTGATCCTGGGGCAGGGGGAGCGCCGCGGTGGGCAGGAGCCATCCCAGGACGGCGGTCGGGAGCAGCATGGGCAGCGTGAACATCAGGGTCTTTCTGCGGAGGGGGAAGGCGTGGGGAGCTGGCCCGTTGAGGGGCGCGAGGGGCGCCCCACCACGACGCGATTGCCGGAAACTTCGAGCACCAGGATGGGCTCGCCGTGGTCGATCAGTTCGCCGCGCGTGACCACGTCGACGCGCCGGCCCGCGATGCGGGCGATGCCCGCGGGGCGCAGCGGGCCCTCGGCGACGCCGGACTGGCCGGCCAGGCCCAGGTCGCGGTCGTCGAAGCTCTTCTGGGAGTCGAAGGACAGTCCGCGGGCGACGAAGTGCTTGCCCAGGGGCGACTTCGGAAACAGATGGAACGCCGCGAGGGTCGCCGTCGGGGCGAGCAGCGCCACGGCGATCAAAAACCAGATGCCGACGGTGGTCGAGATCGCGAAGGCCGAGACGCAGGCGGCGATGAACGAGGCGGCCGCCAGCACGGCCAGCACGCCGAAACTCACGAAGAACACCTCGGCGAACACGAACAGGATGCCCGCGGCGAGCAACAGGATCGGCAGGGCAAGGCTCACGGCTCGGACCTCCGGTCGGGCTCCACCACGGCCCGCAATCCCTCGACGGCGATCACGCGCACGCGCGTGCCCGACTCGATGGCGGGGCCGTCGGAGCGGGCCTCGATTTCCTCCGGATCCGCGTCCAGGCGGACCTTGCCCACCGGGCGCAAGGGCGTCGCGGCGCGGCCCACTTCGCCCAACCGCGGCGCGCGCACGAACTCGGCGGCGGGCGCTCCACCGGCGAAGGCCGCCGTGGGCCCCTGCAGCATGCGTCGGGCCAGGGGCGTCTTGGGCAGGAAGCGCGACACCAAGGCACCGGCCACCAGGGCGAGCAGCGTGCCCGCCACGGTCTTGAGGGCCCGGTCCGTGGCGATCTCGCGCCCCAGGGGCGAGTCGAAGAAGCCGCCGCCCGTCTGGGCGAACAGGAGCCCGCCGAGCACCAGGACGGCGCCGAGGGCGCCGGGCCACAGGGTCCCCGGCACGAGGAACAACTCCACGGCGATCAGCACCAGGCCCAGTCCCACGGCCAGCAGGTGGGGCACGTCAGCCAGCCCCGTCAGGTAGCTGCCGAAGAGCGCCAGACCGAAGCAGACGATGGCCACCCCGCCCGCCAGGCCGAAGCCCGGGGTCTTGAACTCCGCGATCAGGGCCATGACCCCGATGCCGATCAGCAGATAGCGCACGGCCGTGAGCCAGGTGGCGAAGTCCTCGGCGCGCGAACGCTCGATCGGCACCAGGGTCGCGCCGGCGTGACCCACGAATTGCAGCACGCTCGACAGGCTGTCGGCCAGCCCGTCGGCCACGCCGAAACGCACCGCCTCGCCGCCGCTGAGGGCCACGAGGGTGCCCGGCTCGGCGATCGTGTGCACCAACTGGATGCCGCCCTGCTCGCTGCGCAGGTCGTCATACTCGAGGCGGTCACGATGCGCAGCTCGCCGTCCTGGGTGCGCACCTGGCGGACTCCCAGGGAGCGGTCCACCATGGCCTCGGCCACGGCGCCGGAGCGACCGTTGGATTCGGCGGTGGCGCGAAAGGCGGAACGCACGGCCGAGGTGGCCTTGGCCTCCAACGTGGGATCCTCGATGCCCCCCACCCCGCCGCCGGGGAGAAGTTGGACCACCGCGGCGGCGCCGATGGTGGCTTCGCTGCGCATGTAGATGCGCTCGCAGGCCAGTGCCACCAGCGCGCCCGCGGAGTAGGCGCGATCGTGGACCCAGGCCACGGTGAGCAGGCCGCCGGCCTTGGCGTCGCTGATCTGCATCTTCAACCCGAACATCAGCTCCACGTCGCCGCCCGGCGTGTCCAGTTCGAGGATCAGGACCTTGGAGCCCTCCATGGCGCGGTCGATGGCCCGGCGCAGGAGACTCTGGGTCCCGACGTCCAAGGGACCCGAGATGACCACGTGCACGGCCTCGCCTGCTCCGCCCGCCTCGCTCCACCCGGCGCGCGCCTCGCTGGGGACGGCGGCACGGCCCACGGCCAGGAACAGCAACAGGCAGACGAGGGTGCGGAGAACTCCAAAGAGGGAAGGCGCCGCCGCTGCCAAGAGGGCAAAGCCTGGAAGTGCCGCCCCGAGGGAGGCCCGACCCGGCGCGAGTACGAGAGCCTGCGTGCGGAGTGAACTGCTGGGAAGCGAGGAATCCACGCGTCTCTTATAGCGCCGACGGCGCGGAGTATTCCATGCCGGAAGCACGCCTTCGCGCGCCGGAGGCGTCCGCGGTCCCCCGAGCCCCCCCCGCGGGCCCGCCGCGGGGGAGCAGCGGCTTCAAACCAAATCGGAATCGCCCCACTGGTACCACCAGCAGGAGCGCAGGCGCGTCAGGTCGCAGCGCGGGTGGAACGGCCGCGCCACGGTGCGATAGGGCGTGGGCTGGGCCAGAAAGCCCCGCTCCTGAAACCAGCGATGCCAGGGAGACCACTCGGGCAGGATCATGGCCGCCGCCTGGGCCCTGGCCGCCCGGGCGCTGTCCAAGGTGCGCCCGAGGAGCGCCTCCCCCACGTCGCGCTCCGCCCAGGGGACCAGCCACTCCGCGATGCACCACAGGTTGCGCTGCACGAAGTCCGCGCGTCGCGCGATGCAAAGACCGCGCAGCACGCCCGCACCATCGCGGACGCCGTGGAGCGCGTAGCTGTTGCGCGGATGATCGACGAAGCGCCAGTTCAGATAGCTGTCGTCCCGGATCGCGCTGACCCCCAGCTCGTCGCTGCAGCGGTCCCAGAGCCAGCGCGCCTGCACGTCGAAGCGCTCCACGTCGACAACTTCCAGGGAGCCCGGGCCGTTCCCGGGGCGGTGCCCTGCGCCGGCCAAGTCCCGCACGAGCACGAGCTGGGTGCGCAGCGTGTCGTATTCCAGGTGGTTCTCCCCGATGCGCTGCACGGCCGTGATCGGCCAACCGTAGTGCAGCCAGTCCCTGTCCGGCCCGCCGTGCTGGGAGAAGAAAGCCCGCGCCGTGTCCACGAACAGGCTCGGTCCGTGGCGCTGGCCGCGATGGGCGGGGTGCACCATGGAATCGACGATCTGGGCGAACACGCGCTGCGCTCCGTCGATCCACACGCGCATCGGCAGCGCCGCGTACTGGGCCACCACTTCGCCACGCTGCAGCGCCAGGAACACGCGCTGGCCCGCGGGATTGCGCTCGAAGGCCCAGCGCCATTCCTCCAGGGTGCGCGGCCGGAAGGCGGGGTCCCGCGCGCCGAACACGTGGTTGAACGTGGCAACGATCGAGGCTTCGTCCCCCGGGCGCAGCGCGCGGATCTCGTAGGCTTCCATCGCCGTGCTACACCAGGTCGGTGTCGCCGAGGGTGTAGTACCACCGCCAGAACAGGAAGTCGCGGTCGAAGGGCGCGCTGAAGCTGCGCGCGGCGAGCACGTACGGGGTCGGCAGCACGCGAAAGCCGCGGCCCTGCAGTTCGAGCCACTCCGGCGAAGTGTCGGGAAAGAGGGCCACCAGTTGCGACGCACCCGCGGCCCGGGTGCGTTCCGCGAACCAGGCCAGCAGGCCCGCCTGGGCGTCCCGATCCTCGCCCGGGGCGAGCCAGTCGCACAGGAGCCCGCCCTCCTCCCCGGCGAAGCTGCCGCGGCGGAAGACTCCCAGGCCGCGCAACAGGCTCCCCTCGCGCAGCGCGCCGAACACGTAGCGCTGCTCGGGGTGACGCGCGAAGCGCCAGTCGAGGATCCGCGCGTCGCGCACGGCCAGGATCCCCCGTTCGGCGGCCACGCGCTGGAACAGCTCCGCGCTGTCCGCGGGCGCCCGCGGGGTTTCCTCCAGCGTGAGGCCCGAGGGCCTGCGCGCGTCCAGCTCGCCCAGACGGGCCGCCAGGGAGCACACGCTGCGCACGTGCTCGTAGCCCAGGCACGCCGAGCCGATGCGCCAGGCCGCCGGGATCGCCAGGCCGAAGACCACCTGGTCCCGGGACTCGCCGCTACCGCCGTACTCCCGAGCGAACCATTCTCCGGCGCGCACGAAGCCGCTCTTGCGCGACAGCCCCCCATCCACGCGGCCCGTGTCGAAGGAATCCACCGATTGGGTGAAATGGGCGGGCCCCGCGACCCCGGCCATGGACTGGCGCAGGCCCGCGTACTGGGCTCGCACCTCGCCATCCCCGAGCACCTCCAGGGCGATGCGCGAACCGGCGGGCACCTCGAGGAAGCGCCAGCGCCAGGACTCCGGCGTGCGGCCCTTCCAGTGGGGATCGACGTGGGAAAAGACCCGCGACTGGGCGCGCAGGATCGCCGCCTCGTCCCCGGGCCTGTAGGGCCTGACCTGCCGCGCCGAAGTCACGGGCCCAGCATCGAGTGTGGACCGCGCGAACTCCAGCCCCGTGCGGCAAGCCGTGCGTCGTGGAGGTCGGTTCGTCCGGCCGCCGGCCTGCCTCGCGGGGGGCTTGGCGCCTGGGGCATCCCTCCCCCACCGGGGGCCGGCGGCGAGGCCGGTTCCCCATGACCTGGGCCGGCGTGTGGCGGGAGCGCATGGGAATCGAACCCACCGGTCCCGCTGTTCACGGAACCCAACCGGCTTTGAAGACCGGGCAGCACACCAGCACCGATCCGCTCCCGTGCGATGGACGCCCGACTAGTGGAGCAGCGCAACCGCCGCCGCGCAATCGCCGAACCTTGGATCGGACGGAAGCTCTCAGGAGTTCCGCTCCAGGAAGAGCCGCCCGGGGGCGCCCCCCTCCCAGGTGTCGGGCAGGCCGCCGGCCCAGCGCCTGAGCCTCGGCTCCCCGCCCGCGCGGCCCGCCACGGCCACCGAGAAGGCCAGGCCCCGCGCGGTGGTCCCGCCACTGCCCCCAGAGTTGCCCTGGGGGACCGGGGGCAGCTCGAGGCGCAGGCGCTGGCCTCCTCGGCGAACGACGCCGTCGAGGTGCACCAGCAATTCCGCGTCCGCGAGGCCGCCCCGGTCCTCGATGGACACCTCAAGAGCGCCCCGCCGGGAGGCCAGCGTCACACTGGCCGGCGGATCCCCGGGACGCTCCCTGAGCAGGAAGAGCCGCTGGGTTCCCGAGCTCTGCCGCGCGTACCGAACGCGCGTCAGGGGCGCATCGAAGCACAGGCGCTCCTCCGGACGGCCCGGACCCCGTTGCCAACGCAGGGCCAGCAGAAGCAGCGGGTCGCCCCCCGGGCTGAAGGACCCGCCGCGCAGTCGCAGGGGCACCTGGGCCGATTCACCGGGCCCGAGCTCCAAGCCGACGGGCAGCCCTTCCACGTCGAAGGCCCCGCGGCGAACGCACAGACCGACGAGGGCGCGCACGGGCCAGCCGAAGGGGTTGCGCACCCGGGCCGACACCTGCCAGGCGCCCGCCCACTCGCCGCCGCGACCCGGCGCCGGGCCCGCGGGCGACGGGGCGCTCTGCACCTCCAATTCGATCGGCGAGATGGGCCAACCCCAGTGGTCGTGGGGAGCGAACCGGGCCAGGGCCCGGGCGGCGAGGGCGCGCAGCCCCTCCCGCGTGCCCACGCCCGTCAGCGGCCGGCGCGCGCATTCCAGCAGGTCCTCGGGATCGTCCACGCACAGGGCCCATCGTTCGGAGGACCAGACCTCCAGGGCCGCGTCCCCACGCCAGGGGCCCGAGAGAATCCCCACGGCCGGAATGCGCTCGTCGCGCACGAAGGCCTGAACTTCGCGGGTGGCGCGCGCCACCAGCAGCATGGACTCCAGTCCCAGGTCCCGGAGCTCCAGGCAGGTCTCGCGGCTCTGGGAGGCGATGCGCAGCGTGCGGCGAGGGTCGCGGCCCTCCAGGACCCGGGCCACCTCGGCGGCCAGGTTGGGCGCGGCCAGTTGGATCACGTGGATCGCCGGGGATCCGGCCCCGGACCCGCGGGGCTCCATGCTCTCCAGGGCTTCCTCCAGCAGCGCGATGCGCTCGCCGCTGAAACGGCGATGGAACCAGGAACCGGCGTCGATGGAAGCGAGTTCCACCAACGTGCGGGTCGCCACCGGCCCGTGGGAGTCCGTGGTGCGATCGAGGTTGGCGTCGGCGAGCAGCACGAGCTCGCCGCTGGCGCAGGCGCGCGCCTCGTAGGAGACCCCATCCAGTCCGAGCTCCACGGCGGCCTCCAGCGCCGCCAGGGTGTTCTCGGGCGCCGCGGCCGCGAGCCCGCGGGCCCCGAGGAGCCACGGAGGCCCGGGCACCGCCTCGCCCAGGCGGCCGACTTCGTGCAACGGCCCGTCGAGGACCTCAGACATCCGGGGATCCCATGGAGAAGGTGCTTCGGGCTTGCCCCGGCGACGGGAGCGGCAAGAATAGCGCGCCCCCACCGCTCCGACGCGACGCAGCTGATGCCCGAACCCGCCCCCGAGACCGCCGGCGAGCGCCACCGATTCCACGTTCTCGCGCTGCTCTGCGCCCTCGTCGCGGCGGGATCCCTCGCCACCGTGATCTGGGATCAGGGTTGGGGCGCCCTCGGCCGGGTCTCCCTCGTGGCGGGTTCCGCCCAGCTCGTCGGCAAGTGGCTGATCTTCGTCGGCGCGAAGGAGTCGAACCCCTACGGCTTCGGCCCCTGGGGCCTGTCGTACACGATCCTCGTCCTGGACCTGCTGCTCGCCCTGTTGCTGAACACCTTCCTGCCGCAGCTCGAGAAGCTCCCCGGGCTCGGCCCGCGACTGGTGAAGACGCGCCTGGCGGCGGCCTCGCACTACGACCAGTATCCGAAGTTGCGCCGCATGGCCTGGACCGGCGTGACGCTGTGGGTTTTCCTGCCCTTGCCCGCCTCGGGCGCGGTCACCGGCAGCTTCGCTTCGCGCCTGGTGGGCCTTTCGCGCACCCAGGCGGTGGCCGCCATCGCCACCGGCTCGGCCGTCAATGGTGGGCTCTTCGCCGCCATGGCCCAGGTGCTCGGAGCCTCCAGCGAAGCGCTGGTGCACAACCCCAAGGTGGCGATCGCCTCGGCGGTGGTGCTCCTGCTGCTGGTCGCGTGGGGCTGGCGCAGGCTGGTGAAGATCCTGCGCGAGGACCGCTGATCAGCGCAGTTCCACGTGCACGCCGCTGGGCTGGGTGAACGAGCCGATGCACACTGCCGGCTGGCCCCGGGCCAGCAGCTCGCGCTCCAGGAGCGCGGCGCGCTCGCGGGGGATCGCGATCAGAAGTCCACCGGAGGTCTCGGCATCGAAGACCACGTTGAGCAGGCCCTCGGGCGTGCCGTCGGCGATGCGCACTTCGGCGGCGAGGCCCGTGCGACCGCGCTTGGCGCCGCCGGAGCAGTGGCCCGCGCTCGCCAACTCCAGGGCGCCGGGGAAGATCGGCACGCGCCCCAGTTCGATGCACAGCGTCACGCCGCTCCCCTTGGCCAGGTTGCGGCCGTGGCCCACCAGGCCGAAGCCGGTGACGTCCGTGGCGGCGCGGGCCCCCGCCAGGACCATGGCCTCGGCGGCGCGGGCATTGAGCGTCGCCATCTGCCGCACGGCGGGTTCCATGGTGCTCCAGTCGATCACGCGCTTCTTCGAGGCGGTGGTCATGGCCCCCATGCCCACGGGCTTGGTCAAGTAGGCCAGGTCGCCGTCGCGGGCCCCGGAGTTGGCGGTCATGCGCTCGGGATCCACCAGGCCGGTGACCGCGAAGCCGAATTGGATCTCCGACTCCACGGTGTGGCCCCCCACCACCACGCAGCCCGCCTCGGCGAGCTTGTCGAATCCCCCGCGGAAGATCTCCGCGGTCCACTGCGCCGGAAAGCCCTTGGGCAGGCTGGCGAGGGTCAAGGCCGTCAGGGGCCGGCCACCCATGGCGTACACGTCCGAGACGGAATTGGCGGCGGCGATGGCGCCGTACCAATACGGGTGGTCCACCACCGGCGGGAAGAAGTCCACGGTCTGCACGAGCGCCACGCGGGGCGCTCCGGCGGCGGGCAGGGGAACGCCCTCGCTCGGTCCGAGCACGAAGACCCCCGCGTCGTCAAAGCTCTGGGGCCCGACGAGCATGCGTGCGTCCTTCCGGTCGTCGAGGCCGCGCAGCACCTGCGCGAGCTGCCCTTGGGGCAGCTTGCCCGCTCAACCGGCGCAGGAGGCGTAGTCGATCAGTCGCTTGTCGCTGTGGGCGTCCATCGCGGCCGATGGTAGCAGGGACCAGTTCCCGGTCGAAGCGCAAGGCCTGAGCGGCGAGGCCGGCCACGAGGGGGGCGCCCAGGAGCTGCGCACCCTGCCGGCGCCCGCTGAACCGCGCCGACTCCCGCCGGGCGGTCGAAGCCCCCCGGGGCCGCTTCAGTCCAGGGAGAACTCGGTCGTGACGCCGGACTCCACACGCACGGCGCCGTAGCGTGGGTCGCCCTCGGCCGGAGTCCAAAAAACCCAGTAGTCGCCGGGCGGGAGGTCCACGGTGTCGCCGCCGGAGAGCACCGCGCTCTCGGCGCGCAGATCCAGGTCGTCGCGCCGCAAGTAGAGCTTGGCCCGGACCGGCTGGGGCCCCTTCAACGCCAGCCGGGCGGGGTCGGGCAGATCCACGTTGCCGACCTCGGTGATCGTCCCCGCGCTCACGAGGTGCACTCCCAGGTCGTGCCAGCCGCGGGCAAGGGCCCCCAGCTCGACCCGATAGGCTCCAGCGGCCAGGCCTGGGGAGATCCAGCCCGACGTGCCGTCATGGTGGAAGCCAACGCCGCGCCCCGTGGTCAGGGAGATCGCCCGCACGACGTCCGTGCCCCTGAAACCCGACGAGGTGTGGACGCCACCCAGGTGCAAGCCCCCGGGCGTCTGGGGCAGTTGCAGCACGAGTTCCCCGCCGCCCGCGATCACACGCTCCTCCACGAGCAGGGATCCCGTGCCGCCGTCCGCGGGAACCACGATCAGCCGGCCGAGACCGGGGGGCAGGTTCGAGAGTTCGAAGCTGCCGTCGTCCCGTGGCACCACCTGATCGACCCATGGGCCCACGATCTCCCCCGCCGTGGCCGCGGGCCGGTCGCCGCTTTCGGAAATCTCCTCGCCCCCGCGGGTCTCGAGGCTCACGCGCACGCGGGTGGGCCGCACCAACACGTCGGGGATCGACTCGTACTGCACGAGGACGTTGCGCGCGGGCTCGCCCGAGGCGGCCAGCACGCGACCCGTGAGGCGCAAGCCGCGGTCGAGCGTCGCGGTCCACTCCAGCGCGTTCGGCGCCTCGACGAACAGGCGCGCGCGAGCAAGTCCGGCGGGACCGCCGCCGGCGCGGACTTCCCACCAGCCCGAGGGCACGAAATGGAACACCGCGCGACCTTCGGCGTCGGTCACGGCGCTCCGGGTCGCGGCGTCGAGTTCTTGTCCGAGGATCACCCACACGCCCGGCGCGGGAAGCCCCGCCTCGTCGAGTACGGAAACGCCCAGGACGGCGGAGGCCGGGTCGCTGCTCCCCTGGTCTGCGATCTCGCCCGTTTGCGAGGGGAAGCTAGACCGCACCTCGACGCGGGCGCGCAGCACGGCCTCGAGGGCCGACACCCGAAAGGCCACGTCCTGCAGGTGTACCTGCGCGGGCGCCTGATCCGGCGACGGCGGCGCGGGCTGGGGCGGCCACTGGAGGAACAGATCGCCGAAACGGCCGTGGGGATGCGGAAAGCGCTCCATCACCAACGGAGGCACCGGCTTGGAATCGACCAGGACCGCAACAGCCTCCGGATCTCCGCTGTCCAACTTGTACACGAGATTGATGGGACTCAGGATCATGCCCTTGAGCTCCCGGTCCCCGAGGAGCGCCACCTCGTTGGGCGAGCCCGCGCGCACGTGCAGGCGCCGGCTGTGCTCCAAATCGAGGCCCGTCCCGACCTGGAGGTCGACGTCCATCTCCGGCTGTTTGCCGCGCCAGACGATCGTGGTCCAGCCGCCGATCTCGGCCAGGGCCTGGACCTGATTGAGCGCCGAGCGAACCGGCGCGAGGCGCAGCGGCGGCTGCTCCACCGGCAGGCCCTGGTCGTCCAGGACGCGCACCGCGAGCACGTAGAGGAACGGATGGGCGAGCTCGCCCGGCACCACGAGCGGCGCCTCTTCCGCGGAGAGCTCCGGCGACACCTCGGTCCGTCCGCTCTCGGCCTGGGCGCCGTCCACCATGGCCGCCGGGGAAATCGCGGGTGTCGACCCGTGGGGACCTGGGCCCAGCGGAAGCGCGGGGTCCTCGCCGTCGCTCGAACGCAAGGCCAGCCACAGCACCAGGCCGGCGACGCACAGGCACAGGCCGCCGAGCCGGGCCGCGCGCTTCACTGCACGGGACCCAGACGCTCGAAGGCCGCCACCAGGCGCTCGAAGTCCCCGGACAACAGCGTGCGCGGGTCCAGCAGCAGGGCCTGGTCCTGGATCCGCGCGAACACCGGCGGCTCGCCGATGCGCAATTGATGGGCCAGGGCCGCGGCGGACTGGCCTCCTCGGCGCACGCGCACGGCGTAGGTGGGCAGGAACACCGTGGGTGCCGTGCCGCTGCCGGGCTGGGAGCGCTCGGCCAGCACTTCGGTCGAGATCCCCGGCAACAGGGCCAGGCGCCGGGCCAATTCCTCGGCCACGGGACCCAGCTGGGCCTGTGTGACGAGCATGCCCGCGCGCGCGGGCAACTCGTCCGCGCGCCCGGCCAGGTACAGCTCCAGCGTCTTTTCCAAGCCTGCCAGGGTCACCTTGTCCAGCCGAACGGCGCGGTAGATCGGATTCTTGCGCATTTGTTCGACGCGCTTCCTGGAACCCACGATCAGACCCGCCTGGGGTCCGCCCAGCAGCTTGTCGCCGGAAAAAAGCACCAGATCGATGCCGCTCGACACCGCCTCGCGCACCCGCGGCTCGTCGCCCAACATCGACAGGGGCCGAGAGCCCTCCAGGTCCAGGAGCCCGGAGCCCAGGTCGTAGCAGGTGGGCACCTGCCGCTCACGGCCCAGGGCGGCCAGCTCGGCCGCGCTGACCTCGGCCGTGAAGCCCTCCACGCGGTAGTTGGAGGCGTGGACCTTGAGCACCAGTCCGGTGCGCTCGGAAAGCGCCGTCTGGTAGTCCGCGAAGTGGGTGCGGTTCGTGGTGCCCACCTCCAGCAGGCGCACGCCGGCCCGCTCCATGACCGCGGGCATGCGGAACGAGCCGCCGATCTCCACCAGCTCGCCGCGGGAGACGATCACGTCCCGGCCGCCGCCGGCGAAGGTCTGCAGGGCGAGCAGCACGGCCGCGGCGCAGTTGTTGACGCCGATGCCCGCCCCGGCGCCCGTGGCGCGGGCCAGCAGCAGGGACAGGTAGTCGTCGCGCTGGTTGCGCTCGCCGCTCTCGCGGTCCACTTCCAGGATGCAGTAGCCCTGGGCCGCCGCCGCCATGGCCGCCGCGGCCGCGGGATGCACCGGCGCGCGACCCAGGCCCGTGTGCAGCACCACGCCGGTGGCGTTGACCACGGGGACCACGCCGCGGCGTCCCTCCCGGGAGAGGCGCGCCTCGATGTCTCGGGTGAGCTCCCCCTGCCCCAGGCGCCGTTCCACGTCCGCGGCGGACCAGTGCTCGGCCTTGATGCTGGCGCGCCACTCGTCGAGGGCGCCGCGCACGTGCTCCACCAGCACATTGCGGCCGCAGTCCGCGGCCCGGGTGGCGAGCCTGGGATCCAGGAGCAGCTCCTCCACGGCGGGCAGTCGACGGAAGGCGTCCTGGAGTCCGCCCGCGGGCCGCGCAGTCTCCCGTGCGGAATCGGCGGAAGGTCGCGACGGGTCGGCGGGCTTGGCCATGCACCGACTATCCACGGCAGGCCGAGAGGATGCAAACCAGGGCCGCACCGGGCCCGGCCCTCGGCCGCCGGGGCCCCAGAACCCGTGGGGCGCCCAGGCGTGGGTCGCGGCTCCGTCCCCGGGTGGGACCCGGCGCGGATTCGGGGCCGACGATCCGTGCACAGACCCTGGGTCCTGGGCCCGGGGCCCCTAGAATGCGGCTCGCGCCCCAGCGGCGCGATCCCCGCCTTGGCCCACCCGACGATCCCTCCCCAGGCTCCCGCGATGCCTCCCGCGTCGTCGCGGCCGCCCTGGCGCCTGCGCGAGGCCGACCTCGGCACCGTCGAGCGTCTGGCCCGGGGCGGCAACCTGCCGCGGCCCGTGGCGCGCATGCTCGCCGCCCGGGGTCACGAGGATCCCGCGCGGGTCAGTGCCCATCTGGAGGCGAGCCTGCGCGCGCTCCACGATCCGCGGCTCCTGGAGGGCATCGGCCCGGCCTCGGAACGCATCGCCCGGGCCCTGCGCGACCGCGAGACGATCCTGATCCACGGCGACTACGACGTGGACGGCGTCACCGGCACGGCGCTGCTCTCGCGCCTGTTCCAATTGGTGGGCGCGCGCTCCCAGTGGTTCATTCCCAACCGCTTCGTGCACGGCTATTCCTTCGGCCCCCACTCGCTGGAGATGGCCCGCAAGCACCAGGCCCGCGTGGTCGTCTCGGTGGACAACGGGACCTCCGCCGCGGCGACCATCGCGGAGCTCGCGGCGGAAGGCGTGGACACGATCGTCACCGATCACCACGAGCCGCCGGCGGGTCCCCTGCCGATCGCCACGGCCATCGTGAATCCGAAGCTCGCGGGCTCCAGCTATCCGTTCCGCGAATTGTGCGGCGCGGGCGTGGCCTTCAAGCTCGCCTGGGGCGTGGCCCAGGAGATCTCGGGCGCCCGACGCGTGCGCGACGACCTGCGCCTCTTCCTGGCCGACGCCATGAGCTACGTGGCCATCGCCACGGTCTGCGACGTGGTGCCCCTGGTGGACGAGAACCGCATCCTGGCGCGGCGCGGCCTCTCGGCGCTGGAGCAAACCTCGAATCCGGGCCTGCGGGCGCTGCTGGAGGTGGCCCAACTGGACGCGCGCACGCTGCTGGCCGAGGACGTGGGCTTCAAGCTCGGTCCGCGGCTCAACGCTTCCGGCCGTCTGGGCAGCGCCGAGACCGCGGTGGAGACGCTGCTCGCCCCGAATTTGGCCGAGGCGCGGCGGCTGGCGGCCCAGCTCGATCGCATGAACGACGAGCGGCGCGCCATCGAGGGCAAGCTCCTCGGAGAGGCCCTGCTCGAGTGCGAGCGCTTCTCCGACGCGGGAGAGAATCCGGTGCTCGTGGTCGCGGGCCAGGGCTGGCACCAGGGCGTCGTGGGCGTGATCGCCGCGCGGCTCGTGGAACGCCACCGGCGGCCGGCGCTGGTGATCGGCCTCGACGGCCCCACCGGGCGCGGCAGTGCGCGCAGCGTGGCGGGCTTCAGCATGCTCGAGGCTCTCCACGGCGGAGCGGCGCACATGCTGAAGTACGGGGGCCACGCCGCCGCCGCCGGCTGCGAGGTGCGCGCCGACTCCGTGGATCTCCTGCGCGAGGCGATCAATGCCCGGGCCCGGGAGATGCTCGCGGGCCTGGGCCACGCCAGCGTGCCCCTGTGGCTCGACGCCGAGGTGCCCCTCGGGGCCATGACCTCCGAGCTGATGCGCGTGCTCGATCGGCTGGAGCCCTTCGGGGCCCAGAACGAGAAGCCCCTGTTCCTCTCGCGCGAGACCTGGCTCTGCGAGCCTCCGCGGGTGGTGGGCGCCGACCGCTCGCACCTGATGCTGCGGGTGCGCCACGGGGCGAGCGAGTTCAAGGCCATGGCCTTCGGCATGGCCTCGCGCATCGGGGAAATGCGCTTCGGCGTGCCCTTCCAGATGGCCTACACCCCCCGCTGGAACACGTTCCGGGGCGAGACGAACCTGGAGCTGTTCGTGCGCGACGTGGCGCCCGCGGCGGACCCGGGGAATCCGGTCCAGAATCCGCCGCAATCCGCCAACACCCGCGCCTGAGGCCCCCCCGGAACGGCCGACTCGGAGCGCGGGGTCTGTCCCGGGCACGGGCCGAGCCGACCCGAAACTCCATGGCCCTCCCCGGGTCCGTAAGATCCCCGCATCATGCCGCGCCTCTTCCTGCTCGACGGCACCGCTCTCGCCTACCGCGCGCACTTCGCCATGGCGCGCTCGGGCCTCTCCACGCCCGAGGGCAAGCCCAGCGGCGCCACCTACGGCTTCGCCCTGACCCTGCGCAAGCTCCTGGAGGACGAGAAGCCCGACCACATCGCGGTGGCCTTCGATCCGCCGGGGCCCACGTTCCGGCACAAGCGCTACAAGGAGTACAAGGCCACGCGCGAGAAGGTGCCCGAGGAACTGGTGGACCAGTTGCCCTGGGTGCGCGAACTGGTTCGCGCCCACGGCATCACCATCTACGAGGTGCCGGGGTTCGAGGCCGACGACGTGATCGGCACCTTGACGCGCCAGGGGGAAGCCGCGGGCTACGAGGTGATGATCGTCACCGGCGACAAGGACTTCATGCAGCTCGTCTCGCCGCGGGTGAAGCTCTACAACGTCTTCAAGCAGGACGCCGCGGTGGTGATCGAGGGCGAGGAGGCCGTGCAGGCCAAGTTCGGCTGCGACCCGGCCCACGTGATCGACGTGCTGGCGATCATGGGTGACAGCTCCGACAACGTGCCCGGCGTGCACGGCATCGGCGAGAAGGGCGCCGCCAAGCTGATCCAGCAGTTCGGCAGCGTCGACGGCGTGCTCGCGCGCCTCGACGAGGTCAAGGGCAAGGCCCGCGAGTACATCGCCCGCGATCGCGAGCAGTTGCTCCTGTCGCGGGAACTCGTGACCATCGCCACCGACGTGCCCCTGGAACCCGGGTTGGCGGCCATCGGAGGCCCGGCCCCCGACGCCAAGCGCCTGCGGGCCTTCTTCTCCCAATTGGGCTTCATGAGCCTGATGAAGAAGGTGGAGTCCAGCGCCCCGGACGAGGCCGAGGCGCGCCGCTACCGCTGCGTGCGCAACGCGGCCGACCTGGAAGAGCTGGAACAGGGCCTGCGCCGGGCGCGGCGCTTTGCCATCGACACCGAGACCACCAGCCTGTTCCCCCTGGAGGCCGAGCTGGTGGGCGTGTCCTTCGCCTTCGAACCCCTTGCGGCTTGGTACGTGCCCTTCAACCTGGAGCCTCCCGTGCTGCCGGGCGGCAAGACGGCGCTCCTGGAACGCCTGCGGCCCTTCGTCGAGGATCCCGCCTTCCAGCGCACGGGCCAGAACGCCAAGTACGACATGCTGGTCTTCGCCGGCCAGGGACTGCGGCCGGCCGCGCCGGAGTTCGACACCATGGTGGCGAGCTACTGCATCGCCGGCGCCACCCGCAGGCACAACCTCGACGACCTGGCCTTGGTCTATTTCGACCTGAAGAAGATCCCCACCAGCGAGCTGATCGGCCGGGGCGCGAAGCAGATCACCATGGCCGAGGTGCCGGTGGAAAAGGTGGCCGAGTACGCCTGCGAGGACGCCGACGTCACCTGGCGCTTGCGCCAGGTCCTGGAGAAGGAGCTGGCGGACACGGCCAACACGGCGCTGTTCCAGAAGCTCGAAATGCCCCTGGTGCCCGTGCTCGCGGCCATGGAAGAGCGCGGCATCCGCCTCGACGTGGGCCTGCTCGGGGTGCTGGGCGTCGAACTTGACCGCGACATCGCCACGGCCGAAAAGGCCGTGCACGCCGCCGCGGGACGGGAGTTCAACCTGGGGAGTCCCAAGGTGCTCGGGGAAGTGCTCTTCGAGGAGCTGCGCATCCAGGACGCCGCGGGCGTCAAGCGGCCCAAGCGCACGCAAACCGGCTGGTCCACGGATGCCGAGACCCTGGAATCCAACTACGGCGAGGTGCCGATCGTGCAGCGCCTCTTGGAATGGCGCGAGGTGTCCAAGCTCAAGAACACCTACGTGGAGGCTCTGCCGCGCTTCGTGAATCCCAAGACCGGCCGCGTCCACTGCTCCTTCAGCCAGGTGACGGCCGCCACGGGCCGGCTGGCCTCCAGCGATCCCAACCTGCAGAACATCCCCGTGCGCACGGAGCGCGGCCAGCGCCTGCGGGCCGCCTTCATCGCCCCCGAACCCGACGCCCGCGGCGAATGGGTGCTCTTCACCGCCGACTACAGCCAGGTGGAGCTGCGCGTGATGGCCCACTTCGCCGGCGACGAGCGCATGAAGGCCGCCTTCGCCGAGGGCCGCGACATCCACGCCTCCACGGCCGCGGTGATCTTCGAGGTGGACGAGCGCCTGGTGACGCGCGAAATGCGCTCACGGGCCAAGGCCGTCAACTTCGGCCTCCTGTACGGCATGGGCGCGGCGAGACTCGCGCGCGAAACCGGTCTTTCCATCCTCGAGGCGCGGCGCTTCATCGAACGCTACTTCGAGTCCTTCCCCAAAGTGCGCGGCTGGCGCGAGCAGCTCCTGGCGCGCGCGAGAGAAACGGGCTACGTGGAGACGATCTCCGGCCGCAGGCGACCGGTGCCCGAACTGCGCTCCGAGGACGGCCGCCTGCGGGCCTTCGCCGAGAACATGGCCGTCAACACGCCGATCCAAGGCTCGGCGGCGGACATCATCAAGAAGGCGATGATCGAGCTGGAAAGGCGGCTCTGCGCGCGCGGCCAGGGCGCGCGCCTCTTGCTGCAGGTGCACGACGAACTCGTGCTCGAGTGTCCCAAGTCCGAGCTCCCGGAGATCGAGCCGCTGGTGATCGAGTGCATGCAGGGCGCCGCCCAACTGGACGTGCCGCTCTCCGTGGAGACCGGCCACGGCCCCAACTGGCTCGTGGCCCACTAAGAGCCGGAAACCGGCGCGCGGCGACCCGGCATCGGCGTGTCTCCCGCGGCGCTTCCTCCGCCGACCCCCGGGACTATCCGAGTGCCTTTTCCAGGGCCTCGAGGCGCGCCTCGAGGTTGGCGACCCGTTGCTCCAGGCTGGAAAGCACCCGGGGCGGGGTCGGCGCGGACGTCGAGCCGTCGCCCGAGACCGTCTGCGAGTGCAAACCCGGAGCCAGCAGTTGCATCCAGCGCTCGACGCGTGAGCCCGCGCCCGCCTCGAGGCGACGCACGAGACCGGCGGCGGCCATGGAGGCCAAGGAGGCGAGCACTTGCTCGGCCGTGCCCTGGTCGGCCATGCGCTGGGCCCGGGTCCGCAGCTCGGCCACGGACTGGGGACCGCGCATCAGAAGCTCCGCGAGCAGCGCGAGCCTCCGGTCGTCCAGCCCCAGGGTCTCGCGCGCGTTGTGGCGAAACTTCTCCACGCGGCTTCCCGCCGGGACCACCTTGCCCGCCAGGGCCTTCTGCATCAGCCCGGTCAGGCCGACGAAGACCTCCGCCTCGCTCCAGTCCGTCACGGGGTCGCGATTGGACTTCTGGTTCGCGCCCAGGGTCAGTCCGTTGAGCGACAACGGGTACTGGTCGGGGGTGGTGCGCTCCTTCTCGAACAGGACGCCGAGGAGCCGGGCTTCGTGCGCGTTGAGTTCGGGGTGACCCATGGGCACAGTCTAGCTGTCCGGGGGGGGGGGGGGGGGGGCGCCCCGCCCCCCCCCCCGGGGGGGGGGGGGGGGGGGGGGGGGGGCGGGGGCGCGGGCGGGGGGGGGGGGGGGGGGGGGGGGGGGGGGGGGGGGGGGCCGGGCGCGGGGGGGGCGGGGGGGGGGCCCCGGCGGGCGGGGGGGGGGGGGGGGGGGGGGGGGGGGGGGGGGGGGGGGGGGGGGGGGGGGCGGGCGGGCGGCCTCGTGCGCGGGGGGGGGGGGGGGGGGGGGGGGGGGGGGGGGGGGGCGGGGGGCGGACAGCGGGGGGGGGGGGGGGGGGGGGGGGGGGGCCGGGGGGGGGGGGGGGGGGGGGGGGGGGGGGGGCGGCGGGAAGGGGGGGGGGGGGGGGGGGCGGGGGGGGGGGCGGGGGGGGGGGGGGGGGGGGGGGGCGGGGGGGGGGGGGGGGGGGGGGGGGGGGGGGGGGGGGGGGGGGGGGGGGGGGGGGGCGGGGGGGGGGGGGGGGGGCGGGGGGGGGGGCGGGGGGGGGGGGGGGGGGGGGGGGGGGGGGGGGGGGGGGGGGGGGGGGGGGGGGCGGCGGGGGGGGGGGGGGGCCGGCGGGGGGGGGGCGGGGGGGGGGGGGGGGGGGGGGGGGGGGGGGGGGGGGGGGGGGGGGGGGGGGGGGGCCCGGGGGGGGGGGGGCGGGCCCGGGGGGGGGGGGGGGGGGGGGGGGGGGGGGGGGGGGGGGGGGCGGGGGGGGGGGGCCGGCGGGGGGGGGGGGGGCGGGGCGGGGGGGGGGGGGGGGGGGGGGGGGGGGGGGGGGGGGGGGGGGGGGGGGGGGGGGGGGGGGGGGGGGCCGGGCCCGGGGGGGGGGGGGGGGGGGGGGGGCCCCCGGCCCCCCCCCCCGGGGGGGGGGGGGGGGGGGGGGGGGGGGGGGGGGGGGGGGGGGGGGGGGGGGGGGGGGGGGGGGGGGGGGGGGGGGGGGGGGGGGGGGGGGGGGGGGGGGGCGCGGGGGGGGCCCCCCGGGCCCCCGGGGGGGGGGGGGGGGGGGGGGGGGGGGGGGGGGGGGGGGGGGGGGGGGGGGGGGGGGGGGGGGGGGGGGGGGGGGGGGGGGGGGGGGGGGGGGGGGGGGGGGGGGGGGGGGGGGGGGGGGGGGGGGGGGGGGGGGGGGGGGGGGGGCGCGGGGGGGGGGGGGGGGGGGGGGGGGGGGGGGGGGGGGGGGGGGGGGGGGGGGGGGGGGGGGGGGGGGGGGGGGGGGGGGGGGGGGGGGGGGGGGGGGGGGGGGGGGGGGGGGGGGGGGGGGGGGGCGGGGGGGGGGGGGGGGGGGGGGGGGGGGGGGGGGGGGGGGGGGGGGGGGGGGGGGGGGGGGGGGGGGGGGGGGGGGGGGGGGGGGGGGGGGGGGGGGGGGGGGGGGGGGGGGGGGGGGGGGGGGGGGGGGGGGGGGGGGGGGGGGGGGGGGGGGCGGGGGGGGGGGGGGGGGGGGGGGGGGGGGGGGGGGGGGGGGGGGGGGGGGGGGGGGGGGGGGGGCGGGGGGGGGGGGGGGGGGGGGGGGGGGGGGGGGGGGGGGGGGGGGGGGGGGGGGGGGGGGGGGGCGGGGGGTGGGGGGGGGGGGGGCGGGCACCGGGCGGGGGGGGGGGGGGCGGGGGGCGGCTCCCGGCCGGGGGGGGGCGGGGGGCGGGGCGGGGGGGGGGGCGGGGGGCGGGGGGGGGGGCGGGGGGGGCGGCGGCGTGGGCGAGGGGGGGGGAGGGGGGGGGGGGGGGGGGGGGGGGGGGGGGGGGGGGGGGGGGGGGGGGGGGGGGGGGGGGGGGGGGGGGGGGGGGGGGGGGGGGGGGGGGGGGGGGGGGGGGGGGGGGCCCCCCCGGGGGGGGGGGGGGGGGGGGGGGGGGGGGGGGGGGGGGGGGGGCCGGGGGGGGGGGGGGGGGGGGGGGGGGGGGGGGGGGGGGGGGGGGGGGGGGGGGCCCGGGGGGGGGGGGGGGGGGGGGGGGGGGGGGGGGGGGGGGGGGGGGGGGGGGGGGGGGGGGGGGGGGGGGGGGGGGGGGGGGGGGGGGCCCGGGGGGGGGCCTCGGGGGCCGGGGGGGGGGGGGGGGGGGGGGGGGGGGGGGGGGGGGGGGGGGGGGGGGGCCGGGCGGGGGGGGGGGGGGGGGGGGGGGGGGGGGGGCGGGGGGGGGGGGGGGGGGGGGGGGGGGGGGGGGCCGGGGGGGGGGGGGGGTTGGGGGGGGGGGCCCCGGGGGGGGGGGGGGGGCCGGGGGGGGGGGGGGGGGGGGGGGGGGGCCCCCCCGCGGGGGGGGGTCCCGGGGGGGGGGGGGGGGGGGCCCCCCGGGGGGGGGGGACCGGGTTGTTTCGGGGGCGGGGGGGGGGGGGGAGCCGGGCGGGGGGGGCCGCGGGAAAGGGGGGGGGGGGGGGGGGGGGGCGGGGGGGGGGGGGGGGGGGGGGGGGGGGGCGCGGGGGGGGGGGGGGGGGGTTGGGGGGGCGGGGGGTTGTCCGGGGGGGAAAGGGGGGGGCGGCGGGAAAGGGCGGGGTTCGAAGGGGGGCGGGGGGGGGGGGGGGGCCGGGGCCGGGGGGGGGGGGGGGGGGGGGGGGGGACTGGGGGGGGGGGGGGGGCCCCCGCGGGGGGGGGGGGGGGGGGGCGGGCCCGGCCCGGGGGGGGCCGCGGGGGGGGGGGCGGGGGGCCCGGCCCTCCGGGGGGGGGGGCGGGGGGGGGGGGGGGCGGGCGGGGGAAGGCCCCCAGGGAGGCGGGGGCCGGGCCCGACGGGGGAAGGGGGGGGGGGGGGCGGGGGGGGGAAAAAAAAGGGGGGGGGGGGGGGGTTCGGGTTTTTTGGAGGGGGGGGGAAGTCGGCGGGGGGGGGGGCCCCGGGGGGCGGGGGGAAGGGGAAGGGGGGGCGGGGGGAAGGAAGTTCGGCGCGGGGGGGGGGGGGGGGGGGCCCCCCCCCGGCCCGGGAAAGGGGGAAGGCCCCGGCGTCCCCCGGAACGCCCCCCCCCGCGGGGCCCCCCCCGGGGGGGGGAACCGGGGGGGGCCCCCCCCCCCCCCCCCCCCCCCCCCCCCCCCCCCCCCCCCCCCCCCCCCCCCCCCCCCCCCCCCCCCCCCCCCCCCCCCCCCCCCCCCCCCCCCCCCCCCCCCCCCCCCGGCCCCCCCCCCCCCCCCCCGGCGCCCCCCCCCCCCCCCCCCCCCCGGCCCCCCGCCCCCCCCCCCCCCCCCCCCCCCCCCCCCCCCCCCCCCCCCCCCCCCCCCCCCCCCCCCCCCCCCCCCCCCCGCCCCCCCCCCCCCGCCCGCCCCCCCCCCCCCCCCCCCCCCCGGCCCCCCCCCCCCCCCCCCCCGGGGGCCCCTTTGGCCCGCCCCCCCCCCCCCCCCCCCCCGGAGCCCCCCCCCGCCCCCCCCCCCGGCGCGCGCGCCCCCCCCCCCCCCCGGGCCCCCCCGGCCCCCCCCCCCCCCCCCCCCCCTCCCCCCCCCCCACCCCCCCCCCCGCCCCCCCCCCCCCGGGCCCCCCCCCCCGGCCCCCCCCCGCCCCGCCCCCCCCCCCCCCCCCCCCGCCCCCCCCCCCCCCCGCCGCCGACGGAGGCCGCGATCCCGACCTGGGCCCCAGGCCGTGCGCCCGCGCACTCGGCGCACGCTGCTTCCCCGCGGGGGAACCTGGGGTGGCGGCACTTCGTGTATCCTCGCCGCGGATTCGCCCATGCACGCAGGCCGTACGGAGCAAGAGCCCGCCCCCCATGGGCACCCGGGGCACCCGACGGGCACGCTCGCGCGCCTGCTGCGGGCGCTGTACCTGATCGCGCTGGCCGGGTCCATGTGGCTCGCGCGCATGTCGCCGCCCCGCGACCCCGCCACCCTGGACCTGGATGGGTCCTACCAGCAGTCCCTGGGCGTGGCCCTGAGCGAACAGCTGGCCTTCGGTCGCGAGATCGTCTTCACCAGCGGCCCGCTGGCGTACTTTCGCATGTCGCCCTACGTGGCCGAACTCTACTGGGCCAAGTTCTGGCTCTGGGAGGTGGCCCTGGGCGGGCTGGTGGCCTGGCTCGCCATGTCGCGCCTGCTGCGGCGGGGCCACGGGCTCGATGTGCTCCTGGGAGCCGGCCTGCTGATCGGCCTGCCCCGCGGCATGGACGAGTGGTTGTTCCTGGTGGGGCTCTTGGCGGCCGACCTGGGACTGGAGGCCTTCACACCCCGAAACGGGGAGCGCGGGGCCTGGGTCCCGCGGGCCCAGGCTCTCGTGGCGCTGACGTTGCTCGCCATCCTGGCCGCCATCAAGGTCACCTCCCTCAGCTTCGCGGCGGTGGTGTTCGCCGTCCTGTGTCTCCACGGGGCGGCGCGGCAGGGCCTGCGCGTCGCGCTGCTCTGGGTCCTGACGGGAGCCGTCATGTTGCTTTCCCTGTGGGTGCTGCTGGGGCAGTCACCCGCGGACTTGCCGCGATACCTGCTCAGTTCGCTGTCTCTGGCCGCCGGTTTCGACCAAGCCATGAGCCTCCCACCAGAGCGCCCCATGGCCCTGGGCCTCGCCCTGGCCCTGCTGACCCTGGGGGCGGTCGCCTGCCTGCTGCACGCGCGCCGGGAGCGGGCTCCTGGCGGCCCTCCTGGCGGCACGTGGATCGCGAGCGAGGCCGCGGCGCGAGCGGCGCTGGTGCTGCTCTGCCTGGTGCTGGCTTACAAGGCCGGCTTCACGCGCGCCGACCACGCCGTGACCTTCTTCGCCGTCGCCTGCTTCGTCCCGCAGTTCCTGATTCCGGCCGCGTCACGAACGCGCCCTCTCCTCGGACCGGCCCTCGTCCGCGCGGGCCTCGCGCTGGCGGCCGTGCTGGGCCTGTTCGCGGTGCGGGACCAAGGGCCGCACTCCCCGGGAGCGTTCGCGACCGCCCTGTCCCACCACCTGCGAAGTTCGCTCGCGTGGCTCTCCGATCCTGTCGGCGTGCGCGACTACCTGGACTCGTCCCGCGCGCGTCTGGCCGCGGAATTCGAGCTGCCGCGCATCCGCGAAATCGTGGGGCGCTCGGGCATCGGCACGTTCACGGTGGGCGACGGCGTCCTGTTCTTGAATGGAATGAACTGGCGGCCACGGCCCGTGTTCCAGTCGTTTTCGGTCTTCACGGCGGAAACGGCGCGCGCCAATGCGCGGTTCCTGGCGGAGGATCCGGAGGCGCGCTTTCTTCTGCTCCGCACGAACACCATCGACCAGCGCCTGCCCGGCAGCGAGGATCCCCTGGCGCTGCAGGAACTGCTGCGCCACTGGCGCCCCAGGGCCAACGAGGGCGGGTTCCTGCTGCTGGAGCGGGCCACCTCCGGCGGGCCGATTCCGGGCGCTGGGCCCCGGGACCTGATCGCGCGCGGCACGGCCCGCTTCGGCGAGCGCCTGGCGCTGCCTCCGGGCGACGTGCCGCTCGTGCTGCGTGGGCGGGCCCCGCGTTCCGTCTGGGGCCGTCTCCGCGCCCTGCTCTATCAGTCGGCCTCGCTGCACGTGGACTTGGAACTGGCCGACGGCACGCGGACCTCCCATCGCATCGCACCCTTCGCCCTGGAGGCGGGCGTGGTGCTGCGGCCCCTCTTGCCCACCAACGAGGCCCGGATCGGACTCGCCGCGGGCGTGGATCCCGAACAGGTGGTGGCGCTGAGCTTCCGCTCGCCGAAACCCGAGTGCTTCGGCGAGGAAATCGAGTACTCGCTCAGCGGAGCTCCGGAGCTCGACGCGCCGTTGCTGGAGCCTGGGCGCGCGCGGGAGCTGGTGCTGGGCGCCGTGGGCCGGCCGCCCCAGGAATACGACTCGCCCCACGAACCGCAGCTGGTGGGTTGGCCGGGCAGGCCGACCATGCTGTTCGTGCACTCGCCCGCCGCGCTGGTCTACGCCGTCGAGCCCGGCACGCTGCGACTGCGGGCGCGCATCGAAGTGCCGCCCTGGTACGCGGAGACACCGGAATTCCCGGGCGTCGTCGTGGTGGTCTCGGCCGTGGAGCAGGGAGTCGAGCGAGTCTCTGCACGCTTCGAGATCCCCGCGTCGAGGGAGCCCGGGGCGCCCGCGGGCCTGGAGCTCGACGTGCCGGTGAACTTCACGGACGCGGGCCGTCTGCGCCTGTCGCTGACGCCCCTTCCGGGCGGCGACCCGGCCCTGGCCGGGGTCGGCGTCGGCCGGCTCCAGTTGGCGCGCTGAGGGAACGAGCAAGGCCTCGGAGCACGTCCGAGAATCGCTCAGCGACGGCGCGTGGTGCGGGCTCCACGCGGAGCGGCGAGCAGGCTCGCGGGCATGACCGTGCGATCGCCGAACTTCTTGCGCAGCTTGTCGACGCTCGCCGTCGCGCGCTCGAGGCGCTCCGTGCCGGGTTCGGGCATCGCTCGCTGGCCGGCGCCGCCGAACAGCTCGCCCTGCAGGGGCGCGCGCACGTCCTCGAGGCCGCTGACCTGGACACCCAGGAGTCGCAGGGCCCCCGGCGGCGTGCGGGCGAACAGTCCGCGGGCCGCGGCGTACAGCCTCGGACCCAGATTGGTGGGGAAATCCAGGGTGAAACTGCGGGTCACCGTGCGGAAATCGCCGTAGCGGGCCTTGATCGAAATGGTGCGTCCGCGCAGGCCGCGATCCCGCAGCCGCTCGCCCAGCTCCTCGCAGAATTCCAGGAGCTTCACCAGCAACGCGTCGCGGTCCACCAGGTCGCGCTCGAACGTGCGCTCGACCGAGTAGGACTTCTCCTCGCGCCGCGGGTTGACGCGCCGCGGGTCGATGCCGTGGGCCAGCTCGTGGATCCAGGCGCCGCTGGCGCCGAAGCGCGCCAGCACCTCGTCGCGGGGCCGCGCCGCCAGATCACCCACCGTGTGCACGCCCAGGGCCTCCAGGCGCTTCGCCGTGCGCGGGCCCACGCCGAAGATGGCGCTGACCGGCATCGGGTCCAGCAGGCCGCGCACTTCCTCCGGGCGGATGACGCGGAAGCCGTCGGGCTTGTCAAGGTCGCTGGCCAGCTTGGCCAGGAACTTGGTCGGCGCGACCCCCACCGAGGCCACCAGCCCCGTCTCGCGCAGGATCTCGCGCTTGATCGCGCGGCCGATTTCCACCGCGTCCCCGAACAGGCGCTCGCAGCCGGCCACGTCGAGGAACGCCTCGTCCAGGGACAGCGGCTCCACCAGCGGCGTGTAGGAGCGGAAGATCTCCATGATCCTGCGGCTCTCGCGCGTGTAGCGCTCGAAGTCCGGAGGCACGAGCACGAGATCCGGGCACAGAGCCAGGGCCATGGCCGTGGGCAGGGCCGAGCGCACGCCGAACTTGCGCGCCGCGTAGCTGGCGCTGGCGATCACGCCGCGCTGGTGGGCGCCGCCGCCGACGCACACCGGCCGACCGGCCAGCCGCGGGTCGTCGCGGACCTCGACGGCGGCATAGAACTCGTCCATGTCGACGTGGAGGATGGTGATCGTGGGAGGCACCATGACCTGACAGGGTGCACCCTCGCTTGCCGATCCGTCAACGGGCCTGGGCGGAAGCGCCCCCGGAACGGCACGAGAACCCGCCTGGCGACCCCGCGCGGGCCACTTCCGTCGCTGGTCTGGCGGCCTCGCACGGCCCTGGGCTACCGTACGGGGCGCATGCGCTTCCACCAAGTGGCCCTGGCCGGACAGGCCCACGTGCTGCCCGAGGAACGGGTTCCCTCCGAACAACTGGAGACGCGCCTGCTCTCGCTGTACGAGCGGCTGGGCCTGCGCGTGGGTCGCCTGGAGTTGATGACCGGCATCCGCGAGCGCCGGTTCTTTCCCGCGGGCACGTTGCCCTCCAGCGTCGCGGCGCGCGCCGGTCGCGCCGCCCTGGAGAGCAGCGGAATCGATCCTGGTCGCATCGGGCTCCTGGTGCACGCCTCGGTCTGCCGCGACTTCCTGGAGCCCTCCACCGCTTCCGTGGTGCATCGCGCCTTGGAGTTGGCGCCCACCGCACAGGCCTTCGACCTGTCCAACGCGTGCCTGGGCCTCGCCAACGCTGCGGCACTGGCCGCGGCGCAGATCGAGTGCGGCGCCCTGGAGGCGGCGCTGATCGTCGCGGCCGAGGATGGTCGCGCGCTGGTGGACGAGACGATCTCCAGGCTGCTCGTGGGCGGCGACAAGGCCCAGCTCAAGCGCGCCTTCGCCTCCTTGACCATCGGCGCCGGCGGCGCCGCCTGGGTGCTGGGACGCGTCGCGGATTTCCCACAGGCGCCGCGCCTCGTGGGCGCCACGGCGCTGGCGGACACCTCGGCCGTGGAACTCTGCCAGGGCGATCGCCCGCACGGCGCCGCGGGGCCCCTGATGGAGACCGATTCCGAGGGCCTCCTGCAGGCCGGCAACGCCCTGGCCGCACGGACGTTCGAACGCTTCCAGGCCGAGCACCAATGGAGCCGCGAGAGTGTCCAGCGGGTGGTCACGCACCAGGTGGGCGTGGCCCATCGCAGGCTCTTGTTCGAGACCCTGGGCCTCGACGAGCGGCTCGACTACCCCACGGTCGAACGTTACGGCAACATGGGCTCGGTCTCCCTGCCCCTCTCGTTCCACGAGGCCCAGGAAGCGGGTTTCGTGCGGCCCGGGGAGCGGGTCGCGCTCCTGGGAATCGGCAGCGGACTGCACTGCATGATGCTGGCCCTGAAGGCCTGAACCTGCCCCGTGCCGAGGCCGTCCTCGGACGTCATGATGTGGGGACCATGAACACCCCCCTGCTTGCGTTGGCCCTGGTTTCCGCCGCCCTGCTCGCGGCTCCCCGCCTCGTTCCCGCACCGCCCGCCCCCGCGGCGAAAAGCACCGCAGCCCAGGCTCCGGTGTTCCCCGCCGCGAGCCCGCCCGCCAAGGTCGAGCAGCGTGTGGGCCTGACGGACATCGTGGTCAACTACTCCCGCCCGAGCATGAAGGGGCGCAAGATCTTCGGCGGCCTGGAACCCTACGGCGCGGTCTGGCGCACGGGCGCCAACGGGGCCACGACGATCCAGTTCAGCACGGACGTGAAGTTCGGCGACACCGAGGTTCCCGCGGGCACCTACAGCCTGTTCTCGATCCCCGGCGAGAAGGAGTGGACCGTGGTCCTCAACGAGGCCGCCAATCAATGGGGCGCCTACGCCCACGACCCGGAGAAGGACATTGCGCGCGTGCCGGTGAAGCCCCTGGCCCTGGGCACGCCGGTGGAGACGTTCGCCATCGGCTTCTCCGACCTCAAGCTCGCCGGCGCGAACTTCTACTTCGAGTGGGAGCGCGTGCGTGTCCAGGTGCCGATCGAAACCGACGTGGCCACGACGCTTGTGCCTCAAATCGAGGCGGCCATGGCCGGCTCCGGTCCCAAGCCCTACTTCCAGGCGGCGATGTTCTATCTGGAGAGCGGGCTGGACCTGAAGCAGGCGCTGACCTGGATCGACCTGGCCCTGGCGGAAGAGCCGGAGGCCATGTGGATCGTCTACCGCCGCGGTCTGATCCTGGAGAAGCTCGGCGACAAGGCGGGCGCGGCCGAGGCAGCGCGCAAGCCCATCGCCATGGCGGAGAAGGCCGCGGGCGGCATCAAGGACAGTACATGCGCCTGGGCAACGGCCTCCTGCAGCGCGTGCGCTGAACGGGCACGCAGCCGAGTGCACGTCCCAAGACCTGTGGGGTCCCTTGGCCGCCCCGTGGCTCGCGCCCGGGTCGTTGCGCCTCCTCCGAGGATTGCCAGGCGAATGCGCGTCGTCGCCGCTTCTTGCGGATCGCGGCCCCGGAACCCAAGGGACCCCACAGGTCTTGGGACGCGCTCTTAGTCGAACTCCACCTCGCCCTCGACCTCCACCGGGATGTCGAAGGGCAGTTCGGCCATGCCCACCGCGCTGCGCGCGTGGGCTCCGCGCTCGGGCCCGAACACTTCGAGCACGAGTTCGGAGAACCCATTGAGGACGCCGGGCTGGCGATGGAAGCTCGGCGCCGAATTCACCATGCCGAACACGCGCACGAAGGCGCGCACGCGGTCGAGGTCACCCAGGGCCCTCTCCAGGCTCCCCAGCACGGAGAGTGCCGTGAGGCGCGCGGCCCGGTAGCCCTGCTCCGGCGTGAGGTCGCGGCCCACCTTTCCCAGGGGGCCGGAGTACCGCCCATGGCTCTCCTGGGGGCCATGGCCCGAGAAGAGAGCTCTGCGGCCCACGATCCGAACGGCCGGGAACGGGAAGGTCACGCCAGCGGGCGGCTGGAAGGGCGGGGGTAGGGTCAGGCCCAGGCGGGCCAGCTCGGCGGCGATTCTCGGCATGGGGGCTCCGGGGGGAGAGATCGGATGGGGAGCGCCACCTTATATGGGTCAGGGCCCGCGGGGAGGGCCACCCGGTCGGGGACCTCCCTTCTGGACCCAGGGTTGCCCACGGACTGGGGCGCCGAGGTCGGCGCGGCCCCACGTCGATCCCGGGCGGCTGGTCGGCGGGAGAGTCCGCCGGATCCCGGACCCCGGGGGGGCCCGGGGTGCCCCTGGGGGCCCCAGGGGAGCTTCTCCCAACTTCTCGGCGGAGCCAGTGGACAGCGGGGGGGCCGGGGCCGTATCAACTGCGTTCCACGGAGTTCAGAAAAATCTGAAATCCGTGACCCATGGCCTTTCAGCCTCCCCTCCACGCCCGAAGCCAGCCCCCTGCGGAGCCCGTGGGCCAGGCTCCCGCGAGTCACTCGTCTACCGGGCCTGCGCGGGTGGCCGGCTCCCCCGCTCCGACCGCAGGGACGGACGCACACGCGCAGGGCCAGGCCTTGGACGTCGGGACGCTCGCCGCGGCTCCCCTGACCACCGCCAACGAGGCGCCCGCGCATTGGCCGGGTTTGGACGAGCAGTTGGCGGCACAACTCCCGAGCTTCGAGCAGTTCTTCAAGACCTTCGGTTTCAAGCGCCTGCACGGGCGCATCTGGGGACTCCTGGTGCTCGCCGGCCAGCCCCTGTCGATGCGCGAGATCTCGGACTACCTGCGCCTCTCCCAGGGCGCCACCAGCACGGCCCTGACCGAGTTGACCGAGTGGGGCACGATCAGTTCGGAGTTCGACTCTCCCCGGCGCTGCCACCTGCACGCCCCGGTCTCGAACACCCTGTCGATCGTGGCCACCGTGCTGCGCCGCCGCGAGCAGGTCGTGTTCCAGCAATTCAAGCTCTCGGCCACGCGCACGCTCTCCTACGTGAGCGAGCGCTACGGCGAGCGCGACCCGCGCGTGTTCACGCTGCGATCGATCATCTCCACCTGCGAAATCGCCGAGAGCGTGATGCAGCTGGTGGTCGGCGCCGTGGCGAGCGCCCTCGACGACTCGGAGTCGATTCTCTCCAAGGCCATCCACACCGCGCTGCGCGTGGGCGTGGTGGGCCCCTCCAGGATCCTGATGGGCAAGCCCCGGCCGCCCGTGGCGAATTCCGCCGCCCCGCGGCCGGCGAACCTGGCCGCGGGCCGAGCGCCGGACCACGCCGGTTCGGAGACCGCCTCCGAGCCCTCCCCGCGGTCGGCTCCCGGGCGAGAGGCTCAGGCGGAAACCCGTCCGGGGCGCGGCTCGCGCCGTTCCGCGCTGGCGCGAAAGGCGGATCGTGCCTAGCCTCGCGCGCATCGTGATCACCGGCGTGGGGCTCTCGAGCCCCAACGGCGACGACCTGCCCCAGTTCCGCCGCAACCTGCTGAACGGCGTGTCCGGCGTCGAGAAGTACTCCATCCGGCACGTGGGCGAGACCCTGGCCGGGGTGTGCCACTTCGACACGCTGCGCCACCAGGGCCGCAAGGAAGTCCGCCGCGGGACGCGCGCCGGGTCGATCGCCGTCTGGTGCGCCAACGAAGCCCTGGCGGACGCGGGACTCACCCCGGGCCCGGCGGGCTCCGCACCGGCGGGCACGCCGCGCACGGGCACGCGCTATTCCCCCACCCGCATCGGCGTGTACACCGGCATCACCGAGCACGGCAACGTGGAGACCGAGCACCAGATCCACGAGGTGGCCCAGTACGGCTTCGACCTCTCGTTCTGGTCCCTCCACCACAATCCGCGCACGGTGGCCAACAACCCCGCCGGCGAGGTGAGCTTGAACCTGGGCATCCGCGGCCCGGCCTACAGCCTGGGAGGTGCCTGCGCCGCGGGCAACCTGGGCCTGATCCACGGGGTGCAGATGCTGCAACTGGGCCTGGTGGACCTGGCCCTCGGCGGCGGAGTCAGCGAGTCGATCCACACCTTCGGGATCTTCGCCAGCTTCCGCGCCCAGGGCGCCCTGGCCCGTCACGACGATACCACCCAGGCCTCGCGTCCCTTCGATCTGTCGCGCAACGGCATCGTGGTGGCCGAGGGCGGCTGCCTGTTCGCCCTGGAGCGCCTCGACGATGCCCTGGCCCGGGGCGCGCGCATCCACGGCGAGGTGCTGGGCTACAACGTGAATTCCGACGGCACCGACTTCGTGCTGCCGGACTCCGCCGGCCAGGAAGCCTGCATGCAAGGCGCCCTGGCCCACGCCGGACTCGCGGCAGAGGACATCGACGTGGTCAACACCCACGCCACCTCGACCCAGTCGGGCGACATCATCGAAGCCGAGGCCATCGCCAAGGTCTTCGGCTCCGCTCCGCGCACCTTCGTGAACAACACGAAGAGCTTCATCGGCCACGCCATGGGCGCCGCGGGCGCGCTCGAGCTGGCGGGCAACCTGCCCACGTTCCAGGACGGCCTGGTGCATCCGACGATCAACGTCGATGCGCTCGACCCGGCCTGCGCCGTGCGGAACCTCGTGCTCCATGAACCCATGCGCCTGCCGCGCAGCGAGACCGTGCTCAACATGTCGTTCGGCATGCTGGGCATCAATTCCGCCGTCGTCGTCGGCCGCTACAAGCCCTGAACCGTCCCCAGGCCCACACCCAGAACCATGACCCAAGACGAAGTGATCATCGCCATCAAGGACATCATCGCGCAGATCGCGCCCGACGAGGACCTCACGAACCTCGAAATGGACGTGCGGCTGCGGGAGCAGATCGAGCTCGACTCGATGGATTTCCTGGACATCGTCATGGAGCTGCGCAAGCTCTACGGCGTGCAGGTTCCCGAGAAGGACTACATGGAACTGGCCACGCTCGCGGGCTGCGTGAAGTACCTGCACCCGCTGCTCGAGAAGAAGCCGCTGCACTGCGCCCAGGGCGCGCCGATCTCCTGAGCGCCCCCCGGGCGACTCGAAGGGACGCGGGCCCGTGGCCTACGACACGCTGATCATCGGCGCCGGCATGAGCGGGCTCGCCGCGGGCATCCGGCTCGCGCAGTTCGATCGCCGGGTGCTGATCCTGGAGCGCCATTCGCTTTGGGGCGGGCTCAATTCCTTCTACAAGCTGAAGGGCCGCATGTTCGACAGCGGCCTGCACGCGCTGACCAACTTCGCGCCCAGGCACGCCGCCGGCTTGCCGCTGACCCGCATCCTGCGGCAACTGCGCATCCCCTACGAGGCGCTGAAGCTGGGCGAGCAGGCGGGCTCGCGCCTGATCCACGCGGGGCGCGAGTTGCGCTTCCACAACGACCCGCGGCTGTTCTTCGAGGAGTTCGCGCGCGTCTTCCCCGGTGAAATCGACGGACTGCGCCGCCTGGTGGCCGACTTCCCGGGCTACGACGCGCCGCCGGGCGGCGCCGACTGCGACGATTCCGCCCGCGCGCGCCTCTCCCAGTACATCAGGGACCCCGCGGCCGTCGACTGCCTGATGCTCCCCACCTGCATCTACGGCAGCGCCCGCGAGGACGACGTCGACTGGGACCAGTTCACGTTTCTTTTCCGCGCCATCTTCCTCGAGGGCTTCTCCAGGCCCGAGGGCGGCATCAAGAGCCTGCTCGATCTCCTGCTCGCGCGCCTCAAGGCGGTCGGCGGCGAACTGCGCACGAACTGCGGCGTGCGCCGCATCCTGACCCGGGCGGGCTCCGTGACGGGCGTCGAGCTGGATTCGGGCGAGGAAATCCCCTGCGAGCGCGTGTTCTCCTCCGCCGGTCACACGGAGACGCTGCGCCTGCTGGACCCGAGGGATGTGCCCTCCGCCGCGCCGGGCAGGGACCCGGCCCACGCCGACCAATCCCGGGCCCCGCGCCTCAGCTACTTCGAGTCCATCAGCGTCACCGCCGAGGCGCCGGCCGCCTACGGCTACGGGGACACGGTCACATTTTTCAATCTCGGCGAGCGCTTCCGCTACCGGGTGCCCACCCAGGACATCGACTCAGAAAGCGGCGTGATCTGCTCCCCGAACAACTTCGCGCGCACGACGCCCCTGGCCGAGGGCATGCTGCGCCTGACGGTGCTCGCCAACCACGCCCACTGGACCCGGCTCGCGCCCGACGAGTACGCCGCAGCCAAGCAGGACGCGGCCGACCGCATGCTGGCGGCGGCGACGCGCGCCGTGCCGGCGCTCTCGGCGCTGCCGCCGCGAGTCCTGATGCGAGACACGTTCACGCCGCGCACGCTCGAGCACTACACCGGGCATCTGGGCGGCGCGGTCTACGGTGCACCACGCAAGTCCCGCGACGGGACCAGCGGCGTGGGGCGGCTCTCGCTGATCGGCACCGACCAGGGGATGCTGGGCATCATCGGCGCGCTGCTCTCCGGCATCACCATCGCCAACCATCACGTCCTGGCGGAGTCCCTGCGATGAGCGGCCGTTCCTCGCCGCGCGCCAAGTACTACCGCGGGTCCACCGACGGCCGGCGGCCCCTGGGGCACGATCCCCTGGCCAAGGTCCGCGCCGCCTACGACGTCGTGGTGATCGGCTCGGGCCTCGCCGGGCTCACGGCCGCCAACGTGCTGGGCAAGCTCGGCCACCGCGTGGCGCTGTTCGAGCAGCACTACAACTTCGGCGGACTGGCCACCTGGTTCAAGCGCCGCGGCGGCCACGTGTTCGACATCTCCCTGCACGGCTTCCCGGTGGGCATGATCAAGACCTGCCGCCGCCATTGGACGCTGGAGATCGCCCAGCGTATCGTGCGGCTCGATTCGATCCGCTTCGACAACCCCCAGTTCCGCTTCGAGACCGCATTCACGCGCGCGGACTTCACCGAGAAGCTGGTCGGCGTCTTCGGCGCCGAGCGCAGCCGGGTCGAGGAGTTCTTCGCCCACCTGCGCGCCATGAACTTCTACGACGCGAATCGGGAAACCGTCGCCGAGGTGTTCGAGCGCTTCTTCCCCGGCCGCAACGACATCCACCGGCTGCTGCTCGAACCCATCGCCTACGCCAACGGTTCGGCCCTGGACGACCCGGCGATCGCCTACGGGATCGTGTTCTCGAACTTCATGTCCAGCGGGGTGTACACCTTCTCGGGCGGCACCGACCTGCTGGTGGGCTTGATGCGCGCCGAATTGGAACGCAACCGGGTCGAGCTGTTCTCCAACGCCGAAGTCGAGCGCATTCTGGTCGAGAACGGAGCGGCGGTGGGCGTGGTGGTCGGCGGCCGCGAGGTCCGCGCGGGCGCCGTGCTCTCCAACGCGAGCCTGGGCACGACCGTGCAGCGGCTGGTGGGCCCGGGCCACTTCGAAGCGTCCTTCGCCCAGGGGGTCTCCGCCGTGCGGCTCAACAACTCCAGCTGCCAGGTGTACATGGGCCTCACCGAGGGCGCCACGATCCCCTTCGTCACCGACCTCCTGTTCAGCTCCAGCCGCGAACGCTTCGATTCCCGCTCCCTGTGCGATTTCCACGGCGAGAGCCGCACGTTTTCCTTCTACTATCCGAAGACGCGGCCCCAGTCGGAGCGCTACGCGGTCGTCAGCTCGACCAATGCGAATTGGGGCGATTGGGCCGGGCTCTCCCAGGAACAGTACGAGCGCGAGAAGGCCAAACTGGCGGCCGACACGCTGCGCGAACTCGAACGCCACGTCCCCGGAGTGACGAGCAAGCTCGACCACGTCGAAGTGGCCACGCCGCGCACGTTCGGTTTCTACACGCAGCACCCCGAGGGAACTTCCTTCGGCACCAAGTTCGAGGGACTCGAGTACAGCCTCAAGCTCCATGAACAGGTGCGCGGTCTGTTCCACGCCGGCTCCGTCGGCATCATCATGTCCGGTTGGCTGGGTGCGGCGAACTACGGTGTGATCGCCGCCGCCAAGCTCGACCCCTACCTCGCGGGGCTCGCGACTCTCGCCGCGGCCAAAGGCCGCTGAATCCATGGAAACCATCCTCACCTCCATCCCCCACCGGCCGCCGTTCCTGTTCGTTGATCGCATCGTCGAGCGGACGGAACGCGAAATCCACGCCGAGTGGACCGTGCGCCCGGACGCGCCCTTCCTCGAGGGCCACTATCCGGCCCACCCGTTGGTGCCGGGGGTGCTGCTGTGCGAGAGCGTCTTCCAGGCGGGCGCGATCCTCTGCTCCCACGACGCCCGCGACCGCGTCCCCGAGGGCTCCGTGCCGGTGCTGACCAAGATCGCCGACGCGCGCTTCAAGCATGTGGTTCGTCCGGGCGAGACCCTGCGAGTGCACGTGACCCTCGACGAGCGAGTCGGTTCGGCGCGCTTCATGACCGGCCGCGTGCAATCGGCCGGACGCACGGTGCTGCGGGTGTCCTTCGTGGTGGCCCTCGCTCCCCTGGAGGAGCACGACACCGGACACGGTGCCGACCTCGATCACCCCCTGCCCGCCGCGGAGCGGGTCCGCAAGGGATGACCTTCCTCGGCCTGGAGAACAGGACGGTCCTGGTCGCGGGCCTGGCGAACAAGAAGAGCATCGCCTGGTTCGTGCACCAGGCCCTCGTGGAAGCGGGAGCCCGGGTCGTGCACGCCGTCAAGACCCAGGAACTGGCGCGGGACGCCGCTAAGCTCGTGGGGGATGCCCCGGTGCTGGTCTGCGACGTCTCGCGCCAGGAGCAGATCGACGCCCTGCCCGGCGAACTTGCCCGGCGGAACCTGCGCCTGGACGGTCTGGTGCACTCGCTGGCCTTCGCCAACTACTCGCGCGGGGTGCGGCCGTTCCACGAGACGGAGCGCGCGGACTTCCTGGAGGCGGTCGACGTTTCCTGCTACTCGCTGATCGCGCTGGCGCGCGCCCTGGAGCCCAGTTTCGCACCGCGGGCCTCCGTCGTCGCCCTGTCGATCTCCCACACGCACTTCGCCGCCGAGAGCTACGGCTACATGGCGCCGGTGAAGGCGGCTTTGGACGCCGCGGTGGTGTTCTTGGCGAAGAGTCTGGCGGCGCGCGGCGTGCGCGTGAACTCGGTCAAGGCCGGTCCGCTGAAGACCTCCTCCTCCGCCGGCATTCCGGGGTACCTGGAGAACTACCTGTTCGCCGAGATGGCCACCCTGCGCCACCGCGCGCTCGCCACCCAGGAGGTGGCCGACGCCGTGCTGTTCCTGCTTTCGGAGCGCTCCTCGGGAATCGACGCCCAGGGGCTGATCGTCGACGCCGGCATGGGCGTCAACCTGTTCGACCGCGCGATCGTGGAGCGAGCGACCCGCCCCGAGGCGTGATGACCGCTCTCGACGAGGAACTGGTGGTCGTTGCGCGCAGCACGACGCTCGAGCCGCCCCTGGACCGAGGCACGGAACGCGTCGCCCACCTGCGGGCCGTGACCCTGGCCGCGCTCGCCGAAGCCGCGGCCGCCCGGGGCGCGAAACTCGGCCCTCTCGAAAAGGACGAGCGCGATGCGCCGAGGCCCAGCGGCGGCTGGCATTGGTCGATTTCCCACACGAGCCAGGGGGCCCTGGGCCTCGCCGTGGCGAGCGTCTCTCGCTCGCCGGTCGGCGTCGATGCGGAAGTCGTCGGCCGGGGTCGACCGGAACTCGCCTTGCACGTGCTCACGCCCGCCGAGCGCGCGCTGCTCGCCACCCTCGACGAGGCCGCCGCGTTCGCGCGCGCCTGGACCGCGAAGGAGGCGGTCCTGAAGAAGCTCGGCCTGGGCCTGATGGCGCTTTCCGAGCTGCGCCTGGAGGATGCCTCCGGTGACCAGGGCGTGCTGCTGCGCGGCGACACGCGCCACGCCGTGGAGTGGCTCTCGGTGCCGCCGTTCGTGCTGGCCGTGGCGGGCCAGGCGCGCGAACGCGTGGATTGGCGCGTGGATCCGCGCCTCCGGGCTGGTGAACACGACGAGCGCCGACATGGAAGGAGCCCCTCGTGAGCACGTCGCTCGCCGAGGCACAGGAACGCGCCGATGCACGGCGGCGCGCCGAGGAACGCCGCGCGACCGTGGCCTCCTTCGCCCGGGAATACCCCTTCGAGGGCCGGGAGTTCGACCTGGGCGGCGTCGTCTACCACTACCTCGACGAGGGCCCCCGGGACGGCGCGCCGCTGCTGTTCGTGCACGGCAATCCCACCTGGTCGTTCCACTGGCGCAATGCGATCGGGGCCTTTCGCGATCGGCACCGCTGCATCGCCGTGGATCACGTCGGCTGCGGGCTCTCGGACAAGCCGGCGCGCTACCCCTATCGCCTCGCCCAGCACGTGGAGAACCTGGAGCGCCTGGTCCTTGCCCTCGACTTGCGGCGCATCACCCTGGTGGCCCACGACTGGGGCGGCCCGATCGGCCTGGGTTTCGCGAGTCGCCACCTGGATCGCGTGGCGCGTGTGGTGCTGCTCAACACCTCGGTGTTCACCGGTGCCCGGGCCCCCTGGCGCATTCGGGCCTGCCGCGCCCCCGGCCTCGGCGCCCTGGCGGTGCGCGGGTTCAACGCCTTCGCGGGCCTCGCCACGGTCATGGCGGTCGAACGCCATGAGCGCATGACCCCCGCCGTGCGTCGCGGCTACCTGGCGCCCTACGACAGCTTTGCCCACCGCATCGCCACCCTGCGCTTCGTGCAGGACATCCCGCTTTCCCCGGCCCATCCCTCCTACCAGGAGCTCGCACGCATCGAACGGTCGTTGCCTGATTTCGCCGGGATTCCCAAGTGCCTGATTTGGGGCGGTCTCGACTGGTGCTTCACTCCGGAGCACCTGGCGCGTTTCCGGGCCGCCTGGCCGGACGCGGAGGCGCACCTGGACGAGCGCGCAGGCCACTACGTGATCGAGGACGCGCGCGAGCGCGTGCTGCGCTGGATGCAGCGCTTTTTCGAACGCCATCCGCTGCCCGTCCTCGCGCTGGACGGGCCCACCGCCCCCACGGCCGGGCCGACGTCGGAGCCGCGGTCCGCAGGGCAGGAATGAGGCCGCCATGGCCCCGGCCCCCGCCAGCACAGCCAGCTCCAACGTCGCGCGCTTCGTCGCCCAGCGCGCCCGGGAGGCCCCGGACCGACTCGCGGTCGCAGCCCTTGGGCGTCAGGGCTACGAGCGCTGGACCCGACGCGAGCTCGAGGAGCACGCGAGCCGACTGGCGCGCGGCCTGGCCGCCCTGGGGCTCGGCCCGGGAGATCGCGCCTGTGTCTTCGTGCGCCCGGGCCTGCTTTGGACGGCCCTGGTCCACGGGCTCTTCAAGCTGGGCGCGGTGCCGGTGCTGATCGACCCGGGCATGGGCCGTGCGGGCGTGCTGGGCGCGATCCGCCGTGTCGCGCCCCGGGCCCTGATCGGCGTCTGGCAACTGCACCTCGCGCGCAGCCTCTCCCGGAAGGACTTCGGCAGCGTCGAACTGGCGATCTCTGTCGGCCCGAGCGGGCCCTTCTGCGACGGGGCCCTGGAGGACCTGCTCTCCGGCGATGGGCGCGAGTTCGAAGCACTTCCCCGTGCCGCCCGTGACACCGCCGCGATCCTGTTCACTTCGGGGTCCACCGGCCCGGCCAAGGGAGTCGTGTACGAGCACGGCATGTTCGAGGCCCAGGTGGGCCTGCTGCGCGCCGCCTACCCGGATCTGGCGGGCGGCGTGGACCTGGCCTGCTTCCCCCTCTTCGCGCTGTTCGGTCCCGCCCTGGAACTTGCCAGCGTGTTCCCGCCGATGGACTTCTCCCATCCTGCCCGCTGCGACCCGGGGCTGATGGCCCGCACCATCGACGCCTGGGGCGCCACTTCGAGCTTTGGTTCGCCCGCCATCTGGCGCCGCGTGGTTCCCTGGTGCGAGGGCCACGGCGCGCGACTCCAGTCCCTGCGCACGCTCATGATCGCCGGTGCGCCCGTGGAATCGGAACTGGTGCGCCGGGCCCAGGCGCTGATCGCCCCGGGGGGAGCCGTGTTCACGCCCTATGGCGCCACGGAGTCCCTGCCCCTGGCCCAGGAGGACGGCCGACTGCTCGCAACGGAACTCGCCGCGCGCGCCCAGGCGGGCGAGGGCACTTGTGTGGGCCGCCCGCTCTCGGGCGTCGAAATCCGCCTGATCCGCATCGAGGACGGCCCGATCCTCCGCTGGAGCGAGGACCTGCGCGCGGCCCCTGGGGAAGCCGGAGAGATCTGCGTGCGCGGTCCCAACGTCACCCGCCAGTACGCCTTCGACGAGCCGGCGACCGCCGCCGCCAAGATCGCCGACGGGGACACCTTCTGGCATCGCGTGGGCGACCTGGGGCGCTTCGACCGCGACGGCAGGCTGTGGTTCCTCGGCCGCAAGGCCCACCGCCTCGAGACCGGGTCCGGCCCGCTGTTCCCGGTCGGCATCGAGAACGCCATCCGGGCGGCGGCCCAGTTGGGCCGCTGCGCGCTGGTGGGCGTCGGCCCCCGTGGCGCGGAGATGCCCATCCTGGTTGTCGAGGCGGACAGGCGGACGCTTCGCTCGCGCCGGGCCGAGGAAGCCCGCGCGAGCGAGATCCTGCGCAGGGCTTCGGAGACGGCCGCCTGCAGGGCAATCCGCGGCGTCTTGTTCCATCCGAGTTTTCCATTGGACGTGCGCCACCAGGCCAAGATCGATCGCACGGCCCTCAAGCACTGGGCCGAGGCAGAGATCCTGTGAAGTGCCTCGTCACGGGTGGAACGGGATTCCTGGGCCGCGAGCTCGTCGAGCGCCTGCTGGCCCGCGGCGACCAGATGGTCTCGATCTCCCGTCGTCCGGCTCCGGACCTCGAGGCGCTGGGCGCGAAGAGTCTGGCCGTCGAGTTGAACGAAACGACGCCCTTGCGGGAGGCCCTCGCCGGGGTCGAGGTCGTGTTCCACACCGCCGCCAAGGCGGGAATCTGGGGGCCGCGCGCGGAGTATTGGCGCACCAACGTGGAGGGCACCGCCAACCTGCTCGAGCAGTGCGTCCAGGCCGGGGTGCGGCGCTTCGTCCACACCTCGAGCCCCAGCGTGACCTTCAGCGGGGACGACCACCTGCGGGCCGCCAACGACCTGCCCCATGCGCGCCGGTTCCTGGCCCACTATCCGGCTTCGAAGGCCGAGGCGGAGCGCCTGGTGCTGAAAGCCAACGGCGCGCAGGGCCTCGCCACCGTCGCCCTGCGTCCCCACTTGATCATCGGGCGCCGGGATCCGCACCTCGTTCCGCGACTCGTGGCGCGGGCGCGGGCGGGCCGCCTGCGCATCGTGGGCGACGGCCTCAACGAGGTGACCCTGTGCGCGGTCGAGAACGCAGCCCACGGCCACTTGCTGGCCGCGGACCGCCTCTCCCTCGGGGCCCCCCACGCCGGCGGGGCCTACTTCCTGGGCCAGGAAGAACCCGTGCTGCTGTGGCCGTGGATCCAGGATCTGCTTGGTCGACTGGGCCTCGATCCCAAGCTCTCGCGCATCTCCGAACGTTCCGCCCGCGGCCTGGGTGCCGCCTGCGAGTTGACCTGGAACCTGCTGCGGCTCCAGGGCGAGCCGCCCATGACGCGCTTCCTCGCGGCACAATTGGCCCGCTCCCACAGCTACGACATGGGCCCCGCGCGCCGCGATTTCGGCTACCGGGAGATCGTCTCGCTCGAACAGGCCACCGCCGAAGCCGTGGTCGGGCGGCAAGCGGGCTAGGGCGCGACGCCCTCAGGCCGGAACGCGCGCCCTCGCCCATCCCCGCGGGCCCAGCCGCAGCCCCAACAGGGGCCGTCCGCGGCCGGGCCACATGGAAATAATGGAATGACCGGCTGTGGGGCGCCCGGGGAACCGCCATTCCGTTTTTTTTCGCGAACCTAGTTCAATTCGAGGGACCGGGTCCGGCGCAGGCGCTCGAGCAGGGCGACGAACTCCTCGAACTTCATGTCCACTTGCTCGCGCGTGCCGCGACGGCGCACGGCCACGGTGCCCTCGGCGGCCTCGCGGTCGCCCGCGATCAGCATGAACGGGATCTGGGCGTGCTGGGCATCCTTGATCTTCTTGTTCATGTGGCCGGGGGCGTCCATGCACTCGACGCGGAAAAGGTCGCCGCGCAAGCGCTTGCCGAGGTCCCGCACGTAGGCGGCGTGCTCCTCCCGGATCGGGATCAGGGCCACCTGCTTGGCGGCGCACCACACCGGGAACTTGCCGCCGAAGTGCTCCACCAGGCCGCCGACGAACCGCTCCAGCGACCCCAGCACGGCGCGGTGGACCATGATCGGCCGCTTCTCCTTGCCGTCCGAGTCGGTGAACTTGAGGTCGAAACGCTCGGGCAGGTTGAAGTCGCACTGCACGGTGGAGTTCTGCCACTCGCGGCCGAGGGCGTCGCGCACCTTGAAGTCGATCTTCGGCCCGTAGAACGCTCCTCCCCCCTCGTCGAGCACCAGCGGCAGCTTCTCGCGCTCGGCCGCCTTCTCCAACGCCTGGATCGCCTTGGCCCAGACCTCCTCCGAGCCGATGGCTTTCTCCGGCCTGGTCGCCAGGTAGGCGGTGTACTGGAACCCGAAGGTCGAGAGCGCCATGCGGATCAGTTCGACCACTCCCGCGATCTCCTCCTCGAGCTGCTCGGGAGTGCAGAAAATGTGCGCGTCGTCCTGGGTGAAACCGCGCACGCGCAGCATGCCGTGCAGCACGCCCGACTTCTCGTATCGATAGACAGTCCCGAGTTCGGCCCAGCGCAGGGGCAGTTCGCGGTAGGAGCGATTCCGCGTCCGGTACATGATCGCGTGGCCGGGGCAGTTCATCGGCTTCACGCGATAGGGCATCTCGTCGATCAGCATCTCCGAGTACATCATGTCCGCGTAGTTCTGCAGGTGTCCCGACACGGCGAACACCTGCTCGCGGAGCACGTGCGGCGTGTACACGGGCTCGTAGCCGCGGCGTTGGTGCTCCTCCCACCAGAACTCCTCGATGGCCCGGCGCACGGCGCCCAAGTTGGGGTGCCAGAAGACGAAACCGGCGCCCGCCTCCTGGTGCGTGCTGAACAGGTCGAGCTCGGTGCCGAGCTTGCGGTGATCGCGCTCCTTCACCTCGGCCAGCCAGGCGATGTGCCGGTCGAGTTCCTCCTTGGACCAGAACGCGGTCCCGTAGATGCGCTGGAGCATCGGCCGCTTCTCGTCACCGCGCCAATAGGCGCCGGCGAGCGACAACAGCTTGAAGTGGAAGTTGCGGTCGAGCCGGTCGACGTGGGGCCCCTCGCAAAGATCCTCCCAATCGCCGTGGCGATAGACGCTGATCGCCTCGTCCTCGGGGATCAGGTCGAGCGCCTCGAGCTTGTATCCCTGGCCCTTCGCCGCGAGCCGCTTGCGCGCCTCCGCGCGCGTGACTTCCTCGCGCACGATCTGCGGCGTCTGTTTGGCGATGCGCCGCATCTCCTTCTCGATCGCAACAAGGTCCTTTTCCTCGAGCTTCGTCGGCAGGTCGAAGTCGTAGTAGAAACCGTGCTCGATCGACGGGCCGAAGCCGAAGCTGACTCCGGGGTACAGCCGTTGGACGGCCGAGGCCATCAAGTGCGACACCGAGTGCCGCAGGGTGGAGAGGGGGAAGGGCTCCCCGACCTGGGAAGCCGCTGATTCGTTCGACATGCCACGCTCCGAGTTTGCTTGCGCCGTCCGCGGCGACCTGCTGCGGGGGGCGGGAGTGCTTTTCCGCGCTCGGCCGACCTGGCACGCGCTGCGGCTGCGTCCGACTCCGGCGGACGCGTGAATCTGGGCCACTCTACCGGCATCGCCGGCCGGTCGCACCCGGCTCAGGGGGTTTCGCGCCGCGGAGCGTGACCGGGGCCCACGGCGGGGGCTTGCGCACCGCTCGACATGTTCTGTGGGGGCCGGGCTGGGGCGTTGCCTGGAAGCCCCGCCCCCATCGGCGGGGAGGCGGGGAGGGGCGGCGGCGAGCAGCGGCCCCGCCTCACCCGGGCCACGCGCCCTAGCCGTAGCCCGAGGCCGGAAGGTCGAACTCGGAGAGGCGGACGGTTGCGGCGCGGCAGAAAACCCCCGGCCCAACTCGGCCAACTCGGCCAACTCGGCCAACTCGGCCCAACTCGGCCCAACTCGGGCCGCCGGGGGTGGGCTAACGATCGGAACTGCGCCAGACCTTCACTTCCACGGACAGGTCCACGCCGCTCTTCTCTCGCACCAGGTCGCGCAGGTCCTCGATCAGCGTGAACACGTCCGCGGCGCTGGCGTGTCCGCGGTTGACGATGAAATTGCCGTGCAGGGAGCTGACCACCGCATCGCCCCGCGAGAGCTGTTTGCCGCCGCAGTCCTCCACCAGCTTGCCGGCCGAACGCCCACCGGACTTGGACGGATCCGGGTTCTTGAAGATGCAGCCCGCGGACCATTCGGTCACGGGCTGCACGCGGCGCTTGGTTTGCAGATACTCGCTCACCCTGGCCTGGACTTCGTGCTTGGCGCCGGGAGCCAGGCGCACCACCGTGCCCAGCACGACGAAGCCCCGCATGCCGCCGTCGCGATAGCTGGGCCGGCACTCGGCACGGGGCAGGTCGCGCACCACGCCACTGTCGCAGTCGAGCACGCGCACGGACTCGACCACGTCCCAGAAATCCCCCCAGCGGCCCCCGGCGTTCATGGCGGTGGCTCCGCCGATCTGCCCCGGGACGCCCGCCAGTCCCTCCAAGCCGCTCCAGCCGAGTTCCGTGGCCGCGCGCACCAGGCCGGGAATGGTGGCTCCGCACCAGGCCACCAGTCGCCGATCATCCGCGGGCGGCGGCGTGTGCTGCAGGGATTCGGGCGTGCGAGTCCACTCGCCGCTGGGGTCCTCCCCGGCGGCGGGCCGCAGGATGTAGCGCAACCGCGAAGTGGCGATCACCACGCCCTCGAGAACGCCGTCCTCAATGACCAGGTTGGCGCCGCCCCCCAGGATGCGAGGCGTAATGCCCAACTCCCGCGCCGCGTTCCAGGCGCGCACGAGTTCCTCGGGATTCGCGGGCTCGAGCAACCACTCCGCGCGTCCACCGACGCGCATGGTGGTCCTATCGGCCAGCGGCGCCAGCGGGAGCGCCGCGCAGGGCCAGCTCTGCAATGAGTTCATCCTTGATGTCTTCGATGTCGCCGGCGCCGAGCACCAGGCCCACGGAATGCTGGGGAAGGCCGCGGGCGAATTCCCGCACGCTGGCCGAGCGGTTGCCGGGCGCGGCCGCCGGCGTGCCTCGCCGCACGATGCCCGCGGCCACGTCGGCCGCGGTGGCGGTGTTGCCGCCGTCGATGTGCGTGCGCGCGCCGTAGACGTCGGAGATCACGGCGCGGTCGGCCGAACGCAGCGTCTCGACGAATTCCGCCAGGAAGCGCGAGGTGCGGCTGTGCTGGTGGGGCTGGAACAGCACGTGCAGCGGCCGCCCCGGGAAGACGCGCCGCGCCGCCTCCAGGGTCACGCGCACTTCGGTGGGATGGTGGGCGTAGTCGTGGACGAGTTCGGTCTCGCCGACGCGTCCCCAGGACTCGAAGCGACGCCGCGCGCCGGCGAATTGTTCCAGTCCCTGGGCCGCCGCCAGAGCCACCGTGCCGATGTCGCACTCCCACATGCGCGCGGAGGTGCCGATCACCAGTCCCAGGGCGAGGGCGGCATTCTCGACGTTGAATTGCCCCGGCACGCCCAGCTGGATCGAGGGGATCTCGAAGCCTGGCCCGCGCAAGCGGATGATGAAGCGTCCCTGGCGCTCGCCCAGCAGGTCGACGAACAGGTCGCGGCCGTAGCGCCACACCGGACAGCGCGCCGAAGTCTCCACCACCCGCGGCACCTTCTCGCCGATCACCATCAAGCCGCCCAGGCTGATCTTGTTGGCGAACTTGCTGAAGTCGCGGTGGATCGCCTCGGTGGTGCCGAAGTAGTCGAGGTGGTCGTCCTCGACATTGGTGACCACCGCGCCCTCGGGCGCGAGGCGCAGGAACGAGCTGTCGTACTCGCAAGCCTCCACCACGAACAGCCCGTGGGGCTCATGGGCGATGGCGTTCGTGCACAGCCGGCCGCAGATGCCGCCGATGATGGCGCCCGGCCGCGCCAACTGCAGCGACTCGGCCACACCGCGCGAGGCGTGGTAGGCGAGCCAGGAGGTGGTGGTCTTGCCGTGTGTCCCCGCGACGGCCAGGGTGCGGCCGGCGGGCGTGATGCGACCCAGGAGTTCGGCGTACTTGAGCACGGGCAGCCCGCGCTCCTCGGCTTCGCGCACCTGCGGGTCCTCGAGGGGGATCGCCGCCGAGCGCACCACCATCTCGACTCCGGCGGGCAGGCGGGCGGAGGTCTGGGGCGAGACGTCGATGCGCATGCCCAGGCCGCGCAGGAGTTCCACGTGGGGGCCCTCGGCGCGATCGTGGCCGCTGGGCAGGTGGCCGTGCTCGAACAGCACGCGCGCCGCTCCGCTGACACCCGCGCCGCCGGCGCCCAGGAAGTGCACCCGGCGCGGGACGCCCGGGCAGAGCGTCGACTTCCCCCGCTGGGGCGGCTCGACTCGCGGGTCGAGGGCACCCTGGCCGGACAAGGGTTGGCTCACCGCATCCGTCAATCTCTGCATCATGTCCATTCAAGACCCCGCAACAGGGGATTGGAAGCGTGAGGTGTGCTGATTCGCGAGCAGCGCGATCTCGTCGAACATGCGCTGGGCACCGTCGAGGGGCACGACGCCCTCCAGCGCGAAGGTCATGCGCGAGCGCTCGCCGGCCCCCGACGGGCCGCACAGGCGCAGCACCTCGCGCGCGTGGTCCAGGGAGAGCTTCCGCTCGTCGACGATCAGCGCCCCCAGGCCCAATTCGCGCGCGTTGGTCTCCTGGTGCCGATCGGCGTGGTGCGGGTAGGGCACGACCCAGGCCGGCCGCCGCAGGGCCCCCACTTCGGCCAGCGTCGACGCGCCCCCCCGGCAGAGCACCAGGGTCGAGCCCCGCAGGACTTCGGCCACGTCCCCCACGTACTCGACCGCCCGGTAGCCCGGCCCGGCGGGGGCGGCTTCCCCCCATCGGCCGGGGCCGACCTGGTGCAGCACCGACAGACCGTTGAGAGTCCAGAAGGGAGCGAACTCGGCCACGAAGCGGTTGATCCCGCCGGCGCCCTGGCTTCCCCCCAGCACCGCCAGCAAGGGCGCCTCCCGGGAAAAACCCAGGGCCTGGCGGGCCTCGGCCTGGGCAACGGAATCGGGCGAGCCCGCGGTGAACTCGGGAGCCAGAGGCGGCCCGATGCGCAAGTGGCGGCCGCTCCCGGAGCGGGCTCCATCAGTGGACTTGGGCAGGGTCGAGCGCCAGGAGTGCAGCACGCGCCGGGCCAGGGGCGCGAGCCAGCGGGTGGCGCGCCCGCAGTGGGCATTGACCTCCAAGAGCGCGATCGGAATCCCCAGGGAGCGGGCCGCCAGCGCCGCGGGCAAGGACGTGAAGCCCCCCAGTCCCACCAGGACCTGGGAACGATGGGCCAGCAACGCCGCGCGGGCCTTCAGCACCGCGGGCGCGGTGCACAGGCCGAGGCGCGCCAGGCCCGGAGCTCCCCCACCGTCGGGTTCCAGGGTGAGAGTCACGCGCTCGAGCCGGGCGGGAGCGAGCCGCTCCTCGGCGCCCGCGAGCACGCGCGCTTCCACGGCGCGGCCGGTCTGGAACCACAGCACGTCCGCCACGGATCGGCGCGCGCGATCGGTGGAGAGCAGGTGCAGGCCCGGCACGATGTGCCCGCCGGTGCCTCCGCCGGCCAGCGCGATGCGCAGTGTCCGGGCCGGAGCCTCCCCGCGGGTGCGCGCCGGAGCCGAGCCTCCGCTCATGGGCTCGAAGTCGAACTGGGGACGTTCTCGGGACTGGACGGGTGTGAAGACCACGGGGCGGGTTCTCGGGGTGGATGCGAGCGCGAGGGACCCGCGGCCAGTGCGCGCGCGGATCCCTCGCCGGGAAGGAACATCAGGGCTGGCGCCGATCGCCGCGCGCGAGCTCTCCCTCGCGATCGGATCGTCGCGGGAGGAGGGGTGGCTTGCGTGGAAGGCGCCCTTGCGCCACCGGCGAGTTCTGGGCCGGCGGGACAGGCCGCGAGAGTTGCGGCCCGCCCGCCAGCGTCTCGATCGCCAGGCGCCCGTTCGCCACCAGGACGAACAGGCACGCCGCGAGCAGGAACCACCGGAACTTCCGACTCATTGCACGCGCGGCTTCCGGGAGGAGGTGTCGGCGCGGGCGATCTCGGGCTCAGTCGGGGTGCTGCGGGCCTTGGGCTTGCGCTCCGTGCCGGCCAGCTTGGCGTCCGCGGGCATGCGCAGGGTCTTGCCGGCCTGCAGGCGGGCCGGATCGAGGCCCGGATTCAGCGCCAGGATCTCGGCGTAGCGGTTGCCGTCCCCCAGCTGCGCGGCGGCGATTTTCGAGAGCGAATCCCCGGGGCGCACGTTGTAGGTCTTGCCGCTCTTGGGCGCCGGCGGGGCCTCGCGCTTGACCAGCACGTCCGGCGAGGCGTTGGGCTCCACGGTGGCCGTGGTCACCGCCGCGCCGGAGGGGAGCTTGAGCAGCATCCCGACCTTGAGGCGCTCGGGTTGGACGTTGTTGAGGGCGCTGATCTCGCTCCAACGCTTGGTGGAGCCCAGTTCGCGCTTGGCGATGGAGCCCAGCGTGTCGCCGCTCTTGACCTTGTAGGTGCGCTCGGCGGAGGCCACCGCGGGCTGGGGCTGGGTCGGGGTCGAGAGTCCTTGGCCGGTGCCGTCCACGAAACCGGAGGTCGGCGGCGGGAAGGTGATCGGGGCCGTGCCCGGAGCATTGCCGAAGTTCACGGCGCTCGCGCCGGGGCCCGCGGGCTGGGGCAGCGTCAGGGCCGGGTCGAGCACGCCCTGGCCGCTGGTCCCTTGCGGAACCGCGGGAGCCAGCACATGGGCGGGATCCGACAGGCCCAGGTCGCTGCCCGGGGCGCTCACCGGCGCCTGGGGATCCACCTGGGCCGTCGTCGTGGGCTTGTCGCGCTTGAGGAAGGACAGCAGCGACTGGTTCTTGCGCTGGCCCCACACGGCGACGGCGAGAATGGTGACGAGCAGGAAGACCAGGGCGATCACGCCGTAACGTTCGATGCGTTGCATGGTGAGTCTGTTGGCTAGGGAGGCCTCGCCGATCGGCGGGGCGGGCGGGATGGAAATTGGAAGGGTTGAGGAGAACGATCTCGGTCGGACTCGCCGCCGAGTGAGATGGAATGCGGGTCAGGCGTTCGCGACCTGAGTGCCTCGCGTGGACTCCAGCGCGAACGGATCGTCGGGGTTCTGGGCGTCGGCGACGGCGACGGCGGGCCGAGCCCCCACGCCGCGGCTCGCCGCGCCGGAAATCGGCGCGGCACTCGCCCCGCGGGCGACCTCCGTGCGGCGCGCCGCACCGAGGGCCAGCCCCGTGCACAGGCAGGAAACGACGAGCGAAGTGCCGCCGTGGGAGATGAAGGGCAGGGTCATGCCCTTGGGCGGGGCGAGCCCCGCGACGACCTGCACGTGCAGCATCGCCTGGAGCGCGGTCGCGAGCAGCAGCCCGAAGGAGGCCAGGGCGTCGTAGCGATCACGGATCGAGAGCACCAGCCGCAGGCCGAACCACAGGAAGCCCAGGAAGAGCCCGAGCACCAGGAGCATGCCGAACAGGCCGAACTCCTCGCCCACCTGGGCGAAGACGAAATCGCTCTCCAGGTAGGGCACGCCGTGGTTGCGGAAGGCCCCCTGGCCGAGCCCCACGCCGAAGAAGCCCCCCGAGTGCATGGCCAGCACGCTGCCGGTGATCTGGTCGTTGTCGGTGGAGCCGACGAACATCTCGATGCGGCGCCGGATGTACGGGATCAGGGTGAAGCCGAGGAGCAGCGCGCTGCCGCCGATGGCCGCCAGGGATCCGGCCACGTGGGTCGGACGCGCGCCGCCCACCCACATGGTCCCCAGGATGCAGAGCAGGAGCAGCATCGCCCCGCCCAGGTCGGTCTCGACGGCGATCAGCCCGAAGAAGAACAGGCCCATGCCGAGCATCGGCAGCACGCCGCGCCGCATGTCGCGCACGTCGTCTCCCAGCCGCACGCAGCGGTCGGCGATCCACAACACCAGCACGATGCGCGCCAACTCGGAGGGTTGGAACGACACGAAGCCCAGGTTGACCCAGCGGTGGGAGCCGTTGAGGGAGGTGCCGACCACCGGCAGGAACACGGCCACGAGCAGCAGGCCCACGGCCACCGTCATCGCCGGCAGGAAGCGACGCAGGCCGCTGGGTCCCACCCGCGCGGCGAGGATCAGCACCAGGAGCCCGGCGGCGCGGAAGGCCACCTGCCCCTTGAGCACGCCCGCGAACTCGTCCCGCGAGAGAATCGTCGCGGCGTGGCTCGCCTGCACCAGGAGCCCGAAGGTCACCAAGGCCACCACGCAGCAGAACAGGGCCGTGGCCGGACCGCGCGGGTCGACCACCTCGGCCCGGCGCGTGAGCGAGTCCAGACGCTCGAAGATCGTCATCTGGTGCTCGCGCGGACCGTTCCCGGCGGCCGTGCTGCCGCCCGCGAAGGCCGGCTGTTCGAGAGATCGGCGACGACGTCCCATGTCAGCGCACCTTCAACAGGGCCAGGGACAACATGGCGCAGGCGGCGGCGACGATCCAGAAACGCACCACCACCGTCATTTCGTGCCAGCGCGTGTCGGTCTTCGTGAACACGCCGCCGTAGAGCTGCAACCCGTGGTGGATCGGCGCGCAGGTGAACAGGCGGCGGCCGCCGGTGCGCTGGTAGTACAGCTTCTGGATCCAGCTGGAGGCCAGCTCGGCCACGAACACCAGGGCGATCAGGGGCAGCACCAGCTCCTGCTTGGAAACCATGGCCATCCAGCCCAGGAGTCCGCCCAGGGGCAGCGATCCCGAATCCCCCATGAAGACCTTGGCGGGATAGGCGTTGAACCACAGGAATCCCAGGCAGGCGCCGCACATGGCGCCGCCCACCACCGCCATTTCCGAGGCCTGGCGCACGTAGGGCACGTCCAGGTAGCCGGTCCAGTCGGGGCGGCCCGAGACGTAGCAGAAGATCGAGAGCGTGAACCCGGCGATCAGCATGCAGCCCACGGCCAGCCCGTCGAGGCCGTCCGTAATGTTGGCCGCGTTGGCCGACCCGACGATCACCAGCCACTCGAAGGCCAGGAACAGCGCCACGCCGACGAGGCCGTACTCGAACAGCTCGATGTGCGCTTCCTTGAAGAACGGCGGGAAGAGCGTCAGAAGCGTGGGCCGCCCGTACCAGTAGGCGTAGAACGTGAGCAACCCCAGGGCGCCCAGGCAGACGGCCGAGAGGCCCAGCATCTTGGCCGAGGGCGACAGGCCCTTGGTCTTGGGAGCGGTGAGCTTGAGGTAGTCGTCGACGAAGCCCACGGCGGCGAAGCCCGCGGTCAACATCACGGCCAGCACCACGTGCAGGTTGTCCAGGCGCGCCCAGAGCAGCACCGAGCCGATCAGCGAAGCGATCAGGAACGATCCGCCCAGGGTCGGCGTGTCCTTCTTGGGCCCCTGCTCCACCAGGCTCTTCAAGTCCTTCTGGGCGTCGAACTTCGAAGTGTCCTCGGAGGCCCGCAGGCGCTTGAGCCAGGCGATCGTGGGCCCGCCCAGGAAGAGCGCGAAGCCGAAGGCCGTCAGCGCCGCCATGGCCACGCGGAACGTGATGTAGCCGAAGAGGTGCAGGCCGAGGATGTCGTCGAACAGACCGGGGAACATGGCGGGTGGGCTGGGCTTGGGGCTTGGGGAAGTTCAGCTCACCGCGCTGCAGAAGACCTCGCCGATGCGCTGGACGATGCGGTCCATGCCCATGGCGTTGGATCCCTTGACCAGCAGCACGTCGCCCGGGTGGATGCAACGCTCCAATTGGCGCAGCGCGTCCTCGCGGCCTCCGAGGTGCTCGACCCGCGACGGGGACATGCCCGCCTCCAGGGCGCCGGCGGCGGCGGCGCGCGTCAGTTCGCCCACCAGATAGAGCTGGTCGATGCCGCTCTCGGCCACCGCCCGTCCCATGGCGTGGTGCAACTCCGGCGCCTCCGGGCCCAACTCCAGCATGTCGCCCAGGAACACCACGCGGCGGCGGTGGCCGTGCAGGCCCGCCAGCACGCGCAGTCCCGCGCGCGCCGAATCCGGGTTGGCGTTGTAGGTGTCGTCGAAGACCACCACCTCGCCGTACTCGATGCGCTCCATGCGCCGGCGGCCGCCCTTGAGGCGCGACACGGCCGGAAGCAGTTCCTCCAGCGACAGGCCCATGGCCAGGCAGGCGCCCAGGGCCGCCAGCAGGTTCGAGATGTTGTGCACGCCCAAGAGCGGCGAGGTGATCTCCTGTCCGCGCAGGCGGAAGGTCGTGCCCGCGGCATGGAACCAGGGTTTCTCGGCGTTCAGGTCGCCGACGCCGTCCCCGTCGCCGTCGCCGCCGCCCTCCACCGAGTAGCTGATCACGCGCGCCCCGGTGGCGTCGCGCAGTTCGCGGGCGTAGCGGCAGTCCAGGTTGAGGATCGCCGTGCCGTTCTTGGGCAGCGCGGCGAACAACTCGCTCTTCTCGCGCAGCACGCCCTCGATCGAGCCCAGGCCGGCCAGGTGCGCGTTGCCGATGTTGGTGATGATGCCCACGTTGGGCCGGGCGATGCGCGACAGGGCCGCGATCTCGCCGGGGCCGTTGGTGCCGATCTCCACCACCAGCATGCGCGTGTCGCGATCCGCCAGGAGCAGCGTGTGGGGCACGCCCACGTCGTTGTTGAACGAGTTGGGGCTGGCGACGGTCTTGAAGCGCGTCTCCAAGAGCTGGGCCAGGATGCCCTTGGTGGTGGTCTTGCCGCAGGAGCCCGTGATGCCGATCACCGGGCAGGCGAGCCTGGAACGGTGCCAGGAAGCCAGATCCGCCAGGGCCCGGCGCGGCGCTTCGTGCAAGGCCACGGGCAATTCGCCCGCGAACCGGGGCACGGCCGTTCCCGGCCGGTCCTGCAGCAGGAGCGCCCCGGCTCCGGCGCGGCGCGCCTCCTCGGCGAACTGGTTGCCGTCGAAGTTCGGCCCCGAAAGGGCCAGGAACAGTTCGCGCGGCTTGAGCGCGCGGGTGTCGGTGCTGACGCCCTGGATTCGCGCGCGCGGATCGCCGTGCACGAGGTGTGCCCCGGTGGCGTCGAGAATGTCTTGCACGATCATGGTGTTCACGTCCCGGTGGCGCACAGTCGCGCGAGTTCGGCCAGAACCCGGCGGTCGTCGAAGGAATGCACGTTCGTCCCCACGGTCTGGGTGGTTTCGTGGCCCTTGCCGGCCACCAGCACGATGTCCCCGGCGCGGGCCTGCTCCAGGGCCGCCGCCATGGCCGCCCGTCGGTCCAATTCGAGCAGGGTCGTCGCGCGACCCGACATGCCCGCCAGCACCTCGCGGGCGATGGCGGCGGGATCCTCGCTGCGCGGGTTGTCGCTGGTGACCACGGCCACGTCGGCCCATTCGTCCACGGCGGCGCCCATCCGCGGCCGCTTGGCGCGATCGCGATCCCCACCGCAGCCGAACACGCACAGGAGTCGCGGACGCGCCGCGTGCGGCGGGAGCCCCTGGCTGGCGCCCTCCAGGTGGCGCCGCAGGGTGGAGAGCACCTGGCGCAGCGCGTCTTCGGTGTGGGCGTAGTCCACCAGCAGCGTCACGCCCAGGGAGCCGTCGTCCACGCGCTCCAGCCTCCCCGGAGCGGGAGAGACGGATGCGAGTCCTTCCAACGCGTGGAGCGGACTCGCACCCGACAGGAGCACTGCAGCCAGGGCCGCCAGGACGTTCGAGACATTGAAATCGCCCCACAGAGGCACGTGCACCCTCGTCCGTAAGATCCCCATCCCTTGGATCCAGAAACGCGTGCCTCGCGAGTCGCTCACGATCTCGTCCGCCCAGAGGTCGGCCCGCGACCTCGTGCTGTAGGTGTGCACCGTGGCTCCCGCCGCGCGCGCGGCCTCGGCCATGGCAGCGCCGGCGGGATCATCGGCGTTGATCACCGCGTGGGAAGCGCGGGAAAGCCCGGAGAAAAGGGCGCGCTTGGCGGCGCCGTAGCGCTGCATGTCGCCGTGGTAGTCCAGGTGGTCCTGGGTCAAATTGGTGAACTGCGCCACGTCCACGGCGAGTCCCGCGTGGCGCTCCTGATCGAGTGCGTGACTGGAGAGCTCCAGGCCACGGCGTCTCCGCCCAGGTCGCGGTGGCGCGCCAGCAGTGCCTGCAGGGCGGGCGCATCCGGCGTGGTGTGGCTCGCGGCGCTCCAGCGGCCGTCGGCGAGCCGATTGCCGGCCGTGCCGAGCACCGCGGGCACGCGGCCCGCGTGGGTCAAGAGCTGGGAAGTCAGATGGGCCACGCTGGTCTTGCCGTTGGTGCCCGTGACGGCCGCGACGAACAGGTCCCGCGAGGGATCGCCGTGCAGCAGGGCCGCGGCCAGTCCCGCGACGCGGCGCGCCTCCCCGTGGACCCAGTTGGGCAAGGGGCCGGCGCTCGCTCCGAGGGGCTCGGGGGAGAGCAGCGCCACGGCGCCGCGCTCGACGGCCTGGGCCGTGAAGCGCCGCCCGTCGGAGGAGAGGCCCGGGAGCGCGACGAACAGATTTCCGGGGGCCACGGCGCGGCTGTCGAGGCACACGGAGAGCACCTCGGCATCGCGAGTTCCCCCGGCGTCCCGCGCCGTCCCCGCCGGGAGCAGTCGGCCCCCCATGCGCGCGACCAGTTCGGACAGCGCGGTCATCGGGACTGGCCCTCCTCGTTCCAGGGCAGGCGGCTCGACGTCTTCGACGAGGGCGGCAGCAGCGAGGGCACGAAGCCCCGGGGGTCCAGCGTCATCAGCGGTTCGCTGCGCGAACTGAGTCCCAGGGCCTCGCGCAGGATCGCGGCCGCGGCCGGACCCGCGGCCCGCGAACCGTAGCGCTCGCCCGCGGACTTGTCGTCGACGACCACGTAGACCATGACTTCGCGCCCGCCGTCCTCGCGGGCCCCGAAGATCACCATCGAGGAGGTGTAGCAGGAGCGGTGGTTGCGCTCGGCGCCGACCAGCTTCGCGCGGCAGCTCTTGCCGCAACTGGTGCCCGCCTTGGCGTGGGCGCCCTGGTGGGCGAGCTCCACGTGCAGACAGACTTCGGTCGGGACCTTCTGGGCGGTTCCGGTCTTCGTGCCGACGATCGCTCCCTGCATCTTTTCCGGCGCCGCGACCGGCGAACCGGTCCCCTCGCGCGCGCCGAGGCGCATCATGTCGCGAACGGTGGCGCAAGTCTCGGGAGAAAACACGCGTTCTCCCGGGGCGCGGGGCAGGCGCCAACGCCCCTCTCCCTGCTCGATCCGGTCCAACAGGCGCAGGGGCTTCCACTCGCCGCCGCGGATCACGGTCGCCAGGCCCGCGGCGTGTTGCCACAGGGTGGTCATGTAGCCGTGGCCGAAGCAGACCGAGGCCCACACGTCGCTCTTCTTCCAGGGCAAGGCCGGCAGCATGCCCGGACGTTCGCCGGGGAAGCCCGTCCCCGGCAGCTCGGCGTAGTGGAGCTTGCGGAAGTAGCCGCGCAGCGCCTCGGGCTGGACCCGCAGGCCGATCTGAACCAGCCCGGCGTTCAGCGAGTAGGCCAGGCACTCCGAGGCCGAAATGCGGCCGCTCTTGCCGGGATTCTCGGCCTCGTGGATGACCCGGTGGGTGCCGGGGATGCGGTACTCCCCGTGGCCGACGTCGATGGTCTCCCCCGGGCGCACGACCCCGTCCTCCAGGGCGCAGGCCATGACCAGCACCTTGCCGGTGGACCCGGGGGTGTAGCTGTGGGTCGTCGGGGCGAACCCGCCGAAGGGATAGGCCTCCCTCGAATCCACGGCCAGCACGTCCCCCGACTCGACGTCCACCACGATCGCCATGGCCAGGGCGGGCTTGGAGCGCTCCATGACCAGATCCAGCTGGCGGCCCACCTCGGACTGGAGACGGCCGTCGAGCGTGGTCACGACCCGGGGCGCGTCGCTGGCCTCGCGGGAGTCCACGTAGTAGGACCGCGCGCCGCCGCCCTGGCCCCGGGCAATCTGCCGGATGGGCCTGTGCCGGAAGAACTCGAAGCTGGCGGGATCCCGCTCCAGGTTCTTCCAGGGGTCGCTGTCCAGGAGCTCGTCGCAGACCAACTCCAGGCCCACGATGGCCTCGGGGTTGGAGACCTCCTTCCAGACGGCGGTGTCCAGGCGCTTGCGGTCGGCCGGAGACAGGGACGCGATCAGGTTCTGGCGCTGCTGGGGGCTGGCAATCTCCGCGGGCGGCAGGCCGAAGGCGGCCAGCACCCGACGCTCGCCCTCGCTCTTGTCGATGAACCCCCATCCACCCAGGACCCGCATGGGGCCCAGGGGGTAGCGGCGGTTGCGCCCGCGCTGGATCGCCATTTGGTGCGAGGCGACGTGCTGGTCGTTGAGCAGGTTCCAGACCTCGGGCGCCCGGGTGGCGTCGAAGTCGGGCAGGGCGGCCACGAAGCGCGTGGGCATCAGGCCCTCCCAGATGGCGGCCCGCTGGCGCTCCAGCTGCTTCTCGTCGGACAGTCCCGGGCGCAGGGCCCGATCCCCGTACAGCGCCTGGGCGATGCCGTCGGCCAGCTCGCGGCTCCAGCGCAGGGGGTTCTTCTTCTGGCGCGAGAGATGGGACTCGCGCGTCTCCTGGGACAGGGCCACCAGCGGCTGCCAGGCGAGCCGATAGGTGCTCGCGGCAGGTTGGGCATTGGCCGGGCGGCCGTCGGCGCGCTCGACCCACAGACCGCGGATCGGGTTCGGGAGGGCCTCGGGATCGGTGGACCCGTGGCGCAGGAACCGGTCGAGGGCCTGGGCCTGGGCGGGGTCGAGCTTCCAGCCCGTGCGCACCACGCCCTGCTTGGCGTCCGGCATCACCCGTTCCAGGAGCTGCTGGGCCGTGACCGGCGCGCCCAGGGCCTTGGCCAGCCCGACCACGATGGTCTGGGGCGTGTGGGCCTGCCACATCGCGCGCGGCGAAAGGGTCAGGTCCAGGCGCTGGACGAAGGCCGCCAGGGGCCGGCCCTCCCGGTCGCAGATGGTGTACTCGGGCGCGGGGTCCTGCTCCTTCGTGGGGCGGAACCCGGACCAAACCGGCCCGCCCAGGGCGATCCAGCCCACCCAGCAGGCGACCACCACGAACACCGAGGCCACGACGAAGTAGGCGCTGGCGGGCCGCAGCCCGGAAGCCGACTCGGGGACGCTGGAGCGGATCACAGCCCCACCGCCTTGGCCTTGGCGACCTGGGTCGCGGAGCGACGATCCTCGATGGCCCGGCGCTGACGCTTGGGATCCAACGGCAGGTTGGGAATCCCGGGCAGGTGGGCCCTGGACAGGGCCTGCGCCTGGGCATTGGCCGCATCGAGCATCTCCCACTGACGCTGCAACGTGGCCAACTCCGCCGCGCGGTCGTGGTTGGCGTTCTGAATCACCGTGGTCCACAACCCCAGGAGCAGGGTCAGGCCGCAGAGCAGCAGAACCAGGACGGCGCGGATCACGGCGCCACCTCCCGCGGGGCGCGCTCGCGGACCGCGGCCCGCAACAGCGCCGAACGGGAACGACGGTTCGCCCGCACCTCGGCCCGGCCGGCCGAAAGGGGTTTCTTGGTCAGCAGGCGCCAGCGGCCCTCGCGGGCGCCCCTGGAGAGGAAGCGCTTGACCACGCCGTCCTCCCCGGAATGGAAGGCGATCACCACCAGTCGCCCCCTCGGCCAGCAGCGTCTCGGCGGCGGCCAGGGCGGCGATCAGTTCCTCACCCTCCTCGTTGACGGCGCGGCGCAGGGCCTGGAAGACCCGCGTCGCCGGGTGGATCTTGCCGGCCGAGGGCGCGCTCTTGGCGATCAGGTCGGCCAACGCTCCGGTGCGCTGGAACGGCTGACGGCGGCGAGCCTCGACGATGGCCCGGGCGATCCGGCGCGCGCGGGAGTCGCCGCCTTCGTGGAAGAACAGGTCGGCCAGGTCGGCCTCGTCCCAGTGGTTGACGATGTCCGCCGCCGTGCGCGCCCGCGTGGGGTCCATGCGCATGTCCAGGGGGCCGTCCTCCTGGAAGGAGAAGCCGCGCTCCGGGCGGTCGAGCTGCAGCGAGGAGACCCCGAGGTCCAGGAGCATGCCGATCGGCGCGGGCAGCGCCTCCTCCTCGACGACCTGCGCGGCCGAGGAGGCCCGGGCATGGCGCAGACGCACGCGCTCGCCGAAGGGCGAGAGGCGCGCGCGCGCGATCTCGAGGATCTCCGGATCCTGATCGATCCCCAACAGGCGCACTCCAGGGCAGGCCCCCAGAACCAGTTCGGCGTGGCCGCCGGCCCCCACGGTTCCGTCGAGGACCCAGCCCTCGAGGAGAGTCCGCTCCGCGGCATCACCGGTCAGGAAGCTCAGCACTTCCTGGGGCAACACCGGGGCGTGCACTTGGGCCTCCCCACGGCCGTCCCGGGCCCCCCCCTGGGCGCCGGGCGCCGGGATGCCGCGAGCCGACGGATTCCGCCCCTCGAGGCCTTCCATCTCCTGCACTCCGTTAACAAGAAGCACGGTGCAACTCACTTTGGGCGAACTGAGGCAAATCAGTTCGACGGGAAAATCGAACGCCGGAAGCTACAGGCCCGGCGCCTGGCCGGGACTCGCGAGCACGCGATCGAGCTGGTTGAACTTGGATTCGTTGTGGGCCTTGAACTCGGCCCAACGCGCCTTGTCCCACACCTCGATCCGATCGATCAGGCCGATCACGACGACTTCCTTGGCAGCAATCCGAGCGAGCGCGCGCAGGGACTCGGGCAAGATCATCCGACCGGCGGAATCGAGCGTGGTGTGGTACGTGTCGGAGAACAGCAGGCGCTGCATCAGTCGCTGCTGCTCACTGGAGAAGGCCTGCGTCTGCAGCCGTTCCAGAGCGCGCTGGAATCCGGCTTCGGAGTAGAGGGCCACGCAATCCTCGAAGCCGCGAGAGAGGATCGCCGTCAGGTTGCCCTCGGCATCGCGGCCGAGTCCGTCCTGAAAGCGCTTGGGCAGGAAGACGCGATGCTTCGCGTCCAACGTGTGGGTCGACTCACCGATCCACACGGCCGCCCCCCCCCTGAAGGCGGCCCGTCCGGTGTTGCGAGTCCGCGTTCACCGCGCACCCCACCGTCCCAGCCGCCGACACCTCGACGTGGGGGGAAACGGGTGGCCGGTGCTCGCGCGACCACGTCCGGGCCAGGACTCCGCTACCGGAGCCGGCGGACGCGGGCGCGCGATGAACAGAGCGGCACTTGGGCCCCACAAGCCCCAACGCCGACTGACACCGACCACCACTTTGCCCCACTTTGGTATTCCAGCGCCCCACAACCGTCCTGGCAATGCTTCTTCCACTTTTTTCGAGCGGAAGTGCTTGCGGGCACCGGACTTGGGACGCGGGCGGCGGATCAGCTCAGAGGCACTACATCTTGGGGCAATTCCTGGAAAAGGGGGCCAACAGGCACAATATGTTGCGGTCCAGGGCCAAACCGGGCTTCCGGCGGGCTAGTGGGCGCCGCCGGACTCGAGCCCGGGCACGGCGGAGTAGTCCGGCGTGGAGCCCGACTCCCCGCCGAAGAGGGCGCGAAGTTCCTCGCGCAGTTCGGCCATGCGCTCGGGCGTGAACTCGCACAGGACCACCGAGAACTCCTCCTGGCGCCGGGGCCGGCGGACGACGAAGGCGTCGAGTCCCGCGCCGCGAGTCATGCGCACCACCTTCAGGCGTCGCTTGCGCATCAGGAGCAGGCAGAGCAGGAAGCGCAGCTCCACCACGGCCTTGTCGTGGCGGCCCTCCAGGGCGACGAACAGCGCCTCCAGGGCCTCGAGATTGAACGAAAGGCCGCGCTGTTTGCGCTCTTCGTGGCGCGTGCGCCACCAGAACAGGTCCACGTCGCCCGCGGGGCGGGCGCTCCAGCACCGCTGGCAGAAATCGCTGCGCGCGAGCTCGCCCGCCTGCGTCGAGAGCAACGAGAAATAGCGCGCACCGGCCTCGAAGCCGCTCGCGCAGGTCGCGCAGACGATGCGCTGACGTTTCAGGTTCCAGGCGGTCATGCCGCAGAGCCTACCTCAGGGACTCTCCGAGGGAAGACTCGTCCTTGCGGCCCCGTAGAGCGCCAGATGGGCCTGGGCCACTTCGCCGATCGAGGCGAGCTGCGGCCTGGCGCAAGCCACCTCGAAAAGGCGCGCGCGGTCGCGCGCGAGGCCCTCGATTTCGCGGGCCAGCGCCGCGGGGTCCCCGCCGGGGAACAGCCGACCGTAGCGCCCTGCGTCGCACAGCTCGCGCATGCCCCCGACGTCGGCGGCCAGCACGGCCACGCCGCGGCGGAAGGCGGCCTGCAAGGTCAGGGGACGGTTCTCGGGCCAGAGGCTGGGCAGCACGAGCAGGTCGAGTCCGTCGAGGATGCGGTCCAACTGCTCCGGGGCGAACCGGCCGTGCCACTGGACCTCCACACGCCCGGCGGCGGAGTTCCGCAAGCGGGCGACGTAGTCGGGAAACCACTCCAGGACTCCGTGCACGTCCAGGGTCGCGAGCCCGGGTGCGAGTCGGGCCAGGGCTTCCACCAGCACGTGCACGCCCTTCGAGGGATAGAGTCCGCCGACGTAGCCCACGCGCACGGGCGTTCGGGGATCGGAGACCCGCGGCTCGCGCCACTCTCCCACCAGGCCCGAATCCAGCACGTGCACGCTGCCCTCGCGAACCATGCCCCGCTGCTCCATCAGGCGCGCGAGGAAGCGCGAAGGTGAGATCACGGCGCTCGCCGAGCGCAGGTCCTCGCGGTGTTGCTCGCGGCGAGCCTCCGCGGCGGCGGCCCACGGGCCGGGCCCGGCCCCCGCGCGCGGCGACGGAAGCGACTCCAGGCACTGGGAGCAATCGCCCGCGCACAGGGAGCCGTCGTCGCGGAGCAGCGTTCCCCGGGCGCACAACAGGTGGAAGTCGTGCAGCGTCACGAACGCGGGCACGCCCGCCTCGCGCGCCAGTGCGAGCACGCCGGTCCCCCAGGCGGCGAAGTGCTCCACGTGCAGCACGTCGGGCCGCACCGTCCGCAGGATGCGACGGAAGACCGCGGCCTGACGCGGCTCTTCCCACATTTCCTCCGCGCAGGCGTACTCGCGGGCGTGGGCCACTTCGATCACTGGGATTCCCTGGTGCTCGCGGCGCAGGAGGTCGCCGTCGGCGCGGGCCTGGTCCCGTTCGGTGCACAGGATCGTGGGCTCGTGGCCGAGGCGCGCGAGTTCCCGCGCCAGCTCCAGGGTGTGCACCTCGGTGCCGCCGACGTGCTCCGGCAGCCAATCGTGCAGCAGAAACAAGATCCGCATGGCCCGCCGCCGGCGCTCAGGTGCCCAGTTCCTCGCGCGAGCGAGCGGAGAGCGCCCGGTCCCAGTCCGCCAGGGCCGCCCGGTTCATGCGCGCCTCGTACCAGCCCTCTGCGCTCACGCTGGGGGCCCCGGCCAGGATCGCGCGCTGGTAGAGCTCCAGGTGACGCAGGGCCTTGGGCCCCGCCGTCGCGAGGCCGTGACCGTGCTCGCGGGACAGGCGCCTGGCCCGAGCCAGCCTGCGGCGATCCCTGGCGAGCCCCACCAACACTTCGGCCAGGGCTTGCGCGTTGCCTTGGGTGTGGAACTCCGCCACGGCCGAGAAGCGTTCGCGAAAGGCCGGCGCATCGGGCAGCACCAGGGCGAGGCCCAGGCGCGCGGCCTCGTCGGCGGCGATTCCGTAGGACTCGTGGGCCCGGGAGGCCCCCACGAACACTTGCACCTCGGGCGCAATGCGCAGCGGGAGATCGGCGGGCGCGAAGGGGCCGCGCCAGCGCACGGGCTCGTCCGCGGACTGTTGCTCCAGCCGCGCGGCGTACTCGGGATCGGCCGGCTCGCCGTGGATGTCCAGGAAGACCACGGCCTCGGCGGCCAGTTCGCTGCGCGCGAGGCGCAGACCCTCGAGCAGCACGTCGAGACCCTTGTGGGGCGCGATCTGACACCAGGTGGCCAGGTAGAGGTAGGGAATCGGCGAACTGTCCGCTGGATCCGGCAGCGCCTCCCGCGGCGCCGGCAGGGCCGCGCAGGGCGCCAGCACCTCGAAGGGGAGGGAGCCCGGCTGGCGGCCGAGCCAGCGCTCCAGGGCGAGCCCGTGGGCCTGGGAAGGCGCCACCAGGACTCGCGCCAGCTCGAGTTCGCGCACCAGGTCCCGTTGCCGCTCGGCCAGTTGCAGGAACCCGGCCTCCACCGGAACCCACGGAGTCCGCGGCGGCAGGCGGCCGGCGCAGGCCACGCAGGGATGGGGCCCGACCACGGCGTCGCAGGGCTCGCGCGTCAGCGGACGCACGCGGAAGGCGATCGGGCAACTGGCCCAGGCGTCGTGGAGGCTCACCACGGCGGGAACGCCCTCGCGCGCCGCCGCCAGCACCAGGTCCCGGGAGAGCCGCAGCCAGTGCTGCACGTGCACCACGTCGGGACGGAACTCGCGCACCAGCGCGCGGAACGCCGTGGTGAGCTCCAGGCAGAGCGACTTGTGCCAATGGTCGAAGTACAGGTCGCCGCGGGCCAGGCGCACCACGGCGTAGGAGGCTCCCCCCTCGGGGACCTCCTCGGGGGGACCGCGCAGCACCTCGATCTCGCCCGGCCTCTGGCTGGAGCGCAGCGTGCCGGAGACCACGAGGATCGAGTGGCCGAGGCGCGCCAGCGCCCCCGCCAGGGCCTGGGTGTGCAGCTCGACCCCGCCCCGCTGCTCGGGCGGGAATCCGTGCGTGACCAGCAGGATCCTCATGCCGGGTGTTCTTTGTCGGCGTTCCGGGCGCGGGCGGCCTCCAGGGCCTGGAAGTAGCACTCCTCGAGCTGCGCGGCGTCGTCGTCCACGCGCTTGACGGGCTCCTCGGAACGATACAGGCGATCCAGGGGGCCGCGATCCTGCAGCAGCGCGGAGAGGCGCCGGGCCAGGGCCGCCGAGTCGCCCACCGGAAAGCGAAAGCCGCTGACGCCCTCCTCCACCAGCTCGGCCATGCCGCCGATGTCGCTGACGAGCAGCGGCGTCCTGGCCGCCAGGGCCTCCAGGATCACCAGCGGCGAGTTCTCGAACCAGACGCTCGGCACCACCAGCAGGTCGGTGTTCGCCAACTCCTCCGCCACGGCCTCCCGCGCGAGGGCCCCGGCCAGTTCGACCCCCAGGGCGTCCGCGCGCTGCTCCAGGGCGCGCACGTACTCGGGGTGATGGCGGCTGGGGCCGACGATTTTGAGCCTGCCCCGTGCGCGCAGGGCCGGTTCCAGACGCTCCCAGGCGTCCAACAGCACGTGGAGTCCCTTGTGGAGCGCCAGAGTGCCGAGGAACGTGACCCACAGCACCGGGCTCGGCGTGCGCGGCCGCGGTCGGAAGTGCTCCAGGTCGATGCCCGTGCGCAAAAAGCTGATGCGCTCGGGGGCCAGGCCCCAGCGGATGAACTCCTCGCGCAGGAAGCGGCTGGGGGACAGGAAGCGGTCCACCAGCGGCAAGAGCCGCTCGCGGAAGTCGCGGTCGCGCTGCTCGACTTCCTGGGCGAGGCGCGCGGCCAGATCACCGCGATCCGGGCCCGGGCCCGCGCCGGACTCCGCCGCGGACTCCGGCCGCGGGCAGGGCTCCCGGGCCAGCAGGCGCGACACGCGCACGGCGGCGCGGCCCAGGTCCACGCCGGTGGCCGAGCGCAGTCCCGTCAGGAGAGCTCCGGCGCGGCGTTCCAGGGGCGATTGGGCGAACTTGAAGCTGGAGAGGCAGTCTCCGCAGCGGGCGAAGTCGATGGTTCTGCAAATCGAGCTGTCGGCGTGCACGCGCTGGCCGAAGCGCGCGCACTGCAGCCAATAGTCGTGCAGCGTGAACACCACCGGCGTGCCGCGGCGGCGCGCCTCGGCCACGCAGCCGATGGAGAGGTACATCAGGTGCTGGAAATGCACCACGTCGGGAGTGCACAGCTCGAGCACCTCGGCGAAGCGCGCGTCGATGCGCGGCTCATCCCAGGTCTCACGGAACTCGCCGTAGTGCAGGTTGTTGACCAGCTCGTGCACCGTGATCCCGGCGTGCACGCGCCGCCGCAGGGTCAGGTGCGGCGTGGAGATCTCCTTCTCCGTGGTGAACACGCTCACCTCGTGGCCCCGTGCGGCGAGCTTGGCGGCGATCTGGGCCGTGTAGACCTCGGTGCCCGCGGCGTGGTTCGGCAGGTAGTTGTGGCTCGCCAGAAGGATCCGCATGGGGTTTCAGGCGGATTCTAGTGTCCTGATCCGGAAGTGCGTCGGCCCGCGATGCTTCGAATGCGGATTCCCCGCCACGCGGCGCGGCCGGGGCGACCCGGCGCGAAGGGGCTTCCCCTGGGTTCACTTTTCCTTGGGCGGGCGCCAGCCCTGCCATGCCCGCTGCCGCTCCCGGGAGCCGTCGCTCCAGGCTTTCTTCCAGCGCTCGAAGTTCTCGTACTTGGCGAGCACCGGCTTCTTGAGCCCGAGCTTCTTCGCGTCCGCGTGCCATTCGGCCATGCGCTCGGGAAGTTCGGCGGGATACCCCTCGATCAGGAACGCTTCGGGCAGCGCCTCGACAATGGTGCCGTAGATCTCCGCGGCCGGCTTGGAGGAGTACCACGCGTCGAAGATGCGCCCCGCGGCCGGGCCCTGGCGTTTTCGCAGCCCGTCGAAGTCGAGCTTCTTCGCCAGGGCTTCCATGGCCGCGAGCCCGCGCAGATCCTCACGGGCGGGCACCAGGTGGCCCAGCCAGGCTTCGCCATCCAGGGCGAGCTTCTTGGGCAGGGCCTTGCGGATCGCCGCCACCTCCTCCTCCCCATGGGCCTCCACGGCGGCGGCGAGCTTCGCCGCCTGCGCGCGCTGGGCCTCGCTGGCGCCCGCCAGAGCACGCCGGTGGCCCTCCTCGAAGCGTGCCAGGACCTCGCGGGCGCCGCTGAAGGGCACGCAGGTGGGATAGCCCTCCTGGGGTGAGACCTTGGGCTCCAGGAGCCTCTGCGCCAGGACCAGGGCCCGGGCGGGATCCGAGGTGGTCATGGCCTCGCACCAGTCGAGCTCCTCGCTGGCGCGCACGTCGTTGGGCCAGTGGTTGTAGTAGGCGATGCGCCGCAGGTGCACGAGGTCGAGGCCCTGCTTCTGCGCCTCGTCGCGGGCGGCGACGCTCTGGCCGAAAGGCACCACCGGATCGTGGGTGCCGTGCAGGAAGCTGATGGCGACGTCCCCCACGGACTTGTCGAAGCGCGACTGCAGCCAGATGCCCGAGGCGTGGGCCACGAGCCCGGCCACGTCCTTGGGCCGCAGGCCGGCGTAGAAGGTGGTGAAGAAGGAACCCTGGCTGTGACCGTAGAGGAACACGCGGTCCACGGCGAATTGGGAGCGCCATTCCTCGAGGCAATCGTGGATCGCGTCCACGTCCTGCTTCGTGTCCATGAACAGCCGGGAGTCCCCGTTGGGCGTCGGACCATCCACCGAGATCACCACGTCGTCCGGGCGGAAACGCCCAGGCATGTGGTTGGCAGGCCCCCAACGGTAATCCAGGCCCGTGCCGTGCAGGATCACGGTCAGGTGGGTCTTGGCCTGGCCGTCGTAGCCCTTGGGCAGCCACCACGCGAACCGCAGACCGTTCTTGGTGGTCGAGCGGTGGACCGTGAGGGGCTCGGCCTTGGCGTCGGGGACGCGCTCGGGGATCTCGGCGGCCGGGGCCGCGCCATGGACCGGTTCGAAGGCGAGACCTGCCGCCGGGCTCGCGAGAGTCGCAGCCGGGCTCCCTGGGGTCCCCAGGACCGTCGTCGGGAGCGCGAGAAGCGAGGCGGCCACGAAGAGCACTTTCCTGGGGAGCATCTGCCTGGTTCTCCTGGGAGGGGTGTCCCTTGCATGTCACGGGACCTGCCGAAAATTGCAAGGGGGCCGGCGGCTCGGGGGCCGAGCCCGGCCCCTCAACTGGCCAGGCGGCGCACCAGGCTCCACCAGGTCCGCAGGCCCGCGTCCAGGCGCCGCAGGATCGCGGCCCGCAGGGGCGAAGTGCCCAGCCCCGGGGTGATGGTCAAGGGCCCCCCCACCAGCAGATCCCGGTCGCGCACGCGCCGGGCGCGGCGGATTCCGCGCCGCTTGGACAGGGTGCGGGGCAGGGCGAGGAACAGGGCCCAGCGCCCCCTCAGGTAGGCCGGCGCGCTGCCGTTCGAGATCATCAGGCAGAACCAAGCCAGTTCGTAGAGGGCGAGCCCCGGCAACGAGACCACCAAGGTCCGCCAGCCGTAGTTCTTGAGCAGCAGGAGGCCGCGGTTGCGCGCATGCAGGAAGGCGCGGCTGTGGGGGTAGCTCCCGCCGCCGCGGAAACTGATCCCGGCCGTGCCGCCGCGGTGATGCACCAGGGCATCCTCCACCGAGAGGATCTCCTGGCCCTCGCCCCGCAGGCGCAGGGAAAGATCCAGGTCCTCGAACAGGATGAAGAAGTCCGGATCGAAGCCACCGATGGCGAGCAGGCGCTCGCGGCGCACGAGCAGCGCCACGGAAACCGCGCCGTCCACGGGCAGCGTGCCCCGGCCCTCGGCCTGCTCGAGGGGCACGAAGAAATTCCTCAGGGCGAACAGCCCCACGTAGTGGAACGAGCCGCCGTCGTAGTGCACGCGGCCGGGGTCGGAGGCGAGCACGCTGCGGGGTTGCAGCACGCTGGCCTCGGGATGGGCGCGCGCCGCGTCCGCCAGCCGCGCCAGAGTGTCCGGCAAGAGCACCGCGTCGTTGTCGAGCAGCAGCACCCAGTCATGGCGCGCGGTGGCCAGTCCCGTGTTCCGCGCCGGGCAGGGCCCGAGGTTTTTCGGCAGGCGCACGACGCCCAGGGAGGGATGGCGCGCTTGGGCCGCGCGCTCGCTGCCGTCGCTGGAGGCGTTGTCGATCACCAGCACCTCGCCGAAGGGCTCGCTCTGGCGGAACACGGCGTCCAGGCAGTGCGGCAGGTGCTCCGCCCCGTTGAAGTTGACGATCACGACCGAGATCTCCCCGCGGGCGGGCGCCAGGGCCGGAGGCTCGGAACTCGGCTTCACGCTGGCCACCTCAACCCAGGGGCAGCCGGAAATCCTCGGCGCGGCACGGGGAACGGTGGCGCAGGCAGTAGGGCAGGTTCGCCAGCACCGAGCAGCCGGCCTTGAACACCACCCAGGTGGCCCCGGGTGTCTCGCGCAGGGAGCGTCCGATGCCGATGGTGCCCGTGGCGTCCGTGACTCCACCGGCCTGTTCGCGGGCCCGGCCCCGCAGGATCACCTGGGTCAGCACCAGCCACGGCAGGCGGGCGAGGGCTCCCGCCGGCGCGTACTTGAACATGGTGAGCCAGGCGTTGCGCGCGTGGTAGTAGAGGCTGCGCTTGCCCATCTTGATGCCGAACGGCGTCTTGTGGAACGCGCGCACGCCGGGGAATTGCAGCACGCGATAGCCCAGGTTGAGCAGGCGGCAGGTCAGGTCGCGCTCGTTGCCGTAGATGTACAGACGCTCGTCGTAGCCGCCGGCCGCGCGCAGGGCGTCGGCCCGCGCCAGGCTGGCACAGCCGCGGAACGTGGACATGTAGCGCTCGCGGGCCAGCAGGGGCGATTCCAGGTAGCTCGCGGGCATCTCCGGCTCCACCACCTCGGTGGAGACGATGGCGGTGGTCGGCGGTTCCTGGCGCAGGCGCTCCACGGTCCGCGCGAGCCAATCGGGCGGCAGCACGACGTCGTCGTCCAGGATGGCCACGAGCGGCGTCGTGGCCGTGGCGAAACCGATGTTGAAGGTCTCGCAGGCGCCGTAGCGCGAATGGGGCATGACCACCAGGCGCACCTCCGGGTAGCGCTCCCGCAGGGCGGCCGCGGTGCCGTCGCCGGAGGCGTTGTCCACCACCACGACGGCCGCGAAGGGCCGCACCTGGGCGCGCAGTCCGTCCAGGTTCTCGCACAGGTCCTTGCACTTGTTCCAGGTGGTGATGACCGCCGTGGCGGCGAAGGGATCGGCCTCCAGGGAAGCGGCCGCGCTCCCGCCCGCCGCGGGCCCGGCCACCTGGGCCAGGGCGCGCGCGCGCCGGGCGTATTCGAGGGCCGCGCCGCCGCGCAGTTCCACGAAGCCCTCCACGGCAGTCACTTGGGGGTCGTCCTGGTCGATCGTGCGAGCCGCATCCATGGCCGCGGAGCGGGCGACGAGCTTCGGGGCGTCCTGGGTCACGAAACGGGCCAGGGCCGCCTGCTTCTCCGAGGACACCGGGGTGACGTCGAGGAGCAGCGTGGCGGGCACGGCGGTGTTGACGCCGTAGAGCAACGCGCGCTGGGCGGGCCGCGCCGCCAGGGCCGCGGCCGCGGCGGCCGCCAGGGCCAGATGGTCGGCGTGCAACTCGAGGGGCGAGGGCGCGACCAGGGTGTCGGGCGCGAAGTCCGCGAGCTCCCGTGTCAGCCGCTCCACCAGCGTCCATTGCTCCCCCAGGCGACCGTCGGGCAATTCGAGGAAGACGTGCTCCGCGACGCCGAGCAACTCGCCGGCGCCACGGGATTCCGCGGCGCGCAGGGCGGCGTGGCGCGCGCGGTCCTCCCCCTCTCGGCCCGCGGCGCCGTCGGTGGCGACCAGCACGCGCACCCGGGCGCCGGCGCGCGCCGCCAGCGCGATCAGGCCTCCGCAGCCCAGCACTTCGTCGTCGGGATGGGTGGCGAACACCAGGAGGCGCTGGCCGAGGGTCCGGACGTCCACGAGGGGCGGGTGGGGACTCACCGGCGCGCCTCCGAGAGCAGCGATCGGTAGAGCGCTTCGTGGGCGCGGACGCTGTCCTCGACCTTCGGCAAGTCGAGCAGGGCCACGCGGCGGCGCACGGACGAGAGCGAATCGGGATTGCCCGAGAGCTGCTCCAGGGCCCGGCCCCAGGCCGCCGGATCGGCAGCGGGCAACGCGCGCTCGCCCTCCACCAGGCGTTCCCGCGGCGCCCCGCGATCGGAAACCCAGGCAGGCAGGCCCAGGGCGTGGGCCTCGTCCAGGACCAGGCCGTAGCTTTCGGGGAGCCGCGAGGGAAAGGCCGCCAGGTGGGCCTCGCCGGCCGCGCGGGACAGGCCCTCGGCGTCGTAGCCCCTCAGCCAGCGCACCGGCAGCGCGCCCCGGAGGCGCTCCACCTCGGCGCTGAAATCCGGCGCGGTCGCCTGCCCCGCCAGGGTCAGCGTCGCGCGCCCGTCACCCAGGGGGGCCATGGCCTTCACGAGGTCGAACGTGCCTTTCTCCTCGCCCAGGTTGCCGAAGTGCAGCACGTGCAACAAGCCTCGCGAAGCGGCGCCGCGGGGGCGCGGGAAGGAGCGCGTCAGTCCCGGGGCGAGCACCACGGCGCGCGCGGAGTCGAGGGCCAGGGCCGCCGAGAACTCGCGGCGGAAGAATTCGCTGGGGAACACGTGGACCCGCGCGGCGCCCAGTTCGGCCTCGAACTCCTCCGCGCGCCGGGCGGCCAGCGCGGCGATCGCCGCAGGCTCCAGGGGCGCGCACAGGGGGGCGAGGCAGCGGCCGCAGGGCTCGAAGCGGCCCCTGGGCGGACAGGGGATCGACAGGGGAGAGGCGCGGAAGAAACGGGGGCAGGCGGCGAAGGAGTCGTGCAGCGTCAGCGCCACCGGAACCCTGCGCGCCAGGGTCCGCACCAGTCCGTGGGAGAGCGTGGACCAGTGGTGCACGTGGACCAGATCGCAGTCGGCGAGCTCGGCGCCGGCCAGGGCGTCGATGCGCGGCCGGTCCAGTCCCGCGGCGAAGGACTCGCCCGGCACGAGGGCGAGTCGCGTCACCGGGACCCCCTCCACTTCCTCGCGCAGGACGCTGTCCGCCGGGCCCAGGGCCTCGCGCCCGGTGCCCGCCAGCACGCGCACGTCGTGTCCGGCGGCCAGCAGTCCACGGGCCAGGGCCCGCACCACGCGTTCGCTGCCGCCCTCGAACTCCGGGGCGTAGCGGGCCGAGACCAGGCCGATGCGCAGGCCCCTCACGGCGCGTGCTCCAAGAAACGCACGAAGGCTTCGCCGCGGGAATGGGGTCCCCGCAGGAGCGCCGTCCGCAGGGCGCCGCGCTGCTCGGCCAGCTCCCGCAGGGCGCCGCCGCCGTCCTGGCTCCCGTAGCGGGACAGGGCCTCGAGCTTGCGCGGCCAGGCCGCGCTGACCTCCACCAGACGCTGGGCCTCCAGCGGCGTCCAGACCTCGTAGCCCCACAGCTCCGCGTCCCTCCCGGCCGCGCGCCAGGCCAGGGCGAGGACCCGGGCCAGCAGGCGATGGTCGGGATGGGCCTCCCCCACCCAGGGGCCGTAGATCGTGCGCGGTGCCACGGCGCGGATCACGCGCGCGAGGCGCTCGACTCCCTCGGCAAGTTGGGGGGCCGTGGGTTCGTGGCCCTCGGGGTAATCGAGAAACTCGTAGGGCGCGAGCCCCAGGACCTGCGCCGCGGCCTGGGCCTCGCGCCTGCGGGTGTCGGCGGGAAGCCCCACCGGAAGCCCCAGGCGTCCGTCGAAGACCACCGCCACGGCCACCGGATCCCCCTGGTCGCGGTGCAGCGCCAGGGTTCCGCCGGCGCCCAGGACTTCGTCGTCGGCGTGGGGCGCGAAGCACAGGACCGGGCCCCGCGGCGGCGCGGCGAGCACGGCGACGTCCTGGGTCCAGGATCTCAACGCGGGCCTCCCTGTTCCGGCGCAGCGGCTTGGGCCTCGGGCAGGAGTTCCTCGGGCGCGAGGGGCTGCGTGCGCGAGGGCGAGAGCTTCTCGAAGCTCCAGGCCCGCGCGACCCGCAGGCTCAGCGGGTCGACCGCCTGGACGAAGTAGCGTCCCCGGTAGAACCACTCCCAGGCGCGCGGGTCCATGCGCCAGGCCGCCCCCTCCACCAGGGCACCCGCGGCCAGGGGGAACAGCGGCGCTATGGCCACCTCCACCAGCCAGCGGCCGTGGCGCGGGAAGCCCCACTCGGGCGGCGCGGTGCAGGGCCCGGCCGCCTCGAATCGCGCGCCGGGATCGGGCGCGGGGTTGGCGAGACAGGCATCCGCCGCATCCAACGGGCGCCGCGCTCCAGGGCCGAACCAGCGCTCGAAGTAGGCGGCCCGGGCCAGCCCGTGCCGACGCGCCGGCTCGGGGTCGGCTTGCTCCACGCCCGAGGAACGCGCCCAGTGGTGCACGATCTCCGCGCGGGGCTCGAGGATCAGGTCCAGTCCCGCCCCGGCGAGTCGGCGACACAGGTCGGTGTCCTCGAAGTAGAGCGGGTAGCGCCCGTCGAACAGCCCCCCGGCCGCCGCGATGGCCGCGCGGGGAAGCAGCAGGCACGCGCCCGAGAGCATCTCCACGGGGCAACGTTCGCGGGCGGTCCATTGCGTCAGGGCGTGCCGCGTGCGCTCCTCGGAAAGTCGCTCCGCCAGGGCGCCGTCGTGCAGGGCACGGGCTCCGAGCCACTCCGACTCCGGCGTTGGCAGGCGGTTGGGCGGCATGAGCCAGTTGCGCGCGGGATCCAAGTAGGCCCGGGGCCCGACCGCGCCCAGGGACCGCGTTCCCCGGGCGGTTTCCAAGAGGCGCGCCAGGGCGCCGGGAAAGAGGCCCAGGTCGGGGTTGAGCACCAGGACCCAATCGTCGGCCGCGCCATGGGTGTGCTCCAGGGCCAGGTTCATGCCGGCGGCGTAGCCCAGGTTCTCGCGGCTCCACAGCACGCGCGCGCCGAGGCTCGCCAGCTCCCCCAGGGCCTGGGACTGGTCTCCGGGCGAGGCGTTGTCGACCACCGCGAGTTCCAGGTCCTCCGCGGCGCCGCCCAGTTCGCGCCATTGCAGCATCAACGACCGCCCCAGAGCGCACGCCATGCCGCCGCTCCCGTAGTTGACGATCAGTGCCGACAGTCGCGAGCCCATGTCAGCTGGCGCCGTTTCCCGCGGCGTCGGGGGCGCGCCAACGATGGGCCAGGCGCACCAAGCCCACTTCCTTGCCGCGGGCGCGCACCACCAGTCGCTCGGGGAGCAGGTGCTCGGTGTAGCGGTGCACGCCGTTGCCGTCGAAGAGCCACACCACCACGTCGAAACTGCCCGCCAGCAGGGCCAAGTCCCCCAGCTCCAGGCGCACGGAGCCCCGTGCGCCGGCCAGGGACAGGCCGTCCAGGTGCGTGCCGAAGGCCGCCACCAAGGTGCGATCGCGCCGCAGGAACCCAATGCCCACCGCCAGGGCCCGGGGCGGCGCCGGATCCCGCCAGCACACTTCGACGCTGAGGTTCGAGCCGGTCTCGAATTCCGAACGGGGCAGGCCGGATCCATCCAGCAGGCGCGCGGACTCCACCGTGGGCGAGCCCGGCGTCGTCGAGGAAGAGCCGCCCCCGGAGGACGCCTCCAGGGCGAAGGTGGCGTAGTCGTTGGTCACCTGATCGGCCGGGCCCAGGGCCCGCAGGCGGCCGCCGTCGATCCATGCGGCCTGATCGCAGATCTGACGCACGTCGTAGAGGCTGTGGCTGCACAGCACCAGGGTGGTGCCACGCTTCCTGAACTCCAGCACGCGATCCACGCACTTCTTCTGGAAGGCCTGATCGCCCACGGCGAAGACCTCGTCGATCAACAGCACCGCCGGATCCAGCGCCGCGGCGATGGAAAACCCCAGGCGCATGCCCATGCCGCTGGAGTAGGTGCGCACCGGTTGGTCGAGAAACTCACCCAGTTCGGAGAATTCGGCGATGGCGCCTTCCTTGGCCCGGATCTGCGTCGGGGAAAGGCCCAGGAGCAGGCCCGCGAGACCGATGTTCTCGCGGCCGCTGAGATCCAAGTGAAAGCCCGCCCCCAGCTCCAAGAGGCTCGCCACGGGGCCGGCGAGCCTCAGGCTGCCTTCGCTCGGAAAACTGGTGCCCGCCAGGAGCCGCAGCAGGGTGGACTTGCCCGCGCCGTTCTGACCCACGAGGCCCAGGGAAGCGCCCCGGGGCACCGCGAGATCGACGCCGCGCAGGGCCCAGAACGGCTCATGGCCGCGCCACCGGCCGCAGCTCAAGAGCTCCAGGGCCTTGCGGCTGCCGGAGCGGTAGCGCCGGTAGTACTTGCCGAGCTGCCGGGTTTCGATCGCCGCCGCGGCCATGTCAGACCTCGTCCGGCAGGCGTCGCAGGCCCAGGGAGAACAGGAAGCCGCCCACGCACAGGGCGCCCGCGGTCCACAGGCCGGCGGTGGCCAGGGAGGTGCCGAAGTCCGTGGTGAAGCCCTCGGCGGGCGCGCCCGGCATCAGCGCGTGGCGCCAGCAGGAGACGAACGCGTGCATGGGATTCCAGGCGAGCCAGGGCAGAAAGGGCCCCACGCCGGGGAGCACGCGCTCGGAGGGGATCCAGAAGATCGGCGTGGCGAACATCCACAGGGTGGTCAGCAGGCCCACGGCGTGGGCCGTGTCGCGCAGGAAGGCGTGCAGGGTCGCGCTGGCCAGCGTCAATCCCAGGACGAACAGCATCTGCAGGCAAAGGAGCAGCGGCGTCCACAGAAGACCGGCTCCGGGCGGCTGCCACAATCCGGCCAGGGACACGACGGCTACGAACGCGCACAGGCCGGCGGCCAGCAACAGGTGCTGGGCCACGATGGCCTGGAACGGCAGCACCTCGGCGGGGAAGGCGGCACGCTTCAGCAACTCGCCGCGCTCCACGAAGGCCGCCGTGCCGCGGCCCAGGCTCTCGGCGAAGGCGCTCCAGGTCACGACGCCCAGGAACAGCCACACGCCCGTGGCGCGGCTCGCCTCGGGGCCCAGGCCGGGGAACCCCATGCCGAAGGCGCGGGCGAAGAGCGCGTAGTACACACCGAAGAGCGCCAGGGGCCCCACCACGGGCCACAGCCGCCCCAGCAGCGTGCCGGACAGTCGCGCGCGGAGTTCGCGCCTTGCGCCGGCGATCCACAGGGCCCGGTGGGCGTAGAGGCTCGCGGGCAGCGAGAGCGTGCGGCGCAGGGCGCGCGGCAGGAGCGGTTCGTCCGCCCGAACCCAGGCTCCGCCGTGCGGGTCCAGGTCACGGTCCTGGGCCGGGTCGGCGCTGGGGCTGTGGGTCGGGGACATGGACGTAGTACAGGGCCCGCCCGGGGCAGGTGCCAGGGGGTTGTTTTCGACCGCCGGGGCCCGAAGCCGAAGCGCCCGGGCCCGGCTCCCTCCGACGGCACACTCCGGGCCCGGACCGGCTCCCGTGCTGCTGTCCCCGGCATTGGCCCCACGGGAGCGGCCCCGGGGCCGGCCCGAGGTTCCCCCGCGGTCGGTCAGCGCCGCTTCTTCGGCGCTTCGCCCACGGTCAGGCTCTCACCGATGCGCGCGTTGATCTTGCTGATCAGGATCTTGGCCATGGCCTCGTCATCGGGCGCGGGCTCCCACTCGGCGTAGCGCACGTCCATCGGTCGGGCCAGATTCTCGTTGGTCTCGCGCTGCACGTGCAGGGCGAGCTTGAAGCGCGAGCCCTCGGCCGGTTCCAGCTTGAGGTGCACGCGCTCGCGATACCCCTGGCTCTTGAAGGGCGCCAGGGACAGCCGCCAGCCCGTCGTGGCCGTCATCGTCGCGGGGTTGGCTCCCCCGCCCACGGGAAAGCCCTGCTCCTCGATCGCCATCAGCGAGAGTTCCCAGAGCACCGCGTCGGTGGGCGCCGCGGCGGTGGTTTCGACCCACTGCTCGGGATGCTCGGGAGTGGTCTGGCAGGCGGCCAGGGCGGCCAGGGTGAGCGAGAAGAGGCAGGATCGTGCGGGGTTCATCGGCTGTCTCCGGCGTCGGCGTGGGGGGTGTCGCGGTCGCGCAACACGATGTGCAGGGGAACCTCCTTGAAGGGCAGGTCCTCGCGCAGGCGGTTGGTCAGGTAGCGTAGATAGTCCTTGCCGATCAGTTTCTTGTCGTTCACGAAAACGATGAAGGTCGGCGGGGCGGATTCGGCCTGGGTGGCGTAGAGGATCTTGACCCGGTGCCCGTCGCTGGACGGCGACCGGGCCGTGGTGGCGTCCTTCAGGATGCGATTGAGCTCGCCGGTGGACACGCGCTGGCGCGCCTGCTCGTAGAGCTCGATGGCCAGCTTGACCAGCGAGCCGACGCCCGAGCCGGTCAGGGCCGTCATGAAGACGATCGGCGCGAACTGGATGCCGGTCAGCTCTGCCCGCAGGTACTCGCGGAATTCCTCGCGCTGGGCCTCGTTGACCAGGTCCCACTTGTTGCCGGCGATGATCAGCGGTTTGTAGTGGTCGACGGCGTAGCGGGCGAGCTGCTTGTCGATCACCGAGAGTTCCTTCGACAGGTCGAGCATCAGCACCACCACGTCGGCGCGGCGGATCTGCTTGTAGCTGCGCGCATCGGCGTAGAACTCGATGGCGTCGGAAATCGCGCGCTTGCGCTTGACGCCCGCCGTGTCGATGGCGACGAAGCGCTTGCCGTCCTTCTCGAACAGCACGTCCACGGCGTCGCGGGTGGTGCCGGGGATCTCGCTGACGATCATGCGTTCCTCCCCCGCCAGCTGGTTGATCAGGGTCGACTTGCCGGCGTTGCGCTGGCCGACGATGGCGAGCTTCATCACCGACTCCGCCGGCCCCTCCTCGTCCACCGCGGGCGGCAGAGTGCGCAGGATCTCCTCGAACAGCGGATCGGTGCCCGAGCCCATTTCGGCGCTGATGGCGAAGGGACCGCGGGCGATGCCGAGCTTGCGGAAGTCGGCCACCTCCCACTCCAGGGCCTTGCCCTCGACCTTGTTGACCACCAGGAGCACCGGCACGGAGGCGCCGCGCAGGCGCCGGGCCACCTCGTGGTCCAGGGGCGTCAGACCGTCGCGGGCGTCCACCAGGAACAGGATCAGGTCGGACATCTCGACCGCCGCGGCCACCTGGCGCTCCACGTCGGCGCCCAGGTCGTCGCGGTCCACGATGCCGATGCCACCCGTGTCGATGGCCTCGACCCAGCGCTCGCCGAAGGCGCACACGAGGTGCGCGGGCACGGCGACGCGGTCGCGGGTCACGCCGGCGGTCGGCTCGACGATGGCCACGCGGGAACCGCACATGCGGTTGAGCAGGGTCGACTTGCCGACGTTGGGGCGGCCGACGATGGCGACGCGGCGCAGATTGTGACGAACGCTGTTCATGGAACTCCGAGCACGCGGTGCATTTGGGGAAGGACGCGCACTCGCAGGCCCAGGTCGAGGGCATCCTCGGCCAGGGCGCGCACGAGCTCCAGCGGCGCAGCGCCGACGGGGCCCACCGGGGTCACCGGCTGCAGGAACAGGGGCAGGCGCGGGGCCAGGCGCGCCAGATCGGCCAGGAGCTCCTCGTAGGCGCCGTGCTCACGGCCCGCCGCGACGATCAGCTTGGCGCAGGCGTCGCGGCCGGCCACCAGTTCGAGACAGGCTCGCCGGGCGGCGCGCCATTCCGCCGCGTCCCGGGGCGAGGGCTCGAACCCGGGGCCCGGGAGTTCCTGCACTTCGCCCATCTCCGCCGGGAGCTTCAAATCAAGGCTCGTGTGGTCGACCGCGTCGATCACCCGCGCCAGCGACCGGGGGTGGGCTCCGGCGGTCTCCAGGTGCAGGCGACGGGATCCGACCATGGACGAAAGCCCGCGGATGAACTCCGGCCACATCAGGGGCTCGCCGCCCGTGACGCTGATCGTGCGGGGCGCGCCCTGCTCCACCTCGGCCACCCAGCAGGCCACCTGGAAGGGCGTGGCCCGCGTCGGCACCCGACGGGTCGCCGCGGCGGAAATGCGCGCCTCGGCATCCGGCTGGACGTGCCAGGAACCCGGCGTGTCGCACCAGGGGCAGCGCAGGGGGCAGCCGCGCAGGCGCACGAAGACCTGGGGTTCGCCCGCGTACAGCCCTTCGCCCTGGAACGAGGCGAAGACCTCCATGACCGGAGCTTCCTGGCTGGACTGGAGCGTTGTCGGGGCAGACATGTGGACCTCGGGCCGCTCGTCCGGCGGACCGGACGAGCAACGCCTGAACCGCGGCGAGGGCGCGGACCCTAGGGGCCGCGGGGAAGTGAAGCGCGATGGGGGCGCCGCGCGCCCGGCCGATCACTTCTTCTTCGGCGCGGCTTCCTTGGCCGCGGCGGCGGGCTTGCCACCCGCGGCCGGATTTGCGGCGGCACCACCGGCGGCCGGAGCCGCGGCAGCCTTGGGAGCCTTCTTGGCGCCCGCGACCTTGAAGCGCGTGCGCACCTTGGGCATGCGGTACGGCGAGCCCGTCTTGGGGTCCAGTTGCCCCTTCTTGACGAGGATCTGCAGACGCTCCGTGCGCGTGAAGACGGAACGTTCGCCGACCAGGGTGCTGAGGCCGCGGAGAGAAGAGTGGATGGACATGATTGGGAACGGAGGTCCTGGGCGTCGGTTCTGGGTGTTCGTCGCGCGTTCAGCGCAGCACGTATTTGTCGATCGAAACGGTCGTCGCCGTCGTGAATTCGCGCACCCCGCGGGCGGAGGTGGCCGCGCGCACGCGGCCCAGGACGTCATCCAGGTCCCGGGAGGAGGGTGCGGCCCCCACGAGCAGGTAGAGCTGCTTTTTCGGCGTGTGTTCGAAGACCTCGGCCGGGAAACCCAGGCCCAGGAGATGGGCGCGGGCCGCCACGGCGAGGGCGCGCTGCTCCTCGCTCAGCTTGTAGGTGCAGGCGAGCACGGTGTACTGGTTGGCCTTGTCCGTCAGGGCCGCCCGGGGGCTCTGGTTCGCGGCCGGCTTGGGGGCCGCGGCCGGCACCGGCGCGTCCTCCTGGTTCCGCCCGGAGCTCGCTTCGGGCTCGGCTGCCCCCACCGTGCCCCCCATGCCCCCTGAACCCACCGACACGCGGCCGAGGACGAAGAAGATCACGGCGATCCCGGCGCCCAGAACGATCAGGCGCCAGCGATCCCGGGGCGAGACCGCCGTGCCGGTGCCCGCGGCGCTGCCGGGCCGGCTCTCGTGAAGGCTGGCCAGCGGGACGGCCTTCGCCACCGGCGTGGCATCCGCGAACGGTCCTCCGACCCGCGGCGTGGTGCCGCGAGGCTGGGGCACCGGTTCCGGTGACTTCTCGGGAGCCTTCGAGCGATTGAAGGCCTCGAGCAGGTTTTTGGAGCGTTGGCTCACGGAGGCGAGTGCGCCGACTTGATGCGGCGCGGGAGGACGCAACAAGGTATCGGGGGGGGGCCGAAGACGCAAGGAAGGCTGCCCCGCGGCGCTGAAGTCCGGGGAGTCGAGTTCCGTGCTTCCGCGGGCCCCGCGGCTCCCCCATGATGGGGGCATGGGCGGACGCGCGACCAACGCCGTGGATCGACGACCCGAGGTGGGGCCTTGACCGCCCCTCCGACCCGGACTTCCGCCGGGCCCGGCCCCCGCCCCCACCGGCGAGCCCGCTGGACCCTGGTCCTGTTGGGCAGCCTCGCCGCGTCCTGTGGCGGCTCCGGCGAACCGGAAGGGCCCGCCCCCGCGCAGGGCGCCACGGGACCGGGTTCCACGCCGTCACCCCGCTTGCCCTCCGCCGCGGGCCCCGGCTCCGCGCCCGCGGGCGCTGCGAAAACGGCGCCGCGGGGGTCCCCGCCGCGGATCCTGCTGCAGGACGAAGCCCGGGAGCGGGGGCTTGATTACGTGAATCGCTCGGGGGAACCCGGCAAGCCCACGATTCTAGAGGCCAACGGCGCCGGGGTCGCGCTCTTGGACCTGGGGAACGACGGCGACCTGGACGTGGTCTTCAGCCAGGGATTGGGAAGCCTGGGGGCCCTGCTCTCGGGCCCCGGGGCGGACCTCGAGGTGTTCCTCAACGACGGCCGGGGCCGTTTCTCCCGCGCCGCGGGCCCGGGACTCTCGGGCTGGTGGACGGGACTCGCCACGGGCGACGTGGACGGCGATGGCGACGACGACCTGGTCGCGGGGGGCTTCGGCGCACTGGAGCTGCTGCTCCAGGGGGCCGACGGCCGCCTGGCCCCCGCCCCGCGCTCGGATCTGATCGAGCCCGCGAGCGGCGCCCGGGGAGCCAAGCTCACTGCCGGTGGTCCGCGGGAGGCCGGCGCGGAATTCCCCGCCTGGACCACGTCCCTCGCCCTGGCCGACTTCGACCGCGATGGACGTCTCGACCTGTTCGTGGGTCAGTACGTGGGCCTGGACCCGGCGGCGCCGCCCCTGGGGAAAGTGGGCGAAGGCTCCCTGGCCGTCCCCTGCCGCTGGAAGGGTCAGTCCGTGTTCTGCGGCCCCCACGGGCTGCCGCGCCAGTCGAACCGCCTGCTGTTCGGCCGCGGAGATGGTTCGTTCGAGGACCGCACCTCGACGGCCCTTGCGGGTCAGGTGCCGGGCTACACCCTGGGCCTGGCCGTCTTCGACGCCGATGGGGACTTGGACTCCGACGTGTACGTGGCCAACGACAGTGTGGCCAACTGCCTCTGGATCAACGACGGCTCGGGCCGCTTCCGCGACTTCGCCTATGCGGCGAACGTGGCCCTGAGCATGGACGGCGCGGCCGAGGCGGGCATGGGTGTGGCCGTCGGCGACGTGAACCAGGACGGGGCCTTCGATTTCGCCCTGACCAATTTCTCCGGGGAGCCCACCGAGTTGTTCTTCGGCGCGCCGCGGGGGTTCGACAACCGCACCCATCGCCTGGGACTCGGACGGGAGACCTTGGCGCTGCTCTCCTGGAGCGTGCACCTCTTCGACGTGGATCAGGACGGGCGGCTGGAGCTCTTCACCAGCAACGGCCACGTCTATCCCCAGGCCGATGCACCGGGGACGGGCACGAGCTACGGGCAGGCTGCGACCCTGTGGCGCCTCCCCGCCGAGGGACGCGTGCAGCGCGTGGCGCCGGAGGGGCCGAACTCCCTGCTGGCTCCCCCCCTGGGCGCCCGTGGCTCGGCGGTGGGCGACCTCGACGGGGACGGAGATCTGGACCTCGTGCTGGCGCGCATCGACGGACCGGCGGCCCTGGGAATCAATCGCACGGAGGCCGCGGGCCACGGCCTCTCGGTGCGCTGCCTGGGGCCGGAAACCGCGGCGGAAAAGGGCCCGCGCACGCCGCGGGACGGTCGCGGGGCGCGCCTGATTCTGACCGGCAAGGACGGCCGGACGCGACAGATGTCCGAGGTGCAGACCGCCCAGGGGTACCAGTCGGCCTCGACGCCCTGGATCCACTTCGGCCTCGGCCAGGACGAGGAGTACGGAAACCTGGAGGTGCTCTGGCCCTCCGGATCCCGCGAGCAGCTGGGCCCCGGTCGCGCCGGACGGAGGCTCACTCTGCGCGAGGGCGCGGGCCTCGTGGGCGAGGAGCCCTTCCAGTGATCGCGGCCCTGCTGCTCGCGCTGGCCCACGGGGCCACGCCGCCGGTCCCGGGGTCAGGGGGCCGGGCCGCGCCGGCCCAGGGCGCGGAGCCGTCCTCGGCCCAGGTCAAGGACGCGGAACGCGCGGCGCTGCTCGCCCGCTGGCGGGAAAGCCTGGAACTGGACTTTCCTGGCGAAGTGCTGGACGAGGGTCGGGCGCGCATGGCCCCGGGGGGCGACCTGGAGCACGACTCCCGGGCCCTGGCCCTCTTCGCGCGGGCCCTGGCCGCCCGCGGCGAACGGGAGGCGGCGAAGCAACTGCTGGCGAGCCGGCCCAAGGCCATGCCCCCGGAATTCGTCACCGCGGAGCGGGCGCGACTGCTGCTGGAGGAGGACGAACTGGAGGCCGCGCTGGACCTGCTGCTCGATCGCGGCGCGACGAATCTGCGCTCCCCCGCCACGGCCGAGGCCCATTGGGTCGCGGGCCGGGCCCTGCGCGCCTCGGCGACTACGACCGGGCGGCCCCCCTGTTCGAGAGGTTCCTCGCCCTGGAGCCCCACGCCGCGGAAGCACCCTCGGCCTGGCACCAGCTGGCCCAGGCGGCCCTGCGCAAGGGCGACACCGCCCGGGCCCAGCAGTGCGCGGCCCGGGAGGACGCACTGGGCCGGTGGCATGCCTTCTATCGCGTGCGGCGCCTGCAGATCCGCGAGCAGCCCAAGGAGCCGTTGCCGCGCCTGGGATTGGCCCAGCTTTGGCTGGAAATCGACAACCTCGGCGCGGCGCGTGAGGTGCTCGACGAACTTCTGGCCCTGGCGCCGGAGTTCGCGCCCGCGTGGCTCGCCCGCGGGGAGACCCTGCGCAAGCTCGAGGATCTGGACGGCGCGCGGGCCAGTTACGACCGAGCCCTGGAACTGGACGCCGCACTGCCCATCGCGCGCATGAATCGCGCCGTGATCGCGCGCGTCCAAAACCGCGAGGCCGATGCGCGACGCGACTTGGAACTCCTGGTGGCCGACCCGAAGCTCGAGCCGCGCATCAGCGCCGGCGCCCATCTGGAACTGGCCAGAATCCTGGCCCGGGCGGGCGAAACGGCGCGCGCCCAGACACTCCACGCCCGCTACCGCGAATTGGGCGGCAAGGAAGCGCTCTAGCCCGCCTTATTCATGAGCTCCGGCTCCAACCCCCGCCCAAGCCCGTCTGGACTGCGTTGCGCCGGCGCGTTCGGTCCTCGGCGACCTGCAGGTCGCCTGCGGGAGAACGCGTCGTCGCGCCTTGCCAGCCAAGCTTGGTCGTGGGTTTCGCTCAAAGCTCGTGAATAAGTCGAGCTAAGGCGCTGATCCAGAAGTGCGCCCCGGGGTCGTCGCGGCGCCTGTCCGGGCCCGGCCCTCAGCCGTCGAGCTTGGCGAGCATCGCGCGCGTGTCCTCGGCCCAAGTCCCCGTGGGTTCCTTGGCCAGATAGGCTTCGAGCACCTCGCGCACCTCGGGCAGTTTTCCCTGGGCGTAGAGGGCGCGCCCCAAGTTCAGGTGCACCGGCTCGGGCAGCTCGACCTGGTCCGCCGCGGCGAGGTCCAGCACGGCGCGCCATGCCTCGCTCGCGGCGCTGAAGTCGCCCGCGCGAAAACAGACCACGCCCAGTTGGTTCCTGGCGCCCACGGAGCGCGGGAGAATGCGCAGGACCTTGTTCAACTCCTCGCGGGCCGCGGCGAAATCCTCCCGCTCATGGGCCTGGTCCGCGGCGAGCTGGGCCGCCTCCGCCGCGGCGCGCAGCACGTGGGCGCCGAAGCCGAGTTCCTCATTGGAGGCGCCCAACTGACGGGCCCGCAGGTAGCGCTCGAAGGCCACGTCCTTGCGTCCCTCGGCCAGGGCGCTGGTGGCGCCCTTTTGATAGGTGAGCCGCAGGGAGGCACCCAGGTCGCGGCCGCCGCGCGCGAGCTCCTCGTAGGCCGGGAGCCCCGCGTCGTAGTCGCCGACGGCCACCAGGGCGTCGGCCAGGAGCAGCTTCAGTTCGGGGTGATCGGGCTCCTGGGCCAGCCCCTCCCGCGCGTGGACCAGGGCCCGGCGAGGATCGGGCTTGGCCAGGGCCTGGGTGGCGAGCAGCCGGTGGGCTTCGGCCTGGGGGCCGCGGCAGAACAAGAGCCCCGGATCCGCCTGTCGAGCCTCGAGCAGGTGGGCCAGTCCGGCTTCGGCCCCGCCCTGCTGCAGGAGCAGCAGCACGCCCCGGGCCCGCGAAAGGTCCGGCGTGGGACCGGCGGCGGCGAGACCGGCGCGAATTTCCTCGCGGGCCGTTTCGAGCCGCCCGCCCGCGGCGTGAATTTCGGCGGCGGTGGCGAAGATCGCGCCCTGGTTGGGCCAGCGCTTGTGGGCCGCTTCCAGGTCGCGCACGGCTCCGACGGCGTCGCCCTGGGACGCCAGCAGGCGCGCCCGCAGGCAGACCGTGTCCGAACCGCCCTCTTCGCCCAGCGAAAGCAGCAGCTCCTGGACCTTGGAAAGGTCCCCGGCCTCCAGGGCGTCCGCGCAGGCGGCCACGCGCGGGTCGGAGGAATGGGGCAACTGCTGGGGAAAGCTGGGCCGTGCCGGCGACTTGCCCGGCGGCGGCGCGGCGCCCCCCTGGCCCTGAGAGTCGGCCCCCGGGCTCGGATCCGGCGAGCAACCGGCCAGGAGAGCCGCGAGGAGCAACAGGGAGCGCGCGGGCGACTTCATGGGGGCATGGATGTGACGTCGGGGGTCGGCGATCCGCAAGGGTCCGTCGCCGGGGTCGCGAGAAGTCCAAGGACTCCGGGGCAGCTACACGCTCGGCGGGGCCGGGTTGTCGAGCCGGTCGAGAAACGCCCAGCGGCCGGGCGCGGGAGCCGCTATTCTCCCCTCCGTGGCTGAGTTTCCCATGCCCGATCCCCGCGAAGAGCTGGCGGCACTGGCCGCGGCGCTCTCCGCCCATGCCCGGCGCAGCGCGTGGCGCGGACGGAGAAAGTCGCCTCTGCCCCCCGCCCCGCAGGGCAGTCCGGCGACGGGTCCCGCTGCGGGCGCGCCCCCGACCGGCTTCCTGGGCACGGCCGCCCGCACCTCCGCCGGGCCCGCGGAACCGCCGCGCGCCCCGACGCCCGTGACGGTCCCCCCCTCCCCCGCGATGGCCCGGGGGGAAACCGCGGCGAAGGTTCCGGGGGGCTCGCCGGGGGGAGCACCGGCACCCTCCTTGGCCCCGGCGGAGGCCCCCGGACGTCGGGTCTCGCGCCTGGCCCTGGAGGCCGCGGAGATCCAGGCGCGGGATATCCGCGCCCGGGCCCAGGCCTGCGGAGACCTCGCGAGCCTTCGGGCGGCGGTCTCGAACTGCACCGCGTGCAGCCTGTGCCGCACCCGCACGCAGACGGTCTTTATGGACGGAACCGGCAAGGTGCCGGTCATGTTCGTGGGCGAGGCCCCCGGGGCGAACGAGGACCTTCAGGGCGTGCCCTTCGTCGGCCGCGCCGGGGCGTTGCTGACCGACATCATTACGAAGGGGATGGGCCTGGCCCGGGAGGACGTGGTGATCGCCAACGTGCTCAAGTGCCGGCCGCCCGACAATCGCGACCCCTCCGACGTGGAGAAGATCCTCTGCACGCCCTGGCTCGATCGGCAGATCGAGTTGATCGGCCCACGGGTCCTGATTCCCCTTGGCGGCCACGCGGCCAAGCACCTGCTGCGCTCCGATTCCAATCTGGGGGGCCTGCGGGGTCGCGTCCACGAACGCGACGGCCGCAAGGTGGTGCCCACGTTCCATCCGGCCTACCTGTTGCGCTCGCCCTCGGAGAAGAGCGAATGCTGGAAGGACATCCAGCTGGCCATGGGGGAACTCGGAATCTCCCGCAAGCCCCCGTCCGGGGGGCCCTCCGCACCGTCCCCACGGGCCTAGGGGGCCCTTCAGGCAGGGAATCCTGGCGCGGCGACGGTCAGGGTGGCCCCCCGGGTGCCCCGGGCCCGCCTCCCTCGTGTGTGGTCGTGGCCCGCGGCCGAGGCCGTGAAGAGGGTAACTGTGCGGGGGGGCCTGGGTACCACGGGGTGATCGTTCTTTGGACCCGCGGGGTTGCGCGCCGCCCTTACGGCACGATTGACCCCTCCGGGCCCCACCGGTATGCTCCCCCCCCTCTCGTCCGCACGGAACCGAGCCCCCGCTCGCGCTCCGTCCGGGTCGACCCCAGCGAGTCCCCCGTCCCAGGACCCCACCCCGGCCGCGCGCGTCGCGACCGGTTGTGCGGACCCGGCTTGGGAGGCGCGCCGCCGCTCCAGCCCCCGTTCCGTCCCACCCAGCCCCCGGTCGTCGCGACGACCATCCCCACCCGACCGCAACCCCGCGGTCGGAAAATCCCCAGCACCGAGGCATCGCCGACCCCAGGGTCGGGCGATCAGCGAGGCAACCGTACTCATGCGCTTGCGCTTCCTTCTGCTCTCGTCGGTTCTTCTTCTCGGCACGCTCGCGTGCCGTTCCACGTCGTCCAACGCCGGCGGCATCGGAGCCGAAACGACGGCCCAAACGCCCAACTCGGCTACGGAGGCGCCTGCATCCGAGGCGACCATGACCCCGGAGTCAGCCCCCGCGGGCTCCGGCGTCCCCAGGGAGGCCTCGTCCTCGGCCCCCTCGGCCTCGGCCGCGCCCTCCGGCGCCCAGGACCCGCTGGACGAGGCCGGCGAACGCATCCAGGTGATGCGAGCCCAACAACGCACGCTCTCGGGCGAGTACCTCCGACTCGGCGATGCGGCGCCGGCGCGGCCGACCTCGAGGGTGCCCTGATGCACTTCTCCAACGCCCTCGACGTGATGCCGTCGAGCCAAGAGGCCCGCGACCGCCTGCACAAGGTGGAAGCGCTGATGGGCAGCCGCTTCTCCGAGGCGAGCGACTTCATCAAGGACTCCCAGGACGCCGAGGTCGTGCGCCGGGCCCAGGCCCGCCTGACCGCGGAATCCGCTCGCCAGATGGGCGACCTGGCCATGGGCCAGGGGGAATACGACCAGGCGGTGCAGCACTACCGTCAAGCCCAGCTGGTGCTGCGCTACCACCCGCTGATCGCCACCGAGTCCCTCGACGAGCAACTCGTCAGCGGCATGCTCGACAAGGCCGCCAAGCTCAGCGCCGAAGCCGCCGCCGCCAAGGTGGAGGAAGCCCGCAGGCTCGCCGAGGCCGCCAAGCTGGAGCAGGAGAAGGCCCAGCGCGAGTACCGCGAGAACAAGCTCCAGGGCCTCTACAACCAGGCCAACGAGGCCTTCCTGGCCGAGAACTACCAGCGCGCCGAGTCCCTGATGGACCAGGTGCTGCTGGAGGATCCGGGCAACGAGAAGGCCGAGCAGCTCCGCGCGTCGGCGCAGCTCGCCCGTCACAACAAGCGCGACGAGACCACGCGCCGCAACTACCGCGAACAGTGGAAGCGCACGTTCGACGAGCTCGACGTGATGGACGTGCCCCAGAGCACGCCGATCGTCTTCGACCGCCGCCGTTGGAGCGAAGTCAGCCAGCGCGACACCCTGGAGTTCACGGGCACGGGCGGCGACGCCGACCATGAAACCACGGTCGTGCTCGACCGCCTGGAGAGCGTGCGCTTCGCCGTGCGCTTCGTGGGTCCGGACGGCTCGGGTTCGCCGCTGTCGGAAGTGGCGGCGTTCCTGCAGACCCTGACCGGCGTGAACTTCGTGATCTCGAACAAGGTCACCACCGACCTCGACGAGGAAGCCCAGACGATCAAGCTCGAGCTGCCCGACCAGAGCGTCAAGAAGGTGCTCGACACGATCGCCGAGATCTCCGAGAGCCTGCGCTGGAAGATCCAGGACGGCGTGGTCAAGTTCGTGACCAAGGAAGAGATGCTCGGCGGACAGGTCATGCGCATGTACGCGGTGCAGGACCTGATCCACCCGGTGGCGAGCTTCCCGGGCGGCGAGATCAACGTCTCCCCCTCCGGCGGCATCGACGCCCCCGAGGAATCGGACACGCCCCGCGAGGGCGGCGTTTCGACGGCCGACAAGCTCGAAGCCCTGATCCGCAACAACATCGCGCCGGCGTCCTGGAACGACGACCCCAAGAACTCCCTGCGCATCGCCGACAACGGCACCATGGTCGTCTACCAGACGCCCGAGGTGCAGTCGCAGATCAAGTCCCTGCTGGACGACCTGCGCGAAGCCACCGGCATCATGGTGGACATCCAGGCGCGCTTCCTGACGGTCCAGGACAACTTCCTGGAGGACATCGGCCTGGACTTCCGCGGCCTGGGCCAGCCGGGTCTCGGCACCAACAACTTCTTCAACGACTTCGGCGGCTCGGGCGTGCAGTCCGACCTGGGCCGGGACATCGGTCAGGGCACGGACCTGGGCGCCTTCTACGACGAAGGCGGCGACGGGGACATTCGCGCCCGCACCGAGCACCTGTACGACCTCGCTCTGGGTGACGCGGACGTCCTGACCGGCGCCGGCGGCCTCTCGGGTTCCTGGACGTACTTGAACGACCTGCAGCTCGGCATGGTGCTGCGCGCCGTGTCCAAGTCGGAGCGCGTGGAGCTGGTCACCGCCCCGCGCGTCCTGGTGTTCAACACGGCCCGCGCCAACATCGCGGTCCTCAACCAGGTCGCCTACGTGAAGGACTTCGACGTCGAGATCGCGCAGGCGGCCTCGATCGCCGACCCGATCATCGACGTGGTTCAGGACGGCGTGGTGCTCGACGTGCGACCGGTGGTCAGCGCCGACCGCCGCTTCGTGCTGATGGAGCTGCGCCCCACGGTGGCGACGCTCAAGCGCCCGATTCGCCAGCAAACGACCACCCTGGGTTCCCAGAACTCGGTGGCCATCGAGCTGCCCGAGGTGGACATCCAGCGCGTGCGCACCACGGTGCCGATGCCCGATGGCGGCACGGTCATGTTGGGCGGCCTCAAGGTCTCCGAGAAGCAGGACCTGCGTTCGGGGATCCCGATCCTGAACAAGGTCCCGGTGGTCCGGGCGCTGTTCGAGCGCAAGGGCTCCTACACCTCCAACCGCAAGCTCCTGATCCTGCTGGGTGCCAGCATCGTGATTCCCCAGGAGCACGAGCCGACTCCGGCCCAGCTCGGCGCACGCTGAGCCCAAGCGAGAGAAGTCCCGCGGAGGCCGCCTCCCCCTGCCGGGGTGGCGGCCTCCCGGCTTTTCCGGCCCTGGCGCGGCTCGAGCGGTGCCCGGTCCGGGACCGCGGCCCCGGCCCGGCGAGCAGCCCCGCCAGGGCGCTCGAAGCGGACCTCGGCCGCGGGCAAGGGCGGGGGCCGTCCGGTAACCGATCCCAGCGCCAGGGATAGACCCCAGGACGGCGTGGTGACCGCCGGCGTGCTGCTCGCGCTCGCGCGCGGGTGCGAGTATCCTTCCGCCCCCCACCTCGCACTTCCGGGCCCGCCGACGGGCGCGGACGCGAAGCGGCGCTGCCGAATCTGCGCGCTCGGCAGCCCGCTCCCCTGGATCGAATCGCGCAGGAGCCTTTCCCTGGATCCGTCCGCCCGCCGGGCTTCGGATCCGGCGGGACGGCCGCCCTCGATCGCCCACACGCGGCGCGCGCCGCTCCCCCACATCATGCGACTCTCCCTCACCGCGAGATTCCTGCCTTCGGTCCTCGTGCTGGCCGCGGCCGCGACGCCTGCCCTGGCGCAACGCAGCGCGGCCCAAATCGAGCGCGACATCGAGTTCGCGCGCGGCCTGGCCGCGAGTTGGGGCTTCACCGACATGTCCAGTCGGTGCTCGCCCGCCTGGAGAAGGAGGCCAAGACCGGCAAGGTGGCGGACGACGTTCAGCTGCTCAAGTGCGACATTTACGCCATCGGCGCCGCGCGGATGTCCGACCGGGTCAAGCGCGACGAGCTGCTGAAGAAGGCCCTGCTGGCCTACGAGCAGTACATCGAGTCCCACGGCGGCGCCGAGAACCGCCCGCGGGCCGAGTCTTCCTACGTGGACGCGGCCCTGAACTTCGGCCGGTCGCTGTCGTCCTCCATGGACGACGCCGCGGGGGCCGAATTGGCCGCCATCAAGAAGGACCTGCAGGAGACCCTGACCAAGGCGGTCTCGAAAACCGCCGAGCTGGTGGCCGCGCTCAAGGCCAACCCGAGCCGCACGGAGTCCGAGGACCGTCAGCTCTACGAGCTGATGATGAATCGCGGCGCCCTGCTGGTCGTGATCGCCCGCTCCCAGGACGACGGCTCCTTCAGCTTCGGCCAGGCCAAGGCGGCCTACGAGGAGGTGGTGGACCGCAGCGGCGACACGAGCTCCGCGGGACTGCGCTCGTTCATCGGCATCGGCGACGTCAACTTGGCGGAGGGCAAGCCCAAGGAGGCCGTGGAGTTCTTCCTCTTCGTGGGCGACACGGCCATTCCCCGGGATGCGGCCGAGTGGGAATCCCAGACCAAGGAGTTGGGCCCCGAGGAAGTGCAGCGGCGCTTTGCCCTGCTCCAGTTGGCGACCCCTGGCGTGATGCAGTCCCTGATGGCCTCCGGGGACAGCGCCCGGGCCTGCGGCGAGGGAGTGCGCTTCCTGAACGTCTGGAACCGCTATGGACTCGCCCTGGTCCCCCCCTACGGCTACCAGAGCCTGCTCGAAATCGTGGGCGCCCTGAGCGAGGCGGGCGGATTCATCGGCGGCGACCTGAAGGCGGGCGGGATCGAGTGGTTCTCCAGCGCGGAGGCGTTGCAGGCCAAGTTCACCCAGAAGCGCCAGCAGCGCTCGGCCCTCGACTTGGCCCTGGCCCTGGCCCAGCAGGTCAATGAGGACAACCGCGGCAACAGTCTGGGCGCGCGCGCCCAGCGCCTGATCGGCGACTTGATCCAGCAGCCCGGGGTCGAGGTGTCACCGGACATCCTGATCGAAGCCGCGCGCGGCAAGGCCGGCGATCGCGACTTCGCGGGCGCCATCGAGGCCTACAAGCGCGTGCTCAATGCGGTGGAGTCCACGGACCCCGCGACCCGCACGCTCTACGGCTCGAAGGTGCTCAACGCCATGGGCCGGGCCTACATGGGCATGGAACGGCCCCTGGAGGCCGCGCTGGTGTTCCAGGAGGCCGTCAGCAACTGGCTGGGCGATGCCGAATTCGACCAGCTCAATTCGCGGGGCCTGTACAACGCGGCCAACGCGCTCAAGCGCAAGATCAAGGGCGACGCCCTGATCGACGGGCTGTTCGCCGCCGCCGAGGCCGCGGTCAAGCAGCACGACACGATCGGCGCGGGCGAGGTCCTCTACATGGGGGCCCTGAAGATCTACGAGAACGAGAAGGACTTCCTCAAGGCCCGCGAGGCCTACCGGGCGGTTCCCGACAACACCGCGAGCTATGAGAAGGCCCTGGTGTACGTGGGCGTCTGCGAGTACCAGCTGGGTCGCGACAAGAACGACTACAGCGCCGCGATCCGCATCTTCGACGACTACCTGAACAAGTTCCTGAAGGACCCGCTGCACGCCCTGGGCGCCGCGGAAACCACTAAGGAAGCCAAGCGCGCCGAGGCGGTGGCCACCGCGGTGTTCTACTGGGGCCTGGCCGAGTTCAACCTGGCCGATGCGGGCAAGGGCGACTGGAAGAAGGTGGTCGAGCTGCTGGGCGGCTACGAGGATCGCTTCCCCAAGCAGGAGAGCTTCGCCAACGCGGCCATGTACCGCGTGATCCTGGCCCAGTTCAAATTGGGCAACCAGGAGGCCGTGGACCAGATCTACGAGAAAATGCTGACCCAGTTCCCCAACGGGAAGTGGAACGGCACGGCGGCCCTGGACATCTACGCGGCCCTGGAAACGGAGTACAAGCGGCTCAAGGACTCGAAGGAGCCCGCGGACCAAGCCAAGGCCAAGGAAGCCCTGCGCAAGATGGCCCAGTACCTGGAGGTGGGCAACAAGAACGCCTCCAACCCCTCCTTCGCCAACCTGCGGCGCGAGTCCCAGCACTGGATGGACCTCCAGGAGTGGGCCAAGGCGGAAGCCCTGCTCGCCAAGCTCAAGGCCAAGTTCGAGACGGGCGCCACCGCCGAGGACGTGCGCCAATACGTGCTGCCGGACCTGGCCCAGGCCATGTTCGAGCAGCAGAAGATGGCCGAGGCGGCCGACCTCCTGAAGCCGCTGGTGGACGAGAACAAGGCGAGCTTCAAGTCGGTCGTCATCTACGCTCGCGCTCTGTCGGGGTACGTGATCCAGGTGCTGGACGAGAACGGCCGTCCGCGGAGCATGAGGGTGGTTCCGGGCGTCGGCGGCGCGGACGCCTTCGCCAAGAGCGCGGAGCTCTTCGACAAGCTCCTGGGCACGGTCAAGAACAAGGAAGGCGCCTGGACGCCGCCCTGGCTCGAGCTGAAGTTCGACCAGATCTACTGCATCCACCTCTGGTCCAAGGTCGAGGGCAAGATTGCCGCGGATGCCAAGGCCCAGCTGCGCTTGCTGCAGACCGAGTACGACGGGGAGAACTTCCCGAACCTCCAGGACGCCGCTCTCAAGGCCAGGTTCATCTGGCTCGCCGGGCAGATCCAGTGAGCCCTGACCATCGCGAATCCGGTTGGGCCTGGGGCGCCCTGCCCCGCCCGGGACCCGGCGATCCGCCGGCGCCCCCGCTCGCCGGCAACCCGCGCCAGCTCGCTCCCTCCCCCCTGACTCCGGCATCCAAGCCTGCGCCCGGGCAACAGGGACCCGCGCGGCAGCCTGGAACACGATTCGCACGCCCCTGAGGGCCCCCACCCGGGAAGATCCCGGTTGTCGGCCCCTGCCCCCGAGATAGAATGCTCCGCCCCACATGCTGACGAACGCGGTCCATGCCATCGAATCCTCGCCGTGCCGGGTCCCGGGAAGCCGGGCAGCGCGCCTCGCGCTCCCCGGCGCCCTGGTGATCTCGCTCGCGGCCTTCGCGGGTTCAGCGATCGCGCTGCCCGGGCCGAACGCCTCCGGGGGTGCTGATGCCCCCGCCGCCCAGGCCAAGTCGGGCAAGAGCGACCAGATCTCGGTCAAGAACAAGCGGGACGGTTCGCCCCAATTGGTCGCCGGAGTGGTCACCGCCAACAGCCTCGACCAGGTGACCGTGCAGGTGGCGGGAAAGGACACGAAGTTCGATTCGAGCCTCGTGGTGCGCATCACCTGGGGAGACGTTCCCTCGTCGTTCAAGGACGGGCGCGTGTACTTCAACCGCAGCCAGTTCGGTGAGGCCTCCGCCCAGTTCCGGCTGGCCGCGGGCGACGCCTCGGCCCGCGACGTGGTCAAGGCTGCCGCGCGACTCTGGGCGGCTCAATCGTTGTTGCGCTGGGGCGCGGCCGATCCGCTGCACTTCGGCGAGGCCGCCGAGGAGGCCACGAAGTTCCTCACGGACCACGCCACCAACCGTGACGTGCCCGAGGCGCGCATGCTCCAGGCACGGGCCCGCTGGCTCGCCGGACAGGCGGCCGAGGCGGCCCAGATCTACAAGGCCGTGTACTCCGAGTGGAAGGGCACCGAGGGCACGCCGGGCTACCGGCGCGAGCTGTGCTTCGAAGCCGGCCTGCAGGCGGCGCGCGCCCTGTGCCAGATCCAACCCCCGGACACCCTCGGGGCACGGGAGCTCTACTCCAGCCTGGAGAAGGCCGCCGGGGATGCCCTGGGCGCCCTCGAGGCCGCGGCCCCCGGACGGGCCCAGTTGCGGCGCTTCCAGGACGAGGCCCTGGCCGGCCCCGGCTTCGTGGAGCTTGCCGGCGGCAATGCCCGCCAGGCCACGACCTTCTTCCAGGGCAAGCTGACGGGCAAGGACCAGTCCGACACCCTGCGCTACGCCGCGAGCTACGGCCTCGCCCAGGCCCTTCTGGCCGGGGGCAAGCTGCGGGAAGCCCAGTTGGAGTTCGCCCGGGTGTCCGCCCTGGAGCACTCGGACCGTGACCGCGCCGCCCTCGCCCAGGTCGGGCTCGCCGATGTCACCCTGAAGCTCGCCGACCCCGACGCGACGCCCCAGGCGCGCGCCTGGCTCGAGGGCGTGATTCAATCCCAGGGCGACACCCTTGCGGCCCCCAAGGCCCGCGAGATGCTGAAGAAGCTCTGAAACCAGACCCGTACCGAAACACGACCGGCCCGGGCCCCTAGAGCCACGGGCCGATCCTGCGCCGCCCCCCCCAATCCCCCTCCCCCACCTCGTCCCGCCGCCGGGGCCTGATCTCCCCGGCGAATCGAGTACAGGTTCCCCCACCTCCTTATCCCACAGTCCTCCCATGACGCCCCGGCTGATGAACGCACTGCTTGGTTCGAAGTTCTCCGCGCGCGCTGCCGCAGCGCTCGCGGTCCTCGCCATCTCCTCCCCCGCCGCATGGGCGCTTCAGGACGCGGCCCCGAAGGCCGCGATTCCCAGTGTCTCGCTGTTCGACTACATCGTGATGTCCGGCTTCATCGGCTGGGTCATTTGCGTGCTGTCGATCATCGCCCTGGCGATGGTGCTGGAGAACATCGTCACCCTGCGCCGCGAGAAGCTGGCGCCGCCGGAACTGGTGGACGAGGTCAAGTCACTGTTCGACGAGGGCCAGTACCAGGAGGCCATGGAGCTCTGCGAGAACGACAAGAGCTTCTTCGCCCGCGTCTGCGCCGCCGGCATCACCAAGATCGGTTACGACTACGCGATGATCGAGCACGCCCTGCAGGAGGCCGGCAACGAAGAGGCCATCAAGCTGCACCAGAAGGTGGCCTGGCTCTCGGTCGTGGCGGCGCTGGCCCCCATGCTCGGCCTGTTCGGCACGGTGCAGGGCATGATCGTGGCCTTCCAGACCATCGCCAACACGGTCAACCCGGCCCCCTCCGAGCTGGCCACCGGTATTTACCAGGCGCTGCTGACGACCTTCGAGGGTCTGATGATCGCCATCCCGGTCGTGGGCGCCTTCGCCTACGTCCGCAACCGCCTGGTGCGCTCGATCATCGAGGTCGGCGCGATCCTCGAGGACATGTTCGAGAAGTTCCGGCCCCAGTCCTGATCCAGTTCGGTCACCGACGCCGGCCGGGGGGCTAGAACCTCCTGGCCGCGCCGGGCGCCGGCCCAGGGGAACCCCATGAAGCTAGCCAAGGACTCGAACGACCAGCCGCCGGAGATGGACATGACGCCGATGATCGACGTCGTGTTCCAGTTGATCATCTTCTTCATGCTCATCACGGACATGAGCCAGAAGGAGCTCGAGGAGCTCTACCTGCCCCAGGCCAAGGTGGCGGTCGCCGACAAGCCCGACCCCAACGAACAGCGCCCGATCGTCAACATCCTGACCGACGGTCAGATCGTGGTGAAGCGCGAGGTGCTCTACGACCCCAAGAACGACGACAAGTACAAGAAGCTCAAGGAGTACCTGGGCCGCGCGGCGGCCAAGATGCCCAAGGGCCCGATTTTCGAGGATCAGCCCAATGGGCCCCAGGCGCCCAAGTACCCGCTGCTGATCCGCGCCGACCAGGCGACGCCGATGAAGTACGTCCAGAAGGTCATGGAGGTCTGCGGCATGCAAGGCATCCAGATCTGGAAGGTCGAATTGGCGGCGAAGACGGACGAATCGGCTGCGGGCGCAGCCAAGAATTAGGCGAGGAGCATCACCATGGTCATGGGCAACGCGGCACCGCAGGACGAAATCAAGGGCGACATGACGCCGATGATCGACGTCGTGTTCCAGTTGATGATCTTTTTCATGTGCACGATCAAGTTCAAGACGCTGGAGGGCAAGCTCACGGCCTACCTGCCGAAGGACGTGGGCGTGAATACGACGCCGACCACGGCCAAGCTCGAGAAGGTCGACATCGTGGTCAAGGTGCTCAAGGAAGGCACCAAGTTGCACTCCGAGCGCAACGAGCCCTACGAAGAGGGCAGCGGGCGCCCCTTCCGCTACGGGCCGGACCGCCTGGTCCAGATCCAGGTGGGATCGATGATCACCACCAAGGTCGAGGAACTCGCCGCGCGCCTGAAGCAACTCCACCAGGCCCAGCCCGACCGCGCGGCCACCATCGACCCCAAGGCCAAGACCACCTACGCCGACACGGTCCTGGTGCTCAACACCGCGGTCGAGGCCGGATTCCTCGACATCACCTTCAAGGGCTCCTACGAGGATTGACCTCACGCGGGGTGGCCGAGCTGCTCGGCCCCCCCGGGGCTCCCTTGGCCGCCCCGCCGGGCGCTTTCCGGATCCCGTGCCCCCCTACAGCCGCCCCCGGATCCGCGGGGACGCCTGGCAGAACCCACCCGACCGGCTCTTTCTTCCCAAGAACCCCTCCCCTCCGGCCTGCCCGCGCCAAGTTTCAGCCACCCGGCTTTGACCCCCGCGCGAGGCGGCTGGTATCGTTCCACCCCCCGCGAGTCGCCCACCCAACGCCCCCCCCGTGATACGACCGTCCGGTACCTCGGGTCGCTGACCCGAATCCGGCCGTTCGCGGGTGTCCCGGCTCGCCGCGCCCTCCTCCCACAGCCTGCGTTCCTCCCCCCAGGGTCGCAGGTCCTCGTCACCCCCACCTCGTTTCGAGAATAGCCCCGATGAAAATCGGAACCGTCTTGCCCCTGTCCCTGGTCCTCACTTCCGCCTGCCTCAGCACGCCCAAGGAAGCGACCCAGCCCACCGAAACCCAGCCCGCGCCGGAAGGCGTCGGCAGTGAAGGTACCGCGGCGGCCGGCGCCCAGGACTTCCTCGCCAAGGAGGGCGAACGGTTGTCCCTCGCCGAGCAGAAGAAGAAGTTGCTGGTCGAGCAGCACCTCGCCAACGCCGTGGACCTGAAGGCCCGCGGCCGACTGGCCGAAGCCGAGGCCGAGGCCGCCGCCGCCCTGAACCTGGACCCGGACAGCCTGCGGGCGAAGCAGGAGCTCTCCTCCATCGCCTCCCTGCTCGGCAAGTCGCCCCAGGGCATCGGCCAGGAAGTCTCCGACGTCACGGCCCAATACGAGGTCCGCATCCAGCAGCTGCGCCTGGAGGGCGAGGACGCCCTACGCAAGGGCAAGCTCCTGCTGGCGCGCGGTGACTACGACGGCGCCATCGCCGAGCTGTCGATCGCCGAGAACCACGTCCGCTGGGCGCCGTACACGGTGGACTGGCAGGGCGCGGACAAGGAAATCCAAAGCCTCCTGGCCCAGGCCAAGAGCGGCCGGGCCCAGGCGGAAGAGGCCTCACGGCTTTCCAGCCAGCGCGAGGCCTACTCCAAGATCAAGGCCCAGGAGCAGGCCGACAAGGACCGCCGCGCCGCGATCATCAACAACATGGTCGAGCAGTCGATCCAGGCCTTCGAAAAGGGCGACTACGAGGTCTCCCAGAAGTACGCCCTGGAGGCCCTGCGCAAGGACCCGCGCAACGAGAAGGCCGCCGAACTGCGCGACAGCGCGTTCAAGGCCGGCCGCGAGCAGGTTCGCGCCGACTACATCGCCGCCAAGAGCGAGCAGTTCCGCCGCTGGCGCGAAGAGCTGGCCGAGGCCCGCATCCCCTACAGCGAGGTCTACACGCTTCCGGACGCCGACTTCTGGCAGCACATCACCGAGACGCGGGCCAAGCGACCGGGTCTGGACCAGTCGCTGCACGCCTCCGAGAGCGAAACGCTGCTCAAGGAGAAGGTCCGCACGACGCGCATTCCGGGCCTGGTGGTGGACACCGAGAGCCTCTCGGCCGTGATCGACTCGATTCGCCAGATCACCGGGCTGCCCTTGGTGGTCGATCCGGCCGCGGAGAACGAGGCCTCGACCGCGGGCGCCGTGTTCAAGCAGAACCTGCAGAACGCGATCTCGGTCCAGGACGCGCTGAATCTGGTCACGGGGCTCGCCGGCGAGACGGTCACTTGGACCATCAAGCACGACGCCATCCTGGTGACCACCAAGGCCAAGGCCCGCGGCCGCCCGACCGTGGTCAACCACGACGTCAACGACCTGGTGTTCGGCCTGACGGACTTCCTCGGCCCGCGGATCAACAAGCTGCGCCTCCTGTCCGACATGACCGACGAAGACGGCGGCGGCCCCTTCGGCGGCATCGGCGAGAAGCCGAACCTGATCGAGATCAGCCAGATCTCGACCCTGATCCAGGAGAACGTCGCCCCCGGCACCTGGGAAGAAGAGGGCATCTCCATCGACGAGGGCGAGGGCTACCTGATGGTGGTCCACACCCCCGAAGTGCAGAAGCAGGTCACCGACTTCCTCAACGACCTGCGCCGCTTCTCCTCCTCGCTGGTGGCGATCGACTCCAAGTTCATGACCGTCGGGTCGAACTGGATCCAGGAGATCGGCGTCGACTTCCGCGGTCTCGAGAACCCGGGCGCGCCGTTCAAGAACATGGACGACCTGACCAACGGCCTGGAGGACAACGCCTCGAAGGGCCTGGACAACAACGGCACCGGCGCCCCCTCCGGCCAGCCGTCGTCGGGTTTCTTCTATGACGACGGTCGGGACGGCGACATCAAGCTGCGCACGGAGAACTACTTCGGCAATTCCCTCGGTCAGGCGATCTCGACGATCGGCGGACTGACCACGCAGCTCACGTTCCTCAACGACCTGCAGGTGTCCGCGATCCTGCGCGCCGTCGAGAAGTCCCAGGACTTCCAGTTGATCAACGACCAGATGCTCTCGGTGCACAACACCCAGCGCGCCTACGTCGCGGTGGTCAACCAGCAGGCCTACATCCAGGACTTCGACGTCGAAGTGGCCCAGTTCCAGGCGGTTGCCGACCCGCAGATCAACATCCTGACGGAAGGCGTCGTGCTCGACGTGCGTCCGACGATCCACCACGACCGCAAGTACCTGACGCTGGAAATCCAGCCCACGGTGGCCAAGGTCGTCAACCTGCGCAACTTCTCCAGCACGCTGGGCGGCAACACGTCGCCCGTCGAGTTCCAGTTGCCCGAGCTGCAGGTCCAGAGCGTGTTCACCACCGCGGTCATCGCCGACGGCGCGTCGATCCTGCTGGGCGGCCTGTCGAACATCCGCAACATCGAGCGCCGCGCCGAGGTGCCCTGGCTCGCCAAGGTGCCCCTGGTGGGCTGGTTGTTCCGCGATGAGGGCTACAACGAGGAGAACAAGAGCCTGATGATCTTGATCCGCGCCCACATCACGGACGTCAACGAGGCGCTCAAGAGCCTGGAACGCCAGTCGCGCTGAACCGGACCGCCGGATCCCAGGACACGAGCCGCGGGCCGTCTTCCCGAAAGGGTGGGCGGCCCGCGGCGCTTCTCCCCCACCGCCTCCCTTGCCACCCCGGCCGCGGCTCGCGTAGCCTCCCCTCGCCATGGCGCAGCTCTCCGCGATCCTGTTCGACATCGACGACACGCTCTGCGCGACCACCGAGTTCGCCAAGCTGGCCAGGCGCAACGCCATCCTGGCCATGACCAAGGCGGGCCTGAAGGGCCCCGTGGAGGATCTGATCGCCGAACTCGACGAGGTGATCGGCGAGTTTTCCTCCAACTACGAGCACCACTTCGACAAGCTCCTCTTGCGCCTGGGCCCCCAGGCCTACGAGCACAGGAACCGGGCCCTGGTGGTGGCCGCCGGCATCGCGGCCTACCACGACACCAAGTTCAGGAAGCTCGGCGCCTTCCCCGGCGTGCAGAAGCTCTTCGCGGACCTGAAGCGCGCGCGCCTGCGCCTGGGGGTGATCACCCACGGCTTGGAGGTGAAGCAGGCGGAGAAGCTCGTGCGCCTGGACCTGGTCAAGTACCTGGACCCCGAGGCGATCTTCATTTCCGACCAGGTGGGCATCAACAAGCCCAACCCCAAGCTCTACGCCCATGCCCTGCGCAAGCTGGGGCTCGCCCCCGGGCAGGTGATGTACGTGGGCGACAATCCGGCCCACGACGTGGCGCCGCCCAAGAGCCTGGGGATGATCGCCGTGTGGGCCGACTTCGGTTCCAAGCATGCTCCCTGCGGCGTGGAGCCCGACCACCGGATCGAGAACTTCGACGGCCTGCGCGAGGTGCTGCAGAAGCACCACGGGATCAAGGTCTAGCCGCCCGCCGGGGAAGTCACGGGGCGAGGCCGGGCGCGAGCGCCCGAAGCCGCCGGGGGGACCTTTTCAACGGGCGGCCCGGGCCGCGTCCACCAGGCGCCGGCCCGCATCGCTCGCGGGCCGCGAGAGCACCTGTTCCGCGGGCCCGCTCTCCACCACGCGGCCCCCGTCGAGCACCACCACGCGGGACGCGAGGGCGCGGGCCAGTTGCACGTCGTGGGTGACCCACAGGGCGGCGAGCCTTCGGCGCTGCACCAGCTCGCGCACCCACCGCGCCATGCGCTTCGCCACCGGCGGGTCGAGGCTCGCGGTGGGTTCGTCCAGCAGCAGCACGTCGGGCTCCTGGGCCAGGGCGCGGGCCAGATTGCCCCGCTGGCGCTCGCCGCCCGAAAGCTCGTGCACCCGCCGCGCCCACAGCTCTGCCCCGATTTCGCAATCCGACAGGAGCGCCTGGGCCCTGGCCCTGGCCGCGGCGGCTCCAACTCCGGCGGCGAGCAGGGGCTCCTCGGTGCATTCGAGGAGCGAGGCCCGGGGATCCAGGGCCCCGCCGGGCTCCTGGGGAATCCAACCCAGGCGGGTCCGGGCCCGTGCCAGCTCCCGGCGGCCGGCGCTTCGAAGGGAGATCCGCTCGCTGCCCCACGCGACGGTCAGTTCACCGGCGGTCGCGGGCTCGAGCCCGAGCAGCGTGCGCACCAGGGTCGACTTGCCCGAGCCCGACTCGCCGATCAGCGCGGTGACCTCGCCGCGGGCGAGCTCCAGGTCCACGCCCTGCAATTCGAACCTGCGCTGGACCTCGAACCAGCCCGCCCGGCGCCGCACGAGCCCGAGCCCCCTGGCCTGGACCAGGGGGAGCTCCTGCGGCTCGACCGCCCCGCGGGGTGCCGCCGGGGCGGGCTCCAGGAAGGCCTGGGCCAGTTCCCGGGTGGCGGCATGCCGGGGTTCTCGGAGCACCTCCGTCGCCTTTCCGGTTTCGACCGCGCGGCCCTGGTCCAGCACCAGCACGCGGTCGGCCCAGGCGGCCACGCGGCGCAGGTCGTGGCTGATCCAGAGCAGCGCCACCCGGCGGGTCCTGCGCAGGCGATCGAGCAGCGACAGGAGCTCCTGGGCCCGCACGCTGTCGAGGGCACTGGTGGGCTCGTCGGCCACCAGCACCGCGGGATCCAGGGCCAGGGCCGCGGCCAGGGCGGCGCGCTGGCGCTCGCCTCCAGAAAGCCGGCCCGGCAGGGACGCGGCATGGGAAGCCCCGAGACCGACTTCGGAGAGCAATTCCAGGACCCGGGCGCGTGGGTCGCCGCCCCGGAGGCCCCCCGGGTCGGTGGAAAGGCCCCCCAGGGCCTCGGCGATCTGGGCCCCGACGCTCTGCAGGGGATCGAAGCCCGCCTCCAGGTCCTGGGGCACGTAGCCCAGCCAGCGGCCCCGCAGGCCGCGGAACCCCCGCGGGTCTCCCAGGTCCAGCTCCCGGGGGCCGTGGGAGGTCTGGATCCACAGGCGGCCGCGGACGCAGGCTCTCCCTGAGGGAACGAGACCCAGGATCGCGTGGGCCAGGGTGCTCTTGCCCGAACCGGAGGCCCCCACGACGGCCAGGCACTCGCCTTGGGCGAGCTCCAGGTCCACGCCGGCGAGGGCCTGGAAAGCGGGCCGCCCGTGGAGAGCCCCGTAGCTCACCCCCACGCCCTGGGCCCGCAGCACGATTGCGCCGCTCTCGCTCACGGGGCCTGCCCTGGGACGGGGGCCTCGCCGGCGCCCGGAGCCGATGCACGGGGATCGAGGGCCTCACGCACGCCCTCGCCCACCTGGTGGACCGAGACGATCGCGCCGAAGAGCCACAGGCCGGGCAGCAGAGCGAGCCACCAGGCTTGGCTGGCTCGCGCATCGGCGAGCAGACCGCCGAAGGAGGCCGTCGGCGGCGGCACGCCCAGGCCCAGGAACGACAGGCTCGACTCGAGCACCAGGCCAGCCGAGAACACGAAGGCCAGGGCGATCCACACCGGACCGAGGGAGTTGGGCAGCACGTGCCGCAGCAGCACGCGACGGCGGGTGAACCCCGCGGCCACGGCCGCCTGGACGAAGACCGCCTGGGACACGCGCTGACTCTCGGCCCGCGCCAGCCGCGCCACGTGGGTCCAGCCTGCCGCCCCGATGGCCAGGGGCACGATCCACGGCGAGCGCCCCGACTCGGCGGGCACCAGGGCCACCACTCCCAGGAGCAGCACCAGAGTGGGAAAGGCCTGCAGCAATTCCACGGCCCTGAGCACGGCGAAGTCCACGACGCCCCCCAGGGTCCCGGCCAGCAGGCCGAGGCCGGTGCCCAGGACCGCGATCACCAGCGTGGCCAGGAAGGCCACCGCGAAGCTGGTGCGACCGGCGTGGAGCAGCCGGGCCGCGAGATCCCGGCCGAGGGCGTCGGTGCCGAGCAGGTGCGGCCCGCTTTCCGCTCCGAAGAGCCCGGGCGCCGCGAGCCCCAGGGCCAGGTCCGGCTCGTTGGGGCCGAAGGGCACCGGCGCGAGGAGCGCCGTGGCTTCAGGATCCGCCGCGAGGCGCTCCTTCCAGGAACCGGCGTCAACCCGGTTGGAGCGCCCCAGGGTGAGTTCCACGCACAGCGCCGCCGTCACGGAAAGGAGCACCAGGAACGCGACGCGCCCCGCGACGCCGCGGCGCCTCCCCCATCGACCAGTGAGACCGAAGCCCGCCGCGCCGAGCCACAGGACCATGGCGCAGAGGTCGAGGAAGGTCAGGGCCGCCAGGGCGGGGAAACGACGCTCCCAGGTGAGCGCCGAGAGGTCCGAGGGAGCCAGCTGCAGGCTCGAGGCGGCGCGGGCCGCGGCCTGCCGCAGGGCGAGGGCCTGGGACTCACCGGGCTCTGCCCCGAGATCCAGGAGCGCCTGCTCCACTTCCGCCAGGGCCTGACGTCGATTCCCGTTGGCCCCGTGGGCCCCGTGAGCCGCGTCCGAGGCGAGCCGGGCCCGCAGTTGCTCCAGGCAGTCCCCCAGGGCGCGTCGGTCCTCGGCGGAGCGCTCCGCGTCGGCCCGGGCGGCCAGGTCCGCGATGGGCACGAGCAGCCGGCGCTGGGCCTCGTGGCCGCGCAGATCCCGGAAGCTCGCGAACAGGGGCCGTTCGTTGGCCAGGAGCGGCGCGAAGACGGCGAGGCCCAGGCCCAGGAGCAGTCCGCGCCAGGCCCAGCGGGACGCGGCCCGGGCGCGAAAGGCCAGGACGAAGCGTGCCCAGGGGCCCGGGGAGCCCGACCACTCGCCGGCCCCGCTCATGGCCGCGCCCGCGGGTCCAGGCTCCCGTGGAGCAAGTCCGAGAGCAGGAGGCCCAGGCCCGCGAACAGCGCGCTCACGAGCACGACGCCGGTCACGATGTCCACCTCGCGCTGGAGCAAGCCCCGGTACAAGTAGGTGCCGACGCCCGGCACGTCGAAAATCGTCTCGATCAGCACCGAACCCGCCGCCAGCGCCGGCAGCACCTGCCCGAAGTGCATGCACAGGGGAGCTGCCGCGTTGCGCAGGGCGTGGCGCCAGACGATGCGGCTCTCGGCGAGGCCCCGAGCCCGCAGCGTGCGCACCCAGTCGGATTCCAAGGCCTCGATCATGGCCGCGCGCGTCTGGCGCGAAACGTAGGCCGCGATGCCGTAGGCCGCGCAGGCCACCGGCAGCACCGAGGCGGCGAGCACCTGGGCCGCGGTCGCCTCCCCCGCCGGCCAGAGCACCGGCAGCAGGTCGAGCCCGCGGGCGCCCAGCAGGGTCTGCAGCAGCACGCCGGCCCAGAACACCGGCAGGGCCACCAGGAGAAAACGCCCCCGGTCGTCGGTGAAGCGGTCCCAGCGGCTGCCCGGGGCGCCGCGCCGCCTGACGCCCAGGGGTATCATACGGCATGTGGAGCCCAGGAGCGCGCAGAACATCAGGGGCAGGGTCACGGCGAGGCGCTTCTCGATCTCGCCCGCCACGGGCACGCCGGGCCGCAAGAGCTCCACGCCCAGGTCGCCGCAGAAGAGGCCGCCGTAGGGACGCTCTCCGCTGCCGCCGAACCAGGGATGCCCCCGCTCCGACAGGTCGAAGGGGCCGAGGTAGTCGAGGTACTGCACAGCGAGCGGCCGATCCAGCAGGTGCTCGCGGCGAAAGCGCTCCAGGCTGGCCGCGTCCCGCGCGGCGGAGAGACTCTCCCCCTCGCCCACCGAGGAGGCCGCGGGAGTTCCCGGAGCCAAGTGCAGCAGGGCGAAGGTCACGCACGTGGCGAGCCACAGGGTGACGAGCGTCCAGCCGAGGCGTTTCGCGCAATGGAGCAGCACGCGCATTCCTCCGCCGACCGTCCGCCTACCTGGGTCCGTCCAGGAACCAGCGGCGGATCGAGTAGCCGGGGTCCAGCACGAAGCACTGCAGGTTGCGCACGCGCTTGGCGACGGCGAACTTGCGCGGCACGTTGACGCCGAACAGGTAGGGCTGGAGCGCGTAGACGCTGCGCTGGAGCTCGGAGAACAGTGCCTTCTGCCGCGCAGGATCCACCTCGCGCTGGATCTGCTCGATCAGTCGATCCACCTCGGGATCGGCCAGGCCCGAGTGGTTCGCGCTGTCGGGGCCGGACCACTTGGAATGCCAGGCCTGTTCGGGATCCACCACCAGAGGCGTGATCCAGCCCATGGAGATCGCGTCGAATTTTCGGGCCCGGATCGCCTCCTGCATGGCGCCCCACTCGCGGGCCACCAGCACCAGTTCCACCCCCACCTGCTTCAGGTTGGCCTGCAGCAGCTGGCCGGAGAGTTCGCTGGTGCGATTGCCGCTGGGGTAGAGAAACTCGATGGACAGCTTCACGCCCTCCCGATCCACCCAGCCGTCCTGGTTGCGGTCCAACCAGCCGGACTTGGCGAGCAGTGCCCGAGCGCCCTCGAGGTCGAACGGCAGCGGTGGGATGGACTTGTCGTAGGCCGGCCCGTCCAGGTACTGCTCGCCGGTGACGCGCACGGCAAGCCCCTTGTAGTAGCTCTGGATGAAGCCCTCCCAGTCGAAGCACATTCCCAGGGCCGTGCGCACGCGCGGGTCGGCGAGCTTGGCGCGGCGCGTGTTCCAGGCCGTGTAGGTGATCTGGGGGCCGTAGGAATGGCCCTTGTAGAAGCGCTCGCGGAAAGCATCGTTGTCCGTGCGGCCGCCGAAGTAGTCCTCGCCGCTCAAGCGATCGAAGTAGTCGAGTTCTCCCTCCGTGAGGGCCGTGATGGCCGCGCCGTCGTCGGCGATCTTGCGCCAGACGATCTCGTCGACGTGGCCGCCGTTCGCGCGGTCCCAGTAGCCGTCCCAACGCCGCGCCACGATCGCGGTGTCGCTCCACTCGACCAGGCGGTAGGGCCCGAGGCCCACCCACTTGCGGTTCACGGGATGCTCCTCGACGAAACGGCCCTGCTCCTCGGCGCTCGCGCCTTCCTTGTGGTCGGGATTGCGCGGGTCGGAAAGGTCGTACAGGTGCGCCGGCAGGATCGTCAGCCCCTCGAACACGTTGTGGGCGAGGAAGTACGGCTCGCGGAACACGAAACGCACGTGGAACGGCGAGTCGGACTCGACGCGCGCGATCTTGTCGAACTGAAAGCGCTTCTCGCCGCAGCGCACGTGGGGATTCCTGAAGCAGGCGAACGAGAACAGGACGTCGCGCGCGTCGAACTCGGCGCCGTCCTGCCACTGGACGCCCTGGCGAAGGGTGAAATCGAACACGGTGCCGCGCAGCAGTCGCTCGCCAGGCTGTCTTTGGATCTTGCCCGTGGCTTTCCGGTCGCCGCCGCTCACGGTCTCGAGCCACGACTCGGATCCGTCCTCTGCGCGGCCCGCGCGGAACTCCCCGATCCGCACTCCGACGCCGGTGGAGACGTCGCCGTCCGCGGCGACGAGCTGGTCGAGGACGCGGAAGCTCTCGGCGAGCACCGGCACGTACTCCCAGCTCTCCCAGTCCTGCCGGATCAGACTCTCGTGGAGCTCGTTCCACATGCGCCTCGTGACCGAGGAGTTCTCGATCATGAAGTTCAGGCTGCGCGGGAAGGAGAGCAGGTGCACCACGACCCTTCCGCCGTCCACCGCCAAGGGCAGTTTGTCGCGCGCCGGGTCGAACCCGGGCCGGAACTGGTCCGGCGGAGAGCCCGGTCGCTGCCCACCCGGACCGCCCCGCTCCTGGGGGGCCGGCGGGGAACCCCGCGGGGCGCTCGGCGAGTGGGCGGGCAGTTCCGCGGCCGGGGCCGGGGCCTGGGCCCAGGTCCCCCTGGCGGCGGGCTCGCTCGCCACGGCCTGGAGGTTCCCCCACAGCAATCCGATCGCGCACCACGCCGACACCAGACCGTCGGGCGTGCGGCGCGGGGCTCCCACGGGAGCGAACCTAGGGGCGGGGCTGGGGGGCGTCAAGTCGGGATGGGCCGCAGTTCCCCGCGCGCGGCTTGAGGGGCAGGACCGCGCTGATAGCATGCGAGGATGCCCCCGGTGCAATGGATGCAATGGGTGAAGCGCGCGCGGCGGTGGTTGTGGACGCTGCCCGCCGCGCTGTTCCTGGCGGGCCTGGGCTGGGCCCTGTCCCGGGCCGGACTGGCCGCGTTGCCGGAAGCTGACTTCACCTTCAACAACAACTCCGAGGTCAGTACCCTCGACCCGGCCGCGGTTTCGAGCATCCCCGAGGGCCGGATCCTGCGGGCCCTCTACGAGGGGCTGGTGATTCGGGACCCGCTGGACCTGTCGATCCTCCCGGGGGCCGCAGAGAGCTGGGAGGTGTCCCCGGACGGCCTCTCCTGGACCTTTCGACTGCGACCCGGCCTGACCTGGTCCAACGGCGACCCCCTGACGGCCTCGGACTTCGCCTTCAGCTTCCAGCGCCTGCTGCTGCCGACCACGGCCTCGCCCTTCGCCTCCTTCCTGTTCCCGGTGGTCGGGGCCAGGGATTTCCACGGGGGCAGCGGGGACTGGGACAGCGTGGGCATCAAGACGCCCAATGCCCTGGTGCTCAGGCTCGAATTGGAGAGCCCGCGCAGCTACTTCCTGCACCTCCTGGCCTCGACCGCACTGCTGCCGGTGCACGCGCGGAGCCTGCAGGAGATCACCCGGCTTCACCCGGAGAACTGGACCGCCCGCTGGCTGGCTCCCGGGAATCTGGTGACAAATGGGCCCTACACGCTCGAGCTGCGTCGCATCAACGACCGGATCCGGCTGCGCAAGAACCCGCGCTACTGGGACGAGGCCCAGGTGGCCTTCGGCCTGATCGACGCCCTGGCGGTGGAGCACTGGGGCACGGCGCTCAACCTGTACCTGACGGGCGGGTGCGACTGGCTGGACGGCAGCGTGCCTCCGCTCTACGCGCGCAAGCTCCTGGGCCGCGAGGATTTCCGGCCCACGGAATCGCCGTACCTGGGGCTGTACTTCTACCGCCTGAACTGCAGCCGGCCGCCGCTCGACAACGTGCGCGTGCGCCAGGCCCTGGCCCTGACCGCGAATCGGGAGGCCGTCTGCAACCAACTGCTGGGCATCGGCCAGGAGCCCTGCACGTCGTTCGTGCCCTGGGGCCGCCTGGGCGACTACGTCTCGCCCATGCAGGACCTCTCCAACCTGCCCGGGGCCAGGCGCCTCCTGGCCTCGGCCGGCCTTCCGCCGGAGACGCTCGGCGCGCCGCTCGTGATCCACTACAACACGGCCGAGAGTCACCGCGACATCGCCGAGATTCTGGCGGACACCTGGAAGAGCGCACTGGGACTGGACATCCGCTTCGCCAACCAGGAGTGGAAGGTCTGGCTCGACAGCCAGAACCACCTCGATTACCAGATCTCGCGCTCCTCCTGGATCGCGGACTATCCCGATGCGTCCTCGTTCCTGTCGATCTTCACGAGCGACAACCCCAACAACCGCACCGGCTGGAAGAACGCGGCCTTCGATGAACTCATCGCGCGCTCCGAGCGCGAGCTCGACGCGAAGAAGCGCAATCGCCTGCTGGCCGCGGCCGAGCGCATCCTGATCGAGGAAGTCCCGGCGATTCCGATCTACTCCTACGTCGCCCAGAACGTGGTCAACCCCCGGCTGGGGGGCTTCCACGGCAACCTGCTCAACGAGCAGAATCCGAAGTTCTGGTACTGGAAGAGCGACGACGAGTTGTGGCAGGAGCGCCGCCTGCGCGTCGGCAGCCTGGAGTCGGTGCCCGCCCGGGGCCCCAAGGCCGGTTTGTATCCCAAGGGGTCTCGACGGGGCGGGGGCCGCTGACGTGGCGGGCTTTCTGGTGCGCCGGGCGCTGTGGTTCGTGCTCACGCTCTGGGCGGTGGTCACGCTGGCGTTTTTCCTGATGCGCGCGGCGCCCGGCGGCCCCTTCAGCGGCGAACGGCGCGCGGCGGCGAGCGTCGAGGCGGCCCTGCGCGAGCGCTACCACCTGGATTGGCCGCTGTGGAAGCAGTACCTGGCCTACGTGGGTCCCCTGGAACTGGGCTCGCGCGGTTGGATCGACGGCGACGGCAGCGATCCCTTCGGCGGCGTGCTGGCGGGCGACCTGGGGCCGTCCCTCAAGTACCGCGACTTCAGCGTGGGCGAGGTGCTGGCCCAATCCCTGCCCGTCTCCCTGGAGTTGGGCGCCCTGGCGCTGGTCTTCGCCGTGGTGGCGGGCGTGGGCGCCGGCCTGTGCTGCGCCCTGCGACCCGGAAGCAAGCTCGACCTGGCGCTCCATTGGGGCTCGACCCTGGGGGTCGCCCTGCCGGGCTTCGTGCTGGCGTCGGTGCTGATCCTCGTGTTCGTGTTCTTGCTGCCGATCTTCCCCGTGGCGGGTTGGGGCAGGCCCAGTCAGGCGATCCTGCCTGCCATCGCCCTGGGAGCGCCCGTGGCCGCCTCCATCGCGCGGCTGGTGCGCGCCGGGATGTTCGAGGCCCTGGGCCAGGACTACGTGCGCACGGCGATCGCCAAGGGCATGCCCGTGCGCATCGTGGTGCTGCGCCACGCCCTGCGGCAGGGAATCCTGCCGGTGATCAGCTACCTCGGGCCCGCCAGCGCCGGGATCCTGACCGGCAGCCTGGTGATCGAGAAGATCTTCTTCATCCCCGGCACCGGCCAGCACTTCGTCAACAGCGCCCTCAACCGCGACTACACGCTGGCCATGGGCGTGACGATCCTCTACACGGCCCTGGTGTTCTTCCTGAACACGCTGGTGGACATCTGCTACACGCTGCTGGACCCGCGCATTCCCCTGGAGGAAGCCTGATGGGTTCACCGGCAAAGGCGCGCTGGGACCTGGACACGGCGCCCATGGAGCAGGTGCTGAAGAAGCTCGCGGGCCGGCGCTCCCAGGGCCTGTGGGCCATCGCCTGGGCGCGCCTGAAGCAGAACCGAGCCGCCTTCCTGGCCTGCTGGTTCCTGGCGCTGGTGGGAGCCACGAGCCTGCTGGCGCCCGCTTTGCCGCTGCCCTCCCCCATCGTCATGCACGCCATCGGCGAACCCGTGGGGCCCCAGATCGCATGGCCCGCGGCCCAGGGGAAGTTCAAGGGCGAGTACTGGGCCCTCTCTTCCATCGATCGAGAGCTCGTGAAGCTGCGGGGGAAGGCCTTCGGAACCTGGCAGACGCCGCCGCTCCTCGGCACGGACTCCAAGGGGCGCGACCTGCTTTCGCGCCTGATCTGGGGCAGCCGCACGTCGCTGTTCGTGGCCCTGGCCGCGACCCTGACGAGCCTGATCGTCGGCGTGCTCTACGGAGCCGTGGCGGCCCTCTCGGGCGGCTGGGTGGATCGACTGATGATGCGCGTGGTGGACGGGCTCTACGCCCTGCCCTTCACGTTCGTGGTGATCTTCGTGCTGGGGCTGGTGGGCGCCACCCACTCCCTGGCGGGCCTGTCGCGGGAGTCGGTCTTCTTCCTGGCCATCGGCGCGCTCTACTGGCTCTCGATGGCGCGCGTGGTGCGCGGGCAGGTGCTGTCCCTGAAGCACGCCGAGTTCGTCTCCGCCGCACGGGCCGGCGGCGCGAGCATGGGCTGGATCCTGGCCGTGCACATCGTGCCCAACGTGCTCTCCCTGGTCGTGGTGTTCCTGACGCTGACCATTCCCTCGGTGATCCTCTCGGAGGCTTTCCTGTCCTTCCTGGGCCTTGGGGTTGAGCCGCCGCAGGTCAGTTGGGGCCTGCTCGCCGTGGACGCCCTGGAGGCGGCGAGCCCCCTGCGCGTCTACTGGTGGCTGATCGTGTTCCCCTCCCTGGCCCTGGCGACGGTGCTGTTCGCGCTGACGATCCTGGGCGACGGGCTGCGCGAGGCCCTCGATCCGGCGGCCCTGGGGCGCGGGGTGCTGCGATGAAGGTGCTCGAGGTCCGCAACCTGCGGGTGCGCTTCGACACCGAGCGCGGGCCGGTCCAGGCGGTGGACGAGTTCTCCCTGGACCTGGCCCAGGGGGAGACCGTGGCCCTGGTGGGCGAATCGGGCAGCGGCAAGTCCGTGGCCAGCCTGGCGCTCTTGGGCCTCGTGCCCGATCCGCCGGGGGTGATCGAGACCGGCGAGGTGCTCCTCGGCGGGGAGAACCTGCTGGCCGCATCACCCGAACGCCTGCGCCGCGTGCGGGGCCGGGAGATCGCCATGGTCTTTCAGGATCCGCGCAGTGCGCTCCACCCGCTGCTGCCCCTGGGACTCCAGTTGTCGGAGGTCTTGGAGGTCCACGAGGGACTCTCGCGGCGCGAGGCCAGGGTGCGCGCGGCCCAGGCCCTGGGCGAGGTGGGCCTTTCCGACCCCGAGGCGCGACTGGACAGCTACCCCCACGAGCTTTCGGGGGGCATGCGCCAGCGCGCCATGATCGCCATGGCCCTGATCTGCAAGCCCAAGGTGCTGATCGCCGACGAGCCCACCACCGCCCTGGACGCGACGGTGCAGGTCCAGATCCTCGACCTGCTGCGCACGCTCCAGCGCCAATACGGCACGGCGATCCTGCTCGTTTCCCACGATCTGGGCGTGGTGGCGCGCATCGCCGATCGGGTGCAGGTCATGTATGCGGGCCGGGTGGTGGAGGTGGCTCTGGCCGAGGAGCTCTTCGATCGCCCGCTGCATCCCTACACCCGCGGACTCCTGGCCAGCGTGCCGCGGCTCCGGGGCCCGGCAAGCAGGCGCCTGGAGTCCATCGGTGGCGCGCCGCCCGATCCGCTGAACCCTTCACCGGGCTGTGCCTTCGCGCCTCGCTGCGGGTTCGTCCAGGAGGCCTGTCGCAAACAGCGGCCGCCCCTTTCCGGAGTTCCGCGGGCGGTCAGCGACGTGCTGCTGGTGGGCGGCCGGCGCTCGGCGTGCTTCGAGCGCGAGCGCCTCGATCTCGCCACGCCGGGGACCGCCGCCGACCGGTCCGCTGGGGGCCCCGGCGTGGAAGAAGCCCGGGACAGCGGGCGGAGTCGGCCGTGAACGCGCCGCTGCTCGAAGTACGCTCCCTGAGCGTTGCCTTCCCGCGCGGCCCCCGGGGCTTCCTGGGTCGTGGACGCCAGGTCCTGCACGCCGTGTCGGAGTGTTCGCTGACCGTGGACCGCGGACAGTCCCTGGGTCTGGTGGGCGAATCCGGCTCGGGCAAGTCCACGCTGGCGCGCGCCATCGTCGGCCTCGTGAAGCCCGCGGCGGGCGCGGTGCTGCTCGACGGCGTCGATCTCGCCGCTCTGCGCGGCTCGGCCCGCAAGGCGGCCCGGGGCCGCGTGCAGATGCTCCACCAGGACCCCTTCGCCTCGCTGGATCCGCGGCGCACCGCCCTGGAATCCGTGATCGAACCCCTCGCGATCCACCGCCGGTTCACGCGCCGGGAACGCCAACTGCGGGCCCTGGCCCTGCTGGACGCCGTGGGACTCGAGCCCCTCCAGGCGGCGCGCTTCCCCCATGAATTCTCCGGGGGCCAGCGCCAGCGCATCGCCCTGGCGCGGGCCCTGGCCCTGGAGCCGGAGCTCGTGGTGCTCGACGAACCCACCAGCGCCCTCGACGTGTCCGTGCAGGCCCAAGTGGTCGGCCTGCTGCAGGAATTGCAGCAGCGCTTCCGCCTCTCCTACCTGTTCATCTCCCACGACCTGGCCCTGGTGCGGCACCTCTGCCCGCGCGTGTCGGTCCTGTACGCCGGCCGTGTGGTCGAGAGTGCTCCCACCGCGGACCTGTTCGGGGCCCCCCGGCACCCCTATTCGCGCTTGCTGCTCTCCTCGGCGCCCACCGCCGATCCCAGGCTCGAACGCGAGCGGCAACGCATCGAACCCCCGCACGAAGTCCGTGCCACGGCGGGGAGCAAGGCGGGAGCCGTGGACGTTCGCTCCGGTTGTGCCTTCCACCCGCGCTGCCTGGAACGGGACAAGGTCCCGGGGGAGCGTTGCCGCCGAGAGCTCCCGCCTCTCGTGGGACGGGGCGAACACGTCTCCGCGTGCTTTCTCCCGCCCCCCGCCGAGGGCCGTGCCCTCGGCAGCGCCGGAGCCGATCCCCCGAGTCGGGGACCTAGCGGCCTGTCGCCGTCGACCGGGAGTGGGAGGACGGCAGGAAGATGATCCGCCCTGTCCAACTGGGCGCCAGGCCGTTGCCCGTGAGGACCAGCCGGAATTGCTGGGAGGGCAGGCGACCCAGGCCGGACTGGTTCCAGTAGAGGCGTCGCGGGCGCGCGGCCCAGGGCCAGCTCGGATCCAGTTCCAACCCGACGCCGTGCAGTTCATCCACGCGGGCCACCAGGCGACCGCGCTCGTCGATGATCCAGGCCGTTCCCCCATCGCCGAGCTCGGGCCTCGGATCGAAGCTGGGCCCCCGAGAATCGGCAGGGCCCTGCGGGGAGAGCGCCAGATCCAGGAGGCCGCACCAGGCGGGGACCTCCCCGCCGAAGGGATCCAGGCTCTCGATGCGCGCCAGGGCCTCCAGGGTGATCGGCAGGGGCCGCTCGGAATCCAGGGGGTTCGCCTGCGTCCCGGGAAGCGTGCCCAGGCCCGGGGAACCGAACTCGGGTCGCCCCAGGGCGGCCAGCTCCAGCTCCATTCCGGCCGCGGCCGCCAGCTCGCTGTCTTCCTCCGGGCTCAGGTCGTCCTGTCCCGCCACCGTCGCGCCCCCTTCGGGGAACTGGCCCTCGATCCACTGTTCGGCACCGGCGAGCACGGATTCGGCGGAGGGGCTTGCCCCCGGGGCCGGCGCCATGCCCGGGCCCACCAGGCCGCGGAGGTCCCCTGGGCCCCCCAGGTCCTCGGGGGCGGTGGATGCCGCGGCAAGCTCCAGGGCCGTCCACAGGTCGGGGCGCGGCTCCACGCGGGCCTCCAGGCGCGCGTGGGCTTCCGCCGTGAGCCAGCGCCCGAACCGCGGGCTGTACTGCGCCGCGCTGGACGGGGAGGCTTCTAGGGAGTCGCCGGAACCCGCCGCGGCCCCGCCCCGGGGTTCAGCGAACCCCTGGCTGGCCAAGACTTCGTCCCTCCGGGCGCTCCAGGCCAGGCAAAGCAAGACGACGACCAGGGTGTAAAGCAGGAGCCGGTGCATGCTGGGCGAGGAGTTCCCAGGCGAACTCGCCATAAGGATCCGCCGTGGCCCGGCTTTGTTACGGCCCAACCACGATCCTGGAAAGTCGCGCTACGGAGGACGGGGCCGGGTAGGCCCAGGTTTCGTCTTTCATCGAAATCCGGCGCCGACCTGGGGATCCGGCTCCATCTTAGCCGAGACTTGGGAAATCGGGGCTGGTGGCCCGGAGTGCCCCGTGCTACGGGGAGAGCCTGGTCCGCGGGTCGATGAAGAACAAAATGTGGTCCCAAATCCTGTTGGTGGTCGCCGTGGTGGCGAGCTGGTTCGTGCTCCAGCGCTGGGTGCTGCCCGCCCTGGGCATGCGGACCTGAATGTCCGGCGAGTGCTCCCCCGTGAGGGGAGAGGAGCCCCCGGGGCCCCCCGGGGCGTCCAAGCCCCAGGATCGCACCCCGTAGGGTCTCCCGGAGCAGGTGGGGCCGGAGGTCGGCCGGGGGGGGCCCCCCCCCCCCGGGGGGCCCGGGGGGGGGGGGGCCCGGCCCCGGGGGGGGGGCCGGGGGCGGCCCCCTCCCCCCCCTACTTGGAAATCAGGAAGTGCGCCACGTCGCCGTCGCGCATCACGTAGTCACGGCCCTCGGAGCGCATCTTGCCGGCGGCCTTGATGGCGGCCTCGCTCTTGAACTGCACCAGGTCGTCCACGGAGTAGATCTCCGCGCGCACGTAGCCCTTCTCGAAGTCGGAGTGGATCACGCCCGCGGCCACCGGTCCCGTGTCGCCCTTGTGGATCGTCCAGGCGCGGATCTCGATCTTGCCGGCGGTGAAGAAGGTTTGCAGTCCCAGCAGGTCGAAGGCCTTGCGAATCAGGCGGTTGAGGCCGGGTTCGGGAAGTCCCAGGTCGGCCAGGAACGAGGCGCGGTCCTTGGGCTCCATGCGCATCAGCTCCCCCTCGATGTCGCCGCACAGGGCCACCATCTCGGCACCGCTCGCCGCGGCGTGCTTCCGCACCACGTCCACCAGGGGACTCTGGCCCTCGAGGTCGTCGTCGGCCACGTTGGCGACGAACAGCACCGGCTTCATCGTGATCAGGAACAACGGCGCCAGGGCCTCGCGCTCGATCTTGGTCCAGGGGGCCAGGCGCAGCTGGGTGCCCGCCTCCAGCAGCAAGCGCGCCTTCTCGAACACGTCGCGCTGCAGGATCGACTCCTTGTCGCCGCCGCGGGCCTTCTTCGAGACGCGCTCGACGGCGCGGGTCACCGTCTCCAGGTCGGCCAGGGCCAACTCCAGCTCGATGATCTCGACGTCGCGCGCCGGATCCACCGAGCCCGACACGTGGATGATGTCGCCCTTCTCGAAACAGCGCACCACGTGCAGGATGGCATCGCATTCCTTGACGTTGCCGAGGAACTTGTTGCCGAGCCCCTCGCCCTTGGAAGCGCCCTTCACCAGTCCGGCGATGTCGACGATCTTCAGGCTGGCCGGCACCGTGCGGTCGGTTTCGATGAAGCCGTGGATCACATCCAGCCGCGGATCGGGCACGTCCACGACGCCGATGTTCGGCTCGATGGTGCAGAAGGGGTAGTTGGCGCTCTCGGCCCCGGCGGCCGTGATGGCGTTGAAAATGGTGGACTTGCCGACGTTGGGCAGTCCGACGATTCCGCAGGCGAGTCCCATGGTGGTTGAATCAGGGCACGAGCGCGACGCAGTCGATTTCGACGCGTGCGCCGCGCGGTAGGGCGGCCACGGCAACCGTGGCGCGCGCCGGCGGGTTGGGGCCGGAGAAGAACCGGGCGTAGACCTCGTTCAAGGCCGGAAAGTCGGCCATGTCCACGAGGAACACGTTGCATTTGACGACCTGGGCCAGGCTCGAGCCCGAGGCTCCGAGCACGGCCTCAGGTTCCGGAGCACGCGCTCGGCCTGTGCGCGCACGTCACCTCGCGAGCAGTTCGCCGGTGCGCGGATCCAGCGCAATTCGGCCGGAGCAGTGGACGAGGCCCGCGCGACCACGGCCTGGCTGTAGGGACCGATGGCCTTGGGGCCCCGTCGGTGGCGATCGTGCGGCGTTGGCTCGGGGGGATGGGCGCTTCTTCTTCTGGGTCTTCCCCGGCCGCAGGCGGGCGGCGATCGGCGGCGGCACGAAGGACTCGAGATTGCCTCCCAGCCCCGCGATCTGACGCACGAGGGTGCTGGAGATGTGGGAGTGCTCCGGCGCGCCGGCCAGGATCACGGTCTCGATCCCTGGGGCGAGCGCGTGATTCGTGCGCGCCATCTGGATCTCGTACTCCAGGTCGGCGGCGCTGCGCACGCCGCGCACGATCACGCGGGCGCCGAGGGCCTCGCAGGCGCGGACCACGAGGCCGTCCACCTGCACCACCTCGACGCCGGGGAGGTCGCGGGTCACCTCGCGCAGCAGGGTGATCCGTTCCGCGATGGGCAGGAGTTCCTGCTTGGTGGCGTTGTGGGCTACGGTGACGGTCAGGCGGTTGTAGAGGCGCGCGGCCCGCCGCAGGAGGTCGAGATGGCCCAGGGTCACCGGATCGAAGGTGCCGGGGAACAGCGCGTGTCCTGAGGGGGCGGCGGGCGACATGGGGGGCGAAGATTCTACCAATGCACCGTGCGACTGCCCCGCGGCGCCGCGAATCGTCGCGCACCGGGAGTTCCCGCGGCGGGCTGGGGGCCTCCCGGGCGCGGCCCAGGGATGCCGCAGGCCTTGGTGGGCGCTGATCCCTGGGATTTCCATACGCCCGCGAGGCCCCGACCCGGTCGTGGAAGCGTGAGCCCCGCTAACTTCGGCGCCTGCCGGAGCCCGTCCACGGTCGGCCTTTCGGCGCGCAGCCGAACCGCCCCCTGCTCTGGGTCGCGGCGGCCCTGGCGGCGGGCTCCGCTGCCGGCGCCTGGGGCTGGGGCAGTTCCAAGGCCTGGGGAGAGGCCGCGGCCATCCTGTGCGCCGGATGGATCGCCTGGCGCCTGGCCGAAGCGCGCTTTGCTTCGCCCCCCGGCTGGCGCGTCGGAGGAGTGCCGCGGTCCGGCAAGGGCTGGCCGGGCGCACTGGCGCTGATCGTCTGTGTCGGAGCCCTGCGGGCGGCTTCGCCGCCGATCGCGGACTGGAGTCCGTCGATCACGGCCTGGGAGGGACAGTGGAGCGTCCGCCGCACGGGCGAATCCGAAGTCAGCGGCACCTTGGAACCGGGGCCGGCGGCGGGGTCGGGCGCACGCCGCTTCGAGTTGCCGAACGGCGCGGCCCTCCACGGCGAGCGCGTGCGGATCCTGCGGGGCGCGCCGCCGCCCCTCGCGGCCCGAGGTCCCCTGCCGATCACGGGCCGGCCCGGCGAGCACCGTCTCGCCGGCAACCGGCGCGCCGGTGGGCGCCGGCCCGCGGCCGGAGCCCAGCGAGCACCCGGATTCCCCGTTGCGGCCGACGAGGTGTTGCGCCCGGCGGTGTCGAGCCGGAGCCCGCGGCGCGTGCTGGCGCGCGAGCACTGATCGGCGCGCGGCGCAACTGCGGATCCCGGGCGGGCGCCCCGGCCCAGGCCTTCTCCTGGGGGACAGCCGGGCCTCGATCCGAAGCGGGTGACCTGTTCACGCGCAACGGACTGCGCCATGTGTTGGCTGCCGCGGCTGGCACGTGGCCATGATGGCCCTGTGGATCGTGCGCCCCTTCGCGACCCTGGCGCGAGTGCTCGTGGCGCGCTGGCCGCGGCGGCAACAGGTGCTGTGCTGGATCACCATGTCGATCTCCGTGATCCTGTGCCTCGCCTATGCGCCGCTCACGGGGGGCGGTGCCCCGGTGCGACGAGCGGCGGTGGCCGTGGCCCTGGCGGCCACCCTGTCGGTGTGTGGGCTGCGCGCTGAACGGGGTCAGCTGTCGGATCGATGCGCTGACCTGTGGGCCGCGGCGCTGGTCTTCGAATGCTGGCTGGACCCCGGAGCCGTGTGCGAGGTCTCGGTGCAACTCTCCTATGGCGCCACCCTGGGACTGATCCTGGGCACGCGACCCGTGGCGGCGTGCCTGACACGGAGCCTGGGCGTGCATCTGGAGACCGCCCCACGGGAGCTGCTCCACGGTCCTGGCGGAGCATGCCTCGCGGCGTGGCGGCGCCGCGCGGTCCGCGCCGGCATCACGGGGGTCGCGGCCTCCCTGTCGGCGGTGTGCGCCACGGCCCCGGTGATTTGGTGGACCTTCGGAGAGGCCTGCCCCTGGGGTGTGCTCACGACGCCGCTCCTGGCGCCGCTGTTCGTGCTGCTGTTCGGCAGCGGCATGCTGATGCTGCTCACCCCTGGCCCCCGCTGGAAGGCTCTTCACGGGCACCGGAGGGCCCTGATGGAGGCCATGTCCTTCGTGGACAGCCTTCCGGGCACGCCGATGCTCCTTCCCGAGCGTCCGGGCTGGCTCGTCTGTGGAGCCGTGGGGTTGGGGTGGTGGGTCGTGGGGCGGACTCGGCCGGGGCTGGAGACCGGAAGCTCCGCCTCTACGGACGTTCCGGGTCGCTGGCCGCGGCTGGGAGCCCTGCCCCGGGCCGCGAGCCTGGCCTCCGCCGCGGCGCTGGCCCTGCCTTGGTCGGCCGCGCCCGCCGACTTCGAGCTCCACGCCTTGGCGTGGGCCACGGCACGGCGGTCGTCTTCCGAGGCCCCGGGGAGCCGGGCTGGATCTTCGATTGCGGCTCCCGGGATCGACCGCGGCCGGCCCAGGACGCCCTGCGTCCCTTGCTGCGCGCCTGGGAGCTGGACCGGCCGGTGGTGGTGCTCTCCCATGGAGACCGGGACCACTCCGGCGGGCTGGCCTGGCTGCTGGAGCGGACACGCCCGAGGGGCTGGATAGGTGCGCTACCCGCACAATGGGGTGAGCGGCTACCGCACACCTCCGGGCACCTGGACGTGGAATCGGCCTTCTGGAGCTCCCCGAGCGCCTTCCTGACGCAACTCTCACACTTCTGCGGGGCCTGGCCGAGGAGGGCAACGAGGGTTCGCGCTCGCTCCTGGTGGAGGTGCGCGGGACGGCCCTGCTCCTGTGCGGGGACGCCGTGGACGCAGGCTGGCCCCAGGCCCTTCGGGAGCGCCTGGCCGCCGCGCCCGGAGGTCTGCTCCTGGCGCCTCACCACGGCTCCCAGGGCCCCAGGCTGGGAGGCCTGCTGGATGCGGCGGCCCCGTCCCAGGTTTGGGTCAGCGCGGCGGCCACTCCAGGCATCGCGGCGGAGCTGGATCGCCGGCGGATTCCCTGGAAGCTCACGGCCCGTGAAGGCCCCCTCGCCTGGACTCCCGAGGGCATTGCCGGTGCCCCGGCCGGAACTCCGCCGGAGCACCGCCGCTGCTCCTTGGCCCTGAATGGGGCGAATACGTCCGGGCCGGCCGCCGAATGGCACGAAAATCGCAAAGATCGCGCCGTCGAGCGAACCTCCGGGCGCGGGTCAAAGTCACCCCGGAGGCCCCGCTGGATGGCCGCGGGGTCACCCGAGGCCCGAGCGGATCACCGCGGGGCAGGTCCTGGAGGCTGCCTGGCAGACGGATCGACTGTGGTCGAGCCGGAGGCAGCCTCTGTCCCTGCGCCCGCGGGGTTTCCGCCACGCCCTCGCGAGGGAATGGGGCCTCGCCTTGCCCCAGGGCCCTTGTCCCGGGGCCCGCGTCACGGGGACCTTGTCCCGGGACCTGCCTGGGGCGGCCCGCGGCGGCCCCACACCCACGGCAACGCCGATCGATCGTCCGCGGGAGCCGCCGCGCCCCGTAACCCCCCTCGGTTGTTGGTGAAGTACCGTGGGCGGCGCCCCCCCATCGCGGGCCAGCCGGAAGTCCGTCCTATGGAGTCAGCAAGGTCATGAGCCACATCCGACATCTGCCCCCCTGGGTCGCGGTGCTCTGCCTCTTCACGCCCGGGGAGGCTTGCCGCGGGCCGAGGGTCGACCCCAGCTCTCGCCCAGGACGCTCCCGCTCCTGCGAGCGCAGGCCAGACCCCGAGGCCGGCACCGCGGTGGAGACCGAGGCCGCGGCAAGACTCTTGACCCTTGACGACGGCCGCGTGCTGCGCGTGCGCGCCCGGCGTGTGGGCGACACCTGGGAGGTGCTGCAGGGCAAGGACCCGAACGGCCCGTGGGTTCCCCTGCACGGCTCGACCGTCGTGCGCGTGGCCCTGGAACGGGACGTGATGGAGGAGGCTCGCCGCCTGGAACAGGAGGTCGTGGCCTCACCGCGCGCATCCCGAGCCTCCGGCAGGGCCGCGCTCGGGGGATTGGATGCTCCGTCGCGGCCTCTCCACCGAGGGATTCCAGCCAACTGGATCGCGCGCTCTCCGTCGATCCGACCATGCCCTGGCACTGCGCGTCACCGCCGAGTTCGCGCCGCGCTCCGCATCGCGGCGCTCGACGCGGCCCTGGCCGGTGACGAACCGACCCTGGGCACCCTGCGCGTGGCCGCCAATGCCACGCCCGCGGTGCGCGAACTGGCGGTGCTGCGACTGGGCGCCGGCGGCACCAGCGACGAGCTGCGCGGGACCTGCGCCAGCAGCTGGCCTCCCATTCTCGCCGCGCCTGCGGGCTGTGGCGGCGCTCGCCCTGCGGCGACTGTTCCCCGGCAAGGCCCTGCAGGTGGACGACGTGCGCAGGTTGATCAACCGCTCGGTGCTCGACGGCGCGGACGAAGTGCGCAGCGAGGCGGCGCGGGCGCTGCGGAGCGTGGGTGATCCGAGCGTCACCGCGCCCGCCCTGCGGGCCCTGAGCTCCACCAACCCCAGGTTGCGCGAAAACTCGATTCAGGCCCTGGGGTCATGGGTACCGCGAGTCGGTGGAACCCTTGATGACCACCTGGGGAACGTCCATTCCGCGGTGCAGGCGGGCCGAACTTCGGCCGCGGCCTCGAGCTACCTGTTCGTCGGCACCCAGACGGCCTACGTGCAGGACTTCGACGTGGAGTGGCGCAGTTCTCCGCGGGTCGCCGATCCGCAGATCAACACCGTGATCGAGGGCTCGGTGCTCGATGCGCGGGTCCTGGGCTGTTACGCGCTGAGCTTCGCGACCGAGACGCGCCTGTTCAGCGCGCGGCCGCCGCCTCGGGCGGAGCGAAGGCCGCCACCTGGCTCTTGAAGCCCTGCAGCGCCGTGCGCTGCTGGTAGAACGCGAGCCCGCGCAGACCGCCCAACTCCTCGCCGCCGCCGGCGCGCCCCGGGCCGCCGTGGATCGAGGCCGGAAGCACCATGCCCGGGGGCAGGGACTGCTCCGCCATGCGGTCGCTGCCGAGCCACAGGCGGCCATGCCAGAAAGCCAGGTCCAGCACGATGCGCTCGGCCCACTCGCTGGAATTGAGTAGGCGCTGGCCACCAGTCCCCCCTCCGCCCAGGGCCACCGGGGCGGCGGCCTCTTCCGCGGAGCCCGAGAGTAGGAAGCAGGCTCGCCACCGGTCCGAAGACCTCGTCGGCGTGGAAAATCTCCCCGTGGGCGTCGCGGGCCACCAGGAGCGTCGGCGCCAGGAAGTAGCCCCGCTCCCGGGCGGGCTGGCTTCCGCCGCAGGCGATTTCCGCGGGTGACTCGCCAAGCGTCCGATGCCGGCGCGCACGTCGTCGAACTGGGCCTTGGAGGCCAGGGGGCCCATGCGCGTGTCGGCTGCCGCGGGATCCCCGAGCTTGACCTTGCCCAGGGCGGCGACGAGGTCCGCGCCACCTCCGCCACACGCTCCCGTTCCAGGATGCGCCGCACGGCGGTGCATTTCTGTCCCCGACTTCTGGGTCATGTCCAGGGCACGTTGAAAGGAACAGCGCGTGGGTCTCGCTGGAGGACTCCACGTCAGGGGCCAGCACGCCGCGTTGAGCGAGTCCGCCTCCGGGGTTCACGCACGTTCTTTGCCACGACGTTGCGATGTCCCCGCACCACGGCCGCGGTGCGCGAACTGCCGGTGAAGGCGATGGCGTCCTGGGCGCCGAGGTGGTCGAACAGGTCCCCCCACCGAGCCGGCGATGAACTGCCAGGCGCGGGCGGGCAGGAGCCCCGCTGTCGGGACGATGCGCGCGATGCGGGCCGCGAGCAGGGCCGTGGACGTGCCGGGCTTCTCCACCACGGGAACGCCGGCGAGCAGCGCGCAGGCCGCCTTCTCCATCATGTTCCAGGCAGGGAAGTTGAACGCATTGATGTGCACGGCGGCGCGTGGCGGCACCAGCACGTGCTGGCCCCAGAAGCGCCGTGCGCCCCAGTTGGGCGCCGTCACCGTCGGCGAGAATCGTCGATCGCCCAGACTCCCCAGGGCAGCGTAGTAGGCCGGGTCCCGGTAGCGTCGTCGATGTCGAACTTGGCGTCGCCCCGGGCGTGCCGCGTTCAGGATCGAGAGTTCGATCAGGTTCTCGCGCTCGGCGTGGATCGCCGCCGAAAGGGCCTTCAGCAGGAAGCGCCGCGCTCGGCGAATGAAAGGCCCGCAGGGCTGGACCTCGGATCCGCGCGCGTAGGCGCGAGCACGGCGCCGAGAGTCGATTCCGCCGGAGCGAATCTCGGCCACGGCCTCGTCAGTGGACGGATTGAACAGCTGGACGGGGCGGCGGTTCCGCTGACGGGGCGGCCGAGAACGGGCGTTTCGAGCGTTTGCATGGGCGCGACAATCTACCAGCCGCGAGCGGCGTCCATCGTGCCGCCGCGGACCATCCTCCGCGCGTTTGGCGCGGGGCCCTGGGCCCGAGATTCGACCTCCCGCGTGCCCCCGGCGGCCCCCGGGGCCCCGGCCCCGGGGAGCCGGCCTACTGCCGCGGCCGCCTCAGAGCCGCAGGCCCCCGCCGGCCTGGCGTCCCAGGCCCCGAATAGAGATGGGCCGCCGAACGCAAGGGGCGCCACCCACTCCCCTTCCCCGAGGCCGCCATGGAACCCGCCATCGTCATTGCTCTCGCGCTCTTCGGCGCCTTTCTGTTCCTGCTCGCGATTCTGGGCATGTGGCCTACCGCCTGGCGGCCCGCGCGCGGAAGCGCCCTGGGCGCCGCGGGGGGCTGCCTCCTGGCGTGCTTCCTCGGGGACTCGCCCTCCCCGCCTGATCGCCTTCAGCGGTGTTCGCCGGATTGGCGTTCGGGGCCGCGAGCTGGTCAACGTCGAATGGGACGGGATCGCCATTGTCCGCATCGAGCGGCACACGGGTCACGGCGAGCACGAGCAGGCACCTGGCTGGACTTGGCGACTCCCGACCGTAGCCGCCGGAGCCGCCCTAAGCCAACGGAGCCGCCCGAACCGGGGAACCCGGCGAGCCCGGCCAGAGCGACCCCGCCGAACCGCCAAAGGCTTCGCGGACTCGAGGCGGAGGTGCCAAGGCCCTGCGAAAAGGCCTTCGTGAACGCGCGGCTGGGCCCAGCATCCCGACTCCGACACGCGCGAA
>JADJQU010000030.1 GCA_016712565.1 Planctomycetota bacterium | reverse complement strand
GGCCATGTCCACGAGAACACGTTGCATTTGACGACCTGGGCCAGGCTCGAGCCCGAGGCTCCGAGCACGGCCTCCAGGTTCCGGAGCACGCGCTCGGCCTGTGCGCGCACGTCACCCGCGAGCAGTTCGCCGGTGCGCGGATCCAGCGCAATCTGGCCGGAGCAGTGGACGAGGCCCGCCGCGACCACGGCCTGGCTGTAGGGACCGATGGCCTTGGGGGCCCCGTCGGTGGCGATCGTGCGGCGTTGGCTCATGGGGATGGGCGCTTCTTCTTCTGGGTCTTCCCCGGCCGCAGGCGGGCGGCGATCGGCGGCGGCACGAAGGACTCGAGATTGCCTCCCAGCCCCGCGATCTGACGCACGAGGGTGCTGGAGATGGGAGTGCTCCGGCGTTGCCGGCCAGGATCACGGTCTCGATCCCGGGGGCGAGCGCGATCTGTGCGCCATCTGATCTCGTACTCCAGGTCGGCGGCCGCTGCGCACGCCGCGCACGATCACGCGGGCGCCGAGGGCCTGCAGGCGCGGGACCACGAGGCCGTCCACCCGCACCACCTCGACGCCGGGGAGGTCGCGGGTCACCTCGCGCAGCAGGGTGATCCGTTCCGCGATGGGCAGGAGTTCCTGCTTGGTGGCGTTGTGGGCCACGGCGACGGTCAGGCGGCCGTAGAGGCGCGCGGCCCGCCGCAGGAGGTCGAGATGGCCCAGGGTCACCGGATCGAAGGTGCCGGGGAACAGCGCGTGTCCTGAGGGGGCGGCGGGCGACATGGGGGGCGAAGATTCTACCATCGCACAGGTGACTGCCCCGCGGCGCCGCGAATCGTCGCGCACCGGGAGTTCCCGCGGCGGGCTGGGGGCCTCCCGGGCGCGGCCCGGGGATGCCGCAGGCCTTGGTGGGCGCTGGATTCCCGGGATTTCCGCGCTCCGCGAGGCCCCGACCCGGTCGTGGAAGCGTGAGCCCCGCAACTTCCCTCGGGCCTGCCGGAGCCCGTCCACGGTCGGCCTTCGGCGCGCAGCCGAACCGCCCGCTGCTCTGGGTCGCGGCGGCCCTGGCGGCGGGCTCCGCGGCCGGCGCCTGGGGCTGGGGCAGTTCCAAGGCCTGGGGAGAGGCTGCGCTATCCCGGGCAAGCCGGATGGATCGCCTGGCGCCTGGCCGGAGCTCTCTTTATTGCCCGGTTGGCGTGTCGGGGAGTGCCGCGGTCCGGCAAGGGCTGGCCGGGCGCACTGGCGCGACCGTCTGTGTCGGAGCCCTGCGGTGGCGTTTCGCCGCCGATCGCGGACCGGGAGTCCGTCGATCACGGCCTGGAGGACAGTGGAGCGTCCGCCGCACGGGCGAATCCGGAAGTCAGCGGCACCTAACCGGGGCGCGGTGGCGGGTCGGGCGCACGCCGCTTCGAGTTGCCGAACGGCGCGGCCCTCCACGGCGAGCGCGTGCGGATCCTGCGGGGCGCGCCGCCGCCCCTCGCGGCCCGAGGTCCCCTGCCGATCACGGGCCGGGCCCGCGACACCGTCTCGCCACAACGCGCGCCGGTGGGCGCCGGCCCGTGGCCGGAGCCCAGCGAGCACCCGATTCCCGTTGCGGCCGACGAGGTGCTGCGCCTCCGCGGTGTCGAGCCGGAGCCTGTGGGCCTGTTCGCGCTGGCGCGAGCACCTCGATCGGCGCGCGGCGCAACTCGCGGATCCCCGGGCGGGCGCCCTGGCCCAGGCCTTCCTCCTGGGGGACAGCCGGGCCCTCGATCCCGAAGTGGCGGACCTGTTCACGCGCAACGGACTGCGCCATGTGTTGGCCGTCAGTGGCTGGCACGTGGCCATGATGGCCCTGTGGATCGTGCGCCCCTTCGCGACCCCGGGCGAGTTCGCCGAAAACGCTGGCCTCGGCGGCAACAGGTGCCGGTGCTGATCACCATGTCGATCTCCGTGATCCTGTGCCTCGCCTATGCGCCGCTCACGGGGGGCGGTGCCCCGGTGCGACGAGCGGCGGTGGCCGTGGCCCTGGCGGCCACCGTGTCGGTGTCCGGCCGCGCGCCGAACGGGGTCAGCCGTCGGATCGATGCGCTGACCCTGTGGGCCGCGGCGCTGGTCTTCGAATGCTGGCTGGACCCCGGAGCCGTGTGCGAGGTCTCGGTGCAACTCTCCTATGGCGCCACCCTGGGACTGATCCTGGGCACGCGACCCGTGGCGGCGTGCCTGACACGGAGCCTGGGCGTGCATCTGGAGACCGCCCCACGGGAGCTGCTCCACGGTCCCTGGCGAGCATGCCTCGCGGCGTGGCGGCGCCGCGCGGTCCGCGCCGGCATCACGGGGGTCGCGGCCTCCCTGTCGGCGGTGTGCGCCACGGCCCCGGTGATTTGGTGGACCTTCGGAGAGGCCTGCCCCTGGGGTGTGCTCACGACGCCGCTCCTGGCGCCGCTGTTCGTGCTGCTGTTCGTCAGCGGCATGCTGATGCTGCTCACCCCCTGGGCCCCGCTGGAGGTGCTCTTCACGGGCACCGGAGAGGCCCTGATGGAGGCCATGTCCTTCGTGGACAGCCTTCCGGGCACGCCGATGCTCCTTCCCGAGCGTCAGGGCTGGCTCGTCTGTGGAGCCGTGGGGTTGGGGTGGTGGGTCGTGGGGCGGACTCGGCCGGGGCTGAGACCGGAAGCTCCGCCGGCACGGGCGTTCCCGGGTCGCTGGCCGCGGCTGGAGCCCCCGCCTGGCCGCGAGCCTGGCCTCCGCCGCGGCGCTGGCCCTGCCCTGGTCGGCCGCGCCCGCCGACTTCGAGCTCCACGCCTTGGCCGTGGGCCACGGCACGGCGGTCGTCTTCCGAGGCCCCGGGGAGCCGGGCTGGATCTTCGATTGCGGCTCCCGGGATCGACCGCGGCCGGCCCAGGACGCCCTGCGTCCCTTGCTGCGCGCGAGACCGGACCACTCCGGCGGGCTGGCCTGGCTGCTGGAGCGGACACGCCCGAGGGGCTGGATAGGTGCGCTACCCGCACAATGGGGTGAGCGGCTACCGCACACCTCCGGGCACCTGGACGTGGGAATCGGCCTTCTGGAGCTCCCCGAGCGCCTTCCTGACGCAACTCTCACACTTCTGCGGGGCCTGGCCGCTCGCCTGGACTCCCGAGGGCACGGCGGGTGTCCGGGCCGAGCGACCGCCGGAGCACCGCCGCTGATCCTGACCCAGGATGGGGCGAATTCGCCCGGGAAGGCCGCCCCATGGCACGAAACTCGCAAAGACCTCGCCATCGAGCGAACCTCCGGGCGCGGGTCAAAGTCACCCCGGAGGCCCCTGGCTGGATGGCCGCGGGTCACCTGAGGCCCGAGCGGATCACCGCGGGCAGGTCCTGAGGCTGCCTGGCAGACGGATCGATGTGGTCGAGCCGGAGGCAGCCTCTGTCCCTGCGCCCGCGGGGTTTCCGCCACGCCCTCGCGAGGGAATGGGGCCTCGCCTTGCCCCAGGGCCCTTGTCCCGGGGCCCGCGTCACGGCGACCTTGTCCCGGGGACCTGCCTGGGGCGGCCCGCGGCGGCCCCACACCCACGGCAACGCCGATCGATCGTCCGCGGGAGCCGCCGCGCCCCGTAACCCCCCTCGGTTGTTGGTGAAGTACCGTGGGCGGCGCCCCCCCATCGCGGGCCAGCCGGAAGTCCGTCCTATGGAGTCAGCAAGGTCATGAGCCACATCCGACATCTGCCCCCCTGGGTCGCGGTGCTCTGCCTCTTCACGCCCGTGGCGCTGCCGCGGGCCGAGGGTTCGACCCCAGCTCTCGCCCAGGACGCTCCCGCTCCTGCGAGCGCAGGCCAGACCCCTGAGGCCGGCACCGCGGCGGAGACCGAGGCCGCGGCAAGACTTTGACCTCGACGACGGCGCGTGCTGCGCGTGCGCGCCCGGCGTGTGGGCGACACCTGGGAGGTGCTGCAGGGCGGGACCCGAACGGCCCGTGGGTTCCCCTGCACGGCTCGACCGTCGTGCGCGTGGCCCTGGAACGGGACGTGATGGCGGAGGCTCGCCGCCTGGAACAGGAGGTCGTGGCCTCACCGCGCGCATCCCAAGCCTCCGGCAGGGCCGCGCTCGGGGATTGGATGCTGCGTCGCGGCCTCTCCACCGAGGGACTCAGCCAACTGGATCGCGCGCTCTCCGTCGATCCGGACCATGCCCTGGCACTGCGCGTCACCGCCGAGTTCGCGCCGCGCCTCCGCATCGCGGCGCTCGACGCGGCCCTGGCCGGTGACGAACCGACCCTGGGCACCCTGCGCGTGGCCGCCAACGCCACGCCCGCGGTGCGCGAACTGGCGGTGCTGCGACTGGGCGCCGGCGGCACCAGCGACGAGCTGCGCAAGGACCTGCGCCAGCAGCTGGCCTCCCATTCGCCGCGCCTGCGGGCCGTGGCGGCGCTCGCCCTGCGGCGACTGTTCCCCGGCAAGGCCCTGCAGGTGGACGACGTGCGCGAGTTGATCAACCGCTCGGTGCTCGACGGCGCGGACGAAGTGCGCAGCGAGGCGGCGCGGGCGCTGCGGAGCGTGGGTGATCCGAGCGTCACCGCGCCCGCCCTGCGGGCCCTGAGCTCCACCAATCCCAGGTTGCGCGAGAATTCGATTCAGGCCCTGGGAGTCATGGGCTACCGCGAATCGGTGGAACCCTTGATGACCTACCTGGGGAACGTCCATTCCGCGGTGCAGGCGGGCCGAACTTCGGCCGCGGCCTCGAGCTACCTGTTCGTCGGCACCCAAACGGCCTACGTGCAGGACTTCGACGTGGAGGTGGCGCAGTTCTCCGCGGTCGCCGATCCGCAGATCAACACCCTGATCGAGGGCTCGGTGCTCGATGCGCGGGTCCTGGGCAGCTACTCGCTGAGCTTCGCGACCGAGACGCGCCTGGTGCGCAACTCGCTCGCGAATCTGACGGGCGTCGACGCCGGGGGAACCACGCGCGCCTGGCTGGACTGGTGGACGGCCAATCGCAGTGCCTGGTCCGCGCCGCTGCCCGAGGGTCGCACCTCCGCCAGTGCCGCAATCCCGCCGCCGCGGCGCGACTAGCCGCCGCGCTCGCGGCGAGAGTGCCGGGGCTGTTCAGCGCGCGGCCGCCGCCTCGGGCGGAGCGAAGGCCGCCACCTGGCTCTTGAAGCCCTGCAGCGCCGTGCGCTGCTGGTAGAACGCGAGCCCGCGCAGGCCGCCCAGCTCCTCGCCGCCGCCGGCGCGCCCCGGTCCGCCGTGGATCGAGGCCGGAAGCACCATGCCCGGGGGCAGGGACTGCTCCGCCATGCGGTCGCTGCCGAGCCACAGGCGGCCGTGCCAGGGTGCCAGGTCCAGCACGATGCGCTCGGCCCACTCGCTGGAATTGGAGTAGGCGCTGGCCACCAGTCCCCCTCCGCCTAGGGCCACCAGGGCGGCGGCCTCTTCCGCGGAGCCCGAGTAGGGAAGCAGGCTCGCCACCGGTCCGAAGACCTCGTCGGCGTGGAAAATCTCCCCGTGGGCGTCGCGGGCCACCAGGAGCGTCGGCGCCAGGAAGTAGCCCCGCTCCCGGGCGGGCTGGCTTCCGCCGCAGGCGATTTCCGCGTGACTCGCCAAGCGTCCGATGCCGGCGCGCACGTCGTCGAACTGGGCCTTGGAGGCCAGGGGGCCCATGCGCGTGTCGGCTGCCGCGGGATCCCCGAGCTTGACCTTGCCCAGGGCGGCGACGAGGTCCGCGCGCACCTCCGCCACACGCTCCTTGGGCACCAGGATGCGCCGCACGGCGGTGCATTTCTGTCCCGACTTCTGGGTCATGTCCAGGGCCACGTTGGAAAGGAACAGCGCGTAGGTCTCGCTGGAGGACTCCACGTCAGGGGCCAGCACGGCCGCGTTGAGCGAGTCCGCCTCCAGGTTCACGCGCACGTTCTTCGCCACGACGTTGCGATGTCCCCGCACCACGGCCGCGGTGCGCGAACTGCCGGTGAAGGCGATGGCGTCCTGGGCGCCGAGGTGGTCGAACAGGTCCCCCACCGAGCCGGCGATGAACTGCCAGGCGCCGGCGGGCAGGAGCCCGCTGTCGTGGACGATGCGCGCGATGCGGGCCGCGAGCAGGGCCGTGGACGTGCCGGGCTTCTCCACCACGGGAACGCCGGCGAGCAGCGCGCAGGCCGCCTTCTCCATCATGTTCCAGGCAGGGAAGTTGAACGCATTGATGTGCACGGCGGCGCCGTGGCGCGGCACCAGCACGTGCTGGCCCCAGAAGCGCGCCGTGCGCCCCAGTTGGGCGCCGTCACCGTCGGCGAGAACCCGCCGATCGCCCAGGGACTCCCCCAGGGCAGCGTAGTAGGCCAGGGTCCCGGTGGCGCCGTCGATGTCGAACTTGGCGTCGCCCCGGGGCGTGCCCGCGTTCAGGATCGAGAGTTCGATCAGGTTCTCGCGCTCGGCGTGGATCGCCGCCGAAAGGGCCTTCAGCAGGGCGCCGCGCTCGGCGAATGAAAGGGCCCGCAGGGCCGGACCGCCGGATCCGCGCGCGTAGGCGAGCACGGCGCCGAAGTCGATTCCGCCGGAGCGAATCTCGGCCACGGCCTCCTCGGTGGACGGATTGAACAGCTGGACGGGGGCGGCGGTTCCGCTGACGGGGCGGCCGAGAACGAGGCTTTCGAGCGTTTGCATGGGCGCGACAATCTACCAGCCGCGAGCGGCGTCCATCGTGCCGCCGCGGACCATCCTTCCGCGCGCTCGCGCGGGGGGCCCGGGGCCCGGAGATTCGACCTCCCGCGTGGCCCCGGCGGCCCCCCCGGGGCCAGGGCCCCCGGGGAGCCGGCCCCACTGCCGCGGCCGCCTCGAGAGCCGCGGGCCCCGCGCCGCCGGCCTGGCGACCCAGGCCCCCGAATAGAATGGGCCGCCGAACGCAAGGGGCGCCACCCGACTCCCTTCCCCCGAGGCCGCCATGGAACCCGCCATCGTCATTGCTCTCGCGCTCTTCGGCGCCTTTCTGTTCCTGCTCGCGATTCTGGGCATCGTGGCCTACCGCCTGGCGGCCCGCGGGCGCGAAGCGCCCCTGGGCGCCGCGGGAGGCTGCCTCCTGGCGTGCTTCCTCGGGGGACTCGCCCTCACCGGCCTGATCGCCTTCGCGGTGTTCGCCGGATTGGCGTTCGTGGGCCGCGAGCTGGGCAACGTCGAATGGGACGAGATCGCCGACCGCATCGAGCGGCACACGGGTCACGGCGAGCACGAGCAGGCACCCTGGCCGGAACCGGCGACTCCCGACCAGCCGCCGGAGCCGCCCAAGCCAACGGAGCCGCCCGAGCCGGGGGAACCCGGCGAGCCCGGCCAGAGCGACCCCGCCGAACCGCCGAAGGCACCGCGGACTCCCGAGGCGGAGGGTGCCAAGGCCCTGCAAAAGGCCTTCGAACGCGGCTGGGCCCAGCATCCCGACTCCGACACGCGCGAGTATTGATCGCTCGCTCGGCGTCGGTCACGCTGGCGTCATGCAAGAGACCGACCTGCCCGCCGGAGCGCGCTGGCTCCCCGCGGGCACCTTCTCCGGCAAGGTGGCCCTGGTGACCGGCGGCGGCACGGGTCTGGGGTTGGAGATCTCGCGGGCCCTGGCGGCCCTGGGGGCCCGGGTGATCGTGGCCTCGCGCAATCCGGCGCACCATGGGGGCGTGCTCGCGGAAGCCAACGCCCGGGGCTGGTCCATGGAGGCCCTGCCCCTGGACGTGCGCGAACCGGTCGCGGTGGAGCGCGCGGCCCTGGAACTCGCCGCGCGTCACGGCCGCATCGACATGCTCGTGAACAACGCCGCGGGCAATTTCCTATGCCCCGCCGAACGCCTGTCCGCCCGGGCCTGGCGCAGCGTGCTGGGCATCGTGCTCGACGGCACCTTCTACTGCTCGCGCTACGTGGGCCGCACGATGATCGAGAAGGGCGGCGGCCAGATCCTCAACGTGGTCGCCACCTACGCCTGGACCGGCATGCCCGGCGTCGTGCACTCGGCCAGCGCCAAGGCCGGTGTCTTGGCCATGACGCGCACGTTTGCGGTCGAATGGGCGCGCTTCGGGATCCGCGTCAACGCCATCGCCCCGGGGCCGTTCCACACCGAAGGAGCCTCCGAGCGACTTTGGCCCGAGCCCGGCATGCGCGAGCGCATCGAGGCCCAGGTGCC
>JADJQU010000029.1 GCA_016712565.1 Planctomycetota bacterium | reverse complement strand
CATCGGTATCGTCGCGGCGGCCTTCGGCGTGCTGCCCGCCCTGCTGCTGCGCGAGCGCTGGCTTACGCCCCCGTCGAGCAGGACGTCACGTCCGGCCTGCGCGCCAACGTGCTCGACTTCTGGCACGGGTTCAAGACCACGCTCTCCAGCCGGCCCTTCCTCAAGCTCTGCGCGGCGACGTTCCTGGTGTTCAACGGGTTCATCCTGATCTCTTCGTTTCAATTCTATGTAATCATCTATTATGTCTTCGGCGGCGACCAGATAGCCCCAGCGCCGAGTACGCCGGCTGGCGGCACCCTTGGCGCGGCCTCCACCTTCGCCGCTGATCTTCCTGGTCACCCGGCTGGGCACGCGCCCTCGGCAAACGCGGGGGCCTTCGTCGTGTCCACCGCCATCTCGATGGTGGGCTACGGCCTGAAGTGGTTCGCCTACGATCCCGGCGCGCCCTGGCTGATCCTGCTCCCCGCGCCGCTGATGGCGTTCGGGCTGGGCGGGCTGTTCACGCTCATGCCGTCCACGATCGCCGACGTCGTCGATCTCGACGAGCTGGAGACGCGCCAGCGGCGAGGGGGCATGTACGGCTCGATCTTCTGGTGGGTCGTCAAGCTGGGCAGGCCGTCGCGCTGGCGGGAGGCGGGGTGCTGCTCAACCTCACGGGATTCGACGTCGAGCTGGCGGGGCAGCAGTCCGAGACTGCCATCACGCTGATGCGGATCAGCGACGCCATCGTCCCACGATCGCCGCCTCTGCCCCTGGCGATCTGGGCCGTCATGACCTACGGGGTCACGGAGGAGTCCGCCCGCGAGGTGCGGAAGACCCTCGAGGCCCGCCGAGGGACGGGAGCGGAGACCGCATGAACGTTTTGGGCTGGCGGTCGACCGTGTAGAGCCCCCAGCAAGTGCTTCTCGGCGCCGAGCGGGTCGCTCGGGTCCCCCTTCCAGGGCTCGTCGAAGGCCTCGAAGACGAAGGTGGTGACGTTGGCCTGCTCCGCCCAGCGCAGCAGGTCCGCGACATACCGGGCCTGGGACGCCTCGCTGGCCCGGTCGCCGAACTCGCTGGCGACCGTCGCCCAGCCCGCCTCCCCGATGACCATGGGCTCGTCGGGAGGGCGCGCACCCGGGCCAGGTTCTCCAGGGTGTAGGGCATCGCCTCCTCGAGGTCTTCTCCTCCCATTGAGGGTAGGTGTGGACCAGCACAAAATCCACCACGGGCCCGAGCGCGGCGCCCTGCTCGGCCCACACCACATAGTTGTCGGCGGTGCTCACCGGCTGGTCCACGGCGTCCTGGACCTGTCGCACATAGGCCAGCAGCGCCTCGGTCCGGACCATGTGGTCTCCCAGCTCACCAGCGCCTCGTTGCCGACGTTCACCGCCACGATGGTCTCGGGATGCGCGCGAGGCCAGGGTGATGACGCGGGCGACCTCCTCACGGTTGGCCTGGGTGTTTGGCGGCCAGCGCCTCCTCGGGGATGGGCGCGGTGAGCCAGGCGCAGCCCTCGTGGTTGCTCACCTCCGCCTGGAGCCAGGCCCCCTGCATGACCTGGAAGGGCAGATCATCGGAGGCGATGATGTCGAGCACCCGCCGCGACAGCTCGCCGGCGTCATAGAGCCGGATCAGGCGGAAGCCGTCGCGCGACAGCACGGCGAGATCCTCGCGGATCTCGGCGTCAGAAGGGTAGATGGCGCCCTGGCCCTGATCGGGGTGCTGGCCCTCGCGGTAGCCCGAGTAGGCGATCCCCAGGTGCGTGCCGGCGATCAGGGCGGCGGGCGCCTGCGCCAGGGGCACGGGGACATCGGCGGGGCGGGGAGCCGGTCGAGCGCAGGCGCCCAGCAGCAGCAGCGCGGCCGCGCAGACAGGGCCAGCGAGGTGGGCGAGGTGGGGCCGGCGCTCGGGAAGGGAGGGGAGGAGCGGGCGTCATCTGGGAAGATATCCCCGAGTCGAGACCTACGGTCAATCCTCGACACGACTGGAGATGGGGTAGGGGGCATTTAGGTATAGGTGTCGGGTATAGTAGGTCAGGTCTGCTTGGATCTCCGCGAAGTAGGCTCCGTTTCCACCGCCGGACTCAAATCAGTCGCCACTGATATCGGTCATGGCGCAGGTCTCCAGCGGATCAGGAGAGCCGAGAGGTGATAGCGATGTGTTGCTGTGGGAGGGTGTGAGAGGAGCCCGGGTGGACCTCGGTTCAGGTGGCGCCCGCGGCCGGTATGACCGCGGGCGTCACCAGGGCGAGCCGGATGCGCTCGAAGAGCTCGTCGTAGGAGAGGTGGCCCTTCTTGGGCCCGTCGAGCACACGGTGTCGAAGGACGCGTACGAGGTTGTAGGCCATGGCGCGCAGGAGGCCGAGGGATTCACGGGCGACACCCTTGTGAACCCAGGTTCGGCTGTCCTCGCCCCACTGGGCGTCGAGGGTCCAGTTGGCGTCATTCTCGACGCCCCAGTGGGCGCGGATGGCGGCCATGGACTGGTCCACGGTGAGCCGCTTGGAGGGCAGGCTGGTAATCCAGAGGCGATCATCGACGGAGAGCAGCTCTCCGGTGGCCTTGCGGGTGATGACGGTCCGCTGGCGCCAGACCTGCTGGAAGTCGCCTTCCATGTAGTCGCCGCGCTCAAAACGCCGGGCGAAACTTCGACGGATCTGGCGACCGTTGCGGGTCTCATCGGTCACCCGATCCCAGCCACCGGTAGGAGGCGCCTCCCCGTCGCCGCCCATGATCTTGCGCAGGCGGTGATAGACGTGGCCCGCATTGCCCTTGAGCGCGATGATGTAAGCGACGTTGAGCACCGCGAAGGCGTTCAGCACGCGCTGGGTGCAGTAGGCGGCGTCCAGCGACACGCACTCGACGATGCGCCCATAGACCTTGCAGAGGTCACGATAGAAGCCAAGGACGGTCGTAGATTCTCCGCGGCCTTCCGGGATCACCATCTGGTCCAGGATGGGCTTGGTGGCGGAGCCCACATGCACCGCGCGCAGCGCCTTGACCAGGAAGACCTCCCCGTTCGCGCCTGGCTTCACGTCGGCCACATTCCAGTTCTCGCCGCCCTTCTTCATCACCCGCTTCTGGGCCCGACCGTCCTTCCCCGCCCCACGGCCATCCGCGTGGACGACGGGTTCTTCCGCATACGATCCGTTCCCAGCACCTTGCCATCGATAGCCACCAGGGAGATCCCAATCTCAGGCAGGACCTCCATGCGCTTGCTGCGATGCAGCCGCAGCACGTGGCGGCGCAGCACCGCGCGCAGCTGCTCGGGGACCAGCCGGCAGACGGTGTCGAACAGGCAGGTATCGGACGGCTTGCCCCGAAGGCCAAACGCCGAAGGGATGGCCAGATACCGCGTCAGACGCTCCACATGGCGAAGCGTCTGCGCGTTGACCAGCATCCCCAGCGTCAAGATGTTCAGAAGTCCCAGCCAGCGGTAGCGAACCCCGCGGGCGTCTCGCGGATCGGGTAGCGGCTCCCAGTGATCGTCGGTTAGCTCGTCCCGTAGGAAGCGAGCCAGGGGTTCGAGCTTTCTTCGTTTCACATCGACTCCTTGGCTTGAGGTCTTCGGACCAGTTCGGGTGGACGATCAGGTCCACCCGAGCTCCTCTCTCTCCCACAGCACAGGTTCAATTCCCTGTTTTCCCTCTCCGCGCAAGCGCTCAGAGAGACCTCCGAGAGACCTCCAGCCCCAGCGGCGCTCCGGACGACGGCAGCTCGTCCCCACGCCAGGACGCCGCCCCCGCTTCCTCCTTCGAAGCATCCTCCGATCGATCTCCGCGAATCTGCGCACCCAGGCGGTGACCCGCGAACTAAACGTGGGCCGCTGCCTCATCAAACCGCCGGGGGGCTGACCTCGGAGCAAGCCTGATAGTAGGTATAGGTGTCAGGTTGATCTCATTTTGTTTTTTAGATTAACTGACTTTAAAAAACGTAAATTGCCGTGCGATCGTCGAGTCTGTTGTCAATCGACCTCTCTTTTCGCCACGGGCGCCGCTTGGGAGGAGTCGATTCAAGGGCGTCTATGACTGGGAGAGATGTGATGTAAAAAAATCATATTCAATACTTGAGAAGATACGAAAACAAAATCAGATCAACCGGGCACCTGACTGGGTCCGGCACCCGACCGACACCCGACCGATCCGGCACCCATTTCCAGCCGCTCATGGTACCGTCGGAGCGAACAGGAGGTCGATTATGGCTGAACACTTGATCGTGCGGTTGATGCTCATCCTGCCCATGGGCTGTGCGGGAGGAGCGCAGGACAAGTCGGAGCTCGGCGAGGACAGCGACCCGGCGCTCACGACCGACGCTGATGGCGACGGCCATGAGGCCGCCGAGGCCGGCGGGGACGACTGCGACGACTCGGATCCCGACGCCTACCCTGGCGCCGCCGAGGACTGCGCCGACGCCGTGGACTACGACTGTGACGACGTCCCGGGAACCGAGGCGAGGCCTGCGAGGAGGAGGCGCTACCGACCAGCTACTTCCTCGTCGGCGAGCGCACCTCCGGACTAGGACTGCCTGCTCTACTACGCGGTGGAGGTCGAGCTCGCCTCGGAAGACCATCGGTGCGAGGACTGCGACTTCACCTTGGACGTCTCCTCCACCTACCAGCGAGACGCCCCTCTACTCTGGCGCGCGCCCGAGTGCGCCTGGGAGGACCTCGCCAGCTGGACCATGGGCGAGACGTTCGCGGCCCGCTGGGGCTTCACCGGCCAGTCGGAGGGGACGGGCGCTGGCTGGCCTGGACTATGTCGAGGCCTACCACGCCTTTACCCGACGGCCGAGGCGACCTACGCCATGGCCGAGTCGGGCGCGGCGACCCTGACGTGGACCTTCACGTACGAGGAGGACGCGCTCGGGAGCATCGAGTCCGGCTACTGGGTGCTCGACCTGGGCGGCCTCGATCTCTGACTCTCCTTCTGGTCTCCCAGGAAGTCGGCGATCGCCTCCCCAGCGCCGCCGCCGTCGTGTAGGGGAGCATGTGCCGCCCGGAAGCGTCGCCTGCGTCGCGTCGGCGATCATCCTGGCCCGTCGCGCCTGCACCTCGGCCGCGTACCAGCTCTGCTCCGCCCAGATCAGCAGGGTGGGCGCGGTGATCGCGGTCAGGAACTCCGCGAAGAGCTCGCGGAAGGGGTAGGGGGCGCGGGTGAGGTGGAGGGGATCGAAGGCCCAGCGGAGCCCGTTCCGCGTCGGCGCGGGTGCCCTCCCGCGCGAGGAGCGCGGCCTGCTCAGCGGCGAGCCCGGGGTTGCGGGCGCAGCAGCTTGTCGGCGGCGCTCTGCAGGCTCTCCAGGCGCAGGGCGCGGGCGGGGAGCGCAGGGCGTCCAGGTGCTGGCGCATGCGGGAGAGGTAGCTGGGATCGCTGGCCTCCAGCGCGCCGAGACCCTCGACCACGACCGGGCGCTCCACGGCCTCCGGTCGCGCGCCGGCGAACATGCAGGCGACGGTGCCGCCCATGGAGTGTCCCACCAGCCGCACCCGCCCGCCCAGTCTGGCGACCAGGGCATCGAGATCGCCGACATAATCCGGGAAGTGGTAGTAGCCTCCCGCCCCGACGTGGCCGCTGCCGCCGTGCCCCCCGCTGGTCGAGCGCCACCCAGCGCCCCGCCCGCCCCGCCGCGACCGGGGCCCAGGCCGCCGCCTGATCCAGCCACCCGTGCAGGCAGACGATGGGCAGCCCGTCGGCGCCCTCGTCGGAGAGCTCCAGCACTCGCAGCGGCAGCCCCGCTGATCCAGCGTCCAGGATCGCATCCCGCCGGTGTATCCTGCCGCCCGGAGGCGCGGGGATGCTGGTCATCGTAGGCAACGGCGTGGCGGGGATCGAGGCGGCGCTGGCGGCGCGAGCCCGCGACCCGCGCGTCGGCATCACGCTGGTGTCGGAAGAGTCGGATCACTTCTTCTCGCGCACGGCGCTGATGTACGTGCTCTCCGGCCAGCTCTCCCCGCGAGACATCGAGCCCCGCCCGCGCGATCTCTACGAAAAACACCGGCTGACGCGCGTCCGAGCCCGCGCCGTCGGGGTGGACGTGGCGGCGCGGCGCCTCCTGCTGGGCGGCGACCTCGCGCCCCTCCCCTGATCGCCTGCTCCTGGCCTGCGGCTCCGCCCCCGACCGGCGCCCTGGGAGGGCGGCTCGCTGCCCGGGATCGGCCACTTCGTCACCTTGCAGGACCTCTCCTGGCTGGAGACCGAGCTGCACGGCGGGCCGGGGAGGGGAGGGCAGCCGCCGAACCCGGACGCCCACCGTGCCAGCTCGGACGCGGGCTCCCCCCCTGGCCGCGGCTCCCAGCCCGCGCCGTGCGAGGCCGCCGACCCCAGCACCCGGTCGTGATCGGCGGCGGCCTCATCAGGTGTGAGGTGGTGGAGACCCTGCTGGCCGCCGGGCTGCGGCCGCGCTTCCTCATCAAGCAGGAGTGGTTCTGGCCCGCCTGGGCTGGACGCGCCGGAGGCCGCCTGGGTGGCGGAGCACCTGCGCGCGCACGGGGTCGAGGTCCACCTGGACACGGAGGTCGCCCACTTCGAGGCCGGCCGCGACGGGGCGGTGGCGGCGATCCGCACCACCCAGGGTGGATTTCGCGATCTCGCCGTCGTCGCCATCGGCGTCGCGCCCAACACCGGCTGGCTCGAGGGCAGCGCCGTCGATCGCGATCGCGACGGCGGGATCCTCGTGGACGAGCGCCTCCAGACCAGCGCTCCGAACGTGCTCGCGGCGGGGGACTGCGCCAGCGTGCCCTGGGCCGACGGCCGCCAGCGCCCGGAGCCGCTCTGGTACACGAGCCGCGATCAGGGTCGCGTGGCCGGCGCCCGGCTGGTGGGCGAGGACGCGCTACCGCCGCGGCACTCCGGGAATTCCGCCAAGTTCGATCTCGAGTACACCACCGTCGGCCTGGTCAGACCAGAACCTCGCCAACGAGCAGATCTGGCGCCACGAGGAGCGGGGGAGCGTGCGCAGCGCCACGCGCATCGTCTCGGTGGACGGTCGCGTCGTCGGCTTCAACGCTCTCGGCCGCCGCTGGGATCACGCCGTCATCGCCCGCTGGATCGAGGAGGGGCGCGCGCTCCCCTGGGTGCTGGAGCGCCTCGGGCAGGCCGCCTTCGACACCGAGCTCGTCCGCCGCTCACGCTGCCGAAGGAGCGAGGATGAACCTGCAAGGACAGAACGGCCTGATGAGCACCTGGCGGGAGGGCTGGCGGGCGCGCGGGCTGAGCGCCTGGCTGGTCGCCGGCCTGTTGATCTCGGCCTATCTGCTGCTCTATTTTACGGAGCTCTTCCAGCCCTGGGCCGAGGCGCTGGGGCTGCGCAGCAAGTGGTACCTGTACGGGCTGGTCTACTGTCTGGCCATGGTCGGCGGCGGGGTCTACTACCTTCGCAAGCACGGAAACAGCCGCTACAACCAGGTGCGCATCGCCGTGAACGTCGGCGTGCAGGTCCTGCTGGCCTTCCTGCTGCCCTTCTTCATGATGGTCTTTCAGGGCAAGGACTTCTACTTCACCTATCTCTGGCCGCTGAAGATCGACTACCTCTACCTGAGCAACATCCTCAATTATCCATTCTTGATTGTGGTCTACAGCGTGATCGGCTCGCTGGTGCTTTTCCCGCTGCTGGCCCTGCGCTACGGCAAACGGTTCTACTGTAGCTGGATCTGCGGCTGCGGCGGGCTGGCCAACACCTTTGGCGATCCCTGGCGCCACCTGACCAGCAAGTCCGAGCGCGCCTGGCGCTTCGAGCGCCACGCCGTCTACAGCGTGCTGGCGCTGGCGGTCCTCGCCACCGTGATCATCAACGTGAACTGGGCCGTCGGCGACCGCTTCCCCCGCTTCGCCAGCTTCGCCTTCGCCTTGCAGGGCTGGTACGGCTTCTTCGTCGGCTCCATCCTCGCGGGCGTCGTCGGCACCGGGCTCTACCGCGCTGCTCGGTCCACGCTCCTGGTGCCGCTACTTCTGCCCGATGGCGGCCCTGCTCGGCCTCATCCAGGGTTTTGGCCGCTTCCGCATCACCGTCAAAAAAGACATGTGCATCTCCTGCGGCAACTGCTCCGCCTACTGCGAGATGGGAATCGACGTGCGGGCCTACGCGCAGCAGAACCTGAGCTTCACCCGCGCCTCCTGCGTGGGCTGCGGCATGTGCGCCCACGTCTGCCCCCGCGGCGTGCTCAAGCTGGAGAGCCCGGCGGGGAAGGCGGCGAAGGGCAAAGAGGCCGGGTACAGGGTGGTCGAGCTGTAGCGTAGACGCGAGCCTCGCCAATTGTTTCAGTGGTACCAAATGCGGCCGCTCCGACGGGCCGCATCTCAGGTTGGCATAGGATCGACGCCGTGCCGATCCCGGAGGGAGGACCGCGCGCCACGTCGCGGTCGCTCGGGGTCGGCAGAAGGGCCATCGTGACCCCCTCCCTCGTCCTCCTCCTCGTCCTCCTCCTCGGCTGCCTGCGTGGCGGCCCCACGGGCGCTGCGCCCGAGCCTGACGCGCGCGACGCCGGCCTCCGCCGCTCGTCCGAGCGCGCCGCGCCAGGCTGGGAGCCCGCTGACGCTGGAGCTCTATGAGGTCGCGTCGTCCCAGCCCGCGGCGGATCGCGCCGCGCTGGCCCCGGCCTCGCCGCTCCCTGAGGCCGATCTCCAGGCCTTGCTGGCGCGTGTTCCCGCGCTGGAGCCTCCCGTGGAGCCCGCCACCTTCGTCCTGCGGGAGGGCCCTACCCCGCCGCCGCGCGCTGGGCAGACCGCGCTGAAGGTCCTCGCCGCCGTCGTCGATCCCCTGCCGGCTCCCCCGACGATGACCGGCCCGCCGCGCGTCGTCCGACGTTCACCGGAGGGCGCGGTGGCCCGCACGGATCGCGTCTCCGTCAGCTTCTCCCAGGAGATGGTCGCGCTGGGCAGCCAGGAGGCCGCCAGCCGCCAGGTCCCGCTCCGGCTGGAGCCTGCGGTCCCAGCCAGCCTGCGATGGCTGGGCACGAAGACCGCCGAGCTGGTCGCCGACGCGCCGCTGCCCATGGCCACCCGCTTCACCGTGGAGGTCCCCGCCGGGACGCGCGCGGCGAGCGGCGAGGGGCTGCCTGAGGCCGAGCGCTGGACCTTCGAGACGCCGCCGCCCAGCCTGAGCTCGGTCTGGCCCAAGGATGACCCGGCCGTACGGGGGGACGCCGGAGAACGCCAGCGCGCGCTGCCCCTGCTGGTCCTGCGCTTCGATCAGCGCGTCGATCCGGTGGCAATCGCCCGCCTTGTCGCGCTCACCAGCGGCCTGCAGCGGGTGGGGACGCGCGTGGCCACCGCGGACGAGGTCGCCGCCGCCACCGCGAAGGACCCGGACCTGAAGCGGCACTGAGGGGCCTCGCCCGCGTCCCTCCCGCCCGCATCGTCGCGCTGCTGCCGGTGGCTCCGCTGGCCCTCGACACCCGCTGGGAGCTCACCCTGGAGGCGGGCGCGCCCTCGGCCGAGGGGCCGCTCACCACGTCCGAGGCCCAACGTTCGGAGCTGCGCACGCACGGGGCGCCGGTCGCCCTCGAGGTGCGCTGCGGGCGGGATCGCCGCTGCCAACCCGAAGACCCGCTGCTCATCGCGTTCAGCAACCCGCTGGACCCGGAGACGCTCGACCTCTCGAAGATCGTCGTCGATCCCCCGGTCGCCGGCCTGGAGGCCAGCCTCGAGCCCTGGGGCGTCGTCCTCGACGGGGCCTGGGCGCCCGAGGAGCGCTACACCGTCACGGTCCTGCCCGGCGTCCGCGACATCTACGGGCAGGAGACCGGGACCACGCGCACGCTCGTGGCGCGGATGGACGGGGTCGGGTTCGGCCTCGAGCTCCCTCGCCGCCGCTTCGTCGTGCTCGACCCTGCCGAGCCCCCCGAGCTCCGCTTCAGCTCCGTGCGCCACCCTTCGCTGCGCGTGACGGTCTGGCGGGCGCAGCCCGAGGGACTGGGACCTCTGGCGCCGATTCCTGCGCGATCTGGGCCGCACCCGCGAGCCCCGCTGACCCCCGGCGAGCGCCTCGCCAGCGTGATCGTCCCGGTCGAAGGCGATCTCGAGCACGTCGCGCAGACCGCGATCGACCTCTCCCCCTGGCTTCCCAAGGGGCTCGGTCAGCTCATCGTCGAGGTCAAGCCCTACCCCACGCCCCGCGACCACGACGCGCGGCTGAGCTGGATCGGCTGGGTGCAGCGCACGCAGATCGGCCTGACCGCCTTCGTCGATCACGATGAGCTCACCGCCTCCGCCACGGATCTGCGCGACGGCAGCCCGCTCGCGGGGGTGACGCTGAGCTACACCACCCTGCGCGGCCCGGAGGCCACCACAGGCCCCGATGGGCTCGGCGTCCTGAAGCTGGGCAGCCTCCCCGTTCAGGGCCTGGTCGCCCGCAAGGGCGACGACGTCGTTGTCCTGCCCGCCGAGCCCGAGGGGTACTCGGACGAGGGGTGGATCTCCCGCGCGCAGCTACAGCAGCAGCGCTGGTACATCTTCGACAGCCAGAAGCTCTACCGACCGGGAGAGATCGCGCACCTGCGAGGCTGGGTTCGCCGCCTGCCCTGGGGGGAGGATCTGCAGCTCCTCAGGGGTGTACCCGAGCTCCGCTGGAAGGCGACGGCGCCTGGGGGGGCGGTGATCGCGGAGGGCGGGGCGACCCTCTCCGCGCTCGGCGGCTTCGGCTTCGATCTGCCCTTGCCCGAGGCGACGGCCCTGGGGCGCGTCGCGATCTCCCTGTGGGTCCCGGGGGAGGAGGACTTCACCGCCAGCCACACGCTCCAGGTGGAGGCGTTTCGAAAGCCAGAGTTCGAGGCGGCCATCTCCGCCTCGGACCTGACGCTCCCGGCGAGGCTCCCCGTCTTCTCGCTCGACGCGCGCACCTACGCGGGCGGGGCTTTGCAGGCGGCGACCGTCGCCTGGGAGGTCCACACGCGGGCCGCCCGCTTCGTCCCTCCCGGCCGCTCGGACTACAGCTTTGGCACCTGGGCGCCGTGGTGGGAGTACACGCCGCCCGGGGAGCGCACCAGCGACTCCGCGCTGCTCACCGCCACGACCGACGCCGAGGGGAGGCATCGCGTCGGCGTCCGACTGCCTCAACAGGGTGTTCGCCAGCCGATGTCCCTGGTCGCCTCGGCCACGGTGACCGACCTGAGCGGACAGATCCTCCGCCTCTCGCGCGCGACGCTGATCCATCCCTCCGCTCGCTACGTCGGGATGCGGGCCGTCCAGACCTTCGTTCAGGCGGGCTCACCCGTCGAGATTGACACCCTCGTGGTGGATCACGCGGGCCTCGCCTTGCCCAGGGTGGCGGTGTCCATGAGCGTGCGGCGCCTCGACGCGGTGGGCTCGGGCAGCGGCCGGGTGGAGCTCGCGACGCCCTTGTTGACGGAGCAGCTCGAGGCGTCACAACGGTTTCGTTTTACGCCAGAGCGTGGTGGAAGCTATCTTGTGAGCGCGGTCGTCGCCGATGAAGACGGGCGCGAGAGCCGTACCGATCTGCGCGTCTGGGTGGGCGGGCAGGACGCCAGCGCGAGCCCGTCCACGGCCGTCGAGCGCCTGACCCCGCTGGCTGACCGCCGCAGCTGGCAGCCCGGCGAGACCGCGCGGATTGGTGTGGTCTCGCCCTTCGCCGGCGCGTCCGGCGTGCTCACGCTGCGCGCCGGAGACATCCTGGAGACGCGCACCTTCCAGATGACGGGGACCAGCGCGACGCTGGAGATCCCCATCAGCGAGCGGCACATCCCTGATCTCACCGTGGCGGTGGACCTCGTCGGCGCCCGGCCGCGAGGGGACGGGACGGCGCCGGCCCAGGCGTCGGCCACGCTGACCCTCCAGGTGCCTCCGCTCGCCCGGACGCTGGGCGTTCGCGTGCGGCCGGCGCTCACCGAGCTGGCTCCCGGCGGCGAGACGGCCTGACATCGAGGTCACAGACGCCGCGGGCCAGCCCGTGCCGGGCGCCGAGCTCGTCTTCGCCGCGGACGAGGCCGTTCTTGCGCTGGCCGGGTACACGCTGCCCGACCCGCTCCCGGCCTTCTATACGGCGCGCGAGGACCGGGTCCAGACCCAACGTCTTCGCTACCATGTGTTGCAGGCCCCCCTCGAGTCCCGACCCGCGCGCGCAGCCTGAGGCGCGCAGGCCCAGGGAGGGGAGGTGCTGGTCGCCGGGGACGGGGGCAGCTACCTGCGGGTCATCCAGACCTCGGGCCAGATGAGCTCCAGCCGCGACCGCCTCGAGCCGGAGAGAGCGCCACCCGAGGCCGCTCGACCGCAGCGGACGGTAGACAGTCGAGATGTCGCCAGCGCGGAGATCGCCGTTCGTGAAGATCTCTCCAGCCTCGCGCTGTGGGCGCCCTCCGAGCACACCGACGCCAGCGGGCGCGCGCGCCTGACGCTCACGCTGCCGGACAACCTGACCCGCTACCGGATCATGGTCGTCGCGGTCTCCGGTGCGCGCGCCTTCGGCGCTGGCGAGGCCGACGTCACCGCGCGGCTCCCGCTGATGGTGCGCCCGAGCGCGCCGCGATTCCTGCGCGTCGGGGACCAGCTCGAGCTCCCGGTCCTCGTGGAGAACCTCACCAGCGCGCCGCTGGCGGTGGACGTCGGGCTGGTCGCCGAGGGGCTCGGCGGGACGCGGGCGGGCCAGAGGGTGAGCGTGCCGGCGAAGGACAGGGGTGGAGCTGCGCTTCCCGCTCGAGGCCACCCGCTCCGGGAGAGGCGCGTCTTCCGGTCGCCGCCTCTGGCGCGCTGGCTGACGCGGCCGCCCTGGCCCTGCCGGTCACACCCCCAGGCGCGCGGAGACCTTCGCCACCTATGGGGACATCCACGAGGAGGCGATAACGCAGCCCGTGGATCCTGTAGATGTCTTTCGGAGACCGGCGGCCTCACCGTCTCGCTGAGCACCACCCAGCTCCAGGCGCTCTCTGACGCCTTCCTCTCGCTGACGCGCCTCCGCTACGAGGCAACGAGGCTGTCCTTCGCGGATCCTGGCGATCGTGGCCTTGCGCGACGTGGTCCCGGCGCTCGGCGGCAGCGGGATGCCGGACGACGCTGAGATCGAGGCCATCGTCGCGCGCGATCTCGAGCAGCTCGGGCGGGGGCAGGACCCCGCTGGCGGCTTCGACTTCTGGCCGACCTCACGCCTCTCCAGGCCCTCGCCCTACCTCAGCGTCCACGTCGCCCACGCCCTGGTCGCCGCCCGTGCGCAGGGCTACGCCGTCGATGCGACGCTGTTACGACGCAGCCCGGGCTATCTGGCGGACCTCGCGCAGCCCCCTGCGTGACGCGGACGAGGAGGCCAGCTGGGCCGCGCGCGCCTCGCCATCCACGTCCTCGAGCGCGCCGGCAGGACCCGCTCCCCAGGCGCGGCGGCTGCTCGCTCAGGCGGGGTGGAGGGCCTGCCGGCCGTGCGAAGGCGTGGCTGCTGCGACCCTGAGCCGCGGCGGCGCGCGACGGGAGCGGATCTCCTGCTTCGCTGGCTGAATGGCCACCCCAGCGCGAGACGGCGGGCGGCGCGCACATCGTCACCGGGATCGTGGACGGTCAGGAGATCCTCCTGCGCAGCGAACGGGTGGCGGACGCCGTCTGGCTGGACGCGCTGCTGACGGTGGAGCCCGAGAGCCCGATGATCCCGAAGCTGGCAGCGGGGCTGATCGCCGCGCGCGAGGGCGGGCGCTGGGCGACCACCCACGAGAGCGGCCTCGCCCTGCTGGCCCTGCAGCGCTACTTCCGAACCTACGAGGCAGAGACGCCTGATCTGCGCGCCCGCGTCTGGCTGGGTCCTGGGCTGGCTGCCGAGCATGCTCTCCAGGGCCGCCAGGCTGGACGGGTGCAGATCACCACGCCGATGGACACGCTCCAGGCGTTGGGCGCGCAGGATCTGGTGATCGCCGCGGAGGGTGCCGGTCGGCTCTACTACCGCGCCAGCCTGGAATACACGCCGATCGGGCTCCCCGAGCCCGTGGACTACGGCTTCGACGTGGTCCGCACCTACGAGGCCGTGGACGATCCAGCCGATCTGCGCCAGCGAGGCGACGGGAGCTGGGTGGTGCGCCGCGGCGCCCGCGTTCGGGTGCGGGTGACGGTCGTGGTCCCCGCGCAGCGCGATCAGGTGGCGCTGACCTGCCCCTGCCTGCGGGTCTGGAGATCCTCAATCCCGAGCTGACGACCCTGGGTGAAGAGCGGCGGCTCGGCCCCCGCCTGGGCCAGTCACCAGGAGCTGCGCGACGATCGCGCCGAGGCGTACGCCGGGGCGGCTGCCCGCGGGCGTCTACGATTTCGCCTTCATCGCCTGGCCCACCACCCCGGGGCGCTTCACCGCCGCGCCAGCGGAGGCCGAGGAGATGTTCAGCCCCGAGACCTTCGGGCGAAGCGGCGTCGACGTGCTCGTGGTGGAGTGAAGCCGTCCCCCGACGCTGCGGGCCCGCTCCTCAGCGGATAAGCTGTGCGCGGACGGGGGGAGGACCACATGACCAGAACAAACCGCGCGACCGCGCGCATGCTCCTCATCGCCCTGGCCGCCTGCGACGGCGG
>JADJQU010000028.1 GCA_016712565.1 Planctomycetota bacterium | reverse complement strand
TGGGCGGAGCGACGGGCACGTGGCGCTCGGCCACCACCCTCGCCCTCGAACTCCACCTCGCTGTCCAGGCGCACGGCGTCGGGCTGGAGGTCCTCCTCCGTCACCTGCGCCGGTCCTTGCGGTGGGGTGGCTGATCGCCAGCTCGCGGAAGACGTAGTCGATCAGCGACGTGCCCATCTTGATCCGGTCGTTGCCCTGCACGATGCCGTTGGGCTCGAAGCGCGTGAAGGTGAACGCCTCCACGTACTCCTCGAGCGGCACGCCGTGCTGGAGGCCCAGCGAGACGGCGATGGCGAAGCAGTTCATCAGGCTGCGGAAGGCGGCGCCCTCCTTGTGCATGTCGAGGAAGATCTCGCCCACCTGGCCGTCGTCGTACTCGCCCGTCCGCAGGTACACCTTGTGGCCGCCGATGGTGGCCTTCTGGGTGTAGCCGCCGCGGCGCTGCGGCAGCCGGTGGCGCTTGGCCAGGTAGCGCACGATGACGCGCTCCGTCACCTCGCGGGCCGCCTCACGCACAGCCTCCTTCGTCGTCGCAGCCGCCACGGCGGGGCCGCGACGGGCGTAGATCCACCCCGGCCCCCCTCGCGCGTCGTCGCCCTCCACGGCGGCGGCGTCGTCCGCCGTGCTGGAAGCGGCTGGCTCAGCTTGCTGCCGTCGCGATAGAGCGCGTTGGCCTTGAGCATCAGCTTCCAGGAGGTCTCGTAGGCCTGCTTCACGTCCTCGACGTCGGCCTCGTTGGGCATGTTGATCGTCTTGCTGATCGCGCCCGACACGAAGGGCTGCGCGGCGGCCATCTGGCGGATGTGGCCCATGACGTCGATGCGATTGCCGTAGCGCCCGCGCTTTGCTGGCGCAGTCGGCACCGGCAGGTGCTCGTCGGCCAGTTGCGGCGCCCTCCACGGTCATGCTGCCGCAGATGGCGTCGTTGGCTTGGCGCACCTGGTCCCTGTCGAAGCCCAGGTGGCGCAGCAGGTCGAAGCCCGGCTCTCGAGCACGTGCTGGGGGATGTTCAGCTCGCGCTGCAGCACGTCGTCGCCGAACGTGAAGCGGTTGAACACGAAGGCGATGTCGAAGGCGCTGGGCAGCTGCGCCTCCGCCTTGGCCAGCATCTCGCCGGTGAAGCCCTTCGTGCGCAGGCTCACGTCGTTGACGTGCGGCGCGCCCTTGAGCGAGCCGGTGCCCTTCACGTAGCGCACGATGGCGTCGATCTGCTCCTGCGGGTAGCCCAGCGTGCGCAGCGCGGGCGGGACCGACTCGTTGATGATGCGGAAGTAGCCGCCGCCCGCCAGCTTCTTGAACTTCACCAGCGCGAAGTCGGGCTCGATGCCCGTGGTGTCGCAGTCCATCAGCGAGGCCGATCGTGCCCGTGGGGGCGATGACCGAGTGCTGGGCGTTGCGGTAGCCGTGCTTCTCGCCCAGGGTCAGCGCGCGGTCCCAGGCCTCGCGCGCGGCGCGCAGCAGCTCGTCGGGGCAGTCCTCGGGGTTGAGGCCCACGGGCGTGATCGTCAGCCCCTCGTACTCCGAGGGGGCGGCGTTCCAGGCCGCGCGCCGGTGGTTGCGGATCACGCGCAGCATCGCCTGCCGGTTGCGCTTGTAGCCGGCGAAGGGCCCCAGCTCGCCGGCCATCTCGGCCGAGGCGGCGTAGCTCTCGCCGGTGAGGATGGCCGTCAGGGCGCCGGTGAAGGCCATGCCCTCCTTGCTGTCGTAGGGCAGGCCCTTCTGCATCAGCAGCGAGCCCAGGTTGGCGTAGCCCAGGCCCAGCGTGCGGAACTCGTAGGACAGGCGCGCGATGTTCCGGCTGGGGAACTGCGCCATCAGCACGCTCACCTCGAGCACGATCGTCCAGAGGCGGATCGCGGGCCGGTAGCCGTCGAGGTCGAAGCGGCCCGTCTTCGCGTCGAGGAAGGTGACCAGGTTGAGGCTCGCCCGGGTTGCAGGCCGTGTCGTCGAGGAACATGTACTCGCTGCACGGGTTGCTGGCCCGGATGCGGCCATCCGCCGGGCAGGTGTGCCAGTCGTTGATCGTGGTGTCGAACTGGAGGCCCGGATCGGCGCAGGCCCCAGCGCTGAGGCGATCTTGTCCCACAGGCGGCGGGCGGGGAGGGTCCTGCTCACGGCGCCGTCTGTGCGACGCAGCAGCTTCCAGGGCCGGTCGTCCTGCACGGCGCGCATGAAGTCGTTCGTGATGCGCACCGAGTTGTTGCTGTTCTGCCCCGAGACGGTCAGGTAGCCCTCGCCGTCCCAGTCGGTGGTGTAGGTGGGGATCTCGATGCTCGTGCAGCCCTGGCGGGCCAGGGCCAGCGCGCGCTGCCCCGGTAGTTCGCCGGGATCAGGCAGCGGCGCTCGCCACCGCGGCCTTCAGGCGCGGGTTGCGGCGCGCGTCGTAGCGCGGTCGCCTCGTCGGGCCCTCTCGGCGCAGGCCCGGAACGCAGGTTCAGGCAGCGCTCCAGCAGCTGGCTGCCGGCCACCAGGGCGGCCACCTTCTCCTCGAGCACCTTCCAGTCCACGAAGGCCTCGATGTCGGGGTGGTCCACGTCGAGGCACACCATCTTCGCGGCGCGACGCGTGGTCCCGCCGACTTGATGGCGCCTGCCGCGCGGTCGCCGATCTGCAGGAAGCTCATCAGGCCCGAGGAACGGCCGCCGCCCGAAGCAGCTCGCCCTCGCCGCGCAGGCGGCTGAAGTTCGTGCCCGTGCCGAGCCGTACTTGAAGAGGCGCGCCTCACGGACCCACAGGTCCATGATGCCCTCCTCGCCCACGAGATCGTCCTCCACCTTCTGGATGAAGCAGGCGTGCGGCTGCGGACGCTCGTAGGCGCTCTCGCTCTGCTTGAGGCGGCCGGTCTTGGGGTCCACGTAGGTGTGGCCCTGCGCCGGGCCGTCGATGCCGTAGGCGAAGTGGAGCCCGGTGTTGAACCACTGCGGGCTGTTGGGCGCGGCGCGCTGGTCGGCCAGCATGCGGCACAGCTCGTCGTAGAAGGCCTGCGCGTCCTCCTCGCCGTCGAAGTAGCCGTGCTGGCGGCCCCAGTGCGCCCAGCAGCCGGCGAGGCGGTGGAACACCTGGCGGGCGTCCTTCTCCCCGCCCAGCACGGGCTTGCCCTCGGCGCCCACCAGGGGCTGCCCGTCCTCCCCGACCTGCGGCACGCCCTTGCGGCGGAAGTACTTCTGCGCCAGCACGTCCGTGGCCACGCTGGACCAGGTGCTGGGCACCTTGACCCCCTCCAGCCGGAACACGACGGTCCCGTCCGGGTTGCGGATCTCGCTCGTACGCGAGGTCCAGGTGATCCCCTCGTAGGGATCGCGACCCGCCACCGTGAAGCGCCGCTGGATCTTCATCTGAGCCTCCGAGAATCGTCACGGGCCCGCGCAGGGCCCGGCAGGGCTCCGCTGGGCACGGAGCACCGCCGCCTCACCGCCACGAGCCCCCTGCGTGCGCGAACCCCGGCGACGCGGACAGGCCGACGCCGCAACACGGCAGGGGCGCCCCCGGGGACGTGCGCGCAGGCCTCCCAACCCCGGGGACGAAAGTCCCCGGCGCCAGGCCCGCACGGTGCACTGCTGTCAACCGGTCGAAGACGCTCGCCCGAACCGAGCCGGGGCGACCCGCAGGGCCGGGCGGCGCGCGCGCGCCGGCCGGCCGTCGACTGGTCGTACCCCAAGGGCTAGTGGTCCGTGCTGACCGCCACCACTACAGATCGTAGAGCACCCGGCTGCCTGCGGGAAGAACGAAAATCCGTCGTCCGTCCGCGCCGCAGGCCTCCGGAGAGCCCACCCGGGACGACCATGCGTCCAGGGGGCGGCCCCGCCTCCCGGGCCGGCGGGAGGGGCCCCTGGGAGGATGGCCGCCGGATGGGGGCGCCGCCCGGGCCTGGGCCTCGGCGCGGGCCGGCCCGCTCAGGCGCCCTCGGCCCGCAGGATCTTCGGCAGCGTGAGGCCGGGCTGGTTCTGGTACTTGCCCCTGCGGTCGGCGTACGAGGTCTCGCACTGGTCGCCCAGGAAGAACAGCAGCTGCGGATGCCCTCGTTGGCGTAGATCTTCGCCGGCAGGGGCGTGGTGTTGCTGATCTCGATCGTGATCACGCCCTCCCACTCGGGCTCGATGGGCGTGACGTTGACGATGATGCCGCAGCGCGCGTAGGTGGACTTGCCCACGCACACGGCCAGCGCGTTGCGCGGCATCTTGAAGCGCTCGACGGTCTCGGCCAGCACGAACGAGTTGGGCGGGATGATGCAGTCGCCCTCGTGATCCACGAAGGAGCGCGGGTCGAAGGCCTTGGGGTCGATCAGGGTGCTGTGGAGGTTGTGGAAGATCTTGGAAGCGCCGGCCCACGCGCACGTCGTAGCCGTACGAGGAGAGCCCGTAGGAGACCTTGCCCTTGGTCTCCAGACGCTCGACGAACGGCGTGATCATGCCGTGCTCGAGGGCCATGGTGCGGATCCACTTGTCGCTGGCGATCACGGCGCGCTCCCGGGGAGGCCGAGGGGCACCCCTCGGGCGCGGCCACCCTAGGCCGGGGGTCCCCCAGGGGCTCGCGACGCCGGGCCCCGAAGGGGGGCGCCGCAGACGACTCCGGGCCGGGTGCATGGAGCACCCGGCCCGGCCGGAGACGCCCAGGGAGAGCCTGGAGGGAGGTTGGCAGGCAGGAGGGAGGAAGGTCGGCTCGACCCCGGCGTTCTCCCTACCTACGCGGGGGCGAGGCCTGCGTGTTGGAGGAGCCGCACCGGGTCGAGCGGCCGGGGGCGCCACCCCGCCCCGCGCCGGCCCCGGGGACCTGCGCCGGCACGCCGGGGGCTGGCAACCGGGGCCGCCCGCGGCGCGTCAGCCCCTCCGCGGGGGCGCCAGGGCCTGGGCGCCGCGCTGCGCAGCACCAGCGGGGCGCGCCGCGCGGCGCCGCGCGCGCGGCCGAGAGCGTCAGCACCTCGCCCTGGGTGGTGCGCACCCGGGTCACGTGGCGCCGCACGTAGCGCTCGTCGGAGCCGTGGCGGCACGGGCCGGTCTCGCGCTCCGCGGGCCCCAGCACCTCGGCCACCTCGTAGCGGCGGCCGTCGCAGGTGAAGCGGCGCGGCACGCCGGGCTCGCCGCGCGCCATGGCGCGCGCGTCGAACGAGCCCGGCTCCGGCACGATCGGCCGCACAGGACCTCCGGGGCGGCGACGGCTACGAGGCCAGATTCCTGGCCGCGAAGTCCCAGTTGATGAGGTGGTGGAGGAACGCGTCCACGTAGTTCGGCCGCGCGTTGCGGAAGTCGATGTAGTAGGCGTGCTCCACGCGTCGCAGGTGAGCAGCGCCTTCTGCCCGTGCTTGAGCGGCAGGTCGGCGTTCGAGGTCTTGGTCACCTTCAGCTTGCCGCCGTCCTGCACCAGCCGGTGCCCAGCCCGACCCGAACTGCGTGGTGGCGGCCTCCTTGAACTGCTGCTTGAAGGCGTCCCACCGAGCCGAAGTCGCGGTTCAGCGCCTCGAGCAAGCGCGCCGCCGGGGCCGGGGCCGCCCCGCGGGCGCAGGCTGTGCCAGTAGAAGGTGTGGTTCCACACCTGCGCCGCGTTGTTGAACACGCCGCCCTCGCCGGCGCCCCGGATCACGTCCTCGAGGCTGCGGGTGGCCTCCGGGCTGCCCTCGAGCAGCTTGGTTGAGGTTCGTGACGTAGGCCCGTGGTGCTTGCCGTGGTGGAAGTCCAGCGTCTCGGCGCTGATCAGCGGGGCCAGGGCGTCCTTGGCCCAGGGCAGGGGCGGCAGCGTGAAGGGCATGCAGAGCTCCGTTCGAGGGGTTGCCGTACAGGCGAAGAGACGGTACCAACGGGACCGGCGAGGAGCAGCG
>JADJQU010000027.1 GCA_016712565.1 Planctomycetota bacterium | reverse complement strand
TCGATGCGGCTGGCGATGGTCCAGAAGAGGCGCTCGCCCTTGGCGCGCTGGCGCAGGTCCAACAACCCCAGGTTGAAGCGGGAGAGGATCTCCTCGCGCGCCTGGAGCGTGTCGTGCCAGACCTCCTGGTAGTTCTTGCGGGTGATCTTGTTGGCCGCCTCCGCCAGATCCCAGAGCACGTCCGGGTCGTTCTCCTCGGGCTTGACCTCGACGTCCTCGCGGGTCTGCTCCGCCACCCTGAGCATGTTGACCACCAGCACCGCGTGATGGGCGACCATGGCGCGCCCGACTCGGTGACGATGTCGGGGTGCGGGACCTCGACTCGTCGCAGCAGGCCTGGATCTCCGCCACCACGTCGGCGGCGTACTCCTCCACCGTGTAGTTCACGCTGGACTGAAAGCTGCTGCGGCCGCCGTCGAAGTCCACGCCCAGCCCGCTGCCGACGTCGAAGCGCTTCAGCGGCGCGCCTGGGCGGTAGAGCTCGACGAAGATGCGGGCGCCCTCGCGCAGCGCCGTCTGATGGAGCGGATGGCGCTGACCTGGCTGCCGATGTGGAAGTGCAGCATCTGCAGGCAGTCCAGCAGCTCGGCGGCGCGCAGGCGCTCCACCGCGTCCACCATCTCCTCGATGGTCAGGCCGAACTTCGCGCGGTCGCCCGTGCTGTCCTCCCAGTGGCCGGCGCCGCGGCTGGCCAGCTTGGCGCGCACGCCCAACACCGGCCGCACGCCCAGCTTCTCCGACACGCTCATCATCGCCGCGGATTCCGGACGCCTCCTCGATGACGATCGTCTGTTTCGCCGAGCTTGCGGGCGATGAGCGCCGCTCGATGTACTCTCGTCCTTGTAGCTGGTGCAGACGATGAGCGCCTCGGGGTCGTCGAGGATGGCCAGGACGATGAGCAGCTCTGCCGGCTTGCTGCCCCGCCTCGAGCCCGAGGTGGTAGGGCGCGGAAGCGCACCACGTCCTCGACGACGTGGCGCTGCTGGTTGACCTTCACGGGGTAGACCCCACGATACCGCCCCTGAAGCCGTACTCGCGGATGGCGCTGTGAAAGGCCTCCGCCAGACGCTTCAGCTGGCTGCGCAGGATGTCCGGGAGCGCAGCAACGGGCACCGATGCCACGCCGCGCGCCTGCAGGTCGTCCACCAGCAGACGCAGGTCAACCGACTTGCCGCCCGCCGTGTCCGGCGCGACGACCAGGTGGCCCTGCTCGTCGATGCGCAGGAACTCTTTGCCCCAGTTCTGGATGCCGTAGAGCTCGGCGCTCTGATCGGTGGTCCACACGCGCATGACGGGCTCCCGAGGGGAGGGGGGTGAAGCCCAGCTCCTTAACACCCATAGCTCGATAAGAAAGGTCCTCGGCCCATGACTGTAACGGAAGTCGTAACCGCGCCTGTCCCGCTCAGAATTCCCCGGGCAGGCTCATGCCGTAGCGGCCTTTGCCGAACATCAGGCTGACGGGGCGCCTGCCCCGATGCGCTGGGTCGGCCCCGCCTGGACGACGGCCGGGCCAGGTGAACTCCGGGAAGGTGGCCTCGGTCTTCCCCTTCCAGGCGCTGGTGTCCCAGACCTTGATCCCGTTGGCGCGCAGCACCGGCTGACCGAAGAGCACCGTGAGCAGGGTCGTGTAGCTCTCGGTCAGCTCGCGGAAGGGCAGCGGGAACATCTCCCGGTTGACCGAGAACCAGCGGAAGCCGGCCTTGGCGCAGGGTCTCGAGGTCCTCGGCGCGGAACGTGAACGTGGTCTCCAGCTCGCCCCGCTCCAGGCGTTGAAGCCCGAGACGAAGCTGTTCTCCGCCATCGTCTCGTCCCAGGCGTCGGGGCGCACGCGCTCCACCCAGAGCGCCGTGCCGTTGAGCAACATCTTGCCGTGGTACAACTGGTAGATGAGCTGCTGCTGGGCGCCGCCGAGCTCGGGCGCCAGCGGGGGGGGCTCGATCAGGCCCGCGCCCTCGCGCTGCGCCAGCGAGGGGTAGACCGGCGGCGGCACCTTGAGGTCGGTGACCTCCACCTTGTGGCGCACCCCTTGCAGGCGCATGACCACCGGCCCCGAGAGGGCGACGATCAACGCCAGCGCGGCGCGGGCGGGCTCCAGCCGGATCCGGGAGAGCAGCGCGCTCCAAGGCCAGCGCCCCCAGCGCCGCCGCCGCCCCCTGGCCATCGCCTCGTGGCGGATCGGCCACCAGAAGCGTCGCAGCGGCTCGGCCAGCCCGTAGAGCACGGTGTAGGGCGCGCCCGGGAAGAGCGGCCCCAGCGAGAGCGCCCAGAAGACGCCCCAGATCACCACCAGCGACAGCGCCGTCCAGCTCCGCCAGGCCGGTGGATCCTCGGGCCGGCGCGGGCGCAGCGCCAGGAGCACGCCCGTCACCGCCAACGCGAAGCCGGGGATGGACATGGCGTGCCCAGCTCCGTGCCCTCCACGACGAGGAAGGGCCAGCGCACCGGCCGCGCCCTGGTTCAGCGCCTCGCGGTGGGGAACTCGGCCAGCTCGCTGGTCCCCGGCACCAGCTCCTGTTGGACGCGAACATCCAGACCCAGGGCGCGAGGAGGACGAGGAAGGCCACGCTGAACAGGGCGAGCAGCCTCGGGTCCGGCAGCGCCCGCCGCCAGAGGGCGCGCGCAGGCCCAGGGCCAGCCCGCCGGCGATCACGGCGAAGAAGCCGTAGTACCAGTAGAAGAACGCGGCCACGGCCAGGCTGAGCGCCGAGAGCAGCGCCCGCCCGCGGGTCCGGCGCGTCCAGGAAGCGAAGCCAGCTCGCCAGGAAGAAGAGCATCCAGCAGACGCTCACTGGTTGAAGCGCCCGCTGCTCATCTCCTGGAGCGCGTAGGGCAGCGCGCCCATGGTCGCCGCCCCCACAGCGCGCTCCACTTCTCCGCGCCCGCCGCCCGCGCCAGCGCGTAGCGGAGAGCCCGTTCAGGGTCAGCACCAGCAGGGCGTAGTACTGCACCCCGCCGGCCAGCCCAGCGCCAGGTGAAAGGGCAGGTAGAGCACGCCCTCTGCGCCGTTGCCCGCCAGCACGGGGTAGTCGCCCACCGGCCAGTAATAACGATCGTTATGTACCAACCCCTGCCCGCCCGCGAGCTGCTCCGCCACCCAGACCAGCAGCCAGTGGTTGGACAGGCAGTCGGGGTGGTACCAGTTGCCCACCATCCAGCGGCCGGGCTCGTGCCAGGTCGGCTCGAGCGCGAACAGGGCGAGCCCCAGCGAGAGCAGGAGGGCGACGATCAGCGGCAGGCGAGAGCGCATCGCCGGCAAGCATAGCGCAGGCGGCGAGCCTCGCGCCCGCGGGCTACACCGGGCCCATGCCCTCCTCGGATCGCCGCCTCCTGCTGATCGGCGCGCTCACGCCTCATGGCGCTGGCGGGGCGCGCTGCTCGGGCAGCCGGGGCTGCTGGGCTACGCGGGCGGCGAGGTCTACGGCCACGCCTGGGTTCAGGGCTGGTGCACGGACGCGCTGCCCGACTGGCCGGGCGGGACGGATCCGCGCTGGGCGCGGCGGTCTGGCCGGTGATCGACCCGCTGCCCACCGCGCTCGCCGCCATCGCCGGGCGGATCCTCGGGGCGGTGGCGGGGATAACCTGTGGATCCTCGCCAGCGTCGGACTGGCCTTCCTGGGCGGCGCGGTCCTGGCCCGGCGCGAGGGCGGCGATCCGCTGGTGGGTGGGCTGGCCCTGGCCCTGGCGCCCGCCCAGCCTGGCGGGGAGCCTGTCCAGCGGGCTCACCGAGGACGGAGCGCTGGGGCTGGCGGCGCTGGGGCTCGGGCTGACGGGAGACCGCGATCCGCGGCGCGGCGCGCTGGGCGGGCTCTGCCTGGGGCTGCTGGCGGCCTGCGGGCTGGTGCTGGCCTGGTGCGCGGCGCTGGTGGCGCTGGGCTTCGGCGCAGCGGCGATTCTTCAAGAGCGCGCCCGCTGGCGGAGCGTGCTGGCGGGCGGCGGCGTCGCCGTCCTGGTCGCCCTGCCGGTCGCGCTCAGCCAGGCGCGCGCCTGCTGGGGAGCGGGCACCGGGCCGAGGCCGCCCGAGCTCTACGAGCCGCTGTGGCGGCTGAACTGGCGCGGGGTGGATCCGGTCTCGCTGCTGGCGCCGGGGCCGCAGGATCCGGCGGGGGCGCTGGTGCGCCTGGTCCGGCTACCTCGGGCTGGCGGCCCTCGGGCTCGCCCTCTTCGCCGGGCGCTCGCGCTGGTGGCCGGTGCTGGTGGGGGCGGCGCTGGTGGCGCCGGGGCGCGGCTCGCTGGCGCTGGGTCAGCCGCTCGGGCTGGACAACCCCTTCGCCGCGGCCCTGCACCTCCTGCCCGGCGGGGAGCTGCTCAACCACCACGGGCGGCTCCTGCTGCTGGGCGCCGTGGCCCTCTCCGTGCTGGCGGCGCGGGGGGCGGCGCGTCTCGGCCCGCGGCTGGGGCCCTACCGACCGGCGCTGGCGGCCCTGGTCGCGCTGGACCTGCTCCTGCTCAGCCCCTCTCGCTGCCGCTGCGGTGGCGGACGCGCGGCCTCCCGACGTGGCGACGCGGCTGGACGCGCTTCGCCCAGGTCCACTCCTGGTTGTACCCGTGATGGGTCCGGGGTCCACCCTCAGCGCGCCCTCTTCGATCAGCGCGCCCACGGCCGCCCGCTGCTGCGCTCGCCGAACCGCCCCGGCCTGCCCGGCCACGCTGGAGCGCACCGCCTCGGGACGCTGGCTGGCCGGGCTCGCCTTCGAGGCCGACGCGGTCCTCCCGTACGCTCTCCTGCCGGGCGTGGCGGTGCTGCTGGTGGAGGCGCCCTATGTCGCGGCGGTGGAGGCGGCCCTGGGACCGCCGGACCTGCGCGGGGAGGACGGCGCGGCCGGGATCTGGCGGCCGCCCCTCCTCCAACCGCGCCCGCTACGATAGCTCCTCCCCATGCTGCTCCCTGACGCGCCTCGACGAGGCTGTGCACCTGCTGCGGGGCCGACGCGTGATCGCGCTGACCGGGGCGGGTTGCTCCACCGAGTCGGGCATCCCCGACTACCGAAGCCCCGGGCGACCTCAGCGCCGGCCCATCCAGCACCGGGAGTTCCTCAGCTCCGAGGCGGCGCGGGCGCGGTGGGCGCGCAGCGCCGTGGGGTCCACGGTTCCGCCAGGCGCGCCCCAACGCGGGCCATCACGCGCTCGCCCAGCTCGGGGCGGCCGGCGCGCTGGCCGGGCTCATCACCCAGAACGTGGACGGGCGCACACGGCGGCGGGCTCCCAGCGGGTGGTCGAGCTGCACGGGCGCTGGCGCAGGTGGTCTGCCTGGGCTGCGGAGCGCTCACCGGGCGGGATGTTGAGTATCTAAACCCGGGCTGCTCGGAGATAACGGTCGAAGAAGCGCCCGATGGCGACGCCGAGCTGAGCCCCGCGCTGGATTTCCGGGTCCCGCCCTGCCAGCGCTGCGGCGGCGTGCTCAAGCCCGATGTGGTCTTCTTTGGCGACAACGTCCCCGCGGCCCGCCTGCAGCGCGCCTGGGAGCTCTTCGACGCGGGCGAGCGCCTCCTGGTCCTGGGCTCCTCGCTCACGGTCTTCTCCGGCTACCGCTTCGTGCGGCGCGCAGCGGAGCGCGGTGTCCCGGTGCTGATCCTCAACCAGGGCCCGACCCGCGGTGACGCCCACGCCGCCTGGCTCGGCTCGGCGCCCCTCGCCGCGGCCCTGCCTGCCCTCGCGGCAGCGTTGACCCCGCACGCCACCCAGGCTCGCGGCAGGCTATCCTGAGGCTATCCTGAGACCGGAGGAGGACGCCCATGAAGAGCGCCGCCCAGCCCCTGCCCGCCGCCATCGACTGGAGCGCCGCGCCCGCTGGCTCGCCGTCGCGACCATAGGCTACAACGCGCTGGAAGGCGTCGTCTCGATGGGCTTCGGGATCTCCTGAGGGCTCCGTCGCATTGCTGGGCTTCGGCGTCGACATGGCTGGGTGAGGTCGGCTCCGCGGCGGTCGTCCGTTGAAGCTCACCCGCGCGCCCGGCTGCGCGACCACCGCCCGCGAGCGCGAGCGGCGCGCCACCCGCTGGATCGGCGCGCTCTTCCTCCTCCTGGCGCTGGGCACGGCGGGCGGCGCGGCCCTGCAAGATCGCCTCGGGCGGCCACCCGGACAGCACGCTGCCCGGCGTGATCATCAGCCTGCTCAGCCTGAGCTTCATGTTCTTCCTCTGGCGGGCCAAGGCGCGGCCACGGCGCTGAGCAGCAAGGCGCTGGCCCTGGACGCGGCCTGCTCGCGCGCCTGCATCCAGCTCTCCGGCGTGCTGCTGGCGGGAGCGCCATCTACGCGCTGGCGCCTGCGCTGTGGTGGGCGGACGCGGGCGCGGCGCTCGTGCTGGCCCTCTTCATCGGGCGCGAGGGGCTGGACGCCGAGCGGCGGCGAGCGCCCGATTTCTCCGGCGGCTGCGGCTGCTCTTGAGGCGAACATGACCCCGACGACCATCCTGGAGTTCTGGTTTGGCTCCGCCGACCCAGGCCTCCGCCCTCCCTCCCCGCCGTGCGCCAGCGCTGGTTCGGCGGAGGTCCCGCCTTCGACGAGGAGATCCGCGCGCGCTTCGCCGAGCTGCCCGACGCCGCGGTCGAGTCCTGGGAGGGTGACGCCAGCCTGCTGGCGGCGGTGATCGTCCTGGACCAGCTCCCCGCAACCTCTACCGCGGCCGGTGGCGCGCGCCCCGCCTACGACGCCCGCGCCCGCGCGCTCGCCCTCGCGGCGCTGGAGCGCGGCCAGGATCGGGATTTCAGCCCTTCTCTGCGCGCCTTCCTCTGCCGCTGGAGCACGCTGAGGATCTGGACCTCCAAAGACCGTAGCGTCGCCCTCTTCGAGGCGCTCGCCGCCGAGGCGCCGCCGGACGACCCGCACGCCGTCCGCATGATGGCGCCCTTCGCCCACAAGCACCGCGAGCAGATCCGTCGCTTCGGCCGCTTCCCGGGCCGCAACCTGGCCCTGGGCCGCGCGGACACCGAAGACGAGCAGGCCTGGTTCGCCCAGGGCGCCGAGACCTTCGGCCAGCGCTGAGCCGCTTCTGCCCTTCCCAGGCCTGTGTTACGTTCCCGTCGAGGAGGTCCACCATGCTCGCCGCACAGCGCCACGAGAGCGTGCGTCCCGCCGGGATTGATTATCCGGAGACCGACGGGCGCCGATGGCCGAGAACACCTTGCAGTACGGTGGATCGTCACGCTCCAAGGGCGGGATCGACACTTGATCGCCGACTTCGTCGCCGGCGATCTGTTCTGGTACACCCCCGTCCGCGGCGAGCCTCAGACTGTGCAGGCGCCCGACGTGATGGTCGCGCTGGGGCGCCCCGGGCCACCGCCCCAGCTACAAGCAGTGGGAGGAGGGGAACATCGGCCCGCAGGTGGTCTTCGAGTTGCCGCCACTCGACTACAAGCTGCCGGAGATGCTGAACAAGATCCTCTTCTATCAGAAGTATGGCGTCGAGGAGTACTACATCCTGAACCCCGACCAGAAGGTCTGGCTGGGCTACCGCCGGGTGGGCGCCGACCTGGTGGAGATCCTCGGGATGGACGGCTTCGTGAGCCCGCGGCTGGGGATCCGCTTCGCCTACGAGGGCGACGAGCCCGTGGTCTATCGGCCCGACGGCGGCCGCTTCCGCACCTTCACCGAGCTCTCCAACGCCGAGGCCGAGCAGCGCGCTCGCGCCGAGCAGGAGCGCGCACGCGCCGACGCCCTCGCGGAGAGGCTGCGGGCCCTGGGCGTCGAGGTCTGAACCCTCTCGAGAGGTCGCCGTGCGCTGGTCGCGTTGGGGTCGAAGCAGCTACGAGCGCGACCAGGATCTCCTGGCGGAGCGCGCAGCGCTACAACCCTGGGTGGAGCTGTTACCCCCCGACCAGGACGCCGAGATCCTCAGCGTCACCAGCAAGACCCGGGTAGACGCCGCGCTCCTCGACCGCGCGCCCTCGGCCCGGCTGGTGATCACCACCACGAGCGGCTACGACAACCTGGACCTGGAGCTGCTCCGCGCGCGGGGTGTCGCCGCCGCCCGCCTGCCCGAGGCGCGGCGCGACGCGGTGGTGGAGACGACGCTGGCCATGATGCTGGGCGCGCTGCGCGGGCTGGGGCCGCTGCAGGCGGCGGCGCGCGAGGGGCGCTGGACGCGCGGCGAGCTGCCGGCGTTTGGGCTGCGCAGCGTCGCGGGGCGGCGGGTCGGCGTGGTCGGGCTGGGCGTGATCGGGGCGCGGGTGGCCCAAGCGCTCCAGGGCCCTCGGCGCGGACGTGCTGGGGCTCGACCCGGCGGGCTGCGCCGGACGGCGTGGCGGCGGCCGATCTGGAGACGATGTTCCAGAGCTGCGACGCGCTCACGCTCCACTGTGACTTGAATCGGGCACCCGCGGCTGATCTCCGGCCCGCGCCCTCGCCCTGGCCCGGCCGGAGCTGGTCTGGTCAACACCGCGCGCGGGGCGCTCGTAGACACCGAGGCGGCGCTGGCCCGCCTGCGCGCGGGGGCAGCTCGGCGCTCTGCCCTGGACGTCTTCCCCGCCGAGCCCTGCCCTGGCTGAGCCAGACCGCCGCGCTCCCCAACCTCACGCTGACCCCGCACGCGGCGGGCTGGCACGTGGACCTGCCGGCGCGCTGCGCGAGGGGCTGGCGCGGGCCGTCTCCGCCTGGGTGCGGGGAGCGCGCTGCCCTATCGGCCTGTTGAGGGCAAGCGGCCGCGCGACTATCACAGGGAGCGACCCGGAGCGCCCATGACCTTCTCCCGCTGCGCCTTCCTGCCGCTGCTCCTGCTGAACGCCTGTGAGGAGGGCGAGGCCGTCTCATGCTGGACGACGACTGGTCGCTGCCACCGGGACCGGCGGGGGAGGGCGAGGGCGAAGGCCAGCCGCGACACCGACACCGACACCGACACCGCGGACGGGATCGAGTCGGTGCCCGGGACCGGCGGCTCCGGCTACGACGGCACCGAGAGCGCCGACCTGTACACGCTCGACCGCGTGATCTCCTTGGACATCACGCTCCCCGACGCCTCCGTGCGCGCGCTGAACGCCGACCCCTACACCTATGTCGAGGCCTCCATCACCATCGACGGCGAGACCCTGGATCAGGTCGGGATCCGCATCGGCGGAAAGTACGGATCCTACCGGGCGCTCTCGGGCAAGAGCGGCTTCAAGATCGACATCGACCGCTACGACAACACGCAGAAGTGGCGCGGGCTGGAGCGCCTGGTCGTCAAGAACATGGTCCAGGACTACAGCTTCATGCACGAGTACATCGCGTTTCAGGTGTACGAGGCGATGGGCGTGCCCGCGCCGCGCGTGGGCTACCTCTGGGTGACCGTGAATGGCGAAGACTACGGGCTGTACTCGAACGTCGAGGCCCTGGACGACCGCTTCCTGGCGCGCCACTTCGCCGAGCCGACGGGCAACCTCTACGACGGCGACTACTGGCTGGCGGCGACTGGAGCACCTACCAGCTCCTGGACTTCAACGCCTCCACCCAGGACATGATGGTCCTGGACGAGGGGGTGGACGTCGCCATGGTCGACGTTCACGCCGTGACCGACGCGCTGCGCGCCGCCGCCGAGACCGGCGACTTCATGGGCGAGGTGGGCGCGGTGGTGGATCTCGAGCACCACGTCCGCATGATGGCGGTGGAGTTCTGGGTCGTCAGTACGACGGCTACTCGAACTACACCAACAACTACCGGTGTACTTCGACCCCTAGGACGGCCTGAGCGAAGATCTCGCCCTGGGACCATGACTGGGCCTTCTACGACGCGAACCCCATGACACCTCAGTACGGGCTCATCTCCGGGGCTGCTTCCATAACGACGACTGCTACACGATGTTCCAGGAGGCGGT
>JADJQU010000026.1 GCA_016712565.1 Planctomycetota bacterium | reverse complement strand
CGGGCAGGCGTGCGAGTTCGACTACTCGGGCACCCAGGCCTGCAAGGCGCTCAAGGCGCTCGGGTACCGGGTGGTGCTGCTGAACAGCAACCCCGCCACGATCATGACCGACCCCGACGTGGCGGACGCGACGTACATCGAGCCCCTGACCCTGGAATTCGCCCGGCAGGTGATCGAGCGGGAGCGGCCCGACGCCATCCTGCCGACCGTCGGCGGGCAGACCGGGCTCAACCTGGCCATGGAGCTGCACAAGGCGGGCCTGCTCCGAGCAGCGGCGTCGAGCTGATCGGCGCCCGCCCGGAGGCCATCGCCGTCGCCGAGGACCGCCAGCGCTTCAAGGAGTGCATGATGGAGGACGGCCTGTCCGTCCCGGCCTCCGGCACCGCCGAGACCCTGGCCGAAGCCGAGGCCCTGCTGGACATCACGGGCCTGCCCGCCATCATCCGCCCCTCCTTCACCCTGGGCGGTGAAGGCGGCGGCATCGCCTACAACAAGGACGAGTTCCGCGAGATCGTCGTCGGCGGCCTGGACCTCTCGCCGGTGCAGCAGGTCCTGGTCGAGCAGAGCGTGCTCGGCTGGAAAGAGTTTGAGCTGGAGGTCATGCGCGATCTGGCCGACAACGTCATCATCGTCTGTTCGATCGAGAACCTGGACCCCATGGGGGTGCACACTGGCGACTCCATCACCGTGGCCCCGGCCCAGACCCTGACCGACCGCGAGTACCAGGTGCTGCGCGACCAGGCCCTGACGGTCATGCGGGCCGTCGGCGTGGAGACCGGGCGGGCAGCAACGTCAGTTCGCGGTCAACCCGGCCACGGGCAGATCCACATCGTCGAGATGAACCCGCGGGTCAGCCGCAGCAGCGCCCTGGCCAGCAAGGCGACGGGCTTCCCCATCGCCAAGATCGCGGCCCAGCTCGCCGTGGGCTTGACCCTCGACGAGATCGACAACGACATCACCCGGGCGACGCCGGCCTGCTTCGAGCCGGTGCTCGACTACACGGTGGTCAAGATCCCGCGCTGGAACTTCGAGAAGTTCCTGGGCCGACCGCACCCTGGACACCTGCATGAAGGCGGTGGGCGAGGTGATGGGCCTGGGCCGCACCTTCAGCGAGGCGCTGTGCAAGGCCATCGCCAGCCTGGAGGGGGCTGGCCTGACGCCTGCGCCTGGGACGACCAGACCCTGCGGGAGCGCCTGGCCATCCCGACGCCCGACCGCCTCGCGGGGGTCTTCGAGGCGCTGCGGCGCGGCATGGACGAGAGCGACATCCACGCGCTCCAGGATCGACCGCTGGTTCCTGCCCCAGATCCGCGGCATGGTCGCGGTCGAGCTTCAGCTCGACGGCCGCTTCCTCTCCGGCGTGTGCGACAGCGGAGCCGCGCTGCGGGCCAAGCGCATCGGCTTCACGGACACCTGGCTGGCCGGCATCCTGGGCACGACCGAGGCCCAGGCGGTCACCGCGCGGCGGCGCGAGGCGGCGTGCAGCTGGTCTACAAGCGCGTCGACACCTGCGCCGCCGAGTTCGAGAGCTTCACGCCGTACCTGTACTCCACCTACGAAGACGAAGACGAGGCCGGCGACGAGGACCGCGCGCGCGTCCTCATCCTGGGCAACGGCCCCAACCGCATCGGCCAGGGGCTGGAGTTCGACTATTGCTGCTGCCACGCGGCCTACGCGGTGGCCCAGGCCGGCCTGGTCAGCGGTGATGGTCAACTGCAACCCCGAAACGGTCTCCACCGACTACGACACCAGCGACAAGCTGTACTTCGAGCCGGTCACGGCCGAGCACGTGCAGGCGATCCTGGCCCGGGAGAAGCCGCGGGGGGTCATCCTGCAGTTCGGTGGGCAGACCCCGCTCAAGCTGTCCCACCTCATCGGCCCGATCCTGGGCACCAGCGCCGACGCGATCGACCTCTGCGAGGACCGGGAGCGCTTCAACACCCTGCTGGGCACCCTGGGCATCCGCCAGCCCGAGGGGGCCATGGCCCATGGCCGGGAAGAGGCCTTCGCCGCCGCGGCGCGCATCGGCTTCCCCCTGCTGGTCCGCCCCTCCTACGTCCTGGGCGGGCGTGCGATGAAGATCTGCTACGACGAGGTCGACTTCCAGGCCGCCCTGGCCGAGGCCTTCGAGGTCAGCGAGCGGCACCCGGTCCTGCTCGACCGCTTCCTGGAGGGGGCCGTCGAGTACGACGTGGACGCCATCTGCGACGGCGAGGACGTCCACGTGGCCGGCATCATGGAGCACATCGAGGAGGCGGGCGTGCACTCGGGCGACAGCGCCTGCGTGGTGCCCCGTGGACCTGACCCCCGGAGATGGCCCGCGAGATGATCGACGCCACCGTGCGCATCGGCCAGCGCCTGGGTGTGATCGGCCTGATGAACGTGCAGATGGCCGTGATGCGGCAGGGCACCGGCCCCGCCGAGGTCTACATCATCGAGGTGAACCCCCGCGCCTCGCGCACGATCCCTTCGTGAGCAAGGCGACGGCGTGCTGCTGCCTGCGCGGCCACGCGCCTGGGCGCCCGCCTGGCGGACATGGGCCTGGTGGCCGACCGGGTCGGCGCCCCGGTGCGCGAGGCCCTGATGAGCCGCGGGGGCTACTTCTTCATCAAGGCGCCGGTCTTCCCCTGGCGGCGCTTCAACGTGCAGGACGTGGTCCTGGGGCCGGAGATGCGCAGGACCGGCGAGGTCATGGGCGTCGGCCGCAGCTTCGGCGAGGCCTACGCCAGGGCCTGCTGGGGCTGGAATGCGCCTGCCGCGCGAGGGCGGGTCTTCCTGTCCGTGCGCGACGACGACAAGGCCTTCACCGGCCCGAGATCGCCGGGCCGCTCTACGCGATGGGCTTCCAGCCTGATGGCCACCGGCGGGACCTGGAAGGCCCTGCAGGCGGCCGGAGTCCCCGCCGAGCGGGTCTTCAAGGTGCGCGAGGGGCGCCCCGACATCGTCGACCACGTCCGCAACGGCGCCGTGCAGCTGATGATCAACACGCCCATGGGCAAGAAGGGCGTCTACGACGAGGCGGCCATGCGGCTGGCCGGCCTGCGCTTCGCCGTGCCCTGCATCACGACGCTGCGGGCGGCGCGGGCGGCGGTCGCGGCCATCCGTTCCCTGCGCGCCCTGGAGCTGCGGGCGGTCAAGCTGCAGGAGCTCAGCCCGGCGCCGCGGGCGCGGGCAGGCCCCGGTCCGGCGCACCTCCTGGTGGGGACGTGCACGGCTGCGCCTCGCGGCTGGAGGCCCTGCTCGCCCTGGCTCAGCCCGAGCGCGTCGTGCTGCTGGGTGACCTCTTCACCAAGGGCCGGCGGCCGGAAGTCTGGGGAGATCGTGCAGGCCTGGGACTGCGCCTCGGTCCTGCGGGCAACCACGACGTCGCGGTCCTGGAGCGGGCCGCGGACGGGCGAGCAGGCCTGGCCCCTGCGCCTGTCCTGGCTGGGCACCTTCCCTGTTCATCGAAGGCGAGGCCCGGCCGGTCCCTGGCTGGCCGTGCACGCCGGGGTGGATCCCCTGCGGGCCGCGCTGGCACGATCTCAGCAGGCCACCGTGCTGCGGCGCTGGCCGGACGATCGCGACAAGTCTGGCCCCCTTCTGGTGGCAGCTCTGGTCCGGCCCCCTGGTGATCTACGGGCATGACGCCGTGCGCGGCCTGGTCGACCGGCGTCCGCACAGCCTGGGCCTGGACACGGGCTGCGTCTACGGCGGCCAGCTCACGGGCTTCCTGGTGGAGGAGGGCGCCTGCTGTCGGTGCCCGCGGCCCGGGCCTATGCCGGGTGACCGGGCCGCCTGACCGTCCATGGTCGGCGGGTCCCCCCGCGAGCCGGCGCTCCTGGACCATGGCGCGGCGGATCGCGGGTGGCAGCTGCTCGACCTGGAAGGGCTTGGCGACGCTGCCACTCGGGGGCCAGGGCCTCGGCGTGGTCGGGGATGAAGCCGCTGACGATGACGACGCGCAGGTCGGGTTGGCGGCCGTTGAGCACATGCGCCAGGCGGATCCCGTCCATCTCCCCCCCATCACGACGTCGGTCACCAGGATCTCGAAGGGGCTGCTCGCTGGCTTCCACCCGCCGCAAGGCGTCCTCGGCGCTGGTGGCGGTGCTGACCCGATGGCCTGGGCTCGAGCTCGGCGCGGATGAGCTCCCGGATGTCGTCCCGTCTTCGACGACCAGGACCCGGCGGGGGCCGGCCGCGCCACCACGTTGGGGGCTCGGGCCGCGCGTCTTCGGCGCTGGGCAGGGTGATGACGAAGCGCGCGCCGGCGCGCCCGCCCAGGTGTCGGGGGCCGCGCGGGGTCGAGCTGATCTGTCCGCCGTGCTCACGGATGACCCGGGAGACGACGGAGAGGCCCAGGCCGGTGCCCCGGCCTTCGCCCTTGGTGGTGAAGAAGGGGCTCCCAGATCTGGGCGGCGACGCCGGCCGGGGATGCCCGGTCCTTCGTCCTCCACCACCACCCGGACCCTGGCCGGATGCCGGTCTCCCGGTGGGCCCGGACCCGCACCCGGATGGCGCCGCCTGTCGGCAGCATCGCGTCCCGCGCGTTGACCAGGAGGTTGAGCACCGCCTGCTCCAGGTCGTCGCTGCTGCCCATGACCAGGGGGAGGTCAGGGGTCGATGCGCTCCTGATCTGGATGTTCCGCGGCAGCATGGACCGGGTCAGCTCGACGGCGCTGTGCACGGGCTCAGCCAGGTTGATCGGGCGTCGGTCCTTCTGGCCGCCGCGGGCCAGGGGTGAGCAGGCGCCGGGTCATGTGGGCCGCCCGGCGGATGACCGACTCCATTCGGTTCAGGCGCTCCTTGCTCCTCTCCTCGGTGAGCTTGAGCTTGAGCAGGCCGATGTGGGCCATCAGGGCGGTCATCGTGTTGTTGAAGTCGTGGGCGATGCCCCCCGCGATGATGCCCACGGTCTCCATCCGGCCGCGTGCAGCATGCCCTCTTCGACCTTTCGCCGCGGGTGAGGTCGCGGAGCACCAGCATCACCCGCCCCTCGGGCAGGTCGGTGGCGACGGATTCCACGGGGATGACCCGCCCGATGGGGGTCTCCAGGTGCAGCTCTGCCCGCCGGACGCCCGCGCCTTCCCGGCGATGTGCTCGGCCAGGGCTGCTGTTCGTCTTCGTGCACCAGGGAGCGCACCCGCAGGCCCACGGGGCTCGGGCCCAGCATGGCCCGGGCCGCGGCGTTGCCCCTCCTCCGATGACGCCGTCCTCGGGCACGACCAGAATCGCGTCCCGGCGCTGGCCACGAGCTGGCGGTAGCGGTCGGCGAGGTCGGTGTTGCGCAGGACCAGGGCGGCCGTGGCGGTGCCGATGAAGAGCAGGAAGCCGGCAGGAGCAGGCGCGGCAGCTCGATGGCGGTCAGCTCGGCCAGGCGCTCGATCAGGAGGCGCGGAGAGGACCACGACGGCCAGGGCGATGGACGAGGCCCCTCGACCTCGCGGCGCAAGGCGCCGACCATGGTGCGCCGCCAGGACCAGGGCGCAGAGGGTCAGCAGGTCGATGACGTGGTGCACGATCGGCAGGACCGAGGTGCCGGGCCACAGCAGGCTGAAGAGGGCGACGGCGACGCCCGCGTTGAGGAACATCGAGGGCCAGGCTGGCGCCGCGACTCCACCAGGTGGTGCACGAAGAGCAGGCCCGCGCCAGGCAGGAGGAGTAGCCGGCCAGGGCGACGCGCGCGGAGCTCCAGGTTCGCTGGCGAGCCACCAGGCGTCGTCGGTCGCGAAGGTGGTGGCTGAGGCCCCGCGCAGAAGACCCCGAACCACAAGAACTCCCGCACCCCTGGCCGGACGCTGGCATTGACCAGGCCCAGGATCCCCGCCATGGCCAGCATGGCGCAGAAGCTGGGCGCTCGGCCGTACGACCCGGGAATAGCTGTCGAGGTCCAGCTGGGGGGCGATCCAGACGCCGCCCAGGATGCCGCCCTCGCCGTGATCTCGCGCACGCGCAGGCCGAGCTCGTGGTCGCCCTTGTGGCCCAGGTCCTCGGGCACGGCGACGATGAGGCGCCCGCGTCGCGCCTGGGCGCGCCCGCCCTGGGCCTCCTCCCCCATGCTGGCCAGCAGCACGCCGTCCCAGAAGACCTGGACGTGGTGCGTGGCGCCTTCGATCAGGATGGCCGGCTGCTCGATCTCCTGGCGCAGGGTCAGGGGCATCGAGAACTCGACGATGCTGTCCGGCCGCAAGGAGGCGCGGCGGTAGCTCAAGGGGATGGGCGCTCGCGGCTGCCCTGCAGCTCCTCGTCGACGCGCGCGGGGCCAGCGTTCCGCCAGGCTGGTCCCCGGGGCGCCCGGAGCCCGCTCGCCCAGCACGAGCGCCACCAACGCGGCCAGCAGCCCCGCGGACACGACGGCCACCGCGCGTACGACGGAGGCCCAACGAGCGCTGGGATCCCAAGGTCGTGAAGCTCCGTCAGCTCAGCGGGCAGCGAACATTGGGGCACTATCGCACGGGCGGGCGGCCATTGGCGTCCCTCTCAAACGACGCCGCTGCGGCACCCACTCCCGAAGGGGATGCCGCGGCGCGAGGGGCGACCGTCCCGAGGGGACGGCGCCAGGGCTCAGTTGGCCAGGGCCTTGATGGTCTCGACGTTGGCGCCCAGGACGGTGACGGTGTCTTCGATCCGCTTGGGGTCTGGGTCACGGCCTGATGTTGTTGGTGATGGTCTTGGCGACCTTCGGGATGTCCATGGGGTTGGAGGCGACCTCCTTGGCCAGGTCATCGGGTCCAGGGCCTGAGCCTGGGCGGCGACCTCCTGGAGCCTGGGTCACGAGGCCCTTGGCCTCGTCGATGGCCTGCACGTGGTAGGTCACGAAGTTGTTGACGCTGGCGACGGCGGCCGCCTTGACGTTCTCGGGGCCGCGTCGGTGACGGACGGGCTGGGCACCACGCCGTTCATCGCGACGGTCAGGTGTCACCGGCCATGGCCTTGAGGTCGGCCAGGGCATCAGCCAGGGGTGCCGGTGGTCAGGTCCAGGGCGCTGACGAGCTCGTTGCTGCCGTCGGTCAGCTTGGTCTGGATGCCGTTGAGGGTGTCGTGGATCCCTTGGCAGCCATGAAGACGCCCGTCAGCGGAGGTGCCGGTCTCGGCGATCTCCACCAGGGGCGGCTTCGCCCGAGTCCTTGTTCTTCTTGGCGAAGGCGTCGGTGCTGCCGACGGTGAACAGGAAGGCGGTGGCGGCCAGGAAGGTCGTGATGGAGCGCAGCTGCATGGGTGAGGTTCCTCGTGTCTGTGGAGAGTCGCCGGGGCGGCTCGGATTGGGGCCACAAGTGGGCTGGAGACGCGCATGCGTCGGGTTTCGTGCACGCCCAGCTACCAGGTTTCGGGCAGACAGGCGAAGAGAAAGGCCTGACCCAGGGGGTCCGAGCGATTCACGCGCATCCTACACCTGGGCTCGACGCGGGATTCCAGGTCGTCGGAGCGAGTGGGCGCTATCTGCGTCCACGCTCGAAAATGCGCAAGTACGACCGAGATGTTGTCCCCGCCACCGCCGGCGTTCGCGGCATTCACCAGTCGGCGACAGGCCTTCCCGGATCGGACGGATCCGACAGCGCGTCCTGGATCAGGCGCGCGAGGCTGGCGCTGTCCTTGCGGCGAAGTCCGTGAATCCGTCCGAACACAGCAGCAGGCTCTCCTGTGACAAGAGGAGATGGCCAGCATCTGGGGGTCCACGGCCTGTGCCAGGTCCTCTGTGTCAAGTGGCCCACGTAGGAGGTCAAGGCGGCCCCGTCGGCCTCGATGGGGCTGTCCTGGCCGGCCTGGCGCTGCCGCAGCCAGTCCCCTTGCAGGTTTCCGTCCCCGTGGGCTGGACCACGCCGGACGACTGACCAGGCAGGCCCGGCTGTCACCTGGGCTGGCGATCCAGGCCCGGCCGCCCCGCATCACGGCGGCGACCACGGTGGTGCCCGTGGGGATGTGTCGGCTCAGGTCGCCGTGCGACAGGCGCAGGCGGTCTCGCAGACCGAGTCATTGCCGGCCTCCAGGGCCTCGCGCAGGAACTGGCGGATCGCCGGCTCGTCGGCGTCGGCAGCTGGGCGGCGCCCTCCTCCCAGCGGTTGGCGACCGCCTGCACCAGCAGGGCACTGGCCAGGTTGCCCGTGCCGGCCGAGCAGATGCTGATCCCGTCGGCGACCAGCAGCAGGCTCACCGGGCCGTGCTGGTGGAAGAAGACCGCGTCCTGGTTGGTCTGGCCCAGCCGGGCCTTGAGCGCGCCGATGTGGGTGTCGAAGCCCAGGCGCACCGAGCCCCCGGGGCGCGGCGTCATCTCGGTGCGCACCTTGTGGGTGGCCTTGGCCCGCTCCAGCTCCAGCCAGAGGCCCTGCCCTCCGTCGATGCGACGCTGGGGATCGGGGTCCAAGGCGCGCACCGCCACGGCCAGCAGATCGACGGGGACCTCGGGGCCCAGCTGGGCCAGGTGGGCGAGCAACTCGTCGTCGCCGACGGGCTCGGCGCCGGCCAGGCGACCCACCAGCAGGTCCAGGATCAAGCGCATGCCGTCGTGCACGTCCTGGGCGGGGTGGCCATCTCGTCGGGGCCCGTCGATGCGCCACTCGGCCCGGAAGAGGCGGGCGCTGCGCACCCACCGGTCCGGCCCCTGCCCATGCCGCCGGGCCAGGGCGCGGGCCAGGCGTGATCGCCACCGGGAAGGCGTCGCGTGCCCCCAGCCGCCCGCCGTCCCGCAGCAGGGGATGGGGTGCAAGGAGGGCATGTCCATGGTCGTGTCGGCGCTGCGGTCCGAGCCAGGCCAGGGCCAGGTCCCAGCGCCCGTCCAGCGGGATCGCCAGGCGACCGCGGTGCTCGGGCGTCTCTTCGAAGTGCTCGGAGAGGGAGCTGAGGGCGCCGATGTCGTCCAGCATGCCCTCGATGAGCTCGCGGCTCTCGTCTTCGAGCATGGCCAGGGCCAGCATCTCCATGAGCTGGACGGCCTGGCGGCGCGGGGGCAG
>JADJQU010000025.1 GCA_016712565.1 Planctomycetota bacterium | reverse complement strand
GCGTCGTCCAGCACCTCACGGTTCAGATAACGGCCACGAAAGAGCGGTCCGTCCCAGCCGTGCGCGGCGTTGGTCTTGCGCGCGAGGTCGCCTCCCAGCCGGGCCATCACGGCGGGCAGCCGACCGGGCGGCGTCTCCAACATCAAGTGGAAGTGGTTTCCATCAGCGCCCAGCCGTGGACGCGGGCGGCGAAGCGGCCGGGCAGCTCGCCGGAGCAGGCGCTGAAAGCGCGCGAGGTCGCTGGGATCGCGGAAGACCACCCGGCGGCGGGCGGTGCGGTTCGCCGACGTGATGGCGAGCGCCGGGGATGTCGATGCGAGGGTGCGTGGCATTGGTGGCGTATATCGCGGTAGGCGAGAAAACAAAATGAGATCAACTTGATTCCTTCGCGATGCGCTATGTTCACGCCATGGATGCTCGGAACCCTTACCAGCCTCTCCGCGCGCGAGCCCGGTCCGTCGAGGAACAGGACGACCTGAACCTCGGCTCGCTCGGCGCGCGTCTGTTCGCGACGTTGATCGACGGGACGCTCCTGTTCTTCGCCTACGCGATAGGCGCGCTCCTGACGGCGGTGATGGCGCAGTGGCTGGAGTCCAACAGCCGAGACGAAGCTGCTGATGATCGTGCCGTTTCCCCTGGCCGCAGACCTACCAGTGGTGGAGGATGGCCCGGCGCGGCGAGACCCTGGGCAAGTGGCTGCTGGATCCTGGCGTCGTCCGGTTGGACGGCCGCCCCGTGGACTTCATGTCCGGCGTGTTCCTGCGCTCCTGGGTCTCCCTCGGCGTCACCAATGTCCTGAACGTCCTGACGTGCGGCCTGCTGGGCAGCCTCGCGCTGCTCATCGACGCCCTCTTCGTCTTCCGGTCTGACCGCCGCTGCCTGCACGACGTGATCGCGGGGACGAAGGTGGTCCGGGTAACGACCTCCAAAGGCCGGTCCTGAGCAGGTCTCGGCGCGACACCCGGGCGGTGGTGTATCCTCCTCCCTCGGAGCGCCGATGCCCCTCATCCGTACAGAGCCGGTGGAGATCCGCGAGGACGCCCGCGGCGCGCTCTCCAAGTTTGGCCGGGGCCGGTGGAGGCGAGGTCCTACCTGGGTCGAGCTGCGGCCGGGCACGTCGCGCGGCCACCACTGGCATGCGCGCGGCGGGGAGTGGTTCGTGGCGGTCTCCGGGGTGGCCGTGCTGGTGGTGGAGGACCCGAGCACCGGCGCGCGGGAGCAGGTGCGGCTGGACGGCCTGCGCGCGCGGGTCGAGCCAGGGCTGGCGCATGCGCTCTACGCGGAGGCGCCGGCGCTCGTGCTGGCGCTGGCCGACCGGCTGCCCGAGGACGACGAGACCACCGTTCGCCGTGGCCCTCCTTGAGGCGCGCCCTGCTCGTGCTGGGGCCGTTGTTGCTCGGCGCTGGCGCTGCTGCGATGGCGCCGCGCGCCTCTCCCGACCTGCCGCCATTGACCCAGCGCGTCCCTGGGCGCTGATCGCCATCCTCGCGCTGCCCGGCCTGCTCTGGGCGCCGGGGCTGGGTTGGGCGCTCTGGCTGGCGCGGGCGCGCCCGGTGAGCCGACTACAAGTGGGGCTGGACGCCGCCTGGCTCGGCCTGGGCTTCACCTGGATCGACGTTGCGCTGGCGCGGGAGGTGGGCCTGCGGGAGGGAGCCGCCGCCTGGGCGCAGCTCGGGCTGGCGCTGGCCTGGGGCGTGGGCGGGCTGATCCTGGCGCGCCGGGCGCCAATGCCGACGCCTACGCCGCGGGGGCGAGCGGCGCGCGGCCCTGCTGGTGGCGCTGGCCGTGCTCTTCGTCGGTGGCTGGAAGGCGCGCGACCTCGCCCGCCCGCTGGACGGGCACTGGTACCTGGAGGGCGCGGACGCCGAGGGCCGCGAGGCGCTGCCCCTGACGCCGGGCGAGGGCTGGGCCTCCGACGCGCTCATCGGCTGGCCGGAGTCCGGCGCGCGGCGGCTGACGCCGACACGACCCGCCCCACCCTGCTCGCCCCCGAGGGCGCGCGCGGGACGGATCGCCCTGGCCATCCGCGGCCCCGTCGGAAGCGCGCTCACCGTCGGGCAGATGCGCGTCACGGTCGAGCCCTCGGTCACCGAGGTCGCCGAGGAGGGGGCCGGTGCGCCGCTACCTGCGCCGGGGTGGCGGGGATGATGGTGGACCTGACCGGCGCCCGGGGAGGCGCTGCAACTGAAGGTGGACCCGCCCCAGGCGACGATCTACCTGCTCCCCGGCACCGACGCCGTCTGGTCGCTGCACGCCGCGGGCGAGCTGCGCTACGTCCACTACTACCAGCTCTTTGAACCGGTGGAGAACCAGTCTGGGCGGAGGAGCTGCTCGCGGATCGGTGGATCACGCTCAACCAGCCGCCGGGCTGGAGCCCGATCTCGCGCTGGTGACGCTGTGGGTGCTGCCCGATTCTGCCGAGCGAACACGCTCTTCCTCGGGGTGATCCCCTCCTGGTCGGCCTCTGCGCCGTGCGCCTGATGGGCGTCCTCGTCCCCGTCGCGCGCGGCGCCGCGCTAGCCTGCCGGCGGCGATGACGGTGAGCCACGGCCTCCTGATGATCGAGCCGGGGAGCACCAATTTCCGACAGCCTGTACGCGGGGGCGCTGATCGCCGCCGCGGCGGCGCTGGCGGGCGACCGACCGGGCTGGTTCGGCGGGCTGGGCGTCGCGGCGGCGTTGCTGCGCTATCCGGGCGGGCCGGTGGTGCTGATCCTCGCCGCCACCTGGGCGCTCCTCACCGGGTCCGGCCCCTGGGCAGCCTGCGCAGGCTCGGCGTCTCCGCGGCGATCACGGCGGCGGGCGGGCTCGCGCTGCTGCTGGCTGGCCACATGGAGGACGTGGGCTTCATCGTCTACTTCGAGATCTTCCCCGAGCACTGGCACGGCGACTACCAGCCGTCTTCGCTGCTGCCGCGGGTGCCGGAGTTCTACGCGACGCTGCTGCGCTACTGCGGCGGCGCGGCCCTGCTGGCCTTCGTCGGGCTCTTTGCGCCGCCCAGCCCAGCGCGACGCGCAACGGCTTTCCTGCTGGGCAGCTCGGCGCCTACCGCTGATCCTCTGTACGGTCGATCACCACCCCAGCCACTATTTCTCCCCTGGTCGCCGTCTCTGGGCCTGCCCTCGCCGCCGCTGCGACGAGCGTTCGCCGGCCGGCTCTGAGCATCGCGCTTCCATCCTGGCCCTGATCGGGGTGGTGATATTTCTCCGCAGTGGCAGGTTCGATCCTGTCCCTGGCGGACAAGATGTGGGCAAGCCTGTGGATAACTTGTAACACAGCCAATATAGGCCGATGAAGCATCCTAATCGAGCGCGAGAGGAGGACTTCTCAACACCACGGAATCGCCATCCGTCCACAGCGTGGGCGGGAGTTATCCAGAGGGCGCACACGCTGGCTGTGCGCGACCCTCGCCGTGGTCTGGGTGGCCCTCTCGATCCTCTGGATAAGGCAGGATCGTGGCCTGCCCGACGGCGACGAGCTCGGCCACATCGGCGCCGCCGCTCTCTTCGTCTTCGATCTGCGTGAGGGGCGAGGGGCAGCCCGGTCGCGCGCGCGCGCTGAACCTGGGCTGGGCCCTGCTCGGGGCCTGGGCCGCGGGGAGGGTCGCCACGCGCTTCGTAGCGCCGAATCGGGCAGACATCGCCTTCTCCGGCGCTTTCTGGCTGCGCTGCTCCTGCCCGAGGGCAACGGCCTCGCCCGCGCCTTCATGCCGGGGGCGCTGGCGGGCTGGACGGCGCTCACCCTGCTCGCGGCGCTGCGGGCGGTGGAGCAGCCCGGCCGCGCGCGCGCCTGCGCAGCTCGGCCTCGCGCTGGGGCTGGGGCTGCTCTGAACAGACCTTCGTGAATCCACGCGCTGGCGCCGACGCTCTGGGGCAATCTGGAAGCCCGGGCGGCAGGCCGGCTGGGCCCTGCTGGTCGGGTGGGCTGGTGGCGGGCCCCTGGTACGCGACCACCTGGGCGCAGTTTGCTTACGGCGCGGCCTCGGCGCCCTCGGACGGGCAGGCCACGTCGGCCCAGCACATCGCCTACTACCCGATGGCGCTGGCCTGGACGGGGCTGGGGCCGGTCCTGCTCGTCGCGCTAGTCCTGGGCGTCTTCACCTGCCCACGGGCGCGCGCCGCCCTGCCGCTGTTGACGCTGGCGCTGGGGCTCGGGCTGCTCGCCGCCGTGCCAAAAAGTACCCGCGCTCGCGCCCCCCTGGTCCGGTGCCCGCCGCGCTGATCGGCGTGGCCCTGGCCAGCACCCGCAGGCCGGCGCTGGAGGCGGCGGGCTGGGGCGGGCTGGCGAGCGCCTGGCTGGCTGCGGGCTCCGCTGACGAAGGGCCCGCCGCCGGTGCTGATTCAGGAGATGGCCAGCGGCTGCGGTGCAGCGCTGGCTGGCGGCCGCCCCAGCCGGACGACTTTCTGGGCTGCCGGAGGTGGCGGGCCGTGGCGGGGAACCCAGGCTCTATCCTGGTGATCGACGCGCCGGAGGTCCCCTGCGAGACGCAGACCACCCTCCCCTGGATCCAGCACCTGCGCCCCTGGCTGGAGCACGAGGGGCTGGAGAACCTCGTCTTCGAGCCGGGCGAGGCGGGCGCCGAGACCGCGGGCCTGGTGGTGGACTGGCGCGCCGGCCCCGGAGAGGTCGTCGAGATCCCGGCCCTGGGGACGCGCTTCTGGATCCGCGCGAGCTGCCGTCGGGCGGCGAAGCGTGGTAACGTAGGGCGCGAGGCGCTCCCGCAGCGGGGGCCAGGAGTACGCCATGTCCGAGATGATCCCCAACGAGCGCAAGGGCATCGCCCGCGAATTCCTCGACTTCATCGTCCACAAGGCCCCGGTGGATGACGCCGATCATCCTCGTCCTGGCGCTGCTGGTGGGCCTGATCCTCTTCGCCGAGAGCTCCCCGGTCCTGCCCTTCATCTACACCTGTCATCTAGCAGGTGGCAGGCACAAAGCCAGGTGCCGAAAACCCGACTTTGTGCCCCCTGGCGAGCGGGCCGGAGGCCGCGCCGCGGATAGTCTCTGGCGTTGCGGTGTCAAGACGGACACGAACCACATTCCTGGCGCCAGAGGCGAGCTCCGCGGCCAGCAACAACTAGCCCTTTCGCGCCGGGGGCGAGAAAGGGCTACCAGGGGCGCTGTGCCGATCGGATGTCCTGCAGACGGGCGCGCACCGGCCGCCCGTAGGTGGGCAGCTTCGGGTCCGCCGCCGCCTCGTCGAGCGGATCGGGCTTGAACAGCAGCTTGAAGCTGAGCGCGACGGGCGTGATGGCGACGACGAGGCGATGGCCATGAGGATCCAGGACTGGCCCCTTGACCAGCGCGTGCGCGAAACTCTTCCACGCGCGCCAGATGCGTTTCAGAACGCGAAGCATCCGCCTTACCCTCCGCTCACGTGGAGGCAGCATATCGCATCGCGGAGAGCCGCGGGAGCCGCATTCCTTGACGGCCAGGATCCCCGCGTGCTGTGGTCGGGTTCCCCTTCTGCAAAGCAGGCACACCCTTTGAGACGCCTCCTGTCGGGTCGAACTGCCGCGCTCCTCCTGCTCCTCGCCCCGGACGTCCGCGTCTGCAACCGAGCTCGTCTGGGACGGACCACTTCCGCAGCCGTGCCCGCTATTTCGACTCCTCGCTCTCCGACACGAACGCCTACGCTGAGGGCAGCCTCGTTCGGCTGGGACAACCGGCTGCGGCCTCGAGCCCGGCTGGTGCAAGAGCCAGAAACGTCTCGATTCCGCGCGCAGCTCGACCTGCTGCTCTACGTGAGCTGGGGCGACGAGGGCGGTCACGACCGACCCGGTGACGGGCGACGACGTGGCGACCGCCTGGACGCAGGCCGTCCAGGCGCCGACCACCGAGGAGTGCGGGGCGACCCTCCAGAACATCGCGGTCACGCGCGCCTGGGGCGAGCTGGACACGGAGATCGGCCGCGTCCGCTTCGGCCGCGTGCCGGTGGCGTGGGGCGCCGGCATGGTCTGGAACGCCGGCAACGACCCGCTGTCCGAGCATGGCGACACCTCTGACCGCCTTCAGATCACCAGCAAGGTGGGCCCGGTCT
>JADJQU010000024.1 GCA_016712565.1 Planctomycetota bacterium | reverse complement strand
GGTTGGTGGCGGGGCGAGCAGGTGCTCAGGGGTGACAGGAAGGCTTTCGCCCCCCACCGCCGTTCGCGGCACCTCCCCCACGGAGGGGAGGCTGCACGTTAGTCGCGACCTGCGGTGAGGCCATCCGCTGCTCAGACAGTCGCCGCTGCCCATCCCATCGGCCATCCCGCCGCCCCCCGCCACCAACCTCCCTCCCCCTCCGTGGGGAGGTGCCTCGAAGGGCGGTGGGGGCGGGAACCTCAGCCGCTCCGCCCCGCCGCGCCGCCCCGCCACCAACGCCCCTACCCCCACACCCCTCTCCGCCCTCACTCCCGACCTCGAAGCCCCAGCCCCGAGCCCCCATCCACCGCCCGCGCATTCAGATTCACCGGACGCTCAGCCGGCCCTCGTCCCGTGAACGCCAGCACCCCAGGACCGGCCTCCTCGGGCTCCCAGCCGGCCTCCTCGTCCAGGCCATGCGCCGCCCGCAAACAGGAGAGCCAGCGGATCAGGCTCACGCTCCTCCGGATCCTCGTCCTGCTCCGCGACGTTCCTGCCCTCCAGGTATCCAGGATCCGGCGGAAACCATGGATTTCCCGTGGAGAACCCCGCGCCGGGCCCGTCGCTCCAGGGCATGGGGGCGCGCATGGCGTAGTCCTGGCCCGTTCCGGTGCTGGCGTTGGGCAGGTCGAGCTCCTCGCCGTAGTACAGGACGGGGGCCCCGGGCAGGAGGAGCTGGGCGACGCGCAGGGCGCGGCGGGCCTCGGGGTCGGGGACGACGTCGAAGCCGGGCGGTCCACGTCGTGGCTGCCCAGGAAGCCGGCCATGCCGGCGGCGCCGCCCAGCCGGACCTGGGTGTCGATCAGATCCACCAGGGCTTGTACCTCGCCGGTCTCGACGGCGTCGAGCAGAGCGTCGCGGCGGGGGAAGTCGAGCACGGCGTCGCTCTCGGGGGCGTCCTCGCCGCCGAGCCAGGAGACGCTGTCCTCGACCTCCCAGGCGCTGGCCTCGGGGAGGAAGAAGGTGTCGGGGTGCGCGGCGGGTCCTCGCGTAGAGCGCGGCCAGCGGGGCGTGCGAGCCGTCCTGAGCCCGCACCACCTCGCCCTCCTCCACCAGCATGAGCACGGCGTCCAGGCGGTAGCCGTCGGCCCCGGCCTCAAGCCAGCGGTCGAAGACGGCGCCAATGGCGTCCTGGACGGCGGGCTGCTCCCAGTCCAGATCGGGCATCTCACCTCGCCGAAGTAGGCGTAGTAGCTGCCTTCGGCCTGGGAAGCGAACCAGCGGTCACCCTCGGGCGCCCGGCCCTCGAAGCGGAACCAGGAGCGGAGGTCGCTGTCCAATCCGGCCTCCGCCGCCTGAAACCAGGGGGTGGGAGCGGTGGACGTGGTTGAAGGGCAGGTCCACGATCGCGCATGTCCAGCGCGTTCGCCTCGGCGACCAGGGCGGCGAGGTCGTCGGGGTATCGCCATAAGCGGGCGGTGATCGCGTCGAAGTCGGTGACGTCATCGCCGGCGGGCCCGAAGCTCTGAAGCAGAGCGGCATAAGCCAGATCGTTGCCACGCCCAGCCCGCTCAGGTGGTCGAGGCGGGCGCGCACGCCGTTCAGGTCGCCGATCCCGTCGCCGTCCGGAGTCCTGAAAGGAGCGGACGTAGATCTCGTGAATCAGGCCGGCGGGCGCCTTGGTGTGGAGGATCGGCGGGCGCGGCGAGCAGGTCGGACAGGCAGCCCGGTCACAGGCCAGAAAACGAGAAGAGAGCAGGAGCGGGAGCATGGACACCTCGCGATGTCCAGCTCTCTTTCAAGCGCCATGCCAGGCCCCTGATCGCATGATAAATAGGTTTGAAGTGGTTGCGATCCTGGCGGGGGTGACGGAGGTCCGACCCGTCGACGGACAGACCTCCATCCCCCTCAGGCCGCGCTATCCTGGGCTCCTGCTCACCCTCCTGCTCCCGCTCACCCTCCTGGCGCCGGCCTACGCTGAGCGCGCCCTCTTCCTCGGCAACAGCTTCACGTTTGACGGCGAGCTGGATCAGACCACGCTCGCGCTGCTCGAGGAGGGCGCTCCTTCCTGGGTAGACGGCGAGGCGGCGCGGCTGGCGGAGGGCGGGCTCACGCTGGCCAGTCACCTCTCCAAGGTGGAGACGGCGGGCACGGGCTGGGCGGCGGCGCTGGCTGACGAGGGGTGAGCTGGGACCGGGTGATCCCTGCAAGATCAGTCGCAGGTCCCGGGTTTTCCCGCGACCCAGGCCGATTACCGCGCCAGTCTCGCCGCCGCCGGCGCGCTCGACGCCTACGCCGAGGCCCGCGGGGCTCAGACCCTCTTCTTCCTCACCTGGGGCTACCGCGCCGGCGACGAGACGAACCCGGACCTCTTCCCGGACTTCGAGACGATGCAGGCTCGCCTTCAGGATGGCTACGCTGCCTACCGCGACGCCGCGAGCGAGGGCTCCCAGCCCGCGTGGATCGCGCCTGTCGGACCGGCGTACGCGCTGGCCTGGGAGCGCGAAGTCGCGGCCGGCGCCGACCCACTGGCCACGGACAGCCGCTTCTACCGGCTCTATGACGACGACGCGCGCCACCCGTCCACGCTCGGCACCTACCTGGCCGCCTGCGTCTTCTACGTGACGATGACCGGCAGCTCACCCGTCGGCCTGAGCGGCGGCGCGCTGGCCGATCCGGACGACGTGCTCTGGGCCCAGACTCTTGCCGCGGACACAGTCTTCGACTCCACCCTGGGTTTTAGCTATCCCTGGAGCGGGAGCGCCGAGACGGGCGAGCCAGACACCGCCGAGCCGGACACCGCCGAGCCAGACACGGCCGAGCCAGACACGGCCGAGCCCGACACCGGAGCGCCGACCGAGACCGGCGGCGCGGCGCAGAAAGACGGCGGCTGCGGCTGCGCGACGGAGCGGAAGGGCAGCTCCGCCGGGCTGCTGGCCGCCCTGCTCGGCTGCCTGGCGGCGCGTCTGGGGCGGCGCGCTCGTCAGGCGTGAGCCTCAGCCCAGCGCCGCCTCGACCGCGGCGATCAGGCTCGGATCCTCCGGCTTGACCTGGGGCGCGAAGCGGGCGACCACCTTGCCGTCGCGGCCCACCACAACTTCTCGAAGTTCCAGCTGATGTCCTCGCCCGCGCCGCCGGGCTGATCGGCCAGCGGTAGAGCGGGCTGCGGTTGGCGCCGTTGACCTCCTGCTTGAGAGCAGCGGGAAGCTCCACGCCGTAGGTGGTCGGGCGAAGGTGGCGATCTCGCCGGGCGTGCCGGGCTCCTGGCCGAGGAACTGATTGCAGGGCACGCCGACCAGCAGCAGGCCGCGCTCCTTGTGTTTTTCGTAGAGCGCCTCGAGCCCGGTGTACTGCGGCGTCAGCCCACACTTGCTGGCCACGTTGACGAAGAGGATGACCTTGCCCTTCAGCTCGTCCGCGGGGAGATCCGACCCGTTCAGGCGCGCGAGCGGGATGGCGTCCAGGGAGGGCGGGGCGTCCGACGGCGGGGCGCCGTAGAGCACACGGTTCACACGTTTGACGACGGACTTCAGCATGGGTGAGCCCTCTGCCGTCGGCTAACGGAGTGGGGCCGGTCGCCATGGACTGGCGGCGCAGGGAATTTAGAGGACGTCTTGGTCGATCCGCGTCGCTGGCGCTATAGTGTGCGGAAAGAGTGAATGAGGATTCATTCACGGTCGCCTGCTGTTCCCCGGAGTTCAAGGCCATGATCGAGGAACAGAACCGCAATCAAGTGAGGAGGCTCGCTCCATCCAGGTCGCCGAGGAGCCCGCGAAGCTGGACTGGAAGAGCAAGTCGTTTATCGCCAGCCTCTTCATGGGCGACCTCGATCTGCGCCTCATCGATCCCTTCCCGTGCAGGACGCGGCCGACAGGGGCCGTGGGCGACGAGGTCTCAGGCGCGTGTCCAGGCCTGGGGCCGCGGCGAACCTGGACGGCGAGGCCATCGACCAGGCGTGGGAGGATCCCCCGCCCACATCTGGAAGGGCTTGAACGAGCTCGGCCTGTTCGGCATCAAGATCCCCACGAAGTACGGCGGGCTCGGCCAGAGCCAGACCATACCTGCGCGTGCTCTCGGTCATCGGCGACTACTGCGCGTCCACCCGCGGCCACCCTCCGCCCACCAGTCCATCGGCCTGCCGCAGCCGCTGAAGCTCTTCGGCACCGAGGCGCAGAAGCAAAAGTACCTGACGCGCATCGCCCGCGGCGAGGTCACGGCGTTCGCGCTCACCGAGCCGGGCGTGGGTTCGAACCGGCGAACATCCAGATGCGATCAGCCGAGCTCGCCGGACGGGAAGCACTGGATCCTGAACGGCGAGAGCTGCTGGGGTGCACGAACGGCGTCATCGCCGACCTGATCGTCGTGATGGCGCGCCCTCCATCCAGAAGAACGGGCGGGAGATCAGCAGATCTCCGCGTTCATCCTGGAGACGGACGCGCCGGGCTTCGAGGTCGTCCACCGCGTCCGGCTGATGGGCCTGCGGGCCATCGAGATCGGCGTCCTGCGCTTCCACGACGGCATTCCGGTCGAGAACGTGATCGGCGAGCCCGGTCAGGGCCTGGAAGATCGCCCCTGACCACGCTCAGCGACGGGCGCCTCTCCGTACCGGTGCTCTCGGCCCACGGCGGCAACGCGGTCGCCGCGTTCTCCGCGCTGGGCGAAGAGCCGCGTGCAGTGGGGCAAGGCCGTGGGTGCGCAGGCCGGCGCCGAGAAGCTGGCCTTCATCGCCAGCGCCGCCTACGCCATGGACACCTTCGCCCGCGCCTGCGCCGCCTGGTCGGACAAGGGGCACGAGGTGGACATCCGCATGGAGGCGGCGGCGGCGCCAAGATGTACAACACGGAGAGTTGTACTGGGCAGGCGGCCGACACGGCGCTTCAGCTCCGCGGCGGGCGCGGCTACGAGACCGCCGCCAGCCTGGACGCCCGCGGCGAGCACCCCTTCCCGATGGAGCGGGTCCTGCGCGACGCGCGCATCAACCGCATCGTCGAGGGCACCACCGACGTCATGCACCTCTTCCTGGCCCGCGAGGCGCTGGACAAGCACCTCACGCTGGCCGGCGGCCTGTTCAAGAAGGGCGGGCTCGGCTCCAAGATGGGCACGATCGCGAAGTGCGCCGCCTTCTCTCCCGCCCGGTACGCGAAGCTCCTCCTCGGCATCTTCCGCTCTATGGTCGCTGACGCCCGGTTGGCCGGGCCCATGCGCGCCATCGACGCCGCCACCCGCCGCCTCGCCCGCGCCCTCTTCCACCGCATGGTGCTGATGGGGCCGAAGCTGGAGATGCGCCAGCTCACCCTCAACCGCCTGGTCGACATCGGCGTGGAGCTGGGCGTCAGGGCCCTCGGCGCCAGCCGCGCCCAGCGCGAGCTGGACGCGGGCGACACGAGCGGGCTCTCCCGCGCGCTGTACTGGCTCGAGGCGCGCAGCCTCTTCGTCGAGGATCTGTTCACGGCGCTCTCGCGCAACGTAGACAAAGCCTCGCGCGCCGTCTCGGCGGAGATGATGGAGCAGGCCGAGGCCCTGCCCGAGGTGGACAGCTCCGGGCTCAGCGCGATCCTGCACGATCGTGGCCGCGACCTGACCAGCGGGCGGGTGGGCACGCGGGCGGTCGAGGAGACGGCGGCGGCGAAGTAGGGCGTCCAACCTACAGGCTCCGCCGATCCGCGCAGGACGATCCACCTCCAGGGGTTGGAACCAGCCCGACGAACGAGACCAGGTCGCCGCCTCCGGGGGGTCAGCCGGGCGCTGGGGCCGCTGCCGTCCAGCGGGGCGGCGTACAGGGCGCTCCCCGTCGAGACGATGCGTGGTGGAGGGCCACCGCGACCAGGTGGCTCGGTCAGGTCGCCCTGGGGCGATGGGGCGGGGCGCAGCGCTGCCAGCGAGGAGCGCGTAGGGGCCATCG
>JADJQU010000023.1 GCA_016712565.1 Planctomycetota bacterium | reverse complement strand
CGCGTCCGGACGGCCACGCTGGTCGCGGGAGAGGGCGAGGCCGGCGATGTGCTCTCCCTCACCTTGACCCTGGACGACGGCACCGCCACCTACGTCGCGCCCTTCGAGATCCCGCTCGGCGAGACGCCCTGGTCGCGCGTCGGCGTCACCGACGACGCCGTCGGCGACAACGTCTCTCGCTCTGGCTCGGCTCGGACGTCCCCTTCGACCCGGACACGCTGTTCTCAGGCGGGGCCGTCTCGACGAGGCGCCGACTGCACCTACTACCGCCTGGAATCACCAGTCCGGCTCCGGCGTGCTGCCAGGCTACGACAGCGGCTTCACCACCATCGGCGCCCTCGACGCCACCCTGCTGAGCGACACGGACCTCGTGCTCACCTTGCAGGTGGCGGATCTCGGGCTGCTCCTCGACGAGCTGTCCATCGGATTCGCCGCCGGCTGGTGTGGGCCCGAGGACTACTACTGTGACCATTACCCCGGACGGCTGGGGCTACCCCTCCGTGTCCTTCTCTTCGGCGGATTGGTTCGACCTCTCGTGGTAGGGTCGTGACTCGGCCCGCTCCCAGCCCGCCCCCAATCACCGCACGTGCTCAGAGGACGACCCATGAAAGCGATGATGATCGCGCTGCTGCTCTCGATGAACGCGCACGCCGGCAGCCTGGCCGGGGTGACGATGCCAGACACGGCGCAGCTCGGCGGCCAGACGCTCGTGCTCAACGGCATGGGGCTGCGCGAGAAGTACATGCTCGACATCTATGTCGGCGGTCTGTACCTGCCCCAGAAGAGCTCGGACGCCGCGGCGATCATCAACATGGACGCCCCCAAGCGCGTCACCATGACCTTCATCTATGATGAGGTCCCCAAAGACAAGGTCGTCGAGACCCTCTACGAGGGCATCGCGAAGTACCCCGAGTTCGCCTCACTCAAGCCCCAGCTCGACAAATTCGCCGGTCTGATGGAGGATCTCGTCAAGGGCGACCAGATGGTCTACGAGTACGTGCCCGGTCAGGGCACGAGCGTGATCATCAAGGGGAAGAACAAGGGCACCGTCCCCGGGACCGACTTCATGAAGCTGGTCTTCTCGATCTACATCGGCTCGAAGCCGGCGAACGAGGCGCTGAAGGCGGGGATGCTGGGCAAGGGCTGACGCCTCGCCCGGCTCACTTCTCCTTCTTCTCGATCTCCTTCGGGATGGCGCGCACCTCGAGGAGATCGACGTTCGCCTTCTCGAAGTCCTTGGACTCCCATGGCGACCTCGATGCCCGCCGACCAGCGCAGGGCCAGGTCCGGGTCCTCCTTCTGCATCTCCATGAAGGTCGCGTCGGTGTACAGGCGCGGCACGTCCTCCTTGTCCTTCGGGTCGGGCGAGAGCGTGCCGACCATCGCGTCCTGGCGGGGGCGACGATGCCCTCGATGCCGATCTCGCGGGTCTCCAGCACGGTGCCCTTGTTGTCGCGCACCGTCACCAGCAGCTTCACGTCCGTCATCGTGAACTTGCTGGCGTTGGTCAGCATGAACTGGAAGACGGTGACGTTGTTGCGCTGCTGGTCGGGGAGCTGCATCCACGACGCGTTCTTCACCGAGACGTAGCGGTCAGGGTTGTAGATCGGGTCGTAGTCCTGCCGCGTCTCGGCGTCGGCGAAGAGGTAGGCGGGGATGACCTCGTCCACCTTCACCCAGCCGTCCACCGCGTCCGCGGTCTGGATGCGGTACCAGGGGCCACGCTTGGCCATCAACTGGACCTTGCTGTCCTTCGCCGCCGTGCCCGAGGCGCTCGCGCCGTCGGTGGGCTGCGAGAGGACCTGCGCCGAGGGATCCGCCGTCACCAGCATCTCCGACAGCTTCAGGCGGTCGCCGAGCAGCTCGAGCTCGTCCGCCTTCGGGATCATCGAGGCGGTGTGGTAGATGCCGTAGCCGGCGCCGGCGATGCCCAGCAGGAGCAGGGCGATGATCACGCCGTTCCCGCCCTTTCGCGGGCGATGATCCACGTCGAAGCCGGGCGGAGCCTGCTTCAGGTGGCTGTTCAGCTCCGGCAGCTCCGTCGCGTAGAGCCAGTCGGACGCCCCGGGGGGCTGGATGAGATCACCGGGGCCGAGCTTGCCCTGTCGGGCGAAGCGTTGGAGCTCGGCCAGATCCTCGGCGGTGAACTGCTGATTACCCTGGCCGACGCGCCAACGAGCCATGGATCTGGTCTCTCGGACGATGATGGGAAGAGCACCTTGAGCGAGAACCGTCATTTAGCTTGTCATCGGGCGCAAGGTCAAGCTTCCTGTTAAGTCCGCACACCCGAGGTTCTGGACGTGCCATTTCGTGCCCTCAGGCTCCTCATCCTCTTCGATGACGCGCACGGCTACTGTCAGCGCGTGATCCCCCGGATGAAGGAGCTCCTCGAACACCGCGCCTTCCTCGTCGATGTCCACCGGATTCAGGACGGGCCCATCGACGTGACGCCCTACAAGGGCCTGATCCTCGGGTCGCCGAGCTACCTGCCCGCCGAGTGTATGGTCCGCATCCGATGAGCGGCCCCTCCCCCATGAGCGGCCCCTCCCCATGAGTGGAGAGAGCTTCGCCTCCGAGCTGCGGGAGGCCGAGAACCGGCTGCGCGCCTCGGGTCTCAGCGGGCGCTCCGCCTTCGCCGCGCTCTGCCGTCACCTCGCCGGGCGCCTGAAGCTGCCCCCGCACCTCTGGCTGGAGGGGCCGGACGCGCCGCCCCAGGCGCAGCTCGACCGCATCCCGCTGACGGCCGAGCTCGACCTCTTCGGGCTGGCGTACGAACGTTTCTTCCCGAGATCTTCAAGGCCGAGCGTGGGCAGTACTTCACGCCCCGCCCCCTGGTCGAGCTGATGGTCGACCTCGCCGAGGTGCGGCGGGGAGAGCGTGTGCTCGACCCGGCCTGCGGATCGGGCTCCTTCCTGGCGGCGGCCTGGGGGCGCGGCGCGGAGATCGACGGCTTCGAGATCGATCCCGAGCTGGTCGGACTCTGTCAGCTCAACCTCGCCCTGCTCGGCGCCAACCCGCGCAGCGTGCGGCGGGCGGACCTCTTCCGCGAGACCGCGGAGGATCGTTGGGACGTGGTCCTGGCCAACCCGCCGTTCTCGGTGGACATCGCCGACCCCGACGTGCTGCGCGGCTACGGCCTGGCCCGCGGGAAGCCGCGCGTCTCCTCGGACGTGCTCTTCCTCGAGGCCGCCTGGCGCCTGCTGAGGCCGGGCGGGCGCATGGCCGTGGTCCTGCCTCACTCGGTGCTGGCCAACCCCCGCTTCGAGCCGCTGCGCGCCTGGATGTCCGAGCGCTTCGTCCGCCGCGCCATCGTCTCCCTGCCCGAGGGGTGTTCCGACCTTCGGCGGCGCCCCTCCCGCGCGGCCATCCTCGTGCTGCCCAGCGTCGCCCCGCCGAGCTGCGCCCCTGGATGGCGGCGCGGGTCGTGAACCCCGGCTTCGATCCTTCGGCTCCGCACCTACAAGCGCACCGAGCCCGACGAGCTGGCCCTGCTGCGCATCGCGCTGCGCGACGACCGCATCCCCCGCGTCCCGGCCAACGTCGCCTCCTGGGAGCCGGACGCCCTGCTGGCCGAGCGCAGCATCGGGGAGGGCGTCTCCACCGTCACCCTGGGCGAGCTGGCCACCCTCGCCCCTCTGGTCGGTGCGCCCCTCGGACAGGCCCGCCGCGCGCTTCACCGAGGTAGATCTGGCGGACGTGGACAAGGCGACCGGCGAGGTCACCCACGCGCGCGCGCTGCCGGGCTCGGCCTTCGCGGGCGGAAAGACAGCCTTTCGAGAAGGCGATCTGCTGATCAGCCGCATCCGCCCCGGAGCTGAACAACGTCGTCCTCCGCCGCGCGCCCCGATCCCGGCCTCCCCGAGGAGATGTGCGGAAGCTCCGAGTGGATCCGCCTCGAGCCCCGCGCCACGCCGCGCTTCACCCTGCTCGCCGCGCGCTCGCCCTTCGTGCGCCAGCAGCTCCGGGCCACCGGCGGCCAGACCCGCCCGCGCATCCAGGCCGCGGACCTGCCCGAGGTCGAGCTCCCGACCCCGGCCCCCGCCCTGCGCGCGCATGGACGGCCTGCTGGAGAAGCCCACGCCCTTTTTTCGCGGGCGGCAGCGGGCCCGCCTGCGCCTGGACGCCCTCACCGCCCTCTACGAGCGCTTCGGCTGCGGGAGCTGACCGGTCGCGCTCGAGGAGCCGCGCAGCTCACCCCGCTGGAGCCGTCCAGCTCGGGCGTCCCCGATGTCTGAGCTGGAGCTGGCCGAGGGCCTCGGCCACCCTGCGCGCCGTCTTCCGCGCCCGCGCCGGGGTGCAGATCAGGCTCTGGTTCACCTCCAGCTCGAGGAAGACCAGCCCGTGGTGGTCGCCGTGGCGCGCCGCCGCGTAGATCAGCCCCTCGCGCCCGAGAGTAGGGCTCGTTCAAGGCCGTCTGAAGCCCACGCGCTGCAGAGCCTGCTCGGCGCGGCGGGCGACGGCCTCGTGCTGGGCGAAAGAGCACGCCCACGTCCGTCCTGCGGAGCTGGTGATTCCAGATCGGCGTGAACGAGTGGATGGAGAGCAGCAACAGGTCGCCCGCCGTGGCCTGACGACGAAGGCGGATCTGCTCGTCCACCGCACGGTGGTGGGGCTCGTGTGAAGCGGGCGATCCGCGCCGCGACGGCCGCCGGACTCAACCCACGGTTGAAGCTGAGGGTGCCCCTCCGTCTCCAGGCGCACCCGGTCGGGGGTGATGCGGCTCACGGTTCGCGTCCACCACGAGGCGGAGAAGCGGGCCAGCACACCCGAGGAGCCGGACAGGCGGATCAGCTCCGGACTGAGGTTCCGGCTGATGTCATAGCCCCAGTGTGTGTCGGCCAGGGGCGGTCCTTCGCGTCCGCCCGCAGGGGCGCCGCACCCGGTTCGAGGCGTGCTCGCAGGTCACGAAGTACGGCCCCTCGCCGGGGGCGCCGCAGATCTCGTAAGCGTCATGCGTGGTGGTCAGCATGCCTAGCCTCTATTCCAGTCCTGGTCTGATCCGTCTCGCTCTGCCTGCTGCTGGGCTGCGCCGGCCAGGAGACCGACGGTCCGCCCGCCGCGGGCTGCCCGCCGCGGCCTGCCCGCCGAGCAACCCCGGCGGCGCGCGAGGCCCTGGCCAGCGCGCTCGTCGCGCCCAAGGTCGAGGCGGTCTCACAGGCGGCGCGGGCGGCCTCGGCCTGGCAGGGGCAGGACCCCGCGCTGGACCGGATGCTGGGGGACGCGCTCGCCAACGTGCTGATGCGGCCCGAGAGGGCTGCCCCTGCTCCAGGCCAACCCCGCGCCTGAGGACCCCGCCTGGCGCAGGGCCCTGCGCGGCGCCGCCCTGCGCAGCGACGACAAGGCCCAGATCGCGGCGGCCTGGAGCGCCACGGGCGGGGAGCCGCCCCTCCTGGACGTGCCCCTGATCCACCCGATCATCGCCCGCGCCCGGCGGATCCCGGCTTCGACGTCGATCAGGTGGACGCCTGCTCTGGCGCTGCGCGCTGCTGCTGCGGCGCCCCACCGTGGGGCGGAAGTCGCTGAGCATGCAGGTGGAGGGCGATCTCGCTTCGCCGCCGGGCGCGCGCTCAGGGCGAGCGGCTTCGCGGTGGGGCGCAGCGTGCTGCGGGTGGACATGGGCTCTGGCGCGCAGGTCTGGCGCTGCGGCGAGTTGGTGCTGCTGGAGGACGAGGCGCTGCCCAGCCTGCGCTCCGCCGCGCGTCACGGTGCTCGGCGCCACCGACGGCAAGGTGGACGTCTTCCTGGAGCTGCGCGAAGAGAGGGCGTCCCCGTCGTCTTCGTGACCTCGAACGCCGAGTATGGGGCCCGCTGGATGCGCGCCGCCAGCCTCCTGGCCCAGGGCCCGACCCCTGAGCAGGGCCTGGCGCGCGTCCGCGAGCTGCTGGGCAGCGGCCTGGCCGGGACGGCCTTCCCCGACGCGACGCCCTGATCCGGTTCCGGTTAAACGCTTCGTATGACCTTCCTGATTCTCCTCCTCGCCTGCAGGCGGGACGCGCCGGAGGAGGGCCCTGGCCCCACCCGCGACCCCCTCTCCCCCTTCCCGAACGCCTGGCTGGTCCAGGACGGCCGCCTCGCCCTCGAGGAGGGGCTGCTGCCGCAGGTCGAGGACGGCACGCCGCTCCCCACCGCTCGCCTGGCGGTGCGCAGCGGCTTCAGCCCGGCCCAGACCGCGGTGGTCGATCTCGACGTCGCCGGACGCGCCTGCTGCCCGGCCCCGACAGCGCCACCGGGCCAGGGCGCCGTGCAGGTCTGGGATCTCGACGCGGGGGCGCCGGTGCGCGCCTTCGCTGAGCTCGACGCCTGGCCGGAGCCCGGGGACGAGCGCCCCTCTCTGCTCATCCGCCCGATGCAGCCCTACACCGCCGGCCACGAGATCGCCGTGGTCCTGACCCGCGACCTGGCAGACGAGGACGGCGACGAGGTGGCCTCGCCCGCCTGAGCGGCTCGAGGCGCTCGGCGTCGACGGATCCGCTGCTGGCCTTCTCTTTCCCCGTCGACTGACGGCGGGCCGCTGCTGGACGCGCTGCTCGCCGAGGTCCCGCTGCCCACCACCTGGACCTGGGACGAGATCGCCGACGTGGACGCCGGGGCCAGCCTGCCCGCTGGCGCCGGCGGCAGCTCAAGGGCAGCTACGGTCGCGAGCTGGCTGGGCGAGCGCGACAGCTTCGGATCGTGGACGGCTCGCCGCTGCACGGGCGAGGCGGAGGCCAGCCTCTTCGTCCACGTCCCGGAAAGCGCCCGCGACGCCGCGCCGGGGACCGTGCCGGTCTGGATCTTCGGTCACGGGATCTTCGGCGATCCATCCGTCTATCTCGAGGACGAGACGGACCCGAGCGCGGTGGTGGAGCTCAGCGATCGCGCAGGCGCCATCCTCGTCGCCACCACCTGGACGGGCCTGAGCCGGGTGGACATCGGCCCCGTGCTGGGCGTGGCGCAGG
>JADJQU010000022.1 GCA_016712565.1 Planctomycetota bacterium | reverse complement strand
CCAACCACGTCCCGTTCGCCGCCCGCGCGCCGATCACCGCGAGCAGCGGCAGGACGATGACGAGGAGCACCTCCCCGCTCCAGCCGGCCGAGGCCCTGACTCCCGAGGACATAGCGGCCGAACACATAGCGCAGCTCAGCGAGGTTGTGCGCCACACCGAGCAGCATGAAGCCGTAGACCGCCAGCCCGAGCGGCATGGAGACGGCCAGCGGCAAGGCGACGGCGACCGCCAGCAGGAGCGGGGCGAGCGGGACCGGCGCGGGCCGGGTCACCGCCAACCCCGCCACGATCAGCTCTCCGCCGACAGGTGCGTGAAGTCGGCAACGGCGCGGAAGGCGTCGGCGACGGCCTTGAGCAGCGCCAGCCGCCGCTCGCGCACGGCGAGGTCCTCGGACATGACCATGACCTGCGTGAACAGGTCATCCACCGGCGCCTTCAGCGTGGACAGCGCCGCCAGGGCCGCGCCGTAGTCCATCGCCCTCGCTCGCCTCCGCCCGGCCCTGCCACGACCAGCGCCGTGCAGGGCGCGCTCGGCCGGGTGATCGAGGCTGTCGGGGTCCAGGCGCAGCTCGCCCGTCGCGGGTGAGCCGATGACGCTTGAACGTCGTCTTCAGCGCGCCGAAGCCGTCCGAGCGCGAGAGCGCCAGCAGCGCCTCCAGCCGCCGCCAGAGGGCGACCACGTCCTTGTCCCCGGTGGCCAGCACCGCGTCCACGTACTCGGTGGCGCCCAGCTCCTGGAGCTGCGCGCGCAGCCGGGTCAGGGTGAACTCCACCAGCTCCTCGCGGGCCTGCACGCTCGGGTGCTTGCCCTCCGGATCCCAGACGCGCAGGGCGGCGTTGAACAGCGCGTACAGCGAGACCCGCGCCCCGGAGGCGAGGAGGATCTGCACGACGCCGTTGGCGGCGCGGCGCAGCCCGAGGGGATCGCCGCCCCCCTTCGGCTTCTGGTCGAGCAGGAAGCAGCCGGCTGAGCGTATCCAGGTCCTGTCCGCGAGGGCCAGCGCCCGCCCCTCCGGCGTGGTGGGCAGCGCGTCCTCGGCGTTCCTCGGGAGATAATGCTCCTCGATGGCCAGGGCCACGCCCGCGTCCTCGCCCTGGTGGGCGGCGAGCAGGCGGCCGACGTGTCCCTGCAGCTCGGGGAACTCACCCACCATCAAGGTGGCCAGATCGGTCTTGCAGAGCAGGGCCGCCCGCGCCGCCGTGGTGGCGTCCGCCCCGCAGAGATCGGCGAGGGAGCCGACCAGCGCCGCCAGCCGGATGCGACTTGTCAGCCATGGTGCCGCCCTTGCGGATCCAACCCATGCCCTCCAGCGCGTGGAAGCGGCTCTCCAGGCGGACCTTGCGATCCTCGGCGTAGAAGTGCCGCGCGTCGTGGAAGCGCGCCGCCAGCACCCGGGCGTTGCCCTGGGCGATGATCGCGGCGACCTCGGGGTCGTGGGCGTAGGGGTTGGTGACCACCAGAAAGTGGTGGTCGAGCCCGCCGCTTGGAAGAGCGGGAAGACGCGCTGGTGGACCTTCATGCTCTCGACGAGCAGGCGCGGCGGCAGGTGGAGCAGCTCGGCGCGATCTTCCCGACCACGACCACGGGCCACTCGACCAGGTTCACCACCTCGTCCACGAGGTCCGGCATGTCGCGCAGCTCGGCGCCCAGCTCCGCGGCGTGCGTCGCCAGCTCGCCCAGGATGCGCTCGCGGCGGACGGCGGGATCGGGCTCCACCCGGCGGGCCTCGAGACCGGCCAGCCAGTCGGCGCTGCCGGTGACGGTGAGCGGCTCCGGGTAGAGGCGGTGGCCCAGCGTGGTGTCGGTGGTCTCGAGGTGGGCGACCCGGGCGGGGACGAGCGCGCCGCCCAGCGTGGCGATGACGCCGTGAAGCGGGCGTCCCCAGCGGATCTTGTGCGCGCCCCAGCGCATGGACTTCGGGAAGGGGATGCCCAGGACCAGGCCCTCCAGCCCGGCGGCGACGATGTCGGCGGTGCGCTCGCCCCACCTGCTGGCGGACGGCGATGACGCGGCCCTTGGGACCGTCCACCACCTCGAGGGCCGAGGCGTCCAGGGCCATAGCGGCGGGCGAAGCCCTCGGCGGCGGGCGTGGGCTTGCCGTCCTTGAAGGCGGCGCTCTCGGGCGGACCCGTGATCACCTTCTCCTCCGTGGCGCGGGCCAGGGCGAGATCGGTGACGCTGACGGCCAGGCGGCGCGGCGAGCCCCAGACGCGCAGGGCGCCGAAGGGGAGGCTCCCCAGCAGCGCGCGGACGCCGGACTCCAGCGAGGCCATGGCGGGGGCGAGGAAGCGCGCGGGCAGCTCCTCGCAGCGGATCTCCAGGAAGAGCTCGGCGCTCATGCGACCCCCATCCACGCCTTGGCGCAGCCCAGCGCCAGCGTGCGCACCCGACGGATGTACTGCGCGCGCTCGGTCACCGAGATGGCGCGGCGGGCGTCGAGCAGGTTGAACGCGAGAGCACTTCATGCAGTAGTCGTAGGCCGGCAGCGGGAGCCCGTGCTCGCAGAGGCGCACACACTCCTTCTCGAAGGCGGCGAACTGCTCGAGCAGCAGCGCCGTGTTCGCGAACTCGAAGTTGAAGCGCGACTGCTCCACCTCGTTGCGGTGGTAGACCTCGCGATAGGTCATGCCGTCGACCCAGGTCAGGTCGAAGACGTTGTCCACGCCCTGCACGTACATGGCCAGCCGCTCGAGGCCGTAGGTCAGCTCCACCGAGATGGGATCGAGCTCGAAGCCGCCACACTGCTGGAAGTAGGTGTACTTGGTCACCTCCATCCCGGTCCATCCAGACCTCCCCAGCCGAGGGCCCCAGGCGCCCAGCGTCGGCGACTCCCAGTCGTCCTCGACGAAGCGCAGGTCGTGCTTCTTCAGATCGAAGCCCAGCGCCTCCAGCGAGCCGATGTAGACCTGCTGGATGTCCGGCGGGCTGGGCTTCATCAGCACCTGGAACTGGTAGTGGCCGAGCCGGTTCGGGTTCTCACCGTAGCGGGCGTCGGTCGGCCGCCGGCAGGGCTGGACATAGGCGCAGTTCCAGCGATCGGGACCCAGCGAGCGCGCGGTGGCGGTGTGGAAGGTGCCCGCGCCCATCCTGGTCGAAGGGCTGCAGGATCGCAGCCCTGCGCGCCCAAGTAGCGCTAGCGTGAGGATGATGTCCTGAAAGTGCATGGAGTGCCCCGACGTCGAGAGAGAAGCCGCCGCCTCATAACGCCCCGCCGAATAGAGAGCAGGTCTGGAGCCCACCCATGGTCACGCCCCTCCGCGTCCGCGTCCGCTACCCTGGGAGCGAGGGCGCCTGCCTGCTACACCAGCGAGGACTGGTCGCAGGCGCTTCGGCCCGACGAGGAGCGCGCCGATGAGGCCGTCTTTCACCTCGACACGCGCGCCCATCGTCGAGTTCAAGGCCGGGCTGATCCGCGGCGGGCGAATCCTGCCGCAGCGGGGCAACAACGAGCTGGCCTACCCCTGGCGGCAGATCTCGCGCACGATCTACCCCCACTTCTTCGAGGACGCCTTCACCGGGCGCCTGACCCGGCCGCGCGCGATCCAGGACGAGGCCGGCGACTGCACCTACCGGATGTACCTGCCGGCCGGCTACGACGAGAACCCGCTGCGCCGCTACCCCGTGCTGTACATGCAGGACGGGTCCAACCTATTCGCCCCCGACGAGGCCTTCGGCGGGCGGGAGGCGTGGACGAGGCGATGGACACCCTGCACAGCCTGTCGGTGATCCGGCCTATCATCGTCGTCGGGGTCGCCGCGCGCCGGACCCGCGCCGACGACTACGGCGGCGACGGCCACCCCGCCTACCTGCGCCTGCTGGCCGACGCCCTGCGCCCCGCGGTGGGAGGCGGAGCTGCGCTGCCTCACGGGCCCCGAGCACACCGGCGTCATGGGCAGCTCGCTGGGCGGCCTGTTCAGCCTGCTCGCCACCTGGGACCGCCCGGAGGTCTTCGGCCTCTGCGGCGCCATCTCGCCCACCCTCGCCCTGCGTCCCGAGCTCTTCGACCGCGTCGCCAGCGAGCCGCAGCGCCCCGTGCGGATCTACCTGGACAGCGGCTCGCCCCTGGACAATTTCCAGGAGACCCGCCGCATGCGCGACCTGCTCCTCCTGCGCGGCTACGCCCAGGGCGCCGACCTGCTCGCCCTCACCTTCCCCGGCGCCCTGCACAACGAGTCCGCCTGGGGCAGCCGCCTCTGCGTGCCGTTTCAGTTCCTGTTCGGAGTCTGACCTTATCCATTATCCTTTTTTTCCGACCCCTCGCGGCCCCCCCCCGCTCAGCCCGCGACCTCCGCCAGCAGCGCCTCCCAGCGGGCCAGGATGGTCTCCCGGTCGAAGCGCGCCGCCGCCTGCCGGCCGCGCTCGCCGAGCGCCAACGCCAGCGCAGGATCCGCCTCCAAGGCGCGCATCTCCGCCACCATCGCGCCCACGTCCCCCGGCCCTACGAGGCGCGCGCCCTCCCCCGCCCAGTCCGACACGCCGCCCGTCTCCATCGCGATGACCGGCGTCCCCTGCGCGAGCGCCTCCAGCCCGACCAGGCCGAAGGGCTCCTGCCAGCGCGCCGGAAAGAGCAGGGCCCGCGCCCGCCGCAGTTCGCCCCGCAGCGCCTCGCGGTCGAGCCAGCCCAGCCGCTCAGCCCCCAGCAGCCCCTCCGCCAGCCGACCCGCCCCGGCGACCCGCAGCGGTGAGCCCACCCGCTCTGCGCCCAGGCCTGCCAGCCCAGGTCCACGCCCTTGTGCGCGACCAGCCGCCCGGCCAGCAGGAAGCCCTCGCCGGGATCGTCTCGCGCCGGCCCGACCTCGACCCATGGGGGGAGCACGCGCGCCCCGCGCAGACCGGCAGCGGCGAGTTCATCGGCCATGTACTGGGACAACACCGTGATCCGAGCCCCGCGCGTCGCCTCACGCCGGGCGCTGGTGAGGCCGCCTCGCAGGCAGCTCGCGCAGACCTCGGCCGACATCGGCCGCCCGCAGCGCGCCCCGTCGGGAGAGGTCCGGCCGGGACCGGGGCAGAACAGGCGATGATCCTGCACCGTCACGATGGGCCTTGCCCGTGTCCACCGCCGCGGCGATGGCGAGCGGGTTCATCAGGTTCTGCGCCAGCACGACCTGCGCCCAGTCCAGAAGCGGCGCGAGCCCGGCCAGATCACCCGCTACCGCCTCCGCCTCGCCCAGCGCCCGCACCCGCACGCTGGCGACGCCCTCCGGCCAGCAGGCGTGTCGCTCCGGCGCGCCCGCTCCCGTCGCCACCCGCACCTCGTGCCGCTCAGCCAGGGCGACGAGCAGGTCGAGCCAGCAGGCGAGCGCCCCGCCGCGCGCGTCGAGCCGGTCGATCAGGAGGAGGAGGCGCATCGGGGAATTAGGTCGATCAGGCGGGTTCGGCCTCAGCGCAGGTGCTTCGCCAACCGGCGGAAGACGCGGAAGAGTACGCCGTGCTCGGTCTCGGGGGCGGCCGGCGTCGGCTGGGGCGCGGCGCGTGGCGTGGGCGCAGGCGCGACGGCGGGGGAGCGGCGCGCCTTCCAGGCAGCGTGCAGGCGCGCGCCCCTCGGGGAAGATCACGCTCTGCTCTTTCTCGCCGTGGACGTCGAGCTGGTCGAGCATGGTGAGCAGGTCGCCCTCCAGCTCGCCCGCCTCGGGGCTCGCGTTGCGCAGCGCGTCGGAGATCGTCGCCAGCTCGTCCAGCTCGAACTGCATCTCGTTCAGCGGGGTCTCGAAGTCGGCGTCGCCGGGGTCGCGACCCTCGGCCAGCGCGCGCAGGGCGGGGAAGAGCACCTCCTCCTCGATCGCCAGGTGATCCTGGATCCCCTCGGTGAAGTGGCGCCAGGGGGCGGCGAGGCGCGGCGAGACCTCCCAGTGTTTGAAGGCCGCGTCCAGGCGGGTGATCGTCGCGCGCAGGTCCTTGTGCCAGGCGATGGCGCGGTCGAGGCTGTGG
>JADJQU010000021.1 GCA_016712565.1 Planctomycetota bacterium | reverse complement strand
GTGATCGTCGCGTCGTCCACGTCCAGCGAGAGCTCCACCGTCACGGCGACGGCCTCCTGGACCGGCTGGCCCTCGCCGTCCTCGGCGTTGATCTGCAGGACGGCGTACTCGCCGATGTCCCAGAGCTCGACCTCGGAGTTCAGCCAGAGGCGATCGACCTGGGTCGTGGTGACCTCGTACGCCTCGGTCAGCGTGATCGTGTCCCCGCTGGGGGCCAGCACCTGGAGGTCGTAGTAGCCCGCATCCAGCCCCTCGGGCGCTGTGGAGATCTCTTCGTAAGAGAGCAACGAGACGCCGCTGAGGCGATGCTCCACGCCGGACGCATCGACCGACCCGCGCTTACCTCGCGGTCCCACTCGACCTCGCCGCTGGTGCGTGCGCCGACGGAGGGGTAGAAGCGCTCGCCGGTGATGCGAACGGGCACGTCTACGCCCTGAAACCCGAATTCTGGCGCCACGCCGCCCAGCGTCGGCGGGGGCAGCTCGGGCGCGCAGCCCGCCGCCAGCGCGCACACGAACCCGAGGGAGAGCCGGTTCAGGCTCCCTCCGAGCGCGCGGGGGCTGGGACCCGGCCGGGGCATGGACCTCTCCCCGTGGGAATTCTATCAGTAAAGTAGCTTGTAACCCACCGTGGCGGCCACCCCACCCACGCTTCCCTGCCAACCAGCGTCGGTCTCGCCCGTCGAGAGCGTGATGGAAGCGCGGGTTCGACTCAATCTCCCCGGCGCGCACACGCCAGGCGGCGCCGGCGAAGAGGAAGCCCACCTGGAGAGGCCCGGCCCCTGGATGAGATCAGGCTGTCGTCCAGGCGGACCTCAGCGAGCTGGTAAGGGGCGATCACGCCAGAAGCCGATCCAGCTCGCGCGGCGCCCGCCTCTCGGCGCGGGTCAGGACGCCCGCGGAGATGGGGAAGAGGCGCAGGTCCATGTCCAGCTCGCCGCCGCCCGGATCGTCCGTGGCCAGGACGTACTCGCCGTAGGTGCCGAGGGCGAAGCCGGCCGTAGAGGCAACCGGGTTTGCGCGGCAGGCGCTGGTTGAACTCCATGGAGAGCCAGGGCGTGACGCTGCCGCCGCCGCCGACCAGCACGCCGAGCTCGACGCCGGGCGCGCGAGACACGGCGCGGGGCGCGACCTCGGCGTGGTGGTGCCGCGGAACTCGGCAGGCGTGCCGAGGGGCGCCCGACGCGCTCAGGCTGACCTGCCCGTAGTGGAGCGGGGCCGGCGGCATGTGAATCGCCTCAGAAGCTGCCATCCGCGGTGGGGCTCGGCGCCTCAGTGTGCCCGTGGACGCCTCGAGGTGGGGATCGAGATCGGTGACGGGCTGACCGGGCGGTCGAGCAGGCGGATGATGAGGTGGCGGTCTCCTTGCCGCCCGCGCCGAGCACCGGGGGATCGGCGCTCAAGAAGACCTCGCGCACCCGCCCCGCGCGGATGGGCAGAGCGCGGTCGACCACCAGATCGGCCGCGCCCGGATCTGGGCCCACTGCGCCCTCCTGCCAGAGCACGGCGCGGCGCACCAGGCCCGCGGCGCGCGCCTCCAGCACCACCGGCGCGGTCTCGGGGAGGAGCAGCTCGGCGCTCGCCCAGCCGCGGGCGTCGGTGCGCGCGACCTGGGGCGGCCCTCCCGCGCTCCAACGAGACCTCGACCCCGGCCAGCGGGAGGCCCGACGGTCCAGCGCCCGCGCGTGGACCCGCGCCGCCCACCTCCGGGAGTGCGCGGCGGGGACGCGATCGCCAGCTCCCGGGCTCCCCTCCCCCGGCGGCGCGCCCGGGTGGCGCGCAGGCTGTCTCCACCGCCAGCGACCGCCGCCGCCCCGTCATAGAGGCCGCGCAGGGGCCGGCCCGGGGTCTCCTCGACCTGGATGGTCCCCAGCGTCGCGGCCGGGTGATCCTCGCCCGCCACGCGCGCTCGCCGAGGTCTCCAGCGAGACCAGGACCTGGGCGACCGGGTTGTCGCCGGAGGCTCATCGGGCCAGGTGCGCAGCGTCAGGCGCGCGGGCAGGGCGTTGTCCCCCGGGACCCGCACGCTGGAGCGCGCCTGATCGGCGATCACACCTCGACACGAACATCGAAGGCGTCCTCAGGGCAGGCCGGGGAGGGCGAAACGCCAGACGCCAGGCCCTCGGTGACCAGCGGGGTGGGGCGCCGAGCGAGGTCGTGCGGGTGGGCTCGGCGCCGCGCCAGGAGTCGGCCCTCGGCGTCGATGGCGCGCAGGTGCAGCGGCGGCGCCTCTCCCGCCGGCAGCAGCCGCTCGCTCGGCGACCAGCGCCAGCGAGGGGGCCGCCGCTCCGCCCAACGAGAGCGTGCTGGACTGGACGTTCCCCGCGGCGTCCTCCAGGATGACCTCGGCCTGGGCCTCGCCCGGCTTCACCTCGATGACGGCCTGCGCCACCCCGTCGGCCCCCGCCGCGAAGGGCCCGTAGGTCCGCCCACCGACCCGCAGGGTCACCCGGGAGCCCGGCGCGGTCTGGATGGGGACGCGCGGCCGCCCCGCAGGGCACGGTCAGGCTGGGATGTCCGCGGGCTTGCGGCGGTCGTGGACTCCGAACGGCACCGCCCGCGGGAACGGGTCGGCGCCCGGCGTCAGGTGACGCGCAGCCTGCCGTTCAGCGCCTCGACGCGCTCCACCCGCCCCTCGCCCACCACCACGCCCAGGCGCTCCGGCGGCGGCGGATCAGCGCCCTCGACGATCAGGCTGAGCGGCTGGCCGGCCGGGGCCCGCGCAGGCTGGGCTGGGACGCTCAAGGTGGGGCGCGGGGGCGGGGCCAGCAGCAGACGCGCGCTCCCGCGCCTCCCGGCCTGGAGCAGAAAATCGACGCGCTCGCCGCTCTCTGGCGCCCGGAATCGAAGCTGCCAGACGCCCGGCGCGACGGCGCCGTCCTGAGAGACGATCTCGCCCGAGGCGGCGGAGACCTGAATGGGGAGGTCGGAGATCGGCGTCCCGGCGTCGCTGGTCACGAATCAGGGGCACCTCGGCCCCAGGCGAGGGCTCGCCCCGCGGCGCGACGAAGCTGCACGCGCGGCGCCTCCGCCAGCGCCGGGCCGACCAGGAGGGCAGCGCGCCTGTCGGTCCCAAGGACCTGGCTCCTCGTCGCCGTGGGCGCCTTGGAGTCGCGGGAGATCGCACCCTCCTGTCGGGTGGTCTCGCCCATCACGCTCTCCGCCTCCACGCGGAGCTCGTTCTCCCCCTCCGTCAGCGAGACCGGCACGGAGAAGCTCCCGTCTGGCCCCGCGCGCGCCTCGGCGCCCCCGACGCCGCCGCTCACCCGCACCCGGGCGTGGGGCTCGGTCCGACCCGCGACGGCCACCCGCTCCCCGCGGACGGGTCCATCCGCCGGCCAGGCTACGTTCAACAGGAGCGCGGCCGGGATCTCGCCGACCATCGGCGCGCTCCCCGGCACGTCAGAGAGGCGCTGACCGGCCCCCACGCGCGTCACGCCGCTCACCTCACCGACACGCCGCCCGCGGTGGTCTGGACCGCCAGCGCGCCGTCCGGGTCGCCCGCGCCGTGAAGGCGCCGTCCGCCGTCGGATCGTGCGCCCTCCGCTCACCGCGCCGATCGAGGGCGTCCCGGGCGGACCAGCGCGGAAGACGCGCCCCTCCTCCAGCTCGACCCGCACGCGGTCCTGCCCGACCTCCAGCACGCGGATGGGCTCTGCTCCTCCAGGGTCAGGCGCGTCTCGGCGCCCACGCCCACCACGGCCCGGCCTCCCTCGCCCACGCGCAGGCCGTCGTCCGTCTCCAGCGAGGCGCCGATCTCGACGTTCTGGGCCGGCTGGCCGGCGCGGGTCAGGACCACCTCGCCGTCGATCTCCAGCACCTGAAGGTCCGCGCGCCCGCCGCCACCGAACCAGAAGACATAGCCCAGATAGCCCAGGAACAGGACCGCGAGCGTGGCCAGGACCATCGGCAGGCCGGTGCGCATCAGGCCTCCGGGAGCTGCGCACGCCAGACCAGCGCGCCGACCAGCGAGCGCCGCGGATCCAGCGCGGGCGTCAGGAGCTGTCCGCCGTGCGCGGCCAGGGTCTGCTGGGCCGCCCAGAATCCGAGGCCCGAGGCCATCCAGTCGTCGCGGCTGGCGTTCATCTCGCCGGGATCGAGCTCAGAAAGCGCAGCTCAGGGTGCCGCAGGCGCTCGAAGCTGCTCAGCGTGAACGCCCGCCCTTGCCGCTCGCCGCACGCAGGCTGGCCGGGAGCTGCATGAGCGCCGGGCGAGGCTGACCGCGATCTCCGCGGACCAGGAGCGGCCCGCTGCGCTGATGCTCCAAGTGGACCCCTCGCTGCCGGAAGGCGCTGACCAGCGACGGGACCTCGACCAGGACTTCGTCCCGATCTATCACGTCCCTCGTGGGTCGATCCGCGCGCGACTCCGCCTGGGTGAAGCGCAGCAGGTGCGGACGATCTCCTTGCAGCGCAGCGCCTGCTCCTCCATCGACTTGAGCATCGCGCGCGAGCCGCCCTCGGCCTTCGCCAGCAGGACCTGGGTGAGGCCCAGGATCCCCGCCAGCGGGTTGTTCAGCTCGTGGGCGAGCCCCGCCCCCATCTCGCCCGCCGCCGCCAGCCGGGCCGAGCGCACCAGCCGCTCCTGCGCCTCCTCGAGCTCGCGGGTCCGCGCGTCCACGCGCGCCTGAAGCTCCTGGTTCCAGGTCTCGATCTCCTGGTTCTTCGCGTCGATCTCCTGGCGGTTGCGCTCCAGCCGGGCGCTCATGAAGTTGAAGGCCTGCATCAGCTCCAGCAGCTCGCCGTCGGCCGGCGCGCGGATGTCCCGCCCGAGCGGGCCCTCGGCCACGGCCAGCGCCCCCTCGCGCAGGGCGAGCACGGGGCGGGAGATCTGCCGAGCGATCAGCGCCCCGAGGACCAGGGCGAGCAGAGAGGCCACCCCGGCGAAATAAGCCGTCTGCCTGCGGATCTCGGAGACGGCCGGCGCCGTCGTCAAGGCGAGCGGCTCGGCCACCACCACCATCCAGGAGGTGCTGGGCACGGGCGCGCAGGCCGCCAGCACCTCGTCGCCGTCCTCGCTTCGATAGCGGACGTCCGGCGCGCGCCCCGCTGCCGAAGATACGAAAGACCTTGCCGTTGACGATGCCGACCTGCCCCGGGATCGGGACGGTCCGTCGGAGTCCAGCAGCGCCACGTCCCTCCCCTCCCCGCCTGCCCGCCGCAGCTCCGCGGCGATCGGCCCGAAACCCGGGCTCCGCCGCCAGCACCAGCCCCGATCCATCAGGCGCGTCGAGGATCACCGGGACGGCCGGCGTCCAGCGCGCCTCCGATAGGGGCCCCGACCCGCGCCTCTCCCAGCGTCGCCCCGCGCGCCGAGGTGGCCAGCGCGCCGCGGAAGCGCACGAAGTGCTCGCGGGAGATCTCCGCCCGCCCCGCCGGCTCTGGCTCGCCCACGGCGCGCATGACGCTGGGCACCCGGTCCACGCCGGAGGGTCGATCAGGCTGACGATCTGCGCCTCCGGGACCTGGGTGTAACCCGGGCGCAGAAAGGACACCAGCGCATCGTCTGAGCGCCCCAGGCGAACGCGCGGCCCTGCTGGTTGATCAGGCGGGCTGCAGGACAGCCAGGTGTCACGTAGAGGCCAGGCCACTCCGTGCGCGCCTGGAGCTCGCTGATCGTGCCCTCCAGCAGGCGGCTCGCCACCCAGGTCGCGCTCAGCCCCAGCAGCCCGAGCGGCCCCAGCGCGGCGGTGGCCACGAGCAGCACCAGCCGGGTGCGCAGCCTCAAGAGGGGATCAGGCCTCGACCGGGATCTTCAAGGTGAACGTCGTGCCCTCGCCCACCCGGCTCTCCACCTGGATGTGCCCGCGGTATTTCGTCAGGATTCGAAAGACCACGTTCAGCCCGAGGCCCGTGCCCTTGCCCGGCGCCTTGGTCGTGTAGAAGGGGTCGAAGATCGCCCCGATCTTCTCCTCCGGGATGCCGACCCCGTTGTCGCGCACCCGCGCCCAGACGTGCCCCTCTCCCGGGCCTGCCGAGATCTCCACCCGCCCCGCGCCCTCGCGTCCCCAGCGCTCCTGCACCGCCTCGGAGGCGTTGCGGATGAGGTTGACGAAGACCTGCTGGATCTCGTTGCCGCGCGCGTGGACGACCAGCCCGGACGCGCGCTCCTCGAAGGTGCTGCGGAAGTTTACGCCCTGCACCGAGGTGGAGCGCTCGACCAGCCGCAGCGCGTCCTCGATGGCCCGCGGCACGTCCACCGCCGTGAGGAACTCTTTGGACGCGGTGCGGGAGTAGCTGGACAGCTCCTGCACGATGTCGCGGATGTTCCGGCAATACTCCACGATGTCCGTCGCGTACTGCACGGTCAGCTCGCGGTCGGGCTCCTCGATGACCGCCTCGGCGAGCCCCATGATCCCGAACAGCGGGCTCGAGATCTCGTGGGCCACGCCCGCGGCGAGGTCCGATCGGCCAGCTTCTCCGACTGGATCAGCTCCTGCCGCAGGCTCCGCGTCTCCTCGAGCGCCTTCTCCCGAGCTGGCGTTCTGCTCGGTGAGGCGGCGGATCAGGCTGAGGTTCTCCAGCGCGAGATCCTGCTTCTGCAGCGCCTGACGCACCTTCTTGCGGATGTCGAAGACGTTGTTCAGCGGCTTGAGCACGTAGTCGAAGGCGTCGAACTCCAGCGCCTCCACCGCCGTCTCCAGGCTCGCGTAGCCGGTGATGACGATCACCTCGCTGAGCGGCGAGCGCTGCTTGACCAGCCGGAGCAGCTCGAGCCCGCTCGCGTCGGGGAGATTCTTGTCCGTGATCAGCAGATCGCAGCCGTCCTCGTCGAGCACCTTGCGCGCCGCGGCGCCCGTGCCCACCAGGTGATGCGGTACGAAACGTCCTCGAAGACGGCCCGGAGGATCTGGAGGATGGCAGGCTCATCATCCACGATGAGCAGGTGCTTTCGCGGCCGGTTCGCGTCGGTCTGCACCGCGTCCATACGTCCTCCGGGTGTCCCGCAGCTCCGTCCGTCGAGCAACATACCCTGAGCGTGCCTGTGGCGCCCGCGTGGCGCCGATCCAGGTTACCCTTCGCCGTGTTCGTCCACTCGGAGCACCTGATGACCCACCTGCTGCTGATCCTCTCCCTGGCGGCCTGCACGAAGAAGGCGTCCGACGCAGACGCGCAGTTCGAGAGCCAGGTCCGTGAGAGCTCGCTGATGAGCGAGAAGGTGAACGACGAGGGGCTGGTCGAGCAGCGCATCGACATGAACGGCGACGCGCGCGCGGACGTCTTCAACTATTACCGGGAGGGCGCCGATGACGGCCCTCGGCGCATGGTCCGCAAGGAGACCGATCTGAACATGGACGGCCGCGTGGACGTCCGCTCCTGGTTCGAGGACACCGGCTCGCTCGAGAAGGAGGAGCTGGACGGCGACTTCGACGGCCGCGTGGACTGGGTCGATCACTACCGCAGCGGCAAGCGCGCGTGATGAGCGAGGTCGACGCCGACTACAACGGCGTCTTCGACCTGTTCAAGTACTACGAATCCGGCAAGGTGCGGCGCAAGGAGCGCGACACCAACGCCGACGGGAAGATCGACTTCTGGGAGTATTTCGACGATCAGGGCAACGTCGTCAAGACCGGCAAGGACATCGACGGCGACGGCGTGATGGACATCCGGGACCAGTGAGGCCCCGGCGACACGCCGCCCCCGCCTCGATCAGCGCGTCGCCGGCAACGTCATCCCCTCGGGCAGCTCGAGACCCTCGAGACCCTCGAGTCCCTGGAGACCCTCGAGACCCTGCGGCATCTTCGGGGCCGCGGGCGTAGCGTCGTTCATCGCCTCCGCGAGGCCGCTTCAGCTCGCTGGCCGGGATGAGAAGGGCAGGCCGCCCGCCTCGTCCTGCGCGACGCGGGCGCCGTCGGCGAGCGCCTGGTGGACGCGCACCGACTCCTTGCGCGTCTCGCCCTCCCAGAGGGTGATCGTGCCCCAGGCTTCGCCGGCCGCGGCCTCGGCCGCCAGCTTGCGATCCACGCGCACCGCCTCGAGCGCGTCGAGGGCGTTGGCCGCCTGCGGCGCGGACCAGCCGCTCTCCCCGCGCGTCGCGCTCAGCGTGTCGGCGCCCAGCTTCAGCTCCAGCCGGGTCAGCGCGGTGGCGCGGACGGGCAGCAGCGCGGCGTCCAGCCAGGCGTCCGCGTCCTCGCCGAGCGCCGCGGGCAGCGCCGCGCTCAGCCGCACCACGTCAGGCTGGGCCGGCGCGCTGGCCACCGCCCCCGAGATCCGGCCCGAAGCTGAGCGTCTCCTTCTTCCCCGCCACGTCCAGCTCAGGACCAGCTCGGGCGCGAAGGTCGCCACTCCGCTTCGAAGCCGTCCGCGCGCAGGCTG
>JADJQU010000020.1 GCA_016712565.1 Planctomycetota bacterium | reverse complement strand
CTGACAGACCTTCTGCTCGCCGCAGAAGCTGCAGACGCAGGCGTCCGAGCGCACGAGCTGGGCGCAGCCGGGGGTGAGGGGATGAGCTGGGGCATCGGCGCTCCTCAGGAGAGGACAAGATTAGCCGGCGCCCCGCCGACCCGCCGGTCCGATCACGTGAGGCTCTTGCCGGCGTCCAGGAGATGGTTATTGATTCATCCATAACCATTCTGGAGCCGCCGTGGTACGCCCCCGCAAGCACACCGATGAGGAGATCCTCGAGGTCGCCCGCGCCGTCTTCCTGGAGCACGGCCCTGGCGCCTCGCTCCAGACGGTCGCCGCCCTGGTGGGCCTCCCAGCCGGCCTCTCCAACCGCTTCGGCTCGAAGGAGGCGCTGCTGCTGCGCGTGGCCGACGCGCGGCTCCCTGGGTGGAGCGCCTCTTCGCCGGACCCGACGCGCGCCCATCCCCGAGCAGCTCACCGATCTTTGCCGGGAGCGCTGGCCTTCTTCGCCGTCGCCATCCCGGCGATGATGCCGCTGCGGCCTCGGCCTGGACCCGGCGGCCCTCCAGGGCGACGCCGAGCTGCCGCCGCTGCGGGCGCGACGGGCCGTGGTCAGCTTCTTCCAGCGCGCGCGCCGGCGGGGGCGGTGCGCGACGCGGACCCCGAGGCCATGGCGACGATCCTCATCGGCAGCCTGGAGGCGGGGCGCGATGATGGCCCACGTCCTCGGACAGATGCCCGATGAGCCGGAGCGCGCCCGGCAGGCCGCCCGCGCTGGTGGACCTGCTCTGGCGCGGCGTGCAGCCCGCCGAGCCCGCCCCACCGACTGGCGCCTCGTGGACCCCCCGTCGCGTCGATGGAGCCCCATGCAGAAGCCACTCTTCCCCGGATCTCCCGTTCTGGAGCATCTCCTGGCGAGCCGCGGCGTGGGCAGCCCCTCGCCCCCGATCTTCGCGTTGCGCCTGCTGCTGCGGACCCTGCTGGTGACGCTGCTCGGCGTGCTGACCCTGCCGCTCTGGCCGCTGTACTGGCTGGGCGCGGCGATCTGGGGCTGGCCGCCCAACGTGCCGCGCATGGCGCAGGTGGGGCGTTACCTCCGCCTGATCTGGACCGTGCGCCCGCCCGCGCGGGCTCTCCGGGCTGTCGCGTGGCTGGCTGACCCTCTCCGTCCTGCGCAAGGTGGCGGTCAAGCCCTTCTGGGGCCTCTGCTGGCTGCTCGACGAGCTGCTCTACGGCGCGCCCTGCGCGAGACGCGGGTGGTGGCGCCGCTCATCGAGATCAGCGCCGCCCGCAGCGGCAGCACGCAGCTCGCCCGCTACCTGGAGGAGGACCCGAGCCCGGTCGCGCCGGCGCTGCTGCAGTTCGTCTTCCCCTCACCGCTGGTTGTGGCGCGTCGCCCCCCACACGCTGGGGGCGCCTCATCACGCCCGACCCGGTGCGCCACAAGATGGAGCAGATGTTACCGCAGGAATTCCTCCAGCGGCACGAGGGCGACCCCTTCCGCACCGACACCTTCGACGGGGCGATCTGCATCTCCCACTTGAACAGCCTGGGCCCCTTCCTGGGGCCGGACGTGCTGGTGGAGGACTTCGGCTTCGGCGTCATCGCGCCGCACAACCGCGCCCTGTGGGAGGAGGACTTCGTCCGGCTGCTGGACGGCATCGCCCGCAAGACCCTCCTGCATGCCGGGCCCGGTCCCGACGGCAAAGCGCGGCGCTTCTTCGTCAAAGGTCACTTCCTCTGCGCCGGCCCCGCGCTGGAGCGCCAGTACCCTGACGCCCGCTTCCTCACGATGATCCGCGCCCCCGCCCCCCGCCTGCAGAGCGGCGTCAACTTCCTCGCCGCCAACCCCGTAGACGCCACGATGGGCCCCGTCCCCTGGGCCTGGCTCGGGCAGGGCCTCGCCGAGACCGAGGCCGTCTATTGCGAGGTCGAGCAGGCCTGGTTCAGCCGCGCCGACGGCGCCCGCCGCTGTGTCATCCGCTTCGACGACTACGTGCGCGACCTCGAGGGCGCCATGGCCAGGGTCTACCGCGAGTGCCTGGACGTCGAGGTCCTGCCCCCCCACGTCCCCCGCGTCCACCCGCCCCGCGAGCGCACCAACTACATCCTGAACCGCTCGGCTCGCCCAGGTCGGCGTCGACGAGGCGGCGCTGAACGCACGGCTGGAGCGGTATATTGCCTGGTGTCGAGGTGGGGCTCGCACGGGGGTCTCGCGATCAGGGTCTGACCTTATCCATATCTATTTTTCTGTCTCGGGACCCGGGCCACCGCGACCATCGTGTCGGCGGTCGGCGTCGGCCGCCAGACGTCGATCTCCGAGCGCAAAGGCAGCCAGGCCGCCCGGCGAACGCCGTCTTTGCTGACGATCACCCGGTGGAGCCTGGACGCGCGGAGTTGCGGGTCGCTCCGTTGGTCGAAGACGAAGTTGCCCATGCTGTAGAAGATGACCCCACCCCGGTACAGCTCGGCGGGCTGCTGTACGTGAGGGTGATGGCCGGCCACGATGTCGGCGCCGAGGATCGACGAGGGGGCGGCCCAGCTCGATCTGCCTTTGATCTGGCTGGTCCTGGTTCTCGGTCCCCAGTGCACCGAGACGACCAGCACGTCCACCTGCGGTCGCGCGGCGAGGAGGTCGCGTTTGACCACCTCGCGGGTGGCGCGCGCCGGCCGCGGTGACTGGTCGCGGTCGCGCCGGTTGCAAGCCTTGGGTGAGCCAGGGTCACAGTAGGCGAGAAATCCAACCGAGACGCCGCGCGCGTCGAGGATCACCGGCGTCTGCACCTCCTCGGGTCGCCCCACCCCCACGGTGCGAATGCCGGCCGCCGTCAGCCGACGTCCGGTGTCCTCCAGCGCGGCCGGGCCGTAGTCGAGCGCGTGGTTGTTGGCGAGAGAGACGATGTCGAAGCCCGCGCTGCGCAGCCCCTCCACCGCCGCCGGCGGGGCTCGGAACGCGGTGCTGTCGCCCTCTTTTCGTTCTCCAAGGTCGGAGATGGGCGACTCGAGATTCCCGAACGCGAGGTCAGCGCCGGCGATCAGCGCGCGCGTCGCGTCGAAGAAGGTCGAGAACGAGAGCTGACGCCGCTCGGCGGTCCGGGCGACGCCGCGGGCGAGCATGATGTCGCCGACCAGCACCAGAGAGCGCTCGTCGGGCGCGAGCGGCTCGTCGATCGCCACCGGCGCGGGGTCCGACGGCGGGCTCCGGGTGGCCGATGGCCAGACGCTCCACCCGAGGAGCGCCGCGACGCCGACCAGCGCGACGAGGGCTGCGCGCCGGAAGGCGGCGTGTTCAGCCATCACCCACGCTCGATCGCCCGCTGCTCTGCTCCCGCCGTGTCCGAGGCGGGCAGCACCTCATCCGCCTGCTCCAGCAGGCGCGGCGGCAGCGAGATCAGGTGCCCGGAGCGCTCGCTCTTCGTCCGCAGGTACTCGATGTTGTGGGGGTTGGTCGGCAGGAGGTGCGGGACGCGCCCAGAGACGCGGACCCCGAAGCTGACGAGCTGGTCGATCTTGTTCGGGTTGTTCGTCAGGAGCCGGATGGAGCGCACCTCCAGCGTGTGGAGCATGTGGGCGGCGACGGCGTAGTCGCGCTCATCGTCGCGGAAGCCGAGGGCGAGGTTGGCCTCGACGGTGTCCAGGCCCTCGTCCTGGAAGCGCGTAGGGCGCGCAGCTTGTTCAGCAGCCTGATGCCGCGGCCCTCCTGGCGCAGGTACAGGATCGCGCCGCGGCCGGCGTCGGCCACCGCGCGCATCGCGGCGTCGAGCTGCGCGCCGCAGTCGCAGCGCAGCGAGCCGAGGGCGTCGCCGGTCAGGCACTCGGGAGTGCAGGCGGGTGGGGACGTCTTCGGCGCCGCGGGACGTCGCCGCGGACGAGCGCGATGTGGTCGCGGCCGTCGCGGTTGTTCCAGAAGCCGGCGATGGCGGGAAGTCGCCGAAGCGGGTGGGCAGGCGGGCGACGCTGACGAGGCGGACGCAGACCTGGTCCGGCCCGAGGCCGCGGCACTCGTGGTCGCGGTCGCGCTCGACGATGACTTGGAGCTCATGCATGGTCGGACCCCAGCAGGTCGCGCGCGAGGCGCTGGCCGGCGAGAAAGGCGCCTTCTGCGCCGCAGAAAGGATGGAAGGCCTCGCCGGTGAGGCCCAGACGCGCGCCGTCGATGGCGGTGAGGTAGGGCCGCGCGAAGCCCGCGCCGCTCTGGACCTGGGCGTAACGCCAGCGGTGGTGGACGACGGCCGCGGGGCTGGCCGCCCAGGGGCCGAGCAGGCGCGCGGCCTCGCCGAGCAGGGCGGCGCTGATCGCGTCGGCCGGGTCCTCGAGGTGGGCGGCGGACCAGGCGGGGCGCGCCTGGAGCACCAGCGCGCGGCGTCGTGGGCGCGCCCGCTTCGAGGAGTCGGGAGGATCAGCTTGAGGATGGTCGAGTCCTCGGGCAGAAAGAGCTCGCCCTCGAGGGATCATCCGGGCCGTCGTAGAGGGCGATGAGCGCCCCTGGCAGGGGCTCGTGCCGGCCGAGCGCAGCAGCGCGCGCCGTCGCCAGCCTGGGGTGATCGTCGAGCAACGCCGCTGACTGCTCCAGCGGGGAGGGCGAGCACGAGGGCCTTCGCCCTCCCAGACCTGAGCGGCCTCGTCCTGGACGCCGATCCAGCCGGGGCGGAGGATCAGGCGGGCGGCGCGCACGCCGCTTCCGGACGTCCAGGCCGCTCGCCAGGGACTTCCGGGAAGGCGGAGCTGCCTCGGCGAAGGCCAGCCGCCGCGCCCGCCAGCGGGGATCGAAGGCCGTGGGGTTGCAGGGGCCGCTGCCGACGACGCGGCTGGGCCAGCCCGGATCTGCGTGGCGGGCACACGATCGAGGGCCTCGAGAAAGCGGCGCTCGTCCCATGAAAGAAGGGCAGGCCGTGATCGACCGGCTGGCCGTCGATCCGCCGCGTCGCCGCGCGACCGCCCACGCCGCCCCTTGTCCAGCACCAGCACCTCGGCCCCCGCGGCGGCGAGCAGACCGGCACAAGCCAGGCCGGCCACGCCGGCTCCGAGGACGAGGACGTCGGGCACCAGGGCTGCTTCGCGCAGGGATCTCCTCTTTAACCGCGCCAGCGGGCGGCGTGATAGACCGCCTCTCATGTTCCTCCTCTCCTTCCTGGCCTGCGGCGGCGCGCCCCTGCCCGGCGTGCTCTACGACGACGAGCGTCTGGCCGTCGTCGACATGCACCTCCATCCCGGGCTGTGGGAGGACATCCCGCCCTCGACGCAGTCCTATCTGGCGGGGAATTTCCCCGCGCCGCTCAGCCTGATCCCGGACGCGCTGGCCCGCTCCGTGCTGACGGGGGAGGGGATCCTCGGGCAGCTCGACGAGGCGGGGGTGAGCCAGGGGGTGCTCTTCGCCGTCTACGCGCCGCGCACCGTCGGGATCGCCAGCAACGAGCTGGTGATCGGCGAGCTGGCCGCCGACCCGGAGCGCCTGTGGGGCCTCGCCAGCCTGCGCGTGGACCAGTGGGCCACCGACGAGGAGGAGGAGCTGGCGCGGCTGGCGGAGGCGCTGGAGGCGCCGGGGATGATCGGCGTGAAGCTGGCGCACGCCCACCAGCACTTTCGCATGGACGATCCTCGGCTTTACAGCATCTACGCGCTGGCGGCGGCCTATGGCGCGCCGGTCTACCTGCACACCGGCTCCAGCCCCTTCCCCGGCACGGCGCAGGACGCGCCCTACACCGACCCGTCCTACCTGGCCGAGGCGGTGGCGCTCTACCCGGACACGATCTTCATCCTGGGGCACCTGGGCTACGACTTCCGAAACCGGGAGATCGGCGCCTTCCAGGCCTGTCTCGACCTCGCGCAGGCGGCGCCGAACGTCTTTCTGGAGCCGAGCGCGCTGGGCAGCGCCACCTCCGACCCGGAGCAGGTGACCCTCGCCGCTGCCTACGCCGCGATGCGCGAGGCCGGGCTGGTGGACCGGATCATCTACGGCAGCGACGGGCCGCAGAGCCCGGGCTTCGTCGCCGAGTATCTGGAGCGCTCGATCTACGCGATGGAGCAGGCCGGCTACAGCGCCGACGAGGCGCGGGCCGTGCTCTCCGGGAACTTCGCCCGCACCTTCGCCGTGCCGGAGGTGGCGCTTTGATCGCGCTGTTCGCGGCGACGGCCCTGGCGGCGAGCCCGCCCGGCGTCAGCCACGACGTGCTGGGCGGCGGCCTTCAGCCCGGGACCTGGGCGGGGGTGGTCTCGGCGGGCTTCCCCACGTTCACGTTTGGCGGGCGCCTCGGGCTGGAGCGGGGTTGGACGGCGATGCTCGGAGGGATCTTCGGCCCTGGGCGTGGACTCCTGGGGATGATCGGCGTCGGCCGCCGCTGGCTGGACCGCCCGGCGCTGCGGGTGAGCGGCGAGCTGCTGCTGGGCGGGCACCTGCGCTCGGGCGAGCTGGCGATGGTCGGGCCCGCGGTGGACCTGCGCGTCCGCGTCGCCCGCGGCCAGGGGAGCCTCGTGCCCTACGCGGTCCTGGAGACCCGCCACACGCTGCTGATCGACCGGACGGTGGTGGACGCGGCGGAGGGGGAGGACAGCGAGTGGGCGCTGGCCCACCGATGGAGCCCGGTCGGCGTCCTGGGCCTGGGCGTCGCCCTCTCGCCGCGCCTGGGGCTCGATCTGGGTTGGACCTGCCCTGGCTGGACCCGCCAGGCTTCAACATCCCCGGAATTCATCTGGGACTACAGGCCGGACGATGATGATCGGTTTTCTGGTTGTATTTGGTGGCTGCATCAACCAGACCACCCAGCTCGTGGAGGTCGCGGTCAGCGGTGAGATCTCCGCCGAGGCGAGCGCGCCGCAGGGCGTCGTGACCGTCTCGCTCCAGCACGCCTGGACGGGCATGGATGAGCTGCGCCACCCGCTCGGCCCCATCGAGACCTTCACCGTGGAGGGCCCCGGGCCCTATGACTGGACCCTGCTCTACCCGGAGGAGGAGGGCGACGGGCTGGTGGTCTACGCCTGGATGGACGGCGACGGCGACGGCGTCCTGTGCAGCCCCATCGAGCGCGATTAGCTGGCCGGCCTCACGGAGGTCGTGGACTTCCCGGCTTATGTCGTGACGGCCGATGTTGTGCTGGAGGCGGAGTGTGCGGGGGCGGAGACGCTGTTTCCTACCCAGGAGGTGTCAGGTTGATCCTATTTCGTTTTCTCGAATAACGCTCCTGTCACTCTATTCCCCCGGCCTCACCCTGAACCCACTCCCCCGTTTGTCCAGCCCAGTCCCCAGCGCTCCGGCCTGGGATTCGAGCAGGGGGCGCGCGCCGCTGGGGTGGATCACGCCGCCAGGAGCTGCGCCATGACCGTCGCGATCTCGTCTGTCGACCGCAGGCGGACGAAGCGGATGTGGGCCCAGCGTGGGCGCCCATCGCCGCCAGGAGCTGGCGCCTCCGCGATCGGTGCGCGTAGAGGGTCCAGGCGAACAACGAGCGCTCTGGGTCCCAGAGGGCGAGCTGATCGAGCAGCCGCTCCCGGTTGGTGCCCCAGAGCAGCTCCTGCGTGCGCCAGCGCCGCCGGTGCGCACGACGAGCCGGGGCAGGATGACGTGCAGAGGCAGGTCCAGCCAGACCAGCCAGATCCACTCTGGGCCAGAGCTCGCCTTGGGCGACGGTGGAAGTAGTTGCCGCTCACAACGAAGCGATCCCTGGGTCAGGGCGCAAGGCGGTCGGCCATGACCGCGTCCGGTGCTTCTACCCAGTTGGGCTCCCATTGCAGCGCGTCCAGCTCGATGTGCGGCACCCAACGCGCCGCGGCGAGCTGGGCGCCGAGGGTGCTCTTCCCGGAGCCGCAGGGGCCGACGAAGACGACGCGTGCGGGGGATGGGGGCACAGGTGAGCCAGGCGTCGTCAGTACCGCCCACCCACCACGCCGTCCCCGAGCAGCGCGTCGAGCCGCGTCCCATGGTCGGCCGAGAGCGTGAGGTCCTGAGCCGCCCAGTTCTCTCCTCCAGGCGCGCGATCTTCCGCGTCCTGGGGATGGCGGCGATGGGGACCTCGCGCGAGAGCACCCAGGCCAGGGCGACGTGCGCCGAGGACGCGCCGGTCGCGGCGGCGAGCGCCGCCACGGCGTCGGCTAGCCGGACGTTTGCGGCGATAGCCGCCTCGGAGAAGCGCGGGTTTTGAAGCCGCCAGTCATCGGGAGGCAGATCGCTGCGCGACCGGATGGCCCCGGACAGGAAGCCGCGGCCCAGCGGGCTGTAGGCCACGAACCCGACGCCGAGCCGCTGGATCGTCAGCGGGATCTCGGCCTCGACCTCGCGCGACCACAGGAGTACTCCCGTCTGGAGCGCGCTGATGGGGTGGACCGCGTGGGCGCGCGCCAGCGTGTCGGCGTCGGCCTCCAGACAGGCCGGAGGTGGCGCACCTTGCCGGCGTGCACCAGCTCCGCCATGGCCCCGACCGTCTCCTCGATCGGCGTCTTCGGGTCTACCCGGTGTTGATAATAGAGGTCGATGGTCAGTTCCGAGGCGCTTCAACGAGGCGTCGCAGCAGGCCCTCACATAGTCCGCGCCCCCCTTGATCCCCTGCCAGCTCCCGTCTTCCCCGCGGGAGACGCCCGGTGGTCGCCAGGATGATCTGATCCCGGCGCCCGGCCATCGCCCGCGCCAGCAGGCGCTCGTTGGTGAAGGGCCGTACATGTCCGCCGTCCCAGAACGTGCAGCCTCAGGCTCACCGCGTGGTCGAGCACGCGGAGGTTCTCGGCCTCAGACGAGGACCCATAGAAATCGGACATCCCCATGCAGCCCAGGCCGATGGCGGGCACCCGTAGACCCTGTGATCCGAGATCGACCTGCTTCATGACGCGTTGACCCTCCCTGTTGGGACTACCCTATCCCCGCAATCTGTCAATCAGGTGTCAGGTTGATCTCATTTGTTTTCTTGAATAAGACGCCTGTCCATTCTGTTCTCCCGGCCTCATTCTGGACTCACTCCCCAGTCCGTCCAGCTCAGACCCCAGAGCATGGCCAGGTCGCCGAGCAGCAGTCCCGTCACATACGCGTCGGTGTCCAGGTTCATCCCCAGCGCCCTGGCCTGTGGCGCGAGCAGCGGGCGCAGGGGGCCGAGCAGACGGGGGAGGTTGGCCAACTGGGCGTCCAGACGAATGAAGTACGGCTCGTCCCGCATGATCCGCGCGGC
>JADJQU010000019.1 GCA_016712565.1 Planctomycetota bacterium | reverse complement strand
CGCCGTCTTCCGTGCCGAACCACACTCGCCGCCCCGCGGAGAGAGCAGGGTGGTGGCTCGCTCTGGGCGCTTGATCTCGCTCCAGCCCGCCTGTGGGTCGCGCGTGAGATCGAATGTACGCAGCCCCTCGGACGTCGAGACCCACAGGCGCCCGTCCGCGTCCTGGCCGAGCAGGCGGTCCTGTTCGTCCGCCCCGGGGCGCTCGGCGACGAGGACCCAGCGCTCCGCCATGCTCTCGTAGGCGTAGATGGCGCCGCCCTCGGCGCCGACGAGCAGGCGGTTCTGGGTGTCCCGCAGGAAGGGCCCCAGCGTCCCACGCGGCACCCCCTCCGCCTGGCCGTAGACGCGCCAGGTCCGCCCGGAGAGGCTGAGCCGGGCGATCGCCCCCTCGGAGCCCACCCACACCCGCTCCACGCCGTCCACGATCACGGCGCTCAGCCGATCCGAGCCCAGCCCGTCCCCGCGGCGCCAGGTGGTCCAGGCGCCCCTCGTCTCGCCCGAGGCCCACGTTCCGCGCGGCCGTGAGCCCGCCCCGCGGTGGCGAATCAGAGGTGCGCGCCCCCTCGGCGATGCTCACGACGTGGTCGCCCTCCAGCCGCGCCTCGACTGGGAGCTGCCCCTGGCCGCGCAGGAGGCTGGATCGGGCCAGGACGCGGTCTCCCTCCCCCTCGCCCAGGACAGGGGCGACCGCCCAGGCGCGCTCACGCGGTCCCAGGTCCCGCGCCAGCAGCGTTGACCGCGCGGGACCGACACGACCGGCCCAGGCGCTCATCGGCTCGTCGGACGGCCCGGAGAAGAGTCGCACGGGGACGTCACCGCCCGTCAGCCCCCAGCACAGCTCGACCCGCCCGCCGGCTCCAGGTGTCGGCCCCCTCGGGCTCGGCGGGGAGGCGGATGGCCGTGGCGGCGGCGACCTTCGGCGCGCTCGGGGCCCCGGCGACCGCCACGGCGGCGAGCACGACGCAGACCAGGGACGTCCCCAGGACCAGGCGCACCCTCACGCGCCGACCGTCCGACGCGCCACGCCCTCGAGCACCGGCCCCAGCCAGCCCGCGGGGTCGGTGAGCCGCAACCAGCCGCTCCAGCGAAGGGCGGGATCCGGGTCCTTCCAGGCGGCTGACTCGCCGATCAGGAGGCGCTGGAGCTGCTCGCGGTAGAGCCCCTCGCGGAAGCGCGTCACCTGCTCCCGCAGGAGCGGCAGCTCGTCCTCGGGGCGACCGCCGGTGCGACCGCCGCGGTTGGCCGCCCAGCGCACCAGCTCGGGGTGTCCGCCCACCGCGTCCACCACCGCGCGCACCTCCGGGCTCGTCTCCGCGGGCACGATCACCGGGCCCAGCACGGTCTGCATGCTCGCCCGCACCGGGGAGAGGTCCGCGCTGCGCCGCGTCCTGGAGCGGTAGAGCAGCGCGAGCAGGCGGTTGCCGCGCCCGCTGATCGAGAGCCCGCCGACGCGGGTGGACAGCTCGCGCAGGAGGTGATCCAGCCAGTCGTCCAGGCTCTCGGCGATGGTCAGCGGCGTGACGCGGAAGGCGACGAGGTCCTTGCGCCCCGCCAGCAGCTCGGCCAGCGCCCGGCCGGCCAGCGAGAGGCGGAAGCCGGCCGGCGCGAGCATCGCCACGTACTCCCCGCGCCCCATCATGCGGGCGATGCGCCCGACGTCGTCGTCATGGACGTTGTCCGCCAGCGCGACCAGGGCCGCGCAGGCCTCGGCGGGGAGGGGCGGCTCCGGCGTAGGCAGGGTGAGCGTATCCACTCCCTGGTTGTAGCGGGACGCCCCGCGGGCGCCGTCGCCGTGGCGCGACGGGCCCAGGCGCCGTCGCGCCGTCGTCCTCCAGCAGGAAGGTGGGGTCGGGGCCGATCTGCCAGAAGCCGGCCTGGTGTTTGCGCGCCGAGCGTGGCCAGAGGCGGAGCTGTCCCCTCCCCTGCCCGTCGATCTCGTAGCGCGCGGCGGCGTAGCCGTGCCGCCGGTCCGTGTGCGGCCCCCAGCCCTCCAGCCCGAACAGGCTCGCCCCCTGCCAGCGTCGCCAGGGCAGGGCGCCGCCCACCGCCAGGCTCTCCGTGGCGGGCTCGTGCATGTGGCCGTAGAGGTGCGCCAGGAAGCGCCCCGGCGGCGAGATCTCGCCGTTGAGCGCCTCGTTGCTGGCCCGGTCCAGCCAGAGCGGGCCGTGGCGGGTCATCAGCAGCGCGGCGTCGCAGCCCCGCGCCCAGCGTGGCCTGTCCCCGCCCGCCGCCGCGTGGAACTGCGCCACGTCCACGGCCAGCCGGCCCTGCCACGCCGCGTCCCCGAGCTGCAGAAGCTGCTGTTCAGCCCGAGCAGCCCCAGCCGCACCCCGTCCTTCTCCAGGACGGCCGTGGCGCGTCGCCGGGCGGATGTGCCGCGCAGAAGCTCGCCGGGCGGCGGATCTTCGGGCTGGCGGTCCAGCTCGTGTAAGCGGCGAAGGTCTCGTCGATGAGGCGGCGATAGGGGCTCGTGGGGTCGGCCCACAGCTCACGCTGGACGTCGGGGTTGTCCTCCTCCCATCGCGCCAGCAGCCGCACCTTCGGGGCGGCGGGGGTCGGGGCGCGCCAGATCGTGGTTGCCCGGGACGGTGAAGAGCCGCGGGTCCGAGCCCAGGGGCGCGCAGGTGTCCCACAGGGCGCCCAGCACGTCGTCGAGGGCGGCGAACCCGGATGGCGAGCCCCGCTGCGTGAGGTCGCCGGTGAACAGGGCGAGGTCCCAGGGGCCGCACCGATCGTGCAGGCGCGACAGATCCTCGTAGAGCTGCTCCTCGACGTTCGGCCAGAGCGTCCGAAAGCCCCGGCGCCGGGCGCGTGCAGGTCGGTGAGGTGAAGCCATCCAAAGCCGGGCATCCGTCGCTCCCAGGCACATCGTAGCGGACGCGGAGGGCCGTCGCCACACGAGGTACGGGCGAGCAGCGGCGCGCTCGGATAGCTTCGAGGGCCGAGGTCTACCGTGCGCCCCTCCACGCTGCTCCCCGCCCTGTCCCTGCTCGTCGTCACCTTCGGACCACGCGTCGCCAGCGCCGTCACCTGGACGAGGCGCTTCAGGCCGCCGGAGCAGAACAGCACGGGCCTGGGCTGGCGCGCGAGCAGGAGGTGCAGGCCCGCGCCCTGCGCAGCCAGGCCTTCGCCCTCCTCTCGCCGAAGGTGATCGCCAACGGCTCGTACACGATCAACGACAAGGAGATCACGCTCGACTTCACCGAGTCGATCCCCGACGAGTACAAGGAGCTGCTCGGCCTGGAGAGCGATCCCATCACCTTGCAGCAGAAGACCGCCTGGGGCGCCGACGCGACGGTGAGCCAGCCCCTCTTCGACGCGTCGAGCCTGCCCCTGCTGCGCGGCGCCTTCCATAACCTGGACTCGGCCCAGAGCAGCGTGGAGTCCGCCCGCCAGCAGGTGCGCGCCGGTGCGGCCAAAAGCCACTATGGGCTGGCCGTGGCCCGCGGATGGAGCAGCTCGCGTCCAGCGCCATCGACGCCGCCCGCAGCCACGAGGCGCTGGTGGACAAGCAGGTGGACCTGGGCCTCGCGCCCGAGCGCGCCCGGCTGCAGGCAGAGCTGGCGGTGGCGCGCGCCGAGCGGGATCACGCCAGCGCCATGGAGGGCGTGGTGATGGCCAGCCAGGCCTTCTCCAGCCTGACCGGGCTGCCTCCCACCACGCCGGTCAGCCTGCCCGACGTGGCCATCCCCATCCCGGAATCGCTGAGCGCGCTGAGGAGGGCGCCCAGACCGAGCACCCCGCGGTGGAGGCGGCGCTGGCCCAGGCGCGCGCGGCCGATCTCGCCGTCACCGCGCGGAACCTCACCTGGCTGCCGACCATCAACGGCCGTTACACCTGGGTCTATAGCGAGAACACGGGTTTTACGGACGATCCACACTCTG
>JADJQU010000018.1 GCA_016712565.1 Planctomycetota bacterium | reverse complement strand
GATCCCGGTCTTCCGATCGACCCGGCCGATCGTCACCGCAGGGTAACCCGCCACCGCGAACGGGATGGCGTCCGTGCCGCCCACAGGGATCTCGAAGGAGACGACCTCCCGGTGCTCCTCGTGGGCCGCGGCCACCGCGTCCAGCGTGCCCTGCAGCCACGCCGCGAGCGGCACCGGGAACACCTCCCCTTCCGTGGAATAACAGAGGGCGCCGTTCGCGAGGCTGTCGAGCCCGAGCACCACCGTCGTCGCCGGGTCCCAGCGAGACCGCATGTCGCGCGCCAGGGCCTGCGCCCCCCCGAGCCCCGACTCCTCGCAGCCGGTCGCCACGAACACCACCTCCACGTCGTCCGGTACCCGCCCCTCGAGCCTTCGCGCGAGCAACAGCAGCCCCGCCACCCCGGACAGGTCATCCGCCGCGCCGGGGACGATCTGGTCTCTCACCACGATATCCAGGTTCAGGGCCGCGGCGAGGAGCGGCGGAACCGTCAGCACGGCCCGCGCCGCCGAGAGCGCCGCGCGCTTGCCGAATACGATCTGTGCTCCATCCACCGCCGCGAGGCCCGCCAGGGCGAGCGTCGCGACCCGCAGCGACTTGAAGAGCGGGCTCCCGGGCTTCGCGCCGAAGCGCGCCACGAACTCGGGCTGGAACAGCACGCCCGTGAACGCGGCGTCCGCGTGCGCGAGGAGCACGATGCGCAGCCGCGGCTCCCGTCCGCCCCGCGCCGGCCGCACGCCCAGCACGTTCTGCGAGTCCCCGAACGGGAACAACCTTCGCCAGCAGGAACGCCGCGCGCGACGAGTCCGCCGCGAACGAGATCGCCGACGCGGCGTGCAGCGCGAGCCCCAGCGCGGGCGAGCGCAGCGCGGCGAGCGATCCGAGCGCCCCCAGCCCGAAGTGGAGCGCGAGGTTCGCGTACAGGCTCCGGGTTCCACCGGAACCCGGTGCACCTCCGTGGCGAGCCCGAGGCCCTCCATCTCGGCGCGGATCATCTCGTGCGCGCGGCGCTCGTCCTCCGACGTGGCCATCCGCCGCGGCGCGGCCTCCACGATGCGCGCGACGAAGTCCAGGGCCCAGCGGGCCTCCTGTTCCGGTCCGGGGCGGGCAGGCGATGTCTCGCTCGAGGTCATCCGGCTCGTCTATCACGAGCGGCGCCATCAGAACGAGTGCTTTCTCGTAGCCCAGCACCTTCGTGTCGACCCCGTCGCCCTCCATCGGGATGTCGAAGCGCACCATCGTCGCGCCGCCGGCCTGCGACCAGACTCCCTTCTCCGGGTCGTCGCCCTCCAACGTCGCCGCGGCCGCCGCCCCGTCCACCTTGCACATCACCACGAACCCGCCGGCCCCGTCGCCGTGCGCCCGGCACGCGTGGGCCACCGCGGACTCCGACGCCGTCGCGACCGGAAGAGTGGCATTCTGGAGAGCCGCCTTGCCCTCCTCGGCGGCCCACGACACCTCGCCTCGCACCGTCTCCAGCGTCTTCGAGCTCGTCGTCTCCCAGACGAGCGTCGCGGGCTGTCCCGGCTTCGGCGTCCAGTCGAGCCGGTTCAGGCCCACCCAGCGATCGCGCCCGTGCTTCAGCGCCACCACGTGGCCGGGACGCTGGAGCGAGACCACAGGTCCTCTCGCCGTCTTCCTCACGGTGACCTTCAGGTCTCCGGGGGACTGGCACGCCAGGGTCCTCCGCCGCCTTCGATCCGACGCTGCCCACCCCGGCGCCCGCGAGCTCCGGCGCGCTCATGGCCGCCGCCAGGGCAGGCGCCGTCTCCCCTCGCGCCGCGACCTCCACGCCGCCCGGCGCCACCTCGGTCCCCGCGGTGGCGGCATGGACGACCGATCCGAATACGGTCAGTTTATTCGCCGCCGCCGACCAGACGGTGAGCCCGGCCGCCGCGACGGACAGCGCCCCGACACCATACTTGTAATACCGTTTCATAGCGACCTCAGGAAGGCGACGAGCGCCGCGCGATCGTCCGCGGAGAGCTGCGAGGTGTTGCCCATCCGGTCCAGGTTCTGATCGAGGACCGCCTCCAGCGTGGCGTAGCGGCCGTCGTGGAAATACGGCCCCGCCCCGTCGATGAACCGGAGAGGCGGAGTCCGGAACGACGCCCGGTCCTCGTCCTTCGCGCGCGAGCCCACGTCGTGGAGCGACCTGTCGCTCGCCTGCTGATCGAGCTTGTGGCACCACACACACCCGACCTGATCCGACTCGAACACGCCCTTTCCTCGCGCCACCTGCGCCTGCGCGGCCGCGGGCATCACGGCGCGGGGCGGCGGGGTCAACCCGCGCTGCACGAACCCCGCGAGCGCCGCAAGCTCCCCTTTCGAGAGGCCCGTCCCGCCCAGCCGGCGGATTGTCTCGTCGATGTTGTCCGCGAGGACCGCGTGCTCGCCGTTCCAGCCGTACGGCCCGTGGTCCAGGCGCCCCGCGAGCAGCAGCGTCTTGCGCGCGCCGCCGCCCAGCTTCCACACGAGGCCGTCCGCGCGGCCCTCCGGGTGGCAGCCCGCGCACGAGCGGCCGTCCCGCGAGATGCGCCTGTCGTCCTCGGCATGGAACAGGCGCCTTCCAAGGGCCATGTCCGCGGGCAGCGGGTCCGCCGCGACCGGGATCCGCTCCACCGCCCCGGAGCCCAGGCTCACCACCGCCACGTCGTGCGAGTGCTGGTTCCACACGACCGCGATCCCCGTCGCCGCGTCCACGTCGAGTCCCGACGGCCCGTCGCCCACGGCGAACCTGCGCCGCGACGACATCGCCGGGTCGACGGACAGCGCGGAGAGCTCCACGAGCTCGCCTGTCCCGAACGACGTCACGAACAAGGCCTCTCCCACCACCGCGGCGGCGCGCGCCTGCCGCGCCGGCGAGCCCGCGGGCGCCACCCCGGGCGCCCCCAGGAAGTCCTCGTGGATGGGCGCCATCCGCGCCGCCCTCCCGGCGCCGGGGCCCGCGAGAGGCTGCTCCGTCGCCCCCGCGAGCACGGCCACGTCCGCCACGCTCGTGTCCTCCTGACCGAGACTCCACCGTAGCCGCCCGCCACCACGTGCGTCGTGTCGCGCCCGTTCTGCGCGAGGACGTGCGGCACGAAAAGGCGAGTCCCCGCCTCGTTCCAGACTGCCGTGTACGCGAGCGCCGCCGTCGGGTGCGCGGCGCCGGCGCCCGCCGCCTTCTCCACGCGGTTGCGGTGGTGGCCGCCGAGCGCCTTCACCGCGCGCAGCGTGGGCCCCTCGGCCCCGGCCGTGGGGGCCAGATCCACCACCGATATCGAGTCGCCGACCGCGTGCGTCACGAACGCGCGCCGCCCGTCCGGCGACAGCGTGACGCCGCGGGGCTCGCGCGGGAGGTCCATCGAGAAGCGGGCCTGCAAGGTGGCCGTGTCGATGCCTGTCAGCCGGTGGCCCCACGCGGACGTGACGAGCAGCGTGCCCGTCGGGGAGAGGGCCAGCCCCCACGGCTCCGCGGCGACATCCATCGTCGCCTCGACCGACCCTTCACCCGAAGCCGACATCGCGACGAACGCGACCTTGCCACAGCCCCGTAGCGAAACAGCAAGTATTCCGTCCTCGACAGGCACGATCTCTGCGGGGCGCCCTCGAGGGCTGTCGTGACCACGTCGCCCGAGGAGAGGTCGACCCGATGAGGGGCCGAGCTGTCGGCGTCGGCCACGTACGCGACGAGGTGCCCGCGATCCAGGACCAGCGCGCCGCCCCGCGAAGAGACCGTGTCCGAGGGCGAGGAGAGCGCGCTGGCCGCGGCGGGCAAACTGGCCAGGAGGAAGGCGGCCACGGCGAGCGAGGGCAAGAAGGATCGCATGAGCGTGGCCAGACGGACGACCGGCGCGAAGGATCTGTTCCCGGGGCCGCGCAAATCGTGGGCGACGCCCCCGAGACCCCGCGTCTCCCCCCGCCCCGGCTCCTCGGGCTGCCCATGCGCGCTTCAGCTCTCCGGTCCGCGGCCGCCGTGGGGCGGCCGCCGCAGCCCCAGCTTGAGCATCCGGCTCTGCAGCGGATGGCTTGATCCGCGATCTTCGCCGCGCGCCTCCCCGTAGACCCTGCTGTTCGTGAGCGCGAGGACGCTCGATGTGGCGACGCTGCGCGTCGTCCAGCGTCGCCGACACGTCGCTGTCGCGCTGTCGAGACACCGCGGCCGGCGGCGCCGACGAGCGCCCCGCGGCCGGACTCGACAGCGATCGCGGACGCTGCGGCAGGTCCAGGACCTCGGGGCCGAGGGGCGTCGCTGCGCGACAGGATGGTGGCGCGCTCGAGCACGTTGCCGAGCTCGCGCAGGTTGCCAGGCCAGGTGTGCCCGCCGAGCTTCTCGAGGCCCGCGGGTGTGACTGCCCCCTTGCGCCGCCCCGTTCGTGACGCCTGCTGCGCGAGCAACACCTCGCATAACATCGGCAGATCTTCCAGCCTCTCGCGCAGGGACGGCAGCCGCAGCGGAAAGACGTTGAGGCGGTAGAAGAGGTCGTCCCGGAACGTGCGCTCGGCGATCGCGCGCTCGAGGTCCACGTTCGTCGCCGCGAGGATGCGCACGTCGACCCGCACCAGGCGATCGCTGCCGACCGGGAAGAACGTGCCGTCCTGCAGCACGCGCAGCAGCTTCGCCTGCACCTCCAGCGGCAGCCCCTGACCTCGTCGAGGAGCAGCGTGCCCCCGTCCGCGACCTGGAATCGCCCCGGCGCCTCCCGTCGCGCCCGTGAACGCCCCGCGGTCGTGCCTGAAGAGCTCGTGTCGAGCGTGCCTGCGATCGCCGCGCAGTTCATCTTGACGAACGGCCCGCTGGCGCGCGCTCCACTCGTGGATCTGGGGGCGACCACCTGCCAGCGCCCGTCTCCCCGAGGATCAAGACAGGGGTGTTCGTCGATGCCACTTGCCGCGCTCGCCATGCGACCTCGCGCACGGCCGGGCTCGCGCTGCCCCGATCACCCCCTTTCGCCGGCCCTCGAGCTCCGTCTCGAGCAGACTGACACGCTCGTCGCCGTGGTGCGCAGGCGCTCCACTTCGGCCGAGAGCGCGCTGGCATGGAGCGTGAGCCCGAAGTGCGCGCGTACGCTGCGACGACCCCCACCTCGGTGTCGTGGAACGTGCCTCCGCCGGCCCGCACCAGGGTGAGCGTGCCAGTGCATCCGGCGGCCACGAAGAGCGGCGCCGTCACCTGCGCGCCTCCCGTGGGAGCACCACCCCGACAGAGGGTCCAGCGGCTCGCCCGCCGGCCGGAAGACACCCAGCCGCCGCATGTCGACAACCGCCTGCTCGAGCGGACAGTCGACGAGCCTGGCGGTTCCGGCGCGCCCGTGGCGCGCGAGGTGCCCGCCCACCGCGCGCACCACCAGGTCGTCCCCAGCTCGGCGATCACCGCCAGATCGAGGGAACGCGCCCGGCCAGCGCGCCGAGGTCGGAGAGGAGCGTCCCTAGGGACCGTGCAGCGCTGGCTCCTCCTGAGTCGCGCAGTCCATAGGTTTGCCGAGAGTATGTCTCGCCGACGCAGGAGCGCCCGGAAAACCTGAGGCCGGCCCTGGATTTACCCGGTGCACGATCGACGCGCGCCGGAATACGGGGGCCGGCCACGCCATTTCGGTGAGCACCGACATCTCGGTGCGGAAGAGCGCGGGTCCAGACGGCCTGACCCTGGAGAGCCGCCGTACACGGGAGAACGTCGCTCGACAGGGCTTCGCACGTCGCTCGACAGTCGACCCACGCGGCCTCGCGAGTGATCCACGAGACACCGGCGAGTGGCCAGTGCGGAATGCCAGTCCGCCGTCGAGGCACGCCAGAACGGACCCTTTCGAAGGAGGAGATTCCCAGCCTGCGAACGTCCCCGTCGACCGCTGAGAGCACCTGGCCGCCCCTCGGTCCCTCCCCGAAGCCGAGCACGGCCTCCGCCGCGCTGGCCGCGGTGTCGTTCGGCCTCACCGACCCGGGCCGGGAGCGGCGCACGAACGAGGACCGCTTCCTCATCGCCTCCCGCGAGCGCGCTGTGGATGGCGCGGGAGGGCAATCCGCTGGCGCGCTCGGATACGCAGAGATCAAGGAGATCTCTTCGCCGTCGCGGACGGGATCGGGGCCACACCGGCGGCGCCTAAGAGCGCCATCGCCATCGAGACGATGAGCCATTCTTCCTCTCGACGCTCAAATGGGTCTTCGCGCTCGGCGGCCCGGACGCCCTCGGCGACGGCGCTGAGCAGCTGGACGCCGTCCTCCGCTGGCGGACTGCCGGGTTGGAAGAGGCCGCCGGGAATCCCGCCCTCCGCGAGATGGGCAGCGTTGACCGTGGCCTATCGGTACGGCTCGTTCCTCCACATCGCCAGGGGACAGTCGCCCATCCTCCGCGAAGGCGAGCTCCACCGGCTCACCCGATCACACCGTCGTCGGGGAAATGGTGCGGCAAGGTCTGCTCCGCCCGAAGAGGCCGCGCACCAGCCGCGCGCCACATCTCACGGGCGCCCTCGCGGAATCACCCCGAAGGTCCGGATGCGTCCGCATCCGGGCGGGCGATGCTCGGCTTGCACGGACGGCCTCACGGAGATGGTCGGAGAAGGAGGATCAAGGCCATGGTGCAGAGGGGCCCGACCCCCGAGAGGCCCGGCCTCGTGCAGCACGCGTCCTCGGCGGCCGCGACAACGTCACTGTCGTGGTGGCTCACTTCGACGCCGCTCTCCCCAGGGCCGCGGCCCCGCCCACGGATCTCTCGCCGCGAGGGGCGGCCGCGCACGGTCCGAAGGGGCCTGGCGAGCGGGGAAGCCCGAGAATATCCTCGCCGTTCACGAGCCCCATGAACCCCAGCTCCCTCACCGCGCCGCTCCTCCTCCTCTCGTGCCTGGCGGTCGGCTGCGGCGAGCCCACGCCGCAACCGCCCGCGGCCACGTCGGGGGCTGACCGCCCGGCCTCCCACGGCAGCCCCGCCGCCGACCGCATCCGCCCGGCGCCACCGCGAGCCCGAGCTGGCGCGGCCAGGGGACCTGAGCCCGAACGGCGCGTTCGTGCGCCATCCGCCGCACAGCAGCAACAGCGACGCCGACGCCGTCGACGAGTGTACGCAGCACGGGGGTAACTACTTCTCTTGCCGGGGCGCCTATTTCAACGAGCAAGATCCGGTGCTGAAGCGCTACCTCTACCGCATCGCGCAGGGCAGCGCTGCCGGCGAGTCCGGCTATGCGCACCGGGGCCCGCCCGATACGGATCTCCCCCACGCGGAGGTGCCGTACATGTGTGATCCGACCAAGAAGTGCGGCGCGACGAGCGAGCACGGCGAGCAGAAACCACGCGGAGAGTTGCCTCGCCCGCGCGCTCGCGGATCAGATGGCGAACAAGCCTGCCGCCGCCAGGGCCGCCCACGCCCACGCCTGCAAGTGCGAGCCCAAAGAGGCCTCGTTTCCCGGCTACAACGGCACTCCCTTCCATCTGCGACGCGAGCGGCCGCCCGGCGTTCATCGCGCCGAAGATGGAGAACGACGAGGCATCCGACATCCTCGACTGCGCCATCTGCCAGCCCAAGCGCGGCGCGGCGGCGTGCCAGCGGGAGATCGAGCGGCTGAAGAGATCGGATCCTCCGCTCGCGACACATCGAGGCGAAGCAGATCAAGCGGTGCCAGACCCCCAACGAGGGTCCGCGGGAGTGGGACCAGGACTGACGCGGCGGCGCCCGCGCGCCCCTGCCCCGAGGCGCGCTCCGGCCCGCCTCACGATCGGACGCGGGACCGCTCCTCGCTGGGGAAGACGACGCCGTCGAAATCGGAGCTCGAGAAGGGCAGATCGAGGAACGGCTCGCGCGAAGCTCCCGTGGAACAGCCGCGGCCTCTCGCGGAACCGGGTCGGGAAATAGGTCATGTGAAAGTGCGCGTTCATGGCCTGCCGGGAGGTCCTCGCCGGACTCGATGTCGGCCCGGGCACCTGCGTGAATACAGACAGAGAGGCCTGCTCCACGGCCGCGGGTCCCAGGGAGTGGGCTCGTACCCGGCGTCGTCGCCTGTGCCGCCCGAGGGCGTGGGGTCGTTGCGGACACGCCACGGGACACCTCCCCTTCGGCCGCGAAAGGGTCCGTGTGGACGCCGTCGTGCCAGACGTTGAAGTGGACGTGGGGAGTGCTGAAGGGGAAAGCCAGCAAGCCGTCGATGCCGCTCATGCCGGAGAGCGCGATCGGCTGACCGCGACGGACCACATCGCCGGAGCGCACGAGGGCGCGGGCGAGGTGGTTGTAGCTCGTGATCCGGGAGCCGCCGTGATCGATGAACACCTTGAGCCCGCCGCGGTGGAGCTCGCTGGAGACGCGGAGCACGCGGCCGGGAGCGGCGGCGACGACGGTTGTGCCGGGAGGAACGGCGAAGTCTGTGCCGTTGTGGCTGTCGTACGTGGCCTGGAGCCCGCGGTAGTCACGGGCCACGGTGACGCGGACGGACCACCCGAGCTCCGGCGGAGGCTGGGTGCGACAGAAGAAGTTGTAGATTGGCACTCTGCGGCCGCTGGCGGGGCGGCCGAGCCAGAGCGGGAAAGACATCCGCGGCTGGAGGATGCGCAGGCTCGTGAGGTCGAAGCGCGACGGGGGCGTGGCCTGGTCTCCGCGGAAGGTGAGGGCCGCTTCGCGCAGCCCCTTTCGCCAGGGGGAGAGGCCGAACAGCTCGGTGATCTTGATGTTGCCGGTGTACACGGGGCGCGGATGGTCGCGTCCGCCCCGGCCGGCGTCAAGCGCCGAGCCTCAGTTGATCCAGAACAGATATCGGAGCTTCCGCTCCAGCTCGCCCTCGTGCTTGTCGACCTCCCCTTTCATTCGCAGGAGGCGCCGCGTGAGCTGGGAGGGCTTCATCGTGGGCACGTAATATTGCCCCAGGACCGACTTCAGGGCGCCTTCGACGTCGCGGTCCCCGTCGAGCCGCTCCAGCTCCGGAGGTCGAGGACGATGTCCTTGGGGTGGCCGAGCATGCGGCCGATGTCGAGGTAACCCGGCCTCGCCTTCGTGCGCTCTTCGGCGAGGGTGAAGACGTCGGCGATCGGTAGCCCCTCTTCCCCCTCCACGAGGCGCTGGACATCGCTCACGACGCCGGCCCACGTCTCGTAGAGGGCGGCGTCCATGGGGGAGGGGCATGGGGTGATTTCGCTGGCGGGGATTCGGGACCCACTCGCGATCGTCGTCCGTCTCGGCGAGGTAAGCGCGCCGGGAGGCGTCGGACCAGGAGAGGCCCTCCAGAATACGCTTCTTCACCTGCTCGATGCGCTCGGGCCGGACGAGCTTGATGACGATCTCGTCGGGGACGTCCCGGCCGCGGGCGGCGGCGAAGCCGATCTGGGTCCAGTCGTACGCGAGGAGGACGTCCAGCGCTGCCCGCTGAAAGGCGACGAACGCGCGCGCCCAGGCGACGTCGCCGTCGTCGAAGCGGAACGTGGGTTTGCGCCGCGGGTCGTCCTCCGGGATGGGATCGCCGCGCTCGTCCTGCTCGATCTGGAGCAGCACTCGATCGCGGTCGTCGACGCGACCGTTGCCGTTCCAGTCGATCTCCCAGCAAGCCAGGCAGAGCTCCAGAGTGACGCCGGATCGCCTCGCCGCGACGGCGAGGTCCTCCTCCACGGCGGCCAGCTCCGACTCCGCATCTGCGAGGGTGGACGCGAGGTACTTCTGGTTGACGGCCCCGGACTCGAGACCACCAATCAGGATGGTGCGCCCGTCGAGGTAGAGCTGGTGCATCGTCTTCTTGTATCCGGACGATGCCGCTGACCAGGTGCGTGTAGGGGTCGTCGTCGTCCTCCGCGTTGCCCTCGCGGGGCGAGCCTCTCGGCGTCGTCGAAACTGCCACTCTGGAGCGCGGCGACGGCCTCCGCCGCGAGGGCGCGTTTGGGGCCGGCGGCTTCGTTTCCGCGCGAATCGACGGAGCCGACGGGCAAAGGGCCGACGCAGCCCGCCGCAAGCGTGACGAGGGCCAGGAAGCCCATCGGTGGGGACGAGGTGAGGCACGGATACCTTCCTTGGTGAGGGAGCGCCGCCGCTTCCCCCGGCCCAAAAAGGGCGAGGACGCGGGGAGTTGCGCTCGTGCCAGCCCTCCCAGCAAGACCGTTGCCGCGAGGTGACGAAAGTGACGAACCGAAAGTTCCGTCAATTCAGAACTGTCGGACGCCCCTCCGCGTAGCCGGCTTCCCCGGGCGGGTGCGCACCGGCCGCCGCGCCACCGGCCCTATGCGCGAGGGTCCTTGTCCCGCGCTCCGCAGCGCCCCTACCCCGAGGTCCGGAGCACGCGCGGCCGGGCGGGCCGGGGGGGGGGGGGGGGCGGCCGGGCCGGCGGCGGCCGGGCGCCGCGGGGGGGGGGGGGGCGCGGGCGCCGGCGGGGGGGGGGGGCGCGGCGGCGGGCGCCCCCGGCCGGCCCGCCCCTCGCCGCCCCGGAGGCGCCGGGCGCCGGCGGCCCGCCCCCCGCGCCCCGGCGCCCCGGCCCCCGGCCGGCCGGCAGATAGGTCACCTTCTCTGTCGCTCCCCGCTTCACCACCGGCGACACGTAGAGCGAAGGCCCGAGGCAATACGCCACCCCGGGGGCGCGCCCCCCCCCCCCCCCCCCCCACCCCCCCCCCCCGTCGGGCGCACGCCCCCCCCCCCCCCCCCCGGCCCGCCCGCCCCGCCGCGGCACCCGCCTCCCCGGGCCCGCCCCCCCGCCCGGCCCGCCCCGGGCGGCGCGGCTCCGCGGTCGCCGCCCCTCCGCCGTGCGACCCGGCCTCCCCCGCTCGGCTCGGCCCGCCGGTCGGCGCGCTCGGACCCGGGCCGCGGCCGCGGCCCCGGGGCCCCCCCGCCCCCGGGGCGGCCCCCGCGGGCGGGGCCCCCCCCCTGGGGGCGGGCCGCCGGCCCCCCCCCCCCCGAGCCCCCCCCCCCGGAGCCCGCCCCCGGAGCGCGCCGCCCGGTCCGCGATCGAGAGACCGAAAGGGTCCAGCGTGATTGTCAGTCGGGCGTCCCCGGTCGAGAGGACGAGCGGTCCGCTCCTCCTCGATGTCGGCGCACCCCACGCCGAGCGCGGCGGCGAGCATCGAGGCGAGGGCGCGAGGCGCGCGGCGGAGAGCGAGCGGCGACCGATCATCTCACCGATGGTACCGCATCTCCCCGCGGCCCTGGAGGAGATTCCGCCGCAGCCCGCGGCGGGCGGCGCGCGGCACGCTCCTGCCAGGGGGGGGGCATGCCGCGCCCCATCATCGAGCCGTTTCGCATCAAGATGGTCGAGCCGATCCGGATGACGAGCGCCGCCCAGCGCCGCGCGATCCTCGAGGAGGCCCGCTACCACCTGTTCGGCGTGCACGCCGAGGACGTCGTCAACGATCTGCTCACCGACTCCGGCACGGGCGCGATGAGCGCGGAGCAGTGGGCCGCCATCATGCGCGGCGACGACTCCTATGCGGGGGCGCGCAGCTACTGCGCCTGCGACGAGGCCGCCACCCAGCTCACCGGCGTCCCGCACGTGTTCCCCACCCACCAGGGCCGCGCGGCCGACCGCGTCCTCTCTGCAGTGGTCCCCCTCGCGGGCCGCGTCATCCTCTCCCACGGACTCTTCCACACGACCCGCGCCAACGTGGAGGCCGCCGGCGCGCGCGGGTTCGACCTCCCCCTGCCGGACGCCCTCACGGGGGAGGCGCCTTTCGGCGGGGGAATGGATCTGCCCGCATTCGACCAGGCCCTCGGGGAATATGGCAGCTCCGTCGCGATGGTCGTCATGACGGTGACCAACAACGCTGTCGGCGGACAGGCCGGTGTCGCTCGGCAACCTGCGCCGTGGCCGAGCGCTGCCGCTCTCGAGGATCTTCCTCGTGCTGGACGCCTGTCGGTTCGCCGAGAACGCCTATCGCATCCGCCAGGACGAGCCCGGCCAGCGCGAGCGAACCCTCCAGTCCATCGCCCACGAGATGTTCGAGCTTGTCGGATGCCTTCACCATGAGCGCGAAGAAGGACGCCATCGTGAACATCGGCGGCATGCTAGGTGTGCGCGACGACGCCCTCGCCGAGAAGATCCGGGTCGAGCTCATCCGGACGGAGGGGTTCGTGACGTACGGCGGCCTCGCCGGCCGCGATCTCGGGGCCATCGCCCAGGGCCTTCACGAGGTCCTGGACGAGGCGTACCTGGCCTATCGGTTCGCGGCCTCGGCGTACCTCGCGCGCAAGCTGGAGCAGGCCGGTCTCCCCGTGGTCAAGCCAGCCGCCGCGCACGCCGTGTACGTGGACGCGGGAGCGGCCCTCCCGCACCTCGCCCCCGACGACCTCCCCGGCCAGTCCCTCGCCTGCGCGCTCTACCTCGCGGGCGGTGTGCGCACCTGCGAGATTGGCAATCTCTCGTTCGGCCCCGGCGAGCGCCGGAGACAGCTCGTCCGGTTCGCCGAGCCCCGCCGCGTCTACACCCAGAGCCACATCGACTACGTGGGCGCCATCGGCGCGGAGGTGGCCGCCGTCGCGACCCGCCTGCCGGCGATGCGCATCCTCGCCGAGCCCCCTTCCCTCCGCCACTTCAGCGCGGCCATGGCCCCCGCGACGCCGTTCCCCGACCTCGGCCCCTGAGCCCTCGCCGCGGGGCGCTGCCGGGGCCGCGCGCAGCTCGCCGTGGTCTCTTCAGCGGAGACGGCTCGGGAGCGTCGGAGTGTCGCGCGAGCAGGGCTCCGCGGGCGACGCGGAGGCCACGCGCGCTTCCCGCGGCTCGCCGGCCGAGGCATGCGCCGCCTGCGCCGGTCTCGCAGGCGCCCAGAGACCCGCGGGCTCGGCGGCAAAGGGCTCCTGGTCCGCCCGCGGATCACGACCGTGGAGTCGTCCGCCCGCGCGGTGCCGGGCGCGGAGAAGACAGGCACGCTGTCGGGACCGGAGCTGGCCGGACCGCCCGCGCGACGCCCCGACGCTGCGCGGAGCGCCATCGCAAAGGTGGCCGCATCCGGAGGACGCCGGCTCGGGTCCGGGCTGGCCGCCGCGCGCAGCAGCTCCGACAGCCGCGCTGGCAGCTTCGGGCAGCGACGGCGGCGCCACGGAGAGCGGGGCTTCATCGAAGATGTGCTGCACGACATCCTTCATCGAGCCCCGGTTCGGCGCCGGGTGTCCGTGAGCGCCTCTCGCAGCATCAGCGCGACCGCATAGATGTCCGTGCGCTCGTCGACCTCGCCGCTCATGAGCTGCTCCGGGGCCATGAAGGCGAGCGTCCCCACGACCGTGCCCGAATGGCTGAGCCGGCTCTGGAACCGCGTGTCCGAGCGCGCGATCCCGAAGTCGCAGATCTTCGCGACCTCCGGATTTCCCGGAGCGATGAGGATGTTGGAAGGCTTCAGATCCCGGTGGATGATCCCCGCGGTGTGGAGCGCCTCCAGCCCGTCGAGGATCCCGTAGAACAGCCGCAGAGCCTCCCCGAGCCGCAGCGCGCCGACCCGCGCCAGCCTCTGGGCCAGAGTCTCCCCCTCGACCAGCTCCATCACCAGCACGGACCCGAGCCCCGGCAGCGCCCCGAAGTCGAGCAGCGTGGCCACGTTCGGGTGGTGCACGAGGGCCATGAGCGCGCCTCGCGGAAAAACCGCTCTTCCAGCTCCACCCCTGCCCCTCCAGGCAACACCTTGAGCGCGACCCGCGTCCCGAGCCGCTCGTGCCGGCCTCGAAACACGACTCCCATTCCCCCCTTGGCCAACGTGCCCTCGACGATGAACCGGCCGAGGACCCGGTCTCCGGTGGACAGGGACATGGGGCTCCCCGTAGCACCGACCGTGCCACCGCTGACATCGCGTGACATGGCTTTTTGCAAGCATTTCTGACGCGTGCTGAGGCCCGTTCACAGCACCGGTTTTGCAGGGTGAGGACCAGATGCCTCACCTCCGCCGCGTCGGCCGCGCGGCTTCGACGACCACGCCCGCGCCCTCGAGCAGCGCGCGAGCGCGGCGAGCCATTTTTGTGGGCGACACAGGGGTGGACGCCCGGCCGCGCCGTCCTGGGACACCCCATCTCACCGCCTCGTGATAGCGTACTGGCCCATGGTGAAGTCATCAGTCGAGTCGCGCTCTCCGAAGACATCGCCGCACGTTCAGCCAGGGCCTCCGCGACATCCGCAGGGCATCTGCCAGATGGTGAGTGGCGGCATTCAGCTCGCAACGAGCACGGGGCCAATGGCATG
>JADJQU010000017.1 GCA_016712565.1 Planctomycetota bacterium | reverse complement strand
GCTGCCCGGCCATTACGCCGTGGAAGTGCAACAGTACTGCAGAGAAGCCGAAGGCGACGGGGGTCAGTGGAAGGTCCGAGGCCAGGCGCAGCGCGTGCAGGTCACGGAAGGCGTGCCCACGCGGCTCGACCTCGAACGCTGATCAGAAGTTCTTCGAGGTAAGGCCAGGCCCTCGCGGGCCTGGGACGCAACTCGTGCGGGTTCCTGGCCCTGGACATGCGCCGCCAGAGGTGACGGGCGCGGGCAGGAGCGGCGCTTCATGCGGCGCTTGGCCTTTCCATGGCGTCGCGGTCCAGGGTGTGGGTCGAGAGGCTGGAGCTCTCGCGCCGCCCTGGTCCATCACCAGGTCGCCGGGACGGGCCAGTCCCTGCTCCAGGAGCCGCGCGCATGGGCGTGGAGAAGCGGGGCACGGCGATGTTGCGGGGCTGAAGTCGAGGTCGAGCTCCACGGCGAGCGCCAGCCCGCGCTCCAGGCTTTCCCTCGGTCTCCTCCCGGGCAACCCGACGATGAAGGTTCCCACCGTGCGCAGGCCGTGCCGCCTGGCGCGCAGGCTCGAAACCGCGGATCTCAGCGCCGGAATAGCCCCCTCTCGGTGCTCGCGAGCACGTCCTCGTCGGCACTTTCCACGCCCATGATCACGGTGTGGCAACCGGCTCGCGCCATGGCGGCGAAGAGCCCGTCGTCGGCCGTGTCGGGTCGCGTGAAGGCGGTCCAGGACAGGTCGCCGCGTCGTTCGAGGGCCAGGCAGAGTTCCAGGGCGCGCGGCTTCGGACGCCGAAGGTCTGGTCCATGAAGAACACCTCGCGCATGCCGCGCGCGCAGGTGGTCGAGCTCCTCCAGCACGTCCTGAACCGGGCGCGTCTGGAAACCCAGCGTGCCGATCACGCCGAAAGTGCACGGGTACGGGCAGCGCGTAGTCCGTGAGCGTCGTGGCGAAAGCGCGCCGAACGGGCGAAGGAGAAGCGATAGCCGCGACCTGGAAACAGTTCGTGGCGCGGGCGCGAGGCGGTAGCTGCCGCGCTGTTTGCCCCGGGATCGGATCCGCTCGATCCGACCGTCCGGACGACGCAGGGTCATCTCCCGCACTTCGGCCAGGTTGCCTTCGAGGTAGTGGACCGCGTCCTGGTTGACGAAGACGTGCAGGGCGGCTTCGAGCCACGGCTCCTCGGCGAGCCGCGTCTCGCTGTCCTCCTGCAGCACATCGCCGAGGGCCAGCGCCCGCGGCCCGAGGCGGGCCAGGCGCGCCAGGAACGCGCGGTCCTCGTCCCAGGACACCGAACCCACCAGGGAAATCACCGCGTCGGGGAGCGGACCTCGCCACGCGCGCAAGGCCCGCTCCTCGTCGAGCCCCTCGGCCATGGCATCGAGGACCTGGGTCTCGTGGCGTTCCGCCAGCGTGCCGCTCAGCACCACCAGGTCGATGGGATGGAAGAGGTAATTGGACTTGGTGGTCTTGGAGCAGAAATAGTCGCGGATGTAGGTCCGGCGGCCGGGCGGGTTGAGCAGCAGGACGCGCATCAGTCCGGCCTCGCCTTTCCCCGTTCCGCCGGGCCCGCCGGGCGGGGCCGGGCGGGCCCGTGGAGGGGCCGCTTCAGGGGCTCCAGCGCGTAGGGCGCCAGGTCCTCGCCGAAGAGGAAGCCACGCGCCGCTCCGTGGACCTCGTCCACCGAAAGCGACACGAGGCACTGGGGGAAGCCCCAGATGCAGCTCGAGACCTTGTTCTCGTGCACGTTGATGCACGGCGAGCAGATCGGCGGCCGATACAGCGCGCGCGCCTCTCCCAGGGGCCGTAGAGCAGCGGCGTCTCGGGGCCGAACAGGCCGACCGTGGGCGTGCCCAGGGCCGCGGCCAGGTGCATGGGGCCGGAGTCGTTGGTCACGAACACCGCGGCGCGGGAGAGCAGCGAGGCCAGCTCCGGCAGCGTGAGCTCTCCGGCCAGATTCGCGGGACGCACGGACCCCGACGCGGCCGCGGCCACCTGTTCGGTGTACTCGCGCTCGCCCTGCGAGCCCACCAGGGCCACGGACAGGCCGTCCAGGTCCGAGAGGCGCGAGGCCAATTCGGCGAAGGAAGGCCGCGGCCAGCGGCGCTCGAAGTTGAGTTCCCCCGCATTGGGATTGAGCACCGCGAAGGGCGCCCGCGGGTCGATGCCGTGCCGTTCCAGCACGCGGTCCACGCGCGCCGCATCCGCCGCGTCGAAGCGCTGGGGCGCCAGTTGCCGCGGAACCACCTGGGCGCCGTCCTCGCCGCCCGCCAGGGCGCGGAAGTTGCGCGCCACGTGCCAATAGCGGTTGAAGGGCACCACGTGGGCGTGGAACGACCCGCGCCAGACGCTCGTGGACCCGAAGCCGTGGGATTCGCGCGCCAGGGTCGAGAGCGACACCAAGGCCGAGAAGCGCGTGAAGAACTCGAAGTCGTAGACGGCGTCGATGCGCTCCCGCTGCAGGCTGCGCATCAAGGTCCACACGCGGCGCGCGACGCCCGCCCAGCCCGCGCCCGCGACGTCGAAGGACAGCACCTGGTCGAACTGGCCGAAGGCCCCTCCCGCGGCGGGCTGATTGGCGGACAGGGTCAGGAGCACCAACTCGGCCCCGGGATGGCGCCGCCGCAAGTGGACGACGGACGGAGTCAGGAGTTGCAGGCTGCCCACGCCCCAGAACTTGATCACCAGCACGCGGCGCGCGGGCGAGCGCTGGGGGCGCAGCAGGGGTCGCGCCCAACGCAGGGGCTGCAGCGCCAGGCACACCAGGGGGCCCAGCCGCTTGTCCACGCGTTGCAACGCGCGCATGGGAAGGCTCGACCTCATGGCAGCCCCGATTCTAGTCGCCCTGGCTGGGCAGGGTCCGTTCCCCGCCAGGCAGGGAGGAATTCGGGGCGACTGGCTCACGGCCCCGGGTCGCCCAGGACCCGCGCGGCCAGGTCGCGGATCGTCTCCGGCGCGTAGCCGGCGTAGTGGTTGTTGGCGTAGGCGAAGGTCCGCGGCAGGCGGCGGGCGGCCTCCCGCAGCAATTCGGCCCAGCGGGAGCCGCGGCCCCTGGTCCACCACCAGCCGGTCGAAGCGCTCGGTCAAGGCGTCGATGGCCTTGCGGTCGCCGATCAGGCGCGCGTAAGTGAAGTCGGTGGTGAACAGCTCGTGCTTCTGGGCCAGGTCCGCCGGGTGGGGCATGTAGGCCAGATCCACCAGCACCAACGCCACGCGGTGGCGACGCAGGAGCTCAGCAGGGGCTCGGCGATCCACTGCTTGTTGCGGATCTCCACGCCGTAGCGGAAGCGCGGGGGCAACTCGGCCAGAAGCGGTCGAGGCGCTCGAGGAACGGCTCCACGGAGCGGAACGCCTTCTGGTTGAAGTAGGGAAACTGCAGCACCAGCGGGCCGCACTTCGCGCCGAGCAGCTCCATGGCGGATAGGAAACGCGACAGATCGCCTCCCACGTGCTCCAGCGCCAGCACGCGCTCCGGATCGGGCGCGGCCTGTTCGCCTCCGTGCACGATGCTGCGCGGGAACTTGGCCGAAAGCACGAAGCCCTCGGGCGTCTTTTCCTCCCACCCGCGCACCAGCCGCGCGTCGGGCACGCGGTAGTAGGTCACGTCGGCCTCCACCGTTCGGAACTGCGTCGCGTAGTGGGCGAGCTGCGCCCCCGCCGGCAGGCCGTCGGGATAGAACACGCCCGCCCAGGACTTTTCCGACCAGCTGGAGGTGCCGTACAGGAACTCGCCCATGGGGTCCTACCGTACCAAAGCGCGACACCCGTGCTCCGGGCGGTCCCAGGGGCGCGGGTGTCGTTGGAATCGGCCGGCGGCTTGCCGCCCCGGGACTAGTCCTTCTTCTTGCGCGGCATCTTCTTGTAGACCTCGTGGGAGCTCTTCTTCAGCGCGTCGATCTGCTCCGCGACCTGCTTGGCCTTCTCCAGGTCGCCGTCCAGAAGGGCGTTGTCGAGATCGGCCGTGGCCTTGAGCAGGCTGTTCAGCTCCTTGCGGTAGCCGACCTTGAAGGCGGCCTTGTCCTTCTCCTCGATGGTGCGCAGCTTGGGCGGCATCATCGTCTTGGCCGAGACTCCGGCCGTCTGGATCTTGAGCACCAGTTCGAGGGCGGCGGCGCGTCCTTCTTCTCGATGGACTGCACCACGGCCTCGAAGTCCTTGTCGATGCCGTGCATCAGCTCCTCCAGTTCCTCCTCGAGCGGAAACCGCCGCGGGCACGGCGGCGGCGGACGCCTCGCCGTCGTTCCACCCGGAAGGCGAAGACGGCGGGCACGAGCAGGGCGGGAAGCAGCAGGAAAACGTGGGGCAGGCGAAAGGACATGGGGTGCGCGACCTTGCGGATGGGGGAAGGGGGAAGTGCGGACGACCGGGAATGACAGGTGGATATTCAACGCCCCCGGGGCCGAATTTCTCAATGGGCCTCGCCCAAGGCGTCCAGGACGAAGGCCATTTCGTCCGCGGCCTGCTCGATCTGCTTCGCCGTGGGCTTGCCCGCGCCGTGTCCGGAGCGCACGTCGATGCGGATCAGGACGGGATTGTCACAGGCCTGGGGCGTGTTGCAAGGCTGCGGCGAACTTGAAGCTGTGGCCGGGCACCACGCGGTCGTCGTGGTCGGCGGTGGTGACCATCGTCGGCGGGTAGCAGGTGCCGGGCTTCAGGTTGTGGTACGGCGAGTAGGCGTACAGGGCCTTGAATTCCTCCGGGTTCTCCGAGGAACCGTAGTCGCTGGTCCAGGCGTGCCCGATCGTGAACTTGTGGAACCGCAGCATGTCCATCACGCCCACGGCGGGCAGCGCCGCCCCGAACAGGTCGGGCCGCTGAGTGATCGCCGCGCCGACGAGCAGGCCTCCGTTCGAGCCGCCCTGGATCGCGAGCTTCGACGGCGAGGTGTAGCCCTGCGAGGTCAGCCACTCGGCCGCGCCGATGAAGTCGTCGAACACGTTTTGCTTCCGGGCCTTGGTCCCGGCCTGGTGCCAGTCCTCGCCGTACTCTCCGCCGCCGCGCAGGTTCGCGACCGCGAGATGCCGCCGCGCTCCATCCAGGCCAGCCGCGAGGCCCCGGAAGCTCGGCGTCATCGACAGGTTGAAGCCGCCGTATCCGTACAGCAGCGTCGGGTTCTTGCCGTCCTTCTTCAGGCCCGTCTTGTACGTCAGGAACATCGGCACGCGCGTGCCGTCCTTCGAGGCGTAGAAGACCTGCTCGGTGGTGTACTTGGACGGATCGAACAGGAGTTTCGGCGAGCGGTAGAGTTCGCTCTTGCCCCCGGCAATGTCGTAGCGGTAGATCCGCGTCGGCGTGGTGAATCCCGCGAAGCTGTAGAACGTCTCTCCATCGGCACGCCGGCCGGCGAAGCCCGCGGCGGTGCCCAGGCCCGGCAGCGTCACTTCACGCACGAACTTCCCGTCAGGTCGAACACCTTCACCTGGGAGCGCGCGTCCTTCAGGTACGAGGCGATGAAGTGGTTGCCCACCAGATTCACCGCGGAGAGCGTTTCCGCCGCCTCCTCGATCAGCACCTTCCAGTTCGCGCGCGCCGGATTCCGCGTGTCGACGGCGATCACGCGCCCCGCGGCGCGCCCTGGTCCGTGTAGAGCCACAGGAGCGGCCCCTCGTTGCCGAGGAACGAGTAGTTCGCGTCGAAGTCCGTGAGCATCTCGACCACCGGCGCGGCCGGGTCGCTCAGGTCCTTGTAGAACAGGCGATTGCGCGGGTCGGTGCCCTCGTTGACGTGGATCACGAGGTAGCGGCCGTCCTCGCTGACCGTGGGGCCGAAGGACCAATTGGCGTGGTCGTCGCGCTTGTAGACCAGCTGGTCCGCCTCCTGGGGCGTGCCCAGGCGGTGGAAGTACAGCTTCTGGAATTCGTTCTTGGCCTGAAGCTCCTGGCCCGCCGCCGGCGCGTTGTAGCGCGCGAGAACATGCCCGAGGAATCCGGCAGCCACACCGGCGGGCTGAACTTGATCCAACGCAGCGTGTCGTCGAGGTCGGCACCCGTGGCGACGTCGCGCACGCGCCAGATGTTCCAGTCCGAGCCGCCGTCCGCCACGCCGTAAGCGAGGAACTTCCCGTCGTCCGAGAGGTTGATGGACCCCAGCGCCACCGTGCCGTCCGTCGACATCGTGTTGGGGTCGATCAGCACCCGCGGTTCGCCGCCGAGGCCCTCGCTGGTGTAGACCACGGACTGCGCCTGAGGCCGTCGTTGCGCGCGAACACATAGCGGCCCTTGCCGGTCTGGGGCAGGCCGAAGCGCTCGTAATTCCACAGCTCCGTGAGCCGCGCCTTGAGGGCGGGGCGGATGGCGATGCGGTTCAAGTGCGCGAACGTGACGGTGTTTTCCGCCTCGACCCAGGCCCGCGTGGCCGCGGAGTCGGGGTCCTCCAGCCAACGGTAGGGATCCGCGACCTGCGTGCCGTGGTAGTTCTCCACCAGGTCGCCCCGGGCCGCGGCCGGGTAGGAGGACTCGGCCAGGGACAGGCCTGCCGTGGGGCGGCGAGCCGGGGCTCCGGTCGGTCCGCGGCACAGGCGACGGCGAGCAGCAGGCAGGGGACGGCGGACACGGCGAAGGTCATGCCTTTCATGGTTCCTGTTCTGCGCGAGGGACGACGGAGGGCGCGCGCGGCGTAGGATACGCCCTTCCGGGGACGCCAAGGCGACTCCGAGTCCCGGCGGGGATTTGACGCATCACGAACCATGGACGACTCCCAGCAGGCCAATTCCCCCGACCCGATCGACCGCCGCGCGCCCTCCCGAGCGCGGACGTTCTTCGTCCCCCGCTCCCTGGCCGAGGCCTTCGCTACCAACGAGCGCATCAACCAGTTCCTGCTGGATGCCCTCGACAAGAAGGTCTGGCGCGCCGCCCCGCCCTGGAAGGGGGCCGCAACATCGCCCAGATCACCGCCCACATGCACAACGTGCGCCACATGTGGCTCGCCGTGACCGCCCCGGGCATGGCCGTTCCCGATAAGCTCGACCGCGCCAAGTGCACTCGCGCAGGCCCAGAGCGCGCTCAAGAAGAGCGCCAAGTGCATGGTCGAGGTGATCCGCCAGGCCGCCGAATCCAGCGACGGCCACGTGAAGGACTTCGACCCGACGTGGTGGGGTTCCTGGCCTACGCCATCGCCCACGAAGCGCACCACCGCGGCCAGATCTGCATGCTCGCGCGCAACTCGGGCATCCGCTGCCCAAGGAAGTCCGAAAGTACGGCATGTGGGAGTGGTCCGGGGCGCTGGAAGGACGGCGGCTTCGAGTGAGGCTGCTCCCGCCCGCCCCTGCCCCTCCTGCCTCTCCTGCCCGTCCTGCCCCTCCTGAACGGCCGCCGTCTCGGGAGCGGATCAGCGGGAAATCACGAGCAGCGTCCAGTCGGGGCCGAGATCGCGGAGAGCCGCCGGCCGCGGGTCCGAGGGGTCGAGTTCGAGGTGGCCCTCGACGGACTCGAATCCGGCTTCGATCAGGGCTTCGCGCAATTCGGGCAGGGGACCAGAGTCGCCAGCGATAGTGGGGCCTCCGGCAGGTCGAGTTCCACTTCCTCCCTCCCGGTCCACGCGGAAGGAGAGCGTGTTGACCGACGGTTCCGCGGATCGGGTCCGCTTCGACCCGCCGCCAAAGCGTGCGGACCCGTCGGCCGTCCGGCAGGTAGGTCACGCGCTCCGTGAAACCCGTTGAAAGGCGAGGCGCCCCCGAACGGCGCGTCCGTGGCGAGAATTCCGCCCGGAGCCAGTCGCGCGCGGCACGCTCGAAGGAAGGTCAGAGAGCTCCCTCCGATTGGGGAGATACCCCAGGAGAAGTTCCCCGCGTGGGATCACATCCATGGGCGGGTCCCCGGGCGACCGGAAGCAGGACGTCCGGCCAGACGACGAACTTGGCGCCGGCGCGGACCGCCCGCGGGTCTTTGGAGCCAGCCGGGGAGGGGGAACGCGACCCCCGTGCCCGGGGGGCCGGCCGGCCCCGGTGGGAGCTCGATTTGGGCGCAGCGCTAGTCCGCGGGCCGCGCTCCGGTGTCCCAGGCCTCGGGTAGGGGCAGGGACCCAGGCACCCGCCCGCAATAAGGATGGGCGGGGTCCCAGGTCCCGGAGTCGAGGCCGCGGGCGCGACCCCAGGCCCGCGGCCGGCCAACCCGGGAGCGCGGCTCGGTACCTACGGCCCTCGGGCGCCTTCCCCCAGGGCCTCGTGCAGAATCCCAGGGCCTCCCCGTCGGAATCCACGGCCCAGGCGCGGGCCTGTTCGTCCTGGGCGAGCCAGGCGGGCGGCCGGAGCGGCTCGGCCCGAGAAGTCCTCGCGCAGCAAGAGCGGCCGGCCGCCGTGGACGGCGCCCAGGAAGGCCGCCTGGAGGAGAGGGGCCTGGACGCACAGTTCGTAGAGGGCGAAGCGATCCAACATCTCGGCAGTCCGGCCCGGTTCTCCGCGTGCTGGGCGCGGCGATGAGTCGAGGGGGCCGCGGGGAAGGGACCTCGCCGCGGGAAGTTCGAGCCCGGAGGGCCTAGACTGTCATCTGTCCACGGACCGGTCGAGACTCCGGGTTCGAAGGCTTCGCGACGCTCCGTGCGGGAGCGCCGGGAACCTCCGGAGCGGTGCACCCTGCCGCCCGCGTCGACCGGGCGTGGCCAACACACCAGCATGTCCGGATTCATCGGCATCTACGGCCCCAAGGAGAGCGACGTCGCCTCGAGATCTACGAGGGGCTGCTCGCCAGTGCAGCACCGCGGCCAGGACGCGGCGGGCATCACCACCTTCACCGATTCCTTCCACGTCAAGAAGGGACTCGGACCTGGTGCGCGACGTGTTCAACGAGAGAACATGCCGCGCCTGCGCGGGTCCCTGGGCGTGGGCCACGTGCGCTACCCGGTGGGAGCGGCACCGACGAGGACGTGCAGCCCTTCCACATGGTGTTTCGTTCGGCGTCGCCATGGCGCACAACGGGAATGTCAGCGAATTTCCTCGAGCTGAAGGAGCGCCTGGGCCTGTCGGGCGTGCATCAGCAGCTCCTGGACCTGGAGGTGATTCTCTGCGTCTTCGCGCGCGACCTCGAGGAGCGCATCAAGCCGGGCAGCAAGATCCTCCCCGAGGATGTGTTCTTCGCCGTCAAGAAGGGTCTTCGCCGAAGTGAAGGGCGCCTACTCCGTCGTGTGCATCCTGGCCGACGGCGCCATGGGTCGCGTTTCGCGACCCTTCGGCATCAAGCCGATCTGCTTCGGCGAGAGCGCACGGAAGAGGGCGTCTGGTACGCCTGCGCCAGCGAGAGCGTCGTGCTCGACGTGATCGGCTGCGAAGACGCCGACATCGGGGCGGGTGAGGCGATCTACATCGGTTCCGATCGCAAGATCCTCTCGCGCAAGCTGACCAATAAGCCCCACCGCCCCTGCATCTTCGAGCTGGTCTACTTCGCGCGACACGACTCGATGCTCGACGACATCTCCGTCTACAAGACGCCGCCGCTTCGGCGAGGCCCTGGCGGATCAGTGGCTGGCGTCGCGCGCCGATGCCCGACGTGATCATCCCGATCCCGGACTCCTCGCGCGAGGCCGCCATGGCCATGGCCGAGCGCCTGGGCCTGCCCTACCGCGAAGGGCTGGTCAAGAACCGCTACATCGGCCGCACCTTCATCATGCCGAGCCAGGCGGCGCGCACGAACGAGTGCGGCGCAAGCTGAACACGATTCCGCTGGAGTTCGACGGCAAGAACGTCCTCTTGGTGGACGACTCGATCGTGCGCGGCACGACCTCGCGCCGCATCGTCCACATGGCGCGCGCCGCCGGCGCTAAGCGCGTCTACATGGCGATCACGAGCCCGCCCCTGGTCTCGCCCCTGTCCCTACGGCATCGACATGGCGACCAAGACCGAATCGTCGCCAACGGTCGCACCAACCAGCAAATCACCGGGAGCCGTGGACGCCGACTACCTGCTGTACATCGACCGCGAGCGCATGAACGCCGCCGCCCGGGTCGGCAATCCAAAGATCGAGCGCTTCTGCAACGCCTGCTTCACCGGGGAGTACCACCGGGGACGTGACCAAGAAGAGCGACGAAGTCTCGGTCCGCGTGCGCGTGCCCGTGAAGTAGACGGCGCGCGCTGACCGTGGCGGTCCAGGCGGACCTCCCCGGCTCCGGCGCCTTCCGCGGCGAGCAGCTCCCCCTCAAGGTTGAGTGCGAGCGCGGTCGCCCCGCCGTGCTTCCCATCGCGGCGATGGGAGGCTTGGACGTTGGACGGGATCCCCCGGAGGACGAGCCCGTCGCTGTCGGCGATCCCCCCCAGCGGCCCCTGCCATCGACGCGTACGCAATCGCCTTGGACGTCGCGGCCCCGCGCCCACCCCCTGGCCCTGCTTTCCGTGACGACGAGGTGCACGATGCGCGTCTCGGCCGCCGCAATCCGACGTGGTTCGGCCGGCTTGACCGTGGGTGCTTGCTCGGGCGACCCGCGTTCCTCCTCGGACCTCCGCGAGGTAAGGTGGCCCAGGTCGCATGCCGAGCATTGAGATCGAACTCGAGATCGCCGCTCCCATCGATGCCGTGTTCGACCTCTTTCGCAGCGTCGACATGCACGTGCAGTCGACCGCGGCAACCGGGGAGCGCGCCGTGGCCGGCGTGACCAGCGGGTTGCTCGAGCTGGGCGATGAAGTGACCTGGGAAGCCGTCCACTTCGGCCTGCGACAGCGACTGACGAGCCGCATCACCGCCTTCGATCGCCCGAACAGCTTCCGCGACTCGATGGTCCGAGGCGCGTTTCGACGGTTCGATCACGATCACGTTTTCACCCGGACGCGACCGGGACGTTCGTGCGTGATCGATTCGATTTGACTCGCCCATGGGTCCGCTGGGCCGGCTGGCCAACTGCCTCGTTCTGACCGAGTACATGCGGAGATTTCTCCGGCAGCGCATCCTCGCGATCCAATCGGTCGCGGAATCGGGCGGTGAGTCCCTGGCCGGCTGAACTTCCGCACAGCTGAACTGCGACGCAGTCTGGATGGGCGATCCTTTTCCGACACGGAATCGAGAAAGCCTCGTTGCCTCGCTAACATGCCTGAGTGGACCCCTGGCTCACTCTGGCGGGCATCCTCGGGATCGGGCTCGTGCTTGGTTGGCTTGCGGAGTGTAGGCTCGGTGGGGCCGGCCCGAAGCGTCCCAGGCTCACGCTCGTGACGGTGCTCGTGCTCTTGGTGGCGCTCGCCGGCCTGAACACAGGTTGGGACTCGGCCTTCGTCGCGGCGTGTGCGCTGCTCGCAGGCGGAGTCGTGCATCGAGTCTGGCTCGGGTCCCTTGCCGGTCATTCAATCCAAGGAGAATCTCCGTGAACGTGCTCGCACTCGTGACTCAAAATTCGCGGTCCTCGATGGACAGCCTGCCCGAGGTCCTGGTGGCCGTCCTCATGTTGCTGGGGGCAGCCTCCTTCGGCTCGATCGTCGGGTGGCTGGTCTACTACATCAATCGATATCGCACCTCTGCGGTCCAGTTCACCGATCTGGTGACGGTGATCGGGATCATCGGCGGCGGCGCCGTGCTCGCCTTGTTCCCGGCGGGTTCTGCGCTTTTTGGTGCCTACGGGATCGGCCTGGCGGTGGGCTTCTTCGCGTACTTCGCGCGGCTTCAGAACCTCGTCAAGCGCTCGATGGAGACAGGCGGCGCCTTCAACTGGGAGTGGTTCCTCGATGGTCGGCGCAGGCACCCCAAGGAAGGAGAGGGTTACGGGACGAGTGACGGCAAGCCCGCGCCTCAAACTGCCATGGGCGTGCCGAACAACCCGCGATTGCTCCCGCGCCGTAGTCCAGCGCCGATCCGTCGCAGGAGGCGAAGGCCCACATGCAGATCCACGAAGCGAAGTTCGCCCTGCTGTCTGAGTCAGCGATGCTCGCCGTCCTCTCCCGCGCGGTGCTCCGAGCGGAACCGCCGGCATGGCAAGCGGGACGCATCGCCACGCCGAGTACTCAGATCGGACGCACGAGCGGGACGATCGTGCACCTGGCCGGCGAGCTGGGACTCAAGGCAGCGGGCGGACACGCCGACACGGGCATGGCGAGACCGGCCCACGAAGCGCTGCGAACGCTTCTGTCCTGGGTCGGCAAGAGCACCGGCTTGCCCGATTCGCTCAGGCGTTCGTGGCGGGCCGCGACGGAGGCGGCAAACGTGTTGGCCTTGCAGGTGTCCGGTGATCGCAGCTACATGAAGGAGCGCGGATCCGAGGCACTCTTCGATGCCTGCCAGGCCCTGCTTTACGCACAGGGCTTCGGAGCCAGTGGATCCGCCCTGCATCGCCAGGCAGTCACCGCTGTCAACGCCGACATCGTTGCCGCCGGAGCGCGCAGTTTCGACCTGCGACGATTCCTGACGGGTCCACTGTGGCCAAGAAGGAACCCGCCGACGAGCTTTGGAGCTTCGCCAAGGCCGGAGCGACTCGCGCTGTCGCCGCGGGCGGCATGGACCCTCGCGGTTGGGATCGAAAGAAGATCCTGCACTCGCTGGCTGCCCTCGAAAAAGAGCTGGAGAAGAGCCCGCCGATCGAGTCTGTCGAGGAGTCCGCCGAGGCACCCGCCGAGGCCCCCGCCGGGGCAGAGGGTGAAGCCGCAGCCTCCGTTCCGAAGACACGTCGGTCGCCCGCGAAGCGAACCAAGAAGAAGAGCAGCAAGAGCTCGTGGAAGCGTGCCAAGCCTCCGGACAGGTCAGCTCCAGCAGCACAACCCCTGCCGTCGGTGCCCGATCCGACGCTTGCGCCGAGTGCTCGCGGCCGCTCCGTTTCGGCTGCCTCGCGGGCGAAGGCGGCCGCGCCAGGATCTGTGAGCAAGTCGGCACTCCACAAGCCTGCTGGGGCCAAGTCGGGGGCCAAGCGCGGCCGTCCGAAGGGCGGTGCGAGAGAATCCGCGGCCCACCCAGCGGGCTATGTGAACACGGGCTTCGCGAGCCAGGCCCGCCCGCAGGAATTCCTCGATCAACGGCAAACGCTGCGGACCTCCGAGCGCTGCTGGTTCGCACTTCAGATCGGAGAATTGCTCGAAGGGATAGCGGCAGGGCAACCGGTCAACATCCCCGCGGGTCTTCTGCCTGCAAGGGCGCAACTGGAGGTGGCGCTCTTCTCCTTTCCAAATGAAATCGAATTGGGACACGGGTCGGTTCGGGGCGCGCTGGAGCTGGGAAGCGACGGCGTGGGCACCGTGCTCCGACAGCCGGTTGAGGGACTGCGCGGAAAGGAAGAGCGCGACCTGAAGGCCCTGCTCGGCAAGCAGGAGATCTGGAAGCAGCGGCTGTTCTTCCCAGTGCAAATGGGCCCCCAACCAGGTCCGCAGCGGCTGCGCTGCAGTCTCTACTACAAGCAGACCCTTGTGCACTCCCGCGTGGTGCAGGTGCTGACGCGCAAGGGCGCCGGGAGTTCCTTGCCCGGGCCCGTGGACGGATCGATCAGCTTCAAGACCGACTACCTTCTCACCCGCAAGCTCAACGCGGACGCCCTGACCGGCTTCAAGGAAAACGACCTCAGCCTGATGCTCAACGGCACGGACGGCACCCATCAGCTGAGGATCTTCGGCAAGCACGATGTGCAGGAGGATGTGCACTTCTCCTCGGCGACCTTGGACACCCTGGTGCGCGAATTGCGCGCCGTGCTGCGGGCTGCGGCTTGGGGGGACATCGAAGAGTGGAGCGGCAAGCCCGGAGTCCATTTCCGCTACGGCGGTACGCAAACCCTCGATCAGCTCGGGGCCGACCTGGTGACCATGGCACGCGCAGGCAGGCGCTGCTTCGACGTGCTGCGACGCACCGCGAACGCCAAGCTCGCCGGACAGGGTCAGCGACTGGAGTCGCTCGTCTCGGAGCCGTCCTACATCCAGTTCGCCAGCCGCACGACTTCCTCGGAACTGGTTCCCGTGGCCGTGCTCTACGATCGTCCGCTCGACCCGAACGACCCGCATCTCACGCTGTGCAGTGCCTTCAAGGAAAGCCTGGCGGACCCAGCGCTCCCCGACTTGGAGGACAGTCGCTGCTGGAAGGGTCAGTGTCCCTCGCGGGACAAGGACACCGTCGTCTGCCCCTCGGGATTCTGGGGATTCCGCCACTATCTCGGCTTGCCTCTGACGATCGATGGCGCGTCGGGCGTCGGATCCACAGGAGCCGCGTCCGACCTGGGTTGCACGGCGGAACCAAGACTCACCGTCGCAGTCTCGACCGATCCACAGTTCAGCATGCGCGAGCAGCACGTCGCGCAGATTCGTCAGTTGTTCCCGGGTGTCGGACTTGCCGACTCGCGCGAAAAGACGCTTGCGGCATTGACCGGCTCACCGGGTCACGTGGCCTACTTCTACTGTCATGGCGACTACGTCGGACTGCGCAAGGACATCCCCGCACTCCTGGTGGGTCCAGTGACCTCCGCTCGCATCGATGCTTCCCTCATCAGCCAGCGGGTGCGCTGGGAAGGGGTGCGGCCGTTGGTCTTCCTCAACGGATGTCGCACGACCGCCCTGTTGCCCTCGCAGTCCTTCGGCATGGTTTCCGCGTTCGTGCAGGACGCCAACGCTGCCGGGGTGATCGGCACGGAAATCACCATCTTCGAGCCCCTGGCGACGCGCTTCGGCATGGAGTTCTTGCGCGGCCTGCTGGATGAGGAACTGGAAGTCGGCGTGGCCATGCGCCGCGCTCGCCTGAAGCTCCTGAAGGAGAAGAACCCGCTGGGTCTGGTGTACATCTCCTTCGCGCTCAGCCGACTGCGACTGCGAACGGTCTGAAGCGATGGACGATGGGTCCCTCCCGCGCCCGCTGCACCCAGACGCCCGCGGCGATCATGCAGGTCCGCCAACGACCCATTGGGTTTGCCTCTCATGGGATTCCACGCCGAGAGCCTGGGCCAGAGAAGATCGAAGCCGCCGAGTCGCCCACACGAACACGCCGTGCCCGTGCACATCGCCGAGGGCGAAGAGGCGGTCTTCGAGGCCGAGGCGCTCGGCGAGAACCAGCCTGGGTTCTTGAGCTTGCAGTGCGAGGTCAGGGCTTTCGTCCAGGGCGTTCCTGGGCGGCGGAGCCTCCGATGAGGGTGTCTCGGCCCGTACTATCGCACCGCAGGGAAATCTCCCACAGGGACGGTGGCTGGGGAACCGCGCGGAGCTCGGAAACTCCGCCCGCGCTCCCACCCCGCCGTGCCTCCGCAGATCCCGTGACGAGGCGGCGCCGCGGCGGGAGCTCCTCAGCGGCGTCCGATGCGGGGAGCGGCCGACAGGCGGCGCCGCACGGGTCCGTGGGGAGGACGGAACCTCAGGAAACGCTGATCACGACCACGCAGAGCTTCTCGAGCCGGTTCTTGTCGATGCGGTAGAGGCCGAGCCAGGCGTATCCCGCGAGCATGTCGGAACCGAAGTCCCCGAGCAGCAGCACGAAGCCGTGGCGCGCGTCGATCACCGGCCGCGAGACCCGCAGGTAGCCGGCGCTCCCAGGGTGTTCCTGGTACCAGCGCTGCCAACCGCCGCCGCCCGGCTCGAAGTACGCGACGTGCGTGCGGCCCACGTCCAGGACCAAGCCATGGATAGCAGGAGTGGGCCCCGGGCTGCTCGCCGCCGCGGGCGAGCTGGCGAACGCAGCGCGGGAAGTTCCCGCCGCGTCTCCGAGAGGACCGGCCGACCCCAACGCGGCGGGAGCGATCCCCGTCACTTGCGGCAGGAGCGCGTGAGGCGTGCTCAAGATCGTGTGGGAGTTCCCCAGCGACCGTCCCCGCGCGAGTCGGGGACGGGCATGCCGCATGCGGTGAGGCCGGACTGCGGCTCGAGCGTCCCAAGGGGACCGGTGAAGAACAGCATGGGTCCCAGCCGCTGCCCCGGGGCTGCCGGTGGGACACGCGGTCGAACGGGCGGTGGCCGGGCGGGCTACAACCCGATCACGTATTCGAGCGCGTTCGACAGCGCGGCGTTGTCGGGCGCGGCGTACCCCGGATCGCGACCCCAGAACTGGCAGTCGACCACCGTGCCGGGGACGCGCAGCGCGGGCAGCGGCGACCCGCCGAGGCTTCCGCAGGCGAACGCGTTCCAGTCGAGTTCGTGGAATCCGCTGCAGTCGTTGGCGGGGCGATAACGTCCGTTCGAGCTTGCGCCCGGAGTCGTGAACCGCGGCGCGCCGACGCACAGGGTTCCGCCGGAGAACGGAGCGGCGGCGCGGCCGCTGACGCCGTAGATCCACAGGCCCGGCCGCTGATTTCGCAGGTGCCAGGCCTGCACGCGGAACCCTTCGACGTCCTGGGCGCTCGGCAGGCCGCGGTGCGTGAGAACGGGAGTGCAACCGAGCGAATTGGTCTTCGCGGTGCAATAGAGCGTCGGCAGGATCGTGTCGGTGTAAAGCGCCACCTGTTGATACTCGGAAGCGGCGACGTCCACGTAGCTCGAGCCCGGCGGCGGCGGCGGCATCGTGAGCTGGGAGTAGGTGTTCAGATGTCCCGTGACGGCGATCTGACCGTCGCTGCGCAGGAACAGCAGGGATCCGGAGCTCATTCCGCCGGAGGACGCCACGTCGACGTACTGCACACCAGGCGGTGGGTTGGGCGGGCTTGCGGGTTGCGTGACGCCCCAGCGGACAAGCGTTCCGTCGCTGCGCAGGGCAAAACAGGCGTACCAATCCGTCATCACGTGGGTGTAGACGAGGCCGGGCGGGAGCGGAGGGACGTCCAGGACCCCGTGGCCGTCGTAGCCAAAGGCGATCACGGCTCCGTCGCTGCGACGCGCGAGCGTGTGATGCGCGCCGACGGCGAGTTGCACGTAGCGCATGCCGGGAGGCAACGGCGGGACGTTGCACTCACCGCCGGAGTTGTCGCCCCAGCCGATGATCTCGCCATCGCTGCGGCGAGCGACCGCGAAGTAGGTACCGGCCCCGACCTCCACGTAGCGCAGGCCCGGCGGTGGCGGCGGCACGTTGCACTGCCCGTAGGTGTTCATGCCCCACGCGAGGCAGGCCCCATCTGATGTGCGGCCGACCGCGAACTCGCGGCCTCCGTCGACCTCGACGAAGCGCACGTTGGGTGGGGGCGAGGGTGGACAGTTCGTGCAGTAGCTGCGGCCCCACTTGGCGAGCGAGCCGTCCGTGCTGCGCGCGAAGGCATCCATCCACGCGACGTCGATCTCGGCGAAGGCGGAGTTGACCGGAGGTCGCGGCGCATTCAACTCGCCCATGATGTTGCTGCCCCAGCAGATCACCGTGCCGTCGCGAAGAACCGCGCCGGAATGCTGGAGGCCGCCGCTGATTCCGACGAACGGATTGCCCGGGATCGGCGCGGGAACGTCACAGGCGCCGTCGATGGTCTCGCCCCACGCCACAAGCAGGCCGTCGCTGCGCTTCGCCACGCTGTGGAACCCGCCGGCGCACGCCTCCATGTACCCGACTCCCGGAGGAAGCGGGGGGACCTGCAGCTGTCCCGCCGAATTGTCGCCCCAGGCGATGATCTGGCCGTTGGCGAGCAGTGCCAGGCTGTGACGCTCTCCAGCGGACACCAGAACCGGCGCGGCCCCCGGAGGGAACGCGGGGACGTTGCATTGACCGTGGCTGTTGGCCCCCCAGGCGATCACGGCGCCGTCGCTGCGCAGGGCGAGCGCGTGACTCCCACCGGCGTCGAACTGTCCGTAGACCGTGCCCGCGGGCAGCGCGGGAACGGCCAGCGCCGGTAGCCCGATCTGACCCCATGCAATGAGCCTTCCGTCACTCCGGCGCGCGATCGAGTAGTCCCATCCTCCGGACGCATCTTCGTAGCGCAGGCCCGCAGGGAGGGCCGGAGGCGCCGCGATGGCCCCGCCGTAGCCCCAAACGACGACCTTGCCGTCGGACCGCACGCCGAGACCGTGCAGGGTCCCGCAGGCGATGCGTTCGTAGAGCACGCCGATCGGCAGCGGCGGGATGTCGCACTCTTGACCGCCGCCGGCACCCCACCCGACCACGGTGCCATCGAACCGCAGCGCGATGGTCTGTGCCCCGCCGCCGGCGATCTGCTTGTAGAAGGGCCCGTCCCAGCGTGAGTCGAGGACGTGCATGCCGCGCGCGGTGATGCCGGACTGCGCCTCAAGCGTCCCAACGGGACCGGCGACGAACAGCAGGGCTCCCAGAAGGAAGCGAGTCAGGCGGCGCGAAGGGCGCACACGCGGGGACCTCGGAGAATGCACCGGTTTCGGCATGAGGAGTGGGGGAGACCTGTGAAGCATAGGACCTCCTGTCTTCCGCCCGGGGCGCCCGCGTGGTCCCTCGCCGGGGCTCGGGACCGCGAGACTGCCGATCTGGCAGGCTGGGGGGGGGTGGACGCATTTCCTGGGGCTTCGCGGGTCGTCGCACCCCCGGCAAGAATCGGGCCCGCTCGGCTCCGATTTTCAGAGGATCGGGGAACCAATGACCGGCGGACTGAGTAGTCAGGCCGCGACTCCCCAAGCCCCAGGTGACTCGTACCCCCCTTCCCACTCCGTCCGTGCGCGACGAATCGCTCGTGGCCCAGGCGGCCGGCGGGGATCGAGACGCGTTCACGTCCCTCGTGGAGCGCTACGGATCGCGGGTGCTGGCCGTGATCGAGAAGCAGGTGGGCGACCACCACGGTGCCCTCGACCTGGCCCAGGAGGTGTGGATCAAGGTCTACGCCGCGCTGGAGGACTTTCGGCACGGGGCGACGTTTCGGCCTTGGCTGTTCGCGATCGTGTTCAACAGCATTCGCGATGATCACCGGAACCGCGCGCGGCGCCGGGATCGCGTGAGCGAGGTGGAGCCCGGGCAGTGGGAGGGGGCCGCCGCCGCAGGCCGCTACGATCCGACGGCCACCGTCGCCGAACTGGAACACATCGACGCCGCCCTCGCCGGGGTGCCCGAGCCCTTTCGCGCCGCCCTGCAGCTCGTCGATGCCCTGGACTTCAGCTACGACGAAGCCGCCCAGAGCCTCGATTGCTCCGAGGGCACCGTGAAGTCGCGGGTTCACCGAGGTCGCATCGCGTTCCGCGACCTGTACGAAAAGCTCTCGGGCGGGGCGCGCCGATCCGCCCATCCAAGTCCGTCGACATCTTCCCGGCGCGCGATCGCGTCCCCGGGAAGCGCCCCAGCGCAGGAGAAACTCGAATCATGAAGTGCCATCTCGCAGAGGCCCAGTTTTCAGAGCGCCATGAGGGCACGCTGGGGCCGCAGGACGCCGAGCAGCTCGAAGCGCATCTCGCTTCCTGCGCGAACTGCTCCGCGGCCTGGGCGGCGTTCGAGCGGGCGCTGGAACGTCTGCATTCGCTGAACCTCTCGGCCACCCCGAAGGCCTATGCCGCCCAAGTCAGCGCGGCAGTCTTCGCCGTGAACAGGCCGAAGGCCGCTGCCGGCGCAGCCACCCCTGTGGTCTGGATTCGCCGCGTGTTGACCCACGCGGCGGCACTCCTGTTGGGTTGCGGGCTGGTGGCGGTCACAGGGTCGGCGGGGGGCGCCGACGGTGATGCCCGCGCCCTCGCGCAGCTCGATCCGCCCCCTCCGACCGTCATCGAAGTGCCGGTCCAGGTTCCCGTCGAGCGCCGCGTCGAGGTGCCGGTGGAAGTGCGCGTGGAAGTGCCCGTGGAGGTCATCCGGGAAGTGCCCAAGGAAGTCATCAAGGAAGTCACCAAGGAAGTCATCGTCGAGCGCGTCCAGTACGTCGATCGCCCGGTGGCCAATCCTCTGCAGGTGGACTTCGACCGTCAGCAGGCCCTGGCCGTCAACCTCAGCGGCGCCCTGCACGAGACGTTCATGATGGCGCGCCTGGCCTTGGAGCACGCCGCGCAAGACAGACCCGCGCCACAGGTGTCGCGAGGGCCGCGGACGGGAGATCACTCGCTGACCGAGGTGCTCGCCGTCGCGCCCATGGTCGTGCTCCGCGATCACGATTCGCTGCGGATCCAAACCCGGGGGGAAGTCGAGGACGTCGTTCCCGCGTTGATTGCAACGCTGGACGGTCCGGATCGCGAATTGGCCGCCGCCGCGGAACTGCACCTCAATTCGATCCGCCAGCGTTTGGCCGAACAGGCGGGAGAGCCGCTGCCCACGCCGTTCCTGACCAGCTCGACGGCGGCGACCTCGGAGGGAGATCGCTCGGAGAACGGCGGGGTCGGCGGCTGGTTCCGCGGCCTGTCCAGCGCCGGCCCCGAGCCGCAATCGCCGGAGGTCGCCCCTCGGGAACGCTGGCAGGTGTGGTGGAACACGCGCATGGCGACGCAGGTTGCCGTCGGCACACGCTGACCCCATTTTCCGGGAACTCCGCCGCCCGAATCCCCGTATCCCGATCACTATGCGAATCACTCAAGCCCTGTTGCTGCTCTCGCTTTGCGCCCTGGCCGGCTGCCGCGTGGGCCCCTTCCATGAGTCGAAACTCCCCAGCGATTCGGGGACCTTCACGCTGGCCCAGGGGAAAGAGGATGCCGAGCGCCGAATCCACTATCACGTCGCACCCAGCCGTGACGAAGCGCCGGCGATCCATCGCGTCAGCACGCGAGCGCTCGAAGTCGCCCGATTGGACGTGAAAGTCGTGTCGATCGACAAGCAGCTGGCCCTGAAGCTCAACGTCGAGCCCTGGCGTGGCGTGTGCGTTCGCGTGCCCCCGGGGCACTCGCCGGCACCGGAGGGCGGATTCCAGGCCGATGACGTGTTGCTCTCGATCAACGGAATCGAGTTGGCCAGCGCGGAGCAACTCAAGGGAGTGGTCGAATCCGTCCTGCCTCCCGGAAAGCCGGCGACGGTGCGCCTGCTTCGCCGTGACGAGGGGCGCGAGTTCCGGGAAATGAGCCTCGAAGTGAGCCCCACGACCAAGCAGGTCGACGAAACGACCACCGATCGCATTCCGCTCGAAGCGCCGGCCGAGATCACCCGTCGAACCGGCCTGCAGATCGCGACCGTGCCCGCGAATCTCTCGCGGGAAATCTGGGCCACAGAAGGCACACGGGCGCTCGTGACCAGCGTCGTCAGCGGTTCCCCGGGTTACGAGGGAGGCCTCCGCGGAGGAGACATCGTCACGGGTTGCAACGGTCAGCCGGTGAGCGATGCCGCGGCCATCGAGGCGGCGTTGAGGTCAGGCGCGGAGGAACTCCTGCTGGAGGTGGACGGACCCCTGGGAACCCATCGCGCGACCCTCCGGCCGATCAAGGACGTGGACCGGCGCAGCCGCGTCCGCATTCCGATCCTGATCGACTACTACTCCCGCGTCGATCGCTCCACCACTTCCTTCCTGGACTTCATTTTCCAGTTCGGCTTCAACTACCGCCGCACGTCCGAGCCTTCGACGACCCGCGAGCCCAACGAATCCACGGAACTGTCGATCCTGCCCCTGGGCATGTTCGAATTCGAGCGCTCGCCGGAGGAGAACAAGACCACGATCTTCTGGTTCATCACCTGGACCTCGAAATCCTGACCGGGGCGCCGCACCCCCTGGCGACCCGCTCGACGGCCGCGGGCACATCGCAGGGGAATCGCCGGCTGCCAAGGCGGTTCACCGCCCAGGAAATCTCTCTCTTCCACGACTTGCACGAAGCTGACTGGCCGTGTTCACTCAGGCCGCTGCGTGGCCTCGCGGGTGTGCGCTTCGTCTCGCGGCGCCGCGGTCGGGGCGAGTGAACGCGGGGGGACGCCAGTGGCGCATTCCCGAGGATGCAGGACTCACCGGGGCGGCCCGGGCCTCGGGTGGCCTCAGCGCCCCAGGCCGACGGAGGGGATCGGATCGACGGACCCCAGCAGGCGACCCTCTCGATCGAAGTGGAGCGTTCCACGACCTTCGCAACGGAGCAAACTCACGTTGGCGTCCGTGGGCAGCGAGAGACCCCAGGCGGCCATCGCCATCTCCCGTGTCATTCCGACGCAAACCCAGCCAGCGGCGATGAGACGACGGAGGCGCGAGGGCAGTTCCGGGTGGCTGTCGAGAAAGGCCTGCCTGCGCTCCATCGTCCCGGCGGGGGGCTCGAAGGGTCGGCAGCGTTCGCTGAAGACGGCAAGGGTCTTCCCGTCGATCTCGACGTCGTAACGCCAGTCCCCTCGCGTGTTGGTGGAGAAACCGACGGGGATCCTCTGCAGGGCGCGCCAGGGGAAGCGGAACTCATAGCGACCCTTCGAGGCGAGCACCTCCACACGAGTGCGGTCGACCTGCGCGCAGAAGGGCTGCTGCAAGACGTGTTGCTGAGCCCTGAGGAATGCGCGCGCCTCGCGCAGGTCAGCCGGCCGGTAGAGGAAGCCTGCGTCCAGCTCGCATCCAGGTGCGAGCGGGAGCCTGGCGACCGCGAGGTGAATGCCCTGCACGATCTCGCTGAACGCCCGCAGATCGTCAGCCGAGGGTGGGTGCTGGGCGGCACTCGACGTGCAGCCGCCCGAGGCCCGGTTCGCCCAGAGCAGGTCCTTGTCGCAAAGCTCGAGTCCCGTGTCGAGTTCGTAGACATCGGGTCCATCGGAGGATGGCTGGGGCGGCAGGGTCTCCAGACCGCCCGCGCGCATTCCGCGCAGGATGGCCTCGAAATCCTGGGCCGGGAGCGCGGCGGTGGAGTAGGGGCCCTCGACGGTATTCCAGCGCGAGCTGTCGTAGACCGTGGCCCGGTAGTGGCCGGCGTTCCAGTCGAACCCGAGCTCCACGCGCCGTCGCACAATGGGAGGGATGACTCCGCCTCGAATTCCCTCCGTGAGGACGAGCGAAGAGAAGCGCGGCTCCTTCGGGAAGGACCCCTGGGGGCAGGCGAGCAGCAGGAGGAGCAGGGACGCGAGCATGGATCTCTCTTCGGCTCTGCGTGCCTCAGAACCTTGGGGTTCCCGGCGCCCGATCCCGCCGTCCGAGAGGCACCGCGGCGGTGGCCGGGGGCCGCCACGCGGCCGCCGTGGCAGGTTGTTGAGGCTTGGGCTGCTGTTCCCAGGTCGTCGCGGGCGGTCGGACCTTGCTCGAACGGCAGGCGGTGCCTCGCGCGGTCCTCCGCTGCCCCACGCCCCCCCCGAAAGGCCGCGTCGGCAAGACGATGCGTCCCAGCCGCGATCTCGCGATCTGACGAAGGATGGGCCGTCAGCGGGGCAGCACGGGTCGGTACTCTCTCCACAGCCGAGGCGGCATTCGCCGCGGCGCGAGCGAAGACCCCTTCCCGGAGCGTGCGTGATGCGGGCAACTCGGATGGCAGCGACCGTGGCCGCTGCGGCGCTCGTCGGGGCGGCCGCGTGGTGGTCCTGGAATGCCACGGGCGGGCGGGGGGAAATGCCCGCGCCGCCGCCTGTGGCACCGAGCGCCGAGTTCGCGCGCGACCTGGCCGCGGTCCCGGAGGTCCAGGGCGAGGCGGCACCGCCCGCCGAGTCGGCACGCGCGAGCGTCGCTCCGGAGGCGCCGCCGACGCCGAAGCCGCCGATCGAGCCCGCTCCGGCCGAGGAGCTTGCCGCGGAAGTCGATGTCCGGTTCGTCGACGCCATTGGCAATCCCTGGAGCGGCGTGCGCTTCGCCGTGCGAGGTTCGCGCTGGGCGCCGAACTGGACGCCGAACGACGCGGCGCAGAGTGATGCGAACGGCCGCGTGACGCTGCGCGTCGGTTTGCCCAGGATCAAGAACCCCTGGGGCGTCGCGCGGCGCGAGTACCCGCTCGAATTCGAGGCCTCTCGCACGGGCCTCGCCACGCTCGCGCGTTCCGCGACGCTGCGCGCGGGGGAGACGAAGCACTTCGGCAATCTCGTGATGGTGCCCGGCGGCCGGATTCTGGGCCGCGTCGAGGACGGCGACGGCAAGGGCCTCGTGGGCGCGCTGGTCGGCGTCGCGCCGGTGGAGCTCTCGGGCGATCTCGAGCGCGCCGTGCGCCACGGCGGGGAGTTCCAGCAGGGCGCGCCGCGGACGAAGAGCGGCGCGAGCGGGGAGTTCGTGCTCGACGGCGCCCCGGCGGGGAAGCTGCGCGCGTGGGCGCACGCCGAAGGCTCTCGATACACGTGGAGCGAGCCGCTCGAGGTGCCTGCCCAGGGTGACGCGCAGGACGTCGTGCTCGTGCTGCGGCCGTTGCTCGCCGCGGACCGCATCACGGGGAGAGTCCTCGACCCGGACGGCGCTCCGCTCGTGGGGGCGTATCTCTGGGCCGACGAGCATTCGCGCGGCGCCGGCACGGGCGGCACCGTTCCGGTCGATGAGGCCGGCCGTTTCGAGCTGCTCATCGTGCACGACGACTCGACGTACGACCTGCGCGGCGGCGACGTGCTCGAGCGCTTCGGCTCGACGCTGCGCCGCGGCGTGCTGCCGGGCACGCTCGACGTGGAATTGCGGCTGCAGCGGCTCGAACAATTCGGCGTGCGCGTGCGCGATCCGGAGGGGAAGCCGGTGGCCGGCGCGCGGTTCTTCGTGTCGACGAACAGCCGCATGGAGTACCCGTCGACGTCCGCGGCTCCTGGGGAGTACTCGATCGCGAGGCCGACCGAACCGTTCACCCTTCAGTGCGTCGCCAAGGGCTTTCGAACCACGCGCATCGGCCACCCCCGCACGCCGATCATGCCGACGACGTTGCCCGAGCCTCCAGCGTTCTTCGAGGTGGTGCTCCAGCCGGCGAAACTCCTGCGCGGTCGAGTGACCGCGGAGGGTGCGCCGGTGGCGGAGCGCGCGTGTACGACTCGCGCGACAACCCGGGTGCCACGGGGACGACCGCCGGGTACCGACACCGCTATTGGGTCGACGTGTCCTACCCGGAGGGACCGCGCACGGACGTGGACGGGCGGTTCGAGCTCGACTGCGACCACGGGCAGGGCTTCTGGCTGCGCATCGCCGCGGAGGGTTGGGCGCCCTGGGAGGTCGGGCCGCTCGATGCGTTGAGCCTCGATCCGGTCACCGAATTCGATGTCGTCCTGACGCGCGGCGGCGCGATCGAGGGCCGCGTGCTGCTCCCCGACGGGAAGGACGCGTCGGGCACCATCGTCGCCTTCAACCACGGCGATTCATGTCCGTTCACCCAGCGCGCCGGACCGGGCGGGACGTTCCGCGCCACGGGGCTCGCGTCGGGCAAGTGGCAGGTGCTCCCGGCGAAGGCCGAGATCGGCGTCGACGGGATCGCCTACGCCGGCATCGACAAGGAAGAGCCGATGATCTGGAGCTGCGAGGTGCGCGACGGCGACACGACGCGTTTCGACCTCGATCTCACGAAACCGTAGCGCTGGGAGCGAGGCCTGAGCCGGATGCGGGGGCCACGCGACGCGTGGGGACGGGCGGCCTGCTCTCGTTGGGGGCGCGGCGCGGACCTGGAAGGCGGCCCGCGGCCGCAAGCGCCGGCAGGATCCCCCGTCGGGCACGGGTCCCGAGTTCCCCGCGGGGCCGTCGGCGCGGCTGGAGGTCGGCCCCTCGGGACCGGGTTTCGGACGGAGGCCCCGCGCGCCACGAGCCCCGGGGCGGCGCGCGCGCTACGCTTTGAGGCTCGCCCCGGCCCATGCGCATCCTGATCACCTCGCCCGTCTTTCCGCCCGATCTCGGCGGCCCGGCCGTCTACGTGCCGGGCGTGGGGCGCTTCCTGGCCGCGCGGGGGCATCAGGTGAAGGTCGTGGCCTTCTGCTCCGACCCGCGACCCACGGGGTACCCGTTCGAGGTCGTCTCGATCCTGCCGGCTTCGATGCCCGTGCGCTACCTGCGCGCCTTCTTCGTCGTGCTGCGCCACGCCCGCGATTGCGACGTGGTGTACGTCAACGAGCACCTGGCGCTCCTGCACGTGCTCGCGGCGCGCCTGCGGGGCAAGCAGGTGGTGATGCGCATGATGGTCGACGGCGCCTGGGAGATCAGCCACCGGAAGGGCTGGATCGGCGGCGACACCATCGACGCGTTCCAGGGCAAGCAGTACGGCTGGAGGGTGGGCCTGATGCGGCGCCTGCAACGGCTGTGGTGGGGCAAGGCCCAGCGGATCATCGCCTGCTCCAACTACCTGCGCTCGATCGCGGTGTCCAACTACGGCGTGCCGGGCGAGAAGGTGCGCCTGATTCCCAATGCCTACAACGGGCCCGCCCCGGATTCACTGCGCGAATCGCCGCGCGAGGCGCGCGCGAAGCTCGGCCTCGAGGAGGGGCCGCGCTACCTGCTCACGATTTGCCGCCTGATGGTCTGGAAGCGCGTGGACGGGATCATCGCCGCCCTGAAGAGCCTGCCCGGCGACGTGCGGCTCCTGGTGGCGGGGGACGGCGACATGCTGGAGCCCTGGAAGCGCTACGCCGAGGAGCAGGGGCTTGCGGCGCGCGTGCATTTCCTGGGCAATCGACCCTATGCGGACATTCCCTACCTGATCCGCGCCTCGGAGGTGTTCGTGCTCAATTCCACCTATGAAGGGTTGAGCCACACGCTGCTGGAAGTCTGCGCCCTGGGCACGCCCGCGGTGGCCACCGACATCGGCGGCAATCCGGAGGTGATCGAGCAGGGGGTCAACGGCCTCCTGGTGGCCCCGGGCCGGCCCGAGGAGCTCCCCCGCGCCATCGGGCGTCTCCTGGACGAGCCCCAGCTGCGGCAGCGCTTCTCCGAGGAGAGCATCCGCCGCATGGGCCGCTTCTCTCCAGAGGCAACCTTTACGCAAGTGGAAGCCACCCTGCGCGACGCCGCCGCGTGCTAGCCCCCCCCCGGCATGGTGCCCACGAAGACCACTACCTAGAATTCGCCCGTCCCCATGGATTTCAGCCGCTGAACACCCCAAGGGCCCGACGTGCTCGGGCAGTCCAGGCGCCGGCGCTAGCTCGAGTGGATCGGGCGACGCGCGGCGCCCCTTCCGAGGATCCTCCTCACGAGCTTCCACATGAGCTTCGACTCCCTCGCCGCCGCCTCCTCCGTCGCCGAAGTCGCCCGCGAGCTCGCGCCGCGCGTCGATTCCGAGGCCGAATTCCCCGCCCAAGTCGTCCAGGCCGCGCGGGAGCGCGGACTCCTGGGGCTGATCTCCGCCAAGGTGGGCGGCCAGGGCTCGGCCTGCGGCAGGCCGCCGACGTGATCGAGCGACTGGCCCGCGAGTGCGGATCGAGCGCCATGGTCATGACGATGCACTACTGCGGCACGGCCGTGATCGAGAAGCACGGCAGCGAGGCCGTTCGCCGCGCGGTCGCGTCGGGCAAGCATCTCTCCACGCTGGCGTTCAGCGAGAGCGGTTCGCGCTCCCACTTCTGGGCGCCGCTGGGCACCGCGCGCGCGGACGGAGCGCACGTCGTGCTCGACGCCTCGAAGAGCTGGATCACCTCGGCCCACCACGCCGACGCCTACGTATGGTCCAGCAGGCCCACGGCGGGATCGGGCGTCAGTTCCCTGTGGCTGGTGGAGCGGTCCACCGCCGGCCTTTCGGTATCCGGCGGCTTCGACGGCATTGGCCTGCGCGGCAACGACTCGGCCCCGGTGAAGGCTGTGGGCGCGCGCATTCCCGCGGCCAACCGTCTGGGCGGCGACGGCGAGGGCTTCGGCATCATGATGGGGACTGTGCTGCCCACCTTCAGTGTGCTCATTTCCGCGGGTTCGGTGGGCATGATGGAGGCCGCCGTCGAACGCACGATCGAGCACGCCGGCGGCATGAAGTACGCGCACCTTTCGGGCAGCGCGCTCCACGAGCTGCCGACGATTCGCGCCTACATCGCGCGCATGCGCATCCAGACCGACATGGCGCGCGCCCTGTGGAACGACGCCATCACGGCCCTCGAGAGCGGCCGCGCCGACGCCATGCTGCGGGTCCTGGAGGTCAAGGCCGCCACGGCGGAATCCGCTCGCGAGGTGCTCGACACGGCCATGCGAGTCTGCGCCGGGCAGGCCTTCCGCAAGGACGTGGGCGTCGAGCGTCGCTTTCGCGACACGCGCGCGGCCCTGATCATGGCGCCCACCAGCGACCAGCTTTACGATTTCATCGGCAAGGCGGTCTGCGGGCTGCCGCTCTTCTAGGGGACCATGATGGACGGAACGCTCGTGCTCGGCGCGGTGGCCTACGACGCCAAGGTCGTGCCCATCTGGGACGGCTTCCAGCGCTGGTTCCGGTCGCAGGGGCTCGACTTCGACTACGTGCTCTACTCGAACTACGAGCGCCAGGTCGAGCAGCACTTCGCGGGCGCGTTCCACGTGGCGTGGAACTCGCCGCTGGCGTGGGTCGAGGCTTGCCGCGTCGCGAAAAAGCGCGGTCGCGCGGCGCGAGCAGTGGCGATGCGCGACACCGATCAGGACCTGACCTCCTTGATCGTCGTGCGCGCGGACTCGCCGGTTCGCACGCTCGCCGATCTCGGCGGCAAGACCGTCGGATGCGGCGCGGGCGACTCGCCCCAGGCGACCCTGATCCCGCTCGAGCACCTGGCCCGCGAAGGGCTCCTGGCCGGGCGCCATTTCCAGGTGCGGCGCTTCGACGTCCTGGTGGGCAAGCACGGCGACCACGTCGGCGGCGAACGCGACGCGGCGCGCGCCCTGCTGGCCGGCGACGTGGACGCGGCCTGCATGATCGACGGGAACCACCTGACGTTCACGAACGAAGGTCTCTTCGCGCGCGGCGCGACGCGCGTGCTCGCGCAGACGGGGAAGTACGACCACTGCAACTTCACCGTGCTCGACGGCGCGCCCGAACGATTGGTCGCGCGCTTCCAGGAGCTGCTGTTCTCCATGCGCTACGACGACCCGTCGGTGCGGCCTCTGATGGACATGGAGGGGCTCAAGCGTTGGTGCGAGGGCCGCACCAGCGGCTACGACTTGCTGGAGAGCGCCTGCGACCGCACGTCCTGGCTCGATGGGTTCCTGCGGCGCATGGGCGCGGCCTGAGGGACAGGGTGGGGGAGGGCGGCGCGTGGAACCTGGACCTGGGCGACCTCGGGCTCGACCGGGGAGCCGCCGTTCTCGTGCGTCGGGCCCTGGCGCGGGTTCCGGTGGGCGAGTCGCTCGCCGTGGCCGGCACCGCCCCGGAACTGGCGATTCACCGGCCGCCTGGGCCCGCGCCGAGGGACATGTCTTCCGGCCTGCGGAACCGGGTGAGCGCCGCGCGGGCCGTCTGGAGCGCGGCGAGGCCCAGACCGGCCGTTGGCGCGGCGCCGAGCTCGCGGGCGCGGCCGACGGGACCCGCCCCGGGGCCGTGGTGGAGACCCCTGCCGCCCACTGGGGCCTGGCCGCCCCGGGGGGCGCCACCGGTGGAGGCGGGAGCCCCGCATTCGAGTTCGGGCTGGCCCGCAAGGCCGAAGTGGGCCGACGAAGCCGCCGCGCTCTACACCCAGGCGCTCGCGTCCCAGTGGGACCCGGCCACGGCCATCCCCTGGGAGGCGGCCTCGAACACCGCGGCCGGGCCCGAGGGCGAACTGCTCGAGGACGCCCTGGTGCAGGTGCTGACCTTCCTGATCGAGAACGAAACCGCGGCCCTGTTGGTTCCCGCGCGATTCGCGAGCCAGACGCACCCCCACTTCCGCGAGGTGCTGCAACTGCTCGCCATCCAGGCGGCCGACGAGGCTCGCCACATCGAAGTGTTCACCCGTCGGGCTACGCTCCGGCGGTCCCATCTGGGCCTCTCCAGCGCCGGCGGCCAGGCCTCCCTCAAGACCCTGGTGGACGAGCCGGACTTCGCCCTGGCCTCGCTGCTGCTGTCGGTGCTGGGCGAGGGGTCCTTCGTGAACCTGCTTTGGTTCCTGCACGAGCACGCGCCGGACGAGTGCACCCGCGCGATCATGCGCCTCACGGCCCAGGACGAGGCCCGCCACGTGGCCTTCGGCGTGGCGCACCTCGTCCGGCAGGCCCGCCAGGAGCCGGGCCTCGTGGACCGCATGGCCGCCGCGATCGAGCGCCGGCATGACGCGCTGCGCAACACCTCCGGGCTCAACGCCGAGGTCTTCGACGCCCTGGTGGTGCTCGCTGCGTGTGGGCTCGGGCCCGCGGCCATCGCCAGGGGACACGCGGCCGTCGTCGAGTTGACCCGCCAGATGCACGCCGGCCGCCGCAACCGCCTGCGGCTGCTGGGTTTCGACGCCCAGCGGGCCGAGGCCCTGAGCGGGCTCCACACACGCAATTTCATGTGAAGAACCCGCCGGAGGCCTCCCGCCGGGATGGAGCCGGCGCGGGGGCTGGCCTACGGATCGTTCACGACCCGGGTTCCGGGCGGGCGGGTACACTCCGGCCTGGGAGCCCCTCGGTTCGATGAGGGGCCTCCAGGGCCTCCCGACCGGGTGGCGACCCCGGCCCGAGCGCGGGTATACTCTTACGTCCACGGAAGGTCCGAAAGGGCTCTTCTCACCGCACCGCACCGCGTCCTCACCACCGGAAGCCACGCCTTGAAAGTCCTGTTCATCGAGGAGTACCTCCCCCAGGAGATGCTCGGATCATGTGGCTCCCGGAGCCATCGTGACGCCGGGCATGAGACCAAGGCGCTGTTCATCCCGGACACCCAGTGGCTGGACAAGCTCCAGGAGTACAACCCCGACGTCGTCTGCGGCTCCGGTCACCACCGGCATCCACACGTTCCTCGTGGACGTGAACCGCAAAGTCAAGGGAGGTGATGCCGAACGTGTACTCGATCTTCGGCGGTCCCCGCGACCTTCACGCCGGAGCTGGTGGAGGAGGTCGGCGTCGACGCCATCTGCCGCGGGGAGGGCAGTACGCCATCGTCGAGCTCCTGGAGCGGATGGCAGCCAGCCCTTCCAGGACATCCAGAACTTCTGGTTCAAGGACCCCAAGACCGGCGAGATCATCAAGAACCCCCAGCGCCCGCTGGTGCAGGACCTCGACAGCCTGGGCTTCCCCGACCGCGAGGTGATCTACGACGCGGGCGCGGTCTACCGCGACGCCGACCGCAAGGTGTTCGTCAGTCGCGCGGCTGCCTGATGCCCCGCTCGTTCTGCTTCCACCACGCCTCGGAAGAAGGTCTACGACGTCAAGAACTCCGAGTACGTGCGCAAGCGCTCGGTCTCGCACCTGATCCAGGAGATCCAGCAGGTCAGGCCAAAGCACAATCTGAAGTTCGTCCACTTCGTCGACGACATCTTCAACTTGCGCGCAATGACTGGATGGAGGAGTTCTGCGAACGCTACCCCAAGGAAGTCGGGTTGCCGTTCGACGTGATCCTGATGGCCAACATGACCACCGAGCGGCACATCGAGCTCCTGGCCAAGGCGGGCTGCGTGTACCCGCGTCGCCCTCGAGGCGGCCAGCGACTACGTCCGCAACGCGGTGTTCCGCAAGCACACGACCAGGAAGCAGCTCACCGACGCGTCGTTCTGGATCAGGAAGCACGGGATCCGTCTGGGCACGCTGAACATGCTCGGCGGCCCCGGGGGCACGATCGAGGACGAGCTGGACACGCTGCGGCTCAACATCGAGTGCAAGGCGGATCACCCGCTGGTCTCGATCATGCAGCCCCACCCGCAGTTCGACATCGAGAACATCACGCGGCAGATGGGCTACGCGATTTTCCGCCTACGACGAGTTCCCGGACAACTTCCGTCGCACCTCGTCGATCCAGTACGACAACAAGCGCGAGATCGAGAACCTGCACAAGTGGTTCCCGATCGCGGTGCGCTACCCCTGGGTGATGCCCATCGTGCCCAAGGCGATCAAGATCATGGATGGCCCGGCCGTACCTGATCATGTACATGCTGTTCGCCAGTACCGGTGGCGGAGCAGTCGAAGCTCTACGCCAAGGCCCAGGGCCTGTCGGGGATTCCGCTATTCGACGCCGGTGGACTTCACGTACCGCGTGATCACTAAGGGCGTGATGCGCGTCTGACACGACTCGCGATCAGCCATGTTCAAGCGCTTCTTCGCGCCTCGCCGCCAGCAGTCGCGATCCCGTTGGCAAATGGGCGACGAGCGCGTGGTGGCGCACATGAACGAGCGCGGGCGCGGCACTTCGTCGCGAATTCGCCGCGGAGGATCCTGCTGCCGCCGGGGCGGCGGGCGCCGTGGAGGGGACGGGGCCCGATCGTGCCGGGCAACGAGCCTGCCGGCCCTCGCGATCGCCCTGGAAGTGGCGCGGACCCAGCCGCCGCGCGCGGCCTGCCTCACAATCGCAGGTAGGGACCCTGAGCGCGGAACGGATCTTGGGGGGGCAACTACGCCCGCCCGGTGATCGCGGGAGGTAAGCCTGGCGCGCCCGTGCGCCCGCGAACACTTTGTCCGGTGCGGATTCGGCTCCAAGCGTGCTCCGGAGGTCGCAGGGCGCAGGCCTGACGGGGCGGTGGGCGTGGTGACGGAACTTGCTCCGCACCGGGCTGCGGTGGGATTGCACCCACCGGGCCGGCGAGCGGGCGCGCGGAGGACGGTCCCCCTTGGTTCTCTCCGCGAAGCTGAGCGGCGGTTTGTTACCCGCGAGAGCGCAACTTCCGATTTCATGGCACTACTCAGCCCGGCCGCAGTCGCGACTTTCCGAGGCCGCGAGATCTGCCCCCTGACCTCGAAAACGGAATCCACGCACGGATCTTCACAGGATTGACCTCCCACAATGAACTCCGCACCGCTTTCACCACGCAGAAGCTCGACGCACCCCCTCAGGCCCGGCCGTTCCTTCGGCCAGGCGTTCGTGGCTCGCCAGCTTTCGGGATGCGCTGCTCGGCGCCTGCGACGCCAGCTCGCCCGCACCGGCTTCCAACCACGCCGCCGGGACCGGTCCCGGTGAACCCGGGACACTGGGACAGCTTGGTCGTCGACGCCAACCGCGGCGGACACAGGCGGGA
>JADJQU010000016.1 GCA_016712565.1 Planctomycetota bacterium | reverse complement strand
AGTGCCCCTGGATGGCCACGAAGGCGCGGTAGTTCGCCTTCGTACGTCCACATCTCTGCGGCGAGATCGTGAACATGTCCTGGAAGCCCGCCATGAGCACATGGGCGTCGGGCTCCAGGTAGCCGGTGTAGAGCTCGTCCTCGAAGCGCCAGTTGGCCACGCCCCGGGTGATCGGGTGGTCGAAGTCGCGCACGTAGAGGTCCGTGGTGCCGGTGGCCCACTTGGCGGCCGTGCTCCCAGGCGCCGCCGACCACGGTCTTGAACCAATGGGGATCGTCGCCGCAGACCGCGTCGTGGATCGCCACCAGATGCCGCCGCGGGCCAGGTAGGCCTCCAGACCGGCGCGCTCCTCCCCGTGAATCGACCCGGCCTCGGCCGCATAGAGGACGAGCACGTCGGTGTGTTCGAGCTCCTCGCGGGTGGGGAACCGCAGGGCGCCCTCGACCACCGCCCCGCGGGCCGCGAGCAGGGGCTGCCAATCGGCCACGAAGGCCGGATGGTCGTGTTCCCCAGGCCCGTGGGTCTTGGGCCCTCCGCGCAGGAAGACCCGCAGCGGAGCCTGGGCGGAGGAGGTCAGTGCGAGCAGGCAGGCCGCGACGAGCGCGAACCACGGGCGCAGGAAGGACTGGGTCATCGCGCGGCGAGGATACTCCCTCGCGCGACCGTGCGTCCCTCGCCCAGGAGCAGCCATGGTACGCCGGGGGCGCCCGTGATGACCCGCACGCCGGCTCCCGCGGAGCGAGCCCCGGTCGGGGGCGGTCCGTCGGGCAGCCCTGGAGCTGGCGGGCCAGCTGGTCCAGGTCGCAGCCGGTGACGTCCGCGGCCCGGATCCTGGGCTGCTCGTTAGCCGCGCGGCCTCGGCCGCGGAGGTCCAATCGCCGGGCGTTTGCGAGCCGCCTTCCTGGGTCCGGACATGGCGCCCGCCTCGTGCAGGGCCCGGGCCGACTGGGCCAGGTCCGACCGACCTTCCGACAGGTCGTCCGCCAGGGCACCGCTGATCTTGCCGCGCTGCTCCAGGGCCGAACGCGCCCGAACGCAGACGTCCAGCGTGTCCTGGAGGTTCGCGCGGATGCGGCCGAGCTTTCGCCACGTCCGCGCCGGTGGCGTCCATGGAACGCCGCACCTGGCCGCGGCCACCTCGAGCACCGCGATCAGCGTGTTGAGCTTGCGCATCAACCGCTCTCGCGGTACTGGGGCGAGTTCAGGTAGGACCTGGAAAAGGGCTGTCCGTCGGCGTCGGGAGTCATGGGTGGTCCGGTCACGCGGACATCCGCGGGAACCGAACAGGAAAGACTACCCACCGTGGGCCGGAGGCCGGAAACCCTGAAAATTCCACTTCCCGGCCGGTTCCGGGCCCATCCGGGCCGTCCAGCCGCCCCGGGGACATCCTCGGGGGAGGCGCGACAGAGGCCAGGGGCCCCGCTAGAGGTCGCCCACCTCGGGCTACTCCATGGCGGAGCGCAGCATCCCCAGGAGCTCCTGCTCGGGGACTTTGCCCAGGACGAGCACGCGCTCGCCGCGCAGGTTGCCCCGGGCCACCACCCAGGGGGCGGCGACGGCGACCTCCACCAGGTCCGCCTTGATTTCGGGGGCCCCGGACCGGATGCCGTTGTCGCTGACGATCGGCCCGCCGTGCAGGAAAAAGATGCACTCCAGGCCGTCGCTGTAGGTGGCCTTGACCCAGGTGCTCTGGTCCGTGGGATCCACGAGCCGCCCGCGCTCCACGAGCTGGAACCCCGCCGGCAGGGTGCGGGGCGAGCGGGGCTCGGAAGCCGATCTGCGCGGCCAGCGTGCCCACGACGGGCAGGGGCTGCTCGTCGTTGATCCGTTGGTGCCAGGGCGACCGCGGACAGGTCGGGCGCGCGAGGGCGAAGCTGTCGAAACCATGGCGCTGATCAGCTGGCCCTCGGCATCCTGCTCGCGTGCGGCAAGCACGAGGCCGGTGACGGTCTCCACGGAGAGCAGGTGGATCGAGCCGGGCCGTCGATCCGCTCCACCCGGAACTCCTGGGTGGGAAAGCCGGCAACCTCGCCCGTGGCGCCGGTGTCGATGAACCGATAGTTCTGCTGGAACAAGGCCAGGTTCTCGATCGCGAAGTCCCGATAGCGCCAGTTCATGCCCTGGCGCAGGGACTGCAGCGACAGGAAGACCGAGTACTGACCGACGGACATCTGGGGCTGGATCACCTCCAAGGCCTCCAGGGCGAACTGCCCCTGGCCGTTGGAGGAAACCCGCTCACGCAGCTCCACCGTGCGGGGCTCGCCGGATTCCTCGAAGTGGAGTTCCACTCGGCGGATTCCCTGGAACGCGTGCTGCGGGTCCAGATCCGCGACGGAGGCGGTGTGGACGACTTGGAAGCCGTAGTCCTCGCCGCGGAACAGGCGGCCACGGGCAGCCAGGGGAGATCGCCCCACCGCGAGCACCAGCCCGGCGGCCAGGGAAGCCACCGCAGGGCGGGCCGCAGGGGCCCACGGGAGGCGGTCGGGCCGGGCACCGGGTCCCGGCCGCGGCCAAGAATCCCTGGGCCACCCGGCGATCGAGCTCCAGGGGGCCGTTCGGCGCGTCAGGACGCCGAGCGCGCGCTCGACGCGGGCTCGGTCCGGTCAGAAAGCTCCACGGCCACCCGCTGGTCCAGTTCCCGCGGGGCCCGAGGCGGCAGGCGCATCAATCGCTCCGCGACCCCTTCCCGCAGGGGATTCCGGCGCCGAGGCACGCGAGAGCAATGCCAGCGTTGCGGCGGCGCGCCCTGGCGGGCCCCGGCGTTGAGCTCGGCGACCACACGGCCGTCGAGCAGGCGCGGCTCCACGGTAAGGCGCGCGAGAGATCCCAGCGCCAGTGCCTGACGGCGGGCACGCTCGAACCATTGAGCACAGGCCTCGCAGTGCATGACCGGGCGCGTCGGCAGGACGAGGTCCCCAGCAGGAGTTCCCTGGCCGCCAGACAGGCCTCCGGGGGCCGGTTGGGGCCCGTGGCTCGGCTGTTGCGCGCTCACCGGGGCCTCAATCACCTCGCCGACGTGGTAGCGGTCGAGAATCGGGGGTCAGCTCGCGATCAAGGGACTCGTGGGCGCGCGCCAGCCGCGACTTCACCGTGCCGAGGGACACCTGCAGGGCTTCGGCGATTTCCTCGTAGGAGAGCGCCTCCACGTAGCGCAGCACCGTGATGGCGCGCAGCTTCGGCGACAGGCGATCGATGGCGCCCTGGATCTGCTGCTCCAATTCCTGGCGGGTCATCGCCGTCACGGGCAGCTCCGCGCGCTCATCCGTGAGTTCGTGGACCCTTCCGGCCCAACCCTCTGCCTGGGACTGCTCCTGGGCCATGCCCTCCAGTGAGGCCAGGCGGCGGAGCGTCGGCGCAGGTCGATGCTGGCGTTGACCGCGATGCGGTACACCCAGCTGGAGAACTTCGACTGGAATCGGAAGTCCGGCAACTTGCGGAACAGGATCCCGAAGGTCTCCTGACTGGCGTCCAGGGCGTCCGCCGTGTTGCCCGAGATCCGGAAGCAGACGTTGTAGACGCGGTCCTTGTACTGTTCGTAGAGGTCCCGGAAGGGACCCTCCAGCCCCAGCTGGCCCCCTGACCCACCCCGCCAGGGCGGCCTGGCAGGCCTGAACCAGCTTGGCGTCGGGATCGGTGATCATGGGCGTCTGGCGCCAATGGGGCGCACCCCCAGTGGACGGTCCTGGGAGCACCTAGGACGACGATCCACGATTCCCGGTTCCCCCCGGGTCATGGCTTCCGGGAGAATCCCTCCGACCGGTGGGGATCCAGGCCCGAACGGGCGGCCCCCCACGCCTTGGGCGCTCCTGGAGGCCGCTCTTGAGCCCTGGGACGGGGTTCGGAACACGGAGGAAGATCGCGCCGGGGGGGGGTGCGCGGGCAGCTCAGGGGGGAAATCGACCTGCCAGGGCGGCTCAGCCCCCAACCAGGGCCGAGGGATCGACCAGGTCCACGGTGGTGCCCACGGAGGAACCGCAGGAGGCGGCATCGCAATGGCCGTCCCAGCCGCTGATGCAGGCGGCGCTGGTGACCTCTTGGGTGACGACCGCGCCGTGGGTTCCCACGGACTGAGCTGTTGGAAGCAGATCTCGCCGGAAGTCAAGTGACCGGAACCTGCGTGCCGCCGAGGGGCCGGTAGATCAACCCCGGGCCCAGTTGCTCCATGGCGGCTGGCGAAACTTCCGCCGAACTGATCAGTTCGGTGGGGATGCCGCTCCTCAGCATCAGGTCCACCGAGTCCGCGCACAGGACCTCGTTGCCGATCTTGAGCTGGCCGAAGACGGACATCGCTCCGGCGCGCTGCAGCGGGCTGTAGGGCAACACGGCATCGACCACCATCAACAGCTGACCGTCCTCGTGCGTGGGGACGGTGGTGATCTTCACGCTGCTTCCGTAGATGGAGTACGCGAGAGGAACCACGCGCTGGCCGAGTCCGAGGCCCAATTCCAGCGCCAAATCGCCCAATTCGCCGTTTTGGACCCACACGGCGAAGGAGACGTGCAGCTTGCCGTCGCGCATGTACGCGCGTGCGCCGAGATCGGCCTCGGGATTCGTTTCGGGCTGTGAGCCGTAGATGCCCGGGAGGCTGCCGCGCGCGAGTTCTTCCGCGTCGTTGTAACCGTCGCCGTCCGTGTCCACCTGCTCCGCATTGGAGCGCTGTCCCTGCTCGAGCAGGTCGGCGAGTCCGTCCCCATCTTGGTCCAGTTGAGCACCCGAACCGTGGCCGCACTCCGGAGCCGTGGCCCCCGCGATGGTGCGAGCCGCCCCCCGTCCTTGGCCACCGCGCGGACCGTGGCGGCCCCGAGGACGAAGTGCAGCGAGCGCGCAGGATCCGAGCGCAACCGTTCCGCGCGTGTGCGCGGTCGAGGTTCCAGTGGGGTCCATTCGACGAAGTGGATTCATGGTGCGGTTCGACTCCCGATGCCGCGGGAGTGCTTCCCGGGGGGGAGGCCGGGGCTGGGGATTATGGTATGCCTAGCCGGAGAAAATGGTCCAGGTAACCAAGATCTCGGGGAGTCCTCCCGGATCCGGGCTGGGCTATACTCCGCCCCCCCGGTCCCCCCGGGGTCCGCCTGGCCCCCCTGGGTCACCGGGTAGGGGAACCACGCGCCCGTAGCTCAGCTGGATAGAGCGTCTGCCTCCGGAGCAGAAGGTCTCAGGTTCGAATCCTGTCGGGCGTACCCCCCCCTGCCCAGGCCGGCCGGCTCCCGGCCCCCCCCGCCGCGGGTCCGCGACCAGGCCCCCCCTGGGATGGTCGGGCGACTGGGGAACCGCGACCGGCGCCCCGTCCATGGAAGCGGGGCGGGCGGGGATCCCCCACCCGCCCCTCTTCAAGGCAGCCGGCTGACCGGAGGTCGGCCGGGGAAACAGGCGACTACTTGCGGCGCAGGAGCATCAGCTGGCCGTCCTCGACGGTGTTCGGCGCCGGCGCGGCGGTCGGGCCGTGGGCCTGCACATCGAACAGCCACGAGTCGAGGCCGAACAGCCACGTCGCGTCGATGATGCCGCTCGTCTCCCACACGCCGGCCCCCACGGCCACGCCGTCGCGACCCGGGGGATTGAGCTCGACGATTCTCGTGGCGGAGTTCGACTTGATTCCCGAGAAGCCCGAGAGGTTGAAGCGCCAGATCGAGCCGTCGCGGCCCTTGGAGGTCATCACCGCGCGCGATTCAGTAGTGCCGTCCTCACAGATCGTCAGGTGGCCCAGACTGATGCCGATGTTGTCGGGGCTGAGGGCCGTGTCGCCCCCCGCGGCCACGATCTGATCCGCGTTGACGGCGACGCTGAGGCGCGCGATGCCCGCCGGGTTCACGTAGTTGAGGTCGAGCGAGTAGACCCGGCCGAGCACGTTGGCTCCGGCCGCGCCGCCGGTCGTCACGAACAGGTAGTTGTGCTTGTTGCGCAGGTTGAAGGCGCCGTCCTCGGGCCGGGCGAAGACCATCGCCCCGGCCGCGTCGGCGGCAGCCTCGAGGCCCGCCTCGGTCAGGGCACCGGCGTTCGGGATCGCGACCCACTGGCCGTAGATCGAGCCGCTCTGGAAAGCGACTTCGCTGTTCCTCGCCGAGTCGAGCGAGCGGAACACGTACAGCGTTCCGCCGACGAGCCCGTTGCGCTCCAGCACGCTGGCGCCAGGGGAGTAGTCCTTGGTCCCGACGTACATGTAGAGCTGGCTGTTGACCGCCGCGGGGTCTTGGCTCGACGGGCCGTCCTCCATGCCGAGGATCACCGTGCGAGGCCCGAAGTTGCGCTGGACCAGCGCGTTCTCCCAGGGGAAACGACCGAGCCCCGGCAGTCCGTGGGCCTCGCCGTCGAAGATCGCCACCGCCAGGCCGCCCAAGCCGTCGAACACGTTCGGCGCGCCGCTCTCCTCGTTGGCGAAGTAGATCGGACGATCGAAGCCCTCGGCCCAACCGGCCAACGAACCCGAGCAGAAGCGCCCGAATCCCGGCGTGGTGTTGGTCTCCTCGGCCGCCGGCCCCACGAGGACGTCCTCGAGGTAGACCGTGTCGTAGGCGCGATCCGCCGAGAGCACGCTGCCGTCGCAGGCGAGCCGCACCTTCGACACGAACGCGCCGCGGTTGCGAGGACCCGAGATTCGGGGAGCCGACATCGTGGTGTTGGTGAGCTCGTGGCTCATGTACACGGTCACCGTGCCGTCGAGGTTGCGATGGGCGCCGAGTCCGTCGGGGATGCCGATCATCTGGTACTCCTCGCCGGGATGTCCGGTGCGCGGAACGCGGTCGGCCACGCTGAGCAACGGCACGGTCTCATAGCTCGAAGTGAGCGGGACGGCGTAGGGCTGGATCGAGGTGATGAACCCCGAGGCCACGTCGATCGCGGAAACCAAGAGGGCCGGGGTCCCGAGCGCCAGGACGGCGATCGCCACCTTGGACTGGGTGAGTGAGCGGACGAGTTGCATGAGGTTCTCCTGAGGATGGCCGACGGTGCGCCTCCAACGCGGAAGCTGGCCGCAGCCGGGGCACGTTCACCCCGGTCGATGAGGACCCGATGTTCCTCAGGTAAACCGCCAGGAGCTTGATCGAGAGTTGTCCGCAGGATCACGAACCCCGCTGCGACCGGTGGGGAGCGCGTGCGGCCGTGACGACACCCGTGGCGATCGTCCTTGCGAAGAGTTGCTCGAGACTTGATCCGGCCTCGATGCTCGCACCCCCCCCACGAGCTCAACGCCGAGGCGAGGTCCCAGGACCATTCTGAACCTGGCGCATGCCCGGCCGCGCGCAACGCTCCCCTCCGCGTAGCGTCCTGGTCCGGACTCGACCCTCGCCGCAGCCGAGCCAGACGGCGTGCGGCGGCCGGGCTCGACCCGAGCCCGGCCGCCTGGGAGGACTAGACCAGCTTGCGCTGCCGCTTGAGATCGGGCATGCAGTGCCGGATCCACTTGGCGGTCAGCTTCTCGCAGAGCGAGTTCTGCTTGAGCCGCTCGTTCAGCGCCGCGAAGTCCACCTTGTCCAGGGGCTGGTCCTGGTTGAAGCAGGAGAACACCCACGACGTCTCGCCCGTGACCGGGTCCTTGTGGGGCTGCAGGCACTGGGCGCAGATCTCCTTCATCATGCACTGCATCGGCGAGTTGATCGAGCCGATCGCCACGTGCGCCGTCTTGAAGTGCGCCTTGAGCACGTCGTGACGCGCGCGCGCCACGGCGGCCATCATGCGGTCGGAGCCGATGGCGATGATGCGGTCGGCATCCTCGGTGCGCAGGCTGGGCGTGCCCAGGCGGCCGCTGGCGTAGCTCTCCATGGCCATCACGATGTTGCCGACGAAGGTGCGGTCCTGGGGCCGACGCGGCTGGAAGCCGGGTTGCTCGTCGCAGCACCACACCACCACGTCGGCGGCGCTCTCGATCTCGTCCACCTTGTAGCGGTCGACCACGCGCTTGTAGCCGGCGAAGTACAGCACCTTCGATCCCGCGGCGCGGAACGCCTGGCCGATGGAGAACAGCACGGCGTTGCCGAGCCCCCCGCCGCACAGCACCACGGTCTCACCGGGTTCGATTTCCGTCGGCGCGCCGGTCGGTCCCATCAGAATCACCGGCTCGTGCTTCTCGAGCATCGCGCACAGGTCCGACGAGCCGCCCATCTCCAGCACGATCGTCGAGACCAGGCCCCGGTCCTTGTCCACCCACGCGCCCGTCAGGGCCAGGCCCTCCATCTGCATGCGCGTGCCCGCGGCGAGCGGCGAGAGCGTCTCGAAGTTCTGCAGGCGATAGAACTGGCCGGGCTCGAAGTTCCGCGCGGCGAGCGGCGCGCGCAGCACCACCTCGACGATGTTGGGCGTCAGTCGCTCGACGCGCTCGACGGTGGCGCGCAGCAGATCACTCATGCGCGCGAAGAACTTCTCGCGCGTCTCGGGGCTCTCGGGCGCGCGCCTGGCCAGCACGCGGGAGACCACGGGGTAGCCCTGCTTGGCCGAGCCCATGGCCTTCACCACGTTGCCGAAGTAGGACGGGTGCACGTCGCCGAAGTAGCTCACGAACCGGCCGTCGGCGCGCCTGGAGAGCAGCACCTGGGGCGTGGCCGGCTTGGAAGTCGACTTCTGCGGCTTGGCCGGTGCCCCGCTTTCGTCACAGGCCGCGAAGTACTTGCCGTCGAGCACGAAGTGCGCGGAGTCCTCGCGCGCCAGCACCGTGTTGGGCTGCGTGCCCGCCGCCACGAAGATCGTGTGGGCGGCGAGCCACTTTTCGCCCGTCGCATGCTGGAAGCGCATGCCCCGGACCGCACCGTAGTTGTCCACGTCGACCGACAACGGCGAGAGCCCCTCGGCGAAGACGATGCCCTCCTCCAGCGCCTTTTCCACTTCCTCGTGGTTCAGCGTGTAGGACGGGCTGTCGATCAGGCCGCGACGATAGGCGATCGTGACGCCGCCCCAGCCCTGCAGCAGTTCGATCACCCGCGGCTCGCGCCCTTCGCGCGCGGCGGCCTGCCGCTCGGTGCGAATGGCGCGCGCGTGGGCCAGGAATTCCTCGCCGATCTCGCGCTCCTGGTCGTCCCAGCCCGCGCGCACTTCCTTCTCGCCCACCTTGGCCGCCAGGATCTCGAAGCGCGCGAGGAACTTCTCCACCTGCACCACGTAGTAGGCCAGCGACTCGGTGGCCGTGTCGACGGCGGTCAGACCCCCGCCGATCACCAGGGCCGGGAGGCGCAATTGCATGTTGGCGATCGAGTCCGGCTTGGCGGCGCCGGTGAGCTGCAGCGCCATCAGGAAGTCCGATGCCGCGCGCACGCCGCGCGCCAGGCCGTTGGGGATTTCCAGCACCGTCGGCTTGCCCGCGCCGACGCACACGGCGACGTGGTCGAAGCCCAGGGCCCAGGCGTCCTCCAGGGTCAGGGTGCCGCCGAAGCGCACGCCGCCGAGCATGGAGAACTCGGCGCGCCGCTCGAGCAGCAGCCGGATCAGCTTGAGGAAGTTCTTGTCCCAGCGCACGGTGATGCCGTACTCCGCGACTCCGCCGAACCCCGCCATGACGCGCGTGCCGAGCGACTCGAAGAGCTCGTTCACGTCGCGGATCGGACGGAACGCCTGGCGCGCTCCGCGCGCGTCCACGCCCGACACGTCCGCGGGCAGGGGCTCGATCTTGAGGCCGTCGATGCCGACGATCGAATGACCGTCGTTCATCAGGTGGTGCGCCAGGGTGAAGCCCGCGGGCCCCAGGCCCACCACCAGCACCTTGCGGCCGGTGGGCGGCAGCGGCAGCGGCCGGCGCAGGCTGAGCGGATTCCAGCGCGTCAAGAGCGAGTAGATCTCGAAACCCCAGGGCAGTTCGAGCACGTCCTTCAACGTGCGCGTCTCCGCCTGGGGGATGTTGACCGGCTCCTGCTTCTGGAACACGCACGACTTCATGCAGTCGTTGCAGATGCGGTGACCGGTCGCCGCCACCATGGGGTTGTCGATGCAGATCAGCGCCAGGGCCGCCAGGGCCTCGCCGCGCGTCTTCACCAGGTGGAATTCGGAGATGCGCTCCTCCAGCGGGCAGCCCGCCAGCGGCACGCCGAAGACCGACTTCTTGTACTCGACGGCGGGCGCCTTCTCCTTCAGCCCCTTGGAGCAGGAGTCCTTGCCCTGCTCGTGGCACCAGATGCAGTAGTTGGCCTGGTCGAGGGCTCCGACGAGGTCCGTGCCCGCGTCGGTGAGGGCGAAGCCCTCGCGACGGCGCAGGTGGTGGCCGCCGATGGTGTGCGCGGCGTAGCCAGCCTCGCGGCTGGTCTCGAGCGGCACGAGGCGCTGCATGTCGACCTTCTGGGGCAGCCGGAACAGCACGCCGGCCCGGTGGCGCGCCTTGCCCGCGGCCGTGGTCGCCGCCCAGGCCGCGTAGGTCTGGGCCAGGTCGAGCTCGCGCGCGTGGGCGGCCTCGTCCGTGAGCCAGTGGTGCACCGCGGTGGCGAAGCCCAGCTCGGTGAACGGCTTGCCGATCCCGGGAGCCAGCGCCTGGAGCTCGGCCTCGGCGCGGTCCGGGTCGAACCCCGCCAGCGCCTCGGGCTTGACCTTGGTGGCGGCGCGGCGCTGCACGAACTGGCGCTTGACGGTGTACAGCGGGGCCAGGCCCTCGTGGCGGGCCGAGAGGGCGCGCACCTCCTGCTCGATGCCGAACAGATGGCCGAGGAAGTCGTCGAGGTGCGGCGCAAGCTCTACCAGCAGGTCGGCCTCGGAGCGGGCATCGAGCGTCTCGGGCGCCGCGCGGGCGGCAACCAATCGTTCGCGCAGGGGGCCGTCGGCCTCGGCGAGGAAACCCAGGAACGCGGCGTCGACCCGCTCGAGGCCGTCCCGCAGATAGAGGTCTTCGAAGCGCAGGTCGTGGCTGAGTTTCATGATGGGGGGCAAAGATCATAGCGGGAGGGCCTCGGAGCGTCCTCCCAGGGCCCGCCTCCCGGCGACCCTCGAGCCGTCTTGGCGCGGCCGCGGGCCCTGCACGGGCTGATCCGCTGCGGCGCACGGTGCTCGGCCGGGGTTTTTTGCGGGTTTTCCCGGCCGGAAGCCCCCCCACTGCCCGGCGCGGACCCGTTTTCCCGCGATGGCCAGAGCAGAAGCCGCGTGGCCCGGGATGCTTTGGGCCGGCAGGGCCCCTGGCTCGGCCAGCCCCCGCCCATCCCCCTGGCCCCCAGGAGTCCCGGACATGCTGCGCCTCGACGCGCGACTTCCAGGTCGGGTTCCGCGATTCCCAGCACCCCGACGGCACGGGCTCGGGCCTCTCGAACGCACTCCAAGCGCGCTTCCACGGATGCCACCGACTCGGCGGCTCGGCGCGGTTCAGAGTCCGCGCGTCCGCGGAGCCCCAAGCGTCGTGCCGGTCAACGACCGACTTCGGGCAGGCCGTTCGCGGTGTCGGCGCGCAGTCCCCACTCGGCACCGTTGATGCTCCACCAGTTGGACCACCAGGTGGCGTCGTGGAAGGCGTCGTAATCGACCCCGGTCAGGCTGGGCAGCGTCTCGCGACCCAGGATCTCGCAGGCCGTGGGCGAATCGACCTCGAGGATCCAGGCCAGGACCACGGGCAGCGTGCGATCGCTCGGTTGCTCGGACAGGGCCCGGGCGACGACGGTCAGCGCATCGCGGTCGATCTCGGGCTCCCCCAGCACGCGGCCGAGTTCGGCCAGCAGCGGCTCCCAGGTCCACGAAGCCTCCATGGAGCGCAGGCTCTCGCAGGCAGCCGCCAGGAAGCCCGGCGCGCGCGGTCGCGTGTCCGACAAGAGCGGGAGCATCAAGACGCGCGCCGTCACCTCGTCGATCTCGAGCACGCCGAGCCACTGCACCGCCGCCTGGCGCGCGCGCGGGTCGTCGCTGCGAGCCCACTTCTGCACGAGGTTCAAGGCCCCCGCCGCGCGCAGGTGCTCCGGCACCGAGTGGACCGCCGGCAGGTTCCTGTGCAGCCAGAGGCGCGAGTACCGGGCGCAAGTCTCGTCCCAGTCCTCGGCACTGGACAGTGCGGCCACCAGCAGCGGCGCCCGCTCGGCGGTGATCTCGGACAGGTCCTTCTCCTTGTTGGCCTCGTACCAAACCATGTAGGCGATGCGCGATTCGCGATCGAAATCCATGAACGTCAGCTCGCGCAACAGCTCGAAGCCGCGGGCGGCGACGGTCTCGTCGGAGTCCATGGCGGCCAGGTGCACGGCTTCGCGGGCAGCGGCCTCGCTGTTGCCGTCGACGAAGGCCCCCAGGACGGCCAGTCGCGTCGCTGGCGTCCACTTCCGCCACAACTCGTTGGCCACGGCCATGCGGCGCTCCGGCGTGCAGCGCTGGGCCAGGGAGGTTGCCCAGGACTCGACCTGCCCCAGGGCCGCTTGGGTGTCCGCCGAACCCGTGACGGAGAAGCGGGAGAGCCACGTCTCGGTGGGTGTCGCCTCCTCCGAGTAGTCCGGCTCCCGTTGTTGCCCCGCGAAGTAGCGGGAAATCAGGGGAAGCTGCCCGAGCACCGGAGCCTCGCCACCCGGCAGCAGGATGCGGTTCTGCTCTGCCTGATTCACGGTCGCGGCCCGCTCGGTCCGCTCCATCAGCAGCTGAACCTGGGCTCGCATGGCCTCGAGCTCCCGCTGGGCGGCGTGTTGGGACACGACGAGCTGGTAACTGAAGAGCGCCAGCACGGAAACGAGCGCCACGAGGGCCACCAGCGTGATTTTCTGCAGCATGATCCTGCCTCCCGATTGGATGCGCCGACACTCGGCGCGGATGTGTTCCAGGCTTCCGAAGCGGCGCAGGGCCTCCGCCCGCGCCTGTTCCGGAGAAAGTCCAGACTGGACGAGCTCCTGCTCGCGGGCTTCCAGATGGAAGGCGAGCTCCTGGTCGATGTCCCGGGCGAGATCTCCCTCGCCCGGCGTCGGCGCGCCGCCCCACCCGCCGAGGATGCGTCCCGCAAGGCCCATGGCCTCAGGACGGCGCTCCCGCGCGCAGGACGTTGGCCACCGCGTCGGTCATGCGCTCCCAGCCCTGCGACTGGGCAGCGTACTCGCCGCGGCCCTTGCGCGTCAGGCCGTAGTACTTGGCGCGCCGATTGGCCTCGGACAGGCCCCAGGTGGCTTCCAGAAGGCCGCGCTTCTCCATGCGGTGCAGGGCGGGGTAGAGCGAGCCCTCTTCCACCTGCAGCACGTCCTTGGAGCGCTGCTGGATCGCCTGCGCGATTCCGTAGCCGTGCAACTCCCCGCGCAAGAGCACGCGCAGCACCAGCAGTTCGAGGGTCCCGGGCAGGATCTGGAAGCGTTCGTCGGCCATGGCTGTTCCCCTAGTCGTCCTAGGGGTCTAGCCTAGCCCGCTCCCCTAGTTACGCAAGGGGTGCCGGGAAATTTACGCAGGAGGCCGTCCTCCCTTGGGCAGGGCCACCGCGAACCGCATCCGCGGGGCAACGCCTGGGACACGAGGGCGAGCGCCCTGGCGTGCTCGATCCGCGTGGGTGCGTGCGGCGGCCCACAAGGGCCCGCCCCCGGTGAGATCCTCCTCGACCCGCGAGGAGTGAACGCCACGTCCGCCCGGCGGCTCGAACTGCGCGGCCGTCGTCCTCCGCGCCCCTCCGCGCCGGGCGGCAGAGGCCTGAAGGTCGTGAGTGAGCCCGGCGGGCAGTCGCCCCAGGGAGAGCGGTCCATCACGGGCGTCCGGGCTGACCATCGGGGAGTCCTCTGACGGTCAGCCCTGCCTTCGCCGCGTTGCCAAGTTCCAACGGGCGGCGCGGCTTCAAGACTCCGCTCAGGGGCAAATCGTGTAGCGCAATCCGCCCGAGAGCATCGTGTTGTTCGGCGCCGGGAACCCTTGGTCCCGACCCCACCATTGACAGTGGACCACCGTGCCCACGACGCTGAGCGCGGGAAGCGGATTGCTACCCAGCAATCCGCGGCCGAAGGTGTTCATGTCGAGCCTGAGGACGCCGCTGCAGTCGTTGAACGGTGCCGGATTGCCGCCTGAGTTCTGCCCCGGCGTGCGCCGGATCGGTGTCGCGAGGCACAGGGTACCGCCGCTGAACGGCTGTGCATCCGGCCCGCTCACGCTGTACATCAAGAGCCCAGGCTTGCCGTTGCGGGCGTTCGTGCAGCTCACTTCAAAACCCACGGCCTCGGTCGCGCTTGGGAATCCTGACGCCCGGATCGTCGGCAGGCAGCCCAGTGAGTTCGGCTTGGCAGTACAGTACGTCGCCACCCCTCCACAGTCGACCCGCAAGGAGATCGCCGCGAGGGAATGAGCGATCGTGTCGAAAACCGGCACACTGCGGACGCGGACACTCGTGTCACCGACGACCATCCAACCGGAAATGTCGTCCTCGGCGAAGTCGTAGAGGTTGCTAACGGCCAAGGGCCCCGCCAAGCCGCGCCAGGCATTCAGCGCGCCGACCGTGCCGGTGATCAGTCCTCCAACCGACGTGCCATTGATGGAGAACTCGTCCCCGGCGTTGAACTGGCCGTCGAGGGCGTTGACGAAGAAGTGCGCGGCCCCGCTGAAGTAGGGCTGGGACAGCAGGAGGTCGGCTCGCGCTTCGCCCGTGACTGCCGAGGACGTTGACGTGTAGCCGGTCCAGACGTCGACGGAGCGAGGCTGCTTGGTGCTGTCCGTGTACACGCTCAGCAGGGTGATTCCCTCGCCAAAGGCGGCCGGATCCAAGCCCAAGACCTTGTCACAGGCGCTGGCGACATCGTTCGGCCCGCCGTGAACCAACATCCCGGTGACATCCGCCAGATAGGACACGACCTCGTCCTTGCCCCAGGTGAGATCGGGCATGCCGCCGCCGATGCGCGTCCCTTGCACGAGCAGGCCGTTGATGCCGATCGTATCCGTCGGCGGGCTGACACCGTCGAGCAGGTAGTTCCACGAGGCATAGCTCCTGAGTTCGACCGCGCCGGCAGGCAGGGCCGGCATGACGAGTGCGAAGGGAGAAACCTGCGTGGGATTGACGGAGCCGTTGGTGCGCGTGGTGGCGGAAGCCTGGACGAAGTCGGCTCCGAGGCCATTGAAGCTGGCATACGGCGCGCCGCCGAGTCCGGTCTGCACTTGAGCGACAGCGTGGGGAGCAACCGCCAGTCCGGCCAGGATCAGGGCGGGAAGCGAGAATGCCGAGCGATGAACTTGCATGACGAGTTCCTGAAGTTGAGTTGAGGGGAACGGGCTTGAACCCCCATCACGCAAACGCCTCGCGGGAGCCTTCACGCTTCTCTGGAAAGTGCCGTGGTCTCCCCAGGGGCGGAACGCTCCCCCAGCCCCCGCGGCGAACTCGCGGGGTGAGCAGGGTCTCGAATCCCGCTTTCGACGCGTCCCGACTTCGGCGCAAGCACCGCGTGCCGCGCGCCCAGGGGAGGCTCCCATGGCCGGTCACCGTCCCGGGCAAGCGCCTCTCCCCTGGCCAGGCCCATGGGCGTCCGTCAGCCGACCGAAATCAAGACGGAGGCGCGCCGGGCGGGTCGCCAGGAACTGGCAACGACCGACGGGGATGGCGCACCTGACGGGGGTCGCGGCCGTGCACGCGCGTTCGGCAGAGACGGCCCTTCACGAGTTACCCCACGCCCCCCCAGCCGCCGAGGGCGAATTCAGTGTCTAGCCACCCAGGATCGCGGCGAGCGCCGACCGGCAGGCCCCCAGTTCGACCCGCAGGGGTTCGGGATCGAGGTTCAGTCCCCGGACGCCTTCCTGCTCCAACTCGTCCATCTCCGCCAGCGCGTGCTCGAACAGCCCGATGGCGATGTCCAGACTACGACGGGCCGATTCGGGCAAAGCCCCTGTCGTCAACCCGGCGGCACGGTGCGCGCGCGCGAGTTCCAAGCGTGTGCGCACCAGATCGCCCCGCGCTTCCAGATGGCTCGGTTCCCGCTGCAGCAGGCCTTCCAGGATGTCGCGCCCTTCGGCCAGGCTCTGACCGGCCTCCAACAGCATGCCCAGCTGTCCTTCGGCAACGCCGAGATGACGCAGCATTTCCGCCAGTGCAATGCCGGCCGATGCCTGCAAGGGCTGATCGCGCACCAGCGCACGGGCCAACTGCAGCCGCCCCTCGGCAACCGCAACGGACTCCCTCCAGTTTCGTTGGAGGGCGAGCATTCGCAGCTGATCTCGCGCGAGGTCGACCTGATCCTGACTTGTCTGGAAATCCGCTGGGTCCAGGAGGGCCAGCGCCTCGAGCTCCCGGCCATTGGACTCCAGCAGCTCGTATGCCCGAGAAAACTCGCCTGAATCGCCCAGCATCTGGGAAAGCTGCAGCCGCGCATAGCGCAGCTTGCGGGCTATGCCGTAGTCCAGCGGCCTCCCCTCCGCCATTGCTTCCAGGCTGGCGAGCGCCCGATCGACACGCTCCAGGGCGGCGTCCTTCCTCCCGAGCGCGTGCTCGATGCCGGCGATCATCACGCGCACCAACTCCAACTCCGGCCCATGCGGTGATTGCGGGTGGCGTTCCGCGATCCGCTGCAGCAACGCCTCGCAATTCAGTTGCCGCTCCAGGGTCTGCTCCAAGGAATCGCGGGGCTGCAGCAAGACGGCGATTTGGGCCCGGCAGGAATAGGCAACGTACATCTGGCCGAGATTCGCACTGGGGTCCTCGGCGAAGGCGTCGCTGACCTCGACCGCTCGACGCAGCTCGGCCAGGGCGACGTCCACCTGTCCGGCGGATTGCAGGAGGTTGGCGCGCCCGACCAAGGTCAAGGCCAGCGTGTACCTGTTTCCGCGTTCTTCCGGCGCCTCCCGGAAAAGGGACTCGGCGAGTCCCAGCGCCTTCTCCGCGCTGCTGAGGGCCGCCTCCAGATGGCCCAGATTGGCCGGACCAGCCGCGCCCTGAACCCCCGACAAGCGCATGTACGCGTGAGCCAACTCCCGCTTCAGGCCGCGGTCGTCGCCAACTTCGGCCGCCAGCTTGTCCAGGTACTGGATGCCCAGGTCGACCACGAGCTTGAGCGCTTGAGTCGTCCCCTCCAACGGATAGAGCGCCCCGTGCAGGTCGAAGATCAACTTGGTCGCGAAGGCATGCACATCCTTGAAGTGACGCTCGGCCAGCGCACGTTCGGTTGTCAAGGCACCGTTGAGCCGCTCGAGTTCGACGAGTCGTGTTTGCGCGGCTTCTCGCTCGACCCCCAGCTCACGCGCGAGCCGTTCCCCCTCCTTGAGCCGCTCTTCCGCCAGTCGTCGCAGGTCGCGCTCGACCTGTTCGGCCCGTTCCGCCTTGCGGTACTGAATCCTGCTGATCGCCAGGCCGCTCACCAGCGCGAGCAGGACGATTCCAGCCGCGGCCACGGCGCCGCGATGGCGGCGCACGAACTTGGAACTGCGATAGAGGAACGTGTCCGCCCGGGCACTGACGTCCAATCCCGCCAGGTAGCGGCGCAGGTCGTCGGCCAGCTTCTCCACGGAGGCATAGCGCTGCCGCGGCTCCTTGCGCAGAGCCTTCAAGACCACTCGGTCCAGATCTCCGCTGAGTTCTCGAATCAACCCACGGGCCGTGCTGGTTCGCGCCCGCGCGCGTGCCTCGACCTCTTCATCGATCGGTTGCAGCGAACTGCTTGGCCGCTGAGCCTCCGTGCCGGTCACGATGCGCTCGATCTCGAGCGCGTGGGTCGTGTCCACCTTGTAGGGAAGCACGCCCGTGAGCAACTGATACAGGACGACGCCCAGCGAGTAGACGTCGGTCGCCGTCGTGATCGGCCGCCCGGCGACCTGCTCGGGGCTCGCGTAGGCGGGCGTCATGAACTGCATCACCCCCGTGGTCACCTCGGGCGCGGCGGAGGTCTTCTCGGGATCGAGGACCTTGGCGATGCCGAAGTCCAGGAGCTTGGGTTCACCCGACGTAGTGACCAGGATGTTGCGCGGCTTCAAGTCGCGGTGGACGATCAGGTGTTCGTGGGCGTGCTGCACCGCGTCGCAAACGGCGAGGAAGAGCACGGTGCGGGCCCGCACGCTCAGCCGCTCCGCGTCGCAGTAGGCGTCGATGGGCACGCCTTCGACGTATTCCATCACCAGGTAGGGTGTTTCGGCCTCTGTCGTGCCGCCTTCGATCAGGCGCGCGATGCCGGGGTGTTCGAGGTTGGCGAGCACCTGCCGCTCGCGACGGAAGCGCTCGAGCAGGCGATCGTCGGTGAACTCGCGTTGAATGATCTTGAGCGCCACGCGCCGCTCGAAGGCTCCGTCGGCCCGTCGGGCCAGGTAAACGATGCCCATTCCCCCTCGGCCCAACTCGCGCACGACTTCGTACGGGCCGATGCGGCGACCCGTGTCCTGCGTGCCCGCGTCGAGGTTCAGGAGTCCGAGGCCGGCGAGCCCCTTGAAGGCGCTGCCCGGTCGACGCGGAGGCATGCTGCGGGACGGCTCGTTCGAGGCCGCGGGGGCAAGAAAGCCCTTGGCCTGCTCGGCCGCCTGATCGTGGGCCAGAAGCGTTGCCAGTTCCCGGCCGAGTTCAGGGTCCCGCTGCTCGACCTCGTGCAGGCGAATCAGGCGTTCCCCCTCGGGCAACAGCAGCAGTTCGTCCAGTGCTGCGCGAATCCTGGTCCATTGAGTCACGAGGGTCCGGCCTCTCCCGCCATGCGGCGATGCAAGCGCGCTCGCGCGATGCGCCAAGACCGCTCGACCGTCGAAAGTGACACCCCGAGTACCTCGCTGACTTCGGACTGGGACAAGCCCCCGAAGAAATGCAGCTCGACCACGCGCGCGAGCTCGGGGTCGTCCTGCTCGAGCTCTGTCAGCGCTTGCTCGAGGTCGAGCAGATCGGTCTCTCCGGCTTCGAGATAGGCGACGGCCTCGTCGAGGTCCACGCGCACGTGCTCGCCGCCGCGCTTCATCGCGCGTTTGGCCCGCACGTGGTCGACCAGCACTGAGCGCATGGCCTTGGAGGCCACGCACAGAAAGTGCTGGCGATTCACGAACGTCCGCTCGGCCTGGCCAATGAGTCGAATCCAGGCCTCGTGAACCAGCGCTGTCGGCTGCAAGGTGTGCCCCGGCGGGGTCTCCTTCATCAGACCACCGGCAACGCGGCGCAGTTCCGCGCACACGGCCGTGTACAACGGCTCCTGTGCCTGGCTGTCGCCGGCGGCGAAGCGCCGCAGGAGATTCGTTGTGTGCCCGACATCGATTTGCATGGCTCGCGTGTCTTCCCACGCGGATCCGGGGTCCCAGCCCCCCCGACGCCGCCAGGATAGCCTCAAGGCGCAGGGGGCGGCGGTGACTTCGTGGGTGGAACCGATTCCCCGGTCCCGCCGAGGGCTTGGTGTCCGAGCGGCATGGGGCTCGCGCCGCGAGCGCCCCCCCGGAAGCCCGCTTTCCGGGTCGAGGGAAGTCGGTTGCGACGCGCCGGTGGCCTCGCGTCGTGGGAGTCCGCGAGGACCGCCCGCTTGAGGGGGCCCGCCGGATGGAATCTGCCTCCGCGCGGCGGAGGTCGGCGCCGGCCTCCCGCGTCGCGCACCTCCTGGCCCTCTCCGATCCACTTAGGTCGCCTCGCCCTGGAGGCCTTCGGCCGTCCGGAATTCGCGCACGACAGGGCTGCCCACAGGCCGCAGCAAGTCGAAGACCAAGTGGAAGACATATCCGTACACGGCGTAGGCCAGCGTGAGCCCGAGCTCGGCGGCCAACGCCTCGAACCCATTGAGCCCCGTCAGCGCGACGATCAACGGCCAGGTCACGAACAGCGCCGTCGCTTCGTTGCCGAAGGCGTGGACCAGGCGCAGTCCGTGGGGGCGGGCACTGGCCGGACGGTTCGTCACCCTCAGCTCGACGCTGTCAAAGACGCTGTTGTAGAGCGCCGACCACGTCATCACGGCAATCGAGAGCAGCGCCAGCACGGCTGCGGATGGGCCGGCGCGCTCCCCCGCCAGGAGCGCGAAGATCGGGCTGATGATCACGAGTCCGATTCCCTCGAACCAGAGAGTCTGGAGGATGCGCTCGCGCATGCTGCGTGTCGCTCGGGACCCAGTGGCCGGACCGGAGCCGCTCGTCGTCCTGGGCATGCCAATCGCGGATCGATCCGGTGGCTGGCTGGCGGGTTGCGATCGCACGCAGGGATCTTGGGGTGGAGGTTGGGCCCGGCGGAGCTGCCCCGGACGAGGAGCCGTTGCGCCCGGCGCGCTCAGCCTCCAACACGCAATCCACCCGACGCGGTCTTCACGAAATCCGCGGGAATCGGTCCTCAGCCGGCAGAGGCTGAGGCAGTCGCCCCCCCGGGGGTCGGGACCGCGTGGTCGAAAGCAGGGTCGCGTCGCGACTCTGAAACCTCGGCGCCCGCGTTGCCGCGGCCCAGCACTGGACGGCCGGGGAAGGCCGGGGCCCGGGCAGCCCCAAGGCTCCAGGGGGGCGTCTCGTCAGACTCGGCTACTTCCAGGCCGGCGTGCGCGAGCCGTCCGGGGCCTGCCAGAGGGGGACCCAGGCCAGGGCGAAGGCCCGCACGGTCACGTTGGTCTTCTTCAGGCCCACCTCGACGGGCTCCAGGGGCTCGCTGGCGGGATCGACGCGCGGGTCGGCGGAGGCCAATTCGGCCTGGGCCTCGGCCTCCAGGTCCGCCCGCTGCCGGCGCAGGGCCTCCACGGTCTCGGCGGCTCGCTCCACGTCGGAGGACTCGCGGGCGCTGCGGCTCGCTCCGCGGGCCGCGGTCGAGGCCTTGCCGACCACCGAGCGCTTGCTGCCGAAGAAGGCGCCCAGGATCGCGCCCCCGAGCGACAGGGCTCCGGACAGCTTCGCGTCCCGGGCCTGTTCCTTCTGCACGTCGTGGGCCTGCTCGGCCCGGCGAATGCGCTCGTCCAGGGTCACGAAGCGCGAGCTGTACTTCTGGCGCAGCTTCTCCGCGCGCGCGTCGCGTCGCTCGCGGGCGATCTGCAACAGGCGCAGGCGGAATTCACGCTCGTTCTCCCCGGGTTTCGAGACCTCGTCCAGGCTTTGGCAGCGATGCAGCACGAGCTTCGAGGTGCGGTACGCGGAGTCCACGAACTGCTTGCGCCACGCGTCGTAGGACTTCGCCTTGCAGGCCTCGGCGGCCAGGACGTCGAAGCGGGCCGCGGGGCGCGGCGTGCTCTCCACGTCCTCCAGGTCCAGTTCGACCTCCTCGGAGGCTTCGAAGTCCACCGCCACCAGTCCCGAGGACAAGGGCGTCAGGGTGTGCAGCGCGAGCTCCTGTTCCACGCCGAGCTTCTTGTCCGCGAAGTACAGCTTGGCGCTGCCGAAGAGCATCGGCGCATAGACCAACGTCCAGCCTTGCTGCAGGCCTCCGCTCACCGGCAGGAACACCTGCTGAATGCTCGGCGGAAGCACCGGCGGAGTGCCTCCGGAGGTGGAGACCGCGGCGGAGGCGGCCGTCGTGGGCGCGGCCTGCGCGGCGGGAACGCCCGGCGCGGCGACGGGCGCTGCCGTGGAGCCGGCAGGCGGGCTCCCGGCGGCGGAAGCCCCCGGTGGAGCGCAGACCACGGGCCCCTTCGCCGTGGGCGGGGCCGTCCTGCCCCCGGCCTCGCCCAGGCGCTTGATCTCCGCGCGGGTCAGGGGGCCCCGCAGGTACGACATCGCCCAGCGCACCTCGAGGATCCGGGGCCGGTCCTCGTGCACGTTGTTGACGTAGAAGACCCGATTGGTGAGCTGCGAGAGCATGGAGTCGACCGCCTGGCGGTCGAAGCCCGCGGCGCTCGTGGCCGCGGCTCCCTCCAGTCCGTCGAGCACGCGCGCCTTGTCGCGCTCGGTCTGCAGCCGCCCGATGAACCACGTGCCCGCGTTCGACAGGCCTTTGTAGTCGAGATCCACGGGATTCTGCGTGGCCAGCACGACGCCGACGCCGAAGGCTCGCGCCTGCTTCATCAACAGCAGCAGCGGCCGTTTCGAGGGCGGCTCGGCCGTGGGCGGGAAGTAGCCCGCGATCTCGTCCATGTAGAGCAGGGCCCGCAGGCTCGACGTGCCCGCCTGGGCCCGCGTCCAGGCGAGCATCTGGTTCAAGAGCAGCGAGACGAAGAACATGCGCTCGGGATCCGACAGGTGCGCGATGGAGAAGATCGCGACGCGCGGCTTGCCCGCGGGCGTGTGCAGGATCGCGTCGATGTCCAGGGGCTCGCCCTCCATCCAGGCCGCGAACCCCGGGGCGGCCAGCAGGTTGTTGAGCCGCATGGCCAGCGCGAAGCGCTCCTTGGCCGGATAGAACGACTCCAGATCGAGCACGCCCACGCGCGCCACGGGCGGCTCCTGGATCTGACGGATCAAGAGCCCCAGATCCAGGTCCTCTCCCGCGGACCAGGCGCGGGCGAAGAGGGTCGAAAGCAGAATGTGCTCGCGGCTCTGGATCGGATCGGCGTCGATGCCCAGGAGGCACAGAAGGCTCGTGGCCGTGGAGGCGATGCGCTCGCGGTACAGCTCCGAGTCCTCGATCAGTTCCGCCCCCGGGGCTCGCAGCGACTCCAGGATCGACACGCCGACGCCCGCGTTGGAACCCGGCGTGTAGATGCGAAAATCCGCGGCCTGGCGCAGCTTCTGGATGCGCGCGCCGTCCTGGCCCCAGGCGGCGAGCCCCTCCCGCCACAGGGCCGCCTGTTGTTCGGCGAACTGGGCCGCGGAGAGCCCGCGCTTGGCCGCGTCCTGGGCGTTGACCCAGGGTTCGAAGTCGGCGGGAGCGAGGTCGGGGAAGGTGAGCAGCAGGTTGGACAGATCGCCCTTGGGATCGATCACGATTGCCGGGATGCCGTCGATGGCCGCTTCCTCCAGCAGCGTGAGGCACAGGCCGGTCTTGCCCGAGCCGGTCATGCCCACGCAGACGGCGTGGGTGACCAGGTCCTTCGAGTCGTAGAGCACGAGCGAGGTGGGATCGCCGCGCTTCGCGGCCAGGTCGTATTCCCGCCCCAGGTAGAAGGAGCCCAGTTGTTCAAAATCCTGCATCGTGGTCGCTGCGCCGAGCCGTGCCCTGGTTCGTGTGCGCGGCGGGGATTCTAGCCTCGCCCCGGCGACGTGTCCCGGGCGTGTCCCGGGCGGCGTGTCGGTCAGGGCACGCTCGCGCGCGCGCTCGCCATCTCCACGATCCTGGGCTCGAAGGCCTGCTCGCCCATCACGGCCTTCACGACGTGCGGAGCGGCAATGCGGTAACACAGGCGCGCTTCGATGCTGAGCGCTCCCGGCGCGGCGGCGGCGAGCGCGGCCGTGAAGCGCTCGCGCTCCGTGCCCTTGGCCGGGATCAGGCGCTTCTTGCCGAAGGACACGCCCTCCCAGGGCTTGAAGGTGGGCTTGCCCCCCGCGTCGTGGAGCACGGAACCGAAACGCACAGTGCCCTTCGACAGCTCTCCGTGGCCATCCAGCGCTCCACTTTCGAACACCAGGCCCCCCTGGGGGTCGCTGACACGCACGTGCAGCCACATTTCCCGCAGTTCCGTCAGGCTGGTGGGCAGGGAATGGCCGGCGCCGACGTTGGTCACGGCGACGGTGAAGGAGAGCTCACGACCGTCCGCCGCGCGCTCGACCGACTCCACGGCGATCACGGCCGCGCTCTTGAGCCGCGCCTCGGCCATCTGCCCGTGGGCCTCGCTGCCGGTGAGGCGCCCCGCCTCGATGTTGCCGCCCACGAAGGTGTGCGGGCTGATTTCGCGCTGGGTGCCGCTGAGCTCGGAGGTCTTGCCCATCACGGTCACGGGCTCGAGCGTCTGGGCCACGCGCACGGCATCCTCCACGGTGCGCATGTGGCAGTCCTGGCACTGGATGCCCTTCTCGGCGTAGACGCTCTTCTTCCACTCGTCGTAGGTGTGCTCGATGCGCAGGCCGTTGAACGGGTGGATCACCGTGTGGCAGGAGGCGCAGAACTCGGAGCTCTCCAGAAAATCGGCGCGGCGCGCGGTGTGGAACAGGTTCGACTTGATCTCCGGGCGAATCGAGGCCTTGGCCTTGCCCGGCTCCAGGGTCAGGGAGCCGTTGCCCGGCTCGCCCCAAGGGCCGGCGGCGCCGTTGAGCTCGCGCACCTGATGGCAGATGTCGCACTGCACGCCGGCCTTCACGTTGTCGGGCAACTCGGCCTCGGGCGTTCCGGGCACGAGGCCCGACACCACCGCGGCGGGCGCGTGGCAGCCCGAGCAGTAGGCATAGACCTGCTCGCCGGCCTCCTTGCGCGCCAGCTCGGCGAAGGCCCGATAGAGCGGATCGTGGTGCGAGAAGGAGTGGAGGGAGCCGTCGAACTCCTCCACGTGACGCGCGTGGCAGGCGCTGCAGTCCTCGGAGGTGGCGAAGTGCAGGGCGTCCGCGGGCTTGCCGTCGGGGGTGGCCATCAGCGACAGGCCGAAGGGCCCCCCTTGCGGCCGGGTGGGCGGCCGGGTGGGCGGCTCGCGCTGGGGCGTGACCGTCTGCTCGGCCGCCTGCTGGTCGGCGGCGCGCGGGGCCTGGAAGCCCAGCGTCCCGGCTGCGAGCAACGCGGCAAGCAGGCAGGCGATCAACAGGTACGAACGCAAGTGCATGGGTGCTCCTCGGCGGGTGCTGCCAGGATAGCGCGCCGGGAAGCGAACCCGCTCAGCGGTAGGCCCAGACCATGGCGTAGACGATCAAGGCGATGACCGTGAACCCCACCACCAGCGCCGTCATGCCGAACACGCGCGCGGCCCGCGAGAGCAGGGGCGAGGGCGGGTCCACCAGATGTTGCTCCAGTTGCCCCTCGGCCACCAGGCGCGCGTAGAGCTCCGGCCGGTCGTGCTCCAGCTCCTTCAGCGACATGCTGCCGGTGAAGATCACCGGGTCCATGGGGAATTTCTCCGGCCGGAAGTGCGTGTTGAAGAAGTGGATCGTGAAGATAAAGCCCGTGGCGAGCAGCGCCTCGTCGCTGTGGATGATCGTCGCCACGTTGATCGCCCAGCCCGGCAGGAAGTGCGTGAAGGCCACCGGGAACCACAGGCACAGGCCCGTGCTGCCGATCACGACCACGCCCCAGAACACGGCCAGGTAGTCGAACTTCTCCCAGTAGGTCCAGCGGCCGTAGCGCGGCGACGGACCGCGACCCATGAACCACTTCATCGTGGCCACGAACTCGGTGACGTCCGAGGGCTTGGGAACCAGCGAGTCGGGACCGAGGAAGAACTCCTTGGCGGATTTGTGGGTGGCCCGCCAGCGCCGCGCCACGTCCACGAGGTGCGCCGCCATGTAGCCGAACGTGGCCACCGCGCAGACGCGGTGGATCCAGCCCGCGCCCTCGATGCCGCCGAGGAAGCGCGCCAGGGTGTGGGCCCAATCGGTGTAGGAGAACTTGAGCATCATCCCGGTGATCGCCAGCCCGAAGAAGGAGAGGATCACCGTCAGGTGCGTCGCGCGCTGGTAGGGAGTGAAGCGCCGGAACTGCTTGGACTGATCGCCGTTCGCCGCCACGTGCTTGCGGTAGGCGTCGCGCAGCTTCCAGGAGCGCGGCAGCCACACCACGGTGTGCAGTCCGAAGAAGGCAAAGGTGCCCACCAGGAGCGAGGTCATGCCCCAGAAGGCCCAGTAGAGGGCCGGGTACTTGTCCTTGTCGTGGTGCGTGGCGTGGGTCAGGTAGCCCGCGAACTGCCGGTGCGAACCCTCGTGGCACTTGCCGCAGGTGCCCACGATGTTGTCGTGGGAGAGGTGCGAGGCGGGATCGTCGGGCGGCAGGATGTCGTGGGCGCCGTGGCAGTCGTAGCACTTCGCCTTGGCGATGTCCCCCAGGGCCGAGGCCTTGCCGTGGTAGGTCTCGAAGTACGTTTCGGTGATCTCGGCGTGGCACTTGCCGCACTGGTCCATGATGCCGAGCTTGAAAGCCGACTCGTCCGTGCGCGTCATCGTGTGCGACGAGTGGCAATCGTTGCAGTCGGGCAGCGGCGGCATGTCGCGCAGTTGCACGTAATCCTGGTTCCCGTCCTTGGAGTGCACGCTCTGGCGGAACTGCTCGTAGATCCCGTCGTGGCAACGGCCGCAGGTGGCGGCGATGTTGCCCGCGTGCACGGTGGACTCCGGGTCGCTCGCCGGCAGCTCCTTGTGGGCCGTGTGGCAATCGGTGCAGGTGGCGGTCACCACGAGCCCGCTTTGGGTCAACCCCTGGCCGTGGATGCTGTTGGAGTACTTGTTGATCACGTCGGTCTCGGGACCGAGATAGCGCCGAGCGGCGGCGGCACCCTCCTGGTGACAGCGCGCGCACAGCTCGGGCACGTTGCGGCTGAAGGTCGGAGAACCACGCACCAGCTCCTTGATGGCCGGGGAGGCGTCGTCCGCCGCCAGGTGCTCCAGGATCCTGTGCGTGCCGTGGCAATCCACGCAGACGGGCGCATTGGTGTCGCCTTTTGCGTGCAGGCTGCCGTGGACGCCGCGCCGGTAGTCGCTCACCTGTCCCTCGTGGCACACCGAGCAGTCCACCTTGCTGGTGATGGTCGAGCAGGAGCGTTCCAGGGACGGCGAGGCACCCGCGTGGCACTGGGCGCAGGACACGCCTTTGCGGCCGTGGATCGAGCTGCTGTGCTCGCTTTCGTCGACCTTCAAGGAACGGCCGTCGGAACTCGCCTGGACCTCGATCCCGTGGCAGCGCATGCAATCCGCATTGGCCAGGTTGGTGTCGTAGAACACCTTGCGCACCTCGTGGGGCGAGTGGCATTCGACGCACAGGGGCACGACACCCTGCTGCTCCCAGAGTTGGCCGCCGATCACCTTGCGGTGCACCTCCTCGATGCGGCCGTGGCAGCGCATGCAGGTCTTGACCACGTTGTCCTTGTGGATCGTGGACTTCGGATCGGTGTGGGGTCGCACGTTGTGGCCGGTGTGGCAGCTCGTGCAGACCGCCGTGACCGTCAGGCCCTGCTTGTAGAGTCCCTCGCCGTGGATGCTGTCCTTGTAGCGCTCGAAGACCTGCTGCTCGGGAATGTCGTGGGTGCGCTCCACGGCGGCACCCTCGGCGTGGCATTGGGCGCACATGCCGGGCACGTTGAAGGGCGAGATCGAGGACTCGGGGTGCTTGAGCCGCAGCACGTAGTGGTCGCCGTGGCAGTCCTGGCACAGCGGGGCGAGCTTGTCGCCCTCGCTGGCCCGCAGTCCGTGGGTCGAGTCGCGGTAGGCCTGGATCGGCCCGTCCTCGTCGTCGTGGCAATCGGTGCAGGCGACCCGGGCCAGTCCCTTGCGGTGAGGGTACTGCTCGACTCCGGCGAGTTCCGTGTGGCAGGCCACGCAGTCCTGGACCTTGTGCACGCTCTTCCCGTAGCGCTCGGCGTCGACGAAGAGCGACACGGCGCGGCCCTCGCGCTCCATCTGCAGGCCCGCCGTGCCGTGGCATTCCAGGCACTTGGCATTGTCCTGGGCCGAGGCCGCCAGGACCGGGAAGAGCAGGGCAAGGCACGCCGCAAGCAGCCGTTGCCCGAGTGCGCTTCGAGGACGGCTGCGGCCGCTGGGACTACTCATGGGGGGATTCCGCGGGAGACCGGGGGGCGGAGGCGCGCCGGGCGGCGAGGATCTTCAAGTACTCCTCGGGGTGGTGGTGGCGCAACTCCGTGCGCGTCACGCGCCCGTTGAGGAAGACGCGGCTCATGGGGAAGACGCCGGGCCGCAGGTGCACGTGGTACATGTGCCAGATGATGATCGCCAGGAAGGCCAGGGTGGCCTCGAAACCGTGGACGACGCGACAGACTTCGAAGGTCCAGGCGGGCGTCCAGCCCAGGAACCAGTCCGGTCGCCAGAGGATCGCGCCGGTCAAGATCATGACGAAGTTGCCCCAGACCACGGCACCGTATTCCAGCTTCTCCACCAATCCGTAGCGGCCGACGCAGGGGCGACGGTCGAAGCAGAGCCAGGGGAAGCGCTGGGCCAGGGCCGCGAAGCGCCGGATCCGCAGCAGCCGCGCCGGGAACCCCAGGTTGAACATCACGTCCTGGAAGAAGTCCGTGAGGTCCCGCGGCCGGATGATCATCAGGGCCGCCCAGCGGCGGGCGCTGGGCATCATGGCCAGGATCGCGAGGTGCCAGGCGGACAGCACCACCAGGCCCACCGCTCCGGCGCGGTGCAAGCGGCTGCGCAGCAAGAACCCGCCCTCGGCGTCGATCACGTCGCGCATCCAGGGCACGTTGTGCAGGAACACCGGGATGCCCGTGACCACCAGGAGCAGGAAGGACAGCACCAGGATCCCGTGCTGCAGCCGCCCGGTGAAGCCCATGCGCTTGAAGGTCTCCGTGGGCCCCACCAGCAGGTCCTCGTCGGGCCACAGGCGCGCGTCCACGTGCTGGGTCTCCGGCGGGCCCCACTTGAGGCGGATGCGCAGGCGGCCGAACAGGTCGATCACCACCAGCAGCACGAAGCCGCCGATCATCACCGCCACCAGGGCGGTGTAGATCACCATGACGTACCAGGGCACCGGGTTCGATTCCCGGTCCACCGTGGAATGCACGGGAACGCGGGCGAAGGCCGCGGTCGCCTCGCTGTGGCAGGTGCCGCAGGTGTGCTCCAGGTTCGCGACGTTGACCGGCGAGCGCGCGTCGCTCGCGGGCAGGATGTCGTGGAATCCGTGGCAGGAGGCGCAGTTGGCCGCCGAGCGCTCCCCAAAGGCGTTGGCGATGCCGTGGTAGGAATCGCCCCAGGTGCTGTGCACGGAGGACTTCAGGCCGTAGCGCGCCCCCAGGTCGTCATCCGAGTGGCAGCGGCCGCAGGTCTCCGCCACCAAGCGGCCGGAGACGCTCGAGCCTTCCATGGCCGGGTCGCTGACCGCGTGCTCGCGGTGGCAGTCGGTGCACACGGGCACGTCCAGGACGCCCTCCAGGAAGGCCTTGCCGTGCACGCCCTCGCGGTAGGTGCGCAGGATGCCCGCGTGGCAGGCTCCGCAGGTGGCGGGGATCTGCTTGCGCGCGGTTTCCGCCTCCGGATCGTCGATGCGCCGGATGTTGTGGGAGCCGTGGCAGGAGGCGCAGGTGGCCGTGACCACGAGCCCTTCGATGCGCAGGCCGCGACCGTGCACGCTGGTCTCGTACTGCTCCACCTTGGCTCCCCCCGGCGCGGGGTGCTCGGAGGAGGGATTCCGGTGGTGGCAGGACTCGCAGGTGTCCGGCAGGTTCAGTGGATAGACCTTGGAGAGCGGGTCCTTGGCCGCGCGCACGTCATGGACGCCGTGGCAATCGGCGCAGCGCGCGGCGGGCTGGCCGTTGCCCGGGTCCCCGGCGTGGGGGCTCCTGGTCCACTGCTCGGCCGCCGCGGCATGGCAGGCGGCGCAGCTTCCCTTGGACGCCGCCCCACTCGCGCCCGCTTCGAGGGCGAGGCCGATGCCGTGGGGTTCGTGACACTTGGCGCAGTCCAGGCCCGCCGTCTGGTGCACGCTCTCCCCGAGGGCGCGCTGCTGGTCGGCGTGGCAGGCCGCGCAGGAGGCGCGTTCGACGGGCGTCGCGTGCTCGCCCTCGCCCAGGTCGAAGGTCTTGAGCGCCGTGTGGCAATCGACGCAGGCCACCTGGCCGTGGATCTTGGCGTCCTTGACGGCTCGGGCGGTGTTCGCCTCCTGGTGGCACATCTTGCACACCCGATCGGGGGGCGGCTCCTGGGAGCGAGCCGGCGGGGCCCCGAGCAGGAGTGCCAACGCGATGAACAGCTGGAACAGAAAGAGCGGGTGCACGCGCGGAGTTCTTCCGCCGCAGAAATCCCAACGCCTCGTCGCGTTCATGTCCGGCCTTTCGGTTCGCCGCGGGCGGACGGATTCCGTGTCACGGCTTCGGCCGGCTCGCCTGGGAGGCGAGCCGCTTCGTTTCGCATTCGTCCGGCTGGCAATGGGCGCAGCATGGACCCCCAATCTTCGCCCCCACCGGGGGCGCCGCGAACCGCACTACTGCGTAGAACCGAGCGCCCTTAGGGCCTCCTCCAGCAGGAATTTGGCGAGTTCCGGATTGTGCACGCCGAGGCTGCCGTCCTGGCGTACGGCCGCGAGGGCTGCCTGGGCCTGTTGCAACGCCTCCTCGGGGGCTCCGCGCCGAGCGGCCGCCGTCAGGGCCGCGTCCACGCGCTCCAGCAGGGTGGAAGTGGCCGTCTGCCAGTCGCCCTTCATCTTGTCGTAGCCGGGCTCGTGGCACAGCACGCAGGCCGCGGGCTTGGGCCGCAGAATCGTCGGCGCGTCGCCGTGGCATTCGTTGCACTCCATCTTGCCCATGGCCGCGGGCCGGGGCTCGGGAAGTCCGGGCAGCGTGCCGCGCAGCAGAGCCTGCTGGGGCCCGTGGCACGCGGCGCAGTCGGTCACGTCGCGGGTTTCGCTCTCCTCGTGGTGGCAGGCGGCGCACTTGGCGCGAGCGAAGGTGGGCTTGCCGTGGCCCTCCTGACCCTGGGGAGCAGGCTCGTGGCAGTCGCCGCAGGTCATGCCGGCGCCGGACAGGTGCACGGCGTGGGAGAAGGGACGACCGTGCACTTCCACCTCGCGGCGCTGGGGCGCCACGTGGCAATTCCCGCAACCCTCCGCCGCAACGGGGAACATGCCGGGCGCTGCCCGCGGCTCGGCGGAAGGCTCCAGCAACGCGTAGGCGGCGTCGATGCGCTCGGCCCCGACGCGCAGCGCGGAAAGCGCATAGGACGGGTTGTGCGCGCCACGGGAACCGTCGAGTTCGACGAGCTCGAAGTTGCGCCAGGCCTCCTCGAACAGCTTGCGTGCCTCGCTGCCGGGCACGGCGGCGATCCGCTCGCTGAGGTTCGCCAGCAGGGGCCGCAGCCGGTCGAGCTCGCCGCCCACCTCGCCCTGCCACTCGGCGAGCATTCCCGCGAAGGACGGGCCGTGGCAATGGATGCAGTCGGCCTCCGCGGCCGCGGCCACGCGAGAGACGCCCGCGTGGACGTGGCCGGCCCCGCCCTCCACGCCCGCCGCCCGCGGCGTGGCGCCGAATCCCGTCCGGCCCGTGTGGCAGGCCTCGCACACCACGCGCGAGACGAACATGCGGCTGGGGCTCTCCTCGACGCCCACGGCGCCGCGACCGGCGTAGAGCTGGCGCGCCGCGTCGTGGGGATCCACGTGGCAGGCTCCGCAGCCCTCGCCCGGGGTCACGCTCGGCACCTCCAGGGGCAGCAGCCCGTGCCGAATGTCGTCGTGGCACTCGAAGCACTCGACCTTGTGGTCGGTGACGTGCGTCTCGTGCATGAACTCGGTCTCGCCGATGCGCTCGATGTGGCCTTCCTCCCCGTGACAGGCATGGCAGCGCTCGCGCCCCACCTTGCCGTTGCCCTCGATCACCGGGTTGTGGCATTCGGTGCAGTTCACGCCGCGCTCGACGTAGTCGGCGTGCACGAAGGGCTTGCCGGCCACGTCCACGGCCTCCTGGGGCGGTCCATGGCAGATCAGGCAGTCGGTGGTGCGCTCCGGGCGACGCCCCTCCTTGTCCGGCTTGAAGTGGCAACCGAAGCACACCTGCGGCGTGACGGCGATGTGCTCGCCCTGGACGATCTGGGAGTGGCAGGAGGTGCAGCGCAGGCGCCTTCCGCGGCGGCTTTCCAAGAGGTGTTGGCGGTGGTCGAACTTGACCCGTCCGAACTGCACGGGCCCTTCGAGCATGCGCAGCGAGTGGCAGCCCGTGCGCATGCAGCTCTGGTCGCTCACCTCGGCCCAGGGCTTGGTTCCCGCGGTGCGCGTGACGTACTTGGCGAGCTGGGAGAGCGCCTTGAACTTGCCTTCCAGGGTCTCCAGGGAACCGGGCTCGTAGTGGCACTCGATGCAGGCCACCTGGTTGTGCGCGGAGTGCTGCCACGAGGAGTAGTAGGGCTCCATGATGTGGCAGGAGTTGCAGAACTCCGAACGCGCCGTGTGGTGCACCATCGCGTAGGTGCCCACGGACAGGCCGCTGAGCAACAGGACGAAGATCACCAGGGCCGCCCCGCCCCAGGCCAGGACGCGGTCCGCGCGGTAGCGCCAGTAGGAACCGAGGTTCATGGCCGGAGCTTCCTCGAACCGCTCCCGACGATCCGCCGCCGGTAGACCTGCAGCACGCCGGCGAACATCAGCGCCACCACGAAGAACAGCGCCGTGTAGATCCGGTGGTCGCGGAAGGCGCGCGCCTTGATCGCCAGGCGCTCGCGCGTCTCCTGCACCATGGCCTGGCCGCGATTGAGCAGATCGCCCAAGGCCGCCGAGGAAAGCGTGTGCGTGATGGCGCGGGCCCGAATGCGCAGGCTGCGCGCGTCGTCCAGGTAGCCGGCTTCCTCGTCGATGAACAGCCCGGACTGGGCCGCCTCGCTCAGCATCCGCTGGGTCTCCTCGATGGCGCCGTCGAGCTGCTCGAGGTCGTTGTAGATCGCCGTCGCGGTGACTCGCGCCGGGTCACTTTCGGCCGTGTGGCACGGCAGGCATACCGAACCCGGCCGCATCAGCAGCATCTCGGCCGACGGTTCGGCCACGCCGTGGTCGCCGTGGCAGGCGATGCACTCCTCGACTTCGCCGCGCAGGGCGGCCCGGTGGTGCGCGCTCTCCTCGAAGTGGCGTCGCACGACGGTGTGGCACTGCCCGCACACGTGACCCACGTCCTTGGCGCGCGGGGGCGCGGCCCCGTGGGACCCATGGCAATCGGTGCACGCCGGGCTCGCCACGCGGCCCTCGTCCATCAGCGCCTTGCCGTGGACCGAGCCGCGCCAGGCCTCGACCATCCCGTGCTCGAGCCCGTGGCCCGCGGTGAACTTGGGATCGCCATGGCACTGCCCGCAGGTCTCCGCCTGGCGAAGCTTGTGCACGGGTGAACGCGAATCGGACACCGGCAGCACGCGGTGCGCGCCGTGGCAGGTGACGCAGGTGGCCACGTCCGCCTTGGGGTCCTGGGCCAGCTTCGCGCCGTGGGCGCTGATCGTGTACAGCGAAGCTTGGTCCGTGCGCAGGGCGTAGCCGCGCATGCGCTCGATGTCCCCATGGCAGCCGCCGCAGGAGGCGACGATGGCACGCGGTGTCTTCAGCGGGTCCACCTGGCCCGCGTGGGCATGCTCCACGTCCAGGGGACCCTCGACGCCCCCGTGGCACTGCACGCAGCTGATGCCGGCGCGTGCGTGGGAGCCCAGGGACAGGTCCCGGCCCTGCTCGCCGTGGCACACGGCGCAACTGGAGCTGGGTCGGTCGTTCTGTGCGCCCAGGGGTGCGGCCCACGCGAGCAGCAGCAGCGCGAGCCTGGCGAGAGAGACCATCACGCACCTCCCTTGCCGCGAATCAGGCGCCGGTCGAGCGTGGGCAGCGCCAGGAGCAACAGCAGCAGGCCCGCGAACAGAAGCGCCGCCGCTCCCGGCGAGCCGCTCCCCAGGATGCCGGGGAGCCAGGCCACGTACCAAGGCAGCACGATGGGCGCGCCGGCCGAGCCCGCAACGTCAGCGCCAGGGGCTGCCTGTCCGGCCAGCGTGCCCGGTGCCTCCCCGACGCCCGGCGGGAACTGACCCGCGAGGAGCACCAGGGTGGCGATCAGCATCAAGGCCGCGGACGACCAGTTGAGGAAATGGTAGGGGAAGAAGCGCCGACCCTCGACGCGCACGCGCGGCCCGGAAGTGGCCACCAGGGCCTGCACGCGCTCCAGCTTGAGCAGCTTGCGCGCCCGTCGCGTGTTGCCGGACAGCACGTGCAGCACCGGCTTGTCGGCCGCCACCAACGCGCGGCACTGGAGACCGCGGCGCTGGGCTTCGCGCAGCACCTCGGCGATCTGATCGGGTTCGGTCCCGCGCTTGAGCACGATGATCATCGGGAACCTCCCCGGCCCAGGCGGCGGCGACGTGCCAGGATCACCAGATTGAACGTCACCAGCACGAACACGAACCAAGGCAGGAACTGCGTGTGCGCCGAGTGCAGGCGGGAGAGCGTCGTGGCGCTGACCTCCTCGCCCCCGCGGACCATGTACGCCACGCTCGGGCCGATCCAGGGGATCTCGCCCACGGCCGACAGGGCCGCGACTACCGTGGCGTGGGCTCCGACGTCCCACTTGAGCAGGCTTCCGGAGTAGGCCAGCAGCACCACCAGGGGCAAGAGCAGCACTCCCAGGGTCCAGCTCCCGGCGGCCGCCCCGCGCCAGGCCCGGGTCAAGAGCACGCGCAGGGGCTGCAGGAGCGACAGCGCGACCATCGCCTGGCCCGACCAGTGGTGCACGCCGAACACCAGCCAACCGCCGTCGACGTCGCGCAGGATGCGTCGCGTGCTTTCCGCCGCCTCGCCGGGTGACGGCTGGTAGTAGAACGACAGCAGGATGCCGCTGGCCACCTGCAGCAGGAACAGGAGCAGCAGCGGCCAGCCCAGCGCCAGGAATCCGCGGCGCCCGGGCGGAATCGGCGTGCGCAGCAAGGACCAGAGCGTCGCCAGGAACTCGCCGCCCTGGCCGGATCCGCGTCCGTCGGAGGAACTCACGGGGCTCCCTCCCGCAGATAGACGCGCGCCGCGGAGCGCTCGGTGCCGATGCGCTCCAGGGGCACGGAGGCAGGCCCATGGCAGACATTGCCGTAGAGGTCGAACACGCAGCCGTGGCAGGGGCAGACGATCTGGGCCCGCTCCGCGTCCCACTCCAACTGACAGTCCTCCATGTGGGTGCAGATGGCGCTCAGGGCGAAGTAGCGCCCCTCTCCGTGATGGACCACCAGCGCGGGCCGGCCGCGGAAGCGCACGATGCGGGCGCTGCCTTCGGGCAGCTCTCGCACCAGAGCGGCCCGGGACGTGTCGGCGCCGGGAGTCGAGCGAGAGGGCGGCACGAGGAAGCCCAGGGCGGGCATCAACAGGGCAACCGCGGTCAGGAGCCCGAGCCCGGCCGCGAGCCAGCCCACCACACGCCGGATCAGGCGCTGCTTCCAATACTCGCGCCCGGTCAGCAGCGGCACCAGTTCCGCCTGGGCTTCGCCGGACAGGTCCTGCTCCAATCCGAGCCGATCACCGTGCCCGGCGAGCGCCACGATGGTCTGTTCGTCGCCGCGCGAAGTTTCCGGTTGCCAACCGCGGGCAGCGGCTTTGGCGCAGACCGCGTCGACGAGCCCGCTGGGCGCGTCGGACGGCAGGATCACGAACATGATGGGGGGCTTTCGGCTGTCGAGATCAGGAATTCACGGTCCACGCGCGGCGCTCGAAGGGAACTCAAGTTCTCGGACCCGCGCCGAGCGTGGTTTCGGCCTGGAGCGGGACCGGGAGCGGCGCGGCCCAGGGTTCTTCGGGACGCGCCGCGCCGGACGGATTCACCTCGGAGACCCGCCTACTTGTTGACCTTCGGGTCGGGCACCGCGCACTCGGCGGTGCACTCGTGGCCGGCGGTCGAGCACTTGTCGCCGCAGCCGCAGGCCTTGAGCTCCTTGAGCTGCTCCGGCGTGCGCGGCTTGTTCGTCAGCAGGTGCCGCAGGGAGGCCGAACGGGCGGGGAAGCAGAAGGGCTTGTAGGTCGGGGAGTCCTTGTTGTGGCAGGCCCGGCAGGCCTCTTCCTTCGGGGAGAGGATGATCTCGCCCTCCGGCGTCGCGGTGTACTTCGGCGCTTCCTTGCCCTCTTCCAGGGCGGCCGCGGCGGCGAAGCGCGCCTTCATGTGCTTCTCACCCGGGCCGTGGCAGGTTTCGCACTGCACGCCGAGCTTGATGTCGAAGGCCTTGTCGAAGTTTTCCTTCGGCAGGCCGTGTCCCGTGGTGTGGCACTTGATGCAGGCGTCCGCGGTCTGCGGATCGGCGATTCCCTTGTCGGCGGCGGCCTTCTTGGCGGCGTCCGAGGCCAGTTCGGTGAAGGCCTTGGCGTGCTTGCTCGCGAGCCACGTGCCGTGCTGGTCGCCGTTCTCCTTGTTGGCGTGGCAGCTCTTGCACTTGTTGGAGCCGATGTATTTGTTCGGCTTGGCCTGGGCCGGATCGGCGGGACCTGCGGTCGTCGAGGCGACGGCCAGTCCCAGCCCGGCCATCACGATCAGTGCGCCGAGCCAAACCCGGCCCTTCGTCGAAGTACGAGTGCTCATCTTCATGCCTTTCTGGAGGAGTTCGGGGATCTGTCTGCGCGCGGGCGTCACGGAGTTCAGAGCCTGCGGTGGTCGCAACGTGCGCGTAGTGTCGCCTTTCCTGGAAACGCGCACTAGCTCCGTGGGCGTGGCCCGCGGGCTCCAGGATGCGCAGGGAACTGCTCCGAGTGCGTAGAAACGAAGGCACGGCCTACGCACTAGTGCGAAGCACGCGGGAAGAAACCGGGGCCACGGCCGTCCCAGGGGGCCATGAAGATCCCTGCGCTGCTCCTGCTCCTGCTCCCCCTGCTGCTCGCCCCCGCCTGCCACGGGCCGGAGGCCCGCCCCGCGCGCCCGCCGGAACGCACCGCGCAACTGCAGGTCATCCCGCTGCGCTTCGCCGAGGCCGGGCCGACCGCGGCGTCCCTCAAGAGCCTGCTGCGCGACGTCCGCATCGTGGCGGATGTCCGCACCAACTCATTGATCGTCTCCTACGAGGACGCCGAGGCCCTGAGGCAGGTGGAGCAGGCCGTCGCCAAGCTCGACATCGAGGTCCGGTAGGAGCACCGGGCGGATCCGCCGCGGCGACCGCTCACTTGCGCAGGCACAGCGCCTCGAACAGGGCCCCCGCCACCAGGCGGTGGCCCAGCAGGTTGATGTGCCAGTCCGCGTGCCAGTACACGGTCTCCTTGCTCGCCTTGAGAATCGGCCGCAGGTCCACGGTCTCGATCCCCAGGCCGGCCATGCGCTCCAGGAAGTCGTCCGCCATCTTGCGCGGGGTGGCGAGCGCCGCCTGCTTGAGTTCCATGGCCTGCAGGAAGGCCGAGAGCTTCATGGCCGGATTGGACGGCTCGACTTCGGGCCAGGAGGGCAGGTAGAGCAGGAGCAGTCGGATGCCCCGTTCCTTGCACACGGCCTGGATGCGCTCCATCACCGTGGCCGCCCCGCGCACCGTGATCTCGCGTTCCGCCGGGTACGTGTCGAAGAACTTCAGCCCGACCAGGGCCTGGCTGAGCACGTTGGGACTGATGCGCTGGGCGGCGCGCACCTGCTTCTTGTAGTTGGCCTGGCCGGGCGGAGAGGCCCCGTCGAACCCCTGGGCGTGCCAGCACCAGGAGAGCTCCTCGAAGTCGTTGCCGCCGTACACGGTGACCACGAACACGTCGGGATCGAGGTCCAGCAGTCTCTGCAGCGTGCCCAGATAGCTGAAGAACGAATGCGTGCCCTTGCCGGCGTTGAGCACGTCGATCCACTGGGGCTCGAAGCGTTGCCCCCGCGCGGCGGCCTCCTTCTGGGCCCTTCGCACCAGGGCCGCCTCGCACAGGTTCGCGAACGACTCCGAGTTGCTGCACACCCCGTCGGTGTGGGAATCCCCGGCGACGAGCACGCGATAGACCGGCCTTTCCGACCGTACCTCGGCGTCCTCCCGCAGGGAGAGCCCATTGGTGACGAACTCGACCACGCCACCGGGGTACTCGGGGAACGGGTTGGCGAAACGGGCGTTCGGCAACCAGATCTTGCCGCACAGGGGGTCGTAGCGCTCCTTGGGGCCGATCAGGAACAGCTGCTGGGCCTGCTCAGGTGTCCAGGGCGGATAGACCGGCAGGGCCAGGGGCCCCCCGGGGCCGACCTCGGGTGGAAGTCGCAGGAGCCAGTTGGCCCCCGGAGTCCAAACCGCGGGATCCAGGACGGGCGCGGCCCGGGGAGGTGCCTCCTGCACCACGACCACCGGCGGGGCTTGTGCTCCCTGGGGGGAGGGTGGGGCCGCGGGCTCGGCTTCGGCGCCGCACTGCCTGGCGACGAGAAGCAGGCCCACCAGACAGAGGGCGCTCACCCCCAAGCCGATCACCATGCGGTCCAGGCGGGACTCTTGGAAGCTCTTGGTCACTGGGTTCTGGTGCCCGCGCAGCGCGACCCCCAGCGTAATCTCCAGACGCCGTCCCCGCCTGGGGGCCTCCCTCCCCCGACGGGGGGCAGGAACTTCTCCCAAGGAAAGGGCGGCCGGCACGGTCCCGTGCCGGCCGCCCTTGGAGCACGTCCCAGGCCCGACCTTCGGCCGGAGCCCGACGCGGTCAGTACTTGAGTCCCAGACCCAGTGCCGTGATCTCCGGGTAGAGCAGGGTGTCCGGATTCGAGATCATCGTGACCCGCGCCTGGACGAACCGCAGGTTGTTCAGGGGCGCGAGATTCGTCTTCCAGGTGTTGTCGGGGACGCCGCCCGGGCCGATGGGGAAGGTCGCCGTGAAGTTGCTGGGCACCAGGATGGCGGCCTTGGGGTCCCCGTAGGGATCGTAGGCGTTCGCGTTCTGCCGCGGGATCACCCCACCGGTGGGGGGAGCGCCGTTGGTGACGTTGGTGGCCCCGCGCAAGGCCACGACGACCTGCGTTCCCGCCGGTTGAAGCGCGGCCGGAGGCTCCACCACGGGGGTCTGATACTGGGCCGTGAACTGCAGCGTGTCCAGCCAGATCGTGTGCACGCGGTTGACCCGCACGACGAAGTCCGTCTGGCCGAGATAGAACACGTCGTCGTTGCCGAGGGTCGGAGTGCCGGTCGGCGAGATGCCGCCGTTGGCGTTGGGCTGGTTGTCCGGATCCACCCGCACGATCGTCCCGTTGGCGAGCACCCCACCGGTCGAGAAGGCGCGGAAGGCGGGGCGGGCGGAGGTGTTCAGGGCCAGGTTGACCTTGAACCCGTTGAGGCCGAAAGCCTGGTCGTCCGGGTAGCAACGGAACTCCATCAACAGCGGCAGTCCCAGAGTCGGAACCTGGCCTTCCGGGTAGAGCTTCACCGCAGCTCCAGTGGCCGCGCCGAGAATCCCCGTGTCGACTCCCTGGCCGTTGGGCCCCCCCACCGCCAGCAAGCCCGTGTCACGGAAGGTGTACCGGAGCTTCTGTTCCGGCGTCACCCCGCGGTTCAGGGGGTAGGGCATCATCACCGTGCCCGTGCTCGACACGAAGGCATCGACGGGTTGCACGTCGTAGCCCCGGGCCTTCGGGTGGACGATCTTCAGCGGGTCGTTGGTCGGGTCCAGCACATTGGCGTCGAATCCGTTCACCAAGCCCGAGTTGGGGAAGTTGGGCAGGAGAGACATCGGATTCAAGATCTCGTCCGGCAGGAATTTCGAGTGGCTGAAGGCCATGCGGAACTCCGAGAAACGATCGACCTGGGGCACGCCGAGGGGCGCCCAGGACATGCCTTCGACGTCCAGGTTGAGCGTCGCCTCGTCCACCAGGCTGAAGCCCATGTCGTGGTATCGCCACACGTGCATCAACTTGCTGCCCAAGTTCGACAGCGGCGTCTGGATCGGCGCCGTGAACGGCGTCATCAGCCCGACCACCGGCTGGCTGGCGTCGACCACGGCGCTGAAGCGCGACACCGCCCGCGGCCGAATCGTCCCCTTGACCAGGTTGTAGAGGAACTGCCCGCGCAACTCGGGCGCGCCGTTGCCGTCCTCGTCCGGGCTGTTGAACCGGAAGGCGAAGCCGCGCGACCGCGCTTGCCCCGCCGCCGGATCGAGCCGGAACAGGAACGGCGGCAGGCTGTCCACCAGCACCTTCCCCGACAGGTCGATCACGCCCCCAGGGCCGCCGGCCAACGTCAGGCGATACTCCTCGCCCGCGGGGAACAGCGCCGGATTGCGCTCCAGGGGCAACTGGGGCGTGAACGTGAACTCCCTCAGGTCCGGCGAGGCTTGGATCGTCCCAATGATCGTGTTCCCCAAGGGGATGACGGGATTGGCGTTGGTCACGCGCGTGATGCCGAAGGTCTCGAAGGCGGACATCGAGCGCGGATCCATGGCCTTGGTGAAGCGCACGGTGAAGGTCGAGTCCGGCTGGACGCCCTGGTCCGGCGCGGCGCCCGGCGTGGGGCCGATCCTGACGAAACAGGCCGGCGGCACCCCGAAGGCTGGGTCGAAGCGCATCAGGTACTGGGCCGGGCCGGGCAGGAAGTTCGTGCTGTTGCCCGACTCCAGGCGCACCAGCACGTCGGTGATGGTCCCGGCGGACGGGGCCGTCCCGTCCTGGTCGACGACGCCGACCACCGAGCTCGAGACGCGGATCACATCGCCCTTCTTCGGCCGCGGCGCGCACGTGGCCGCGTCGAAGGCGGCGCTGATCCGGTAGTTCACGCCGCCCAGGGGCGTCACGGTGAGCAGCGCGATCGGTTGAACGCCCACCAGGCGCGGCCGCGGAGTGGAGGCGAGGAAACCGTTGTTCGGATCCTGCAGGTCGGCGCTGGAGGAGCGCAGGCTGCGCACCACGTCCTGCGTGGCCGAGGAGGCCCCGTTCGGAGCGTTGGCGGCCGCGTTCATGCCCGAACCGGCCAGGTTCGAAAGCACGGAAAGCTGGCCGATCGACGGCACCGCCCGCGTGGGAATGCGCACCAGGAGGTTCGGCTGATCGAGAACCAAGGCCTGGGGCAGCCCCAAGGCATTCACGGCCGGCGGCGGGCTCGCCTGCTGGGCCTCGAACTCCGAGACCGTCATGTCCACCAGCACGCGCGTGGTGTGGAATTCGACCTGGCCGTTCCCATCGGCGTCGTGGAGGTCGCCGTGGGAGGGGTCGGCGATCACGCGGGCCTCGTAGGGCACGACGGGCGGGTAGCCCGTGAGCACGCGCACGTTCTGCGGCGTGATCTCCGAGTGCTCCAGCAAGTCGTCGAAGGCGAGCACCAAGGTCGCGTTGCGCGCAATCGCGGTCAGTGTCGCGGTCGGCGGCACGCTCTCGCCCTGCTTCATCACGGGCTGCAGATTGCGCTCCAGCTCGGCGTAGGCGGCGGCATACTCCGCGCTGCCGGCGGGGTGCAGGATCGTCAGCGTCTCCACGTCGGTGATCTCGTTGAGCTCGAGGTCGTGGTGGACGCCGTCGGAGGCGATGTTGTCGCCGATCACGAGATCCTTGAACTGCCGCACGCCGTTGACGTCACGGACATCCACGAGCCGGCCCCAGTAGGCCCCCACGAGCTTGATCTGTCCCGCCTGTCCGCCGCGGTTGGCGTCGACGACGAAGCTGTCCCCGGTGTCCGGGTTCACCAGGACGGTCCCGGCGGCGTGGTTGGAGCTCGGTGCGGGCGAGCTGGCGTCGCAGGCGCCGAGCAGCGCAATCCCGAAAGCGGCGAGCCACGAACGCCCTGGCCGAAGGAACGGCCGGGCCTGAGGGGGTGCGTCGAGCTTCTGCGTGGTGAAAGCGAGTGCGGAGTTCATTGTGGGAGGTCCAATCCTGTGAAGATTCGTGCGTGGATTCCGTTTTCGAGGTCGCGGGGCGAGATCTCGCGGCCTCGGAAAGTCGCGACTGCGGCCGGGCTGAGTAGTGCCATGAAATCAGGAAGTTGCGCTCTCGCGGAGCAAACCGCCGCTCAGCTTCGCGGAGAGAACCAAGGGGACCGTCCTCCGCTTGCCCGCTCGCCGGCCCGGTGGGTGCAATCCCACCGCAGCCCAGTTGCAGGGCAAGTTCCGTACCACGCCCGCCGCCCCCGTCAGGCCTGCGCCCTGCGACCTCGGAGCACGCTTGGAGCGAATCCGCACGGACGAGGTGTTCGCGGGCGCACAGGGCGCGCCCCCAGGCTTGCCTTCCGCGCACACCGGGCGGACGATGAGGCTTGCCCCCTGATCCCGTTGCCGCGCTCGGGGTCCCTGCCTGCGATTGTGGGAGCGAGCCGCGCGCGGCGGCCTGGGTCCCGCGCCACTTCCAGGGCGATCGCGAGGGCCGGCAGGCTCGTTGCCCGGCACGATCGGGCCCCGTCCCCCCCTCCACGGCGCCCGCCCGCCGCCCCGGCGGCGGCAGGATCCTCCGCGGCGAATTCGCGACGAAGTGCCGCGCTCGCGCTCAGTCCATGTGCGCCACCACGCGCTCGTCGCCCATTTGCAGCGAGATCGCGAGCTGCTGGCGGCGAGGCGCGAAGAAGCGCTTGAACATGTTGATCATGATCGTGTCGTAGACGCGCATCACGCCCTTGGTGATCACGCGGTACGTGAAGTCCACCGGCGTCGAATAGCGGAATCCCGACAGGCCCTGGGCCTTGGCGTAGAGCTTCGACTGCTCCGCCACCAGGTACTCGGCGAACAGCATGTACATGATCAGGTACGGCCGGGCCATCCACTTGATCTTGATCGCCTTGGGCACGATGGGCATCACCCAGGGGTAGCGCACCGCGATCGGGAACCACTTGTGCAGGTTCTCGATCTCGCGCTTGTTGTCGTACTGGATCGACGAGGTGCGACGGAAGTTGTCCGGGAACTCGTCGTAGGCGGAAATCGCGTAGCCCATCTGCCGCGTGATGTTCTCGATGTCGAACTGCGGGTAGGGCTGCATGATCGAGACCAGCGGGTGATCCGCCTTGCACTCGATGTTGAGCCGCAGCGTGTCCAGCTCGTCCTCGATCGTGCCCCCGGGGCCGCCGAGCATGTTGAGCGTGCCCAGACGGATCCCGTGCTTCCTGATCCAGAACGACGCGTCGGTGAGCTGCTTCCTGGTCGTGTGCTTGCGGAACACCGCGTTGCGGACGTAGTCGCTGGCCGCCTCGAGGGCGATGCGCGCGTACACGCAGCCCGCCTTGGCCAGGAGCTCGATGTGCCGCTCGGTGGTCATGTTGGCCATCAGGATCACGTCGAACGGCAACCCGACTTCCTTGGGGTAGCGTTCGCAGAACTCCTCCATCCAGTCATTGCGCAAATTGAAGATGTCGTCGACGAAGTGGACGAACTTCAGGTTGTACTTCGCCTTGACCTGCTGGATCTCCTGGATCAGGTGCGAGACCGAGCGCTTGCGCACGTACTCGGAGTTCTTGACGTCGTAGACCTTCTTCTTCCAGGCGTGGTGGAAGCAGAACGAGCAGGGCATCGGGCAGCCGCGCTGACTGACGAACACCTTGCGGTCGGCGTCGCGGTAGACCGCGCCCGCGTCGTAGATCACCTCGCGGTCGGGGAAGCCCAGGCTGTCGAGGTCCTGCACCAGCGGGCGCTGGGGGTTCTTGATGATCTCGCCGGTCTTGGGGTCCTTGAACCAGAAGTTCTGGATGTCCTGGAAGGGCTGGCCCTGCCGCATCCGCTCCAGGAGCTCGACGATGGCGTACTCGCCCTCCCCGCGGCAGATGGCGTCGACGCCGACCTCCTCCACCAGCTCCGGCGTGAAGGTCGCGTGGGGACCGCCGAAGATCGAGTACACGTTCGGCATCACCTCCTTGACCTTGCGGTTCACGTCCACGAGGAACGTGTGGATGCCGGTGGTGACCGAGTAGCAGACGACGTCGGGGTTGTACTCCTTGAGCTTGTCCAGCCACTGGGTGTCCGGGATGAACAGCGCCTTGGTCTCATGCCCGGCGTCCTTGATGGCTCGCGAGAGCCACATGATCCCGAGCATCTCCTGGGGGAGGTACTCCTCGATGAACAGGACTTTCAAGGCGTGGCTTCCGGTGGTGAGGGACGCGGTGCGGTGCGGTGAGAAGAGCCCTTTCGGACCTTCCGTGGACGTAAGAGTATACCCGGGCGCTCGGGCCGGGGGTCGCCACCCGGTCTGGGAGGCCCTGGAGGCCCCTCATCGAACCGAGGGGCTCCCAGGCCGGAGTGTACCCGCCCCCCCGCAACCCGGGTCGTGAACGATCCGTAGGCCAGCCTCTGCGGGCGCTCCAGGGTGGTCCTCACCCCCAACCGCGGGGTGAAGCGGCTGGCGCCCGGGCTCCTGAGGCGCCTGCTCGAGGAGCGCCGGCAGGCGAGAGGGGCGATTTCGTGCTTCTGGAAGACCCGCGCCCCCTTCTGGGGGGTGCGCCATCACCGTGCTGGCCGGGGCTGGGTTTCCTCGACGGGGTGGAGGCGATCCAAGCTCCCCAGGTCCACGGCCATAGGCTCCGAGTAGGGGGAGTCGAGCACGATGATCAGATCAACCAAGGCGAGGCAGATGGTGATCGTGAGCATCGGAATGAGGGCCTGCGTGCAGCTGGAATACCGAGCCGACTCCGGCCCACCATGGTGAGGAAGGGCGCCAGCCAGATGCTGGTCGCGAGCACGACGAGTAGCAGCATCAGTGGCGGCACCCGCTGTGCGCCGTTGCAAACCCGATCCCCGCGGCGGTCCATGGCCTCGGAGACCTCCTTCTGAAGTTCCAGCGCCTGATCCAGACCGCGACGTTCGGGGTCGTTCCATGGATCCTGCCGACCAATTCCCCGACGCCGCTTCGCAGTCTGGTCATCAACTTGTCGCCTTGGGACCTGGTTGCGTTGCGGCCTCCGTTGGAGACCCCTCTCGAAGCACTCGGCGGACGTGAGATGTGCGACATACCTGTTGAACCGGCTAACGAGGCGCCGGCGCTCGGTCTGGTATGGATCTCTCCAGGTCTGCGATCTTTCAGCCGTGGGACCCAGAATGAAGTTGAGATCGCGAATGGACCCTCCGACCCGAATGAGTTGGTCCGCCTCGTCGTCGAGTTCCTTCTCCGCGCGCGTGGCTGAGCCAGACGTTCACCAGAACCAAGGCGACGATCAGTCCGGAGGGCACACCGAACCACCGATGAACCCAGATGACCTGTGTCCCCTCGGATGGGGTCACTTCGACGGTCGCCTGGGGGGCCTCGGGGGGCCCGAAGTCGACAGCGGACGGCGCTTCCCTGGGTGCCTGGACCTCGGCTGCCAGCACCTGGGTCTGCAGCTCCAACGACGAGTCCGGGTTCGCCAGCCCCAGGCCCTGCCGAGCCAGGGGGCCCTGCGGTTGGTCGGCCGAAAGATCAGCAGGACGCACCCGCACAGTCCCACCGAGGCGATGAGCGACCTCCGGTCGAGATTCGAGAACGCGGCCCTGCCCAGGCTGCCGAGGCCCTCGGGACCTCGCCCCCGGGAGTGGAAGTGCAGGAGCAGGAGCAGGGCGAGCAAGACCACCGCGGCCACGCCTGCAACCCACGGCCCGGTTGCTCGCAAGCGCTCCGCATCCGCCTTCAGGATCGCGACCCCACTCGTGAGCAGGATCGCCAGCAAACACGAACGCCCGAGCCTGAGAATGGCCGCGACGTACTTTCCCGCCTTGTGTTGTTCATGATCCACGGGAACCCCCCCCCCTTAGGAACAGAAGACTCGAGAGCCGCGCCCATCGACCCCATCCCCGAACTGCCGATCCCGCCCCATCGCGGGCAGAGTGGCTGATCGACACGGGGGATTGGGCCGGTGCAGAAACCCACCGTCGCGACCATGGTTCCGCGCGAATGACCAATTCCCCTGCCCCGAGGGTCGAGCGCGAAACAAGCATGCTGTCCGACGTGGGACCTGACAGGTGCGGCCCCTTGGACGCCATCCGCTGCCAGAGACGGAGTGTCGGCTTCGGGCGATCAAACGGAGCGGGCTACCTACATGAAATTGCGCGTGTGGAGCCCGCTCAGCGCCTCGGCGCGCTCGGCGTCGAAACCCAGCAGCCGCAGGCGGTTGCGGCGGCCGGCGTGCATCTGGGGGGTCAACTCGACGACGGCCTCGTGTCCCCTGGCGATGGCCGCGGGCCCGAGCCCACGGGCGGTGAGCATCACCAGGGCGTCGAAGACCTGGGCGTTGAGCCCGGAGGTGTTGCGCGGCGCGTCATACCGGCGAAAGAGCGCGGCGGCCATGCGCTCCACGAGGCCCGGCTCCCGGCGGGCCAGGGCCCAAGACGCGCGCGCAGCGGCGTCGCGCAGGGTGGCTTCCACTTGCGTAAAGTTGCCTCGGGAGAGAAGCGGCCCATGCGGCGGATGCTCTCCTCGGAGAGCGCTGGCGCAGCTGGGGCTCGTCCAGGAGACGCCCGATGGCGCGGGGAGCTCCTCAGGCCGGCCCGGGGCCACCAGGGAGGCCGTTGACCCCTGCTCGATCACCTCCGGATTGCCGCCGATGTCGGTGGCCACCGCGGGCGTGCCCAGGGGCGCAGACTTCCAGCAGCGTGTGGCTCAACCTTCATAGGTGGAATTGAGCACGAACACCTCCGAGGCGCGGATCAGGTAGGGAATGTCCGCATAGGGTCGATTGCCCAGGAAATGCACGCGCGCCGCAAGCCCCTGCTCCTCGGCGTAGCGCTTCCAGGGCTCCAGCATGTCGCCGTCCCCGCCACCAGGAGCCGCACGTCGCCGGGCAGGCTCTTGAGGGCGGCGATGATCCCGTCCACGCTTCCAGACCATCAGGCGGCAAATCGTGAGCAGGTAGCGCGGCCCCTCCTCGAGGCCGAGGTTCGCGCGCGCCTCGCGCGGCGATTCGCGCAGTGAATCCGGGGCGGGCCCGTTGTAGGCGTTGGGAATCAGGCGCACCTTCTCGCCCGGCACGCCGTAGTTGGACACCGCGATCGAGCGCAGGTAGTTGGAGCAGGCGATGATCCGCTGGGCCTTGCCCCACCACAGCCGTTGCAGGCGCCGCATCAGGCCCACCCTCCAGCCGTACTGCTTGCCCTGGAACGCGTCGATGGTGTCGCCGCCGATCCAGCCCTTCCGGTGGCTGATCTCCCAGGCGCCGTCGACCATCATGCGCATCACCACCTGCTTGCCCCGCAGGCGCGCCCGCGAGCACCGTGCAGGAGCGCCAGGTGCTCGTTGACGTACACCACGTCGCAATCGCGGGCGTGGCGCAGCACGACGAAGAAGGCGCGCAGGTAGCGCACGGGCATCGAAGCCGGCAGGATCGAGACGACCTCGAACGGGTACCCCGTGGGCGGCGGGCCGCCGAGATCGGGCGGAAAGACGGGCGAGGTGATCAGGATGCGCATGGGCCGGGGCGAGCCTCAAAGCGTAGCGCCGCCCGGGGCTCGTGGCGCGCGGGGCCTCCGTCCAAAACCCGGTCCCGAGGGGCCGACCTCCAGCCGCGCCGACGGCCCCGCGGGGAACTCGGGACCCGTGCCCGACGGGGGATCCTGCCGGCGCTTGCGGCCGAGAGCCGCCTTCCAGGTCCGCGCCGCGCCCCCCCCAACGAGAGCAGGCCGCCCGTCGCGCAGCTTGCAGGTCGATGCTCTACGATTCGCTGTGCACTGCGCACGACAGCATTCCGTTGAACGCCAAGGGGCTCGAGCGTCGATGCCGCCACATTGCGAGACCCGCGAGCGCCGCCCACCGGCTGCCCGTCGCCCAAGGCCCCCCAATCGCGACCTGATCGTGCTGTGCACGCGCCGCACAGCCGCGAAGAGCAGCCTGCACGTTGATTGCGCTGCGACCCAGGGTTCTCAGGCTGAGCGGCGGGCCCGACAGGAATCCGCCAGAAGAGCGACCCTCCGGCCCCACGTCCACCCGGGGGAGGCACGGACAGCAGGCTCATGCGCCTGGGAATCCCATGTTCCACGCCGACCGGTCACACCGGGCCCGCTTGCCGGTGGTACCGTGGAGCGAGGCCATTCGCACCGGCCATTCCCTGCTTTGCCCCTGCGATCAGATTGCTCTCGCCCCCCGAGTTGGCCTCCCAAGGAAGATTGATGCCTGCACATCTTGCCCTGGCATGGATCGCGTGCGTTTCCGGCCCCGTTTTGGCCCTTGCCTCGATCGCGCCGGCGACCGCTCAGCATGCACCGGCTGCGGTGCGTCTCGTAGCACCGGCGAATGTCCTGCCGGGGGTGCGCGCGGTCGTGGAGGTCCATCTCGTTGACTCTCAGGGACAAGCCGCCGTGCCTCCCGGCGACTTGGACCTTTACTTGTCGAGCGTCGGTGGCGGACTGTTCCTTGACGCCGCA
>JADJQU010000015.1 GCA_016712565.1 Planctomycetota bacterium | reverse complement strand
TCGCGCCGCCGGAGGGGACCTCCCGTAGAATGCCGGTCGCACCATGGTCCTCCTCGCGCCCGCGCTGGTCCCCGTCGCGTCCCCCCGGGCGGTACTTGCCGCCCGGGACGCGGTCGTGATCGACCTGCGTTCGCCGGGGGAGTTCGCCCTGGACCATTTGCCTGGCGCCTCCAACGTCCCGCTGTTCGACGACGCCCAGCGGGCCATCGTCGGGACGCTCTATGCGCGCTCGTCCCCGGACGCGGCCCTGGCCGAGGCGCGGAAGCTCGTGCGCGGTCACCTGGACCTGCTGGTGCGCGAGATCGCCCGACTGGGGGATTGGGCGATGCCCGAAGTGGATCTGGTCCGTCAACTGGATCTGTGGACCCAGGGCGGGATCGGCGCCCTGGAGGAGTCCGTGCCCTCCGTGCCTTGCCCCTCGCTTCCCCTGCGGCCGGTGGTGTTGCACTGCTGGCGCGGCGGACTGCGCTCCCGCAGCGTCACCAGCTTCGTGCGCGCCCTGGGTCTGGAGCGGGCCGTGGCCCTGGAGGGCGGCTATCGCGGCTACCGCGAATGGGTGCGCGCCGGCATCGAGGGCTGGCAGGCCCCGCCCTCGTTCGTGCTGCGCGGGTGGACCGGCGTCGGCAAGTCCCTGGTCCTGCGGGAGATCGAAGTTCTGCGGCCGGGCTGGACCCTGGACCTGGAGGCGCTCGCGGGCCACCGCGGGTCGATCCTCGGCATGGTGGGCCTCGAGCCCTGCAACCAGAAGATCTTCGAGTCGCGGCTGTTCGCGCGCCTGGAGCGGGGTTTCCCCGGTCTCTGCGTGGTCGAGGGGGAGAGCCGCAAGGTGGGCAACACCGTGCTTCCCGAACCCGTCTGGCGCGCCATCGACCGGGGAACGGCCCTCGAATTGGTGGCGGCGGGCGAGCGGCGGGTCGAGGTGCTGACCCAGGACTACCTGGCGCGGCCGGAGAACCGCGCGGAGATCGGCGCCCAGTTGCCGTTCATCGAGCAACGTTTGGGCCCTGTGAAATTCCACGGGGTCCTCACGGCCCTGCTCTCCCAGGGGCGGGACCGCGAGCTGGTGGAGCTGCTGCTCGAGCGCTACTACGACCCGCTCTACCGCAGCTCGGAGCGCGGACGGGGCTACGCGGCGACCTTCGATGCTTCACGGCCCCCCGAGGCCGCCGCGCGGATCGTCCAGTGGATCGAGGCCCGCTTGGTAGGCTCAGGGTCGTGAAGGCCCGGGCCCCCCTGCTGATGCCGGCATTGGCGCTTGCCGCCTGCGCGGGAGTGCTGGCGGTGGCCCTGTGGATCCTCTGGGGCAGCGGCGAGGCGCCGGAGCCGGGCGGGGATTTGGCCGGAACCGGCGAGACGCCCCCTTCGGTCTCCTTGCCCGGTGACGTCCCTGTCGCCGTGGCGGGCGATCCCGCGTCCGCCCCGAACTCCGCGGGCGACGCGCGAGTCGCGCTGGTGGGGGAGGCCGGCGCCGTGCCCCCGCCGCAGGTGGAGTACGAGCTGCGGGGCCAGAACGGGGAGGTCCTGCGGGGCCTGCGCACGGCCTTGTTCCGCGACGAGGAGTTCCTGGGGGCCTGTCGCGCGGACGAGTCGGGCCTGGTGCACTTCGATGGGGCCGAGGGCGGGGCGCGGCTCGCGGTGATCGCGCGTCACCTGCCCGCTTCGGTGCACGACGTTTCGCTGGCTCCGGGTCGCCGCGCGGTGGTGCTCGAACGCGGCGTCGCGGTTTCCGGCCGCGTGCGCGTCGCGGGCGGCGGTGCCCAGGCGGGGGTGGAGTTGATCCTGACCTCCGACCGGCCCATGGTCGACGACTCGGCCTGGCCCCAGGAGGTGCGCAAGGCCCTCGATCTCGATGCTCGCGACAAGCTGCGGCTCACCACGCGCACCGACGAGGGCGGCGGATTCGAATTCAGCGGCCTCGGCTCTCCCTGGAGCGGCAGGCTGGAGATCGGCGACGCCCACGTGGTGTCCGCGGCCAGCGCGGGCGCCTGGAGCGCCGGCAACGACACCATTCGCCTCGACGATCCGGTCGAGGGGCTGCTCATCGACGTGGTGGCTCTGCCGCTGGCGCTGGGTCGCGTGGTGCAGTCGCCGGGCGGACCGGCCGTGGCGCGCGCCAGCGTCAGCGGCGGCCTCGCCTTCGAAAGCCGCGGCGGCGAGGACGAGAATTCGTCGGCCTCCTTCGACGGACGCACGGACGACGACGGCCGCTTCGAGCTGCCCGTGCGACCGCGCTCCAATTTCGACGTCGAGGATCTGCTGCAGCCGGGCTTCTGGCCGCCCCTGTCGCGCGCGAACCTGACTCTGGACGCGGGCGACGGCTATCCCCGGCGCAGGCTCGATCTGGGGCCGGGCCAGTTTCCGGAGCGGGGCCTGCCCCTGCGCTTCGATTTCGGGGAGATCGTCCTGGAGCGGGGCGCCACGCTGGCCTTCCTGGTGCTGGACGGGGCCTCCCAGCCCCTCGCGGGCGCCGTGGGCCGCCTCGACGGCGAGCGCAGCGAGCCCACCGACGAGCGGGGCCTCTCGTCGATCGCCTACGCGCCGGGCATCGGCCGTCCCTTGAGTGTCTCCCTGGGCGGCTACCGCGATGGGCGGGCGGACTTGCCCGCGGAGTCCCAGGATCCCGCGGAGCCCCTGCGCGTCGTTCTGCAGCGCACGACTCGCCTGTCGGTCAGTGTGCGCTCGCCCGACGGCAGCCCGGTGGTCGATGTGCCGGTGCAGCTCTCGGCCCAGCAGCCCGGGGGGCAGCGACCCAACCGACGCGGCAACCGCGCGAACGAGCAGCGCACCGACGGCGAGGGGCGGGCCGTGTTCAGCGACTTCCCCGCCGAGGTGCCGCTGCGCTTGCTCGTGCGCGACGCTCTGGGCGGTTCCGCGGCGGACCAGACCGTGACCCTGGCGGTCGAGGAATGGCGAGCGATCGACGTCACGCTGGCGCGGCAACTGCTGTCCTTCCAGGGCATCGTGCGCGACGAGCAGGGGCTCGCCCTGGCCGAGGCGGGCGTCGAGTTCGTGGCCGGGGGGGGCCAGGGACGCAACAGCGTCTCCACCCGCAGCGACGTCGACGGTCGGTTTTCCTTCAGCGGGCTCACCGGCCCGATCGGCACGCTGCGCGTGCGCAAGACGGGGTTCGCCCCGGTGACGCTGACGCCCTTCGAGCTCCCTCCGCCGGGCATGGTCGCCGACATCCGCCTGGAGCGCGGCATGCGCCTGTGCCTGCGCATCGTCGACGAACGCGGCGCGCCGGTGCGCGGCGAGAGCCTGCGGCTGGAGCTCGCCGGCGAGCGGCCGTTCCAGGGCCGCAGGCTGTCCGAGAACGAATGGGAGTTCGGCAGCCTGCCGCGGGAGCCGCTGGTGGCGGTCGGAATGGTGGGCCGCCGCGAGTACCGCCACGAAATCGAACCGCTCAACGGCGATCAGGACTTCCGCGTGCCGCTGCATGGGGCCGTGGAGATTTCGGTGCGGCTCGTCACGCTGGCGCCCCAGGCGAGCCTGCGCCTGATGATGCGCGCGCGCAATGACCGGCGTGTGGCCTTCACCAAGGACCTCGAGGCCACCACCCTGCAGAGCGTGCGCTTCGATCCCGTGCTGCCCGGCGACTACGCCGTGGAAGTGCAGCAGTACGAAGCCGAAGGCGACGGGGGTCAGTGGAAGGTCCGAGGCCAGGCGCAGCGCGTGCAGGTCGCGGAAGGCGTGCCCACGCGGCTCGACCTCGAACGCTGATCAGAAGTTCTTCGAGAGCAAGGCCAGGCCCTCGCGGGCCTGGGACGCGAGCTCGTGCAGGTTCCTGGCCCTGGACATGCGCCGCCAGAGGTAGGCGGGCCGCAGGTAGAAGCGGCGCACCATGCGGCGCTTGAGTCGTTCCATGGCGTCGCGGTCCAGGGTGTGGGTCGAGAGGCTGGAGCTCGCGCCGCCCTGGTCCATCACCAGGTCGCCGGGACGGGCCAGTCCCTGCTCCAGGAGCCGCGCGCGCATGGGCGTGGAGAAGCGGGGCACGGCCATGTTGAGGCTCATGAAGTCGAGGTCGAGCTCCACGGCGAGCGCCAGCGTGCGCTCCAGGCTTTCCTCGGTCTCCTCGGGCAACCCGACGATGAAGGTTCCCACCGTGCGCAGGCCGTGCCGCCTGGCGCGCGCGAAACCGGCGCGGATCTCAGCGCCGGAATAGCCCTTCTCGGTGCTCGCGAGCACGCCCTCGTCGGCACTTTCCACGCCCATGATCACGGTGTGGCAACCGGCTCGCGCCATGGCGGCGAAGAGCTCGTCGTCGGCCGTGTCGGGTCGCGTGAAGGCGGTCCAGGACAGGTCGCCGCGTCGTTCGAGGGCCAGGCAGAGTTCCAGGGCGCGCGGCTTCTGGACGCCGAAGGTCTGGTCCATGAAGAACACCTCGCGCACGCCGCGCGCGCGCAGGTGGTCGAGCTCCTCCAGCACGTCCTGAACCGGGCGCGTCTGGAAACCCAGCGTGCCGATCACGCAGAAAGTGCACGGGTACGGGCAGCCGTAGTCCGTGAGCACCGTGGCGAAGCGCGCCGAACGGGCGAAGGAGAAGCGATAGCCGCGACCTGGAAACAGTTCGTGGCGCGGGCGCGGGACGCGGTAGCTGCCGCGCTGTTTGCCCCGGGATCGGATCCGCTCGATCCGACCGTCCGGACGACGCAGGGTCATCTCCCGCACTTCGGCCAGGTTGCCTTCGAGGTAGTGGACCGCGTCCTGGTTGACGAAGACGTGCAGGGCGGCTTCGAGCCACGGCTCCTCGGCGAGCCGCGTCTCGCTGTCCTCCTGCAGCACATCGCCGAGGGCCAGTACCCGCGGCCCGAGGCGGGCCAGGCGCGCCAGGAACGCGCGGTCCTCGTCCCAGGACACCGAACCCACCAGGGAAATCACCGCGTCGGGAGCGAACCTCGCCACGCGCGCCAAGGCCCGCTCCTCGTCGAGCCCCTCGGCCATGGCATCGAGGACCTGGGTCTCGTGGCGTTCCGCCAGCGTGCCGCTCAGCACCACCAGGTCGATGGGATGGAAGAGGTAATTGGACTTGGTGGTCTTGGAGCAGAAATAGTCGCGGATGTAGGTCCGGCGGCCGGGCGGGTTGAGCAGCAGGACGCGCATCAGTCCGGCCTCGCCTTTCCCCGTTCCGCCGGGCCCGCCGGGCGGGGCCGGGCGGGCCCGTGGAGGGGCCGCTTCAGGGGCTCCAGCGCGTAGGGCGCCAGGTCCTCGCCGAAGAGGAAGCCACGCGCCGCTCCGTGGACTTCGTCCACCGAAAGCGACACGAGGCACTGGGGGAAGCCCCAGATGCAGCTCGAGACCTTGTTCTCGTGCACGTTGATGCACGGCGAGCAGATCGGCGGCCGATACAGCGCGCGCACGCGCTCTCCCAGGGGGCCGTAGAGCAGCGGCGTCTCGGGGCCGAACAGGCCGACCGTGGGCGTGCCCAGGGCCGCGGCCAGGTGCATGGGGCCGGAGTCGTTGGTCACGAACACCGCGGCGCGGGAGAGCAGCGAGGCCAACTCCGGCAGCGTGAGCTCTCCGGCCAGATTCGCGGGACGCACGGACCCCGACGCGGCCGCGGCCACCTGTTCGGTGTACTCGCGCTCGCCCTGCGAGCCCACCAGGGCCACGGACAGGCCGTCCAGGTCCGAGAGGCGCGAGGCCAATTCGGCGAAGGAAGGCCGCGGCCAGCGGCGCTCAGAAGTTGAGTTCCCCGCATTGGGATTGAGCACCGCGAAGGGCGCCCGCGGGTCGATGCCGTGCCGTTCCAGCACGCGGTCCACGCGCGCCGCATCCGCCGCGTCGAAGCGCTGGGGCGCCAGTTGCCGCGGAACCACCTGGGCGCCGTCCTCGCCGCCCGCCAGGGCGCGGAAGTTGCGCGCCACGTGCCAATAGCGGTTGAAGGGCACCACGTGGGTGTGGAACGACCCGCGCCAGACGCTCGTGGACCCGAAGCCGTGGGATTCGCGCGCCAGGGTCGAGAGCGACACCAAGGCCGAGAAGCGCGTGAAGAACTCGAAGTCGTAGACGACGTCGATGCGCTCCCGCTGCAGGCTGCGCATCAAGGTCCACACGCGGCGCGCGACGCCCGCCCAGCCCGCGCCCGCGACGTCGAAGGACAGCACCCGGTCGAACTGGCCGAAGGCCTCCGCGGCGGGCTGATTGGCGGACAGGGTCAGGAGCACCAACTCGGCCCCGGGATGGCGCCGCCGCAGGTGGACGACGGACGGAGTCAGGAGTTGCAGGCTGCCCACGCCCCAGAACTTGATCACCAGCACGCGGCGCGCGGGCGAGCGCTGGGGGCGCAGCAGGGGTCGCGCCCAACGCAGGGGCTGCAGCGCCAGGCACACCAGGGGGCCCAGCCGCTTGTCCACGCGTTGCAACGCGCGCATGGGAAGGCTCGACCTCATGGCAGCCCCGATTCTAGTCGCCCCTGGCTGGGCCGGGTCCGTTCCCCGCCAGGCAGGGAGGAATTCGGGGCGACTGGCTCACGGCCCCGGGTCGCCCAGGACCCGCGCGGCCAGGTCGCGGATCGTCTCCGGCGCGTAGCCGGCGTAGTGGTTGTTGGCGTAGGCGAAGGTCCGCGGCAGGCGGCGGGCGGCCTCCCGCAGCAATTCGGCCCAGCGGGAGAGCCGCGGCCCCTGGTCCACCACCAGCCGGTCGAAGCGCTCGGTCAAGGCGTCGATGGCCTTGCGGTCGCCGATCAGGCGCGCGTAAGTGAAGTCGGTGGTGAACAGCTCGTGCTTCTGGGCCAGGTCCGCCGGGTGGGGCATGTAGGCCAGATCCACCAGCACCAACGCCACGCGGTGGCGACGCAGGAGCTCCAGCAGGGGCTCGGCGATCCACTGCTTGTTGCGGATCTCCACGCCGTAGCGGAAGCGCGGGGGCAACTCGGCCAGGAAGCGGTCGAGGCGCTCGAGGAACGGCTCCACGGAGCGGAACGCCTTCTGGTTGAAGTAGGGAAACTGCAGCACCAGCGGGCCGCACTTCGCGCCGAGCAGCTCCATGGCGGATAGGAAGCGCGACAGATCGCCTCCCACGTGCTCCAGCGCCAGCACGCGCTCCGGATCGGGCGCGGCCTGTTCGCCTCCGTGCACGATGCTGCGCGGGAACTTGGCCAAAGCACGAAGCCCTCGGGCGTCTTTTCCTCCCACCCGCGCACCAGCCGCGCGTCGGGCACGCGGTAGTAGGTCACGTCGGCCTCCACCGTTCGGAACTGCGTCGCGTAGTGGGCGAGCTGCGCCCCCGCCGGCAGGCCGTCGGGATAGAACACGCCCGCCCAGGACTTTTCCGACCAGCTGGAGGTTCCGTACAGGAACTCGCCCATGGGGTCCTACCGTACCAAAGCGCGACACCCGTGCTCCGGGCGGTCCCAGGGGCGCGGGTGTCGTTGGAATCGGCCGGCGGCTTGCCGCCCCGGGACTAGTCCTTCTTCTTGCGCGGCATCTTCTTGTAGACCTCGTGGGAGCTCTTCTTCAGCGCGTCGATCTGCTCCGCGACCTGCTTGGCCTTCTCCATGTCGCCGTCCAGAAGGGCGTTGTCGAGATCGGCCGTGGCCTTGAGCAGGCTGTTCAGCTCCTTGCGGTAGCCGACCTTGAAGGCGGCCTTGTCCTTCTCCTCGATGGTGCGCAGCTTGGGCGGCATCATCGTCTTGGCCGAGACTCCGGCCGTCTGGATCTTGAGCACCAGTTCGAGGGCGGCGGCCGCGTCCTTCTTCTCGATGGACTGCACCACGGCCTCGAAGTCCTTGTCGATGCCGTGCATCAGCTCCTCCAGTTCCTCCTCGGCGGAAATCGCCGCGGGCACGGCGGCGGCGGACGCCTCGCCGTCGTTCCACCCGAAGGCGAAGACGGCGGGCACGAGCAGGGCGGGAAGCAGCAGGAAAACGTGGGGCAGGCGAAAGGACATGGGTGCGCGACCTTGCGGATGGGGAAGGGGGAAGTGCGGACGACCGGGAATGACAGGTGGATATTCAACGCCCCGGGGCCGAATTTCTCAATGGGCCTCGCCCAAGGCGTCCAGGACGAAGGCCATTTCGTCCGCGGCCTGCTCGATCTGCTTCGCAGTGGGCTTGCCCGCGCCGTGTCCGGAGCGCACGTCGATGCGGATCAGGACGGGATTGTCACAGGCCTGGGCGTGTTGCAAGGCTGCGGCGAACTTGAAGCTGTGGCCGGGCACCACGCGGTCGTCGTGGTCGGCGGTGGTCACCATCGTCGGCGGGTAGCAGGTGCCGGGCTTCAGGTTGTGGTACGGCGAGTAGGCGTACAGGGCCTGGAATTCCTCCGGGTTCTCCGAGGAACCGTAGTCGCTGGTCCAGGCGCCCGATCGTGAACTTGTGGAACCGCAGCATGTCCATCACGCCCACGGCGGCAGCGCCGCCCCGAACAGGTCGGGCCGCTGGAGTGATCGCCGCGCCGACGAGCAGGCCTCCGTTCGAGCCGCCCTGGATCGCGAGCTTCGACGGCGAGGTGTAGCCCTGCGAGGTCAGCCACTCGGCCGCGCCGATGAAGTCGTCGAACACGTTTTGCTTCCGGGCCTTGGTCCCGGCCTGGTGCCAGTCCTCGCCGTACTCTCCGCCGCCGCGCAGGTTCGCGACCGCGTAGATGCCGCCGCGCTCCATCCAGGCCAGCCGCGAGGCCCCGAAGCTCGGCGTCATCGACAGGTTGAAGCCGCCGTATCCGTACAGCAGCGTCGGGTTCTTGCCGTCCTTCTTCAGGCCCGTCTTGTACGTCAGGAACATCGGCACGCGCGTGCCGTCCTTCGAGGCGTAGAAGACCTGCTCGGTGGTGTACTTGGACGGATCGAACAGGAGTTTCGGCGAGCGGTAGAGTTCGCTCTTGCCCCCGGCAATGTCGTAGCGGTAGATCCGCGTCGGCGTGGTGAATCCCGCGAAGCTGTAGAACGTCTCTCCATCGGCACGCCGGCCGGCGAAGCCCGCGGCGGTGCCCAGGCCCGGCAGCGTCACTTCACGCACGAACTTCCCCGTCAGGTCGAACACCTTCACCTGGGAGCGCGCGTCCTTCAGGTACGAGGCGATGAAGTGGTTGCCCACCAGATTCACCGCGGAGAGCGTTTCCGCCGCCTCCTCGATCAGCACCTTCCAGTTCGCGCGCGCCGCATTCCGCGTGTCGACGGCGATCACGCGCCCGCGCGGAGCGCCCTGGTCCGTGTAGAGCCACAGGAGCGGCCCCTCGTTGCCGAGGAACGAGTAGTTCGCGTCGAAGTCCGTGAGCATCTCGACCACCGGCGCGGCCGGGTCGCTCAGGTCCTTGTAGAACAGGCGATTGCGCGGGTCCGTGCCCTCGTTGACGTGGATCACGAGGTAGCGGCCGTCCTCGCTGACCGTGGGGCCGAAGGACCAATTGGCGTGGTCGTCGCGCTTGTAGACCAGCTGGTCCGCCTCCTGGGGCGTGCCCAGGCGGTGGAAGTACAGCTTCTGGAATTCGTTCTTGGCCTGAAGCTCCTGGCCCGCCGCCGGCGCGTCGTAGCGCGTGTAGAACATGCCCGAGGAATCCGGCAGCCACACCGGCGGGCTGAACTTGATCCAACGCAGCGTGTCGTCGAGGTCGGCACCCGTGGCGACGTCGCGCACGCGCCAGATGTTCCAGTCCGAGCCGCCGTCCGCCACGCCGTAAGCGAGGAACTTCCCGTCGTCCGAGAGGTTGATGGACCCCAGCGCCACCGTGCCGTCCGTCGACATCGTGTTGGGGTCGATCAGCACCCGCGGTTCGCCGCCGAGGCCCTCGCTGGTGTAGACCACGGACTGCGCCTGGAGGCCGTCGTTGCGCGCGAACACATAGCGGCCCTTGCCGGTCTGGGGCAGGCCGAAGCGCTCGTAATTCCACAGCTCCGTGAGCCGCGCCTTGAGGGCGGGGCGGATGGCGATGCGGTTCAAGTGCGCGAACGTGACGGTGTTTTCCGCCTCGACCCAGGCCCGCGTGGCCGCGGAGTCGGGGTCCTCCAGCCAACGGTAGGGATCCGCGACCTGCGTGCCGTGGTAGTTCTCCACCAGGTCGCCCCGGGCCGCGGCCGGGTAGGAGGACTCGGCCAGGGACAGCCCTGCCGTGGGGGCGGCGTGCCGGGGCTCCGGTCGGTCCGCGGCACAGGCGACGGCGAGCAGCAGGCAGGGGACGGCGGACACGGCGAAGGTCATGCTCTTCATGGTTCTGTTCTGCGCGAGGGACGACGGAGGGCGCGCGCGGCGTAGGATACGCCCCTTCTGGGGGACGCCAAGGCGACTCCGAGTCCCGGCGGGGATTTGACGCATCACGAACCATGGACGACTCCCAGCAGGCCAATTCCCCGACCCGATCGACCGCCGCGCGCCCCTCCCGAGCGCGGACGTTCTTCGTCCCCCGCTCCCTGGCCGAGGCCTTCGCCACCAACGAGCGCATCAACCAGTTCCTGCTGGATGCCCTCGACAAGAAGGTCTGGCGCGCCGCCCCTGCCCTGGAAGGGGGCCGCAACATCGCCCAGATCACCGCCCACATGCACAACGTGCGCCACATGTGGCTCGCCGTGACCGCCCCGGGCATGGCCGTTCCCGACAAGCTCGACCGCGCCAAGTGCACTCGCAAGCAGGCCCAGAGCGCGCTCAAGAAGAGCGCCAAGTGCATGGTCGAGGTGATCCGCCAGGCCGCCGAATCCAGCGACGGCCACGTGAAGGACTTCAAGCCCGACGTGGTGGGGTTCCTGGCCTACGCCATCGCCCACGAAGCGCACCACCGCGGCCAGATCTGCATGCTCGCGCGCGAACTCGGGCATCCGCTGCCCAAGGAAGTCCAGTACGGCATGTGGGAGTGGTCCAAGCGCTGGAAGGACTGCGGCTTCGAGTGAGGCTGCTCCCGCCCGCCCCTGCCCCTCCTGCCTCTCCTGCCCGTCCTGCCCCTCCTGAACGGCCGCCGTCTCGGGAGCGGATCAGCGGGAAATCACGAGCAGCGTCCAGTCGGGGCCGAGATCGCGGAGAGCCGCCGGCCGCGGGTCCGAGGGGTCGAGTTCGAGGTAGCCCTCGACGGACTCGAATCCGGCTTCGATCAGGGCTTCGCGCAATTCGGGCAGGGACCAGAGTCGCCAGCGATAGTGGAAGGCCTCCGGCAGGTCGAGTTCCACTTCTCCCTCCCGGTCCACGCGGAAGGAGAGCGTGTTGACCACGGTTCCGCGGATCGGGTCCGCTTCGACCCGCCGCCAAAGCGTGCGGACCCGTCGGCCGTCCGGCAGGTAGGTCACGCGCTCCGTGAAACCCGTTTGAAAGGCCGAGGCGCCCCCGAACGCGTCCGTGGCGAGAATTCCGCCCGGAGCCAGTCGCGCGCGGCACGCTCGAAGGTAGGCCGAGAGCTCCCTCCGATCGGGGAGATACCCCAGGGAGAAGTTCCCCGCGTGGATCACATCCATGGGCGGGTCCCCGGGCGACGGGGCCAGGACGTCGGCCAGACGACGAACGAGCCGCGGCGCGGGACCGCCCGCGGGGTCTTGGGAGCCGGCCGGGGGAGGGGGGAACGCTGACCCCGTGCCCGGGGGGCCGGCCGGGCCCGGTGGGAGCTCGATCTGGGCGAGCGCCCGGTCCGCGGGCCGCGCTCCGGGTGTCCCGGGCCTCGGGTGGGGCGGCAGGGACCCAGGCACCCGGCCCGCAATAAGGATGGGCGGGGTCCCGGGTCCCGAGTCGGGGCCGCGGGCCGCGACCCCCAGGCCCGCGGCCGGCCGTCCCGGGAGCGCGGCTCGGTACCTAGGGCCCTCGGGCGCCTTCCCCAGGGCCTCGGTGGGCAATCCCAGGGCCTCCCCGTCGGAATCCACGGCCCAGGCGCGGGCCTGTTCGTCCTGGGCGAGCCAGGCGCGGGCCAGAGCGGCTCGGCCCGAGAAGTCCTCGCGCAGCAAGAGCGGCCGGCCGCCGTGGACGGCGCGCAGGAAGGCCGCCTGGAGGAGAGGGGCCTGGACGCACAGTTCGTAGAGGGCGTAGCGATCCAACATCTCGGCAGTCCGGCCCGGTTCTCCGCGTGCTGGGCGCGGCGATGAGTCGAGGGGGCCGCGGGGAAGGGACCTCGCCGCGGGAAGTTCGAGCCCGGAGGGCCTAGACTGTCATCTGTCCACGGACCGGTCGAGACTCGGGTTCGAAGGCTTCGCGACGCTCCGCGCGGGAGCGCCGGGAACCTCGGAGCGGTGCACCCTGCCGCTTGCGTCGACCGGGCGTGGCCAACACACCAGCATGTGCGGATTCATCGGCATCTACGGCCCCAAGGAGAGCGACGTCGCCCTCGAGATCTACGAGGGGCTGCTCGCGGTGCAGCACCGCGGCCAGGACGCGGCGGGCATCACCACCTTCACCGATTCCTTCCACGTCAAGAAGGGACTCGGCCTGGTGCGCGACGTGTTCAACGAGAAGAACATGCCGCGCCTGCGCGGGTCCCTGGGCGTGGGCCACGTGCGCTACCCCACGGTGGGAGCGGGCACCGACGAGGACGTGCAGCCCTTCCACATGGTGTTTCCGTTCGGCGTCGCCATGGCGCACAACGGGAATGTCACGAACTTCCTCGAGCTGAAGGAGCGCCTGGGCCTGTCGGGCGTGCGCATCAGCAGCTCCTGCGACCTGGAGGTGATTCTCTACGTCTTCGCGCGCGGCCTCGAGGAGCGCATCAAGCCGGGCAGCAAGATCCTCCCCGAGGATGTGTTCTTCGCCGTCAAGAAGGTCTTCGCCGAAGTGAAGGGCGCCTACTCCGTCGTGTGCATCCTGGCCGACGGCGCCATGGTCGCGTTTCGCGACCCCTTCGGCATCAAGCCGATCTGCTTCGGCGAGAAGCGCACGGAAGAGGGCGTCTGGTACGCCTGCGCCAGCGAGAGCGTCGTGCTCGACGTGATCGGCTACAAGAAGACGCTCGACATCGGGGCGGGTGAGGCGATCTACATCGGTTCCGATCGCAAGATCCTCTCGCGCAAGCTGACCGACAAGCCCCACCGCCCCTGCATCTTCGAGCTGGTCTACTTCGCGCGACACGACTCGATGCTCGACGACATCTCCGTCTACAAGACGCGCCGCCGCTTCGGCGAGGCCCTGGCGGATCAGTGGCTGGCGTCGCGCGCGCCGATGCCCGACGTGATCATCCCGATCCCGGACTCCTCGCGCGAGGCCGCCATGGCCATGGCCGAGCGCCTGGGCCTGCCCTACCGCGAAGGGCTGGTCAAGAACCGCTACATCGGCCGCACCTTCATCATGCCGAGCCAGGCGGCGCGCACGAACGGAGTGCGGCGCAAGCTGAACACGATTCCGCTGGAGTTCGACGGCAAGAACGTCCTCTTGGTGGACGACTCGATCGTGCGCGGCACGACCTCGCGCCGCATCGTCCACATGGCGCGCGCCGCCGGCGCCAAGCGCGTCTACATGGCGATCACGAGCCCGCCCCTGGTCTCGCCCTGTCCCTACGGCATCGACATGGCGACCAAGACCGAATTCGTCGCCAACGGTCGCACCAACCAGCAAATCACCGAGGCCGTGGACGCCGACTACCTGCTGTACATCGACCGCGAGCGCATGAACGCCGCCGCCCGGGTCGGCAATCCAAAGATCGAGCGCTTCTGCAACGCCTGCTTCACCGGGGAGTACCCCACCGGGGACGTGACCAAGGAAATGCTGGAGTCCATCGCAGGGGAACGCTGCGAGGCCCAGGGCCAGGTCAAGAGCGACGAAGTCTCGGTCCGCGTGCGCGTGCCCGTGAAGTAGACGGCGCGCGCTGACCGTGGCGGTCCAGGCGGACCTCCCCGGCTCCGGCGCCTTCCGCGGGTGCCGCGAACCGCGAGCAACCGCCACGGGGTTCACTCGCTCGGCCCTGCTCGCCGGCGGCGCGGCGCCCCGGGTGCGTGGCGCAGGGCATGTGCGAGCCAGAGGAGATCCGGCCGGGCGCTTCCGGTCTTGGGATGCGCTCATGGCGCACCTGAAAATCCGCAGGGGGACCGTGCCGTTGCGGGGCATGGGCCGGCACGCTCACGGGGGCGCTCGGCGGGGCGCTCGGCTGCGTGGCCGCGGTCCGAATTCGAAGGGGCGTTCACGGTCCGTTCAGGCTGGCAGTCCTAGGGTCCTGTTCATGCGGTGTGCCGGTGCACCCGCCTGACCATCGACAAGGAACATCGACCATGAGACCTGCAATCACCTTCGTCACCTCCGCCGTCACCTTGACGCTTGCCGCGGCCGCGGCCCTTCTCAGCGCGGCGACTCCGCCCCTGGCGGCCAAGGCAGGAGGCGAAGTGCAACTGTCGCTCTCCCGCATCTACTGGGAATACAACGCGTCCGCGAACGATCTGGGCGTACACGTCACGCTCGACGGCGAGGACTGGAAGGCGCTGCGCATCAAGCGCCCGGACAAGCAGACCATCTTCGAGGTCAAGGGCAAGGGTGCCTACAAGCAGCTGGGCATGACCGAGCTCTTCTTCGAGGGTGCGGAGCCGTCGTTGGACGCCTTTCCGTTGCACGAACTGCTCAGCAAGTTCCCGGAGGGGGAGTACGACTTCGAGGGCCTCACGGTCGACAACGAGATCATCGAGGGCGAGTCGATGTTCTCGCACGCCATCCCGGCGGGGCCGCAAGTGAGCACCCAGCAGGGGCCCAACAGCTTCCTGCGCGTGAGCTGGACCCCGGTCACCACGACGCCCCCCGGGTTCCCCGCGCGTCCGATCGTCATCGCCGGCTACCAGGTCATCGTCGGCAGGTTCCTGGTCACCCTCCCGGCGAGCGCGACCAGCGTGACCGTGCCCCCCGAGTTCGTCGCTTCGCTGGCGCCGGGCGTGCAGCCCTACGAAGTCCTGGCGATCGAAGCGAACGGCAACCAGACGCTGACGGAGGGCACCTTCGTCAAGTAGTCGGGACCGGCCGAGCGGCTCGAGCGACGGCTGGAATGAACCAGGCGATGCGGTGCGCGGGTCCACGACCCGCGACCCGCATCGCCTGGCGTGCCAAGGCGGGCATCGCGCGACGCCCGTAGCGTCGCCTCGAAGCGCCTCGTTCCGGCGGTCGCGATCAGCGGCCTGAAACGATGTCCGCGCGCGTGCTGCCCACGATCGCGAGCAGTTCCTTCTGCTCCTGGGCCGGCACCTTGAACTTGTCGAGGCTGGCCTTCAGGTCCCCCGCAAGCGCGTCGAACTCGGCGTTGGTGATTCCCATGCCGGCGTGGACGTTCTTCATGGAGCGGCCGGTGTACTTCTGGGGACCGCCGCTTGCGTTGGCAATCATCTCAACCAGCATCTGCTTCAGATGCGCGACCTTCTCCGCCGAGGCCTCGAACGGCATCGCCGATCCCTGGCGCGTGAAGTTGACCTGGGGATTCGGGGCCGCGCGACCGACGAAGTCGTCGACGACCGCGGTGATCGCGGGCTCACCGCCCAGACGGTCGTAGAGCGATTGCTTGGCGACCGTGTCCGTCTTGCAGGTCGAGCAGCAGGAGGAAAGCAGCGGCGAGACGGCCAGGGCACAGGCGACGGACAGCAGCAGGGTGCGCAGGGGGGACATGAGATGGCTCCAGAGTTCTTGGATGAGAGGGTCGGCGCAGGGCACGGCTTGCGCCCGCAAACCTCCGACGGCGAACACTCTACGGCTCCGGTGATTCCGTGGATCTTTGTTTTTCCCCGAAACGGGGAGGTGCCGGGACGTCGGTCCACCGCGGCCGGCCCGCGGCCGTTCCAGGCCTGAATCGCGGGCTTTCGTTGCCGCCGCCCCGGAGGGGCGGGCGAGCCGCGCGCTTTCCCGTTCCTGTTGCTCAGGGGCTGGTGTCCAGTCGTCGGGCGAGATGCACCAGCGAGCGATGCAGCAGCACGCGCGTGGCTCCCTCGCTGCGGTTCATGGCCAAGCCGATCTCGCGGTGCGACAGGCCCGCCACGCGTGCGAGGCTGATGACCTCGCGTTCCTCCTCCTCCAGTTCCGAGAACGCCTGCTCGATGCGTTCGCGGGTCTCGCGTGCCATGGCCTGCTGGCTGGGAGAGGAAAACGAGCGGTAGTACTCCAGCCCGAGCTCGTCGTCGTGTTCCGTGCGCGGTCCGGCGCGCTTCTCCGTGCGCCAGCGGGCGTGCTTGTCGATCATCGTCCGCAGCGCCGTCGTGAAGAGCCAGCGTTTGAATCCCTCCTCCCCCCCGAACTGGAACTGCCCTGCCCGTTGCAGGATTGCACGGCAGGTGGATTGCACGAGATCCGAATCGGATTCCCGGGCGCGCAAGGCAGGATCGGCCCGCAGCCGGACGAAGGCTCGCAACGCGGGCAGGTAGCGCGTGAGCAGCTCCTCCACAGCCGCAGGTTCGCCGCGAGACGCGCTTTGGATCAGGTGCTCGACCGGCTCGGACACGCGCGAATCCTAGCCGAGCCACCCCGCGGTTTCGAATCGGAGTCCGGACGGTCTTTTCGGCTTGCGGTACCATCCCAACATGCCTCAGAAAGACGAGCGCGAGCCTCCCACCGCGCAAGAAGCGCAGTTGGACGAACTCCTGCTGCGCGCGATCGGCGTCTTCGAGGATGGCGGGGATGCGGCCGTCGCCAGGCTCCTGGAGGAGCATCCGGGGCAAGCGGCGGCCCTGGAGCGCCGCATCGAGCTCCTGCGCCGCGCCGGGGTGTGGGGCGCAGCGTCCCCCGCAGGCACCTCGGATGCGCTGCCCGAACGGCTCGGCGAATTTCGTCTGCAGCGCATTCTCGGCGCGGGCGGCATGGGTGTGGTCTATCTCGCCATCCAGGAGTCGCTCGGGAGAGAGGTGGCCCTGAAGGTGGTTCGCCCGGAGCACCTGTTCTTCCCGGGCGCGCGAGCGCTTCCGCCGCGAGGTCGAAACTGTCGCGCGGCTCAGGCATCCAGGGATCGTCCCCGTCTACACCGTCGGCGAGCAGCAGGGCGTGCCCTACTTCGCGATGGAGTACGTGCGGGGTGAGTCGCTGGAGGCCGTGCTGACGCGCTGCCGCGCGATTCCGCTGCTGGATCTGCGTGGCAAGGACCTGGCTCCGAGCCAAGCTGGGGCGGGTTGGTTGTTCGAAGGCAGTCACGTGGATGCTTGCCTCAGGATCGTGCGCCAGGTGGCCGAGGCGCTGCAGCATGCCCACGAGCGCGGCGTGTTGCACCGCGACATCAAGCCCTCGAACATCATGCTCGCCGCCGATGGTTCGAGCCGCGCGATGCTGCTCGACTTCGGCCTGGCGAGTCAGGCCGGCGACGCCTCGCTGACGCGCAGCGGCTCGCGACTGGGCTCGCTGCCCTACATGTCGCCGGAGCAGGTTCGCGGCGTGCTCGAGCAACCGGACGCGCGCTCGGACGTGTATGCCCTGGGCGTCACCTTGTGGGAGATGCTGACGCTCCAACGCGCGTTCCCGGCTGCCTCGGAGTTGCAGATCCTGCAGGACATCCAGCAGGGAAACCGCCGGCGGCCCCGCGAACTCAACAGCGCGATCAGCCCCGAAGCCGAGACCGTGTGCCTCAAGGCCATGGAGGTGGACCCGGCCCGCCGCTACCCCAGCGCCGCGGATCTCGCCCGCGACCTTGCCAACGTGCTCGAGCGGCGTCCGATCGAAGCCCAACGGACCCGTGCACTGACCGTGGCCCGGCGCTGGGTGGAGCGCAGGCCCGCGCTCGCGACGGCGATCGCCCTGGGGCTCCTGTTGTTGGTCGCCGGGCCCAGCCTGTGGATCTGGCAGGCCAACGCGCGAGCCTCCGACCTCCAACGATTCAACGGCGACCTCGAAAAGCAGCTCAGGGCCACTCGGGCCGCGCAGGCCCTGGCGCAGACCGAGAGCGAACGCGCGCGGCGCGCGGCGTCCCGCGCCCGCACGGCGATCAAGGACTTCCTGCACAGGGTGGGCAACGACTACCTCAGGTCGATTCCCCGCGCCGACGAGATGCGCACGCAACTGCTGGAGGATGCCGTGCGCCTCCACGGGGAGATGCTGGCCGAGAATCCCGCGCAAGCGATCCCCTGTTCGACGTCGGGATGAGCGAGGGCGAATTCCGCGAGCTTGGTCACTCTACGACCCCACTCGATGCGCCGGGATGCGGGCGACCGGCGCATGCCCGCGCGCCGCGGCTCGCGCGCTCGTCCGAGCAGGCTCGGGAGAGCCATGCGTCGCTGCAATTGCGCCGCGCCGTGGTCCACGGGGGCCTCGTCGGCGGGGCCGCTGCGAACTGTGACGTGCCCGGCACCTGGTCCACGGGCCAATTGCCCGGTCCTCACTCGCGGGTCCCGGGCTGGCCGCCGGAGCAAGACCTCGCCACTGGCGCCCTCCAGGGAAGGGCGTAGGATCTCCGGAGCGGCGACTCGTCGATATCACTCGATCGCCGTTTCCGCGTTCCCGACAGGAACGCATCGATCCCGGGGGAGTCCATGGCTCACATCAATGCTCGCAGGGTGTTCTTGGTTTGCGCCGTGGCCTTGACGGGCTCGCCGGATCTGCGCGCGCAGATCTGCTCGACGCAACGGCTGAGCGTCGCGCCGGGAGTCGAGGGAGACGCCGGGTCCAACTCCGCGCGCATTTCCCGCGACGGCAAGTGGGTGCTGTTCACCACCCTCGCGACCAACCTGGTGGGAGATCTCAATCCCTACCTGGACGTGGTTCTCCGCGAAGTCGACACGGGCGCCTTGACCTGGGTCAATCGGCCGTTCGGCACCGTCACTTCCAACGACAACACTTACGGCGAGTCGATTTCGGCCGATGGACGCTGGTCCTGCGTGTACTCGAACGCAACGAACCTCGTTCCGGGCGACGTCAACGGCCGCGGCGACGTGTTCGTCTTCGATCGGGGCAGCGGAATGATCACGCTCGAGTCTTGCTCAAGCACCGGCGCCCAGGGAGATGGGCATAGCGGACTCGGGCGGGTTTCGGACGACGGGCTGCAGCTGGTCTTCTTCTCGGAGGCCACGAACTTCGTCCCCGGCGACACGAACGGCGTCGCGGACATCTTCCTCAAGGATCGTGTCTTCGGAGGGGTCACGTTGGTCAGCGTCGGCATCGGAGGGGTGTCGGCCAACGGGAGGTCCATGGACCCGGTGATGTCCGCCGACTGTCGCTACGTGGCCTTCCTGAGCGAAGCGGCGAACCTCGTCCCCGGCGATGCGTTTTCGACTGCCAACGCGTTCGTGCGCGATTTGCAGCTCGGGACAACGACCGTGGCCGACGTGAGGATCGATGGAACGGTTTCGACCTATCCTTCCACGGACCTCGCATTCTCCGCGGACGGGCGATTCCTGGCCTTCGTGACTCGGAATCCGTTGATCGTCCCGGGTGACACGAATGGCGTCGAGGACCTATTCGTGCGCGATCTGGTCACGCTCACGACCTCGCGCGAGAACCTAGGGCCGGGGGGCGTGCAGGTTGGACACGTCGGCCTCGGGCCCACACTCTCCGTCGACGGCAGGTACTTGATGTTCTACAGCGACTCTCCGCTGCTGGTCGCCGGCGACAGCAACGGTCGGGCCGACGTGTTCCTGCGCGATCGCCTCACCGCCACCAATAAGCGCCTCAGCTTGACCCACGCAGGCCTGGAGGCAAACAACTCGAGCGGCTGCGTCGGCATGGCGCTATCGGGAGACGGCCAGCGCGTGGCCTTCGAGTCGTTGGCGACCAACCTGAACCCGCCCGACCTGAACGGGGTCAACGACGTGTTCCTCCGAGGCTGCGACAGCGGAGTCTCGACCTACTGCACGGCCAAGCTCAACTCGCTGGGGTGCCTGCCCGGAATCGACCACGCCGGATTCCCGAGCGCCGCCGTGAGTTTCGGGTTCGAGATCTGCGCGAGCCAAGTGCGCAACGGCAAGTCCGGGCTGTTGCTGTATTCGACGACCGGCCCGAACAACGTTCCGTTCCAAGGCGGCACGCTGTGCATCGCATCGCCGCTGCGTCGCAGCACGGGAGTGAACTCCGGCGGCAACGCACCGCCGGTGCAGGACTGTTCCGGCGTCTATTCGATCGACATGAACGCGTTCGCCGCAGGGGCGCTCGGCGGCACCCCGGGCCCCGAGCTGCACACGATTGGGACCGCGGTCTGGTGCCAATGGTGGGGTCGTGACCCCGGCTTCACGTTCCCGTTGAACACGACGCTCAGCAACGGCCTTTCCTACACGGTGCTCCCATGAGATGCCTTTCCATTCTCGTCGCATGCCTGCTCTGCGGTTCCGTGGCCGAGGCGCAGTACCTGTTCCGCACCCGGTCCTCGACGTTCTCGACGCGCTACGGACAGATCATCACCCAGATCGGCGACGTCGACCTGGACACGGTTCCCGACGTTGCGATCACCATCGGCACGGGCGCGGTCGACATCTTCTCGACCCGGACCGCCCGTCGCCTGCGACGCCAGCAGGGCACGGGGGGCTGGGCCGTGGCACCCGCGGGCGACCTCGACGGTGACGGCCGCGCGGACATCGTGACCGGCGATGCCGGGGCGAGCTTCAACGGGCCCAGTTCCGGAACGGTGTACGTGATCTCCGCTCTCACGGGAGCGGTGTTGCGTCAGTTCAACGGCGACTCGTCCTTTGACAACATGGGCTATGCGGCTTCCGGCGGCTTCGACGTCGACGGCGACGGCGTGCCCGACGTCGTCGGCGGCGCCTACGCGGACAACGGCAACGGCTTCGCCTCCGGCTGCGTGCGGGTCTGGTCGGGCGCCACCAGCGTCGAGTTGTACACGTTGTTCGGAGACTCGGCCGGAGACTGGTTCGGCCGCAAACTGCTCATGGTCCCCGACGTCGACGGAGATGGACTCGCGGACCTGATCGTCAGCGCGCCCAAGGACGATAACGCGGGTGCGGACTCCGGGATGGTGCGCATGTTCTCGGGAGCGACCGGCGCGATCCTCTGGGGCTTCGACGGCTGGGCGCCTGGCGACCAGTTGGGACAGTCGTTCGCCTGGATCGGCGACGTCGACGCGGATGGGTTCGGGGACGTGGCGGTCGGCGCGCCGCTCTCGGATCTCGGCGGTCCGGACTTCGGCGCGTGCGTCGTCCTGTCGGGAGGGAGCGGTTCCGTGTTGCAGACGCGCACGGGCGCGGCCTCCGGAGACAACTTTGGAGTCTCCGTTGCGGGCGGCAGGGACATTGACGGAGACGGGGCCCTCGACCTCGCCGTTGGCGCAAACCTGAACGACGACGCCGGCGCGAACGCCGGTTGTGCCTACCTCTACGGAGGCGTTTTCGGCGGCTTGATCCAGACCCTGCGTGGATTCGCCGCCGGAGACCAGATGGGCTTCACGGTCGCGATGCTTGAGGATTCGAACCAGGACCTGCTGGCCGACTTCTCGGTCTGCGCGGGTTTCGCGGACTACGGTGCGAACGACTCCGGCGCGGTGTATGACCTCGCATTGCGCTGCCCGAACGCGAGCACATACTGCACGGCCAAGGTGAACTCCCTGGGCTGCGCACCGGTTCTGGGGACCGACGGCTCTCCGAGCCTGTCCTCGAACGGGGGATTCCGGATTCTCGGCAAGGGGTTCCTGAACAACCAGCCCGGGTTCCTGCTCTACGGAGTCTCGGGACCTGCCGCCATCCCGTTCCAGGGCGGGCTCCTGTGCGTCGGTCCGCCAGTGAATCTCGGCCCGAATCTGCTGAGTTCGGGGTCACCCCCGCCGATGCAGGACTGCAGCGGAAGCTACTCCTTCGACTTCAACGCCTACGCGTTCTCCGGAGCGGGGGCAGTCCAGATCCACTACCCCGGAACGGCCGTGTGGGCCCAGTGGTGGAGCCGCGACACCGGCTTTCCCGCGCCGAACGATTCGTCGCTGAGCAACGCAGCGCGGTTCGTGATGTGTCTTTGACGTCGCGCCGCCTCGCCGTCCTCCACCGAGAAGGCACGCGGCGGGCGTACATCAGGGCCGGATCACGAACGACAGTCCATCGGCCAGCGAGGAGGCCTGCGTGCTGGGGTAGCCGGGATCACGGCTCCACCACTGGGCACAGATGCGCGTGCCGGGGATCTGGAGCTCGAAGAACGGATTCCCTCCAAGCAGCCCGAGCGCGAAGGCGTTGAAGTCGATCGACAGGACGCCGGAGCAGTCCAGCGCGGGCCCAGGGGTGCCGCCGGAGTTCGTCGGGGGCGTCCTACCGATCGGTGACGCGATGCACAGGGTCCCGCCCTGGAACGGCACGGCTGCCGTGCCGGAGATCGAATAGAGCAGCAACCCCGGACGACTGTTGAGCACGTCAATCGCCGACAGCACGAATCCCGAAATCGAGGTCGCGCTCGACTGTCCGGAGGCGGCCATGGCTGGACGACATCCCCGCGAGTTCACCTTGCCCAGGCAGTACGAATACGGCGCCCAAGGTTCGAGATCCCGCAGGAACACGTCGTCCTGACCATTGATGTCGCCGCCCACCACCTGATCGCTGGCGCTGTAGAACACGATGCGCCGTCCACCGACGGCGACGTCGGGTGAATTGCCGCCCAGCGCCGCGGCGGGTGCCGCAGTCGAAACGGAGCAGAGGGTGGTCGTGCCGAGCACCAGGTCGCGTAAGAAAACGTCGACTAGGTTGTTGTTGTCGCCCGGGACGATCAGGTTGGCGCCATTCTCGAACGCGACGAACGCGCCATCGCGCGACATCCGCCCCGAGACGACGTGCTGGTTGGCGGACCCGTTGGTCGAGGTCAGGGAGGCGCAGACCAGGGAACCGTTGGTGCGGTCGTAGACGAAGATGTCGCGATATCCGCCGGTCTGCCCGGGCAGGACGAAGTTGTCGTCGGTCATGTAGGCGACCTTCGTCCCATCGTCGGAAATGAACGGAGCCGTGCACGGGAGTTCATCATCGTGCCGTCATGGCGGATGCTGATCTGCTCGACCGCGCCCGTCAGCATGTCCTTGACGAAGATGTCGTCGAAGGAGTCCGTTTCGGAGCCGACCAGGTTGTTCGCGCTCGACTGGAACGCCACCCAACGTCCGTCGGCGGAGATCGAGCAGAACGAGGAACCCGCAGCCGCCTGGGTGCCGCTGGCATCGACGCTGACGATCTCCGTGACCTCGAGCAGCAGGTCGCGTCGGAACACGTCGAAGCTGGCGTTCGCATCGCTCGCGACGAGGTCGGTCGCCTGGCTGCGGAACACGACGTAGCGCCCATCGGGCGTCATCTCCGGATCGGTCGAGACGTTGTTTCCTGAGAAGCCGGCCGGCGTCGCGCTGACCAGGTAGGTCTTGTTCGTCTGTCGATCGTGGAAGTAGACGTCCGCGTTTCCGTTGATGTCCAGGGGGTGGAGGTTCGTGGCCCAGGACATGAACACAACGCGACGGCCGTCGTCCGAGATCACGGGGTCGAAGCTGTCGTTGTTCGCTGTGTTCCCGGCAGGAGTCTTCGAGACGTAGGTCAGCGTGTCGTCCCCGAGATCCCGCACGAAGATGTGCGTGCGGTTCCCCCCGACCAGTCCGTAGCCGCCCGCGCTGGCGAACGTCACGTAGCGCCCGGACCTGGAGATCCTGGGCATGTGGGCATCGTTGTTCCCCGCCGTGCCTCCGCTGCCCACGCTCACGATTCGGGTCGCGGGCGCCAGTTGGCCAACGGCGTTGCGAACAACCCCGACGACGACGAGTCCTGCGAGCAGATACACCTTCGCGCGATCGATCGGCGGCGAGAGGAAGTTCATCATCGGAGTGCCCCAGCAAGCGGTACGACAAGACGACTCTGCGCCCGGCACGAAGAGGCTGCGATCACACGTGCAGTCCCGCAGCGGGGAGCCGCCGCACCGGGTCGTGGAAACTAGCCTACTCCTTTCGGCGAGATTCAGACAGGGATCTGGGGACTTGGCCTTCGGCAGCCGGGCCCGGATCCCCTGGCCAACCTCGCACAGGCGGGTTACGCTTGGCCCGTCCCCATTCCCACGGAGTTCGTTCACATGCGCCAGCACGGATACTCGGCCCGCGTGCTCGAATGCTCCTGGCGCCGCTTCTCTTGAGCGCGACGCGTGCGCAAGCACAGGCGTTCTTCGTCTCCGGTCCCGGCGGCACGATTCCATCCGTGAACGCGGGCGGAGGGACGTATCCGGGTTCGCCGCTCGTGGGACAGGAGTTCACCTCGAGCGTGCTGGTTCCCGCAGCGGTCTCCAACATCTGCAAGATCACCTTGACCGGTTGGACGCACACCTGGGTCGGCGATCTGCAGGTCGTGCTCGTCGATCCCAACGGCGTCGGCTACACGATCATGACGCGGCCGGGATACACCGGCACCGGGCTCGGGAACCCGGCGGACCTGTTGGGCTCGCCGCATGACTTCGTCGACCCGGTGACCAGCGGCGTGCCCTCGGTTCCCACCAACGCCAACGTCCTGGCGGGCGTCTACAAACAACACATCGGCGAGCCGAGCTTCCCCTATCCGAACGGGTTGAACGGCGTCTTCGTGACTTCGATGAACCAGATCTCCGGCCCCGCCGGCACCTGGTCGCTGAAGATCTTCGATTGGGCCGACGGCGACACGGGTGCGCTCGCCGGGTGGACGCTGGAGGGCAACACCTGCGGCCCGCCGCCGGCGCCCGTCGGCTACTGCACCGCGAAGGTCAACAGCCTCGGCTGCAGCCCAACGATGCTCGGGATCGGTTTCTCGTCGGCGAGCGCCGGCAGCGGATTCACCGTCAAGTCCACCAACGTGCGCAACAACAAGCCGGGACTCCTCCTCTACTCCGACGCCGGCCGCTCCGGCACGCCGTTCCAAGGCGGGTTCCTGTGCGTGGCGTCGCCGATCCGCCGCACGGTTCCGCTCTCCTCGGCGGGTAGCCCGTCACCTACCAACGACTGCACCGGCTTCTTCGCGATCGACATGAACGCGTTCGCCATCGGCAGCCTCGGCGGCTCCCCCGCCGGCTTCCTGATAGTGCCGGGAGCGATGGTCGACTCCCAGTTCTGGGGGCGAGATCCAGGATTCCCCGCACCGGACAACTCCTCGCTGTCCGCGGGCTTGGAATTCGTTATCGGCCCCTGACCGCGCAGGTGGCGCGCGAACGCGTGCACCTCCCGGTCTTCAGTCACAGATCGTAAAGCGCAACGCGTCGCTCAGGCCGGCGTTCCCGGGCGCCGGGAATCCCGGATCGCGGTACCAGACCTGCGCGTACAGCGTCTGGCCGACCGCGAAGTTGTCTGCGACGAGATCCGCCTGGGAGAGGAAGAAATCAAAGACGCCCGAGCAGTCGTTAGGCGGCTGGTTGCCGCCAGACGATTGGCCCGCGCTTCGATGGAGGATCTGATCCACGCAACGCACGCCGCCAGTCAGGGGCAGCGCGCTCGGGCGGAGGCCGTAGAACACGAGCCCAGGCTTGTTGTTGATGGCGTTCGATACGCGGATGTGGAAGTTGTCCGTCGTGGCGAGTGAGGGATTGCCCGTGAACGAGATCGCCGGCACGCATCCCAGGGAATTGACCTTCGCAGAGCAATACGTCCCGGGCGGCGCGCAGGCGCCCGAGAACAGGACGCCCGCGCCCGTGATCACTTCCTTGTAGGACCCCGCGACGAATTCCATGCGACCGTCGCCGTCGAGGTCGGGAACCCAGGCCACCGACATTCCGAGGTTCGAGTAGAAATTCGTCCCGCGGACCTCGAACAATCGAACGCCGCTGGCCCCGGAGACGGCACACGCGGCACCTGCGCCGCTGATTTGCACGTTACGGGCGTTGGGCTCGCCGACGATCAGGTCGTCGAACCCGTCCGCGTCGAGATCCGCGCCCGAGTCGATTGAGCTCCCGAAGTACTGGTTACTTCCATGACCCGGAACGTTGCGAATCCACCCTCCGTTGATACCGGAGAAGATCTGCACGAGCCCCTCGCCCCCGCTGGTACCGTAGTAGATCGGCGACCCGACGGCAAGTTCGCGACGTCCGTCGCCATCCAGATCGCCCATGCTACGCACGCATTGGCCGAACCGGCTGTTCACGGACGGTCCCATGAGCGTGTAGCGAAGGCTCTTGTCGTAGCCGTTGTAGACCCGAACGTAGCCGTTCGCGGAAGACTGCTGGCTCGCCCCGACGGCGAATTCGCCGCGACCATCGTTGTTGAGATCGCCCAAGCCCGCGACCGCACAACCAAACCGGTCGTTCTGTGCCGGAGCAGCTAGCGTGTGGATCAGCGTCCCCGAAGCCGAATAGACCCAGGCACCGGAACCGGACGAGCCGACGAGTACGTCCGGGATCAGGTCTCCGTCGACGTCACCCGTGGCGGCGATGGAGTAGCCCAGCTCGGCACCGGCCGTCGGTCCTTGCACCACGAGAATCGTCGCGCCGCTCGCTCCCGAGAAGATCGTGAACATGCCCGCGTCGATCCGCGAGGTGACGTCCCAGCCATCAGATCCGATGGCGTAATCGGCCGTTCCGTCGCCGTCGACGTCGCCGATCGAGACAACGGCGCGTCCAAGTTTCTGGTATCCCTGCGTGGAGACGTGCTGGCGCATCAGAGCACCTGTCGACGACGAGAAGATGTCGACGAAGCTCGTCCAGTCGACGATGGCGGAAACCGCAACCTCCCCGAATCCGTCGCCGTCCAGGTCGCCGAGACTCGCGACCGTGGAGCCGAATTGCTGCTGCGAGAGCGCCGTGGGATCGGTCAGGGTTCGAATCGGCGTCTGCCCCGCGGTCAGGGAGATGACTGAGCACATCGACGCCGCGAACAGTAGATTGGAGCGTTGCGAGCGAGCCATGAGTTCCCTCCGCGTTGAGGCCCAGGCCCAGGATACCTGGGAACGGCTGGAACGGTGCCCCATGACGCGTGGGAGAGACTGCCGCTGGATGGGACCCGGCACAGCCAAGGTCCGGATTCGCTCATTTCCGTCACCGCCGGCAGCCGCTGAACGTCCCTCAACCAAGCCGGGGGGTCTACCGGGGGATGGCACGACCGTCGCGACGATCTGCCCCTGAAACCGGTACCAGAGCGAATGTGAGTCCGCAGCAGGCCGAAAGGGCATCGGAGGCTGTGGAGCTCGGGTTCCCGAGGGCTCGCGCAGGTCCCTTTGCGGTCCACGGGGCGGCCCGGGCGTTAGCTCTCCCTTCCCGCAGCCCCGAAGGCGCGGGTTCGAGAGGCACGTGAGGTTCGCGAGCTACCAGGCGAACTCGGCCTCGGGCGGATCGCGTGCCGGCCTCGAGCACCTCGCCGCGCCACTCCTGGGCTGGTCGCCTCGAGGTTCGAGCGTCGCGTGCCTCGACTCGGGGGCCGTGGAGGCTCGCTTCGCGTCTCCTCAACCCAGCGAGGCAGCCCAGAGGTCGGCAGCCCTGGATGGAAGAAGGAAACCGGGGATTGACAGCCCAACCTCCCGATCAGCGAAGCACGACCACGACGGGCGCGCGCATCCCGTCGGGCTCGGCCTGGAGGTCGGCGCCGACAATCCGTGCGCTGCCACGCAGGCCGCCTGGACCGCTGACTTCAAGGGCGTAGCCCGAGGCCGGAGGCACGAGCACGTTCTCGTAGGTCGCGAGCTCGGGCGGCAGGCCTTCCTGGTGGGCGAGATACGCCTGGGTCCTCCAGGGCTCGCCCCCCTCGTCGAGATGGAACGCGAGCCCGAGCTCGAGCGGCAGCGCGGTCCCCTTGGGAAGCTGGAAGTGCAACGCCACGGACAGACCGACTCGCGCGGCGAGCTCCAGGCGCGTCGTCTCGTCGGAGACGACCGAGAACTGGATCGTCTCGGGCAGTACTGCGCCGTGCGCCTCGAGCAGATTGCTGTCGGCCGCAAGCTCGATCGGTCCGTCGCTGTCCGACAAGTGCCGCGTGGTCACGTGTACCCGCTGTGGCGTCGGGATCGAAAGCAACACCCGTTCGGGACGCAGGTCTTCCCGCTGTGCCACCGAGAGCTCGATGCGCCCTGGCTCGCCGAGTCGTAGCGTCCCCAGGTCGAGCGTCTCGCCCGCGGCGAGCTCAGGGACCTCGCGCTGCACGCTGTCGTTGCCCGCACCGATCGCCGAGATCGAGAAGCGCCCCGCCGCCAGCGGTCCGAAGCGGACGGCTCCGCTCAGCTCGTCGCTCCACTGGACATGGCCGCGCTCGCGCCCGGCCCGGCGCAGGCTCACCTGGACGGATCTCGGACGTTCGTCGCCGCCGACCACGCGCGCCTCGATGCAGGCCGAGGCGCGCGCGGCGTCGGGCAACTCGACCGGGAGCTCATGGGCGCCCGCCCGCAGTCCTCCGCGCTCCACGGTGGGGCAGACGATCGCCGAGCGCGACTCGAAGGCCCACAGCCACAGTGGCTCGTCCGGGCAATTGAGGATGCGAAAGCGCCCCTCGGCGTCGCCGGAGGCCTGTCCGCGAAAAATCGAGGGGCCATCCCAACCGTGCCCCCCGGCTCCGACGTCGATCATCCAGCCGACGAGCCCCTGGCCGCGCTCGTCCACGAGCCGGCCGCGCAGCACGCGGCCAGGGTCGATGGCCCGCTCTCCCCGGTCTGCGCCGCCACATCCGCCGTGCGGCGCGCCAGAACCACACCGAGCGCTACGGGTAGCCGCGCAGGCCGCGTTGTCCGGTCGCAGCGGCTCCCCTCAATCCGGACCGATCCAACCGAGGATCAACGCGGGCGCGTAGAACAGGGCCATAATCGTGAGTGCGGAGAACGCGACATTGCGCGAGTAGCCAGGCTCGCAGCGGTCCTCCTGGTGGGTCCACCCGGCTTCACATGCGGTTCCTCCCGCCGCGAGCACGACGAGCAGCTTGGGAAGGGGCAGGTCGATCAGGCCGTAGTAGTACAGCACGAAGGCCGGACAGAGCGTCCCCGAGGCGAAGGACACCCACGTCCGGGGCCAAGCTCGCTTCGTCATGAGATCCTGCACGAAGCCGACGACGTCGAGCACCAGCATCAGCACGACCCAGATCCAAACTGCCCAGTGCATGCGACTGCTCAGTCTACGTCACGGGTCACGGCGCGCGCAGCGAATTCTCGCAACCGACGATCGAGCATCAGGCGCGCGCCTGGCGCTGCGGGCCGGGTCCTGCACGACTCATCGCTTGCCCGGCTTGCGCTGGGATTCCGGCGTCTTGCGCAGCAACGCGAGCGCCGCTTCGAGCACGGGGTCCTTGGTCGCGGTGAACTCCTCGGGCTTGGCGCGGACCTCGACCTTGGGTGCGACGCCGACGTGCTCGATCGGGTTGCCGTCGGGATCCATGTCGTTCCAGCGCGGCAGGTTCACCTGGATGCCGCCCTCGAGCTCGATGCGCCGCGGGTTCGCGCTCGAGCCGCCGGTGCGGTCGCCCATCGTCGTGACCTGCGGGCACTGCGCGAACATCAGCGCCATCGACTCGGCCGAGCTGAAAGTTTTCTGCCCCTGCAGGCACACGACGGGCGACTCGAAGCACCACGGGCCGCGCGGCTCGAGCTTGCGTTCGAGCAGCGGGCCGAGTTCGGCGTGTCCCGGTCCGTTGCGGTAGCGATTCGTGCTGTACACACGCTCCCTGTCGACGAAGCGTGCGGCGACGCTGCGTGCGAGCAGCTCGTCGCCGCCGCCGTTGAAGCGCAGATCAACGACCATCGCCCAGCAATCGGCGAGCTTCTCGAGCACCTCGTCGAGCGCCGCCGCGTTCGCTTGCTCGCCGAGCTTGTAGTAGAGCACGTAGCCGATCCCGTCCTCGGTCCGCCCCCAGTGGAAGTCGCGCTTGGTGTCGACCAGCTTGGGAAACGCGTTCTGCACGGCCTTGAAGCTGGCGTTGAGCGGCCGCGGCCGCGTGTAGCCCTGCAGGAACTCCTCGCCGCACTGCACCCAGACGTGCAGGTCCTGCAGGTGCGAGAGCAGGGTGTCGATCGCGACGGCCGCGCCGTACGAGTTCGTCGCCTTCTCGGCGAGCTTGCGGCCGGCATCGCCGGCGCGCTTCCAGTCGAGCTTCGGCACGAGCGCGAACTTCGGATACTCTTTGTCGAACGCGTCCCACACCGTGTCGAACGCGCGCACGGCCGCGGCCGAGTCCATGGGGGCGAGCGCAGGCAGCGCGCGTGACTCGAAGGCCTTGACCAGCTCGACGTTGCCTTCTTCCTTCTCGACCACGAAGTAGCGCCTCGGCCCCTCGACGGTCTCGCAATCGAGCACGACCGAGCCGCGCTTGGGGATCACCGGCAGGTTGTTCGCCTGCCAGCCGCTCGAGATCTTCCACGTGCACAGCCGCTTCGCCCACGGGATCCGCTCCTCGGGACCACGCTTGCCGACGGTCGAGGCCGGGAACAGCTCGCCGAGGTGACGCGGGTTGAAGCGCATCCACACGCTCGTCGGCTGCTCGCCGTCGCCCCCGGACTTGCTCACGATCTTGCCCGGCTTGTCGGGGAACACGGCGGCCCAGACCACGTTCTTCTCGGCGACGCCGAAGACCACGGTCGACTTGCCCAGTTCGATCGAGAGCTTGTCCTGGAGCTCGAAGCGGAACGAATCGAGCTGCCAGACGTCGTCCTTGGTGCACGTCCACTCGCGCGTGGGCTGACCCTCGAAGTAGTCGAGCGTCGCGGGGTAGACCTTGACGAGATCCCCGGCGCGGAGCGAGCCGGCGAGCAAGATCAGTGTGAGCGCGTGGCAAGCGAGTCGCGTGGACATGCGGCCTCCCGTGTGCCGATGGGCGGAATCCCGATCGCGGACGTGGTCTGCGGCGAAGTGGCAGTCTGCCACCGGAGGGCGGAAGCCGTCCAGTCGGTTCGCGCGAGACCCCGGGAGCTTCAAGCGTCCGAGCATGCCGTCCTGGTGGTGCCTCGTCGTAGGCTCCTCGCCGCGAGGCCGCCGATGGGACAGGCTCCCAGCGGACGAGCCGTTCCATTTGGGGCTGGGGGGGTCGTCTGACGATGCTCGAGCGGGTGGCTCTTGCTCGCGCGGTCATGCGTCGCGCGCGTCGGCGCGCGGGCCGTTCGACGAATGCGTTCGCCCTTGAAGACGAAGAAATGCGCGGAGGCAAACGTCGCCGCGGTCACCACCGAGAGCGCGGGCAGGATCCGCCGCACGCGTCGTCCCCAGAAGCCCCGGAACGAGAACGTGCCGGCCTCGAGTGTCTGGACGACGAGCGAGGTGATCAGGTAGCCCGAGATCACGAAGAAGACGTCGACGCCGATGTAGCCGCCGTGGATCCAGTCGAGCCCCAGGTGGGAGCTCACGATCGGCAGCACGGCGAATGCCCGCAGTCCGTCGATTCCGGGCGGTACTTCACGGAGCTCATCGAGGGAGGGGGCGGGGGGGCGGCGCGCTGGAGGGGCTCCCGGGCACCCTGCGAGCATGTCCCGCTGCCGCGAGCGCCCTCGACGGCGCCGGGCCCGAGCCGCGACGGGGACGGCCGACGGGCCTCACCAGACCTTGACGGAAGTTCGATCTTGCGTTGCCTCTCGGCCACGAGAATAGGCGGCTTGAATCGCCTCCCAGGACTCCCGACATGACCAAGCTCGCCTTCTCCCTCGCGCTGCTGGCCGGCCTGACGGCGCACCAGGCGCAGAGCCCGGACCCCGCGTCGTTCCCGCCCTCGACGGTCCCCCTGGCTCAGGGGCTCGGCTACGTGGACCCCCTGACGCTGCACGCGCCGCGCAACTTCCTGAACGACTTTCCCACCCGCCAGGGCGAACTCGTGACCGCAGTGATCGAGATCCCGGCGGGATACTGCGAGAAGTGGGAGGTCAAGGCCGACGGCCTGATGCGCTGGGACATCAAGGACGGGAAGCCGCGGCAGGTGAAGTACCTGGGCTACCCGTGCAACTACGGCATGCTGCCGCGCACGCGCCTTGGCAAGGAGCTCGGCGGGGACGGTGATCCGCTCGATGTGCTCGTGCTCGGGCCGGCGCTGCCGCGGGGTACGGTCGTCGCGGTGCGCGTGCTCGGGACGATCCGGCTGGTCGACGCGGGCGAGCGGGACGACAAGCTCGTCGCGGTCGTGCCGGGCTCGCCGCTCGACCAGGCGAAGTCCGTGAGCGAACTCGAATCCACTTATCCCGGGATTACGACGATCCTCCGCGCGTGGTTCGAGAACTACAAAGGGAAGGGCGCGCTCCAGTGCTCGGGATTCGGTGAACCGGCGGTCGCCGAGGAGCTGGTGCGCGCGGCCGAGAGCTCCTTCGAGCGTCGCTGACCCGCGGGCGCGCGAATCCGTGCGATCCGCTCAACGCGCCGGTGGCGGCTCGCACGCGAGGCCCACGAGTTCCGTCTACCAGCGCCTGACCGGGGAACTCGCGCGGCGGTGGGTGCGAGAGCAGCGATTTCGCGTCAATGTCCACCGCGCGGCCGCCCGGCGTGGAGATCCAGAGCTCGGCCGAACGGTCACTTGCGCACCAAGGGCACGCTCGCGCCGTAGCACAGATCGTCGTCGCCGGCCTGGGATGTCTTGACCACGGTGGCGAGTCTCCAAGCGGGCTTGCCGCGGAAGACCTCCGTTCCGTTGAGCCACACCACGAGCTCGCGCTTCAGGTCCACGAGTCGCTCGTCGAGCAGGACTTCCAGACCCTTCGCGTCGCGATCGCAGGTGACCCGGATCTCGTTCTTGGCGCGGTCAAGCTCGGCCTCCACCAGGGCGCCCCGTTGGGGCGTCTGCCACCACAACCAATAGAAATGCTGTTTCCACGGCAAGGCGGGCTGCCAGACGATTTTCTCCGGACGCGGCTCGCGCACGCGCTTGGCAATTTTTGCCAGCAGCGCGGGCATCCCGCCCGGCGCTTCATCGTGGCCGCGGCCGGCGACGCGCCAATACTCGTACTCGAACCCGCCCCAACGGGCCTTGGCCTTGGCCAGCATCTCCGCGGCGATGTCGTTGGCGGCCGGCGGCACCTGAGGATCGTCGTCGCTCTGGTACACGACCAATGGGACATTCCGCAGGGAGGGAATCACGCCGGAGTCCACATCCTCGTACTTGCCCGATGGGCCGGTGACCGGCGTCGGCGCACCCGCGGAGGCGGCTAGGGCGGCCACGCGATCGGCGTGGTGGGCACCCAGGGTCCAGGTTCCGTAGCCGCCCATCGAATGGCCTGAAAAAAACACGTGGTTGGCGTCGAGCTTCCACGTGCGGCGCGCATCGTCCACCAGGCGCAGCACGAACTCCTCGGTGCCCGAATCGGTCCAGCCGTGCTCGGTCTTCACCAGCACCTCGGGGCAGAGCATCAGCCAACCCAGCTCGCTCGCCGCGCTCTGATACGCGCCATGGGAGCTCCAGGCGTCGCCGGAGCCCGCTCCGCCGCCGTGCATGGCGATCAACAGGCCCTTCGGCCGCTTCTCCTCGCCGCCCACGATGTACAGACCACGCTCCGCGGGCTTTTCCTCCAGGAAGTGCTGGCCGTTCTTTTTCTCGAGCTTCGGCCCCTTGGCCCAGGCCTTGGCACAGGCGGACCTCCACTTGTCCACGTCGCGCTCTCGGCGAGGGGCGGCAACTTCTCGAGTTCCGTGAGCAGGCGGCCCGCTCGGCGCGCCCCTCCGGTGTCCAGGGGATCGGCCGCGAAGAAGGCCTCGATCACCTTCGGCGCATCGATGCGCACTTTCTCCGCGGGTATCTGGGGCGACGGGAGCGTGAGGACCAGTCCCAGGGCGCTGAAGATCAGCTGGGGAGATTCATGGCGGGCTCTGGCTTCGAGGCCCTTTCGATGTGGGCGCGAAGATCCGTGGAAGGGGCTGCCGGCGGAGAGCGGCGCGGAAGTGCGTGCGACCAATCTGCCACGGGAGGCGCGCCCGCAAAGCTCGCCGCCCGGGGGACCGGACGGCCCTGGTGGGGAGGCGGGCCGGGCTGCCGGCAGCACCCCCTCGGCGCACTCGCGGTGGGGTGGCGGGGGAAATCGGGATCCTGGGGCAAATGGCCTGAACCGGAATCCGCACCGGCGGCAATCCTAGTCCGTACAGCATGTTCCACGGTGTCGCAGCGGGGCCAAAGAGCCAAGTCGAGGAGTTGCTCGAACACTCCGGCTGGGCCAGGCAACTGGCCCGCAAGCTGGTGATGGACGGGGCCGCGGCCGACGACCTGCTCCAGGAGGCCTGGGTCACGGCGCTTCGCTCCCCGCCGCGGGCCGGTGTGCCCCTGCGACCCTGGCTCGCGGGCGTGCTGCGCAATGCCGCGCGCATGTCCATCCGGAGCGCGGTGCGCAGGTCGGAGCGCGAGCGACGGGCGGCGCGGGAGGAAGCAACGGCCGCCACCCAAGAGGTCGTGGAGTTGGCGGTGCGCCAGCGAGAGCTCGTCGAGTTGCTCCTGGGGCTGGACGAGCCCTATCGCAGCACGTTGCTGCTCAGGTTCTTCGAAGCCCTGCCGCCCAGGGGGATCGCGGCGCGCATGGGCGTGCCAGTGGAAACCGTCCACACGCGCCTGCGGCGGGGCCTGGCACGCCTGCGGGAGGTTCTGGAGGCGCGTCACGGGGATCGCACCGGGTGGTTGTCTGCCCTGCTGCCGCTCGCGCGCGCGCCGCTGGGAGTGGGTCCAGGCGCGCTGGGATTGCTCACCATGAACGCAAAGATTCCGCTGACGTTGTGCGCTCTGACTCTCCTGGGGGCCCTGGCCTGGGTACGGTTCCGCGGTGAATCCGGGCTCGTGGACGCCGAGTCGCAGCCAGGACTGTCAGTCTCCGAAGCGTCGCCGGCGCCGCCGGACTCTGACAAGGGGACCGCCGACGCCACGGCGGAAACGGCAGAGTTGCGTTCGGTCGCGCCGGGCGCCGTGGGGGCCAGGCCATCGCCAACCCCGGCCGTGGAATCGGTCGCGGGTGCGGTCCCGGTGCGCGGGAAGGTGATCGATGACCTCGGTCGCGGCGTTGTGGGCATCGCCCTGCGCCTGGAATTCTCCACCGGAGACGACAGCGTGCGCACGATCAGCGGCGCGGAGGGAGCATTCGAGTTCCCGTTGCCGCGCCGGTCCGGGAGGATCGTGTGCGACGAGGACAGACTGTGCACCGTGCTGTGCGGAGTGGCCCGCGCCGAGGCCTCGAAGAACGCGCAGGTCCCAGCCGTGCTGCCGGTGGTCGTCGTGGCCCGACGGATCTCCCTCGCCGGCCACGTCTACGACGAAGCCGGAATGCCCCTCCAGGGAGCCATGGTGCGCGCTCCGGAGCCCGAGGCCTTCCGCACGCGTTTCGTCGAGGTGCTCGACGCCAGCGAGAGCTGACCGCCGTGTGCCGGACCGACGAACACGGGGCCTTTCTCCTGGAAGAGGCGGCGCTCCTCCAAGGGGGTCAGCTCCAGGTGTCCATAGACGGCTTCCAGGAACATGAGGAGGAGTTGCCGCCGACCTCGGCCTCCAACCTCGCGATCACGCTCTCACGAGGCCGCCCGCCCGCGACGGGACTCTGCGCGGGCGAGTGGTCGATGCGGCGGGGTTGCCGGTGCCTGGCGCCCACGTGTCCCTGGGTGTCTCGGCCCAGGCCAGCGATTCAGAGGGACGATTCGTGTTCTCGATCGAGGATCCACGGTCGCTCAATGCGCGCCTCGGTCTGACTCCGCGCACCTTGACCGCGGTCAGCGCCGGATTCCTGCCGGCGAGGATCGAGCCCCGCGTGGAGGACGGCAAGCCCGTGTGGCCCGAATCGGTGGTGCTGAGACTGGGCACGCCGGCTCTTTCGATCTCCGGCCACGTGGTGAACGCGCGGGGAACCCATGGCCGGCGTGAGCGTATACCTTCGCGAGGCCACGCTGTTCGGCGGCAACGAAACCGGGTCCGCTGGTGACGGAGAATCTGCTGGCGGGGGAGTCCGGCGGTCCTGCGTGGCGCTTCAGCGAGAGCGATGCCAACGGGGAGTTCGTTCTCGAAGGCCTCTTGGCGAAGGACTACCGGCTGAGGGCACTGGACCCCGCCACGCTCCTGATCGGGGAAACGGACCCGGTGCCTGCCGGAAGCGTCGAGGTGCAGGTGAAGCTGGACACGGACAAGCTCTACCTTCGCGTCGCAGGGCGGGTCATCGACCACCAGGGCAAGCCCGTGGTGGGAGCCAGTGTCTCCCCCATGTGCGACGCGTTCCGACTCAAGCACGAGGGCCGCACCCTGAGCACGAGTCACGCGACGCTGGACCCCGCATTCACCGACGCCGAGGGCCGCTTCGAGCTGCGGAACCTGCCGAAGTCCCTCGTCTACCTGCGCATCGACGGCGAGGACATCGTGCCCCTGGAATACGGCCGCCGCCGGGAAGCCGACGGTGGTGCGGGCTCCGGGGCCGAGCAGGCCAAGTCGGCCCCGGGATTGCCGGTCGATCGCATCGAGTCCATGGAGGTCACCGTGAGCCGCCGCTGCCACTTCCAGGTGGCGCTGGCCGATCCCGAGTTCGCCGACGAGCTGTGCGTGCTCGACGAAGAGGGCGTGCAGGTGGAACTCTCCCTGTTCGCGGGCACGGGCCGCCGCGAGGGGGCGCGACTGCCCATTCAGGCGGGTCGCACCGAGGTGATCGCGTGTCCCGACAACGGGGTCACGCTGGTGCTGCGCAAGGCCGGCGCCGAAGTGCTTCGCCGCAACCTCGAACTGGTGCCTGGGGAGGTCCTGCAGGTCCGCAACTGAGGCCGGAGCGCGGCTCCAGTTTGGACTCGCAAGGCCCGCATTGTACGGAATGAGGCGCGTCGCGCCCGCCCGCTTCAGGCCGGCCGCGCGCTCGAACCGAGGCTTTGCCCATGCAACCGCCCCCCCTGGCTGGCCGCGCATCGCTAGCGCGATCTTCTACCTCGACGCTCCGGCCGCGATCGACTGGCTCTGCGCGGCCTTCGGCTTCACGGTGCGCCTGCGGGTCGACGGTCCGAACGGAACGGTCGAGAATTCCGAACTCGACTTCGCCACAGCCTGGTGATGCTGGCGAGCGCGGACGTGAAGCGCGCCTGGTGCCGTTCGCCGAAGTCGCTCGGGGGCGCGAACACGCAGAATCTGATGGCCTACGCCGACGGCGTCGAGGCGCACTTCCAGCGCGCGAAGACCGCCGACGCGACGATCGTCATGCCGCCGACGACGGTCGACTACGGCCCCGAGTACTGGTCCGATCGTGGCTACGAGTGCATCGACCCCGAAGGCCACCACTGGTACTTCGCCCAGCGCCGGCGCAATCCGCCGACGGACTGAGCGGCGTCTCGATCAACGCAGGGTCTCGAAGTCGATCGTCGCCCGGGGTTCCTGCTCCGTGATCGCGAACGGCCGCGCGGGAAAGGCGGCCGTCCAGCGATCGAACTCCGTCTCGGAGGCTTGCTCGATCCACGCCTCGTAGTCACCGAGCGGGAGCTCACCGAGCACGGCCGTGAGCCAGCCCCCGTCGCCCGTCACGAGGCCGACGCGCACAAAGGGCGTTCGCAACCCGCGCTCCGCCACGGCGACCGTCCAACGGCCTTCGCTCGGATTCGAAGGCGTGGGAATCCGTACCGTGACCCGACCTGGTCCACCGAGCGTGACACGCAGGTGGGGGATCGAGGCGTCGTGAACACGCAGCACGTCGCCGCGCGGGAGTCGGAAGCAGAACGTCGCCAGGCCGGGCACGAGACCCGTCACGCGGAACCGGCCGGCGCCGAGCGCCTCGGCTCTCTTGAAGCCGCAGAGCCGGGACTCGTGCGTGACGGTCGAGACCTCCTCGCTGGGCGTGCCGTCGGGGCGCACGAGCTCGATCTCGACCGTGCGACCCTCCTCCATCCGTACCACCAGGGGCTCGGCCGGGATCGAATCGAACGAGACGAGTTTGGGTGCGAAGAGCTCATGTCGGATCAGAAGCGTTCCGCGCGTCTCGTCGAGGCGCAGGCGGCACTGGCCATCCACGTTCGTGATGCCGAGCATCTCGGGTTCGAACCTCGGCTGGCCGTCGTGGATCTGCAATACGGCGGCACCTCCCATCGGCGTTCCGCTCGGCCGCTGCACGCTCAGCACCAATTCGGACATAGTGTGATCAAACGGCGGAAGTCGGATCTCGCGATGCTCGCCCTCGACCCATGCGTCGATCGACATTTCGCAAAGTACGCGCGAGTAGGAGCTCACGCGCGCGCGCAGGGGCGTTCCGGGAAGCAGTGCCCCGACCCTCCACCGCGGCGTGGCGGTTCCCGTCAACTTCGCCCGCGTTCGGTGGCTCGATCGCTCGACCAGGATCGGCACTCCTGGCGTGCGCATGTGCAGTTCGGGGGACTCCGGATCCTCGACGAACATCGGGCCGTCGCACTCCAACTCGAGCTCGAGGCCTGCGGCCGTGGCCGCTCCCTCGGGCGTCAGGATCTCCAGGGTACAAGCGCGCGCGAGCGTCGCCGTCGCCTCCGTCTCGTCGGCAGCGACGTCCACTCGGGCTCCGAGGAACCCAAAGGCCTGCACGAGGATCCTGCTCGGGCCCGCGGCCACGTCGAGTTGCAGACTGTCCGTCGTCGTTGACCGCCATGACGAACGGCCCTCACCCGCCAGCCAGGCCGTTGCGCGAGCGCTCTGCACGGGACGCCCCTCCGCGTCGCGAGCATGCAGCGTGAGGGTTCGGGTGGAAGGCAGGACGAAATCACCGAGATCCCAGACGGCCTCCGGTGCGGTCGGCTTCTCTGCATCGAACGTCCACGTCGGGGAGGTGCCCGTGCGTCCGGCGGTGATTCGGATCGGGCCCCTCACGTCGTGCCGCACGACCTTGCGCGCGACTCCCCGCGTGTCGCAGATGATGGTGCGATCCAGTTCGTGGGTGCCCGACAGCTCGAACTTCGCGAATGCGCTCGGGATCGGAGTACCGGTATCCGAGACGAACCGCATGCGGATCTCGAGGCCGGTCACCAGCCGCAGGTCCAAGTCGTCACGGGGAGCCGCGACGCTCCTGTAGTTCCCATGCGCGGGTGGAAAAACGTCCTCGAGGTAAGGTCCGCGCCAGTGGAGTGTCCCGGAGACGTCTGCCACGAGCCCGCGGAACGCGAAGCTCCCGCCGGCGATCGTTCGCAGCACGGCCTCCGAACCCCGACCTCGCTGTTGGAAGACGAGCTTGCGGATCGACGCGGGGAGCTTGTGCCAGTCCAAACCCGTCGGGGCGTTGGGGCTGGTACTCCACACGAGCTCGATTGGTTCTCTCGGCGCCGCTCCGTCGACGAGCACGCGACCCGCGACGGTCGCGCCTTCCACGAGCGACAACGTGCGCGAGCCTGCTGAAAGATCGATCGTACCGCGGCAAGACGCCCAGCCTTCGGCGAAGAGCACGTACTCGCCTTCACCGCCAAGAGCGGGGACGACGGCGTTTCCGGCTACGTCGGTGCGTGCATCGCCGAGCGCGGTCTCTCCACGGAACAGCACGACCAACGCACATCCGACGGGCGCGCCGAGCGGATCGCGCACGGCGATGTCGAGCGTCGAGGCGTCGGCCGCCGGCACGCTGGGGGCTGCGTCCTGCTCCGCGAGTCGGCGCTCGTCGGGCGTGCCGCCGGTTTCCACGACGTCAGCGATCCCGGGCGCGTCGACGCGAGGCGCGGGCTCTTCGTGTTCCCTGATCGACGACGGTTGTGACTCCGACGCGGAGCGTGTCAGGCGCCACGCCAAGAGCGCGAAGCCGACGCACAGCAGAAGCAGGAGTCCGGCGCGCTTCACGTCAACACGACCTGAGCGTCTCCCGCGTGTGGCGAGTGCTCCCACGATGATCTGGACTGCGAATTCGATCAAGATGAGGCGCAGTCTGCTCACGACGACTCGGTGTCGGCGCCGCAGTCTACATCGATCGCGAGATCCACGTGACTCCGGGGAGCACCGGAAATCCAGGCGCCCCCCCCCACGCCGTCAGGAAAGCGCCTCGGTGGGGGCCCGGGGTCGCGAGGCTGCCGACATGGCCGTGGGCCTTCCGCCTGAATCCGGCAAGTGCGCAGGCCTAGCCCGGCATCCAGGCAGGCTGGTGCGGGCGCTCTCCGGTCGCGCGCGACTCACAACGTCTCCTGGAGCCGATGTGCATGCCGCGTGCGCACCTACACCCCGATGACGAACTCCAGCGCGTTGCTGAGAGTCGCGTGGTTCGGCGGCGAGAAGCCGTTGTCGTACCCCCAGAACTGGCAGTCGACAACGGTGCCTGGCAGCGCAAGAAACGCCGCAGGCGTGCCGCCGAGCGCGCCGGCCGCGAACGCGTTGACGTCGAGCCAGAGCACGCCCGAACAATCGTTCGGCGGCGGGTTGCCGCCCGAGTTGAGGAGCACCGAGCGCCGGATCGGCGTGTTGATGCAGCGCAGGCCGCCGCTGAACGGTACCGACGCGCGGCCGGTGTTGCCGTACAGCATCACGCCCCGCTTGTTGTTGATGACGTTGCTCGCGCTCAGCGCGAAGCCGAAACCCGAACTCGCACTCGACACGCCGCTCGCGGTGATCACTGGCGCGCAACCAAGGGAGTTCACCTTCGCCGTGCAGTAGACGACGTGACTCGATCCGCCGTCGTAGCGCGCGACCCAGGCATCGTAGCCGCCCGAGATCGGGCCGCCGAGATTGCCGTCGGTTCGTCCTCCCACGTACACACCGCCCGAGCCGTCCGGCGCCGCCGCGTTGGCGCGGTCATTACCGAGCGTGCCGAACTGTTGGATGGCCTGCTGGTTGCCGGAGCTGTCGTACCGGGCGAGAAAGGCATCGATGAGGCCAACGCTCGGGCCCCCCAGTGACCCGCTGGTCAGGCCGCTGAGGAAGACGCCTCCTGTGCCGTCCGCCGCGGCGCCGAAGGCGATGTCATCGGCGGGCGTTCCGAGTTGCCGTTTCCAGAGCTGGGTGCCGGTGCTGTCGTAATGAGCCAGCCAAGAATCGGCGCGGCCGACGACCGGTCCGCCGAGACTGCCCTCCGTGCGGCCACCCACATACACGCCGCCCGACCCGTCCGGCGCGGCACCATGAGTCCATTCATCCGCGCCAGTTCCTAGCTGTCGGGTCCAGAGTCGGGTTCCTGCGCTGTCGTAGTGAGCAAGCCACGCGTCATACTGGCCGGCACTCGCTCCGCCAAGGCTGCCAAGCGTACGACCGGCCACATACACACCGCCCGCCCCATCCGGGGCCGCGGCGGTGGCCTCGTCGTACGCAATAGAACCAGACTGCAGGGCCCACAATTGACTTCCCGCACTGTCGTAGTGCGCGAGCCAATAGTCGAAGGTGCCCACCGCTGGTCCCGCCAGGCTGCCGGTCGTCATTCCCGTGACGTAGAAACCGCCCGTGCCGTCAGGGGCGGCCGCATAGGCAAGGTCTTCCCCGGCGGACCCGAACTGGCGGATCCAGAGCCTGACGCCCGCGCCGTCGTAGCGACAGAGCCAGATGTCCATGCCCCCTGCGTTCATTGCGGCGAGGTGCCCTGCCGTGTTGCCGCCAACGAAGATGCCGCCCGAGCCATCGGATGCGGCGGCAGATGCAAACTCACTCGAACTCGTACCGAGTTGCCGTGCCCATAGTCGGTTGCCAGCGCCATCGTAGCGCGCGATCCACGCATCGAGGTTGCCCGCGCTCGGTCCTCCGAGGACACCGTCCGTCTCGCCACTCAGGTACACGCCGCCCGAGCCGTCGGGCGCGACTGCGGCCACTGACTCACCGTTGGTCGATCCCAACTGCCGTACCCAGGTCTGGTTCTGCGCCGAGGCCGTTGCGGCGAGCGCCACGACCGAGACCGAGAACATCGAGGAGAAGCGACGCAACATGGCGGGAGTCCCTGCTCAAGTAGAGCATAACCACTCCAAAGCGACCGCCCGCGCCTTCGGGGAGGCACCTCGGTAGGGGC
>JADJQU010000014.1 GCA_016712565.1 Planctomycetota bacterium | reverse complement strand
TTCGAGCGCCTCTCGGCCGAGTACGACGCGCTGCGCCAGCGAGCCAAGCCCCCGAGCCTCCTACCGGAGCCCCAGCCGTGAGCACTCCCCCCCGCCTCCTCTCCGCAGTCGAGCTCCTGGAGCAGCTGGCCGAAGCTGCCGCGGCGCCCCCCAGGGGCATCCCCACGCTCGCGTCGATCCTGGAGCGGCAGGGCCTCATCGCGCGCGGCCTCGCCTTGGCGCTCCGCCGGCTGGAGGCGCTCTCCTCTGGACGAGCTGGGCCGCAGGCCGCCCAGGCTCGCCCAGCCGCCCAGGGCCAGCCCAAGCCCTCCGCCGGCCGCCTGGACGAGCCGGCCGCGCAGCCGGCCGCTCTGGGCCACCCCTGGAGGGCTCCGCCGCTCTCCGAGGAGGAGCTGGGCCGCCTGCCCGTGGGCTCCGCCTTCGGCCTGCGCTCCGGTCGCTGGCTCTGGCAGGGGCCGCGCCTGCGCTGGGCCTTCACGCCGTGGGAGGAGATCCCGGCCGAGCTCCGGCGCCTCAACGCTGCCGCCCAGGCGGCCCTCCAGGGCGCCGGCCTCGTGCGCCTGCCGCTCCAGGCCTCGGCCCAGGAGGCGCTCCAGGAGGCCGCCCAGGCCGCCGAGCCGCCGGCCAGGGCAGCCCGGCAGCCCAAGCCCCCCAGCCCCCCCGAGCCCGGCCGGCGCGTGCTGGGGCCGGCCCAGGACCGAGCCAGGGAGCGCGCGGAGGCCGAGGGCGAGCGCTCCGGCCGCCTGGGGGAGCCGGCGAGCGCCTGCCCGTACAAGGGAGCCGGGGGCGGCTACCGCGGCCGCTGGCTCCTCGGCCACGCTCGCGGCGGCGCCAAGCCCCCCGAGGAGCCGGCGGAGTGAAGCGCGAGCAGCTGGAGTCCGGAGCAGCTGCGGCGGAGCGCGTCCTCACGGCCGAGCGCCTGCGGCTCGGCTTCGGCAACCCCGTGCTGGCCTACGCGCTGCACTTCCACCGGAACGACCGCGGCGACCGCCTCTCCTTCGCCGGCCGGCCCTGGCTCCTGGCCCTCTACGAGATGTGGGGCGCCGAGCCGCCGCGGGGGGCCGATGTCTGCTTCCAGAAGGCTACGCAGGTGGGGATCTCCGAGCACCTCCTCGTGCTTTGCTGGAGCTGGTGCGGCGAGCTCGGCTACCGCCTCATGTACGTGCTCCCGCGCGACGAGGACCGCACGGCCTTCTACGCCATGCGCGTGAAGAAGCCGCTCCGCCACACCCCCCGCTACCAGGGCCTCACGCGGCAGACCACCTTCGACAGCCGCTCCGAGTACCTGATCTCCATCGGCCGCGGCTTCTTCCGCCTCGCAGCCTCCAACGCCGAGGCCTCCTTCGTGTCGGTGCCGCTCGACTGCTACATCCTCGACGAGCTCGACCAGTGCGACCAGACGAACGTGCTCATGGCAGAGGGACCGCCTCGCCTGGAGCGACTCGAGGAAGGTTCGAATCCGGGTCGGCAACCCGACCGTGAGTGACTTCGGCATCTCCGCGCTCTACGAGGGCAGCTCGAAGCACCGCTGGGTCGTTACCTGCCCCAGCTGCGAGAAGGAGGACGAGCTCGACTTCTTCCGCCATGTGGTGAAGCGCAGCGGCGCGCCTGGGGGCGGCTGGGAGCCGGTGGACGAGGACCGCGCGGCGAGCTCGGCCGAGGGCGACCTTCGAGCCATGTGCGACGAGTGCGGCGCGCCTCTCGACCGCGGAGCCGGCCGCTGGCTCGCGCTCCACCCCGAGCGCCAGCGCCGCGGCTTCCACATCTCGAAGCTCATGGACGGCAGCACGCCCGTGCGCGGGATCTGGGAGCAGTTCCGGGAGGCCCAGGACGACCCGAAGCTGCTCCAGCGCTTCTACAACGCCGTGCTCGGCCTGCCCTACAGCCCGGAGGGCGGCAAGCTCACGCTCGCGCTCGTGAAGAGCCGGCGCTTCCGCTACGCGGACCTCTCCTCCCGCTTCTGGGGCTCCGTGCGCACCATGGGGATCGACGTTGGCTCGCCCTCGAAGGTGGTGGTGAGCGACCTCGTTGAGGGCCAGCAGCGCCGCGACCTGGAGGAGGCCCTCGGCCGGCCCTGGAAGCGGCAGGAGCAGGGGCCGGCGCACGACCCCGAGCTCGACGCGAAGCCGAAGGAGGAGCAGCGGCCGCGCGCGCTCCGCCGGCTCCTGGGCGCCTGGGAGGTCCGCTCCCTGGCCGAGGTCGACCGGCTGGTGGAGCGCTTCCGCCCCCGCTGCATATGCATCGACGCGCTGCCGGAGATCGAGGCCACGATCGCCGCGCGCAAGCGCTGGGGGGCGCTCATCGGCGGCGCCGGCCGCGTCTGGCGCGTGCAGTACCTCTTCGATCAGGTGCGCGAGATCGGCCTCGACCACTCCTCCGGCCTCGCCAAGGTGGACCGAACCTACCTCCTCGACCTCTCCGCTCGCGATTGGCAGGACGGCTACCGGGTCTGCCCCTCCAACGTGGAGGAGCTGGTGCGCGGCGCCTATGTCCAGGAGCTCCTCGTGCCCACCAGGGTCGAGGAGGAGACAAGCCGCGGCATCCCCGTGTTCCGCTGGACGAAGGGGAAGGACCACTTCTTCCACGCCGACGCGTACGATAGGCTCGCGGCCGAGCTCTGCCGGCATGGGCAGGTGACCGGCGAGCAGAGCCGCGCGTTCGAAGGCCTGTAGAGCCGGAGGTTCCCGTGGCAGAGCAGCAGCCGACCCGCGAGCTCCACCCGCATCCCGAGTACCTGCGGCAGCTGCCGCGCCTCGGCTTCCTCGCCGCGAGCTACGCCGGAGGCCAGCCCTACCTCGACGCGCTCGACGAGGCCGGCCAGCCCGTCCTCGTGCGCCTGGACCGCGAGAGCGAGCACAACTTCAAGGCCCGGAAGGCCATCGCCACCGTGCGGAACGTCTGCCGGCCGGTGGTCGATCGCACGAACGCCTACATCTTCGGCCGCTCGGCCGCCGCGCAGATCAAGCGCTCGGAGGACGCGGAGCTCCAGGCCTGGGCGAAGAACGTGGACCGCGACGGCACGGACCTCCAGAGCTTCGTGGCCGACGCCTTCCGCAGCTCGCAGGTGCGCGGCTGGAGCTGGGCCGCCTTCGACGCGCCCGAGCCGCAGGAGGAGCCGGAGGACGAGGAGGGCGAGCCGCTGCCGCCCACGGAGGCCGGCCCCTTCGGCGGCCTCTACCTCTGCCACGTTGACCCCGAGCGCGTGATCGATTGGGCCTACGGCGACGGCGGCCAGCTGGAGCGCTTCGCCATCCTCGAGTACGCGCTGGTGAAGCCGACGCTCTGGGCCAAGCCGGCCGTGAAGCGCTTCGTGCGCCTCTGGGAGCTGGTGGACGGGCCGGAGGGCACGCTCGCAGCCGTGGGCCTCCTGGAGCTCGCGGACGACGGCTGGGCCGTGAAGGGGCAGGCCGCGCCCCCCGAGGGCTGGCCGGCCGATCGCTCGCAGGACGAGGGCCGGCTCTTCGTGAGCTGGGGCCTCACGACCTTCCCCCGCCTGCCCTTCGTGCGCTGCTCCTTCCCCGGCGGCAGCTCGCAGATCGAGGAGACGGCGCACTCCCAGCGCCGGATCACCAACTTGAAGAGCTGGGGCGACAACGAGCTCGCCAAGACCTTCTCCACCGTGGTCATCACGGGCGCGAGCGACGAGAGCGTGAAGCAGGTGACAGCCTCCCACACCAACCTCGTGTGCGTGGGCTCGCCGGAGGCGAAGGTCACGGTGGTGGGCGCCGACGCGGCCCAGGCCGACAGCATCCGGGCCGAGCGCGAGATGGAGGAGAAGGAGGTCGCGCGCGGCTCCAACCTGGAGGCGAGCTACCGCACGCTCGACTCGAAGGCGCCGGAGAGCGGCGAGAAGAAGAAGCGCGACCTCGAAGCGCTGCACCAGCAGCTCGCGGCGATGGCCGGCGCTGCGGAGAGCTTCGAGCGCGAGCTAATGCGCGTGCTCGGAGAGCTGGCCGGCCGCGAGGGCACGGCCCTGGCCGACGCCGTGAGCTACCCCGCGGACTTCGATGTGAAGAGCGTGGAGGAGCTGCTCCTGGAGATCCAGGAGCTCCAGACGCTCCCCTTCGTGCCCGACACCTTCCTCCGGCGCCGGATGCGCGAGTTCATCACGAAGAGCGCCGGTCGCGAGAAGGGCCTGGAGCTCCTGCTCTCGCAGGTGGACAGCGCGCTTCCCCCGACCGACCAGCCGCGGAACGACCTCCGCGCGTTCATGGCCACGGAGGGCATCGCCTCCGTGGTGGACCTCTACATGCTGGTGTGGCCCGTTCCGCTGGCGCTCGCCGGCAAGGCCCAGAAGGACGCGGACGGCCGGCCCATGTGGGACCGCGAGAACGAGGCTCACCGGAAGTGGGTGCTCGAGTTCCTCACGAAGGCGCGCGAGGAGAGCTTCCAGGTCAGCCCCCAGCCCGGCTTCGACGAGAGCGGAGCTCCACTGCCGCCCGACGCTCTGCCGCCCGAGGGAGGGCCGCCCGGTGCGTGATCGCCCCCCGCCGCTGCCCCCCGCGCCTCTTGCCGTCCGCGGCGACGTTGCGCGCCTGCTCCCCAACCTCTACGACGCGCTGCGCTGCCGCACCATGCACGAGAGCCGCGAGGAGCCGCTCCAGCTCTCCTACGCCGTGCGGCCCGACCTCGTGGAGCAGCTCTCGCGCGCGCTGGAGGCCTGCGTGCGCACGGACCCCGCGCTCTGGGCCGGCTTCCAGGAGCTCGCGCTCTCGGAGGAGGAGGCGCGGCCCTTCGGCCTGCTCCTCTGGCCTGGGTGGCTCCAGCTCCGCATTCGAGCGAAGTAGGTAACAGCCGCCCGGTCGGTGCACTACGCTTGGGGGCTGGAGGCCAGCTCGAGTGCCCGTCAGCGCCGAAGAGTACGACTTCTGGACCCGGCAGGCCCAGCGCCAGCTCGAAGCAGCGCAGGGGCAGGTGCGCCGTGAGATGGAGGGCCACCGCGTCCAGGCGGAGTTCCACACGCGGCGCGAGCTCAACGCCTGGGCCGCGCGCAACGTGGGCGAGGACGGCAAGCTCTCGCAGCGCGCGAGCCTCTCGGAGGCCGGGAAGATCATCGACGGCCAGCTGGAGAAGATGCACGCGAAGGCGGCCGGCGGCGTCTGGCCTCCGCGGTCTGGGGCAGAGCCCGACTACAGCACGATCCAGGGCGCGGCCGCCGAGGCCTCGCGCATCGTGGAGAGCTGGGCCGAGAACGTCCAGCTCGACAGCGCGGCGAAGAAGGCCGAGGCCTACCTCCGCACGCAGGCCGCGCGCGCCATGCACGACGACCACCGCCGCAACGTGGCCGGCGTGCGCGAGCGCGAGAGCCGGCAGGCGAAGGAAGTTGTCGCGCGCTGGAAGGCCGGCCGCGAGAGCCTCGAAACGATCGGCCGCAACCTGGAGAGCTGGGGCATCAACGCCGGGATCTGGCAGCTCTCCACCGACGCGCACCTGCTCGCCTTCGGCCGGAACCACCTGGGGGAGATCGGGGACGCGGCCGGCGCGCAGCGCTGGGTCGCAATGGTCAGCCCGGAGCGCGCGGCCGTCCTTCGCCCCGAGGGCCGCACGGCGAGCGTGGCCTTCCGGACCTTCTCCCAGGCCGACCTCGACCGCCTCTTCCGCTCCGTGAACGCCGGCCGCCGCACCTTCACGAGCGCGCGCACGATGGGCCTCGGCTTCAACACGGGGGAGGTCTACTTCCCCCTGCCGCGCGAGCTCGAAGGCGCGCTGGAGGGCCGCTACAGAGCGCAGCGGCGCGACTTCCTGGCCGGCCGCCGGCCCAGCTTCGTGACCTCTCGCGCCGGCGTGGCGCGCGACCTGGAGGCCTTCCAGCGCAAGCTCTCGGCCGACCTCGCGGCAGGCTCCGAGCTCTCTCCCCAGGAGATCGACCGGCTGGTGGAGCGCCTCTCTCGCTTGCTCGGGGATGTTCGCAACGGTACGCTCTGACCTCCAAGTCCGGAGGTTCTCCCCGATGAGCTCTCGCAACGCCTCGCTCCAGGCCGCCCAGGCCGTGCGCTCCGCCTTCGACGGCGGCCTCGGCTCAACCCCCGCCGCTCCCCGCGGCGGCTCCCCCGACTCCTTCCCCGGCTTCCTGCCCCCCACCCTCGTGCAGCCCCAGGCGAAGAAGGGCGAGGAGGAGGGCGAGGAGGACCCGCCGGCCGGCGGCAAGGGCAAGGCCGGCGAGGAGGACGAGGAGGAGGAGGAGGCCGGCGGAGACAAGGGCGAGGGGGGGAAGAAGGGCCAGAAGAAGCCCAAGGGTGAGGAGGAGGAGGAGGGCGACGGCGAGCAGATGAGCCGCCGCGACCACGAGGCCGCGATGGCTCGCCTGCGCGCGAGCGGCGCGCGGCGCCTCCGCCGGATGCGCTCCGAGTTCGAGCAGCGCATGGACGAGCTCGAGTCGCGTCTGGGGACCAAGGGGGGCGAGGGCGAGGGCGAGGAGGAGGAGCACGAGGAGCCGCCGAAGGGCAAGGCCGGCGCGAAGGGCAAGGCCCCCGAGGGCTCGCCGGTGCTCCGCCGGCAGCTGGAGCAGGAGCGCCAGAAGCGGCGCGACCTCGAGTCGCGGCTCCGCCTCGACGGCGCTCTCTCGGAGGTTCGAACGGCAGCCCGGAAGGCCGGAGCGCACGCGGAAGATGTGGTGGACATCCTCCGTGGTAGGCTCTCCTTCGAGTCCGAGGAGCCCGACGCGGCCGCCTTCGTGAAGATGCAGGTCGACGGCGAAGCCGAAGACCTCTCCATCGAAGAGGCCGTGGGCGAGCTCTTGAAGCAGCGTCCGCATCTCAAGCGCGCCGCCAAGCGGCCGCAGGGGAGCGGTTCCCGAGGCGCCCGTGGGGGCGCACCCGGAGGCAGTGGCGGTAGCCCCGAGAAGCCCAAGACGTTCGAGGACGCCGAGAAGGCGACCGCCGAACGCCTGCGCGGCCTCCTGGGGCAGTAGCTCCGCCCGTCACCCAGGCCGCGCTCTGCCGAGCCGGCCGCAACCGGAGAACCGACCACCATGGCAGGCGCGAACGCAGAAACCGTCGCAGAGATCATCCGCGAGCTCTGGGAGCAGCCCTTCGTCGAGGCGCTGGCTCGCGTGAGCTGGCTCTACCGCTTCTTCGGCGCCTCCGGCGGCGCTGGGGACGGCCTCCGCTGGAAGGTGCACTACGCCGGCAACAGCTCCAGCACGAGCTACGGGCTGGACGACACCCCGCCGGCCGCCGGGCATCAGGCCTACGAGCGCGCCCACCTGCCCTGGAAGCGCAACTGGATCACGATCTCGATCGACGGCCTGCTCGCGGCCATGACGCAGGGCGAGGGCGGCTTCCTGGAGGCCGAGAGCTCGGAGCTCTCCGGCGCGCTCCGCGACTTCGTGGTGGCCCTCAACACGCAGTTCTGGGGCGACGGCACGGGCAACGACGACAAGGACATCGACGGCATCGAGGCCGCGATCTCCGACAGCGGCTCCTACGCCGGCATCGCGCGCAGCGGCGCCACGTGGTGGCAGAGCTACGAGGACGACGCCTCCAACGACCCGCTCGACGTCGACATGGTGAAGGCCCACCTCGACGCGCTCCTGGGCGACAGCGAGCGCGGCATCCCCCAGGACGGCTTCGTGATGGTCACGAGCCGCACCGACTGGCGCAACCTGGGCAACTCCATCGAGACGGCCACGGGCAACCGCCGGCTCCAGACCGCGAAGCTGGAGGGCGGCTTCACGGCGATCATGGTGGACGAGACGCCCGTGCTCTGGGCGCCCGACTGCGCGCAGGGCACCTGCTACGGCATCACCCGCGAGGACTGGCGCTACCGCGTGCTCCAGGCCTTCAAGGTGGAGCCGCTGGGCCGCACGCGCGACTCCAACGAGGCGTACGTGAAGCACTACAGCAACCTCCAGTGCCGCAGCCCCAAGCGGCAGTCCAAGATCATCAACCTGGGCGCCTCGTAGACCGGGGCGCTCTCCGCGCGCCGGCTCGGGGGCTGGGAACAAGAACCCCGCCCGGACTCGGGGGAGGAGGGACCTCCCCCGAGCCGGCCTTCTCTCTCAACCGCAACCCTTCCGGGAGGACTTCGCCGTGCCCAAGCTCTCGTTCACCCAGGTCGTTCGCACCGAGCCCGAGCCGCGCCGCACGCGCATCCTGCGCGCGCTGGAGCAGAACGGCACGGCGATCGTGCTCACCTACAGGCCGTCGAAGGACTGCCCGGTCAGCCGGCGCGAGCGCTACGCCGTGCGCTACGGCCGCCCCGAGCAGCTGGTGGTCTTCGAGGCCGGCAAGCCCAAGGCCGTGACGATCGGGCTGGCCGTGAAGGTGCTCTCCTGCTTCCGCTTCAACCCCTCGGCCAAGACCGGCGTGCTCTGGCGCGAGGGCGAGTGGGTCGAGGAGGGCGACCTGGACCTCACGGCCGTCGACCTCACGAAGGCCACGCGCCGCGAGCGCGAGCGCGTCGAGGCCGTCCAGCCCTTCGAGCGCGTGCCCGTGAAGGGGCCGAAGGACGACCGCCCCACGCAGCCGGCCGCCGACGAGACGCGCTCCCGCCGGTCGCGAGCGGCGCGAGCTCCGGCAACGAGGACGAGGAGGGCGACGAGCCGGCCGCGGCCTCGAAGCCGCTCCCGCAGCTCACGCGCGCCGAGCTCGAGTCGATCCACGAGGACGAGATCGGCCCCGTGCCGGCCGGCGCCAAGCGCACGGACCTCCTGGCTGCCATCGGGAAGGCCCGGAAGGGGTAGCCTCTGGCGCTGCCCTTCACCAGCTACGGCGAGCTGGAGGCCGGCTCCGGCCTCCTGGGGCGCCTCCAGGCGCTCAACGCCGGCTGGCAGGCGGAGGCCGAAACCTGGGCGCTCCGAGAGGTCCAGGCCTTCCTCCGCCGGCACCTGGAGGGCTCCTCCTTCGCCCCCAGCTTCGCCCAGCTGGCCGAGGAGGGCCGCCTCTCGCCCTCCCCCGAGGAGCTGGGCCAGGAGCGCCTCGACGAGCTTGAGGCCTTCTGGGACGCGCGCGCCACGGAGGAGGACAACGGCGTGGAGCCGGAGGTCCGCGACTACGCCGTGACGCTGGCCGGCTTCCGCTACCGCGAGCTCCAGGGCGACTTCGACGGGAAGACCGGCAGTGGCCCCTACCACCAGCGCCGCTACTGCATGGAGCAGGCGGAGGGCCTCAAGATGCGGCTCTTCGGCAAGGCGCTGGTCTACACGGCCGGCGGCGACTTCTTCCGCGTGCGCCGCTTCCGGGAGCTCTAGCCGTGGCTGCGCACCCCGGAGGGGAGCGCGTCTCGATGGACTTCGGGCTGGGCCGCGTGCGCGTGGCGCTCGGCGGCCTCGTGAAGGAGATCGAGCTCCTCAAGCGCAGGGCCGAGCGCTTGAAGAAGCTCAAGCCCCTGTGGTTCCGCTGCGTCGAGGACTTCGAGCGCATCCAGGAGGAGTGGTTCCAGACCGAGGGCGGCGGCAGCTGGCCGGAGCTCGCTCCGCGCACGATCGAGCGGCGCACGCTCAAGGCCCGGAAGCGCCGCGACGGCTCCGTCTACTTCGGCGGCGGCGGCCCCCCAGGCGAGCACTACGCGATCCAGGGCCGCGAGGGCGCCTCGCACAAGATCCTGCATTGGACCCACCAGATGCGGGAGGACTTCACCCACGGCGGCCCCGAGCGCGTGCTGGAGATCAGCGACCACGGCCTCGAGTACGGCTCCAAGCGCGACCGCGCGGTCTGGAGCGACAAGGGCGACCCGCCGCACCGGCCGCCGCGGCCCGTGCTCAACCGGCCCGAGCTGCGCTCTCAGGCCCTCCGCAACGCGGAGGAGTTCGTGCGCGCGGCCCTCATGGACGTACCCTTCTCCGTGCGCCGGTAGCCTGGAGAGCCTGTGGCCTACGCCGACCGTCTGACCGTCGATGAGATCACGCAGTGCGACCGGGCTCTGCGCTTCCTGCTCCGCGAAAGCGCCGCGGAGCCGACCCAGCGCCTCCTCGAGTTCCTGGAGAGCCACAACCCCAAGGTCGCCGGCCGGATGTTCCTCCACGAGAACGAGGAGGACGCGCAGCCCGGCGTGATTCGGCCGAACGTGATGCCGGCCCTCATCATGGCGCCGGCCAGCCTCCAGGCGGAGCTCTGGCGAGAGCCGCAGGCCAAGCTAGTGCACGCCGTCGCCCTCGTGGGCCTGATCGACGCGCGGAACAGCGAGCCGTCCAACGCCTTCGTCATGCACACCCTGCGCGCGCTCTTCCAGCGCGGGGGCCGGCTGCCCGACACGGTGGCGCCCCACGAGCCCGAGGCCGAGCACCTGGACTTCGTGCAGACGCTCCGGCTCTCTGGGCCGATCCAGCGCACTCCCCTGGGGCCTCTCTCGACCGACCAGGAGAGTCCGCTGGACGAAGGCGGGGGGTCAGCGTACAAGACTTGGGGCTGGCGCGTGGTGCTCCACCTGGAGCTCCGGGCCGGCCTCCTCCAGGGAGGGTAGAACCGTGGCGAAGCAGACCGACACCTCGCGCGTCGTGGAGTTCAAGCCGAAGGGCGAGGAGCCGAAGGAGCTCACGGTCGCCAACGGCGACGGCCTCCGCTACATCGGCCTGCACAGCCGCGTGGTCTGCCCCCACTTCCGCAGCCGGCAGTTCTTCCACCGCGGCGGCAAGGGCGGCCCCGACCTCGTGCTCGTCGGCGCTCCTCCGCAGGGCAGCACCGACGCGGACCTCCGGGCCGGCGGCATCGGCGGCTGCGTGACGCTCGACATGGTGGAGCTGGTGTCCGGCAGCGGCCAGTGGCTCCACGTTCCGGCCGCGAGCATGGCCGGCCCCTTGGGGCTGGTCGAGGCCGCGCGCCTGGAGCGCTCGAAGCCGAAGGCCGAGAGCGACGAAGAGCCCGAGTAGGGCAGGACCGGCGCCTTCACGCCGAGTGAGCCTTCTGGCTCTTCGTGGTAGGCTTCGAGGCGAGCGCGGCCGGGCGCCTCTCCTCTGGGAGGTTCTGCGTCCATGACCAGCAACGTCGGCGCCAAGCGGTACGCGATCCTTCGCCTGGAGCAGGATTGGGGCGAGTACGACTCCGGCGGGGATGACGTCTACATCCCCTTCTGGGACGACGGCGCCACCGTGCGGCCGAAGAACGCCTGGATCTCCCAGCTCCACGTGACCGGCGTGCGCGGCGACACCCACCGCGCGCAGGTCGGCCGCGATGTGGCCGGCACGCTCAACGTCGGCGTGTGGCCGGAGCTCGCGCGCTTCATCCTGGACCTCGCCACGCAGGTGGACGGCAGCACGGGCGACCTGTCGAGCTTCTCGCTCACGATCGTGGACCCCGAGGTCGAGTGCCTGCGCTACTACGGCCTGCGCGTGAACACGCTGGGCATCCGCGTGAGCGAGGGCGAGCCCACGCTCCTCCTGAACATGGACCTCATGGGCCGCTACGCGGAGAAGCTCACGGGCGGGTCGATCCCCTCGCTGCCGAGCTACCCCGCGGACATCTCCTACATCCTCCAGCACGGCGCGCTCATGCTCGCGCCGGCCGGCAGCTACGCGAACCGGGAGCGCTTCTCCAGCGTGGAGATCACGGTCGAGAACAACCTCAAGCCCGGCCGGCACGTTCGCCACCCCACCGCCGCGCTCGACAAGACGATCTCCAGCCTCCGCACGGGCACGCAGCGCGTGCGCGGCACCGTGGAGCTGGAGCACGAGGACGCGACCTTCACGGACGCGCTCCTGGCCGTGAGCGAGGGCTCGCTGGAGCTCCTCTTCGCGCACCCCACGGGCGCCGTGCTCACGGTCGGCGCTGCCGGCGCCGCGGCCGGCTCCAACGTGGCGATCCCCGTCACCACCAACCCCACGGGCCTCTTCTCGACCGCCAACGAGGAGCACATCTTCTGCGAGACGGTGCTCTCCGACGAGAACAAGCGTTCGGTGGCGAAGGTCACGGCGCTGGGCACCGGCCCCAACACCGTCACCGTGGCCGTGCTCGACCGCGCGCTGGTCGACGGCGACAAGCTCTACGGCCACGGCCTGCGCGTCCGGCTCACGGGCCTGACCGTCGAGGGCACGGACACCAGCGGCGGCCGCGAGGACAACCGCAACCAGCGGTACGAGTTCTCGACCTCCGACGACGGCACCGGCGTGCAGTTCGCCTACGACTGCGAGGTCAGCGCCTAGGCCCCCAGCGTCCGCAGGAGCGCGCCCAGCTGGGCCAGCTCGCGCGGCAGCCCCCACCACCAGGAGAAGCTCCCCCATGTTCCCCTCGCCCTCGCCCCTGCTCGCGCTGCTCCTCGCCGCGCTCGCGCTCTTCGTCGCCACGCGCTCCCAGCTCCCCAGCCTCGCGCTCGCCGGTGCCCTCCAGGGCGCCGAGCGCGCCACGCGCTGGCAGAAGCCGTGGGAGGCCGGCGCGTCGTTCATGGCCTACGACCCGGCCGGCGATGTGCTCACGCCCGTGCACTCGAGCTGCGACTACCTCAAGCCCCCCGCGGACGGCCTGGAGCACCTGATCATCAACTTCCAGCCCGACAACGAGTACGCGGCCGGCGGCTTCACGAGCGTTGGCCTCGCGGCGCACGCTACGGGCGCGCTCTCCGTGCTGGAGCTCTCCGAGATCGTCCATGTGGCGGCCGAGGCCTCGAAGAGCGGCCTCGTCTACGTCTGGAACCGCGCGACCTCGAAGCTCCAGGCCTTCCGCATCGGCGCGCTCGACGGCAACGCGGCCGCCGCTGGGCCGCTCACGGAGGTCGCGGCCGGCGTCGACCTCTCGACCGACCGCGTGACGCTGCACATCTACGGGAAGCGCGCCACGAGCTAGCTTCCCGGACCCTGGGCCTCCTCCTGCCGAGCCGCGCTCGGTCCCCTCGCGGGGGCTGGGCGCGGCTCTCTTCGTTGCGTGGGCCGGCCTGCGCTGGTAGCCTCCGCCCGTCCGGGGGCCGCCCCCCAGGCCTTCCGGGAGGCCCCATGACCGAGCCCAGCGCGACCGAGAGCCCTCTCCTCCAGCTACCGCCCCCGCCCGTGGAGGGCCTCGTGCTGGTCTTCCAGCGCGTGCTCCAGGAAGGCCCGGAGGGCAAGCGGCCGCTCGATGTGCAGAAGGAGCAGGTGCAGGGCATCGGCACCGGCCTGGAGCTCGCCTGCTTCCTCGCGTCCATGCGCGGCGCGGCCTGCGTGATCGACGAGCGCCTGGAGCTCGCCATCCCGGAAGCCCAGCGCGGCCCCGGCAACGGCGTGCTCCTCGCCTACTTCGACCCCCGCACGGGCGAGCGCGAGCTCCGCGGCTCCCCCCTGCTCTTCTTCCGTGCCGGCGCCGCCCACGCAGCGCTCGAGTCGTGGGCCGAGGACACGAGGATGGAGGCCATGCTCCGCCGCGTGCTGCCCCAGCAGCTCACGCGCGCGCTGCGCGGCCTCGCCAGCCTCGGCAAGCCGCCCAAGCCCGGCGTGGTGCAGGCGGCCCCAGGGCAGGTGCGGCAGCTCCTCAAGCTCGACCCGAAGAAGGGAGGCCGCTCGTGAAGGCCGACATCGTGACCATCGCCACGTTGCTCCAGAAGGGCGGCAAGCGACCCGCGGACGCCTTCTGGTGGTTCCAACTCGACGCGGAGGACGTAGACCGCGCGCGCGTGCTCGACTTCCGGCGCGAGGACGAGGAGGGCTTCCTGGCCGGCACGCTCAAGCGCGAGGCCGCCACGCCGTTCCGCGAGACGAAGATCGTCAGCTGCTCCGCCGGCACGCTGGAGCGCTGGGAGAAGGCGGCCGCGAGGATCCAGGAGTTCCTCCACGCCGTTGCCGTGGAGCGCGCGCGCCGCGAGTACGCGGCCGAGAAGGGCGAGGCCTACGCGGCCCGGACGATCCCGGAGCCCCCGGAGGCCGACGCCTCGCAGCTGCGCGTGCTCATGGCGCGAATGCTCGCGGAGGGTGTCGAGGGCTGGAGCCCGGCCCCCAAGGCCGTGCTCGACGCGCCGAGCTGCGGTTGGAAGCGAGGCCAGCCCGTGGAGAGCCTGCTCGAGTCCTTCCTCCCCAAGGACCCCTCCAGTTACGCGCCGAAGGACCACTCCGCGCTGCTCCAGGCCGTGGACGCGCTCCCCGCGCAGTACGCGCAGCGCTTGTGGATGGCCGTGGGCTGGACCTCCAACCTCGATGTGATGCGCTTCTTCCCCACGAAGGAGGAGGCCGCGGAGTCGAAGAAGACCTCGGAGCCCGTGGCGGCGCCGCCGCGCGACGGCGAGGCCGCGGGAAAAGCCTAGCGGTCGCCCTGGCCTACGCCTTCCTGGGGGTCGGCCGCGGCAAGCTCTCCAAGGGCGGCCGCTACGTCCCCGGCGAGGGGGACCGAGCCTGGGGCGCTCTGGCAGAGCGCGGGAAGTCCTACGTCGAGCGCTGGCAGCTCCAGCGCGCGCTCGGGGTCCAGGCCCACCGTGGTACGCTCGACACCATGCGAGCGACCGACGCCGCCTTTGCTCGCATCCTCGCGCGCTCCGGGATCGCGGGGGCTCTCGGAGTTCCGAGCGGCTGGTAGGGAGCCGCCGTGGCCGACAAGGTCGTAATCAGCTTCGAGGGCGCCGACGCTGGCGGCACGCGCGTCATCGAAGCTATCGAGCGCAGCGTCCACCAGCTCGCGCAGGCCTTCCGCACGGACCTCGTGGGCAGCGTGCGCAGCACCGAGGCCGCCGTGCGGTCGATGAGCACGACGTTCTCGACCCAGATGCGGCAGCTCGCCGTCGAGACGCACGTTGCCGCCCAGAGCCTCGGCCAGCAGCTCCTCCCCGCGATCCACGCCATCGGCACGGCCCTTGGGACTCTGGGCGCCCAGCAGGCCGCGATCTGGCAGGGCATGGTGGCGCGGCAGGCCGCGGCCGCCACGGCGATCGAGCGCCGCTCGGCGGTCATGGCCTCGAAGGTGCGCGCGGCCTTCGCGGCGCTGCCGGCGCTCGGGGGGCGCGGGGGGCAGATGCTCGCGCAGGGAGGCGACCGGCTCGGCGGCTTCCTGGGCGGCATCGGGAGCACGATCGGCGGCCTGTTCGGCGGAGGCGTGGGGGGCGGCTCCAACCCCTTCACGGGGATCATCAGCGGCGCCGTTGGCATGGTGAATCAGATCGTGCCGGAGCTGGTGCGCGTGGCCCAGGCGGCCACGGGAGCCGTGACGCAGGTGCTCGCGGCGATCCCCAACCTGATCGGCTCCGTGCTCTCGAAGATCCCCTCCGGCCTCACGCAGGTGCTCGGCGCCGGCTGGAAGCTCTTCGGCGGCTTCGTGCAGGGGGTGGGAGGCGTTCTCCAGGGCCTCGTCGGCATCGCGGGAGGCGTCTTCCAGGCCGTGGCCTCCGTGGCCGGCACGGCCCTCAACGGCCTGCTCACCGTGGCGACGAGGGTGGTGGGTGGGATCGCGGACGCCTTCGGCGGCCTCGTGGGCACCGTGGCCGGCATCTTCGGCAAGGTGGCCAGCACCGCCGCGCTGGGCCTCACGGCCGTGATCGGCGTGGCGACCTTCAAGAGCGTGGAGCTGCGTTCGAAGCTCGCCAGCACGTTCGCCCTGATCGCGGACGACCTCGCGGCCGCAGGGCCGGCCGGTGCGCAGGGCATCCGGCGCGCCTTCGCGGACGTTGCGCGCGACACGCTGGCCGAGGCCGGCAACATGCGCTGGAGCGAAGTGGGGAAGGCCATCTACGAGACGGTCGGCTCCGGCTTCCGCACGGCCGCCGAGGCGCGGCCGATCGTCCAGGCGGCCGCCCAGGCCACGCTCGCGGGAGGCGAGAGCGACCCCGGCGGGATGGTGCTCGCGCTCGTGAAGGCCCTCCAGCAGTTCGAGATCCCGGCCAGCCGCGCGCAGGAAGTCGCGGACAAGTTCTTCCAGACCGTCAACTACGGAATCATCACGATCGGGCAGCTGGCCGAGGCCTTCCCCGGCGTGGGCGCCATCGCGCGCGCCGCCGGCCTTTCGATGGAGGAGGCTCTCACGCTGGTGGCCGAGGGCTCGAAGCGCCTGGATCTCGAGACGACGAGCTCCGGCCTCCAGCAGTTCCTCACGGCCGTGGGCGCTCCGGACGAGGGCGCTCTCAAGGCCCGGAAGGCCCTGGGCATCCCGACCGAGCGCCTCACGCCGGAACAGCAGAAGCTCTCCGAGGAGCTCTCCGCGTCGATCAAGAAGGCCGAGGGCTTCATCGACGCGACGACGCGCATGGAGAAGACCACGAAGGCCCAGCGCAACGCCGTGGCCGACGCTCGGAAGGAGCTCCAGCGCCTCCAGGAGCAGCTCGAAGCCGTGCGGCAGGCCGGCCAGAGCGTGAACGCGATCGACTTCCTCCGGGAGCTGCGCTCGCGCGACCTCTCGCTCGGGCAGCTCACGGAGGTCGTGGGCGGCCGCATCCAGGCCGCGCGCTTCGCGGCCGCCTTCACGGGCGGCGGCGCGGCGAAGGAGGCCGGAGCCAGGGGCGAGGGGGCCGGGCTCGACAACTTCGCCACCACGCTCGAAGAGATCCAGAACCGCAGCGCGGGGGCCGTGGCGCGCGGCGCCGCGGAGGTGAAGCGCTCGCTCGGCTTCAACGTGCAGCAGACCTTCACGAACATCGGCCTGCTCTGGGACACGATCGTGGGTCGGATCGAGGAGCGCGCGGCCGACGCGTGGCCCAAGCTCCACTCCGGCTTCGACGGCTTCCGCGCGAGCGTCGAGGAGTGGGTGGCAAGCGGCCAGCTGGACGAGTTCTTCAACGGCGTGGCGGAGACGGCCGGCCGCGTGTTCGGCTTCCTGGGCGAGCAGCTCAAGGGCCTGACCTGGGAGGACTTCAAGACCGGCGCGCAGGACGCGTGGGCCGTCGTGAGCACGCTGGCGAAGGCCAGCTGGGAGGGCGCCAAGCTCGCCGCGGCGCTCGCGACGACCATCATGAACACCGACCTCACGGGCCAGCTGGGCGGCGCCTGGGATTGGGTGAAGGACAAGGCCACGGAGGTCTGGACGGCGATCGTGGGCCTCTCGCAGGGCGACACCACGGGCTTCGCGGGGATCTTCAAGAAGCTGGAGGGCTTCTTCCTCCAGGTGCTCGGAAACGTGCTCCAGGTCGTGGGGCAGGTGGTGGACGCCGTGGTCGAGGGCGCGGCCGTGGCCGTCGAGAAGATCGGCGGCTTCGGAGCCAAGGCGTTCAACGTCCTGACGCTCGGCATCCCGGCCGTGCTCGGAGCGAACCCCGTGGACGCCGTGGAGAGCGCCAGCCGGTCGATCCGCGACGGCAAGGGCGGCATCGGAGGCCTGGGCGACGAGCTGGTGAGCCGCGGCACGCAGGCCCAGAGCCGCGGCGAGTTCCTCTCCGCTCGCGCAGCCGAGAACGTGCCGAAGCGCGCGGCGGCCGACGCTCGCCGGGAGGCCGAGGAGGACGCGGCGGCCGAGAGCGCGAAGCGCGCGGCGCGCAACCTGGAGGGCCTCGCGGAGAGCGCGCGCAAGGCCGACGAGGCCCAGAAGGCGCGCGCAGCTGCGGAGCGCGCGGAGGCCGAGAAGCTGCCGGAGGGCTGGCACGCGAGCCCGGAGGCCGCGCGTGCGGCCGCCAACCCCGAGGCCGCTCCGAAGTCGAAGAGCGAGCAGTTCCTCGACGGCATCGAGGAGCAGAGCAAGGCCTCCAACGAGAAGCTCGACCGCCTGATCGAGATCGGGGAGAGCGAGAGCCAGAAGACCGCGCGCGAGGCCGCGGAGAAGGAGCAGAAGAGCACGGACCGAGAGGGGGCGAAGGAGGACCGGGCGATGGAGCAGGAGCTCCGCAGCCGAGGCGTGAAGGTGCCGAAGAAGCCCGGCCGCTACGCGGCGGAGGGCACGGGCGAGCTGCTCGCGGCCCTCGGCCTCTCGCCCGGCGCGCTCGAGTCGGACCCCACGAACCCGTACACGATGCCGGCGAGCGACGAGGACCCGCGGCGCGCCCGGCGGCGAAAGCGCCAGAACCGGCCCAACTTCTCGCAGCCGTTCTCCGGCCCGAACACCTACGACCGCGGGATGTCCGGCTCGCCCTTCGGCCTCTTCTCGAAGCCGCCCCGGATGGTCGAGCGCGAGGTCACGCAGAAGCAGTGGTGGGAGAAGACGCAGAGCTCGGAGACGGAGCTCCGCAAGCGCGCGAGCGAGAACGTCCGGGAGCGCGTCGACCAGCTGCGGAAGCGCTACACGCCGCTCACGAAGGCCGGCGGCCCTCTGGGCCAGCTGGGCGACTCCCCCGGCGGCTACTCGCACATCGGGCCGGAGGTCCGCTCCTTCCAGGTCGAGAAGGAAGAGCTCATCGCAGAGGAGGTGAAGCGCCTCAAGCGGCAGGAGAAGAGCGGCCGCAAGGGGAAGGAGCGCCGCGTCCAGAGCGCCTTCACGGAGGGCTGGGATCCCACGGCGCCCGACGACTTCGAGGAGGTCGAGTCGATCAAGGCCAACCGGCGCCGGAAGGCCAAGCGGAACGAGGCCGCGGCCCGAGCGGCCCTCGGCAAGGACGGGAGCGAGGGGCAGGCCCCCGCCGTCGCCCAGGCCGCCAAGGACGGCGTGGAGCGCGCCGGAGGCCTCGGCCAGCCCTTCCTCGTCGAGCCCCCCGGCTGGAAGCCGCCGGCAGCCTCCCAGGCGCCCCCCCAGGCCGCCCCGGCCGCCCCCGCGGCCCAGGCCCCACCGAGCGCCGAAGGCGCCAAGGGAGGCGTGGCGGCCGCCCTGGAGGAGGCCCAGAAGGCGCGGCAGGCCGTCGTGGACGAGCTCAAGCGGCAGAGCGAGCAGGTGGCCGAGCTTGGGAAGGAGCTGGCCGAAGCGGACGGCGAGCTGCTCACGGCCACGAAGGAGGCCGGGCAGGCCACCACGGATGTGCTCACAGCCCACTCCGAACGCTTGAAGAAGGTCGAGGACGAGCTCCGCGAGCAGGCGCGCCAGCGCGAGGCCCTGGCCTCCGTGAGCGGCAACGGATCGGGGGTGTAGCGTGGGGCGACCGATCGGCTTCCTCGGCTCGCTCCGGCTGGGCGACCGCTTCATCACCGTAGACCGCGAGCTGGAGCGCGTGGGCGCCGGCGTGGTGCCCGTGTTCGACGCGAACGTGGCGGAGCTGCCGCTGGAGAGCGGCAACTGGCGCCGCCGCTTCACGGCGCGCTTCGACAAGGCCGAGAGCGGCAGCGGCCCCGTGGGCCAGTGGGCGCTCCACGCCTTCCTCGACAGCCTGGAGGCCTTCTTCACGGGGCTGGAGGACGACACGGCGGCCCTCGGCTGGGTGGGCGACGAGGAGCGTGCGGCCGAGGTCACGGTGGGCGGCGCGGCCGGCACGAACGTGATCCTGACGGTGGACGACCTCGCTCCCCTGGACCTCGCGCTCTCCGATTACGTCTACTTCTCCGGCGGCGCCTGGGGCAGCGTGAACGTGCTGGGCGCGGCGCCCCCGCACACGCTCCGCGTGGCCGAGCTCTCCGCGGCCGTGGCAATGGGTGAAACCTGCTACCGAGCGTGGCGCGTGTACCCTGCCTGTCGCGTGCTCGGCTTCTCCCCCGGAGAGATGCCGGAGGAGAGCCAGGACGGGTTCCGCCTGGACTGCTCGCTCCGGCTCGACTCGAAGGAGGCGCCGGTTCGTAGCACCGCCTGGAGCTAGACCGTGGCCGACCTCTTCCTCCAGCCGTTCGCCGGGGATGCCGGCGACGAGCCCGACAACGCAGAGAAGCTCCTGGGGGGCGTGTATCGCACGCTCCAGGACGGAGCCGGCGCGGCCTACAGGGAGGGGAGCACGAGCACCGTGCTCTACCGCTACCTCGAGTACCCCGGCCGCGCGGACTTCGGCGCGCAGCTCAAGGGCAAGTTCACGAACCCGGCCGGCAGCGGCCCGATCCTGGAGCTCCTGCTCGACGTACAGGACGAGGACAACTACCTGTTCCTCGCCTTCACGCCGGGAACGATCGGCGCGCCGTGGGCTGGCCTGGGGGAGCCCGAGCTCGCCTTCGGCAAGGTCGTGGGGGGCGTGCGCACGTTCCTCTCCGGCCCCCACAGCGTCAACGGCGGCGCGCCGCTCACGGAAGACCAGCTCTACACGGCCGAGATCGTGCGGAGCCTGGACGCGGCCACCGGCCTCGTGACCTACGAGCTCCGGTGGGACGAGAGCTGGCTGGACGCGCCGCGGCCGGCGGCGCTCGCCACCTACCAGAGCGACCAGCTCTCGCACGCGAACCTCCGCCTGGGCTGGCAGATCCACGAGAACGAGAACGGGAAGCTCGACGACCTTCGAGCCTTCGAGCTGGTGACGGAGGCCAGCGACGAGGAGGACCGGCTCCTCCAGGTGGGGGGCGAGAGCTTCACGGGCGCCGAAATGCGATCGCGCTCGAAGCCGCTCTCGCCGGCTGCCGTGGACATCAACTACCTGGACGGCGGCTCCTTCACGTTCTGGGAGCGCTGCCGGTGGCACGAGCGCAGCTTCCGCAACGAGCAGGGGGTCGTCTGGCGCGACCAGGGGAAGGTGCTCTTCCGCGGAGTGATCGAGCAGGTGGAGTACGGCGGCACGCCGGGCGCCGAGAGCGTGACCTACCGCTGCAAGGGCAGGAAGGGCCGCGCGCGCTCCGTCACTCCCCAGGACCCCCGCACGCTCTCCAGCCGCATCGTATGGAACGGCGAGCCCGAGGACTACGTGGACGGCTCGCACCGGGCGCTCTTCTCCAGCAAAAGCTACGCGGCGATCCTCGAGTGGTACTTCTCGCAGAACAGCGCGCAGCTCCAGCAGCAGAAGGCCGTGCGGCCGGGCGCCGCGCTGCCCTACGAGGAGTCCGACCTCACGCCGCTGGCCGGCCTCTCGCCGCTGCGCACGGAGCTCTCCGGCGACTTCCTCGCGCACATCACCGGCCTGCTCGCGCAGCTGCGCTCCTACGCCTTCCACCACCAGCCGAGCACCGACCTCTGGCGCGTGCTCAAGGTCAGCGAGCTCACGCCGGTCACGCTGGAGACGGCGGCCGACAAGCTCGCGGCCTCCAGCCTGCGCGAGGACAGCTCGCAGGTGTTCACGAAGGTCTGCATCTCCAGCGTGTCGAAGGAGAAGAAGAGCCGCACGCGCCTCCTCTCGCTGGGGGAGATCGAGCCGGATTGGGACACCGACCTGGAGGACGAGTGGACCCCGGACAAGGCGAGGCGCCGCAGCTGCAACGCCACGATCACGGCCGTGAACCTGGGCGCCGGCCCCGAGGGGCAGGACGAGATCGATATCGAGTACGCGAACCCTCCGCGGCCCTACACGGGCGAATGGGCCGAGGGGCAGGTGCGCGTGGCGAGCGGCGCGGCCACGGGCGAGGTCTTCGGCGTGCTCGTGCAGACCGCAGGGGCCACGCCTCCCTACGCCGGCACCGTGCGCATCGACGGCAACTTCGTGGGTCTGCCGGTGCCCACGGACGAGATCGTGCTGGAGGCCATCCCCAGCAGCGGCCAGAGCAACGGCTTCACCAACGTCTACCGCCGCTTCCACCTGCCCGACCTGGAGGAGGGCGGCATCGTGCCCGAGCAGCAGGGCGGCTGCGCCAAGCTGCGCGCGCTCTTCGCGGCCGTGGGCGACGGCTCGCACGACACGGACACCGACACCGAGGCGCGCGAGGGCGAGGCCCACGGCATGTTCCTGCTCGACGGCGGCGCCGCGGGGATGGTGGGCTTCGGGCCGATCGTGATGCCGCTGCCGAAGGCCGACAAGCCGCAGAACATCCCCGGCGGCTACGAGCTGCCGAACGACCTGGAGCTCGAGTACGACTATTGGGAGGTCACGGTCCAGCGCGCGTGCAAGCCGGCGGAGGGCTGGAGCGGCACCGGCTACAGCGACGACGAGGGCAAGTGGGCCGGCGCCGGCGTGGCCTCCGGGAACGACCTGGGGATCGAGCGCGTGCTCGCGATCGAGGAGCCGGAGTGGAAGGACGCCACGCAGACCAGCGCCGTGAACGCTCGCGCCCAGGAGATCCTCGACGCCGTTTCGCAGCGGCAGTTCACGGGCAAGCCGACCTTCCTCGGCCTGCTCTACGACTTCTCCGACCTCGGCGTTGCGCTCCAGCTCGAAGCTCCCGGCCGCACGCTGCCCACGGCCGACGCGTACATCCTGCCCGTGGCCGTGACCTACACCTACGGCACGACGGGCGACGGGAGCCGAACCCAGCTCGACCTCGGAGGCACCGCGCAGTTCGCAGCGAACGGCCAGCGCTTCGCCGCGGAGCTCCGAGCTAACAGCCTCGCGCAGCGCCTCCAGGAGGTCGACCGCAAGCTCCGCGAGGTCCAGGCGTGCTGGGGCAACACGGGCGCGGGGGACGCGCCGCGCGGCGCCGCCGAGCTCTCCAACCCCGTGTGCGACAAGCGCGTGCTCTCCAGCTTCTCCGGCGTGTCGCCGCCCGAGCGCGCGCCTGGGGCCGAGCCCCCGAAGTGGCTGGACGAGATCATCGAGTGGCTCCTCACGAACAAGGAGCAGCTCGACTCCCAGATGGAGGGGGTGCTCGGCAACCTCAAGAAGACCACGGACGACCTAACGGGCGAGGTGCTCGAAGCCGGCGAGCTCGCCGGCCCCAGCGGCGGCACCTCGCACCAGCCGGGCGGCGGAACCGTGCATGTGGACCCTGGAGAGGAGGCGCCGCCCAACCGCCTCGACGAGATCGAGGACGCGCTGGAGGAGCTCCAGGAGCTCACCGAGAGCAACAAGAAGACGGTCGAGGGCCTCACGGTCAACCCGGACGGCAGCGTCACGGACCCCGACGGCGACACCTACACGCCGAACGGCTCGGGCGGCTGGACGCCGGTTGGGCCGGCCGACCCGGACGGCCCCACCATGGGAGGGCAGCTCGGGGCGATCCACGCGAACAAGAAGAAGCTTGAGCAGATGCTCGCCGGCCACACGCCGAGCGCGCCGAAGCCTGGGATCACGCCGACGATCACCAGCCCCAGCGGAGCGATCTACGGCTTCACGCCGACCGGCTACACGAAGCTCTCCGGCTCCGGCCTCGCTGGGCCGCAGATCGGCGGAGCCGTGGGCGGCCTCGCCAGCAAGTGCGGGAGCACGTTCGACGGCGCTGCGGACTTCGGCTCCGGGCCGGGCACGCTCCTCGTGCCTGGGGACGCCGTGGGGCCGGATGGCGCGTACTACCACCCGCCCACGGACGACCCGGCCGATGTGGTGGAGCTCGAAGAGGACGAGATCGTGCCGGCCCACACGGGCGACCAGCAGCGCGCGGCCGCGAGCGAGCAGAGCCTCATCCCCTACCGCATGGACGACCGCGGCGGCCCCGTGTTCTACGACGAGGCCCACAAGTCGAGCGGCCCGAACGGCTACCTGCGCTACTGGCGCGTGGAGCCGGGCACGGCGCGCTTCGTGGAGGTTGAGGAGGTCACGGCCGGCACGGGCGAGAATCAGGGCGACTTCACGCAGGTGACCCCGACCCGCTACCACGAGGGGCCTGGGCGCGGCGGCACGATGAAGCGCGCCGTGCACGTGGCCACCGCGGCCGCGCTCGACAGCTGCACGCACAGCGAGCCCACGCTCACGGCGACGGCCAACGGCACGCTCACGATCGACGGGCGCTCGATGAGCCTGGGCGAGCGCGTGCTGGTGAAGAATCAGGCCGGCCGCCAGGAGAACGGCATCTACACGGTCCAGACTCCGGGCAGTGCCGGCACGCCGTGGGTGCTCCGGCGCTCGCTCGATACGGCGCGCGAGGACAGCACGCTCTCCGGCGCGCTGGTCTTCGTGCGCGAGGGCGCCACGAACACGGACAAGCTCTTCAAGCTCGACACGCTGGGGGAGATCGAGCCTGGGATGGACACGCAGGAGTGGAGCGAGTGGGCTCCAGGCGGCGGCTCGGGCGACATGACGACGGCGATCTACGACCACGATACGGACGGGATTGTGGACGAGGCCGACTACGCCGCGGAGGCCGGGCTCGCGGCCGCCGTCGACACGGACGGAGTGGACACCGCGGCGATCCAGGACGGCGCCGTGACCCTGGACAAGCTCGACAGCGAGGCCGCCTCGGTGCTCGTCGCCTTGCAGTTCGGGCGCACGAACCCCTCGGGCAACCAGACGGCAGCCCTCGCCGGCTTCAACGCCACGGCCGGCCGCTACGTCGTGCTCCCGGCCGGCGCTACGCTGGTGGGGATCAGCGCCGAGTTCTCCGGCAGCTTCACCGTGGGCACCATCAAGTTCCGGTGCCGGAAGAACGGCGCGGGGAGCACGACGCTGGAGCTCGGCCCCATCTCCTCCGGCGCCGGCAGCTACGCAACCGGAACGGGAGTCACCTTCTCGGCCGGCGACACGATCGGCTGCGAGTACGACACCAGCGTCTCCTACAACGGCCTAAGCGGCAGCTGGGCCGTGGTGCTCTGGGTGAAGATGGCGCGCATCTAGCCGGCCCGAGCCTGCTACGCTTCGCGGAGGTCCGGCCGCCCTGGAGGAGCCCCGTGCCCGACGACCCGAACAGCGTGCGCGCCGAGATCGTCGGCGCGCTGGAGCGCATGGAGGAGAGGCTCCGAACGGAGCTCCGCAAGCTCCACGAGCGCGTCGACTCCGTGAAGGAGAGCGTCAGCGATCAGAGCCGCGAGCTCGCGGAGCGCGTGGCGAGCTCGGAGGCCCTCTCCCAGCAGTGGTTCCGGGACACATGGCCCAGCGCCCAGCGCGTACTCGAGGCCCAGGAGGCGCGGCTCCGAGCCCTGGAGGCCCTGCACAACCTCCGTGACGAGCTGGTGGCAGAGCGCGAGGAGCGAGAGAAGGCCCAGGCGGCGCACGGCGCCCGGCTGGCCCAGCTGGAGCGCTGGAAGAGCTGGGTTCTCGGGGCGGCCGCCACGGCCGCGGCCGGCCTGGGAGCTCTCTCCGGATGGCTCTCCTCGCGCATGTAAGGCCGCTGGTGTACGCTGGGCAGACCTTGGAGGGTCCGACCATGCGCCACCTTCTCATCGTTCCCGCTCTCCTGCTCGCGGCCGGCGCTCTCGCCGGCTGCCGCGTGGGCTCCGCCTTCGTCGACAGCCTGCCCCCCAGCGAGGCCTACGTGGACGAGCTCCACGCCTCGCAGGAGAAGGCCATCGCCCAGGCTCGCACCGACTTCGACGATGCCGTGAAGCGCGCGACGGAGGAGGCCGACAAGGCGACCTCCAGCCTGCGCACGCACACCGACGACGCGCTCGCGGAGCTTCGCTCGAACACGACGGAGGCCCTGGGCACGCTGCGCTTCGACCTCCAGGCGAGCGAGCGCGCGCAGGCCGCGGCCTACGCCGAGGCTCTCCAGCAGGGCAAGTCGCAGGCGGAGGCGATGGCAGCCGGCGTGCTCGCCAAGCTCACGGAGCAGTCGCGCAGCGCGGACGCAGCGACGGCGGCCGCGGCCGCGAAGGCCCAGCAGGCCCTCGACGCTGCGGTGGCCGAGGCGAAGAAGGCGCGCGAGGAGGCCGTGGCGGCAGCGACGGAGCGCCTCACGAAGAGCGAGGAGGCCGCGGCGGCCGCGCGCAAGACGCAGGCGGAGGAGCTCGCGGCTGCGAAGGAGAAGGCCGGCAAGGCCTCGACGGACGCGCTCAACGCCTTGAGCGGCGTCGGCAGCACGACTCCCTGGTACGCGCAGCTCGGCGGCGCCGCCGTCCTCGCTCTGATCTCCTACCTCACGGCGAAGGGCGCCGGCAAGGCGAGCACGCAGGCGAGCGTGGCGGCCGCGGCGATGCAGCTCCAGCAGTACGACGCGCAGCCCTTCCAGGGGCCGAACGGCGAGAAGCTCGACGAGGGCCAGCTGGTGGCCTTCCTGACCTCGCAGATGAAGAACCGAGGGTAGGCCGCTACTCGAGCGCGCGGCGCGCCTCCAGGCGCGCGGCCCAGCGCTCGGCAATCGGGCCGCGCGAAGGGATCGGCCGGCGCTGCGCGTCTTCGGGCGCCGGCACCACGGACCGGATCGCGTCCGCGAGCTGGAGCTCCGCGGCCGGCCCTCCGCCGAGCTCGGCCACCACGAGCTGCGCGAGCTGGCTCACGCCGACCGAGCAGCCCGTGCGGCCCTCGCCCTCGGCCGGGAAGGCCTCGGCCGGGAAGGCGAGCGCCCAGGCGGCGGCGGCCGCGTCCTGGAGCCGGGGGCTCCACCAGCGATCGAGGCGCGCGAGCAGGCCCAGGAGCCACGAGCCCTTCGGGCACGCGCCCCACGCGGCCGCGAGGCTCTCGTGCTCTCCCAGGAAGGCGCGGACCTCCGGGCAGGCACCCTTCACGCGCGCGAGCTCTCGGTACATGGGCAGGCCCTCCAGCTGGCCGGCCCGAGCCTACCAGCGGCGGCGCTGGGGCCGCCGGGCTCGCGCAGGAGCCGGCAGGGGCCGCAGCTGGAGCAGGGCCAGGGAGAGCACGCCGAGGCCCAGCGCCCAGGCCAGGAGCCCCAGGAAGGCGCAGGCGAGGCACGCGGCGAGCGCCCAGAGCGCGAAGAGGGCGAGCAGGAGGCGCACGGCGGTCATGCGCCGATCCTAGCCGAGCCTGCCCCTAGCTCCGGCCGGGAGGCTCCCAGGGCCGGCAGGGCGGCGCCCAGGGCTCCCAGGAGCTCCAGGGCGGCCGCTGGTAGCGGCGCCGGCCGCAGCGCCCAGCCTGCCGTCGGCAGCCGCAGCGCCGGCAGCGCGCCTCCTGGCCGGCCTGGGGGCTCCCGCCGGGCTCCCAGGCGTGGCGCCCGGCGTTGGGCTGGCGAAGCGCTACCACCGGACGGGCCGCTTGCCGGCCGCCCTGGAGGCCCTCGCGGCCTCGCAGCCGGCCGCGAGCGCGTCCTGGAGGTCGAGGGTCC
>JADJQU010000013.1 GCA_016712565.1 Planctomycetota bacterium | reverse complement strand
CGTACGCCCCGCGCGCCGGCCGGAAGCCTCCAGTCAGTTCCGTCGCTACCCCCAGTGGGACTTCGGTCGTTTCCGTCGTGCGGCCGGTCGCCCGCCGTGCGAGCCGAGTGGGTAGCCAGCCGGGGGGGCGGCTGCGTGGCGGGCAACCACCGGGCCTGACGCACCTGGGACGGCCGACTCAGGCGCGCTAGTCACCCTGCCGTACCCTCGCCTTGAGAGTCCGCTCCTCCTCCGTCGCGTCGAACTGCTGCCTGATCCACGTCAGGTTCGCCGCTCTCGTCGCCAATCCCAGCAGCCCCGCCAGCCGCTCCAGCGACTCACGCGGCCACATGTGCAGGCCGAACACGTACTCTGCCGCCTTGCTCCCGCCTGCTGATCGGAACACGTGGGCCTTCGTCTTCACGAGCACGCCGTCGTCGATTGCCCAACCCGTCCAGGAGCTGATCGTCACTGGCTGGCACTTCATCCGTGCGGCCAGCTTGCGCGCGGGCAGGAGGATCGGCTGCTCCCGGCGCTGTAGCTGCAAGAGCGCCGCGACGGTCAGGAAGGTCGGGTAGCGCCCAGGCCGTTCCTTGCGCGTCTTGATGATCCCCTGCCCCGCGAGCCCACAGGCGACCTCGACCGGATCGCTGCCCATGGGGAAGCGCACCTTCTCCCACATCTTGTGGAAGGCGACGGCCGCGTCCTCGCCGACGAGGTCGGTCTCGGGAACGACGATCACCTTCGGGGAGCGCCGCTGCAGCTCCATCACCTCGGCGTAAGCCTGCTCGGCCGAGGCGGCCTTCATGGCCGGGTGGCCCTTGAGGGCGCGCACGAAGGTGAACAGGACGTGGTCCGAACAGTCCGACCAGTCGAAGGAGGAGATCCAGGCGCAGGTCTCCGCGACGAATCGCGGGAAGGGGAGCTTGAACGCGCTTTCGGGAAGGTCTTCGCCCGCCATCTGGAACACCGGCCAGCGCAAGGCGCGAAGCGTGCCGAGCATGGCAGCTTGTTTTATCCCTGAGTCGTCCTGAGAAGCCTGAGAGACTGGAGAAGCCTGTGTAGTAGTGACCTGGTTGTCCAGGTGGAACCCTGAGGTGGATGCGCGGTGGACGATAGGCGCTGGCAGGGCCGGTGGTCATCGAATCAGGGCACTGCGCGATTCCACGCGGTCAACCAACGGTCACCGTGCACGCTGGGGATGCGATTCGCGCAGATTTCCTGTAGAGGTACAAGTCAGGTCTTGGTGCAGGCGGTCCGTCCCACACGGCCCGTCCTTGGGGCGGCCTGCTGCCTCCCCGCGCCGTTTGCCTCCAGGGCGCACAGGATCGCGCGTGTTGCGTTCTGGCTCGCCGATCCCCGCCCGCCCAACGGGCGGGATGTTGCGAGGCCCGCGCCCGCGCGCGCAGGGCGCCGTGTGGGGTGCCTTGCCGCCCGGGAACCGCGCAATCAACCGGGACTCCAGGGCCCCTGGGGCAAGGAGGGGCGGCGAGGGCGCTGGGGCGGGGGCCGAACACCCCGGACAGGGGCAGGCCGGAGGGTCGCGCGCCGGACCACGGCGTGAGGGCGGCCCTCGCCCTAACCCTGAACAGGGTTAGCGACCGGCATCGCCAGCCCCGCGCCAAAGCGGCAGGCCCGCCTGCCCGCCAACGCAGCGACCCGGCAGCTACAGCTACCGCAACATCAAGAGGCGTCGGCCCCAACCTCGACAGCATCCAGGATCGGTTCCTGCCCTGCCCGCCACGGCCCGGGCGGCCAGGCGCGGCCACTGTAGGACACCTTGGCGACGACCTGCCCAGCGCGTCGTCCTGGACCAGGCCCTCCGGGAAGCGGCTGGAGGGGTGCGTGCCTCGGGCGCGCTGGTAGCGGGCGCTGGCCTCAGCCAGGGACGCGACGGGGAAGGAACGCTTGCCGATGAGCAGGAGCATGGGAGGTTTCGGGTTGCGGGGTGCACGCGTCGGCGCGCGAGTGCACAAGGGCGGACGGTGTGGGGATGCGCGAGGTGAACCCGAGCAATCGCCGACTGGACGCGCCACGGATCAATCGACAGAATCCGGCCTGAATGGACATGATCAACCCCGACGCGTTTCGAACCGACGAGGGCCGGCCGCAGGGCGGTGCCCGGTATCCTGCCGATTCACTCGCGCCACCATTCGGCAAGCGCGTGGTATTCGTGCTCGGAGCCGGGGCGAGCGCTCCGTACGGTTTTCCGCTTGGTAGTGAGCTGCTCGACTTGATGCTCAACCCTGATCCGGATGACATCGAGTTACTGAGGACCATGGATGTGGACGGTTCACATATCAAGGATTTTGTGATGACCTTCGCCTATCCCATGTCGAGTCTGTCGATCAGTTCCTTCAATTAAGGCCAGAGTACGAGCGAGTAGGCCGACTGTTGCTTGCCCGAAAGCTCCGTGGTTCGAAAAAATGAGGCCAGCCTACACAGCGATCATATGCAAGGATGGTACAAGTTCTTCTTCAACCGTCTTGTCGCAGACGGTGGCGACAAGCACTTGGAATCCCACTCACACGTCTCGTTGATCAACTTCAACTATGACCGGTCACTCGACTATTGGCTGCTCATGGCCGTAAAGCGCCGATTCAATGTCACGATTGACGAGGCGCGGCGCAAGTTGGCTGGGCTGCGCATCATTCGCGTACATGGCAGTCTGGGCGGCTCCCCACTTTCTGATGCTAGTGCGCGGCCGTATCATCAGGCCAATACCCGTGAGGAGATTGAGAGATGTGCAAACAGCATCTTCCTGACTGGCGATGACGGTCGGAACTCAGGGCTTTTTGGGGTTGCGCGTGACTGTCTGATGTTCGCGTCGGATGTAGTGTTTCTTGGGTTCGGATACCATTCTTCAAACCTGGACCGACTTCAACTGAGGCAGGTTTGCTTTGATCGTCAATCAAAGCCCGAATTTGCCATGACTGCCCTGCAATGGGGACTCCCGGAGAGCGCACGCATACTGGGGACGGCACAGGGGTTGAGCGAGGGGCAGATACGAGATCTCTTTCGGCCATTAAGCGGCCTCATCGACCCCGATCTGTTCAAGAAGCATGCGAACCTCAGCGCGCTCGCATGGCTTAAAGAGAATCCCGAGTTGCTTAGACGAAACTGAAAGATCAAGCGTCGCCAAGGGCCCACTCATGTGGTGTCCACGTAATTCCTTCCGACGTGAGGGCCCAGCCATGCGCGACACCTTGTGTCCGTTCGACGAAGCCGAGACGCTCGAGCGCCATGCGAAAGCGACGCAGGAGTCGTGAAGCAGGCACGATCCCGCGATCCTCGTTCCGCGGCGTGTTCCCGTCAAGGGGGCGGAACCGATCGCCCGGAAGGGGTTCCCGCACTCCTACCCGCCGTGTCTCTCCCTTTCGCGCCTCCTTCTCAAGGGCCACCGTCTGGGCCGAGGGTGGGCGACGACTGGCCGCGACGGAGGAGAACCGGATGCCGCCCTGAACCAGACCCGCTTTCCCGTGCTGCTCCCGCAACCCGCGTGCTCGCCACGTGGCCGTCCGCCCCCGCGCCGGCGTCCGCGAGGACCCGGCAGCGCCGGATTAGTGTTGCCGGTACCGGGCAATGAGCTCGAGCTGGTTCTTCGCGCCGTTGACCAGGCTCGCCATTCCCTGCGAGGGGTCGAGCTCATAGCGCGCGATGAGCGCCTCGAACCCGGCCTGGGCCTGGTCATAGCGTCCCTCGCTCAGGTAGCTGTGGGCGATCCAGAAGGAGGCCGACGCGGCACCCTCATGGTCGGTGGCCGCGAGACGCACGCGCTCGTAGCAGGCGCGACCCTCGTCGAAGCGCTGGTTTTGGATCAGGACGTTGGCGCGAATGCCGTCGAGCGTCACGGGATCCGTGACGGCGCGCGCACCGAAGCGATCGAGATCATCGAGAGCTGACTTTGGATTCTCCGTCAAGTGCTCCCCGATCAGTTCCTCCAGTCGCGCCTGCGCTTCCGGATGGTCCGGGAACAGGGTGAGGAAGCGCTCCAGCAAGGCGATGCGGTTGGCGCGCTCCCTTGGATCGCCCCCGATTCCCCGCAGCTCCTTGGCGATGGCCTCGGGCGTCGTGAAGCTCTCGGGTGCGGGCCGGCCGTCGACGCGCACTCCCAGTTCGCGGACCTCGTCTTCGAGCCGGGCGAGCCGCTCACTCAGCTCCGCCAGCCCCGGGGCCGTCGTCGCGTCGCCCTCGGCCTCCCTGCGAATCGACACGGGATCGGCGATGGGGGTGCCGACCGAGTCCTGCCGTGTGATCGGCGGCGAAGAACTTCCGGCGCTGGAAAGCCGCATCACCTCCGCCTCGGCTCGGGCCGCCCGCTCGGCAGCCTGCCGCGCGTCGACAGAGGAATCCCAGGCGAACCAGGAGCTGCAAGCGACCAGCAGGAAGCAGAGTGCAATCAGGAGCCTGTTCACGGCGTCGTCTCTCCCAAATCGGCAGGCGGATGCCGCTCCCGCTCGGACGACGGGGGGCCCGTGAAGGGACGCCCGCCGCGGCGCGATCTTCCCGTCAAGCGCATGGACCGTGACTGTGGGGGAGGCGGTGCCCGGCCGTCAACTGGCAGGCCCGGCGGCGGGTTCTTTGCAGGCCCCCAAGCCCGGGAGCCGGTCTGAATGGACGAGGTCGCGACAGCGAGGATGAGTGCACCTCCGCTGCGGCTGTGGTGTTCGCGCAATGCCGTTCGATGGAGGGCTCGGGCGCGCAGCCCGCCCGGCGTACGTTTGACCAAGCCTCGCAGCGGCGGCGCGAACATGACCGCGGTGGGCCGCTGCCGGTTCGGGGGCTGTGGAAGCAGACCCTAGTGGGGGCGGGGCTCACCGCAGCAGGCGATCGGCCGCCGCCCGCGCGCGGGCCCCGCAAGCCGATGCCCCTGATCGGCACGTCGGTGGATAGAGCCACTGACCGCTCGGGAGACGGCAACGGCCACCCACCTCTCCCGACTCTGCGCGGATTGCCTGCTGCGCGGCGGCCCTCGGTCACTGCTTTTTCTCCGAGACCAATCCCGACAGCAAGTCGTAGGAAACGCCGAGGTAGAAGGATGTCGTGAGCTCATCCTGCTGAACGGCGTCGCGGTAGACGAGGGCCCCCGCCTTCACCGCCCACCCCTTGGCGAACGTGTATCCACCACCGAAGGTGAACGCGACGCGACCAGCAAGCTCGGGGGGCGCATCGCCAATGACGGAGGCGCCTGCAATGCCCATGTCGAGCGAAAAGCCGTCGGTGATCGAGGCGATGTTCCATCCGCCGTCCACGTCGATGGCCCAGAGTCGCGCAGGGTAGAGAGAGAATTGCACGCTGGTGATTGCGGCGTCGAGTTTCGGAATGAAGAGGAGGCCGACGTGAGATCCCGCACCTGAGGCCTGATCGCGATCGTCAAGGACTTCGACATTGCTACGGAGGACCGTGGGCTGAGCCGGCCCTCCCGGCGGAGGAATCGCCGGCGCGCTCGCGGTTTCCTTCACATGCATCAGGTAGACGGAGCCATACTGACCCCGCGGAATCTCGGCTACTGGTTCGCTTCCGGGTGCGGCCGCATTGTGCGCGACCATCGTGGGCACCAGGCCTTCGCGCGTGGCCTTCCGTGCGCCCTCCAGGGAGCGGTCCTGGGTCGCTTCCAGCGCGTCCTCCAATCGGACGACGGTCCACTCCATCGTCGAATTCGCGGCGGTGCGTTTCAGTTTGACTCGCGCATCTCCGGCATCCTGTCGGATGGGAGTCGTCGGCCGGAAGCTCAGGCAGCCGGGAAGCAGCAGGACAAGCGGGAGCAGAATGGCGAACTTGGTCATGATGTGCTCGGGTTGACTAGGCGTTGAATGCGGTGTGCGCAGGCGTGTTCGGTGCACGGGTAGCGGGACGACCGGATGGCCCCGGGGGGCCCGGGGCAAATGGGCACAGGGGAGCGTGCAATCGAAAACGAAAGTTCTTCGAGCGGCAGGCCAAGAAAATCAAAAAAACCGAAGTCGCCTCAAAGGCTAGGCCGCCCCCCCTGCGGGCACCCCTTCTCGCCGACAAGGACGGCGGTGAGCTCGGCCGCGCGGTGCCCACTGCCTTCTGCCTCCCCAACGTCAGCCACCTGTTCGGAGTGAGCATCGACAGCGAGATCTCCCGCCTCGACGGAGGTGGCCGGTCCGCGCCGTCCACGCATCGCAGCAGCCCGGGGTTGGCGGTGCGGCGAGACGGTCCGCTGCACGACGACTCCGAGGAGGGGTGCCTTGGGCCGGTGCGCGCCCCTGCCAGAGCAGGGAAGCCGATGGGGGCCCCGATCGTAGGGGGACTCACGAGGGATCGGGGGGTGCCGCGCGTGGTTCGGGCCTGGAAGTCGCGGTCGAGGCGGCCGGCCTGGGCGAGGCCATCAGCCGGTGGCAGCCCGTGCACCGGCCCCTCGAGCCGAGGCTTCTGACCGAACGCCAACTCCGGGGCCGTGGGAGCGCCGCCAACGTCGTTTGCCTGCTGCGGTGCGCGCAGTAGGAAGCCATGCATGGGGCGTGAGGCAAGCACGAGGCCGCGAACCTCTCCATTCCCTGGGCGCCACCGGGGATCGCGGGGCACGTCGCCGAGCGTTTGTGCCTGTGGACTGCGTTCGGCAGCAGCCACGCGGCAGTCGAGGCTCGGCGGCTGGCGCGGATTCGGCTTTCCCGTAAACTGCTGTCTGTGAAAAGCACCGTTTTGGCTCTCGCGGCAATCCTGGCCGTTGGCTCGCCCCCCCTGATCGCTCAGCAGAAATTCGCGCGCGAGTTCGAGTCCCAGCGCGCCCAGGTGGCCAAGGACTCCCAGCGCTGGCTCGAGCTTGGGCTCGATCAGTGCGCCACCGAACTGGAGTTCGACGCGCAGAAGGCGCAGCGCACCGCCGAGGAGCTGGAGCGCAGCGCCCTGGCCTCGGAGCAACCCGTGATTTCGGCCGCTGCTCGCGCGCTCCTGGACCTCGCGCGTGCCATGCGCGAAGGCCCCGCCGCCGTGCAGGGAGCGATTCCGGCTCCACCGGAAGGGTCGGCCGGCGATGTTCGCGCGCGGGTTCACTTTCACCTTGCGACGGCGCGGCGCGCCTGGCTCGCAGGTCTGCCCGCCGATGTGCTTTCGCACTCCCTCGCGGCTGTGCGCCTGACGCGCGAGCTGGAGGACGACGAGCTGCGGCTCTTCGCGCTTTGGAATCTCCGTGTGGTCACGGAACGCGAGGCTCCCGCCTTCGACGCGGACCTCGTGCGCGAGATCGAGCGGCTTTCGTCCACGCGCGCCGGAGGGCGGTTCGAGCCCTTGCTGCGGCTGCACGAATTCTGGAATACGAGCACCACTCTGGCGCAGCCGGATCGTCGCGCCACGCTCGATGCGGTGGCGTCCCTGGCTCAATCGGTCGGAGACCTTCGAGTCCTGTGCCAGGTCGAGTGGGACCGCGCGGTCCTGGAGCACTCGGCCGGGACCACGGCGCGTGCCGATCAGGCCGCCGTGCTGGCGGAGAACGAGAATCTGGCCCGTGTGCGCGCGGCGGAGCGCGAGCGCGAGCGCGGCTATCCGGACTTGCGCGAGCGACTGCTCGCTTCGGAGCGCGAGCACTTCGAACAGCAGCAGCGGGGAGCCCAGAAACTGGAGGAATCCCAGGCGCGCATCGAGCTCGTCACGCGGGTGCTGTTGATCTCGATTCTGGCGGCACTGACGGCCGGGGTGTTTTTCGCGCTTCGCAGCCGGCGCGGATTGAAGGTGCTCAACGCCAAGCTCGTCGAGGAGATGCGCCGCGGCGAAGCGCAGTCCAAGGCGCGCGAGGAGGCGGAGTCGCGCCTGCGGCGACTCGAGCGCGTGAACAGCCTCGGCCTGGTGGCCGGAGGCGTCGCGCACGACTTCAACAACCTGATGGTGGGCGTGATCGGCAACGCCGAGTTGCTCCGACCCGGCGAGCGCGACCCCGAGCGCGTGCAACGCCTCGACGTCATTCGCGCGGCCGGCGAGCGGGCGGCCCGGTTGTGCGCGCAGTTGCAGGCCTGCGCCGACGAGGAGGCCTCCCTCTCCATCGAGCGTTTCGAGGTGCAAGCGCTGCTGGCGGAGTTCACGCCCGTGCTGGCGGCTGCGGTCGGAGCGGGGGTGCGGGTGACGAGTGCAGGGGTCGCGGCCGGCCTGGAGCTGGACGCCGACCGCTCCCAGGTCGAGCAGGCGCTCTTGAACCTGGCGCTGAATGCGCGTGACGCCCAGGCCCATGGGGTGTCGGTGAGTGCGAGTTCCTGGGCCCGCGCTCCCGCCCCGTCCCAGGCGCACGTGCAGCTCGGGGAATGGGCCGAGGGACCCTACGTGTGCATCGAGGTTCGCGACGACGGCGAGGGCATGCGCCGCGAACTCGCCGAGCGCATTTTCGACCCCTTCTTCAGCACGCGGTTTCCTGGGCGCGGCCTCGGGCTTGCCGTGGTGATCGGCGTGGCGCGTCGTCACCACGCCGTGGTCCGTGTCTCGAGCGAGCCGGGCCGGGGTTCGAGCTTCCAGATCTTCTTTCCCGCCCTGGGCGTCCGCGCCGCCCGGCCCGAGGTGGAGCTCACTCCCCGCGCCGCGGCGAGGGTGCCCGCCATGTGCGTGCTCGTGGTCGACGACGAGCACGGGGTGCGCGACTTCCTGAACACCGCTCTCGCCGCGCGCGGCCACCGCCTGGCGGTTGCCGCCGATCTCGACAGCGCCCTGGCTGCACTCGAAACCCTGCCCGACTCGCGCCGCACGGTCGCCCTGGTGGATCTCACGCTTCCGGTGCACGACGGCCGAGCGGTGGTGGCGGCCTTGCGCCAGCGCCGTCCAGCGTTGCCGGTCGTGCTGATGAGCGGTCACTCCGCGCAACATCTGGCGGAGGCGGCGGCCTCGCTGCAGGTCTCCGGAGCCATCTCCAAGCCGTTCGTCACGGCACAACTCGAGAACGCGCTGGCGCAGGCCCTGGGCGCGCACACGCCGGCGGAAGCCACGAGTTCAGTTCGGAGCTGATCCGAGCGGCCTGGAGTCCGTTCGAGCTTCGCTCGCCGACGCAGCCGCGGCCGCCGAGTCCAGCAGGTTGCGCCGGCGCACGCGGCGTCGCGGGCGTCGAGTGCGCCGCGGCCAAGTGACGGTGGTCCCGTCCGCGCCGGCGATCCGGCCTGGAATGAGCCTAGGGTGACACCTCCCGGCACCCGTCGGAGGGGCCGGTGAGATCTCGCAGGAGTCCGCTCAGCGCGGTTCCTTGGCCGCCACGTCCAGCTCGCCCCAGGCCTCGACCATCACTGCTCGGGCCGCCGAGCGCGCGCCCCTCGGCACGTAGAGGTCCGCCCGCCGCACCGTCGCATGGGCCGCGGGGCCGAGTTCGGCGATGTCGAAGTCCGGGCCGGACAGCATCGAGGGGATTCCCGCCCCCGCGAGGATCTCGCGCGCCAGTTCGCCTGCGGTCGGATCGAGCGCCACGAACAGAACGTCAAATTCCTCCGAGAGAGCACGCGGCATGGGGCGAGCATAGCCGCGATGCCGGGACAACGGCCCCTGGAACCGGGGAATGGCCCAGGGGACCAGGTCGAGTCGGGAGAGCCCTGGCGGCCTTGGGCTTCGGCCTTCTTCGCCCAGCTCGTGCGCGCCTCCTTCGTCCGCTCCCGCCCCCTTCGGGGCCGCGGGGAGATGGCTGGTCGTCCGCTGGTCGGCTGGCTCCACTCGGAAGGGATTGCGTTGCACGCCCCTGGAGCCCCCTGGAGCCCACGGGAGCCACCGGAACCGAGTGGGCGGACGGCGGTTCCAGTGCGAGACCGTCCCAACGGAGCCATCCCTCATGAACACGCGCGTGACCCTGCTCGGCCTCACCTTCCTCCTCATCAGCGGCGCGGCCCTGGCCGCAGTGCCCCAGGGGCGACATGGGCTCCAGGAGCGCCAGGGGGCGCCCGTGGGGCGCGTGCGGCCTGGGGGGGCCCGGGAGCCCCAGGGGGGCGAGCGGGTGGAGGGGAGCCGGCGGCATGGGCTGCTCGGGCGGATGCTCCACCGGCGTCAGGCCGCGCGCGGGTTCGTGCGCTCCCTGGAGATCACACCGGAGCAACGGGAGGCGGCGCGCGAGGTGGCGCGGTCTCTCGCGCCGCTCATGGACGAGGTGCGGCCGGAGGCGCGGGCGATCCTGCGCGAGGCGCGCGAACTCGCCCGGTCCGGGAACCGCGAGGCCGCGCGGGCCCTGATCCGGAGTCAGCTCCGACCGCTGATCCAGGACGCCGTGGAACGCGCCAAGCCCGCCGTGCGACCGCTCGTCGCCTCGCTGACCGCCGAGCAGCGCGCCCGGCTGGAGGCCGCCGCGGCCGCCCGCGGTCGAGTGTTCGACGAAGAGCGCTTCACGGGCTGGCTCACCCGTCGCCTCGCCCGACACGGGGCCCGACGGTAGGCGGCGGGGCGAGCAGCCCCCTGCCGCCCCCCTGCAGCGGCCGAGCGTGCTCCGGCGCTCCTGCGTCGCGCTCGGACGTCGGTGCGCGGCGGCCGGGAAGGCCGCCGGTGCGATGATTTCTGTGGCGTTCCTTGGATCGCCTTCGCCAGTGCGTCCTCGCGGCGGTCGCTCTCGACAGGGCGGTCAACGCTCAGGCAACAGGGCGGCGAGCTGTTCAGGCGGCGGGAGCTGATCCAGGGCATCCAGCTCCCCATCCTCGTCCAGGGCCGCCGCGAGCGAGGCCACACCGCTGGATTCACCCCTCTCCAGCTCCAACTCCAGCCGGCGCAGGAGGGTCAGTTGCTCGCCCAGGGCCATCGAACTGGGTGAGACGTCGGCGCTGTCCCACGATTGTCCGAACCAACGCAAGGCGTAGTACATCACGCCGGCCTTGGCCCGACCGACGCCCTTCGCCCGGCAGGCCTGGTAGAACATCTCGTCCACGGCCTGGCGAGATTCCTGGTGCGCCTCGCGACGCTTGTAGTACTCGTCATGGACGATGCTGGCCAGGCGATGGCAGCCGTTCTTCGGCGCTCCGATCAGGCTCCAGCAGACCCGAGGAATGGAGGCACCGTCCCAGCCCAGGCCCGCGCGGGCGGTCCAGGTCTTGCCCGTCTTGTCGAGGAAGCTGAAGTTGGCCTTCAGGATGTCGATGTCCGGGCCGCCGCCGTCCAGTTGCAATTCCGGCAGCGAGGAAAAGGCGCCCCAGCGCGGCTCATCCGGGCAACTGGAGGAAGACGCACTCTGGGCTTCGTGCGGGGATTTTCGGCTCTCGCAGGCTGTCGCGGCCAGCGCCGTGAGGCCCAGGCAGATCAGCAAGAAGCGAGCGGGCAAGTGAGTGGGGGGCATGGCAGTCGCGTCCTGAGTCGCGGTCAGGCCTCAGAAATAGAACGGTCCCTGGGTGCTCCAGAATTCACGACGCCAGAAGGGGCAGTCGTTGAATTCGCCGTGGGCCGAGGGCTTGGAGTCGGGGCGACGGCCGAAGCCCTTCAGGTGAATCTGGGCCCGGACCGGCTTGAAGACGTGGATTGTCTCGATCGCGACCAGCCACTTGCCGAGTCGCTTCAGCGTGATGTTCGTGGGGCGCGAGTACCAATTGTCGATCCACTCGAGGAGACTGCCGCGGGAGGGCAGCTCGTAGAGGTTCACTTCCTCGGCCTCGGCGATCGGATGCAGCGTCAGGTTGTGGAACTGGGTGCTGGGATGGGCCTTCAGGAAGGGGACCAGAGTCCTTTCCGCGTCGAGCACGGAACACGCCGCGCCCATGTAGACGATGTCGCGCACGGGCAGCTCCGGGAACAGCAGCAGCGCGTCATTCCAGATGATCGCACCCATGCTGTGGCCGACGAGCGTGAGCTCGTAGCACACGCCGCGGGCCGCTTCGCTCTGGATGTGCAGGTCGAGTTGCCTCAGGAATCGCGCGAAGCCGCCGCTCGGGTCACGCTGAATCACGGCGGGGATCGTCTGCTGATGGACGTCCTCATGGTCCCACTCGGTTTCGTCGGCAAGGTGCAGCGTGTTGATCGCCCGGTGCTGCATCACGTCCCAGGCCGGTTGGCCCATGCCGTCCAGGAAGATCGGCGTCACCAAGAGCTTCAGAGGCAGGGTCAGCACCCAGCGGACGATCATGCCCCCGCGTCCGAAGGCCGTGCGACGGAAGTCACCCAGTCCCGTGTCGTACTCCGGCTCGCGACCCGCCGCGCGCTCAGCCTCCAGGTGTCCCTGGATCAAGTCGGCCCGGCGCCACTCCGGCAGGGGGCGACCGAGCACCTTGGCGGCCACTCGGGCATCCGTGCTGAACTCGTAGAACCAGGTGCGCGGCGCGTCGGCGATTCCCCGCAGCAGATCGGTGAGCAGGAAGGCTGGACCCGACAGGAATCCGGCGATGCGATAGTGCTCGCCATTGCGCAGCAGACGCACGTGCTCGTCGTAGGAACTCAGGGGACCGCTCATCCAGCTCAAGAACACCGGGTAGTTCCACTGGTCTCCGGTCTCCTTCGCCAACCGGGGAATCACGTCCCTGGCGGTCTTGAGCGATCCGCGGCGCGTGTTCATCCCGCCGTGGACGTGGATGAGGAGTTTGCGGATTCGCCGCCGCTCTCCCTGGGCATGACGGTGCCGAGGATCCACGCACGCTTCGTTCGAACCCAGTTGCCTGGCGTCCGAGGCTCGATCCGCACTCGCCAGAAGCTCGTTGAGTTGCCGCTCGAACCGTTCCGCGTTGAGCGTGTCACCGCTCTCGACGTCGACGGGACGGCCCTCGGGGTCCACGGCGATGACGTGGACCCGTGCCAGCGCCGGGTCGATCGGCGCAGCGCAGCCCCAGAGGAGTTGAGCGGCGAGCAGACCGCCAAGGAGGGAGAGGAACGGTCGCAGGCCGGCGAATCTGGGCAGCATGGGGATCCTGGGCGGTAGTGCGGTGCGGAGAGGCGATCGGACGCGCTGATCAGCTCCTGCGAGAGTCTTCCCGCGAGGGCTGGGGCAGCACCCGTCTGCCTGTGCGGTCGCCTCGGCAACGGGAAGCGCGGCCCAGGCCAGGGAGCGGCCGACCCGGCGGGCGGAGCTGGACGGACAGGCCTCGGCGAGGCGCGAGCGTGAGTGCATGGGGATTGGGAGCGGGTCGAGGCTCGGGCTTGATTGCGGGGCCCCGGGGACTTGCCGTTCCATGGCCGGGGAGACGATTCCGAGGCCCGCCGACCTGTGCATTCGCGCTCGAAGGGGATCTGGAGCGAGGAACGGACTCGGCGAGCGAGAGGGAAAACGTCGATTTCAATTCGGCCAGGCGAAGAAAATCGAAGAAATGTCCATCCAGCGCTCGAAATGGAGCGTGGACGGACTTCCGCGCCCCGCCCGCGGGCCCTGCTCCCTCCGGTCCCTGTCAGAGCCCCGCGCCCTGCCGCGGGATTCCGGGGCCTGGGCCGTCGGAAGGCGGGTTCCCGGCCGGGCGCAGCGACGTCGAGGGCCCGTTGCGGCACTCTGGAGAGACCACGCACTCGAGCCTTCCCGGGCGGGCCGACCTTGCCGCCGAACCCCCGAGGGGAGACACTGGCCTGGGGCGCGCCGCGGGCGGTGGGGCGGCACCCAGATGGCCGTGCGTTCACCCCCAAGACTCCAATGACCCCTGGGAGTGTTTTCCAAAAAGGCCCTGGGATGCCCCAGGCGGCGGAACACGGCCGGGCCCCAGGCTCTCGACGGCGGTCGGGACCGATGGACCGGGCAGGGGGGCCCATCGAATTCGCCGGGGTCGAGTTTCACCGGCGTGGACCCGACCGGCCACGCCGAGCGATGCGGGGTGCGCGGCGCATCCCCTTGGATCCTCGGCGGGGCCTGAGCGGCGGGGCCTGCGGGGCACGGACCGCATGAGTCGCCCCACGGATCCCCATCCCCGGGGCTGGGTGCTCTACGACGACTCCTGCGGCTTCTGCCGGAGCTGGGTGCCGGGTTGGGCGGGGACTCTCGCCCGGCTGGGGCTCGCCGTCGCGCCGCTGCAGAGCGAGTGGGTCGGCGAGCGCCTCTCGGCCACCGCCCAGGAGCGCTTTGGGGACCTGTGGATCCTGATGGCCGACGGCCGGCAGATCCGCGGCGCCGACGCGTACCGTTTCGTGCTCAGGGGGTTCTGGTGGAGCTACCCCCTGTATCTGCTCAGCGTCACGCCGCTGCTTCGCCAGGCCTTCAACGGGGCCTACCGCAAGTTCGCCGACCGGCGGCACCGGTTCTCCAGCGCCTGCGGTCTCTCGCCCGGCGGGCGCGGCACGGGGCCGGGCCCGGCTCCAGGGGCGACCTAGAGCCCGTCCTAGACCCTGTCGGGCCCCTAGTCCGACAGCGGCTCGAACTGCAGCTTGCGGAACTCGAGCGGCGCGCCCTCCGCCTGGATGGCGATCCGGCCGCCGTCCGCGGTGCAGTCGGTGCCGTGGTTGACGTGGTCGCCGTTGACCCACACGTCGATCGTGCGACCGCGGCATTCGATCACCATCTGGTTCCACTCGCCGGCGGGTTTTTCGGAATTGTCCGTCAGGTTCTTGATGCGGCGCGCCTTGTCGCCGTCGACGCCCCAGTTCTCCTTCGGACCGCGGCGCGCTTCCATGTCGGGCACGCGGATGTCCTCGCCGATGCACCAGAAGTCGCCGGCGTTGCCCGCGTGCAGCTGGCACTCGATCGACTTCGGGAACATGCCGTAGAGGTGCCGCGGCGTGGAGGCGTGCACGAGAATCCCGCAGTTCCCCGGTTCGCCGAGCCAGCGGTACTCCGCGACCAGGCGGTACTCCCCATAGCTCTTGTCGGTGATCAGGTGGCCCGCGGGCGTGCCCAGGCTGATCAGGCGGCCGCCGCGAACATCGAAGGACGGCCCCAGGTTGGGATTGCCGTCGCGCTCGGGCACGTCGGCGTGCCACCCGTCGAGGTCCTTGCCATTGAACAGCGGCAGCGGGCCCTTGGTGGCCGTGACGGCACAGGAGGCGAACAGGGGCAGGAAGAAGAGCGGCAGCGTGCGCATGGAATGGACCTTGCGGGGATTGCGGGTGGGGGACGGTCGCGAACTCAGAAGGAAACGCTCGAGCCCGGAGCGGGGATGGGGTAAAGGCCGGCGGCGTCGGGGGAGGTCGGAGGAGCCGCGTTCCAGGCGTACTCCGCGGGCCGCAGGGCCAATTGGGAATGGAGCGCCTCTTCCCAGGTGACGGTCTTGCCCGAGTAGGTCGCCATGCGGCCCAGGATCGCGGTCAAGGTCGCGTGGGCGCCGTTCACGGCTTCATTGTGCGGCCGGTCCTCGCGGATCGCCGCGAACAGCACGTCGTGCTCCACCTGGTAGGGATCGCCGCCCTCGGCGCGCGAGCGCCAGGCCTCGCCCTTCCTGGGCTTGATCGAGCCGGCGCTGATGTCGCAGTTGCCCAGGGCGCCGTGGGCGTGCTCGGAGACGTTCTCCCAGCAGTTCGGCTGGTGTCGGCACTGGGACAGGAGGCGGCTCTCGTCCGCATAGGTGTACTCGACCACGTGGTGGTCGTAGATCTCGCCGAAGTCCGGACCCACGCGCACCTGTCGGCCGCCCTGGCCCTGGGCCCGGACGGGGGTGGCGCCCTTGACCCAGTTGATCACGTCGAGGTTGTGAATGTGCTGCTCGACGATGTGGTCGCCGCACAGCCAATTGAAGTAGTACCAGTTGCGCATCTGGTACTCCATCTCGGTCTGGCCCGGCCGGCGCTTGTTCATCCACACGCCCGAGCTGTTCCAGTAGGCGCGCATGAAATTGATTTCGCCCAGGGCGCCGGAGCGCAGGCGCTCCACGGTTTCGATGTAGCGCGCGTCGTGGTGGCGCTGCAGGCCGACGCCCACCTTGAGGTTCTTCTGCTGGGCCTCGGCGGCGGCGGCGAGCACCTGGCGCACGCCCGGGCCGTCCACGGCCACGGGCTTCTCCATGAAGACGTGCTTGCCGCGCGACACGGCGTGGGCGAAGTGCAGAGGCCGGAATCCGGGAGGCGTGGCGAGGAGCACCACGTCCACGTCGGCGTCGACGGCCTTCTGGTAGGCATCGAAGCCCACGAAACGGCGCGACTCGGGCACATCCAGGCGGCCGGAGTAGGACTTGGTGAGCTCGGCGAGGCAGCCCTCGAGGCGATCCTGGAAGGCGTCGGCCATGGCGACGAGCTTCACCTTCCCCGCCGTGGACAGCGCCTGGGCGGCCGCGCCGGTTCCGCGACCGCCGCAGCCGATCAGGGCCACCTTGAGTTCGCGCTCGTCGCGCGGGGCGGCGGGGGAGGCGTGCAGCAGCGTCGCTCCGGCCAGGGTCGCGGAGGACGTCATGAGGAAGCTCCTGCGGGTCGTGTTCATGGCGGTGTGTGCAGCGCGGCGTTGAACTCAGGATTCGTTCCCAGGGAGGCTCCCGCCACGGTCGGGCCGTGGGGGGAGCGGCGGCGGGAATCCTAGCACCGGGCCCCCAGGATCAGGCTTGCTTCCCCCGAGCTTCGCTGGGGTAATGTTCCGCGCGGTCACGCCCCGGAAGCCATGAGCCTGAACTCGATCCTCTACTCTCTCGCGAGCGTGCCGATGTTCGCCTCGCGGCCGTTCCTGGCCGCGTTCCTGACCTGCCTGCTGGCGAAGTGGGGTGCCCACGTCCCCCTGCTGGGCTCCAGCGACGTGATCCTGGCGCTCGCGCGCTCGCCCGAGTGGTTCCAGAGCGGCACCTGCCTCGGCGTGCTCACCCTGCTCGCCGCCGGCGAGGCGCTGTCGGCCAAGTACTCCGAGGTGCGCGCCGTGATGGCGGAACTCGACGGCTGGGTGAAGAGCGGCATGTCGCTGTTCGTGAGCCTGGCGATCCTCGACTCCGGGACGGCCGAGACTATCGACAAGATTCGGTAGGGAGGCCTGAGCCTGCACAGTCTGTTCGCCGCGTTGGCGAGCGCCCTGACCTTCGCGCTCTCCAGCGTGCGCAAGGCGATCTTCGAGCACCTGGCCGACGTGGACGACGACGACGACGTCGGGCTGCAGTCCTTGCTCTCGTGGGTCGAGAACTCCTGGACGGTGCTGGGGATCCTATTCCTGGTGGTGTTCCCGGTGGTCGCGATCGTGCTCTCGGCCCTGACCGCCGCCGCCCTGTGGTGGTTCCGCCGCCGGGCCGACGCGCGGGAAGCCCAAAGCCGCGTACCCTGCGCGGCCTGCGGCACGCCCACGCTCCCCCACGCCCTGGCCTGCCCGAAGTGCCGCTCGCCGCTCGCCGCCCCGCGCGCCGTGGGCGTGTTCGGTCAACCCCAGGAAGCGGCCGCCCCGGACCTCGCGCTGCACCGCTTCAATCTGATCGCGCGCAAGCGCTGTCCCCTGTGCGCCACGCGACTCAAGCGGCGCGCCGTGCGACAGGCCTGCCCGGAGTGCTCGACCACCACCTTCGCCAACCAGGCGGAATTCCAGGCCTATCTCGGGGCCCTGCAGGACCGGCTGCCGCGCACGCTGCTGATCAGTTTCGGGTTGAGCGCGATCCCCGTGGTGGGCGTAATCCCGGGCGTGCTCTACTACCGGCTGGCGATCGTCTCGGGCCTGCGCGGCTACATCCCGCCCCTCAAGGGCTGTCTGACTCGGGTCGTCGTGCGCATCATCAACTGGGTGATCATCGCCCTGCAGGTGATCCCCTTCGTGGGCGCGTTCGTGATCCCCTTGATGTGCCTGTCGACGTATCTGATCTACCGCAAGGCCCTCAAGGACCGAGCCACCGAGGACTTCGCGGCCCAGGGGGCCCCGGCAGGCGCCTGAAGCGGGCCTGGTGATCCGAAGGCCCGGACGAGCGCGCGCTCACTCCTCCGGCTCGGCCAGGGCCTCCACGAGCCGGCGCCGGAAGGCGGGGTCCTTCTCGCGCCAGCGCAGGCAGGCGCGGTCCAGGTCGATCTCGATCCACACTTCGGCCCCCTCGGGTTGGCCGGGGGTATCCCCAGCCCAGTCGCTGAAGAGCATCAGCACGCTTTGGGGGCCGTCCTCGAATTCGCCCGGGTCGCCCCAGGGGGACAGTCCGCGGCATTCCACCCGGCGAGCCATGGCGCCGGGAGTGGGACCCAGGGAGTAGTGCCGCGAGAGCAGGCGCAGGAAGTCGTCACTCTGCGCTCCGCGGGAGGAGATCGTCGCGGCGCATTCGTAGGTCGAGAGGTTCACGTAGCCCGGCGGGTTCTCCCGCCAGGGGCCGAGGGAGAGGTCGAAGCCCAGGGGATGCCCCTCGCGCAGACCGGAGGCCGTGAAGGTCCAACCGCCGTCCGGCGCAGGCTTGCGTTCGCTGATCCAGAAGACCAACTCCATGGAACCGGGCTCTTGATCGCTCTTCACCTCGGGAGGCGCCTCGAGGCGCTTCGAGCAGCCCAGGAACAGCACGAGGCCCGCGCCGGCGGCGAGGACCCCGTGGAAGGCGCTTTGGAGGCGCGTCATCGGATCTCAGGGGCCGACCAGGCCCGTCGCCCCGCCGTGGCTCGCCCCGTTGGCGTCGAGCCAGGAGTCCATCACGATGCCGTTCACCGGGTCGACGAGTTTCTGGATGCGCGCGGCACCCAGGGGACCCGCCAATTGCGGATCCAAGGGCGCCGTCGCGAAGGTTCGTGCCCAGGAGCGCGTTGAAGGCGCTGGCCAGCCAGGCGTGGTTGTTGGATCCCTTGGCCACGCCCGCGTCGTTCACGACGCGGTCCAGGTTCAAGCGCACGCGGTTCAGGTCGAAGTTCGCCGCGGGCGCGATCCCGCCCGCCCCCACGCGATTGGGGTTGGTGTCGAGCGGGTTGATCGGCGCGCCGTGCTCGTCGAACAGGAACAACCCCGTGCCGAGGCCGGCCGCCATGTGCGCCCACAGGGGCGAGTTGATCTGGTTGCCCGTGTTCTGGCCGAAGTGCTGCTTCAGGAACTGGAAGTCGAGGGCGGCGTAGTTGTCCGTCGCCATGGCGGCGCGGAACGTGTCGTACTCCGTGCCCCAGTTGGTCAAGGCCTCGGTCGACAGGTGACAGGCCGTGCAGTAGCGCGGTCCTTCCTTGTTCGAGGCGACCTTGCCGCGCACGGAGTGCGCCATGATCGAGTTGTGGCTCATGGAGCCGAAGCCCGCGGCCGGGTTCGCGCCCGCGCCCTGGCGGTCGGAGAAGCTGAACACCTGCGACAGGTTGTTGTTCCTGTCCTCCCAGGCAAAGAACACCTTGGTGTTGGCGCTGAACTGCGTGATCTTGCCGCGCGGTCCGACGCCCAGCTGGAAGTAGATCGGCGACTGGTAGGTGAAGTCGGCCGTGCGCTGCTTGAAGACGATGCGCTCGCCGGTCACGTTGCTGAAGTTGTTGCCGGTGTTGTACTCGCCGCTCAAATGGCAGCCCATGCACGTGTTCGTCCACGAGCCGTGGCACGAGATGCAGTCCATGGAGTCGGTGTGGGCGAAGCCGGCCGTGTTGCCGCCGGTCTGCACCGGGCCCATGCCGTTGGTCGCGTCCGCGTCCACGCGTCCCATGGCGTAGGACGCCTTCGGGCTGTAGACCGGCGCGCCCGTGGTGGGGTGCGTCTTGCCGTTGTCGGCGATCGTGTCCTTGGTCTGCGGGATGTAGTGGATCGCACCCGTCAGCCGGCTCTTCAGGAAGAAGGCGCCGTTGGAGTCCTTCCAGACGTGCTTGAGCGGGTTGCCCTCCGCGTCCATGGCCAGGTCGCGCACCACGCCGCCGTAGTCCGGACCCGAGGCGGTGCCGGCGTAGGCCTCGATCGTGCCGTGGCAGCTCTCGCAGCGGATGCCCACCTGCTGCTCCATGCGGCTGGCGATCGAGGTGTCGCCGCTCGCCACGTCGCCGCCGTGCAGGTCGTAGCTGCCGTGGCAGTCGATGCAGCCCATCCCCGCTTCGTAGTGCACGTCCGCCGGCGTGTCGTCGCGACCGTCGCCGTCGTAGTCCTCCTCGAGGATGTACTGGTTGTGGTTGCGGCCGTTGAACGTGTTGTTGCCCACCACGGGGTCGTAGAGGCGCGTGTCGTTGGTGGTGCGCAGGTACGAGACCGGGTTGGCCGGGTACTGGCGGTTGTTGCGCACGTCGGCGTTCTGGTCGAGGCGGATGCCCCAGTACTGCAGCACCGTGCGGTTGGAGCCCTGGTGGCAGCCGGCGCAGGTGTGGTCGTCGATGCCCGTGATCGTCTGGCCGTTCTGGAGCGTCTTGGCGATGCTGCGCAGCTGGTGGGTGCGCGCGTGGGGCCGCTCGGGGGCCTGGATCGCGTCGGGATTCACCGGTTCGAGCTTGTTGATGTTCGGGTCGCTGGAACCGCTCTTGCCGCCCAGGGAGTAGGCCATGTGGCAGGCCGTGCAGCCCGCGGAGCGGAAGTCTCCCGCGCGGTTGTTGGCCCCGGCGCTGCCCAGGTGGCAGTCGCCGCAGGTGAAGGCCACCTGTTCGAGGAACAGGTTGTGCAGCGGCGAGCCGGTGATCACCGAATTGTCGGGATTGCGGTCGTCGTCGAGGGCGGCGGCGTCGTAGATCGGATTGTTGAAGACCGCGTCGGGCGCGCCGTTGCCGAACACGGACTTGACCGGGGCTTCGATCAGGCTCGCCACGGTGCCCAGGATCGACGAGTTCGAGCCGAAGTTCGGGTCGCTGACCCCGCGCCAGCCGATGTCGCCGGCGGTGTCCTCGTGCAGGCCGGCGTTGGCCGGCACCACATTGTCCGCGCCGACGGCGTAGGAAGCGCCCGAGAAAATGCCCACTTCCGTCGCCAGGGCGCTGCGCGCCACGCTGTCCGAGTGATTCTCGTGGCAATCGCCGCAACCGCGGCTCGCCGTGGTCACCCGCAGGTCGCCGGGGTTGATGAACTGGATGTAGTCGAGGGCGGTGTAGTTCTGGCCGTTGGCGGAGTAGTTGCCGAACTTGTCCAGGCCCGCCTGGGTCAGACGATTGAAGTACGCCTTGGCGTCGTTGGTCAGGTTGGCCAGGTCGCCGATCTGCGGCGGGGGAGGGATGTGGCTCGAATCCTTGTCGAAGCCGTCGGGATTGCCGCCGTGACAGGCCGTGCACTCCAGCCTGTCCGCGTTGGCGACGTTGCCGGACGGGTCGGGGAACGGGTGGGGGTTTTCGATGCCCGGCCCGGCGTAGTCGGTGTGCAGCGAGCCGTTGTGGCACAGCATGCACGAGCTCCCGGCCCGGCTGGACAGTGAACTGGTCTCCCCGCTGCAGGCGCCGAGCCCAAGGCCCGCCAGCGCGAACAACGAACCCAGGACCACGGAACGCGCGAGACGCGCACGAATCGAAAAACTGCCTTTTTCCATCCCCAGGGCGTTCCCGGCGCTCCCTACCCGCGCACCGGGAAAGACCCCCTCCCGGCCCCTCGTTCGGCACCCCCCAGGCCCGGCCTTGAGGGGAACTGGGGTCAGTTGTCGATTTCCGCCTGCTGCCAAGTGCGCGGCAGGTGGCAGCGGTCGCAGCGGTCCACCCAGCCCAGGCCGAAGTGGTTGGGGTTCTGGGTGCGCGCGAGGTCGCGCTGGTGGCAGGTCAGGCACTCGGGGTCCACGGGCTGGACCTTACCGGTTTCGATGCCCGGGTGGCAGCGGTGGCAGGCCGTGGAGGCGTGCACGCCCACCAGGGGGAAGCGCGTGCTCTGGTGCAGCTCCACCTGTCCCACGGGCTGCCAGGTGTGCTCCTGGTGGCAGCGGCGGCAGTCGGGGCCGAGGCCGCCGGTGTGCACGTCCTCGTGGCAGCCGGCGCAGCCCTGGGCGGCGAAGACCGCCACCGGCCCGCGGTCGTTGTGGCACAGGATGCAGCTCGCGCGCGCGTGGGCCCCCGTCAGGGGCACACCGGTCTCCTGCTCGTGGTTGAAAGTGAAGTCCTTCGTCAGCGTTTGCCAACCGGCGCCCTCGTGGCACAGGCTGCAGTCCGCCGGGAAGGTGTCGTGGGGCAGGACCGGGCCGAGGCCCGACCACCACAGCTGCTGCTTGGTCAGGTCCGGCCCCTGGGCGATGCAGGCGGCGATCAGGACCAGGCCCGCGACGAAGGCGAGGATTCGTCGCGAGGTCCGGGCCGTGCGTGCCGGGCGTTGTTGGCGCGTGGAGTCCATGGCGGTCCTCAGAAACTCTTCTGCAGGTAGAAACCCAGGCCCAGCGAGTGCTCGTTGTCCCACAGCATGCCGTCGAGGTGCGTGGCGAGGCTCCAGCCGCCGTCCAGGAAGGCCTCGTAGGAGAGCCTCAGCCGGTGATGGGGAAGGTCGTCGTTGGCGTCGGTGAAGCCCTCGAGGCGCGAGTTGGCGATCTCGTACAGGGCCCCGGCTCGACCGCCGTCGAGGCGGCGGAAGACCGAGGCGCGGGCGCCCACCAGGGTCAGGAACTTGGCGTCGGCGGCAAAGCCGGTGACGTCGATCGTGGTGGCATCGAAGAACAGGTCCTCGAACTCCAAGCCACCCTGGACGTCGCGGCCCTGATCGTCCTGGTCGACCCAGCCGCCGACCAGGGCATGGGTGCGGACCTTGCGGCCCAGGGCGATGCGGGTTTGCAGCGAAGCGCGGTCGTTGTGGTCGTCCGCGAGCTGCTGGGCCGTCACCGGCATGAACTCGTCGCGGTCGATCTCGGGGAACGCCATGTGCGTGTAGACCAGGTGCAGCGTGTGTCCGGCCTGCCAGCGCTTGCCCGTGCTCAGGTGGGCCTGCGTGAGTTCGAGGCCCTTGCCCTTGTTCGCGTCGCTGCCCGTGTAGTAGTCGGCCCAAAGCGTGCCGGCGAACGTCCAGCCCCCCAGGGGCAGGTAGTGCAACTGCGCCAGGAACAGGTCGCGGTCGAAGCTGCCGTGGTGCAGGGTCTTCTGGTAGCCCGCCGCCGCCGAGAGCTGCTCGCTCTCGTCGTGGACCCAACGGTAGGAGGCCGAGGCCTGGAAGTCGTCGACGGAATCCGGCGTGGCCTCGGGTTTGGGCATGAACCCGGCGCTCAGCGCGAGTCGATCGCCGCCGGTGAAGCGCCGGCCCCACTCGGCCCCGTCCACGACGCCGAATTCCGGCAGGTTGTGCTGCAGGAAGCGTCCGAACTCCATGCGGTCCGCCTCGAAGCGCGTGCCGCCCACGGCGTAGGAGGCCCGGTCGAGGCGCAGGTGGGCGACGCTCTCGTCGTCGTCGTCCGGCACGGTCGTGTTGCGATAGTTGACCTCGCCGTCGAACTCCAGGCGCTCGCCGCGGCCCAGGTGGTTCTCCATCGTGAGCGAGCTGCCGAAGCGCGCGAAGCCGTCGAAGCGCTCGTCCTCGGTGCTGTAGGCCAGGTCGAAGATCGAGTAGAGCCGGCCGTGGGTGCTGGCCCGGCGTTCCAGGGGCCGCAAGGGCCGCACGCGAGCCAGCAGGGGCTGGCCCTCGGACCAGCCGTCGGCGCGCTCGGGCCAGGGCGCGTGGGGCGGAGCCGCTGGACGCGCGCCGCCCGCGGCCGGCGGCCTGGCCAACGGATTCTGCGGGTCCGGCGGATCCTGGGGGGGCGGCGCCGCGAGGCGCGCGGAGGGCACCAGGCACTCCACCCGCGTTCCCGCGGGAGCCACGAAGGTGAGGTCGTCGAGCTCCGCGGCGGCGCCGCGCTCCTCGACGCGGGTCACGCTGCCCTGCATCGAGCTGCCGTCCTTGAGGCGCAGCGTCACGCGGTCGCCGCGCCGCAGGCCGTCCTCGGCACCGCGGTCGAGCGTCACGGCCCCGGGCCGGCCGGCGACGACGCGCATCTCGACCTGGACGAACTCGCCCGGCTCCTGGGCGGAGGCCGGGGCCCACAGCAGGACCGCGGGCAGTGCACCAAGGATCGAGAACAGGTCGCGCGGCATCATCTCTTCACCGGCTTGCGCCGCAGCAGCACTTCCTCGTGCACGCCGTGGCAATCGGAGCACTCCACTCCCAGGGGCCTGTATCGGATGACGGCCGGGCCGTTCTCCAGGACCGGGTTGGGTTCGGGGAGGTGGCACTTGTCACAGGCCACGTTGCGGTGGGTCTCGCCCAGGGGGAAGCGCGAGTCGCGCTCGTGGTCGAAGGTCGAGAAGCGGCGGGCGCCCTCGTCATGGCAGGCGGCGCAGTCGGTGGCGCCCGTCAAGAGGTCGGCCGCCCCCGCCGCCGGCGCGAACTGGCCCCCATGGGGGTCGTCGTGGCAGTCGGCGCAGCCCGTGCCCAGGGCGGGCTCCCAGCTCCTGCCGAAGCCGTCCTTGGGCCGCGGCGTGTGGCAGTCGGAGCAGCGGGCGGTTCGATGGCCGTCGCGCAGCTCGAAGTCCGTCCAGCGGCCGTGGTCGAAGTCGTGCCAGAGGTTGCGGAACGAGGTGGTGTCGTGGCAGCGGGCGCAGTCCTGCTTCTGGTCCACCACGGACGGGAAGCGCGGGTCGTCGAAGCGGCCCTCGTGGGGATCCTGGTGGCAGGAGAAGCAGCCCCGATGGCGGTCGAAGTGCTCCTCGACGCGGCCGAAGCGGCGCTTGTCCAGGTCCGGCTCGGCGCGCGGCACGTGGCAGACCTCGCATTCGGCCTGGGCGTGGGCGCCGTCCACCACGAATCCGGTCCAAGCGCTGTGGTCGAACTTCTCGCGCGCGCCCTCGGCGAAGGTCTGCGTGCCGTGGCAGCGCGCGCACTCGCCCTGGGGCAAGGGCGAGAGCACGGAGGTCCGCGTGGCGAAGATCGTCCCGTGCACGTCGGCGTGGCAATCCTCGCACTGGCCGGGATGGCCGCGGAACAGGCGCGCGTACTCCTTGCTCGGCGGGTCCTCGTGGCAGTCGTTGCACTCCGTGGTCGCGTGGCTGCCCGTCAGCGTGAACTCCGCCAGTCCGTGCTTCTCGACGTCGAAGGTGTGGGGCGTCCAGCGCGTGCGCTCGTGGCAGGCGAGGCAGTCCCCGGTCGCGAAGGGGCCCTCGGCGAACTGGCCCGCGTGCGCGTCGGCGTGGCAGCGACTGCACTGGTCGGGAGATCGGCCGGGGTAGCGCTGGGCGAAGCTCGCCTCGGGAGCGTGGCACTTGTCGCACTGCACCTCGTCGTGGGGCACGTCCACCGGGAAACCGCTCTTCAGGTGCTGCTCGGGCGTGAGCACCAGCCGCTCGTCGCGGAAGGTCTCGTGCTCGGCTCCGTGGCAGACGATGCAGGCGTTGTCGGGCAGGCCGGCGAAGCCGGTCACGTTGCCGGCGACGAAGGCCGCCGCGTGGGGCGAATCGTGGCAGTCCACGCAGGTGCGCGGCGTGAGGGGCGGGCCGTCCTTTTCCATGGCCTCCAGGGCCCGGGAGGTGTCCTTGGCGTGGCATTGGCGGCAGTCGAGATCGCCGTGGCCGCCCACCAGCCACAGGTGCTTCTCGTGGCCCACGGCGTTCATGCCCTGCCAGGTGGCCTGACCGTGGCAGCTGGCGCAGCTCGCCTTCATGCGGCCCTCGTGGGGGTCCTCGTGGCAGGAGGCGCAGTCCTGTTCCAGGCCGATGAAGCGCTTGGCGCCCTCGGGCAGCACGGGCGCGAAGGCGTGTTCGTGGCATTCAGAACAGGCGAGGTCCAGGTGCGCGCCGTCCATGCGCCAGCCGATGCGCTGGTGGTCGAACTCCTGGGGATCGCTCACGCCCGCCAGGAGGAAGCTCTGGCGGTTCACCAGCTCGAAGCCGGGGCCGTGGTGCTCGGAGTGGCAGCTGGAGCACTGCTCGGCCCGGGCGCGATCGCCGATGGTCCCGTGCAGGCCGCTCGCATTCTCGATCTGCTCGGAGATGGGCTCGTGGCACTCCGAGCAGGACTCGGTCATGCCGGAGAAGAACCCGCCGTGGCAGGCGCTGCAGTTGGCGCCGCCCTCCAGTTTCTCGTCCCGTGCATGGGCCCGCGACAGCTCCCCCGGCGAAGTGCGGCGCAGGTCCACGACGGCAATGCCCACCACCAGGGCGAGCGACAGCGCGGCCAGCCAGAAACGGACACCGGGGAGCTTCACAGTCCCCCCAGATCGGTCAATCCCGACGTATACGTGAGCACGTAGGCCACGTGCAGGACGACCAGCAGGACCATCAGGGCCGCCACCCAGCGGTGGAGGTAGCGCCAGGTGTTCAGGACGGCCCGCAGGTCCTCCAGGTGGGCCGCGCGCAGGGCCGTGGAGCCCGCCTCACGTGCCAGGTGCACGGCCTCCTCGATGCGCGCGGGATCCAGGCCGGCCGCCTGCCCCTCCTTGCGCAGGCGCGCCGCCGCGGCCGCCAGTTCCCGCTGACCGAAGAACATGGCCGTGACGCGGCCCAGGAAGGAGCTCTTCCACTGGCGGCGCTCCACCAGGGCGGACAGTTCCGCGCGCACGCGCTCGAAGAAGTGGCGCTCGCCCGCGCCCCAGCGATCGACCTCGCGGTCCAGGCGGGCCCTGAGCTCCTCGAGCTGCAGTTCGCGCCCGTTGGCCGCCCGGGGGATCCAGGCATAGAAGTAGCGCCCGACGGCCCCGGTGGCGAGCAGCACGGCCAGGGACCACAGGGCATGTCCGCCCACGGTCTCCCGCGGCGACATGGCGGCGTGCAGCAGGGCCGCCAGCAGGGCCAGGATGCCGGTGACCATGTGGCTCGTCATCCAGGCCCGCAGGCTGCCGAGGCGCATCCAGGGTCGATTGGCGCGGCGCGCCAGGTAGAGCAGGTTGAAGGCCACGAGCAGCGTGGCGGCGATGCCGAAGGCGAGACCGAGGCCGCGACCCGAGCGCAAGAGGCCGTGCTTCTCCACGGTGGCCCGCAGATCCGGCGCCACGAGGTAGTAGTCGGCGTTCCACAGGGCGAAGCTCAGCGTCCCCAGGGCCAGCAGGAAGGCCACGCACAGGGCCCGCAGCAGGCCGGTGCCCTGTTCCCCCGGGGCGGCGGGCCGCTCGCGCAGGGCCGGATCGAAGGACACGCCCGAGCGCTCCAGGCGCTCCAGGGGCGCCGCGCCGCCGATCATCACGAACACTTCGTCGTTGGGCACGCGCTCCAATTCCGTTTCGCCCGCGCGCAGCGTGGCGACGCGCGACTCGGGCAGGATCCCGGTGCCCGCGTCGGACGCGGGGCCCTGGGCGGGCAGCGCCGCGGGCGTGCTCTCCCGCGAGGGACGGTGCTCCAGCAGCACGCTCTCGGGTTCAATGGCCACGACGCGGCTCGAGAGGGCCACGCGCAGGCTGCCCTCCGCCAGGGCCTCCTCGAGCCGTGTCTGGTTGCGGGCCCGAATGCGGTGGAAGCTTTCGCCGCGGTAGGTGAGCAGCACCGCGTTGCCCGGTTGCTCCGCCAGGGCCAGCGCGGTCTCCACGGCGCTGTCGCCGCCGCCCACGACGGCAATGCGCCGTCCCTGGAACGAATGGGCGTCCAGCAGGCTGTAGGCGACTTTGGAGAGGTCCTCGCCGGGCACGCCGAGCCGGTTGGGCGTGCCGCGTCGGCCCAGGGCCAGGCACACGTGCCGGGCGCGCACGCGCTCTGCTCCGGCGTGGACCGTGAACGTGCCGTCCCCGTGCCGTTCCGCGCGCTCGAAGACGACTCCGCCGAGGAGCGGGAGCTCTTCGGCGCGCGCGAGCTCGTCCCACAGCTCCACCAGCTCTTCCTTGCTGTACTCCAGTTGCGCGAGCTTGCCGTGGCGCGGCAGTTCCACCGGCTGCGTCACCACCAGCTTGCGCCGGGGGTACTTGGCCACGGTGCCGCCCACGCAGGATTCCTGGTCCAGGATCACGAAGGAAAGCCCGTGCTCCTTGGCCTCCAGGGCACAGCCCAGGCCCGCCGGTCCCGCGCCGACGATGCACAGGTCCAAGAGTTCGCCGTCGCGCGCGGGGACGGCCGTGCGCTGGGCCACCTCGCGGGCCACGGCCACGCCCTGGTCGATGGCGTTCTTGATCAGCGCGTGGGCGGTGACCTCGCCCGCCAGGAACAGGCCCGGTGTCCCGACGGCCTCGAGTTCCTGCGTCAGCGCCGGCACGTCGCGGCGCTCCTCCAGGTTCGCCAGCGTGATGTGAATCGCCCCGGTGGGGCACTCGCGCTCGCAGGCCGCGTGGCCCACGCAACGGGAACCGTTGACCACGTCCATGCGCCGCAATTCGGCCCGGCGCGCGAGGGCCACGAGCAATGCCGCCCCGAGCAGCACCACGACGGTGGCGAGCAGCGTCCAGCTCATGGATTCATGGCCTCGGGCCCGCGCCGCGACGCGAGCGGCGTTCGCCCCGCGGCGTCAGCCGGGGCGGCGCTCAGCGACCTCCGCCGTTCCCGCCCCCTTGGGCGGGGAGAGGCGCGGGCGCAGGCTTGAGATCGGTGTCCGGCTTCGGCAGCGGCGCCGGCAGGTTGTCCATGGGCTGGGCCACGGGCTGCGTGTTCGCGGGCTGCGTGTTTTCCGGGGCGCTGACCGGGGGCGCCGTGTTCACCGGCGGCGCGTTGGGATCCACGCGCGGGCGGCGCTTGGCCGGAGCCACCAACGCCGGGGCGGCCGGCTCGGCGGTCGTTCCCTGGGCGGTGTCCTCTCCGTCCGCCATGGGGTTCGGCAGCTTGCGCACGGGCGCGGCGGGCGTCTGGACCACCACCTGGGGCTCTTCCTTGGGCTTGGGTCCGTCGAGCTGGCCGCGCAGCGAGCTGGAGGCGATGTAGCGCTTCGACGCCGTCACGCATTCGTTCAGACGCGCGCTCAGGTCGCGGGCCTGATTCGTCAGCGCCGGCACTTCCGCCGCGATCACGGTGACCGCCGCGGCATTGAAGTCGTGCTCCAGGAACAGGGCCTGGTCTCCCAGGTCGGCGTTGAAGGCATTGATCGAGACCAGGGCCGCGACAGTGGCGTCGTGGACGGCCGAGTAGCGCGAGCGCGTTTCGGCCAGGCGCGCCTGGCTCGCCTGGCGCAGGCTGGAGTTGCCGAACTTCTCGAGGTCCGTGGTCCAGGCGCGGAACACGCTGTCCGCCAGCTCGCGCATGGGGCCGACCGTGTCCTCGAGCTTCTTGGCCTGCAGCTTGGAGCCCTCGATCTTGGCCACCAGGTCGGTGAAGGCCACCATCGGATCGCCCTCGAAGTCAGGGGCCACGATCACGCCGTAGGCGTCGAAGGCGGCGCTGGCCTTCTCGCGCGCGGCCAGTGACTCGATTTGCACCTGCTCGACGCGAGTCAGCAGTTCGTCGACACGGGCCAGGCCCTCGCGCTTCTCGCCGCTTGCGCAGCCGAGGAAGCCGAGGCAGAGGGTCAGGAACGACAGGGCGGCGAGGAGCGGAGTCGGACGAACCATGGAGTGTCCCGGGTGTGTTCTGGTGGAGGCGAGCGCGGGAGCGGCCGCCCAGGGGCGGGCCTTCCCGGAGGCGCCATTCGGCCCGCCGGGCCTCTTTTCTTGAGTCCTGGGGCCCGGAACCGCCCTCCGGAGCCGCGCGCTTCGCCCTGGAAGCGCCGTGGCCGGGAGCCCGGGCGGGGGCCGCTGGCATCGAGTGCCCGGCGGGCCGCGGACCGAGCGCGCGCCGGGTCCGTCGCGGACTAGAATGCCCCCGTGACGCACACCGAGGCAGGCGCGCTCCCTTCCCTGGGGGGCCAGAGCGGGACCCGTGCCGTGAACCCTGCGGCCCAGGCAGGCGTTTCCATGCCCGTGGGCCCCCCTTCCCCCGCGAATTCCGGGGCCGGCGGGCCGCGGATCCGTGCCCGCCGGCGTTCCGGCACCGAGAGCTCCTTCAGCCGCTTCCTGGCCGCCTCGACCACCCTGCACGCCCTGCTCCTGGTGGCGGGGATCGCCGGGGGAGCCGCCTACCAGCAGCGCAGCGGCGTGGAGGCCTCCGGCGCGGTGATCCTGGTGGAGTCGTCCGAAGCCCGGGCTGAAGCCCCCGCCCCGCCCGCGGCCGCCGAGGAACGGGAACGTCCCCTGGAACGGCCCGTGGATTCCGCCCCGGCCGAGGAATCCCCCAGGCTCGCCGAGACCGCGCCGGATGCGCCCCTACCGGATCGGCCCGCGTCCGAGAGCTTCGCCGCGGCCGAAAGCCCGCCCCCGAGTGCCGCGGCGGCACGCTCCCTCGACGAGGTGATCGGCGACCCGCGGGACTCCTGGCGCCTCGCCCGCCAGGAGGCCCTGGGGTTGCAGATGGGGCTTGCTCGGGCTGCCCACGTCAGCGATTGCTGCGGCGAGCCCCAGCCCGCACCGGCCAAGGAAGCCGAGGTCTACGTCTATCCCGAAGTGCTTTCGATGGCCCGCGCGGAATTCCCCAGGCAGTCCCAGCGCCTGGGCGAGCAGGGCAGCGTGCTCCTGGAAATGAAGGTCGGCGTGGACGGCAAGGTCGTCGACGTGCGCGTGATCGAGTCCAGCGGCTACCCGCGCATCGACGACTGCGCCGTGGATGCCGCCTGGGACTGGGTCTTCAAGCCCGCCACGCGCAACGGCACGCCGGTGGAGGCCCTGGCCAACCACCGCTACACGTTCCGCCTCACGGGCGCCTTCGGCTAGCAGTCGCTCCCCGCGACCGGCACGGGGCCCTTGTGGCCGCGGCGCGGGATCGGCGATGCTCTCTGCCCCATGGCACCGCTCGATCCGGAGGGGAACGCCCGTCGCGCGGCGCGGGAGCGGGCCGCGTTGCTCCTGGCCCTGGCGTCGACGGGGATCGCCCTGGCGATCTTCCCCCTGGACCGGCCCCTCAGCGACTTCGCCAGCCGCCACGAGCCCACCGACCCGTGGATCGACGGCCTGTTCCGCTCGATCAAGTCCTTCGGCAAGGCGGACGTGCTGCTCGTGGTGCTGTTCGCCGCCTGCCTCTCGCGCCTGCGCCGTCCCGCCGTGCTGGGGCTCGTGTCGCTGACGCTGATCACCGTGCCCGTGCACCTGCTCAAGTTCCTGGTGGGCCGCGAGCGCCCCTGGCACTCCGGCGGCTCGTTCCCCAGCGGTGACACGGCGAGCGTGGTGGCGGCCCTGCTGCCGTTCGCGCTCTTCGCGCCACGCCTCGCCTGGCCCGTGGCCCTGCTGGCACTCCTGGTGGCCACGTTCCGGGTGGTCGCGAGCTACCACTACCCCAGCGACGTGTTCGCGGGCGCCGCGGTGGGCTCACTCGCCGTGTGGGCGGCCCTGCGCCTCGCGCCGGCCGGGCTGTTGCGACTCCGCTCCCGGCTGGCCTGGCCGCTGTTCCTCGTGGCCATGGCGGTCAGCCTGGGAGTGGCCCTGACCAGCGCCAGGAATTCGCCCTCCTCGAAGTTCCTGCTGTTCGTCCTGCCCGCCGTGCTGATCGCGCTCGCCCTGGAACGTCGTCGACTAGCCCGCGCGAATGGCGGTCGAGCCCCGATCAAGGGAGTTCGATCCTGACCGTCTGGGCGCAGGGCTCCGTGGGCCGCAGATCAGGGCCCAAGTCCCTTGTGGTGGAAGCTCCGTCTAGCCTCGGGCCCGCGAGCCATGGGGTCGCAGTTCCAGGTGACCGCCCGCGGTGACGCGGGCCAGTACGCCCGGGGGCACCAGGGTCGTGGCGGAGAATTCCTCGACGATGGCGGGGCCTTCGAACTGGACGCCGGGGAGCAGGGCCTCGCGGTCGATGCGTCGCGCGCGCACCGCGGCGCCGGTTTCGAAGCGCGCCTTGCGTTCCCCCAGGATTGCCGTGGCGGGGAGGCTCCGGCGGCGGGGCGCGGCACTGGGTTCCCAGGCCGGTCGGCGTTCGGCGGCCCGCAGCGTGAGGGCCACCACCTCGATGGCGCGTCCCGGGAGTCGGTAGCCGTAGAGGCGCTCGTGGCTCGCCTCGAACACGGAGGCGACCGCGGGACCCTCGGGCACCGAGAGGTCGTAGCTCTGTCCCTCGTAGCGCAGGTGGAGCGTGCGCGTGCGCTCCAGGGCGCCGCCGATCTCCGCCCGCGCCTCCACCTCCAGTTCGCGCCACAGGGCTCTCCGCAGGCGCGTGGGGAATTCCGCCAGGGGGCGCAGCACGCTGCGCGAGCGCTCGCATTGCCTTTGGGCCACGGCCAGGCCCAGGGCCGAGAGCGCTCCCGGGTGGCGCGGCACCAGGGCGAAGGGCATGTCCAGGGCCCGCGCCAGGTACGCCCCATGGAGGCCGCCCGCGCCTCCGAAGGCCACCAGGGGCACGCCCCGCGGATCGATGCCGCGCTGCATGGTCATCACGGAAATCGCGCGGCGCATGGAGGCTCGCGCAGCCGCCAGGACCGCCAGGGCCGCCTGCTCGGGTCGGCAGGCGAGCCGCCGGGCGAGCTTCTCGAAGGCCAGGCCGACCCCGCGCAGGTCCAGGTCCAGCCCGCCGTCGAGGAACCGCCCCGGGCCCACGTGGCCCAGGAGCACGTGGGCGTCCGTGGTCGTCGGTCGGTCCGACTTGCCGTAGCACACCGGTCCGGGGTCCGCACCCGCGCTGGCGGGGCCCACGTGCAGGGCGCCGCCGGCATCCACCTCGATCAGGGAGCCCCCTCCGCAGCCGATGGTGTGGATGTCCAAGGCCGGCACGGAGAGCGCGTGGCCCGCCACACGGCTGGTCCGCTCGCGGAACACGGCCTCGCGGCCCTCCAGGTCCTCGAAGGCCACGTCGGTGCTCGTGCCGCCCATGTCCAGGCTCACCAGCCGGCGCGCACCGGCGTCGCGGGCGGCCCGGGAGGCGCCGACCACGCCGCCCGCGGGGCCCGAGAGCAGCACGCGCACGGGCTCCAGCGCGGCCCGGCTCGCGGAGAGCCTGCCGCCGAAGGACTGCAGCAGCTCCAGGGGCGTGCCCGAGAGGGCGTGGGCCAGGTGCTCCAGGTAGCGGCGCATCAGGGGTGCCAGGGCCGCGTTGACCACGGCCGTGGAGAAGCGCTCGAACTCGCGGTACTCGCGCACCAGGCTCGACGACGTGGTGATCGGCACGCCCAGCGGGGACAGGGCGCGCGCGATGCGCTCCTCCTGGCTCGGGTCGGCGTAGGAATGCAGCAGGCACACGGCCACCGATTCGACGCGCGCGGCGGCGAGCTTGCGGCGGAGCTGTGCGAGTTCGCGCTCCGTGGGCGTCTCCACGTTCACCATCCGCCGGCCTCCGCCCCGTTGGGTGTCACGGACCTCGGGGTCAGGCCACTGCCGCGAGCTGACCTCGAAACGCAGTTCCCGCGGCACCAGGGGCTCCGGCTTGACCGGGTGCAGCACGTAGAGCTCCGGCCGATCCTGGCGGCCGATTTCGATCAGGTCCGCGAAGCCCCGTCCGGTCACCAGGGCGGTGCGAGCCGTGCGGTGGGAGAGCAGTGCGTTGAGCCCCACGGTGGTCCCGTGCACGACGCGGCGGGCCGCGGCCCTCCCCAGGTGCTCCAGGCCGGCGATCACCGCACGCGCGGGATCCGCCGGCGTGGAGGGCAGCTTGGCGACCTCGCAACGGCCGTCGGAACCGAGACGGACCAGGTCCGTGAAGGTCCCGCCGGTGTCGACTCCGACAACCTCGCGTGCTCGGGGCGCGGCCATGGGGGCCAGAGGATAGACCACGGCGGGGCGAATCAGCCGCCATGCCTGACAGGGGTGCGGCGATTCGCTAGGGTGCTGGTTGCATGGGGCTTCCGAGCGGCTCGGGTTGGTGCGTCCCCGGCGGCCTGGAATGGGCCGCGCCGGTGGCTGCGTACCTCCTGGGCTCGATCCCCTTTGGGTTGGTGCTGGTGCGGATGTTCAAGGGCATCGACCTGCGCAGCGTCGGCAGCGGCAACATCGGCGCCACCAATGCCCGGCGGGCGGGGGCAAGCCGATCGGTTATGCAGTCTTTGCCCTCGACGTGCTCAAGGGCTTCGCCCCGGCCTTCTGGCTGGCGCCCGCCCTGGCGGCCGGCCCCGAGCGGGTGTTGTCGCTCCAGGTGATCTGCGGGGCCCTGGCGGTGCTGGGGCACTGCTTCCCCCTCTATTTGATGTTCAAGGGCGGCAAGGCGGTCTCCACCGGCTGTGGAGCCCTGCTGGCCCTGGATCCCCTCAGTGTCCTGATCGGCGGCGTCGTGTGGCTGATCGCCCTCTACGGGCTGCGCTACACCGGGCTGGCTTCGATCCTGATGGGGCTCGCCTTCCCGATCGCCGTGGTGGCCCGCGGGGCGGCTCCCGATGGGCCCGTGGCGGTGGGGGCCATGCTGCTCTCGCTGTTGATCGTCGTCCGCCACCGCTCCAACATCCGTCGCATGCTGGCCGGAACGGAACCCAAGATCGGTGCGGACAAGTCCCAAGGGGCGAACCCATGAGCCAACCCGCGGCCCACAAGGCGCTCGTGATCGGCGATGGAGGCTGGGGCACGACCCTGGCCATCCTGCTGGCGCGACGGGGCATTCAGACCGTGCTTTGGAGCCACTCCAAGGCCCAGTCCGAGGAGTGGCGCACGCGGCGCGAGAACACGCGCTTCCTGCCCGGAGTCAAGCTGCCTGAGGCCCTGTCCTTCAGCGCGGATCCCTATTCGGCGGCCTCGGGGGTCGACTTGGTGGTCAGCGCCGTGCCGACCCAGTTCCTGCGCTCCGTGGCGGAGCGCTTCGAGGACGCGCTTCCCGGGGACGCCCCCCTGGTCTCGGCCACCAAGGGCCTCGAGATCGAAACCCTGGAACCTCCCTCCGAGATCCTGCGCAGCGTGCTGGGCGTGCGCGAAGTGTGCATCCTGACCGGCCCGAGCCACGCCGAGGAGGTGGCCCGGGGGCTACCCGCCACCGTGGTGGCCTCCTCCCGCGACAAGGCCCTGGCCCTGCGGGTCCAGGCGGCCTTCAACGGCGAGACCTTCCGCGTCTACACCCATTCCGATCCGGTGGGGGCCGAGCTGGCCGGGGCCCTGAAGAACGTGATCGCCCTGGCGGCCGGCATCAGCGACGGCCTGGGCCTGGGGGACAACGCCAAGTCGGCCCTGGTGACGCGCGGGATGATGGAAATGGCCCGCTACGGCGTCAGCCGCGGCGGCCGCACGGAGACGTTCTTCGGCCTGGCGGGCATCGGCGACCTGGTGACCACCTGTTGCTCGAAGCACTCGCGCAACCGGGCCGTGGGGGAAGCCATCGGCCGCGGCGAGACCCTGCAGACCGTGCTCTCGCGCATGAACATGGTGGCCGAGGGGGTCTGGACCACCAAGGCACTCTTCGGACCCGAAGCAGAGACCGAGGGCGTGTCGATGCCGATCGCCGAGCAGGTCCATGCCGTGCTGTTCGAGGAACAAGTCTCCGCGGGAAGCGGTGCTCGACCTGATGCGCCGCGAGCCCTCCGAGGAGATGAAGGGGCTCTCGTAGTGAGCCCCATGATCGGTTTCGTGGCGGCCGTGGCGAGCACGGTGGGTTTCCTCGTCGCCGTCGTGGTCACGGGCGTCAAGGGCCGCATCACCGTGCACATTCCCTGCGTGCTGGCGACCCTGCTGTCGCTCTCGGCGGCGATCTGGTTCGCCCTGGAGCTCGGCACCGTCTACGACCTGTCGACGGCCGGGGCCATCACGCCGATCCACAAGCTGATCGTCAAGCTGGCCACCGCTTCGTACCTGCTGCCGATCGTCACCGGCATCCGCACCCTGCGCTCCAGCGAGCACCGCAGGCTGCACTTCGCCTGCGCCATGGTGGCCCTGGTGCTGACCGCCTCCGCCACGGTCACCGGGACCCTGATGCTGCTCTGGTCCACCAAGCTCGTGCCCTGAGGCCCGGGCGTCAGTGCTCCCTGAGCCAGATCAGGAGCCAGGGCAACAGCAAGAGCATCGTGTTGAGCGCGATCGGGACCAGGGCGAACAGGAACCAGGACCGTCGGGCGCGCACCGTGAGCAGGCCCAGCACCCAGCCCGGGAGCGAGAAGCAACTCGAAACCAGAAACGCGGTCTCGAGCCTCGGCGCGCTGGGCCGGTCGATCCGCATCCAGACCACGACCGCTCCCCAGACCGCGAAGGCGGCCGTGGCCAGGGTCATCGACATGATCCAGGTACGATGTCGGCGCCTCGGGACCGCGGATCCACGAGACAGGTTGCGCAGGGGGCGGGCCACGCCTGGATTGTCCGCGACGTCCCCCTCTCCCGGTCAAGGCCGCTTTCCCCGAAGTACGCATCATGAACTCATCCCTGCAACGGTCCCGCGATGAACTGCAGGCCTACGCCCTGACGCTGCCCGGCACCCGCGAGGACCATCCCTGGGGCGAGCGCGTGGCCAAGGTCGGCGACAAGGTGTTCGTGTTCTTCGGCAAGTCCCGGCCCCACGAGCCCATGCTGCAGTTCGCGGTCAAGCTGCCCCACTCCGGCCTGGCCGCCCTGGACCTGGGCTTCACCGAACCCACCGGCTACGGCATGGGCAAGCACGGCTGGGTCACGGCGACCTTCCGCGACGGCGAGCGCCCCGACCTCGCGTGCGCGAAGGCCTGGGTGCTGGAGAGCTACCGGGCCATCGCGCCGAAGAAGCTCGTGGCCCTGCTCGACGGCGAGCCGCCGCCGGTGGTGAAGCGGCGCGCCCCCAAGAAGTCCGCCCCGAGGTCCCCCGAAAAAGTCGCCCAAAAGTCCGCCGAAAAGTCCGCCGCCCCCAAGCGCAAGTCCGCGCCCAGGCGCGTGACCGGCAAGCAGGCGGCCGCGGCGAAGGCCTCCACGCCGCGCGGCGCAGCCAAGGCTCCCGCCAGGCCCAAGGCGCGGGGCGCGCCCAAGCCCCCGCGCTGAGCGGGCCTCACGGACAACCGCAGCCGCCCTCGATCCAGGTTCCGAGGGCCCGCAGGAATTCGTCGTGGGGCACCGGCACCGGCGTGCGGCCGTCGCCGGGATCCCAACCCCACAGCACGAAGCCGTCCGTCGCGCCATGTTCGAGGAGCGCCTCGGGCGTGCGTCCGCCGTTGCGGCGGGGATCGCGCAACTGCCGGCAGAGCTCGCCCGAGGAGCGGCCCTGGAACACGAGACCCAGGCGCTCGCTCGGCATGCGCCAGCCCGGAGCGCCCGGCGCCAGGGGGGCGGGCCCCAGGTTCGAATCGCGATGGCAGCCGGCGCAGGCGAGTCCCGGCACGCCGCGGCCGCTCGCTCCACCCTCGACGAACTGGGCGTGGGGCACGCGGTCATCCCCCTGGGTGGGCCTGCGGTCCCGCGGGTGGCAATTCGCGCAGCGCGGGTGCTGGAGCACGGAATAGACGGTCTCCCAGGCCTCGAGGACCTCCGGTCCCGGAGCCGGCCCTCCCGCGCCCGCGCCTTGGGGCGGGGCATCGCAGCCGGCGGCGGCGAGCAGCAGCGCCCCCAGGGCCATTTCTCCGCGCTTCACGTGCCCAGAATCACCGGCACGTCCGCCGCGCGCAACTCCCGTGGGGGGCCCGCGCGGCGGGGGGGCCAGGTCGCGGGCCCCGCCTTGAGGATTCCGGAAAGTGCCGGTATGCTCCCCGGTCCTCAATGGGTCGGGGCGTGGCGCAGCTTGGCTAGCGCGCTGCAATGGGGTTGCAGAGGTCGGAGGTTCAAATCCTCTCGCCCCGACCATCTTTGAGCACCGCCCGCAGGGGCGTGGGCGCAGGCCTTGGGCCGCGTCCCCCCCGGGCTGGGCCCGCGGTGCGCCTGCGCATTCGCCCATGGCGCGCCCCGACTGCCGTGGGCGCGGGTCCCCGTCCGTGCGTCCCTTCCGGCGGCGCGAAGTTCGCCCCTCGCCTCGGGCCCAAGCCCCAGGCCGAGAGCCGCCTGCACCGGGCCCGGGGCGGGGTGGCATGGACCCGTTTCCGGGACGGCCGGAAATCGTGACGGCCGCTCGGCGGCGTTTCCGTGTGGGGGGCTGAGCACCGACGGCCGGCTGTCCCCGGCGCGCGGGGCTCGCTCCCCACGGCACCCAACCCCGCCATCGCCATGCATCCCATGCTTCTTCTGCTCGGGCCAGGACTCCTGCTGGCCCAGTCGCCCGACCTGCGCACGCGCGTCGGGGAACCCTCGCTCCTCCCCGTTGCCCCGTCCCTCTCCAGCGTGCCGCCCCAGGTCCACGACGGCCTGGACGGCGGCGAGGGAAACTCCGCCGTCCTTTCCGAACTCGACGACTCTGTCCCGCTGCCCAAGGCGGCGGTCTGGCGTGCCGATCCCCAGGGCGACGTGCTTGTGACGCCGGCCTCGGGGGATCCGTACTTTCTCGGATTCTCGGGCGGCGAGCTGCGTCCCCGGGAGGACGAGCGCATCGATCCGCGGCTCCTGGCGGCGGTGCGGGGCCACTGGGACGACGGCCGGCCGACCCAGGAGACCTACGCCTTCGCCATGTTCCAGCGGCGCATCACGCGCGAGCGCGTGGCCGAGCTCGAAGCCCTCGGCGCGCGCGTGCTGGGGTTTCATCCGCACTACTGCCTGAAACTCGCCCTGCCCGCGGCCTCCATCGACCTGGTGGCGGCCCACCCGGCGGTGCGCTGGCTGGGCGTTGCGGCCGAAGCGCAGCAGGTGCACCCCGACCTTGCCGCGGGGCTCACACGGGCGCGGCCCGGCCTGGCCCTCGACGTCTGGATCAGCGTGTTCGAGTCCGACCTCGGTCCCGATTCGACGAGCACGCCCCTGGGCCGCTTCACGGAGGCGGAGCCCACGGGGGCCCGCGAACTGCCGGCCACGGCCGACGCCCCGGCGCGGCGCTGGGTCTCGGGCGGCTGGCAGCAGCGCGCCCTCGAGCGTCTCGGCGCTGAGGTGGGCGAGTTCGTTCCGCGGCTCAACGCGTTCCGGGCGCGGGTCCTGCCCGCTGTGCTCGCCCAGGTGCTTCAGCAGGACTTCGTCCTGTTCGTGGAGGGGATTCCCGAGGAAACCAGCCATCACGACGAGTCCATGCCCCTGATCCACGCCGACGCCACGCGCGTCTACTACGACGGCGGCACCCCGGGCGGCGTGGTCGTCGGACAGATCGACACCGGTCTGCAGAACCAGCACCTGGGGCTGGCCCACATCTACGGCGTCGGCGTGGACTTCACCCAGCCCAATCCGTCGGCCTGGTCCGACGTCTGTGGTCACGGCAGCCACGTGGCCGGGACGATCCTCGGCGACGGTTCCGTGAACGCCTCCTTCGCCGGCGTGGCCCCGGGACTCGGCTGGGGGTTCGGCGGCCGCTTCTTCAACGCCAAGTGGCTGGCCCCCGGAGCCAACAACAAGTGCGTCGCCAACACGGCCCTCTCCGGCCCCCTGGCGTTCCTTCACACGCCCTACTTGGACTCCTTCGGCAACCTCACGCCGATGCCCCAGGTGGTGAACAACTCCTGGGGCGGGGAGGGCCTCTACTTCGGGACCGAGCTGACGCCGCGTTCCATCGACGACGAGGTCTACACCTACGGGCAGGCCTACGTGTTCTCCGCGGGCAACTACGGCACGGCGGCGAGCACGATCGGCTCGGGCGGGAGCGCCAAGAACGCGATTACGGTCGGCAGCGTGACGTCCTTCGTCGATCCCGTGCAGGGGCTGCCCGGCGAGTTTGCCCAGAGCTCGAGCCGCGGGCCCACCGGCGACATGCGCTGGAAGCCCAACTTGAACGCGCCCGGCGTGGGCATCCAGTCGGTCAACGCCGCGACGCTCAACGGTTACACGCAGAAGAGCGGCACGAGCATGGCGGCCCCCCACGTCACGGGCGTGGCGGCCCAGATTCTCGAGCACTATCCAAGCATGCGCTACAAGCCGGCCCGCCTCGCGTCGCTCTTGATGGCCACCGCCAGCACCAAGGCCGACGAGATCCACACGTCGCCGTCGACGGTGGGCACCGACCACCTGAATGTCTACGGCGCCGGCCGCGTGGACGCCTACCGCGCCCACTGGAACACCGACCAGCTCCAGTGGACCAACTGGGGCTTCGACCAGGACGACTCCGGCTACCAGTGGGGCGAGTTCGAGGTGCTGCCCGGCGCGAAGCGCTTGATCCTCGCCTTCCACTACGTGGAGCCCATGGCCTCCTCCGGGGCCTCGGCGGCGCTGATCGACGACTACGACCTCTACCTGGACCGGCCCCCGGTGGACACCTCGGCCGGGAACACGGGCGAGTACACGGCGCACCAGAGCAACGTCAACAACACCGAGCTGCGCATCATCGAGGATCCCGCGCCGGGCACCTGGCGCTGGAAGTCGTTCCCCGAGGACGTGCCCAGCAACGACACCGTGCACGCCTCGGTGACGATTTCGGTGATCTACGGGGATCCGACGCCCGGGCTCACGCTCACGGTCAGCGCCGACGACGAAACGGTCAAGCCCTTCGAGCACGTGAACGTGGACGCGGAGGTCTCCAATCCGGGCTGCGTGGCCTCGGCGGTCAGCGTCACGGCGACGATCGATCCGCTGGTTTACCTGTGGGAGTCGACGACCACGCTGCTCGACGGCGCGGTCACGAACCTGATGGGCAACGAGACCGGCGGCCTGGGCGTCGTGCTGGGCGACATCCTGCACGACACGCAGCGCACCGCCGGCTGGTCCATGCAGTGGGGCACCGAGGGCGTCAAGACCTTCGCGGTGAACCTGCGCTGCGACCACAGCACCGGACAAACCCGACAGGTGAACGTGACCGTCGACGGCACGGAACCCTCCCAGGTGTCGCAACTGGAGTCCACGACCCACCAGATGGGGGAGTGGTCCAACGACGGGCACCTGGGCCTGGCCTGGACGCCGGCCACGGACAACCTCTCCGGTCTCGACGGATACGGGGTGACGATCTCGGAAGGCGCCCCGGAACTGCCGCCGGAGACGAAGAACCTGGGGCCCTGGTCCGACTACGGCACGGTGCTCGGCACCACGGACACCGGCTACTACTTCAATATCCGCGCCGTGGACAAGTGCGGCAACTGGGGTGCGGTCAAGAGCCGCGGGCCGTACCGGATCGACACCCTGGCGCCGGGGTTGCCCGGGAGTCCTTCGTCGTCGACCCACGTTCCGCACCAGACCGACTGCGACGGTGGATTCACGTTCGATTGGGGGGCTGCCGTGGACCAGCATTCGGGGATCGCCGGGTACCGCGTGATCCTCGACAACCAGCCGATCGCGATCCCCGATGCGTCCTCGCACTTCCAGGCGCAACCGGGCTTCTCGACCCAGCTGACCCAGGGCAGTTGGTGGGTGCACGTGCGGGCCGAGGACCGCGCCGGGAACCTGGGCGGGACGCTCAATGCAGGTCCGTACGTCATCGTGGTTCCGCCGTACACCTACTGCACGGGCAAGGTGAACTCCCTCGGCTGCACGCCGGCGATCCAGTGGCTCGGGACCCCGCGCGTCACGGACACGTCGGGATTCACGATCCAGTGCACCAACCTGCGCAACAACAAGCCGGGACTGCTGCTCTACAGCAGCGCGGGCTCGGCCGGCACGCCGTTCCAGGGCGGGACCCTGTGCCTCTCCTCGCCCATCCGGCGCACGCCCGGTGGGACCTCGGGCGGCAGCTCGGCCCCGGTCAATGATTGCAGCGGCGTCCTGTCGATCGACTTCCTGGCCTTCGCCCACGGGACCCTGGGCGGCACGCCGGCCGCGAACCTGCTCCTGGCGGGCACGCCGGTGTGGGCCCAGTGGTGGGGGCGGGATCCGGGCTTCCCGGCGCCGGACAACACCTCGCTCTCGAACGCGATGACCTTCGTGATGTGTCAGTGAGCCGGGGTCGGGCGCGATGAACTCCCTCGCACCCTTCGCCGTCCTGGCCGCGCGCCCGGGGATTCCCCCCGGACGCGCGGCCGCCCCTTCCTTGCGGCCGCCGTTAGAATTCGCGGCCGGCCCAGGGGAGGATTCGGGGGCCAGCATGTCGACAGGACCGTCGGAGGAAATGACTCGGCTGTTGCGCGGGCTCTTCGACGGCGACGCTTCGGTGCGCGGCCGGCTCGCGGAACTGGTCTACGCCGAGCTGCGCTCCATCGCCGAGCGCGAGCTCCGGGGTCTGCGCGGCCGAACTCTGCAGCCCACCGCCCTGGTGCACGAGGCCTGGCTCAAGCTGGCACTGGGGGAGCAGCAGTTCGAAAGCCGCCGGCACTTCTTCGGCGTCGCCGCCAAGGCCATGCGCACCGTGCTCGTGGACCACGTGCGCGCCGGGCGCGCCCAAAAACGCGGTGGAGAGCGCGAGCGCTGCGTGCTCGACGATTCGATCGCCTTCCTGGAGGGCGGCGAAGTCGAGCTCCTGGACCTCGATCTGGCCCTCTCGCAGTTGGAGCGGGAGGACGCCGACCTGGCGCGCTGGGTCGAGATGCGCTTCTTCAGCGGCATGACCCACGCGGAAATCGCGGCCGTGGAGGGCTGTTCGGAATCGACCATCGAGCGCGGCTGGCGCTTCGCGAGGGCCAAGCTGCGCAGCCTGTTGAAGGAAGGCCTGGAACCGTGAGCTGGCAATGCGTGCGCGAGGAGTTCGAGTCGCTGCTCTCGCTCTCGCAGGCGCGGCGGGAAACACGGCTCTCCGAATTGGAATCCACCGACGCCGGACTGGCGCGCGAGTTGCGGCGACTTCTGGCCCACGACGCCGAAGCGTCGCGTTTCCTGGAGCGCGAGCCCCAGGCATTCGAGGCGCCGGCCGGTTCGATCCCGGCCCTCGCGGCGCAGGCGCCGGGCACGCGCTTCGGCCGCTTCGAATTGGTGCGCTTCCTGGCCAGCGGCGGCATGGGCTCGGTGTGGGAAGCGCGTCAGACGGATCCCGAGCGGCGGGTGGCCCTCAAGCTCGTGCCTCGAAGCCCTGGTTCGCCGCGGGCTCGCTGGCGCTTTCAGCACGAGGTGGCGGTGCTCGCGCGCCTGAACCATCCTTCGATCGCCACGTTCCACGAGGCCGGGAGCGAGGAGCGCTCCGGCGTGGAAATCGCCTGGCTCGCCATGGAGCTGGTGGAGGGCGCCCGGGACCTGCTCAGCCACGCCCGCGGGGAGGGGCTCGCCCTGGAGGCGCGCCTGGAGCTCTTCGACGTTTTGTGCGCGGCGGTCGAGCACGGACATCGGCGGGGCGTGCTGCACAGGGACCTCAAGCCTGGCAACGTGCTCGTGGGCGCCGACGGCAGGCTCAAGCTGATCGACTTCGGCGTCGCCAAGGCGCTGGAGTCCGAGGGACCGCCGAGCCTCGAGCGCACCGGCACGGGGGACCTCGTGGGCACCCTGCAGTACATGGCGCCCGAGCAGATTTCCGGCCGCGCGGACCAAGTCGGCACTGCCAGCGATGTCTACGCCCTGGGCGTGATTCTCTACCACCTGATCTGCGAGCGGCCGCCCCTGGACTTCAGCGGCGCGGGTCTCTCGGCGATCACACAGGCGGTGCTGGAGCGCGAGCCCTTGGCGCCCACGCAGGCGAGACCCGGACTGCCGCGCGAGCTGGAGTGGATCCTGCTCCACTGCCTGGAGAAGCAACCCGAGCGCCGCTATCCCACGGTGGAGGCCCTGCGCGACGACCTCGGGCGCTACTGCGAGCACCGCCCGCTGCGGGCCGGCCCGCCGGGCGCCGCCTACCGACTGCGCAAGTTCCTGCGCCGCAATCGCGTCGCCGCCGGGATCGGACTGGCCCTCGCGGCCGGCGTCGGAGCCGGCGCTTTCGGATTGTGGCGCGGGGCGGAACAGGCGCGCGCGGGCGAGCGCGCGGCACGCCGCGGCTTCGAGGTCACGGCGGGCATCACGCGCGTCCTGACCGGACTGTTCGAAGGCGTGGACGAGACCGCCGGAAGCAAGGACCTCAGGGTCCACGAACTGCTCGACAGCGCGCGCTTCGACCAGGCCCTCGTGGCGGAGCCCGTGGTCGAGTTCAGCGTGCGCGAGCTGCGGGGTCGCATGTACGGCCGCCTGCACGAACCGCGCAAGGCGCGCCAGGAGCTGGAGCGCGCGCTCGAACTCTTCGACGCCGCCAGCCGCACGCCGGGCATCGACTGGCGTGGCCGCAAGCTGGCGCTGGAGGCGGCCCTCGGGGACGCCCTGGTGGAGGACGGCCAGGCGGCCCGCGGCGAGGAACTGCTGCGCGCCGCGGTGCGCGAGGCCGAGGTCCTCGGGGATCCCGTCGTGCGCCTCGCCGTGCTGCGGGAGTTCTGCGAGTTCCTCGCGCGCAAGGGCCGCCACGCGGAATTGAAGGGGGAGGCCCTGCTGGCCGGCAGGCTCGCGCGCGAGCAGGGCCTGGCTTCCGTGGCCGCCCACGCGGACCTGTGGTTCGCCGACGCAGCCTCCGGGCTCGATCAGCACGAGCAGGCGCTCCCCGCGGCGAAGCGTGCCCTGGAGGCCGGCCGCGAGCTGTGGGGCCCCGAGGGCCAGGACACGCTGGCGGCTCTCCACACCTACGTCAGCGCCCTGCAACTCGCCGGACGACTCGACGAGGCCGAGGCGCTCTACCCGGAGCTGATCGAGTCGGTGCGCGCGCTCTACGGACCGAACGACGATCGCACCCTGACCGTGCTCAACAACCACTGCGAGCTCCTGTTCCGACGCGGCAAGCCCGTCCCGGTGGAAACCATGGCGGCCTTGGTGGCCGCCGCCGACGCGCGCGGCGCGCCCGCGGACGAGAACCACGCGGCCATGGTCGGCAACCTGGGCATGACGCTCTACAGCAAGGGACGTCTTGCGGAAGCCCTGCCCCACCTGCGGCGGGCGGCGGAGCTGTCGCGCACCCTGATGGACCCCGCCGACCCCAACGGCGCTGCTCTGCGCTTCAACCACGGGGCCTGCCTGGCCGGCCTGAAGCGTTGGAGCGAGGCCGAGCCGATTCTGCTGGCGGAGTACGAGTTCCTCGCCGGGCTCCTGCCCGCGGATCACCAGTGGCTTCCGAAGTTCCGTCGCACGATCGCCGACGCCTACGGGATCAACGGCCACGACGCCGGGGCGCGCCTGTGGCGCGAGCGCTGACGGGCCCCCCGGGGCCGGCAGCGCCCGCGGGGGGGGGGGACCGGGGCGGGGGCCCGCTCGCCCGGGGGCCCGCCTTGCAGGGGCATTACAGAGCCGGGCCGCGGCGGGGCCCCTCGGAGCCCGGCCCGACCGGTCGGGCCCCGCCGTGAATCACCCCCGCGGGAAGGAGTAGGATGTTTGCGGCGTCGAAGGCTTGCCTCCCCAGGCCCTCGGCGCAGCCCGGAACCAAGTCCAAGGGCTCCGGCGCCGTTCCGCTCTTCCCCATCCGACGCGCGCCGACTCGCAGGGGGCGAGTCTTCGGCGGACGTCGCACAGGAGTCCTCCGATGCGCCTCGCCTCCTCGTTTCTCGCAGTGACCGTGGGTTTTGCCCTGTGGTTGGGCCCGGCCGTGCCCCCGGCTCTGGCGCTCTCAATTGCGGTCGAGCCGGTGGCGGCTCCCCAGGCCAAGTCGGACAAGGGCGTCTGCGAGGACACCCGCTACGGCTTCCGCTTCAAGGCGCCCAAGGAGTGGACCCGCATCCCGCTCAAGTTGGAGGAGCAATGGCAGGTGGCCAAGTACCTGTCCGACAAGCCCTACTTCTACACCGATCCGACGGACGGCTGGACGAACGAGCACAAGCCCCAGGCCACGGTGATCGCCTTCGTGACCGAGAAGGTGCGCGAGGAAGCCAAGATCAGGAAGCAGAAGGACGAGAAAGGTGACGACCGCTACGTCATCCTGATCTCGAACCCCTACAAGGACTACCTCGACTACATGAAGCGGACCTACTCCGGAGGCGGGTGGTTCGTCTCCGACGAGAAGGAAGCCAAGCTCGAGGATCTGCCGGTCACCCAGTACGAGATCAAGGTCGAGAAGCTGACCCGCGACGGGCCCAAGCGCATCATCTGCTGGGTCTATCACACCCCCGAGGTGGACTTCGCGTTCCACTGGGAGGTGCTCGAGTCGGCCTATCCCAAGCTCAAGGACACGGTCTACGACACGCTCAAGTCCTTCAAGCTGATCGCGCGCACGGGGTCCGGCCTGCCCACCGCGGACACGGGTGAGCGCAAGATCCAGCTCGACGACTACGACAAGCAGACTCCGGAGCAGCGCAAGGAGCGGCGAATCACGCTGGAGCAGTCGCTGCACGCCAAGGCCAAGACTTCGGTCCCCGACGGATGGCAGGTGCTGCAGGTGGGCCGTTTCCTGGTGCTCAACCACACCGACGAGAAGTACGCCAGGCGCGTCGCCGAGCACTGCGGGGTGATCTTCGACTGGCTCGACGAGGCCTTCCCGTTCGTGGGCCCCACCGAGTACGTGCGCGCGCCGATCCTGCGCATCTGCAAGGACCGCGACGAGGAGAATTCCTTGCAGCCGGCAGGGCTGGATCAGCGGCGCCAGATCGAGATCGTGATCTCCCAGGACAACAACGGCTTCGTCACCGGCTGGGCGGTGGAGCGCATCAACCGCCAGCTCTTGACCCTGTGGTTCTCCGAGCGCGACCGCGACCTGTCGCGAGCCATGCCGTACTGGCTGCGCGAGGGGCTGGGGCAGGTGATCGGCACCGCCCGCGCCAAGGGCAAGAAGGTCGAGTTCCGCACCGACGACTGGGAGCGCGACGGCATTCGCGAGCTCTTGCGCGAGGGGAACGCCACGCCGATCCAGACCTTGATTCGCATGGGCATCGAGGACTTCTTCGGCAAGGCGATGTCCACCTGGGGCGGGCCGGCCAAGGAAGCGGGCGGACTGGTGCGCTTCTTCGTCACCGGGCCGGCCTCGAAGAACCCCAAGACCCGCGACATCCTGCGCGACTACCTCAAGAACCTGAAGTCGACGGTGAACGAGCTCAAGGCCGCCGACGAGGCCGCGGGCAAGAAGCCCGACGGCGCTCCCAAGACGGAGAAGGAAGAGGAGGAGCAGTACAAGGCGGATGCCCAGCGCTGGAAGCAGCGCGAGAAGCAACTCCTGGACACGACCTTCGAGAAGACCTTCCGCAGCTGGACGGAGAAGGACTGGGAGGCGTTCCAGGCCACGTACTTGAAGGCTGTCCTCTGATCCGCGCCCCGCTCGGGAGAACGACCATGATGCGACACGCGTTCGCGAGCACGGTGCTTCTCGTGCTGTTCGCCGCCACGGCGACGGCCGATTTCCTGGTCACGAAGGACGGGCGCGTCGTCGATGGCAAGAAGATCACGCGCGCCGAGGGCGGCGTCCGCGTGGCCTTCGAGAACGGCGAGGTTTTCGTGGCCGAGGCCTTGATCGGCGACCTGATGATCGACGGCGAGGCGCTCGCCCCCGCGGTCAGCGAGGAGGAGAAGCTCCAGGCCGCCAAGGGCATGGTGCGATTCGAGGGCCGCTGGATGACGCCGAAGTCCCGCGACGCCGAGCTCAAGAAGCGCATGGACAAGCGCCTCGCGGACCTGCAGCTGTTCAAGGAGCACTCCCAGTGGCGCAACCGCCACAAGGTCAGCTCGAAGAACTTCGAGTTCGAACACACGCTGATGCCGGAGGTGTTCGAGAACTACCGCGAGCTGATGGAGGCCTACTTCGCCCAGTTCCTCAGGGACTGGAAGATCGCGCCGCCCAAGGGCCTGGGCAAGCTCAAGGTCTGCCTCTACTCGAACTACGACGACATGATCCAGATCGGGGGCGCCGGAGGCGGCGTGCTGGGTTATTTCCGCTTCATCCCGCCGCTGGAGCTCAACTTCTTCCACGAGCGCCTGGACGTGGCCTTCACCGAGGAGGTCATGTTCCACGAGACCAACCACTACCTGCAGAAGCTGATGGACATGGAATTCTCCATGCCCCACTTCCCGGGCGAGTCCCTGGCGGAGTACTACGGCGCGAGCCACTGGGACCCGGTCAAGAAGAAGCTCACCACCGGCCTGATCCTGGAGGGGCGTCTGGTGGAGGTGCAGGACGACATCGCCGGGGGGACGATGATGAGCCTGGAGAAGCTCGTCAGCACCGGGCGCATGTACGAGCACTACACCTGGGGCTGGACCCTGGCGCACTTCCTGATGAACGACAAGCGCTATGCCCCCAAGTTCCAGAAGTTCATCGTGGGCCTGGTTTCGGCGAAGGACGTCAAGCGCGAGGTCAACGGCCAGAACCTCAAGGACGTGGAGCCCGCGGAGGTCTTCTCCGCGTTCAAGCGCTACCTCGACATCAAGGACGGCGAGGCGCTCAAGAAGCTCGAGGAGGAGTGGCACGCCTACGTCAAGGAGAAGCTCACGCTGGTCACTCCGCGCGGCAAGGAGGAGGCGGCCAAATCGGCCATGAACACCGGCCGCAGCATCAAGGCGAAGCGCCTCTTCAAGGAGGCCATCGAAGGCGGCTCCACCAATCCGATGACCTTCCACCGCTACGCCGGTTTGCTCGCCCGCGACAACAAGAAGGACGAGGCCCTGGCCATGTGGAAGAAGGCCATCGCCATGGATCCCCTGACGGGCGAGTACTACTGGGACATGGCCTGGCATGTGAAGGACGAGGCCGAGCAGAAGCGCCTGCGGAAGCTCGCCAAGGAGCTGGACCCCGACGGGTCCTACTCCGAGCTCATCGACTTGACCGGCCTGAAGGACGGCGACGGCTAGGAACGTGTCCCGGAACCTGTGGGGCCCCGCGGGTGTCCCCGGGCCGCGCGCATTCGCCTGGGTCGACACTCAGAGGAGACGCATCGAAGCGGGCGCGAGCCACGGCGCGGCCACGGGGCCCGAGAGGTTCTGGGGCGTGCTCCCAGGCCCGGGCCGCGGGGCCGCGGACCTTGTGGGCGGTGTCCCGGGAGGTGAGACTGTGGCCCGACCGGCGTCGCGCCCGCCCCGCTCGCTGCGCGGGTCTGCGAGGCGCCCAGGCCCCCGTCCATGAGCTCGTCGCGGAAGCCCCTCTACCCCCTGGCCCTCGCAGCCTTCGCTTCGACGTTGGTGGGGATTGCCTGGTGGGTGGCCGCCGGCCGCGCCGAGCTCGACTCCGGCCAGGCGGACCTGGAGCGGGGCCCGGGCCTCACCGGGGCACTGGAGGCCCCGGCCCCGGAGCGGCAGTTGGATTCCGAGGGACGCGGCTCCGAACCCGACGGCCGGGTGGTCATGCCGCACACGTCCTTTCCCGATCCGCCGCGCCTGTACATCCGGGGCAGCGTCCAGAACGCCCGCGGCGGGCCGGCGGTGGGGGCCAAGGTGGAGGCCTCGGGCGGCGAATACCGCTTCGGCAGCCTGGCGGGTGAGGACGGCCGCTTCGCCGTGGGGCCGCTGTTCCCGGGACTCTATCTCGTGCAGGCCGAAGACAACGGACTCGAAGGTCTAGCGCGGCCCGTGACCGCCCAGGCCGGCGATTCGAAGGTGGAGCTGCGCTTCCGCGCTCCGGCCGAGGTCCACGGCCGGATCATCGACGGCGCCACCGGCGAGGGTGTTTCCCTGTCCTTCACGATCCACCTGGAGGACTACACCCGGCGCACCTGGACCGGATTTGCGGGCGAGGACGGAGTCTTCGAGCTCCACCCCTTGCTGCCCGGAAGGCTCTCCCTCTACGCCATCGAGGTGCCTGAACCACCGCCGACGGGGGACTTCGATCCCGAGATCAGCCGCTTCGAGTCCGACGCGTCGACGCTGCCCACGCGCATCGCCACCCTCGCGGGTCCCCTCGAGCTCCAGGAAGGCCAAGTCGTCCCGGACGTGCTCCTGGTGCTGCGCCCGGGCGCCCGCGTGCAGCTCGAGCTCGAGGGCTTCTCCGTCACCGACGGACCGCTCCGGGCACGGTTCCTGCGCGAGAACGCCCTGGTGGGCGGGGGAGAACTGCAGGTCGTGCCGGGAGCCTCGGGCCTGCTGGGCAGCGTGCCGAACTTCACCGGCGAGTTCCTGGTGGGCACCGGCAGCCTGCGTCTGGAGCTCACCACGGCCGACGACCCGCGTCCGATCCTGCGCGAGCTCTCCCTGGACCCGGGCGAGGCGGAGCGGGTGCTCCTGCGAAAGTCCGAGTTGCCCCCGCGGGAGACACCGGCGCCGGGCGACGGGGAATCGCCCGCGGGCTCACGCCGCTGACGGGCGGCGATTTCCGCGGGGAACTCAGCGGTCCTCGTGGCAGCACTGGTCGATCACGACCGCCGCCGAGAGCAGGAGCACCGCATCCTCGCGCTCGTCGAACTCGATCCCGTAAGTGTCCCGCAGGGCGAAGAAGCGCTTCGAAACCGTGGCGACGGTCCGTCCGTTGCGCGTGAACTCGTACTCGTACTCGAAGAAATCACCCTGGGCCTCGAGGTCGCCCGGCCCGGGCACGTCCACCATGAAGCGGCAGCGGAAGAAGGTGAACAGCTCCTTCTTGACGATCGCCGCGAGCTCGCCGCCGCGCTCGATTTCATAGGTGGGCCCCCAGGCCAGGAGCCGGCGCGTGATGCGCGCCACCTCGCCGCCCTCGGTGTCCAGGACCGCCAGCGTGTCCCGCAGCGTGAACACCTTGCCGTCCACCAGGAACCGCCGCCTGCCGGAGGAATCCTCTACCACGTAGTCGTCACCGAAGGAGAGCAGCTTCTGCTGCATGCGAAGTCGTTCCATGGCGTTGTTCTACGCCATGGGAGGCATCCATTCCCACCTTCGCCGCAAGGAGCGGCCTGGGTGCGGGTGCGTGCCCCGTGCCCCGCGGGGCCGGAGACCTCCGCGCCGGCCTCCCCGCGTTCCCTCCGTGATCGTCAAGCCGGGCCCGACGTCGCTGGCAAAGCGCGGAACGAAGCACCGGCGGTGGGGCATGCGGCCTTGTCCGGGTGCTCCGGGCGGAGGGAATTGCGTTACACCCCACAGACCAGAGGACGCCCACCAACACCGCCGTGGCGTGCTTGCTCCTGACCGATCGGAAGAAGGGGCCCGCCGCCGAGCGGGCTGGACCCCGAGGTACGCTTCGGCGAGCATGTGAGTCATGAAGTCGAGGGAGGGCAAGATCTCGGAAGCTCTTCTCGCCTTCGCGGAGCCGGTGCTGCGCCAGATCCCGGCGGGCGCCGATCCGCGGGTCCAGCAGTCCGTGCTCAACCTCGCGATGCTGGTCTGGAACGCGGTGATCCTCGAGTTCTCCGGCAGTTCCACGGACTACATGGAACTTGCGCGGGAGGCCATCCATGGCGGGATGAGCGGCCTGCCGGAGCGTGAGGCGCTCAAGGTCCTCGCGGGCCTCGAAGCACGCAAGCGCAGCGAGCAGCCGATGGACACGCGGCTGATTGGAGAAGTCAAGTGCTCTCCGGGCGAGGACGGCACGCTTCGGCTGCGCGCGACCTGCACGGCTCCCAGGGAGCTCTCGGCCTCGGCAGCCACGACCTCGAAGCCGAACCGAGGCCGAAAGAAATTGGCCAACGCCTCGGAAGGCGGCGTGCCCAGGGATTTCTTCGAGCGCGCCAGGGACTTTTGCCGCCTGGCGCCGTGGCAGTGGATGTCCGATGCAGACGTCTTCGCAGTTGAGGACCCGGCGACCGGCGTGGCGAACTGGTGCTCAGTCATGGGTGCGGGCGGCGAGACGTTCGGCCTCGCGGTGTACCTCGGACAGGAGGGCTACGACGTCCTGCAACGCACGAGGTCAGGGGAGTCGTTCCAGGACGAAGCGGCCTTCGGCCAGCCCGCGCTCGTGCTGATGTTCGTTGATCGCGGCGAGCTGTCGAAGGAGTGCAGCGCGCTGATCCGCCGGTCGGGCGTCGTGTTCCGCGGCCGAGGGGCCCATCCGCTGATCGAGAGTCACGCCGCGAACCGGATCCCGCGCGCGCCGACGGATGCCGAACTCCGCACCATGACGAGCACGCTGATCGTCGCGAGCGTCGTCTGCCGCCTGTCCGCGGTGATCCCCGAGCCCCTCCTTCCCGACGAGCAGGGCCGGCTGTCCCTGAGCAAGTACGCGCCGGGGCTCGCCGAGGACGACGTCACCTTCGACCGGATCGCGCCTCCCGCCCCTCCCCAGCGCACGCTGCCCGCGATCGACACCGAAGCTGTGTTCCGTCTCCGACGCGAGACGTCGATCGTCGCGATGGAGATCGAGTGCGACCTGTTCCCGGCACTGGCGATCATCCAGGAGCGCGGCGTGGAGCCCTACGTAAAATCCGGGCGAGTCCTTTGCTGCGAGCTCGGCCATCCCAAGGACCGCGACGCCCATGCGCAGGAGCAGTTTCTCAAGCTCTTGGACACGCTCAAGGCGCGGCCCTCAGTCGTTTACTTGCGGCGGCCGAGCCTGGAGCAGGTTCTGCGTCCGATCTGCAAGCTCTTGGGGATTCGACTTGAGCAGGTGGCAGAACTCCGCACGCTGGACCCGGCCAGGGAGGCACTGGACCAGTTCTCGACGCGAGCCGGGGGGGGCCGGTAGCGCGGCTATGTGTGCTTCGCCTTCGCAAGGGCAGCAACCCTGGCAGCCGCCGGCGCAGCGGCCGCCGCCTTCGCAGGCGCGCCGCCAGTGGCGCCGTACTCCGCCTCGCACGTCTGGCTGCTGGTCTTGACCGTCTTCGCTGTGAGCCGTTTCTGCTCCAACCGGTAGGACGGCCGGAGGCAGACTCCTCCAGGACCGCAGCTTCTCCGCCACTCCCTTCGTTCGCGAGCGTCCACCGCCGCTACGGCCGACATGCACCGGAGCCGGCGCCCCAGCCGGAGTACCGGGCTCCCTCGACCCCTGACTGGTCCCCTTCATCGCCCTCTCCTGCCTCCTCCGGGGCCGCTTGGAGACGGCTGCTCGTCCGCTGATCGGCTACCTCATGTCGGAGGGGATTGCGTTACACCCCACAGTTGCGGCAAGCATCACGGCGGGGCGTTCGACCGCGACCCAGCACGCGGTAAGGACGAGCCTGCGTTGCTTTTTCGGGCACCAGCACGCCGCCGGGGTCTCGCGTACGAACCCCGCCCGGCTCCTGCGGCTGGCCCTGCGGGCCCCGATGTCGCCGCGAGGGGCTGGCGGACGAAGAGGTCCGGCGGCTCCTGGACGTGCTCCTGGCGGCTCAGGGGGCCGCGGCGCGGCGGGATCACCTGCTCGTGGCGGTGATGCTGAAGAGCGGTCTGCGCCTGGGGTCGGCCCTGGCCTGGACCGGACGGACGTGGACCTGGAGCGCACGGAACTGGTGGTCCGGGTGGCCAAGCGGGACCAGCAGGAGCGCGTGGTGGTCACCAGGGAGCTGCTCGACCATCTGGTGGGGTTCCTGGCTGAGCGCGGGGAGGGGCCGCTGTTCACGGGCCCGGGGGGGCGGGAGGCTGGGGAAGCGCCAAGCCCAGCGGCGGATCCAGGGCTGGGTGCGCATGGCGGAGGGGGCATGAGGGGCTCGGCGCACAGCTTGCGCCACAGCTTTGCCCTGCGGCTCTACGCCCGCACCCGCGACCTGCTCGTCGTCCAGCGCGCCCTTCGGCATCACTCGGTCGCCTCGACCCTGGTCTACGTCCGGGCCACGGATGCCGACGTGCGGCGGGTCTTGGAGGCGTAGGCTCGGGCCAGTACGCCCCTCAAGGGGGGCCACAGGCTCATTCCGGGCCTCTCTTGCCGCAAACCAGGCATCCGGCTTGGGTTGGCCCCCTTGCAAGATCGATAACCTGTGGCTAGTTTCTTACACCATGGTCGCCGTGTCCTCGCCTGATTCCGTAGCCAGCAAGGTCCAGCGCCGCCTTCGCGGCTGGGGACTGGGGCGTGTCTTTTCTGTCCGCTCCATGCTCGATCTCGGGAGCCGCGCCTCGATCGATGTGGCCCTGCATCGCCTCACCAGAAATGGGGTCATTCGGCGCCTTGGCCGCGGGCTCTACGACATGCCCAGGCATCACACTCTCTTCGGTCCGCTCTCACCCTCGATCGATGAAGTGGCGCGCGCCATCGCGGACGGCACAGGAGAGACGATCGGGATCTCTCCGGCGTCGGCGGCCAACGCGCTCGGCATCTCAACGCAGGTGCCTGCACGCCCCGTCTATCTGACGACCGGCCCAACGAGAGTTGTGCAGGTCGGCACGCAGACCCTCCGATTCCAGCACACCATGCCTGCGTCTCTGGCAGGTGGCGACACGAAGGCCGGCCTCACGTTGCGCGCGATTAGAGCATTCGGCCGAGGTGGTGTCGGGGATCAAGACATCGCTCGCCTGCGGGCGATTCTGGACGACGCAGACAGGCGTAAGCTGAACGGCCTGCGTACCAACGCCACGGGTTGGATGTTGCCGATCATCGACCGGATTACTGCACCCGCGAAAGGCGAGGCAGCCTGAGGCCATGGACCAGGTCGCTCGATTCGAGGCCGCCGATCGCGCAGCGCTGTTCACACAGACTGCGGCCACGCTCAATATCTCGCCGATCGTGGTTGAGAAGGACTTCTGGGTCACGTGGACGCTGGCTCATCTCTACGCCCTGCAAGGAGTTCCCAGGCTCCTCTTCAAGGGCGGCACGTCGCTCTCGAAGTGCTACGGCCTAATCGAGCGTTTCTCAGAGGATCTGGACCTCGGGCTACACCGCGATGATCTGGGGATCGCCAAGGGAGATGTCCCGACCCTGCACAAGGGGACCAAGCAGCGGAGTCGGGACCTCGACCAGATTGCACAGCGCGCGCAGGATTACGTGCGAGACACGTTGACGCCCAAGCTCCGCGAGGAATTCGGTTCTGTGCTCAGAGACAAGTTCGACCTCAAGGTGGAGTTGTCGCAGAAGGAGAGCGTGGTGATGTTCGGCTATCCGGTTGCGCTCTCCGCTGGACTGTACGGGGGCGGCAGGTATGTCGGCCCCATCGTGAAACTGGAGATCGGTGCACGGGCAGACCACTACCCCACCAGGGAGCGGGACGTGCGCTCGCTGGCGGCAGAAGCGTTCCCCAAGGCATTCGCGATGACCTCGGCGAGGGTCGTCGCGCAGGCGCCCGAACGCACGCTGCTGGAGAAAGCACTGCTGCTGCATTCCAACGCGAGGCGAGGCAAGGTCGGCGAGCGATCGTCGCGACATGCCTACGACTTGCTCATGCTGTTGCGTGCCGGGGCCATGGACGACGTCACCCGTCAGCTATACCTGGAGGTGGCCGAGCACAAGGGAATATTCGGCGAGGACCGCCACGCATCCGAAGCGCCGACGAAGGGGATTTGCATCGTGGGCGACGAAGAAGTAATGCGTAGGTTGCAGGCGGACTACCGGGCCATGGATGAGATGTTCTACACACGCCCGCCTGCGTTCGGGGAGGTCGCGGACGCGCTCCGCGCAATCGAAGGCCGGATCAACGGGCTCTGCTAAGGCACCCCCCCCCCCCCCCCCCCCCCCCCCCCCCCCCCCCCCCCCCCCCCCCCCCCCCCCCCCCGGCTTGCGGGGGAGTCGGGTCAGTGCGCGCGAATCTGGCTGTGAAAGGGTGAGCGCGACCGCATGCGCGCGGTCGCACCCCAGTAGTCGGTGTGGCGCGCCGGGCCACGGATGGCCGTGAGTCCAAACCTGGCGATCAGCCTGACTTACGTCTTGGAGCGGGCGAAGGGACTTGAACCCTCGACATCAACCTTGGAAGGCTCCGCGCGGGTTCCCGGCGATAGCGGACAAACCGCCTCGACATCACCTAGAACGCGCAGAAACGCGCGCACAAGCGCTGCTGGGCGATGCTCACGCGCGGCAAGCGCCCGCACACCGCTGTCGTCGCCGTGGCCCGCGAGCTGTGCGGCTTCATCTGGGCCATCGGCCCACAAGTACCGCAGTCGGCGGCGTGAGTCCCTGACGCGACGCTCTTTCGAAATCAGGAACTGCGAGGACGACGGGCAATCCGGTGAGAACGCCCGGGACGGGATTCTCGATTGTGTCCGTTGGGCAAGCGGCCGCAAGACCGCCCACGCCTGCTCTCAATTGGGTCAGCCCTCTCCATCGACTGCCTGCACTGCGGTCGCCAACCCGCGCATATCAAAATGAAACGCCGCGAAGCGAGCCGGCGCCCGTCGTCCCCGCACCTGATCTCGTCCACTCGAACCGACCGATCGGGTCCGACCGCCCAGAAGCAGCCAGCCCCAACAACCAGAACAGCGTGGCCGTCAATGGAGGGTTGACAGGCCCAACGATATCACGGACAGACCGTGTACTCCAGCGCGTCCGACAGCGCAGCGTTGTTCGGGGGCGGGAAGCCGTTGTCGCGGCCCCAAAACTGCGCATCGACGACCGTACCCGCCGAGAGCAGGAATGCCGCCGGCGTTCCGCCGAGCGCGCCCACGGCGAAGGCGTTCATGTCGATCGAGTAGACGCCCGAGCAGTCATTCGGCGGCGGATTGCCGCTCGAAGCTAGGGCAATGCTGCGTCGAACCGGAGTATGGATGCAGCGGAGTCCTCCCGCGAACGGCACCGCCGCGCGTCCGGTGTTCGAGTACAGCAGGAGACCTGGCTTGTTGCTGATCACCTGGCTCGCGCTGACGAGGAAACCCACACCCGCGGTTGCGCTCGGTGCACCGCTCGATGCGATCTGCGGCCGACAGCCGAGTGAGTTGACCTTGGCGGTGCAATAGACCGTCCCCGCGAGGCAGGCGAACTCGTAACGGGCGACGGTGCGAGCGTAGCCGGCGGCGATCTCCGCGTACGCGAGGCCCGGGGGCGGCGCGGGGACGTTGCACTGGCTGGTGCTGTTCAACCCCCACGCGACCACCGAGCCGTCGCTGCGACGCGCGACGGTGTGACCAAAGCCGGCGGCGAACTGTACGTAGGAGAGGCCTGCGGGCAGCGCGGCGACGTTGCACTGACCGTTGTCGTTGCGCCCCCACGCGACCACCGAGTCGTCGCTGAGACGCGCCACCGTGTGATGGTAGCCGGGGTAGATCTCGACGTACGTGAGACCCGCGGGCAGAGGGGGGACATTGCACTGGCCGTAGTCGTTGCGCCCCCAGGCAACGACCGAGCCGTCGCTGCGACGCGCCACCGTGTGGGTGTAGCCGACACCGAGCTCGACGTACGTGAGACCCGCGGGCAGCGCGGGGACATTGCACTGGCCGTAGTCATTGCGCCCAAAGGCGACGACCGAGCCGTCGCTGCGACGCGCCACCGTGTGGGTGTAGCCGGTGCCGAGCTCGACGTACGTGAGACCCGCCGGCAGCGCGGGGACGTTGCACTGGCCGAAGCTGTTGAGCCCCCAGGCAACAGCCGAACCGTCGCTGCGACAGGCGGCGGTATGGTCGCCGCCAGCGGCGATCGCGACATAGGTGAGGCCCGCGGGCAGCACCGGGACGTTGCCTTGGCCATCGGCGTTGTTTCCCCACGCGATCGCCGAGCCGTCGTTGCGGCGCGCGATGGTGTGGAGGGGGCCAGCTGCGATCTCGACGAAGGTGAGACCGGCAGGCAGCGCAGGAACGTTGCACTCGCCGCTGGCGTTGTTGCCCCAGGCGACCACGGAGCCGTCGCTGCGACGCGCGACGGTGTGATAGTCGCCTGCGAAAACCTGAACGTGCGTCAGGCCCGCCGGCAGAGGCGGGACGTTGCACTGGCCGTAGTCGTTGCGCCCCCACGCGACCACGGAGCCATCGCTTCGAACGGCGACGCTGTGGTCGTTGCCAGCCCCAACACCCACGTAGGTGAGGCCCGCGGGCAGCGCAGGAACGATGCACTGGCTGGAGCCGTTGTTGCCCCATGCGACCAGGGATCCGTCGCTGCAACGCGCGACGGTGTGATCGCTGCCGGCTGCGATCTCCGCGAAAGTGAGACCCGCTGGCAGCGCAGGAACGTTGCATTGGCCGATCAGGTTTTCGCCCCACGCGACCACGGATCCGTCGCTTCGACGCGCGACGGTGTGAGCGCGGCCGGCGGCGACTTCGACATAGGTGAGTCCCGCGGGCAGTGCCGGAACGTTGCATTGCCCGAAAGTGTTGAGGCCCCACGCGACCACCGAGCCGTCACTCCGACGCGCGGCGCAGTGATTGTCGCCGGCTGCGACTTCGACGAAGGTGAGACCCGCGGGCAGCGCAGGGACGTTGCACTGCCCGGCGCCGTTGATGCCCCACGCGACCACGGAGCCGTCACTGCGACGCGCGACGGTGTGAGCGCCGCCGGCTGCGACCTCGGCATACGTGAGCCCCGCGGGCAGCGCAGGGGTGTTGCACTGGCCGTGGGAGTTCCAGCCCCACGTCGCGATCGACCCGTCGGTGCGAAGCGCGACAGTATGGGCAGTGCCCGCCCCGACCGCGGCGAACGCTTCTGCGTGCCAGCGTGAGTCGAATTCCGTGTCTCCCCATCCAGCGATTCCAGACTGCGCGCTGGCGAGCGTGCCGACGCCGAGGGCGAGGCCGAAGACAATCCCGATGCTGTGCGCAAGGTGCGTCATGACGATAACCGCTGGATCTTCATTGGGAGCTGCTGACGAACGCGACCGATCTCACTCGGGACCCGAGAAAGGTGGGGTATTCACGCAATTTCTTCCGACGCGAGGGCCCGGACGGGCAGCCCGCCTCGTGGAAGTTTGACCAAGGCGGGTCGTTGGAGTGCGCACCCAGTCGCCGCCCGGACGAGCTTGCCGCGCTGGCGCGTCGTGCAGGGCAGGCGGGCGAGGCGTTCACGCTCCCGACGGACCTTCCGGACGAAGCGACCACGACCGACCTGATCCTCGGCCCACGGTGCCGGCCTGTCAAGGTCGCCGGGCGCCAGCCCCCCCCAGGGGCCCGCGCGGGGGCCACTCCTCCAGGGCTCGCCAGCCCTCCTGCACGCCGCAGGGTGGCTGCCGCTCGAGGCGTAGTTCAGCGAAAAAGTCTTGCCGCCAAGGGTCTCGCTCGTGCGCCGAATCGTGTTGCGGCCCGTCGTGGCCTTCTCCTAGGCATAGACCACGTCGTAGTACCCGCTGCCGCCGACCGTGCCGTCGATGTCCTGGCGGAAATTCGTGACGTTGCCCCAGCCGTCGTACAGGTACTTCACCTGATCGACCACCGAGCCGCTCGACGCCGCGTCGTACTGCGTCACCGTCTCGACCTGCCCGAGAGCCGTGTAGGCCGTCTCGATGCGCAGGACCGCGGTGTCGAATCCGGTCCCAGGGGTCGTCACCGCGCGGCTCGTTTCGCGGCCGGGGATGGAGGCCTGACCGAGCAGTCCAGGCGGGCCCCAACTCAATCCAAACACGAAATGGCTGATGCGCGTCGCCGGCCTCGCGTCATTGGCAAGGGTGGAGCGGGCGAAGGGACTTGAACCCTCGACATCAACCTTGGGAAGACTCCGCACGGGTTGCGGGCGATAGCGGACAAACGCGGACAGGAGCGACAATTCGCGGCCAAACGCGACCTTTCGCGACACCCCCTATGCGGACAAACGCGACAACGGGGCGGGGGTTTAGGACGCCACTTGGGTGCCACTGGGGTGCGCATGGGGCACGTGGCAGACGACTCCAAGGCCACAGAGTTCACGTCCCCCGCGAGGAGGACCAGCACTCCGCTTCGGAGCGCGGTCGCGTTTTGAGGGCGCGCCCAGGGTTTTCGGGATGGACACCCAATAAGTGACTAACCGTCGACTTCCACCACACGCCATCCAGGCCCGAAGGAAGAATCGGCAATCACCCTAAATGTTCGACGTGCATTGTCGCCGGCAACACGAATTGAGAATTCTCCAGTCGAATCCGAGGACACGCCCATAGTCGAGCTGCCAAAGGGAAACACACTGTTAATCGCTCCGACCTCGTCATAAACGGCCGGCAACTCGAGGATCCAGACAGGTGCCCACAATTTGTCATACACAATGAAGCGCGCTCCCCGGCTGTCGAGGTGATCATCGAATGAGTACCAATGAGCAAGAATAAGCGGCGTTCCTCGAATCTCACATGCCCCCAATGACTGTCGAAGCGTGCTATTTGATTGTACCTTCTCCAGCGGGTCAACAACCCCGACACATTCTCCAGTGCTTGAGTCCAATAACCACCACTTTTCGTGCGATCTGCGCACTGCACCGCCACTCACCCGAACCACAAACAAGCGACGTTCGGCCTGATACATGATTCCGCGGGCAACTGGAGTGTCCAACTCATGCTCCTCGCTACGGCTGTGACGCTGAATCGCATACCTGCCTACGGTGCGGCCCTGCGTGGACACAACTGCCAAGATGAGGTCGCCGGCGCCCATTCTTCCACTAAGGCCCTCGCTGTAGCCGTACCCACCGACTATTCCGTCATCGGTCAGCACGCAATCCCAGAATGTAAAGGACTCCTCCGTCTTCCACACTTTAGCGCCTTGCTTGGCGAGCTCAAGTTGCGATGGCCCTCTCCCGAATTGATCAGAGGGGCTGACTACAACGCTCCAGTCTCGGGACCCGGACGTATATGTCTTCGTAACCAGTTTGTGGGGAAACAGCTGTGTGCCGAACACGAGGAAAAGCACTATCGCACACAAGTGACTCGGTCGCCACGTAAAGCTTGCGGCGGCACCCCGTTGGCAACTGTTGTTCATCATGAGGGACTGGCTCCTGGCCGGCGAAAACCCATGTGGGCTACTGACGCTGCTGGCTCCTCGCATGGATCTGCGGTGCACATCGATAATATTAGTACACAGAACTGAGGTTGCTGCTTCGGGTGGTGGCCGACGCTATCCACACTTTGAACCGTCCTTACCATGAGTCGGATGGGCCTTCTCCGCTTCATCCACAGCATCTTTGCAGTCCGTGGCGTCTTGACTGCTCGCTCCAAACCGTGCGTCGCACGCTTGCTTCTTGTTGCCCCCTCCCGTATTGCCGATCAAACAATCATAACCAGCATTATCGGCATCGGCACACGCCTTCTTCCGCTCACGAGGAGTTTGGCCAGTATGATCACATTCCCGATATTTTCCGTCATCGGGGTTTTGAGAGCAGAGGCACAATGGCTTGTGCTTGCTTTCGTGGTGGTTGGTGCAGATTTCCACAAATGCACCCCCAACTTGCGCCCCCTTGCTCTTGGACTTGCTCTTGGTATTCCATGAGCACGTTACCACTTTTTTGCCGCAGCAAATGGTTGCCCCTGCCAGGTTGTCCGGGTCCGGATGGCCGTCCTTCTTTTCCTTGCAACACTTGGAGTCGCTAAAAGGACTCGGAGGAGTGGAGCCGGGGTCGAGTGGATCAATCGTCAGCGCTATGGGCAGCGGGAGCATTGATTGAGTGCCTGAAGGATCAATGAATATCGTCGGGCTTGATTTGCCGTAGCTGAACAAGCTGGGCGAATCCGTGTAGCCAATCGGATCTCTCCGCATCCAATTGCCGAGTTCTCCGATGAACCATCGTTTTCTCACCACAGACGTGCTGCCAAGCAGCCTTGTATTCAGTTCATATCCCGCGTTCCCGCGCCGACTTCCCACCGCGCTCGCCGACAGCGCCCCGCGCCCCAGTGTTACCGCGCCCAGCGCCTGAACCGCGGACTTATCCGTGCTGTCCACATCGCCGTCCAAGTCCACGTCGCCTCGCACATCGTACGCGCTCGTGTTGATCCACCCCTGGATAATCGTCCGGTCTGTTCCGTCGGCAAGTCCGTCCGAATTGGAGTCCCCTTCGGGGAGGCCAAACGGCACGCCATACGCCGAGTACCGGTCCATTTCTCGCTGCCCGCCCGCCGCCGTGATCAGCGCGACCACGTCCGCGTGCTGGTTCTGGCAGTAATAGAGGCGCTCCTCAAGCGTCCCGTCGCTCGCGCTCGTCCAGGCCGTGTTCGCGTCCTTCTCCCGGAACGCCACGAGGTCGATGTACGAGCTGCCCCCAAAGCCGCCGTCGCCCGCCTGCTGGTGGACGAAGCGTTCCTTCGGGTCGGTGTCAGAACTGCGGTAGGTGGCCACCATGCGCCAGCGTTCGTCGTAGGCAGAGTAGTACCACAGGTCCGACCCGTCTACGTCCGAATCCGTGTCCGTGTCCTCGTGGACCCCGGTCCGGTACCCCAGGCCGTTGTAACGGTACTCGGCGACCAGCACCCCGCCCTGGGTTTTGACCTTCCGGAGCCGGTAGGTGGGGGGGCGAGTCAGGGGCGCGCAGGGCGACCGCTGGGAGACGGCTGCTCGTCCGCTGATCGGCTACCTCATATTCGGAAGGGATTTCGTTACAGCCAACAAGGTTCGCTTGCCACACGGACAAGATCGCCCGTGCTCTGAGCGTCAATTCAAGGTGGTGAATATTGAACACTCGGGCAAGGCGGCCTTCAGCCGTGAAACCCCGCTCTCCGTCAGTCGGTAGCATCCACCCAACATGAGTGTCTTCCAATTGTTCTTCGTTGCCAACACCTCCAGCCCTCGGTCTGTGATCGCTCCACATCGTCGCAGGTCTAGGTACGTGAGTTGCTCCATCTTGATCAGCGACGCTAGCCCCAGATCTGAAACTGAAGTGCTGTCAAGAAGAAGTTCTTCGACCTGCTCCATGCTCGAAATTGCCACAAGCCCCGCGTCTGTGATCTTGGCACAGGACCCAATGTCAAGAGTTCTTAGACGGGGTAGTTCCAGTGCAGCCAAGCGTGCTAATCCGGCATCGGTAATCGGTGCGGTCTGTATGGATCCCCATCCGGCCGCGAAACTTAGGTAGGTGAGATTCTTCAGCGAGTTCAGTGCGGAGATGTCCTCGTCCTTGAGTTCCCTCACGTGAAGTGAGCGTGTAGAGAGCGGCAAGTCCGCAATATCCGCACCACTACGAGCCGCCGCTGGGTACGGGCCACAACCGGGTAGGCAGACAGCCGTTGCGGCAAAGAGCCCAAGTAGATATCGGGAAACGTCCAGTGGTCGCATCTCCGCGGGTCCTGAGGTTGGCTGATGATATTAGTCGCAGCAGGCAGCATCCGCTGCCGCTTGGCTCCCATAGTTGGGGAGGCCCTGCACCGGCGGGCACGGCCCATCCGCAATGTTGATATACACTTGCGTTTTCGGGCAATAGTAGCAGTTTGTGCCGCGCGGTGGCGTGCCAGTCAAGGGGCAGGCGATAATGCAATCAACTACGTCTTGATTGCAGCCAGCACACTTGGAAAGATACGCAGCTAGTCGCGATCCAAACATCGCACCCAAACCACCGAGCATGCTTCCTGCGATTGCCCCGGCGGCGTTATTCGCCCATGACGCGGCCGTACAGCCGTATTTCTTATAGCACTCATCATGTTTTGCGCAGCAAGCCAGGGCACACGGTGAGCTATTCAATGCGCCGCCCCCGATCCAGCTCGGGACGGTGCAACCGGGACAATCCTCTCCAAATGGGTCATTGTGAACATGCGGCGCGCCAAACACCATGCGGTAAAGATTGGTGTCGCCAGCACTGTAGCCGATCGGATCTCGCCGGTTCCAGGTGCCCAAAGACGAATTCAGGATCCGTTTTCGCGCCCCAAAACCGCCCGTCGAGATTCCGGGGGCCGCATGATATGCGGCCAATCCGAGCACGTTCGTCACGCTATCGTCCGACAGCACGCCCCACCCCAGCGTCACCCCCTCAAAGTTGTTCCTGAGGTTGGTCTTGTCGGTGGAGTCGGTGTCGCCGTCGAGGTCAATATCCCCGCGCACGTCGTACTGGTTCGACGCGTTGATCCACGCCTGGACCTGGTTCCGGTCCGCCACGTCGCAGTCGCCGTCTGAGTCGCAGTCGCCGGTGGGGAGGCCGAACGGCACGCCGTACGCCGAGTACCGGTCCATTTCCCGCTGCCCACCCGCCGCCGTGATCAGCGCGACCACGTCCGCGTGCTGGCTCTGGCAGTAATAGAGCCGCTCCTCCAGGGTCCCGTCGCTCGCGCTCGTCCACGCCGTGTTCGCGTCCTTCTCCCGGAACGCCACGAGGTCGATGCACGAGCTGCCCCCAAAGCCGCCGTCGCCCGCCTGCTGGTGGACGAAGCGTTCCTTCGGGTCGGTGTCGGAGCTGCGGTAGGTGGCCACCATGCGCCAGCGTTCGTCGTAGGCACTGTAGTAGCACGGGTCTGATCCGTCCACGGGCAGCCCGCTGGCGTTCACGTCCCAGTGCTCGCCGACGCGGTACCCCAGGCCGTTGTAGCGGTACTCGGCGACCAGCACCCCGCCCTGGGTCTTGACCTTCCGGAGCCGGTAGGTGGGGGAGCGAGTCAAGGGCGTGCAGGGCGACCGCTGGGAGACGGCTGCTCGTCCGCTGGGCGGCTACCTCATATTCGGAAGGGATTTCGTTACACCCCACATGGACATCTGCGACAACGGGGAGGGGTTCTAGGACGCCACCAGGTTGCCACCGAGGATGGCGGCGTGCACTTCCCGAAGCCTGCGCTGCTGCGCACACGCGGCTCGGCGGAGGGCACCCCGCGGCGTGTCCCGTGAGCTGCGGCCACCCTGTGCGGAACCGCCCGTCACGGCCTTCAACCCGTAAGGAACTACATAAACAGGCCGCCTCACTTGTACCAATTGCACCTTGCGCCGACGGAAAGCAAGAGGGCGTAGAGCCCCGAACAGTCGCGGCCACCGCCACAGCCCTGGTAGAGGTAATCCAATGGTGTGAATCCAAAGCCAGAAATGGCGTTTGGATTGGCGCCGAGCGCAATGAGCCGTGTTGCTAGGTCAAGGCTGCAACCATTAACAGACTTGTGGAGAAGCGTGTGCCCCAGAGCATCGGGAGATTCAATTGCACCGCGTCCGGGGTGAGCCGTGCGCTCCAATTCAATCACCTGCGCCTCAATTTCGGAAAGGAGGTAGGGCTCCCCCAGCCCCAGAACCGGCTCAAAATCAAGACGATTCCCCATCTTTTCAGCGTCAACCCCCGATTCGTGCAAGGTCTGAGTTGGTTTATGAGGACTATTCGTGGCGTCGGCAATCATGTCTGCCTGTGAACTCGCACAACCGCACGAGCGACGCACATGACAGCCCGCCAGCACCAGTGCGACCAGAAGTACGCCCGGCCAGACCGAATGCCGTAGAGCGGTCCAGCCTGTTGCGGCTCGCCACGGCGACGGCGGCTTCGGCACACTGCGGCGACGTCCGTCCAAGTCTGCCGTCACCGCACGATTGTGGCGGTCTCGACAAATGATCATAGTGCTAGTTCCCGGAAGCAGGTGGAGTCAAAGTCGTCGTTGACAAACTCGATGATTGCGGCTTGCAGCAGCCCCAACATGTGAGAACCAGCCGAAGCTCTACATCCCCCATTCCAGGGTCTGTCGGTGGGAACTGGCTCGCAGTCCATGTGAGCATTTCCGACGTTCCACATTGAACTACTTCGTGTATCTGGACAACCCCTCCGCCATCGGGGTGTGGGGGCGTCGAACCTTCCTCCCCCGGCGGCTCACGGGACCATGTGGGACCATCAGTGAAGACGGGCTCCTCTTTGCCGTGAATAAGCAGGTTGTCTGCCTTCGCTTCACGCGTATGCTCTTCCCCCTGGGAATGTCCTCCAGCTCGGACGCAATTCCCGTTCGATGTCTTACACATACCGAGATACACGCGACCATCGAACTTACATGATCCAGAGCAATCGGCCGTCCCCGTTTGCGTGAAGTACTCTGAGCTGATCATGATCGAAATGCCGTATCCCTTCGCATTCCGCTCACCGCACAGATTGGGGCGATTCGGCGCCGGGGAGTATGAGCCATCTTGACCATCAACACCGACCTCCGGGGTACACTCACCGCAGAACAATCCAGTGTAATCAGTGCGCGATTGAGGGTTACCTCTCACAAACAAATATAGGTGGCTGGCGTCGGCGTAGCCGATAGGATCGCGCCGCATCCAGGTCCCTATCGCACTGTCGATGACTCGTCGCCTTACTTGATATCGCGTTCCACTTAGCACGGTATCCAGGTCCACCCCCATAGTGCCCCAGCGATTGCCGACCTCGCTCACGGTCAAGCACCCTCTCCCCAGCCCCACCCCCTCAAAATTGTTCCTGAGGTTGGTCTTGTCGGTGGAGTCGGTGTCGCCGTCGAGGTCAATGTCCCCGCGCACGTCGTACTGGTTCGACGCGTTGATCCATGCCTGGACCTGGTTCCGGTCCACCACGTCGCAGTCCCCGTCGGAGTCGCAGTCGCCGGTGGGCAGCCCAAACGGCACGCCATACGCCGAGTACCGGTCCATTTCCCGCTGCCCGCCCGCCGCCGTGATCAGCGCGACCACGTCCGCGTGCTGGTTCTGGCAGTAATAGAGCCGCTCCTCCAGGGTCCCGTCGCTCGCGCTCGTCCAGGCCGTGTTCGCGTCCTTCTCCCGGAACGCGACCAAGTCGATGTACGAGCTGCCCCCAAAGCCGCCGTCGCCCGCCTGCTGGTGGACGAAGCGTTCCTTCGGGTCGGTGTCGGAGCTGCGGTAGGTGGCCACCATGCGCCAGCGTTCGTCGTAGGCAGAGTAGTACCACAGGTCCGACCCGTCTACGTCCGAATCCGTGTCCGTGTCCTCGTGGACACCGATCCGGTAGCCCCAGGCCATTGTAACGGTACTCGACGACCAGCACCCCAGCCTGGGTCTTGACCTTCCGGAGCCGGTAGAAGGCGTCCCACTCGTACTTGTAGTCGGTCCCGTCGTTGGTCATGTTCCCGGCCGGGTCGTAGGCCAGGGTGTAGTTGTCGCCGGTGGTTCCTGGGGTGGCGTCCAGGTCGCGGGTCCCGATCTCGTTGACCTTGTTGAAGGTCTTTGAGTCCTGCCACTCGTCCGTGTCGCTCCAGTCGGCGTCCCCGTTCAGGTCGAGCTTGTCCATCGACCAGTTCCCGGTCTGGGTCAGCGTCCACTCCTGCTTCCGGGTCCTCGACGTGATCGAGCCGCCCGAGAAGGTCCCCTCGTCCGCCAGGGTGAGGCGGTTCAGGTTGTCCATCGTGTAGGCGATGTCGAAGCCGACGTGGCCGTCCGCGACCCCGTCCGCATCCGGGTTGCTGTTGTCGGCTTGGTCCGCCTTCGTGATGTTCGAGTTCCGGTCGTACGTCAGCGCGTACCGGTAGAAGTCCACGTCGGCGGACAGGTCCTTGGTCCACTTGCTGCCGACGACGCGGTTCAGGGTGTCGAGGTCGGGGTACTGGCCCGCCGTCGAGCCGTACTGCCGCGAGAAGACATCGGGCTCGTCGTACATCGTGCCGACGACCTGGCCCGCGCCGAGGTACTCGTACTGCACCAGCGGCGTCGCGCCGTCCTTGATCGAGTAGACGCGGCTCGACACGTCCGCCACGTCCGGACTGCCGCTCGAGGCGTAGTTCAGCGTGAAGGTCTTGCCGCCAAGGGTCTCGCTCGTGCGCCGAATCGTGTTGCGGCCCGTCGTGGCCTTCTCGTAGGCATAGACCACGTCGTAGTACCCGCTGCCGCCGACGGTGCCGTCGATGTCCTGGCGGAAATTCGTGACGTTGCCCCAGCCGTCGTACAGGTACTTCACCTGATCGACCACCGAGCCGCTCGACGCCGCGTCGTACTGCGTCACCGTCTCGACCTGCCCGAGGGCCGTGTAGGCCGTCTCGATGCGCAGGACCGCGGTGTCGAAGCCGGTCCCAGGGGTCGTCACCGCGCGGCTCGTTTCGCGGCCGGGGGAAGGAGGCGTGACCAAGCCGTTCAGGCGAGCCCAAACGCAATCCAAACACGAAATGGCTGATGCGCGTCGCCGGCCTCGCGTCATTGGCAATGGTGGAGCGGGCGAAGGGACTTGAACCCTCGACATCAACCTTGGGAAGACTCCGCACGGGTTGCCGGCGATAGCGGACAAACGCGGTCAGGAGCGACAATACGCGGCCAAACGCGACCTTTCGCGACACCCCCTATGCGGACAAACGCGACAACGGGGCGGGGTTCTAGGACGCCACCAAGTTGCCACTGGGGCGGCCGGATGCAATCTCGGCGCGAGCCCTGCCGAAGCGGATCGGACGGACCTGTACTCGGCGAGGCGAATTACGCTAGTGTTCCGAATTGAGCCGCTTTGCCAACTCGTCCAACGACTCTCGGTCAAACTTAGCAGAAATGGTGCCTACGGGCGGTAGCGGCTCATTGATCGTGCCCATCGACGCGGCTCTACCGTCAACAATAGCAGCAAGCGTTTTCCCAATGTTGGCGTGCGTAAAGCTGTAAACAGATCGCCGGCGTCGTGCTCCAAAGTAAAGGCCAAGCACGGGTTTCCCCGGTGGTCCAAGGCGACCGAAGCCGAAGCAATCGCGCAGATTAGGACTGGAGTCTGCACGAAAATCTTGTCGCTGGGAAGATCGACCTCTCCGAGAACGGGGTACCCCTTGCAGCCATCTGTCCAGGGCTGCTCGCACATCACCGCGAAAGCGATTTCCGACTTGCCCCTCCCTGGCGGGCTGCTTTGCGGTTCAATGGAGCTGCAGCTTGCAGCCAAGGCAATCAGAAAGACGATCTCTTGATTCGCTCTCATGGGCTAATTCTCATCCCTAAATTCACTGGAGGCGCTGGCAGACGTTCCGACGTACGCGCAGAGACAGTCGAACGAGTAGTACAAGGACGCGCCGCCTGGGCAAACCACGCGGCATCCTCCAAAGAGGCCGCGGAGCGCGTAGCGGCATCCGTGGGGGAGCCCTGGGGGCCCTCCCCATGCAACCAACGGGTCTAGGTTTACCCTTACCTGGCAGGGCGCGGCGGTCGTCATCGGTGGGTGCCAGCAGATGGGGGCGCACTTCGTCTTGGCAAGCGCCTTCGCCTTTTCAATAAAGTCCTTTATGAAGTCATCGCGAGCCTCTCCGCAGCTGTCGCGGTTTAGGATCTGGTCTAGTCCACTGGATGACATGATACTCTCGTGTCCCCGCGATGGACACGCGTGCTGGCTCGCCATGCCACTTGGATCGAGCCGCACGGGAGGATTACTGCGCACAAGCTCGTATCCGTTCACCGTTTCCCACGCTGCCGCTTTGTCTCGAGCTGTCCATACACCTAGGCTGGCAGCGACCTCCCGGGAACGAGCGGTCCAACCAGAAGTCTGAGGTCCTGCCGCTTCCAAGCCGGAGTAGCCCAGGCGACTCGCGATGGACTGCGTTGACAACTCGCCCCGCGCAAGCGTCACCCCCTCAAAATTATTCCTGAGGTTGGTCTTGTCAGTCGCGTCGGTATCGCCGTCAAGGTCAATATCCCCGCGCACGTCGTACTGGTTCGACGCGTTGATCCACGCCTGGACCTGGTTCCGGTCAGTCACGTCGCAGTCGCCGTCCGAGTCGCAGTCGCCGGTGGGCAGCCCGAACGGCACCCCATACGCCGAGTACCGATCCATCTCCCGCTGCCCGCCCGCCGCCGTGATCAGCGCGACCACGTCCGCGTGCTGGTTCTGGCAGTAATAGAGCCGCTCCTCCAGGGTCCCGTCGCTCGCGCTCGTCCAGGCCGTGTTCGCGTCCTTCTCCCGGAACGCCACGAGGTCGATGTACGAGCTGCCCCCAAAGCCGCCGTCGCCCGCCTGCTGGTGGACGAAGCGTTCCTTCGGGTCGGTGTCGGAGCTGCGGTAGGTGGCCACCATGCGCCAGCGTTCGTCGTAGGCACTGTAGTACCACAGGTCCGACCCGTCTACGTCCGAATCCGTGTCCGTGTCCTCGTGGACCCCGGTCCGGTACCCCAGCCCGTTGTAACGGTACTCGGCGACCAGCACCCCGCCCTGGGTCTTGACCTTCCGGAGCCGGTAGAAGGCGTCCCACTCGTACTTGTAGTCGGTCCCGTCGTTGGTCATGTTCCCGGCCGGGTCGTAGGCCAGGGTGTAGTTGTCGCCGGTGGTCCCTGGGGTGGCGTCCAGGTCGCGGCCTGATCTCGTTGACCTTGTTGAAGGTCTTTGAGTCCTGCCACTCGTCCGTGTCGCTCCAGTCGGCGTCCCCGTTCAGGTCGGGCTTGTCCAGCGACCAGTTCCGGTCTGGGTTAGGCGTCCACTCCTGCTTGCGCGTCCGCGACGTGATCGAGCCGCCCGAAAAGTCCCCTCGTCCGCAACGGTGAGGCGGTTCCAGGTTGTCCATCGTGTAGGCGATGTCGAAGCCGACGTGGCCGTCCGCGACCCCGTCCGCATCCGGGTTGCTGTTGTCCGGCTTGGTCCGCCTTCGTGATGTTCGAGTTCCGGTCGTACGTCAGCGCGTACCGGTAGAAGTCCACGTCGGCGGACAGGTCCTTGGTCCACTTGCTGCCGACGACGCGGTTCAGGGTGTCGAGGTCGGGGTACTGGCCCGCCGTGGAGCCGTACTGCCGCGAGAAGACATCGGGCTCGTCGTACATCGTGCCGACGACCTGGCCCGCGCCGAGGTACTCGTACTGGACCAGCGGCGTCGCGCCGTCCTTGATCTAGTGGACCGGCGTAGTTCAGCGAAAAGTCTTGCCGCCAAGGGTCTCGCTCGTGCGCCGAATCGTGTTGCGGCCCGTCGTTGGCCTTCTCGTAGGCGTCAGGCCACGTCGTAGTACCCGCTGCCGCCGACGGTGCCGTCGATGTCCTGGCGGAAGTTCGTGACGTTCCCCAGCCGTCGTACGGGTACTTCACCTGATCGACCACCGAGCCGCTCGACGCCGCGTCGTACTGCGTCACCGTCTCGACCTGCCCGAAGCCGTGTAGGCCGTCTCGATGCGCAGGATCGCGGTGTCGAAGCCGGTCCCAGGGGTCGTCACCGCGCGGCTCGTTCGCGGCCGGGGATGGAGGCCTGACTGAGCGGTCCAGGCGAGCCCAAACGCAATCAAACACGAAATGGCTGATGCGCGTCGCCGGCCTCGCGTCATTGGCAATGGTGGAGCGGGCGAAAGGGACTTGAACCCTCGACATCAACCTTGGGAAGACTCCCCACGGGTTCCGGAGATAGCGGACAAACGCGGACAGGAGCGACAATACGCGGCCAAACGCGACCTTTCGCGACACCCCCTATGCGGACAAACGCGACAACGGGGCGGGGTTCTAGGACGCCACTTGGGTGCCACTGGGGCGGCCGGATTCCATCTCGGCGCGAGCCCTGCCGAAGCGGATCGGACGGACCTGTACCCAGCACGGTCGAACGGTGCGCTTTTTGAGTTCGGAATGAACAATCGCATGATTGCATTTCAAAGTCTTCTTGCTTTCAGGCCGCTTAGGTCGTATGTCAGCTGCCAGGCCGCGATGGCCGCAAGCAGATTTTGTGCTAAATTTCCAGCTTCAAGGGCCGAGACAAGTCAAAAAGGACAATCCCGGATACTCCGAGCATTGAGCGATGTTCCGAAGCAGACACCGCAAGCACCGAACGCGAAGTGCCGTCCCAAGCCAGCTCCAGCACCTTGAGTTCACTGCCAAACCCGATCATTGGGAGATTGACGTCCGTGATCTCTGCCTGCCAATTGCAGCCGGCAACCGCAACTCCGTCCTTGCCGCTACACACTCTAATCCACCCAACTTCGTGTTCCATTCCGAATGTGCCGACCGGGGCCCCAACCGCGAAGTCAGCTACGCCATCTCCGGTGAGGTCTCCGACGAAGGCAACGGCAGCGCCAAAGCGAGAATTATTTCTGAATCCAAGCTCGACGGTTGGAGCTGCCACCTTGTCTTCTTCCAACGACAAGTGCGAGATAGCGGCGGTGTCGTCCAGTTCCCGCCGAAGTACGTTGCCAATCCGCACGGCACCGCTGATAAAAGTAGGGCAGCCAATCAGCAACTGGCTTGTTCTCGGTCCCCGGAGTGCATTCCGGCACGCGAGACTTGCTCCGAACGAGGACTCAGACTGCGCACCCCATATTGAACGAATCAACGATAGGGACCCGCCGGAAAGCAGATCCACCCTGCCTACGTTTTTCTCCCTTGTCAGTTTTTGCCAGCGGAATACCCGTTGCCAAGTCCTCTATCCCGTCGCCGTTGATATCAGGAACAATTGCGAAGTGGCGTCCGAGTACCTCCCCTGTGCCGAACGTTCGCTCTGCAATTACTTCCGCCGACGGCAACCGCATGACAGAGACCTTGGGCGCAGTGCCGTCACCAACATCCAGCCCGGGCTGCGACATCACGGCAATTAGCTGTCCCTTGTCGTCTTCTCGTAGATAGGTGACGGCTGCTCCAAGTCCCGCGTTCGGTGAGCTGCCTTTCACTTCAAGTTCAGTCTGAAGCGAAGTGGAGTTTAGCAGCAGCAACCGTCCTCTGCCCTTGTCGTATCCTGGTTCTCCAGCAAGGCATTGGCTCCGGTCCGCCTTTTCGCCGAATGGAAGGGCCGCGATGCTTGTTCCGAGTCTACCTCCAGCCTGTAATCCCCGTCGCTCCGCAAGTACGGTTGACTTAGACAGCGAAAACACCCACAACGCCCCAGAGTCGTTGGGCTGCCTGGCTAGGCCCTCCTTGACCTGGACGATTTCGTCGTTGAAGGGGCTGCCGACGATTAGCTCCGAAGTACCATCGCCATCCAGATCACCACAGGATTCAATCGAGTAGCCGAACCGGCAGACAATATTCTGTCCCGTCTGTACCGGCGTCGCGGCGCCTGCGCCCAGGAAGAGGCCTTCGATGGCAAGCAAGAGTCCGTAGATCGGTAGTTCCATGTAGGGAAATTGGTGCCGTCAATGATTGGTCCGATCCGCGACCACACCGTACTGCCCGGCCGGGGTCCATGCAGGCGGCCCTGCGGGGACGCCTGGCCCCGGTCCAGGTGTTTCAGCGCCGGGCGCGGGCGTGGTCGGGCCAGTCGGATCCCTCGTCGGTCCGGGGGCTTGGTGTCTTCAGGCAATCGCACGCAAGCACCAAGTCGACGCACACGGTGGACTGGTTCCTTCGGGGCCGGGCGGAAAGGTCGTCAGGCCGCCGGGGAGGCATCGTGTTTGGGGGAGGCGACGAGGCGCAGAATCTCTGACCACACTGTCCTTACACCCACTGTAGCGTCAAAGACATCCGAATTGCCAGAGGAGCGGCCGTTGGGCACTCCTCCAGTCCATAGGGTAAGTCCTTTGGCGGGCTCTTGTCGTCACAGCGCTGATTGTGCCAGTACTCGAAGGCCATGCAGTTTGCGTATTTTGAGTTCTTCTGGTCGCCAGTATTCCGCCACTGCCCGGTCCCGCTAGAGTCTCTGAACTGGAATTGAAATCTGACATAACATCCAGCGAATGCACATGGCGCCGTGCAGTCGGCTGAATCAGTACTAGGCCACGTGCCCGAGCAACGAGCGAATTGATTTGGGATGGGATTTGCCGGGTCCGGTCCCCCAAGCACGATGCGAAATTGCATATTAGCGCCATATCCGACTGCATTGGTGGACGGGGTGCTACCGAAAGTGTTGCCTTGACACTTGTCCAACCCAAGCGGGTCCAGAAAGACGATCGGCGACAACGAAACGTACATTAGCATGTTTTGTCCGCCAACGTACTCAAGCGGGTCTCTTGAGTTCCAGATACCCATAGCCGAACCGAGAGTGCGATTCCTCACATTGTATCGCTCACCCGACTCATCCAGTGGATACCCGGATGCACCTCTCTGATTCCTAACCCCAACCGACGATATAGCCTTGCGCCCGAGCCCCACCCCCTCAAAATTGTTCCTGAGGTTGGTCTTGTCGGTCGCGTCGGTATCGCCGTCGAGGTCAATATCCCCGCGCACGTCGTACTGGTTCGACGCGTTGATCCACGCCTGGACCTGGTTGCGGTCATTCACGTCGCAGTCGCCATCGGAATCGCAGTCGCCCGTGGGCAGCCCAAACGGCACCCCATACGCCGAGTACCGATCCATCTCCCGCTGCCCGCCCGCCGCCGTGATCAACGCCACCACGTCCGCGTGCTGGTTCTGGCAGTAATAGAGCCGCTCCTCCAGGGTCCCGTCGCTCGCGCTCGTCCAGGCCGTATTCGCGTCCTTCTCCCGGAACGCGACCAGGTCGATGTACGAGCTGCCCCCAAAGCCGCCGTCGCCCGCCTGCTGGTGGACGAAGCGTTCCTTGGGGTCGGAGTCCGAGCTGCGGTAGGTGGCCACCATGCGCCAGCGTTCGTCGTACGCACTGTAGTACCACAGGTCCGAGCCGTCTACGTCCGAGTCCGTGTCGGTGTCCTCGTGGACGGCGATCCGGTAGCCCAGGCCGTTGTAGCGGTACTCGGCGACCAGCACCCCGCCCTGGGTCTTGACCTTCCGGAGCCGGTAGAAGGCGTCCCACTCGTACTTGTAGTCGGTCCCGTCGTTGGTCATGTTCCCGGCCGGGTCGTAGGCCAGGGTGTAGTTGTCACCGGTGGTTCCTGGGGTGGCGTCCAGGTCGCGGGTCCCGATTTCGTTGACCTTGTTGAAGGTCTTTGAGTCCTGCCACTCGTCCGTGTCGCTCCAGTCGGCGTCCCCGTTCAGGTCGAGCTTGTCCAGCGACCAGTTCCCGGTCTGCGTCAGGGTCCACTCCTGCTTGCGCGTCCGCGACGTGATCGAGCCGCCCGAAAAAGTCCCCTCGTCCGCCACGGTGAGGCGGTTCAGGTTGTCCATCGTGTAGGCGATGTCGAAGCCGACGTGGCCGTCCGCGATCGAGTCCGCGTTGCTGTCGTCCGCCTGGTCCGCCTTCGTGATGTTCGAGTTCCGGTCGTAGGTCAGCGCGTAGCGGTAAAAATCCACATCCGTGGACAGGTCTTTGGTCCACTTGCTGCCGACGACGCGGTTCAGGGTGTCGAGGTCGGGGTACTGGCCCGCCGTGGAGCCGTACTGCCGCGAGAAGACCTCGGGCTCGTCGTACATCGTGCCGACGACCTGGCCCGCGCCGAGGTACTCGTACTGCACCAGCGGCGTCGCGCCGTCCTTGATCGAGTAGACGCGGCTCGACACGTCCGCCACGTCGGGGCTGCCGCTCGAGGCGTAGTTCAGCGAAAAAGTCTTGCCGCCAAGGGTCTCGCTCGTGCGCCGAATCGTGTTGCGGCCCGTCGTGGCCTTCTCGTAGGCATAGGCCACGTCGTAGTACCCGCTGCCGCCGACCGTGCCGTCGATGTCCTGGCGGAAGTTCGTGACGTTTCCCCAGCCGTCGTACAGGTACTTCACCTGATCGACCACCGAGCCGCTCGACGCCGCGTCGTACTGCGTCACCGTCTCGACCTGCCCGAGAGCCGTGTAGGCCGTCTCGATGCGCAGGATCGCGGTGTCGAAGCCGGTCCCAGGGGTCGTCACCGCGCGGCTCGTTTCGCGGCCGGGGGATGGAGGCCTGACTGAGCAGTCCAGGCGAGCCCAAACGCAATCCAAACACGAAATGGCTGATGCGCGTCGCCGGCCTCGCGTCATTGGCAATGGTGGAGCGGGCGAAGGGACTTGAACCCTCGACATCAACCTTGGGAAGACTCCGCACGGGTTCCCGGAGATAGCGGACAAACGCGGACAGGAGCGACCATACGCGGCCAAACGCGACCTTTCGCGACACCCCCTATGCGGACAAACGCGACAACGGGGCGGGGTTCTAGGGCGCCACTAGATTGCCACTGACCTGGTTCCGTCGAGCCCGCCGACGCCTCCCGACGATCAGCGCCGTATGTGGCTCCTGCTCGCTCTCCGCGCGCTGTTCCTTCCCCGCACGCACCTGGTCGTCGAGAACCTCGTCCTGCGCCAGCAGCTCGCCGTGCTCCGCCGCAGCGTTCGGCGACCGCGCATCCACCAGGTCGATCGCGCCTTCTGGACCCTCCTCCGAAGCCTCTGGAGCGGCTGGCGCGCGGCACTCCTTGTCGTCGAGCCATCGACCGTGGTCCGCTGGCACCGCGAAGGATGGCGCCTCCTGTGGCGCTGGCGATCGCGCGGCAGGTCGGGGCCGGCCTCCCCTGTCCCTCCAGGTGCGCGAGCTCATCCGGCGCCTGTCACGCGAGAACCGCCTTTGGGGCGCGCCGAGAATCCAGGCCGAACTCGCCAGGCTCGGCTTTCACGCCGCGAAGTCCACCGTCGAGAAGTACATGGTCCGCCGCCGAGGACCTCCCACGGGGACCTGGCGCGCCTTCCTGCGCAACCACGCCGGCGCAGTGCTCGCCTGCGACTTCTTCGTGATCTCGACCGCGACGTTCCAGACGTTGTACGGCTTCGTCGTGATCGAGCTTGGGCGCAGACGCATCGTGGCCTGCGACTTGACGCGGCACCCGACGGCGCGCTGGGCCGGGAGCATCGTGCAGCGCGCGGTGCTCTCAGCCGGCGGGGGAGCGCAGTGCCTCGTGCGCGACCGCGACGGGATCTACGGCGCAGCGTTCAACGCGGCAATGCGCAGCCTCGGCATGCGGCAGATGGTCTGCGCCTACCGCACGCCGCTCCAGAACGCCTTCGCCGAGCGCGTGATCGGGACGCTGCGGCGCGAGTGCCTCGATCATGTGATCGTGTTCAACGAGTGCCACGCGCGACGCATCCTCGACGAGTACGTCGCCTACTACAACGCCGAGCGCGCGCATCAGGCGCTCGACGGCGACTCGCCGGTGCCGCGAGAGATCGAACCGAGAGGGACGGGACCAGTGGTCTCCTTCCCGCATCTCGGCGGACTGCACCACAGCTACCGACGCGCGGCCTGAGGTCGGGGCAGAGAGATCGTGAGCGAGACTCCCGCGCGGAGTTCATGCGGCTCCGTGCGATCAAGGCTCTATCGACGCCATTCCGAGCGATCCGCAATCTCTTGGTCGGCAGCGCGACCGTTCACCCGACCGGCCCTACGCGCACCTTTGAGCAGGATCAGGACACCGATTCGGTGCGCGATCGCGTTCAGACCGCGTGCTCAGGGTTTTCGGGATGGACAGGTCGCGCTCAGACGGCGCACTCAGGGTTTTCGGGATTGACAATGGCCACCTACAGCCATCAAGATTCTCGAGACGGACAAAAGGCAAGCTCCTGAACACGCTAGTCGCCACGATTGCCAAAGCACATTAATTTGACCGCCCCCGACTTGGAAACGCCGATCCATGGACCGAGCTTTTTCCCTTGCCACATGCACCCCGCGGAGACAATAGCGCCGGCCTCGTTCCGAAAAACCCAAACGCCATACTTCTTGCCGCGTGCGAACCAGCCACTGGCCTCAACAATGCCATTCGGCCAATACAAGCGGTATGGCCCATTCTCTTCTCCGCCAACAAATGTAGATTCCATGGCAAGTGCCCCATCGACTCGATAGAAGCGCCAAGGGCCATGTTTCTTGCCGTCGACGAAAGACCCAGACTCGGTCAATCGACCATCAGGGTCCCAAAAACGCCAGAGGCCGGTCTTCGTGTCTCCTACCATATCTCCGTCTGCCATAGCACTCCCGGGCGAGACATGCCAATACACGGTCACGTGTCGAGCCAAGCCGTGATTTTCTCGCGATTGACACACCCCTTCGTCGGCAGGCGCACCTAAATGGCAGCTCGGCACTGCAAGAAGGTATGCGGCCGTCGCTGTTGCCGCCAAGAGCCCTCGCACTGATTGCCGAGTCATGTCTAGTGGCTAGTGGGCTTATCTTTGCCCTTAAGCAGATTGGCTTTGATGTCTGCCTGCCGATTAAACAGCGCGCTCTTGCAGTCGCTCTTTTGGTCTTCGTCGGCAATGGCGTTGCAGTCAGACTCGCCACCGCGGACACATTCACGTTCAGCGAGGCCCTTTTCTTCCTCGCTCTTGCGTTGGTCGTCCTCAGTCATAGTGCCTACGAACGTCGGCCGTTCGCCGGTCTTCCAGCCATGTGAGCCGCGACATTGAAAATCAGCCACGTCACCGCGGTCGATGTGCGCGCGCTCGTGCTCTTTTGCGCACCCGTAGATGATGCCGTTGGCCTTCCGCTTTCCCTCGCCTTGATTGTGTGCCGAGGGAATCCACACGCAGGGGACAGGCTTGCCATAACAGCAGACTACCCCCCCATAGTCACCTTCGGATTGACCGTTGGCAAGCGCAAGTAGGCAGCAGAACTCATCAACAATTATGCTAACCGACGGACCAGTCGAGGGCGGCTCGTGCGGCATCATGGCCCTAGCCTTGAGGCCACTGGCATCGAGTCGAGCGTTCGGATTAGACTGGCAGAATTGTGTTAGGCCTGGACCATCGGTTTGTCCCAGAATATCTCGTGATAGCCACACGCCGAGATTCGCAACAAGCCACCGGTGTCTTGCTTGGCTGAGCTTGCGACTGGACCAATACCCACTGTGCCCAAATGCACTTGCGGTGGCATCTGCTGAGAGTGAGGCCGCGCCCAAGGTTACCCCCTCAAAGTTGTTCCTGAGGTTGGTCTTGTCAGTCGCGTCGGTATCGCCGTCAAGGTCAATATCCCCGCGCACGTCGTACTTGTTCGACGCGTTGATCCACGCCTGAACCTGGTTCCGGTCATTCACGTCGCAGTCCCCGTCGGAGTCGCAGTCGCCGGTGGGCAGCCCGAACGGCACGCCATACGGCGAGTACCGGTCCATCTCCCGCTGCCCGCCCGCCGCCGTGATCAGCGCGACCACATCCGCGTGCTGGTTCTGGCAGTAATAGAGCCGCTCCTCAAGCGTCCCGTCGCTGGCCGAGGTCCACGCCGTGTTCGCGTCCTTCTCCCGGAACGCCACGAGGTCGATGTACGAGCTGCCCCCAAAGCCGCCGTCGCCCGCCTGCTGGTGGACGAAGCGTTCCTTCGGGTCGGTGTCGGAGCTGCGGTAGGTGGCGACCATTCTCACTTCAGTGCCTCGCGATACCACCTCAGTTCCGACTGCCAAGTTGGGTCCAACAACGCGCCGACGCGGTCAAGGCTTGAGTTCTCAAGAACCGCGCACCAAGCGCTGAGCATCACATGTGCAGGCGCGAGATTGTCTGGCTCGCGTGTCTTGAATGATCGCAGGTTCTGAATCTTGTAGAGGCGAGTTTCAGTTGCACTGGACAACTTGATTGAGAGGAATGGGTGATGGGCATATACCCCCGACGGTGATAGTGGATCCATTGTGGCAAGTTCTCGGACCTCGGGCGAATCAAAAATGCGGGCAACATTCGCTTCGGGGAGAGTTCCACCATGAACGCTCGTGGCGAGGAACAGACCTTGGTGAAGCCACCAGCGTCCGTTTCTTTGGATTGTGAATTTCCAAGGCTGCGCATTCCTGTACTTGCCAGGGCGAGATGTCACTTCCCATGCGAGGACTATCTTGAGGATCCGTGGTTCCGGCGCTTGTCCGGGAACGGCAGGCGCTCTCCGACTGTGATCGGCACAGGCTAGAGTGCCGAGCAGTACGAGACCGACAGCAAGCGACGCCAATGGCGCCCCCGGTCTGCATGGGGGGTGGGCCTTAGGGTCTTGCGGTAGCATGACTATTCAGGGGGTTGAGCAGGTACTTGAGGTACTCCACTAAAGTCTCAGCATGGTACTTCTTTTTCACCTCTCCGCAGCGAGAGGGGTCCGGGCTTGCGCTGCAATCGACCCCCGCGATACATTCCATCTCTCGAGCGTGTCCACGGAGTTCGCTGTCGAGGTGCTTATCGGGGGGGATGGCGCATCTACTGACGCTACCTGGCGCGGTTTGCTCGCAGGCGCAGTCGGCCTTGTGGATCTCCTCGTGTTCCCGAATGCACTTGTCATAGAGATTTTTGTCACACCACTTGAGCGTCGGATCGGGGTTCGCGCCACCGCCTTCATCGGGTCGCCAATTGCAGACGACCTTGCGACCGTCACAACAGACAACCCCCCCCCAATTTCCATCCGAGAGTCCAAGCAGCTGGGCCTTGAGACAGCACCACCAATCCGATGTTTGCTGGAGCGTGGCGAACCCTGGTAGCGGTGTCCCATCACCCGGTCGGATTGACTTTAGGCCGGTATAGTCCAGCCATTTGACCGGATTGGACTTGCAGTACAGCATGAGATTGGGGCCGTCAGCAGGGCCGAGCAAATCGCGCGAAATCCAGGTCCCGATGCGGGGAATGCACGCCCGTCGCCTCGCGAACGCTAGCGAAGAATCGAAAGCGACCGTGAACGAATAGCCTGAGCAAGACAAGTGGTTGCTTACTGCACCCGTTGACAGTACCCCTCGCCCAGCGTCACCCCTCAAAGTTGTTCCTGAGGTTGGTCTTGTCGGTCGCGTCCGCATCGCCGTCGAGGTCGATGTCCCCGCGCACGTCATACTGATTCGACGCGTTGATCCAAGCCTGGACCTGGTTCCGGTCCGCCACGTCGCAGTCCCCGTCGGAGTCGCAGTCGCCCGTGGGCAGCCCGAACGGGACGCCATACGGCGAGTACCGGTTCATCTCCCGCTGCCCGCCGGCCGCCGTGATCAGCGCGACTACGTCCGCGTGCTGGTTCTGGCAGTAATAGAGCCGCTCCTCCAGCGTCCCGTCGCTCGCGCTCGTCCAGGCCGTATTCGCGTCCTTCTCCCGGAACGCGACGAGGTCGATGTACGAACCGCCCCCATATCCGTCATCGCCCGCCTGCGGGTAGACGAAGCGTTCCTTCGGGTTGGTGTCGGTGTCGGAGCTGCGGTAGGTGGCCACCATGCGCCAGCGTTCGTCGTAGGCAGAGTAGTACCACAGGTCCGAGCCGTCTACGTCCGAATCCGTGTCGGTGTCCTCGTGGACCCCGGTCCGGTACCCCAGGCCGTTGTAGCGGTACTCGGCGACCAGCACCCCGCCCTGGGTCTTGACCTTCCGGAGCCGGTAGAAGGCGTCCCACTCGTACTTGTAGTCGGTCCCGTCGTTGGTCATGTTCCCGGCCGGGTCGTAGGCCAAGGCATAGTTGTCGCCGGTGGTCCCTGGGGTGGCGTCCAGGTCGCGGGTCGCGATCTCGTTGACCTTGTTGAAGGTCTTCGTGTCGCCCGCGGAAAATCCGCCAACATGGATCGTATGAACCTGCGCCCTACAAACACAGATGTCTATTCTGAGGACGCGGTCGTTGCCGTAATTGAACTAACAGACCCGGACAGGTGAGACCTGTGAACGACGAGATGTGAATAGCCTAGAGGAGTTAATTCGATTGTCTTCACGTCGGTCAGCTCAACCGTCATGTTACACTCAATTCGACGGGCCCTTTCCGTCGCGAACTCCCATTCAATTGTAGCAATGCCGGAGAACGAGAGTCGCGCATCGCAATTGACAACGGAAATGCCAATAAATGGCGCCAGCGGAGTATCACCAGCTCCATTGTAGTTTGCAAAGGCGTCGCGGCCAAGTACCGCTTCGCATGTTAAGTCGATGTTGATGGAGATCTGTCCGATCGGACCATCGACGGTTTCCGTGACCCTAAGGAGCCTGGCACCTCCACCCCCGGACAGCCTGCCGTGATGCTGCGCCGCCTCTATGATCACAGCATACAGTCCCTCCCAACAAGGCGTGATATTAATGGTCCCGTAGTCGTCAGCTTCGATGCCTGTCTTTGCTGCCATAGGCCACTCAAAACCAACAAGTCTGTCGAATTGAATGCTCGATTCCGTGCAGGGAGTCAGCAAGCTCATGGCTTCGCTTGCAGGGATGCTCCACGTCTGGCCAACGTCACTTGGCGGTTCGCGGAACGGCAAACAGCGCTCCGTATGTTGACGCCTATGGAACCACCCACTGGTCGTCTGTCGCTCAAGCGCCAGAGTGGGATCGACAGGAGGTGGGTTCAGTTGTGGCCCTCCTGTTTCTCCAATCCGCCTGATGACGTGATGTGGCAGTGGATTGCTCAGATGAATGCCGCTCCAGTAGATAGAATCCCCTGGGCTTTGATCTTGCCCTCTGCAGCTGACGGAGCGCTGTAAATCGAGCGTAATGGCCCTCTCTAGTGGATCAAGGAGTGCCCGGTTGTTGAATGCACCCGCAGGTTCTGGATCTGCGTGGGCAGCGACAGTCGTGAGTCGCCACTTTGCTACAGTATCCACTGAGCGCAGTGAGCGTGGGCCGCCATCGAGAGGGTGCTGAGTTGAGCTCGTCTTGCAGGAGCCTGCCAGTAACGCAAGGAAAAGAAGGAGAAACACGACTGAGGGCGCTCCATTTGCCGCGCGTATGAATAACCCAGTAGAGATGGGGCACTCAGGCCGGTGTGATCGGATCGCAAGAGACTGCTCGCGCGCCCAATCCGGCAGCCACACTGACGACATGATTGGTCTCCAGCTACCTCAATAATCCGAAGCTGCCAGTTGATGCGAAACACAGAAATCCACCACAGATAAGTGGAGGCGTGAGAGGGCAGCCGCAAAACACAGTCTGCGCAGCGGCGTTGGCCGCGAGCTCTGCCGGCGTGGAGGGCCTCGCCTTCCGGAGGCACAGGCATATGGCCAAGTCGCAGGCCCTTTGCTGTGCGGACCTCTCCTCACACGGCTTGGATATGGTGTTGTTGGGATCGCCGTTGTTCGCCCAGCACTGATCGTGCCTGAAACAGCAAAGATCAGTCTGGTCGGTGATCAGTCCCCCGCCTCCGAGGGACCCACCAACCCCCCAATTCTCCCCGCAGTGTTGTCCGTAAGTCCGATTTGGGTTCGGTGCCGGCGGCGGCCAGGGTGTACCAAGAGGCGGTCTCAGTGCAACCGCCGCAGGGGGGGTCGACTCCAACCCTTCTGGATCCAGATTGACGGCGGGGCTGCCATCCAGGACCTCATAGAGACTGCGCGGCCGGCGAGCCGCAATGGGATCGCGGCTTGCATATTGCCCGAGGCTAGGCACGAGTACGCGAATTCTGGCCGACGACACAGCGGGCCACAGCGAAAGACCTTGCAGCCCCTGAGACGAGGTGTGGCTCGCAACGGCACTTGCGCTCAGGTTCTCCCGTCCCAACGTCACCCCCTCAAAGTTGTTCCTGAGGTTTGTCTTGTCGGTTGCGTCGGCATCGCCGTCGAGGTCGATATCCCCGCGCACGTCGTACTGGTTCGACGCGTTGATCCACGCCTGGACCTGGTTCCGGTCAGTCACGTCGCAGTCCCCGTCCGAGTCGCAGTCGCCCGTGGGCAGCCCGAACGGCACGCCATACGGCGAGTACCGGTCCATCTCCCGCTGCCCGCCCGCCGCCGTGATCAGCGCGACCACGTCCGCGTGCTGGTTCTGGCAGTAATAGAGCCGCTCCTCAAGCGTCCCGTCGCTCGCGCTCGTCCAGGCCGTGTTCGCGTCCTTCTCCCGGAACGCCACCAAGTCGATGTACGAGCTGCCCCTGCGCCGCCGTCGCCCGCCTGCTGGTGGACGAAGCGTCCTTGGGGTCGGTGTCAGAACTGCGGTAGGTCGCCACCATGCGCCGGCGTTCGTCGTAGGCAGAGTAGTACCACAGGTCCGAGCCGTCTACGTCCCCATCGGTGTCGGTGTCCTCGTGGACTCCGGTTCGATACCCCAGACCGTTGTAGCGGTACTCGGCGACCAGCACCCCGGCCCTGGGTCTTGACCTTCCTGAGCCGGTAGAAGGCGTCCCACTCGTACTTGTAGTCGGTCCCGTCGTTGGTCATGTTCCCGGCCGGGTCGTAGGCCAGTGTAGTTGTCGCCGGTGGTTCCTAAGGGTGGCGTCCAGGTCGCGGGTCCCGATCTCGTTGACCTTGTTGAAGGTCTTTGAGTCCTGCCACTCGTCCGTGTCGCTCCAGTCGGCGTCGCCGTTCAGGTCGAGCTTGTCCATCGACCAGTTCCCGGTCTGCGTCAGCGTCCACCCCCTGCTTACGGGATGCCGCTTGACTTTGTCTTGTGAATGCGCTTCGCTGTCATGGCTGTAGATATTCCTCCAATCAGAGCTCCCGACAAGACTCCCGTCACAGACGCAACCAGGATCGCCCCACGGGCCGATCCTATCAGGACGTACGACATCTCAGGTCTACTCTGAATGAGAATACTCTCCCCCAGTAAAAAAATGGCGTACATCATGATGATCCCAAGGACGACGCCGGCTGCCACGGGAATAAATCGGGCGATCAAGGGCTGATACCTCTGCGCGAAAGTGACATGCGGACTAGGGGCATGCGTCAGCCTGCACAGGCGCCACAAGTAGTAGTTGGGAGCCGGGGAACACGCAGGCAATTCCGGCCTGGAACCATTCAAACCCGGTCAGCCCCTCAAGTCTGAGAATTGAAACAGACACTAGGAGTCAGGTCTTTATCGGGAAGTGGCCATGGAGGAGGCTGAGTTTGTCCCGAAAATACTACAGTCCGAGCCGTGGCATAGCCCCAACGTGTATTGACCTCTCAGAGCATCGTAAGCAGTTGCGGCATCCTTGATGTTTAGGCAGCCGTCGCCCCTTATCGTAACCAATTGGCCATTCACGGCCCCCGCCAGGCAACACCGCAGGCAATGGTCGAGGGTTCTGTTTGTTTTGCAGCACCGAATACCGGCCTTGTTGTTCCGGTTATCCATATCGTCGTGGCGACGCTCTGAGGCACTGGCGTCCTCGCTTTCTGCCCCCTTCCGTCGTTAAAGTAGGCGAGGACGCGGGTGTAATCGGCATTGTATTTTACGCAAAGGGCACAAGATACCGTGCAGTGCTTTACCGCGTTTGCGATCGATCCATCAGCTGAGTCTCTGGGGGCCACCCCGCTCGCTCTCAGCACTCTTGCTACCGTATCCTCAACCGTTTCCCCGTACTCAGCGATCTTGCTCGTCGAAGTAAGGAGCACCTTAGGTGAATTGCTCGGCTCAGTGTGTAGGCCGGTCCAATCGCGATTCGCGATGGGCGACGATCGTGTGTACTCGAACAGATTCATCGAGTCAGCGTAACCGGCGACATCCCGGCATAGCCACACTCCCAGCGCTGCGGAAAGTACCCGACGGCGTGAACCCTCTAACTCATAGAGTGAAGAGACACTCCCGGCCAGGCCAAATCGATTATTGACCTCTTCATCCGAGAGGGCACCCCGCCCCAGCGTTACGTTATTGAAGCTGTTCAGCAGCGAGCTGCGATCTGTGCTGTCCAGGTCACCATCCAGGTCTAGATCACCCCGGACATCGTAGACAGCTGGCGTGCCAAAGTACCATGCCCGAATCTGGTTTGCGTCATCCGTCTGTGCATCGCCGTCGGAGTCGCAGTCGCCCGTGGGCAGCCCGAACGGCACGCCATACGCCGAGTACCGGTCCATCTCGCGCTGCCCGCCCGCCGCCGTGATCAGCGCGACCACGTCCGCGTGCTGGTTCTGGCAGTAGTTCGCCGGTGGTCCCCGGGTGGCGTCCAGGTCGCGGGTCCCGATCTCGTTGACCTGTCGAAGGTCTTTGAGTCCCGCCACCGTCCGTGTCGCTCCAGTCGGCGTCCCTCGTTCAGGCCGAGCTTGTCCAGCGACCAGTTCCTGGTCTGCGGTCAGGGTCCATTTTGCCGCGGGTCCGCGACGTGATCGAGCCGCCCGAAAAAGTCCCCTCGTCCGCCACGGTGAGGCGGTTCAGGTTGTCCATCGTGTAGGCGATGTCGAAGCCGACGTGGCCGACCCTTGACACAACGTGGCGGGGTTCTAGGACGCCACCAAGTTGCCAGCCGGGCCCGAGGATTCCAGCTCCTTGCGGACTCCACAGACATGGGCCGAGCGGACTTGTGTCGAAGCGCCGCTGGGTGGGGGAGCGAGTCATAGGCGCGCAGGGCGGCCCCTGGGTGACGGCTGCTCGTCCACTGAGCGGCTACCTCATATCGGAAGGGATTTCGTTACACGGCACCGCGCCTGCCATCCAGAGAGTGTCATTCTCTGCTCGTTGGAGGTCAAACCTCTTGATGTCTAGGGCATTCACGAGCGCGTCGTCAGTTTGGAACAGGGTGAAGTGGTTGATGTTCGCCGTTTGGAGGAACTCCAGTGCTTCGATGCGCATACCGACAGGGAGAATGCACTTAAACATGTGGTCGTCTCTGCCGATCGCACGATCGTAACCACAGAACTGCCAGTGCTGCCCTGGGCGTTCAGCTGCCACGGTATAGTATGCCTGCTGCACGAAATGCCGAGGATGCGTCGCGATAGGCCTCTAAGGACGAATGTTACTGACGGCGCCTTCGTTGCTCTGCGTGATCCACCGGATAGGTCGTCAAGGTAGACAATTAGCGGCGGATGCACCTGATTCCTGTAATGGCTGGCAGAAGGCGTGGCAGGCAGCTACCAGTGGGAGATGCCGTCCAGTCAACGAGTGGCGATGAAAACCTAAGTTGACGCAAGTAAG
>JADJQU010000012.1 GCA_016712565.1 Planctomycetota bacterium | reverse complement strand
TGAATGCACCGATGGCGAAGTAGATCGCGGTCATGCTTGCGTTCAGCAACTCGGGGAGCGGTGCCTGGCGCGCGAAGCCAGGCCAGGACCAGCAGGCATACGCCGAGCCGGGGCCGGAGATGGCTGTCCGAAAGCCGCACACCGTACCGGTCGTTTAGCGAAACCGCCGAGGAAGCCGCCCGCAGCCATGGCGACCACCGCCGTCAGCAGAGCCGAGAAAACGACCCACCATGCGATCGTCAGATCCGCTGTCGATCGGAAGGGAACCGGCTTCATGGCGCCCAGCGCCTCAGAAGCCCGAGCACCCGCGGCGTGGCCGCGAACAGCAGGCCAGCCAGGTCGCGCGCCGGCGCAGGAGCGATCCCCGGGTTGCGCCACCGGCCTAAGGGCGTCGAGTCGAGCCGCGCCTGTGGCGACCAGCTCGTGCCCAGCGCCAGCGCCAGCGCCGCGATCCCCAGGCTGGCGGACAGCGCCAGCACCCACGCCAGTCGCCGACCCAGGATCGCGCCAGCAAGGTCCGCCCCAGGCAGATCCAACGCCCCCCGAAAAACAGCATGCCGAACTGCATGCATCCGTTGAGCCGTCCCCTGCTGGCCGGGGGCCACGCTGCGGATGGCGAGCGCATCGATCGCCGCGTCCTGGCTCGCCGCCGCCAGCGCGTGGACCACAAAGCGAGCACGCGATCCACCCGAAGTTGCGCTCCAGGCCGGCCAGGGCGAGCGGCAGCAGAGTCGCAGCCATCACCAGTTGGGCGCAGACGATCCAGAGGCGCAGGTTGCGGCCGTTTCCCATGTCCAGCAGCGGGGCCCAGAAGGAATTTGAGCGCCCAGGGCAGGACGAGCCGCAGGGCTCAACGCGCCGATCCGATCCTGAGCGACACCGCGCTCGCGCAGGATCGTGGGCAGCGCCCACGCACAGGACAATCGATCGGAGCCCCTCGCACAGGTAGAGGGGCCCACCAAAAAGCGCCACGGCCAACCCGGATCCCAAACCGGTTTCAGCAACCCTGGCCCCCCTCGGCTCGCGACCCGGGCGCGCCGCGAAGCGATCCAGGGTCAGCCGCGGGCCGCGGGGTTCGAAACACCACGACAGGAAGGCCCAGTGCACCCCGGACAGCGCGAGCTTGCCAGGGCCGGCGAAAACAGCAGGTCTCGATCGACTCCTCCCGGCTCGCTGTCGAAGCGCGGAGCTCGCATCATTCTCCAGCGTAGCGCACAATTCAGGACGACAGCCCCGATTCCTGACCCTGCCGGAGGGAATTGGTGTCGGGCGGGGCCGCAAACTCCCGTGACGGGGTGGCGACCGTGCGCTACGGTGCAGGTTGAGGAGGAACACCATGCAATCTCGACCCGAATGGAGACCGCTACTCAAGCTTCCACGCACCTGCCTGGCGTTGTTGTTCATGCTCGCGGCACTGTGCGAGGGATGCCGTGGCCGATGGAGGCGCGGGCCCGGTCCACGCCGCAAGGCCAGCCTCCCCGGGAGGCGACGCCGCTGGAGCCCAGCTCGACGCCCCTTACCGACGACGTCTGGGGATCGCGGCACGCCGCGGTCGGCCGTGCGCGGCTTCCTGCAGCACTGCAGGGAGAATCGCTGGACGGCGGCAACGGGTTCCTGGACTTGTCGAGGCTGCCCGCGAACGATCCCGCTGGGGCCTGTAGGGCCCAGATTGGCGCGCCAGCTCAGGTTTTCTGCTCGACCGGAGCCTGTGGATCGACCTGGACCTCTGAGCGACGAGCCGGCGGGCGAGCAGAGCGACCGACAAAGAAGCCCGGTCAGGATCTGGTGGGGGTGATCGCCTGAGCGCGGCGACTGCCGGGTCCTGCTGGCCCGCGTGGAAGCCGGAACGTGCCAGCTGATCTGGAAGTTCGCGTCGAAACACCGTCGCGGACATCGAGCCACGATCTACTCGGAAATCGGGCTAGCCCCAGTGCTCCGAACACCTGCCGAATGCGCTCACCGGAACGCAGTTCCTCGAGATAACCCCGTGGCGGTGGATCGGCATGCTCCTGCTCGTCCTGGGGACGTGGTTGGCCGCCTGGGTGATCCGCGAAAAATCATCGACCGCGTCCTGAAGCCTGACGCGGCGCTCAGAAGCCGAGCTCGACGACAAACTCCTCGAAGGCTCTTACGGCCGGGCCCCCCTGAAACAGGTGGCGACGATCGGCGTTCTCAACGCCGGCGCCTGCACCCTGCTCCTGCTCTCGGTTCCCGCGAACCACTTCGCTCGCGAAGTCAGCAAGGTCTTGCTCATTGGGGCAGTCGCCTGGCTGGTGTTCCGCGCGATCGATCTGCCCGCCGCCGCCACGCGTGGACGCCTCACCGAGCGCGGACAGGTGGGCGCGGTCTACCTGGTCCCGCTCGGCGCGCGGGCGATCAAGATCGCCGTCGGCGCGATGACCGGCCTGACCTATTTTATGGACACCTTCGGCTTCGACGTCGGCGATCATCGCCGGGGCTCGGCGTGGGCGGACTGGCGCTCGCTCTGGCGGCTCTGAAGACCCTGGGGAACTGATTCGGCGGAGTCTCCTGGTGCTGGTGGATCAGCCCGTGCGGCCGGGCGACTTCTGCCGGGTTGGCGACAAAGTCGGCACGGTCGGGGACATCGGCGTGCGCTCGACGCGGATCCGCACGCGATCGCACCGTGATCGAGGTGCCCAACGCGGAGTCCTCGGGGCTGCAGCTCGAAAACTTCGCGAAACGCGACCGCATTCGCCTGATCACCACGCCAGGCTGCGCCACGAGACCACGCCCGATCCAGCTCCCCCATGTGCTCAACGGACTGCGCAGGATTCTGCTGGCCCACCCCAGGTGCTGCCTGACCCCCAACGGGTCCGAATGGTGGGCTTCGGAGCCTACTCGCTCGATCTCGAGGTGTTCGCCTACGTGGGCACGCAGGACTTCAACGAGTTCTTGGCCGTGCGCGAGGACATCTTCCTGCGCATGATGCGGGTCATCGAGGAGACGGATCGGGCTTCGCCTTTCCGTCCAGCACGACCTGTTTGGCGCGAGACGGCGGCCTGGATCGCACTCGCGGCCGGGCGGCCGAGAACGAGGTGGCACGCTGGCGCGCCGAGGGCAAGCTGCCCTTTCCCGACCTCGCGCCCGACGAGGTCCAGGCCATCGACGACACGCTCGACTGGCCCCCGAAAGGTTCGATCACGAAGACGGCCGGTTGAGTCGCCGGCGCAACCAGCGGCGCGGGGGCTCTCGGCTTCGTCGCTGCGCGGTGGCTCCGGCGCCTGCTGGTCCCGCAGCGTGCTGGAGTTCCTCTCGCGTCCAGGTCCCTCGACCCGGCCATCTCGTCGCGTTTTGGAGGGGTCGACGCCGTCGCCGCCCTCCGCAAGCAGCCGTTCGGGAGGGGCTTCCCAGGGTCTCGGGGCGAGCCAGGGGGCCCTGGCGTGGGATGGGGGACGGCCTGCGCCGAAGGTCCGGCCAGCGGGATCGTGCGCACCCTTACAACTACCGTGAGGCCCTGACTGGACAAAGGGTCGCAGGCGGGTGGAATGAATTTTTCCTCTGCCCGCGACCGCGAGACCCTCCCGCAGCGCTCCCCATGCCCGCCATGACCCCAAAGAAGCCCGCGAAAGGCGCGAAGCCCTCGGCCGGCCGCGCGACGCCCGCCGGCAAGCGGATCGACCAACGCATCCGCGATCTCGCGGACTGGCGCGGCCACCCTCGCCCGCATGCGCGCCCTCGTGCTCTCCGCCGACCGCTCGATCATCGAAGAATGGAAGTGGAACAACCCCGTCTGGTCGCACGGAGCCCACGGGGGCATCCTCTGCACCGGCGAGGCCTACGCGAAGGTCGTCAAGCTCACCTTCGCGCGCGCGCGGCCCTCGCGGACCCCGCGGAGCTCTTCAACGCGAGCCTCACGGGCAACACGCGGCGCGCGATCGACATCCGTGAAGGCGAGCGCATCGACGCGCGCGCGTTCAAGGCGCTCGTGAAGAGCGCCATGGCGCTCCACGCGACGGGCACGACGCCGAAGAAGAGCCCCTCACCGAAGAGAAAGCCCGCCCAACCGCGCCTCCTCTCCGGCGGCAACCCCCAGATCGCGAAGGCGGACGGCGACCTCGCCGTCCAGGCGTACATCGCCGCCATGCCCGGCTGGAAGCAGGCCGTCGGCCGCCGCATCGACGCCGTGGCGACGCGCCCTCGCGAACGTCCCCGGCGTGCGCAAGGCGGTCAAATGGAACTCGCCGTTCTACGGCGTCGAAGGCCAGGGCTGGCTCCTCAGCTTCCACTGCTTCACGAAGTACGTGAAGGTCGCGTTCTTCAACGGCGCGTCGCTGCGGCCGCCCCCGCCCGGCCCGTCGAAGAGCGACGACACGCGCTATCTCGACGTCCACGAGCACGACCCCCTCGACGAAACCCAGCTCGCCGCCTGGATCCACCAAGCCGCCGCCTTGCCCGGGTGGGGGAAAGGCTGAGGGCGCCGCCGGGACGCCTCGCGGCGGCATCGACCAGGAGCCTGCTAGCGCAACACGCGCTCGAGCAACGCCCCGACCTGCTGCGCCGACGCGCGCCCCGGCGCCACCACGCCGTAGGTCATCAGGCCCATGTTCAGGGCCGTGAGCACCCGCGCGAGCCCGTCCACGTCCGTGGTCGCGGCCAGTTCCCCGCGCTCGCGGGCGGCGGCCAGGTTGCCGCGAAGCTGCTCCTCCGAGTCGGCCGCGAAGCGCCTGATCGTCGCGAACACCCGCTCGGGCACCACGTGCTTCTCGCGGATCGTGTTCACCGCCAGGCAGCCGTGGGGAAGTCGGGAAAGCAGATCGGCGTAGAACACTCGCAGGTTCGTGAGCCCCCGGGGCTCGCGCCGCAGGATCGCCCCCAGCGAGTCCATCCGCTCCAGATAGGCGTCCAGGGCGGCCTGGAAGAGACCCTCCTTGCCGCCGAACTCCTTGTAGAGGCTGAAGCGGTTCAGGCCCGTGACCCGCACCAGCTCCTCCAGGTGGGCGCCCTCGTAGCCCTTGCGCACGAACAGGTCCGCTGCCCTGCTCACCACTTCGTCGCGCACGTAGGTTCTGGGGCGGGCCATCGGGTCTCTAGGTTCCTTGCTGGCAACAGTTTAGGACGGGTCCGGCGAATTTGCCACCCGTCGTTCTGGAATTCCGTTCGGCCCTGCCTAGGATCCGGCAGTTACGGATCAGTCGTTCTGAAACAGGCTTCCGCTGGCCTCCCACGTCGACCCCGTGCTCCACGTACCCGACCCACCTCGATCCCCTGCCCAGCGCCCCATGAACACCACCACGAATCCGAACCAGGCCCTTTGGGAGAAGGGCGACTTCACCCGCATCGCGGCGAGCATGCGCTCCAGCGGCGAGGCGCTCGCGAAGAGCCTCGGCATCGCGCCCGGCACCAGGGTCCTCGACCTGGGCTGCGGCGACGGGACGACCGCCTTGCCCGCCGCGCGGCTCGGGGCCGATGTGCTCGGGGTCGACATCGCGAGAAATCTGGTCGAGGCCGGCAGGCGGCGCGCCCAGGAGAGCGGGCTCGCGAACTGCACCTTCCAGGCGGGGATGCCGGCAACCTGCGGGGGCTCGCCGACCAGAGCTTCGACCTCGTCGTCAGCATCTTCGGCGCGATGTTCGCGCCGAAGCCGTTCGACGTGGCCAAGGAGATGGTGCGCGTGACCAAGCCCGGTGGTCGGATCGTGATGGGAAACTGGATCCCCAACGACCCGACTCTCGTGGCCCAGATCCTGAAGACCTGCTCCGCCTACTCGCCTCCGCCGCCGGAGGGATTCGTCAGCCCGATGACCTGGGGCGTGGAGGAGCACGTGGTCGAGCGCTTCGCGGCCGCGGGCGTGGCGCGCGGGAGGATCTCGTTCGCCCGGGAGACCTACACGTTCTCGTACCCGCGGCCCCCGGCGCAGTTCGTCGCCCTCTTCCGGGAGTTCTACGGGCCCACAATGAACGCCTTCGAGGCCGCGGCGAAGACCGGTCGGGCCGCGGAGCTCGGGCGGCGCTCGAGGAACTGTTCGAGGCGGAGAACCGCAGCCCCAGCCCCGGCGCCACCCACATCCCGCGACCTTCCTGCGGGTATCGGTGGCCGCCTGAGCCCGGTCCTCCAGGATCTCTGACGCCGCCGCCCCCCTCTCGAAGCGCGCGGACGCTCCCCCGCAGGTAGGGGAACCAGGTGTCTCCCGTCCGTGGAGGAAGCGTGCGACCCCACCTCAGGCGGCCTCCACCCGGGGCCACGTGCCGCGGCACGTGACAACGAGGTGAAGCCCTTGCCCTTGCTGCCCGCCACATGCACGACGAGGAGGTTCTGGGCGGGATCGCCGAGCCGCGCGCACGAATCGCGCACGGGCTCGAGGCTGGAGCGCGTAGCCGACGTGCGCCGCATTCGCACCCACTTGATGCTCGCATCCAGGCACGCCACGACGGCGGCCAGCCGGGGCGCGTCCGCCCTCGGTTTCCATCACCCGCCACAGTCTCATGGTGAGGCCCCGGGGCCCTGGTTCGACGCCGCACCGCCGCAGCAGGCTGGCAAGACGGGCGACACGAGCCATCCTCCCGGCGTCCGATGCCCACATGGGCCAGGCCGTAGTCCCGCTCGGCGCAAACATCGCCGCCCCCTGTCGTAACTCATGACGGTGTAATGCATTGCAAGGCAATCCACTCGCAGGCGAAACCTCTTCCGTTACCTCGCAGTCCAGGATGCTATGATCTTGTCGGTGGTGACACTTTCGTGACTCCATTTTCGACAGGAGATTGTCAGCTGATCAAATTTCTGGCGTTGGCTGTCTTGCTCGCCCCCTCCCCCGCTAGCGCGCCGGTAGTACAAGGGGACTCACTCCAGTGCGTCGGCGGGTGCGTTCCGACTGTCTACAACTGCGATTGCGGTAACGTCCCCTGCAGCGCGCAGGGCTACATCGATCCGACTCCCGGGTTTCCGTGCGGTACGGGATGCACGTTGCACTGGCACATCAACATCTTCTGTACCGGAGCGAACTGCAATTCCCCACAGACATCAGGGGATGCGGTACTGGACTGCGATGACAGCGTTGACGTCTCGAAGAGATGTCCTGGTGACCCCTCGGCCATCTACGTCAAGCTCCACCTGACGTGCTCAGCGTGCATGTAGCGATGGATCGGCGAGGGCTAGCGCTGTTGCTGCTCGCGGGTGTTGCAGGGCTTGCACTGTACGTCCTGCGCCCAGACGGCCACCCAAGCGCTAGCCCTCCAGTGCCGACGGCTCGTTGTCCGATGAATCGATCCGTCGTCTTGAGGACGATCCTAGCCGCCCGCCAAGACTGCATGGTGCTGAACCCGATTCACCAGCCAGCCCTAAGGTGGTCGTGCCACCGAATGAGGACCCAGGCAGCCGCGAGGTTTTGCCGCAGCCGACCCTGGAACAAAAGTACGAAGGCGTTGATTTGGCCCAATTGAAGAACTCTGCGGCCAGTCTAACCGAAACGTGCAGATTGGTGGCTGAGGAGATCTTCGCGGAAATGCGCGCACGAGGACAGGTGGAGACGACCTTCTCCGCTACGGGAGAAGGCCCCTTCATCCCGAGTACGTTCCCCGATGGCAGCATTAGGCTGTCCCAGTGGTGGTCCTCTCCCGGTTTTGACGGCCAGATGAAGTTCGAGGTGGCGTCCGTGAATCCGGCCACTGTTCCCGAACTCAAGGATATTCACCGAGAGCTGGATTGGCTGAGACGAAGAATTCGTACCTTGGAAGCGCCCAGGCTGAAGTGATCGCCAATCCTCGCACAGGGCCATGGCCCCAAGCCAGGCCGCGGACCGCGAGATGCCTCGGCCGTTGAGTGGGGCGGGCCGAGGCAGATGCGAGTTCATGCGGTGCGCGGAGAGCACTGACAGGCGCCCTTGTGCGACCCCACCTTAGGCGGCCTCCACCCGGCGACGGGGCCGCGCAGGGCCATCCGGGCACGGTAGGGGGGGGATTGGCGGGGGGACGTCGGCAGGGTCCGATCTCAGGTGGCTGCCCACCTACCGAAGCCGCCACGCCCCGCCGCCCCGGCCCCTCTCCGCCCATGACCACCCGAACTGACACCCGCGAAAAGCTCATCGAAGCCGCCATGGAGCTGTTCGTTTTCCAAGGCTACGGCAACACCGGGCTGGCGCAGATCGCGCGCAAGGCGGGGTGCTGCCGGGGTCCCTGTACTACTTCTTCCCCACCAAGCAGGACCTGCTGCACGCCACGCTGGAGAAGCGCAAGGAGCTGCTCTACCCCGAGGTGCTGGCGGCGATCTGGGAGCGGCACCCGGATCCGATCGAGCGCGTCTTCGGTCTGATGGCGGGCTACCGCTCGATGCTGGAGATGACCGAGTTCCGGCACGGCTGTCCGATCGGGAACCTGGTCCTCGAGGTCGGCGAGACCCATCCCCAGGCGCGGGCTCTGCTGGCGCAAAACTTCGACGGCTGGCTGGAGGCGATCGAGGAGTGCTTCGGCGCCTCAAGGACCGGCTGCCTCCGCACACCGACCCGCGGCGCATGGCCGTGTTCGTGCTGACCACCATGGAGGGCGCCGTGATGCTCGCGCGCACCTACCGCAACTTCGAAGCCTACGACGCGGCCATCGTGCAACTGCGCGACTACGTCGAACGCCTGCTGGCCGAGGGGCGGTCCCTGTCCCAGCCCAACCGGAAACACGCATGAAGATCGAAGCGCAAGCGAGCCCCGAGATCCACGACGCCTCCGCGAAGGAGAAAACCGGCAAGACCTTGGCCCAGTGGTTCGCCGCGCTCGACCAGGCCGGCGGACTCGCCAAGGGCCGGCGCGAGCTCTCCAACCTCGTGCTGGAACAGGTCGGCAAGGACGCCTGGTGGGCGACGACGATCGTGGTCGAGTACGAGCGCGCCAAGGGGCAGAAGGAGAAGGACGGCAGGCCCACGGGCTACTCGATCTGCTCCACGAAGTCCGTCGCCGCGCCCCTGGGGCGGGTCTTCGCGTCGTTCGGCAGCCAGGCCGACCTCGACCGCTGGCTCGGCGCGGGCACGCGGGTGAGCTTCGCCGAGGGCGGAGCGCTCACCAACGGCGACGGCGATCGCCTGCGCTTCACGCGCATTCGCGCCGACAAGGACCTGCCCTCGCCTGGGAGCACGCCACGCGCGCTCTGGGGAGCCAGGTCGAAGTGCTCTTCGCGGACAAGGGAGCAGGGCAAGACCGGCATTACGCTCAACCACACGCGCATCGCGACCCGGCGCGAGGCGGATGAGCTGCGCTCCGGTTGGGGGCCGCGCTCGAGGCCCTCAAGCGCCACCTGGAGGGTGCGTGATGCGGGCCCTCGCCCTCGCGCTCTGTCTGGCCCTGCCCCAGGAGTCGCCGGCTCGCAGCCTGGAATGGCGGCTGTACTGCGCGGCGATGCGCGCCGCGGGAGACTTCCTTGCGGCTGCACGAGACCGACCAGGTGGCGCGCTGGCTCGCGGAGGCCCGCCGCAGCACCGCGGCTTCGAGCACCAGTACATCGCCCACCTCGCTTCGCGCAGCGCGGCCGTGCACGCGCTGCACAGCGCGACGATCACCGACCTCGCCGTTTCGCCGGACGGCAAGTGGCTCGCGACGGCCTGCGGGGACGGCTCGGCCCGCATCGTGGAGGCGGAGAGCGGAGCGACGCGCCACGAGCTCGTGTTTCCAAGGCCGCCGTCTGGTCGCCCGAGTTTTCACCCGACGGCGCGCGGCTCGCCGTGGCCTCTTCGGACGGCAAGACCCGGCTGTACGAGGTGGAGAGCGGGCGCGAGCTCGCGGTTCTCGCCGGGCCGGGCAAGGCGTGGCGGCGCGCTGGCCTTCGGGCCCGACGACCTCCTGGCGGTGTGCTCTTGGGACCGCACCCCGGAGCGGGGCGTGTGGGGCATCGTCGAGCTGTGGGACAGCGTGAAAGGGGTGCGGCTCGAGCACCTCGAGCACGGCGTCAAGCCGATCGCGGCCATCGACTTCAACGCCGACGGAACACTGCTGGCGGCGGGCACCTGGGACGGCGACGTGGCCCTGTGGACCGTGGGCGGGTGGGGGGAAGCGCGGCGCCTGTTCGCGCCGAAGAACGACGACTACCAGGCCGTGCGCGACCTGGCCTTCGCGCCCCCCGGGCCCGCGGGAGACGAGCTCGCGGTCTCCTACGCGGACGGCCGCGCGCGCCTGTACGACGCGCGCACGCTAACGCTGCTTTGCACGCTCGACACCACGGCGCCGGGAGTCGTCAAGGAACTGAACGACCTCTGCTACCTGCCGGACGGCGCGCGCCTCGCGACCGTCGGCGCGGACCTGACGCTGCGCCTGTGGGAGCGGGCCAGCGGGAAGCTGCTCAGCGAGTACGCCGGGCACACCCGCAGCGTGCAAAGCGTCGCCGCGCACCCGGGCGGGAAACTCCTCTTCACGGGCGCCGCGGACGGCAGCGTGCGCACCTGGGACCTGGAGGCCCTCGAGCCGGCGCGCTCGATCTGGCGCGGTCCGTCGACTTCCTATTCGCTCGCGCTCTCACCGGACGGCTCGCGCGCCGCGACCACGGGCTGGGGCGGCTTCGTCCGCATCGTCGAGGTCGAGACCGGCCGGGAACTCGCGCGCTGGGACGGCCACGGGACCTCTGGAGTCGGCGTGGACTGGAGCGCCGATGGACGCTTCCTTTCCACCACCGGCAACGACGGACGCATCGTGCTTTGGGACGCCGAGACGCGGGCCGAGTTGAAGGTCCTCGCCGACCACGAAGGTCAGGTGCTCGCGACGGCGTTCTCGCCTGACTCTCGCCTGCTCGCGGGCGCGGGCGCGGGCGGCGACGTGTGCCTGTGGAGCGTTCCCGACGGAGCGCCGCTGGCGGCGCTCGCGGACGCGCCCGGGCAGGTGGACTACCTGCACTTCCGCCCGGGACCCGGCTCGCCGCCGGGCACTCCGACGGCATCGTGCGGCTGTGGGACCTCGGCACCCACAAGCTCGCGGCGCGCTCGAGGGCCATCGGCCCGGTGCGCTCGCCCTGGCCTTCCACCCGCTCGAGAACGTGCTCCTGAGCGCCGGGGGCCGAGGTGCGGCGCTGGGACGCACACTCGGGCAAGGCGCTCGGTGCGTTCCCGGAGGCGTCGAGCAGCGTGCTTCACCTGTCGTTCGCCCCCGACGGCCGGCGCATCGCGGCCGGTCTCGGCAATGGCGACCTCGAGTTGTGGGACGCGCAGTCGGGTGAGGGCCTCCTGCGCCAGCCCCACACGGCAGGAGTCTTCTTCACGCGCTGGTCGCGCCGAGGCGACGCGCTCTTCGCCTTGCCCATGGACCAGACCGTGCGCGTGCTGCGCACGCGCTGAGGCCGTACCCGGGCCGCGTCACCGACCCGGCTCCGGGGTTTTCGGTCGTGGGCCGCCGCCCAGGTCTCGCCCCCTGGGGCCGGGTCGAGGCCGGCTCCTGCCGGCTTCCCCGGCCCCGAGGCCTGCGCCGTGGTCCGCAGGCACCGGCCTCCGCGCGCAGGGCTTGGAACCAATCCCTCGCCACGCTATCGTAATCTGACGATGAAGCAGGCAGGCCCGGAAGGCGGAGGCTGCTGTCCGCCGGCGAACCAGAGGCCGGACACGCGGCCCGTGGAGGGGCCGCGGGCGGAAGCCGAGCTGGCCCAGCTCGCCAAGGCGCTCGGTCACCCCGCGCGCGTGCGGATCTTGGGCATCCTGAGCCGTCGCGCGAGCTGCATGTGCGGTGAAATGGTCACGGAATTGGGCCTGGCCCAGTCCACGGTTTCCCAGCACTTGAAGGTCCTCAAGGCCGTCGGCCTGATTCGCGGGGAGGTCTCCGGGCCGCGGACCTGCTACTGCATCGAGCCGCGGACGCTGCGGAGGTTCAAGGCGCTCGTGGGCGGGATGTGAATCGACCCCAGGACCCCAATGATCGTGTGATGACGATGAAGCAGGCCACCTTGATCGCGAATCCACGGCCACGGACCGAAGGAACGCCATGAGCCCGTCCCAAGGCACCGCCGGCCGCCTCTCGTTCCTTGATCGCTATTTGACCCTCTGGATCTTCCTGGCCATGGGCCTGGGAGTGGTCCTGGGGAAGTTCGCGCCGGGATTCACCAGGGCCCTCGACCGAATGAGCGTCGGAACCACCTCGATCCCGATCGCGGTGGGGCTCGTGCTGATGATGTACCCGCCGCTCGCCAAGGTGCGCTACGAGGAGCTCGGCCGCGTGTTCCAGAACAAGCGCGTGCTCTTGCTCTCGCTGGTGCAGAACTGGGTCGATCGGACCGGTCCTGATGTTCGGCCTGGCCGTGGTCTTCCTGGGCGACAAGCCCGAGTACATGCTGGGGTTGATCCTGATCGGGCTCGCGCGCTGCATCGCGATGGTGATCGTCTGGAACGACCTGGCCCAGGGGGACCGGGAATACTGCGCCGGCTTGGTGGCCTTCAACGCCCTGTTCCAGGTGCTGTTCTTCTCGGTTTACGCCTGGTTCTTCGCCACGCTGCTGCCGGGCTGGCTGGGCCTTGAGGGCGCGGCGGTGGACGTGGGCATCGGCGAGATCGCGGTCAGCGTGGCGATCTACCTGGGGATTCCCTTCGCGGCGGGCTTCCTCTCGCGCCGGCTGCTCGTGGGTTCCAAGGGGCGCGAATGGTACGAGCGCAAGTTCCTGCCGCGCATCGGACCGGTCACGCTCGTGTCGCTCCTGTTCACGATCGTGGTCATGTTCTCGCTCAAGGGCGAGACGATCGTCGAGCTGCCCCTGGACGTGCTGCGCATCGCCGTGCCGCTCCTGATCTACTTCGTGGTGATGTTCTGCGTCTCCTTCCTGATGAGCAAGCGCGTGGGAGCGAGCTACGCCGAGTCGGCCACGCTGTCCTTCACCGCGGCCTCGAACAACTTCGAGCTGGCGATCGCCGTGGCCATCGCGAGCTTCGGCATCCACAGCGGCGCGGCCTTCGCCGCCGTGATCGGGCCCCTGGTGGAGGTGCCGGTGTTGATCGCGCTGGTCCACGTGGCCCTGTGGGCCAAGCGGCGTCATTTCCCTGCGTCGGCGCCGGGAAGGGTCCAACCATGAAGCGCGTGATCTTCGCCTGCGTGCACAACGCGGGCCGCTCCCAAATGGCGGCCGCCTTCTTCAACCAGCTGGCGGACCCGGCCCGGGCGCGGGCGATCTCCGCCGGAACGAACCCGGGGCCCCGCGTGCATCCGGAGGTGGCGCTCGTCATGGGGGAGGTGGGCGTCGATCTCTCGCGGGCCGAGCCCCAGCGCTTGACCACGGAGCTGGCCCAGGGCGCCGCGCTGCTGATCACCATGGGCTGCGGCGAGCAGTGTCCGAACGTGCCCGGCCTGCGCCGCGACGACTGGCCCCTGGAGGATCCCAAGGGACAGGCGCCGGCCGCCGTGCGGCGAATCCGGGACGAGATCCGCGCCCGGGTCGAGTCGCTGCTCGCGGCCGAGGGCTGGGGCCCCCGGCCGAAGTAGGCAGAAGGGTTCCCCGGGCCCGCGACCACCGCCGAGCGCGCTGCTTCTCCGCAATCGGCGCGTCAGCCCCGTCCGTCCAGCAGCGTGCGCGCGCGCTTGGCGTAGGAATGCTCGAAGGACGCGCGCGGGAGCGCCAGGCGCTGGCGCAGGGCGGAGTCCTTCAATTCGCGTCGTTGGGAGGCCGCGAGCTGTGGCGCGAGGCGCGCGAGTCCTCCGGGCAGCTCGCGCTCGAAGGCCGACAGGGCGCGGTAGTAGCCCAGTTGTCCTGGCACCTTGCGGCAGCCGTCGAGCAGGGCCGCGACCACCAGGGCACGCTCCGCGTCACCCCAGGGCCGCCAGCGCCAGACGCTCGCCCCAGGCATCGAGGAACGGACCGACGGGGAGCAGGAGGTCCGGGTGGGCGCGCAGGCACTTCGCCTGGCGCAGGGGGTAGTGGCGGTGGCCCTCGGCCGCGAGCAGCGTGCGGTAGAGCAGCCCGGCGCGGGCGAAGGCGCCGCCGGAGCGGGCGCTGTGCTGGGCGGCCTTCGCGGCGTCGCTGGAGGAAGCGCCTGATTCACGTCGCCCGCGTTGTGGGTCAAGGCCGCAGCGGCGCGCAGGCAAGTCGAGCTCACGGCCCCGGCTTCGGGCCAGCGCGTCGAAGCCGCGCGCTCGCGAGCCAGCTCGTCCGCCACGCGCTTCTCGAATTCACGGGCCGCCTCGCGCCAGCCGAAATGCTGGCAGGAAAGCAGGGCGCCGCACCAGACCGAGAGGCGCTCGCCGTCGTGGCTGCTGACGCTACCCGCGCCCGACTCGTCGGGGACCGGAACCAGGCGCGCGCTGAAGCCGTCGAGTTCCCAGGCGCCGTGGGCCAGGGCGAGCGAGCGCATGCGCGCGTGCTCGAGCTCCTCGGACTGCTCCGAACCACAGCGCATGGCGGATCTTCGCGTCCACGTCGGTGGGCAGTAGGTGGCCACGCTGGCGTGGTGGGCAGCCAGGCACAGGGCGAAGTAGTCGCGGAGCGCGCGGCGGCCGTGGGGCGTCGCTGGCCTCGAGCCCGCAGGGATCCAAGAGGAGCTGCCACCAGCCCAGGGCGCCGTGGGCGCGTTCGCAGGGCGCGGCCGAGCCCTGGGGCAGCGCCAAGAGTTCCCTGGCAGCGCGTGTGGAGCCGGTCGAACAAATAGGGCGCCGCAACGCGCACGTTGCCGATCAGGGTGCGCGGGCCGATGAATCCGCCGAAGGCGTCCGCGGCCCCTCGGCCGGGCCCGGCTCCTCGGCAGGGCGGGAGTCGCAGGGCGGGGTCCGGCCTTCGCTCTCGGGCTGCATCGCGGGCGGCGAGGATAGCCGCCCGCCCAGGTTCACGCCCAGCGCTCGAACACGGGATCCCGCGGCGGCACCCAGATCCGGCCCTCGCGCCGGTCGCGGGCCGTGCGCGGCAGGCGGGCGAGGCGGGAAGTCGCGGGCGAAGCGCTGCATGGAGGCGGCGCTGACCGCGGCGTCGAAGGCATCCTCGCTGGAGGCCGCCCGTTCCAGCAGCGCCCTGATTCACTGCCGTGGCGCGCCTGAAGGTACATCGATCGTGCCAGGGCGCTCGACTTGTCGACGGGACCGGTGAGCGCGCGCGGTAGATCTCCAGCACCAGGGGCAGACGCGCGATCGAAGGGCCAGATGGAGAAGCCCGCGCGCCGCAGCTCGGCCAGGAAGGGCATGCCGCGCAGCGAACCGGTGCCCACCGTGCCCGCGCCGATCTGGAACACGGACTTGGGCCGGATGCCCGCGATCGGGACGTGCTCGCTCTCCGTGGCGCGCCAGGGGCCCTTGCCCGGCACGGGCTCCGGCGGGGACACAGGGGCTTGCCCCAGAAGGGCGGCGAGCAACGCCCGAGCCAGCGTTCGCCCTCGCGGGCCACGAGGGCCCACAGTTCGCGCGCGAGGCTGCGCAAGCCGAGCTCTGTCCAGGAACCACTCGGGGAACGAGAAGGCGAAGTCGAGCCCCACCACGAGGCTCGGATCGCGCCGCGAGCGGGCGATCAGGTCGAGGACGAGCTCTCGCGCGTGAAGCCGCGGTCCAGGCGCGACAATCTGCGCCTGCGGATTCCGCGAGCCACATGCGCGAGCGCACGGTCGCCAGGGCGCCCGGACCAATCCACCGCAATGCAGGCGCGGGGCAGGAGCGGGTGCCCTTCGCGCATTCCCGGGCATGGCGAGCCCCAATCCCCTGCATCGCCCCATGGTGGCGCGCGCTTGCGACCAGCCCGAATCGCGCCCCCTACTGGATGAACAGCCGGTCGGCCTCGGCGCGGAAGCGGGCCACCTCGGGATCCCTGCCCGCTTGAGAGTTCATCAGGCCCAGGGCGCGGTCGTACCAACTGCGCGCCTTCTCCGGCGTTGCCCAGGCGCTTGTGCGCCATGGCGAGAAACAGCCAATCGACCACGTTGCCCGCGCCCTGGAGGCGCACGGACTCGCGCAGGGCGTCGACGGAGCCGCTGAGATCGCCGCTGTAGTACAGCGCCACGCCCAGCGTGTTCCAGGTGGCGTCCGTGGGTTGGAGTTCGATCGAGCGCCGCGCCAGCGTCACGGCCCGCTCCAGATCGCGCATGGCTTCGTTGGGGTCGAGGCCAGGCCCCAGGCGATGTTGTTGAGCGTTCGGCGTTGTCGAGATACTGGGCCAGGGAGCTCTCGAGCAGGCGGTCGCGCTCCTCCACGGAACCCGAGGCCAGCACGGCGTCGATCAGCCCGCCTTGAACTGCGCCTGCGCGGGATTGACGCCACCGCGCGTTCGAACAGCGCGATGGCCTCCTGCGCGCGCCCGCGAGCTAGCTTGCAGCGGCCGAGAACCGACGCGGCCCAGCCGGCGACCCAGTCCGGCGTCGTGAGGTCCAGGAGGCCGCCGAGGGCCGCCTCGGCCTCGTCGAGCTGGCCCGCGCTCATGTGGTTCAGGCCCAGGAACAGGAACGTCGGGTCGCCGGGGCGCTGGCCCAAGGCGATGGTGAACTGCTCGATCGCTCGCGGGTAGTCGAAGAGCTTGAAGCTGCGGCCGAGGAAGTAGCGCAGCACCGTGCTGTCGGGTCGCAGGGCCAGGGCCGCGCGGTAGCTCACCACGGCCTCGCGCAGGTCGTCGCTCAGGCCGCCGTCCAGTTCCGGCGGTGTCAGCAGGCGTCCCAGGCGGTAGTGCAGGCCGAAGTCCGCGGGGTAACGGTCGATGCCGGTGCGGTACACGCGGCGCCGCCTCGCGGTCGCCGAGCTGCTGCAGCGCGGCGCTAAGCAGTTCGATCGTGATCGCGGGCCGGTCGGAGAAGCCGGAATCGGCGATGCCCCGCAGGGACGTCGAGGGCTTCCGCCCCGAGGGCTTCCGGCAGGTCCGCCCGCAGGGGGTCGGGGTCCAGGGGGCCACGTCCAGGGCGCGCCGTGCCCGCGCTTGTCGCGTGCCAGTCGCCGGGCCGCCGTCAACGAATCGAGGAACAAGGCGGTTTCGAACCGAGTCCACGGGCGGCGACCGCGGCGGCCACGTCCTCCGGCGTGCCGAGGTCGAGCCTAGGCGTGGGCGTGGAACACTTCGACGAAGCGCTGGGCCGCGCGGGGTTGTCGCGGTCGGAATCCCAGATCGGTTCGCGGGCCTAGAAGTTCCGTGAGCAGCGTGCGATTGTCGGCGAGGCGCTTGGCTTCGTCCTCGGCGCGGGCCTGCTCCCGTTTGAGTTCGGCGGCGACGGATTCCACGCGCGTGGCGAATTCGGCGCCGCCCCCGGGCTCGGCCAGGGCCTGGCCCGATCCACGGCGGCCAGGGCCGGAGCCCAACGGCCGCCGCCGCGGTGTTCCGCCGCCTCCGCCAGGGCATCGCCGACCTCGGGCCGCGAGCTTGGCGTCCCGGGCGGCCTCTCGGTGATCCGCACCGACTCTCGTGCTCCCGCGCGGTGCGCCCTCTGACCGAGGAGCCAACCACCGCCGCCCACCAGCAGCACGGCCACCACTGCCGCGCCGAGTGCCGCGGTCAGGCGGCGAGCCTTGCGCTCTCCTCCACGCGCACCTGGTCCGCGGCGCTTTCGACCTGGGCCGCGTGGGCGCGCCCTCCACGGAGACGATTTACTTGTGCAGGCGATCGGCCAGCACGCCGGTGCAGGCCGTGCGGCGCGGCGGCGGCGGGCAGTCAGGCACTGGCGCGTCAGCTGACGAGCCGGGATCCGCGCCGCAGGCGTCCAGGCGCGAGGGCGCCCTCGCAATCCGCAAGGGCCGCGGCGGTCAGTGATCTCGTCGCGCTCGCCGGTGTAGGGCGGCAGCCCGGTCAGATCTCGCACAGGATCGCCCCGGGGCGAACACGTCCGCGCGTTCGTCGAGTCGGTCCACGTGCCCCGAGGCCTGTTCCGGCGGCATGTACGTCGGCGTGCCGAGCACCGAGCCGACCATCGACTCCGTGGCTGCCGGAGCCCTGCCTGAGCGCACGGTCTCCAGCACGGTCAGGTGCGAGCGGGCCTGTTCGGCGCGCTTCCTCGTCGGCGGTGCTGCCCCGCGCCAGCACCTTGGCCGGCCCCCAGTCCACGCACCTGCACTTCCCGGAAGGCTCCCACCATGATGTTGGCGGGGTTTCAGGTCGCGGTGGACCACGCCCCGCGAGTGGGCGTAGGCCATCGTCTGGCAGACCGGATCTCGAAGACCGCGATCAGGCGTTGGCGATTCGCGCTGGGGATTCGCGTTCGGTGAGCAGCGTCGCCAGGGTGCGGCCCTTGACGAGCTTCATGGTGAAGAAGGGACGCTGGTCCTCATCGTGCCCAATTCGTAGACGGGCACGATGCCGGGTGCTGCAGTTGGCCGCCGATTTGGGCCCCTTCGACGAAGCGGCTGCACCACCTCGGGCCGGTTGGCCGTGCGCTGGTCGACACCTTGACTGCCACGTCGCGGCCCAGGATCGGTGTCGTGACCCTCGAGGATCACGCCCATTCCGCCCCGGGCGATCTCGCCCAGGAACTGGTAGTTGCTGCGCCCCACCGGCACGGTCGTGTGGTCCTGGGCGCCGGGGTCGATCACCGGCGAGGAGGCGGCGGCGGAGTCCCTCGCGCAGGGTCACGCGCGGCGTTTCTCCGATGCGGGTGGCGAGCAGGTCGAGGACGGAGGGCTCCGAGACTTTCGGCGGCCCCCGGTCGAACGGGGTGGGTTCTGGGGGTGGCTCATGGGCTTCGCCCACGGAACCCGGGGGCGCGGACCAGGGTAGCCTCGGCGGAAACCTGCCACAGAAAGCCCAGCCCGACGCCCGAGCTTGGCTCCACTCCCCGCCCAAGCCTTCCGCTGCGTTGCGGCGTCTGGTCCTCGGCGACCTTCAGGTCGCCTTCGCGGAGAACACGTCGCGCGCCCTTGCCGGCCGTGGTTTGTCGAGGGTTTCGCTCAAAGCCCGCGAATAGGTCGGGCGAGGGGCGAGCGGCAAGCCGAACCAGAGCAGGGTGACCTCCGAGCGTGCCCGCGGCGGTCAGCAGCAGGTGAGAATCTCCCGTGCCCGAATCGGAGCGTGGAGCCAGATGTCGTGCCATGGAACCTCCTGGAGAAGTTGGGACGAAATCGGGTGCCCGTCGTTCTCCGGGAGCGGGCGGCTGTCCGCCTTCTTGGCGAGTCCTCGGTACGACGTCCGTTAGTCTTTTTCCGAAATGACTTATGCCGGATTGCAGGCGCGAGACCCGGGCCGCCATCCGTGCCGTGGGATCCGTTCCCAGCACGGCCCGCCTGGGTCGGCAGCCGCCTCGTTCGCGGGGCGGGAGGGGAGCTGCCCCAAAGCTCGGTGCGTCCGCTGCCGAAGCGCGCCTCCTTCGCTTCACCGCCACGGGCGGGGTGGCCGCCGGCGTCCGTTTCCCTGACCGTCGCTCCCTGCGAGGATGTGCGGCCCATGGACTCCGCGGATCCCGCGCCGTTGCGCATCCTCGCCACCGGCGGCACCTTCGACAAGGCGTACCTCGAACTCGGGGGCCGCCTGCACTCCAGCGAGTCCCTCGCCTGAAAATGCTGCGCCGCCTCGGCCGCAGCCGGTTGTCTGTCGTGGTCGAGACGCTGATGCTGATCGACAGCCTGAAATACTGAGGCCCATCGAGGGCAGGTCCTGGAAGCCTGCCGCCGGGCCGGCGAAGACCGCATCGTGATCACCCACGGCACCGACACTATGGAACTCACCGCGCGGACGGTCGGCGCGTACCGGTCCCGCCAAGACCATCGTGCCTTGCAGGGGGCGATGGTGCCCTACACCTTTCGGCAGCTCGGACGGGTTGTACAACCCTCGGCAGTGCCCTCGCCTTTACCCAGGCGCTGCCCTGGGAACCTACGTGGCCATGAACGGCCGCGCCTTCCGGCTGGACGACGTGCGGAAGAACAAGAGCACGGGCGTCTTCGAGGGGCCTCGCCGGCCTCAGTCGCCGCGGATCCGAAGCCCCGCGGTCGACTCGAAGGCTTTCGCGCGTCGGGCACCCCGCAGGCCGACAGCGCCACCAGGATCGCCACGGGATGAAGTAGAGGCGGCGGCTCGGAGAGCAGCAGGGCCACGTCCCACAACAGCGCGGGCCCTTTCGAGCATCGCGGCGCCGATGATGCGGCCGGAGCGGAAGGCGTTGGCCCGCGCGTCGGAGTGCCTTCGCGAGCGGTTTTCCACGACGCGGCCAGGCACGAAGAACGAGGCCGCGACCGCAGTGAAGGACAGGAACACCGCCAAGAGCGCCCGGTCGACACCGCCGAAGGCGACGGCCCATGGGATGGCTCATTGGGCCGACCACGGCGGCCACCGTGGCGAATAGCACCACCCGCCCGCGGAGGGCGAGCACGGATGACTCCGGGGACCCGCAGGCGAGGCCGGGGTCGTTCGTGAGGGAGGGCTTGACATGGCGACGGGCTGAATCTGGGCCGGTGCGGTGATCCGAGGGCTCAGGAAAGCACGCAGGGCACGGCCCCGTCAACAGGCGCCGGCCCGTGCCGCACGCGCTTCCCCCTCTCGGATCCGCGCTCGACCCCAGGCAGCCGAGCGGCTGGCGAGGCCGCCCCGCGCCTCTGGTTCAGAATCCCCAGATCAAGCTCAGCCAGTAGTCGAACTTGATTCCGTCGATGCGCTGGTATTCGAGCCGCACGGAGAGCGGACCCCAGGCCGCGACCTGCGCGCCGACGCCGTAGGTGAACTCGGTTCCGTCGTCCTTCTCCGAGTAGGACCCCCCTCCGCCCGCGATGGTGTCGCCAGAGTCCTCCGAGTCGTAGAGGAACACGCCGACCCGGGCGAGGGCCTCGACCGGACCCCAGACGGGGTAGTGGCCCACGACGCAGGCTTGGAGGCCCGTGGTTCGGACGTCGCCCTCGAAGACGAACGGCGGCGTCGAAACGTCTGTGTAGGTCTCCTCGCCCAGGTCCTGGTAGCCCAGCTCGATGGAGGCGTAGCGAATGGGGCGGTAGGCCACGAACGCGCCGAAGCCCGTGTCGGTTTCGTCGACGTCATTGCCGGAGACGTCGCCGCTGGAGCTGTCGACGCAGGTGTAGCCGCCCGAGAGTGCCAGGCACCACG
>JADJQU010000011.1 GCA_016712565.1 Planctomycetota bacterium | reverse complement strand
GTTCGGGGTAGGCGCGGTTCGAGCCCTCGTTGCCCAGCATCAAGGTCGCCACGCGCGTGGAGTCGGTGGCGAAGGCCAGCGCGAGCAGCTCGCCCAGGACGCGCACGTGCTCGCCGAAATCCGCGGGGATGCCCGTGGGCTCCGTCGCCCCCTCGGGCGCCAGGGTGCGCGCGCGCTCGGCGGTTTCGATGCGCCGCTCCAGTTCTCGAATGCCGGTCAGGTACTCGTCCACGCGGCGCCGGTCGGCGGCCCCCAGGCGCGCTTCCAGGGCGCGGGCGTCGGCGGTGACACTATCCAGGAGGCTCCTGCGTCGAGCGAGGCGCGCGGCGCGGGCCGAGTCGCTTTCGCCGGGCGGGCCGTCCTGGAACAGGCGCTCGAAGACCTTGCGCGGGTCCAACTCCTTGGCCGCCGGCGTGCTCGGTCCGCTCCAAGAAATGTTCGACGAATAGGCGCAGGCATAGCCCGAGTCGCACTGGCCGCCCGCGCGGCCGGATTCCGTGCCCAGGGCGAGCGAGCGGAGGCGCGTGCGGCCGCCCACCGCGGCGGCGAGCACCTGGTCCACGGAGACGCCCACGGCGAGGTCGAGCCGGCGGTCTTGCGCGGTTGGGCCGCGGTCAGGAACGCGGCCGCGGAGCGCGCGTGGTCGCCCGGACCGTCGCCGTTGGCGCGCGCCTTGTCGTGGGTCAGCCCGCTCAGGACCAGCAGTTGCTCGCGGTGCGGGGCCAGGGGCTCGAGCGTCGGCGGCAGCGCGGTGAGCGGGCCCTCCTCGGCCGGCGTCCAGCGGTCCATCTGGGCGCCGTTGGGGGTCGAGAGGAACAGGAGCCGCAGGGGGAATTCCGCCCGCGCGCCCACCGGGCCCTCGGCCCAGGAGAGGGATTCCAGCCACGGCAGGCAGAGCAACGCGCCGGCGCCCCGCAGCACCTGGCGGCGTGAAGAGCCCACGTGGCTTTCCCAGCGCGCTTCGGCGGCCGTCACGGCGTTCCCTCCGCGCGCGCGAAGGCGGGCATGCGCACCACGATTTCGATCAGGGCCCCCAGCGTGCGCGCCTCGGCGGGGAGCGCGTCCACGGCGCTTCCCAGGTGGCGCAGCTCCTCGCGTTCGGCGGCCCGTCCCATGGCGTAGGAGAATAGCGCGCGGGCGAGCGCCCTGGGGAACGCTCCGGATTCCAGGAGCACCCGCTCCAGGGATTCCACGCCGTCCACCGGCGTGCCGTCGGCGAGCACGCCCCGGGCGTCCAGGGGGCGGCCCTCCTCGTCGCTGCGGCGTCGGCCCACGGCGTCGAAGCCCTCCAGGGCGAACCCCAGGGGATCGAGGCGCGCGTGGCAGGACGCGCATTCGGGCAGGGAGCGGTGGAGTTCCAGGCGCTCCCGCAGGCTCAAGTCGGCCCCGGCGCCGCCCGCCTCCTCCAGCACGCCGACCCCGGGCGGCGGCGGAGGCACCGAGCTGCCCAGGAGCGTTTCCAGGATCCACTTGCCGCGCTTCACCGGAGACGTTCGCGTGGGGTTCGAGGTGACGGCGAGGAGCGAGGCCTGGCGCAGCAGTCCGCCGCGTTCGCCGTCGTCCACGTGGACCCGTTGCAGGCCCGGGCCCTCGACCCCCGGGATGCCGTAGTGCTTGGCGAGGCGGCCGTCGACGAAGGCGAAGTCGGCGCGGAGGAACTGATCCAGGGGGCGGTTCTCGCGCAGCATGGCCTCGAAGAAGGCTTCGCTTTCCCGGACCATGGAGTCCAGCAGGGCGCGGTCGGCCTCGGGGAACGTGCGCAGGTCGGGCGTCGCGCTGCGCAGGGCGCGCCAGCCGAGCCATTGGGCGGCGAAGTCCTGGGCCAGGGACGAGGCTCGCGCGTCGAGGAGCATGCGGTGCGTTTCAGAGAGCAGCACCTTTGGGTCCACAAGGCGGCCCGCGGCGGCTTCCCGCAGCAGCGCCGCGTCCGGCGGGCCGGCCCACAGGAAATAGGAGAGGCGCGTGGCGAGTTCGAAGTCGGTGAGCGCCTCACCGGGCGCGGGCGTTTCGACGCGGTAGAGGAAGTTGGGCGAAGCGAGCAGGGCCGCGAGGGCGGTGCGCAGGCGCTCCCGTTCCGCGGCCGTGTCCGCGTGCGGGCTCGACCCTGCCCGCGGCCGTCCGCCCGGGGCGGAATCCCCGTGGGAAAGCGCTTCCAGTCGCGCCAATTCCTCCGCCGAGAGCGGTCGGCGCCAGACGCGCAGGCCCACGGCGGCCAGGGTCTTCGCGAATCCGCCCCGGGCCAGTTCGCCGTCGACGAAGCGCGTGAACGCCGTGTCCGGCGCTGGATCGAGGGGGCCCACGACCTCGATGGAGGACACGTAGGCGTTGCGGTCCTGGCGGCCCTTGTCCGGGTGCTTCTCGTCGTAGTAGTCGTTGACGAAGCGCGCGCCCACTTCGTGGGGGCCCGCCTCGAGGGTGGCGGTCAGTTCGAGGCTGTCGAACTTCTGGGGTTTCTTGCGCTCGGCCCGCACCTCGCGGCGGGCGGCCTCCCGACCGTCCAGCTCCAGGGCGAGCTGGGGCAATTCGTCCCCCGCGCGATCGCCGAAGGCGCGAACCTCGATGCGGTAGCGTCCCCGCCGCGGAAGCACCACGCGCGCGCTGACCGAGGAGGCCGAGTACATGGCATGCAGGTCCTCGCGGCGCACGCTCTTGCCGTCGGACTCCAGGGCCGCGGCGTCGAAGGTCCGCCGCGTCGAGGCTTCGAGGGAGGGCAGGGCCAGTGCGGCGATGTCCAGGGCAGCGTCCACCCAGCGTTCCACCGAAAGCTCGCTCGCCGAGGCCACGGCCGCGTCGTTGTCGAATTGCTGCCCCACGTCGTCGGGGGGGAACTGCCCGCGGGCGTCGTAGTGCACGCCGAAGAGGTCCTGCACCGTGCGCTCGTACTGGGTGGCGTTGAGCCGCCGCAGGGAGGGCCGCGGCGTCGCCGTGCGGTCCAGGGCGGCCTCGATCCAGTCCAGGGCCCGATCCACGTCGCCGGTGGGGGGCGGTCGGCGGCCCCGGGGCGGCATTTCGCCCAGGAGCAGCCGCTCGCGCACGCGCTCCAGGGGGCCCTGGTGTTCCTTGGGCTGGAAGTTCGCGGGTCCCTCGAGCCAGGGACCCAGGTCGAGCCCGCCCTTGGGATGGGAATCGCCGTGGCACTCGGCGCAGTGGGCCTCGAGGAAGGGCGCGAGGCCCGCGGCGAAGGAGGGAGCCCGCGCGGGCGGCGCGGGGAGCGACGGAGCCTGGGAGGTTGCCGAAGCCCCGGCCGGTGAAGCGGAGTGCGCGACGCTGGCCCACATCGCGCACGCGGCCAGCAGCAGGCCGGGGAGGATCAGGGGCCGCTGCGCGCTCTCCATCGGTCCAGTGTCGCAGCACATCCGCGCGGCCACAACGGCGCCGCTCGGCCCCTGTCCCGGGGCGATCCTGGCGCCGATTTTGGCGCGCGGCGGGCCCTGCGACATTAGCCTAGGGGGCTCGGGCCCCGGCGCGGGCCCCAGAAACCGCCGTGACCCAGAAGGACAAGGAACCCATCCCGCCGCCGAAGTCGGACTTCGGCTCGCGCCCCCTGGCCGCGCTCTCGAAGCTCGCGGGGAGCCTGCCCTCGCTCCCGAGCGCCGCCGCGGGGCAAGGAGCTCCCTCCCCGGCGGGAGCCCAGGCGGATTCGGCCTTCGCCAAGGCCCTCGCGAAGCGCATCGTGATCCAGCGCGACTCCCGCGGCCGCGGGGGAAAAACCGTCACCTTCGCCCGCGGCATCGAAGCGCCGGAGGCCGTGCTCGAGCGGCTCGCCAAGGAGCTGCGCCACGAACTCGGCACCGGCGTGCGCGTGGAGGACGGCGCCCTGATCGTCCAGGGTGCCCTGAGCGAGCGTCTGGCCGCCTGCCTCCAGAGGCGCGGCGCGACGCGCATCGTGCTGGGCAACTGACCATGGACGCCCCGTCCGTGGAAGCAGGGCCGCCGGCGGGCGGCACGCTGGAGCGCTGGGCCTGGGACTACGTGCTTGGCACGGAGGCGCGCCTGAAGCTCGAGCCTCCGCCGCCGCCCCTGGGGGCCGGGCCCTGCGGCCTGCTTCGAAGCCGATGCACCGCCGCGGCGACTTGCGGGGCCGGGCCGGCCGGCCCAGTGGAGCATCGTCCAGCGCCACGCGCGCACGCCCAGCGCGGCGAGTCTGGTGCACGCCAGAAACCGCGCCAAGCTCTGCCTGACCTTCGCCCACCACGAGATCCAGGCCGGCGAGCTGATGGCCTGGGCGATCCTGGCCTTTCCAAAGACGCCGCGGGAATTTCGCGCCGGGCTCGCGCGCCTGTGCCTGGACGAGGCGCGCCACGCGCGCCTGTACGTGGCCCACGCGCGCGGGCTGGGCCTGGAGCTGGGCGCCCATCCGGTGCGCGACTGGTTCTGGCAGCGCGTCGCACGGGTGCGCACGCCGGCCCAGTTCACCGCCCTGCTGGGCATCGGCTTCGAAGGCGCCAATCTGGACCACAGCGCGCGCTGGGCCGCCGCCTTCCGCGCCGCGGGGGACAAGCCAGGCGCCGCCTTGCAGGTGCAGGTGGGCCTGGACGAGCGCCGCCACGTGGCCTTTGCCGCGCGCTGGTTCGAGCACTTCGCCGGTCCGCTGGAATTCGCGTCCTGGGTCGAGCAACTGCCCGCGCCCCTGACGCCGCTCGTGCTGCGCGGCAAGTCGATCGAACGGGAGGCGCGCCTGGAGGCGGGCCTTGGCGAGCGCTTCATCGACGCGCTGGAGCGCTGGCAGCCGCCCGACGCGGCCTCCGCCGTGGAGCACGCGCCGTGAAATACCACGTGCGCTCGGAAGCGATGATCCTCGCCCTGGTGGGCGCGGTGCAGTTCATCAACGTGCTCGATTTCATGATCGTGATGCCCCTGGGCCCCGACTTCGCCACGGCCCTGGAGATTCCCAAGCACGAGATCCCGAGCATCGGCGCGGCCTACACGGCGGCGGGCGCCCTGGCCGGGCTCGCGGGGTCCCTGTTCCTCGACCGCTTCGACCGCAAACGGGCCCTGATCGTCTGCATGCTGGGCCTCTTCGCGGGCACCTGGTCGGCGACGCTCGCCACGGGCCTCAGCTCGCTGATGGCGGCCCGCGTGCTCGCCGGACTGTTCGGCGGCCCGGCGTCGTCGCTCGCCCTGTCGATCGTCTCCGACGTGGTGCCCCCCGAGCGCCGCGGCCGCGCCATGGGTGCGGTGATGGGCATGTTCGCCGCGGCGAGCATCTTCGGCGTGCCCCTGGCCCTGGAACTGGCCCAGCGTTTCGGCTGGGAATCGCCCTTCTACGTGGTGGCCTCCCTGGGGCTTCTGATCGCGATCCTGGTGGGGTTCTGCATGCCGCCGCTGCGCGCGCACCTGGACCAGGCCGCGGCGGGGGCTCGCGGCCGCTCCACGGCCCGCCTGCTCGTCGATCCCCTGGTGCTGATCTCGTACTCGAGCACCCTGGTCCTGATGGTTTCGAACTTCGCCATCGTGCCGATCCTCTCGACGTACCTGCAGTTCAACCTGGGCTACCCGCGGGAAGGGCTTTCGACGCTGTATTTCTTCGGCGGCATCTTCAGCTTCGTGGGCATGCGGCTCGTCGGCAAGCAGGTGGACCGTCACGGGGCGGCCCGCGTGTCCGGCGCGGCGACCCTGTGCCTGGCCGTGATCCTGTGGGCCTGGTTCGTTCACTACAGCCCCGCGGTGCCGGTGCTCGCGCTGTTCATTGCCTACATGATCACGACCTCGGTGCGCGGCGTGGCCTACCAGACGCTGACGTCCAAGGTGCCCGCCGCGGCGGAGCGCGCGGGCTACACCTCGCTGCAGTCGTCCGTGTCGCACCTGGCCGCGGCCCTGGGGGCCTGGGGCTCGTCCTTGGTGATCGTCGAGCGCGCCGACGGCAGGCTCGAGGGCATGGACACCCTGGGCGTTTCGGCCATCGTGGGCGCCGTGCTGGTCCCGCTGATCCTCTTGGTCCTCGAGCGCCGCCTGAAGCATCGGGACGCCCATCCCGCGGGCGAATCCGTGGCCTGAGCGCGCCAGGGCGGGGCCTTGCCCCCGCGGCGTTTCCAGGGAACCATGGAGGCATGCAGGCAGGTGAACCCGGGGAAGCGCGCGCCGGCTCGGGCCCCACGGCCCGGCAGGTGCGGATCACGGGACGCGTCCAGGGCGTGGGCTTTCGCAGGCTGGTGCGCGGTGTCGCCCAGGCACACGAGCTGGTGGGTTGGGTGCGCAATCTTCCCGACGGCAGCGTGGAGGCCTGGCTCGAAGGCGAGCCGGCCCAGGTCGAGAGCGCCCTGGCGCGACTCAGGAACCCCGGCCCGCCCGCGCGGGTCGAGGCCTGCGCCGCGGAGGAGCGTCCGCCCCAGCAGCACGCGCGGTTCACGCTGATGCGCTGAACCGCGGCGGTCCCGCGCGCCCGGCCGAGGGGTGGCCAGGGGCCCCGTGCGCGCTGTAGAGTCCAGCGCCCCAAGGAGCACCCATGAATCGAGTCACAGGCATCGGCGGCATCTTCATCAAGGCCCAGGACCCCGAGGCCATGAAGGCCTGGTACAAGCGCCACCTGGGGCTCGACATCCAGGGATGGGGCGGCGTGGTGTTCCGCTGGCACACGCCCGAGCGGCCCGAGCCGGAGGGCGCCACGGTCTGGAGCGTCTTCCCCGCCTCCTCGAACTACTTCGCCCCGAGCCAGGCCCCGTTCATGGTCAACTACCGCGTCGACGACTTGCACGGACTCCTGGCGCTGCTGCGCCAGGAGGGCTGCCGGGTGGAAGACAAGGTGCAGGATTCCGAGTACGGCAAGTTCGGCTGGGTGATCGACCCCGAAGGCAACAAGATCGAACTCTGGCAGCCGCCGCCGGGCAAGTTCGGCGGCTAGTCGCGGGCCTCACTTCGCCGCGGCGTTCCACTTCATGGCGGCGATCTGGCCCTGGCGGGCGTAGTCCGCCGCAAGGCCGAGGATGCGCGCCGCCTCCTGGGGCGCGTGGAAGCCCATGGAGTTCTCGGCGGCGATGAAGTCGATGCGCCACTGGGCCTTGGTCTGCAGCGCGAGGGCGGGGGCCAGTTGCTCTTCGCTCGCGCCCGCCTGCCTGGCCGCGGCGATGGCGTCGAGCTGGTCCATCAACGCGGCGGCGGCGCGCTGCAGGAGCTCCTGGTTCTTCTCCTGGATCGAATCCACGCGGGCCGCCAATTCCGTCTCCGAGGCGGAGTGGCAGGTCTGGCAGGAGCGGTTCACCTGCAGGAGCGGGCTCCTGACCCAGTGGTCGCTGACCTTGGTGGCGCCGTCGCGCATGTAGGGCATGTGGCAGTCGGCGCAGGAGACGCCGCTGCGCGCGTGAATGCCCTGGCTCCAAAGCTCGAACTCCGGGTGCTGGGCCTTGAGGATCGGCGCGCCCGTCTCGGCGTGCTTGTAGTCAAAGAACGCGCCGCCGTCCGGGAACTTGAAGTCGGTCCAGAACGCCTCGACGTCCTCCACGCGCAGGCCCTTGCCCCAGGGGAACGTCAGCGTGCTCTTGGGGCCGCAGTAGTACTCGACGTGGCACTGGCCGCAGACGAAGGAGCGCATCTCGCCGCGGCGTGCGTCCGTGTTGGGGTCGTAGGGCCGCTCGCGCTTGCCCGCGCGCCACTCCTCGATGCTCGGCAGGTGGGGCACCGGCGCATCCGAGGCCGCCAGGGCCTGGATCCCCAGCACGAAGCCGGGCCGCGTGACCCGCAGCTCCATGGTGTTCGGCGTGTGGCAATCGACGCAGGAGACCGGATGGGCGTGGCCGAGATCGTGCAGCTTGGCGCTGGCGTCCTGATAGGACAGCGTGCGCGAGGCTTCGAAGCCCCGCATGGCGTCCCCGTCGCCCAGGGAACGGTAGAGCGGCATGATCGACGCGTGGCAATGCAGGCACGAGCCCGATTGGGGCTTGCTGAGCCGTTCGGTGGCCTCCTGGTCGGCCAGCATGTAGGCGTGGCCGCGCCGGTCGCGGTAGTCGATCGAGAAGGCGTAGCCCAGGAACATGCGCTTGAGCCAGGGATCGCGCTCGATCTTCTCGGCCGGCATGGCCTCGCTGCCGCCGTGACCGCCGAAGCGCGTGCGCGTGGTGAGCGCGGTGCGCTTGTAGCCGTCGTATTGCTTGGGCCAGTTGACGCCCCACTTGGCGGGATCGGTGTCGTCCTCGCCCACCGGCTGCAGCAGCACGTAGGGAGCGCGGGCCTCGGACTTGCGCTCGAAGATGTTGACCAAGAGCGCCGTGACGCCGGCGGTGGCCAGGGCCACCAGCACGAGCACGCCGATGAAGGCGGTGGGGGCGCGGCCCCGCAGCGTCGAAGCAGGACCCCTGGAGACGGTGGCGAGTTGCTTGTTCATTTCAGTTCCAAGTTCCCTTCCGATTCCAGCATTCGGCCGCCCAGGGAGGCCCGCGGTCCGTGGCCCACGTCGCGGTGGCAGTGCACGCAGGTGATTTCGCGCCGCGGATCCTCCTGGCCGACGATCAGGTCGTGCACGAAGTCGCCGTGGCAGCGCACGCAATTGGCCTGCAGGATCGCGGCGTTGCCCGGGGTCATGCGGATGGGCTCGACGAAGTCCTGCAGCGTGAAGGCCTTGCTGTGGCGCCAGCCGTTGTCCGACTTGGCGAGCCACTTTTCCAGACCGTGGGGCGGCAGGTGGCAGTCGACGCAGGCCGCCACCGTGTGATGGGAGGCCTTCTGCCAGCCGTCGTACTCCGACTGCATGATGTGGCAGTTGACGCAGGCCCGCGGGTCGCGGCTCAGGTAGGAGGTGGCGCCCGCGTAGTCCACCGTGAAAGCTCCGATGCCGAGACCGGCGCCGGAAAGAACCGCCAGCACGAGCCAGGGTCGGGAGAGTCCGCTGCGGGGGGAGCCCATTCGATCCGCAGGGTAGCGGCCTCTGAGGCCCCGTGCGAGGCCCGTTCCCGAGAGTGGGCGGGTCCGAAACGGCGGCAGTGGGTGCACAACCCGCGCGCGTTGGCGCGTGCTGCAACGCCGTGTTCGGGGGCCGCGTGCACCGCAGAGGCCTGGCGGGCCGAGGCCCTGGGACCGGCTAGGGCAGGAACTCCTTCGTCTTGGCGAGCTTCCTGGGCAGGTACTCCTCCAGCACGAAGTTGAGTCCCCACTTCGCCAGGGCCTGCTGCTCGGCGCGCACTCCCATCTTCAGGAGCTGCTCGATCGCCTTGATCCACGGCTTGTGGGCCATGAAGAACGGGTCGTTCTTGAGCGCATCCTTGGCGCGCTTGACGTCCACCTCCTGGAGCACGTGGGTGGCGTCCTCCAGCTTGAAGTCGATGATGTCCTGGGGCGTCAGGCCCAGGTAGCGCGCCTGGGGCACGCAGAAGAACTTGTTGATGTGGGCCGCATTGCCCGAGCCCACTTTCAACGTGCGGTAGATGTTCGCGATGCCGTAGGGGTCGCAGTCGACGAAGGCATACACCGGGATCTTCTTGTCGTCCGCGAGGCGCCGCACGAAGCGGCGGCAGGCGCGCGAGGGCACGCCCTCGGTGGACACCAGGATGCAGTCGTTGGTCTGCCAGAACTTGTGCTCGTTCAGGCGTTCCCACATGCCTCCGGTTTCAATGGCCAGGATGAACTTGGCGTCGGTGCGGAACTGCAGGCGCTCGCAGTCGGAGGGGATCGAGTAGGCGCCCGAACCGAACTTGCGGCAGTCGATCTCCAGCGGAGCCTGGGTCTCGCGGTCCCTGTCGATCACCACCAGGTTGCCGGCCACGCGGCCGCCGTGCTCCTCGGGGCGGTAGCGCAGCTGCTCCCGCGACAGGCCCTCGAGGCTCGCCAGGGCCTCGATGTCGTCCATGACCGCGTCGGACTCGGGCTGCTCGGCGAACTTGCACTCGCCCCAGTTCTTGGAGACGTAGTAGGCCTCCCGCTTGGTGGCATGGTCGTCGTTCTCGACCATTTCCTTGCTGATCGACATCAGCCTCAGCGTCTGGGCGAAGCTCTTGACGGTGTTGACCGAGAGCGTGCGCTGCGTCTGGCCCTTGCCCAGCTCGAAGTAGCCGATCTTGGCGTCGTACTTGACGTTGCCCAGCGAGCGGGCGGGGAACTTCAATTCCGGCAGGTCGCGTTTCAGGATCCGCACCTTGACGCGATCCGCCGTGCTGCGGATCAGCTCCAGCGTCTTGACGTCCTCGCGCGTCAGTTCGCGCGCCTTCCTGGGGGCCGGGTCGGGCTTCTTCTTGTCCTTGGCCATTTCAGAACTTCCGGCTCTTCTGCAGCACGTCGTCGAGGGTGTTCACGGTCTGGTCGCGCTCCTCGTTGGAGAGATCGAGGATCTCCTGCAGGGCGATGCCGATGTGCGGGATGTACTTCTCGATGTAGGAGCGCTTGTTGAACTCGCTCTGCAGGCGCTTGCCCTTGCGGATGTACGTGCCGAGCTTGCGGCCGCATTCCTGCAGGCCCAGGCGGATCTCCTTCTGGATCTCCTCGTAGCCCGCGATGGCCTCCTTGGATTCCGAGGTGAAGGGCACCCAGGCCGAGGCGATGTGGACCAGCACGGCGCAGGGGCCCAGGGGGAGCGCGCCCCTGGGTTGCTGCAGGCCGTAGGACTTCCAGTTGGTGGCGATCACGGCGCGCGTGATGCCGCAGGCCGCCTGCTGGTGCAGCAGGGGCACGCGGTTGGCGAAGCGCAGGATGCGGATGGGCTCGTCGGAGTTGCCCACCAGGTCCTCGGTGGTCACCGTGGCCTTGCGCTTCTGGATGCGGCCTTCCTCGGTCACCTCCAGGCCCACGCCGCCGGGCTTGCCGTAGGCGATGCCCACTTCGACGGCGAAGGGGTTGCCGCGGTAGACCGCGGGCGGTCGAGAACAGGCCACGTAGAAGTCGGCTTCGATTTCCTTCTTGAGCCCCGACGTGACCAGGTCCTCGCCGATGGGGGAGATGCAGGTGGTCGGCGGCGCCATGATGCGCGCGGCCTGGATCGCGGCGTGCAGGGCCGCGGCCTCCTCGCGGGCGATGCGCGTGGGGTAGGCCTTGCTGGAGAGCTTGGCCGTCTTGCAAATGTCCTCGGCCACCTTGGGGCCCACGCGGCAGAATTCCTCCTGCAGGAAGCCCGACAGGGTGCGCGAGCTGGTGTCCTTGAGCATCGCGATCAGCATGCCGAGCTCGACGCCGTGGGGGTGCGGCTTGATCTCCTCCGCCTGGGGCGGCAGGGTCTTCGAGCTGCGCTCGTAGGTCACGGGCTCGGATCCGCCCTCCGTGCCCACCGTGGGGTCCTTGTAGTGCAGCGTGAGGTGCGGATTGGCGATCGCCGTCTGCTTCAGGAACATGTCCACCGAGCGCAGGCCCTTCTGGTACTTGGCCTCCATCTCGATTTCGACCCGCGTGCCGTGCTCCTTGGGCTTCTCGTCGCGCTCCCAGGCGATGACGTTCTTCTCGTGGATGTCGGGCCGGTTGTTGGCCGTGTCGATGGACATCACGAATTCGTGGGCCTCGGCCTTCTTGCCGGTGCGCGAGCGGATCACCACCGGCTTGCCGGTCGTCAGTTGGCCGTACATGCCGGCCGCGCTGATGCCGATGCCCTGCTGGCCGCGGGATTGGGCGAGTTTGTGGAACTTGGAGCCGTAGAGCAGCTTCCCGAAGACCTTGCCCACCTGCTCGGAGACGATGCCCGGGCCGTTGTCCTCCACGGCCATGCGGTACTGGTCGTTGCCGGTGGGGGTGATCTCGACCCACACCTCGGGCAGGATTCCGGCCTCCTCGCAGGCGTCGAGGGAGTTGTCCACGGCTTCCTTGACGGCGGTCAGGAGCGCCTTGAGCGGCGAGTCGAATCCCAGCAGGTGGCGGTTCTTCGTGAAGAACTCGCTGACCGAGATTTCCCTCTGGCGCGTGGCCATTTCCTGGGCGGTGGAGCGCCGTCCGGCGGGCGCCGAGGGGTCCCTCCCGCGGTCGCGGGAGGTTTCCCCCGCCTCGGCGTCCGCCGCATCCGGTTCGGAGGAGGGAGCGGGCGGGGGATGCTTGGGGACCCCACCGTCGCCCCTGGGGGCGGCTTTGGGCCCCTTGGGCGGCTTGGGGGACTTCACGGCGGGGGACGCCGGGGAGGGCGCTTGATCCGGAAACAGGCTGGCGGTGGTGTCGTGCATGGGAGCTGTCCGCCCTAGTGAACCGCCGCCGGTGGCGGAATCAAGCTCCGCGGTCCGCGGATCCCGGCCGATCACCCGAGCCGGCTCGCGGCGGCGACAACTAGGGATGCCAGATGCAGCCGTCGAAGCACAGGGCCTCGCCGCCGTGCTGTCCGTCGCGGGCGGAGCCCCCGTAGCCCAGCTGTTCCAGCCGCGCGCGCTCCACGTCCTCCAGGGGCAAGCCCTGGACCTCGCGGCGCGGAGCCGCCTCCCGCAGGCCGCGCAGGTGGGCGCGCACCGTCCCCAGTCTCGCCTCCAGGGCCGCCGCATCGGGGTGTTCGGGGTCGATCACCTCGGGGGGCGAGAGTTCGCGGGGATTCGCCACCAGGTCGAAGCGCTCGGCGTGCCAGTCCGGCGCGCCGGGCCGGTGGATGATCGTCTGCTCGCGATTGTCCACGATCGAGGACAGCCACTGGGGCTCGCTCACGCCGCGGCGGATCACGAGGGAGGCCGTCAGGGTCCGCGCCGGGCCGGTCCACTTGCCCTGGGCCACGGCCGAAAGGTCGATGCCGGGCAGGATCGGGTCGGGGGCCAGTCCCGCGGCGGCCCGCAGCGTCGGCACGAGGTCGATCAGTCCGGTGCACTCCGAGCGCCGCACGCCCGCCGGGATTTTTCCGGGCCAGACGACGATCAGGGGCACCTGCAGGGTCTCCCGGTAGAGGTGGCCGCCGTGGAGCTTGGCCCCGTGCTCGAAGAACTCCTCCCCGTGGTCGGACGTGATCACCACCAGGGTCTCCTGGGACAGGCCCCGGCGCTCCAGCTCGGCGAACAGGCGCGAGAGCTCCCGGTCCACGGCGGCGATCTCGCCGTCGTAGAGCGCGATCACGTGGGCCAGATCCCGGGGGTCCATGTCGGCCCGGACCGGCGAATCGGAGCCCCCGAGCCGGCGTCCGTCGATGGTCCCGGCGTAGTCGGGATCGAAGCTCCGGTCGAAGGGCGCGGGGGGCGTGTAGGGCGTGTGCACGTCGTAGACGTGCAGGAACAGGAAGAACGGGTCCGCATCCTTCCCGCGCCGGTCGAGCCAGCCGAGGGCGCCGTCCACGGCCGCGGGCGCCGTGGGGATCTCCAGGTCGAACAGTTCGGGCCGCTCGGCCGCGATGCGCCGCATGGCCCCCTCGTCGCCGCTCTCGCGGGCCGCCTTCCAGCGCTCGGCGATGCCCGGTTCGGTCTTGAAGGAGTGGTAGGCGCGCTCCCAGGTCTCGAATCCCGGTCCGAAGCCGCAGGCGGGCTCCAGGTACACGCAGGAGTAGAAGCCGGCGGTGTCGTAGCCCGCCATGGCCAGGTCCTCGGAGACGAAGCGCCCCCGGGGCCTGTGGCTCTCCACGGCCTGGGTCGCTTCCATGTCGAAGTCGCACTGGGCGTGGGCGCTGATGGGCAGGCCCGTCAGCATCGAGACGTGGGAGGGCAGCGTCCAACTGGTGGTGGACCAGGCGTTCAAGAACACGGCGCCTCCCCGTGCCACGGCGTCGATGGCGGGCGAGGTGTCGCGGCCGTAGCCGTAGGCGCCCAGGTGGTCGGCGCGCAGCGTGTCGATGCTGATCACCAGGAGGTTGGGCCGCCGCGGTTCCCGGTCACAGCCGGCGCACAGGGAGAGCAGCAGCAGGAAGAGGCCCAGGAACCCGGGCCCCCTGGGCACCGCGGACACCATGGACCCCGGGCCCCGCGCGGGGCGGCGCGTCGGCGCTCCAAGGCCTGGTGCGATCCGTTCCTCCGCGATCGCAACGCTGCCCGCCATCCCAGGCAGGATAGCCCGAGGCGCGCCCTACACCAGCCGCTGCCAGACCACCCAGGCGCCCGCGGCCAGGAGCAGCAGCGGTGGAGCCGAGGTCAGGCAGCCGATCTTGAGGAAGCGCTGGTTCAGGGAGCCCGCGCAGGCCGGGCAGGCCCGGGGCTTGGGCTCCGGCAGCTTGGCCCGGCAATGGGGGCAGAACGGACTGTCGATCAACTTGGGCATCGGGTGGAGTCAGGCGCCCAGGATCCGCGGCTCCAGGGCCGGGTCGGCCAGGGAGAGGCGCGCCGCTTCGTCGCGGAAGCGGAGCAGGGCGGGCGCCAGCTCGCGGCCCGGATCATAGCGGCACTCCTCGGCCAGGTAGCGCCGGCAGCTTTCCAGCGGCAGGTTCCAGCGCCGCGCGCCCTCGGCCGCCAGGGCCTCCAGGGCAGCGGGGGCCGTGCCCCGCAGGCGCGCGCCGGCGAAGGCCTTCAATTGCCCGTCGGAGAGCTCGAGCCCCTCGCGCACGACCCAGGCCGCGAACACGAAGGGCAGGCCGAAGGCGGTGCTCCAGGCCTCCGAGGGATTGAACCAGGGCGGCGCATCGGGGGAGAGCGAGCGCACCAGGGCCGGGTCCCCGATGGCGAGCCAGGCGTCGGCCTGTGCCGCTTCGGGCGACCCCCGGGGCGGTTCGAAGGCCCGCGGCGGAGTGCGGCCGAAGCTCGCGGCCCGGCGGGCCAGCATCACCTGGGACAGGGCCTGGGCCGTGCGGCTCGCCGGGTCCAGGGCCAGACTCTCGATCTGGTCCACGGGTTTGCGGAGGAAGACCTGCACGCTGGCCACGAAGCCCTGCCCCGCGATGGCCGAGCCCGCCAGGTAGCCGTAGCCCGGGCGGCGGAAGAGCTCGATGGAACTGACCAGGGCCACGTCCAGTTCGCCCGCGCGCAACTGCTCCACCAGGCGCGCCGGAACGGCGAACTGGAGCTCGAAGCCGGGCTCGCGCTCGAGGCCGTCCACCAGGGGCCGGCCCACGAGGTAGGGCACGGCGCCGACGCGCAGGGGCCTCGCGGTGTGCATCGAGCAGAGAATGGACCATCGGCGACCCGGGCGCCAGGGGCCGGCGGCGCGCCGTGCTCCCTCGATCCCGAGGCGCTTCCTCGATACCGTGCCGCGGGCATGTTCCGCCATCCGGAGTTCCCCGAGTACGCGCTGCTGGATTCCGGCGGCGGGGAGAAGCTCGAACGCTTCGGCGCCCTGGTTCTGCGCCGGCCCGACCCCCAGGCCCTGTGGCGGCCCCATCGCAGCTCCGCCGAGTGGGAGCGGGCCGACCTGAGCTTCGAGCGCGACCCCGAGAGCGGCGGAAAGCGCGGGTCCTGGCGCGCCCGGGGCTCCAACCCCCTGGCGCGCGCGCCTGCGCCCCGCTGGTCGATGGGTTTTGGCGGCGTGCGGTTCTGGATCGAGCCCACGCCCTTCAAGCACGTGGGCCTCTTTCCCGAGCAGGCCGCCAACTGGGATTTCCTCCAGCGAGCCGCGCCGCGGCTCGGCACCGAGCAGCCTCGGCTGCTCAACCTGTTCGGCTACACCGGCGTCTCGAGCCTGGTGGCGCTCCGGGCGGGCTTCGCCGTGACCCACGTGGACGCCTCCAAGACCTCGCTTTCCTGGTTCGGCGAGAACCAAAAGGAGAGCGGACTCTCCGCGGCGCCGATTCGCCTCGTGCTCGACGACGCCCTGGCCTTCGCGCGCCGCGAGGTGCGGCGCAAGGCGCGCTACGCCGGGATCCTGGTGGATCCGCCCCACTACGGGCGCGGGCCCAAGGGCGAGGTGTGGCAGTTCGAGGAGCACATCGCTCCCCTGATGGAGGCCTGCCGCGAGCTCCTGGACCAGCGCGCGTTCCTGGTGCTCTCCACCTACGCCATCGGGTTCTCGCCGCTCGCCTTCTCCAACTTGCTGGCGGAATTCGAGGGCGGGCGCGCCGTGGCGGACGAGCTGGCGTTGCCCGAGGAGCGCCCCGCGGGCCCGGCGCGCTTCCTGCCCGCGGGGTTCTGCGCGCGCTTCGTCCGCGGCTTCGAGTTGGACCAGGAACCCTAGGGTCCCGCGCCATGGCGGCCTGGGCGATTCTCCACGACGACAACCACGTGCTGGCGCTGCTGAAGCCCGCGGGCGTTCCCAGCGTGCCCGACGACAGCCGGGACGAGAGCGCCCTCGACGCGGCCAAGGACTACGTCAAGCACCGCCACCGCAAGCCCGGCGCCGTGTTTCTGGGCGTGGTGCACCGACTCGATCGCCCGGTGGGCGGCGTGCTCGTGTTCGCGCGCACCAGCAAGGCCGCCTCGCGCCTCTCCGAGCAGTTCCGCTCCGGGAGGGCGCGCAAGACGTACCTGGGGCTGGGGGAGGGCCTCACGGGCGGACGCGAGGGCCTGCTGGAGCAGTGGCTCTTGAAGGACGAGGCGCGCAACGTGTCGAGCGTAGTGGACGCCGGAGTTCCCGGGGCCAAGGAGGCGCGCACCCGCTGGCGCGTGCTCGGCGTGTCTGGGGGCAAGACCCTGTTCGAGTTCCGGCCGGAAACGGGCCGCTCGCACCAACTGCGGCTGGCCGCGCGCACCCTGGGCGCGCCCCTGGCGGGCGACCTCAAGTACGGCGCCCGCGCGCCCCTGGAGGACGGCAATCTGGCCCTGTTCGCCCTGCGTCTCGAACTCGTGCACCCGACCACCCAGGCCCCCCTGGTGCTCGAGGCTCCCCGCGAGCACTGGCCCCAGTGGGCCCGGCTCCGCGACTAGTGCCTTGCCAAGGAAGACCACCGCGGCCGAGCTTGCTTCGGCGCGCCCGCGTCGCCCACGGCAATCGCGGGGGGGCGGGCGGCTAGGAGAGGCGCGCCGGCCGCAGGCCCTTGCGGATCCCGGCCCACAGGTCGCGGGCGATCCAGCGGAAAGGCAGCGCCTGCTGGGCCAGGAAGCTCGTGGGGATCGGCTCGTCGACCCCGTAGCGCGTCGGAAGATCCCGCGGGTCGTAGCAGAACGTGCCGAACACGTGGTCCCACCACATGAACGTGTTGCTGAAGTTGCGGTCGAAGTGCCGCGGCTCCATGGAATGGTGGATGCGGTGGGCCTGGGGCGTCGAGATCACGTAGGCGAGCCGTCCCAGATCGAGGCGCGCGTTGGAATGGCCCAGCACGTCGATGAACATGAACACGATGCCGAAGGGCGCCACGAGGTCCGTGCCCAGCAGCAGCACCGCCGTCAGGTGGAACGGCGTGTGGAGCGCGAGCTCGAGCACGTGGCGATGGTAGATGGAGCTCCAATTCAGATTGGTCGCCGAGTGATGGATCTTGTGCACGTGCCACAAGAGCGGGATGCGGTGCATCAGGCGATGGGCCCAATAGCCCGTGAAGGTCACCACCAGCAGCGTCAGCGGGATGTACGCCCACAGGGGCAACGTCTGGTCCAGGTGCAGCGACGGGAGATCCCAGTGCAGCCAGGCCTTGCGGAAGAGGGGGTCACCAGCAGGACATAGAGTCCGAGCTTGCCCGTGAACAGGATGTAGGTGCTGCTGAGCAGCGTGGCGCGGTTCCAGGGCCGCTTCTGCTGGGGAAAGACCAGTTCCGCCAGTCCGAAGGCGATCAACACGCATCCGTAACCGCCGCCGGGCACGACCAGCCAGGTCCAGAGGTCGAAGTCCTTGGGCGGCAGCCAGGTCTTGCTGAACACCCAGCCCACGCCGGTGCCCAGGGCGTCGTAGATCGTCCGCAGCCAGTCAGCCATGCGGGAGAAGCCTACCCCAACTGCCGGGCGCGGGCCTGGGGCCCGCCAGGGTCCTCCCGGGCCCGCGCACCGGGCCGTGGGGGCCTACAGGGGACCCACGTGAATCACGCGCCCCTCGAAGAACCCCACACCGAACGAGCGCGTGGGGTCCTGGGCTGGGTCGTCATAGAGCCAGCGCAGCTCGCCATCGCCCTCGCTGGAGACACGGTCGGGCATGCCGTAACGGTCGAGCACCTGCTGCTCACTCCAAAACAGATGCTCGCGCGTGTAGACGTCCGCGGGATCCACCTCCGAGTCCTCGTCGGACGTCCCCGGCGGCGGCGTCAGCGGTGCCAGGTAGCTGCGCCGTCCGTCGCGCGGCAAGCGCAGCGGCGCGGCAGATCCACGGCCGCCGGCCTGGGTCACCATGGCGGACTCGGCCGAGGCCTGCAGGGCCTCTTGCAACTGGCGCACCGCGAGCGTGAGTTCCATAAGCACGCTCTCACGGGAGGGCGCCACCATGCTGCGCTCCGAGAATCCCACCGCGGCGGCCGGCGTGCCAGCGTGGATTTCCCGTGAGGCGCGCAGCTCACCTGCGAGCTCCCGCAGCGCCCGGAGGAGGTCCCCGTCGGAGGACACGGAAAGCCCTCCGACTTCCTGCTCCTCGGCGGCCCTCGCGGGCCCGATTCCCGTGAACCAGTCTTGGAAGAGCAGTGCGAACCCGCCCCCCAGCAGCGCGGAGATTCCCATGAGTCCCACGAGCATCCCGGTGCCTGGCCCCGTCGCCTGTCTCTCGTGCTTCGCCCGTTCCACGATGGTCTCCCTTTCGTCGCCTGTGAGTCCAAGCCTCCCGGATCGAGATCGCCGCCAACCTCTATCTCCGCCCGCGTGCCGGTTTCCGGGGGTCCGGGGGTCCGGCAGAGGGCTCGAGCCCCCGGGAAGTCGGCCCCCGGGTATAAGGACTGGATGCACCTTCGCTCCGCCGCCGTCGTCCTCTCGTCGCTCGTCCTCTCTCCCCTGGCCGCCGCCCAGTGGCCCTCGAATCCGGCGGTCAATTTGGCCCTTGCCGACTTCGCGGGGGACCAGGCCGTGCCGAAGATCGCCGCAAGCGGCGACGGCTCGACCTGGTTCGGTTGGTTCGACCCCCGCGGCGGCTCCTACGCGGTCTACGTGCAGCGTCTCGATTCCCAGGGCGTCGAGACCTTCCCCCACGGCGGACTGCTGGTCTCGAACCAGCCCCAAAGCACCTCCCTCGTGGGCTGGGACCTGATCTCCGACGGCGCGGGCGGCTGCGTGCTCGCCTTCACCGATGTTCGCGCGGGGGGCGACCTGGACGTCTACGCCTACCGGGTGGACGCCGCCGGCGCGCAGTTGTGGGGCGCGAACGGCATCGCGCTTTCCAACAACGTCGCCTTCGAGGCCGATCCGGTCTGCTCGCGGATGGAGGACGGCAGCTTCGTGATCGCCTGGTCCTACTCGCCCACGGCGGGTCCCGGCGCCATTCGTGTGCAGCGCCTCGACGGCGCCGGCAATCCGCTGTACGCGGCCGACGGGTTCTCGATCCTCGGCCAGGGCACCGAGAAGCCCGGCTTCTGCGGCGTGGTTCCCTCCCACGCGGGCGCGTTCATCGTCTCGTGGGTGCGCGACATCTCGAGCTTCGCCAGCCCGCGCCACGTGCGGACCATGAAGTTCGATTCCCTGGGCAATCCGTTGTGGAATGCCGGCGTGCCGATCGCGGTCTACGACGCGGGCGCCGTGCCGATCGCGCACCTGCCGCAGATCCTCCCCGACGGCAGCGGCGGCGCGGCCTACGCCTGGCACCGGGCGGTGGGCAACACCTTCGACGTGCTGGTGCAGCGCGTCGACGCCCTGGGCAGCGAGGTGTTCCCGCACAACGGCGTGTCGGTGTGCAACGACCCCAACACGATCGAGCTCGATCCCGGCCTCGCGGTGCTCCCCGGCAGCGGCGATCTCGTGGTGGGCTTCGGCAAGCGCAATCCGGCCCAGTCCCTGTGGAGCCTCTCGGTGCAGCGCATTTCCGCCGCGGGAACCCTGCTGTGGGGGAACAGCGCCGTGGACCTGATTCCCATCGACAACCGCCAGAAGTCCTTCATTCGCTGTCTGGCCTTCGGCACGGGGGCCCTGGTCTTCTGCCAGAACCAAGCCGCGCCGAGTTCCCAGAACCTGGAGATCCTGGGATTCCGCGTCGACGGCAGCGGCGCCTCGGTCTGGTCGCCCGCTCCGCTGGTCGTGTCCAGCGCGCCCTCGCCCAAGTTCCGCCTGGCGGCCGCCGTCGACGGCGCGGCCGTGGCGCGGCTGGTCTGGGGCGACGGGCGGGCGGACTTTTCCGACACCTACGCCCAGAACGTCAACAGCGACGGGACCCTGGGAAACTCGGGCACCTGCGGCACCCAGACCTACTGCAGCGCCGCGCCGAATTCGGCGGGACCCGGTGCGCTGATCGCGAGCACCGGCAGCACCAGCCACCGGCTCAACAACTTCGGCCTCTCCTGCAGCGGCCTGCCGCTGCAGAGCGCCGGCCTGTTCCTCTACGGGCCCACCACGGCCAGCGCTCCGCTGGGCAACGGCCTGCGCTGCATCGGGAGCCCGATCGTGCGCTTGAATCCCGGTGGGGCTTCCGTCGGCGGCGTGGCCGCGCGCGCCGTGGATTTCACGCTGCCGCCGGCCTCCAGCGGGCCGGGCCAGATCCTGCCCGGCTCCACCTGGTACTTCCAGTACTGGTACCGCGACAACCTGGGAGGCGGAGCCCTGTTCAACGTGTCGAACGGCCTGCAGGCGGATTTCTGCCCGTGAACTGAGGCGCGCGGCGAGCGCGCGGCAAAACCCCACGGGTCCCTTTGAAGCCCGGCTCGATCCTCGGCCTTCCAGGCTATCATCCGCCGCCCATGGGCACCCCCGCACGCGGCGCAGCGCACTGGACGATCCTGCTGGGACTGCTCGGCGGAGCGGTGTGCGGCGCCCTCGCCAATGCCTGGGTGGGGGACTCGGAGGTCGGCCGCGCGTGGCTGAACCGGTTTTCCGACGGCGTCTGCTATCCGATCGGGCAGGTCTTTCTGCGGGGCCTGATGCTGGTGGTCATGCCGCTGGTGTTCGCCTCCCTGGCCACCGGCGTGGGCGAGCTGCCGAACCTGAAGAAGCTCGGCGCCATCGGCAGTCGCACCATGGGCATGTTCCTGGCGACCACGGCCGTGTCGGCGGTGCTGGGGATCAGCCTCTTGAACACGTTCAAGCCCGGCGAGGGCTTCGACGAGGCGACGCGCCAGGAATTGATGCGCCAGTACGGCGGCGAGGCCGGCGAGAAGGGCGCCGTGGCGGCCTCGGGCGAAGCCAAGACCACCAAGGAGTTGTCGGACAAGATCCTCGACATGTTCCTGCCGAAGAACGTGCTCTCGGCGGTCGTGGGCGGACAGCCCACCAAGGCGAGCGAACTGGGCAAGGTGCCCTCGCGCCTGGGGGACATGCTGCCCCCTGATCGTGTTCTCCCTGCTCTTCGGCGTGGCCCTGACGCAGATCGCCGAGGATCGACGCCGCGCCATGCTGGGCTGGCTCTCGACCCTGGCCGAGGCCATGGTGGGGATCGTGGGCTTCGCCATGAAGCTCGCGCCCCTGGCGGTGTTCTGCCTGATCTTCACGGTCACCTCGAAGTTCGGCCTCTCGCTCCTGTCGAAGCTCTCCTTCTACCTGGGCCTCGTGGTCGCGGGTTACCTGGTCCAGCTGTTCCTGTTCTACCCGCTCGTGCTGCGCCTCCTGGTGCGCACGCCGCCGCTGGCGTTCCTCAGGAAGTGCGTGCCGATCATGGCCACGGCCTTCTCGACCAGCTCCTCCAACGCGACCCTGCCCACCAGCCTGCGGGTCACCAAGGAGAGCCTGGGAGTACGGCCCGGCGTGGCGGGTTTCGTGCTGCCGCTCGGGGCCACGATCAACATGAACGGCACGGCGCTCTTCGAGGGGGCGGTGGTGCTGTTCGTGGCCCAGGTGTTCGGCGTCCAACTGGAGATCGGCGAGCAGATCATGGTGGTGCTCCTGGCGGTGATCTCGGCCGTGGGAGCCGCGGGCGTGCCCGGGGGCTCGCTGCCGCTCTTGATGACGATCATGGCCCAGGTGGGCGTGCCGCCGGACGGCATCGCCATCATCTTGGGCGTCGATCGCCTGCTGGACATGGGCCGCACGGTGGTCAACGTCATGGGCGACGTGGTCGCGGCGGCCTTCGTCGAGCGCTGTGAGGTCGCGGCCGACGGAGCCGCGTCCCGTCCCTAAGGCGGGCCCACCAGGTCGGAGTGACCCGGGCGGGTCAGAGCTCGTACTCCAGCCCGGCCGAAAGCGTCGAGGCCGTCAGGGCCGGGAAGCCGGGATCGCGGCCCCACCATTGCGCGTCCACCACCGTGCCGAGGGTCAGGAGCAGGGGATCGGGATTGCCCCCCAGGAGGCCGTGGGCGAAGGCGTTCATGTCGAGCTGGTACACGCCCGAGCAGTCCTGGGCCGGCAGGGGCGAGCCCTGGGAGGAAACGGGGCTGCTGCGGCGCACCGGGGTGCGCACGCACAGCGTGCCGCCCTGGAACGGCTGGCCCCAGCGGCCGTGGGTGCCGTAGAGCAGCAGGCCCACCTTCTGGTTCTGCACGTTGGAGGCGCTGATCAGGAAACCGGAGGTGGCCTGGGTGCTCGGCAGGCCGGTGGAGCCGATCTGGGGCGTGCAACCCAGGGAATTCACCTTGGCGGTGCAGTAGGTCAGCGGGGGCGCGGCCTCGGTGAACAGCTGGCGGTGCACGCGCCACTGGCCGAAGGGCGCGCCGTCCAACACCGTGCTGACGAGCAGCGCGCGGCCGCCGCCGCCGGCGAGCGCGGGCCGGCCCTCGGCAGCAGGCCAGCGGTTCTGGGCCGGCAGTTCGGGGTTGTCGAGCACCTGATTGGCGGCCGACAGCCGCGCGGCGTACACGTCGCCCACGCCGGGTTCGATGGACGGGTGATCGCGGTAGTCCGTGAAGGCCACCATGTATTTGGCGCCGTACCAGAGGGCGCGCGGGTGCAACTGGCCGTTGCTCGCGCTGCTGACGAAACTGCCCGTGGCGAGGTCCAGCAGCGTGCCGTCCTTGTGGATCCTCCGCGCGCGGACGTCGGCATTCCAGGGGAGCGAGCCGTTGAACACAAAGGTCAGGAGCGCCTCGTCGCCGTTGCGGGCCAGGGACGGGCTGGCGCTGCCCGAGGCCGCGGCCTGGAACAGGGGTTGCACGCTGCCGTCGCCCAGGATGAAGGCGGCGCTGATCCCGCCCCAGGCGAAGAGCCAACGATCGTCGAAGGCGATCAGGTCGCTGGTCCCGCTGCCGAAGCTGATGGGGACCTCGTTGGCATCGACCACCACCCCGTCCGAGCCGCGCAGGCGCTTGTAGTGGTAGATCTCGTTGGATTGCACCGGCGGGTAGTGGAAGTGGGAGGCCACCAGGAACTCGCCCGCCAGCGCGGCCACCACAGGCTGCTCCCCGCGCTGGAGGTCGATGGGCGCGGGATCGGGCAGGCTGCCGTCGGCATTCACTCGCCGCGCAAACGTGCGGTAGAGGTAGGGCGGACCGCCGGGCATCAGCTCGCTCCAGACCACCAGCCAGCGCGCGCCGTCGAAGGCCACGTCGAGCGTGCCGCCGAGCGTGGAACCGCCGCTCGCCACGACGATCGGCGTGGAGTCGAGCACCGCGCCGTTTTGGGCCACGCGTTGGGCCAGGATCTCGACCAGTCCCGTGGAACGACTCTGGAAGGCCACCAGATAGCCCGCGCCGGGTTCGCCGGCCACGGCCGGGTGCACCTGCGCCGGGGGTGAAAGGGTCAGGGGGAAGACTCCGCCGGGGCCCAGGGGCGTGACGGCCGTCCCGTAGATGTCGAAGGGGTCGATGTTGTAGGGGATGGCGCTCTGGCCATGGGTCCAGGCCAGCACCGCGCGGCCGTTGCCGTTGGCCGCGGCGGCGTCCCCGGCGGTCAGGTTCCCGGCGCTGATGGTGAACGGGCTGCCGGCCACGACCGTGCCCCCGGAGTCACCTGGGAAGCGTGCACCGCGCCCGAACCGGTGATGCCCGCGACCCATTGGGTTCCGTCCCAGGCCACCGCGACCCGCGCGTCGTTGAGCTGCAGGGCTCCGCTGAGCAGCGCGCCGCCGGGCGTGGCCATGGCGCCGGAGGTGGTGATCGGCGTCCCCAACACGCCGCCGCTGTTCCAGGCGGCGTAGAACTCGCTGCCGTTGCTTCCAAGGGCGGGCCGACCGCCGGCGCCCATGGAGAGCTCCGCTCCCACCTGCGTCAGGCCGGCGTCGTAGAGCCGGGCCCCGATGCCGGAGCTGTAGTTGCGCTCGAAGATCGCCGCGAAGCGGTCCCCCGCGTGGCTCACCCGATAATTCGTGGGCAAGGGGCTCGTCGAGGGCACCAGAGTGCGCTTGAACAGGACGAGGCCGCTGCCGTCCACGTAGGCGCCGTCGAGGCGCGAGCCCACGGTCCCCAGGTTGTCGGTCCAGGCCACCATCCAACCGCTGCCGTCGCTGGTCAGCTCCGGGAAGCGCTCGTCGTAGTCGTCCTGGTCGTCGATCACGATCGGCGGCTGGTCGAGCACCACGCCCGCCGGATCCACGCGGGCGGCGTAGATGCCCTGGGTGCGATAGAACTGGGTCGGCCGCGTGGACTCCCAGACCACCAGGTAGTGGGTGCCGTTCCAGGCCACGCGGGCGTTCAGCTGGTCCCAGGGGGCCTCGTCCACGGCGAGCGGCGAGCTCCACAGCACGGAGCCCTGGTGGTCCAAGAGCGTCGCGTACACGTCCCGGTTGGCGTGGATCCCGTCGGGCGGACTGCTGACGCCCGCGAGGCCGCTGCGGCCGTCCTCCCAGACGCACAGGTAGTGGCTGCCGCCGAAGGCGATCGAGGGCTTCTCCTGGGTGCCCGCGGAGGGCAGCACGGCCAGGTCCCCCGGCAGCGGCGTCGAAACGGGGAACTGGGCGCCGGCGGGAACTGCGGAGAAGGCCCACAGGGCCAGGGTGAGGCTGAGTCGCATGGCGGGCTCCTTTGGAAGCGGTCCCTTCCCTTGGGCAAAGCCCGTGCCGGGGACCGAGGGGACCGGGCTCGGCCCCGCCGGGCCCCGCGGGGGGCCCCGGGGAGACTCCTCGGGCGCCTCCCGTCCAGGACTTGGATGCCGAGGGGGCTCTGGGCCCTCCGCGGGGCCGGGAAGACCCGGCACGCCCCGGGCACGGCAGTTGCCAGCGCTCGGCCATGAAGCTCTCCATCCCGTGGGTGCGGTCGATCGCCGCGTGCGTGGTCCTGGCCCTGCAGATTCCCCAGGGGGCCCCCGCGGCCGCCCAGGACGGACAGTGGCGTCGCGTGTGGCCCGTGGGTGCGGCGAGCTACCGCGACGTGGCCATGGGCTCCGCCCTCGACGCCTGGATCGCCACCGCCGTGGGGGGAGTCAGGCACACCACCACCGGTGGCGTGTTCTGGACCGAGCAACAACTCCCCACGAACGCCCTGGCGGCCATCGCGGCCAAGGGCTCGCTCGTGTGCGCCGTGGGCGAGGGCATCCTGCGCAGCACGGACGCCGGCCAGATCTGGAGCACCGTGAATCCGGCCACGGGTCTGGAGGACGTCCACTTCGCCACCGCGAGTCTGGGCTGGGCCGTGGGCAGCGTGGGCCGGGTGTTCCGCACGCTGGACGGGGGAGCCAGTTGGACCCAGTCGTCCCTTCCCGGCGTCGGCGCGACCCTCAGGGCGGTGCACTTCGTCAATGGGAACCAGGGGTGGGTGGTCGGGGACAGCGGACTTGTGTGGCGCACCTTGAATGGAGGAGCCCAGTGGTCGCCCCTGAGCGCGCCCAGCGCAGCCCACTTCACGGACGTGTTCTTCGCCGATGCCGCCCGCGGCTGGATCGCCGCGGGCAACGCCGTGCTGCGCACCGTGGACGGCGGCCTGAACTGGATTTCGGCGGTCCTGCCCCCCGGTGCCCGGGCGGACCGGCTCAGCGTGCTCGGAGGCCAATGGCTGTGGGCCACGGGCACGCCGGGCCTGATCGTGGCGTCCACCGACGGCGGCGGGACCTGGAGCACCCAGGCCGCGACCTCGGGCGTGGCGCTGCTCGACGTGTCCATGGGGGACCTGTCCACGGGCCTCGCCGTGGGCGTGGACGGCGGCGTGTTCAAGACCACGGATGGCGGCGTTCATTGGTCGCTCTTGGGAGGCGGCGCCCCCGTGGCCACCGAGCTGGCGTTCGACGTGGTGCGCCGCGGGACCAAGGTCTGGGCCGCGCTGACCGACAGCGTGATCCTGCGCTCCGACGACGCGGGCGAAAGTTGGACCGAGACCGGGGCCGGCCTGCCCCAGACCCAGTGGCGGGCGATCGACTTCCTCGACGATTCGGTGGGCTACGCCGTCGGGGAGCGACAGGGCTTCTACCCCACCACCGCCTGGACCCAGGACGGCGGCTTGACCTGGAATCCGACCTACTGGTCGGGCATGTACGACTTCTGGGACGTGGATGCGGTCTCCCCCGGGGTCGCGCTGGCCTGCGCGGACAACGGTCTGTGGCGCAGCACGAATGGCGGCGTGGGTTGGACGTTCCTGAACACGACTCCGCTGTCGGGGTTCTTCGCCGCGGACTTCGTTGATGCGAACCTCGGTTGGGCCGTGGGCTACGACGTGATGATGACCGTGGACGGCGGCGCCAGCTGGACCTGGATCACCACGCCCACGGAGGTTCTGCGCGACGTGGCCTTCGCCGACGCCCTGCACGGTTGGGCCGTGGGCGACAACGGCACGGTCCTCGCGACCGTGGACGGCGGGAACTCCTGGACCCCCCAGGACGCGTCCACCGCGGCGGGACTCTGGACCGTCGAGGCCCTCTCGTCCACCACGGCCTGGATCGCCGGCACCACGGGCTTCGTGGCGCGCACCACGGACGGCGGCGCCACCTGGCTCGCGGTCCCGCCCCCGGGTCTGGGGAGCAGCGACTGCTATGGTTCGAGCTTCGACGGGCCGGACTCGGGATTCCTCACGGGCTTCTACCCGGTGTCGTCGGTGTGGAAGCGCACGCCGCCCACGTGCCATTGGAATCGCTACTGTCAGGGCAAGGTGAGCTCCAATGGAATGGTGCCGCAACTGGAAGTGCTCGGCCTGCCCAGTGCCGCCGCGAGCCCCATGGTCGTGCGCGCCACCCAGGCCGTGCCCAATGCCGTGGGGCTCGTGATCTTCAGCAAGCTGGGACCGGCGGCACTGCCCTTCGGCGGAGCGTTGCTGTGCGCGGCACCGCCCGTCTCCCGCCTGCCGGCCCTGGTGTTCGACGCCTCGGGCAGCGCCAGCCAGGCCGTGGGCGTGACGAGCGCCATGGCGGGCAGCACCCGTTGGTACCAGTTGTGGCAGCGGGACGCACAGCATCCCGACGGTACGGGGATCACCCTGAGCGACGGGCTCGCGGTGACGTTCTGTCCCTGACGGGCGGGCAGGCCCGGGAGCGGCCCAGGCGGGTGGGCCCGCGGCGGGGGAACTGAGTGCTCCCTGGCGAAGGGCCCGGCGGGGTCCTGAGGTGCTGCAACGTGCGAGCTGGGGCGGGGTGCGAGCCCTCCGCGAGGCGCGGGTTCCGCTTCAGTTCGGCCCCGCGCCTGCGCGATAGGCAGCCGGTTTCGCACGGCCTCCCTCGCCAGCCGGGACTCCCCGAGTCATGCGCACAGTCATAGCCCACAGCGACGAAGTCGAAACGGAGTCAGCCCTCGAGGACCTTCTGCGCCAGTGCGACGCGGGACTGGCCGGGGAAACACCCCGCGGGGCGGTCCTGTTCATGACCAGCGAGTACGACGGCGATCTGGTGCTCTCGCGGCTCCAGGAACGCTGGCCGGGCTTGCCCCTGATCGGCTCGAGCACCGACGGCGAAGTCTCCTCCGTGCTGGGCTACCGCGGCGATTCGGTCTGTCTCACGCTCTTCACCGGCCAGGGCGCCGAATTCGTGGCCGCCCAGGGCCTCGCGCCGAGCTGCGACCTGGAAGGGGCCCTCGACGAGGTCCTGGAGACCCTGGGCGAGCGGCGCCCGGCCCTGTGCTTCGTGCTCTGTCCGGGCACGACCGGCAACGCCAGCGACGTGATCGACGGCCTGCACCGGCGTCTGACGGGTCGTGTCTGTCCCATCGTCGGCGGCCTGGCGGGGGACCATGAAGTCGCGCCCACCACGCGCCAGTTCTTCGGCTCGGAATTCCACCATGATTCCCTGGTGGTGCTGTTCGTCTGCGGGGACGTGAAGGTGAGCCACGGCGTCGCCTCGGGTTGGTTCCCGATCGGCGCGCCCCACACGGTGACGCGCTCCACGGGCAACAAGGTGCACGAGATCGACGACCGGCCCGCGCTGGAGATCTACCAGGGCCTGTGGGGCGAGCGCGTGACGACGAACTTGGGCGAGTTTCCCCTGGCGGTCTTCTGCGGTGGGGAGGACGGCGACTATTTCCTGCGGGCTGCCATGGCCTGCGACGAGGCCGAGGGCAGCGTCACGTTCGCGGGCGACGTGCCCACCGGTTCCACCGTGCGCCTGACGGAAGTGGTCCCCGACGGGATCCTCTCGGGAACCCAGACCTCGATTCGCAATGCCCTGGCCTGCTTCCCCGGGGCGCGGCCGGAAGTCGGCCTGCTCATCAGTTGCGCCGCGCGCAAGTGGGTGCTCGGCACCCGGGCCCAGGAGGAGATCGGCGAACTCCTGGAGGCCTTCGAGGATCTGAGCCTGCCCACGATCCAGCTGGCGGGGTTCTACGCCTTCGGGGAGATCTGTCCCGTGGAGGCGGGCGGGCCGCCCAGGCTGCACAACGAAACCTGCGTGACCCTGCTGCTCGGAGAATGAGCTCCGACGCCGATTCACCCGCTGACCCTTCGCCCGCGGACGGGCGGGACAGCCTGCTCAAAAAGCTCCAGCGCGCCCTGCGCCAGACCCGGCGCGAGCAGTTGCGGGCCGAGAATCTCGCCCTGCGCAGCAAGCAGGCGATGCTCGGCACCAATCGCCACCTGGAAAACTCGATTCGCGAACTCGAGCGCACCATGGCCGAGCTCAGCGAGGCCAAGGCCGCCGCCGAGCGCGCCAGCGCGGCCAAGGGGCGTTTCGTGGCCACCATCAGCCACGAGCTGCGCACGCCGATGAACGGCATCCTGGGCACGGCCGAACTGCTGACGCACACCGAGCTCACGGAGGAGCAGCGCGAGCTGGTCTCGATCGTCCAGCGCTCGGCCCAGGGCCTCCTGTCGATCATCAACGACGTCTTGGACCTCTCCAAGGCCGAGAGCGGCAAGATGGAGTTGGAGTCCACGCGTTTCGACCTGCACGGAGCCCTGCGGGCCGTGGTCGACCTGCAACTCAATGCCGCCCGCGGCAAGCGGCTGGTGCTGCGCTCGAAGGTGGACCCGGCCGTGCCGCGCTGGGTGATCGGCGACCCCGTGCGCCTGCGGCAGGTGCTGCTCAACCTGCTGGACAACGCGCTCAAGTTCACGGCGGAGGGAGGCGTGACCCTGGCGGTCCGTCCCGGCGCGCAGCCGGACAGGCTCCAGTTCATGGTCGAGGACACGGGCATCGGAATCCCCGCCGAACACCAGGGCAGGATCTTCGATCCCTTCGTGCAGGCCGACAGCAGCACGACGCGCCGCTTCGGCGGTTCCGGCCTGGGGCTCGCCATCTGCCGCGATCTCGTGTCGCTGATGGGGGGGACCCTGCAACTGGAGAGCACGGTGGGCGTGGGCACGCGCTTCCACTTCGAGGCCCGCTTTCCCGCGGCCGAGGACGACGTGCCGGGCGCCGGGACCCGGACCGTGCCCAGGGTGATCTGCAACCTGGGCTTGCGCGTCCTGGTGGTCGACGACAACGCGGTCAATCGCATGATCGCCCGGCGCATGCTGGAGCGATTGGGCTGCAACACGGCGGAGGCGGAGAACGGTCTCGTGGCCGTGGAGCGCGCCCAAACGGCCGACTGGGACGTGATTCTGATGGACTGCTCGATGCCGGTGCTCGACGGCTACGAGGCCACGCTGGCGATTCGTGCCTTCGACGGGCCCCGCGCGCGGGTCAAGATCGTCGCCACCACGGCGCACGCCTTCAGCGCGGACCGCGAGCGCTGCTTCCAGGTGGGCATGGACGAGTTCATCACGAAACCGATGCAGATGGCCCAACTGCACGAGTTGCTGGCGCGGCTGTGCCTCGCGGGGGACCCGCGGACTTCCAGCGCGGTGTGAGCTGCGCGGGGAGCGCGGCCCGATCTGGCCCTGTTCGGTGCCCGGGGCTCACTCCTCCGCGCGCTTCCAGGCCGGTCGGTAGGACAGCGCCAGGTTGAGGATGCGCTGCAGCAGCGGCTCGTAGGCCAGGCCGGCGGCCTGGGCGGATTGTGCGAAGTCCTCGTCGCTGCACAGGTCCGGGTTGGCGTTCAGCTCCAGGAGATAGGCCCTTCCGTCGGGCGAGAGCCGCCAGTCGGCCCGTGCGTAACCGGAGATGCCCAGGGCCCGATAGGCCAGCTTCGTGGCGTGGACGATGGTGCGCAGGGCGGTCGGTTCGAGGTCCTGGGCCGGCCCCGTGGCGATGCCATGGCGGCGCTGGAATTCGGCGTCCCACTTGACCCGCGCGGTGGCGATGCGCGGCAGCTCCGGATCCCAGGTCCCGAAGCGCATTTCCCAGACGGGAAAACTCTCCAGCCGCGAGTTGCCCAGCACACCCAGGTAGAGCTCGCGGCCCTCGATGTACTCCTCCGCCAACACGTCGGTGCCGAAGGTCCCGTGCATGAAGGCCACCCGTTCGGCCAGTTTCTCGGGCGAACGCACGATCGAGGCCTGGGAGATGCCCAGGGAGGCGCTCTCGGAAGTGGATTTCACCAGGAGCGGCAGGCCCAGGCGCCGGGGCAGTCGGGCCTTGGCCCCCACGGGGAAGACCCCGAAGCGCGGAATCGGCAGGCGGTGGTAGGCGAGGATCTTCTTGGCCAGCACCTTGTCGCGGGACAGCATCAGCCCGCGCGGATTGGAGCCTGTGTATGGGGTGCAGAGCAGCTCGACAAAGCTGATCACCGCCTGCCCGTACATGGAGACTCCGTGGAATTCCTCCAGGAGATTGAACGTGGCGTGGGGGCGGAACGCCTCGATGGCCTCGCGCAGCGGCCGCAGGTCGTCGTGCACGCCGATGGCGCGCACTTCGTGGCCCAGGCCACGCAGACCCTGGAGCACCTGCCATTCGGTGCGGAAGGGCTGGAACTCCTTCTCCCCCAGGCCGGCGATCGACTCAGGCGGCACGAGATCCTCGTGCATCAGGACCAGCACGCGCAGCTTCTTCATCGGATGCGCGGCGCGCGGGCGGGCCCCACAGGGAGGAACATCACGGAAAAATAGCGCATCGCGGCCAGGAAATCCGGGAATTCGGTGCGCCTGGAGTCCCCTGGGGCAGTCGTGGTGCAGGGAGAGGGCGCGTGTGCGCCGTCGCCCGCTGGAACGGACAGTCGATTTTCGCGGACCGGGCCGCCGACGCGGCTCTGCCCGCCAGGACCAAGGAGATTCTCGATGCTCATTGTTTCGCGAACGGCGCTGACGCGCCTGGGTTCCCTGTGCTTGTCGCTCGCCGCGGGAGCCGCGGTCACGCCCACCGCCGTGGCGCACGTCGTGCGCCCGCAGGCCGCCCTGACCGTCCACGGCGTGGGCCAGGGGCCGAAGCTGTGCGTCGACTGCGAGGCGCCCGGCCCCGCCAGCATCACCATCTGCAATTCGTCGACGGTGACGGTGACCGTCGGTTCCCAGGGCGTGGGCAGCTTCGGCACGGGGCAGAGCACGTCGGCCTGTGTCACGGCCCCTTCCGTGGCCCCGGACACGTGCGTGTGGATGGAGTACCACTACTCCTGCACCCGCGGCTTCTTCGGCCTTTGGACGTGCACGCCCACCGGGGCCAACGTCAAGTTCGGCGACAACCCCTACTGCTGAGCTCCGGGCACGGACATGTTGCGCATCCTTCCGGCGGCCCCTCTGCGGGCCTTGGTCGTGGCCGTCGCCTGCGGACTGCTCGCGCTGTGGTTCGTCCGCCTCTTTCAGGACGTTCCTTCCCGGCCGCTCTCCGCCCGCGACGGGCCAGGGACCGCGGCGGAGCCGTCGGAGGGAATCGCCCAAGTCGGGTCTGACCCCCGTGGCGCCCCCGCCCCCCCGGGGCCGGGGGAGTCGCGGCCCCTCGAAGTCCCCGGCGCCCCCGGCGCCCCCGGCATCGGGGCGGGCCTGCGCAGCCCCGAGCCCGCTTCCCCGGGCCGCGACTGCGAGTTGACCCTGGTGCTGTCGAGCGGTTTCACCGCGCTCGCTCCCATCGCCGTGGACCTGCGTCGGGAGGCCCCGGACGGCGACGGGACGGCCCGGGCGCAACGGCAGGTGACCCTGCGCGACAGGCGAGCCGTGGGCGGGCTGGCCCCGGGAATCTGGCGCGTGGCCTGCCGGGAGCGGAACTGGCGCGGGGAGGAACAGAGCCTTGAGCTCGATCTGCGGAACGGTGCGGCGAGCCTCGAACTGCCGTTCGAACCCGTGGGGCCCTGGGTGGGGCGCGCCCTCGACGCCGACACCGGCCTCCCGTTGGCCCGGGCGACCCTGGTCCTGGAATCGCGCGGGGTCCTGGGCGGCGAATCCGCCCAGGGCGAGCTGGGCCGACGGGAACTGGTCCTCCCGGACGGTGGCTTCGCCGTGGGCTGTGGCGCGGTTCCCGGCAACGAGGCGCGCCTGTGCATCACGGCCGAGGGTTACGAGGCCCTCTGCACTCCCTGGATCCCCTGGGACGGATCCGTGCGCGTGGATCTCGGCGATCTGGCCCTGCTGCGGGCGGGGCTCGCCGGGGGCGGACTGGCGGGTCGTGTGATCGACGCCGACACCGGCGCGGCGCTGGCGGGCGTGCGGGTGGTGGCCGTCGACGTGCGGACGCGGCCCGAGGACCTGTGGACGGACGGCTTTGCGATCAGTGGAGCCGAGCCCCTGGAAGGTCGCAGCGCGCTCACCGACCCTTCCGGGGAGTTCGCGCTCGGCTTGCGGGGGCCGGATCCCGTGCGGTTGGTGGCGTTCCGCTCCTCCCACGGAATGTCCCTGGGCGAACCTGTGATTCGCGCCCCCGGGGCCAGGCTGCTCCTCGCGCGCCGAAGCCTCCTGCGCGGTCGTGTGCTCGCCGACGAGGGGGTCCGCGGCGCGGCCGTGCTCCAGAGCGTGCTCGTCAGCGGCGAGGGGCCCAGCGTCTGCGTGCCCTTGAACGCGGACTTGGAATTCGAATTGGGAGGACTTGCCGGCGGACGCTGGCGCGTGGCGCTTCAGGGTTTCGAGGTCCAAGCCGGCGGCCAATCCGTGCTGGCCGAGCTGCTCGTCGAACACGTCGAACTCCGCGAGGGCGAGGTCCAGGAACTCACCTTGCGCTATCCACCGGTGTCGTCCGAGCCCGGGCTCCTGGGCCGCGTGCTGCTCCCCGAGGGCGTGTCCTTCTCGCTCCTGCGCGCGGCCCTCTGGCTGCCAGCGGAATCCGGACCCAGTCGCTTCGCGGCCGTCGACTCCGCAGGCGACTTCAGCCTGCCCGGACCGCTGCCCCGCGCGGGACGTCTGTTCGTCGGAGGGTCCAGCCAGGACCAGAGCCGGGCCTTCGTGGTCGTGCTGGCTTGGGACGAGACGCGTCCCTTGGGCGCGCTGGCGGTGCTCGACGTCCGCGAACCCGCGCTGCGGGGGGAAGCCCGGCGGGACGGCGTCCCGGCCGCGCGCTGCGGCGTCCTGGTCGCCGCGCGCTCAGGCGACGCCTTCTGGACCCAGGCCGTGGCCGAGGGCCTAGACGTCACCACCGACGAGCAGGGGAGATTCACGCTCTACGGCCTGGCCCCCGGCACCTACGAGATCGGCCGCCTGGGCGGGAGCCGCCGCACGGTGGAGGTCGATCCCCTGGGAGGCCCTGCCCCGGAGCTGGTGCTGGAGTGAATAATGACCGCCCATGGAGGAGTCGGGGGAATCGAGGACCGTGCGCTTCGCCGTGATCGGCGACATCCACGCCCACGAGCGCCACTTGGCGGCGGTGATGGACCGCCTGGCGCGCGAGGGGGCCGGGCGGTTGGACGCGATCCTGCTGGTGGGGGACGTGGGCGCGGGCGGGCATCGGCTGCGAATCCTCGGCCGCGCGGATCTCCTCTACATGAAGAGCCTGGAGCGCGTCTTCGCGGTGGTGCGCGCCCTGGGCCCGCCCGTGTTCTGGGTTCCGGGCAACCACGACCTGCCCGAGGCACCCGGGGAGGGCAATCTGGACGGCACTTCGACCGTGGTGAACGGCGTGCGCATCGCGGGCATCGGCGGCGCGGGTCCCGGCCGATTCGGTTTTGCCTACGAGTGGGACGAGGAGCAGATCCGCGCGCGCAGCGTGCCGCCTTGCGACGTGCTCCTGTGCCACACGCCGCCCCACGGCACGGATCTGGACCGGATTCCCAGCGGCAAGCACGTGGGCAGCCGCGCGCTGCGGGAACGGGCACTGGCTCACTCGGGCGCCTACGTGTGCGGCCACATCCACGAGGCGCCCGGCGCCGTGGTGCTGGGAAAGTGCCTGTGCCTCAACGTGGGCGGCCTGGGCGCCCCCTACGGCCTGCCCCAGGTGGGTTTCCTCGAGCGCTCCCCGTTCATCCCCGGGGGCTGGCGCGCCGAGCACGAGGACCTGTCCTCGGGCCGAACGCGCTCCTGGACCCTGGTCTAGCCCGACTCATTCACGAGCTCCGGCTCCAACCCCCGCCCAAGCCCGTCTGGACTGCGTTGCGCCGCCGCATTCGGTCCTCAGCGACCTGCAGGTCGCCTGCGGGAGAACGCGTCGTCGCGCCTTGCCAGCCAGGCTTTGTCGTGGGTTTCGCTCAAAGCTCATGAATGAGTCGGGCTAGCCCGGTCCAGGTCGCCGAGGCCGAAGGCCGCGAACGTGTGCCGCGCCGCGTCGACCCGCGCGCCCTCAGGCGTGCACGGGCGCCGGCCGGCCCACGGGCGCGCGCCCGGGATCCGCGGACCAGACCACGTTGTAGAGCGTGTCGCGCTCCACCGGGATGCGGCCCGCGTCGCGAATCCACTGCACCAGTTCCGAGCGTCGCACGTGCTGGGGCGTCGTGGCACCCGCATCGTGGTAGATGCGCTCCTCGACCACGGTGCCGTCGACGTCGTCCGCGCCGAAGGACAGCGCCACCTGGGCCACCGGAATGTCCATCAGGATCCAGTAGGCCTTGATGTGCGGGATGTTGTCGAGCATCAGGCGGCCCAGCGCCAGCTCGCGCAGCTCATCGAGGGCCGTGGGGCCGGGGACGTCCGACATCTCGCTGTTCTCGGGGTGGAACGAGAGCGGGATGTAGGTCTGGAAGCCGCCGGTCTCGTCCTGGAGGCGTCGCAGCCGGTCGAGGTGATCCACGCGCTCCTCCAGCGTCTCGATGTGGCCGTGCAGCATCGTGCAGTTGGAGCGCAGGCCCGCGCGGTGGACCTTGCGCGCCGTGTCGAGCCACTGCTCGCCCGAAAGCTTGAGGTGATAGGTCGCCTGGCGCACACGCTCCGAGAAGACCTCGGCCCCGCCGCCGGGGACCGAACCCAGACCCGCCTCGATCAGCTCCGGCAGCACTTGCTCCAGGGGCTTGCGGGCCACCTTGGCGATCTGGTCGAGCTCGACCATGGTGAAGGCCTTGATGTGGATCGCGGGCCGCACCGCCTTCACCGCCCGCAGGATCTCCAGGTAGTACGAATAGGGGATCTTCGGCCAGACCCCGGCGACCATGTGCACTTCGGTCACAGGCTCGCCCAGTTGGGCGCGGACCTTGTCCGCCACCTGTTCGGGCGTCATCTGGTACGCGCCCTCCTGGCCCGGCAGTCGCTGGAACGCACAGAAGCGGCACAGCTTGTTGCACAGGTTCGTGTAATTGACGTGCTGGTTGACGTTGAAGTACGCCAAGTCGCCGTGCAAGCGCTCGCGCACGTGGTTCGCCAAGAGGCCCACCAGGTGCAGTTCGGGCGTGCGATAGAGCGCCAGGCCGTCCTCCAGGGAGAGCCGCTCGCCGCCCAGCACCTTCTTCCCGATCGACTCCAGCCCCGCCCGGCGCGCCAGGTCGAGCAGGTCCAGCCCCGCGGGTCGCGCCTGGATCATCGCCTCACCGCCCCATCGCTCGTCCGAGCGGAAGGCGCCACGGCGCGGTGGGTGGCCGCTTCCTCGCGGTTGAACGGGCCCACCCGGCGGGCGGGGTGCCGCGGGTCCACGATCCCGTACCAGGAGTTGCGCTGCAGGGGGACGAAGCCGGCACGCGCGATCACGCGCTCCAGGTTCTGGATCGGCTCCAGGTGCAGGCAGCCCGCCGCGGAGACCACGTTCTCCTCCAGCATCGTGCCGCCGAAGTCGTTGCACCCGTAGCGCAGGGTGATCTGGGCCATCTTGATCCCCTGGGTCACGTAGCTCGTCTGGATGTTCTCGAAGTTGTCCAGGTAGATGCGCGACAGGGCCTGGACGCGCAGGTACACGGCCGGCGTCGCCTTGGCCGGATAGCGCTGCTCGTCGGGCACCCCGTCGGGCTGCATGGTCCAGCAGGCGAAGGCCGTGAAGCCGCCGGTCTCGTCCTGGAGCGCCCGCAGGCGCTCCAAGTGCTCGATGCGCTCGGCGGCGGTCTCCACGTGGCCGAACATCATCGTGGCCGAGGAGCGCAGCCCCTCCAGGTGGGCCTGGCGGTGCACGTCGAGCCAGCGCTCCGTGCTGGTCTTCTTGGGTGCGATGATCTTGCGCACGCGTTCCACGAGCATCTCCGCCCCGGCCCCGGGCACCGAGCCCAGTCCGGCCTGCTTCAGCTCGCGGATCACGTCGCGCACCGGGCGCTTGTCGAGCTTGGCCAGGTGGTCCAGTTCGGGAGCCGACAGGGCGTGGCAATTGATCGGCCAGCGCGCCTTGATGTCGCCGATCAACTCGACCCACCAGGCCGTCTTCAGGTACGGGTGGTGCCCGCCCTGCATCAGGAGCTGCTGGCCCCCGAGGTCCACGGTCTCCTGGATGCGCCTGTAGATCTCCTCCCGCGGCAGCACGTAGGCGCCCTCGGCGTCGGGCCGGCGGTAGAAGGCGCAGAACCCGCAGTCGGTGATGCACACGTTGGTGGGGTTCAGGTTGCGGTCGACGATGTACGTCACCCCATCGCTCGGATGCTTGGTCCGGCGCACGTGGTCGGCGAGCACTCCCAGGGTTCCGAGGTCGGCGTGTTCGTGCAGGACCAGCGCGTCGGCCGCGCTGATGCGGCGGCCCTCGAACACCAGGGCGGCGATGCGCTCGAGCTCGCGCTGCGGTTCGCCCCGCCGGGCCGTGGAGGCGAGGGGCGCGTCCCATTCGGGGCGGCCGTGGGCTCGGCCGTCGTCGACCTCGCCCCCCTGGGCCTCGGAGTCGGCCCCGTGCGCGTGGGCCGGGCGCTCGGGAGTGGCTGGCGCCCCTGGATTCCGGGCGGTCTCGGGGACTTGGGACGGGCTGGGCATGGGCCCCTCATTGTAGGTGCACCGGGGTCCGGACTGAATGGGAGCTCCCCGCGGTGGTCGCCGGGACGCTCCAGGGGGCCGAGTGCCTCGCCCGCGATGAGAACGGGGAGCCGCCGGGCCGGGCCCGGGCCGTGCCGAGGATCCGGCCCGGGGACTCGGCCCGGGGACTCGACCCGGGGACCCCGCCCGGGCCTCTGCCCGAGCCGCCACCGGAGCAGGCAGGGGAATCGCCTGGCGAACCCGGGGAGTTCGCAGAAGCGTCGGCGCCCGTGCTTGGCGGCGGGCGGACACTACCATGCTCGCCCATGAGCACGCCCGACACCTCCGCAATGGAAAAGATCGTCTCCCTGTGCAAGCGCCGGGGCTTCGTCTACCCGGCCTCGGAGATCTACGGCGGCATCGGCAACACCTATGACTACGGCCCCCTGGGGGTCGAGCTCAAGCGCAGGGTCAAGGAAGCCTGGTGGACGCGCATGGTGACCCTGCGCGACGACGTGGTCGGACTGGACTCGGCGATCATCCAGAACCCCAAGACCTGGGAGACCTCGGGCCACGTGGTGAACTTCACCGACCCGATGGTCGACTGCAAGAAGTGCAAGGCGCGCTTCCGGGCCGACAAGCTCGAGGACGCGCGCTGCCCCGAGCGGCCCTCGAAGAAGCCGGGGGAGTGCGGCGGCGAGCTGACCGAAGCGCGCGCCTTCAACTTGATGTTCAAGACCAACGTGGGTCCGGTGGAGGGCTCGGGCTCGGTCGCCTATCTGCGGCCGGAAACGGCCCAGGGGATCTTCCTCAATTTCAAGAACGTCCTGGAGAGCACGCGCGTCAAGCCGCCCTTCGGCATCGCCCAGATCGGCAAGTCCTTCCGGAACGAGATCACGCCGGGCAACTTCGTCTTCCGCACGCGCGAATTCGAGCAGGCGGAAATGGAGTTCTTCATCCCGCCCGCGCAGAACGACCGCTGGTACGAGTACTGGGTCAACGAACGCTTCAACTGGTACCTGGACTACGGCATCGACCCGGCGAAGCTGCGCAAGTTCGTGCACCCCAAGGAGAAGCTCGCCCACTACTGCATCGCCTGCACCGACGTGGAGTACGAGTACCCGTTCGGCTGGGGCGAGCTGGAGGGCATCGCCTGCCGCACGGACTTCGACCTCAAGAGCCACAGCGAGGCCTCGGGCAAGGAGCTCAAGTACTTCGACCCCGAGACGAAGGAGCGCTACTTCCCCTGGGTGATCGAGCCCGCCGCCGGCGTGGACCGGGCCGCGCTGACCTTCCTGATCGACGCCTACGACGAGGACGTGGTCGAGGGCGAGACGCGCGTGGTGCTGCACTTCCACCCGGAGATCGCGCCGGTGACCGTGGCGGTGCTGCCGCTGGTCAAGAAGGAAGGCATGCCCGAGAAGGCGCGCGCCATCGACCAGGCCCTGCGCCAGGCGCGCTTCACCACCTTCTACGACGAGAGCGCCGCCATCGGCCGACGCTACCGCCGCCAGGACGAGATCGGCACGCCGTTCTGCGTCACGATCGACGGCGAGACCATGTCCGGCGACGTGGTGACGGTGCGCCACCGCGACTCGATGACCCAGGACAAGGTCGCCGTGAAGGACCTGGAGAGCTTCCTGCGCACGCACCTGCGCAGCTGGAAGCGTCCGTAGGCCGAGGCGTTCAGGTCCCGCGGGTTGTCCGGGCCCCAGGATTTTGGGGCCGTGGGGCGCTCGCGGACCCGCGGCCGCGGATCCGTGCCCGGTCCCCGGTGGTGCAGGGTCACCGGTGGTGCAGGGTCCCCGGTGGTGCAGGCACCCCAAGGGCGCGCGCGGACCCGCGCGGCGGGAGCCAGGCCCGCGCGGGAATGCATGTAAGTCGTGGGTTTTCAGCACCACAGGGGCCCGCGCCGGGGCGCGAAACCCAACCTGAATCCTGGGATTCGACCCGGCGGTCATGGCCGAAGCGCTCCCCGGACGAATCGATCCCCGGGTGCGGAAGGATGGACGCCACGGGCGTCGGGGGACAACGTGAGCCAACAGGACCTGGATCTGCGGTGCGGAGTGCGGAACGCGCTGAATCGGCACTGGATCGACCTCTCGAAGACCAACTTCCTCGTTCGGCGGGGACACGTGGAGTTGACCGGGGAGCCCGCGGTCGTGGGGGCCCAACGTCCGCGCGAGGACACCGCCGAGGCCCTGAAGGCCTTCGAGGCCGACGTGCGACGGCTCCACGAGGTGAAGTCCGTGCACTTCGATTTCACGAACTGGGTGCGCGACGAATCAGGGGAGTGGGCCCTGCGCGGAGGTGAACCGGCCGCGGGGCCGGCGGCGCAGGGTGGTCCCTCCGCGCCGACCGCCGAGGGGAACGAGAACTAGCCCGTCAGCGGGCCTGCGGGCGACCCAGTTGCGCGGCCAGCGCCCGAGCCTTGATCACGCACTGATCGGAGTTGTCGTACTCGAAGCGGCCGAAACGGCCCAGCGGCACGAGGCCGACCTCTTCGAGCCAGCCCAGGGCCCGTGCACGGCGCGCGGCGTAGGCGTGGTCGAAGACCACGTAGGCGTGACGCGTGGTCTCGCGGTCGGTGAACAGCACCTCGCTGCGGGAGAGCAGGCCCGCGCGTTCTAGCCCGGCGATCACCTGGCCCTCGAGCTCGCTCCCAGGCGTCTTGGCGCGCGAGTCGTGGGTCACCTCGCACAGGAACGAGCTCTTGCCCCGCGGCGCGTTCTCCGGGGAGTAGTTCGACATGTACGTCACGCGGTTCGCGGGCCCCTGCTCGTCGTGGGGCAGGTAGATCCACGACAGATCCGGCTGCTCCGCGCGGTCGAGCGCCACCAGGATGCAGGTGATCGAATTGAACTCGAGCTCGGACATGGCGCGCGCCACGTCGGCGGGCATGCCGCGCACGATGCGCGGCAGGTCCGTGAGGGCGAGCGTCGAAACGACTTGATCGAAGGGCTCGCCGTCGACGAGCCAGCCCCGGCCTTCGCGCACGATTTCCTTCACCGGCGTCGCGAGCCGCACGCGGTCCATGACCGTGCCGGCGATGCCGTCGGTGATGGCCTGGAAGCCGCCCTTCCTCGGATAGTAGAAGATCGACTGATGGGTGTAGCCCTCGGTGCGGATGCCCACCGCCGAGCGCAGGACGTCCTCGATGGGCGCGTCGGGCACGCGGCCGGCGACCCAGTCCGAGGTCAGGAAGTCGAGCTCGCGCTTCCAGACCTTCCCGTTGTACGGATCCATGAAGTGCTTCGCGATGCCGTCGCCGAAGCGCCAGCGCACCCAGGCACCGAAGGCCTCCGGCGCGCGCGAGCCGTCCGTGGTTCTTCGGTGCCAGGCCTCGACGTAGCCCTTGAGGCAGTCGAAGTTCGCCTCCCGCGGCAGGTCCGCCAGGCCATTCTCGAACGGGTAGTGCACCCAGCGCTCGCCGAAGCGGATCTTGGTCTCGCGGTTCTTCTCGACGAAGGCCCCGTCTCCGCCGGCGGCGTTCTTCATCCAGCGCATCACCGCAGCATCCTTCGAGTACAGGATGTGGCCGCCCGTCAGGTCGTAGGTGAACCCGCTCACCGTGCGCGAGCGGCACAGGCCGCCCACCTCGGCCGCGGCCTCGAAGAGCGTGACCGAGTCGCGGGCCGCACCCCCCTCCAGGAGGAAGCGCGCCAGGCTCAATCCGGAGACGCCGGCGCCGAGGATCGCGGTGTTCTTGACCACGGTGGGGGTGGAGAAAGGTACCCGCCGCCCGGGCCGCGGGCCAGAACCGCGAGCGGGCAATGCAGGCCCGACCGGCTTCGGCGGCTTGGGGCCGGCGGCGTGCCCCGGGTCGGCCACCGATGGCCTTCGATAGGAATCGATGGGCATCGATAGGCATCGAGGGACCTCGATGGCCCTCGCCTGTCGCGGTCCGCCGTCGAGGGCGGTCGTGGGCCCTCAGCGCGTGCGCATCAGGTCCGATGCGCGCACGCCCGCCAGGCTCAGGGCCCCCTGGGCCTCGGCCAGCCAGCGCCGGCCGTCGGTGGTGTAGCCCGCGGTGGGAGAGAGCGAGCCGTCGTGGCGCGCGAAGTTCGCGTTGAAGGCATCCATGCAGAGCTCGCGGGCGTACTTGGCCAGGCACGATCCCAGGGCGATGGCGAAGGAATGGCGCTCGCCCTTCTCCGCGAACGCCACCCGCATGCGCCGCGATCCATCGATCGCCGCCACCACGTAGGCCGAGAGGGCCTCGCTTTCCCGCAGGGCCCTCACGCGACAGTCGGGGAACAGCGACCGGAGCAGGGGGCCGTAGTGGGACCGGCCCCCCTGGCGGTCCACGGAGAGCCGCAGGCCCTGGGCGCCGTGCCTGTGGAAGACGCGCGTGAGGATCGGGGCCAGTTCCTCCCAGGCGCTTTGACTCTTGTTGTCGGTGCGCCCGAAGCTCTGGTTGAGCGCCCCCTCGGGGATCACGCGCACGCCGCCGTCGAGGAACTCCACCGATTCCCGGGCGAGCGCGCGGGCCAAGCGTTCGATCTCGAGTTCCAGGGAGCCCCGTTCCTGGTGGCGCGGCAGGGGATCGGCGAGTTCGGCGTACCAAGGGTGCGCATCGCGAACGCTGTCCTCCACCGCCAGTTCCTCCGGACTATGCCAGGCGAGCCGCAGTCCGTCGGCCAGGGGCTCGCGGCGCGGGTCCAGGAGCGCCAGGAACGCGAGCGCCGTACGTTCCAGGCGTTTTGCACCGCGCTCGTTGCGCGTGAAGACCACCTTGGAGTCGGCCACCACCAGGCGGCCGTCCCTGGAGCCCGGTTCGCGGGCCACCACGGATTCCAGGGTCTGCCACAGGTCGGCCCGGGCCCGCGGCGCCCGGAAGACGCTGTAGCCGAAGCACAGGGGACCCAACAGGGGCCCCAGGCCCGCTTCGTCCACGCCGGCAAAGGTGGCCAGTTCCTGCGAGTTTTCCGATTCCATGCTCACGGCGCCCGACGCTGCGGCGCGGCGCCTAGCAGGAGATCGAGGCCTCGCGCCGCGAGTGCCAGCGCGCCAACAGGAACAACGCCACGACGCCCGAGACCAGCGAGATGAGCTGGGAGGTGGACAGCGCACCGCCGAACCACACGCCGCGGATCTCGTCGCCGCGCAAGAGCTCCACGAGGCTGCGCAGGATCGCGTAGGAGAGCACCATGACCAGCGCCGCCTGCCCGGCGTAGCGGCGGCGCTTGAGCATGTACAGGCCCAGACAGGCCACGATCAGGGCCTTGATCGACATCATCGGCTGCGTGGCCCACAGCACCTGGCCCGCGTTGGCGTCGCCGAACAGGCTGTGGGCCGGCAACGGATTGGGCACGTGCAGCGTGATTGGAAAGGGCAGCGAGCGCCAGCGCTCCGGCACCACCGCGCCGTAGTCGTCGCCCACCAGGAGGCAGCCCACGCGGCCCACGGCCTGGCCGAAGAAGGCCGCCGTGACTCCCAGATCCAGCGCATTGGCGATCGGGATCTGGAGCCGCCGCGCGCACAGGACGCCGCCCAGCATCCCGCCGAACATGCCGCCGTACATGACCAGCCCCCCCTGCCAGACGGCGAGCATGGTCCAGGGCTTCGAAAGGTATTCGTGGCCGGTGTCCGAGCCGCGGGCCACCTAGACGATCACGTACACGGCCCGCGCGCCGAGCACCACGCCGATCAGCACCCACACCGGGAGGGCGCCGTAGCGCTCCACGTCCTTGGAGGGGTTCCGCGACATGCGGGCCACGAGCTTGCCCAGGATCCAGGTGCCGAGCAGGAAGCCCGCCGCCACCATCAGGCCGAAGGACCGCACCGGAAAATCGATGCCGGGGATCGTGAACAGGATCGGGTGCATGGGGTCGGGTGGGGTGCTGAAGCGGCCCCTGGGGCCGCGTCGGATCCCAGGGGACGCCTGGGGCCGCGCCACCTCGGAACGGGGGACGGTGGGGAGTCTGTGAGGGCGTGGGTGGAACTCCCGGGGCTCCGTCGTGCCGCGGTGGATCGTTGCCGGCCCCTGGGCCTGCTCGATTCCGCTGGAAACCTGGAGGACCCCGGCGATGCTCCGGGTCGGCGGCGGATTGTAGGGCCGCGCCGCGTCGAAACGGAAAGCTCCATCAGCCAAAGCCGCGCGCGCGCCTCGGATCAGCGCCCCAGGACGGCGCCGCCGGGCTTTGGAGGCGTGTTCCCGGCGGGCGGAGCCTGCTCCCGCGTTGCGCCCGTGGGGGACCCCGCTATGCTGTTCAGCCCTCCAATTCGCCGCGGCCCCTCCGGTTCGCGGCCGCCAGAACGTTCCAGTCGTTTGGTTGCGCACCCTCGGCGCAGGATCCCATGGAAGAACAGCGCTCCCACGGCGGGCCGAAAGGCCTCCAGCCGGTCAAGGTCTTCATCGAAGGCCACTACAAGAAGCTCTCGCGGGACCTGCCCCAGACCGTCTTCTTCTGCCCCGACTGCAAGGGGCACCCGCGCCGTCGACGGGGCTGCGCCCGCTGCGAGGGCTTCGGCAAGCTGACCCGCGACTCCGTCCAGGAGCTGATCGGCTGGGTGGTGGGTGCCGCCTTCAAGACGCGCAAGAACAAGTTCCACGGCGCGGGCCGCGAGGACGTCAACGTGCGCATGCTGGGGGGCGGCCGGCCCTTCGTGATGGAGATCGTCGGGCCCAAGCAGCACGAGGTGGACCTGGCCGCGGTGGAGAGCGAGATCAATCGCCGCAACGCGGGGCGGCTCGAGGTACTGGGCCTGCATTGGACCGAGAAGACCCGTGTGCGCGCCGTCAAGGAAGGCAAGCACGCCAAGGAATACCGCGCGCTGGTGGCCGTGTACGGGGCCTACGATCTGACCGCGGCGCGCCGGCTCCTCGGCGTGCGCACCACGGTGGTGCAGCACACGCCGGAGCGCGTGGCCCATCGCCGTGCGGACCTGGACCGGGACCGCTGGATCGAATTGCTGTCGGTGGAGCCCCACGTTCCCGAGGTGCCCGAGATCCCCGCGGCGCCCCACGCGCCCGAGCCCGCGAATCGATCGGCGGACCGGCCCGCGGACCGGCCGGCGGACCGGCCGGCGGACCGGCCGGCGGCAGCCGCAGAGGCCCTGCCCCCGGACATCGCCGGCGAGCAAGGCCCGCTGTCCGTGGAGGTCGAGCCCTCGGCGCTGCTGGAGGTGCGCCTGCGCACCCAGCACGGCACCTACGTCAAGGAGGCGATCTCGGGCGAGGGCGGCTCCACCCGGCCCTCCCTCAGCGAATTGCTGGGGGCCCCCTGCGAGTGCCGCGAGCTGGACGTGATCGGGATCCTCGACGAAGAGGGCGGCGTGGAGCAGAACGCGCCGGCGCGGCCCAGCTCGCCCGCGGCCTGGGCCGCGAATCTGGAGGACTAGGATCCGCCACCGCGGCCCAGGGGCGCGGGGGCAGGTTCCAGGAGGCGCGCCTACTTGGCCAGGGTCTCGTCGTGGACCCGTCGCACGGCCTGGGAGGTTTCCTTCTCGTAGAGGGCCCGCAACTGGGCCTTTTCCTCGGCGGAGAGGCTCTTGTGGGAGAGCGCCATGGCCGCGCGGATGCGCACCAGGCAGTTGACCATGTTGACCGGGTTCGAGAGCTCGGCCAGGAGCTCCGCCACGCTCATCGCGGCGTACGTGTGGTCCAACGTGTCGACCACGCCCGCGTCGGTGTAGCCGATCAGCCTCAGCCGCTCCTCCTGGTCCTTCGAGTCCGCCGTGACCATCGACGAGGCGCTCAATCCCGACTTGGCGCGCTCGTGGATCGCCTCGCGCAGGGCGGCCACGCGCTCGGGCTGGAGCGCGGCCAGGTTCTCACGGGCCTCGGGGTCGCGATTCAGATCGTAGAGCTCGGCCGAGAGCCCGAACTCGCACTCGCCACGGGCCGTGGGCTGGATCAGCTGGAACCCGTCCTGGTCCACGAAGGACGAAACGTAGCGCGTGGTGCTGAACACGCCGCGCTTCTGGTGCGCCCGGTTCTGGGGCTCGCGCCACAGGGGCACCAGGCTCGAGCCCTGCATGCCCTTGGGCTGGGCGAAGTCGCACAGCTCCAGCAGGGTCGCGCCGATGTCCACGTTCTCGACCCAGGGCTCGACCCGCACGCCCTGGGGCATGCCGGGGGCCACGACGATCAGCGGCACGTGGATCAACGAAAGGTCCACGCGCGAGCCGTGGGTCTTGAGCAGCGTGTTGAACAGCGTGGGCGGCTCGCCATTGCGCAGCGCCTTGAGTCGCGAGGCTTCCATGAACTGCACGTGGGTCCACAGGCCCTCGCCGTGGTCGGCGGCGATCACCACCGCCGTCCGGTCCCACTCGCCCGTGGCGCGGATCGCGGCCAGGATCTTGCCGATGTGCTCGTCGCTGTAGCGCACGTCGTCGTCGTAGCCGCCGATTTCCTCGTTGATGCGACGCACGCTCTCGTCGTACTGCTGGAGACCCAGCTCTCCGTGGAGCTTGCGGTAGAACTCGTGGCGTTCCGCGGGGATCCCGTCGGTCTCGCGCACGAAGCGGTCGTACTCCGCGGGCGGATCGTAGGGATCGTGGGCCTCGTTCAGGTGGATGAACGTGAACGTGGGCTTGCCGCGATTGGCCTGGAACCACGCTGCGATCTTGTCGATGGGGCCGTAGGGCGGCGCCTCCCAATCGAACACGTCGAACCCGGCGTGGAAGCCCTGGCCCGGGTTGAGCACATTGTTGTAGATGTAGGCCGCCGTGGCGTAGCCGTTCTTCTGGAACACCTGGGCCAGCGTGGTCCGGTCCCCGGGGATCCTGGTCACCTCATCCGACAGGTAGGACGAGGTCATCATCGAGACCATGCTGGGCTGGGTCCAGGAGCCCTGGCTCACGGCCCGCCGGAACACCGCGCCCTCCGCGGCCAGCTTGTCGAGCTCCGGCGAGGTGGGCCGCTTGTAGCCGTAGGTGGACAGGTGGTCGGCCCGCAGGGTGTCGACCACGATCAGGACCACGTGGCGCGGCCGGGGCGGCGCCTCGTCCGTGCAGGCCGCAAGCAGGCCCGCGACCACCACGGAGAGGAAGCACCACAGGCGACGCGGGCCCGAGCTGGACATGGAATCTAGTGTAGCCCCTGGAGGGGCCGGCGGCGCCTGACCGCCGGGGGTTCGGGCGCCGGCAGCCCCGACGGCTCCCCGCGCGGAGGTGATTCCGGACCGCCGGCTCCGCGCGGTCGCGACCGGGGCCGCCCCCGCGGGGCCCGCGGGAGCGGCCCCTCAGAGCACCACGCCCATGACTTCGGTTTCGAAGACCAATTCACCGTTCACGAAGCCCTCGCTCTGGTAGGTGAACATGCTCGAGCGCGCGCGGTGCAGCTTGCCGATCCAGTGCATGCGCACGCCGGGCTCCACCACGCCGCGGAAGCGCGTGTCGTTGAGGCCCGCGAAGCCGATGAACTTGTCCATCAACGTCGGGTTGCGCCGCATGAAGTCGAAGGTGCACAGCTGCGCCGCGCCCTCCGCCTGGAGCACTCCCGGGAAGATGGGCCGGCCGGGGATGTGATCTGCGGCCCACCAGGAGTCGGCCCGGATGTCCTGATAGCCGATGATCAGGCCCGCCGGGTGGTCCTCGAAGACCACGGCGTCCAGCATTTCGAAGCGCCCGCGCTGCCTGCAGTACTGCCGGATGGTCTCCTTCCCGTGCAGGATGCGGGTGAGGTCGATCGCGGCGAGGTCGACGAGCTTGGGCTTGGCCAACGAATTCTCCGGAAGAGGGGTGACAGAGAAAGCACTCTAGGGCCGCCGATTGTGGGCCGCAAATGTCGGACCCCGCGCCTGGGGCCCCAGGGCCCGCCTCCCGCGCCCTCAGGCGTCGCCGGCCGTCGTCTGCGGGAGCCAGCGGCCCCGTTGCACCAGTGCGAACTGCAGGCAGGCCTTGAGGCCGCTGGTGACGTTGATGGCCCACCACACTCCGTGGGCGCCCAGGCCCAGATGGAAGGCCAGCCACCAGGCCAGCGGCACGCGCAGGCCGTTGCCCAGCAGGCTGATCCACAGGGCCGGCCGCGTGTAGCCGGCCCCCAGCAGCACCTTTTCATTGGCCGACTCGAAGGCCACGAAGATCTGCAAGAAGGCCAGGGTCGAGACGTAGCCCGCCACGGCCTCCTGGACCAGAGGATCGGCGCTGAAGTGCACCGACCAGGGGACGGCGCCCAGCAGGAACACGCCGCAGACGACCCCGCCCAGGCACAGCGCCAGCACGCGCACGCTGCGCACCGCCTGGCGGGCCAGGTCCTGGCGGCCCGCTCCCAGGGAGCGGCCCACCAGGGAGGCTCCGGCCATGGAGACGCCCAGGTAGAGCGGGAAGCTCACGCCCTCGAAGACCGTGAAGCCGATGCCCAGGGCCGCCAGGGCGGGTTCCCCCAGGGGCACCATGACCCACTTGATCAAGGCCCAATAGACGGAGGCGTAGAGCGCGATCGAGAGCGACACCGGCAGGCTGATGCGCGCGATCTCCGGGCAGAACAGCAGGGGACCGCCGAGAGCCCGCGCCGTGCGCAGGCCGCGCAGCAGGCGCACGCCGTAGGCCGCCCGCAGGGCCAGGAGTCCCAGGGACACGCTGATCACGCGCGCCAGGGCAGCGCTCCAGGCCGCACCGACGATGCCGTGGCCCTCGATGCCGAGCAGGGCCGCCGCGCGGCCGGCCAGGGCCGCCCCGGGCAGATCCACGGCCGAGGCGGCCTCCGGGCCGTAGATCAACATCGGGGCCAGGGCGTAGTGGAGCAGCACCGCGCACAACTCCATGGCCGACATGGCCAGCGTGTTGCCCATGCCGATCAGCGCGTGATCCAGGGCCGGCGCCAGCACCAGCGGCAGGGAACACACATAGAGGGTCCGCAGGTAGTCCTCGGCAAAGCCCGCGGTGGGGCCTTCGAGGCCCAGGAAGCGCACGATCCAGGGCGTGGCCAGGCCGCCGAAGAGGGCCAGGGCGATCCAGAGGCACACCGCCAGAACCAGCGCGCTCGCCACCAGGCCGTCGCGGCGCTCGAACTCGCGGCCCCCGGTGGCCCGCGCCACCCGCGAGAGCGTCCCGCCCGCGGCCAGGAACACCACGCTGAAGTTCATGATGACCACGAACACGGTGGCGGCCACCGCGGCCTGGGCCTCGCCGCCCAGGCCCTGGATCCAGTACTGGTCGTTGATCCGATACGCGTTGGACAGGAGGTAGGAAAGCACCGCCGGCCAGGCGAGCTTGAACAGCGCCGGAACGCCGGCGGCCCCGGCGCCCGTCCCCTCCACGGCGGGCGGGCGCGGACTCACTGCTCGAAGACCAGCACCAGGATCCCCGGCCCGGAGTCGTCCACCAGCTTGCGCCCGCGCCTGGAGCGGCCGTCTTCACTGCGCGCGTCCACGGTGATGCGGCCCGCGGGCAGGAAGCGCGCCCGCACTTCACCCTGCTCGTCGGTGAGGCCGCTGAAGCGTCCCCCGTGGTCGCCGTAGCCGTCGATCTGCACGCCGCGCACGGGCGTTCCCAACTCCGTTTGCGCGCGCACCACAAGCTCGCACATCTTCGGCACCGTGAGGTCCCCCAGGCGCTCGAAGGGGCCGACCACGTTGACCTCGATGGCCTCGCGCACGGGGTTTTCGGGCGAGCCGAAGTGCAGGGTGTAGCCCCCCTGGCGCACGTCGGTGAACGTGAAGTGTCCGTACAGGTCGCTGGTGGCTGTCTGCCGCACGCCCGCGGGTCGCGGCTCCAGGGACAGTTCGAGGCCCAGAACCGCCGCGGAATCCGCCAGGCGCACGCTGCCCTCGACCACGGCCGTGATGCCGAACTGCATCGAGACGTACACGTCGGTCTCGCCGGGCTTGGCGAGCAGCAGATGCTGCTCGAGGCTCGCCAGTCCGTAGGCGCGCGCGCACAGGGCGTAGCCGCCCAGGGGCAGGTCCTCCAGGGCGAACTCGCGCTCGCCGTTCTGGAAGCTCAGCGTGCGGGACTCGGCGCGCTCGTGGCCGATCATCGAGGGCGAGGGGCCCACCAGCAGCGTCCACTCCAGGGGAAAATCGACGCCCGCGGGCGCCTGGACGAAGCCGCGGATGCGGCCCTTGCCGTCGAGCACGCGCTCGTCGAAGCTGCCCGGCGCCTGGCGCGGCCCGCGGGCGGAGCGCGCCGTCTCGAGCACCGGGGGCTCATCGGCGGGCGCTTCCGTGCGCGCCCCGCCGGCCGATTCGGGCGCACCCGTCGGGTTCACGCCCGCGGCCGGTCGCCCCGGGGCCGTGGTCCCGGACTCTGGGTCCGGCGCTGCCCGGGGCGGGGAGGCCAGGAAGGTGGCCAACCCCAGCAGCGCGGCCACGGCCACGAGCCCGATCCAGAGCAGCGCGGCGCGGCCTCGCGCTCCCGGCCGCGGTGCCCGCGCGGCCGCGGTTCCCAGGACCTGCGAAGGAAATCGTCGTGGCTTCGCCACAGTCCGCGCGGGCCAGGGAGCGAGCCCCGCGCCCGGATCGGGTCCAGCCACGGGCTCGAGGTCCGCGCTCGGCATGGACTTCGGCCTCACGCCTGCCCTAGACTCGCGCTCGGCGTTTTCGAACCGTTCCGTCGATCGTTGCGACTGCATGTGCCTCGCTCGCGTGGATCGCTCTCGGAAGGGCCGGACCGGGCCCACCACGGCGCCGTTCCCGTCACGCGGCAGGTTGCCCGGCCCCTGGCCCGGCAGCCCGTCCATGGGCGCGGAACGACTTGCGTGGGGCCCGGGCTGAGCACGGCCCCTGCGTGGACCGCGCGCCAGCGAAGCTCCCGGGACGAATCCCCGAAAACGGCGATCCTACCTGACCCCTGCGCCGCCGAACAGCACAGCCCATGACCGACCCGCGCCTCCTGAATCCCCTGGTCCGCCTCGCCGCGGCCCTCGTCCTGCTCATGAACGCCGGGCTTGCCGCGGGCTCCTCCGGCGCGCCCTCGCGGGGCGTGGCGCCCGCCACCCAGGCCGCCCAGGTCAACGGCCGCGTGGTCGTGCTGGGCTTCGACGGCGCCGATGCGCGCACCGCCGCGGAACTCATGGACCGGGGGCTCCTGCCCCATCTGGCGGCCCTGCGCGCCGAGGGCACCTTCTCACCCCTGGAGACCACCAACCCCGCGGAGTCGCCGGTGTCCTGGGCGGCCCTGAACTCCGGCCAGAATCCGGCCAAGACCGGCGTGCCGGGTTTCATCCGGCGGGACCTGCGCGAGTCGCGCGTCAAGGAATCCAATCGCACGCCGTCGCCGACCTTCGGCCACCTGGCGGGACCCATCGAGACGCCCGTGGAGCAACTGCAGGGCGCGCCGATCCCGTCCTGGAATGCCAATGTGTTGGGCGCCGCCGTGGGGCTGGGCGCCCTGCTCCTGTTCCTGGGCGTGTTCCTCTTGCTGCGCATGCGGCCGGCCCTGGCCCTGGGACTTTCGCTGCTGCTCGGCGGGGCGAGCTTCGTCGGCGGCCGGGCCCTGCGCAGCTACCTGCCCTCGCGCATCCCGGTCTGGAACAACCCGGTGGAAGCAGCACCCTTCTGGGAGACCGCCGCGGCGGCCGGCGTGAAGAGCCTGGTCCTCGATGCGGCCCAGGCCTTCGACCGCGATCCGGTGGAGGGTGCCCAGGTGCTGGCGGGCCTGGGCGTGCCCGACGCGCGCGGCTCGGTCAACTCGTTCTTCATCTACACCTCCGACGAGGCCCAGCTCTATCGCGCTCCGCGCGGCACCGACACGAGTTCGGGCGGCCTGATCTTCCGCATCGACGAGCGCAACGGGCGCTTCGACTCGTCCCTGCCCGGCCCGGTCAACTTCTGGGAGGTGGACCGCGTCAGCTCCGAGCTGCGCGAGATCGAGACGGCCCTCGACGACACGGACCTGCGCTACCAGCGCTCCCAGGAACTCAACGCCCAGCGCGCCAAGGTCCAGGAACGGCTCGAAAAGGCCTCCGGCGAGCGCGTCACCGTGCCGGTGGTGATCCAGCGCCGGGGCGAGCGCGCCGACGTCACGATCGGGGAGCACACCGAGTCGCTCTCCCCGGGCGCCTGGTCCGGCTGGTACTCCCTCACCTTCCCGCTCAATCCGATCCTCAAGGTGCGCGCCATCGTGCGCGCGAAGTTGATCCAGTACTCGGCCGAGCGCGTGGAACTCTACGTCGACGCCCTGCAGTACGACCCGGCCCATCCGCCGTTCTGGCAGCCGCTCTCCCAGCCGGCGCGCTTCTCGCGGGAACTGGCCCACGCCTGCGGGCCCTTCGAGACCGTGGGTTGGGCGTGCATGAACCTGCCGCTCAAGGACGCGGTGATCGATTCCGTGAGCTTCATGCAGGACATCGAGTTCACCTTGACGTGGCGCGAACAGCTCACCCGCGAGGCGCTCTCGCGCAAGGATTGGCGGATCCTCATGAGCTGCGAGTCCACGCCGGACCGCGTGCAGCACATGATGTACCGCTACTACGACCCGGAGCACCCGCTGTATTCGGCCGAGAGCGCGGCCCAGCGCATGACCTTCTGCGGGGAGGAGATCGCCCTGTCGGACGCGATCCCCGCTAGCTACCGGCGCATGGACGCCTTCGTGGGCGAGGTCCAACGCCAGCTGAAGCCCGAGGACACGTTGATCGTGTGCTCCGACCACGGCTTCCAGAGCTTCAAGCACCAAGTGCACCTCAACAACTGGCTGATCGAGAAGGGCTACCTGGTGCTCAAGGCCTCGGTCGCGGGCCTGCCGCCCGGCGCGGACGCGACCGGCGATCTGAATGCCTACGTGGATTGGTCGAAGACCCGGGCCTACGCCCTGGGGCTCGGCATGGTCTACGTGAACCTCAAGGGCCGCGAGGGCCGCGGCATCGTCGCCGCCGAGGAGAAGCGCGCGCTCCTGGACTCCATCGCCCGGGATTTCCTGGCGCACACCGATGAAGCCACCGGAGCCAAGATCGGAGCGGGGGCCTACGTGATGGAGGACATCCACTCCGGTCCCCACGCCGATCGCGAGGCGGACATGTTGCTGTGCTTCAGCGCGGGCTACCGCGTGTCCTGGCTCACGACCGGGGGCGGGATGTCGGGCACCGTGCGTCCCGACGGCACCCTGGAGGCGAGCAAGACCATCGTGCCCAACGACAAGGCCTGGTCCGGGGACCACGTCACGTTGGACCCGAGCCTGGTGCGCGGCATCTTCTTCTCGAATCGCAAGCTCGCCGCGCCGATGGAGAAGATCGACCTGCTGCAGATCGCGCCCACGGTGCTCAAGCTCACCGGGGTCGCGATTCCCCCGGGGTACGACATGCCGCCCCTGGAGTTCGCGCGCTAGCTCGCGTTCTTCGGCCGCGCGGCCGAACGCGCTTCCCTTACGCGCAAATTCGGCCCGCGGGGCGGAATCGGCACGCCCCCATTCGCGGCCTCTCGCTTCCTTCCGGGGGGGGAGCGCCCTGGCCTCGGCCCGGGATTGACCGCGCCTTGCCCAACTCTTGCGCGAGTTTCCCGAGGATCTGGACGATCCCTCCAACGCGTGCGTCGAAGCGGCGTTCCCCAAGGAATGAAAGCGCCCGGAGGCGCAGGGCGCGTCCAGATTCTCCGGTCCGACGAGAATTCCCGGCGCGCAACCGCGAAGTAGGCCAGGAGAACAACGGAGCCGCACATGAAGCACATCGATTCCAAGCGCGACGGAGGATCCGAGGACTCACCGCCGGGGCGGTCGGTTCCGCGTCGATTGCACTCCCAGGTGCTCACCTGGCACGACGAGGTGTCCGGCGATCGCCTGACCATCGATGTGCAGGGCAGCGAGCAGTTCCTTGCCGGGTTGGCCCCCCTGGGGTTCCTGCCCGCCGGTGAACTTACACACAGTTCGAACAATGCCCCGCCGATCCGCGGCGTATCAGGTCTGTCGGAGCGCAAGCAGGCTCCCGCGGTCAAGGGCACGGCACCTCGCAAGTCCGCACCCAGGGAACTGCCCCTGCCGCCCTCCGGCCGGTCAGCCCTGGAACGCCCGAAGGGGCCGGACGGAATGACCGGATCGGATTCCGCGGAGAATCGGGTTCGCTGGACGGCGCGGCTGGCAAGGCACTGGAATCCTCAGAATCGCTGAACTAGGAATCGGCTCGGCGGTGGTGGGGGGGTGGCGACGATCGGCAGATCGCTCCGCCGACCCGAGGCTCACGACCCCGCCGGGTGAAGAAAAATCAGAGAGTGCGTTCGGTCGGCGCGGCCCGCCCGGCTGAGGCACTCGGCAGGGACCCGGCGATGGTCCTAGCGACACGGACAAGGGCCGAATCGGCTGACCCGCACCCCGCGCCCCGGAAACTCGGTCGCGGTGGTCAGGTCGGCGGATCCGACAACAAGAACAACCTAGACAGGATTGGTGGTGTGGGACCCGCCAATTCGCGCGCTCGCGGCGGGGGCTGCGGGCGCGCCCCTTTGCGGCGCCCGATCTGCTCAACCCAGATCGGGCGCCGCATCTTTTTTTCCCGGGACGGGCCCCCGCGGGCGCCGATGCTCCTTCCCACGCCTCGGCCCCGCACGCCGGGGCCCTTCCACGGGCCCCGGGCGCCCGGCGCGCCGGCACGGCCATCGGGGCTCATCGGGGCCCATCGGGGCCCATGGGGGCCCATGGGGAACGAGCGTGGCCGCCGACTCCCGATCGGCCGACGCGCCAGAGCCTCGGCCGGCGGCGCGGCCCTCCACGGACCGGGCCGCCCCACGGCCCGGGCGGGCGGCCTCGCGCCCAGGCCCCGCTTCCAGGTCCCCTGCCAAGCCCAAGGGACCGGCCCTCCGCGCCGGCCTCCCCCCAGTGGTTCTGGGCGACCACCTTGTTAGACTCTCGCCCTCCGCGCGACCCAGGGCGGGCCCCAGGGCCCCCGGGTCGCCGGCGCCAGGACGGTGCCATGCTCCGCCGGCGACCGCGCGAATTGTCCCGGCCCCGGCCGGGGCGACCGGTCCGCCCGCGGCGGCCCCCCCTCGGCGCCGTCCTCGTTCAACGACCGCCCCAGTCCGAGTCGCCTAGAGCCGCCCCGAGTCGAATGACCCACCCCGCCCTGATCGAACGCATCACCCGCTCCCTCGCGTACATGCTCCGGCACCAGCCCGAGGAGTTCGATCTCGAACTCGACGCCCACGGGTACGGCGACGCCGAGCGAGTGGTCCAAGCCCTCAACGAACGCCTGGGTGAGCCGGTCACCCTGGTGGACCTGGAGGATGCCATCCACGCCGGCGATCGGCCGCGCTACGAGTTGGTCGGCAATCGCGTCCGCGCTCTCTACGGGCACTCCATCGACGTCGAACCCGGCGAGCCCACGCGGCCCCCGGAGTTCCTGTTCGTGGGCATCTCGGCCCGGGATGCGGATCGCGCCACGCGCTACGGCCTGCGCGGCGGCCGCCGCCGCTTCCTGCACCTGGCGCTGACGCCGGAGGACGCCAAGGAGGCCGGCCGGCGCACCGGACGCGACTACGTGGTGATCACCGTCGACGCCCTGGATGCCTGGGAAGAGGGCATCAACTTCTACGATCGCAAGGCGCTGTTCCTTGCGGGCCAGATCCCCACGGAGTTCCTGGAGGTCACCGAGACCTGCCACGACGGAATCGAGCCCGAGGTGCGACCCGGCGGAGGCCGACGGGACTTCCCCGAGCGCGGCCGTGACCAGCAGCCTCGCGGCGGCCGCCACGGAAATGAGCGGGGGCACGATCGCGGTCCCCGTCGCGGAGCTCCGGCGGTCGCCGAGTCACGCAGCGGCGGCTACGAGGAAGAGGGTTTTGGAGAGACCTCCGCCGAGGCCATTCACGTGGAGCGCGATCGCGGTCCCCGGCAGGCCGAGGCTCCCCACACCTCCCACGGGGCCCACGGGGCCCACGGCGACTTCCAAGGCCGGGCGGATTCCCAGGGCTCCGGCCGGAGCCACGGGGACCACCGGGAACATGGCCGGGACCGGGGCCACGGGGATCGAGGAGATCGCGGCGGCCGCACCGGACCGCGCTCCCATCCGGAGGAACACGCTCCCGCGGCTGGGGCTCCGATGCACGCCGAGGGCGCCCGCGAGGAGGAACGCCCGCGCGGCGAGAACCGCTCCCGCGGCGAGGGCGGCGGCCAGCACGGTCGGCACCGGGACCGCGGTGGACGGGCTCCGCGCGGCCCCGAGGACCGCGGCTTCGAGCGGCCGGCCCGCCCCGAGGGCGAATTCGGCGCCGGCGGCCGCCAGGAACGCGGCGGCCCGCCCCAGGACGCCCCGCGCGAGTGGGCACCCGAGCGCTCCCGTGAGCGTCCCCGCGAGAACTCCCCCGAGCGTCCGCGCGAGAGCTTCCCCGAGCGTCCGCGCGAGAGTTTCCCCGAGCGGGCGCGCGAGAGTTTTTCGGATCGTCCGCCCCAGCGGCCGCCGGAACGCGTGGATCGCCCCCAGGAGCGGGCCCCCGAACGCGCGGCGCCTCCCGCCCAGGGATCCGGTGACACCGGCTTCGGTCTGGGCATTTTCGAGGAGCCCTCGAACCGCGCACCCCGTTCCGCGCCCGCACCGCGTGCTCCCACGCCGCCCCCGGCTCCGCCCGCGCCGCCTCCGGCCCCCAAGGCGGAGCGGGACCCGTTCGACGGCTTCGGCGCGGGAGTCTGAGGCGGGGCGGACTCAGGCCCCGGCGTCGCGGCCGGGGTCCAAGCGCCGCGCCACGGCCGCCAGCACGGCCTCGACCGACAGTTCCTCCATGCAGACGTGCCTCGGCAGGGGGCACGTGCGCCTGCCGCAGGGCGCGCAGGGGGGGCGTGTGCGCAGCACATGGGCGCCCTGGCCGTAGGGGCCCGTGCGGCGTTCATCCGCGGCGCCGAACAAGGCCAGGACCGGCGCGCCCACCGCCGCCGCGGTGTGCATCGGGCCCGTGTCGCAGGTGACCACCAGTCGCGCGCGCCGCTGCAGGGCCACGAGCCGGGGCACGCTGGTGGCGCCCACCAGGTCCAGCGCGGCCTCCGCTCCGGCCGCGCGCACTTCCTCGGCGAAGGGCCGGTCCCCCGGCCCGCCGGTCAGGGCCACTGCCACGTCCGTGCGCGAAACGAGTGCGCGGGCCAGGGCTCCCCAACTCGCCGCGGGCCAGCGGTTGGCGGGCTTGGTGGCGCCGAGGTTGAGCAGCAGCGGCGGCCGGCCCTGGGCGCGCTCCCATTGCTCGGCCCAGGCGTCCTCTTCCACGCGCCGCGGCAGGTCGAGGTCCACGCGCGGCTCGGACAGACCCAGATGGCGGGCGAAGTCCAGGGCCTGCTCGGCCATGGGGCGCGCGGAGTCGGCGGGCGCGAGGTGCTCACCGAGCCAGAGCCAGCTGCCTTCCTTGGTGCGCGCGCGGTCGAACCCCAGGGTCCTCGCCGCACCGGACATGCGCGCCAGGAGCGCGCTCTTCGTCAGTCGCTGCAGGTCGAGGGCCGCGCCGTAGCGTTCGGCGCGGATTTCCCGCACCAGTTGCCGAAAGCCGCTGATCCCGCCGCCGCGCCGCCAGACATGCACGCGAGCAATGGCCGGATGGCCTTCGAGCAATGGCAGGGCGAGTTCGTGGCAGGCCCAGCCCACGCGCAGATCCGCTCGCGCGCGCACCAGCGCGTTGGCCAGGGCCAGCGCGTTGACCACGTCACCCAGGGCACCGAGTCGCACGATGAGCAGGCTCTCCGGCAGTGCTCCCGGAGGGATCGACCGCCCCTGCGGCACTTCGATGGGGGGGCTGCCCGCGCGGGGGAGTGCCGCCTCCGAGGACCCGCTCCCACGGCTGGGCCCGGCTTCGCGGAGGGGACGGCTCTCGGTCATGACAAGAGTCTGCGGCATCGAGCCGACGGGGAGTAGACTCGGGCCGCCCCATGACCGATTGGTCGGAACTGGACCGCCTTCCCGCGGACGTGCTTCGAGTGCGCACGCCGCGCGCGGTGTTCGCCGTTCAGGCCGCTCTGGCGGAGGCCCTGGCCCGGGCGGGCTACACCGCCGAGGCGGACGGCGCCGTGGCCCCGAGCGACCTCGCCGGCCGGTCCCTCCTGGGGGAAATCGTCCTGGGCGCGGAGCGCCTCGTGGTGCGGCGCTTCACCCACGGGGGCCTGCTGCGCTGGCTCACGGGCAGGCGCTACCTGGATCCCCTGCGGCCCTTCCGGGAACTTGCGCTGTCGCGCCGCCTGGCCGCCTGCGGTGTCCCCGTGCCCGAAGTGGTGGCGGCCCGGGCGCGACGTCTCCCGGCCGGAGCCTGGGAACTGGAACTGGTGTCGCGTCGCATCGAGGGCGCCGTGGACCTGGGCACCCTGGCCCGCCGCGCCGTCAGCGGAGCCCTGGAGCCCGGGCTCGAGTCGCGCGCGGCCCGCGCCTTCGGGGCCCTGGTTCGGCGGCTCCACGATCTGGGGTTCCTGCACGCGGACCTCACTCCGCGGAACTTTCTGGTGGATCCCGCGAGCCTGCGGGGCGAGCGTGCGCGCCTGTGGGTGCTGGACCTCGACGGCTCGCGCTTCTTGCCCGCCCTGGGCGAGGCGCAGCGCGTGGCCAACCTCGCCCGACTCCTGCGCCACGTGGAGCGCATGGTCCGCGAGGGGGACCTGGCCCGCCGCGGACGCGTGATGTCCGCGTTCCTGCGGGCCTACGAGCCGCGGCGCGCCGAGCGCAGGCGCCTGGGCCGGGCCGTGCGGGAGCGGGTGAGCAGCCGTCGCGCGTGGCATGCCTTCGGCTCGGCGCTGGAATCCCGCGCGGGCGCGAAGCGCAGCCGCCCGCGGGAGTGACCCCCGCGGGAACTCAAGCCGGCAGCATCAGCCGCGGGTAGATCGGACCCTCGGGAGACAGGACCGCGTCCAAGAGGCGGCGCGAGACGTCGATGTGGCTGGCGCGCAGCTCCGGGTTCTGGACGCGTTCGGACTCCCGCCGCAGGCGCCGGCGCAGGTCCTTGACCAGCCGCGCGCCCGCGTCGTGCTCGCCCACGGTGTGCAGGATCAGGGCGCGCGTACCCGTAATCACGATGCGGTCGGCCATTTCCGCGCCGTGGCGCTCCAGCAACTCGCTGGCCCGCAGGGAATCCTGGAGGGCGGCCTCGAAATCGCCCCGGGCCCGGGAAATGCGCGCCTGGATCGCGAGGCACAGGGCCTCGGCGCGGGAGAGGCCCATCTCGTTGGCCAGGGGGCCCACGCGGGCCAGGAGCCGCGGGGCTTCGGGGTCGTCGTGCTCCCAGAGCAGGATGCCGAGCCACAGGCCCGCCAGGGTCTGGCCCCGTCGATCCTCGGTCTCGTTGGCGATCAGGAGCGCGTCGCGCAGCTTGGCCTCCGCGTCCTCGGCGCGGTCGATGTCCAAGAGCAGTCCGCCCAACCGTGCGGTGGCTTCCATCTCCAGGCGGCGCTCGGCCGCCTGCCGCGCCAGCCGCACCGCGTGCTGCATGGCGCCCAGGGCCCGGGCGGGCCGGCCCAGGAGCCGATAGACGCGGCCCCGCAGCATGTGGGCCGCGGCGAGGACTCCGGGCAAGTTCCAGCCGCGGGAGTTGCGCAGCAGGGACAGGGCCCGATCCACCTGCCGCAGGGCCGATTCGAGCTCGTCTTCCAGGAGGTCGATCACGCCCAGCTGCAGGTGGGTCACCGCCCGCTGGGGATCGTGCACCGCCCGCTCCAGGGCGCGCTTCGCCAGCTCGCGGGCGCCTTCCAGCTCGCCCACGTGGGCCTGCACGGCCGACAGCCGCCGCTCGGCCTCGCTGACCAGCACATCCATGGCGCCCGCGCGCAGGCCCAGGTCCACGGCGTTCTTCAGGAAGCCCCGCGCCAGGCCGTACTGGCCGGTGGACACCGCATGGCGTCCGTGCAGCAGGTAGACCCGCGCCAGGGAGGCGGCGTCGGTTTCCGGCGACAGCTCCAGATCGGAGAGCTGGTCGAGCCAGGCTCGCTGCTCGCCGCGGTATCCCAGGCGGTCGGCGGCGTCGGCGGCGGCCTCCAGGAACTCGATGCGCATGATCTCGCGCGCCTTGGTGCGCCCGAGGGTGTCCAGGGCCTCGACGCCCCAGCGGGCAATGGCATGCACGCGCTGGGTCTGGCCGCGCTTCACCATGGCCTTGAGCAGCGGCCGCAGCACCCGGAGCAGAGCCGGAGCGTCGCCCGCCGCGCGCAGGTGGAAGGCCCGCTGGTACGCATCGGCGATGCTCAGGCTCTGACCGCGCTGCGGGGCCAGGGCCCGCGCGGCTTGGGCGTGGAGCCGCGCGCGACTGTCCTCGGGGATGGCGCGGTAGACGGCCTCCCGCAGGGCCGGCCGCGCGAAACGGAAGCGGTCGCCGGCGGGCACGAGCCAACCATCGCGCACCATGCGCTCCAGGACCAGCAAGAGCTCCGCTTCACCCACGGGCTGGAAAGCGGCCAGGAGGAAGCTCGTGCTGATGCGTCCGCCGACAATGGACAGGCGCCTCAGCCAGCGCCGCTCCAGGGGCGGCAACTTGCGGTAGCGCCCGTGGATCAGGGTCGAGAGGGACTCCGGCAGCGGAAGTCGCTCGGGTGAAATCGAGAGCACCAGGCCCGCGTCCTCCATCCCCAGCCCGAAATCCGCGGGCCGGCTGCTTCCCGGCCCGGAGCCCGCGGCGCCCGCGGGTCGGTAGGCGTGCGCCTCGCCGCGCTGCAAGAGACCGCGCACGATCTCGCCGATCATGCCCGGGTTGCCGCGGCTGCGCTGATAGAGCACCTGGGCGATCCGCAGCCGGGGCGCCGAATGGTGGAACAGGCGCGTGACCAGCTCGAGCACCGCCTCCTCGTCGAGGGGGCCGAGCTCGACCCGCGAGGCCAGGGCCCGTGATTCCAGGGCGCGTTCCAGTTGGCCCAGGAGCCGCGCGTTGGATTCGCCGTCGTGCAGGCGGCTGCCCAGCACGAGGAACAACGGCTTTCCCGAGAGCTCCTCGGCCACCCGCAGCAGCACCCCCAGGGTTCCGTCGTCGGCGAAGTTGACGTCGTCGAGGAACACCACCACCGGCGAGCGGCGCGAGAGCAGGATCAGCCAACGCGCCAGGGCCGGCACCAGGGCGGCTTCGCTCTCGCCGCTGGCGCGCTGGTCGAGGGCCCGGGCCAGGGTCAGTGCCTCCTTGGGCGGGGCGACGCGCTCGAGGGCGGCCTGCTCGCGGGGGCCCAGATGGGTGGTCTGGGGCGGCAGGCGGAGCCAGCGCAACATCAGGCGCAGCACCGGACCGCAGGGCCGGTCCTCCTCCTGGGGCGCGGAGCGGCCGTAGAGATACAGGGGCGGCTCGGCGCTGCGCCGGGCGTGCTCCGCGAAGGCGCGCATCAGGCGCGACTTGCCGCTGCCGACGGGGCCCACGAGCCACAGGGCTCCCCCGCGGGCGGGCTCCGGCGCGGCCGTCCCCGGGGCGGGGGAATCCGGAAGCGCCTCTGTTCCCGCGCCGGGCGGGAGGTCGGCGGAGTCCGGGGCGAGTCCCACGGCGCGACGATAGGCGCGCTCAATTTCCGCCAACTCGCGGTCGCGGCCCACCAGCGGCGTCAGGTGCCCGCCGGAGCGCTCGGCCATGGCCGGGGCGCCTTGCAGGTTCCGTTCGTCGATTTGGGCCCTCCACCAGGAGCCGGATTCCTGCTCGAGCAGCCGTCGGGCCAGTTCCCGGGCCGGCGTCCGCCGCCGCGGATCGCGGCGCAGGGCCTCCGCCAGCAGGTGGTCGAGGAAGGGCGACAGCTGGGGCACGAGGGCCGAGGCCGGGCGGTAGCGCGCGCTTGCCAGGGCCGCGATCAGGCGGTCGGCATCGTCCGCGCCCAGGAGCGCACCATGGGGTGCACGCTGGAGGTCGGACGCTCGCCGAAGGGCGTCTCCACGGCGAAGTCGGCGGCGAAGGGGTGGGCTCCCGTGGCGAGCTCGTACAGCGCGACGCCCAGGGAGAACACGTCGCTGCGCTCGTCCCCGCGTTCGCCCCGGGCGCGCTCGGGCGCCAGGTAGGCCAGACTGCCGGGATTGAATTCTCCCGCCTGGGCGAGCTCGATGGAGCTGCCGGGGCCGGCGCCCGGCTCGGTTCCCGTGCCGGGGCCGAGGTCGGGGCCTTCCTCGCCGGAGCCGACCGCGTCGCCGGACCGGCTCGGGTGCTCCGCCTCCGCGGGGTCGCGCCGGATGCGTCGCGCGAACCCGAGGTCCAACAGCACGGCTCGGCCGCGGCTGTCGATGCGCATGTTCTCCAGCTTCACGTCGCCGTGGAGCCAGCCCTGCTCGTGCAGGGCCGCGAGGCCGCCGGCCAGCTGCATGGCCACGGAGCGCAGCAGGGGCTCCGAGAGCGGTCCCTGTTCGGCCAGCACGCGTTCCAGGGTCGATCCTGGAACGTACTCCGTGATCAGGTAGGGGCCGGTGGCGTCGACCCCGGACTGCACGAGCCGGACCAGGCCCGGGTGGCGCACGCTGGCGGTGGCACGGCATTCGGTCTCGAAGGCCGCCCTGGCCGGCTCATTGCCATGGAGTTCGGGATGGAGGCGCTTCAAGGCCACCTCGGCGCCGGCTTCCAGGCCGCCGATGGGGGCCAGGAGCCGCGCGCGCCAGACCCTGCCCGTGGCGCCTCGGCCGATCTCGCCCGCGAGCTCGAGCAGGGGGGGATCGGTCGGTTGGAGGGACACGGTCTGTGGACGGAAGCGGGTGCTGGTGATCCGTCGCGGAAGATACCACGGGCCCGCGGCGGAAGCTCACGGGCGCCGGCAACGAATGCGTGAACCTCCGCTCCGCGAGATTAGAATCTTCGCGATGGCCTTCGAGGTTTTCAACTCGCTCACCAGGCGCAAGGAGCCCTTCCGTTCGCTCGAGCCCGGCGTGGTGCGCATGTACAACTGCGGCCCGACCGTCTACAGCCGAGCCCACATCGGGAACTTTCGTGCCTTCTTGTTCGCGGATTTGCTGCGCCGCTGGCTGGAGCATTCCGGCTACAGGGTCCTGCAGGTGATGAACATCACCGACGTGGGCCACCTGACCGACGACGTGGGCGGCGACGGCACCGACCGTATGGAAGCGGCCGCCCGCAAGGAGGGCCGCGATCCCTGGAAGATCGCCGAGCACTACGCGGGGCTGTTCCTCCAGGACCTGCGGCGCCTCGGCATCCAGCCGGCGATGGTTTACCCTCGGGCCTCCGACCACATCCCCGAGATGGTCGAGATCATCGAGGGGTTGATCGCCAAGGGGCACGCCTATCAGGCCGACGGCAACGTGTACTTCGAGGTGCGCACGTTTCCTCGCTACGGCCGCCTGTCCGGCAACCGCGTCGACGAGACCGAAGCGGGGGCGCGGGTGGCGGTGCGCGAGGAGAAGCGCGATCCGGCCGACTTCGCCCTGTGGAAGAGCGATCCCCAGCACGTGATGAAGTGGGCCACGCGCTTCGGCCCCCACGGGTTTCCGGGCTGGCACATCGAGTGCTCGGCCATGGCGCGCAAGCACCTCGGCGATCGGATCGACATCCACACCGGCGGCGAGGACAACGTCTTTCCGCATCACGAGTGCGAGATCGCCCAGACCGAGTCCTTCACGGGCGAGAGCTTCGCGACCTATTGGATGCACTCCAAGTTCCTGCAGGTGGACGGCGGGAAGATGTCGAAGAGCCTGGGCAACACCTACACCGTGGACGACGTTCAGGCTCGCGGATTCAGCACCCGGGCGCTGCGCTTCGCCCTGCTGCGGGGCCACTACCGCCAGCCGCTGAACTACACCTGGGAGGGTCAGAAGGACGCGGCCAGCGCGCTCGCCTCCCTGGACGACATGACCCTGCGGCTCACGCGCATCGCCAAGGCCGAGCAGGCCGAGGGGGAGGCGGCCGCAGGCACCGATGGGGGCCTGGAACTCGTGCGCGGCGCCCGGGCCGCGTTCGCCGCGGGCCTCGACGACGACCTCAACGTGGCCCAGGCCCTGCCGGCGCTGTTCCTGCTGCGCACGGCGGTCCTGGAAGGCCGCTTCTCCCGGGCCGGCGCCGTGGACGCGCTGGCCTTCGTGCGCGAGGCGGATCGCGTGCTGGGCGTGCTCGAGGAGGCGCCCGCCGATCTGGACCAGCGCGTGCAGGGGCGCATCGCCGAGCGTCAGGCCGCGCGCAAGCGCCGCGACTTCAAGCTCTCCGATCAGATCCGCGACGAGCTCCTCGCCGAGGGAATCGTGCTCGAGGACACGCCCCAGGGCGTCCTCTGGCGCCGCAAGTAGGCCCCAGGGACGCCGGCTCTTGGCAGCGAGCGGGGCTCGAAGGGGCCCAGGGGCGGACCCCGCGGGCCTCCCTCGGCGTGCGGCCCTCGGCGGGCGGCCCGGATCGGCGGCGCCCAGCGGGCCCCGGGGCGGCACAGGGCGGCCCCCCGGGCGCTCCGGGTCCCGGGCCCGGACCGGCCCCGCCGGCTTGGCCCGCAGGGCTCAGGCCCCCGGCGAGGCGCGACGATAACCGCGGCATGTCGTTCTGGTCCGGAGTCGCCGCCTGGCTGGGCCTGGTCCCCCGCGAGGACCGTCCGCGGACGGCCCCCAGGCGCGGGCAGGGTTCCCGCGGGCGTCCCGCGCGGGCCGCGGGCCCGTCGCCGATCCTGCGCTCCGATTCCGAGCCGGGGCCCGAGCCCGAGCCCGAAGACCGGTTCGGGGACGGGGAAGGTGCTCTCGCCGCGGAGCCCGCAGCGCAGGAGCACCGGGAGTCCTTGGACTCCGCTGCCCGCGCCGCCGACGAGGAGCCGGGTGCCGTGCTGCGCCAGGAACGCGAGGACTTCCTCGCCCAACACGCCGCACCCTCCGCGCCGAGCCATGGGGCGGCACCGGCCTCCGTCATCGGGGCGGCGCTGCCCAAACGCGGCGGCATCTCGCGCTTCGACCACGAGGAGGCCATGACGGTGATCCTCGAGGGCCCCGAGGAGGAAATCCTCTGGGCCATCGCCCGACGCATCGAACGCGGACGACTGGACCTGCCCACGCTGCCCTCCACCAGCATGGCGGTGATCGACCTGGCCAACAACCCGGGCGTCGAGTTCCAGGAACTCGTCTCGCGCATCTCGGCCGACCCCGTGCTCTCGAGCGAACTGCTGCGCACGGCGAACTCGGTGCTGTACGCCAGCGAGGAGCCCGTGGACACGCTGCACGCGGCCATCGTGCGCATCGGGCTGCGCTCCCTGCGGTCGATGATCTTCTCCGTCTCCATGCGCGGGACGATCCTGCGCTCGGGCACGCTGTCGGACTACGCCGAGGACGTCTGGCGCCAGGCCCACTCGGTGGCCACCGTGGCGCGCGCCATCGCCCCGGTGGTGGGCTTCGACCCGGAGAAGGCCTTCCTCTTGGGGCTGCTGCACGACATCGGCAAGATCGCCCTGCTGGCGATGCTCTCGCGCGAGATCAAGGACCCCCGCGACTGCACCGCGGCCCTGGTGGGGCGCGTGTTCCAGGCCTACCACCAGGAGGCCGGCGCGGCCATGGCGCGCAAGTGGCGCCTGCCCGCCGAATTCGTGGCCGTGGCGGGTTGCCACCATGCCTGGGAGACCAACGAGAACTTCACGCGCTCGGCGGCCCTGGCCCACCTGGCCCATCACCTGGATCTGGCCCTGTCGATGGGGGACCGGCGCTTCTGGGCCGGCATGGCCGCGCTGCCGGCGCTCAGCTACCTCGCGCCCCAGCCCGAACAGCGCGAACGCATCCTGGCCCTGGCCGAAGCGGCCCACAACGACGCGCCCGTCGTCGGCTGATTCGAATCGCCCGTCCGCGCACTCCGGCTCCGGGGAGCGCGCCGGGTCCAGGGGCTAGCAGTCCGTTGAAGAAGTCCCGTAGCGAGGGGAAGCACGCGGTCGCGACGCAAGGAGGGCGACGAAGGGACGGCAGAGGCGGCCTTCCTGGCCGCTGAGCACGGCCCGACTAGCCCGACGCAGCAGCGCGACCGCGCGCGAAGCCGCAGTAGGGACTTCTTCAACGGGCTGCTAGCGCGGTTCCGGCGACGGGGCGCGGCCGCCTTCTTCCGGTTCGTCGGAGAGGGAGGCGTCGTCTTCGCCCGCGAACTCGTCGTCCCCGGGCTCCAGCTCGTCCTCGGGCTCCTCAGCGTCCCGCGGCGTGTGGAGGTCCGGATCCTCCCCGACAGGGGCCGTCCCCGAGGAGTGGATCTGGCGGTCGCGCTCCAGGGCGCCGGCGATCAGGCGATCGATGCGCTGGGCCTCCTCCAGGGATTCGTCGTAGTGGAAGCGCAGCGCCGGCGTGCGGCGCATGCTGAGCACGCGCCCCAATTGGCGTTGGATGAAGCCGCGCGCCGACTGCAGCATGTGCTCGGCCTTGTTGCGATCGGCCGTCCCGCCCAGCACGGTGTAGCGCACGTCGGCGAAGCTCAGGTCCGTGGAGAGCTTCACCCCGGTGACCGTGATCATGCCCGCGCGCGGTCGGAGATCTCGAAGTCCAGGCAGTAGGCCACGCGCTCGTGGATGCGCGCCTCGAGCTTGGCGATGGTCCTCGGGTTGGCCATGGAACTGCGCTGGACGGGGCGGCGGTCGGGCCGGGCCCGAGAACCGCCGCCGGGGCGTCAGATCTTCAGCAGGCGCTTGGTCGTGACCATCTTGAAGGCCTCGATCACATCGCCCACCTCGAAGCCGTCGAAATCCTTGAGCGTCACGCCGCAGTCGAAGCCCTCGCGGACCTCGCGCACGTCTTCCTTCTCGCGCCGCAGGCCGGCGATCGTGCCCGTGAACATCACGGTCTTGCCGCGCAGCACGCGCACACGGCTGTCGCGGGTGACCGCGCCGTCGATGACGTGCGAGCCGGCGACGTTGCCGAACTTGGACGACTTGAACAGCGCTCGGACCTCGACGTGGCCGAGGATCTGCTCGCTGATCTCGGGCGCCAGCGTGCCTTCCATCAGGCCGCGCAGGTCGTCCAGCATCTCGTAGATCACCTCGTAGGGGCGGATCTCCACGCCCGAACGCTCGGCGGCGGTGCGCGCCTTCTCGTTGACGCCCACGTGGAAGGCCAGCACGAGCGCTCCCGCGCTGGCGGCCAGGTTGACGTCGCTCTCGGTGACGGTGCCCAGGGCGGAGTGCAGGAGGCGCACGTCCACCTCGGCGTGGGTGAGCCCCTCGATCTGCTGCTTGAGCGCCTCGAGGGAACCCTGCACGTCGGCCTTGAGCACGACGTTGATGGCCTTCTTGTGCTGGGCCGTGAGGGCCTGGGACAGGCTCTCGGCCGTGACCGCGCGCCGCTCCGCCAGGGACATCGTGCGGTTCTTGCGGGCGCGCTCCTCGGCCACGAGGCGCGCGTCCTCCAGGCTCTCGACCACGTGGAACTGGTCGCCGACGCCCGGCAATTCGGACAGGCCCGAGACCTCGACCGGCATCGACGGACCGGCGGTCTTGATGGCCCGGCCGCGATCGTCGTGGATCGAGCGCACCTTGCCGTAGCCCTCGCCGGCCAGGATCACGTCGCCCTGATTGAGCGTGCCTTCCTTGACCAGCAGGAACGCCACACGGCCCTTGCCCTCCTGGACTTCGGCCTCGAGCACCACGCCGGAGGCGGGGCCCGCGGCGTGACTCTTCAGGTCGAGGACCTCGCTCTCGAGCACCACGCGGTCCAGCAGTTCCTCGATGCCCGTGGCCTTGGTGGCCGAGACCTCGACCATGCCGACCTCGCCGCCGTAGTCCTCGGCCAGGAGCTCGTGGCCCGCCAGCTGCTGCTTGACGCGGCCGGGGTTGGCCTCGGGCTTGTCGCACTTGTTGAGGGCCACCACCACCGGCGTCTTGGCCGCCTTGGCGTGGGCGATGGCTTCCAGGGTGCTGGGCATCACGCCGTCGTCGGCCGCGACCACGAGCACCACGATGTCCACCGCCTGGGCGCCGCGGGCGCGCATGGCCGTGAAGGCCTCGTGGCCCGGCGTGTCGAGGATCGTGATCTTCGCGCCCTTCTTGCTCGTGACCTGGTAGGCGCCGATGTGCTGCGTGATGCCGCCGGCTTCGCCCTTGGCGACGCGCGAATTGCGGATCGTGTCCAGCAGCGTGGTCTTGCCGTGGTCCACGTGGCCCAGGAAGGCGATGGTGGGGGGGCGCAGGACCAGGTCCGCGTCGTCGACCCGTCCGCGGGCCAGGTCCATGCGCTCCAGGAGCGCCTGCTCGGCCTCCAGGGTCTGCGAGACCTTGAGCGTCACGTCGAACTTCTCGGCCAGGAGCTGGGCGGCGGCTTCCTCCAGCACCGAGTTGATGTTGACCGAGAGCCCCAGCTCGAGCATGGCGTAGGCCAGGATCTGGTTCGACTTCACCGACAGGGCGTCGGCGAGCTTCTTGACCGTCACCGGGGCGGCGATGGTCACTTCGCTCCCGGCCAGGGGCGAAGCGCCCGCGCTGGTGCCGACCTTCTGGCCCGAGCCCGGCGTGCGGGGGGCCGCCGTGCCCGGGGCCGGGGCGCCGCGACGGCGCAGGAAGCGCGAGGATTCCTTCTCGCGCAGCTGGGACGCGGTCAGCGTGCCGCGCTGGGCATGGTCGCCGCGAACGAGGGCCTTCTTGCGGTCGTTGCCGAACGTGGGTTGCACGTTGGGCGCGACGTCGTCCTTGGAGCGCAGCTTGCGCGCCTGGGCCTGGGGGCGGACCTGGGCCTGGACCTTGGACAGGTCCACGAAGCCGACGACCTTGCCGGGCCGACGTTGCAGACCGGGCTTCACCAGGTCGTCCTGGGGCGACTTCACGGCGGCCAGCGTGGGCGTGGCCGCGTCGCTGGCGGCGATCGCGGGTTGGGCAGGGGCCGAGCTCGCCGCAACGGAGTCGGGCGCGATCGTTCCGCCCGCGGCGGGTGCGTCCGCGCGCGGAGCGCTGGGGCGGGCCGCCGGCGAGAGCATGCCGCGGTCCGTCGAGGGACCGGTGGCGCCGACCGTGGTCGTGGCCTCTTCCTCTTCGGTCCCTGCGGCGGTCTCTTCGGCTTCGGACTCGACCACGGGGCCGCCGGACTGCGCGAACTGGACCTCGGGCAGGAGTTCCTGCGCCGGGGCCTCGGCCTCCAGTGCGGTGCCGTAGTCGGCCCGCGGCGCTTCGCCGACCCGCGAGGGCGCGACGGAGGGCAGGGGGGCCGGGTGAGCCTCGGGCTCGCGGGCCGGGGCGGCGGGGGCCTCCGCCGGCGCGACCTGGGCAGCCGGGGCCACCGGGGCAGCCCGGCGGGGGGCCTCGGGTGCCGCGGGCGCGGGAGTCTCCGCGACGGGCTCGGGCTCCGGCGCCTGGTCCTCGTCGGCGCCGGGAACGGCGTCCACCGAGGTGCGCTTCTTCTTCTTGCGCAACGTCAGGCCGCCCGCCTGGAGCGAGGAACCTTCCTCGGGCGCGGCCGGCTTGGCCACGAGGCCGTAGGCTTCCAACTGCCCCTGGGCGCGCAACAACGTGAACTCGTCGAGGGCCGACTGGGGTCCCTTGACGTCGCTGAAGCCCAGGGCCTGGAGCTTCGACACCAGCACCTGGGCGGACAGTCCCAGGTCCTTTGCAAGCTCGTGGATGCGCTTCTTCTTGGTGGTCACTCGTTGCCTAGGTTCGCGGGAATTCTCGGGCCGGCTGGCCGGCCCGTCGCCCGGTGCGGGCTGTCAGGATAACGGTTGTGAATGAAAGTGTGGGAGGGGGGGCCTAGGAGGCGGCGGCGCGGCCCTGGGCGTCCCCATCTTCGGAATCGCCCCCGGTCCCGTCGCCCGAGGCCTGGCCGACCCCGAATTCGCCGCCGGGGCCCCCCTCGGGGCCGGCACCGGACAACCCCTCCGACTCGAAGTCGGCGCGGGTCTTGATGTCGATGTCCCAACCGCACAGGCGGCTCGCGAGCCGGACGTTCTGGCCCTTCTTGCCGATGGCCAGGGACTGCTGGTCCTCGTCGACGATCACCACGGCGGTGTGCTTGTCGACGTCGGGATAGATGTTGTCGAGGTGGATCGTGGCCGGCTTGAGGCCGTTCATGATCAGGGTCTCGAGGGAGTCGCTCCAGCGGATGATGTCGATGCGCTCGCCGCGCAGTTCGTCGATGACCGCCTTGATGCGCGAGCCGCGCACGCCGACGCAGGCGCCGATGCAGTCGATCTTGGGATCGGAGCTGATCACGGCCATCTTCGTGCGGTAGCCCGGCTCGCGGACCACGCGCTTGATTTCGATGATCGAGTCCGCGATTTCAGGCACTTCCAGCTCGAACAGGCTGCGCACCAGGTCGGCGTGGGCGCGGCTGACGATGATGCGCACGCGCGGGCCGTCCTTGCGCACCTCGACCACGATCGCGCGGATCCGGTCGCCGGGGGCGAAGGTCTCGCCTCGCACCCGTTCTTCCTTGGGAAGGTAGGCCTCGACCTTGCCGAGGTTGATGACCAATTCGTCGCCGTCGTAGCGCTGCACCGTGCCGTTGACCAATTGGCCCACGCGGTTCTCGTACTCGTCGTAGAGCACGTCGCGCTCCGCCTCGCGGAACTTCTGCAGCATGACCTGCTTGACCGCCTGGGCGGCGATGCGCCCGAGCTCCTGGAGGTCGAACTCGTAGACCTCCTCGTCGTCCTCCATGGTGATGTCCGCCGTCTTGCGGTCGATCTTCACCACCAGGTCCTCCCCGGCTCCCAGGCGCTTGCGGGCACCCAGAGCCAGGGCCTCCTCCAGAGCCTGGAAGATCACCTCCTTGGGGATGTCCTTGTCGCGGTGGATGACGTCGATCATCCGCAGGAGGTCTTCCTTGTTCATGGCTCGTGGTGGATTGGAGGTGAGTGGGAGAGGTACGGTCCGGGCACGCGCCGGGGACCGGCGGCGTCGGCTCGAGACGGTCGAAGCGGGGGGCAATGCCCCCGGGCCGACCGCCGCGAGAAGTGGGCCCGCCTGGGGATCCTGGAACCCATGGCGCCAGGCCCGCGTCGCGCGCAGGCCGTGTCGAGCACGGGGCCCGGGGATCCTGTGGAGGCGTCCCGGTTGAAACGAGTTGTCTTGGAACGAAAAGGGCGGGTTGCCCCGCCCTTCGCAGCGACCCTCTCAGACACCGGCGGAGACGCCGGAGAGAGTTCGGCGCGACAGTTTGGTATATCCAAGGGCCCCAGTCAACGACGAGGCCCCTTCGTCGACAGGCTTCGGTCGACGGGCCTCGGGCGGGGCTGGGCCGCCGGAGCCTGCCGGAAGCACGGCCCCGCGCCCCGCTCCCGCTTTCCCGATCACCGTTCACCCCGCAGTTCGCTCCCTCGGGCCTCGGCCTGGGGCCCCCCGGTGGCCGCCCCGGGCACTCCCGGTGCTCCAGGCGCCCTGCTTCCCACTCCTGGGGTTCCCGCACGGGGCACAGCCCGTCCCAGGGCGGCCGCGGAGGCGCGACTCGCCGCGAGCGACCCCTTCTCCATGCCCCGATCCCAGACTTCCTCCCCACCCGGCCCTGCCCCTCCGCCTCGCGCGGAGGTGCCTCGCGTGGGGCGGGGTCCTGGTCCTGGGATGGGTCGCCCTGGGAAGGGCGGGGGCTTCGGAGCTTCCGAGAGCCGGCGGGGGTGCCGGCTGGCCCCAGGGGAGCGCCGGGGCAGCCGCGACCGACGAGCTCGCCCGCTGGGTGCTCGACCTGGAGCATGCGGATCCCGAGCGACGCAGGCGGGCCCAGGCCGGCCTGGAGTCCGCCGGAGCCCCGGGGGCTCGGGCGGTGCTTTCCGGTTTCGAGCGCGCCCCGCCCGCGGCCCGGGAGCTGCGGGCCCGTGTCCTGGAAGCGGAGCCCCGAGGGGAACTGCTCCCCGAACTGCTGGCCCTGGCCGGCGATCCCGCGCCGGCCGTGCGCGCGCCTTGCCGCCTGCCCCGGGCAGTTGCTTCGCCCACCCTGTCCCTCCCCGGGGAGTTCGAGGCCTGCGTGGCGAAGTTGTCCTCGCTCGCCGGAGAAGACCCCAATGGTCCCGTGCGCGCCTCGGCCCTGGACGCCCTGGCCCGATCGGATTCCGAGTCCGCGGCGTCGGTCCTGACTCGACTCGCGCGCGGTGCCGTGGGTGCCGAGGGCGTGCTGGCCGCGCGGGCCCTGGCGGGATCGCCCAGGGGCGGAGCCTCCGTGCTGACCCTCGTGCAGGGTGCCTTGGGCGACCCCGCGCAGCGCCTGGACGAGCCGGTGCTGGCGACCCTGCTGGCCGAGGGTTACGGCCCGGCGCTGGCTGAACGCAGCGAGGGCGGCCTCAGCGCCCTGGATCGCCGGCCCTTCGTGCTCGGGGAGCGCGACCCCAGCGCCGCGGTGCGCGCAGCCGCCGAGCTGGCCTTCCAGGGATTTCTGGGCCGCGCCCGCTTTCTGGGAGCAGTGTCCCGGGCCGAGCAAGTGGCCGCCCTGCTGGCGGAGGAACTGCGCGATCCCGCGCCGGTGTGGCTCGCCTCCGCCGTGCTGACGCTGGGGGCCGGCGACGATCCCGCGCCGGCCCTTCGCGCCCTGGCGCGTTGGCGCGCGCGCGGCTCTCGCCGCCGAAGGCCGAGGATGCCCGCGGCCGCTGCGATCTCGCCGTGGCCGAGACCTTGAGCGCCGCGGCGGAACTGGCCGCGGGCAGGTCCGAAAGGGCGGAGGGGCACCTGGAGGCGGCGCGCACGCTGCTCGCGGGGCTCTCGGCCCAGGGCCTCGAGCGCGCCGGCGCCGCGGGCGCGCGGCTCGCCGCCGAGGTCGCGGACGAGCGCGCGGTGGAGGAGTGCTATGCCCTGCTGGCGCTGTTGCGCGCCGGCCGGGCGCCCGATTCCGAGCCGGTCCGGGTCATCGCCCGGGAATTGCACGGGCTGTCCCTGCGGGCCCAGTTGCTGGGCTGCGAGGGTCCGCTCCTCAGTTGGACCGGCGACCTCGACAGCCTGGTGCACCATCCCCACGGCCCCTTCGACCTGATCCTCTCGAACCCCGAGTTCGAGGCGCGCCTGTCGGCCAGCCGGCTGGACCTGTCCCTGGCCCTGGCCCAGGCCCTGGCCGCGGTGGCGCCGGCGGAAATGCCCGGTTTCGGCGGCCGGGAGGACGAGCCCCTGGATCCGCCGCGGGCGGTCCTGGTGGGGCAGATCGAGCTGGCTCGCATCGATCAAGTGCAGCGGGAGCTCTCGCGACTGGGCCCGGACGCGGCCTCCCGCGGAGAACTTGAAACGGCCCTGCGCGTGTTGGGGGCCCAGTTCGGCGCCGACCCGGACCTGCATCGCGTGCGACTGCCGTCGGCCCTGGCCGTGGAGCTGGCGGGGGATCTGCGCGACGAGGGACGCTCGCGCGAGGCGGCTGCCCTGGCGCGCGCGGCGGGCGAGGCCCTTTCGCGGGCGGATTTCCTGTTCGGCGGGCCCTACTTGCAGGAGCTCGTGGCTCGCGCCGAGTCCATCGAGGGCTCCTGCGCCACCGACGAGGGCCGACCGGAGGAGGCCGACCGCATCCTGAACGCGGCCCTGGAGCGCCTGGAGACCATCGCGCGCTCGGGCATCGACGATTTGCGCTCCAAGGCGGCGCGCTCCAACGTCCTCGTGAGCCTGGCGGTGAACGCCAACGTGAAGCTCGGTGATCCGGCGCGGGCCCTGTCCTACTTCGAGCGCGCCTTCGAACTGCGCCAGGACGATTTCACGCGCACGCTGCTGGCCTGCTATCGCGCGCGGGCCGGCCGCCGGGACGAAGCCCGGGCCTTGCTGCGCCAGATGCCCGAATCTCCCTTCAACGCCTACAACCTGGCCTGCACCCACGCGCTTCTGGGCGACCGCGAGCGGGCCCTGGAGTACCTCGCGCGCGAACTCCGGCCCGGCGGCCGCTCCCCCGGAGCCATCGAGCGCCAGCGGGTCTGGGCCCGCACCGATCCGGATCTGGCGGCACTGCGGGACGACCCGCGGTTCCGTGAACTCGTCGGCCCCTGAGCGGCCCCGCCGCCCTCCTTCCACCCCGTGCCCAACGCCAACGTGTCCTCGACGAACGTGCCCACGCTCACCGCCAACGCCCGCGGACGCCGCTGGCTCCAGGGAGGCCATCCGTGGCTGTTCCTGAACGACATCGCCGCGGGCGATCCGACCGCCGCCCTGCACGGCGGTCTGGTGCGCGTGGAAGGCCCCTCGGGCGAATGCCTGGGCCAAGGGCTCTTCAGCCGCGCCTCGAAGATCCGTGTGCGGCTCGTGACCCGCGGGGAGCTCCCGGTGGACCGGGACTTCTGGCGTGAACGGGTCGCCCGAGCCGTCGGCGTGCGCGCCCGGCTGGGCCTGCTGGATCCGCGCGGGGCCTGTCGCCTGCTGGGCGGCGACGCCGAGGGATTCCCGGGCTTCGTGGCCGATCGCTATGGCGACGTCCTGGTGGTGCAGAGCGGCACGGCGGGCGGGGATCGGCTGCGGGACCTGTGGGTCGAGGCGCTGCTGGAGGCCCTGCCCTGGGTCGGCCGCGTGCTCGATCGCTCGGACTCCTCGGTGCGGCGGCTCGAGCAACTCGAGCCGCGGGTCGAGCTGTTGCGCGGTGCCATCGACGGCCCCGTGGAAGTGCGCGAGGGAGACCTGCTCTACGAGGTGGACGTGCGCGCCGGGCACAAGACCGGGCACTACCTGGATCAGCGCGACAACCGCGCGCGGGCCGCCCTGTTCGCCCGAGGGGTCCGTTGCCTCGACGTGTTCAGCTACGACGGCCTGTTCGGCGTGCGCGCGGCCCTGGCGGGCGCCACGAGCGTCCTGTGCCTGGACCAGGCCCCCGCGGCCGGCCAGCGCGCCCTCGCCAACGCGGTCAAGAACGGCGTCGGGGACCGCGTGAGCTTCGAGCGCGTGGACGCCATGGGCGACCTGCGCCAGCGCGTGCGGCGCGGCGAACGCTACGGGCTCGTGGTGCTCGATCCTCCGGCCTTCGCGCGCAACCGTCGCGAGTTGGAGGGGGCCCTGCGCGGCTACCGGGAGCTCAACCTGCGGGGCATGGAGCTCTTGGAGCCCGGCGGCATGCTCGTCACGGCCTCCTGCTCCCACGCCATGGGCGAGGCCGAGTTCGTCCACTGCCTGCGCGAGGCCGCCGCCGGCGCCGGACGCTCGGCCTACCTGGTGGAGATGCGCGGGGCCGCCGCCGACCACCCGGCGCTGCTCACGCTTCCGGAATCGAGCTACCTGAAGTGCGCCTTCGTGCGCGTCGAGTGACCTGCTTGAGGGTTTCCTGCACCTCGGCTATCGTGCCGGATCGTGGACGAGCGAGTGGTCATCACGGTGAACGGAACCGAGCGGCGCCTCCAGCGGGGCTCCAGCGTGGCGGATCTGCTGCGCGAACTCGGCCTCGCCGGAGGCGCGGTGGCCGTCGAGCGCAACCAGCGCCTCGTGGGCCCCAAGGATCACGTGGCCACGCGCCTGGAGGACGGAGACGCCCTCCAAGTGGTGACCCTGGTGGGGGGGGCTAGTGGACCGTAACACCCAGTTCGGGAGCAGTCTCCGCCTTCCTTCGCCGCCGGGCTGCGTTGCTCGTCCTCGGCGTATCACAGAGGATACGCGATCGTCCTCGCGCCTTGCCCATCGACAAATGAAGCCGAATCCTGCTCCCGAACCGGCCGTCACAGCCCACTAGCGCCGTTCCATGGAAGTACCCGCCCATGAGCAGGACCAGCCGCTCTCGGTGGGCGGCGTCGTGCTGCGCTCGCGGCTCCTGGTGGGCACCGGGAAGTACGCCAGCTTCGAGGAGACCCGCGCGGCACTGGAGGCCAGCGGCACGGACTGCGTCACCGTGGCCGTGCGGCGCGTGAATCTGGACGCGGCCAAGGGGCCCTCGTTGCTCGAATACGTGGACCGCAGGCGCTACCACATCCTGCCGAACACCGCCGGCTGCTTCGACGCCTCCACGGCGATCCGCACCGCGGAACTGGCGCGCGCGATCCTCGACACGCCGCTGGTGAAGCTCGAAGTGCTGGGCGACCCGCGCACGCTGCTGCCCGACCCCGTGGGGACCCTCGAGGCCACGCGCGAGCTCGTGGCCCAGGGCTTCCAGGTGTTCGTCTACTGCTCCGACGACCCGCGCCTGTGCGCGCGGCTGGAGGAACTGGGCGCCGCCAGCGTCATGCCCGCCGGCTCGCCGATCGGATCGGGCCAGGGCGTGCTCAATCCGAATGCCCTGCGCATCGTGCTCGAGCTGGTGCGCGTGCCGGTGATCGTCGACGCGGGCGTGGGCACGGCCTCGGACGTGGCCTTTGCCATGGAACTCGGCGCCGCGGGCGTGCTGCTCAACACCGCCATCGCCGGCGCCCGCGAGCCCCTGCGCATGGCCTCGGCCATGCGCGACGCCTGCCGCGCCGGCCGCCAGGCCTTCCTGGCCGGCCGCATTCCGCGCCGCCTGTACGCCAACGCCAGCTCGCCCGAGGACAGGCTGATCGCCGATTCGGGCGCGGCGCCCCGGTGAGCCCCTTGTCCGCGGCGGAGATCCTGTCCGAGACTTCGCCCGAGCTGGCCCAGGGCGGAGCGCTGCTCCTCCTGGCGGGCCTCGCGCTGACACCCCTGTGCGTCAGCTTCGCGCGCGGCTTCGCGCCGGAGGCCTCGGTGTTCTTCGCCCGCTGGCGCTTCCTGCACGCGGCCTTCGTGGGCCTGTGCCTGGCGGTCCTGATGCGCGTCGTTCCCGCCGGGCTCGCATCCTGGCTGGAGCCCGAGGGCGTGCCCGAGATCCTGCGCCAGCTCGCCTCCTCCGCCCTGGCCCTGGGCGGCGCCTCCCTGGCCGCGGTGCTGATCGCCGCCCGGCTGGACCCCGACGGCGTGCGCTCCCTGGGACTGCGGGGGCCCGGTTCGCTGCGCGCCGCCCTGGTGGGCCTCGGCTGCTACGTGCTGCTCTGTCCGGGCATCCTCGGTGCGGCGCTCCTGTGGCCTTGGCTGTTCGAACAGCTGGGAGGCCGCTTCGAACCCCAGGAAATCGCCGTGGCCATCGGCGCCCTGGATGGGACCAGTCGCGTCCTGGCGGGCGTGTTCGCGATCCTCGTGCTGCCCTGTTTCGAGGAACTGATCTTCCGCGGCTTCCTGCAGCCCCTGTTCGTCCAGAACCTGGGCGACCGCGGCGGCGTCTTCGTCACGAGCCTGGTGTTCGCGCTGCTGCACGGGGACTCGGCGCTCCTGCCGATCCTGGCCCTCTCGCTGCTCCTGGGCAGCCTGAAGCTCTGCACCCAGCGACTTTCCGCCTGCATCGCCGTGCACGCCCTGCACAACGCGGTGGTGTTCGCCATGCTGGGTGCCTGAGGGCGCGCGGTTGCGCCCACGGCGCCGGCCGTGCGATGCTCTATCCATGGAAAAATTCCCGGTGGCGGGCCTGTTCCAGGCCGTGGCGGGCGGAGCCTTCGTGGCCCGCGGCGCGGTGGTCACGGGGGACGTGACCCTCGGCAAGGACGTGGGCATCTGGTTCGGTTGCGTGGTGCGCGGCGATGACGCGCCGATTCGGATCGGCGAGGGCACCAACGTCCAGGACCTGACCATGATCCACGCCGACACGGGACGGCCCAACACGATCGGTCCGGGGGTCACCATCGGCCACCGCTGCGTGCTGCACGGCGTCCAGGTGGGAGAGGGGTCCCTGATCGGCATGGGCGCCGTGCTCCTGGGGGGCAGCGTGATCGGCGAAGGCGCCCTGGTGGCCGCCGGGGCCGTGGTGCGCGAGAACTTCGTCGTGCCGCCGCGCACGCTGGTGGCCGGCGTGCCGGCCCGCATCGTGCGCGCCGTGAGCGACGAGGAGCTGGCGGGCTTCCGGCATTCGGCCCAGGACTACGTGCGCAAGCTGCGCCAGTACCTGTGATGGAGCCGGCCCTGGAGGACGACTACCCGGCGCGCCGGGCGCGGCTGTTCCGGCTTCTCGACGACCTCCGCAGCGTCGCCGTGGCCTTCTCCGGCGGCGTCGATTCGGCGGTGCTGCTGCACGCCGCGCGCGCGCGCCTGGGGGCGGGGGCCGTGGGCGTGATCGCCGACTCCGCCTCGCTGCCGCGGGCCGAGTTGGAGGAGGCCCGCGCCCTGGCCCGTTCCATGGGCGCGGAACTCGTCCTGCTCTCCACGCCGGAACTCGAGGATCCGCGCTACCAGGCGAACGACGCGCGGCGTTGCTACTACTGCAAGCAGGCCCTGTTCGAGGTCCTCTCGGCCTTCTGCCGCGCCCGCTCCCTGGCCCACGGGGCCTTCGGCGAGACGGCCGACGACCGGCTGCTGGTGCGCCACGGTTCAGAAGCGGCCCGCGAGGCGGGCATCGTCGCGCCCTTGGCCGAGGCGGGCTTCACCAAGGCCGACGTGCGGCGCTACGCCCGCGAGGCGGGCCTGTCCTGCGCCGAGAAACCCGCCAGCGCCTGCCTGGCCTCGCGGCTGCCCACGGGCACCGTGGTCACACGCGCGCGGCTCTCGCGGGTGGAGCGGGCCGAGGGCTTGGTGCGGGCGCGGGGGTTCTCCGTCGTGCGCGTGCGCGACCTCGGTTCCCTCGGACGCCTGGAGGTGGGGGAAGGGGAGCTGTCGCGCGCGGAGCACTGCCGCATCGCCCTGGCGGAGGACCTGGAGCAGGCGGGATTCGCGGACTTCGAACTCGCCGTCTATCGGGCCCCGGCGCCTCTCGGCGCGGCACGGGCCGCCGGCGTGTAGGGGGCGCCCGGTCCGTGGCGCGCCGCGCCGCGGCCCCTCAGCGCTGGAAGATCGGCAGCGAGCCGCGGGGGATCGACAACACCAGGCTGTACATGGCCGTGGCGTAGGCATCGCCGTACTTGGCGTCGTGCCAGGCGCCCTCGGGCGATTGCTGGGCCAGGAGGTCGGCCACGGTGCGCGCGCGCCAGCCCTCCCACAGACGCGTGTCGCTGGCCTGCCACAGGGCCTGGGCCACGTACAGGCGCTCGTAGTGGGCCGAGCGCGCGTCTCCCAGCTCCGGCTCGTCCTCCGCGGCCACCAGTTCGCGGGCCAGCGAATCCAGCGCCCGGGCGATCACCGGGCCGTCGTAGACGCCGATCGCATTGAGCGTGGCGATGCCGGCCGCCGTCAGAGCCACGGAAGTGGACTTCTCGTTGAGCGCGTAGCGGAAGGAACCGTCCTCGTCCTGGCAGCGACGGATGTAGTCCACGGCCTTGTCGATCACGGCGCGGTCGACGCGAATCCCGGCGCCATGGGCGCCCCGCAGGGCCTGGACCAGACAGACCGTGACCGAGTTCTCGTGCTGATAGGAGGCCACCGGCAGGTAGTACCAGCCGCCCTCCGGACCCTGGCTCTTCTCGATCAGGTGCACCGCGGCTTCGAGGGCCTCGCGCACGCGCGCGCCGCGGGCCGTGGAGGGGGACATGGTGAAGGCCTGGGACAGCGCCAGCGTGGCGAAGCCGTGGCCGTGCATGCGCGAAAGGGCGTCGCCCTCGCTGGCGATGTAGCCCCGGGTCGCGCTGCCGGCGGCGAGATCGCAGCGCGAGACCAGATAGTCGATGGCGAGGCCGAGCTCCTCCCCATGGGGACCGCGGCCGGGCATGGAGCCCCCGGCCATGTAGGCCAGGGCGGTCAGGGCGGCCACCGGCACGGGCACCGCCTGCTCGGCCCGCGCGCTGGAAAGAGAGCCGTCCAGGGAGGCGGACTGCACCTTGGCCAGGTAGTCGAGGCTCTTCGCCACGGCCGCCTGGGCGGCCTCCTCCCGTGCCGAGCGCGCCTCCGCCGCCCCATCGCCGCTTCCCTGTGCGGAGGGGTTGGGGCGCTGGGGCTCCAGCGGGCGCGGGCCCGGCGCGGGGCCGAACCCGCCACGGGAATCCCCGGGACGCTCGGGCGGGAGCGCCGGGTGGAGCGCGAGAGCGGCGCACTCGCGAGCGTCGGGGGGCGCGCCCCGTGACGGGCCCGCCGTGGACAGCACGGCGAGCGCCCAGAGCACGGCCTTCGAGAGGGGATGGAGCTCCACCCTTAGCTCCCACCTAGTGTCCTGATCCAGAAGTACGCCGACAAGGTCGCCCCGCCTGCGCCTCCCTGGCGGCGTTGCCGGGATCCCCTCGCGACCGACTTCGTCGATCGCGTGCGGCTTCGCCGCACCGGGGCTTACCTTCCGAGTGTTGCAGCGAACACGCGTCGTCGCGGCGCCTTGCCAGGAATCCGCATTCAGGCCGCCTTTGCCACCGTATTTCCGGATCACGACACTAGCGTCGCTCGAGGCTCTGCAGTCTGCGGTAGTAGCCGTCGATCCAGTCGCGGTACTGGGGCGGCAGATCCGAGGCGCCCTCGACGCGGAAAATCTCCCGCGTGCGGACCGGCAGGTCGCCCCAGCGATCGGCACCGTCAGCGCCGGTGCCCGGACCCTGCTGCTTTTCCGGCGGCTTGCCGCCGGGCCGGTTCTCCGCCGGCTGGTTGGGATCGTCGGGTCGCTTGCCGTCCTCGGGCACGCCGTCCCCGCCCTCTGGTTCCTTGCCCCCGGGCGGTTTGCCGCCGGGCTTCTCCCCGGGCAGCGTGGGCGTTTCCTCGCGCCCCTGGGGCGTGCTGCCCTGTTGGTCCAGGGGCGACTTGCCGCCGGATCCGGGCTTGGGCTTGCCCCCGGAGCCGGACCCGGACTTGGAGTTCATGGACTCGGCGATCTGCAGGATGCGCAGGATGTCCGACTGGGTCTGGCGGCTGTCCCGGGAGGCGCTCTGCAGCAGCTCGGCCACGTTCTCGGGGGTCTTGGCGGACTTGCCCTCGCGCAGCAACTCCTCGATGCCCGAACCGGCCACGGGCTTGGTGGGAACGCGTCCCGCCGCAGCCTCGTACATCTGCGTGTCGATGGCGCGCAGCCGGCGCTCCACCTTGCCGAACAGCTCGACCAGTTCCCGCTGCTGGTCGTTCTCCGCACCGCCGGGCAGGGGCGGGAGTTCAAGCGGCGGTTTCTCGGGCCGTTCCGGCTTCGGCGTTCCCTCGGGCGGAGGTCCGCCCGGTCGAACCGGTTCCTGGGCCGCCACGGCCAGCGCAGCCGCGCAGAGAATCGCCCAGGCCGCGGCGCCGGGCGCGAGGAAGGTTGCGAATCGGAGGTCGTGCTTCATTGTTCGCTCGGATCGGGCAGGCCCAGTTTCTTGCGGAAGCTCGCGAAGAGCACCGTGATGCGTTCGTGCTGCTCGGCCAGGCGCTGCACGTCTTGCAGCACCCGCGGATCCACCGCGGCGCCGGGCTCCGAGAGCTCGGGGTAGAGCGCGAGCAGCCGCTCCAGGCTGCGCATCGTCCCGCTCTCCCGGGCGGCCAGGAGCTTGATCTCGGCGGAGTCGGCCACCAGGGGTTCCTTGCCCCCCTGCTGCTCCTCGGGGGGCTTCTGCCCCTGGTTCTCGCGATTTTCGTCCTCGCGGCGCTGACGCTCCGCCTTGAGAGCATCGATCAGCTGCTGCAGGTCCCGCTCCACGTCCGACTGCAGGAGCTGCACGCGCTCGCCGCTCTCCCAATCGCCCGACTCGTCGAGGTCCACGGACAGTCGTTGCAGGTCGGAGGCGATGGAGCGCAGGGCCTCGGTGAACACGACCGTCTGTTCCGCTTGCAGGGCGTCGGCGATCTGGCCCGCGCGCGCGGCGATTCCGGCCTCGTCCTTGGCGATGCGCTTGAGGGCCAGACGCTGGGCGCGGGAAGGCCGTGCTCCCGCCTCGCGTTTGGCATCGAGCTCGCGGGTCTGGGTCATGGCCTCGCCGTGGATGCGCGCCAGGTTCTCCAGTTCCTCGCCGATCTTGAACAGCAACTCCTCCTGGCGCAGGCGTTGGTATTCGTCTTCCTCCTGTTCCAGCTCCTGCCTGGCCTGCTCGAGCTGCTTTTGCACGCGCTGCTCGGCCTCCTCGGCCTCGGAGAGCTCGCCCTGTTCGAGGGACTGCTTGGCGGCCTGGGCCTCGGTCGCGGCCTGATCCAGGCCGGGCGAGGGCTTGGCGCCCTTGCGAGCCTGATTGCGCTTGGCCAGTTCCAGCAGCTGCTGCTTGATCTCCTCCTGGGTGCGCGCCTGGGCGGCCGCCTCCTGGCGTCCAGCCTCGCTGGTGGGACGCGCGCCCTGCTCGAGCGCCTGCTTGGCCTGGGCGATCTTCTCCAGGGCCTCCCGCTGCTCGCTCGAAGCGGCCGCATCGCGGCCCTCGGCGGCCCGCGCCGCGGCCCGCTGCATCGCCTGCTCGGCCTGCTCGAGGCTCTGCTCCAGGGCCGACTGGGCTTCTTGGGAAAGCTCCGCCGAGGCGCTCTCGGCGCCGGCGCTGCTCGCTTCCTTGGCGAGGGCCTGTTGGGCAGCCGACCGCTGGGCGGCGGCCGCTTGGGCCTCGGGAGTGCGCGAGGCCCCCTCGCGCGCCTCCGAAAGGGAAGCCTGGGCCGACTCGAGGGCCTTGGCCGCGCGCCCTGCCGCTTCCGCGGAGCGCGGTCCCTGCTCCTGGCGGGCAGCCTCCGAAGCCTCGCCCATGGCCTGGGCCGCGTCCTCCAGCTGTTGGCGCAACTGCTCGCCGGCGCTCGCCTTGGTCTGGGGCAGATCCTCCGAGGCGCGCGCGAGGCGACGGGCCTCCGCCGCCGCGTCCTCCTGGGAGCGCGACAACGCCTGGGGCAGGGCGCGCTCCTCCGCCAGAGCCCGTTCGAGCACGCGCGCCGATTCCTCCGTGGCGCGCAGGGCCTCCGCCGCCTGTTCCTTGGCCTGGGCCGCGGAGGGGGCGTCCTGGGGCTCCGTGGAGGCGCCCGGGGGAGCCTCGGGCCCAGTGGGCCCCGTGTTCCCCGGGGGCCCAGAGAAACGGGCCGCCTCGCTCTGCGCCTTGGCCGTGGAGGCCGCGGCCTTCGCGGCGCTGGTCTTGGCCCGCTCGAGGGCGGCTTGCGCCGCCCGCGCGGCCTCGGCGGCCACGGACTGCTCCTCGGAGAGGCCGCGAGCAAGTTGCTCCGCGGCCGCGGAGCGCGCCGCCTGGGCCTGGGCCTCCAACTCCGCCGCCGCCTGCTCCAGCTCGCGGGCCTGCTGCTCCAGGCTCGCGGCCGCCTTCTCGCGGGCCTCCCGTCCGGCGGGGGCGGCTTGGTCCAATTCCTGGGACCCCTTGCGCAGGGCTTCGCCCGCGGACTTCGCGCCCGGCTTGGGATCCTGGGAGCCGGAGGCCGCGCGCTCGCGCCGCTCCTCGCGCTGGGCCTCCTCGGCCAGTGCGCTGGCCGCCTCGCGGGCCGCGCGCGCCTCCCGGGCCTCGCGCTCCGCCTCCGTGGTCGGGGGCTTGGCCTTGTCCGGGGAACTCCCCTCGGCCGCGGCGTCGCGGCGGGCGTCGCGCGTCGCGCGGGCGGCCTCGCGCATTTCCTGGGCCGCGGCGCGCAGGCGTTCGGCCCTCGCGCCCTGGGCCCGCGCCTCATCGAGGCGCTCCACGGCGGGCGCGAGCTGGAGGGCCGACTCGGGCCGGAAACTCTCCAAGAGCGCCCGGTCGCGCTCCTGGCGTTCGGTCAGCTCCGACAGCGCGCGCTCCAATTGCGCCAGGTCCAATTCGCGGTTCTGCCGGGCGCTCTGCTCGCTGGCGCCCAGCAGTTCGCGTTGCTTGGCCTCCAGTTGGTTGAGCTTGGCCGAAACGCTCTGGGCGGTCTCGGATTGGGAGCGTTTCGCCAGGTCCCGCGTGGCGGCTTCCAGCTCTCGCTCGCGCTGGGCCGCCTCCGAGAGCATCTGCTTCAGTTCCTTCAGGTCGGCCAGCGAGCGCTCCAGGCCCTCGACGTTGGTGCGGTCGAGCAGGATCGACAGCAAGCGGTCGAGGCGGCGCACGATGAGCTCCTGTTCCTCCAGGGACATCACCGCTTGGCCGCTGGCGAGACCGGACTTGGCCGACTCCATCAGCTCCTGCAGCGTGCGCGACTTGGTCTCCTCGGGGCGGCTGTCCAGTTCGGCCAACGCGGCCTTGACCAGCTCCAGGGCGCGCGGGCGGCCTTCCTTCTCCAGGCGCGGGATCAGGGCCTCCATGGTGCGCCGCAGGCGGTCGAGCTGGCGCGCCAGGAGTTCCTGCTCCTCGGAAATGCCCGCCAATCCGCTCCCGTCCTGGGGTGAGAGGGCGGTCGCCGCGGCGGCGCCCGGGGCCTGTGTCGCGAGGCAGAAGATCAGCGTGGTGACGGCGCGGCCCAGAAATTTCATGCAGCCCATGTCTACCTCCCCTGCAGGGCGGCCTTGGCGCGTTCGCGCAGGGCCTTCTGCCGATTGAGAATGTCCTTGGTCAGCGACAGGATCGACTGGAAGTTGTCCCACTCCGCGAGCCTCGCCAGCAGTTCCTGCACGTGCAGCTCGAGCTGCTTCTCGAGCTGCAGGTGCTCCGTGAGCGCGGCGTGGACGACGCCCACGTCCGTGGCTTGGGCGGCTCGCTCCGCAGCCTTGGCCGCCGACCGCGCGTCGTCCTGGTCGAGGATCAGGGCCAGGTCCACCAGGCCGGCCAGTTGGCCCGCGAGGCTGGCGCGGCCGCTGGTGTTGCGCGAGGTCTCCCCGAAGGCGCGCCAGGCCTCCACCGGGAAACTGCCCGAGCGCGGGGCCCGGCCCAGGGCGGCATCCAGCACTTCGAGGGCCGCGTCGGCGTCGGTGTCCAGGCGCGCGTAGAGCACGCTTTCGGCGATCGAGCACAGCTCCCGGGCAATGGACCGGGCGTCGCCCTCCACACGCCGAGCGCCGGCGTAGACCGCGGCCAGATCGCCCGCCGCCACGCCGCTCTCGGGTGCATCGGACTCCAGGCTCGCCAGGAGCTCGCGCGCGCGGCGTCCCTTGTCCCGGGACAGGGTTTCCAACTCGCCCACCTGCAGCCTGAGCCGCGCCAGTCGATCCTGGACGCGGCGCAGGAACTCCTCGGCGGAAACCACGCGCACGGACAGGGGCGCGGAGCGCGAGATCGAGGCCTCGCCGCCCTCGGGGCGATTGTCCTGGGCGCGCACTTCGAGCGTGTATTGGGAGCCCACGCCCGCGGGACGCGCGGCATCGCCCAGCAGGGCGACCTCGACGCGCACCGAGCCCACGGCGATGGCCGCGCGGGTCTCGTCGGTCTCCCGCTCCTCTGGATCCAGGAGCCGCCAGGGGAGCTCCCGCGGAGCGGACCCGGCCTCCTCGCCGGCCGCGCGGCTCTCCCAGTGCATGGAGGCGATGCCGAACTCGTCGGCCGCCCGGGCCCGCAGGGGGATCCAGCCGCCGAGCAGCGTGTCCACTTCGGCACGTCCGGGCGTGGTGATCGTCACCTGGGGCCTTTCGTCCGCGGCGACGCGCACGGCAAAGAGGCCCGGGTCGGGGTTGGTGAGGCCGCTCTCATCCTCCAGTTCGAAGCGCAGGCGCAGGGATTCCACGGCCGTGAATTCCAGGCCACGGCCCTGGCCCGGGGGCTCCTCGGGGGAGCGGGCGGGGAACGGGCAGGGCTCCAGCTCCCGCAGGCTGTCGGCGGGCAGGATGCGCACGCGGGCGCGGGCATCGTCGGGCTCGGTGAGCACGGCGACGCGCACCTTGGAACCGGCGAGCACCTCGACGTCCTTGTCGAACTCCACGCTGGGCGCGCGGCCGCTGTAGGCGGGCGGTTCGATCGAGAGGGCCACGCCGGCCACGTCCGGGGGCGTCAGCACCACCACGCGTGCCCGTGCCTGGCTGCCGTCGTCGTCTCCGCCGGAAGCGCGGAGCTCCACGTCGCGCTGCAGCGCGCGCAGCACGGTGCGGAAGGTGCCGTCCGAGGAGGGCGAGATCTCGATCGGAGTCGAGCCACTGACGGCCAGCTCCAGCTCCTCGGGCACGTCGCCGCTGACGCGCACGAGCACCGGCAGGTCCGTGCCGCGGGCGATGCGCACGGAGAGCACGCCGTCCTCCAGGGTCGAGCCGGCGCGCTCGGCGCCGAGCGGGATTTCCAGGGAGAGGTGCGTGCGCTGGGGCCAGCGAACGGAACTGTCGAACAGTCGAGCGGCGAAGGTGCGAGCCAACTGGGGGTTGGCCAGCGCCAGCGCTCCCAGGGCCGCCAGTGCGCCGCCCCCCAGGGCAGCCCGCAGCCGGGCCGGGCGCTCGTCGAGCACGCCCGCGAGGCTCCCCTGGGCGGCCGCCTGATCGGCCGCGGCGAGCACCTCGGCCACCAGGGCGGGATGGCCTTCCGCCTGGGCGGCCTGCTGCAGCTGCACGGCGCTGACCAGGAGGTCCCGGCTCGCGGGGCGCTCGCGCTCGTAGAGCACGGCGCAACCGGCCAAGTCCGGCCGCCGCGACAGGGGCCGCACGATCCAGCGCCAGAACGCGAAGGCGGGCAGCGCCACGAGCACCAGGGCGTGGAACAGACGCACCGAGTGGGGCACCCGCAGTCCGTAGTCCGCGAAGAAGGCGAAGAGGATCCAGCCCGCCGAGCAGAGCGAGAGGGTGCCCAGCCCGAACAGCCAGATCTGCAGCGAGAGCCGCCGCCACAGGCGCGCCAAGAGGCGCTCCAGCGCGGGGGTGCGCGGCAGTCCGGTCGTTTGGGGGGTGGGCGTGCTCACGGGATTCTGCGGCGCTCAGCGCTGGAAGATGGGCAGGAGACGGTAGGGGATTTCCAACACCAGCACCGCCACCGCGGTGCCGAAGGCCGGGCCCGGCCCGATGTCGTTGGGCCAGGAACCGTCGCTCTCCTGGCCCCGCAGGATCTCGCTGCGCACGCTGTCGAAATAGGACTCCCAGGCCGGCCCGCCCGCGGTGTACATGGCCTGGACCGCGTAGTAGTGGCCGTACCAGAAGAAATAGTGGTAGCCCCGCGAGCGGCCCGAGTCGCGGTTGAAGCGGTCCAGGTTGGACATCAGGTAGCGCACGCCCGCGTCGATGGACTCCGCCGAGTAGACGCCCACGCCGTGCAGGGCGGTCACGCCCGCGGCGGTCAGGGAGAAGGAGGAGCGCGAGCCGTCCTGCTTCTGATAGTGGAACGACCCGATCTCGTTTCTGTACCCGCGCGGCCCGAAGCCGTAGGACAGGCTCTCCTCGGTGACCGCCGAGTCGACGACGTAGCGCGCCGCCTTGTCGATCACCGACTTGGGCACGCGGATGCCGTTGTTGCGCGCCGCGCGCAGCGCCAGCACCTGGCAGACCACGATCGACATGTCGCTCTCCACCGCATAGGGCTCGTAGCGCCAGCCGCCCTCGGGGTTCTGGGAGTGCACGATGAAGTCCACCGCCAGCTGCAGCTTGGCGCGCACGTCGGGCCGGTCGGTCATGCCGCAGATCTCCGCCAGGAAGAGCGTGGCGAAGGCGTGGCTGTACATGCGCGAGCCCGCGTGCGTGATGTAGCCGTCCTCCTGCACGCAGGAGAGCACGAAGTCCAGGGCGCGCTCCACGTCGGCGCCGTAGGGTCCGCGGCCGGGCACGTGGCCGCCGGCGAGGAAGGCCATGCCCGCGAGGCCCGTGACGCCCACGTGGCCGCGCTTGTCCTCGGTGTACTGGTAGTTCGTGTTGACCTTGTAGCCGATCTTCGCGGTCCAGCTGCCGTCGGAATTCTGGTGGTCGTGGAGCCAGGCGAGCCCCCGTTCCACCGCCTGAGCCTGCTCGGGCGTGACGACGATGACGCTGCTCTCGCGCCGGGCTGGGGCCTCGCCCGCGACCTGGCCCGGCTTGCGTCCCGGTTCCTGGTTCGAGAAGCCCAGCACCGCGGCCAGGCCGACGACGCCGACCGTGACGGCGGCGCGCCGCAGGGCGGCGGGCCGGTTCCAGAGTCTCCAGCACATCGATCTCATCGCTGTTCCTCCCCGGTGGGGCCTGACAAAGCCAGGACCAGGCCTTTGCCGCACACGATCAGCAGGTTTTCGAGCGTAGCCAATTCGATCGACTCCGAGCGGCCCATGTCGACCAGGAGGCGCAGTTCGCGGTGGGAACCGCTTTCGCGGTCGAGGGCCACCATCTGGGTGCTGGGCTGGCCGCGACCGCCCTGGACCTCCGGATCGTCGGTATAGACCAGCAGCACCAGCCGCGAGGTGACCGCCGGCAGTGGGAAAGAGCCCGGGTAGAGCGCGCCGCCGGGGATCGGCAGGCGATAGGCCCAGCGCTGTCCGTAGGGCAGGTGGATGGCCCGCACCAGGGTCTCCTTGCCGCCCGGGGCGGCCCGGCGCACGAACAGGAACGGTTCGTCGAGCTCGGTGACCGCCGAGGACTTGAGTCCGATGGGCAGGTCCTCGGGGCCGAGCTTGACGCCCGGCACCGGCCGCGTGGCCCCCAGGCGCGTGTCCAACTCGACGAGGCCGCCGTCGGCGGAGCCGGGACCGGACACGAGGTACACGAGGTAGCACTGCCCCTTGCAGCGCACGATGGAGTCCAGGGTCCGCGTGCCGTCCACCGGCACGCGCCAGGCGCGGGCGCCGCTCTCCAGATCGAAGGCCGTCAGCGCGTCCTGGTTTTCCCGCGAGCGGCCGAAGCGCGGCAGCACCAGCCGGCCCTCCTCGATCCAGGCGGCCTTGCGATCCTCCGGGGCCGCGGGTGCACCGAGCTCCACGGCGCGCACCAGGGTGCCCGTGGCCAGTTCGAAGACCACGGCGTCCTGCCCGCTCGAGCCTTCCGCGGCGTCGCGGGAACCTCCGGATCGCGGCAGGAGCACGCCCAGTCCGCCCCCGAGCACGGGCTGGGGCCACTGACCGGCCTCCACGGGACGGCGCCAGAGTTCGATGCCGCGGGCCGCGTCCAGTCCCACCAGGGTGCGCTGGGCTCCCTCGGGCGAGGCACTGGCGATCACCACGCCCGCGTCGGAGCCGACCGCTCCCTCGAGATTGCCGGCGATGCTCCAACTCCAGGCGTCCAGGCCGGTCGTGCCGTCGACGGCGAAGAGACCCCGGCGCCAGCCGATCACGATGCGGCCGCCGAAGCCCGGCCCGGCGGCCGTGGCGGGGGTGCCCTGGATGAGGCGCGCGGATTGTCCCCAGGAAAGTCCCTGGCCCAGGCCGCCCAGGGCGCGCGACCAGAGCAGCGTGCCGTCGGGGTTGAGGGCGCTGAGGCTGTCGCGGCCGCCCAGCACGCACACCCGCCGTCCGCCCAGGTCGAGCCGACCCAGCAGGACGAGATCCCCCTCCCGGCGGAAGACCTCCGCCGCGGGGGAGTCGAAATGCGAGGCGTCGTCTTCGGCCCCGGGCCCGCCCCCGGCGTCCCCCGCGAGATTCTCCGGAAGCCGCGCCAGGGAGCCGAACGTCACACCCGGGGATTCGCTGTCGGCCTGCACGTCGGGGAGTTCCCGCGCCAGGCGCTGGAGCACCGAGGCCGTGTACAACGGATTGCCGGCCGCCCCCAGGGCGCGCGCGCCCAGCCAGAGGAGCTGGGCCTCCCGCGCCGTGGAGTTGCCGGCGTGCCAATCCCGCGGCAGCTCGCCGAAGACCGTGCGCATGGCGCCCTCGGCGTCCCCGGCGGCCAAGGCGAGCCGCAGGCGCGCGTCGCGCGCCTGACTCGCCGCCTGCGTGTGGGGGTAGACCAGCAAGAGCCGGTCCAGCATCGCGCCGTCGCCCGAAGTGCGGGCCGTGGTCAGGGCCTCCCGGGCGCGCTCCTCGAAGGGCTGCCAGGCGGCCCGCTCCCGCGCGCCCGCGGCCAGCCGTCGCCCGATGCGCTGGGTCGGCGTCTCGCCGGGCACTTCGCTCTCACTCAGGGGAGCGTCGCCACAGCGATCCAGCAGATCCACCAGGGCGGCGAACTCCCTGCCGAAGTCGCCGCGGGTGGCGGCATCGGAGATGCGCTGTTCGATGACCCAGCGGCGCACGTTGCGGGCGCCGGTCCAGGGCAGGTGCTCCTCGACCGGGAACTCCAGGTCGCCGCACTCCCGGTCCAGACGTGCCAGGGCCGCCTCGAAACGCTCGGGCTTGCGCCCCTGGGCCGCGCGGGCGAACTCCGCCAGCACGCGGGCCAGGCGCGGCCCATCGGGGGCCAATTCCACGGCGCGCTCCAGGGGCTCCAGGGCCTGGCCACCTTGCACCTCCATGGTGAGCACCCGCGCCTCCAGTCGCAGGGCCTCGAACTCCGCCAGGCGCGCCTCGGGCCTGCCCGCGGCAAGGGGCTTCTCCAGCACGCGGTGGGCGCGCGCCAGATAGGCCAGGGCGCCCTGGAAGCGCGCCTCCGCCAGGTCCCGGGCGGCTCGCTCCCGCAGGAATTCGCCCAGTCGCACGGCCGCCACGGCATCCTCGGGATGCCGGGCCAATTCTTCCTCCAGGAGACGCTCGACCGAACTCCACTCGAGCACGCCCGAGAGCTCGCCGGAGGAAAGCGCCACCAGGGCGCCGCCCCCCAGGGCCAGGTTTCCGTAGCCCGAGCTGCGACCGCCCCAGTCCCCGGACACCCGTGGATCCTCCAGCTCGAGGTTGCGGCGGTCCAAGGCCACGCGGCGGTCGCGGGTGGGCACGATCACGTGACCGGCGCTCAGGATGCCGCGCGGCAGCCGTGCGGCGTCCGAATGACCGTCGCCGAACAGCCCTTCGCTGATCGTTTCCTCGGTGGGGCCGCGCTGGTCGGTGAGTCCGCCGCGGGCCCGCCGCGCCACCACGTAGCGGCCGCCCAGGTAGACCGTGTCGCCCACGGCGCCCATCAGATACCAAGGCTGGTTGAACGTGCCCCGGGGCCGGCCGACGCGCCCCGCGCCCAGGGACCACAGCACCGCGCCGCTCTCCAGATCCACGCCGATCATGTCGGGCGAATCGAGGGGCGTCGCCACGATCACGCCGCCCTCGACCACCGGCGCGGCATTGCGCCAGTGCATTTGCCGATGGGCCGCCTGCATGCCGTCCGCCGCAGGCAGGGGCCACCTGGTCGTAGACCGTCTGCCACAGCAGTTCCCCGCTGAACAGGTCCAGGGCCGCCAGGGCCCCGAGCTGGGTCAGGGCGATCACTTTCTCGCCCACGACCACCAGCGGCGGCGCGCAGAACTCGCGCTCCTGGCGTCCGAACATGTTCAGCGGCCGCTGACCGCTGATCACCTGGGTGGACCAGAGGTACGCGCCGCTGTGCAGGTCGTAGCAGGCCACGTGGTAGGCGATGCGGCCCTGGGGCCGCCACATGGGCACGACCACCCGCGAGCCCGCGATCACCGGCGGTCCGGCCACGCGCATGCGCGTGGTGAAGGACCCCGAGTCGCAGTCCCACAGCGGGGGCGGCGCGTGGTTCCACAGCGGCGCGCCGCTGTGCATGTCGAAGGCGAACAGGCGCCGGTCGGGGATCACCGTGGTGATCTGGATCTGTCCCTGAAACGTGGTGTTGCCGTTGGCGGTGAAGGGCACCTGGAGCGGACAGACCACCACGCCCGAGCCGGCGGCGGGGGCGAGCATCAAGCCCTCGCGGTCCAGGCCCTGGAAGAAATCCCCGAAGCTCACCGGGTTGCGGTCGCGGGCCACGTACCCGCCGGCGCGCACCACCTCCCACACCGGGTGCTCCGCGCTGTGCCAGCGCGCGCGCCCCGTCAGGGCGTCGGCGGCGAGCAGCGAGAGGGAGTCCGAGGCGAACACCATCCCGTCGGCGATGATGGGGAAGCTGTTGAAGTAGTCGCTGATGCGCGTGGAGGAGAGCGGACTCGGACCGTCGAGGCCCGGCCGCAGGGGGTTCTCCCAGGCGTGGGCGTCGGAGCCGGGCACGATCGCGTCGTCCCGATGTCCATCGCCCAGGGAAGTGGAACGGGCCGAGTTCCGTGCGGCGACGCCTGCGTCGTCGAGCCAGGCGCGGCGCGCTTCGAAGGCCCCCTGGGCGGCCAGGCCGTCCCGTCGGGCCCGGGCCCAGGCCACCCGCGCGGCCTCCAGGTCGCCCGCTTCGGCCTCCAGGTCCCCCAGGGCGAACCAGGCGCGAGCGGCCGCATCCGTGAGCGGGTAGCGCTGGGCCAGATCCGCCAGGGCGGTGCGGTCCAGCCCCCGGGCGGAGCGGTCCAGGAGCGAGTTCGCCAGGGCTCCGAAGCGTTCCGAGGCGGCGCGGCGCGCGGCCTCCGGCAGGCGGTCCAGCAACTCCCTGGCCGCCGGCGCGGCGCCGCGCCAGACGGCCTGCACCGAGCGCGGGGGCGTCTCGCCGGCCAGCGGCAGCGCGATCACCGCGTCGGAGAACTCGTCGATCAGGCGTCCCACGGCGGTCACGGCCTCGGTCCATCGGCCGGCCTCCACGTGGGCCCGGGCCTCGTCGTAGAGCATGCGCGCGCCCTGCTTGTCGGGGATCGAGAAGGGCCGCGATTCCAGGGGGTCCTCGGCCGGCGTCGTGCCTCCCTGGGCCCGGGCCGTCCGCCCCAGTGCCGCGGCCAGGAGAGCGCCCGCGAGCGCGGCCCGCGCCGGCCACTTCTGGAGGCGGAACCCCATGGCTAGACCAGCTCCCAGCGCTTGCGCAGGATCCACTCGGCCGCAAGCAGGGCCAGCGCGATCCACAGCGTGGTCCAGCGGTCCCACACGTCGTCCAGTCGCGACGAAATCGGCTCGCGGCGCTCCTCGCCCCCGGGGAACTGGGCGAACAGGGCCTGGAAGTCGGAGAGCATCACCGCCTTGCCGCCGGTCAGGGCCGAGAGTTCCCGCAAGGTCCCCGGATCGGGCGACGGGTCCTGATTTTCCAGGCTGGGCAGCACCACCTCGAAGTCCGCGGAGGCGAGGCGCGTGCCCGCGCCCTCGATCCACACGCGCCAGGCGCCCAGGCGGTCGGCGTCGAGGGTGGCGCGGAACACACCCGCGCGGCCCGGCACCGCGGGGAGCTCCAGCCGCGACTCTCGTCCTTCGGGATCACTGGCGACCACGTCCTGCTTGGGCTGGGCAGAGGGCCGGAAGTCCTCGTCGAGCACCCGGGCTTCGATGGCGGCGCGCTCTCCCAGGGTGTAGCTGGTGCGCGCCACTTCGACGCGGAAGCGACGGTCGCCGCTCTTCAGCCGGCCCAGGGCGAGCCAGCGGATCGCGTTGCGCCAGAAGCGCTCGTGGTGCGTGTCGCCGTAGTGGAAGCACCAGCGCCAGGTCTCGTCGAAGCCCACGAACAGCGTGCGACCGGAGGGGAAGTAGCCCGCCACGAGCAGCGGATAGCGGCCGGCGGAATTCTCGAGGGTCGGGTGGCGCAGCAGCACCTGGGTGCCGGGCTTGGCGCGCGACACGGGCGCGAACCAGTACATGCCGGAAAGTCCCTCGGGGCTCTCCCACAGCTTGCGATTGATGTCCGGGTCGGGGAAAAGTCGCACGATCTCGTGGGGCACCAGCGGATCCTCGAGCCGCGGCTGCCAGGCCTGGCGTGGGATCGAGAGCGCATTCTCGTCCGAAGCGTCCACGGCCACCGGCAGGAGCTCCTCCAGGGGAGTCCGCAGGAACGAACGCGGGTTGTCGTGCTCGCCGGCCATGAACATCAGGCCGCCGCCGCGCTCGACGAACTCGCGCAGGCTCTTCATGAACTCGTCGGCCTGGGCGGGATCGGGGGAGATCGTGTACGGGTTCACGTCCCCCAGGATCACCACGTCGTAATTCTCGAGCAGCGCCTTGCGGTCGGTGGGCACGCGCTGCAGGGGCGTCAGGCCCCGGGTGGTTTCCTGGGGGAAGTCCGGCGAGGCGGACATCAGCATGCACTGGACTTCGAGCTTCTCGTCGGCGCGCTTGAGCAGCTCCTTGAGTCGGCCGTACTCCCAGCGGGGATAGCCGTCCACGTAGAGCACGCGCACCTTGGCGGGCGTCACGTGCACCGAGAATTCCAGGGCGTTGTCGTCCAGCAGGGTCTCGCCCTCCAGGGGCGGGATGCTGACCCGGAAGCGCCGCTCGCCCGTGCGCGGGTCGGCCGCCGCGGCGCGGGCCAGCAGCGTGGCGCGCTCGCCGGTCTCGCGCAGTTGCACTTGTTCTTCCGCCGCCACCGAGGCCGTGCCGCCCTGCAGCTCCTCCAGTTGCACGGAGGTGGGCTGGTCCACTTCCAGACCGCGGCCCACCACGCGCACCACCACGGCGATTTCGTCGCCCTCGAGGGCCGTGGTGGGGACCTCGATGATCTCGATCAGCGCGTTCTTCTCCCGTCGCGCGTCCCCCAGGAGCAGCGTGTGCACCGGGATGCCGGCCGAGGAGGCCGCTCTGGCCGCGTCCACCGGCGATAGGCCCGCGTTGGAGCGCCCGTCGCTGATCACGAGCACGTCGGTCACGTGGCGGCCGTGGTGGGCCGCGAGCACGCCGGCGAGCGCGTCGCCGATCTGGGTCGTGGCGCCGTGGCCCGCCAGGGCGTCGCGTGCCGTGGCCCCCGGGCTGTTCCCGGCCGGAGCGTTGGGGTCCGCGGCCGGCGCGCCGGCGGGGGTCTCCGAACTCTCGAGGTTGTAGGGCGTGAGCGCCTCGGCGAAGCGGAACACGCGCGGCACGTAGTCCTGCTCGGCGAGCCGCGGCAGAATCTCCCGCGAGAGCAGCGCCTGCTCCAGTTCGAGGCGCATGCTGTCCGCCGCGGGTTTGCCCGCGAGCTTCTCCGCCGCCCGCTGGCTGGCGGCATCGCCGTTGTACGGATCCTTGCGCCGCATGCTGGCCGAGTCGTCCAGGAGCACCAGCACCTCGGCCAGCTGCACGTCCTCGCGGCGCTCCACCTCCACGGGCCGGAAGATCACCACGAGCAGCGTCACGATGGCCGCCATCCGCAGCAGGGCCAGCACCAGCCGGGAGCGCAGGGAGAGACGCTCGCGCCCATAGCCGGCCAGGCACACGGCGAAGACCAGGGGCGCCACCACCAGCACGAGCACCCAGGCGGGCGGCAGGTCCACCAGTCGGAAATCGGCGCGCGTGCCGATGCTCGGGCCTCCCGGCTCGGAGGTGGAATTCCTGGCCGCCTCCGCGGGGGGCGTGGCCTGCGCAGGCAGGCCGGCGGTCTCTCCGGTCGCCTCGGGAGCCGCGCCGGCGGGGGCCTGCGTTGGGAACTCGAAGATCCCCAGGGGACCCAGGAACGGCGGGACGCGGTTCATGGCCGGGTGCTCCTCGCGCGGCCGATCCAGGCCGCCCACAGGGTCTCGAGCACCACGCAGGCGAGCGCCAGGATCGCCAGGGCGCGCCACAGTTCGCCGCGCTGATCATCCCGACCGTCGTCCAGGGCGGCGCCTCCGCCGGTGGCTCCCGAGAGACGCAGGGCCGAATGCAGGCCGGGCAGTTCGGCGCCGCTGATGCGCGCCAGATCGCTCTCGCGGAGGGCGTCCAGGCCGACCGCGAACAGGAGGCCCGCCCGTCCCTCCATTTCCAACTGGTAGTGTCCGGCCCGCTCCGTGGTCGTCACCGCGGGCAACTGCCAGTGCCCGGGGCCCGCGGGCGTGGCCTCGCCCAGGATCGGCCGCCGCGTGCCGTCGGGCGCGAGCAGGGCCAGCTTGCGCGGAAACGTCTCCACGCGGGCGCTGAACGGCGCGCCCACCGGCAGGTTGGGGTCGGCCTCGCGGGAGCCCGCGGCGCTGCGCACCAACTCGTGGACGAAGGGCACCAGCGTGCGCGGCGATTCCGGCATGCGCGTCCAGTCGGTGTCGATGGTCGAGGTCCACAGGAACACGCGGCCGCGATCGAAGGCGCGTTCGATCAGGGCCGGGCTCCGCGGGCCGTCGTCGAAGCGCGCCAGCACGCGCGCATCCGCCAGGGGCCGCGTCTCGAAGAACCCGTAGAACGGCACCTCGGTGAGCAGCGGTTTCCAGCGTTCGTCGGCGAAGAACGAGAGCGCCGGGTGCGTGGCCTCGAATTCCTGGATGCGCCGGTAGCGCTCGTCGCGGGGCGCCAGGGAGCGCGAGAGCAGTTCGGCCGGCAAGAGCCTGCTTCCATCGGCCCCGAAGAGCCGGTCGGAGTAGGCCAGGGGATCGACGCGATCGCCCAGGGAGAAGATCAGGGCCGCGCCGGCCGCCACGCGGGCCTCCAGGCGCTCCACGGCCTTGGGCAGCAGATTCTCCACGTTGGCGAGCCAGATCACGTCGATCGCGCCCAGATCCAGGTCGCTCTCGGCCAGTCGCGCGGGATCGACCACGCCGACTTCGAACGGCGCGGCGGCGGGCAGGCTCTGGTCGTCTCCGCGGACGGGCTCCAGGACGGCCCCCAGGTAGCCCACCTCGTCGCGGGAGATGTCCGTGGACGGCGCGCCGTCCACCAGCAGCACGCGCACGGCGGGCGGCACGACCACGATCGCCGCGCGGCTGTCGTCGACCGGCAGCGCATCGGCTTCCAGCAGCGCGCGCAGGCGATGGGGGCCGCGCGCGGAAAACGTCTCGCTCAGGACCACGCGCGCGCTGCCGCGGGCGGGGACCTCGAGCGTGCGCAGGGGCCGGCGCTCGCCGTCCACTTCGAGCACCAGCCGCACCCCGGAGCGCGAGGTGGCGCCGAAGTTGTCCACGCGCACCACGATGTCCACGGGCTGGTCGGGACCCAGCACGCGGCCCTGGGCCGCGAGTTCGGTGACCGCCAGGTTGGCGGGGAACGCGTCCGACGCCCCCAGGTCCTCGACCCAGACCTCCAGGCCCAGGGTCTTGAGCCGGTCGAGCTCCTCGAACAGGCGCGGCACGGGCGCGGGCTCGCCCGGCCGCGTGGCGGCGCCCGTGGCGCGCACGTCGGGGGTGAAGCTGGAGCGCTGAAGGTCGGTGATCAGGTGGATTTCCAGATTCCCCGTGCCCTCGCCCCGGGCCAATTCCTCGGCATAGGACCGCACTTCGCCCAGGGCCGCGGCCAGATCCAAGGGCTCGTCCGTGGGGGCGCCCAGGGTGTCGAGGAGGTCGATGGCCTCCGCCGGCGAACGCCAGGAGAGCCGCCGCGGCGTGCTCGCGGCGACGATCAGGCGCGCGCGGTCTCCGCGCTGCTCGTCCAGGCTGGAGAGCAGGGCCCGCGCGCGCTCCAACTCCAACTCGAACACGCTGCGCACGCCGTCGCGCCAGCCGGTGGAGTAGGAAGCGTCGAGCACGACCACCAGATCGCGGCGGCTCTGGGTGACGCCCGCGAGGGCCGAGCGGGCTCCCACGTAGGGCCTCGACACGGCCAGGGCGAGCAGCGCCACCGCGCCCATGCGCAGCAGGAGCAGCAGCAGGTTTTCCAGTCGCGCGCGGCGGCGGGTCTTGCGGTAGGCCGCCTCGACGAAGCGCATGGCCGCCCAGGACAGCGGCTTGAAGCGCTGGCGATTCAGCAGGTGAATCAAGAGCGGCACGGCGGCCAGGGCCGTGCCGATCACGAGACCGGGATGGATGAAGCCGTCGAACACCTAGCGCCTCCCCCCGCGCGAACGCGCGCTGCGGTGGGACAGGTAGGTGGACAGTACGGCGCCCAGATCCTGGGCCGTGGAGAGTTGGATGCAATCCAGCCCCAGCTGCCGCGTGCGCGTGGCCAGCGTGCGCTGGTGGGCCTGGAATTCCTCGATGTAGGCGGAGCGCAGGGACTTGGGATCCACCTTTTGCACGCCCGAGGCCTCCAGGCCGTCGAGGCGGACGAGGTGATCGATGTCGAAGGAGATCTCCAGGGGATCGACGATCTGGAACACGATCGGCTCGTGGCCGGCGTAGGACAGGCGCCGCAGGCCCTCGATCACCTTGTCGGGGTCGTCGAAGAAGTCGCTGAAGATCGCCACGATGCCCTTGCGGCGCAGGCGTCCGCCGAGCCAGAACAGAACGTCGCCGATGTGGGTCTTGCCGGTGGGGGTGTAGCCCTCCAGGGCCGCCAGGATGTCGTGCTCCTGGTCGAGGCCGTTCTTGGGCGGCACCTTCTTGCGCTCGGCCTCGTCGAACAGCACGAGTCCCGCGGTGTCGCGCGCGTGGATCACCAGGTGCGCCAGGGCCGCCGCGCACCAGCGCGCGTAGTCGAACTTGCTCCAGGCCTGGGATCCGAAGGCCATGGACTCCGAACCGTCCACCAGCAGGTGGCAGTCGAGGGAGGTCTCCTCGTCGTACTGCTTGATCACCAGGCGGTCGGAGCGGCCGAAGACCTTCCAGTCGATGCGCCGCAGTTCGTCCCCCGGCACGTACTCGCGGTGCTGGGCGAACTCGGCCGAGTTTCCCCGCAGGGGCGAGCGGTGCTGGCCCGCCATGTAGCCGTCGACGACCGTGCGCGCGACCAGGGCAAGGCCCGAAAGCTGGTCGAGGACGGCCGGATCGAGGGAACCTGCCATGGAAGGGCGTTCCGCCTACTTGGCCTGGGGAGCGCGCACGCCGGGCAGGCCCGCACCGACGCCCGCGGAGGGGTCGATCTCCTTGATCAGCCGGTCCACGATGTGATCGGCGGTCATGCCCTCGGCCGAGGCCGAGAAGTTGGTCACGATGCGGTGGCGCATCACCGGACGCACCACGGCGCGCACGTCCTCCACCGAGGCGTGACTGTGGCCGCGCAGGGCCGCGTGGGCCTTGGCGCCCAGCACCAGGTACTGTCCGGCCCGCGGTCCCGCGCCCCAGGTGACCCACTCCCGCAGGAAGGGCACCTGTTCGTCGGAGCCCACGCGCGTGCCGCGCGTCAGGGCGAGCACGTAGTCGTACACGTGGTCGGCCACCGGCACGCCGCGCACGATGCGCTGGAGCTCCAGCAATTCCTCGCCGCCCAACACCTTCGTGGGCTCGCCCTGGGCGCCGCCCGTGGTGCGGCGCAGGATTTCGCGCTCCTCGTCGCGCGTGGGGTAGTCCACGCGGATCATGAACATGAAGCGGTCCAGCTGGGCCTCGGGGAGGGGATAGGTGCCCTCCTGCTCGATCGGGTTCTGGGTGGCCAGCACGAAGAACGGATTGGGCAGGGGGTGGCGCCGGCCGCCCACGGTCACCTGGGCCTCGACCATGGACTCCAGGAGCGCGGCCTGGGTCTTGGGCGGCGTGCGGTTGATCTCGTCCGCCAGGATCACGTTGGCGAACAGCGGCCCCGGCGCGAAGCGGAAGGTGCGCTCGTTGGTGGCCGGATCCACGTGCAGCAGGTCCGTGCCGGTGATGTCCCCGGGCATCAGGTCGGGCGTGAACTGGATGCGGTTGAAGGACAGGTCCAGGGTCTTGGCCAGGCTGGAGATCAGGAGCGTCTTGGCCAGACCGGGCACGCCCACCAGCAGGCAGTGGCCCCGGGAGAGGATGCCGATCAGGAGCTGGTCGATCACCTCCTCCTGGCCGACGATCGCGTGGTGCAGCTCGACCTTCATCCGTGCGTGGGCGTCGCGCAGGCGTTGCATCGCGGGGTCGGTCATGACGGGGCTTCCTCGGAATCTCCAGGGGTCTCGGTCAAGGGTGTTCGAACAGCCCCGAGGAAGTGGGATTCGTCCCAGGTCCAGGGGGCGGTCGGAGGAGAGCCCGCGCGGGCTTTCTCCAGCTGTATTCGGTCCGCGGCGCCCGTTGGACGAGCGTCGCCGGGCGCGGCGGTCAAAAGTTGGTCGAACTTAGCACCCGCGGCTCGCGGATCCGCGTCTCCTACAGGACTTTCACCCGTGTCAGCGACTCGGACCGAGGTGGGGGAGGCCTCGGGCCCGGCGGCCCCCCCTGGGGAGCCGGAATGGCGACCCGTCCGCACGGTGCCGCACCGGGGGGGCCTCGCGGGCCCACGAGCGGCGTCGGGGGGGGATCCCGGGCTGGCCAGGGGCCGGGCCGAGGCCCCCGCCGGGGCCCCTGCCGGGCCCCTAGCGCGCCTCGAACAGCTCCACCTGCCGGGTGGAGAGCACCACGATTCGATTCCCCCGACCGTAGGCATTGCCCCCCCGCGGCGTCGCGCCCCCCAGGGCCGGCGCGGCCAGCAGCTCCAGGTCCCGGGTGCGGTCGAACAGATAGAGGGCCCGATCGCTGGCCGCGAACACCCGACTCGGGGTCGCGAGGGCCCGCCCGGTGAAGCACTCCTCGGGCCCCAGGCGCAGCGCGTCCACGCGCCCGCCGCTCTCGAAGTCCAGGCGGGAGAGCACCCAGCGGGCACCACTGCGGGCGATCACCAGGGCCCCGGACGCGTCCGCGTCCACGAGGCCCTCGGCTTCTCCGATCGGGGCCGGAGTTCGGGCCAGGGGCCCGGTGCCCGGGGGGCCGTCGGCGGCATTCTCCGCCGTGCGCAGGAGATACAGGTAGTCCGCGTCCGCGGGGGCCCATCCGGCCAGGACGCCCTGGGGTGCCGGGGCCGCGCCCCAGCCGGTCCAGCCCGCCCGGCTCGGATCGCGCCGGTGGTTGCGCACCGAGAACACGGGCCGCCCATCGAGGGGATCCACCAGGGCGGCGAAGCCCAATTGCCCGGAGGCCAGCACGCCCGCTTGGGTGAGCAGCAGGGGTTCCGCGGGCATCGACGGAGCCCCCCGTGCCGCGAAACGGCCCGCGTCGCGCACGCGCTCGCCGCCCTTGCCGAGGAAGTGGCTCCAAAGCAGCGCGCCGGTCTCCGGGTCATAGGCCCGCAGCTCCAATTCGCGCTCCCCGGAGGCGGCCCCGGCCCGCCGGACCAGCACCAGCACCTGCTGGTCCAGCCACAGGGGGCCCGGCCCGAACTCGTACTCGTCACCGGAGGGGTGTTCGACCGCCTGGGGAATTTCCCGCGCGGGGCCCGGATCGAGCTGGGCCGGCGAGGCCCGCCGGGCCCACAGAAGTTCCGGGGCCCCGTTCCCCCGCGGGTCGAACTTCACCCGGGCGATCAAGTTCGGCCGCCCCGCGAGCGAGCGGCCGACGACGACGATGGCGCTGTTGCCGTCCATCGCCGGGTCCATGCGCCAGCCCGGCGCGTTGCCCGGAGCCACGGCCGTGGGCGCCGAGAAACCCGCCGATTCCAGCCAGGCGCGGTGGTCGAAGGGCCCTCCCAGGGATCCGTCGCCGAGCCCCAGGACCCAGAGGTTGCCTGGCGTGACCAGCAGGGCCGCGCCGTTCTCCAGGAAGCCCAGGCCCGCCTGGGGACCGCTTCCGAGGGCGCGCGCGCGGACGGACGAACCCCGCGCCGGCTCCAGCTCCCGCAACACCAGGGAAGTGAGCGTGCTCGCTCCCTCGAAGTCCTGCGCCGCGGGCTCGCGCCCCGGGGGCAGGGCCGCGAGCCGTCGGTCGATCGCAGCCTGGAGGGCCCCCTTCCGGGAGACTTCCGCGGTCGAGGACTCGCCGCCGCTCGCCCTCGCGTCCTCCTCGATGAGCAGCTCCCAGTGGCGCCGCGCCCGCCCGAGCCAGGACCTGGCCCGCTCGATCTCTCCCTCTTCGAGGGCCAGTTCCGACAGACCCAGAGCCGCCTGCACGGCACCCTCGGTGGCGCAAAGCTCGCGCTCCACCCGCGCCAGTGCCTCCGGCGAACGGCCCGCCCGTGAAAGGGCCTGCTGGGCCAGGGGCGAGAAGCGCGCCCGCCAGGCCGCGCGCCCGTCCGGCGGCAGGGCCGCCAGCCGGCGGAACACGGCGAGTTCCAGGCCCTCGGTGTGCCGATCGGGACCGCCGTCCGCGGTGGGCCAGGGAGAGACTTCGCCCGGGGCCGTCGTGGGGCGGGGAGCAACGCAGGACCGCGGCGCCGAGCGCACCAGGGCATTGCGCCAGGCCTCGAGGGCGGTGGTCCAGCGCGCGGCCGGGTCCCCGTTCTCGGTGCCTTTCCCCGGCAGGCCCTTTCCCGAAAGGGCGGCGGCGAAGGCCTGATCCCCTCGGGAAAGCTCGCTTTCCGCGGCGGCGTCCACGGGCAGGTAGGCGTCGTTGTTCAGGGGACCCTCGACCTGGGTCGCGGGTTCGGCCCGGGCCGCGCCGTGGAACAGCAGCGCGCACAGGGTGAGCGCGGGGAGGCCGGAAGCTCGCGGTGCGCGCCCCCCCGTGGAATTCCAGAGCCGTGCTTTCATGGTGCGGGGCTGCTCGCCGCGGACTCGAGTCCCGTGGCGCGACGCGCGAGCGCTGCGCTCAGCGCTCCTGGCCGGGAGCGCGCGGATTCACCAGCAGGGCGCGCCGCTCGCGCTCCAGGAGCACCGGGTCGCGCTGGGCGCGCAGCAGGCGTCCGAGCCGCGCCGACTCCTCCACGGACTCCCCGTAACGGCCCAGGAGCACGGCCGTGGCGTCCTCCAGCCGGCGTTCCTCGGCCAGGGCGGGCCGCAGGCCCTTGACGGCCACCTGGCAGAACACCGCCAGGGCCACGATCACCGGAAGCCAGTAGCGCAACACGGCTCCCGTCGAGAGGCTCGGCTCACCGGTGGGCTGGGGCATGGGATTCTCCGCGACGGCTCGTTCCATGGCGATGGCGTCTCAGCGCAGGGTGCTGGCTCCGTACCGGGCTCCCGCGCCGAGCTCTTCCTCGATGCGCAGCAGGCGGTTGTACTTCGCCACGCGATCCGAGCGGCACGGCGCGCCGGTCTTGATCTGGCCCGCGTGGGTGGCCACGGCGAGGTCGGCGATGGTCGTGTCCTCGGTCTCCCCCGAGCGATGGGACAGCACGCAGCGCATGCCGTTGCGGTGAGCCAGGGCAATCGTGTCCAGGGTCTCGGTCAGCGTGCCGATCTGGTTCACCTTGACCAGCACCGCGTTGCCGCATCCCTGGTCGATGCCCATCTGCACGCGCCGGGCGTTGGTGACGAACAGGTCGTCGCCCACCAGTTGCACGCGCGAGCCGAGCCGCGAAGTGAGCTTCTTCCAGCCGTCCCAGTCGTCCTGGTCGAGGCCGTCCTCGATGGAGAAGATCGGGTACTTCTCGCACCAGCGTCCATAGAACTCGACCATCTCGGCCGAGCTGTGGGGCTTGCCGTCCACCGTGTACTTGCCGTCCTTCAGGAACTCGGCCGAGGCCGCGTCCACCGCCAGTCGCACGTCGGTCCCGGGCTTGAGGCCCACCGACTGCACGGCGGAGAGGATCAGCTCGATGGCCTCCTCGTTGGAGCGAAGGTTCGGCGCGAAGCCGCCCTCGTCGCCGACATTCGTGTTGTAGCCCTTGGACTTGCAGACCCGCTTGAGCGCGTGGAAGACCTCGACGCCCATGCGCAGGCCCTCGCGGAAGCTCTGGGCCCCGAAGGGCATCACCATGAACTCCTGCAGGTCCACGTTGTTGTCCGCGTGCACGCCGCCGTTGACGATGTTCATCATCGGCACCGGCAACAGGTTGGCGGCCGCGCCGCCCACGTAACGGTAAAGCGGCAGTCCGCTTTCCTCGGCCGCGGCCTTGGCCACCGCGAGGGAGACGCCCAGGATCGCGTTGGCGCCCAGGCGCTTTTTGTTCGGCGTGCCGTCGGCCTCGATCATCGCCAGGTCCACGCCGGCCTGGTCGAGGCCTTCCCGACCGCGCACCGCGGCCAAGAGCTCGGTGTTGACGGCGCGCACCGCCTGCTCGACGCCCTTGCCGCCGTAGCGCGTGCCGCCGTCGCGCAGCTCGTGGGCCTCGTGCACGCCGGTGCTCGCGCCCGAGGGCACGGCGGCCTGGCCGCGCGCGCCGCTCTCGAGTTCCACTTCGACCTCGACCGTGGGATTGCCGCGCGAATCGAGGATTTCGCGTCCGTGAACTTTCTGGATGCCGCTCATGTCCCCGCAATCTATCCAAGGCCGGGGGCGGTTTGCACGGACATCGGGGGTCCGAGTTCACACTCCGGGGAACTCGGGGGTGTCGGCGGCCCCGTCTCCGCGGCAACGACGGCGACCGACCGGGGCCCCCGCGCCGGCCATGGTGGACGAGGGCCGGGCCCCCCCCGGAGGGACTCGGGTTTGCCAGGGGGGGGGACCGTCGCCAAGATGTTCCGCCCGCGCCCCCCCGAAAGGAAGGGTCCGGCCCCCCCCCGATGCGCGACGTCATCGCACTGCCCAACCTGCTGACGCTGGCGAACGCGCTGTGCGGCCTCCTGGCGATCTCCAAGGGCATCGACGCCCTGGCCCTGGACAACGGGAACCCGGCGCTCTTCTACGCCAAGATGGAGGCGGCGAGCTGGCTGATCTTCCTGGGCATGGTCTTCGACATGCTCGACGGCAAGGTGGCCCGCTGGACCGGCGGCTCCAGCGAATTCGGGGCCCAGCTGGACTCCTTCGCGGACGCCCTGACCTTCGGCTGCGCGCCGGCCCTGCTGGCCAAGATGCTGATCGAGCATGAGGGCCCGCTGCTGGGCTACAGCGGCAACCCGCGCATCCACTTCCTGTGCGCGGCGGCCTTCAGTCTGATGGCCATGCTGCGCCTGGTGCGTTTCAACCTGGAGAACGAGCCGGACGAGGACGCCCACCAGTCCTTCAAGGGCCTGCCCTCGCCCGCCGCGGCCGGAGCCGTGGCCTCGGCGATCCTCTTCTATCTGGTGGCCCGCAAGCCGGAACTCGAGATGGACACCGGCACGCCGACTCCCGTGGGGCACTTCATGGGGCTGGCCCGGGACCTGGACCTGGCCCTGCCCTGGTGGTTCCTGCCCGGCCTGGCGGCGCTCCTGCCGCTCCTGGGATTCCTGATGGTGAGCCGGGTGCGCTACACGCACCTGGCCAGCGCCCTGACCCGCCGCGGGCCCTTCCTGGCCCTGGTGTGGTTGGTGTTCGGCGCCTTCCTGGTGTGGCTCGCTCCGATCCCGATCCTGTTCCTGGCCTTCAACGGCTTCGTTCTGTTCGGCATCCTGCGCGCCGGGATCCGGCGCCCCACTGCCCCCGTCCCTTGAGCACCCGCCTCGCCACCGCCAAGGCCGTGATCGCCCTGGGGTCGAACCTGGGGGATCGCCGCGCCAACCTGGAAACGGCCCTGGCGCGGCTGGCGCGGGAGCCGGGCGTGCGCGTGCTGGCCGCGTCGAGCTGGCACGAGACCGATCCGGTGGGGGGGCCGCCGGGGCAGGCGCGCTACCTCAACGGCGTCGCCCAACTGGAGACCGAGTTGTCGCCCCGGGCGCTGCTCACGTGCCTGCTGCAACTGGAGCGCCTCGCGGGGCGCGAGCGCCAGGGACAGCCGCGCAACGGCGCGCGGCGTCTGGACCTGGACCTCCTGTTCCACGGCGATGCCCGCCTGTCGGAGCCCGGTCTGGAGCTCCCGCACCCGCGCCTGGAGGATCGCAGCTTCGTCCTGGAACCCCTGTGCGAGCTGGAGCCCGAGCGCGTGCTCGGCCGCAGCGGGCTTTGCGTGCGCGCCCAACTGTCCAAGCTCACCTCCAGCGCCTCGCAGACGCAGGCCGGCACCCCCGCGCCCGCCGCGGTTTCGACCCCGATCGTGCGCCTCGATTCTCCCGCGGCGGCGGCGCAGTGGTGTCGCGACGCCCGCGCCGCCGGCCGCTCCGTGGGGTTCGTGCCCACCATGGGCGCCCTGCACGTGGGCCACCTCGAACTGGTGCGCCGCTCCGCCCGCGAGAACGACCTGACCGTGGCCAGCGTGTTCGTGAATCCGCTGCAGTTCAACGACCCGCGCGACTTCGCGCGCTACCCGCGGGACTTCGACGGCGACACCGCGCTCCTGTCGGGCGCGGGGGCCTCGATGGTCTTCACCGGCACCCTGGAGCAGTTCTTCCCCGGCGGCCTGACCCCCGAGGGCCGACTCGCCGAGGCCCTCTGGCTGGAGCCCGGACCCAGCGCCGAGGGCTTGGAGGGCAAGCATCGGCCGGGCCACTTCCGCGGCGTGGCCACGATCGTGGGCAGGCTCTTCGACACCGTGGAACCCCAGCGCGCCTACTTCGGCCAGAAGGACTTCCAGCAGTCCCTGGTGGTGAAGGACCTGGCCCGCTCCCGGGGCCGGCCCGAGATCGTGGTCTGTCCCACGTCGCGCGAGGTCAGCGGGCTCGCGCGCTCCTCGCGCAATCAACTGCTCAGCGCCCCGGAACGGGAGCGGGCCGCGGCCCTGTTCGCCGCCCTGTGCGAGGCGCGGGATGCCTGGCTCGCGGGCGAGCGGGGCGCCGAGGCCCTCGACCGCCTGCTGGCCGCTTCGCTCGCCGAGAGCGAGGTCGAGGTGGAGTATGCCGAGGTGCGCGATCCCGAGCGTTGGAGCGCCACGTCCTGCTCGGGTCCGCTGCTGCGCGCCGTGGCCCTGGTGGCCGCCCGCGTCGGGACGACGCGCCTGATCGACAATCTGCGCCTGGACGAGCCGATCGGCGGCGTGCGGTGAATCCCGCGGCGCCGCCCGGCGCGCGTGCCCTCGCGCCGTGCAAGATCAACCCGACGCTCTTCGCGCTGGCGCGCCGTCCCGACGGCTTCCATGAATTGGCGTTGACCTACGCCGCCCTAGAACTCGCCGACACGCTCGAATTGCGCCCGGCGGCGCCCGCGGCGCCCGCGGAGCCCACCGGGAAGTCCCTGGGATCCGCGGTGGAGGACCGCCTCGACTTGAGCGGTCCCGCGGCCACGCCCGACGTGCCGCGGGGCGCGACGAACCTGGCCCTGCGGGCCGCGCGGGCCGTGCTGGACCTGGCCCGCGAGGGGGGGCGCCCGTCGTTGCCGACGTCCCTGGTGCTGGGCCTGGAAAAGCGCGTGCCCTCCCAGGCGGGCCTCGGCGGCGGCAGCTCCGACGCGGCCGCCGCGGCCTGGCTCGCGTGCCGACTGACGGGCCTTTCCCCCGAGGATCCCCGGGTGCGCGAGGCTCTGGCCTCCCTGGGATCGGACAACCTGTTCTTCCTCGGGGCCCGCGCCACGGGCCATGCCCGCGGCCGCGGTCGGGGCGACGAAATCGAGCCGCTTCCCACGCCCAGGCTCCGCTCCTTCGCGCTCGTGATCGCGCCGTCCGCCGGCGCCCCGACCGCCGCGGTCTACGCCGAACTGGCCTCGCGCGGAATCGCGGGCGACCCCGCGACGCTGCGCGCCCGTGCCCTGGCGGCGGAGTCGGCGTGGTGCGAAGCCCGCACCGTCGATCAGCAGCGCGCGTCCCAGTGGAACGACCTCGAAGCGCCTGCGCTGGCGGCCGTTCCCGCGCTGGCTCCCTGGCGAGCGTTTCTGGACCGCCGCGGCGCGGCCCATTTCCGCCTCGCCGGCTCGGGTTCCGCCTTCTTCGGTTGGTTTGAAAGCCGCGAGGAGGCTCAGGCGACCTTGGAAGTGCTGCTTGGGGAGGCGCGCTCCGCGGGCCTGGTTGCCCGGGGCGCGTGGGTCGCGCGACTCGCGGGCCACGGCGTGCGCTCCCTGGAGTAGCCCGCCCCGGCGGGCTCCCCTGCCCGCCCTTCCCATTTCTCGGACCGCCCGCCCGCGCCGAGGAGGCCGGGAGTCGACCGGCACCCGCGGGCCGGCCCAAGGGAACTCTTCACGCTCCGGGGGCCCACCTCCTTACATGGAATCGGGTCCGGGAGGTCCGGCACGGGGCCGGGTTCCGGTGCCGGATCGAGTCCCGGTGTCGGATTCGTCAGACAAAACACACCCCGCCGGGGATGCGGCTTCGGAATCGCTCGCAATGAACATCAGCGAGATTCGCATCAAACTCATCGACGACCAGCGCGACAAGCTGCGCGGTTTCGCCAGCCTGACCCTGGACAGTTGCCTGGTGATCCGGGACCTGAAGGTCATCGAGGGGAACAAGGGCCTGTTCGTGGCCATGCCCTCCCGCAAGCTCCATGATCGCTGCCCCTCCTGCGCCGGGAAGAACCACATCCGGGCCCGCTACTGCAACGACTGCGGGGCGCGGCTCAGGGAAGGCCGCGGCGACCTCGACGAGCGCGGGCGCGTGCGGCTGTACGCCGACATCGCGCACCCGATCCACCAGGAAGGCCGCGACGAGGTCCAAGCGCGGGTGGTGACGGCCTACCGCCAGGAACTCGAGAACTCGAAGCAGGAAGGCTACGTGGCCCCGCGCTTCGACGACCTCGACTACCACGTGTTCACCGACGAGGGGCAGGCGAGCGCCTAGGGTTCCCCCGGCGCGGGCCCTTGCCCGGCCGGCGCAGCCCTTGCCAGTAAGGTGGCCCTGTGCCTCGGCACGCGCGGGCCCGCGAGGCGCTCGCACCGCGGCCGGAGCTAGGATGGCCCGACCATGAACCCGGGTCCGGAGTCCGCCGCGCCGCGCTATTCAGCGGCTCCGAATTCCGACCCGGCGCCCGCGCGGGTGCCCGCGCGGGTGGTCATCCTCGGGCTGGGCGCGGTCGGGCTCAGGCTCGGCCTCGCCTGGTTGAACGCCGGTCTCCCCGTCGTGGGCTTCTCCCGCGGCCCGGGCCCCCGCGAGCGCGCGCGCTCGGCCGGCCTGCCCGTGACCGAGTCGCTCCATACGGCGCTCGCGCTCCTCCCGGGCGGGGGCGAAACGTGGCTCGTGCTGTGCGTTCCCGACGCGGAATTGGAGCGCGCGGCGGAAAGCGCGGCGCGCTGCCTGGGCTCCCTCGCCGGGGCGCCGCGCCCCGTGGCGCTGCACACCGCGGGTTGCCGCGGCGTCCAGGCGCTCGAATCGCTGGCCAAGCAGGGCTGCTCCACGGGCACGCTGCATCCCCTGGCCGCCTTTTCCCCCGCGGGGCCGGGACCCGACCTGACCCGCGCGTGGTGCGCGATCTCGGGCGACGGCCGCGCGCGGCAGGCGGCGCGCCGGCTGGTCTTTGCCCTCGGCGCGAGGACCCTGGAACTCCGCGACCAGGGGTCGGCCCAGGTGGCCTACCACGCGGCGGCGAGCCTGCTCTCCAACGGCACCGTGGCCTTGGCGGACCAGGCCCTGGAACTCGCCCGCGGCGCCTGCGCGGATCCCGAAGAGGCGCGCGCGGCGTTCCAGTCGCTGCTGGAGGGGACCGTGCTCAATCTCGGGTCCTCCACGCCGGAGCGCGCGCTCACCGGGCCCGTTTCCCGCGGCGATCTTGCCACCGTGCAGGCCCATCTGGCGCTGCTCTCCGCCGATCCCGAGGCGCGCGAGCTGTACCGCCTCCTGGCCCTGCGGCTCTCGGCGCTGGCGGCGCGCGACGGCCGCCTTTCCCCGGACTCCGTGCAGGCCCTCGCGCGCCTCCTCGAACCGTGATCGGCATCGCCACCTCGATCCTCGCCGACGATTTCGAGGAGTTGGCGCGCCGCGCGCGCGTCACCGAGGAGCGCGGGGGTTCGGATGCGATCGAGCTGCGACTCGACCGCCTTGCGGACGTGGAAGTGGGCCGGCTCGGGAACCTGATCGCCAGCCTGAAATTGCCGGTGATCGCCGCCGCCCACGGACAGGACGCCTTCGGGCATTTCGACGGCGACGTCCGTCAGCGCAGGGATCTGTTGCTGCGCGCCGCGCGCGCGGGAGCCGCGTACGTGGACGTGGATTGGCGCCTGGCGGCGGAACTCGGCGAATTGCCCCGCGGAGCCCGGCGCATCGTGTCGCGACACGAACGCACGGCGGAGCTCTCCGCGCGCGAGCTGGCGCGTTCCCTCGGTGCCGTCGCACGGCCGGGCGAACTGAGGAAGCTCGTGGTCGAGGCCCGCGACACCGACCAGGCCCTCGAGGTGCTCGAATTGCTCGAAGCCCCCGGGGACGGCGCAGCGGATCCTGGCACGCTGATCGCCTTCGCGGCGGGGGAGCCGGGCCGCTTCACGCGCATCGTGGCTCCGATTCTCGGCTCGCCGCTGACCTACGCCGCTTGGGAGGGCCGCGACGGCGACGTCGATAGGGCGCATCCCACGGCTCCGGGGCAGAAGACCGCCCGCGAATTGCGCGCCGCCTGGCCGGCGCGCGGAGCGAGTTCAGGCAGCTCGATCTTCGCCGTGGTGGGCTCGCCGATCGCACATTCGATTTCCCCGCGCGTCCACACGCGCCTCTTGCGTGCGGCGGGTCTCGACGCGGTCTTCGTCGCGCTCGAAAGCCGCGACCTTTCGCGCAGCCTCGCCCGACTCTCCGCTCCGAACTGGCGCGGGCTCGCCATCACCGCGCCCTTGAAGACCGCGGCCTTCGAACTGGCGCGAACCCGTGATCGCGAGAGCGAGCGCGCGCGGGCCTGCAACACGCTGGTGCGCACTCAGGAAGGCTGGAGCGGCCACAACACTGACGTGGCCGGCGTACGGGACACCCTGGCCCCCGTGCTCGCGCGCCGCAAGCTGCCTTCGCCGCGCGCCCTGGTGCTGGGCGCGGGCGGGGCCGCCCGGGCCGCGCTCACGGCGCTCGAGTTCCTCGGGGCACGTTCGTGCGTCTGTGCCCGGGATGCCGCCCGCGCGCTTGACCTGGCGCGGGAATTCGGGGCCGAGGTGCTTGCCTGGGACGCGCGCGGCAACGCCTTGGTCTTCGACGTGATCGTCCAGTGCACCCCCGTGGGCCTGGGTGGGGGAGCATCGCCCCTTCCCGAGAGCGCCATCGCAGCCGATGCCGTGGTGCTCGACGCTGTGTATCGCCCGCAGGACACGGAGCTGCTCCTCGCCGCGCGGCGGCGCGGGGCCGAGACCCTGTCCGGCGTGCGCTGGTTCGCGGGGCAGGCGGCGCGGCAATTCGAGCTGATGAACGGCATGCCGCCGAGCATGGACCTCATGGAGGAGGAGGTCGGTCGTGCCCTCGCCTGAGCCGTTGCGGATCGCCCTGGTGGGCCTGCGCGGTTCGGGCAAGAGCACCCTGGGCCGCGTGCTCGCCGAGGAGCTGGGGCTCGACTTCCGCGACCTCGACCTGGAGTTGCTTCCCCTGGGCACCGTCCACGGGAACCCGGGGGAGTTCCTCTCCGACGTGGGGCTTGCGGCGTTCCGCCAGGCCGAATCCCAGGCCCTGGAGCGCCTGGCGCAGGGGGACCTTCCGTTCGTCTTGGCGACCGGTGGCGGCGCCGTCGAAGGGGCCGAAAACCGCCGCCTGCTGCGCGAGCGCTGCTTCACCCTCTGGCTCCAGGCGGCTCCCGGGGTGCTCGCCGCGCGGATCGCCGCCGACCCGACGGCGCGGCCGCCGCTCCTTCCCTCGGCCGAGGCGCGGCTCACCGCGGCGGGGGCCCTGGCCGAGTCGCGGGAGATGCTCGCTCGCCGCGGAGGTTGGTACCGGGAGGTGGCCCGGGGGGAACTCGACACCACGGGGCTGGATCCGGCCGAGGCCCTGCGCCGCCTGCGGGCGCTCCTCCCCGGGCCGGCGTGACCCTTCGCCGGATGGGTTCGGTCTCTTGAGTGTTGTAAGTATTTGTCAATCAAACGGTTACATCACCATGGCGAGCCTGAACCTAGCGGCGGGACGGGAAGGGCGACCCCGGGGCGGGGCGGCCCGTGGGCCCGAGGAACCTGCTCCCCGTGTGAATTCGGAGCTTGGATTGGGCCTCCCTGTTGGCTAGAGTGCCCGCACACCGCGCGGTGGAGCAGTCTGGCAGCTCGTCGGGCTCATAACCCGGAGGTCGCAGGTTCGAATCCTGCCCGCGCTACCATCCAAAGAAGGGGCCTGCGAGCCATCGCAGGCCCCTTTTCGTTGGCCGCGGCGGCACCCCCGCCCGTCGCAACCCCAGGGGTCACAGCCCCCAGCAGAGCGTCGCGCCGAGCAGGCCGATCGGGCCCTGGCCGACGTTTTCGCCGTCGGTCACCAGGTTGATCTCCAGGCCCACGGAGGCGGTCAGGTCCAGGCACCAGCGGGATTGTCCGAAGCGCAGGCGGTAGCCCGCTTCCACGGCCGGCTGAAACACGAGCACGCCGGTGTCGCCCTGGTCGGCCGTCGGCGGGTCGTCCTCCCAATCGATGTCGAGCCACCAGAAGTCCGCGCGCAGACCCCAGAGCCAGCCGCTGCGGTCCTGGCTCTGGTAGCGCCGCCAGCCCGCGCCGCCGCCGAGCCCGCCGCCCTGCTCGTCGTCGTGGCGGCCGAAGTCGCCGCGGTCGGCCGCATTCCAGGAGAGGCGCGCCACGAGCAATTCGTCCGCCCCGATGGGCAACTCGGCGCGCGGCCCGACGATCCAGCCTGCGGGGTAGCGCTGGACCTCCACGCCGAAGGCGGGCTCGGTGGCCCCCAGGCCGCTGTCACCGGCGGAGTGGCGTCGCTCGTCGAGTCCAACGCATGAGGAGAGCGCTACGGAGGCGACCGCCAGCGCGCAGGCGCAGGGCCCGACGCGGGGTGAACACAGGGGTGGGCGAGGCGGGTGGGGCTCCATCGCTCAGGATCCTACGCGGCGCCGATCCTCAATCGAAGAGCTGGCCCTGGGCGGGCCGCGGACTCTCGGCCGGATGCAGGGGCCGCAGCTCCTGGGCGCCGTCCCCCGCGTCGTCGCGACGTGCCGCCCTGAGGCCCAGGCGCGTGCACTGAATTTCGAACAGGCGCAGCAAGGCGTCCCAGCGCGGGCCCGCGCCGCGCATGCGCTCGCCGAACTCCGAGCGATTGAGCACGCCGCCCTTCATCTCCCGCAGGGCGTTGAAGATCTTCTCCGCGCGGCCGGGGACCACGGCCCGCACGCGCTCCTCGAACACCGGCAGGACCTCCGCCGGCAGGCGCAGGAGCATCAAGAACGCGTGGCTCGCGCCGGCCTCGCGGGCCCGAGTCAGGATGGTCGCCACATCGGCGTCGTTGAGTCCCGGAATCAGCGGCGCGATGGCGACGCCGGTCTCGATGCCTGCCGCGGAGAGTGCCCGCAGCGTGGAAAAGCGCGTGCTGGGCGCGCTGCCCCAGGGCTCGATGGCGCGGCCCAAATCGTCCTCGGCGAAGGGGATCGAAAGGAACACCTTGACCGGCGCTCGGCGCGCGAGCTTCGCCAGCACGTCGATGTCGCGGCGCACCAGGGCGCCCTTGGTGATCACGCCCACCGGTTGCGAGAACTCCAGGCAGGCCTCCAGGCAGGCGCGCGTGATGCCGTAGGAGGCTTCCAGGGGCTGATAGCAGTCGGTGGCACCAGAGAAGGCGATCGCCTCGCGCTTCCAGCCGCGCTTGCCGAGCCGGGCCCTCAGGAGCTCCGCGGCGTTGGTCTTGACCACGATGCGCGTGTCGAAGTCGGTGCCCGCGCCGAAGCCCAGGTACTGGTGCGTGGGCCGCGCGTAGCAGTAGGCGCAGGCGTGCTGGCAGCCGCGGTAGGGATTGAGCGACCAGCGGAACGGCACGTCGGGGGAGTCGTTCTGCGCCAGGATCGACTTGGCGCGCTCCTCGTAAACCGCAAGTTGCGCCTGGGGCGGCTCGCCCAGCCACTGGACCTCGGTCGAGCTCCAGGGATTCGGGGGATTGGAGACTGGTCGTTGCACTGGAGAACGCGAGGCTTTCGAGCGCTTCGTGCGGACCCTATCCTACGCAGCCCCTTCCTCGAGGAGATCCCCCGCATGCAACCCGCTCCCGCTTGCCTCGCCTTCGCCGCCCTGTTCCCCACGGCTCTCGCTCCGCTCCCGGCCCAGGCCCCGGCCCAGGCGCCGCGCGGATTCTCCGTGGACGACATGCTGGCCATGGATCGCATCAGCGATCCGCAGGTGAGCCCGGACGGCCAGTGGGTGGCGTTCAACGTGCGCGTCACGGATCTGGCGGCCAACCGCGGTCGCACGGACGTGTGGTTGGTGAAGCTCGACGGCTCCGCGCCGCGCAGGCTCACGTTCCACGAGGCGGCTGACTTCAACGCCCGCTGGATGCCCGACAGCAAGAGCATCGTGTTCCTGTCCACGCGCTCGGGTTCCTCCCAGGTGTGGCAGCTGCGCATCGACGGCGGGGAGCCCCAGCAGCTCTCGAAGTTCCCCCTGGACGTGGGCAACCTCTCGGTGTTCCCCGACGGCAAGCGGCTCCTGTTCACCATGGAGGTGGACCCCAAGCTGAAGACCCTGGAGGAGAACCAGAAGGCCGACGAGGCGCGCGCCGCCAAGCAGAGCACGGGCAAGCTCTACGAGCAGTTGATGGTGCGCCACTGGGACACCTGGGCGGACGAGAAGCGCAGCCATGTGTTCGCCTGGACCCTCGGCGCGGAGGCGCCCGTGGACCTGATGGCGGGCATGGACGTGGACTCCCCGATCCAACCCTTCGGCGGCACCGAGGACATGACCATCAGCGCCGACTCGAGCACCGTGGTGTTCGCGGCGAAGAGCGTCGGCCGCGAGGCCGCCTGGTCCACGAACAACGACGTGTGGAGCGTGCCCGCCGACGGATCCGCGGCCCCGGTGTGCCTGTCGGCAGCCAACAAGGCCCAGGACGGCGCGCCGCGCTTTTCCCCCGACGGCAAGCGCCTCGCCTGGCTCGCCATGGCGCGGCCGGGCTACGAGGCCGACCAGCAACTGATCACGATGATGGAGTGGCCCGGCGGCACGCCGCGGCCGATCACCCAGGGCTGGGACCGCTCCGCGGGCGAGATCGCCTGGTCGAAGGACGGGGGGACGATCTACACCAGCGCGGACGACCTGGGACACAAGTCCCTGTTCTCCATCACGGTCGGTGACGGCAAGGTGACCCGGCTTGTGTCCCAGGGCTCCAACGGCTCCGTGGCGCGCGCGGGCGACCGGCTGGTGTTCTCCCAGGACACGCTGCGCGCTCCCGCCGAGCTGTTCACCTGCAAGCTGGACGGCAGCGAGGTGAAACCGATCACCGCGCTCAACGCCGCCAAGGTCGCCGCCGCGGCCATGGGCGAATTCGAGCAGTTCACCTTCCCCGGCTGGAACAACGAGACCGTGCACGGCTTCGTGGTCAAGCCCGTCCAGTTCGACGCGGCGAAGAAGTACCCGGTGGCGTTCCTGATCCACGGCGGGCCCCAGGGCAGCTTCGGGAATCACTTCCACTATCGCTGGAATCCACAGAGCTACGCTGGCGCGGGCTTTGCTGCCGTGTTCATCGATTTCCACGGCTCCACCGGCTACGGCCAGGCCTTCACGGACTCGATCCGCGGAGACTGGGGCGGCAAGCCCTACGAGGACCTGATGAAGGGGCTCGACTTCGCGCTGTCCAAGTACGCGTTCCTCGACGGGAACCGCGTGGCCGCCCTGGGAGCCTCCTACGGCGGGTACATGATCAACTGGATCGCCGGCCAGACCCAGCGCTTCAAGGCCCTGGTGTGCCACGACGGCAACCTGGACGAGCGCATGGCCTACTTCGACACCGAGGAGCTGTGGTTCCCCGAGTGGGAGCACCAGGGCACCCCCTGGGAGGCGGGCTCGGGCTACACCAAGCACAATCCCATCGACCACGTGGCGAAGTGGCAGACGCCGATGCTCGTGATCCACGGGGCCCTGGACTATCGCGTGGTCGACACCCAGGGCATTTCGACCTTCACCCTGCTGCAAAGGCGCGGCATTCCGTCCCAGTTCCTGTACTTCCCCGACGAGAACCACTGGGTGCTCAAGCCTGCAAACTCCAAGCAGTGGCACCAGACCGTGCTGGCCTGGCTGGAGCGCTGGACGAAGTAGCCGGCGTTCGAGCGGGGGCCCCGCGGACCCGCCAGGATTGTTTTGTGGGCTTCGGCGTTTGCCCTCACGGCCGCAGGGCGCCATCCTGGCGGTCCCCTCGGGGGAGCACCACCCATGAAGCACTTCGCAGGCCACGCCGTCCGTTCGATCCTCCTGGCCGCCGCCCTGGCCCTGTTCCCCGGACTTTCCGCCTGCGGCGGCGGCGGTGGTGGGGGCGGAGGCGGCGGCGGCACGGCCTCGATCGCGGGAACACTGACGGTGCCCGCGACGGGCGGCGCCATCCTGGAGGCCGAGCCCAACGACAACGTCAGCCAGGCGCACTCCCTGGGGACGATCGTCGCCGGCGAGACGATCCAGGTGCTGGGCCAGGTCTCCGCGGCCGACACGACCGACGGCTTCCGTCTCACGGCGCCCACGCGGGTCAAGATCACGATGACGCTCGCCTTCGACGGGGCGAACGACTTCGACCTCGGCGTGTTCGACGAGATCGTCGGTGACTTCGTGGAGGTGGCCGCCAGCGCCGCCCAGCCCGAAGTGCTGACCTTCCACGCCCAGGGCGCCTTCCTGCCGGTGGTGGCCCATTTCAACGGCTCGGGCTCCTACACGCTGACGATCGCCGCCAGCGCGCCGACCAATCCGATCGTCGAGCGCGAGCCCAACGACGTCCCGGGCGAGGCCCAGTACCTGGGCACACTGGACATCGGCCAACAACTGCGAGTTTCCGGCACCGTGGACGCGACCACGGACGGATCGGACCTGATCCTGGTGCCGATCCCGGCCGACACGGACGTGGCCGTGAACCTGTCCTACCCCTCCGGCGGCGGGCGAGATTTCGACGTCGTGTACTACGACGCCACGCCGGACCTCCTGGCGCCGATCGAGCTGGCGCGCTTCGAAACGAGCGTGAATCCCGAGGTCGGCTCGGCTGCGATTCCGGCCCTGACGATGCTGCAGGTGGAAGTGCTCGCCTTCTCGGGCAGCGGCAGCTACACCCTGCGCCTCACCGCCACCGCGGCGGACGACGGCCCGGCGAGCCCGCGGGCCTGGATCGCGCCCAGGAGCTCGAACGAGCGGCGCGCGCGCTTCACACGCGTGCTCGCGGCGCCCTTCTCGGCGCCCCTGTACGAGTCCATGCCGGGAGAGGTCCTGGTGCGCGAACGGCCCGGCCGGGATGCGGCGGTGGAGCTCGCGCGCCGCGGCCTGTCGGTGGACATGCGCACGCCGGGCGGCGTCATGAAGTGCACCACGCCGGTGCCCGAAGGGGTTTCGGTCGACGTGGCCCGGCGACGGACCCAGGCCCTGGTGGCGAGCCTCGCCGGCTGCGAGGAGCTCTTGTACGCGGAGCCGAATTTCCTGCGGCGCGCGTATCAGACGACCCCCAACGATTCGTTCTTCAACCTGCAGTGGCACTACGCGCAGATCCAGTTGCCCGCGGCCTGGGACATCACGGTGGGGGACAACGCCGTGCGCGTCGGCGTGATCGACACCGGCGAAACCCAGCACCCCGATCTGATCGCGCGCCAGATCCCCGGGTTCGACTTCATCTCCAGCGCCCAGATCGCGGGCGACGGCAACGGCGTCGACAACGACCCGACCGACGTCGGCGACGGCCAGGGCGCCCAACCGTCGAGCTTCCACGGCACCCACGTGGCGGGCACGATCGGCGCGGCCACCGACAACGCCCAGGGCGTCGCGGGCGTGACCTGGCTGGGCCAGATCATGCACCTGCGGGTGCTGGGCATCGGCGGCGGCAGCACCTTCGACATCGTCCAATCGGTCCTGTACTCCGCGGGCCTGCCCAACGCGGCGACGGCGCCGCTCGCGCAGCCGCTGGACGTGATCAACATGAGCCTGGGCGGACCGGGCTTCAGCCAGGCCCTCCAGGACGCCTGCACCGACGCCCACAACGCGGGCGTGGTGATCTTCGCCGCGGCGGGCAACGAGAACTCGACCCAGCCGTCGTTCCCGGCGGCCTACGACGACGTGATTTCGGTGGCGGCGGTGGGCTTCGACGCCACGCGCGCACCCTACTCGAACCAGCACCCGACCGTGGACCTCGCCGCGCCGGGCGGCGACATGTCCAAGGACCTGAACGGTGACGGTTTTGCCGACGGCGTGCTCTCGACCCGCGTGGACGACAGCACCAACCCGGCCGTGGCGATCTTCGACTTCCTGCAGGGCACGTCCATGGCGACGCCCCATGCGGCCGGAGTCGCGGCCCTGATGCTGGCGGCGAACCCCGCGCTGACACCGGCGCAGGTCGAGTCGATCATGACCTCGACCGCCACCGACCTGGGGCCTGTGGGGCACGACAATGCGTTCGGCTTCGGCCTGATCAATGCGCTCCAGGCCGTGGTCCAGGCGGGCGCCGGCGGCGGCGGCGGCCCGGTGCTCGGCCTCTCGACGCTCTCGCTCAACTTCGCGCCCGCCACGAGTTCCCTCGGCGTGCAGGTCAACAACCTGGGGGACGGCGTGCTGCAGGTCAACGCGCCGGTGGTTTCCACCGACAGCGGCGGCAACTGGCTCGCGGCCACGCGCATCACGCTCAACGCACCGCCGGACAGCGACACCAAGTCGATCCAGGTCGACGTGGACCGCACCGGCCTCGCCGACGGCGTCTACACCGGGACGGTCACGGTGACTTCCAACGGCAGTAACGGCAACTTGGTGATCCAGGTGGCGCTGCAGGTCAACAGCGCCGCGGCCCCCGAGGACGTGGACATCTTCGTGCTGGCGGTGGATGCGAACACGTTCAACACCAAGCGCCAAGACATCGTCAATCCGACCACGAATCTCTTGTACTCCCTCGGCAGCCTGCCGGCGGGCGACTACGTGATCGTGGCCGGTTCCGACGACGACAACGACGGCTTCATCTGCGGACCGGGGGACCGCTTCTGCGGCGCTTTCCCGACCCTCGATCAGCCCGTGATCGTGACCGTCGCGGACGCTCAGGCGCTGCCGGCCGTGGACTTCAGCGTGCAGGAGAGCTTCTCCGGGATCCTGCCCGGCGTCTCCCAGCGCAAGTACGCGTTGATCAGGCCTTGAGCTTTCGTGCCTCATTCGCGGCGATAGCGCCGGAGTTCCGGCGTGGCGCGTGCGATCGCGGCGGTGGTGATCAAGGAGCAGACTCCGCCGATCACCACCGACGCGCGGGCGCCCAGGCCGTGGGCCAAGAGGCCCGCCTCCAGTTCGCCGAGCTGGGGACCGCCGAGGAAGAAGATCATGTTGACGCTGGTCATGCGGCCCCGCAGGTGGTCGGGCGTGGCCAGTTGGCGCATCACGTTGCGCAGCACCATGCTCACGGTGTCCGCGGCGCCGGTGAGCGCGAGGCACAGGAACATGGGCCAGAAGCTTCCGGCCAGGCCGAAGGCCACCGTCGCCACGCCGTAGGCGGCCACCGCGATCAACAGCGTGCGGCCGCGGCGCACGATGTGGCGCTCCACGCGCACCAGGATCAGGCTCGAGAGCGCCGCACCCAGGGCCGGCGCGGAGTACAGCCAGCCGTAGGCCACCGAACCCTGGTGCAGGATGTCCTGGGTGAAGATCGGCAGGAGCGCCATGGCCGAGGAGAAGAACGTGGCGAAGAAGTCCACCAGCATGGTCGAACGGATCAGGGGCGAGCCGAACACGAAGCGCAGGCCTTCCATGGCCGCCGCGGGGTTGAGCCCCGCCGTCTCCCCAGGGGGCCGCGGGGGGAGGTCGCGCAGGGCCAGGACCGCGGCGATCGCGGCGAGGAAGCTCGCGGCGTTGATGGCGTAGATGCCCGCGGGTCCCAGGGTCGAGAGGGAGAGACCGGCGATCGCGGGCCCGCTGACCGCGGCCAACTGGAACGCCATGGTGTTCAGGTTGATGGCGTTGGAGAGCGTCGCGCGCGGCACGAGGTTGGGGATCAGCGACTGCCGCGCGGGGCCCTCGAAGGCCGCGGCGGCGGAGTTGAGCGCGGTCAGCGCGTAGATCGGCCACACCGAGTCGAGACCCTGCCAGGTGATCATGGCCTGGGCGGCGGCCGACCCGGCCATCAGGCACTGCATCCAGAACATCAGCCGCCGCCGGTCCAGGGCGTCGGCCAAGACGCCGCCGATCAGGGCGAAGACCACGATCGGCACGACCTTGACCAGGCCCACGAGTCCCAGGGCCAGGGCCCGGTCCGACTGCGGCACCAGCGTGGCGATGTGCCAGAGCACCGCGGCGCTCTGCATCCAGGTCCCCACCAGCGACAGGAACTGCCCGGCCCACAGGAGGCGGAAGTTCCGATGGGCCAGGGCGGCGAACGTCGAGTGCTCTCCGGCGCTCACTCCACCGTGAAGACCACGCGGCCCTCGAAGCGCGGCAATTCCACGCAGTCGAAGGGGGCCGTGACCATGGTCGTTTGCATGCTGTCCGGCGCGGGGCGCGTCTCGCGGGCGGTCACGAACAGGCGCGAGCCTTCGCGGGTCACCTTTTCGATCATGACCGAGAATCCGCCGCTGGGCCGCGAGCCGAGGGCCACTGCGATCAGCATGCTCTTGGACCAGTCGAGTTCCACGGGCGGGGCGACCCTGCCCGGTCCGCCCGCGGCCCACAGGGCGCGCCATTCCTCCTGGCTCTTCACCACGGCGTTCTTGGCCTCGTCGGCCATGCCGATGGGGCCGGAGAACTTGCGCGCGAAGGCCACCTCGCCGTCGGCGGGATTCGATCGACAACCGGTCATGGCGAGAACTCCGCAGGCCAGGAGGACCAGGGACCGTGCGCCCAGGCCCCTGCGCGCGGGGAGCGGGGCCGGGGTCATGCCCGCGGTGCGCTGGGCGGGGGACTGCGGTTGTGCTTGGGGCATGGCGTGGAAGGGGAAAGCGGGACAGTAGGCGATTTGCCCTGGCCGTGCCACTCCGGTGGCCTCCGCTGGGGCTGCCGCCGGGCGCCGCCGCCGGGCGCCCGGGGGGCGGGCGCGGAACCCCAGGCCGCTCCTTCGCCCAGTTTTCACCCTGGAGACGGGCTCCTGGCGCGCCGGCGGCAGAGAAGCCTCGCTTGGGGCGGGGGCGTATCCCATCCTATGGAGACCCGCGCGGAGATCTCCGCGCGCTTGGGACCTGTGCCTTCGAGTTTCTGGAGGACCTCCGCCATGGGATGCTTGACCCCGCTTCGCACGTTGACCTTGATCGCGCTCTGCGTTGCGCCCGCCTTCGCGCAGCGCCCGAAACCCGAACCGGCGCCCGCCCCCGAGCCGGCCCAGGGCGAGCGTCCCAAGCCCGCACCCGCGGCCAGGCCCAAGCCCGCCCCGGCGCCGGCGAACGACGACGCGGCCGCGCAGCGCGAGAAGGAGCGCGTCAAGCGCGCGCGTCAGGAGGCCCAGGAGAAGGAGGAGCAGGAAGCGCGGCGCGTCAAGGAAGCCCGCGAGCGGGCCGCAGAGGAACAGAGGGAGCAGGCGAAGAAGGAGCGGGAAAACGCCACCCCTCCGGGCGCCGACGTGCGCGGACCGACGCGCGGAGATCTGCGCCTCGTGGTCCAGGACATGTTCCATGTCGAGGAGCTGCACCGCGATCGCCTCGCCCGCCTGGAGCGGCTCGCGGCGATCTACCGCGAGGGGGGCGAGCAAGCCCGCCTCGCCGAAGTGGAGCAGCTGCTCGTGCGCCAGAACAAGCGCTACACCGCGGTGATGGCCCAGTTCCGCGAGCAGCTCGGGCCGGCCTACGCCAGCTACGAGGGCCGTCTCCTGGCGGGCCGCCGCGCCGAGGAGAAGAGGGGCGAGCGGGCACCCGGCGCGCGCCGCGAGGGACCGAAGAAGGATGCGGAGCCCGCCGCCGGCTCCGGCGCTCCGGCCAAGGAGGGCGCTCGCCGCGCCCGCGAAGGAGGTGGAAAGTGAATTTCGTTTCGCGCACAGCCCTGTTGGCAGTGGGCTCGCTGCTTCTCGCCGCCTGCACGGTCGAGGAGAAGGGGCCGCCGCCGGCCGCTCCCGGGACCCCGGGGGCCGCGGCGCCCCAGGCACCCGCCCCCGACGCGGCGCCTGATCTGCCGGCGATCCACAGCCAGGCCGAGGCCGACGCCAAGGCCGCGGCGACGATCAGCAAGGAGAACGCCGACCTCGAGCTGGAGAAGCTGAAGAAGGAACTGGGGGGCGGCTAGACCGACGGTCTGTTAGACTCCGCACTTCGCCAACGGACCTCGCGGCGGCTCGCCCCGGTCCCAAGGACACCATGCAACCCACCGACCGCCCCGCCGGAGCACGCTCCGGTTCCCCTCCCGCGCCCGCGCCTTTCCTGCCCCGCACCCGGGCGCAGATGGGGGAGCGCGGCTGGGACGAGCTCGACATCGTGCTGGTGACCGGCGACGCCTACGTGGACCACCCTTCCTTCGGCGTGGCGGCCATCGGCCGGCTCCTGGAGGCCAAGGGCTATCGCGTGGGCATCCTCGACGTGCCCGAGATCGACGATCCCGGCGCGCCCGGGTCGGGTTGGCGGCGGCTTCCGGCGCCCAAGCTCTTCGTGGGCGTCAGCGCGGGCACCATCGATTCGATGGTGACCAACTACACCGCTTCGAAGAAGTTGCGGCACGTCGACGTGTACCGGCCCGGCGGCAAGCCCGGCCGGCCCAATCGCGCCACCATCGCCTACACGGCCGGCGCGCGGCACGTGTTTCCCGGCGTGCCGGTGGTGATCGGCGGTCTCGAGGCCGGTCCGCGCCGGCTCGCCCACTACGATTATTGGGAGGACAAGCTGCGCCGGTCGATCCTGGTGGACTCCAAGGCCGACCTCCTGGTCTGGGGCATGGGGGAGCGCACCGTGCTGGAGATCGCGCGCCGCCTGCGGGCCGGCCAGTCCCTCGCGGGCGTGGCGAGCACCTGCAACCTGGTGCCCAGGCCGGCGGTCCCCGAGGGCGCGCGCCTGGTGCCTTCGTTCGAGGAACTGAAGGCGAACCCCGAGCGGCAGATCGAGCTGTTCCAGGCCGTGCGCGAGGAGAATTCGCCGTCCAGCCGGCCCCTGGCCCAGGCCCACGGGGAGCGCTTCGTGGTCCAGTACCCGCCGCTCACTCCCGCGCCCCAGGAGGAGGTGGATGAGTACTACGACCTGCCCTTCCGCCGCGAGTGGCACCCCGATCACGACGCGGCCGGGGGCGTGCCCGCCCTGGAGCCCGTGCGTTGGAGCATCAACACGCACCGCGGCTGCATGGCCGACTGCACCTTCTGCTCGATCACCTTCCACCAGGGCCGCTCGATCCAGAGCCGTTCGCCCGAATCGGTGCTGCGCGAGGCGAGCACCCTGGCGGCCCACCACGATTTCCGCGGCACGATCACGGACGTCGGTGGGCCCACGGCGAACATGTACGGCCTGGGCTGCAAGCTCCTGGAGGCCGGCAAGGGTTGTCTGGACCGCGACTGCCTGTCGCCGGACGTGTGTCCGGCCCTGCGCATCGACAGCGAGAGCGAGGGCTACCGCAGGCTGCTCGCGCTGGTCAAGTCCACGCGGGGCGTCAAGCACGCCTTCGTCAGCTCGGGCATCCGCTACGACATGCTGCGCAGCACGAAGAGCGCCACGCGCGGCGAACTTTTGCCGCTGCACCACGACATCGTCAAGAACCACACGCCGGGCCGCATCAAGCTCGCGCCGGAGCACGCCTCGCCCGCGGTCCTGCGGGCCATGAACAAGCCCTCGTTCGACGTCTACGAGGCCTACGAGAAGGACTACAAGGAGGAGTGCGCGGAACTCGGCAAGGACCAGCACCTGGTCAACTACTTCATCGTCGGCCATCCGGGCACGACCATGGGGGACGCGGTGCTCCTGTTCGAGAAGCTCCTGGAGCGCAACTACTCGCCCGAGCAGGCCCAGGAGTTCATCCCGCTGCCGATGACGCGCGCCTGCGTGCAGTACGTCACCGGCAAGGACCCGCTGACCTACGAGGAGCTCTACGTGCCGCGCGGCGGCCGCGAGCGACGCCTGCAGAAGGCCCTGGTGCGCTGGCGCGTGCCGGAGAACCAGAAGCTCGTGGAGGAGGCTCTGCGCGAGGCGGATCGCGAGGATCTGCTGCCCAAGTTCCGCCACGCCCTGCGCCAGCAGCACAAGGGGAGGGCGGGCAAAGCCGCCGAAACCGACCTGGACACCTGCGGTTGAGGCGCCCGGCGGCCGTCCGCAACCTCTCCGTCCCATCGATTCCATGACCACCATCGCTTTGCTCGGAACCGGCCTGCTCGGCGCCGCCATGGCCGAGAACCTGCTCTCCAGGGGCCACCACGTGCGCGTCTGGAATCGAAGCCGGGAGAAGCTGGCGCCCCTGGGGAAGCTCGGCGCGTTCCTCGCCCCGGACCCCGCCGAGTGCGTGCGCGGGGCCTCGGTGGTGCACCTGGTGCTGGCCGAGGACAGCGCCGTGGACGCGGTGATCGCGAACCTGCGGGCGGGCCTCCAGGCGGGAGCGCCGGTGGTGGACCACAGCACCAATCTGCCCGCCAAGGTCAAGGCGCGCTTCGAGGCCCTCTCCGCCGCGGGCGTGCGCTACGTGCCCGCGCCGGTGTTCATGTCGCCCAAGCACGCCCGCGAGGCCCAGGGCGTGATGCTCTACTCGGGGCCGCGCGGCGACCTCGGCGCCCTGGAGGGGCATCTCTCGGCCATGACGGGCAAGTTGGCCTACGTGGGGCCGGCGGTGGAACTGGCCGCGGTGCACAAGCTCGCCGGCAATTCCGTGCTGTTCGCCCTGGCGGCCGCCATGGGCGACGTGCTGGCCATCGGCCAGGGCAACGGCGTGCCGGCCGCGGAGATGCTCAAGCTGCTCGACGTGTTCAACCCGGGTGCCCTGCTGCCCGCGATCGGCCAGCGCGTGCTCTCGGCCGCCGGTGCCTCACCGAGCTTCGAGCTGACCATGGCGCGCAAGGACGCGCGCCTGATGCTCGAGGCCGCCGGCTCCGAGAAGCTGATCGTGCTGCCGGGCGTGGCGACGGCCATGGACCGCGCCCTCGCCGCGGGCCGCGGCGCGTCGGACTTCGCAGTCTTCGCGCGTCCCTGAGACCGGGTGGCGGTTCCACCGCCGGGGGCGAGGCCCGGCCCGCGGACGCAGGCCAGTGGCCGCGGCGCACGCCTTCGATCCCCGGCCCCGCGCCGGCGGAGCTACTTCAGGAATTCCATTTCGCCCCGCGGCAGCAGGTAGACGATCAGCATCGTCCCGCCGCTCACCGTGGGCACGTGGGTGGAGCCCGGGGGCAGCACGACCCAGCCGGGGGGCTCTCCGTCGAAGGTGGGGGACCCGTCCACCGCGATGCAGAAGTTGACCTCGCCCGCCGGGTGTCGATGGCGCGGGCCGGGTCCGTTCATCAGCACCACGTCGATGGACTGCTCCAGGGTCTCGGGCAGGGCCTTGGAGACGCGCCCCCACTTGACCGGCAGTTCGCCGCGCTCGGCGATCTTTCCCGCGCGGCACAGGGTCAGGAGTTCGCCCGCGAGGGACTTGGCCCGCGCCGATTGGGGATCGAAGCGGCGGGCGAGTTCCGCCCGTGCGGTGGCGGGGTCAGCGAGGTCGAGGCCCTGGGCGGCTTCCAGCAGCGGACGGAAGGTGTCGAGCATGGGGCCATTGCAACCCGGGCCCGCCGGTGCGGCAAGCCCACGGCGACCAGGCCCGCGAATTGGTACAAACGCCCCATGCGACGCACGCGAGCCCAGCGCCCCGACCACGGTCTCGACAAGCTCTTCCGGCCCCGTTCCGTGGCCGTCATCGGCGCCTCGCGCCGGCCGGGCTCCATCGGCTGGCAGGTGCTCCACAACCTGATCACCGGCGGCTTCGAGGGCAAGGTCTTTCCGGTCAACCCCCATGCCCAGGTGCTGCACTCGATCAAGTGCCACAGGAGCGTGACGGCCATCGAGGACCCCGTGGACCTGGCGGTGATCACGGTGCCCAAGGCGCTGGTGTCGCGCACCCTGGCCCAATGCGTGAAGAAGCGCGTGGGCGCGGTGGTGGTGATCACCGCGGGTTTCAAGGAAACCGGACCCGAGGGCGCGAAGCTCGAGCGGCAATTGCTCGCCCTGGCCCGCAAGCACGGCATGCGCATGGTGGGGCCCAACTGCATGGGCATCCAGAACGCCCAGGCCGGCGTGCGCCTGAATGCCTCCTTCGCGCGCACCTTCCCCAAGGACGGTCCCGTGGCCTTCGTGTCCCAGTCCGGCGCCATGGGCGAGGCGATCCTGACCCACGCCGACCACATTCACCTGGGCGTGGCCATGTTCGTCTCCATGGGAAACCGCGCCGACGTGTCGGCCAACGACCTGATCGAGTACTGGGGGCGCGAGGCGGGGATCCGCTGCCTCCTGCTGTATCTGGAGTCCTTCGGCAACCCGCGCAATTTCGTGCCCATTGCCAGGCGGGTCAGCCGCGAGAAGGCCATCGTGACGGTCAAGGCCGGTCGCTCCAGCGCCGGAGCGCGGGCCGCGGGCAGCCACACCGGCGCCCTCGCGGGTGCGGACGTGGCGGCGGATGCCCTGCTCAAGGACTGCGGCGTCCAGCGCGTGGATTCCGTGGAAGAGCTCTTCGACGTGGGGCTCGCCCTGGCCAAGCTGCCCCTGCCCGCGGGCAAGCGCGTCGCCGTGCTCACCAACGCCGGCGGTCCCGCGATTCTGGCCACCGACGCGCTCGTGGGCTCGGGGCTCGACATCGCCCAGCTCTCGCCGGCCACAGGGGCCAAGCTGCGCAAGATCCTGGTGCCCGAGGCTTCGCTGGCCAACCCCGTGGACATGGTCGCCGGCGCCACGGCGGCGGACTACCACGCGGCCCTCGGCGTGCTGCTCCAGGACCCGGGCGTCGATTCGGTGGTGGTGATCTTCGTGCCGCCGATCACCCACGAGCCCGTGGCCGTGGCGCGCAGCGTGTTCGAAGCGGCGCGCGGCAGCTCGAAGCCGGTGGTCAGTTGCTTCATGGCCCGCGAGGAGATCCTCGAGGCGATCTCCCGCGGCGCCCAGCAGGATTGGGTGCCGGTCTATCTGTACCCCGAGTCCGCGGTCCGGGCCCTGGCGGCCCTGGAGGAACGGCGCAGGATCCTGGCGCGCCCGGCGGGCAAGGTGCGGCGCTTCCGGGTGGATCGAGCCGCGGCCAAGCGCGCGTTGCGTCCGGGCTGGCTGGGCGTCAAGGCACGCCGGGCGCTCTCGGCGGCCTACGGTCTTCCGGTGGTGCCCGGCGGGCTCGCCAGGACCCCCGCGGAGGCGGTGGCCATCGCGGCGTCGGTGGGCTACCCCGTGGTGGCCAAGCTCTCCGCGCCGTCGGTCGTGCACAAGTCCGACGTGGGCGGCGTGATCCTGGACCTGAAGGACGAATGGGCCGTGCGCGGCGCCTTCGAGAAGCTCCGGCACCCGGACGCGGAGGGCGTCAATGTGCAGAAGATGATGCGCGGCGGCCGCGAGGTCGTGCTGGGCCTCGTGTCCGATCCGGCCTACGGGCCCGTGCTCATGTTCGGCCTGGGGGGACTGTACGTCGAGGTCTTGAAGGACGTGTCCTTCGCGGTGTGTCCGGTCAGCGACGTGCGCGCCCGCGAGCTGCTGCGGGAGATCCGCGGCTGGCCGATCCTGGCGGGCGTGCGGGGGCAGGCGGGCATCGACGAGGAGGCCCTCGTGGACGCGATCCAACGGCTTTCCCAACTGGCCCTGGAGCACCCCGAAATCGCCGAGCTGGAGATCAACCCGTTGCTCGCCTTCCCCGAGGGGGTCTGCGCGGTCGACATGCGCTGCCGCGTGCAGTAGCCGCCGAGCAGCGGGGCGGCAGCGCCGCGGCCCTGCGGGTGGTCGCGCGGCGGCGTCCGCCCTTGGAGCGGGCGAAGGGGCGGCCCCGCAGGCTAGACTGCCCCCAATGCCGCGCTGGCTCGCCTGGACGCTCGGAGCCCTGTTCGTGCTCGCTCTGGGCCTGCACGCCCACGGTCCGCTGTTCCTCCCCCGCGGGCCCGGGCAGGGCTTTTCGGCCTCCGATCTGCGGGCCCTGCTGGCCGCCGGGGAGGTGGGCGGTCTGGACACCGCGGAGGGGAGCGGCGCTGCCTTCTTCGGCGCTGGCGCGCGCGGGTTCGCCGCGGGCGAGCACGGCCTGCGGCCCCTGGGGGCGGCCAGCTTGGCCCTGTCCACGGCCCTGTGGAGCGACGGCGGGGCCCTGGGCGCCGCGAGTCCGCGACCCTTCCGCGTGGAGAATCTGCTCTGGTACCTGCTGGCCGCCGCGGGGGCGGGCGTGTTCCTGCGACGGCTTGTTTCACCGTGGCTCGGCGACGAGCACGGACGCGCCGCGGCCTGGGTCACGGCGGCGGCGGCCTTGGTGCATCCGCTGGCCTACGCCGCCATCGGCTCCCTGGGGGCGCGCGGGGACCTGATGGCCCTGGCGTTCGGCACCTGGTCGGGGGCCCAGTTTCTGCGGGCGCGGCAGGCACGGGTCCACCGCGCCGCAATTCGAGCGGGAGTGGGCACCGTGCTCGCGAGTCTCGCGAGCCCCCTGGCCATGGCCGTGCCGCCCCTGTTGGCCGTGGCGGAATTCGTGGCGGGCAGGCGCTATCGACCCCTGGCCGCGCGCCTGCGCACGGCGGCCGTGACCGGCGCGGTCTACGGGCTGTGCGCGGCGGTGGAGCCCGCTCTGCGCTGGTTCCTGTTCCCCACGGCGTCGGTCGCCGGGGAAACGCTCTCCGCCACCGAGTCCCTGGCCGTGGCGGTGGAGAAGCTCGGCGTCCTCGTGCTCTCGGTCAATGCCGAGGGACTGGGTTTCGCGGCCTACCTGCTGGCCGCCGGCGTCCTGGTGGTGGCCCTGGAGGGGGCCTTCTCCGCCGCGCGCTCCGCGCCGCGCCTGTGGAGCACGATCCTGGCCCTGGGGGCCGTCTCGCTCTTCTCCGCGGCCTGCGCCGGGCTCAGCGTGCGGGTTCAGCCCCGGGACTTCACGCACGCCGAGGTGCTGCTCCCCGGGGCCCTGGTGGTCAGCGCGGGGCTCGCGCTCGCTTCCACGGCGCTCTCTGGCCTGCGCCGAGGACTGATGCCCGCGATCCTGTGCACCGGCTGGGCCGCGCTGGCCCACGGCCACGCCGCGGCCTGGTCGCGCTCCATGGAGCTGTTCGATCGTTGCCGCTCCGAGGTGGCACAGGCCGCGGCCCTGGAGCCGAGGCCCGCGTCGTTGCTGCTGCTGGACGTACCGCGCCGCGTGGGCGGCATCGAGCCGTTTTCGCGGACCGAGCCCCTCGACTTCCTTGCCTCGCCGCGGCTCTCGGCCCGGGATCCGGCCGAGCGGACCGGTCCCGACGGTCGCGGGAGCGACCTCCTGTGGATCGCGGCGCCCACCCGCGAGGCCTTGGCCCACTTCACGCGCACGGAGCGCTTCGCCGAGTTGCGCGCGCGCGGGATCGCCGTGGCCCGCGATCACGGCGGCCGCGGCGAGCGCAGCCTGGAGGCCGTCGATCCGCCCGCGCCCACCACGGGCACGCTGCGCTGGTACCGCGACGACGCCTCGACGCCCCTGGACTGGGACGCGCTGACCCTGCGGGGCGCCAGCGCTCGGGGGCCCCGCGACACGGAGCTCGCCCGCGCGCCGATCCTGGGTTGGAGCGCTTCGGCCTCGGAGGTCATCTTCGAATCGCGCGGAGTGTGGGTGGACCTCGCCGGCGAGGCCTATGCCCACTTCGATCTGGCCGCCTCGGTGGACTGGCTTCTGGCGCGCCGCATTCGGCTGGCCTGGCCCGTGGGCGGCTGGTCGAACCTGAGCGAGGCGGACGCGGCCCCGCAGCTCGCGCGCTTCGAGTCTCTCGCGGCGCCGCGAATCGCCGGGGACGACTGGGTCTTCGTCGGCGTGGACGCACCGCTCCTGGCGGCCGCCGAAGCAACCCTCGCCCGGCGCGGCGAGCGGGGCCTGCTGCGCCTGCTGCTCCTGGACCTCGCCACCCTGGAGGAGGCGCGCTTCGCCCTCGAGGAACCGCGGCGCGGTCCGACCGACGCGACCTCGCCCGACGGCAGCTTGCCGGAGGCGAGCCGCGCGGTGGAGCCGCCCCTGGCGGAATTCGTGGCCCGGGGCGCCGACCGCTGCGCCTCCCGTTGGAGCCGCCGCGGCCGGGCCTTTGCCTGGGCCCTGGAGTACGCGGCCTCCGGCGTGGTCCTGGTGCGCAGCGAGGGCCTGGTCGTACCAGGGGCCGGCGCCCGGGACCCTGGCACCGGCCGCTAATGTCCGGTGCTCGCGGTCCGGCGGGCGCGGCGTGCGGGCGCTTTTGGGCCGCGCGCCCGGGACCCAGGCACTAGAATCCGCCGCTTCCATGAAGACGCGATCCTCACGACCGACGGCACCCCCGGGGACGGGCCCCTCCCGCCGCCTGGAAACGTTCGACAATCCCAACCCCGAGCGGGACTACGAGATCCGCTTCGAGTGTCCGGAGTTCACCTGCCTGTGCCCCAAGACGGGCCAGCCGGACTTCGCCACGCTGCGCATCCGCTACGTTCCGGGCCGCAAGTGCGTGGAACTCAAGAGCCTCAAGCTCTACCTGTGGTCCTACCGCAATGAGGGCGCGTTCCACGAGGCCGTCACCAACCGGATCCTCGACGACCTGGTGGGGGCCACGGGGCCCCGTTCGATGACGGTGGAGGGCGACTTCTACGTGCGCGGAGGAATTCGCACCGTGGTGGAAGTGAGCTACGTGGAGGCCGCCCGCCGGCCCGCCGCCAGGGCGCGCACCAGGGGCGGCAGCACCTCCAGGTAGCGCTGCTGGATGCCGCGGTGGGAGCCCCCATGCTCCAGGACGCTGTGGGGGACGCCGAGGGCCGTCAGTTTCTCCGACAGTCGCCGGGTGCCGAACTGGATGTTGTACTCGTCGCGGGCGCCGCACTCGATGTGCAGGTGGAGCAGGGAGCGCAGGGCCTCCACGTGGCGTCCACAGCTTTCGAGCGGATCGAACCGCAGCCAGCGCCGCCACACGGCCTCGAGGCGCTCACCGGTGCGCGGATCGATGGGCAGGTCGCAGCCGATGGGGGACTCCAGGTTGGGCGAGTAGCAGGCCGCCATGGCGATGGTGTTCAGCGCGCCGAACTTGTCCCCGGCGAGATCGGGCTCTCGCAGGAACTCCTCCAGGAAGCGCCCCGCATCGCCGCCGTGGGCCACCAGGGCGCGCGCGCACTCCCAGAAGGCGGGCGCGTGGCAGCCCTCGAAGCCTGCATCGCCGCTGATGGACGCCGCCGCGGAGAAGACCCCGGGGTGCTCCATGGCGAGGTGCAGGGCGCCGACGCCGCCGGAGGACTTGCCCACCAGGCCGCGACGGCCGGGGAGCACCGGCGCGTGGGCCTCGGCCCAGGCCACCAGTTCCTCGGCCACGTAGCGCGCGTAGGGGCCGTTGAAGGCGGAATCCACGTACTGGCTGCCGCCGTAGCGCGTGAAGCAGTTCGGCAGTCCGAGCACCACGGGCGGGACCTTGCCCGCGGCGAGCAGCGCGTCGTACTCGAGCACCACGCCGCGACGCCAGGGGTGGGATTCCAGGAACTCCTGGCCGTTGCCGGTGAAACCGATCAGCAGGAACACCAGGGGCACGGGATTCGCGGAGTGCGCACTGCGTGGCACGTAGAGCGGAAACTCTCGTCGCGCGGGATCGCCCGCGGCGTTGCCCCTGAGGAGCCGGCTCTCGACGACGTGGAAGTGCACGTCGCCGGCCTCCAGGCTCTGGATCCGCGCGGCGCCGGAGTTCATTGGCCGCGCAGTTCGGCGTAGCCCGGCTTGATGCGCTCGTAGATCAGGCGCACGCGCTCGTCGTAGTGGGCAAAGGCCGACTTCATGCCGTTGATGGCGATCTTCTCCAGGTCGGCGAGCCCCAGGCCGTAGTGTTCCACGGCCAGCATGCACTCCTCGGTCATCGAGGTGCGGCTCATGAGCCGGTTGTCGGTATTGAGCGTGACCCGGAACTTCTGGTCCATGAAGACCAGGAACGGGTGTTCCTCCAGGGAGCGCGCCGCGCCCGTGTGCACGTTGCTCGACAGGCACACCTCGATGGGGATGCGATGGTCGAGCACGTACTGGGCCAGGTGGCCCAGCTGAATCACCTTGCCGTCGTAGACCACGATGTCCTCGATCAGGCGCGTGCCGTGGCCGATGCGGTGGGCGCCGCAGTACTGCAGCGCCTGCCAGATGCTCTCCGGGCCGAAGCTCTCTCCGGCGTGGATCGTGATCGAGAAGTTCTGGCGCTTGACGAACTCGAAGGCGCGCACGTGTTCCTTGGCGGGGTGGCCGGCCTCCTCGCCCGCCAGGTCGAAGCCCACGCAGCCCTGGCTGCGGTAGGCCACCGCCAGCTCCGCCAACTTGAAGGACAGCGTCTCCGGCTCGTTGCGCAGGGCCGAGACGATCACGCCGAAGCCCACGCCGAAGGCCTCCTTGCCGCGTTGCAGTCCCCGCAGCACGGCGGCCATGACCGCGTCCAGGCCCAGTCCCCGCTGGGTGTGGAAGTGCGGGGCGAAGCGCACCTCGGCGTAGACCACTCCGTCCTGGGCCATGTCCTCGATGAACTCGAAGGCCACGCGCTCCAGGGCGCGGGCGGACTGCATCACCGCGATCGTGTGGCGGAAGCCCTCCAGGTAGAGGGGCAGGGTCTTGCGGTTGGCGCCCTCGAAGAACCACGCGGCGAGGCGCGCGGGGTCCGTCTCGGGCAGCTCCCGGTAGCCGGCCTCCTGGGCCAGCTCGAGCACGGTCTGGGGCCTGAGGCCGCCGTCGAGGTGCTCGTGCAGCAGGACCTTGGGGGCGCGCAGCACCCATTCACGCGTGGGAACGTCCGTTCGGGTGGTTCGACTCATGGGCGAACGATAGCGCAAAGCCGGGGCGAGCCGTATCCTCCTTCGCCCGCGACCTCCGAGGAGCGGCCCCCGAGGCCGAAGCGACCCTTGAGTGACTCCACCAAGCCCGTGCGTGTGCGGTTTGCCCCCAGTCCCACCGGGCGTCTGCACATCGGCGGCGCCCGCACGGCCCTGTTCAACTGGGCCTATGCCCGGCGCCGGGGTGGGAAATTCCTGCTGCGCATCGAGGACACCGACCGCGAGCGCTCGACCGACGAGTACGAGCGGGCGATCCTGGAGGGGCTGCGCTGGCTGGGGATCAACTGGGACGAGGGCCCGGACGTCGGCGGCCCCTGCGCGCCCTACCGCCAGACCGAGCGCATCGACCGCCACCGGGCCTACGCCGCCAGGCTCCTGGAGCAAGGCGCCGCCTACGCCTGCTTCTGCTCCAGCGCGCGCCTGGAGGAGCTGCGCCAGACCCAGTCGGCCCGCAAGGAGCAGCAGGCCTACGACCGCAAGTGCGCCGGACTGTCGGCGGCCGAGGTCCAGGCGCGGCGCGCCGCCGGCGAACAGCCGGTCGTGCGTTTCCGCGTGCCCGAGGGTTCGACGCGCTTCGTGGACCACGTGCGCGGCGAAGTGGTGTTCGACAACAAGGAAGTCGACGACTGGATCATGGTCCGCGCCGACGGCCTGCCGATCTACAACTTCGTGGTGGTCTGCGACGACATCGACATGGGCATCACCCACGTGTTCCGGGGCGAGGAGCACCTGGTGAACACGCCCAAGCAGGTGCTGCTCTACCAGGCCCTGGGCGAGGCCGTGCCCGAGTTCGGCCACCTGCCCCTGATGCTCGGCAGCGACGGCAAGAAGCTCTCCAAGCGCACCGGCGACACCGCGCTGCAGGACTACCAGGAGCGCGGCTACCCCAAGGAAGCGATCGTCAATTTCCTGTGCCTGCAGGGCTGGGCGCTGAACGGCACCACCGAGATCTTCTCCACCGATGAGCTCGTGGCCCACTTCGACATCAAGGACGTCACCAAGGCGGGCGCGATCTTCGACCTGGACAAGTTCCAGTGGATGGCGGGGGAGTACATCCGCAAGGACTCGATCGAGCACCTGGCGGACATGTGCGCGCCCTTCGTGCTCCGGGCGGGCCTGGCCACGGAGGCCCTGCTCCAGCAGCGGCGCGCCTGGTACCTGGACGTGGTGCGCGGCGAGCAAGAGCGCATCCGCACCTACGGCGAACTGCCCGCGCGCATTGCCTACTGCTTCGCCAAGGACGACGCCGTGGTCTACGAGCCCGACGCGGAGAAGAACGCGCGCAAGCAGGCGGCCGCGGTGGAGACCCTGGGGGCCTACCGGAGCTGGCTCGCCGATTCCCTGGGCCGAGGTCTCTCCACGGCGGAGCTGCGCGAAGGCACCAAGGCCTGGGTCGGCGCGCGCGGCCTGAAGATGCCGGCCCTCTTCCAGCCCCTGCGCTGCGCCCTGACGGGCCACGCGGGCGGGCCGGACCTGTTCGACGTGATCGCCCTGCTGGGGGGAGAGAGTGCCCTGGCGCGCATCGACGCGGCCCTTTCGCGGCTGGCGAGCAAGCCCGCCACGGAAGGGGCCCAGGGGCCGGACTAGGGCCGGCGCGGAATCCCCGGCCCCGGGGAGCGCTGCATTGGGAACGGGCGGGCCCGCGCGGAGTCCCGTGCCGGCCTTGGCACGGGGGGGCCCACCCCGGGCGGCCGCCTCGGTCGGGGGGGCTCCCGGGCTCAGGCGCGAGGCCCTTCCGGCCGATCTGGTGGCCGTGGACGCCGCGATTCTCTCTGGGCGGATGAGCTCCCCGGGCCCGATCTACCGGGTCGACCCCGCGCGCGCCGGGTCCCGTGCCCATCGGTCCTGGACCCACGGGGGATTCCTGCCGTGACCATGACCCAGGGAGAGACCCCGGTGCCCGAGCGCCTGCCGGGCGCCCCCGGCTCGGCGGAGTGCGCGCGCGCGCGCCGTCGTCGAACTGATCGCGGCCCGTCGCTCCCTGGCCGAGCGTCCCGAATTGCGACGCCACCTGCTCGCCTGCGCGGACTGCAATGCGATCTACCGCGAGCGCCTGCTGGCCGACGCCCGTTGGCGCCGCACCCTGGCGCGCGTGGAGCAGGACACGGACGAAGGGGAGGACGAGGGGCGAGACGACGGTGCCGCGCGTCGGCCGGTGCTCTCCCCGGTGGCCGTCGTGCGAGCGGGCTTCGGCGGCAAGGTGCGCGGCAAGGTCGTCCTGGTGGTGGTGCTCGCCATCGTTTTCTACGCGGCGGTGCGGCTCACGCCGGATCCCTCGGGCACCGCGCGGGCCGAGCTGACCGTCCAGAGCGGCCGCGTGGCCTCCGTGGGCGAGCCCCAGGGACCGGGGGAACCCATGCGCCAGCTGCAGCGCGGCGATTGGGTGCGCACGGCCGAAGGCTCCAGCGCGCGGCTCGCCCTGGGTCAGACCGTGGTGGAGGTGGCGAGCTCCACGGTCGTGCAGGTGGAGGAGCCGTCGACCCGCCGGCTGCGGCTCGAGTCGGGCGTGCTCGACACCCGGGGCCCCCTGACGATCACCAGCCGATTCGGGCTGGTGGAAGTGGAGCAGGGCGCGGCCCACGTGACCCTGGACTCCCGCGGCGTCACCGTGGAAGTGCGCGAGGGACAGGCCCGCGTCCTGGATTCCCGCGGCGAGCAGCGCCTGGGCTCGGGTCGCACGGGTGTGCTCGGCTTCGCGCGCTGACTCCGTACCTCGCCGGGCCGGGGGGGCGTATCATCCGCGCCCCATGGACGGCCCCTCCCAGGACCTGCGCGTCGAGCCCCGACGCCACGGCAAGGGGCGGCTGGCGGCCTTCTGGTTGGCGGAACAGTCCGCCCGATTCCTGGGCGGTCGCGCGTTCTATCGCCGCCGACACCTGTCGCCCGGAAGGCTCCGATTGCGGCGCGAAGTGCTGCCGGTGGCGGGGCTGGCCCTGGAGCTGGAGGGTTTCTGCGTGGTGCAGCTCTCGGATTTCCATGGGGGCAACTTGCTGTCCGCGGGCAGCCTGACCCACGCGGTGGAGCTCGCCAACCGCGAGCGGCCCGACCTCGCCGTGCTCACCGGCGACTACATCACGCATCACTGGCGCCAGGCCCTGGACCTGCTCGACGAACTCTCGGGGCTGCGGGCGCGCCTGGGCGTGTACGCCGTGTTCGGCAACCACGACTACCGTGGCCGCTGCGAGCGGCGCATCGCCGAGGCCTACGCCCAGCGGGGCATTCGCTTCCTGTGCAACGAGAGTCTGCGCTTTCCCGCGGGAGCGGGCGCCGTGGCGCTGGTGGGCGTCGAGGACCTGGAGGAGGCCCGCGCGGCGGACGTGTCCGCGGCCCGGGCCGCGCTCCAGCCCGGCGACGTGGAACTCGTGCTGTGCCACAACCCGCGCGCCGCGCCGCGCCTCGCCCGCGCCGGAGTGGCGGCGATTCTCTGCGGCCACACCCACGGGACCCAGGTCGACCTGCCCTGGCTCCGACGGCTCGGCCCCGCGCACCCCGGCGCCCGCGTCCAGCTGGGGCCCACGCGCGTGATCACCAGCCGCGGCCTGGGCGTGGTGGGACTGCCGTGGCGACATGGGGCGCCGGCGGAGGTCGTCGCCCTGCGGCTCTCCCGCGAGGTCCCGGGGCCGGGCGCGGGAGAAGCGGGAGGCGTCGCGTGCACGGCAGCCTGAGCCTGCGGGCGGGCGTCCTCTACGTGGGGCGCCACGCGGACACCGCCCATGTGCGCGCCTACGACCTGGACGGCGTGCCGCTTGGCGCGGGTTTCTCCTTCCGCGCCCGGGACGGGCACGGCGGCGCACGGGTCGATGGACTCGCCGTGGATCGGGATCGCACGCTGTGGATCGCCGACAGGGCCTCCTCCAGCGTGCGGGTCTTCAGCGTGTTCGGCCGCGAATCCGGCGGCATCGAATTCCTGCGGGGAGCGCCGCCCAGCGACACCCGCGGCGGCGAGGACCGGCGCGGGGACCTTTCGGGGATCTGCGATGTGGCCTTGCTGGAGGACTCGGCGGAAGAGGCCCCCGGCGAAGATCGGCTGCTCGTCACCTGCGGCGGAACCCGTCGCCACGGGCTTGCCATCGCGCGCCTCGACGGCACCTGGGTGCGTGGACTGCGTCCGGAGGGCCATCCCCTGGGGCACTTCCGCGGGCTCACGCGGGCCAAGGCCCACGGCCGCTGGATCTTCGCCTGCGAGAGCGGCGCGGGTCGCGTGCAGGTCTTTCGCGACGGGGAATTCCACTTCAGCTTCTGCGTGCCCGGCCCGGGCGGCGGACGGCTCGAGCCCGCGGCCGCCGCACCCCTGGCCGATGGCCGCTGGGTGCTCGCCCTGCGCGGCGCCACCTCGGCCCTGGTGGTGGTGGATGCCGGCGGACGCGTCGTGCGCACTCTGGCCGAGGCCGGTCGCGACACGGGCGCCGTGGACTCGCCCGAGGACGTGGTGGTGGAGCCCGCGAGCGACCTGTCGGCCACCCGCATCGCCGTGCTCGACCGCGACGCGGAGCGCGTGCAGGTCTTCACGGTGGAGGGCCGCTGCTACGGCGCTTTGGAGCCGCTCCCGGGAGAACTGGGCTCGTAGGGGGAGGCGGCCTTGGAGCGCGGCCCCGGGGTCAGAATCACGAGCAAGCAGCCGCCCCACGCGGGGCGGGACCCGGCCGTCTGCGGCGCGGTCCGGGCGCTCCGAGGCCTCCTGCCCCCGGAATTCCGGTCACGCCAGGGATTTTTCGTACTAGTTCTTGCTGGGCCTCCGGGCCCGAGGATGGCCGCCCCTCGGAGCCCATGGGGCCTCCCCAGTGGGTGTACCGGGCCACCACCGGCCGAATTCTGCTCGTGGCGAGTTCGGTTTTCGGGCCGTTCCGGCCATGGCATGCCCGGCCGCGGATGTCCTCCCCGCGGCATGGCGACTCTCCCGCGCCCCCTTGGCGGCGGGGGTAGATTTTCTCGGGGAGGGATTAGCGCGCGGCCGCGGGGAACGATTCTCCGACGAGCCGCGTCACACCCAAAGATGGACATCTCGATCGCTCTGTTTTTCGTCGAAATGCTGCGCGCCGGGTCAGGACAGGCATGGCAGGCCTCCCTAGCCGCCCATGCCGCGGTGACCGCTGAGCAGCAGGAGCTGGCAGCGGCCGAGGAGGCCCTCCTGGCCGCCCTGATCGAAGGACGGGCCGGCGAGTCGGAGCGACTCGGCCACGCCCCCCAGGGGATCCGCGTGGTCCCGGGTTGGTCGGGCGCACCCGACCCCATCGACGGTCTCTGGGCGGGTGGCAAGGGCCCCATGACACCGGCGGCCCCGGCGGCGGGCCCCGGGTCGATCGAGTTCGAGAGCGCCGAACCCTTGCCCGAGTTCCTCGAGCAACTGCGCCAGGCAGGCGTGGGCGTCGAAGGGGGCAAGCTCCTGATCGGGGAGGGTGCCAAGTCCGCCACGTCCAACGGGGCCGGGACCGAGGTCGGTGCCGCGTCCTCGGGCACGGTGGCGACGCCGCCCCTGCGCTACCGCCTGCGCGAATACACGCTCACGCCGCCGACGCCCTTCGTCGAGCCCTTCTCCCTCGTCGTGCCGAGCCCCTGCCCGCCGGCCCGCGGCCGATGCTCGTGGTCTTCCACAAGTACGGTGCCTCGCACCTCGACGCGGTGAAGAACACCGACTTCGTGCGCGAGTGCGCCGCGCGCGGCTGGTTCCTGGTCTGTCCCCTGGGCGGCTCGAAGAAGCACTTCAGCTCGATCGAGAGCCAGATCAACACCGAGGCTGTCCTGGAGTGGGTGCTCGCCAACGCCTCCCTGCGCATCGATCGCACGCGCCTCTACGGCGTGGGCTTCTCCATGGGCGGCGGGGCGCTGATGAACTACGCCGCGCGCCACCGGGACCCCAGCCGGCCGATGCTCGCCGCCATCGTCAACCACTCGGGCAATGCCTCGCTGACGGACACCTACCGCCGCGACCCGCCGACGCGTTTCATCTTCGACTTCTGGTACGGCGACGGCAGCACTGGGTCCGCGGACGCGTGGAAAATGACGCGTTCCTCGGTGATCGACTTCAATTCCGCCACCCTGGCCGTGGACGAGGGCGCGGACCTGGCGCGCAACCTCGCGTCGACCCCCCTGGCCACCTGGCGCGCGGAGTTCGACACGATTCCCTACCTGCCCGACCAGAACGACATCCTGGACCAGCACCTGCAGCAGAAGCTCGGGCGCGTGCCCGGTCCGACCTACGGCTACACCGTGGTGCCGTTCACCGGGCACGACTGGCGCATGCTGGACGCCGCCCAGGCCTGCGACTGGATGTCCCAATTCACTCTGAGCGTGCCGATGTCCGGCAGGACCTTGGCGGACGTGGACGCCACCTACGAGCACTTCTACGTGGAGCAGGAGGCGGCGGGCGCCTTCACGCCCTTCGACTGGAGCATCGACCAGGCCTCCAACACGATCTCGATCACCGCCACCCAGAACTTGGCGCGATTGACGGTGGATTCCCTCTCCGCCGGCATCAGCGCCGCGACTCCTCTGACGTTGCACACTTCCTCCGCGGACGGCACCGGCGACGATGTGGTGATCACGCGCTGGAGCAGCCTGCCGACCGCGGTGGTTCGCGACGGGCAGGCGATCCAGAACTGGCTGTACGACTCGCTCACCCGTCGGCTCACCTTGCACGGCGCGGACGGCGCGCCCCACGTCTGGACCATCACGCCCTGAGCGGGGAACCCCCTGGCGTCCACGATGCGCGCGGCCTGCGACTCGCAGGCCGCGCGCATCTGCTTTGCCGGGCTCGCCGGGATCCTCCGCGATCCGCTTCGGATTCCCGCGACGCGCTCACGGCAGCCGCGCAGAGGGGCGCCTGGAACCGCGCGCGACGGGGCGCGAGCGTTGGATCAGCCCGGGAAAAGAAGGGGGCCGCTGATCCTTGCCGATCAGCGGCCCGAGGGAGAGAGGAGGTTCCATCAAGCTTCCCGGGTGAAGGTGCCGCTCGCATGAGCACCCACACCTCCCGATGGAACCTCGCCGTGACCGCGGCGAACCGCGATCACCTCGAAAAGGTAGCCGCATCCGGCCAAGGCTTCAGGCGCTTTTCATGATTCGGGTCCCGCGTTCCGGTGAACTTTTCTTCACCCAGGGCACCGTCTGAACGCTTCGTTAGGATCCTCGGGATCCCCGGCCCGGGAGAAGTCCCGGCTCCGTTGTCCGGGCCTGTTTCCCAGCAGCGAATCCGCGCGCGCCCCGCTCGGCCTGGCCTGGACCGGCTCACCCCAACTCGCGTGAGCGAGAGTCCCCTCGCTATCTTCCCCCCAATGTCGCTGATCGAAATCGCCACGGGCCTCGGCCCCGCGCTGCTCGGTGCGTCGCGGGAGGGCTGGAAGTCCACCCGGCACCGCGGCGTCTCCTGGCGGCCCCTGCACCTCGGCGAAGCGCCGTCCGCTGAGGATGCCACGGTGATGATCCGCATGGAGCCCGGGTCCTCCTATCCCGAGCACGAGCACCTCGGCGTCGAGGAAGTGCTGATCCTCTCCGGGGGGTACCGGGACGACCATGGGGAGCATCGCGCCGGCAGCTACCTGCGCTACGCCGCCGGCTCGCGCCACGCGCCCGTGGCCCTGGGCGACGCGGACGCAGCCGTGGGGCCCTCGAACCCCGCCTGCGTGCTGTTCGCCGTGGCCCACGGCGGCGTGAGGAACACGGGCGAGCCGCTCGCGCAGGATTCCCCCGCGCCGAACCGCTGAATCCGACCATGGCCCACGTGCACGACGAAAAGTACTTCGACTACAACGCCTCGACGCCGGTGGATGACGCCGTGCTGGCGGCTCTGCTGCGCTGGATGCAGGAGGATTTCGCCAATCCCTCCTCGGTCCACGCCGCGGGGCGGCGCGCGGCGGAGGCCATCCTCCGCGCGCGCGAGCACATCGCCGAGGGCCTGGGCGCCCTGCCCGAAGAGATCTACTTCACCTCGGGCGGCAGCGAATCCAACAACTGGGCCCTGAGCGGCAGCCTGCCCCACGGCCGTTCCACCCACGTGGTCTCCAGCGCCATGGAGCACAAGTCCGTGCTCAGCACGCTGCGCGAGGCCGAGCGCCGGGGCCACGGCGTTTCGCTGGTCTCTCCGCGGGAGGACGGCGCGCTGCGCGTCGAGGACCTGGTCCGCTGCCTGGAGCCCAGGACTTCCCTGGTGTCCGTGATGCTCGCCAACAACGAGACCGGCGTGCTTCAGCCGGTGGAGGAGCTAGGCCGCCTCTGTGGGAGCCGCGGGATTCGCTTCCACGTGGACGCCGTCGCGGCCCTGGGCAAGGTGCCCATCGACGTGCGCGCCCTCGGCTGCGATTTGCTTTCGATCTCCAGTCACAAGCTCTACGCACCCAAGGGCTGCGGCGTGCTCTACGTGCGCCGCGGCACGGCCCTCGAGCCCCTGATCCATGGCTGCGGCCAGCAGGGCGGTTTGCGCGGCGGCACCGAGAACACGCCGGGCGCCGTGGCCTTCGGGCGAGCCTTCCAACGGCTGCGCGAGGGAGCCTTCGGCACCCCGGCCTCCCTGGCCCTGATGCGGGACGAGTTGTGGCGCGCCCTGGAGGCCGCTCTCCCCGGCATCCTGCGCAACGGCTCGGGCCCCTCGCTCCCCAATACGCTCAACGTGTCCCTCCCCGGCCATGGGGCTCCCACGCTGGTGGAGCGACTCGCAAAGGGCGGATTCAGCGTTTCCGCCGGCGCCGCGGCGGCCGGGCCGGCGAGCCACGTGCTCCTGGCCATGGGCCTTTCGGAATCCCGCGCGCGCTCTTCCCTGCGGATTTCCCTGGGCGCCCACACCACGCGTGCCTCCCTGGGGCGCCTCGTGGAGGCCCTGGTCGCAGCCACGGCCGTTCCGCAAATCGCCGCCGGGCGCTAGGCTCTGGATCGTCGACCATGCAGCCCCAACCCTTGCTCGAACTGTGTCAGGCCCTGAGCGGCGAATTCCGGCGCGATCCCAAGGGCGCGCGCGTCGCGAGCCTGCTCGCCGAGTACTCCAAGGCCCAGTCCGATTGGCGCGGCTGGTCGTTCTTCGCGCCCGACTGCTACACGCGCAACCAGGTGCACCACGAGCCGGAATTCGAACTCCTGCTCCTGTGCTGGGGGGCCCAACAGAAGAGTCCGATCCACAACCACGAGGGCCAGCGCTGCTGGATGTCGGTGCTCGAGGGCGAAGTGGTGGAGACCCTGTTCGAGGTCCCGTCCAACGGAGCGCCGCCCCGGGCCAAGGGCACGCCCCGGCGACTGTCCCAGGGCCAGGTGGCGTTCATCACCGACGAGATCGCACTGCACGAGATCGCTTCCGGCGGCGGCCGGCCGGCGGTGAGCCTGCACCTGTATTCGCGGCCCTTCTCGACCTGCCAGGTCTACGATCCGACCAGCGGCCAGGTGCAGGTGCGACAACTGGGCTACTACTCGGTGCGGGGGGAGCGCGGCGCGCTCTCCCGGGCCTCCCGACCCTGAGCTCCGGGAACTGAGCGGCGTCCCCGATGCACCCCGCGGCACCCCGCGGCACCCCGCGGCGCCCCGCGGCGCCCCGCGCGAACCGGGGCAGGGGTGCCGCACGCCCGGCGCCCCTGCCCCCCCCTCGGCCCGGTGCACGAGGTGCTCCAGGCCGCCCGCGGACCTCTCTCAACGGGCCTCTCTTCCTCGGGGGACTCCCCCCTGTCCTCGGGTTCACCGTCGGTGGCTGCGAGCCTGCCCCGGCGCCGAGGACTGCGCCGCGCTCGCCAGGGGCGCCGCGGCTTGAGGTAGAAACGGCGGCGCGGGCGGACTTGTGCCGACTTTCGAGAAAAAATTCGCGGGGTAGCGCCCCTTGGGCGTCTCTCCCGAGGTCCCTGGTCCCGCCGGAGGCCTGCGGCTCCTGGGGGCCGCGCCGAGGCCCGCGGCGTCTGGCGAACGGCACCCTGCGCCGCGCTGGCTCCTGCCCGCCGAGGCCCGCGTGGAGCCTCCCCGGCCCAGCGGCCTTGCCACCACGGGTGGCCCGGCGATAGAGTCCCGCGCCCCGCGAAATCCGCGGGGCCTTCGCGCAGCGGTGTAGCTCAGTTGGTTAGAGCAACGGCTTCATAAGCCGTGTGTCGTCGGTTCGAGTCCGACCACCGCTACCATCTCGCCCTTGGGGCGCGGGGCCCGCCCCTCGGGCGCGGGGCACAGCGCCCTGGGCCGGCGCCAGGCCGACCCCCGCCGCGATCCGATCATGCTTGCGGCCCTGCTCGCGGCCCGGTCCGGCGCGAGGTCGGGGCGCTGGCGCCTCAGGAGAGGAACAGCATTTCGCGGTACTTGGGCAGGGGCCACAGGTCGTCCTCGACCAGGGACTCCAGCAGATCGGCGTGGGTGCGCAGCTCGACCATGGCCGGCATCACCAGGTCCCGGAAGGCCATGGCGTGCTGCTCGTGGGTGCCGTGGTGGCCCTCGGCCTGGGAGCGGGCCTGCTCCAGGTGGTCCAGGGAGCGCTTCAGGTCGCAGATGGCCTTGGCCACCTGCTCCAGGCATTCCAGCTGAGCCTTGATGTCCGTGCGCGGCAGGAGTTGCTGCACCCCCTGGATCGAGCGCGCCAGGCGCTCCTGGTGGGCCATGCCCGCGGGCAGCACCACGGTCGCCGCCAGCCCCTTGAGGGTCTGGGCCTCGACGTTGACCCGCTGCATGTAGGTGTGGAACGCGATGTTCGAGCGCGAGGTGGTTTCGCGCGGGGTGAACACGGCGTATTTCTCGAACAGACGCTGGTTCTTCTCCGCGGCGAGCCGCGCCAGGGCCGAGGGCGTGTCGCGCAGGTTGAGCAACCCGCGCCGTTCGGCCTCGTTGACCCATTCCTCGGAGTAGTTGTCGCCGTTGAACAGGATGCGCTGGTGGCGCGTCAGGACTTCGCGCACCAGGGCGTCGATGGCCTCGCGGCGTTCTCCCTTGCCGGCGCGCTTCTCGATCTCGGTCGCCAGGAAGTCGAGGGACTCGGCGACGATCGTGTTCAGCAGCGTGTTCGGATGCGCCACGGCCTGGCTCGAGCCCACGGCGCGGAATTCGAACTTGTTGCCGGTGAAGGCGAAGGGGGAGGTGCGGTTGCGGTCCGACTGGTCCCGGGGCAGGGGCGGCAACGTGGTCACGCCCAGTTGCATCTTCTCCGCGCCCTTCTTGGTGGGCGTGGTGCCCTGGATCAGGCCTTGGATGATGTCCTCGAGCTGCGAACCCACGTAGATCGAGATGATCGCGGGCGGCGCTTCGTTGGCGCCCAGGCGGTGGTCGTTGCCCGCGTGGGCCACCGAGGCCCGCAGCAGGTCCTGGTGCAGGTCCACGGCGCGGATGATCGCCGTCAGGAACACGATGAACTTCAGGTTCTCCTGGGGCGTGTGGCCGGGCTCCAACAGGTTGTTGCCCAGGTTGTCCGACATGGACCAGTTGTTGTGCTTGCCCGAGCCGTTGACCCCGGCGAAGGGCTTCTCGTGCAGCAGGCAGGCGAAGCCGTGGCGCTCGGCCACCGCCTTCATGACCTCCATGGTGAGCATGTTGTGGTCGGCGGCCACCGAGGCCTCCTCGAACACCGGCGCCAGCTCGAATTGGCCGGGGGCCACTTCGTTGTGACGCGTGCGCGCCGGGATGCCCAGGCGCCAGAGCTCCTGCTCCAGGTCCTGCATGTAGGCGATCACGCGCTCGCTGATGGCCCCGAAGTAGTGGTCCTCGAGTTCCTGGCCCTTGGGCGGTCGCGCGCCGATCAGCGTGCGGCCCGCGGCCACCAGGTCCGGGCGCGCGTAGTAGAAGCGCCGATCCACGAGGAAATACTCTTGCTCGCAGCCCAGGGTGGTGACCACCCGCGTGGCGCCGGCCTCACCCAGCAGGTGCAGCAGGCGAACCGCGTGTTGGGACAGGGCCTGGATGGAGCGCAAGAGCGGCGTCTTCTGGTCCAGGGCCTCGCCCGTCCAGGAGCAGAAAGCCGTGGGGATGCAGAGGGTCGCGCCCCGGGCCGTCTTGCGCAGGAAGGCCGGCGAAGTCGGGTCCCACGCGGTGTAGCCGCGGGCCTCGAACGTGGCCCGGATGCCGCCGGAGGGGAACGAGGAGGCATCGGGCTCGCCCTTGATCAGCTCCTTGCCCGAGAATTCCATCAACCCGCGACCGTCCGAGGTGGGGGTCAGGAAGGAGTCGTGCTTCTCCGCCGTGAGCCCGGTCATGGGCTGGAACCAGTGGGTGAAGTGCGTGGCGCCGTGGTCCAGGGCCCAGTCCTTCATGGCGTTGGCCACGATGTCGGCCACCTCGGCGTCGAGCTCGTGGCCCTTCTCGATCGTGCGCCGCAATGCCCGGTAGACGGGCTTGGGCAGGCGCTGGCGCTGGACCGTGTCGTTGAACACGTGGGCGCCGAATTGGTCGGGCAGGTCGATTCCCGAGACGGGGCGTTCCTCGTGGCGTGTGCGGCTCTCCGCGGCCATCGTCTGGACCACGGACTTGCGGGTGTGGGCGCTCATGGGCTCAACTGGGGCAGTCGACCGCGGGCAGGGGGCCCGGGGGTCGAGGTGGGGGGAAGGGGAGCGCGGCGGGCGCGGCTCTCCACGTGCTGGAACCCGGAACGGTACCGGGGGAGGGGGGGGCATACAACCGGCCGGCGCCGCTCGAGCCCCCGGGCCGGACAACTCCAGGGGCGGGAGCCCAGGCCGGCAGTTTTTTTCTTGCGCGATCGGGCCCTCTGGCGGAAAAAAAGCGACGCTGAATCCCCCGACGCCGGCAGGCCCGAGAAGCCGCCGCTCGCCTGAGGGGTGACCTCCGCCCACGGCCGCTGCGAGAACCCCTTACGCTCGCTACCCTGTTCCGCGCCCTGCTCCCATGGACGCTCCGATGCAGATCCGCGAAGACTCCTCCCCCGAAGACATGATCCACCTCGACTCCGCAGCCGAGTCCACGGCCAGTGCGCCGGAAGGGGACTACGACTACGACCTCGACGACGACCTCGACGAAGATGACGACGACGAGACGACGACGATGACGATGAGGACGATGACGACCTCGACGACGATGACGACGACGAGGAAGAAGACGAGGACGACGACGACGATGACGACGACGATGAGGACGATGACGACGACGATTTCTGATCGTCGATCCCTCGCTCCCGTCGCCGGCCGCCGCGCCGGGCCCCGGCGGCCCACCGGGCATCTCCCGCGGGAGTCGGCCCGGGTGCCGCGATAGCGGGCCAGGCCGGTTTCGCCCGGACACGGCGCGGAGCGGGCCCGCTGGGGGCCTGGGCCGTGAATCGCCGCGTCCCGCGGCAGCAGGCTCGCGGCGCGGGCCGCAAGCTCCGTGGAGCCCCTTCCCCGCCGGCCCGATTGGACTCACCGGCGGCGCGAGCTAGAGTCTGGGCCGGATCGCGGCCCCGTTCGAGGCACTCGACGGGGGTCGCGCGATCGTGACTGGGGGCGGCCCGCGCGCAGCCGCGCGAGGGCCTGAGAAGCACCCCTTGAACCTGATCCGGTTCGCACCGGCGTAGGAAAGTCCACGTCATGTCAGAGCAACTCCCGTCGAACAGCCCGACCCCGGAGCCCCTCCGGGTGTCCACGGCGAGCGCGGAGTTCCCGCGCTCCCACAAGATCCACACCCGCGTGCGGCACGGAGCCCGCGAGCTCCTGGTGCCCGCGCGCCGCATCCACCTCGACGGGCCGCCGGGCCACCTGGACCTCTACGACACCTCGGGCCCCGAGGGCTGCTCCCCCGAGAGCGGCCTGCCGGCCCTGCGCCAGGAATGGATCCAGGAGCGCCTCGCGCGCGGGGAGCAGAACCTCTCCCAGATGCACTTCGCCCGGCGCGGCCTGGTCACCGAGGAAATGGCCTTTGCCGCCGCCCGGGAGGGCGTGCCCGCGGAATTCGTGCGCGCGGAGATCGCCGCGGGCCGCGCCATCCTGCCCGCCAACATCAGGCACCCGGAGCTGGAGCCGATGGTCATCGGCCGCAACTTCAAGGTGAAGATCAACGCCAACATCGGCAACAGCGCCGTCGCCTCTTCGATCGCCGAGGAAGTGCAGAAGCTGCGCTGGTCGATCCTGTGGGGCGCCGACACGGTCATGGACCTCTCCACCGGCCGACAGATCCACGAGACGCGCGAGTGGATCCTGCGCAATTCCCCGGTGCCCATCGGCACGGTTCCGATCTACCAGGCGCTGGAGAAGGTCAAGGGCCGCATCGAGAAGCTCGACATCGAGGTGTTCCTCGACACCCTGGCCGAGCAGGCCGAGCAGGGCGTGGACTACTTCACGATCCACGCGGGCGTGCTCCTGCGCTACGTGCCGCTGACCGCGCAGCGCATCACCGGCATCGTCTCCCGCGGCGGCTCGATCCTGGCCAAGTGGTGCCTGGCGCACCACCGCGAGAACTTCCTCTACGAGCACTTCGAGCGCATCTGCGAGCTGATGAAGCGCTACGACGTGTCCTTTTCCCTGGGAGACGGACTGCGGCCCGGCTGCACGGCCGACGCCAACGACGCCGCGCAGTTCGGCGAACTCGAGACCCTGGGGGAGCTGACCCAGATCGCCTGGAAGCACGACGTGCAGGTGATGATCGAGGGCCCGGGCCACGTGCCCCTGCACCTGATTCGCGAGAACATGGACCGGCAGCTCGCCACCTGCCATGGCGCGCCCTTCTACACGCTGGGCCCGCTGGTCACGGACATCGCTCCGGGCTACGACCACATCACCTCCGGCATCGGCGCCGCGCTGATCGGATCCTACGGCTGCGCCATGCTCTGCTACGTGACCCCGAAGGAGCACCTGGGTCTGCCCAACAAGGAGGACGTCAAGCAGGGCGTGATCGCGTACAAGATCGCGGCCCACGCGGCGGATCTCGCCAAGGGCCTGAAGGGCGCCCGCGATCGCGACGACGCGCTTTCGCGAGCGCGCTTCGAGTTCCGCTGGGAGGACCAGTTCAATCTGGGCCTCGACCCGGTGACCGCCCGGGCCTACCACGACGCGACCCTGCCCCAGGACGGCGCCAAGACGGCCCACTTCTGTTCCATGTGCGGTCCCCAGTTCTGCTCGATGAAGATCACCGAGGACGTGCGCAAATTCGCGGCCCAGGAGCAGCTCTCTCCCGAAGCGGCCCTGGCGGCGGGCCTCGCCGCCAAGGGCGCCGAGTTCACCGCCGCCGGCGGCGAGCTCTACCGCTGATCGAGGCCCCGGGCGGCGCCCGCGGCCCGACGACCACGCCCGGTGCGCGCCCGGTGCCCGCCCGGTGCCCGCCCCGCGCCCCGGTCGCTTCGCCCCAGTTGTCGATGCGATCGATGGAAGCACAGGGCGGCGCGGGCGATTCCCCGGCATGCTGGACCCAGGACGCCCCGACCGGGCGACTCGACGAACATGTTGCCGATCGAACCTGACCCCAGGGGCCAACCCGAGGACCTGGCCGCCGCCTTCCGCCGCGTGGCCAGGGCCCGATCCGGGGAGGTGGCCGTGTTGGACTCCCGCGGGGCCCGCCTGACCTTCGGCGAGCTGTCCCAGGGAGTCTCCAGTCTGGCCGCTCGCCTGGCGGGCCGGCTGCCCTCGGAAGCACGACCGGGTGGCGAATCCGTGGGCATGGCTCCCGTGGGCGTGTTGCTGCCGCCGGGCGCCGCCGGAGCCCAGGTCAACCTGGCCCTGGCCGCCATGGGCCGCGCCAGCGTCAACCTGAATCCCCTGACGGGGGCCGCGGGCCTTGCCGCCCAGACCTCCCAGGCCGGGGTCTCGTGTGTGATCACGGCCCGCGCGGCCCTGGAGGCCCTGGGTGGGGCGAACGCATTCCCCGGCCAGGTGCTGTGGGTCGAGGACCTGCTGGAGGCACTGCCTTCGGCGGGGACCGAGGCAACCTCCCACGAATCGGGGGATCCTGCGCGGCGCGTGGCCACGGTGTTGTTCTCCAGTGGGAGCACCTCGCGGCCCAAGGCGATCCAACTGTCCCACGCCAACGTCCTGTTCAACGCCCGCGCCGTGGCCGCCGCCTTCGAGTTCGGCCCCGGCGACCGCCTGCTGGGCGTGCTGCCGTTGTTCCACAGCTTCGGCTACACGGTCACGGTCTGGGCGCCGCTGCTCGCGGGTGCCGCGGTGATCTTCCACGACAACCCGTTCGACGCCCGCGCCATCGGCGAATTGGCGCGCGAGCACCGGGCCAGCGTGCTCCTGGCGACGCCCGCCATGTACCAGGCCTGGATGAGGCGCGTGGAGCCCCCGCAACTCTCCCACGTGCGAGCCTCGGTGGTGGGGGCCCAGCGGCTGGACCCCTCCCTGGCCTCGGCGTGGCGCGCGCGCTACGGAAGCGAACTCTACGAGGGCTACGGCTGCACCGAGCTCTCCCCGGTGGTCAGCGCCAACCTGCCCGACGTGCCGGAAGGACCGGGCGCGCCCGGCCGAATGCGCCGCCGCCAGGGCAGCGTGGGCCGGCCTCTGCCGGGCGTGGAGGTGGAGATCCGCGATCCAGCCACGGGTCAGGTGCTCCCCGCTGGTGTCGAGGGCGACGTCTGGGTGCGCGGACCGGGCGTGATGCTGGGCTACCTCGGCGACGAACAGGCCACGCGCCAGGCCGTGGTCGACGGCTGGTACGACACCCAGGACGTGGGGAAGCTCGACGTGGACGGGTTCCTGCTGCTGACCGACCGGCGCTCGCGCTTCTCCAAGCTCGGCGGCGAAATGGTCTCCCACGGCGCGGTGGAAACCGCCCTGATCCGCGCGGCGGCGCTGCTGGGCGCGAGTCCGGAGAGTTTCTCCCTGGCCGTCACCGCCGTGGCCGACCCCGGACGCGGCGAGCGCCTGGTGGTCGTGCACACGGCCCTGGGGGTGGAGCTCGCGGCCGTGATCGAGCGCGCGCGCAAGGAGGGGTTGCCCAACCTGTGCGCGCCCCGGGCCGAACACGGCCTCCAGGTGGCGGCGCTGCCCTTCCTGGGCACGGGCAAGCTGGACCTGGCGCGACTCAAGCGCATGGCCGCGGGCGACTAGTCGGCGGGCAAGCCCCAGCTTCCGCGGGACAGTTCCACGCACAGGTCCAGGCCGTGGCCCCGGGCCGCGGCCCCGTCGGGTCCCGCGAAGGCCCGCGAGGCGGCGACTTGGGACACTTCCACGCGCGCACGTTCGTGGGTCCAGGCCCGCGAGCGCGCGGGCGCCAGCAGGAAGCGTCGGCAGTCGAGGCCCTCCGGCAGAGATTCCGCCGCGGCGGCAGGGCCGAATTCCACCGGCTCCCCGGCGGAGGAAAGCCGACGGTCGAGCCAGCTCCAACCGTCGCCCGCCGCCAGCACGCTGAGCCGGGCCCGCTCCAACGTGCGCAGGCCGCGACGGGAACCTCGCAGCTCCAGGGCGATCAGCGGGTCCGGGCCCAGGGCGCGCCAGCGGCGCAGCTCGAGATCGCAGCACAGCGCGGAGCGCGGGAAGAGCATCACGCCTTCGTCGCAATGCCATTCGACCAGCACCGAAATCAGTCGCAGCAGATCGCCCCGCGCGCGTCCATGGGTGTCGAGCACCATGCCGCCCGACAGGCCCAGGCCGTGGGCGAGGCGCACGCCGCCCAGCTTGCGTGGATTGGCCTGTCGCAGGCGCGATTCGCCCACGGCGTCGCGGATGGCGCCGAGAACCACGCCACCGCCCGCCACCAGGAACGCCGTGGAGCCGCGACCGATCACCCGACCGCCGGTGGCCGCGCACTCCACCAGGGCGTGCAGCACCGCGCTGCTTCGGCGCGCGGGGTAGAGCGCGATCAACCAGTCGAGCACGCCCGCCTCCACCAGGGTGACCGAGGCCGCCGTGCGGATGCGCTCGGCCAGGGGGCCGTCGTCCACGGTCCCCCGATCCTCCAGGGAGATCTCGATCCACTGGCAGTGGGCGGAGCCCAGGACGCGCGCACGGTCCGCGTCGGCGACCGGTGTCGTGCCCGAGAGGGCCAGGGCCAGGTGCTCGCCCGCGCGCCGCGGGGCCGGCAGGTCCGCCGCGTCGGCCTCCTCGCCCAGGGCGCAGGCGATCCCGCGGCCGCGCTGGGAGTCCAGGGCCTCGCCGCCGGGCGCCCTTCGGAGGGGCGCGGCCCCGAGCCGAGCCTCCAGCAGGGGGAGGAGCGTCAGCGGGGCGAGGGCGCGCAGGAGCTCCCGCCGGGTGGCCATGGTGGAGACCCTAGCAGGCCACCCCAGGGGCCTCTACAGCCCCGGGGCCCCGGCCGCCGGCGGGCCCTCGCCGGGTCCGCGAACCCGCGCTTCAGCCGGGGAGGCCGCGGCCCTCGAAGGGGCGCAGGTCGAAGACCCGCGACAGTGCGGTCAACACCAGGGCGTGGCGGATCGAGCCGTCGACGATGCCCTGGCGCACCTGCTCCAGCGTCCAGGCCTCGACCGCGATGTCCTCGCCGCTGTCGAGTTCCTGGGGGTGGGTCAACTTCGCGTCTTCGGCCAGCCAGTGGTGGCACACGTTGTCCTGGAAGGCCGGGTTGGGCTGGACGCAGCCCAGGTAGCTCCAGCGCTCCGCGGTGTAGCCCGCCTCCTCGCGCAGCTCGCGCCGCGCCGCGTCGCCGTGGAACTCTCCTTCGTCCACCATGCCGCCCGGGATCTCGCTGGTGATGCTGCCGCTGCCGAAGCGGAACTGGTGCACGAGGATCAGTCGCCCCTCGGGGTCGAGGGCCACCACGTTGACCCAATCGGGCGTCTCCAGGACCGTGCGCTTCATCAGCTGGCCTGTCCTGGGATTGGTGAGCCAGTCGTAGCGCGCGCGACAGACCAGGAGGTCCGGGCCGGCCTCGCTGCGGTCCAGGGGCCAGGGGCGAAGGCCCCTCGGCGGTGTCGGACGAAGGGTGGGATCGTCGGGCCGGTTGCGGGCTCTTCGCGCGGGATCTTCGGATGCGCTCATGGGGCGTGAGCGTACCCGAGCCCCCGCCCGCGGCGTACCATGTGCGGATGGTGGACGGCCCGGCGAAGACTCCACGGACGGGCCCAGGGGCCGGTCCGGAGGAGCGGGCCAAGGGATACGCGGCGCTGCTCGTGGTGCAGCTCGCCTTCGGGCTCTTCGCCATCTTCGGCAAGTGGGCCTTCGTCGACTTCACTCCCCAGGCCATCGTCGGCTGGCGCATCGTGTTCGGATCGGCGGCCCTGGGGGGGGCCGTGCTGTGGTCCCAGGGCCGGCGGGCCCTGCCCACGGCGCGCGACCTCGTCCTGCTCGCCCTGCTGTCCCTGGCGGGCGTGGCGGTGAACATGGTGCTGTTCCTGGAGGGCCTGCGGCGCTCCACGGCGGTCAACTCGGGCTTGATCATGCCGATGATCCCGGTGTTCACCTTCGGCCTGGCGGTGCTGGTGCGCCACGAACGGTTCTCCTGGACCCGGGGCATCGGGATCCTCGTGGCCCTGACGGCCGCCCTGGGTCTCGCCCTGGGGCGCGGTGCCGAATTCTCCGAGAGCACGCGCACCGGCAACCTGATGATGGTCGCCAATGCCTTCGCCTACTCGCTGTACCTGGTGTTCTCCCGGCCCCTGGTGGCGAAGTACGGTCCCCTGGCGGTGACGGCCTGGGTGTTCGTGCTCTCGCTTTGGACCGTGCCCCTGTTCGCGGGCGACGTGGCCTGGATCCCGGATCACGCGGCCCCCAGGAGTTGGGTGTCCCTGGCCTACATCCTCGTGTTCCCGACGCTGGTGGCCTACCTGCTCAATGCCTATGCCCTGGCACGCGTGGCCGCCTCCACCACGGCGGTGTTCATTTTCCTTCAGTCCTTGATCACGGTTTCCTCGGCGATCCTGATGCTGGGCGAGGCCATGACGAGTCAGACGCTGATTTGCGGGGCGCTGGTGTTCGCCGGCACGGCCCTCGTCCTGTTCGGTCCGGCGCGCTCCCGCGCCTGAGGTGCCTCCATGCACGATCCCCACGTTCCCCCCACGGAAGAAATGCGCTTCGTTGCCCGGGTTCGCACGCGCTGGTCGGACGAGGACAACCAGGGGGTGCTCAACAACGCCGTTTACCTGACGTTGTTCGAGGAGGCCCGGCACGCCTACTTCGAACGGCTCGGTCTCCTGCAGCAGAATCGGTTCCCGTTCCTGCTGGCGCAGACCCACGTGCGTTTTCTGAGGCCCGGCCGCGGCGGCGTGGACGTGGGAATCGAGGTGCGCACGCTCCGGCTCGGCAACTCCTCCTTCGAGCAGGCGTACCGATTGCGAGTGGAGGGCAGCGCCGAAGTCTGGGCGGAGGCCCAGGCTCTGTTGGTGCTTTATGAGCCGGCCAGCGGTGGCCGCCGGCCCATGGACGCGGAGTTCCGCGCGCGGATCGCGGCCCTCGAGGGGTTGTGACGCAGCGGCCCTCTGCGCCGCGGTGGATTTGCCACGGGAGCGGGCCCAGCGTTACAAAGTCACCGTGAGGCTCCGTCCGACCTGGCTTTCCCGGCGTCTCCTGCGCGCGCGGGGTCCGCTCCGGTCCGCGCTCCTGTCGGCCGCCGCCCTGCCGGCCATGGCGGCGGCGCAGTCCGACCTGGGCGCGCGGCTGGACCTGCACCTGCAGGGGCTGGTGCCCTGGGGCTTCTCCGGTTCCCTGCTCGTGGCCCGCAGCGGCCGGGTGGTGCTGGCCACCGGCTACGGCATGGCGGACCGCGGTCGCGGAATCGCCAACACGGCCCAGACCCTGTTTCCCCTGGCCGGGCTGGGACAGCAGTTCACCGCCGTGGCCGTGCTGCTGCTGGTGGATCAAGGTCGCTTGGGTCTGGAGGACAGCTTGGGAGCGCGCCTGGACGGCGTTCCCGCCGACAAGGCGGGGATCACCCTGCGCCAGCTTCTGGACCACCGCGGCGGGCTCGCCCTGGACGTTGGGGATCCCTTTGGGCCGCCGGAATCGAAGGAAGACGCCCTGGCGCGCATCCTGGCCTCGCCGCTCTCCTTCCCTCCCGGGGCTCAGGCCGCGGAGTCGAATGCGGGCTACGCCCTGCTGGCCGCCGTGGTGGAGAAGACCGCCGCACAGCCCTTCGAGGAGTTCATGCGCGCCCAGGTGCTCGACCGCGCGGGCCTGACGTCCTGTTGGTTCGCCGGGGATGCCCGCAGCCAGCGCGCGCCCCTGGCGCGGGCCTGGACCGCGGAGGAGGAGGGACCGAGCCCCGCCACCTGGGTCCCTTCGTGGCCGCTCTATGGTCGCGGAGCCCTGCTGGCCTCGGTGGGCGATCTGTACCGCTGGGAGCGCGCCCTCGCGCCGGACGTGCTGCTGTCTCCGGCGGCCCTGGAGGTGCTCACGGAGCCCAAGTCAGGCCCCTGGGCCGGTGGTCTGCGCATCGAGCGCGGGGAAGGCGGCCGCCGGGTGGCCCAGCGTTCGTCCAGCCTGGCGGGCTTCCAGGTCGAACTGCGGCGCGGGCTCGACGACGGCTTGACCTGGGCGTTGCTCTTGAACGAGCCGATGCCCGCCGCCGTGCAGCACGTGGACCTGCTCCTCTCGGGCCGTTCCGTGGCGCCGCCGCCGGAAGTGGGAGAACTCGACCCGAGGCAGGCCGCGGCGGCCGCCGGGACCTACGAGTTGCCCGGGGGGGGCCGCCTGCGGGTGGGCTTCGATCAGGGACGCCTTTCCATCGCGGCGGAAAACCAGGGGGGCATCGACGCCTTGGCCTCCGCGGGGCCCGAGGACCAGAACTGGTCGGTGGAATACGGCAATCGCACCCTGGCCCTGTGCGAGAGCCTGCGGGGCCGCGACTTTCCCGCGGCGGCGGCCCTGCTCTCGCGCACCGCCCAGGACGTGGACGGCTGGCTCGGCGGCTGGTGGCGCAAGCTGGAGGAGCGCCTCGGCGACGGCTCGGCGCCGCGCGTCGTGGCCTGCCTTCCGCGCGAGCAGGCGGTGGTGCTGCGGCTGGAGTTCGAGCGCGGCTCCGAGATCGTCTGGTTCACCTGGGAGGGCCGAACCCTGCGCGGATTCCAGACGGGTCCGACCAGTTTCCACGAGGGCCGGTTGTGGCCTTCGAAGCAGGGTGGGCTCGTCACCTACGACCCGCGCACGTTCACGGCGCGGCAACTCGCCCTGATGTTGCGCGCCGACGGCAGTGTTCGCGGCCTGTCGTTCCCGGGGGACCAGGGCGACGCGGGCCAGCTGGGGGCCCGGCGCATCGACTGACCCGCGCCCGGCGACCGCCCCGCATCCGGCGCGGCCCCCTGGATGCGCGGGGGGCCTGGAACGCTGCTCAGCCGCCGCGCGGGATCCAGCTCTCCGCGGGCCGCGTCTGGAACTTGCGCAGCCACTCCCGCGTGGCGGGGGTGAGCGGGTAGTGCTCGTCCGCGCCGTAGGGGTAGCCGCTCATGCCGTGGAAGGGCAGCGGCTCCACGTGCAGGGCTTCCACGGTGTTGTGGTCCCGGTCCTTGGCCCAGCCGTCGAGATAGAGCAGGAAGTCGCGGCGCCAGCCGGCCGGCAGCGGAGGCGCCTTGGAGGCGTCGAAGCGCACCTGCAGCGCGTCACCGCTGCCCAGGATCACGAATTGATCGTCGACGCCGGAGAGCAGCGGCAGCACGCCCCCGTACTTGGTGTAGATGCCCGGGTGCGGGTTCCAGCGCGGGCGCTGGGCCACCCGATCCCATTGGAACCGCGCGGGCTGCTCGGGGCGCTTGTCCTCCACCAGCTCGCTGAAACCACGGCGCCAAAGCTCCGCGGAATGGGCCTCGATGGGCGTCACCACCAAAGGTGCGTCGTCGTCGTCCACGGCGAGGCGGATCGCGTCCCAGTAGAGGCGCAGCGAGGTGAACACCCGCAGGCGCGGATCGTCCCGCAGCAGCAGGGAACCCACGTCGACGACCATGGTCTTGGTCTTGCCGGCGGGGAAACCCACCGGGGGACCGGCGTCGCGCCAGCCGCCCTGGCCGTCGGGCACCTGGAAGATCGGCGGGATGAATTCGTGCTCGGGGTCGTGGGCGCTGGCCATGTTGACGCTGGCGTCGGTCCAGTAGAACCAGCCGGTCAGGAACAGGCGCAGGTGCGCGGCGGACTTGAGCCGCGCGGGATCGAACTCCAACTCGACGAAGTGCGGAGCGCACAGGCCGAGCATCTGGGACGAGGCCGGCGCGGCGGGCGACGCGTAGCGATCGTCGATGCCGGCCAGTTCCTCGGTCCAGTCGCGGCCGTCGCTCCCCGTGGCGCGTGTGGGGGAGAGGGGCGCCCGCAGGGTGTGCACGTGGGGCAGCGGGAAGGGTGGGAAGGTGAAGCGCTCGTTGGGGTAGATCTCGGTCTCCGACGGGTGGTCGATCACGTCCAGTCGAACGCGGTCCAGGTAGGTGACCTCGCGCAGTTCCTCGGTGATCTGCAGGTCGTAGAAGCCGTCCTTGGGCGCCAGCTGCTCCCCGCGGACGAGCACGAACTCGTCGTGGTCCGGCGGCACGAGCATGCCCGGCGCCATGGGCAGGCCCAGGGGCGTGATGCCCAGGACGTCGCTGACGAAGACGTAGCGGGTGCCGTCCCAGGTGTAGAGGAAGGGGCAGGAACCGATCAGGCCTTCGACCTGCTCGATGACGTGAATGCCCGGGGCGACGCGAACGCCCGGGGCCGGGTCGAGTTCGTACTGCACCACGCCGTTGGGCCAGGTGACCCGCAGCCACTCGAGGCTTCCCGCGCCACCCAGGCCCAGGGAGGTGTTCTCTCCGCGCCAGTAGAGGCGTCGGTAGGCGCCCTCCGCGCGGGCTTCGACCACGGCGCCCACGCCGCGGCGATTGTCCTTCTTGCCGCGCAGGGAGAGTTCCACGCGCGTCACCGCGGCCGGCGGCGCGAGGCGAGTCACACGCACGCCGGCCTGGTCGGCCAGCAGGATCTCCGGCACGCCGTCGCCGTCGAGGTCGGCGAGGGCGGGCTCGGTGCCGGTCTTCGCCGGAGCGAGCACCAGATCGAAGCCTCGCTGGCCCAGGCGACCCACGGCCAACTGGGCCGAGAGTACTTCCTCCGCGGGGGCGTCGAGGTTTTTCCAGGCCGCGTCCAGGAGCCCATCGCCGTCGAAGTCGGCGGACAAGAGCCTGGCCGGGGGCGTGCCGGTCCACGCTTCGGTGCCGGAATCCGGCGCCAGGCGCGAATCCGCTCCCCGCGCCAGGCGTCGCGTGGGTTCGGGGCGGAACTGGCCCGAGGCTGAATTGAAGTAGGAGAGGGAGAAGGGGCCCGCGCCCCACAGGTCCGGCCGCGAATCCTGGTCCAGGTCCGCGCACAGGGGCCGCACCCCGGTCACCGAGAAGCGCATCAGCCGCTCGTTGCCGACGGATTCGAATCGACCGCCCCGCAGGTTGGAGAGCATCAGCACGTCGCGGGACTGACCGCAGAGCAGGTCCACGTCCTGGTCGGTGTCGAAGTCCTCGCACAGGATCCAGGAGAGCTGGCGGCCCAGGGGCGCGCCGCAGGACTGGGTCACGTCGGTGAAGCCGCCGCCGGGGACGTTGGCCCGCGCGCCGTCGTTGCGCAACAGGCGCAGGCCGAAGTTGCCCACCAGGGCCAGATCGAGGTCGCCCTCGTGGTCGAAATCGAACGCGACCCCGTCCAGGGGCGGCGTGGGCAGGGAGAGCAGGGGCTTTTCCCCCCGCGTCCAACTCGCCGCGCCCCCGGCGTCGAAGGCCACGCGCCACCAATCGAGTTCTCCGCCGCGCGCGGCGAGCAGATCCAAGCCGCTGGGGGGCGCCGAGCCGCTGCCCGGGAGCGGAGAGAGGTCGGCGCTGACGAGCCACGCCACGGGGCTCGCGTCGAGCGCGAGCACTCGCCAGCCGCGATCGGGAAGCTGGAGCGCCAGGGCGAGACCCCGCGCGCCCCAGGCCGCCAGGTCGGTGGTTCCGTTCCCGTCCAGGTCGCAGGGCGTGAGCTGCTCGAAGCCCGCGAGCTGCGGCAGGATCGTCTCCACCCCGGCCACGGCGGGCGCTTGAACCTCCACCGGCACGTCGCTCGGGAGGGGGCGCGGCGCCGTCAGGTTGGCCAGGTTGCCGCGGTCGAAGTCCACTTCCTTCGGAGCGGTGAGGCCGTTGTCGAGCAGCTTCTCGTACTCCTCCTGGTAGCGCTGGAAGTCCTCGTCGCGGCCTCCATCGCGCATCAGCACCGAGAGGCGGAAGACCGCGGTCACGTACCAGGAGCCCGCGTTGTCGACGCCCCGGGCCAGGACCGCGCGGTAGAGTTCCTCCGCCTGCTTGGGGTCGCGCTCCTCCAGGGTCTGGGCCAGGGTCAGTTGCGTGGGCAGGTCCGTGGGCTCCCGCGCCAGCACCTTGCGCAGGTGCACCTCGGCGCTCGGCAGGTTGCCCTCCAGCATGTCGAGCCGCGCCAGCAGGTAGTGGGACCGCGGTTCGTGGTCGTCGCGGGCCAGCACGCGCGCCAGGTGGCCCTTCACCTCGGCATCCTTGTCGCCACCCCGGTCCCGTCCACGGGCCAGAATCGCCGCGGCGATCAGGTCGTCATTGGCGGGCTCGGGTCGATCGAGGAGCGGGGCCAGCGCCTCTTCGGCCTGCTCCAGCATGCCCGGCTTGTCCTGCACCGCGTGCAGGGAGAACAGGGCCGCCACGCGTTCGCGGATCGCCAGGTCCGCGGGGGAGGACTCGGCGGCCGTGGGCGCCTCGGGGCGGCGCTCGCCCTGGCTCGAGATCCACAGCAGCAGCACCGCGGCCAGCACCGCAAAGACCACCAGGAGCATCACGAGGACGCCGCCGCGCCGCGGGGACCGGGAGCCGGGGAAGGGAAGTGAGCTTGCGTTGCGTGCCATGCGCGTGGGGCCGGGCGGTGCCGGTGCGGGATTAGAGCACTTCAGGACCGACGGGACACTCCGCCCAGGGTGCTGCGTTTCCAACCGGAGGGCGCGGGCCGAGTTCGGACAAGCTCGGCCCCTCGCGCCGCGCCGGGATCCCGCGGGACCGGCAGGCTCGTCCATGGGCTGCGGGAAATTCACGGCGGGCGAGCTCCTTCCGCCCACGTCGACGATTCGGAGCCTTGGGAGCACCGCGGGGCTCCGAGCCACGGGACGGCACGGGGTGCGACGCCGGGACGAGGTGGGGACGAGGCGGGGACGCCGATGGGGCGACCGATGGGGCGACCGATGGGGGGGGGGAGCGCGAAGGGCTTTGGATTTCCAGACGGGGATCCGATGGAATGGCCCCCATGGCCGCCTCCACGCCCGCTCCCCAGGAACCCGCGGGGAGATCCCCCGCGCCCGCCACGCCCTCCGTCCCGTCCGGGCCCTCCGGACCTGGGAAGGGCGGGGCCGTCGTCGTCGGCGCCAGTTCCGGCATCGGCGCGGCCCTGGTGCGCAGGCTGGCGGGCGAGGGCTGGAACGTGGCCGCCCTGGCGCGCCGCTCCGGGGAGCTGGAGCGCCTGGCCCGCGAATGCCAGGGTCTGCCGGGCCGGGTTTTCGTCCACGTCCATGACACCCGCGACGTGGAGCAGGTGCCCGCGCTGTTCGAGCAGATCGGCCGCCAGCTCGGTCCCATCGAGCTTGGCATCTACGCCGCGGGCGTGATGCCCAAGGTGGACCGCCAGTCCTACGACACCGCCGTGGACCTGGACATGCTGGCGATCAACTTCGGCGGCTGCGTGGCCTGGTGCAACGTCCTGGCGGGCTACTTCAGGAGTCAGCGCTCGGGGCTCTTGATCGGCATCTCGTCGATCGCCGGGGATCGCGGCCGCAAGCCCAATCCCATGTACGGGGCGACCAAGGCCGCCATGGACCACTACCTGGAGGCCCTGCGCAACCGCCTTTCCGAGGCGGGCGTGCACGTGTGCACGATCAAGCCGGGCTACATCGACACGCCCATGACCCAGGGCCTGCAGGGGCTCTTCTGGCTGATCAGCGCCGACGAGGCCGCGCGGCGCATCCTGGCCGCCGGGCGCGCGGGCGCCAACGTCCGCTACGTGCCGCGTCGCTGGTGGTTCGTGGGGACGGCGCTCAAGTCGATCCCCTCGTTCCTCTTCCGCAAGCTGAACTTCTGAGGATGCCCCGTCCCACCGCCCGCCGCGGAGTGGAGCAGGCCTTCGAGTACGTCGAGGGCTGGGGCATGGCCGTGGGCACCCACGCCCGCGTGCTGCGACCTCGTTCGATCGAGGAGCTGATCCAGTGCTTCGCCCTGGCCCGCAGCGAGGGCGCGTCCCTGGGCCTGCGCGGCGGCGGCATTTCCTACGGGGACGCGAGCCTGACCTCCCGCGGCCACACCCTGGACTGCTCGCGGCTGCAGCGCGTGCTGGAGTTCGACGCCTCCACGGGCGTGGCGGTCCTGGAACCGGGGGTCACGATCGAGCAGCTGTGGAAGCACATCTTGCCCCACGGCTACTGGCCGCGGGTGGTCAGCGGGACCATGTTCCCCACCGTGGGCGGCGCGGCGGCCATGAACATCCACGGCAAGAACAACTACGCCGTGGGCACCCTCGGGGACGCGATCCTCGAATTCGACCTCTTGCTCACGAGCGGGGAGATCCGCCGCTGCAGCCGCACCCAGAACAGCGAGTTGTTCCACGCCGCCATCGGCGGCCTGGGCATGCTCGGGGTCTTCACGCGCATCGTCCTGGAGACCAAGCGCGTGTACAGCGGCGATCTCCGCGTGCGCGCGGCCACCGCGCCGAACCTGCGCTCGATGATGGAGATCATGGAGGCCCGGCGCGGGGACAGCGACTACCTCGTGGGCTGGATCGACTGCTTCGGCCGCGGCCGGGGCCTGGGCCGCGGGTTGATCCACCTGGCGAACTACCTGGCGCCGGGGGAGGACCCCCATCCCGAGCGCACCTTGACGGTCGAGCACCAGGAATTGCCGGCGAACATTCTCGGCGTGTTCCCCAAGTCCGAGGTCTGGCGCGCGCTTTCCCTGTTCGGCAACGACCCGGGCATGCGGCTGATCAACAGGGCCAAGTACCAGTCGGGCCGCCTGGAGGCCCGCGGGAAAGCCCATCTCCAGTCCCACGCGGGTTTCGCCTTCCTGTTGGACTACGTGCCCAACTGGAAGTGGGCCTACGGCCGGGAACGCGGCCGCAGGGCCATGATCCAGTACCAGACCTTCGTGCCCCACGCCGCCGCCGAGGGCGTGTTCACCGAGCTGCTCGAGCGCTGCCACCGCGCCCGACTCGTGCCCTACCTGGGCGTGTTCAAGCGCCACCGCCCCGACCCCTTCTGGCTGACCCATGCCGTCGACGGCTGGAGCTTCGCCATGGACATGAAGGTCTCGCCGGAAAACCGCGAGCGCCTGTGGAAGCACTGCGCCGAGATGACCGAGGTGGTGCTGCGGGCCGGCGGCCGCTTCTATTTCGCCAAGGACCTGGTGCTGCGGGCCGGCGACCCCGAGCGGTTCTATCCCCCCGACAGGCTGGCGCGCTTCCGGCAACTCAAGCGCGAGCTCGACCCCGAGTCCCTGCTGGAGACGGACCTGTGGCGGCGCGCGTTCGCGCCCGCGGCGGACCGCCCGGCCTGAGGGGCGTTTTCGGTGCCCGGAACTTCCGGGCGGGACGGCTCGGCCATCCCCGGCAGGGCATGCCGGCCGGGGCCCGCGGGAGCTGGGGACTGGCTACCGGAAGGGGAGTCCAACGTCGGCGCATCCAGGGGACAGGCCCGAGCGTAGACCTCCAGGCCCGCCTTGTCCCTCACACCCTGGGCGCCCCTTGGACCTTCAAGCCCTACAGCCGCTCGCCTCGACCCTGGCCCTGGGCTGGGCCTTCGCCGCCGTGGTCATGGGCCTCTTGTGGCTCCGGATGCTCTCGACCCGCAACGCCACGTCCGTGGACGTGGCCTGGGCGGCCAACCTGGGATTCCTGGCCGTGGGCTACGCCCTCCTCGCATCGGAGGCGGGGTTCGAGCGCCGCGTGTTGGTGGCCGTCCTGGGCAGCCTGTGGAGCGCCCGGCTGGTCTGGCACCTGGCCGGGGACCGGTTGTGGCAGGCGGACGGGGCTGCGAGGGGGGAGGACGGCCGCTACGCGGACCTGCGCCGCCGCTGGGGCAAGCAGGCCCCGGTCAAGTTCTTCCTCTTCTACCAGTTCCAGGCCGCCCTGGACGCCTTCCTCTCGCTGCCGTTCGCCCTGGCGCTCAGCGCGCGCGGCGGGTCCCTCGGGGGACAAGAGATCGCCGCCGCGCTGCTGTGGCTCGCGGCCCTCACGGGCGAGAGCGTCGCCGACCGGCAACTGGCGCGCTTCAAGCTCGACCCGAAGAACCGCGGCCGCACCTGCCGCGAGGGCCTGTGGCGCCTGTCGCGCCACCCCAACTACTTCTTCGAGTGGCTCAGCTGGTGCGCCTTCGCTCTGCTCGCTTCGGGGACGCCCCTGGGCCTGCTCGCCTGGAGCGCGCCGGCCCTGATGCTCTACCTGATCCTGTTCGTCACCGGCATCCCGCCCACGGAGGAGCAGGCCCTGCGCTCCCGCGGCGAGGACTACCGCGCCTACCAGCGCTCCACCAGCGCCTTCGTTCCCTGGTTCCCCAAGAAGGAGTCCGCCGCGTGTGGTACCAATCCCTGATCGAGTCCGGCCGGGTTCCCGACGCTCTGCTGCGCCTGGGGATTCGCCGGCTCCTGGCCCAGCGCCTGGAGTCGGAGCGCCGCGGCGACGTGGAGGTCCAGTGCGAAGCGCTGCTCTCCTTCGTCGAGACCCTGCGCCAGAGCCCGGTGGCCGTGCACACGCGCTCGGCCAACGAACAGCACTATGAAGTGCCGCCGGCCTTCTTCGAGCGCGTCCTGGGCCCGCGGCTCAAGTACTCGAGCGGACTGTGGATGCCGGGCACCGCGGACCTCGCCGCCGCCGAGGAGCAGATGCTGGCCCTGACCTGTCAGCGCGCGGAGCTCTGCGACGGCCAGCGCGTGCTCGAGCTGGGTTGCGGCTGGGGTTCGCTGACGCTGTGGATGGCCGAACGCCATCCCGGGAGCTCGTTCACCGCGGTCTCGAACTCGCTCTCCCAGCGCGGACACATCGAGGCCCAGTGCCGGATTCGCAAGCTCTCCAACGTGAACGTGATCACCTGCGACATGAACGACTTCGACACACAGTCGCGCTTCGATCGCGTGGTTTCGGTGGAGATGTTCGAGCACATGAAGAACTACGAGGAGCTGATGGCCCGCATCGCGCGCTGGCTCGCGCCGGGCGGCAAGCTCTTCGTGCACATTTTCACGCACCGCGAGTTCGCCTATCCCTTCGAGGCGGACGGCGAGGACGATTGGATGGCCAAGGAGTTCTTCACCGGCGGCAACATGCCCTCCGACGACCTCTTGCTGTACTTCCAGCGCGATCTCTCGATCCTGCGCCATTGGCGCGTCAACGGGACCCACTACGCGCGCACGGCCGAATGCTGGCTCGAGAACCTCGATGCCCGGCGCGCCGAGGTCAAGCCGATTTTCGAGGCCGTCTACGGCGCCCAGGCGGCGGATTCCTGGATCGAGAAGTGGCGCGTGTTCTTCATGGCCTGCGCCGAGTTGTGGAACTACCGCGGCGGTCAGGAGTGGCTCGTGTCCCACTACCTGTTCGAGAAGCGCGCCGTCGCGACCGCGGAGGGGGCGTGAAATCCGGCCTGGCCGCGCCGCGCGGCGCGCGTCTCCTGGCGCTGCGACGCTGGTTCGACTCCTGGGCCGGCGCCGAGGAACCCGAGCCGCAGAACGGAAGCGTGCCGCGCGTCGACTGGTTGCGCTGCCTGCCGTTCCTGCTGCTGCACCTGTCCTGCCTGCTGGTGGTGTGGGTGGGCTTCAGCTGGACCGCCCTCTGCTTCGCGGTCGGGGCCTACCTGGTGCGCATGTTCGCGATCACGGCCTTCTACCACCGCTACTTCTCCCATCGCGCCTTCAAGACCTCGCGCGCGGCCCAGTTCTGCTTCGCCGCCCTGGCGGGCACGGCCGTGCAGCGCGGCCCCCTGTGGTGGGCGGCGCACCACCGCGAGCACCACCAGAACGCCGACACGGGCCAGGATCCCCATTCGCCCTCGCTGCGCGGCTTTTGGTGGAGCCACGTGGGCTGGTTCACGGCCCGCGAGCACTTCCGCACGCGACTCGCGCGGGTCAAGGACCTGGCGCGCTTCCCCGAGCTGTGCTTCCTGGATCGCTTCGACGTGCTGGTGCCCCTGCTCGCCGCGGCCGCGGTCTTCGGAGTGGGGGAACTGTGCGCGCGATTCGCTCCGGGGCTTGGCACCAACGGCCCCCAGCTCCTGGTCTGGGGCCTGATCTCCACCGTCGTGCTGTTCCACGCCACGTTCACGATCAACTCCCTGGCCCACGTGATCGGCAAGCGGCGCTTCGCGACGCCGGACACCTCGCGCAACAACCGCTGGCTCGCCCTCTTCACCCTGGGCGAGGGCTGGCACAACAACCACCACCACTATCCGGCCAGCGCGCGCCAGGGGTTCCTGCCGGGCGAGCTGGATCCGGCCTACTGGGGCCTCGTGGTCCTGCGCGCCCTGGGCATCGTCTGGGACCTGAAGCCCGTGCCTCCCGCCGTGCTGGAGCGCCGGCGGGACTGAGCCATGCGGATCGCGGTCATCGGCAGCGGAATCTCGGGCCTCACCGCCGCGCGCCTCCTTTCACGGGAGCACGAGGTCGACGTCTACGAGCAGGACAGCCGCATCGGCGGCCACACGCACACCCACGACATCGTGGAAGACGGGCGGCGACTGTCGATCGACACCGGCTTCATCGTGTTCAACCGCCGCACCTACCCCCATTTCTGCCGCCTGCTGGAGCTCGTCGGCGTCGAGAGCCGCGACTCCAACATGAGCTTCAGCGTGCGCGACGAACAGAGCGGCCTGGAGTACAACGGCACGAACCTCGACACGCTCTTCGCCCAGCGCAAGAACCTGCTTTCGCCCTCGTTCCTGGGGATGCTGGCGGACATCGCGCGCTTCAACCGCGCCGCCCGGAAGCTCTCGGCGGGGCCAGAGTCGGCCGAGAGCCTGGGCGAATTCCTGGCCCGCGGGCGCTTCGGCCGCGCCTTCCGCGAGCACTACCTGATCCCCATGGGCAGCGCCGTGTGGTCCGCCGCGCCCAGCCGCATGCTGGAGTTCCCGGCCTGGACCTTCGCGCGCTTCTTCGACAACCACGGCTTCCTGGACCTGGGCGACCGGCCCCAGTGGCGCGTGGTCAGCGGCGGATCCAGGAGCTACCTGGAACCCCTGGCGGAGCCCTTCGCCCGGCGCATCCACCGCAAGGCTCCGGTGGTCTCGTTGGCCCGGCGCGACGCCCAGGTGTTCGTGCGCACCGCCCAGGGCCTCCCTCGCAGCTACGACCACGCGGTGGTCGCCGTGCACTCCGATCAGGCCCTGGCCCTGCTGGAGGACCCCTCGGACGCGGAGCGCGAGGTCCTCGGGGCCATCGAATATCAGGAGAACGAGGCGGTGCTGCACACCGACGCGCGGCTTCTGCCGCGCCTTCCGAAGGCCCGCGCCGCCTGGAACTACCACGTGCGGTCGCCCGAGGAGACGCACGGTCCGGGCGGCTCGCGCGTGGCGGTGTCCTACTGGATGAACTCGCTGCAGTCCCTCACGGCCCGCGAGCAGTACCTGGTGACGCTCAACCGCACGGCGTCGATCGACCCCTCGCGCATCCTGGCCCGCATGACCTACCACCACCCGGTGTACACGCTGGCGGGGCTCGCGGCCCAGAAGCGCAAGCGCGAGATCAGCGGCGTCCGGCGCACGCACTACTGCGGGGCCTACTGGGGTTTTGGATTCCACGAGGATGGAGTCGTGAGCGCCCTGGACGTGGCCGCGAGCTTCGGACAGTCCCTGGAAGGCGTGCCCCCGCGGGAACGGTCCGCCGAGGCACGGAGCCGGGGGCTCGCGCGATGAGCCCGCCGACCCGAGGCCCCGGCGGGCGGGGCAGCGCTCCCCAACGATGGCGCAGCGGCTTCTACCGCGGCCGCGTCCACCACGTCCGCCTGGAACCTCTGCGGCACCAGTTCGCCTACGGCCACTTTCTGGCGGCCTTGGACCTCGACGAATTGCCCGAGCTCTTCCGCGGACGCTGGCTCTGGTCGGCCGAGCGCTTCAACCTGGCCTCGTTCCGCCGCGCGGATCACCTGGGGGATCCCGCCGTTTCCCTGCAGCAGTCGGTGCGCGAGCTCGTGCAGGAGCGGACCGGCGAGCGGCCCGCGGGACGCATCCTGCTGCTGACCCAGCTGCGGCACTTCGGCTATGTGTTCAACCCGGTGAGCTTCTTCTTCTGCTTCGACCGGGACGACCGTGTCCAGTGCGTGGTGGCCGAGATCAACAACACGCCCTGGGGCGAGCAGCACTGCTACGTGCTCCCCGCGCGCGAAGGCCAGGGCGAGCCCGCGCGGTCCTTGGAAGGCGAAGGAGCGCGGCTCTCCTTCCGCTTCGGCAAGGAGTTCCACATCTCGCCCTTCTTCCCCATGGAGCAGGAGTACCACTGGGAGTTCAGCGCCCCCGGGGAGCGGCTCTCGATCGGGATGCGCTCCCTGCAGCAGGGCCGCCTGGTGTTCTCCACGCACATGACGCTGGATCGAGAAGCCTGGTCGGCGGCGGCCGCGGCGCGCGCGCTGCTCAGCCACCCGTGGATGTCCTTCAAGACCGTCGCCGCGATCTACTGGCAGGCCCTGCGCCTGCGGCTGAAGGGCGCGCCCTTCTTTCCCCATCCCGGCGAAAAGCGACCGGCGCGGCCGCCGGGCGAACTGCGCCTGGCTGCCGACACCCCCAGGAATTCCTCATGAGCCTCTCCGGACTCTCCGACGTTCGCCCCGCGGTTTCAGCGGCCCAATCCGAGTCCCAGCGCGCGGCCGTGCGCCATCCCGCGCGCAGGGGCACGTTCCTGGAGCGCGCGGCCCGGACCCAGTTGTTCCGGCGTCTGGAACGGCTGCGCAACGGAAGGCTCCACTGGCGCGACGGCGAGGGCCAGTGGACCTTCGGAGAGGCGGCGCCGGGCTCCGGCGAGGCCTCGGTGCAGGTGAGCGATCCTGCCTTCTACCTGGACCTCGCCCTGGGCGGCAGCGTGGCGGCGGGGGAGGCCTACATGGCCGGTTTGTGGCGCGCCGACGACCTGGTGGGCGTGCTGCGGCTCTTCCTCCGCGAGCGCGAGTTGCTGCAGGGCTTGGAGGGCGGCTTCGCGCGCCTCTCCGCGCCCGCCCTGGCGCTCTTGCACGGCGTGCGCATGAACACGCGCGCGGGCTCGAAGCGCAACATCGCGGCCCACTACGACCTGGGCAACGACTTCTACCGCCTGTTCCTCGACGAGTCGCTGATGTACTCCTGCGCCCTCTACGGCTCGCCGGAGGCGACGCTCGAGGAGGCCCAGCGCACCAAGCTCGAACGCATTTGCACGAAGCTCGACCTGCGACCCGGCGAGCGGCTCTTGGAAATCGGCACCGGCTGGGGCGCCATGGCGATCCACGCCGCGCGCCACCACGGCGTGCACGTCACGACCACCACGATCTCGCGCGAACAGCACGCGCTGGCCACGGAGCGCGTGCGCGAGGCCGGCCTGAGCGGTCGAATCGAAGTCCTGTTCGAGGACTACCGTGACCTCGACGCAACCAAGCTGGGCGGCTGCTTCGACAAGTTGGTCTCGATCGAAATGGTCGAGGCCGTCGGCGAGCGCTTCCTCGACACCTACATGGGCCGCTGCAGCGAGTTGCTCGCGCCCCAGGGCCTGATGCTCTTGCAGGCGATCACGATCCAGGACCAGCACTACGCCGCGGCGCTCAAGTCCGTGGACTTCATCCAGAAGCACATTTTCCCCGGCAGCTTCATTCCCTCCGTGGGCGCCTTCGCGGAGCGCGCCGCGCGGGTCACCGACATGAAGATCGTGCACCTGGAGGACATCGGGCCCCACTACGCGCGCACGTTGCGGGAGTGGCGCACGCGCTTCCTGTCCCGGCTCTCCGACGTGCAGCGCCTGGGATTCGACGCGCGCTTCCAACGCCTGTGGGAGTACTACCTCAGCTACTGCGAGGCGGGCTTCGAGGAGCGGGCCCTGGGCGATGTGCAGATCCTGTTCGCCAAGCCTCGGCACCGCGGGCCGGCCTTCGTGCCCTCCCTGGCCTGAGGCGCGGGAGGGATCCGTGGCCCGGCTGCTCAACTTCGTCCTGTTCCAGGCGGCCTGGTTCCTGTGCGTGGCCACGGTGGGACGACCCTGGGCCGGCGCGGCCCTGGCGGGAGCAGGCCTGCTGCTCGTCGTCCACGCGCGGTGGCTCGCAAAGGACGCGCGCCGCGAGTTCCTCACGCTCGCCCTGGTGGCGCCCCTGGGTTTCCTCCTCGACAGTGCCTTCGGTCACTGGGGCGTGCTGCGTTACCACGGCGCGGGCCTGCTGCCCGGCTTTGCTCCGCTGTGGATCCTGGTTCTGTGGCTGTGGTTCGCGGCCACGTTCCACGGCTCGCTCGCCTGGCTGCAGCATCGCCCCCTGCTGGGGGGACTCCTGGGACTCGTCGGCGCGCCCTGTTCCTACGCCGCGGGCGCGCGCCTGGGTGCCGTGGACTTCGGCGACGCGCCCCTCCGCAACGCGTCGATCGTGGCCGTGGGCTGGGCGCTCGCCACGCCGACCTGCTTGTGGATCGCGGCCCGTCCAGGGCTCGCGCGTCAGTCGTCGAAGGCCGCGTAGGCCCGGCGGGCGGGCACGGAGAGCACGCGGTCCTCCTCGGCGATCCAGGCGCTGAGGGCCTTGCCCCAGACGCAGCCCGAATCGAGCCCGCGCAGTCCCTCGCGCACCACGAGACCGCGCACGGCCCAGTGACCGAAAACGATCGTGCGTCCGACCAAGGTCTGGGGCCGCGGCCAGTCGAACCAGGGCCGGAAGGGCTCCGCGGGCGGCGGTTCGTCGCGCTCCGGCCTGCGGCCGGTCCCGTCGCAGTGGCGCACGCGCGTGGCGAAGTCGGCCTCCGGACTGTGCTTCAGGGGATCGAGCCCGGAAAGCACCCGTTGGGGATCGCTCCACAGGGGGGAGATGCCCGCGTGCACGAGGAACACGTCGGGAAAGGAGCGCGCGAAGGGCAGGCTCGCGAGCCAGTCGAGCAGCGGCTCGCGATCGGGGGCCGCCAGCACATCGCCGAAGGTGTCGGCGGCTCGCATCGGCCGCGCGGCTCGGGCGGCACGCAGGAGGTGCAGGTCGTGGTTGCCGAGCACGCCGCCCGCGCCCAGGCTACGCAAGAGCCGCAGAGTCCCCAGGGAGTCCGGTCCGCGGTTCACCAGATCGCCCACGGGGTGCAGCTCGTCCACGGAGGGGTCGAAGCGCGCGAGCTCCAGGAGCTGTTCCAATTCCGCGCGGCAGCCCTGGATGTCCCCGACGAAGATGCGGCGCGTCATCGTCCGCAGTCTAGTGTCCCCGGCGGGGCCCGGACATCGCGCCCGAGGGCCCCGGGGCGGGTTGTGCGCGCGCCGCGGCCCCCCCCGCGCGGGTGAGCCAAGCCCCACCCGGCAGGGAATCCCGTTCCGGGGTCCGGACGGTCGATGGAGGGAGAGCCTCCCTCCCTGCCTTCGGAGGGAGAGCCTCCCTCCTTGCCCTCGGAGGGAGAGCCTCCCTGCCTTCGGCGGGAGAGCCTCCCTCCTGGCCTTCCGGGCCGCGCGGCCTTGGACTGCCGCGGCTCCTGCTGTAGAACCCACTGTTGATGCTCCGCGTCCTCTCGCTCGCTCCCTTCGCCGTGGTGGTGGCGCTGATCTCCGCCGCCGTGGACACGGTTTTCGTGCGCCTGCGACTCTCGCACCGCGGACTGTCCCAGGCCCTGTACCTGGAGAGCTGCGTGCTCTGGCTGGCCTTCAGCCTGCTCGCCTGTCTGCCCGCGACCTGGTGGCTCCACAGGCGCGAGCGCGCCGGCAGGGGACTTCCTCCGGCCGGGCGTCTCGCCCTGCTGGCCTTTCTCACCGCGGCCCCGGTGCTGACCCACGGTCGTCTGGACGCATACAGCGACCTCGGCGGCGGACTCGCGGGACTGCGTCAGTTCCAACCCTGGCTCCAGGTGGCGGGCGTGCTGCTCTCCTTGGGCGTGGTGTGCTTCGGTCTCTCGCGCCTGGCGCGGCGCTGGGGGACAGGACCACTGACCCTGGGGCTTTCGATCCTCAGCGTCGGCGTGGGACTCCTGTGGGCCCCTGCCCACCAGGACCCCACCCCGGCGAGCCTCGATCCGGCGTTGCGCGACAAGCCCAACCTGTTGCTGCTGGTCTGGGACACCACCCGCGCCCAGTCGCTCTCGATCTACGGCTACGACCGCCGCACCACGCCTCACCTGGAGCAGTTGGCCGCCGAGTCGATCGTCTTCGACGAGGCGCGCTCGCCCTCACGCTACACGCTGACGTCGCACCTCTCGATGCTCACGGGCGTCTATCCCTCCGATCACGGTGCGCGCATGACCCGCCAGCGCATTTCGCCGCGCAAGACGCCCTCCGTGGCGGGCACGCTGCGCGACGCGGGCTATCGCACCGCCGCGTTCGTGGGCACCGGCGTGCTCACGGCGCCCACGGGAGTGGCCTTCGGTTTCGAGCATTTCGACGATTTGGTGGATCCGCCCGTGTGCGACACGCGGGCCTGGGCCCTGGTCCACGACCTGCAGTCGGTCGTCGCCCGACTGGGGCCGCCCTTCTCCCAGAACGGCCATCCCCACTGGTTCCAGGATTTCTTCCGGCCCGCGGAAGAGGTGCTGGCGCGGGCCTCGCGCTGGATCGACAACGGCGATCCTCGCCCCTGGTTCTGCATGATCAACCTGTACGACGTGCACTGGCCGTACCTGCCCGAGGACGAGGAGCGCCGGCGCTGGGTCGAGCCCTACGACGGCCCCGTGGACGGCTTCCACGAGCGCTCCGACCGCTACCCCAGCAAGTACCGCATGGAGAGCCGCGACGACGCGCACCTGCGGGAGCTCTACGACGCCGAAATGGCGGCCCTCGACCGCGACGTGGATCGCTTCCTCGCGGGCCTGGATCTCGCGCGCGCCAACACCGCGGTGCTGCTCAGCGCCGATCACGGCGAGGCCTTCGGCGAGGGCGGGCGTTACGAGCACAACGACATTCTGGAACCCCAGGTGCACATTCCCTTCCTGGTGCGTCTGCCCAAGGCCCAGCGCGATTCGGGCCGGCGCGTCTCGACGCCCATCAGCGGCATCGACGTGGCGCCCACGCTCTTGGGGATCGCGGGCCTCACGCCGCCGGCCCACTACCTGGGCGTCGACGTGCTCAAGCTCGCGGCCGAGGCCCCGGGCGCGGCGCCCGACCTTCCCGCCGAGCGGCGGCCGATCCTGGTGGAGGATCGCGACCAGCTCAACGCCCAGGACGTGACCCTGGCCCTCTACGACGGGCCCTGGAAACTGGTGCGCAAGGGCCTGGGCAAGAAGATGCGCTTCCTGCTCTACGACCTGAGCCAGGACCCGGTGGGCCTGGTGGACGTGGCCGAACGCCACCCCGAAGTCGTGGAGCGGCTCAAGGCCGAGTTGGACGAGCTGCGCGCGCGCTGGGGAGCCAACGACCTGGACGACCAGCAGGGGACCGGATTCACCAACATCGACGCCCTCAAGCAGCTCGGCTACACCGGCGACAGTGCCCGGAACTAGGCCCGTGCCAGCAGGGTCGTCCGCGGCCCCGCTTGCCGCCCGCGCCAGGCCCCGTTACCCTGTTCGGCTTCCAATTCACCCCCAGGACTGAAAAAACATGGCACGTTCACGAGTCAAGGTCGGTGGTCCCACCCGCGGCCGCCTGCGCGTTCTGAAGATGGGCATGGGCTCCGGCAAGATCCTGGCCAAGGGCCGGGTCAAGAAGCCCAAGCGCGGCAAGGGCCGCAGCTAGTCATGCCGGCGAATTCGGCCCCGACTGCCAGGGGCCGAACACGTCGGCGCCGGTGTCCGTGACCAGGACGATGTCCTCGATCCGGACGCCGTAGTCGCCCAGCACGTAGATCCCCGGCTCGTTGGAGAGGGTCATGCCCCGGGCCAGCAGCGTGGTGCTGCCGCCGTCGAAGTAGGGCGCTTCGTGGCCCTCCAGGCCGATGCCGTGCCCCAGGCGATGGGTCAGGGCGGCGTAGCCCTCGCCGTACCCCGCGCGGGCCAGGGAGGCGCGGGCCGCGCGATCCACGTCGCGGCAGGGCACGCCGGGCCGTATGGCCTCGAAGGCCTCGCGCTGGGCCGCGCGCACCGCGTGCCAGGCGCACAGCTCCCGCTCCCGGCCGCGACCCTCGACCACCCACGTGCGCGTGATGTCGCTCTGGTAGTCGTGCAGCGTGCCGCCGGTGTCCACCAGGAGCAGGTCGTCCGGGCCCAACACCTGCTTCGAGGTTTCGCCGTGGGGATAGGCCGCGGCGGCGCCCACCAGGGTCAGGTTCCAGGGCGAGCGGAGCCCCAGCCGCTCCTGGGCCCGGTTCACCAGGCCGGCGATCTCACCGCTCGTCATCCCCGCGCGCGCCACCTTGGACACGTGCACCAGGGCCTGTTTGGTGAGTTCATTGGCGAGCCTGAGGATCGCGAGTTCCTGAGGTTCCTTCACGCTGCGCAATTCGCGGGTCAGCGCCGCGCCGCTCTCGAGTTTCTGGGCGCCGAATTCGGCACCCAGACCCTCGGCGATGAACCAGCGCATCTGGGGTTCGACGGCCGCGCGCTCCACCCGTCGCTCGGCGAGCAGGGCCGCGAGCGGAACGAAGGCGTACTCGTGCTCGTCCCAGGTGAGGATCGGGCCCCCGGGATGCCCTGGGCCCTCGATCAAGAGTCGCGCCTTGGCGGCTTCGAAGGCTGGCACCACCCAGGCGTGGGAGCCGTCCGCGAAGACCAGCAGCAGGAACGCGCGCTCCGAGGCGTGCCAGGAGACGCCCGAGAGCCAGGTCATGGTCGGGCCGGGCTCGCAGAGCAAAGCCTGGAGTCCCGCCGCGGAAAGGAGTGCACCCGTGCGGGCCCGGCGGAGAGCCCGGAGAGCGCCGTCGATGGGCTCCACGCGGCCGCTTTGATCGGTCAGTTTTCCCGCGCCGTCGAGACACTCGTCCTGCCGCGCCCGGAGGTCCTGAGAAGAGGCCTGATCCCCAGCGGGGACGGCGCCGGCACGACAGGCGGACAGGGAGCCCAGAGCCGCGGCGCCGGCGAGCAGCCCCCGGCGCGAAACAGGGTGCACGGAGTGATCCATGGGTCAGAGCCTAGAGAAATTCCCTGCGGCGGCCGAGCCCGCCTCGGCGCTCGCGGGTCGCGCTGCTGGGTCGCGCTGCTCTGGGCGCCCTCCCACGCTCGCCTCCGCGACGGGATCTCTTGAGGGTCAGCGGGCCCGAAATTCGGCCGAGAGCTCCCGCAGCTCCCCGGGCTGCACGCGGAACTGGAGCTCCAGGGGCTCGTGCCACAGGCTGTCCAGCGCAAGCCGCCAGTCTCCCGCGGCCAGGGGGCCGAATTCATTCCAGCGTTCCAGCACCACGCGGCCGGAGACCTCGGTCTGGGTCTCGGGCTCCACGGCGCACAGACTCAAGGGATGCTCGCGGCCGGCGGCGTCGAAGAGCCGCGCCCGCGCGGTTTGATGGGCCCCGGTGGAGCTCCGCACCCAGAGCCGCACCCGCGCGCCCTCGACGGTGGGGAGGCTTTGCCGGAGGACTTCACCGGGCGCGATCGAGAGGTCGAACTCCGCCGGCACCAGGGTGCCGAAGGAGCGCTCGAAGCTGCCGCCCCCGCGCACGACCACGCGCCAGTTGCCCGCGGGCAGGTTCTCCAGCCGCGCGCGGCCCGCGGCATCCACCTGGGTCCGGCGCGTGAACAGGGGCTCGGCGGGCCTATCCGTCTGGCCGCCGCGCGTCGCGGGAAAGAAGCCCACGCCGAGGGACTCGCCCGCGGGCGGAGCTGCGCCGTTCCAGGAGAGTTCCAGGCTGGCCCCGGGCGCTGGCGCGGCCACCTCGAGAGCGATGGGGGTCACGGGGAGAGTCGCGGCCTTTCCGGCGACGGACTCGGGGCCGGACCCGGGGCCGGACCCGGGGACGGTCCACTGGCCCTGGGTTTCGCCGTTCACTGTGCAGCCCAGAAGGGCGAACCCCAGCACGCTGCCTGGAACGGCCTGCAACCGCCCACGGCCGTGGGCGTCGGGGACCAGGCGCACCGCGCCGCGACCCGGGATGAAAACGTCGGCCGCGATTCCCTCCCGCGGGGAGGCGGGGACGCCGCCCTCGGTCCACTGGAATTCCAGACGGGCCCATGGGGAAGCCAGCCGGAGGTCGAAGGTGGGGGCGCGCACGCCGCGGGCCATGTGCTGCGGGTGCGTCAGGGCCGAGTCGCCGGGCAGCACGGTCCCGGTCCCCGGTGGATCGCCGAAGGCGCCCGCGCGCTCCACGCCGAGGTCGTAGGGTTGGCCGGAGAGGCCGTTGAATTCGAATCTCCCCTCGGCGTCGCAGGCGGCCAGGGCGGTGGCGATTTCGAAGCGCTCGCCGCGGCGCAGGAGGCGCTGCTCGCCCAGTCGCAGCCGCCGCTCCCCCGGCGTCGCTTGGGCTTCGAGGCGCACGATCGCGCCCGCGGCACCGGGCCCGGCTCCCGGGCCGTCTCCCTGGACCACGCGTCCGGAAATCGTGAGCCCCGGCTCCAGCCGCAGCATGCCCGCCGCTTCCAATTCCGCGCCCACGTCGCAGAGGCGCCCGGCCGGGGCCGAGCCCGGGCGACAGGCGACCACCGCGTGGGGACCCGGCCGCGCCGTCCGCAGTCGGAAGGTGCCCTCGGGCCCGGTGAGGGTGCTCTCGATGGGCAGCACGTCCTGGTTGCCCGGCGCCAGGGAGAACAATCCCACGGCCGCGCCGGACTGGGGCGTGCCGAAGCGGTCCACGACCGTGCCCGTCACGCCCGTGGCGCGCCGCAGGACGATCACGCCCGCGTCCAGGGTCGCGGCGTCCGTCACGTCGATGCGTGCCTCCACGGGCAGATGGAGCGGGTGCTCCACCAGCAGCGAAAGCCTGCGGGCCCCGGCGCCGCGCAAGGCCGCGACGTCGATGGAGAAGCGGCCCAGGCCGTCCGGCGCGGCCTCCAGGGCGAGCGCGAGCGGTTCCGGAGCAAGTCCACGCACGACGAGCCGGGTGGCGGCGGCCTCCTCCGTGGACAGGCCCTCGAGGCTGCCGGTGAGTTGCTGTCCCGTGGGAACTCCGCGGGGCGGCTCGCCGGCGACGTTTTCCGTGGAGGATCTCGCAACGCCCCGCTCCGCGAGGCCGGCGGCGGCCGTCCTGAAATTCGGCGCCTGCTCCCGGGTCGCGGCGCTGGGGGACACCTGCCCGGCGGCGGTCGCGAGCTCGCGGTCCCCGGTGTCCTGGGCGCGGAAGGCGATCCACCCGACGGCGATCCCCAGGCCCGCGAGCAGTCCCGCGAGCCCCAGGCTGCCCGCCACGCCCAGGCCCGCCGCGTCGGAGGCCGCGGCGCTGCCCGCGGCCAGGCCGCCCTGGGGAGCGGCCTCCGGCCCGAGCAGGGGGCCCGCTGGGCGGGCGGCCTGCCGCGCGGCTCGCAGCACGGTCTCGCGCACGCTCGCGAGCCTCCCGAAATAGGGGACCCAGGCGGGCAGCGCCACGCTGGAGGGCAGGAGGCGCCGCAGGCGCTCCAGCCCGCGGTGGATGCGCATGCGCACCGTGTCGGGCTTGCGGCCCAGCTCGCGCGCAATCTGCACCGCGCGCTTGCCGTCGAACAGGAGCGGCACGAGCACGTCGCGGTCCCGGGCGGGAAGGCTGGCCAGGGCCTCGGCCACCAGCGCCTGGAATTCACGGGCGTCGGCCTGTCCCTCGGCCCCGGCCGACTCGCGCACGGCGAGGCGTGCCGGGTCCGGTTCGCGCCGGGCCCGACGTCGCGCGGCGCTGGCCTGTCGCACGAGGATGCCCACCAGCCAGGGCATCAGGGGGCGCGCGGGGTCGTAGCTCTCGCGGCCCTCGATCGCGGCCAGAAACGTCTCCTGGATCAGGTCGTCCGCCGCGGAAGCGCCCCGGGCCAGCCTGCGGGCCACGGGGCGCAGCTCGTCCACGGTCAGGTCGAAGACCCGGGCCAGATCCTCCGGCTCGCCCCGGGCCCGGAAGCGGGCAAAGGAGGCCTCAGCCTCGGCGCGCGGCGACGGGGATTCGGGCTCCATGGACCCCATTCTTGCCCCGGGAGGCCGGGGCGTGACGGGGATTCACGCTTCCGCGAGGAAGGGGTAGCGCCAGTCCCGCGGCGGCACGAAGGTCTCCTTGATGGCCCGCGGGGAGACCCAGCGCATCAGGTTGAGGATCGAGCCCGCCTTGTCGTTGGTGCCCGACATGCGCGATCCCCCGAAGGGCTGCTGGCCCACCACGGCGCCGGTGGGCTTGTCGTTGACGTAGAAGTTGCCCGCGGCGAAGCGCAGGGCCTCGATCATCGGCGTGAGCGCCAGCCGGTCCTCGCAGAACACGGCGCCAGTCAGGGCGTACTCCGAACTCGAGGCCGCGATTTCCAGGGTCGCCTGGAGCTTCTGGTCGGGGTAGACGTGCACGCTCAGCACTGGGCCGAACAGCTCGGTGCACATCGTGTCGTACTGGGGGTCCTTGGCTTCGATCACCGTGGGCTCGATGAACCAGCCCACGCGATCGTCGCACTTCCCGCCGCAGACGATCTGCGCGTCGGGAGACTTGGCGGCCGCGTCGATGGCGGCCTTGAGCTTGCCGTAGGACTTCTTGTCGATCACGGCGCCGACGAAGTTGGTGAAGTCGCGCACGTCGCCCATCTTGACCTCGGCCAGCATCGCGCACAGGCGCTCCTTGACCTTCTTCCACAGGCTCTTCGGCACGTAGGCGCGGCTGGCGGCCGAGCACTTCTGGCCCTGGTACTCGAAGGCGCCGCGCAGGAGGGCCACGCACAGGGCCTCCACGTCGGCCGACGGGTGCGCGAAGACGAAGTCCTTGCCGCCGGTTTCGCCCACGAGCCGCGGGTACTGGCCGTAGTGGCCCAGGTTCCTCGCCACGGAATTCCAGATGCCGTTGAACGTGCCGGTGGAGCCGGTGAAGTGCACGCCGCCCAGGCGCTTGTCGGCGATCACCATGTCGCCCACCACGGCGCCCGGGCCCGGCAGGAAGTTGATCACGCCCCGCGGCAGGCCCGCCTCGGCCAAGAGCTGCATGAAGTACCAATTGGAGAGCACCGAGGTGGTCGCCGGCTTCCAGATGCAGGTGTTGCCCATCAGCACCGGCGCCGTGGGCAAATTGACCGCGATCGACGTGAAATTGAAGGGCGTGATCGCGAACACGAAGCCGTCCAGGGGCCGGTGCTCCATGCGGTTCCACATGCCCGGCGACGACTGGGGTTGCTCCGCGTAGAGGCGCGCGGCGAAGTGGGGATTGAAGCGCAGGAAATCGATGGCCTCGCAGGCGGCGTCGATCTCGGCCTGGTGCACGGTCTTCGATTGGCCGAGCATGGTCGAGGCGTTGAGCCGGTCGCGCCAGGTGGTGGCGAGCAATTCGCCCGCCCGCAGCATCACGGCCGCGCGCTCCTGCCAGGGGAGCCGCTCCCAATCGCGCCGCGCCCGGCTGGCCGCCTCGCAGGCCGCCGCGGCCTCCTTGGCGCCGGCCAGATGCACCACCGCAAGCTTGTGGCCGTGGGCATGGGGCATGCTGACCGTTTCGGTCTTTCCGGTGCGCACTTCCTCGCCGTCGATGACCAGCGGGATTTCGACCACCGTGGAGGCCTGGCGGGCCAACTCGGCCTTGAGGCGCGCCTTCTCGGGCGAGCCAGGACCGTAGGGGCGCACCGGTTCGTTGAGCGGGGTGGGGACCTGGAAAATGCCGTGGGTCATGGGGGAGTCCTGGAGACAGGGTGAGGAAGCGCGCAGCGTAACTCCGGCCGCGTGGGGCTGTCGAACGCCCCGCGCGGGGCGTGCGGGAGCACGCGCAAGGAGTCGGTCAAATCGGGGGGGCGGCCTTCCCTTCCGGCCGTCGAGGGATGCATCATGCCCCCGTCGCCGGTCGGACCGGCTCGTTCCCAAGTCCCAGAATCCACCCTCCATGTCCAGTTTCCTGCGCACCTCCGTGGCGGCCCTGACCCTTGCCGTGATCTCCAGCTCCTGCGTCTTCGCGGTCGGCACCGGCAGCGACGACGGCCCGGCGGACAAGGCGGGCAAGCCCCACGTTGCTGCGGGCGCCCAGGTCGCCGGAGCGGCCGGCAAGGACGCCGCCGCGGCCGCCGCGGGCGCGGAGGCCCTGGCCAAGAAGGCCGAGGCCGAAGCCAAGGCCAGGGCGCGCAAGGTCGAGAAGAAGGAGCGCGAGATTGCCTACGCGCGCATGGAGCTCGCCATCGCCGAGATGGGCGCCCAAGCGGACCTGGTGGACGCGGAGCAGGGTCTGGAGCACGCGCGCCAGGAGCTGGAGACCGCCCGCACGGAACTGCAGCACTTCCAGAAGGTGGAAATGCTGTTCGACCAGGAAGATCAGAAGCTCGATCTCGATCGCAGCGCCGAGAACGCGGTGCAGCAGAAGCAGGAACTCGAGGAGTTGATGGCCATGTACAAGGCCGACGAGTACGCGAAGATGACCAAGGAACTGGTGATCCGCCGCGGCAAGTTCCAGTTGGAAATGGCCGAGCGCTCGAATGCTCTGGAGCAGAAGCGCGCCGCCGACCGCCAAAGCCACGCCTGGCCCATGAAGGCGCGCGAGCTGGGCCTTTCCGTGGCCAAGGCCGAACAGGCCGTGGGGGCCGCCGAGGCCAAGCTGGCCAAGACCAAGTCCCAGAACGAGCTGGATCTCCTGCGCGCCCGCCACAAGCTCGCCGACGCCGAGCGGCCCGACGACGAGGAGGATGCCGGCGGGGAATCCAAGGGAGCCTGAACCCATGGACCGCGCCGACCTGCCTTCCACGCCGCGCTCGCCCGTGCTGCTCTTCGCGCTCTGCGCGCTCTCCTCGAGCGCCCTGGGCCAGGAGCCCGCCAAGCCCGAGATCCCCGTGGTGCGCAACTTCGAGCCGTTGCCGGAGTCCATGAACGTCGAGGAGGGCCGCGCCATCCTCGACCGGGCCATGGCCTACCTGACCCACTCCCAGGGGGCCGACGGCCGCTGGGGCAGCGGGGTCATGGAAGGTCTCCTGGACTCGGGCTACGCCGTCAGCAGCTGGAAGGACTGGCAGGTGGGTGCCCACGGCCTGGGCCTGGTGGCCCTGATGGAGGCCCCCGAGACCCCGGAGCGGCGCGCGGCCCTGGAGAAGGGCATGGACTGGATGCTCGCGGTCGACGACCCCAAGCGCGGCAACGACTGGGACAACGACACGGTGTGGGCCGGCGTCTACACCACCGTGGCGCTGGCGCGGGCCGCGGGCGACGCGCGCTTCCAGGGCGAGAAGTGGCGGCCGCGGATCAACGCGCGTGCCCAGCGGGCGCTGGATTTCTTGACGGCCCAGCAGGTGCCCACCGGGGGCTGGGGCTACTACGACTTCCCTTACCCGACCCAGAAGCCCAAGTGGGCCACGAGCTTCACCACCGCGAGCGTGATCCCGGCCCTGGCCCAGGGCAGCGCGCTGGGCTGGAAGGTGGACCAGGCCATGCTGACGCGGGCCCGGGAGTACGTGCGCCGCTGCGCCCCTGCCCAACGGCGCCTACGAGTACGACCTGAATCCGATTCCGCGCATCGACGGCGGGGAGATCATCAACAACGTCAAGGGCAGCCTGGGACGCATCCAGGTCTGCAACTGGGCCTTGGCTTCCACCGGCGAGAAATCCGTGACCCTGGACAAGATCCGCGAAGGTCTGGGCCAGTTCTTCGAGGAGCACCGCTTCCTCGACGTGGCGCGCATGCGGCCGATCCCCCACGAGGCGTACTACGCCAACGCGGGCTACTTCTACTTCTTCGGCCACTACTACTGCGCTCAGGCGATCAACCTGCTGCCGGTGGCCGAGCGCGAGAGCTGGCACGCGAAGCTCCGGCCGCACCTGGCCAAGACCCTGCGCCAGGACGGCTCCACCAGCGACTTCCACATCCAATCGTGGAGCGTCACCGCGGGCACCGCCTTCGCCTCGGCGGCCCTGGCCCTGGGGCTCCCCGAGCGCAGCGGGACCGGCGCCCCGGCTCCGGCTCCCGCCCCGTCCCAGGCCGCCCCGGGCACGGTCAAGCCCCCCGCGGCGACCAAGAAGTAGAACGCTGACGGGAGCGCCGCCCCCCGCCGGGGCCCTCGACGCCCTCCGGCGGGGCGGGGGTGCCGCGGTTCCGCCCCGCGCAGGTGCAAACCGCCGCGGCAGCGTCACAATGTCCGGGATGACGAGCACCAGTGCCTGGATCCAAGGCGTCCTGGAGCGGCGGCTCACCGCCGCGGGCCGGGATTTTCTGGCCGGGGCCAGGGCGGAAATCGCCGCGGGCTGTGACGAGGTCCGTTTCGCGGGCCTGATCTCGCTCTCCTCGCGGCACGTGCCCGCCCTCCCCCTGGCGATCACGGTCGAGGAGTCGGCGGCCGCCGCCGCGGCGCTCCCCGGCTGGAACCCCGAGCGCTGGAATCTGCGCGAGACCGCGCGGGTGGACCTGGTGCTCGCCCGTTCCTCCCTGCCGGGCTTCGAGCGCGCCCTGGAAGGCGCCTTCCCCTACGCCGACCTCGGCGAGGGTTGCGCGCTCTACAAGAGCCTGGCCCTGCTCCCCGATCCGGCGCGCTTCGCACACCGGGCGGCCGAGGGAGCGCGCTCGAACATCCGCGCCCTGTTCGAGAGCACCGTGTGCGACACGCCCTACCCGGCGCGCTGGTTCGACGCCGTGGCTTGGCGGCAGTGCGTGATCAAGGCCCTGTTTGTCGAGGCGCCCCTGTGGCGCGTGCACGGCCTCGACGCGCGACTGGACGCCGAGCTCGCCCGCATGGCCCTGGACCTGGCCCTGGAGCGTCACTCCGCGGGCCGCCCCGTGAATCCGCAGCTGTGGATGGTGCTCGGACCCCACGCACAGGAGCGCGGGCTCCAGGCCCTGGAGCGCGAGTTCGGCGCCGGCACCCAGGCGGGCCGCGCCTGTGCCGCGCTGGCCTTCGGCCGCCTGGACGCCGCCGCGAAGGCCCGCGCGCGGCTCCCGGAGAAGGCCGAGCGCGAACGCGATCCCGTTGTCCAAGCCGCCCTGCGCGAGGCCCTGCGCGGCGCGGTGACCCAGCTTTCCTTCCGTGCCTTCGACGGCCCCGTGCCCAAGGTGGTTTGACGTGTCCAGCGCGCGCTTCTTCGATCCCCACATTCACTGCACCTCGCGCACCACCGACGACTTCGAGAGCATGGCCGCCGCCGGCGTGCGCGCGGTGGTGGAGCCGGCCTTCTGGCTGGGGCAGCCGCGCACGACGCTGGGCAGCTTCGTCGACTACTTCGCCAGCCTCGTGGGCTGGGAGCGCTTTCGCTGCTCGCAGTTCGGCATCGCGCACTTCTGCGCCATCGGGCTCAACAGCAAGGAAGCCAACAACGAGGCCCTGGCCAAGGACGTGCTCGAACTCGTGCCGCGCTTCGCCCTCAAGGAGGGCGTGGTGGCGGTGGGGGAGATCGGCTACGACGAGATCACGGCGGCCGAGGAGAGGGCCTACCAGTGGCAGCTCGACTTCGCCGCCAAGCACGACATGGTGGTCATGGTGCACTCGCCCCACCGCGACAAGAAGCGCGGCATCCAGCGCTCGATCGAAGTGGCGCGCGAGTGCGGCGTGCCGATGTCGAAGCTCGTGATCGACCACAACAACGAGGAGACCGTGCAGGACGTGCTCGACGCCGGCGCCTGGGCCGCGTTCACGATCTACCCCTTCACCAAGATGGGCTCCGAGCGCATGGTGGAGATCCTGCGCAAGTACGGGCCCGAGCGCCTGATCGTCGACAGCTCCGCCGACTGGGGCGTTTCCGATCCCCTGTCCGTGCCGCGCACGGCGGCGCTGATGCTGGCGAAGGGCATCGACCCCGAGTGGGTGCGGCGCGCCACCTGGCAGAACGCGCTCGACGCCTACGCGCAGTCGGGCCAGATCGACGTGGCGGCGCTGCTCGCCACCCCGGTGATCGACCAGTCCAAGTTGTTCAACGACAATTCCGTGCTGCGCGGCCAGGCGCCGCGGGTGCTGGGGGCCAACCCCGCCGCCGTGCCGAACTGACGCGGGCGGCGCGTCGGCGGGCACTGGCCGTGCCCGCCGACCCGGTTCTCAGATCCCGATTTCGAACTGCAGGGCGTTCGAGAGGCTCGCGTTGTCCGGGGCGGCGAAGCCCGAGTCGCGCCCCCAGAACTGGGCGTTGACCACCGTGCCGGGAAGCGTGAGGAACGCCTGCGGCGTGCCGCCCAGGGCGCCCACGGCGAAGGCATTCAGGTCGATCGAGTAGACGCCGGAGCAGTCGTTCGGCGGAGGGTTGCCGCCCGACGTCAGGCCGATCGTGCGGCGCACGGGCGTGCCGATGCAGAGCAGCCCGCCGGCGAAGGGCACGGCCGCCTTGCCGCCGTTCGTGTAGAGCAGGAGACCGGGCTTGTTGTTGATCACGTTGGAGCCGGTGATCACGAAGCCCGAGCCCGCGCCGGCGCTGGAAAGGCCCGCGCCCGAGATCCCCGGCGTGCAGCCCAGGCTGTTGACCTTGGCCGTGCAGTAGGGGGTCGGCACGCCGTCGGGCACGAAGGTCAAGCCGCCGTCGCTGCCCAGCGAGTGGGTCATGTTGCCGATCACGCTCGCGGCGCCCGTCAGGGGATCGACCGTGTACAGCCCGTTCGTCGAGGGGCTTGTGGAACCCATGCTGTAGAGGGTTCCATCGGCGCCGAAGGCCAGGTCCGAGTAGGCGAGCTGGCGGCCGACGTTGATCCCGTGGGGACCCACGTGCGTCGCCAGTCCGGTTCCGAGGTCGATCGTGAACAACTGCGAGTAGGCGCCGTTGACGGGCACGTCGGTGAGCGCGAACCCGTTGGCGAACAGGACGCCGTCGCTCCTGAATCCCAGTCCGTTGATGTTGAAGCCGAAGGGCGCGACGCAGCACTGGCCGCCGCACTGGCCGATCAGCGTCGGAACGCCGGTGTTTTTGTCGATGGTGAACAGCGCTGAACTCTGGAAGCCGTTCCGGCCGCTGGCGTAGAGCACGCCGGTGGTGGGGTGCATCGCCAATCCCGCGCTGCTGGAGAGGTTCAACGTGGGACCCATGGGCGGAAAGGCGGTGATCACGCCGGTGGTGCGGCTCACCTGGAAGAGACGGCTCTCGGAATTCGAAACCGTCGAGCCGATCAGGAAGAAGGAGTCGCTGGCCCGGTCGTACACGAGGCCCCCCGCGTAGGCGTAGATGTTCGGCAGGTCCCACACGTGGGTGGAGGCCCCGGTGGCCGTGTCGAGGGTGTAGATGGCGCTCAGGTTGCCGCCTCCCGTGGCGTACAGGGTCTCGCCGCCGCGCGTCGGGCCGGCGAGGAGCGCCAGGAAGAGCAGGGCCGAGCCGGCCCGGAGCCATCGGGAAACAAAGGAGAGGGTCGGTGAGCGCATGGTGCGGTGGAGGGGCAGGGGGGCAGGGGGGCAGGGGGGCAGGGGGGGGGGCGGATGGGCGGATGGGCGGATGGGCGGAGGGCGGACCTCGGGGGGAGGACCGGGCCGGAATCGAGGCGGGAAGGCCCCGCCAGGGAGAACACGTGCTTCCTGGCCGGGGGAGATCAGGGCAGGCGGGAACTTCCGCCCAGGCCCGCCCCGGCGGCCCGCCCCGCCGTCCGCCGTAGGCCACCGCAGGGGCCTCCGGGCAGGAGCCGTGATCTCCGCCGCCCTCCCTTCGCGTGATCTGGGGGAAGCCCCGCGGTGCCCCCCGCCCGCGGCCAAGGCCTTAGGGGCCCCTAGCCGCCCAGCTCACGCTGCAGCCAAAGTCGCGCCACATGCCAGCCACGCACGATCGTCGGCACCGAGACCCCCAGGACCCGGGCCGCCTCTTCGACGGACAGCCCGCCGAAGAAGCGCAGCTCGACGATTCGGCCCAGCTGCTCGTCCTGTTCGAACAGCCGCGACAGGGCGTCGTCCAGTTCGACCAGGTCGGGCGTCTCGCGCTCGTAGAGTTCGAGCAGGGCCTCCACCGGAAGCTGCTCGCGCTGTCCTCCGCGCTTGGCGGCGCCGCGCTTGCGCGCGTAGTCCACGAGGATGCTGCGCATGGCCTTGGAGGCCACCCCCAGGAAGTGAGCGCGACTGGCCCACTCCTGGGCACCGGAGCCCAGGAGTTTCAGGCAGGCCTCGTTGACCAGCGCGGTCGGCTGCAGCGTTTCGTTGCGGCGGCCGGCCATGGCCCGCTCGGCGAGTCCGTGCAGCTCGGCGTACAAGAGCGCCAGCAGGTCTTGGGCGGCCGTCTGATCGCCGTCGGCCATGCGTTGCAAGAGCAGCGTCGCCGCGCCGGCGCCTCTGGGTTCTGGTTCCATGGCCGTGGGCCATCATCCCTGCGACTTCGACCGCAGGCAAGCTCGCCGCGGCGGGCTAGACTCGAGGCATCATGAACAGCACTCGCTGGGCCCGCGTGCGCTGGATCCTCGAGGCGGCCTTGGAACTCGAGGGCGCCGAGCGTGCCGCGCTCCTCGAGCGCGAATGCGGTGCGGAACAGGATCTGCGCCGCGAAGTCGAAAGCCTGCTGGGCGTGGATGCGTCGGGCCGCGAACTCAAGCCTCCGGCGGCCGGCGAGCTCGCGAGCGCCCTCGGCGATCCGAACCTCGGCCGCCGCGTCGGCCCCTACACCCTCGAGCGCCAGATCGGATCGGGGGGCATGGGCGTCGTGTACCTGGCGCGCCGCAGCGCAGCGGATTTCGAACAGCGCGTGGCGCTGAAGCTGATCAAGCGCGGCATGGACACCGAGGACATCCTGCGCCAGTTCCGGCGCGAGCGCGCGCTGCTCGCCGGCCTGGAGCACCCGAGCATCGCGCGGCTGCAGGACGGCGGCACCACCGAGGACGGCCTGCCCTGGCTCGCCATGGAGTACGTCGAGGGGCTCCCGATCGATGCCTGGTGCGAGGCGCAGCGGCTCTCGATTCGGGCCCGCGTCGAGTTGTTCGTGCGCGTCACCGAGGCCGTGCGCCACGCGCACCAACGCCTGATCGTCCACCGGGACCTCAAGCCCTCCAACATCCTCGTCGACGGCCAGGGCACGCCGAAACTCCTCGACTTCGGGATCGCCAAGCTGCTCGGCGCGGATTCCGTTTCCACCGCCACCAGGACCGAGGCCCAGCAACGCCGCCTGACGCCGGACTACGCCTCACCCGAGCATCTCAAGGGCGAGGTCGTGACCACCGCGACCGATGTCTACTCGCTCGGCGTCGTGCTCTACGAGCTCTTGACCGGAGTGAATCCCCAGAGCGGCGTGAGCGTCGAGCGTCGCGCGGACCCGGAGCGGCCGAGCACGCGCGTGCGCCTGGTCCACACCGGAGCAGCGCCGCCGTCGGGGCAGCGGGGCCGGGACTTGCGCGGCGACCTCGACACGATCACCTTGACCGCGCTGGCCCAGGATCCGGCCCGACGCTACGCCTCGGTGGAGGCCCTGGAACTGGACCTGCGCCGCTACCTGGAGGGCCTGCCGATCGTCGCCCGGCCGGCGACGGCGGGCTACCGGCTCTCCAAGTTCGTGGCACGCAACCGCATCGCGGTCGCCGGGGCCCTGGCGGTCTTCGCCTCGCTCTGCACGGGCCTGGCCCTGGCTCGCTCGGGCTACCGCGAGGCCGTGCTGCAGCGCGGCAAGGCCGAGGTCCGCCAGGCCCGGGCCGAGAAGGAAGCGCGCCGGGCCAACGCCGTGCTGAAGCTGACCCGCGAAATGCTGGCGGGCGCGAGTCCCCACGACGTCAAGGACAAGGACTACACCTTGCGGCAGCTCCTGGACGAATTCGATGGGCGGCTGGATGCCGAGGCCGGTGCCGAGCCGGAGGTGGAGGCCTCGATCCGCCAGATCCTCGGGCGCGCCTACCGCGAGCTGGGCCTGCTGGACAAAGCCGAGCCCCACATCGCGCGCGCCCTCGAGCTTCAGCCCGAAGCCCTGAGGTCCCAGGACGAGGCCTCCCTCGCCTTGGCCATGGAGTGGATCGCCCTGCTCCACGACCGGGGCGAATGGGCCCGGGCCGAGTCGCAGTGCACGGACCTGCTCGAGCGCCTTTCCGGGGAATCCGCCGCCACGTCGGGCCGCTCCGACCTCCTGGTCCTGCGGGGCGACCTGCGCCGGCACCTGCGCCTCTTGGAGCCGGCCGAGGCGGACCTGCGCGCGGCCCTGGTGCTGCTCGAGAGCGCGGCGCCTCCCGATCCTCGGGCGCTGATCACCTGCCTCGGGAACCTGGCGATGACCTTCGAAGCCCCCGAAGACCGCGCCGAGGCACGGGCGCTGGGTCGGCGGGCGTTGGAGCTCGCCAGGGAGCACCTGGGGCCGCAGAGTTCCCAGACGGCCCGGATGCTGAACAACCTGGGCCATGCCTCCCTCGAGGAGGGTCGCTACGCGGACGCCGAGAGCGAGTTGCGCGAGGCGGTGGCGATCGAACGCGAGCTGCGCGAGGAGCACGATCACGCCCGCGCGCCGAGCCTTTCGAACCTGGGCCGCGCCCTGACGAGTCTGGGCCGGTACGCCGAAGCCGAGCCGGTGCTGCGGGAGGCCGTGGCCCTGACGCGCGAGGGCCTCGGCGACCGGCATCCGAGCCTGGCGTCCAATCTCTCCAACCTGGCCAACTTGCTGGAGAATCGGGGCGACAACGAAGGCGCTGCATCGGCCATGCGCGAGGCGCTCGAGATCCGCGTGGCCCACTTCGGCGATCGCAGCGTCGAAGTGGCCCGTGCCAGGAACAACCTGGGCGTCCTGTTGCGCGGTATGGGCCGGTTCGAGGAATCCGAGCAGGAACTGCGCCGGGCCCTGGAACTGCGCCGCGAACTCCTGGGCGAGCGCGATGTGGCCGTGGCCTCGACCCAGGGCAGCCTGGGCGCCACGCTCCTGGCGCGCGGAGACCTCGAGCAGGCCGAGGCGAACGTGCGCGAGGCCCTGTCGATCTTCCGCGCGGAGTTGGGGCCCGCCCATCCCCAGCTGGCCAGTTGCCTGGCCTCCCTGGGCTCGGTGCGATTGCGCCAGCACGATTGGACCGAAGCCCGCGCCCTGGCCCTGGAGGGGCTTTCCATGCGTCGAGAGCTGCTGGGCGTCGAGCATCCGGACATTGCGCGCAGCTTGAGTCAACTGGGGGAGATCCTGGCCGCGGCGGGCGACCTGCCCGCCGCGGAACTGCGCTTGCGCGAGGCCGAGGCCATGCAGCGCAAGCTCCTGGGACCTGCCCACGGGAGCCTCGCCCGCACGCTGTTCCTGCTGGGCGACGTCGCCGATCGGTCCGCTCGGCCAGAGGAAGCCCAGCGCTTCCTGTCGGAGGCCCTGGCCATCTGGCGCAAGAGCCCCGGGGCTCCCGGCCAGGAGACGCGCGAAGCGGGCACGCGGTTGGCCGCCTTGCTCGAAGGCGCCGGTGACCTCGAAGGTGCCGCCCGGGTGCGGAGCGAGTGGGGCCTGGTCGAGGCGCTCCCGGGCGAGACGCGCTCCCAGTGAGGGTCCCGGAATCCCGCCGACGGTTCGGGGGGGCGCCCGCGAGGATCCGCGGGACGCGCGTCCCCGGACCGTGATCAGCACCTGCGGGCCAGGATGCGCCGCGCGTTGCCGCCCAGGATCGCGGCCCGACCGGCGGCGCTGACTCCCAACTCCTCGAGGACCGCACGTTGCTCGTCCAGGCGCGCGCGCTGCCAGCCCTTGGGAAAGGTGGTCGAGTCGGTGCCGAACAGGATGCGCTCGTGCCCGAAGACCGAAAGTGCCCGGGCGAAGACCTGCTTCAGGTCGAGCCCCGCGGCGGCCGCCCAGGAGTTGGAGGACGAGGTGTCCACCACCACGTTCGGGCAGCGCGCGCCCAGGGCCAGGGTCTCCTCGAATCGTCCGCCGCCGAAGTGGGGGATCACGAAGGTGGCTTCCGGGTTCGCCAGGGCCACCGGAGCCACGTCGGTCGGGTCGGCGAAGCGCGCGTCCTGGGTGCGGGCGATGCCGAGGAAGTCCCGCAGCTTGACGATCCACTCGCCGCAATGGACGAAGGCCACGGCGCGCTGGCGATTCAGGGTCTGGAACAGGGCGGCGCAGGCGGGATCGCTGACCCGGTAGTGGTGCAGCGCGGGAAAGAGCAACACGCCCCCGAAGCCCTGCTGGGCCAGCAGGGCTTCCACCCGGCCGGCGCTCTCGGGCTTGGCGGGTTGCACCAGGGCGAAGGGCACGAGCCGCCCGCCCGAGAGTTCGCGCGCTTGTGCCAGCGCGGGGATCTCCTCCGGCACGCTGGCGAAGGCGGCCGCCCGTTCGACCCCGTGGAGGTCGAATTCGGCGAGCCAGCGCTCCACGTGGGCGCGGAGGTCCGGCGGCGGAATCTGGATCGAGAGGCGCCGTTCCACCTCCGCCAGGCGTTCGGGGACGCTCCCCGGCTGGGGCGAGAGCGCCGCCAAGGTCTCGAAATAGACGCGGGAGAACAGGTGCAGGTGAAAGTCGACCAGTCCGTTGTCTTTCATGGGACTGCATTGAAGCCCCGCGGGGGTGGGATGCAAGCTCCCTTGCCAGCCGGTTCCTTCCTGGGCGATCATGGGGCCGGATGCGCGCCATGGCCTTCCGTCTCTCTGACTTCCAACCGATGCCCGAGCGCGAGGGCTGGTCGCGCGTCTCCTTCGCCGGAGGCGAGCTGCGGGCGCGCACGGAGAGCCTGCCCGAGCTGGAGCGCGTGGGCCTCCTGGACCTGGAGCGCTGGCGCGGCGAGGAACTGGGCGGCGTGGTGGTCAACCGCAAGCCCGACCGCTGGGTGCGCGCCGTGCCCGGCGAGGCTCGCGCGCTGTTCGCCAAGTACCGCCGCGGCTCGCGCCGGGGCGAATGGCTGGAGGAACTGCTGCACGTGCGCCTGCCCCGCTCCGCCGCCGCGCGCGAGGAGCAGGCCACCCGGGCCCTCGAGTCCGTGGGGCTCTCCACCGCGCGGGTGATCCTCTCGGGCGAGGCCACCAGCGCCCTCGGCGTCGAACGCGAGAGCTTCCTGGTCACCGAGGAGCTCGTGGGCTACGACCCGATCGAGAGCGTCGCCTGGTCGCGCATCTCCCCGGCCCTGCGGGCCCTGCTGCGCGGCCTGTCCGAGCGCAAGGTGGCCGTGCCCGACCTCTACGCCAAGCACCTGTTCCTGCGCCGCGGCGCGGGCGAGCCCGACCTCGGTTCCTTCGCCCTCGTGGACCTGCCGCGGGTCGAGACGCGGCCCAGGCGTTCGGCCCTGGAGCTCTTCGTGCGCCACGCGGCGGGACTCGTGGCGACGATCCCCGGCGCCAGCGCCCGGGAGCTCGCCCTGGCGGCCCCCGGCGGCGGCGCGGGCCTCTGGAGAGCCGCATCGAGAGCGGCCGAGGTGGTGCGGCGCCGCAAGAAGCTCGCCCCCGTGGACAGGAGGGCCGCCTCCCGTTCCGAGGGCCCCGCGCAGGGTTTTTCCAGCGACGACGGTGGACCTGGGCCGGGCCGCGGGGGTTACCCGGCGCGCACCCGCTACTTGGGTTCCCTGCCCGTGGAGCGCTACCGCGAGCGTTCGCTGGCCCGCCACGGGGTCGAGCAGCGCCTGCTGTCCCAAATGCTCCCGGAGCGTCTCGAGGGCGCGGTGCTCGACGTGCCCTGCGGCCTGGGCCGCATGGGCGAGCTGCTCCAGTCGCGGGGCGGGAGCCCCGTGTCGGTGGACATCTCCCCCGACATGGTGCGCGAGGCGCGGGGCGCGGGCGGCCGCGGACTGCAGGCCGAGATCGAGCATCTGCCCCTGGCCGATCGCTCCGTGGACGGGGCGGTCTGCTTCCGCTTTTTGCACCACCTGCCCACACGGGCCGCGCGCGTGGCGGTGCTCCGCGAGCTGGCGCGGGTCTCCCGTCGCTTCGTGGTGCTCACCTGGTTCCATCCGGTGAGCGCGCACCACCTGCGGCGCCTGCTGGCGGGTGACAGCGCGCGCCACAGCCAGACCCTGGGGGAATTGAGGCGCGAGGCCGGCGAGGCGGGACTGGTGCTCAGGGCCTGGCGTGCCCAGGCGCCGTACCTGCGCGACCTGTGGATCGCGCGCTTCGAGATCAAGGCTCCTTGAGGCTGCGCACGAAGGCCCGCAGGCGGTTCTTCGGGCTCTCGACGTGGAAGGGCACGCCGCGCGTCAGGTACAGGTCGATGCCGCCGCGCACGGGATCCCGCGCCAGGGTCTGCTTCAGGATGCGCGCCGCGCTCATGGGGTAGGGCGCCTCGGTGGCCTTGCCGATGGTGAAGCCCTGCTGGAACAGGAACTCCAGCAACTGCTCGGGTTTCGCCCCGCGCAGGGCGTATGGGGGCCAGAACTCCATCAGCATGGCGAGCCTGGGCGAGGCGGCGAGCAGCTCCCGCGCGCCCTGCAAGGCCAGAAATTCGCTGCCCTGGGTGCCGATCTTGAGGAAGCCCACGGGCCCCTGGACACGCTCGTCGACGCGCGCGAGCTCGATCGAGATCTCCTCGGCGCCGGCCAGGTCGCGCGGTTTCTCACCGCCCTCGACCACGCGATTGTCGCCGTGGTTCTTCGCGGCCAGCAGGATCGTGGCGCGGCCCGCGTGATCGCTGGCGGCCACCCGGTGCAGGATGCCGCGGCCTCCTCCGTGGGCCTCCGCCCGGCGCAGGTTCCGCTCGCACACGTCGGCGATGGCCGGCACGGGCTCGAAGGCATGGACCTCGGCCCCGGCGAGCACGCCCTGGACCGCGAACCAGCCGATGTTGGCCCCCAGGTCGACGACCTTCATCCCCGGGCGCACATGGGCGCGAAACAGGTAGGTCTCGTGGTCGGCCCAGGAACCGCGCTCGATGGCGGGCCCGATGATGGCGTCGTCGGCGAGCACCTCGAACTCGAAGCCCAGTGCCTTCGGCCGCACGATCTTGGTGGAGGCATCCATGGCCTGGGACTGTAGCTCAACCGACAGGCGATGGGAGGCCGGGGCCCCGTCCCGCGCGGCGCGGCGCGGAATCCCCCGTTCTCCGCCCCGCGCGGGGCTCAGTGGATCGAAGCCCCGCCTCCGGTGACGTGCTCGAAGTCCGCGTTCCAGTCCTTGCGGGCGCAGCGGAAGTAGCCCGGGTGATTCTCGGCGAACCGTTCGTTCTCGAACCGGTGGACTCCGAGCACATAGAAGGGCGTCGAACCCTTGCAGCCCTCGGTGCCCGCCTCGAACAGGCCGTAGCCCAGGTAGTAGGCACCGCGATTGAGCGGATCGCGCGCGGGTTCTTGCAAGTAGCCCGCTCGCACCAGTTCCCCCAGGAAGTCCCCATCCGTGCTCCGGACGTAGCCGTCGCCGCCCGCGGGCGCGTTGGCGCGCGGATAGCGGCCCTGCTCCGCGCGGAAGCGCTCCACGGCCTCCCGCAACTCGCGCAGCTCTGAGATCCGGAGTGTGTCACGGGAGACGGCCAGGCGATCGGAGACCCGGGGAACCAGGACTCCGGCCAGCATGGCGAGAATGAGCACCAGCACGCCGAATTCGGGCAGGGTGAAGGCGCCACGGGGAGGGGTGGGCGGCTGCATGGGGTGCCTGGGCGCTGGCGGGGTCCCGGGGAGCGCTGGGGAGGGAAGCGTCGCGGGAGGGGCCTTGGCCGGGTGCGGGAGAGACCATCGTCACAACCCCGCTCCCGCCTGGAGAACGGCCCCGCCGCGGGCCCGCGCGGGCACGGGAACGGGTCCCGGCCCGCGCCGTGGTCCCCAGGAACTTCGCGGCGGGGCCGGCCGCGGCAGATCGGCCGCGGGGGCGTCGAGCGTGGCCCAGGCCCGCGCATCCCGCGCACCCTCGGCGACGGCCGGCACCAGGACGTGGGGCGCCCCCCCTGGCCGCGGATTCCCCCTTGTCAGCGGGGGGAGCGAGCCCCAAAGTCCCTGGCCCGAGGCTCGCCGCACGCCGGCCTAGTCCTCGCGGTTCCCATGGAGAGCTGGTCGATCGACATCTACAAGGAGTACTTCAAGTTCTCCGCCGCCCACTTCCTGATCTTTCCCGACGGGAGCGCGGAACGTCTGCACGGCCACAACTACCGCGTGTTCGTCGAGATCGCGGCCGAGCTCTCCCGACATGGGCTCGTGCTGGATTTCAAGCAGGTCAAGCCGGTGGTGCGTGAGATGGTCGATGAGCTCGACGAGCACTGGCTCGTGCCGGGAGAACACCCGGTGCTGCGCTGGAACGACCGCGGGGACGGCGTGTGCGAGGTGCGCTACCTCGATCGCTACTACGCGGCGCCGACCAAGGATTTGATCGTCCTGCCGATCAACAACACGAGCTCGGAAAATCTCGCCACCTGGCTCGGCCGCGAGCTGCAACGGCGCCTCTCGGCACGCTTTCCCGAGCTCGTGGTCCACCAGCTGCGCCTGGCCGTGGAGGAGACCGCCGGACAGTCCGGCGTCTACCACTATCGGGCCTGATGGCCGGGCGCGGCTCAGGGAGAGACGCGCAGGCCCGCCACGTACTGGCCGCTGCGCGCGGGATCGGGCGTGCCGTCCTCGGCGAAGAACACCCAGGGGCCCTCGCGCAGGCCCTCGCGGTATTCGCCGGAGCAGCGTTGCTGGCCGCTCGCGTACCACTCCGACGCCGGGCCCTGGCGCACGCCGTCCTCCAGGGCGGCCTTGGCCTGCACCTGACCGTTCGGATACCAGAGCGTTTGCAGGTCCGCGGAACCCGCCGCGGCGGGCGAACCCAGGGCCAGCCAGCCCACCAGGGACATCACACTGCCCGCCAGGGCCGTGGTGAGGAGCACGATCTTCATGGCGCCCCTTGGACGCGGCCCCGGGGGGCTTCTTCCCCCTTTTTGCAGCCCCCGAGGTTCGCGGGGGAACCTCGGGGGCAGGACTCTAGTCCTCGCGGGGCGCGAGCAGGGCCCGCGGCAGGCGCCGGCGCTCCAGGCCCAGGACCTTGCCCGTCCCCGGGTCGAGGGTCAGCAGGGTCACGCCCACCCAGGGCAGGCCCGCCTCCTCCTGGGGGACCTCGGCTTGCCGCGGCGCTCCATAGGGAGCCCAGTCCACCGCCGGGCGCAGAGCCTCCTCCCGCAGGCCGCGGCCCGTGGCGCTGAGGCCCGCCGGAGCGCCGCGCGAGCCTGCTTCACCCGAGCTTGGGGACGCCGCGGCCTCGACGCCGTCGCCGCCCCAGCCCAGACCCGTGCCGCGCACCTCCAGGGTGTAGTTGCCCGCGCCATGGAAGGAGCTCACCACCAGGTGGAACTCGAAGCCCGAGTTCCAGACGCTGAAGAACCCGCTCTCGGGATTGTCGGCCGACTGCCAGACCGCGACGGTGTGCAGCGTGTAGGGGTCGAACAACTCGAGGTCGAAGTCGTCGTGGGGATCCTCCGCGTACAGCAGGAATTCCACGTCCATCGGCACGGCGGAGCGGAAGGCGAATCCGTCGAAGCGATCGAAGCCCGAGTCGGTCACGTTGCCGCGCAACAGGAGGCGCTCGCCGACGCCCAGGGTCCCCAGGTCCATGGCGCTCCAATGGACGTCGTTGGGTTCCGCCTCCTCGATGTACGGGTCGTGGTAGTCGTCGTCGTCGACGTAGATGCAGGCGGGTGCCAGGGCGAGCAGGGCCGGAGCGAACCAGGCGAGGGGGCGCGGATTCATGGGGCTCTCCTTGTGGAACAAGGCCGCCGTGACGCGGCCGGAGTTCCTTCAGGCAAGCTCCGTGCCAGACCTCCGGCGTGGACCTGGCGGGCCGTCCCGGGCCGTCCCGGATCTGGCCCGGGCCCCCCGGAAAGTCCCCCGGGAGCCTCCCCGGAGAGCCTCCCCGGGCGGGACTACCAGCGGTGAAAGGCCGGGTGGCCCTCGCGCACGGCCACGAACAGTCCCCGGCAGGTGGCCGTGACGACTCCGCCGGAGGACAGTGTGGCCTCCACGGTGGCCCGGTCCTCCTTGGCCTCCACCACGCGGGCCGAAAGGCGCACGGGGGCGCCCGACGGCGTGGGGCGCTTGAGCTTGACGTGGAAATCCGAGGTCACGGTGCAGGGCGGGGTGCTTGCCCCCGCCGCGCGCATCAGGTGATAGGCCGCGGTCCAGTTGCTGTGGCAGTCCAGCAGCGCGCCGATGATCCCGCCGTTCAGCATGCCGGTGAACGCCTCGTGGTGGGGGGAGGGGGTCCAGTCGCAAACTACGAGGCCGGTGGTCGCCCAGTCGGGGGAGACGAGGCTCTTCAGCCGCAGGCCCAGCTGATTCGCCGGCCCGCAACCGAAGCAGGCATTGTGGGGCGCATACTCGTCCTGGAGGCTTCGTTCCATGGGGCGCAGTGTAATGTACGGGATCCTCCCATGAGCCTGACCCGCTTCCAGTCCAGGGCCCTCGACGGCCAGGGGGCCCCGCAGGGGGCGCCGCGCGTCCATGTGGTGACCTTCGGTTGCCAGATGAACAAGTACGACTCGCTCCTGGCCGAGGGTCGCTTTCGCCGCCGCGGCTACGTGACCACGGAGTCGGCCGACGATGCGGACGTGATCCTGTTCAACACCTGCTCCGTGCGCGACCACGCCGAGGAACGCGCCTACTCCTGGCTGGGGGAGATCCAACGCGCCAAGGCGGCCCGGCCCGAGCTCGTGATCGGCGTGATGGGCTGCATGGCGGAGCGCGTCGAGGGCGAGCTCTTTCGACGGGCGAAGCACGTGGACATCGTCTGCGGCACGCGCCAGTTCCAGCATCTGCCGGAGCTCGTGGATGAAATCCGCGCCAGGCGCGCCGAGCAGGGCGGCCGGGCGCGCGTGGTGGCCACGGGCGACGGCCATGTGTCGGTCGAACGGGAGGGCGAGCCCTACACCGGCGGCCGGACGGGCTTCCTGGCCGTGATGCGCGGCTGCGACCTCAACTGCACGTTCTGCATTGTGCCGAGCGTGCGCGGCCGCGTGCAGAGCCGGCCGATAGAGGACCTCGTGCGCGAGGCGCGCTGGATGGTGGAGCACGGTGCCCAGGTGATCACGCTGCTCGGCCAGACGGTGAACAGCTACGGCGAAGACCTGCCCGCGCCCCAGGGCGACGAGCCCGTGCACCGCGGGCGCCAGGGCCGCGCGAGCCTCGCGGATCTCCTGTATCGCCTGCAGGAGATCGAGGGGCTCGCGCGCATCCGCATGATCACGGCCCACGCGGCCTACGCGACGCGCGCGCTCGCCCTGGCGATCCGCGACTGCGACAAAGTGGAGCGATTCCTGCCCTTGCCGGCCCAGCACGGCTCCGACCGGATCCTCAAGGCCATGAAGCGCGGCTACACGGTGGACCTGTACCGGCGCCGGGCGGCGATGCTGCGCGAGATCGTGCCCGACCTGGAACTGGGATCGGATTGGATCGTGGGCTTTCCCGGCGAGACCGAGGAGGACTACGCGCAGTGCGAGAGCGTGCTCGCCGAGCAGGAGTTCAGCGTCAACTACGTGTTCAAGTACGACCCGCGGCCGTCGACGCGCGCCGCCGACGAGCTCCGTGACGACGTGCCGGCCGAGGTGAAGCAGGAGCGCAATCAGCGCCTCCTCTGCGCCAGCGAAAGCGTGCAGGCCGCGCGCCTGCGCCGCGAGATCGGCCGCGAGCACCGGGTCTTCGTCGAGGAACTCTCCGTGAAGCGCCCAGGCACGGTGCGCGGCCGCACGCGCACGGGCGTGCCGGTCAGCCTGAAGGCGGAAGCGTCCTCGCTCGGCACGGAGCTCCGCGTCAAGATCGAGGAGGCGAGCGCCTATGGGCTCGGGGGCAGCCTCGTGAACCAGGCCGCCGCGGCCGAGTGAGGCTTGCTGCCCTCGCCCGGCCGCGGATCGAGGCTACTTGAGCAGGTCGGCCACCACCGTGCGCTCGCCTTCGAGTTCCTTCACGGTGGCGCCGAGCTTCTCTTTGATGAAGGCCGAGAGCTCCAGGCCCTGGACGATGCTCCAGCCGCCCTTGCCGTCGCTCCGGATCGGGAACGAGCTGATCAGGCCGGCGGGCACGCCGTAGCTGCCGTCCGAGACCACGCACACCGAATCCCAGGAGCCGGCGGGCGTCGGGCGCGAGAGGTCGCGCACGTGGTCGATCAGGGCGCTGGCCGCCGACATGGCCGACGACGAACCGCGTGCCGCGATGATCGCGGCGCCGCGTTGCTGGACGGTCTTGAAGAAATCGCCCTTGAGCCAGGCCTCGTCCGTGATCACGTGGTGCGCCGGCTTGCCGTTGATCTTCGTGTTCGTGTAATCGGGAACCTGGGTCGCGCTGTGGTTGCCCCAGATCAGCGTGTTGGTGACCGCCGTGGTGTGCACGCCGGCCTTGCCGGCCAGTTGGGACTGGGCGCGGTTCTGGTCCAGGCGCGTCATGGCGCTGAAGCGTTCCTTGGGCACGCCCTTGGCGGAGTGCATGGCGATCAGCGCGTTGGTGTTGCACGGATTGCCGACCACGGCCACGCGCACGTCGGGGGCGGCCACCTCGGCGATGGCGCGGCCCTGACCCACGAAGATCGGTCCGTTTTCCTTGATCAGGTCGTTGCGTTCCATGCCCGGTCCGCGGGGCTTGGAACCCACCAGCAGGGCCCACTGGACGTCCTTGAAGCCGACCTTGACGTCGCTGGTCAGCACGAGCCCGGCCAGGGTCGGGAAGGCGCAGTCCTCCAACTCCATGGCCACGCCCTTGAGCGCCGCCATGGGCTTCTCGGCGGGGATTTCGATCAGTTGCAGGATCACCGGCTGGTCGGGCCCGAAGAGCTCGCCGGAGGCGATGCGCGGAAGCAGTGCGTAACCGATCTGTCCTGCGGCTCCGGTAACGGCGACGCGGATGGGAGTCTTGGCCATGGCGTGGGGGCGAGGGAGAGGTACGGGAGAGTGTGGCCCCACGGTCGGCGGGTCGCCGGTCGCGGGTGGGGGGCAGGATGCGCCGGCCCGCTCCGCCGGGTGGCGGGCATCGGCCGACGGTCCGATCGTGGCCGAAGAGTCTGTTGTCCGCGCGCGCCGGAGGGAAGTGGGTTGTTGTTCGCAACCGGGCGGAGCTTCAGGAAGCCACCCCACGGGGCCGGCGTGGCGCGGGGAAGGCGACCCGGTGATCCCTGCTCCCGTCCTCGATCCGGCCCGGGCGAACCCTCGCTGAACGCGAGGGTGAAACATCTGGTGGCGTTCCGCGCGCCCCCGCGGGCCCCCGTTGGCTCGGGAGCCCCCGACACCGCCTCGGCGGCGCCGTGGGGAAAGTCCCCTGGATTGCGCGAGGGTTCCCGGCCGACTATGAAGGGGGGCTCCCATGGCGTCCGCATCCTCCCTGTTGGCCGAACCCGCCCTGCGCCAGATCCTGGCCGAGTTGGCCGGCGCGGCCCGCGCGTTTCGCTTCGAGGTGGCCCCCAATCCCTGCGTCGGCGCCGCCGTCGTGGCGGGCGGGGCAGTGATTTCGCGGGGCTTCCACCGCGTGTGGGGCCGGGAGCACGCCGAAATCGACGCGCTGCGTCTGGCGGAGCTCGCCGGAGTGCCCAAGGCCGAATGGGACACCCTGGTGGTGACCCTGGAGCCCTGCTCCACCACCGGCAAGACGCCGCCCTGCACGGACGCGATCCTGAAGAGCGGCATCCGGCGCGTGGTGGTGGGGGAGCTGGATCCCGATCCGCGCCACCGCGGGCGCGGACTGGAACTCTTGCGCTCCGCGGGCCTGGAGGTCGAGCACCTGCAGGGCGCCGCACCCCTGGTGGACGTGTCGCCCTACTTCCTCGATTGGACCTCCCCCGAGCGCCTTTCGCGGCCGCGGCCCTGGATCCTCGCCAAGTGGGCCCAGACCCGTTCGGGCCAGCTTTCGCCCCCCGAGCACTTCGGCGGCGGCCGCTGGATCAGCGGGCAGGCGGCCCGCGACGAGGTGCAGCTGTTGCGCTCCCGCGTGGAGGCAATCATCACGGGCATCGGCACGGTGCTCGCCGACGACCCGCGGCTCTCCGTGCGGCCGCCGGGGGACCTCTCCCGCCCGCCGATGCGCGTGGTGCTCGACTCCCATCTGCGCACTCCGGTTTCCGCGCGACTGTTCCAGGCCTGCCCCGCGGGGGAGAGCGCGGGTCCCGTGCACCTCCTGTGCAGCGCCGGCGCCAACGCCGTGCGCCACCGGGCCCTGGAAGAGGCGGGCGCCCAGATCCACGGCCTGCACTCGGACGATCCCGATCACCTGCGGCTGTTCGACATCGCCCAGTGGCTGTGGCAGCGCGGCGTGCGCCGGGCCCTGCTGGAGGCCGGGCCCGAGCTGCTCGAGCAGTGCTTCCATGCCGGCGGCATCGATCAGGTGCGCGTGATCACCGGCAACGTCAACGGCGGCCGCGGCGAGTCCCTGGCGCTGCGCATGTCGCGCCTGCGCTTCGCCGAGCGCCTCGACCGCGAGTGCGGCGAGGACTCGGTCCTCGAAGCCATGGTCGTGCGCTAGCGCTTCAGACGAGCGGCGACTAGCCGCCGGTCTTCTGGGGCACGAGATCCGGGCGCGCCTTGGCCGCCCGCTCCCAGGCGGCGGTGCCTTCGAACTTGCGCAGCAGGATCCGCAGCTTCTTCTCGGCCTCCTTGGGCTGCTTCGCGGCTCCCAGGGACTGCGCCTCGAGCCACAGGGCCTGGGCCTCGTCCTCGCGGCGTTTCTTGGCCACCGCATCGCGCACCCGGGGCTCCTTCTCGGCCTGCTTCATCAGGCGCGTGAGTTCCACCGCCTGGGCCGTGCCCGTCCAGTCGCGGGCCAACTCCTCCAGGGCCAGGTAGCCGGCGAGGCCGTCGCCCACGGCCAGCTGGGCCACGGCCTCGGCGCGGCGCTTGTCGAGCCACTCGGCGCAGCGCGCCTGTCCGGCCTTGGCGGCCTCGGCCCGGGCGCCGTCGGGCGTGATGGCGAGCACCTCGGCGAAGGCGCGCCAGGCCGCGCCGCACTGGCCGTCCTGCTCGGCCCGGGAGGCGCGCACCGCCGCGTCCTTGACGGCCGCGAGGGCCGCCTCGTCCAGGCCGCGGCCCAGCTTGGCCTGCAGCTTGGCCGCCGCCTCCACCAGCGACGCCACTTCGGGCTTGAGGCCCGGCGAGAGGCGCTCCTCCAGCTTGCCGTCGGGCGCGAGCACGAGCACCTGGGGACAGCGCAGCACGCCCTCCTCGTTGTACTCGTTGTAGATGTCGTCCCAGTGCTGCTGGTGCTCCTTGCAGTTGGCCGTGCCGAAGTCGGCGCACACCGAGCGCGTCTTGACGGCGCCGGAGGCGTCGGTCTCGCGGATCTCGCGCTGCTGGTGCGTGCCGTGATTGGAGAAGAACAGGATGCAGCGGCCGCTCAGGGCGGCGATCTCCGGCGAGGCGATGAGCTCCGTGCGCGCGGCCACGTTGTCGGATTCCTCGTCCAGCACGGCAATGGCGAGGATGGGCACGTTGCGCTCCTCGGCGCGGGCCCGGGCGGCCTTCAGGTTGCCCGCGAAGAGCTGCAGGGTGGGGGCCGCGACCTTGGCCTTCGGGCGGCCCTGGGCCGCCGCGGACGGGGACGCGGCGCCGACCGGCCCCGGCGCGGGCAGCGGCGCCCCCGTGGGGTGCGCGGCCGCGCACAGGAAAACCAGTCCCAGGCCGAGAAATTTCGTCCGCCGGACCCCCATGATTTCAGTCTGGCTCCGCTGGGCGGAGGGCGCAAGCCGATCCGTTTTCCAGGACCGCCGGGCTCCCCCTCGGGGGGGCCCGGCGACTACAAAGAGCGTCCCCGTGACGATGCACCAGGGAGTTCCAGGAGTGGCCCGAGGGCCCGCCGCCGTTCTCGCGCTCCGCGAGCGCCTCCGTCCGTTCGGTGCGTTCGGTCCCCCGGCGCGCCTCTGGCGGCGTGTCCAGGGCCTCCTGTTCGCCCTCGGGCTCGTCTGTCTCTGCGCCTGCCAGACGGACCGCGCCTGGAAGCCGGTGAACCGCGTGGAGCCGGAAGCTTCGGCCGCCTATGAGCGCGCCCGGGAGCACTGGCGCCGCGGCACCCTCGCGGCCACCGCCGAGGCCCGTCTCGCCGCCCAGCGGGCCGTGGATCTGGCGCCCGGTTGGGTGGCGCCGCGGCGCTTCCTCGACGAACTGGCCCGCGCCGATCTGCTCGGCGTGCAGGCCCTGGCGCGACACCGCGCCGAGTTGGCCGAGAATCCCATGGATCCCGGCGTCTGCTACCTCGCGGGCCGCCTGGAGGGCCGCAGCGGCGCCTGGCGTTTCGAGCGCGCCGTGCAGTTGGACCCCACCCTGGCGTGGGCCTGGCACGGCCTGGCCTGGGCCGCGGCGGCCGACGGGGATCCCGCCACGGCGATTCGCCACGGCCAACGGGCGGTCCAGTACGCACGCGACGCCTTCGAGTACGGCTACTTCCAGAGCGGCCTCGCGCGCATCGAGTTTTCCCGCGGCAAGCCCCGGGAGGCCCTGGCGCGGCTCCTGCCGCTCCTGGATTCGCCGGAAATCGCGCCCGTGGACCGGGTCGAGCTGGCGGTGCAGGCCGCGCAGATCGAGCTCTCGATGTTCTTCCAGGCCGAGGGTCGCCGGGGCGAGCAGCGCGCCCTGAAGCTCCTGCGCGAGGAGGACCTGACCGACGCCGAGGTGGAGGCCCTGCTGGCGCGACTGCGCTTCCTGCGCATCGGCGACGGCTCGGGGACCCTGGAGCTGCAACTGGCCCTGGCGTCGCGGCGCACGCCGGCCCGGGACCGCCTGCGGGCCGAACTGATGCTGGAGGAGCGGCCCTCGCCCTTGGCCCTGGGGCTCCTGGCGCGGTCCTCGAAGCCCCGCAGCGGCCGCCTGGCCTCGGGACCGCTGCTGCGCGCCGCGCGCTTTGCCGCGGGCCAGTTCGAGCTGGGGGTGGAGGAGTGGCTCGCGGACCTGCCCGCGCCGGTGCTCGACGAGCGTGGCCTGCCGCGGGACCTCCGGCTCTCGGCCCTGGTGGAGAGCGCCCGTTCCCTGGGGGAGGCCGCTCCGCGTCCCGTGGCGACGGGCGAAGGCGGGGGGAGCCGCGTCGCGGCCCGGACCCTGTCGAGCTTTGGCGACAGCCTGATCGCCGCGGGTTGGTTCCGCGAGGCCCGCGCCGTGGCTGGCGCCCTGGCGGCCCACGATCTGGATTCCGCTCTGGAACTGGAGGACCGGGCCGCCACGGGCCAGCAGCTGCTCGCCGCGATTCGCCGCCTCCTGGTGACCACCGATCGCACTCCCTTCGCCGCCGGCAGCCAGACCGGGGACGCGCCCTCGCGCTTTCGGCCCATGGAGCGCGGCCTGCCCGACGAACTGCAGGACGCCCACGTGGACGAGCTGCTGCAGGCCCTGTCCCAGCTCGTCGCCCGGGCGGAGGCCCTGTGGGAGCGCAGTCGCGCGCCCGAGAAGCTGGCGCGGGAGCTGGCCCGCGAATTCGAGGAGAGTCCGCGCTACCGCTACGGGTTCCTGGGGCAGCTGGTGCACCCGGGGCCCCGCTTCTCGAAGGAAGACGAACGCCAGGGCCTGGGCAAGGAGGGTGAGATCGTGCCCGGCTTTGCGCGCGCCATGGCGCGCATCGGCCGTTTCGCGCTGCTGGGAGAGATGCTGGGCGGTGACGGGCCCGATGCCACGGTGCTTTCCGCGACCCTGGTGGAGACTCGCCGGGGTGAGCACCTCGGCACGCCGTGGAGCGGGACCGTGGCCTGGTGCGAGGGCTCGGACGTGCTGCCCAAGGCCGCGCGGGAGGGCGCCGTGATTTCCGGCGCGGCCCTCCACGAGGGCTATTGGATCGACATCGACGCCGTGCGCCGCGAGCGCGACGTCTGGACCCGTCTGGCGCGGGAATTCGCCGGCGCCGAGAACCGCGAGCGGCGGGAAGCGGCCCTGGCCAGCCGGGGCCTCTCCATCGTGGCCCCCGCCACGCGGCCCGACCTCGTGGAGCTGGAGCGCCGCAGCGTCCAGGCCCTGCTGGGGGAGGCCGACCGCATGCGGCTCTCCGTGATCGCCGAGCGCGAGGCCCAGGGCCGCGAGGTGAGCCTGGACGAACTCGTGGAGCTCACCGCGATCCACGAGGAGGGCCACCTGTGCGACCGCACGCGGCTCCTGCCGATCTCGGAGCACCCGCTGCGCGCGGCGGCCCTGTTCGCGGGCTCGGGCTTCTCGCCGCGGCGCGTGGCCGAGCGCCTGGAGTACCGCGCCCAATTGACGGCCCTCTGCGCGGCGCCCGATCCGCGCCTGGGTTGGGTGGACGTCCTGGGCGCGGGCGAGGGGGAACTCCAGGGCGTCACGGCCCATGCGGATGCCTATCGCCGGCTGCTGGCGGACCTGGTGCGGACGCTGGACCAGATGCAGCTGGCCGACCCCGGGCGATTCCCCGAACTCGACCCCAGGCACGTGCTGGCCCACCAGCTGCACCTGCTGCCGCCGGAGTCCCTGCGGCGCGTGGCCCTCGAGTTGGCCCGGCGCGAGGGCCTGCTGGAGGACTGAACTCGCGTCCCGCAACCCGCCCCGCGCCGGAAGCGCGTCGGATTCCAGGGCCTGCTCCGGGGCTCAACCCGACAGGGCGCGGCGCACCAGGCGTTCCACGTCGAGCTGCTCGGCGGCGGTGGCCCCAAGCTCCGCGGCCAGATCGGCCGCGGCGCGGTCCACGGCCTTGCGGGCCTCCTTCTCGGAGAACCCGATGCCGACCAGGGCCGCCACCGCGTCCTCGACGCGCTGGCTGCCACCGCTGCGCGCCAGCCCGCCGCCGGGGACCTGCTGGGTGAAGGAGGCGATCTTCTCGCGCAGGTCGAGCAGCAGTTGTTCGGCGGTCTTCTTGCCGATGCCGCGCACGCTGACCAGCTTGCGCACGTCGCCCCCGTGGATCGCGCCCACGAGGTCCTGCACCGAGAGCCCCGAGAGCAGTCCCAAAGCCGCCGCCGGGCCCACGCCGCGCACCGAGAGCAGCAGGCGGAACAGGTCGCGCATGGCGGCGTCCGGGAAACCGTAGAGCCGGTGCTCGTCCTCGCGCACCACCTGGTGCACGTGGACCCTCAGCAGGCCCTGGGTCCCGAAGCGCGCCGCGAGCGGCACGTGCACCTCGTAGCCGACCCCCTGGACGTCGAGCACCAGTCTGCCCGGGGCGTGGGAGCTGATCTTGCCCTCGAGGTAGGCGTACATGGGCCGCTGGCGCCGGCAGGGACCGAGCATGCTCCCGGCCGCGGGGGGCGAAGTCCCCGGGGGACTGCGCTCGATCCCTCCGGCCGGGGAACGCGCCGGGTCACTTCTTGGGCGGGGGATTCTCGGCGAGCTTGAGTCCCAGCTCCGCCAGCTTGCGCTTGAGCTCCGTCAGGGAGGTGACGCCGAAGTTCGGCATGCCGAGCAGCTCCTCCTCGGAGTGCTGGACCACGTCGCCCAGGGTCAGGCAGGACAGGGACTCCACCGTGCGGCGGGCGCGGATGGAAAGGTCCAGGTCGCCGATGGGGCGGTTGAGCAGCTCGGAATTCTCGCCCGAGCCCCGCGGACGGGTGGCGGCTTCGATCGAAGCCACCGCCTCCTCGTGGGCCATGCCCAGGCGCAGGTTCTTCGAGGCCAGGATTTCCTTGATCTCGTTGAGCGACGTCTCGCCGAAGTTCTTGTAGGCGAGCAGTTCGGCCTCGGTCTGACGCACCAGGTCACCGAGGGTGATGATGTTCATCTTGTTGAGGCAGTTGCGCGCGCGGACCGAGAGCTCGAAGTCGGAGATCGGCGTGCGCAGGATTTGGTTCAGGCGGTCTTCCTTCCGCTCCAGGTCCTCGTCGTAGTACATCGAGAGGGCCGAACGGGCGTCCAGGAAGTAGAGCCGCGCCCGACGGTCGGTGGGGTCGTTCTTGACCAGCACCTCGTAGCAGGCGGCGGCCTGACGGTCCTTGCCCAAGTCCTCGTAGAGCATGCCCAGGTTGAACAGCACGTTGCGGTCGATGGGCAGGAGCTGGCTCAGGGACTGGTAGTAGCGCAGGGCCGACTGGTCCTCGCCGCAGCGCTCCAGGAGGTGCGCGGCCCGGAACAGCAGGCCGCGGTGCGTGGGGTCGGCGGCGTAGGCGGCCTCGTAGTGGTCCAGGGCCATGCCGTAGCGGCGCTCGTGCTCGGCCAGGCGTCCCTGCAGGTACTGACCCTCGCAGCTGGGGCCGAACACCGCGGGGGCTTCGGTCAAGCCGCGCTTCAGGTTGACGAAGGCCTCGTCGGCGCCGCCTGCCAGCAGATCGGCCTCCAGGCGCGCCTCCAACATGGATCCGCGGGGCCGGGGCTCATTGGGATAGGCCTCGGACAGGCGCTTGAAGATCGGCCAGGCCTCCTTGGGGCGGCCGGCGGACACCAGCGCGTTGGCGCGGGTGAAGGAGGCCACGTCGTCGTTGCCGTAGGACTCCAATTGGGCGGCCGCGGCGGCGTAGTCGCCGAGCATCCACAGACCCAGGCCCCGGCGCCGGCCCTCGTCTCCACCGGTTCCCAGGGCGCTCACCTCCCGGGCGAAGGCGTCGCGCAGCTTGCGCGTGGCGAAGACCTGCCCGCGGGCTTGCTGGAGGACGCCGAAGCTCGCGATCTGCGCCTTCCGGATGTCGAACGCCTGTTCGGGGGTGGACTGGCCGGTGGGGGCCGCTTCGGTCGTGCTCGAGTTGGTCATGGGCGGAGGTCTCGACTCCTAAGGGGGCGCCGTGCGCATGCGCAGTGCCGGGGATGACCACCGGACGCCCGCGGGGGAGGGAAGGGCGGAGATGATAGGCCGCTCACACCGGGGGGTCAAACCGGGGGCACCGGCGGCGAGGCCTCTGGCGCCGCACGTGCGCGGGCGCCGTGGGGCGCCGAATGGGGCCCGGTTGAGTCGCAGCTGGGGCGCTGGCGGGTCGCGGGCGGGCAGCCGGTGGGCCGTCCGAGGCGGATGGAAGCCCGACCTGGCGCCGGCTTCGCTCCGCTCCGACGGTCCGGAGAGCGTCGGGACTCCGTCCCTCCGCCGCCGCACCGGCGCGAATCCCCTCCGCCGGGCAGTCGCCTCGGCCGCCGCGAACGCCGGAGAAACCGCAACTGAAAGCAACCGCCCCATGGAATCCGGCCCCGCGGTTTGGTGAAACAAAGCGGCGACGCGCGCTGGGCGCGTCCGCCGCGGGTGGTGCACACGGCGTGCGCCTTCCGTGGAGGCGAGCGGAGGACAGGAGCGTCCAGCGGACGCTCGGGGGGACGGATGGACAAGCTGGTGATCGAGGGCGGTCGCGCGCTGCGCGGCCGGGTGCGCACGGCGGGCAGCAAGAACGCGGTGCTGCCGATCCTGGCGGCGACGCTGATGACCGAGGAGCAGGTCGTGATTCCCAATGCCCCGAAGTTGTCCGACGTGGCCACGATGCTCGACCTGCTGGGCGAGCTGGGCTCCAGCGTCGAGCGCGACGACGACGGCTGCGTGCGCGTGCGCTCGGCCCAGGTGCCCGCGGACAAGGCGGGCTGGGAAACGTGCGCCGCATGCGCGGCTCGATCGCCGTGCTCGGGCCCTTGCTCGGCCGCACGGGCCGCGCGGTGGTCAGCCATCCGGGCGGCTGCGTGATCGGCGTGCGTCCGATCGACGTGCACCTCAAGGGCATCCAGGCCCTGGGCGCGCGGGTGCGCTCCGAGCACGGCTACATCGTCTGCGAGGCGCCCCCCGGCGGCCTGGTGGGCGGCGAGATGTACCTGGGCTCTTCCTTCGGCTCCTCGGTGCTCGGCACCGCCAACGTCCTGATGGCCGCCTGCTTCGCCCGCGGCCGCACGGTGATCCACGGCGCGGCCTGCGAGCCCGAGGTCACCGATCTGGCGGACTGCCTTTCGCGCATGGGCGCCAAGGTGCGCGGCCAGGGCTCGCCGCGGCTGGAGATCGAAGGCGTCGAATCCCTGGGCGGCGTCACCTGGAACGTGATCCCCGACCGGATCGAAGCCGGCACCTACCTGCTGGCCGGCGCCATCACCGGCGGCGCGGTGCGCGTCGAGCAGTGTCGGCCCGACCACCTGACCGTGCTGCAGGACCGCCTCGCGGCGGCGGGCGTGCCCTTCCAGGTGGGCAGCGACTGGATCGCCAGCGTGGCCCGCGACGTGCGCGACCCCGAACGCCGGGCCAAGCCCACGGACGTGACCACGCTTCCCTACCCGGGCTTCGCCACGGACCTGCAGGCCCAGTGGATGGCGCTGATGACCCTGGCGGGCGGCGTCAGCGTGATCACCGAGAACATCTACCCCGACCGCTACATGCACCTGGCGGAACTGCTGCGCCTGGGGGCCAACATCCGCCGCCAGGGCTCGACGGCGGTGGTGCAGGGCGTGGACGCGCTTTCCGGCGCCCAGGTGACCGCGTCGGACCTGCGCGCCTCGGCGGCGTTGGTGATGGCCGGACTGGTGGCCAAGGGCACCACCGAGGTGCACCGCGTCTACCACATCGACCGCGGCTACGAACGCATCGACGAACGCCTCTCGGCCCTGGGTGCCCACGTGGAGCGTGTCAACGACCGCGAGGAAGCCCTGAAGGAGTAGGACCGGCGCGGGGGCCGCGCCCCCGTGCCGGCCTCCGCGGCTCCGCCGGCCGCGCACCACCCGGCCCTTGGGGGGGCCTGGATTCCGCCCGCGGGGGTTCTCCTCCGCCCGGCGCCGCCGAGCCGTAGAATGCCCGCCGCATGTTCGAATCGCTGACCCAACGCCTGTCCTCCGCCTTCTCCTTCCTCGGCTCGAAGAAGGAGCTCACCCCCGAGAACATCGAGGAAGGCCTGGCCCAGGTGCGGGCGGCCCTGCTCGAGGCCGACGTCAACTTCAAGGTGGTGCGTGACTTCGTGCTGCGCGTGCGCGAGAGCGTCACGGGCGCGAAGCGCGTCGGCGGCGTCGAGCCCTCGCAGCAGTTCATCCACGCCTGCCACGAGGAACTCGTGCGCCTCTTGGGGCCCGAGGACGCGCGACTGGAGTTCGCGAAGAGCGGGCCCACGATCGTGCTGATGGCCGGCCTCCAGGGCGCCGGCAAGACCACCACGGTGGCCAAGCTCGCCAAGCGCCTGATGGCCAGCGAGAAGCGCCGGCCGCTCCTGGTGGCGGCCGACGTCAAGCGTCCCGCGGCCGTGGAGCAGCTCAAGATCCTCGGGGCCCAGATCGGAGCCCAGGTGTTCCACGAGGCCGGGCTCGCGGCGCCGGAAGTCTGCGCCCGCGGCGTCGAGTTCGCGCGCAAGCACGGCCTGGACCTGGTGTTGCTCGACACCGCCGGTCGCCTGCACGTGGACGACGAGATGATGGCCGAGATCGCGGAAGTGGCCCGCCGCGTAGAGCCCCACCAGCAGGTCCTGGTGGTGGACGCCATGACCGGTCAGGACGCCGTGCGCTCCGCGGAGGCGTTCCACGCGCGGCTCTCGCTCTCGGGCGTGATCCTGACCAAGCTCGACGGCGATGCCCGCGGCGGCGCCGCCCTCTCGATCCAGTCGGTGGTCGGCCGTCCGATCCTGTTCGTGGGCGTGGGGGAGAAGCTCGACGACCTCGACCCGTTCTCGCCGCGCCGCATGGCGGGCCGCATCCTCGGCATGGGCGACGTGGTGGGGCTGGTGGAAACCGCCCAGTCGCAGATCTCCGAGGCCGAGGCCCAGCAGGCCTACGAGAAAATGGTCCTCGGCAGCTTCACGCTGGAGGACATGCTGGCCCAACTGCGCATGATCCAGAAGCTCGGGCCCATGAAGAAGGTGCTGGGCATGTTGCCGGGCATGTCGGGCATGGCCGAGCACATCGACGTGGACGACCGGCGCATGAAGCGCCTGGAGGCGCTGTTCACGTCGATGACGCCCAGGGAACGCCTGCACCCGGATTCCATCGACCTCTCGCGCCGGCGGCGCATCGCCCGCGGGTCGGGCCAGGACGTGGGCGCGGTGGGGGAGCTGCTCAAGTCCCACAAGGCCATGCAGCGCATGATGAAGGAGATGAACAAGCTCGGCCTGGGCGCGCGCCTCGGCGCCAAGCAGAAGGCCGAGACCCTGCGCCAGATGTCGCCCACCGGTGAACTGGCCTCCGGAAGCGCGGGCGGGCTGTTCGGGGGCGGACTCTCCGGTCTCTCCGGTCTCTTCGGGGGCGGTCGCCCTTCCGCCGGCGGAATGGACCTCCCGGGCAAGCTCCCGGGGGGCTCGGGGCCTTCAGGGGGGCCTTTCAGGGGGCCTGGGAGGAGGCCTGCCCGGCGGCCCAGGCGGGGGAATGGGGGGCCTGTTCGGCGGTCCCCGGCCCATGGGTTCGTCCGCGACGCGCAAGTCCGGGTCGAAACGCAAAGAGAAACAGAGGCGCAAGAAGGGCAAGGGACGCTAGAATCTCCGCCCCTCTGTTCCAGGGAGCGCGGCCGGCCCACGCCCGCCTCGCCCCAGGATCTCCGTCTTCCTCCAGCCTTCGTTTCCGCCACCCGCCTTTCCTTCCTCGCCCATGGTCGTCGTCATCCGCATGAAGCGCACGGGCCGTACCAATCGGCCCTGCTACTCGATCTCGGTCTCTGACTCGCGCTTCAAGCGCGACGGGCGCACGGTCGAGGATCTCGGCCTCTACGACCCGATCGCGTCGAAGAAGGAGATGCAGATCAAGTTCGACGTGGAGCGCGCCAAGGCCTGGATCGCCAAGGGCGCCCAGCCCAGCGACACCGTGCGCTCGATCTTCAAGCGCGCCGGCGTCTTCGGTGAGGCCGGGGCCGCCTTCAACAAGCCCGCCCGCGACCGCTCCGGCCGCAACAAGTCCACGAAGACCAAGGCCCGCCGCGCCGCGCGCAACCAGCGCATCGCCGCCGCCAAGCTCGCGCGTCCCAAGGTGGCGCGCAAGCCCAAGGCGGACGCGAAGAAGAAGACCTGATTCGCGGGCGCGCGCCGCGCGTCCCCCGCGATTCTTTCCGCCCTCCCGGCCCCAGGGCCTGCCGCGGCGGCTCCGGTCCGCCCGCCGCAGGCCGCGTCCCGCGCCGGGCCCCGCCGCTCCCTCGGCCGCATCAGGAACTCCGTCCTCCCACACTCTGCGCGCGACGCGCAATCCCAACACCGCGTGAGCAAGAAGTCCGACGCCGCCGTGAAGCTGATGGAGAAGATCCAGCTTCGCCATCCGATCCCCGAGCAACTCGAGGGCTACAGCCTGATGCACCAGGGGCTGTACGCGATTCTTCGGCGACAACTGCAGCCCGCTCCGAGCCTCAAGGTCATCGAGGTGCTGAAGACCGCCTACGGCGACTGGAACGAGCTGCGCGTGGCCCAGGCCCAGGAAATCGCCGGCCACCTCAAGCCCGCCCAGCTGGGCGAGCGCGCGATCCCCGTGGCCCGCGACGTGCGCGAGTACCTCCAGGAGGTCTTCCAGCGCAGTCACGGCCTGGACCTGGAGTTCCTGAGGGACGACCCGGTTTCCAGCGCGCGCTTCGTTTCGATTCTGCCGTTCATCGGCACGGCGACCGCGAGCTACTTGATGTGGATCGCCTCCGGCCGCGAATTGCCGGTGACCCCCACCCTCGTGCGCGTCCTCGACCGCATCGGCCTGGTGACGCGCCAGGGCGGTTCCATGAAGAAGGCCCGGGCGCAGATCGAGCCCCTGGTGCCCGAGCACGACCAGCTGGGCTTCGTGGTCAAGTTCGGTGAAGTGGCCTCGCGCTGGTGCGACGCGCGCAAGCCCGCCTGCCACGCCTGCGTCCTGGTGGACGACTGCAAGTACGGCAAGAAGGCCTACAAGGAATGGAAGCTCCAGCAGGAACGGCTGGAGGTGCTGCGCCAGAAGGACGAGGCACGCCAGGCCGTCCTGCGCCAGAAGGAAGAGGAGCGCCTTGCCCGGGAGGCCGCCAAGGCCGCCAAGAAGGCCGCCGCCGATGCCGCCAAGAAGGCCGCCGAGGACGCCCGCCTGGCGGCCATCGCCGCGCGCAAGAAGGCCCAGGAGGACGAGCGTCTGCGGATCAAGAAGGAACGCGAGGCGGAGCTGGCCAAGAAGGCCGCCGCGCGCCAAGCCGAGATCCAAAAGAAGCAGCAGGCCAAGGAGGCCAAGGCCAAGGAGCTGGCGGCGAAGAAGCTGGCCGCCGAGAAGGCTCGCGCCAAGGCCCTGGCCGACAAGGAGAAGGCGCGCCTCGCCAAGCAGGCCAAGGAGGCCGCGGCGGCCAAGGCGGCGGCGGCCAAGGCCGCGGCTCTCAAGGCCAAGGCCAAGAAGGCCGCGGCGCCCAAGGCCGCGGCGTCGAAGAAGAAGCCCGCCAAGGGCAAGAAGAAGCGCTGAGCGGCGCACCGGCGTGGGGGCCTCGGCGCGCGGGGGCCACGCCCCCCGGAGGGCGCTTCCGCGGCCCATTCCCGGCCGCGCGGTCTGACCCGCGGCCGCTTCCTCGCAATCCACCGTCATGACCGAGCCGTCTCCGCCGCCCCTCGTGCTGGCCTCCGCTTCGCCGCGGCGACGGGAGCTCCTGGAGCAGGCCGGCCAGCGCTTCCTCGTGGAGCCCAGCGACGTGGACGAGACCCTGTCCCTCTTCGAGTCCCCATTTGGGGCGGCCCTGGAACTGGCCCAGCGCAAGGCGCTGGCCGGCGCGGCTCGCCATCCGGCGCGCAGGGCCTGCGTGCTGGGCGCCGACACCATCGTGGCGGTCCGGAGGGACGGCCGCTGGCTGCTCCTGGGGAAGCCCGCGGACGCGCGCGAGGCCCTCGCCATGCTGGACCTGCTCTCGGGGACCCGACACCTGGTGGCCACGGGCGTGGCCGTGGTGCGCACGCCCGACGGAGCGCAGCGCTCGGGCGTCGAGGGCACCTACGTCACCATGCGCGAGATCCTCCCCGCCGAGCGCGCGGCCTACGTGGCCAGCGGGGAATGGGAGGGCAAGGCCGGCGGGTATGCCATCCAGGAGACCGCGGACCGCTTCGTGGTGCGCCTGGAGGGCGGCTTCGACAACGTCGTGGGCCTGCCGGTGGCCCTGGCGCTTTCGCTGTACCGCGAGCTGGCGGGCCCACAAGCACCGGGCGGCGCCTGACTCCGGAGGGCCGCCGCCAGGCTCCGCGCAGGTCGTTGCCGGGCTGGGCCGGGGCTGGGCCGGGCCGGGGCTGGGCCGGGGCCGAGATGGGGGCCCGCGGCTTGCTTTCAGGGCCGCCGCCACCTATTCTTTTCGGCCCTCCACAACGACGGAGGCCCAAGGAGCAAGGCCATGAAAGAGAAGATCCACCCCAAGTACCAGGAGTGCAAGGTCCACTGCGGATGCGGCGCCGCCTGGACGACCCGCGCCACCGTCAAGGAGCTGCGCGTGGAAATTTGCTCCAACTGCCACCCGTTCTACTCGGGCAAGCAGAAGTTCGTGGACTCCGCCGGTCGCGTGGACGCCTTCGTCAAGAAGTACGGCGGCTCCAAGGCCAAGGCCTGATCCGACCCTGCTGCGCCTGACCGCGCAATCATGGAATTCGCCGCGCCGCTGGTCGCGAAGCTGCGTGAGCAGGCCGCGCGCCATCGCGAGCTGACCGACTTCTTGGGCACGCCCGAGGCCGCCGCCGACCCGCGGCGCATGCCGGGGCTGTTGCGCCAGCGCGGCAGCCTGGAAGCCGTGGCGCGCCTGGCCGACCATCTCGACGGACTGCTCTCGCGGCGCGCCGACGCCCAGAAGCTCCTGCAGGACGCCGATCCGGGAATGCGCGAGCTGGCGCGCGAGGAACTCGTGGGCCTGGAAGCCGAGGAGCGCGCCTTCGACCTGGAAGTCAAGAACGCGCTGATCGCCGAGCCCGAGGACTTCAAGCGCAAGGTGATCGTCGAGTTGCGCGCCGGAACGGGCGGTGACGAGGCCAGCCTGTTCGTCGGCGACCTGTTCAAGATCTACCAGCGCTTCGCCGAGTCCCGCGGCTGGCGCGTGGAGCTGATGGAGGCCACGGCCTCCGAGGTCGGCGGCTTCAAGGAAATGATCTTCGGCGTCGAGGGCGAGGGCGTGTGGTCCAAGCTGCGCTTCGAGTCCGGGGCCCACCGCGTGCAGCGAGTGCCCGCGACGGAGGCGCAGGGTCGCGTCCATACCTCCACGGTGACGGTGGCCGTGCTGCCCGAGGCCGAGGAGGTGGACCTGGAGATCCGCGATCAGGATCTGCGCATCGACACCATGCGCGCCGGCGGCGCGGGCGGCCAGCACGTCAACAAGACCGAGTCCGCCGTGCGCATCACGCACCTGCCCAGCGGCACGGTGGTGGTCTGCATGGACGACAAGAGCCAGCACAAGAACAAGGCCCGTGCCATGCGCATCCTGCGGGCCCGGCTCCTGGAGGCCGAGCGGGAGCGCCTGCACGCCGAGCGCGCCCACATCCGCAAGACCCAGGTGGGCACCGGGGATCGCAGCGACCGGGTGCGCACCTACAACTGGCCCCAAAACCGCATGACCGACCACCGGCTGGGGAAGAACTTTTCCCTCGAACAGGTGCTGGCCGGTAAGCTGGACACCCCCCTGGAGGAGCTCGAGGCCCTCGACCGCGAGGAGCGCATCAAGCGCCTCTGAGTTCCCCCGGCTGAACCCCAAGGCCCGCGGGCGCGTTGCGGGTGGGCACCTGGTGACTAGAGCCCTTCGCGCGCCGTCCTGCCGACCCCCCACGCCCGCGTAGCCCTTCCTGCCCCAGAGCCCCCTGCCTCCGGTCCTGCATCCCTCCGCATCCCATGAGCAACGACCCCGCCGCAGCGCCCAGCGAAGAGTCCCACCTCGAACCGCTGCCCGACTTGCCGCTGGAGGCCTCCTCCACGCCGGCGCCGGCCGCCCCGCGCTCCCAGCCGGGCAAGCCCGGCGCGCCCAACGTCAGCGCGCGGGCCCAGGAACGCGCGCCCCAAATGCTCCTCAAGGCAGCCAAGTTGCTCGTGGCGGGCTCGCTGCTGCCCTGGATGGGGGCCGACCTGGGCAGCGGCAACTGGGTCAACCTCGGGCTCAAGCTGGTGCTCCTGGGCGGCTGCATGCTGATCATGAAGGGCGTGGACGCCCACTATGCCGGGGCCTCCGCCACCGGCTTCGGCTCCAAGCCCCTGGCGGCCGGAAAGAAGGGCATGCTCGGCGCCCTGAATGGACTGCACGTGGTCGGGACCCTGGTGATCCTCGGCGTGCTCGGGGCCCAGCTGGCGCTCTACAGCGATCACGTGCTGGTGCTCGGCGAATCGGCGACCCTGCTTCTGGGCGGGCTGACCTTCGCGCACATTCACAGCTACCTCAAGGGCGGGCACTTCAATCCGCTGTTCCCGATCATGTTCGCGGGCTGCGCCATCGGCGGCCTGTTCGGCCTCTTCGGCCGGATCCAACAGGGCGGTGCCCTGGGCTGGTTGGGCGCCCTGGGTTGCCTGATCCTCGCCGCCGCCGGCGCCGGCGCCGTGCACACGATCGCGGTGGCGATGATGCAGGCGAAGAAGGAGGGCGAGGTCAAGAAGGCTGCGGCCCTCGAGGCCCGCAAGGCCGCCCGGGCCACCTCGCGCGGTCCCGGCGGAGCGGCCCGCGGCTGAGAGGGGAGCCGGTTTCCGCGGCCCCTCGCCCCATGGCCTCCGCGAGTGCTTCCGAGCCCCTGCCGCGCACGGCGGGAGAGATGCTGCGCATGGGCCGTGAGTTCCTGGCGCGCAAGGGGGTCGCCGAGGCGCGCCTGGACGCCGAACTCCTGGTGGCCCACGCCCTGGGCTGCGATCGGCTGCACCTGTTCCTGGACCTGGAGCGGCCCCTGACCGCCGACGAGCTGGCCCGCGGCCGCGAGCTCCTGGCGCGGCGCGGCAAGCGCGAGCCCGTGGCCTACCTGACCGGGAATCGCGAGTTCTACGGGCGGGTCTTCCACGTCAACGCCTCGGTCCTGATTCCGCGCTCGGAGACCGAGCTCCTGGTGGACCTGGCCAGGGCCTCCGTCCGCGAACGGGCCCTGGCGGCGCCGCGGATCCTGGACGTGGGCACGGGTTCCGGCGTGCTGGCCCTGACCCTGGCCCTGGAGCTTCCGGGCTCGCGCGTGACGGCCGTCGACCTTTCGGCCGCGGCCCTGACCGTGGCCCGGGCCAACGCCGAACGTCTAGGGGGTGCCGCCCGCGAGGTCGTGTTCCTCGAGGCCGACGGCGGACTGCCCGCGCGGTCCAGCGGGCCCTTCGACCTGCTGGTCTCCAACCCGCCCTACGTGGCGCGCGAGGTCCAAGGCAGCCTCTCGCCCGAGGTGCGCGACCACGAGCCCGCCCTGGCGCTCTTCGCGCCTGCGGGCGATCCGCACCATTGGGTGCGCAGGCTCCTGGCCGAAGCGGACGAGTTGCTCGCTCCCGGCGGCGTGTTGCTCGTCGAACTCGGCCACGACCAGGGGGACGAGGCCCTGCGCCTGGCGGGGGATCGTCCGGCCCGCGTGCACCGGGACCTGGCGCGCCTTCCCCGAGTGCTGGAAGTTCGCCGGCCCTGAATCGTCCGGCCCGTGCGGCGGGGCGTCGGCGTTGCGCGTGGGACGCGCGACGTGCTTGCGCGCCCTACTCGTCGTCCGAGGCTTCGGCCGTGCCCGAGGCCACGGCTCCGCGCACGTGCAAGTCGAGGGTGCGTCGATCCGACTCGCTGATGTCGTGCAGGAACACGGCGATCTCGTAGTGCTCGATCCCCGCGCCGATGCGCTGGCAGCGCACCACCGCTCCCTTGCCGCGCACGCGTCGCGGGCCCGAGGCGAGCGGCAGCTCCAGCACCAGATCCAGCATCGTCATCATCGGAACCGGCCGGTCCACCCAGAAGGACATGCCGGCCCGGGACACGTCGCGCAGGCGCGCCTGCACCACTCCGGCGTGGGGACCGGAGGTCAGCGCGATCTCGCAGGGCCAGTTCGCCGCCGCCCGCGGGTGGGCGCGGCGTTCGCGGCCTTGGAGCGGGCGGGGCTTGGCGTTCGGTTCGAGGGGGGCCATCGCGAGGTGCTGCTTCGGGGGTGGGGGAGGACTCGCCCGTGGGTGGCGTGCATCGTAGTGCCCGGCACAGCTCGCGCCAGGGGAACATGGACCCCAGGGGAGCGAACCCCGCCGCGGCCGGAGCCGTGGTCCCGCGAATCGCCCGGCCCCGGCCCCTCGCGCGGCAAGGGCCTCCGTCCCTCGGCGCGGGAGCCGCGGATGCGTCGACCCGGGGCCCCCAACTTGTTAAAATCGCCGTCTTGGGGCCGGCCGCGGCGAGCCGCCGGAAAGGCCCCGGAAACCAATACGGACACAACTCGAAAGGGCGAGACATGGCGAGCTACAACAAAGTGATCTTGATGGGCAACCTGACGCGCAAGCCCGAGGTGCGCTTCACCCAGGGCGGCACCGCGGTGTGCAAGCTGGGGCTGGCGGTCAACCGCCGCTACAAGGACCAGTCGGGCGAGTGGAAGGAGGAGCCGACCTTCGTGGACGTGACCTTCTTCGGCAAGCGCGGCGAGGCCTTCGCGAAGTACCACCAGAAGGGCAAGCCCGCGTTCATCGAGGGATCGCTGCGCTACGACACCTGGGACGACAAGGCCTCGGGCGAGAAGCGCTCCAAGCTCTACGTCGTGGGCGACGACTGGCAGTTCGTGGGCGCCGGTGGCGGCCGCGAGACCTACTCCTCGGACGAGGGCGGCGCTGCCTCCGCCGGCTCGGGTTCCGGGGGCGGGCCGGGCGGCTACAGCGGCGCCACGGATTCCGGCGCCGGCGCACCTCGACGCCGACGACACGCCGTTCTGAGCGGCCGCATGCGCCTTCGCGTGCGGTTGTTCGCGGGCCTGCGGGAGCGCGCGCGCGCGGACGAGATCGAAGTCGAGCTGGGGCCCGAGGTTGCCGGCCAGGGCGCCGCGGGCGCAGCCACGGTCTTGGACCTCAAGCGCGCGCTGGAGCGGCGCGCGCCCGAGCTCGGCCCCCTCGACCACGTGCGCGTGGCCCTCGACCGCGCCTACGCGAGCGATTCCACGCCCCTGGGCGACGTCCGCGAGGTCGCGTTGATCCCGCCTGTTTCCGGGGGCTCGGGCGAGGGCCCCCTGAACCTGGAGCAGGGCGTGTTCGAGCTTTCCCACGGGCCCATCGACCCGGCCGGCTGCCAGCGCCGCGTGGAGCACCCTGCCTGCGGCGGCGTGGTGCTCTTCAGCGGCCAGGCCCGCGACCACAGCCGCGGCCGGTCCGTCCTGGGGCTCGAATACGAGGCCTACGAGGCCATGCTCGCCCCGGAAATGGAGCGCATCTTCGCCCGCTGTCGCTCCCAGTTCGGCGGGGCGGGGGACGCCGCGGCCCCCCAAAGTCCCGACCCCGGCCCCGGCCCGCGCCTGCGCATGCTCGTGGTCCATCGCGCGGGCAAGGTCGCGATCGGCGAGCCCGCGGTGGTGGTCGCCGTGGCCAGCCCGCACCGCGACGCGGCCTTTCGCGCCTGCCGCTTCCTGATCGACGAGCTGAAGCTCTCGCTGCCGGTCTGGAAGCGCGAGTCCTACCCCGGCGGCGAAACCTGGATCGGTGATCGGCCGTGAAGCGCGTTCCAGGCGCCGCGAACGCTATCCTGCTCCGTCCTCCCCCGAGGCGAACATGACCCACGCACCCCAAGTCTCCCTGCAGGTCGAAAAGGTCCAGCGCGAGGATTTCCCCGTCGACGTGCTGATCGTGGGGGCCGGGCCCGCGGGCCTCGCCTGCGCCATCGAGCTGCGCCGCAGGCTCGACGCCCGCGGCATGGGGGACAAGACCGTGCTGGTGCTCGAGAAAGCCCAGGAGGTGGGCTACCACATCCTCTCGGGCGCCGTGATGGACCCGCGCGGGATGCAGGAGCTGTTCCCCGACTGGAGGGAGCGCGGCTGCCCCATCGAGGCGGACGTGACCGGCGACTGCATGGAGGTGCTGCGCCCCGGCGGCAAGTCCAACGTGCTGCGCGGCAAGCTGATGCCGCCGCCGCTGCACAACGAAGGCAATTCGATCATCAGCCTCTACCAGGTGGTGCGCTGGATGAAGGACCAGGCCGAGAGCCTGGGAGCCCAGGTGTTCCCGGGCTTCGCGGCGGCCAAGGTGCTCTTCGACGCGGAGAATCCGAACCGGGTGGTGGGCGTCGAGACGCGCGACGCGGGCATCGACAAGCACGGCGAGCCCAAGGGCTCCTTCCAGCCGGGCATGAACATTCGCGCCGCGGTGACGATCTTCGCCGAGGGCACCCGCGGCAGCTCGGCCAAGTACCTGATCGAGCGCCTGGGCCTGGCACCCGAAGGCCATCCGCAGATCTACGCCACGGGCATCAAGGAGATCTGGGAGATCCCGGCCGAACGCGGCAGCTCCCTCAAGGGCCAGGTGATCCACACCCTGGGCGAGCCGCTCTCCCCGGCGGGCTTCGGCGGCTACGGCGGCGGCTGGATCTACGGCCTGTCCGGCAATCGCCTGTCGATCGGCTTCGTCGTGGGTCTGGACCACCACGATGCGAACCTCGATCCCCACGCGCTGTTCGTGGCCTGGAAATCCCACCCGGCGGTGGCCGCGCGGCTCGCCGGCGGCAAGGTGTTGCGCTACGGCGCCAAGACGATTCCCGAAGGGGGCTACTTCGCCATGCCGCGGCTCCAGGGCGACGGCTTCTGCCTGGTGGGCGACAGCGGCGGCTTCCTCAACGCCGCGCGCCTCAAGGGCGTGCACCTGGCGATCAAGTCGGGCCTCCTGGCCGCCGAGGCGGTGGTGGAGGCCCTGGCGAAGAACGACACCAGCGCGGCGTCCCTGGCCCGCTACACCGAGCTGTTCGAGGCTTCCTGGGCCCGGCAGGAGCTGTGGCGCGTGCGCAACTTCCGCCAGGCCTTCGACCACGGTTTCTTGGCGGGCGTGCTCGATGCCGGGGTGCAGATGGTCACCCAGGGCCGCGGGTTCATCGCGCGGCGCAAGAGCCACGCCGACCACACGACCACGCGCACCCTGGCGCGCGCGGGCGGCAAGTCCCGGCACCCGCGGCCGGCCCACAACGACACGTCGGCGATGGACAAGCTGACCGACGTGTACTGGTCGGGCACGATCCACGAGGAGGACCAGCCGGCTCACCTCCTGGTGACCGACCCGTCGATCTGCGTCTCGCGCTGCACCGAGGAGTACGGCAACCCCTGCCGCCACTTCTGTCCCGCCGCGGTGTACGAATGGCCCGAGGGCCGCGGCAAGGACGGGAGCTCCGCGTCCGCGGGCCCGGTGATCAACTTCTCCAACTGCGTGCACTGCAAGACCTGCGACATCGCCGATCCCTACCAGGTGATCCAGTGGGTGGTCCCCGAGGGCGGCGGCGGACCCAAGTACATCGACATGTGAGCCGCGCCCGCACCCCGTTGCACCCCGTCGCCCCCGACCCTCACCCATGAACGTCACCGTCCTCGACACCAAGTCCAAGCTCCCCAAGACCGAACTCCTGGTCGTGTTCCACGCCGAGCGCGCCGCGCCGCGCCTGCCCGCGGACGTGGAGGTCAGCGCCACCGCCTTGGGCGACCTGAAGGGCGAGTTCCGCGACCTCCGGCTCGCCGACGGGATTTCCGGCCCGGCGAAGCGCGTGCTCTTCGTGGGCCTGGGCAAGCCCGCGGAGTTCACCGTCGAGCGCCTGCGCCGCGTGGCGGCGCTCGCCGTGCAGCGCGCCGAGGCCATCGGCGCGGCGGGCGCCGTGCTGTGGTTCGAGCAGGCCCTGTGCGAGTCCCTGGGCGGCGATTTCGCCGCGGGAGTCGCCGCGGGCGAGGGGGCGGTGATGGGCCGCTACCGCTACGCGCGCTTCAAGACCAAGCAGAAGCCGCGCAAGTTGGAGCGCGTGGTGCTCGCGGGAGCGGGCAAGCACTTCGAGAACGGGGTCCAGCGCGGCCGCGTGCTGGCCGAGGCCAATCTGTTCACGCGCGACCTGCAGAATGCGCCCGGCAACGCCCTGACCCCGCGGGACCTCGCCGCGGCGGCGCTGGGCCTTGCCAAGCGCTCCAAGCGCATTCGGGCCAAGGTGCTGGAGGTCAAGGCCCTGCGCGAGCTGAAGCTGGGGGCCCTGCTCGCCGTGGCCCAGGGCAGCGAGGAGCCCCCGCGCCTGATCCACCTGACCTACACGCCCAAGGGCAAGGCCCGCGAGACGATCGCCCTGGTGGGCAAGGGACTGACGTTCGATGCCGGGGGCATCAGCATCAAGCCCGCCTCGAAGATGTGGGACATGAAGTACGACATGTCCGGCGGCGCGGCCGTGCTGGGCGTGTTCCACGCCCTGGCCGAACTCGACCTGCCCTTCGAGATCCACGGCATCGTGCCCGCCAGCGAGAACCTCCTCGACGGTCGCGCGATCAAGCCCGGCGACGTGATCACGGCCATGAACGGCACCACGATCGAGGTGCTCAACACGGACGCGGAGGGCCGCCTGATCCTGTGCGACGCGCTCTGCTACGCCAAGGCGAAGACCGCGCCGGACACGATCGTGGACCTGGCGACGTTGACCGGTGCCGTGGTGATCGCCCTGGGCCACGAGCTTTCGGGCCTGTTCGCCTCGACCCCGCGCCTGGAGCAGGAGCTGCGCGCCGCCGGCGAGCAGGTCTTCGAGCGCCTGTGGCCCCTGCCGCTGCTGGACGTGCACAAGGACCAGATGAAGGGCGAGGTGGCCGACCTGAAGAACATCAACGGCGAGGGCGCGGGCTCGGGCTCCAGCGCCGGCGCCGCCTTCCTGGCGCACTTCGTGGGCGACACCGAGTGGGCCCACCTGGACATCGCCGGCACTGCCTGGGGCGGACTGAACCGCGACTACGTCGGCGGCGCCCAGGGTTCCGGCGTGGGCGTGCGGCTCCTGCTGCGCTGGCTGGAGAATCGGGCCAGCGCCTGAGGGCGCCAGGGCCCTGTCCCGCGAGCACGGCCGCGGCGCCGCTCCCCGCTGCTATCCTGGCCCGCGGAGGAAAGGCCCCGATGATTTCCCAGGTCTCCGCGCTCGCGCTCGCCTGCTCGCTGCTGCTGGCCGCACCGACCATCACCGGCTCACCGGCCCTGGAGCCGTCGCCGATCGTTCAGGCGCCCGCGGGTGAGAAACCCCGGGACGCGCCCCGTGCGCCCTTGCCGGCCGCCGAGGCGCGCAAGCTGCGCGGGCTCTTCACCGAGGCCCTGGCGCGGAACGATGGGAAAACCCGCGCGGCGCTCTTGGCCCAGGGCAAGAAGCTCGCCACCAAGCACGCCTTCGCGGACCTGCGAGAGGCCCTGCGGGCCGGGCCGTTGCTCGACCCCAAGTCCCGGGAGGGCCGCAAGCAGGGCAAGGAGAGCGAGAAGCTCGGACGATTCGGCACCACGCGCGTGGGCTACACCTTCGAGTGCGAGGAGGGGCAGTTTCGCTACGCCGTGGACTGTCCCGAGAAGTACGACGCCGAGCGTCCCTGCGCGGTGCTCTTGGACCCGGGCCACGGGACCGGCGCGGGCAAGTCCGACGCCGAGAAGGCCGATTTTCTGCCGTTCTTCCGCGGCCAATGCGAGAGCGCTGGGCTGGAGAACTGGCTCGTCGTGCGCACGGAGATCGTGGAGCAGGTCGGCGCCGACGGCCTGCGCGGTGCCCTGCCGGAGGACCGCGTGGCGCGGATCTTCGAGGCGTTGTGGCGCGACCTGGCCACGCGCTATGCGATCGATCCTGACCGGCTCTACGTGTCCGGGCTCTCGCAGACGGGTTTCTGGTCCTGGTACCTGGGCCGCGCGCGCCCGGATCGCTACGCCGGAATCGCGCCGATGTCGGCGGTGACCTGGCAGGTGAACAAGTACGCGGCCAACTTTTCGACGCTCGGCGTGTTCGTGCTGCACGGCGCGGACGACAAGGTGTGTCCGGTGGGGCAGCCCCGCGCGACCTGCGCCGAGTTCGAGCGCCTGGGTTACCCGTTGAAGTACGTGGAGGTGCAGGGCTCCGCCCACGACGTGAAGACCTGGGGCCGTTTGCACGAGGCCCTGGAGTGGCTCGCGCCGCGGGAGCGCGCGAAGTACGCGAAGACGCGCACGATGCACTTCACGACGCTGGCGAACCCCTGGTGCGGAGCTCTGCGCGTCGACGAGCTCGCGCGCCCGGGCGACGGCAAGGCCGCGACCGCACCGACGGCCTGGGTCACGGTGGAGTTCAAGGGCCAGCAGGTGCTGCTCAAGTCGGAGGGCGTGCGGGGCGCGACGCTTTGCCTGTCGCCGGAGCTCGTGGACCTCGCCCAGCCGGTGGAGGTCGTGTGGAACGAGAAGCGCGTGTGGCAGAAGCTCGCGGAGCCGGCTGTCGAGGGGCTTCTGGGGCTCGCGGTCGACCGTGCGGACTGGAAGGAGACCTTCGAATGCGCGATCGAGCTCCGGGCGCCCTAGGGGATGGTAGGGGCGCGCGGGCGGGGGTTTGGGCGCGTGGTGGGGCGCGTGGTGGGGGAGGTGGGGCTCGAACCCACATGGCCTTGTGAGCCTTCGGATTTTAAGTCCGATGCGTCTGCCGATTCCGCCACTCCCCCGGGGTCCGCGGGTTCAGAGCTTGATCCGCCGCCGCGCGCGCTTCCAGCGTGGGCCCGCCCCTGGCGCTGTTTTCAGGCCCGTGGGGCTCTCCGGGGCCCACGCGGGCGATCGGGACCCCGTTGCGGGAGCCCGCCCCGCGCGGCTTGACCTGCGCACCCCGTGGAGTATCCTTCCCAGGCTCGCAGTCGAGCCCTCGGGCCCGCGCGAGCCCGCGGCGGCATAGCCAAGTGGTAAGGCGACGGATTGCAAATCCGTTATTCCCCGGTTCGTCCTGGGCCGGGTCCCTCCCCCCACTCGGCACAGGGCCGCAATGAGCCCCCCCCGGCCGCGTTCCCTGTGGGCGGAGGGCTCCGCATCCTCCGGCAGGGGGGCCCCCGCCGTCGGCCTCCAGCATCCCGCCCGCGTCGTCCTCGGGGGCTGGGGCCGAAACCGGGGGGGGGGGCGGGGGCGCGGCATCGACCGAAGGGAAGGCTCGCACGGCGGCGGCGTCCGCCGAAGACGGGCTCGCCGCAATGCTTTCCCCCTCGTCCGGGAGTCGGCTGTGGCGGATGCGCTGTGCGACCTGCGGCGTGACGTCTGCCGGAGCGAGCTGGGTGCCCAGCGCGAACTACCGCGCCACCACGGACAAGAGCCCACGGCAGGAAACGTCAGGGAATTGCACGCAAACGCACGGCGATGCGCCCGAGTGCTACCATGTGTGCAGTGCGATCTCGGCGCTTGCGACCGCCTCCAGGTCCGGGGTCGAGGAGTCGCGCTGATCGGCTTCCCAGGGAGGAACTGAGATGCTTCGTAGGATGCGAACCCCGCTTGCGTTGATCGTACTGACCGTATCGATGATCACCTGCTTGGTGGATCGAGTGGCGGCGCAGGTAGAACTCGCTGCCTGGGGCGCGAATTACGATGGTCAGTGCAATGTGCCCGGGCTCCCGCAGGGGCTAAGTTATGTCGAGGTGGCGGCAGGCTGGGATTTCACATTGGCTCGTCGCAGCGACGGATCGGCCGTCTCCTGGGGAGGCAACAGCGAGGGACAGTGCAACGTGCCCGCAGTTCCCGGCGGGATTTCCTTCGTTGAGATCGCGGCTGGTTATCACCACGCGATCGCGCGGTTGAATGATGGCTCGGTGCTGGCCTGGGGGCGCAATACCGAAGGCCAATGCAATGTTCCCACGTTTCCCGGCGGACTTTCCTGCGTTCAGGTGGCGGCGGGCGACTTCCACAACTTGGCGCGACTTAGCGACGGGTCGGTTGTGGCGTGGGGGTGGAACAACTGGGGCCAGTGCAATGTGCCCGCGCTGCCCCTCGGGCTCGCCTACGTTGAGTTCGCGGCGGGCTCGTATCACACCGTGGCGCGGCGCAGCGACGGATCGCTTGTAGGATGGGGTAATGATGGCTACGGCCAGAGCACCGTGCCAGCTCTTCCAAGTGGCCTCTCCTTTGTGGAGGTCTCTGCGGGCGGTACCAGCACCGTCGCGCGACTCAGCGACGGATCGGTCATGGCTTGGGGCTAAACGTTTACGGCCAGTGCAATGTTCCCGCGCTACCGAACGGACTGTCGTACGTCGACGTCGATGCGGGCCTTTTCCACGTGGCGGCACGGCGGAGCGACGGGACGACCGTGGCGTGGGGCCAATGTCCATGGCCAGTGCAACGCCAGTCCTTCCAGCTTGGCAATCATACATCGAGATTGCAGGTGGCGGATACCATACCGTCGCGCGAATCGGTAATACTGGCGGTTGTGCTGGCACGCCAGCTGGGTACTGCACCTCAAAAGTCAACTCGGTTGGATGCACACCCGGTATAGGATGGACTGGAATCCCGACGGCCACCGGGGCGATCGACGATTTCCACGTGACGGCGTCGAACGTGCTCAACCGGAAGCCCGGCATCATGCTCTGGAGCACGCAGGCGGGTGCGACGCCTCTCGGTGGCGGCACTCTCTGCCTCGCGTCGCCCGTGATCCGCACGCCAGGCCAAGCATCTGGCGGCAGTCCTGCTCCGCAAATCGATTGCTCGGGCCAGTACTCGTTCCACTTCAGTCACGCGTACATCCAGACGTACTTCCTTGCGCCGGGCCAGACCATTCGTGCGCAGTACTGGAGCCGAGATCCTGGCTTTGCCGCGCCGAACAACGTCGGCTTGACAAATGCGCTGTCCTTCGTGATCTGCCAATAGTGATGCCGCGAACCAGATCCACGACCTCGCTGCACGATAGCCTCGTTTTCCTTGACTGCATCAAGAACAGCCCGCCATGAAGCACTGCATTGCCACGGCACTGAGCATCGCGTTCCTCGCAGCCGCTGTGAACCCCGCATTTGCGCAGAATCCAATTTGGATTCGACAGTTGGGGACTGGCGTTGATGACTGGATGGGTGGCGCCGCGCCGGACGGCGCTGGCGGTGTCTACGTGTGCGGCACAACCATAGGCAATCTGGGCGGACCAAGTGCTGGCGGTCAAGACGCATGGATAGCTCGCTATGACACCGCCGGGAATCAGACTTGGGTCCGGCAGTTCGGAACAAGTGGGGCGGAGACCGCCTATGCCGTAGCCACAGACGCTGCTGGGGCGTGTACGCGGGCGGCCTAACCACGGGCAATCTCGGCGGACCAAGTTCGGGTGGCCAAGACGCATGGATAGCTCGCTATGACAGCGCAGGGAACCAGACTTGGGTCCGACAAATCGGGCCGAGCGGGGATGAGAGGACAAACTTTGTAGGACCGGACGGGTCGGGTGGTGTGTTCGTCAGTGGCTATGTCTTCGGCAGCCTTGCCGGACCACATGCGGGTGACCTAGATGCCTGGCTCGCGCACTACGACAATACGGGGATCCAAACCTGGATCAGGCAACTCGGAACAAGCGCCCAGGACATCTCAGGCGTCCCGGTTCCGGACGGTGCTGGCGGTTTCTTTGTGAGCGGCCAGACCTGGGGCAATCTTGGCGGGCCCAGCGCGGGCCGCTCCGATGCTTGGCTAGCACGCTACGACGGGGCGGGAAGTCAGACTTGGATCCGACAGTTCGGCACGGGTGGCCAAGACGGCGGGTGGGCTGCCGCACCTGACGGTGCTGGTGGCGTTTTCGCAAGCGGCCAGACCACTGGCAATCTGGGCGGACCAAGTGCGGGCGGTCAAGACGTATGGCTAGCTCGCTATGACAGCGCCGGGAACCAGACTTGGGTCCGGCAGTTCGGAACGAGCACGTGGGAGTATGCCGGGGCGGCCGTCCCCCGACGGAGCAGGCGGCGTTTACGTTGTGGCCCGACGGACGGCAGCCTCGGTGGGGCAAGCGCCGGTAGCTCAGACGCTTGGCTGGCGCGGTACGACAATGCGGGAACCCAAAATTGGATGAGCCAGATTGGGACGAGTAGCGCCGAGATGGCCTACTCCCCTAGCCGGTGACGGTTCTGGCGGCGTGTATCTGGGTGGCGATACTCAGGGCAACATTGGCGGGCCGAACGTGGGTGGCAATGACGCTTGGATTGCGCGCTACGACGTCCCAGGACCGGGGCCGTGTCCCGTGCCGACAACCTATTGCACCGCGAAGGTCAATTCGCTGGGCTGCACTCCAACAATCGCATGGATCGGAGCATCGAGCGCAGCCGCGAGCAGCGGCTTCCGAGTCGACTGCGCGCAGGTACGGAACAACAAGCCGGGCCTTCTTCTTTACAGCGTTACAGGTCGTACCGCGCTCTTGTTCCAAGGCGGATACCTGGTGCGTGGGCAACCCGATCCGCAGGTCACCCGGAGTCGCGTCGGGCGGGTCAGCGTTCCCGATCAGCGACTGCTCGGGGCTCTACAGTCTTGACGTCAACGCATTCGCAGCGGGCCTTTACGGCGGCTCTCCGCTGGCATCGCTGCGAGTGCCGGGAACGACCGTCAACTGCCAGTGGTGGGGACGTGATCAAGGAGCGTCATATTCGTCGACGCTGTCCGGTGCGATGGAATACGTCGTGTGCCCATAGTAGATCCCGGTGAATCTTCGGCCAATTCCACGACCGACTTCTCAGATCGAAGGGAATCACATGCTCCGCAACCTGCACCGACTACCCGCGCTCCAACTGTTCGTCCTCGCCTTCATCGCAATCGCGCCTGTCAGCGCAGGCGCTCAGATCGCCCCCATTGGTCCGTTCACAGGCCAGGAATCCGACGGCTTCGAGTCGGCGCCAGGCAATCATAGTTCCTGCCAACGGCGCATGGACTTTGAACGGCTGGCAGGCGACGGGCATCCAGTGCTTCTCCCCTGTCCAATTTGTCTCCTACGTCACGAACCCGTTGTACATCGGAAGGTTGATGATGCCGGTCCTTGAAAAGAAGCGAGCCCTGACGTGGTAGATCATCGGCTTACGCTTTCTTCCTTGGCTTCCGGGCATTGTTCACTCGAACGGCCGCACTTCGTGCATCGGGGCGTCCTATGCCTCTAAGGCGAGCCCAGCCCCGGCTGCCCGTCGCCTGATGCACCTGGTTGCGGAGGCCGCCATCATCGATATACCTCGCAGTATAAGTTGGGCCGTACAGGGAGACGAGCAATCCGTCGATGAGTTCGACTCCTTGACTTGCATCTATTGGAAAGGTCGGGAAGTGTTCGCAGATGTGAGTATGGCCAAGGTCCAGTTGCAATGATGCTGAGTTGCCGACCCGGACTTGGGTAATGGCTGTACATGCCAATATCCATGATCGCTTGGAGCGGCAGCCGTACCCTCGGGCTGCTCCCAACGATAGCCAAAGCGCCTTGCATTGCCAGCGACGACCAGTTGAAGTGAAAGGAGGCCGTTCGGCCTTGAAACCCAGAGAAGGGGAACCCACTGGGACGCATCCTTGTTGAAGTAAGGAAACCGAATGCACCTGTTCACCGGCGGCCATGAGCCCTCCACGCCAATTTGGGCGACGGCGCCCTCATCCAAAGCCGAAAAGCCGTGTCGATTTACAAACGGATCGTCCGTCAACGTGGGCCCATCGACTCTCAATTGCGAGTGCGCTGCCAAAGCGACGCTTTTTATCACTTCAAGTGCCAATTCTGTCATCGCAGTTGCTTCATCTGTAAGAGTGCCGCCGGTCACATGCTCATACGGATGGACGGCCTATAGTCACAAAGGCCTGCTGTCGAAGCTACATATCGGACGGCGAATTGAGCGGGCACGTCTGCCATGAATTGTTGAGCATCCTTTCGAACTGCAAAGGAAGAGGTGTCCTCGCAAAAAACGAATGTCTTGGCTGTAGGCGTATTCGCCCAGTTGAGATACTCCGCGTCGGAAACGATGGTCGGCCAGAACCAGGCCGGGCGTGAAAGCCACTGTGCGTCCTTGAACCGATGGACGGAAAGCTTGGTCGCTCTCACCCCACGGGTCGAACCGCTATCCTCGCTATGACCGAGTTCCATTTGCTGAGGGTTGGGGCGGAGCTCGCGAGTAACGCAGGAAGGCGAGAGACGAGGTGGGGCGCATCGACGAGCACGCTCTGTGCAGGCAGTACGACGTTCTCCAACCAGAAGGATATACGTGCGGCGGCGATGGACGGGATCTGCGAGTCGAGCCGCTCAAGCCCTGCACGGTCTTTGCGGTGGACTCCGGCCACCGAATCCAGAACGAGATTCATTGCAGTGAGCTCCTCAGAGTGTCGATTGCCGTGGCTGTCCTGCGGTCGACGGGTCACTGGTTCGGCCATGACATGGTCGAGTGCAAGTCGCGCAGACTTGGGAAAGGAGAGCAGATCGAGCACAGGCTTGTGGAGCACAGATGCAATTGCCGTTATCTGCCACCGACGTGCGGACACTAGGTGTGCCAGTCGAGGCCACCCCCAGGGAGCAAACTCTTTCTTGTCGTCGGTCCAAAGCCACCGGTTGTTCAATTGTTCCGACCCCAGGACGAGGTCCGCCCAAGAATCCATAGACCTTCTGAGCTTGAGGTCGAAGAATCGAGTTCCAAGGTCGGGAGGATTCAAAAGCACTATCACCCCGCACTTTGAAAAGCAGCGCAAAAGATAGGCAACATCTTCTCCTGTAAGGTAATTGGCGCCGTCGAGTTCGATCAGGTCGTAATCAACAAACACGATATCGGCATCATCAAAGAAGGTTGGAGCTGGTGCTTTCGACTTTCGAACTCCGGCTTCGCAATGCCAGCCTATATGATTCCAAGGAGGAGATCGCTGCCTTCATCTGGGTCGGCGTGCGCTTAGGCTCATGGACTGTACCCGCGGGCGCACCGGCCAGGAGACTTGTCCTCCAGCTCGCAAGCAGATCGACGTCGTCATCGATGAATTCGACGGTCAGTCTTCTAGGATGCGGACTCATGCCTTTTCACTCCATGACAGGCGAAACGCAGTCGAAAACCCCTTCTTGGGCTCAACAAAGGAAGTGTGACAGCCGAGATTGGTCGCGATCATTCTCACAATTGTGAGTCCCATACCGGTGCCTCCAATGCCAAGCCCTTGCCGAGCTGGCGAGAGTTTGAGCCGCCGTACGAACGGCTGGAACAATTCGTCTGCGCGAGTAAGGTCTACGCCTGCTCCGGTGTCCTGCACGAGAATGGATCGGCGCAGGCCGTGGGAGGCAGAACTGACGCTGATCTGCCGGCGCTTTGCATCAAGCGATGCATTGACAGCGTTTACCAGAACATTCTGGAACAGCGCCGTCCACTCAACTACGGTCGCCGCAGGCAGTCGCAGTTCAGGAGAGACGCCGCCAATGTCGACCGGCACGCCTCGGAGGAGAGCGCCGAGTTTCAAGGTAACTTGCTCGAGGACAGACTGCGCTCTAAGACGGAGCCGTTGCTCTCTGCTCTCTGGCTCAAGCAACGTAGTGAACAATGCGGTCGTCGTTCGAAATTCGCCTACCCACTCTTCAAGTTCCGCGGCTAGCTTCTGAATGGATTGCCGAGAAGGCGCAATGCTCTGCCCGAGTTTCTGCAGGCTGGCGGTGTACGATTCCAGTCGCCTCAACTGGCGGCCGGCCTCGTGCTCAAGCGCTGCAGCCGCCATCCCCATTGTCGCAAGGGCGCCAAGCATGTTTGCTTGCTTTCGCTGTATCTCTGTCTCCTGTTGAACCGCGGAGGTCGCCTCGGACACCGCTCGCCGCACTTGGTCGAGAGCGTCCTTCGGAAGCGAGGTCCCGTGTTTGGAGAGAATCTCGGAGACGCGGTGAATCGCAAGATCTGCCCTGTCGACGGTTCGGCTGCCCTCTGCCCGCTTCAACTCTCGAGCAGCCTCGCGCATCGCGTAGAAGTCGAGCGACGCACGAACAACGTTGGACAGTGACTCGAAGGCCTCGTTCTCGATCAAGCGGTCGCGAGTGATCGCAATTTCCAAAGGCCGGGCACGTCTGTCGCCACTGCTAGAGACCCACCGCCGCTCAGCGCCAGTATCGATCATTACGGTTCCTAGAATTCGCTGATTGGTCGGCAGAAAATTGAGCCCGCGCTCTACCTGGTACTCGCGGGGCAGAAGCGCAGAGGTTGTGAGTCGCCGGGAGTGATCGAGTTGGACACGAAGCCAATCGGTGTCCACGCCGTAGAAGGGGAGCCTGAAACCAGCGTCGTAAATCCCCACCCCTCCGTGTCGACGGAGGTAGTCTCGCAAGTCGCCAACTTTCACGCCGCTTGGCTGACGTCCGGTGAGGAAAGATAGAAATCTCGAAGCGCAGGTCGTGCAGTTGGCAAGGAGCAATCTCATGGACGTAGCTTTCGGCGGAGCGATCGTCGAAGTGCACGGAAACTTCGCACCGTCCCACTCCTCCGGGGACATTAGGGGCTCGCAATACACCTACGATACGGGCATGCCAGAGCGTGCGGAACGCTTGCGCGAAGTCGGAGAATGTTTTGGCAAGCTCCTTCGGCGCATCGACCAGCTCCACCGTAAACTGATCGTCGCCTGGCTTGGGAAACGGTGGCTGCAGCGTCCAAATCTCGAGGGCCAGATCCTTCACCTCGCTTGGGTTCCATGCCTGCGCCAATCTCCTTATGATAAGGGTGGTGCCGTGACTGGAGTCTTGGGGGAACAGTCCCTTGGATGGTATGCGATCGTAAGTAACCGTGAAGCTTGTCAGATCCCCGGCGCTCACGGCTTTGTCCCAATCAACAAATGAGCGCAACGCGTCAACGTCTGCCGAGGACCTGGTGATAATCTCAAGCTCACGGCCCAGGAACTGAACGGCAAGGCGACCGACGCCCTTTGCCCGGTAAGGTTGCGCCCGGTAGGCGAGTACTTACGAGCTTCCTTGTGCGGAGAGCCGATTCTCATCCAGAAATTGCGAAAGGCCTCAAGGTCCATCCCATCGCCGTTGTCGGTGATTTCAATGCGATCTGGGAGCACGCGCAGCTCGACTCGAGTCGCGTCCGCGTCATACGAGTTCTTTATCAGCTCGGCGAGTGCAACATGCGGTCGCCCCACAAGCCGTTCCCGAGCTCCCGAAGAAGAGCAGCGTCAACGGCGAAAGGAATCTCCTTCCTCAGCGTCAGACCCAGGAGAGCTATGCTTGACTGCCACTAAAGTCGTCCCCAACGGGATTGAATCCCTTCCGGTAGAGCCGGCAACGGCCTGAGAATACCTCTCTCAATTAGGTACGCAACCAAGTGCGCCGCGACTCGAGGCACTACCGCGTTGCCGATGATGGTTTGCAGCGCACCGCGAGACTTGACGGAATCGAATCTGAACCAGTCAGGAAAGCCCTGAATACGCGCGGCCTCGTGAGGCGTTATTAGGCGTCTTTTGGTTGGATGGACGTATCGCCCTTGTCCCATGGATCCGAACCCGCTGGTGATGGTGTTGGCTACCCCATCCCATCGAAGTCGGCCGTAGACAGCGTTGTAGCTGTGCGCGAAATCGCGATGACAAGGCGGTCGTTCTGAGTCTGGAAGCTCGTAGGCTCTCTTCGCGAAAAGGTAAGCAATACGGCTGGTATTTCGCTCGCTGGATTTGCTCGGAGTTGTGAATGTCGTAGGCGATGTGCTCGGTTCATCTTCGATGCCGGACAGGACATGCCGAAGCTTTAGGCGTAGGCCTCTCCACTTTGGAATCGAAGTCCATGCGTGTTGAACTGAGCTGAGAAGGCGATGGCAAAGTGTCGTTTTCTTCGTTGAGGAACGCCTACGTCGCAAGCATCGATGCATGCGGTTTCGATAAGCGTAGCCACGACTGGATAGCAGGTTTGCGACTCTAGGGACGACGCGGCCCCGATCGCGAGTGACGCCAAGGACGTTTTCGATGATCACTACCGGCGCTTGAAGCACATCCGCAGCCCTGGCAACCCGGGCATACAACGAGTTGCGCGCATCAAGTCTACGAGAATGATTGTTGAGATCCGAATGACCCTGACAGGGAGGGCCGGCGATCAACAGGTCGATTCGTCCCACGTTCGCAGAGAGGGTCCGCTCCGCTCTGGAGTGAGGCGCGTTAAGGTCACCGGAGAACATGGACTCAATTCGGCTTCTTTCGACCCGGAAGGCACCGTTCGCCGAGATTTCTCTCGGTAAACTTGCAGCGCGGATTCGCTAGAATCCATTGCCAGGGCGATTTCCACGCCTATGCCGAATCGGCGGGAACTCCTGATTGTGCCGAGCGACAGCCCGTACAGCCGCAGAATAGATCCACCACGCGGATAACTCCTCGTGAGGCAGGTGCATCGACAGGCGCCGTACCGCTCCTCAACCACGCCAGATTGCATGGATGCGAACTGATAGGCTTGGTGCGACGCCTTGAATTCACGAAGGATTTCCCTCGGGAAACAAACAGACGAGGAGCTCCCTCGTCATGAGCGATGAGCTTAATTTCGTGCGTCACTTCCGCATCCACTCAGTTGGCTTTCGGAGGAGCTTCTCGGTGAGGACGGGGAGCGGCCTTTACCTGATGAGGGTTACTTGTGGTGTTCACGCAATTCCTTCCGATTTGAGGGCCCGGAGGGGCAGCCCGCCTCGTGTACGTTTGACGAAGCCGTTTCGTTCGAGCGCGCACCAGGTCGCCTCGCGGATGAGATTGCGGCGCTGGCGCGCCGTGCACGGCAAGCGCGCGATGCGTTCACGCTCCCAATGGACCTACTGGACGAAGCGACCCCGACATTCCTGATCTTCGGCTCGCGGCGCGAGCATGTCAAGCTCGCAGGGCGTCCGCCTCCCCAGGGACCGGCGCGGGGCAACTCATCCAGGTCCCGCCAGCCTGTGCCAGCAGCACCGCGACCTCCGCCCGGGCCATTCCCGGCCCCTTCCTGGCCGCTTGCAGAGCCACCGCCAGCTCTCCTGCGCGCCGCAGGGTCGGCTTGTCCAGCCCGCTCGCCAGCCGCAGGTTGCCGTTCGTGCGCTCCGCACGCGCGTTGTGCTGCGGCGTGTGGGGGATGTTGAAGAGCAAGATCACTTCGTGCTCCACCGCCCAGGCGCGCACCAGCGCGTTCTGGTTCTCGCTGCCGTTGTCCATCTGCACCACGAAGGGGTATTTGCCGCCGCGCTCCGCCGCGGCCCGCTCGAAAGAGCGCCAGCACGTCCTTGCCCGTCGCCGGAGGACCCACCGACACCTCCAGGATGCGCCGCGTGCAGTTGTCACTGACCGCCAGCCCGCGCACGCCTGCCCCGCACGACCAAAGTCGATCTGGTCCAAGGACCATGTCACAGCTCGGGGTATCAGAGCCACCCGTAGTTCAGGCAAGCAAATCCACCCTGGTTCGGCCAAGCGGATCCACCCACCTGGGTGGGCCTCGGTCCGCGTCCGGGCTGCATCGCCCGCCAGCCTTCTCGGCCACCCAATCCAAGGAGAACCCGGGATGGCCGCCAGGAGGACGGACATGCATCGACTGCAGGAGGTGACCCGACTTCATCGGATGGGCGAGAGCGTGCGTCGGATCGCGCGGCAGCTCGCCCTGGGCCGGAACACGGCCCGGGAGTACCTGATGGGAGGATCGACTGTCCAGCGTCTCTTCCCGCCAAGGGCCTGGATCGAAGCCCCGCATCGAGGGTTACGCGGCTCGTCCAGCGGGTCCCTCCGTCGCGAATGGCCTCCGCGCGGCCCTTGTCCGCAGGCAGCCGCGGAGGCACCCTCGCGACATGCTCCTCGGCTGCGTCACCCAACTTCCATGAACAGCAACCTCGACCGCGAGTCCCCTGCGCGCACGAATCCGTGTCTGGTCGGACCACGAGTTCCGAATCGCCCTAGAGCGGGTCGTCGAGCAACTGTCGGACTCGGACATCGAACGGCTGCTCCACGGACTCGTGCATCTGCACGAGCACCGCGTCGAAGGGGGCGCACCCTCGCACTCGCTGCGCGAGCGGATCGAGGCGCACGCCGACGCCACGCGGCGCGGCGAGTTCCGCGGCGAGCTCAGCTGCGCAACGCCCTGGCCAACGCGAGCCCCTGGCAGACGGCGGCGTGGCTCGCAGCGACGTCGCACACCTTCGATCTCGCGCTCGATCCGGTGCGCATCGACGCCGACGCTCCGAGCCTGGCCGGCCTGCGGGCGCTCGCCAAATTGGTGGGGGAGGTCGATGAACGCCTCGACGAACTCGTCGTGTTCGAAAGCGGCGGCGCGCGAGAATCGCTGGCGCACGAACTCCAACAGGCGTCTCCCTGCCCAGGCGGCACACCGCGGCCGGGTCCGCGAACGATAACGACGGCCCCAGGCGCTTCGGCACAGCACACCTTCGGGTCATGTTCGTTCGAATCGCTGCGTCGCCCGCCACCTCCGACGGCAGAGAGCGGACGAGGTTGCGAGCGGCTGCGTTCGAACGTCTGGACTAGCAGCGCCGCGAGTAGTAGCACCGCCGCCTCCGCCGAAGAGCAAGCACCAGGACCACATTACATCGGGGTTGCACTCATGGGGGTGCTCCGTGTTGTTGTGGAAGGCGCCTGCTCGAGCGACCGAGGGTGCCTCCGCGGGAGGATCCACCGTGCCGGGCGAGCCCTGGCCCTTGATCAGGCACTCGCCTGCGCGACGTCCGTCGGCGCAGAGCGCCTAGTCGTCGTTCTCAGACTTTCCAGTGGGATCGGTGCCGTAGGCGCGTGTGGATGCCTATGCCCCACGTCCGGTCTCCGAAGTCCGGCCACTTGGCGAAGTCGAACAGGTAGCCGACTTCAGCTTCTCCTTGTCCAAAGTGAGGATCAGCGTTTCTCCAGAGGAACTCTAGCACCTGGGGGCATGGAGCGGACACCTTGCGCCTAGCCCAGGTAACCATCCAAGGAGAGCACGGCGTGGGCCGGGCGACCGCTCTGGCGTGAACAAGTTCGTTGATCTTGCTCCAGGTTCTCGTTCTGGCGGTTGATCACGGCCTTCGCCGATGATCTTGGACGCCGAGAAACGACGCGCCGTACTTCTCCGCTGTCAGG
>JADJQU010000010.1 GCA_016712565.1 Planctomycetota bacterium | reverse complement strand
TACCCAGGCCGTTGTAGCGGTACTCAGCGACCAGTACCCGCCCTGGGTCTTGACCTTCCGGGGATGGTAGAAGGTGTCCCACTCGTACTTGTAGTCGGTCCTGTCGTTCGTCATGTTCCCGGCCGGGTCGTAGGCCAGGGTGGAGTTGTCCCCGGTGGTTCCTGGGTGGCGTCCAGGTCGTGGGTCCCGATCTCGTTGACCTTGTTGAAGGTCTTTGAGTTCCGCCACTCGTCCGTAACACTCCGGTCGGCGTCCCCGTTCAGGTCGAGCTTGTCCAGCGACCAGTTCCCCGGTCTGCGTCAGCGTCCACTCCGTTTGCGGGTCCGCGACGTGACCCAGCCGCTGGAAAAACCTCGTCCGCCACGGTGAGGCGGTTCCCAGGCTGTCCATCGTAGCGATGTCGAAGCGACGTGGCTGTCCGCGACCGGTTCGCGTTGCTGTCGTCCGCCTGGTCCGCCTTCGTGATGTTCGGAGTTCCGGTCGTAGGTCAGCGCGTAGCGGTAAAATCCACGTCGGCGGACAGGTCCTGGTCCACTTGCTGCCGACGACGCGGTTCGTGGTAATGAGGTCGGGGTCAATCCAGGCCCTTCTCGTCATTCCGTGCCGCCGCAATCATGGCCTCGAAAGCCCGCTCGTAGCGGAACGGGATGGCAGTCTCGTTGCACGACTGACACGCAGTGAGCAAGACCAGGTACTTGTTCATCACCTCCACCACGTCACCCAGAGCGCCGTCAAGATCTCCGAAAGCGTCAATGGCCGCAGGGGTCTGAACCCGATGCCCAGGGTTGAAGTGCGCGACCGTGTGTTTGCGGCTTCCAGGAGTCGGGCATGATCTCTTTTCAGCCGCAGGATGTCAGCTTTGATCAGTTCACCGTCAATTTCAACGCCATCTCTAGAGAATCGGCCAAAGTCCGCGCCCGCTAGCTCCTTGCCAAACGCTGCAAGGGTGTCCGTGTACAGGGTTTGAAAACGGACAAGCGTAAATTCTGATTGCCGCCGTTCGATCTTCTGGAGCAACTTCACAAGTGACGTGGCCTGCTTGTCGTCGTCAAGCGCGCGTCGAAGTCCGATGATGATCGAATCCAAGTAGTTCTCGTGCAGCCAGTGATGGACAAGTGCCGTCGGCCCCTCGACGCCGTTGCCTACGAGGGTGGCATTGTGGGCTCTCCACAACTGGCGCTTGTCAAGGAGCTTGATGAGCTCCCGGCTCACAACTTCAGCTTCGGCCACCAGTTCAGCCCAAATCGACGAAGGGTATTTCTTGTTGATCATCGGCAGTCCGCGTCGGGAACGCCTCAACCGCGACTGGAGCGGGCGAAGGGACTTGAACCCTCGACATCAACCTTGGGAAGGTTGCGCTCTACCAACTGAGCTACGCCCGCGGATTTCGTTCGGGGAGGGAGGGTAACGCGGCGAGCGAGGTCGCGCCATCGGATCGCGAGTGGGCACGAGGACGAACGCTGCGGGAGCGCGCCGTGGCTGCCCGAGGCCCCTGCATCAGCCCAGTTCCGAGCACCTCGCCGCATCCCGCGGGCCCGCGTCGTGCCCCCTTCGGGCGCGACGCCGATCTGGCGGGCCAGGCCTCGCCCGGGGCGCCACCACTCGCCGCCGAGGCCCCAGAGTCGGTCCGTGGCGGGCTGGCGGCGCGGGGCCGGCGAGGTAAATGTCTGAAAATACGTGGTTTACGGCGCAAGCCGGCTCGGCGGCACCGCCCGGGCCGGGTGGGGCGGCGTCCTTGCCCGGCGGCGCGGCGCCTCAGGGGGCGCGCAGGGTCATGTTCGCCAGGCCGTCCTGCTCCACGCGCACCGACTTGGGCTCCGACACGATCCGCGCCTCCAGGCCGAAGCCGCCACGGGCCAGGGCCAGCGTGTACTCGCCCGCGGGCACCACCGGGAAGACCACGGAGTCGATGCCCGGGTCGGTGGCCACCGAGGTGATCGTCCGCTTCAAGAGCACCGCGTCGCTCGCCTTGCGCGAGAGCCGCACCTCGTACCAGGTTCCATCGGCGAGGGGGGGAAGCTCCAGCCCCACCTCGATGCGGCCGTGCATGGGCACCTCGAAGCGCGCTGAGGTGGCGCCCGCAGGGAGCTCCGCGGTGTAGGGGTTGCCCGCCAGATCCAGCGTCAGCACCAGCGGCTCGTCGGGCAGCGCGGGGAAGCCGAATTTGCCCGGGCCGGTGCTTTGCGCCCACCAGGCCGTTGGGCCGGCAGGCGGGCTCGCGCTCAGGATCACGTCGCCATGGGCGCCCTCCGTGTCGAGGGGCCTGCCGATGGTGTCGAACAACCCGACGGTCACGGCGCGGCCGGCGTGCAGAGTGAACTCCAACCGGGTGAGGGGCGTCTCCAGCGGCACTTCCCGCGGCGGCGCGGGGACCAGGCCCCCGTGCTCCACGTGGACGTGCACCACGTCGGCCGCCAGGCCGCTCACCTCGAAGCGACCCGCGGGATCGGTGCGGCCGGTGAACGTGCGCGGGGGATCCGCTCGGTCCTCGAGCCGCACGTTGGCGCCCACCAGTGGAGCGCCGGACCCGTCGCGGACCTCGACCACCAGCGAGCGCAGGCTCTGGGGCACCTCGAGGGTGACCTCCCGCCGCTCCTCGGACGCCAGGGGTGCCAGGGGCCGGTTCAGGAGCTGGCGGCGAAAGCGGTCCACGACCGCGAGCCGCAGCTCCGCGGCGGGGGAGAGGCGCTGCAGGACGAAGTGCCCGGGGGACACGGGCTCGAGCGTGTGCCACTGCTGTCCTTCCCCATCGCGCACACGGGCGCCGAAGCGGCTGAAGGCGCCGTTGTCGACATTCGGAAGCAGCGCCTCGGCGGCCGCGGGCTCGCCCGTGGTGACCCACAGTTCGGAAATCGGGGCCGGGCCTCCTTGGGCGTCCAGCACGCGAACGGTGAGTCGGTTGCAGGGTGGGAGCGCCACGGCCAGGGGTTCGGTGAGCGGGAGAGTCACGGCGCGCACGACCGGCCAGTGGCCGTCGGCCCACAGGTGCACGTTCGTGGGGCCCTCGGAGAGCCCCTTCCAGCGAATCTCGCCGCCACCGTCGGTGGAAGAGGAACTGCGGCGGGGGTCGCTGTCGACCATGCCCAGGGCGGCAGGCAGCGGCGCTCCCGAAGGGTCTTGCACGCGGACGACGAACTCCACCTCGCCCACGGCGGTGCCCGGGATCAGTTGCAGATCGCCCACGTCGAGCTTCAGGCCGATCTCCTCGCGCGTCCGGCGCACCTGGAGGCCGCCCCGGGGAGAGCGCACGAGGAAGGACACCGCCACGTAGTCGGTCTCCACGGCCAGGCTGAAGCGACCGCCCCCCTGCAGTTCGGCCGTGCCGGCAAAGTCCCCCGAGCGGCGAGAGATCCGACAGTCCACGGTCAGTCCCCTGGCGGCCACCGGCTCGCCGTGCTCGTCCACCACGCGACCGGTGAGTCGCGGGAGGCGGGTCAGCTCCACCATCAGATTCTCGGCGGGGGCGGGCACCCGCACTCGCCGCAACTCGGACTCCGCAAGGCCCGGATCGCGCAGCGCATATTCGCGGGCCACGACCAGGGCTCCGCTCCAGGCGGGATCCAGGCCGCGGAAGGCGAAGCGACCCTTGGGGCCGGTGGAGCCCAGGGCGGTGAAGCGCTTCATGCCCGTCTCCAGCCGCAGGAACTGGTGGACCTTGGGGGGCAGGCCCTCCACGTCGAACAGCGCCTGATCGCTCTCCAGGGAAAGCGTGATCGGCTGCTCCGGCGCGGCGCCGTCCACGGTCACCCAACCCGTCAATTCACGGCCCGCGGGGAGCACGATGCGTCGCTCGCCCGTGGCGAGGTCCAGGTCCTCGCGCCGCGGCTGGGCGCCCGGGGGTTCCAGGAACACGGAGCCGCGGCTCGCGTGGGGAGCGAATTCCACTCGGCCGGCGAGGTCCGTGCGTCCGCGCTGGATTCCGCCCGCGCCGTCGAGCACCAGGACCTCGGCTTCGACCACGGGCTGCAGTTCCGGATCGAGCACGGTGATTCCAAGCACGGCCCCGACGGGCGCCGCCGGATCGCTGAGCTCCAGGGCCGTGGTGCGCTCCAGGGCGGGAGCCGGCGGGCTGGGCCGGGGCGGCGCCTCGGCCGGGAACACGGGTTCGAAGGTCTCCGGGGAGGGCATCCGGGGACGGGGCTCGGACTCGGCCACGGGCCGCGGACTCAGGTCGTCCGCCTGCTCGCCACGGCTCAGGAACCAGAGGGCCCCCAGCGCGAAGGCGAGCCAGAACAGCAACAGGGCGAGGCGCTTTACCACGGGCCGGCGTAGTCGAGGCCGTCGGGCGCCGCATCGCGCAGCAGGGCCTCGCGGTGCACGCGCAGCATCTGGCGCACGTGCAGTTGGTCGTGGGCGAGCCAGTTGGCGAGCAGCAGGCGCGCCGACAGGGGCCCCGCCTTGGGGTGCACGTAGGTGTTGCCCCAGGGAGCCTTCCCCTGGGAGCGGAGCCACTGGACCGAGCGCGCGCGCTCCGTCCGGAAACGATTCAGCACGGTTCCGGGGTCCTGTTCGTTGTACCGGCGCTCGGCCACCCAATCCTGGGGCGCGATGGGGGGCCAGGCCGCGGATGGATCCCGCAGCGTGCTCTGGATTCGCGCGCGGAAGTCGAGCTCTTCCTCGTCGGCGAGGTGGGCCAGGATCTCGAGCAGGGACCAGCGCTCGGGCGCGCTCTTCCAGCGTTGGAAGGCGGGCTCGAGGCCCTCGAAAAGGGCCGCGACGAGGGTCGCGCCGCGCTCGAGGCGCTCGGCGGCCACGGACGGATCGAGGAGATGTTCGGGGCTCAAGGGTGTGACCCGGGCCAGCCCGGGGGAGGAGCGGCCAAGCGCGGCCCAGTGTGCCACAGGCCCCGAACTTGTCGACAGCGGGCCCAGGGGCCGAGGACCTGCGGAAAACCCCTCGTGCGCCGCGAGCGGCTCCGCTGAGCCTCAGGGCGCGCGCATCAGCCTCACGAAGCGCGGGTAGTAGAGCGACGTGTCCGCCACCAGTTCCGCGAAGTCGAAGCTGTTGCAGGCGTAGGTGACCACCAGATCCGCGCCCAGGAGCTCCGGGTGTGCCTTGGCCGCGTAGACGAAGGGCTTCTCCCGGTCGCATTCCGGCGGCCGGAACAGCGCTCGCGGGGCGGACCAGGGGCCCGTGAGCCGCGGGGCCGTGGAGAGCGCCACCGTGCTGGCCCCGAAGCCCAGGCTCTTCACGTGCACGTAGCCGCCGAGGTCGGGGTGGTAGGAGAGCGAGAGTTCCGGCCCCGCGTCGGCGATCACGGCGGTGGGAGTCAAGTCGGCGCGGGTCGGCACCCAAGCGCCGTTCCACCATTGGAAGGCGTCCAACTCGCCCCGGGCCAGGGCCTCCGACGGGATGCGCAGGGCGAAGCCCCCGTGGTCGCCGGGCTCCCGGATGGCCAGCCCCTCGACGAATTCGCCGGCGATCCTCAGTCCCTGGGCGGCCAGGAGCCCCGCGGGCCAGGGCGGCGACCGGAGCGTCCGCTGGAGCCAGGCCCCGGGCGGATCGTCCGGGTTCTCGACCAGCACCGCGAGCCAGCCCTCCGCGCGGAAGCCCAGGCCCTCCCCGGGCGTGGCGCGCACGCAGGACCAGAACAGCACCAGGGGCCCGCCGGGGATGCGCACTCCGTGGGCGGGCCAGAACCAGCGCTCGCCGTCCTCGGGGAGCCAGGAGGCGGGGACTCCGCCGGTCTCGCCCCAGTGGAAATCGATCGAGGCGGCGCTGGGATCGAGGCCGCGCTGCACGGCGATGGAGTTGTGCACCATGCGCGATTCCCGGCGCACGCGGTGGGCGCCCGTGGCCACGAAGGTGTCCCCGAAGAGCCACAGCACGCGTTCCCCGCCGAGGTCCACCGAGAAGGCGGCGTCGGCCCCGAGCCAGCGCGGGTCGCGGTGGAACAGGCGGTCGGCCTCGGGCCAACCCGCGGCCACGAAATCGGGCGCGCCGGTGGAGGCCCGTTCCGCGAGGTGGGACCTGGGCGCTGCCGCCGGCGCGGCGCAGGCGAATAGCACGGACGCGGCCCATGCGCCGGCGGGCAGTGCCGCGACCCAGCCGGCGAGGATCCGGCCGGCCACGGGTTCAGGATCCGAAGAGCACCGCCAGGCCGTTGGAGGTGTCGAATTGTCCCGGCGTCGTACGGAACCAGGCTTGGAAGTTGACCGTTTCACCCGCCAGGATCGAATCCCCTCCCGGCAGGTTGTTCTGGTCGAGGGCGAAGGTGAAGGTCGTTCCGGCGCCGGAGGTGAGCGGGGCGAGGCGCCGCACCGCGAACCCCGCGCCGCCGACGCACAGGCTGTTGGCGCCGAAGGGCACTTGCTGGGGGTTCTTGGAGTAGAGGAACAACCCCGGGTTGCCCGTGGGGATGTTGTTCGCGTGCAGCACGAGGTCGTTGGCCGAGAGGCTCGCGCTGCCCGTGGCGCTGATCACCTACATCGACGGTCCGGTGGTGCAGAAGTTCACACCGGGCGCGCTGCAGGGGCCGCCCGCGCACACGCCCAGGGGATTGGCCAGGGCCGCCAGCAGGCCGGCCTGGGTCAGCCGCGTGCCGTAATTCTGCTGCGTCGTCGAGTTGATGCAGGACGTGTGCGTCACGATGCCGATCGCGGTGCCGGTGGGCTCATGGATCGCCGGCGAGCCGGAATTTCCACCCTCGACGTAGGTGCTGAAATTCAGGAAGTTGGATGAGAGGTTGGTCCACAGGCCCGTGATCGTCTGCTGCGTCTGGTTGGCCGCGCCGACGTCAACGCCGTAGCCCGTGACGCGGATCACGTGCTGGTTGTTGAAGGGCGGGGTCGCCGAGGTGCCCCAGCGCGCGAGCTGGTGCTGCAGGGGCGTTTCGCCCAGGTTGTTCGTCATCCCGCCGAAGTAGGCCCAGTCGAAGCCCACGCCGGCGTTCTGGAACTGCAGCGAGGCGCCGTCCACGGGGAACTGATCCTCGACCGGCGGATTCACGAGCCCGCCGCCGGAGGTGGACAGGGGAACGTTGAACTGCACGACCATGTTGGAGCCGACGCAGTGGCCCGCCGAGAGGAAGCAGGTCTTGCAGTCGGAGATCATCCAGGCCGTGCAGCCCGCGGGCATCAGTCGTCCGCCGCGGCCGTCGAGGGAAGCGATGCGCACGTCCGTGCCGCAGGCCGCGTCCACGCCGCCCTGGGGCGCGAGGCCCGCCGTGACGTGCTCGAGCACCAGCCGATTCGCCCCGCTGCCGGGCATGGCCAGCACTTCCACGAGCACCGTGTCGCCGTTGAAGTAGGCCGAGGACTTGGACCACTGGCGCACGCCCCGTGAATCGAGCTCCTGCACCTCGGCGTCGGTGGTCGACGTGAGCCGCAGGATCGAGGCCGTGCCCAGGGCGGGATCGCCGGCGAGCTCGATTTCGGAGAAGTGCAGCCTCATCCACGGCGAGCCGTGCACGTTGACCGGGAAGGAGATCACCACTTGGGGCGTGCCCGTCGTGTTCGCCACGGGGCCCGTGTCGTGGGAGAGAGCGACGTCGATGGAGGGCGGCGGCGCGTCGAGCTCTTCCTGGGCAGCGGCCAGGGCGGAAAACGGGGCAAGCCACAGGACGCAGGCGACAAGGTGCGATTTCATGGGCGCACAGGGTAGCGCCATCTTGCGAGGCTGTCGGTGGGGTCGCCGCGTCCCGCGGGCCAGGCCCGGCCGCGGCGAATCGGGCTGCCCGGGGCGCCCCCCCCCACGAGTCATCGGAGTCACCGGGTGTCACGGGAGGTCACGGGGAGAGCTGCCGCCGGGTCAGGGGATCGTCAGCATGCGGCTCTCGCCGTCCGCGAGCGTGAGCTCCAGCCTCAGCACGCGGCCGTCCGCGAGCACGGCGTCGGCGAGCAGGGGGCCGGGGGCCAGGTCCTCCACGCGCCACAGACCCTCCTCCAGGGCCTCGGCCTCCCTGCCGCCGGCCACGAGCGCCTTCAGCGGGCCCCGGACCGTCAGCGAGCCCCGCCAGGCGAGCGTCGCCTCCAGCACGGGCGGGTCCCAGGGCCCCAGGGCGCGGGGCACGGCGCCCTCCGCGGAGATCCAGCCCTCGTAGGCCGCGTTCAGCGCCGTCGAGAAAACGAACGCTCCAAAGAGGTCCTCCTGCTCGAAGTTCCCCTCCCGGAGCCGCACCCGCCCCTTGAGTGGCCCGCCCTGGGCCAGAACCCGCCGGGCGCCGCCCGCGACCGACACCGGAGGCTCGGCGATGCACGCGCCGTCCCCGGTCAGGTCCAGGGTGCCATCCTGTTCAAGTCCCTCGCGCCGGCCCAGTCGCCGCTCCCGGCGGTGCTCGCGCGAACTCTCCGCGAAGACCACCAGGGGCTGTCCGCGGGGCACGGCCAGGGCGAGCGGAGACGAGTCGGTCCTGAGCCGCACGCTGTCCGGGCCTGCCTGGACGGTCACCTCCCAGGACCCTCTGTCCGCGGGAAGCAAGAGGGAGAGCCTCGGCTCCCGCCGCACGCGCAGCGTGGTCTGTGCGGCCGCGCCGAGGTCTTGCACGACTTCGTCGAAGCCGGTGAACGGGCCGCCGACCACGAGCCTGACGCCGCGCCAGTCCTTCTCGAGCCCGCGGACGCCGTCGAATTCCGCGCCGCCCTCGTGCTGCACGCCGACGAGGGGCTCCACCGCCGCGCCGGTTTCGTCGATCACGTGCACCGGGAGCAGCAGGGCGGGGTCCGCGCGCTCGCGCCAGCGCGGATGATCCGCGGGAAAGAAGACGAGGCGCGGCTCGAAGCTCCAGGGCCGCAGGCCGCCGGCCAAGTACTCCGACTTGCCCTGGTGCTCGAGCTCCACGCCGTAGGGGGCCCCCTGGCCGGTCTGGGCGAATTCCACGCGTCCGCGCCCATCCGTCGCGAGGCTGTACCAATCGGGCTCGCCGCCGAAACCCACGCGGCGACCCGCCAGGGGCTTGCCGTCGCTGTCGACGACGGTCATGGCCACCGGCCGGGCGCGGCCCAGACGCAGCTCCAGGCCGCCGGGTGAGAACATGCGTTCGTGTTCGGCGAGCAAGGTCCCGGCGTAGCCCTTGGCCGTGATGAACAGCTCCGGCCCATCCGCCAAGGGAGGAAACGTCGCAAGGTCGATCACGCCGCCGGCGTCGCTCACGGCTTCGAAGGCGGGCGGCGCGTGGGCGCAGGTTTGGCGCGTCTCGGCTCGGGCGCCGGCGATGGGGCGGCCCTCCAGATCGGTGATGCGGAGGCCCAGGTGCGTCGCCCGGGGCCAGAGCAGGATCTCGTCGGCGTCGCTGGTCGAGGTGAGCGTGCTGCGGTAGCCCGCGGCGTGCACGATCAGCTTGTCGGCCTTGTCCTCGCCGCGGCGCAGCAGGGCGAAGGACCCGTCGCTCGCGCTCGCGGCCGTGGCCACCTGGCGCGGCGCGGGTCCCAGGCCCTCGGTCCACAGCTCCAGCGTTCCGCCGACCACGGGCCTCGCCGTGCGGCTGTCGATCAGCCGCCCGCGAACGCATTCCCGGGCCGTGAGCGAGGCCTCCGGGCTTCCGGGTCGCACGCTCTCGCCAGGTCGCAGGCCCTCGACCTGTTGCGCCATGGCCGCCGAAACCAGGATCGCCGTCCACATCTTGCAGAGCTTAGCCCGGGGAAGCGCGCCCGTTACCGTCGCAGGCTCCGGATTGCGGCGCCCGCCGCGGGGCGTAGGGTAGCTACCGGGAATCATGGCCGACCGAACCGAACCGGGAGCGGGAAGGAAGCAGAGCCCGTGGAGGATCGCCGGATTCGCCGCGGGGCTGATCGCGGGAGCCCTGATCCTGCTCCTCGACTCGCCTCTGCAGCACCACGGCGAGTACGGTTCGCGGCCCGCGCGCGCCTTGGCGGTCACGGCGTTGATGGCCATTTGGTGGCTCACCGAGGCGCTGCCCATTTACGTGACGGCCTGCGTGCCCCTGGTGCTCTTCCCGCTCCTCCGCGTGTTCGAGCCGAGCGTGAGTGCGGGTCTCGCCGCGGCGGCGCGGCCCTACGTCGACGCCTACATTTTCCTGTTCCTCGGCGGCATGTGCATCGCGGCCGCCATGCAGCAGTGGAACCTGCACCGGCGCATCGCCCTGTCGATCATGGCCTTCACGGGCACGCGGCCCAAGCGCCTGCTGCTGGGCGTGCTGCTGGCGACGGTGTTCATCTCGATGTGGATCTCGAACACGGCGACCGCGACGATGATGGTGCCGATCGGGCTGGCGGTGATCCACGAGCTGGAGCGCCGCATGGGAGGGCGGCGCCTGGAGCATTTCGGGGCCGCGATCATGCTCGCGATCGCCTACGGAGCCAACGTCGGCGGCATCGGCACGAAGATCGGCACGGCGCCCAACGCGCAGTTTTCGGGATTCCTGGGCCGCGAGGGCATCGAGATCTCGTTCCTGCAGTTCCTGGTCGTCGGCACGGGCTTCGTCGTCCTGTTCACGCCTATCGTGGGCTGGGCCCTGTGGCGCGTCGGCCGACGCGATGCGCCCGGCGAGGACGTGGGCGCGGCGGTGCTGGCGGAGGAGCGCGCGAAGCTGGGGCCCCTGGGGCGCGGCGAGGTGCTCGTGGCCTGCGTGTTCTGCGCCGCGGCGGCCCTGTGGATCGGAGCGAAGCCGCTGACGGCGTGGCTCGCGGCGCTCGTCCCGGGATTCCCGTTGCGTTCGGCCCACGTGGAGGCGGGCATCGCGCTCGCGGCGGCGCTGGTGCTGTTCTGCGCTCGAATCGAAGGCCGCGCCGCCCTGGAATTCGCCTCCCTGCGCTGGGTGCCGTGGGCCACGCTGCTGCTCCTGGGCGGCGGGTTCTCCATGGCCGCGGGCGTCCAGGAGAGCGGGCTTTCGCACTGGATCGGCGGCGAGTTGGGCGCGCTGTCCGGCCTCTCTCCCCTGGCCCAGCTCACCCTGGCGAGCCTGGCCGCCGTGGCCATCTCGGCCGTGGCTTCGAACACGGCCACGATCGGCGTGATGCTGCCCGTCCTGTGGGGCGCGGTGCCGCGCGAGCAGGCCCCGGCCCTGCTGTTCGCGGCGACCATCGCCTGCTCCTGCGACTTCGCCCTGCCCGCGGGCACGCCCCCCAACGCCATCGTTTTCGGGTCGGGCTACGTGGGCATCCCCCGCATGGCGAAGACCGGCGCATGGTTGGACCTCGTGGCGGCGGGGCTTGCGGCCGCTTGGTGCTGGCTCGTGGTGGACCGCGTGCTGTGAGCGCGAGTTCCGCGGGCCCAGCCCGCACGCGGCGCGGCATCGAGCGAGGAGCCCGTCAGCGCTCCTCGATCACCAGCTCGTCGTACTTCGAGGCCGGGTCGTACTGGCGGCGGTAGCGCAGTCGCGGATGCTCGTCGATCGCCAGCACCAGGGTCGTGTAGACCCGATTGCCTTCCATGACGTGGCCGCCGAAGGTCGCGCCCGTGCCGTCGCTGACGGCCATGTGCAGGTGGAATTCACCGTCCGCCAGATAGCCCGAGAGCGCGACGACCTCGAAGTGGCCCTCCCGCAGCGTCGTGGCCTCCTGGTTGGCGAAGCGCAGGGCCACGTGGGTCAAGCTGCCGACCGCGCTGACCACGTTGGCGGCTCCCAGGTGCTGTTCCCGTGCCAGGCGGGCGAGCTCGGTCTTCAGTTCCTGACCCGGCTTGAGCCGCACGACGTGGCTCCGCACCTCCGCCGCCGGAGCCGCGCAGGACCATGCGCCGGCCTGGAGCAGGAACAGGGTCAGAAAGCCGGTGGCGGGGGAGGTCCTGGGGGCGGGCAAGCTCATTCGCGCAATCTACGGGGTCGGGCGGCGGGCACCAACGGGGGCCGGACCCCGCCCGTAGGCCGCTGGGGCCCCGGGCCGGAAGGCAGGGCGGACCCCGAAGGCGGCCGTTCGCGGATTTTCCTGGAATTCTCCGGGAGCGCGACGGATCCAAGCCCGAACGGCCCCGCGGCGACGGCCCAGGGCCCCGTCCGCCCCAGGCCTCTTGCGTGGAACCCCAGGAACAGGACGACGACCTGATCGCGCGCCTCCAGGCGGGCGACCTCGGGGCGTTGGAGAGCTGCTACCGGCTCCACGGCGCCCGGATCCACGGGCTGTGCCGCCGCATGCTCGGCCGCGACCATGCGGAGGACGCCGTGCAGGAGGTGTTCGTCAAGGTGATCGAGCGCGCGGCCGGGTTCCGCGGCGGGTCGCGTCTCTCTACCTGGCTGCATCAGGTGGCGGTCAACCACTGCCTGAAGCGCCTGGAGCGCGAGCGGCTGCGGCGCACGCTGGAAATCCCCGCCTCGGCGGCCTGCCGGGATGGGGAGGAACGACTGCGAGCCGTCGACGATCGCGAGCAGATCGAACGGGCCCTTTCGGGCCTCGCGCCCGAGCAGCGGGCGGTGATCGTCCTGCGGGAACTGCAGGGCCTCGACTACGCCGAGATCGCGGCGGTGCTGGAGATCCCCGTGGGCACGGTCATGTCGCGGCTCTTTCGCGCGCGCACGCGGCTGTTGGAGCAGGAACGGATGCGCACGGAGGGCCCACGGGCCCTGGGAGCATTGCCCACATGAACCACGAATCCAGTCCCGCAGGGCCCGCGAACGGCGGGCTTTCCTGCGCCGATGCGCGGCTTCAGGCCTCGGCCTGGCTCGACGGCGAGTGGCCTTCCAGCGACCCGTTGCGCGAGCACCTGGCCGCCTGCGAAGGGTGCCGCGCCGCCGTCGATGGAATGCGGGCCCTCTCCGCGAGGCTGGCTCCGCTGCGCTTCGATGCTCCCGCCAGGGACCTGTGGCCCGGCATCGCCGCCGCGGTGTCGCGCCGCCGGGACCCGGCGTCCCGCGGCGAGGGATCCAGCCGGCGGCCGCTCGTGCTTCGCGCGGCCGCCGCGCTGGTGGGTTGCGCGGCGACCCTGGGGCTGCTCACGGCCCTGGAGGGCCGGGACCGTAGGGCGGGTGGGGGAGGAACGCAGGCCGAGAGGACCCACTGGCCCGCTGCGCTCCACGACGACGGCGGCGGGGCCTACTCCCTGCGCGCGGATTTCGAAGGACAGCTGCTGGCCCTCCTGGCGCGGGAGAACGGCGGGCGGCAGGAAGACGGGAGCAAGGAACGATGAACAGCACCTGGAAGACCGGTTGGACGACGTGGCTCCTGGCGGGCGCCCTGATGGCCAGCGTGGCCTGGAACTTCCGGGAGCGCGTGCCGGGGATTTCCTCGCGGGGGGCCGAGGAGCGGGGCGGCGGCGCCTTTCCCGGCTCGAACGGCGCTTCCCATTCGGCGGCCACCTGCCCGGACGCTCCGGACCTCGCGGCGTTGGAGCTCGGTCCCGAGCAGCGCGCCGCGGTGGAGGCCTGGTGCAGCGGCGCCTGCGCGGCGAGCTGCGGCAGCGAGAAGGAGGCCCTGGAGGCCCTGGAGCGGCTGCACGTGGCCCTGCGGGACCCCGACGCCTCGCCGGAGTCCCTGCGGGCCCTGTCGGCCGAAGTGAACCGGGCGCGGGAGCGATCCTTGGAGCACTGCGTGGAGGCGATCCTGGAGGTGCGGGCGGTGCTGACGCCGGCGCAGTTGCAGAGCCTGATGGAGTGCTGCCCCGAGTCCGAGACCTCCAAGCCCTGAGGCGCCGCGCGACCTGGAATTCCACGGGGCCCTCGGGGATCCAAGTCCGAACGCGCGCGCCACGGTCGGCGCGGCGGCCACCTCCACAGCCGGAGATTCCATGAAATTGATCCTCGCGACCCTGTTCCTCGGTGCCCTGGGCGCCGGTTCGTTCCAACTGGCGGGCGCTCCCGCTTCCACCTCCAAGGCCCCGCGCCCCGAGGTCTGTCCCAGCCCCTGTGCGGAGGCCTGCCCGGAAGTCTGTTCCATGGACTGCGACGCCAGCGTGCGCCGCACCGGCGACGACCGCTGCGAAATCACCTGCCTGCGGCCCGACGGTTCCGTGTGCACGATGGAAGTGCGTTGCGACGACGACGGCGGCTCTGAGGTCCTGGGCTGTCGCGGCTCGGGTTGCGAGGCCGGCTCCTCGGCCGCCCCCGAATCCGGCTGCGCGGGGTCCTGCCCCGTCGGGCAGTAGCGCCGGTGCCACGGGCGGCGCCCGCCCACCCGTTCCGCGGAACGGGGGGCAGGGCCGCCGTCCGTGAGCCGCGGCGCGGAGAGGTGCTGGAAATAGTGCTCCGACCGCGCCCGCGCCGCTTGTAGGCTCTGCGGCCAACATGGCGTCGCGAGAGTTTCGCGGAGGTGAACTCTGAGCCGCTGGGGCGCCCTGGCGCGCCCGGCGTGGATCCTGGTTCTCCACGGGCTCGTGTTCCTGCTCGCCCGTGTCGTGCTCTACGCGGCCTGGCCGGACAGCTTCGCGGACCTGGACGGCGCGGGAATCGCGGCGGCCTTCGGCCGTGGATTCGTGATCGACGCCTCGATTCTGGCCGTCGCCCTGGCGCCGGTGGTGCTGGCCCTGTGCCTGCCCTTCGGCTTCGCCGCGGGCCGAACCTGGCGCGGCGTTTGGGGCTGGCTCGCCTTCGCCGTCCTGTGCGCGGGCATCCTCGTGTTGGCGGGGGACATCGCCTACTTCGGCATGGTGGGCCGGCACGTGGGGCCGGAGCTCGTGGCCTTCGTCGACGATCCCCATTTGATGTGGGGCATCGTCTGGGAGAGCTACCGCCTGACGCTCGCGGGCGTGCTCCTGTTGTTGTTGGTCCTGGCCTGGCTGTGGCGGCGCCTGATGGCCTGGGACGCGGCCCGGGTCGGCGCGCCCGCGCCGGCCTGGAGTCTGGCCCTGATCGCGCCGCTCTTCTTCGTGGCGATTCGCGGCAACGTCACCGGCAAGCCCATCGGGACCGTCGATGCCTTCCGCTCCGGCTCGGTGTCGTCGGGATACCTGGCGCTCAACGGCCCCTTCAGCATCGCCCACTCGATCCCCAACGCGAAGAACCTGCGCTTCGAGTTCATGTCCGAGGAGCTCGCGGTGGCGAGCGTGCGTGAACACTCGTTCGGAGGCTCGCCGGCCGAAGACCCGCAGTTTCCCCTGTTGCGCCGCCGAGCGGGGGGCCAGGGCGCGGGCCCCCGGGACGGGGAGCGACGCAACGTGGTCGTGCTGCTGCTGGAGAGCTGGGACGGCGACGTGGTGGATGCCCTGCGCCTCCGCAGGGGCGACGCGCCCCTCGGGCTCACGCCGAATTTCGACCGCTTGGCCGGGCAGGGCGTGCTCTTCACACGCTGCTACGCGGCGGGCCAGCGCAGCACCCATGGCCTCTTCGCGGTGCTCACCGGCCTGCCTTCGCTGCCCGGCATGCCCTACCTGGGCAGCGGCATCGAGCAATCGCGCCTCAGCTACCTGGGACAGATGGCCAAGGCCGAGGGCTACTCGACCCATTTCCTGCAGGGTTCCACGGAGCGTTCCTTCCGCCTGGACTCCGTGGCCGCCCTGGCCGGTTTCGAGCACTACATGGGCAAGGAGTCCATCGAGCGCGCCACGGGACGCCCACCGATGGCGAGCTGGGGTTCCTGGGACCACGACCTGCTGGAGGCCGCCCACCAGGTGTTCGTCGATTCGCAGAAGCCGTTCCTGGGGCTCGCCTTCACGACCTCGACCCACCTGCCCTTCCAGGTGCCCGAGGGCCACGGGCGGCCCTACGCCGACGACACCGAGGAGCATCGGTACTGGAACAGCATCCACTACGCGGATGGGGCCCTGGGACAGTTCTTCGCTTCGGCGCGCGAGGCGGGCTACTACGACGAGACGGTCTTCGTGCTGGTGAGCGACCATCGCTCGGGCGTGGGCTTCGCGCGCCTCGGGGCCCTGGAGAAGCACCACATTCCCTGCCTCGTGATCGCGCCGGGGCTCGCGCCGGGCGTCGAGGACGGCGTGCGCAGCCAGCTCGACGTGATGCCGACCGTGGCCGAGCTGGCCCGTTGGAGCGGCCCCATGGCCTGCCTGGGGAGCTCGATGCTCAGGGCCACCGCCGCCACGCGCGGCGCCCTGTGCATGCGCAGCGAAATCGTGTTGCGCGTCGAGGATCGCGCCTGGGTCGCCCACGACCTGCGGCGGCGCCTGGAATCCGGCGCCGATGCCCGGGCCGTGGGGAACCCGGGGGACCTGCCTCCCTTGGTGGCGGACGCGGTCGAAGGCCGAATGCTGGCCGAGGTGCAGTTGGTGGCCGAGCTCCTGCGCACGAACCGCGTGCTGCCGCCGCCGGCCAGTTCGGCGCGCTGAGGCCCCCCGGCGGACGCGGGGCCAGCGCCAGGTCCGCCGACGAGGGGGGCCGGTCCACGCCCGCGGCGCGGCCCGGCCCCCTGGATGATCTGGAACTGCGCCGGAACTGCGCCGGAGCGCGGCTCAGCCCTTGACCGAGGCTTCCTTGTACTTGGTGAGCTTGGCTTCGAAGTCCTCGACGCCCTCCTTGCCCTTCATCAGCTCCACCGCGCGCGTCTGGACCTCGACGGCCTTCGCCAGATCGCCCTTGGCGAAGTGCACCGCGGCCAGGGTGTCGAGCACGGAGGCCTCGTCCGCCTTGCCCTTCGACAGCTCCGCGGCGCGCGTGGCGAGGCGCAGGGCCAGCTCGTAGTTCGGCTTCTCGATCTTGGTCGGCGCATCCGGGTCCACCAGCATCCAGGCCAGTTGGTTCAAGGCGGCGGGCTCGTCCTTGAACACGCCCTTGGAGATCTTCTCCACGTAGGCGTAGGCGGCGTCATAGGCCTTGGTCTGCAGGAGCGCGTAGAACTTCCACGGCGCCACCTGCTTCTCGGCGGACTCGCCCAGAGCGATGGCCTCTTCGAGCACCGGAAGCACCTCGGCCCACTTGCCCTCCTGGCTCAGGCCGCTCGCCTTGGCCAGGATCGGTTCCAGCTTGGCCTGCAGCTCGGCCTCGGCCTTGGCCTTGGCCACCTCCGCCTCCAGGTTCCACTTGCCGGAGACGATCTGCTCCAGGGGCTCGTCCATGACGAAGGGCGAGCCGATCCAGGCCACGGTGCCGGTCTTGTCGACGATGAAGCAGGTGGGAATGCCGTTCTGTTCCGCGGCGCGCATCCAGCTCTCGGACATCGAGCGATCGGAGTCGAAGCCGATCGTGTAGTTCATCGCATCGCCCTTGCCCTCGACGAACTTCACCAGGCCCGCGCGCGGGCGGCCTCGACGGTCTTGGGGCGCTCGCTGGCGGCGACGCCGATCACGGTCACCTTCGAGTCCTTGTACTTCTTCTGGACCTCGGTCAGGTGCGGGATCGACTTGAGGCACGGCGGGCACCAGGTGGCCCAGAACTCGACCACGTAGGTCTCGCCCGGCTGGAAGCCCTTGACCTCGCTGCCCTTGAGCCACTCCTCGATGGAGAGGGCGGGCGCCTTGCTGCCCATCTGGAGGTCTTGGGCAGTGGCGGAAAGGGCGAGTGTGCTCGCCACGAGGAGGGCGCCGAAGGCGCGCAGGGTAGTCGGCAGGTTCATGAATCGTGTTGGCCCCGGGGAGAACGTCGGATTCGCGTCTCGCCCCCCGGAATGAGCGGAAACGCCTGTTGGCAGCCTGCGAGCGTACGTCCCGGGCAGTCCGATTGGGACCGACTTTTCCCAATTGATACGGCTCCGGGCCCCCCAGCGGGCCAGCCCCTTCGGCGGGCAAGCAGGAGCGCCCAAGCCGAGCACCGGGTTTCGCTCGGGGGCGCTCGGGGGGCATGGACCGCCCGTGCCCGCGCGCAGGGCCGATTCCCGGCGGACGCGGATCCTGTCGCCGACCTTGGCCGCGGCCGGCGCATCACGGATCCGCACGAAGCGCGCTCCCGGGCCGCCCGCGATGCAGACGATCCAGGGGGAAGCGCCCTCGAAACCGCGCCACGGCCGGCAGCGTGGCCGGCGAAGCGCGCGAACGCCGCGTCGACTGGCCGGACTCCCCCGGGAGATGGGGCCGCAGCGATGGGCCCAGTGCGTTGGGTCCCTCCTGCGCGGTCCCTGGACGCCGTGGGGGACTCCAGCCCGGTCACCCACGGGCAGGTGTGCTCGGCCCCGACCCGGAAAATGCGTTATCGGGGGCTCCCAGGGCGCCTATTCTAGTCCTCGCCATGCTGTCCACCCTCCCGCGCTCCGTTCGACGGCCCGCGACGCACGGCGTCGGCCTGTCCGTCGCCCTCGTTCTGCTGACTGCCTTCGCCGCGCCCCAGAAAGGGGATCCGAAACCCAACGACCCGGCGACCTGCCCCTACTGCAAGGGCGACCCCGAGCTGCTGCGGAAGGCCGGGCTCTTCAGTCACGGGACCTTCGAGTTCGGCATCAACGACACCGCGGGAGTCGACGCCCTGATGGCCACCTGCGACATCCGCTGGGTGGAGTCCGCGCACTTCCAGATCGGCGTGGCCCTGGGCAGCTACAAGATCAAGGAGGAGGAGAAGAAGTCCATTCGCGTCGAGCTGGAGCGCCTCGCCAAGGTGCTCCCCAACGTGGACATGAAGCCCAAGGTCCTCGATCCCTGGATCCGGGTGCACTTGTACGCCCAACGCTGCGAGGACGTGTACGCGCGCTTTTGCGAGCTGATGCAGATCAAGGACTCGGATTTCCCGCCCGGCACCGCGCCGTGGAACGGGCAGGGCAAGTACATGGGCGAGGGGCCGTTCCTGGGCCAGAAGGGCAAGTACGAAGTGCTGCTCCTGCCCAGCGAAGCCGCCGGGGCCCAATTCCTGCGCGAGCAATACGGACTGCAGACCAAGCTCTCCCAGCGCTGGAACCTGACCCAACGGGATTCCCTCTCTCTGGTGGCCCACACGGGGCAGGGCGGGCTCAAGGAGGATCCCGCGATGCACGGGCACGTGGCCTTCAACCTCGCGATCAATCTGCTGGACGGCTACAAGCACTATTCCTACGACACGCCGATCTGGATCCGCGAAGGGCTGGGCCACCTGATCGAGCGCGAGATCAACCCCAAGTACAACACCTTCGACTCCTCCGAGGGCGCCGTGGCGGAGATGACCAAGAAGGAGAAGTGGGAGCCCGAGGTCAAGAAGATGATCGCGGCGAACCAGCACATCAGCATGGCGCAATTGATGTCGCTCAAGGACTACGCCGGCTTGACCCTGAACCACCACTTCACGACCTGGTCCATGACCGACTTCCTGGTCAAGACCAACCCGGGCGGCTACGCCTGCCTGAACGACAAGCTGCACGGCCGCACCAACAAGCAGAATTTCGCCGACGGCAGCAACATGCCCGACGTGCACCGCGAGGCCTTCCAGGAGTGCCTCGGCATGAATTACAGCCAGTTCGAGGCCGCCTGGATCAAGTGGGTGGGCGAGACCTACACGGCGACGCCGCCGTAGCCGTCCGTTGGAAAACTCCCGTCGCGAGGGCGAGCGTGGGAAGGCGCAACAAGGAGCGCCGAAGCACGCTCGGCCGCAGGAGGGGGGGGCCAACGGGCTGCTAGTCGGCCCCGGTGCCCCGGTCAGGGGGCCACGATCGTGATTTCGCCCGGCCTCAGCACGAGCGGCACGCGGCGGACCTCGGTTTCGCCCTGGTAGAGCACCAGGGTCTCCGCGACTTCGGTCGTCGAGCAGACCGGGAAGCCGTCGCTCCTTCGGCCCACTCGATCCGTCAAGCTCCGGGAGGCGTGCAATTGCATCACGACGATCACGGGCGCGCCCGCGCGGTCCTGCACGCCGAAGCGATCGAATTCCCCCGCGCTGCGCGGCTCCACGCGGAAGCGCAACTCCAGGTCCACTTCGATCACCAGCTCGCGGCCCAGCATCGTCTCGTCGAACGGCACCGAGCCTCCGCGGATCGACGCGGCCTGGGCGCCGATCAGGCAGCCGTGGCGCGGGACGTTCCGGATCTCGAAGCGGCCCGCGGCATCGGCTTCCCCCGCGGGCTTGAACACCATCGAACGGCCGCCGCCGAGCTCCACGGTCACCAGGCCCAGCACGATCGAGGCGTTGCCCACCGGGATCCCACGACGGGAGACGACGCGGCCGACGACCCTCTCGACCAGCGCGGAGGCCGGCACCCGGAGTTCGACCTCGCCACCCGGCTGCACCGGCCCGCTTTCCAGGGCGACCAGGGTCTCCTCCGACCAGGCGCGCACGCGATAGGGATGTTCCAGAAGTCCACCGAAGGCCACCCGACCCTCGGCGTCGGTCTTGACCTGGAGGGGTTCGTCGGCGGCCATGGACTCCAGGCTGCGATTCGAGGTGCCCCAGGGCTCCGCGTCGAGCAGGGCCGCGCTCCAGCCCGCGCAGGGACGGCCATCCTCGTCCAGCACGCGGGCCCGGATCGCGGGCAGGGCCTCGCCCAAGACCAGGACCACGCCCTCGACGGAAGTGCCCTCGGCCAGGATTCGCTCACCGAAGTGCGCCAGGGTCCCCGGGCGCGCGCCGGCGGTGAAGGCGGTCAGGCTCGTTTCCGGCCGAGCGCCCGTGGTGAGCCTCAACTCGAACCGACCGTCGGCGCCGGCCCGGCAGCCGTCCTGGCCGAAATCGACCTGGGCGCCGGCGGCGGGGCGGCCGTCCGCGTGAACGACGTGCCCGGAGAGGCGCACCAGGGCCTCCGTCGGTTCGGCCTCGAGCACGATTTCGAGGTCGTGCTCTGAGCGCGCGGGAATGCTGAGCGCCTCGGTCGTGAACCCCGGTGCGGAGAACCGCACGAACCCCGACGTGCCGGCCGGGACGGATCCGAACTCAAAGTTTCCCTGCTCGTCGCAGAAGGAGAGTCCATGCCGCTGACTCGACCCCGTGACGACGTAGGGGAAGCGGCCCAGACCCTCGGGGCGGAAGTCCCACCGGGCCTGGGCACCCGAGAGGCCGCGGCCGGCCGAATCGACGACGCGGCCCTTGAGCTCGAGGGTCTCGGCGATGATGAACAGCGGATCCGGAACCTCGTCGACCCGCACGCGAGCGAGCAGCACGAGGTCCCGGCGCACCAGGGCCACGTCGCCGCCCCGCGTGAGCAGTCCGGCAACCCCGGCGAGGAGCGCCGGATCCAGTCCCAATTCGCGCGGGACGGCGCCGACGTCCTGGGAGATCTCGAAGGTGCCGTCGGCCGCCGTCCAAACCCTGGGCCGTTGCAGAGGTTCGCCGCGCAGCGCTTCGGCGACGCCGCGGGCGCCGCTCAACTCGGGATGGGCCGCCGCGAGGCCCGCCGCATCGTTCGCCAGGGCGAGCAATTCGGGGGTCAGCGGGATCTGCACGGGTCCGGCGAACAAGGAGCCGTCCGCGAGGCGGGCCTCGCGCTCGTCCACCCACTCGAGCTCGAGCCCCGCCCGCGGTATCCCCTGGAGGTCCACGCACCGGCCGCGGATCACGGTGGTGACGCGCGGCGGTGGGGAGCTCGCCTCGGGCGCCGCGGGCGACCCGGCCTGGGCCACGCGCTCGTCCGATACGGGAGCGACCGGCGGCGGGGCCGTGACGGGGCCTTCCAGCGCACCCGCGACTCGCGCCGCCACTTCGCGCTCCGGGGTCGCGAGCTCGTCGCGGCTCACCCACCATCCCAGGCCCAGGCACGCCGCAACCGCCACGAACGCCCATTTCACCTTCGCCGACATGAGGACTGCTCCCAGTGCTGCGCCCGAGGAAACGACCGCGGAACCCGTGAGCACGCCCGACGCGTGGGTGGCCGCGAGGGGAGCCAAGGCCGTGAGCCAGGCGCCGCGAGATTCGAAGCGTCGGTCGAGGCGCTCGCGCAACTGTTCCAGCCCGCGCGCGAGCCGCGTGCGCACCGTGTTCAGCGGCACGCCCGTGCGCGCGGCGATCTCGGCCGGCCCCAGGCCCTGGTAGTAGCGCAGGAGCAGCGTGCCGCGGTAGGGCTCGTCGAGGGCGATCACCAGCGCGGCGATTTCGCGCTGGAGGTCCGCCTGCTCCACGAGCTCGGCCGCGCTGGGGAGGGCCTCGTCCCGGGCCGCCGCGGCTTCGCGCCGCCCGCGGCGTTCCTCCGAGCGCCCCGAGCGCCGCGCCGCGTTGCGCACCACCGCCCCGAGCCAGGCCCGCAGGTGGCCTGTTTCCGCAGGCGGCGACCGCAGGGCCGCCAGCCACGTCTCCTGGGCCACGTCCTCGGCCCGCGCCGGGTCCGCCACCAGGCTGCGCGCCAGGCGCCGCACCCAGTCGGCGTGCTCCAGCAGGGCTTCGAGTCTCAGGGCCGTGTCCATGGGTTCCATGGTGCCCCAAGCCCGGCCGACCGCCTACGGACTCAGGAATCCGGCAATTCCGTCGTCGGGGCCCAGCCCTAGCGCAGCAATTCGGCGATCAGGCGCTCGAAGTCCTGGCGCAGTTTCTGGTGCTCGGCGCCCGTGGCCGGGCCGGAGAAGCCCTGGTGGACCGCGCGGACGCTGCCGTCCGCCCGCAGGAAGACCGTGGTGGGGTAGGCCCGCACGTGGTCGATCAGGGGGAAACGCTTGGAGGCCTCCTGCTTGTCGGACTTGCCTGCCAGGAGCAGCGGGTACTCCACCTGGTGGCGCGCGGCGAAGCGGCCCAGTTGCGCGAGGTCCCGTTCCTCGTCCCCGGACAGCTCGAAGGCGAGCCCGACGACCGACAGGCCCTGGTTCTTGAAGCGCCGATGCAGGTCGCGCAGGTAGGTGGCCTCGTCGTTGCAGTTGGGACACCAGGTGCCGAAGAGTTGCACGATGCGCGCCTTGCCCGCGAACTGGGGATCGGCCAGGGAGACGCGCGAGCGGTCCTGGGCGATGAACACGAGCTTGGAGAGATCGACCTTCTCGGCCGCGCGGGTCAGACCGAAGGGATCGGGCAGCGCGGCCCCTTCGTCCCGCGTGGCCTTCCAGGTTTCGTGCCAGGTGGCCCCCGACCAGAATTCTCCGGCCAGGGAGCCGTCCTGCTCCACCTTGGCCGCGAAGAGAAAGGCGTGGGCGCCGTCGAAGCAGGACAGGTTCCAGCGGCCCAGGGCGGCGTCCCAGCGGCCCGCCAGGTAGCGGTAGTCCCCGAGCGTCGTCAGGAACGTGCCCGCCACGCGGCCGGGCTCGGGGTGCGTGAACACGCCCACGGCGGCCTCGTCGGAGCTGGAGAACTTCACCGTCCAGCGCCCGGCGATGGGGGGTGGCGCGGGATCCAGGACGGGCGGCGGCGCGGCCGTGGCCGGTTGGACCGTGCCGCGGAAGGGGAGCTCCGCCCATTCGTTCGGCCCGCGCAGCTTGCGCCAGCGTCCCCGCAGCACGCCCCCCGCGTCGCGGCCGGTGATCTCCAGGTGGCTGTCGTAGCTGTCCACGTGGAGCGCAAGTCCGCCCGGAGGCGTTTCCCAGCGCTCGATCCAGACCAAGTCCTCGCCGCGGGCGCCGTTGCGCAGCGCGAACGTCGGCGTGGTTTGTTTCGGCCGCGGGGCGCGCACCTCCAGCTGGAATTCGATGCTGCCGCCGGGCGATTCCAGGAGAGCGTCGATCTTGCAGGGCACGGGCATGGGGAGCGTCACGGCGCCCTCCTGGGGCCGCGGCGGGCCGAAGCCGGCCGCGAGCAGCGCGCAGGCGGCCAGGGCCGTCGCGGAGCGCCTCACAGCCCCGCCTCCGCCACGGTCCTGGCGATCCAGCGCTCGCGCAGGGCCGCCCGCGAGTCGGCGTTGAGACGGCCTTGGATGCGCACCTTGTCCAACAGGAGCACGCGATTGGTCTTGGAGATCAGGAAGATGCCGCCCGACTTGAATTCATGTTTGGGCAGCCTCGGCTCCTCGACGCCCAGGTGCACGTAGCGCACCTCGTTGCCGTCGTGAACCAGCTCCAGGGGGATCGGATCTCCCAGGTAGCCGCTCGTCCGGTTGCTGCTTTGCATCACGATCGAACGCCCGGTCTTGAACTCCTCCAGGAAGGACTCGCCCGCCTCGGCGAAGGCCAGGTAGCCCGTCCGTGGATCATTGCAGATCCCGACGAGGAAGTGGCCGATGTCGATCTCTTCGCTTTCGGCGTACCCGTGGCGCAGCACGATTTCCAGGTGCAGGGGCGCCCCCAGGGGAATCCGGTGTTCGAGCGTTTCGGCGCCGCGGCCCGTCCAGGAGCCGTCCTGCACGCTGAACTTGCGCTGGTCCTCCGGGATCGTCAGAGCCTGCATGGTGAAGCGTCGGTCGTCCGGCGCCAGGGGCCGCTGAACCCAGTCGTCCAGCTCCGCGGGACTGGCGAAGTCGTAGGTCAAGTCGACCACGTCGGCGTCGAGGCTCACGCTGGTGGCGGAAAAGCCCGGCGGCGGGGGAGCTGCGTCGTGGAGCACGCCGGCCGCCAATCCCGCCAGTTCCCGCAGCGCTTCGAGCCGCTCGATCACCAGCGGATGATCGCGGGTGCCGTCGCCCGCGGCGTCCTTCGCGCGCAGGGCCGTCAGCCGGTCGAGCACGCCGCGGGCCTCGACGACGCCGGAGGGCTCCGGCGCGGAGGCCAGGGTGGACAGGGCCGCCGCCGTCCTGGCCAGCCGCACCAGGGCCGGGTAGGTGCCGGTGGCGTCCGCGCGCAGGGCCTGGGCCGCCTCGCTCTTGTCGCGCAGTTGCTTCTCCCAACGGGACTCGCCTCCGAGGATCCAGGCAAAGGCGCGCACCCATTCCGGCGCCCCCGCGGGCGTGGCCTTCATCTGGGTGGCCAACAGGGAGGGCGCCAGGGCCGTGACGGCCAGTTTTTCCGTGCCCTGGGGCCACTCCAGCGCCAGGACGCCCGATTCCAAGGAGGTGATCCGGCGCGAGACGAGCTTGCCGTCGCGCTCCACCTGCAATTTTCCGCCCGACTTCGACAGCTCCGCGAGCCACGTGTCGCGGGCGCCGCGCCAGGCCCCGATGCGTTCCCGGTCCGCGCGCAGGCCCGCGAGTTCCTCTTCCTTGGCGGGGCGCGCCAGGGCCGCCTCCAGGTCCCTCTCCGCCGACTCGAGGTCGCCCGCGGCGGCCTTGCGCAGGGCCAGGGCGCGCGCGATCGCGGGGTGTTCCAGGTCCACGGCCAGGCGCTTCGCCAAGGGCTCCTTGGGTGGCTGGGCCGCGACGCTCCCCGGGTCACCCGGGTCCGCGGGAATTGCCGCGCCCGCCGGGGCCGCGGGCGCGAACAGGGTCGAGAGCCGCGCGTCGTCGAAGGGCTTGTGGCGCGTGTCGCGCAGCCGGGCCGCCGCCCAAAGGAAGAACTCGCGGTCGAGTTGCGCGAGGTCCGCGTCCCCGAAGGCCGTCCGCAGGTCCGCCGGGGAGCCGCCGCCGCGCTGGCCGGCCCGCAGGTACGAGCCCAGGGCCGCGTTGTGTTGGGGGGCGTCCGGTCGCATCAGGAACTCGACCCACAGGGACGACTGGGCCAGGTACGCGCCGTGCCAGGGATCGTCGTCGCTGAAGGGAAAGCCCTGCTGCTTCGCCGTGTCCATGGCGCGCTTGCGCAGGTCGGCATACCCGGTGACCGAGGCCAGGGTCGCGAGCGGCAGCAGGTGGCGGTTCTGCTTCGCGGGATCGCCGGCCAGGGCCATCATCAGGTCCAGAAGCGCCGGTTCCGTGCCCGGAGCGGCGAAAGCGGTCTTGGGATCGTTGCCCGTGTGCCAGGCGAGCCAGCGGCCCAATCCCTCGCGGATCCACAGGGGACCCTGGCGGCCCAGTGCGGCCGTGGAGCGCTGGTGCAGGAGCCCGACGGTGAAGCGCCGCAGCACGCGATAGCGCCGCAAGGCCGGCGAACCCGGCGCGTCCCAGCGCGCGACCACGGCGCGGATGCGCTCGTCGTAGCAGGCGGCGCTGTCGAAGCCGTCCCAGGTGGACACGGACTTCGAGTAGTTGACGTAGTCGCCCTCGCTCAACAGCACGATCAAGCGCGGCGGCCGGGGATCCAGCCCCTCCAGGAGCAGCGCGGGCTTGGCCACGCGGCTCTCGAACTCCGCGGCCGCCGCGGCGAGCCAGGGCCCGTAGAACTGAGCCACGGACTCCTCGAAGCCCGCCTCGGGCACGGCCTGCTTCTGGATCAGGATCTCGAAGGGCGCGAAGCGCGCCTCCGTGGTCCAGAGGATCTTCTTGAAGAACGGCTGCTTGCGCAGCAACTCGTCGAAGCTCTGGGCCGGAGCCTGCGCCGGGGGGGCTTGCGGCGCCGCCTCAGTCTGTGCGGGCGATCCGAGGACCAGGGCGAGCCACAGGGGCCACATGGGTCGAGAGCCTAGCTCCCACGGGCCCGTTTTCCGAACGACGACGGGGCGGCACCGGCAGCGGGCCGCCTCCCGCGGACCTCGCCGGGGCCGGTGCCTCGTTCAGGGACAGACGTCGAGCCTCAGGCCGTTGGACAGGCTCGCCCCGAAGCCGTCGGGGTGTTGGGGGTCGCGGCCCCAGTGCTGCGCGTAGACCACGTCGCCCGGGGGGAGCGCGGCGAGGGGGAAGGGGAAGTCCGCCGCGCCCGAGCCGTTGCTGGCCTGGGGTGGGAGGCGGGTGATCGAGCCGCCGACCCACAGGGTTCCGCCCGAGAGCGGCGCCGAATTGGGTTGGGTGCCCCAAAACACGAGCCCGACCTTGCCGGGGATCGCACCGCCGACGAGGACGTGCAGGTTGTTCGCCGAGGCGCTGGGCGTGCCGCTCCAGGAGAGCGTCGGCCGAGCCCCCTGCGAATTCAGCTTGCCCGTGCCGTAGGGTGCCGGCACGGCGCAGCGGAATCGGGCCACGGTGGTGGCCGTGTTGTTCAGGGACTTCCAGTTTTCCGCGGCATTGGCCTGGCCCTCGGGGATGCCGAGCGCCTCGCCCTGGTAGCTGATGTTGGGATTGGAGAAGTACTGGATCCGCGTGCCCGGCGCGTAGGCCATGATCGTGCGGTTGGCCCCGCTGGCCGTGCGGTGGCCGTAGGAATAGGAGTAGAGCGCGCCGCTGGCATTGCCGTGATCGTGGTGGCTCGCCATGTTGTGGCCGAGCTCGTGGGCGAAGGAGTAGTAGCCCGTGGCGCACTGCTTCGAGGTCACCGTGAAGGCACGGTCCTCGAAGCCGGTGGAGAGCGTGGTCATCAGCCAGCCGATGCCGCAGTACTGGGTGCTGTCCACGATCATGGCCACTTCGTCGGCGCCGTACAGGTCGCGCAGTCCGTGCACATGGTCGAACCAGCCGTCGCCGGTGTTGGTCAGGCGGTTCAGTTCGGTGTTGAAGTCGCCGTTCTCCGCGTAGCCGGTCAGTTCCTCCTGGTGGACGAGCCGCAGGCGCTGGTTCACCTGGCTGTTGGCGTAGGCCTGATTCGTCTCCACCACGGCCAGGTCGACCAGGCTCTCGATCGCCGTGGTCCCGCCCGCGTTCTGACGCGCGAGCGGCGTGTAGACCACCAGCACGTCGATGGTGGGGTTGGGATTGGCCAGGTAGCCGCCTCCGGGCGCGGGGCTGCCGCCGCGATCGGCGACGGCGTGTTCGGGGCCCGTGGCGCAGGGCGGGAAGCGCGACTCGTCCACGCGGGCCACGCGGTGCCAGCCGTTGCCCGCCCAGTTCACCTTGTAGAGCCGTGCGCCGTCGCGCACGCTGCCCGCCACGGTGTTGCCGCGGCGCACCAGGTGCACCGAGCTTTGGGGCGCGCCCTCCAGGCTGCCGCCGAAGGCCACCGCGCCCGAAGGCAGGGTTTCGCTGCGGTCGAGGAGCGCCGTCTCGAGCTTCCCGCTCTCGAGCTCCAGGGCGAAGCGCGGCGCCCGGGCGAGATCGATCGTGTCGGGGAGCAGCTCCGCGCGGACCGCCACCAGTCGCTCCGTCGCAAACGTGGGATCGGGGGGCACGTTCGCCAGCGCCTGGTCCCCGGCCGGCGTGAACAGGGCCTGGGGAGCGGGCGCCTGCCCCTGGGCCGAACCGACGAGCAGAGCGCCAAGCACGAGTCGCGGGAGGAGGGTGAGCATGCTTCAGTTCTACCCCGCTCCCGAAGGGCTGGGAATCCCGGCCGTTGCCGCCCGCGCCCGGGGGGGCCATCATGCAGCCGTGGAAACCCCGCCGGCGGGCGATCAGTTCCTGACCACGCGCTGGAGCGTCGTGCGCGCGGCGGCGGGCAGCGACTCCCCGCGCTCCCGGGACGCCCTGGCCTCCCTGTGCCAGGCCTATTGGTACCCCCTGTACGCCTTCGTGCGCCGCAGGGGCGTGGGGGCCCAGGATGCCGAGGACGCCGTGCAGGGCTTTTTCGAGCAGCTCCTCTCCAAGGCCGACTTCGGCCGGCTGGCCCCCGAGAAGGGCCGCTTCCGCTCGTTCCTCTTGGCCGGCGTGAAGAACCATCTGGCCAACGTGCGCGATGCCGCCAGCACGCAGAAGCGCGGCGGCGACCGGCAGCGCCTCGCCATCGATTTCTCGGACGCCGACGCGCGCTACGCCCTGCGGGCCCCCGAGGAGGAGGCCGTGCGGGTCTTCGAACGCGAGTGGGCCCTGGCGCTCTTGACCCGCGCGCTGTCGGGCCTGGAGCAGGAGTACCGCGCCTCCGACCGCGGCGCGCTCTTCGACGTGCTCAAGGGCGAACTGGCCGGCGGCGAGGTGCAGTCCTGCGCGCACTACGCCGAGCGTTTGGGCTCCAGCGAGGGCGCGGTCAAGGTGGCCGTGCACCGTCTGCGCAAGCGCTACCGCGAGCGCCTGCGGGCCGAGATCGCCGAGACCGTCTCCGACTGCGCCGATCTGGAAGGCGCCATCGACGCCGAGATCGCCGATCTGTTCCGGGCGCTCGGGAGCTGAGTGCATGAGCGAGGACCCCAAAGCCGCGCGGGACCACGAGACGCTCGCTCCGCGACGCGGCGAGCCCTCGCCCGAGCCCGTGGCCTCCGTGCTGCCGGGTTCCGGAGTCTCGGACCTGCTGCGCCGCCTGGAACTCCACCGGGCCGCGGGCGCCCGTCACCAGACGCGCGACCTCATCGGGTCCGGCGAGATAAAGGAGATCCTGCGAGTCCAGGACCAGGATCTGGGACGGGACCTGGCGATGAAGGTGCTGCGGCGCGACGCCGCCTCGCTGCCGGAGGGACAGCGCGCGCGCCTTCTGGCGCGGTTTCTCGAAGAGGCCCAGGTCACCGGCCAACTCCACCACCCGTCGATCGTGCCGGTCCACGAGTTGTCGATCGACGCCGAGGGCCAGCCGTTCTTCACCATGCCGCTCATCCGTGGGGCGGACTTCGGCGAAATCATCAGCTTCGTCCACGGCGCGGAGCGGGGCTGGACGCTTCCCAGGGCCCTGGCGATCGTGCTCAAGGTCTGCGAGGCCCTGTCCTATGCCCACGCCCGCGGCGTGATCCACCGCGACGTCAAGCCGGGCAACGTGCGCGTGGGCCGCTTCGGCGAGACCTACGTCATGGACTGGGGGCTGGCCCGCGTCCTGGGCCGCAAGGAGACCCACGATCTGCGCATCAGCGATCCGGCGGTCCCGGCGTCGAGCGCCGTGCGCACGGATCGCTCGAAGCTCAAGCAGGAGGCGCCGGATTCGCCGCTGGTCACCATGGACGGCGATGTGGTGGGCACGCCCCACTACATGTCCCCGGAGCAGGCGCGCGGGGACACGGAACACGTGGATGGGCGGTCGGACGTGTACTCCGTGGGCGCGTTGCTCTACCACCTGCTGGCCGCGCGCCCTCCCTACGCGCCGGAGAGCGGCGCGCTCTCACCTCGGGCGGTGTGGAGTCTGGTGCTCGACGGCCCCCCCAAGGAGCTTTCAGCCGTCGCCCCCGGGGCTCCCTTGGAGCTGGTCGACATCGTGCGCAAGGCGATGGCCCGCGATTCGGCGGAGCGCTATCCCGACATGCCGGCCCTGGCGCGCGACCTCGAGGCGTACCTCGGCCGCCGGCCCGTGGGTGCGCACCCGCCGACCGTCGGCTATGCCCTGAGGCTCCTGTACGAGCGCAACCGGCAGACGTTCCGACTCGGCGCGATAGCGGCCGTGGTGCTCGTCGTGCTCGGCTCGCTCTTTGCGTCAGTCATGCGGTCGGCCTGGCGCGACGAGCAGCGCGCCCAGCGCCTGGCGGACGACGGCCTGCTCATCGCGGGGCTCCTGGACGAAGCCAGGGCGCTCCACCCGGCGACGCCGCGCGAGCTCCCGCGATTCGACAGCTGGATCGGCGCCGCCGACGAACTGCTGGCCCGCGAGTCGAGTTTTCGCGGATGGCTGGAAGAGCTGCGCGGCCTGCCGCACTCCGAAATCGGACGCGAGGCCGAGGTGGCCGGCACGCTGGGCCTGCACCTCACGCGTCTGGGCGCGCTGGGCGCCGAACGGGTCGAGGTGGCCCGTCGCCGGGAGTTCGCCGCGGGCCTGGATCGGCTGTCCCTGCGCGAGCCGGCGCAGTTGTGGGCCGAGGTTTGCGCCGAAGTCAACGCCTCGGGGGCGCTGGGCGCCGAGCCGCTCGTGCCGCAGATCGGCCTCGTGCCCCTGGGGAAGAACCCCGAGGGGCTGTTCGAGTTCTGGCACGTCGCCAGCGGCGAGCGGCCGGTCGCGGGCGGCGGCGGGGCCCGGGTGCCGCGGGCCGAGGATGGGATCGTGCTCGTGCTGCTCACGGGCGGGACGTTCGAGATGGGATCCCCGGAGGACCAGCGGGGTCGCGGCGTGACGGCCAGGGAGCCCCTGCATTCGGTCCGCATCTCCCCGCTGTTCGTGGCCAAGCACGAGGTGACGCAAGGGCAGTGGCTGCGGACCATGGGGAGCAATCCCTCGCGCTATCGGCCCGAGAATCAGGCGCGCGGCTCGTTCACGCTGCTGCATCCCGTGGAGAGTCTCGACTGGGGGGCCGCCGGCCTGTTCGCGGCGCGACTGGACCTGCGCCTTCTGACCGAAGCCGAATGGGAGTTCGCCGCCCGGGCGGGGGCCCGCAGCGCCTACCCCTGGGGTGACGACGTCGGAGGGCTCGAGGGCCGGGAGAACCTGCTCGACGAATCCGCGCGCCGCGAGGCCGCCACTCCGCCCGCGGCGTGGAACGACGGATTTTCCAAGCACGCCCCCGTGGGCACCTTCCTGCCCAACGGATTCGGACTGCACGACATGCTAAGCAACGTGGGGGAGTGGTGTTCCGATCTCTACGCCGTCGACCCCATCGCCGGTCCATCGACCGAGCGCGACGAATCGCCGGGGATCCCCCTGCGGGTGATCCGCGGCGGCTGCTTCTACTTCGGACCGCGCAACGGCAACACGGAGACCTTCCGGCCTGCCTTCCGGTATTCGGACACGGAACACTCGGTCCAGCCCCTGCGCGGACTGCGCGTGGCGCGGGATTGCCGGCCGAGCTCGGACTGACCCTCCTCGCCGACAGGCTACAAGGGACTGCGTCGCTTTCCGACGTTCCAACCCAGCAGCGCGCCCAGCAGCATGCCCAGTAGAGCCGCGAGGGCTATCCAGAGCGTGCATCCGTCCAACACCTGCTTGACTGGATAGACGACCACACCGATCAACTCTCCCGCCTGCAATTCGCGATTGGGAAGCGAGTCGTTGTGGTTGCGAGCGATGACCAGGCTGAGCTGCTTGACGTTGGTGATCCGCTGCACCGGGGCGTCCGGTGCAATGGCGAATCCGATCGGATGCCCCTGGAACACGGTCCAGTCGGCTACGGCGTCGGCCAGAGTTTGCCCGCGGAACTCCGGGAATCTGGGAGCCCGCGTGAGTGCCGGGGGACCCTGCGGCGCCGCGTTCGCGACGGTGTAGGCGAGCAAGGCGACGAGCAACCACCGAATCCAGTGCTTGGCGAGCGACATGGGTTTCCTCCGGGCCGGGAATGGGCCGTCGCGACTCTAGCCGCGCCCGGAGGCCGCGGTCCAGTTCGTCCCCCGGCGAACTTCCCAGGGCTGGGCTGTAACCTCCCTGGGCGGTCGCTTTTCTTGTCCGCGAACCCCATGAGCCCCCAAGCCTGCCCTCGCTGTGGACGCGTTCTGGCCCCGGAGAGCCCCCAGGGCCTGTGCCCCCTGTGCCTGATGGGGGCGGCGGCCGCGGCGGGCCCCGCGCCGGCGGGCGGATCGATGCCCGAAGTCGTGATCACCCAGATCCCGTCGCGCCGGCCCGAGCCGCCGACGACCGAACAGCTGGCGCCGCACTTTCCCGCGCTGTCCATCGAATCGCTGATCGCGGTCGGCGGCATGGGCGCGGTGTATCGGGCGACGCAGAAGAGCCTGGGCCGGCCTGTGGCACTGAAGGTCCTGCACGCGGAGATTGCCGGAGAACCCGGCTTCGCGGAGCGCTTCCAGCGGGAGGCGCGCACGTTGGCGTCGCTCTCGCATCCTGGCCTCGTCGCCGTGCACGACTTCGGCCAGGCCGGCCCTTTCTTCTACTTCGTGATGGAGTTCGTCGACGGCGTCAGCCTGCGCCAGATGATCCGTGCCAAGTCGGTCGACTCCGCCGCGGCGCTCAAGCTCGTGATGCAGATCTGCGAGGTGCTGCAGTTCGCCCACGACCACGGCGTCGTGCACCGCGACATCAAGCCCGAGAACATCCTGGTGGAGCGCGCGGGCCGCGTGAAGGTGCTCGACTTCGGCCTGTCGAAGGTGGTGGGACCCGAGCCGCAGAGTCCCCTGTTGACGCGCTCGAGCCAGGTCATGGGCACGCCCCACTACATGGCTCCCGAGCAGTGGGAGAAGCCCCTGGAGGTGGACCACCGCGCGGACATCTACGCCTTGGGGGTCGTGTTCTACGAGCTGCTCACCGGCGAGCTGCCCCTGGGCCGCTTCGCGCCGCCCTCCAAGAAGGTCGTGATCGACGTGCGCCTGGACGAGGTCGTGCTGCGCACGCTCGACAAGGAACCCAGCCTGCGCTATCAGCACGCCAGCGACGTGCGCGACGACGTCGAGCCCATCAGTCGCGCCTCCATTCCCGGCGCGGCCGGCCCCGTGCCCGTGGGACAGGCGCCCGCCGTGCCGCCGATTCCTCCACAGGCGCCTCTGCCCGCGCCGCGGAGCACGGAGAGCGAAAGCGCCGCGCGCCCCGCCCGGGCCGCCCGTCCGCCCCGGGGACGCGAGAAACTGCCGGGGCCGTTGATCGCCGTGATCGTCCTGCAGGTGCTCGCGACCCTGTTCGCAATCCTCGCCATCCTCAGTCATTTCTGAATCAGGAGTCAACTTCATGGGCAACGTCGAGTTCAGTCAAAACGCGGGCATGTTCTGGGTGGTTCTGACCGCCCTGTTCACCCTGGCCACGACCATCTACTGGATGGTGGTCGGCTGGCGCGCGATGCGCGCCCACGAGCGCATCGCCGAGACCCTCGAGCGCCGCCTGCCGGAGTAGCCCCGTGCACCTCCTCGCGCTGATCCAATTCGTGCCGCCCGGGAGCCGGGGCTCGCTGGAGTCGATCCGACAATCCAACGCCCTGTTGGAAACGCTGGCGGAGCTCGCCGTGACGGTGGTCTGGATGGTGTTCGCCTGGCGCGCCATGCGCGCCCACGAGCGGGTGCCGGGCGGCTTGTCGCGTCCCCGGGGGGGGACCGACCCGGCCGATTCCGCCGGGCCGGTGGGAGGAGCGGGGCCGGCGGGAGCGGCGGGAGCGGCGGAGCCCTCCCCGCGGCGCTGATTCGGGGCCGGATCGCCCGGGTCGGGGGCCGCCGGATCTCGGGGCCGTCAGCCGCGGCGATCGCTCCCTACAATTTCCGACCCCGCACCCGCAGCGCTCGCTCCGCCGAACCCCAGCGTCCATGGCCCAGCCCCCCGATCCGCAAGCACGGCCCGATTCCAGGATCGGCCCGCACCTGAGACCTCTGCCCCGGCTGATCTTCGTCTCGCGCTGGCTGCAGCTGCCCCTGTACCTGGGGCTGATCCTGGCCCAGTGCGTCTACGTCTTCCATTTCTGGGTGGAGCTGGTGCACTTGATCGAAGCGGCCTTCGGCAGCGAGGAGGCGCGCCGCATCCTGGTGGCCAGCGCCGGCTACAAGAGCCCCGAGGACATGCTCAGCGAGACCCTGATCATGCTCGTGGTGCTGGGCCTGATCGACGTGGTCATGATCTCGAACCTGCTGATCATGGTGATCATCGGCGGCTACGAGACCTTCGTTTCGCGCATGAACCTGGAGGGGCACCCCGATCAGCCCGAGTGGCTGAGCCACGTCAACGCCTCGGTCCTGAAGGTCAAGCTGGCCACGGCGATCGTGGGCATCAGCTCGATCCACCTCCTGAAGTCGTTCATCAACGCCGCGAACCTCGACTACAAGGTGCTCGTGGCCCAGACCGTGATCCACATCACGTTCCTGTTGTCGGCCATGGCGATTGCCTCCACCGATCGGTTGATGGCGCCCGCCAAGCCCAAGGGCCACGGATGAGCTCGCTTGCCACGCTCAGGGGCTCCGCCCGCGCCGCGGGTCTCGCCGCCCTGCTGCTCTGCGCGGGCCTCACCCGCGGCGCCGCGGCCCAGATCGATCGCATCAACGGCGCGGGGTTCGTCACGCGCTCGGAGGTCATCGCGGGCCAGGGCATGGCGGCCACCAGTCATCCGCTCGCCACCCAGATCGCCGTGGACGTCCTGCGCCGCGGCGGCTCGGCCGTGGACGCGGCCATCGCGGCCAACGCGGCCCTGACCCTGATGGAGCCCACGGGCTGCGGCCTGGGCGGCGACCTGTTCGCGATCGTGTGGGACGCGAAGGCGCGGAAGCTCCACGGCCTGAACGGCTCGGGCCGCTCGCCCCTGGGCCTCGAGCGCGAGACGCTCGCCGCCGAGTTGGAGAAGCTCGGTCGCAAGACCATCCCGCCGCGGGGCCTGTTGCCGATTTCCGTGCCGGGGGCCTGCGACGCCTGGTTCGAGCTGCATCAGCGCTTCGGCGTGCTTTCGATGGCCGAGGTCCTGGAACCGGCGATCCGCTACGCGAAGCAGGGCGCGCCCGTGCCCGAGTACATCGCCTACCAGTGGGGCCTCGGCGTGCGGCAGGCCCAGGGCGACAAGCTCCCCGGGGCCTTTCTCGCCACGTTCGCTCCGGGCGGAAAGGCGCCGCTCAAGGGCGACCTGTTCGCCAACCCCGATCTGGCGCGGACACTGTCGCTCCTGGCCGAGCAGGGACGCGACGCCTTCTACCGGGGCGAGATCGCCGAGCGCGTGGACGCGTTCATGGCGGAGCACGGCGGATATCTGCGCAAGCAGGACTTCGAGCGCCACCGCTCCACCTGGGTCGAGCCGGTTTCGGTCAACTACCGCGGCTTCGAGGTCTTCGAACTGCCGCCCAACGGTCAGGGCATCGCGGCCCTGCAGATGCTCAACCTGCTGGAGGGTTTCGACCTGAAGGCCATGGGCCTCCACTCGCCCGAGTGCCTGCACCTGATGATCGAGGCCAAGAAACTGGCCTTCGAGGACCGCGCCCGGTACTACGCCGATCCCGAGTTCTCCAAGGTGCCCCTCTCCGGCCTGCTCTCCAAGGAGTACGCCGCCGAACGCCGCAAGCTGATCGACCAGAAGCGCGCCGGCCGGTCCTTCGACGCCGGACACCCGCCCGTGGACGATGGCGACACGATCTACCTGACCTGCGCCGACGCCGCGGGGAACATGGTCTCGCTGATCCAGAGCAACTACCGCGGCATGGGCTCGGGCATCGTGGTCCCGGGCACCGGTTTCTGCTTCCAGGACCGCGGCGAGATGTTCGTGCTGGACCCTGCCCACCCCAATGTCTACGCCCCCGGGAAGCGGCCCTTTCACACGATCATCCCGGCCTTCATCCTCAAGGACGGCGCCCCCTGGCTTTCCTTCGGCGTCATGGGCGGAGCCATGCAACCCCAAGGTCACGTGCAGATCGTCACCAACCTGATCGACTTCGGCATGAACTTCCAGGAAGCGGGCGACGCCGCCCGCTGGCAGCACCTGGGCTCCAGCGACTACGACAAGCCGCGGATGACCGACGGAGGCTTCGTCGAGGTGGAGAGCGGCATTCCCTTCGAGTCCGTGCGCAAGCTGACGCAGATGGGGCACGACGTGCGGGCGGGCAGCGGCGGATTCGGCGGGTACCAGGCGATCCACCGCGACGTCGTGCGCGGCGTGTACGTGGGAGCCAGCGAGAGCCGCAAGGACGGCCAGGCCGCCGGCTACTGACGGTCCCCGCGCCCTGGTCGCGGCCGCGGGACTCAGCCGAAGGCCGTCCTGGCGGCGAGGTGCACCAGCACCACGGCCAGGGCCGTCCAGCAGAGGGCGATGGCCGCCTCGCGAGAGCCGAGGGCCCGCAGCTTTTCCCGGGTCCAGCCGGACTCCGAGCGCAGGGCCTTGCGAGTGCACCAGGTCCTCCAGGCGAAGAACGGCGCCAGGAGGCCGAGGAGCAGCAGACCCAGGCTGTGGGGGGCGCCGCCGGCGCACAGGGCGGCGGGGGCGGCGACCACCAGGCTGACCACGGCGAAGCTCAGGGCCGGGGCGGATTGAAATCCGTGCCGCAGGGCGAACCACGCGGCGGCCCCGGCGGGGAACACGGCGATGGTCCCGTACAGGAGGAACCGCGGGTCGGCGCCCGACAGGACGCCGCCGGCTGCCGAGGCGGCCACGATGGCCGCACCGAGGGCGAAACGAACCCACGACGGCCGCGGAGAGCGCGCCAGGGAACTGGCGCCCACGAACACTCCGAGGAAGGCCGTGCCTCCGCAAAGGGCCGTGAACATGTCGAAACGCGCCGAGCTCAGCACCCCCGCGAGGATCGAGACGCCCAAGTACACCCACGCCCCATGGGCCCGCGCCGGATCCGGCGCCCTGAGCCTTCGCACCTGCCCGGCCATGTTGAATCGGCGACCCTAGCACGGACGCTGCCGGGAGCGGATCGGCGGCCGCCGGCGGAACCGGGCCGCCCGTCCCATGGGCTCCCCCAGGCCAAGGGGGCCGGGCCGACCCGCTCGGAGACCCGGGAGGGTCGGGGAACGGTCGCGGCCCCCCCGGGGTCGCCGGGGGGCGTCCGAGATCCCCGAACCCCCCAGGCCCCCGATGGGGGCTTCCCCCGTCGCAAACACCCTTCGGGTACACTATCGATGCCCTGCAAGACCCCGGATTTCCTCGCTGCCACCCCCCTTGGCCCCATGGCGGACCATGCCCGGGCCGATAGGGGGAATGGACGGGGGGCACGGGGGTTCACCGGCGCGGATCTTCCGTGCGCGGTAGAGTATGGCGCCGCGCCCCGGCCTGGCCTCCGCAGCCCACCCTGACCGCCTCCATGATCCAGCGCCAGAAGCGCCGCCTCGTCCTGTTCCTGCCGCACCGCGCCGACCCTGCCCAGGGCGTTCGCGTGTCGGCGGATTTGACGCCGCTGGAGCTCCTGCAGATCGCGGCGATCCCGGACCGGGAGGGGTACGAGGTGGTCCTGATCGACGCCATGATCCACGACGACTACGAGCGTCGGATCGTGGAGGCCTGTGACGGCGCCCTGCTCTTCGCCAGCTCCTGCATCCTGGGCTACCAGATCACCCACGGGGCCGAGGTGGCGCGCATGGTGCGCCAGCGCTTCCCCAAGCTCCCGATTGTGTGGGGCGGCTGGTTCCCGAGCGTGCGGCCCGAGCTGTACCTGGACGCCGGCATCGCCGACGCCGTGGGCCTGGGGCAGGGGGAGATCACCTTCTGGGAAGTGGTCCAGGCCCTGGACAGCGGCGTGGACCTCGCCACGGTGCCCGGTCTCGCCGTCCAGCGCGACGGCCGCATGGTCATGACCCCGCACCGCGCGGTCGTGGGTTTCGACCAGATCCCCGACGTGCCCTGGCACCTCCTGGAGTTCGAGCGCTACGTCGAGCGCCAGAACGACACGGGCAAGATGAAGGTGCGCCATCGCTATCCCGATCCGTGGGGCATGCCGCCCACGGCGCAGATGCGCGGCTTCTCCTATTACTCGTCCTACGGCTGCCCGGAACCGTGCACGTTCTGCTGCTCGCCGATGGTGACCGAGCGGCGCTGGAAGGCGATTCCCGGCAAGCAGCTCGCCGAGCGCGTGCTGGCCGTGCACGACCGCTTCAAGTTCAACGTGCTGCGCTTCCAGGACGCCAACTTCGGCGTGGCGGAGAAGCGCTCCAACGAGTTCTGCACCGAGCTGATCAAGGCCGGCTCGCCCTTCTGGTGGAACGCCACCTACGAGATCGAGACCATCGCCCGCTACAAGGAAGCGTCCCTGGACCTGGTGGCCGAGTCCAAGATGCACATGGCGGCCCTGGGCGCCGAGGCGGGCTCCAAGGACCAGCAGGACCGCATCAAGAAGCAGATCGCGATCCCCGACATCGAGATCGCCCTGACGCGGCTGGCCAAGCGCGGCCTGCAGTCGGGATGCTCCTGGATCATCGGCTACCCCGGCGAATCGCGGGAATCGATGCTGGAGACCATTCGCCTGGCGGCGGAGATGAAGTACCGCTTCCCGCGCTCGGCCTCGGACATCTTTCCCTTCCGGCCGATCCCGGGCACCGAGGACTACGACACGGCGGTCCGCCTGGGCTACCGCCCGCCCCAGACCCTCGAGCAGTGGGGGGCCTGCCTGGAGTACAAGCTGACCGTCGACGACATCCGCCTGCCCATGGACGTGTTCCGGCTGTGGAAGCGCTACGGAGTGACTTCCACCTTCTACGACGGCCTGGCCAGCGAGGGTTCGGGCGCCGTGCGCGGCCTGATGAAGGAGATCGCGGGCTGGCGTTTGAAGAACGCGAACTACTCCTTCCCGTTCGAGCAGAAGCTTTTCCACCTCTACACCAAGTCCCGCACGCGGACGGCGAATGCTCGCAACATCGAGATCGACCGTACCTCGGGCGTGACCCCGCACGCGCCGGGCGTCGGAGCCAACTGACGGAGCGCGCCCCGTGATCCAAGCACGCAAGAAGATCGTCCTGTTCCTGCCCCACCGGGCCGACCCCAAGCGCGGCGAGATCTTCTCCGCCGACTTGCTGCCCCTGGAGCTCTTGCAGATCGCCACCGGTCCGGCGGCTGCGGGCTACGACATCGTGATGATCGACGCGATGATCGAGCCCAACTACCTGGAGAAGGTGCTGGAGGCCTGTGACGGCGCCCTGCTGTTCGCCAGCTCCAGCATCCTTGGCTACCAGGTGTACGACGGATACGTGGTCGCCAAGGCCGTGCGCGAGCGCCACCCCAAGCTGCCCATCATCTGGGGCGGCTGGTTCCCGAGCGTCACGCCGGAGATGTACCTGAAGGGCGGCATCGCCGACGCGGTGGGCATCGGCCAGGGCGAAATCACCTTCTTCGAGGTCTGCGAGGCGCTCTCGAGCGGCGTGTCCCTGGAGAGCGTGCCGGGGCTGGCCATCCTGCGCGACGGCCAGCTCGCCTACACTGCCCACCGCGAGGTGGTCGGCTTCGACAAGATCCAGCCGGTGCCCTGGCACCTCCTGGAATACGAGCGCTACGCCGAGCTGCAGACCCGGCCCACGAAGCTCAAGGTGCGCCACCGCTTTCCCCTGCCGGGCAAGTGGACGGTCGACAACCCGCCGCGGGGCTTCAGCCACTTCTCGAGCTTCGGCTGCCCCGAACCCTGCACCTTCTGCTGCTCGCCGGCCCTGACCGGTCGGCGCTGGAAGGCCATCGACGGCGCCAAGCTGGCCGAGGAAATCGCCGAGCTGCAGCAGCGCTTCAAGTTCGACGTGCTGCGCTTCCAGGACGCGAACTGGGGCGTGGCCGAGAAGCGCACCAAGGCCTTCTGCGAGAAGCTGGTCGAGCTCAAGGTGCCGATCCACTGGAACGGCACGATCGAGATCGAAACGATCATGCGCTACAAGGAGCCGACGCTCGATCTGCTCCAGGAATCGAAGTGCCACCTGCTGTGGCTGGGTGCCGAGGCCGGCACCAAGCACATGCAGGAGCGCATCAAGAAGTTCATCGAGATCGAGAACATCCCCAAGGCGATCGAGGCCCTGGCGAAGCGCGAGATCATCCCCGGGACGTTCTGGATCATCGGCTACCCCGGCGAGACGCGCGAATCGATGGAGGCCACGCTCAAGCTCGCGGCCGCGATCAAGCACAAGTACCCGATCGCCGGCAGCGAGGTCTATCCGTTCCGCCCGATCCCGGGCACGGAGGACTTCGACGCCGCCCTCAAACTGGGCTACCAGCCGCCGAAGGATTTCTACGAGTGGGGCCAGTGCTTCGAATACAAGTACAACTCCCACAACACGCCGCTGCCCGACGACATCCGCCGCACCTGGACGCGCTACAACAACACGGCCGCGATCTACGACAAGCACGTGAAGGAGGGCGCGCAGTGGATGCGCGATTCCCTGAGCGTGATCGCGGGCTGGCGGCTCAAGCGCGGCGACTACCGTTTCCCGATCGAGCAGAAGGCCTTCGACCTGTACGTCAAGGCCACCGGCCAGTGGCAGCCCAAGTCCTCGAAGGACTACGTGCCCGCGGTGGACGTGTAGGGCTAGGCCGGTCCGCCGTCAGGGATCTCGGGCTCGACGAGTTGGGCGAGCAGCGCGAGCGATTCCTGCCAGCCCGCGTGGCAGAACTCCAAGGGAATCACCGCGGGCAGGCCCTCCTGGAGGATCGTGAGCTCCGTGCCGCACAGGACCTTCCTCAGGCCGATCGTCACGCGCATCTCGCCCGGGAGGTTCGGGTCCTCGAACTGGTCCGAATACACGATGCGCTCATGGGGCACGAGTTCGCGGTAGGTGCCGCCGAAGTGGTGCGACTTGCCCGTGGAGAAATTGGTGAAGGACATGCGGTAGGAACCGCCGACGCGCACGTCGCTGTGGGACACCTTGCCCGTGAATCCGTGGGGCGGGAGCCACTTGACCATCGCCTCGGGTTCGAGGAAGGCCCGATAGACGCGCTGGGCGGGAGCGCGGATCACCCGGTGGAGTCGGACCGTGTTCGTGGCTGTGGACGTCATCGTGGGGGGGATTCCGTGGGAGTGCGGCCTCGATCGCGGGCCGTGGGGGCCTGTCGGGGAGTGGACGCCGGGACCTCGGCCCCAGGGCTCCGCGGGCTTTGCCGCGGGCACTCCGACGTGCCGCAGGGTAGCGGCGCGCGTCGCGCCCGCAAGGGCCGCCGCCCGGTGAATCCGGGTGGGAATCCGGGTGGGAATCCGGGGAGGAATCCGGGGCGCGGCCGCCCTCACGGCACTAGGCCGCGCTATCGATGACGCCGGCGATGTGCCAGCGTCCCGCGGCGGCCGGCAGGGAGAGGTCCTGGATCAGGTCCGGGTCCTCCTGGAGTTCCGCCCCCAGGTCGTCGACTTCGATGCGCACGAGTGGGGCCAGCGGGTTTGCGGTCTGGCGCAGCACGCACGCCTGCTCGCCGGTCGACATGCGGACCGTCGTGCCCGTGGGGAACACGCCCGTGAACCTCATGAACTGGCAGAGCAGCGTGGCATCGAAGTGCCCCTGCATCGAGAGCATGACGCGGAACGCCTTGGCCGCGGACATGCGCGGCTTGTACGGCCGCACGGCGGTCAGGGCCTCGAAGACATCGCAGATCTTCACGATGCGCGTGGCCCCGGACTGGCGCACCGGGTGCAGAGTCCGCGGATAGCCTCCACCGTCCAGGGTCTGGTGGTGGCCGAAGGCGGACGCCACGGACAGCGGATCGGAATCGGCGCTCGCCAGCAGGATCTCGCCCCCGTGATTCGTGTGCAGGCTCATCACGGCGCGCTCCTCGTCCGAGAGGCGCGAGGTGGAATGCAGCACCTCGAAGGGCACGCGAGCCTTGCCGATGTCGTGGAGCAGCGCGGCCATGCCGATGCGCAGCAGCGTCTCCTCGTCCTTATAAAGGGTGGCGGCGAAGTTGAGGGCCAGGAAGCACACCCGGATCGAGTGCCCGAAGGTGTAGGCGTCGTAGCGCTCGTAGCGCGCCAGCCTCAGCATCGTGGGCGCGTCCTTGACCAGCCCGGAGAGGATGGCCTCGACGAAGCCCTTGGTCCGCTCGAGGTCCACGTCCTCCCGGTGGCTGGCGCGCGCGGCGGACTCCTGCAGCAGCACGACGGTCTGCTGGTACAGCTCCAGGGGGACCTTGAACTGCGTCCGGGCGCGGCCCGGATCCACGACCCCCAGTCGCGGGCGCGGGCCCGGATCGCCGTGCTGCGGTGCCGTTCCCGCGCTGCGGAATTCGGGCAGGAACTCGATCTGCTTGCAGCCGCGACCCGCCAGATCCTCGTTGGCCTCCCGTAGCGTGGGGTAGCCGTGCTTGTTCTTCGCCAGCACCTCCACCAGCGCCTTCCATTCGTACCTCTGCGCGCGAGGGTGGATGGACAGGGCCCCGGCCCGGCACTGGGTCAGGGCCTCGATCAACTTCGCGCTCGAAAGGCTGGCGCCCAAGAGCGGGCGTTGCTGGTAGAACAGGACCCCCTGGGCGGTTCCCAGCACGATCGGCTGATCTCCGTCGGCGGAGGCCAGTGCCTCGATGCTGCTGCGCAGGGAGGCGAGCGAGTGTTCCAGGCGCGGGTGGTCCTCGCCGTAGATGCGCGCGTTGGTCAGGGCCACGACCAGCTCGTCGACAAGTTCCTCGACGCCGCCGCGGGGACGGCCGAGCTCTTCCTCGCGATGCAGGTCACACATGGGGCGTTCCTTTGGCCCGCTCGAGCAGGAGTCGGACTCGCGCCGCGGCGTCACGGGCGGCCTTGGGGTGTTTCTTGAAGAACAAGCGTCGGCGCTCCTTCAACAGGCGATCCAGGAGGCCTTGGGTATTCGACGAATCGCAGTGCGCCAGCATCTGGATGGCGCGCACGTGGCGAGCGAGCATGGGCATGCTGCATTCGGTCGCGGTCACGAACCCGTGCAGGCACAACTCGCGCTGCTCCGCGACCTTGCCGGGCTGCTGGTCGGCCAGTGCCAGCAGGTACTCCGGCGGGAGGGACTCCGGCAGCGCCAGGAGGTCGAACACCTGGGCGTCGAGACCCCTGACCACGGTGCTGCGCAGGAAGCGCACGAAGCCGGCCTGGAAGCGCGGCGGGTCCTGGGCGTAGATCATCCGCGCCAGCGGCACGGTCGAGGGCAGCGGCAGTGCGAACAGCGCGGCCGGGAACGGACCGGCCAGGAACTCCACCGCGCCCGCAAGCAGGAACGCGGCTTGCCTGAGGCGGCGGGGCCCGATCTCGCCGCAGACCTGGTCGAGCTCGCCCTGGTCGGAGGTGTCCTCGAGCTTCAGTCCCTGCAGGAAGTCGAGGAACCCCTGCGGGAATTCACGGGCCACCCTGTCCACGTCGAGCAGACCGGCGCGCCGCAGATGCTCGCGCAGGCCGCCGGCGGTCAGACACGCGACGACGCGCGCGACGCGCGCCGCGGCTCCCGGGCCCTGCTGCGCGTGGAGCCACTGCAGATAGCCCCGCAGCAGTCCGTGGGCCGATTCTCCCGCGGATCCGACCAGCGTCGCGATGCCCCGCTCCAGGCTCGGCAGGATGCGCGGATCGTCGCAGTGAACCAGGTGGTGCAGATAGGCGCCGAGCTGCTCGAGGGGGTCTTCGACCGCGGGCGGACTCACCGGCTCGGGCGGGGCGGCGAGGATCTCGGCCACCATGGGGTCCAGTTCCTCGTCGTCGGCGGCTGCTCCCGACGCCCTGCCCGGAGCGGGCGTCGTCGAAGCCGCGGGGGCGCCTGCCTCATTCGCCCCCGGCGGACTCGACGCCGCGGGAGTCAGCTTGCGCCCGAAGTGGCTGCGGCTGACGACGGACAGCAGGCGTCGAAAGGTGGCATCGTCCGCGGTCGTTCCCTCTCCCGCGTCCAGGGGGGGCCTGAGGAGCTGCAGTTTGAGCTCCCCGAGGATCCGCAGGGTCATTTCGCTCGCCGCCCCGTGGTCGCGCACCCCTTCCTCGGGAAGCAGCGCGGCGATTTCGGCCAGGAGATCGAACTCCCGAAACGGCGCGTCCTGGCCTGCCAAGGCGATCACCTTGGCCTGCAGGTCCTCGAGTTCGGCCCGGATGCTCGCGTCCTGGGCCAGATGGTCGTTCAGATCCGTGCTGCCCCGGCGACCGGGCCCGGCGAGCATCGGCAGATCGCCGCCGGAGGCCTGGTCCTCGTCGCTGGAGAAGGTTCCGTCGAAGCAGCGCTCGAGGGGGTGGATGCCGCCGTAGGCGCTGGGCCAGAGTTCCTCGAACGTGAGCGCCAGATTCCGGCGCGTGTACAACGCCAGCAGGCGTTTCGTGAAGGTGAGCAGGGAATCGGCGTCGACGGCTCCGGAGAAGGCGGCCCCGGCCAGGTGGGAGCGAAACAGCCGCTCCCGCAGCCAGCGCAGCCCCGGATGCTCCTTCTGATCGAAGACTTGCCCGTTGATCCAGCAGCCGGAGGCCGAGAAGGCCAGCTTGAGTTCCACGACGTCGTCGGTCAGGCAGCCGTGCAGTGACTCGAGGAAACCCTCCACCGAACGCGTCACCCGAACGCTGGACTCTGGGTACAGCGTCATCGCACGGGCCAGTTCAGCCCAGCGCAGGGCGACCTGGGCCGGAGCCACGCCATGGGGCGGCTGGAGCGAGGGGGGATCGAGGGAATCGGACAAGCGATGCCTCAACGGGCGAAACAGGGATGGGAACTCCTGGGGTTCGGACACCCGCGGGCGTGAACTGAAGCAATCCAGGGGGCCCCATCCCCCCCCGTTGGCCGTGCCTCAAACGCGCAACATCGGCAGGGGTCGGCTCACCTGGCCTTAGGGGCACCCTCAACCCCGCGGGGCCTCCCCGGGAGGCCGGTGCCCCCGGCGGCCCCGGCGGGCAGCGGCGGGAGGCGGCGGCGGGAGGCGGCGGGAGGCGGCGGCGGGAGGCGGCGGGAGGCACCTTCGGTCCGCGGCCCGGCGCTTCCACCGGGCCCGGGGGTCAGAGTTCCTTCGGCAGCACCGCGAGCAGGTGCTCCGCGATGCGGCGGTCGAGGATCCCGTAGCCCTCCGGCGTGAAATGGCAGTGGTCCTTGTAGAGCGCCTCGGGGTGGTCCCGGAAGACGTCCGAGGCGTCGAGGAAGTCGATGCCCAGGGCCGCGAGCCGGGCACCGGCCTCGCGCAACTTGGGATAGCCCAGTTCCACGGAAGTGCGCCACACGGCGGGTTCCATCGAACCCGCTTCCTCCTCGGCCGTCAGGGGCTTGGAGCCGGGGTCGCGAGCGGCGGGCTGCAGCACGTGCAGGAAGCGGATCCCGCGGGCCGCACAGGCCGCGTGCATGCTGCGGGAACCCTCGCTCCAGCAGTCGAGGGACATGGCCTGGATGCGCGCGGGATCGTTCGGGAACGGCGGGCCCGTGATCAAGGACGGCTGCGCACTCAAGGCGGTCGCGCGCAGGTCGCGCAACTCGGCAAACAGTCGGTCCGCGCGTCCGGCCAGTGAGCTGAAGCGTCGTTCGACGAAACCCGCGAGCAGCGCGCTGCTCGTGAGGCCGTGTCGGGCCGTCCGTTGCTCCCACAACAGGCCTTCCTTGCGCAGGCCGACGATTTCGCCGATCCGCTCGAACTCGCCCGCCCCGCCGACGGGACCCGAGAGGCCGGCCTGCATTTCCGTCCACATGGGGTAGAGCGGGTGCACGCCGTAGGTGGCGTTCTCGGCCGCCACCGCCACCTCGTTGAAGCCGTCCAGCAGGATCACGAGGTCGGGTCGATCCCCCAGCGAGAGCGCCCACTGCAGATTGTTGGCGTGCTGGGGCTGCTTGTGCCCGGCGCAGGTGCGCCAGTGCACCCGAAGGTTGCGGGCCTTGAAGCGAGGGTCGGCCTGCAACAGCGGCAGCATCTGCTCGCGCCAGGTGCCGATGAGGCCCACGGCCACCGAACCGCCGAGCACGAGCACGTCGTAATCGGCCGCCGCTTCGGGGCTCGTCCAATAATCACGGCCGTTGTCCCGGGCCTCGAGGAAGCGCTCGATCTGGTAGCCCACGTAGGGGTGCAGGGCCATGCCGTGCTCGTTGGGCCGCACCTGCGCGGGATCCGCGGGGACGAACTCGGTGCCGCGCACGTGGGCGGCGAGTGTCTCCACCGAGCGGGCCGCGCCCTCCGGGTCGAAGGGCCTTCCCGAGGCCGAAAGCCAAAGCCTGTAGGCTCCCTCGGCGCACAGGGGAGCCAGGAGGAGGCCCGCCGCCAACGCCAGGAGGCGCTGGCGGGCGCGGTTGCGAGGCTGCGTGGACACGGGGCCCATCAGGGTAGCAGGGCCGCGGGTCAGGTCCTTGCCGCGTGGCGCCGGGCACGAGAATGGCCTGGGACCGGCGCGGGGCGCGCACCCGGTCCCCGGTCGTGCTCCTAGCCCCTGGGCTGGGTGCAGCTCGCGGCGACGATGCTGTCCTGCACGCGCTCCAGGAGCGCCGAGGAAACCTCGTTGTACTCGCTGTCGGTGTTCAGATTGACGTCGTTCCAGCTGCCCTTGCCGCCGAAGACCCACGAACGCACCACGCCCGCCAGCAGATTGACCGCGGGCTTGGGCCAGCCGCACTCGTCGAAGATGCCGAGCATCGGGTCGGTCTGCTGGGGGCCGCTGGAGACGATCTGGGCGCAGGCGCGGAAGTGCGTCGACCACTGGTCGAGCTTCTTGGCGGCCGCGAACACCGAGGCCTTGTTGAGCTGCTCCTGCAGGAGCTTCGAGGCCTCCACCAACTCCAGCTTGGGCGGGATCCCGTCCACGCGTCCGCGGTTGGTGAACTCGAAGCGCGGCACCACCGGGACCGCGCGGGACTTGTAGAGCTCCTCGAAGGTCTTGCGGTCCTCCTCGGGCACATCGGGGAGCGCCAGCACGGCGATCAGGCTGTTGATCACCGGCGCCGGCAGCTGTTCGGGCAGGTTGCGCAGCAGGGCCTGCCAGGCGTTCTCGTTGGCCGTGCGCGGGATGTTCGCGTAGCGCTTGGCGAGTTCCTCGCGGATCAGCGCCGCCTTGGAGGAGTTCATCAGGAACTCCAGCAGGTCGTCCACCTTGAGGTCCACCGGCGGCGGCGTGATCATCATCGGTTGGAAGACCTCGCAGTGATCGCCGTAGACGGCCAGCAGCATCATCGGCGAGCCTCCCGACATGGCGGCGATCATCGCCGGCGTCATGCCCTCGGGGGCCTGGAGCTGGCCCTTGATCAGCCGCAACTGCTTCAGGCCCTCCAGGGACAACAACCAATCCGCCAGGGGCTTGCCCTCGGGGGAGTCCTTGGTGAGGAAGCGCACGGCCGCGTACTTCTCCTTCTTTCCGGAGATGTCGAGCTTGAGCAGCTCCTCCACGGAATCGATGGGGGGGTGGCGGGTGCCGCTGACCTGGGCGTTGCCCAGGGCGATGACGAGCAGGCTGATCAGGTCGGTCGACTGCATGGTGACCTCGCGTGGGCGAGCATTCCGTGGCGAAAAAGGCGAGAGAGTGTAGCACGGGGGCCCGAGCCTCGCCCGAGCACCCCGGGGCGATTTCGAAGGCGGGCCTGGGGCGCATCCTGGAACCGGGCGCGCCCACCGGCCGCCCCGTGGCTCGCGGCAGACCCGGGCCTGGGACATCGCGTCTCCTCCGAACCCGGCCGCGATGCAGCGACGAAACGCGCCTGGTTCTGCGACGCGCGCTCAGTGCCCCCAGATGCCCACGCCCAGGCTGAGACGCGGCGAATCGTAGTAGGCGGGCACCGCGCGCTCGAAGGTCATGCCGTTGGTGACCGACTCGCCGTCTAAGGCGATGGCCCAGCGCAGGTTCAGGGAGCGCAGGTCGATGGAGTCGATGCTCTTGCCCTCGGCGGGCGGGAACAGGATCTCGTAGTTGGCGCTGGCGCCCGGCGCGATCAGCGGGGCGTCGCTGCTGGAGAGCTGGGCCGCCCCGAAGGGCTCCAGGGTGCCCGAGAGCAGTTGCAGCGAGTGCTGCTCCAGCGTGCAGGCCACGGTTCCCATGTTCTCCACGCGCATGCGGAATTCCACTTGGGGCGGCGCGCCGCTCTCGCGGTCCTTCCGGCGCACGCCGATGAAGGAGACGATCGAGCGCGCCTGGCCGCCCTGGGACGAGGCGGCGAAGGCCTCGGTGGTCTGGGGACCGAAACGGGCGTCGTAGTACTTGCCCACGCAACCGCCGAGCAGCGGCGCGGCGACGAGCAGGGGAAACGCGAGTTTTTTCATGGTCAGCGGGTCGCGCGCAGCTTCTCCAGGCGCGCCTTGTAGCGTTCGTATAGCTCAGTTTGGCGGTTCTTCACCGACTGCTGCACGCCGTCCACGAAGACGAACTCCACCGGCGAACGAATGTCCAGAAGGTCGCCGGCGGTGACGATCACGTCTCCGCGCTTGCCCACGGTCAGGCTGCCCAGTTCCCGGTCCAGGCCCAGGATCCGCGCGGCGTCCAGCGTGATGCTGCGCAGGGCCTCCTGCCGGGGCAGGCCGAAGGCCGACGCCATGGCGGCGTGGAAGGCCAGGTTGCGGGGGTTCTCGCGGTCGGCGGTCTGCAGCGCCAGGGGCACGCCGGCCCGCGCCAGCACCGCGGCGTTGGCGAAGGCGGCGTCGTAGGGATCGTAGGCCGACCCGGGCACCGCCAGCACCGGGCCCACGACCACCGGCCGCTGCTCGCGCGCCAGGGCGTCGACCACCTTCCAACCCTCGGTCGCGCCGTAGAGCACCGCGTCGAGCTTCTGCTCCTTGGCGAAGCGCAGGGCGTTCAGGATCGTCTGCGCGTTGGAGGCATGCAGGGCCACTTTCCGCTGGCCGCGGGCGTAGGGCACCAGAGCTTCCAGGCGCCGGTCCAGGGGCGGCGGCGCGGTCCCGCCGGCGGCGGCCTCGTCCACCATGCGCCCATAGTCGAGGGCGGCGGCGAACTGCTTCTCCAGGTCCTTCTCCTCGTCGCTCTTCTTCTTTTCCTTGGCGCTGTTGGCCGCCCGCGGAAAGGCGATGTGGAGCATGTCGCGGTCGACCGTGAGCATCTCCTCCCAGGTGTCGCCGGCGAGCTTGATCACGCAGGATTGCCCCATCAGCGGCCCGCCGCCCTGGGGCGAGGTCTGCGAACGCGTCACGCCGTTGGAGCGCGTGACCGCCAGGTGGGCCGAGTCCGCATTGAGGGCGGCGCTGGCGCGCAGGTCCGGCTGATGGCCTCCGATCTCCGCCATGTCGTCCGTGGCGGGCACCGAGCCGATTTCGAACAGGCCCAGGGGCGTGTTCAGGGCCACGAGGCCGGGCCACAGGTGGCGGCCGCTGACGTCGATCACGCGCGCGTCGGCGGGAATGGCCACCTCGGCACCCAGGGCCACGATGCGGCCGTCCTGCAGCAGCAGCGTGGCCTGCGGCAGGTCCGGTCCGTCGATCGGGTGCACCGTGCCGCCCACCAGGGCGATGGTCTCGCCGCCGTCCGCCTTCCAGATCGACTCCGCGGCCGGAGCAGCGGGGAGTTGGCGCACTTCGGGGGGACGGGAATCCAACTCGAAGGCGTCGCGGCGCTCGAACTCGATCTCGCCGTCGACCATGGTCCATTCGACGCGCGCCAGGGACGACAGCGGGTCGCCGTTGAAGAGCGCCAGGTCCGCGTCCTTGCCCACCTCGATGGAACCGACCCGGCCGTCGATGCCCAGTTGCTTGGCGGAATTCAGGGTCACCAGGGCCAGGGCGTGCACCGGGTCCATGCCGCCGTAGCGCACGGACTTCGCGGCTTCGCCGTGCAGGCGGCGCACCATCTCCTCGGAGTCGGAGTTCACGGACACGAGCACGCCCGCCTGTTCCATGACCGCGGCGTTCTGGGGGATGCCGTCGTAGGCCTCGATCTTGTAGGCCCACCAGTCGCCGAACGTGGAACCGCCGGCCCCCGCGGCCGCCATTTCCGCGGCCACTTTGTAGCCCTCGAGCACGTGCTGCAGGGTCTTGATCTTGAATCCGTAGGTCTCGGCGACCCGCAGCAGCATCAGGATCTCGTCGGCGCGGTAGCAGTGCGAGTGCACGTCCACGGTGCCGTCGAGGATTCCGCGCAGCACGTCCAGGCGCACGTCCCGTCGCGGCGGCATGGGGTCCAGGCCCTGGCCGCGGGCCTCCTCGTAGGCGCGCCACTCGGCGGCGTACTCGCGGGCCCGCGCGAAGGCGCGGAAGAACAGGGCCTCGACGCCCATGCGGGAATCGGGGAAGCGCGTGCCGCCGCCGCCGTTGGACTGCTTGGGATTCTCGCCCAGGGCGAACTTCACGCCCTCCTTGGCCCCGGGGAAGACGAGCTCCGAGGGCCGGCGGCCCCATTTCATCTTGAGCACCTCGTGACGGCCGCCGATGGCGTTGGCCGAGCCGTGGAGGATGCGCGCCGTGGTGACCCCGCCCGCCAGGGCGCGGTAGATCGTCGTGTCGCGCGGATCGATCACGTCGGAGATGTCCACGTCGCAGGTGATCGAGAGCGTGCCCTCGTTGACCGTTCCGTCCACCGCCATGTGGGAGTGGTTGTCGATCACGCCGGGGGCGAGGTGCTTTCCCGTGCCGTCCAGGGTGATCACCCCCGTGGGCACGTCCAACGTGCGCCCCACGGCGGAAATGTCGCCGTTGAGCACGTAGACGTCGCCCACGAAGGCCGGAGCCACGGCGGAGTGGATCGTCACGTTGCGGATCACGCAGGTGCCGCCGGTGTGCATGCGCGGCTTGCGCAGGGCGTCGGTTTCGATGGGGTGGTCGCCCGCCGAGGCGCCGAGCCGCAGCAGGGCCAGGGCCGTCAGGGCGAGGAGCGAGTGGCGCAGGATCGTGGTCATGGGCTTCTCTGCGCTCAGCGCAGCTCCTCCTGTTGGGGCTTGCGGGTCGCCGTGAAGGGCGAAGTGGACTCGCCGCCCGGCCGTGCCGCCGTCAGTTCGCCGGACCAGGCGTCGGCCGTGAGCTCTCCGGAGAGCTTCTGGGTGAATTCGCGCTCGCCGAAGCTGAACTTCACCTCGAGGGTGAGCGTGGTGCCCGACAGGTGGCCGCTGGCGTCGGAGACCTGCTCGGAGTCGTCCCGGGGGCTCCTCGAGGTCCACTTGCCGCTGACGTCGCCGTCGGCGGTCATCTCGAGCACCAGTTGGCTGGTGCGCTTGCCCTGGCGGCCCTCCGTGGTGACCTCGTAGCGGCCCGCCGCCGAGAGGCCCTCCTTGGGCTTTCCTCCCGGGGCCTGCTTGGGCTTGATCTCGAATTCATGGGCGAAGCCGTCGACGAACATCCAGGCCACCTGGGCGTCCTTGACGGCGGGATCGAGGGGATCGCCGGTCCAGAGGGTGAAGGTGGCGTCCTTGCCGGGGGCCACGGCGCCCACGCGCCCGTCGAGGCCGAGCCAGCGCGCGGGGGTCAGGCACAGGGCCTCCAGGGCAGCCTCGCGCCCCAAGCCCTTCTCCACCAGGGTGCGCACGCGCTTGAGCAGTTCCGAGGGCGAGGCCGAGGCGCTGCCGAAGGCGAAGGGCACGCCCGCGGCCGCGAGCTTCATGGCGCAGTCGCGACCCTTCTCCCACTCCAGGCGCTTTTCCTCGCGCACGGCCAGGGGCTCCTCGTATTCCCACTGCTTGGGATCGGCGGCCGGCGCGTCCGAGGCCGGCTTCTCGCTCGCACCCGGGGCGGCAGGCTCCGCGGGCTTTTCCTGGGGCGGATCCCCGGCCGGCGCGGGCCGGCTTTCCGCGGCAGCTCCCGCGCCGCTGTCCGGGGCCTTTTGCGCCGACCCTTCCGGGGCCTTGCCGGCGTCCTTCTTCTCGCGGGGGTCCTTGGGCTCCTCGCCCCACTCCAGGGTCAGAACCACCGGGATCTTGCGCCCGGCGAGCAGCGCCGCGACCTCGTGGGCGGCCCGTCCGCCCGTGATGCCGATGTCGAGGCCCTGTTCGTCGGCGAGCCGGAGCCAGCGTTCGATGGCCAGGTCGGAATCCGCGGCGCACATGAGGCGGCGCTCGTGCAGCAGGAGCGGCCGGGCCGCCGCCAGGTCCGCGTCGAAGGGCGGCCGCGGGCCGGGCCTCGCCTGGCTGAAGCGCAGCTCCAGCTCCCGCTGGCGCGCCGCGTCGAGGAAGAACTGGCGCAATTGGGCCACGAAGCCCATGGGCGTGCCCGGATATCCCGGCCCGCTGGCGCGGAAGTCCCCGTGGGCGAAGGCGATGCCCTGCACGATCTGGTCCCGGGCCGCGGCCTCGCGGCTGGTGGCCAGCACGCTGGAACCCGACAGGAGCTCGCCGCTGGGAGCGCTCACCAGCCAGCCGAATCCGGACTCGCGAAACGGCTTGGACTTGTCGTTGGGCAGGTCGAAGGTCTCGGAGGCACGGTAGGCCGGCGTGATGCCCTTGCGACCGGCTTCGCGCATGTCCACCTGCACGTCCGAGCGGGTGCTCACGGGCACGTCCCGGTCGGGCTTGACCACGGGTGCGGTCGTGCCGGCCTGGGTGTAGGCGTCGATGAACGTGGGCAGGGCGAGTTGGCCCTTGCCCTCGATCACCCGCACCGCGGGAGGCAGGGGCGCCGTCGCGTCGAGCACCCCCTCGATGCGGCCGCCCCGCAGCAGCAGGGTCTTGCGCGGAGCGTCCGCCCGGGCCTCGAGCCGCACATCGCGCACGGCCACGGGCTGGGCCTGGGAGCGCGACTGGGTCGGGGCGGCGGAGGCCGGGAAAGTGAGCGCGGGGACGCCGAGCACCACGGCAAGCAGGGCCGCGGCGGGGGCGTGGCGGTGGAGTCTCATGGGGGGACGAAGTGGGGTCGGGGGACCGGCCACCGGCCCTCCCCGCGGGGAGCACCGGGCCGGCGGCATTGTGCCGTACCCCGGGCCGGGCCGGCCCCGGATTCAGCCCGGGCCGCGATTGCGTTTTGTAGGAACGGCCGTGTCCTTCCCCCGGGCCGGGCACGCCCCGATCCGGGTCTCGGGTTCCGACCCCCCGGACCGGCGCGGATCGGCGGCGTTGCATCCCCACGTCGGGGCCGTGTAGGGTCGGACGGAGTGGGTCAGACCGAGCGAGGGAGCGAGAAGGCCGTGGCGGACGCCGCCGCGCCCCGCTCGCGGCGACCGGAGCTGGCGATCCTGCTGGTCACCCTGATTTGGGGCGCGGCCTTCGTGTGGATGAAGCAGGCCCTCGATGCGGGGGAGGCGTGGCACGTGGACCGCGCGCCCGGCGCGGCGCGGGGTGGAGCTCACCCGGCGGCGGGCCTCGCCCTGGTGGTCGGGCTCTTCATGGCCCTCAGGTTCGCGGGGGCCGCGCTGCTGCTGGCCCTGGTCTCCCGCCGGGCGCGCCAGGGGCTCGATGGCGCGGCCTGGCGCGGCGGCCTGATCCTCGGCGGACTCCTGGTGGGGGGCTTTCTGCTGCAGATGTTCGGGCTGGCGAGCATTCCCTCCTCGGTCAGCGCCTTCCTGACCAGCCTCTACGTGCTGTTCACCGCCGCCAGCGAAGCTGTGATCGCGCGCCGGGCCCCGCGCGGCCCCTTGATCGTGGGGGCCCTGCTGGCCACGGCGGGTGCCGCCTACATCGGCGGGCCGCCGCAGGTGTCCTTCGGCGTCGGCGAGTGGCTGACCGTGGGCAGCGCGCTGGTCTTCGCTCTGCACATCGTGTTCACGGATCGGATCACCAAGCGGGTGGATCCGGTGGCGGTGACCCTGTCCTCGTTCCTGGTGGTGGCCGGGGCCTCCCTCGGCGTGGCGCTGCTGGGCCTCGCCTCACCCGCCACGCCGACGCTCGCGGACGTGGGGGCCCTGCTTTCCATGGGCCAGTTCCTCGTGCCCCTGGCCCTGACCACCGTGCTCGCCACCCTGGTGGCGATCACGATCATGAACCTGTTCCAACGGGAGCTCGATCCCGTGCGCGCGGCGATTCTCTACGCCGTGGAGCCCGTCTGGGCTGCCCTGATCGCCCTGGGGCTGGGAATGGAGGCGCCCAATCGCTGGCTGTTCCTCGGGGGCGGAGCCCTGTTGGCGGGCAACTGGATCGCCGAGTTGCGCCCCTCCCGCGGGGCCCGGTAGGTCGCGGGAGGGGCCCACTCTCCAGTCGGCTAGAGGTTCGTGCTAGACTCCCTGGCTGAGCACTCCGCACCGAAGTCCCGGCGGACTCCGCCCCACGCGCCATGAGCACCACGCCCACCATCGACCGCCTCTACTCGGAACTGCGCCAGGTCTACGACCCGGAGATCCCGGTCAACATTCTGGACCTCGGGCTCGTGTACGACGTCCAGGTTGACGGTGAGGTCTGCAACGTGACCATGACGCTCACCTCCCAGTCCTGCCCGGAAGCCAAGACCATCCCGGACGTCGTCCGCCGTCGCTGCAACACGGTGCCGGGCATCACGAGCACCCAGGTCGAGATCGTCTGGGAACCGCCCTGGACGCCCCAGCGCATCTCGCCCGAGGGCCGCAAGATCCTGGGCATCGAAGACGAGGCCTAGCCGTCCGAGAAGCCGGCGCGCTCCGCGGCCGCGCCGGGAGCGGGGCTCAGGGGAAGGCCTCGACCACGGCTGAACGCAGTTCGACCGCGCCGTTCTTGGCGAACACGCCCACGTGGACGGTCTTGGGCATCGACTCCTCCATCTGGAACTCCACGGCGGCCCGCTCACCGACCTTGATGCTCAACTTGCCGTCCTCGAAGACGCGCACGACGAGCGCCGGATTCTCGTCCTTGGCCACCGGCGGCTCCAGCTTCTCGAGCTTGAGGGTGAGTTCCGAGCCCCCCTTGGCGTAGCGCCGCAGCACCAACTGGCCCCTGCCGTCGATGCCCAACACGAACCACGGCGTGGTCGGCGTGCCCGCGAAGACGAGGCCTTGCGTGGTGGTGCGCGAAATCTCGCCGACGCGGCCCAGGGTGCAGCGGATCTCGTACTCCCCCGACAACGGCACGGAGGTGAGCAGGCGGGCCACGGCCTTGACTCCGGAGAGGGACGTGGCGGATTCGCCGGCCTCGAAGGTCTCGTCAGGCCGCTCGAACATCGACAACCAGGTGCCGTTGCGACCGCCGAGCGAATACAGGGCGCCGGTGAGCAGCCCGGCCTCGCGGGCCTGGAGGCGCAACTCGCCGGCCGCGGCCGCCAGTTCCTTGTTGTCCAGGGCCACCGCCATGGCGTGGGCGAACTCGTGGGCCGACAGGGTCATGGCCACGGGACTCGCGCGGTATTCCTCGAGGATCTTGAGGGCCGTCTTGGCGTGGTTCTTCGAGCGCGTCTTCGCCAGGCGCAGCGGCTGGTTCTTGGCGTCGAGCTTGGTCAGGCGCTGTTCCAGTTCCTCGTAGCGCACGGGGTCCAGCTCCGCCTCGCCGTCGTCGGCCAGCTTGAGCACCTGCTCCAGGATCGCGGCCGTGCCCTGGGGACGGCCCAGGCGCTCCAGCACATCGGCCTGGGTGACCACCAGGTCCGGATCGATGGTGGTCTCGCCGTCGATCTTGGTGCGGACGTACTCCAGGTGCCCCAGGGCCCGCGCCAGCAACTGCGCCTCGGGCACCTTGGCCGCCTTGTCCTGCTGGGCCAGATCCGCGGCGCTGACGTACCGGCGGACCCGGTCCAGCCGCAGCTCGCGCTGGCGCGCGCCGAAGTGCAGCGGGTAGACCTGTTCCTGGATCCAGGCGCGCCATTGGGCGGCCCAGGGCTCGAATTCGGTGAAGCCGCCGGGCGCGTCCTTGGTCAAGAAGATCTCCTGGAACAGCGCCATGGGATCGCCGCCGGACTTGGCGATCTTCTCGCGGTACTTCGAGTACAGGGGCCGGAAGACGTACTCCAGCGTGGCCGGGTCCTCGTACTGCTGCAGGTAGTACACCAGGCCCCAGCCGTAGGAGTAGAACTCCCCGGGGTAGGAGCCCGGCTCGTTGAAGGAGATCACCTGGGCCGGCGTCGGGCCGGGATAGCTGCCCTTCAATTGCAGGTTCAGGGCCTGCAGGCGGCTGCTCGCCGCGTCGGGCCACAGCACGCGCCGGTCCTCCATGGCCTTGGCGCCCTCGAAGAACGACGCGGTGCCCTCGTTGATCCACGCGGGCACGCCGCCGCCCTTGGCCAGCATGGTCATGAAGTGGTGGCTGGCCTCGTGGTAGAGGGTCATCAGCATCTGGTCGGTGCTGCCCCCGCCGTCGCTGCGCGTGTCGTAGCAGACCACCTTCCATTCGCCGGGGGACCACCAGCCGCCCACGGTGGGCGGACCCTGCCAGTCCTTGAGCATGTCCTTGTGGGTGGCGTGGATCTGGATCGTGGGCTTCTGCGGCGCGACCCGCGAGGCGTCGCCGTCGAAGTAGATCAGCACGTAGTAGTTGAAGATGTCGTCCATCACGTCGCTGACGCGCTGGACGAGGTCGCGCTCCATGCGCGCCTCGAAGATGTAGTGGGCGCCCTCGAGGTGGGTCACGGCCACGGCGTCTCCCTCGGCGCCGCCCTCGCCCTCGCCGTTGCCGTCGCCGCTGCCGGAGTCCAGGTCCACTTCCTGGTTGGCGGCCCGCAGCTTGGCGGCCAGGGCCACGATGGCCTGTTTCTCCGGCGCGACGGCGATCGGCTCCAACTGGTCCAGGAGGGCCAGGGCCCGTTCGCTGTGGCCCGCCTCCACCAGCTTCTGGGTCGTCTCCAGGAGCTGCTTGGTCACGTTCCTCATCAGCGCCGCACTCCGCCCGGCGAGGGGATCGGCCTTGCTGAGGTTCGCGGTGAGCAGCTTGCGCGCGGGATTCGTGTCCCCGGCCAGCTTGAGGGCCCGGCCGAAGTGGAACGCGGCCTCGTCCCGGCGACCCAGCAGCATCAACGCCTGGCCGTAGACGTCGTGCAGCTCATAGCCTGCCACGGCGCTCTTCAGGTAGGTCGCGATCAGGTCCACGGCCTTCTGGGGTTCCTTGGCCGTGATGGCCGCCCGGGCCGCCGCGACGGTCTCCTTCTCGGTCTGCACGGCCGGGACTCCGGGCCCGAGGGACAGCGGAAGGCCGGCGTGGGCCGGCCCGGCCTCGGCCGGAGACCGAAGCGGCGCGAGGCCCGCCAGCACGGCGGCCCCGAGAAGTGCCCCGAGCAAGGCCCCAAGCGTGACGCCCGCGCGAACCAGGGAGTTCGGATGCTTCATCGTCGTTCGACGTTGGCCTGCAGTTCGTAGGTGCCCGACATCATCATCTTCCTGCGGATCGGGAGGGTGCGATCGCTCTGGACGAGCTTCATGGAAACGTCCATCTGGTTCTTGAGCTTGCCGCTGAGATTCAGGGAGCGGCCGTGGCCCCCGGCGAGGTCCCAGGCGAGTTCGCCCTCGCCCTCCAGGGAGAGGAACGCCTCCACACGCTCGATTTCCAGATCGCCGTGGGAAAAGCGCGCCAGCTCCTCCTTGAGGTCCCGCTTGGAGTGGACCTTGAACTCCAGGGCGATGATGCCGCAGCGCGTGCCTTCCACGTCGCGCGCGCCCTTGTAGGTGGCCTCCACCTCGCCCTCCAGGCCGGCGAAGGCCCGCGAGGGATCCCCGGCGGAAAGGGCCCCCGGATCGCCCTCCTTGCGATCGGGACCCTCCTCGGCCACCAGGCACAGGTTGCCGGCCGGCATCAAGAGGCTCGAGATCACCGCCGCGTCCAGGTCCCAGGTGTCGCCGGGTTCCGCCGCGCCCTCGGGGGGCAGCAGGGCGCGGAAGTCCGTGTCCTCCACCAGGCCCTCCAGGAGCTGGATCGCGGGGCCCTCGGGGTCGAAGCGCTTGGAGTGGGTCCGCTGGGCCTCGTCCCACTCGAAAACCACGGTCTTGCCCTCCAGCTCGCTCTTGGAATGGCGGCGATCCTCCTGGCGCCCGGCGTCCATGGGGTTCTCCGTGGACTGTTCGCCGGAGGCCTCGATCCCGAGGAAGCTGCGGCGCAGGACCCGCGGCGCGGCGTCCGCACGGCCGGGGCCGGGCTCCACGAATTCGTCGGAGAGCTCCAGGCGCTGCTCCTGGACCAGGGTCATGCCGTTGGTGATGCCGCTCGGCATGGGCTGGCCGTTGAGCAACATCTCGACCTCGTCCTGGGAGGCCTCCTGGCGCGAGGCGAAGCTGCGCGCGAGAGTCGTGCCCTGCGCCACATGGAAGCTCAGCGCGTCCCCTCGGGGGCCGGCCGGCGCCAGGAGCCCCAGGACTCCGCCCAAGGCCAAGGGGGCGCAGACGAGGGCGAGGCGGCGCGGGCGGTGCTGGGCGTGCATGGCGGGGCTGGGTGCGACGGATGCGGGAGGCTCGATCGGGCCGGTGGGCCGGGCGCGCCCCGGGTCAGGCAGCATACCCGGACTCGGCCGCCCTATTTGGCGTAGCCCAGGGCCCGCAGGCTGCGGCGCGCCCCCTCGTCGATGGCGCGCGTGTCGAGGCCCGACGTGAGGGCCTTGAGGGCCGCGTCGGCCTCGGCCCCGAATTGTTGCAGTCGTGTCAGGAGTTCGGGCTGCGGCTCGATCGGGACCGCCTGGCGGCCGGCGAGGCTCCAGGCGTTCGTGCCCAGGGGCACGAACGTGCTCTGGTTCAGGGGGTTGACGCGCCAGAACTCCGTGTCCATGGCGGGAAATCGATCGGTGCGCAGGTACTGTCCCCCCAGGGCGATGCCGCGCTGGGAGATGCTCGCGGTGAACACGGGGCCCTCGGGCACCGGCGCGGCGCCGCGCAGGACCGGGAGCAGGCTCCTGGAGTGGGTGCCCGCGGGCGCGGGCAGATCCAGGAACTCCAGGGCCGTGGCGAAGACGTCCAGGTTGCCCACCGGGGCGGCGATGCGCGCGCCCTCGCGCACGCCGGGTCCGGCCACGATCAGGGGCACGTGCACCTGGTCGAGGCCCACGGAGTGGCAGTGGGAGAAGAAGTAATCGTCTTCGCCCAGGGCTTCGCCGTGGTCGGCGGTGACGATCACCAGCGTGGTGTCCAGGAGCCCCTTGGCCCGCAGCGCGTCCAGGAAGCGCCCCAGCTCCTGGTCCGTGGCCTTGATCTCGCGGTCGTAGCGGGCGCGGTACTGCTCGAAGGCCCGCTCGGTGCCGACCCCCTGGTAGGCCGGGATGGAACGGTAGCCCGACTGATCGGTGCCCAGGGGAAGCGCGCGCTCCAGCCGCTCGGGCGCCGCGCCCACCGGCTCCGGCTCGGCGATGTGCGCCGCGGGAGTGTAGGGCCCGTGGGGATCCTGCAGGTGCAACCAGAGGAAGAAGCGGCCCTGCTCCAGGCTCGGAAGCAGCGCGAGGGCGCTGTCCACGGCGTGCTTGGCGCTGCGCTCGGGCAGGCGCCGCACCTGTTCCAGGTCCGGCAACCGGTCGTCGTAGGTGGCGAATCCCTGCTCCAGGCCCGAGCCCTTCTGCAGGATGAAGTTGCTCACCACCGCCGCCGTGGACAGCCCCGCGGCGCCGCAGATCTCCGGCAAGGTCCGCTCTTCCGGCCGCAGGGCCAGCTCGTAGTTGAGCAGGCCCACGGAGTGGAAGCTCGGGTCGAGCCCCGTGAGCATCGAGGCATGGGAGGGCCGCGTGTAGGAAGTGGGGGACAAGGCCCAGTCGAAGCTCGTGCCTTCCTGGGCCAATCGGTCGAGGTGGGTCGAGGTTCGCCGACCGTAGCCTGCCCCGGACAGGTGGTCGGCCCGCAGGGTGTCGATCGTGATCAGGATCACGGAACGCTGCTCTGGACCCTTGGAGCAGGCCGCGAGGGAGCACAAGAGCCCGAGAGCCAGGACGATCGGCGCGCCGGGGCGAGGCGGAATCACGACGGCCTCCCGCTGGGCGCGACCTCGAAGAGCGGGTCCCGGTAGAGCCCCATGCGGTGGCCGTACCATTGACCGAAGGTGCGCAGCGTGGCGAAGGCATAGCGCGCGCTGTTCTTGAAGTCGATGCTCGAAGCCTCGTCGAAGTAGCGCACGGGCACGGGAATGTCGCCGATCTTGAAACCCTGGTGCACGCTCTGCACCAGGAACTGGGAGTCGAAGACGAAGTTGTCGCTGTTCCTGTGGTAGGGCACCTGCTCCAGGACCGCCCGCGAGTAGGCCCGGAACCCGGAATGCCATTCGCCGAGGTTCTGGCCGGAGAGCATGTTCTCGAGGATCGTCAGGCCCCGATTGGCGAAGTACTTGGACGCCGGCATGCCGCAGGCCAGGGCCTCGCGCCGCGTGCGGATCCGGTTGCCCAGGATCACATCGCAGATGCCCAGGCGCAGCAGCAGCAGCACCGCGGGCAGGACGCGGGCGTCGTACTGGTAGTCGGCGTGCAGCATGACCACCTGGTCGGCGCCGACCTTGCGCGCGTAGTCGTAGCAGGTCTTCTGGTTGGCCCCGTAGCCGCCGTTCTTCTCCCGGGCGATCACCGTGACGGGCAAGCGCCGCGCCACGGCCAGGGTGTCGTCCTTGGAGCAGTCGTCGACGACGACGATCTCGTCCACCTGCTCCTTGGCGATGTCGTGGTAGACCCGTTCCAGCGTGCGGGACGCATTGTAGGCCGGCATCACCACGACCACCTTGTAGCGCTCGGTCATCGCAGGAATCGTAGGTTCACCGGCCTCGCGGGGCCAATTCAACGGGGCTCCAGGCGTCGCAGGCCCTGCAGTGCCATGGCGGCGTTGGGCTCGAGCGTCAGGGCGCGGCGATAGAAATCCAGGGCCGCGGTCCGCTCGCCCTTGCGCTCCAGTTCCTGGCCCGCGAGCGAATACACCAAGCCGTCGCGGGGGAAGTTCAGGGCCGCCCGGGCCGCGAAGGAGCGGGCCTCGTCGATCCGGCCGCCCTCGATGGCGAACTTGCAGGCCAGGGCATAGTCGAAGTTGCGCAGGCCGCGCACGAAGGCCTCCGTGGGCACGCTCCGCTGCGCCTGGACTCCGGCCAGGACGAGGCCCGCGATCAGGGCCGCGCGCCCGAGGCGCCGCTCCCGCAGCAGGTCCCACAGGGCGGCCAGGGCGAAGGACCCGTAGAGGATGAAGAGCGGCACGAGGTACATGCGAAAGCGCGCCACGGTGTGCACGAGGCTCAGGGCCGAGAGCAGGCCCGCGAGCAGCAGGAGCAGCGCCAGATGCCCGGCCAGGGGAAAGGGGTGGCCCTCGGCCTTCCCCTCGGGGAGGGGCCCCTGGGACTCGGCCAGCTTGCGCTGACGCTTGGCTTCCTTCTTGGTCGGTGCCTCCGCGGACCGCGCGGGCGATTTGGCCCGGCTCGCGAGGCGCGCCAGAGCGAGCAGCAGCCCCGCGAAGCCCAGGGGGAAGACCAGGGCGAAGGTGGGCGCGAAGCGCAGCACGGGTGCCTGTTCGCGGAAGAACTCGAAGGAAGTGTTGTCGGGCACCTCCCAGGGGATCCCGTTGGCCGCGAACTTGGCGAACAGGTTGTCGAACACGCGCCCCAGGTCGCCGCCGTAGCTCGCCCAGGTTCCCTTCAGGGCGGCGAGTCCGCTGCCCTGGGCCTCGTCGAGCACGCGCACGGCCGTGGGACTGGGCGCCTCGAAGGTGGCGCCGCCCGCCGGGGCATCCGCGACGTTGGACTCGACGAAGTTCACCGTGGTCCGGCAGGAGACCGAGAAGGGCGCCGCGCCCACGGCCAGATTGCGCGCGAACAGGGGCGAGAACCCCACGAACCAGGCCCCCAGGAACGCTCCCGCCGCGAGTGCGCCCGCGCGGGCCCTGCTGGGCGAGCCCCAGGCTCCGTGGGCCGCGAGGCAGACGAGCAACGCGAGCGTCACCACGTTGGCCATTTCGTGGAACATCGAGAACAGGCCCGCGCCGAGACCCAGGAGGGCCGCGGGAAGCCAGGATCTCGGACGGTCCGCGGGCTCGCCTGGGGCGGGAACCGCCGTGCCTCCGCGCCCTCGCTCGAGGTGGACCAGGAGCCCGTAGGACAGGCCCAGGATGCAGAACACGGCCGGGCCTTCGCGCAGCAGCTGGGCCTCCAGGAACACCAGCGGACCGTAGCAGGCCGCCAACAGGCCCGCCGCGAGTCCCGCCACGTCGCTCCACAGCCGGCGGGCGATCAGGGCCAGCCAGACGCAGGAGCCGGCGCCCAAGAGGAGCTGCAGGCCCTTGACCCACTGGAACTCCGCCCCGGCGAAGGGCATCACCAGGGCCAGCAGGTAGGAGTACAGCGGCGCTTGGTGGAAGGCGTGGGGGCCGTACCAGGAGAGCCACTTTTCAGCCGGCGCCACCGTCTGCCAGCTGTGGTAGGGGTGGTAGGGATCGGGCTGGGTGAGACTCTCCTCCCGGATGCGACGGGCCTGCTCCACGTAGGTGGCCATGTCGCTCTGGTCGAACCGGTGCCACTGATCGAGGGCCGTCCCCGAGATCTGGGACCAGAAGGCGAAGCGCACCCCCAGGGCGAGCACGAAGATCGCCGCCAGGGCGAGTCCGGCCCTTCGTCCAGCGCCCCTGCGTTCCATCGTCGAAGTGTAGCGGCCAAAGCGCGGTCGGGCGCGCGACGAAGAGCATGGAAAAGGCGCGAGGCCGGCCGCCCCGAGGGGCAGCCGGCCTCGCGTTCATCGGTTCCGCGCGGCGCTGACCGGAGTCGGCGCCGCGCGGGTCGCGATCACTGGCAGATCGTGTACTCGAGCCCGTCGGAGAGCGTCGAGTTGTTGGGCGCCGGGAAGCCGTTGTCACGGCCCCAGGCCTGGATCTGCACCACCGTGCCGGCCACCGACAGTTCCGGAATCGGGGTTCCGCCGAGGAGCCCGCGCCCGAAGCTGTTCATGTCGAGCAGGTAGCTGCCGCTGCAATCGTCTGCCGGCAGGGCGTTGCCGCCCGAGTTGATGCCGATCGAACGACGCACCGGTCCCGCGATGCACAGGAACCCACCCTGGAAGGGCGCCGCCGAGCGGCCGCTGATGCCGTAGAGCATCAAGCCGGCCTTCTGGTTGCGCACGCCGTCCGCGAACACCGCGAAGCCGTTCAGCGCCGTGGCGCTGGCCTGGCCGGAGGACAGGATGCCCGGCAGGCAGCCGAGCGAGTTGAGCTTCGCCGTGCAGTAGACCACCGGCGACGGGCAGGGCGGCCCGCAGTCGACGGACAGGACCTTCACCCCGTCGATGGCGGCCTCGACGATGTTCTGCGTGCCGCTGTCATTGGCCGTGAAGCGGATGCGCGAGTTGGCCGACGGAGCGAACCCGAGCGAAACCAGGTTCGCGCGGGTGAACGACGCCGCGTTCCAGTTCGTGGTGGTGTTGGTCGAGTGGGTCGCGATCGTGACCCACGCGCCGACGCCGCCATTGTTGTTGGCTTCGACCAGCAGGCGGTCGACGCCCGCGGTGGCGCTCGTGTTGTAGAGGTAGTAGCGGTAGCTGAGCGAGAAGCTCAAGGAGGACATGTCGATGTTGGGCGAGGTCAGCGTGACCGAGCCGTTGTCGACGTCCGAGTTGCCCAGGGTGTTCTGGGTCAGGAAGCACTGACCCGAACCGTCGCCGTCCGCTGCCGGGTCGTACTGGTAGCTCCCGTCGTTGACCGGGATTCCCCGCTGCCAGAGGCCCGCCGTGGCGCCCACCGAAGAGGTGGTCCAACCCTGGTTGGTCTCGAAGTTGTCGTCGATGCCGACCACCACGTTGCCGACGGTGAAGTCCAGGAGGCCGGAGGTCGGCGCCGTGGGCGGGAACACCGCGGTCTGGGCTCCGTTGTTGGTGGCCTGGACGTAGTACTCGACCAGGTTGGGGCAGGCCTGTCCGGGGATGTTGCCGGAGTACAGGTCGCCGGACACCACGCCCATGTTGACCGTGTTGAACGCGCCGCCGTTGACGCGGTACTTGAGCTGCACCGACGTGATCGGCGGGTTGAGCAGCGGGGTCACCGTCGCCTGCACCGTGTAGGGGCCGGCGGTGTTGGCGGTGTCGGGCAGGTCCGTGACCCCGGCGATGCTCACCGCGGCCAGCAGGATCTGCGGGAAGCCCTGGGCGCGGAAGCCGCCCTCGATGGCCGTGAAGTTCGGCGTGCCGTTCCCGATGTTCCCGTCGTTGTCGTCGAGCGTCAGCCAGTGGGTCTCGACGATCGTGCGAATCTGCCCGTCGTTGTAGGCGTTCATCCACGAGTTGAAGATCGTGTCCGCGGCGGCCGAGCCCGCACTCGCGCCCAACGAGGCCTTGAGGTTCGCGCGGACCTTCCAGGCCGCGCCCATCAGCACCGCGCCGTCGGCGTGGACTCCGCCCGGATGGCAGCCGGGGTTGGCGTCGCCGCAGAATTGGCGCGTGTTCAGACCGCTGCGGATCTGGGTGCCGGGACCCTGAAAGCCGGCGCCGATGATCGGCTGATCGGTCAGGTACATGCCGAAGATGTCGGCGTTGCCCTCACCGAAACCGTCCGAGCCGTTGCCGCTGCCGTAGCGCACGTTCATCCAGTGACCGGTCTCATGCGCCACCACGTCCGCGAAGGCGGTGTTCACGCAACCGCCGCCCGCCTGGTAGTAGTTCGTGGACGTGCCATTGAAGAAGGCATTGCAGGTCGAGGCGATGTTCGTGTTGCAGATGTTGACGAAATCGTTGGTGGCGTCCGCCGGGTTCACGGCGCGCGTCCAGTTGCGCAGCTTGTTCGCCCAGTTGAAGGCGTTCGCTTGGGCGTTGACCAGGGTCGCGGCGGGCGAGTTCATCACCACGCTGTTGCCGCTGGCCTGGGTCAGGGTCGGGGCCGTGGTGTAGACCGCGCCCGCGCTGTTGCGCACATCGGCGAAGGGGCCCAGGAAACGGAACGTGACCGCCAGGGGCGCCGTGGCGCCGACGATGTTGAAGTTGCCGGCGGCGTCGGACTGGGCATTGCCCTGTGCGCTCGTGATCGTCATGTTCGCCATCGGCTGGGACGTGGCGGGGTTCGTGGCCGTGTCCGGCAGCGTCCCCGGCGTGGCCAGTGCGTTCACCGTGCCGCCGACGTCGAACAGGTTGTGGATCGCCTCGTGGCGCTCGACCTGCCGGCCCGTCTGGGCGTCGATGAAGTACGTGTAGCCCTCGGCTTCCGCATGGTTGTCGAGGTTCTGGGTCGTCACCTTCCAGCACAGCACCGCGCCGGGCAGTTCGCCGCGGGTGTCCTGCAGGATCACGAGCTCGGGCACGCTGACGTCGGTCGCGATCACCTGCGCGTCCCCGTAGAAGCGCTCCATGGCGATCTGGGCACCGCGCTCGGCCGAGAGGGCCGGCGTGGTGATCATCTCGCTGATTTGCGGCAGGCCGGTGGTGTCCACCGACAGCACGCGGCCGTTGAGATCGAACAGCACGTTGAAGAAGCCCCGTTCCACCGGCACGCCGCGGACCATCTGACGGAACTCGACCGTCATCTTGTCGTTGGAACCGGCGTTCGACAGCGGCAGGAAGATCACGCTGTTGTCGATCAGGGTCGAGGACTCGATGCCGTGCAGGTGCACGGTCTCGCGGGCCACCTGGCGCGCCACGGCGAAGTAGTCGGCGTCACTGTGGGGCATGAAGGCCGCCGTCGTGTTGCCGCCGTACAGGAAACGTGCGTAGCCGGTGAGGTCGTCGTACTTCGCCTGCCAGTTGCCGCCATTGGCAGTCGACCAGGCGGCCACTTGGGCCTGCATGTCGCCGAGGCGCTGGAGCGAGGGTTCGCCCGGGGTCTGCGCCATGGAGAAGGCACTCAATGCGACCAAGGCCGAGAGCCCCGTGAGGGAACGATGATTCATGGTGTGAATAGCTGTGGGAACCTGGGGTGGGCGAGAGAGACGATGGAGCAGGGCGGGAAGCCCCTTGCACTACGGAACAGCCCGGATCCGGCCCAAGGGCCGGGTCCGGGGCCTGCCCGGCGGACATTCAAGCTTACTCGCGCCAGGGCTCCCCGGGGGCGTGGAGGGGGGAAGCCAGCGGGCCGCGGAGGGTGACGAATTGGACACGGGAGGCCGGGGCCCAGGCGTCGCCCGGGCACGACCGAGGCTTGCTGTGGGGTTGGGGGGGGCCCATGATCCTCGTCGAGTTCGGCGCCCCCGGCCGAACCCATCCCGACCGCGGCGAAGCCGCCCGCGATCCAACTCCAACCCGGGAAGGCGATGAAGGTCTCGATCGAATACTGCACCCAGTGAAACTACGAGCCCCAGGCGGCCGGTCTGGCCGTCGAACTCGAGCGCACCTACCCGGGCTGCGAAATCGAACTGACCCCGGGTTCCGGCGGAGTTTTCGAGGTGCGCGTCAACGACCGGCTCGTCTTCTCCAAGAAGCAGTTGAAGCGCTTCCCGGGATATCGCGAGATTCCCACCCTGCTCGGCGACTGATCGGCGCCGCTCGAACAGGCCTCAGTTCGGCAGGATGATCAGCCCCACGAGGACCGCCACGAGGGCGAGAACCAGGAGCGAAACGACGGAATTCGGCGTCAGGCGCGCCGGAGTCCGCGCGGCCGCGGGGGTGGAGGAATGCCGCGGCCGGAGGGCCGGGGCGGAAGATGCGGGGTCGACGTTCGTCTGCATCTGAAACCTGGGTGCGGGACAGCGGCGCGAGCGATGCAGCAGGGGAGCTGGCCTTAGGTGTACCACGCCTGGGCCCCCTTGCATGTGCCTGGCCGGATTCCTGGTCCGCACTCGAAGGCCCGCCGAGCTCCAGCCCCCGTCCGACAGCCCTCCCGCCCCCGTCGGGTCGGACCTGCTCCACCCCTGACCTTCCACGCCCCCGAGCATGAGCTTCCGGATCCTCCCCGCGGCCCTGCTGGCATGTTTCGCGACTGAAACAACGGCCTGTCCCCAGGACCTTCCCCCCCCAGCGCGAGCCGGACACCCTGCGCCAGGAACCGGGCGTCTACGGAACCGTGCGCCCGGAGGTGGGCGACGTGGTGCTCCAAGACACCCTGGTCCACACCGATCGCGAGGGCCGCGCCCAGCACGTGTTCGCGGGCCTGTCGGGCTCTGTGGGCCACGGCTTCGCCGGCGTCTGGCGCGACATGCGCGACGGCAACGCCGGTCTGTATTTCGGCCGCCTCGGGTTGGACGGCGAGCCCCTGGAGCCCGAGCGGGCCCTCTACGCCCAGGGTTCTTCGGCCCGCGAACTGGAGCCCGCGATCGCACTCTCGCCCGGCGGCCGCGGCGCCTTCGTCTGGTTTTCATCCTCGTTCCCGCCCCAATCCCTGAAGCTGCGCACCTTCGACGCCCAGGGAGGACTCTCCCCGGGGCACACCGTCCTGAACTCTCCCGGCCTGGACCGCGAGGGGGCCGGTGCGGAGAGCGCCGACGATCGCCGCGGCGCCAGTCGCCAGCCCGCCATCGCCCTGTTGGACGAGTGGGGGGCCGTGGCGTGGTCCGAGGCGGGGGCCCTGTGGATCCAGCGCTTCGATGGCGGCGCGGCGCTGATCGACACGCCGACCCGGCTTTCCCACGGGGACCGGCCCCTGGCGGGACCCCATCGGATCTGCTCGGCGGCCAAGGTGGGCGACGGCCGCCTGCTCTGCGCCTGGACCACCTCGCAGGGCGTCGAGGCAGCCTGGCTCTCCCGCGAGACGGCACAACCCGCGAGCGTGGGGGCCGGAGTCCTGGTGCGCGTGGTGGCGGGCGACGACGGCTCGGCCTGGGCACTGGTGCGGACCGCGGCGGGTCACCGATTGCAGGAGGTCCTCCCGCCGGGCCGCGGCGGCACGGCCCGGAACCTGGACCTGGACGTTCCCGCCCGCGACGCCTGCGACATCGCCGCCCGCGCGGAGGACTTCGTGCTGGCCACCCAGGCCGCGAGCGGCGCCGTGGAACTCTGCACCTTGGATCCAAGGGCGAGTGGAGCCGGGGAGCCGCGACGGGTGAAGCAGGCCCTCCTGGACCTGGGGGGCACCGCCGCCTCGGACCTGCGCATCGTCGCCTCGGGCGGCCGCGCTCTGGTGGCCTGGACGGGCACGGTGGGCCGGCAGACGGACGTCTGGTGCGCGACCCTGGACGACCGCGGCCGTCCGGGGGAACCGCGGCGCTGGAATCGGGACGAGCTGTCGTCCCAGCAGAACCACGGCCGCATCGCCTCCCGCGGCGCCGACCGCGCGGCCATCGTCTGGCTCGACGGCCGCACGGGCCGCGATCAGTTGCTGGGGCGCTGGATTTCCGCCAGGGGACGCTTCCAGGGCGAGGAGTTCCCCCTGGCCCGCGGTGCCGACGGCCAGGACCTGGCCGGCCTGCCCGTGGATCCCAGCGTGGCCCTGGGCGCCGACGGGGGCATGCTCGTCGCCTGGAAACAGGTCGAGAAGCGCAACTACCGGCTGCTCGCCCGGGCCTTCGACGCCGCGGGCGAGCCCCGTTCGGAGATCCTGGAACTCGACGCGGGCCAGGATGACCCGCCCTTGTTCAAGGCCGACGTGGAGCTGTGCGCGTTCGGCCCGGGCTACGCGGCGGCCTTCGGTCGCAAGGATCGCGGCGCCTTCGTGCGCACCCTGCGCCCCGGCGCGGATCCAAGTGCGCTGCTCCTGGGCGATGTCGTGCAGGTCTTCGAGCATCCCCTGTGCCAGCGCTTCGCGCTGACCGAATTGGACGGCGGCTCCCTGGCGGTGGCCTGGGACATCACCGTGCCCCAGGGTGGCAACCACGCCGTGCGCGCCCGGGTGCTCGGCCCGCGACTGGAGCCCCGCTCCGCCGTGATCGAGCCGCCGCTCACGATCTTCGGCGATGATTGGGACCCCGTGGTGGCCGCGGCGCCCGGCGGCGGCTTCGGGCTCGCGTTTTGCGGCGGCATGCAGCACAGCCGCGACGTTTTCCTGCGGTTTTTCGATGCCGCGGGCGCGGTGGCGAGTCCCCTGGTGCCGATTTCCTCGCGACTCAACGAGCAGGACTGGGCGGCGATCACGCGCCTCACCGATGGATCCCTGTGCGTGGCCTTCGAGGACGATCTGTCGGCCTACGACCACGTCTATGTCCGCCGCGTCAGCCCGGCCGCGGAGATCGGCGGGGTGCCCGCGGTGGGCGCCATTCGCACGCTGAACCAGCGCGAGGCCGTGCTCAACGAGAATCGCGTGATCCCGCGCATCGCCCCGCTGGCCGGTGGGGGATTCGCGGCCGTGTGGGTCGACGCGCGCCGCGGCCAGGGCACCGACGTGCGCGTCAAGATCGTGGGGCCGCGCTTCGACTAGCGGCGCACCCCTGGGGCGCGTCCCTGCCCAGGCCGTGGCGCGGGCGCGAGAGCGCTTGGATCGCGGGGGCCCAGCGTGTTCAATGACGCGGAACCATGGGCGTTCGGTGGACCACGGAGATCCTTGCCTGCGGGATGCTCGCGGCGCCTGCCTTCGCCCGGGCGTCCGTCGCCCAGGAGCGGCCTCGCCCCGCTGCTCCGGCACCGGCACCGGCACCGGCTCCGGCAGCGGGCCCCGCGCCGAGCCCGGCCCAGCGCGGCGGCGGAGAGCGAGAGGAGCGCGGCCCGCGCACTCTGGGCTTCGACGAAGTCGAGCAGTCGGAGGGCCGCGTGGGCGATCTGCCGCCCGCGGTCCAGCGCGTGGAGTTCGCCGCCCCCAGCGTCGACCTCGACCTGGTGGGCCGAGCGCGCTTCGAGCTGGCGGACCTCGCCGCCTCGGGCGACGGTTTCGCGGTGCTGATCAGCGACGAGCGCGACGGCGGCCGCGGCTACTGGATCCAGCGCTTCGATCCCGGCTTCGCGCCGCGCTCGCCGGCCGAGCCCCTGGATCCCGGCGCCAGCGGCCAGGGCCAGTGGGAGGCCAACCTCTCCGTGGGGGCCGGCCCCGACGGGGCGGGCCGTCTCGGGGCCGTCTGGTTCGACGCCGCGGATCGCGAGGGGGGCGTCGATCCGCGTTGCGCGGCCGCTTCCTCGACGCGGGCGCGCGGGCCCTGGGGTCGGTGTGGCGCACCCCGGTGCCCACCGGGGCTCCGGGCACGCCGGAGAGTGCCTCGCCCGCCCTGCTGTGGACCGAGTCCGCCTGCGCCGTGGCCTGGGTCACCGACGGGCGCCTGGTGCTGCGGCGACTCGATCCCCTCAGCGGATCCTCCCAGGGCGACCTGGTGCTCTCGCGACGCACGGATCCGGCCACCTCGACTCCGCGCTTCGCGGCCCATGCCCCTTCCGAGTCGGGCGGCGGCGAGTTCGCCATCGCCTACGAGTCGGGCCGCGCGATCCTGCTCCAAATGGAGCTGGGGCCCAGCGAGCGCGCCGCCTCCGAGGCCGGGCTCGGTCGACTCTTGGGTTTCGCCGCCGACCCCGTGGGCCCCGGGCAGCCCAACCCCGGTTGGTGGATCCTGGCGCGCCGGCAGGGTCGGCTCCTGCTGGGCCACCTGGACCGCGGGGGCGCGCCGGACAGCGCCGAAGTCGAACTGGCCGTGGAGCCGACCCGGGCCGCGGAGCTGGCCGTGGACCCCGCCGGGAGCGGGGCGGTGTGCGTCCTCCTGCAGTACGCCGCGGGAGGCCTCGACGCCGCTTGGTGCAATGCCGGGGGCCTGCTCTCCACCACGCCACTGGCCCCGCCGGCCACCACCGTTGCCTCCGCGCGGGTGGTCTTCTCCTCGGGTCGGGCGGGATTCGCCTGGACCGAGCGCCGATCCGGAGTGGTCTCGCTCTGGGCGCGTTCCTCGGGCCCCCGCGGCGAGGGCCTGAGCGAGGCGCGCCCGCTCGAGGGCTGCTCCGGCTGCGCCCTGCAATCCCAGGCCGCCGTGGCCCTGGTCGCGGACCGCGGCGTGGTGGCCTGGTCCGACTCCCGCTTCGACGTGCCCACCGTGGGGTTGCGCGGCTTCACCTCGGGTCGGACCTGGGCGCCGGAGGAGACCTTTCTGCCCGCGCTTCCCCGGATCGCTCCCGGCGACGACACGGGTCCCCCGGCCGTCCAGGCCGCCAAGCGTCCAGCCCTGGCCCTCGATCCTTCGGGCCGTGGGTTGGTCGTCTGGTTCGGCCCCGGCCCCTCGGGACCCACCGTGATCGCCCAGGCCGTCGACGTGGATGCCGCGGGCGTCAGCACCGCGGCGGGCGGGAGCTTCGTGCTCGAGCCCGAGCCCGTGGACCTGCCGACCACGTTCCCCGCCGCGGTGGCCGCCCTGCCCGGTGGACGGGGCTTCTGCGTGGCGTGGGTGCGCGCCTCGCCGGGCACCTTGGAGAATCCCCGCGGCGGTCCCGACGACGGCCGCTCCGAATTGCGCGTGGCCCACGTGACCCGCTCAGGCTTCGTCGATGGCGCGCCCCGCACCCTGGGCAAGGGAAGTCGCCTCGGCCACCCCGCCTTGGCGGTGCTGGACGACGGGCGGGTGGCCGTGGCCTGGGACGCCCTGCCGCGGGCCAAGCTGCGGCGCATCGCGGGCCGCGTGCTCGACGAGCGCCTGGAGGCCCGGGGGCGGGAGTTCGCCTTCGAGACCATGTGGCGCGACTCCGACCACTCGCCGGCCCTCGCGCCCGCCGCGGGCGGCTTCGCCATGGCCTGGACCAGCGGCGAGGACGCCGACTCGGACGTGTTCGCCCGCCTGTTCGATTTCGACGGCCGACCGCTCTCGCGGCCCTTGGCCCTCTCGCCGCGCCGCGGCGGCCAGGGAGCCGCCAGCCTGGTGCGCGCCGAGGACGGAACCCACGTGGCGGTCTGGCAGGACGACCTGTCCGGCTCCCCGCGCATCGTGGGCCGACGCTTCGTCGGGCGCACGCGCGCGCTCGGCCCCGTGGTCCGCTTCGACTTCGGACCCACCGCGCCCGGAGCACGTTCCCAGTACGTGGACGCCCAGCGTCCGGCGCTGCTGGCCCTCCCCGGAGGAGGCCTGCTGCTGGTGGGGGACCACGCCGTGGAGGGCAAGGGGCGCGAAATCGGCCTGTGCCGCGTCGGCCCGGGCTGGGACCACGTCGAGGGTCGCTGAGCCCCGCCTGGGCACTCCCCGGCGCCCCGTCGTCACCGGCGGGGCGCGTCGCCGGGCCGCCGCGCGGCGGGTCACCGGGCCGCCGCGCAGCGGGTCGCCGGGGGCGTGCCAATCCTGCGACCGACCCCCGCCGCGGGATTTCGATTCGATTTTCACCGAACCTTCCCGGGCCGGACTCCGTCTGAGGGCGCGGCGAACGTGTTGGCGACCCGCCGCCCCGCGCAGGGGGCGACTTGACGTGGTCCTCAGGAGCAACGCGATCGACCATCCGCGCCGGGACTTCGCAGCCCGGCGCGGTCCTTTTCCAGCGTCCCCCGTCCCCTGTCCCCCGTGCGCCGGCGCCCCCCTGCACCGGCTGCCCGGCCTCAGAACTGGGCCGAGAACCCCACCACGGCGTTGATGCCCGGCGCGTCGATGCCCGAGCCGTGGATGCGGTAGGACTCGTCGAGCAGGTTGTGCACGCCCGCATGCCAGCGCGTGCCGCGGGCCGCCGGTCCCAGGGACCCGCCGAAGTCCAGGTTGAGCGTCACCCAACCGTCGGTTCCATTGGGGTCCACGCGCGGGTCGGAGAGATCCGCGGGGGAAAGCCGGTCCTGGCTGTCGGCCCAGAGCAGCGAGAATTCGGTGCGCGAGAGGAGCCCCAGGGGGTCCGCGTCTTCCCAACCGGCGAACACCGAGCCGTGCAGGGGCGGCACCTTGGAGGCGGGATCCTGGCCGAGGATGTTGTCGTCCTGCTCGCCGCGGGTGTACTCCAGCGACGTGCCCGCGTAGTAGGGTGAACGGCTGCCGCCCAGGCGCGCCCGTGCCCGCAGTTCGAGGCCCACGTACTCGAGGTCGCCCGTGTTCTCGCGGCGATAGGTCTCGTCGCCGGGCACGCCGGGCGTCGGGTCGTTCACCAGCACGCGCCCGATCACGTCGCTGACGGCGTTGTGGTACACGCCGATCGACGCGTTCCAGCCCTCGCGCCACAGGTCCAGGGCCAGCTCCTGGTACAGCGACTGCTCGGGATCGAGGTCGGCGTTCGCGAGTTCCGTGCCGCCCGCGAACGTGGCGTTGCGCGCCACCTCCGAGAGATTCGGCGCGCGGAAGGCCTGGGCCAGGGTGCCCGAGATCCGCACGCCCTGCGCCAGGTCCGCCGCCAGCTCCAGGCTGCCGGTCAGGGCGTCGAAGTCCGCGTCCACCTTGTCGCCCGTGGTGAAGTCCTCGAAGGAGAACTGGAAGTGCGAGTAGCGCACGCCCGCGGTCACGTCGAGCGGGTCGAAGGCGAAGATCTCGTCCTGCAGGAACACGCCGCTCGACCAATACTGCGACTCCGGCGCGAAGTTCCCCGTGGAGGGCGTGATCACGCCCGTGCCGGTGTCCAGGTTGTCCTTGGTGGAGTCCACGTCGTCGTGGTCGACGTCGAAGCCGAAGGTGAACAACTGGGAGTCGCCGACCGCCTTGCGCCAGTCCGCGCCCAGGCCCACCGTGGTGGTCTGATCCTGCTCCAGGGCGCGCGTGGCATTGTTGAAGCGGCGAATCTGCCGTTGCTCGTCGTACTCGCGCAGGGACAGCCGCAGCTGCATGGCGTCGGTGAAGCCCGACTCCTCGTCCGTGTAGCTCAGCACCGTGCGCTGGCGGTCCTGCAGCATGAAGAAGTTCTCGGCATCCGAGGGGTTCGTCTGGCCGAAGCCCACGTTCATGCGGTCGCTGCGGGGCACTTCGAAGTCGCGCGTGCGGCTGGCGGCCACACGGAACCAGCGCTTGGGTCCCAGGGCGTGCTCATAGGCACCGAACCAGCCCAGTCCGTGGTAGCCGGTGTTGTCCACGGGCCCGGAGCCCGATTCGAGGTCGTTCCAATCATGCAGGCTGCCGATGCCGAGCAGCGCATCGCGCTCGCCGCCCACGGACAGCCCGAGTCCGCCGCTGGCACCCGTGACCATCGACTGATATTCGGCGAACAGCTCGCCCCTCAGGCCCGCCTGGGTGGAGCCGCGAACCGCCGCGGCGCGGTGCTTGGTCCAGATCAGGATCGTGCCCCCCAGGGCATCCGAGCCGTAGAGCACCGAAGCGGGACCGCGGATCACCTCGACGCGCTCGACGCTGGCCATGTCGATGCCGTTGAGCGACTGGTTCGGGCCGCCGCGGGTGGCGGCGTCGTTGAGCCGCACGCCGTCCACCACGATCAGGATCTGGTTGCCGATCATGCCGCGCAGGATCGGCGAGCCCCCGCCCAGGTTGGTCTCCTGCACGAAGAGCCCCGTGGTGCGGGCCAGGGCCCGGGGCAGGGAGCGTTCGCCGGTGGCGGCGAGTTCCTCCGCGTCGATCGTCTGGTGGGAGATCCCGCTGGCCGTGGCCGTGCGCTTGGCGCGCGGCGCCTCGACCAGGGTCTCGCCCACCTCGGGCGCCTGGTTCCCGTCGGGCGCCTGGTTCTGGGCCCCGGTCTTCGGGGCCGCGCTCGCGGGCGGGACGGTGGACTGCGGGGTGATGGCCAGGGCGAGCAGCGCCGGGGAAATCAGGGCAGGCAGCATGGGGTCCGATCGAGGGGGTTGGCGGGAGGCGACCAAAGCCTGCGGGCGGGTCCTACGCCGCGGCGGGGACCGCGGGGGCTTGGGCGATGGCACCCCAACGCCGCCGCCCGCGCTCGGTTCAAGGCCGGCGCCGAGGAACGGTCCCCGGCGCCGGCCCCCCCTGGGGCGGGGCAGTTCGCCCTGCGCTCCGTGCCCTTCCCGCGGCTACCATGCCCGGTCGCGCACCCCGCGCGACCCCCATGCCGAGCCCCAACCTCGACCTCGATCGCTTCGCCTCGCGCACCGAGGTGTTGCCCGCCGCCACCAAGATCGTCGCCACCCTGGGCCCTGCCTGCGAGGACCGCTTCGGCGAGATGATCGATGCGGGCATGTCCGTCGGCCGCCTCAACTTCAGCCACGGCAACGAGGTGGACCACCGCCGTCGCGTGGCCAAGCTGCGCGAGGCCGCGGCCAAGCGTCGCGTCGCCATCGGCATCCTGGCGGACATCCAAGGGCCCAAGATGCGCATGGGCAAGCTCGATCCGGCCACCGGCGGCTCACGCCAACTCGTGGCGGGCGAGGAAGTGCGATTGGAGGAGAGCGAAGCCTCCGTGGGCGACGTGATTCCGGTGAACATCGCCGGTTTCCTCGCCGGTGTCGCGCCGGGCCATCGCATCCTGCTCGCGGATGCGGCGGCGGAGCTGGTGACCACCACGGTCGAGGGCCGATTCGTGCACGCCCGCGTGCGCCGTGCGGGCCTCATCGGCGACAAGAAGGGCGTCCACCTGCCGGACAGTCAGCTGTCGGTGGACCTGCCCACCGAGCAGGACAAGCAGCACATTTCGCTGGCGGTGGAGCTCGGCCTGGACATGCTGGGCATCAGCTTCGTCAGCCGCGCCGAGGAGATCGAGCGCATCCGCCAGCTGGCGCCGGGCATGTTGATGGTGGCGAAGATCGAGCGGCAGGCCGCGCTCTCCAACCTGAAGAGCATCCTGCAGGCCGCCGACGGGGTCATGGTGGCCCGCGGCGACCTGGGGGTCGAGTGCAAGCTGGAGCTGCTCCCCCTGGCCCAGAAGCAGATCATCAGCGAGGCCCTCAAGGCCGGGAAATTCTCGATCACGGCCACCGAGATGCTGGAGTCCATGGTGCACAGCTCGCGCCCCACGCGCGCGGAGGTCACCGACGTGGCCAATGCCGTGCTCGACGGCACCGACGCCCTGATGCTCTCGGCCGAAACCGCGGTGGGCGAGCATCCGGTGGAGGCGGTGGAGGCCATGTCGCGCATTTCGCGCGCGATCGAGAGTTCCAGCCGCTACCACGACCTGCCGCGCGTGCGCTTCCGCGACGCGGAGCCCACCTTCTCCAACGCCACGGCCCTGGCCGCGGCCCAGGCGGCCGAGGCCTTGGGCATCCGCAAGATCATCTGCTTCACGGAGAGCGGCAACACCGTGCGGCTGCTCTCGCGCTACCGCGCCGAGGCCGAGATCATCGCGCTCACGCCCAGCGAGCGCACGCTGCACGGCATGACGATCCTCTCCCACGTGACGCCGATGCTGTGCAAGCAGGAACCGAGCCTGGAGGAGATGCTGCACGCGGCGCAGTTGCTGCTGCTCGAGCGCGGAGTCGTGCTGCAGGGCGAGGAAGTGATTTTCGTGGCCGGGGTTCCCCCGGGGGTCTCGCGCTCCACCAACGTGATGAAGCTGCACCGCATCGGCGAGATGACCAGCATGCACTGAGCGCACGCTGCGGGTCAGAAGCGCACTTGTTCCGCCAGGATCCGCGCGAATTCCTCGCAGCCCGCGGGGGTGTAGTGCACGGGATCCACGAACCACTTCGGGTCGTGGCCGAACAGCGTGAACATGTCGACGAATTGGACGCCGCATTCGCGGGCCACGCTCTCGATCTCGCGGTTGTAGAGCGCGAACTGCGCCTGCGAGTACGAAGCGTCCTCGACCCCGTTGTTGGGCTGGCTCAGCAGCACGAGCCGTGCACCGCGCTCTTCGCACACGTGGGCGATCTCGCGCAGGTTGCGGCGGAAAAGCGCCAGTCCCGCGGAGACGTCGTCCGCGGCGTGTTCCGGGGTTTTCGCCAGGCGCCTGAGCCAGGGGATGTTCCGCAGGACCCGCGAGCGCATCAGGAATCCGTGCAAGGTGCGGCCGGATTGCAGCGCCGGGTCGATGAACTCGGGCTCCAGGTACTTGTTGCCGTAGTCGCCGCGCACCGCGGCACCGTAGTAGTTGGCCGAGAGGTCGTTGATGTTCTCCATGCACACCACGACGTCGGGCTCGAACTCCAAGAGCCGCAGGAACAGATTGACCAGGATGTGGGCCGTGGAGAAGGACTCGGCGCCGGCGTTGAGCACCTCGAAACGGCCTGCCGCGCCCCCCGCCTCGAGGCGCCGTTCCAGGGCCAGGGCGAAATCGATGCCCCCCAGGGCGAAGGCGCGCTTGTTGGCCGTGGTGGACCCGCCCACGGCGATCACGCGCACCACGCCCGCGGGCTTCTGGATCGACACGGGCTCGTCCCGATGGCGGAAGAGCGCGCGCCCCTCCCCGTCGTAGCGCGGCGGCGCCCAGTCGCGGGTCGGGAACCAGGGGCTCACGAACGGATCCTCGGCGGTGAACGGCCGGTCGCGCGTGCCCTGCTCGACCCAGCGCGTGCCGAACTCCAAGGCCGCGAACAAGAGGAGCAAGGTTCCCTGGAGGAGCAGCAGTTTCGCTCCCAGCGAAGCGCGCCGCTCGGGGCCGACTCCCGCGGGCGTGGCGTCCATCGCGGGATCGTAGTGTCAAGGTTCGGGGGGCCGGAGGAAAAACCGGTCCCCGGGCGGCCTGCCCGACGGCCGTCAGGTGAGTCCCAGCCGCTTGGCCAGATGGTGCAGGTTGCTGCGGTGCATGCCCAGGGCGCGGGCCGCGGCGGCCCAGTTGCCGGCGGACACCTCCAGCTCGCGCCGGATCAGGGCGCGCTCGAATTCCTCCACCGCCGCCCGCAGCGTGGGCCGAGGGCCGGCGCTCGCGTTCGCGACGGCCGCCGGGGTGGAGCCCTCGGGACGCGCGCCGGACTCCAGGGGACCGAGATCGTCCACCCGCACGATCAGGGTTCCGCCGGCCCCGGACCGTCCCAGGGCCCGCAGCACCGCGCGCGAGATCACGTTCTCCAACTCGCGCACGTTGCCCGGCCAGGCGCCCGCGGCCAAGGCGGCCAGGGCCCCGGGTTCGAAACGGATCGGGCCCGTGCCGAGGCGCCGGCGAAGGCGATCGCCGAAGTGGCCGCACAACTGGGGGATGTCCTGGGGGTGCTCCCGCAGGGGCGGCACGCGGATGCGGCACACGTCCAGGCGGTGCAGCAGGTCCGCCCGGAATCGGCCCGCGCGCACCTCGGCCTCCAGATCGCGATTCGTGGCCGCCAGGATGCGCACGTCGACGTGTTGCGGGTGATCGCTGCCCACGGGCTGGATCTCGCCCTCCTGCAGGGCCCGCAGGAGCTTGGGCTGCACGGAGAGCGGCAATTCGCCGATCTCGTCCAGGAACAGGGTTGCGGCCTCGGCCACGCGGAACTTGCCCGGTCGCGCCTCCGTGGCGCCGGTGAACGCGCCGCGGGTGTGTCCGAAGAGCTCGCTCTCCACCACCGATTCCGGCAGGGCGGCGCAATTGACGTACACCAGGGCTTCGTCCGCCCGGGGCGACTGGGCGTGCAGCGTGCGCACCACCAGTTCCTTGCCCACGCCGGTTTCCCCGGTGACGAGCACCGGGAAGTTGGAGCCCGCCACCAGCTCCACTTCCCGGCGCAGGCTGTCCATGGCGGCGCTGTTCCCCAGCAGGAAACCGCCGCGGCGCGCCAGCACGTCGCGCACCAGGTCCTGGGCCACCAGCCCCTGATGCCTTGCGTGGCGTTCCAGGGTTTCGATCAGGTCGCTGGTGCGCAGGGCCGCCGCCGCCAGGGCCGCCAGGTGGGCCAGGAAGCGCGGATCCACGTCGTCGAAGGTCCCTGGGCGCAGGGCGTCCGCCGTGAGCACTCCGACCAGCTCGCCCTCGACGCGAAGGGGGCAGCCCAGGCACGCGTGGACGGCGAGGTGGGGGGCGCCCTCCACCAGGCCGTCATAGGGATCGGGCAGGGAACTCTCCGCAGGGAAGATCGTCGGCTTCTCGTTGCGGCAGAGAATGTCGAGCCGCGGATGCTCCGCCCGCGGAAAGCGGCGGCCGAGCACGTCCGCCGCGAGCCCGAGCACGGCCACGGGGACGAGCGTCGAGCCTTCGAGGCGCAGCAGGGCCACCGCGTCGCAGGGCAGGGCGCGCATCACGGCGGCCACGAGACGCCTGGAGCGGTCCTCACCCGTCAAGGAAGCCGTGATGTCGAGGGCGATGGGCAGCAGGCTGTCCAGGGAGACGGGCGTTGTCGTCATCGCAACTGTGGGGGGGCGCCTGGCCGGATCGTTCAATTTTGACAGCATACTGCCGTAAGCTATGTACCGTAAATAGTTTGAGGCGATCCGTGCCGCTACTCCGTCCCCGCCCCGTCCGCCCCTCGCCGGCCCCCGGAATCGGGCGCTCGACGGCCGCGGGGCGCCAGCGGCGGCCGCGGCGCACCTCCGGACTTGGGCCCCCTGTTCCGGCGCCGCCTGCGCCGTGGGCCGTGACCCGCGGGCTTGGGAAGCGCGCGCCGCTCTCGGCTTCCAGCTCCGTGGGCTGAACCCGCGGGCGGATCTCGCGCGGGAGTCGTCGCTCGAACCTCCGTGCCGGGCGCCCTTCGCCCGCGAGGCCCGAGGCCGCCGGCACGTGTTCGCGCGGACTTGGTTCGTCCTCTCTCCAGGCTCCCCGGAACCGGCCCGTCGGTGGAGCGGCGAACTTCGCCGGCACCACCTCGTCCCCGAGAGCGCCCGATCGCGGCCCTCCCCGGTCCGGCTTGTCAAGGGGCGAGGCGCTCCTCCCGCCGAACGGGCGGCGCGAACGCCCACGGCCGACCCGCGCGGCGCGGGCCCAAGGGACGCGAAAAGCGAATCCCTGCCGAATTGCGACTGCGCGGGGGCTTGACGCCCGGACTCAGGACCCGGAGAGTCTGCCGGCCCTCACACCATGCTCGACTTCCCTCGCCTCGATTTCCTGCGACGAGCCGGACTGATGCGCACTCCGGCGCCCGCGCAGCCCCCGTGATCACGGCGCGCGTGATTTGCGTCGCGAGCGGCAAGGGTGGCACCGGAAAGAGCATCACGTCCACGAATCTGGCCACCGTGCGCGCCGGCAAGGGCGAGCGCGTGCTGCTGGTGGACTTCGACGCGGGGCTGGCCAACGCGCACCTGCTGCTGGGCCTTGCCCCCCAATACGACCTGGGTCACGTCATGGAGGGGTCCGTGGATCCCTTCGACGCCCTGGTGGAGGGCCCCAACGGGCTGAAGCTGCTTTCCGGGGGCGTCGGACGTCACACGCTGACCAACCCGACCCGCCGGGAACTGGAACGGCTGTTCAAGAGCCTGCGTGCCCTGGAGGACGCCTTCGACCTGATCGTGATCGACCACGGCGCGGGCCTCGGCTACGGCACCGTCGCCCATCTGGCGGCCACCAGCACCCTGCTCTTGGTCACCAGCCACGAGGTCACGGGACTTTCGGACGGCTACGCCCTCTACAAGCGGGCGCTGTCGGTCAACCCCTACATCCGGGTCGGCATGCTGATCAACCGGGTGCCGGATTCCCTGGCGGCGGAATCGGCCTGGACCCGCTTCCGCAACGCCTCCCAGAAGTTCCTGGGCAGCCAGCCCGAGCTCCTGGGCCACGTTCCGGCCGACCATGCGGTGGGGCGTTCGGTGGAACTCCGCGCCCCGGTGGTGGTCTCCAGTCCCGAGAGCGAGGCCGCCCACGCTTTCCGGAGGCTGGCCGAATGGCCGGCCCTTGACCTCGCGCGAACCGCGAGCGCATTCTACGAGCGCGCCCAACGCGCCCTGAGGTAGGCCCGAGCCGCGGGCCGGGGCGCGCGCGCCAAGCATGCGCGTCATCAGCCTGGTCAATCAAAAGGGCGGCTGCGGCAAGACGACCGCGGCCATTCACTTGGCGGCGGCCTTGGTGCTGGCGAAGCAGCGGGTCCTGCTGGTGGATCTCGATCTTCAGGCCCACGCCTCCCTGGGACTCTCGGTCAGCGGAGAACTCGGGCCCACCATCGGCGACGTGCTGTGCGAGCGCGTCACCGCGCGCGAGTCCTTGCGGGCCGCGCCGGGTGGGCTCGCGTTGATCGCCTCGTCCCAGGGCCTGGCGGAATTCGAGGAGGAGAGCGCGCGCCTGGTGGGTCCGGAGCGTCGCCTGCGCTACGCCCTCGAGGAACTGGCCGCGGATTTCGACTACGCCTTGATCGACTGCCCCGCCCGCGCGGACGGCGTGCTGACGGCCAATGCCCTGTGCGCCTCCACCAGCGCCCTGCTGGTGATCGAGACCGGTGCCTTCGCCCTGCAGGGCGCCGTGCGGGCCCGGGCGCTGTTCGAGGAAGTGGCCGCGCTGCAGGGCTCGCGCTTCGACCTGCGCGTCCTGGGCACCCTGTTCGATCGCCGCACGCGCTTCGCGCGCGAGCTCCTGGTGGCCCTGCACGCGCGCTTCGGCCAGGACATGTACGAGACCGTGGTGCGCTCCAACGTGCGCCTGCGGGAGGCCGCGGCCTGCGGCCGGCCGGTGTTCGAGATCGCCCCGCGCTGCTCGGCCGCCGACGATTTCCGTGCCCTGGCCGCCGAGGTGCTCGCCGAAACGCCCCGCATCGGCCGTGAATTGCGCGCCCCGCGGGCCGCCCGCCCCCGCGCCGGTGACCGCGGCCGGATTTCCGGTCTGGAACTGCCGGGCGTCGAATTGGAAGCCTGACGGACAACCCCGCCCATCCCTCCGCCCACCATGGACGCACTCGCCCTGCTCTGCAATCTCTACGGTGACGGCCCCTCGACGTTGCAGCGGCTGCGGGCCCACGGCATCCAGGGCATCGAGGATCTGGCCGGGCGAACGCCGGCGGAGGTCAGTTCGATCCTGTCGCTCCCGGTGGCCGGGGCGCGCCGCTTCCTCAAGGAGGCCGCGGCCCTGAAGCAGCGGGTCCTGGTGGGCGAGGTCGCGCGAGTGGAGTCGCGGGCCGAGCCGCAGCCCCTGCCCAAGCCGGTGCGCCCCAAGCCGCGGGAGGTGACCCGGGGCAAGCGCGCCATGCTGGCGGCGGCGGCCCGGCGCTGGACGGAGTTGGACCGGAGCGAGGCCGAGGCTGACCTGGCGTCCGCGCCTTCCTCCGCGCGCGCGCCCCAGACGACCCCGTCCCAGGCGCCCGGGGACGTTCCGCCGGCTCGCCGCGCCACGCCGCTCCAATCGGCGGACCTCGACCGCTCCACGTTCGACGCCCTGCGGACCGCGGGCGTGGGTGGGCTCGAGGAGTTGATCGAGCTGGAGGCCGAGACCCTGGCGGCCGCGTCCGGGCTCGGACTGTCCCAGGTGCTCTTCGTCCAGGGACTGGCGCGCCGCCGCCTGCGGGACGAGCCCGCGCCCGCCGTCGTGCTTCCGTCTCCCGCGCTGCCCGCCGCCCTGCGCGACTGCACGATTGCCCCGGGGCCCGCGGCGGAGGTGCGCTTCTCGCCCAGCGAGCGGCCGCCCCGGGACGGAATCGAGGAGTTCGGCTCCGGCGAGGGACGATCCCCGGGCGGGCCCCCGGGCGGGCCCCCGGGCGGGCCCCCGGGCGACAGCGCCGGGCCTTTTGCTTGAAGATCCTGGCCTGCTGTCTGGGGCTCTTGGCCTGGGCTTCGCCCGGAGGAGCCGCCGCCGATCCGGAGCACGCGGCCGGGGTGGGACAGGCCGCCCCGCAGGCGGGGGACTTCGGCCTTGCGCCGGACGGCAAGCGCGGCTTCGGCTCGGACATCCAACCCAAGGAGCTGGCGCGGCTCCTGCGCTCGGACGATCCCCAGGACAAGGCCTTCCTCTCCGAGCTCGCGCAACTCGCCATGACCACGCGCATCGTCCTGGCGGACGTGCAGAAGCACTACGAGGCACGCGGGTACTTCAAGCTCCTGTCCGCCAGCGCGGGCGACGACGTGCTGGCGCTCCATCGGGAGTACGAGCGGCTGCGCAAGCACCCGGGCGAGGTGCTGGCCGTCGGGGACCAGGGGGCGCGCACGCTGGCCGCGCTGCTCGTGGACACCAAGTTCAACGTGCGCCGTGAATTCGTCTCCCGGGCCCGGCTCGCCGTGGACGATCTGGAGCGCGCGCGGGCGCTGCTTTCCGGCACCCAGACCGGGCACTTCGAACTCTCCCTGGCCGAGCTGGAGCACGTGGTGGCCCGCGCCGATTTCGCCGCGGCCGAGCTGCGCACGGTGCGCTCCGACCTCCTGGCCCTGGCTCCGCAGCCCGGCGATCGTTCGCCCGAGGCCGACGAGCTGGCGGCGGCCAAGCACCTGGGGGAGGTGGCCCGTGGTGCGCGCGAACCCGCGCGCACCGAACAACTGGCGGCGGCCCTGGCGCCGCGGGACGAACTCGAGAGCAAGATGCGCAAGCTCCTGTTCTCTTCCGATGCCGAGCCGCGGCTCGCGGCCCTGCGGGACTGGCGCGATCGCACGCTCGCCACGGCCGCGGCGGCGCGCGCGCGGGTCCTGGAGCTCCTGCCGGACACGCCCGAGGGCGAGCGCGCGCCCGCGGACATCGCCCGGCTCAAGAAGACCGAGCGGTTGGGTCAGGCCTTCGCCTTGGCCGTGGAGGGCACGGGTCACGATCCGCTGGACGCGGAACTGGCCTGGGCCGCCGGACACGCCCGTCACTTCTCCTGGCCGGGCCTGGAATCCGTGTCGTACTTCGACCGTTTCCTGGCGCTTTCGGGCGTGCGCACCTCGGACGCCAATCCGGCCAGCGGGCGCAAGCTCACGCCGCGGGAGCAGGAAGCCTTCACGGCCGTGGTCTCCTTCCGGCGCTGAGCCTCCCGCGCGGGCGGGGGCCGCGGACCCGCTCCTTGGCCCCCCCGGTTGCGCACATCGGCGAGGCCCGATTCGGCCGCCCTTCGGGTATCCTCTGCGGGCTTGCGCCCCCGGTTTCCGGCGCGCCTACCCCGCCCATCCCCGTGACTTCGACCACCCTCGCCGCCTTGTCGAGTTTTCTGATCGAGGACGCCCGCGAGCGTCCGGCCGACGATCCGATCTTCGCGCTCAACGCCGAGGCGACGCGCCGCGCGAAGGCCGGGGAGCGCATCATCAATGCGACCCTGGGGGCCCTGGTGGAGGACGACGGGAGCCTGGCGATCCTGCCCTCCGTGGGCGAGGCCCTGGCCCGCGTTCCGCCCAAGGAAAGCGCCTGCTATGCGCCCATCTCCGGCGAGCCGGGCTTCCTCCAGGCCGTGATCCGCGACCTCTACGGCACGCGGCCCCTGGCCGCCAGGTCCGTGGCCGCGGCGACTCCCGGCGGCACCGGGGCCCTGCACCATGCGATCGTCAACTTCCTCGCGCCCGGCGAGGCGCTGTTGACGACGAAGTTCTACTGGGGACCCTACAAGACGATCGCGGAGCAGACTCGCCGCAAGGTCGAGACCTTCGAGATGTTCGACGCGGCCGGCCGCTTCGACACGGCCGCCCTGGCCGCCGCCCTGGAGCGACAGCTCTCGGTCCAGAAGCGGGCGCTGGTGCTGCTGAACACGCCCTGCCACAACCCCACGGGCTACTCCCTGGACCTCGGCGAGTGGAAGAGCGTGTGCGACGTGCTGCGCCGGGCGGGAGAGAAGGCGCCGGTGAGCCTGCTGGTCGACTACGCCTACGCCCACTTCGGAGGCGTGCGGTCCAAGGAGTGGCTGGATCCGGTGGAAACCCTGGGCGAAAGCGTGCTGCTCCTGTGCGCTTGGACCGCTTCCAAGGGCTTTGCCCAGTACGGGGCGCGGGTCGGTGCCCTGGTGGCCTCGCACCCCGACGCCGCCGAGCGCACGCGCATCCAGAACGCGCTGTCCTTCTCCTGCCGCGGAACCTGGTCGAATTGCAACCACCTGGGGATGCTGGCCATCGCCGAGCTGATGAATTCGCCCGAGGCCTCGGCGCGGGTCGCTCGCGAACGCGAGCGGCTGGTGGGCCTGCTCGAGTCGCGCGTCAACGCCTTCAACGCCGCCGCCCGGCCCGCGGGCCTGCGCTATCCGCGCTACGAAGGCGGTTTCTTCGTCACGGTGTTCGCCAAGGACCCCCAGGCGGCGGCGAAGCACATGCGGGAGCGCGGCGTCTTCGTGGTGCCCATCGGGGGCGCCCTGCGCATCGCCCTGTGCTCGACGCCCGCGGCCGAGGTCGGCGAGTTGGTGCGCGCATTGTCGTCGGCCCTGGCCGCCAGCGGGGGATGAGCATGCGCTGGACCGATTTTTCCCCACGGGCGGCACTGAATCCCTGAGTTCCGTCCCCATGGCCCAAGAGTCCCGCCACGACCCGGTTCTGCAACCCGTGCAGCGTTCGCGCGGTGCCGGGGCCAGCGGCGCCTGGGAACGCGAACACCGCTACGGCGCCCAGGTGCACCTCCTGGACAACCGCTTCCTGCTGACGGCCCTGGCGCGGCTGTCCAGTCCCGAGGTGCGCCATCCGGAGATGGCCGGGATCCTGCGGCAGGTCTACCAGACCATGCTGGTCAACGTCGCCGGTCGCGAATTCCCCAGCATTCGCGCCGAAGTCCCGACCCGCATGGCGGAGCACCACGGGGAACTGGGCGTGTACCGCGGCACCGTGCTCGACCCGAAGACGCGCGTGGTGATCGTGGACGTGATCCGCGCGGGCATCGTGCCCTCGCAGACCTGTTTCGAGATGCTCACCAGCGTGCTGCCGCCGGAGCACGTGCGCCTCGACCACCTGAACATGGCGCGCGTCAGCGACGCCTCGGGCCACGTGGTCGGCGTGGACTTGCACGGCAGCAAGATCGGCGGATCGGTGGAGGGCGCCATCCTGTTGCTGCCCGATCCCATGGGCGCCACGGGCTCGACCACGATCCGCGCCGTGCGCCACTACCTGCAGCACTACGGCCGGCCCGCGCGCATCGTGGCCATGCCGATGATCGCCACGCCCGAGTACCTGCGGGCGGTGCTCGACGCCCTGGACAATCTGGTGGTCTACACCGCGCGCCTCGACCGCGGCCTGTCGCCCGCCGACGTGCACGAGACCATCCCCGGCACGCGCTGGGTCGAGGAACGCGGGCTGGACGAGAAGGGCTACATCGTCCCCGGGGCGGGTGGCATGGGCGAGGTCCTGAACAACGCCTGGTGCTGAGTCCCCGTTGCTGAGTTCCTGGTGCTGAGTTCCCGGTGCTGAGTTCCTGGTGCCGCTCCCAGCGGCGGCGAGGCGCGTCCCGGCCTGCGAATCGGCCCGGGCCCCATGCTGCGCGCGTGCCGGATACTGGATTCTCGCCCTGCTGCTAGGTGCATGTGCCGATGGAGCGCCCAGCAGGCGCTCCTAAGAGCAGCTCTAGAGACTGGCACACCCCCTGGCCACCCCGTGGCTCGCGCCCGCGTCGTCGCGTTGCGTCCGTAGCACTGCCTAGGGCATGCGCGTTCTCGACACTTCTCGCGGAGCGCGGCCCCGGGGCTCCCGTGGGGCGCGCCTGTCTCCGAGGCGGGCCCCAAGGTGGAGCTCGATGCCATCCGAGTGCCCCCTGTCCTGGAGGTCCCCATGTCCCTTGTCTTCCTGCTGCCCACGTGTTTCGCACTCTCGCTCTCCGTGGGTGAGACTCCCGCCACGCCCGCCCCGGAGAGGCCTTTGCTGCTCACCGATTCGGACCAGGACCTGCTGGGACGGGGTGATCCCCGGCGAAGCTGGTATGGGCGCGTGAATGCAGGACTCGTGACGACCGACGATTCCCGGGGCCCGGGCAACGAAGACGTTGAGTTCGACGAGGGCTTCCTGCTCAGCGCCGCCCTGGGGAAACGCGTCAGCTCCGGGACCGGTCCGGTGGCCGTCGACGTGGACGTGGAGGCCCTGTGGACCCAGCAAGATGCCAGCACTTCGGGCGTCCTGCAGGCGGTCGACGAAATCACGGTGCTGGCGGGCATGCTCAACGTGACCCTCGACCTGAGGGTCGCGGAGCCGGTTTCGGTCTATGTGGGTGCCGGCGCCGGCGCGGCATGGATGGACGTGGGCACGAGTGGCGGATTCCACGACGATGACGGTCCGTTCCTCGCTTGGCAGGCCCGCGGGGGCGTGGAGTGGCGCTTCGCTCCCAGGATGGCCGCTCGGGTCGGTTACCGCTTCCTCAACATCGACAACAACAACATCGATGACGGTATCGGGAACTCCAGCTTCGATCTGGAAACCAAGCAGCATGTGCTCGAACTGGGCCTGACGTTCGAGCTGTGATCTCCGCGAATCCAGCGGGCGGTAAGCGCATCCGAGGCAAGCAGACCGGTGGCCGGCCGAGAGTTCGTTTCTCGAGGTGAAGGCTCGGCCTCGAAGCCGGGTCTGCATTCCGATCGCCTCGGAGCACGTTCTGGAACCTGACGCGCCCTGCCGCCGCTCCGCGGCTCGCGCCCGCGTCGTTGGGGCTCCTCCGGAGCCTCTCCCAGCGACTGCGCGGCTTCCGCGGGCCAGGCGAATTGCAGGCTCGCCGCATTCGCGGGGCGGTCCAGGTTCCGGGACGTGCTGCGGGCGGCCCAGCCCCCAAGACCGAGCCCAGGGTGCGCGCTCGGGGCCCCGTCGTCCCTCCGTCGCCCTCCTTGGAACGCGACCTAGAGCTTGCGAGCGTCGCCGGGCGATTGCGCGTCGTCGCCGCGCCTGGCGGATCGAGGCCCCGGCACAGCCACTGGGCCCGATAGGCTCCGGGATGCGCGCTTGGCCTCGCCGGCGTGCGATCCCCCTCGCCACGGGCCAGGTCCACCCTCTGGCAGGCGTGCCCGGGTCGTGAGCAGGGGCCGTCGGCCGCGCCGATCGACCTGGTGGGGGGGCGAATCCCGGCCGCGTCCGCGGAGGCTCCCGCCGGCGAGCCCGGTCCCGTGCCGGGCCCCAGCGGGAGTCGACGTGATGCGGGGCCGATCCCCCGGGGCGCTTTCCCGCCTGTTCGGTCGGGCAGCGTTGACCGCGCTGGATTAGAATCTCCGGTTCCGACCCGGGCCGGAGGCGGTCCGCTCCACGTGCTGGAACTGCTCCTGAATGCCGATCTGTACGCTCCCCAATCCCTGGGGCGCATGCACTTGCTGATCGCGGGCGAGCGCATCGTCTGGATCGGCCGCGGCGAGCCCAAGCTGCCCTCGTCCCTGGGGGCGCGCGTGCGCGACCTGGCGGGCGGACGCGTGGTGCCCGGCTTCATCGACGGTCATGCCCATGTGACGGGCGGCGGAGGCGAATCGGGGTATGCCAGCCGCGTTCCCGAGGTGGCGCTCTCGCGTTTCACGCGCGCGGGGGTCACCTGCGTGGTGGGGCTGCTCGGCACCGACGACCTGAACCGCACGCCCGGCGAGGTGGTCGCCCGGGCCCGGGCCCTGGAGGAGGAAGGCCTGTCCGCGTTCGCCTGGACCGGCGGCTACCACCTGCCGCTCGCGACCATCACCGGCAGCGCCCGCGGGGACATCGTGCACGTGGACAAGGTGATCGGCGTGGGCGAGCTCGCGATCTCGGACCACCGCTCCAGCCAGCCCTCCCTCGGGGAGTTCGTGCGCGTCGCCTCGGAGTGCCACGTGGCGGGCCTGATGAGCGGCAAGGCGGGCGTCCTGCACCTGCACCTGGGCGACGGGCCGCGCGGACTGGAGTTCGTGCGCGAGGCCCTGCGTACCACCGAATTGCCCGCGCGCGTCTTCCAGCCGACCCACGTCAACCGGCGCCGCGCGCTGTTCGACGAGGCCCTGGAGTTGGCCCGCGCCGGCGTCAACGTCGACGTCACGGCCTATCCTGCCGCCGGGGACGACGCGGGGCTGTCGGCACGCGACGCCCTGCTCTCGGCCTTCGCCAGCGGTGTCGACCCGGCGCGCTTCACCGTCAGTTCCGACGGAGGCGGCTGTCTGCCCACGTTCGACGGCGATGGTCGCGTGACGCACATGGACGTGGGCGACCCCGGCACCCTGGCCGAGACCCTGGCCCAACTGGTGCGAGCGGGGATTCCCCTGGAGCGGGCCCTCTTGCCGTTCACCGCCAACTGGGCCGTCGCCCTGCGCCTCTCGCGCAAGGGCAGCATCACCGCCGGGGGCGACGCCGACCTGGTCGTGCTCGACTCCGACCTCGGCGTGCGCGACGTCTGCTGTCGCGGCCGCTGGCACGTGCTGGACGGAGTTCCCGTCGTGCCGGGCCGTTTCGAGACCCTTTCATCGTCCCCATCCGGTTCCTGACCCTCAGGAAAGGCAAGGCAACCATGACCCGCGGTTTCATCATCCCGATCGGAGGAGGCATCGACAAAGTCCAGGATCCCCAGATCCTGAGGCGCTTCGTGCGGCTGTGTGGAGGCAAGCAGGGACGCATCGTCGTGATCCCCACGGCATCCACCGAACGCTCCACGGGACAGAGCTACGAGGACCTGTTTCTCGACCTTGGCGTCAAGCGCGCCGTGGTGCTGCCCTTCGATTCGAGGGCCGACTGCGCGCGCGAAGACTGGCTCACCATGCTCGAGGAATGCGACGGCGCGTTCCTCACGGGCGGCAACCAGCTGCGGCTCTCGACCACTCTCGGCGGCACGCGCGTGGCCAAGATCCTGCGCGAACGCAACGTTTCCGGCATGCACGTGGCGGGCACCTCCGCGGGTGCCGCGTTCCTTTCCGAGCACATGATCGCCTACGGCGACGAGGGCGCCACGCCGCGCCATTCGATGGTGGCCCTGGCGCCGGGCCTGGGGCTCACCAACCGCATCATCGTCGACCAGCATTTCCGCCAGCGCGACCGCCTCGGACGCCTGTTGACCGCGCTGGCCTACAACCCCTTCGCCCTGGGCTTGGGTCTGGACGAGGACACCGCGGCCTTCATCGGCCCGGACGAGACCCTCGAGGTCGTCGGCTCGGGGGGCGTCACGATCGTCGACCCCAGCGACATCGAGTTCTCCTCGATGCACAAGGCGGAGAAGGCCGAGCCCGTCAGCCTGATCGGCGTCAAGCTGCACATCCTCGTGCGCGGCGGCCACTACAACCTGCACTCGCGCCTGGCTTCGCCGTCGGCGCTCACCTCCGACAAGCAGTAGCCATGAAGATCCTCGCGACCTCGGTCTACATCGGGCCGAGCCTCTACGCGCATTTTCCCGTCATCCGTCTGACACTCGACCTGGGTGCGCTGGAGCATTGGCCCACCGCGCGCCTGGGCGTCGAATTCGAGTCTCAGCTCCTGGCGCTGTTGCCCGGGCTCGCCCAGCACGGCTGCTCCTACGGCGAGGAAGGCGGATTCGTGCGCCGGCTGCGCGAGGACGAGGGCACCTGGCTCGGCCACGTGCTGGAGCACGTCACGATCGAGTTGCAAAACGTCGCGGGCGCCCGCGTGACCTTCGGCAAGACCCGCAGCACGGACGACCCCGGCCAGTACCACGTGGTCTTCCAGTACGAGCAGCAGGAAGTGGGATTGGAGGCGGCCAACCTCGCGCTGCGGCTGCTCTTGGCGCTTCTGCCGGCAGAGGCGCGCGCGGAACTGCCCGCGGGGGTCGCCCCCGAGCGCTTCGATTTTCCCAGCGAGCGCGACGCGTTCATTCGCTACGCCCAGCGGCGCGCCCTGGGGCCCTCCACGGCCTCCCTGGTGCGCGCGGCCGAGGAACGCGACATCCCCTGGCTGCGGCTCAACAAGCACAGCCTGATCCAGTTCGGCCACGGCAAGTACCAGCGCCGCATCCAGGCCACGATCACCAGCGAGACGCGCCACATCGCCGTGGAGATCGCCTCCGACAAGGAGGAGACCAATCGCATCCTGGCCGACCTCGGCCTGCCGGTCCCGCGCCAGGTCATGGTCTACACCGACACCGAGGCCGCCACGGCCGCGACCAAACTGGGCTTCCCGGTGGTGGTCAAGCCCCTGGACGCCAACCACGGCCGCGGCGTTTCGATCGGCATGCAGAGCACCGAGGAGGTCAAGGCGGCCTTCCAGGTGGCGCGCGAGCACAGCCGCGCCGTGATCGTCGAGCAGTTCATCGAGGGATTCGACCATCGGATGCTCGTGGTCAACGGCGAGCTGATCGCCGCGGCCAAGCGCATGCCCGGTCACGTGGTGGGCGACGGCGTGAGCAGCGTTGAAAAACTGGTGGAAATCGCCAACCAGGACCCGCGCCGCGGCGTGGGCCACGAGAAGGTCCTGACGCGGCTCGAGTTCGACCTGCAGGCCGATCAGATGCTGGCCAAGGCGGGGCTCTCCAAGGCCAGCGTGCCCGAGGCGGGCCGGATCGTGTTCCTGCGCGCCACCGGCAACCTGTCCACCGGCGGCACCTCGATCGACGTCACCGACGTCGTGCACCCCGACAACGTCGAAATGGCCGTGCGCGCGGCCAAGGCCATCGGGCTGGACGTGGCGGGCATCGACTTCCTCTCCAGCGACATCGCCACGTCCTACACCCAGAACCGCGCCGCGATCTGCGAGGTCAATGCCGCGCCCGGTTTCCGCATGCACGTCGCGCCCAGCGAGGGCAAGGCCCGCGACGTCGCCGGCCCGGTGATGGACATGCTCTTCCCGCCCGGAACGCCCAGCCGCATTCCGATCGCCTCGATCACCGGCACCAACGGCAAGACCACCACGTCGCGCATGCTGGCGCACATCTTCAAGCTCGCCGGCCACCACGTGGGGCTCGCCACGACCGACGGCGTGTACATCGACGGACACCTGACCGTCGAGGGCGACATGACCGGGCCCACCAGCGCGCGCATGGTGCTGCGCGACCCCTCGGTGGACGTGGCGGTGCTGGAGACCGCCCGCGGCGGGCTCCTGCGCAGCGGCATGGGCTACAAGAAGTGCAACGTGGGCGCGGTGCTCAACGTGCAGTCCGATCACCTGGGCCTGCGCGGCGTCTCGACCCTCGATGAACTGGCGGAGGTCAAGCGCATCGTGGTCGAGGTGGCCAAGGACGCGGCGGTGCTCAACGCCGACGACGAACGCTGCCTGCGCATGGCGGACTACACGCAGGCGAAGCACCTGTGCTACGTCACCATGAACTCCTCGAACGCCCTGGTGAAGGAGCACATCCAGGCGGGCGGCCGCGCCGTGGTGCTGGAGCAGGGCATCAACGGCGAGATGATCACGATCTACGACCGTGGAGCCCACATCCCCTTGATGTGGACGCACCTGGTGCCCGCGACGCTGGAAGGCCGCGCCCTGCACAACGTGCAGAACGCCATGTTCGCGGCCGCCATGGCCTTCTCCATGAACGTGAAGCGCGAGGACATCCGCCACGGCCTGCGCACCTTCGACACCACGTTCTTCCAGGCTCCGGGCCGCATGAACGTCTACGACCTGCACCCCTTCAAGGTGATCCTGGACTACGGCCACAACCCGGCCGCGGTCGACGCCCTGGTGCGGCTGGTGGGGCGCCTCGAGCCGCGCGGGCGCAGGCTCCTGGTGCTCTCCGCCCCTGGCGACCGGCGCGACGAGGACATCCGCGAGATCGCGCGCATGACCGCCGGGCACTTCGACTACACGATCTGCCGCCGCGACGACGGACTGCGCGGTCGCGGCAGCGACGAAGTCCCCAAGATGCTCGCCGCGGCCCTGGAAACCCACGGCGTGCCCCGCGACCGGATCGCCGTGATCCCCGACGAGCAGGAGGCCGTGGCCAGCGTGCTCGCCATGGCTCGCCCGCACGACCTCGTGCTGATCTTCGGCGATGCCATCAAGCGCACCTGGCGTCAGATCACCGGCTTCCGGCCCGAGGTCACCGAGGCCAGGACGGAGACCGTGGCCCCGGTGCGCAGGGATCCGGTCGAGCTCCCCGAACTCACGTTCGGCGGCGACGCCCTGGTGCGCGACGAGCGCGGCGTGCGGCTGGCGCGCGAGGTCGACGACTGAGCGTCGTGGGAACGCCCGGACTCCGCTGGCTGCCGGCACTCCCCGGCCCGTTCGAGATTCCCCATGGGGCCTGAGCCGGTCGTGTCCCTGGAAGTGCGCGATTCCCGCCGCGTTCCGGGCCTGAACGTGATTTGGGACCGGCCCTGCGCGGTCCTCGATTTGGCCCTCGACGACTCCGTGGCGGAGTCCTTTCTCGAACGCTGGCAGGCCGCCGCGCTGGAGGCCCAGGCGGCGCTCGAGTGGGAGAGCGCCTGTGCCTTCCGGCGCTTCCCGGGCGGGGTGAGCCTGGCCCTGGCGGCGCCGTTGGATGCGTTGTACACGGCCACCGAAGAAGGGCCTGGTGCGCCTCGCCGCGGCCGCGGAGGCCCACGGCGCCGGGCTGTTCCCCGACGACGATTGCACCTCGGTGGGCATGGGCGCGGGATCGCTTTCCTTCGCCACCGGGGCGCTGCCCCTGGCCTCGTCCATCGACTGGAGCCGGGTGCACGACGTGCCCACGGCCCTGGTCACCGGGACCAACGGCAAGTCCACCACGGTGCGGTTGCTCGCGGCCATGGCCCAGGCGGCGGGCCGCACCTGCGGCATCTCGACCACCGATTGGGTGCGCGTGGGCGAGACGATCCTGCAGCGCGGCGATTATTCCGGCCCCTCCGGCGCGCGACTGGTGCTGCGCGACCAGCGCGTGGACCTGGCGGTGCTGGAGTGTGCCCGCGGCGGGCTGTCGCGGCGCGGGCTTGCCGTGCGCAAGGCCCGGGCGGCGCTGATTACCAATGTCGCCCGGGACCACCTCGGCGAGTGGGGCGTGAACGACCTGGAGGCCCTGGCGGACGTCAAGTTCGTGCTGGCCCGCGCCGTGGAGCCGGGCGGGGCCCTGGTGCTCAACGCCGACGACCCGGTGACGCTGGGCCGGGCGTCCCGCTACGACGACGATCCGCGCGTGGCGTGGTTCTCCCGCTCGGCGTCCAACGAGGTCGTGGCGCGCGCCCTGGCCCGCGGGCGCGGGGCCGCCTGGCAGGCGGAAGGCGCTCTGTGGTGCTGCATGGGCGGCGAACGCGCGCGGGTGATCGGACTGGACGAAGCGGCTTTCCTTTTCGGCGGGGCAGCGACGCACAACGTGTCCAATGCACTGGCGGCCCTCTGCGTCGCGCGCGCCCTGGAGTTGCCGTGGTCCGCGATCCGGAACGGAATCGCGGGATTCGCCAGCGACCCGAGCGGCAATCCGGGCCGGCTCAATCGCTTCGAATTCGGGGGCGTCCAGGTGCTGTGTGACTTTGCCCACAATCCGCACGGCATGGTGCCGCTGCTGGATCTGATCCGCGCCCTGCCCGCGCGGCGACGCCTGGTGATCCTGGGTCAGGCGGGCGATCGCGACGACCATTCGATCCGCGAACTCGCGCGCCTCAGCGCCCAGGCCCAGGTGGATCGCATCGTGCTCAAGGAAATGCCCGAGCACCTGCGCGGCCGGGCCAGCGGCGTGGTCGTCGCCATGCTGGCCCAGGAACTGGCGCGGGCGGGCTATCCCGCCGCTCAGGTGGAATTGGCCGCCGACGAGACCGACGCCGTGCGCCGCGCGCTCGTCTGGTCGCGGCCCGGGGACCTGCTGCTCCTATTGCTGCATGCCCAGCGCCAGGCCGTGCTCGACTGGCTCGCCCAGCTCTCGCGCGAGGGCTGGGAACCCGGCCGCGGCGAGCCGCCGCCACCGGCGCGAGCCTGAGGCCCGGCCCGCGACGCGGGCGCGCCGGAAGCACAGCGACCCTGCGGCGCGCGTGATGCGTGCCGCAGGGTCGCGGGGATCTCGCGCCGCAGACGGCGCCAGGCCTACTTGACGAAGTACTTGGTGCCGCGACGCTGGCCGGTGGTGCGCAGTTTCTTGGCGGCCAGCATGCGCAGGATCGGCAGCGCCAGTTCCTTCGAGGGCAGTTGGAAGGCCTTGGCGATGCTCTCGACCCCGATGCCCGGGTTCTTCTTCACGTGGTCGACCACGCGCGCGCCCATGGCTTCGACTTCCTCGGGCGTGCGCTTGCCGCGCTTGCCTTGCTTGCCCGGGCGCTTCGCCGCGGGGGCGGCCGCGGAACTGCCCGAGGCCTTGTTCCCCGAGGGCTTGTTCTTGGAGCCGCGCGGACGTCCGCGGCGGGCACCGCCGGCGACTTGCTGTCCCAGGGCTCCGGCGACCGCCTCGAGCGCTGCGACGCGCACCAGACCGGTGAGTTCCTGCACGAAGGCCGCAACGCGGGCCTCGATTTGAGAGTTGATTTGATTGGCCATCAGCGAATTATGCCTTTCGGCCTCAGGCCAATTCAAGGCAAATGGGCTTCAGCCGCCCCCGCGGTGGACCTGGAAATGGCCATTTCCAGGTCCGCGAGGGTGGATCCAGGGGAAGGAGTATTCCCGCCTGGCGGCTTCGCCGCGGCCAGGCCTGGAAATCGGTCAACGCCGGTTGGCCGCGCGATGTCCGCGGCCGCCGCCCGGACGGCCCTGTCCGCCGCCCTGGCCGCGACCCCGTCCGCCGCCGCTCCGTCGGCCCTCCTGGCCGCGATTCTCCGTCCCGTGGGCGCTCCCGGTGCGATGTCCGCCCGGGCGCGCGGCTGCCGGGTGCCGTTCTCCCGCTGCCCCGGCGGCCGTGTGGGAAGTGCTGTCCCGCCGCTCTGTTGCGCGGTGCAGCGGGGCGCGCTCCAGCGGGGCGTGCGAGCCGCGGGCTCCGCCGCCGGCGGGGCGCGCGGCCGCCGCGGCGTGATCGAGGCCCTCGCCGAAGGCCGCTTCAGGTTCCTGGCGGCGTGCCGCCGCGGCCGGAGCACGCTGGCCCTGGACGCGCGCGGGGCCTCCGTGGCCTCCGTGACTCCCGGGGCCCCCGTGAGTCGTTGCGCGTCTTCCCCCGGCGGGGCCCCCATGCCCGCGGGACACTGCGCGCTCGGGGCGCGCGGACGGGGAGCCCTCGGTGCGCCGTGCCTCTCGCTCGCCCCCGGTGCGCGGCGAGGCGCCGCCCGCCTTGGGCAATTCACGACGCAGGAGCTTCTCGATGTCGCGCAGCAGCGGCCGCTCCTCGTCGTCGCACAGGGAAATCGCCGAGCCGCTGGCGCCGGCGCGGCCGGTGCGGCCGATCCTGTGAACGTAGACTTCGGGCACGTTGGGCAATTCGAAATTGACCACGTGGGTGATGCCGTCCACGTCGATGCCCCGCGCGGCGATGTCCGTGGCCACCAGGACGCGGGCGCGCCCGGAGCGGAAAGCCTCCAAAGTGCGCTCGCGGTTGTTTTGGGACTTGTTCCCGTGGATGGCCTCGGCGGGAATGCCGTCCTGGGAGAGGCGCTTGGCCACGCGGTCGGCGCCGCGCTTGGTGCGCGTGAACACGAGGGCCGATTCCACCCCGGGCTGGCTGAGCAGGTCCGCCAGGATGCGCGCCTTGTCGCCCCGGCCGACGAAATGCACCAATTGGTCGATCGAGTCCACCGTGGAAGCCACCGGCGTCACGATCACCTCGACGGGTTTCACCAGGATCGTGGCGGCGAGCTTGGCGATCGGCGGCGGCATGGTGGCCGAGAAGAACAGGGTCTGGCGCTGCTTGGGCACGGCCGCGAGCACGCGCCGCACGTCGGGGATGAAGCCCAGGTCCAGCATGTGGTCGGCTTCGTCGAGCACGAGCACCTCGATGCGGTCGAGGCGCAGCAGGCCCTGACCCATCAGGTCCACCAGGCGGCCGGGAGTAGCGACCAGGATGTCGACGCCGCGCCGCAGCGCGTTGACCTGGGGGCCCTGGCCCACGCCGCCGTAGATCACGGCGGTGGCGAGCGGCAGGCGGCTGCCGTAGGTCTGGAAGCTCTCGCACACCTGGGCGGCCAGTTCCCGCGTGGGAACGAGCACCAGGGCGCGCACGGGACGCCCGCCGCCGCGGGCGGGGACGGCCGCGAGGCGCTGCAGGATCGGCAGCGCGAAGGCCGCCGTCTTGCCTGTCCCCGTGCGGGCGCAACCCAGGAGGTCGCGGCCTTCGAGCACCGGCGGAATCGCCTGGACTTGGATCGGGGTGGGGGTGGAGTAGCCGGCGGCGGCCACGGCCTGACACAGGGGGGCGATCAGGCCCAATTCGGGAAACGAGTTCATGATGGGTGGCTCACCGCTGGGCGGCGTGCCTGGATGCGCGCCAGTGGCGCGCGGGGGTGCGCCTGGGCGCACGTCTCGCCCCGCGCCGGATCGGCTGCGGGAGGAGTGCAGGCCTCTTGGCCCGCGAAAAATCGATCAGCCCCGCCGCCCGTCAGGGCCATCGCGGGATCCGGTGCTGTCCTAAACGCCGCCCCCCGCTTGCGCGGAGCCCTCGCCGGCATCTTCGGCCGAGGAGAGTGAGGAAGGGGCGGAATTCAGGTCGGCGAAATAATCCTCTTGGGCGGGTCCGGTCGAGCCCGTTTGGCCCCCGGCGTCTTGGAGTCTGCGTGCTTCCTTCGCGCGTTGCTTTTCCAGCTTCTTCTTTTCTCGTTGGCGCTTTTCGAAGGACTCCATGGACTCTCCTGCCCGTGGGCGACGTCGACCGTCGCCGCGGAAGAGCATAGCACGAACGCGCCCGAGGCACGAGATTCCCCGTTTCGAGCCCGGCACCGGGCCCGCGACCGGGCCGAGGGGGCCCGCGGAGGGGGTCGCTCGCCGCCACGGCCGGCCGGCCCGCGGCGGTGCCCGGGGGATCTCCGCGGGCGCGCCGCGTCCCATGTCGCGAGCGTCATGGACCCGAGGTTTGGAGGCCGCCCACGGCCCGCGCTACCTTGCGGCCATGAAGCGAATCCACGGCGCGTTGCTGCTTTGCCTGGCTTCGGCGGCCTGCCACGTTTCGGGGGACCCGGGTTCACGCCGCCCCGGCACCCCCGACCTGCAACGGGCCCCGCGCGTGAGCCTCGATGAGCTGTTGGAACTCGTGCCGAAGACCAAGGTGCCCCCCGGTGCCCCCGGTGCCCCCGGTTCGGCGGCTGGACCGGCGAGCGCGCGGAGTACTTCTCCACCGAGGACGAGCAGGGCGAGACCCGCCTGGTGGTGGTCGACGCCACCACCGGGGCCCGGCGCGAATTCCATGATCCCGAGGCCATGCAGGCGGCCCTCTCGACACAGGCGGGCCTCGACGCCGGCAAGGCCCGCGAGCTGTCCCGGCGCGCCGCCTACACGCTCTCCAAGGACCGCAGGCTCGCGCTCTTCAACGAGGACGGCGACCTCTACGTCTACCGGTTCGACACCGGAAGCGCCGCGCGCCTGACGCGCGATGGGGCCGAGGAGCTGGGGGAGACCTTCTCCCCCGATGGCGCGTGGATTTCCTTCGTGCGCGATTCCAACCTGCAGGTGGTCAGCGCGGGAGGCGGCGAGGCGCGCGCGCTGACCTTCGGCGGCGACGAGGCGCACCTGTTCGGCCGCCTCGACTGGCTCTACCAAGAGGAGGTCTACGGTCGCGGGGACTACCAGGCCCATTGGTGGTCGCCCGACTCCCGGCGCATCGCCTTGCTCGCCCTCGATCAGACCGAGGTTCCCAAGTACACGATCGTCGACACGCGCCAGACGCGCCCGCAGGTGGAGGTCTGGCGCTACCCCAAGGCTGGAGATCCCAATCCGAAGGTGCGACTGGCCCTGGCCGGCCTGGCCGAGGAGGGGCTCCTGTACGCCGACCTGTCGGCCTATCCCGAGGATCTGCTGATCGTGCGCGTCGCCTGGACGCCGGATTCCCGCGAGGTGTTCGCCCAGGTCCAGGATCGCGGCCAGACCTGGCTCGACCTGGTGGCCGTGGACGCGGCCAGCGGCAAGGCGCGGCGCCTGTTTCGCGACACGACTCCGGCCTGGAGCCTGCCGAGCCAGGGGCCGTTCTTCGTGCAGGGCGGCGACGAATTCGTGATCAGCTCCGAGCGCGACGGCTTCGAGCACCTTTACTTGTACAAGCGCGACGGGTCTCTGGTGCGGCGTCTGACCCAGGGCGCCCACGAGGTGGACAGCGTGCTGCGCGTGGATGCGGCGACGCGCAGCGTGTGGTTCGCGGGCGACGCGGGGGACGTGCGCGGCAATCGCGTGTACCGCGTGTCCCTCGACGGCGGCGAGCCCCAACTGCTCACGCCGGAGGCGGGCACCCACACCGCCGTGGTTTCCCCCGAGGGGACCCACTTCGTGGACACGCACTCGGCCGCGGGGAAGGCCCCGGTGACGACCCTCCACGACGCCGCGGGCACGGGCGTGCGGCCACTGGCCAGGGCCGATCAGGCGGCCTTCGATCGCCTGGGCTTTCCGGCGCCGGAATTCCATCGCCCGCGCACCCCGGACGGGTTCGAGCTGGAGGCCATGCTCTACAAGCCCGCCGACTTCGATCCGGACAGGCGCTATCCGCTCCTGTGCTTCGTCTACGGCGGGCCCCACGCGCCCCAGGTGCGCGACGCGTTCCACAACCTGAATTCCCTCTACCACTCCTGGCTCGCCGACCAGGGAATCCTGGTGTGGGTCGTGGACAACCGCTCGGCCTCGGGCAAGGGGCTCGTCAGCGCGGCGGCGAGCTACCGGAGGTTCGGCCCCGGAGAGTTGGCCGACGTGGAGGCCGGACTCGACTACGTGATCGCCCAGGGCTCGGTGGATCCGGCCCGCGTGGGCATCTGGGGCTGGAGCTTCGGCGGCTACCTGACGGCCTACGCCATGACCCATTCGACGCGCTTCAAGGTCGGCATCTCCGGGGCGCCGGTGACCGATTGGCGCCTGTACGATTCGATCTACACCGAGCGCTACATGGGCACGCCGGAGGAGAACGAGGCGGGCTACAGGGAAGCTTCCGTGCTCGCGGCCGCGGGAAACCTCCGCGGCAGGCTCCTCTTGATCTGCGGCGAGATCGACGAGAACGTCCACGCCCAGAACACCCTGCAGTTGGCCGGCGCTCTGCAGAAGGCCGGGAAGTCCTTCGACCTGATGGTCTATCCGGGCAATCGCCACTCCGTGGTGGAGCCCAGCCAGCGCCGACACTTGTATGGGATGATGGCCGAGTACCTGCTCTCGCACCTCTGAGCCGCGCCCCGCGCGCCGCGAAAGTTCCCGCATGGCCCAAGTACGGTTCTTCGTGGCTCCAGGTGCGCTGCTCGTCCTGGGCGTGCTGGCCCCCGTGGCCGAGCCCCATTCCACGGCCAGGGGCCCGGGAGAACCGCTTCCGGCGCAGCCGACCCTGGCCGCGCCGCTCGCCGGCTGGAGCAGGATCACGTCGCGGGAGCCGCGGCGGACCGTGCGCTGGGTGGGCTCCGCATCCTTTTCCGTGGCCGGTGGCGAGGCCGTCGATCCCACGATCGCTCCCGGCGGCGAGAGCGTCCGTTTCGCGACCCAGGTGCGCATCCCCAAGGCGGGGCGCTATCGCTTCGGCTTCGAGGGCCAGGGCGGCTCCGTGGTGCTGACGGTCAAGCGCCCCGGGGACGCCGGAGCGGGGATCTCCCTCCAAGTGCCCGCGGCCACCTCGGACCCGCTGATGCTCGCTCCCCTGGAGCTGGAACGCGGCACTGTGGAACTCGGCGTGCTGTTCACTCGCGACGGCGCCGGCCCCGCGCGCCTCTTGACCCTGTGGCAACGCGAGAGCGGCACCCAGGCGGGCCTGGAGGGCGGCGCCTTCGGCCCCGAGCCGATCCACAGCCAATTCACGCGCGTGCTGGACGAGCTGCGGGAGGAAACCGACGCGGGCGAGAACGCCTTCGTGGGCCGCATGCTCCTGCAGCGCAAGGGCTGCGTGCAGTGCCACGACGTGGGCCAGGCCGCGCACATGCTGGCGCCCCTGGAGGCCCCGCGGCTGTCGAAGCTCGGCGAACGCGCCTCGCGCGCCTGGGTCGAACGCTGGATCCGCGACCCGGGGGCCCTGAAGCCGGGTTCGGACATGCCCTCCCTGTACCCCGCGGGCGAGGGCGACAGCGCCGCCGTGGCGGCCTGGCTGACGCAGCACGCGCCGGATTCGGCAGCGGAGCCCGTGGCCGCGGAGGCCTTCGTGATCGAACGCGGCCGCAGGCTCTACCACACGCTGGGTTGCGTGGCCTGCCACGGCGCCTACGACGAACCCAGTGCGCTGTTCGGCGAGGAGCACGCCGCCCTGGACGACGAGATGCCCGCGGCCAACTTCGGCGACCTGGCGGGCAAGTGGCGGCCGGCGGCCCTGAGCGCCTTCCTGCGGGATCCCCACGACACGCGCCCGAGCGGACGCATGCCCTCGCTGCTCCTGGGCCAGGACGAGGCCGACGCCGTGGCCAACTACTTGGTCACGAAGTGGGGCCCGGGGGGGGCGGCCTCCCCGCCGGGCTTCGGCGAGGTGCTGACGCTCTCCCAGTGCGCGGCCTGCCATGAGGTCGAGGGCATCCAGCGCGCCGGGCAGCAGGGCAAGCCCCTGGCCCAGCTCGATCCCGCGCGCGGCTGCCTCGATCCCAAGGACCGCGCCACGCCGCGCTATGCCTTCGCGGGCCGTGAGCTGGAGCTCCTGCGCGCCGGGCTCGCCGACGCCCAGCTCGCCGCGGGGGTCCACGCGCCCCACGACGCGGCGCGACGGCGCGTGCTGTTCCTCGACTGCAAGGCCTGCCACGGCCGCGACGGGCGCGGCGGCGGCAAGCCCGGCGCGCGGGCCTATTTCACGAGCCTCGACGAGAAAGCGGACCTCGGCAACGAAGGCCGCATCCCGCCCGACCTGTCGGGCGTGGGCTTCAAACTCACGACGCCCTGGTTCCAGGAGGTGCTCGACAGCGGCGCGCGCGCGCGGCCCTATCTCGCGACGCGCATGCCGGTGTTCGGCAAGGCCACGGCGGGGCTCGCCGCGGAGGTCGCGCGCTGCGAGGGCGTGCGACCCTACGGCGACGCTCCCGAACCGGAGGCGAGCGACGAGCTCGTCCAGGCGGGCCGCGCCTTGATGGGCAAACAGGCCCTGGCCTGCATCACCTGCCACGATTTTCGCGACTTCGCCTCGGCGGGCACGCCCGGGCCGCGCATCGAGCACATGGCCGAGCGCCTGCGCCGCGAGTGGTGGATCTCGTACATGCGCGATCCCTCGCGCTACAAGCCGGGCACCCGCATGCCGTCCTTCGAGAGCGGCGGCCAGAGCGCCTGCCGCACGATCCTGGGCGGCGATCTCGAGCGCCAGTTGGACGCCCTGTGGTCGTACCTGAACCTGGGGGAGTTCATGCCCGCCCCCGAGGGACTGGAGAAGACGCGCGGCCTGCAGCTCGTGGTGGGCGCGCGACCGATCGTGCTGCGCACGTTCCTCGCCAGCGTGGGACCGCGCGCCATCGCGGTCGGCATGCCTTCGGGCGTGCACTTCGCCTTCGACGCCCAGTCGGTGCGCCTGGCCGAGGTCTGGCGCGGCGACTTCCTCGACGCGTCGTCGTCCTGGACCGGCCGCGGCGGCGAGAATGCGGGGGGCGAGGGTCCCGGCGTGTGGAAGGCGTCCGCCGGGCCGCTGCTGATGACCGGGCCCCTCGATGCACCGGGCTCACCCTGGCCCACGGCCACGGGCAAGGATGCAGCCTTCCAGTTCCTCGGCTACTCCCTGGGCGAGGACGGCGTGCCCCAGTTCGAGTACCGCTGGAAAGAGTGCCTCGTGCGCGAGCGCGTGACGACGACGGCGGCGCCCAGGCTCGTGCTGCGGCGCGAATTCGAGCTCCTGCGGCCGCCGCCCTCGGTCGTGCTCAATCTGGAGCCCAGCTCCGCCCGGATCCTGTGCGGGACGCCCGCATTGCTGGAAGAGTCCGCGGCGGCGGACGGCAGCCGGCGCATCGCGCTCGTGCCCCAATCGTCCTCCGACACGTTCCGGTTCACCCTGGAGATCGAGCCATGATCCACCTGCTCGCCGCGTGCCTCTTCGCGTTCCTGCCTCAGCAAGCCGAGTCGGTCGGAGGTGTTCCCTACGTCAAGCGCGAGACCCGCGACCGGACCTACGCGGCCATGCGCGAGGCCCTGGCCAAGGGCAAGGCGACCTTCGGCGAGTGGCGCCTCGCCGGGCCCTTCGCCTACGGGGGCTACCAGCGCGGGGATTTCGCCGCGCCGCAACCTCCGGAGGAACAACTCTCCGCCATGGGCGCGGGCATGTCCGGGCCCGAATTCTCGGCGCGCTTCGCGGGCAAGGCCGGCACGGGCGTCGAATGGAAGTCCCTCGGTCACGTGGAGGGCCGGGCCCTCGACCTGCACGGCGACCTCGAGGCCAAGCTCTACGACTATTCCTCCGCGTACCTCTACGTGCCGGTGAACGCGTCGGAGAGCTTCGACTTGCCGATCACGCTGGGCAGCGACGACGGAGTGCGCGTCTGGCTCAATGGTCGCTTGATCCTGGAGAACGAGGCCTGGCGCTCGCTCGCCCCGGACTCCGAACGGCTGACCCTGCACTTGAAGCAGGGCCTGAACCACCTTCTGGTGAAGGTCACGAACCATGAAGGCGGCTTCGGATTCCAGCTCGTGTCCTCGGAGTGGCTCGCGCCCGAACTGGATTCCCTGCTCAACTACTATCTCGATCGCGACTTCCCGCCTTCCGGCGAGCGCGCCCACTACCGCGTGATGGCGCTGCCCGTGCCCCAGGATCTCGTCCTGGAGGTGGGGGGGCAGGCCTTCCTCTCCGACGGCCGCCCCGTGGTGAGCACGCGCCGCGGCGACGTTTGGATCGTGGACGGCGCCTTCGAGGAGCCGCCGGTGCACGCGCGCTACTCCCAGTTCGCGACCGGGCTCCACGAGCCCCTGGGCGCCGCCGTGCGCCGGGAGCAGGGCCGAGACGTGGTCTACGTGGTGCAGCGCAGCGAGCTCACGCGGCTCGTCGACGTCGACGGCGACTTCGTCGCCGACCGCTACGAGACCGTCTGCGACGCCTGGGGCCTCAGCGGCAATTACCACGAGTTCGCCTTCGGGCCCAAGTTCGACCGCGAAGGCAACGCCTGGGTCACGTTGAACGTCGGCTTCTGCGGCTCGCTCGGCAAGGCGATGGTGCCCTGGCGTGGCTTCGCGGCCAAGATCACTCCCGCGGGCGAATTCATCCCTGTGTGCGACGGCCTGCGTTCGCCCAACGGGATCGGCTTCGACGCCGAGGGCAACGCGTTCTACGTGGACAACCAGGGCGACTGGGTGGCCACCAACCGACTGGCATTGCTCGCGCCGAAGTCCTGGCACGGGCATCCGGCGAGCCTGCGCTGGCGCGACGACCTGAAGGGACCGGACGATCAACCCAAGCGCGCCGACCCCGTGGTCTGGTTCCCGTACAAGAAGATGGGGCAGTCGGCGGCCGACGTGCTCCTGGACGACACCGGCGGGAAGTTAGGGCCCTTCGCCGGGCAGTTGTTCGTCGGCGACCAGATGAACTGCAGCGTGATGCGCGTGGCCCTCGAGCAGGTGGACGGCGTCCACCAGGGAGCGTGCTTTCCCTTCCTCGAGGGGCTCGACTCGGGCACCAACCGGCTGGCCTTCGCCGCCGATGGCTCCCTCTTCGTGGGCCAGACCGACCGCGGTTGGGGCTCCCTGGGCCGCAAGTCCTATGGACTGGAGCGCGTGGTCTACACCGGCGTAGCGCCCTTCGAAGTGCTCTCCATGCACGCCCTGCCGACCGGCTTCGAGCTGCGCTTCACGGCCGACGTGGACGAGCAGTCGGCGCTGGACCCCAAGTCCTACGACCTGCAGAGCTACGGCTACGAGTACCACGCCGACTACGGCGCGCCCGAGGACGCGTTGCAGACGTTGACGGTGACCCGCGCCACCCTGGCCGGCCCGCGCGCGGTGCGGCTCGCGGTGCAGGGCCTGCGGGCGGGCTTCGTGCACGAACTCGCCGCCCGCGGCGTCCAGCGGCGCGGCGATGCGGCGAAGCTGCTTCACTCCCAGGCCTACTACACCCTGGTGCGCATCCCGAGCGACCGGCAGCCGATGCTCCTGTCCGCCGCACCCGCGCTCCCCGGCGAGCCGCGCGAGGTCCCCGAGCTCCAAGGGGCGCAAGCGACGCCGCAGTCGCCGCCCGGCCCGTCGTCGGCGGCTCCCGCGCCCGCGGAGCCCCGCGCGCTGCCCAAGGTGCTGTTCCTGTCGCACTCGGCCGGATTCGTGCACGACGTGGTCAAGCGGCCGTCCCCGGGAGAACTCTCCTTCGCCGAGCAGGAACTCGTGGCCCTGACGCGCGGTGTGTTCGACGTGGTGGCCACCCAGGACTGTGCCGCGCTCACGGCCAAGAGCCTGCCGGAGTACGCGGCCGTGGTGTTCTACACCACCGGTGAACTGCCGATTCCTGCCCAGGATCGCGAGGCCTTCATGGCCTGGATGCTGCGCGGCGGGGCCTTCGTCGGCATCCATTGCGCCACGGACACGTTCTACGAGTACGCGCCCTACCTGAAGCTCGTGGGCGGCGTGTTCGACGGCCACCCCTGGCACCAGGAGGTGCGCGTGGACGTGATCGACGGCGCCCACCCGGCGACGGCGCTCCTGGAGCGCGGCTTCCTGATCACCGACGAGATCTACCAGTTCCGCGACTACGAGAAGCTGCCCTCGCGGGCGCTCCTGCGCCTGGAGCCTTCCAGTGTCGACATCGAGAAGGGCAAGCGCGCCGACAAGAACTACGCCCTGTCCTGGTGCCGCGAATACGGTCAAGGCCGCATGTTCTACACCGCCTTGGGCCACCGGCCGGAAGTCTGGCTCGACGCGCGCTTCCGCTCGCACTTGCTGGGCGGTCTCACCTGGGCCATCCAGGGCGGCGATTGGCAGCCGGAATCGCCGCAGTACGCCGCGGTGCTCACCGGCGAGCGCGCCGGGTTGCGCGCCTGGCGCAAGCGCGACGACTCGGCTCCGGGCTGGCTCGCCGTGGACGGCGGAGGGATCGAGGCCGTGCCCGGCGCGGGCGATGTGGTCAGCATCGCCCAGTACGGCGACGCGGACTTCCACGTGGAATTCGCCGTGCCGAAGAGCGAGGGCGCGGGCGAAGCGCGCGGCAACAGCGGCGTGTACCTGATGGGCCGCTACGAGCTGCAGGTGCTCGATTCCTTCGGCAAGGTCTCCGGAAAGGGCGATTGCGGCGCCCTCTACGGCCTCAGGGCGCCGGACGTCAACGCCTCGAAGCCCGCGACAATCTGGCAGTCCTTCGACGGACGACTGAGGGCGCCGCGCTTCGGCAAGGACGGCAAGAAGACCGAGAACGCCCGGCTCTCCCTGTGGCACAACGGCGTGCTGGTGCACGACGACGTGGAACTCCCCGGCGCGACCCCCGGCGGCATTTCGGAGACCGAAGTCGCCCTCGGTCCCCTGCTGCTCCAGGAGCACGGTCACGCCGTGCGCTATCGCAACGTGTGGGTCACGGCGCGGTAGGAGAGAAGCACGGAACGGAAACGAAATCCGTGCCGGCGACCCTGCGGCGCTACGGACAAACCACGTATTCGAGGCCGTCGGTCAGCGTGACGTTGTTGGGGGCCGGGAAGCCGTTGTCGCGGCCCCACCACTGGCAGTCGACCACGGTGCCGACCGCGAGCAGCGCCGGAGCAGGCGTCCCGCCGAAGAGTCCGGCGGCGAAGGCGTTCATGTCCAGTGCGTAGTTGCCTGAACAGTCGTTGGCGGGCGAGGGATTGCCCCCTGCGTTGACGCCCACGCTGCGACGCACGGGCGCGGCGACGCACAGCGTGCCGCCCCCAAACGGTCCCGCGGCTCGTCCGCTGGTGCCGTAGAGCAGGAGGCCGGGCTTCAGGTTGCGCACACTGGAGCCGTGGATCGTGAATCCGCCCAGGGCGGACGCACTCGACGTGCCCGCGCTGGAAATCTGCGGCAGGCAGCCCAGGGAGTTGAGCTTGGCCGTGCAGTAGGAAAGCGGCGCCTGGCAGCAGGCCGAGGTCGCCGTGGAATCCAGGCTCGAACCCGAGAGTCCCGCGCAGTTGAGTGCCCGCACGCGATAGTCGAAGGCCGTCCCGCAGGCCGCCGTGGTGTCCTGGAAGGCCGTCGCGTTGGCCGCCGTCGTCCCCAGGAGCGACCACGCCCCGCTGCCGGCGAGGGCGCGCTCCACCTGGAAGCCGTCTTCGTTGTTCGAGTGGTCGATCCAGGAGAGCGACACCTGCGTCTGGGACACGGGCTGGGCGGCAAGGCCGGTCGGAGCCTGGGGCAGCACCTGCGTGCAGCCGCCGGGGTGGCTCGAGGGATCCGCGGGATCGGTGCCGGCGTCCAACTCGTCGCGGTCGAAGGCCCCGTCCAGGTCGCGGTCGATCCCCAGGCGCGTCTCGGTGCCCCGCTGCACCACGGTGAACGTGATTTCGCTGCCCACGGCCGCCAGGGCGCGCAGGGCCGCATCCGTGTGGGTCACGGCGGAGCGGTCGGACTGCCAGCTGTTCGTGGCCGGCTGATAACGGTAGCCGCGCGAGAGCCCGCCCTGACGGCTCTTCGCGATCAAGCCCACCTTGTTGGCGATTGCGAGCTGCTCCATGCTCGTGATCAGCGCCGTCTGCGAGGGGGGGGCGCCCGCCAGGGACACCAGCGTGGTCTGACGGCCCACCGAAGCCGGCGAGTCGTTGCTGGCCGTGCCCGGAGGCTCGAAGGGCGTGTTGGGGGCGCCGCTCGGCAGATCGCTGCCGGAAAGGGCCAGCATCAACGCGGTCAGGTCGGCCACCTCCTGGTCGCTGGTGACCTGGAACACGGGCTCGGCGAGGAAGCGCTCGATCGAGTCCACGCTGCCGTCGTGCAGCAGGCCGAATCCGGCGGTGTTCACGAGCTGCGTGGCATTGAAGCCCGTCTTCTCGTACAGGTTGCGCAGCTGGGGCACCTTCATCGAGATGTTCGTGACCCCGTCGTTCGATACCAGCATGTGGTGGCGTTGGCCCAGGGGACCCACGGGGAACGGCTGCATGGCATTGCCCACCAGGCGCGTGTCCGTGCCCATGCCGGTGGGCAGCGTGTGGCAGGTGGAGCAGGCCAGGGCTCCGTTGTCCAGGAGTCTCGGCGGACGGTAGGCCGCGAGGCCCCGGACCGCGTCGCCATTGGGCAGCGGCATTCCCGCGGGGCCGAAACGTCCGGTGGTGGTGTGGCCGGGGAGCGGCAGGTTCGTGGGCAGCGTGTTGTCGAAGTTCCGGAACGGGTTGGGCGGGAAGAAGATCGTCGCCAGGAAGTCCTCGAACTCCTGCATCTCCGTGGGGGTGAGCGTCGTGTCGTCACCCTGCAACCCCAGGAATGCGGGCGCGAACTGCTCGATGCCGTCGCGGTCGCCGCGCCAGTGGTGCGGTTCCTTGCCGATGATGTCCTGCAGCGTCTGCGTGGTCATCGGACCCTTCATGGCGTGCCAGGGCTGGAAGCCGCTGTTCAACCCGGGCAGGGATGCGCCCAGATTCTGTCCGGTCACCTGCTTGTTCGTCCCCGCGGGGTCGCCGAGGTCCCAGGCCAGGCGGTCCATGCGCGCGTCCACGTGGCAGGAGGCGCAGGCGATGTGGCCCAGGCCCGAGTTCTTGCGCGTGTCGTAGAGGTGCTTGCGGCCCAGCTTGATCGCCGCCGGGCTCGCGTCGTGGAAGGGCACGCGCGCCACCTCCTGCTCGGCCACGGTGTCCACCACGGAAATGGCCGACTCGAACTTGTCGAGCACGTAGAGCCGCGCCCTCGGCTCGTCGAGCACCACGCCCGTCGGTCCCTCGCCGACGGAGATGGTCGGCGCGAGTCCGACCCGGTTCCCCGCGCCGTCGACCACCACCACGTTGTTCGAGCCCATGCCCGTGACGTAGCCGCGCTGGCCGTCGCCGCGGTAGACCACGCCGCGGGGATCTCCCAGGGACTTGTCCCGTTCGGACTGGGGCAGCGTGCCGGTCTGGTAGTCGAGGTGGGGGTTCAGGTCCAGGGTGGCCGTGGCGCCGATCCCGCTCGCGGGAGCCCGGGCCAGCTCCACGCGCAGGAAGCGGCCGTCGAGCAGCGGCTCGAAGCGGATCTCGTTGGTGGCGTCCGTGCCCACCACGACGATCTCGCCGCTGGCGGGATTCACCGTCATCGCCATGCAGATGTTCATCAGGTGCCGGACGTAGCGGACCCCCAGGCCGGCCGAGTCGATCACCGCCACGTCGTGGTCGGCCAGGCTCCAGCCCACGGGGCGGCCCGACTGCGCGGCATTCGGGCCGCTGACCCAGGGGGTCCAGTCGTGGTTGTTGTCGTCCATCCAACGGCCCGCCGCGTCCTGCTTGACGATCAGGCTGACCGGAGGCGGCGTGCCCTGGGACGTGTTCAGCGGCGGATGGAAGCTCGCGCCCGCGTTGGGCGGCGGATTCGTGCCGCCGTAGGGACCCGTGGGCAGATCCACCACGTTGGGGGGGAACCCGAAGTTCCCCACGGCGCCCACCGTGCCGCCGCCGAGGACCGTCGAGCGATTGCCCGATTCGAAGATCGCCGCGTAGACGCGCGTGCCGTCCGGAGAAACCGCCAGGGCCCGCGGATCCTCGCCGAAGAGGGGGATCCGCGTGGGCGCGGCCCCGAGGTTGGCAAGGTCGAAAACCAGCACGGTGTTCGCCTGACTGCAGGACACGAAGGCCCTCCCCGCCGCGAACACCACGTCGGCGGGCTCGTCGTCGGTGGCCAGCGTGGCCGCGACGCGCGAAGTGACGAGGTCCACGATCGAGATCGAATCCGAGACGTGGTTCACGACCCAGGCTTCGGTGTTGTCCCGGGCGCGCACGCTCACGGGATCGAGCCCCACGGCGACGTTGAAGGCGGCCAGCGGCGTCGTTCCCGTGACGTCGAACACCTCAAGCCGCGCGTCGGGCGTGTTGACCGCCAGGAGCCGGGTGCCGTCCGGGGTCAGGTCCAGCGGGTGAACGTGGGGCGATTCCCAGTTGACGAAGCTGGATTGGGCGGCGGCGGGGCAGATCCAGGGGGCGAGGCACGCCAGGGCCTGCAAGAGTCGGTGGTGGGGCATGGTGCATGGGGAGTCAGGCTCCGGGCCGGGTCATTCTAGGGCCCGCGCACGGCCCGTGAAGGAGGGCGGCGCCCCGGCCGGCTCCGCGCGCAAGGTCAGCGTCCCGCCGGCGCAGACCGCCGGGCGCTGCGCCCGACCCCGCAGGCCCATCTCAGGGGCAGATGCGATACTCCAGACCGGCCGAGAGCGTCACGTTGTTGGGCGCGGGAAAGCCCGGGTCGCGGCCCCACCACTGGGTCTGCACGAGGGTGCCGGGCATCAGCAGCGCGGGGCTCGGCGTGCCGCCCAGGGCACCGCTGGCGAAGGCGTTCATGTCGATCGCGTAGACCCCGCTGCAATCGTTGGCCGGGCTGGGCGTGCCCCCGGAGTTGACCGACGTGGAGCGTCGGACCGGCGCGGCGATGCACAGGGTGCCGCCCTGGAAAGGCCCGTTGGCTCGGCCCGTGGTCCCGTAGAGCAGGAGCCCGGGCTTTTGATTGCGCACGGAGAGGCCGCGCACCGTGAAGCCCGAGGGCAGGCCCGCGCTGGGCGTGCCCACGCCGTCGATCAGGGGCGTGCAGCCGAGGCTGTTGACCTTGGCGACGCAGTAGCCGGCCTCCACGCCGCAGCAGGGGCCCGTGACCACGCTGTCGAGGCCGTAGCCCGCGATGCCGGCGCAATTGCGGGCCGAGACGCGATAGTCGAAGCTCGAGGAGCACGGCGTGGTGTTGTCCAAGTGCGTGGTGCTGTCCGGGCCGAGGGTGACCAAGAGCGTCCAGGCCCCGGAGCCCGCGAAGGCGCGCTCGACGTCGTAGGCCGTCTCGTTGTCGGCCTGGTCGGTCCAGGTGAGCATCACGTGCGAGGGGGCAGCCGGCGCGGCGCTCAGGCCGGTCGGCAGGCTGGGAGCGGTCTGCATGCAACCGCCGGGCGTGCTGGCGGGATCGGCGGGATCGCTGCCCAGGTCCAGTTCGTCCTGGTCGAAGGCGCCGTCGAGGTCGCGATCCACGCCCAGGCGCGTCTGGGTGCCCCGGGCCACGGCCGTGACCGTCAGCTCCGCTCCCGGGGCGGCGTTGTTCATCAGCGCGGCGAAGGGCCAGAATTCGTTGGCCCGGTCGCTCTGCCAGCCGCTGCCCGTGAACAGGAAGCCGCGCAGGAGCCCGCCCGTGGTCAGCCGCGCCGTCAACCCGATCTTGTCGTTGGCCGCCAATTGGGCCAGGGCGGCGATGCGCTGGATTTCGGCCGTGGTGGCGCTGGCGACCGAGGAGATGGTCACCTGCTGTCCCACGGCCGCATGGGTGTCGCGGCCCGTGGTGCCCGGCGGCTCGTTGGGATTCTGGAGGGACGCCATCGGCAAGTCGCCGCCGCTGAAGGACAGCAGGAACGCGATCAGGTCGGCGACGTCCTGGTCGCTCGCCGGGGAGAAGACCGGCTCGGAAACCAGGCGCTCGATGGAATCCACCACCCCGTCGTGCCCCAGGCCGAAGCCCGCCGTGTTCACCAGCTGGGTCGTGTTGAAACCCAACTTGTCGATGGCCGCGCGCAAGTGCGGGATCTTGAGCGTCACCGTGCTGACTCCGTTGCCCGCCACGATGGCGTGGTGGCGTTCGCCTAGGGGACCCACCGGGAAGGGAACGAAGGTGCCGCTGGCGGAGTTGAACGTGAAGTCCGTGCCGAGCCCCGTGGGCAGCGCGTGGCAACCGGCGCAGGAACGGCCGTTCTCCAGCAGGTTGGGCGGGCGGAAGAGCTCGAGCCCGCGCCGGGGATTGCCCGTGGGCAGCGGTTGCCCGGGGGGCGAGAAGCGCCCGGTGGTGAAATGGCCCGGCAGGGGGAGGGACGTCTTGAGGGAGTTGTCCAGCTCGCGGTGGGGATTCGGCGGGAAGGTGATCGTGGCGAGGAAGTCCTCGAACTGCTGCATCTCCGCCGTGCTCAAGGTCACGTCGTCCCCCAGGAGCGAAAGGAACGCGCCGCTGAAGGCCTCCAAGCCCTTGCGATCGCCGCGCCAATGGTGGGGCTCCCGGCCGATGATGTCCTGCAGGGTCTGGGTCACCATGGGGCCCTTCATGGGATGGAAGGGCGTGAAGCCGGTGTTCAGCGGCGGCACGTTGCCGCCCAGGTTCTGGCCCACCGTGCTGTTGACCTGGGTCCCGGACGGATCCCCCAGGTCCCAGGCGAGGCGATCCGCGCGCCCGTCGATGTGGCAGGAGCCGCAGGAGGCCTGCCCCAGGCCCGACGTGCGCCGCGTTGCGTAGAGGTGCTTGCGGCCCAGCCTGATCGGCGTGGGCGTGGCGTCGTGGAAGGCCACTCGCGAGGTTTCCAACTCGGAGGAGAGGTCCACCACCGAGATCGAGCCGTCGAAGCGATTGAGCACGAACAGCCGGCCGCTGGGCTCGTCGAGGCACAGGCCCGTGGGGCCCTCGCCCACGGCGATGGTGGGCGCGATGCCCGCCCGGGTGCCGGCGGCGTCGATCACCACGACGTTGTTGGAGCCCATGCCCGTCACGTACCCGCGACTGCCGTCGCCGCGGAACACAAGCCCCCGCGGGTCCCCCAGGGACTTGTCGCGCTCCGACTGGGGAATCGTCGGGGAGGAGTAGTCGAGGTGCGGGTTGAGATCCGCCGTCAGGGGCACGCCGCCGCCGTTGGCGGCCACGCGCGCGTAGCGCACGCGCACGAAGCGGCCGGCCAGCACCGGCTCGAAGCGCACTTCATTGGTTGCGTCGGTGCCCACCAGGGCCACCTCGCCCGTGGATGGAATCGCCGCGATCGCCATGCAGGCGTTCATCAGGCGCTTGGAATAGGTGACGCCCAGGCTGCCCGCCTGGATCACGGCGATGTCGTTGTCGGCCAGATCCCAGCCCACCGGGCGACCGGACTTGGCCGCCAGACTGCCGCTCACCAGGTTGGTCCAGTTCGCTCCCCGGTCGTCGAGCCACTGGTTCGCGGCGGACTTCTTGACGATCAGCGGCACCGGGGGCGGCGTCGGAAGGCCGGCGGATTGCGCGGGGATCCAGGTGCCGCCCGGCCCGTTGGGCGGCGGGTTCGTTCCGCCGTGGGGTCCCGAGGGATCGCTGACGGCGTTGGGCGGGTAGCTGGCGGGCAGCGTGAACGTCACGCCCCCCAGCACCGTGCTGCTGTTGCCGGACTGGAACAGCGCCGCGTACACGCGAAAGCCATCGGGGGACACGGTCAGGGCCCGCGGGTCCTCCCCAAGGATGGGCAGGCGCGTCGGAGGGAGCGAGAGGTCCGCCAGGGAAAACACGAGCACCGTGTTGGCCTGGGAGCAGGACACGAAGGCTCGGGAGAGGGCGAAGACCACGTCCGCGGGCTCGTCGTCGGTGGCGAGGGTGCGCATCGTCCGGCCGCTGGCCACGTCGACGATGGAGATCGAGTCCGAAATCTGGTTGACGACCCACACCTCGGCGTCGCTGCGGGCGCGCACGCTGACCGGATCGACGCCCACGGGCAGGGAGGCGGTCCAGCGCGGCACCGCGCCCGAGACATCGAAGACCTCCAGGCGCGCGTCGGCGGTGTTGACGGCGAACAGACGCGTGCGGTCCGGCGAGAGGTCCAGCGGATGGACGTGGGGCGTCTCCCAGTTGACGAAGCTCGAGGTCACCTGGGCCGCGGCGGGACCGGGGGCTGCCAGGCCCAGCAACGCGAAGCCCAGTGCCGCCGCCGAGGCCGGGCGCGAGACCCGCTGCCGGGGGGATCCAACTCGGAGGAGGTGGGGTGAGTCCATGGCCGGAAGCAGGTGGGGCCGGGAGCAGGTGGGGTGGAGGACCGGGTGGCGTGCGGAGTCAGGCTCCACCACGGACCACTAGCCCCCCCCTGGGCGCGGGTTACTTCCGGTGGCCCGGTCGTAGGCCTCCAGGGCGGGCTCGCGCACCTGGGCGCGGAACACCTCGGCGAGCACTCCCTGCTCCCGGAGGAACAGCTCGGCCGCGCGCGGCAGGGGGGAGTCCAGTTCGGGTTCGGAGAGCCGGGTCGCCAGGGTCTTCTCAAACTCGTCGAGCTGCTTCAGCAGGTACCCTCGCTCCCGTTGCCGCAGGGCCTCCACCTCCTCGGGCGGATTGCCCGCGGCGCGCAGCTTCGCCAGGCGCTCGGAAATCGTGGTGTGAATCGTGCGGCTGCGCTCCATCCAGGGCTCGAAGGCCTTCTGGATCGTCCGCCCGTGGAAAGCCCGCAGCACCTGGTCGATCCGCGCCCGCAGCGCCTCGTCCCAGGCCGCGGCGCCGTCGCCCGCGATGGCGCCGTAGATGCGTCCGCGCAGGTCCATCTCCTCCATGCGGCGCACGACGCGGGTCAGGCCCTCGCTGGCGTCCCCGGGGCCCTCCGCCGCGGCGGGCAGGTGGAAGCGCGCCGGGTCCACTTCGGCCTCGGTGGAGAGCTCCAGGAGCTCCATGTGCAGCTTGCCCTTGGGGCTCTCGGCATCCAGGGACTGCACGAATCCCGTCGCCTTGGAGAGCGTGACCCGGCAATGCCCATCGGTGGAGAAGCTCCAGACCGCGCCCTCGTCCACGGCGGGCACGGCCTTCCGGCGCAGGGTCGTGATCCACCCGAAGGGCGATTCGTCGGCAGCGCGCAACTGCGATTCCAGGGCCACCGTGACCTTTTGGGATTCCTCGTCGAAGCCCCAGTTCATGCCGATGGCCGCGCGCTTGGTTCCCCGGCGCCTCGCGTTCGGGAAGGCCTGGAGCAGTGCCTGCTCCGCGGGGGCGAGCTCCGCGACCACCGCCGCGCTGTCGCTCCGGCCGCGGGCAGGCTTGGGCCCCTCCGCGCTGGAGACGGCGAAGACCCCGTCCACGAGCCACATGGAGCTGGTCGCGCCCCCGGCGGTGCGATCGATGCGCACGCGGTCCGGCGCCACGTAGTCGACACGGATCTCGCAGGAGGCGTTTTCCAAAGTTGAAGTCAGGGCGTAGCGCAGGGACGCCTGGCGCACCGCGGCCATCGCCTCCTGGGCCGCCCCCAGGGGATCGGCGGCGGCCGGGGACTGGGTCGCGGGGGGGAGCCACAGGCACAGCAGCATGGGGAGCATGGAGTGCCATCGTAGCGTGGCCCCCAGGGCGCCCCCGGGGTCGCCGGCCCTACGCCGGCCGGTGGGGGGGGAATCCGGCGGCTGGACCGGCCAGGGCCGAGAGGAAGCCCCGAATCTCGTGCACAATGGAGCATTCAGGTGCGTCGGCAGGGCCGGCCTTTTTTTTCGGCCGTGCTGCCTCGTTCCCGCACCTCCGCCACATTCCATGAACACCAAGACCCGTCTCATCGCGGCCCTGGCCGCGCTCGCGCTCTCGTCCACAGCCACCGCCCAATCCAAGGACCTGCACTCCGAGATCGCGCGGCTCGCCGCGCAGATCCATCGGGTCGCCGCCTCCGATCCGGCTCTGGCCACCAAGCTCAAGCTGCAGCGCGCGGACCTGCTGCGCGTGCTGCATGGGCCCGTTCAGGCGCCCCAGGCGCCCGCCGGCGGCTACAGCGTCGTGGCGCCTCCGTACACCATCAATGGGGTTTGCGGAGCCTTCGAGTCCGGCGCTCCCGGCACGACCCTCGGCGTGGCCTCGACCGCGACGCCGATTCCGATCCCTGACCTGGCCCAGATCACGGACTCGATCGTGGTGGGCGGTCTCGGGACCCAGCTCTTCGACGTCGATCTCCATGTCAACATCACTCACACGTGGAATGGCGACCTGCTGATCGAACTGACCTCGCCCGCAGGCACGGTCGTGACCATCTCCAACAGCAACGGAGCCGGTGAGGTCGACATCTTCGCCGGCACGCTGTTCGACGATCAGTCCCTGAACAGCGTGGTCTCGTACCCCTACACGAGCGGAGTGGCCGTGCCGGATCTGCAACCGGAGCAGAGCCTCAACGACACGCTGCGGGGCGAGAACCCCAACGGTTCGTGGACCCTGTCCATCACCGACCAGGCCGGCCTCGACGTGGGGACGCTCAACTCCTGGTCCCTGGACGTCACGGACGGCACGTTCGTGAGCGTCCCGCCGGCCACCGGAGCCCCGGCCGTGTTCTCCACCGGCCCGGTCTCGATCCCGCTGCCGGACGTGGCCACCGCGATCATTCCGATCACGGTCTCCGGGGCCACCTCGAATCTCGCCCGCGTGGAGGTTTTCGTCGAGTTGACTCACTCGTTCTGTGCCGACCTCCAGATCGACGTCCAGTCGCCGACCGGCACGATCATCAACCTGTCCCAGAACCGCGGCGACTTCAATGCCGACGTGTTCAACGGCACCCTGTTCCGCAAGAACTCGCCCAACCCGATCGCCTCGTACGTGTTCTCGAACGGCGTCGCGGCGCCCGACCTGCGCCCGGAGGGTGACCTCGACGGATTTGCCGGGGAGAACGCCAACGGCACCTGGAACCTGATCGTCCAGGACCAGGCCGCGCAGGACTTCGGCAACTTGACCCGCTGGGACATCGCGCTGCTCGATTGCGGCGGGGCCACGACCTACTGCGTGGCGAAGGTGAATTCCCTCGGTTGCACGCCGTCGCTGACGGCCACGGGCACGCCCTCCGCCTCGGCGACCTCGGGGTTCGTGCTGTCCACGGTCAACGTGATCAACAACAAGCCGGGCCTGTACCTCTACACCAACAACGGTCGCGCCAACACGCCCTTCCAGGGCGGCACGTTGTGCGTGGCCGGGCCGGTGCGCCGCTCGGTGGCCCTGAATTCTTCCGGCAACCCTCCGCCGAACGATTGCTCGGGCGACTACCAGTTGGACTTCAGCGCCTTCGGTCAGGGTCTCCTGGGCGGCGCGCCCGAGCCCTTCCTGACGGTGATCGGCACGATGGTGAACGCCCAGTGCTGGGGCCGCGACAATGGCAGCCCCTTCCCCAACAACTCGACGCTCTCCAACGGCGCCGAGTGGACGGTCGTGCCCTGACTGGACCGGGGCCTCCCGGGCCATGCCCGGGCGCCCTTTTCAGCGCACCCTTGCGGTACTTTGGGGCGACCCCGGCGATCCCGGGGTCGCCCCGCTTGTCTTGGAGGAAGGGGGGGGGCAGCCGCCGGCCTCCGGCACCCGATCCAGGGGACCCCGGGGCCCAGGGACCCGCGCCCGGCGGGGGAGCGTGGCCCGGCGCCTGTCCCGGATTTTCCCTGTTCGGCAGGCCTCCGGGGGCGCCGGCTCGATTCGGGGACCCTTCAAGGACGTGGCAACGTCGTAGCGGTCCCGGGGATCCTGGTGCAAACTCATCAGGTTCAGGTGGGGTCTACCCCTCCCTGGGGGGACCCAAGCGCACTGCGCCAGCCCCTCCCCGTCCCCGTTCCGCACCCAAGCCTCAATCCCCATGAATTTCACGCAAGCTTTCTGTACGGCCATGGCGACCTTCGCCGTGTCCTCCTCCGCCTTGGCCCAATCGAAGGATGTGCTCGCCGACGTGGCGCGCCTCGAGCAGCAGGCAGGCCAGTTGATGGCCACCCACCCGGCCCTGGCGACCAAGCTCAAGGCGCGCGCCGCGGACCTGCTTCAGCAGTTGTACAGCACCCAGGCTCCGGTCACCGGCGGCTACAACGTCGTCGCGCCGCCGTACTCGATCACCGGCGTCTGCGGAGCCTTCGACTCGGGCACCCCGGGCACCACGCTGACCGTGGCCTCGACGGCCACGCCGATCGCGATTCCCGATGTGAGCACGATCACCGATTCCGTCGTGATCGGCGGACTCGGCACCCAGACCTTCGACGTCGACCTGCTGCTCAACATCACGCACACCTACGCCGGCGACCTGGACATCACGCTGACCTCGCCCGCCGGGACGATCGTCGACGTCACCTCGGACAACGGCGCGGCGAATGACGACGTGTTCGCCGGAACCCTGTTCGACGACGAGTCGCTCAACCAGGTCACGACGTACATCTACACCAACGGCGTCGCCGCTCCGGACCTGCAACCGGAAGTGAGCTTCAACGCGACCCTTCGCGGCGAGAACCCCAACGGCACCTGGACCCTGAGCGTCACCGACGACGTCGGCGCGGACATCGGCACCCTGAACTCCTGGTCGCTGTCGGTGACCGACGGCGTCATCGTGAGCATTCCGCCGACTTTCGGCGGCTCGCCGGCGGTGTTCTCCACCGGCCCGGTGGCCATCCCGCTGCCCGACTTGACCACCACGACGATCCCGCTGCTCGTCAGCGGCGCCACGTCGAACATCGCGCGCGTCGAAGTGTTCGTCGAGATCACGCACACGTTCAACGGCGACCTGCAGATCGACGTGCAATCGCCTGCTGGCACGATCGTCAACGTGTCCAACCGCCGTGGCGGGGCGAACGACGACGTGTTCAATGGAACCCTGTTCCGTAAGGACTCGCCGAATCCCATCGCCTCCTACGTGTTCACGAACCTGGTGGTGGCCCCGGACCTGGGCACCGACGGCGACATGGACGGTTTCGCGAGTGAGAACGCCAACGGCACCTGGAACCTGATCATCGCCGACCTGGCAGGCCAGGACACCGGGAACCTGACCCGCTGGGACCTCAGGCTGCTCGACTGCGGCGGCGGCGCCACCTACTGCACGGCGAAGACCAATTCGCTGGGTTGCACGCCCTCGCTGACCAGCACGGGGACCGCCTCGGCCAGCGCCACCTCGGGCTTCACGCTGTCGACCGTCAACGTGATCAACAACAAGCCGGGTCTGTACCTGTACACCAACAACGGCCGCGCCGCGACGCCCTTCCAGGGCGGGCTCCTGTGCGTCGCCGGGCCGGTGCGTCGCTCGGTGCCCATGAACTCCTTCGGCAACCCTCCGCCGAACGATTGCTCGGGCAACTACCAGATGGACTTCAACGCCTTCGCCCACGGGCTGCTCGGCGGCACGCCCCAGGCGTACCTGACGGTCGCGGGCAACGTGATCGACGCCCAGTGCTGGGGACGCGACAACGGCATTCCGTTCCCCAACAACTCGACGCTCTCCAACGGCGTGGAGTGGACCATCGCTCCCTGAGCGATCGTCCTTGAAGCCGCTCCCACGGGATCGGCGAGGATTTCATGGGGCGGTCCCGGTGATCCGGGGCCGCCCCATTCCTTTTGGTTCCCGGTGCTGAGGTGCGTGGGGGGGCAAGAAAACCGGACTTGACGAATCTGTCACGACGCGCAGCTCGCGGAAGCGTGCGCTCGAAATCTGGCGCGAATCGCGTGCTGCCCTGAAACGTCGGACCCCACGCCGCGTGCGTAGCCGTCTACGCACCAAGGACCACGTGGCGCAACCAGGGATCTTGGGGCATGCTTCACTGTCCGGGTGTCGTCGCGGCCGTATCTCAGGGGCCGACGGCGCACCCTCCGTCCCCTCTCCTCAGGATCCCATCACTTCATGAATTCCAAGCTGATTCTTTGCCTGGGCATGGCGACCTTCGCCCTGTCCTCCTCCGCGCTGGCGCAGTCCAAGGACGTGCTGGCCGAGGTCGCGCGCCTCGAGGCCCAAGTCAACCAACTGGTCGCCACGAACCCGGCCCTGGCCGCGAAGTTGAAGCAGCGCGCGGCCCTGCTGATGCAGGGTCTCGCGGGGCCCGTCCTGGCTCCCCAGGCCCCGGCCGGCGGCTACAACGTCGTCGCGCCGCCCTACTCGATCCCGGGCGTTTGCGGCGCGCTCGATGCGGGCACGCCCGGCAGCACCGTGACCACGGCCTCGACGACCACGCCGGTCGCGATCCTCGATGTGGCGACGGTCTTCGACACCATCACGGTCGGCGGCCTCGGCACCCAGACCTTCGACGTCGACCTGACGGTGAACATCACGCACACATTCGCGGCCGACATGGACATCAGCCTGACCTCGCCGGCGGGCACCGTCGCGGACGTGTCCTCGGACAACGGCGGCGGCAATGTCGACGTCTTCGCGGGCACCCTGTTCGACGACGAGTCGCTGAACTCGGTCACGACCTACGCCTACACGACCGGCGTGGCGGCCCCCGACCTGCGCCCGGAAACGTCCTTCAACGGCGCCTTCCGCGGCGAGAATCCCAACGGCGTCTGGACCCTGACGATCACCGACGACGCCGGTGGCGACACGGGAACCCTGAACTCCTGGTCGCTCTCGATCACCGACGGCGCGATCGTGAGCATTCCGCCGAGCCTCGGCTCCCCGACGTCCTACTCCAGCGGCCCGCTCGCCGTCCCGGTGCCGGACCTCACCGTCACGACCGTCCCCCTGGTGATCGGCGGCGCGTCGACGAACTTCGCTCGCGCCGAGGCGTTCGTGGAAATCACGCACACCTTCAACGGTGACCTGCAGATCGACCTGCAGTCGCCCGCCGGCACGACCGTGACGCTTTCCAACCGCCGCGGCGGCGGCGCCAACGACGTGTTCAACGGCACGCTGTTCCGAAAGGATTCCCCGAATCCGATCGGCACCTACGTGTTCACGAACCTCGTGGTGGCCCCGGACCTGCGTCCGGACGGCGACCTGGACGCCTTCTCGGGCGAGGATGCCAACGGCACCTGGAACCTGATCATCTCCGACCTCGCCGGCGGCGACTTCGGCAACCTGACGCGCTTCGACGTCAACATCATCGACTGCGCGGGCGGCAGCACGGCGTACTGCACGGCGAAGGTCAATTCGCTGAGCTGCACGCCGAGCCTGACGAGCAGCGGCACGTCGTCGGCGACCTCGGGCTCGGGCTTCACCCTGTCCACGGTCAACGTGATCAACAACAAGCCGGGTCTGTACCTGTACTCCAACACGGGACGCGCCGCGACGCCGTTCCAGGGCGGGCTTCTTTGCATCTCCGGCCCGGTTCGCCGCTCGGTGCCGATGAGCTCGCTGGGCAATCCTCCGCCGAACGACTGCTCGGGCAACTACCAGCTCGACTTCAATGCGTTCGCGGTCGGCGCCCTCGGCGGCACCCCGCAGGCGTACCTGACCGTGGCGGGCACCGTGATCGACGCCCAGTGCTGGGGGCGCGACAACGGCATCCCGGCACCCAACAACTCGACGCTCTCCAACGGCCTCGAGTGGACCGTCGGGCCCTGATCGGCGCCTGAGCACCCGGTCGACCTTGATCGGGCCATGAGCGGGGGCGGCCCTGGCGATGCCGGGGCCGCCCCTTTTTTTGTGCTCGGCCCCCCCCAGGGACTTCTGCGGCCAGGATGCCCTGTGGGGCTTCAGGCGCTGCCTGGGGAGGGCCCGGGGGCCCTGCCCGGCGCGATCCAAAGGCCGCCCCGGACCCGCGGCGCGGGCCTGGGCCCGATTCCAGGACCCGAATCTTTCCAAACGGTCATTCTTGGTGGAATATTGACTGGGCGGTGGCATGCGCCCCGCACACCTCAGGAAGCACTTTCAGGATCCCCATACCACACATGAAACTCACATTCGTCCCCGCCCTCTCGGCGGTCGCCGTCCTCGCCGCGACCTCCTCGGCGCAGATCTCGATCAGCCCGTCCACCACGGCGTTCACGGACATCTCCGCGACCGGCACGTCGCCCGGCACCGCGACCGATGACTCCGAGCACACCGTGACCTCGGCCGCGCTCTCCGGTGCCGGATTCGCCGGCAACGAACTCCTGCCGTTGGGCGACATCCGCATCGGCAACAACGGTTCCGTCCTGTGGACCAACAGCACCGCGTTGGACAACGTCGGCTACATCAACCGCAACGACTTCGGCGCGATGGTGGCGGCGAACGGCGCGGCGGACGGCAACGGCGGCCTGACGGCCGGCTGCTCCTACGTTTGCCCGCTGTGGGATGACAACACGCCCAGCAGCGGCCAGGGCGCCAACGCGCTCGACTGGCAGGTGATCGGCGGCAACCTGATCATCCAGTGGTCCAACGAGGACCATTTCAACGCCGCGGGCACGGGCACCGTCCAGTACCAGATGGTGGTCTACGGAGGCGTCACGATCGCCTCGCAGCTCCCGCTGGTGGAGTTCGTCTACAACGACACGCTGTACGGCGCGAGCCTGTACCAGAACGACGGTGGCTCGGCGACCATCGGCTACAAGAACTGGGGCTCAATCGCCAACGCCAACGACGTCGAGTTCGGACAAGGCGGCGGCACCAACTCCCTGGGGGATCCCGCCTTCGGTGACCCGACGATGAAGCCGAAGGTCGGCGGCTACGCCGCCAGCGGCGACCCGCTGCTGCCCAAGGCCGTGAAGATCCACGGCAGCATCCCGTCGCCGGTCGTCTACTGCACGGCGAAGATCAACTCCCTGGGCTGCACGCCTTCGATCTCCTCGACCGGTCTCGCCAGCGCCACCTCGGGCTCGGGCTTCACCGTCAGCGGCTCGAACGTGATCAACAACAAGCCGGGGCTCCTGATCTACACCAACGGCGGTCAGGCGGCGGTGCCCTTCGTGGGCGGCCTGCGCTGCATCAACACCCCGATCCGTCGCTCGATTCCCCTGAATTCGGGCGGCAATCCTCCGCCGAACGACTGCTCGGGCGTGTACTCGATCGACGTCAACGCCTTCGCGGTGGGCGCCCTGGGCGGTACCCCGGCGACCTTCCTGGTCGTTCCGGGCACCGTGGTCGACGGGCAGTTCTGGGGCCGTGACAACGGCTTCGCCGCCCCGGACAACGCCACGCTGTCCGACGGTCTGGAGTGGACCATCGGCGCGTGATTCGGACAGGGTCGCCCGGCCGGCTCGGCTGATCGGGTGACCCGAGACGACATCGGGCGGCCTCGGAGCAATCCGAGGCCGCCCGATCTGCTTTCATGGGCCGTGCGCTTGGCCCCCTCGCCCTACTGCTCGGAGTTGGAGAGGGTCGTGCGGCGCTCCGAGCGCCCGGCCTTCTTGCGCTCGTTCTCCGAGAGCAGGCGCTTGCGCAGGCGCAGGGACTTGGGCGTCACCTCGAGCAACTCGTCGTCCTCCAGGTACTCCAGGCTCTCCTCCAGGGACATCACGTGGGGGGGCGGCAGCTTGACGTTGTCGTCCTTGCCCGCCGAGCGGATGTTCGTGAGCTTCTTCTCGCGGCAAACGTTGACTTCCAGGTCCGAGTCCTTGCAGTGCTCGCCGACGATCATGCCCGGGTACACCGGTGTGCCGGGGTCCACGAAGAACTCGCCGCGGTCCAAGAGACCGAACATGCCGTAGGGCACCGTGTCGCCCGCGCGGTCGGAGATCAGCACGCCGTTGACCCGGCGCGGAATCGGCCCCTGATCGGGCTGCCAGGACTCGAACACGTGGGCCAGGATCGCCTCGCCCCGCGAGAGGGTCATCATCGCCGTGCGGGCGCCGATCAGGCCGCGCGAGGGCACCAGGAACTCCAGGCGCGTGTGCAGGCCGAAGGGCTCCATGTGGGTCATCTCGCCGCGGCGCTTGCCGAGGTACTCGATGATCTTGCCGGCGCTCTCGCTGGGCACCTCGATCGTGGTGCGCTCGATGGGCTCGCAGAGCTTGCCCTCGACGCGCTTGACGATCACCTGGGGCTTGCCCACGGCGAATTCGAAGCCCTCGCGGCGCATGTTCTCCACCAGCACGCCCAGGTGCATCACGCCGCGGCCCTTGACCTCGAAGGTGTCGGGGCTGTCGGTCTCGTGCAGCTGCAGGGCCACGTCGCGCAGGGTGGCCAGCTCGAGCCGCGCCAGGATCTGGCGGCTGGTGACGAATTGGCCCTCCTTGCCGGCGAAGGGCGAGTTGTTGACGAAGAAGTTCATCGAGATCGTCGGCTCCTCGAGGTGGATCGCCGGCAGCGGATCGACCGCGTCCGGGGGGCACACCGTGTCGCCGATCTTGATTTCCTCCAGGCCGCCGACGATGGCGATGTCGCCCGCCAGCACTTCCTCCACCTGCACGCGGTTGAGGCCCTCGATGCGCATCAACTGCTTGATGGCCGCGGACACCGGCTTCGAGCGATCGGGGTGGGCGATCGCCACGCGCATGCCGGCCTTGAGCGTGCCGCGCTGCACGCGACCGATGGCGATGCGCCCCATGAAGTCGTCGTGGTCCAGGGTCGAAGCCTGGAACTGCAGCGGAGCCGTGGCGTCCACGTCCGGCACGGGCACTTCGCGCAGGATCATGTCGAACAGGGGCTGCATGTCCTTCTGCTCGTCCTTGGGGTCGAGCACCGCGAAACCCGAGCGGCCGGAACCGTAGACCACGGGGAAGTCCAGTTGCGTGGCGTCGGCGCCCAGGTCCACGAACAGGTCGAAAATCTCGTCCAGCACCGCGTCGGCGCGCTGGTCCGGCCGGTCGATCTTGTTGATCATCACCAGCACCTTGAGCCCGTGCTCGAAGGCCTTGCGCAGCACGAAGCGCGTCTGGGGCATGGGGCCCTCGTGGCTGTCCACGAGCAGGAGCACCGCGTCGGCCATGGTCAGCGTGCGCTCCACCTGCCCGCCGAAGTCGGCGTGTCCCGGCGTGTCCACCACGTTGATGCGCGTGCCCAGATACTGGATCGCGGTGTTCTTGGCCAGGATCGTGATGCCCCGTTCGCGCTCCTGCGCGTCGGAGTCCATCACGCAGGTCTCGACCTTCTGGTTGGCGCGGAAGGTGCCCGCGAACTTGAACATGGCGTCCACCAGGGTGGTTTTGCCGTGGTCGACGTGGGCGATGATCGCAATGTTGCGGATGCCGGGATTTTTCATGGGCTCGTGCGGACTTGGTGGACGCGATCCAGCCGGTAGGTCTTGATCGTGCCCGAACGGAGGCATTCGGCTTCGAGGTAGCTTCGGTCGCCCTGGTCGTACAGCACGCGCGGCAGGACGGAAAGGGGGACGGGCGAGGCGGTTTCGTCGCCGTAGATCAACGTGACGGGTTCGCGCTCGCGGCAGGCGTGTTCCAGGGAGCGATGGCGCGGCTTGAGCAGTCCCCGCACGCGCGGGGCGGCGAGGATCAGCGTCACCGGCTGGCCGCAGGCCTGGACCAGCTGCACGGCGCTCGCGGGCGGCGGTTGCATGCGCAGGGCGCAGGCCTCGAGCACCTTCCAGCACCACACGGCGTCGGCCAGCGCGCGGTGGTGCAGGCCCTCTTCCAGGCCCAGATGCTCGCACAGCGTGGCGAGCTTGTGGTCGGGGGACTCAGGGATCAGTCGGCGCGAGAGCTTGAGCGTGTCGATCAGCCAACCCGGAGGGGGGGCCAGCCGCGCGCGGGCGTATTCGAAGGCCAGCACGCGGGCATCGAAGTCCGCGTTGTGGGCCACCAGGGGCCGGTCTCCGGCCCAGTCGCGGAAGCGCTCCAGGACCACGGCGGCGGGCTCGGCGTCGCGCACCATGGCCTCGTCGATGCCGTGGAATTCCGTGGCCTCGGGCGCGATCGGCACCTCGGGGCGCACGAAGGCCTCGAAGCGGTCCACGACCTCGCCGTCCTGGACCAGCACGGCGCCGAGTTCCAAGAGGTGAGGAGCCCCGCTGAGCGTGGCCGTCTCGGTGTCGAGAATGACGAGGGGAAACTCCATGGTGCCCCATTGCGGCCGCCGGGACTGCCACCGGCGATTTCGAGGGCGGAACAGTCTAGCAGCCCGTTGAAAAAGTCCCTACTGCGGCTTCGCGTGCAGTCGCGCTGCTGCGTCGGGCTCGTCGGGCCGTGCTCAGCGGCCAAGAAGGCCGCCTCTGCCGTCCCTTCGTCGCCCTCCTTGCGTCGCGACCGCGCGCTTCGCCTCGCCACGGGACTCCTTCAACGGACTGCTAAGTGCGCACACCCAGCGCCACAACGGCGGAGCAGGCACCGTTGGCCGTGGGGCCCGGGTTTTCGCTGATTCTCGGGCCCTCGGCGTCCGGCCCAGCCCGCGACGGCCAAAAGCGTTGCTCCGATCGGGGATCGACAGGGGGCCCGCGGGGGCCCCGGCATGGGCCCTGGACGTGCCAAGGCCCCATCCAGGGCGGGCAAGGAGCCCTGATCCGTGGCCCGCCGCGTGCTCAGGCGGCGAATCCGGGGAGCAGGAGATGAGCTGGACCCCTGGCTGCCGCCGCCAGCGCCCCGCGCGGTCCGGGGGGCCGCCGGCGGCCCAGGACCCGCTCCGTCCTCGCCAGGGCCTGTGCAAATTCGCGGCCAGGGGCTGTAATTCAGCCTCACGACAGGTGGTCGGCCCACTTCCCAGCGTCCGGACTTCCCACCGGATTCAGGGTCCTCCACGCGGTCCTTGCCCCGCCCCAATCCCATGACTCGCCAAAACCCGCCCGCTCCGGCGGTCCTGCTGCCCATCGAGCGCTGGTTCACCACCGCCCTGGCCTGCCTGATCGTCGTGCTCGGGATCCTGATGCTCAGCCCGAGCCGCTCCACGAACTCGCGCTCCCCGGCCGATCGGGCCGACGTGGACCGCCGTCCCGGCGTTCCCGCAGCGGAGCCTTTGCGCGCTTCCGTCGGCACGACTCCCGGCCCGACGGCCCCTGGGGCGCCCGTGGCGTCGGGGTCACCGGGCCCGCAGCGGGCGGATCTCTCCTGCTGGGGTACGCCGCGGACTCGGGGAGCGCCCCCGCGGACGTCGCGCCCGACCGCTGAGAGTTCGCTCAGTTCCCGAGCGACTGGAACTGGGCCATGCCGCGCAGGGGGTCGAACTCCGGATTGCGGTGCTCGGCGCGCACGAAGTAGCCGCGGGCCTGGGCCTGTTCCAGGGCGGCGAGGGATTCCATGGGGTTGCCCAGAATCGCGTGCACCGTGGCCACGTGGAAGGCGGTGAAGCCGTCCTTGGGTCCGATCTCCTGGGCCCTGGCGAGCAGGTCCAGGGCCTCGTCGCGCTGGCCGAGGCGCGCGAGCAGCGTCGCCATGTGCACGCGCGCGTCCTGGTCGTCGGGCACGCGCTGGATTTGCTTGCGGGCCATGGCGATTCCGCGGTCGGCGATGCCGATGGCTTCCTCGTAGCGATCGAGACGCTGCAGCACGTGGTACAGGTGGTCGTAGGTGCTGATGTAGGTGGGCCGCAGCCCGATGGCGCGCTGCAGGAGCGGTGAGGCGGCTTTGTAGTTCCCCTCCCGTGACAGCAGGGCCCCCAGCAGGCGATGGGCCAGCCATTCGTCGTTGCGCAGCTGGATCGCCAGTCGATATTCCCGTTGGGCGTCGATCGGGTGATTCGTCAGGTGGTAGGCGAAGCCGATGGCCGTGTGGGCTTCGGCGCAGGCCGGATCGGAGGCCAGGGCGCGGCGCGCCTGGTCGCGGGCCTCGGCCAGGAACGACTCGTCCCCATCCCAATAGAGGTACTTGCGCACCAGGCCCTCGGCGAGCCCCGCGTAGGCCACCGCGCAGTGCGAGTCGAGCTCGAGCGCGCGCCGGAACATCGAGATCGACGCCATCAGGTGCTTGGTCATGCCCCGGTGCAGCACCTCGTGGGCCTTGCGGGCCTGGAGATTGGCCCCCTCGGCATCGCGCACCGCGGGCTCCATCGCCGGCTTGAGGCTGTGCTCCGCCAGTTGGCGGCGCAGGCTGCGCACGGCACCGCGCACCAGTCGCGCCTGGAGGGACCATTCGTCGGAGTCCTCCTGCTCGATGCGCTCGCGCCACACCTCGGCGGTTTCGCCCGCGCCCGCGCCACGGCGGCGATCGAGCACGATTTCCAGGGTGCCGCGCGACGCTTCCAGGCGCAGGGCGCCGTGCAGGACGAAGTCGCTCGAGGTCTCCGGGCCCACGGGCTCGTGGTCGCTGAAGGTCACCGACATGCCCGAGCGCGCCAGCTCGGCGGCGATGTCCTTGCGCATGGACGAGGCCACGGCGCTGGAGCGCTCGTCGGAGCCGGGGGCGGTGAACGGGGGCACGGCCAGCACGCCCGAGAGGAACGTGGCCGAAATCGCCGTGCTCGATCCCGAGGCCGCCGAGTCGGAGAAGGCCATCAGCACGCCGTGGGCCACCTCGGCGTCGGCGTAGCGCTCCTCGGGACGGGTGGACAGGCAGCGCATGACGAAGGCCTCGATGCCCGCGGGCAGGCCGCGGCGCATTTGGCCCAGGGGCCGCGGCTTGCCGTCGAGGATCGCCATGCACACCTCGGGGAACGAATTGCCGGGGAACGGCAGTTGTCCCGAGAGGGCGTGGTAGAGCATGGCGCCCAGGGAGAAGACGTCCGAACGCGGGGCGAGGTCCTCGCCGCGCACCTGCTCGGGCGACATGTAGAGCACCGTGCCCACCAGCATGCCGTGTTGGGTGATCGTGGCCTCGCCGTTGGCGCGAGCGATGCCGAAGTCCAGGAGCTTGACCGTCCCGTCGTCCAGGACCATGACGTTGGCGGGCTTCAGGTCGCGGTGGATCAGGCCGTTCTTGTGCACCAGGGCCAGCGCGCTGGTGAGCTGCAGCGCGATGCGCAGTCCTTCCTCGGCGCCCACTTGCCCGTCGCGGATGATCTTGTCCAGGGTGCGGCCCTGGAGATACTCCATGGCGATGAACGAGCGGCCCGAGGCCGAGCCGTACTCGTAGATCGTGGCGATGTTGGGGTGGATCAGCCGGGAGGTGTGGCGCGCCTCGCGCTCGAAGCGTTTGTCCGCCTCCGGGTCGATCTCCACGTGGGCGCGCAGGATCTTGAGCGCCACGGTGCGCTCCAGTGTCTCGTCCAGGGCGCGATAGACCTCGCTCAGCGGTCCCTCGCCGAGCAGGTCCTTCACCGGATCGAATGTGAAATGCGCGAACTTCATGGACGCGGGTCGTCCAACGCGAGGCTCAGGATGCGCGCTCGGGGGAGGCACGCCCTCCTATCGGACGACAGGCGGGGCAATCTACTGCCTCCGCGCCGCGATCTGGAGGCCCGATCCCCACTTCCGGCCCTCGCCCCGGGGACGGCGCTTGCGTATCGTCCCCCGTGATGCAGGCGCAGGCGAGCGAGGAACCCGCCCCCCTGGGGGAGATGGCGGCTTTCGAGGAAGGGGATTTCCATGCCCTGGGGGAGAGCCTGGGGCGCGATCCCCAATACAACGACCGGCGGCTCTCGACGAGACGCAAGCTCGGGGCCATCGCCAAGGCGGCCACGGCGGCCATCGGCGCGGCGACCGGCGGAGAGCTGGAGCTCTCCCAGCGCACCAGCCTGCACCAGCCCCACGCCTTCAACCACATGCGCGTGCGCCGACTGTGGGCCTACCTTTGCCGGGGCAAGCCGGAGAAGACGCGTCTCAAGCGCGTCATCGGCCCGGAGCTCGCCAAGGACCTGGACGCGGCCTACCGCAACGCCTACCTGTGCGTGGCCCTGGAGGAGGAGTTCCTCGAGGTGAGCCTGCGGGTCCACAAGGACGCCTGGTACGACGGGCAGAACCTGCTGAATCGGCTCAAGCAGGAGGGCACCGCGACCTGGATCCGGCTGCTCAATGCCCTGCCGGGGTACCGCCTGCGCATGGACGACTGGAAGGGCGAGTGGGTGTGCGGAAAGCTCGACCGCGACCGCATCGAGGAGTACCTGCGGTACTACAAGCCCGGCGACCACTCCCTGACCATCGAGCAGCGAATTCCCGCCCCCCGGGGAGCCCGCGGGCCGGTGCTCGCGCCCGACGTCCCGGCGCGGCTCCTGGCCGAGCTGGTTCGGTTGGTGCCCCTCTACCGCCACATGGTCTGGTCCAAGGAATCCGACCACCTCTTCACCCGCTGAGCCATGGCCCGTCCCGCCCCATTTCCCGCGCTCGTGGTCGGCTGCGGCGTGATCGGCCTCACCAGCGCCCTGGAACTCCAGGCGGCCGGCGTGGAAGTGACCATCGCCGCCCGGGAGCTGCCCCCGGCGACCGTTTCCAACGTGGCCGCGGCCTTCTGGTACCCCTACGCGGTCCTTCCGCCGGAGCGCTGCCTCCCCTGGGCCATGGAGAGCCTGGGCGTGTTCCGCGAGCACGCGCTCGATCCCGCGAGCGGCGTGGTCCTGTGCCGGGGCATCGAACTGGTGCCGCCGGGCGGCCGGCAGCCGGCGTGGCTCCTGAGCCTGCCCGGCGCGCGCCCCGCGCGGCCCGAGGAGCTGCGGCCCGGCTTCCCCGCCGGCATCGTCTTCGAGGCGCCCCTGGTGGAGACGTCCCTGTACCTTCCCTGGCTCATGGCGCGCTTTCGCGCGCGCGGCGGCCGGATCGAGACGGCGGACTTTGCCGGCTTGGAACAGGCCCTGGCGCGCTCGCCCCTGGTGATCGACTGCGCCGGGCTCGGCGCGCGGGAGCTGGCCCGGGATCCCAGCGTCTTCCCGATTCGAGGCCAGATCCTGCGGGTCGCGCGCGGCGCCCAGGGCACCTTCGCCGTTTCCCATGGGTTGGACGGGGGGGCCACCTACGTGATCCCGCGCTCCCAGGATTGCGTGCTGGGCGGGACCCGCGGCGACGGCGTCGACTCCCTGGCCCCGGACCCCGAGGAGAGCGCGGACATCCTGCGGCGCACCGCGGAACTCGCTCCCGCGGTCCTCGGCGCCGAAGTGCTCGGCCTCCTGGTGGGCCTGCGGCCCGGCCGTCCCAGCGTGCGCCTGGAAGTCGAGCGTCTTCCCGCCGGCCGCGTGATCCACAACTACGGCCACGGCGGCGCCGGCGTGACGCTTTCTTGGGGCTGCGCGCGGGAGGTGCGCCGCCTCGCCCTGTGAATCAGAGGCGGCGGCCCAGCCAGTTGGACAGGGGCCAATAGAACAGGAGCATCAGGGCCAGCAGGAAGGCGCCCCAGGAAAGGTCCGTGCGCACGAATTCGCGACCTTCCACCAGGAAGATCCCCAGGGCCAGGGCGAACACGTCGAGCATGGCCCAGTGGCGCGCGGTCTGGGCCCCGGCCCGCAGGCCCGCGGACTCGGGGTCCCGCCTCGCCCGGCGCGAGATCGCGATCATGAGCCCGTGGACCGAGAGGGGCGCGACGGCGAGGAACAGGGCCGTCAGCACCGCCAGCGTGCGCGCGCCGCTGAGCCACAGGCCCTCGATGGTGGAGAGGATGCTCACCGGGTGGTCGTCGAGGCGCCAGTCGTCGATCTCCAGGAAGGGCACGGTCAAGACCGCCGCCAGCAGCGCGAACAGGCCCACCTGTCCGAGGGTGCGCCAGCGCGACGGCTCCAGGGGCGCCAGGGGCCGCGGGGCCCGCCGCTGGACCCGCGCCAGCATGTGCCCGCTGGCCAGCATGCTCGTGAGGATCGCCGCGGTGAAGCACAACAGACCCCGGCGCGGCTCGACGTCGATGAAGAACTGGTCGTTGGCCAGGGCCAGCATGATGCAGACCAGGAACACGTCAAGCATGGACCACTTGCCGTAGCGCTCGACGAACTCCAGCGCGCGCCGCTCCCGGGATTCAGGGACGAGGCCCAGCAGGATCGCGGCCATCACCGAGAGCTTGACGAAGGGAAACAGCACCGAGAACGCGACCACCACCACGGCGAGCACGAACAGGCCCGAGTCCCAGAGGTACTCCACCGAGGCGCGCAAGCTGTAGGGGCTGGTGGAGAGCCCCTTGCGCAGGTCCATGAACGGCAGGGTGAGCGCGAGCACGTTCAGGGAGAACGCGGAGAGCAGCAGGGTGGGCGCCAGACCCCCCGGCCAGCGGGGTGAGAGCCGCAGTCGCAGCTTGCGCATGGGGCCAAGCTACTGCCCGGAGGGCCCGGCTTCGAACCAGGGGCGCGCGAGCCGCAGCAGGCCCTCTCCGGCGAACGCCAGCATCACGAGCCCCGTCAGGGCCTGGGTCGCGATCTGCCAGGCGGGGGTCGCGAAGCGGGCTCCGGCGCGCACCGCCGCGCACAGGAACAGGCTCCAGCCGGCCGCCCCGAGCACCACGCCGGAGGCCGTGACCAGGGACGACCACAGGTCCGTGGGCTGGCCCCCCCGGCCGAACACCGCCAGCCAGAAGGCGATGTTCCAGGGGCTCGCCAGGGCCAGGGTGAAGCCCAGGAGCCAACCGCCGCGGGCGCTCTGGAGGCGCCTGGGCTCGGGCGGGGCTTCCCCCCGGCGCCTGGCTGCTAGGCCCCGCCAGGCACCGCGCAGGAACGTGAACGCGAGGAACGCGAGCAGCGCGACGCTGACGCAGGAAAGCACCCGCTCCAGCGGCGCGCTCTCGGTGAGCCGCCCGGCCGCCAGGGCCACGGCCAGCGCCCATAGAAAGTCGGCGCAACAGGCACCCAAGCCCACGGCCCAGGCGGAGGCGAAGCCCCGGGCGAGCCCCCGGCGCAGCATCTCCGCGTTGATCGGGCCCGGCGGCCAGGCGATGGACCAGCCCAGCAACAGGCCCGTGAGGAACAGTTTCGTCATCTGCGCCCGGGGCCGCCCCAGGACGGGCCGTCAGCCTATCGAAGGGCCAGGGCCGCCCGAAACCGGCCTGGGCCCCCCGGGTCCCGCGGCCCGGGATGGGACGCGCCGGGAGCCATGGGGGCTCTGTTCCAGATGTGGGGCATGGCGCGCCCCGCGGTCCAGGTGGGGGTCAATTCCGGCGTGCTGCCCGCCGATAAGCCTCACCTCCCCCCGGAACCCGCCGCACCTCCCATGGTCTATACGAGCAAGCAGAAGACAGAGATTCGCCGCGCCGTCGAACTGCTCACCCAGGTGACCAGCAAGAACAGCGCCATGGACCACTCGTCCATGATCGAGGCCCAGCGCCAGTTTCAGACCCTTCGCGACGAGATGGCCCATTCGGACCAATCGTCCGTGGTGCTGCTTGCCTCCCTGGGCGAGCGGCTCGCGGGCTCTGCCTACAAGGGCGAAGCCATGAACGAGGAGGTCCTGCGCAGTCTGGTGATCGAGATCGCCGAGCACGTCTCCAAGGAAGTCGTGTTCCGCGACGAGCCCAAGCCTCCCATGGCCAAGACCAACCTGAAGATGAAGGTCAGCGACCTGAAGCTCGCCCTGCGCGACGGCCAGCGCCTCGGGGAACTGCTGGTGCGCATGACCATGCTGACGCCGGAGCAGGTGGAGGGAGCCGTGAAGGTGCAGCAGAAGACCGGCCAGCGCCTGGGGGAGGCGTTGCTGCAGATGCGGCTTTTGACCCCCGACATGCTGGAATCGGCCCTGCGGGTCCAACGCACCAAGCGCGGCGCCTCGGCGGAACGGGACAACTGGTCCGCCTACAAGGGGCCGGCGGCGTAGAGCCGGCTTCGCGCGCCGGGTAAGATCCGGTGCGCATGAAGCTCATCCTCAAGCGGATCGGGTACGGCCTGCTGGTCCTGTTCGGCCTGATCCAGCTGTGGCCCTACGGCCGCGACCACGAAGCGCCCCCGGGCAACGTGGAGCCCCAGTGGGACTCCCCCCGCACCCGCGAGCTGGCCCTGCGCGCCTGCTTCGACTGCCATTCGAACCTGACGGAATGGCCCTGGTACTCCCGCGTGGCGCCCGTGTCCTGGCTCGTGCAGCACGACGTGGACGAGGGCCGCGAGCACCTCAACTTCTCCCTGTTCGACCGGACCCAGCGCCACGCCGAGGATTGCGCTGACGAATTGCTCTCGGGCGAGATGCCGCTCTCGCCCTACGTCTGGCTGCACCCCAAGGCGCGCCTCAGTCCGGCCGAGAAGGACGAACTGGCCGCCGGCTTCGATCGCACCTTCGGCGAGCACTGATGCACGTCGAGGAGGCGGAATGGGCTCGGCTGCGGGAGCTGCGCGAGCGCTTTCTCGCCCCGCAGGGCGCCGGCCCCGACTACTGGTCCGACAGGCGCCTGTGTGAACTCTACGACGGCACCTTCGGCCGTCGCATCGCCTGGAAGTGGCGCGCGGTCTGGTCCGAACTCGAGGCGCGCGGACGGATGCCCGAGGCGCGGACGATCCTGGATTGGGGTTGCGGCAGCGGCATTGCCGCCCGTGAGCATGCCCGCGCCGCGGGCGCGCGAGCCGGCGCCGCGCGGTATTTCCTGTTCGATCGCTCGCGCGACGCGGTGGCGTTCGCCGCCGACGCCCTGGCGCGCGAAGCGCCGGGAACGACCGTGGAAACGCGCCTGCCGGGGCCCGGGGAGAGACCCCCGGGGAGACCCCCGGGGAGACCCCCGGGGAGACCGTGGATCTGCTGCTCTCGAGCCACGTGCTGGGCGAACTGGACGGCGCGGGCCGCGCGGCCCTCGCGGCCGAGGCGCGGCGCGCGCGCGCGGTGATCTTCGTGGAGCCCGGCCTGCGCACGGTGTCCCGCGACCTGGGGCGCCTGCGCGACGAGCTGCTCCTCGAGCCCGGACCCGGGGGTCTGCCGCGCGTGGTGCTCGGCCCTTGCACCCACAGCGAGGCCTGCGGGCTTTTCGCGGCCGGCCGCGAGCGCGATTGGTGCCACTTCTTCGCCGCCCCCGATCCCGAGGTGTTCACCACCGCCGCCTGGCGCGAATTCTCGCGGCGGCTTTCGATCGACCTGCGCAGCGTGCCCTACTCCTACGTGGCGCTCGGGTCGGGCGCGGAGGGGCTCTCCCAGGCTCCCGCTTCCGGCGGCGAAGTCCAGTTGCGCATTCTCGGCCGGCCGCGATTGGAGAAGGGCCAGGCCAAGCTCGATGCCTGCGACGCCTCGGGCGTGCGCGTGCTGCGCATGCTCGAGCGCGACGACCGGGCCTTCGTGAAGCAACTGGCCGAACCCTCGGGCCTGGCGCGCGCCTTCCACGCCGCCGTGGACGGGGACCGCATCCGTTCGATCCACTGAGCCCGCCCCGTTCCTTTTTGCACCCCCGCGAATCCCCGTGAAGCAACAAGTCCCCGAAGTTCCCCGCCACGCCCTGCGCGACGTCCCTTTCATGGGCGTGATTTTCGTGGTCCACGAGGCCTCCAAGCTGGGCTTCACGAACGGACACCCCGACTGGTCGAACCTGGGCCAGGGCCAGCCCGAGGTGGGGGAGATGGCCGGCGCGCCGCCGCGCATCGCCTCGGTGGAGATCCGGCCCGAGGACCACGCCTACGGTCCCCTGGGAGGCACGCCGGAACTGCGCGAGCGGATCGCCGCCCACTACAACCGGCTGTTCAGGAAGGGCAAGCGCTCCCAGTACACCGCGGCCAACGTGTGCGTGGCCCAGGGCGGGAGGCTCGCGTTGACGCGCGCGGTGGCGGCCCTGGGCGAGACGCAGATCGGCTACCCGTTGCCGGACTACACCGCCTACGAGGACATGCTGGCGCTGCACCTCTCGCGCATCTCCCCGATTCCGCTGCGGGGGCGGCCCGAGGACGGCTTCCAGGTGCCGGTGTCGCGCCTCGCGCGCGAAGTGGAGCATTCGGGGCTGGGCGCAATCCTGCTCTCGAACCCCTGCAATCCCACGGGCAACGTGATCCAGGGCAAGGAGTTGGCCGCCCTGGTGGCGCTGGCCCGCGAGCGCTCGTTGACGCTGCTGCTCGACGAGTTCTACAGCCACTTCATCTACACGCCGAAGGGCGCTCCGGGCAAAGGCCCGGTCAGCGGCGCGGCCCACGTGGAGGACGTGGAGCACGAGCCCGTGGTCCTGATCGACGGCCTGACCAAGAGTTTTCGCTACCCCGGCTGGCGCGTGGGCTGGGCCGTGGGGCCGTCGCCGATGATGGAGACCCTGGCGCGCGTGGCCAGCTCCATCGACGGCGGTCCGTCGCGCATCGCCCAGCGCGCCGCCCTGCAGGTCCTGGAGCCCGAACGGGCCGACCAAGAGACCCGCGCCCTGCGTCAGGTGTTCGCCGCCAAGCGCAACGTGATGGTCGAGCGTCTGAAGTCCATGGGCATCCGCTTCGCGAAGGAGCCGGAGGGCACGTTCTACTGCTGGTGCTCCCTGGAGGAGCTCGCGCCGCCCTTCAACGACGCCATGACCTTCTTCCGGCGGGCCCTGGAGCACAAGGTGCTCACCGTGCCCGGGGAGTTCTTCGACGTGAACCCCGGCAAGCGCCGCCGCGGCCGGTCGCCCTACCACCAGTGGATGCGCTTCTCCTTCGGACCCACCATGGACAACATGAACCAGGGCCTCGACCGCCTGGAGAGGATGCTGGCCGGAGGCCGTACAGGATCGAAACGCTCCAGGCGCTGAGGAGCCGCCCGGAGGCTCCGCCGGTATCGGACACCGCCGCCGCGCTTCAGTAGGATGCGGGGGATGCAGATCCTCGCCCTGGCCCTCGTTCTTCCCACCCTCGCCGTTGCCGACAAGCGGGCCTTCGACCTGCCCGACGTCTACGGCGTCGCCCAGGTCAACTCTCCCGCGCTTTCACCCGACGGCAAGTCCGTGGTGTTCGCGGTGCGGCGCTACGACGTCGCGGCCGGCAGCGCCTGGAGCGAGATCTGGTCCATCGGCGTCGACGGCAAGAGCGAGCGGCAGCTCACCTCGGCGCGCAAGATGGACACCGATCCGCGCTTCGCGCCCGACGGCAAGTCGATTCTGTTCGTCTCCAACCGCAGCGGCTCGAGCCAGCTGTGGACGCTCCCCGTGGACGGCGGCGAGGCGCGCGCCCTGACCCACTACGCGCCCGGCGTCGAGAACCCGGTGTTCTCCCGCGACGGGCGCTGGATCGCGGTCACCAGCGAACTCTGGCCCGACCTGGCCGTCGACGGCGCGCTCCAGGCGGCCCGCGACGAGGCGCGCGAGAAGGGCAAGCTCGACGTGCACCTGGCCGATTCGCTGCTCTACCGCCATTGGACCAGCTGGGACGAGGGCAAGGTCTCGCACGTGCTCCTGGTGGACGCCCGGACGGGCGCCGTGGAGCGCGACCTCACTCCGGGCGGCTTCGACTCGCCGCCGTTCATGCTCGGCGGCGGCCGGGCCTACGACTTCGCGCCCGACGGCACCGGCTTCGTGTTCATGTCGAATCGCGACAAGGACCAGGCCCTGTCGACCAATTCCGACCTGTGGCTCGTCGCGCTCGACGAGCCCGCGTCGCCCAGAAATCTCACCGACGCCTGCGAAGGCTGGGACGGCCAGCCGCTGTACTCCCCCGACGGCAAGTCGCTGGCGTTCCTGAGCCAGGCCCAGGCCGGGTACGAGTCGGACCTGAAGCGCCTCGCCGTGCTGGACCTGTCGAGCGGGGCCGTGCGCCACTTGACCTCGCGCGAGGGCTTCGACGAGCAGCTGACCGACTTCCGCTGGGCCAAGGACGGCAAGGCGCTCTACTTCCAGGCCGAGGTCAAGGGCCGCACGCCGATCTACCGCGTGGCCCTGGAGGGCGGGAAGCCCGAGCAGGTCCACCAGCACGCCCAGATCGACGCCTGGGAGCTGCTCGGGGACGACGGCTCCCTGGTCTACGCGCGCCGCGCCATTGCCGAGCCCCACGAGCTGTTCCTCAAGGCCCGCGCCTCCAGCGTGGCCGTGCGGCTCACCTCGTTCAACGCGGCGTACGAGAACGAGATCGACCTGCGCAAGCCCCAGGAAATGTGGATCGACGGCGCGGGCGGCAAGCAGATCCACACCTTCGTGATCACGCCCCACGGCTTCGATCCCAACAAGAAATACCCGCTGATCCTCAACGTCCACGGCGGCCCGCAGTCCCAATGGGCCGACGCCTTCCGCGGCGATTGGCAGGTCTACGGCGGCAAGGGCTACGTCGTGGCCCTGGCGAATCCCACCGGCTCCACCGGCTACGGCCAGAGCTTCTGCGACGACATCGGCAGTGACTGGGGCGGCCGCGTGTACGAGGACCTGATGAAGGTCACGGACGCCCTGGCGGCGCTCCCCTACGTCGATCCGGATCGCATGGGCGCCATGGGCTGGTCCTACGGCGGCTACATGATGATGTGGATGCAGGGCCACACCGAGCGCTTCAAGTGCCAGGCGGCCATGATGGGCCTCTACGACCTGCGCTCGTTCTACGGCGCCACGGAAGAGCTGTGGTTTCCCAAGCGCGACCTGGGGGGCGCGCCCTGGAACAGTTCGCAGTTCGAGAAGTGGTCACCGTCGAACTTCGTCGAGAAGTTCAAGACGCCGGCCCTGGTGATCACCGGCGAGCTGGACTTCCGCGTGCCCTACACCCAAAGCCTGCAGTACTTCACCGCGCTGCAGGAGCGCGGCGTGCCTTCGCGTCTGGTGGTCTTCCCCAACGCGGGCCACTGGCCGGGCTGGCAGGAGATGCTCTTCTACTACGGCGCCCACGTGGACTGGTTCCACCGCTGGCTCGGCGGCGAGCCCCTGGGCCGCGATCTGGAAGAGTGGGCGCGCCTCCGCAGCATGCCGCCGCGCGGCGAGCCCGGCTCGCGCTGAGTCCCGGGGCGCCCAGGGTCCTGCGCGGGGACCCGGGCGCTCGCCGCGTTCACAGGTCGATGAACGCGCGCTCGACCTGCTGCTGGAAGGCCTTGCCGCAGGTGAGCTCGCGCTCCCCCGGATTGCCGCGGCGGTCGATTTGCTCCGCCCCGACGTTGTCCCACACGGCGATGCCCGCCGGCGTCACGAAGCCGAAGCCGTCGGTGAAGGAGTAGTGGGCAAAGGGCACCACGTCGGGCGCCAGCAGGTCCTTGCCGAACCCGTAGGCCTGCGTGGACAGACCCAGCTGCGAGAGCAGCGTGTTGGGCAGGTCGGCGTGGGAGCCGATGGTCGAGATCACCTCGCCCTGGACCGCCAGCGCGCCCCCGAGCCAGACCATGGGCACGTGGTAGTCCTCGGGTGCGCTGCGGCCGATGTGACCGGGCACCTGGGGCAGCCGATGGCCGTGGTCGGCGACGATCACGATCAGCGTGTCGTTCCACCACGGCTCCTGCTTCGCGCGCTCCACGAAGTCGGCCACGCAGCGGTCGGTGTAGGCCATGGCGTTCAGGAACTTGTCCACTTCGCCGTCGCCGGGAAACGTCGGGGGGCCGGGAATCTCGTAGGGTTCGTGGGAGGAGAGCGTGAAGGTCACGTTGAAGAAGGGCGTCCGCGCGCGCTTGCATCCCTCCAAGAGCGCGTCGAGCACGACCTCGTCGTGGGCGCCCCACTTCGAATTCCAGAACTTGGGGTCGAAGTCCTGCTTGGCCAGCACCGTGTCGAACTGGCCGTGGACGACGTAGGAGCGCATGTTGGCGAACTCGAGCTCCCCGCCGTAGAAGTAGCCGGTGGAGTAGCCCGCGGCGGCGAAGCTCCTGGAGAGGATCGGCAGCCGGGCGGTCTTCGTCGGCACGCGCATCACCGAGCTGCGCGGCTGGGCGGGGAAGCCGCTCTGCAGCGCCACGAGCCCCTTGTCGCTGCGCCCTCCGGAGGCGTAGAGGCGGTCGAAGAGCACGCCCTCGTGGGACAGGCGCTCCAGGTGGGGCAGCACGCCCGACCTGCCCCCCGTGCGGGCCATGACCTTGGCGGTGCAGGCCTCCCAGATCACCAGGATCACGTTGGGCCGATCGAGGCGCAAGAGCTTGCGCGGCGGCGACAACGGAGGCAGGAGCTGCGCGACGGTGGCCCGGGCCTCGTCGTCGCCGGTCAGCGCGTAGCGGGCCTCGTCGCCGTGCTTGGCGGCGTAGACCGAGTCCATGAAGTTCCAGATGGCGTTGATCGCCGCGTGGTTGGCGAAGGGCTCGCGCGAGAAGTAGGCGCTGCTCAGGTTGAGCGGGCTGAGCTGCAGGCCGCCGCGCGCCGCGATCACCAAGGGCAGCGAGGCCAGGAACACCGGGAGGCCGGTGATCGGCTTCGCCTCGGGGAAGCGCGCCACGCTGCGCCACATCCAGCGCAGGTAGACGAAGGCCGACAGCGAAAACAGCAGCAGGCCCAGGACCGAGAGCAGCCCCAGGGGCGAGGCGGCCGAGGACGCGTAGGCCTTGCTGGGCGTCCGAAGATAGGTGAGCACCGTGCCGTCGAGCCGGGCGCCCCAGGTGCGGTAGAGCTCCATGTCGCCCGCGAGCATGAACGACAGGAGCCCCAGCAGCAGCAGCGTGTAGAGGCCCACGACCCAGGCCACGCGCCGGGGCGGGAACACGGTGGAAAGCGCCACCGCGAACACCGGCAGCGCCGTGGCGAAGGTCGCCGTGGCGAGGTCCAGCCGGAAGCCGTGCACGAAGGTCCCCAGCAGCGTGCCGCCGTCCAGCTCGGCCGCGCGGGCGTGGTGGTAGCCCAGGAACAACCCCCGGGCCGCCACGAAGTAGGCCAGCCAGAAGACGAGGTAGAGGACCAGGAAACGCAGGCGGGCCAGCATCGTGATCCGCGGTTACGCCCGGGCCTCGCGACGAAGCTCTGCCGCGTCTTGCTCCCGCTCGACCGCCCGTCCGTGGCCCACCATTCCCCCATGGTGGGGACCGGCGGGCGCCAAGGCAACTACCGCCGCGGGCCCAGCGCCAGCGACCCGAGGTCGAGGCTCTCGCCCGCCCGCGGTTCGACCGCGCCGCTGTACGCGAACTCGAAGTCGGGGTGGTGCAGGGCGAAGCGCACGCCGAGGCCGGCGGGCAGGCAGGGGAACTCGAAGCGGCCCTCTTCGTCCACGCGCACGTCGTCCCACACGCCGATGGCGCCGCGTCCGCGGGTGGCCCGCAGCTCGGCGTCGCACTGGACGTCGCGGGCGCGGGAGAGGGGACCGAAGCCCGTCAGGCGCACGAAGCCGCCGGCCAGGGGCCGACCCTCGGGGTCCGTGAGCACGCCGTGCACCAGCCCGGGGACCGTGACCTCGATCACCAGGCCGGAGACGATGTCGCGTTCGCCCAGTTCGAAGGGCCCGAGGAACGCCGGTCCGTATTCGCCGCGGGAGCCCATCCGGGCGCTGAGGGCGTAGCGGCCGGGCCGCAGGCCGTCCAGGTGGAAGGCCTTGGGCGGAACGTACTCGCCGAACATCGCCGTTTGCACGGGGCGCGGGAAGACCAGGCCCGGCAGCACGTCGCCGCGCCAGTCCGCGCCGCCCGTGTCGCCCAACCAGACCGCGCTGACATCGAAGGCCCCGATGTCCAGGATCTCCCCGGTGCGCGCGTCGCGCACCTCGCCGTGCAGCTCGGCCTGGTGGTCGCCGATGTCGCGCGGGTCGTCCTCGCGCTTGAGTTGCAGCACGAGGCCCGTGGTGCCCGCGCGCACGGCCGGAAGTTCCACCCGCGACCACTCGTCGCCGTCGCGCACGATCCGGTAGCTCCTGTCCGCCAGGCCCGGAATCACGAATGTGCCCGCGCGGTCGTCGGTTTCCGCCTGGATCCAGCGGGCGCCGTCCTCGGCCACCGCGGCCACGAAGCCGCCCCGGCCGTGGATCACCTCGCCGCCGATGCCGATCACCGTGCCCGAGATCGTGAGTCCCGGCGTCAGGTGAATCGTGCGCCCATGGCGGCCGGCGCTGTCGAGGCCGTAGTCCAGGGAGGCGGGTCCCCATTCGCCCGCCGGCGGCTCCACGTTCAGGCGCTTCCGGCCGAGCCGGGAGAGTTCCAGCACTGCCCGGCCGGAAGCATCCGTCTCGCCGTGGGCCTCGCGCTCCTCGGTCGGAGCACCGTCCGCGCCCGTCACGGGCCGCCAGGAGCTGACCGACGCGTGGGGCACGGGCAGGCCCGCGGGGTCGAGCACGGTGACCTCGAGGCTCGACTCGCCCGCGGCGTCGTGGGAGCTCGAGAGCAGCTCGAATGGGCCGACCTCCACGGTGACGCCGAGACGCGCCACGGCCTTGGGGTGCTCGTGCCGCACGAAGTCTGGATGGCGCGTGGAAAGCGAGTACTCCTCGCCCGTTTCCAGGGACACCGGCAGTTCCAGCGCGAACTGCCCGTCGCGGCCGGTCACGCACGAGGCGCCGAAGCGCGCGAACTTGCCCTCGTGCTGCAGGGAAAGGGCGCTGACCACCACGCCCGCGATGGGGGCCCGATCGCCGTCGACGCAGCGGCCCGCGAGCACGCCCTTGCCCGGCGCGTCCGGGTCGAGCGTGTTTCCCTCCCCGGCCCCGGCCCCGGCCCCGGGACGCGCCGGGGACGCCGTCTCGACGGCAACCGCGGCCCGGCCTCCGGTCCCAAGGCCCCCCGGGATCCCGGCGGCGGTCGCCGCGGGAGCGGTGGGGGAGACCACGGCGCCGGCCCATTCGCGGCCACCCTCGCCGGCGGAGGACTCGGGCCACCAGGCCGCGGCGGCGGCCACGGCGATCACCGACACCAGTGCCAGGGACGCCGCGGCGAGCTTCGCCGAAGCCGCCAGCGCCGCGGGGGCCCGCAGCGAGAGCAGGCGTGGTTCCAGCCCGGCGGGCACGTCGGCCGGCGTTGCCCGCGAGGCCTCCAGGAGCAGTCCCGGCACGTCGCCCGCCACGGCGGCGAATCCCGTCTGGGTCAGTCGACCCCGCAGGAGTTCCAGAGCCCGTCGCACGCGGTCGTGGGCCGACGGCTCGCTGATGGACTGCTCGTCCGCGATTTGGGCGAAGGTCCATTGCTCCTGGAAGCGCAGCACGACGGCCGTCCGCAGCTCCTCGGGCAGCAGGGCCACCTGTCTCTGCAGTGCGTCCCGCACCTCCGCGCGCTGGGCCTCGTCGTCGGCGCCCCCGGTCGTGTTCGGTCGTTCCATGGCGTGGGTTCCTTCCTGTTCCCTGCGGGTCCTCGCCCCACGCCGGTGGGCGAGCGCGGTGCGCGCCGCCAGCCAACACAGGAGCCGGCCTCGGTCGCGCGCTTCTCCCAGCGCGACCTTGCCCTCGAGGACCCGCAGGAAGACCTGCTGAGTCACGTCGAGGGCGTTCGCGTCGTCGCCGACGATCCGCCGCGCCGATCGGTAGACCTCGGCATGGTGCGCGCGCACCAGGCTGGTGAACTCCTCGGCGGGGATCGTGGGCGACATGGCTGGGGTTCGCGCGACGGGGCGTCGGAAGGAAGATGCGCGACGGACCGGGATCCTAGGCGCAATCCGGGATTTCGCCCCTGGCCCAGGGGGGCCCAGGCCCGACCACGCCCGCCGCCGGCCCCCGAGCCGCTGCCACACCCCGCCGGAAAAACGGGGCTTGCGCCCCTGTGCTTTGTGGCGTAAAGTTCTTTTCATGCCCGGGGGCCGGTCCATGATCTCGCTGCTTGTGGCGCTCCTGCGCGGCGTCGAGGGTGCGTCCCGGGATGAGATCCGGGGCCCGCGGACGCCCGGGGGCGAGCGGGCCCGCGGGGGCGAGTCGGGGTGGGAAGTGGGCCGGTCCTCGGGCGCTCCCTGGCCGCCATCGTCCTGTGCGGCGGGTTCTACGGCGCGTCCATCGGCGCCTGGCGCGCGGCGGAGCAGGCTTGCTACTGCGCCCTCAAGCTGCCCCTGCTGCTGCTTTCGACCGCCCTGGTCTGCACGCTGCTGAATGCCCTGTGGGCCCGGCGACTCGGCCTCGACTTGAACCCGGGCGAGTGTCTGCGCGCCGTGCTGCTCGCCTTCGCCTTCGCCTCCGTGGTGCTGGCCGCCCTGGCTCCCGTGCTGCTCTTCTTCGACCGCACACTGCCGGGGCCCTGGTCGCCGGCGGCCTGGTCCAGCCACAACCTGCTGGGGTTCGCCCACGTGGGAGCCGTGGCCGCCGCGGGCAGTCTGGCCCTGTGGCGCCAACGGCGCTGGCTCGCGGAGCTCTGCCCGCGCACACCCGCCGCGGGGGGCCTCGCCGCCGTCTGGCTCGCGGTGCACCTGATCGTGGGCGCCCAGATTTCCTGGAACCTTCGGCCCTGGTTCGGCTCGCCGGGCCTCGAGGTCGAGTTCCTGCGGGAGGACCCCTTCGACGGCACGTTCTACGAATCCCTGATCCGGATGGCCCGGCCCCGCGGCCGCACACTCTGAGGAGTCCGCAGCATGAGCAACCTCGAACCGCCCACGCCTGGGTCCACGCCCCCTGCCTCCGGATCTCCTGGCCCCGTGCCTCCCGTGCCCCCCATGCCCCCCATGCCCCCGATGCTTCAGGGACCCCCGGGGCCCCCGCCGGCCCAGGGAGAGTCGGCCAGGGGAGCACTCCCCAGGCCTGCGCCGCCTCCAGGGGACGCACCCCCGCGGCCCATGTCCCCGGATGCCGTGCTCGACCCGCTGCTGCGGGACCCCACGGGGCTCCTGCGGCGCTTCGACGGGGCCGGGGCCGCGCGCTGCTTCGGTTTCCTGGTGCTGCTCGCCCTGGGCGGCCATCTGGTCTACGGCCTGGTCATGGGCAGCTTCGCCGGCGGAATGCAGTGGTGGGCCGTGCCGCTCAAGCTGCTCCTGGGGCTCGCCTGCTGCGCCGTGATCTGTTTCCCCAGTCTCTACATCCTGGTCTGTCTGAGCGGCGCCCATGCCGGCCCTTCCCAGGTTGCCGGCATGCTGGCGGCCGTGCTGGCGCTCGGCGCGGTCTTCCTGGCCGGCGCCGCGCCCATCGCCTGGGTCTTCAGCCAATCGTCGAACATGGTGGCCTTCACGGGCTTCGTGCACCTCGCGGCCTGGCTGATGTCGATCGTCGCCGCCGCCCGGGTCCTGACCCGGGGGCTGCGGCACTGGCGCGCCCGCAGCAGCAACTGGGCCGCGGTCTGGCTCCTGATCTTCGTCGTCACCGGCCTGCAGATGGCCACGGTCCTGCGGCCCCTGGTGGGGCCGGCCACGGGCATCCTGGAGCCCGGGCGGCGCTTCTTCCTGCAGAACTGGGTCGAGACCGTGGATGCGGACCTGAGGGTTTCAGCCCGCGAAGACGGCGAGTGAGGGTCAGCTCGCCGCGGAACTCGCCGCCACCGCGGCGGCCTGTTGGGCGGCGAGGATCGCCTGGATGTTCACCAGGAGTTGGGCCTCCGAGAGCATCGACAACCTGGCGCCGTCGCGGGAGAGTTCCAGAAGCGCCGTGCCGCAAGCCAACGTGAAGGAGGTCTGCTTGTCGGGCGCGGAGGGCAGGGCCCGTATGCGCTCCCGGTGCCGCAGCGTGGTCTCGAGGACTTCCGCGGGGGCCTGGGGCGCGAAGGAAAGCAGCGCGAGCTCTTCGTAGTCGTGGCTGCCCATCCACATCCCCGAGGCCTTGAACCCCGCGTACAGGGCCTGGAACCTGGCGGCCACCGAATCGGTGGAGTCGGCGTGGAAATACAGGATCTGCGCCGCGGTTTGCAGGGGATCGCCCCGGGAGGCACCCTGGCGGTGGAGGGTCTGGTACAGCGCCTCGACGCGCTCCCCGATGGCGCTGGGCGCGGCCTCGGTGCGAGAGAGCAGGGCGCACAGGGGCCAATCGGAGCGCGAGGTCAGGACCGGGTGGGAGCTCTTCAGCTCCTTCCAGATCGCGGCCAGGCGGTCCACCTGGGACGCGCTCACGTGACCGTTCGGGGCTTTCCGGCGCAGGACCTCGATCGCCAGGGCTTCGAAGGTGCTGCCGGAGAAACGCCAGTGGGCCCGGAACAGTCCCGCCGCGCGCTCCACCTCGGCCAGAAATTCCCGCGCGCTGCTCCCATTGCGCAACAGTTCCGCCGCGAGCATCGTCCCCACGGACGAGCGCTTGTACCAGGGCGTGGAGGCCGAGAGCTCCTCGGTCAACTGGTCGAGCCGCAGCGCGATCTCCCGAGGCTCCCCGGGAATCGTCACCAGGGCCAGGGCGCAGTAGCGCAGCATCTCGCGGCCCCGCCACCAGGGCCGATCGGCGAGCAGCGCCTCGTAGAGATCGCAGAAGCGGTCCAGGGGACGCGCCGGGAGGACCAAGGGCCCATCAGGAGCAGGGTTCATGACGGGATCGTAGAACTTCCCCGTGGGCCGGGGCCACCCTCCCGCCGGGGCCGTTCCCGCCGGCCGGAGTCCCGGTCGAGTCTGCCGCGAGGTGCGGAGTTCCTTTTCAAGCTCGGGAATCCGTGGAGCCGCGGCCCGGGGATCCCGCGGGCCTTTACGGGCAGGCCGGTAGCCGACCCGGGGAGCGGCGCCGCTCGGCACGCGCTTCGAAGGACTCGAGGACCTGCAGGAGAAGTGCGGCGAGCGCATCGCCCGCCGGGGCGAGCGCACGATCTTCCCTGCCACAGGCGGGCCGGTGCGCGCGGGCTGGGATGCACAGCGCGAATTCTCGCGGCCCTTGCCTCCAGAACCCTTCGACGTAGCCCTGCTGCGACCGGTGCACAGAGATTGCATGGTGCACTGCGAGTCACTCTGGCCGTGCGCGGCGGGATCGCCACGGCGACCCCGCTCCAGGAAAGGGGGCTTCGCCCCCTCGCCCCCCTCGCCCCCCTCGCCCCACCTACCCTCCGACCCCAGGCATCCAACAACCAGAAACCCAGGTGCGTAACGACTGACGTCCCCTAACTGCGTGGGAGCTGCCGTCCCTCGAAACTTGGTTCACCTGGAATCTCACAGCCAGCCGACCTTCCTGTTTCGGGCCAGTGGCGTAAATGATTGCCAGGCAGTACTTTGCGAGCTCCGCTGGCACTACCAGCCTGGCGTGCCTCGCACGGGCTTACGCGTGACGGATTCCATGGCTGGTGCATTCAGCCTGGGGGGAGTAGCGTTGGGGCATCGGCCACGGTGCGCGCCCCGCCCCTGCAATGTCGTTGGCAAGCCTCGGCCACCGACAAGGGCGGTTGCACACTGGAGACCGGAGTGCTGTTGGTTGTCTTTTCCCGGGAAACCGAAAGCAGATTTCTCATGCAGATCCGGTCTTTTTTCCGCGTCGCCTTCGCCGCCATCTTGCTCGTCGAGTGGCTCGTTGTGGTCGGCGCTGCAGCAGCTCCTCAGGCTCCGGAGCACCGTTGGGGCGGATACGTATTCGACCCCTTCGTCCGCGAAACTACTTCGGGGACCTTCGAGGCGTGGACGGCCGAGGATGGGGGGCGCATTCGATACCGGAACCCCTCGAACGGTGTCTGGTCGTTCCAAACGACGCCGCCCGAGGTCAAGGACACGCTGCACCGCATTCACTTCCTCCCGCTGGGGCCTAACCAGCAATACGGTTGGGCGGTCGGGAACAACGGCTGGGTCCTGAATACGACGAACGGGGGCGTGACCTGGAGCGTCAGCGCACAAGTGGCCCTGGCCCCCAATGTATACGACGAGCTCTATGACGTGCATTTCCTGAACCCGCTGGACGGTTGGGCGATTGGCAAGAGGATGGAGGTCCTCTACTCAGGCGACGGCGGCACGACTTGGACTTCGGTGGCCATGCTGAACGAGAATGGCCAGCCCTGGTTTCCGGGCCATACCGACGAGGGGTATTCGCTCGACATTGTCGAGCGCCCGCCCACAGCCACCGACCCGGGCGGCCGGATGGGATTGGCTGTGATTCAGCCCGGGCATGTCTTCAGAAGCACGGACCCCATGTTGCAGGTCTGGCAGCGAGTCTTTTACCTGCGCGACCTCATTGGCAACCCAGGGAACTACCCGTGCATTGCGCTCACCGGCTGTGAAGCCAGCTTCACCACGGACTTCGAACCGTGGGACGTGGAAATCAGCCGGCATCCCACCCAGAAGTTGGCGCTCTTGGCGGGCGGGAGAGGTGTCCAGTGCGGACTGGTTCTCTCTTCCATCGATGACGGCGTGACCTGGTGCAAGGAGTACCACGAGTGCACATGCTCGGGCCCAGGCTGCAACGCAACTTGCTCCAGCAGCCCGGGCTACAATCCGCCCGCCAACACCTATCGACTCCAGTCCTTCAAGACGCTCTACGGTCTGGCGATCCAGTCGAGCGACAACTCCGCGATCGCGGTCGGGTACAACGGTCAGCAGCTCGTGCGCGATCCAGCGACGGGCGTGTGGCTCGACCGCTCCGTCTTCACGACCTTGGTTCCCACGCCTCAGGGCTCGGTGAAGTTCCCGCTTCTCGGAGCGGCCCTGGCCGGCCCCAATGCCACGGGTCAGACGATCGCCATCGCAACAGGGATGGGCGGGCTTCTCCGCGAGTCGACTGACGGTGGGCACACCTACTTCCCGGGTCTGCGACCGACCGCTCAGGGCCCAGCCCCGATCGTCGGAGAACCCCATCGGATCAAGGACGTCTATTTTGCCGATGAGTCCAAAGGTTGGCACGTTGGGCAGCACTCGCGCATCGCCCGATCGACAGATGGCGGCTTCACTTGGAATGATCAAGCCCCTCAGCCCAGTGTTCAGCAGCCGACCCTGCACGCGATCAGTTTCGATCCGACCGGGTTGTTTGGTGTCGCCGTTGGGGATCCATTCCTTCCGAGCGGGAGCACTACGACCCAGCCCAAGATCCGACGTACGGCTAGCGGAGGTTTCCCCTGGGTGGAGAACATCACCATCACCGGCGACCCCAACCTCATCGATGGCAAGCGACTGAACGAGGTCGAGTGGTCGGGCCTGACCGCCACTGGAGACAACTTTTGGGCCGTCGGCCAAGGCGGCATGGTCCTGCACTCGACGGACGGAGGGGCACAATGGAACCTCTCCCCACCCACGTCGACCTTGGTGGATTCTGAGCCCTTTGCCTTCATTGAGCTCTTCAACATCGAGGGGGTCTCCTTCAAGGACCCCGCGACGGGGCTCCTGGTTGGCCGTCGCCCCATTCCGTCGCCCAGTGGGCCGGAAAGCGGGGCCGTGTACCAATACCGTGAGGTCAACGGCGTCGTGTCCTGGTCGACGATCCCCCTGGATCCGAACGTCGTGGTTCGCAAGCTGACGGATGTCGACATCGCCGGCACGGTCGCGTGGGCAGTAGGCGAAAAGGACGTCGGGGGCGTGCTCGAGGGCGTGGTCCTCACCTCGGTATTCGCGGGTGGCACCTTCGGCGCATTCACCGAGGTGGCACCACCCTCGGGCGGCTTCCAACTCTGCCGGGCCGGTGAGGACCTGACCGCTCAGATCTTGAATGAAGTCGAGGTCTCCCCTGGAGGAACTGTGTGGGTCGCCGGCATGTGCGGGCGTGCCTGGAAGCGCCCCTCCGGAACCTGGATCGAAGTCAAGAGCCAGACGGATGCACACGTGGGGGGCATGTCCTTCGTGCCCACCGCGTCAGTCGACGTCGGCTACCTTGCGGGGATGCGCCACGGTCAGCAGTGCATCGTGAGAGTCCAGTAGGAGGCAGAAATGAAACGACAAGCAGTCACTCCCGAGAGTGTTCAACGATGCGACCTCCCTGGCGATGTAGGAGTGCTCTCCTGGATCGGAGCTTCCATCACGCCCAGCCAGTCCGCCAGGAGCCTCCTTCTGCTTGCGGTGGGCGCAGCCGTTTCCTTCCCGGCCAGCGCCCAGGTCATGACGCAGAAACTGCTGGCGCCGGACATGCAGCCTAACGACTATTTTGGCAGCAGCGTCGCCCTGATCCCCGGCTGGGCCTTCGTCTCGAAGGAGGACGACGATGTCCAGGCTCAATCAGGCGCGATCTACGCCTATCGAGACACGGGCGCTGGCTGGGTCAACACCCAAAAGCTCAAGGCGAGCGACCCTGCGTTCGGTGCCATGCTCGGGTATTCCCTCTCGGCATCGGGTGACTGGATGGTGGCCACCACACCGTTCGACCGCCCCCAGGGAGGGTACGACGTTCCCGGCTCGGCGCACGTCTACCACCTGCAGGGAGGGACCTGGGTCCACACCCAGAAACTGCTGGCCAGCGACTTCACCTCGATCCATCAAAAGTTCTTCGGATGGAGCGCCGCCCTGCGTGGTGATCGGTTGGTCATTGGTGAACGGGACGACCACACAGCGGCCTACGCGGCCGGCAGCGCCTACGTCTTCGAGCTGCAGGGAGGGTCCTGGATCGAGGTGGCAAAGTTGTATGCCGCGGACTCGGAGGTCTACGGCTCCTTTGGGGATGCCGTGGCCATCGACGGTGACCGCCTAGTCGTTGGAGCGCCCTCCCATGACAATGGGGGCCCAGACATCAATCCTGGAGCCGCGTACGTCTTCGAGCGACAGGCCAATGGAACGTGGGTGCAAACACAGAAGTTAATCGCCAGCGACCCGGGCCCTCAGAATTTCTTTGGCTTTTCGGTTGCGATCAACGGCGACTCCATCCTGGTTGGAGCTCCGACTCACAACCACACTCCGCAGCTCTCGGGAGTCGTGTATGCCTTCACTCGGCAGGGAGGACAGTTCGTTGAGACGCAGGAGCTCTGGCCGTGGGACAATCAGCAAACGGACCTCGTCGGAGCGTCGGTGCAATTGGACAGCGAGCTCGCAGTATTCTCGGCCGCGTCTGACGGTGATGCGGCCCACAACTCGGGTTCTGCCTACGTCTTCAGGAGGGTCCATGGCGCCTGGCAGCAGACATCGAAGATGATCCCCCTCGATGGGAAAGTTGGGCACGGTTTCAGCCGATCTGTGGCGATTTCTGGCCGGCACGCCCTGATCGGCTCCTGGGGTGACGACGAGGCTTGCCCTACCAATCCGGGCTGCAACTCCGGATCGGCATACCTCTTTGAACTCGCCCCGGAAGCGGTCCAGTTCTGTGCCTGCGCTTCGGCGGGACCTTGCGGCAACCACGACAACTTCGGCGGGTGCAAGACGTCGCGGGGCATGGGCGGCATTCTCTCCGCCTCGGGCTCGAGCAGCCTTTCGGCGTCCGATCTTCGGCTTCAGGCAACCTGGCTCCCGACCCAGGCGATCGGGATCTTCCTGATGGGCGGCGGAACCGCCATGAGCCCCCTGGGTGACGGCCAGCTTTGCATCGGCGGCGCAAACATCTACCGCTTCAAGCCGGGGCAATCGGCCGCTCCGTTTGGGATCCTGGAGCTCGGCGCGAACATTCCGAAACGCTCGATCGAGCAGTTCGGTCCGACCGGGTGGATCACGCCCGGCTCGAGTTGGAATTTCCAGGCGTGGTTCCGCGACAACCAAGGTCCTTGCGGCCAGGGCTCCAACCTCACCAGCGCGGTCCGGGTCGATTTCCTGCCGTGATTCGGCGCCTGGGGGCGTCGACGGACCGTGCCCCGGCGCCGTGGTCCCGGTCGCCCGCGCGGAAGCGGCAAGCACCGTAGCACCGGCCGTCCGAGGGCCTCGCGCAACATGCAGAGGGAGCTGAGCGTGGTCGAAATCGGCCGTCGCAAGGAGAAGCGGCAACGCCGCCAGGAAGCCGCAGGCGGGCCGAGTTTGTCGGCGTACTTCTGGATCAGGACACTGGCCGTGCGCTGAGAAACTCCCGTCGCGCGCGCGAGCGTGGGAAGGCGCGCCCAGGAGCGCCGAAGCACGCTAGGCCGCCGGAGAGGGGGGGGCTCGGGTCCGTCGCGTCAGGCCGTGTAGATGCGGTGGCAGTCGTCGTGGTCGTCGATGGTCTCGAGGAACTCCTCGTGGGCTTCACGAACCTCCGGGGCGAGCTTGGCGGGCTCCTTCGGCCGGTAGCCCATTTCCGACTGGACCACGGACCAGCCGTTGGCGCGCAGGTGCGCCGTCGCCGCATCGAGGTCCTTGGGATCGGTGTAGAAGCGGGCCGCGCTGCCCTCGTCCTCGTCCCCGCCGCCCTCCTCGGTGCCCTCGAAGTCCTGGGCGCCCGCCTCGATCGCCACGGTTTCCAGGTCGAGCCCCGCCGTGGCGTGGGTCGCCTCGATGATCCCCACGTGGTCGAAGAAGAACATGACCTTCGCGCCGAGCTGGCCCGCGCGGAACAGCGCGCGCATGTCGGGCGCCGTGCGATTGCGGTTGTCGGTCAGGCACTCGATGATCACGGGCACGCCCTGGGGCGACATGCCCTCGTAGGTGACCAGGGCGAGCTCCGCCGCCCCGTCACCGCCGCCCGCCACCTTCTTGATGGCGCGCGAGATCACGTCGTTGGACACGGACTGCTTGCGCGCGGCCTCGACGGCCACCGCCAGGCGCGCGTTCATGCCGGGATCGGGGGCGCCCAACTTGGCCGCGATGGTGATTTCTCGCACCAGCTTGCTCGTGATCTTCGAGCGTTTGTTGGCGTTGATGTCCCGCTTCTTCTGCAGCCATTGTCGACCCATGGGCGCAGTGTAGCCGACGGGCCCGCGGACGGTGGTCTCGAGCCACGGAGAGAGCCCCCTCTCAGTGGATCCTGCGCATCGCCCGGCCCCATCCGAAGGCCGCCAGCGCGATGCGCGGCAGGCCGAACAGGTCGGCCGCGAGGCAGATCGGCGTCCCCACGATGCGGATCACGGTCCGTCCGGGCAGCGGCCCCTCGCGCCACAGCCCCAAGTCCATGGTCGCGACCCGCGGATCCGTCCCCGCCGCCGGACTGGCGGGCTTCCAATGGGGACCTTCGCGCAACAGGATGCACTCTTCCTCCGGCAGCACCCAGGCGGGCACCTGGGCGGTGGTGTCGTACACCGGGAGGAAGCCCTGTGGACGGTGGACTGGGGTGCTGGGATCCACGAATCGGGCAGCGGGTGTGAGCGCATGCTCGGTGGTCGGCAGGTCCTGGAGCCGCAGCCGAGCGTGGCGCCGGCCGTCGTCCGTGTCGCGGGCGAACAGGGCCTGCATGACCACCACCTGGTAGTCCACCTCGAGCACGCCCGGTTCCACCTGGCGCGCGCGCACGCTGCTCTGCAGCGCGTGTTCGCGGATCGCCTCGAAGTCCGTCCACAGCAGCGCCGTCAGAGGAATGCCCGGGTGAAACACGAGCGCCAGGAGGAATGGCGCCCAGAAGAACGGGCTCCTGAACGCGCGCTGCCAGCGAGGGCGGATCGGGGACGCCATGGGGAGGGGGGCAGCGTAGCGCGGGACCAGGCTCGGGCGGTCAGACGCGTCGGTGTTCGCGGCGCCACATCAGCAGTGCGAGCCAGATCAGGAAGGCCTTGCGCTCCACCGACAGCCCTTCGGGAAGCAGGACCTCGGCCCGGCGCGTGAACAGCGCCTCGGGGACCATGCTGCCGACCTGGGCACCCCCCTGCTCCAGGACGAAGGCCCGCATCAAGGGCATCCGGGCGTGCCACTGGTACGTCTCGGCGTCGCAGCGCACCTCGAACTCGCGCAGCAGGATGTTCTCCTTCTCCGCCGTGGCCAGCGTGCGGCCGTTCTGGCGCAGGAAGTACCGGCCGTGGAACCAGCCCTCGCGGCCCAGCTGCCAGGTGCGACCCTGGGCACGGAACGCCGCGCTCTCGCTCCACGGGGCAAGTTCGAGCGTGCCGACGAGCGTCTCGCCCTGGCAGAGGTCGCAATCCCAGGAGAAGAGATGCTTGGGGACGACGGAGAGCATGGGCCGCCGCCCATCCTACGCCCGCGCCTTTCGCCGGCAACGGCCCGTCAGCGCGCGTAGGCCCGGCGCGCGAAGAGCAACGTCAGGAAGGGGATCATCGTGGCCTTGTTGGGGATCAGCCTGAAGATCCGGAACATGCGGCCGGGGTTCCAGTAGAAGCGGCGGTAGGCCTGCTTGCGCAGCTTGAAGATGCGTTGCTCGGGGACCGTCGAGAGGTTGATGTTCGTCTCGTAGGGTTCGTAGGCCGACCAGTCGGTCGGCAGCGCGAAGCCGGCGTGCTCGACCTGCGTGAACAACTCGGTGCCCTTGAATGGAATCACGCGGAAGAAGGCCGCGGTGTGGAACGACGAGCCCGCGGCCCAGTCGATCGTGGCGCGCATCTCGTCCTCGGTCTCCGTGGGAAAGCCCAGCATGAAGGCACCGTGCACCATGACGCCCTGGGCGGCGATGAAGTCGACGATCTTCTTGACCTTGTCGATCTTCAGGTTCTTCTTCATCACCTTCTGGATGCGCGGGGAGGCGCTCTCGACCGCCACCATGCAGCGGTACATGCCCGCCTGCTTGAGCAGCAGCACCAGCTCCTCGTCGAGGATGTCGCCGCGGAAGCCATTGGGGAAGGTCAGCGCGAGCTTGTAGTTGCGCTCGATCAGCCCGCGGGCGATCTTCTTGGCGCGCTCCGGCTTGAAGTTGAAGATGTCGTCCATGAAGACGAGCTCCTTCACGCCGTGCTGCTTCACCAGGAGGTCGATCTCGGCCAGCACGTGCTCCGCGCTGCGCTCGCGGAAGGTCTTGCCGTACGAATTGTGGCAGTACGTGCAGCGCCAGGGGCAGGCGCGCGACGAGAACATCGTCGCGAATTCCTTGTGGGCGTAGATCACGCCGCCGCGCGGCACGAGGTGGTACTTGGCGTGGTCGATCAGGTCCCAGGCGGGGAAGGGCAGCAGGGAGAGATCCTGGGGCGGCGGGCGGTCCACGTTGCGCACGCTCGTGCCGTCCGCGCGGCGCCAGTTGATCCCGGCGCAGTCGCTCCAGTCGCTGCGGCCAGCGACGATTCCGTCGAGCACCTCGGCGAAGGTGATCTCGCCCTCGCCGCGCACGACGAAGTCGACCGCCGGGTCCTTCATGACGTCCTCGTCGGCGACACTGGGGTGGGGCCCGCCGCAGACCACCAAGGCGTCCGGGAGTCGGCGCTTGATCTCGCGCGCGAGCTCGTGCATGCAGCCCGCCTCGTAGGTCATGGCCGACAGGCCCACGACGTCGGGTTTGAGGCGCTCCAACTCGTCCGCGCAGCGCGTGGGCGTCCAGTCCTCGACCTTCATGTCGAGGATGTGCACGTCCGGGTGCCGTTCCCGCGCCAGCGCCGCGATCATCATGATCCCGAGCGGGTGGACGTGGGTGAACTGCGTGTAGGGGTGGTAGGTCTGGACGAGGGCGGTGCGGACCATGGCGTGGGGTGCCATCCTACAACCTCACGCGCGCGGCAGGGTGCGGAGGGGGAGGTGCGCCCGAGGGGGAGCAGGTGTCCCACCGGTGGGCCGGCCCGAGTCTCGGGGGCGCCCAGGGCGGCGCCCGGGGACTGCCCCGGGGGAGGCTCCGTGGATTCGACGGGCCGGCTCGGCGGAAGCGATCGCGCGTTCGAATGATCTCCCCGCCCTTTCCCCTGCCAGCAGTCGGGGCGAGCGGACGGAACGGATTCCGCCACTGGCCCCTGGCCGGTCCGGCAGATTGGGCTGAAGATGGCCCGGGGCATTCCCGTCCACCCACACTCTTTGCGGCCGGCTCCGTTCTGGCCGAGGCTCCCATGACCCTGCCGCTGATCCGCACGGCCGCCCTGGCCCTGATCCTGGCTCCCCTTGGCGTGGCCCAGTCCTTCTGTTGGTCGGAAAGCGCCGACAACGTGATGGTTCAGCCCATCGGTGTCTCTTGCGCCTATGGGCCTCCGGGGACCGTCACCACGGACAATTCGTTCTGGCGTCGCTACAACCCCGCGGCGCGAGGGATGCAGGCCAACTTCTCGGTCACGCAGGTGAATTTTGGCGTCGCCCAGGCCCTCTCCGGCCCCGGGGGGCAGGGGCAGACCGCCACCCTGAATCTGTGGCGCGACCCGACTCCGGGAGACCCTGCTCCGCGGAGTGAACTCGTGCTGTTGGGCAGCGAGGCGGTCTTCATCCCGGACTTCACCGTGGCGGGGCTCCTCACCTACGCGCTCAGCACCCCGGTGGACTGCAGCAATTTCGGCGGCGATGACCTGGTGCTGGAACTTGCGCTTCCCGACGGCATGCCGACCCAGAGCGGGTTCTTCTACGGAGGAAACTCCGCGGGGCAAAGTTCGCCGACCTACTTGAGTTCGACCGCCTGCGGCATTCCCGAACCGCTGGACGTGGCGGCGATCGGATTTCCCAGTTCGCACATGCTGTTCGACGTGTGCGGCGTGCAGACCAGCGATCTGTCGACCGTCTACTGCACGGCCAAGACCAATTCCCTGGGCTGCATTCCCTCGATCGCGTACCTGGGCATTGCCAGCGCGACGGCCTCGTCCGGATTCCTGCTCCATGCGGAGGCGGTCATCAACGTCAAGCCGGGCCTCTTGCTCTACGGGAACTCCGGCCGGGCCGCGACTCCGTTCCAGGGTGGGACCCTGTGTGTGAGCGCGCCGCTCCAGCGCTCCAGTCTGATTCACTCCGGCGGCAATCCGCTGCCGAACGACTGCACGGGCACCTATGTGATCGACCTCAACTCCTTCGCCCGCGGGCTCCTCGGCGGCTCGCCGGCCCCGTTCCTCGGGGTGCAAGGCACGGTCGTGAACGCCCAGTTCTGGGGCAGGGACAACGGCTTCCCGGCGCCCGACGCCTCGACCCTCTCGAATGCCGTGGAATTCGTAGTGGGGGCCTAGACCGCGGGACGCTCCGAGCCCGGCAGCGGGCCGTCCCGAGGTGAATTTTCGCCTCCCACGCTAGGCTTGCGGAATGGCCACCACACGCTCCCCCAAGAAGACGCCCGCCAAGACTCCCACCAAGGCTCCCGCCAAGGCCGCCGCCAAGCCCATGACCCTCGCGGAGGCCATGGCGGCCCTGGAGCAGGCGGGCAGCGCCCAGACCCGCAAGACCTACCTGCGCCACGGGGCCCAGGAGCCCATGTTCGGCACGAGCTTCGCCGCGCTGAAGGTCCTGGTGAAGCGCATCAAGGTCGATCACGCGCTCGCCCGGGCGCTGTGGAAGACGAAGAACCACGACGCGCGCATGCTGGCGATCAAGGTGGCCGATCCGGCTCAGGTCCTGTCCGACGAGCTGGATGCCTGGGCCCGTGAAATGCGCGTGCGATCCTGCGGCGGCTACGTGGCCATGCTCGCGGCCGAGAGCCCCCTCGGCGCAGCCAAGGCGCGCGAGTGGATGTCGTCCAAGGACGACGCGCTGCGGGCCGCGGGCTGGATCCTGGGGGGGCACCTCGCCAGCTTGGACGAAGCGCTCGCCGACGATTGGTTCGAGAAGCAGATCGCGCGCATCGAGAAGTCGATCCACGGGGCCCCCAATGCCGAGCGCGAGGCCATGAACATGGCGCTGATCCAGATCGGCTGCCGCAGCGCCGGACTGCGCAAGCAGGCCACGGCGGCGGCGAAGCGCATCGGAGTGGTGGAGGTGGACCACGGGGACACCGCCTGCAAGACCCCCGACGCGGCGAGCTACATCGCCAAGACCTGGGCCCACGCGGAGTCCAAGGGCTACCCCTCGCCCGCGGCCCAGGAGCGCGACCGCGAGCCCATGCGGACGCGCTGCTAGCCGCCCAGCCCGGCACCTCGGATCTGGCCTCGCGCCGCTCCGCCGAACCCACGTCACCCCGGGGCGGCAGGCCTGGCGGAACCCCTGATCGCGACCCCGGATCCCGCAACCTCACGCGCGCGGTAGGGTATAGACTGGAGCGGCCCGCGCCCTTCGCACCCCTTTCCGAGTCCACACCTTGGCCCGCGTAGCTTTCGTCCTGACCACCTGCCACGAGTTCGAGGGCGTCAAGGTCCTCTCCGCGACCCTGCGTCAGCACGGCCACGTCACCGACGCGTTCATCACCTCGGAGGAGCAGGACTACTACCAGTCGGTGCTCGACTTCGAGCCCGACGTGATCGGCATCTACGCCACCACGGGCCAGGAGAAGTGGCCCTACCCCTACATCCGGCGCTGGAAGCAGGCGCTGCCGCACCTCAAGGTCGTCATGGGCGGGCCGCACCCGAGCCACGATCTCGAGCCCCTGGGCGAGGTGGGCATCGTCGACGCCACGATCAAGGCCGAGGCCGAATACGCGCTCCTGGATCTCGTCAACGCCTGGGAGTCGAACAACTCGATCGAGTTCATCCCCAACGTGGGCTTCCGTGATTCGAACGGCGTGCACGTGCAGAACCCGATCCGACCGGTGGTGGGGGACTTGGACTCCCTGCCGTTTCCCGACGTCGATCCCTTTTACAAGTACCCGTTCCTGCGCAACAAGCGCGTGATGCAGGTGCACGCCAGCCGCGGCTGCCAGAATTCGTGCACGTACTGCTCGGTCGGCCTGATGAAGAAGGAGTGGATCAGCGGCAAGAAGGGCGAGAAGTTCAACCGCGTGAAGTCGGTCGACTACCTCTGCGAGGAGATGAACGACATCCGCGCGCGCTATCCCGGCTTCCGCATGGTCAATTTCGGCGACGCGGCGCTCAACATGGAGAGCGGCTGGCTGTCGGAATTCGCGGACAAGTGGCCCGTGCGAGTGGGCCTGCCCTTCGCCTGCAACGTCAACATCAACCACCTCGACGAGCAGGACATCGTCAACCTGAAGCGCGCCGGCTGCGTGTCGGTGCAATTCGGCCTCGAATCGGGCTCCGAGCACGTGCGCCTCAAGATCTACAAGAAGGGCTACACCGACGAGGTGGTCTACAAGATCCCGCCGCTGCTCCGGAAGCACAAGCTGACCTACCGCACCAACAACATCATGGGCGGGCCGGCGGAGACCCTGGACGACATGTTCGAGACCGTGCGCGTCAACAAGCGCATCAAGCCCAACGGCTGCACGGTGCTGATCTACCGCGCCTTCCGCTCCACGGTCCTGGGCCAGGAGGACTACGCCCTGGGCCGCGTGGACCTCTCGCGCGACATCGGACCGTCGATTCAGCACGACAGCCACATGAAGCGCGACGACCGCCGCGAGGTGGTCAACCTGCAGAAGCTGTTCAACATCGCCGTCTACCTGCCCGGCGGCATTCCGCTGGTGCGCCGCCTGATCCGGCTGCCCCACAACCGCCTGTTCCAGGTGAGCCAGCTCTCGTTCCTGTGGTACCAGCACGCGGTGGTTTCGGGCTACGGCATGCTCGACGACTTCCTCTTGGGGCTCAAGAACGCGGCCCAGGTGCTGCAGCCCACGCGCGAGCAGAAGAAGCGCGAGTCCTTCCTCGATCACATGGACATCGGGCCCGACGCGGCGCTGTGAGGCCCTGAAAGGGAGCGCCCCGCGCGGCCGGTCGGGCTGCGCGGGGCGCGTTCGTTTTCGAACGGGAATTCCCGTCGGCCTACTTGGCCTTGGCCTCCGCCACCAGCTTGTCGATGGCGCCGTCGAGCTCCTCCTCGCTGGGTCCGCCGAGCCAGTAGTTGCGGATCACGCCCTTGGCGTCGACGAGGTACATCGTCGGATAGCCCTGGACGTTCCACTTCTTGGCGATGGCCGCCTTCTGCGGCGAGCCGAGCATGGCGTGGCGCCAGGTGAGTCCTTCGGTCTGGAAGCGCTTCCTCAGGTTTTCGACCGTGTCCGAGTCCGTGTTCATCCCGAGCAGCGCGAAAGGCTCATTGGCGAGGCGCTTCACGAGCGCCTTTTCGTGTGGCAGCATCGCCACACAGGGGCCTCACCAAAAGCCCCAGAAGTCGATCAGCACGACTTTGCCCTTGTACTCCGAGAGCTTGAACTTCACGCCGTTCTCGTCGCTCGCCTCGAAGTCCGGGCAGGGCATGCCGACCTTCAGGTTCTCCAACGCGAACAGCGTCCCCTCGGCTTCCGCCACGGAATCCGCGGCTTCCTTGACGCCCGCGTAGTCCTTGAGCACGCGCTTGAGCAGGGCCTTGCCCTCGGCCTCCTTGCCCAGGTCGGCGCGCTCGGCCCACACCTTGCCCAGGGCGAACATGGCACCCGCCTGGACGCCCTTCTGGGGCGACTTCTCCATCAGGGTGGTCATGCCCTTCTCGAACTTCTCCGCGGAGAGCGTGCCGTCCGCCAGGTAGGCGAACATGCCGGAGAGCCCCTGCCACACCGGCGAGGTCAGGTGCTGACTGAGCAGCGTGTCGAAGGCCTTGCCCGCCAGTTCATTGTTGCCAATGTCCGGCGCGTTGCCCAGCACGAAGGTCCAGGCCTCGGCGGCCACTTCCGTGCCGGCCGCGGCCTCGGCCAGGGCGCGCATGTCGAGCACGGCCTGCTTCTGAATGGCCTTGAGCTCTTCGAAGAGCCCGGCGCGGTCCTCGTCGGTCTCGGCCGCGCGCAGCTCCTTGTAGATCGCGTTTCGTCGCTCCTCGAAGCTCGTCTTCACCTGCTCGAGCTTCTGGGCCGGTTCCACCGGCTTGCCGTCCTGGGCGCTGAGCGCCAGGGGGACCAGGCACAGGGCAGCGCCGGCCAGCGCGAGCCTGAACCAGCCCCTCGGTCGTAGTGTTCGCATGGGATTGGAATCGTGGGTCGTGGGCACGCGAGGCGTCCGCCCCGCGCACGGAACTCCCCGCCGGGGACTGCGGCCAGGCTTGGCAGCGGACGATCCCCGTGCGGGCACTCGGACGTCCCCAGGATAGGGTCCTGGCGACTCCGCGACAGAAGGGAATGTCGCAACCCAACCGGGGGCATACGGAGAGCCCCGAGGAGGCCCTTCGAGCGATTTTTCATCCCCCGCTGGGCTTCCCCGGGGGGACCTGGGTTGACCGCGGGCACGATCCGGGCAACGCTCCCCGCCGTGTCCCGCAGGTTCCAGGCCCTGGCGCTCGTGGCCGCCTTCCTCGTGCCGACGCTGCTCTTGGCCTTCCTGGGATTGCGATCCCTGAGCCAGGAGAGCGAGCGCGGTCGCACGCGCTATGCCTCGCAGGTGGAGGCCATCGCGCGGGCCGTCGTGCTCGAGGTGGAGCGCGGTTTCGAGGCCCTGGCCGACCCGTCGGGTGCCGAAGCGGCCGCGGCGGATCCCGACCAGGGCGGTCTCTCGATCGCCTTCGCCCGGGACGGCGCGTGGCTGGGCGCTGGACCCGCGGCGCGCCCACGGGAGTCCGAGGCAGAGCCCGCGCTCCACGGGGTGCTCTCCGACGAGATCGATCGGCTGCAGGCCCGGGGCGACCTGGCGGGCGCGGCGGCGCGGCTCTCCGAGATCGTGTCCACCTCCGGAGAACCCCGATTGGCGGCCTGGGCCCTGGGGGCCCGCGCGGCGATCCTCGAGCAGCAGGGCGACGTCGAAGGAGCGCGCGCGGCTCGGCGCCGGATCGTCGAGGAGTACTCCGACGAGCGCGGCCCGGGCGGCCTCAAGCGCAGCTTCGCGGCCCGGCTGGCCCTGGCTCCTGGAGAAACCGATCCCGCGGCCGCACTGCTGGCGCTCTACGAGGATGCGCTGCGGGACTGCGACTCCCCGGAGGACACCGCGACGGCCGACTTGCTGCGGGCCGTGCGTTCGCGGCTTGGGGAACTGGCCGCCGACCCGGCGCGCCTGGCCGCCCTGGACCGCGAGGACGCCCTGCGCGGGCGTTGGCGGGCCTGGCAGCGGATCCTGCGGCGCGAACCGGCGGACTGGGCGGCCCGCGGGGCCCCGGGCGGGCGGGCCTGCTTCGCCATGGAAGACCCGCCGATCCCCTCCGCCAATCCCCTCTCGCCGGAGTTCCCCGGGGCCGGCGTGGGACGCGGCGTTTTCGCCGCGGCGCTGGGACCGGTGGGGGCAGGCGAAGGCGAACTGCGCGGCGCGGCCCTGGAACTGGACTTGCTCTTCGCACGGGCCCTGGCGAGGACGGCCGGCGACGGGGCCCTGGCGGGTCTGGGTTTTCGGGCCGAGATCGAGGACGCCGGACTCGACGATCCCGCCCGCGGGCCGGCCGTGGCGCGCCTCCCGTTGCCCCAGCCGCTCTCGGCCTATGAGGTGGCGATCCGCGGGGGCGACTTCGAGGGCTTCGCGGCGGGGGAGCGGCGCCGGCTGTTCCTGCTCTCGGGTCTCGTGGGGCTCGCGCTCTTCGCCGCGGGACTCGGCGCCTGGTTCACCCTGCGGGGCGTGGCCCGCGAGGTGGAGGCCGCCCGCGGGCGTGAGGCGTTCGTGGCCGCCGTGACCCACGAACTGAAGACGCCGTTGGCGGCGATCCGGCTGTTCGCGGAGATGCAGGAGCGCGGCGGCGTCGAGCCCGAGAAGGTGCGCGAGTTCGGCGCGCGCACGGTGGCCGAGGCCGACCGATTGGCGCGGCTGGTGGACTCGGTGCTCGACCTCGCCCGCATCGAGCAGGGAGGCGCCGTGGTGGCGCGGCCGCGGGTCCTGTTGGCGGACGTGGCCCGCGAGGCGCTGTCCATCGTCGAGCCGGTGGCACGCTCCCGCGGCGCGCAGGTGGCGCTCGTGGAACCCGCGGCGCCGGTGTCGGTTCCCGCCGACCGCGACGCCCTGACCCGCGCGGTGGTCAATCTGCTCGACAACGCGCTCAAGTACGGCGGCCGACCCGGCGAGGTGCGGGTCGAGCTGGAGGTGCGGGATCGCGGGGACGGCACCGCGGAAATCGCCGTGCTCGACCGCGGCAAGGGCGTGCCCGAGGAGGAACGCCGGCGCATCTTCGAGCCCTTCAAGCGCCTGGGAAGCGAATTGACGCGCGAAGCCCCGGGCGTCGGCCTGGGGTTGGCCCTGGTGGCCAAGATCGCCGCGGCCCACGGCGGCAGTGCCCGCTGCGAGGCGCGAGAGGGAGGCGGCAGCCGCTTCGTGCTGCGGTTGCCATCGGCGCCCGAAGGAGAATCATGACGCGCAAGGAAGTGATCCTGGTGGTGGAGGACGAGGCCTCGATGCTGGCCGGCCTGGAGTACGCCCTGACCAAGGAGGGCTACGACGTGCGCAGCGCCACGGACGGTGACGCGGCGCTCGCCTCCGTGGCCAAGGCACCGCCCGACCTGATCCTGCTCGACGTGATGCTGCCCAAGCGCTCGGGCTTCGAGGTCCTCAAGCGCCTGCGGGATGGGGGCCGCGATCTGCCGGTGATCCTGCTCACGGCCAAGGGCCAGGAGCTGGACAAGGTCCACGGCCTGGACCTGGGAGCCGACGACTACGTCACCAAGCCCTTCAGCCTCGCGGAACTCCTGGCGCGCATTCGAGCCCGACTGCGGGGCCGCGCCGACGATGCCCCCGAGGAATTCGACCTGGGAGCCGCGCGCGTGGACCTCAGGCGCATGTCGGTCGAACGGGGGGGCGCGTCGCACGAATTGTCGCTGCGCGAAGTGGACATGCTGAAGCTGCTCTGGCGCGAGCGCGGCAAGCCGGTGTCCCGCGAACGCTTCCTCACCGAGGTGTGGGGCCACGAGCGCTTTCCCACGACGCGCACGGTGGACCAGCACATGGTCAAGCTGCGCCAGAAGGTGGAGCAGGATCCCGCACAGCCGCGGCACTTGCTGACGGCCTTCGGCGTGGGCTACCGCCTGGAGCTTTAGCCCGACTGATTCATGAGCTTCGGCTCCAACCCCCGCCCAAGCCCGTCCGGACCGCGTTGCGCCAACGCGTTCGGTCCTCGGCGACCTGCAGGTCGCCTGCGGGAGAACGCGTTGTCGCGCCTTGCCGGCCGGGCTTCGTCGTGGGTTTCGCTCAAAGCTCATGAATCAGTCGGGCTAGCAAATTTACGAGTTTTGACACGCCGCGCGCGCGGTCGTGACAAGTTCAGGGGCGTCCCCGCGTCGAATGGAAGTCGTCAGGCACCTTTCCCATGGAGACTCCCATGCAACCCACGCTTGCTTTGCTTGCCTTCGCCCTTTCCTGCGCCCCTGCTCCGCTGCTGGCCTCTTCCTCGGAGCCCTGGACACTGCCGGCCTCCCAGGAGAAACCCGCGGTTCAGAGCGCGGCCTCGCTGATGGAGCAGGGCCGCTTCGCCGAGGGGCAGGAGCGGGATTTCGCCAAGGCCAAGAAGCTCTACGACCAGGCCCAGGCGGCCGCGGCGCGGGAGAACCGGCTGGACCTGGTGACCGCGGCGGGAGAAGCCGCGGCTCGAGCGGAGCGCCGGGCCGCCGGGATTGCCTCGGGCCTGCCCGAGGAAGCCAATGATGCGCTCACCTGCCGCATGGCCGAGCGCCTGGAGTCCCTGTGGCGCTTCGGTCCGGACACCGAGGAGTCGAAGCAGGCCTTCAGCGACATCGCGCTGCTGGGAGCCCTGGCCGTGCCGTGGCTCGAGAAGGCGATCGCGGGGCCCTACGTGCTGTGCGGCCGGCAACTCGGCGAGAGTCAGGCCCCCTACGTGCGCGCCCTGGCGCTGATGAGCGCCCCGGAGGGGGCCGCGGCCCTGGAACGGCTCTTGTCCTCCCCCGATCCGCTCGCGCGCAGGGCCGTGGCCGAGTACGCCGCCGCGGATCGACATCGCGCGATCCTGATGCGCGCCCTCAAGGACCCCGCCGAGGCCGTGCGCGTCCAGGCCCTGGAGAGCCTGACGCGCAGCTCCGATCCGGCGCTGCTCGGCACGGTCGTCGAATTCGCCAAGGGCGGCACGGACGCGGCACTCAACTGGCTGCGCGCGTTCCGGCCCGGGGAACTCCTGCGGCTTGGCGCCTCGACCGAGCTCTCGCCGGCGGTCCGGCGCGAGGCCCTGGGCTGCTTCCGCGACGTGCAGATCTTCGTGCCCGACGCGGCGGCGGTCGACTCCCTGCTCTCCATCGCCCGCGAGAGCAGTGACCTCGAGCTGCGGGTCAACGCCATGGACGCCCTGGTGAACGGCCTGAACCGCAAGTGGCGGCCGGTGTCGGCCGCCCTCTCGGCCCGCGTGGAAGCCGCGTTGCTCGCCGCGCCCGACGCCTATCCGGGCCAGTACTTCCTGCCGGCCCTGGGCGTGGTCGGAAGTCCGGCCGCGCTGCCCCTGCTGGTCGAGCGCACGGCGACGGTGGAGGACATCGGAGCCGCCTACGGCGCCGTGACCCGTATCCTGGGTGCCGCCGGGCCTGAGGACTTCCCCGTGGTGGTCGCCGCCCTGGGCAAGTCCAGCACCGGGCAGTCGCCCACCGAGCAGATCTCCAATCAACTGCGACAGTGGTTGGGACGCGCCTGCCTCGACGGCGTGTCCTCCGCCCAACTCGCCGCGGGGGCGGAGGCGCTGCCGCCGGCCCACCGTCGGGCCTACGTGGAACGCGTGGCGGGAGAGTGGCTCGAGGCGTGCGTTGGGCGCGCAGATGCCGGCGGATCCTCGCCCAAGCTCGATCCCGCCTGCATTCAGTTCCTGCGGGGCATCATCAGCGAGCGCCAGGACAACTTGCGGGCGCGGGCCATCGTCGCCCTGAGCCTCGGCGGGGACGCCTCGTTCATCCCGGAGTTGATGGGCTACAACCAGGGCAACGAGCTGAACGACCCGGTGCGGCATGCGCTCACCGCGATCACACGCAACGATCCCAAGCGCGTGGAAACCGTGCTGCGGGCGCTGCTCTCGGTCCGCACGCTGTCCACGCAGGGCGTGCAACGGGCCTGCGAGCAGATCCTGACGCCCCTGCAGCCCAAGGACCTGCTCCTGGCCGTGTCCGCCTGCTGGAAGCCCGCCGAGGCCGAGCGGCTCTGCGCGCTGGTGGCCCGACTGGTGCCCGGCCCGGAGGGAACCCAGTTCCTCCTGGCCCACTACAAGGAACTGGATGCGACCGCCGTGGAGGTGCGCGGACAAGTGATCGAGCGCTTCGGTCGGGACCTGCACGAGCCGGCCCTGGACGTCATCGGCGCGGCCCTGCGGGACCCCAGCGACAACGTGCGCGCCAAGGCCAGCCAGGCCTTCGAACGCTTCCGGAACGAGCAGCAGCGCGTGCGCGAGTTCGAAGCCTGGCGCAGCTCGGAGCTGCGGGCGGCGCAGACCATCGCGGAGCTCCTGCCGCTGCTCGACAACGCGAACCCCGACGTGGTGATCGGGGCGGCGAAGGCGCTGGGGGCGCTCAAGGCCCGCGCCTGCACTCCCAAGCTGATCTCCCTCCACGAGAAGTTCGCCCAGAACGAGCGCGTCAACTCCGTGCTGCGGCAGGTGGTGGACCAGCTGGCCCAGTAGGCAGCGGCCGACGACCGCGGGTCCGCAGGGAAGTCCCCTCCGGACCCGCGGGCGTTTGGAAATGCCGCCGGAACGGCCGGCGCGGGATCGTCGCCGGCCCGCGGGCACAGTAGGCTGTCGGGCTGCATGCGCCGCGCAGGTTGGATTCTGACCTTGTCGTGCGCGGCGTGCGGGAGCCCAGCCACCATGAGCAAGACGGTCACGATCCCAGAGGCCGAGCTGCAGGACGTCCACTCGCGGGCCCGGCCCGCCGAGGCTCGCACCACTCACGTGGACCTGGACTGGGAAGTGGACTTCGAGCGCCGCGAGCTGCGCGGCAAGGCCACCTGGACCCTGGAGCTCGCGACCGATGCGCGCCGCTGCGTGTTCGACACCCGCGACCTGGCCATCGAGGGCGTGACCGACGCGTCGGGCCGTGCGCTCCAGCACACGCTGGGGGAGCGGGACGGGGTCCTCGGCGCGGCGCTCACCGTCCAGCTTCCGCCGGGCGTGTCCAAGATCGCCGTGCGCTACCGCACCACGCCCCAGGGCTCGTGCCTGCAATGGCTCGGCCCGCAGCAGACCGCCGGGAAGCGCGCGCCCTATCTGTTCAGCCAGGCCCAGGCGATCCACGCGCGCGCCATGCTGCCCTGCCAGGATTCGCCCGGCGTGCGCATCACCTACTCGGCCGCGGTGCGCGTGCCGGCCGGCCTGACCGCGGTCATGTCGGCCGAGAGCCGCACGCGGCCGGGAGAGAGCGGCGTGTTCCGCTTCGAGCAGACGCGGCCGATTCCGTCCTACCTGATCGCCCTGGCCGTGGGGGACCTCGCGTTCCGCCCCCTGGGTCCGCGCTCCGGCGTGTGGTCGGAGCCCTCGGTCGTCGATTCCGCCGCGCGCGAGTTCGAGGACCTGGAGAGCATGATCGACGCGGTCGAGGGCCTGTTCGGTCCCTATCGCTGGGGCCGCTACGACGTGCTCGTGCTGCCTCCGTCGTTCCCCTTCGGCGGCATGGAAAACCCCTGCATGACCTTCGCCACGCCGACGCTGCTGGCGGGGGACAAGTCCCTGGTCAACGTGATCGCCCACGAGCTGGCGCACTCCTGGTCGGGGAACCTGGTGACCAACGCCACCTGGCGCGATTTCTGGCTCAACGAGGGGTTCACCGTCTACCTGGAGCGCCGCATCCTGGAGCGCATCTTTGGCGCGCGGGCGGCCGTCCAGGACGCGCTCTTGGGCCGGCAGGATCTGACGAAGACCCTGGGTGAACTGCCGGCCGCGGACACGCGCCTGTACCTCGATCTCACGGGCCGCGATCCCGACGACGGGCTCACGGACGTGGCCTACGAGAAGGGTTGTCTCTTGCTCGTGCACCTCGAGCGCGCCGTGGGCCGGGAGCGCTTCGACGCCTTTCTGCGGGCCTGGTTCGACGAGCACGCGTTCCAGCCGGTGACCACCGGCGAGTTCGAACGCTGGGTGCGCGGGCGCCTGTGCCAGGGGGATGGGGCGCGCGCCGCGGCCCTGGGCCTGGAGGAATGGCTGCGGGGCGAGGGTCTGCGCGCCGACGCGCCCGACTTCGACCACGGCGTGTTCACCGAGCCCACGGCCGCGGCCCGCGAATTCGCCGCGGGCACCCTGCGCGACCTGCCCGCCTCCGTGCGGCGCTGGAACACGGCCGAGTGGTTGCACTTCCTGCAGGCGTTGCCGGACTCGATCACGGCCGCGGACCTGGGGCGCCTCGACGCGGGCTCTGGGTTGACCGAGAGCCCCAACGCGGAGATCGCGGCCCAGTGGCTCGAGCTGGCGATCCGCGCGCGCTACGAGCCTGCCTGGCCGCGGCTCGAACAGTTCCTGGTGAGCATCGGCCGGCGCAAGTTCCTGAAGCCGCTCTACACGGAGCTCTCGAAGACGGACGAGGGACGGGCCCGGGCCCGAGCCATCTACGCCAAGGCTCGGCCGGGGTACCACCCGATCGCCCAGGGGACCGTCGACAAGCTGCTCGCGGGGAAGTGATTCGCCCCGCAGGGCCGTCGTGGGAACCGTGACGCAACAGGATCGGCGCCGAGGCTTCAAGCTGCCCTCGGCCGTGATCGCCCTGGGGTTGGCGAGTTTCTTCAACGACATCGGCTCGGAGATGAGCTTCCCGCTGCTCTCCGCGTTCCTGATCTCCCTGGGCGCGGGACCCACGGCCCTGGGACTGATCGAGGGCATCGCCGACGCCACGGCGAGTTTCCTGAAGGTGGTCGCTGGCCGGCTCGCGGACCGCATGCCGCGGGTCAAGCCCCTGGTGGGTCTGGGTTACGGACTTCCATGCGCCGTGCGTCCGCTGCTCTCCTCTGCACCGCGCCCCTGCAGGTGCTCGGCATCCGTCTGGTGGATCGCGTGGGCAAGGGACTGCGGACGGCGCCGCGGGACGCCCTGATCGGCCGCTCGGTGGAGGACAGCGAGTCCGGCCGCGCCTTCGGTTTCCACCGCGCCATGGACCATCTGGGCGGCGTGGTGGGCCCGCTCGTGGCGACGGTCCTCCTGGGCCTTGGACTCTCCGTGCGCGGAGTGTTCCTGGCCGCCCTGGTGCCGAGCCTCCTGGCCCTGGTGGCGGTGTTCAGCGTGCGCGAGACCGCGCGCGTCCTCGCTCCGGCCGCGGGGAAAACGGACGTCCCGGGCGGCTCAGGACCCGAGCGGCAACGCCTCCCGCGCGCATTCTCGGGCTATCTGTGGGTCATCGCCCTGTTCTCCCTGGCCAATTCCTCCGAGGCCTTCCTGCTCCTGCGCGCCGGAGAAATCGGCGTTCCCACCACGGCGCTGCCGCTGTTGTGGACCGTGCTGAACCTCTCGCGGGCGGCCAGCACCTACCTGGGCGGCCATCTGGCGGACCGTCTTCCCCGGGCGCCCCTGATCGCCGCGGGCTTCGTGCTCTTCGCCCTGTGCTACCTGGCCCTGGGGTTCGCGGACTCGCCGTGGCAGGCGTGGGCGGTGTTCGTCGTGTTCGGCCTGCACACGGGCATCGTCGAGCCGGCCGAGCGCTCGCTGATCCGCGAAATGGCCCCCGATGCCGTGCGCGGCCGGGCCTTCGGCCTGTTCCACGGCGTGGTGGGACTGTGCGCGATCCCCGCGGGACTCGGCATGGGCTGGATGTGGCAACGTTTCGACGGCACCATGGCCCTCGGCTGCGCCGCGGTCCTCGCCGGGGGCGCGGCCCTGGCGCTGCTGTGTTGGAATCGAGCCCGCCCATGAGTCTCCACGATCTTGCAAGCACGCCCAAGCCTCCCTACTACGCGGCGATCTTCACCTCCCAGCGCAGCGAGGGCGATGGGGGCTACGGCGCCACGGCGGAACGCATGCTGGAACTGGCTCGCGCCCAACCCGGATTCCTGGGCGTCGAGAGCGTTCGCGAGGCCGCCGGGCTGGGGATCACCGTGTCCTACTGGTCGAGCCGCGAGGACATCCGCGCCTGGAAGGACGTGCTGGAACATCGCGCGGCCCAGGCTCGCGGGCGGGCCCAGTGGTACACCGGCTACCAACTGCGCATCTGCAAGGTGGAGGCCGAGCACGGCTTCCGGTCCCATTAAGGAAGCCGAGTACGGCTTCCGGTGCCATGAGGAAGCCGAGTACGGCTTCCGGTGCTCCGACGCCTGAGGCCGCCCGTCACGTGCCGCGGCGCTTGGCCCGCGCCGTCGGCGGAGCGTTCCACGGATCTTCCGGCCAGGAGTGTTTGGGGTAGCGGCCTCGCAGGTCCTTGCGCACCTGGGCGTAGGTCGTGTTCCAGAAGCTCGAGAGGTCGTCGGTGACCTGCACCACGCGGTGATTGGGCGCGAGCAGGTGCAGCAGCACGTGCACGCGGCCGCCGGCCACGCTGGGAGTCTCCGCCAGGCCGAAGAGTTCCTGCAGCCGCACGGAGAGCACCGGCGGCTTTCCCGGCGCGTATTCCAACCGGCGCGTCGTGCCCGCGGGCGTCTCCAGGCTCTCCGGCGCGTGCTTGGCGAGGGCGGCGCGCTGCTTCGAGTCCAGCCGGCTCTCGATCACGTCGACGAGGGACACGGCGCGCAAGCCCTGGAACGAAACCACGCCCTGGCACCAGGGCTCCAGGAGCAGGACCAGGCTCGCGAGATCCAGGGCCGGCAACTCCAGCTCGGGCATCCAGCCCGCCAGGGAGGCGATGCGCGAGAGGAGTCGCTCCACGTGTTCGCCGGGCGCCAGGGCCCGGGCGGGGTCCTTGGCCGCCTCCTCCAGCACGCGCCGCACGGCGGCGTGGGGATCCAGGTCGGAAGTCTCCACCTCGTCGAGAACCAGGTCCTCGTACAAGGTGCGGCGCGTGGCCACCACGCGCTCGCGCGAACTGTCCCAACCGGCCGCGGACTCGACCCGCAGGGCGCCGGGAGCCAGCTCCGCGAGCCATTCTCGCCGGATGGCGCTGGCCTGGCGCACCCGCGCCCGGGCACGTTCGCCCTGTTGGCCGCGCGCGCCGAGGTCGGCGTCGAGCACCACGAACAGCGGTTCGTCGTCCAAGGCGCTCTCCTCGCTCAGCAGGATGCCCTGCCCGCCCTGCATGCGGCCCGTGCGCCCCGCGGGCGAGTCGAGGGCCGCCACACGATCGGGGTAGGCGCCGAGCACGAGGCGCAGCAGGGACTCCTCCAGATCGAGCCCGTCTCCGGGACCTGTGCCGGCCGGGTTCGGCCCCGGAGAAGCCCGCTCCGTTGCCCGTTCCAGCTGACGCTCCAGGCGCTCCACGTTGCGCAGCACGTTGCGGTCCACCTCGACGCCCGAGCCGTGGTCGTTGCCCGCCACCAGATCGGCGCGCGCCAGGAGATCGCTGGACCCGGCGGCGATCCGGCCCCGCGAGGTCCGGTGGGCGCCGGGTCCCGCGACTCGCCGGACGATGTCGCGCTCCGAGAGCAGGGCGGCGAAGCGCGCCGCCTCGGGCAGGAGACCCTCGGCGGCGCCCGCGGCCAGCAGCCTGGCGAGCCTGGGGTGGGCCGGGATGCGCGCCATCACCCGGCCCAGGGGCGTCACGGCCCGGGAGTCCCGGTCGATGGCTCCCAGGCGGGCGAGCAGGCGCTCGGCGCGCTCCAGGGCCGCGGCCTCAGGGGCCTCGAACCAGCCGAAGCGCGCGAGATCGCGCTCGCCCCAGACGAAGAGCTCCAGCGCGCAGTTCGCCAGATCCACGCGGCGGACCTCCGGCAGGTCGTGGGCGCGGCGCAGGTTGTCCGCGGCGGGATTCCACAGTCGGTAGACGCGGCCCGGAGCGGTGCGGCCCGCGCGTTCGGCCCGCTGCACGGCCGAGGCGCGACTGATGGGGACGAGCTCCAGCCGGTCGAGCCCGCGCCCAGGATCGTGGGAGGCGCTGCGGGCGAGTCCGCTGTCCACCACCGCGCGCACGCCGGGGACCGTGAGCGAGGTCTCGGCCACGTTGGTGGCCAGGATCACCTTGCGCCTCGGCGAGGGGGCGAGGGCCCGGTCCTGCTCGGCGAAATCCAATTCCCCGTAGAGCGGCAGGACCAGCCAGTCCTGGGCCCGCGCCGGGCCCGCGAGCTCCGCCTGGGTGCGCAGGATCTCGCCCACGCCGGGCAGGAAGGCCAGCACGTCGCCGTCGCCCTCGGCCAGGGCGCGCCGCACGGCGGCGGCCACGCGCACCGGGAGCGGGCGTTGCTCGTCGAACTCGCAGTGCACGATCGTCGAGGGGAAGACACGGCCCTGCACCTCCACCAGGGGGGCGTTGCCCAGGAAGTCGCGCAGGCCCTGGGCCTCCAGGGTGGCGGACATGACCAGGATTTTCAGGTCCGGTCGCAGCGTGCGTTGCACCTCGCGGCACAGGGCCAGGGCCAGGTCCGCGTGCAGGCTGCGCTCGTGGAATTCGTCGAGCACGACCACCGCGACCCCGGGGAGCGACGGATCCTGCTGCAGCTCGCGGGTCAGGATGCCCTCGGTGATCACGCGCACGCGAGTGCGCGCGGAGACGCGCGAATCGAAGCGCACCTGGTAGCCCGCGAATCCGCCCAGGCCGTCGCCGTGCTCCTCGGCGATGCGCGCCGCCGCCGTGCGCGCCGCCAGGCGCCGCGGTTGCAGCACCACGACCTGGCCGCGGCTTCCGGCGAGGCCCCGCGCCACCAACCCCGGCGGCACCCGAGTGGTCTTGCCGGCCCCGGGCTCGGCCACGAGCACCAGGGAGCCGTGGCGCGAAAGGTCGGCCGCGATCCGCTCCAGGTGCCCGTCGATGGGCAGCGACGCCCGCGAGGGAGTGCCCGGCGGTTCTGGCTCGCGCGCGCTGTCCATGGGGCCCTGGAGCGTACGCTACGGCCCGAAGGGGCGCCTACGCTCGGGCCTCCCGAAGTCGTAGGCTCTCCGGCGGCCGCCAGCAAACCCGAGCCCGGCGGCGTTGATCCTGGACCCGACCGCCCCGAATGGAGCCCGCCTCGCCATGACGATTCTCGCCCTCGCCGCCCTCGCCCTGCAGACCGCACCAGAGGCCCGTCCCCTGACCAGCAGCCTGCGGGACGTGACCGTGTTCGCCGACCGGGCCCTGGTGCACCGCAGTGTGGCCGTGCCCGAGGGAGGAGGCGTCTTCGTGGTGCCCGGCCTGCCGCTTTCGGCCGATCCCGAGCAGGTGCGCGTGAGCTGTGTGGGCGGCGACGTGACCAATGTCGACGTCACCGAGGTGCGCGAGGCGCGCATGCCCGACGCGCGGCGGGAGGAATTGCGCCAGAAGCTCGTGGCCCTGGCCCGCGAGGGGCAGGAGCTGGAAGACGAGCGGCGCATCCTCGAGGCCGGCATGGCCGCCGTGAGCGAGATGATGACCCTGGGCTCCGCGGCGTCGAAGCCCGAGGTGCTCACCGGCAAGCTCGACGTGGCGGCCTGGGCCACCGATCAGGACGCGCTGCTCGCGCGCCTGCGCGCCCAGCGCAAGTCCATGCGCGAACTCGTGGAGCGGCAGGGCGACCTGAACCGGCGCCAGCAGGAGCTGCAGAGCGCCCTGGGCTCCGCCGACGTGGTGGGGGGAGCCCTGGCCCGTCAGGTGGCCCTGGAGGTGATCGCGGCCGGGGCCTCGACCCTGGAGATCGAGTACGTGGTCTCCAACGCCGGCTGGCGGCCGGTCTACGACCTGCGCACGGCCTCCGACGCCAAGTCCGTGGAGCTCGTCTATCGCGCCGACGTCTTCCAGCACAGCGGCGAGGACTGGAATGCCGTGGACGTGTCCCTGTCGACCGCCCAGCCCCAAGTGGGCGCCCAGGGCCCCGAGCCGTTGCCGCTGTGGGTCAGCCTGTTCGACAACTCCTCCTACCTGCCGGAAGCCAAGGTGGCTCGCTCGGCTCGCCCAGAGGTTCGCTCGGACGCGTTGCGCTCCCTCGGCTATGGGGACAACGACGCCGAGGCGGGCGCGGCGGCTCCCGCCCCGCGGCCCTTCGCCAGCGTCGAGAGCCAGGGCCTCTCCGTGCGCTTCCGCCTGCCGCGCAAGGAGAGCCTGCCCTCCCGCAAGGAGCCCACGCGGGTCCTGGTGGCCCAAGAGCGCCTGGACGTGACGCCGGAGTACTTCTGCGCGCCGGCCCTGGACACCAACGTTTGGCTGCGCGGCAAGACCAAGAACACGACGGAGTGGACCGTGCTGCCGGGGCGCGCGGCGGTGTACTTCGGCGCGGATTTCCTCGGCCACGCCGAGCTCGCCGCCGTGCAGCCCGGGGAGGAATTCACGCTGCACCTGGGCCGCGACCCGGGCTTCACCGTCGAGCGCGTGCAGACGGAGAACCTGGCGAAACAGCCCGGCGTGTTCGGCTCGCGCACGACCCAGGTGGACGGCTGGCGCCTCAAGGTCAAGAACACCGGCGCCCTGGTGAGCGCCGCGGACGGCACGGCCCAGCTGTTCGTGCGCGAGGCCCTGCCGCGGGCCACCGACGACCGCATCAAGGTGGAGCTCGCCGACGCCAAGCCCGAGCCCTCGACCGACACGCGCTGGAAGAAGGACCGCGACGAACAGGGCTTCGTCACCTGGGCCCTCAAGGTTCCGCGCGGCGGGGAGACCCTGCTCACCTGGCGCGTGAACCTGTCGTTCCCCGAGGGGCTGCAGATCTCGCGCTGAGCGGAACGGAGGCCGCGGGCCTCAGCGTCGGCCGCCGATCCCGTCCTTGTCCGCCCGCCAGCCCTGCGGCGCGGAGAGCGCCTTTGCGCCCGAACTCGACGACTCCTGCGTGGGATCCACGAGCTGCAGGGGATCCTCGCCGGCGGGGACCACCTCGTCCAGCACCACGCGGCCGGGGATGTGGTGCTCGAGGCGCTCCGATTCGCGCACCACGATCCACGGTGCCGGCTCGCTGCCGAGCGCCTGATTCACTTGTTCCGGCTCCAGGCGCGTCGTGGGTCGGTCGGTGTAGAACAGCAAGGTCTGGACGTCCCCGTCGACGGCGAGGAGCGGCCGGTCCCAGCTCGTGCGCGCCGCCACGGCGCGGGCGAATTCGCCGGAGGCGTACTGCAACTGACGGGTGTCGACCCCCGAGGTTCCCACCGCACCGGCGCCGCAGATCGCGCAGGCGCCGAGCAACGCAGCGCCGAGCCGCGGCCGGGCGCGGGCGGTGAGGCCGGCGGTGATCCCCAGCGCCAAGGCCAGCGCGAGTCCCACGCTGACCCCCAGCCACTCGACGCCCTCGAGCCTGAGCCCCTCCCGGCGCCCGAGCACCAGCGCGCACAACACGCCGAGGGAGAGCGTGCAGGTCGCGGCCTGCAGGCGCAGCGCGCGAGTCCGCTTCGCGGCCGTCCAGGAGCTCACCGCCTCGACCGCGGCCCAGGCCATGGCCGCGGCCCAGGCAGGGAACGTGGGCAGCAGGTAATAGCCCTTGCGACCCGCCGAGAACGAGAGCATCACGCACGGAACCACGGCGATCCAGGTCAGGAATCGGGCGCCCGAGGCGCGCGAGGCCTCGCTTCCCGTCGACTCCACCCTGCCTTCCGCGCGGCGCGAGCGCCACAGCCACCAGGGCAGCAGCAGGAACACCAGCGACCAGGGCATCCAGTGGCCGAGGGCCTGGCCCACGTAGAAGAACTCCAGGGGCTTCCACCACGCGGCCGAGACGCCGCCGGTGCGGTCGAACATCTGGGCGCGCCAGAACTCGACGGCACCGGGCTCGCGCCAGGCGACCAGCAGGAAGAACGGCGCCGCGAGCCCGAGCATCCACAACAACCCCGCGGGCAAATGCAGCGTGCGCAAGATGCCCCGTCCGCCGGCCCTTGGCCGCAGGCCGATGGCCGCGCCCACCAGCAGCGCCAACGGCAGGATCGGTCCCTTGGCGAGCATCGCCAGGGCCATCGCGGTCCAGGCCAGCAGTGAGGCACCCCACGTGCCGCGCCCGGCGGCGGCCTCGCGCCGCGCCCAGGCCGCGCCCAACACGAAGAGCGCGCAGCCGAAGGTGTAGGCCATCTCCGGCTGGGCGGAACGCGACCAGTCCACGAAGGCGTGGCTGGTGGCGAAGAACAGCGAGGCCAGTACGCCGATCCAGAGCGAATCGAACACCAGCCAGCCCAGGAGCGCGATCACCGCGGCCGTGCCGGCGCCCAGCAGGATCGAGGGCGCCCGCGCGTGGAACTCGTGCTGCTCTGCGTATTCGTTCGTGATCGTGCGATCGGCCAGCACCGTCATCCAGTAGGAGAGCGGCGGCTTCTGGAGCCTGGGTCGCGAGTCGTAGTAGGGCACCAGATAGTCGCCGCGGCGCTCCATCTCCACCGCCGTGCGCGCCACGAAGACCTCGTGGGCGTCCAAGGGGCGGCGTGTTCCGTTGCCGGGCAGCGCCAGCGCCAGTGCGGCGAGGAAGATCCCCAGGCACCAGGCAAGTCTGCGCCAGCGGCGAGGAGCGCAAGGCTCGCGGAGGTCGACAGTGGGTGAGGGCGCGCGTGGCAAGCGAGGAACTCGACCTCCAGCATACGGGTTCCCACTCCTCCGTTCGTCGGAGTGACGCGGGAACGGGCGCTCGACCGTTTCGGGCCCTCTCGTCTCGGCCCCTCTCGTGAGGGACTAGCCGAGCCCCATGCGATCCACGCCCTCTTCGTCGAAGCCGAGCATGTGCCCGATCTCGTGGTAGAGCGTGACGCGCAGTTCATTGATCAAGTCCTCGCGGTCGGCGCAGGCCCGTTCCAGGTTGCGCTGGAAGATGTGGATCGAGGCGGGCATCTCCGCGGCCTCGGGGCTGCGTTCCAAACGTGAGGCGCCGATGAACAGACCGAGCATGTCCGGGGGCGTCTGTGACGGATCGGTCAGGTCGATCAACTCGCGCTGGGGCATGGGCTCGATCAGGATCGGAGTCTCCTCGATCGCTTCCTGGAAATCCGGTTCCAGCCGGCCGATGGCCTCGTCCAGGATCTCCGTCAGTTCCTCCTCGTCGAGCCGCGGCGGGAAGGCCCAGCCCTCGGGATCCAGTTCCTCGGCGGCTCTCAGGTAGTCGTCGGCGGCCTGAAAGTCACCCCGGGCGTCGGCGCACAGGGCCAGTCGCCCCAGGGCGGGGGCCGTGCGCTCCAGCTCCACGGTGCGGCGGAACAGGCGCGCGGCGCGCTCGAAGTTCCACTGGCGCAGGGCCAGTTCCGCCGCGCACCAGCACAGGTCCGCGTCCCGCTCCACGGGCGTCGCGGCGGTGGCGCGCCCCAGGACCTCTTCGGCCTGGGGCAGGAGGTCGAGTTCCAGGAGCGCGGACACCTCGAGCACGGCGCGCGCGGGATCGTCCTCGGAGAGCGCCTGGGCCAGCTCCAGGGCGCCCTCGGCATTGCCCTCCTCCAGGGCGTCCCAGGCGTGGTCGAGCAGCACCTCCGGGCGTTCCTCGGCCTCACCGCCCCCCAAATCCTCGCGCTGCTCGGTGTTCATGGCTTGCGGGCCGCCTCTTCTCCGTGGTCGGCCGACGGACGCGGGCGCACGTCCTTGGCGATGTCGCGCAGCAGTCCCTCGCGCACCTGGGTCAACACGAGCTCGCGATCGAAGAGCAGGACGGCGCCGCGCATGCGCTCGGCGGCGCTGCCGTAGTCCACGTAGATCGACTCGCCGTGGCCGGTGCTGGGCAGGGCCACGCGCATCTGCCAGCCGTCGCTCCGCAACCAGCCCCAGGCCAGGGCCAGGCCTTCGTCGGGCAGCTCCCAGCAGAACACCGGCGGGCCCAACTGGGCCAGGGCGGTCGAGAAGTCCGTGCGGCCGATCGCCAGACTCTCCAGCGCCTGCTTGGGGAGCGGTTCCAGGCGCAGGTCCCGCTCGAAGCGCAATTGCACGCAGCCGGAGAGGATCAGCGTCAGCGCGGCTCCCGCGGCAGCGGCCCAGGTCGAATGCGCCGTCATGGGGGCCGGTGCGCTCACTTGGCGCGCACGGATTGCCACGGCATGGCCCAGCTGGCGTCCTTGGCGTGCAGGCTCGCCGCCACGTGGGTCAGCACGTCGTTCTCGTCGAAGAACACCCAGACGCGGTCGGCGCGCGTGTCGCTGTTGAAGAGGTTGATCAGGATCAGCACCAGGCCGGCGTCCTTGGTCTCCGCATGGTCGTAGCGGTAGGCCGTGCGCTTGCCGAGCTGCACGACCTCGGTCGGCGCTCCGAGCACGGCCACGGCCTCCTTGGCCGAGGTGCGGCCGGGGACCAGCTGGGCCACGTTCTCGGCGGGCAGCGGATCGTTCTGGGTGCGGCGGGAGAGCAGGCAACCCGGAAGCAGCAGGACGATCAGGGCGAGGCACGAGAGGTTTCGCATGGGACGCAGGATAGCAGAAGTCCTCCGAATCCCGCCCCGAGGCGGCCGTAGAATCCCGCCACACGGACATGGAACGCTGGCTCACCCGCATGCGCTGGGCGACACGCGTGGGAGCGCTCTGCGCTCTCGCGGGCCTGATCGTCGAATTCGGCTTCGGGCTCGAGCCGCGCCTCCTGCGATTGACCCGCGCCGTCGAATACGGCGTCGTGCTGTTGTTCGCGGCCGCCAGTCTGACCCACTTCCTGCTTTCGCGCGAGCGGCTGCGGCTGGTGCGCGAGAACTGGCTCGACGCGATCCTGCTGGCCGGCATCGCGGCCGGATTCGGCGGCATCGCGATCGGGGATTCCGGGGACGCCCTCGAGCGCGGGTCGATCCTCGCGCTGCAGGGGCTGATCGTGCTGCGCATGCTGATCGGCTTCGCTCGCACCCAGGAGCGCTTCGCCGGCCCGCGCCTGCGTCCGGCGCTGCTCCTGCTCCTGACGTTCCTGGCGCTGATCCTGGCGGGCGCCGCCGGCCTGATGATGCCCCGTTGCCGCGCGCCGGGCGCGGCGCCACTGTCCTTCCTGGACGCGCTGTTCACCTCCACCAGCGCGGTGTGCGTCACGGGCCTCTCCGTGCGCGACATCGGCAGTGTCCTGTCCCTGCGCGGGCAGGCGGTGCTGCTCTGCTTGATCCAGATCGGAGGCCTGGGGCTGGTGACCATCGGCACGGCGCTCACCGTGATCGAGCGCAGTCGGCCCAAGCTCTCGCTGATGTCGATGGCGGGCAACCTCCTCGGGCAACCCTCCCAGGCGGGGCTGCGGCGCTTCCTCGGCTACACGCTCGGGCTGACCCTGCTGTTCGAACTGCTCGGGGCCGCGGTGCTCTACGGCGCCCTGCCCGCCGATCTCCCGGGCGTCGAGCAGCGGCTCTGGTGGGGGCTGTTCCACTCGGTTTCGGCCTTCTGCAATGCCGGCTTCGGACTGTCGTCCCAAAGCCTGATCCCCTGGGCGGCCTCGCCCCTGATCCTGATGACCCTGGCGTCGCTGATCGTGCTCGGGGGGCTGGGGTTCCCGGTGTTGATGGACCTGCTGCGCTTCCAATGGTCCAGCCTGCGATTGGTGCTTCTGGCCCGCGCCCGAATGCGCTCCCTGCCCAGGGCCCGTTGGATGCGGCGCAAGTGGGGCTTCCTCCCGTGGTTCCAATGGCCCGCGAGCGCCCTGGGACTGCCGCGGCCTTCGCACCTGGAGCTCAACACCAAGATCGTGCTGGCGATCAACGCGCTGCTGATCGCCGGCGGCGCGCTGCTTTTCTTTTTGTCCGAGCGCAGCAGCGCCCTGCTCGGCCTGGACGCGGCCCAGTCCGCGGTCCATTCCCTGTTCCAGTCGATCACCGCGCGCACGGCGGGGTTCAACTCCCTGGATCTGGAGCTCCTCGCGCTGCCCAGCCTGCTCCTGCTGCTGGGCCTGATGGCGGTGGGGGCCTCCTCGGTGTCCACCGGCGGCGGGGTCAAGACCGGCACCGTGGCCGTGGTGCTGCTCACCATCCGCGCCATGCTGCGCGACCGCGACGACGTGGAAGCGTTCGGCCGCTCGATTCCCCGGCGCATCGTCAACACCTCGATCGCCGTGGCGGCGTTGTACGCCATGGCGGTGGCGCTGGTGACCACGATTCTCGCGGCGACCCAAGAGGGCATCCAGTTCATCGACCTCTTGTTCGAGAGCGTGTCCGCGCTGTCCACGGTGGGCCTGAGCCACGGCGTCACGCCGCGCCTGGACGCCACGGGACGAATCGTCATCGCCGTGGCCATGCTGCTGGGCCGCCTGGGGCCCCTGGCGGTCGTGTGGACTTTCCTGGCGCGGCGCGAGCCGCTGAACTACCGATACCCCGAGGAAGAAGTGGTGATTTCCTGATGAAGGTCGCGATCGTCGGACTGGGACTGTTCGGACACGCCTTGGCGATCCAACTGGCGCGTTCCGGCGCGGAGGTGGTCGTCGTGGACCGAGACCTGCGGTTGGTGAGCGCCATGCGCGACGAGGTGGCGCACGCGGTGTGCATGGACGCCACCGACGAGCGCGAATTCCAAGCCCAGGAACTCGGCAAGATGGACGTGTTGGTGGCCGCCATCGGGAACGACTTCGAGGCCAACCAGATGGTCGTGCTCTTGGCCAAGCAGAACGGCGTCCAGCGCGTGATCGCCCGGGCGCCCTCCGAACGCCACGCGCGGATCCTGCGCATGCTGGGGGCCGACGACGTGCTCTTGCCCGAGGTGCAGGCGGGGGAGTCCCTGGGTCGGCGGCTGATCTCCGAGCGCAAGTAGCGTCCCGTCCCCGGAGTTCGGGGCCTGGGTCGATTCCCGGGCGTGCGCGGGACGCGTCGGATGCCGGGACGTGCTCTCAGCGGCCGGAGCGTTCCGCGGCCCGGGCGATGGCCGCGGCCAGGCCGGGCGCGCGGGAGAGCACGCGGAGCGCCGAGCGTGCCAGCGCGGGGTGGCGCGAGAGGACGAGCAGCAGGCGCGCCAGCCGCAGTCGCTGGGCGGTTTCCACCCGCACCACGCGCGCGTAGTCGGCGGACACGTCCGCGGCCGGGCGGCCGTCGCGCAGCTGCCGGGCTGCCCCAGCCGCCGCGACGCCGGTGCAGAGCGCCACCGAGATTCCGCAGCCGACCACCGGGTCCACGCCTCCCGCGGCGTCGCCCACGAGGAAGGCTCCGTCGCGGGCCACGGCGCGCGGAGGCCGGCGGGCCAGGGCGCGCGCCTCCGGCGCGGTGACGACCTCGTCGATCAGCGGCGCCACCTCGGGGTGTGCGAGGGCCGCGAGAAAGCTCGCCGCGGCGCCGCCGGAGGCCGGCGCGCGGTCCAGCAGGAGCGCCACGTTGAGCTGCCGATCGGGCAGCGGCGTCAGGTAGATCTGCCCCGCCGCGTCGCGCAGGTGGATCGTGACGCCCGAGGACGCCTCGACGCCGCGGCGCAGGGTGCAGCGGCCGCGCAGGCCGAAGCGGGCGGCGTCCACACTGCGGAGGCCCCGCAGCCAATCCGCGGCGCGCCCTCCCAGGCCGTCCGCGGCCGCCAGGCAGACCGACTCGAAGCGTTGTCCGCCGGCCTGGAGCGCGAAACGGGCGCGACCGCGTTCGTCCCCGTTCCCGTAGAGCTGCTCGGTGCGCGCGCCGGCGGGCACGCGGAGCACGCGCGACTCCCGTTCCAGGAGGCCGGCGATCTCGGCCGCCAGCTCACGGCGCGCGAAGGCCCGGCCGGGCGCGGCGAAGGGCACCCTGAGAGGGGGCGCGCCCGCCTGGACGTACGTGGCGTGCAGGAGCGGCGCGCCGCGAGCCACGAGTCGATCGAGTCCCAGCTCCGAAAGCACGGACACGCCTCCCGCGAGACAGCCCTCGCCGCAGGGCTTGTCGATGGGGCCCGGCTGGGGCTCGAACAACACCACGGACAGTCCCGCGCGCCCGGCCGCCAGCGCCGTGACCGCGCCGCCCACGCCGCCGCCCACCACCGCCAGGTCGAAGGGCCGGCTCACCGCTGGAATCCCTCGCGCCAGCCGGGCACCCGGGCCAGCAGGCGCTCCTCCTGACGGATGCGCCGCAGGAGCAGCACGGCGTTGGCGGCGAAGACCGCGGCGCCCCCCAGGAGGGTCCCGGAAACGAAGGGCAACGCGGCGAACTCCAGCATCACCGCCAGGTAGTTGGGATGCCGCAGGAACCGGTACGGCCCGCCGTGGACCGCGCCCAGGGAAGGCGCCACCACGGCGCGCGCGTTCCAGCGCGGCCCCAGGGTGGCGATGGTCCACCAACGCAGCCCCTGGGCAGCCAGCACCACGGCCACTGCGCCCAGGGCCGTGGCCGTGGAACCGCGGTGTCCCCGGAACGCCACCTCGACGATGGGGGCGGCCAGGAACAGCCCGTGCACCACGACCATCACCAGGTACTCGCTGCCGCTGGAGGAGGCCGTGTGCGGCACACGCTCGCGCTCCAGACGCCGCAGATTCCTGTGGGAAACGAACAGTTCCACCAGCCGCTCCGCCGCGAGCAGGCCCAGCGTGGCGCAGAAGAGCAGCGTGCGATCGACGGCCGCCGCCTCAACCATGACCTGGCCACTGCAGCAGCAGGAATTCCAGGGAGAGACCCGGGCCCACCGCCACCGCCAGGGCCACCTGCCCCGGGGCCACCCGGGCGCCGTCCGCCAGGGCCAGCTCGATCACGGTCAGGATCGAGGCCGAGGACAGGTTGCCGTAGCGCGCCAGGGACTCGCGCGAGTGCTTGAGGGCTCCCGGCGCCAGTCCGAAGCAGGCCTCCCAGACTTCCAGCACCCGTCGCCCGCCCGGGTGCAGCAGGTAGAGGCCCACCTGTTCGCGGCCCAGGCCGTGCCGCCCCAGGAACGCATCGACGGCCGCCGGGGCCGCCTCCAGCAGCAGATCGGGCAATTCGCGGTCGAGCACGATGCGCAGTCCATGGGAGCCCACGTCGAAGCCCATGGTGCAGAGCGTCCCCGGGACCAGGAACGAGCCCTGTCCCAGGATGCGCGGGAAGGCGTCGCCGCCGTCCTGGGCGACCCTCGGGGGACGCACCACCGCCGCCGCAGCGCCATCGGCGAAGAGCGCGGCCGCCACCACGTCGGTGCGCGAGCGCTGTTCCGCGGGCAGGGCGAGCGAGCACACCTCGACGGCGATCACCAGCACGCTGTCGCCGCCGCGCGCCAGGGAAGCCGCCAATCCCAGGGCCAGGCCGCCCGCCGCGCAGCCGCTCTCCGTGATCGGCACGCGGCGCACGTTGGACCGCAGCCCCAGGCGCTCCACCAACTCCACGTCGAGGGCCGGGATGGCGATTCCCGTGCACGACACATCGATGATCGTGTCGATCTCCGCGGCCGCCAGGCGCGAGCGATGCAGGGCCGCGGCCCCGGCGCGCTCCGCCAGGGACAGAGCGTGGGCGTGCCAGGCCGTGTTGCGGGCGGTGAAGTCGCGACCCGCGATCAACAGCTCGAGCTCGGGCGCGACGTAGCGCGTGCCGACGCCCGAGCGTTCGAGCAGCGAGGCGATGAACCGCTCGTCGATCTCGGGGAACAGTGTGAGGAGCGTTTCGTAGGCCGGCTCGCGGTCGACGCGCGTGTCCGGGAACGCGCACGACACGCCGTGGATCGTCGGTGACGGGTTCATGATCGAACGCCCATGCTCGCACTTGGGAGGGCCTGCGCCAGTCCAATTTCTGTACGGGGCGCACCGGCCGCGCGGGAAACCCCCAGAACCCCCGCAGGAAATCCGTAGGGAGGCCGCTAGGGTTGGCCCCGGGAGCCCACCACGAGCACTTCCTTGCCCGACACCTGCTGGGAGCGCAGCACCAGGACCGCGGAGCGCGTGGTCTCGCTCCAGCGCGCCCAATCTCGCCGAGCCACCAGCGCCAGGAACCGCGGTCCGGTCGCGCGTTCGCGGCTCACGAAGGCGGCTTCGTGGGCCTCCGCGGCCTCCGCGCCCGGCGGTCGCGGACTGGTGACGAAGGGCAGGTTGCTGTAGTAGCGGAAGCCCTCGGGCATCACCCCGAAGCAGGGGATCGCGGGAGGTTGGCGTTCCAGCCCAGCCACGTAGATCGCCAGCTCACGGGACGACTTGAGGGCGTTGACGCGCGGGAAGCAGGTCCAGGCCGCGGCGAGTGCCGTGCAGGCGAGGCCCGCCGCCAGGGGGACCACCGTCCGTCGCGCCGGCCCCAGCGCGCCTCGGAACGCGGCGATCGCGGCGCCCGCGAGCATCGGCAGCCCCAGGGCGAAGGGCTCAAAGGTCAGTCCGACGAGTTCGGGGTGCAGGCGCGGGGCGTAGGACCCGGCGGCGCACAGTCCCAGGCCCGCGAGGCCCAGCAGCGCGGGACCCGTGCCGGCGATCCAACGTTGACCGGCCCCGGGCGAGAAGGCGCAGGCGCACCAGCGCGCGCCCAAGAGCGCCAGCGCCGGGTAGGCGGGCATCAGGTACAGATCCCGTTTCTCGGGACTGGCGGAGAAGGCCAGGAACAGCGGCCAAAACCACAGCGCCGCCCGCGCGCTGCCCGCATCGAATTCCGCTCCGCCCCAGCGCGCCCGCAGCGCGCAGAGGCCCAGCCAGCTTCCCGCGAGGATCGGCAGCGTCCAGGGCAGCATCAAGAGCGGCTGCACCTCGGCGTGGTACCAGAAGGGGCTGATGTGGTTGCGGCCGGCGATCGCGCGCTCGAAGAACTGCCCGACGAACAAATCGTAGGCCACCTCCGGGTGCCGCAGGGCAACGGCCAGGGCCCAGACGAAGCCCGGCGCGAGGGCCAGGATCAAGGCGCCCGCGACCGCGGCGCGGGGCGCGCTGTCCCGGCGTGGTCCGTCGAGCCAGCGCCACGCCGCCAGCGGCAGGCCCGCGAGCACCAGGGCCACCGGTCCCTTGGCGAGCACCGCCAGCCCCACCAGCAGCCCGGCGCCCAACACGTCGCGGGCGCGGGCCGCCCGGGAGTCGCGCGGTTCCGTGGCGAGCACCAGGGCTCCCGTGGTCAGGGCCCCCAGGAGCGGGTCGATTTGCAGGCGCGCGCCGTGCCAGAGCACCATGCCGCAGGACAGGTACATCAGCGGCGCCAGGTTCGCTTCGGTCTCGCCCCAGGATCGCCGCGCCAGTCGCTGCACGAGGAAGGCCGTGACCAGGGTCGAGATCAGCACCGGCAGGCGCAGGGCGAATTCGCTCCAGCCGAAGAGCTGGCCGCACAGCGCCGAGAGCCAGAACAGGAGCGGCGGTTTGCTGGCGTAGACCTCGCCGCACAGGTGCAGCACCAGCCAGTCGCCGCGGCGCGCCACCTCGCGGGCGACTTCGGCATAGCGCGGCTCGTCCGGCGCCCACCACTCGCGCGTCCACGCGGAGGCAAGCAGCGGCACTGCGAGCAGGATCCAGGCGTGACGGCGGAGCACGGGTGCGGCCAAGGGTCGCAGAAGATGCCACGGGGGCGGCGGTGTTTGCACGCAACTTGCCGGGCCGCGCCCCCCGGTTCGCCGGACCCGCTGCGCCCCGACTACCATGGGCTCCGTGAATCACCCTTCCGTCCTGACTGGCCAGTCCCCCCGGCCCTTCCCCGCCCGCCGTGCCGGACTGGCCCTGGGGTGGCTGGTCCTGGCCTTCCTGGGTTGCCTCGGCTCGGGCTGCGCTCCGGCGCGGACGGCACTGCCCTCGGGGACGGAGCCGCCGCGGGTCGAGGCTCCGATCCACCTCGTGCTGCTGCACACCAATGACGTGCACGGTCAGGTGCTGCCGCGGCTTGCGACCTGGGTTTCCAAGGAAGCGCCCCCCGAGATCGGTGGTCTCCCGCGGCTCGCCGCCAAGGTGGCCCTGCTGCGCAAGGCCGAGCCCGAGGCGTTGTTGGTGGACGCGGGCGATTGGTACCAGGGCACGCCCGAGGGCTCCCTCGATCAGGGGTTGGGCTTCGTGCGAGCCCTGGCGTTGCTGCGCTACGACGCTGCCTGCGTGGGCAACCACGAGTTCGACCACGGCGTCGCCAACGTGGAGCGACTGGCCCGCGACTCGGGGCTGCCGGCCCTGCTGGCCAACGTGCGCGATCCCTCCGGCGCGCGGCCGTCCTGGGCGAGGCCCTGGATCGTGCTGCGTCGCGCGGGCGTGCGCATCGCCCTGGTGGGACTCCTGACCACCGGCACGCCGGAGATCACCAGTCCCGAGCTGCGGGCCTACAGCTTCACCGAGCCCGCCGACGAACTGGCGCGCGTGCGCTCCGAGATCGGTTCACAGGCCGATCTGATCGTGCCCGTGGGCCACATCGCCGTGGAGGAAGCTCGCGAGTTGGCCCGCCGGGAACCGGGGCTCGCGCTGATCGTCTCGGGGCATTCGCACACCTACCTCGCCCAGGGCGAGCGGGTGGGGGACACCCTGATCGTCCAGTCGGGTTCCAAGGCCTCGGCCCTGGGGCGCGTGGACCTGTGGCTCGATCCCAAGACGTTCGCGCCCTTGCGTTCCGAGGCGCGCCTGATCGATTTGACCGAGGATCCGCGCGCCTCGGGCGAGCCTCCCTCGGCCGACCTGGCCGCGGTCTTCGCGGCCGGCGACGCCCTGGTGGCCCGGGCCTCGGCGGAATTGGACGTGGTGGTCGGGGAGCTTGCCGCGCCGTTCCTGCGCGCGGTGTCCGGCGGCGTGAGCGCGCCGGGGTCCTGGATCGCCGACCTGCTGCGGGCACGCATGGGGGCGGAGGTGGGCATCCACAACCGCGGCGGCACGCGCTGCGATCTGGCCGCCGGGCCGGTGACGCGCCGGGAGCTGTTCGAGTTGCTGCCCTTCGACAACGACGTGGTGGCCATGGACGTGGTGGGCCGGGACCTGTTCTCCCTGGTGAAGCGCTCGATCGAGACCACGCGCCACACGGGGCTCGATTTCTCCGGCCTGACCCTGTTCGTCTCCCGCGGCCCGGACGGTTCCCCGCGGCTGGAGCGCCTCGAGGTGGGGGGAGCGCCCCTGGAGCCCGAGCGCGCCTATCGCGTCGCCACCAACAGTTTCCTGGCGGGCGGCGGCGACGGCGCCGTGGAGCTGGAGCGCGGCACGGCCCGCCAAAGCGACCCGGCTTGGCTGCGGGACGCGGCCGAGGGAGAATTCCGGCGCCTGAATCGCGTGGTTCCCCCTGACGACGCGGCCCGGCGACACGTGGAGGTGAAGCCATGAAATTCCCGGGCTGGATCCGGCCCCTGGGGGCCCTGGTGAGCGCCGTGCCGATGGGCGCGATCCTCTGTTTCGGGCTGGCGTCCGTGGGCCAGGCCCAGGACCTGGAAGCCCTCAAGAAGCGCCTGGCCGACCCCGAGGAGAAGGCGCGCCGCTCGGCCGTGGAAGAACTTTCGCGGCGCAACGGGACCGAGGCCCTGGCGCTGGTGCTGCAGGCGCTCCGCGATCCGAGCGCGATGGTGGCCGACGAGGCCCAGGTGGCCCTGGGCAACGCCGACGAGGAGCCGGAGTTCGAGTTGCTCTTCTCGAAGGAAGGCCTGGCCTCCAGGGATGAATGGGTGCGGCTGCGCTGCGCGGAGGCCCTGGGGCGCATCCAGGCCAAGCTGAGCTCGCAGCGGCTGCTGCGCGTCCTCGGCGACAAGGATGCGCGCGTGCGGCGCACCCTGGTGCACGCCGTCGAGCGGCTTGCCGCCCGGCTGGACCTGCTGGAGAGTCCGCCGACCGCCCTGCGCAAGGAAATCGCCGCGCTGGCCGAGCGCGATCCCGTGGGCGGCGTGCGCGCCGCGGCGCTGATGGCCCTGGCCACCCTGGAGCCGGGACTCACGGCCGCGGAGCTCTCCGCCTGGGCCAGCGACAAGAGCTACGAAGTGCGTTCGGCGGCGCTCCTCGCGGCCAGCGAGTTTTCCAGCACCGCTCGTGCGTCACTGGGCACCCTGGGCCTCAAGGACGCTCACCCCAGCGTGCGGCTCCAGGCCGTGCGGCTTCTGGAGAAGCTGGCGGACCGCCAGGGCGCGACGCTCCTGGCCGCGGCCCTGGAGAACGAGAAGGAGCCGCGCGTCTCCTGGTCCACGGTGCACGCCCTGCGGCGGCTCTCGGGATTGCGGCACGGCCGCGACCCCCGGCCCTGGAAGCAATGGGCCGCGGCCCTCGCCGAAGACTGGAAGCCCGGCCAGCCCGCCGCGGGCGAGGGGGATCCGGAGCCCCAGACCGCCAGTTTCGCGGGTCTTCCGTTGCTGTCGGAGCGCGTGACTTTCCTGATCGACCTCTCGGGTTCCATGTGGGAGCAGCGCGAGGGAAAGACGCGCAAGGAGGGTGCCGAGCGGGAGCTGGAACGCTCGCTGCGCGCCCTGGCTCCCAGCACGGCCTTCAACGTGATTCCTTACACCCTGACGCCCCTGCCCTGGCAGGCGAAGCTCATGCCCGCCAGCCCGAAGAACGTGGCCGCGGCCCTGGCGTTCTTCGTCAAGCGCTCCGATCGCGGCAAGGGCAATTTCTGGGACGCCATGCAGCTGGCCCTCGCCGACCCCGAGGTGGACACCCTGGTGATGCTGGGCGACGGCGCGCCGACCGGCGGCACACGCTGGAACGTCGAGCTGATGCGCACGCTGTTCGCCGAGGAGAACCGTTTCCGGCGCGTGTCTCTCAACGCGGTGCTCGTGGACTGCCCCAAGGGACTGGCGCGCACCTGGACGGCCTGGTGCGAGGAATCCGGCGGCCGGGTGCTTGCTTCCGACCTTCGCTGAGGCCGAGGCCGGCAGGCGGCCAGGATCCGTCGGCGCTCGAGGGAACTTCCGCCGCGCCGAGCACGTTCAGCGGCCCTGACACCCCCTGGAGAGAGGGGCGCGACCGAGGGGTGGGCGGCCGGCTTGCCGCTCCCTCCCGCGGGGGGTAGGCTCAAAAAACGGCTCTGTCCCGGCCGTGGATCCCCAACGAGAATGATTGCGACCCAGCCGCGAACCGCCCCCCCGACGGGCCTTTCCGTGGTCTTCGTCGAGGTCAACGAGGCCGAACGGCACTTCCTGGAGCGCCTGGTGGGGGAGGGCAAGCTCCCCAACCTGGCCCGCATGCTCCAGGGGGGGGTGATCCAGCGCACCCGGGTGCGCGGCTTCGACCCGTCGGTCCACCGGGCCTGGCGGCTGATCTCGCCCTGGATCGTCTGGCCTTCGGTGTATTCCGGCCTGGAGCCCGCGGAGCACGGCATCATCGGCTTCGGGCAGGACACGAGCTCGATCCGCGGCCGCTGCCTGTGGGACGTGCTCGACGCCCACGACGTCAGCGTGGGGGTCTTCGGCAGCCTGATGAGCTACCCGCCGCGCACGCAAGGCCACGCGCGCTACTACGTGCCCGAGGGACTGGCGGACGACGCCAGCTGCATCCCCGAGACCGCGCGGCCGGTGCAGGAATTTTGCATCTTCAGCGCGCGCAACTACTCGGAGAGCTTCTCGCTCAAGGCCCTGGAAGCGGCCCGGTTGCTGCTGTGCACGCTGAAGTCCGGCGTGCGCCCGGCCACGGTGTTCAAGACCCTGGCCCAAGTCCCCAAGGAAGTGATCTTCGGGGCGGCGCGCGTGCCCGAGCGCGCCATGCTGGCGAGCTACATCGCCTTCGACGCGTTCCGCGCCCTGTACAGCGAACACCGGCCGTCCTTCGCCACGCTGCACATGAACCACGTGGCGTACATGCAGCACCGCTATTGGCGCGCGGCCGAGCCCCAGCACTATCGCGACGAGCTCAGCGCCACCGACCAGCGCTTCTTCCGCGACGTCGAGGCGCGCAAGCGCTACGAACAGGGCTTCGCCCACTGGATCGAGCGCAGTTTTCGCTACACCGACGAAGTCCTGGGCCGCGTGCTGGAGCTGGTGGACGACAAGACGATCGTGCTGGTGGGCACGGGGCTCGGCCAGCGCCCCTTCGATCCGGTGCACCAGATCCACAACCCGGTGGTGCGCCTGGTGCGCGAGCGCGAGCTGTTCGACGCGCTGGGCCTGGAGCGCTACACCGTTCTGCACCAGATGAATCCGGACGTCACGATCAACTGCCAGGACGAGCCGGCCGCGCGGGCCGCCGAGCAGGCCGTGGGCGGGCTCTACGTGCTCGAAGGCGAGGCGCTCTTCGAGGTGGCCCGCCGCGGCAAGCAGGTCTTCGTCGAGCTCAACATGCCGCGCCGGGAGGCGGGCGCCGAACTGCCGCCCATCCGCCATCGCGAGCGCGCGGGATTCTCCGCGCCGTTTTCGCGCCACATCCACGAGCACCCCACGGCCGATCAGTCCACGGCCCACCACAAGGACACGGGCTGGCTCCTGGCCTACTCCAAGGGCTTCCAGCTCGAAGCCGCCGCCGACACCATGTACGTGACCGACGTGGCGCCCACCGTGCTGTCCTGGTTCGGCGTGCCGATCCCCCCCTGGATGGACGCCGCGCGCGCTCCGGCGATCCGCATCGCCCCGCGATCATGAGTCCCGCGGCGCCCCTGGGGGCCAGAGAGCAGGAGCGCGCGAACGCGGCCGAGTTCGCGGCCTACGCGGTCGGCGTGGTGATCCCGGCCTACCGCGTGGCCGAGCGGATCGAGCGCGTGGTGGCCGGCGTGCCTTCCTGGGTGCGGCGCATCATCGTGGTGGACGATGCCTCCCCCGACGACACCCGCGCGCGGCTGGAGCGTCTCAAGGACCCCAGGCTCGTGGTGCTCGCCCACGAACGGAATCTCGGGGTCGGCGCCGCCATGGCCACGGGCTTCGCCCGCGCCCTGGAGGAGGGCCTGGACATCGTGGTCAAGATGGACGGCGACGACCAGATGGACCCGGCTCGCATGCCGGAGTTGCTGCGGCCGCTGATCCGTCATGCGGCCGACATGACCAAGGGGAATCGCTACGCCGATCTGGTGTCCCTGCGCGCCATGCCCGCCGCGCGCATCGTGGGCAACGCCGGGCTCACGTTCCTGGTCAAGGCGGCCTCGGGCTACTGGAGCCTCTTCGACCCCGCCAACGGCTACCTCGCCATCCGCGCCGATGTGCTGCGCAGCATGGACCTCCACAAGCTGCCCCGGCGCTACTTCTTCGAGAGCGGCCTGCTGATCAAGCTCGGCATTCTGCGCGCCGTGGTCCAGGACGTTCCCCTGCCCGCGCGCTACGGCGACGAGCAGAGTTCCCTGTCGATCCCGCGCACCCTGCTGGGCTTCCCCCCGCGGCTCTTCCTGGGCCTCCTGCGGCGGCTTTTCTGGCGCTATCTGGTGTACGACTTCACCGCGCTGTCCCTGTACCTGCTGCTGGGGGTGCCCGCCCTGCTGGGGGGGATCGTGTATGGTTCCCTGTTGTGGTGGCAGCTCGACGGCCGGGGGGAATATGCCCACCCGGGGCAAGTCATGCTGGCCGCCATGCCGATCATCCTGGGCGCCCAGCTCTTGCTGCAGGCCGTCGCCCTGGACATCGCCAACACGCCCAAGCGTCCGATCACCCCTCCCCTCCCCCCAGGGGGGGACCCCTCCTGAAACCAAGAATCGCGTCCTGAGCGCCCCCTCGGCCCCCGACCCCCCAGGGCGGCGGGCCTCCGGCGCCAAGTCCCTCCCATGTGCGGCATTTTCGGCATCGTCTGCAGGCGCGAGAGCAGCCTGAGTTCCGACCACGCCGCGCGGCTCGTCAAGGGCCTGCTCGAGGCGTCCAAGACGCGCGGTCGCGAGGCCGCAGGCCTCGCCGTGCACAACGGCGACGCCATCGAGGTGCTGAAGCAGGCGGGCTCCGTGGAGGACCTGCTCGCCAATCCGCGCTTCGAGGACCTGCTGACGCGCAGCCTGGACGGCTTCGACGCGCGGCGCAAGTCGGGCAAGGGCGCGTCGCTGGCGATCACCGGCCACTCGCGACTGGTGACCAACGGCTTCCAGTCCAACGACGACAACAACCAGCCGGTGATCAACCGGGGCTCGGTGGGGATCCACAACGGCATCGTGGTCAACGACCGCGCCATCGCCGGCGCGCGCCCCCAGATCCAGCTGTCCTCCGAGGTGGACTCGGAGCTCCTGGTGGGCCTCCTGCGCAGCGAGTACGACGAGTGCGGCGACCTGATCGAGGCCGCGCGGCGCACCTTCGAGACCATCGAGGGCTCGGCTTCGCTGTCGATGTTCTTCGACGTGCTGCCCTGCCTGCTGCTCGCCACGAACACCGGGTCCCTGTTCACGGCGAGCGACGAGCAGAGTTCCTTCGTGATCTTCGCCTCGGAGCGCTTCATCCTGCAGCGCCTGATCGAGAGCCAGGACCTGCGGCGCCACTTCAGCACGCTGCGCCTGCGCCAGGTGACCGCGGGCCATGCCCTGGCGATCCACCTCGACCCGCCGGACGCGGATGTCGATCCCATCGTGCCCTTCGATTTGCAGCGCGTGGACTCCGCGCGGCTCAACGGCGTGTTTCAGCGCGCCGGATCCGCCGCTTCGGGCGGGACCGGGCGCGCCAAGGTCGTCGACTTGACGCGCCGGGCCGCGGGCCTCAAGCGCTGCGTGCGCTGCATCCTGCCCGAGACCTATCCGTTCATGGACTTCGACGCGGCGGGAGTCTGCCGCTACTGCCGCAACTGGCGCAGGATCCAGGTCAAGGGGCCCGAGGCCCTGCGCGCCGCCGTGGAACCCTACCGCTCGAGCGACGGCTCGCCGGACGTGATCGTGGCCTTCTCCGGCGGCCGCGACAGCTCCTACGGCCTGCACTACGTCAAGAAGGTGCTGGGCATGAACCCGGTGGCCTTCACCTACGACTGGGGCATGGTCACCGACCTGGCCCGTCGCAACCAGGCGCGGCTGTGCGGCAAGCTCGGCGTGGAGCACATTCTGCGCTCGGCGGACATCGCCAAGAAGCGCCGCTACGTGCGCAAGAACGTCGAGGCCTGGCTCAAGCAGCCCGAGCTCGGCATGGTCACGCTGTTCACCGCGGGCGACAAGGAGTTCTACCACTACGCGCGCGAACTGCGCAAAGAGACCGGCATCAAGCTGGTGATCTTCTGCACCGGCAACATGATCGAGGACACGCCCTACAAGACCGGCCTGTGCGGCATCCGCGAGGACGACCACGGCATGACCCTGACCGGGCTTTCGCGGCGCAACGAGATGGCGCTCTTGTGGTACTACTTCAAGCACTACCTCAAGAACCCCGGCTACTGGAACGAGTCCCTGCGCGACACGCTCAACGCCTACTGGCAGACGTTCGTCGTCAAGGACGACTTCCTCTACCTGTTCCACTACCTGGATTGGCGCGAGGAGGAGATCGTCGGCACGATCCGCAGGGAGTACGACTGGGAGGTCGCCACCGACACCACGACCACCTGGCGCATCGGAGACGGCACGGCGCCCTTCTACAACTACATCTATCAGACCATCGCGGGCTTCACGGAGGATGAGGTGATGCTCTCCAACATGATCCGCGAAGGGCACCTGACCCGCGAACAGGCGGCCCTGCGCGCCGCCGAATACGGCAAGCCGCGCCTGCCCTCGATCCGCGAGTACGCGCAGCTCGCGGGGTTCAACTGCGAGGAGGCGCTCAACGTGATCAACGCGGCTCCCAAGTTGTATTGAGCGCGGCCGGCCGGTGGAAAGCAGCGGATCCAAGGGCGGGGAGGGACAGGCGGCCGCGGGACCCGCGGGGCCACCCTCGGATTCGGCGGGGCTTTCCGCGGGAGTGGCCTGGAACGTGGCGAGCCTCGCGGTGCTCGCCGTGGCGGGGATCGGCCTCAACTTCCTGATCGGCGGCCTCTACGGCGCCGCGGCCCTGGGCGTCTTCAATCAAGTCCTGGGGGCCTACATCCTGTGCTCCATGGCCGCCGCGGGCGGGATCAACTACTCGCTCCTGCGGGCCGTGGCGACCGCGCCCCGGGATCCCGTGCACGTGGCCGGGGCCGTGGTGGGGGCCCTGCCGCCCACGGTGGTCCTGGCCGCGCTGGTCAGCGGGCTGTTCTACCTGGGGCGTCACGGCGTGGCGGAACTGCTCGACAGTCCGGGCGTCGCCGTCGGCATGGAGGCCGCCACGCCGGGCCTCTTCTGCTTCGCGATCAACAAGCAGCTCCTGGCCATCGTCAACGGCCTCTCGCGCATGCGGGCCTTCGCCGTCTATCAGGCGCTGCGCTACCTGCTGATCCTGCTGGGGTTCCTGCTGGTCTGGAGGCTGGGCTGGAACAGCGACCAGATCTCCTTCGTCTGGACCTTCGCCGAGGGCCTGCTGCTCGTCGTGCTTTCCGTGGAGGTCGGGATCCTGGTGGCCTGGCGTCGCGCCCGGGGCGTGCTGGCCTGGGGCCGCGAGCACCTGACCTACGGCGTGCGCAGCGCCCTTTCGGCCATGCTGCTGGAGCTCAACGCCAAGGTCGACATCTGGATGCTCGGCCTGTGGCTCGACGACGTCAGCGTCGGCGTCTACAGCCTGGCCGCCAACCTGGCCGAGGGCTTCTACCAGTTGGTGGTCGTGCTGCAGAACAACTTCAATCCGCTGCTGGCCGGCCTCGCCGCCCGGGGCGCCGGGCCTGAAATCGAGGCCTTCGTTTCCCGGGCGCGTCGGTGGATCGTGCCCTCCTTCGCCGCCGCGGCCCTGATTTCGTCGCTCGTCTACCCCTGGATCGTGCCCTGGCTGGCCGCCGATCGCGTCTTCGAGGACAGTTGGAGCTCCTTCGCGATCCTGGTGGGCTCCATCGGCGCCCTGGCGGCGTGGCTTTCCTTCGGCAACCTGCTGCTGATGGCGAATCGCCCCGGCTGGAACACCGTGCTGATGGCCTCCGTGGTGGGAATCAACGTGCTGGGCAACGCCCTGTTGATCCCGCGCTTCGGCATCGCCGGGGCGGCCGCGGGCACGGCGATCGCCTTCGGCGCCTTCGCGCTGCTCCTGCGCCTCATCGTCCGCCGGGAACTGGGTCTGCGGATCTGATCAGCCGCGCCGCAGGGAGGCCAGCAGGCCCTTCAAGGCGCTACGGGAGAAGGGCTCGGAGCGAGACCAAACGGCGTTGAGCACCACAACGTCGCCAGCCCTCGTCAGATCCACGCGCACCACGTCGCGGAACGTGCCGCCGGCCTCGAATTCGCGTTCCTGCACGAAGGCGGGGGTCCAGCCCGCGAGGTCCAGGGTGCCCAGCTCCAGCACCATCCGGCCGCCTTCCGGACCGATCTCGTCCAGGGAGCCCAGCGTGAGCTTCTCGGAGAAGAGCCGTCTGCGCTCGGCCGCCGCCCGCTCCTCGGGATAGCGCACGAGGGTCAGCGTCCTGGGCGGCTGTTCCACCGGACCCTGCTCGACCTTGGCCCAGTCGATGCGGCCGGGCCCCGAGCTGGAGGCCTCGGCTTCCCCGCGAGCCACTGCCGGGTCCTGCTTCTGCGGCTCGCTGCGCGGACGTTCTTCCCCGGCCCCCCCGTTCACCAGTTGGACCACCTCCTCGCCGCCCATCAGCCGTGCCGCGTCGCGCACCGCGAAGGGCGCCGGCGGGGGAGTCGAGAACCAGGCGGCGAAGAGCGCTGTCCCGTCGAGCTTCTGGGTCTTGGGCAGCACCACCCACGTGATCAGGCCCCCCAGCACCAGAAGTCCCAGGGCGATTCCCAGGACACAGCCCGGTCGCTCGCCCGCCGTCGATTCCTTGCCGGCCGCGTCCATCAGCGAACCGAACCGATGTGGAAGGGGGCGAGCAGGCGCGCCACGTCCTCGTCCGCCAGGGTGCCGCCGGCCTGACGCCGCAGGATCCAGATCACCACGCGCCGCCGGCCCCGTTCAGGCGCCCCTCCCGGCGCGACCTCGGGGGAAACGTCGATGGCCAGTCCGTCCCCCAGGATGTTCTTGTTGTCCATCATTTCGGCCGTGCGCTCCAAGGTCTGCTGCCCGTCCTCCTCGGCGCCGGGCGGCTCGGTCGATTCACCGGAGCTCGCCGGCGCATCCGGGGGCACGGGCACCAGGGTTTCGCCCGGGGGGCTGGGTGCGTCCAATTCCCGGGGCGGGTTGGGCGGGGTCAGCGGATCCGGCGCGGAGTCGCCGGGGCGCGCCTCGGACGAATCCCGCTTGCGATGGATGCGCACCACGTTCAGCTCCCGGCCCTGGATCGAGAGCTTGCCCGCCTGGGTCTCGAACTCGGCCCGCTGCATGGCGAGCATCGGCAGTTCTTCCGGCTTCTCGAACCACTGCCGAAGGACTTCTCCCATGCCGCTCGAAGGTCCGGAACCCCCGGTGTCCCCGGCCGCGGCCACGAACGCCACCACGTCCTCGCCCTTGGACTCCAGCTGCCACACGTCGACCAGCGGAATCGGCCAACGCATGATCTCGACCCCCGCGGGCCGCTCGTCGTGGGGCAACACCTCGGCGAGACGCGGCCACTGCACGTCCGGATCGGCGTTCTTGGCGAGCCAGCGCTCGACCATTTGCCCGCCGAAGTAGACGGCCACCCCCGCGGCGCCGATCAGGAACATGCAACCGCCCGCGCAGCCCAGGACCCAGCCCGGGATCTTGCTCTTCTTGGCAGGTTCGAGATGGTCGCTGCCCCAACTGACGTCGCTCATGGCTTGTTTCCGGTCCTTGGCCCGGCCCTCACCCCGTTCCCCGCCCTGCCCGTCGAATCGGTCCCCGTACGCGGACGCGTGCCGCCCATTCTGACGCCCGGGGCCCCCGTTGCGCGAAATGCGCGGCGGCTGGTACTAGCCAGGCCAGGCGTAGAAGCCCTGGCCCGACTTTTTGCCCAGTTTTCCCGCCGCGACCATCTCGCGCAGCACACGGGGCGGCTCGAAGCGCGGTCCGAGTTCCCGGGCCAGGTGCTCGGCGATGCCCAGCCGAACGTCGAGTCCCACCAGGTCGGTGAGCTTGAGCGGTCCCATGGGGAAGCCGTACCCCAGCACCATGGCCTTGTCGATGTCCTCGGCGCTGGCCACGCCGGACTCGAACATGCGCATGGCCTCCAGGCCGATGCAGATGCCCAGGCGCGAAGAGGCGAAGCCGGGCGTGTCGCGCACCTCGATGGGGTCCTTGCCCATGCGCACGCCCAGGTCGACGGCGGCGCGCACGGCCGCGGGGGAGCTCTGCTCCGCGCGCACGACCTCGATCAACTTCATCAGGTGCACGGGATTGAAGAAGTGCATCCCCACCACGCGTTCGGGATGTCGCGAGACCTCGGCGATCTTCGTGATCGAGAGCGAGGACGTGTTGGAGGCCAGGAGCACCTCAGGACCCAGGGCCGCCGAGAGCCGCTGGAACAGGGCGCGCTTGAGCTCGAGCTTCTCGGGCACCGCCTCGATCACCACCTGCACGCCGCGGATTCCCGCGTCGAGATCGGTGGTGCCGGCGATCCTCGAGAGCGTGAGATCGCGGCTCTCGGCCGTCAACTTGCCCTTCTCCACGCCCTTGTCGAGGTTCGAACGGATCCCCGCCAGGCCCTTGGCCACGGCCGCGGAGTCCACGTCGTAGAGCCGGGCCTGCACGCCGATCGCCGCCAGGCAATGGGCGATTCCGTGGCCCATGGTTCCGGCCCCGAGCACGCAGGCCGTTTGCATCGTCTTCGCGTCCATCGAATTCACTGGGAGTCCTTCATTGACCGGGAACGAGCACGATTTTTCCCGCCACCTCTCGGGCCTCCAGGGCCCGGTGGGCTTCCGCGACCTGGGAGAGCGGCAACACGCGGTCGACGATGGGCGTGTAGACGCCCGCGGCGATGCGCGAGAAAATGCGCGGCAGCGAATCGCGAGGCCCCATCGTAGAGCCCAGCACGGAGAGGTTCTTCATGAACAGGTGGGGCAGCGTGAGCCCCACCTTGGCGCCGGTGGTGCCGCCGCAGGTGACCAGGCGCCCGTTGCGGGCGAGCGTGCGCAGGGAGGCGTCCCAGGTGGCCGGGCCCACGTGCTCGACCACGACGTCGACGCCGCGGCCGCCGCTCCAGGTCTTGACCTCGCGCTCCCAGCCCTCGCGCGTGTGGTCCAGCGCGTGATCGGCCCCCAGGCGCAGGGCGAGCTTGCGCTTCTCCTCCGTTCCGCCGGTGGAAATCACCGCTGCCCCCAGGTCCTTCGCGATCTGGATCGCGGCCATGCCGACGCCGCTGGATCCGCCGAGCACGAGCACTTTCTCGCCGCGCTGCAGCCGCGCGCGGCAAACGAGCATGCCCCAGGCGGTCAGGTACACCAACCCGGCGGCGGCGCCGACGATCGGGTCCACGCCCTCCGGCAGCGGAAACACGAAGCGCGCGGGGAGCAGCGCCAGCTCGCAATCGATGCCGTCGAAGTGCTCCCCACGCAGCTGGTAGTCGTCGGACAGATGGTCATTGCCCGAGAGGTCGTGGGCCGACTTGCCGGAGCTGGCGCCGGGTTCGATCACCACCCGCTGGCCGACGCGAAGGCCGACGACCCCCTCGCCCAGGGCGGCGATCAGGCCGGTGCCGTCGGAGCCCGGAATCAGGGGCAGCGGGAGCTTCACGCCGGGCATGCCCGCGCGCACGAAGAGGTCGAGGTGGTTGACCGAGACCGCGAGCACGCGCACGACCACCTCCCCCGGCCCGGGCTTGGGATCGGGCAGATTCTCGACGCGGAGCACCTCGGGCCCGCCGTGCTGGTGGATTCGAACGGCTTGCATCAGCGTCCCTCGTAGACGGGCTTGCGCTTTTCCAGGAAGGCGGCGATGCCCTCGCGGGCGTCGCTGGAGGCGAACAGCTTGGCCTGCAGCTCGCGCTCCAGGGCGAGACCGGCATCCAGGGACAGGTCCACGCCGCCCTGGACGGCCAGTTTGATGTGGCCCACGGCGAAGGCGGCCTTGGCGGGCGAGGTGTAGGACAGCGCCTCCGCGAGCACCAGCGCGTTGAAGCTCTCGTCGTCGGGGGCGTCCCACACGCGCTGGACCAGGCCGAGCCCGAGGGCCTCGTCGTAGTCCATCAATCGCCCGGAGGCCATCAGTTCGATCGCCCGCGCGCGTCCCAGGCTGCGGGCCAGCCGCTGGGTGCCCCCGGTGCCCGGCAGCACGCCCAGGGAGATCTCCGGCAGGCCGCACTTGCCCGAGCCGCGGCGCGCCAGGCGCAGGTCGCAGGCCAGGGCGACCTCCAGTCCGCCGCCCACGCAGTGCCCGCCCAGGGCCGCGATCACCAGCTTGGGGGTCGTCTCCAGACGCCGCAGGGTCTCGCCGGCGTGCAGGCAGAAGGCGTACTTGAACTCCGGCGTCACGGCCCCGAGCATCGAGATGTCGGCGCCCGCGCAGAAGAACTTCTCGCCGGCGCCGGCGACCACGATCACGTGCACGTCGGTGTCGAAGCGAGCCCGCAGGATCGCCTCGTCGAGGTCCCGCATCATTTCATAGGAGTAGCCGTTGGCCGGCGGGTTCTGGAGCGTGAGCCAGAGAACCTTGCCCGCGCGGCGCCAGGTGACCTTGCGGTTCGGCAGGTCCTCGGCGGCGCCGAGCGTGGGGGAGTGTTGGGCGGACATGGCTGGGGACTTGGCGCTCCTGCGCGGGTTCGGCTCGATCCGTGCCCCGCGGGGCCGGCGCGCCTCGGATCGGAAAGGTAGGGCACGCGGGGGAACTCGGGGGCGCGGGGCGGCGCTGTGGCGCGCCCGGGCTCCAGGGGACCCATGGGGGCGGGGATTCTAATGCGCCGCGCGCGCCGGTTCGATTGACCGATTCGCGGCCCCCCGTACGATGGCGGGGGCGCGCTTCCCGGCGGCCCAGGGCGAGCGAGCCTTGCCGCGCGCCCTCCCGCGCGATCCATGCCCACGCCGCAGCCCACGCCGACGCCCCGCAAGCGTCTCCTTCCCGCGTTCGTGGGCATGGCCGCCTGCGCCGTGGTCCTGGGGGGGCTCGAACTGGGGCTCAGGCTCGGCGGATTCGGCTACGAGCCGGCGGCGGACCCGATCGTGATCTGGAACAGCGCCGAGGACCGGGAGTTGCGCATCGGCCGCGGGCTCCATCGGCCCGCGGTCCGGCAACTCTGGGAGCCGCGCCCGGGGGCCCCGCTGCCGGAGGCCTGGGCGCCCCTGGGGGAGACGGTCAACCCCGCCGGTTTCCGCGGGCCCTCCAGGGATCGTGCGCGGGCCCCCGGCACGCTGCGGATCGCGACCCTGGGCGATTCCTCCACCTTCGGCTACGGGGTGCCCTACAAAGACACCTACTCGGCGCGCCTGGAGGCTGAACTGTCGTCCGCGGGGCTCGCGGCGGAGGTGCTCGACTTCGGCGTGGTGGGGTACACCCTGCTGCAGGGCATCGAACGCTACGTCGCGCGGGTGCGCGAATGGCAGCCGGACGTGGTGGTGGCGGCCTTCGGGTCCGTCAACGAGCATCTGCTGGCCCAGGGCGCCCCCGACGTGGAGAAGGTCGCCGCCCTGGCGGAGCCCGGAGGCCTGTCCGCGGTCCTGCGCCGCGCCCGCAGCTCGTCCCGCGCCGTGCAACTCGCGGCCAGGTGCCTCGACGGGATGGCTGCCCGGCGGGTGGAGGAAGCGGCGGCCCTGGAGCGCAGGAGGGCGGAGAGCGAGGCGGAACTGGCGCCCTTCGTGGGCCAGCCGGACCTGGAGAGCGCCCACCAGGGCCGGCGGCGGGTCTCCCTGGAGGAGTTTCGCGCCGGGCTCGAGCGCCTGGAGCAGCTCGTGCGCGCCGATGGCGCCGTGCTGGTGCTCGTTTCATTGCCGCGGCGGCCCGGAGTGGAGTTCAATTCCCCGGTGCTCCGTTCCTACAGCCAGGCGATCGTGGACCACGCCGCGGCGAGCGGCGCGGCCCTCTACGACGGCCGCGCCGACTTTCGGGCCTACCGCGAGGTGGAGCACGGCGACCCGTCGATGCTGTTCCTCGAAGGCGACGACGTGCACCCGGGCGTGCGCGGTCACCGCCGGCTGGCGCGCGGGCTCGCCGCGGTGGTCCGGCAGGCGAGGCCCGTCCGTTGAGCGCCTCCAAGGGGGCTGACAGGGCTGCCGCGGCTTCGATCGTGGCTGGCGTGGCTGGCGTGGCTGGCGCGCCCGGCGCGCCCGGCGCAACCGATTCCCGGCCCGGCGCCCCGCGGCGCGCGACCGGTTGGATCGCCGGTGCGGCAGCCCTCGCCGCCCTCGGCCTCCTGCTCGTGGCGTTCTTCTGGACGCCGATCTCCAAGTACGCGACCCACAGCTACATCGCCGCGGACTTGACCCAGGACTCGGCCTGGACGCGCGTGGATCAGGCCGGTGCGCCGAAGAACCGGCTGCTCTCGGATCCGGTCACCGAGATGGTCCCGTGGCTGCTGTACAACCGCGAGGAGCTGTCCGCGGGCCGCCTGCCCCTGTGGAACGACAAGAACGCCTGCGGCGAACCCCATCTGGCCAACTTCCAGTCGGCGGTTTTCTCGCCCTTCAGCGTGCCCTTCTACGTGCTGAGCCTCAAGGCGGCTCTGCTGGTCAGCGCCGTCATGAAGCTCGGCTTCCTGGCGCTGTTCACCTTCCTGTTCCTGCGGCGGCTGGAGCTCGGGGCCTTGGCCTCGGCCGTGGGGGCGGCGGCCTTCACCTTCAGCGGCCACAACGTGCTGCTCCTGCCTTATCCCCACGCCGCGGCGGTCGTGGTCCTGCCCGCGGGCCTCCTGTTCGCGGAGATCGCCCTGCGGCGCGGCGAATCGGGCGGGAAGCCCCTGCCGGCGCTGGCGGCCCTGGCGGCGACCTTCGGACTGGGCCTCTTCTGCGGCCAGCCCGAGCCCTACTACTTCAGCGTGCTCTTCGTGGCGCTGTGGTGCGGGGCACGACTGGTGGGGATCGCCTGGCGACAGTGGCTGGACCGGGGCACGGCCGTGCCCGCCCTGTGGCTCGCCGGCAGGTTGGTGGTGGCGGCCCTGGCGGGGGCCGCGCTGGGAGCGCCCCAGGTGCTCCCGTTCCTGGAGTACCTGGAGAATTCGACGATCCTGGTCTGGCGTTCGGCCGATCAGACGCCGCTCAATCCGATCACCTGGCTCCTGTACGTCTTTCCCGATCTGATGGGCAATCCGTCGCGGCTCTACAACCTGAGCTACGCGGTTCCGCCGCCCAACTACGAGTCGGCCAACACCTGCTACCTGGGCGCCTTCGCCCTGTTGGCGGCCGGGAGCTCGCTGCTGTTCCTGCGCCGCATCCCCGCCGCGCGGTTCTTCCTCGCCGTGGCCGTCGTGTGGTTTCTCTACGCCTACGACATCCTGGGCATGGCCCGGCTCGCGGCCTGGATCCCGACCCTGGGCCTCGCGCCCATCAACCGCAGCCAGCCCGTGGGGCTGTTCGCCCTGTCCGCCTGCGCGGCCATCGCGGTGCACGGCGCGGCGCTCTCGGCCCGCGACCCCGCCTGCCGGTCCCGTTGGAAGTGGTCCCTCGCCACGCTGCTCGTGGGCGGCCTGTCCATGTGGTACGTGGCGCTGCGTGCCTGGCGTTTCTTCGCCATGCTGCGCAAGAGCGGCTACGCCAAGGGTCTGCCCGCGGGAGCGGACGCCTACGTGCCCGAGCACTTCCAGTTGATCCTGTGGAGCTTCGCCCTGGGACTGGCGGCCCTGACGGCCCTGTGGTTCGCGCGCCGGGCCTGGCAGCGGGTCCTCTTGCAGACCCTGATCCTGCTCGCCGTGTTCTTGCCCTCGGGCTGGTCCCTGCGCGACTACAACCCGACCGTCGAGGATCGGCTGGTCTACCCGCGCACGGCGGCGGTGGAGCGCCTGAAGGCCCTGGCGGGCGACGATCCCGTGGTGATCCTCGGGCCGGAGACGATTCCGCCCCACACGAACTCCGTGTACGGCCTGCGCTCGCTCTCGTCCTACGACGCCATGTGGGTGCGCAAGTACGACGAGCTCTATCGCGAGTCCTTCGGCCTGGGCGGCGGCAATTGGCGGCTCGCGCTGCAGACCCAGACACGCTGGATCCGGCGCTTCGGGGCCCGCACCCTGGCCTCGCCGGGGCCCTGGATCAAGGTGGACTCCCTGTGCGACAGCGTGCTGCTCTCGCCCACGGATCTGTACCAGACTCCGGCGCTTCTGCCCGGCGTGGAATGCGTGCAGACCTTCCTGGGTCAGCGCGAGCGCCTGCAGGGCGTGGCCCTGATGTTCGGCGTGCCGGGCGGCGCCGTGCACTGCACCGTGACGGCCAAGCTCACCGACCTGCTCACCGGCCTGGTGGTCGCCGAGCAATCCTGGCGCACCGAGGAATGGCGCAACGACCGCCACGGCCGCCACGAGGTGCTGTTCCATTTCCCGCCCATGGTGGACGCGCGGCATCGGCCATTGGAATTGCGCCTCAGCTCCCCGGATGCCGCGCCCGGCAACGCCGTGACGCTGTGGGCCCGCGAGGACTACTGGTACTGGAACCAGTACGTGCTCCTGGAGCAGCCGCTCCACGAGGTGATCTGGTCCCTGGAGCCCTCCCTGCGGCGACCCGGGCGGCGCACCACGGGCGCCCTGACCGTCGCGGGCAAGGCCCTGGAGGGCGGATTGCTGCTCGATCAGGCCTATGACCTGGAGTCCTGGCGAGCCCTCGAATCGGTGGCGGGTTTCACGGTGGGTGAGCTGGTGGACCCGCTGCCGCGCTACACCACCGTCAGCCGCGCCCTGGCGGCGCGTTCCGTGGGCGACGACTTTCGCCTGACCCACCAGGCCAATCTCGACCCGCGCCGCATCGTGGTGCTTTCCTACCCGGAGGGCCCGGTCCACGACCTGGAACTCGGCCGGGCCGATCGGCCGGAGCCCGAGGTGCGCGTGCTGCGCGACGTGTCCGACCGCGCGGAACTGGAGGTGACCCGCGAGGCGCCGGGCTACGTGGTCATGCGCCGGACCTACTTCCCGGGCTGGGAGGTGCGCGTCAACGGCGAGCCCGCGCGGCTCCTGCGGGCCGACTATGCCTTCAGCGCCGTGGAGGTGGGCGCGGGGACGAGTCGCATCGAGCTCGTCTACCACCCGCGCTCCTTCCTCCGCGGCCTGTGGATCGCGGCCCTGGTGCCCCTGGCGGCGGCCCTGGCCTGCTGGCTCACCCGTCGGCGCGGCGCGGCGACTCTTCGGACAGGCTGAGCGGCGAACGCCGCCTCAGGGAGCCGGAAGCGCGCGGTCGACCACCTCGGCCAGGTGCAGCACCTGGGCCCGGGAGCCCGCGCGGGACAGGCCCGCCTGCCACTGGAGGTGGCAGCCCGGATTGGCGGTCACCAGGATCTCCGCGCCCGTGGCCTGGAATTCGGCGAGCTTCGGCGCGAGCACGGCCAGGGAATCCTCCGGCCGCAGGAGCGAGTAGATGCCGGCCGAGCCGCAGCAGCCCTCGCTGTTCGGCATTTCCACGCGCCGCAGTCCCTCGATGCCGTCGAGGATCGCCCGCGGTTCGCGCCGGATCTGCTGGCCGTGGCACAGGTGGCAGGGATCGTCGTAGGCCACGCGGTAGGGCGCGTCGGGATCGGCGAAGCGCGCCCGAGCCGCGTCCGGGAGCCTGGCCGCCACGAACTCGCTGAAGTCCACCACCCGCGCCGCGAAGGCGGCCGCGCGCCCGCTCCAGGACGGATCGTCCTCCAGCAGGCGGCCCAGTTCCTTCATGTGGGCGCCGCAGCCCGCGGAATTGACCACGATGGGAAGTGGCTCGCTGCTTCCCGCGGCCTGTTTTTCGAAGGCGGCGATCAGGGTGCGCGCCAGCTCGCGGGCTCCCGCGAGGTCGCCGTTGTGGGCGTGCAGGGCGCCGCAGCACACGGCCTCGCGGGTGGTGCGCACGTCGTAGCCCAGCTTGGAGAGCACGCTGGCCGTGGCGCGGTTCACGCGGCCGAACAGCTCGGGCATGACGCAGCCTTCCAGCAGCGCCACGTCGCCGCGCCGTTCGCCCTGGGCGGCCGTGCAGGGGGGCAGCAGCTCGCGGTCCCGGGAGCGGGGGACCTCCGGCAGCGACGCGAGGCCCGCGCCCCGGGCGCCGAGCGAGGGCGCCAGTCGCCCCAGGATTCCGCTGCGTTGGGCGAAGGAGAGGGCCCCGTGGGCCGCCGACAGGAGGAGTCGCGAGCGCAGTGCATGGCCGAAGGCGAGCCAGCGCACGAAGCGCAGGGGGGCCGCCTTGGGGGACACGCGCGCCCGCGACGCGCGCGCGTGCTCCATCATCTCGCCGAAGCGCACGCCCGCGGGGCAGACGCTCTCGCAGTGTCGACACACCAGGCAGAAGTCCAGCTCTTCCCCGTAGGCCGGGTCGCGCGCGTCCAGTCGCTGCTCCGCCACCGCGCGCATCAGGGCGATGCGCCCGCGGGGGCTGGAGGATTCGTTGCCGGTGAGTTGGTAGGTGGGGCAGGTGCGCAGGCACAGACCGCAGTGGATGCAGTCCAGCGTTCGCGCGTAGTCCACCAGGCTCTCGTCGTTGAAGCTCATGGCGGGCTCAGGGGAGGAAGCGTCCGGCTTCGAAGGTGCCCGCGGGGTCCAGTTGCCGGCGCAGGCGACGCATCAGGGCGAGTCCGGCGCTGGGCGCGCCTGCTTCCGCCGTTGTTGGCATGCCCTCGGGGGCGTGGAGCAGACGCACCGCGCCGGAGAGCGGCGCCAGGGCCCGGGCCAGGGAATCCGTCAGCGCGGCCAGCAGCCCGGGATCGTGGGCCCGGGCGCCCAGGGCCGCCTCGATCACGGCCAGGCCCGGTTCGCAGCGCCATTGGGGCGTGCAGGAGTCGCGGAACTGCGGCGCGGCCAGGGCTTCGAGGGCCACGTCGAGGGCCACGGCGCAGGCGCTCGGACGCACCTGGAGCACCAGCCGGGGTCCGTCGATTTCGCCGAAGGCGGAGTCCCGCAGTTCCTGGGCCGCGGGTCCCGCGGCCTCACCGGCGAGGCAACGGGCCCCGGGCAGCAGGCGTTCCAACGCCTGGTGCTCCGCGGCCACGCTCTCGGCGCGACCGGCCAGGCGAGCGTGCACGGTCCATTCCGCGCCGTGAGCGGTGAGCACCACCGACCAGGGAGACAGCTCGGGGCCCAGCAACCGGCGCGCTGCCGCCAGGGCCGACCCCCGGTCGGGAGCACGCCAGCTCGCGAGCACCTCCTGCTCCGGCAGGGGAAACAGCCGCAGCGAAGCCTCCAGGATCAACCCCAGGGTCCCGTGGGAGCCGGCGAACAGGCGCTGCAGATCGTAGCCGGTGACGTTCTTCACCAGGCGGCCGCCGCAGCGGCCCAGGGTGCCGTCGGAGAGCAGGTAGGTGAGTCCCAGCACGTGCTCGCGCAGGGCCCCGTGGCGCAGGCGATCCGCGCCACTTTGCCCGGCGGCGATCACGCCGCCGAGGGTCGAGCCCTTGGGCCGCGGCACGTCGGGTGAAAGGGCGTGACCTCCGACGGCCACGCGGGCGGAGAGCTCGGCCCAGGTCGTGCCCGCGCGCGCCGTCAGCGTGCCGTCGCCGGGTTCGTAGCTCTCGACGCCCGCATAGGCCCAGGTGGAAAGCACGAAGTCCGCGGGCCCCGGCGCCGGTGCCCAGGAGAGCTTGGACCCCAGCCCCACGGGCAGCACGCGCCAGCGGTTGGCGCGCGAGAGCTCCAGGGCGGCGCGGAAGCCCTCGACCGACGACGGCGCCACCATGGGCAGCGGCGCGGCGTCGAAGCGCGGCCGCAGCGTGCCGACATTGGCAGCGCCGAACGTGCGCCCGAGGGTCTGAAGGACCTGTTCGTTCATGGCGGGTTCAACGGCCGGAACCGCCGTGCGCCTGGGGGGCGTGGTCCGGGGCCGCCCGCCGGGGCAGCGACGCGCCGCGGGCCTCGCGGCAGCCGCGCACCGGCAGGAGCTTGCCCGGGTTCATGCGCCGCGCCGGATCCCAGGCCTCGCGCACGCGGCGCATCACGGCCAGGTCGTCGTCGCCGTACACCAGGCACATCTCCTCGCGCTTTTCGAGTCCCACCCCGTGTTCGCCGGTGAGCGAGCCGCCCGCGGCCACGCACAGCTCCATGATCTCGCGGCCCGCGGCCAGCACGCGCTCCACCTCGTCGGGATTGCGCCGATCGTAGGAGATGTTGGGGTGCAGGTTGCCGTCGCCGGCGTGGAACACGTTGGAGAGCTTGAGCCGCTTCTCGGCCGCGATGCGCGTGGCGGCGAGCACCAGTTCCTTGAGCCGCGTGCGCGGCACGCACACGTCGGCCACGTAAAGGTCCGGAGCGATGCGTCCCATGGCTCCGAAGGCGCCCTTGCGGCCGGCCCACAGCTTTTTGCGCTCGCTCTCGCCGCGCGCGCTGCGCACCTCGAGGGCGCCGCGGGCGCGGGCGATGCGCGTCACGTCGCGCACCGTGGTGGCCACCTCGGTCTCGCTGCCCTCGACTTCCACCAGCAGCACCGCGCCCGCACCGCGGGGATAGCCCGCGCGGAAGACGCTCTGCTCCACGGCCTCGATGGTCAGGCGATCCAGGATCTCGATCGCCGAGGGCTCGAGCCGCTCCGCGATCAGGTCGGAAGTGGCATCGCAGGCGCCGTCGAGGTCGCCGAAGACCGCCAGCAGCGTCTCGACGGCCGCGGGCTTGCGCGTCAGGCGCACGGTGATCTCCGTGGCCAGGCCGAAGGTGCCCTCGCTGCCCACGAAGAGCCCCACCAGGTCGTAGCCGTCCGGTTCCAGCCGCGGCTGCGACAGGTCGAGCACCTGACCGTCCGCGGTCACGATCACGAGCCCCAGCACGTGGCGCGTGGTGGCTCCGTACTTGAAGCAGTGGGGCCCGCCGGAATTTTCGCCCACGTTGCCGCCGATCGTGCAGGCCTGCTGGCTCGACGGATCGGGCGCGTAGAACAGGCCGTGCTTGGCGCACAGGTTCGTCAGGTCCACGTTGACCATTCCGGCCTGCACGCGCGCGAAACGGTCCTGCAGGTTCAGCTCGAGCACGTCGCGCATGCGCGCCATGCCCACCAGGGCGCCGCCGGACACGGGGGTCGCGCCGCCGGAGAGGCCCGTGCCCGCGCCGCGGCCCACCACCGGCACGCCCTCGGCGGCCAGCACCCCCAGGGCGGCCGCGCACTGGGCCGTGTCGCGGGGCAGGAGGACGATCTCGGGCGTGCCGCGGATCAGGGCCAGCCCGTCGGACTCGTAGGCGAGGCTCGCCACCGCGCCGTCGACGACGCCGCGGGGACCGAGGATCCGATCCAGCTCGCGCCGCGCTGCCGCTGACAGGGCCATTTCCGCAGTCTAGCGCGGGCCCGTGGCCGGCTCGACTGCGGGGCGCCGGGGCGGGCTCAGAAATCGATGCGCGAGAGGCGCCACCAGGCGAGGGCCAGGGTCAGGGCCACGAACAGCAAGGTCGAGCCGATGGAGAACCACAGGTTGAACTTGAGCTCTGCCGACCACGACGCCTGGGTCGAGAAGGCATCCTCGTGGCGGCGGGCCACGCCCTCGATCTCGAAGCCCTCCCGGAAGCGCCACTTCCAGAAGTCCTGCTCGTTTCCGACCGCCGGGTCGATGGGGGCCTCGAATTCGAGGCCGAAGAGCTGGCCCTTGGCGATGAAGAACGTGGTCTCGCAGCGAAAGGTCTGCTCGCCCCGGGGCTCCGACCAACTGCGCGTCGGCGCGCCGTTCCCGAGGATGTGCGAGCGGTCCTTCTCCACCTGCTGGATGCCCATGTCCTCGAGGCGCTGCTCCAGTTCCTGGAGGGCTTCCGTGCGCTTGCGCTCCGAGAGGGGCCAGCGCTTCAGGGTCACGCGGGTGCCCGCTTTCTCCGCTTCGTCCGAACCCCAGCGGGCGATCACCGGCAGGTCCGCCTCCGAAACGGGGAGCGGCTGCATGTCCTCGGGGTGGTCGGCCACCTTGAGGCCGCTGACGGGGTCCTTGAACACCGTGCGCCGCTCCGCCAGCGCCTGGCGCAGGCTCTGGGAAATCACCGCCGCGTCATTGGTCTTGGGCAGCGTGTAGTGCAGCACGTCGAGCGTGACGATCAACCCGTCGATCAGATCGCTGGGATCGTCGCCCTCGGGTTCCTCCCCGGCTTCGACCTGCTCCCGAAAGCGCTGGATCTGGGCCTCCTTGATCTGCCAGGCGCCGTGCACGCAGCCGTTGAAGGCGAAGAACATCAGCGTGGTCAGGATCGCCGCCACCGAACTGCGCGTCAGCACGGCGATGAGCAGCGAGAAAGCGTGCAGGATCCCGTACTTGTAGATCATCACCGGGATCGACCACAGGAACCCGGCATCGCTGAAGCCCGAGTTGAGCAGCAGTCCCACGTGCATGCCGACCACCAGCACGGTGGCCAGGATCGCGACGAACAGGAGTCCCGCCAGGTAGCGGGACATCAGCAGCGCCCCGCGCGACACCGGCTTCGAGAAGATCGTGTCGGCGGCGCCCTTCTCGACCATGCGCGGCACGAAGAAGGCCGTGGCCGCGATGGCGAAGACCAGGCCGAACGTGCCCGCGAGCTGGTCCACGAGCAGGTTTTGCGCGTAGAGGATCAGCGTGGCGTGGCTCGCCTCGGGATCCGCGGGCATGGGGATGTTGAACCACCCCAGCACGTCGGAGTACTCGTAGGTGCGCCAGCCGAAGAGCACCACCAGTTGCTCGGGCTTGGCCGCGATCAGGAAGGTCGGCAGCACGAGCACGAGGCCCAGGATCACCAGCAGGCGGAAGACCTTGTTGTCGAGGACCTGGTAGAGCGCGTCCTTGAACAGCGCTTTCGTCGTCTCGCTCACTTCCAGCCCTCCTGCTTCACCAGTCCGATGAAGGCCTGTTCCAGGTTGAGTCGCCGCGACAGGATGCCCCGCACGGAGATCCCGGCCGCGCGCAGGCGATCCACGCACTGGTCGAGCTCGTCGTCGGTGACCGCGATGTCGAAACCGCGGGTCGTGAAGGCGAAGTCGCGGCCCAGTCCGGCGAGCAGGCGTTCCACCTCGGGATTCGGCATGGGGATCGTGAATTCGGCGACCCCCGTGCGCGGCGTCAGCTCCTCGATCGTGCCTTGGCGCAGGATCCGGCCGTGGTCCATGATCACCACGCGGTCGCACATCAGCTCCACTTCCATCAACAGGTGCGAGTTGATGAAGATCGTCACGCCCCGCGACTTGAGGTCCATCACGATCTCGCGGATCGCGGCGCGGCCGATGGGATCCACGCCGTCGGTGGGCTCGTCGAGGAACACGAGCTCGGGCTCGTGGATCAGCGCCTGGGCCAGACCGATGCGCTGCATCATGCCCTTGGAGTACTCGCGCATCTTGCGGTCGGCGTCCTTGGCCATGCCGACCTTCTCCAGGAGCGTGGGGATGCGCTCGCGCAGGAAGCCCATGTCGCGACCGCACATCTGGCCGAAGAGCTCCATCACCTGCCTGCCGGTCAGGTAGGTCGGCAGGCGGTGCGCTTCCGGGAGGTATCCCACGCGGCGGCGCGAGGCGACGCTGCCCGCGGGTTCGTCGAACAGCGAGGCCTGACCCTCGAAGTCGCGCACGAGCCCCAAGAGGATCTTGATCAGCGTGGTCTTGCCCGCGCCGTTGGGGCCCAGGAGGCCGAACACGCTGCCGCGGCCCACCTCGATGCTGACGTCGTCGAGGGCCTTGAAGCCCTTCTTGAACAGGCGTCGCGAGTAGGTCTTGGACAGGCCTTGGACGCGGATCGAAGTCTCGCTCGTGACCATGGGACTCAGTCGGGGGCCGGAATCGGGGGACGCGCGGGGGGGGCTTGGGGACGCACTTCTCGCGCGGGGAGCGGCCCTGTTACTCCCACCAGCTTGGGGTATTCCCCAAGCGAATGCAGGACCTCGTGGCCTTCACGCCCGTTGCCCGGGAACTGTCGGTCGCGCGGCGCCGATCCAGCCGGCCGCGGGGCCGAGGGTGGCGCGCACGAGTTGCAGGTGGGCGCCGCGGCCGCCGTAGCTGCGCTCGTCGGCGCCCACGCGGATGCCCCCCTCGAGCGTGTCCAGGGCGGCCGAGAAGCCGCCGCCGAAGACGAACAGGTTGACGTCCAGGAGGCAGATCACGGGTCCCAGGCCACGCCCCAGATCCCTGCCGATCTCGAACAACAGTTGCTTCTCGGGTCCGTGGCCCGACCGGGCCCGGTCGCAGAGGAGCTTCAGGTCGCCCGGCTTTTCTGTGGGCAGACTCGCGGCCAGGGACCTGCGGCGGGCCGCGGTGGCCGAGGCCAGGGTTTCGAGGCAGCCGCGGCTGCCGCAGCCGCAGGCCGGGCCCAGGGGATCGACCACCACGTGGCCCACCTCGCCGCCCAAGCCGGCGCCGGCGTAGAGCTTGCCGTCGAGGATCAACCCGCCGCCGATGCCCGTGCCGAGCGTCACCATCAGGAGGTCGCCGGCTCCCCGACCCGCGCCGAGCCACTGCTCCCCCAGGGCGGCGGCATTGGCATCGTTCTCGACGATCACTTTCGAGGGCGCGATGCCGAGCCTGCGGGCGAGTTCATCCCGCAGCGGCAAGTCCTTGAAACCTTTGATGTTAGGGCTGGACAGCACATACCCGTCCTGGCGCCTGAGGAGGCCGGGGACGCCGACCCCCAGGGTCTCCTGGGCACCCAGTCTCCGGGCCTCCCGGGCGATGGCGTCCAGGGCGTGGGAGGGTCCGCGGGCGAATTCGGGATCGAAATTCGCCTCCTCGATCGTGGATCCGTCGGCCCCCAGGGCGCCCGCCTTGACGGAGGTTCCGCCGATGTCGATTCCGACCCAACGGTCTTGGTTCATCGAGGGGGCTCGCGTTGGGGAAGGGACACGAGTGGATCCGATGGGGGGGTCGGGGGGCAGGGTCGCCGGGTTCCGGTAGCCGGGGCGGCCGGCGACTCAGGCGCTCTTCTCGCGGGGGCGGATGCGCCGCGTGACCCGCCGGTAGGCCTTCACGTACTCCGCCGCGATGGCCTGCCAGGAAAAGTCCTGGCGCAGGCAGCGGCGCACGAGCGTGTTCCAGGCCGCCTGGTCCTTGTAGAGCTTGCGCGCCTCGTCCACTCCGGCCAGCAGGCCCTCGCCGGTGTAGTTCTTGAAGTGGAACCCGGTGCCCGTGCGCTGGTTGGTCCCGAAGTCCAGCACATAGTCCTCCAGGCCGCTGCCCGAGTACACGATCGGCACGACCCCGTAGCGCATGGCGATGGCGCACTGGGCGCTTCCCGCGGCGTAGTGGGACGGGAACAGGAGCAGGTCCGCCGCCCCGAGGATCGCGTGGGCCGTGTTGTTGTAGTAGCCCTCGATCAGGCGACAGCGTCCCGGGAAGGAGGTCTCCAGGGTCTTCAGGCGCTCGTGCATGTCGGGACGGCCGGCGCCCATGAGCACCACCTCGAAGCCGTGTTCCAGGATCGAGGTGAGTTGCTCCGCGACCAGGTCGAACCCGTTGTCCGTGTCGAAGCGTCCCAGGAGGGCCACCAGCGGGGAGCGCGGGGCCTTCTCCAGCGACAACTGCTGCTGCAGGGCGACTTTGCAGCGTCGCTTGCCGTTGAGATTCTTGTCGGCGGCTCCGTAGGACTGGGCCAGGAGGGTGTCCTCCTCGGGGTTCCAGGTCTTGTAGTCGACCCCGGTGGGAATGCCCACCAGCTCCTTGCTGCGTCGCCGGAACGTCTCCTCCAGGCCGTAGCCGCGGTCCTGCTCCTGGATGCGGCGCGCGTGGCCGATGGAGTTGGTGCCCAGGATCGTCGAGAACTCGCAGCCGGCCTTCAGGAAGCTGACCTTGCCGCCCAGTTCGATGCCGTCGACGCGCTGGAACAGCGAATGGGGCAGGGCGATCTGGGCCAGCAGGTCGCGCTCGAAGCTGCCCTGCATGGCCAGGTTGGTGATGTGGAAGTAGACCCCGGCCTTGGCCGCGGGGTGGTCGGGCTGGCGCTCGGCGTACTCCACCTCGCGGATCACCGGCACGAGCCCCGTGGTCCAGTCGAAGCAATGCAGGACGTCCGGGGCGAAGTCCACGATGGGCAGGCTGGCCAACACCGCCCGGGAGAACGCGGCGTAGCGCTTGCCGTTGTCCCGGTAGGGGCCCTCGTCGTTTCCGTAGGGTTGCCGGTCCTTGAACATCACCGGGTGCCCGAAGACGTACACGACCATCCCCTCCAGGGTGGTCTTGCGGATCGAGAAGCTGGTGGAGCTCTCCCCGGACGTCACCGAGACCACGCCCAGGGGCTCGAGGGGCGGCAAGTTGGTCAGATCGAGCCCTTCCGAGGCCGGCAGGAAGATGCGCACCTCGTTGCCGGTCTGCGACAGGGCCCGGGGCAGCACGCGGGCGAGCTCCGCCAGGGGCGTCTTGCGCACCAGCGGGTCCAACTCCGGAGTGACGAAGGCGAGCTTCATGGCCGGCCCGCCGTGGATCCACGGGCCGGGTCCGCGGGCGTGGCCCGGGACGGCCCCCGCGGGGTGTGCGGACCCCGGGCGGGACGGTGTCGGACGCGCCCGAGCCCCAGTGCCCCCGGGCATCCCGGGAGAACCGTGGCGTGCCGTTGCGGTGTGCCGCACGGGCGCAAGCCAGCGTGCAGGAGTGACGCATCATTCCGGAAATTTGCCGTTCGCCGAAGGTGCTCAGCACGCGTCTCCGCTGGGGAGGGGAACCTGCGCCGCGCGGGAGCCTCCTCAGGGCAGAGGCAGAAACTAAACAAGTCCCGTTCCCGTCCCAAGCCCTTCCTTAGGGACTGTCGTAACATTTTGTAAAAAATGGGGTTACGATCGCCCGAAACCCGAGTGGAGTCCCGGGGCGGCCGCCTCCCTTCGGGGCGGCCGGGGCGGCCCCGCCGGCAAGGGTGGGGAACCGGGGATTGGCGGTCGGCGGCGGGCGGCCCGCGGCTAGAATCCCGCGCCGCCGCCGCGGCGCGCCCCCCAAGCATGGCCCCCCAAGCATGGCCCCCCAAGCATGGCCCCCCAAAAGCTGATCGAGAGTTCGCTGTCTCAGTTCGCCGCCCAATTGGCGGAGCGCACGCCGACCCCCGGCGGCGGAAGCATGGCCGCCTATTTGGCAGCCAGCGGTGCCGCCCTGGTGGCCATGGCCTGCCGTTTCACCTCCGGCGACAAGTTCGCCGCGGTGCAGGCGGCCGCCACGGCCACGGCCGACGCCCTGGACGAACTGCGTCCGGCGGCCCTGGGGCTGGTGGACCGCGACGCCCGTGCCTACGACGCCGTGACCGCCGCCCTGGCCATGCCCAAGTCCACCGACGCGGAGAAGCAGGCGCGTTCCGCGGCCATGCAACAGGCCCTGCGCGGCGCCCTCGAGGTGCCCTTCGAGACCCTGGTGCTGGCGGTCCGTGGGCTCGAGCTGGCCGCCCCCCTGGCCCCCGGGGTGAACCCGAACCTGGCCAGCGACTGCGGCGTGGGGGCTCGCTGCCTCCAGGGGGCCGCCGAGGGCGCCTTCCTCAACGTGCGGATCAACGCCCGCTCCATCAAGGACGCGGAGTACGCGAAGGCGCGCCTCGCCGAGGCGGAGCGGCTGCGGGATCGGGCCCGGGAGTTGGGCGACCGCGTCGTCCGGGCCATCGAAAGCCTATCCTGAGGCCATGCAGACCCTGATCCTGCTGCGGCACGGCGAGAGCACCTGGAACAAGGAGAACCGCTTCACCGGTTGGGTGGATGTGCCCCTCTCGCCCAAGGGCGAGGTGGAAGCGCGCACGGCCGGGGAGCGCCTGCGCCAGGCGGGCCTGCTGCCCGACGAGGCCCACACCTCGCTGCTCAAGCGCGCCATCAAGACCTGCTGGCTGGCCCTGGAGGAGATGGATCGCATGTGGATCCCCCAGATGCGCTCCTGGAGGCTCAACGAGCGGCACTACGGCGCCCTGACCGGCCTGAACAAGGCCGAAACGGCCGCGCGCCACGGCGAGGCCCAGGTGCACGTCTGGCGGCGCAGCTACGACATCCCGCCGCCGCCCTTCGCCGCGGACGATCGCAGCAACCCGGCCTTCGACGGCAGGTACGCCGGACTGTCGCCCTCCGAGCGGCCCATGACGGAGTCGCTCAAGGAGACCGTCGCGCGCTTCCTGCCCTACTGGCAGGGCACCCTGGCGCCGGCGGTGCGCTCGGGCAAGTGCGTGCTGGTGGCCGCCCACGGAAACTCCATCCGCGCCCTGGTGAAGCACCTCGACGGGATGAGCGACGAGGCGATCGTCGCGCTCAACATTCCGACCGGCGTGCCGCTGGTGTACGAGCTCACGGACGACCTGAAGCCGATCCAGAGCCGCTACCTCGCCTCGGACGCCGAGCTCGCCGCCGCCCAGGCCTCCGTGGCCGCCCAGGGCAAGGCGAAATAACCCCCGCGGAGAGAACGGCCGCGCCTCAGCCCGCGCTGCGACTGGCGAGCGCGAGTTTGCGGGCGCGGCGCTGGGAGAAATAGACGCGGCGCCGTTCGCGCAGGGCCCGCGCCGAATAGAGTTCCTCGCTCAGGCGGTACATGCCCGCGCGCAACTCGTCGACCGTCATGTCGGTCGGCTTCACGTTGACGTCGAACAGGGTGCACAGGTCCCAGCGCCCGGGATGGGTGAGCCTGCCTTCGCGCGCCATCCGGTCATGGAGCGGAGTGCCCGGGAAGGCCGTCCTGTACGTGATCTGCACTTCGTACAGGCCGACGTCGCGGGCGAATTCGAGCACGTCCTCGAACACCCCCGGTCCGTCGCCGTCCAGGCCCAGAACGAAGCAGCCGTTGACGGTGATGCCGCGCGATTGGATGGCGCGGATCGCTTCCTTGGCGCGCAGGGCGCGGCGCGCCTTGAAGTCGCCACGGAGTTCCACGCCGGCCAGCGAGGCCGCGCGCGGGCTTTCCAGGCCGATCAGCAGTTGGCGGCAGTGGCCTTCCGCAAGGCGGTCGAGCAGCACGGGATCATCGGCCACCGAAATGTCCGTCTCCGTGAACCAGGGCACGCCGGTCCGTGCCAGGAGAGCGGCCAATTCGCGGCCCCAGCGCTTGTCCACGAAGGTGTTGTCGTCGGCCAATTCCAGGAACGCATCGGGCCGCAGGGCGAGGATCGCCTCGAGGTCGCGCTCGATCCCGCCGAGGGGACGGCGGCGGTAGCGCTCGCCCAGCATCACGGTCGAGGCGCAGAAGTCGCAGCGCCAGGGGCAGCCCCGGGAAGTCTGCAGCGTGATGCGATTGTAGGGGCGACCGGCCAGCAGGTCGTAGCGCGGCGTCGGGAGCTTCGCCATGTCGACCGGCGGGAAGTCCGCGGCATGGAACGTGCGCGGTGCTTCGCGTCTCCGTGCCGCCTCGACCACGCAGGGCCAGACGTTGTCGCCTTCGCCGATCACCACGTAGTC
>JADJQU010000009.1 GCA_016712565.1 Planctomycetota bacterium | reverse complement strand
GCGTACCGAGCTTGGTCCTTGAACAGCGATGCCATGTTGTGCATGAAAGTCAGCGTGTCCAATTGGTCGCCGCCCAGTCTCGAGCGGCTGCCATTCAGCGCTTCGCGGTAATACACTTCGCTTGCATCCAATTCACCCAAAGACTGCAAGATACTCGCAAAGTAAAGCCCAATGCCTTAAGAGTCACGGATCGTCATTGCCGAGTCGCGAGCGGAAGCCCGTCACGGCCTCGCAAGCCAGGGATTCCGCCTCAACGGCGTTGCCGTTGCCATGCAGGAGATCTGCGAGATTGCTAATAGACATAAGGGTTTCAATGTCGGTATCGCCAAGCAATTGCCGTCGCGTCTCCACGGACGAGCGCGCAGCTTGAATCCCGAGATCGTACAGGCCTATCTTCCCGAGGGTGGCTGACAGCGGCGTCTGCAGCAGCGCCGCCAGGAGAGGTTGGCTCTCACAGGCACGTTCGATGCGCTCGAGGGCGGGTCGAACTACCTGCTGTTCCAGCACCTGATGCGCGACACTCGTCGGATTCGCATTCGCAATCGTCTCCTCTAATGACTTCACGACCCGCTCCACTTCATTCGCGGCTCGCCCGTGCCTGGCGAGTTGAAGTTCTACGTCCTTCCGCAGTGCAACCATGAATGCGTGTCCGAACTCGTCCGCAGCCAGGTCGGCGAGAATCCGCGACTGGACGCCGGCGAGTACCTTCGTCTCCTCGGCGCTCTTCACTGCCTTGGTCTTCTCCTTCTCAGCTTCGACTCTGCGCGATTCAGCTAGCGACGCACTTGCCTCGGCCTCGCCGGTCTTCAGGGCGAGAGCCGAGTTTCGCGCTTGAATGGTTCCGTTCTTGGCAGCGACGACGACCATCCCGCCGGCAAGTGCCACGACCACCATTCCAAGCGCCGTCGCCAGGGCCTTGTTGCGAGTGACCCACTTCTCTAGTTCGAACCACGCGCCCGTTCGATACGCCCGAACTGTTCGACCGGCGATGAACCGCTCGAGGTCCTCACCGAGTTCGCGCACACTTGCGTAGCGAGCCTCGCTCTCGAAGCTCATCGCTTTCTCGGTCAGCGCGATCAGTTCAACAGGCGTCGAGCGAGAATTCAGTTTCTGCGGCGGCCCCGCCACTACCCGTGTCAAGATCTGCAATCCTGACGGTCGTTCGCCTTCGCGCACGTACGGCGGAAGTCCCGCGATGAGAGCTGATACAGCATCGCCCTGATGGCGTACACGTCCGAGCGGGGACCCATCTGGGCGATCTCGCCCTCGCGCCTGTTCGGGCGACATGTAGGGAGGGCGTTCCGAGGACGTTGCCCTCGCGTGTCAGCGACACCTGCTCCGAAATCTGGACATCGACCGCGGCGCTCGCCTCCACGGGCTCGAGCGGTTCCGCCGCTCCCAGCTTACGTGCGAGGCCCCAGTCCATGACGTACACCTCTCCGAAGTCTCCCACCATCACGTTCTGGGGCTTGAGGTCGCGGTGGACGATGCCCTTCTCGTGCGCGAAAGCCATCGCCTCGCACACGCGCTGTATCACCCCTAGTATCCGCGGCATCGACCACTTCGGATCGCTTCCTCTGCGGCATTCAAAGACTTCGCTGAGTGTCTGCCCCTTCACGAGTTTCATCGTGAAGAAGGCGCGCCCTTCGCCATCAACGCCGACCTCATGCACTGGCACGATCCCAGGGTGGTCGAGCTGGCTAGTGAGCCTGGCTTCGTTCAAGAATCGTGCGAGCTGCCGCGGTGCGAGAGGCGGAGTCCTGCCCGTTCTCGAATCGCTCGCCTGGCCAAGGATCACCTTCATCGCCATCGGGCGGTCGAGTGTGGTGTCGGTAACGCGGTAGACGATCCCCATCCCGCCGCGACCGACTTCGGCCTCGATCGAGTAACGCGAAGCAGCGTTGGTTCGAGTCTCCATCTGCGAGAGGAGGCGCGCCAGTTGTTCTGCCTGCGCGGCATTCTCTTCGCGCCCCGCGCCAAACGCGCGGTTGACCTCTGCGCAGGCCTCGTACAGGTCGCGGATCTCGCTCTCTAGCGTCGGATGCGCACGCACCACCGCATCCAGCTCGATCGCCTCCCCGGCCTCGCGACGCGCAATGAAGTCGGCGATCAGTTCCTCGGGGAGAGAATTGGGGTTCGTCGTCGACGCGGTCTGGTGGGGGTCCATCGCGAGCTTCCTGTGCGGTTAGGTGGAAGAGCGAACCGCACTGCGTCAGTCTATCATCGCAAGGAGCTGGGCATGTCGACGAGTCCACCTCCCGGCCCTCCCTCTAGGGAGGCGACTCCCGGGCGCCAGTCGAGGCGCGAGGACCCTCAGCCGGTCGCTGCCAGCTCACTGGGAGCATGGCGCAGTTCCTCCGGGTTGAGTGGAGACATGTCCTTCCACCGATCGGCGAACTCGATCGACTTGTCGAGCATCTCCGCGTAGAGTTCGGCCGTTACTCGTCGCGCGTAAAGCACCGACTCGAGCTGCTCGGGGGTGCGGATCAGAGTCTTGCAATATTGCGCCAATAACTTGCAATGAGCCACGTCAACCTCGGAGTGCTCCCCCAGAAAAGTCATTGCTGTGCGCGGAATTCCGGCGCGCTCGAGAGCCGCGATGTACTTTGGCCCTACTTGCGTGGGTGTGTACTCGAGCTGGAACATGTAGCCGAGGATCGAGAGCGGCTCGTGGTGCTCGATCAGGTGAAAGATGCTGGCAGTCAGGGCAAAGGTCGCCGGGAGCGGACGCTCGAAGGGAATGTTCGTGGTGTCCTCACCCAGGGCCGCGATGTCATGGAGAGCCAAGAATTCATGGCCGGACTCCGATGTCGCGTGCCGCATCAGGGTCTTGATCATTGCGCGCTGTGCTCCTCGAAAGTGGCTGCAGGCAAGCGTCATCGTCTGCGATGATTCACGCACGTAGTGGAAGACCTGGCGGAGGACACAAGCGTACTGGCGCGCCGTGATCTCACCGGTCCCCATCAGAACGAAAGCCTTTGAGCGTGCCATCGTGTGCAGGGTGTCATTCCAGTCGGCCACAAGTGCGTGATATGCGTTCATGAGTTGTCGTGTTCGTCTTAGAGTCTCGGCCAGCGAAGCTCAGGCCGCAAGCAGATGATCGCCAACGAGTTCGAGAACGTCCCCGAGCATCGGCGAACGCACTTCACGCATGTGGCTCACGTCATGCAGGTCCCACCATGATGGCCACGCTGCCGTAGACGGGATCGTCCATCCGGGCGCGAATGACGAAGCCCGTGTAGAGCGGAACGAGGTTGTCGTACGTTTCAAGGAAGCAGAACCTCCAACCGCGCCGTAGAGCTTCGCGTGTACCCTCGCGCATGAGTGTAATCCCGAGTATCGTGCCGCGATACTCCGCCGCCGCTAGCAGTTTCGATGCATGGCAGACAGCTCCCGGAAAGGCACGCTCGCGGGCCTCCCATCCGTAGATTTCTCGACACTCGATGCTCGGGGCATTCGAAGGCGCCACGCGAAAGGTCCCTACCAGCGTGTCCCCTTCATCGAAGCCGCCGAGCAGGATTCCCTCTTCGTCGAGCGGCTCGTGGATGGTGCGCGCGGTATGGTCGGCGCAGGGTTGCGGGCGGCCGAGTTCGGCCACGTAGACCTCGTATCGCAGGCGCGCGGCGGCCTCACGCTCCTCGGTTGTGCAGAGGGTGCGGATCCGGAAATCGCGACCTCGGTTGGAGCGGTGGGAGAGGGTGTTCATGGCGGGCATGGGGGTCGTCTGGGGGAGGGGCTGGGGTCGGGACATCCTGCTGAACGGGCGCCGAGGGCGAACCGAACAACGGCCCAGCCGGATCGTGGTCGCCGTGGACCCGGCGTGCGTGCCCCCTGTGGCCGCGGCAGGCTGTATGGGCGGAGCGTGGGGCTTCTCCCATCGCCGGACGGTGCCACTGCCGCCACCAGGACGGCGCTGTCACAGCTCGGGGTATCAGAGCCACCCGTAGTTCGGGCAAGCGGATCCACGCCGCGGGTGCCCTGACCGGGGTTCCAGTTCGGGCAAGCTGATCCACCTCAGTTCGGCCAAGCGGATCCACCCTGGTTCGGGCAAGCGGAGCCACCCCCCCTGGGGGTGGGCATCGGTCCGCGTCCGGGCTGCATCGCCCGCCATCCTTCTCGGCCACCCAAGCCAAGGAGGACCCGGGATGGCTGCCAGGAGGACGGACATGCATCGACTGCAGGAAGTGATTCGACTTCATCGGATGGGCGAGAGCGTGCGTCGGATCGCGCGGCAGCTCGCCATGGGCCGGAACACGATCCGGGAGTACCTGGGCGTGGTCTCGACGGCGGGTCTGCTCGAGGGGCTGCCGACGCCCTTCCCGGCGGGACGTGCTCGCGTCCCTGGTGCGCGAGCACGAGGCCGCTGGCGAGGTCACCGTCTCCACGGTCGACACCTGGCGCGATGAGATCGCTCGTCTGCGCTCGCAGGGCGCGGGTCCGACGGCGATTCACGATCACCTGCGGGTGAATCAGCCCGACTACTCGGGCAGTCTCTGGCGATCAAGCGCCTGTGCCTGCGGCTCGAGAACAACGAGGGCCCCAAGGCCACCGACGTAGCCTTGCGCGTCGAGACGCCGCCCGGCGATGTCGCGCAGGTGGACTTCGGCTACGCCGGCAAACGCTACGACCCCGTGCGTGGGATCCTGCGCAAGAGCTGGGTCTTCGTGATGACGCTCGGCTTCAGCCGGCGTGCGTACTGCGCGCTGTGCTTTGATCAGAAGGTCGCGACCTGGATCAGGCTGCACATCCAGGCTTTTGAGCACTTCGGCGGTGTGCCCCGGGTGATCGTGCCGGACAACTTGAAGGCCGCGGTGGTGCGGGCGGCCTTTTGCGTCGACGACGATCCGCTGATCCAGCGCAGCTATCGCGAGCTGGCGCGCCACTACGGCTTCCAGATCGACCCGACGCCGCCGCGCTCGCCGGAGAAGAAGGGCAAGGTCGAGGCCGGCGTGCGCTACGTCAGCGGCAACTTCCTCAGGACCTGGGAGTCGACCGATATCGTCCAGGACCAGGCTGCGCTCGAGCGCTGGACGATGGAGGTCTCAGATCGGCGCGTGCATGGGACGACGGCTCGTCGTCCAATCGAGCTCTTCGAAGAAGCGGAACGCTCGGCGCTGATCCCGCTGCCCAGGGCGCGCTTCGAGATCGTGATCTGGAAGCTGGCGCGGCTACACAGCGACAGCCACGTGCAGGTCGATGGCGCCTTCTACTCCGCGCCCTGGAAGCATCTGCATCAGGACCTGTGGGTGCGCTGCACGAAGACATCGATCGCGATCTGGCTCGGGGAAGAACACCTGTGGACGCACGCCAGGCTTCCACGCGGCGGCCGCAGCACGGTCAGGGAACACCTGCCCGAGCATCGGCGTGACTGGTGCGAGCGCAGCCGCTCGCACTGGGACGGGCGTGCGAAGCGGATAGGTCCCGAGGTCGAAGCGCTCGTCGCTGCGGTCTTTTCGACCGACGACGTCTTGACCCAGCTACGTCGCGTGCAGGCGATCGTCACGCACCTGGAGACCTTCCCCAAAGACCGTGCCTGCAAGGCAGCCAAGCGTGCGCTCCACTTCGGCTGCCTTGAGTACCGCGGCCTGAAAAACATCCTGCGGAAGGGACTCGACCTCGAGCCCTCCCTGGAGAGCGCGTGCGAGCGTGGTCGAAGGGGGCACGCTTCGCTCGTCGACCCACTGAGTCCCTCTTCGCTCACCAAGAAGACCTCCATGTCCATCACTGACGAACTCGTGCCGGTGCTCAAGAAGCTACGGCTCTCCGGCGTGCTGCACACGCTCGACCTGCGGACCAAAGAAGCAACCGACGGGGTGATCTCGCACTCCGACTTCCTCTTTCGAGTCTGCTGCGACGAGGTGCAGCGGCGCGAATCCAAGCAGCTCGAGCAGCGCCTCCGGCGCGCGAATTTCGAGACCACGAAGCGCCTGGAGGACTTCGAGTGGTCCTTCAATCCGAAAATCCCGAAGGCGAAGCTCGTCGATCTCGCGGCCTGCCACTTCGTCGAGAAGCAGGAGAACGTGCTCCTGATCGGCCCGACGGGCGTCGGCAAGTCACACCTCGCGCAGGCGATCGGAGAACGCGCCTGCCGCGGCGGGCACTCAGTCGCATACACGTCGGCGCACCGAATGCTCTCGACGCTGCGCGGCGCGCGTGCGGATCAGAGCTACGACAAGAAGCTCCTGCGTTACACGACGCCCGATCTCCTGATCGTCGACGACCTGGGCTTGCGGCCCCTGGACGGCGAGGAACCGATCGACCTCTATGAGGTGATCCGGCAGCGCTACGAGCGCGGCGCGATGATCGTCACCTCCAACCGCGCGATCGAGGAGTGGCATCCGCTCTTCCTCGACGAGCTGATCGGCTCGGCGGCCATGGACCGGCTGCTGCACCACGCTCACGTCGTGGTCATGGAAGGACACTCCTACCGCAACCCGCCTGGGGCTCGGAAGGCGAGCTGAGAGATCGGCTCATGGTCGAGGTGGATCCGCTTGCCCGAACTGGGGCCCGATTTTTCCGGCTACCCCGCGTCTGGCCTTCCAGGAGCCTCATCCCGATCCTGTCAGGCGCCCTAGGCGACTTTTCCAGCCGCGCCCAAGTGGATCCGCTTGACCGAACTGAGGGTGGATCCGAATGGCCGAGCCTTGACAGGCGCCAACGCCGACGCGTCCACTCGCTCAGGCCGGCTCCTTAGCGCCTTCTTCGGACACCGGTCCCGTGGGATGGCGGGCCTGGATGGGCGGCTGGCGAGGGGGGAGCTCCTATCCCGTGTCCGTGACTCCGGTGAGGATAGGCACGAGGCGCCTCCGGCGGGGCGAGGTCGCAACCGCCGCCGCAACGACCCCGAGGCACCGACTGGACCACGCGAGACCCAAGACGTCCAATCCACAGAGCCTACTGCCGGCGCGGCCCCGCTGCGGGAGGGGGTGGGGACCGCGGAGGGGTCGTCTCCACCGGGCTCCTCGTGCGGCGAGGCCCTGTTGACGTGACACGACGTGCCAACCGAGGGCGGGCGGGAGGTCTAGGATCGCGTGGCAGTGGGTCGCCTCACGAAGCGACGCGCATCGCGGGCGGGTGTTGCCCTGCTCGTGTGCCCGGTGATCCCGCCTAGCACCGTCCCGCGGGCGCAAATCGCCCAGAGCGGGGTCGGTCGGATCTGCGGGTTCGGGCAATGCTGCCCCCGCCGCCGCTGGTCGGCGTCCCCATCACGACCCGTGGACTCGATGCAGCCCTCCCCAGAGGGGCGACGCTTCCCGTTCTCGTCGCAGGGTAATTCGCGCGGAAGACTCGACCCGCTAGCGGTTGCTGCCCCAGGCGGCACGGTTCGAGCCGTTGCCCTGGCCGACGTCGAAGCCGCGTTTGTGAGCCCACGCCACGCCGGCCCCGTACAGGTCGGGTTGCCCGCAGTTCAGGTAGTCCTCGGCGAGTGACTGGTCGCCGTAGATTTCGAGCAGATCAACCATCTCGGGGATACGTGACTCGTTGCCGCGCCGGATGAGATTCAGACAGGCTTGAACGACGCCGACCGTCGCGTCCGCCTGCTTCTCAGCGAAAAGTGCAACCGCCGCCAGCGCGTCACCGAGAGCCGACTCGTCGGAACCCCCGACCGTAGCCGCATGGAAGATCTCTTCCCACGTTTGCTGCCCTGACTTGCGATCCGCTGCGATCCGCATCGCTCGATCGGCGGCCGACGTCGACAGCCGATTCAAGGCCGCGGGATCGTCCATCCGCGTGAGCACGATCGCCAGCACAGCGCGATCACGAGTCTGGGCGCCGAGTGACTCGAGCAGGGCCGGTGTGGTGATTCGCCGCGCCGCCGCGGCGCGCACCACGTCGAACTTGCCTTCGAGCGCCAAAGGCAACACGTTCTCGCCGTCAGGTTGGGTCGCGAGCGCCGCCACCTGAGCGGCGATGGCCTTGTGCGCGAGTTCCACCGTCTGCGCCGCGTCCAACACGGCCTCGCGCAGCCGTGTCAGCGCGCGAAGCCGGTCGAACTCGGAGTCGGCCGTCGTGCCGACTTCGACCAGCGACTCCGCACGACTGACGGTGTCGACGATCTCCTCGCGGACGGCGCTCGATGGTTCGAGCGTCAGCCGTTTCAAGAGCCACGCATCGTCCCGAATCCCCTTCACTGCGGCCTGCCGAATAGCAGCTTGCGGCTCCGTCGCCCAGCGACATAGCGCATCCGGACGCGTCACCTTGCTGATGGCGGTGATGCGAAGCCTCAGCGACTTCGCCGACGAGGCCACTTTTTCCAAGCAGGCCTGATCGGTGAGATGTTCCACCGCGGTATCTCGGACCATTGCAGACTGGTCCTCGATCGCGATCTTCGCCAGCAGTGATTGATCCGTGAGTAAGAGCACTGCCGCGTTCCGCGCGTTATCCGACCGGCCTCGAACGGCGATCTCCGCGATCACGGTTTGGTCCTGCAGCCTCGGCACCACTTCCTCGCGGATGTTGTCGATCGGATCCGTGGTGGCCACGCGGACGAGCGTCGCTTGATCGTCGACTTTGCGCACGGCGACCTGGCGCACGCTGAAGTCGGGATCGTCCGTGGCCAACGAGACGAGCAAGGTTGGGTTCTCAACGTGGCCGACCGCGATCGTGCGGATCCAGAGTCCTCGGCCTCCATGACGATTCGCGTCAACCACTCCGACCCGCGCAGCGAGGCCAGTGCCGCATCGCGGACCTCGTGGTCGTCGTCGTCGGTGGCGATCTTGGCCACAAGGGCTTGGTCCGAGAGCTTCTGCATCGCGGCTTGGCGGATCGGGGCGACGTCGTTCTCGACTGCGAGTCGGGCGAGCACCGCCTGATCGGTGATCGCCGCGACTGCGTCACGACGACAATTGAGCATGGAGTCCTCCGCCGCGATCCGAGCCAGGAGCTCCTGATCGGAGAGTCTTGCGATGGCCGTGCTGCGCACTTCGAAGCCCCGGGCCTGCGTGGCGATTCGGACAAGGAGGCTCGGGTCCGTCACCGCGGCGGCTGCCTCCGCTGTCACCCACGGCCCGATCGCGGCGCGTTGCGCTGGATCGGTGAGCCTGGAAAAGGCGGTCGTGCGAACCTCGGGTATTGCGGCCTCCACGGCGATGCGCGCGAGCAAGGACGGATCGACCACCTCGGCCGTTCGACTCGGGTAGATCCAGATTCGCGTCTGGGACGGCAGGTCCTCGTAACGGAGGCTGTGCGCCGCCACTTCGCATACAATGGGATCCACAGACTCCACCGCCAGCTTCGCGAGAGGGCTTGGTCTGTGAGCAGGCTCACGGCTCGTTGTCGAGTCTCGGGGTCGTGCGTCTCGAGAGCGATGCGTCGCAATAGGTCCTGGTCCCCGAGCTCGCTCGTGGCATCCGGGTCGAGCCATGGCCCCACCCGAGCGTGTACGGCCCCGTCAAAAATCCGAAAAGCCGCCTCCGTGCGCAGCTTGTAGTCCCTCGACGCCATGGCGATCTCGGCCAGCAGGGCGTCGTCCGTGATCTGTCTGGCAGCGGCCCGGCGCATTCCCATGTCGTCCGACTCACGCGCGAGTTTGACGAGCAGTTCCGTATCCGTCAGTCGAGCCGTGGCCGCTCGCCTCAGGAACGGATCCGCACCACCGGTGGCGATGCGCGTCAATGCCACCTGATCGGTCAATCGTCCGATCGCGCTGCGGCGCACCAAGAAGTTGCTGCCGCTCTCAGCCAGCTTGGCGAGCTGCTCCTGATCGAGTTGCCCCCAGGCGTCCTGTCGAAGGGTGCGATTGGGCGGGTTCAGCGCCAAGTTCGCCAGCACGCTCTGGTCGGTCAAATGACAAAACGCGAGCAAACGCACGTCGGCCACCGGATGTTCGCGCACGAGCTTGCCGAGATAGACAGGATCGCGAATCGCAGACCACGCGGCTCGTTGGATTTCCAGGTCCGTATCCTCCGTCGCCATGCGAACGAGAAGTTCCTTGTCCGTGATCTTGGGCAGGATGAAGAGCCGATCCGCCTTCGCGGAATTCATGGCCATCTGCGCCAGCAGGGAGGGGTCCGTTAGTTTGGACAGCGCCAGTTCACGCCGAGTCGCATCCCACTCGCGCGCCGCGAGTCGCGCCAGCGTGGGTTGATCGGTGATTCGCTCGATCGCGGCGAGACGAAGCTCAGGCGAGTAGTTCTCGCTTTCGGCAATCTGCGCCAACTCGGCCTGATCCGTCATCTGCGCGACGTCCACGACGGACGGCGCGCAACCTGAGGAGCCGACGAGCCCTGCGGCGAGGGCAATGACGAGGGCCGTGCGTGCAAGGGGCTTCATGGGTTGACGGACTTCATACTCCCGTCCGCGGTGGGCCCGCACTGGGGGCCAGGCACAAGGATGTACTGGCAAAGACCAGGTGTCCAGCGGATGGCGTTGCTCGACGCGCGCAGGGTTCTTCACCCGGCATACGGACGTTGCGTCCGCGCACGCTGTCACAGCTCGGGGTATCAGAGCCACCCGTAGTTCGGGCAAGCGGATCCACGCCGCGGGTGCCCTGACCGGGGTTCCAGTTCGGGCAAGCTGATCCACCTCAGTTCGGCCAAGCGGATCCACCCTGGTTCGGGCAGCGGAGCCACCCCCCCTGGGGGTGGGCATCGGTCCGCGTCCGGGCTGCATCGCCCGCCATCCTTCTCGGCCACCCAAGCCAAGGAGGACCCGGGATGGCTGCCAGGAGGACGGACATGCATCGACTGCAGGAAGTGATTCGACTTCATCGGATGGGCGAGAGCGTGCGTCGGATCGCGCGGCAGCTCGCCATGGGCCGGAACACGATCCGGGAGTACCTGGGCGTGGTCTCGACGGCGGGTCTGCTCGAGGGGGCTGCCGACGCCCTTCCCGAGCGGGACGTGCTCGCGTCCCTGGTGCGCGAGCACGAGGCCGCTGGCGAGGTCACCGTCTCCACGGTCGACACCTGGCGCGATGAGATCGCTCGTCTGCGCTCGCAGGGCGCGGGTCCGACGGCGATTCACGATCACCTGCGGGTGAATCAGCCCGACTACTCGGGCAGTCTCTCGGCGATCAAGCGCCTGTGCCTGCGGCTCGAGAACAACGAGGGCCCCAAGGCCACCGACGTAGCCTTGCGCGTCGAGACGCCGCCCGGCGATGTCGCGCAGGTGGACTTCGGCTACGCCGGCAAACGCTACGACCCCGTGCGTGGGATCCTGCGCAAGAGCTGGGTCTTCGTGGATGACGCTCGGCTTCAGCCGGCGTGCGTACTGCGCTGTGCTTTGATCAGAAGGTCGCGACCTGGATCAGGCTGCACATCCAGGCTTTTGAGCACTTCGGCGGTGTGCCCCGGTGATCGTGCCGGACAACTTGAAGGCCGCGGTGGTGCGGGCGGCCTTTGCGTCGACGACGATCCGCTGATCCAGCGCAGCTATCGCGAGCTGGCGCGCCACTACGGCTTCCAGATCGACCCGACGCCGCCGCGCTCGCCGGAGAAGAAGGGCAAGGTCGAGGCCGGCGTGCGCTACGTCAGCGGCAACTTCCTCAGGACCTGGGAGTCGACCGATATCGTCCAGGACCAGGCTGCGCTCGAGCGCTGGACGATGGAGGTCTCAGATCGGCGCGTGCATGGGACGACGGCTCGTCGTCCAATCGAGCTCTTCGAAGAAGCGGAACGCTCGGCGCTGATCCCGCTGCCGAAGGCGCGCTTCGAGATCGTGATCTGGAAGCTGGCGCGGCTACACAGCGACAGCCACGTGCAGGTCGATGGCGCCTTCTACTCCGCGCCCTGGAAGCATCTGCATCAGGACCTGTGGGTGCGCTGCACGAAGACATCGATCGCGATCTGGCTCGGGGAAGAACACCTGTGGACGCACGCCAGGCTTCCACGCGGCGGCCGCAGCACGGTCAGGGAACACCTGCCCGAGCATCGGCGTGACTGGTGCGAGCGCAGCCGCTCGCACTGGGACGGGCGTGCGAAGCGGATAGGTCCCGAGAGGTCGAAGCGCTCGTCGCTGCGGTCTTTCGACCGACGACGTCTTGACCCAGCTACGTCGCGTGCAGGCGATCGTCACGCACCTGGAGACCTTCCCCAGAGACCGTGCCTGCAAGGCAGCCAAGCGTGCGCTGCACTTCGGCTGCCTCGAGTACCGCGGCCTGAAAAACATCCTGCGGAAGGGACTCGACCTCGAGCCCCTCCCTGGAGAGCGCGTGCGAGCGTGGTCGAAGGGGGCACGCTTCGCTCGTCGACCCACTGAGTCCCTCTTCGCTCACCAAGAAGACCTCCATGTCCATCACTGACGAACTCGTGCCGGTGCTCAAGAAGCTACGGCTCTCCGGCGTGCTGCACACGCTCGACCTGCGGGACCAAAGAAGCAACCGACGGGGTGATCTCGCACTCCGACTTCCTCTCGAGTCTGCTGCGACGAGGTGCAGCGGCGCGAATCCAAGAAGCCGAGCAGCGCCTCCGGCGCGCGAATTTTCGAGACCACGAAGCGCCTGGAGGACTTCGAGTGGTCCTTCAATCCGAAAATCCCGAAGGCGAAGCTCGTCGATCTCGCGGCCTGCCACTTCGTCGAGAAGCAGGAGAACGTGCTCCTGATCGGCCCGACGGGCGTCGGCAAGTCACACCTCGCGCAGGCGATCGGAGAACGCGCCTGCCGCGGCGGGCACTCAGTCGCATACACGTCGGCGCACCGAATGCTCTCGACGCTGCGGCGCGCGTGCGGATCAGAGCTACGACAAGAAGCTCCTGCGTTACACGACGCCCGATCTCCTGATCGTCGACGACCTGGGCTTGCGGCCCCTGGACGGCGAGGAACCGATCGACCTCTACGAGGTGATCCGGCAGCGCTACGAGCGCGGCGCGATGATCGTCACCTCCAACCGCGCGATCGAGGAGTGGCATCCGCTCTTCCTCGACGAGCTGATCGGCTCGGCGGCCATGGACCGGCTGCTGCACCACGCTCACGTCGTGGTCGTGGAAGGACACTCATACGGCAAGGCGCCTGGGGCGCGGAAGGCGAGCTGAGAGATCGGCTCATGGTCGAGGTGGATCCGCTTGCCCGAACTGGGGCCCGATTTTTCCGGTACCCCGCGTCTGGCCTTCCAGGAGCCTCATCCCGATCCTGTCAGGCGCCCTAGGCGACTTTTCCAGCCGCGCCCAAGTGGATCCGCTTGACCGAACTGAGGGTGGATCCGAATGGCCGAGCCTTGACACGCACGCCGTGGAAGGCAAGCCGAGGCTCGCGCCCGACGAAGCTCGAGTAGCAATTCAGCTGACGGACAGGGCCTGCAAACTCCTGGCCGTGTCGCCATGGGTAGGGCCGCAGGGGCGGATGGCCGCCGCTCGGCGTGGGTTGTGGAGGGCAATCGCAGGGTGGGGCGCTGCTGATGTCCCACGAGGTGTGCTCCGACGGCGCTCGAGCAACCGGATCGTGCGCACGTGGCAATGCGTCGCCTAGCGCGCACCCGGAGCGTGCATGCCCGTGCCCGCTGGCCCGGGATTCACTCGCAGAAGGCTCGTTCCTCGATGGCGTTCGAGCGCGCGAGTCCGTGGCGGGGCGCGCAGCATGGCGGCAGAGTGGCCCAGGACGTTCGCGCTGACCGGCGGGCACGAGCCGTTGTGCGTGCAGCGAAAAGCCCTCGTGGTCGAGGCACCGGGATCCCGGTGGCATCGGACCGATGGCGGCCGCGCCTCGGAGCCCCCTTGAGGGTCAGCCAACGGCGGTCAGCGCACGATCGCTTCGATCGAGTTCGACTTCTGCGTCAGGCCGCTCGCCGGATCGGTCACCTTGGCCTGGAAGATCAGAAGCTTTCCAAGCGGCGCGCCCGGCTGGAAACTCCACGGCGTGTCGATGATCCCCGAGGGCGGCACCAGACCGCGGTCGAAACTGCGCTGCTTCATGACCAGGCTCTCGACCAGGATGTTCGACTGGGGCTGCACGATCGGCGTCGCGCCCAGGTTGAGCCTCGCGGCCACCCCCGGCGCGGCACGCAAGCGCAGGGTGACGACCGCACCGGGCGACGGCGTGCCGATTAGCTCGAGCGTCGGCTCTTCCGTCGGCGTCACGATCAGCGTGCTGCCGCCGACCAAGAGGGGTGCGCTCGGGACGTAGCCCATTCCCGACGTCCAGGCGATCACGTTTTGACTGAGGAGCATCGACTGCCCGTGGAAGCCGTCGAACCCGCCCGGTGCCACACCTCCCGCTCCGCCCTGGGCCAGCCCGACGCCGCCACCGGTGAGGATCAATTCGAGTCGCCCGCCGGTAAACGGAGCGGAGGCGCTCAAGCCAGAGCCGCCGTCTCCGGCAAAGGGCACGCACAGGACGCCCAGTGCGTCGCCGCCTCTTCCGCCGATCGCCGTCGAACGTGCGAAGTGCACGCGCGAGGGGCCCAGGCACTGAACGCCGGCTCCGCCACTCGTGCCGTCGCCGCAATTCGTCCCGTCGACGCCATTGGCTCCGGCGAAATCCGACTGGACGATCTGCGCGCGCGAGTTGGTGACCCGCAGTCCCTGGAGCATGCCCGGGGCGGGCGAGGTCGTGCAGTCGGACAGTCGCACGTCGGAACTCGCGTCGATCACCACCGCGGCCGCGAGGCCCTGCAACAGGACCGTCCCCGCGCAGCCGGTCACGCGAATCGAGTTCAACCTACTGCTTGGCTGGACCTCGCACAGGGCCGTCACCGCACCGCCGGGAGTCGAACTCAGATTGATGTTGCCCGAGGTCCGCACGAGCCCCTGCCCGATGACGGACAAGCCGCTGTTGAGCGTGAACGCGCTGTAGTTCCCCGCTCGCACCAGAATCACGTCGCCCGGAAGTGCTGCGGCGATCGCCGGAGGAATGTCGGTGAAGTGCGCGCCGGCGCCGTTGTTGACGTCGACGATCCAGGTATTGCACCACGCGACGGAGTGCAGAAAAACTCCGACGAGGCTCGCACTCGCGCACCGACCCAACTTGGATAGCACCGCGTTTCCCATGGCAGGTTTCCTCCCTGCGCCCATCATCACGCGCGTCGGAAAAACTGTCCAGTGCCCCGGCGGGGGTGGCTAGAACGCTTCTGGCGCGGACGCGGAGCAGGCGCGCGTGGGCGCCGAAGGGCCAAACCGACCTCAGTGGGCCAACGTGAACTCGAGTCCAGCGCTCAACGTCGTGTTGTTCGGTGCCGGGAATCCAGGGTCGCGCCCCCACCACTGGGCGCGCACGACGCTGCCGGGGATGCGCAGGGCCGCGGACGGCGTGCCTCCCAACGCTCCGGCCGCGAAGGCGTTGAAGTCCATGGCAAAGGCGCCCGAGCAGTCGTTGGGGGCGGATTGCCGCCGGAACTCGCGCTCGTCGTGCGCCGCGGAGGTGCCTGGACGCAGAGCGTTCCCCCCGCGAACGGCGTGGCGCCGCGTCCGCTGGTGCTGTACAGGAGCAGGCCGACCTTGTTGTTGAGCACTGAGTCGGCTCGGACGACGAACCCAGAGTTCGCAGAGGCGCTGGCCACACCGGTGTAGCTCATCACGGGCGTGCAGCCCAAGGAGTTCACCTTGGCCGTGCAATAGCCGACGGGCACGAGCGGCAGCTCCAAGCGAAACAGCCCGAACTTCCCGTTGGCCAACGCTGACCCGAACAAGAAATATTCGCCACTGTCGCTGAGGCTCGAGAGGTTCGTGCCGTACGTCAGATTCGTGAAGGCCTGTCCACCGAAACCGTCGACGGTCTCGCGCAGAAGGATCGACTGGTTGCGAAACCAGGCTCCGTTGGTCGCGGTGTTGGGGTCATTCCATTCGCCGTACCAGATCACGTCGCCGTTCGCAGCGATGTGCAGGGACTCAAGCGAAAGCTGCGTCAGCGTGAATCCCGGCACGCCCGGAACCGGCATGCCCGATTGGGCGATGATGCCGCGGTTGGAGTAGATCAGCCGATTGTCGGTCGCCGAACCCGTGATCGTCGCGTAGAAGGCCCAGTCGCCGGCATCGTTGAGCGCCGCGGGTGCGTCCATCAGCGCGGTCGACCAATCGCGGCCCGCGATCGGGGAAGCGGTCCCGGACTTCGCCAGGAGCGTGGAATCCAGATACAACGACTGCGTCGAAGAAGCCCGCACGCCGTAGAGCACCTGCCCAGCGGCATTGATCTCGAGGGTCTCCTGGGACGTGCCCACCGAGGTGAGCGCCTGCGTCTGTCCCGGCAAGAGGTCGCCACTCTTGGCGATGAACGATTCGGACACGAGCGCGCCGAGCGCATCCACCTGCAGTTTGAGGATCCCGACTTCGCCTCCGGCCGCGGTGGCAGGATCGTCAAAGGCGCAGGAAACCGCGATCGCTCCCTGGTCGTTGCTGCGAACGGCGCTGAAACCCGTATAGACCGTCGCCGCGGAGACCTGCGGCGCCGCGCAGGAGCCGCTCTCACGCACCAGAATCGACTGGCCGCGAAACACGCCCGAGTCGTTCGTGGTATTGATGCCTGCCGTGGCTCGAAGCGTGAAATAGCTGGATCGCGACAAGTCGTTGCCCAGTGACATCGGCCCGATGTCGAACAGCAGCGCTCCCGGGGGCGTGACCAGGGGGTCGTCGCGCTGCAGGACCACCGTGCCATTGAGGACCAGGCGCCGGGTGGTAGGGCTCAGAAATCCAGTCTCGAGCCAGACCAAGGAGTCGCCCTGATCGTCCACATCCGAGCGAACCAAGGCTGTCACGAGCGCGCTCGGAATCACCGCGTCGCCCTCGATGGCCACAGAGGTCACGATCCCAGGCGTTTGCCCGAGCGCGGGAAGGGTGAGGGCGAGTGCGTGGACAATGACGAATGCACGGAACGGGCGCATGGGAGAACTCCGCCAGGGGAACCTGCAAGGCGACGCCCGTAGCTGTGCGTCGGTGAGAGCCCAAGTGTACGGGGTTTCGGCGCCAGCGGACCAGGCCCGATGGGCCTGCCTGCGGCGCGGCGTTTCACGCTCGAAACGAGCCCATGCTCGGAGCAGGCGGCGGCTGAGTACCTCACAGACGAATGAGTTGGGCTGGGCCGGACCGTGTGACGGTGGAACGGCATTGCGCCCGACGCCTGCGATCGACGGACACCCGACCGGGCACGAAGCCGGTGACTGGCGAGAGTTCTTGACCATCCCGCGGCGTCCATCGGGCGAGACGCCCGCGCGGACCTTCTCTCAACAACTTCGTTAGCGCTGCCGCGGCCAGTGCGAGCACGCCTCCATCGGGCCCAGCGGGGCAGCCCGGCCGTGAGGTCGCGCGGGGGAGCCGGCACGGTTAGGCTGCTCCTGTGAGGCGCTCCCTGGCCTGGCTTTCGTGCGCGGTGCTCGCGGCTGCCCTCTGGTTTTGGCTCTCGTTCACGGGGGGCGAGCGCGCGCCAACCGACCCGGCGCGCGGAGCCGGGCCGAATCGACCGACGTTGCCGCCGCCGGCTGCCGAAGTCATGGACCTGCCGGTCGATCGCACGCCCGCTCCGGCTCCGGAGGCGAACGCGCCCGCGGAAGCGAGCGCACCGGAGCACGAGCCACCGGTCGAGGAGGTGGAGCTGACCCTCGAGGAGGATCCCTTGGACCCAATCGAGAAGGGAGCGTGCGCGCTCGAACTCACCGTGGTCGCCAAGGCGCGCAGCGTGCTGCCTCCCGAGGGGCAGGTGGAACTGTGGCGCCTTTCGGCGCCGGGCAACGAACACTGGAGCGAGGGCGACCAACTGCAGGCCTCGCAGACCCTCGAGCGCGGTTTCGCGCGCTTCACGGAACTTCCGACAGGCCAGTATCGCGTGCGTTGCTCCGCGGAGCGCGGAGGCGCGCCGGGGCCCGAGCCCTTCGAGGTCGCCTGTCCGACGACGACTCGCACGGTGGAGATCGAGCTGCCGCGCATGTTCCGCGTGCTGCTCGACGTGCGCGACGAGACCGGGCTGCCGCTCGATCGTGGCGCGCTCGCGCCGGCGACGGATTCGCAGGACTTCACGGGCCCGTCCTGGGTGCGCCGGCGGCAGGCGCGCCAGAAGCGCGGTGGGCACGGCATCTCGGCCATGGAGTGGGGCAACTCCGGCGCGCTGACGCCGATCCTCGCAGGCCCCGAGGGATTCGAGCTCGGGACGCATCCGGAGTCCACGACGCAGCACGGCCGCTCGCGTCACGCGACCGTGCACTTCGAGCACAGGAGTTCGGTCCGCTGTCCGATCCGCGCGGCCGGCGTGGGCGATCAGCACCTGCTTGCGGTTTCGGTCGCGACCGAGCCGCTCCTCGACGTCGTGCTCACTCCCGACGGGCGCACGCTGCGCGAGCTCGAAGCGACGCTGGATGTCGACTGCACGGCGGTCACGATCGAGCCCGGCGCCCCGCCGCCGGACTGGCGCGCGATCCCGCTGCGCGTGCAGGTCCGCTGCGCGGGCTTCGAGCCGCTCGATTTCGAGGCCACGCTGGCCCAGTGGCCGCCGAAGGTGCGCTCGCTCGTCGAGGCGCGAGACGGCTGAATCGTCGACGCGGTCGCTGCGAGAAGCCGCGCAACCGCCGGGCGTCCGCGGCCAACACCCGGACCAGCTCTGCCTCGACGCGCAGCGGACAGCCGAGGCACGCGTGCGCGTCGAGGTGTGGGTCCCCGTCGACAAGGCGGTCGTAGGGGTCGGGCAGCGAGCTTTTCGCCGGGAAGATCGTCGGCGTCTCGTTGCCGCAGATGATGTCGAGTCTTGGGTGTTGCGGGCGCTGGAGCCGCCGGCCAAGCACTTCCGCCGCGAGCCCATGCACGGCGACGGGGGTCGTGCCCACGAGGCGCAAGAGGGCCACGGCGTTGCAGTGGGAGGGCATGCATCACGGCGGCGACCAGGCGCTTGGAGCGCTCCTCGGCCGTCCGCGCGGCCGAGATCTCGGGCGCGGTCGGCTGCCGGTCGACGAGAGAGAGGGGGGGTGTCGTTGTCGCAACGTCCTCGTGCGGGTCACCCTCCTTGGCCGGCGCCTGGGGCGCTGTCGTAATCGCAACGACGTTGTGCGGATCACCCACATCGGATGGTTACGAATCGACAACTATATGACCTAAGTCACTGCTAATTAACGGCCTACGGCTTGGCACGAAAGCTGCGTAGTCCTGTCATCCAACCCCCACCCGCTGGAGGCCCCGATGACCCCCGCAACACCCATGATCAGCCCCCGACACCCGATTGCCACCCGTCCACGGCCCAACCGCCCGGCCGCTCCCGCGCGCCGCCCCGCGGCCGAGCCCCGCAGTGCCCGCCTAAGCGCAAGCGAGGTCCGCCATGCAGCGTGAGACAAAACTCTGGGCGACGCTCCTCCTCGTCGTCGGCGGTGCGTTCCTCGTCCTCGGCTTCTTCGGCCGCGAGGTCTACCGCCAGGCGCCGCCGCTGCCCGAGCGCGTCGTCACCGAGTCGGGCGTGACCCTGATGACGCGCGAACAGATCCTCGACGGCCAGCAGGTCTGGCAGAGCATCGGCGGCCAGCAAGTCGGCTCCATCTGGGGCCACGGCGCCTACCAGGCGCCGGACTGGTCGGCGGACTGGCTCCACCGCGAATCGGAGGGCCTCCTCGAGCTCTGGAGCGCCGAGCAGCACGCCAAGGCGTTCGCCGCGCTCAACCCCGATCAGCAGGGGGCGCTGGAGCGCCGGCTGAAGGACGAACTGCGCACGAACCGCTTCGACGCGGAGAGCGGCGTGCTCGTCGTCAGCGAGGACCGCGCGCGCGCGATGCTCGCGAACTCGGACCACTACACGGCGCTGTTCGGCGGCGATCCCTCGCTCGCGAAGCTGCGCGAGGACTACGCGCTCTCCGCGCAGCCGATCTCCGATCCGGTGCGGCTCGAGCGCCTGTCGCAGTTCTTCTTCTGGACGTCGTGGGCCTGCGCCACGAATCGGCCGGCCGAGAACTTCACGTACACGAACAACTGGCCGCACGAGCCCTTGATCGACAATCGGCCGACGGGCGCGAATATCCTCTGGTCGGCGCTCAGCGTGCTGCTGCTCCTCGCCGGCGCGGCGACGCTCGTGTGGCACCACGCGGCGCGCTCCAAGGAGGAAGAACCCGCGAAGCTCCCCGCGCGCGATCCGCTCCAAGGCCTCCAGCTCACGCCGTCGATGCGCGCCGTGGGCAAGTACGCGGCCGTCGTGATCGCGCTGTTCGTCGTGCAAGTGCTGCTCGGCGCGCTGACCGCGCACTACACGGTCGAGGGCCAAGCGTTCTTCGGCCTGCCGCTCGGCGAATGGCTCCCGTACGCGCTGACGCGCACGTGGCACCTGCAGACCGCGGTGTTCTGGATCGCGACCGCGTTCCTCGCCGCCGGGCTGTTCCTCGCGCCGGTGATCGGCGGCAAGGAGCCGAAGCACCAGCGCCTCGGCGTCAACGTGCTGTTCGGCGCGCTGCTGCTCGTCGTCACGGGCTCGCTCGCGGGCGAATGGCTTTCGATCCACCAGAAACTCGGCCTCGACGCCGGGTTCTGGTTCGGGCACCAGGGCTACGAGTACGTCGACCTAGGCCGCGTCTGGCAGATCGCGCTCTACGGCGGCCTGATCCTGTGGCTCTTCCTGATGCTGCGGGCGATCTGGCCCGCGCTCCGCAAGAAGGGAGAGGAGCGCGGCATGGTCACTCTGCTCACCGGCTCGGTCGTCGCGATCGGCCTGTTCTACGGCGCCGGCCTGATGTACGGCGCGCGCACGCACATGTCGGTCGCCGAGTACTGGCGCTGGTGGGTCGTGCACCTGTGGGTCGAGGGCTTCTTCGAGGTCTTCGCCACCGGCGTGCTCGCCTACCTGTTCAGCCGGCTCGGCCTGGTCGGGATGCGGAGCGCGACTCGCGCGTTCCTCGCTTCGACCACGATCTTCCTGATCGGCGGCATCCCGGGGACGTTCCACCACCTGTACTTCAGCGGCACGCCGGTCTCGGTCACCGCGATCGGCGCGATGTTCAGCGCGCTCGAAGTCGTGCCGCTCGTCCTGATCGGACGCGAGGCGGTCGAGACGCTGCGCATGCAGGGGCGCGCGACTTGGATGGAGCGCTATCGCTGGCCGATCCGCTTCTTCGTGGGGGTGGCGTTCTGGAACCTCGTCGGCGCGGGCCTGTTCGGCTTCCTCATCAATCCGCCGATGTCGCTCTACTACATGCAGGGCCTCAACACGACACCAGTGCACGCGCACACGGCGCTGTTCGGGGTGTACGGCTCTCTTGTCGCTCGGCCTCGTGCTCTTGCTCCTGCGCCGGCTCGCCCCGGTGCGGACGTGGCGCGAGGGCGCCCTGCGCTACTCGTTCTGGGCCATGAACGGCGGGCTCGCCTTGATGGTGGTCCTGAGCCTGCTCCCGATCGGCCTGATGCAGACCTGGGCCAGCGTGGAGCAGGGCCTGTGGTACGCCCGCAGCGCGGAGTTCCTGCAGCAGCCGCTGATCGAGATGCTGCGCTGGCTGCGCATCGTCGGCGACTCGGTGTTCATCACTGGCGTCGCAGCGCTCGTGTGGTTCGCGGTCGGCCTGCGGACCGGCTGGTCCTACGAGCCCGAGGAACTCCCCGAGCCGGCCCGCCGCCCAGGCGTGCTCGAGGCGTGACCTGAAGTGACGGAGGACGTCGCCGCGCGCTGGGTGGCGCGCGGCGACGCGTTCGTTTTCGGCGATCGCTGGGAGCGCGCCGTAACAGCTGAGATGCTCGAGTCACTCGCGCTGACCCTGGGGCACGAGCACCCGTGCGTGCAGCGGGAAGCCCTGCCGTCGGGGCACGACCCGCTCGAAACGGCCGACCTTCCGCGCGCCGTGGAAGACGAGCATCGTCTCGCCCTTCGAATGCCGGTCGGGGCAGCGCAGCGTCGGCTCACTCCAGGCGGAGTCGACTCGATGGCCGCCGCGACGAATGCGCGCTCCATCAGCGAAACAGTGACGACCAACGCAATGAACCCCGCGAGTCGGCCCCAATTTTCTCCATCAAAGGCACGGAGATCACATGCAGTCGAGCGGTCCGCGTCGTGTCGATGTCCGCGGCTCCTGGTTCCCGCAGTGCGTCAGCTCAGTGCAGGATCGCCAGCAAAAGGAAAGCGACGAGCACAAGCACTGTAATCACGATACCGAACACTTCCAACCCGCGACTGCGGTCGATACCCGTAATGGCGGTGACGCCCAAGACCAAGGCGAGGATCAGCGTGCCGATCGCCGTGAACAGCCAAGCGATACTCAGGAAGAATGGGGGCAAACCCCAGGAGCGGCCCCCTCCCATGACCCCGGTGAAGGTGACAGGGACCCACAGGACGAGCGCGATGAGGCCGACGACCGCGAGCACGATCGAAACACTGCCCAACCTGGACGGCCTGGAAGTGGGCGAGCCCTCCGACGATTCGCCGGGCGCATCATTCGGGTCCCAGTCGTTCATGGGAATCGGCGCGGGATCGCGTTCGACGCGGGGTGGGTGTCGGCCTGCAGGAGCCTCGGCCCCCGCGCATCTCGAACGCCGTCGGCGTGGAGCTCGTGCACGCAGCCTTCGCCCAAACCCTCGACCGTGAGCCGCAGTCGCATCTGATCCTCGGGAACTAGCGCCGCAGGGGAAAGGACCTTCAGGCTACCTACCAGGCCGTCATGGTAGCCGTCCGGCGGGGGATGGTGGCAACGGGGGGTCGTTTGCGGCGGTTCTTGGGGCTCGAGGTGTTCTCTGCGTGCCGCGAAGTTCCATCCGACGGCGCTCGAGCGGCCGGCCCGTGCGCGCTCGGATGCCAGCGGGTGCTCGCGTCGCGTGCCGAAGGCCAGTTCCTAGCCGAGGCGAGAGCGAGCGAAGATCGAACGACGCGGCTCGTAAGATGACGGAACAAAGAGTCCGAACAGGAGCGACCACAGGAGCGGTAGCGCGATGCCAAACGTGAAACGCACCAAGTAGTTCGCCAGCAGCGAACTGAGCAAGCTGCGCCGGACGGCGCGCGCGCTCTCCGTGGCAACTGTCTCACGGCGCTCCATGCCTCCATGGAACCACCGGACGGCCGCTCGTGCCAGGAGTGGGCGCGATGCCGGCCGCGTCGATGCCCTGGCAAGAACGACCACGTGATGCATGCGATCGCTCGACGCATAGACTTCCCTGGGCCCATGCCCCGGCCCGCCACGTGCGTCAGCGCCTCCGGGGAGCACGACTTCGGGCCGGGGGGGCTGTGGCCTTCTGCTCCGGCCCGCGGCCACCCGCGGGGGTACTTCAGCGCACGGGGCAAGTCGCACTGCTGGTCCTGGGCCGGGCTGCGCGTCGGCCTTGGTCCGGGAGGCCAGCCATCGAACAGTTCCCCACGCGAGCCCGAGCCCACTTCGGACGAACGGCCCGTGTTGTCCAAGAGTATCCACGTGACCGACCCGTGCGGCGACTTGTTCCGCCACGTCCGACTCACCGACGAGCCGCATCCCGTGAGTGCGGCGGGGAAGGGTCCCCGAGTTCGTCCGATCCCCGCGCCCCGGGATCCACGGTTCTCGCGGCCTCCCCTCTGCCCGTATGATCCGCACCGATGGGGGCCCTGATCCACCTGGTCAAGAAGGAGAGCCTGGTGCTCGTGCGCGACTGGCACGCGCTGCTCTTGCTCTTCGCCATGCCGGTGCTCTTCATCCTGGTGATGTCGCTCGCGCTGCGCGACCGCTTTGCGGCCCAGCAGGGGGCGGCGCTCACCTACTACCTCAGGAACCTCGACTCCCATGCGCTTTCAGCAGACGTGGAGGTCAAGGTCCTGGCCGAGGAGAATTTCCGGCGCCTGTCCTCCGACGAGGGCGCCGAGGCCCTGCGGGAGCGCGTGGCCCGGGACGAGGCCCATTTCCTGGTGCTGATCCCCGAGGGCTTCGGGGCCGCGATCGACCTGCCCGAACCCCTGGCCGTGCAGGTCCTGTCCGGCCCGGGGGTCGATCCGGCCACGGCCAAGCTGTTCGAGGCCGGCGTGCGCGGCGTCGTGACGCGCATCTACACCGAGCGCTCCATCGAGAAGCTCCAGAGCTCGTTTCCGCCGCGGCCGGGAGCGCCCGGGCCCGGGGGCGACTCGACGCCCGGGACGGCTGCGCCCCAGGTGAACCTCGACGCCGCGGAGCAACTCGTCCGGCGGGCGACCGCCGGCCGCGGGGTCGCGGAGGAGTCCGCCGCGGTGCCGACCGCGGTTCAGCAGAGCGTGCCGGCCTGGCTCGTCTTCGCCATGTTCTTCATCGCCATTCCGCTCTCCACCACCTGGGTCCAGGAACGCCACCAGGGCACCTTCGCGCGCCTGCGGGCCATGGGGCTCTCCCGCGGGGCGCTCCTGTTCGGCAAGCTCGTGCCCTACTACGTGATCAACCTGCTCCAGGTCGTGCTGATGCTCGCCGTGGGGGTGTGGCTCGTGCCCCTGTGCGGCGGCGACGCCCTGACCCTGGGCGACTCCACGACGGGCCTCGTCGTGATGGCCGCGGCCCTGAGCTTCGCCTCGGTTTCCTACGCCCTCCTGGTCGCCAACGTGGTCACCACCAGCGAGCAGGCCACCATCTTCACCGGCGTCTCGAACCTGCTCCTGGCGGCCCTGGGCGGCATCATGGTGCCGCGTTTCGTGATGCCCGCGGCCATGCAGGAAATCAGCCTGTACTCGCCGATGGCCTGGGGTCTGGAGGGCTTCCTGGATATCTTCTTGCGCCACGGCGGCCTGGCCGCAGTGGGGGACGAGGTGCTGAAGCTCGCAGCCTTCGGCGCGGCGTCCCTGCTCCTGGCGGCGTTATGCCTGGGGCGCGCCCGCGGCAAGTAGGCCTGCTCACCGACCCCCAACAGCTCCCGTGGACCGCGAACAGCTCAAGCGAGAACTCAAGCAACTGCTCGTCGAGGAGTGTCAGAAGGAGTTCGGTCCGGAGGCCATCGGCGACGACCAGATCCTGATGGGACCCGAGGGCGGGCTCGATTTCGATTCCCTGGACGCGCTGCAGATCTCCATGGCCGTGCAGCGCAAGTACGGCAAGCGCATCGAGGGCAACAACAAGACGCGCGAAGCCCTGAAGTCCGTCAACACGCTGGCGGACTTCATCCTCTCCTGAGGTGCCCATGTCGTCGGCGCCTGCGATCCATGTCCGCGGCGTGGGACTCGATTGCGCCCTGGGGCGCGACGCGAAGTCCTGCGTGGACGCCCTGGCGCAGGGTCGCGTCAACACCGTCGAAGTGGAGCTCGAGGGGCTTCTGGAGCCGCTGCGGATCCACTACTACCGCATCGCCGACGGGGGCGTGCTCTTCGATCCCGAGCGCTTCCGGCCGCTGATCACGCGCGTGGCCCGGGAGGCACTCGATGGGGCGGACCTTTCCGCGGCCGAACGGCGCGAATTGCCGCTGTTTCTGGGCTCGTCGAGCTTTTCCTTCGGCCGCTCCGAGATCGAGGAAGAGTCCCGGGGCGACCACGCCCACAAGCCGCTCTTGGGCTTCGAGCACCTGGCGCGCATCGTGCAGGAGGAGCTGGACTGCGGCGCCGAGGTCTTCGGCCTCAACACGGCCTGCACGGCGGCCGCCAACGCCCTGATGGTCGCCTCGCGCATGCTACGACTGGGGATCCACCGTCATGCACTGGTGCTGGGCGTGGAGCTGGCGAACCACACGACCCTGACGGGCTTCAGCGGCCTGCAGCTCACCGCGAGCAGCGTGCGTCCCTTCGATCGCCGGCGCGCGGGCATCGTGTTGGGCGAAGGCATCGGCGCGGTGGTGCTTTCCCTGGATCCCGGGCCTGGTCGGATCCGGCTGCGGGCGGGAGCCTGCAACGGCGATGCCTTCAGCGTCACCGCCGCCAACCCCGACGGCAGCACCATCGCCTTCGTCCAGGCCCAGGCCCTGGCCCAGGCGGGCGTCGATCCGGCACAGGTGCGCGGCATCAAGACCCACGGCACCGCGAGCCCCATGAACGACATCGGCGAGGCCGCGGGCATTCGCCGCCTGTTCCCCTCGCCGCCGCCGATCTGCGCCCTCAAGCCCTACCTGGGCCACACCCTGGGGGCCTGCGGAGTGAACGAGCTCGTGCTCTTCGCCGGCGCCCTGGAGCGCGGGTTCTTCCCGGCCACGCCGGGATTCGAGGAGGCCGACCCCGAGCTGGGCCTCGCGCCGGAGCGCAGCGCGCGGGAGGCGCTCCCCGGCAGCTACCTGCTCAATTACTTCGGCTTCGGCGGCAACAACGCCTCCCTGGTGGTGGAGCGAACGTGACGACGTTTCGGATCGCCGCTTCCAGCCATTACCTGCTCGGCGTCGCCGACGGGGACGTGCTGCCTTCCTTGGAGGCGCGGCTCGCCGCGGTGTCGCGCGAGCGCTACCGGCGCATCGACCGCTTCATCGCCCTGGCCATCGTGGGCGCCGGCGAATGCGTGGCCCGCGCGAAGCCCGCGGCGGACTGCGGCCTCTACCTGGCCTCGGGCGTCGGTCCGGTGGGAAGCAACACGCAGGTGCAGGAGCAGCTCTGCCGCGACAAGCTCACGCCCAAGCCCTTCAATTTCGTGAACACGCTGGGCAGCGCGGCCGGCCACTACGTGGCGAAGAACGTGGGTCTCGGGGGTCAGAACCTGTTCATTTCCAGCCGCGGCAACGCCTTCCAGACCGCGCTGCAGGTGGCCGCGGCCGACCTGCGGCTCGGCATCGTGAGCCAGGCCCTGGTGGGGGCGGTGGAGGAGTGCGTGCTGCCCCTGGACGTGCACCGCAGGCGCCAGGGGCTCGCCCCGGACGCGGCCATGGCGGAGGGGTCCCATTGGATGCTGCTGGAGAGCTCGAACCCCGGGCCGAAGCCGGGCGGTCCGAGCCTCGAGCTGGAGCGCCTGACCGAGACCTCGGCCGCGGCGGCGCGCCTGCGGGAGCTCTCCCTGTCCCGGATCCCCTGGGCCCTGGCCCACGACACGGATCCGTCGCGCGAGGGTTCGCTGCGGTCCGCGCTCCCCCCCGCAACCCGGCACGCGCCCGCGCTCCCCTTCCACGACAGCCGCGACGCGGCGCTGCTCGCCGGCTGGCTGGCCGGAAGCCCGCCCCCCGGCCAGAGCTTCGCCCTCCTCGGCCCCCTGGGTCGGTCGGGTGTGCTCCGGATCGCGCTGACGAGCTGAGGGGCGACGGGGGCGCCGTGAAGTTCGGCGAATCGACCCGATAAGGGCGAGTGCTCGGCCTGCCGTGCCCGACGCCCCTAGTCTGTGTGCGTGAGCAATGTCCTCGGCTTCGCCCGCCTGCTCGCCCCTCCCGTGGCATTCGCCGTCGTCCTGGGCGACCTGCTGTCCTCGGCAGACCCGCGCGGGGAGATACCCGGCGCGCATCCACCGCCCCCAGGGCTCGTGTTCGCGCCGCGGCCTGGAACGAGGTTGGCGAAGCGCTTCGAGCTCGACACGCATCTTGCCCTGATGGAGTGCACGATCAACGGGAATGAGTTCGGCTTCGGAGGGTGGCGCGTGCAGCTCGCGAGTTCCCTGCGGCTGACGGACGACTACGACGTCGTCGCGGCCGGAGCGCCGCGGGACCTCGTGCGCCGTTTCGGACCGGCGTCCGGAAAGTGGTGGTTCAATGACCGGCCAACGGACATCCTCGGCTACTTCGGGTTGCTGGGCGTCGAGGTCCGATTCGTCTGGGACACGAAGTGTGGCGCATTCCAACGCGAAGTGGTCGGCACGGCATTTCCAGGCTGTGACCTCGCCTGCCTGCGGGAGGACCTGGACCTGCGCGGTCTCTTGCCCCGCGAGGCACCCGCGGTCGGGGAACCCTGGGTCGCGAGCGGCAGCGGCGTCGTCGACGCGCTCTGGGCGAGCACTGCCGCGGGCCTCTGCGCGGCGCCGGAGGCGTCCGAGGACGAACGCCTCGTGCAGCGCGTGCTGCTGCCTTCTCTCTCGACGCTCGCGGGCGAGAAGCTCCGCGTCGACTGCCGCTTCCTCGGAAGGGCGCCGGACCGTGACGTCGCGATTCAGCGAATTGCGCTGGCCATCGAGGATCGCATCGAGGTGGACCTGACGGAGCTCGCGAACGAGTACGTCGCTCAGGGCGTGTGGCGGAACAGGCCAGGGCCAGTGAGGCGGCTCGTCGCACGTTGGGACCTGCAAGGAAAGGGCGCACTTGACTGGGACACAGCAGGCGGGCACTTCTCCGAGTTCGGGCTCGCGGTGCGCGTCCGACTCGACATCCATTGCGAATTGCTCATCGATGAACACGCGTGGGACATTGCGATGATCTGGGAAGGTGATAGCAACTGGGCAAGCTCCGCGGAGAGAGTCGAGTCCGAGGCGGCTCGGCTGGACTTGAAGTGACTTGCCGCCACCGACCCAGGGGCAGGAACGGCGCGGTCGGGGGTGGGCGAGGTCGGCAAGCGCCCTGTCGAGGCCCGCGTGCAGCGCAGGTTTGTCCGTGGAGAGCGTGCCCACGAGCTGCAGGCGGTTTGAGGCGTGATTCGAGCGAAGGAGGCTGGCCCCCACCTTCACAGAAGGAACTCCAAGCCCCTGACCATGCTGTCACCGGTGCACCTCCGGGGGCAGGTCGTACGGACGCCTGTAGCTCCCGAACGACTGCAGGGGGTTCCACGGACGGGACATGAACGCGTTCGCCTGGGGAAGCCTCAGCGGGTGGGCGCACTACGCTAGGCGCGTGCCGGGCACCGTCGTGGAACGCCAGTACGAGGGCCGCGCTCGGGGTTGCTTCCAGCGCGACAACGTGATGATCTCGAAGCCCTCGAGTCCGTGGTCGGGTTGTGAACGCCTGAGGCGTCGAAGGGGCGGGACAGGAATCCGAGACGCCTGCGGGTGAACCAGGCCCGCTCGGCTAGAGGCTCACCATTCGCCGCAGTCGGTCAGCTCGCCAGCATTCACGGTCACCTTGCGGGGCGGCATCTCCTCGAAGCTCAGCTCGCAGGCGCCGGCCGGCGCGCAGGGGAACTCGAAGGCGCCGTCCGGGCCGAGGACGATCGAGGCCTGGCCGCGCCATTCGTCGTTTGCCCAATTCAGTCGCATGGTCCGGCCGTCGGCGAGGGTGGAATCGACTCGCCCTCGGACGCGACCAAAGCCGGGAGCAAGAGTGATCGAGTTGTGCCCACGCTCCAGCCGGCTCTTCCGGCAGGTCAGCGCGATTCCCCCCTGGATTTCCGCCTCGACCGAAACGGTGCAGGCAGTCGGATCGAGCAGTTTCAGCGTGTGATCGAACGCACCGCCACGGTGCGTTTCCTCGCGGACCAGTGCATCGCCTGTGAAAGGATCCTCGAACTCGCGTGCCACGGACCACCGTCCCCCGACGAGCTCGGGCAGCTCGAGATGGATCTGGAGGTCGGTCGGCGCCTGAAGGCGGATCGCGATGTCGGACGTCGTCCCTGCCGCGACCTCGCACGGCCATTCGACAGCATTCGTCGATCTTGGATCACGACTTTCCTTGCGTAGCCTCAGGAACCCGGCATCGTTCACGATGCGCACGCGGTAGTGCCCCGGCGCGAGCCCGGCTGCGCTGAATCCGCCTTGTCCGTCGGTGCCGGCCGTGGCCACGATCGCGCCTTGATCGTCGACGACGCGGGCGCCGAGATTCGCTGCTGGTTGTCCGTCGTGACGCAGCACGCTGGCTCGGATGGCGCCCGTTTCGTCGACTTCAAGCACGATGCCCTCGACGATCGACCCAGGACGCACCTCGATCGGTTCGCTGGGCGGCGAGGACCCGAGGAAATGCATGGCTCGCAACGAAATCGTGCCCGCTCGCTCGATCGTCAGGTCGAACCGGCCGTTGGAATCCGTGATTGCCTCGGGGGAGGGTGCCGGCGCGGCGCGCAGCCGCGGGCCAGGGTCGACGTAGTTCTCGCGTGCGAGTGTCACTCGAGCCATCGCCAAGGGGCTGCCCTTGCCCCGAACCTCGCCGCGCACCCGAGCGGCGCGCGGCAGGGGCACGACAAGCGGGTCGGCGAACTGCCCCGGAACGAGCGGATCGAGCGTCTTCGATGCAAAACCCGGCGCGAAAACGCGCAGGCCGAATGGATCCACGTCGAGTGGCACGCGCGCCTCGCCCCGAGGATGTTCGGCCAGCGCAAATGACGTGGGGAAAAGCCGCCTGATGCTCACGTCGAATCCGAACTGCGTGATGGGCCGGTCGTTGTCGTCGATCACGCGCAGCATGAACTCGGCGCGCTGCACCATTCGCAGCTCGAGCCCGTGCGTACCTCCGCGGACGCCCGTGGCGCGAGCGGGTCCATATCGCAGCCCCGGGAGATCCTTGGCGACGATTTCGAGCACCGCGCCCTCGGAGTCATCGATGCGGAAGCGGCCGTCCCCGTGCGTCTGTATCAGCGTGTTGAACGTCTTCGACGAGTCTGCCTCCGACCGCAGATGCAACGTGGCTCTCGGGGACGGTCTTCCTTCCGGGTCGAGCACGATTCCACTGATCGAGTCCGTTCCGTCGACGAGCGGCAGGACGATCTCGACGTCGAGCCGGGGCAGCCCGTCGGAGAGGTCGAGTTGCAGGCCCACGCCGCGATGGTCGTCCGTGGACGCGTTCAGCGAGATTCTGTCGGCAAGCACTCGTTGGAGCGCGAACGAGCCGTTGGGCGCGGAGCGGGTCTCTTCGCTGAACGGCACACCAGAGGCGAAGCTCTCCACGAGCGCGTTTGCGCACGGAGCGCCGTTCGCGTCTCTCACGAACCCTGCGATGCGCACGCCCCGGCGCAGGAAGAGATCCCCCATATCCGTCATGCCGTTCGCGGGCACCAGGTCGGGAAAGCGCATCGACGCCATTCCCCTCGCCTGGACCCCGATCACGAAGTGGTAGCGCTCCTGAGTGTCCGGGGCAGGTCGGATGAGTTCGAAGCGGCCGTCTTCCGCCGTGCGCGAACCCTGGAAGGTTGGCGCGTGCGGAGCGTCGACCGCCCGGAGGCTCTCGACGCGGTTCGGCGACAAGAGAGTCCAGGAAACCTCGAGGAACGCAACCTCCACGTCCGCCATCGGGCGGGACTGCTCGTCGACCACGCGTCCACGGACAGTGAGCAGAGGTCCCTCGACCCGGGATGCCGGGGGGGTCACCGACGATCGGTCCGCGGCGCCGGGCCCGAGTTCATTGATCGGCGTTTCGTCCGCCACGATTGCCCCCTCGGGTACCGGCTCGATCACGGCCTCCTGCGCAGGCGGACACGAGCGCAAGCCCCAGACCAGCGCACCGATCGCAAGGCCGGCACACGCGATCACAAGGGCGCGGCGCATGTTCTGAATTCGGCTGCGGCCGAGGTCGGCCCTTCAGCGTCTCGCTCCGTTTTCGAACACGAGCGAGCTCCGCGGCGCGCGCACTTGCCAGGAGCGAAGCGATGCTCCGCTCGGCGCGCGATTCGACGATCTTCCAGGACGCCAGCGCTTCCTACGGAGAGGAACTCCAAGCCCCTGATCATGCCGCCACAGTAGCACCTCTGCAGGACGGATGCCGCACGGCGCCCGTCTCCGCCAGGTCCCGCGGGTCGTGGCGTTCCTGGCACGCCACGAAGTGGCCTCCGACCGCGCTCGAGCGGCGGGTCCTGGTCACCATGGCCGCCTGTGGTCTCACGTGCTGCCCACTCCACTCAGGGCTTGCGCTTCAGCGTCAGTTCGAACTCGGCCACGCCGTCCCGCGCGGCCTCGACGCGCAGGGACGTCGGTTCGTAGTTGGGGATTCCGTCGAACCCGAACTGCTCGAGCTGCAATTGGTAGCTGCCCGGCGCATCGAAGCCCACTTCGGCGCAGTCTGTGCGCGGGAACCACCGGCGGAAGTGCGTTGCCGAGTCGCCCTCCGCCGCACGCAAGAACGCACCTTCCGGCCAGGGCACCCGCGCGCCGTCCAGCACCGCGAACACGCGCACGCGCACGTAGGGCGCACAAGCAACCTCGATCGTGTTCGATCCCGCGGCGACGCGTGCGGTCTCGAAGCGGAACGGCTGCTCCGCGTCGGCGAGGCACAGCACGATATCGCCGACCGGCGCGGTGAAACAGAAGCCCCCGCGTTGCGCATTGAATGGGACCGGCTCGGGCGTGATGGAGGATGCCTGCGGCGGAGGCATGCCGTACCAGCTGAGGTCCTCGTCCGAGATCGGCTCCTTCGTGACGCGATCGAGAAGGCGCACGCAGACCTGCGCAGGCGGCGGGATCACGAGTTCGAAGTCTGTCGCCATCACCGGGTTGTAGTCGAAGGTGAAGCTCCACTGGAATGGGCGCACGAACGCCAGGTAGCGACCCGGCGGCTGCATTCCCGCATCCCAACTCCAGAGCGTCGGCTCCTTCGGCACGGTGGCGGGCCGCCCGAACTTGCGAAATCCGTTCGACAGGAAGGAAAGCTCGATCGAATGTGCTACGTCCCCCCATTCGGCAGGGATGCGCAGCGAGCCATGCAGCGGCTCAGGGGGCGGCGCAGGCCGAGAGGCATCGAGCACGATTTCGGCAACCTGGCCGGCCTCCACGCGCGCTAGCGAAGCGCACAGTTCCACGGGCTCCGGGCCCGTACCGCGGGCAAGGGCCACGCGATAGAGGCCGGCGGCGAGCCCTTCGATGGCGAGAGGCTCGCCTACAGCCAGTCCTGCGCGGGGCAGGCCGCGTTTCGGACCGCGAGACAGGTGGAGCTCCAAATCAGACGCACTCTCCACTCCACTTGGCGTCACAAGCAGCACGCCGGCGAGCTCGAGCTCGACGACGCGCTCGCCGCCCGCGGCATGGTCGAGATCGATGGGCGTCCAGGCGTAGCGGGGGCCGCGCACCCACCAGGTTTGATGGCCGTACCAGCGCTCAGGGAGCGGCCCATCTTCGTCGAATTCCGGCAGTACGATCGGCGAGCCGAGTCCCTTCGCGTGCAGCCCGGTGCTCGTGTCGGGGAGGACGGCGGCGTCGCTTGCCACGAGTTCGAGGTCGGCCGTGAGCTCGCGGCCGGTCGCACGCGAGCGCACGCGCAGGACGTTTCGCTGCGTCGGCTGCGCGGCCAACTCGATCGGCGTGCCGAACGCCGATGCAGGCACCACCGCTTCGCAATACGCCTCGATCCCGTCGAGCGCCAGACGCCCGAGCCGCGCCTCAAGCACGCCCGGCGCGACATCGGTGGACCACATCCCGTCGCTGACTTCGACGGTGTAGATCGTCGTGCGCTCCGGGTACGAGAGAACCAGGTGCAATTCCCCGCACGCGGGAAGCTGCGCGGGCTCATCCGCCCAGCGCACGATACCGTGGAGTGCGAGCGACTCGGGCTCGGCCGGAGCCTGCAATGGGGAGGCAACCTCCGGCGCCGACGCGCACGCGGCCATCGCCAAGGCCAACACGGTGCCACAGCACGTCGCCAACACGCTCAGCGATGACCGCTCGCGTCCGACCGAGGTCGGTGAACGGCTGGCGCAGGTCAGGCTCCGGCTTGTGAGGCTCACGGCAGGCTCGGATGGAGCCTAGCGCAGCCCACCAAGGCTCGTCGCATTCCGACCGGGAATTCACGACGCTCCCAGCCGGGCTCGACCTCGACGTCGGCCGGGTCTTCCGGGCCTGTGGCCAGGGTGGAAGGAAGGGCACCCGTTCGCAGCGCGCTCCACCTCCGGACGGCCGGGAGCTCCAAGTCCCTGAGGATGCCCCGAAGGTAGCACTCCCCCGGGCATTGAGATCGCCAGGCGGCCGTTCTCGCCAGGAATCAGCGGCGTCACTCGCCGGCTGGCTGGCCGGAAGCCCGCCCCCCGGCCAGAGCTTCGTTCTCCTGGGCCCCCTGGGTCGGTCGGGCGTGCTCCGGATCGCGCTGACGAGCTGAGGGGCGACGGGGGCGTACGAGTCCCCGTCCATCAGCGGAGAGCAGGCGGCCTCTGCGAAGGCGACAGCGGATCGATCCAGACTAGGCTGTGTGGGACTTGTCCCAGACACCGGGAGTCATGGGCAAACCGAGAATTCCAAGGCGTTGCTGAGCGTCCAGTTCGCCGGCGCGGAGAAGCCCGAGTCGCGTCCAAGCCACTGGCAGTCGACGACCGTGCCGGGAATCGAGAGCGCGGGATGCGGGCTTCCGCCGAGCGCGCCGGTGGCGAACGCATTCAGGTCGAGCTCGAGCGTGCCGGAGCAGTCGCCGGGCGGCGGGTTGCCGCCCGAGTCCACGACCGGCGTGACGTAGCGCGGCGATTGGATGCAGATGAGCCCGGGAGTCATCGGGATGGCCGCGCGTCCAGCAAGCCCATACAGAAGGAAGCCCTTCGTGTTGTTGCGGACGCGCAACCCGCGGACCACGAACGCCGCGCTGTTCGACGCGCTCGGCGTGCCCCCGAAAGCGATGGCGGGCGTGCAACCGTGCGAGTCCACTTTCGGCGTGCAGTACAGCACGGGCTCGCTGGTGCAACCGTCGATCGGCCCGTAGCGTGCTGCACTTTGGAAGTAGCCCGCGGACACCTGCTTGAAGCTCAGGCCGGGCGGAAGGGCCGGCACATCGAGCTGGGCGGCGGAATTGGCTCCCCAGGCGATTACACGACCATCGCTGCGCAGCGCGAGCGAGTGCACGTAGCCCCCGGCAATGTCGATGTACCTGGTTCCGGCGGGCAGAGGGGGAACTGGGGGACCGATGGCGGCCACGGCCACCACGTTTCCGTCGCTGCGGCGCAGCAGGACATGCCCTTCACCGGCCGCGACTTGCATGTACGACTGGCCGGCGGGCAGAGCTGGTATTGCGAGGGATCCGAATGAGCTGTGGCCCCAGGCGATCGCCGTGCCATCGCTGCGCAGAGCCGCTGCATGGAAGCTCCCGCCCGCAAGCTGCCCGAAGGTGACGCCCGTCGGGAGCGGGGGGGCGTTGACCGGTGCGTTGAAGCCCGTGCCCCAACCCACCACGGAACCGTCGCTCAGTCGGGCAATGGACCCTCCTCCGCACGCGGCGACGTCGATGTACGTCAGCCCCACCGGCAGCGGCGGCACGTTGCATTCTCCGTAGTTGTTGGTTCCCCATGCGGCGATCGTGCCATCACTTCGAAGCCCGAGTGTGTGCGTGTGGCGAAGGGCAAAGGACCGGTAGTACGTTCCCGGCGGCAAGGGAGGCACGGCGTACGCACCGGTCGAGTCACCGCCCAGCCAGAGCCCCGAGCCATCGCTCGACAGCGCGACGCCCGCGGTCACGAACGCGCGGAGGTCGGTGATCGCCAGTCCGGCCGAAGGTGCGGGAACGTTGCACTGCTGCTGAGCATTCGAACCCCACCCCACCTGGCGTCCATCGCTCCGCCGGGCGTACGCGTGATCGACGCCAGCTTCCACGTCAAGGTAGGTCACCCCCGGCGGCAGCACCGGGACGTTTCGAATTCCGAACCGATTGTCGCCCACGCAGAGGATCGAGCCATCGCTGAGACGCAGCAGCGTGAATCGATAACCCGCCGCAACCTGGACGCAGGTCGTTCCCGCTGGGAAGGCCGGGACCTGACACTGCCCCTGGCCATTGTCGCCCCACGTCACAACGGAACCGTCGTCCAGGAGCCCGACCGAGTGGTCGTACCCCGCCCCGAAGGCGACGTAGTGCAGACCGGTGGGGGGCGTCGGGATGTTGCACTGGCCGGATGCGTTCCACCCCCACGCCACGACGGTGCCGTTGTTGCGCAGTGCGATCGAATGGTCGAACCCGGTCCACATGTCGGCGTAGGCAAGCCCGGGAGTCAGGGGCGGAGCATTGATCTGCCCGTGGTTGTAGGCCCCGAATCCAAACAACCTGCCGTCGATGGCGCGGATCAGGGTGTGCGAGGTGCCGGCGGCAACCTGGGCGTAGATGGGCCCGACGGGCAGTGAGTCGAGATTGGTCTGACCTGAGGAGTTGCTTCCCCAAGCGACCACGGTTCCGTTGCTGCGCAGGGCCACCGAGTGCGCACCCCCAGCGGATACCGATGTGTAGGTGAGGCCCGACGGAAGGGCTGGAACGCGACAGGCGTAGTCAGTCGGGGGGCCGAAGCCGGGGCTATTCCTCCCCCAGGCGACCATGGTCCCGTCCGAGCGCTTTGCAACGGTGTGGATTCCTCCCGCCGACACCTCCACGAACGCCTCGTCGTTCCACGCGCTGTTGAAGACGCAATCGCCCCAGCCGACGATCCCCGTCTGCGCTCGGGCGGCCCCAGCGCCCGCGAGCAGGAGTGCCGCGAGCCACGCTCCGAACCCGAGTCGTTTGGAAGTCATTGGCGAGTCTCCGGGTCGACTTCCTGCGGGACAATGGGAACGAATGGGCGCGCGCAGCAGGAGGGCGATGGCCGGCTTGCTGCGCAAATGCCGTGCCGCAGCGACGAAACACGTGCCCTCGCTCTGGAACCGTGCCGCCGTGGACTCGGCCGTGCGAATTCGCACCGCGCTCGCATGCCCAGCGCACAGGTCCGGCATCGAGAGGCTGGGCGAGAGACATGGGCGACTGCCCTGGCGGACAGGCACTCCAAGCCCCCGATCATGCGATCACGGGTGCCCCTTTCCTTGCCCGTGGGCCACGAACCGTCCCCCGCCGCCAGGCCCGCTCCCGTCCCTGGAGCTCGGCCGGGGTGCGGTCCCTAAGGCCGTGGGGCCGTCTTCAACGCGGGCGCCGAGAGGGTGTCAGGGTCCGACGATCCACTCCAGCGCATCGGACAGCGAGGAGTTGTTGGGAGCCGCGAAGCCGTTGTCGCGGCCCCAGGCCTGGGCGTCGACCAGCGTGCCCGGCACGGTCAGGAACGGGGCGGGGTTGCCGCCGAGCACGCCCTGGGCAAAGGCGTTCATGTCGAGGGAGTAGACCCCCGAGCAGTCGTTCGGCGGAGGATTGCCGCCGGAGTTCAGGGCGATCGAGCGCCGCACGGGGGCGTTGACGCAGCGGAACCCGCCCTGGAAGGGAACCGCGGCACGGCCCGTGTCGGAGTAGAGCAGCAGACCGGGCTTGTTGTTGATCACGGCCGCGGCCTGGATCGTGAATCCGGACGTCGCGGTCGCGCTCGAGACTCCGATGGAGGCGATCGTCGGCGTGCAACCCTGTGAATTCGTCTTGCCGGTGCAATAGACCACCGGCGGCGGCGGCGGGCAGGCGAGCGTCGTGTAGCGGCCGGGGCTGCCGATCTCGTTGCTGGTCGACAGGGCGGAGGCCTGCCCGTCACCGACCACGGCCAGCGCCCACCCGTAGATGTCGTTGACTCCCTCGTACAGGCCGCAGATCGGCGAACCGGAGATCGTGTTCGTCACGATGCTGCCGGGGAACGCGGTCTGGCCGTAGGTCAGCCGGTCGACGAGCGTGCCCGTGCCGTCGAACAGATTGACCTCGTCCTCCGCGCCCAGGTTGTGGGAGTTCAGGCCGATCACCTTGACGGACGGCGGCAAGCTCCAGTTGAGCTGGAAGACAGCGGCGGACGACTCCGTCAAGACCACCGATTCGCCGGGCTGGACCATGCCGTAGCCCGTGAGGTCGACGGAGAAGGCGGTCTGGCTGTTGTCGTCATAGCTCCAGCCGGTCATGTCCACGGGCGCGTTGCCGATGTTCGTGAATTCCACGTACTCCGTCGGCATCCCCTTGTACATGTACTCGCTGATGATCATCCGGCCCTGTGCGTGGACCGGGGCGGTGAATGCGGCCAGAGCTGAGAAGAGCGCGAACTTCGAGAGCAGGTTCATCGGGAGCGTGTCCTGGTGGGTGGGGATCGGGCGTGGGGCGTCCCCATCAGGCTCGGGGCCGCCGCACCAGAATCGATGATCCCCGCATCAAGATTCCGACAACCGCTCCGGCACTGCACGCCTCGGTGCGCGTTGCCCTGGGCGGCCGCGGGCTCGCCGCCTTGCCCGGGTCCGGGAGTTCGCCGCTGCTCTTGATCGATTCCTCGCATCCAAGGCCAGTCGGCCCTTATTCGCGCGGTGTCCCGTGTGGGGCACGGCGCGAACCGCCCAATGAACCGGAGGCGCCGCCCTCTTTCCCGACCCCTGGAGCCACCCCACCATGCACGCCTCAGCTTCGATCCTCTCCGGCCGCCGTTCCGCGGCGAGCCCCCTGTTCCGCCTCGCCCTCGCCGGCCTGGTCCTCACCGCCGGAGCCGCCGGCGCCCGGGCCACCGACTTCACCGCGGGCAACCTGGTCGTCGTCCGCATCGGCGACGGCTCGGCTGTTCTGACCAACGCCGCGACCGCGGTGTTCCTGGACGAGTACACCCCGGCTGGAACGCTGGTGCAGAGCGTCGCGATGCCGACGCCCCCCTCCGCTCCCCACAGCAGCTTCGCGAACAGCGGAACCGCCACCTCCGAGGGTGCGCTTTCGATCTCCGCGGACGGCAACTACTTCCTGCTCGGCGGCTACGACGCTCCGCTCGGCACCGTCTCCGTCGCCAGCAGCTCGACGGGAACGGTCCTGCGCGTCCTGGCTCGGGTCGCGATGGACACGAGCGTCGACACGTCGACCACGACCACGAGCTTCAGCGCGAACAACATCCGCGCGGTCACCAGCACGAACGGGTCCGACCTGTGGGCGGCCGGCGCGAACACGGGCGTGGTCCACAGCCCCCTGGGCGGCTCCGGCAGCGGCACGGTCGTGAGCTCCACGTTCACGAATCTGCGCGTGCTCCAGGTCTTCGACGGGCAACTCTACGTGTCGTCGGCTTCGAGCACCCTTCGAATGGGCGCGGTCGGAGTCGGAACTCCGACCTCCACCGGCAACGCCATCGTGGGCCTCTCCGGCTTCCCCACCAGCGGCACGAGCCCCTACGGGTATTTCTTCGCCGACCTCGACGCGGGCGTCGCTGGCATCGACACGGTCTACGTGGCCGATGACGGCGCGGGCGCCCTGCAGAAGTGGTCCCTGGTGGCCGGCACCTGGACCCAGAACGGCACGGTGGGTGTCGACGCCGACGATTACCGGGGTCTGACCGGCAGCGTCCAGTCCACCACGGTCAGCCTCTTCGCGACGCGCAAGGGCGGCAGCGGCGGCGCAGGCGGCGGTGAACTCGTCAGCCTGGTCGACAGCGCCGGCTACAACGCCAACTTCAGCAGCTCCACGCCGACGGTCGTGGCCACGGCCCTGAGCCAGACCTCGCTGCGCGGCGTCCAAGTCGTCCCGCTCGCCTCGGGGCCGACGGTCTACTGCACCGCCAAGGTGAATTCGCTCGGTTGCACGCCCGCGATCGGTTCCACGGGGATTTCGAGCGCCAGCGCCGGCTCCGGATTCGTCGTTTCCGCGGCGAACGTGATCAACAACAAGCCCGGCCTGCTGATCTACAGCAACACCGGTCGCGCCGCGGTGCCCTTCGCGGGCGGATTGCGTTGCATGAACGCTCCGGTCCGCCGCTCGACGCCCCTGGGCTCGGCCGGCAATCCCCCCCCGAACGACTGTTCCGGTGTGTACTCGATCGACATGAACGCCTTCGCCGTGGGCGGCCTGGGTGGAACTCCGGCGACCTACCTGACGGTGCCGGGCACCGTGATCGGCTGCCAGTTCTGGGGCCGTGACAACGGCTTCCCGCCGCCGGACAACGCGACCCTCTCGGACGGTCTGGAGTTCACGATCCAGCCCTGAGCCGGGCGGGCACTCGCCCTGTGCCCCAGTCCGAGGCCGTCCGGTCATGCCGGACGGCCTCACTCCCTGGGATACTGCCCCGCATGGCTGCGGATAATGACGTAACAAATTGCCAGACAACGTGTTATGTCGCCGTGGCCGCGCGGGAGGAAAATCGGCCCTGGGGAGGCCGCCAGGGCCCCTTTGGGGGGGGTGCCGGGGTGCCGATCCGCAGCCATGCGGGGCAGTATCCATGAACGCTCCGGTCCGCCGCTCGACGCCCTTGGGCTCGGCCGGCAGTCCTCCCCCGAACGACAGTTCCGACGTGTGTCCGATCGACTTGTACGCCTTCGGCGGCCTGTTCCTCGCCGACGACCGCTCGCCCGGCATCACCGGCGCGACGATCCAAGCCAACGCGGGCCACGTCGCCGCGAGCCACGACCTCATGGGCCTCCGAGAAAGCGGACCAGGCCCACGTCCGCGCCAAGGACACGAAGATCGGCGCTCCGAGGCGCGCGTCAGACCCGACGCCTCGGCTTAGGCGGCGAGAGCTTCTTGTCGTTGCGCCCGGCGAGCCTCTTGGGCGTCGGGGGCTTCGCGGTGCCCGAGACCTTGGCGGGCCGAGCGGCCTTCGCCGCCTTCGGAGCGCGAGACGTTTTCTTGCCCGGCATCGGCATCGTGTCGTACCGAGCGGCCTGCAGGAGCAGCGCGCCGAACGACGCGGGATCGATGTCGGCGACCTTGCGCACCTTGATGTGTCGGACGAACTGCCCGGCCCCTTCCAAGAGCCCGCGCGGGTCCTCGAGCTCCGATCCGCGGATGAAGCCGAACTGCACGAAGCCCTTGTCGGAGTACACGTACGCCGTGGGCACCTTGCCGTTCAGCCAGCAGCCGTTCCCCCACTTCACGGATTCGACGAGCTGGGGCGACGTGCGCTTCACGAAGCTGCGCAGCGCGCGGATGATCTTCTGGTTCGCGGCCGCCTGATCGGCGAGATACAGGTCGAAAGTGGCGTAGGCCTTCATTTTCGGCATGGCGGAATCCTCACGGGAAGCCTGGTGGAGATCGCATCCTAACCCCCGGCGCCAAGCGCTTGCGCCCGCCGCGCGGGGAAGGCGCGACGATCGTGTCGCGGCCTCGGGGCATTCCACGAGTCACATCGAATCCGGCAAACGAGGGCGCGCTCCGCCGAAGCTCGCGGATTTCCAGGATTTCCGCTTCGCCGGAGCCGCTGCCCGGATCGTCGAGCCTCGCCCGCGACATTCGAACGCGGATCGTCCCGCGCTCAGCCCTAGCACCGAGGCGCCGAGAGTGAGCCTCGCCGTTCGGTCGAGCCGAAGGGCGCCTGGCGGCGATCCCCGGAACACGCTGGACACACCGCAACCTGCCCCCGGAGGAGTTCCCTCTGCGCTCCCTGTTGGGAGCAGCCACAAGCCTGAGGCTGGGTGGTGGTGCGCGGGGCGGGCGTGGATCTTGCCGAGCACTCGTTGGAGTCCTAGCCTGACGACCGGAGTTCGCAGACTGACGGGAAGTGCCCTTGCCCGCGGACTCGAACGTGAGTCGGCCCATCATTGAAGGAGAGATCATGATCCACTCGCATCTTCTCGCACTCGTTCTCGGCGTGGTTCTCAGTCCGATCGCTCCCTCGACGGTCGCGCATTCGACCCCGCTATTGCAGGGCAGTCCGCACATTCAAGCGCCCGCGCATGTGGAATCGCCTGCCGCGGAGAAGACGGTCTGGACCTTGGATGTCCATGAACCCCACATTCCCAAGGACCTGCAGCCCACTGCCTGGGGGGGTGCGTTTCACCTGGCGAGGATTTCCTTCGGCGACGACGGTACGTGCACGGCGAGCGAGCAAGTCGAACGCGCCTGCGGCCTCCTGCGGGATGCCCGCAAGAACAATCCGAACGGCGTCGTCGCGCTCACCTTCATTCATGGCTGGCACCACGGTGGAACCTGGCAGGACACTCACTTCGCGGCCTTTCGCGAGATCCTCCGCAAGCTGAGCATCCGCGAGATCGAGCGCTCGAAACCTCGAACCGTCGTCGGGGTCTACTTTGCGTGGAACGGCGACGTGCAGGACCCGCATCTGCTCCAGCGAGGCTGGCTGAAGAACACGACGTTTTCGAATCGATACAAGACCGCCGAGGGCGTCGGATCGGGAATCGACTGTCGCGATTCGATGCGCAGGCTCATCGACGCCGCCAAGAGCTCGGTTCCCCAGTCGTCGCGCGCTCAACTCGTGATGATGGGACACTCCATGGGCGCCTTGGTCCTGGAGTCTGCGTTCCTGTCGATGCTCACCGACAAGAGCTCCCCGTTGGGGGCCGCGATCGCCGACACGAACCCGCAGGCGGTCCAGACGTTCGAGGGTTCCGCGGGCCGATCGTGTTTCCCGATCTCCTGCTGGCGATCAACTCCGCCGCCAATTCGGAGATCGCGAAGGAGATCAAGGCGCAGCTCGCCAGCCGACTCATTCGGAAGGAGGCGAGCTCCGGCCCGTTTCTGTACAGTCCGCCCATCCTCATCTCCGTCACCGCGAGCGAGGATGCCGCCACTGAATCGCCTGGAGGATCGCGACGTTGGGTGACAAGACGGACGGCCACGATGCGTCCCTGTTCACGCATTCGTTCACGACGAAGGACGAGCCCTGCAATTGTCAGGCGATGGACAGGGTGGATCTCGGGCAATCGTGGCACTGCCTGCGTCCCCCCGAACCTCCCCGCGTCGCGAGCCCGAGCTTCAAGATTGACCTTCCGGCCGAGAACGAAACGGAGTTGGCGACAAGAGCCCCGGACACCTTCGGTATTGTCTCGAGCCAAAGTCCCATTTGGTGTCGAATCCGGTGGGGTGTTCCAGGTGCCGGAGTCGATCTGCGACGGGCACAACGACATCTTCAACAACCGCACGAGCACGACCTTCCTCGCGCTGATGCAGATTTCGGTGCGGTGGTCAGTCTCGCACGAGATTGGACGGAGACGTTCGAGCCCGAGAAATGACAGTTCCGGCCGGCTGCCTGGGCCGGACCCTGTCGTCCGTCGGGTGATCAGGGAGAGCGGCCGGCCCGTGGCGCCGTGGTCCGTCGCTCAGGGCACGGCGCCAGGTTCCGCGGCATCCCGCCGCCGGACAACGCGACCCTCTCGGACGGTCTGGAGTTCACGATCCAGCCCTGAGCCGGGCGGGCCGTCCGGTCATGCCGGACGGCCTCACCCCCTGGGATACTGCCCCGCATGGCTGCGGATAAAGACGGAACACATTGCCAGACAACGGGGTATGTCGCCGTGGCCGCGCGGGAGGAAAATCGGCCCTGGGGAGGCCGCCAGGGCCCCTTTGGGGGGGGTGCCGGGGTGCCGATCCGCAGCCATGCGGGGCAGTCTCGTGTCAGTGCTTTGGGGCTGTCTTCAGTCCGGCGCCTTCGAAGATCGCGCTGACGCCGGATTCGACGCGCTGGGCGGTCAGGAGGCCCAGGCGGGGGCCGGCGGAGCCCAGCAGGTCGCCGTGGACGCTGAGCGACAGGCACTCGTAGCAGATCACGAAATCGAGCGTGCGGCCGTCCTGGCTCACGCGGATTCCGTGGCGCGGATTGAAGCAGGCGGCCGCCGTGCCGTCGCTCTCGCGGATGCCCCGCAGGACGAGTTCGCCCAGGGCCTTTGCCTGCACGGCGTCGCTGAGGACCGCGCGGCCGAGGATCGGATACTCGTGGAAAACGCCCTTCTCCGGCGGCACCGCGCCCTGCATCAAGGGCGTCGGATCCAACGCGAAGAGCTCCAGGCTGCGCGCGCCCCGCAGGGCGGCGTCCGCCTCGGCCGGCAGCTGATTCTCGGTCCCACTGAACAGGCGGCGGCAACGAAGAGCTGGACGGCAGCAGGGTTGCCAGAGTCTCATCGGAATCCAGCCTCTTGGTGAGAGCCCCGTGAGTTTCCGCCTCGCTACGCACTTCCCCTCCGGCGCTCAGCTGAAGGTCGAAAACGCTCACGTTTGCCCTCCCCTCGCCGACGGCGTCAGCGCAGACCACGTCGAGTCCATCCGCCGCCGAAACGGAACGCAAGCAGTCCTCACCCCGGTCCCCGCCCCTCACGGACACGGTGCTGCGCCCAGGCGTTTAGGCAGCCCCCCCTCCAGCTAACTCCGCCCCACACGCCCCCCGCCGACCGCCCCGTCTCGTCGAGCGTCCCCCCCCCGCCGCCACCCTCAGCGGAGAAAGTCGCGAGCCGTCCCCGCCCCCGGCGCTGCGACCGGGAACAAAGGGCGACGGGCGGCCCCGGCTTGTCGGAGTGGGACCTGTCCAGAACTGCACCGTAGCGGCAATGCCCGGCACGACCTGGGACAGGCGGCGTGACCAACGCACAATTCGATCGTCCAAGGCAACACGCTCTGGGACATCGATCCCCCTCCGGGGACGTCTCCCAGACCAACCACGCTGGCGGGGCCGCAATCCCGGCGGAACGGGCAACCTGAGCGGTGATCCCGCTTTTGGAGTCCGTTGACAAGCTTACCGGCTCTGTCCATGCGCTGCTCGTCGGCGATCGGCGAGCCCCTACCCGACGCGTGCCGACTGGGCGCGCAACCGTCGCAACTCATCCCGCCGCCTTCGTCTGCACGCCGAAGCTCAACTCCTGCGGCCAGTTGCCGGCGATCGCCTTCGCGGGTGCGCCACACGCGAGCGCAACCAGCGGCTTCATGATTTCGACCACGGGCGCGCGTCAGGGAAGGCCAGGCCTCCTGCTTTATTCAGGCGTCGGAGCCGCCCCGTCACGGCGGCGCCTGCCTCCGGCAGAGCTCGCGCCTCCGGTCATCCTGGTGGCTCGCGCAGCGGACGCAGTCGAGCTCGACTGGGCCGCTTTCGCCACGGGCCAGCTCGGCGGACGCCCCATCCGGTCTGACCCCATCGCGCATCAACGTCCAGTGGTGGGGTCGCGACAACAGGCGTTGGCAGCCTGCTTCGGGGCATCCAAACGGGTGCCGTAGTCGCGGGGCCGCCCGGGCGACGAGTCCCGGCAGGTGAAATCCAGCATGGAGACTCGCGCCTGCCGCCCTGGCCGGCTACTCGCTCGCAGTGTGTTCGCCGGCCAGTCCCCCACGCTCAAACGGGGATCGTGGGGGAGTCCGTCACCTCCAGCAGCGCCTGGAGCGAGAGTCGCTTGGCTGGAAGAGGTCACAGCGTCAAAGACCGCGGACGGGGCTGATCGCTGGGGCGGAAGGCCCCGGCCCGGGCCTCAACAGTCACACCCGCGGCCCCTCCCTGGTCCTTCCCCGGCAATTGGACGCTCAGCAACGGGCTCGAGTCCTCGGTTTGTCCCTGATTGCTCGGGGAGCACGGACGAGTTCAGAACGCCGCCCGCAGCTGCTTGTGCACCTCGGCCTCGAGGTCGGCGCATTTGTGCAGTTGGCTGGCGAGCTGGTCGTGGTCCATGGCGATGCGCTGCTTGCACATCTTGGCGGCGGAGAGCGCGAAGTTGCGCCACTCGTCGCCGGCGCGCGTCAGTTCGTCGGCGATTTCCAGCAGCACCGGCTCATTCACGATCGGCGCAGCCTCCTGCAGGAACGAGGCATGCAGGAAACGGAAGCCCGCGCCGCCGGTGCCGATCTCTTCCTGCATGCGCACCATGTGGCCGATGAACAGGCGGCTGTGTTTCTGCTCGGCCGCGCTGGCGCGCGGAGCTTGCGCAACTTGTTGGCCATGTAGCGCACGCCGCGGATGCCCACGAAGGGCAGAGGTGCGTGCAGCATCATGCCGGCGTTGAAGTGGATCGCCTTGCGGATGGCGTCGGCGAACCCGAGCTGGGTGGGGATGTGCTCGGGGTAGTAGAGCAGGCCCTTGGGCGCCAGCATGCCGCGCGTGAAGCGCGACTTCTCGAGACCGGCGCCGTCGCACTCCACCGGAGTGTCGATCACCGGATCGCTGATCAGGTAGCGGTCGCCCCGCTTGCCGTAGACCACCAGGTTGTGGGCGTTGAAGTGAAAACGCATGTCCGGCGGGAAGTAGTCCAGCCAGAACACCGAGGTCTGGGCGCCGACGGGACGCCCCGCGGCCAGGTGGCGGTCCAGGGCCGCCATGCCCGCCTTGGGATCGCGGAACGTCTCGAAGTTCATGCGGATGCAAAGACGCTTCGTCAGGCCGCGGATCACGCCCTTGGGCGGCATGCGGTAGGCGATCATCGGCATGCCGCCGAACTTGACGAGCGGGATGTAGGCGAAGGTCAGGCCGGCGGAGATGCCGAAGGCCATGGGCTCCGACATCGGCACGCCCGCGTGGCGCAGGAGCGCCGAAATCACGCCGCTCTCGCAGTGGGCGGACTGGCGGTGCTCGAAGGGCAGGCTGACGTTCATGGCGCGGTGCTCAGGGCCCGCCGGGAGGCAGCGCGCGAACCTCGTCCACGGAAAGGCCCAGGGCGTCGGCGTAGCGTGCCAGTTTCGCGGCCGGGAGCCTGGCGAAAAGGTCCGGGCGCAGATGGCGCTTCACCCGCCAGCGGAAGTAGCCGGTGCTCTGGGCCAGGAGCACCACGTCCATGCGCTGACGGTACATGTGGTACTCCAGGGCCGACGCCTGGCCCCGGCGGGCGCGGGCGAGCGCGTCGGCGGCCTGGGCCTCGAACTCGGCGATCGCCTGGTCGAGCACGATCTCCTCGGCCTCCCAGCCGCTGGAGGGCACGATGCGCAGGCGACCCTGCTCGTCCTGGGCGTAGAGCGCTTTCTTGCGCCCCTGGAACGCCTTGGCGTCGTGCTGCGGGACCTCGTCCTTCTTCACGGTGGAACCCTGCTGGAACCCGGCGCCCGCCGCCCCTCAGGGCGAGTTGGCGGTGCAGCCGGTCAGGTGCATGAAGCCCGTGGAGAAGCGGCCGCTCTCGGGCACGTAGCACAGCACGCGCTGGCCGGGCTTGACGCGGCCGGAGCGGAACAGCTCCTCCAGCAGGATGTACATCGAGGCCGAGCCGGTGTTGCCCTTGGTCGGCAGGTTGGTGAACCAGCGCTCCATGGGGATCGCGAAATCGGCGGCGGCGAGGCTCGCCCCCACGCGGTCGCGGAAGAAATGGGAGGAGTAGTGGGGCACGAACCAGTCGATCTGGTCGGGCGACATCGGGTGGCGCTCGCGGCACTCGCTGATGCCGCGCTCGACCGTGTAGCGCATGATGTGCTCGTTGAGCTGCTTGATGTCCTGCTTGACAGAGAACACCGAGGCGTCGAGCCACTCGCGCGCGCCGTAGGTCTGCCAGCCGCGCAGGTTGCCGTCGGGCTGCTTTTCCGCGCCGGCGTACATGCAGGCGGCCATTTCGTTGGCGTAGGAGCGCTGCCAGATCCAGTCGATGCGCAGCGACAGCCCCGTGGCGGCGGGCCGGGGCTCCAAGAGCGCGGCGCCGGCGCCGTCGGAGAGCATCCAGCGCAGGAAGTCCTTGTCGAAGGCGATCTCGGGGTTCTGCTCCAGGGCCGCGGCCTTGGACTCGACCTCCTCCGAAAAGAGGCCCGAGCGCATCATGGCCGAGGAGAGTTCCGAGCCGCAGGCGACCGCGCGCCGGAACTCGCCGGTGGCGACGCCCATGGCGGCGTACTTCATGGCGGTCAGGCTGGACAGGCACACGCCGCCGGAGGACAAGAGCTCGCAGGGCGGGGAGCCGAGCTCGCCGTGGACCATGCTGGCGTGGCTCGGCATCAGTTGATCGCCGATGGCGGTGCCGACCGCCAGGCATTCCAGATCCGAGAGGTTGAATCCGGGCGAGGCGAGCCGCCGCACCGCCTCGGCCGCCAGTTGGGCGTTGGTGTGCGTGGGCCTTCCCGTGGCCGGGTCCACGGCGTAGTGCCGGGTTTGGATCCCGTTGGAGCGCAGCACCGTCCGGCGCGCGCGCGAGGGCCGGTCACCCACCTGCCCGAGCACGGCTTCCATGTCGTCGTTGGACACGGGGGCGTTGGGCAGGAAGGCCGAGAGATGGGTGATGTAGACGTTCACTCGGGGTCGAGGGTCAGCGCGAGCCCGAGGGCGCGCTGTAGTAGGCCTTTTGGGCGGCGATCCGGTTGCGGGTCAGGGGGGCCAGCAGCGTCTTGATCAGGGCCGCCAGGGGGACGACCGTCAGGATCATCGCCACCAACCACACAATGTAGAGCAAGAGCACGGGTTTGCGCGCCAGGGCCCCCTGGGGACCCAGGGAACGCAGCAGGCGGCCCCAGAGGAGGAATCCCCGGCGGATGGCGCGCTCGCTGCCGATCAGGCGCTCGTTGACCCGGACCGCATCCAGGCCCCGCAGCAGGGTCTCGTCCAGGGGCCTGCCCGCCGCCAGCACCGAGGCGATCCGCTCCCCAAAGCGCCGGGAGGCGGCGATTTCCCTGGGGTTGACCCCGGCCCGGGGGATCAGCCCCCACAGGCGCGGGCCCCGGTTGCCGGTCCAGACCCAGAACGGTGTGGCCAGGAAGGAGCCGATGCTCCCCGCCTCGTCCACCAGGGCCACGTGGCCCACCAGGCGGGCCCCGCAGGCGGCCAGCAGACCGCGCACCTGCTCCTGGGCCATCAGCCACATGTCCCGGCAGGCGACCACGGTCACCACGGGGGTGTCGGCCAGGAGCCTGCGGCCGGTTTCGCTCTGGAGGAAGCCGGTGATCGGCAGCGAGGGCGACAGGAACCAGGCCTGGTAGCCCAGGATCACCAGGTCGAACCGTTCCGCCGGGTCCACCTGGAACGCCTGGAGGGCGGGCGGATCGAGGTACACGGCCTCCGGGAACGTGTCGAAGAAGCGCAGCACCGGCCAGGGAAACGGGTAGGGGGAGACCGGCCGAACCGTCTCGACGATCACCTCGACCCCGGCCGCTTCACGCAGCGGGCCGACGATCTGCGCCACCACGTCGGTCAGCTGGCCGCTCTGGGAGTACTGGACGACCAGGACCTTCTTCAACGGGCTCCTCGGAGGGAACCCCGGCAGTGTAGCGGGTGCGGCTCCGGGGGCGGAGCCCCGGGAAGGCCCGAGGAGCCCCATGGAGCACCGGGGGAACGGCCTCCAGGCCCCCCGGACCACGACGAGGATCGTCGTCGTGCACGGCCGCGCCCGACGCGAGGGCCGGGGCGGGCCCCGTGGGGCGGTGCCCGTCTAGTGCTGGATCGCGGAGAGCCGGCCCTCGGCGTCGAACTGGAAGATGACCCGGTTGAAGCGCCGGACTTCGTAGGTGAGCTGGGCGTCGTTCAGACCGGGGGTCAGCGCGCTGGGGGGGTAGCCGATGGCCAGGAAGAGGGCCGCCCGCGACATGCCCACCTCGTACCGGCCGGCGGCGACGGCCTCCTTCTCCTTGTCGCTCAGGTCGCCCGGCAGTTCCGTCGGCGTTTCCGACAGCTGCCGCTCCAGCCAGGTGTCGAAGGTCAGGTCCGGGTGGTGCCGGGTGACGTACTCCAATTCCACCAGCGCTCCGTCCTCGCCCACCAGGTTGGCGCGATTGCGGCCGAAGTCACGGAAGGTGAACTTGCTCCCGGCCGGGATGAACTTGGGCAGGCCCACGTGGTTGGTGCTGTACATGTGCCAGCCCGCCACTTTCTTGGCCGGCTCGACCCGCATGCCGACCCGCGTGTAGACGGTCTTGCCCGTCCAGCGGTTGGCATCGACCGAGGCACCGCCCGCCGTGTGGCAGGCCGCGAACGCTCCGGCGAGGGCGAGGAACAGGAAGGCCAACAGGGCACGGCGTGAGGCGCGGATCGGCATGTGGATTCTCCGGTGAAGCGGGCAGGAGCGGAGTCTTCCACCCCGCCCCGGGCGCCGCAAGTCCAATTCGAGCCCCGGTGGCGAGCCTGGCTTTTCCCGCGGGCTCTCCAACTTCCTACGATGTTGCGGTTCTGCTGCCCCAGCGGACGGCGTCGCGCCCGACCCCCACCTTGATCCCAGCATGAGCCTCGGAGGACCCTGCGAATTGGAAGCGGTCGGCCTGGCCACCGCCTTGGGAGCGGGGGTCGCTCGCAACTACGCGCGCCTGATTGCCGGCGACCTCACGGGGCTGGCGCCCAGACCCGGCCTGCTTTCCCACGGCGATCTGCTGGTGGGCGCCTTTCGCGAGCCCCTGCCGGAGCTTCCGGACGTCCACGCCCGATTTCGCTGCCGCAACAATCGGCTGGCCCTGCTGGCCCTCAACCAGATCCGGCACGCCGTGGATTCGGCCGTCTCGCGTTTCGGCGCGGAGCGCGTGGCCGTGGTGGTGGGCACCAGCACGTCGGGCATCGACGAGACGGGTGCCGCCATCGGGCGCTGGATCACCCAGGGGAGCCTGCCGCCGGAGTTCTCCTACGAGCAATTCGAGCACGGCGGCCTGGCCCAGTACCTCGCGCTCGCCAGCGGGGCCGCCGGGCCCGCCTACACCGTTTCCACGGCCTGCTCCTCCAGCGCCAAGGCCCTGGTGAGCGCGCGCTCGCTCTTGGAGCTGGACCTGTGCGATGCGGTGATCGCCGGCGGAGTCGACACCCTCGCGCCCATGACCGCCCGCGGTTTCAGCGCCCTGGAGGCCGTGGCCTCGGAGCGCACGAACCCCTTCAGCCGCAATCGCCGCGGCCTGAACCTCGGCGAGGCGGCGGCCCTGTTCGTCATGGCGCGGGGCCCCGGCGGCATTCAATTGGCCGGGTGCGGCGAATCCTCGGACCACCATCACATGTCGGCACCGGACCCCACCGGCGGCGGGGCCGAACGCGCCCTGCGAGCCGCCCTGAAGGACGCCGGGGCCGAGCCGGCGGAGATCCTCTACCTGAACCTCCACGGCACCGGAACGCCGTTGAACGACGCCATGGAGAGCCGGGCGGTGGAGCGTGTGCTCGGGCTCGACGTGCCGTGCAGCTCCACCAAGCCGCTGACCGGCCACACGCTGGGGGCCGCGGGGGCCACCGAGATCGCGTTCTGCTGGCTGGTGCTGGAGCACGAGCGCCGCGGTGAACTCGCCCTGCCTCCCCACGTGTTCGACGGCGAGCGGGACTCGGAGCTGGCCGCCATTCGCCTGGTGGGGCCCGGAGAGACCGTGACCGCAAGGGGGCGCAGGCTCGCGATGAGTAGCGCCTTCGGATTCGGAGGGAACAACTGCACGGTGGTGCTCGAGAGGAGGCTCCCGTGAAGCACCCCTCCCCGAAGCACTTCGAGGTCCGCGCCTGGTCCGCGTGGGCGCCGGGCCTGGCCACCCGCGACGAGTGGCTCCAGTGGGCCCGGGAACCCGTGCCCCCCCCGCGGGCGGGAGCGCCCGAGCTCAAGTTCGTGCCGGCGATGGTGCGTCGGCGTTTTTCGCGTCTCAGCAAGATCGCCCTGCAGGTGGCCTTCGACGCCACGCCTCCCGAGCTGCTGACCGACGTGTGCAGCGTGTTCGCCACCCGGCACGGGGAGGCGAACGCTTGCGTGTCGCTGCTCTCCGACATCGCCCGCGGAACGCCTCTGTCGCCCACGGCCTTCAGCCACTCCGTGCACAACACCCAAAGCGGGCTGTTCTCGATCAGCGCGGGCAACGGCTGCACCTCCAGCGCCATCGGCGCGGGGCGCCACACCTTCGCCGCCGGGCTGATCGAGGCGCTGGCCGTGGGCCGGCGGAACCCCGGGCATCCCGTGTTGTTGGTGATCGCCGACGAGCCGTTCCCGGAGGTGTTCCAGGCCTTCGAGGACGAGCACCCCTGCGCCTTCGGCCTGGCGCTGCTCCTGGAACCCAGCCGTGTGGCTCGACCCCGGTTCACGCTGGAGTTTCCCGGGTCCATCCCCGGTCCAGGGGCACCGGCCCGCGAACTGCCCCAGGCCCTGCGCTTCCTGGCCTGGATGCTCCAGGGACAAGGGGCCTTGGAACTGGGACTCGGGGGCCGTTCCTTGCGCCTTTCGCGGACCACGCCGCCCGCGCCGGGCACCTGACCCGCGGGGGGGTCAGGAGCAGCGTGTTCCCAGGCGCTGCTCGTACAACTCCTCGAGGGCGGAGTTCAGTCGTCGCACGGCAAGCGGCGTCTCCGCGCCGTCTTCCAGGTGGTCGGCCGCCCGGATCGGCTCCAGGTGCGAGAGCGAAAAATGCGGCCTGCGGGCCGGCACGTGGAAGAAGGGCATGCCCTTCAGAAGAGTCGGCGGCTCGCAGGTGATCAGGATGGGGTGGATTTCGCAGCGCGCACGCAGGGCGATGCGCGCCGCGCCGCGCTGGAAGTGTCGCAGCGAGCCCGCCGGTGAGCGCGTTCCCTCGGGGAACAGGAGCACGTGCCTTCCCGCCGAGATCCGGGCCACGCAGTCGTCCACCAGTTCCGGTCCCTCGCTGTTGGGGATGTAGCCCGCCGCGCGCACCACTCCACGGAAGAACAGATTGCGCCAGACCGCCGCCTTGACCACGCAGTCCACGCGCGGCATTGAACCGATCAGGAACACCACGTCGAGCAGCGTCGGGTGATTGGCGATCACCAGAGAGGGCGGCGCCGTGCGCAGGCGCTCCAGCCCGGCCCGAGAGCACGTCAGGAGCCCGAGTCCGCGCAGGAGCAGGATGAAGCCCGCGAACATCGAGTGGATCACCCGCTGGGCACGCTGCTCCTTCGTCCGCCGCGATCCAGGGGCCAGGCGGCAGACCGCGATGGCCGAAACGGCCGCGAGCAGGCCCCCCAGGTTGAAGATCGCGAAGGCGAAACCGGTGGCGATCACGCGCCAGTAGTAGGAGCCACGCACGGCTCCACCCTGCCTTTCTTCCCGACGGCTGGCAACTGCACCTGGGGCCGAGGTGCCGGCCCCGCAGCGTCCGATTCCGACCGCGCGACCCCTCGCGCGCAGGGTCCCTGTGGAGGGCCGCGCCGCGGAGCAACGGCTGGGCGCGGGAAGGCGGAGGTCGCGCGGTTTCACGGAGTCGCGCGGGCCGAGGGGCAAGAAAATCGCGAGCGCGATCCTCCTCTGGGGGCCCTGGGGGCCCGTTCCGCCCGCCGATCACGGGGCCCACGCCCCATGCCGGCCTCGGGTTCAAGAACCCCGTGCGCCGGGGCCGATCTGGGGCCCGGGTGCAGATGAGAGGCCAACCGATGCGAACTCGATTTCTGGCGCGATTCCCTGGGCTCGTGACCTTGTCGCTGCTCTGCCTGCCGGGCTGCGGCGGTGGCGGTGGGGGAGGCGGCGGGGGAGGCGGCGGTGGAGGAGGCGGCGCCGCGCAGCTGGAGTCCGAAGGCAACAACACCGCGGCCGAGGCCGACGCCACCGCCCTCGGGGACAACGCGACCGGGTCGCTCGACGCGGTCGGTGACGTCGACTACTGGTCCGTGATGTTGACCGCGGGTCAGTTCATTTCGATCGAGCTCTTCGCCACGCGCCTCGACCAAGCGCACTGGGACGACAACCAGGGCCGGAATCTGCCGCGCCTGACGCTCTACGACGTGGACGGCACCAGCAAGCTGCTCGAGCACGACTACAGCGGAGCCACGTCGGGGGGCTGGGACTGGGGCCGTCACGATCTCGACATGCCGATCTACCGCGTCGCGACGACGGGCCAGCACTACGTGGCGATCCGCCAGGACAATCCGGCACTCGACGGCGGAGACTACGCCTTCCGGGTCCGTACGGTGACGCTGGCCGGTGTCCAGACGGAACTGGAGCCCAGTGGAGCCAGCGGCGGCAACGACACGCCGGGGACCAGCGAGGCCATCGCCGACGGCAACCTGCGCGGCTACCACGTGGACGACGAAGTCGACGTGTACTCCTTCACGGTCGCGGCGCCGAGCTTCGTGCGCTTCGAGCTCACCGCCTATCGCAACGGGGTCTTCCACGGGGACGACGACTACTTCGACGGGCGGATGCGCCTGTGGGACTCCGACGGAACCACGCAGCTTGCGAGCAGCAACGACGCCTTCTTCTCCGACCCGGCGATCCACTTCCGCATCGACACGCCCGGGACGTATTTCGTGCAGATCGAGGAGCAGGTCGGATCGGGGGACGGCGAGTACTACCTGGCCTACTCCAGCTCCAGCGCCACGGGTTTGACCAGCGAAGTCGAGAGCAACGACTCGCCGCTCGCCGCGCAGGCGCTCAGCTACGGCGCGATCCTCGAGGGCCAGGCGACCACGGGCGACGACGACTGCTTCTCCTTCACGGGGACCGCCGGCGACCTCGTGCGCGTGCAGTGCTTCCACTCCGGCAACTGGCGCGAAGCCACGGACACGGTGGCGCTGCAAGCGCTGGACTCGGACGGCACCAGTGCGCTCCTGGTCGATCCCGAAGGCAACCTGCACACCCAGTCGATCCTGTTGCGCCACAGCGGGACGTTCTACCTGCGCGTGCCCGCCGCCGCGTCGGCGACGCCCTATGCCCTGCGCCTGGAGCGCTTCTGCTCCTCGCTCTGGGAAACCGAGGACAACGACTCCATCGCCAACGCCGACTCGCTCGACGGCGGGGGACGCGCTTCGGGCGTCGTGATCGACGCCAACGACGACGACTTCTTCAGTTTCAGCGCCACCCAGGGCGTGCCGGTCACGATCCAGATCTATGCGGCCAAGAGCCTGCACAGCGACGGATTCTTCGAGTACTCCGGGCACGGATCGGCGCTGCCGTCGCGCGTGCGCCTGCTGAACGACGCCGGCGGACTCGTGGCGGAATCCCACTACGGCAAGGTGATCGGCACCGAAGGAGTGGTTTCGGGCCTGCCCACCGGCGCCGCCTGCTTCCTCCCGGCGGCGACGGGGACCTATTACGCCCGCGTGGAAGCCGTCAACAATCTGGGGCAGGCGGACTACCACTACGTGATCGAGAAACGCTGACCGGCCCATGGGCTCGCGGTCCGAACCGAGGGTCCTCGCCTGGGCCGCCGGCCTGTGCCTGCTGGGCGGGGCCCTCGCGGCCTGGCCGCCGGCGCGCAGGGACGGCGGACCGCCCGCGCTCGACTCGGAGCGGCCCGAGGAGGCCGCCGACGCAGCGCGCGGCAAGGGCCTCCAGCCGCCGGCGCGGAGTGAGCCGGTGCTCGCGCGCACCGGGGTTGCGGCCGCGATCGGGATCGAGCCCGAGGAAAGCGACGCGCCGCGGGCGGCGAACAGGACCCTGCGTGGTCACGTGGTCCTGGCCGAAGGCACCTACGCCGCCAAGGCCCAGGTGTGGTGCTCCGGCGCCCGCGCCTTCTCCACGACGGACGGCGCCTTCGAAATCAACGCCCCGAGCCTCGACCATCCCCTCTACGCGACCCTGCCTGGGTTCCAGCCGGCGCGCGAGGATCGACCCGCCGCCTCTGGGAATCTGCTGCGGCTCGGCCCGCCCGCGGGGAAGCTCCACGGGCGCGTGAGCTCGACCGAGGGCCGCGCGGGGGAGGGCTGGCGCATCGCCCTGCTCGACGGGACGCTGATCGAACCCGCAGGCCGGGATGCCGCGACCCTCGAGGCGGCCTCGAGCCGCGCGCCTCGCAGGGTGCAGGCGCAAGCCGACGGGAGCTTCAGCGTGGATGGGCTCCAGCAGCGACCCTACACGCTGGCTGCGTGGCGTGCCGCCCGCGACCGCATCGAGCTCTACGCGGCTCGGCCCGCCACGCCGGATCAGGGGCCGGTGGAAATCGTCGTGCCCCCAACGAACCTGTGCGGCACGATCGAACTGCGCTTCGTCGATGGCGCCGCAGTTCCGCTCGCGCACCTGGGCGTCGGCCTTCCCGGCGCGCCCGCGATGGCGACCACGGACGGTCAGGGCCGGCTCGTGCTCACCGGGAGCCTGCCGTCGCGGATGACCCTGGTCCTGCTGCGGTTCCCGGAGGAAGTGCTCTGCCAGGGGGTCGACACCACCAGGTCGGCGGACGTCGTGCTGCCGTTCCCGTAGTCCTCCCGCGGATTTTCCCGCTGCTCCGCGACCGCCCTGGGGCTGGGGGACCCGCCGCGGCCCCTCCCACCGACCGGGAGCTTCGCGCCGAGGGCCGGGAGCGAAGCGTCAGCCGGCACGCGCGGCCGCGAATCCGGCGCGCACGAGTGCCGCCAGCAGGCACAGTCCACCCAAGGGGACCAGCAGGATCGCCAGGGACGGATCGCCCTCGTAGTTGAGCACTCCGCCTCCGAAGAACCCCAGGGGCATCAGCAGGGCGCCGGTCCGCAGCCAGCGGGACGTCGAGGCCCGCGCGCCCGCGTCGGGAATCGAACGCTCGCCCACCGCGGCGAAGGAGAGGCACAGAATGCCCAGCAGCGTGCCGTGGGCGTGGGCCAGGGTCCACAGCTCGCGCCGCAGCGTGCTGTCGAGGTAGACCGGCAGCTTGAGGGCATGCAGGGCTTCCAGGGTCATGCCCAAGGGCAGGCACACGGCCAGTAGGAACCAGCCGAAGACCAGAGCGCGCCGCGTGGGGAGGTCGTTCATTCGCCGATGGAGATGCTGCGCTCGCCTTGCAGGTCGGTGAGCCGGATGACCGCTTCGAGATCGAGGGTGAAGTCGCCGCGCGCGAAGCTCGCCGCCAGGGGCGGGCTCAGTTTCCCCGGCGCCAGGGCGGCCAGGGCCTTCAGGACCGCGAACAGGCTCGCGCGGCGCGCCTCCTGGCCCTCCTGGTGGTCGATGGAGGAGAGCAGCGGCCCGAGACCCAGGGAGAGCTCCGCTTCCAGCGCCGTGAGACTGCGTTGGGCGATCCAGCGGATGCTGGGGTAGCCGTCGCCGAGGGTGATCGCGAGGTGCAGCCGCAGGAAGGCCTTGTCCTCGGCCTTCACGGCGGCGTCGGCGCGGCCCATGGCCTTGGCCCACACGGCGCGCTGCACGGCGTCGCCCGCCAGCACCGAGGCCACGGAGTCGGGCAGGTCCAGGGGCGCGTGGTCGGCCCGCGACGCGGGCTCCCGGGGCGTCCGGTTCCAGAGCCTCGCCGTCTCGCGGGCCGCCCAGCGCGGGCTCTGGTCCAGGTGGCACAGGGTGCACGCATTGGGTCGGCCGGCTTCCGCGTCCCCTGCCGCGTCGGGGATCTCGATTCGATGGCTGCGGTGGATCTCCACCACGCCGTAGACCACGCGCGGCATGTGGCATTCCATGCACTGGGAGCCCGAGGAATCGGGCCCATGGTGCGTGTGGGCCGCCAGGTCGCGACCGAGCTCCCCGTGGCACTGCAGGCAGGCGGCATTGCCGCGCATGGGCGGCGTGAGGTTGCCCAGCTCGTCGCCGGGGCGGGCGGAGTGCATCGTGTGGCACGAGCCGCAGGTCAAGCTGCCCTTCGTGTAGCAGGCGGAGTCCGTGACCCCCTGGTATTCGTAGGCCGTCAGGCGCGGCGTGCCGTCGCCCCAGAAGCGCAGCCGGAACAGGTCCGGGTCCGCCCCGCCGCGCACGGGAGTCGCCGCCGTGACCGGCGCCACGTGCTCCAGCAGGCGCTCGCCGCTGCGGTAGGTCGGACCGGTGGTGAGCCAGGCCTCGACCCGGGAAATCGGCTCGGGAAGCCGCTGGCCGTGGCACTGGCCGCAAACGCCGACGGCACGCTCCTGATCGAGCCGCGTCGGCTGCACGATCAACGGGTCGCGGGCGCCGGTCAAAAGACCGCTGTAGCGCCGCAGGGGATCCCGCTGTTCCTCGGCATGGTCCGCGCCGGGTCCGTGGCAGGCCTCGCAGGCGATGCCCAACTCGGCCACTTCGGATTGGAAGCTCTCGACCCCGCGCCGGCTGGGGTCCCTGTAGTTCTCCATCCGCGGCTCGGGCCCCGTGTTGTGGCAGAAGATGCAGTTGGAGTTCCAATCCGCCCGGTGCTCGTCCCAGTCGTCGCTGTCGGGATTCAGGAACACCGTGTTCAGGTGCAGCCAGCGCCGCGCCTCGATGTGCCAGAGGATCGGCAGGCGCACGAAGGCGAAGCCGCCTCCGCGGGGAACGCGTTCGAAGTACTGCTGATAGCGCCGCGAGCCCACGGCGAGGGCCACCTCCGCCTCGCGCCGTCCGCCTCCCGCCGCCGGCAGGTCCATGAGGTAGCGGCCGTCCTGTTCGAACACCCGCGCGCTCGACCCGCCGTAGGCGACGCTCCGGCCGTCGAATAGGCCGACCACCGTCCGGGCATCCGGGAGCTGGGTCATCGTGCGGTGGAAGGTCCGCTCCCAAGTGGCGTGGTGATCCCCGTGGCAGGTGCGGCAGGCTTCCGAGCCCAGGTAGCCTCCCTCGCGGTGGATCAGCGGGGCCTCGCTCGCACCGCGCACCGGATCGTATCCCAGACGCAGGGCCGCCCACGCCGCCAGGGGGGCCAGTGCCAGTGCCGAGACGATCGCGAATCCTCGGATAGGGGAACCCATGGGAGCGCCGGGGCGTCAACATACCGCGACGCGGCCTTGCCGCACCCGTTGAAGCTCGCTCCGACCGTGCTCAGCGGCGGGAAAGCGGGCGTTCTTGATCGTCCCTGGGGAAGTGGAGAGTCCCATCGGTCCGATGAACACAGCGTCAGGCCCTCCGACCGGAGGGACTGGGCGTAGCCGCGGCATGGCGGGACCCGGCCTGGGGCGTTGGGCCCTGATCGCCGCGGCGTGCCTGGTGCTGGGGGCCTTCTTCCTGCCCGCCCTGCGGCGGTACTCGTCCACCTATTACTCGCCGGCGGACATCACCCAGACCCACAGCCTGACGCGGGTCACTCAGGGGCACGTTCCGGCGAACGAGCTGCTCTCCGACCTGGCGGTGCAGATGGAGCCGTGGCTCCTGTTCAACAAGGAGGAGCTCGCCGCGGGTCGTCTGCCCCTGTGGAACCCCTACAACGGGGGCGGCACGCCGCACTTCGCCAACGGCCAGTCCGCCGTGTTCTCGCCCTTCAGCCTGCCGTTCTACGTGCTGCCGTTCAAAGCGGCGCTGCTGTTCACGGCGGCCCTGAAGCTGCTGGTCCTGGGGGGCTTCACCTATCTCTTCCTGCGCGAGCTCGGGCTCTACCGCATCTCGGCCTTCCTGGGCGGCGTGGCCTTCGCCTTCGGCGGCCACAACGTGCTGCTCCTGGGCTATCCCCATCCGGCGGCGGCGGCGGCCCTGCCGGCCTGCCTGTACTTCATCGAGCTGGCCTTCCAGCACTTCGACGCCCACGGCCTGCCCGCGCCCTGGGCCCTGGCGGGACTGTGCCTGTCGATGACCATGGGCTTCCTGGCCGGCCAGCCCGAGCCGTGCTTCTTCGCCGTGGGGTTCTCGTTCCTCTACGCCATCGCGCGGGCCGTCGTGTCCTGGCGCCGCAAGGGCGGCACCCGCGCGGTGTTCGTCGCCATCGCGCCGCGCCTCCTGCGCGTTCGCCGCGGCGGTGATCGCCGTGGGCATCACCGCGTTCCAGACGCTGCCATTCCTCGAGTACCTGCGCGCGAGTCGCCTGTTGGAGCAGCGCACGGGGGTTCAGACGCCGCTCTTGTCGAGCACCTGGCCCCTGCAGTTCTTTCCCAGCCTGCTGGGGAATCCATCCACCGGCTACTACCTGCATCCCTCCCTGCCGCCTCCGGATTTCGAGACCACGAACCTGGCCTACGCGGGTGCGCTGACCCTCCTGTTGGCCCTCTTCTCGTTCCTGTTCGCGCGGCGCCATTGGGCCCATGGTTTTTTCGCCGCCGTGAGCGTGCTTTGGCTGGCCTACGCCTACGACATCCTGGGGGCGGGCCGCATCCTCGGGCTGATTCCCGGCCTGCACATCGCGCCCATCAACCGCAGCCAGGCGATCTGGCTGTTCGCCCTGGCCGTATGCGCCGCCTTCGCCCTGCAGCGGGCCCTGGAGTCCGACCGCCGCAGGCTCGGCCTGGCCGCGACCGGCGTGGTCGCCGCCCTGGGGCTGATCCTCGTGGCGCGCTGGGGCGCCCTGCGGCTTCTGCCGGTGGCCTACCGCTTCGCCGAGCAGTTCCTTGGACAGCGCACGTTCGATCCCGTGGCGAGCCGCGTGGACGCGCTGGCCCACGTCGACGAGCTGACCGCGCTGTTCGCCTTCGGCGCGGCCTGCTTCGCCCTCCTGTGGTGCTTCCAGAACGCCTGGATCCGCGGTTCCCTGGCGGTCGGCGTGGTGGTCGCGGCGTACCTCGGCACGGGCAATCTCTTCAAGGAGTACAACCCGCTGTGCGAGAACAGCCACTTCTTCCCGGTCACGCCCTCGATCGAGGTCCTGCAGCAGAAGGTCGGCCATGACCGCCTGGTGATCCTGGGCGAGGACACGCTTCCGCCCGACACGAACATGGCCTACGGCCTGCGGTTGATTTCCAGCTACGACGGGCTGTGGATTCGCCGCTACGACCGCCTGTTCCGCGCCATGTTCGGCGAATCCAACAATTGGCGCAACACGCTCCACGGCACCGCGCGCGGACTGCGGCTTTTCGGCGTGGACTGGGTGCTTTCCAAGGACGAGTGGATTCCCATCGGGACCCTTTTTCCCGACGTTCCCATGGAGCGCCGGCGCATGGAACCGATCGGCGAACTCGTTCCGGGGGCGCCGGTGGCGCAGAGCTTCACGCCCACGCTTCCTCGCATGCAGGCGATCCGACTGCTCGCCACCACCCACGGCCGCAGGCTGGACGGCCTCGCGCTCTGGACGCTGGAGGACGCGGCCACGGGCGAGCAGTTGCTCAACGGCACCGTCGAGTGCCGGGACTACTGGACCGTCGCGGACGAGCCTCTGTCCGTGATCCTGCGCTTCGACGAACCCCTGAACGTGGCCGGCCGCGCGCTGACGCTGCGCCTCGAAGCCCCCGACGCCCAGCCCGGACGCGCGCTCTCCCTCTTCGCGCGGCGCGACGCGGACGGCTACGTGAACCTGGCCCTGTGGCGCGCCACGAACTTGCGTGCCCTGACGCCGGAGCTCTCGATCGACAACACGGTGCCGCACCCCGACCTCGGGAGCTGGCGGCTGCACCGCGGCGCGGAGCGGCTCGAGGGGCAGCTGTGCCTGGACGTTTCCTACGCGCTCAACGACTTCGAGCTGGCGGAGAGCCTTCCGCCCTTCGACCTGTTCCGCTACAAACGCGGCTTGACACGCTGGCACACGGTCACTCGCGCGGTGGCGGCGGAATCCGAGGAACGCGCCTTCGCGCTCACCGTCGCCCCGACGCTGGACGTGGCCACGACCGTGGTGCTCGAGGGGGCGGACCCCGCGGAGGTGAAGGCCGCGGCGGAGCTGCCCGAGGAAATTGCCCCGGTGAACGTCCTCGTGGATTTGGCCACCCGGAAGCGCTTCGAGGTGACTCGACGGTCACCTGGCTGGCTCGTGCTGACCACGCCGTGGTTTCCGGGCTGGAAAGCGCGCGTGAACGGCCGGGATCAGCCGGTTCTGCACGCCAACTATGCGTTCGGGGCGGTGCGGATCGGCGCCGGGACGAGCACCATCGACTTCGTGTACGACCCCGACAGCCTGCGCATCGGGGGCTGGATCAGCCTTGCCTGCCTCGGGGCGGGGGTGCTGCTGGTGGGGGGGCTGGTGCTCATCCGCCGCCGCGGGCTCGCGCCGATGGCGCGTTCGCCGGGGTCGGGGTAGGCTCGATCAGGTCCATCGACCCTCCCCCAGGCACCTCGGACGGCCGGTCCCCCGGCCGCGGTTTCCATGCACTTCCAACGTCCCCTGCGCTCGGCGCTGCGCCGCGCCGCGGCACTCACCCTTGGCCTCTCCACGTTCGCCGCGGGCGGTTCCCTGGCCGCTGCCCAGGACACTCCGCCGTACCACACGGTGCCCTTCGACTTCGACTCCGGTTACGTGTCCAACACCACGACCCAGGAAGCGACGGTGATTTCCTTCCGGGTCAGCGTCCCGTCCGCGCCTTGGATGCGGTTGTACTTCAGCGAGGTGGAACTGTCGGGCGACCCCGACAACGGCAGCGGATCGATCTTGCGCATCACCTCGCTGCTGGACGCCGACGCCCAATTGCAGAACGCGAACCACGTCGAGCAGTGGCAGAAGTCGAGCTGCTACCTCAACGGCGACGAGCTGCTGGTGGAGGTGGTTTCCCAGCCGAACACGGGTCCCAACCGCGTGGTGCTCAAGTACCTCGACGCCGGCATGGTCGGCGGCCCGGACACGATCTGCGGTCCGACCGATGACCGGATCCTCTCCCAGGACAAGCGCGCCGCGCGCCTCCTGCCCATCGGCTGCACGGGCTGGATGATCGACGACTGCAAGTCGTGCTTCCTGACCGCGGGCCATTGCAGCACCTCCAGCCTCCAGACCGTGCAGTTCAACGTCCCCCTGTCGAACTCGAACGGTTCCCTGGTGAACCCGCCGGCCACCGAACAGTACGCCGTCGACGTCAGCTCCAAGCTCAACAACGGCGGCCAGGGCATCGGCAACGACTGGGGCTACTTCGGCGTGTTCCCCAACTCGAACACCGGCCTGCGGCCGTTCGAGCGGCAACTGGCGCGCTACCACCTTTCGGTGCCGCCGACGTTCAATGCCTCGGAGCTGATCCGCATCACCGGCTACGGGACCGATTCGGGCACCTCGAACCAGGTGCAGCAGACCCACAACGGCCCCTGGGCGACGTTCACCGGCACCACGGTCCAGTACCGCACGGACACCACCGGCGGAAACTCGGGTTCCCCCGTGGTCCATGAGCCCAGCGGCGATGCGATCGGAATCCACACCCACGGCGGCTGCACCTCCAGCGGCGGCCAGAACTCGGGCACCGGCGCGAACCACAGCAGCCTGCAGGCGGCCCTGGCCGCCCCCGCGGGCGTGTGCGCCGGCAGCACCAACTGCATCGGCGTCGGCAACAACTTCTGCATGCCGGGTCCGCTGTTCTCGGTGATCGGCGCCACGGGCTCGTCGAGCATCGCGGCCAACGACCTGACGCTCCACGCCAACAACATCGGGACCAACAAGCCGGGCCTGTTCATCTACTCGATCGCCAAGCAGAACATTCCCTTCCCCGGCGGCACCGGCCGTCTGTGCGTGGGCGGCGGGGGGCCGATCGTGCGTCTGCCTCCGCTGAACTCCGGCGCCGGCACGACGTTCCTGTTCGACGTGGACTACAACACCGTCCCGGCCGCGGGCCCGATCACCGCTGGGTCGGTCTACCACTTCCAAGCTTGGTTCCGCACCACCCCGGGATCCAGCGAGACCTCGAACGGCCTGACGATTTCTTTCACCAGCTGAGAGGCCTTCCAGGCAGGCGTCCCCCCCGGGGGGAAGTCGAACCTTGCGAGCGCGTCGTGGGCAGCTGCCCCGGCGCGCTCGCCGGCTTTTTCCCGGTGCGCGCTCAGTGCGCGATCGTGGTGCCCGGGCGCTGGAACTCACCCAGCATGATCGGCGTCGCCACCTTGACCATCAGGGTGAAGACCAGGAAGCCCACCGAGAAGATGCCCGCCGAGATCAAAAGCTCGTTGTGGGACGGGAAGTACTCGTAGATCTCGCCCAGGGTGTCCGGCGTCATCCCGGGGATCACCAGACCCATGCCCTTCTCCAGGTACACGCCGATCCAGATCAAAGCGCAGCCGAGATTCAAGGTCAGCGGATTGCGGCGCGTCCTCGGGATCAGGAACAGCAGGAACGCCGCGATCGAGGCGAACACCGAGAGCCACATCCAGGGCACGATGGCCACCTTGCCGTCGACGCCCGCGAACATGTACTGCATGTGGATCAGGTGCTCGGTGTTGGAGTAGTACTCCTTGAAGACCTCGGCGCCCAGCAGGATCAGGTTGACCGCCATGGCGTAGCTCATCAGCTCGGCCACCTTCCAGATGGCTTCGCTCTGGATCTCGAAGCGCGTGAAGCGCCGCAGGAGCTGCATCAGCACGATCAACACCGCCGGGCCCGAGCAGAAAGCCGAGGCCAGGAAGCGCGGCACCAGGATCGAGGTGTTCCAGAACGGCCGGGCCGGCAGGCCGCAATAGAGGAACGCGGTCACGGAGTGGATCGAAATCGCCGCGGGAATCGAAAGCAGGACCAGCGGCAGGAAGATCCTCTTGTTGGGGCTCTTCCCCGAGTGCAGCGAGAACAGGAGGTAGGTGACGATCGAGAGGTTGAGGATCAGGTAGCTGTTGAGCACCACCACGTCCCAGGCGAGCAGCGAGCCCGGCAGGTTCAGGTGGCCCAGGCCGGGAATCAGGTGCCACAGTCGTTCGGGGTGTCCCACGTCGACCGTCACGAACAGGCTGCACATCACGATCGCGGAGATTGCGAGCAGCTCGCCGAGGATCACGACCTCCTTGATCGGCTTCCAGTTGTACACGTAGGCCGGGATCACCAGCAGCACCGCCGCCGCCGCGACGCCGACCAGGAAGGTGAAGTTGCCGATGTAGAAGGCCCACGAAACCTGGTCACGCATGCTCGTGGTGATCAGGCCGGTCTGGGTCTGGTGGATCCAGGCCACGACGCCGACGAGAATCAACGCGAGCAGCGAGCCGACCCAGGTCCAGTACATCCAGTTGCCGCGCGTGACGATGCGCACGGAGTCGGTCGTGAACCTCGCAAAGAGCTTCAGGCTGTTCATTTCGTTGCTCCGGGCCTCACAGTCCGTAGAAGTAGAAGAACTTGGGCCGCGTGTTGAGTTCGCCCTTGAGCACGAACACCCGCTTGTGCTCGAGCACATAGCGCACCTCGCTCGACGGGTCGAGCAGGTTGCCGAACTTGCGCGCGCCCACCGGGCAAACCTCGACACAGGCGGGGTAGCGGCCGTCGCGCACGCGCTGGATGCAGAACGTGCACTTCTCGACCACGCCCTTCATGCGCGGACGATTGCCCAGCGCGTGCGTGTTCGGGTTCATCTCGGCTTCGGGGATCTCGGGCTCCTTCCAGTTGAAGTGCCGTGCTCCGTAGGGGCAGGCCGACATGCAGCAGCGGCAGCCGATGCACCAGTCGTAGTCGATCACCACGATCCCGTCGGGTTCCTTCCAGGTGGCGCCGACCGGGCAGCTCTTGACGCAAGGCGGGTTCTCGCACTGCTGGCAAGCCACGGGCACATAGAAGTGGCCCGGCCGCGGCACGGTGTCGGCCTCGTAGTAGGCGTTGGCGTGGGCGAAATCGATGCCCTTCTCCTTCTCCATCTCCAGCACGCGGATCCAGTGCACCTGGGGATCGCGGCTCTGGTTGTTTTCATCGACGCAGGCATAGACGCAGCGCCGACAGCCGATGCAGCGCGAAATGTCCAGGGCGTAGCCGAAGAGCACGCCTTCCTTGGCCTCCTGGAGGCCCACCTTCACCGGCTTGTGGAAGCGGGCGCTGTGCTCCCGCTCCAGGTCGGCCACGAAGGCCGCCCGCTCCTCGGCGCTGAGCTCGCGGAAGCGCTTCTGGAAGAAGGGCGTGTGCGTGATCTCGCTGCAGCCCCCGGCCAGCGCGGCGGCGCAGCCGGCCAGCGCGCACAGGAACTCGCGGCGCGAGGCTTCGTTTTCCACGATGCCCTCCGAGGCGGGTGCCCAGTCGCGATCGTCATGGCAGGCCGTCGCGGCCTCGGCCGCGGGACGGTCCGCCCCGCCGCAGGAGCCTCCGCCGCAGCTTCCTTGTTTGCAGCTCATTGGTGGGCTCCTTCCTGGGAGGCCGATTCTGCGGGCGCGCCTGAGGGTTGATCGGCCCGCTGGGGCCGACGGGGCGCGGGCTTGGGCTTCAGCGGTCGGAAAGCCGGAGCGTGCGCGTTGTGGCAGTTGACGCAGAGCAGGTAGGTCTTCTTGCCGTCCCAGTTGCCGCTGCGCCGGCCGTGCGCGCCGGCGCGCCAGTCGCGGTACTTGTCGCCGTGGCACTGGCCGCAGAGCCTGTAGGACTCCGTGAAGTCCACCAGCTCCCCGCTCGCCAGGTGCAACTTGTCGCGGTTCTCCGCCGAGTGGCAGTCCAGGCACCAGCGGTGTTCCTGGTCGTGTTCGAGGACGATCTCCTGGTGCGCCGTCTTCATCGCGCGGCGCCTGGCATTGACGGGGATCTCGGGGTCGTGGCAGTCCGTGCAGGGGAACACGCCCTCGGTGAAGGGCGGCGGGGGCACCTCGATTTCCATATCGGAGGCAGGTGCGGGACTCGCGGTGGTTCCGCCGCTCCACAGCGGGCCCTCGCCGTGGTCCGGCTGGCAGCCGCAGGCGAGCATGGCGAACAGACCCCACAGGCTTACGATCGAAGTTCTCATCGCAGGTTCCCGGATCGGAGGGCCTCGCGCCCGACTCGGCGCTTCCGGCATCGACCACGAGGACAGGCCCCACCCTAGGAGGCAAAGGGCCCTTGGGACCTGTGCCTACTGCGTAGGCTTCCGGGGCAGTGTGCGTAGGCGGGCAGCGCCGCCGCGCACTCGCTGGATCCGGGTCTTGACGCCCGCACGCGTTCGGGGCCGATGGGACGTGGATGAAGGGGCGGCGGCCGGCCGCGGCAGGGTCCTTCCCCTGCGGGAACCGACCCCGTTCTGGAGCAGCGCGGTCCGGGCCCGAGACCCCGCCGCGATCAACCGCCGACCAGGACGCTGGCGCCGGTCTTCGGGTCGAACCAGCCGGACGTCTGGCCGTCGCTCATCAGGTGTCCGCCCGGCGTCGAGCGGTTGTAGCCGCCCGGGCTGGAGCCCGCGGATCCGGCCGCTTGCAGCAGGTTCCCCAGGGCAAAATCGCCGCCCTCAACGCCCCAGTTCCCGTTTGCGTCGAGCCAGTAGCGGCCGGGCAGGATCTGGCCCAGCCGGGAAAGCGCCAGTGCGTCGGCGACGTGGAGCTCGCGGCCGTTGACGAACACGCCGGTGAGCCTTCCGTGACCTCCGCCGGACGCATCGGCGCGCAGCGGGGCCCCGAGTTCGGGCCCCGCCGGCAAGAAGGCCGCCGTCGGACCGCCCTGGGCACCGCAGGCGCCGCAGCGCGGGTCGTACCAATAGTCTCCCGCAGGCACCTTGAGGCGCGCGGCCTGGTCGAGGCTCGCGAGCGCGGCGGTCGAGAGGGCCTTGCCGTTGACGATCACGCGCCGGTCCTGGGCGGGGGCATTCATGGTGTGCTGGGCGTCGGTCGTGGGCGGAACTTCGCCGCCGCCCGACTCGGAGCAGGCGGCCAAGGAGGCGACGAGCGCGAGCGTCAGGCCGAGGGTCACCGCGGCGGCCACGGGCGAGTGGGGGAGCTGCATGGGGAGAGGGTATCGAAAGCGCGAAGGCGCGGGGGCGCGGGTCCGCGCGCAGGGGCCCCGCCTGCCTGGCGGACACCCCGCGCGGCGTGCCGGGTCCCTAGCCCGACCTCTTCATGAGCTTCGGCTCCAACCCCGCCCAAGCCCGTCCGGACTGCGTTGCGCCGACGCATTCGGTCCAGGGCGACCTGCAGGTCGCCTGCGGGAGAACGCGTCGCCGCGCCTTGCCGGCCAGGCTTTGTCGTGGGTTTCGCTCAAAGCTCATGAATACGTCGGGCTAGCGCTTCGCCTTCGGCACGTGCTGGTCGAAGAGGATCGGGTTGCCGTCGGGGTCCACCAGGGTGAAGCTCGCCGGACCGTCGGTGTTCACGTCGGCCTCGGTCTGCAACTGGACGCCGCGCGACTTCAGCAGGCTCTGGATCTCGCGCACGTCCTGGAACTCCTTGAGCGTCTCCTTGTTCGACGTCCAGCCGGGATTGAACGTCAGCATGTTGCGTTCGAACATTCCCTGAACAGACCGACCTTGGTCGAGCCGTTCTGGAGCACGACCCACTCTGCTCGAGCTTCCCGCCCACCTGCTTGAAGTCGAGCTTCTCGTAGAAGGCCTTCGAGGCCTTGATGTCCTTCTTCACCGTGAGGCTGACGGAGAAGTTGCCGAGCTCCCACGCTGCCCGACGGCTGGGCGGGCTTGTTCGCCTTGTCCTGGGGAAGAGGGGCGGTGACGAAGACCGCGGCCAGGGCGGCGAAGGAGGCGGTGAGCAGTGCCTGCATGGGGATGGGTTGATTCTGCGCGACGCCGGGTGGGCGGGCGCGGCCTTGATGGGAGCCTGGTAGAGGCTCGCCAACTTGCCACGTTCGCGCGGGGCCTGCCAGTGGCGCCTGGAGTCCGCCGGCCCCAGGGAGCAACGGCTCGTGCTCGGCCACGCAGGGTGCCGCCCAGGGCGGACATTCCCTCCACGCCCGCCGCCCACGGGGGTAGGGCCGTCTGCACCGAGTCGGCGGGCGGCGAGCGTCCAGATCCTGAAGAACGCCGTCGGGGTCGCCGTACCTCTGGATCAGGGCACTAAGATGTTCCCTCCATGCGGAATCTCGCCCCGCGCTCGCTGTGGCTCTTCCTGTGGCTCGCGGGGTTCCTGGCCCTTGGCGCGGGCGCCCAATCGCTGGACCCGGCGCGCTTCCCCTCGGTGGAGCGCGTGCTCGCGGAGTCGGGCGACGAGGCCGAGCAAGGCGCCACGCTCAAGGTCCTGTCCGACGCCGCCCAGCAGGCCGGCCCGGCCGGGCAAACGCTCTTCGGCGTCTACTACAACGCGCTCAATGACATCGACTTTCGCCTGCGCAACGGCGACGGGGCCGCTTACGTCGAGTTCTCCGAGCGCCTGCGCGAGCGTCTAGCATCGGACAAGTTCCGGGCCTCGGTCCGGGCGCGATGCGGCCTCGATGGCGCGGCTCCGGGCGCCCGCCACGAACAGCGATGCGGAGGAGCTCGACCGCGCGCTGCGGGCGAGCAGCGGCCACTGGATCGCGGCGTTGCTCTCGCCCGTCCTGGTCGCGAGTCCGCTGTTCGTCCTTTGCTCGACCGGCGGCATCTGCCGGCTCCCGCGGGCGGGAACGGCGAGCTCTCCGACGGACTCCCCGGTGAGCTGCGCCGTGTGCGCGTGCTCGGTCGCAGCTATGAGGTCCAGGCGTGCTCGGGGACGGTGGTGGAGAAGGAGACGCACATCGAGCAGAGCCTGCACGTGCACACGACGGGCGGCGGTGCCTCGGTGGTCGGCGATCAGGTCTCGACGACGCCTCAGGCAGGTTCACGCGCACACCGTGATCACGCGCAGGGATTGTCTGTGGGTGCGCGACGCCGCGGGCCGCGAGCAGCCGTGGAACTTCACCAACGCGAGCCTGCAGGCCCGCGCCGGCCACCGCCTGAGCGCCCTGACCCGGCCCGCGGGGGACGGCAAGAGCGAGTTCCTCCTGGCCTACAACCACATGACGGGTCAGTTGGGTTCCTTCGAGGGCCTGGCCCGTGCCCACCAGCCGCGGCGGCTGCTCGCTTGGCTTGCGACCGCGGTGCTCGGCGCGGCGCTGATCCTGCTCGTCATGCGCGAGGTCGTCGACCCGTCAGGCACCCTCCTGGATTTCCCCGCCCTGTTCCAACCCAGCAACTGGCCGGTCCCGCTGGCCGTGGGGGGCGTGATCGCCGGCACGAGCGTGACGCTCAGCGCGACCTGGGTGCGGCGCCTGCGCACACGCGCCTTCCTGGCCCATCAGGCCCCTGCCTTTCGAAGGCATTGGGAGGCTCTGCCCAGGGCGTGACGCGGACGCGCGTTTCAGCGCGCCAGGTCCCCCTTCGCAACGACTCACGGGGGGCGTTTCGATCCCGCCGCCCGCGGCGGGGGCCGCCGGCGCGCCGCGGAGACGGGCAACGGGCCGAGCAGGTCCTTTCGCATCCGGCGGTCCGGAGCCACGGCGGCGCGCGAGGGGCGTCGACGGCCGCCGTCCGCTCCTCAACGCGAGGGCGTCAGCCGAATGCGCGCCCGCAGTCGATTCTGCCCCGCGGCCTCCACGACGTCGGCCAGAGGAGCCTCGAAACGAACGCAGCCCTCGGCCTCCACACGGATCGTCGCGGAGTCCAGCGGGGCGGACGCGAGTTCGAGCGTGAAGGCACCGCTCGCCGTCGACTCGGCCGCGTCCGTGAGTTCCGCATCGTCGGCAGGGCTCAGCCCGTCGAAGGCAACGCGCACGGCGGCTCCCTCCATCGCCTGACCGTCGCGGGTCGCGACCACGCCTTCGAGCGTCAGGCGTTCTCGCAGCGCCAAGACGAGCCCGCCGCCGGGCTTGGCTCCACGCAGCGCCTGGGGAGCGAAGCCCGGTGCCGTCACCAGGATCCAGGCGCCCTCGATCGGGCAGCTCGGGAGCGGCAAGTCGAAAACACCCCCTTCGTCGCTCTCGCAGCCCCCGCCCAGCGCGGAGAAGGAACCGAGCCTGTTGCCGACGCGGATCGTCGCGCCCGCGACGGGCCGGCCGTCGGGCAGGGCCACGACGCGTCCGCGCCACGGGATCGGCCGCTCGAGCGCGAAGTCGATGCCGGCGGCGCCTCCCGTTCGGCAATCGAACGGTCCTGCCCGCTCGGTTTGCCAGCCCTCGGCCCGGCACCACAGGCTGAGCGAGCGCAGCGGCAGGCCCCGCACCGCCAGCTCGAAGCTCCCCATCGGCGCGGCTGTTGGTGGTGAGCTCCGCATCCGTGCGGTCGGGGAGGTCGGCAACCACGAAGATGTCGGCGAGTTCGATCGGGGCCCCGGTCGCGCGATCGAAGACGCGGCCCACCAGGGTCGGAGACAGGTCGAGCCGCAGCTCGATTTCCCGCGGCGCATCGCCAGGAAGGTGCTGCGCAAGTCCGAGCACGCAGGCGGGCGCCAGCTCCAGGAACGTGTCGCCTCTCAGGAGCACCGGCGCGTCCGTTCCACCGACCAGCCGGTGGAGAGCGGCTCGGCGCAGCAGAGCTCGAAGCGGCCCTCGGAGTCCGCGAACACCACCTCGAGTTCGCCGCCGTCCGCGTTGTACAGGCCGATTTCGACCTCCTTCGGCAGCGCGCCGAGCGCACAGGTCACTTGCCCGCGCGCGACGACGGGCGATTCACCCGCGCGCGACGTGCTGGACCCGACCGGCGTGCCCGTGGCCCAGGTGACGGCGTTGGACTCGACGGCGCGGCGCGCTTCCTCCGCGCTGGACGGCCGCGCGAGCGAGGGCGTTCGCGCGGGAGGTGCGCCGCCCTCCAGGCCCCTCGAGGTTCGGCGTCGGACGCGGTTCGGGCGCCCCCGGCATGCTGACGAAGGCCAAGGCCGCGAGCGCCACCAGGGCCAGGGCGCCGCCGCCGAATTTCACGGCACCCCGATGGGGCCCGTGGGCCCGGCCCAGGGTGCCCCTTAGCGGCTCAGTCAACCGCTCCGCGGACGCGCGTGTCTTCGCCACACTCATCGCACCGTCGTGAACTCGAACTGGTACCAGTAGGCATCCACCCGCAGCGTGCGCGCCGTCAGTCCGACGGTCTTCGCGAGCGCGGCAGGTCGCAGCCCGGTTTCGCGCCCCGCGGCGGCCGGGATGTTCGTCGTGATCGGTGCACCGACGGCGATTCCGTCCACGAGGAACTGCACGGACGTGCCGCCGGCGTCGATGGCGAGCTCGAAGGTGTGGAAGTTGGTGTCCGCGGCGACGCCGGTGTCCACGGTGGACTCGACGTTGTTGCTGCGCGCGACTCCGAGCCATCGGCCACCGTTAGCCGCGTCGGTGTAGCGAAAGAAGATGCCGTCGGTGCCGTCGGAGGCGGCGCTGTCGCCCAGTCCGAGCCGGGCGGCGAAGGTCTGGCTGGGTGTCGAGAGCGCGTCGAGCTTGACCACGGCCCCGAAGCGGATCGCGCCGCCGCCGGCCAGGACGCTCGACGGCGACCCGCTGCCGTACAGGCTGGCCGAGCCCGTGGCCGTCGTTCCCGTGCTGAGCACGACCACCCCCGGGTGATTGCCTGCGCCTGCGCCCGAGGAGAGCGCCGCTCCGCTCCCCGAGACGCTGCCGACGATTCCGCCCTCGTAGATTTGGGTGGTCGCGCGGAAGAAGCACTCATCCGAGACGACCGTCGAACCTCGACCATTGCCGAGCATCCCCGCTCTCACCTTGTACGTGCCCGCGCCACTGGCGGACCAGAGGGCCAGGTAGTCGCTGACGCCTTGGACCACGGCAACTTCGCTCATCGTCGAGATGTCGAGGACCCCGGGTGCCCCTTGCGGACCCACGGCACCCTGCGGACCTTGGGGACCATCGGCCCCTTGGGGACCCGGGACGCCCTGGGGGCCGTCAGCACCCTGGGGACCCACGGGACCTTGGGGACCCAGGGGGCCCTGGGGGCCATCGGCTCCTTGCGGACCCGTGGCACCTTGAGGCCCGTCAGCGCCCTGCGGGCCCACGGGACCCTGCGGTCCTTGGGGACCAGGGGGCTCCCTGGGGACCCACCGGGCCGACCGGACCCAGGGGGCCGGCGAGCCCCGCCGCCGAGACCACGATCTCCAAGCTAGGCGCGTGGGAGGTCAACTTGTTCTCCTTGCTGTCCACGCGGAAGTACGCGCCGTTGGCAGGCACCAGGCAGAGCCCGTGGTTGGGCATGCCGCCAACCCAGGCCTGGACGGCCGAGGTCACGTCGATGCACAGGTACGTGCCGATGTCGGCCTTCGTGATCGCGATGCCGCTCGCGACTGTGGCGGCGAGCGCGGGCGCGTTGAGGCCCTCGACGGACGTTTCGTTCCACGGCGCGTCGACGAGCAGGACGTCGAACGTCCCGGGGCTCACGACGCCATTGGCCCACAGACGGAGCGTCGCGGACCCGACGTGCTGAGCCGAGAGCCCGACCGGCACGGACTCCAGGCCGAGCCTCAGGTAGCCGCGCTCATGCAATCCGGCCTGGCTCGGGGAGAGGTTGTCGCGAACAGAAATGTGCTGCGCGCTGCCCTTCTTCTGCGGCGAGCCGATCTTCACCGAGGCATCGGCCAGGGTGACTTCACCGCCGTGGGCCGGCAGGGCCAGCAGACAGACGGCCATCCACCGACCCATCCCGAAACGCGCCCGACTGCTCCACGCGAGCCGAGCTGCCGTCGCTCGCACCGTGCGCCCTGAGGATGCCGCGGCCCGCGCGGCGTCGAGGGAGGATCGCAAGCATCGAACGCAGCGCGCTTCGATCGAGTTCTTCGGACAACAGTTGCAGCGGAGTCGAGAATTCAACGGAGCCTCGGATTTCGGTTGGGGCGTGGTCACGCGAAAGGGGACGTCGGTACGGAACGACGCGCCCATGATTCGGCCGCCGCGACTCCACACTTGAAGGCAGTTCGCTCTCGTCGCGCCCGAAACACGCGGCAAATCCGCTGTTCACGTTGCATCGGCGCAACGCAGCGCACAGACGCGCGCCGAGGCGGACTCGAGCATCGGCGGGCTTCCTGTGCACCGCTGCGACACGCTCCTCCGAGCGTTGAAACACCGCGCGCCCCGCCCCACGAATTCGAGGGCAATTCGAGCCCGAATTGAAACACCGACGATGGAATCTGCTCAGCCCCGAAACACCGCGCGGGCCCGTGTTTCAGCTCGGGCAGAAGTGCGTGGCAGCTCGGCCGGCAGGGTCGGATGCCGCTTTCCTCCTGACTGAAACGCCGAAAAGCCCGACCATTTTTCGAGAAATTCCGCCTCCACGGACGCAGCGAGCGCCTTGGGCCGCTGTGCTCTCCAGCGTCTCGCGACGGTCGTCGCGCGGCTCCTGGGTTCCCCCAGCCACCCCTCCTGTCGATCGTGGGGGGCTCCGTTTGCTCGAGCCCTTACACCTGGGCTCGTCAGTTCTTCGAGTCCATGGCCTGCAGCAACGGAATCAGGCTCGAGCCGACGAAGTAGTAGATGCGGGCGTCGCCGTCGCTCTCGGCGAACGGGTTGTAGCCTGCGCCGAACATCAGGCGGTTTTGCCACAGGCCGACGGTCAGGCCGAGGCCGATCTCGGAGTCGTTGTCGGGACCGAAGTTGAGGAACGTGGCGTGCAAGCCCGCGCCCCAGCCAAGCGAGCGCGACAAGTACTCATCGCCGTCGTCGTCCCGCGGGCCGTAGCTCCACATCCACGACAGGGCGGCAGAAAACCCGCCGGTGTCACTCGCGCCGACGTTTCGGTCCGCCGTGACGAAGACGATCGAGGGAACTTGGTCGGCGTGCCAGCCCAGCTTCGCGATTCCGAGGATCGCGTCCAGCTGTGGTTCCGCGTCGGTATCCGTCTCGCCATTGAGCATGCGGACGCGCACTTGGAGCGCGTCGCCGGCCTGACGGGGCGTGGTCCGCAGGTCGATGCGTGCCTCGGGCGCCGATTCGAGCGGAACCGAGAAAGCTGCCGCGTTCTCGGTGGCAAGCGAAACGGGGGCGGGGCGGTCCTTGAGGTATTCCCTGATGCGCTCCAATCCTCCCCGGGCACGAGTTGCCAGCGCGCTCCAACCCTCGATGTCGGCGCGGACGGGTTCCCACAACTGCAGAACCCTGGGCCTCGCCTCCTCTCCAACGTCGGCAAGCTGTTGTGTGATCTCCTTCACCAACGCGTCCACCGCGCCGGACAGCAGTTCGTCGTCGCTGAGTACGTCGCCAAGCCGCTTCAGCAGGTCGACCGAGTTCGTCAGGGGACAGTGAGCGCGCCAAGTCCGCAAGCTGGTCGAGCAAGGCCACGATCGCGTCCTGGGCTCCCCGAAACGCCTCGTTCCATTTCAGTTCGCCGCGTCGAACTTGCTCCAGCCGGGCAGCCAGTTCCTGGACGCTGCCGCCGCAGCCGCCAAGCGCTCGCGCTCGGGCGCGGTGAGGTTGACGCCGTAGGGATCGATGAGCTGCACCGTGTCTGCGTCGAGGTTGTCGTAGCCCTCGACGTGCACCGCATGTGTTTGGTTCTTCGCATGCTCTTGTTCCGGGCCGCCGCGCGTGACGACGAAGGCCTCGATTCGCACCCGGCGTGACTTGAGTGCCTGCTTCGTGTCCTCCTCGAGTTGACGAGCCTGGCGACTCCAGTTGCGAACGCGCGACTGCGCTAGGTCGTTCAGCGCGGAGATGGCGCCCGGTCGATCCGTGTCGTTCCCGAGCAGTTTCACAAGACGCTCGGCTTCGGCGCGGTCTCCCCTGACCTCGGACGACTGGGCAGGCCAAAGATTGCGGATCGGATCCAGCATCGCGAGCTCGGCCGCCCCACGCTGGTTTTTCAGGGCGAGGAAGGCATCTTGCTCCGGGGAGTCGTTCCGTCGCGCTCTTGGAAGGGCGTTGTAGCGGACGAACGCGATGTCGGCTTTCGCTTCGAGGTCGAGATAGGCTCCGATTGCGGCCAAGGCCCGCGAGAGGTCGGTCGCCTGTTTCGTCAGGTCCTCGAGGGCCGAGTCGTCCATCCAGCCCTTGGTGGCAGAGGAGCGCGGCACTTGGATCGTCAGCGTGGAGTTGACGTCGAGCGTCGCCCCGTGGGCGATGCGCTCGACCACTGCCGGCGCACCGTCGGATTTCACACTCCTGGCGCTGATCGGATGGTCCTTGCCGTGCCGGTCGCGCTCCTGGAAGAAAAAACCACGCTCCAATTCGGTTTGTGGCCTGGCTCGATCGCCGGTGCTGCCACACGCGCTCGCCAGGATGGCGATGATCAGGGCGAGCCGCTTCACGGCAGCAGGTCTCCGCGCGCGAGTACCGCGCGGATCTCGATGGGCGAGGGCTCGCCGGTGGTCGCCGGCGGGACGGCGGACAAGAACAGATCCGTGAGCATCCCGCGAATCGCGACGACTCGATTCCTGCCGCCGACGACCACGTAATGACCCCCTTCCTCGAACCAGTGTTTCTTTTCCGTCGGCGTGAGCACGTCCAGATCGGTGATCAGAAAAACCTCTTGCCCCGACTTGAGCAATTCGTCGGCCGCGTCGTGCACCTCCTCAGCCTGCGTGCCGATGTCGTCGCTGATCAGGAGCAAGGTCAGCGCCTTGTCCTCGAGTGCCTCATTGAGCTTCTTGCGGTTCTGCTTGAGCGTGGTCATTGGGGGGGGCTCCTTTCGCGAGGGTACAAGTTAGAGGCACGAATCCGAATCGAATCCAGGCACTGAGCTCTTGCTCGTCCATGGCGCTCCCACAAGTGAGACCCAGCCGAGCCGAAAGGCCGTTCAAGACTCTCGCACACTGGCCGCAGAGGGTCGCCGCGTGGCGGGGTGCCGTCCCCGATCGCAGAGCCCGGGTCACGACAGGGCTCTACCGGAGCGAGGAGCAGCTCGCCCGGCCTGTTGGAGCGGGCGAAGGGGTTCGAACCCGCGACATTCAGCTTGGGAAGCCGGAGGCGGTTCACCGCTGGTTCCCCGATTTTGGCCTTGTTGGCGTAGGTGTCACCTGGCCCGAGCCTTCGTCTCCGACGACTCCTGATCGCGGATCACGATTCGTTCGCTGATGGCACCAGGACCCGTCCACGCGTCGCAGGCGCAGGTAGTCCACGCGTTCGACGGCGACGTTACCCGTCGTCACTGAGGTGGTGGCGCCATCGGCGGAAGGCGGCGCATCCACTCCTCACAGGTCGGCGCCGGCTCGCGTCGCGGAAACTTCGGAAGCTGCTTCAACTCCGCGGGCTCCCCGTACCCGAAGAACTGCACCGTGTCGAAGAAACACGAGAAGGGAACGGTGGGCATCATCACCACCTGATATCCCTCCGCGCGCCGTTGCTGCGCCGGAATGCTCGCCAGGGTATTGAACGCGTCGAACAAACGCGCGAAACGCACTGGCCCCGCGTCCCAGGGATCGACGCCAAGGTCGAACAGGATGTTCGCCACCGTCTCTCGCGCCTTTGGATCGTTGCCCGCGACGAACACCGTGGCCCGCGTTTTCGTGAGCAGCGGATCCATGAAGTAGACGATGTTCGGCAGGTTGATCCTGACTACGCGCATGGTCGGGTGCCGTGCTTGGATGACCTCCGCCCGCGCGAGGTCGGACGTGAGTTCCTGGTAGCCATCTGGCGCCACCCTCTTCTCGCCGCCGCTGACGTCGATGACGACCTTGCCGCCCAGGTCACCCAGGGTGCCCGCGACCTCAACGACCACTTCACCGGGGACCGCGAGCACGACCACCGGCGCCTGCGACGCGGCCTCGGGCTGACTGACCGCCGATGCGTTAGGCCCGGACCGCTGCACCAGCTCGCGAACCGCGTCACGACCGGGGTCGCGGCTGCCGTAGATCACTCGATATCCCTGCGCGCCCAACGCCGGTCCAAGGACTCCGGCGAGCGTGCCCGTACCAATAATCGCGACGGCCCCTTTTTCCGCTGCGGGCGCAGGAGGGTTTTCGGCGGGAACCTTCTCGGCAGGAGGGGTTACGCAGGCCGACATGATCGTCAGTGCGGCGAAAACGATGTGCCAGGCGTGACGGAGTTGAAACATATGGAGGTTGGGGCTGTGGGTTCGCTTCAGGTCGTCACAAGGTGTACCGCGCTCGACGTGGAGGCGCTTCCGTCGCCAACTGAAGACGCACCTCGCGTCGGCAGCAGTTTCCGCTCCCGATGCAAGGCAAGCGCCGCGAATGAGCACGGCCCTTACGATACCCGAAGCGCCAGCCGCCTCGCAGAACCCACGCCCACACAAAGAGTTGGAGCGGGCGACGGGGTTCGAACCCGCGACATTCAGCTTGGGAAGCCGAATGTCACGCGCCCATCCGCTCACCGGAGCGGGCCGCCGTGGTCGAAGGACGGCGGGGCATGAGGGCTTGGGGGACGGGAACTGTTACGCACCCCCGCGCCTGAGGCATCGCCCTGGGGCCTCCAAGTCGATTGGATGCGGGCTTGCCTGCCCATTCGGGCCCCGGTCACGGTCCCTTCCGGGTTCAGATTGGGGTTCCGGCGCCGGGGGGACCCGCCGCCGGCCGCTCGGCGCGGTGCCAGGCAACGCGGCGCGAGATCAAGGTTCCTGCATCCGAGGGGTCGCTATTCAAGGATTCGGCCCGTTCCTTGCATTCGCAGGCAGGCCGAAGACGAGCCCGCAGCCGCTTGGCAGGGGCCCTCACAGCGCGGGGAGAGGGCCGAGAGGTGCCCGCCCTTAGGACTGCCATAAAAGTTGACACTACAACCAGTTACGAAGGTCACGGCCTGCGCACCTCCCTGCCCGCGCGATAGCCGTCCAGGCGGCTCGCGATCTGCTCGGCGAGCTCGGGCTTACCCTGCTCGCGCGCCAGGGCCGCGGCGCGCCCGGCGATGTCCGTGGCGAGCTCGAATCGACCGCAGGCTGCCTCGGCGGCGGCCAGGGTGTCCAGGGCCTGCGGCAGTCCATGGCCCGTCAACTGGTCCAGGCGCCGCGCCAGCTCCACGGCCTCCCGCGGCGACCGCAGCTCGGCGCGCGAGGTGGTCGCCAGGGTCCAGGCCAGGTTGTTGAGCGCGGCGCGGTGGTCGGGATCGATCGCCAGGGCCTCGCGCAGGAGCTCCAGGGCCGCCGGCAGGTCGCCGCGGGCGGAAAGCAGGAGCGCCAGGTTCGCGCGCGCGTCGGCATAGCGCGGGTCGTGCCGCGCGGCGGCGCGGAAGTGCTCCTCGGCGAGGACCGGTTCGCCCTGCTGCATCAGCAGGTTGGCCAGGTGCCCATGGGCGCGCGCGTAGGTGGGGCGCAGGCGCAGCGCGGTCTCGAACTCGGCCCGGGCGGCCGCGGCGTCGCCGGCGAGGCGCAGGGCGACGCCCAAGTTGTTGTGGGGCTCGGGCGCGCCCGGCTTGAGCTCGGTGGCGCGCCGGTGGAACTCGGTCGCGCGCGCGAGATCACCCGCGGCGGCCAGCTCGACCCCCAGGCCGGTCAGGGCCTCGGCGCTTTGCGGGGCAGCCTCGGCGATCCAGGCGCGCCAGCGCGCGGGCTCGCGGTCGGAGTCCTGGGCGAGCGCGCGCTCGGCGTGGGCGAACCACGCCACGGGGAGCACGAAGAAGGCCCACTTCCAGGCGTGCTGGGTCCAACGCCAGGGCCTCGCGGGGGCTGCCGGGTCCCCGGGAAGGTCCAGGCTCGCGCGAGTGCCCGACTCGCGGACCTTCCAGATGAAACCGTCCAAATAGAAATGGAACAGGGCCGAGGCGGCGAGCACGCCGAGCAACACCTGGCGCACGAGCTCCGAACTCACGAGACCCGTGAAATAGCCCAGGGAGCCATAGCCCACCACCAACGCGGCGTAGAGGCCCACGAAGACCCCGCGCAGGGCGCCGCTCCTCAGGAACAGGAAGCGCGTGAAGCCGGTGACGCCACCATCCGCCGCGGCCTGCTCGGCGCGCGAGCGCTGGAACAGCCACACGATCGCCAGGTACTGCACGTCGTGGAACACGTCGAACAGGGCCACGCCGGCGACGATGTGCTCCACCTCGACCATGCAAAACCACCAGAAGCCGAAGCTGGCGGCGAAGAAGGAGAGCTTCAAGACGCTTGGGCGAAGGCCGCGGGACCAGGACCACACGAGCTGCGCCAGGAACAGCACGCTCACGACCAGTGTCGCGGCGAGCCACAGGTGTCTCGCGCCGTCCAGCGCGGCCGTGGGCAGGTGGGAGAGCCCGCAGCGGTAGTAGAGTTCGAGCGCGTAGCCCACGCGGCTGTCGGACCAGACGAGCGGCGCTCCGATCCAGGCGATGCACAGAAGTTGGTCGAGGCGGCCGGTCCAGCGTTCGGCCGCGAACACCGCCCCGGGAGCTCGCCCGGCGTTCCACTTCGCGTCATAGATGCGCGCGAAGCCAAAAATCTGCATCAGCGTGTGCCACGTGGTCCACAGGAACGTGGCCAGCACGATTCCGCCCAGGCCGCTGACCGAGAAACCCACGCACACGGCCATCAGGAAAATCGGAGCGACGATCAAGCGCGCGCGGAAGCGCTGGAAGAGCGCGCGATCGCCGTAGGCGCGCAGCATGCCCGGCAAGTGATGGCCCAGGGCCCCGAAGGCGCCGAGGTAGAGGATCAGCTCCTGCACGTCGGGCCGGCCGGGGGCGAGCAGGATCAGAGGCAGCAGGAACAACGGCACGCCCAGGATCAGGCACAGATCGAGCCACGGACCTCCGATCCACGGCGAGCGCGCAGGCGAGCGCGCGCCGGACGTGCTGGGGGCTCCAGCGGATGTGGTCGTGGAACCCGTGGAAGGGGCGGGGGCGGGCTGGGGCATGCTCAGGCCCATTGTAGGGTCCGGCCAGGGGCAGTCCGGCGCCTCTCGGGACCACCGCACCCCATCGTCCGCTCGGGAAGCAGCTCCGCCGGCGGCGCAACCACAGCGCGGGCTTTCGGGCCATCGACTGCGGGGACACGCGTTCGTCCCACGGCGGATCAGCCGGGCTTCGCCACTGACGTCCTGGGCACGGCGTCGCTCGGGTCGATGGTGACGAACTCGCCGCGGGCGACGACCTTGGCGGTGACCAGGATGTCCACGGGCCCGTGGTCGTAGCGGTCGAGCTGGATCAGGGAGCCGGGAGCCCGTGGCACGAAGTCGGCCAGGGTCAGCTTCGCCCGGCAACCTCGCCCGTGACGCGCAAGGAGAAGTGGAGCAGTCGGGCGAGGCCCGGGGCCGAACCTCAGCGGAGACCTGCCAGGGCTGCCCGCTGGCGTCCCGGGGGAGGCCCGATCGCCCGCCTCGAGGGCCGAGAGGTCGGCCGGGAGTGCGTCGGCCGTCCCCCGTCGCGCGGAGAGAGCCACCGGAACACGCCCCCGGTGCGTGGGAAGCGCGGTCCTGGCGCCCGGGGGCGGGCCCAGGACGGAAAGTCGGGATTTCTGTCCGATTGCGCGGCGCGACCCTCATTGCCCTTGCGGACGTCGGCTCGATCCGGAGTTCGCGGGGGTCCCCGCGAGCTCCTGGATCGGCGGACGAGCCCACCCGCAGCCCCGATCGTGCACCGCACGGTCTTCACGACAACCCTGGAGATTCCCATGGCACCTGGCATTTCGCCGGCTCGACTCATCCTTCCCTGCCTCCTCGCGACCGTCCTGTGCGGCTCTCCCGCGAGCGCGGGCGACCCGCCGGGGGCCGCCTATCCGCTGGTCTACCAATTCGGAAATCCGCACATCGGCGTCGCCTCCGACCTGGCCGTCTATGCGCCGCGCGACAACGCGAAGAGCGTGTTCGTAGTGGACCGGACACCCCCGCACAAGGTCCTGCGCTTCGCCTCGACGGGTCAATCGAACAGCGTCACCGCCACCTTCCCGCTCGCGCCGCCGATCAGCACGACCGCGGGCTGCACGCCCTACTGGGACGTCGGCATTGCCGCCAATGACAATCCCGGCTCGCAGAATTTCGGCTACTTCTTCGTCGTCGAGGTGACCGGCGCGAGCACACCCGCCCGGCTCTTCGTCGTCAACGCGGAGACGATGGTGCAGAAGAGCCTCTCGTCGCTGGAGGACTCCGGACTCAACGACTTGACCCTCACGATGGACGTCGCCGTCGACGCCGAGGGCAACCTCTACGTCACGGACGCAGTCACTCGCCGAGTGCACAAGTTCGCCGCCCTCGATGTGTTCAACGCGACAGGGACGACGGGAACGCTCACCGCAGTGGCCGACTTCGCCCTCATGGCTGACGCCGGGGCCGCGGTCAGCGTCGACCACAACCACCGCGTGCACGTCGTCGGAACGGGCATCAGGCAGGGCATGAAGCACTACACCATCCTGAGTCCGAACGGCACGATCGTCGCCACTCCGCCCATCGGCTCGATCTGGCCCGATGGCCGTCTGCGCACTCAATCCTTGCGCGGACGGCCTGATCCCGGTCCGCAGCAGCACCGCCTACGAAATCAGGCGGTTCAACCTGGATTGGCCGGCGTGCAGCCTGCTCGACACGGCACTGACGTTCGGAGCTGGAGACATCGCGCGTCCGGAGTACGCTGAGTACCAGAAGTTCAACCGCTCGCTGGGCGCGCCCAGCCTTCCGGGTTGGGCGCAGCAGCAATGCGACGAGCGCCTCTTCAGCTCGCTGATGAGCAAGGTCTCCGTCTTCGGACAGAGCTACCTTTCCGTCCAGATCCCGGCCGGCCACATCGGCTGGTGGCGCTTCGAGGAAACCCAGGACTCCGTCACTCCGGCGGCGGTCACGATGGGGGACTACTTCGGCGTCAACGATGCGTTTCCGGACGCGACGATTCCCCAGACGGTCGAGGGCATGGTGCGCTGCGCCTTCGACACGCGCGGGGGGACGGCCTACGGACGGGTGCCGGACGCCCCCAGCATGGACATCGGCAACGGTTCGATGAGCATCGAGGGCTGGATTCGCACGGAGCAGAACAACGGCACGGTCACCGTGCTCGACAATCGCAACGGCACCGGGGCCGGCTATTCCGTCTTCATCTACAACGGGCGGCTCGGGTTCCAGACCAACCTCGGTGGTTCTCCGCTCGTGTACCAGAACTACGCTCCGGGGACGGCCCTGACTCCGGGAGTCTTCGCTCCCCACCGCGTGGCCGACGGACGTTGGCGCCACTTCGCCGTCGTGCTCGACCGCACGATCGGCAATCAGCTGACGATCTACATCGACGGCCAGGCCGTCGGGACGCCCGCGACCCCGCTCGCGGGCTCGATCTCCAACGCTGCGGACATCTACTTCGGTCGAGTCAATCCGGCGGCGAGTGGCACACCGCTGGTCGGGGCGCTTGACGAGCTGACGATCTACAACGTGCCGCTGACTCCGGCTCAGATCGTGGCCATCTTCAACGCGCGCAGCGCGGGCAAGCACCTGTGGGAGACGCCCCCGATCTGAAATGCCCCACGCAGCGCCTCCAGGCGCTTCGCTGAAACCGCGACACCCACACACTTCAACTCACAACTTTCTCGAGGACACGCACGTGATCACAAGAACCGCATCCAACCTCGTCGCCGCGCTCTGCTCGCCGGCACGGCAATCGCCCAAGTCCCGCAATTCAACATCGACGTCGGAATCGGCAATGGAGCTCCGGGCGCCTCATTCGGCGGCGCGAGCATGCAGGCCGGCTTCTGGAACACCATCGACGCCGGATTCGCGTCGACGATGCCGCTCATGGACATTGCCGGCGCCCCTTACGGGGGTCGGATTGACCATCAGCGGGTGCAACGCCAACTTCTTCGCCGACCATCCGGACACGAACGGCGACGAACACCTGCTTATGGACGACTTCCAGGACCTCTCCTCGGGAGGCGTGACGACCTGGAGCATCGGGCCGATGCCCGCCGGCACGTACGTGCTGACCATCTACTCCTGGGCGGCCGATGTGCCCGAGGACAGCACGACGATCCTGGTGGACGGAGGAGCCAACGGCTCGATGATGTGCGGGCTGTCGAATGCCTGGTCGGGACTCGTGCTCGGGCAGACGCACGTCACGGACACCACGACGGTCCCTGACGGCGGCTACCTCACCTTCAGCGCCGACGGCTCGACTTCGATCGACTACGGTCAGATCAACGGCTTGCAGGTGGCGCCCGGATTTCCGACGCCCGTCGTCTACTGCACGGCGAAGACCAACTCTCTGGGCTGCACGCCCTCGATCTCAGCCTCCGGTGCGCCGAGCGCGACCTCCGGGTCGGCCTTCACGGTGACCGGCTCGAACGTGATCAACAACAAGCCGGGCCTTCTGATCTACACCAACGGCGGTCAGGCGGCGGTTACGTTCTTGGGGGGCATCCGCTGCATTAATGCCCCGATCCGTCGCTCGAGCCCGCTCTTCTCGGGCGGCACGATCGACATGAACGCCTTCGGGGCGGGCGGCCTCGGCGGCACCCCGGCGGCCTTCCTGGCCGTTCCGGGCACCGTGGTCAACGCGCAATTCTGGGGCCGTGACAACGGCTTCGCCGCGCCGAACAACGCGACCTTGTCGGACGGCCTCGAGTACACGATCGGGGCGTAGCGCGTAGGAGCTTCGGCTGGAGAGCCGGGCGGTGTCCAGGAGGCGGCGAGAGTCGCCTCCTGGCATTCCTTGCATCGGATCGTCGGACACCTGTCCGCCAACAAGCGGCTCGCCCCGAAAGGTCGCCGTCATGACCGGTTTCGCCGTCGACAGGACGTCGACGGTGCTTCGCCCTCGACCGCACCGAGCACGCACCGCTTCGGGATCCTGCCCACGCCGTCGGAGGGTAGCCACGCAAGGACCGACAACGGCGCGGTGGGCGCGCGGAAAATCGCACCTTCGCCGAAGGAGGGGAGTTCCAAGCCCCCCGATCCCGCCGTCCCGGTTGCCCAGCGGCGGTCGTCGTGTTCGATCTCGCCCGTCCTGACCAGGGGCCTGGGGACCTGACGCGCGCCGTGAAGCTCGAGCTTGTGGACTGAAATCCGCTCGTTTCGACCTGGCAACGAACCGGCTCGTCGGGTCCATTCCGCACGGCGTCCAAGGCCCCCGCGGAGTTCGTGGCCGGGCCCGACCCGGCGCGCACCACGTCCAGCGCGCCTCGCGGAAGGCACCCCAGGGCAGCAGGTTGCAGGGCGCCCTGGAGGGGTGCCACGGGGCTCGGTCTCGCGGCGGGGGAGCCTTCGAGGCCGAAGATCGCCTTGGGCACGGGCACCCCTGGGTCAAGCGGGACCCTCGGTCGGAACCCGACCACACCTCACCTCCGTTCGCCTAGAATCGAACCGTGAAGATCCTCTCCGCCCTCGCCGTGCGCCTCGCCGCGCTGTGCTCTCTCCTGGCTGTTTCCACGGCGCAAGTCGCGCCGATCGGCCCTTCACCGGGGCCAACCAGGAGGACTTCGAGTCGATCACGGTCGGCCAGTTCACCTGCCATCCGATGCGGATCCTCCAGGGCACGGCGATGCTCTGCGCCTCGAACGGCGGCAGTGTGATCGTCGCCGGAGCCGCGAATGGCAGTTGCACCCTTCAGCCCCAGGGAAACGTCCGGGCGTTCGCAACCAATCCCGGCTACACGGTGATCTGGTTCGCGACACCTGCCCTGCGTTTCGGCGGGTACTTCGCGCTCAACTGCGGGATCTCGGACGGCTTCGCACGGTTTTGGGACGTCAGTGGCGGACTGATGGCGACGCTGCCGCTCACGATCCCGGCGGACTGCACCTACCACTGGCAGGGCTTTCAGGTCACCGGCAGCGAGCCGATCAACTTGATCGAGATCTTCAGCAACCACCCGAACGGCCAGCTCATCCACATGGACGGGCTCGAGGTCGACAACCTCGCGGCGGTCGAGACCTACTGCACCGCCAAGGCCAACTCGCTGAATTGCATCCCGGGCCTGGAAGTCGAGGGCTGGCCGAACTCGGCCGTCAGTTGGACGATCCGCGCCGTGCGCGTTCGCCCCGGCGGCATCCCGGGCACGCTGCTCTACACCGTCGGCGGCTCGCGCGTGGCCGTTCCCTTCCAGTGCGGCCTCCTGTGCATCGGACCGACGGGCATTCGGCGCGCGGTGCCCACTCTCTCGAGTGGCACGGGCCAGTTCTGCGAGGGCAGCTACAGCATCGACATGAATGGATTCGCGGCCGGCGCCCTCGGCGGGAACCCGTCTCCCGCGCTGCTGGTTCCCGGCACGACCGTCCACTGTCAGTGGTGGGGCCGCGATTCCGGCTTCGCCCCGCCTTGCAACACGACGCTGTCGAATGCGGTGGAGTACGTGATCCAGTGAACGCGCGCGCGGCGGGGGCCGGGGCCGCAAGTCCACGGACGCCGCAGGCTAGGCTCCGCTCCGCTGCGGCGCCCGGTCACGAACGCGCTTCTGGTCCTGGCAGTTAACGCTGTCTGAACAACGCTGGCCTGAGCGTTGGCTTGCGGCGTGCTTGCAATTTTCCGCGGAGGCTCCGACGATCGGCGAGTCCACTCGACATGCACACCCACGTCGCCACCGCATCCCTTCTCCTCTTCACGGGCTTGGCCAGCGACCAGAAACAGGCGTCCGGAGGCCTCGCCGGAGGCCACGCGCTACCTGGAGGCCGCGCTCGACCAGGTCGAGCAGGGCTCGCGGGTCTACTCGACCGATTGGCAGGCTCTGCGCACGAAGGCACTGGCGGCGATCGCGGCGTCCGGGGCGAAGACACCCGCGGACACCTACCCGGCGATTCGCGACGCGCTCGCCACCCTGGGCGACAAGCACAGCCGGCTGCTCGAACCAGGGGCCGCGAAGTTGATGGCCACCAAGCGCCCGGCGAAGTCGACCGGCCTCCTGGTCGTGCCTCGCGATGCAATCGTCGCGCAGGTTGTGCCGGGCAGCCCGGCGGAAGCGGCGGGCCTGGCGGCTGGCGACCGTATCGTCGCGGTGGAGGGCGTGGCCGGCTTCGCCGACCTGCCGCGCTTCGAGTTTGATCGGCTGTTCCGAAGTGGACAACTCCAGGACGGCAGCACGGCGCCGCTGAACCTCTCCATTCGCACGGGTTCCACCGAACCACGCAAGGTGCAGGTTCCGCTCGCGACCTTCGACGAGTATCTGGCACCGTCGGGACGAATGCTCGATGGCGACATCGGCTACCTCGAATTGCCGGGCGTCAGCGGCCCCAGGGCCGCGAATTACGACGACGCGGTGCACGAGCTGCTCGGCCAGATCGACGACGGCACGCTGCGCGGCTGCATCGTCGACCTGCGGCGCAACACGGGCGGCAGCGTGGAGCCGCTGATCGCCAGCATCGGGCCGCTGGCGGGCACCGGCAAGCTCGGGGCCTACTCCAGCGCCCACGCCAGCTCCGAATGGAGCTACGACGCGGAGCGCGGTGCGGCGGTGTTCGAGGGCTACGAGCTCGCCAAGGTCGAGCATCCGCATCCCCTGCGCGACGACCTGCCCGTCGCGTTGCTCACAGGGCCGATGACGGCCCAGGCCGGCGAAGCGCTGGTCGTTGCCTTTGGGGGCCGCGCGCGCGTCCGTCGGTTCGGCGAGGGCACTCGCGGCGTGCCCATCGGGAGCACGACGAAATCGCTCGCCGACGGCGCCCTGATCGTGCTGACGGTGACCGTCCAAGCCGACCGCACCGGCACGCGCTACGAAGGCGTCATCCCGCCGGATGAGGCCGTGGCCATCGACTGGACCCGATTCGGCGCGGCGGACGATCCCGTCGTGGCCGCAGCTTCCCGCTGGCTCGGATCGGCGGATCGGGCGAAGTGACGTCCCCTTGACGCGCGCACAGGGCGCGCCCGCCCTTGCCCACGCTTGCCTCGATCGGCTGCCTGGGCCTCGACGTCCGCCACGAACTGACCCACGATTCGCGTCGGCACAGGTCGGACCCGCAAGCCCCTGATTTTTCCATTTGCCTGGCACGCCGGTGGGGGATGGGGCCGACGGCGAGGCGGTCTTCGTTGGTTCTTGTGGTTCGAGGCGTTCTCGATGTCCCGGGGAGTGGGCTCCGACAGCCCTCGTGGGTCAGGCTGGCGCTCGCCTCATATGGGTCGCGCCGCGCGCAACGCGGTTCCTGGGAGCGCGACGCCGCTGATCTCGCCAGGATGTGCCTTCGGAATACGGTACCCGGCCCCGGCACCCAGCCGGCTGTCACCCATGAAACCGGGGCCCACCGCGGATGGCGCGGCAGGCCCCGGGAGCTTCCTAGAAGGTATCGGCGGATACGCCGCGGCGGGCCTCAGGGTCCGACGGTGTATTCCAGCCCGTCCGACAGCGTCGCGTTGAACCCGGCGGGGAAGCCGTTGTCGCGTCCCCAGGCCTGCACCTGGATCACGTTGCCGACGCCCTGCAAGTACGCCTGCGGCGTTCCGCCGAGCGCGCCGACCGAGAACGCGTTCCAGTCCATCGTGTAGGCACCCGAGCAGTCGTTCGGAGGAGGATTGCCAAGCGAGTTCATCGGGACCGAGCGACGGACCGGAGTGCCCACGCAACGCAGCCCGCCGAAGAAGGGAACTGCGGCCTGGCCGCCGTTGGAGTACAGGAACAGACCCGGCTTGTTGTTGATGACGCTGCTCGCCGTGATCACAAACGGTCCGGCATTCGTGGCGCTCGAGACCCCGGAGGAACCGATGGTCGGGACACAGCCCAGCGAGTTGGTCTTTGCCGTGCAGTAGACCGTTGAGGGCGGATTCGTGAACTTGCCCAGGTCGAGCGCGTTGATTTCAGCCACCGTGTTCTGGTGCAGGCAGATGAACGAGAGCTTGCCGAGGTTCAGCGGGTCGTTCTCGTAGATGTCCATGCCACCCATGATGTTGACGGGCACGGCGGCCGTGCCGGCCGTCGAGCCGTAGGTCACGCTCCAGCCACCGTTGCCCGTCAGCACGCCGGTGGTCTTGTCGTATTCATTGATGTCCACCAAGTCCGCGAACGGCGGCGGCGTCGGAGTCTGGTTGATGCTCTCCTGGCTGAACCCCCACACGGTGTCGTTGATCCGGTCGTAGGCGAGGCCGTAGGTCGCCTTGCCGTCGGCCGGCGTCGTGGCGCCGAGTGTCACCGGGTTGAGCGTGAAGCGAACCATCGCGCTGTTGAAGTTCTTGGTATAGAACAGGCCGGTGTTGTCGCGGCAGAGCGCGCGGACGATCGATTGGCCGGGAATCACGTGGACTTGGTTGAAGACCAGCGTGTCCGGCGAGCCGGGAACTCGATCGTACTCCTGGAGTTGACCCGATTCCTGGCCGCCCCACAGTTTGTTCGCCGCTTCGTCGGATTCCATGTCGCGGATGCCCCAGGGGGTGACACCCGTGTTCTGCTGAATCAGCGTGTTGAGCAGAGCACCTGAATAGTCGAACTGAGCGATCACGTGAGAACCGGCCGCGGCCGTCGTCCCGCGTGCCGAGACCCAGTAGTTGCCCCAGGCGTGTTCGACGCCCAGGCAGCCGGTGAGGCCCAAGGTCGTGCCCACGAGGATCGGCTGACGGATCGCGGGGAACTGTGCGAACAAGTAGGAACCATTGCCGGGAGCAACATTCGAGAGGGCCGGCGGGAACGACGCGGCGGACGCGTCGCTGCTCGGCGTCTGTTGGGCGTTCGCTGTCGAGGCGAGAGCGACCACGACCGAAGCAAGAGCAATCGTCGATAGCTTCATGAGGGTGTCCTGATCTGAGAGGAAAGGAGACTGGGCGTGCGCTTGATGCACGCGGATCTCCATGGATCCTACAGCACCCTCCAGGATCTGGGCAGCAAGGGACAGGCGATCTTCGGGCCCCTGGGGCCCGGAAACGGGTCCGGGCCGGTGAATTCCGTCCCCGCCTCAATGGTCGCCCATCGGCGCCACGGGCGAGTGGACTCCCCTGACGCCAGGCTAACCCACCGACACCAGCTCGAGGTAGAGGATCAGGTCCGCGTTGGGCCCAATATATGGCACCCAGCCCTGCGGGCCGTAGGCATGGTCCGCGCTGAGTCGGCAACGATAGGCCGCTCCCTCGGACATCAGCAGAAGCGCTTCCCGGAACCCCGGCAGCATGCCCGGGTCCGAGAGGTCGAGTCGGACGGGCTCGCCTCGATCAAAGGAGGCATCGAACACCGAGCCGGTGACCAGCCAGAGTGCGTAGTTGACGGTGACCTTGGCGTTCGCTGTCGGCTTGCGTCCGTTCCCCTCGCGCACGATCTCGTAGATCAGGCCCGTGTCCGTCTTGCGCGACTTGCCCTCGTCCGGGAGAACGAAGGCGGGCATGCTCCGAGGTTCGTGCACGTGCACGAGTTCCAGCTCCCAAACCGTGACCGAGTTCTCCGGCAATCCCGGGTTCGCCTGCGCGCCGAAGCACTGCTCGGGCGGCACCTCGAAGCGCAGCCGGGCCCCGGGCCGCAACATGGCGGTGGCCTCCTTCATGAACTTGAGGTCGAAGTAGGCGTCGAGTTGCGCCGCCTTGATCTCGAAGAGCGCCCCCTGTCGCGCAGCAGAATCGAGCAGAGTGCCCGAGGTCGTCCACAGCCCGTAGTCCAGGGCGAGGATCTTGTTCTTGTGCGTGGGTGGATCGCCGGCGCCGGGCTGCAGCACTTCATATTTCAGGCCCCCGGGCGTGACTTTGGTTTCCGCGGGCCGAGCAGCATGGAACGTCGGGGCATGCAGGACGTCGAGCAGCTCGATCTCGAAGATCAGCGTGTCCGTGCGCGGCACCACGGGCAGCGCGCCCTCGGGACCGGCGCATTGATCGGCCGGAATCGTGACCTTCCAGCGCGCGCCTTTCGTCATCAGACCGAGCACCTCGTTCCAGCCCAAGATCGACTTGCCGACCCAGGTCTTCACGGGTTCGTTGCGCAGCACACTCGAGTCACAAAGTCGGCCGTCTTCGTACCACGCAGAAAAGTGGACCCGGACAAAATCGCCGGTGTGCAGCCTGCGGGCGCCCGCGCTCTCCGCTGCTCCGGGATGCAGGATGGAGTAGCGCACGCCCGAGGCGAGGACGACGACCTCGCGGTCCTCGGGAACCTGCGGCGCGAGGGGGAAGGGATAGCTCTCCTGAAGGTTCGGCCGCGAAGGCCCCTGAGCAGGCGCCTGCAAACCGAGCCAGAGCAGAGTCGCACCGAAGGCGCCGATCACTCGGCATCTGCGCCCCTGAAGTCCAGGCCCAAGTCCTGCGTGGCGTTCCATGCGGATGTATCGTACCGAGTCGGGTAGCTACGTCACCGGCCTCGACGCTTCTCGCCCCGAGCGGATCGTGCGAGCCCTGCAATCTAGGGTCTTGACGCGCTGTGCAGCAACGTATAATCGGCTCCTCGGTCGCTGCCGGCACCTCCCATGTACACACTGCCCTGTGCCTTGCTCATCGCCGGATTGGCCACCGCCTGCGCGTGCCAAGAGGATCCACTGCAGCCTGCGCCCGGTGCGACCGACAGGCCCGCGGAGGCTTCCGCGCCCTCCTCGTCGACGCCGGTCGCGCCGGTGCCCGCCGACGTCCATCCGCCGCCTGCACTTGTCGCCAAGGAGCAACTCGAAGCGCAATTTCCGAAGACGATCGGCGAATGGTCGCGCATCGAACTGCGCAGCGTGGTCCAGAAGATCGGCGAAGGCGGAGTCATCCACGAGGTCCAGCAGACGCGCGGCGTCTATCAGATCGGCGACGGGCAGCCGATGATCTTCGTTTCGGTCCTGGATTCTCGCGGACTGAAGTCGACGCACGGCACGTTCCTCCAGATGCACGATCATCCGAACTACGGCATTACCCCGTTCGTGCACCAGGACCAACCGGCGCTGGAACAGTACTGGCCCAGTCCGCTGAACACCGTCCTGATGACGCTCGTGAGCGACCGATTCTTGCTCATCATCGAGGGCGAAGGCTCGGATCAGGCGACAGTGAAGAAGTTCCTCGAAGCCCTCGACATCAAGGCGATTGCAGCATTGAAGTGAGAGTCGAAAAGATGCGTATCCTCTCTTGGGTTCCGATCCTGTGCGCCCTGTGCTTCGGCGCTTCGCCTTCGATGCCGCAAGGGGGTGCGGACTACACGACGATCCCGCCCGATCCTGCGAGCGTGACCAGGGGGCTCGAGGGGCTCGAGATCAAGCTCTCCAGGGCAATCGAGATCGCGCAGAAGGAAGTCGACGGCTTCGCCGACTCCGCCAGGACAGTTCGCGTCGGCGATCAGGTCTCGTTCGAGGTCGACGTCTTCTCGCTCAAGTGCCTGTCCCGCATTTCGGTGGACGCTCGCACCGGCAAGGTCACGAATCGTCTGGACACCCCGCGCTTTCCAGGCGAGCCCGTCAGCGGGGATTGGACCCAGCTGCCTTCAGGATTGAAGTACTACGAGCTCAAGCCCGGCAATGGGCCTGCGCCGAGTTCACCCAAGGACGCGGTGTCGATCGAGTACACGGCATGGCTCGTCGACGGAACCAAGGTCGACAGCACGCTCGACAAGGGTGCCCCGCTGGTGATCGGTCCGAACAAGTTGGTGAAAGGTCTGGAGGAAGGCGTGATGGGCATGAAGGTCGGCGGCAAGCGCAAGCTGATCCTGCCCTACGACCTGGCCTACGGTCTCGGCGGCAAGCCGCCGATGATCCCGCCCAAGGCGACGTTGATCATCGACATCGTACTCGAGTCGCTGCCGTAGCACCGATTCGGAGTCATCGGCCAAGAGTGCCGGCGAATCGGCCGTGCGCAGCGCGGGCGAATGACCGCTGCTTCGGATCACGTCACTCGACTCCGTACCGAATCGCAAGGAAGCGCTCGTTCATGCACTTGCTCGAGATCGAGGAGTGCCCCCGACCCCGCCGTCATGGCCGCCCAGCAGCGGGGGGGGAGGACGCGGTGGTGCCGCAACCGGCGGTTCTCTTGGTTCGAGGCGCTCTCGGCGCGCCGCAGAGCGTCATTCGACGGCGCTCGGGCCCCAGGCCCTTGCTCGCGTGGCATGGGGTCGAAGGGTGCTCGAGCCAAGAGCTCGGCACTGCGGGGGCCTTCGGCTGCGGTGCCTGCAGAACCCGCGATCCGCGGGCCTGCGTCGGAACCGTCCGCCCGCGGCGGATCAGCCGGCCTTCGACACCGAGGTGATGCGCACGCCGTAGCTCTGGTCGATGGTCACGATCTCGCCCCGGGCGACGACCTTGCCGTTGACCAGGATGTCCACGGGTTCGTGGGCCTCGCGGTCGAGCTGGATCAGGGAGCCGGGAGCCAGTTGCACGAGGTCGGCCAGGGTCAGCTTCGCGCGGCCCACTTCGACCGTGACGCGCACGGAGACGTCGAGCAGCTGGGCGAGGCCCAGGGGCGAACCCGAGGCGGCGCCGCCGGTCAGTTCGTCGAGCTCGGTCTTCGAGACGTTGACGCGCTCGGGCGCGCTGGGGGAGCTTTGGGCTTGGTCGCTCATGGTGGTGGTCTCAGAGCGGATCGGCAGATCCGCCGGCCGAGTGGAGTTTCAGGGCCAGGTGTCCCGCGGACGCACCCAGGTGGGCCTGGGCCCAGGGGCGGTCCTCGGCCCAGACTTCCAGGGGTTGGGAGGTGGCCACCCCCAGGGGAATCACGTCGCCCACCTCGAGGGGGCCAGGAGGTCGGCCAGGGGCACGTCGGCGGCCCCCAGGCGCGCGGAAAGGGTCAGGGGCACGGCGCCCAGGTGCGCGGGCAGCGCGGCCTTGGCACCGGAGGCGGGTCCCAGGGCGTCCTCGGAAGCGGGCGCGGGCAGGTAGAGGCGCAGGGTGCTGGTGCCCGTGGGCAGCTCGAGCTCCAGGAGGATCAGGAGGCGCCGCGGGTCGAAGCGCTCCCCGACGTCGCGGGGACTGCCGAGTTCCTCCAGCAGCGTGGCGACCCGCAGATTCTCGGGCTTGATCTCCAGCAGGGGGGCCACTTCGCGCAGCACGGTCTGGGCCACGCGCTTGAACAGCATGCTCTCGACGGAAGTCAGCTTGCGGGGCTCGGAGGCCTTCACCTCGGGCGCACCCAGGGCCAATTCCATGGCGGTCACGGCGGCGGCGTTGTCCCACACGATCCAACAGGGCTGATCCGCCACCGCGAACGGGGCGGCGGCCAGGGGGATGCGCAGTTGCTCGACGGCCTGCTCGGCGTCGATCTCGTCCACGTCCGACAGGCCCACCTTGGTCCGGGCCCGCAGCACCGACGAGAGTTCGCGCTCCAGGTTCGGCAGGGCGCGCGTGAGGCACTCGCGCAGGACCTCGCGCTGATCCAGCGACAGCCGCAGGGGCCGGGCGAAGTCGCGCGGGGCCACGGAGCCGCTGGGCGCCGCGGGCTTGGGCGTCACGGCGGCCAGCACGGCCTCCAGTTCTTCGGGTTTGAGGGCGGCGTTCACGGCGGTCACTGAACCAGCAGCGAGTCCTTGAAGATGCGACGCACGCGGCCGGGTACGCCCACCGGCACGCTGCCGCTGAACTTGGGGTTCACCAGGGTGCAGTCCACGTAGACGTATTCGCCTGCTGGGTTGATCAGCTTGAGGTTGCGGTCGCGCTCGGTGAACGGGACAGCCGAGCCGCCATCGAGGGCGATCGTCTTCCCGGGGCCGTCGAGCTTGATCGCGTGCTCGTGCAGCAGGCCGCGCATGGTCGAGCGCATGTGGTCCTCGCCGACCTTCAGCCCGGACTGCTTGTCGGGCTGGTAGGGGGTCGTGGCGTCGCCGATGTAGACCGGGAACAGCACCGGGTCGACGGCCTCGCGCACTTCCTCCAGGAACACGTCCACCATGGCGGTGTCGGTGATCTCCTCGGCCGTCTTGGTGCCGGCCACGGTCAGCAGGGCGTCCTTGAGCATGGCCAGGTACAGCGGATCCTCGGCGCCCGCGCCGCCGCCGTGGCCGCCGCCTCCGCCCCCGCCGCCGAGGCGTCCTTGGACGTAGGCTTCGGAATAGGCGTAGTACTCGGCCTGCAGCAGCATGGCCACGTAGCGCTTGCCGCCCGCGCGCGCCAGGTTGGCCTGGATCTGGTCCTTGGAGAGCTTGGCGACGAAGGGCCCCTCGAGGTGATGCACGTGCTCCTTCTTCGGCACGGCCATCAGCGAGGCTGCGAAGGCCAAGGCGAGCGCGGCGACGACGCCTCCGGCCCCGAAAATCAGGCCCTTCTTCTTCGACGACGCTGCGGGTTCCGCGGCGGCGTCCTTGCCGTCCTTGGCGCCTTTGGCGTCCTTCGCTTCTTTTTTGTCGGCCATGGGAGGGGCTCTTGGTGGTTTCAGGAATCGCGGAGGGGTTCGACGAGGCGGGCATCGACGCAGCGACGCTCGCTGGGATCGGAGGGATCCTCGGTGGCCCAGGCGCGGGCCTCGAGGCGTTGGGGCACGAAGCCGTGCTGCTCGACCAGGTAGCGCTTGACCGCCTGGGAGCGGGCCACGGCGAGCCAGGCGTTGGAGTTCCTGAAGCGCGGGCCGGCGTCGAGGGCGCGGCCTTCCAGCAGCAGGAGCTGGCCGTATCCGGGCCTCAGCGTTTCGGCCACCGCGTCCAGATAGGTCTTGGCCGTGGCCGTGAGTTCGGCGGAATCGGAGTCGAAGCGCGCCACCAGGGGCTGGCGCATCTCGGCGAAGGGCACCAGCGAGGTCTTGAGCAACTGGGCGATTTCCTGGGAGTCGCGCACCTCGAGGCGGCCTTCGAGGAACTCGGCGTCCGAAAGGGGCTCCAGGCCGAAGCGTTCGCGGTACATGTTGACGCGCTGCAACTGCTTCTCGCCCTCGAGGGCGCCGCCCATTCCGCTGGATTCCAGGGCCACCACGAAGGGGCCGAGGCCCGCGGCCGTGAGCCCCGCGTCCTGGGTGGGGGCCATGGTCACGAGGATGATGAAGAAGCACAGGAACAGGGTCATCATGTCCCCGAACGAAATCAGCCAGGGCGGCGGGCCGTGGTGAGCGTGCTCGTGGTCGTGCCCCTTGTGGCCGCCGTGGCCGCCGTGTCCCCCGTGACCTCCATGTTCCCCCTTGGCCCCGTGTTCCCCGTGCTCTCCGTGTTCCCCGTGGCCCCCGTGACCTTCCGCGGACGCCGGAGCGTGCTCCGCCCCGTGGGGGGCGTGGGAGTGGTCCGTGCCCGCGTCCGGCGGTGCCTCTGTTCCGTGGGCGTGCTCGGTGGCGGCCATGTCCAGTGCCTCAGCGGCCTGCTCCAAAATTGGCCGAGCCGCCGCGCGCGGCCAGCGCCACGAGGCGCACCTCCACACGGCGATTCCACGTGCGATCCACGGCGGTGTCGTTGGGGCGCCGCGGGCGTTCGCTGCCGCGACCGGCGATCTGCAGCAGGTCCGGGGGCAGCCGCCCCGCCTCCACCAGCACGCGGGCGGCGCTGATGGCGCGGGCCGCGCTCAGGGCCTCGGCGTCGGGATGGTCGGCCGTGGGGCGCACGCGGTCGTCGGTGTGGCCCTCGACCACGATCAGGTGGGTGTAGGTCTGCACGGCGCGGCCGAGCGACTGCAGCATCTCGCGCAGCTTGGGCGTCAGCTCCGCCGAGCCGGGCAGGAAGGAGCAGTCCTCTCCGAACTGGATTGTCAGGCCGTCCAACTCGGGCGTCAGGGCCAGCGCGTTTTCGAGCCCGCCCACGCCGCGCTGGGCTTCGAGGGCGCTGGCGATGGTGTTGAGGATCGGCTCCGGAGGCGCATCTCCCGCGGGATAGCCGGTCAAGTTGGGGAACACGCCGCCGCGTCCCTTCAGGATGCCGACGCCAGCGCTCTTGATGTCGCCCTTCGACGACGTGGAGAACGTCATCATCATCAGGAAGAACGTCACGAGCAGCGAGATCATGTCGCAATAGCTGACGAGCCAGCCTTCGCCACCGCCCGGTTCCTCGGCGTGTTTCTTGGCCACGGGACCTAGCTCCCCACGGACTCGCGCAACGCCGGGGCCACGAAACCCTTGAGCTTCTCGCGGATCAGTTGGGGCTTCTCGCCGGACTGGATGGCGATGATCCCGGCGATCATCAACTCGCGCAGCAGGTATTCCTGCTTGGCGCGCACGTCGAGCTTGCCCGCCATGGGCATGAACAACATGTTGGCCGCGAAGGCGCCGTAGAACGTGCCCACGAGGGCGCCGGCCATGCCCGCGCCGATCTTGGAGGGGTCGGACAGGTTGGAAAGCATCTGCACCAGGCCGATCAGCGTTTCCACCATCCCGAAGGCCGGTGCGAACGGTGCCGAACTGCTCCAGCATCTTCTTGCCGTTGGCGTGGCGCTGCTTCTCGACCTCGGCGTCCACTTCGAGGATCTCGCGCACGGTTTCCGCGGAGAAGCCGTCGATCACCAGCTGAATGCCCTTGGCGAAGAACTTGTCGTCCACCTCGCGCAGCTTCGACTCCAGCGCCAGGAGGCCTTCCTTGCGCGCCAGGTTGGTGTACTCGATGATCCGATCGATCTCCGCCGTGGGCGACGGGATCGGGTAGAGGAAGGTGCGCAGCATCACCTTCGCGAGCATCTTCACGTCCTCGATGCGGAAGTGGATCATCACCGCCGCGAGGCTGCCGCCGAACACGACCATGAAGGCCGGCACGTGCACGAAGAGCGCCAGGCCCGCCAAGCCGCCCCCGTGCATCATCGACCACGCGATGAGCCCGAGTCCGAGCACGAAACCGAGAATGGTCGAGAGGTCCATGGGGATGGCGGGGATACGAGGGGCCGGGCGCGCGGACGGGGGACGTCCGAGCTGGTCCGACTATCGACCCCCCGCGGCGGCCCGCTGAAGCGGCGATTCCCAGGGTTGGAACCCGGGGGAATCCCCCGACCGGGACGGCCAGGGATGCGCGGGACCGCGCCGCCTACTGCTGCGGGGCGGGCGGGGGAGGCTGCGCGGCCTTCTGCACGGCCAGGGCGTAGGCCTCGGCGCATTCGCGCCAGCGAGCGCTGGGCAGGGCGTCCAGCAGCTCCTTGGCGCGGGCCGGGGTCAGGCGCGCCAGGATCTCGGCGGTGTCGGCGGCGGTGAAGCCCGCCAGGCGCTGGACGAGCACTTCCGTTTCGCCCTCGGCGAAGAACGAGGCGAGCTCGCCCGCGGGAAGGGCCCGCAGCCCGCCGCCCTCGGCCACGGTGTCGTCGCGACCGGCCTCGGCCTCGCGGGCGGCCACCTCGCGTTCGCGGGACTCGAGCTGCTTGGCGAAGTCCTCCAGCGTGCGTCGGCGTTCTTCGAGGGCGGTCAGGCGGTCCTGCAGGAGCTCCTCGCGCCGATCGAGGTCGGCGAGGCGCTGATCGGCGGTGCGGTTCTTGGCGCGCAGGGAATCGGCCAGGGTGCGCAATTCGTCTTGCCCGTAGAGCGCGTCGCCGTCGAGCATGCCGAACACGCCGGCCTGCACGTTCCGGACACCCACGTCGGGCTTGGGGGGCGCTTCGTGCCCGCCGTGCCCCGCGGCAGCGACGGTCTCCCCGTGGCCCGCCGCCGGGTCGGCGGCGTGCTCGTCGCCGTGGGCGGGCTGGGCGCCGTGCGGCGCCTCGGTCCCGTGGCCGCTCTCCGGCGTTCCATGGGGATCGCCGGCCGGCGGTGTTTCGCCGTGGGCCGTCTCGGGGGCGGTGCCGTGTTCGTCCGTGCCGTGTTCACCGGCCTCCTCGGGGAACAGGGACCCGATCACGGGCAGCGTGTGCAGCGGCGCTCCGTTGACCTTGGCGAAGCCGATGAAGGCCACCGCGAACAACGCGGACAGCCCGATGGCGGACAGGGAGATGGTTGCGACCTTGTTCATGGTTCAGTTCCACGATCCGCGCGTGGCGCGGGATTCATCGGCTACTCCGGCATTCCAGGGCGAGGAGTTCCTGCGATCCCCCCGTTCGTCGAGTTCCTGGTTGGCACGGATCTCGTTTTCGGCCCGCCATTGGCCCCGGGCGCGGTCCTCCAGGGTTTCCAGGCCCTTGACCCGGACCCGCCGCTCGGCCATCACCTGGCGCAGGCGTTCCGCGTCCCGACGCAGGCGGCTGGCCTGGATGGTGCGTTGGACCCACTGTTCCCGCAGGCGGTCCAGCTGGTCCTGTTCCAGGAGCACTTCGGCCGCCTGCAACTCCGGACGCGACTGCAGGGCCGCCAGCCGCGAACGCGCCTCTTCGACGGCGAGTTGGGCTCGGCGGGCGGTTTCCTCGGCCCGGCCGGCGGCGTGCTCGGCTTCGAGCCAGTCGCCGCGGGCGATTTCCTCCTCGACCCGGCGCACGCCCAGGACGCGCCCCAGACGGAACTGGAAGCGGCTCACGGACGGCCTCCGGCGCGCCCGGCGATCCTGTCGAGCAGGGCCACCGTGGTTTCCAGGGGCGTGAGTTCGCCGACCGGCTGGCGCAGGAAGGCGTCGATGGCGGGCATCAGCGAGAGCGCTTCGTCGAGGCGCGGGTTGGTGCCGGCCTTGTAGGCGCCGATTTCCACCAGATCGCGGCCCTCGCGGTGCACGGCCAGGAGTTCCCGCAGCCGGCCCGCCGCCTGCCGGTGGCCGCCGGCGGCGACGCCGTGCATCAAGCGCGACAGGCTGGCCAGAACATCGATGGCGGGGAAGTGCCCGCGGCTTGCCAGCTCGCGCGACAGGTACACGTGGCCGTCCAGGAGCCCGCGCAGCGTGTCGGACACCGGATCGTTGGGGTCGTCCTGGTCCAGCAGCACCGTCAGGATGCCGGTGATCGAGCCCTTGGCCGTGCGGCCCATGCGTTCGACGAGCTTCGGCACCGTGGCGAAGAAGCTGGGCGGATAGCCGCGGACCGTGGGCGGTTCGCCGGCGGCCAGGCCGATTTCCCGGGAGGCGGCGGCGAAGCGCGTGACCGAGTCCATCACCAGGAGCACGTTGCGGCCGCGATCACGCTGGGCTTCGGCGATCGTCACGGCCACGAAGGGGGCCAGGAAGCGCTCGATCGGCGGCCGATCGGACGTGGCCACCACGACCACGGACTTGGCGCGCGTTTCCGCGTCGAGCACCTCGTCCACGAAGCCCTTGACCTCGCGACCGCGCTCGCCCACCAGGGCGACCACGATGGCGTCGGCATCGGTTCCGCGGGCGATCTGGGCCAGCAGGGACGACTTGCCCACGCCGGAACCGGCGAAGATGCCCAGGCGCTGGCCGCGGCCGAGGAGGCAGGTGCCGTCGATGGCGCGCACGCCGGTGGCCATGGGTTCGTCGATGGCCGGGCGGGACATGGGCAGGGGGGCCGCGGAGCGCACGCCCCGCAGTTCGCGGGTCTGCACCGGGCCCAGGCCGTCGAGGGGCTCTCCGAAGCCGTCGAGCACGCGGCCGTGGAGGTCGTCGCCGACCGGCACCGAGAACTGTCGACCCAGGGCCACGACCGGTTGCTTGGGGGCGATGCCCGAAAGCTCCCCGTGGGGCATCAGGAGCGTCGAGGAGCCGCGGAAGCCGACCACCTCGGCCAGCACGCCGCCGCCGCCGGGGCGCTCGATCCGGCACATCTCGCCGATGGCCGCCGGTGCGCCGACCGCCTCGACCATGACGCCGGAAACGAGTTCCACGCGTCCGCGCCAGAAGGGGCGGCCGCCTTCGCGGATCGCGGCGCGGGCTCGATCGAGGGACATCATGCTTGGATCTCCTCCCGCAGGCGGGCGCCGATGGAAGCGATGGCGGCGGCCAGGTCGCGCACCAGGAGGCCCTGGGGCGTTTCCACCTGAACCGAGCCGGGGGGCACGTCGATGTCGGACTCGATCACCGTCGCCGCCCGGAAGGGAACGGCGGCCAGCAGTTCCGCATCGCTGGGGGAGAGGTGCACCTTGCAGGCTCCGCGGCCCACGTTGGAGGCGGCCAGGGTCTCGCGCACGATGGCCTCGATGCCGTGGCGGCCGGCGCGGATCTCGCAGCGGGCCAGTTCGGAGCCGATGGCGAGGGCCAGGTCCACCACGTCGGCGGCCAGGGCGGCGTCGCGGGCCACCGTGGCCGCATCGAAGCGGGCGGCGGCCAGGTCCAGCTGCTGGACGGCCTCGAGCAGGGCCGCGGAACGGCCGGCTTGCAGGCCCCGCTGCCAGGCTTCGCGCTCGCGACGGGCCAGAAGACGCGTCAGGGCGTCGTCCAGACCGCCCTCGGCGATCCGCGCGGAGAGCGGCGCCGCGTGCAGGCGCTCGGGTTCAGGCGACAAGTTCTTCGCCTCCGCGCGAGGGGCGGAATTCGCCCGACTCCATCAGGGTGCGCACCGCGTTCATGATCTCGTCCCTGGACTTCTGCACCTCGGCCATGGGCAGGGGGCCGGCCAGTTCGCGCTCGTCGGCGATCATCACGCGCACCCGTTCGGACAGGTTGCCGATGATGTTCTCCTCGACGCGCTTGCCCGAGCCCTTCAGGGCGATGGCCAGCGTGCGCGTGTCCACCGAGGTCAGGATCTTCTGCATGGCGCGGCGTTCCACCGTGGCCAGGTCGTCCCAGGTGAACATGTACTCGCGGATTTCCTTGACCATGCCGCTGTCCTGTTCGTCGAGGCTCTCCAGCACGACCTTTTCCGTGTCGCCCTTGGTGCGGTTGAGCATGTCGGCGACGGTGCGCAGGCGCACGGAGCGCTCCAGGGGGATCGGCGCATTGGCCGACTGCCGGACCAGGGGCAGCAGGTCGTCGGCGATGGCCAGCAGGGTCTCGATGCCCGGGGGGATCAGGGTCGCCATGCGGCGCACGATCTCCGTGCCGCGCTCGGCAGGGAAGCTCGAGAGCACGTCCGCCGAGAGCGAGGGATCGAGGTGCGCGAGCACCAGGGCCACGACCGCATCGGACTGCTCGGCCAGCACGGCCGAGATGGCGTGGGAGGGCTCCTTCTCGAGGGCCAGGAAGGGGCGCTCCTGCTGCAGGCGCTTGTTGATGGTCTCGAACACCGCGCCGGCCTGCTCGCGGCCGAGCGTCTGCTCGATCATCTGCTTGAGCTCGTGGGCCGAGCGACGGCGCACGCCGCCGGGCCGCTTCAGGTCCAGCACGATGCGCTTGTACAGCTCGCGCACGCCGTCGGGCGCCAGGGCAGCCGCGTCCACGTCGCCCATGGCCTCGACGACCTCCACGATCACCGTGGGATCGAGGTGGCGCAGCACGGAAGCGGCGCCGTCCTTGTCCAGGGTCAGCAGGAACGCGGCGACCTGTTCCGCCCCGTTGCGTTGGTTGGGGTCGCTCATCGGCTCGAACCTGCAGTCTTGGTGGTTTCCGTCGCCCAGCGGGAGAGGATCTCACCGACGCGGCGCGGGTCGGAACGCACCAGTTCCTCGACCTTGGCCCGGGCCAAGAGCTCGGGATCGGCTTCGATCTCGTCGCCCTCTGCGCCCGCGCTCGCGCCCCGGGCACCCGCGCCCGCCGCGGCCGGCTGGAGCGCGCCGGATCCAGAACCAGAGCCGCGTCGCGCGCCCTTGAGGGCCTTGAGGGCGATGAACAGGAAGACCGCCGCGGCCATGAACTCGATGCCGTGCTCCAAGAGCAGCTTCATGGTGGGGGACGGGCCGTCATTCATGGCCACGGGCTCGGAGCCCGGGGTGCCGTCCGCGCCGACGGTCTCCGGCACGGCGATCGCCGTGGTGCTGACCCGCAGCACGTCCTTGCGCGCCTCCTCGAAGCCCACCAGGGCCTCGACGAGCTTGGAAATTTCGTCGCGCTTGGCCGCCAGGCTCTCGTCGAGCACCAGGGAGACGGACAGGCGCTCCAAGGTGGGCGTGCTGTGCACCGTGCGCGTCTTCGTGCGACCGGTCTCGTAGCGGCGCCGTTGTTCGGTGCTGGTGGCCGCCGGCGTCGAGGGGGAGGCCGTACCCGGCGTGCCGTTGGGCTGCGGGGGAGTCTCCACGGCGATGTTCGAAGCGGTGCCCGCCGCGCCGCCGGCGCCGGCCGCCGCCGAGCCCGCCGGGGTCACGGTTTCGGTCTTCTCGTCCTCGACCAGGGCGCCCTTGGCTTGCACGTCGTCGGATTCGATCGTGCGCAGGTCGAAGTCCCATTCGCTGGCCAGGGTCACGTAGCCCTTGTTGGGGCCGTAGGCGCGGCTGATGGCTTCGTTGGCCTTCGTCTCCAACGCGTGCTCGTAGGTCCGCGCGTACTCGCTGCGGTCCAGCGTCGGCAGGCCGTGGTTCGAGCCCGAGGCCTCGCCCGCGAACAGCGTGCGCCCGCGCTGGTCGGTGACCACCACGTTCTCGGCGGGCACGTCGAAGCGGTAGCGCACGATGCGCGCCACGTTCTCGGCCTGTTCCGGCGTCAGGTCCGTTTGACCGCGCAGGGCCAGGGTCACGGACACGGTCACCGGCTTGCGCGCACGCAGGGGTGAGTTGTCGGCCACCGAAGTCGTCACCTTGGCCGAGGCGACGAAGTCCAGGCAGCCCAACTGGTTCTCCAGCTCCTGCCATTCGCGCTTCTGCATGGTCTGGGCGCGTTCGGCGGCGGTCATGAAGATCGTGCTGGCGCCCCCGGCACCCGTGTCGATGCCCGAGGAGGCGCGCTGCATGGCACCCGCGGTGGCCACCGCGTTCTGGGCCTCGTAGAAGTGGGCCTCGTCCACGTCGATCACGTAGGGGCCGGGCGGTTGACTGATGCGATAGCGGATGTTGGCGGCCGCCAGAGCCTTCTCGACGGCCACGCGCTCGGTGTCGTCCACCTTCGCATGCAGCAGCACGAAGTGGGGCCGCGAGGCGAGGAAGCTCGAGACGGCGATCACCGCGGCCACCAGCAACGCACCGCCGATGGCGACCATGCGCGTGCGCGGCGACGCGTCCTTGAGGGACTGGGAGATTTGTTTCAGGTCCGTGGCCATGTGGGGTTCCTATGCGTGAGCGTCAGACGCTCATGCGCATGGTTTCGCGGTAGGCGTCGATCAGCTTGTTGCGCACTTCGAGCGCGAACTTGTACGTGAGCTCGGACTGCTTGATCCGGGCGGCGATCTCGTGGAAGTCGGTGACCTTGCCGGCCAGGATGTCCGCGGGGAGGTTGTCCACCTGGACCACCTCGGCGTTGGCCGCGCGCAGCCCGTTGCCCAGGAGCTTGGCGAAGTCGCCCGCCGCGTCCGGGGCGCCCTGCAGGGCCCCGGGGCCCCCGCCGGCCGCGGACATCTGGGCCTCGATGCGCTTCGACGCGGCCTCGTGGGCCCGCATGGCCGCCTCGATGGTGGCCTGGGCCGCACTCGCTCCGCTCGCGACTCCGTGGATCATGGTGGCGCCGGTTCAGGGGGTTGGGTCAGGACTGGACCAGGCGCAGGGCGCGCTCGGCCATGGCCACGAATTGCTCTTGGGCCGAGACATTGGCCTCGTAGGCGCGCGTGGCGGCGATCAGGTCGGCCATTTCCATGACCGGATTCACGTTGGGGAGCGTGACGTAGCCTTGCCCGTCGGCATCGGAGTGGGAGGGATCGAAGATGCGCGGCAAGGGCGTCACTTCGTCCGCGGCGACCTTGAGCACGCGAACGCCGACCACTTCCTGGCGACCGTCGGCGGCACGCTGCAGCAGGGGCCCGAAGTGCACCAGCTGCCGGCGGTAGGGACCGCCTTCGGGGGTGCGCGTCGTGTTGGCATTGGCGATGTTGCGCGCCACGGTGTCCACGCGCAGGCGCTCGGCCGCCATGCCGCTGGCGGCCGCGCGCATGCCGGAGAAGAACTTGTCGATGCTCGTCATGGGGGACTCCTGGGCGGTCAGCGACCGCTCTCGATCGACGCGCGCATCAGTTCGAACTGTGCGCCGAGGATGGCGGTGTAGGTTTCGTACATCAGTCGGTTCTCGCGCAGCTCGCCCAGCTCCAGCTCCATGTTGACGGTGTTGCCGTCGTCGCCGGCGGGGGCCGCCGCGTCGATCTCCACCACGGGCTTGACCTGGGTCAGGTCGCTCCCGCGGCGGAAGGCCGCGGTCAACATGTCCTCGAAGCGCACGACCCGGCGTTGGAACCCCGGGGTTTCGGCGTTCGAGAGGTTGGACAGCAGCACGTCGCGACGCTTGGAGGTCGCGTCGAGCATGCGCAGCAGGAGCGCCTGGTCCGTGGAGCCGACGTTCATGGTCAGGCCACGCGTCCCTCGGCGCGCCAGCGCTTCATCTTGTTGACCAGCGTGCGCGACGAGACCCCGAGGCGCTTGGCGGCCTGGGTCTTGTTGCCGTTGAAGCAGGCCAGCGTGGCGAGGATCGCCTCGCGCTCGATGTCCTCCAGCAGGCGGTTCGCCAGGCTGGAGGTCCCGGCGGAGCCGCCCTCGACGCTCGCCAGCGGCGTGGGCTGGGACGGGCGGCCGAACACCAGGTCGGCCACGTCCACCTGGGAGCCCTGGCTCAGGACCACGGCGCGCTGGACCACGTTCTCCAGCTCGCGCACGTTGCCGGGCCAGGTCCAGCGCCGCAGTTGGGCCTCGGCGGCCGGCGTGAAAGTCGGCTCGCTCATGCCGTGCAACCGGGCGTAGTGGGCCAGGAAGTGCCGTGCCAGGGGCAGGATGTCGTCGGTGCGCTGGCGCAAGGGCGCGAGGTGCAGCGGCAGCACGTGCAGGCGGTAGAACAGGTCCTCGCGGAAGTTGCCCTGCTTGACCTCGGCCGCCAGGTCGCGGTTGGTGGTGGCCACCACGCGCACGTCGACGCGCAAGGTCGAGGTGCCGCCGACGCGTTCGAATTCCTCTTCCTCGAGGACGCGCAGCAGCTTGGATTGCAGGGCGGGGGAGATCTCGCCCAGTTCGTCGAGCAGCAGCGTGCCGCCGTCCGCCAGCTCGAAGCGGCCCTCGCGCAGCTTGTGCGCGCCGGTGAAGGCTCCGCGCTCGTGGCCGAACAGCTCGCTCTCCAGCAGGGTCTCCGACAGGGCGGCGCAGTTGACCCGGATGAAGGGGCCCGCCGCCCGCGGGCTCTCGCGGTGGATCAGGTGGGCGATGCGTTCCTTGCCCGTGCCGCTCTCGCCGGTGATCAGGACCGTGCCCTTGGAGCGCGCCAGCTTCTTGGCCGAACGCAGGGTCTCGGCCATGGAGGCGCTCTCGGCCACGATTTCCGGCTGGGATTCGCACTGGGCCGTGCGCAGGTAGCGGTTCTCCCGCTCCAGGCGCTGCTGGCGGTCGATGCGCTGGATCACCATCGACAGGGCTTCGTGGGAGACGGGCTTGAGCAGGAAGTCGCTGGCGCCTTCCTTCATCGCCTCCACGGCCGCCTCCACGGAGCCGTGGGCGGTGCACAGCACGGTCGGCAGGTCGGGCAGGGCCCCGTGCAATTTCCTGACCAGCGCGAGCCCGTCCGTGCCGGGCATGCGCAGGTCGGTGATCACGAGGTCGGGGTGGGCCGACTGGGCCAGGGAGAACCCCTCCTCCCCGCCGCTCGCCACGGAAGTGCGGTAGCCCAGGGTTTGGACGGCTTCGACCAGGAACGTGCGCGAGAGTTGGTCGTCGTCGACGACCAGAATGTGTTGGATGGGCATCTCGTGACTCAGGAGCGGATCAGGGGGAAAGAAAAGACGAAGCGCGCGCCCCCGAGTGAGGAGGCGCGGCCTTGGACCTCGATCTGGCCGCCGTGGAGTTCGGCGACTTGTCGAACGAACGCGAGGCCGAGGCCGGTGCCTTCGGCTCGCGTGGTGAAGAAGGGCTCGAGAACCTTGGCCTCCAGCTCGCGCTCCAGGCCCGGACCCGCGTCCTCCACCGTGAAGCGAACCCGTCCGGCCTCGAGTTCCAGGCGCACCGCGACGGCGCCGCCCTGGGGTTGGACTTCCAGCGCGTTGGCCACGAGGTTCCGCAGGGCTTGACGCAGCTTGATGCGGTCGCCCACGAAGGCCGGCAGCGGGGCGGGGGAGCTCGTGAACCCGATTCGCCAGCGTTCGCGCCCGGCGGCCAGCTGCGGGTCGCCGAACACGGCCTCCAGGGCCGAACGCCAAAGCTCGATGCCGTCGATGGTCTCGGGCACCAGGCGCTCGGGACGCGCCAGGGACAGCAGGTTCCCGAGGATGTCGTCGGCCTCGGCCATGCCCTGGACGATCAGGGCCGCCCAACGTTGTTCCTTGGTCTCCGGCTCCAGGCGCGCGGCCAGGAGGCCCGCGAAGCCCTTGGCGGCGTTCATGGGGTTGCGCAGCTCGTGGGCGATGCCCCCGGCCATGTTTCCCAGGGCGGCGAGCTTGTCGAGACCATGCAGGCGCTCGATCTCGGCGTTGGCGCGCGCCAGCTCGGCCTCCACGGCGGCGGCGCGGGCTTCCAGGGCCCGATAGCTGGAGAGCAGCTCGGCGCTGATGCGCGAGAGCTGTTCGACCGCCTGGGCCAACTCGGCCTGGTCGGGCTCCTGTCCGAGCACTTGTGCGTGGGCGTGGCTCACGGTTGTTTCACCAATCCCCGGGCGATGGTCCACTCCAGGAACTCGCAGTCCTCTCGCGCGCTGCGGCCCTCGGGCGTTTGGGGCGCCAATTCGATCACCGCGCGGTAGAGCGCCACGGCCTCGGTGGGGCGACCGAGCTTCTCCAGGCAACGGGCTCGCCAGTAGTCGGCTTGGGGATCGCCCGCGAGCGACTCGAGGGCCAGGACGCCCTCCTGGTAGCGGCCGCCGCGCCAGCAGGCGCGACCGAGCCGCTTGCGATCGGCGATGAACTCCTTGGGCGCCGGGGGCTTCTCCCCGGAGGCCGCGGAAGCCGGCTCCGCGGGCGCGCCGTGGGTTTCCATGGAAGTCGGCAGCACCGAGACCTGGGGCGCTTGGGAGCGCGCCCCCGTGGACCGGACCGGCGCCTCTGGAGCCAGGCTTTCCCGAGCGTCGAGGATCTCCTGCAGCTCGTTGATCCGGAAGCGCAGATCCTCGATGGTCACCTCGGCGCGGGCGGGGTCGGCGGGCCCGGGTTCGGAGAGTCGCAGGAGCTCGGCGATGGCCGCCTGCGTCTCCGGTGCATCGGGCCCCTTGGCGCCCAGCGTGCGCTCGATGTCCTGGTAGGTCGCCAGGGAGCCCACGGTGCGCACCAGCTTCTCGCGCTGGAACTCGCGCTCGTCTCCCCGCAGGGCCAGCGCCGGAAGGGCCAGGGCCAGGCAGAACGCCGGCCGGATGATCATGCGTCGGCGCATCACAGTTTCCCCCGGTAGGCATCGATGGCTTCGTCGATGCGCTCGCGTTTTTCGAAGATCGAGCCCGCGGCCAAGAACAGTTCGCGGCGGTGTTCCTCGCCGCGCACGCTCTCCAAGCCTTCGCGCAGGGTGGCGATGGCGCGGTCGGTGTCGTCGCGGCCGTCGAGGGCGTTCGCCAGACCCACGAACAACCGCAGACGCATGGCTTCGTCCATGCCGTCGAGCTTGACGCGCAGGGATTCGAAGGCCGATTGGGCCTCCTGCCACAGTTGGGCGCGCAGCAGGCGCTCCGCGCGGCCCAGGCGTTCCAGCAGCGGGTTGGCGCCCAGGCTGGCGGCTTCCAGGCCCAGGGCCTCGCGGGCCGCATCGGCGTGGGCGCGGGTCGCGCCCCCGATCCCGTTGACCTCGGCCCAGCGATCGATCCACAGGGCGCCCAGCTCGTCGCCCGCAAGGCGCGTCAGGCGCGCGCTCTCGGCGGCGGCGGCGGCGCGGTCCTCGCCCTCGGCCTGCTGCGCGTACTTGAGCCAGACGGTGGCGGCGTATTCGGGCGGGGCATCCAGGGGCAGGGAGCGCGCGCTGAGCTCGGCGAAATCGAGCTGCAGCTCCTCCTCGAGCCCGCCGTTTTCCGATTCCCGCAGCAGGGCCCGGGCGCCGGCCGCGTTGCCTTCGCCCAGCAGGCAGCGTGCGCGCACCAAGAGGCGCTGGTGCAGGTCCAGCCGGGTCAGCGCGGGCGTGGAGGTCTCCAGGGCCGACAGGAGCCGCAGGGCGGTCCGGAACTCGCCCTTGAACGCCATGCTCCGGGCGAAGCCCAGGCGGGCTTCTTCCGTGAACGGGCTGTGCAGCGACATGCGCAACAGGTCGGCGTAGCGAGCCGCGGCGCCCTCGTGGTCCTTGATTCGGAACAGGATCCGCGCCGCCCGGATCAAGGCCTCGGGTGCCTGCAGCGACTGCGGAAAGGCGCGCACCAGGGAGTCGTAGGCCCCGATGGCCTGCGAGTCGTTGCCGCGGGTTTCGAAGATCAGCGCCTTGGCGAAGGCGGCCTGGGCGCCCGCGGTGGCGTCGGGGAACGCGCGCAGGGCGCCGGTGTAGGCCGCCAGGGCGCAGTCGCGCAGCTCGTCGGGAGTCGGAGAGGCGGGCAGGATCGGCTGGATCTGCAGCACGCCCGTGCGCCAGCGCGAGCGCAGTCCGGCGGCGCCCAGCATCCACTCCAGCGCCTGGGTCACGGGGCGGTCGCGCAGTTCGACGGTGACCAGCGCGGTGGGGGAGAGCTGGTCGAGGCCCTCGATGTCCACCTGCATGCTGTGGGCCAATTGCTCGACGATGCCGCGCAGCGAGGTCCGCGGGGCGGAGATCGAGCAGAACCACTCGCTCTCGCGCTGCACGGTGGAAACCAGGGCCGTGGCGCCCTCCTGGGCCCGGGCCGTCGTGCCGCCGGAAAGCCCGGTCAAGAGGACCAGGGCCGCGGAAAGAATCAAGCTCGTGTGCCTCACAGGTGCTGCTCCTTGTGGGGGAGATCCGGCGCGGCGGGCGGCGGGCTTCCGTCGGCGGGCACGAAGCCCGCCACTTGGCGTTCCAGCGCGTCGGCCTGTGCCCGGTAGGAGTCCGCCACCAGCACCTGGGCACGGGAGGCGAGCCCCGAGCGCTCGGTCGGGGCGAAACGGTCGAGCACCGAAAGCAGCGAGTAGAGCCGTGCCCGGGCCCGTTCGAATTCGCCGAGGCGGATCTCCTCGGCGGCGGTCTCCAGGGCGAGTTCGCCCTCCTGGGGATCGGGGGCCGTCCCGTGGGGTTCCGCGGATCCGATGGGCTCGATCTCGGGCGCGCGCCTCACCGGAGCGTCTGGGGAGGCGTGCTTGGGCGGGGCGACGAGGTGCTCCTCGTCGTGGCCGGTGGAGCGAGTCGCGGGCGCTTCGTCGCGCACCAGGGCGGCGCTCATGTCCTTCATGGAGCGCCAGACAACGCCCACCAGGGCCAGATTGCCGAGCACGGCGCAGGCGAGCAGGATCTGGCTCAGCGCCCGCGGCCGGTGTTTCGTGTTCGACGCCCGCGAGGCTGTGTCCCGGACGCGCTCGCCGGACTCCGCGGCCCGGGTGCGGGGGCCCTCGGCCAGCTCCACGGCGCCCGGTCGGGCCACTTCCACCGGAGCGGCGCCCCGGTTTGCGCGCGCGGCCGCCCGCGCCGAGCGGGGCGTGGCCGGGATCGGTCCGTGGTCGTCGACGGGCTTCTGGGGCGCGCTCCGCGAGGGGGCGGCGCTCGCCGCGGACTTCGCCTTGGGCGCCTCCTGGTCGACGGGGCGGGCCGAGGCCCCGTGGCCGCGCGACATGGCCTTGTCGGCGGAGGGCGGCGCGGGCGCCGGAGCGGCCTGTGCCTTGGCGGAACCCGGGCCCGACCCCGGCGTCGCCTGGTCGAGGGCGTCGAAGTTGAACAGGTCCTCGTTCTCGTCGAGTTGCGAGTCGTCGCCGGCCATGGTCATTGCCCCGTGTTCGCCAGGAGAGTGGAAGCCGCGCGCGGGGCGGAGAGCAGTCGTCCGACGCACACGGCCAGCGCGGGAGAGAGCTGGAATCCCCTGCCGTCGGATCCTTCGCGCACCTGCTCCAGCAGGCGACGCGCCAGGGCGGGCTCCAGGAAGTCGTTCTCCGACAGGTCGATGCCGCGCTCGTCGCCGAACACGGCGCTGGATGCGGTGAATTCGAGCATCACCGTCGAGCCGCGATCCGGGCGGCTGGCGACGCCGAGGCCCTCGGCCAGCGCGCGCGCGCGGGCGAGCCCCGAGCGGGCCGGATCGAGTTTCGAGCGTTCGCCGAAGCGAGTGGCGTCGAACCCGACGCCCTCGTCCGAGATCTCGACCCACAGGCGCGGGCCCTCGACGCGCGCCTCCAGTCGAAAGGTCCCCTCGTCACGGAACGGATCGGGGTAGGCATGCCGGACGACGTTCTCCAGGACCTCGGCCACGGCCGTGCCGACCCGGGCCCGGGCCGCCGGGGCGAAGCCCTGAACGAGCAGCAGCGCGAGCAGTCCGCGCACCGCCTGGGCCGCGCCCTCGAGATCCGCGGGGCCCTCGGCGCACCAGCGGGTGGTCATGGTCGATTCGGTCTTCAAGGGCGCGTCGCTCCGCCGGCGTGGGCCGGAAAGGCCACTTGGATGCAGGTGGCGCCGCGGGCCGAGCGCTGAAGCGTCAGCGTGCCTCCCATGCGCGGGATGTCGCGGCCGGCCAGGTGCAGGCTCAGGTCGATGTGCAGGGACCCCGCGGCCGCCTCGGGCGAGGCTTCGCCGGTCAGGGTGAAGAGCACGGCGCCCAGTTCTTCGCGGGCACCCAGCAGCACCTCGCCGCGCGTCGTCGCCAGGGCGTACTCGGCCAGGTGCCGCAGCGCGATGCACAACTGGGGCCCGTCGACGCGAAGATTCTGCGCCTCGGTGGGGCGGGCCAGGCGCACGCGGTTGCGCAGCGGATCGGGCAGCATGCGCAGGGTGCTGAACAGGAGCTCGTCGCTGGAGCAGACCAGCGGCTTGATGTCCCGCGGCGCGGCGTAGTCCACCAGGTCCTGGACGCCCCGCGAGAGCCGCAGGACTTCGCCCAGGGCGGATCGGACGTGTTCGGACCGCGGATCGTCCGCGGGCAGGTCCTTGGCGAGGCTCTCCATGCTGGCGCGCAACGCCGCCAGAGGGTTCTTGAGGATCTGCGTCATGGTCAGACCGAGCTCGGGCTGCCCGAAGGTCCGGGCCTGGGCTTCTTGGGGGGTCGTTTGCATGTCCAGGTTCCTCGTGGCGTTCGTGGTGCGGGTGGCGTGTCGTCGGTCTCGTTCGCGCAAACTTCCGGCCAAGCGCCCTTGTCGGCCCCTGCCGGGAATCCCTTGCGGGCGGCGGCCCTGCGGCGCGCACTTTCTTCCCAGGTCCAGGACGAATCAGCTCGCGATGCCGTAGGCCTTGAGCTTGGCGTAGAGGGTCGTGCGGTTGATCCCGAGCACGCTCGCGGCCCGCGAGCGGTTTCCCGAGGACTCTTCCAGCACCCGGCGGATCAGGGTCTGCTCCACCGCGCGCAGGGAACGGTCCCCCAGCGGCAGCACGTCCACCTGGGCCAGCGGTGCGCCCCCGGGGGCCGTCGGACCCAGTTCCAGGTGGGCGGGTTCGATCGTGGGGCCGTTCGACAGCAGGGCCGCCCGCTGCACGGCGTGCTCCAGCTCGCGGACGTTGCCGGGCCAGGGGTGGCGCTCGAGGGCCGCGAGGGCCGCGCCGGACAGCTCCCGCGCCCCAGTCCCGAATTCCGCCGCCGCCCGGGCCAGGAAGCGCCGCGCCAGGGGCAACACGTCCTCGGTGCGCGCCCGCAAGGGCGGCACACCCAGGGAAAGCACGTTGAGCCGGTAGAAGAGGTCCTCCCGGAAGCGCCCCTGGGCCACCTCCCGGGCCAGATCCCGGTGGGTCGCGGCCACGATGCGCACGTCGAAGGGCCGTTCGAGGGTCTCGCCCACCCGGCGGTAGGCGCGCTCCTGCAGCGCCCGCAGCAGCTTGGCCTGCAGGGCCGGGGCCAGCTCGCCGATCTCGTCGAACACCAGGGTTCCGCCCTCGGCCGCTTCCAGCAGACCGGTCCGACCGCGGGGGTCGCCCCCCGTGAAGGCGCCGGGTCCGTAGCCGAAAAGCTCCGCCTCCAGCAGTCCCTCGGTCAGCGCGGCGCAGTTGAGGGCCACGAAGGGTCCGCCGCGGCGCGACGAAAGTTCGTGGATCGCCCGCGCGACCAGTTCCTTGCCCGCGCCCGACTCCCCCTGGATCAGCACGGTCGTGCGCGCGGCCAGGGCGACGCGGTCGATGCGCATCACGAGCTCGGAGAGCCCGGGGCAGGCACGCAGAAGCTTCGCGGAGTCCGACACGGCCTCCCCATCGGAAGAAAGCTCCGAACCCTGAAGTTTCGTCGGTGTCGGCCGGGACTCGGCTTCCCACTCGGCGCGCAGGAGAAGCACCCGGCCTCCCGCTCTTCCTTTAATGAGCCCCCGGGCGCGGGGCCCCCGTTGGGGCCTGCCCCGGGCAGCCGGCCTGGAGGGAAGGCCCCCGGGGGAGGGGGCAGCGGCGTCCCCCCTGTTCACCGGCCCCGGCCCCCGTCCGCCGTCCCCCCCGTCCCCCGGTGGGTTTCAGGTCGGAGAAATCAAGGGGCCTAAAGTCCGCCGCGGTTCCTCCGACAACCCAGGCAACTCAGGTGGTGGCGTGACTGTGACCGCGAGGTCCGCGCTCCAGCAGAGGGGATCAAAGACCACGGGCGGCCGCGCAGGTCCAGCACCGTACAACCAACCAAGATCGAAGGATTAGCATCATGGGTTTGCGAGTCAACACGAACATCGCCTCGATGACCGCGCAGCGCAACCTGGCTTCGGTGTCCACGCGCCTGAGCGGCAACTACTCGCGCCTGTCGAGCGGGTTGCGGATCGCTTCGGCCAGCGACGACGCCGCCGGCCTCGGCATCAGCGAGCGCATGCGTTCCGCCATCCGCTCCTTCATGGTCGCCGGCCGCAACGCCCAGGACGGCGTGTCGATGACGCAGAGCGCCGAGGGTGCGCTGCAGGAAGTCAGCAACAACCTCTCCCGGATGCGCGAGCTGGCGGTTCAGTCCGCCAACGGCACCCTGAACGCGACCGACCGCCTCACGCTCGACGCCGAGTTCCAGGAGCTGATCGCCGAAATCGACCGCATCGCCACCCAGGTGACCTTCAACGGCATCAACCTGCTCGACGGCACGACGGCCACGGTCGACATCCAGGTCGGCATCAACGCCACCGACGTGATCACGGTCAACATGGCCGACGCGACCGCCGCGACGCTGGGCGTCGATCTCCTCGACGTGACCTCCGTTGGCAACGCCAACACGGCCCTGACCGCCCTGGACACGGCGGTGGACGACATCTCGACCGCCCGCGGCGTGCTCGGGGCGGGCCAGAACCGCATGACCAGCGCGATCGCCTCGATCTCCACGGCCCGCGAGAACCTCGCCGCCGCCGAGAGCCGCATCCGCGACGTGGACGTGGCCTACGAGACCGCCGACATGACCCGCAACTCGATCCTGCAGCAGGCCTCGGTCTCGGTCTTGAGCCAGGCCAACATGCAGCCGCAGCTCGCCCTGTCCTTGCTGCGCCAGTAATCCCCTCCGCGCTCTCACCGAGCGCCACAAGGCCCCGAACGGAGTGATCCGTGCGGGGCCTTCTTCTTTGGGGATGCTGCCACCGAGGGCCGCGGATCGGCCCCAGCCCCACGGGCGGCGACCGAGCGGGTAGCGACGGACTGGGGCACGGGAGGAGGCCTGGCGGCCGGAGCAGAGGTGGTTGGCTGCCCGTCGCGGGTCCCGCATCGGGCCCGGCTGCGGCCGCGGGCCCGAAGGGCGAGGTGGCCCGCGCGGGGGCCGGCGATGTTCGGATGCCGTCGGGATTGCCTGCATCCGGCACAGCCTGTCGTCGCGGGCGCGCGACGAGCGGTGGTGAACGGGCCCGGGCGGGTTCCGGCCGTCGCGCCCGCGGCCCCGGCTCGCTCGAAGGAACGCGCGGCGACCGTGAGGGGCCTGCGCCGCAGAAAGGCATGGGCCCTCTGCCTGTCGACGGGCGATGTGAAGCGCCCAGGGAAACGCGCTCGGGCCCGCGAAGCAAGCGTTCTCCGGCCTCACGCGAGCCGGCACGGGTTCCCGCGACCGTCGGACCGCAGCGTCCGCGCGGTGACGCACGAGGCCTTCGCGCAGCGGAACGGATGGCGCGACGAATTCCAAGAGGATCGGACTGTCACGCCGCAGGGTGAGCAGACGCGGGATGGACCGGCCAGGCGGCTTGGCGGTGCTGGGCTTCGCGGAGGTCTCCGCACGACCCGGGGCCCCATCGAAAAAGCTTCCTGGTTTCCGGCTCCGACGCCCAAGGAAATTCCGATTTCCAGGAAGTCGTCTCCAGAAGAGGGGTGAGACCTTTCCGATGTGGTCCCCGTTCACGTTCGAGGTTGAACTCCGGCCCGCGAGGGTCGGTGCGCAGCGCGAACGGGGACCTCCCCGCAGCGACTCTCCCGCGAGTGCCGCCAAGTGGTGAGAACCCAGCTTCGCTGACTAGGTCGTACGGACACTGGGCGAGGCTTCCCTCCAGACACACATCAGCCAAGTAGGAATCAGCACATGGGTCTTCGAGTCAACACGAACATCGCCTCCATGACGGCGCAGCGGAACCTCGCCAGCGTGTCGTCGCGCCTGAGCGGGAACTTCTCGCGCCTGTCGAGCGGCCTGCGCATCGCCTCGGCGAGCGACGACGCCGCCGGCCTCGGCATCAGCGAGCGCATGCGCGCGCAAGTCCGTTCCTTCGGCGCCGCCTGGCGCAACGCCCAGGACGGCGTCTCCCTGACGCAGACCGCGGAAGGCGCGCTGCAGGAAGTCAGCAACAACCTGAACCGCATGCGCGAGCTCGCGGTCCAGTCGGCCAACGGCACGCTCAACGCCACCGACCGCACGACCCTGGACACGGAATTCCAGGAACTGTCGGCGGAAATCGACCGGATCGCCACCCAGTCCACCTTCAACGGCATCGCCCTGCTCGACGGCACCAACGCGACGATCGACATCCAAGTCGGCGCGAACGCCACCGAGACGGTGACGCTGACGATGGCGGACGCGACCGCCGCCACGCTGGCCATCGCCGCCCTCGACGTGACCTCGGTTGCCAACGCCAACACGGCGCTGGCGGCCCTGGACACGGCGATCGACGACGTTTCGACCGGCCGCGGTGTGCTCGGTGCGGGCACGAACCGCATGAACAGCGCGATCGCCTCGATCGCCACGGCCCGTGAGAACCTGGCCGCCTCCGAAAGCCGCATCCGCGACGTGGACGTGGCCTACGAGACCGCCGACATGACCCGCAACAACATCCTGCAACAGGCCGCGGTCTCCGTGCTGAGCCAGGCCAACATGCAGCCGCAACTGGCGCTGTCCTTGCTGCGCTAGTTCTGAGCCCAGGACGGGCCCTTGGGCCCGACCGGCACGACGGGGACCCGCCTTCGCGGGTCCCCGTCTTCTTTTCCAGGAAGGAAGTTCGCGGCGTGCATTCCCTTCTCCGCCGATCCCGGGCCCTGCTCCGGCCCCCGATGGGGGGGGCGCCCGGCTCCACGGCGGACAGCCCGGCGGGACCGCCACGGGGCTCCGGCCTCACCCGTTCGGATCGTCCCCTCCGGCTCACGCGGGGCATGGGGCCGGTCGATAACCAACACCGGAGCAGGCCCCTGCCTGCAAGGATCACCTATGGCTGGAATTTCAATCGGCGGACTGGGAAGCGGACTCGACACGGCTGCGATCATCGAGGCCTTGGTGCGCGTTGAGCGCTTCCCCATCGACGCGCTCGAGACGAAGAAGACCGACGACAAGAAGAAGCTCGACTTGATGTCGACGCTGAAGGGGCTCGTGGACACGCTCAAGACGAAGGCCAAGTCGCTTTCGACGCCCGCGGAGTTCCTGGCCTTCAACGTGACCGCGGGCAACGCCACCACCGCGAGCTTCAAGGCCGCGAGCAGCGCCATCGCCGGCTCCCACACGATCACCGTCAATCAGCTGGCCAGCAGCGACCGTTGGGCCTTCAACGGCGTCGCCGATGCGACCACGAACCTGGCCCTGGCGGACGGAGAGGGCGTCAGCTTCACCTACGAGGGCGTGGTCTACAACGCCACCGTGACCGCGGCGGCCTCGAGCCTCAACGACGTCGCGGCGGCGATCAACACCGCGGCCACGGGCAAGGTCTCGGCCAGCGTCGTCAACTCCGGCACGACCACCAACCCGTCCTGGCAGCTCGTGCTGAGCGGCCACTCCACCGGCGAGGACCTGCGCATCAGCGGCATCAGCTCCTCGATCACGGCCCTGACCATCGACGCCACGGGGCCCTCCCCGGCGGGCGTGGCCCAAAGCGCCAACAACCTGACCGTGGGCAACAACGCCGTGGCGCTGATCGACGGCTTGACCGTCACCAGGTCCACGAACGACTTCTCCGACGTGATCACCGGCGTGTCGATCTCCGCCTTGACGGCCGACCCCCTGACCTCGACCACGTTCACGGTCGAGCCGGACAAGGAGGCCATCAAGACCAAGCTCAAGGACTTCGTCGACGCCTTCAACAAGGTCATGGGGTTCATCCACGACCAGAACACCTACAGCGAGGAGAAGGGCGCCGGCGGGCCTCTGTTCGGAGACAGCTCGCTGCGCACCATCGAGCGCACGATCCGCGCAGAACTCTTCGGCGCCACGGCCACCCAGATCAGCGGCGACACGGCGGGCTTCGGCACCCTGAAGCTCTTGGGCATCGACCTGCAGAAGGACGGCACCCTGGTGATCAACGACTCCAAGCTGACGGCCAAGCTCGATGCCGACCTGTCCAAGTTCTCCGACCTGTTCGTGGACACGGACGGGTTCGACAACGGCGGCGCGGCCATCGGAACGCCGGGCTACTACATCGACAACACGCTGGATTCGGGGCTCGCGGACAAGCTCGTGCGCGCCATCGATCGCGTGGTCAAGGGCTACACCGACACCGCGGGCAACACCAGCAAGGGCCTGTTCGATGCCCGCGCGGACGCCATCAACGCGCGCATCAAGCTCTACGACAAGCAGATCGAAGACCGCGAGTTCCGGCTGGAACGCTTCCAGGCCTCCATGGAAGCGCGCTTCGCGGCGCTCGAGCGCACGATGGCCGCGCTTCAATCCCAACAGCAATACCTGACCAACGTCTCCGCCTGATCCCCATGACCACCCATCTCCCCAGCGGCCGTTCCAGCGCCGACGTCTCGAGCACCTACGCCGAGGCTCAGATCGTGAACGCCCCGCCGCTCAAGCTGGTGCGCCTGCTCTACCAGGGTGCGATCCGCTTCCTCGACAGCGCGGCCGCCTGCGACCCCACGGCCATCGACACCCAGTTCGACCACTGGCTGGCGCGCGCCGACGACATCGTGGTCGAGCTGCGGCTGGCCCTGGACAACGCCGCGGCTCCCCAGGTGGCCGAGTCCTTGACGGACCTCTACCTGTTCGTGGAGACCCAGATTGCCGCGGCCCGTCGGGGGCGCACCACCGAACCCATCGCCGGGGCGCGAGGCGTCCTGGTGACCCTGCTCGGGGCCTGGAGCGCCGCGGAAGCAGGCAAGGCCCAGGCGTAGTCCCATGGCCCCCGCCCGCGACGATCTGGAGCGCTACCGCCGCGATCTCTCGGCATTGCTCTCGGCTCTGGACTCCGGCCAGGAGCCCGAGTCCCTGAACGTCCTGGAGGAACGGTTCTCCGCCTCGTTCGAGGCCGCGGCCCAGGCCCTGGCCGCGGCGGGCGAGCGGGAGCGCTCCGAACTCGCCGGCCAGTTGGCCGAGCTGCGACGCCTGACCGCCCTGGCCCACGGCGAGGCCCGACTGGCCCATGGGCGCGTCGGGGAGCGCATCGCCCACGTGGCGCGGGCCCGTCGCGCCCTGTCCGCCACCGAGCACCGCGCCACGGGCGACTCCTGCGACGTCCAGGGCTAGCCCGAACCAGGCCCGTCGCGGCCGTGCCCGTGGGCCGCGGGGAGCGCCAGTTCCAAGTTCGTGAACCCGGCCTCGTCGGTGACCTCGCGCACGATGAACGGCGCGAGCCAGGCAGGCGGGACCGCAGGGGTCTCCGGCTCGGGGAGCTCCACTTCGGCCAGGACGAGCTCGCGATCCGTGAAGCGATCGATCTCCCACGTCAGCGCGCCCTCGGTCACGCGATGGCGCACCTTGGTCACGCGGCGCTCCGCGGTCAGGGGCCACAGGGACGCGAAGAGCTGCTCCGTGGTCGGCTCCTCGATCTCCGTGCGCGACAGGCCGCGGCCGAACTTCAAGGCGCGGTGGAATTCCGTGACCGCGCCCGTCCGCGTGCGGCGCAGACGCTCGCGCAGTTTCACGCCGGGGAGCCAACCCTGCTCGATTTCCAGCACCTCGATCCGCGCGGGCGAGCCGGGAAGCGGCGGCATGCCCGAGAGCAGGAACTTGCGTTCGATCTCCAGGTGGAGCGTGTCGCTCCGCCGCGGGGCTTCCGAGGTCGCGGGGACTCCCCGGCCTGAGGCATCGGGCCGCGAGCGCAGCAAGGCCAGGGCCAGGCTCTCAGCCCGCTCCCGGATCCCACCCAGGTCTGCGCCGGCCAAGCGGGCCTCCAATTCCGAGAACAGGCGCTCGCGCAGGGCTTCGAGGCGCAGGGAGAGTTCCCGCAACCCGGCGCGCGCTGCCCCCCGGGGCAGGCCCTGGGACCCGCGGCCCATGGCGGGCTTCCCCCGTGCACCGCGTTCCACCAGGGCCTGCGCCAGCTCCGCGCCGAGGACGTGGGCGTCGTTCAGGCGACCCAGCAGGTCCTGCAGCCGCTTGCAGTCTTCCACCAGGTGGCGAGCCGCCTGCTCCACGGGCGGGCCGTGCGTTTCGCCCGCGGCGAGCACCGGTTCCGCGAGGTAGCGCAGTCGCTTCACCTCGATGCGGGCGTGGTGCTGTTCGGCGCGCTGAGCGGGCGCGCAGACCACACCCAGGGCCTCCGCGGTCCTCTCCGCCTGGGCCCGGGCGCGCGCGGCGAGGGCCGCGGCGAAGGACCCCGAGGAATCCGGGCGATCCAGATCCACGTGCTGCTCCAGGTGCGCGAGCCGCGGCCGCAGTTCCCGTGCGAGCCGTGGAAAGTCGCGCCGCAGCGTGCGATTCAGCAGCTTCTTTCCCTGTGCGCGCCTGCGGCCCAGTCGCTCGGCGAGCCAGGCTTGCCCGGCGCGCCATTCGGCGGGAGAGGACCCCTCGGCCGCGGGGGCGGACTCGCGGTCCAGGTTCTGACGGGTGAGCCAGTCAAGCCCCACCTCCGCATCGCGGCCCGCGCCCGTTGCGGTCTGGAGCGCCCGCAGGGCGCGGCGGTGCTTCTTGCGCACCGCGCCCCCGAGCTCCCCGCGCCAGACCCGCAGCGTCGTGCGCAGGCGCCGCAGCGCCACGCGGAAATCGTGCAGTCCCTCCTCCAGGGCGGGATCCTGGGCCCGTTCGGCGGCCAGGCCGGCCGCTTCCAACTGGGCAAGCGCCAGGCGGCGCACGCCCTCGGGAGCCGGCCTCCACAATAGGTCCAAGGGAAGTTCCACGGGGAGCACAGGCTACGCCGAATCGGCCCAGGCGGCACGGGAGAGCAAGTCCGATTCGCTGCTCCTCGGGCAAGTCTCCGCTCGCGCAGGGGACCGCGGCCCGCCCGCCCCCATCTCCGCTTGCCCTCGGCCCCGCAGGCGTCCGGTTACACTCGAACCATGAAGCGGGCCGGCCTGGTGGCGGCGATCCTGTTCATCGCCTGGTTGCTCCACTGGGGCTGGTCGAACCTCTCGCCCGGAGGTCCGGCGAGCGAGTCTCCGGTGCTGAGCTCCCCACTTCCCCGGACCCAGCCGTTGCCGGCCCTGGACGAGGCCGTCCCGGTGGTCCAACGCTCCACGGCGGGTGAGGCCGACGCCGCGGCCGGAACGGTGCCCGGCGACGCGCCCGCGGAGCGACCCCCGCCGCGGACCGTGCGCGTGCGGGCGCTCGATCGCGCGACGCGCGCACCGCGGGCCGACATGGAGATCGTGCTCTCCTGGTGGCCGCCCGACCCGGACGAAGCCGCGGTTCGCGGGATCACCGACGGCACCGGCACGGTCGAACTGTCACTGGCCGCCCACAGTCCGTTGCTGCCCGAGCGCTGCCAGGTGATTGCCCGCGGGGGAGGGGCCGAGCAGAGTTTCCAGGCCCTGCCTCTGCAATCGGAATTGGTGGTGCTGCTCGAGGCCTGCACGCTGCTGCACGGCCGCGTGATCGCAAAGGGAGTTCCGCCCGGCGCCGGCGACGTGCCGCGAATCTGGGTCGGTTTGGAGGAACCGATTCGCGGCGCCATGTCCGTGCCGGTGCTCCTGGGTCGGACCCAGGCCGATTCCGAGGGGAGATTCGCGCTCCAGACCTGTCCTTCGCGCCCGATCGACGAGCTGGATGTGAACATCTCCATGGGGAGCATCCCCGCCACCCGCAGGATCTCCTGGGAAACCCTGGCCGGCTCCGAGGGCGCGCTGATCGAGCTCGAACTCGGCGCACTCACCGTCCAGGTGGTGGATGGAGCCGGTGCGCCGCTCGAAGGAGCCGACGTGCGGGTCTCGCCCGTGAGGCGGGCAGGGGAGATTCGCGAGGAGTTCCCGGCCGTGGGCCGGAGCGACGCGCGGGGCCAGTTCCGCGCCGTCCTGGAAGCCCGCGCCTGCGAAGCGATCGCAGGCAAGGCCGGCTTCGCCGACGCTGCTGCTCAGGTCCATCCGGACGCTGGGGCAGCGACCGTGGTGTTGCGCCTGCGGCCCCTGGGAGAACTGGACCGCGTGCGCGGGCGGGTCGTGCGCGCGGACGGCAGGACCGTGGCCGATGCCCTGGTCACCGCGGCGCCCGTCATGGACGCACGGGAGGCCGCCATGGCCGCCTTCGTGCAATCACGGTCCGACGAATTCGGCGCCTTCGAGCTCGCCATCGCGGGCGGCCGCCCGCTGTCGATCACCGCCTTTCACCGCGACGTGGGCATTTCCGACGAACTGCACTTCGTGCCCGACGGACGCGAGCTGGAACTCGTGATCCGTGCCCAGGGGAGCCTGGAAGTGCGCATCGAGCCGCCCGCGGACCTCGCGGGCCACGCCGGCGGCCTCGTGGAGTACGCCCTGGCGGACCGCCGCTTCGAGCGCGTCGAGCGCGGCCACGATTTCCGCGTGCCCTTCGAAATCACCGAAGTGCCCGCGGGCGACTACAACCTGTTCGTCCACGTCGCGGCTTGGAACGCCTACGCCGAGGCAGGCGCGAGCGTCGTCGCCGACGGAACCACGATCGCACCCCTGGAATCGCGGCCGGCGCGCTTTGCCCGCGGGCGCGTCCTGAGGTCCGACGGCTCCCCGGCGACGGCCGGCCGGATCACGCTGGAGCACCCCACGTGGCCGCCCGAGGTGGCGGCCGTTTGGGCCTCGTCGATCGACCGCCACGGACGGTTCGAGCTGCTGTTGGGCTTGGAGACCTCCTGTTCCGCGTCGCTCCTCTTGCCGGGCGCTCCGGCGTGCCGGGTCCAATTGCACGCGGGCGACGACAACGACTTGAGGGTCGACTAGCGGGCTGATCCGGAAGTGCGTGGGCCAAAACGGCCTGAACGGGACTTCCGGCCGGTTGCCGTGACGACTCGTGTTCGCTGCAACCATCGGGTCCGCGGCCACGCTGCCCGGGAGCCGCAGGCGGGCCGACGTGGTCGAGGTGCTTTGGAATCCGCCCACTAGCGCGCGAGTTCCCACAACTCGCCCCGCGCGCTCCTTCGCCGCCCGGGGCTTACCTTCCGAGTGTTGCAGCACCGCTGCGGCGGAACAACTCCCATTCGGCCGCCTTGCCAAGCTTCTGGCGGTCGCCGCGCACGCCAGGCGCCGCCCACCCCCGCGCGCAGGCCACGCCGTAGCCGCGGGTGGCGAATTCCGTGCTGCCGGGAGTGACCCCGCCCAGGACGTCCTCGGCCGCGAGCTCGCCCTTGAGCAGGAAGCACAGATCGCGGTAGGACTCGTTCTCCAGGATCTTCAGCGGTTCGCGCACGGGCTGCAGCACCGCTCGCGCGCCCTCGACGTCGCCCGCGCGCGCCAGCGCCAGGTGATTCCAGTAGGCGCTGGAGCACAGGCGATCGTCGTTGCGCAGGTTGAGCTCGCGCCCCGCCTGCCACAGGGCCGCCGCGGAGGCGAACTCGCCGCGCAGGTAGTGGGCCAGGGCCAGGTGGTACACGATGTTCGACTGCAGCGTGCCGATCGGAATGCCCGCGGCGTTGGGCTGGCCGTCCTGTTCCACCTCGTCGGGAAGCCCGCGACACAGGTCCCAGGCCCGCGACAGGTCGGCCACCGCGCGATCGAAGCGCCGCAGGGTGATCCAACGGTGCCCCCGATGCCGCAACGCCTTGGCGCTGCGCGGGTGGAGCAGCAGCGCCCGCGTGTACACGGCCTGGGCCTCGTCGAAGCGCTCGAGGTAGGCCAGGCGACGGCCGACCCAAATGAGCCGCTCCTCGTCCTGGGGGGCCTCCGCGAGCCGGGCCTCGGCCTGCGCGAGCTCCGCCTGCTTGCGCTCCAGGGCGTCGGCGGGTGATTCCGGCGCAGGCTTCCCGCTGGAGACGCTCTCCCCGAGGGGACTGGCGGCGCAGGCCCAAAGCAGCCCCCAAGAAAGCCAGAGTCCCCTGAAGCCGCCGCGGCGGGTCGTGCCTGCATCCATGGCCCTCAGCATGCCTCCCCGTCGCGACCCGGGCGAGCGCGCGGTCCGCGGAACTCACCCACCGGTTATTCTGGTTTTCTGCGGTCGATTCGCCACCGCCGGCATCCAGGCGGCGGTCACCATGTCCGCGAACAGCCCCATGCAGCTCGATCTGCTCCTGGCCCAGGCCGGCTGGGCCAAGGCCCTGGCCCGGAGCCTCGCCCGCGACGACGACTCGGCCGACGAGCTCGTCCAGCGCACCTGGGTGGCGGCCTTGACTCGGCCGCCGCGGGCCCTGGAAGAGGCGGTCGGCGCATCCGGAACGCCGGGCACGCCGGGAGCGCCCGCCGCCCTGAGGAGCTGGATCGCGAGCGTGATGCGAAACTTCGCCCGCCAGGAGGCCCGCGAACAGGAGCGGCGCACGGAACGCGAGCGCCGGGCGGCGCGGCCGGAGTCCTCGGGCCCGATGGACCCCGGGGGCTCGGGGGGCACCGGCGGCCCGGGCGCGGGCGGAGCCGTCGAGGGCCTGGCGGTCGCCAACGCGCACGGCGGCATCGAGAGCCAACGGCGCCTGCTGACGGCCCTCGCGGCGCTCCCGGATCCCTACCGCGCGGTGCTCTTCGCGCGCTACTTCGAGGGCCGCATGCCCCGGGAGATCGCCCGCTCGACCGGCGCGCCGGTCAAGACCGTCAAGTCACAACTCGGGCGCGGACTCGCCCTGCTGCGGACGCGACTCGATCGCGACCACGGCGGTGACCGCGGCGCATGGATGGCGTGGGTCCTCCCCCTGGCCTCGCAGTCGGCGACGAGGGTCGCCTTGCTCGGAGCACTGATCGTGGACAGCAAATTGAAAGTGGGCGGAGCGCTGCTTGCCTTGGTGTGCGCCTTGGCCGTGGGTGCGGGACTGTGGCGCGCCGATCCCCTGCTTCCGGCCCCGTCCCCGGCGCCGGCAGAGGAACCGGCGCAACTTCAGGTGCCGGAGGAAAAGAACTTCGAGCAGGAGCAGCCGCCCAGCGCCGAACGCGCGACGGTCGACGCACCGGCGGCGGCACCGTTCGTCCATCCGCCGCACGCAGTCGCGGACCCCGTGGGGCCCGTGCGCGGTCGCGTGCTCGACCTGGAGGACCGGCCCGTGGGATTCGTTCGCATCGTGCTCGAGGGCGGCGATCCCTTCCAGGCGCGAATGCTCGCCAAGTTGCCGCCGCCCGAGGTTCAAAGCGACGCCGAGGGTTGGTTCGAGATCGTCGTGCCGTCCCTGGGAGTCCGATTGCTCGTGGACGATGCGCGCTGGGCCACCGTCTACAAGGCCCACGTGGGCGGCGACGTCGAGCGCGAGGCCGCGATCTACGTGGCGCCGCGCCGGCTGATGGCGGGCACGGTGGTGACGCCCGAGGGCCTGCCGGTCGAGGGAGCGGAGGTGGAACTGCGCCTCGACGACTCGGTCAAACTCAGTCTGGATCGCAGGCTCGACAGTTCGTATCGGCAGAACTTCCTCGCCAAGGCCGATGTCGCCGGCAGGTTCGAGCTCGAGCGAGCGCCTGCCTGTGCGGGCAAGCTGCACGTCAACGCGCCGGGCTGGAGCGCCGTCACGCTCGCCGCGCCAGAGCAGGACGCCACCGACCTCGTGATCGTGCTGGGCGCTCCCCCGCAGCGGCCGGCCCTGGTCGCCGGCGTGGTGGTCGACGAGAGCGGCAAGCCCCTGGCGGATGCGCACGTGGCGCTCGGGGCCAACACGCAGACCACCGCCGCCGACGGGCGCTTCCTCTTCGATCTCGACTCGCCGATGTTCGCCCCAGGTCCGCCCCAGGAAACCGACGAGGCAGCTCCAGGCGAGGCGTCCGGAAGGAGCGAACCGCGTTTCCCGGGGCCCCAGGCGCCGCGGGACCTGCTGCGGGCGGTGAAGTACGGACGCCTGCCGGCCGAGGCCCGCATGCCGCCGCTCGAGGAGTTGCGCTTGGACCCGGCGCCGCGGGAATATCGGCTCGTGCTCCAGAAAGGAGTACTGGAGATTCGCGGCCACGTGGTCGAGGCCGACGGCCAGGGCGTCGCCGGCGCGAGCATCACGGTGCTCAACGAGACTCCGTTCGGGATAATCCTGGAGCGAGTCGGCGAGGCGGCCGTGGGTCATGATGCGTCGCTGGAGCGGATGTTGCGCGGCGGCATCTACATGGGCATCGCCGATTCGTCCGCGGACGGCCTGTTCCTCGTGCAGGGCCTGACCGCGCGAAAGTACGACCTGGCCGCCCTGGACGCGCGGACCCTGCGCTATGCCGTGGTGCGCGGCGTGGAGGCGGGAACCCGGGACGCGCGCATCGAAATGCCGCCGGCCGCGGGGCTCGTGCACGTGGCGGGCCGCGTGGTCTCGCGCGCCGGCGAGGGCGTCCCGGGGATCGACCTGCACATCGGGCGCTTGTCCGAGGGCGCCAGGACCCCGGACATGGCGCGCTCGCTCACCACGGACGCCGAAGGACGCTTCGACCTGGGGACGGTCGATCCGGAGTTCCTGCGCCTCCAAGTCATGGGCGAGAAGATCTTCCTGATCATGGACTGGCGGCCGCCGCCGGGGGCCCGCTTGGACGCGCTGGAAATCGTGGTCTCGCAGCGCTGCCCGGTGAAAGTCGAGCTGTCGCCAAGGGCGCCGCGCGCCGATGAGTTCTCTTTCCTCGATGCCCAGGGCGAGCCCACGCAGAACTTGCAATTCTACGGGCCGATGATCAGCCTGCCCGAGCGCTGCGCGCTGCAGGACGGCGTGAGCGAGGTCTACGCGACGGAGGATGCGGCCCGCACGCTGGTGCTCTATTCCAAAGGCCAAGAAGTCGAACGCCTGCCGGTGCGACTCGTGCCGGGAGAAGTGACCACGCTGAGGCCGTGAGGGGCGTGGGGGGGGCACGTTTCCTGCCCGCAGAGGGGGCACCTGACTTGCCGGCTCACACTACTGCAGCGCGCGGAGGTCAGGGGCTGCCGTGCGGCGCGCGCGACTAGCGCAAGCAGAAGAGGGGAGCCATGTCGTGCGGGCCCGAGCTGCCCGGCTTCGTAAGGCGTACGCGAGGCTGGCTGCACGTCAGGGCCCTCAAGTCAGAACGAGCTATGTGATCTTCCACACCGGAGCTTCGCCGTCGCGACTCTAGAGCATGATGGCCAGTCGAAGTCGATTGTCGGAGCCATCCACGTTCGAGCCTATTGTTGGCGAACAAGGTGAACGACGGCCTGAACGTTGGGTCTGGTGGTCAGATCCACCTCGATGGGATCGATGGGCATGTAGCCCGGTATCTCTGGAAATGAGACCGAGTACGAGTCGGCATCGGCGAGAAAACAACTCAGCAGGCCAGATCGAGAATCTATTGCCGTCCGTTTCGGCATCACGCTGCCCCTCGAGGACTTGAAAACGATGCTCCCAAGTACAGCCGAGGTCCATTCAACTTGGCGCTCCCCTTCTCTGAGTTCGAACGAGGCACATCTCGCCGGCGGCAATTGTATTACGAATTCCTGCATGCCGGGGACGATTTCGACGATTCGATTATCGCCCAGATACATGTCCAATGGCCCGCCCGAAGTGTTTAGTTGGACCTTGCCCTGGGGGGCCTGAAACTCGATTCTCCCAGGAGTCGTGCCACGAACGCCTACGCATCCAGTACCGCTAGGTTCTCCCGAACTCTTCAGACTTGCCCAGCACACGTTCGGTTGCAGGACCAATTCACCAGTCTGGGCGCTCACTATGGTCAAGCCCACGAATCCGCGTGGCGGGAGGTTGAGAGTCAACTGCTGCGGCTCCCGTGAAGGCCAGACAGAGCACTCAATGCCATATCGGGCCTCGTTCAGATAGAGCTCATGTCGTCCGCATCTGACCTTCGTCGGTTCCGAGACGTAGGTGACCGCATCCACTCTGGTCATCCTGTCGCTGCGCACGCGTTTCGTTCGCCTGGAATCCTGAAGCGGTAGGTCAAGATCCGTGAGCAGGATCGTAAACGTGCTGAGGTCCCAACTTGGATCGATGCTAACTGCAAGCAGCACTTCCGTCTCCTGATCTGGTGGAATCAGTGGCAACTCCAGGTCAACCGTCACGTCTGCTCCTCCTTGGATCAGCGCAGATTTTTCGGCAAGGACTGGAGCCTGATCCCTTGCTCCCTTCTCAAGCGTCACATGATATCGACCGGGGGAAAGGCCAACGAATTCCACCACAGGGCGTGATTGCCCTGGGCGCCGAAGACTACGCTCTGCCAGCAGGTTTCTGTCGACATGGAGGCCGCGCCAGAGCCGGACGGTCATGTCAGAGGTGGGCGCGTCGCCTACGAGCTTCGCCGTGAGATTTCCACCGCGCTGAAGCCTGATGTACTGCTGTCCGCCCCCAGTACGATCGAAGGCGAGTCGACCCCATGCGTAGTTATGCCGATAGGCGAAGAGGGTAACAGGACCCGTGGTGGGTGGAAGAGGGTGCATCTCTATTGGACTTGTCAAGCCTTCACCAATCACGTGAGCGCCACCGACCTCGATGGGAAACTCGATTCGGTCATTCGACAGGTTGTCCATCCAATATAGCGTAACCGCATCCAGTTCTTTGCTCGAAGTCGCGTCAACGACATGAAGTACAGCGGCGGCTAGCCAGCGGCATCGCAGGCTGCTCACTTGCTTTCCAATCAGGAGTAGACTTTGGTTGGTCATAGGAATAGCCTCCTTTCCGCGCAGGCTGATTCGCTGCACGACGAACTCGCCATCAGGCAGTTCCTGTGGATTCCACATGCCGTCCCGAACCGCAATCATCGTGGGGTCGACTGTCGACTGCTCAGCGCTCCTGACACGAGCCATCATATAGCCCGATTCGCGAGAGTGCTCGTTGTTGTCAGAATCAAGCACGACAATAGACCCCATTTCAAGCTGAGGGGATGGGACGGGAAGCTCCTCTCGCTTTCCCGGTTGAGAATCAAGCTCAAAACGTGCTCTGGCCTGTTGGTCCCGCCCTGATCCGATCTGGTTGCCTCCGGCCGACGGCCCTTGTTCGGAGTCGTGTGGCCAATCGAACCCGAACCAAATCATCACGATACAGCCAATGGCAGATGCCACCAGGGCCCATCGCCATTTCAGTGTTTGTCCTTTCTCGGTTTGCATTTGAATTCGACTCGCCCCGCGCGACAACAGGAATCCACCATCGAGGCCACCAATCATAGCTCCGCAAGCTGTACAGAGCATGACCGGGGTGTCGTTCGCCACCCCGCAAGTTTGTACAATTGCTGACGCTAGTTCGAGGAGCACCCCGAGCACGCGAGGGTGCCCGTCCCGCCGAATATCTGGATGCACCGCTGACTGCCAGTCCCGCACGGTTGCACCGCACACTCCTGGTCCCACCAGATCGCGCCATCAAAAGTCCAACTCGTAGAAGGATCACAGCCGGTTTGCCAAGAGTAGCAGCCCTCGCAACCGCAGAAATAGTCCTCCACGAATTTCTGCAACGCCTGATTCAGGTTCGCGTTTGGAACTCCTCCGCCAGGATTGCACGCACACGCTCCACAAACAATGGGGTCGCCGGTGAATTCAAACGACTGCACCGAAGGGCATTTCCCCTCAACCGACGGCTTGAATGGCGCGATAGCCGTTGGCAAGATGCCTGAGCAAATCGAGACTGCCAGGCAGGAGAGCACGTTGGACATGGCCATTTCACGAGTTCCTCTGGTAAGGAGTTGGACGAAGCGAATGAACAACCGCTGGAGGATATTGGGTACATGGTGCGGGGGGTAGCCCAATCCCCGGATTCGAGTTTCCGGCACCGAACCTTGCCATAACGGCTGTCGTTGTAGGGATTTGAGGTGATCTCGGGGGAGACCGTTACACTCCAGGAAGGCGCGGTAAGGTGAGAGTCAAGCGCAGGCGTTCGAGGATCCCAGCTCCCGTCGGCGCCGCGCGTCGTCGAGACTCAGGGGCAGGGGAAGCCGCACACGCGAGTCTCTGGGGGATCGTTGGCGTCGTCTGTTGCAGGAGCAGTCGCGAAGCGGGCTGACCCTGACTGAGTTCGCCCGTCGCAGGGGTGTGTCTTCGAACACGCTGGGGTACTGGAAGTACAAACGTCGCCTCCTGGGCAGGCGGACCTCCACTTGTCCACGTCGCTCTCGGCGAGGGGCGGCAACTTCTCGAGTTCCGTGAGCAGGCGGGCCCGCTCGGCGCGCCCCTCCGGTGTCCAGGGATCGGCCGCGAAGAAGGCCTCGATCACCTTCGGCGCATCGATGCGCACTTTCTCCGCGGGTATCTGGGGCGACGGGAGCGTGAGGACCAGTCCCAGGGCGCAGAAGATCAGCTGGGGGAGATTCATGGCGGGCTCCTGGCTTCGAGGCCTTTTCGATGTGGGCGCGAAGATCCGTGGAAGGGGCTGCCGGCGGAGAGCGGCGCGGGAAGTGCGTGCGACCAATCTGCCACGGGAGGCGCGCCCCGCAAGCTCGCCGCCCGGGGGGACCGGACGGGGCCCTGGTGGGGAGGCGGGCCGGTGTGCCCCTGCGACCCGGGCCCGCGGGCACCGCCCGCCGCGAGGGGGGCGCGCCTGCCCATTCTGGTGCCTGGGGAAGTCCTGCAGGTCCGCAACTGGGGCAGGGCCGAGGCCTACGGGTTGCGGCGCGCCAGGGGGACGATCTCGCCCTCGAGGGCCACGCGCATGCCTCCCGCGCGGATCGCGCGGTCCGCGTCGCTTCCTGGAATCGCGGCCGGGTTGGTGTGATTCAAGTGCGTGAACACCACTTTGGCGCGCAGCTCGGCGGGGGCCGACGCGAGGCGCGCCAGGGTCTCGGACACGAACGGGTGGGGGATCTCGGCCATGGCGCGGCCGGGGACCTCGCCGTCGGCGAAGAACGTGCCGTCGACGAAGGCCAGGTCCACCTCGGCGAGGAATCGTTCCAGCGGGACGCTCCAACGCTCCCACTTGTCGATGTCCGGCAGATAACCCACGGCGAAGTCCCCGTGGCGGATCACGAACAGCACGGTGTCGCTGTACTCGTCGCGGTGGGGGACCGGCTGGCAGGAAACGCGCAGGTCGGGCGCGAGCTCCAGGTCCTGCTCGAAGGCCAGGGGCTCGATGCGAATCGCCCCGGTCTCCAGGAGCAGATTCCAGGGCCCGTTGTGCGCCAGGAACTGTTCCATGCGCGCCGTGGCGAACACCACCTGTTCGCGGGCGCCGTAGATTTCGCGGCCGAACTGGGCCAGGCCAGCGTAGTGGCCCACGTGGGCGTGGGTCAGGAACACGCCGTCAAAGAGCGGCGGCCGGCCTCCGGCGGCGCCAGGGTCCGCCTCTGCGCGGTGGGCGGGGTGGTCTCGCGCGAGCTCCGCCTGTTCCGGCAGGTCCGGGCCGGCGTCGAACAGCCAGCGCTTGCCCGATCGCGGATCCGCCAGCAGGAGGCTGGTCACGCGCCGCCGAATTGCCGGATCGGCCCGGGCCGCGCGGCACAGCTCGTCCTCGCAGCCCATCTGGGGCAGTCCGCCGTCCTGGGCGGTGCCGAGCACCACCACGTAGGGGGTGCTGGTCGGCGGCGGGTGAGCACGGCTCGCGGTGGGGGTCGTCCGCTCGCTCGACCTCGAGGCGGCGTCCCCTCCCCGACAGGCCAAGGAGCCGATCAGCAGGGCCGCGGCGAGCGTCGTCGGTGGGAGCGTTCGGGCTGCGATCAGCGCGGCTTTGCGCATCGCTCAACCATAACGAATGGACGATTCCGAGACGTGTCCCCAAGCTGGACTCCATGAAGGGAAGTCATCGAATCCACGCGTGGGGGGCCGCGCTGCTGGCGTCGGCCGGGCTGGGAGCCGGGTGCATGGGAGGGATCCAGCAGGAAGGCGGGCTTTGCGTCCGCGAGAGGTCCATCGAACGCCACGGGGACGGGACGTTGCGGGCCGCGCTGCTGGCCGTACCCGCGGAAATCGACGGCATCCCCTGCCGGGGGTGGGCCCGATTCCACGCCAACGGCCGCCTGGAGGAATCGGACCTGGCGCGCGACTTCACGATCTCCGGTCAACCGATTCCCGAGGGCTCGCGGGTCGCCTTCCGCGAGAACGGGGACTTCTGGAGCACGTTCCTGGCGCGCGACACGCTGCTCGACGGCATCCCCTGCGACGGCGGGCCGCTCAAGTGCCAGACGACCTTCCACCCCAACGGACGGGTGAAGTTGACCTTTCTCTACGAAGACGCGCTGATCCAGGGCGTGCCTTGCGAGTCCTCGGTGTTCGCCGGCGTGCACTTCGACGCCGAGGGGAAGCTGATCGGCTGCAAGCTGTCCAGGGATGCGACGGTGGGCGGCGTGCGCTTCCCCGCGGGGGCTCGGCTCAGCTGGAGATCCGACGGCACCGTCGCCGCGCACTGAGCAGGAACAACGTCTGGTTTCCCAAGCGTGCCGCCGCCGTGCGCTGGTGCGCCGCCGCGTGGCTCAGGTGGTCGGCCGATTTCAGCGCACGAGGGCCGCGCCGCGGACTCGAGAGGACCAGGGGCGCGCGGGCGTCACGCCGCGCGTTCGAGCGGTTCCAGCCGATCACCGACCCGCGGGGGGCGGGTTCGGCCGAAGTCGTCCGCGAATTCGAAATCGAGGACTTCCAAGGAGCCCTCGCCGCAATTGACGAAGAAGCGCGGGCCCTCGGCGCGCCAGATGGAGCCGATGCTGCCCGGCCCGCGCGGCAACCCGGCGCGGGCGGACCAGATGGTCATGGGAGTGCCGGCGAGCCACGTGCACGCGCCGTCGTAGGGTCTGGCCGAGGCGCGCACCTGGTTCGCGACGCTTTCCGAGTCCGAACTCCAGTCGATGCGCGCGTCCTCGCGGCGGAACAGGGGCCAGATGGGCCAGTTGCCTGGGGCCTGGGGTGAACGGCGGGCGTTGCCCTGGCGCAGGGAGCGCGCCAGCTCCCGCGAAACCTCGCCGTAGAGCGGGATGAGCTTGCGCAGCACGTCGCCCGCGTCGTCACAGGCCCCGATTTCGATCCTCCGTTGGAGCAGCACGTCGCCCGAGTCCACTCCGCCGTCCACCGCGTGGGCCGTCAGTCCCGTCTCCCGCTCGCCGTGCAGCAACGCCCAACGCACCGAGGAGCGGCCTCGATAGGAAGGCAGAAGGCTCGGGTGCAGGTTGACCGCCCCCAGGGGCGCCAGATCCAGGAGCGGAGGGGGCAGCAGGTAGCCGTAGTGGGCGATCCACAGCAGGTCCGGCCGCAGGTCGCGCGCGAAGCGCAGCAATCCCGCGTCCTGGCCGCGGAAGCGCGCCACCGGCAGGCCCGCGCCGGAGGCCTGGTCGAAGAGCGAGCCGTCGCCTGCGGGCTCGCCCTCGCGAGCCGGATGGGCGACAACGCCGACGATGGCATTCTGGCGAGCCAGGGCGTCGAGCGAGGCCATGCCCCCCGCGCCGTCGCCGAAGAACAGGATGCGCATCAGGCCACCTTTTCGACGATCAGGCGCCACTCGGCGTGCACCGAACCGGACAGCGTCTCCCGCTGCTCGAACTCCACGTGCTGGCGCGAGAGCACGCGCCAGTCCTCCACCAGCGCGGCCGTCACCTGGTGGGCGTTCCAGAAGCACAGGGCGCCGCGACCGCCGCGGCTTGCGTCTTCCACGTCGAGCATCAAGTCGTCCGGACCCAGGCGGCCGGAGCGGGCGCCGCTGTGGCGGTCGCTGATGGGATTCAGGAACACGCGGCCCGAGGGCTTGAGGACCCGCGAGAGTTCCCGCAGGGTGCGCGCGGCCGTGGTGCGGCCGAGCTTGCGCAGCGCACCCAGGTCCAGGGCGAGGTCGAAGCAGGCGTCTTCGAAGGGCAGGCGGGGGAATGCGATGGTGCGGAGCAGGAGCCCGCGGTCCGAATGGGCCGTGAGACCGTCCAGGGCCAGCCGCTCGCGGGCCAGGCCCACGGCAGCGGCGTCGTCGTCCACCGCGCTCACGTCGAAGCCCTCGACCACCACGCCGCACAGTTCGCGCAGGCTGTCGCAGCCCAGCACCAGGACCCGCACCTCCCCGCGGGGGCGATTGCGGGGCGCATGGCGCAGGAGGAAGCTCGTTCCGGCATCCAGGGGCAAGGGTCTCATCCCGCTCTCCGCGTGGACTGGGCGTTGCAGGCGGCCAACTGGGGATCTTCGTCCAGCAGCGCGACGGCCGCGCTGAGGTCCACCACGTCGTCGCCCGCGGCCGCCAGTTTCTGGATCCGCTGCACGAGGCGCAGGTCCGCGGCGGTGTCCACGGTCAGGCGGTAGCGGGGCCGATCCAGCTCCGGGGGCGCGCGCAGGGTGCCGAGGCGAAAGCGCTCGGGCCGTTCGTGCAGGTACTCGCAGACCTGTTCGCGGTGCCGCGGCTCGATGCCGTAGGTCCAGGCCATGCCGAGGGCGTCCATGGTCAGGACCTCGACCCCGGCGCCCGCGGGCAGCCCGCCGCCCCAGATCGCCTGGTTGTGGGTGAGGTCGTTGCCCGAGGCCACGTGCAAGGCCACCAGCCGGTCGGCCTCCTGCCAGGAGAACAGCGGCGAGTCCGCGGCGACACTGACGATGTCCGAGGCGCCCATGGCCTGGGCGGCACGCAGGGTGCGCTCCAGCACGTCGCGCTCCGGACCGCGGAAGCAGTTCCAGCGGTGGTCGGCGCAGAGCTCGGCCACGGCGTCGTCCTGCTTCTCGACGCTGGTGGCCACGATGAACCCGTCGAGGGTGTGCATGCGGCCGAGGCGCTCGATGACGCGCTCCAGCATCGGCCTCTCGCCGACGGGGGCCAGGACCTTGTTCGCAAGCCGGGTGCTGCCCATGCGGGCGGGCACGATGGCGATGATTCGAGCCTGACTCATGGCGGTGCGTTGCAACGTTCGGCTGAAGCGTGGATCCAGCGGCGAAGGAGAGGATCAAGCGCTGGAGAAGTTCTGTGCATTTCGGTTCTTGTGACGGTTCGACTGAGCCCGATGGCGGGGGCCAAATCCGCCTCGGTTCGAATGTGGGACGACCCGCGGGAGTCGGGCAAAGGTCCCTCGAGGGGCACTGGGCTGTGGTTCGCGAAGGCGACCTCCGGGGTGGCGGCTGTCGGGGTGGCCGCCTGGGGCGGCCCCTACGACCGGGACCACCGGACGGGCGGTCCCAGGGCGTCCGCAGGCGGGGTTTGGGGGTCGGGAGACGGACGGAGGAGATGCCCGGGGGCTTCGCCCCGCCGTCCGGGGAGCCCAGGCGGTGGGTGAGGTGCTGCAACAAAGCCCGGACGACCGCCTGGGCCGCGACTACGCAGTTCCACCGACTGGGGCGCTCCAACCGCAAGGAGTAGAATTCGTCCGCATCGGAGATCCTGCGTCGCTTTGGCCGCGCAGGACTCGCGTGTGCCCGAACTGGATCGCCGGAAGCCGGTCCAAATCGAACATTGTCTGCCCTCACGCTCCATCGCAGTCTCGGCACGTTGCTGGAGCACCTTGCGGCCCTGCAGTCCCTGGCCGAGCGGACGGCGGGAGGCCCGCAGCCGATTCCGCCGCGACTGCTCGACGGTTTGAAGCAGGCCGTGGGCGAGCTGGAGGCCGGTTTGATCAAGCCCCAGGGCCCCGGCGAGGCCGCGGGCAAGTGTCTCCAGGCCGGATCGTCCTTGGCCGAGGGGCCGCGAACGGGCACGCCGGGCGGCGACGGGCCCCCGGCGCCGGGAGTCGCCGGCGAACGCGGAGGTCAGGAGCGAACCCCGGCTCAAGTTCCGGTCCACCCACAGGAGAGCCTGGGATCGCCGCAGGAGATCCTGAGCTACCAGCGCCGCCTGCGGGCTCTGACCGCCAGGATGCTGATCGCCGAAGAACAGGAACGGCGCCGGTTGGCCGTCGACCTGCACGACGGACTCTGCCAGACGATCGCCCTGACGCAGCTCAAGCTCTCGACGCTGCGGAGAGATCTCGAAGGCAAGCCCGCAGAAGACCTGGCAGAGATCGAGTCCTTGGTTCAGCAAACCGGCTCGACGACGCGGGCCATCAGCTTCGAGCTGAGCCCGCCGATCCTGCACGACCTCGGCCTGGCGCCTGCCGTGCGCTGGCTGGTGGAGAACATCCAGACGCGCTATGGAATCCGGATCCTCTACGAGGAGGCCGGCACCTGCGAGCCCGCGAACATCGACGACCGCGTGATCCTCTTCCGCTGCCTGCGGGAGCTGTTGATCAACGCCTCCAAGCACGCACTGGCCCGCCAGGTCACCGTGCGCCTCGAGCAGGAGCAGGACATGTTGTCCGTCAGCGTCGAGGATGACGGTGTCGGCATGGACCCCGAGGCGATGATGCTGCGCGGCTCGGGCCTGTTCAGCATCCGGGAGCGTTTGACCCACGTCGGAGGCCGCATGCAGATCACCTCCTCCAAGGGCAACGGGACCACGATTCGCCTCTGGGCACCCCTGGTCGATTCAGCCGCAGTCCGCGAGGAAACCACATGAAAATCAGGGTTCTCTTGGTTGACGATCACCAGTTGATGCGCGAGGGCGTCGTGGCTCTGTTGAGCAAGGCACCCGACATCGAGATCGTCGGTGGAGTCTGTGACGGAAGGGAGGCCCTCGACGCCGCGCGCACGCTCTCGCCGGACGTGGTCGTCATGGACGTGGCCATGCCCGGTCTCAACGGCATCGAGGCCGCCCGCCGACTGCGCATCGAGTATCCGCGCATCCGCGTCGTCGCCCTGTCCATGCACTCCGACGCTCGCTACGTGCAGCACATGCTGGAAACGGGGGCCTGCGGCTACGTGCTGAAGCTCGGAGCCGCCGAGGAACTGCTGCAGGCGATCCGCGCCGCCAGTCAGGGCAAGACCTTCCTGAGTCCGGAAATTGCCGGAAGCGTCGTCCAGCGGTCGACCGGCGCCGTGCCGCAAGGCCCTGATTCAGCCTACAATTCCCTGGGCGCCCGGGAACGCGAGGTGCTGCAGCTCGTGGCCGAGGGCAAGACCTCGGGCGAAGCGGCCAAGCAGATGCACATTTCGATCAAGACGGTCGAGACCCATCGACGCAACATCGTCCAGAAGCTCGGGCTCCACGGCACCGCAGAGCTGACCAAGTACGCGATCCGCCAGGGGCTGACGTCCCTGGAAGCCTAGTCCGCGGACCAGCAGGCCGCGCTCGCGCCGATTCCTGTCGCGCTCCTTGACCCGTCTTCCCACGCCCGCCCCCGCGACGGCGATCTCTCTCCGAACGGAGTGAGTCCTGATCCAAGAGTCCGCTGTCCCATCGGCCCGCCTGCGGATCCGCGGCGGCCTGGCGGTCCCAGTTCGCTCGCGCGGTGCATGGAACTTCGGCGCGGACTAGGTGGAACTCCGTATCGCGCGCCCATACCCGATGGGATCAGATTCAGGGGAGATCATGAGCGAGTTCGATCCCAGGAAGCCGGAAGACGGGATCCGCCTAGAAATGGAGGCGCTGCGCTCCAGCCTGACCGCCCCTCCCACAGGGGCGCGCTCGCAGGACTCCACGAAGGCACTCGCCCGCTTGGGGAGCCTGTTGGAGCGGCTCGAGTCGCGCTACGACCTGCTGAGTGACGTCCTCGATCGCACACAGGACATCGTGTTCGCCAAGGATGGGGCCGGCATCTACGTGATGATCAACCCCTCGGGCGCCACGGCCCTCGGCCACACCCGGGCCGAGATCCTGGGGTCGGACGATCGCAGCCTGTTCAGCCTGGAGACGGCGGAGCTGATCATGGCGCAGGACCGCGTGGTCATGGCGACAGGGGGACCGAGCAGCCGCGACACCCGCTCGGTGCACGAAGGCGTCACGCGCACGCTGCGCACAGTGACCACGGCCTGGTACGACAAGGACCATCACGTGAACGGCGTCATCGGCGTTGGGCAGGATGTGACCGTGCAACTACAGCAGGAGCAGGACATGCACCAGCGCGAGAACATGTTGAGGTCGATGGCCTCGGAGACGATTCTCGACGAGGCGCGGGGACGCCATCAGCTGGCAACGCAGCTCCACGACGGGCTCGGTCAGGATCTGGCGTTGGCCAAGCTCAAGTTGGCGACACTGCAGTCCTCGACCGAAAGCGAATTGCGGGAGACCCTGGCGGCACTCGAGAAGCTGATCGTCCACGCCGACCTGTCCTTGCGCTCGATCACCTACCAGATCAGTCCCTTGCCCCTGTACGACCTCGGCCTCGTTCCGGCGCTGCAATGGCTGGCGGATGACCTGCGGCGCTGGCACGGCATCGACGTGACCATCGAGGACCTGGGCGTCGTTGCGGTGGACGACGAGGCCGTGCGCGTGATCCTCTTCCGCAGCATCCGTGCCCTGCTCGTGGACGCCGCGAGGCAGAACGGCACGCACGGGTCGACGCTGAGCATCTCCTCCGAGGACGGGTGGATTCGCGTGATCATTTCCGACCCCCGCGAGGGCTTCGAATCGAACAACTTCCAACGGCGCGGCCACGGGCTGTTTGGACTGCGCGAGCAGCTCGGTGCCTATGCGGCCGTGCTGGACATCGCCTGGACCTCGGGTGCGGGCACGCTCGCCACGTTGACCTGCCCCGCGGTCACGCCCATCAGCCCCCTCGCGCAATAGCACTCGCGGCGATCGGCGCGGGTCGGCTGGGTACCTGATCCTCCGCGCCGCACTCCACAGAAGACCTGATGGGCGGGCATTCCCGGCGATCCTACTGTACGGGGAATCGAGATCGGGGGATTCCTCGGGCGTCCGTACCGACTCGTGTGGCCGTCCTCCTTCGGGCACGGCGTTCCGCCGGCAGGCGGGCGAAATTCACGATGATCAAGATCACGAAACCCGCGGAAGTGGATCGTTCCGACCGCCTCAATCTGCGCGTGCGCGTTCACAGGCACCTCGCGCTTCAGGCCCCAAAGGCGTTTCCAGCACGGGACGGCGCCCCGGTCCTGGAACTGCTGCAGGAGGCCTTGGCCGAGGAAACCGCATCCTTGCGTCGTTGGCGCAGTCGCCACTACTTCTACCTGCTGCTCGCCACCGGGCTCGACCCGCAAGCGGTTGCCAACGAGAGCCATCAGCACGGGGCCCAGACCCAGGCGCACGTCGACTGGTTGAACGGTCGCATCCGTGAACTGGGCGGTAGCGAAGGCGAGACCCCGGACGGGCACCCCGGCCTGGAGTTCGCGGCTTCCGTGTCCTCGGCCGAATGCGAAGCATTGATCCGCGACGATCTGGCCCAGGAGCGCCGCGTGATCGAGGTCTACGGGCAGATCCTGAAACGACTGTCCCAAGTGGACTCCTTGAGCTTCCGGATCGTGGAGCTGATCCGCGAGGAGAAGGCCAAGCACGCCGCCCTGCTGGCCAACCTGGTGCATCGGCGACGAACGCGAGATCCCGAGTACCGGCAACGGCCCGGTTGAATCCGTGGAACTGCCGATCAAGACCCGGCACGCCGGAGGCTACAGATTCGACCCAGTCTCGAAGGGCGTGAAGTGCGTCCCTTGATTGGCACCAGGAGCGGACCGCCCACGCCGCGCACCCCTACTCAAAAACGGAGATTGCACGCATGAAAGTACCTACCCTCACCGGCGCCCTCGTCGGTCTGTCCCTTGTCGGGCTCGCCTGGGTCACGCCCGTGGAATTGCCCCCCGTCTGGCTGGGCAGTGAATTGATCGGCATGAAAGTCGTCTCCAAGGACGGCGAGAGCCTCGGAAAAATCGAAGACCTCGTCGTTCGGCCCAGCGGGAATTCGTCCTACGCGGTGCTTTCCTTCGGCGGCTGGCTCGGCATGAACGACAAGCTGTTCGCCATGCCCTGGAGCGTGCTGCGCGCCGTCGAGCTGGACACCACGAAGAAGGACAGCGCCCGCACCCTGGTCCTGCCGGTGGTCAAGGAACGGTTCAAGACCGCGCCGGGCTTCGACAAGCGCAGTTGGCCGAACCTGGCCAATCCCGACTGGGCCAAGGACATCGACGCCTTCTACAGCGGCGATCTGAATCCCGATCTGAAGCGGCCGATCGAAGCCGCCATGCGCACGACGGCCATCACCTGGAAGGCCACCGAGCTCAAGGGCACCAAGGTCAGCACCTCGTCCGGCGAGAAGCTGGGGGATGTCCAGGAGCTGGCCATCGACACGAACGGACGGGTCTGCTACGCGACGGTGTCGGTCGGCGGTTTCCTGGGCATGGGAGACCGAGTCGTGGCGGTGCCGTGGGACTCGTTCAAGTTCACCACCGGGGGCGACAAGGGTGAGAAAAAGATGATCACCCTGGCGACCACGAAGGCCCAGCTCGAGGGAGCTCCGGAGTTCAATGGCGACAAGGAGCACTGCATGGAAATGTGCAGCCCGAAGTGGATCGGACGCGTGTACGACCACTTCTCCTGCCCGGTCTACTGGACGCCCAGCGTGGAACCCAAGCCCGCCGGCACGCCGAAGAACTAGTCGACTCGCAGAGTCTCCCGACAGGCGGGAGCCTCGAGGACGACGCGGCCGGGATCAGTCCCGAGCCGCGTCGTGTCATTGAGGGCCCCTGTGGGGATAGGCACTGTGGTCGCGGCAAACTACCCAAGGTTGCCGATCCAATTCGAGCCGGCCGGGGCCTAGTTTCAACCTGCTGCGATCCACATTCGAACAACCAAAAGGCACGTCATGACCACTCAAAGCTCCAGTTTCCCGGACAGCACGACTCTGTCCCCCCGCAAGGCCGGAATGGAGTCGCGATCCACGGGCGAGATTCTCGAGTCCGCGAGCAGCGAACTCAAGGCCAAGGCCGGCGAGGCCCTCGAGAAGGGCCGAGGCCGCATGTCCGAGATGATGCACTCCGGCAGCGCTCGTCTCGGCGAATGGAAGGGCGGCTTCCAGGAGGGCATTCGCGAGAAGCCGATTCAATCGGTCCTCGTGGCGGCCGGAATCGGGGCGGCCATCGGCCTCCTGCTGGGTCGTCGCAGCCGCTGAACCGGGCAAATCGGAGCCAACAGCCGTGAATCTCCACCGCAAGTTGCCTGACGGGTCCGCGGGCGCAAGCCCGCGGGCCCTTGCCGGCAACGGTGACGCTTCCCTGCTTGGACGGGATCATGTCCCGCAGCGCTCCACTTCCGAAGCCCACCCGAAGGTCGAAATCCCAGTGGCACAGGACGGAGAGGCCAGACCGTCCGACGCGAGCTCCGCAGCTCCCCATCGCAGGCCGGGCGGCCCAGCATCGCCTCCTGCCAGCGGGTTGTGGGCCGACATCCTGGGTCTTCTCACGGGCGTCGTCGCCTCCACCGATACCCTGATCGAGGTCTATCGGGACCGCGCCCGCCTGGAGGTCCGGCGGCAGATCGTGCGAGCCGCCCTCGGCCTGGTGCTGCTGATGACCGCGGGCGTGTGGTGCGTGGCAGCCTCGCTCTCGTTCTTGCGCGGGATGGTGGGCGGATTCGCCGCATGGCTGGACGGCCGTCTGTGGCTCGGCGAATTGCTGGGCGGAGCCACCGCGCTCGGCCTAGCCGCGGGCCTGCTGGCATTGGTCATGTGGGTGCGTTCGCGGCGCGAGTTTTCCCAACTTCAGGCCAAGTACCGGAGAATGCGCAATGAACCCACAAGCTAGCCCCGCGCCTCGCAAGGCTCCCGTGACGGTTGCCCAACTGCTCGATCAGGAGGAGGCGTGGGCGATCGAAGGCCTCACGGACAGGATCGGCCGTTGCGGAGAGTCTTCTCCCGGGGTCGAGCGCCTGCGCGCCCGTATCCGGCGCTTCCCCCTGTTCAGCGCGGGCCTTGGGGCCTTGATCGGCTTTGTCGGCGCGCCCATCGCAGTGCAGAGCGGTCGACGTCTGTGCGAGGCCGCGGGCACTCTGCGGGGGCTTTCCCCAACGGGCCCATCGCAGATCTTCCGAGCACTTCGCTCCGAGAGCAGGCGCGCGGGCCAAACACACTGAGTTTCATCAGGCACACCGCGCGCACTCCATCGCAACGCCTCAATCCAGGAATCAGAATCCCATGCTGTACACCATCGCAGTCGTCCTGATCGTGCTCTGGGCCCTGGGCCTGGTGACCTCCACCACGATGGGAGGTTTCGTGCACGTGCTGCTCGTCATCGCCGTCGTCATGATCCTCCTGCGCGTGATCAGCGGCCGGAAAATCGTCTAGGGCCTGCTCCCACAACAACCATGAATAAGCTCATCTCGATCGTGTTGCTCGTCGTCGGCGTCATGCTCGGCGTCATGGGCTTTACCGCGTCGGATTCCGTGCGTTCCGACGTTTCTCGACTCTTCACGGGCGAGCCCACGGACAAGGCCATTTGGCTCCTGATCGCGGGCGGGGTGCTCACGATCGTGGGGCTCATCGGGCTTTCGCGCGGCGGCAAGTCCGTGCTGTCCTGAAGCGCCCGGCCCTGATGGTCACGGGCTGACCGTCGTCCGTCGGCAGAGACGCGCGCGCCTCAGCGAGTTCCCAACAGCGGATGCTGCTGGGCGAGCAGCGCTTCCAGCACCTGTCGGGCCTCCCGGTGGCCCAATTGCTGCAGCGTCGGCTCCAGTTCGTGCAGCACCTTGCGGGCCTCCTCCGTGGAGGGCCCGCGGGCCAGGAGTTCCTTCAGGCGGCGGGCGTGGAGCCATTCCCCGGCGAGTTCCAAGGGGAAGGCCGCCAAGGCCACTTCCGGCGCCAGGATCGACAGACCCTGCACGAAGGCCCTCAGCAGCGGCCGGGCATAGATGTTCAAGGTCGAGGGATGGCCCCGCAGGCTCTCCAGCCGGCGCCGGTGGTCGGACAGGTGCGCCTGGACCGCGCTGCCGCGGGCTTTGGCGCGCTGCTCGTCGGTCAGGGCCTGGGGGAACACCGGCGGAACCCCGGGGACCGGCGGCGGGTGAGGATGGAGCCCGCGGACGGCCGTGCCTGCGGCCGATTCAGGTCGAACCGGCGCGACGGGCGCGGGGGCGAAGGGCGAGCTGACCCTCAGGTTGGATTGGGAGGCGTCCACCACCAGGGCCGCGGGGGTCGAGCGCAGGCTCGCTCCGAAGCGGAGTTCAGCCACGCCCCCCAGGAACGACAGGTGGTGGATCGCCACCGGGAGCGCGTGGTCGGTTCCGCGCCGGTTCACCACCACCAAGGCCACCAGCAGCACGTGCGTGCCCGTGGCGGGCGGCTCGCGCAGCAGGTCCACCAGGGCGGACTCGCTCTGCAGCACCGCGTGGACGACCGCGGCCCGCAGCATGCGGAAGGGCGTGGCGTCCTGACGCAGGGCGGCCAGACGCTCGGGGCCGAAGAAGGCGGTCAGCTGGTCGAACCAGGGGAAGCGCACGGACTCCGCGCCCGCGGGTTTGTCGAGCAAGAGCTGCAGGGCGCCGCAGCACGGCGAGACCGTTCCGAAACGATCCAGCTCGCCCCACCGGCTGCCACCCGGGGTCTCGCGACGACCCACGTGGCCGGCGATCTCCACCAAGAGCAGCTTTTCCCCGGCGCGCTCCGTCTGCGCCGTGAAGTGCAGGTTGGCCAGCGCGATCGCACCGGGCTCGATCCGGCCGCCGAGGTTCGAGACGGAGAACACCCGCCGATGACCCGGCACGTGGGGGCCGATCAGCATGCGCGCCACGTCGGAGGCGAAGGCCGAGCGCACCTCGCCGTTGAACTCGTCGGAGCAGGCCGCGAGCACGGCTCCCGACTCCACCACGGGTCGAATGGCCTGGGCGGCGCGAACCACCGCGTTGTGGACGACGTACAGCGAGTCCTCACGCCCCAGCTGGGCCTCGAAGTCCCGCAATGCCATGGGAGCCGCCATGGGGGTACGGTAGCAACCGGGCCCGCGGCTCTCCCCCCGCGCTCCGGAGGCCGACGCCGCCGGAGCCGTTCCCGTTCAGGGCTGGATCACGAAACCCAGGGCGCTGCTGAGGGTCGAGTTGTCGGGCGGCACGAAGCCGGGATCGCGTCCCCACCACTGGCAGACGACCTCGGTGCCCGGGACCTGGAGCGCCGGCTGCCCGGCCCCGCTGGCGATGAACGCGTTGAAGTCCATGCCGTAGACGCCCGAGCAGTCGTTGGCGGGCACGGGCGCGCCGCCGGAGTTCACGCCCGGCGTGCGGCGGATCGGCGCGGCCAGGCACAGGAAGCCGCCCTGGAAGGGCTGGATCGCCTGACCGGTGATCGAATAGAGCAACAGGCCGGGCTTCTGGTTGCGCACGTCGGAGCATTGGACGGTGAAGCCCGAACCCGCGCTGGCGCTCGGATGGGCGCCCACGGTGGCGATGGCCGGCGTGCAGCCCAGGGAGTTCACCTTCGCCGTGCAGTAGCCGTAGGGCGTCCGATAGGCCGTCACGTTGGTCCCCACGCCGCAGACCAGCAGCGTGCCGTCCTTGCCCAGGGCGGGCGCGCCGATGTTGATGTTGGGCACCGCCACGGACCAGCGCGTGGTCAGGTTCGCGTCGAAGGAGTAGAGCCTCCCGTTGGCGAAGTCGCCGTTGGACACGAACAGGCGTCCCTGGCCGTCGATGGCCAGCCGGGGCGCGGCATTCCCCGGTGTCAATGGCACCGAACTGCCCAGCAGGGCGCCCGTCAGGGAGTCGCGGCGCTCCAGCACGCCGCCCACGCCGAGCATGTACACCGTGCCGTCGACTCCCGCCGCGAATTCCGAGGACGTGGACCACCCCGCGGGCCGGCTCCAGCGCACGCTGATGTCCGTGCCGCTGTCGTTCAACGCGTAGAAGGAATCGACGGCGGCGTTGTTCTGCGTGCGCGAGAGATAGAGGGTGCCGTCGGGGCCCACCATGGGGGAATTCTGGATCGTGAACCCGGGCAGGACGGGGCTCTGGTACTGGAACAGCCCCGTGGCCAGGTCGAAGCGCTTGATCACGTGCCCGCCGCCGATCGCGTCGGCCACGTACACCGCGTTGCCGAACACGGCGGCGCCGCAGTTGCCGCTCACGGATCCCACGCGGTTGGCCACCCAGTCGGTGGTGCCGTCCGTGGCGCGGATGCGCCAGATCTTGCGGAAGCTCGCCACGATCGGGTCGCCGTTCGGAGCGAAGACCACGCCGTCGTAGGCACCGGCGTCGATGGAATCGACCGAGTTCCACAGGAAGCCGCCCGTGGCCGAATCGTAGGCCCGCAGGGGTGAGCTCACCGAGGCTCCGTTGCCCGCGCGAGAGACGAACAGGCGGCCGCCGTTCGCCCCGGCGATCCAGGTGGTCCAGTCGGTGGGGGAGGCGGGCACGTGGATGGCCCACAACTCCGCGCCGGTGGTCAGGTCCATGGCCACCACGGGCGATTCGTCGGAGTTCGGTTCCGGCGGGAAACCGATTTGACGGACCATGTAGGCGCGCCGTCCCTCGGTCACCGGCTGCCAGGCGATCAAGGAGCTGCGGCCGCCGGACCAGAGCACGTCCGGGGTTCCGGGGCCGATCTCCGCGGTCACCCCGTTGCGACCCGCGTTGCCGCCGGCGTTGCTCCAATCGCCGAGGGCCGCGGCGGGGACGGCCCCCAGGGCCAACAGGAACAGGGGAAGGGCCATTCGGGGCGTGTGCGGCGTCGTCATGGTTGGGCCTGGACTCGGCGGGCGGCTTCGCCGATCACGGGTGGGGCGTTCGGGCAGGGGCGTTCGCCAGGCATCGTTCCACAGAGCCGCCGATCTGGGAATCCGTCCTGGCCCGGGGAAGTCGGCGTAGCCGGCTGGGGGCGGGGTCCCCGGACCCCAGGCCTGCCCAGGAACCTCAGGGCGCCGGGTGGCGGGGTTTCGCGCGCGCGGCCGGCAGGGCGAAGGAGGCCGCGGTCAGGGTCGCGGACTTTCCTGGGAGCCCGCCCGCCGGGTCCCGCGTCGCAAGGCCTCTGGCCGCGGGGAGTCGTCCCGGCAGCAGGCCCAGGGGACCTCCGGGGCGGCTCCCAGGTCTGGGGGGCAGGTCGCCGGCTCCAGCGCAACCTGGGACTCGATCGCGGATAGGAGGGGCGTGAGAACGACCCGAGTGGTTCGACCCGGCCGACCCGTGGGGAGTCTGCCGCGCCTGCTCCTGACGTTGGCGGCGGCGGCCACGGTGTGGTTCGTGTGTGCCTCGCCGGCCCATTCCGGCGGCGCGGCCCTGCCGATTCCCACCCTCCCGGCGACGGGGGAATCCCACGGGGGGGCCCAGGGGACGCGAGCCGAGCCTCCGGGCCCGCCCTTGGACTCCCTGGGGGAGACCGGGCCCATCGCCAGTCGCCCCCAGCGGCCCCTGGCCCCGTTGGCCACCCGCCAGGTGTCGTCGGCTTCCCCGGGCGGCGTGTCCCAACCCGATCCCCAGCGGCGCCCTGAGCACGCCGGCGGCGGGGACCAAGGACCCGCCCGCCGGGCACCGGGCTTCTGCACGGCGGCGCCGGAGTTCTTGGAGTTCGGCCCCCGCGCGGAGCCGCGCCACCTGCGCTGCAACGGCGGCTCGGACGGCGGCGGCAGGCGGGCCTGACGGCGGGCAGGTTTCGCCCGGACCACGCGGCGGAGTCGGCATGGCCGCCCGCCCGCGCCCGGACCCCCGGGTCCGTGCCTCGGGTCCTTTCTCCCCCTCGCGGGCCGCGCCTCCGTGATCCGGTGGCCCGGATCGAACGCGGCCGGTCCAGGGAGCCCCGATCCGTCACCACGGCCCGTCCACTCGGCCCTGCGGCGTGCGTTCCAGCGCGCCCTGCGGCCCCCCTCGCCGCCCTTCGTCCTGTCCCCAACCTACGGAGCGTGTCGTGTCCGACGCTTCCAACAGGGTCCATTTCCAGAACCCGCGCATGCTGCTGGTCGAAATCGAGATTCCGAACGCGCTGCGCTTCGCCCACATCGTGTGGATCACGCGCGTCTGCCGCCGCCACGGCGGAGGCTGTCGCCTGCTCGCGGGCGGCCTGACCTGGGATGCAACCTCCGCGTACGAAATCGTCCAGGCCCTGGGGGGTGCTCGCGCCCCGCTGCAGCTGGCGTTCACCGGTCCCGAGGCCGCCCTACGTGACTTGAACCCATTGCTGGCCCATGTCCTGGCCGACGGCGCAGGGCGGCGCCTGCCCGGCGAACTCGACTACCTGAACGCGGCTTCCTGAAGGAGGCCCGCCGTTCGCGTCAGACACTCACGTCGACGGAGCGCCCCTCCCTGGCTCTGGGGCGCGCCTGCGGCGGAGGTGTCTGACCCGAACGGCGGGCCGCGGGCGATGGCGCCGGGCGCGAAACGCCGTATCGTTTCGCCATGAAAATCGCCGGATGCCCCCTCTTTCTGACGCTCGCCGCCCTCGCGCTCGCCACAGGAAGCCCGCTCGCCCGCGGCCAGGGGGGGGCCGAGGAGGGACGCTTCACCGTCGAGGACCTGTGGGCCGTCAAGCGCGTCGGGAATCCCGTGCTCTCACCGGACGGGCTCCGGGTCGCCTACACGGTCACCCGCTACGACCTGGCCACGAACCAGGCCAACGCGGACATTTTCGTGCGCGAGCTTGCGGGCGGCGAGGCCTGGGCCCTGACCACGGACGCGGCTTCCGACAGCGCGCCCCAATGGAGTCCCGACGGCAAGGCCGTGGTCTTCGTTTCCAAGCGCGCGGCCGACAAGGGGGCCCAGCTGTATTGGATCGATCTCGCGGGCGGCGAGGCGCGACGGCTCACGGAGATGCTGTTGCCCGTGTCCTCGCCGCGCTTCACGCCCGACGGCAAGCGCATCGTCTTCGTTTCGTCCACGATCCACGGCTTCGAGTCGCCCGAGTCGCTCAAGGCCGAGCTGGAGGCGCGCGAGAAGAAGCTCGTCAAGGCCAAGGTCACCGAGAATCGCCTCTACCGATACTGGGACACGTGGCTCGCCGACCGCGAGCAGCTGCGGCTGTACGCACTGGAGCTCGCGACGGGCAAGGTCACCGACCTGTTGTTCGGCTGGAAGGGGTTGTTCGACCTTTCCGGGGAGAACCAGTCGATCTCCTTCGACATCTCACCCGACAGCAAGCAAGTCGTCTTCGCGGCCAACTCGACTCCGCCGCCCTACCGCGCGCTGAATCAGGACCTGTTCATCGTGGGGATCGGAGGGGGCATGCAGCTCAATCTGACTTCCGACAACCCGGCGGACGATCTCGCTCCGGTCTTCAGTCCAGACGGCAGAACCGTGCTCTACGGGCGCAAGGCCAAGGCCCAGGGATACCCCGATCGCGTGCGGCTTGCGGCCATGGATCTCGCGAGCCGCAAGACCACCGTGCTCAGCGAATCCTGGGACCACGTGCCCGCCGACTGGCAGTTCGCCGAGGGCGGGCGCTCCATCGTGTTCCGGGCCGAGGTGCGGGCCCGCAACGGCCTGTACAGCATGCCCTTCGCGCCCCTGGGCAGCGGCGAGGCGCCGCGCTGCCTGCTTCGGGGGGGGACGGTGTCGGGCTTCGACTTGTCCGCCGGGGGCGAGGTGCTCTACACGGCGAGCACGCTCTTGTCCCCGCCCGAGGTGTTCCTGCTGCCCCTGGCCGGAGGCGAGCCGCGGCCGATTTCGCGGGTCAACGAGCAGTTCATGGCGGGCTTCCAGCTGGGCACCGTCGAGGACATGACCTTCCCCGGCGCGGGGGACGACCCGGTGCAGATGTTCGTTTGCATGCCCCCCGGATTCGACGCCGGCCGCAAGTGGCCCCTCGTGCAGTTGATCCACGGCGGTCCCGTCGGCACCTTCGGCGACGCGTTCTCCTTCCGCTGGAATCCGCTGCTGTTCACGGCCCGCGGCACGGTGGTCGCGATGGTGAACTTCCACGGCTCGTCGAGCTTCGGTCAGGCCTGGGTGGAGTCGATCCTGGGCGCGCACCCCGACAAGCCCTTCACGGACGTGATGAAGTCCACGGACTTCCTGATCGCCAAGGGCTTCATCGACGAGCGCCGTCTGGCCGCGGCCGGAGGTTCCTACGGCGGGTTCCTGGTGAATTGGATCGCCGGGCACACCGACCGATTCGCGGCGCTCGTGTCCCATGCGGGCGTGTTCTCGCTCCACGGGCAGATGGCCTCCGATTCGACGGAGGGCCGCCAGTGGAGCTACGGCGGGTTCCCCTTCGACAACCTGGAAAACGTCGAGAAGTGGAGCCCCAACCGCTATTCGAAGCACTTCACGACGCCCATGCTGGTGCTCCACGGCGAGCGCGATTTCCGCGTGCCCGTGGGCCAGGGGCTGGAGCTTTACGGCGTGTTGCAGGCCAAGGGCGTGTCCTCGCGGCTGGTGGTGTTCCCCGACGAGAACCACTGGATCCTGAAGGGGCAGAACTCGGTGCTCTGGTACAACGAGGTTCTGGGCTGGATCGGGCGCTGGCTGCAGCGCGGACGCTAGACCCCATCTTTCAACCCGGCCCAGGCCTCGGAGCGCGCCGGGCCCCAGGATCTTCCTAGGCGGACAGCCCCAGGAGCCGTTTGCCCTCGCGCACGGCTCCGGGGGCGCTTTCGGCGAAGCCATCGGCCCCGACCACTCGCCACAGATCCGGCACGAGGTTGAACGGCGGCCCGCCCACGAGGATCGGCGGCGCCTCGCCGTCGCAGAAGGCGCGCACGTCGGAAAGCAGCGCCGCGGTCCGACGCACCTGGGAACTCAGGGTGACCGAGACGGCCAAGAGGTCGGCGTGGAAATCGAAGACCGCTCGGCCCAGGTCCTCCCCGGGAACGTTGGCACCCAGGCGGAGGGGCCTCCAACCACCGGCCTCGAAGTGATCGGCGACGATGCAGGCGCCCACGTCGTGCAGGTTGCCCGCCACCGAACACAGCAGCACGGACTTGCCGAGGCCTGGGCCGCGCACCATGCGGCTGCGCAGCAGCACCAGCGCTTCCTCGACGATGCGCGTGGCGTAGTGCTCCTCGTGCACGTGGAGCTCCCCGCGCTGCCAGAGGGCGCCGACCGCGGTCTGCAGGGGCCCCAGGATCCCGGTCTCCACCTCCAAGACCGAGACACCTTCGTCGAGGGGGGCGAGCAGCAGGCGCAGCGCGTCCTCGCGCCGGGCCTCCAGGATCGCCAGGAGCGCCTCCTGGACGCGCCTGCCCTGGGGCGAGTCGGTCTCCAGGCAATCCCCGATGGGGCGCGGCGGGAGCTCGAAGCTCCTGCCCGCCGCGTCGAGGAGGCTCTGCACGGCCGAATGGGCGTCGGGGGGCAGGTTGCGCAGCAGCACGTCGCGCAGGCACAGCAGGTTGAGGGCCAGGCCCTGCTCGGAAACGCCGCGGGCCAGGTAGGAGCTGCGGCCCCATTCCAGGTGCTCCAGGAACAGGGCGGGTCGGGCCGTGGCCAGGGACTCGCCCAGCACCAGGACCCGCGCCTCCGTGTCGGCGATCAGCGAGTCGAGGACTCCGGGCGGGAGGTCGAAGCCCTGCTCCTGGAGGCATTGCCGCTGGCGCACGGCGGTCTCGGCAGCGAAGCCCCGGAGGCCCGTGTCGAGAAGGCGCGCGATGAAACTGCCGTGCTGGTCCATCAGGGGGGGTGTACGGGGCGGGGTGCGATCTGGATGCGGGAAGGGGGGAGCCTCAGTCGTTCTCGCCCGAGGACAGCAGCTTGCGCACGCGTTCCAGCCCCCGGCGCGCGTGGCTCTTCACGGTTCCCAGGGGCACATGGGTGCGGGCCGCGATCTCGGCGTGGGTCAAGCCGGAGAAGGACATGCGCAGGATGCGCTGTTCCTCCGGGCGGATGTGCTCCAGGGCACGCTGGGCCCGGTCGCTCTCGTCCCGCAGCTCGACCTCGTCGAAGCCGACGAAGTCCGCGGGAATTTCCTCGCCCAATTCCTCCACCGCGCCGCGCACCTCCTCGCGTCGGCGGCGATCGATCACGCGCCGCGTGGCGATCATGCCGACGAAGGTGGCCTCGGAGGAGCGTTCGGGGTCGAAGCGGGCCGCGTTCTTCCACAGGTGGATGAAGACCTCCTGCACCACATCCTCGGCCTGGGCGGCGGTCACGCCCCGGCGCACGATGGACCAGACGAGCGGACGGTAGCGCGCCAGGAGTTCGTCCACGGCGCCAGGGTCGCCCTGCGCCACGCGCAGCAGCGGTGTGTCAGCCCGCTCCGTGGATCCGTCGGTCATCAGCTGCGCCGTCCGCCCGTGGGCGTGCCCGGCATTCTACGCCGACGCCCCTCTCGGCGCCGAGTGGCGCCCCTGGGCGTGGACTTCGGTCGACTTCGTGCCCGCGGCAGCTCCTCTCCCGTCACTCACCTTGGAGAGCACCGCGAAGAGCCTGTCGAGCTCGAAGGGCTTCTGGACCAGCGGTTGCCGACAGCGGGCGGAGAACTGCAGCGCTTCCTCCGAGGCCAGGTCCCCGGTGAAGAACACGGTGCGCCGCAGGGTGGCCGGATGCAGGCGCTCCAGCTGTCATGGAGCCCGGCGCCGCCGAGGCCGGGCATGCGCAGGTCGCACAACAGGGCGTCGAACTCGGAGATCGGCACCGCGAGGGCCAGGGCGCTTTCGACTCCGTCCGCCTCGAACACTTCCCAGCCGCGGAGTCGGGCATGCTGGCGAACGACGGCGCGGATCTCGGCCTCGTCGTCGATCACCAAGAGTTTGCGGCCCTCGACGGAGCCCGCCCCCGCTTCCGCTTTTCCGTCGCCGGCCGGGGACCCCGACGGGTCGGCGTGGGGGATCCTGACGCGAAAGAGGGCGCCGCGACCGCCGGGACCGTCCTCCACCGAAATCGACCCGCCGTGGGCGCGGACGATGGCGTGGGCGATCGACAGGCCCAGGCCCGTGCCCCTGCCCGGCCCCTTGGTGGTGAAGAACGGCTCGAACAGCCGCGGGCGAATGTCCGCGGGCACCCCCGGTCCTTCGTCGGTGACGCTGAACTCGAGCCCCTCGGGGACCTTCTCCGCGTCGATCCGCACCACACCCTTGGAAGGATCCGCCTGCAGCGCGTTGGTGACCAGGTTCGAGAGCACCTGTTCCATCCCGATGCGGTCGGCGGAAAGGGGGAGGTCCTCCATGGGCCCGACGCGCAGGCGGCCGGCCGTTTCCTGGTCGAGATCCATGCCGCGCAGCACGCGCTGGACGAGCTCGGCCATCGAGAGGTTCTGTTTGGCGTGCTGGGACTGACCGGCGAGGGCCGAGAGATTGCGCACGATGCCGCGACAGCGCTCGGCCTGCTCGGCGACGATCTTCGCGGCCTTGGAGTCGGCCTGCTGGGAAGCGATCAGATCCGAGTAGCCCAGGATCACGGTCAGGGGATTGTTGAGTTCGTGAGCCACGCCCGACACGAGCGTGCCCAGGGCGCGCAACTTCTCATCCCGCTCGATGACCCGCGCCAGCCGCGCTTGCTCCTGCTCCGCCTCGCGCAGGCGCCGGTGGTTCTCCTGCAACAGGCCGACCACCAACCCGGTGCCCAGGGCGAGTTGCACCCCGAGGTCCAGGAAGGAGTTCATGGCCAGGACGGGCCGCAGCCAGTCGAAGCGCTCATGGGAGCTCGCCGCGAAGCCGTGCAGCGTCCACGACAGGGCCAGGCCCCCCAGGGCCCAGCGCACCACCCGCGATCTGGCGCTGTCCAAGGGACTCGAGGCGAGTGCCGCCAACGAAATCGCGGCCGCAGCCACCATGGCGGGGGCCTGAAGGACCAGCAGCGCCTCGATGCTCGAGCTGAGGAACGGCGAGAGTGCCAGCAGTCCCACGACCGTCCATCCGCCGATGGCCAACCCCCAGGGCACGCGGCGGCCCGCCAGGGCGAAGCTCCCTTGCATCAAGAGCAGCCCGAAGAGCCCCTTCAGGCCCTGGTAGAGGACGTAGCAGATCGTCGGAGCGACGGCTCCCTCCAGCCACTTGGGCGAGGGAGTGGACAGATCGTGGGCCTGGAAGAAGCGCACGCTCACCGCCGTGAGCGCGCCGGCCAGCGCGATGAACGCGAAGAAGAAGCTGTTGAAGGCCCTCGAGGAGAGCTCGCCCCGTCGCAGGGTGGCCAGGATGGCCACGAACACCCAGGCCAGGAACGCCTGGGCCAGCAGGCCGATCAGGGCGATCAGGTCGATGGCCTTGAGGAGGAACATGGTGCCAGGGGGATGATAGTCGCAGACCGTGTTCGGCGTCGGAGGTCCCACGGCGGCCGCTGCGGGCCTCGCTCGGAGATCAAGGGACGACGGGGGCCGTAGAGGGCCCCGAAGGCCGTTTCGGTGGGGTGGGCGCGGGGCTTTGCCGGCTCGCCGATCCGGCGGGCCCGGGCGGCGGACGAGCGTTACCCGCGACCTCGGGGAGGTAGTTCGGATTCAAGGAGCCCCGATCCCATGCAGCTCTCTCCCTTCCTTCCGACGTTCGCCCTGGCCTGCCTCGGCACGGCCTGCACCACGACCCACCTGGCCCTGGAGCCGCTCCGAGTCGAGCGCGAATTGCCCTACTTCTATCGCACGGGATGGGACTACGGTGACCTGGCGCGAGCCGCGGCCCCCTTGCCGGCGGGAGCCCCCGCACAGGCCGAAGTTCCTGGGTCCCAGGGGGGGCTGCCGGCCGTGAAGCTGGTGGCGAGAGTGCTGCGGCTCCCGGACGAGGAGGCCCGCGCCATGCTCGGGGCGGCCGACGGGCGCATCGCCGTCCTGGAGGTCCCCGCGGAGGACTTGGAACGCGCCCTGGCCGGCCTGGGCGCCCGGTCCGTGGGGCCGATGCTCGAACGCGAATTCGAACTGCCCGCGGTCGGGGCCGCGGATCTGCGAGTGGCCCACCAGCGGGCCTACATCGCCGCGGTGGAGGTGGAGCGGTCCGGGGACGCCGCCATCGCCGACCCGATCATCGAAGTGGTCGAGGAGGGCTTCCGCCTGCGCGTCACCCCCGTGGCCGGCGGCGCCCCGGATGAGTTCGAGGTGGAGCTGATCGCCTGCGACTTGGAGCGGCCCCCGCGGGAGCGCAGCATCGCCTTCCCCGGCACGTCCGCCACGATGACGGTGGAGCAACCCTCGCTGTTCACGCAGGTCGTGCGCGCCCGGGCAGTGATCGGGGCGCGCACCTCGCTGCTCCTGGCGGGCATTCCCTCGCGGCGCGAAGGCGCGAGCATGATGCTCGCCGTGCGCCGCGGCTGATTCAGGGCCGCCGACCCGGGCGTTCGGCTTCGGAGGGGCGCGGCAGGAGCGCGGGATGGTGCTCGCTGCTGCGGATGGGAATCTGCAGTTCGCCCTGGGACCAAATTCGCGTCCGGAGCGGCTGCAGGGTGCGATCCTCGTCCTCCCCGGCCTCCAGTTTTACGGGACGGGCCAGGCCCCACTTCGCGGCGAAGCACTCTTCCCACCGGCGTTGCTGCTCGGCCGGATCCGCGGCCCGAGGCTGTTGACCCGCCTCGTCGCGTTGGACGAAGACGTCGAAGGCGAGCCGGTTCCTGAATCCGGCCAGGGACGCGCGAAGGATGAAGTCCTCGCTGCCGCGGCCGCAGGGGGAGAAGCGTTCGTCCAGGCCGCCGATGGCATTCAGCACTCGACGGGGCACCAGGAGGCAGCCCCCCGCGAGCAACGGGAGCCGGCCATGACGGCGACTGGATTCGCGCCAGAGGCGCTGCGAGAGCCCTGCGGCGGCATCCGGGCCGGGGACGAATTCGGCCAGGTGGCTCGGGCCGATCCTCTGGTCCCGGGGACCGAGGTCGGTCCGTGGGGCCACGCAGCCCGCGCCGGGATCCACCTCGGCGTGGTACAGCAGGCGACCGAGCCAACCCGGTGTCACACGGGCATCCACGTCCAGGAACACGACGTGCTCGCCGTGGGCCGCGGCCAGGCCGCGGTTGTGGGCCGCCGCCGGTCCGAGTGGGGCCGAGCCGGCGGGGCTGAGCGCCAGGCAGGTCACGTCCGCTTGGGGCGACAGGAACTGGGCCGTGCCGTCGCTGGATCCGTCATCCACCACCAGGACCTCGATCGGGTGCGCCGCCTCGCGGCTCGCGCGCAGGCGCTCCAGGCAGGCCTCCAGGGAGCCGCGCTGGTCGCGCGTCGTGACGATCACGGTGGTGAGTCGGCCCCGGGTCGGCCCCCGCAGCAGGACGCCCTCGGGATCGAATTCGGCCAGTTCGATCAACTGACCCCGCGAGAACGGAGCCAGGGCCAGTCGTCGCGTCATGGAGCGCAGCTCGGAGAGCAGCAGCTGGGAAAGGGGCTCGCCCTTGGATCCGGATTCCATCAGGCGCAGCCGCTCGCGGAACTCGCGCGCGGGCGTGTGGTAGCCCTCGGCCAGGGACACCGCGGAGGCCACGGCATCGCGCAGGGCGCGTGTGTCCCCCTGGCGGCCCTCGAACGGCTCGCGGCGATAGGTCGGCGAGCGACCGTAGAGGTTGGCCAGTCGGGCGGAGTAGATCCCGCGCAGCATCGAGCGCTCGAAGAACTCGTCCACCGTGAAGGGGTGGTCGTGTTCGCAGACCAGGTCCTTGCGGTGGAGCACTCCCACTCCGCGTTCGGCGAGGCGCAGACCCAGTTCCAGATCGTCGCACACGCCCTGGGGAAAGGCGGCGGCGTCGAAACCGCCGACCTCGCGCAGGGTGGCCAACTGGACGCTGAGGTTGCAGGTCCAGAAGTAGGCCCACGGATGCAGGGCCCCGTCCCGCAGGCGCACGAAGTCGTAGAGCAGGTCCGAGTCGTCGAGCACCTGAACGAAGGGCCGGCGCCGCGCATCGGCGCTGAAGGCGAAGGTCCCCAGCACCGCCACGCGATCCGTGCGGGCGGCGTGGACGGTCAGGTGCTTTTCCAAGAGGTCGAAGGCCGGCAGGCTGTCGTCCTCCAGGAACAGCACGATTCCGCCCTGGGCGTGGTCCAGGGCGAAGTTGCGGGCGGCGGCGAGTCCTCCGCCCTCCTGGCGCAGCAGTTTCAGCGCGTAGCGATGGTCCGCGGGTTCGACGTGCACGGGCACCTCGCCCCCGTCGTCCACCACGAGCACCTCGAAGCGCCGTGGCGCCAGGGTTTGCTGGTCGAAGCGCGCCAGGAGCTGACTCAGCTTCTCACCGGAGCCCCGGGTGGGGACGACGACCGAAAGCTCCAACTCCGAGTTCGTGCTCATCGCAGGCCGGGCGACGGTCAGGGACGCTGCAGGGGTTGGATCGGCTGGGACAACGCCTGGGGCGCCACCCGTGCCGAATGGGCGCGGGCGTAGTTGCGCACGTTTTCGGCCATGGCGTGGGAGGCCTCCAGGATCGACTCCAGTGCCTGCCGCATTTCCTCGGGATCGCCGCTGACGAGCGAGCACTCGGCGCGGGCCATCACGATGGTCAGCAGGTTGTTGAGGCTGTGCGTGAGCTCCCGGGGGCCCGGGGAAGGCAGGAGCGACGGCGGTTCGGAGTCATGGATCATGGGGTGGTTCCTTCGGATTCCCTCGCGCGGAGGATTTCGGAAGATGCGTCGGATTCCATGAGCGACTTCGGCCGGCGCCGGCCGGTGTCGGGAAATCCGACACTCCGAGGCATAGGGCCACACCGGCGCACGGCGCGCGTTTCGCCGCCTTCGGTTCGAGGGTTCGCGCCGCGACACCGTCGCCACCTTATGGGGAACGACGCGGCAGAGGCTCCCGACAGCTGAGGCCCGCGGGCGTGGCACGGCGCTTGCCAGGGACCGGACCCGCGAGCCCATCCCTGCCCGCCGATCCATGTTGACCCTACTGCTTCTCGACGCGACTTCCCCCAAGTCCTCACCTGGACCGGAACTGACCCAGTACTTCGCGGTCTGCGTGGGTCTGATCGGTCTCGTGCTGCTGGCCGCCTGGGGTTTCAAGCGGCTCTTCGCCCGTTCCCTGTCGGCGCGGGCCGCCCGGCGTTCCCTGCAGGTGCTCGACGTGCTGCCCCTGGGGGGCAAGCAGCGCCTGGCGGTGGTGCGTTGCTACGAACGCACCTTCGTCGTGGGCCTGGGCGACAAGGAACTCTGCCTGCTGACGGAACTCGATCCGCAGGTGACGACCGAACTGGCCGTGGCGCCCGCGCCCCCGCTGCCCACGGCGGCGGATCAGAGCGCCTTCCGGCGGCTGCTGCGGGCCGCCGTGCCCCGTCCGCCCGGGAACTCCCGCGCCGCGCCCCATCGCGGCGGCCTGTCCTCGGAGGGCGTGCTCGGATGAGCTGTCTGCGTTGGCTCCAAGCACTGGCGTTCACGGCCGTCCTGGCCGCGGGCGCTTCCGCGTCGCAGGCGATTCCCGGCGAGGCCGCCCGCGCCATGATCCAGGCGGCGGCGGGCGCGGAGGGGGGCGCCACGCCCTTCGCCGAGGGCGCCGAGGCCGTGGCCTCCATGCTGGGCGAGCAGCGCATGTCCACCGCGGTCGAGATCGCGGTGCTGCTCACCGCCTTGTCGCTGCTCCCGGCGATCCTGATCACCATCACGAGCTTCACGCGCATCGTGATCGTGCTTTCGTTCGTGCGGCGCGCGCTTTCGACCAACGAACTGCCGCCCAACCCCGTGATCATCGGGCTGGCGCTGTTCCTGACCACGTTCGTGATGGCGCCGGTGGCCACGCGCATCCAGGAGCAGGCCTGGGAGCCCTACCGCGCGGGCACGGCGACCCTGGAGCAGGCCGGCACCGCGGCGTGGAGCGAGCTTTCGAAGTTCCTGGTGGCCAACACGCGCCAGAGCGAGCTCGCCCTGTTCCAGGAACTGGCCCAGGTGGAGCAGAGCGAGGGCGCGCCCGCCGCCCAGTTGCCCCTGCGGGTGGTGGTGCCGGCCTTCGTGCTGTCCGAGCTCAAGACTTCCTTCCAGATGGGCTTTCTGCTCTTCCTGCCCTTCCTGGTGATCGACCTGGTGGTGTCCAGCGTCCTGCTCTCCATGGGCATGTTCATGTTGCCCCCGGTGATGGTCTCGACGCCGATCAAGATCCTTCTGTTCGTCCTGGTGGACGGCTGGCACCTGGTGTGCCAGTCCCTGGTGACCTCCTTCGTGACGAGCTGACATGCAAGCGCTCGACATGCAGATCACGGAGCTCGCGCGCGACCTCCTGTGGACGACGATCGTGGTCACGGCCCCGGTGCTGATCACGGGTCTGGTCGTCGGTCTCGGCGTCAGCCTGTTCCAGGCCTTGACCTCGGTCCAGGAACAGTCCCTGGCTCAGGTGCCCAAGATGATCGCGGTGATGGTGGTGACGCTCCTGCTGCTCGCGCCCTGCCTGGGCGTGCTGCGCGACTACGCCGAACGCGTGTTCGGCATGCTGGCGAGCTTCGGCCTGTCATGACCCCGGCCCTGCAGGAGCTGCCCGGGGTGCTGCCGCCGGGGACCATCGCGGCCTTCGGGTTGTACCTGGTGCGCACCAGCGCCATGGTGCTCTCCGCCCCGGTGTTCGGCACCGGCACGAGCTTCGCGATGCATCGCGTGGCCCTGATCGTCTCGATCGCCTTCCTGTTCTTCGCGGCCACCGGGGCTCCGTTGACGCGGCCGCCGTCGCCCATGGAATTCGGAGCCCTCGCGGGCCGCGAGATCCTGATCGGCCTGGCCCTGGGGTTCGTGCTGCAGCTCGCGGCCCTGGCCGTGCGCGTGGGCGGCGAGTTGATCGGCCAGGAAATGGGCTTCGCCATGGCCCAGCAGGTGGACCCGCAGACGGGCGTCAGCACGCCCGTGGTGGCCCAGCTCTACGACGGGCTGTTCCTGGTGGGCTTCCTGGCCGTGGACGGCCACCACTGGCTGGTGCGCGCCCTCTCGGATTCCTTCGCGCGCGCGCCGGTGGGGGAGCTCGGCGGCACGGCACGGCTCGGCGCGGCCGTCGAGGCGTTGTTCATCCAGATGTTCAGCGCCGGCGTGGTCTTCGCCGCGCCGGTGATGGTCCTGATGTTCCTCGTGTCCGTGATGATCGCGCTGCTGGGTCGAGCCGTGCCGCAGATCAACCTGATGGACCTGGGATTCACGCTGCGCATCATGGCCGCGCTGGGGGCCATGTTCACCTTCGCGCCCATGCTGGCGCCGGCGATGAACCGCCTCTACGAGGGCGTTCACGCGGGCCTGGACGGCGTCCTGGCCTCGCTGCAGGGGACCTGAGCCGTGGCCGAGCACGAAGAAGCCGAAGACAAGGTCCTCGAAGCCTCGCCACGGCGGCGCCAGGAGGCCCGCGATCGCGGTCAGGTGGCCCTCTCGACGGAACTCGTGGTGGCCCTGCTGATGGCGGGTTGGGTCTCCGCGCTGGCTGTGGCGGGCGGCCCCCTGGCGGCCAGCCTGGCGGGCGGCATCGCGCGCACCAGCGAGACCCTGGGCAGCTTCGCCCTGGTGGATCTGACTCCCCAGGATGCGGTGGCCGAGATCACCGCCGCGGGTTTGCCCGCGGCTCGCGCCTTGATGTTCCTTGTGCTGCCCATGCTCGCCCTGGGCCTCTTGGTGAGCTACGGACAGATCGGCTTCGCCATCACGCCCAAGGCCGTGGCGCCCGACGCCTCGAAGGTCTCGCTGGCCCAGGGCTGGAAGCGCGTGGCCTCGCTGCGCTCCCTGGTGCGCACCGGTCTGGGCGTCGCCAAGGTGGCCCTGATCGGCACCACGGTCGTCGCGGTGGCCATGGGACAGATCGGCGGCATCGCCGTGCTTTCGGAAAGCGACGTGGGCCCGGCGCTTCTGGCCACGGGGCACGTGGCCCTCAAGGCGGTGATCGCGGCCGTCGTGGCCATGCTGGCCCTGGCGGGGGCCGACTTCGCCTACCAACGCTGGCAACTCTCCCGGGATCTGCGCATGACGAAGGAAGAGGCTCGGCAGGAACACAAGCAGGACGAGGGGGACCCGCACATCAAGGGCCGCATCCGCCGCCTGCAACGGGAGATCGCCGCGCGGCGCATGATGGCCGACGTCCCCAAGGCCACGGTGATCGTCACCAACCCGACCCACTACGCGGTGGCCCTGCGCTACGACCGCGACGGCCACGACGAACGCGGCCGCAAGGTCCAGGCCGCCGCCCCGCGCGTGGTGGCCAAGGGCGTCGATCTGATCGCCCAACGCATCAAGGAGATCGGCCGCGAGGCCCAGGTCCCGTTGTACGAGGACGTGCCCCTGGCGCGCGCCCTGCACGCGCGCTGCGAGATCGGGGACGAGATCCCCGCCGAGCTCTTCACCGCCGTCGCGGAAGTCCTGGCGTACGTCTACCGCATCCAAGAACCCCAGCGCAGCGCCTGAGTAGGAGCACCCCTTGACCGCCGCAACCCGCACCGACGATCTCGCGCTCGAGGCCCTCTCCGGGGCCGGCCAGTGGCTCAAACGCTGGTCGGATTGGATCCTGGGCATCGGCGTCCTCGGCCTCGTGCTGACGTTGATCGCCCCGATCTCGCCCTGGTTTCTGGACATCCTGCTGACGATCAACATCGCCGGCTCGCTGCTCCTGCTGCTGGTGGTGCTCTCCACGCGATCCTCGCCCGAGCTGAGCGTCTTCCCGACCCTGCTGCTCTTCGCCACCCTGTTCCGCCTGGGCCTGAACGTGGCCAGCACGCGCCTGATCCTCTCCGGCGGCGACGCGGGGAACGTGATCAAGGCCTTCGGCACGTACATGGCGGGCAGCAACCTGACCGTGGGCTTCGTGCTGTTCCTGATCCTGGTCGTGATCCAGTTCATCGTGATCACCAAGGGCTCGAGCCGGGTCAGCGAGGTCACCGCCCGCTTCGTGCTCGCTCCTGTCGATCGGCGACGGCCTGGTAAGCCAGATTCCCGCGCTGCTCGTGTCCACCGCCGCCGCGGTGTTGGTGACCAAGGCCTCCTCGACCACCAGCCTGGGCGTCAACGTCCTGGCCCAGGTCGGCGGCAGGCCCCGTGCCACCCTGATCGCGGCGGGCATGCTGTTCGCCATTGGACTGCTGCCCGGCCTGCCCAAGCTGCCGTTCCTGATCCTGGCCTCGATGCTGCTGATCGGTTGGCGCGCCACCCGCGAGGCCCAGGGTCCCGAGGACCTGCTGGAGAAGCGGGCGTCGAGCCCATCCGCGGCGGCGGCTGCCTCGGCAAAGACCCCCGAGGCCAGCGCCACCGAGAAGGAAGCGCGCGAAGTGGAGGACCTCCTGCGCATCGACCGCATCGCGGTGGAGATCGGCTATCGCCTGATCCCCCTGGTCCAGGCCGCCGGAGGCAACGGCATCCTCGACCACATCGCTCAACTGCGCCGTCGCTTCGCCGGTCGCGAAGGCCTGGTGATTCCCCCGGTGCGCGTGAAGGACAACATCCGCCTGACGCCGGGGGGCTATCGGATCCTGCTAGGGGGGCAGGAGGTGGCGCGGGGCGAAGTGGAGGTGGGCCATTGCCTCGCCATGGACCCCGGCAGCGCCTCGGGCAAGCTCAAAGGCAGGAAGACCACCGACCCCGCCTTCGGCCTGCCCGCGATCTGGATCCCCGAGTCCGCCCGAGACGAGGCCGAGATCGGCGGCTACACGGTCGTGGATCCCACCAGCGTGCTCGTCACGCACCTGACCGAGGTGCTGCGCCACTCCCTGGGCGAGGTGTTGACCCGCGACGACGTCAAGGAACTGGTGGAGAACGCCAAGAAGATCGCCCCCGCGGTGGTCGAGGAGCTGGTGCCCGCGCGCATCGGCTACGGCGAGATCCAGGCCGTGCTGAAGAACCTGCTGCGCGACGGCGTCTCGATCCGCAATCTGCCGGCGATCCTCGAGGCCGTCGCCGACCACTGCGGCAAGGTCAAGGACCCCGATCAGCTCTCCGAACTGGTGCGCCAGCGCCTGGCGCGTTCCCTGGTGGAGCAGTACGCCGACAAGTCCGGCACGGTGCACGCCGTGACCCTGGACCCGGCCATCGAGTCGCGTCTGGCCTCCGCCGTGGCGGGTCAGACGGATCCGCGCGCCGAACCGGTCAGCCCCGCGTTCCTGTCGCGCCTGGTGGGCAGGATCGGCGACCAGTTGGCGCGCTCGACCCAGGGCGGCAAGGAAGTCGTCTTGGTCGTGCGTTCCAACGTGCGCCGGTTCCTGAACGAGCTGGTGCGCGCCTCGCTGCCCAAGGTCTCGGTGCTTTCCTACAACGAGGTCGTCCCGGCGCGAGCCGTGGAGACCCTCAGCATCGTTCGCATGGAGGATGAAGGATGAGGATCCACCGCGTGCGTGGACGCAGTTTGGCGGAGGCGCTCGAGCGCGCCCGCATGCAGCACGGCGAGGCGGCCCTGGTGCTCTCCCAGGAGTCCGCCGACAACGGCGACGTGCTGCTTTCCGTCAGCGAGCGGCGTCAGGCCTCGAGCCGCGTGTTCGAGAAGCTGAGCACCGCGGCGACCGCGGCGCCGGTTCCCGCCCCGCTTCCGGCCCGGCCCGCGGCCGCGCCCCGCGTCGGCCCTCTGCCCGAGGAGCCGGGCGCGGGCGACGTACGGGTCCGCCTGCTGCGCAGCGGCACCTCCGCGGCCTGGGTGGAGCGCGTGCTGGAGACCGTGAGCGCGAGCGGGGCCCGCGGCGCCTTCGCCATCGATGCCGCGGCCCGCGACCTGGCCGGGCGCGTGCGCCTCGCCTCGTCGCCGCGGGCCGACGGCCGCACGCGGGCCATTGCCTTCGTGGGCCCCACCGGCGTCGGCAAGACGACCACCCTGGCCAAGCTCGCCTCGCGCCTCGTGCGTGCCGGACGACGCGTGGGGCTGGTCACCACCGACACCCATCGGGTGGGGGCCTTCGAGCAACTCGCGTCCTATGCGGAAATGCTGCAGTGTCCCGCGGAAATCGCCCGGGGGGGCGACGAACTGGCGGCCGTGGCGGCGCGTTCGGCCCACCTCGACGCGCTCCTGATCGACACCACGGGCCGTTCGCCGGGCGACGCCGAGGCACTCACGCACCTGGCGCGCAGCCTGGATTCCGCGCGGGCCACCACGCCCCTGGAGACCTATCTCGTGCTGGCCGCCAGTGCCTCGCGCGAGGCCTTGGAGCGGGCGGCGGTGGCTTTCGCCTCCGCGAATCCCAGCGCGGCGATCCTGACCAAACTCGACGAGACTCGCGCCCCGGCCCCGGCCCTGGAGCTGGCCTCGGCCACCGGCGAGGGCGTGCTGTTCCTGTGCGACGGCCAGGACCTGGCCGCGCACCTGACGCGCGCCACGGCCGAGGCGGCCGCCGACCTGTTCCTGCGCGGGAGGCTCCCGTGAAGCAGACCCTGGAGGCCGCGGTCCTGGAGCGCGTGCGGCTCGAGGCTCCCTTCGTGCTGGTGAGCGGCGGCAAGGGCGGCGTGGGCAAGACCCTCGTGGCCGTCAACCTGGCGGCCCAACTCGCCAGCGAGGGCCGCCGCGTGCTGCTCGCCGATCTGGACCTGGCCCTGGCCGATGCGCACCTTCTGGCGCGAGTCGATCCGCCGGCGACCCTGGCGGACGTGCTGGCCGGCGTGCGTGCCCCGCGCGAGTGCATCGTGCGCGCACCGGGCGGATTCGACCTGCTGGCGGCCGGCTCCGGGGAGCACCTGCTCGCCCGCGACGACGCCGACCGCCGCCGCCGGGTGCTCGAGGTGCTGGCGGACCTGTCGCGGGACTACGACTTCGTGATCGGCGACACCGCGGCGGGCATCGGCCCTGACGTGCTCGAACTGGGCGCGGCCGCCGATCGGGTGCTCGTGGTCACCACGCCCGATCCCGCGGCCCTGGCCGACGCCTACGGACTGATCAAGGCCTTGGACGCCCATGCCGCGGAGCACAACCTGGATCTTCCGACGCCCGAGCTCCTGCTGAACCAGGTGGACGGCGCCGATCAGGCGGACGGGCTGGCGGTGAAGCTGCGCGGCGTCTGCGAACGATTCCTGGTGCGTTCCCCGCGTCTGGCGGGTTGGCTGCCGCGCTCCGCCTTCGTCGGGGCCTCGATCGCGGCGGGCCGTCCCTTCGCCCTGGACCGGCCCCTGTGCCTGGAGAACCACTGCCTGCGGCGGCTCTCCGACCGCGTGCAGCGTTGGTTCCCGCCCTTCCCAACCTTGAAACCGGCGCTTAAGGCCTGAAGCCGCTTTCGTCCGAAAAATTGTCCATGTCCACCGGCCTCGCGATTGTCTGGAGCGAATGGGAACGGCGCCTGTCCGTGGCGGCAGGGGCCCTGGTGGCGTTCCTTTCGCTGCTGCAGGACTGCCCGGTGTGGGTGTCCTGCGCGCGCGGACTTGGGGCCCTGGTGGTGGTGGGTTTCGTCGGGCGCAGTCTGTCGCGCTTGATTGCCTGGTCCCAGGCGGGCGACCGACTGGAAGCCGCCGCCCGGGTCAAGGTCGCCGCCGAGGCCGAGCGACCCCTGACGCAAGGAGAACGCCGTGGTTGAAACGGGCCAGTACGCGCGAACGACCGACCAGGACCGCGAGAAGCTGATCCTCGAGCACGTGCCGCTCCTGCGCCACATCGCCGGAAAGCTGGCCTTGGATCTGCCGCCGAACTTCGACCGCGAGGACCTGGTGGGCTACGGGATGCTGGGCTTGATCCAGGCCGCCGACAGCTTCGAGCCCGCCCGCGGGCTGAAGTTCTCCACCTTCGCCTTCCCCAAGGTCCGCGGCGCCATTCTCGACGAGTTGCGCCGTCAAGACTTCCTGCCCCGCGGCCGGCGCGAAAAGGTCCGCGAGGCGGACCGCGCCGTGGCCCGCTTCACCCAGCGGAACGGCCTGCCGCCGACTCCCGAGGAGCTGGCGCGGGAAGTGGGCTGCAGCGTCGACGAGATCGACGAGGTGCTGGTCTCCGCCAAGACGGCCTCGCGCGCCACCCTCGACGACGAGGGCGGCGAAGCCCTGACCGCGCTGCTCTCCGACCCTCGCTGTCCGAGTCCGGTGGGCAGCGCCGAATTCAACGAAGCCAAGGAGCGGCTGGAGCGCGCCATCGGCGGACTGGGCGAGCAGGACAAGCTCGTGATCACTCTCTACTACGCCGAGGACCTGATGCTGCGCGAGATCGCCGAGGTCCTGGGCGTCACCGAGTCCCGCGTGAGCCAGATCCACACCCGCGCGCTCTACCGTCTCAACCGCGAAATGGGCGGCGAGGCGTGAGCCGCCCCGACGTTTCCTGATCCTCCCGAAGGCCCGCAAGCATGCAATCGATCATCAAGCACGACCGCGTCAGCCTCGAGGAAGCCGCGGGCGTGCCCTCGGCCTTGCCGGCCCGGACCCCGGGGAGCGCCGGCGGCGGGAAGTCCGGGACACGCTGCAAGAAGGGCGTCGAACTGCTGCGCGAGAACGGCGTCGTGCACGCCATCGAAGTGCGCTGCTCCTGCGGCGAAACCACGCTCATCGAACTCGAATACGCCCCCGAACGCGGGGCAGGAGCCTGAGATGCGACTGACCAGCGGCCTGTGCCTCGTCTCCCTCGTTGCCCTGCTGGGCGCCTGTCACGCGTTGCCTCCCCAGTGGGGCGGCACCCGCGCGCCGGCTGAAACGGTGCAGAAGACCCAACCCCTGGCGGCGGAGCCCGTGCTCTACGCCCGCGACGGCTCGGTGGTCAATTCCGACGCCGCGGCCGCCGGATTGCCGCGGCGCGAGGTGCAGAACAGCGAGGGCACGCGCACCAAGCTCCTGGAACTCTACGAGCGCGTGGTCGAGGACCGCGATCGCCTGTCGCTCGCGCTCTCCATGCGCGAGGCGGAACTCGCCACCACCAAGGAACAACTCGCCAAGGAGACCCTGCGGACCACGGACCTCGAGGCGAAGTGGACCACGGCCGAGTCCGCCCGGGTGGACCTCGCGCGCCAGAACCTGGAGCTGGCCAGCCGCCTGACCACGGCTCAGATTCGCCGCCTGGAGGCCGAGAAGCAGGTGTTGGAACTCTCGCTCGCCACGCCGGCGACGCCCTCGAAGACCATCGCCGCGTCCATGGACGCCGGACGCAACGCGCCCAAGCCCGAAGCGCCGCCCGCCGCCGCGCCGGCCGCGAACCCGACCCACAAGCCCGTCGAGCACCACCGATGAGGCGTTCGCGATTCCTGGCGGCCCTGGTCTCTCTCCTGTCGCTCACCGGAGGCTGCGCGCTCACCAACGGCGGCATCTGGGAACAGGAGACCCTGGCCCGCGCCAGCTCCGCCGCGGACATGGCCTCCTATCGCGTGCAACGCGTGGCCGTGGTGCCTTTCACCGGCGCCGATGTCTCGGCCGAGCGGGCCCAGGATCTGGAGAACGGACTGGCGCTGGAACTGGCCCCGCGCGTGACGTTCGAGATCGTGCAACTCAGTGCCGAAGACCTGGCGGAGATTCCCCGCGCCGAACCCTACCGCCGCGGCTGGTACTCGGCACGCACGCTGCTCGAGCTCTCCAAGCGCTTCAGCGTGGACGCGGTCCTGGTGGGTACCGTGCGCGAGCTCGTCGCGTACCCGCCGTTGCACCTGTCGACCCAGGTGGAGCTCGTGTCCTGCGAGACCGGCCAGGTGGCCTGGTCCAGCAGCGTCGAACTCGACGCCCGCGACAACCGCGTGCTGCGCGGCATCGAGGCCTGGCACGCCTACGAGCACGACTCCCACGACGCGCCCGGCGACGAGGCCCTGACGATCATCTCGCCCGCCGTCTTCGCGCGCTTCGCGGCCCGCGAGATCGCGCGGTCGTACCGCTAGGGTTCGGGGCCCGCGGACGCGGGGAGGCGGCTTCAGCGCTCCGCAGGGCGAGTTTCGGACGCCGGACCCCCGTGGCTGCGGCAGGTGATCCTGCAGGCCCGGTGAATGGGCCCCGGGCGGCGGCGTAGGGCCGAGATCCCCCCCGGAGCGCCCCCATGAGCCAACCGACCAGGACCTTCGCGATTCGCCGCGACGCGGCCGCCGAGTACTTCCGCGCCAGCGTCAGCTGGGCCCTTTTCCTCTGCGGCGTTTGGATCTTCGGCCTGGGCCTCCTGGCCGGCCTGCTTTATTGGTTCTGGCTCGGCAAGTCCCTCTCCCGGCGCCAGGCCGAGGCCCTCTCCTATCGCCTGGAGGACGGCAGGCTGTGCATCGAGGGCGGCGTCTACTTCCTCAAGCGCAAGACGATCCCCCTGGATCGCATCACCGACTTCACGCTGACCCAGGGACCGCTGTTGCGGCGCTACGGGCTGTGGGCTCTCTACGTCCAGACCGCGGGGGTCGGCGTCCAGGGAGCGCCGGAGGCGACCCTGGTCGGTATCGAGAATCCCGAACAGGTTCGCGACGAGCTCCTGCGTGCGCGCGACCTGGCGGCCGCGCGATCGCGGGTCAGTTGACCCGGACCTTCACCTCGTAGGCCTGGATGTCGTTCGGCAGGGTCACCGTGCCGACGCCGAACACCTCGACCTCCAGGGTTTCGCCCTGGCTCAGGCTGTTGAACAGGCCGAAGAAGCCGGCTTCCGTCTCCGTGTCGCCGTCGAACACGCAGGCGGGGTCCAACGTCACCGAGACCGTGCCGTTGGTCACGCTGTTGCCGAAGGGGTCCTTCAAGTCCGTGATCGTGGCGTTGAAGGCATGCAGGTTCTGGAACACGGCGACCACGTCGCCCTCCAGTCGGCCGGCGTGGATCTTCGTGCGCGTGGCGGCGAGGGTGGGGCCCGTGGACGGACCGCTGATGGCGCCGTGGACTTCCAACTTGAGCCCGGGCTGCAGGAAGGCCGTGGTCAGCGTCGGCTTCCCGTCCGTGTCGAGGAACAGCGTGCTGGAAAGCAGGTTCACCGTGACGTCCGTGGTGCTGTTGAGCACCTGACCGCTCGCGATGGCGGGTTCGCTCGACTCGAGGTGCATCGTGATCGAGGCCGGCAGGCCCGCGACGCTGGTGATGTGGCCCTCGAACTCGGGCTGGTCCTCCAATTCGATGCGCGAGGCGGCGAAGGGCGCGGCGACGAAGGCCGGGAACTTGACCTTGACCCGCTGGCCGTCGGAGAGGCTCGCCTCGGTCGTCGGAGTGTCGTCCTCCAACAGGATGCCCGTGGCCCCCGTGTAGCTCACCGCGATCTGGGAGGCGATCCCGATCACCGGCGAGGCGACGGCCGAGCCCTTCTCGATCTCGATGATCTCCAGGTCAAAGGTGTCGGCATTGGTGTCGAGATTCGTGATGCGGCCGTCGATCTTGACGATGTAGGACGGGCCGCCGACACCGTCGTCCTCGACTTCCACGCGCGTGGCGTTGACGGTGCCGCCCTGCAGGCCGCCATGGACCTCCAACAGGGTCGTGCCGGCGCTGAGCGCGGCGAAGAAGCCTGCCTGGGTGGGGAAGGCCACTCCGTTGTCATCGAAGAGGGCCGTGCCGAGGTTCAGTTGGACCGTGACGGCTCCAAGCGGAACGGACTGATCCCCGTCGGCGAAGCCGTCGATCACACAGCGCGAGTTCGGCTCGTCGATCGACTGCACCAGGCCCTTGATCTCGTCGATGGAGGCGGAGGCCCCGCCACCCACCGCGAGGCTCGCCCCGCCGCTCGGGTCGAAATCGATCGGCGGCGAGCCCGCGTCACCGGACAGGCTCAGGCCCAGGTCGATGTCGAGCACGATCTGTCGATAGGTGCTCGAGTTGATGGTGACCGTGCTCGGGAACTGCAGTTCGAAGCTCGTGCTGGTCTCCGTCACCGAGACCGGCGTCCCGGCGCGGTCCAGGGCCGTGGACGACCCCGGCGTCAGCGTGACGGCCACTCCCCGGTAGGAGCCCACGGGCAGGTCCTCGCGCATGACCCAGCGCGGGGCCGTGCTGGCCCCGATCAGATCGACCGTCACCGGCCCGGCCAGCAGATTGGGGCCCGCGAAGCCCACGTCGGACACGAGGCGCAGGCTCGCGACCCGGGTGCTGAACGCCAGGAGCTCGTCGACCGTGGCATCCGTCACCAGGAAGTCCGTGGAAGTTGACGAGATGCCGCCGCCCCCGCCCCCTCCGCCACCACCCCCGCCGCAGGCGGTCAGGAGGCCGAAGGCCCCAAGGGCGGCCGTGGCCAGGAGAGGACTGCGGCGTACGCAGGCAGTGAGTTGTCGGTACATGAGTGCTTTCTATGGGTAGGGGCTGGAACCGAAGTCGGGCGCGCAGGGGCCTTTGTTATGGAAGGAGCAATCCACATGCCGGGCGCCCGACCCGGCTCCTGGTGGATTCCGGGGGGGGAGGCAAGTCGACGAATCCAGGGATTGGACGGCCCTAGAGATAGCTGAGCCAGGCCGCGCGGCTCCGCCGTCGGAAGTCCGCGAAGATCCTGCAGGCCGGGTAGAGCACGAGGAGCCCCAGGGTCCAGCCCAGGTAGACACCCGGAAGACCGAAACCGGTTACAGACTCTGAACCGATTCCGGCGACCGCGCGCATCGCCCAGCCGATCAGGCCCAGGAGCGGCCACTGGAGGACGTAGAAGAACAGCGGCACGCGTCCGATGGTGATCACGGGTTTCGCCAACGTACCGAACCGCCGACCGTCGATCAGGGCCAGGGCCCCGAGCGAGAGGCCCAGGGTGATCGCCAAGTAGTCGAGCGACGGCGGGTACTTTTCAACATCGAAAAACGCCAGGGCCGTGCGCCATCCAGCCAGGGGTTCGCCCGCGCTCCCCAGGGGAGCGGCCCAGGGTCGCGGGTCCCCGTAGACGTTGCTCCCCCGCAGGACCAGGAACAGGGCCACGAGCCCAAGGGCCACGCGCCCCAGGATTCGCCGCCGCGCCGGGCCGTCCAGGGCGAACACCCCGCCGGCCACGTACCCCAGCGCCATGACTCCGACCCAGGGCACCAGGGGATAGCGCACGATCACCCAGTAGCTGTCCGGCCCCAGCGGGAACTCGTTGGCCTGGTGCAACAGCGACCCCAGCGCTCCGCCCCAGGTCACCGCCGGCTCGTCGGCGCGCACGCCGTCCAGCAGGTTGTGGAACAGCACCAGGACGCCGCCGAAGCCCGCCACGAACCACGTCGGCGTTTTCAGCAGGGCCGCCAGAGCGACCATGGACCAACCCAGGACCCAGAGCACCTGCAGGAACGCCGCCAGGGAACGGAGCGGCGCGTCGGAGAAGATCATCGGCCGCAGCACGAGGAGTTCGATTCCGATCAGCACGCATCCCCGCGTCCACAGGAAGCGCGTGAGGGCGCGCGGCTCGACCCCGCGCTGGAGCTGGAGCCGCGCCGACATGCCGGCCAGGAACACGAACGTGGGCGCGCACAGGTGCGTCACCCAGCGCGTCAGGTACAGCGGCACGCTGGTCGTGGCCGGATCCAGCGGGTTGCTGTCGAAGCCCCCGCTGTGCAAGTAGTCGCGCGCGTGGTCCAGGAGCATCAGGACCATCACCGCGCCGCGCACCCAGTCGATCGAGTCGATGCGCTCGGGTCGGGTCGGTGGGGGCGATGGCGACATGGGGTCCTGGAGGGGCTCCGTTGTAGAGATCCCTCCGTTCGCCCGCCACCGAGGCGCGGGGCCCTTCGGCGTCGGCCCGCCGCGCACCGACGACCCCGCCGCGGGCCGGGTCCAGCGGCACCTCGGTGGAGAACCGCTCACCGGCGAACAGCCCCACGGCGGTTCGATCCGCAGCTCCCGTGCATCGGTGGGGGTCCCCGTGGGGTCGTGGAGGCGCGGGTCGGTGGAAGGACCGGTGGAAAGTCCCGCGCGCCCGGGGCTGTCCGTGGCCCGCTAGACTGCCGTCATGAGCGTCCTCGCCCGTCTGGTTTCCTGGTGTGCCCCAGCGCTCCTCGCCGCCTGCGCGGCAACGGCGCCGGCGGACCCGGTCCAGGCCCAGCAGGGACCGCGAAGGCTCCCGAACATCCTTCTGATCCTCACCGACGACCTGGGCTTCGGTGAGCTGGGTTGCTACGGCCAGCGCCGGATCCACACGCCCAACCTCGACCGATTGGCCATGGGTGGCGTGCGGTTCGAGGAGGCCTACTCCGGGTCCTGCGTCTGCGCGCCGGCGCGCTGCACGCTGCTGACCGGCTTCCACACCGGCCACGCGGCGATCCGCGACAACAAGGAACTGGCTCCCGAGGGCCAAGAGCCGATTCCCCCCGAGAGCGTGACCCTGGCGGAGCTGTTGCGCGATCGAGGATACGCCACCGCCGCCATCGGCAAGTGGGGTCTGGGACCTCCGGGCTCCACCGGCGACCCGGCGAGCCAGGGGTTCGACCACTTCTTCGGCTACCTCTGCCAGCGCCATGCCCACAACCACTGCCCGTCCTTCCTGTGGCGCGACGGCGCGCGGGTGGAGCTCCCGGGCAATCCCCAGAAGGCCGCGAGCGGTGTGGTCACGGGCGGCGTCTACGCGCCGGACCTGTTCCGGGACGAGGCCCTGGCCTACATCGACGCCCACGCCGACAAGCCGTTCCTCCTCCTGTTCGCGACACCGGTCCCGCACCTCGCCCTCCAGGTCCCCGAGGAGTCCATCGCCGAGTACCGCGACACGATCCCCGACTCGCCCTACGACGGACAGCGCGGGTACCTCGCTCACCCGGAGCCCCGGCGTGCCTACGCGGCCATGGTCACGCGCATGGACCAGGACGTGGGCGCCATCCTCCAGCGCCTGGAGGAGCGGGGCCTGACTCGCGACACCCTGGTGGTCTTCACCAGCGACAACGGCCCCACGTACACCGGCGGTTCCGACAGCGCTTTCTTCGAGAGCGCCGCGGGCCGTCGCGGCCTGAAGGGGCAGCTCTACGAAGGGGGAATCCGCGTGCCCCTGATCGTCTCCCAACCCGGACGCGTCCGGCAGGGCGCGGTCAGCCAGGCCGTCACCGGCAATTGGGACCTGTTTCCCACGCTGGCCGCGGCCGCCGGTGTCGCGCCCGGGGCCCTGCCGGTCGGCCTCGACGGAATCGACCTCACGGCCCAACTCACGGCCGACGGCGACCTCGCGCCGCGCGAGCACCTCTATTGGGAGTATCCGTCGGGCGCGGGCTGGCAAGCCGTGCGCCTGGGCAGGTTCAAGGGTGTGCGCCGCAACGCCAAGAAGTCGCCGCCCGGCGCGCTGGAGATCTACGACCTTGCCGCCGATCCCGCGGAGACCCGGGACATCGCGTTCGAACACCCCGAGGTGGCAGCGCGGATGGAGGCGATCCTGGCCTCGCGGACGCCCTCGCCGATCCAGGAATGGAACTTCGGACCGTGAATTTTCTGTAGGGTCGTGGCTCGCGCGCGCCGGGTCCGGAAAAGCCGCTAGCCTGGGCGGTCCAAGCCCATCTCAAACCACGCGCCCATGGCGCAGGAGATTCCCATGTCCACGGCCCCGTCGTTCACCCCCGGTCAATTCTGCTGGTACGAAGTCGCCACGAAGAACGCACCCCAGGCCAAGGCTTTCTACTCCAAGCTTTTCGGCTGGAGCGGCGTCGACGTACCCATGGACGCGGGCGGCGCGTACACGCTGCTCCAGGCCGGCGGCAAGGACGTCGCCGGCCTCTACGAGATCACGAAGGAGCAGGCCGCCCAGGGCGTCCCGCCGCACTGGCTGCCCTACGTGTCCGTGGCAAGCGCGGACAAGACCGCCGAGCGGGCCACCCAGCTGGGCGCCCAGGTGGTGATGCCGCCCTTCGACGTGATGGAGCACGGCCGCATGGCCGTGATCGTCGACCCCCAAGGCGCGTCCTTCGCGATCTGGCAGCCCAAGGTCCACAAGGGCACCGCGGCCTGCGAGGACTCCGGCATGCCCGCCTGGTGCGAACTGGCCACCAAGGACGTCGGCAAGGCGAAGGACTTCTACGGCAAGCTCTTCGGTTGGAAGCTCGACACCAAGAACACCCACGGCATGGAGTACACGGAGATCCTGGCCGGCGGCCGTCCCATCGGCGGCATGATGAGCCTGACCAAGGAGCACGGCCCGGTGCCGCCGCACTGGCTGACCTACTTCAGCGTGGCCAACTGCGACGAGCGCGTGGCCGCGGCCACCAAGAACGGCGGCACGGTCCTGGTTCCGCCCATGGACATCCCCACCGTGGGCCGTTTCGCCGTCCTGGCCGACCCGTCCGGTGCCGGCTTCGCGATCATCAAGCTCGAGTTCAGCGGCGAACACGCGGAAAAAGCCCAGGCTGCCAAGGCCAAGTAGGCCGAGGGACTCCCCCGGCGCGCGCAGCCCATGGCTTGAAGGCAGGGCCGGCGCGCGCGGTGGGGGGCCATACCGGCTCTCACGGGAGCGGCGTCGCGGGGCGAACGGCCGCGGCGGCGATGCGGCCCGGGCGTCAACGGCTGGCTTCGGCTCGCCGGGTGCCCTCCGGCCGGAGCTCGCGAATCCACTGCCCGACGCGCAAGCCGATCGGAGGGATCAGGGCCACCCCCGCGCACATGACCGCGGTGAAGCTGCGGATGCCGAAGAACTCGAAGGCGTTGTCGTCGAAGGCCACCGAGGAACCCAGCGCGTAGCCGCCGACCTCCAGGGGCACGAACAGCGTCACGCAAACGCAGTACTGGATCGGGAAGGAGAGTCCGCGGATCAGCAGGGCCATGGGCAGCACGTAGCCCAGGTAGCAGGTCGCGATCTGCCAGTTGTGGCGGAAGTGGGCAATGCGCGCCCACTTGCCGAAGGCGTTCATGCCCGTGCCGATGGCCAGGAACACCAGGGCCAGGACCAAGAGCTCCGAGCGGCTGGCCCGAAACCGGTGCCAAAGGGACGTCTGCATCCCCTCATTCATACCCGCCGGGGCGCCGGAGGCCAACGCGCTCCTGCCGGGCCCGCGGCTCGGCTTCTCCCTCCCTCAGCTGCAGTGCCACGGTCCTCGTGGCCAGGCCGATCAGCCCCCTGCGTCCCCGGGGCCCCGCGCGGTGGGGGATCACGACTTCGTCAGGGCGGTGCGTGGCTTCGCGGCGCCAGCTCCCGCGAGCTTCCCTGCGGACCTCCTCGACCCTGGCCGCTCCCCCACCGCGACCCTCCCCACCCCCCGGACACTCTGCCACGGTCGATTTCCATGGGGCCGTCGAGCCTTGGCAGCGCGGAATCGAGTTGCCCCAAGGCAGGCGACCTGGGCTAGCATCGGCCCACATGACTTCCACCAACAGCCGTTGCCCAGGTTGTGGATCCGAAATCGCCGTCGGTGCCTTGCCGTACCGCGGCTACTACCACGCGTCCGCCGAGTGCTGGGCGCAGTACACGCAGGTGCTCGCCGCCGAATACCAGGACGCCGTGTTGTTCGGCCAAGTGCATCAGCTCTCCGTCGATGCCTATGCCGTTCAGCACGCCGGTGGACAACACCCCGACAAGTCGGTGTGCATCCACCTCGTGGGCCTGCATCTCCTTTTGGAGCGGGATTTCAAGCCTTTTCAGGTGCCCGCGCGCCTGCAGGCGTTGGCCGCGGAAATCAAGGAATGGCCGCATTTCGCGCAGCCGGGCCGGCGCGCGCTGCTGACGGCCAAGCACGTGGCCGAGGCGGCCTCCACGCGCGAACACGCCATGCGCGTGCGCGATTGGGCCGATCAGGTGTGGAACACCTGGGAGCCGCACCACGCCGAGGTGGCGGCCCTGGCCGAGCGCTGCTTCGCGGTCGAAGCCCGCGCGGGCCGCTGACCAAAGCAGCGGGCACGCTGCCCATCCCCGAGGGACGAGCCGCGTGCCCGTGAGATTCGCTTCGGAGCGGACTACTCGCCGCTGAGCATCCGGTAGGCCGCTTCGGCCACCATCCCGTTGACGTCCAGACGCCCGGAGGCGTGCTCGACCTTCAGCTCGGAGACCCGCGCCGAGCGGTCGGCGGCGGGCGCCGCGGCGGCCCTCGCCAGCTCCTGGGCCTCGGCCGAAACCGAGACGTTGTCGTTGGCGTGCTCCTTCTCGTAGCGATCGCGGGCGTCGCGCACGCGCTTCAGGACCGACTGCTCCGCATGGAAGGCAGCCCGGGCGTTCTTGATGCGCTTGGGGTTGACCGGCAGATCGGCGGCCGCGGCGGGCTGCTTCGTCTTTGCGGGCTCGACCGGGGCGGTGTCGCTGATGGACTTGCGGATCGACTGCGTGAAGTCGATGCGGGGGTTGTTTCCCGAGGCGTTGTTGCGAATCTCCATGGTCGTTGGCTCCAGGCCCAGGGGGCCAGGTTCGAGGTCCTGCTCCGTTATCGACATCGCCAGGGGGAGGATGAGCGCGAATCTTGGTCGCGCCCGGCCCGTTTGGGCCGAACCTGGGATGGCGCCCCGGTGCGGGGTACCAGGACGGTTGTCGGAGGATCGGGCCGCGACCTGAGCGCGGCGTCGGGCGGAATCGGTTCGATGACCGTAAGTATATGGTGGTCAGCAGTTTATGGCGTTTCTACAGGAGGGACAGTCCTTCGCGCCCTGCCAGGAGCCTCCTGGCCAAGGCCCCACCCCGACCCGCGGGCCCCGTCCCGGTCCCGTCCGGCATGCCCCAAGGGACAGCCGGGTCCGCGGGGCCCCGGGCGCCCGGTCCCGGCGAAGTTCCGCCCCAATCCTCTCCTGGTCAATGGGTTACGTCGCAGTTCCCTTGCACCCGGCGCGCCCGGGCGCAAGATGGCCCCATGGTCTTCGGGGACGGGGCACGCAGGTTTCTCCAGGCCTCGGCGTTGCTCTTCGGTGGCCTCGGGGCCCCTGGGGCCGACCTCGCCCCGGCGGGGGAGGCGGCGTCCCCCGGCGTCCCCCGGGTGGACACCCGCATCGAGGCCGCCTATGGCGAGGTGGAGCGCCGCCTCGACGGGACCGTGACCCAGGTTTGGACCAACTCCACGCCCGACACCGTCCCCGACCTCTGGTTCCACCTGTACTGGAACGCCTTCGCCAACAATGGAAGCACGTTCCTCACGGAGTCCCAGGGCAAGCTGAGGCAGCACCCGATGCTGGCCGGCACGGCCCAGGACTCCGAATGGGGCTGGCAGCGGATCGTGTCGGTGCTCGTCGAGGGAGAGGAGCGCATCGGAACCCTGCGCTACCGCCGGCCGGAGGGGGGCTCGCCCGAGGACCTGAGCGTGTTCTCGGTGGACCTCGCGACGCCGCTCGCGCCGGGGGCCACGGTCAACGTCACCGTGAAGTGGGAGTCCCAGGTGCCCCGCGTTCGCCGCCGAACGGGGCACAAGGACGACTTCCTGATGATCGCCCACTGGTTCCCCAAGCTCGGGGTCTACCAGGCGGGACGCGGGTGGAACTGCCACGAGTTCCACATGCACACCGAGTTCTTCGGCAATTGGGGCACCTACGACGTCGAGCTCGACCTGCCCGCCCGCTACGACGGCCGCGTGTTCTCCTCGGGGACCATGAACACGCCCTCCGAGCGGCGCGGCGAGCGCGTGATCGTGCGGTTCCAAGCGCCCTCGGCGGCCGAGCGCGCGCGGATGGACCCGGCGCCCGGAGCGGGCGGTCGTCCGCTGCTGGTCCACGACTTCGTCTGGGCCGCCGACCCCGACGTCAAGCCGCGGCGGGCGACGTTCCACTATGACGAGTGGCGCCGGCGCTACCCCGAGGAGGTGGCGCGGGTTCAGGCTGCCCTGGGTCCGGAGCGCGACATCGGCCTTTCCGACGTCGAGATCACCGTGCTGATGCAGCCCGAGCGCGAGCACCTGTGGCAGCGCCATTTCGAGGCCGCGTCCACGGCGCTGTTCTTCTACGGCCTGCGCGTCGGGACCTACCCCTTCGACCGGCTCACGGTGCTGGACCCGCCCCACGGGGGCGGCGAGGCGGGTGGCATGGAGTACCCGCTGCTCTTCACCTGCGGGTCGAACCTGTTCACCGACGAACGCCTGCTCGACTTCGAGCCCACGGTGATCCACGAGTGCGGCCACCAGTTCTTCCACGGGATCCTGGCCAACAACGAGTTCGAGGAAGCCTGGCTCGACGAGGGGCTCAATTCCTGGGCCGACAGCGAGGCGCAGGTGATGCGCTACGGCCGCCGGCGCGAGAGCACGGCCTACTCCGGTCTCCGCTTCCCGGCCGTCAGTCCCTTCCCGGTCACGAGCGACAGCCTGCTGGGGGGGCTGCTGGGCGCCCGGGCGATCGGCGTGCCCTTCGTGGATTTTCGCTTCGAACCCCTGCGCGATTCGGGGTTCGTGGACTTCTGGCGGGACCAGCCGGCGCTCACCTTCGTGCGCACCCACACCGATCCGCGCTGGAGCGATCGAAACCGCTACGTCGCCGAGCCGCCCATCGAGACCCTGGGCGCTTCCTGGAACTACCGTTCGCGGGAAAGCTACCGGGCCAACTCCTACTTCAAGCCCGCGGTGATGCTGCGCTCGCTGCCGGCGGTGCTGGGCCAGGACGGTGAGGCGCGCTTTCTGCGCGGGCTGCGGCGCTACGCCGACGCCATGCGCTTCCAGCACGCCACCGGCGCCGATTTCGAGCGCGAGTTCAGCGCCGGGGCAGAGGCCGATCTCGGCTGGTACTTCGACGCGCTGCTGCGCGGGACCGGCACGGTCGACTGGGCGGTGACGGTCAGCGAGCGCCCTGCTCCGCGACCCATCGGCTTCTTCCAGCCGGCGCCCGGTGCGGCATTCGAGCATCGCGACGGTTCACGGGACCCAGCCGCCGCCGGGGAGTTCGAACTCGACGTGCTGGTGACCCGCCGGGGCAGCCTGTGCCTGCCCGTGGACGTGCGCTGGACGTTCGAGGACGGCAGCAGCGAAACGGTGCGCTGGACCCGGGAAGAGCAGGAGGCTTCCCCCTGGAAGCGATTCGTGCGCACCCACCCGCTGAAGTGCACCCGTGTGGCGGTCGACCCCGACCACGGCTACTTCCTGGACCAGGACCTCTCGAACAACCGGTGGTACGCGGAACGGGATCGCGTGGCGCCCTGGCGTTGGGCGGAGCGCGCCTTCTCGCGCGCCGTGCACGCGCTGCATTTCCAAGGCGGACTGGGTGGCTAGCGACGCACTGCGCGGCGAACCGGCGCCTTCCATCGCGACCACGGGCAAGCCCGTGTTCCTGCGCGCCTTGCGGGTCACCGCGAGCCGCCCGCCGATCTGGATCCTCGGGGCGGGACTGACGGGGTTGCTGGCCCTGGTGGCCGCGGCTCCCTGGTTCGACTGGTTCGAGAGCCGGCTCGCGGATCGCTACGAGCCGGGAACGCAGATCCGAGAATTGAGCGAGACCTTCCGCTTCGACCACGCCCTGGCGGGAGGCGAGTTCTCCGCGGCGGCGGGCGGAAGCGGCGCGGCGCTCGCCCTGCTGGCCATGTTGGCGGGCGCCTTCACCGCCGGCGGCTGGTTGCAGGTGTTCCTGGAGCGGACCCACGGACACTCCGTGCAGCGCTTCTTCCACGGCGCTTCGCGCTTCTTCTTCCGCTTCGCCCGGGTGATCCCGCTCTCGCTCTTGTGGCTGCACCTGGCGGGCTGGGCCCTCTACGGCGCGCCCTGGAACTGGGCCATGGGAGCCCTGTTCGGCGCGGTCGACGGCAACCTCGAGGTCTTGACGTCGGAGCTCTCGGCGCTGCGGATCACCTGGGTCCAGGACGGCCTGTACGCACTGGCCTTCGGTCTGGTGATGACTTGGGGCACCTACACGCGGGCCCGCCTCGCGCTGCAGGACACGCACTCGGCCGTGTGGGCGGGCGTTTGCACGTGGTGGACGATGGTGCGCCACCCGGTGCGCACGCTGGAGCCGCAACTGTCCTTGTTCGTCGTGGAACTCCTCGTGCTCCAGGGCATCGCCATGGTCTCCAAGGTGCTCCAGGGCGGGCTCGGAGCGCCCGGCGACTGGATGCCGGTGCTGTTCCTGTTCCTGTTGACGCTCCTGGCGCTGCTCGCGCGCACCTTGATCCGGGGTGCCGGCTACCACGCCGCCCTGCAGGTCAGCGTGCGCGTGGTCCAGCCCCTGCCGCGTCCCGACCCGTGGAAGGGCGCGATCGGCGGACCGGGGGGGCCCCAGTATCCGATCGGCGACGACGAGTACGGCGTCTCGCTCTAGCCCGACCTATTCATGAGCTTCGGCTCCAACCCCCGCCCAAGCCCGTCCGGACTGCGTTGCGCCAACGCATTCGGTCCTCTGCGACCTGCAGGTCGCCTGCGGGAGAACGCGTCGTCGCGCCTTGCCGGCCAGGCTTTGTCGTGGGTTTCGCTCAAAGCTCATGAATAAGTCGGGCTAGAGGGTGACCCGGCAGTTCCCCTGCGGGATTTCCCGGTCTGGCGGCGGGGGAGCGCGTCCGGCCCCGCCCGCTAGCGGCCGCCGTAGCCGAGGGCGCGCAGTCTGGCCTCCTCCTCCGCGGAGAGGGCCGCGGCGCCGGTGCGGGAGCTGGCTCGCACGCGCGCATCGTGCTCCCCGGCCAGGCGGCGCAGCAGGGCGAGGTGGTTGCGGGCGGTTTCGGCGCGGGCCGCCGTGGTGGGGTCGGGATCCCGGGCCAGAAGGTCCTGCGACTCCCGCGGGTCCGCGGCCAGATCCCACAGGTGCGCGCGCGAGGCGTCGTCGAACAGCCGGAACGGCCCGTGCTCGTCCCGTGAGCGGAGCACGGACTCCAGGAACATCACTTCGCCGTCCTCGATCGCCGCACCCGTGGTGATCGCCTCGCGCAGGGACCGGCCGGCGCCGAGCCCCGCGCTGCCCGCGAAGTCCGCCAGGGTGGGCGCCAGATCGATGGAGCGTGTCACGGCGCTGACCGTGCGGCGCGCCACCGCCGTGCCCAGGGGCGGCACGACAATCAGCGGAACGCGCGCGATCTCGTCGTGGAAACCGCCGTGCATGAACCTGCCGTGCTCCAGGAACTCTTCGCCGTGGTCGGAAGTGACTACGATCAGGGCGCCCTCCAGGTAGCCGCGGCGGTGCAGTTCGGCGAACAGGCGGCCCAGGTCGCGGTCCAGTTGGGCAAGACCGGCGTCGTAGAGCCCGCTGACGTAGTCACGCGCCTCGGGCGAGACCTGGAATTCACCGCGGTTGGCCGCTTCCAGCCAGCGCGAGCAGCACTGGTAGTCCTTCCCCGGCACGGTCCCGGTGAAGTCGGCCGGTCGGGGTCCGGCGAAGCGCTCCACGAAATCAAGCTCGGCCTGGTAGGGGAGCGTGACCCCGGCACCCGCCATGTCCGAGTGCACGTCGTAGAAGTGCAGGAACAGGAACAGATTCTCGGGCGCGTCCGCGTCGAGCCAGCGCAGCAGAGCCTGGGAGAGCTTCGGCGCGCCCCACCATTCGGATTCCAGATGGTCGAAGCCCTGATCCAGTCCGAACCCACGCGCCAGCCAGGCCGGGTGGGCCGTGAACGACGCGGTCGTGTAGCCGGCCGAACCCAGCCGCTCGGCCAGGGTCTCGACTCCGTCCGCCAGGGCGAAGCGCGTGGCCTCGCTCCCGCCGTCCCGCGTGCCGTGGGCCACCGGCACGAGGCCGGTCAGCATCGACGCGTGGGAGGAGAGCGTGTTGTTCGAATTCGCCATGTGCTGTTCGAACAGCACGCCCCGCCGCGCCAGAGAATCCAGGAAGGGCGTGGTCGGCCTGCCATAGCCGTAGGCGCCGACGCGATCCGCCCGCAGCGTGTCGATGGACACCAGGATCACGTGCCGGGGCGCGTCGGGGGCGGGGCCCCGGCGCGCGTCGCCGCAGGCGGCGAGGAGCACCACGCAGGCGAGCGGACAGAAAGATAGCGTGCCCAAGACGCCCGACAGTGTATCGGTCGGCCGTGTTTCCCTGGGCTAGTTCGCCGTGTCGACGCGCAGCACGCGCACGGAGAGCTTCGAGATCCGGAGTCTTGTGCCGGCGGGAATCCTCAGGCCCAGGCCGCCGACGCGAACGTCGCTGCGGATCGGCGTTGAGAGGGCGACCGCTTCCAGGGCGCCTTCCACCCGGCGTTCGACCTGGCTGCCGTACACCCGCTGGCGCAGCAGGACGCGCTTCCCGGACGGGACGAGTACCCGGGTGGTCTCCATCCCCTCCGGAGCGCTGTCCTTCACATGCAGCACCGTCGTCAGGTCGCCGGAACTCAGCGGACCGCAGCGGTCGATCAGGCCGAGGCCGCCCGATTCGAGTTCGACTTCGAGCTCGATCTCGTAGTCGCGCCAGGCCTCGTTCGCGCCGAAGACGATGCTCCCCGCCGAGCTCCAAAGGGCCGCCTCCGTCCTCCCCGGCTCGAGTTCGAAGGCCAGTCCATTCGCGTCCAGGCGCGCGCGCGCGTTGCCCCGCAGGGAGAAGTCCCAGCCGGTGCGCTCCGCCGGATCGAGCAGGTTCCGCTCGCGCCGCTCCGCGAGCCAGGCCGCGTCCCGTGCCAGCAGCGACGAAAGCTCGTCCGCGCCCAGGTGCGTGCGCTCGAAGTCCTGGGCCCAGGCACGCGTGTCGCGGGCCGCGTAGCGAGCGACGGCGGCCTCGGCCAGGTCGTAGGAACCCAGGGCGGCCAGGCGCTCGGCGGAGGACCGGGCGGCGCCGCCCTGTTCCTCGGCCCGCGTGACGAGGCCTTCCCATTCGCGACGCAGCCGCTCCAACTCCCTCTCACGATCCTGGGGCAAGTCGGCCAGGGCCCGGCGCGCAAGGACCGCGACCGGGGGTTCGTTGGCGTGCTCCTCGCCGTAGAGTTCGGACAGTGCGCGCTCGGCGGACCCGCGAGCGCCCGGATGGCGACTCCACAGGAGGCCCAGCAGCGTCTCGCCTCCTTCCGGGGCGCCCATGCGCGCCCGTGCGCGGGCCGCGATCGAGCGCACGACGTCCAACGGGCCCACGTCCTGGGGCAGGCGCCCGGCCGCGGCGAGGCCCGCGATCCGCTGTTCGAACTGGGCGACGGCCTCGAGGCCCGACGGATCGGCCAGCGCGCCGAGGGCCTCCACGGCCCACAGGCCCACCAGGGGCAGGGGGTCGCGGGAGGCGTCGATCAACGCCGCGAGGGCGTCCGGATCGGGCGACGCCGCCAGCGCGCGCAGCAGGCAGGTGCGCTTGGCCATGAACCCCGAGGGCCACTTGAGGCCGTCGACCACCATCGGCGTCGCCGCCGCGCCGATCTCCTGGAGGCGCGCGACGAGTCGCTCGTCCTGCTCGGGGGTGGTCCCGTGCACGTCGTCGCCGCCGACGTCCTTGACGAGCTTCTCCACCTCGGCGCGCAGCTGGGCGGGGATCGAGATCGAGCGCGGCGCGCGCAACGCCTGCGTTCCACCCTTCGTCGCCCACCAGTTGCGCAGGTCGGCGAGCGCGGTCAGGCGGTCCTCCGAGGCGAGGCGCGGCGTGTAGGAGCGGCTCGTGCCCGTCACGTCGAGGTAGGCCTCGAAGAACGACTCGCGCACCAGGTCGTCCGGGTGATCCAGCCCGTCCATCAGGAACGGAATTCCCGATGCGTCTCCCAGGGCGGCCAGGGCCCAGGCCAGGTCGCGAGCCGTTTCGGGGCTCACCTTCACCCGCTCGAAGGTCGAGCGCAGGAGCGGCAGGGACCGTGCGTCGCCCAGCATGCCGAGGGCCCGCGCGGCAGTGGCGCACACGTCCCAGTCGAGTTCATCGAGCAGCGGACGGATCAGGGGCGCCTTGTCCGCGGCGCGCAGCTGACCCAGGCCCAAGGCCGAGCCGGCGCGCACGAGCGCGTCCTCGGAGGAGAGCCCGCGTTCCAGGTGGGCCATGGCGACCGCGCGGTCCGGGCCCAGGTCGCCGAACCTGGGCAGCGTCTCCTGGGCATGGAGCTTCACGTAGAGCTCTCCGTGGCCCAGGGCGTCGACGACGGCCTTGCGGCCCGCATCGCCCATGCGGACCAAGACGTTCTTCGCCTGGGTCCAGGTCTTGCCGTCCCAGGAGCCCATGGCCAGCACGAGTTCGGGCGTCGCCTTGGCGCCCAGGGACACCAGCACGTCCTGGGCCTTGCGGTTGGCCTCGCCGACCGGGAACTGGAACAGCGCAATCAACTTCGCCACGTCGCCCGCCTGTGAGCCGTCCGGGATCTCGACCTCGACCTTGCCGATCTTGGGCCGCGCGAAGTCGACCAGGTTGCCCGGGCTGGCGGCTTCCGCCGGCAGCGCCTCGGGCAGGCGCGCGTCGAGCTCGGGCGCGCTCTCGACGGGCTGCGTGGAGGGCGTCACGTCGTGGAACGGCAGGATGCGCGTCTCCAGGCGTCGCGAGAGCGTCGGATGCTCGTCCTCGATGGGGAAGTAGAGTTTGTAGTACAGCGCGGTCTCCACCGTGCCGTTCGCCACGGTGATCGGAACCCGGTGCTCGCGCGATTCGCCCGAGGGGATTTGCGTGTTGACCGGCAGCATCAGTCCGTAGGGGCGCTTGTAGGGGTCGCGATGGACCACCCGCGTGTTGACGACCTCGTTTCCGTCGGCGTCGCGCACGATCACCACCGATTCGACGGCGCGCTGCTTGAGCTCGGTGGGGAAATTGTGGCCCGCGCCGCGATTCTCGATCGTCACCACGACCTCGTTGCCGTCGATGCGCGCGTCGTAGCCGTAGGCGCGTCGCAATTGCGATTCCGAGCGGCTGGCGAAGAAGGTGTGGCGTCGGGTTGCCCGCGCCGGCTCGCCGACGGCCACGGGGCGCACGACCTTGGGCATGTGGCAGTCGACGCAGGTGTTGCCCGCGAGCTTGCCATGCTCCGCGTTCTCCCATTGATAGGGAGTGCCGTGGTTCTTGTGGCAGCTGGCGCAGGCCTCGACCTCGGAGACGCGCTCGTCGAAGGCCGCCCGGCACTCCGCCTTGCCGCCGACGAAGGTCGAGAAGTCGAAACCCTTGCGGGCGTGGCAGGAGAAGCAGTCATTGCCCTCCTCCAAGTGCGCGAGGCGCTTCTTCGGGTTCATTCCGATGCCGGTCTCGAACACCGGCCTCGGCGTGTGGCAGGGGATGCAGCCGTCGATGGAGAATCGCGCGGTCGCGAGTCGCACCTCCTCGTCGGTGAAGGCCCGGCCGTGGGTGTTCATGCGGTGCTCGGCCGTCGCCTCCGGGTGGCAGGTGGCGCAGTAGGAAGCCCTCGAGACGCGGTCGAGGTGGGCCGTGCGCGCGGCCAGGTCCACCGGGGCGTTCGCGGGGCCGACCACGGGGGATGCGGGCGCCCGCTCCCCGGTTCGGGGGGACTCCGGGTCCACCGCGCAGGCAGAGAGCGCGGCCATGGCGCAGATCAGGGCGAGGGCAAAGCGCAGCAGAGGGGGGGAGTGCATGGGCGGGATCCAGTCGTTGGGGGGCGGGGAGACTAGCCTCCAGGCATTCCGCGGGTCACGGCCGCGGCGGGGTTCCGAGGCGGACCTCGAGGCGCCGTTCCAGGGTCAAGCTCTCGGGTCGCACGCGGGCACGGTAGGCCAGGATCTCGACCCCCGCGGCGGCGGCGCGGCGCAGCCCGGCGGCGTAGGCCGGGTCGATGTCCTCGGCCGGGGAGAAGGCGTCCACGTCGGCGCGGCTGACGAAGAAGAACTGCACGGCGCGGTGGCCGGGCAGGCGGGCCAGCTTGGAGAGCTCCTCCAGGTGCTTCAGCCCGCGCTCCGTGACCGCGTCGGGGAACTGGGCCACGCGGCCCCGGGCCAGGGTGGTGTTCTTGATCTCGACGTAGCAGCGCGCTCCGTCCGCCCGCTCCAGCAGCACGTCGATGCGGCTGTTCGCGCCGTACTTCACCTCGCGCCGAACGTTGTCGTAGCCCGCGAGCTCCGGCAGGCGACCGCGGGCGATCTCCGCGGGCACGACGGCGTTGGGCAGGCCCGTGTCCACGTTGACCCAGGTCCGGCCCACCTGCAGCGCCTGCAGCACGTAGCGCAGCTTGCGCTCCAGATTCAGGGAATCGCGCAGCACCGCCCGGCGGCCTTCCTCCAGGCAGCCCAGCATCGACCCCGTGTTGGGGCAATGGGCGGTGATCACGCGGCCGTCGTCGAGCTCCACGTCCGCGAAGAAGCGCTTGTAACGCCGCAGAAAACGGCCCTGAAGCGTCGGCAGCTCGATGCGCATGGGCCGGCAGGGTAGCAGGCCCCGGGTCTTCCCCGATGGGCGGGAGAGGCCCCGTGCCGTATCCTCGGGCCATGAAGTCCAGCGCCTTCGCCGCCTGCCTGCTGCTCCTGTCCACCTCCGTCGCGGCGTTCCAGGGGCCCCCGCGCCCGGCCCGGCCCGAACCTCAAGTCCGCGGGCCGGCGAAGTCCGAGCCGCTGCCGTCCGTCGCCGACGAGGGAGGCGGCGAGCCCACCTGTGGCCTGGGCAAGGAATTCCATGCGGGACGCCGCGCCGAGCTCGCCAAGCGCCTGAAGTCCGGCGTGGTCATCGTGCGCGGCCTTCCGGACACCCGTGACTACACGGTGTTCCGCCAGGACAAGAACTTCTGGTACCTGACCGGCATCGAGAGCCCCAACGCCACGCTGGTGATGGACATCGAAGGCGGGACGACAACCCTCTTCCTGCCCTCGCGCAAGGAGGGCAACGAATCCTGGGAGGGCGAGAAGTGGGACCACGAGGACCCCTGGGTGGCCGAATTGTGCGGCATCGCCGACGTGCGGCCGACGGGGGAGCTCCTGGACTCGCTCAAGGACCTGATGCCCGCGGGCCGCAAGGTCTGGATCACCAAGGAGCCCCATCTGGCCCTGTCGGGTTGCTACGACCGCGCCGAGCCCTACGACCGGAAAATCGCGGGCGACCCCCTCGACGGCCGCCGCAGCCGCGAGGAGAAGCTGGCCGAGAACCTCAAGGCCAGGTTCCAGGTGGAAGTGGCGGACATGCGCTACCAGCTCTCGGAGATGCGGCGCGTGAAGACCGCCGAGGAGCTCGCGGCCCTGGAACAGTGCGGCCGCATCGGCGCCATGGCCATGGTCGAGGCCATGCGCTCCACGGCCCCGGGCCGCGGCGAGTGGGAGCTCGGGGCCCTGATGCAATACGTGCACGTGCGCGAGGGCGCCGCCGGGCCGGGATACGACGCGATCGTCGGTTCGGGGCGCAATTCGTGCGTGCTGCACTACAACACGAACCGGCGGCGCATGCAGGCGGGGGAGGTGCTGTTGATCGACTTCGCCCCGGAGTACGAGCACATGGTGGTGGACATCACCCGCACCTGGCCGGTGAACGGCAGATTCAGTGAACGTCAGGCGCAGCTCTACGACGCCGTGCTTGCGGCCCAGCAGGCGGGCATCGCCGCCGCCAAGCCCGGGGCAACGATCGCCGACGTGGAGCGGGCCTGCGGCAAGGCGCTCAAGGATGCGGGCTTCCAGAGTCTGCAGCGCCACGGCGCCTGCCACTGGGTCGGCATGGAGGTCCACGACGTGGGCGACTACGCCCAACCCCTGGTGCCGGGCTGCGCCTTCACCATCGAACCGGGGCTCTACGACGAGGCCGCGGGGATCGGCGTGCGCATCGAGGACGTGGTCGTGATCACGCCGGAGGGAAACCGGGTCATCACCGCGGGCGTTCCGCGCGAGCGAGCCGCGATCGAGGCGCTGATCGGCGACCCGGGGCTGCTGGACGCGTCGCCGGCCAAGTGAACGGCCGGGCCGGCGGGGGCTGGCGCGGAGGCGCCGCCGGGACTATCCTCTTCGCCCCGTGCCGTCCCTGAACGACTACCAGAACATCGTGGAGACCTCCTTGAGCCGCCTCGAGCAGCTCAGGGAGGGGCTTTGACTACTACGAGAAGAACAAGCGCCTGGCGCTGATCGGCGAGCTCGAGAACGGTCCTGAGTTCTGGTCGGACCAGCAGAAGAGCCAGAAGCTGATCGCGGAGAAGAAGGTCGCGCGCAGCGTCGTGGAGCCGGTCGACAAGCTCGCCAAGCACCTGGAGGAGATGGCCCTGCTGGTCGAGATGGGCCGCGAGGCGGGTGAAAAAGAGGTCCAGGAGGATCTGGCCCAGCTGGCGACGGCCGTCGAACAGGACCTCGCCGACCTCGACTTCCGCGTGATGCTCGGCGGTCCCCAGGACCAGCGCAACGCCTTCCTGCAGATCACGGCGGGGGCCGGCGGAATCGACGCCTGCGACTGGGCGGGCATCCTCTTGCGCATGTACATCCGCTGGGCCGAGTCCAAGGGATTCACGGTGGAGGAGGTGGAGCGCTCGACAGAGGACGAAGGCGGCATCCGCACCGCCACGATCCGCATCGAGGGCGCCTACGCCTTCGGCTACCTGAAGGCCGAAACGGGCGTCCATCGGCTGGTGCGCATCAGCCCGTTCGACAGCCAGGCTCGGCGCCACACGGCCTTCGCCTCGGTGGGCGCGACCCCGGAGCTCGACGACGAAGCCGACGTCGTGATCAACGAGGCCGACGTCGACATGGACACCATGCGCGCGGGCGGCGCGGGCGGCCAGCACGTCAACAAGACCGAGTCGGCCGTGCGCCTGACGCACCGGCCCACGGGCCTGGTGGTGCGCTGCCAGTCCCAGCGCAGCCAGCACAAGAACCGCGACATGGCCATGCAGATCCTCAAGGCCAAGTTGGTGGCCCTGAAGGAGGCCCAGCGCGACACCGAGATGGCGGCGCTCTACGACGCCAAGGGCGAGATCAAGTTCGGCAGCCAGATCCGCTCCTACGTGATGCACCCCTATCAGATGGTCAAGGACCATCGCACGGACTTCGAAGTGGGGAACATCCAGGCGGTGCTCGACGGCAAGCTCGACGGCTTCATCGAGGCCTATCTGCGCTACCGCGGCCGCGTGAAGAAATAGGGCCTCGGGACGCGCCCGGTTCCGACGGGGGCCCACCCCAGGAGCGGCCGGTCTCCGTGAATCCGAATCGGGAGGGATCCGTGCTCGCGGAGGGACGGGTCGGCCCGGTCCCGGCGAGCCGGGGCATGCCGGCCGCGACGGCGCCGCGGCCCGGGTTGGCCCCAGGGCGCAGCTTCCCTCGTTCGCAAGTCGTTGCCGGAGGGAAGCTTGCATCCCTCGCGGCCGGGGCCCACCTCGTTCCAAGACTGCAATAGCACCTGCGGACCCGATCAGGCCCGATCCGTTCCCCCGTTTCCTGGGATCTCGTGCAAGCTGGAGGGCTGCCTTTCCCGGCAATTCCAACTCGCACCCAGAGCGCCCCGCAGAGGCGCAGGCATTTTCCCATGCTTTGCAACCAGATCATCCTCAAGGCTTCCGTTCTGTCCATCGCGATGCTCGCGGGGACGCCCGTGCCTGCGCAGTCATTGCGCGAGACCTTCGACGCCAGCCCGACGCTCAGGCTGGACATGGGCGCGCCTCCGCTCCCGGGGCCTGACTTCCTGGGGGGCCTCGTGGTCGGGCCCCTCGACGTGCAGAACCCGCCGATCCCGGCGAACACGTTCGTGTACGGCGTCGAAGCCGCGTTCGGCCACTACTGGGTCACCGGCGGCGACGGCAGCGCGTCGCTCAACAGCGGGCTGATCTACAAGTACGCCCAGAACGGCGCGCTGCTGGCGCAGTTCCCGCAGTCCTCGATCGCCACCAGTACGTTCGGCCACCGCGACGGGGAGTCGGATGAATTTGCCGGCAAGCTCTGGTTCGGCGAGGAATCCAATCGCATCGTCGAGTACGACTACGATGCGGGCACGGGCGGGATCAGTTTCGCCCGCGTGTACACGTTGACCAATCCCCTGGCGGGCGGGCTGCCGTCGATCGTGCGCTGTCTGGCGCGCAATCCCCTCGACGGGCACTTCTACACGGCCAACTTCGGCTCGATCGTCTGGGAGTTCGTGCTCGATCCGAATCTGGGCACGGCCACGACGGTCAAGACCTACGCCAATCCGACCCTGCCCACCTTGGCCTTCGCGGGCCTCGCCTGGGACGGCTCCAGCAGCACGCTGTGGGGCTGGACCCAGAACGGCACGCCCGCCCTGCAGGCCGTGGAGCTTGCGGTGGGCGCATCGGCGCTCACTCCGACCGGCCGCGCGTTCCAGGGCCAGAATCTGCCCCTGGGCAGCATCGCGGGGGGGATGGACATCTACCCTGATCCGCGCAATCCGGGGTTTCTGTCCCTGGTGGGCACGCACCAGTCGTCGCCCGACAGCATCGCGATCTACGACATCGCCTCTCCCTACACGCCGCCTCCCTACCACGACGACTGCAGCACTGCGGCGTTCTTTCCCTGCGGCTCGCCGGCGGCCACGGTCAGCACCACCTTTGCCTCCCAGGACGCGTTGCCGGGCTGCACCACGCCCAGCGTGGCGCCTGGCGTGTGGTTCCGTTTCACGGGCACGGGATTCCCGGTGACGCTTTCCACCTGTGACGCGGCGACGAGCTTCGACACCCGGATCACGGTCTTCAGCGGAGCCTGCGGCGGGCTGGTGTGCGTCGCCGACAACGACGACGCCAGCTGTGGTGTCAATCCGCTGGCCTCGGAGGTGACCTTCGCGACCCAGTTCGGCGTCGAGTACCGGACCCTGGTCCACGGCGGCAAGCTACCCTCGGACAGGGGCACGTTCCGGTTGACCCAGACCTGCCCGGACTACTGCCAGGCGGCGACCACGAGCCCCTGCGGTCCGACCCTGGAGTACATCGCGCGCGTGCGCTACGGCGCGATCGACAACGCCACGCCGACCTGCACGGCGGGCGGTTACGAGAACTTCATGCAGCTGGTGAACCCGGCCAGCATCGGCTGCCCGCAGGGCATCCTCGTCGACACCCTGAATTCGTTTGCCACGGACAAGGTCAGCGTGTTCGTCGACTGGAACCAGGACTTCGACTTCGCCGACGCGGGCGAGACCTTCCCGCTGGTGGGCAACCCGCCGGCGCTGCCGACCCAGTTCTCCGGGACGATCCTTCCGCCCGCGGGGGCGACGCTCGGCAACACGCGCATGCGCGTGGCCCTCGACGACAGCACCACGGTGCAGCCCTGCGGCATCTCGACCTTCGCCTACTACCACGACTACACGGTCGACGTGCTGCCTTTCCTCGACAGCGACGGCGACTTGACCCCGGATTGCACCGACGGCTGCCCCGCGGATCCGGCCAAGATCGCCCCCGGCGTGTGCGGCTGTGGGACGCCGGACACGGACACGGACGCCGACGGCACGCCGGATTGCATCGACGCCTGCCCGACGGATCCGGGCAAGATCGCGCCCGGCGTGTGCGGCTGCGGGACGCCGGACACGGACACGGACTCCGACGGCACGCCGGACTGCATCGACGCCTGCCCGACGGATCCGGGCAAGATCGCGCCCGGCGTGTGCGGCTGCGGGACGCCGGACACGGACACGGACTCCGACGGCACGCCGGACTGCCTCGACGGCTGCCCGACGGATGCCAACAAGACGAGTCCGGGATTCTGCGGCTGCAACCGGCCCGAGACCGACACCGACGGCGACGGCACACCGAACTGCGTCGACGCCTGCCCCAACGACCCGCTCAAGGTCGCGCCAGGCGCGTGCGGCTGCGGCACGCCGGACACGGACACGGACTCCGACGGCACGCCGGACTGCCTCGACGGCTGCCCCGCGGACCCGAGCAAGACCACCCCGGGGGTCTGCGGCTGCGGCGTGCCCGAGACCGATTCGGACGGCGACGGTTTCCCCGACTGCGTCGATGGTTGCCCGACCGATCCGAACAAGGTCGTGCCCGGCTTCTGCGGCTGCGGGTTCCCGGAGACCGACAACGACGGTGACGGCGTCCCGAACTGCATCGACAACTGCATCAACACGCAGAATCCCGATCAGCTGGACGCCGACAACGACGGCCGCGGCGACGTCTGCGACAACTGTCCGAACCACGCCAACCCGAACCAGGCCGATTGCGACGGCAACGGCATCGGGGACGTGTGCGAGATCGCCCTGGGTCTGCAACCGGACTGCCAGGCGAACGGCATTCCCGACAACTGCGATCCGGACTGCAACACGAACCAGGTGCCCGACGAGTGCGACATCTTCGTGGGCACGAGCCTCGACCTGAACCAGAACGGCTTGCCCGACGAGTGCGAAGGACCGGGGGTGCAGTTCTGCTTCGGCGACGGCCTGGGGACGCCTTGCCCCTGCGGCAACTCGAGCCTCGGCGCCGGCAAGGGCTGCCTCAACTCCACGAATCGTGGAGCGATCCTCTACAACTCGGGCCAGGCCAGCGTGTCCAACGACAGCTCGCGTCTGACCTCGATCCAGATGCCCACCAACAAGCCGACGATCTTCTTCATGGGATCGCAGCAGTTGAACGGCGGCAACGGCCTGCAATTCACGGACGGCCTGTTGTGCATCAACGTGGTCCGGCGCTTCCCGGAACAGACCTCGGGACCCACGGGCCTGATCGACATCGTGCAGGTGGTCGGGCTGAGCGGAGGGTTGATCACCGCCGGCAGCACCTGGAACTTCCAGGCCTGGTATCGCGACCAGGCAGGGCCCTGCGGCACCGGAGCGAACTTGACCAACGGCCTCGCCATCACGTTCACACCCTGAACGCGGCACGGCTCCGGGACGCGAAGACCCCGCCGCGCGGCGGCCTTCGCGTCCCGGGTCCCCCTAGCGCGAAGCGAGTTCCAGCAGCGAGAGCGTCGTGCGCCAATTGCGCAGCGTGGACTTCGTGTCCAGGCTGCGGTCGAACCAATCGTTGGTGAGGCGTGTGCGCGCCACGCCGTGGGGCAGGCACAGGTAGATCTCCCGGCCCTGCACGACGAAGGCGTCGGGTTTCGAGCGCCCGGGATCCAGGGCGGCGACGGCGGCGGGCGCGGGCTTCTCCCGCAGGAAGGCCACGTGGAGCCGCTCGGGATCCTCCCCGCGGAGGAGGAACGGGTTCTTGCGCGTCACCGCGGCCAGTTCCGCCACGGAGCGCACGACCACGGGAATTTCCGTGCCCAGCCGCTGTCGCAGCCCGGCTGCGGCGGCCTCCACCAGTTCGGGAACGGCCCGGGGGGCGGCCTCGAACACCACGTTTCCACTTTGAATCAACGTCTCGACCCGGGCTGCTCCCGCCTCGGTAAAGATCCGCGCAAGCTCGGCCATCGTGATGCGGTGCCTGCCTCCCACGTTGATCCCCCGCAGCAGGGCCACGAAGGAGCCTCCTCGCGCGGCGAGAGGGGCTTGGGGACCCGACAGGCCTGCCTGCCGAACGCCAGGGCGCGGTTTGTGCCGTGTCACGGGATCCGCGCCCCAAGAATGGGATTTCGAGGTAGATTCAAAGGGTTATTCCCAGCGGCCCCAGACGGCCGACAGCCCGTGTCCCGCCCTGCCGGGGTTGGCTGCCGAGTCCACCTGGGTCGCCCAAGTCCCACACGCTTCCATGCTACCCACCCTCCGCGCAGTCAGCGCCGCCACCGCCCTGAGTTGTCTCGCCGGCCTCGCCTCGGCGCAGGCCATCAACCTCGACATCGGCCAATACAACGGGGCGCCCTCGGCCGCCTACGGCGCGGCCTCCGGCCAGGCAGGCCACTGGAATCGCCTGTTGGTTCAAGGTGGGGGGCCCTTGCTGGACCTGACGGGCGCCCCCAGCGGGGCCAGCGTCGTGGCCACGGATGCACTCCACTTTGCCTTCGGGTTCGACAACCCGAACACCTCGGGTGATGACGAACTGCTCGTGGACGGCGGTCACGACGGAGCCCTGACCCTGCTCTTCACCGGGCTCAACGACGGCGAGTACAACGTCTACACCTACGCCTTCCCTCCGGACAATCGCACCAGTTACTTCACCGCGGTCGCGGTGACCGGTTCGCTGGATCCACAGCAGATCGTGGGGGGCGCCGATTGGACCGGGGCCCACGTGCTCGGCGAAACCTATGCGCTGCATCGCGCCACGGTCATCGGCGGCAGCCTGGAGATCGTCTGCAACGTCTCGACCCTCTACGCCACGGTGAACGGCGTGCAGTTGGAGCCCACGAGCTTCGCGCCGGTCACGTACTGCACGGCCAAGGTGAACTCCCTGGGCTGCACGCCGACGATTGGGACCCTCGGGGCCTCGTCCGGTTCCGCGACGTCGGGCTTCGTAATTCAGTCGCTGCAGAACCGCAATCAGCGCCCGGGTCTGATGCTCTACGGCATCAACGGCCGGGATGCATCCCCGTTCCTGGGAGGCACCCTGTGCGTCAACGGCCCCATCAAGCGCACGATCATCGTCAACTCGGGAGGCAGCGCACTGCCCACCCAGGACTGCAGCGGCGACTTCTCGATTGACATGAACTCCTTTGCTCAGGGCTCACTTGGCGGCACGCCCAGCCCCTCGCTGATCGTCCCGGGCACGAAGGTCAATTGTCAGTACTGGGGTCGCGACCCCGGCTTCTCGCAACCGGACAACATTTCGCTTTCGGCCGGTCTTGAGTTCATTGTCGGCCCGTAGGATGCTCCCACCATGGGAGCATCATTCGCACTGACACTGTGGGTCGCGGGGGTTCTCGCCCTGCCGCTCCTGGCCCAGGATCCGAAACCCCAGGACAAGCCCGTCGACAAGCCGCCGGTGGAGGCGCCGAAGACGCCGCCGACCGAGTCGTTGAAGCTCGGCTCCGTCGTGCCCGAGACCGTTTCCATGACGGACCTCGACGGGAAGACCGTGAGCTTCAAGGAGTTGCGCGGCAAGGTGGTGGTCATCCACTTCTGGTCGGACCGCTGTCCGGCCGAGGTCCACGCCGATCCGATCACGAAGCGTCTGGAGAAGACCTACGAGGGCAAGGACGTCGTGCTGCTCGGCATCAATGCCAATCAGAACGAGCTCGGCGCGCCTCCGGCCAAGGACGCGGACTACTCGAAGCTCTACACGAACCTGCGCAAGAAGATCGCCGAGGTCGGGTTCAAGCACCGGATCCTGGCGGACCACGGCAACAGGCTCTCGGCGATGTTCAACGCCAAGACCACGCCGCACTGCTTCGTGATCGACGCCAAGGGCGTGCTGAGCTACGCGGGTGCACTGGACGACGACCCCCAGGAGACCAAGGGCGACAAGGCGGTCGTCTACGTGAAGGAAGCCGCGGACGCGCTGCTCGCCGGCAAGGAAGTGGCGATCAAGGAAACGCGTTCCTACGGCTGAAGCATCAAGAAGAAGTGAGCTCCCGTGCGGAGTTCGCGAACCGAATCTCGATGAGAACGGTTGTCCTGACCCTCGGCCTCTGCGCGCTCTCGGCGTGCGGAGGCCGTTCCGTTCCTGCTCCCGCTGATGCCGCGGCGAGGGTCGAGCTGGTGACCGCCGCCGACCTGGAGAAGCGCGTGGCCGATCGCAACGGCCGCCCACTGCTCCTGAACTTCTGGGCGATCTGGTGAAGGAGCTGCGTCGAGGAATTGCCGGACCTCGTGAAGGTCGCCGGCGAAAACCCATCGATCGACGTGCTGCTGGTGAGCTACGACCTGCAGCTCCCCCGCGCCGACCGCTCCACGGTGGTGGAGCGCGTCTCCCAGTTCGTCGGCGAGCGGCAATGGAACCTGCCCGTGGCCATCGTCGAAGCCGCGGAGATCGACGCGGTGAACGAACGTTTCGACCTGCCGGGGGGCATTCCCGTCACCCTGGCTTTCGACCGGTTCGGCCGCATCGCGGACCGTGAGGACGGGCCCTGCGACCACCAGCGCTTCACGGCCCTGGCCGTCGCCGCGCGCTAGGAGACTTCCAGAACTGCAGCGGTCGCCTCGAAAAGGCGACCGCCCGACAGCGCTGGAGAGAACGCTGCCGGGCGGTCTGCGGTTCGCCTCCGCCAGCTGCCCCGTCCCTTGGGCTGCTGTCGGCGGCGAGTCGATGACTCCGATGTCGGTCAGAGCCCAGAGGGCTCAACCCGGGGGGAGCGGAGACTCCCTTTCAGCCCGCGGACGTGGACGGGAAGCCAGGAGAGGGGCTGCCCCGCCGCGTCACGCCTGCTGCTCCAGGCGGCCGCAAGCTCGCGCGTGCGACGCCCTCTCTAGACACAGCCCTGGGCGAAGTTGCCGGGGATTCCGCGGGAATTTCGCTTCCCAGGTTTCGGACGGCCCCCAGGGCCTGCTGCAACACGGCCAGGACCCCCGCGGGCGGCCCTTCGGAGCCCAGCCTCCGTGTAAGAATTCGTTCAGACCGCCGCGCCGGGCCTGCTCCGCGCTACAACTCCACTCACCGCCGCGCTGAACCCCAGGTGGGGCGTGAACCATGCACAAAAGACCGTCTTTCCCGCGCGGCCTGCGTCTCGCCCTTCCCCTGATCCTGGCGGCCGGCTGCCGCCTGCCCGACAACGGGCTCGGGCGTGCCTCCGATGCCGGCGAACCCCTGCGTCTGGAGAAGCTCCAGGTCGGCAGCGTTTACGGTGTCGGCAGTCAGTTCAAATCCGACGGCCTGGCGTTCACCGTCTCCGAGTTCGACGGGGCGTCTGGCAACGTCGAAGTCGCCCAGGCCGTGGCGCCGCCCGCAGCGACCCCGTCGCGCCCCGGCGAAAAGGCCGTCGACAGGCCCCCCGGCAGGGCGCTCCGTCTCGCCCACGCCACCCTGGGCTTTTCGGGCCGCAAGGTCGAGAGCCTCGAGTTCGAGTACGCCGACCGAGGGGGCCCCGTCTCCCTTGCCCTCGGGGATGCATCGCGGCGCGCGGAAGACTGGATCGAGCTGGACGGCCAGGATCTCGGGGGCGCGCGCGTGAGCGTTCGCGAGTCGAGCATCGCGGGTGTGCGACACGGCCATGTGCTGGTGACGAGCAGCGCCCCGATCGGACGATTCGCCCTGGGCGGTGCGGAGCTGGATGTGTCCGCCCTGCGCCTGCTCGTCCCCTGACACCCACCTGCCCGGGATCGCCTTGGGTCTCCCCTTGGGGGCCTCGAACGGAGGGGCCCCGCGGCGGGGGCCCGGCCAGATCCAGCGCGCGCTGACCAGCGGCGACCGCGCGGGGAAGGAACCCACCCCGTGAGAGGCCCGCCAGGGGCGGATGGCTCGTCCCCAGCGCCACCGCTCCCTCAGAATCGCACCAAGTCACTGCTCCGTAAGGACTTGCGCGGGTCTTCCGCGGCGATGGGGGGCAGTGCTAGGGGGAGTTCTCGGTGAGCAGCTGGGACACCCGCGCCAGGGCCCGGTGCAGGATGACCCGCACGGCCCCCTCGCTCTTGCCGATGCGCTCGGCGATCTCCCCCCGGGAGAGCCCGAGGACGTGGGCCAGGGTCACGACCTCCCGCTGCTCCTCGGAGAGCAGGGCGAAGGCCCCTTCGATCCGGGCGGCCTCCTCCTGGATCATCAGGTGGCGGCTGGGGGTCGAGAAGCTCTCGTAGAAGTTGAAGACCTGACTGGCCGCCCCCTCGACGCTGCCCGGGGCAAAATCCTGGACCCGGCCCTGGTCGCGCTTCTGGGCGCGGTAGAAGTCCACCCGGGCGGAGATCTTCCGCAGGGCGGTGGTGTACAGCCACTGCTTGAAGGCCACCTCGCTGGGGTGCCGGAAGCGGTCGGCGTGCTGGAGGACCTCCCGGCAGACCGACTGGACGATGTCCGCGGGGGATTCCTGGGCCCGCAGGGGCCTCCCGGCGCGGCGGGTCACGAAGGCTTCCAGCTCGGGCAGATAGAGCTCCAGGAGCCGGTCCACGGCCCCACGGTCGCCGCGGGCTGCGGCCTCGGTGAGCTTGGGGATGTCGGGCGCGCTCACGATGGCGGTTCGAAGCTGGGGGGCTGCGGTCTGCTCCTGGCGAATCCTACCACCGGGGTCCCCCGGGGAGTCCCCAGAGGGCCCCCGGGCCTCCACGGGGGGGCTGGCTGGGGCCGCGGGGCCTTCTGGAGGGGGGGAGAGCGGGGGGCCGCCCCGGGAATCGGCAGGGGAGGTGGATTCGAGAGTCCCTGGCGTGGTCGCCCCCCCCCCCCGGTGGGCCTTCGGGCGCCTCCTCGCACCTTTCCTCCAGGGCAATCGTGGGTCCGACCCGCCCGGAAAGGGTCAGGAAGGCCCTTCGGGCGGATGGGGGCCATTTGGGACGTAACGGGCCGGCGGGGTTCCCCATGGGGAAGGCATGCCGACCGCCGGTCGGTGCTCCCCTCAACTCCGCTCCCTCACCCTGACATGACCCTCCCCCGCCAATTCGCGCGCTTCCCGCGCGCGGCCGCCCCCGCAGCGGCGATGTTCGCCTTGACTCTCTTCGCCTACACCCAGGAACAGGAGCCCGTTGCGGCTCAGGCACCGACGGTGACGCCCAGCCGGGCCCCCGTCCTCACCCCGAACCAGCCCGCCCCCGCGCCCAAGGATGCCATCCAGGGCGAGGCCAACCTGGTGCCCCTGACAGCCGCCGAGCTGGCCGACGACTCGGTCCCCCTGCCCAAGGCGGCAGTGGTCGAGGAGGGCGAGAAGGCCGACCGCGTGGTCAAGGCCCCCACGGGTGATCCCTTCTTCCTGGGCTTCGCCGCCGGCAAGTACTACCCGCCCCAGGCGGAGCGCATCGACCCGGCCCTCTCCGCCGCCGCGGCCGGGCTCGGCCTCGACGGCCGCCCGACCGGGGAGACCTACGCCTTCGTGATGTTCTCCCGGAAGATCACCGAGGCCCGCCTCGCGGCGCTCGAGAGCATGGGCGTGCGCGTGATCTCCTTCCACCCGCACTACACCCTCAAGGTGGCCGTGCGCCCGGACGCGATCCAAAGCGTGGCGGGTCAGGACTTCGTGCGCTGGATCGGCACCGCCCAGACCTGGCAGAAGATCCACCCGCTGCTCGCCAAGAAGCTCGAGAGCCTGCCCACCGGCCGGCCCGTGGACGTCTGGATCAACGTGTACGACTCCGACCTGAACCCGGCCTCCACGCCGGTCGCGGGTCCGCGGCCCATCGAGGGCGGCATCGACACCATCGCGGGCGAAGGGCCTGAGCAGCAGATCGCGCCCGCCGTGTGGAACTCCAACGGCTGGCAGCAGCGGGCACTCGAGAGCGCGGGCGCCACGGTCGTGGACTACACGGAGAACATCCGCGCCTTCCGCGCCAGCATCGATCCCGCGCGCCTCTCGGGCCTCCTGGGACTCGACTTCGTGCAGTTCGTCGAGGCGGAACAGCCGTCGACCACGACCCACGACGAGTCGATGCCCATGATCCTCGCCGACCGCACGCGCATCTCCTACGACGGCGCCACCAGCGGCGCGGTCGTCGGCGGCCTGATCGACTCAGGCCTGGAAATCTCCCACCTGGCCATCGACCCCTATGTGGTCGGCTGGGACTTCACCCCGGAGAACCTCGGGCCCTTCGACGACGGCGACTCCCACGGCACGCACGTGGGCGGCACGATCCTCGGCAACGCCGACGTCGATCCGAGCCACGCGGGCGTCGCGCCCGGCACCGGCTACAACACCATGCACCGCTTCTTCGTCGGCAAGATCTTCAACTCCTTTGGGAGCTCGGTGGGCGTCAACTACGCCTCGGTGCTGTCGGCCATGCACACGCCGTACACCGATGGGTCCTTCTCGACGACCCAACGGCCCATGGCGATCAACAACTCGTACGGCATCCCCGGCACGAACTACGTCGGGACGGAGGCCGAGGCGCGCACGCTGGACAACGAGGTCTACAACTACGACCAGCTGTACGTCTTCGCCGCGGGCAACGAAGGCCCGACGGCCAGCTCCTGCCGCGTCCAGGCCACGGCCAAGAACGTGCTCACGGTCGGCAGCGTGGTGGACTTCGAGAACATCGCGGGCGAGTACCCGGGCACCGTGACCTCCAGCTCCAGCCGCGGTCCCTGCGGCGATGATCGCTGGAAGCCGAACGTGGCCGCCGTCGGTCGCAACATCACTTCGACCGCCGCGGGCACGACGACCGGATACTCGATCAGGTCCGGCACCAGCATGGCTTCGCCCCACGTCACGGGGTCGGCCCTGCAGCTCTGCGACCACTACTCGTTCCTGCGCTGGAATCCTCCGACCCTTGCGGCGGTCTTGATGGCCGGCGCAACGACCAAGAGCAACCAGACGCTGTCCGCGCCGAGCAACGTGCCCACGCACCACCTGAACCAGTACGGCGCCGGACGCGTGGAGGCCTACAAGAGCCACTACGGCGGCCCGGGGTCCGACCTGTACTTCTGGGGCTACACCCAGACGAACGCGTCCACCGGCATCGTCGACTTCGACGTCAACGCCGGCGCGACGCGCGTGGTGGTCGTCACCACGTACAACGAGGTCGCTGCCTCCTCCGGCGCCTCCGCGGCGCTGGTGAACGACCTGGACACGTACATCGACGTGGCGCCCTTCAGTGCGGCGAACAACGTCGGCGAATACACGGCCCAGCAATCGCCCCGCGACAACACGGAAATCCGCATCATCGACAGCCCGACGGTGGCCCAGTGGCGGATCAAGACCTACCCGGCCTCCGTGCTGCCGGGGCAGACCGTGCGCGTCGGAATCTGCGTGATCGTCCACTACGAGGACACCACGCCGACTCCGACGTTCGTCACGACCGCTTCCGACACCTACGTGAAGCCCAATGAGGTCGTCACCATCGACGGCGTGTACTCGACGAGCGAGTGGATCGCCAGCGGGGTCTTCCTGGACTCGACCTCCACGGGCAACACGATCCTGGCCGCTTCCACGACGTTGGAGGATGGCGCGGTGACGGACCTGCTCGGCAACGAGTCGGACGGTCGCGATCTGTTGATCGGCGATGTTTACCGGAGCTCCAGCAAGGACGCGCACTGGACCACAACCTGGTCCACGGAGGGGGTCAAGACCTTCAGCGTCCAGGCTCGCTCGGACAACGTCGTCGACGTGATCCAGAACGAGACGATCACCGTGGACGGCACTCCGCCGGGCTTGGTGACGAACCTGCACTCGACGAATCAGGCGCCGAACGTCTGGTTCAACGACGCGAACCTGAACCTGGCCTGGACCAACGGCACCGACAACCTGTCGGGCGTCGACGGTCACGGCATCTTCCTGTCCTCGGGCTCTCCGGGTTCTCCGAGCGCCGTCAAGGACTTGAACGCGGTGACGAGCACCACGCAGGTCCTTCCCGGTTCCAGCGGCACGTTCTACTTCAACATCAGGAGCGTGGACCGCTGCGACAACTGGACGGCCAGCTACGTCTCCTCCGGTCCGTACCTGTTCGACGCGGTTCAGCCCAACTACATGACCGGACTCGTGTCGAGCACCCACACGGTGGGCGTCGCCAACTGCTCCACCGCGATCAGCATGAGCTGGGATCCGACCACGGACGGCGGTGGCTCCGGCATGGCGGGCTACAGCTACTTCTGGGACCACAACCCGATTGCCCAACCGGTGCCGCCCGCGAACCTGGCGGTCGTGACCAGCGTGGCGACGATCCTCTCCGCTTCGCCGCTGCCGTGGTACTTCCACATCACGCCGATCGACAACGCCGGGAACAACCAGAACTCGTTCCACGCCGGCCCGTACTACATCCAGCCGAACTCCGGCTCGACGTACTGCGTGGCCAAGGTGAACTCGCTCGGTTGCACGCCGTCGATCGGATTCAGCGGCACGCCCCGCGCGGGGCAGGCCTCGGGCTACGTGATCTCGGGCGCGAACGTCCGCAATCAGAAGCCGGGACTCTTGCTCTACAGCGTCACCGGACCGGGGAACAGCCCCTTCGCGGGCGGCACGCTGTGCGTCGCGGCGCCGGTGCGGCGTTCGACTCCGCTGAGCTCGGGCGGCAACGCGCTGCCGGCCAACGACTGCTCGGGCGTGTACTCGATCGACTTCAGCGCCTTCGCCGCGGGCAGCCTCGGCGGATCCCCGCTGGCTTCGCTCTCGGTTCCGGGCACCGCGGTCACGGCCCAGTTCTGGGGTCGCGACCAGGGCTTCGCCGCGCCCAACAACGCGACGCTCTCGAACGGACTTTCGTTCACCCTGTGTGAGTAGTCCCTAGGGGGCTCCGGCCCGAACACGGGGTGGGTTCCTTCGGGAGCCCACCCCGTGCCATTGGGGGAGCGAAGCGCGTAGACTGCGCCCGTGAAGCAGAAGGAATACGTGCTCGGCAGCCGCGCGGAGGAACTCGCGCGGCTCGACTTCCAGCATTCGGTCTGGGCGCGCGAGCAGCGAGCCCTGTGCCAACGGGCCGGCATCGGGGCGGGAAGCCGCGTGATGGACCTGGGCTCGGGGCCGGGCTTCACCAGCTTCGAGCTGGCGTCGATCGTGGGCCCCACGGGGCGGGTGCTCGCCCGCGACCAGAGCGCGGAGTTCCTGGGTTTCCTCGCCGCCGAGCGCGACCGCCGCGGCCTTGAGCACGTGGAGGTCAGCGAGGGGCCGGTGGAGGAATTGGAACTCTCCGCGGCGAGCCTCGACTTCGTCTATGCCCGTTGGCTCTTCTGCTGGCTCCCCGACCCGGGACAGGCCGTCGAACGCGTGAGTCGGTTCCTGCGACCCGGCGGGGCGATCGTGATGCAGGAGTACCTGGACTGGGGCGCCATGAAGCTCGCGCCGCGCGAGCCCAAGTTCGACCGCCTGGTGGAGGCCTGCCTCGAGAGCTGGCGCCTCGCCAAGGCCGACATGAACGTCGCCGAGAAGATGCCCGCCTTCGCCGCCCGCGCGGGGCTCACGGTCGAGCATTTCCAGATCGTTCCCCGCCTGGGCCGCCCCGGCTCGCCGGAATGGGGCTGGCTGTACCAGTTCTACGAAACCTACGCGTCGAAGCTGGTCCCCCAGGGCCTCTTGACCGCCGCCGAGTACGCCGAGGGTTTCGCGACCCTCCAGGCCCGCCCCGACCAGCCCGACCGCTTCTGCATCACCCCGACCATGGCCGACCTCGTGCTGCGCAAGCCGGGGCCGCGCTGAGCTGTCTCCCCCCCGCCCCCCCCGCCCCCTTGGTCGTCCCAAGTCCCACCGGGCCGTCCGGGCCCGCGCCTCAGTAGCCCAACGCCTTCAGGCGCTCGCGGAACGCCGGATCCGCTCCGCTGGGCGTTTCCGCGGGGCGGGAGGCCTTCCCCAGCTCGCGCAGTTGCTTCTGCCAAGCGAGCTCTTGACCGCCGGCCTTGGGGAAGATGTCCGTGGTTTCTCCGGGGTCCGCGGCCAGGTCGTACATCGTGAACGAGTCCGCCGCCACGTCGTAGATGAGCTTGGTCCGCAGGTCGCGCAGGAGGAGCAGCGTGCGTGGGGCCTCGGGCGCGCTGGTCTGGGCGAAGAGCACCCGCTCGCGCGACTGGAGCAGGGATTCGCCCTCGGCGCCGGGCAGCGGCGGCAGGCCCAGGACCTCGAGCAGGGTCGGCACCACGTCGATCAGCCGCGCGAGATCGCGGCTGGAGCGCGCCAGATCCCGCGCGGCGGCGTGGCCCCGGGGCAGCTTGATCATCAGCGGCACGTGCAGCAGCTCATCGTGGAGATGGACCACGTGGCCGACGACGCCTCGCTCGCCCAGGGCCTCGCCGTGGTCCGAAGTGAACACGATCAGGCTGTCGTCGTAGAGCCCGCGGCTCTTCAGCGACTCCAGCAGGACGCCGAAGGCGCGGTCGGCGGCCTCGGCCTCGGCGCGGTAGCGCGCGGGCATCTCGGCGATGCTCGGCACGTCGTGGAGCCACAGGTGGAGGCGCGCCGCCCGGGGCTCGGCCGTGGGGTTGTCCACGGCGACGGCGAATTCGCGAGTCTCCTCCAGGAGGTCGCTGTGTTCGATCCTCGAAGGCAGCACGGCCCCCGCGGCGCGGAATTCCAGCGTGCGGACCTTGAACGCGGCCGCGGAGCGAATCGTGAGCCGGTTTTCGCCGGGGGCGAGCTGCAGGTCCAGGGTTTCCTCGGCCCACTCGGAAGTGCGCAGGGGCTGGATTGCGCGGCCGTTCCACGTGACCTCCGCCGTGGCCACCGCGCTGCCGTGGGCCTCGTAGGGCTCGTGGGGCTCGGCGAAGTGCGCGAAAAGGAAGAACGGTTCCTGACCCGCGAGGCCGTCGAGCGCCGCGGTCAGGTCGCGGTTCACGGACTCGCCCGGGGAAATCGGGCTCTTGCCGTGGACGAAGCGCGCGAAGCCGCGGTCGAGCCCGTCGCCGGGGCCCGGGGGCCAGAGGGTCGCCAGGGAAACCACGGCCTGCCGTGCATAGCCCTGCTCCCTGAGCCAGTCCGCCAAGAGGGGCAACTCCCGGGCCACGGCTTGCTCGTTCACCAGCACGCCGGCGGCGGCGGGTGTGCGGGCGCTGAACAGGGCGGCGTGGGAGGGAAGCGTCAGCGGTGCGTGGGCGAAGGCCGTGCCGAAGCGGACCGAGTCCGCGGCGAAGCGTTCCAGGTTGGGCAGCTCAACGCGGCGCGGCCGGTTCGAGTCCGAGTCCGGGGGCTCTGCGTAGTCGGCTCGCAGCGTGTCCACCACCACGAGCACCACATTCGCCCTGCGCGGAGGGGGCGAGCCGTCGCTGTCGCAGGCGCTCGCGGCGGCGAGGGCGAGCGTCAGGGCGGTGAAGGCGGAACGCGGGTGGCGCATCGGGGGGCCGGACATTAACCTCTTTTCCCTGGACAGGCATCGCGGCCCCCCGGGAAGAGGATCCCGGGGCGTCCGCCGATGCCGCGGTACTGGCACGTCACCACACCAGGCCCGGGTGGGCCGGAGGGTCAGCATGGAAAATCAAGTACGCCGCGCGCTCGTCAGCGTCTACGACAAGACGGGGTTGGAGGGTTTCGTTCGTCTTCTGGTGCAGCGCGGGGTCGAGGTGCTCTCGACCGGCGGCACGTACAAGGCCCTGCGCGCCGCCGGGATCGCCGTGCGCGAGGTCAGCGAGGTGACGCAGTTCCCCGAGATCATGCACGGGCGCGTCAAGACCCTGCATCCCAGGGTCCACGGGGGGATCCTGGCTCGGCGCGACGATCCCTCGCACCTGGGCGCCATGAAGGAGCACGGCATCGGCGCCATCGACCTGGTGGTGGTCAACCTCTATCCGTTCGAGGCCACCGTGGCCAAGGAGGGCGTCACCCGCGACGAGGCGGTGGAGCAGATCGACATCGGCGGCCCGTCCATGGTGCGCTCGGCGGCCAAGAACCATGCCTTCGTGGGCGTGGTGGTGGACCCGGCGGACTACGGCCGCGTGCTGGCGGATCTGGAGGCGAACCAGGGAGCGCTCACCGCGGCCCTGCGGCGGGAGCTGGCGGTCAAGGCCTTCACGACCACCTCGCGCTACGACGCGGCGATCTCCTCCTGGCTGTTCCGGCAGGAACTGGCCGACGGGCGCACGGCCGACCTGTTCCCCGAGGCGGCGGTGATCTCCGGCTCCAAGGTGGGCACCCTGCGCTACGGCGAGAACCCGCATCAGAGCGCCGCCTTCTACCGCACGCGCCATGCCGGCGGCCCGGTGGAGCCCAGCGTGGCCGGGGCCGAGCTTCTGGGCGGCAAGCAGCTTTCCTACAACAACCTGGTGGACCTGGACGCCGCCCTGGCCCTGGCGAAGGAGTTCGATGGGCCCTTCGTGGCGGTCACCAAGCACAACAACCCCTGCGGCGCCGCGGCGGCGGCGACCATCGCCGCGGCCCTGGAAAAGGCCTGGGCGGGCGATCCCATCTCGGCCTTCGGTTCGGTGCTGGCCTTCACGCGGACCCTGGACCTCGCCTCGGCGCAGTTCCTGGTCAGCGGCAACCGGTTCGTCGAGGCCATCATCGCCCCGGCGTTCGACGACGAGGCCCTGGAACTCCTGACCCAGAAACCGAAGTGGGGCAAGAGCGTGCGCCTCCTGGCGTGCGGACCCTTCGGGCCGTCGTCGCGCCGCGAGTCGGACCTGGAGTGGAAGCAGATCGTGGGCGGATTCCTGCTGCAGACCCGCGACCTCAAGGCCGAGGGCGAGGCTGACTGCAAGGTGGTCACGCGCACGGCCCCGACGGCGGCGCAGCTCGAGGGACTGATCTTCGCCAACCGGATCGCCAAGCACGTCAAGTCCAACGCCATCGCGATCGCCGCGGGCACCGAGATCCTCGGCGTGGGGGCGGGCCAGATGAGCCGCGTCGATTCGGTGCGCCTCGCGGTGCACAAGTCCGGCGAGCGAGTCCGGGGGTCGGTGCTCGCCTCCGATGCCTTCTTCCCCTTCCCGGACGGCGTCGAGGCGGCCATCGCCGCCGGCGTCACGGCGATCCTGCAACCCGGCGGTTCCGTGCGCGACGCCGAGGTGATCGCGGCCTGCGACAAGGCCGGCGTGCCGATGGTCTTCACTTCCTCCCGTCACTTTCGCCACTAGGAATCCCCATGCGCATCGTCCTTCCGGCGGCCCTCGCCTCTGCCCTCGCGGTCGTCGGCGCCTGCCAATCCGCGGCGAAGCCCGCGCCGGTGCCTCCGAGTCTCTTGACGCTCGCGCCCGTCGAGAACGAGGGCATGCACGAGCGCAACCTGGAATTGGCCCTGCGCGCCAAGACGGCCACGGGGGCCCAGCTCCTGTTCGTCGGCGATTCGATCACCCAGGGGTGGGAATCCGTGCCCGACCTGTGGAACGGCGAGTTCGGCAAGTACGGCCCGCTGAACCTGGGCGTCAGCGGCGATCGCACGGAGCACGTGCTTTGGCGGCTCGCGCAGGGCGCCTACGACCACCTGCGGCCCAAGGCCATCGTGGTCATGATCGGCACGAACAACACGGGCCACCGCATGGACCCTCCGGCGGACATCGCGGCGGGGATCGATGAGATCCTGGCGCAGCTCGTCCGGCGTTACCCGGAGGCCAAGCTGGCGCTCTTGGCGATCTTCCCGCGCGGCGAGACCGTGGACGACCCCATGCGGGCCAACAACCAGGCCGTCAATCGGCTGCTGCCGGCGATCGCCAAGGCCCACGGCGCCGAGTGGCTCGATCTCTCGCGGGCGTTCACCGACAGCGCCGGCGTGCTGCCCAAATCGGTGATGCCGGATCTGCTGCATCCGGGGCCCTACGGGTACGCCGTGTGGGCCAACGCCCTGCGCGAGCCCGTGGCGCGCTGGATGCGCTGAGGGGGGGCGGGGGGCTGGGTCCGGTCCTCCCGGGCGGCTCGGGCCCTCGGGGGGCCGGCCGGTCGAGGGAACGTCCTCTGGAGGCCTGGGTGGGCGGCTCGGGACACTTCGGAGGCGATTTCTCCGGAACGCCCGTAGCGTCCGGCGCGCCGTTCCCTTCAAGGGGGGTGACCGAGCGAGTCCGCACCACGCGGCGCCTCGGTCCACTCAAGCCCCAGGAACCGCCATGTCCGCCTCTCGCCTTTGGGTACGCAATGGGATTCCGGTGATCGCGATCCTGATCGCGGGCAGTTGTGACAACAGCATCCTGGGCTGCTTCGGAGGGGTCAAATCGTCCTCGCCCCCGCCGAGAACGGTCAGCTACGACACCCCAAGCCTGCGGCTCTGGGCCACCGCGGCGATGACGCCCAACACGGCGACGGTCCAGAACTGCACTCCGGACAGCTTCGGCAGCGTGCCCGGGCTGCCCGCGGGGCTCGACATCGATCCCGCAACGGGCACGATCACGGGGGTTCCGGTGATCCCGCAGCCGATGCTGTTCTACACCATCGAGGCGCGCACCGCGGGAGTGCTCAGCGCGTCCACGACGCTGCGAATCGAAGTGCTCGACGGCCTAGCCCCCGCGGGGTTGGTCTATCAGCCCGCCCTGGCGTCGGTCCCGCGGGGGAGCGCCCTCCCGCAACTCGTCCCCGGCCTGAGCGGTGTGCCCGAGACCTTCACGGTCTCCCCTGCGCTGCCCGGCGGGATCTCGCTCGATCCGGCGAACGGGATCATCTCGGGAACCTGCGACGGCGACCTGGGCATCACGCAGCACACCGTGACGGCGACCAATCCCCTGGGCAGCAGCGCGGCCCAGGTGCAGATCGAGATCCTCCCGGCGCCGGGCCTGCGCGGCTACCTGGTCCCGAGCGGCGGCGACGGCACCTTGGACGTGTTCGACGATCGCAACCTCGGGTTCGGCCCCATCGACGCCGCCTATTGCAACGGGGCCGCGCCCGTGGCGACGGTCGGCACCGCGGACGGGCGTTTCGTTTTCGCTGCATGCTCCGACTCGAACCTCTACCGCGCCGACCGGGACACGACCTCGGGACGGCTCGGGCCCCTGACCCAGGTGGCCGGCGCCTTCGGCGTGAGGCACCTCCTGGCCACCAGCGACGGTCAGCACCTGGTGGTCGTGGGGGACGCCAGCGTGACGCGCTACGACCTCGCCGGAGATGGGTCGATCTGCTGCCCTTCCCAGATCCCCGGGCCGTTCGCGCCGAGCGCGGCGTTGCTGGCCACGAATCAGGTGCTCGTGCTGGCCACCTCCGCGCCGGGGACACTGACCGTGTACGACCTGGTTCCGATCCTGCAGCAGCGCGCCGGCAGCGTCCTGGTGGGCGCGGACGTCGCGATCGCCGCGCTGCTGGATCGCGACGGCGGCCGGCGCCTGTACGCGGCGACGAGCACCTACGACTTCAATACCCATGCGCTCACAGGAGCACTGCGCAATTTCACGCTGTCGACGCCGGCGGAGATCTCAGGCGGCGCGGCGGCGGCCGTTCAGACGCAGTCGATCACTCGCGGCGGCGAGCTGACGAGTCTGCACTACCGTGAGCTGTCCCTGGGGAACGTCCGGGAAGTCTTCGTGGCCGACGGATCCCAGGGCCGGGTCTACGTGTTCTCGAGCGCCGCGGACGGCACGCTGTCCACGGCGAACGTCGCAACCCACGTGATCGGCGGGCGGCCCATCGCCCTGGGCCTAGGCACCCGAACCAGCGACATCGCCGTGCTCGACGAGACCCAGGAGCAGCTCTCGACCTATCGCGCCGGCAGTGGGGATTTCGAGCTGATGTCGCGCACGCGGACACGGCGGCTTCCACGGGCCCTTGTTCCGCTGTTCGGTGACGACAGCACGGCCGTGGCGGACCAGTTCTTCGTCACCAGCGCGGCGGACTCGACGCTGCTTGCCGTGCGCATCGATCCCGTGGTGCCCGGTGAGTTGCTGGCTTCGGCCCAGGGGCCCGTGGCGAGCGGCTCGACTCCCCTGGACGTGGCGACGAGCTACGAGGCCCCGCTGGTGTTCACCGCGGACCTCGGGGGGCCCGGCATCAGTGCCTTCCGGTGTGATCCCGCGACGCAGCTGCTCACTCCCACGGACACCGAGGCGCTCTCCCCGGGGTCCCAGCCGATCGCTCTCGCGGTCACGACTTCGGGTGATCACCTGCACGCGGTGGATCGCACGGGCCGAATCGTGGCCTTCTCCGTGGACTCGAGCACCGGAACCGTGGACACGGTGGGCTCGCTCGCACTCAGCGGTTCCCTGGTGGACGCCGTGGTGCGCTCGGACGTGCTTGGACGATTCGTGTTCATCGTCCAACCGGAGGAAGGTCGGGTGACCACCGCATCGATCCACTTGCCGGGCGGATTTTTGCTCTCGTCGAGCACGCTGAACTCCCTGCCGAGACCCGCGGACATCTGGTTGCCGCTCGACGGCCGATTCGCCTACGTGTTGGACCAGCAGCTGGCCCGCGTGGTGGCCTACTCGATCGATCCCGTGGATGGGGCCTTGGTTGCACTCGGCTCGTCGTTCGACCTGTCCGGGTCACCGACGCGCCTCACCTGTTCTCGCCCCGTGGAGCGGTTCTTCCTGTCTCCCACGAGCGCCGTGTTCGCCTTGGATCCCCAGAGCGAGCGCGCCTTCGCCATCAACCGCAGCTGGCCGAGCGGCCTGCTCTCGGCGAGCCAGACACCGACGGCGACGCTCTCCAGCAACCCAGGGGCGGTGATCAGCTGCAGTCAGCCCAGCCTCTTGGAGCACGGCCTGCTTTCCACCTCGGACGACGGCGTGGCGGGCCTGCTCTCCGCGCGCATCCCGACTCCGCCGTCCTCCGCCTGGGGAGTTGTCGGAAGCGTGGCGCTGGGCCGCGGCCCCCACGCCATCGCCAGCCGCATCTCATGGCGCTGAAAACCCCTCAGGGAGCGACGCCGCCCTGGGCGAGCTGGGCCAGGGCGCGCGCCAGGAGCACCCGCGAATGGGCCGCGGTGACGCCCAATTGACGGCCGATGTCCTCGTGGGACAGTCCCTCCACGAGCTTGTAGGAAATCACGCTGCGCGCCCGGGAGCCCAGGGCCGAGAAGGCCGTCTGGAAGCGCTCCAGGTCCTCGTGGAACATGGCGAATTCGCTGGGCGAGGGGAGCCTCGACAGGACGGGACCCGCATGGGACTGCGGCACCTCGCGCGCGGGGTCGCGCTTCTCCGCGCCCCCGAGGCGTCCCTTTTCCACCAGCTTGATCACCGCGGCGCGGTAGAGCCACTGGCGGAACTGGGGCTCGCCTCGGAACTGGAGGCGCCCGTCGCGCAAGCGCACCAGGACCTCTCGGCACACCGATTGGGCCAGGTCGGCAGCCGACTCGCGGCCCCGCAGCCAACGGGCCGCGCGCCGGTCCAGGTACTCCACCAGATCGGGCAGATAGCGCACCAAAAGGCGCTCCACCGCGGCCGGATCGCCGGTCGAGGCCTGCCGGATCGACTCCTGGTCCGAGTGTGTCATGCTGGGCGCGTTCCATTCTCCCCGCGCGAGGCGCATCACGCCACTCGATGACCCAGGCCCCCGAATCCCTGTCTTCCGAGCCGCCGAGCCCCGGCGGCGATCGCGATCCCGCGGAGTCGGAAGCCGACCGGCTCGACGCCGTGGGAGAGCTGATGCAGGCCTGCCTGGCCTGTGAGGACTCCCTGCGGGCCCGGGCCATCGAGCAGGCCTGCGCGGACCATCCCGAGCACGCCCAAGCGCTGCAGCGCCGCTTCGCGTTCCTGCGCGAGGCGGGCCTCGACGATCGGGATGCCGAAGCGGCGCCGCTGCCGGAGCGTTTTGGCGACTTCCAGCCGGTCGAGCGGCTCGCCGCGGGCGGCATGGGCGTGGTCTACCGCGCGCGCCAGATCTCCCTCGACCGCCCTGTAGCGCTGAAGTTGGTGCGGCCCGAGCTCCTGTACTTCGACGGCGCCCGCGAGCGCTTCCGCCGCGAGGCCGCCAGCATCGCCCAGTTGGAGCATCCGGGGATCGTCCCGATCTACGCGGCGGGCGAGGTGGACGGCGTGCCTTACCTCGCCATGCCGTTGATCGAGGGCTGCACGCTGGCCGAGGCGTTGGGGGTCGTGGCGGGTCGCGCGCCCGAGAGTCTCGCGGGTGTCGATCTCCTGGCGGCGGCCCGTGACCGCGCGCAGAGCTCGCGCGAGTCCGCGAGCCTGCCCTCCGGCTTCGAGGCGGGGTGGGTGAAGGCCGCGGCCACCGTGACGCGCGACGTGGCCCTGGCCCTGGCCCACGCGCACTCCCGCGGCATCGTGCACCGCGACGTCAAGCCCTCGAACGTGCTCTTGGGCAGCGATGGGAGGGCCCGACTGATCGATTTCGGCCTGACCGGTTCGGAGTCCAGCGACGGACTGACGCGCGCGGGCTCGTACCTGGGCACGCTGCACTACATGTCCCCGGAACGGCTGCGGGGCGAACGCGGCGTCGACGTGCGCTCGGACATCTACTCGGCGGGCGTGATGCTGTACGAGTTGTTGGCCTTGCAGGTCCCGTTCCAGGCCGAAAGCCGCGGCGAGCTGGAGCGGCGCGTGCAGGACGGCCGCATCGATGCCCTGCGGGGGCGCAATCGGCGCGTCAACGCCGATCTGGAAAGCGTCTGCCTCGAGGCCATGGCCCTCGAGCCGCGCAACCGCTACCCCGACGCCGCCGCCCTGGCGGGCGATCTCGATCGCTGGCTCGCGGGGCTGCCGGTGCGCGCGAAACCGCCGGGAGTCGCCGCGCGCGCGCTGGGTTGGGCCAGGCGGCACCGCGCCTTGACCGCGGCCTTGCTGCTCGGCGCCCTGCTGCTCTTTGGGGTGCCGGCGCTGCTCTACAACCTCGAACGACGGCACGGCATGGAACTCTCACGCTCCTTGGAAGCGGAGCGCGCGGCCCTGCTCGACATGCGCGTCGCCAACGAGATCATCACCGGCGTGTTGAGGGACGCTTCACCCGCCCACGGGGACGGGCACGTCGTCACCCTCGTGGAGAGCCTGGAGAAAATGGCCCGGCTCGCGGCCTCCGGTGACAACGCGCCGAGGGCCAGGGCGGGCGTGCTTTCGATGCTCGGCCAGATCCACCTTTCGCGCAGCGACTATGACAGCGCCGAGCGGCTGCTCACCGACGCCGAGCGGCAACTCGTGGAGCACGGCTACGGCGCCAGCAAAGAGCGCGCCATCGCCCTGGAGACGCTCGGGGCCGTGCACAAGGCCCGCGGAAACCTGGAGGCGGCGCGGGAGCACTACCGCTCGGCCGCGACCACGGCCCTGGACGCCGGCCTGGACGGTCGCGAATGGCGCTCGCGCATGGGGGCCCTCGAAGCGGTCACCTACTTCGCCACGGATCGCGCGCGGGCGGCGGAGCTGCTGCGCTCGGCCCTGGCCGAATATCCGGCGGATTCCGGCAGCGCCGACGACCGGGACTGGCTGAAGACCAACCGCCTGAAGCTGGCGCAGCTCGAAGCGGGACTGGGCCGGGCCCAGGAGGGGCTGGCCCTGATCGACGCGGTGCGCGCGCAGATCGCGCTCCAGGAGCGGCCGTCCTTGCGGGACCGGCTCGAGCTGGCCGCGGCCGAGAGCGAACTGGCCGTGGCGGCCAAGGACCTCCCCCGCGCCGAGAGGGTGCTGCGCGAGGGCCTGACGGAGGCGCGTGCGGGCACCGGGGAACGCAGCAGCCCCAGCAGTTCGCTCCTGTTCCAGCTGGGCGTGGTGCTGGCCAGGCAGGGCCGTGCCGACGAAGCCCGCGCCGCCATGGAGCAGGCCCTGGACATCCGCCGCGAGCTCACGGGCGAGGATTCGCCTGCCGCGCGGCAGTGGGAAGCCACGCTGCGACGGCATTTCCCGGATCGCTGAGCGGGCCTCGGCGCGGGACCGTTTTCCTGGATTCCAGAACCAATCCGCGAGACCGGACACACCAAGGGGACGATCGGCGCGTCACCAGGGAATCAGGGACGCGCCTTCCGCCGCGGGATCATGGTGACTCTGCGGTGCACCCAGACCCTTCCCTGGAGAACCCCCATGAACACTTGGAACAAGGCTGCCTGCGCCGCAGGCATCGTGCTGGCATCGTTGACGACGGGACTGGTCCTGAGCTCATGCTCGACGCCCGTGAAGAACGAAACCGAAGTCAGTGCATTCGGCTTCACGCTCAAGACGAAGACAGAGACCAACGGGACCAGCACCAACGAGGTGACCGGCACCATGGCGCCGGGCAAGTGCCTGAAAATCACGTACCGGGGAGCCGATGGCGGAGTGACTGGCACGGATACCATCACGGTCCCCGGTTCCTCGCAGATTCCTGCCGGATCCACCAGCCAGTCGTTCGAAATCGTGGACTGCCCGCCCCCCGCGCAGCAGGTGCCTCCCCAGGAGCACGCCTTCTCGCCGCAGCAGGGCGCGCCGATCGCCAAGGTCCCCAAGCCCCTGAACCCGATCACGGAAATCTTCGGCGGGCCGATCACGATCGACACGGTCGATGGGGGCCCGTACCTCAACGCCATCTACCGTTTCAAGGTGCGGAACGCAGGCGCGACTGCCTGGGATGAGATCTTGCCCATCCTCTTGGGAGGGCCTGGAACGCCGGTGCCCAGCAACGTCGAAGTCCTCAGCTTCACGCAGACAATTCCCGAGACGCTCGGCGCGCGGATGGTGGTGGCGGATACCAGCGTGCTCACGGAGTTCCGCCTCGACTGGAACAACTCCTGGGGTTACGCCGATCTCGCGAGCAGCACGAACGTGCTCCAGTACAGCGTTCCCAACGGTTGGAACGTGGTCGAGACGTTCATCAACGGAAGCGACATTCTGCCCTTCGGACAGCAGAACGTCGGCGAGACGACGCGCCGCACTCAGGGCGAGACCGCTAGCGACACCGTCATCGGGAAGGTCCTGTACTATCCGTAGGCGGAACTGGACCAGAGGCGCGGGGGCCCGTTGTGCCCCCGCGCCGGCGTGGGCCGTCGAACGATGCGAACCAAGGAACCTGGAGCCATGCACCACCTCCTGCTCGGCGCTCTGCTTCTGTGCGGCTCTTGCGCGGGGCCGGCCGCGCCCCGCAGCGCAGTGCAAGCGCCGTGGGGGATCGTGCGGGCCCCCGATGCTGACCGGGCCGGGGAGATCACCGGCGTCATGGCTCGGCTCGTGAGCGCGGTCGCGCTGGAGTCCGGGGTCCAGGATCCGCCGCCGGTCGAGATCTGGCAGCTGAGTCACGAGATCGAAGGACCTTTGGTGGCGAACACGCGTCCCGGGCGCATCGAGCTGGGAGCCGAGGTGGGCACGCTGCTCGGCGACGAAGACGGTCTGACCTGGCTCTTGGCCCACGAGTACGCGCACTGGTGCCTCCACTCCGCGGAGGAACGGCAGTGGGACGCGCTTCCGACGCTCCTGGCCGAAGGGCTCGCCGAGGCGATCGTGCTGCGCGCCCTGCCGCACCTGGCCCGTTCAGCGTGGGCCGAGCATCGTGCGGCACTGGAGTCGATCGAGCGCATCGAATCTGGGCAGACCCTGTTCAACCTCACACTGGAGGACTGGGGCGGGGTCCGAACTCCGGAGCAGGCGCGCGTGCTGTATGCCATCGGCGCCGTGCTGGCTTCCAGGATCGGCCGGGAGGGTCTGGCCGAACTGTGCGAGCGGGCCCGCGGCGAGGCCCTCGAAACCGTTCCCGGCGCGTGGATCCTCGCCCGGGCTCAAATGGAGTCGCTGACGCGCGAGAGCCTGCTGGCCGCGTTGGACCACCACGTGGCGCACGCTCCCCAGCCGCCTCCCGCGGCGGCTCGGTGACGCGGGCGGGCCGCCTGGGCCGGCGAATGCCCGCTTCTGCCACCGAGGGCTTGCGCCCGAGTACGCAGCACCGCGCCGCCGCAGGCTTCCAGCAAGGCGCGAAGCAGCGGCCCGGGGGCCCGAAAGACCCTGGGACGCGCCCTCAGCTGCGACGGTAGTTGTCCACCATGCGGTAGCGGCGCGCCACCAGATGGAAGGCCAGCGCCGCGGCGAAGGCGAAGGCCGCGAAGAAGAACATCTGGAAAGCGATCAGGCCGATCCCGGTGTCCGCGATGGCCGACTTGACGCCGTCGTTCATGACCGTGGCGTTGACCATCAGGACCCACAGGTTGCCGATCGTCACCGCCAGGCTCCAGAAGCTCATGATGGCACCCTTCATCGACGGGGGCGCCTGGCTGTAGGCGAACTCCAGTCCGGTGGCGGAAACCAGTACCTCGCCGGCCGTCAGCAGCACGTAGGGCACGACCTGCCAGGCGATCGACACCGGCGTGCCGGCATCGAGCATCAACTGCAGGACGCCCGCGACGATCCACGAGGCGCCGGAGAGCGCGATGCCGAGTCCCATGCGCCCGAGGGCCGACGGTTCCCGGCCGCGGCGACGCAGGGCCGGGTAGATCACCAGGTTGTTCAGCGGGATGATCAGCATCACCAGCGCAGGATTGATGGCCTGCATCTGGGCCGGGCTGAACCAGTCGGGTTTGGTCATCGCCGCGGCCTGGAAGACCCAGGTGGACGCCTTCTGGTCGAACAGCGACCAGAACGGGGTCACCAGCGCGAAGATCACCAGCACGCGCAGCACGGAGCGCACGCCGTCCACGGCCTCGTCGGGGTGCTTGCCCCGCGCGAGGTCGAGCTGGATCCACGCGCCGAGACCGCCGCCCGCCAGCAGGAACACCAGGGCAAGACACAGCGCGATCACCAGGTCCTTGCCGCCGGTGCGTCCCATGAGCGGCGCCCAGGCGATCGCGGCCACGGCGAGCACGACGCCGAAGATCGCGATCGAAAGCCCCGCGCCCCCGCCGGGTGCGGTGAGCGCCGTGCGCACGACCCGCGTGAACGAATTCGGATCCGGCGGCGCGGGCGGAACCATGACGTAGGTCTTGCGGCCGGCCCAGAAGAACACCGTCGCGATGAACATCAGGATGCCGGGAATCGCGAAGGCAACCTGGGCCGGATGCCAGCCCCACCACGCAGCGGGCCCCCAGCCCTGCAGGAGCTTGGGCATGAACAGCGACGCGAACAGCGAGCCGAAGTTGATGATCCAGTAGAAGGCGTCGAAGGCGAGCTTCGCCAGGTGCTTGTTCGACTGGTCGAACTGGTCGCCCATGAACGTGGAGACCAGCGGTTTGATGCCGCCGGAGCCCAGCGCAATCAGGAACAGCCCCCCGTAGAAGCCCGCGGGCTCGTCCACGAACGCGGCCAGGCAGGCCTGCCCGGCGCAGTAGATCAGGCTGACCCAAAGGATCGTGTTGTACTTGCCGAAGAACCGATCCGAGATCCAACCGCCGAGCAGCGGGAAGAAGTACACACCCGCCACGAAGATGTGGAAGATGTCCTTCGCTTCGCGCTCGGCCTCCGGCGTCGGCAGGTTCGAGAAGAACGCCGCGGCAAGGAAGATCGTCAGGATGTTGCGCATCCCGTAGAAGCTGAAGCGCTCGCAGCCTTCGTTGGCGATGATGAACGGGATCTGGCGCGGCATGCGACCGCCCGTCGGGGGGGCCTTGCCGGGAGAAGCAGGGTCTTGGGCCGTCATGGGGGACACCTTAGCGGCGGGCGGGGCCGGGCGCGTGGTCCGGCGCTCGACCCGCCGATTTTCCTGACCCCGATTGCGCCTCCGCGGAGTTGGATAGGGAGTATGGCGCACAGGCCCCTGGACCCCGAATTCGTGCTGGCGCACCAGGGCTACGTCCAGGAATTGGCCCGCAGGCTCGTGTTCGACGGCGCCCGCGCTGACGACCTGGCCCAACAGGTCTGGCTCAAGCTGTTGGAGCACCCGCCGCGTCACGCCGGAGCCCTGCGCGGGTGGCTCGCGACCGTCGCGCGCAACCTCGCCCTGGGGGAACGGCGGTCGGCCGAGCGCCGGCAACGCCGGGAGGGAGAATCCGGCCGGCACGAAGCGGAAGACGCCGCCGCCGACCTCGTCTTGCGCGAGGAGCGCCGCGCGGAGCTCGTGCGGGAGGTGCTTCTCCTGGAGCCCGCGATGCGCGAGGCGATCGTGCTGCGCTACTTCGACGGATTGTCGCCGCGCGCGATCGCCGCGCGCACCGGCGTGCCCGTGGCCACGGTCAAAACGCGCCTCAAGCGGGGCCTGACCTCCCTGCGCGGGCGACTGGACCGGAACCACGGTGATCGCGCTGCGTGGAGTCTGGCGTTGATCGACGGCCTGTGCGCGCAGCCGTCGAGCTCCGTGATCGCGCTCCAGGGGGCCAAGATCCTCAGTGCTGGAATCCTGATGATGACCACGAAGAAGCTGGCGTTGATCGCGGCGCTGGTCGCCGCGGCGTTCCTGACCTGGCGTGTGGCGAGCGATCGCCCGGGGCCGGGATCGTCCGAGCCCACGGGGATCGAGGCGTCCGCGTCGGCGGGTGTGGCGGCAGTTGCGGAGGACGCCGACGGAGAGCGCAAAGCCGCGCGCGGTGACTCGGCGCGCCTCTCGGACCTGTTTCCGAAGCAGCCCGCGTCGGCGCCCAAGACCGGGCCGGGCGCACTCGAGGTGGCCGTGGTGCGGCTGCCGGAGAAAACCTCGGTCGCGAACGTGCTGGTGACCCTGCGCAGCATGGACAACACCTTCCGAGCGGGCCCACCGCTCGGGGTCGCGCGCAGCGATGGCCTGGGGATCGCGCGCTTTCCCTCGCTGGAGCCGGGGGATTTCCAGGTGGACTGCGACCGCATCAGCGGCGGCCTCTCCATGGCGGGCGCGTACGCGCATGTCGCCTCCGGGGAGACGCGATCCGTGACGCTCGGAATTCCCAACCACGTCGCCGTGCGAGGCCGCGTCGTCGACCGCGCGGGCCGCCCCGTGGAAGGCGCCGAAGTCTGCCTGACACCGCAGGGCGCCGAGTTCGAGTCCCACATCGTCGCCACCACCCCCGCCGATGGCAGCTTCGAGCTCGAGCCCGTGGAGGCCAGCGCCGTCTACCTGCATGCGCGCAAGTCGGGCTTCGCGCCGAGCGCGCGCATCTTCAACCGCACGATCCCGGGAAAAACCCTCGAGGTCGAACTGGTGCTCGCCGGCCCGGGCGCATCGCTCTCGGGCACCGTTCGCGACGCCCGCGGCGAACCCGTGGCGGGAGCGCTCGTCCTCGCGGGACCCGAGGAGGGCACCTCCTGGCTCGCCGACGACGGCAACCGGCATCTGCTCTCCGGCGGAAGCGCGACGCGGAGCGACGACAAGGGCCGCTTCGCACTCCCAAGTCTGCCTGCGGGACCGGGCGAGCTGCACATCGAGGCCCTGGGCTTCTTGGAGCACGACGCGACGACCCTGCTGCGCCCCGGGGAATCCGCCGACTTGGACATCGCGCTGCGGCGCGGAGCCGTGGTCGCCGGAAGCGTGCGCGACTCCGGGTCAAGACCCGTGCCGGGGGCGCGCGTGCTGGTCCGCGCGCTCGAGTCCGGCGTCGTGCGCGAGGTCCAGACCGACGATGCCGGAGCCTTCCGCCTCGAGGGTCTCGCCGCGGGAGCCGCGCGGGGCTGGGCCGCCGACGTCGCCGGCACGGGCTGGGCGCTCGAAGCACTCGATCTGCGGGAGGGGGAACAGACGGACTGGAATCCGGTGCTCGCAAAGGGCGGCGAGATCGCCGGACGCGTGCTCGACGAACTCGGAAAACCCGCCGCAAGCCTGGCCGTTGTGGTCCGCTGCGAAGCGTCGGACGGCGAGCCGTATTCCCGGGCGGCGAGCACAGACAAGCAGGGTCGGTTCCGCGTGGAGGGTTGTCGCGAAGCGGCGCACGGCGTGAAGGTGTTCCCGCGCGATTCCCAGCTCTTTGCGCTGGCCGAGCTGCGCGGCGTGCGCCCCTCGGGCGAGGAGCTCTCGATCCGACTCGACCCCGCCGTTCGCCCATCGGCGATCGTGCGCGGAAGGGTCGTCGACCCCGACGGCCGACCGTGCGGGGGCGCGACCCTCACGCCGAGCTGTCGCGCCCTCGACTGGCAGGCCGGCCAGCTCACCCAAGCCGACGGTTCGTTCCGGACGGTGCCTCTGCCGGCGGGGGCGTGGAGCTTCGAGATCAAAGCCGACGGTTTCGCACCGCTCGCGCTGCCCGCGCGGAATCTCGCCGCCGGCGAGCGACTCGACCTGGGAACGCTGCGCCTCTCGCGCGGCGACACGATCGTCGTCCAGCTCACCCTGGCGGAGGGGGTCTCGCCCTCGCGCATTTATGCAACCGTCGAGAGCGAGGACGGCTCGATTTCCGCGTGGTGCAAAGTCGAGGGCGACGTCGCACGCACGCCGCCGCTCCCGCCAGGCCGTTACCGGCTGACGTTCGAGGGCTCGTGCGCCGCGCGCGTTCTTGACGCCGTCGTGCACGCCGGCGAAGAGACGCGCCTCGAGGTCGCGCTCGACCGCGGTGTCGGCGTGCGACTTCGGCTGGAGCGCGCGAGCGCAGATCCCGAGGCCCGCTGCACGATCCGCGTGCGCGACGAGCGCGGCGCCGTGCTGCTCGAGCGCAGCCCCCGCCGGGAGCACGTCGGGCCCTACTCGATCTCCGCGCGCTTCACGCCCGGCAGCTACCTGCTCGAGGCCGAGGACACCGCCGGCCACCGCGCGAGCGTGTCGATCGTCGTCGAATCGGATCGGCCGGGTGCCGTGACGGACGTCGTGCTGCGCTGAAGAAATTGATGGCGCGCGGACCCTGAGGTCGCGCGCCACGAATCACTTGGGGCCAGTGGGAGGACGCGCCAAGTCTCCCGGCCCGATCGGCGCGGGTACTGCGTCGCCGGCGCCCATGGCGAGCACGAGCTCGGCACCACCGCTCTTGTTGAACCACTCGACGCGGATCGCGTGCCAACCGGCGGCGAGGGCGATGTCGCCCCGGCGTTCCTCGGCGCCGTGCAGGCCGTCGTTGTCGACGACGACTTCGCCGTCGATGAAGAGGCGCGAACCGTCGTCGGAGGTCAAGGCGAAGGTGTACACGTCGCGTTGGGACGCGCGGACCAGACCGCTCCAGACGAAGGCCACGCGCTCCTCGCGCGGGCCCTCGGGAAGCTCGACGCGGGCGGCGGGTTCGCTCGCGGTCGAAGTCAGCGCGGTGAAGTCCGGCAGCCGGTCGAAGTCGCCTTCGAAACGCTCCCGAAGCAGGCCCTGGCCCGCGCCCGCAATCGTCTGCGCGGGACGCGGCGTCACCTGCTCGAGGCGCAGCGTGCTCTCCTTGCCCACGGGCTTGCCCTCGAAGAACGAGCGGGCGCGCAGCGTGCACGTGCCCTTGATCGTGATCGGGCCCTTCACGCGCGCCGAGGACGCTTCGACCTCGCTGCCGTCGTAGGTGTAGCGCACTTGCACCTGCGGCGAGGGCGGCACGATCTCCACTTGCGCGCTCTCCAGGAAGCGCGGCGAGCGCGTGAGGATCCGCGGAGCTGCGAACACGATCGGCGGGCCGTCGAGTTCGAGTCGCACCACGCTGACCTGGGGATCCGGTCGTTCCTGGCCCAGTTCGAGCACGATTCGGCCCTCGCCCTTGGCCATGCGGACCTCCCGCGTGGGATCGGCGAGCAATTTCGCGCTGCGCACGCCGTTGCCCAGGCCCTCGAGCGTCAGGATGCCGCCGACCGGCCAATCGAACACGTGCAGGTAAAGCGTCGACGGGTCCTTCGGTCCCGCGCCCGGACGCAGCGTGACACGGCCGAAGTTCTGGGCGTCGAGCGGCGAAGCCTGCGTGTCCCAGATCGCCTCGCCGTTGACCTTCATCCACCGCCCGATCGCGGCCAGCCGGTCGACCGCCTCCGGCGGGAATTTCCCCTCCGCCGTCGGTCCGACGTTGAGCAGGAAGTTGCCGCCCTTCGAGGCGATGTCGCACAGCTTCTGCACCAGGTCCTCGCTCGTCTTCCAGTCGCGGTCCGCCGCGTTGAAGCCCCAGTGGTCGTTCATCGTCATGCAGGTCTCCCAGTCCACGCCGGGCAGGCCCTGCGCGGGGATTTCCTGTTCGGGCGTGCCGAAGTCGCCCGGGAAATCGGCGCCCTTGGTCATGCCCGCCATGCCGGCGCGCCCGGTGCTGACGCGGTTGTTGACGATCACCTCGGGCTGGAGCTTGCGGCACAGCGCGTAGAGCTCCTTGCCGTACTCGTTGGTCCAGGTGGGTTCCCACTCGCCGTCGAACCACATCACGCCGATGGGGCCGTAGTTCGTCAGCAGCTCGCTGACCTGGCGCGACAGGTAGCGGCGGTAGGCGCCGAAGTCCGCACCCTCCGCGGAACGCGTCTCCCAGTCCCGGCGCGGCACGTAGTCGGGATGGTGCCAGTCCATGATCGAATGGTAGAAGCACATCACCAGGCCGTGGCGGCGCGCGGCCTCCGAGAGCTCCTTCAGGATGTCGCGGCCGAAGGGCGTGGCCATCACGTCGTAGTCGGAGACCTTGGAGTCGTACAGCGCGAATCCGTCGTGGTGCTTCGACGTGATCACGATGTACTTCATGCCCGCGTCGGCGGCCATGCGCGCCCACTCCTCGGCGTCGAAGCCGACGGGATTGAACTGCTCGCGCAGGCGCTCGTAGCGCTCCACCGGGATCTGCGCCGTGGTCATGATCCACTCGGCGTGGCTGGTGGAGTCGCCCCACTTGCCCGCGGGGATCGAGTAGAGGCCCCAGTGCAGGAACATCCCGAAGCGCGCCTCGCGCCACCAGTCCATGCGGCCGGCACCGCCGGAGCGCGAGGGGAGGCTGGCCGGTTTGGCCAGCTCGACGGGCTTGGCGCGGCAGGCGGCGAGCGGGGTGATCGAAAGGAGCGTGAGGGCCGCAACGCGGCACAGGACCTGGTTCATGATTCGAGCCCGTAGACGTGGACGGCGTTGGCGTGGGTGATCGCGCGGTATTCGCTGGGCGAAAGACGGCGCAGGGGTTCCAGGTGCGCCTCGACGACCTCCTGGGCGGAGCCGGCGAGCAGGCACACGGGATGGTCCGAGCCGAAGAGCAGGCGCGAGGGCCCGAAGGCCTCCAGCGCGACGTCCAGGTAGGGCGCGAGCTGCGCGGGTTCCAAGGAGCCGCGCGGCGCCTCGGTGCACAGGCCGGAGAGCTTGCACCAGACGTTCTCGCAGCCCGCGAATTCGTGCATCTGTCGGACCCAGGGGTCGAGCTCGCGGTCCCCGACGCGCGGCTTGCCCAGGTGGTCGAGCACGAAGCGCTGCGCGGGAAATGCGCGCACCAGTTCCAGCGCGGCCTCGCGCTGGGGCGGGCGCACGAGCACGTCGAAGCACAGCTCGCGGGCGCAGAGCTCCTGCAGGCCGCGCCGGAAATCGTCGCGCAGGCAAAAGCGCGGATCGCGCTCGTCCTGCAGCAGGTGGCGCACGCCGACGAAATGCGCGTCGCGGGCGAGCTCGTCGAGGCGCGCGCCGGCGTCCGGGCCGCACAAGTCGACCCAGCCGACGACGCCGAGCACCTGCGGGTGCCGCGCGGCGAGCGCGAGCAGCCAGGCCGTCTCCTCAGGATCGTGCAGCGCCTGCACGGCGATGCAGCCGGCGACGGCGCGGGCCGGCGCGAAGGGGTCCGCGAGGACCGGGCCCCCCGGCAGGAAATCGCGCTTCAACATCGGCATCGACTCGTCGATCCAGGGGTGCGACGACGGCGAATAGCGCCAGAAATGCCGATGGGCGTCGATCATCCGATGCGGTGCTTTTCCACGGCCGCGCGACGCAGCTCGAGGCCGACGCCGGGCGCTTCCGGCAGCGTGTACCAGCCGTCCTTCACGAAGACGGGCTCCTCCCAGATCTCGTTGAGGGATTCGTAGCAGTTCTCGACCAGGATGCACCCCGGCGTGGCGGCGGCCAGTTGCACGTGGAGTTTCTGCTGCACGTTGGTGTGGGGCACGACCTGCGCTCCAAAGGCCGCGGCCAGCGCGGCCACTTCGAGCCACTCGTCGATCCCGGCGAGCTTGGTCGCGTCCGCCTGGACGATGGCCACGGCGCCCTGCTCCAGGTAGTCGCGGAAGACCTGCTTGGTGTAGAGCGTCTCGCCCACCGCGATCGGGGTCGTGATCGAGCGCGCGAGCTCGCCGTGCGCGCGCACGTCGTCGGGGTTCATGGGTTCTTCGAGCCAGGCCACGTCGAAATCGGCCAGCTTCGCTCCCCATTGCCGCGCCGTGGCGAGCGGCCAGGCGCAATTGACGTCGGTCATCACGCGCACGTGGGGACCGACTGCCTTGCGCACGGCAGCCACGCGATCCAGGTCCTCGCGCGGATCCGGGCGGCCGAGCTTCATCTTGACGGCGTCGAAGCCGCGGGCCACCAGCCGCTTCACGTCGTCCACCAGCTCGTCCTTGGACCAGGTCAGCCAGCCGCCGTCGGTGGAATAGGCCTTGACCCGCTCGCGTGCGGCGCCGAGGTAGCGCCACAGGGGCTTGTTCGCCGCCTTGCAGGCCAGGTCCCAGAGCGCGAATTCCACCGCAGCCACACCCACGCGCGCCGCGCCCACGCGGCCCACGAAGTGGTTGGAGAGCAGCATGCGGCGCACCAGTTCCTTGCGCAGCACCGGATCCTGACCCACGAGCAGCGGAGCGTAGTTCTCGTCCACCATGACCTGGGCGGCGCGCAGGCCCGGCGTGTAGCTCCAGTTCATCCCGTAGCCGGTGAGGTCGCCGTCCGTGTCGAGCTTCACCTGCAGGAACTCGACGGCCTCGACGGTCGATTGCGAGTCGGTGATGGTCCGCTGGCCGAGCGGGACGCGGTACAGGCTCGTTTGGATGTTCCGGATTTTGAGGCTCATGGGTTCCTGGCGTTCCCGTCCGAGGGCGAGGGGGCGAGGGCTTGAGTCGTGCCGCGTTCGGCGGCGCGATAGCACGCCTCGACCACGGTCATCGTCTTGAGGGCGTCCCCGACCTCCGTGTGGAGCAGCGGGTCGGAGCCCTCGGCGAAGCGTTGGAGATTGCACATGGTGCCCGCGAAGGCCTCCGGAAACCAAGACCCTTCCAGGGGGACCTTCTTCCACCGTCCCCGCCGGGCGCACAGCTCGAGGCTGTCGGGGCGCCCCCGCGGGTAGTCGAGGTTGACGCCCAGGGTCGCCCGCGCCGCGGCCCGGGTGCCTTCCACCAGCAGGGTGGAGGACCTGCCCTCGGGGTCGAATTCGTGGCTGTGGGCGGTGTGGATCGTGGCCCGCAGGCCGCCCTGGAAGCCCAGCACGGCCGCCACGCGCGTGTCGGCGTAGCCGGGGAAGAGGGGATCGGGGCGCGCGTCGGCGAACACGGTTCGCGGCTCGCCGAAGCAGGCGCGCAGCAGATCGATCGAGTGGATCGAGTGGTAGAGGATCTCCAGGCGCGGAATGCCGCGCAGAAAGGTCCACTGGGACCAGGGCGTGTGGGTGCGGGTGTGCACCTCCACGTCCACCGGCCGGCCCAGCCGTCCGCGGGCCAGCTGGTGTTGCAGCACGAGCATGTTGGGCGCGAAGCGCAACTGGAAGTTGACCGCGGCGGTCAGACGCTTCTTGCGGCACAGCGCAACGATCTTGCGCGCCTCCGCGAGGTCCCGGCCCAGGGGCTTCTGGATCAACACCACCGCGCGGTCGGGAAGCTCCCCGAGCACGGAGAGCACCTGGTCGGCGGGCACGGCGACGTCGAACACGCCTTCCACTTCCAGGGCGAGCTGCGCGGCGTGGGCGAGCGACTTCGCGATCCGCGGAATGGCGAAATCCCGGGCCAGGGCCCGCGCCGCGGCGGGCCGCACGTCGAACACGCCGTGGGCCACCAGGCCCTGTGCCCGGTAGGCGGGCAGGTGGGCGGCGCGCACGATGCCCCCCGCGCCGATGAACACGATCGGCCGCGGGCGCTTGGGCCGGGGCCAGGTCTGCCTCGCGGTGTCGATCACGACGGAACACCTCCGCCCCCGGCGTCGAACGGAGCGCTAGTCATGGTGAAAGACCTCTTCCATGGCGGCCCACCACTCGCCGGGGGCACGGCCCTCCAGGGGCACCTGCATCGGTTCCATCCAGTCCCACCACTGGCGCATGCGCGGCGAGCCGGCGAGCTCCTGCATGCGCTTGGCGTACTCGTCCGGCGGCCCCACGTACTCGTAGTAGCCGAACAGGCGTCCGCCGAAATGGAAGATCGAGTAGTTGCGGATCCCGGCGGCGCTGAGGGCCTCCAGGATCTCGGGCCAGACGGCCGCGTGGGCCGTGCGGTACTCGGCGAAGCGTTCCGGCCGGACGCCGAGCACCTGTCCGAAACGCAGGACCACGGCGGGTGCCTAGCGCGCGCCCACCACGGTCTGCCGCGCGCTTCCCAGGCCGTCGATGCCGCACTCCACCACGTCGCCCTCGGCGAGGTACACCGGCGTCGGCATGCCCAGGGCCACGCCCGCCGGGGTTCCGGTGCTGATCAGGTCCCCGGGCAGCAACGTCATGAACTGACTCACGTAGCTGACGAGCTCGGCAGGCCCGAAGGCCATGTTCGCGGTGTTCCCGTCCTGGCGGCGCTTGCCGTTGACGTCGAGCCACAGGCGGAGCTTTTGCACGTCGGCGATCTCGTCCGTGGTGGCGAGCCAGGGGCCCACGGGGGCGAAGGTGTCGCAGCTCTTGCCCTTGACCCACTGGCCGCCGCGCTCCAGCTGGAACGAGCGCTCGGAGTAGTCGTTGTGCAGCACCCAGCCCGCCACATGGGCCAGGGCCTCGGACGCGGAAACGTGTCGCGCGGTCTTGCCGATCACGATGCCGAGCTCCACTTCCCAGTCGAGCTTGGTACCCCCGCGCGGGATCGCCACGTCGTCGTTGGGACCGGAGAGCGCGGTGGTCGACTTGAAGAAGATCACCGGTTCCTTGGGCAGTTCGGCGCCGGTCTCCTTGGCGTGGTCTCGATAGTTGAGGCCGATGCAGATGATCTTCGAAGGCCGCGCGACGGCCGGGCCGAGTCGCGCCGCGGCGGGCAGGCGCGGGGCGCTGGAGCCCTGGGAGGCGAGCCACTTCGAGAGCCGCGGGAGTCCGTCGCCGGCGAAGAAGGCCTCGTTCCAATCGGCGCCGAAGCCGCTGCAATCGATGCGCGCGCCTTCCTTGTCCAGCACTGCGGGCAGTTCACGACCGGGGGGACCGACGCGGATCAGTTTCATGGGGCTCTCGGGGCTGGCGCGCGGCCGAGGGCCGGGGCGCGCGGTGAAGGGCAGGGCATTTTGCGCCCGCGGGGAGCGTTTGTCGACCGTGGGGGACTCACTTCATCAGCACGCCGCCGTCGATGGGGAACGCGCCCCCGGTGATGAACGAGGCGGCGTCGCTGCACAGGTAGAGCGCCAGCTGGGCCACCTCCTCCGGCGTGCCCATGCGTCCCACGGGTTGGTAGGCCGAGAGCTTCTCGAACATCTCCCGCTCGCGCCCCGGGTAGTTCTTGGCCAGGAAGCCGTCGACGAAGGGCGTGTGCACGCGGGCGGGGCAAATGCAGTTGCAGCGGATTTTCTGGCCCACGAAGTCCACGGCAATCGAGCGCGTCATGGAGAGCACCGCGCCCTTGGTCATCGAATAGGCGAAACGTGCCTCGATGCCGATCAGCGAAGCGATCGAGGCCATGTTGAGGATCACGCCGCCGCCCGCGGCGATCATCGTCGGCAGCGCGGCCTGGGCGCACAGGAAGACGCCCTTGGTGTTGACGCGGTGCAGGCGCTCGAAGTCCTCCTCGCTGGTGTCGGCCAGGGTGCCCACGTGGGCGATGCCCGCGTTGTTGACCAGGATGTCGAGGGCGCCGAATTCGGCCGCGACCTGCCTGAAGGCGCACAGGACGCTCGCGCGGTCGCCCACGTCGCAGGGGATCGCCTGGGCCACGGCCCCGAGCGCCTTGAGCTCGCGCGCCGTGGATTCGGCGGCTTCCAGGGAGATGTCCAGGGCCGCCACGCGGGCCCCCTGGCGGCCGAAGAGCAGCGCGATGCTCTTGCCGATTCCCGAGCCGGCGCCCGTGACCACTGCTACCTTGCCATCGAGTCGGAACATGTCAGTGCGGATCCTGAAGCAGGAAGACCGTCACGGCCGCGGGGCCGTGCACGCCCAGCGTGAGATCGTTCTCGATGTCGCTGGTGCGGCTGGGGCCGGTGACGAAGATCGAAGAGGAGGCCTGGGTGCCGCGGTCGGCGAGCCACCGGCAGGCGGCCCCGAGGTCGGCCACCAGCGTGCTCGCGCGCAGGATCGCCACGTGGGAGCGCGGCAGCAGCGTCACCGACCGCGGCCGATCGGCCGCGGCCAGGAACAGGAGCGAGCCGCTCGCCGCCACACCGAGGTCGGCGACCGAGAGCCCCACGTCCACCTGGGGCACGCGCGCACGAAAATCGCGGTGGGATGACGGGGTGACGACCTCGTAGCGCCCCCAGAGGGCGTCCAGGGGCAGTCCCGCGAAGCACGGGCGCTCGAAGGCGGCGAGGCTGCGGGCGCCGGACTCGCCCAGGAAGTCCTCCAGCTTCGAAGCCGCCTCGGCCGAGTCCGCGCAGGGAATCAGGGCTCCACCCACGCGCGAGAGCTCCGCGGCAAAGCGCGCAACGAGTTCCCGGGAATCGGGGTCCGCGGCGCCGCGTGCGCCCAGCGCGGACCCAGGGGCGGGCCGCGACACCTCGCGCAGTGCATCCGGCGCAGCGGCGAGTCGCGCGCGAACGCGACCAAGGAACTGCTCGCGCTTCATCGGCTCGACGCCGGCGTCAGCGCGCCGCAGCCCGCTCCACGATCCAGGCCCGCGAAGCGCGCCCGGTGGGGCCACGTGTTCGGCAAGGATCGCGTGGAAAGGCGCGGCCCGACGCGCGCCGGTCGCGGGTCCCGCGGGAGGTTCCAGGGCATCATCAGGCGAGGTTTCGAGGTGTGCGTGGCCGGCAGGGGAGCCGGCTCGGCCACCGGAGGCCGCGGCCGACGCGATCGAGTATAGGAAGTTCCCGCGCCCGGGCCGGGAGTGCGCTCCGGAACAGGGCTTCGCGCGGAGCGGTGTCACTCTCTTGCACGCGGCGACGGCAGGCGCGGGTTCAACGCCGCCCGTGGTGAGCCGCGGAGCGGCAGCCTGTCGGCGGATCGAGTCCGGCGGGCTGAGCCGGGGATTCGCCGACCGGAATGCCCGGAAAAGGCCCCGGCCCGCCGCACCTTGCGCACTTTGCGCCGCCAAGTAGAATGCCCGGGTGCTCTCCCTGGTCGCGTTGCTGACCCCGGCGCTGGCCCTGCCGCTCTTGTTGTGGCTGGCGCCGCGTGCATGGGCGCTGCCCGATCCGGCATCGCCCTCAAGCTGGCCCGCGTCGTTCTGGGTCATGGCACTTGCGGGCACGACCGCAACTCTTGCTGGGCTGCTCGACTGGCGCTTCCACCGCCACGGTGGCCGGCGCATCGCGGCCGCCGAACGACGGGCCGAGTTGCTTGCGCTCGCGCTCGGGCTGCCCCTGTTCGTCCTGCTGGCCCTCACCTCGGGCCCCGTTCCGCTGCGCACGCTGCTCGTGCCCATCGTCGCCGTCGCCCTGGCGATGACGGCGCTCATCATGTTCGACGAAGTGCGGTTCCACCGCGCCTGCGGTCGCTACGAGACCCTGCTGCATCGGTTCTTGGTCGGCGGCAACGGCATCGCCTTCCTGGCGTGGATGGCCTGGTGCGCGGGGCGAGAGGTCGGCCATGGGTGACGCACGCGCCCTCGTGGCACAGGCTGCCCGCCTTTACGACGAACCCGGAAACGGACTTCAGGCCGCCTCGCGCGCGGCGGCCTGGGGCGGTTTCGAAGCAGGTGCCCATTGGATGCGATGCGCTCTCGGCCACGTGCGGGGCAAGCAGCCGATGGGGCGCGCGAGTTTTGGACTGCTGGGACTTGCCAAGTACACGCTCTGTGGCCTGCTGGCCCTGGTCGCCCTGCTCACCCTGGACGTGTGCTGGGATCTGACGCTGCCGGCCGTCTTCGCGGCGATCCTCGTGTTCTACGCCGTCGAGGCGCGGCTGGTGTTCGTGTTCCCGCTCGCGCTCGATGGCGAAGCGACCCCGTTCCTGGCCAGCCATCGGCTGCTGGGCCGCACGCTGCCCTCGGGCAGGGCCCTGGCGCGCGTGGCCCTGATCGCCGCCGGCATGCTGTTCGGCGGCTTCCTCGGGCGCGGGTTCGTGCGTTCGTGGTGCATCGGCTGTCTCGCCGTCGTGCTCTGGTACGAAGAGGCGCGACGCGCCACCGTCGTGCCCACATGATCGCCGGTTTCGAATTCGGAGCGCGTGCGCCGCTGCTCGTCCGTCGCGAGTGCGTGGTCGTGGAGGCCGCGCCGCCGACGACGTGGCGACTGATCTACGCCAGCGACCTGCACTTGACCGCGCGCCGCGAGCACGTCGGCGCCGCGCTCGTCGAGGCGGTGGCCGGGAATCCGTGCGACGTCGTGCTGCTCGGAGGCGACCTGCTCGAACAACGCTCGGGTGCCGATCTGCTGGAGCAGACCGTGCAGCGGCTGGCCGCGCACGCGCCGGTGTTCGCCGTGGCGGGGAACCACGACGGTTGGCTCGGCAAGGGTCTCGCCCGTGCTGCGGTGCGAGCGGGAGGGGGCCATTGGCTTCACGAGGCGGAGGTTGAATTGGTGCAAGCCGGCGCGCGCCTGCAGTTGCACGCCGCGCTGCGGCCACGCTCCGCGGCGGATGCGGCCAGCGTGCGCGTGCTGGTGGGGCACGACCCCAAGCTAGCCCTGGCCGCCGCGCCGTACTACGACCTCGTGCTGGCCGGCCACCTGCACGGCGGGCAATGCGTGTGGTGGCAGCGCGGCGCGCAACTCTATCCCGGTGCCTGGTTCAGCCGTTGGAATGGACTGCGCTACCGCGTCGGCAACGCGGTGCTGCTGGTCAGCCGGGGAGTCGCCGACACGGTGCCCGTGCGCTTCCGCTGCCCGCGGGAGGTCCTGGCCTGCGAGGTCGGCGGACTGCGTTGAAAACGCGAGGAGCGGATCCATCGCCGTGTTCGGCTTCGGATCGCGCGGGCAGGCGGCCGCCGCCGCCCGAGTGTCCTGTCCCGATCGATGGACCGAAAGGGCCGCGAGCTTTCGGCGAGTCGTCGCGGGCCGCAGCTCAGAACCGAGAATCCGGCAGCAGCACCAGGGCCGTGGGGGCGCTCAAGTCGCTCAAGGTCTTGCCCGTGGGCAGGATCGGTCCACCCACGCTTGGCGGAACATGGATTGCGATCACGCCCGGGCCGCCATTGCCCCCGGCGTTGACGGCACCGAAGGCGTTGTCTTTGCCGGGCCCCCCGCGGCCCCCCAGCGCGGTGAGCGCGCGGTCCGAAGCGGCGCTCAGGTCGACGTTGCGCGCCTGCAGGACCAAGTACCCTCCCGATCCTCCCCCGGAGCCGCCGCCGACCCGATTCAGGAAGATCGTGTTCTCGCCGCCGCCCCCGTCCCCGCCGTCCGCGTGAATGCGGCCCAAGGGTCCCAGGGTGATCTGGTAAGCAAGCAGGATGCCCACGCCGCCGCCGCCGCCGCCGCCCGCGCCCTTTTCATCCGCGGTGGGGTTGAACACCGGAGGCGGCCACACGAGGCCGTTGATCGCGTTCCCTCCGCCGCCGCCGCCCGAGCCACCCACGACCGACTGAAGTTCACCGACCTGGATCACGCCCGTGCTCAGCAAACGAAATCCGAAGAAGTCGTTGGTCGGGTCGGCATCGACGAAAGCGCGTTGCCCCAGGGCCCCGCCGCGCGGAGGCGGCGTGAGGGTCCGCACGCCCAGCGCCGTCGGCCAACCATTGGCACCGCGGCCGGCGATCAGGCCGAGATTGAGCGGGTTCAGCGGATCCGGATGAACGGGCTGGTCGGCGGCCAGCGCGCCTCCCGCGCCGCCGCCGGGCCTGCGCTCGTCCGTGCCGAGCGATGCCGATGAGATCCCTGACTCGCCACCGCCGCCGCCCTCGCGCGGTCCTACCACGGGGCCGTGGCCGTTGGTGCCCGAGGGCGAGGACTGCGTCGTCAGCGGGTTGCCGGTTCCGCCCCTGCCGCCGCCAGGCCCTCCGGCCGATCCGGGTTCGGAGATGTTCGTCGTGTTGAGGGTCTGCACGCCGGGGCTGTCGGAGGCCGACAGTTCGAGTCGTCCGTCGATGCGCAGGGAGCCCGTGGCCCGCACGCGGAAAGCCCTCGGCCCAAGCGCGCGCAGCGTTCCGCCGGCCTCGATCGTCAGGTCCGTGAGGACGAGGGGGCCGGAACTGGTGTCGTAGACGAAGGTTGACCCCGCGGGCACGACCAGGCTCGACTGACCGAGGGCCGAGGAGGCGAGCACCAGCGCCGCAAGGGGGGTCAAGCGCAACTTCATGGTCTTCCTTGGGAAATGCCGTGGACACTAGGCCACTGGCCGGCCGCAGTCACAGCGGAGAACCCCGCAAGCCGGATCTGCCCGGGACGCCGGCCAGGATAGCCGGGATCGCGACTCCCGCGCTGACCGGTCACCCCGGCGGGTTCCCCAGGGCGGCCTCGCGCTCCAGCGCCGGCCACAGCTCCCGGAACGATCGGGCGGGTGGGGCGGGCAGGCGGCGGGTGGAAAGCCAGGCGCCCGCGAAGGGCACGCGGCGGCCGAGCCAGGTCATGCGCGAGCCGTCGCCGATCGTGGCCCTCTGCAAGAAGCGCAGGGCGCGGCCGGCGCGTTCGTAGCTCTCGGGGGAGGACAGCACATTGGCCGCGAATTCCAGGGCGAGTCGCTCCGCGCGCGGCCGACGCGCAGCATCGCGCTCCCTCAGGGACACGAGCATCTCGTGGATCGGGATCTTGACCGGGCAGGCGTCCGTGCAGGCGCCGCACAGGCTCGAGGCCTGGGAGAGTTCGTTCGAGAGCTCGCGCTCGGGATGGAACAGCGGCCCGAGCACGGCGCCGATGGGACCGGGATACACCGACCCGTAGGCGTGTCCACCCACCTGCCGGTAGACGGGGCAGACGTTCAAGCACGCGCCGCAGCGGATGCAGTGCAGGATTTCGCGAAAGCGCGGATCGGAAAGCTGGGCCGAGCGGCCGTTGTCGACGATCACCACGTGCAGTTCCCGCGGACCGTCGAGTTCGCCCGTGCGGCGGGGGCCCGCGATCAGGTTCAAGTACGTGGTGAGCTTCTGGCCCGTGGCGCTGCGCGGCAGGAGCTCCGCCATGACCGCGAGCTCCGCCAGCGAGGGCACGATGCGCTCCATGCCCATCAACACCACGTGCACGCGCGGCAGGGTCGTGACCAGTCGCCCATTGCCTTCATTGGTGAACATGGCGATGGCGCCCGTGTCCGCCACCGCGAAGTTGCAGCCCGAGAATCCGAGATCGGCTTCCAGGAAGCGCGCCCGCAGCGTGCGCCGCGCGTAGCCCGCCAGGGTCGCCGTGGCCTCGTCGAGGGTCGTGTTCCCGTGGCGCTCGAACAGCGCGCGGATCTCGCCCCGGGACTTGTGGATGCAAGGCAGGATGATGTGCGCGGGCGCCTCGCCGGCGAGTTGGACGATCCACTCGCCGAGATCGGTCTCCACGGCGGCGACGCCGGCCTTCTCCAGACGCTGGTTCAGCTCGATCTCCTCGCTGACCATCGACTTGGACTTGACCGCCAGCTTGGCCCCGCAGCCCTGCGCGATGCTCGCGCAGAGCTCCGCGGCTTCCGCGGCGTCGGCGGCGAAATGGGCGACTCCGCCCGCTGCTTCCAGGTTGTCCACGAACTGGTCCAGGTAGCGGTCGAGGTGCGCGATCGTGTGGGCGCGGATGGCGCGGCCGCGTTCGCGCAGGGCTTCGAAATCCCCGTGGGCCTCGGCCGAGGCCTGCTTGCCGTTGCGCAGGCGGTCCACGGTGAAGCGCACCGCCCGGCGCAGGAACGCGTTTTCCAGGGCCAGTGCCGAGCGCTCGGCGAAGTCCGCCGCCGGCGCGGCTCGAGGGTCAACGTGCGCCATGGCCGCTGTCCAGGACCTGGGCCAGGTGCAGGGCCTCGACCGGGGAGCCGCGCGCGCGCAGCAGGCCCGCCAGATGCATCAGGCAGCCCATGTCCGTGCCCACCAGCACCTGGGCACCGCTGGCGGCCACGTGCTCCAGCTTCTCGCCCGCCATGGCGCTGGAAACCTGGGGCAGCTTGACGCTGAACAGGCCGCCGAAGCCGCAGCAATCCTGGGCATGGGCGAGCGGGGCGAGCTCCAGGCCGCGCACGCGGGAAAGCAATTTCAACGGCTCGCTGCCCACGTGCAGGAAGCGCGAGGCGTGGCAGGAAGGATGGTAGGTCGCCTTGCGGGCGAGGCTGGCGCCGACATCCTCGACGCCGAGCACGTGGACCAGGAACTGGGACAGTTCGAACGTGCGCGACGCCAGGGCGCGCGCGCGTTCCAGCTCGTCGGGATCGCCGTCAAACAGCTCGGGATAGGAGTGCTTCACCATGGCGGCGCAGGAGCCCGAAGGCGTCACCACATAGTCCGCGTCGCCGGCCTCCCCCGTGGGCCCCAGGGCCTCGATCAGCGTTCGCGCGACGCGGCGCGCCTCGGCGGGGAATCCCGCATTGTGGAAGGGCTGGCCGCAGCAGGTCTGCTGCCTTGAGAAGAGCACTTCGCAGCCCAGGCGCCGCAGCACGCGCACCGTGCTGACGCCGACCTCGGGGTGCATCTGATCCGCGAGGCAGGTGATGAACAGCGATACACGCACGGCGCGCGTTGTTATAGCATTCGCCCGCGCCGATCAGCGTCCGCCGGCGCCGGCCGCGTCCACGGCTCGTCGAACCGGCCGCGAGGTCGTTCCCGCGTTTTCTCCAGCCCCTGCATTCGACCATGAGAGTCTCCTCGCTCGCGAAGGCACTCCTGCTTGCCTCCCTGTTCGTGGCCTGCGGAGATTCGCCCAGCGCGCCTTCGCCGGAGGCCGGCGCCGGCTCGCCGTCCGCCGGGTCGTTCAAGATCGCGGTGATTCCCAAGGGCACGGCCCACGAATTCTGGAAGGCCGTCGAGCAGGGCGCGCGGCGGGCGGACGAGGAGCTGGCCGACCTGACGATCGTCTGGAAGGGACCCTCCGGCGAGGGTGACGCGGCGGCGCAGATCGCCCTGGTGGAGTCGTTCCTCGCCGACGGCATCCACGGGGTCTGCCTGGCGCCCCTGGACGCCCGGGCCCTGGAGAAGCCCGTGCGCGCGGCGGCGGCGGCCAAGATCCCGGTGGTGATCTTCGACTCGGGCCTCGCGGCGGCGGACGCGCCGATCGAGAGCTTCGTGGCCACCGACAACTACATGGGCGGCCGCATGGCGGGCGACGAGCTGGGGAGCGCCCTGGGGAGCAAGGGCCGCGTGCTGCTCCTGCGCTACGTGCTGGGCTCCGAGTCCACCGAGCAGCGCGAGAAGGGCTTCCTCGACGCCATCGCCGCTCACACGGGGATCGAGGTGATCTCCAGCGACAAGCACGGCGGCCCGACCGAGGCCGAGGCGGTTGCCGCGGCCGAGACGCTGCTCTCCAACTTCGGCGAGCAACTCGACGGCGTGTTCTGCTCCAACGAGTCGGCGACTTCGGGCTTCTTGACCGCGCTGGCCCGCGACAGCCGCGGCCTGGCGGGCAAGGTGATCGTCGTCGGCTTCGACAGCAGCACGAAGATCGAGGAGGCCCTGGTCAGCGGCGCCCTGCGCTCCACCATCGTTCAGAATCCCGAGCGCATGGGGTACCTGGCCGTGAAGGCCATGCACACGCGCCTCACGGGCGGCACGCCCGAGCGGCGCATCGACACGGGCGAGCGCGTGCTGCGGCTCGGCGACCTGCCCGCGGAGAGGGTCGCCGAGATTCGCGCGCGGCTGCAAGGGAAGTAGCGCAGACGGGAGAACTCAGCGCGGTCTTGGCCGTGGCGCAGCGGCCCTTCGAGTCGCGCCGCGGCGGACTCCGAGGCGGCCGTCCACCGGCGGCCTGGCGCGCGCGCCGCTTGCCCGGCGGCGGCGCGAGCGCGAGGAGACCAGGGGCCTCGGGCCTGGGGGCGGGCCGCGCGCGCAGGACGGCCGACCCGGTCCGCTCGGCCCCCTGGGGCGTGGTTGCCCCGTTTGCGGACCCGCTCTCCCCCCGGCCCGGGCATTCCCTTCGGACTTCAGTGCGCGACCGACGTCCCTGCGCGCGTGATTTCGGCGGATTTTGTGCCACGGTCTCCCTGCGGGAGGGAGAAAGGAGGCATGGCCGATCCGAAGGGCCCTCCGACCGACCTGATCCACGCACTCCTGGAAGAGGCGTCCTGGGTGCGCAGGCTTGCCTCGCGGCTGGCCCGCGATCAGGCCGCGGCGGAGGACGTGAGCCAGGACGCCTTGGCCCTGGCGCTCGAGCGCCGGCCCCCCGTCCGCGCGTCGTTGCGTCCCTGGCTGGCACGCGTGGCCGTGCGTCTGGCACGGCACGCAACGCGCGCGGACCTGAGGCGCGCGGACCACGAGCGCGAGGGCGCGCTGCGGAGGACGCTTGCCGCGGACGACGAGCGCCAGCTCGAACGCCTGGAGCTTCAGGAGCGCCTGGCTCGGTACGTGCGCGAACTGCCCGAGCCCTACCGGCGGGTCGTCATGGGCCGCTACTACGAAGGCCGTTCCGCGGCGGAAATGGCGCGCCAGGCCGGTGTCAGTGCCGCAACCACGCGCTCGCAATTGGCGCGGGGGGTCGATCACCTGCGGCGCCGGTTCGAGCGGGAAGCACAGGCGGAACGGCCCGAAACGATGCACGGCGCCGCGCTCGGGCTGCTTCTGGCCGCCGGCGCGGACGCTTCGAAACTGACCCAGGGAGGCTTGTTCGTGAAGACGACCACCAAGGTCGCGGCGCTCCTGTGCGTCGTCGGCCTGCTTGGAATCGGCGGCGCCCTCTACCTCGAAGGCTTGGGTGCGCCGCAGCCTGAAGTCGTCAGCACTGCGAGCGGCAGTTCTGCGGCCGACGGGGCCTTGGCGTCCGCGCCCGGGGCAGGCGAGGGCAGAGCCGCGACAGAAAAAACCGAGGGCGAGGAATCGACCCGACTTCAGCTCGCCCCCAGGGAGGCAGCCGAGCAACGGGAGCCGGCAGGGGTGACCACCCTCCTCGCCGATCTCGTCGACGATTCCGGCGAAGGGGTGCTCGGCGCCGAATTCTGCGCGCTCGGTTCCGAGTCCGGCCTGCCCGGGGCGGACGGGTTCGCGATCCGCGGGGCCGGCCGCGCCATCAGTGACGCGGCGGGCCGAGCGAGGATCGAACTGCCGGACGAGCTGGTGCGGCATTCCGAGGGACAGGTCTTCGAAATGACCTTCCGCGCCTCGGCCCCCATGCGCGAGACCAAGTTCGTGCGCTCCACGCCCCAGTGGCATGGAACGACCGATCTGGGGGACATCGTGCTGCCCCGGGGAGGGGCCCTGCGGGGCCGCGTGCTGGAAACGAACGGCGCGGCAGTCCCGAACGCCATCGTGCACCTGGCCCGCGGCGGTCTGGCCGAGTCCATCGACGTCCTGCGCATCGCTGGGCCGGATCGGGGCATTCGCCGTCCGGTCGCGATTTCCGGCGCCGATGGGAGCTTTGAATTCCCGGGGGCTCCCGGCGGTGCCTGCCGCCTGCTCGTCGGCGCGGAGGGCCGGCTCTGGGCCGTGTCCCCCGAGCTGTACGTGCGCATCGGGTCGTGGACCGATGCCGGCACTCTCGTGCTCGACCCGTTGCCGTCGGAAGAAGCGATCACGGGGGTCGTGCTTCGCCCCGGAGGCGAGCCGGCGGCGGGCGCGCACATCGCGTACCTGGCCACGGAGACGCAGGACGAAGGCCTCATCGTCGCGGGCGAGGACGGCAGGTTCCTCTTCAGTCCCGGCGGGGCCCAGGCCGTCGACCTGATCGCGCGCGATCCACGGGGCCAACACGGAATGAGCGCGACGTTGCGTGCGGAACGCGGCGCGCGGGATCTGCGGGTCGAGCTGACTCCCAAACGCAGTCTGGCCCTGCGTGTGGTGGACGAAGAAACGGGTCAGCCGGTCGAGGGCGCGCAGGCCATGCCCTTGGGAGCCGAAGGTCACCAATTCGAGGCCGGCGGCAGCATGATCGTCGGCCAGGGATGGAGTCGCAGCGGCGCGGACGGCGAGGTCCTCCTGGACCTTCCGCCGTTCGCCGCGCGCCTCGTCGTGCGGCATGGGGGCTATGAGACCGCCCAGCTCGGGCCGTGGCTGCCCACGCAGATGCCCGCATCGCTGACGCTGCCCCTGCGGCCGAGACCGGTGCTCGAGGGTCGCGTGTCCGCTCTCGGGGAACCGGTGGAGGGAGCGGAAATCGTCCTGGCCACGCGCCCGCGGGGTCGGGTCCCGATCCAGGCGGGGTTTCCCTTGCGCCTGATCTGCTATCCCCCGCAAGAGGTCCGCACCGACGCCGACGGGCATTTCGTTTGTCCCGTCGACCCGGAGTGGAGCGAGGTGTTCGTGCTCGCGAGCGCGCCGGGCTGGGCCCGCGGCGAGACAGGGGTTGCCCTCGAAGCCGGCAAGGGCCGGAGGGGCATCGAGGTCGCGCTGACCCGCGGTGGAACCGTGACCGGCCGCGTCACGGGAAACGACGCCTCCACGGCTCGGCAGTACGTCGTGGCGGCATCGTGCGGGGACGGGAATCCGCTGGTCACGCGCACGGATGGGGACGGAGCCTATCGCTTCGACCGCGTCCGGCCCGGGCCGTGGCGAGTCGTGGCCCTGCTGGAGGAGCCGTCCACGGAGCTGATCTCCATGGCTCGGACGCCGGAAGACGCGGACTTCCGGTGGAACGTCGAGGTCGTGAACGACAAGACGGTCATCCTGGACCTGGACGCGCGCGCGCTCCTCGAAACACAGCTTTTTGGCCGGTTTTCCTCAACGGAGCGCCCGCGGCAGGCTTCACGGCCGCGTTGGTTCCGGGGCCGTCCGAGCCTGTCACCAACGACCGCCCCGCTGCGACCCTCGACGCCGCGGGCGGATTCGCACTCTCGATCCCGAGCGGCCGTCGCTCGATCCTGCTGTTTGGAACGCTCCCGACCGGGCAACGGATCGAGGCGCTGCGCGAGTTGACGCTCGAGGGCTCGCGCCACGACTGGGTGGAGGACCTTCCTCTCGGTTGGATCGAGGAGTCCGTCGCGCCCGGATCCGGCCCGCTGCGTCTGCACCTCGGCTCGGGCGCTGTCGCCGATCGAGTTTCGATCCAGGTCGAAGCCGACGCCCAGGGCATGGTCAGGGCGCCCGCGCCCCTGGGCACGATCGAACTGCAAAGCCAGCGGATCATCGAGGCCCGGGCGCTCTGGACGACCTTGAAGCGGATCGAAGTCCTGCGGCGATAGGACCTGCGCGCACGGAGCGGGCGCCGGCGCGAGCCCACTTCCCCCCAGCCCGCGCGGCAGCCTTGGACCCCGTGGCGTCGTGGGGCCCGGGTTCCTGCGGCGGTCCCGCAGGGTAGGATGCTCCCTCGGTCATGCGCATCGGTTTCCTTCGACCAGGGCCACCTGTCCCATCTGCGCGGCGCCCTGGGCGCGGAATTCCCCGACGAACGCGACGCGGGGTTCACGACGACGCTCCCACGCGGTCGCGGTGCGGACGGAAGCTCACAGCAGGCCGGCGATTCGGCCTCGGGCGAGCGCAGGGACGTCCGCTCCGACCCGCGGGGATGGTCGCCACGCCGCGATGAGGCCCCCGCTGTTCCGACTGGCCGGCATCACGAAGAGCTTCGGGGCCACGCGCGCCCTCGCGGGGGTCTCGTTCGAGGTGGCGGCGGGGGAGGTGCGCGCCCTGGTGGGCGAGAACGGCGCCGGCAAGTCCACGCTGCTCTCGATCCTGGCCGGCGCCCACCGGGCCGACGCGGGCTCCATGGAGCTCGCGGGAGCTCCCTTCGCGCCCAACAGCCCCAGGGACGCGCGTCGCCGCGGCGTGGCGATGATCCACCAGGAGCTCGCCATCGCGCCGGACCTGTCGCTGGCCGAGAACATCGCCCTGGGCAGCGAAGCGTCCCGCTGGGGTGTGCTGAACCGCGACGCCATCCGCGGTCGCGCGCGCGAATCCCTGGCGCGATTGTCCGACGAGGTTCTCGACGTCGACCGGCCCGCGCGCGAGTTCTCGCTCTCCGTGCAGCAGCAGGTCGAGATCGCCCGGGCGCTCTCCAGCGACGCGCGCGTGCTCGTGCTCGACGAACCCACCAGCTCCCTGGGTCCGGCCGACGCGGAGCGGCTCTTCCGCGCCCTGCGCGCCCTCGCCGGCCGGGGGCTCGCCGTGGTCGTCGTCACGCACTTCCTCGAGGAGCTGCCGCGCTTCGCCGATTCCTTCACCGTGCTGCGCGACGGCGCGGTCGTGGCGGAAGGACCGATCTCCGAGGCGAGCCCCGAGCGTCTGGTGCGGGCGATGTCAGGCCGCTCCCTGGAGATGTTTTTTCCCCGCGTGCCCCACACGGCGGGGGAGGAACTCCTAGCGGTCGAAGAACCCTGCGGCTCCTCCGCCACGGACGCGCCCGGAATTTCGCTCAGCGTTCGCCGAGGCGAGATCCTGGGTCTGGCGGGCCTCGTGGGGGCGGGCCGCAGCGAGTTCCTGCGGCGTGTTTTCGGCCTCGATCCCCCGGGCGCGGGCCGCGTCCGCGTCGGGGGCCGCGAACTCACCCGCCGCCACCCGCGGGAGTCGATCGCGCGCGGCCTGGGGCTCCTGAGCGAGGATCGCAAGACCGAGGGCCTGGCCCAGGGGCTCTCCCTGGAGGACAACCTGACCCTCTCGGCCCTGGAGCCCTACGCCCGCTGGGGTTGGCTCTCGCTGCGCCGGAGGCGCGAGGCGGCGGGGGCGTGGCTCGCGCGACTCGCCTGCAAGCCCGCCGACCCGCGGGCCCGCGTGGCGGAACTCTCGGGCGGCAACCAACAGAAGGTCGCCTTCGCGCGCCTCCTGCACCAGGGCGCCCAGGTGCTGCTCCTCGATGAACCCACCCGCGGCGTGGACGTGGCCACCAAGGCCGAGATCTACCAGGCCATCGGCGAGGAAGCCGCCCGGGGCAAGGCGGTGGTGATGGCGAGCTCCCATTTCCCCGAGCTGCTGCACGTCTGCGACCGCATCGCGGTGTTCCAGCGCGGCCGCCTGCGGGCCGTGGCGCCCGCCTCCCAATGGAGCGAGTCCTCCCTGCTCGCCGCCGCCAGCGGGGTTGCCCCATGAGGCGCTCCCTGCAGAGCCTGTTCCAGGCCTCGGCGCCCCTGGTGGGCTTGGCGCTGATCCTCTGCCTGTGCGCGGTCTACGGGCACTTCTACAAGCCCGAGGCGAGCTTCTTCTCCGCCCACCGCCTGGCCCTGATCGCCAAGCAGACGGCCATCGTGGGCACCGGCGCCCTGGGCATGACCGCCGTGGTGGCCGCGGGGGGCATCGACCTGTCGGTGGGCGCGCTCCTCGCCCTGACCAGTGTCACCCTGGCCCAGGCCCTGGCCGCGGGCTGGTCCGCCCCGATGGCGCTGCTCGCCACCTTCGCCGTGGGCACCCTGGCGGGGGCCCTCAACGGCGCGCTCGTCACGCGTCTCAAGCTGGCGCCCTTCATCGTCACCCTGGGCACCATGCTCTTCTTCCGCGGCCTGGCCGAGACCCTGGCCGACGAGCGCAAGATCGCCGCCGAGGCGCCGCCCTGGCTCGCCGGCCTCCTGGATCCGCCCCTGGCCGGCAGCCTGCAGCTCTTCCCCGCGGGCGTGTGGCTGATCCTGATCCTGGGTTTCCTGCTCTCCCTGGTGCTGCGCCGGACCGTGTTCGGCCGCCAGGTCTTCGCCATCGGGTCCAGCGAACCCACGGCCCGGTTGTGCGGGGTGGCGGTCCTGCGGCGCAAGGTGGAGGTCTACGCCCTGTGCGGAGCCTTCCTGTCCCTGGCCGGGGTGCTGGAGTTCGACAACCTCAACGGCCAGGGCAGCCCCACCAGCGGCATCGGCGCCGAGCTCGGCATCATCGCCGCGGTCGTGATCGGCGGCGGCAGCCTGAGCGGGGGGCGCGGCAGCGTCCTGGGCAGCCTGGCCGGGGCCCTGATGATCACCACCCTGGCGGCGGGCTGTGCCTACGCGGAAATTTCCGAGCCCGTGCAGAAGATCGTCACGGGTGCGATCATCGTCGCCGCCGTCGCCCTCGATCGCACGCGGACCGGGCGAGGCACCTGACATGGCTCCCTTCGCCTCCTCGAGCATTCCCTACTTCCTGATCGACGCCTTCGCCGAGCGCCCCTTCGAGGGCAATCCGGCGGCCGTGTGCCTGCTGCCCTCTGCCGGGGAGGCGAGCTGGATGCAGCTCGTGGCGCGGGAGATGAACCTGTCGGAGACGGCCTTCGTCAGCGCGCGGGCCACGGGCTTCGACCTGCGTTGGTTCACGCCGACCACCGAAGTGGACCTGTGCGGACACGCAACCCTGGCCGCCGCCCACGCGCTGTGGGCCAAGGGCGTGATCGATCCCCACACGACCGCGCGCTTCTTCACGCGCTCGGGCGAACTGACCGCCAAGCGCGCCGGCGAGGGCATCGCGCTCGATTTCCCCACCGAGGCCGCGGCCGAAGTCCAGGCTCCCGACGCCCTGGTGCGCGCCCTCGGCGTGCCGATCCTGTGGGTCGGAGCCAGCCGCTTCGACTACCTGTGCGAACTGGAGAGCGAAGCCGCCGTGCGCGGACTCGTGCCCGACCTGCCCCTGCTCGCCACCGTGCAGGCCCGAGGCGTGATCGTCACCGCTCGCGGTTCGGGCCGCTACGACTTCGTTTCGCGCTTCTTCGCTCCGGCGGCCGGCGTGCCCGAGGACCCGGTCACGGGCTCGGCCCACTGCACCCTGGGGCCCCACTGGGCGGCGCGACTCGGCCGGCAGGAACTGGTGGGCTGGCAGGCCTCCACGCGCGGCGGCCTCGTCGGCGTGACCGTGCGCGGAGCCCGCACGCAGCTCGTGGGCCGCGCCTTCACGATCGCCGAGGGGCGGTTGCGCACGAATCCGTGACGTGCTCGGTCGAGCGGCGCGGCGTGGTCAAACGTATACGAGGGGGGCTGCCCGTCCGGGCCCTCAGATCGGAAGGAACTGCGTGAACACCACACGCTCGAGGTTCGCTTGCCCGACGACCTCCGCGCGAGCGCCCAGGGTCATCGGAAAGCGCGACTTCAATAGGCTGCCAAGTACGTAGTCAGGTCGCCCCAATTCCCGCTCTCCCAGGCAGCATCGTCGAGTTGCAGGTAACCGGGAGAATCGAGGATTCCGTCCAGATTGGAGTCGTAGAGGACGAGCGCGGGAACTTCGGGATGCACGAACACGTAGACGTACCCGTAAGCTGAGTGCTTCGCAGACCACCGCGTCTCGAAATGCGTCGAAAGCGCAGGGATCACCGGGATTGTGGGATCAGGCTGGGACTTCCTGACGCACACGCAAGAAGCCACGCCTGGATCGGTCGAGGAACCATCCGCTGTGTAGGTCAGCGAATACAAGTCCTTGGAATCGAAGAACTGTACGAAGAGGGAGGCCGTTGCTGATGCCGGAGGTGCCGGGTTGTGGAGCATGACCGAGACAATGTCCCGACCGACCATCGCCTCTTCATAAAGAACTGTCTTGGATGCGACCGGCACATTGATCTCGGGATAGATGTACTGCTGCGTGTTGCTGATGATGGCAGGTGGAATCACCGGCGACCCGAATTCCCACAATTCGATGATGGTCTTGGATCGCCGCTTTCCCGCCACCGCCACACGGCCAGGTCCAACCTGGCAGATCTCGGTGGGATAGAAAGGCACCGCTTCGACTTGAGTGGAGTGCTGAATCGGTCTTGGACCGGCGGCCTCCCATTCCCAAAGGAACTGGACCGTCTTGTCCGCAAGCTGGTAGCTCGCGGTTCCCTTCACGGTCGAACCAGTCAATGAGAGTCTGGCGGGTGACTTGCCTTCGAATCCGTGGATCTTGGAAGGCACCTGATCAGGAGGTACGCCCTGAGGGGCGGAAGGAAGCAGCGCCAGGGCGCAAAACAGGATCGTCTTGGAGATCATTGAGGGCCTCAGTCGCAACACGGCTGCGCGGGTATCAACTCATCGCAGTTTGGAATGTATGGAAAACCGCAACAGCTGGTACAGCCGGCGTAGTAGCATCCCGTCAGCAATTCAGCCGTTGCCGCCCGGCTGCCTTTGAAGTGCTTGCAAATCTCCTCACGTTGCTCGGGGAGAATCGGGTAGTCTTCAGAGCACGTGAGCAGGGCAGATCTGCTTGCATCGCCCGCCCTCATCACGGCATGGTTGCATTTGCCGCAGGGGGTCGAGTTCGTGAGCGGATCTTTCCTATCTGGCCCCGTGCCGGGCGATGATTGGGCTCGCTCTGCATGCTCGTACTCATGCGCGAGAATCAACGCCCTCATCCAAGTCGGCAGGCCCCCCGCTATGCCAATCGTTCCTGAATCAGCAATTCCGGGCGCTCGATCCCAGGCTCGCACGATCCGAATGCTGCCGCTGTCCGGATCTGTTGCTGCCTCAATCTCATCGACAAGCGCCGTGGGGAACACATCGGGGTGATCCCGCATGTACTCGACGAGCTCGGTCCGCTCCGTTGCCTCCTCCGTGGCACTCATCGGCATGATCGCTACGCCATGATCGCTGAACTTCGTATTGCCCGTGTTGTCAGGGGCGCGAACGGATGCAAGGCAGATGATCGCTGCCAGAGGCCAGACGATGACTCCAAGAGCTGAAGTGCTCGGAATCGAGATCTTCGCGGAGCGTCGTTGATTCAACAGCATGTTCTGGTACGCGCTCACCTGGCTTGACTGGCTGCTCCCGGTGAGACTCTGCTTTCGCAAGGAAGCAGTACAGTAGTCGCACTCCGGTTGCCCGTCAACGGCCGTACAGTTGCCGGGGAGGCGAGCTGGATGCAGCTCGTGGTGCGGGAGATGAACCTGTCGGAGACGGCCTTCGTCAGCGCGCGGGCCACGGGCTTCGACCTGCGTTGGTTCACGCCGACCACCGAAGTGGACCTGTGCGGACACGCAACCCTGGCCGCCGCCCACGCCCTGTGGGCCAAGGTCGTGATCGATCCCTGTGGGGTGTAACGAAATCCCTTCCGATCTGACGCAGCCGACAGGGCTCAACGCGTCATCGACGCCTGGGCCGCGGTGGCGTCGACGGGCGGATTCTCCAGGTAGGCGTACTCGGTGCCGTCGAGCCAGTCGTAGACCACCGTGAGGGGCGTGGCGAGGCCCATGTGCGGCACGATCGTCGAGCGCGTGGAGCCGTGCGTGTAGATCTTCGAGAAGATGCCGATCAGGGTCCGCGAGCGAGCCGCATAGATCCCGCCGCCCGAGTTTCCAATGTAGGTCGGCGCGCTGATCATCCAGTACTTGGAACCATCGACCTCGTGGTGCGTGGAGGCCAGTTCGCCCAGGGTCGGGATCGGGTCGTTGCCGAGCGGGCAGCCCACTGCGTACACGCCGTCGAACGTGCGCAGCGCCTCGAGTTGTTCGCGCGTCGCGAGTCGCGCGCCGAAGGGCAGGCGCTCCTTCGTGTCCAGCTGGAGCAACGCCAGGTCCAGGCCCACGTCGCGGGCCAGGGTGCGGCCCCGCAACGTGCGCCAGGTCCCGTCCGGCGCGTACACCTTGATCGACACGGGCGCCGCAAGGTCGTCGGGCTTGCCGAGGATGTCGCGCACCACATGCCAAGCGGTCAAGACGTGGGTGGCGTACTCGCCCCCGGCCGTGGGCCGCGATGCCAGGAGCACGCCGCTGCCGACCGTGGTCTCGCCCACCAGTTGCACCACCGGCCCCACCAGTTCATCCCACAGTTGATCGGGGCTCGGACCGTTGAGCGAAAGCTCCAGCCGCGACTCCAGCCGCGACACGTCGCGGAGCACGCGCGAGGTGTCGTCGCGGGACAATTGGGCGGCGAGCTCCAGATCCGACTGCTGGGCCTCGCTGCGCGCATGGAGCTCGAACAGCTTGCGCCGCAGCATGTGGGGGGAGAGCTCGCTCCAGTCCGCCTGCCAATCGACCCACTCCCGTTCCTGGACCTCGAGGCGCGTGGCCTGTCCGGCGACGCGGGATTCCAGGCGTTCGATCCACTGGCGCCCCTCGGCCTCCCGGGCGCGGCTTGCGGCCAGCTCGCGCTCGAGGCGCGCGACGAGCTCGGCGTCGTGGCGTTCGCGTTCCGTCGCCAAGCTCCGGCGTAGGGCCACGAGCTGCTCGGGGCCGCAAACTTGCATGCGCTCCAGCTCCTGCAGGCGCAGACGGTGCTCGAAGACGCTGTCGAAGGCGACCAGCGCGGCCAGGGCCATGCCCGCGGGCAGGAGGAAGCGGTGCATCGGAGGATCGAGCCGCGGGAGAGGCCGCAGCCGGTCTCGCTATCGGTCCAGATCTCGTCGGCAATGGAGGCGGGCCGGGGCTTTCCAAGGAAATTGCATTTCGTTCACGTGGGCCGCCCCGGGGCCTGCGCGGGCCCGCCGGGGCCCCCCAAGGCCCTGCGGAGCCCGCACACCGTCCGAAGTGGGGGGGAAACCCCGTTCCCCGTGGCGTCCTGGGCGGCTGGATCGACCACAGGACATCCCGAGCAGGGTTCCCCCGAGGGTTCGGGGGGGCCCGGGGGCCCCGGGGGCCGTCGCGGGCTCCGCGCTAGCATGGCCCGCGTCGTGCTGCAGAAAGTCGTGCTGGCCCAGAAGCTCGCCCAGTTCAGCGAGCGTTGGTCGCCCAAGGTCGTCGGCGACGTGGGCGATTTCCAGGTCAAGCTCGCCAAGCTGGAGGGCGAGTTCATCTGGCACGCCCATTCGGCCGAGGACGAGCTGTTCCTGGTGATCGCGGGCCGCCTGACCATCGAACTGCGCGATGGGGCCGTGGAGCTCCTGCCGGGCGAATTCCTGATCGTCCCTCGCGGCGTCGAGCACCGGCCCGTGGCCCACGGCGAGTGCAGCGTGCTGCTCTTCGAGCCCGCCAGCACGCTCAACACCGGCGACGCCCGCGGCGCGCGCACCGTGGAGCGGCTGGAGCGGCTCTGATCAGCGGATCACCCGCACCTCGCGGATCACGTCGCCCAGATCGAGCAGGTCGAGCACGTCGAAGCCCTTGACCAGCTCGCCGAAGATCGTGTAGCGACCGTCGAGGTGCGGCGTCATGCGGTGCGTGACGAAGAGCTGGCTGCCGCCCGAGTCCCAGTCCTCGTTGCGCGGCATGCCGAGGGACCCGCGCACGTACTTGCGCGGGGTGATCTCGTGCCGCAGGGCGTCGCCGCGCCAGGAAGCTCCGCCGTTGCCGTCGCCGCGGGCGTCGCCGCCCTGGACCACGAAGTCGGAGACGACGCGGTGGAACGTGGTGCCGCGGTAGGATTCGGCGTGGGCCAGGAAATTGGCCACGTGCTGGGGCGCCTCCTCGGCGAACAATTCGAATTCCAGCTCGCCGCGGTCGGTGGAGATCACCACGCGGGGTCGCGGATGGGCGAGCAGGCCTGCACCTGGAAAGGCCAGTTCCACCGGCGGCAGGGCTTCGGGCGGCGGCCACCGCAGTCGCTGGTCACCCGACGGGAGAGCCCGCGTCAGTTCCTCGCGCGCCACCTGCCGCACGTAGGCGTCTTCGTCCTGGAGCCCGCGCTGGAGGAGCTCGAGGGCTGCGTCGCCGCCCAGCTTGCCCGCCAGCTTGAGCGCGTTGAAACGCACCTCCGTCGCCACCTCGCCGCGGGCCGTGTCGAAGCAGCGTGCCACCTCGGCCATCTCGACCGCGGGCGTCGTCAGTTCGAGCAGCGCGGTGAGCGCCGCGAGCCGCAGGCCGTTGTCGGCGAGCCCCAGTCGGGCCGCGAGGGCATGCGATGCCTCGCCCGCGGGCAGCAGGGCGAGGGCCTCGATCTCCGCGCCCCGCACCAGGAGGCTTGTTTCGTTGGGCGCCATGACGCTGCCGCCGGCGAGCTGCAGCGGATTGACGCCGCCTGAGATCGTGAACTTGCCGTAGGCCAACACCCCCGCCGCGCGCACGTGGGGCGAGATGTCGCCCGCGGCCTGGGTGCGGGCGGTCAGGGCGTTGCCGATCAGCGGGTTGGCGATCGCGGCCGCCCGCACGGCGGGGGAGAGATCGGCGAGCAAGCCCTGGAATTGCGCGCTGAGCGCCGGGTTCTGGCGCATCAAGGTCCCCAGGGCGGCAGCCTGGACGGCGGCGGCCTCCACGGCCGCGGCGCGCACGTGGTGGTTCGCGTGACGGGTGGCGAGGAGCACGGCCTCCAAGGCGGGGGGCGTGCTGGACTTGGACAGTCCGCGCAGGGCTTCGACCCCCACGCGCCAATCGGCGTCGGTGACGGCCTCCAGGAGTGCCATTTCGATTTCCGCGTCCGGCGGGAACGTGGAAAGGCCCCTGGCCGCGAACAGGCGCTCCTCGGCGTCCTCGGAACGGTGCTGGGAGAGGAACAGGGGCCTGCCCGCCGCGGCCTTGCGGCGCTCCAGGGCGAACAGGCCGTACCTGCGCACGGGCTGAAGGGGCTCACGGGCGACCGCCGCGGCGAGGCGCCCGTCGATGGCGTCCGCGCGGGCCCCGCGCTTCCAGCGGGAGGTGCCCACGAACGCCTCCAGGCGCACGCCGGGCTCGCGGTCTTCGAGACAGCGAAGGAACGGCTCCAACCGGGCCGGGTCCTCGAGCGCGCCGGCTTCCTCGGCCAGTTTGCTCGCGGCCTCGACGCAACGCGCTCGCACGTTGGCGTCGGCTTCGGCGCCCGCGGCCCGGGCCATCAGGGGCCCGAAGGCCCGCACGTCGTTGCGCATGCCCAGGGCGAAGGCCGCCGCGGCGCCCACGCCGGGGTCGGGATCCGCCAAGAGGCCGGCCAGAGCATCGGTCAACAACGCCCCCCCGATCGGGGCCCGCATGCGCCCGGCGGCGGTGGCGGCCCGGGCGCGCAGGCTCGCGTCCTTGGAGCGCAGCATCTCCAGGAGCTCGCCGCCGGGGCCCGGCGTGCGGGCGTCCTCCAACTGGGCGACCGCGCGGCGTGGATCGGGGTCGAGCACCAGGGGCGGGACCGCGCGCACGCCGGGCATCGCGCTCTGCGCGGCGGCAGGGGGCGGGATCGTCGATTGCCCGGTGGAGCCGCAGGCCCCAAGGGAGCATGCCAGTGCGATCGCGAGCCAGGCCGGCGGCAAGAACAGCGAGAGGCGGTGGGGACCCATGGGGACCACTCTACGGTTCCGTGGGCCCCGGCTGTTTCGGAGGTTCGCGGCGGGATGTGGACGGCTCTGGCGCAGCCCCGGGCCCCGCGCAAGACCTCAGCGCGGCGCGCGCGGGTCCTCGGCCCGGGTCGGCTCCGGCCTGAAGGCGTCCCAGGACTTCCAGGCGGCCCAAACCACGTGGGCCAGGGACACGGCGGCGATGCAGCGGATGGCGAGCGCCTGCTCGGGCGCCACCTCGGAATTGGGCAGCAAGCCGTAGGCCCAGCGGCCCACCACCGGCGCGAAGCCGAACAGGCAACCCAGGGACGCGACGGCGGCGACCAGGATCCAAAGACGCGCGCCCGGGGACAGCCGGTCGCGTCCGTTCACCAATCGCTCGCCCCACAGGAACAGCCCAAAGCTATAGAGGGAGAGCAACAGGAGTGAGGAATTGAGCGCGTCCCCCAGGAATCCGATCAGCATCGCGATCGGGAAGAGCACCACGAAGGCGCGCACCAGGGACCAGGGGCGGTGGGGCGAGCGCTGGTCCAGGCGCAGGCGCCGCAGGCGTTCCTCGGCCCCGCGCACCGGCGGCGGCGAGCGCAGGATGTGCTCGAGGTCGGCGCGGAACTGCGCCGCGCTGGCCGGCCGTCGCGCCGGGTTCTTGTCCAGGGCCTTCAGGATCAGTCCGTCGATGCGCGGGTCGATGGGCACGAGCTGGGAAGGCGCCTGGAAGCGGCCCAGGGGCAACTCGCCGGTGAGCAGCTCGTAGAACAGCACGCCCAGGGCGAAGAGGTCGGCGCGGTGGTCCACCGAGCGCGGCTTCTCGATCTGCTCGGGCGCCATGTAGTGGGGCGTGCCCATGGTCTCCTGCTCGCCGGTGAGCATCGGACCCGCGTCGAGGGAGCGCAGCTTGGCCAGTCCGAAGTCGGCGAGTTTCGCCGTGCCGAGGTCGTTGACCAGCACGTTCTCGGGCTTGAGGTCCCGGTGCACGAAACCCTGGGCGTGGGCGGCCTCCAGGGCGTCGCACAGCTGGCGCACGATGCCGAAGGCGGTGGTGGGGGCCAGCTCGCCCGTGCGCAGCAGGTCGCGCAGGGTCCGGCCCTCCACGTACTCCATGGCCAGGTACAGGTGGCCGTCCACTTCGCCGGACTCGTGCAGCGCGACGATGTTCGAGTGGTGCAGGCTCTCCAGGGCCCGGGCCTCGCGGGCGAAGCGCTCGGCGAAGGCGCGCTCGCCCGCTCCCTGGCCGCCGGAGGCGCGCGCGTGCAGCAGCTTCAGCGCGACCCAGCGGCGCTTGGCCCGGTGTCGGGCCTTGAACACGACCCCCATGCCGCCCTGGCCGAGGACGTCGTGGACCTCGAACTGCGGCAGCAGGGCTTCGACCTCCTCGCGCTCCAGGGGAGCTTCCTGGGCACCCCGCCGGACCGGAGCGTCCCAGGGCGCCTCCCGGACGTCCTCCAGGGCCACGTTCATCAGGCAACGTGCGCACAGGCCCCGGGAATCGGCGCGCGCGGAGAGGGTCGCTTTGCAGCGCGGGCAGGCGTGGGTCGAGGTCACGGGGTGCGCGGCGCCGGGGGCAGCCTGTGCAGAGCTTCGAGCCGCCGCCCGTCGCCGGTCAATCCCCGAGTGCCTCGAACAGGTTCTGGATCTCGTCCTCGACGTCCTCGGGCCGGTCGAGGGTCTGGGCGATCTCCCGCCGCAAAAGCTCGCCGTAGCGGCGTCGCAGGCGATGGGCCGCGACCTTCACCGCGCCGTGGGTCATGCCCAGTTTCTCGGCCGTCTCGATCAGGTTCGGGGACTCTCCGCCCAGCCCCGGCTGGAGGGCCAAGAACAGCTCCCGCCGGCCCGCGGCGCGGAATTCATCGGCCAGGGTGGCGAGCACGCGCTCCAGCAGGGCCTGGGCCCAGCGCCGGTCGTAGTCCCGATCGGGCGTGTCCATGTCCGCGGGCTCCGCCGAGAGCCGCCCCTCGGCGTCCTCCAGGTCGATGGACATCACCTGCACGCCGCCGCCGCGCTTGAGGGCCTGGACGCCCCGCCGGTGGTTGGCCACGTGGTGTTTCAGGGCCGCCAGCAGGAAGGAGCGCAGTCGCCCGCGGGAGGGCGACACGGTCGCCAGGTCGCCGCTTTCGAAGAGGCGCGTGAAGAACCCCTGCACCAAGTCCTGGGCATCCTCCGGGCCGAACCCGCGCCGGCGCACGTACCCATAAAGGGGGTACCAGGCCTGCTTGCACAGCGACTCCAGGGCGAGCTTCGCCGCGGGCACGTCCCGGCCGCCGGCGCGGAGGACGAGGCTCCAACGCGTGGTCTGAAAGCGCCTGCCCGAGGAGGTGTCCTTGAAGTTGTCCATCACGTCCGCGCGGACCCGCTCACCATGCACCGCCTGGGGGCGGAAGTAACCGTCCAGCTCGCGTCCGCAGGCGGATTCCGCTGGGCCCGGTTCGTGTTCGGGGAATGTAGCTTGCCACGGAACCTGGGGCCGGAGGACCGGTTCAGTGCCCTGCCGACCCGCCCGAGCTCGCCTTGTCTCCCCAGGCCATGCCGGGGAGGCGCAGGGAGCCCGGCCGCCGAATGTCCTGGTAGCCTTCCCCGGGCCCCCCCGCTGGGGCCGATTTCCTCCATGAAGCACCCGAATCCCCTTTCCACGAGCAGGCTGCAGGCCTGGGCCCTGGCCCTCTGCGCCTCGGCCGGCCTCGCGGCCACGTCCTCCGCCCAGGGCGGTCCGCCGCCTCCCCAGCCGCCTCCGCCGGCCGTCGCCCCTGCCCCCGCCGGGAACCCCGTCACGCTCGCCAAGACCAACCTGGGCAAGGTGCTCTTCTTCGAGGAGCAAATGGGCTCGGACCAGACCATGGCCTGCGCCACCTGCCACATCCACGGCGCGGGGGGCGCGGACCCGCGCACGCTCCAGCCCAACACAGGCAGCGTCCACCCCGGTCCCGACGGCCTGTTCCTGACTCCCGACGACATCCTGGGTTCCCGGGGCGTGACGCTCTCCCAGGCGGACGGCAGCTACGCGCTCGCACCCCAGTTTCGCCTCTTGCCGCAGGTGACCGGCCGCCGGGCGCCGAGCGCCATCAACGCGGGCTTCGCGCCCCGCCAGTTCTGGGACGGAAGAGCGGAGGGACCCTTCCTGGACCCGATCACGGGCGTGGTGGTGCTTCCCGCCGGAGCGTCCCTGGAGATTCAGGCGGTCGCTCCGCCGACGAGCGACGTCGAAATGGGGCACGCGGGCCGCAACTGGGGCGACGTGGCCGGCCGCATCGCGACCGTGGTGCCGTTGCGCCTGGCGTCGAACATCCCCGCGGCCCTGTCCACCTGGATCAACGGGCGCGGCTACCCGGACCTGTTCCTGGAGGCCTTCGGGACACCGGACGTGACCCCGGCGCGCATCGCCATGGCGATCGCGACCTACGAGCGGACGCTGAGCTCGAACCAGACGCCCTTCGACCAGTTCGTCGGCGGCAACCCCGGCGCCCTGACCCCGCAGGAGCAGCAGGGACTGCAGATTTTCAACGGCATCGGCCGCTGCGGCGTCTGCCACGGCGGGCCGTTCCAGACCGACAACCTGTTCCACTACACGGGCGTGCGTCCCCAGAACGAGGACCTCGGCCGCTTCGTGGTGACGGGCAACAACGGCGACCGCGGCGCCATGCGGACGCCGGGCTTGCGCAACGTGGAGTTGCGGGCCCCGTACTTCCACAACGGCCGCATGAACACCCTGATGGACGTGGTCAATTTCTATGACCGCGGGGGCGACTTCAACGCGCCCAACAAGCCTCCGGCGATCGCGCCGATCGGCCTGACCCAGCAGCAGAAGAACAACCTGGTGGCCTTCCTCAGCCGCCCCCTGACCGACCAGCGCGTACGCAACCAGACCGCGCCGTTCGATCGCCCGACCCTGGCCTCGGAGCGCAACGTGGTTCCGACCCACTACGGCACGCCGACCCTGGGCACGGGCGGCCTTGCCCCGCGCATGGTCGCCAACGAGCCCGCCGTCCTGGGCGGCAAGTGGACCAGCGGCATCGACGGGGGCAATGGGGGCAAGAGCGCCGTGCTCCTGATGAGCTCCACCCTGCAGCTGGTCGGTCTCCCCTTCCAGGGAGCCTCCCTGCACGTGGCGCTCAACTCGACCACCCTGGTGAAGCGCATCGGGCCCCTCAACGGAGCCGGCAACGGCCAGGGCTGGGGCTCGGGCACCGTCTTCCTGCCGTCCGACCCCCTGCTGATCGGCCAGCCGATCTATGCCCAGTGGCTGGTGATCGACCCCCAGGGCGGCGGCATCCGGTTGTGCTCCACCGACGCGGTGGCGATGACCTTCCTGTAGGTCCAGGCCCCCTCTTGAACGCGCGCGGCGCGGTCCGTCCTCAGGCGGGCCGCGCCGCTTCGATACTGCCCCGCATGGCTGCGGATATCGCCATAAACGGCTTCCAGGAAACAAGTTGCGGAGGCGCGCCTGGCTGGGGCGAAAAACGGCCCTGGCGGGGTCGCCAGGGCCGATTCTGGGGGGTGCCGGTGCGGATTTCCGCAGCCATCGAGGCCAGTTTCCCTGCGTCGCCCCAGCTCGCCCCCCGTCAGCCCAGGGTGCGCTGGAATGGTCCCGCGCCCATGACCCAGAATCGACTCCCATGAACAAGCCCTCCGCCGTCGCCTTCCAAGGCAGCTCCCGCATCCACGTGGCCCTCGAGGTTCGGGACTTGGTCCGGTCCATCGAGTTCTACTCCACCCTGCTCGGCGTCCCGCCCGCCAAGCTTCGGCCGGGCTATGCCAAGTTCGAACCCGAGATTCCCTCTGTGAACCTGACCCTCAACGAGGGGCCCGGCGGGCGCCTGGGGCGGCTCGGGGGAGCGCAGCACTTCGGCGTCCAGGTGCAATCCACGGATGCGGTGCAGGCCATGGTCGCTCGGTTCCGGGCGGCCGGGCTGGCCACCCGGGTGGAGGAGGAAACAGCCTGCTGCTACGCCGTGCAGACCAAGGTCTGGGTCGAGGACCCCGACGGCAACCCCTGGGAGGTGTTCGTGGTCACCGAGGCCGACGCGCCCGCGCGCGCCAGCGCGGACTCCGCCTGCTGTGTGCCGGCGCCGGCGGGGGAGGCCTGCTGCGTGCCCGACCCGGAAGCCAAGTCCTGCTGCAACCGTTGATGGCCCCATGGCCGTCGACACGGAGCAACTGTGGCACGAGATGCGGGAGAAGCTCGCGGGCTTCTTCCGCCGCCGCGTGAAGGACGAACACCGGGTCGGCGACCTGGTGGCGGAGACCTTCCTGCGTGTCCACGCCGGCCTCGATGGCGTGCGGGACGATGAGCGGGTCGAGGCCTGGGTCTGGCGCGTGGCGCGCAACGTGCTGGAGGACCATCGGCGTCGTCAACGGGCCGAGGAGGGAGTGGGGTGGGCGTCGGGGGATTTTTCGGACTCCCTGGACGACACGGCGAACCCCTCGGGGGTCGCGGAGGCTCCCGAGGAAGAGCTGAACTTCAACTCCGACGTGAATGGCTGGCTTCGGGGGCTTCTGGAGGGGGACCTCTCTCCCGAACATCGCGAGGCCGTGCGGCTGGCCGACCTGGACGGGGTCCCCCAGGGGGAAATCGCGGCGAGGCTCGGGCTGAGCCTCACCGCCACCAAGAGCCGCGTCCAACGGGGACGGGCCCGATTGCGGGAATTGGTGGCTGCCTGCTGCCATCTGGAGTTCGACCGGCGCCAAAACGTGGTGGCCTACCGGCGCCGGATCCCGGGAGCTTGCTGCGGCACCCCACGGGATCAGGGCCCGTGCTAGCCTCGGGGCATCTCCCGCGCGGCGCGCCTGCCGCGCACCCACCCCTGGAAGGAGGGACCGATGACTTGGCGAATCCTCGCGCGTGTCTCCTGCCCTGCTCTGCTTTCCCTCGTCTGCGGCGGCGCGGCTTTCGCGCAGACCACCTGGTACGTCGACGCGGGCGCGACGCCGCCGGGGGCGGGCACGCCGGCAAGTCCCTTCGCGAGCATCCAGTACGCGATCGACAGGCCGACCACCGTTGCCGGTGACACCGTCCTGGTCGCGCCCGGGACGTATCAGGAGAGTCTGGGGATCTTCAAGCCCATCACGGTGAAGAGCAGCCACGGGCCCCTGGCGACGATCCTCGAAAGCAGCGCCGGCATCGACGGCGTCCACCTGGACTGGGGGGGAGCGAGCCCGGTCTTCGAGGGCTTCTCCGTGCAATCCACGACTCAAATCAGTGGGATTTATGCTCCCACGGGCACGGTCCGCGGCTGCATCGTGAGCGATTGCACGTCGGTCGCCGGCATCGAGTGCCCAGGATGCTGGATCGAGTCTTCGACCATCGCGCGCAACAACCTTGGCGTCGTCGGCGCCGGCCTGGGAGTCGGCACGATCCGCATCACCAATTCCGCGGTGTGGGGCAACGCCCAGGCCAACCTGGATCCCGGCGCCACACCCGTGATCGAATCGTTCAACGCCGGCTTCGGTTCGCCCGCCAACGGGAGCCTTCCCGGCGATCCCGGTTTCTGGGATCTGCCCTCGTCCGATTTCCACCTTCGTCCCGGCTCTCCCTGCATCGACGCGGGTGATCCCGCGGGCCCCCTCGATCCGGACGGCTCTCGCATCGACATCGGGGCCCTGGTCTACGACCCGACCTACGCGCCCGGCCCCTCGGTCTACTGCACCGGCAAGGTGAATTCCCAGGGCTGCACGCCGGCCATCGGTTCCACGGGGAGCGCCAGCGCCAGCGGGGCGGGCCCGTTTGCGATCTCCGGGACGAACGTGTTGCCGGGCAAGCCCGCGCTGCTGCTCTTGGGCGGCGGCAAGAGCTCGACGGCCTTCCAGGGCGGCGTCTTGTGCGTCGCCCAGCCCGTCAAGCGCCTGGGGTCCCAGATTTCGGCGGGCGTGAGTCCCTGCGCGGGAACCCTCGGGTTCGACATGCAGGCCTACGTGCAGAGCGGCGTGAATCCGGCCCTGGGCCCAGGGGCCCTCGCCAGCGTCCAGTGGTGGAGCCGCGATCCCCTGGATCCCGCGGGCTTCGGCTCGAGCCTGTCGGACGCACTGTTCTTCGGCGTGGCGCCCTGAGCCTGCCGACTCGGACCGGCGCGGTCCGCGGGCAATCGCCCTGGACCGGCCGCCCGGCGGGAGTGCCTCCTTCGGCGCGCGCAGGCGCCGGGGCGCCCCGTGATTGCGTTCGCGCGGCGCCTTCCGTTCGCCCTGGAAGCGCCACTCGCGAACCGTCATGATCGCCACGGAACTCCCCGGCCCGCGAACGGCGGGCGGAACAGGCCCCAGGACCATGAACAAGCACCATCCCTTCCACCCGATCATCTACGTGCGCGGATTCGCGGCCACCCAGGGGGAGATCGAGGACACCGTCGCCGACCCCTACATGGGCTTCAACATCGGCTCGACCAAGGCACGCACGGCCTGGACCGGGGATGTGCGGCGCTTTTTCTTCGAGTCGCCGCTGGTGCGCCTGATGAGCGACCACCAGTACGAGGACGTGTTCGTCGACGGCGAGGACCTGCTGACCATCGAGCGCCCCGACCGGCCGATCCAGTACCGCAGCGTGATCATCTACCGCTACTACGACGAGGCCTCCAAGGACTTCGGCAAGGGCGACACGCCGCCCATCGAGCACTTCGCCAAGGGGCTCGGCGCGCTGATCCTGCGCCTGCGCGAGAAGATGTGTGCCGAGAGTCAGAACGGCGTGACGCCAGAGGATTTCCGCGTGCACCTGGTGGCCCACTCCATGGGCGGACTCGTGGTGCGCGCGTTCCTGCAGAACAAGAAGCTCGGCGAGCAGGCGGCGCGCGACGCCGTGGACAAGGTCTTCACCTACGCCACGCCCCACAACGGCATCGACATGCGGCTGGTGCGCAACGTGCCCGGCTGGCTTTCCTTCGGCGACATCAACAACTTCAACCGCGACCGCATGGCGAGCTATCTCGCCGTGCCCAAGGGCGACGACGTCTCCTTGGTGAAGAACTTTCCCGCCGACCGCATCTTCAACCTCGTCGGCACCAACGCCAACGACTACCGCGTCCTCGGCGGCATGTCCGCCTGGGCGGCGGGGGAGGCCAGCGACGGCCTGGTGCGCATCGAGAACGCCACCACCCACGGCGTCGACTCCGCGGGCAACGAAGTGGGCTCGCCCCGGGCGTTCGTGCACCGGAGCCACTCGGGCCACTACGGCATCGTCAATTCCGAGGAGGGCTATCAGAACCTGACGCGCTTCCTGTTCGGCGCCCTGCGCATCGACGGTGTGCTCGACATCGACGACATCTCGCTGCCCGTCGAAGTGGAGAAGGAGCTCAGCAAGGGCAAGGAGATCAAGGCGTCCTACCAGTTCGAGGTGGCGGTCAGCATCCGCGGCTGCCAGTGGCAGATGACGCGCCGCGAGGTGCGCGAGAACTCGGCCATGTTCCGCAAGTACGACGAGCTGTTCCCCAAGGGCCCGAAGGGCGTGCGCCGGCCCGACCGCGACAAGAGCCCGCACCTGTTCTCGGTGTTCCTGGACCCGAAGAAGAGCGTGGCCAAGGGCGGCTCGGTGAGCTTCGCCTTCGATCTCAAGGTGCTGGTGCCCGACTACGAAGTGGACGGGGTGCTGTTCCTCAAGCGCCACTACGAAGGCGGCTTCATCCTGCGGCAGCTGCTGATCGTCGAGGCCTTCCCCGACGAGGCGGCCCTGGGCGGCTGGCGCATCAAGTACGGCAGCCAGGAGCAGAATCCGGGCCGGCCGGAGCAGGATGCCGTGACGCGCAAGCTCGATTCGGGACAGGGGATCGCCTTCGACCTGCCCGTGGAGCAGAAGACCCGCCCCGGGCTCAAGGGCAAGCTGCGTCTCGAAGCGCGGCCCTGGAGTTGAGCGGGCCCGGTCGGCTCAGCGCACGCGCTCGCGCACCCGGATCACGAATTCCGCGGCGAGCCAGCAGGGCAGGGAACAGACGAAGAGGAAGACCAGCGCAAGCGGCCACAGCGAGCCTTCCCCAGGCTGGAACCAGCGCGGGGCGATCACCAGCAGTTGCCCGCCGAAGTACGCCAGGGGCCAGCGCCAGCCCGGTCCCCCATGGCGCCAGCCCGCAATCACGCCCGCGACCACGGAGAGCGGCAGGACCGCGAGGAAGTAGAGCGTCGAGTCCCAGGCCTCGCGGGCCTCGATGAAAAGCCCCAGGAGCAGCCACGCGAGCGCTCCCAAGCCGCACATCGCCGCGGTGGCGAGCCAGGCGGTGCGCCGGGCGGGAAAGTGGGTGGCCGCGACGGTCGAGTTGGAGTTCATGCCCACGAGGATCGGCCTCACGGCCGAGGAGGGCCAGCCAACCGCGCTGATCGAATCGATAAGCGGCGTCGGGGCGCCCCCGACCCTGGGCGCTCGGGCCTGGCGTGCAGGCCGCCGGGGCAGCGGCCGATCGGCCGGGACTCCTCGGGCTCCTCGGGCTCCTGGGGGGCCGCTAGGCCCCGATCAAGTACTCCACGGCGTCCGAGAGGGTCGAGTTGAAGGGCGGCACGAAGCCATTGTCGCGGCCCCAGAACTGGGCGTTGATTTGCGTGGCGGGCACCTGCAGGTAGGCCTGCGGCGTGCCCCCGAGGCCGCCGACCGCGAAGGCGTTCATGTCGATGTCGTAGTAGCCCGAGCAATCGTTGGGCGGCGGATTCCCGCCGGAATTCAGCGGCACCGAGCGACGCACCGGGCCTGCCATGCAGAGAATGCCGCCCTGGAAGGGCAGCGCGGCGCGGCCGGTGTTCGAGTAGAGCAGCAGGCCCGGCTTGTTGTTCAAGACGCCGCTCGCCTGGACGGTGAAGCCCGAACCGGTGGTGGCGCTCGGCACGCCCGAGAAGCTCATCTGCGGCAGGCAGCCCAGGGAATTGATCTTCGCCGTGCAGTAGGTGGTCGTTGTGTCGGCATAGACCAGCTTCATGGTGATCAGGCCCTGGGCGTACCAGGCGTCGGGTTGCGTGTAGCTCGACACGCCGATGGCCTGGCAGAAGGGGCTCGAGACCGTGTCGAGCACGGCGTTCGAGAAGGCGTTGCCCGTGTGGCGCACGGTCAGCAGCAGATCGCCGCCCTGATAGAGGTAGGGCGTGGTGAAGTCGACCAGCACGCCGTAGGGATTGACGCTGGGCGTCACCGCGCCGCCCTGGAAGAACACGTCGGAGAGGCTCAAGGGGCCGCCGCGCACCTGCACCACGTCGGGGCCGATGTTGTCGGTGTAGGTGGTGCTCAGGGAACCCGGCGGATTGTTCGAACTCGACAGATAGATGTCGTAGTTCGTGTAGCTGGCGGTGGAACCCGCGCCCGGCCAACTCGGGTAGGCGATCCAGGTGGAGAGGCGCCAGGTCACGCCGGTGATCATCGTGCCCACCGGCAGGCCGCCCAGCTCCTGGGTTCCGACCACGAGTTGGTAGGAGCGGGCCTGGGTGTGCATCAGCGTCGAGTAGCCGCCGGGCCCGGCCGTGGTGGGCGCGTGATTGGGGATGTAGACATCGCCCGCCGACGCGGGGGCGGCCAGGGAGGCCACGAGCATTCCAGGCGCGAGGAGGCAGCCGAGCAGGGACGCGAATGCGGATCTGGACGAATGGAACATGGGGGCTCCTTGGAGCGGGGTTCCTGGGCGGGGCGGCGGGCGACGCCTTCGATCGTATCCGGCGCCGTCGATCCCGGCAGTGCTTTTCCTGGGGGCTCCGGGGCCCCGCGGCTCGACGGGCTTTGCGTCGCGTCGGGAGTGAACCCCGCCAACTGAAGCGCTGGTTGCGGGGCGCGGGGCTCGGGGCGGGCGCCTCCCCAGGGAAGCTCTCCGCCCCGCGCTTTCCGTTCCGCTCGCCCGTCAGTTGCAGACGCGGTAGGTCAGGGCGTTGCTCAGGGAGGAGTTGTTGGGAGCGGGGAAGCCCGGATCGCGGCTCCACCACTGGCACCACACGTCCGTGCCCACCACGAGCAGGGCCGGGCTCGGCGTCCCGCCCAGGAGTCCCGCGGCGAAGCTGTTCATGTCGATCGACAGCATGCCCGAACAGTCGTTGCCCGACGGGAGGCCGCCGGAGTTGACGCCCGTGCTGCGGCGCACCGGTGCCTGCAGGCAGAGAGTGCCGCCCTGGAACGGCTGGCTGGCCGCTCCCGTGACGCTGTAGAGCACGAGCCCCGGCTTGTTGTTGCGCACTTCGGTGGCCAGCACCGTGAAGCCGCTGGTGGCGCTGGCGCTGGCCGTGCCCGAGTAGTTGATGTCCGGGAAGCAGCCCAGGGAGTTGAGTTTCGCGACGCAGTAGACGCTGGGCGTCGCTGCGCTGCGATAGGGGCCCTGGGTGATCGTGGCCGAGGTGTTCCCCGCCACGTCCACCGTCGCCACGTGGAAGTACCAGTCGGCGTTGGAGGCGCCCACGTCCTGAACGAAGAAGGGGTTTCCGGTGCCCACCACCACCACCGGCGAGCCGGTCAGGTCCGTGCTGGGGGAATTGTCGAACAGCGCGGCGTAGCCCTGCACGGCCGAGTGGGCGTCGGAACCATCGTCCCACTGCATCGAGATCAGCGAGTTGCAGTCGGGGGCTCCCACGACGTGGCTCGTCGAAACCACGTTCGCAGGCTCGAGCGGAGCGTCCACGTCGATGAAGTAGGGCCCCATGGCGGCGACATTGGTGCTGACGTTCCCGGCCTGGTCCACCGCGACCACGGAGACGTAGTAGCCGTTCGAGGCGCTCACCGACGGCAGTCCGAAGGCGCCGGCGTCGGGCGAGAACACGTCCACCGTGCCGTCCGGGAAGACCGGCGAGCCCGTGCTGAACTCGACGCTGTAGCCGGCCACCCCCGAGAGGTTGTCCGTGGCCGCGTCCCAGACCATCGACAGGTTGTTGTCGCTGGTCCAGGTGAACGGCGTGTGGGTCGTGCTCGTCAGGTTGGTCACGTCGCTCGGCGCCGTGCCGTCGACGACGACCTGGGCCGTGGCCACGTGGTCCAGCGCATTGTCCGAGGAACTCGAGACGGACAGGTTCTTGACCCCTTCACTGCCCCAGACGAGTTGCCAGATGTTGCCCTTCCATTGGCCGGGGAACATGTCCCCCAGGGTCACGCTGCGGCCGTAGGACGGGTAATTGTCCATGAAGTGGGCCACCGTGCCGTCGGCCAGGGAGCGCAGCGAGTCGATCAGCGTCGCGCCCGCGAGGTCCGGCGTGAGGCTGACCCCCGAGGCCAGGGACTCCGGGTTGTAGACCCAGCCGGTGAAATCCACCGCGACTCCGGGGCGCACGTAGGTGGCGCTCTGGGTCGACGTGACCGTCAGGTCGGGCGTGGTGGAGCCGTAGTAGGCATACACCGTCACCGCCATGTCGCAGCCCGTCGTGGTGGACGTGGGCCAGGTCTTCCAGCGCCACACCCCGCTGACCGGGAAGTCGAGGATGCGAATCTCGGTGTTGTCGATGCTGGACTGCTGGGCGAACCAGTCCCCGGTGTTGAAATTCGGATCGATCGGCGGCTGGTCCAGGTACAGGTCCCAGTTGTTCTTCAGGGCCACGGAGGCGCCCGACGAGGCCTGGGATTCCTTGTAGTGCATGCATACCACCAGCCGCGTGCAGCCGGGATTGACCGTGAAGTCGGCCGAGCTGTAGGTGTTCGAGGACATGAAGAAGCCCCAGTTGATCCAACCCGAATCGCCGCCGCCCGTGCCCCACATGGCCTTGGTGGCGTCGATTCGTCCCGTGCCGAACTGGCGCAGGTGCGCGTCGCTGGGCGTGCTGAGCTGCTGGTTGTCCTTCGTCACGGCGCTGGCCATCACCAGGCAGTCCGTGCGCGAGGGCGAGTAGCGCAACCAGGGGTAGTTGTCGAGCAACTGCGTCAGCGTGCCGCTGACGTGCGGAGCGGCCATGCTCGTGCCCGAGAAGTACTTGTGTCCCGTGGTCGTGTTCGCGGACACCGAGAGGATGTCCACGCCAGGCGCCACGACGTTGGGCTTCCAGCGCGAGTCCCCCATGGGGCCCGTGGAAGAATCCCAGGCCAGATCGCCCACGGAACCGAAGCCCGGTTCGGTGTAGGCCTGCACGCTGCCCACGGTGAGCACGTTCTTCGCTCCGGGCTGCAGGCCGACCTTGCCGGCGCCGTTGTTGCCCGAGGAGAAGACGTAGCCCTGCACCTGGAAGTACACCTCGTCGTCCAGCAGGCGCGCATCGGCTTCCGTGCCGCGGAACGGCGTGGCGCCGGGGCTCGTGCCCCAGGAGTTGCTCACCACCATCGGCCGCGGCGTGGTGGAGACGCCGTCGAAGAACGAGCTGCGCAGCAGGCCCAGCATCGACGCCATCGAGGCGCCGCCGAAGCCGCAGCCGTCGTTGAAGATCTTCAGGTTGTAGTGGCGGCCCGCGCCGCCCCAGCCCAGGCCGGGGGCGTTGCCCTTGAGTTCCAGGGCGCCCGAGCCCCCGTTGCCGAGCAGCGTGCCGGCCACGTGGGAGCCGTGGGTGCAGCCGTCGTGCCAGGCACCGGTCGCGGAGCCCGAGAGGTCCCAGCCGACGCCGTTGGTGTGGTTGAGGTCCCAGTGGCCGGCGTCGAAGCCGGAATCGACCTGGCCGGACGACACCACGGAGTTCGTGCCGCCGCTGAAGTACGCGCGCACGTTGTCGCTGGCGATCAGGGCCGTGGAGAAGTCGTGGGCCGGCGACGGCGCCTCGTTGCTCTCGAGGAACTGCACGAAGTCGAGCGCCAGCAGGCTCTCGATCTGGGTGGGCGTGATCCGCGCGCGGAAGGCGCGAATGGTCTCCACGTACTCGAGCACCTCGACGCCCAGGCCCTGCAACGCGAGCTGTTGCCAGCCGTTGGACTGCGTGCGCTGGGGCCGGGCCGTGTCGTTGCCTTCCTGGATCACGCCGGCGGTGAACTGGCTCACGGAGCCGAAGCTCTCGACCACCGAGGCGGCGTTGAGGTCCGAATCGAACACGTCGATGTAGACGTCGAGGGAGTCGCCGGCGCGGGCCTGGGCCAGCTGTTCCACCAGTCGGGGATGGACCTTCTGGGCCGGGCGCGCGACGCCGACCCAACGCACGTCGGGGGCCGCGGCGATCGACTCGAGGGAGAAGATCGGCAGGGCGACCTTAAGGCAGTTGTGGGGGTGGAACTCCAGCACGCGGGCACCCAGGGCGGTCAGCGCGGCGATGCGCTCCTCGGTGATGCGCTTCTCCAGCATCACGAAGCCGTAGGTCTCCTGATTCGGGCGTCCATCGCCGTAGGCGGCCTGCACGTTGCGAAGCAGCTGGGGGTCGATCCGCTCGCCCTTCGGCGGGTAGTAGTCGCCGGCCGCGAAGCCCAGGAAGTAGGGATCCCCCGAGGCGGGTTCGAGCACCACGTCGCCGTTGGGACCGGTCTTCACGCGCGCGGGAACCGGCAGGGGCGCTTCGTCGGACACGGCGGCGCGGAACGCGACCGGGGACCCCGCGTCGACACCCGGGCGGCGAACCAGATCCTTCGCACGCTGGGCCTCCGGATCGAGGGCACTGGCCGGGGGCCGGAGTTCGCCGGCGGAGGTGATGGACCTAGCCCCCTGGGCCCCCTGGGGCACGGTCTGACGGCCGGTGGGAGAGGCCTTCTCCTGGGGGGCCTGGGCCGCGGCCGCCGCCGGGGAGAGGATCGCGAGCAGGGAGGCGAGCCAGTGTGACGAGCGCATGGGGGAGTCCTTCGTGGGCCGGGGCGTTCCGGGCCGGGGAATGGGTGAGCGACGGAAGGCGCTCGCCCGGGTGATTCGGGTGACGGCCGCAGGAGAGGCCGCGCAGCGCCGAATGCACACCGCGCACCCAAGGAAACCGTAATGCTTTATGGGATAATGGTTTATGCGTCCATCGGGCGCTGGCGGGGTCCCGCGGCGGAGCCTGTGCGCGGCATTCCCCCGGCCCGTCCCGTCTCGACCGGGCAGGCCGCGCCCCTGACGTCCCCCCCGACGGCGGCGCGTAGGATCTCCCCCGGATGAAGCCCACGGCCCCGGCCCATGGACCTTTCCACCACCGCGGGACCGGCGTGGGGAGGGCCAACCCGGGGGGGCCTCCCCCGCCATGACCGGTCCCAAGGATCCTCCGCCCCAGCCGAGCGCCGGAGCGAGCCCCGCCGTGGGGAATGACGCCGACCTTTGGGCCCGCGCCGCGGCCGGCGAGGGGGCGGCGCGCGCCGAGCTCGCACAGCTCACGACCTCCATCGCCCGCGCGGAGCTGATTCGCCGCGGCGTGCGCGGGGAGGACCTGGCGGATCTGGCCCAGGAGGTCCAGCGCACCACCTTTGCGTTCCTGTCCCGCGGCCCCGCGGCCCCGCGCGATTTGTCCACATTCCTGAAATACCGGGCCTGGGGCGTCCTCTCCGACCACCGGAAGAAGATGCGTGCCTCCAGACTCGACTACCGCGACGACCTGGAACCCCTGCTGGGGGGCGGGCCCGGGAGCCCCCACGGCCCAGGGGGAGCCGCCCCGTCCCGCCCGGGGCCCGGGGTCGACCACGGCCGGGGTCTCGCCCGGGAAGAGGCGGCCGCCGCCCTGGTGGACTGCCGCCGTCGCCTGCCCGAGGAGCTCGGTCGCACGCTCGCCCTGCGCTACGACGAAGGCCTGGACACCGAGTCGATCCAGCGCCGGCTCGGCGTGCACCGCAACACGATTCACCTGCGGGTGTTCCGCGCCCTGGAGCGCCTGCGGGAATGCTTGACGGCCAAGGGCTATGGTTCGGAGGACCTGCCATGAGCGGCGCAACCGGACCGGAACGCGAACTGACGCCCGAGGAAGTGGCGACCGCCCTCGATTGGATCGACGGGAACCTCGGCGTGGACGCGGCGATCGAGTTCGAGCTGCGCCTGGCCGCCGAGCCCGAGTTGGCGGCGCGGGTGGAGGCGCTTGCGCGCATGGATCAACGGATGGCGCGCCAACGGCTCTCGGCCCCGCCCCGCGCCCGCTGGGGCCGTTGGCTCGCCCTGGCGGCGGCCGCGGCCCTGATCGCCACGCTGACGATTCCGCGACTGCTCGGGCCGCGGGAGCCCGCCTTCGAAGTGGCGCTGGCGCCCGGACACGCCCTGGCGGAGGACTGGATCCATGGTGCGCCGGCCCTCGTCGGTCAGTGTGCCCCGGGAATCGCCATGTCCCGGGGCGAGAACCCCACGGTGCTCGCTCCCGCCGAGTTCCTGCGGCGCGCCGCCCTGGCCGAGGGTCAGCTGATCGACCAGGCCCTGGGATCCGGCGCGAAGGAACTGGAGGCGGGCTGGTTCGTGGTGCCCCTCGAACTGGCCGAGCCCGCCTCGGTGTTGCTCTTCGCCTGGGGAGAGCGGGGCGCGCCCCAGCGTTTGTTCCCCACGTCGGAGGCGGCCGCGCTCCCGATCCCCGCGGGGCGGAGCCTGTTGCCCGGGCCGAGGGCCGTGGGATCCGCGGACGGCGCGGCGGTGCGCTATCAGCCGGGGTTCCTGGTGCCCCGCGGCGTCGGTCAGTGGGTGGTCCTGGTGGCGGTTCGGACCCGTGAAGTCGGCGCCGAGGAACTCAGGCGGCTCGAGGAAGCGCTTGCCACCAGGGAACACGGCCCCGGCCAGGCCCACCTCGAGGAACAGGGGTTCGAGGTGCGGCGCCTGATCGTGCGCGAGCCGCGTTGACCGCGGGTAGGCCGACTCCGAGCCGCCGTCGACACCCCCCTCGACGGCAGGCCTCCGGGGGTGGGGGCGCCCCGCGGGCCGCTCCGTCGACAACGCGGAGTGCCGGGGGCGCCGCGTGCGGAGCCGTGGATCTCGAGCCGCCAGGGTGGAATTCGTCGAGCTGCGGTGGGTCCGTGCTCGACCGCCGCGGAGCGGCGCCTTCCGGCCTGGGGGCCGGGGTGTCCATCCGCAGCGATGCGGGGCAGTATCGCGATGGCCTGATCTTCCCCCAGCACGATTGTCTTGGGCGCCGCACCTTCCTTGATGGAGCGGAGCGGCCACCTCGCCGCCGCCGGGCGCGGGGCCACCTGCCACGCCCCGCGGGCCAGGGTGGCCGGCGGACGACCCTGCCCCACGAGGCCGCCGGAGCGGCGGAGCCCCGGACGGCGGCCAGCGGGGCCTCCCCGCCGGCTCTGTATGGAAACTGTTTCCGACGCCGGTGCAGCATTTTTTAGGAAATCCTTTTTCGGCTTCACCCGGCCGATGCCACTGGCCGAACGGTGCCCAGACCCAAGGGTGGGTGAGCCGCGAGGCGAGGGAAGAAGGCCGCAACCATGCAGAGGATTCGGGGGAAGAACAGCCGGGCCCGGCGTGAAGCGGGGTTCTCGGTGCTCGAAGTGACCATCGCGCTGGCGATCACGGCCAGCGTGCTGCTCGCGTCGGCGGCCTCCTTCCTGGCGAGCATTGCCGCCGTGTCCAGCGCCGAGCGCACCAGCCGCGGCGCGGTCTTCGCGCAGACGGTGATGGAGGACCTCGCGGCACAGCCGTACGAGAATCTGCTCACCTTCAACGGCAATCGCATCTACGACGAGGCCACCGCCGGGGCCTCGCGCTATGCGGTCGACCTCACGGTCTTCACGACCACGGTCAACCTGATCCAGATCCGTGCGGCCGTCACCGACCTCAAGACCGGTCGGGAACTGACGCGCCTGTCGACCCTGAGGACCCTGCGATGAAGCGCCCCATGCCGAAGCGGGCCCGCGCGGGGTTCACACTGCTCGAGACGCTCGTGGCGCTGGTGATCTTCTCGGTGCTGGGCTACGCGCTCGGCGTCGCGGCGGAGGTGGGCAACGACTCGGCCCTCGAGGTCGTGCGGGGCACCGGACAGAATCGCGAGCTGCGCGCCGCGACCCTCAACCTCGCCACGGAGCTGCGCAGCAGCACCGACGCTTCGATCTCTACCGTGACGTTGGCCGACGGGAATCACCGTCTGCGGTTCCAGCATCCGATCACCGTCGGCGGCGCCCAGGTGTGGGGCGTCTACGACCGCCAACTGGGCAATACGGCCGCGCTGCAGAACCGGGCGGACTGGGTCGTGCAGTACACGGTCCGCGACCAGGCGGTCAACGGCGTGGTGGAGAAGCAGCTCGTGCGTCAGCTGCTGGACGAGACTTTCGTGGTTCAACGCGAGCGGGTGATCGCCACGGGTTTGCGCGGCGGCCTGGCCGCGCCCGCGGGGTTCCGAGTCGTCCAGAACGGCGCAGTCTGGGAAATCACGCTCTCGACAGCCGGGAGCATGGCGAGCAATCCAGGAAAATCGGTGGTGATGCATGTCAATACGCGCAATTGATTCGTTGGCCCTCGGTCGTCCCCGCACGGGCGGGAGCAAGGACGGCAGCGCCATGATCGGCACGTTGGTGATTTTCGTCGGCCTGCTCGGACTCGTCTACGCGTCCAGCGCCACCTCGATCACCGAGGTCAAGGACTCCCGCGACGCCATGCTGGACGTGCGCGCCGACCAACTGGCGGCCGCCGGGCAGGAGCGTGCCATGCAGTTCCTGGCGACCGCCGTCAAGAACACCAGCGTGCACGACCCGTTGGGCGGCCTGAGCAACCTGTTCGCCGGCGGCGCCACCATCACGCCCATCGTCGGCGAGGCGCTGATGGACGGCGCGTCCCAGATCGGCTCCTACACGATTCGCATGACGCGGATCGCGAACACCGCGACCTCGATCACCGTGGCCATCGACTCCACCGGGTACCTGCCCGACGCGCCGTCGGCCCTGGCTCCCGGCGAACGGCCGACCGCCTGGCGCGCCACGCGCAGCACCGTGCGCTACTCCCTGGCTCCGAGCCAGGTGTTCGACTACGCCTACTTCATCAACAACTGGGGCTGGTTCTACGGCAACACGATCTATTGCAACGGCAACGCCCGGAGCAACGGACAGTTCGACGTCGCGGGCTACTCGCCCACGGTCACCGGACAGCCGCTCTACGACTCGGTCTCCTGGAACGGCGTGACCGCGGCCTTGGCGGGCTACCAGGACGACAACGGCGACGGCCTCATGGACGGCAACGACGGCGGCATCTGGTCGAGCTGGGACATCGTGGGCGCCCAGAACGTGCAGGGCAACGGGGGCAAGAGCTCCAACCAGCACGACTTCGAGGATCCCGTGCCCATGCCGAACCTGTCCGACCTGAGTCGCTACGAGGCGAGCGCGATCCAGAAGAGCAGCTCGATCACCATCGGCGGCGTGGAGGTCTGCGACGCCGTGATGGGCGACGAGACCGGCGAGAAGCAGAACATCTACCTGGTGGGGACCGCGGCCAACCCGATCGTCATCAACGGTCCGGTCGTGGTGCGCGGCGACGTGATCCTGAGCGGAGTCATCCAGGGTCAAGGCGCGATCTACTCGGGAGGCAACGTCTACGTCCCGAACTCGATCTCCTACAAGAACCCGCCGACGAGCCAGCGCCCCGCCAACAACACCCAGGCGGCCACGGAGGCCTGGTTGACCGCGAACTGGAACAAGGACTTCGTCGGTGTCTTCGCCAAGGAGAACATCGTCGCGGGCAACTACACGAACTCCACCTGGCAGTACTACGTGGGCAGCTGGATGAACAGCTCGCTCAACGAGTCCGAGGAGGACGCCGGCGCCGACGGCATCCCGAACACGCGCAACGGCCGGGACGGCATCGCCGGCACGGCGGACGACGACGTGCTCGAGGGCGACGGGATCTTCACCGTGGAGCACTACACGGCCGAGGACGCCGCCCTGGGTCTGATCCCGGCCGGCAAGTCCGTGGGCGACGCGATCCCGGGCACCGGCGAGGACATCGACGGCGACGGCGTGTACGACCCGGGCATCACGCTCGCGGACCTGACGATCGACACCGCCCTAAACACGGCGAACTGGGCCGGCAACATGCCCGCCAGCGGCATCGCCAACTACGGCTCGATCTCGAGCATGACCGCCAACAACCTGGACGGCGTGTTCTACACGAACCACTCGTTCTGCTACGTGGTGCTCGGTTCCGCCACGGCGAAGATCAACGGCTCGCTGGTCAGCCGCAACGAGAACATCATCTACGGCACGCCGACCATCCAGATCAACCACGACAGCCGGCTCTTGGGCAAGAGCGCGAGCCTCGGTGCGGACTTCCTGCCGCGCGAAATCGAGGCTCCCGAGCTCCTGCGCTGGGAAGTGCTCGATCAGGATCCGAACCACTACACCGTGGCGCCCTAGGGCCGGCCGGAGACATCCCCATGGTTCGCCCTGCAATCAAGCTCTTCCTCGCGGCCGGCCTGCTGGCCGCGACCTCGGCCGTCGGCACGGCCCAGGAACCCGAATACGACCCCGAGACGGGGGAAGCCGTGCTGCCCGAGCCGGAGCAGCCCTACGACGAGGCTCGCGCGCGCGCCCACATGGAGGAAGTCCTGCGCGAGCACGACCGCGTGCGCCACGGCGGCAGCGCCCCGCCCGACACCACCGGGATCGAGCAGGGCGACAACGACCTGCGCGGGTCCACGCCCGCCCTGGCCAAGTCGTCCCGCACCCAGCCCCAAGTGGACCTCCAGGAGTTGTACGAGCGTGCCCTGGCGATGTACGACGGCCGGGCGCGCTTCACCACGGCCACCTCGGTCACCGGATCCGGCACAGACGAAGCGCGCGCCAAACGACCGGTGCGCGCCGCCGCCAAGCAGGAGGAAGCTCCCGAACGGCACAGCCCGCTCGGGCTGCAACTGCTGTTCGGCAGCCTGATCGTGGTGGGCGGCGTCGTTGCCTGGCGCTCCTCGCGGCGCTAGCCCTTCGAACTCGTCGCTGCTGCGACTCCGCAGGCGTTCGCGCTGCGGCGTCGAGCTGGTGGGGACGGCGTTGCGCCGCTGCGTGCCGTCCACCCCCGTCAGGGTGCGAGCCAGAACTCGATCCCACCGGAGAGGGTGGAGTTGTTGGGCGGCGGGAACCCGTTGTCGCGGCCCCAGCACTGCGCCTGGATGCGCGTTCCCGGAACCGTCAGGTACGCCGCGGGCGTGCCGCCCAGGGCTCCGACGGCGAAGGCGTTGAAGTCGATGCTGTAGGCGCCTGAGCAGTCGTTGGGCGGGGGATTCCCACCGGAGGGCAGCGCGATCGTGCGCCGGATGGGCGCGTTCAGGCACAGGAACCCGCTTTGAAACGGCGCGGCCGCCCGGCCCGCGTCGGTGTAGAGGAACAGGCCGGGCTTGTTGTTGAGCACCTGGGTCGTCGTCAGCGTGAAGCCGGATCCGGCCGCAGCCGAGGGTGTCCCCGACGAGCCGAGGGCGGGCAGGCAGCCCAGGTGGTTGGTCTTGGCCGTGCAGTAGGTGGTCGTGCTGCCCGTGACCGTCCATTTCACGGCATGGAAAAACCCGTTCGCCGCTCGGGCCTCCCCGACGATCTCGCCGCGGGCGTTGATGCGGCGCGCTCTGCTGATGGTCCCCCCGGGCAGCGTGCCCAGATCGATGGGAGTCCCGTTGCGCCACAGGACGCCGACTTCGTCGGGGAACACCTTGGCCCCGGTGGCGATGATGTCTCCCGCGTCGTTGACGTCCACGGCGGGCGTGAAGGCCGAAATGCCCGGGGGCATCGGCAGGGCGGTCACGGCCCCGTTGCGCCACACCGAGGCCACGCTCGCGTTGAGTCCGACGATCCAGCCCTGGTTGTTGATGGCGTAGGCCTTGGAGGCCGCGCCTCCGCCCGGCCAGGTGCTCAAGTCGGTGAACTGTCCGTTCTGCCACAGGAACGCGTGCTGATTCGTGTTCGCGAGGGCCGCGACGCCGACCACGGCGCCGGCGTCGTTGATGCCCAAGGCCTCGGAGTAGTTGCCGCCCCCCATGAACCCCAGGTCCGTCTGCAGGGCGCCCTGGGACCAGACGGCAGCGTGGCCCCAGAAGTTGGGACCGCCTTCCTTGGCCAGGCCGGCGGTCCAGCCCTGGGCGTTGATCGCGTGGGCAATGGCCAGGGAAGCGGCCCCGCTGGGCAGGCCGGGGAGCGCGGAGGGCTGGTTCGCGGCGTCCCAGAAGATGGCGTAGGACAGGAACCCGTTGATGACCTGCCGGCCGGCGCTCTCGCCCGCGTCGTTGAGGTCCTCGGGCACGCACAGCCCGCCGTTGGCGCTGAGGTCGGGGATCACCGAGATCTGGCCGTTGAGCCACTGCACCGTTCGCGTGGCTCCCGTGGCGTCGTTGGCCATGCCGACGATCTTCCCGTTGTCGTTGATGGCGTAGGCGGACGCGTAGGTGCCCCCGGGCAGCAGGGGGAGGTCCGTGATCGTGACCTGCCAGGCCCCCTGCCGGGCCTCCGCCGCGCCGCACAGCGCCGCTGCCACGATGAACTGCCGGATCGTCTCCCACTGCCGCATCGGATTTCCTTCGTTCTGCCTGTTCCTGCCCGTCGCCGCGCGAGGCCCGTGCCCCGGGACGGGGCCGCGAAGGCCCCGGCGAAGGGAAGTGCGCCGTCCGGCCCCAGAACCGGTCGAGAATTCGCAATCCTTTTGGCCGGACCGGCCTCGGCGGGGCCGTCGACGCACCGGGTCGGCTACGATGGGCCGCCGCGGGATCGGCCTTCCGTGGCCGTCGCCCGGGCGCCCTCCGGCCGGCAGGTGCGGCGGAGGCCTCCCCTCCCGCGGGAACCCTCCATGACACGTGCCGACGTGGCCTGGAGCCGCACCGACGCCGAGGGCGCGTCCCTGGAAGTCTACGCCCACCAGGTGGGTTCGCGCTGGGTCTTTTACAGCCGTCCGGGGCGCGACGCGGAATGGAAGCCCCTGGGGGAGCCGCCGCTCGAGGACTGGCTCGAGGTGCTCGACGCCGTGCGGCGCAGGACCCAGCGGCGGCGCTACGGGCCCGAGGTGGCGAGCAAGCTGGAGGCCGAACTGCGGCGTCGTTTCCCGCGCGCCAAGTTCTGACTCCCCGCGTCCGGCCGTGCTAGCGTGCGCGGATGAACGCGCACATGCTCCCGATCGATCACCCCCGGTTTCGCAGGGTCCAGGCGGAGATCTTCACGCGCAGGTTGGTGGGGGACTGCATGACCCACTCCTGCCGCATGCTGGACACGGGGGCGGTGCGGATCGACGCCTGCTGCCAGTGGGGGTGCGACGTGGACGTGGCCGAGCGCGAGGCGATTCTGGCTCGCAGCGCCCAGATCGGCCCGCTGCTGCGCCCCGAGGCCCGGGCCGCGCGCTGGTTCGATCCCGAGGAAGAGCTCTGCCCCGACTACCCTTCGGGTCGGGTCGTGCGCACCGAGGTCTTCGAGGGCGCCTGCATCTTCCTGGCCCACGACAAGCGCGGTTGCGCAATCCACCGCGCAGCGCTCGAGGGAGGCTGGGACCTGCGCGGAGTCAAGCCCGCCATCTGCCGCCTGTTCCCGCTCACCTACGAAGGCGACGCGCTTCTGATCGCCGAGGAGTACCCCGAGTTCTCCTGCTCGCGCACCGAGGGCCCGACCCTGTACCGGATCACGCGCGACCTCCTGGGGGAGCTGTTCGGGGTGGATCTGGTGGCCCAACTCGATGCCGCGGAGGCGCGCGCCACGCGCGGTGGAGAGTCTGCCCGGCCGATGGTCCGGGCGAACCGGTAGGCGGCCCCGGCCTGAGGTGCCGAGGGGAGCATCCGCGGCCCGAGCGCGGAGGTGGCCGCTCCCTCTCCGAACCCCAAGGCCTCTGCGCCCTGCTCGAGCCCGGTCGGGGACGGCGGCCTTTCGACCGCACCGACGAACTGCGGCCCGTTTCCCGCGCTCTGCCAAGGCACTCGGGGTGCTTGAGGCCTGGCTCAACGGAGGCACTGGGCTCGGCCAGGCGGGCGCTGCTCCGGGCCTGGGGAGCCTCCCGGGCCACACGATTTCCTGGGAATTCGCGAGAGCCGGGCCGGACCTTCCGGATCGAGAGGTGACCGGGGGGCCCGAGGAGCCGCCGTTCCTCTCTGCAGCCCGCCCGCTCACCATGGAGTCTCCTGCACGCTTCCGTTGCCCCCTGCCCGCGATCGCCCTGCTCGGCATCGCCTCCAGGTCCCTCGGCCAGGATGGGGTGCCGCTCGTTCGCGACGGCCTCGGCGGTTCCGACACCGTGCGGGGGACGGCGGCCGCGCACTTCAACGGCGCCGACTCCATCGGGACCGTCGAAACGACCACCCTTGCGTCCGGGAGACTGCTCCGCTCGACCAACCGCGGCGACTGGACCCCGGCGACGGAAGCTGGATTCGGCAAGGGGGTGATCACGGGACTCCCGGAGGTGGCCGGAACCGTGAGTGGACCGGCGGTCCATTTCGACACTGGAGCCCAGCTGTGGGCTTGGCGCGAGGAGTTCGGACTCCGCACGGGCTTCTGTCCGGCCGCCCCCAACCGGAGTGGAAACCAGGCCATGCTGCGCGCGGAGGGTGACGGGCGCCTGTCCGGCGTGGGAGTGCGCCTGGATGTCAGGGGCTCTCCGCCGAACACCGCGGTGCCCTTCTTCCACGGCGCGCCGCCGCCCCAGTCGCCGCTGGGCGCCGGGATTCTGTGCGTGGGCGGTCCCCAACATCGCATTCCCGGCTCCATGCGCACCGATGCGGATGGACGTGCGTCGCGCTTCGTCGCCTGCGACGAGCCCTCTGCCGGAGAACTCTTTCCCCGCGGAACTGGAGTGGCCTGCCAGGCGTGGTTCAGGGCTCCGGGTCCGGGACGTTCGAGCCTGAGCGACGCCCTGGCGATCGTCCACCGGCCCTGAGGCCCCGCCGTGGGCCGCGAACTTGGCAGGATGCGAGGAGTGCCTGTACCTTCCCAGAGCATGGAGCCCGGCGACACCAGTGCTGCTCCGAACGAGCTGGAGGCGTTGCTGGCCTCCACGCTGGAACGCATCGAGCGCGAAGGGGGGCAGGCACTGGAGCAGGTCTGCAGCGAACACCCCGCCGTCGCGCCGTTGCTGCGCCAGCGTGTCTTGGCGCTGCGCGAACTGGGCTTGATCCAGGCCTGGTCGTCGGAGCGGCCACCGCAGCGCCTGGGCGATTTCCGCCTGCTGCGCCGCATCGGGTCCGGCGGCATGGGCGTGGTCTACCATGCCCATCAGGAGTCGCTGCATCGCGACGTGGCGCTCAAGCTCATCCGGCCGGAAACGCTGCACCTGCCCGGTGCGCGCGAGCGGTTCGCGCGCGAGACGATGATCATCGCGAGGCTGCAGCACCCGGGGATCGTCCCGATCTACTCGGTCGGCGGCGTCGACGAACTGCCCTATTACGCCATGGAGCTGGTGCGGGGCTGCACGCTGGCCGATGCGCTGGCGAAGCTCGCGGGCACCCCCACGGAACGGCTGAGCGGAGCCGACCTTGCGCGAGCGGTGCAGGCCTGCAGCGAACCCCTGGAATCCCCGCAGCCGGTGAGCGCGGTCTACGACGGGACCTGGGAGCAGGCCTCGCTGAGGATCCTGTTGCTGGTTGCCGAGGCCCTCGACCACGCCCACGGCAGGGGCGTGCTCCATCGCGACCTCAAGCCCAGCAACGTGATGCTGACGCTGGGGGGGCGGGTCATGCTGGTCGACTTTGGACTCTCGCACACCGACGGCTCCGACTCGGTGACGAAGAGCGGCGAGCGCGCGGGCTCCCTGCCGTTCATGCCGCCGGAGTTGCTCAAGCACGGCCTGCGCGGGATCGACCGGCGAGCGGACATCTACTCCCTGGGCGTCACGCTCTATCTGCTGCTGACTCGCCGACCTCCCTATGCAGGGGAGAACGAGATCGCCGTCTACGAGCGCATTCTCGAAGGCCGGCCACCGCGGCCGCGCAGCCTGGCCCCGACGATCTCCTGGGAAGCGGAGACCGTGTGCCTGGCGGCCATGGACCTCGATCCGGAGCGGCGCTACGCCACAGCCGTCGACCTGGCCCGCGACCTCGCCAACGCCCTGGCGAGACGGCCGATCCAGGCGCGTCGCGCCAGCGCCTGGCTGCGGCTGCGGCGTTGGATCGAGACCCGGCCCGCGACCGCGGCGGCACTCGCCCTGGCGGTGCTCACTCCGACCGCGCTCGCGCTTGCGAAGGTGCAGGAGGCGCGCAGGCTGGACGGGCTGCGAAACCTCGCGAACACGGAGCGGGGCATTGCCCAGGCCAATTTCTCCCGCAGCCTGCGCACGGTGGACGCCATGCTGGGCAGCCTGGGGGCTAGTCGCCTGGACCATGTGCCGGGGGTCGGACCGCTGCGCATCGAGTTGTTGGGCGAAGCGCAGGCGCTGTACCTGGAGCTGTTTCGGGAGCACCCCGAGCAGCCGAGCATCGCGATCCAAGCGGCCGAGGTGGGTATCGCTCGCGCCAAGCTCATCGGACGTTTGGAGAGCTGGGAGGCCGCCCGGACCGCCGTGAATGAGGTGCTTCAGTTTCTGGGCGCGGAGTCCCTGCGGGGGCAGTCCGCCGTCGCGCGCCTTGAGGCCGGAGCGTTTCTGCTCCTGTCGATCTGGTCGCCGGAACCGGCGGACCGGGAGGCCTACCGGGCCGCGTCGACCGGCATGCTCGTGGAGCTCGCCGCGCAGGACCCGCGGGACGAGGCCGTTCAGGCGCTGTTGGCCGAGTGCCTGAGTTCGACCCTCCTCGAAGCGCGCGCCAGCGGCTCGCGCCACGAGAACCTGGCCGCGTTGGAGGTCGCGGAGGGGATTGCTCGCGACCTGGTCAGGGCCAGTGGCTCCTGGTCGGCGCGCAGCATCCTGGCACGCGTGGCCGTGGTCCGGGGAGCGCACGCGGCGAGAGAAGGTCGGCTCGAAGACGCCCTGGCGCCGCTGCGGGAATCCCTGCACCTGCGAGAGGGTTTGCTCGAGGAGCAACCCGAAAACGAAGAGGCGCGCGCCGACGTGTGCGAGTCCGCTTCCGCGCTCGCCGGCGTGCTGCTCCCGTTGAAATGCGGTCAGGAAGGGCTGGAACTGCTCGAGCATGCGGCCCGTGAGGTGCAGTGCCTGATCGATGACTTCCCGGAGGTCAAGGCCTTCCACGTGCGGGCCGCCGACGTGTACCTGAACCTGGGTGCAACCCACGGATTGATGAAGAACGAGCCTCCGGCTCGCGCGGCCCTGGAGCACGCGCGGGAGGTTTACCGGAGGCTGGTGGAGTTCGACCCGCGAGACAGCGCGTTGCGCCAGTCCTTCGGGACCACTCTGCTCAATCTCGCCGACAGCGAACTCCTGGCCGGCGATCCGGCCGCGGCTCAAGCCACCTGTGCCGAAAGCCTCGGGCAATTCGAAGCCGCCCTGGCGCTCGAGCCGGACCATCCGGACTACCGGGCCTGGCTGGCGCCCGAACGCAGCACGCGCGCCAAGATTCTCCTGGCGCAGGGACGCGTCGCCGATGCCGCGGAGGCGCTCGCGGAGGCGCCCCGCCTCGCGGGTCACCTGCCCCAGCGGGCGATTCATGCCCTGAAGCGCTTGCTCATCGCCGTGAAGCGCGCCCAGAGCGAGGGGGACTCAGGCACGATCGATCGCTGCCTTGCCGCCGCCCGGTTGGCCATCGAGCTCGCCCACGAGCGCGGCGACATCGATGCGGATCCGACTCTCGCGGCGCTCGAAGCACTGGTCGAGGAGCGATGAGCGAAGCGCAACAAGAGCCGCAGGGGGAACTGCCCCTCGCCGATCAGGTCCTCGGGCAGCTTCTCGAGCAGCACGCGGGCGGGCTGCGCGCCTTCGTCCGCCTGCGCAGCGGGCCCATGCTGCGCTCCTTGGAATCCACGTCGGACCTCGTTCAGTCCGTGTGCCGCGAGGTCCTGCTGCACCGGGATCGCTTCCGTTTCCCCGACCAGGACGGCTTCCGGCATTGGCTCTACACCATGGCCGCGCGCAAGATCGCCAATCGGGTCGAGTACTGGCATGCGCAGAAGCGAGATGTGGGGCGACTGGCCGCGGTCGAGGAAGCCCCGGACCTTGGGGACGTGTTGCGCTGCTATCGGTCCTTCTGCAGTCCGACGGGGGAGCTGCGCACGGCGGAGGAAATCGCCCGCATCGAGGGGGCCTTTTCCCAGTTGCCGGAGCACTACCGCGAGGTGATCACGCTTTCGCGCATCGCGGGGCTCTCGACCGAGGCCGTGGCGCGCGAGCTGGGCCGTTCCGAGGACTCGGTGCGCATGCTCCTGTTCCGGGCCCTGGCACGACTGGCCGAGCTGCTCGAGCGGCCGAATCCTCCCGCCGCCTGACCGGCGGGCCGCGGCCCCCCGGCCGGCCGGCTCCGATCCTGGGGTGATTCCTCAAGTTTCCCCGCGGCTTCCGGCCGAGAAGCCGGCCATGCGAACCCTGCTCCTCATGCTCTCCCTGCTGTCCGCCTCCGCCTGTTCACACGCGCCGCGGCCCGCATCCCCCGGGCTCGCCCTGCAGCTGGACTTCGAGGGTGGTTTCGAGATCCTCTCCGCCGCGGACCTCGTCGGCACGCCCGCTCCGGAGGGCCTGACCTTCACGTCCGGCGTCGAAGGACGTGCGCTGTGCGTCGACGGATCCGGTGCTTCGCTGGCGATTCCGGGATTGGAGCAGCTCGGTCTGGGCCGCGAGCTGACACTCGAGTTCTTCGTGCGACCCGACGACCGGAGCCAGGACCGAGGAAATCGGTCCGCGCTGCAGAGCATGGTCTCCCACTCCGACGACTTCACCCTGGCGCTCGACACGCAAAGCGGCCAATTGCAGGCGCGCGTGGCCACGCAAGGGGCCGCCGAGCCAGCGCAGTTGGGCGGCGGGAAACTCGTCCCCGGCGTCTGGCACCACGTGGCCCTGGTCTTCGACGGCGGCCGTGCCCGGGCCTCCCTGGTGCTCGACGGCGTGGAAGTGTCGTCCGCGGAGGTGGGTTCCCAACTGCGCCTCCAGCCCGGCCTCGACCTCGTCGTCGGAACCTGGTTCAAGCAGAACCAGGCCTTCCTCGGGGCGCTTGATTCCGTGCGCCTATGGACTCGAGTGCTGAGTCCCGCGGAGCTCTCCCGGCGAGCCCAACTCGTGCCCGGCCCTGCCGCGCGCCCGCCCAACGGCTGATTGCGGGCCGGCTCGGGACCAGCCCCCCCAACGTCGTCGGGGGGGGCGGCGGGGGGGCGCCGGGATCGGAAAGAGGCCCCCGTCCGCCGGTGTGTCGGCGGTGCGGGCGGACTGGAACTCCGGGCGGAGCCGGGCCCCCGCCGCGAGGGGCGTTCCCTCGCGCGGCGACCCTCCATGGCGCGACCCGACGCGACCTGGAATCGAACGGGCGCGGCAGCTTCGTCCCCGGAAGTCTGGGCCCACCCGCCGGGTTCGCGCCAGGTCTTCTCCGGAAGGCCCGGGCGTGGGCACGGATTAGACTAAATATTGACTTGGAATCATTCCAAACTCGTGCTACACCTGGGGTCGTATGAGCGAACCTGCCTGCCAGCTGCCTGCCCAGGCTCCCCGCGTGACGCGCCCGCGGCGTCTCCGGGACACTCCGTGGGCGGCCGCATGCCGGACCGAAGTCCCGCCCGCCTCGGCTGCTCGCCCGGGCGATGGGCTTCGTGTGCGGGGGACCTCCCCTGCCCATTCGGCGACCGCGGCCGCGAACGCGCCGCCGGGCCAGAACCTTGGGGCGGGGTTCCTACGGACTGCGGCCACCAGATTGCCCCGGCGGACGTCCTTTATTCGGAGTGCGCCTCCCGGCTTCCGGCCCTCGGATCCGGGCCAGGGCCGTTGTTCGCCGGCGAGCAGGAGCAAGCGATCCACCCGAGCCCACGCTCGACTATCCCCCGTCCCTTAGAAGCCCACCAGGAGAAATCCCGTGACCGACATCGACAACGCAACCCCCAATCCCGACCCGCAGGGCGCCAACCCCGGCCTCACCCACGCCGCGTGGATGATCGCCATGGCGGCCGGACTGAGCGCCTGTGCCTCGACCCAGCACGAGAGCACCGCCACGCCCGCGCCCGGCGATCCGGCCGCCAAGTGTCCCGTGATGGGGGAGAGCGCCGTGACGGACGCCAGCTACCGACACACCGCGGCGGGAGCCATGTCCACCGGCGACTGGTGGCCCAATCAGCTCAACCTGCGGATCCTGCACCAGAATGCGCCCGCGGCCAATCCCATGGGCGAGGGATTCAACTACGCGGAGGAATTCCAGCAGCTCGATCTGACCGCGCTGCGGCAGGACATCGCGGCCATGCTGACCACCTCCCAGGACTGGTGGCCCGCCGACTACGGGAACTACGGGCCGCTGTTCATCCGTCTGGCTTGGCACAGCGCGGGCACCTACCGCGTGGCCGACGGCCGCGGGGGTTCGGCGGATGGCACGATTCGCTTCGCGCCGCTCAACAGTTGGCCGGACAACGCCAACCTGGACAAGGCCCGCAGGTTGCTCTGGCCGATCAAGCAGAAGTACGGAGCGAAGATCTCCTGGGCCGACCTGATGGTCCTGACGGGCAACGTCGCGCTCGATTCCATGGGCTTCAAGACCTTCGGCTTCGCCGGCGGACGCGAGGACGTCTGGGAACCCCAGGAGGACGTCTTCTGGGGGCCCGAAAGCGAGTGGCTCGGCGACAAGCGCTTCGCCGGCGAGCGCGACCTGCAGAATCCCCTGGCGGCTTCGCAGATGGGCCTGATCTACGTCAATCCGGAAGGTCCGAACGGCAACCCGGATCCGCTGCTCGCGGCCAAGGACATCCGCACGACCTTCGGCCGCATGGCGATGAACGACGAGGAAACGGTGGCCCTGATCGCCGGCGGGCACACCCTGGGCAAGGTCCACGGCGCCGCCGACCCGCGCAAGCACGTGGGCCCCGAGCCCGAGGGCGCGCCCATCGAGGAGCAGGGCCTGGGCTGGAAGAACAGCTTCGGCACCGGCAGCGGAGCCTCGACGATCACCAGCGGCCTGGAAGGCGCGTGGACCAGCGCGCCGGTGGCGTGGTCCCACGACTACTTCGGCAACCTGTTCCGCTACGAATGGGAGCTGACGCGGAGCCCCGCCGGCGCGCAGCAGTGGAAGCCCAAGGGCGACGTGGGACGGACCGTGCCCGATGCCCATGACCCGTCGAAGCTGCACCAGCCGATGATGTTGACCACGGACCTGGCGCTGATCACCGATCCGGCCTATCGCAAGATCTCGGAGCGCTTCCACAAGAACCCCGGCGAGTTCAATGACGCCTTCGCGCGCGCGTGGTTCAAGCTCACGCACCGCGACATGGGGCCGCGCGCCCGCTTCCTGGGCCCGCAGGTGCCCGAGGCGCAGCTCTGGCAGGATCCGTTGCCCGTCGTGGACCACCCGTTGGTCAGCGATCAGGACGTGGCCCAGCTCAAGCAGAAGGTCCTGGGCTCGGGCCTCTCGGTCTCCCAGTTGGTCTCCACCGCCTGGGCCTCCGCCGCCACGTACCGCGGTTCCGACATGCGCGGCGGTGCCAACGGAGGTCGCATTCGGCTGGCTCCGCAGCAGGGCTGGGCGGTCAATGAACCCGCCGAACTCTCCAAGACCCTGGCGGTGCTGGAGCGCGTGCGCAAGGAGTTCAACGACGCCCAGGCCGGTGGCAAACGGATCTCCATGGCCGACCTGATCGTGCTGGCCGGGTGCGCCGGCGTCGAGGAGGCGGCCCGGCGCGCGGGTCACGACCTCGGCGTGCCGTTCCGGCCCGGCCGCGCGGACGCGACCCAGGAAATGACCGACGTGGAGTCCTTCGCCGTGCTCGAGCCCAAGGCGGACGGGTTCCGGAACTACGTGGCCGGCGGCAACGACCGACCGGCGCCCGAGCTCTTGGTAGATCGCGCGCAGCTCTTGACCCTGAGCGCGCCGGAAATGACCGTGCTGGTCGGCGGGTTGCGCGTGCTCAACGCCAACTTCGGCGATTCGAAGCACGGCGTGTTCACGCAACGGCCTGAGACCCTGACCAACGACTTCTTCGTCAACCTGCTCGACATGGGCACGCAATGGAAGAAGTCGGCGGGGGACCAGGACGCCTACGAGGGACGGGACCGCAAGAACGGTCAGGTCCAGTGGACCGCCACCTCGGTGGATCTGGTCTTCGGCTCGAACTCCCAACTGCGCGCCATCGCCGAGGTGTATGCCTCCGCCGATGCGCAGCAGAAGTTCGTCCGGGACTTCGTTGCCGCCTGGTCCAAGGTCATGGACCTCGACCGCTTCGACCTGCCCGCGGCCCGGCCCATGTGACCCACGGAGCGTGGCTCCCTTGCGGAGCATTCCCCGCCCCCGCGCAGGCGCCTGCTGCTCGGGGGCGGGAATCGTTTTGGGGAGGCCTGAGCGCGTACAATCGGGCCATGCCCATCAGCACGATCCCCGAAGTCCTCGACGACCTGCGTCGGGGAAAGATGATCATCCTCGTCGACGACCCCGGCCGGGAGAACGAGGGCGACCTGGCGATGCTTGCCGAGCACGTCACCGCCGCCGACATCAACTTCATGGCCCGCGAGGGGCGCGGTCTGATCTGCCTGCCGATCGACGCCGGCCTGTGCGACCAACTGGGCCTGGGACCCCAGACGCCCCAGAACACCTCGAAGATGGGCACCGGCTTCACGGTCTCCATCGAGGCCGCCCAGGGGGTGACCACCGGAATCAGCGCGGCCGATCGCGCGCACACGATCCGCGTCGCGGTCGACGCGAAGTCGCGGCCCGAGGACCTGGCCCGTCCGGGTCACGTCTTCCCACTGCGGGCCCGCGACGGCGGCGTGCTCGTGCGCGGCGGTCAAACCGAGGGCATCGTCGACCTGGCGCGCATGTGCGGCCGGCGGCCCGCCGGGGTGATCTGCGAGATCATGAACGAGGACGGCTCCATGGCGCGCATGCCGGAGCTCGAGAAGTTCGCCCAGAAGCACGGGCTCAAGATCTGCACGATCGCCGACATCATCGCCTGGAGGCGCCAGAACGAGCGCCTGATCGAGCCGATCGAGATGGACGTGCCGTTGCCGACCCGGGCCGGGACCTTCCTGGCCCATTTGTTCCGCTCCCACGTGGACGGCAAGGAACACCTCGCGCTGACGCTCGGCATGCCCGGTCCCTCGATCGACGGACCCCGGCAGGCCGTCGAGGACGTGGTCACGGTGCGCGTGCACTCGGAGTGCTTGACCGGCGACGTGTTCCACTCGTTGCGCTGCGACTGCGGCAACCAGCTCGACCAGGCCATGGACGTGCTCGGTCGCGAGCCGCGGGCCGTGCTCGTCTACATGCGCCAGGAGGGGCGCGGGATCGGCCTGGAGAACAAGCTCAAGGCCTATCGCTTGCAGGACCAGGGCCTCGACACCGTCGAGGCGAACCAGGCCCTGGGATTTCCGGCCGACCTGCGCGAGTACGGGCTCGGCGCGCAAATCCTGCGCTACCTGGGCGTGCGCCGCATGAAGCTGCTCACGAACAACCCCAAGAAGATCGCGGGCCTGGGCGGCTACGGCCTGGAGCTGGTGGCCCAGCAGGCCCTGACCACCGAACCCAACCCGAACAACATCCGCTACCTGCGCGCCAAGCGCGACAAGATGGGGCACACGATGAAGGGGATCGAGCTGCCGCCGGATCCGTAGCCTTCCAGCATCCGATCCGAGACAGTCTTCCAGGCAATCACAGGCGGTCAGCGTTCCTCGAGGGAGCGCCGACCGCCTTCGTTGGTCCGAACCTCGTTCGAGCTCGACCTACTTGGCGCTGCCGTGCTGCCCTTCACGGGACTTGTCGGCCGCGCCACGCGCGTCGGCCTCGCCGGACGGCTTGGTGGTCTGTCCGGCCTGCTGACCCGGCTTGACCTGCGGCTGGTTCGAGCCGCCCAGGTGCGGACGACTGTCGGGGGACACCTTGGCGGCATCACCGCGCGAGTCCTTGCGATGTTCGTCCGTGCCGGTGGAGACCGCCGCATCGGGGCGCGGCGCCTGGCCGGAACGCTTGGCGTCGCCCAGGGTGGGGGGGGTGGACTTGTCGACGAACTCGGTGCGGTCCGGTTCGCCGGTCACAAGCCGAGGCGCGGCCTTGCTGGCCTCGCTGTCGCTGCCGGCGGAGCCGCCCTTGTTGCCACCCATGGGGAGCGTGTCGTGGGGGAGGATCGGTGAACTCGGGTGGGTGGGTTCGCTGGTCATGGGGATTCCTGTGCTGGATGGAGGTTGGTGGAAACTCGACTCCCGACGACACCGCGCGCGCCATCGACGGACAGCAAGGGGCACCGGATTCCCGGCCGCACGCTCACTGCTCGACCAACCTAGGAGGACGCCCGCAGCCGCCCCATCGACACATCTACCCAGGCATGTCGGGGAATGCGGGTACAGCGCCATTTGGACGGGGCCCGTGCTGCTCGAACGAGCACTCGGCGGGACCGCGCGAGTCGACCTGGGGGATCAGGGGACGCCCCGGCCGTGGGTTCTCGACAGGCTCGGGTCGCCACGGACCTCGCGGGACTCCCACATGCAGGGTGCTCGCGGGCCCCACGGCGTCGCCCAGGGTCTTGCGCCCCGGCCGCGGATCCGTGGCCCCTCCATGGCTCCTGTCCGCGGTGGCCGCCCACCCCTTCGGCCCCGGGCGACGGAGGAGGTGCGCCTCGGCTCCGTCGTGCCATGGTGACGTAAAGTACTGCATGGCATTGAGTTATGCGCATCGTGGGCGCTCCCGGCCGAGTTCAGGCCCAACCCGCGCCTGCCATCGGACGGGCAACATCGCTGGAATAGGCCCCCTCCCGCGGCGTCCCACAGGGGCCATGGGAGCGATCTTGAAGATGCAGCCAGCCGCCAGGGAGGACGTGTCGCTCGTCGCCGAGACGCTCTCGGGCAATCAGCTCTCGTTCCAGCTTCTGGTGGAGCGCTACCAGGACCGCATGTTCGGACTGGTCCGGCACTACACCCGCAACCCGGTCGAGATCGAGGACATCGTCCAGGACACCTTCCTCAAGGCCTTCGCGCGCCTGGCGAGCTTCCAGCAGCAGTCCTCCTTTTATACGTGGCTGTGCCGGATCGCGATCAACACGGCCCTCGACTTCCACAAGCGGCACGGCCGGAACCCGGTCCAGTCCGTGGAGGATCCGGAGCTGACCCAGGGGGCCGAGGGCGCGTCCGGCATGGGCGGCGGTGCCCGGGCCGAGCGCACCGGGCGCAGTCCGGCCGTCCAGGCGCCCGACGCCCGCATGGAACAGCGCGAAATCCAGGCGATCACCCATCGGGTGCTGGAGGAACTGCCGGAGATCTTCCGCACGGTTCTCGTGCTGCGAGAGTTCGAGGACATGGCCTACCAGGACATGGCGGACGTGCTCGGCATCTCCATCGGCACCGTCGAATCGCGGCTCTTCCGCGCCCGCGCCCGCTTCAAGGAAAAGCTCCTCCAGCTCCACCCGGAGTTCGGGGAGAACTAGGCACACCATGACGAACACGCATCACGACACGACGGACGATTTCGGCTGCGCGGAGGCGCTTCCGCTGGTGCCGAGCTACCTCGACGGCGAGCTCTCCGAGGCCCGCGCGGGTCTCCTGCGCAAGCACCTCCTGGACTGCTCTCCCTGCCGCACCAGCGCCCAGGACGCCAAGGCCCTTTCGCGCTGGTTCGCCCACTCCGGACGGGGCGAGCTGGGGGCGAGGCCGGAGTTCGCACCCCCGGCGGGCTTTGCCGCCCGGGTGGCGCGACGGGCGTTCGCGGGCGACGTCGGGGTCCACCCGGTGCTCGAACGCGAGGCGGTCCAGGCCGGTCCCCGCGAGGGCGGCAAGCTGCTGCAGTTCGTGCTGGGCCTGACCGCGGCCGCCGCGGCCGTCATGCTGGTGGCGGCGGTGGCCTTGCGCGACCAAAGCCTGCCCGCCGACGGGCGGCTGCGCGCCACGAACCAACCTCCCTCCAAGGAATCCGTGTTGCTGCGGCTGGAAGCACTCGACCGCGCGGAGGCGAAGGAGGCCCCCGGCGCGGTCCAGGGGGCGGCCCAGGGAACGGCCCCGAGGGCGTCTCCGGCGGCCGGCGGGCAGGCCGGGGAGTCCCAGGGACGGAACGACGGGCAAGGCAAGTAGGCTGTTCCGCGTCCATCCGTGTCGAGCCTGCGCCTCTGGATCCTGATGCTCGCCGTGACCGCCTTCGGCGCGGGCATCGGCGTGGGCTGGCTGGCCGGCAGCCGAGTGGAGCAGCGCGCCGGCCGCGCGCGCGCCGCCGGCCCTTTCACGGGCTTCCAGCACGAATTCGAGCGCACCTTCCAGGTTTCCCCCGAGCGCGCCAAGCTCCTGGCGGAGCTCCTGGAGTGCTACCAGCGCGAGATCGCCGAACAGGAGCAGGCCCAGCTCGATCGCAGCCGGGCCGACCTGGAGGGGCAGCTCGCCAAGACGGCCCTTACCTACCGTCGCCTGATTCGCGATAGTGTTCTGTCCCCCGAACAGCGGCCGGAGTACGACCGGCTGGCCGCCGGGGTGGAGTGGAAAGCAACCAACTGACCCATGGCGAAGTCCTGTGGCATCCGCATCGGGCCCAAGCGCTACGAACTCGTCGTTCTCGACGGTTCGGCGAAGAAGCACCGCATCACCGCCTTCAAGGCCGGGGAGTTCCCGGCGTCCGCGGATCCCGCGGCCGAGGCTGCCCGCATCCTGAAGGAGGCGGCCAAGACCCACTCGATCCCCCACGATTCGGTCGGCGTGGCGATCGACTCGGGGCTGGCGGCCTTCCGCTCGATCAAGCTGCCCTTTGCGGACGCGGCCAAGATCGACGAGGTGATCAAGTTCGAGGTCGAGAGCCAGCTGCCCCAGTGGGCCATCGACGACGTGGTCGTGGACTGGGCCGCCCGGGGGGAGAGCGACAAGGAATCGGATCTCCTGGTCACGGCGCTGCCGAAGAGCGAGGTGCGCAAGGTCCTCGACGTGTGCTCCAAGGCCGGGATCGAGCCCCTGGAGGTGGAGATCGAGGCCACCGCCATGGTCAACGCGGCCATGAGCGCGGACATCTGCCACGTGGACGACGCCCAGGTGCTCGTGCACATCGGCGAGGGTTCCACCGCCGTGGTCGTGGTGGACGGGGGGCGCGTGCGCTCCATGCGCGCGATTCACCTGGGGGCCCTGTCCCACGACAACCCGGCGGCCGAGCCCGAGTCGTCGCCCGCGGCCGAGGGAAGCGCCGCGGGGGCGGAGGGCGCGCCGCCTGCGCCCGTGGCCGCGCCCCAGACGCCCGAGGAACTGCAGCGGCTCCTGGAGCACGCGGTCTCCCGCATTCGGCGCGAGCTGGGCCGTACCGTGTCCGGGGCGCGCACCTCGAACCCCATCGAGGCCATCTACGTCTGCGGCATCGAGCTGCCGGACCTGATCGGGACCCAGGTGCTCGACCTGCCCGTCTACGAGCTGGACGTGTTCGAGGCGGATTCGGGCCAGCCCCTCCAGGGGGCCTCGCCCCTGGTCGTGGCCTACGGCGCCGCCCTGCGCCAACTGGGCGCGGTGCACCTGCCGGCCTCCCTGCGCCGGGAGGAGTTGAAGTACACCGGAGCCTTCGAGCGCATCGAGCTGCCCTTGGCCGTGGCCTCGCTGCTCCTGGTCACGCTGCTCGCGGTGTTCGTGATCTTCGAGACCAAGCTGGGCCAGCTGCGCGACGGCGACATCGACCTGTGGCGCCGCTACGTGAACCTGTACATCCAGGGCGACCCTGCCAAGGGGCAGCCGGGCGACCTGGAGCAGGTGCCGAAGCCGCTGACGGACTACCTGGCGGCCGTGCGCGCGGCGAGCAAGAAGCAGGGCGCGTCCGAGCGCGACAATCCGGAGATCGACCCGGATCGCACGCGCCTCGAGCAGCTCAAGCGGGTCTACAACCTGCTGACCATCGAGGTGGACAAGCTCGACAAGGCCCTGGGCAACACCGGCGAGGTGACCATGCCCCAGTCGGCCCTGGAGGCCCTGACCCTTTCGCTGGGCGTCATGACCGAACTGGGCGAGGAGCAGGTGGGCCGCGTCGGCATCCGCAAGGTCAAGTCCCAGTACCTGCCCGGCCGCAGCACCGGCGCGGACAAAGTGGAGGTGGCCATCGACTTCACCTTCTTCGCCGCGGACTCGGTCACGGCCACGCAGAACTTCGAGCGCTACTGCGGCGAACTGCGCAAGAAACCCTGGGTGATCGAGGTCGAGCAGGGCGGCAGCAAGTCCCTGGCCGACAATCCGGCGGACAACCGCGGCATCTACACCGAGTCGTTCAAGGTGCGCTGCGACCTGTCGAAGGTCGAACGAAAGGTGGGTGCGTGATGAAGGACTTCTTCGTCAACCTGACGCTGGCGCGCTGGATCATCCTGCTCTCGCTGCTGTCGTCGATCGGCCTGGGCTACTACGGCTACACGCTGCACGCGCGGCGGGTGGGCCTGGAGGACGCGCTCTCGGGCGAGGTGCGCCGCGTGGCGCTCGACACGCGCAACAAGGCGCGGCGTTTCACGGTGCTGCAGAAGCAGTCCGAGCGCGAGGGCCTGGAGGGCCAGAGCGATCCGGTGTCCTACATTCGGCGCATTGCCGCCAGCTCCGACGTGAAGCTCGGGGACACCACGGTGGACCCGCCGTCGGAGGCCGAGAACATCAAGGGCGTGCTCGACACCCGCTACTCGATCAAGCCCTCCAGCCGCGACCGGGGCTTTCCGCGCCTCAACATCGCGAACTTCCTCTACAAGCTCGAGAGCGAGAGTCGACGGATGCGCGTCACGCGCGTGAGCATGGAGCCCGAGGCCAAGAGCACCAAGCCGGAGCTGGTGCTGGACAACGACTCCTGGCGTTGGGAGGCCGAAGTGACTTCGCGCACGAAGATCGAAGCGCCGCCCGCCCCTGTAAAAAAACCGTAGCCGCGCGCGAGAGGGCCCAGCCCCCGGGGCAGACCGCCTGACCGCCGCAGAGGCCCTGGGGTCGACCGCGGGCCGCACCCGCGCACCCTGGCGCGGGGCCCGGGGCTCTGCATACTGCTCCGCCCGTGCTGCTCGTCCTCGCCCTCTGTCTGCCCTTGATCCAGGGCGAGCTCCCCGCGCGTCCGCGGGCCGTGGCGACGCGCACGCAGGTCGCTCCGCGCATCGACGGCGTGCTGGAGCCCGAGGTGTGGGACAGCGCGCCGACCATCGGCCCGCTGACGCAGGTGGTGCCGCGCACCGGGGAGCCACCCACGGAGGCCACCGATGTGCGCATCCTCTACGACGACTGGCACCTGTACATCGGCGTTCGCTGCCATGACCGCGAGCCGGAGGGGATCGTGGCCACCCAGCCGTCGCGCGATGCGGAGCTCGACTACGACGACCGCCTGGAGATGGTGATCGACACCTTCCTGGATCGGCGCAGCGCCTTCTACTTCCAGATGTCGCCCGCGGGCTCCAAAGGCGATGCGCTGATCACCGGCGACGGCGGCGACTACAACAAGCCCTGGGACGGGATCTGGGAGGGCAGGTGCTCCATCGACTCCCAGGGCTGGACCTGCGAGATGGCGATCCCGTTCAAGACACTGGCCTTCGCCGAGGGTGCGACGACCTGGGGCTTCAACATCAATCGCGCGATCAACCGCAAGAACGAGATCGACCGCTGGGCCAGCCCGACGCCGGACGCCCAGGTCTTCCAGATCTCGCGCTCCGGGGACCTGACAGGCCTCGCGGGAATGAAGCAGGGCGTGGGGCTCGATGTGGTGCCCTTCGCCGTGGGAACGCTGTCGGAGGAGCATGCCTCGGGACACGACGAGGACCTGACCGGCCACGCGGGGGTGGACGCCTTCTACCGGCTGACGCCCAACCTCACGGCCAGCCTGACGATCAACACGGACTTCGCCGAGACCGAGGTGGACGAGCGCAAGGTCAACTTGACGAGGTTCCGTTGTTCTTCCCGGAGAAGCGCGACTTCTTCCTGCAGGATTCGGGCCTGTTCAAGTTCGGCGGACTGGGCAACGACCTGATTCCGTTCTTCTCGCGGCGGATCGGACTCTCCACGGCGGGCGAGGAGGTTCCGATCCTCGGCGGGGCCAAGCTCACCGGCCGCCAGGGACCCTGGGACATCGCCTTGCTCGACGTCCAGACGGATTCCAAGTCGGGCGTGGACGGGGAGAACCTCCTGGTGTCGCGCATTGCCCACAATTTCGACGAGCACTGGAGCCTGGGGACCCTGGTGACCCGCGGCGATCCGACCCGGGACGCGGGGAACCTGCTCTACGGGGCCGACGCGAGCTTCCGCCACAACCGCGGGCTCCTGGGCAGGCGCTTCACCTCGAGCGCCTGGTTTCTGGTGAGCGAGAGCGAGGGCGGCGGCGGCGACGACGGCGCATTCGGCGCGGCACTCGGCTATCCCAACGACCGCTGGCGCTGGAGCCTCGCCGCCAAGCAGATCGGCGACGACTTCAACCCGGCCCTGGGGTTCGTGCCGCGCGCCGGGGTGCGGCGCTACGACGGCAGCGTGTTCTTCCAGCCGCGCCTCGAGGGCGCGGTGCGCCAAATCTCCTGCGGGATCGAGCAGGCGCTGGTCACCGACCTGCAGGACGACCTGGAAACCGCGTCCACCACGGCTCGGGTCGTGGGCTTCGACTTCGACTCGGGCGACGAGGCGAGGCTCGAAGTCGATCAGGTGCGCGAGGTGCTCGAACAGCCCTTCGCGATCACGCCCCAGGTGACGATCCCCGCGGGCACCTACGACGACACGGCGGCGCGCATCGAGCTGGAGACTTCCCTGAAGCGGCCGCTGTCGTTCATCGGCACCTTCACGGCCGGGGAGTTCCTGGGCGGCGAGTCCCTGCGCTGGACCTCCAGTCTCGCCGCGCGGCCGAGCGCCCTGGTTTCCCTGGGCGCCGAGTGGGAGCAGAACGACATCCGATTCGACTTCGGCGACGTGCAGACGCAGGTGTCGCGCCTGCGGCTCAACTTCAATTTCACGCCGGACCTGTCCTGGAACAACTTCGTCCAGTGGGACTCCGAGAGCGACGAATTCGGCCTCAATTCGCGCTGGCGCTGGATCCCGGTGCCGGGCCGGGAGCTGTATCTCGTCTACACCAACGTCAGCGAGTCCACGGACTCGCTGCACTCGCTGTCGCAGCAGGCCGCGATCAAGCTGGCCTACACCGTGCGCTTCTGAGGCGGGCGCCGCGCGCTCACTTGCCCGCGCGGATCTCGGCGAAGCCCCGCGCCAGCTCCGCGAACTCGTCGTTCTCCGGGTCGAGCTCGGCCGCCAGGCCGAACAGCAGGAGGGCCTCGTCCTGGACCTCCTTGGGCGCACGCAGCTCGCCGGAATCCGGACCCCACCAGCCGGTGAGCCCCCAGGCCAGGTCCGCGCGGTAGACCGCATCGAGGGGATCGAGTTCCACGGACTTGCGGAACTCGAGCACCGCCTCCTTCCCGTCGCCCCCCAAGAGCCGGGTGTAGCCCAGGGCCCAGTGCACGTCGGGGGTCACGTAGCCTCCCGCCAAGGCGGCCTCCAGGTCGGCGCGGGCCTGCTTCAGGTCGCCGCCGGAGAACACCGTGGAGTAGCCGCGCAGGAAGCGTGCCCGGGGCCCTCGATCTGCACCGCGCCCACGTATTCGAGCCACTCCCTTCTCCAGGGCGGCCAGGTCCTGACGCCCAGGCGCTTGACCAGCGCGTCGCGCACGTCGGCGGGTTGGTAGCGCTTGCGCAGGCCCGACTTGTCGTCGTCTCCCGCGTTCAGGATCTCCTCCTTGGCCTCCTTGAGATCGAGGCCGTAGAGGTCCTTGAAGAGCTTGTTGAAGGGCTTGGCGTACTTGGGCGAATTCTGCAGGAAGTACACCAGGGACCAGCCGTGGGCGTAGTGGAAGCCGTCGTACTCCTCACGGTCCTTGAGCATCAGCGTGTCGAGGGGCACGTGCTTCTTCTCGGCGATGGCCTGCTGGACGGTGAGGATCGAGTCCTCCTCCAGCCGACCGGGGATCAGGGTCGTCTTGCCCTTGTTGACCGAGACGTTGCAGGAGCCGAAGAAGTCGGCCACGCCTTCGTTGATCCAGATCTGGGGCAGGTAGTCCGGCTCCACCAGGTAGGTCAGCAGGTGCGTGCATTCGTGCAGGGCAGTGACCTCGCTGCGCGCCGGGTCCTTGTAGTCGTGGAAGAAGTTGAGCGATTGCTCGTACGAGCTGAAGTACCCCAGCACGCTCTCGTCGATGTCCTCATCGCCCGCGTGCTGGATCATCTCCTTCTGGCGCTTGAACACGTTGACCTGCATCTTCGTGCGCGCGAGCGAAGGCGAGGGCTTGATGCCGATGCGCGTGTCCATCAGGTCGTAGAAGGCCTCCAGCAGGTCCACATAGCGCTGCAGCACGGCGGGGGAGGTGTTCGACCGCCATTGGAAGTGCTTCGTCTCCAGCGTCCAACCGTTGTCGAAATTGCTGCGCTTGGCGAGTTCCTCCAGGCGCTTCCGCCGCGCTTCCGCCGCCTTGGCCAGGGCCTCCTCGAAGGCCGGCTTGCTGAGCCACTTGCCCTGATGGCGCACGAAGCCCTTGGCCAGGAAATCGCGCTCCTTGTCGTCCTTGGGAACGTAGTCGGACATGTCGCCTTCGATTTCCACCGAGGTGACGTGCTTCTTGGGCACGACGACGGTGCCGGCGGCGAAGACCAGTTCGTAGTTGTCGCCGGCTTCGCGGGCCTTCTTGACCTCGATCACGCGACCATCCGTGGTCACGAGACGGTCGGCGCGGGAAACGGAGGCCAGGGACCCGAGCAGCGCGGCGGCAAGCAGCGCGCGGGAAGTGTGGGTAACCATGGAGCCAAGCTACCAAGCCTCCGCGTGCCCTGGTGGCCCCGTGACAGGATCCTCGGGCAGGCCGTACAATGGCCCGGATGGAGCCCGAACAGCGAGCGGGGGTGGTGGTGGCCCAGGGGGGCCTGGACTACCTGAAGGAACTGCAGCAGATGCTCGTGCGTGGAGGACTCGCGGCCCAGGTCGTGCGCCCGCCCAAGGAACACTGCGGCACCTGAGGGACCAACCTCTGGCTCGCGGTCGCGAGCGGTGAACAGGGCCGGGCCGCGGAGCTCATGGAACAGCACTGGCGCGAGAGCACCGCTCCCGGCGGGGGCCTGTCGGGTTCCGAGGGGTTCGACCTCGACGCCGAGGAACTGGAGTGTCCAGCCTGCGGCCGCAAGTTCGCCAACGGGCCCACCCGCTGCCCCGGCTGCGGTCTGCGGTTCGGCTAGACCGGCTCGCCACGGGTCTCGCGCGAGCTCCTGTGGCCGTCGCGAGCCCTGCGCGGTCGGGCGAGCAAGGAACGGGGGCCGGCCGCCCCGAAGGCGACCGGCCCCCTGTGCCTCGGACCGCGCGGCCCTGGGGTGCTCAGGTTCCGACCGCGAACTCCAACGCGTCGGACAACGTGGCGTTGTCGGGCGGGACGAAGCCGTTGTCCCGTCCCCAGAATTGGCAGTCGACCAGCGTCCCCGGCACGGTCAGGAACGTCGCGGGAGTCCCGCCGAGGGAGCCCACCGCGAAGGCATTCATGTCGATCGAGTACACGCCGGAGCAGTCGTTGGGCGGCGGGTTGCCGGCCGAGTTGAGCGGGATCGAGCGCCGAATCGGCGTGTTGATGCAGCGCAGCCCGCCCGCGAACGGCACGGCGTTCCTTCCGCCGTCCGTGTAGATCAGGAGGCCCGGCTTGTTGTTGATGACGTTGGAGGCCGAGACGGTGAATCCCGAGCCCGAGGTGGCGCTCGACGTCCCGCTGAATCCGATCGCGGGCAGGCAGGCGATCGAATTGAGCTTGGCCGTGCAGTACACGGTCGGCGCGGGGCTCGCCGGAACCTCGCGGATCTGGAAGGCGTTGACGTGGGGGCGCAGCGTGTTGGTGGTGACCGGGTGGGATCCTTGCACGATCAGCCAGATCTGATCCGAGCTGGTGCGCGTGAACGTCCCGATGGCGTACTGCCCGAACACGGTGTCGCCGGCTCCGGACAGGTTGTTGGGATCGGCCTCGAGCGGGCTCGAGAGCGTCCCCTGGGTCAGCGTGCCCAGATTGGTGACGATTCCCCCCGTGAGCGTGGCGGCGCCCGTGGCCGAACTCAGGGTCATGACCCGGTCATTGAGTGCGGCGGCCCCTGTGCCCGGCCGGTTGTCGCAGAACCACACCTGGACCTCGTAGGTGCTGCCCAGGGTGAGGGTCCCCAGGTTGTCGATCCGCAGGCCGCCCCAACCCGTGGGGTTGGTCAAGACCGACTCGCTGGTGGCGCGCGCCGTGTTCAGCAGCGTGTCGTAGTTGGTGTCCCCGGTGGTGCTGCCGTTCATCGAGGAGGGGCTGCCGTTGGTCCAGCCGGTGGGGCCGTAGGCGGCGAAGGTGATCCCGTTGACGATCGGTGAGGCGGATGCGCCGTTCCACAGATTGCGCGCGGTCACGAGCGTCCGTTGGTGCTCACCTCCGTCGAGGAGACGACGTTCTGCGACGGCCCCCACGTGATCAGGTCCGCGCGGCCGGAGGTGGCGAGCAGGCCGGGGAGGAGGAGGACCAGGAAGGACAAGCCTGAATGTCTCATGGGGATCTTGGAGTGGGGCCTGGGGAGGAAATCGAGCCGCGCGGGGGGCCGGTCGGAGGGGGGGCCAGGACCCCATCGCCCTTAGAGTGCGCCCAAACCGCTGGATTCAGCCTACGAGGGTCCCAGGGAAGTCGCTGCCTGGACTTTGGTGCACACCTCGGCGCCGGGGGGGCTGGGCCGGGTCGGACTGGCCGCCCTGGAACGAGGGGGGAAGCTTGACGCGCTGTCCCCGCCGGACCGGTCCTATCGTCGGCGGCCCGAAACGTAGAGGAAACCGCACACGGCCAGGATCGTCACCACGACCGCGACGGCACCGACGTTCTCCTGAAGGATCACGCTCGCCTCGCTGGCCCGCGGCACCACCTTGCCCGCCACGAGGCCCGCGATGGCGACGCCCGCCGGGCCCTCTCGCCCGCCACGAGGCCCGGAGGCGGCCAGCACGCCCGGATCGCCATCCGACTTGGCCCCGCCCGATCCGCGTTCGCACAGGGCGCGCACGCAACCGCCCACGAACAGCGGCGCCATGGTGGCGAGGCGGGTAGACCCCGATCGCGAAGGCGAGGCCCGAGACGCCGCAGAGCATGGCCCCGATGGAGAGCCCGCCGCCCGCGACCACCAGATCCCAAGGCAGGTTGCCCGCCAGCACGCCCTCGATGATCGTCTTCATCAGGTCGCCTGGGGCGCCTTGAGCTCCGCGGAGCCGAAGCCGTATTCGTTGCCCAGCAGGATCACCCGTGCCCGCCATACGGCCCAGCAGGCCACGCAGGCCCCG
>JADJQU010000008.1 GCA_016712565.1 Planctomycetota bacterium | reverse complement strand
CTCGAGGCGACGAGAGCGGGGCCTCAGTCCCGCAGCTGCTTCTTCGTCAGGTGCAGGAACAGCTCTTCGAGGTTGCCGTGGCCGAACTTGGCGCGGGCCACGGGCAGGGAGAGCGCGGTGATCGACGCCAAGAGCTGTTCGAAGTCCGCCTCGCGCGCCGAGTCGAGCTCGAGCCGCTGTCCGGTCTGGCGCAGGCCGGGAAGGCGCGCGAGGTTCGCCGCCTGGGCCGCGGTCGGGAGCACGCCGAGATCAACGCGCACGTGTCCGCCGCCCTCGCTGGACAGGAGCTTCGAGAGCGGCCCCTGCACCAGGAGTCGGCCCTGGTCCAGCACGCCGATCTCGTCGCAGATCGCTTCCACCTCCTCCATGTAGTGGGTCGTGTAGACCACGGTCGTGCCGCTTTGGTTGATCGCGCGCACGGCCTCGAGGATGAAGTTGCGCGACTGCGGATCGATGCCCACGGTGGGCTCGTCGAGGAACAGAAGCCGCGGCCGGTTGAGCATGCCGATGGCGAAGTTGAGCCGGCGCTTCATGCCGCCGGAAAAATGCTCGGCGCGCTTGTGGCCCGTGTTGGCGAGGCCGGTGATCTCCAGCACTTCGGCGATGCGCGCGGCGGTGCTCTCGGCGGGGATGCGTTGCACCCCGGCAAAGAAGCGCAGGTTCTCGCTCACCGTGAGGCGCGGGTAGAAGGCGTATTCCTGGGGCACCAGGGAGCTGAAGGCCTGGATCTCGCGCACGTGAGAGTCGAGATCGAGGCCGCCGATGGAGACCTTGGCTCCCGGAGCCCGCAGGATGCCGGAGAGGATCGAGACCAGCGTGGTCTTGCCCGAGCCGTTGGGGCCCAGGAGGCCGAACAGGCTCCCGGCCCGCACGCTGAGCGAGAATTCGCTCAGGGCTTCGCTGTCGCTCCCAGGGTAGCGGTAGCTGAGGCGCTCGATCTGGATCAAGGGGGCAGAGTCTATTCCGCCCGGCGGGCACGCGCCAAGGCGGCCGGCGCGCGGCTGGCCCGCCCGCGGGGCCCCTGATATCCTCGGGTGTTGTCGGGGAAGTCACGCCTCGGCGAGCCAGGCAGGGCCGCGACCCGGTCCCGGCCCGGTCCGGCGATCCCGAACGACCCATGACCAGCCAACAATCCCCGCAACAGGCCGAGAACCCGGCCCTCCACCACGAGCTGAAGGAGTTGATCATCAGCTCCCTCGCGCTCGAGGACATCGCGCCCGCCGACATCGACAGCAAGGCGCCGCTCTTCGGCGAGGGCCTGGGCCTGGACTCGATCGACGCCCTGGAGCTCGTGATGGCCCTGCAGCGCAAGTACGGCTTCAAGGCCAGTGAGGCGCCGGGCTTCAGCCGCGAGTGCTTCGCCTCGGTCGATGCCCTCGCCACCTTCGTCGCGGCGCAAGTTCAACGCGCCTAGAGCCATGTCCACCAGCAAAGAGGCGATTCACGCGGAAGTGACGGCCACGCTCGCCGAGATGTTCGCTCTGGACAAGGCGAAGCTCGCGCCCGAGACTCGACTGGTCGAGGACCTGGGCCTCGACAGCATCGACGCCATCGACATGGCCGTGCGTCTGGAGAAGCGCGTCGGATTCGAGTTCAAGGGCCCGGACCTGCGCTCCTTGCGAACGGTCCAGGACATCGTGGAACTGCTCTGGAATCACCAGCATTCCGCGGTGGAAAGCGGCGCGAACTCGGCGCGGCCGGGATGAAATGGCTGTTCGTCGCCTTCTTCCTGGCGTACCCGCTGCTCGTCTACGCGGGGCTCGCCTGGCTTGATGCGCGGCTGATCTGGCTGTTCGTGGGCACGGTCCTGCTCCTGCGGTCGTTCGCGGCCCGCGAGCGCCTGCCCCTGCTGCGGCGCGGGCTGTTCCTCCCCATCCTGTGCCTGGGCGCCGGAGCGGCCCTGATCGGAGCCCTGTCCAACGATCCCCGCTCGCTGTTCCTGGTGCCGGCGCTGGTGAACCTGTCGCTGCTCGCGACCTTCGGGGCGACGCTCTGGAAGGGACCCAGCCTCGTCGAGACTCTGGCCCGGCTGCAGACGGAGGAGCTTTCGCCCGCGGAAATCGCCTACTGCCGCTCGGTGACGCGCCTGTGGTGCGGGTTCTTCCTGCTCAACGCCGCCGCCATCGCGGCCTTCGCCCTGTGGGGCACGGCGGCCCAGTGGACGGCCTACACCGGGCTCGTCTCGTACCTGCTGGTGGGCCTCCTGTTCGCCTCCGAGTACGTCTACCGGCACTACCGTTTTCGCCGCTACCTCGGCGCGCCGACCGACGCCCTGCTGCGCCGCCTGTTCCCGCCGCGGGAAGCCCCCGGGGGGCCGCGGTGAGGACCCTCAGGGATTGGTTGGTCCTGGAGGCCGCCGAGTCCCGGCACGGCGCCCGGGTCCTCTGCGGCCGCGGGACGGGGGTCCTGGATTCGGCGCGCTTCCTCGAGGACGTGGCCCGGCTGGTGGGCGCCCTCCGGGGGGAGCCGCGGGGCCGCTGGGTCCTGTGCACGGAGAGCGCCTGGGCCTGCGCCGTGGGCCTGTTCGCCCTCTGGCAGCACGGCTCGGTGGCGGTGATGCCGCCCAATCTCGAGCCGGGCACCCTGGCGGAGCTGCTCCCCTCGGCCGCGGGGTGCCTGGCGGACCGGCCCCTGGAGGCGCCGCCCGCCGGACCGGCCCCCCGCCGGGTCCCAATCCTGGCGGACGGCCCGCGGGAGGGCCCTGCGGCGCATCCCAGCCCCGTTCGAGCCCCTTTCCGGACCCTGGATCACGCCGCGCCGGCGGTGGAGCTGTGCACCTCGGGTTCCACGGGCAACCGCAAGACCGTCTCCAAGACCCTGACGCAGCTGGAGGCCGAGATCGAGGCGCTGGAGCACCAGTTCGGTGCCAGCCTGGGAGGCGCCCGGGTGCTCGGCACGGTCTCGTTCCAGCACATCTACGGGCTCCTGTTCCGGGTGCTGTGGCCCCTGTGCGCCGGGCGGACCTTCGCCGACGGCACGGTGGTGGATCCCGCGCTCCTGGAGCACGCCTTCGCGGGCGGCGAACGCGGCGTCCTGGTGGGCTCCCCGGCGCACCTGAAGCGCCTGCCGGAGCTCCTGGACCTGGGCCAGCTGCGGGGCCCCTGCGTGGAGGTGTTCTCCTCCGGGGGGGCCCTCGACGAAGCCACCGCGGCGCGCTTCGGACGCGAGCTGGGCTTCTCCCCCCTGGAGGTGCTGGGCTCCACGGAAACCGGGGGCATCGCCTGGCGCCGGCAGGGTCCGGGTGGCGGCCCGGCCTGGAGCCCCTTCCCGGGGGTGGCGGTCGAGGCCCGGGACGGCCTGCTGACCGTGACGTCGAAGCCCGCGGGCGACCCCCACGGCGTCCCCACGGGCGATGCCATCGAGCTGCTGCCCGGCGGAGCCTTCCTGCTCCTCGGCAGGGCGGACCGCATCGTGAAGCTCTTCGACGAGCGCGTCTCCCTGGCCGAGCTGGAGCTGCGCCTGTGCGCCCACCCCGCCGTGGCGGCGGCGGCGGCCCTGACCCTGGAGCGGACGGGCACCGTGCGCATCGCCGCGGCGGTGGTTCCCTCGGCGGCGGGGCGGGAGCTCCTGGGCTCCCGGGGCAAGACCGGCCTCGCGTCCCTCCTGCGGACGCACCTGCAGTCCTTCTTCCGTGCCACGGCCCTGCCGCGGGCGTGGCGGTTCGTGGATCGCCTGCCGGAGGACGCCCAGGGCAAGGTCGGCCTGGGGGCCCTGCGGGCTTTGTTCGCGCCGGAGCCGGGCGGGGGAGAGCCGGCCCAGGCCGCCGCCCATGCCGGCCCCCTGGAGGCCAAGGTGCTCGCCGTGCGGGAACGGGGCCCCGAAGCCCTGGAGCTCGAACTGGAGGTCCCCGCGGACCTTTGGTGCATGCGCGGGCACTTCGACGGGTTCCCCGTGGTGCCCGGAGTCGTGCAGCTGCAGTGGGTCCTCGACTGGGCCCGACAGTGGAGCGGGGCGGACCTTCCCCTGCGCGGGATCGAGGCCCTGAAGTTCAAGCAGATCCTGGTGGGCAAGGCCCGCTTCCGGCTGCGGCTGGAGCACGCCGCCGACCCCGCCAAGGTGCGCTTCCGCCTGTGGAACGAGGCGGGCGAGTTTTCCTCCGGCCGCGTGATCTTCGCCACGGCGGCCCCGGCACCGGAGCCCGCCCCCGCGCCCTGATGTTCCGCCCGGCGGCCCTGATCGGCATCTACGACCACGGCGGGACCATCGCCGACGTGGTGGGACCCTTGTTGGCCCAGGGCCTCCCGGTCCTGGTGGTGGACGACGGCAGCGGGGAGGCGACGCGGACACAGCTCGCCGAATTGGTGCGCCGCGAGCCTTCCGTGCGCGTGGTGCACCTGCCGGTCAACGGCGGCAAGGGGGCCGCGCTGATCCGCGGGTTCGCGATCCTGGGCAAGGAGGGCTTCACCCACGCGGTGGTGCTCGACGCCGACGGCCAGCACGCCACGGCGGACGTGCCCCGCTTCCTGGAGGCGGCGCGCCTGAACCCGGGGGCGCTGGTCCTCGGGGACCCGATTTTCGACGAGAGCGCGCCCAAGGCCCGCCTCTACGGCCGGCGCATTTCGCGGTTCTGGGTCCACATCGAGACCCTGTCCTTCGCCATCGCCGACCCCCTGTGCGGCTTTCGCTGCTATCCCCTGGAGGCCACCAACGCCGTCGTGGGCTCCTACAGGCCGCGCACGCGCATGGATTTCGACCCGGAAATCGCCGTGCGGCTCGCCTGGTGGGGCGCGCCCATGGTCAACGTGCCCACGCGCGTGCGCTACCCCGCCGACGGGATTTCCCACTTCAACATGCTGCGCGACAACGCGCGCATCAGTTGGATGCACACTCGGCTGTTTTTCGGCATGCTGGCGCGCCTGCCGGGTTGGGCCCTTTCGCGCTTCGAAAGGCGCCGCCTGCGCCCGGAGAAGCCCCCGGCATGACCTGGAACCGGACAGCGGAGCGCGGTTCGGTGTTGGGCATGCGCTTCGTCGTGCTTTGCCTCCGCCTGTTCGGCGTGCGCGCGGCGCGGCTGATCGCCGAGCCGGTGGTGTTCTTCTACTTCCTGTCCAACGGGCGCGCCCGCGGAGCCTCACGGGACTACCTGCGGCGCGTGGCGGCCACCGTCGAGGGACGGCGCGCCCTGGGCGGCCCGGCGAACCTGTGGCGCAGCTGGATGCACTTCCGTGCCTTCGGCCGCAGTCTGGTGGACCGCGCGGCGTTCTGGGGCGGCCTCGGCGGGCGCTTCAAGGTGGAGTTTCCCGAGCGGCCCGAGGTGCTCAAGCTGCTGGCGGAGAAGCGCGGCGCCCTGCTCCTGGGGGCGCACCTGGGCAACATGGAGGTCATGCGCGCCCTGGCCAAGGAACGCCACGTGCCGGTCAACTTCCTGATGTTCACGGCCCAGGCGCGCAAATTCGACGCGGTGATGCGTTCCCTGGATCCCGACCTGCTGTTCAAGGTGATCGGGATCGAGCCCGGCTCGGTCCAATTCGTGATCGAAATGCAGGCCGCCGTGGCCCGCGGGGAGTTGGTGGCGATCCTGGCCGACCGGGCCGAACTCTCCAGCGAGAAGCGCATCGGCCGGTCCGCCTTCCTGGGGGCCCCGGCGGCCTTCCCCCTCGGGCCCTACTGGATCGCCCACCTGCTGGAATGCCCCGTCCTGCTCTTGATCGCCCGCCACCGGGAGGGGCTGACCTATGAGGTCTGCCTGGAACCCTTCGCGGAGCGTATCCTGCTGGATCGCGACCGCCGGGGCCTGGACCTCCAGGCCTGGCTGGATCGGTATGTTCAACGACTCGAGGCCCATTGCCTCGCGACGCCCTTGCAGTGGTTCAACTTCTACGCGTTCTGGCGCGCCGACCCGGCGCGGCCCACGGCATCCCCGGCCGATCCCCTGACCGCTTCCCCAGCGCAGGAACGCGCCCGTGGCACCTGAGATGAAGGCCAGAGTTCCCCAAGGCGGCGGCCCGACCGCCCCCACCGCCACCGCCACCGCCGCCGCGCCGGCTCCGGCGGACTCGATCGTCGCCGTCGGGGAAAGGAACCTCACCATCGAGGACGTGGTGCGGCTGGCGCGCGGTCGCGCGATCATCGCCCTGCCCTCGAACCCCGCCTGGCGCGCGCGCATCGAGGCCGGCTTCGCGCTGATCGAGCGGCGCATCGAGTCGGGCACGGTGGTCTACGGGGTCAACACCGGCTACGGGGATTCGTGCACGCGCGCGGTGCCCCAGGACCTGGTGCGCGACCTGCCGCTCAACTTGACGCGCTACCACGGCTGCGGCCTGGGCCGGAGCTTCTCCCCCGAGGCCACCGGCGCGATCCTCTCGGCGCGCATCGCGTCCCTTTCGCGCGGCTTCTCCGGCGTGCGCGTGGTGCTCCTGGAGCGGCTGTGCTCGCTGCTCAACGAAGGCGTCCTGCCCCTGATCCCCGAGGAGGGCTCCGTGGGCGCCAGCGGCGACCTGACGCCGCTGTCCTACGTGGCGGCGGTGCTGGTGGGCGAGCGCGAGGTGCTCTGGCGGGGAGCCACCGTCCCCGCGGCCGTGGCCCTGCGCGAGGCGCGCATCGAGCCCATCGAACTCGCCCCCAAGGAGGCCCTGGCGATCATGAACGGCACGGCGGCCATGACCGGCCTCGCCTGCCTCGCCTTCGCCCGCGCCGAGCACGTGATGGAGCTCGCGAGCCGCATTTCCGCCCTGGCGGTGCTGGCCCTGCGCGGCAATCCCGACCACTTCGACGAGCGGCTGTTCGAGCTCAAGCCCCACCCGGGCCAGCAGCGCTCCGCGGCCCTGATCCGCGAATCCCTGCGCGGAGCCCGCTGGACCCGCAAGGACGAGGCCAATCCGATCCAGGACCCCTACTCCCTGCGCTGCGCCCCCCACGTGATCGGTGTGCTGGGGGACACGCTGCCCTGGGTGCGCAGCCTGGTGGAGACCGAGCTCAACAGCGCCAACGACAACCCGCTTTTGGATCCCGAGCAGGACCGCGTGATGCACGGCGGCCACTTCTACGGCGGCCACGTGGCGATCGCCATGGACACGCTGAAGACGGCGGTCGCGAACGTCGCCGACCTGCTCGATCGGCAATTGGCCCTGCTGGTGGACACGCGCACCAACCGCGGCCTGCCCGCCAACCTGTCGGGGGCCGATCCGGCGCGCGCCAGCGTGAATCACGGCCTCAAGGCGGTGCAGATCGCGGCCTCGGCCTGGACCGCGGAGGCCCTCAAGCTGTGCATGCCGGCGAGCGTGTTTTCGCGCTCCACGGAGTGTCACAACCAGGACAAGGTCAGCATGGGGACCATCTCCGCCCGCGATGCCGTGCGCGTCCTGGAGCTCACCGAACAGGTGCTGGCCGCCCAGCTGCTGGCCGTGGTCCAGGGCGTCGAGCTGCGCATCCAACGCGGCGAGCTGGAGCGCTCCTCCCTCTCGGGCCACGCGGCGGAGCTGGCGGCTTCCGTGCGCGAGGACTTCGCGCACCTGACCGAGGACCGGCCCCTGGACCGCACTCTGGCGCGGTTGGTGGAGCGCATCCAGGCCCGCGAGTGGTCGCGCGGCGCGGAACCGGCCGTGGGCCAAGTCCCCGCGCCGGCGTCCCCCACGGGCGCGTCCACGGGCTCGTCCAAGGGCCGGCGGTGAAGGTTTTGCAGCGGATTCCTGCCTCCTGGGTCGCGCTGCTCGTCTCCTGCCTGGGCTCCGTGCTGCTCTCGGCCGCGTCCCCCGGCGCGGGCGCGCCACAGGACGACGCCAGGCCGGCGGTGCTCTCCCATCCCGTGGATCTCGCCCGCCCGAGCGCGGCCTTCAGCGCCGTCAACAAGGCCCTGCGCGAGTCCAAGTGCGTGCGCAGCGAATTCAACGAGGAAAAGCGCATCAAGGTGCTCAAGCGGCCGCTCACCGCCTCGGGCACGCTGGTCTTCTCCGCGCGGCACGGCCTGTACCGCGCGACCCAGAAGCCCTTCGTCCAGGAACTCCTGGTGACGCCCGCGCGCCTTTCACAGCGGGACGCCTCGGGCCGCGTCGAGAGGGTGGACGTGGAGAAGCAGCCCCTGGCCAAGGGCTTCGTGGCGGCCTTCCTGCTGGTGTTCTCGGGCCAGGACCAGGCCCTGGCGGAGCAGTTCGAGATCTACTTCGAGGGCAGCGCCGAGAGCTGGACCATGGGCTTCGTGCCGAGAAAGGCGCCGCTGTCGAAGTTCATCGCGAGCCTGGTGGTCACCGGCAAGGGCGCGGCGTTCGAGTCCCTCTCCGTGATCGAAACCAACGGCGACCGCACGCTGACGCGCTTCACCGCCGTGGTGACCGACAAGGAACTCAGCGAGGATGAGCAGAAGCGCTGGTTCCAGTGGGATGGCTGAGACCGCTCGCCCCAGGCACCGGGCGCTCGGGACGCTGTGGAGCCTGTGCGTCGTCCTGATCCTGGCGGGCCTGGGCCTGCAGTGGAGCCGCGGCCTGCACCTGGAATCGAGCGTGCTCGCGCTGTTGCCCCCGGATGAACAGGATCCGGCGCTGCACGAGCTGACCCAGCAGCTCTCCGGACGCGCCGCGCGCGGTCTCCTGGTGGTCGTGGGACACACTGGGCGCGAGGAGGCCCTGGCCGCCGCGGCGTTCGTGGAGCGGGAGCTCCTGGCCTCGAACACGTTCACCCGCGTGCACGGGGCCCTGGATCCGGCCGTGGAGCGCGCCTACTTCGAGCTCTACTTCCCCCTGCGCGAGCAGATGCTCTCGCCGCGGTTGCGGACCGAGCTCGAGGCCGGCGCCGGCCCCCAAGAACTGGTGGCGCGCGTGCGCTCGCTGCTTTCCGGCCCCACGTCGTCGCTGTACTCGCGCCTCCTGGAACAGGACCCGCTGCTCTTCTACGCCGACCTGGCCCAGAGCTGGGCCGCCGCGGGCGCGGGGTTCGACGCCTCGGACGGCTACGTGCTGTCCCGGCACGCAGGCGACACCTGGGCCCTGCTCTCCTGCGAGACCGCGGCCGATCCGTTCGACGCCGCCGGTCAGCGGGCCGCCCTCGACGCCGTGGAGCAGGCCTCGCGGAGCGTCGCGGAGCGCATTCCCGGCGCGAGGCTCGTGCTGACCGGCGTGCCGCGCTTCGCGGCCCACGTGCGGCAGTCGATGGAAAAGGACATCGGGTTCATCGGCACCGGTTCCCTGGTGGGCACGGCCCTCTTCATCCTGCTGGCGTTCCGGTCCCTGGCGCCCTTCCTGCTGTCCTTCCTGCCGATCGCGGTGGGCACGGCCGCGGCCCTCTCGGCCACGTTCCTGGCGTTCGAGCGGGTGCACTTCCTGACCCTGGTGTTCGGCACGAGCCTGACGGGCCTGGGCGTGGACTACGCCCTGCACTACTTCGCCGCCCATCGCCTGGCGGGACGGGATTGGGACGCGCGACGCAGCATGGCCGAGATCCTGCCCGGCATCAGCCTGGGCGTGCTGACCTCGGTCCTGGGCTTCTCGGGCCTGTACTTCACGCCCTTTCCCGTGCTGCGGCAGTTCGCCCTGTTTTCCTCGGTGGGCCTGATCGGCGCCTGGGCCACGGTGGTGTGCTGGTATCCCCTGCTGTTGAAGCGCCCCCATCGGCTGACGGAACCGCCCTGGTTGCACGTGCAGTGCGGCAGGTTCCTGGACCTGTGGCGGCGGCTCTCCAGGCTGTGGATCGCCCGCGCCGCCCTGCTGGTGCTGGTGCTGATCAGCGTGGCCGCGCCCCTGCGCTTGACCTTCCAGGACGACGTGCGCAAGTTCCAATCGACGCCCGCGCTGCTGCTGGTGGAGGACCAGTTCGTGCGCGAGGTCGCGGGCCGGGCGGACGACAGCCGCTTCGTGCTCGTGGAGGGCGCGAGCGAGCAGGAGACCCTGGAGCGCCTGGAGGCCGCGTCCGCCGTCGTCACGGGGTCGGTGGCGGACGGGCTCCTCTCCGGATCCCGGGACGTTTCGCGCTTCCTGCCTTCCCTCGCGCGTCAACATCAGGATCGGGCGCTACTGGCGAAGGCCCTGCTCTCGGAGGAGGCCCTGCTGCGGTCCGAACTCGACGAGCTGGGCTTCGAAACCGCGGTGGTCGACCGGCTGGTGCAGTCCCTGTCGCAGCCCCCGGCCGCGGAGATCGATCCCGCCGCGTGGCTCGCGAGCCCCGCCTCGGAACCGCTGCGGCCCCTGTGGCTCGGGGCCACGTCGCGGGGTCACGGCGCCATGATCCTGCTCAGCGGCCTCGCCGATGCCGCGGGTCTGGAAGCGCGGCTCGCCCACCTGCCGGGCGTGCGCTGGGTGGACACCGTGCGCGACCTGTCGCGACTCGTGGAGCGCTACCGGATCCACAGCACGCGCCTGGTGATCCTGGCCTACGTCGGCGTGCTGATCGCCCTCGTCCTGCGCTTCGGCCCGGCCAACGGCCTGAGGGTCATGTTGCCCTGCGTGCTCTCCGCGGGCCTGACCCTGTTCCTCCTGTCCCTCGACGGCTCCAGCCTCACGTTGTTCCACCTGCTGGGGCTGCTTCTGGTTCTGGGCCTCGCGGTGGACTACGGCGTGATCTTCGCGGAGCATGGCACGTCGGAGGCCACGGCCCTGTTCGCGGTCCTGCTCTCCGTTCTGACCACCGTGATGGCCTTCGGGCTGATGAGCACGAGCCTGGCCCCGCCCCTGTGGGCGCTGGGAGAGAGCGTCAGCCTGGGGATCGTGCTCGCGTTCCTGTTCTCCCCCCTGTCCAGCCTGAGCGCCTCGAGGTCGGCCGGGCCGAGGGGCAGCCCGTGACGATCCTGGTGCCCAGCACGCCTCCCGGCACGTGCCGGCCGCTCGCTGCGAGCCCCCACGGTTGCGCTACGGCCCACTCGGCGGTGCCCAGCCGCGGTCTCCTCGGCCATCGAGCCGAGAGCTAGCTCGCACGACGCGCCGGGCTCGCAGCGACTCGAGGGGACGTTGTGCGACTCGCGCATCCGTCCGTCGTGTCCGGACGATATCGTGGAGGAACATCCATGGGCCAACTTCAGTGACCGGCGCGCGCCTGAACTTCCGTCTCGACGCCCAGGCCAGCGGTTCCCGGGCGCGGGCGGCGACCTTTCGAACGGCGCACAACGTGGTGCAGACGCCCCTGTTCATGCCGGTGGGCACCCAAGCGACCGTCAAGGCGCAATTGACGCAAACGCTCGAGGACGCGGGCTCCCAGATCCTGCTGGCGAACACCTATCACCTGCTGCTGCGGCCGGGGCCGGAGGTCTTTCGGCGCCTGGGCGGCGTCCATGGGTTCATGAGCTGGACACGCGGCGTGCTGACCGATTCCGGCGGATACCAGATTTTCTCGTTGCCCCACTCGCGCGAGATGAGCGAACAGGGCGCACTCTTCCAAAGCTACATCGACGGGCGCACGATTCTGCTCAGCCCGGAACTCAGCATCGAAACGCAGGCCGCGATCGGCAGCGACATCATGATGGCGCTCGATCAGTGCATCCCCTCGACCGCGGACGAGAAGTCGGCGCGAGCGGCGCTGGGAGTCACGCAGCGCTGGGCCGCGCGGAGTCTCGCGGCGCGCGGCGAGTCACCACAGGCGCTGTTCGGCATCGTGCAGGGTGCGCTCTTCCAAGAGTTGCGGCGAGAGAGCGCACTCTCGCTGTGCGAGCTCTCCTTCGACGGCTTCGCCATCGGCGGTCTCGCGGTCGGTGAAGCGAAAAGCGAGCGCGAGGACCTGTGCGAGTTCACCGCGCAGCTGCTGCCCACCGACAAGCCGCGGTACTTGATGGGCGTGGGGACGCCGCTGGACATGCTCGAAGCGGTCCATCGCGGCGTGGACATGTTCGACTGCATCATCCCGACGCAGTTCGCCCAGCGAGGCACGGCCTTCACCTCCCGAGGCCACCTGCAAGTTCGTCGCGGCGTCTACAAGTTCGCCGACGCGCCGCTCGATCCCAACTGCAGCTGCCCGACTTGCGCACGCTATTCTCGAGCCTACTTGCATCATCTGGCGAAGACCGGCGAGTCGCTGGGCTGGCAGTTGCTCGGCCAGCACAACCTCTATTTCTACCATCAGTTGATGCGCGACATCCGCGCGAGCATCCTCGGCGATCGGTTCCTGGAGCTCTATCACGAGAAGCGCACGGTGCTGCACGCCCCGGACCTGGATCATCCCACCGTCCCCCAAAAGTCGGCGCGCAGGAACCCGCGCACACTGGGCGACTACGAAGTGCACACGGCTTGGGAGGGATTCTCGAGCATACGCCAGGTCTCCTCCGGCGAGATCATGCACTCTCGCACGGCGCCGATGGACGAAGCCCGCGGTCTGTACGTCGAACAGTCGAACCTCGCGGCCCGCCTGCGGCCCGCCGCGGACGAGGACGCGCCCGATGCTGTTGCGCTGGTGCTCTGGGACGTCGGGCTGGGCGCCGCGGCCAACGCGATGGCCGCCATCCGGTGCTACGAGGAGCAGGCCGCGGCGGGTCCCGTTCGCCCACTGCAAATCATCAGCTTCGAGAACGACCTCGATCCGTTGCGACTGGCGCTGCGGCTCCAGCACGAGTTTCCCTACCTGCGACACGCCGGCCCGGCGGGCATCCTCGCGCAAGGACGCTGGCAGTCGCGTCTCCACGTCGGGTTGAGCTGGATTCTCGTACCGGGTGATTTCCCCGCGACGATTCCGCAGGCGCCGCTCCCGCCCGATCTGATCTTCTACGATATGTTCTCGTCGAAGACCTCCGGCGACCCCTGGACACTGAACACGTTTTGCGGGATCCATGCCGCCTGTGCCGGGCGCGCGACCGAGCTCTACACCTACACGTGCTCGACCGCCAATCGAGCAGCGCTGCTCGCGGCGGGCTTCTACGTCGCGAAGGGGCGCAGGGCCGGCGAGAAGGCGGAGACCACGATCGCGCTCACGCCCGCGGCTTACCGACAGGGATCGAGCGACCGTCATGAATGGTTGTCGGCGGAGTGGCTCCGCAAATGGGACCGCTCGACCGCCAGGTTTCCCCTGCAAATGCAACCTGAGCAACGACTCGAGTTCGAACGCGCCATTCTCGGCCACCACCAGTTTCAAGGCATCTGATCGACACCATGCAAACCCGGCAATTTCGCCTGCGTGACGATTCCATCGAGCTGCACAGTCTGCTCAAGGTCGAGGGCCTTTGTTCGAGCGGCGGTGAGGCCAAGGCGTTGATTGCCGCTGGAGAAGTTCTGGTGGACGGTGCGAGAGAGCTGCGCAAGTCCTGCCGAATCCGCGCGGGTCAACGGGTCCGTGCCCGCGAGGTGGAGATCGAAGTCTTGGCGGCCATCGCCGTCGAGGAGTAGGCACGACCCGCCTCGCTCGCGCACGGACCCCGCCTTCCCTTTCGTCTGCCGGCGCCGGTTCGGTCTACGGTGGCGGCCGTTGGGAGTCGTACGCGGACTGCGAGCCGAGCGACCCGACCAGCCCTCCCTCTCCGCGCACGGGCACACGCTGGGTCCACGGGACGCGCGACACGTGCAGCCAGTGCTTCGGCACGGGCAAGCAGTGACGCCCGCGCGGTGCGCTCCCCCGGCGCACACCGACCCTGCCGTGCAATGCCGGCCCTGCACACGCGCCCCATGGGCTGCACCCTGACGCCGGGGGCCCCCGCGAGCACCCCGCGACGCGACGTGGCGGGCGGCCACCGGACGCCTGGCGCTCCCACCGCTTCGGAGGACAGGGGGAATGGGGCTCTCGCGGCGCCGCGGTGTTGACGGCGCTGGCGGCTTTGTCGACCATACGAAGGCAGTGGGTTGGCCGAGCCTGCGGTGGTGGCTCCAGGGCGAGCGTCAGCCTCGGAATCGTGCTCGCTTTCCCCTTCCCCCCCCCTGTCCAGCCTCCGTTCCTCCACGTGCGCCTTGCGGCCCGGCCACCCGTGACGATTCTCCGGATCCTCTGCGCTCTCTGCCTCCTGCTGCAGCCCGCCTGTCGGGCGCCGGGTCTGCGGGTGTGCGACATCCCGATGGCGAGGGACGCGACGTTCGACCTCCTGCCGCCCTCCGCGCTGGGCCGGTCGATCTCCCTGGAGCAGATCGTCGTGGCGAAGCACGGCGAGCGCGAGTTCACGTTCCACTGCCTGCTGGAGGTCGACCCCCAGCGCCTGGTGCTGGTCGGCATGACCCCGTTCAACACGCGGGCGTTCACCATCGAACTGTCGGACGAGGAGCTGTCGATCGACGTCTCACCGGGCGCCCAGTTGCCGGCGGAGCCCTCACGGATCCTCGCCGACCTGCAGCTGGCGCTGTGGCCGGAGCCGAAGATCGACGGGCTCGAAGCCCGCCTGATCCAGACCCAGTCGGGGGGCCTGGGGAGGACCTGGAGTCGCGGCGAGTCGGCCGTCGTGCAGGTCACCTACTCGCTGGAAATGAAGGACCGCGGGGCACCCTGGGTGGGCACGCTGCTCTTCGAGCAACTCGAGCAGCAGTACACCCTCGAGGTCACGACGGTCCGCGCGGAAACACTCGCCCCGTGACCGGCGCGGCTTGGAGCCTGCTGGACGTCCTGCCCCAGAAGCCGCCGATGGTGCTGCTGGATTCGATCGTCGACCACGGGGAGAAGCACACCACCTGCGCGGTGCGCATCGGCCCTGGGGCGCCTTTCGCCGGAAGCGACGGCTCCATCCAGGCCCACGTGGCCCTGGAGTACATGGCCCAGTGCGCCGCGGCCCATTCGGGAATCAAGGAGCGCGACCGGGGAAATCCGATCCGCCTGGGGTTCCTCCTGGGCTCGCGCAAGGCGACGTTCCACGTGTCCGCCTTCGCACCGGGCCAGGAGCTCCTCGTCAGCGCCAAGGTCGCCTGGGACGACGGCGAGCTGGCCAGCTTCGAATGCCGCGTCCAGGACCGCGCGAGCGGCCTGCTGCTCGCCGAATGCGAGCTTTCCGCCTACAGTCCCCACGACTTGAAGGACCTCCTCGAAAGGCAGAAGGCATGAAGCGTCGCGCCCTGGTCACCGGATCGAGCCGCGGCATCGGCCGGGCCATTGCCCTGGAGCTCGCCAGGAACGGCCTGGACGTCACGCTCCACGCCCGCGGGGATTCCCCGGCCGCCCAGGAGAGCGCCAGGCTGCTGGCCGACCTGGGCGCCGGCTCGCGCTCGCTGTTCTTCGACATCGCCGATCGCGCCGCCTGCCTCGCGCGCCTGGAGGAGGACGTGGCCCTGCACGGACCCTTCTGGGCCGTGGTCTGCAATGCGGGCGTCACCGCGGACGGCCCCTTTCCCGCGCTCACCGGGGACGACTGGGACAAGGTCCTGCACACGAACCTCGACGGCTTCTACAACGTGCTGAAGCCCCTGGTGATGCCCATGGTCCAGGGTCGCTCCGGCGGGCGCATCGTGACCCTGTCCTCGGTCTCGGGCATCGCTGGCAATCGCGGCCAGGTCAACTATTCGGCCTCCAAGGCGGGCATCATCGGCGCCACCAAGGCCCTGGCCCAGGAGCTCGCCAAGCGCGCCATCACGGTCAACTGCGTCGCACCGGGCCTGATCGAGACCGAGATGACCTCGGGCCTGCCGGTGGAACAGATCGTCGAGCGCATCCCGCTGCGCCGCTTCGGCAAGCCCGAGGAAGTGGCCGCGGTGGTCGGATTCCTGGTTTCCGAGCGGGCTTCCTACGTCACCGGGCAGGTGATTTCGGTCAACGGGGGCATGGTGTGAAGCGTCGCGTGGTGGTCACCGGCATGGCGGGGTTGTGCCCCTTGGGCAGCGATTGGCCCACCGTGCAGCAGGGTCTGATCGGCTTGCGTTCGGGCATCTCGGTGCAACCGGGCTGGGACATCTTCACGGGCCTCAAGACGCGCCTGGGCGGCGCCGTGGCGGACTTCGCCCTGCCCGCGGACTATCCCCGCAAGCGCATCCGCGGCATGGGCCGAGTGGCCCAGATGGCCGCCCGGGCCACGGAGCTCGCCCTGCGGGACGCGGGCCTCTACGAGGCGTCCGTGCTTCACGGGGGCCGCACGGGCATCGCCTACGGCTCCACCTCCGGCAGCCCGCCCGCCATCGAGGTGTACGCGCGCAACATCATGCAGAAACTGTCGCTGAAGGAGATCTCTCCCAACGACTACATTCAATTGATGAGCCACACGGCCGCCGCCAACCTGGGCCAGTTCTTCGCCATCCGCGGCCGCATCGTGCCCACCTGCAGCGCCTGCACCTCCGGCAGCCAGGGCATCGGCTACGGCCTGGAGGCGATCCAGAGCGGCGCCCAGGACGTGATGGTCGCCGGCGGCGCCGAGGAACTGCACGTGGTCAATGCCGCGGTGTTCGACATCATGTTCGCCACGTCCACCAAGAACGACGCGCCCACGAAGACGCCGGCGCCCTTCGACGCGGGACGGGACGGGCTGGTGGTCTCCGAGGGCGCGGCGACCCTGGTGCTGGAGGCCCTGGATCATGCCCGTGCCCGCGGGGCCGGGATCCACGCCGAACTGGTGGGCTGGGCCACCAACTGCGACGGCGAGCACATGACCCACCCGGGAGTAGACGGGATGGAGCAGGTGATGCGCCTCTCGCTGGCCGATGCCGGCCTGGAGCCCGCCGACATCGATTATGTCAATGCCCACGGCACGGGCACCGAGCACGGGGACATCGCCGAAAGCACCGCCACCGCGCGCGTCTTCGGCCCGCGGGTTCCGGTCAGCACGCTCAAGGGCGCCCTGGGCCACACGCTCGGGGCCTGCGGCGCCCTGGAGGCCTGGATCACGATTCAAATGATGCGCGAGGGCTGGTGCGCGCCCACGCTCAACCTGGTGAACGTGGATCCTCGCTGCGGCGAACTCGACTACGTGCGCGGCGAGTGTCGCAGCCTCCCCATGCAGTACGCCATGAGCAACAACTTCGCGTTCGCGGGCGTCAACACATCGCTCGTCTTCCGCCGTTTCGAGGGATCATGAAGCTCGACCCCCAGCCGTCCGGCACTTCCAAGCCCACGCCGTCCACGCGGATCGAAACCGAGGTCGCCGTGATCGGCGCCGGGCCCGGGGGCTCTGCCCTGGCGGGCTTCCTGCGCAAGCGCGGGCACCGCGTGGTGGTCTTCGACAAGGACGCCTTCCCGCGCTTCCACATCGGCGAGTCGCTCCTGCCCATGAGCATCCCGGCACTCGACGAGATCGGCCTGGACCTGTCGCGCGAGCCCTATGCGCTGAAAAAGCCGGGGGCCCTGTTCCTCGACGAGGGCTCGTCGGGGAATCTGCGCATCAACTTCGCCAAGGCCCTGCCCGGCAGCTTCCCCCACGCCTACCAGGTGGAGCGCCAGTACTTCGACCACGCCGTGGCCCAGCGCGCCGCGGCCCTGGGCGCCGACGTGCGCTTCCAGGAAGAGGTGCACGACTGGAAGGAGCACGCCGACCACGTGGAGCTCACCGGCAGCTTCGGCACCTGTCGCGCGGCGATCATGGTGGACGCCAGCGGCCAGCAGGCCCTGATCGGCCGCCGCAATCGCTCGGTGCAGCAACTGGAGCGCTTCGGCCGCTGCGCCAGCTTCTCCACCTTCGCGAAGGTCCACAGCCCCACGGCCCGCGAGGGCGTGGGCGAGGGCGACATCGTGATCTTCCTGTGCAGCAAGGGCTGGGTCTGGCTGATTCCCCTGCCGGGCGCGCGGGTCAGCGTGGGCCTGGTGGAGCAGAAGCCCGTGCCGGGCTCGACCGCCGAGGAGACCCTGATGGGCTGCATCCAGGGTTCGGACTACCTGTCGCGGTTCTTCGACGGGGCCGAGCGCATCGCTCCTTTCCGCCGCATCGCCAACTACAGCTACTACAATCTGGCGCCCTCGAGCGCGCGCACGGCCTCGGTGGGCGACGCGCGCGCCTTCCTCGACCCGATCTTCAGCTCGGGCGTCACCATCGCCGTGCTGACCGCGCGCCTCCTGGCCCAGGAAATCTCCGCCGCGCTGGGGGAAAAGCGCGCGCTGGCCCTCGAGGACTACTGGCGCCGCTGCGAAGTCGCCTACACCACGTTCGATCGCCTGATCGAGCGCTTCTACCGCCCCGAATGGGTGCGCAACGTGTTCTTCGCCTCGGGCACCGAGGATCGGCTGGTGCGCGAATTCACCTCGATTCTGGCCGGCGACGTGTGGCGCGACGACAACGACATCCAGCAGAAGTTCCTGAAGACCAAGCCGCGCACCGGCTTTGGCAGCGAGCCGGCCAAGGCCCGCTAGGGCCGCGAGCATGAAGCCCTCCCGTTCGAAGCCGAGCGCCGCGGCGGCGAAAGGCCCCGGCGGCGCGCAGCGGACACAGCCGGTTCCCCCGCCGGAGGCCTCCCTGGCTCCCGCGCCGAGCGCGGCCCTGCGCTTCTCGCTCTTGGCGCTCCTGTTCCTCGCCGCCTGCCTGCCGTTCCTGCGCGCGACCCAGCAGGGTTTCGTGGAGTGGGACGACGACTGGATGTTCGTCAAGAACCCCAACTGGCGCGGGCTCAGCGAACCGAACATCGCCTGGATGTTCGACACCATGCACATGGGCCACTATCAGCCCCTGTCCTGGCTCTCCTTCGCCCTGGAGTACGAGCTGTGGGGCTCGATCCCCGAGCGCATGCACCTGGTCAACCTCCTGATTCACGGGATCTCGGCCCTGCTCTTCGCGCGCATCGCCACGCGGCTCCTGGACTGGGGCAGCGGAGCCCGCCCGGGCCTGGAGTCCGCGGCCGCCTGGACCGGCGGGGTCGTCGCGGCCCTGTTCTTCGCCGTGCACCCGCTGCGCGTCGAATCCGTCGCCTGGGCCACGGAGCGCCGGGACGTGCTCTCGACCGTGTTCCTGCTCACCTGCGTGCTGTGTTGGCTCAGGACCCGGGACGGCGGCGGCGGGAAATTCCTGTGGTGGATCCTGGCCCTGGCGGCCTACGCGCTCTCCCTGCTCTCCAAGGCCTGGGGCATGACGCTCCCCGCGCTGCTGGTGCTGCTGGAGGTGTTCCCCCTGCGGCGCGTGCCCGCCACCCTGCGGGGCCTGGCCGCGAGCGCCCTCTCCATGTGGCCCTTCGTGCCCCTCGCCGGCTGGTGCGCCTGGAAGGCCATGGGGGCCCAGGAGTCGATCCTGGCCGCCGTGTCCTGGGAGGAACACGGCCTCATGAACCGCGTCGCCCAGGCCTCCTGGGGCAGCGCCTTCTACCTGTGGAAGACCCTGCTGCCGACGGACCTCTCGCCGCTCTACGAGCTGGAGGAGCAGTTCGATCCCTTCGCCCGCGGCTACGGGATCGCCATGGCCGTGGTGCTCGCGCTGACGTTGGGTCTGTTCCTCGCGCGCAGGCGCTTCCCCGCGGGCCTGGCCGCCTGGTGCGCCTTCCTGATCCTGGTGTCGCCGGTCCTGGGCCTGTTCCAGAGCGGCGCGCAGAAGGCCGCCGACCGCTACACCTACGTGGCCTGCCTGCCCTTCGCGCTGCTGCTCGGCGCGGGAGTGACCCACCTGGTGCGCCGCCGGCAAACGGGACTGCGCGATCCCCTCGTGCGCGGTGTCCTCGCGGGTCTGACGCTCGCCTTCGCCATGCTCGGCGCCGCGGCCCACGCCCAGACCGGGATCTGGAAGGACTCGGAGTCCCTGTGGCGGCAGGTGCTCGCCGTGGAGCCCGAGAGCTACATCGCCCACCACAATCTGGCGGTCACGATCGGCGAGCAGGGCCGCCGCGAGGAGGCCATCGCCCTGGAAGTCCGCTGCATCGAGCTGCGCCCGGGCAAGGGCAACGTGGACGCGCGCCACTACCTGGGCGCGCTGTACCAACGCTCGGGAGACACGGAGAAGGCCTTCCAGACCTGGCTCGACGCCTTTCACGTGGACCCCGAGCACGCCGCCACGCTCAATTCCCTCGACGGCGAATTCGGGAGGCGCGGCGAGCGCAACAAGCTCCTCGCCCTGTTCGACGAGGTGCTCGCCAAGGAACCCGGCCGCCTCGGCGTGCGCATGGAGTACGCGCGGCGCCTGCTGGCGATCGGCCGCGGGCCCGACGCGGAGTCCCAGTACAAGGCGGTTCTGGCCCTCGACCCTCGCCACGTGCCCGCCCTGGTGGCCCTGGGCTATCTCTATGAGCTCGCGGGGCGCATCGCCGAGGCCGAGCCGCTGCTGACCCAGGCCGTGCGGCTCGACGCGAGCAACGTGGACGCCCTGACGGAACTCGGTGCCGTGCGCGCCGCCCAGAACCGCATGCAGGAGGCGTCGATGTTCTGGAGCCAGGCCCTGACGCTCTCGCCCCAACACCCGCGGGCCAACGCCCTGGTGCGGCAGTACTCCGGCGCGGGGCGCTGAGCTCGGGTCGATGAAACAAGTCACCCGCGCGCACGTCTCGCGTGCGCGCGGGTGCTTTCAGCCAGGCCTCGTCCGCCTCAGGGCCGAGGCGGTTGCCGGTTAGCCACCGGGCGTGGTCGCGGAGTAGGTGAGATTCGAGAGGTAGACGCAGCCCCCGCCGGTGACCACGACCGCGGTGACCGAGCCGGGCGTGGCCGCACCCAGAGTGGCGACGTCCACGATGCCCGCGGCTCCGGTGACCACCACGGTGCCCAGCGCGCAGGCGCCACCGACGACAACCGTCGCGCCGATGTGGCCCACCCACTTCGTCGCCGTCCACAGGCCGCTGCCGAGGGAGCTCCAGAAGCCGCCTTGGACCGTCGAGACGACCGGGGCCGGATCGATGAAGCCAGTGGCGGTTCCCAGCAGCACGGCCCCATTGAAGAGCTTCGATTCGATCGCGATGTTCCCCGTCGCACGATCCACGGCCATCGACGACTGCACGTTGATGGCGGTGTGAATCCCGGACGGAGACGGGAAGGTGACGTTCGCGACGCGCTCGGCCTGGAAGTTCTGGCCCGAGTCATCCACGGTGACGCTCATGCGCGCGCCCTGGTGATCAGCCTGACCGTAGGCGCCGAAATCAGAGACCCACGAGTCGTACTTGATGTCGAACCCGTCGCCGCGGCGCGTGCCGGTGGACGAAAACGTCAGGCGTTCCGTGGTGAAGGGGGGATTGGGGGAGCCCGTTTGGATGTTGGGCACGATCGGGAAGTCGCGTTGGATGTTGGCGTTGGTCAGCACCGAACCGAGAATCCCATTCGCCATCGTCCACTGCACATTGCTGCTTGCCGTCGTCGAGCGCGTGATCCCGCTCCAGTCGGTCAGGCTCCGCGTTTGCTGGAACGCGTGATTGCCGCGCGTGCCGGAGCCCGCCAGCACCACGGTCTCGGTGTAGGGCCGCTGGGTCATGGCCCCCGCGAGGTCCTTCAGGTTCACCGTGACCGTCACGGTCTGCGTGGTTCCGCTGCGCTTGTCATTGACGTTCACGTCGAGCTGCACGCCCGCCGCGGCGTCCTTGAGGGTCCCCGTCGTCTTGATCGTGTAGCCGCCCGACGCCGAGCCCGCGAAGGTGTGGCTCAGGTTCCCGGTCAGCACCAGAGCGCCGTGGATCGGGCTTTGCACCTTGAGCGAGTGCACCGCGTTCGAGTTCGCGTCGTTGCCCGTGTAGCCGCTGTGGCCGGCACTGGTCACGTCGCAGCCGTAGATGTTGAGCAGGACCTGGTTGAGTCGCGCCTGGATCATCTTCACGGTCTCGGTGGCGCCGACGGGGATTGCCGTATTCGCCTTCATCGGCGAGCCGCAGTAGGCCTGAGCGCCGCCGTGGGGCTGCCAATCGCTCGCCAGATTGTTGTTGTCCTTGCCTTGGGAGTTGCGGCCCAAGGCGAGGCTGCCGTACTCCGCTCCGATGTTGACGAACTGGCCGGACGGGAACTGGCCGGCGGCGACGGCCTTGGCGTAGAGCGGGCCGGTCGGCGCGGCCGTCCCGTAGGCCATGGCGTCGATCACGGCTCCGCCCGCGGTTTCGAGCACCACGGTGTCGGCGAGGATCCCGGTCATGGGCGCCGAGACCACCTTGAGCGGCACCGTGGGGTCGTTGGACACGCCCACGTCGGCCGGGCGCATGCGCGCGACCACGTAGTAGCCCCCTGAGGGAATCAGCTGGGTCACGTTGGAGAGGGAAACGCTTCCCAGGGAAGTGGTGATGCGGCAGCCGCTCAAGGACAGCGCCGAGGCGCCGCCGTTGAACAGCTCGACGTACTCGACGTCACCGATGCCGACCTCGTTGATCCGCAGGGCAGGCGGAGCCCAAGGGGCCGCGGCGACGATCGAGTTGGGGACCAACTCGCTCGCCTCGTGGTTCGGAGTTGCGGCTTGGACCGCGCCGACCGCGAGCAGTTGGGCGCCGATCGTGAACAGGGAATGGAACGCAGGTTGGGAGGGGATCTTCATGGCAGTGCTTGGTGTTCGGGCCCAGGGCCCGGCGGGTGCAGCTCGGATGTGCTGTTGGGATCTCGTTGGACGCGCGCTCGATAGTGAGCGCTGTCCGCATGCTCAAGGGCGCGACGGCCGTGGTCGGTCGGCATGGGTTCTTCGATTCTTTTCGCGCGGCAGGTGGGTCGGTGTCCGGCGAGCGCGGGTGCCGTGAAAATGAAATCACCCGCGCGCACGTCTGGCGTGCGCGCGGGTGAGCGGGTGGTCCCTCTCGCGATTCAGTTCGGGCGCGTGTGCTCGTAGACCAGGTTGACGAGCTGCGCACAGGTGGTGGGGAGGAACACCATGTAGGTGATCGGTGGCAGGGTGGCGGGCGGCGCGGGCAGCACCGGGTAGCCGCTGGCCGGAACCGCGCTCGTCGCCACGGCACAGGCGCTGCCGCTGATCACGGTCGCCGCCACGTGTCCGAGCCATTTCGCGTGGCCCACCAGCTCTCCCAGCAGCCGCTTCCACCCACTGCCTTGGGCCGGCGGGTCAATGAAGCCCTGCAAGCTCCCCAGAAGTTGAGGACCGTCGTAGAGGTGCGTGTCGCTGGCGACATTGCCGCTTTGCGGATCGATGGTGAGATCGGTCTGAATGCGCATGGCGGTGGTGAAACCCGCCGGAGAAGGATAGGTCACGTCGGCCACGCGCACGGCACTGACGTGGCTGCCGGTGTCGTCCACGGTGACGCTCAGTCCGGCGTTGCGGTGATCCGCGATTCCAAAGCTGCCGAAGTCCGACTGGAAGGCGCCGAACTTCAGGTCGAACCCGTCGTCGCGCGGGGTGCAGGTGGACGCAAACGTCAGTCGCTCGGTGGTGTACGGCGGATTGGGCGTGCCGCCCGGCACGTTGGGCACGATGGGCCAGTCGCGCTGGATGCTGGCATCCGAGGCCACGCTCTGGAGCACGCCTCCCGCCAGCACCCAACGGATGCTCTGGGTCGCCGCCGTGGAACGCGTGATGAGGAACCAGTCCGTCAGGCTGCGCGTCTGGCTGAGCGTGTGGTTGCCGCGCGCCCCGGAGCCGGCCAGGACCACGGTTTCGGAGTACGGCCGCTGCGTCAGAGCCCCGGTGAGGTTCTTCAAGTTGACCGTCAGCGTGAGCGTCTGGCTCGCACCGATTTTCTGGTCACGCACGTCCACGTCCAATTGCACGCCCGCCGCGGCGTCCTGAAGCGCGCCCAGGAGCCGGATCGTGTAGTCCCCCCCCGCCGCGCCCTGGAACTTGTAGCTCAAGAGTCCAGTCAACTTCAGCAGGCCCAGCGTCGGGCTTTGGACATGCAGCGTGTGGATCGCGCTCGAGTTCCCGTCGCTGCCGCTGGCTCCCACGTGGCTGGCGTTCGTCACGTCGCAGCCGTAGACGTTCATCAGCACCTGATTGAGGCGGGCCTGGACCATCTTGACGGTTTCGCTCGCGCCCGCGGGGATCCCCCGGTTCACCGCGCAGGGCGACCCGCAGTATCCGTCGACACCGCCGTGGGTGGTCCAGTCCGCCGCGAGGCTGTTGGTGTCCCTTCCCTGGGCGTTGCGGCCCAGGGCGACGCTCCCGTACTCGTTGGCCAGGCTGACGAACTGGCCGGAAGTGAACTGCCCCGCGGCGAGGGCCTTCGAATACAACGCCCCGAGCGGTGCGGAGCTTCCGTAGGCGACCGCGTCGATCACCGCCCCGGCGGAAGTCTCCAGCAGCACCGTGTCCGACAGCAAACCGGTCAAGGGCACGGAGACCGTCTTGAGCGGCACGCTCGGGTCATTGGAGACGCCCACGTCCGCCGGACCCGTGCGGGCGAGCACGTAGTAGCCGCCGGCGGGAATCAACTGGGTCACGTCCGCGAACGAGATCGTCCCCGAGCCGGTGGTGAGTCGGCAGCCGCTGAGTGACAAGGCCGAGCTGCCACCATTGAACAGCTCGACGTACTCCAGGCCCCCGATGCCGACCTCGTTGATCCGCAGGGGCGGCGGGGCCCAGGGCATCCCAGCGCTGGGCAGCCCGAGGGCGCCCGCGAAGGCTCCCGGCGCCAGCTCGGCCACGGCGCCCGTGGCAGCACCGCCGTTGGGGCCACTGGCGGCCGCCGCCGGGTGCAGCGTGAACATGGGGAGGCTGGCCGCAATCCAGGGAATCAGAACGTGCAGGGAGTCGATCTTCATGGCGTGGGCTCGAAGAGGAGGAAATTCGGGGGAGGATCCGCGGCGCTTCCCAGCACAGCCGCGCACGGACGGCTCGCTCGAGCTCTGTCCGCACCCAGCAAGGCGTTGGCGCTGGGGCCAAACGGTGGCTTTTCCCACTTTCCCTGGGTTCGCGGGGAGGCGCGGCCATCGCCGCCCGCCCTCGGCGCCCCGCGGCCGGCTCAGTCGGCCCGCAGGCCCTCGAGGAAAGCTCGCTCGGCCTCGGTCGCCGCCAGATCGTCCACCTGGACGGTGATCCACTCTTCGCCGCTCCAGTAGCCCAGAGTGTGCAGGAACAGGTCGGCGGCGCCCTTCGTGGTCGCGCTGCGGCCCTCGGAGGGCAGCGCGGCCCGCAGGCCCTCGAGCAAGGCCTGTCGCTCCGCGGCCAGCTCCACGAATTCCGCGGGCTGGTCCGGACGCCAGCGACGCCGCAGGAGTCCCACGTCGTAGAGCTCGACCACCTGCTCGACGCCGGCGAATCCACCGCGGGTCTCCAGGCGCGCGCACAGGTGCTCGGGCACCACGTCGAGCACGAAGGGCCTGCCGCCGGGGCTCCAGCCCTCGACGCGCAGGACGTAGCGGCCCACGGGCACGTCCCGCAAGATCGCCCCCACCTGGAAGTTGGACAGCACCTGGGCCTGGACGCCGTCGGGGGCCTCCGAGCGCGGCGTCAGGTGCAGCACGCCGTCCTCGCGCTCCAGCTCGAACCCCAAAAGCCTCCAGTTGGGCGTGGCATGCCGCCCCTGGATCGAAATCTGGATGGGTCTGCCCGCGCGCACGACGCGCGGCACCTGGACCGAATGCACGTAGGGCACGGCCACGCGCTCCGGAAGCCCGCCCTGGACGGCCGGTTCCACCGTGGCCGTCCGACCGTCCCCCATCCAGCGCCCGGCCAACACGTCGATGCGCCGGTCCGAGCCGTCGCGCAGGGGCAAGCTGAGCTCCAGGAACGGCCCGAAGGGACCGTCGGTCCAGGCGACACGGGTCTCCCGCGCCGGATCGAGCCACTCGTCGCGGTTGTCGCCGCCGCGCATTTCCCGCGTGATCTCCAGCTCCGCCCCGGTCCACTGGGTGCGCCCGCCCGCGGTCTGCACGCTGAGCACCGTGCGCCCGTCGCTGCAGCGTTCGCGGGCCTCGGCGAAGGCGCGGCCCCCCGGCGCCAGCACGAAGCGCGCCGCCTCGCCCTCGAAGGGATAGAGCACGCTCCAGCGCAGACTTTCGCGTGAGTCGGCCAGTTGCTCAAACACGTTGAGCCGATAGCGCGCCAGGCTCTCGGGCACCTTTTCCTGGCCCTCCGCGCGCGCGATGCGCGCCACGAAACGGCCGTCGCCGGTGCGTGCTTCCACGGCGGGAGTCGCGGGAGGCACCGGGGTCACGCCCCCCGCCTGGAGCGCGAAGCAGCAGCACATGAGCGTGGCGAACATCGCGACTCCCGGAAGGTAGCCGTAGTCTAGCCCGCGCTCGCCTCGGGCGTGGGAGCGACCCAGGCCCACAGGTTGGCGAAGACGATCTCGGCCAGCAGCGCGCCGTACAGGACACCGAAGCTCGAGCGCGCCAGCTCCGTCCAGAGGCTTTCGGGACTTCCCATGGCGGTGAGCGCCACCAGTGCGCTCATCAGGCTCGCGAGAGCCCCGGCGGCCCAGGAGAGGCGATAGCCGCGCCGCGCCAGGGCCGCCAGTTCGTGTCGCGCGGGACCCGCCGCGGGCTTGCGCCCGGTCAGTGCGCAGCGCGCCGCGGCTCCCATGGGAGCGATCCCGTGCCCGGCCAGGAGCCCGGCGGCGATCAGGCCGACGACCACGGCGAGCTTGCCCGGGGCGAGGAAACTCGCGATCTGCCCGGTTTGGTCGAGGGTGAAGAGCACGATGGCGGCGCTGAGCACGACGCCCAGGAGCTTGCTGGCGTGGTTCATGGCTAGGGGTGGCTTGGGAAAGTGGGCTTGCAGGAGGGCCACGTCGCCCAGTCGGCGCGAAGCCCGTTCAAAGGCCGCGCTGGACGCAAGCCCGCGCGCCAGTTCGTCGCGAACGGCGGCTCGCAGGTGCTCCTCCAGCTCGTCCAACTGGTCGACGTCGAGGCCCGTGCGGCGCTCCGCCCCGCGGCGCCAACGCTCGATCTCGGATTCGAGTTCACGCACGGGGAGCCTCCCAGAGGTCAGCCAGGGTGCGATGGACCGTGAGCCACTGCTCGCGCTCGGCCGCCAGCGCCGCGCGGCCCGCCGTCGTGAGGCGGTAGTAGCGCCGCCGGCGGTTTTCCTCCGAGGTGCTCCAGAAGGCCTCGACCCACCCGTCGCGCTCCAGGCGGTGCAGCACCGGGTAGAGCATGCCCTCATTCCAATCCAGCCGGCCCTCGGACAGGGCGCGAATGCGGCGCAGGATGGCGTAGCCCCAGCTCTCGCCCTCGGCGAGCACGGCCAGGATCAGGGGTGTGGAGGCGGCGGCGACGAGCTTGCGTGAGACCATGGAACTGCCCGGGGGGACCTCTCGGTGGCCGAGGCATCGGACGCCGATGCCTCGGTGCTTGAGGTATCCCGGGGTCCCCGCGGAGCCGGGCGCGTTTTCGGGAGGCGCCCCGCCAGGAAAGGCCCCTCGTCCGGGGTCCGCGGGCCAGAGCACCGCCGCGGGCGGTTCTCCCCGGCGCCGAACCCTGCCGTAGAGTGCGGGCCATGCTCGCCCTCCTGCTCGCCGCCCTCTGCACCCCAACCCCCTCGCCCCAGGAGCCGGGAGCCCCGGGCTCCTCCGCGCTTCCGGCGCCCCTGGACTACCCCCGCGAACGCCTCGTGGTGGTGGATCGCGATCCGAATCAATACCTGGGCCATCCCTCCACGGTGCTCCTGGGCGACGGTCGCTCGCTGCTGGTGGCCTATCCCAAGGGGCACGGCAAGGGTGCGATCGTCTTGCGTCGTTCCTCGGACGGCGGCGCCACCTGGTCCGCTCCGTTGGCGACTCCCAAGAGCTGGGAGACCTCCCAGGAGACGCCGACCCTGTTTCGCGTCCAGGCCGGCGCAGGCAAGCACCGCCTGCTCCTGTTCTCGGGCCTCGCCCCGATCCGCATGGCGCGCTCGGAGGACGAGGGCGCCAGCTGGAGCGAGCTCGCGCCCATCGGCGAGTTCGGCGGCATCGTCGCCATGTCCAGCCTGGTGGAGTTCGCCCCGGGCACCCTGACGGCCTTCTTCCACGACGATGGACGGTTTCTCGGTGAGCGCTTCGCCCCCGGCGACGGCGTCCGGTTCCACGTGTTCGCCACGGATTCCGCGGACGGCGGCCTCACGTGGGGAGCACCGCGCGTGGTCGCCGCGCGCGCCGACGCGGACCTGTGCGAGCCCGGGGCCGTGACTTCGCCCGACGGCAAGGAGCTCGCCCTGCTCCTGCGGGAGAACCGCCGACAGCATCGTTCCTTCCTGACCACGTCCCTCGACGGGGGCAAGAGCTGGTCCGCTCCCCGGGAGCTGGCGCTCGAGCTCACCGGCGACCGACACGTGGCGCGCTATGCCCCCGACGGACGCCTCGCGATCGTCCTGCGCGACATGGCGGAGGGAAGCACGACCCGGGGCGACTGGGTCCTGTGGCTCGGCCCCTACGGGGATCTCGCCGCGGGCAAGCCCGGCGACCTGCGCGTGCGCCTCGCCGACAACCGGCACCCGTGGGATTCCAGCTACAGCGGCCTCGAGCTCCTGCCCGACGGCCGCTTCGTCGCCACCACCTACGGCCACTGGGACGAGGGCGCTCCCCCCTTCCTCGTCTGCGCGCGCTTCACCCTCGCCGAGCTGGAGGCCCTGGGAGCGCGCTGACCCCCAAAAAAGGGCCGCGCCGGTGGTGGTTGGTCACACACCGACGCCGCGGCACCTACTCGCGCCGCGCGCCCCCCTGATCGAGTCGAGGAGGCGGGTCATCGAAACCTACCCCGCGGGGCGCGGCGCGGTCGGAAAGGGCCCGGCCGGCGGGGTCAGAAGCCCGTCGGAAGGGGCATGCGGGCCTGGAACACGGCGCTGTGGACCGCCCGCAGGGCCGAGGGGGCCAGGGCTTCGCTGACGACGAACACGGCGCTGGAGCGCTCGGGTTCGGGGTCGCGGACCTCGGATCCCCGCCGGGGCACCCGGGCGGCCGCCGCCCCCCCCGTTTCGGCCCAGTGCACCCGCACCTCGATGGCGGCCTCCTCCAGGGCCCGCGCCGCGGCCTCGACGGAGTTGGCGTTGGGCCCCACGAGAGCCACCAGGGCCAGGGCGCGCTCGATGGCCACGGGCAGCGTCTGGCGCGAGAGCAGGCTCGCCAGTTCGTCGCTCCACACGCAGATCAGCGACAATTCCCGCGGACCCGACGCAAGCCACAGGGGCTCCACGTCGGCGCGCGCCAGCTCGGCCTGGAACTCCCCCACGCGCCGCGACCGGTCCTCCAGGGCGCCCACATCGACACGCACCAGCGCCGCGCCGCGCTTGAGCGTCACGCCCACCGCCGCGGGACCCGTGGGTTCCTCGGCGCGAGGCTCGGCGGGGCCGATCCAGGTGCCCTCGCCGTCCGGATCGGCGAAGCACAGCACGCGCGCGGGAATCCCCGAGCGCTCCAGGGGCTCCAGGGCGCCGGGATGCAACACGTTGGCGCCGCGGAAGGCGTACTCGGCGGCTTCCATATAAGAGAGGCGAGCCAGGGGGCGCGCGTCGGGCACCATCGACGGGTCGGCGCTCATGACGCCGCCCACCACCTTCCAGAATTGGACTTCGCGCGCGCCGCAGGCCTCGGCCAGGAGGCTCGCCGACAGGTCGGAGCCGTTGCGCCCCAGGGTGGTCAGGTTGCCCGCCGCGTCCTTGGCGACAAAGCCCGTCACCACGGGAACGCCGGGAACCTCCGCCAGGGCCCGGCGGATGGCCGCGCCCGTGCCGACGATCGGTCGCGCGCGGCCGTGGTTGGAGTCGCTGATCAGCCCGAGGTCGAAGGCGTCCACGGGCGTGGCGTCGCGACCGCCCGCGCGCAGGGCGGCGGCCACGACACGGGCGCTCATGCGCTCGCCGAAGGAGAGCACGAAGTCGCGCTCGGCGGGTGTGACTTTCCGCCGCTCGCGAATGCCCTCCAGCACCGAGGCCAGCTCGGCCAGCATGCGGTTGAGCAGCTCGGGGTCGAGCCCGCACTGGGACAGGAGCGAGCGGTGGCGAACCCGCACTCGCTCCAGCTCCCAACGGCCCTCGGCGGCCGCCGCGGCCACCTGAAGCAGCAGTTCCGTGACCCCCGCCGCGGCGCTGACCACGGCAATGGGTCGCGCGCCGCCCCGGGACGCCAGGATCGACCCCACCCGGCGGATGCCTGGACCGTCCGCCAGGGCCGCTCCCCCGAACTTCAATACGACCGGAGCGAGAGTGGACGGGGCCTGGCTCGAGTCGGCGGCGGGGCTCATGGGTCGACGCAGAGACTACCAACCCCGCGCGGCGGGTTGCCGGTGGCCGAGATGACGACTTGGCCAGCGCCCGCGGCCGCCCGGCGGGCTCCGCCGCTCCGCCCCCGCTCGCCCCGGCGGACGGTCGATTGCAGCGCCCCGGCGGGCGTCCTAGGGGGTGGCTCGCGTACCATGAGGGATGCCCCACCCCCCCACGCAAGAACCATGACCGCCATCGACCGCGACAGCCTGATCTACGACTGGAACACCTGCGGACAGCCGGCGAAGCGCCCCCGGCAGGTGATGTTCGACGACGAGACGCTGCGGGACGGACTGCAGAGCCCCTCGGCCACCGATCCCTCCCTCGAAACGAAGATCGAGCTGGTCCACTTGATGGAGCGCCTGGGCATCCAGACCGCCGACGTGGGCCTGCCCGGCGCCGGCGCCCGGGCGCGGGAGCACATCACGCGGCTGGTGCGCGAGATGGCGCCCCTGAAGATCAAGGCCAACGTGGCCTGCCGCAACCAGGCCACCGGGCAGCCGGTGGAGGTCTGCGCCTTCATCGGCTCCTCGCCGATCCGCCAGTACGCCGAGAACTGGGAGTTCGAGAAGATGCTCGGGCTGGTGCGCGAGTCGGTGAGCTTCGCGGTCAAGCAGGGGCTCACGTGCATGTTCGTGACCGAGGACACCACCCGGGCGAATCCCGAGCACGTCCGCGCCCTGTACACGACCGCCATCGAGGCCGGAGCCAAGCGGATCTGCGTCTGCGACACCTGCGGCCACGCGACCCCCGAGGGGGTGCGCGCCCTGGTGGAGTACGTGGTCAGCATCGTGCGCCGCACCGGGACCGACGTGGGGGTCGACTGGCACGGCCACCGCGACCGCGGGCTCGGCCTGGTGAACACGCTCGCCGCCCTGGAAGCGGGCGCAACCCGCGTCCACGCCACCGCCCTGGGCGTCGGTGAGCGCGCGGGCAACACGGAGATGGACCTCCTGCTGGTCAACCTGCGGCTGCTCGGCTGGATCGACAACGACCTGTCGGCCCTGGGGGACTACGTGCGGCTGGCGGCGAAGACCATCGGCGTGCCCCTGCCCACGAACTACCCGGTGTTCGGCTCGGACGCCTTCGAGACCGGCACCGGGGTCCACGCCGCCGCCGTGATCAAAGCCTTCAAGAAGGGCGACGTCTGGCTGGCGAACCGGGTGTATTCGGGAGTCCCGGCGGACATGGTCGGCCTGGAACAGGTGATCAAGATCGGCCCCATGTCGGGCAAGTCGAACGTGATCTGGTTCCTGGAAAAGCACGGCGTCCAGCCGTCCGACGCCGCGGTCGAGAGCGTCCTGGCACTCGCCAAGGCCACGCCCCGCCTGCTCAAGGACGACGAGATCCTGGCGGCGGCGCGGGGCTGATCAGCCCGCTCCGACCCGGCGCGGCTTTTCCAGGCGCGCCAACACCTCGGGCGCCACCCGGCGCACGCTCGACAGGGCGTTGTTGTGCGCGCAAGTGAAACACTTGTGGTAGTGCTCGCGCTGGCGCTGCTGGCACATCGGCACGGTGACCGTGTGGGCGAAGAGCACCGGCGCGGCATCGACGCGCGTCGGACAAAGGTGCATGCCCGCGGGGACTTCGCTGGGGCTCTGTTCGGCCATCGGATGGGGCGCGGAAGTCGGGAAGACCCCTCGGCGCCGGGGGCGAGTCTGGGCACGGCGGGCTACCCGTGCAAGGTGGCTCTTCGGTGAAGACAGGTTCAATCCGGGTGAACCCGCGCGTCCCGGATTTGGGCCAGTGCCTCCGCCGCCGCCGTCGGGCCGCGGTGACTCTCGCGGGAGAGCTCCACGGCGGCGAGCCCGTCGTAGCCGATGGCCGCCAGGGCCCCCAGCGTGGCCCCGAGGTCGAGTACGCCCCGTCCGAAGGGCAGGTGTTCGTGCACGCCGGGCAGGGCATCGTCCAGGTGCACGTGCACCAGGCAGTCCTCCAGGGCGGCAATCTGCTGGCCGATGGTCCGCTCGCCCGGCAGGTCCCCGGTGGCGATCAGGTGGCCGACGTCCAGGGTCAGCCCCAGCTCGCCGCCCCGCTCGCCGAGGCGCTCCACCAGCTCCCGGTAGCCCTCCGGCCGCTCGATGAGCATCCCGGGTTCCGGCTCGAAGGCGATGCGCACGCCGCGATCACGGCCATGGTCCAGGACCGGCAACAGCCCCTCCGCGAGCCGCCGCCACGCCTCGGCCTCGCTCACCCCATTGGGGGCGACCCCTGCCCAGAGGGAAACCAGCTCGGCCCCCAGCTCGGCCGCGAGGTCGATCGAGCGGACGTAGAAGTCCACCCTGCGGGCCCGGTCCTCGGCCCGATTCTCCAGCAGGGAGGGGAAGTGCTTGCGCGCCGGATCCATCAGGAAGCGGCCGCCGGTCTCGATCGAGAGCTCCAGCCCCCGCTCCTCCGCCAGGCCGCGCAGCCGCCCCACCCGCCGCGGGTCGAGGTCGTACAGGTCCAGCCCCCCGACGTCGGGCGTCAGGGCCACCCCCTCGTACCCGAGGTCAGCCAGCAGCCGCAGCGCATCCTCCGGCCGGTGGTGCGCGAGCCCGTTCGTGTTGTAGGCGAGGCGGAACATGGCGTGCGCCCATCCTAGCGCGGGCCCCTCCAGGCGATTCACGTCACCTGAGGGGGGGCGGCCTTGTCGCGGTTGGTTGGTGTCGAGGGGGCGGGGCGCTTCGCAGGCTCCGGTTTGCCGGCGTGCTCGTGGCGGTCGCGGTCGGAGTCGAAGTGTGGGTTCGCCCGGTGGGGCGTCGAATCTCGTGGGGGCGGTTGAGGACGAGACGCGGAAAGGCACGCGCGCGCCGGCGGGGGGCCGAGTGGGGTCTGGCCGCGCAGGTCATTCGCCGGGAGACGGCTGATTGCACGATGGAAGGCTAGGGTCAAAGCCAGGCAGGCTCCCGAAGCCCAGGCCTACTTCGCAGGTTTTCCAGCACGATAAGCCTGTAGGCTCTCACTGGAAAGAAACGAGCTCACGCGATCGCGAGATTCCCAACGCAGCCTGTCTCTATCAAAGTTCACGTTTCCCGGAGGCATCAAACCGTCGAAGCTGAACTGCAGAATCGCAGTGGCGACCTCAAGAGGCGAACCGGCGGAGAGTTCATGTATTCGATTCCTAGCCCACACGGTCAGAGGATCATTTCTCTCAAGCGACGATTCATTACTCAGTTCCGACCTTCGAAGAGGCGAAAACTCCCCAAGGCTTAGCACGGACAATAGTTCGACCATTTCTCGAATAGATGTCCTTGATTCCACATGGTTGGAATATTGGACGACCTGAGCAGCCTTCGTTGCTGCCAGCTCGATGAAGTTTGACCGGCTGATCTTTGCAGCTTGAGCGCTGCTGCGAATCTGGTCCACCTGCCCGACATATGAAACGTCCGCCGCTCGTCCTAGTATAAGCACTGCGAAATGGGCAAGCATCGGCCTTTCCCTAAACCCACGTGCATATCCAAGAAAAGTCGAGGGAGGCTCGCCTAGTCTCCAACAGGCGTCCAGCGCCTCAAGTGCCACTAAGTCGACATAGCCTTCGGATGCCGCCTCAGCTACTACCCTTAGATCTGGGACCAAGCCTGAATCACCACTAGCCCCGCAACTGCGAAGATGGTTGACTGCGGATTCAATATCAGTCCCGGAGCAATTCTCATTGGTCGTCGAGCTAGCCCACTGAGCAATGCTCTGGAGCCTACCATCGATCGATTGCAGTCCAATCGCGGATTGCGGCTGGGGATCCCATCAGGAGGAAGACCCGTAGCGGACTTGCATCCAGCAAGAAGCGCGAATGCGATGACAGCAGGAGTGAGCATATGAGAGATCGTGAAGTCTGGCCAGCGGATCGAAATGAAACTGTTCACTGCTTCTTCTCTGGAATTGGCACACAGACATTGGCCAAAAATGGCGCTCCGTATTGGCGGGCATCCGCACAGTCGGAGTCCATCATACGACGACGGCGATTGGTTGCTTCGCCAGGGACACCGACTGATATCGATCCATATTGAATTGCCTCCTGAGTTTGGCCATTGTGCATGGCATTTCCCACGTCACGAAGGAAGTGCGCGGTCTCATGGCTGTATGTCTCCGCCGGATATGGCTTTGAAGGATCTACATTATGTTCTTGGCTCGGATGGCCCTGGAGGACCGGCAAATGTTGGCCCATTTGGATCTTGGACATTCATCGTGCCGTCATCGGTAATTCGTTGGCTGATTCGAAGGCCTTCATTGTGCTCAGTAATTGAGTCCAACTTCGGCAAGATGTTGTTGCCCTGATCGATGAAGTCAAGCTTGCAAACGAGCACCTTGAAGGGAGGAAGTTCAAGTGGAGGAGTGTCATCATACCCTACGGGCGCATCATTAACGGTCACCTTGATCTCGTAGTTGCCTGGCACTTCGCCGGACTTGAATATGACAGTCTTTCCCTGACCCAAGAAGCTGGGTCCCATGCCGCTGGCGGGAGGATTGAGTACAGTCCAGGTGCAAGAGATAGTGTCATCCAAGTCGCCGCCATTGAGTACAGAGGGGCAGTTCGGGGCTAGCCCGCATTCGAAGTGGACGATGTCAGTATCGCCACCGTGAATCACAAATGCACGGATTTCATTAACTAGGAGTGCTGAGGGCACGGGATCGAGGGTTGCCGCGACCGCTCCACCTGCATCGTAGCCTTTCCCAACGAGCGTACAGCATCCACCGGGCATAGCCGTGCAGGGAGGAACCGTTTCCGTAGGATATGTGAAGTCTTCCTTTGTGATTGAGATGCTGAAAAGCGCCCCCGCCGTTCCGGGTCGCCTAATCAAGACCACGAATCGGACGTTCATATCTGCGTCTCTAAGATCCGCGGCTGAGCCGATATCGTATATCCTTGCTTTGATATAGATTGTTTGCTCTCCATCGCACATCAGATCTCTTGGAGGAAGGTACACAACCTGCTGCGCATCTAGAATCGTGTCGACTTGAGCGCCGAGGCTCGATATGAATTTCCCTTTCGAGTTCGAGGTGGATTCGAGGGTCCAGTCAACGCTCCAATTCCCCGGCACTAATTGCTCCTGGCACTCGCTCAGGCACTTATACCAAAGCCGGTCAACATCTGTGGCTTGGATCCCAACTCTGATGGGCTCAGGGATTGGAAGGCCCGTCTTTGCGTAACCAGTCCCAGTGTCCCCTATGATATGAGTGATTTGAGAGAATTGTGGGCTTGCGACTCTTACATAAGCTGCCGTGCACGGATCTTGATCCTGGCCGAGCGCATGAGATGCGATGGCGAAGAATCCTATGAATTGAATAAGAATGGAAATGTGAGGACATCGCCCACCCCTGAGCACATGGATCCCACGATGCAACATGGTTCGCCCGATCAGCGGCGGCCAAGACCGAAGGCGCCGGTTAAGAGCGAGCAACCTGCCTCCTCGAAGATCTGCACCGAGGAGTCGTCTTGGAATCGTCAGGTCGTTCCGCCAGCGGATCAGTTCTATGAGGCATTGCATGCAAGGCACCTGGATTCGCTCCCTGGGATACCCACACACGGCCCCTGGTTACTCGGAGCACCGGAGGGGTGCGGCAGATCACGGCCGCTGCGCGAGGCAGCGCCGGTAGAGCCCGCGCACCAGCCGCAGCACGATTTCCACGCGGCCGGCCCCCGGGGCCAGCACGACTCGTTCGGCGATGGCGGCCAAGGCCTGCTCCGCGGCCGGAGGCGGGAGCGGCGCCGCGACCAGACCCTGGCTCCCGGGGGCGGGGCCGATCCACCATTCGCCCTCGGCGACGTCCGCGAACTCGAAGCGACCCTCGACGTCCGTGCGCACGCGCTGCGTCGGCGTGGTCCACTCGCGGAACACGAGCCCCATGGTTGGATCGGGCTTCACCAGCCACAGTTCCTGGTCGCGCACCGCGGCGCCGTTCTGGTCGATCGCGCGGCCGGCCAGGGTGGCCGTGCCGCCCACCGCCAGGGTCACCTCGCGGGTCTCGCCGGGATCGAGGCTCCAGCGACGCGGATCGCGCATCAGGAGCTTCCCTCCCTCGCTCACGCTGAGCTCCAGCTCCACTGTCGGCGGCAGGCCTCCGAGCAGCGCAAGGCCCTGGCCATCGGTCGCGGCCACGAACTCGGAGCGCACGTGCTGGGCGTCGTCGAACCAGAAGTCCGATTGGGAGAGTTCGTGATCGCGGGCCGAAGCCCGCACCACGACGCCGGGGCGCGCCGCCCCCGAGGGGCCGCGGACGGACACGCGCAGGGCCGCCGCGCGGGTGAGGCGCAGCACGAAGGCCTTCTCGCGCGTTCCGTGACCGGGCACGATCGGTGCCGCGGCCTGTGCGAAGTCCGCGAGGTCCACCAGCAGCGCTCCCTCGTGTTCCGCGAAACCGCGGATCTCCACCAGGCCTTCCGCGTCGGTCTTGAGGGGCGTGCGCTGCACGGACGGACCCTCGCCCTCGATGCGCGCATACTCGGCCTGTACGAAGGGCAGCGGCACCCCATCCTCGTCTCGCACCACGCGCGCCCAGAAGACGACGGCCGTCGGCGCCTGGACCTCCGCCGTGGGGACCACCGGGGCGGGCTCCACGACGGCGGCCGTGGGCTCCCGGGTTTCGCGCTCGGAGGCCTCGGGCGGGGCCGTGGACCTTGGACCCGCGGGCCCCGCGGGCGCCCCATGGGGCTCAAGGGTGGAGGAGGGTCCAGCCCCGCGCAGGGCAAACCAAAGCCCCAGGACGAGCAGAGCCGCGAGAACCAGGAACAGGGAAAACGGTTTCGCCATCGTTGCGCCTCGTTCAGGACGGCCGACCGCACGTCAGGAGGGGGAGGTCTCCCTTCCCGGCCAACCGCCCGCGCCGGGGCCCGTTAGGATAGTCTCGATCCCCCCACCGATCCCGAGAGCCCCCGACATCGAAGGCACCCCACCATGAATTCACGCCGTTTCCTGCCCCTCCTCGGGGCGGGCCTCCTGGTCACCGTTCTCTCCAATGCCTCCTTCGCCCAGGGCGACGACAACTGCGCCACCGCGCAAGTGATCGCCGGTCCGGGCGTTTTCGGCTTCGACAACACGCTCGCCACCACGGATGGTCTTCCGGACAACCTGTGTCTGTCGTCGGGTCAGTCGCAGATCGAGCTCGACGTGTGGTGGAGCTGGACCACGGCGGTCAGCGGCAACTACCAGCTGGACACCTGCAGCCAGACCACTATCGACTCGAAGGTGGCGGTCTACGACGGCTCTTGCGCGGGCACGGTGCTGGCCTGCAACGACGACTTCTGCGCGCTGCAATCCCAAGTCCAGTTCACCGCGGTGGCCGGTCAGACGTATTTGATCCGCGTGGGCGTCTATCCCGGCGCCGCCGCGGGCACGGGCACGTTCACGATCGGCCAGGTGCCGCCGCTGGCGATCCTCACCAGCGCGACCAATCCGGCGAACGGCCACACGTACCACCTGCTGGACTACTCGACCTGGACCGCCGCGGAAGCGCGCGCCATCGAGCTCGGCGGGCACTTGACGACCGTGGACGACCAGGCGGAGCAAGACTGGATCACCACGAACTTCCACAATTATCTCGGCGTGGACATCGACCTGTGGTCGGGCTTCAACGACGCCCTGGTGGAGGGCACGTGGGTCTGGGTCGGCGGCGATCCGGTGACGTTCACCAACTGGGACCTCGGCGAGCCCAACAACGCGGGCGCGGGCGAGAACTACGGCTGCATGCGCAAGAACAACCCGAATGCGCTGTGGAACGACCTGCCGAACAACCCGACGGGCTTCCACAACCAGGTTCACGGCGTGGTCGAGGTCGGTCCCCAGGCCGTGGTGTACTGCACGGCCAAGCTGAACAGCCTGGGCTGCACACCGTCGATTTCCGCCACGGGCACGTCGAGCGCCACGGCGGGCTCGGGCTTCACGCTGAGCACCTCCAATGTGATCAACAACAAGCCGGGCCTGTACCTGTACACGAACAACGGCCGCGCCACGACGCCCTTCCAGGGGGGCCTGCTGTGCGTCGCCGGACCGGTGCGGCGCTCGGTGCCGATGAATTCGGGCGGCAATCCCCCGCCGAACGACTGCTCGGGCAACTACCAGATGGATTTCAACGCCTTCGCCGTGGGAGCCCTCGGCGGCACGCCCCAGGCCTACCTGCAACTTCCGGGCACCCTGGTGGACGTCCAATGCTGGGGCCGCGACAACGGCATCCCCTTCCCCAACAATTCGACGCTCTCGGACGCCATCGAGTTCACGATCGGGGCGTAGCCCCGGGTAGAACGGGGCGTAGCCCCGGGTAAAACGGGGCGAAGCCCCGAGCACAAAACGGGGCTTGGCCCCGGGCAAAGGGCCCCGGCACGGTGCTTGGCCCCGTGTCCGATGGGAGCGCCGCAAGGCGCCCGCCACGCCGCGCGCCGACTCGCTTCCGCAAGGGACGAGGCGGCGCGCGCTGTTCTGGGGGCCCTTGGCACGCGCCTCGCCCTTCCAAGGCGCCCCGGCTGGGAGGGAAATCCCGTGTTTCGTGAAACGGATTTCGGCCGACCGGCATCCTGGCCGCGCAAACCACGATGCAGCCGCAATCCCCGCCGCTGGAACAGCTCCTGGCCGAGGTCCACTGGATCCGCGCCCTGAGCCGTCATTTGGTGCGCGATCCCGACCTCGCGGACGAGATCGTGCAGCAGACGTTGATTCGCGCCAGCGCCGAGGGTCCCCGCGAGGCGACACGCCTGCGGGCCTGGCTGGCCGAGGTGCTGCGCAACTTCGCCCGCGCGGGCCTGCGCTCCCAAAGCCGTCGCCGGCACCACGAGCAGCGGGCGGCGCGGCGCGAGGGCCTGCCCTCGACTCACGAAATCGTCGAGCGCGCCGCCCTGCAACGGGAGCTCGTCCAAAGCGTCATGGAACTCGAGGAGCCGTATCGCACGACGCTGCTCCTGCGTTTCTACGAATCGCGGCGGCCGAACGAGATCGCGCGCACCCTGGGAGTTCCCCCCGCCACGGTGCGCACGCGGCTGGCGCGGGGGCTCTCCCTGCTGCGAGCCCGGCTCGACCGCCAGCACGGCGGTGATCGCGCCGCGTGGGCCTGCCTCGCATGGCCGCTCCCTTCCGTCTCCCTGGCTCCCCTCGGCCCCCTCTCCTCGATCCTGGCCATGAACTTGAAAGCGACGTTGTCCGCCGTGGCCCTGTGCGCCGTGGGCGTGGTGTGGTTCCTGGTGACGGACTCGCAGCCCACGCAGCCCCTGGCCCAAGAACTGTCGGACGCGGGCAATCCAAAGCCCGCCCAGGTGGAGCGGCCGGCCGAAGCCGAGGTCCAGGCCGCCGAGGCCGTCGCCCGCGCCCCACGGGAGGTCCTACCCGTGCCCGCGGCGCCCGTGGAGAACCCAACGGCTTCGCTGATTCTCGGGCGCGTGCTCGACATGGAATCGCGCGCCGTGGCGCGGGTCCCCATCCGGCTCCTCGCCGAGGGCGCCGAAGGGGGCTCCGTGGTTGCCACCAGCGACGAGGCCGGCGGCTTCTCGATCCCGCGCCCCGCGCGTCCCACCCAGCCGGCGCGGCTGGAAATCGCCGACGAGCGCTGGGCCACGGTGTTCGCCGGTCTGCTCGGCAGGGAGGCCGATCAGCAAACCTGCACGATCATCGTGGCCCCCAGCGCGGCGCTGGCCGGAATGGTCGTGGACGACGCGGGAATGGCGCTCTCGGAGGTGGAGGTCTCGGTTCAGCCCCTGTTCTCCCTGCGCACGCGCTTCGCCGAGAACCTGGACTCCTCGGAAGACGTGACCGCGAAGAGCAAGACCGACCAGGCAGGCCGATTCGAATTCCCGGGATTGCCGCGCTGCGCGGGTTTGCGCCTGGCGGCCGAACTCGGCGGACACGTGCCCTTCTCGGCGCCACTGGTCGAGACGGACCGGCCCTTCAAGACCATCACGTTGACGCGCACCTCCAGCGCCGACGGCGTGTTGCGCGGCCGCGTGGTCGACGAGGGCGACCTCCCGGTCCCCAAGGCTGTGGTGGCCCTGGGGTTGGAGACCACGGTCAGCGACGAGCGCGGAGAATTCGCCATCGCGAAGCAGGGCTCGCCCTACCGCAGCCTCAAGGGCGACCCGCTGGAGCTGCGCGCCCTGGCCCCCGGCCGCCTGCCCGCGTCCTACGTCCCGCCGAGGGTGGGCGACGAAGCCCAATGGCCCGAGTTCGTGACCTTGCGCCTGGGGGGCAAGCCCCTTTCGATCTCTGGGCGCGTGGTGCGCGCCGACGGCACGCCCCTTCCCGGGGCCCGCGTGTGGCTGGACGACACGACGACCTTTGGCGACGGCCCGGGCGGCACCCTGCAATTGGAGGGTTGGCTCGCGGGCGACACGGAGAACGCCTGGCACTTCGCCACCAGCGGCGAGGACGGCGGCTTCGAATTGGGCGGCCTGCTCGACCGCGAGTACACCCTGTGCGCCGTCGATGCAGCCACCCTGGAGCGCGCGACCCTGGCGCACGTGGCCGCCGGGCGGACCGATCTGGTGGTGCGCTTCGACGCGGCCCAAAGCTGGCCGGGGCTCGAGGGCACCGTGGTGGATGACGCGGGGGTCCCCCTCGCCGATGTGCGCGTGGTGCCCCGCACCATGGGCTTCATGGCACGCCACGCGGGGCGGAATCTGTTCTCCACCAGCATGTCCCTCGACGGAACGGTCACGGACAGCGACGGCCGCTTCGTGCTGGAACGCCTTCCCCGTGAGGGCGTGTCCCTGGATTTCAGCGGCAACAACGTGGTCGACCGCGGGGTCACGCCCGATCCCGCGATGTTCAGCGAGCCTTCCGGGGAGCAAGGATCCGCCGAGGGGAGGAGGCCCCACTTGCGCATCGTCCTCGAACGACGCATGCAGGTGCAGGTGGAACTCGTCGATCCTGAATTCGCCGATCAATTCGCCCTGCTGGACGCCGAGGGGCGCGAGCTCACGATGACGCTGCGCACGGGCACGACCACCTATTTCATGGCGCGGCCGCCGATCCTGGAGGGCCACTCCCACGTGGCCTCGGTGGGCCAGGGTGCTCGCACGGTGGTGTTCTACCGGGGCGACCAGGAGGTGGGCCGCACGCCGGTGCGTCTCTTGCCTGGCGAGATCACCCTCGTGCGGCGCTGACCGGCGCGGGGGAGGTCCGCGCGGCCCGACGCGCGCGTTCCGGCCCGGATCGCCCCAGGGCGTGCTTGCTCTTGATGCCGCTTCCGTGAGGCGGCGAGTGAACGATCTTGCCCTTCCCTTGGGGACGCGACGGGGAACATGCCGTAGGCTCACGCCATGAACTGGAAAGTGGCCCTCAGCACCTTTGGACTGATCTTCCTGGCCGAACTCGGGGACAAGACCCAGCTCGCGACGATCACGATGGTCGCCAAGACCAAGTCCCCCTGGGCGACCTTCGCGGGCGCCGCGCTCGCCCTCTGCGCCGTGACGCTCCTGGGAGTGGTCTTCGGCGCGGCCCTGCTCAAGGTGGTTCCCGAGGAGGTCCTCAAGCGCATCAGCGCCGTGGCCTTCATCGTGATCGGAGGCTTGATGCTGTGGGGCAAGATCTGACGCGGGGGCACTTCACGCCGACGACGACGGCCATCGATCTCGCGCAGCAGTCTCCTGCCGCCCACGAGCAGGGCGTGCCTCGTGATCGAAGTCACCGACACCACGGCGGTCTTGCGTCCGGGCATGTCGGCGCGCGTGAGCGTCCTCAGGCAGTCGGACGGAAACTGAACCGCGAATCCGGGGCATCGAGTTCGGGCCTCTCCGCGCGTCGGAGACGATCAACCCGCCCTGCGCTGGGACCTGGGCCATACGGTCGAGCGAAACCGCACGCGCGTGCGGTTCGCACGGCCCTGTCGTCTGGCCCTTCGGGGAGACTCGCGGTGGCCCCCTCAAAGCCGTGCTACGCGGGATGAAGCCTGCTCACGCGTCACATGCGAGAGACTCCGTGGCCAGTGCTTCAACCGTCTGCGCGCTGCGCTTGCCGTCCTCGCACTGGCGCTCCCGGCTTCGTCGCTGCCGCAACTCTGGATCACGCAATTCGGTACCAGCGGCCATGACAACCCCGGCGTCGTCGCCCCGGACGGATCGGGTGGTCTGTTCGTACCGTGCCTGAGGAAGGTCTCGACCTATGCTCTTTCACCGACCGACGCCTGGCTCGCGCGCTTTGACGGCTCCGGGAATGAGACTTGGCGGCGCAGGATCGCCATTCCGAGCATTCTGAACAGTTGGTCTCCCCTGGTGCACCTGCCGCTCGAGCGCCCTTTCGGCCGGCGGGTGACGTCGCCGGAACCGCGTCAGAAGACCCGCATTTCGCTCAGTCCAACGTCTGGCTCGCCCACTTCGATGCCGCGGGGAATCAGAGCTGGATTCGCCAATTCCACACGTGGGACTCGGTGGAACTTGGCGGCCTTGCGTCGGACGCCGCAGGCGGAGTCTATGCCTGCGGAAGTGTGCGAGGGCGCCTCGGGTCGGGAAGCTGGGGCGGAAGGGACGCCTGGGTCGCACGCCTCGATCGGACCGGGAACTCGCTGTGGGTTCGGCAGTTCGGCACGCCAGCCGACGACTACGGTCGCGGCGCCGCGTCGGATGCCTCCGGCGGTGTCTACCTCAACGGCGTACCGCAGGCAGCCTCGGCGGGCCGCTTCTCGGCGGCCATGACGCATGGGTCGCGCGCTTCGACTCTCTCGGGAATCAGGTCTGGATTCGTCAGTTCGGCACGGCAGACAATGAGTATTCGTTCCACTCCGCGCCTGACGGCTCGGGAGGGGCCTATGTCACCGGAGCCAAGGGGGCCACTCAGGCGTGGATCACGCGCATCGACGCTGCGGGAGCCCAGCTGTGGACGAAGACCATTGGCAATGCGCCAATGACCTGGCCCTCCGGGGCAGCCCCTGACCGACTGGGGGGTGTCTATGTGGCCGGGAGCACGGACGGAAGTCTGGCCGCGCCGAATGCGGGATTTTCGGACATCTGGCTCGCGCACTATGACGGTGCGGGTCGACGGACCTGGCTCACGCAGTTTGGGACCAATCAGTACGACTGGCCCAGCGCTCCGATCCCGGATGGTGCCGGCGGGATTCACCTGGCCGGGGGTACCTATGGAAGTCTCGGAGGCCCGGCCCAGGGCGGGCCCGGCGACGCGTGGCTCGCGCACTTCATTGAACCGTGCCGGCCTCCGATCGCGTACTGCACCGCCAAGGTCAACTCATTGGGCTGCGTCCCCGCGATCGGTGCGACCGGGACTTCGAGCGCCAGTTCCTTCTACGGCTTCACGATCCACGCGACGAACGTGATCAACAACACGGTCGGCTTGCTGGCGTACACGAACTCGGGCCGAGACGCCCTGCCGTTCCAGGGCGGGTGGCTGTGCCTGCGCACGCCCCTCCAGCGGACGGTGGTGGTCCAATCCGGTGGCAATCCGGGAACGGTCGATTGCTCCGGCGTGTACGTGATCGATTTGAATGCGTACGCGACGGGTCTGCTCGGCAGCACGCCCGCCCCGTACCTTGCCGTGGCGGGCACGGTCGTGAACGTGCAATTCTGGGGTCGCGACCCTGGCTTTCCTCCTCCCGTGGATGCCGCGCTGTCGGACGCCCTGGAGTTCACGATCTGCCCGGAGTGAGGCGAGGCCCGCCCGCCTGCCCCACGGGCAGATTCCGAAGCGGATCTCGTTCGAGAGGTTCGAGCCGTCGTTCGGCGGCGAATGTCCGCCGCAGTTCAGCGACTCGGCGCGCTTGATCGCGAGACAACGCACCGCGCGCGTCCATTCCAACCGGGCCGAGGCAGGCAGCCCTGGATGTTGGGGGTCGCTTGCTGGGGAGCGTCCGCGGGCAGTGGTCGAACGGACAGGCGCCCATGTGGGTGCGCGGTGCAGCAACGCTTCCACCCGACGCTCCCGTCAGTCCGGCTCCCAGCATAGGCGGTAGCCCACGCCGGCTTCGGTTTCGAACACCCGGCCGTGCTCGGGCCCGGGGTCCAGCTTGCGGCGCAGGTGCGTCATGTACACGCGCAGGTACTGGGTCTCGTCGGCGGCGCGGGGTCCCCACACCTCGGACAGGAGTTGCCGGTGGGTCACCACCTTGCCCGCGTGCTTGACCAGGACCGACAGGAGCTTGAACTCGATCGGCGTCAGCTTCACCTCGCGGTCGGCCACGGTGACGCGCCGCAGGTCGAGGTCCACCGTCAGGGGACCCGAGCTGAAGGCGGCGTTGGGGTTGTGGGCGCCGACCCGGGCGCTGTGGCGCAGGGCCACGCGAATGCGGGCCAGGAGCTCCTCCATGCCGAAGGGCTTGGTCAGGTAGTCGTCGGCTCCCGCGTCGAGGGCTTCGACCTTCATGCGTTCCTGCCCGCGGGCCGAGAGCACCAGGATCGGCAGCTGGGTCCAGCGCCGCAGGCTCCGGGCCACTTCGAGGCCGTCCATGTCGGGGAGGCCCAGATCCAGGAGCACCAGATCGGGAACGTGCTGCTCGGCCTGCAGCAACGCCTCCTTGCCCGTGCGCGCCTCCAACAGCCGGTAGCCGTGATTCTGCAGGCCCGCGCGCAGGAAGCGCTGCACCTGGGGCTCGTCCTCGACGACGAGCACCTGGGGCGCCGTTGCGTCGGGCCCGGGACTCACAGGTCCTCTCCGTGATCCCCGAGGCTCCGGGGCGGCGCACCCACGATGGGCACGTCGAACTGGAGCACCGCGCCCCCGTCCGGGCGATTGCGGGCCGTGATCGAACCTCCGTGGGCCGCCACCAGGGCGCGCGCCACGGCCAGACCCAGGCCCGCACCCTGGGTGGAATTCTCCGGGCTGGCGCGGAAGAACTTCTCGAAGATCCGCTGCTCGGCGCCGGCGGGAATGCCCACGCCGCGATCGCGGACCTCGAACTCCGCGCGTCCCGCGCCGCGGCGCACGAGCACCTCGATCTCCCCCCCGCCGGGGCTGTACTTGTGGGCGTTCTCGATCAGGTTGACCAGCACCTGCTCCAGCAGCACGGGGTCCATGGGAGCCAGGAGCACCTGCTCGGGCAGCTCGACGTGCACCGGACGGCCGCCCAGTTGGCGACGCACGCGCTCCACCGCGGAATGGACCACCTCGTCCACGGGACACCACTCCTTCTTGACCTCCAGGGCACCCGATTCGATGCGCGTGAGGTCCAGCAGGTTCGTCACGAGACGACCCAACCGGTCGGCCTCCTCTCGGATGCCCTGGAGCAGCTCCCGGCGCGGCTGCTCGTCCAGGGAGCCCCCTTCGGCCAGCAGGACCTGGGCCGAGCCCGTGATCGAGGCCAGGGGCGTGCGCAGGTCGTGGGAAACACTGGAGAGCAGCGAGCTGCGCATGCGCTCGGTCTCCGCGGCGATGCGCGAGCGCGCGGCCTCCTCGGACAGGGCGACGCGCTCCAGGGCCGAGGCCGTCTGGGCCACGAAGGTCTCCAGGATCTGCCGCTGGGAGGGCGACAACTCGTCCTCGCGCCGCCTCGTGGCCACCGCGAAAACGCCGAAGGTGCCGGTCGTGCCGGTCATGGGCAAATAGAGCCCCTGGGACGCCGGGAGGGTGTCCGTGCCCGCTCCGGCCGGGCGTCCGTGGTCCAACACCCAGCGGGCCACGGCGAGCTCGCGATCCGAGGCCAGGCCCTCCGAAGCCCCCCGCACCAGCCGTTCGAGTTCGCCGCCCGTGCTTCCGCGGTAGACGGCGACGTCGCAGCCCAGCAGGTTGCGCACGTGCCGGGCGGCGGTTGCGGCGATCGGCTCCGGCTCGCTCTCGCCACCCAGGGCGCGGCTCATTTCGAACAGCGAGGCCGTGCGCCGCTCGCGCTCCCGCGCCGCGTCCGCTTGCTCGCGCATCAGCACGGTGCGATGGCTCACGCTGACCGCCACGACGAGCATCACGGCGAACGTGACCACGTAACGCACGTCCGAGACCGCGAAGGTGTTGTAGGGCGGCACGAAGAAGAAATCGAGGGCGGCGATGCTGAGCACGGCCACCATCAGGGACGGTCCGCGGGACAGGCGGCTGGAGGCGATCAGCACTCCGAGCAGGAAGATCATCGCCTGGTCGGCCAGGGTGAAGACCTCGCGGGTCAGGAGCCCCACGAGGGTGCAGACCACGATCGGCACGGGCACCCAGCGGTACTCGTCGGCGCTCCAGCGGCGTTCCCGCGGCATCCGGGGCGGGGCCGGCTCCCTCTCGGGCTCACCGGAGGTCACCAAGACCTCCACGTTCTCGGACCTGCGCACGAGGTTGTCCACCACGGAGCCGCGCAGGACCCGCAGCCAGCGCGGCGATCGCGGACGGCCCACGAGGATGCGGGTGATGTCGCGTTCCCGCGCCACGTTGAGGATCTCCTCGCCCACGCGCTCCCCGCGCAGCACCAGCGTCTCGGCGCCCAGGCGCTGGGCCAGGGCCAGGTGGGCGGCCAGGCGCTCGCGCTCGGTCTCGGAGCGGCGTTCGAAGGCCCTGGTCTCCACGGTCATGACGATCCAGGGAGCGCGCAGGCGCGCCGACATGCGCCGGCCCGCCCGGATCAGATCGGAAGCGCTCGAGGTCCAGTCGATCGCCACCAGCAACCGTTCGCCGATGGGCCAGGCTCCTTCGATCCCCTGGTCGCGGCGCCATTCGGCGGCTTGGTCGTCCACGCGCTCGGCGGTGCGCCGCAGCGCCAGCTCCCGCAGCGCGATCAGATTGCCCTTCCTGAAGAAATTGGCGCTGGCGCGCTCGGCCTGTGCGGGCACGTACACCTTGCCTTCGGCCAGCCGCTTGAGCAGGTCATCCGGGGGCAGGTCGATCAGCTCGATCTCGTCGGCGAGGTCGATCAGGGAATCGGGCACCGTCTCGTGGACGGCCACGCCGGTGATCCCGCTGACCACGTCGTTGAGGCTCTCGACGTGCTGCACGTTCAGCGTGCTGTAGACGTCGATTCCGGACTCGAGCAGCTCGACGACATCCTGCCAGCGACGGGCGTGGCGCGACCCCGGTGCGTTGGTGTGGGCCAGCTCATCCACGAGAAGCAGGGTCGGGTGGCGCGCCAGGGCGGCGTCGAGATCGAACTCCTGCAGCTCCACGCCGCGGTGGAACACGCTTCGGCGCGGCAACAGCTCGAGGTCCCGGGCCAGGGCCGCGGTCTCCTTCCGTCCGTGGGTTTCGAGGAGCCCGATGACCACGTCCGTGCCCTGGGCCCGTCGCGCGCGAGCCTCCTCCAGCATGGCGTAGGTCTTCCCCACGCCGGGCACGGCACCAAAGAAGAGCTTGAGGCGGCCCCGGCGATTGCGCGCGGTCTCCTGCGCGGCTCGCTCCAGCATGGCTTCCGGCGTCGGTCTTCGCGAATCCATGGGGCTCCGAGCTAGTGTAAGTCGTCCAGCGCCAAGTTGAGCCGCAGGACGTTGACGCGCGGCTCGCCCAGGAGGCCGAAGGTGCGTCCCTCCACGTGGGCTTCCACCAGGGCGATCACGGCGTCGAGTGCCAGGCCGCGCGCGGTCGCCACGCGCGTCACCTGGAAGCGCGCGGCCGCCGGGCTGATGTGGGGATCGAGCCCCGACGCGCTGCTGGTGACCAGATCCGCCGGAGGGAGTCGTGGCGCGGCGGGATCTTCGCGCAGCCGGCTGACGCGGGCGGCCAGCTCCTCGGCCAGCGCGGGATTCGTGGGCCCGCGGTTGGAGCCCGAGGACGCCGCGCCGTTGTTGGGAACCGGCCCGGTGAGCGAGGGCCTGCCCCAGAAGTAGCGCGGGTCGTCGAAGGGCTGGCCGATGAGCAGGGAACCGATCAGGCGACCCTCGCGCTTCAGCAAGCTGCCGGCCGCCTGCTCGGGGAAGGCCCCCTGGGCCGCCACCGTCACCAGGAACGGATAGGCGACCCCCGTCAACAGCGTCAGGACGATGAAGAGGACCGAGGCCGGACGAAGCTCACGCCACATGGAAGGACTCCTCAGGGAACGAGACCGACGGCCGAGAGGGCCAGGTCGATCGCCTTGATGCCCACGAACGGGACGCAGAGCCCCCCCAGACCGTAGACGCACAGGTTGCGCCGCAGCAGGGCCGCGGCCCCGATGGGACGGTACTTGACGCCGCGCAGGGCGAGCGGGACCAGCAGCACGATGATCAGCGCGTTGAAGATCACGGCGGAGAGGATCGCCGAGTTGGGGCTGGCGAGGCCCATCACATCCAGGGCGCCGAGTTCGGGGTAGGTGAGCGCGAAGGCCGCCGGGAGGATGGCGAAGTACTTGGCCACGTCGTTGGCGATGCTGAAGGTCGTCAGTGAGCCGCGGGTCATCAGCATCTGCTTGCCGATCTCGACGATCTCGATCAGCTTCGTCGGATTGGAGTCCAGGTCGACGAGGTTGCCGGCCTCCTTGGCTGCCTGCGTGCCGCTGTTCATGGCCACGGCCACGTCCGCCTGGGCCAGGGCGGGCGCGTCGTTCGTTCCGTCGCCCGCCATGGCGACCAGGTGCCCCTTCGACTGGTACTCGCGGATCAGGGCGAGCTTGGCCTCGGGGGTCGCCTGGGCCAGGAAGTCGTCCACGCCGGCTTCGGCCGCGATCGCCGCCGCGGTCATGGGGTTGTCCCCGGTGATCATCACGGTCTTGATGCCCATGCGGCGCAGCTCGCCGAAGCGCTCCCGGATGCCGCCCTTGACCACGTCCTTCAGGCGGATCACGCCCAGGGCGCAGGGGCCCTCGGCCACCACCAGCGGCGTCGCCCCGTCCTTGGCGATGGCCTCCACGTGGACGCGCAGGTCGGGAGTGAAGGAGCCTCCATTCCAGGCCACGAAGTCCGCGATGGCATCGTAGGCCCCCTTGCGAACCTCGCGGCCGTCCACGTTGACGCCGCTCATGCGTGTCTGCGCGGAGAACGGGACGAAGGTCGCGTGCATCTCCTGGATCCTGCGCTCCCGCAGGCCGTGGCGTTCCTTGGCGAGCACCACGATGCTGCGCCCCTCGGGGGTTTCATCGGCCAGTGAAGCCAGCTGCGCCGCGTCCACGAGGGCTTCGAGGCTGACCCCCTTGGCCGGGATGAACTCCGTGGCCTGGCGATTGCCCAAGGTGATCGTTCCGGTCTTGTCCAGCAGCAGCACGTCCACGTCGCCGGCCGCCTCGACGGCGCGACCGGAATTGGCGATCACGTTGGCCTGGATCATGCGGTCCATGCCGGCGATGCCGATGGCGGAGAGGAGGCCGCCGATGGTCGTGGGAATCAGGCACACGAGCAGGGCCACGAGCACGGTGACGCTGACGGCTTCGCCCCGGCCGTTGGCGAAGGCGGCGTAGGCCGAGAAGGGCAGCAGCGTGGCCGTGGCCAGCAGGAAGACCAGGGTCAAACCGGCCAGCAGGATGCTCAGGGCGATTTCATTGGGCGTCTTGCCGCGCCTGGCGCCCTCCACCAGGGCGATCATGCGGTCCAGGAACGTCTCGCCCGGATTGGCGACCACGCGCACCACGAGCCAGTCGGAGAGCACCCGCGTGCCGCCCGTCACCGAGCTGCGGTCTCCGCCGCTCTCGCGAATCACCGGCGCGCTCTCGCCCGTGATGGCGCTCTCGTCGACCGTGGCGACACCGTCGACCACGTCGCCGTCGCAGGGAATCACGTCGCCGGCCTCCACCAGGACCAGCTCGCCCTTGCGCAGGGCCGTGGCCGGCACGCTCTCACGCTCCGCGCGGGCGTCCACGCGCGAAATTCGCTTGGCGACCACGTCCCGACGGGTCTTGCGCAGGGTCTCGGCCTGGGCCTTGCCGCGGCCCTCCGCCAGGGCCTCGGCGAAGTTCGCGAACAGCAGCGTGACCCACAGCCACAGCGCGATCGCCAACACGAAGGTCCAGCGCTCCGTGCCGTGTCCTGCCGCGGCCCTGACCACCAGCGCCGTGGTGAACACGGCGCCGACCCACACCACGAACATGACCGGGTTCCGGATCTGGCGCCGAGGATCGAGCTTGAGGACCGCGTCGACGACGGCCCGGCGCGTGATCTCCCGGTCGAACAGCGGCTTCGTTTCGTGGCTGGCCATGGCGATACCCGACATTGGGGGTCAGTGCGCGGCCCCTAGATGCTCGACGATCGGCCCCAGGGCCAGGGCGGGCACGAAGGTCAGAGCTCCGACGAGCAGCACCACGCCCACGAGCAGCAGCACGAACAGCCCGTCATGGGTGGCGAGCGTCCCGGCCCCCGCCGGGACCGACCTCTTGGCCGCCAGGGATCCGGCGATCGCCAGGGCCGCCAGGGCAGGCAGGAAGCGGCCGACGAGCATGGCGAGGCCCAGGGCCGTGTTGTAGAAGGGCGTGTTCGCCGACAGGCCCGCGAAGGCGCTGCCGTTGTTGTTGCCCGCCGAACTGAAGGCGTAGAGGATTTCGCTGAATCCGTGGGCCCCCGGGTTGGCCACGCCGATCCTGCCCGAGTCGAAGGCCACCGCGATCGCGGTGCCGAGCAGCGCGGCGAAGCACGGCCCGAGAATCGCCAGCGAGGCCATCTTCATCTCGAACGCGCCGATCTTCTTGCCCAGGTACTCGGGCGTGCGGCCGACCATCAGGCCGGCGATGAACACGGCCACGATCACGAACATGAGCATCCCATAGAGGCCGCTGCCCACGCCGCCGAAGACCACCTCGCCGAGCTGCATCAGGAGCAGCGGCACGAGGCCTCCCAGCGGCGTGTAGGAGTCGTGCATGGAATTCACCGAGCCGTTCGAGGCTGCGGTGGTGGCCACCGCCCACAGGGCCGATCCTGCGATGCCGAATCGCAGCTCCTTGCCCTCCATGTTCCCGCCGGGCTGGTCGTCGGAGCCCGAGAGATCCAGACCCGCCGCGGCCAGGGCCGGAGTCCCCGCCTGCTCGGCGGCGTGGACGGCCCCCATCGCCGGCACCAGGATCAGGAGCATCGCGGCGAACAGCGAGACACCCTGGCGACGGTCCCCCACCATGGCTCCGAACGTGAAGCACAGGCCGGCCGGGATCAGCAGGATCCCCAGGGCCTCGAGGAAATTGGACAACGGGGTGGGGTTCTCGAAGGGATGGGCCGAGTTCGCATTGAAGAACCCGCCGCCGTTCGTTCCCAGCTGCTTGATTGCCACCTGGGAGGCCGCGGGGCCCTGCGAAAGGAACTGCTGCGTCACGGCGGCGGCCTCGGGCGTCTGCAGCGGATCCGTCAGCTCGACCGCCGCCGGCGGGTCGAAGTTCTGCACCACGCCCTGCGAGACGAGGATCAGCGCCAGGACCGCGCTCAGGGGCAGCAGGATGTACAAGGTCGAGCGCGTCAGGTCGATCCAGAAGTTGCCCAGCGCGTGACTCGTGCGCCGCGTGAAACCGCGGATCAACGCCACCAGGATCGCCATGCCCGTGGCCGCCGACACGAAGTTCTGCACGCCGAGCGCGAGCGTCTGGGTCAAGTGGCTCAGGGTCTGCTCGCCGCTGTAGCCCTGCCAATTCGTGTTGGTCACGAAGCTGACGGCCGTGTTGAAGGAGGAGTCGGGTGAGACCGCCGTCTGGGCCGCGGGATTGAGCGGCAGCAGGGGCTGCAGGCGTTGCAGGAGGAAGACGAACAGAAACCCCACGACGCTGAAGACGAGCACCGAGCGCCCGTAGCGTTTCCAGCCCATCTCGTCCTCCTCCCGCACCCCGGCCGCGCGGTAGGTCAGCCGCTCCAGCGGTCCGAGAACCCGGGCGAGGGTCGTGGCTCGGCCCAGGTAGACGCGCGCCATGAACTCGCCGAGCGGCACCGCCAGCGCCGTGAGAGCGACCACGTAGACGAGACTCTGGAGCCAGCCCATGGGAGTTCCGGTGGAGGTCAGTCGAACCGTTCGGGATCGAAGAGGGCGACGAACAGGTACACGACGAGCATCAGGGTCAAAACCAGCGCGATTCCATGCAGCGGTTCCACGGCGTCACCTCCGCGCCTCTCCGTCCGCGGCGTTCTCTCGCGAGGCGGGCGGGTCGATCCAGGCCACGAGCCGGTCGAACAGGACGAAGCACGCCAGTGCGGTCGCGATGTAGATCAGGTCTTCGACGTTCATGGCCGTTGCCGGGGTGGCTTCGCCGCGACTCTAGGTGCGGTTCGCACTAAGGAGTCGCTAAATCGAAGCGCCTCGGCGCTAGGGAAGCGCCAAAACGCGGCGCGGTCGATGGTCACGGGCCTCGGCGGGCCCCAGGTTGTCGGCGCGACTCCTGTCGCGCGTTCGCTTCCACCACAACCCCAAGCTCCCGCTTCCCCATGTCGTCGCACCCCGCCCACCTGCTGGCCTGTTCCTGGGCGCTCAGCGCTCTCGCTTCGCTGTCGCTCGCCCAGGACACGATCAGCACCGATCGCCCGGGACTCACGTACACGCCCTGGCTGGTTCCCACCGGTCGTTTCCAGGCCGAGCTGGGAGCGCCGAATCTGGCCGTTACCCGCGGGGACGGAGCGGACACGACGGCCTGGAATGCTCCGCTCCAGCTGCGTTATGGACTGTGCAGCGACCTCGAATTGCGGCTGGGCAGTCCGCTGTACACGAGCGTGCGCGACGACCAGGCCCACACCACGATCGAGGGCTGGGGCGACGTCGAGTTGGGAGCCAAGGCCGCACTCCTCGAGCCCCGGGGATTCCTTCCGCGCGCCGCCCTGATCTTCGGCGCGCGCTTGCCCGTGGGCGAGGACGAGTTCACTGCCCATCAGGCCGGCTACAGCCTGAACCTGGCCGCCGATTGGGATCTTGGGCACGGCCGCCTGCTGCGGGGGCTCGCCGGCGCCGTTCGCACGCCGTCGGGTGGCGACGACGGGCTGCAGGGGAACTTCGCGGTGCTCTACGGTCAGACCCTCTCCGCCCGGTGGAGCAGCTACGTGGAGCTGGGATACCTTCCCGGCTTCCACCTGGCGGACGACCAGGCTCTGGCCGGGGCGGGAGTGGCGTTCCTGCTCAACCAGGACCTCCAGTTGGATCTCTCCGGCGACTTCGGCCTGAACGAGGACTCGCCCGACGCGTTGCTCTCCTTGGGAGTGAGCTGGCGCTACTGAACGGCGCCTGACTCCTTCGGCCTACAGCTCGTCTGCGGAAGGACTCCGAAGCGGATCGCGTTCGACAGGCTCAAGCCGAAGGGCCCTTGCGGATCCCGGGACCAGCACTGGGCCCAGACCCGCGTGCCGGCCACGAGCAGTGGGGCGACGCCGTTCCGGATGCGCGCGTTGAAGTCCGGGACGTGCCTTGGATGCTATTCTCCGCCCACCGATGAGCACTTCGACGAACACGCGGCGCGGTTTCCTGAAGCTCGGCCTGTGCCTGGCGCTGTTTTCGGCCTTGGGATTCGCCGCCCAGTCGCCGAAGCCCAAGCCCGAGGGGAAGCAGGAAGCTTCGGCGAAGGAGTTGCGCGTCCTGTTCGTCGGCAACAGCTACTGCTACGTCAACGACCTGCCCAAGCTCGTGGTCGACCTGGGTGCCGCCGACGCGGGGGCGCCGAAGATCGCGGTCGAGAGCGTGACCCCCGGGGGCGCCACGATGAAGCAGCACTGGGAGAGCACGGGGGCCCTGGAGAAGATCCGCTCGGGCAAATTCACGCACGTGGTGCTCCAGGGACAGAGCCTGGAACCGGTCGCCAACACCGAGGAGTTCCTGACCCACGCGCGCAAGTTGATCGTCGAGGTGCAGAACGCCGGGGCCGTGCCCGTGCTCTATCAGACTTGGGCCCGTCGCGAGGGGGCGCCCGAATACAAGGAAGATTGGTCCAAGGGCTCGCCGAAGCGCATGCAGACTGCGATTTCCGCGGCCTACGACAAGGCCGCCGCGAACTCGAAGGCGCGCATCGCCCGGGTCGGGGACGCCTGGGGCTCGCTGATCGACCGGAAGCCGCCGCCGCCGCTCTTCGATGCGGACGGCAGCCACCCGTCGCCCGCGGGAACCTATCTGGCGGGCTGCGTCCTGTACGAGACCCTCACCGGCCGAGGCGCTCTGGAACTGGAACTGCGGCGAGACGGGGTGGAAGCTGAACTTGCGCGCCGCCTGCGCGAGTGCGCTCACGCCAACAGGTCGAACTAGGGCCGCACCTCGAAGCACGGTCTGGAACCAGGGGCGCCCCCGGGTGGCGCCACCGGCTCGCACTTCGGGGCGGATGCCGACCGCCCACCCTCTCGGATTTGGGCGTCCTGGGCCGTCGAATTCGGGGCTTGGATGTCCGACCCGCTGAGTTACAGGCTCAGCGGGGCGCGGAGCGGCACCCTGGGAGGGCGTGGCGTTCGCCGGCGGGAGATCCCGCTGGACCGGGCTGGGAGCGCGATGCCCTGTGGCCCCGGCGCAATTTCTTCGTCGGATTTCTCCGACTCGCGCGTGTGGGCCACGCCAATGGATCCTGGGGGATTTCCAATGCTCAAAGCGTTTCTGACGTGTTCGCTCACGCTGCTTCTTCTCGGCGCAGGGACGCGGAGTGTCCATGGGCAGGCCACACGGAATCAGCTGATCCACACCGGGGCCACCTCGCCCGGCGTGGTGACGGTGACGCAGGCCGCCGGCGTGTACCTGCTGACCTTCGTGGGGGACGAGACGATCTCCTATCGGCTGGACACCACGGATGCGAGCGTGGCCAGGGGTGCGATTCGCATCTATGAGGCCACCAGCGACTGCTGGCCGATTCGCGACGGCGGCGTGTGCTTCCGAAACAACGCGGGACAGTGCCTTTTCCCCGCGCAGCTTGCGCCGTACACGAGTCTCACCGGCGTCAGCGCCAGCGCGGAGGCGGTCTTCCTCGACTACACCCTCAACTATGAAGGCGTCCACCACATGCGGACGACCTACAGGCTGACCGGCAAGAACTTGCGCATCCGAGTCCAGGACCTCGACGGCGGCACGGCCCATCTGAAGAACTGGGCTGGTCTCTACGTGGGGCCCACGCAGGGCACGGAAGAGCCGAAGTACTTGACCATTCAGGGTGCCCTTGGCACGCCGGTCGTGCTCTTTCGCAAGGGACAGGCCCACTACTTCCTGGGCAACATGCTCGACCTGGTGAACAGCAACGCCGCCGGGGCGAACTTGCTGCGGGACACGCTCCAAGCGGGCATGAGCAGCGTCCGGTACGGCTTCGAGACCTTCAATCTCTACAACCGACAAAGCGACGGGAAGGTCTGCGGCTCTCTGGACGACACGCTCAACCTGACGATCTCGAGTTCGATCAAGGACGTGCTGGTCACGCCCAACTGGCCTGGATCGCCCTATCGAGATCTGCTGACCGGCCGCGTGATGGTCGATTTCCCCAATTCGGTCTGGGATGACTACCCCGCCCTCTGGGACCTGTTCGAGTCCTGGGGCCTCGATGACCTCGCCGGCTATTACTTCCGCTGGTCGAACTCGGCACCGGACTGGATCGGGGAGAACTTCGGACCGGACTGGTATCCCGCGAAGGACCCGGCGCTGTTCACCACGGCGATCCAGGCCGGGGTCGCCAAGGGCTATCTGCTGGGCGCCAACACGTCGTTCGCGGCGATGCCCATCACCGCACCGGCCGGGGTGTATGACGCCACGCAGATCGCCCGCAAGGCCAACGGCGGCTGGAAGCTCGCGATCTTGAGCAACCTGCCCCTGCTTTCCGTGACGGCCGCGGGCCGACATGCCGCGCGCGAGGCCCAGCTGTTGGAAAGCAACTACGGCGTGAACATGGGGTATGTGGACATTCAGACCTACGCAAGCCCCAATGGGGGAGCCGATGGCGATCACCTCGACCAGACGGCGGGCCTGAGTTGGGCACGCACGCTGCGCCAGGGGATCCGCGATCAGCAGCGTTGGCTCGGGGCCATGGCGGACACTTACGCGGGCCCCATGGCCGGCGAAGGGTCCATCGGCACCGATGTGTCGAGCCGCGAGTGGCTTTGGGCCGGCTACTGCGACAGCGTTCAGCGCGCCATCAACACGGGATCGGGGATCAACGGCGGCTACAACTACCCTGCTGGTGATCCCAGCGCGCCCACCAACTGGCCCGTGATTCCCGAGTACGAGGTGCGAGTGATGTCGCGCATCCAGGCCAACCACGGCAACGGGTTTCCCGACCGGTTCTTCGGCCGCTCGGACGGTCCGGGAATCGTCGACATGAGCACGGGCTTGCCGCTCCTGCCCCTGACGGAGGCCGCGCTCGACAAGTACCGGGCCTATGTTCTGACCTACTCGAAGATGGCGCACTTCGAGTGCAACGGTCCTTACAACGGCGTCGGCAATTACTTGACCTTCGCGGGCATGCTCAAGTCGTACTACCTGACGAAGGCCCTGCAAGCGCTCTACTTCGAGAGCCCGGTGACGCAGATCCAGTACATGCACCAAGGTCAGCTGCGGACGTTCGAGGAGATCCTCTTCCAAACGGAGACTTGTGATTCGTTCCGGCATCCCCAGATCAAGCAGGTCTTTGCGAACGGGGTCGAGTTGTACGTGAACCACAGTCCGACGGCCTGGCTGATGACCGCGGGGGGCGTGGCCTACGCCATTCCCGAGGACGGTTTTGTGGCCGTCCGTCCCGGCACTTCGTTCTTGGCCTTTTCCGCGGCCCCGGTGTCCCTGGGAGGCGCCCGCATCGATTACTGCCATGCGCCGAATGAGTACGAGTTCTTTGACGGCCGCGGCGCGGTCAGCGGATACGGGAATTTGGACACCGGCGGCCTGAAGCACCTGAAGTTCCGGAACTTCGTCCACAACGTGACCGGCACGGAGGCCGCCGGGGGGACGATTCAGCTCAGCGCCGGCGTCGCGCCTCTCGTGACGCGCGTGGACGTGCTTCCCGCCCAGGCCACGGTTGCCCTGGGGACTCGTCTCAGCCTGAGGGCCGTCGCCACCTACGACAATGGCGCCGTTCGCAACGTCACCACGCTGGTGAATTGGTCGACCGCCCATCCCGGGGTCGTGTCCATCAACGAGGGTGCGGCGTTGAAGGGGAAGAGCGTTGGACAAACGACGATCCTCGTCACTTCGTTCCAGGGTGCGCCGGTGACTCCGGCGGCGATCACGGTCGTGCCCTGAGCGGGTTTCGTGTACCCCCCGGCCCGGCCGCGGGCCTGGCTGGGAGGTCGCCGCGCGGTGGAGCAGGTGCAGGGCACGAACAGCCCCTGGTTCGGGTCGTGCTTCGAGCTCCAGGCTGCTTGGGAGCGCTGGGGGTCAGCGCTCGGGAGCGCGCCAGCTCTCGTCGGCCCCACCGGTGGACTTGCGGCCGCCGATGCGGCGGGCGAAGAGCCGCTCGGCGGTGCGTGGGGCGAGGGGCGTGAGGGCCGCGATCCAACGCCACTTCGGCCGCAGGTACAGCTCGGGCCGCGGCTCGCGCACCAGTTCCATCACGGCCCGGGCCACGTCCGCGGCCCCGTCGGCGCGCGCCATGTCGGGGTCCGCCAGGCCGCGCGGATTCGCCTGGGCGGCGAAAAAACCCGTGGACGTGAGCCCCGGATTCAAGGTGCAGACCGCGACGCCGTGGCTTGCCCACTCGATCCGCAGGGCCTCGCCGAGGGAGCACACGGCGGCCTTGCTGGCGGAATAGACGGCCTGCCCGGGCACGGCCCGGCGGCCCACGACGCTGGAGACGTTGACCACGACGCCGGCGGCGCTGCGCTTCAGCAGCGGGAGGGCGTGCTTCGAGCAGGCGAGCAGGCCGAGCACGTTGGTCTCGAACACACGGCGGGCCAGCGTGAGGGCCAGATCCTCCACGGTGTCGCGGTAGCCGGTGCCCGCGCTGTTCACGAGCAAATCCAGGCGGCCGAAGCTCCGCTCCACCTCGGCGAGGGCCCGGACCACGGCGCCCTCGTCGGTGACGTCGCAAACCAGGCTCACGTGCTCGCAGGGGGGAAGCGAGGCGCGCACCCGCTCCAGTTCCGCGTGGCGCCGGCCCAGCAGGGCCACGCGCCAGCCTTCCTCGGCCGCGAGCCGAGCCACCGCCTCGCCGATGCCCGAGGAAGCTCCGGTGATCAGCGCGAAGCGGCCCGCTCCGGTCAATGCCCGACGCTCTTCTTGAGCCAGTTCATCTTGTTGAACCAGTCGGTGCGCTCGCTCTTGATCGCGCTGACCTTGGGATCGCGCTCATTGAACTTCGAGAGCAGGCTCTCCTCCCACTCGGCGGTCATTTCGGCCGCCTTGTCGTACTTGAGCCGCGCGGCCACGCCCTTTTCGGCGGCCAACGACAGGTCCCCTTTGGTCTTGGCCGCCACGGTTTCGTCGTACAGCAGGCGCGCCTCGGCCGCGAGGGCCTTGGCCTCGACCCACAGGGGCTCGGTCAGCAGTCCGTCGGGGGCATCGGGCAGGTTGGACCCCGGCTTGTGCTGCTTCGGCGGCGGCAGCTCCTCGGGGGGCATGTCGGCGAAGGGCTTGGGCTTGGTCGTCGCCGCGTTGGGATCTTCCTTGGGCTTGCGCGTCATGACCGCGGCGAACACCGCGACCACGATGAGCACGAGCGCCATCACTCCCGGCACGATGGCCGGGTTGGTGCCTCCCTTGGTGGAGCGCGAGCGGTCGTTGGATGAGGACGAGCGGGCCATTCGGTCAGTCTCCGCGGAAGGGGTGGGGATTCAACGATACCGCCGCAGGCGCGCGAAGTACCCGCCGTCGATGGGCCCCGCGCCCGATTCGGGCCCGGGGGTCTCCAGGACCACGGGGGCCGCGGGGGTCGGGCCGGCGTCGGCGTCCCCCTGCGGGTGGTGGGCGGACGGAGGCGTGGGCGCGCTGGGGAGGGCCAGGGCCTCCTCTTCCAAGGTGAACTCGGGGGCGGTCTCCAGGAAGGCGCGCACTTGCCGCGCGTTCTCGTCGGGTTCCAGGCTGCAGGTGGACCACACCAGCCGGCCGCCGGGGCGGACCCGAGCGGCTCCCTCGCGCAGGAGGCGCGCCTGGAGCGTCACCAGATCGGCCCTGGCCTTGGGTCCATAGCGCCAGCGGGCCTCTGGACGGCCGGCGAGGACGCCGGTGTTCGTGCAGGGCGCGTCCACGAGCACGCCGTCGAACAGTTCCTCGGGGAGCGAGCGGGTGCCGTCGCTGGCGCGGGTCTCCACTCGCTCGGCCAGGCCGAGCCGCGCAAGGGTGCCGCGCAGCCGCTCTAGACGTCGCTCGTCCACGTCGCAGGCCACCACGGAGGCACCGGCCGCGGCCAGCACCGCGGTCTTTCCGCCCGGGGCGGCGCACAGGTCCAGCAGGCGTTCACCGGCCTCGGCCCCCATGGCCTCGGCCGCTCGCAGCGCGCTCTCCCCTTGAATGGTGACGCGGCCTTCGGCCATGGGCGCCGAATCGATCACGCGCTCGGCCAGCTCGGAGGCGGCCAGCAGGATGCGCGGGTGGGTGCCGGGCCGGGTGGCGATGCCCAGGGCCGCCAGCTCGGCCGCGACGGCCTCCCGCGAGACACCCGCCGCGCGCAGGGACAGCTCCGGCTCGTCGAGGGCGGAGATCGCCAATTCCCGGGCCCGCGCCTCGCCAAAACGCGCGACCCAGCCCTTCATCAGCTGCGCGGGGATGGACAGGGCGTCCTCGGCCCAGAGCAACGGGTGCTCCACCGGGTCGTGGAACACGTCGCGGTCCAGGGCCAGGGGCCGGCCGATCAGGTCGCGCCGCGGATTGCCCGTGTGGCCTCGGGTGCGCGAGAGCAGAACCGCCCGCAGAATCCCCTTGGCGTTGCGCACGTCGGCGGGCAGGCAGGTCTGGTCCACCAGGGCCAGGGTCTCGCTGGTCAGGGCGTGATCGGGAATGCGGTCGAGGAACAGTGCCTGCACGAGGGCGAGGTGCAGGTGGGCCGCGAAGTCCGCCGAGGGCTTGCCGTGGGCATAGGTGCGCAGGATGGCGCGCAGGGTGGCGCGCCGGCGGATCTCCGTCCCCATCATGCGGCGCAAGAGGCCGCGATCACGGCCGTCGAGGCCGCGCTCCGCGGCGTAGGCGTCCACGTCGCGCAGGGGGGTCGGGGAACCCGAGCGCAGCAATCGCCAGGCGGTGTAGCGCGGCATGATTCAGGGTGCCGCGGGCGCGGCCGTGGACGGGGTTCCGGGCGGCAGGGAAGTGAAGCGCGATCCGGGGGCGAAGCGCGCGCCGCGCTGGAACTCCGCCGCCGCCATGGGGCGCTTGCCCACGGGCGTCACCTCGAGCACGTCCAACGCCCCCTCGCCGCAGGCGATGCAGAGTCCGTCGCCAGGATGCGCGAGCAGTTCGCCCGGCTGTCCGAGCCTCTCCGCGGCGCCCCCCCCCGGGCTCCCGCCGTGGACCCGGGCCCGCAGGATCGAGAGCTCGCGACCCTTGGGGTCGAGGCACCGGGCGGTGGGCCAGGGATGGAGGGCGCGGATCAGGCGCGCGAGCTCCGCGGCCGGGCGGGCGAAGTCGAGACGGCCGTGCTCCTTCTTCAGCTTGCGCGCGTAGGTGGCCCGCGCGCCGTCCTGGGGCGTGAAGACCGCCTTGCCCGCCGCGAGCAGATCCAGCGCGTCCACGAGCACCTCGCCGCCCAAGGGCGCGAGAGCACCCAGGAGCTCGCCCGCGGTCTCCTCGGATCCGATGGGCCGCTCCGCGGAGCACAGCACGTCGCCTTCGTCCAGTGCCTTGACCATGCGCTGCACGCACACGCCGGTGGTCGCGTCCCCGGCCAAGATCGCGGCCTGGATCGGCGAGGCGCCGCGGTGGCGCGGCAGCAGCGAGGCGTGCACATTGAGGGCGCCGAAGGGCGCCAGGGCGAGCAGCTCCTCCTTCATGATCACGCCGTAGCTCGCCACCACGAGCACGTCGGGCGCCAGGGCGCGAAGCTCCGCCAGGAACTCCGGCGTGTGGGGCGAGGCGGGCTGCAGCACCGGCACGCCGCGGGCGCGGGCCAGTTCCACCAACGCCGAGGGTTCGAGCTTCTGGCCGCGACCCCGTGGACGATCCGGAGGCGTCACCAGGGCCAGGGGCCGGTGCGCGCCGTCGAGGAGGCGCGCGAACACCGGCAGGGCGAAGGGTGGCGAACCGAAGAAGACGACGCGCATCGGTTCGCGGCCCGGCTCGCGCTCAGATCTTCGACATCACGGACTTCTTGAAGGCCTCGTAGCCCTGGGCGCCGACGATCTGGTGCACGACGTTGCCGCCCTTGATGATCAAGAAGGTGGGAATCGCGCTGATGCCGTAGCGCGAGGGCACCTCCGTGTTGTCCTGGGTGTTCATCTTGACGACCTTGAGCTTGCCGGTGAGCTCACTCGCCAGCTTGTCGACGTAGGGCGACATGGCGCGGCAGGGGCCGCACCACTCCGCCCAGAAGTCCACGAGGACGGGAACGTTGCTTTGGAGGACGGCGGTGTCCCAGGTGCTGTCGGTGACGTCGAGGGCGTTGCTCATGGAGATGGCTTCGTGTCGTGAATTCGAATCTTGAGGATGGGCAATATGGACCGCGGGGGCGATCCAGTCCACCCCCCGGTCGGGTCGGTCGTGGGGACCTTGGGCGGAGGGGCCTCAGGCGTGCTCTTCCCCGGCCGCGGAGTGGGCGTCCGCGGGGATTGCCGACGCGCGCGCCGCGGCAGCGTTGCCTCTCCCGTGAGCCTCCGAGGCCGAAGTCCCCCCCTGTTCCTCGGGGAAATCCCCAGCTCCCATCTCGCTCCCGCCCTCCGGGGGGAGGTCTCCTTCCCCTTCGGCCTCGGGGTCGGCCTCGGGGTCGGCCTCGGGGTCGGGGCCTTCGGCGGAGGGGGGCCCCTGCGGGCGCAGCTCCAAGTCGAGGCCGGTGTCAGGCGCCGCTTCGTCGTCGAACTCCGTGCTGCGAACCATGTCCTCCAGGTCGCCCTGGACGTCCTCGCGGAGCACGATCGTGATCTCGCTGGTGGGCGTCGCCTGCACGGCGCTGACCGCGCCGAGCTTGATCAGCTCCAGGAGCGCGCAGAACGACCCGATCAGCATCGCTTTGGACACGCCGCTTTCGTCGGCGGCCTCCATCAGAAGCTGCCGCAGGGTGACCTCGCGGCGGTCGTCGATCCAGCCCACCAGGCGCTCCACGTACCAGCGCAGAGGCCGGTCGTCGCGCTGGATCTTGAGCGAACGGTTGGCCAGCGTCTCGCGCATCAGGCGCGAGAAAGCCGCCAGGAGGTCCCAGTGGGTCAGCTCGCCCAGCTCGATGGTGGGCTCCTCGTTGCCGAGGTGGATGCCGCTCTTGTCCCCCATGGGGAACAGCCGCGCGCGATCCTCCATGCGGCTTTCCAGCTCCCGCGAGACCTCCTTGAAGTGCCGGTACTCGAGCAGGCGCTGGATCAGCTCGTCGCGGGGGTCGAGTTCCTCCTCGAGGTCCACCTCCTCGCGGGGCAGCAGCGAACGCGACTTGATCGACATCAACGTCGCGGCCATGAGCAGGAAATCCCCGGCGACCTCGATGTCGATTTCCTCCAGGGCCTTCAGGTAGGCCAGGTACCCGTCGAGGATCTTGCCGATCTCGATCTCGTGGATGTCGACTTCCTGCTCGTTGACGAGGTGCAGCAGCAGGTCCAGGGGCCCCTGAAACACCTGCTCGAGCCGGATCGTGTAGTCGACGCTCATGCGATCACCGAGGTCAGGGCGTCGATCACGTCCAGGATGCTGCGCTGCATCTCGTTCAGCGCCCGACGCACGGGCGGGAGATACAGCGCCAGGAACACGATCAGGATGCCGAAGCGCTCCAGGGCCTGGTATCCGGGCCGCAGCGAGGCGGGCAAGAGCCAGGTCATGACCCGCGAGCCGTCCAAGGGCGGGATGGGCAGCAGATTGAAGGCCGTCAACATGATGTTGGCGAACATCGAGTAGAGCAGCACCTGCACCATCAGGGACTCCGGCTCGTAGCCGGCGCGCCCCAGGCAGAGCTTCCAGGCCACCGCGAAGACGATCGCGATCAGGAAATTCGAGGCCGGGCCGGCGAGGGCCACCAGCGCCATGTCCCGCAGGGGGTGGCGCAGGCGGTGGTAGCTCACCGGCACGGGCTTCGCGCCGCCGAAGATCGGGCCGCCCATGGCCGCCAGGAGCCCCGGGATGATGATGGTCATCCAGGGATCGATGTGGGCGATGGGATTGAGGGTCATGCGCCCCAGATCCTTGGCCGTGGAGTCGCCGCAACGCCAGGCGACCCAGGCGTGGGCCGCCTCGTGGATGCCCAGGGACAGGATCAGAAAGGCCACGATCAGGGCAATGGCCAGGGGGCTCAGGCCCGGGGCGAGGACCGGGGCGGGCGCCAGGGCGAAGGCCGCGGAAGCGATCAGGGAGGCCTCGCCGGCGCGGCGCAGCAGGGATTTCGGGCGAGGGAAGTCCAAGGGTGGGGCGCGGTGCGGCGGCGGTGCGCCGAATTCGGTGACCGAGGGGCCGCGACCGGGTTTATAGCACAGGCGCGCGGCCCCGGCGCCTCGCCTTGCGGTGGGCGAGAGACCCCGTAGGATTCGGCTCCGCGCTCCGCCCCCGCGAGGCGCCAGGACAGCCGGAAGCCCAGGAATTCCGGCCCACCCCCGGCCGGATCCGAAGCCCGCTCCGAGGTCCCCTCCGAGAATCGAGGGTCCCGCGACCGACCTTTCCATGGACGCCGAACCAGGCATGACGACCCACGATCCCAAGGCGCCGAAGGCGAGCCCCTCCCCGGCCACAGGAGCCTCCTCCGCGCCGGGCCCGGGTGTCGCTCCCCAGGAGGCGGTCCCGGCGGGGAAATCGGGCGCTCCGGCCTCGCCGGTCGGGAGCCTGGGCGAACGGCTGGCCCACGCCCGCGAGGTGATCCAGGTGGAAGCCCGGGCCATCTCGAACCTCGAGGGCCTCCTGGACGAGAGCTTCTCCCGGGCCATCGACCTGCTCCTGGCCTGCGAGGGGGTGGTGGTGGTCACCGGCATGGGCAAGGCCGGCCTGATCGCCCAGAAGGTCTCGGCCACCCTGGCCAGCACGGGCACGCCCTCGATCTTCCTCCACCCGGCGGAGGCGCTGCACGGGGACCTGGGCCGCATCCGCGGTCGCGACTTGGTCCTGGCCCTCTCCAACTCGGGTGAAACGGTGGAAATCAAGCACCTGGTGCCCGCCGTGCGCAAGATCGGCGCGCGCCTGGTGGCCATCACCGGCAAGCCCCTCTCGACCCTGGGCCGGCTGGCGGACGTGGTGCTGGACATCGGCCCGATCGACGAGGCCTGCCCCCTGGGGCTGGCCCCCACGGCCAGCACGTCGGCCCTGCTGGCCCTCGGCGACGCCCTGGCCATGGTCGTGTCCCGGGAACGGCGCTTCTCGCGGGAGGAATACGCCCTGTACCACCCGGCGGGCGCCCTGGGCCGGAAGCTGATGCACGTGGGCGAGGTCATGCGCCAGGGCCGCGAACTGCCCCTGTGCGCCAGCGGCACGCCCCTCCTGGAGGTGCTGCGAGTGATGAGCGACACCCCGGGACGGCCCGGGGCCGCCCTGATCGTCGCCGCCGACGGCCGCCTGGCCGGGATCTTCACCGACGGTGACTTCCGGAGGCACTTCAAGGAATCGGGCCCCATGGACCACGGGGACCCCATCGACCCGTTCATGACGAAGAACCCCAAGTGCGTGCTGCCCGAGGACCTCGTGCAGTCCGTGGAACGCCTGATGCGGGAACACCGCATCGACCAGATGCCCGTGATCGACGCGAACCGCCGCCCGGTGGGCCTGGTGGACGTGCAGGACCTGCTGGACACGCGAGTCTGAGCGGGCTTCGAGGGGGGGCGGAGCTTATGCTCCGGCCCAATGGAGCAGGCAGGGGCGGTTTCGGCGCCGTGGCAGCGTGCGCTGCCGGGGATTCGGCTGGTGGCGCTGGATGTGGACGGCGTGCTCACCGACGGCTCCGTCGTCTACGCCGGCGAGGTGGAGGTCCAACGCTTCCACGTCCAGGACGGCGCGGCCATCGTGTGGCTGCTGCGTTCGGGGATCCAGCTCGCCTGGATCACCGGCCGCGGCTCGCGGGCCACGGAGACACGGGCGGCCGAGCTGCGCGTCCAGCACCTGATCCAGCGGAGCGGCCCCAAGGATCGCGCCCTGGAGACCCTCCAGCGCACCCTGGGGATCGAACCCGCCCGGACCCTGGCCATGGGTGACGACCTCGCCGATCTGGCCCTGTTCGAACGCGCCGCCGTGCGTGTGGCCCCCGCCAACGCCCGCGACGAGGTGCGGGCGCGCGCCGACTTCGTGACCCGTGCCGCCGGCGGCATGGGCGCGGTGCGCGAGATGGCCGAGCACCTGTTGCGGGCGCGGGGAGACTGGGACGGGCTCGTGGCCCAGGCCGGCGCGCTGGGATCATGAAACGCTGGAGCCTGTTCCTGGCGATTTTCATCGCCGGCTTGGCCGTCCTGTGGTGGATCGACCGCGGGCGCCGCAAGCCGGCACCGCCCACGCCGGTGCGCACGGAGGAGCCCGACAGCAACGCGCTCACCGAGGTCGAGCTCGGCAAGGACAAGCAGGGCAAGGTGGAGGCAGGTGGGCCGTTCCTGGACACCAAGTTCGATGCCGCGGGCCTGGCCGTCCATCGCGTCTCGGCCAGGAACTTCTCGTCGCTGGGCGACGGGGTCTACCGCTTCGACGACCTGGTGGCGCGCTTCTTCGTGCCGGGCACCGATCGCCTGCGCTTGGAGGTGCGAGCCAAGACAGCCCGCGGCCGCCTGAGGACGATGCCGGCCCTGGAGTTCGACCGCGATCACCCCGTGGAGCTCGAGGACGTGGTGGCCACGCTGCACGAGGGCTCGCCCTTCGCGCCCCTGACCCTGCGCGTGCCGAGCGCCACGGGCAAGTTCGCCGACGAGAGCTTCAGTTCCAGCGAGCGCGTGGAGATCAAGGGCACGGGCCTGTCCGCCGACGGCCTGGGCCTTTCGTTTCGCGGACTCGAGCGCGTGCTCGACCTGGAGCGCGACACCCACGCGAACCTGATCCTGGACGACGGCACGCCCGCCAGCCTCAGGGCCTCCAAGGGCCTCACGTTCACGTCCCTCGAGAAGCTCGGCGAGGGCGCGACGCGGGTGGTCGCCAAGGACCAGGCCCACCTGGCCTTCGAAGGCGCCCACCCGCTGGTGGTGGATGCCGATGTGGTGGAGCTCGACGCCCTGGTTTCCCACGCGAAAAAGAGCGTGCGGCCCACGGAAATCCGCGCCCGCGGCAACGTGAAGCTGGCGCCGGTGGACGGCAAGTTCTTCGGCGACGAGGCCCGGCTGGAGCTGGAGGCCGACGGCCGCCCGCGCCACGCCAGCCTGACCGGGGCCCCGCGGGTGACGCTGCTCCTGCGCGAGGTGGACACGAGCAAGGTCCCCGGAGCCCAGGGCCAGCCAAGTTCCGACCTGGAGGTCTTCCTCTCGGGCGCGGGCCCCCTGGAGGTGGACCTCCTCGGAGACTCGCACTTCGATTTCCTGGGGCCCGCGACGCTCGCCGTGCCCTCCCTGGAGATGACCCTGGTGGCCCAGGACAAACTCAGCGGCACGCGCAAGGGAGACAGCGACTTCGGCCGCCTCGAGGCCCTCGGCAGCGTGGTCGCGGAGGCGGCGGGCTCGCGGCTGGAAAGCAACGCGCTGACCGTCGAGCGACGCCTGGACGCCGATGGGAACGCGGCCGCGGCGCTCTCCACCTTCGGGCCGACCCACGCCGCCGGGCCCCTGCCCGACGGCGGCACCTTCGACCTGTCCGCCGCCAACGGGCTGGAATTCGTTCGCCTCCCGAAGTCCTTCCGGGTGCCCGTGGCCCACGACGTGGATCTGGTGGTCACCGGCCCCCAGGCCTTCCGCGCCAAAGCCAACGAGGTGCGCGATCTCGACGAGCTCACCCAGTCGTTCACCGGAGTGGGCGCGGTGTCCTTCGAGAACGAGAACGGCCGCGGGCGGGGCGAACGGGTGATCGTGCACGGCAAGGACTCCGCCGAACTGCTGGGCGCCCCCACGGCGAGCGCCCACTGCGAGTTCGAGCAGGGCTCCCTCGACGCGCGGCGCATCGCCATCGACGGCAACGTGCTGCGGGCCGAGGGCGAAGCCCGCGCCGCCGTCGCCCTCGCCGGTGCGACCTACGACCTGGCCGCGCGCTGGATTTCGGTGGAACGCACGCCCCTCGAGCCCGTGGAGAAGCTCTTGTTGCGGGCCGGCGGCGAGGTCGTGGCCGGCGTCCGCGAGGCGGGGCGCCAGCTGGACCTGACCGCCGAGTCCCTGGAGGTGCGTGCCGCGGCCGTGGAGGGTCCGTCGAGGAAACTCGAGAGCGAGGGCCTGACCGCCAGCGGCCAGGTGGCCTTCCACGTGAAGGGCGTCGAGACGCTCGACGGCCAAGGCGAGACGCTGACCATCGACGCGGATCGCTCGGGGTCCCTGCTGCCCAGGGCGGGTGAGCGCGTGCACCTGTCCGGCCGCCTGCCCCAGAATTCGATCACCTTCGACCTGTCCGCGGCCGGCGTGGAGTTCTCGCCGGAAAAACTCGGCGCCGACGGCCCCGTGATCGAGATCGACGGCGTCGACGTGCCCCTGGGCGAGGCCGGCGTGTCGTCCGGCGAGGCGCCCCTGCGCGCCGTGGCGGGCTCGATGACCGTGGATCGGACCTCGATCCTGTTCACCGACGGCGTGTACCTGGGGCAATCGGCCACGCCCGAGACGGCCTGGTCCCTGGATGCGGAGAAGCTCGTCCTGAGCGGCGCCGAGCTCCTGGAGCCCGGTCGCGACGAAGCACGCTTCACGGTGGCGAGTCTCCTGGCCTGGGATGGTTTCGAAGCGGCCTTCGCCGAGGGCCTGCGCGCCCGCGGCTCCTCGCTGTTCCTCGATCGCGAGCACAGCAACCTGACCCTGCGCGGCGACCCGGCCCAGCTCGACATCGCCGCGAACGCCTTTGCCTCTCGCGACGTCCCGTCCACGGAGGAAGGCGCCGAGAAGGCCGGGGCGTTCGCGGGCCACCGCGTCAGCACCGAGTGGGTGGAGTTCGACCTTTCCACGGGCTTCCTGCGGGCGGCCAACGGTTCCTGGACGCCGCTCGACCCCCAGGCGGGCGACTACGAAGTCACCTTCGCGGCCATGGAGCCCGCCTTCGGCCTCGATTCGCGCGTCCAGGTGGTGCGCGAACTCACGTTCATCGACCGCGACAACGACCAGAAGGTGCGCGCTTCCTGGGCCCTCTTCTGGCTCGACGAGCGGCGCGTCAACGACCTGGCGCGGCGTCTGATGCCCCGCGCCGAGGTGCTCCCCGTGGTCCCGCGGGAGGTGGCGGAGGCCGGTGGCGGCGCGCGCCGCAATGCACTGATCGAGAAGCTCCTGGCCTTCGGATTCAGCAAGTGGGTTCGAGAGGCGTACTTCGAAGGCAACATCGAGGTGATCCGCGACGGCAACCGGCGCCTGCGGGCCGATGCGCTCTACGTGGACCTGACCGACGGCCACGGCTGGGTGCGCGACCTGGACATCATCGCCGACCTGCCGCTCCGCGCGGCCGCGAACCGCATCAAGCTCCACGCCGACTGGGTGCGCGTTTCCCCGGACGGCTCCGGCCGCGCGGAACAGGCGCGCCTCACGACCTGCGAATTCGACGAGCCCCATTACCAGATCACGCTGGCGGACGTGCGCTTCAAGCCGCGGCCCACGGACCGGGCCCGCAAGGCCAAGGCCGCGGGCCGCAAGGAGGGCGCCGACGAGACCGACGGTTCCTACGACATCACGGCCAAGCAGAACCGCCTGGACTTCGGCATCTGGCCCAAGATCCCGATCCCGAGTTTCCCGCTGGTCATGGACAAGTCGGGTCGCGTCGATCCCGAGAGCCTGCGGATCCTGGGCCTGGGGGCCCTGTCCTTCGGCAGCAGCGCGCGCTTCGGCACGTTCGTCGGCCTGACGTTTGCCGTGCCGATCGGCTTCGTGTCGAAGGGCATCTCCACCCTGCTGGGCAAGAGCGGCGAGAAGCCCAAGGACGACAACGCGGGCTTCGTGCGCTACTTGAACTCGCGGGGCCTGCTGCTCGGCATCAAGAACGATGTGGAGGAGAAGGGGGTCTACAAGATGACCTCCTGGCTCCACTTCATCAACGACACCGGGACCGACCGCGGCCTGGTGCGCGTGCCGAAGGACGACCGCGACAGCCTGCGCGCATGGCTGCGAACCGAGGGCCGGCGCTGGCTCGGCGGCGGCGAGTGGATCGACTTCCGCTTGACGGTCCAGACCGATCCCGGCGTGCAGTCGGAGTTCTTCGAAGGCGACTACCTACGCTGGGAGGAACGCGAGACCTATCTGCACTGGCGCGACGCCCGCGGACTCGACTACACGCGCGCCACGGCGGAGGTGCAGCTCGACGACTATCGCACCGAGGTGCTGGAGCTGCCCTCGGCGGGCTACACCCGCGGCCGGGCGGGCGTGGTGCGCTGGTGGGGCCGGGACCTGGTCTACAGCTCCGACACGACGGCCGCCTACCTGATGCGGGTGGAAGGCGATGCGCTGTACGAGGCGCCCTTCCGCGACGGCTTCGGCGAGCAGGAGGCCCTGCGCATCGACAGCTCCCAGCGCTGGGAGATGCCGCTCCCCCTGGGCGTCCTGGACGCGCGGCTGGTGCCCTTCGTCGAAGCCCGCGGCACCGCCTGGGATCGGGGCGTGACAGGCTCGGAGATGCCCACGCGCGTGGCGCTCCTGGCCGGCGCGGAGGCGTCGAGCACGTTTTGGCGCATGTACGGCGGCGGCCACCTGCACACGCTGACCCCGACCCTCGGCGTGCGGGGCGACGTCGGTGTGGAGGAGAGCGGCCCCACCGTGGCGCAGTTCGACGGGGTCGAGGATCCCCTGGACGGGAAGTTCTTCGAGGCGGGCCTGCGTTCGCGCTGGGTCGCGCCGCGGTCCCCGGGAACGGTGCGCCTGGAGGAGCAGCGCTTCCTGGACGTGGAGGTGCGCCAGGCCTACGGCGTGGACCTGCCCAACGGAAGGCCCGATGGATGGCAGCCCCTGCGAGTCAACGCCCAGTGGCTCTCCAGCGTGGCTTCGGTCCCCTTCGGCGTCACCCACGACGCTCGCTACGACGTGGAGCACCGCGACGCCGACTACTCGCGCACGCAGGTCGGCTTCCGGCCCATCGAGGCCCTGGAGTTCCAGACCGGCTACGACATCGCGCGCACGCTGGCGGGTGACCGCCTGTACAGCGCGTGGTCCCTGGGCGCGCTGTTCAACTTCTCGGAAAAGTGGCAGATCGAGGCGCGCCAGACCGTGTCTTCGTCCTCGGGCAGCCAATTGAACTCCGGCGTGCTGCTCAGGCGCCTCGGTCACGACTTCCTGTTCGAGTTGGAGTACTCGTTCACCGCCGGCGAGGGCGGCGGCTCGGTGAGCTTCACGGTCACGCCGCTGGTGGCCTACCGCGAGCGCCGCTTCGGCTGGCTTTCGCGCTGGGCGGCGGAAGGGAACTGAAACGCCCGCGGGGCCCCTCTGGGTCGAACTTGTCGCCGCGGGGCGAGCGGGGTCGCGGAGGACCGCGCCGTGCCGGACGGACTCCGACGCGGCGGCCTCGGAAAGCGCCGGGTCGCGCGGCGGTGATCCTGTGCCCTGGGGCCGCCCGGAGCGCGGAGGCCCTGCTCGCCCTCGGCGGACCGTGAGCCGGGACCTCCCTCCCGCGGGCGCTCTCCCGGACCGGGCCTGCTAGAATCCCCGGTCGCCGATGTTCAATCTGGGGCCCACGGAAATCGTGGCCATCGTCGTGATGGCCATCCTGATCTTCGGACCGCGCTTGCCGCAGGTGGCCGCCGAATTCGGGAGCTGGCTGATGAAGTTCCGCCGCTCCGTAAGCGACCTGCGCCGGGACAGCGGCATCGACCGCGAGATCATGGAAGTGCGGCGGCAGGTGGAGAACTCGGTGCCCCGCGAGGCGCGCAACTTCGATCCCGCGCGCAGCCTGCGTCAGGGCGTCGAAGGCCTCAAGCGCGAGGTCGGAGCCCCCGTGATCGAGGAGCTGTCCGCCGCCCGCGGCGCCTTGCTGGAGGACCGCCGCGAACCCCACCTGGGGCCGGACGCGACGCCCGTGAACCCCTATCCGGCGCCCAAGGGGGCCTCACCGGAAGCCGACGGGGGACCGGCGGACCTGGGCCCTAGCCCCGCGGATCCAGATCCGACTGCGGCTCAACCTCCAGGGATAGCCCCTCACCCGTGAGGGCTTCGAGCACCGAGGCGTCGGCTTCGTCGAACAGGTTGCTCCAGGCCCCGACGTTGGTGCCTTCGCCCGGCAGGGCCGGCGCGGCCTCCGCGGGCATGTTCTCGTCGAACCAGCGGTTGTTGGTGGCCACGGTGCCCACCACGGCGGCGATGTGCATTTCCGTGTCGGCCGAAAGCTGAGCCAACACCTCCGCCGGCACGATCGCCGGCATGCACACGGTCATGACTTGCCCGTTGCGGTCCACCGGAATCAGGTGGTGGCGGCGGAAGAACTCGCGATCGAGCCCCTCGAAGGCCCGTGAGCCCGGCGGGTGGATGTCCACCGGCAGGAAGGGCAGGTTGTACATGTCGCAGACGACGCGCGAGAGGTCCCAGTCGCTGATCAGGTTCTCGTTGATCAGGATCTCCGGGAAGGGCATCTGGGAGGACTTGCCCGTCTGCAGCGCCAGGTGCAGTCGTTGGGGATCCACCAACCCGCGCTGACCGAGGACCTGCGCGAGGTGGGCGTACTCGAGTCTCTGGCTGCTCTTCACGGTCGGGGAACCCCGGCGCCGTATCGGCTCGGCACGCCGGATCCCTTGAGAGGCTCCGGCCGGCGGGGGCCCACCCCGCCTCGGGAGAGAGGGGCCACCCGGTGCACGGGGGCCCGGGGGCACGCGGCCGGCCGGCGAGAGCCCCCCGGAGGGCCCAGGGGCGCCCCACCCGGCCCCTTTCGGCTCCCGGATCCCTGGGACTTCCGCCGGACCCCCACTGGGGCCCACCGCGGCCTCGGCAGGCCACAGTCGACCAGGGCTCCGTGAGGGTCTCCGATTCTCCGCGCCCGCCGGCCGGGCTGGGGCGGGGCCGGAGGCTACACGTCCAGGTTGCGCACCTCGAGCGCGTGGTGCTCGATGTACTCCCGGCGCGGCTCCACCAGGTTGGACATCAGCAGGGTGAAGATGTTGTCGGCGGCGACCTCGTCATCGAGGCGCACCTGGTAGAGACGCCGCCGCGAGGGATCCATGGTGGACTCCCAGAGCTGCTCGGGGTTCATTTCCCCCAGACCCTTGTAGCGCTGCAGCTCGACTTCGCCCTCGGAGGTCTTGCGCACGGCCTCGGCCAGGCCCAGCAGCGTGTGGCAGGAAGTCACCGTGCGCCCGCGCACGACCTCGAATTGGGCGCCGCCGCGGAACAGGAGTCCGCGGTTCGCCAGGGAGACGAGCGCGCTGGAGAGCTCCTCGCCGTGGGTGAGCCGCGCCGTGATCGCGTGGGCGCCCTCGCGGGCCACGCGGCTGTCGGGCCCGTCGCAGACGCGCAACGGCTCGCCCGGGGGAAGCTTGGCGCGCAGGAGCTCCAGGAAGTCGCCCTGCTTCTCCGGCGACTCGAACAGGTGGTCCTGGGTGCCGCTGCGCACCCAGTAGGTCAGCACGCGCTCCCCATCGAAGCCCTCCAGGACGCGTTCCTTGGAAAGGCGCGTCCAGACCGGGATGGCCCGCTCGACCAGCTCCTCCAGGTGCCGCAGTTCCTCCAGCAGCTCGCGCAGGCCGGCCCCGCTCCATTCGCGCTTGGCCGTCAGGTCCTTGACCACGATCGACTTGGCGCTGAGTTCGGCCAAGGTTCGCCGCAGTTCCACGTCGCTGGCGATGTAGCGCTCGCCTTCCTTGGTCTTGAGCTTGTAGAGCGGCGGCTGGGCGATGAACAGCATCCCGTTCTCGATCAGCGGCTTCATGTGCCGGAAGAAGAACGTCAAGAGCAGCGTGCGGATGTGGGAGCCGTCCACATCGGCGTCGGTCATGATGATCGTCTTGCCGTAGCGCACCTTCGTGAGGTCGAACTCCTCGGCGATGCCGCAGCCCAGGGCCGAGATGATGGTCTGGATTTCGGAGTGGCCCAGCATCTTGTCGAGCCGCGCCTTCTCCACGTTCAGGATCTTGCCCTTGAGCGGCAGGATGGCCTGGAAGCGCCGGTCGCGGCCCTCCTTGGCCGAGCCACCGGCCGAGTCACCTTCCACCAGGTAGAGCTCGGACTCGTTCTTGTCGTCCGACTGGCAGTCGGCGAGCTTGCCCGGCAGGTTGCCGCTGGCGAGCGCCGACTTGCGGCGCACCAGGTCGCGGGCCTTGCGCGCCGCCTCGCGCGCGGCCTGGGCGCGCACCGCCTTGGTGACGATGGCCTTGGCGACGGCCGGGTGCTCCTCGAGGTAGCGCGCGAAGAAATCACCGAAGGCGGAGTTGACCACGCCCTCGACTTCGCGGTTGCCGAGCTTGTCCTTGGTCTGGCCCTCGAACTGCGGATCGGGCACGTAGACGGAAATGATCGCGGTCACGCCCTCGCGGAAGTCGTCGCCGGTGAGCTGCAGCTTGTCGGACTCCTTGAGCAGCTTCTCCTGCTTGGCGTAGGAGTTCAGCGTGCGCGTCAGCGCCGTCTTGAAGCCGGCGAGGTGCGTGCCGCCTCCGGGCGTCTTGATGTTGTTGACGAAGGTGAAGATCGACTCCTGGTACGTGTCGGTGTACTGGAGCGCGACCTCGACCTTGTACTCGACGCCGGGCATCTCCGGGGACGTGGCCGGCCGATCCATGTGCACGATGGTGGCGTGCAGGGCTTCCTTGTTCTTGTTGATGTGCTCGACGAAGGTGCGCAGGCCGTCGGGATAGGCGAAGTGCTCCTTGTGGCCCGTGCGCTGGTCCTCGAGCTCGATGGCGAGCTTGCGCGTGCCCATCAGGTAGGCGGTTTCGCGCAGGCGGCTGGCGACGATTTCGTAGTCGATCTCGATCGTGCTGAAGATCTTGGGGTCGGCCTTGAAGACCACCTGGGTGCCGCGCTTGTCGGTGGTGCCGGTCTGGGCCAGGGGGCCCTTGGGCACGCCGCGCTCGAAGCGCATCCAGTGCACCTTGCCCTCGCGGAAGACGCTCACTTCCAACCACTGGGACAGGGCGTTGACGCAGGTGACGCCCACGCCGTGCAAGCCGCCGGAGACCTTGTAGGCGCCGTGGTCGAACTTGCCTCCGGCGTGGAGCTTGGTCATCACGACTTCGACGGTGGAGATGCCCTCGGCCGCGTGGATGCCCGTGGGGATGCCGCGCCCGTTGTCGGTCACCGCCACGGAGCCGTCGGCGCGGATCTGCACGCTGACCTGGGTTGCGTGCCCGCCCAGGGCCTCGTCGATGGAGTTGTCGACGACTTCCCAGATCAGGTGGTGCAGGCCGCGCACATCGGTGTCGCCGATGTACATGGCAGGCCGCTTGCGCACGGCGTCCAGACCCTCGAGCACGGTGATCGAGGAGGCGTCGTAGCTGCCGGCGAGTTGTTCGGTTTCGACCATGGTGACAAGTGGGCGCGCGGCGGCGCGCCTGGGTTCAGCGCTGGAGCTGGAACACGACGCGCGTGATGCGCGGCGCTCCGAGCTTCTGGTTGGCGAGCGCCCGATAGCGTTCGCCTGTGAAATTGGTCAGTTCGTGCAAGTGGGGAGCCGACAGGACTTCGACGAGCAGCTCGCCGCCCTGGAAGCGCACGGCGCGGGCGCGCTTGGCCAGCACCTCTCCCACCACCTCGTGCCAGGCGCGCAGCACGCGAGCCTGCGCGAACTTCGATTCCAGGCCGGAGTCGCGCAGGTAGGCCGCCAGAGCATCCTGCAGCGGCGTCGGCTCGCGCTTGCGTTCTTGCTTGTGCAAGGCGCTCAGGTGTCGATCGTGATCGGCATCACGATGTAGATGTAGTTCTCTCCGAGGCGGAACTTGCCCGGCGAGGTCTTCTCGTTGAACTCCAGCACCACCGTTCCGCTTTCGCAGTTCTTGAGGCCGTCGATCACGTAGTCGGGGTTGAAGGCGATCTCCGCGTTCTTGCCCTTGTATTCGATTTCCATGGCCGCCCGGGCCTCGCCCCGGCCTGCGGAATGGCCGAACAGTTCCAGGGTGCCCTTCTTCATCGAGAGCCGCACCGCCCGAGCTTCCTCGCCGGTGACGTTGGCGACCAGCCGCAACTTGCGCACCAGGACTTCGGCATCGGCCTCCACGAGGTTGGCGCTCTCGCCGGGGATCACGGCCTGGTAGCGCGGGAATTCGCCGTCGAGGAGCCGCGCGAAGACCTCGGCATGGCGCGTCTTGACGCCGATCTGGTTGTCGCTGAAGGAAAGCTGGATCTGGTCCAGGGGGTCGGAGATCACGCGGCAGAAGAGCTGCATGCCCTTGGTGGGCACGATCACCGGCCGCGGCGGATGGCTCGGAGCGTCGATGGGCGCCGAAGCCACCGCCAACCGGCGACCGTCGGTGGCGACCATCTTGAGTTGGCCCTCGGCGATCTCCGTCAGCACGCCGTGCATGGCGTAGCGCCCCTGCTCGCGGGCCGCGGCGAAGGCCGTGCGCCCCACCAGGGCCGTGAACGTGCCCGCCTGAAGCGACACCGCTCCCGCCGTGTCGAAGTGGGCCACCACGGGGAACTCGTCGGGGTCCACGGTCACCAGCTCGCAGGAGTCCGATCCGCTGGAGATCGTGCAGTTCGAGGCCTGGGTGGCCAGCGTCACGGTCTCGCCGGTCAGGTCGCGCACGAAGTCGAACGCCAGTCGCGCCGGGATCACGGCCGTGCCGGGCTCCTCGACCTTGACGTCCTCGATCCGGTAGCGGAGCGCCACCTCGAGGTCGGTGCCCACGAGCTCCAGGGCGTCCTGGGTGGCCACGAGGCAGACGTTCACCAACGCGGGCTTGGGGCTCTTCGCCGGGATCACGTTGTTGGCCAACGCGAGACCTTCACGGAGCTTCTCTCGATTGCAGAGGAGTTTCATGCGGGACAGTTCCTGGCTGGGGGGCAGCGGGCAAAGACCGGGGTGTGGGAGCGTGGGGGTGGCGCGCGAGGGGGCTGGATCGGGAGCGGGCTTTTCAGGGGGTTGGGGGGACTTTCCTCCTGGAAAGAGATCTTCATCATCATAAGGCCGCGACTCTCCGTGGAGAACGCCCGAGCCGACGATCGCAAGGGCAGTCAGGGCATGGTTCTAGGTCGGTTCAGGGCCCCTCTTGGAACGTGAATTCGATGTGGATGGCACGGGGATTTCCCTGGCACTTCTCCACACCCCTCCACAGGGGGGGGCGGACGGAGCGCAGGGGCGCGGGAGAACTGCCCGGATCTCCACGAAAGGCGGGGCCTTGTCCGCGGCGGTTGCCGGGTTTTGCACGGGTTGTTCCCGGTGCCTTGGGGCCCATGGTCGGGCTCCCGCGACGGCCCTCCGGAGGGGCTGCGAGCGCACAGGAGGGCTGGCGCGGTCGCGTCCCCCCGCCCAGGCTTCGAAGCTCCTCGGAGGGGGCGCGCCGGCCGCCGATGGCCCGCCAGGCGCCGCGACGCCGCGGGTTCACCGCATCACGCGCAGGGGCGGCCGCTACGCCAGGGAGCCGCAGGCGAGGCGATTCGGCCGACGGACTGCGGAGGACGTCCATTGGCGGCACTAGCGGCACTAGCGGCGCAGCTGGTTCAGGAACCCCGCGACGAGTTCCTTGGTGCGCGGATTGGCACTCATTTCCTGTTCGATGCGCTCGATGGCGTAGAGCACCGTCGAGTGGTCGCGACCGCCGAAGAAGCCGCCGATCTCTTCCAGGGAATGACGCGTGCTCTTGCGGATCAGGTACATGCCGATCTGTCGCGGGAACACGATGGCGTTGCTGCGACGCTTGGACTGCAGCTCGCTGAGCTTGGTGTTGAAGTGGGCCGTGACCACGCGCAGGATCTCTTCCATCGAGAGCTGTCCGCGCGATTGCGTGAACACGTCGCGCAGCACGCGCATGGCCAGCTCGGGCGTCAGAGCCTGGCCGCTGAGGGAGGCGTAGCCCTGCAGGCGCGTCACGGCGCCCTCCAGCTCGCGGATGTTGCGGTCGATGTGCTCGGCCAAGAGGCGCGCCACGTCCTCGGGTAGCTCGTGCCCGCGCTCGCGGCTCTTGCGCTTGAGGATCGCCATGCGCGTCTCGTAGCAGGGCCGCTCGATTTCCGTGACCAGGCCCCATTTGAAGCGCGAAACCAGGCGTTCCTGCAGTGTCGGGATCTCCTTGGGCGAGGTGTCCGACGACAGCACGATCTGCTTGCCGGCGTTGTAGAGCGTGTTGAAGGTGTGGAAGAACTCTTCCTGCGTGCGTTCCTTGTTCGCCAGCAGGTGGATGTCGTCGACCACCAGCACGTCCACGTTGCGGTACTTGCTGCGGAAGGTGGTCAGGTCCCCATCGGTCAGCGCCGAGATGAAGTGATTGACGAACGTCTCGCAGGACAGGTAGAGGATTCGCGTTTGAGGCGTGCGCTCCAGCAGCGCGTAGCAGAGGGACTGGAGCAGGTGCGTCTTGCCCAAGCCATTGGAGCCGTGGAGGAAGAACGGGTTGTAGTTCTTTCCGGGGCTCTCGCTGACCCCCACGGAGGCCGCATGGGCGAACCGGTTGCAGGGGCCCACCACGAAGTTGTCGAAGCGGTAGTGGGGGTTGAGCGGCACGTCGCTGGCCCACATCAGGCGGCTCACGGGCGCGCCGACGGTCAGGGCCATGGACGGTTGCAGGGAAGGCGTCGACTCCCCCGGGCCCGAAGGGTTGCCCGGAGACCCGGAAGCACCGGGGCCGCTCGCCGGGTCGGTCCCATTGCCGGTCGCGGAGCGGGGTCGGCGTTCGCCCACCAGCTCGGCATCGACGACGAACTCGACCGTCAGGTTGCGGCCGAAGGCCTTGGCCACGGCGCGCTGGATGGCGGTGAGGTAGTGGCGCTCCAGCCAGTCGCGGGTGAAGGCGTTCTGGACGGCCAGGCAAACCCGCGAGGCGTCGGCGCTGCGCAGCTCGGCGCGCCGGAACCAGGTCTCGAATTGCTCGCGCTGGATCAGGGCCTGCAGGGCGGTCTGGACGTCGACCCAGCGGGCGAGCAGGTCGGCAGCGCTCGTCGGCTGGGGGGTGGCCGCGGGTGCCTCCGGAGCCGCGGCGTCCGCTTGGGCGCAGGTTTCGGGCGCCGTCGCCTCGGGGGGAGCGGCGTCGCAGCGTGTGTCTACGGGTTGGGGGGCTTCCATGGGCGGACGGCCGGGGCAGAGAGGCTCGTCGGGCAAGGCGGTTGAGTTGGGGAAATGGCCGAGCAAAGGGGGGCGGCTTCAGGAGCGGCGCCGTGGGGCCCGTCCGGGGCCCGTTGTCGGCGCCGGAGGGGCAAGCGAGGGCCCCGCAAACCGAGGCCGGGTCGTCTCGCCGGGGATCAGCGGTCCGCGGCGGCTCCCCGAGTCGGCGGCAGTGAAGTCAGAAGCAGGCGCCGGGGAGAGCGTCCGTGGTGCGTGCGCCGCAGGCTGTCCGAGGGGCCAGCCTGAGTGGATTCGGCGGTACGGAGCTTCCTCATGATGCTGGCTCGCTCGTTCGGGGCACTGGGGGTGGGCGCCGCGGTGGGAAAACGGCCCGGGCGCCGTGGAGTGGGGCAGCCTTGCGAGGTGGGTGCCGAGCGGGGCCGTGGGCCGTCGCAGGAGCGTCGCAAGGGGGCGGCATTCCAACGCCAGGACCCTTCGCGGTCAACGAGTTTGCACACGGTCTTCACCGCGCGTTCGCAAACCCGCGCCGGCGCTCAGCGTGCGCGCGCGAATCCCAGGGTTCTCCCCAGGATTTCCACCGCGATGTTCACATCTTCTGCACGGGTCGTGCGGCCGAGGGAGACACGCAAGCCCGCGCGGGCGCTCGATTCGTCGAGGCCGAGCGCCAGCAGGACGTGAGACGGTTCGAGGGATCCACTGGCGCAGGCGGAGCCCGCCGACACCTCCAGGCCCTCCAGGTCCAACCGAGTGACCAGCACTTTCCCATCAACGTCGTGGGCGAGGATGTTCAGCGTCCCAGGAAGGCGCTCCGGCGGGCTGCCGGGCGGCGAGCCCGGCGCCAGCTCCAGGGGCGGGCCCAGGAGCTCCAGACCGCCTCGCCGCTCCGACAACCGCCCCCACAGTTCACGGGCAAGCCCATCCAGTCGGGCGGCGAAGGCCGCGCGCTCGCGGCAAGCGAGCTCCAGGGCCAGGGCGAATCCCCCCAGGGCGGCCACGGGCTCGGTGCCCGGCCGCAGCCCAAGCTCCTGGCCGCCGCCATGCATCAGGGGCGCGAGCCCAATTCCGGGCCGGTGCACCAAGAGGCCGACCCCGGCCGGCCCCCCCAGCTTGTGGCCGGAGACGGAGGCCAGGTCGATGGAAGCCCAGGGCAGTTCGATGCGGCCCACGGCCTGGGCGGCGTCCGTATGAAGGAAGGGGCGGTCCTTGCCCGCCCCAAGGCACTCGGCCACCCGGGCCAGGGGCGGGCAAACCCCGATTTCGTTGTTGGCGGCCATGACGCTCACCAGCCGGGCCCCCCTCGCCGCGGACCGAAGCTGGTCCAGGTCGAGGCGGCCCTGGCGGTCCACCCCCACCAGCCGCACCTCGTGGCCGGCCCTGGCCAGCGCCTCGGCGGGGCCAAGAACGGAGGAATGCTCGATCCGGGTGGTCACGAGCACGGGGCGCTGCCCGCCCGCGGGGGCGAGGTCCCTCCCCACCCCCCCGAGGAGGGCGAGGTTGTTCGCCTCGGTCCCGCCGGAGGTGAAGGTCACCGAGTCCTCGTGGACCCCCAGCGCGGCCGCGGCCTGCATGCGGGCATCGTCGATCACCTGTCGGGCCCGGCGCCCGGAGCCGTGCAGGCTCGACGGGTTGCCCAGGCCCTGGTCCAGCAGCGCGTCGATGCGCGCGCGGACCTCCTGGCGCATGGGTGTCGTCGCGTTGTGGTCCAGGTAGACGGACATCACCGGGCGCGGGCCAGGACGCGGCGGTAGAGCTCTTCGTAGCGCACCACGACCCGTTCGCGACTGAAGCGCTCCACCGCCTGCTCCCGTGCCGCGGCGCCCATGCGCTTGGCGAGGGCCCGATCCCCCAGCAGGGTGGCGAGGTTGCGCGCGAAGGCCCCCAGGTCCTCCACCGGGGAGAGCAGGCCCGAGACGCCGTGCTCGACCACCTCGTGGACGCCGCCCGCGTCGGTGGACACCACCGGTGTTCCGCAGGCCATGGCCTCCAGGGCCGAGAGCCCGAAGGACTCCTCGCGACTGGACAGCGCGAACACGTCGGCGGGTGCCATCAACTCCGGGATCGCGTCGCGCTCGCCCAGGAAGATCGCCCTCGGACCCAGTCCCAATTCGTGGGCCAGGGCGCGGCAGGCGTCCTGGTCGGGTCCATCGCCCACGAGCACGAGCTGGGCCTGGGTCCCGGCGCTGGCCTGGGCGAAGGCACGCACCAGCCAGGGCACACGCTTCACGGGACGGAAATTGGACACGTGCACGACCATCGGCGGAGCACCGGCCTGGGGGCGGCCCAGGTCGGGCCGAAAGCGCTCGACGTCGATGAAGTTGGAGATCACCTCGATCTCCTGCGAGCAGGGCATGGTCGGACAGAAGCGCGCGCGCGTTTCCGCGGCGAGCCACTCCGAGACTGCCGTGGCGGCGTCGCTGGCCGAGATCACGAACTGGGTCAGCGGCGCGTAGGACGGATCGTTGCCCACCAGCGTGATGTCCGTGCCGTGGAGCGTGGTGACCACCCGGGGCGCCGGGCGCGAGTGATCGGCCAGGCCGCGGAACGCGCCAGGTACGCCGACACCGCATGGGGCAGCGCGTAGTGGGCGTGGAGGATGTCGAGGCCCTGGTCGCGGTGCACGTCCAGGATCGCCGACGTGATCGCCAGGTCGTGGGGCGTCGAGTGGAACAGCGGGTAGGGAATCCCCTGGGCGCGGTGCATCTGCACGGGCCCCGCGGAACGCGCCAGGCGCGGCGGCACTTCGTGGGAAAACACGTGCACGTCGTGGCCCATGTCGGCGAGCGACAGGGCCAGCTCGCTGGCCACCACGCCCGAGCCGCCATAGGTCGGGTGGCAGAGGATGCCGATGCGCAGGCGCGAGTCCATCGCCGTCGTGATTCCAGGGCCGGTCAGGCCTGACGGATCTCGAATGCGTCCAGGGGCAGCGGCGGGAGCTCGTGGGCCCGCAGCGTTCGATCGCGCTCGGCCGGAGCGGCCTCGGCCTGCAGGTCTTCCCCGTTCTCCAGGCCTTCTTCCGCCGCCGAGTCCTCGGCGGTGTCGCCCTCGGCCGCGGAGGAGGGAGTCAGTGCCACCGTGCGCAGCGCGGAGCTGCGCGGCGGCCGTGTGGGCACGGCCGAGGGGCGCGGGAGCCGTGCCAACTCGGCGTCGCGCGATTCCTGGTCGACCACTTCCATGGCCAGGGCCGCGTAGTCCGCCGCGCCGCTGGATTCGGGCGCGTACTCGAAGATCGTGCGTCCGTAGGAGGGCGCCTCCGCCAACTTGATGTTCTTGGCGATCGGCCTTCGGAACACTTCGCCGGGGAAGTACTTGCGGATCTCCCCCAGCACCTCGCGCGCCAGGCGCAGTCGGTTGTCGTAGAGGCAGGGCAGGATTCCGGTGACCGCGAGCGACGGATTCAGCCGGCGGCGCAGCAACTGCACCACGTCGATCAACTTGCTCATGCCCTGCAGGGCGAAGAACTCGGTCTGCAGCGTGATGACCGTCTCGCGGGCGGCCACGAGCCCGTTCACCGAGAGCAGCCCCAGGCTCGGTGGGCAGTCGATCAGCAAATAGTCGGCGGGCGCCGCGCCGGTCCTGGCGCGCGCCTCCTCCTCCCAGGTGTCCACGGCATCGCGCAGGAGCGATTCACGGCCCATGGCGCTGGCCAGCTCCAACTCGGCGCCGGAGAGGTCGATGTTGGAGCCCACGAGCCACAGGCCCGGGGTCGAGGTGGGACGCACCGCCTGGGCCAGGGGCGTGCTGCCCAGGAGCACGGTGTAGATCGACGGTTCCCCCGCGCGCAGGATGCAGTCGAGGTGCAGCGACAGGTTGGCCTGGGGATCGAGGTCGATCAGCACCACCCGACGGCCCAGGCGCGCCAGGGCGGCGCCGAGGTTCACCGTGGAGGTGGTTTTGCCCACCCCACCCTTCTGGTTGATCAGAGCAATCCGTCGCATCGCGGCCAGAGTGTAGCTCAGAGAATCCCCGCCGGATCCGCCACGGGCAGCGGACCTTGGTGGAGCAGAGGTTCGCCGTGGCGCACGCCGATGCGCTCGCCGTAGAAGCGGGCGCGCGTCTCCATGCGGGCGAGGATGTCCGAGCCGAACAGGAAGTGCTTGCCCTGGTCGCCGGCGCCGCCGGGGCGCAATTGGGTGTCATAGGCCCGGACGGCGGCGCATTTGGCCTCCCAAACCGGCGACACGTCGACCACCAGCGTCGGGTCGAAGGGGACGTGGCCCATGAAGTGCAAAAGGCGCCTGGGGCGCCGGGCGGGCTCTCCCCCGTCCTGCTCGGCCAGTCGCGCGAGGCCCGACAGGTACCAGGCCCGGCGGGCCAGCTCCCCGCTGGCGGCATGGTCGGGGTGCAGGTCCTCGGTGTGGTGGGCCAGCACCACGTCCGGTGCCCAGGCCCGCATCAGGCGCGCGAGCCGCTCACGGGCGTCGATCGTGGGCTCCACGCGGCCGTCCGGCAGGTCCAGGTTCTCTCGCAGGGCGAGCCCCAGGGCGGCGGAGGCCGCGGACGTCTCCCGGTCGCGATCCGCCCGGGTTCCGCGCGTGCCCATCTCGCCGCGGGTCACGTCCACCACGCCCACCTGCTTGCCCGCGCGGCGGTAGAGCAGCATGGTGCCGCCGACGCAGATCTCCGCGTCGTCCGGGTGCGCGCCGATCACCAAGAGATCCAGTTTCATCGGGTCGCTTCTCCTTCGTCCGTGTCCCCGCCCACCTCCGGCCTGGCGGCGGCCGCCGGATCCTCGAAGTGGGCGATCCAGTGCTCGCGCGGGACCGCGGGCACGTGCTCGAGAAGTTCGTCCACGAAGCCCGGCCCGTAGCGGGCGTAGAACGGGAGCGGGCCGATCACGCGCTCCTGGGGCAGGCCCCGCGGGAACAGGGCGCTCGACACGCGGCGCAGGTGCTTCTGCCCGCGTCCGGCGCGATTCTGGTGCACGCGCTCGGCCTTCTCGCACATCTTCTCCACCAGTGAGCGGATCTGGTCGCCGGTGCGCTTCAAGTTGGCGGCCAGGCCCGTGTCCAGTTCGGCGAGCAGGGCCCGTTGCTGGTTCAACTCGCGGGCGGCCCGCGCGGCGATCTCGCGCAGCTGGGTCACCACCGGCGGCGTCGAGGAACCGGATTCGTCGCCGCTCCCCAGCTCGCCCCGGGCGCGCAGCACGTGCTCCGCGGACATGGCCAGCTTGCCCAGCGAGGCGTCGACTTCCCCCTCCACCAGCGTGCAGGAGAAGCGCGGCACGAAGGGCGTGCGGGGCAGGCCCGCGAAGTCGCGCAGGGGCACGAGCTGCGCGTGGTAGGCCAGTTCGCCCAGCCCGCCGACGTAGGCCGCGATCGGCAACGCCGCGTCCTGGGCCAGGGCCCGCGTCAGCGCCGCGGGGGACCACGCACCGGGATCCTGGACCAGCTCCGCGGCCAGCTCGGCCCGGGTGCGCGAGCCCTCCTCGCCGTCGTAGCGCAGGCCCTCGCCGCCCAGGCGCAGGGCGCTGCGTCCGTCGGCGTCGACGCGATACAGGATCGCCGCGGTCCGCGGGTCGATCTGCGGCACGAAGCCCAGGGCCTCCACCGCGCGAGCGCCCTCCAGCAGCGGGCGCTCCAACCCCGCGCCGTCAGGCCCGTCCCGGCCCACGAGGTCGGCCAGGGCGCGCGAGAGGGCCGGGCGGATCCAGTCGGGCTCCACCACCACGAGGCCGAAGCGGCCCAGGAGGGCGGTCATGGAGCGCGTGAACGCCCGCGCCAGGCTCTCGCCGTCGCGGGGGCAGAACAAGTCGAGGGCCTCGCGCAGATGGGGTTCCCCTCCGTGCAGCTCCTCCAGCGTGGCGCGGATCGCCGCCAGCCGGTGCTTGTCCTCGCTCAGGATCAAGCGGGAGAACGGCTGGCGGCCCGAGGACATGCTCGACAGTCCGATCTTCTGCAGATCGAGATTCTGGTTGGCCACGAAGACGTGGTTCACCTCGGCCAGGTCGTGGTCGTCCGCGTGGTTCCAGAACATCGGCACCACCGGCCGCTCCCAGGCCTGCGAGAGCGAGCGCGCCAGTCGCACCACGTGCAGGGCCTTGTGCAGGTTGTACAAGGGCGAGGCCAGGAAGCCCGGCTGTTGCCCCGCGATCACCGCGCACGCGCCCGGCAGGCGCAACTTGCGCACGGAGTCGAGCACGGCCACGTGCGGGGCGACGCGCGCCAGTTCCCGTTCCAGCGTGACGGCCAGGGCTGCGCCGCGCTCGGGAGCTTCCCAGTTCGCGCGCAGGCCCGTGTCCTGGCCGCGCCCCGACCCACGGGTCTCCCTGGGCGGCTCGGGGATCTCGTCCAGGGAACGCGGCACGAGGAAGCCCTCGATGGCTCCCGGCTGCGAGAGGAGCCGCGCGGCCAGGCCCTCCGCGCCCAGGACGCCGTAATCAACCCCTTCGATGCGCATCAGGGCTTTCCTGCGGGCGCGGCAAGGTCCGCGATCATGGCGCGCGTGGCGGCCAGGGACGCGGCCTGCCAGCTAAGGCCGCCGTAGCGCGCTTCGCGGTAGGCGAACGAAATCCCGCGCGAGGAATTGATCAGGGCGCCGCGGCCGCCCGCGAGAAACGCTCCGCCCAGGTCGCGGGCCGTGGCGCCCTGGGCTCCGTAGCCAGGCAGCAGCAGCGGCGTGCGCGGCATGGCGGCGCGAAAGTCGGCCAGTTCCGCGGCGTGGGTGGCGCCCACCACGGCCCCCACCGACGAGAGGCCCGAGGAGCCCAGGAGCGCCTCGCCCCAGCGGGCCACGCGCTCGGCGATCCGGAAGGAGAGCTCGGGCGAGCCCGAACGCTGGAAGTCGGCGCTGCCCGGGTTCGAGGTGCGCACCAGGATGAACAGGCCGGTCTGCGTGCGCGCGCAGACCTCGAGAAACGGTTCGATGGAATCGGCGCCGAGGAACGGCGAGAGCGTGATCGCATCGCAGGCCTCGTCCGAAGATCCACCAGCGCCCTCCACGAGCGCTGCGGCGTAGGCGCGGGCCGTGCTCTGGATGTCGCCGCGCTTCACGTCGCCGATCACCAAGAGGCCGAGCTGCTTCGCGCGCCGCACGACGCGCTCCCACTGCGCCACACCATCGGCCCCGAGGGCTTCGAAGAACGCCGACTGGGGCTTCACCGCGGGCACCAGGGGCGCGACGAGCTCCAGGAGCTCGCAGCAGAAGTCCCCCATGCGCGCCGCCCGGAGCGGGCGCGGCCGCGAGGTGTCGCGGGCCGCGGCGAATTCCTCCGGCAGAAGTTCCAGATGGGGATCGAGTCCCACCAGCGCCGGCGTGCCCTTGGCCGCCACGGCGGCATCCAGCCGATCGGCGAAGTTCATCGCGCGACCTCCAGGAATTCGCGGCCGACGAAATCGGCGAGTGGTGTGCCGCGTTCGCTGAGCACGAAGCGCCCGTCGCGCAAGAGCAACAGCCCCTGACCCTCGAGCCGACGCGCCGTGTCCAGCGCGGGGTCCCCGCCGTCTGGGTTCGCGAAGCCGGCGACGCGCCGGGCGCGTTCGGGGTCCACGCCCTCGGCGAGGCGCAGGCCGAGCCACCAGGTTTCGCCCAGGCGCGCGGCCGCGTCGAGCCGTTCTTCCCACTGCACCGCGTGTCCCTGCTCGCGCACCCGTTGCACGTAGCCCTGGATCGACTTCACGTTGCCCCGTCTCACATAGGGCGCGTCGAGGCTCCCCCCATCCCCCAGGCGGCTGACGGCCGACGGGCCGATGCCCAGGTAGGCGCCGTTGCGCCAGTAGTTGACGTTGTGGGCACAGCGCTTCTCGCCGCGCGCGTAGTTGGAGATTTCGTAGGCCTCGAAACCCGCCCCGCGCAGGCGCGCGCGAACCCGGTCGAACAGTTCGAGCTCCAGATCCTCCGAGGCCTTCGCGAGGATCCCCTGGTCCAGCCAGCGACGGAAGGGAGTCTCCTCCTCGAAGGTCAAGTTGTAGGCGCTGACGTGGTCCGGGGAGAGGGACAGGACGCGCGCGAGGTCCGCGTCCCACTGGGCGGCGGTCTGCCCGGGGTAGGCGTAGATCAGGTCCACGTTGATCTCGGGCACCCCCGCGACCCGCGCGGCCTCGAAGGCGCGGAAGCTGTCCTCCACCGTGTGCACGCGTCCGAAGCGCTCCAGCACCGCGTCGTCCAGGGACTGGAAGCCGATGGAGAGCCTGCGCACGCCGAGATCGAGGAGCCACTTGGCCTTGTGGCGGTCCAGGCTCTCGGGGTTGCACTCCGCCGTGACCTCCACGGCACTGCCGCGGAACCCGGTCAGGCGGTCCAACCCGTCGAGGAAGCGGCGGAGCTGGTCCCCGGACAGGAGGCTCGGCGTCCCGCCCCCCAGGAACACCGTGGCCGGTTCCCGCGGGGCGAAGGCCTCGGCCTCGGCCAGGATGGCGCTCAACATGCCCTCGATGTCGTGCCCGGCTCCGGCGACGGAGAAGAAGTCACAGTAGTGACACTTCGCCGCGCAGAAGGGCAGGTGGACGTAGAGCGCCGTCCCGGTGGCGGCGCGCGTGGGGTATTCGGCCAGCGTATTAATGGTTGGGGAGTCTAGCCCACCGGCTCTCGGCCAAGGCTCGCCCGCGACCCCCGGCGGCCGACCAGCGGCCCCTCAGTGCCGCGACCGGCTCGGCGGCCCGGGACGGCTCCTCCGAGGACCAGACCAGGGCTCCTGGCCGGTGCTCCCCACGGCCCACGGGCCGGCGTCTCTGGACCACGGGAAGCCGGGCCCGGTCGGGATCCCCCCGCTTCCGAGAGACTGGATCGGGTGCTTCGCGCCAAGGACCTCGGTCGGCCTGCCCCCCTGGTGAGGCCGGGGAGACCGGGGGAGGCCGGGGGAGACCGCCGGCGACTGTGCCGGACGACCCGGACCGGCGGCCGCCCCGGGCCGGTCGGGCCCGGGGGCCCCGGGCGGTCCTACTCCCCGCTCATGACGCCGTAGAGCTTCTGCAGCGCCTCGCGCTCCAGCTGCCGCACGCGCTCGCGGGTCAGGCCGATCACCTTGCCGATTTCCTTGAGCGTCATGGGGTCGGCACCGTCGGGGCCGAGGCCGTAGCGCAGGCGCAGGATCGTGGCTTCGCGCTCGTCGATGATTTCCAGCAGGTTCCCCAGGCGTTCCACGAGGTCCTCGTTCTGGAGGCGCTCGTCGGGCATCGGACTTGTCTCGTCGGCCACGGTCTCCTGGTGCTGGGTGAGGGCTTCCAAGGAAACCTGGGCCCCAAGACCCGAGCTGGCCACGGTCCGCCGGAAGAGGGGCCAGTTGTCCTCGGGGATCTCCATCTCGTGGGCCACCTCCTCCAGGGTCGGGACGCGACCCAGGCGGAAGGCCAATTCACCTGTAACCACCCTCCATCTGGAGATCAATTCGGACATGTAGCTGGGCACACGCACCGACTTGACCGTGTTCGTGAGGGAGCGCCGGATCGACTGCTTGATCCACCAGGTGGCATAGGTGGAGAAGCGGCAGCCCGCGTCGGGGTCGAACTTCTCCGCCCCCTTCAGCAGGCCGATGTTCCCCTCGGCGATCAGGTCCTGCAGGGCCAGGCCCCGCTCGGCGTAGCGCTTGGCGATGGACACCACCAGGCGCAAATTGGCCCGAATCATGTGCTCCCGGGCCTCCAGGTCGCCGGCTTGGATGCGGCGCCCGAGGGCTCGCTCCTCCTCGGCGGTCAGGAGAGGGATTTCGTTGATCTCCTGGAGGTAGGTTTCCAGGCAGCGTTCTGAGGAAATGACGGACTCCCTTGGGTGCGAGGACTGCCGAAGCGGGTGAGCCCTGGATCGACCCCCCGCCCCCGCGTTCTTGAGCCGGGATCGCGACCGGGGCAGGCGAAAAATCCGCCTACTCGGCCCTGCGCACTTCGGCGATACTCCGGCGCACCCGTCGCCCGATACCCCGCCGAGCTCCGCCCCGGGGCCGACCCTGGCGATGGGGTCCCCGCCCCTGACGGGCCGGCCGCCGCGGCGCCCACTCCCTCGCCCCCCACAAGCACAGTCCCCGTGACCTCCGATCGGTCCCTCGAAGAGGTGATTCCCGAGCGAGCCTTCGCGGGCCTGCTCCAGGGGCGCTCGCAGTCCTTCTTCCGCCTGAGCACGTCGTTGCTCGAGGGCCAGCCCGGCGCCTGGTCCAAGAAGCACTACTACCAGCTGCTGCTCGAGGCCGAGGAGCTGGAGTCCTTCCTCGACGACCACGGGGCGCGCAACAACCGCACCTACGGCGCCCTGCGGGAGCTGGTGGCCTCGGTGCTGTGGTTCGCGCAGACGGGTCACAGTCTCTCGCACCTGGAAGCGCGCCTCGAGGGATACGGCGCCCTGAATCTGTGCAGCGCCTCCGAGAGCGTCGACTTCAACTCCTCCATGGAGCACGCGCGCGCTTTCGTGCGACGGTCCTCCGCGACGCTGCTGACCGCCATCCGCGAGGAGGCGGTCAAGCTCGGCCTCGAACTCTCGCCCGAGCAGTTTCCCGAAGCCAGTTTCGCCGCCGGAGCGGTCCGCCTGCAGCTGCCGCGCAACGTGGGCGAACACGAGCCGACCGAGGAACAGCAGAAGATCGCCGAGGTGGCCTCCAAGTTCATCGCCGCCTCGTCGATGCTGGAGGACCTGCGCATCCGCCGCATCAAGACGCCCACCGACCGCAAGGCGTTCCTGTCACGCCTGTGCACCGAGGAGCAGGCGCGCGTGTACGAGGCGACCGTGCACAACCTGCAGTCGACCTACGACACGTACATCAAGAACACGGTGCTGGAGGGCCGAGATCAGCGGCTGCCCAAGCTGCGGGGCCTGACGTCGGCGGCGCTGCACCTCCTGGAGTGCGCCACGTTCCTGACCCACTTCGTCGAGCGGCACGAGGGCAGCGGTCGCGATCCCGTGCAGCGGCGACTGGGCCAACTGGTGGCCGAGCACGACGTCCACGAGGTGGTGCTCAATTCCCTGCTCTACTGGGCGGACTTCTTCCTGCGCCGCGGCCGCAAGGTGGCCGAGGACCTGCTGCCGGCCTACACGAACGTGCAGGAGCTGGTGGTCGAGCTCTCGCCGGACATCAAGCTCCACGCCCGTCCCGCGGCCCTGATCGTCGGGATCGTCGGCCACTACGGCACGCCCGTGGAACTCGAGGTGGGCGGCAAGCGCTGCAACGCCGCGTCGATCCTGGAGGTGCTCGTCACCGTGGGAACCTACGCCGATGAACGCCGCTACGTGTTTCGCGGCGACGTGCGACCGCTCGGCGACATCAAGCTGCTGTTCGAGAACGGGCTGGGCGAGAGCGGGCTGGAGTCCTTGCCCCCACCGCTCGCCTATCTGAAGGGCCGCTGAGCCCGTCGCGCCCCGCGGGGCGTCCGCTCAGACCCCCCACTCCAGCCGAGCGGCGAGCATCTCCGGCAGTCCCGCGTCGCGGATGCGGCGCATCTCCCGCGGAATGTCGTAGGTCACGCGGTGGATGTGGACGGAACCCGCCTCGGTGTCGAAGACGGCGTAGGCGGCGCGCGGATCTTCGTCCCGCGGCTGGCCGACGCTGCCGACGTTGATCAGCGCGCGGTGCGCGTCGTCCGTGTCGACGACGGGGTCCTTGGTGTAGAACGTGCGCGTCGGATCGTCGCGCATGCGCAGCAGCGCCACGGGGACGTGGGAGTGCCCGACGAAGCAAACCGGCAGCGGCATCTCATCGAGGGAGGGGTCCGCGTCCGTGGTGCTTTGGATGTAGTCGTAGAGCTCGGGTCGATGAAGCGTGCCGTGGGCCACGGAGCAGTGCTCCAGGTGCACGGTCATCGGCAGCTTCTCGATCCAGGAGCGATCCTCGCGAGTCAGCACGCCCTTGGTCCAATTCACTGCGGCGCGCGCGTAGTTGTTGAAGGTGGAGGCATCGAGCCTGTCCACGCAGGCCGCGTCGTGGTTGCCGAGCACCACCACCACCTGGCGCTCCCGCAGAATCTGGATGCACTCCCGGGGGGCGGCCCCGTAGCCGACGACGTCGCCGACGCTGAGCAGCCGGCCGACACCCTCCCGATCCATGCACCGGAGCACCTCCTCCAGCGCGGAGAGGTTCCCATGGATGTCGCCGAGGACGCCGTATTTCATCGCCTGAACACGCTTCGCGTGGGGAGCAGCGCCGCGGCGACCCACCATGCAACCAGAGGGATAGTATCGACCAGGGAGGTCAGGGGAGTTGCGGGGCCCCCCTGGGTAAGAGCCAGGTGTCTGGCCGGGTCGAACAGCCAGAGCAGCCGTTCCCAGGCACCCCCATCGCCGATCGCGGCCGGCAACCACCAGCACGCGCCCAACAACAGGCAGGCCCGCGGGAAGGTCCCACCCAGGGCGCGGAAGGCGAAGGTCCCTACCGCGGCCCAGTGGCCCGCGCAGGCGATCCCCCCCTGCCAAGAAATCGCCGGCGCCGCACCCAGGGCGGAGACGGCCAACTGGGCCGCGGTGCCGTGGACGAGGGCAACCACCAGGAGGACTCCCCCTCCCACGGCGGTGAGGCTCCCCGGGCCCAGCTCGGCCCAAAGCCCACGGCCGCGGTCGAGCAGCACCAGCCCGCCGATGGACCCTAGTAGAGCAGATAAATACCAGATAGAACCAACTAGCGACCCATTTGCGCCCGTTTCCTGGACGACCCCCCAGGGCGTGGCCAGCAGGATCGAGGGGCCGAGGAGCAGCGAGAGCGCCAGCAGCGCCCAGGAGGGCCCGCTGCGGGTCCACTCCCTGCTCCCCCACAGCGCCAGTCCGGCGAGGCTCATGGCTGCATTCCTACTTGGTCGGACCGGCCCGTGTCCAGGGGCCGTGGGCGTGCCTTGGAGTCGGGCAGTCGGGGTTGCACCTCCCCACTGCAGGGTCAGCCCGTCGGCCCCAACCCGACGGAATGTTCCACGTGGAACACTTTCGGAGCCCCGGACCCGGCGCGCACGGCGCACGGAGCCGGCGGGTGCCCTGTTTCCCCGGCCTTGGTGGTCGTTCGCGGGTGAGTTCGGGCGTCCCAGGCCAATTCCGGCGTCCTGAGGCCACGGGCGCTCGATGGGGCGGCGCGATGCGCGCTGGTCTGGCTCCTGGACCTCCGTGACCGGCGGCGAGTGTTCCACGTGGAACACCGGCCGAGGCCCACAGCCGTCGCCGCGTCGGGTCGCGCTCCTCGCCGCGGCTCCGAAGTCGCCCCCCCGCTGGCACATTGTCTCTGGACTTCCGCCCGCGCCAACCACTACTCTGGGGATGTTCCACGTGGAACATTCTCCCCAGGAGGGCCAGCATCATGGAGCGTCGACTCGGCAAGGGACTTGGATCGCTACTCGGGCACCGCGAGGAGCCCACGGAGAGCACGGAGCGGGCCGAGGTCGACCTCGCTCAGATCGAGCCCAACCCCTTCCAGCCCAGGAAGAGCATGGATGCCTCGGGCTTGGAGGAGCTGCGAGACAGCATCCTCCAGCACGGGCTGCTCCAGCCGGTCGTGCTGCGAAGGCTCGAGTCGGGCCGCTTCCAGCTGATCGCCGGTGAGCGGCGCTGGCGGGCTTCACGCCTGGCGGGCCTGCAGCGCATCCCAGCCATCATCAAGGATGAGGTGTCGGACAACGACATGCTCGAGCTCGCCCTGGTGGAGAACGTCCAGCGCCGGGACCTCGACCCCCTGGAAAAGGCGCTGGGATACAAGGCGATGATGGAGCAACTGTCTCTGACACAAGATGCAGTGGCCGCGAAGGTCGGCCTCAAGCGCTCGACCGTGGCCAACCATCTCCGTCTGCTCGACTTGCCCAGCAAGGGCCAGGAGGCCCTGGCCAAGGGACTCATCTCCATGGGCCACGCCCGGACGTTGCTGGCCCTGACTGACCCGGCCAGTGTGGCCACCCTGGTCGAGGAGATCGTCCGCCTGGACCTGTCGGTGCGCGATGTGGAGCGCAAGGTCCGGGATGTGGGCCGGCCGGCCGGGGTGGGGGGATCGGACGAGACGATCCCTGCCCAGGTGGCGCCGCCCTGGCTGCGGGACCTGGAGGCGAGGCTGCGTGCCCGCTACGCCACGAAGGTGACGATCAGCAACGGTGAGGGATACCGAGGCAAGGTCGTCTTCGAGTACTTCAACCGCGCCGAGCTGGATCGGCTGAGCGAGCAGCTGGCCCCCAGAGACCGGATCTAGCCCGCGGACCGCCCCTCAGGGCAGAACTTCCGTGGCCGTGATGACCACCGGCGTTGCCGGGCGGTCCGTACCCTGCTGATTCGGGGCGGCGTTGATGGACTTGACCACGTCCATGCCCTCGAGGACCTTCCCAAACACGGTGTACTGGCCATCCAACTGGTGGGCCGCGTCCGCGGTGATGTAGAACTGGCTGCCCGAACTCTGGGTGTCCCCACCGGTCTTGGCCATGGCGAGCATCCCGGCGAAGTGGAACAGGTCCCCGCTGGGCTCCGCGTCGATCTTGTAGCCGGGCCCGCCCAGGCCCCAAGTGGCCGGATCGCCCTCCTTGGAGTTCGGATCCCCGCCCTGGATCATGAACCCCTCGATCACCCTGTGGAACTTGGTCGAGTTGTAATAGCCTTCTCGACAGAGCTTTAGGAAGTTTTCGCAGTGCTTTGGGGCGCGCTCGACGTAGAGCGCGACCACGACCGCGCCCTTGTCGGTGACCAGGCGGACCTTGGGGGCATCGGCGGCGGGCTCGGGGTTCGCGAAGAGGCCAGGATGCGTCTTGTCGAAGGCCTCGCGCGCCTGCACCTGCTTCCGCAGGGACTGAGTCAGCGTCACCGTCTCTCCGCCGATGACGAAGGTCCCCGTCACGTAATGGTGGGTCGGGTGTTCGCGCTCCAGGGCATCGATGGCGCCCAAGGCTCCGGGGTAGTCGCCCGAGCGGAAGCGGGATTCCACCTCGGCCAGACGAGCGGAGGGGCCTGCCACGGTGTCCTTGAGCTCCACCGCCAGGGCGGAGAGAGCGGAAGGCTCGCCGCGAAACATCCCCGTGGACTGGTCGCGATCCAGTCGGCCGTTGAGCTTCTCCCAGCTCCCATCCTTGGCCGCGATCTCCTTCTGCTGCATCCGGTCGCGGATGATCAGCCCCGCGGCGATGGCCACCGCGATCACGGCTCCGTGGATCCAGTGCTGGGAGAGCCAGAGGCCGAAGCCTTCCTTCTCTTGAATGGGCGCGACGGAGACGGCGGTCGGAGCTTTGTGCTGGGCCATGCTTCGGTGCAGGAGGGGACCGTCGAACTGCGTCGGGGGTCGCGAATGCGGGGATTCCGCGGTGATTCTGTCGAGCCCGGGATTGTAGGCAGAGCCGCAGTGGATGCAACCATGGTGGAGATCCCGGCCTGCGTTGATCGCGGCGCTCCGCGGATCGCCATCGACCGGGCCTGGCTTGGAGCGAACAACTCCGCCCACACCGTCCCGGGAGGGCCAGGGCGAGCCAGGGGGACGCGCATGGGCAGAACCGGCACAGTCCGGCGCCCGGGGCCGTCGGGGTCTCGACTCCGTCCCTGGGATCTCCGACGGCGATTTGGACGCCCATTTACGCACCTATGAGGCCCAATTATTAGGCACATATAGTTCCAGTGCCCGGCACCAGGCCGAGGCGGCCCCGATCTGGCACGGCGTTCGCTTTCTGTAGGGCCCAGACACGTCCTCTGTACGTTCACGCCCCCCGGGGCCGTCAGGCGCCAGAGACGCGTTCGGGCTCGCTATGCTCTGCCTTCAATATTCTCCATGCAGTGCGCTCTCCGCACGCCGGGATCATCGACGAGGCCGTCGGGGTCCGCGCGCCTTCGCGCCCGCCCTCGGACGGCGGGGCCCGCGAGGGTGGGTTGGGCGCCGGGAAGACCGCTGCATGGGCACCTTCGAGAGGCAACCCATGCGAGCACTGATCCTACTGCCCGTTCTTCTTCTCCCTGTCCTTTCCAGCCCCTCGAGCGAAGGGGAAGCGAGGGTCGCGCCCGGTGCCGGCGCCGCGACCCAGGACCCCGTGGCCGACCCCAAGGCGGAGTACGAGAAGCGCAAGAAGGAGGCTGAGGGGAACGTCGACAAGCTGTGGAAGCTCGTCGAGTGGTGCGAGGCCTACGGGATGAAGAGCGAACAGCGCAGCAGCCTGCGCGCGATCCTCAAGCTGGAGCCCGAGAACCGCAAGGCGCACGAAGCCCTCGGTCACATCGAGTACGACGGCAAGTGGCACGACACCGAGAAGAAGCTCGAGGAGTACAAGAAGAAGAAGCTCGAGGAGGAGGCCAAGGCGACCGGCAAGGCCATCTACAAGGGCCAGCTGGTGGATCCCGCGGATCTGCCCTACCTGCAGAAGGGGATGACCAAGGACGCCTCGGGCAAGTGGGTCGATCTCGAGACCCAGAAGAAGCTGGCCGAGGGGTGGATTCTCCAGGACCTGACGTGGGTGCCGCCCGCGGAGGCTCCGAACATCGGCAAGGGACTCTGGAAATGCGGCGACAAGTGGCTCTCCCTGGAGGAGGCCAACGCCTACCACGCCGAAGTCTCCAATTGGTGGGTGATCCCCTCCGAGCGCTTCGTGCTGTACACGACCTGCCCGCGCGCGGTGGCCGAGAAGGCCCTGGCCCAGTGCGAGTCGGCCTACCGCGAACTGCTGCGCGCCTACGGCAGCACGCCCGCCCAGGCCGTGCCCGTGGTCGTCCTCAATTCCCGCGACCAGTACGGACTGTTCGCCCGCGGGGAGGCGGGCAACCCGGTGCCCGAGGCCCTGGGCCGGTCGTCCGTGCACGGCGCCTTCATGGGGGAGGCCATGGGCTCCTTCGTTTCCGCGGGCTCCTCCATGCCCGGAGTCGCCTACTGGGACGAGTCGAGCGACACGGAGAAGAGGTTCGGCCCGATGTACGTCCGCCACGCCGCGGGTCAGTCGTTCGCGGAGGCGCTGGATCCCAGCACCAAGGCCGTGGCGAAGCTCCTGAAGGGCGAGACCGGCAACGCCTATGGCGAGAGCTTCTGGAGCGAGAAGCAGATTCCCGCCTGGTTCCGCTACGGCGCCGCGGCCTACGCCGAACGCTACCTGATCAACAGCACGGTCGCGGCCGGCGGCAATCCCAACGAGACGCGCGAGTGGTCGGTGACCAACATCACGAACAAGGGCGGACTCGATCCCTTCGACCGGATCTTCAAGCTCGAGATCGGCGTCGACAATTCGAACTCGGGCAAGTTGATCAATCAGGCGGGCCTGATGGTCGCCTTCGCGCTGGACGGCAAGTGCGCCGACGTCACGACCAAGCTGGGCGCCTTCAAGGACGCCCTCAAGCACAACAAGGACATCTCCAAGGCGGCCCAGGCGCTCGCCGACGAGATCAAGAAGAACGAAGCCAAGCTGCGGGCGTTCGCAGGCCTGTAGCTCGATCGAACCTCCACCACGGAATCACGACATGATCGGAATCATTCTCGCCTTCGCCCTCCTTCCCCAAGGCTCGAACCAGGCCCGCCTCCATCCCGCGGACTCGCTGGTCATGGTCGAGGTGCCTGACGTGGCCAAGATGCTGGCGGCCTACGAGAAGGCGCCCATGGTGTCGATGATGCGCGACGCCGAGGTGCTCAAGGCGTTCTACGGCGCCTTCGAAGGCAGCGGCATGGACTTCGACGAGCAGGTCTCCCAGGCGCTCCTCAAGGTGGGTCTGCCCGAGACCTTCGCCAGCGCGCCCCTGGCCGGACTCCACCACACGCTGGAGGGCATCGGCGCCGCGTCCTTCTCCTTGTCCCTGGATCGCACGGGGCTGGAGTCGTATCTGCCCCGCGTCAAGCGCATGGAGGCGGTCGGCCTGCAATTCGGAGCGATCGAATCCGCCATCGAGACCTACGTGGGCCAGGCGGAGCGGACGGCTGCGACGCTGCCCAAGGACCTGGCCGCCCTGGGCCTGGACGCCAAGGACACCACCGACCCGTGGGGACGCCCCTTCGAGTACAGCGTGTCGCCCGAGGGCGAGTACACGCTTCGCTCCCTCGGAGCGGATGGCAAGCAGGGGGGGACCGGCGACAACGCGGACATCGACACCGATTCCGCGGCAGCGGCGGCCGCCTCCTTCCTGGACCTGATGGGGTTCCAGTTGGTGGTCGAGTTCCGCAGCCGGCCGGCCCTGGACGAGATGCTGAACACGGTCGCGGGCCTGGCCGCCAAGTCGGGGGCCACCCCCGCGCGCACGGGACCCTTCCAGATGTCCGGCGTGCAAGGCGAACTCCAGTCGTGGAAGGTGAGCGAGTCCGGATTCGAAAACGTCGAGCTGTGGCTGATGCGCGCCCAGAACATGTTGGTGTTCGGCAGCGGGCGAGCCACCCCCGAGGTCTTCGCCGCCCGGCTTGCCGACGCGCGGGTGCAAACGGCCGCGGATGCCTTCTATGCCGGACTCCAACGCGACTTCGGCGCCCCGAGCGGGGCCACCATCATCCAGGGCTCCCTGCGGTTGGCCGACTATGCCTCGGCGTTCCGCAAGTTCGTGGAGGAGTCCGGCGACGACGCGGAGGCCCTGGAAATGCTCGAAAGCTCGATGCCCAACGCCTCGATGCGCATGCAGCTCGTCGGCGAGCGCTTCGTCACCGAGATCACGGCGATCTATCCCGAACCCAAGAGCAAGGTCATCTCCAACGCCCTGGCCATCGGGCCGCTTCCCCAGGAACTGCTGACGTCGATCCCCGAGGACGCCATCGGCGTCTATGTCGCGGGCCTCGACGGCAAGGTGCTGTGGGAGGCGATGAAGTCGGAGATGCAGAAGGGCGGCAGCGGCGAGGACTCCGCCCAGGAACAACTGCAGAGCTTCGAGCAGAAGTACAACTTCAGCGTCGAGAACGACATTTTCGGCAGCCTGGGCAAGGGCGTCGTGATGTACATGCTGCCCCTGCGCGGCATCACCAGCCTGCCGGGCATGGCGTTGGTCCTGGACCTCAAGGATGCCGCCGCCATGCAGCGCGGCGTCGAGGGCCTGATGGCCATGCTGCAAGCGGAGGGGGGCTCTGAGTTCCAGCTGCGCAACAAGCCCTACCGCGACGCGCCGCTGTGGACGTTCAGTTTCGGCGGCGAGGAGGACGGTCCGGCGAATCCGCTGATGAACGCGTTCTCGCCCTCGGTCACGATCGTCAAGAACCGGCTGATCCTGGCGCTCAACTCCACGCACATCAAGAAGGAGATCAAGCGCGCCCTGGGCGAGGAAACCGGCGTGCACTTGATCGCGACCGAGGGTCACCGCCCGCCGGCGGACGCCACGGCCTACGGGTACATGGACTGGGCGCACTTCCTCGGCGGGGTCTACGAGGGCGGACGCGGCCTGGCCAATCTCATGGGCGGCTCCCTGCCCGTGGACGTGGCCTCCCTGCCCGAGCCCGTGGTGTTCACGCGCTTCTTCAAGCCGACGCTCTACTACACCCATGCGCGGCCCAACGGCACCTACATGCGCAACGAGTCGTCGTTCGGGCCCGAGGTGTGGCTCGGACTGCTCGCCTCGGGTTTCGTGGTGGCGGTGTCCCAGAGTGAGTCGGCGATGATCGTCGATGAGGAAGGGGACATCGTCGGGGAGTCCGAGGCAGTGCCCGCCGAGGAGCCGCTCGCGCCCACCGGCGATCCGTCCGCCGACGCCAAGGCGACCAAGTCCTCCATGCAGTACGTCGCCACACGCGTGGCCGTGTACCAGATGGACGCGGGCAAGTACCCCTCGTCCCTGGACGAGCTGTCGAAGCCCACGAAGAACTACCCGAGCGGGTTCCTTGGCAAGGAGGGCCTGCCCCTGGACGGATGGGGCCGCGCGTTCCGCTACACGGCCCTGGAGAACGGCGCGCGCTACCGCCTGTGGTCCACGGGGGCCGACGGCGTGGACCAGCAGGGTTCGGGCGACGACCTGGTCAGTCCCTGAACTTCGCGGAGCCGACCCCGCGCGTCCTGGGCACGACGCCGACCTGCGTCGGAGTCCGTGTCGGGGCGCGGGGCCGTCCTCGGCGCACCCCGCCGAGCACGAAGTCGTCGTGGGCGAAGTCCCCATCGCCGGGCAGCGATTCCGCGACGACGCGTGTTCACCGCGACACTCGGAGGGTAAGCCCCGGTGCGGCGAAGCCGCACGCGATCGACGAAGTCGGTCGCGAGGGGATCCCGGCCACATCGCCCGGGAGCCGCAGGCAGGCCGCCTTTGCCAACGTACTTCTGGATCACGACACTAGCCCGACCGATTCACGAGCTTCGGCTCCAACCCCCGCCCAAGCCCGTCCGGACTGCGTTGCGCCAACGCGTTCGGTCCTCTGCGACCTGCAGGTCGCCTGCGGGAGAACGCGTTGTCGCGCCTTGCCGGCCAGGCTTTGTCGTGGGTTTCGCTCAAAGCTCATGAATAGGTCGGGCTAGAATCGCGGCGTGTCGCCGCCCTTGATCTCGCGCAGGAGGAAACGCCACCTGAGGCGAGCCGTGGGCGGGGCGCTGCTGCGGTGGATCGGCCCCCCCTTGGTACGCGCGCTTTCCAGCAGCTGGAGAACCGAGGTGTTCGGCCTGGAGAATCTCGCCGCCCCCTCGGGTGACGCGACTCCGGCCCATGCAGCGGGCGATGCGACTGGCAGCCCGCACGGCCGCGGCTCGGCCGGCTCGCCGGGCGGCCAGCGCGCCTGCATGACAGCCGTGTGGCACGGACGCATGCTGGCGAGCATGCACGTCGGCCGCGCGCGCGACTTCGCCGTCCTGGTCTCTCCTAGCGCCGACGGCGACATCTCCGAGCGCATGCTGCGGGCTTTCGGCTATCGAGTGGTGCGCGGATCCTCCAGCCGCGGCGGAGCTCGCGCACTGCGCGTGCTGCTCGGCGAACTGCGCGCGGGCTCGGTCGTGGTCCTGACCCCCGACGGCCCCCGCGGTCCACGCCACGGCATGAACCCAGGACTGGCTTGGATGTCGCGGGCCACGGGCTTTCCCGTGGTGCCCGTGGGGGTCGGTTGCAATCGCGCCTGGCGACTTTCCAGTTGGGATGCGTTCACGATCCCCAAGCCCTTCTCGCGGGTCGCGATCATGTTCGGGGAGCCCGTGTGGGTGAGCCGGGAGTCCGGCCAGCCGGAAATGGACGCGGCGACGGAATTGATCCGGGAGCGCATCCTCGACTGCGAGCGGCGCTGCTTCGCGCACGTGGGCGCGAGCGTGGATTGGTGAGCCTCCCATGGAACGGTTCCTCGTGGGTCCCGCGGGCTGGTCCTACGCCGACTGGGACGGCGTCGTGTATCCGCGCCCCAAGCCGCGGGGCTTCCACCCCTTGCCCTTCCTGGCCCGCTTCGTGGGGATGGTCGAGATCAACTCGACCTTCTACGCGTTGCCGCGGGCCGAACATGCGCAGCGCTGGGTCGAACTGGTGCGGCCGTTTCCCCAGTTCCGGTTCACCGCCAAGCTCCACCAGGACTTCACCCACACGTCCACGGGCCTCGCCGACCTGGAGCGCGAGGTGGGGGAGTTCCATCGGGGATTGGAACCCCTGGCACGAGAGGGCCGCCTCTCCGCGCTGCTGGCCCAGTTCCCCCTGGGCACCGTGCGCACGCCCGAGGCCCTGGCGCGGATCGACGCCCTGATCGAACGATTCGGGACCAACTACGGGCCCGCGGGGGCGCACCTGGTGCTGGAGCTGCGCCACCGTTCGTGGTTCGACCAGGGCTCCCTGGAAGCCCTCGCCGGACGGCGCTGTTCCCTCGCGGCCATCGACCTGCCCGCCGCCCCCGACCACCCGCCCGAGGACCACCCCACGCCGGGGCCCGTGGGTTACCTGCGGCTCCACGGACGGAACTCCGCCACCTGGTTCGCGCGCGACGCCGGCCGGGACCAGAAATACGACTACCTCTACACGCCCGAGGAAATCGAGGCACTCACCGCCCGCGCCCGGCGCCTGGCCGGAGAGCATGACCAGACGTTCGTCGTGACCAACAACCACTTCGAGGGCAAGGCCGTGGCCAACGCCATCGAACTTCTGGCGGCACTCACCGGCGGCAGCTCCAGGGCGCCGCGCTCGTTGATCGAGCGCTATCCCCGCCTGGCGCGGGTGGCAGCGGCCGATGGGCAGCCGGAACTGTTCTGATCCCTTGATCGCCCGCCCCCGGCTTGGTTCGATGCCTCGCGCATGAAGCTCCGCTCGGTGTTGAAGAAGCTCGCGATCTCCCTCTGCACGGTCGTCCTGCTCCTGTGTTCCGCGGAGGTCGCGGCCCGCCTGGCCGAGCCCGGTCCCTTCTCGTTCTTCGATCGCTCGCCCTACACCGAAGTCGGCCGGGGCCACATCCACACGCCCAACTTCTCCGGACGCTGGGACGGCACCTGGTACGGAATCGAGTCCCACGGACTGCGCGGCCCCGAGTGGAAGCCGAGCATGGCGGCCACCGAATACCGCGTGCTGGCGGTGGGGGACTCGTGCACCTTCGGCAAGGGGGTGGACGAGCCCGACTGTTGGCCGCGACAGTTCGAAGGCCTGCTCGGCTCGAACCTGCCTCCGGGTCACCGCGCCCTGGTGGCGAACGGCGGGGTCAACGGCTATTCCGCGCGCCAGTACGCGCAGGTGATCCGCGAGCTGGCGCGCGTGGTGCGGCCGAACCTGATCGTGGTCGGCTACAACCTGAACGACTTCCCCAACCAGACCAAGGCCGTCGACGAGACCGTGCACCAGAGCAAGGGCAACCTGCGCTCCAAGATCCCCTTCGACCTGCGCAAGAAGCTGAGCCGCCTGGCCCTGTTCCGCTGGTTGCGCGCCACCTACTACACGATGAACCGCGAGCGCGACTTCGCCGCGGCCGAGAGGATGTCCAGCGAGGTCAAGCGGCAGGGCGAGCTGGACGCCGAACGCACGGCGAAGGAGCTCGGCCACCTCGACACCATGGTGACCGAGGCCAAGGAGCAGGGAGCGCACCTGTGCGTGTTGCTCTTCCCCTACGAGAGCCAGGTGTACCTGGAGAAGTACGACACGGCGGCCATTGACTGGCTGCGCGAGCAGTGCGAAGCACGGGGGATTCCGTTCATCTCCATGGTCGGAGACTTCCGCACGCGCGCCTACTCCAAGAATCCGCCCAAGAAGCTGTTCCTGCGCGGCGATCGCTACCACCCCGATCCCGAGGGCTACGGCATCGTCGCCCAGCGCGTGCTCGACGTGGTGCGCGACCAGGGCTGGCTGCCCACGGGGCAATGATCCGAAGCCCGCGGCGATGACGCGAGTGAGCGAAGTCGAGGCGCTGACCTTCGACTGCTACGGAACGTTGATCGACTGGTACGGCGGCGTCCGAGAGGCGGCCCGCGCCTCGCCCTCGCTCGCGGGCCTCGAGCTCGAGCGTTTCGTGCGCGACCGCGACGCGGAGGACCGGGTCCTGATCCAGGGGCCCTACCGGCCCTACGCCGAGGTGCTGGCGTTTTCGGCCCAGCGGGCGGCCGCGGCCCAGGGGCGAGTCCTGCCCGAAGCCGAGGCGCGGGCCTTCGCCGCGAGCCAGGGCGCCTGGCCTCCCTTCGACGAGAGCCGCGCCGCGCTCGCCCGCCTGGGACGGCGCTTCCGCCTGGCGATCCTGTCCAATGTCGACACGGCGATCCTGGCGCGATCCGTGGAGTTGCTCGGCGGGCCCTTCGAGTTCACCCTGACGGCCCAGGAGCTAGGCTCCTACAAGCCGCGGCCCGCCCACTGGGAGGCGGCCCTCACGCGCCTTGGTCTTCCGCCGTCGCGGGTGCTGCACGTGGGGTGCAGTCTGTTCCACGACATGCGCCCGGCCGCGGCCCGCGGCATCCCCACCGCGTTCGTGAATCGCGACGGCGAGCCCCTGGCTCCCGGCGACGCACCGACGCTCGTGCTGTCGGACCTGGCGTCCCTGTGCGATGTGCTGGGCGTCTAGCCCCCATGGCGTTCACTTAGGGCCGGCGGATCAACACGGGACCTGGGCGACCCTCGGGCCCCCCCCCACCGCTTCATCATGCCTCCACGCCCCACCCATCCGGGCGGCACCTACCCTGACACCGGGGGAGGCACGGTCAAGTACAAGTTGAGCAGCAACCCACGCAGGCGACGGCCGCAGAAGCAAGTGACCCGTGGTTGAACGGCACTGCGACTAGACGGCCGGCGACCTGGTGAGGAAGTCCACCAGGTCCATCTTCGACACGAGGCCTTTGAGCCGCTGTTCATCGTCGATCACCAGACCCACGAGTCCCTCGGCGAACATGCGCGTCAGGACGCCCGCGTCCTCGGACTCGTGGACGGTCTTGACGTTGCGGAACATGACCTCGGCGACGGTGGAGGAGAGGCTCGCGCGGCCCTCCACCAGTTTCCCCAGCAGGTCGGACTCCGTGATGATGCCCACCAGGCGTCCCTCGTCGAGGACGGGCAGCTGGCTCACCCCGCACTCCTTCATGGTCAGCACCGAATCCGCGACGGTGTCCGCCGTGCCCGCGGTTTGCACCTCCCGGCGCGGCAGGCTGCGCAGCAGGTCGCCGACGGAATTCTGCTCCCAGGACTTCTCGGTGAAGCGGTTCTCGCGCATCCACTGCGGGTCGAGGAACTTCGTCATGTAGTTGCGCACCGAGTCCGGCAGGATGACCACGAAGCGCTTGCCGGGACCGACGCGCTGGGCCACTTGCAGGGCCGCCCACACGGCGGAACCCGAGCTGCCGCCGCAGAGCATGCCCTCCTGACGGATCAGGCGCCTGGCCATCAGGAACGACTCGCGGTCCTCGGTTTTCACCCACTCGTCCACCAGGGATGTGTCGCACACCTTGGGGATGAAGTCGTAACCGATGCCCTCGACCTTGTAGGAACCGATCGGACCGGGGCCGGCGATGATCGAACCCACGGGGTCCACGCCGATCACCTTGACGCCGGGGATCGACTCCCGGAGCCGTCGGGCCACGCCCGTCAACGTGCCGCCGGTGCCCGCGGTGAGCACGATGTAGTCGAGCTTGCCGTCGGTCTGCTCGACGATCTCCTTGCCGGTGCCCTCGTAGTGCGCGGCCGGGTTGTCCGGGTTGTTGTACTGATCGAGGATGTGCGAGTTGGGCAGGATCTTCTGGAGTTGCCGAGCCACGCCGATGTGGCTGTCCGGTGAATCCCAGGCCGCCTCGGTGGGCGTGCGGATGATCTCGGCGCCGAGGGCCTCGAGCACCACCTGCTTCTCCCGGCTCATCTTCTCCGGCATGGTGATGATCATCCGGTAGCCGCGCACCGCGGCGGCGAGCGCCATGCCGATGCCGGTGTTGCCGCTGGTGGCCTCGATCAACGTGTCGCCGGGCTTGATGCGGCCCGAGCGCTCGGCCTGGAGGACCATGTGCTTGCCGATGCGGTCCTTGATCGAACCGCCGGCGTTCAAGAACTCGCACTTGGCAAGCAGCTCGCAACCGGTCTTCTTGCCGATGGACTTGAGGCGGACCAGGGGCGTGTTGCCGATGGTGTCGAGGATCGAATCGCAGATCTTGGCCACGTGGGAGGCTCCGGAAGGGGCCGGGCGGAGCCCCGCGGGCGGGGTTCCTCGGGGGTTGGAAGGGCGAGATTCTAGCTTCGGAGGCCGTGGGGGTTGACCTTTCCGCACCCTGGGCTCGATAGTGGGGGCGTGAAGTCCCCCCTCGGCTGGACCCGGTTGCTGGGTCTTGGGTTGCTGCTCACCCTGGCTTTGATGCCGGGTGCGTTGCATGCCCACGTCTGCCTCGTGGCCCTGGGGGCCATCGAGAGTTCGGCGTGTTGCGCGCCCGCCTTGGAAGCCGCGGAACAGGATTGCTGCACCGAGACGCCGAGCGACGGCCCGGCCATGGGCGCCGAGTCAGACGACTGTTCCTGCTGCCTCGAGGTCGATCTCGATTCGGCGGAGCGCTCGCCCCTCGTGGGCACGGGCAACGCGTCGACCGACCTGACGGTGGCGCCTGCCACCGTCATCCAGACCCTGCCCGCCGTGCAGGAGCCGCCCCCGAGCGAGCGCGCCCGCGCACGCTTCGCGCGCGCCGGACCACGGCAGCGCTCTGGGGCCATCCCCCTGCCCTTGAGGATTTGATTCCGGACTCCCGGTCGCGGTGACCTGACGCAAGGGCGTCGGGTCGGATCCCGTTCCCGTCCTGGAGTTTCCGATGAGTCCGTTGCCGCCTGCGGCGCGCATTGCGCGCCCCTTCCCAGTTTGCGCATTTCTGTTCGTCGCGCTCGCCGGTTGCGCGAGCACCGCCGGGGAACCCCTGTCCGAGGACGGGGTCCTGGGGGTGCTCTCTCGACGGGCCGAGGGACCTCCAGCTGAGCTGGACCCGCGGGTCCTGGCGGGTCTGGACGCCCTGGCCCTCGAGCGTCCCACCCCGGAGGAGCGCGCCGATCCCAGGACGGCGGGCCACTGGCGTGCCTGCGCCCTGGCCTGGAACCCCGCGGTGCGGGCCGCCCGGTTCGAGCTGGTCTCGGCCCTGGCCGCGGCCCGGATCGCGGGGCGCCCCGGGTCGGTCGAGGGCATGGGCGAGGTGGTCGACCTCGCGGACGCCTCGACCGAGGTCAAGGTGGGAGTCACCTTCGACCTGTTGGCCCTGGTTGGGATCGGCCCCTCGGGGGCGGCCCGCGAAGGGGCCCGTGCCGCCGCCCGTCGGGCCCAGGCGGCCTTCGAGTCGGCTGTGTGGGGGGCCGTGTTCGAGGTGGAGCGCACCCGCGTCCGTCTCGGGGCCTCCCGGGAGCGTCTCGCGAGGCTGGAAGTCCTGCTCGGCATCGTGGAAGGCGAGGGGGGCCGATTCGAAGTGCTGGCGCGGCGCGGGCGGCTCTCCGAGGCCGATCAGGTCATGTTGCGCGCGATGTCCCACGAGATCGAACATGTGCTTTCCACCCAAAGGGCCGTGGCGGCCGAGGCTAGGGCCGCCCTGGCCCGGGAGAGCGGGCTTCCCTTCGCCCATCCGGCCCTGGACGCCGTGGGGCCCGAGGTCCTGGACGAGGCCCAGCCCCTCCTGGCGGAGAGTGCCCACGACGACTCCGCCGTGGAACTGTGGCGCAGCGATCCGGCCCTGCGGCAGTTGACCTTCGAGTTCGCCGTGGCGGAGAGCGCGGTGCGCAGCGCCGCCGCGGGCGCGTGGCCCGGACTGCGGGCGGGCCCCCAACTGCTCTTCATGCCCAGCGAAATCCTGGTGGGGGGGCTCTTGAACGTGGAACTCCCCTGGCCGGGCAACGTGGAGCGGGAAGTGCGCATGCGGGCGGCCGAGCGCGAAGGGGCGCGGGCGCGCCTGGAGGACGCCCTGCTCGCGGCCGAGGCCCGGGTGGCGAGCTTGCGGATCGCGGCCGCCGAGGCGCGGCTGCGGGCAGTGGAACATGCGGTGGAGGCCGACCGGGCCGCGGAGGCGAACTGGATCGCGGCCGAGGCGCGTCTGTCCCGGGGCATGCTCGATCCCGCCGCGTGGATCCTGGCGGCCAAGGCCCGTGTCCAAGCGCAGCTCGGTCTTTCGGACGAGCGCGCGGCCGCGCGCATCGCGGAGCTGGACCTGCAACAGGCCCGCGGCGTCCTGCACGCAGGCTCTCCTGCGGCCGCCGCTCCGTTGAACGCCGGAGGAACCGCTCCCAGGGCGGCGAGGGAGGAGTTGCCGTGAGCGCCGTTCGCCCCGACATCGACCTCGCCGGCCTGACGCGCGCGCCCGCGCCGTCCACGCGGCTCGACCCGCCGCGCCGCAGCCTGTGGCGCATCGTGCTGCCCTTGGCGATCCTGCTGACGTTTCTCGGCGTGCTCGCGACGAACCTCCAGGGCCTGTTCCAACCGAGCACGGCCGTGAGCATCGTGCGTCCTCGGGCGCTGGGTGAAGGGCGTCCTTCGACGGGGCCGGGCCAAGGCCAGGGGCGCGTGGTGCTCCAGGCGGCCGGGTGGATCGAGCCCGATCCTTTTGCCATTCAGGTCAGCGCCCTGACCGCGGGCATCGTGCGCGAGGTGCGCGTGCTGGAAGCCTCGACCGTCACCCGCGGTCAGGTGATCGCCACGCTGGTGGACGACGACGCGCGCCTGGAGGTCCAGGGCGCCGAGGCCCTCCTTGCCGAAGCGGAAGCGAGTCTCGCCGAGGCACGCGCGCGGGCCGCGGCTGCGGAGCAGGCGTTCTCCCTGGCTCTCCAGGTGGTGGAGCGCGAGGCCCTGGCGCGCGCGGAACTGGAGGGCCGGCGGGCCGAGGCGCTGGGCCGCGAGTCGGCGGCGAAATCCGGCGAGGCCGCGGTCAGCCTGGCGCGCGACGAACTCGCGCTGCAGCGGGAGCTCCTCTCCCTGGGCGCCGTGGATGCACGTCAGGTGGACATCGCCGAAGCGCGCCTGACGGAAACCCAAGGCGCGCTGGAGCAACTGCGCGCCGAGGTTGCCCTGGCCGCGGCGGAGGTGCGCAAGTCCGAGGCGGCCCACGTCCGCGCCGTTCAGGATCGGACGACGCGCATCGAGGACCGCCTGTCCATGGACACGGCCGCGGCGGCTTCCAAGGCCGCCGAGGCGCGGCTGGCCGCGGCCCGGGTGGGTTTGGAAACCGCCCGACTCGCCCTGGCGCGCACCGAAGTCACCGCGCCCGCGGACGGCGTGGTGCTGGAGCGCCTGGCCATGCCGGGCAGCGCGGTGGATCCGGCCGGCTCCGCGGTCCTTTGCACGCTCTTCGATCCCCAGAGCCTGCGGCTGCGCGTGGACGTCCCCCAGTCGGACGTGTTCCGCCTCGCCGTGGGCGGTCGCGCCGAGATCCTGATCGAGGGCCGCGCGGGCCAACCCTACGCCGGCGAAATCGTGCGCGTGGTCCAGAAGGCCGACATCCAGAAGGTGACGCTGCAGGTCCACGTGCGCATCGAGGGGGGCGACGGGAGGCTGCGCCCGGAGATGTTGGCCCAGGCGCGCTTTCTTTCGACGGACGCGCCGGGCGCTCCGGAGACGGGCTCCGGCCCCGGTTCGTCCGTGGAGATTCCCGCGCGCGTGGTCGAGAACGGCCGCAGCGTGTGGATCGTCGATGGAGTGTCCGGCCGCGCGAAGCGGCGCGAGATCTCCCTGGCCGCCGGCGCCGAGACGGCCGGCGCCGACCAGTGGGTCCTGGTGCTGTCGGGGCTCGACCTGTCGGACAAGGTGATCGACCGCGGACGGCAGGGCTTGACCGAGGGCGCGCGCCTGCGCCTGGAGGGCCAGCCGTGATTTCCATCGCACTGGACGGAGTCACCAAGCGCTACACCAAGGGCGAGCACGTGCTCACTCCTCTGGAGAACGTCTCGCTCGAAATCGCGTCCGGCGATTTCTTCGTGCTGCTCGGGCCCTCGGGTTCGGGCAAGACCACCCTGCTGAACCTGCTGGCCGCCATCGACCGGCCCGACGCGGGCCGTGTGATCGTGGGCGGAACCGACCTGGCGAAATTGCCCTCGGGCCGGCTGGCCTCCTGGCGCAGCGAGCACGTGGGCTACGTGTTCCAGCAGGCGAACCTGGTCCCCGTGTTGACCGCCTACGAGAACGTGGAGCTGCCCCTGTGGTTGTTCCCGATGTCGCGCGCGGAGCGTCATCGGCGCGTCAGCCTGGCCCTGGAAGCCGTCGGGCTCCTCGAGCGCGCCGCGCACCTTCCGCGGCAGCTGTCCGGAGGCCAGGAACAACGGGTGGCCATCGCCCGCGCCATCGTGGCCGACCCGCCCCTGATCGTGGCCGACGAACCCACGGGCAACCTGGACCACGAATCGGCGGACGGCGTGCTGACCCTGCTCTCGCGCCTGAACGTCGAGCGGGGCAAGACCATCGTGATGGTCACCCACGACCCCCGGGCGGCGGCGCGGGGCACGCGGCGCATGCAGCTCGACAAGGGCCAACTGCTGGACCTCCAGCCCGCGGGGACGCCGTGAAGCTCGCGCGCCTGATCGCGAAGAACCTGAAGCGCCGGCCCATGCGCACGCTGCTGACGCTCTTGGGCGTGGCCAGCGCCATGCTGCTGTTCGTGCTGGTGGAGAGCCTCTCGGCCGGCCTCGATCGCGCCATGGGCGGGACCGAAGCCGCGCGCACCCTGGTGGTCTACCGACAGAATCGCTACTGCCCCCAGACGTCGTTCCTGCCGGAGTCCTACGTCGAGCGCATCCGCAAGATTCCGGGCGTCGTGAGCGCCCTGCCGGTCAAGGTGTTCCTCAACAACTGTCGCGCGAGCCTGGACCTGGTGACGTTCCAGGGCGCTCCCGCGGAAGAACTCCTGCGGGCACGGCCCGTGCAGGTGCTCGAGGGCGACGCCGCGCGGTTCGTGCGCGACGCGGACGCGGCCCTGGTGGGCCGTGCCTTCGCCGCGCGCAAGGGTCTGCGCGTGGGCGACTCCTTCCGCTTCGGCAACATCACGGTCAAGGTCGCCGGGATCTTCTCTTCCGCCGAGCCGGTGGAGGAGGACGTGGTGATGACGCACCTGGAATTCCTGCAGCGCGCGGGGCCGGTGAACCGCCTGGGCACCGTGACCCAGTTCGAGGTCAAGATCGACGACGCCGCGCGGGCCAAGGAGATCGCGGCGGCCATCGACGACCAGTTCCGCACAGCGCAGGAGCCCACCGACACGCGGGCCAAGCTGGCCTTTCTGGAAAGCGCCACCCGAGACCTGCGCGAGATCCTGGGCTTCGCGCGCTGGCTCGGCATCGGCTGCGTGGCGGTGGTGCTGGCCCTGGTGGCCAACACGGTGCTGATGTCCAGCCAGGAGCGGGTGCGCGAATTCGGGGTCTTCCGCACCCTGGGTTTCCGCGAGCAGCACATCGCCTTCCTGGTCCTGGGCGAGGCCCTGATCCTGGCCCTGGGCGGCTCGGCCCTCGGTCTCGGCGCGGCCCAGCTGATCGTGGAAACGAGCCACGTGTCCATCGGTTCCGAGGGGGTCTCCGTGGGCTTCCGCATCGTGCCCGCGCTGGCCCTGCGCGTGGCCCTGGTGGCCGGTGCGGCCGGAGCCCTGGCGGGCCTCTACCCCGCGCTGCGCAGCGCGAGCCGTCCCGTGGTGGCGGCCCTGCGGGAGGCGTGAGCATGGCTCGCTCGCTGCCCCTCGACTATGCGGTGCGCAACCTGGCGCGGCGTCCGTTGCGCACGGTGCTTTCGGCCCTGGCCAGCGCCCTGGTGGCGGCACTCCTGGTGGCCGCCAGCGCCTTCGTGCGTGGACTCGACAGCACCTTCGCCGGGGCCGCGCGGGACGACGTGGCCATCGTGCTCTCCAGCGTCGCCCAGCGCGACGTGCTGCGCTCCACGGTCAGCGCCGGCGCGGGCTCGCTGATCGAGGCCGACGTGCCGGAGATCCTCCGCGTGGGCGGGACGCCGGCGGTCTCCAGCGAAATCCACTCGGGCACCAACGTGCGCCTGGGGCCCCTGTCGGAGGCCCGCGCCGACGAGGTCGCCCATCCGGGGTTCGTGCGCGGCGTGACCGACCGGGCCTTCCTGGTGCACGAGGCGGTCACGCTGATCGAAGGGCGCCCCGGCCGCACCGGCGAGGTGATCGTCGGGCGGCTCGCGGCGCGGCAGATGGGCGTGCCCGAGGAGTCCCTGGCCGTGGGCAAGGTGCTGCGCTTCGAGGGCGGCGAGTTCACCATCGTCGGCCGCTTCGCCGCGCCGGGCACCACGATCGAAGCCGAAATCTGGGCTCCCCTGTCCGAGTTGCGCGGCTTGACCAAGCGCGACGACAGCTCGGTGGTTTTCGTGCGCGTCGAACGTCCCGGCGAGTTCGCCGGCCTGGAGCTCTTCGCCCTGCGCCGGCTCGACCTGGAACTGGTCGTGATTCCCTCCTCGCTCTACTACCAGGAACTCGTGGCCTACTTCAGGCCCATCCGCGCCCTGGCCTGGATCATGGCCGCCCTGATCGCCGGCGCCGCGGTCTTCGGAGGGTCGAACGCTCTCAATGCCGCCGTGCAGGACCGCCTGCGGGAGCTGGCATCCCTGTGCGCCGTGGGCTACTCAACCTGGGCCCTGGCGCGTTCGCTGGCCGTGGAGGCGCTGCTGGTGGCCGCGGCGGGCGGCGTCGCGGGCCTGGCCCTGGCCAAGGTCGCCCTGCACGGCGGCTCCATTCGCATCGCCATGAGCGCCTTCCGTCTGGACGCCGACGCCCACAGCGTGCTCGTGGGCTTCGGCGGCGTGCTGCTCCTGGGACTGTTCGGCACGGCCCCGGCCGTGATCCGCATTCGTCGCATTTCGATCGCCACCGCACTCAAGGAACCCTGAAGGAACAACCATGTCCACCCGCACGATCCTGTCCGTTCTGGTCCTGGCCCTGGCGGCCTGCAGCCAGGGGAGCGAGAGCCCGCCGCCGCCCGCCGACCCTGCCAGGCCGGTTGCCGTCCTGCCCGCCTCCCTGCGCCTGGAGTCGGCTCCCTCGGCAGCGCTCTCCGTCGTCGAGGTCCGCGCCGCCGCCAACGGCACCGAAGTGGCCGTCACCGGACGGGTCAAGGACATCGTCGCCACGCGCGCGGTGTTCACGATCGCCGACCTGTCGCTCAAGTCCTGCGCGGAACCCGGTGACACGATGGACTGCGAGACGCCCTGGGACTATTGCTGCGAGGACCCGGCAAGGCTCGCCGCGGGCGTCGCCACGGTCGAGGTGCGCTCCGGCGCCGAGCTGGCCACCGGGACGATCCAGACCTGGAACGGCCTCGACCACCTCAAGAGCGTCGTGGTGGTGGGCAAGCTGACGAAGGACGACAAGGGCAACGCGACGATCATCGCCAGCGGCATCTACGTGCAGTCCTGAACCCGGCGGCGGGCGGATCGAACCCGCGGTCGAGTCCAGCGCGGCGGGCCGGAGGCCGGGGAGCCCACCGCCCACAGGGAGGCCCGGTTGCCTCCCCTGGGACCGGAGGGCTCAGCCCAGCCGCGGGCGCGCCAACACGAACGTGCCCGCGGGCCCGACGCTCACCTCGCTGACGTAGAGCCCCCGGGCGTCGCCGCCCACACGCGGGTTCTTCCAGTCGGTGCGCCGGCCCGAGGCGAGGTCGAAGCGCCACAGGTGCCAGGGGCACGTCACCTCGCCCGCCGCCACGGATCCCTGGAACAGCGGGCCTTCCAAGTGCGGGCAGAAGGCCTGCACGGCGCGGACGACGCCGGCGACCCGGAACAGGGCCAGCGTGCCCCAGGGGGTCTCCAGGGGTCGGGGGCGCTCCAGGTCCACCTCCTGCGACAGGCCGGTGTCGAACGCATCGGGGCCGGAGGCCACTTGGCGAGAATCCATGGACGGACGGTGGGGCGAGGTGCGGGTGGGAGCCCCTGCGCCATTGCGCGGGGCCGCCAGCGTGCCAGAATCCCGGCGTGGCTCAAAGCACCCGCGTCGTCGAGCTCTCGCGCTCGCGCATCGAGCAACTGAAGCAGCACCTGGAGCGCGGCGCCTTCGACTTCCGCTCGGTTCCCCATGCCGTGTTCTCGGTGAAGGGCGAGGGCGTCGTGGCCACGGCCTATGCCTCGGGCAAGCTGGTGGTCCAGGGCGATCACCCCGAGGAGTTCCTGACGCGCTACGTGGAGGCGAGCGGGGCGCCTTCCCATGCTCCCGGGACGGGACAGCCCGCCCCCGAGGCGCGCGGCGCCGGACGCGGTGCCCAGGACGCACCCGCCGGCTACGTCACCATGGTCGGCAGCGACGAATCCGGGAAGGGCGATTACTTCGGTCCCCTGGTCGTCTGCGCCGTGCGGCTGGAGCCCGAGGAATCCAAGGCCTTTGAAGGCGGTCCGGTGCGCGACTCCAAGCAGGTCGCCGACGAGGCCTGCCTGCGCCTGGGGGCCGCCCTGCGCGGCAAGCTGCCCTTCGCCATCGCGATGCTCTGGCCGGAGGAATACAACCAGGCCCACGGGCGCTACCGCAACTTGAACCCGCTGCTCGCCGATCTGCACGCCCAGGTGATCCGCAAACTGGCCCGGCCGGGCATGCGCGTGCTGGTGGACCAGTTCGCCAACGTCAAGGTGATGGAGCGGGCCCTCGCGGGCGCCGACGTTCACCTGGTGCAGCACCCCCGCGCCGAGCGCGTGCCCGCCGTGGCGGCGGCCAGCATCATCGCCCGGGAGACCTTCCTGACCGGCCTGCGCAAGCTGTCCGACGATTTTGCCGTCGACCTGCCCAAGGGCGCCGGCTCGCCGGTGGATCAGGCCGCGCGGCGCTTTGTCGGCCTGCACGGCGAGGCGCTGCTGGGCAAGGTGGCCAAGCTGCACTTCAAGAACACCCAGAAGATCGGCCTGCGAGGAACCCCACCGTGAACTTCACGGTCGTCTCCGGCACGGGAAACCTCTTCGCGCTGTTCGACGGCATCGCGGGCGGGATTCCCGAGGATCCGCGGCTCGCCGCCTTGGAACTGTGCGCGGCGGCCCTGGGCCGGATCGCCACCGTGCGGACCGCGGTGGACCCGGCGACCCGGCTCGACGGCGTGTTGTTGTTGCTCCCGGGCCGCGAAGGAGCGGCCTGCCGCATGGTGGTCTACAACGCCGACGGCAGTCGTCCCGAGACCTGCGGCAACGGCCTGCGGGTCGTGGCCATGGCGGCGCGGGCCAGCGGCCATGCGGCGGCGGACGAATTCACCATCGAGACCGATGCGGGTCCGCGCGCGGCGCGCGTGCTGCGAGCCGATCCCGCCGATCCGAATTCCGCGATCCTGGGCGCCGAGATCGCCATGGGCGAACCGCGGGTGGGAGAACGGCGCGTGACCCTCAAGACGGACTTCGGCGCCGTGGAGGCCACGCTCGTGGACCTGGGCAATCCCCACTGCGTGGTCTTCGTTCGCGACGAGCGCGAGGCCCCCGTCGAGAAACTCGGTCCCGCCCTGGAGCGCCACCGCCACTTCCCGGCCCGGACCAACGTGGAGTTCGTGTCCGTGCGACCCGAGGGGCTCCACATGCGCGTGTGGGAGCGCGGTGTCGGCGAAACCGCCGCCTGCGGCACGGGCGCCTGCGCCGCGGCTATCGCGGCGGCGGTCACCCAGCGCGCGGGAACACCCGTGGACGTTCACGTCCCAGGCGGGCTGCTGCACGTGGCCTGGGAGGGCGGCGGCGAGGTGCGCCTGTCGGGTTCCTGCGAGACCCTTGGAACCGCCGAATGGCGCGCGGCGAAACGGACACACCGGCCCTGAGGCCCTCGGAAGCGATCACCGCCATGGAAATCCGCATTGCCCACGGTCTTGCGACCGAAGAGTTGTCCCGCCGGATCCGCGCGGCCGCCGAGCGCCACGAAGTGGAGTTTTTTCCCGGCGCGGATCCGCTGCGGGGCACGCTGACCAAGGACGCGGGCTTCCTGGGCAGCGTGCGCGCCGAGTACGCCATCGAGGCCAAGGAACTCGTGGTGGTGATCCGCGACCGGCCGGGTTTCCTGCCCGAGGGCACGCTGCGCCGGATCCTCTCGGACGAGCTCTCGAAGCTGGTCGCGGGCTGAACTACGGTTCGCCGTGCTTTACCTCGCGCACCTCGGCCTCGCGCTCGCCGCGCAGCTGGCCTGGGAGACGACGCCCATTGCCCCGGAGGAACGGCTCTGGATCCTCGCCCTCTTGTGCCTCGTGCCCTTTGCCTTGGGGCAATGGACGCGGCGCCTGTACCTGAAGGGCAAGTTCCGCGCCACCGATCGCGCGTTCGCGGCGCTGCAGCACTCCCCCGTGGCCCTGCACGCCCTGGCGGTGCTGGGCTCTGGGTGGAACGAGTTCCTGGGTCGCATCCTCGGGGAGTCGCCGGGGCTGCTCGGCTGGCCGGGTCCGTCCGCGCTGCTGACCCTGCTGCCCTTCGTCGTGTACACGCTGCTGGCCATCGAGGTGCGAGCGCGGCTCGGCGGGCCGTCGCGGGCGCGGGCGACGCGCCGTTCCCACTGGCGCATGTTCTCCGCCACCCTGCTGCCGCTGCTCGTCTACGTGCTGCTGGCCTCCCTGGTGGGCACGAGCCGCCGGCTCACGATCGAGATCGACTCCGTGGGCCTGTGGAATGCGCTGTACAGCGCCTTCCTGATCCTGCTCTTCGCCCTGGGCGTGCCCTGGCTCTTCCGTCGCACCTGGGACGCGCGACCCCTGCCCCCCGGGCCCGAGCGAGACGTGCTCCACGCCGTTTCGGCCCTGGCGGGATTCGACGGGCGGCGGCTGTTCCTGTGGAACACCGGCAACACGGCCTCGAACGCGGCGATCATCGGGTTGTTCCCCTGGCATCGCATCGTGGTGTTCTCGGACCTGCTGCTCGCCCAGTTGGACCCGCGCCAACTTGCGTGCGTCTTCGCCCACGAGATCGGCCACGCCAAGCGCCGACACGTGCTGATCTTCGCCGCCTGGGCCCTGGCGGCCCTGTTCGGGGGGGAGCTGATCGCCTCGGCCGCGGCGCCCGACGACCCCCTGTGGAACTCGGCCATCCTGCTGGGGGCCATGGCCCTGTGGGTTTTGGGCTTCGGCTGGATGTCCCGGCGATTCGAGCTGGAGGCCGACATCTACAGCCTGCGCCTGATGGGGGACGCCGATGCCCTGGTGGGGGCCCTGGAGCTGGTCAGCGGCCCCCATGGGCAGGCGCGCACCTCCTGGCGGCACTTCTCCACCGAACGGCGGGTCGCCTTCCTCACGGAGGCGGCCCGGGACCCCGCCGTGGGGGAGCGCCTGGAGCGCAGGCTGCGTTGGGTTTCGCGGTCCGGATTCGCGGCCCTGGCCCTGGTCCTGGGGCTCCAGCTGTGGGGCCTCGTGGGGCAGTGGCCCCAGGACCGGGTGGTCGTGGACCTGCGCACCGGCCAATACGCCTCCGCCGCCCGCAGGCTCGGGGAGGGGGCCCCGCTTCCTGGAGCTCTGGAGCGGCTGGTGAAACGGGCCAAGGGCCTGACTGGGGACCCGGCAACGGATGTCGGGACCGACGCCGGGGACGTCGTCCCGATCGAGGAACTGGCCCGGCGAGCCCGTGCCGCCCTCGCCGCCGGGGAGGCCCAGGAGGCGGCCGACTGGCTCGAGCTGGGGGAGCTGCGGGGTGACGCGGACATGGCCCTGGTCCGCCAACTGCTTTCCCTGGAGGGACCCCTCGAACCCGAGCCACTGGCCCGCGTCCTGGGGGCGCTCTCGGAACCCTGGCGCGCACCCGTGCAGGCGGGTCTGCCCCGACTTTCCCCGTAGGCACCCCCAGTCGCCCCTCCGATGGAAAGCCGCCCTCGGGGAGCGACCCACCGGGGACCGGGGGGGCCGGCGGGGGCCCGGTCCGGGGCGGCGCCCAAGGGGCCGTCCTACCTTAGTTAAGTAGGTCTGGGCCCCTGGCATCGCGAAGCCGTGCGCGGGATACTACCGGCTTCCCTCGCGGCCACGCTGCCGCGCCCAGGACTCTCTGGCCCTCGCGATGACCGGAACCGAAACCCCGCCCCCCCCGCCCGCCCCCCAAGGGATCCTCGAGCCGCGCTCCATCGAGCGTGAGATGCGCGAGTCGTACCTCACGTACGCGCTCTCCGTGATCCACTCGCGGGCTCTGCCCGACGTGCGGGACGGTCTCAAGCCCTCCCAGAGGCGCATCTTGGTGGCGATGAACGACCTGAACCTCGGCCCCCGGGCCAAGTACAGGAAGTGCGCCAAGATCGCCGGCGACACCTCGGGCAACTACCACCCCCACGGGGAGTCGGTGGTCTACCCGACGCTGGTGCGCCTGGCCCAGCCGTTTTCGACGCGCTACCCGCTGATCGACGGCCAGGGCAACTTCGGCTCCATCGACGGCGACCCGCCGGCGGCCATGCGCTACACCGAGGCGCGCATGCAGGGCACGGCGGTCGAGATGCTCGACGACCTCGAGCGCGACACCGTCGACGTCCAGGCCAACTACGACGAGTCGCGCACCGAACCCACGGTGCTGCCCGGCCGTTTCCCGAACCTGTTGTGCAACGGCTCGGACGGCATCGCGGTGGGCATGGCCACGAGCCTCCTGCCCCACAACCTGCGGGAGGTCACGCGCGCCCTGCGAACGGTGCTCGATCGCCCCGAGGTGTCCCTCGGCGAGCTGTGCGAGGTCGTCACCGGCCCCGACTTCCCCACGGGCGGCATCATCATGGGCCGCCGCGGGATCCTGCAGGCCTATGCCACGGGTCGCGGCCTCGTGCGCGTTCGCGCGCGCCACTCCATCGAGGAGGTCAAGACTCGCCAGGCGGTCATCGTCACCGAGGTGCCCTTCCAGGTCCGCAAGACGGCGATCATCGAGAAGATCGTCGAGGTGGTGAAGGACGGCCGCATCACCGGCATCTCCGACGTGCGCGACGAGTCGGACCGCAGCGGCATCCGGCTGGTGATCGAGCTGAAGAAGGGCGAGGACCCCCAGGTCATCGTCAACCAGCTCTACCAGTACACGCCGATGCAGACGACCCAGTCGATCATCAACTTGGTGATCGACCGCGGGCAGCCGCGCACGCTGAACCTGCGCGGCCTGTTGGACGCCTACATCGCGCACCGCAAGGAAGTCATCCGGCGGCGCACCCAGTTCCTGCTGGCCAAGGCCGAGGAGCGCAAGCACATCCTCGAGGGCCTGCGCATCGCCGTCGATCACATCGACGAGGTGATCCGCATCATCCGCGCCAGCAAGACGCCGGAGGAAGCCAAGACCGGACTGGCCGCCGCCTTTGCCCTGTCGACGCGCCAGGCCCAGGCGATCGTCGACATGCGGCTCGGTCGCCTGACGGGGCTCGAGCGCGAGAAGCTCGAGGCCGAATACAACGAGGTGCTGGCCGAGATCGCCGACCTGCGCGACATCCTCGAGCGCGCCGCGCGCGTGATCCAGATCATCAAGGAAGACCTGGATCGGCTGGACCAGCAGCATGGCGACGAGCGCCGCACCGAGATCTCCGTGGAGGAGGTCGACGGCGGCTTCGACATCGAGGAGCTGATCAACGAGGAGATGATGGCCGTCACGGTCTCCCGCGACGGCTACATCAAGCGCACGCCCCTGGACGTGTACCGCACCCAGGGCCGCGGCGGCCGCGGGATCATCGGTTCGGACGCGAAGGAGGGCGACATGCTCCGGTCGCTGTTCGTCGCGGGAACCCACGATTTCCTCCTGTGCTTCTCCAACAAGGGGCAGGTGTACTGGCTCAAGGTCTATCAGGTGCCCGAGGGCTCGCGCACCTCGCCGGGCCGCGCCATGAAGAACCTGATCGAACTCGCCGATGGCGAGGAGATCACCAACGTGCTGCGGGTGCCGGAGTTCGACAACGAGCGCTCGGTGTTCTTCGCCACGCGGAACGGCACGGTCAAGAAGACGCCCCTGGAGCGCTACTCGCGCCCCAAGAAGGGCGGCATCCGCGCCATCAACCTGGAAGAGGGCGACGCCGTGGTCGCGGTGGCCCTGTGCAAGCCGGGGGACACGCTGCTCCTGGGCTCGGCCCACGGCAAGGCGATTCGCTTCGACGAGAAGGCGGCGCGCTCCATGGGGCGCACGTCCTTCGGCGTGCGCGGCATCCGCCTCCTGGAGGGCGACAAGGTCATCGGCCTGGTGGTCGCCGACGCCGACGCCTTCCTGTTGACTTCCTGCCAGCACGGCTACGGCAAGCGCACGCCCGTCGAGGACTATCCGATCAAGGGCCGCGGCGGTCAGGGCGTGATCAACATCCAGGCCGGCGAGCGCAACGGGCTCGTGGTCGGGATCTCCCTGTGCCGCGAGGCCGACGACGCCATGTTCATCACCGCCCAGGGCATGATCGTGCGCTCGGCGGTGGCGGAGATGCGCCCCATGGGCCGCAACACCCAGGGCGTGCGGCTGGTCAACCTCAAGGAGGACGACCAGCTCGTGGCCATGGAGACGATCCGCGCCGTCGAACTGGAGGAGTACCAGCAGATCTCCACGCCGCGGCGTCCGCGCCCGGCGATCCTCGAGGAGGGCGAACGCCTCGACGACGAGCCGGAAACGGACGACGACGAGCTGGACGATTCCGACGATGTCGATGGGCCCGACGGGCCCGACGGATCCGATGCGGACGAAGAGGCCCAGTGACCCATGTCGACCACTCGCACACGAATCGAAGCGGACCTGAAGGCGGCGATGCTCGCGCGCAACGAGCTGACGCGCGACACGCTGCGGCTCGTGCTCTCGGACGTGAAGAAGCTCGAGGTCGACAAGAGCCGTGACGCCACCGAGGAGGACGTGATCGGCGCCCTCACGGGCGGTGCCAAGCGCCGCCAGGAGTCGATCACGCAGTTCGACGCGGCGGGCCGCAAGGATCTGGCCGACAAGGAACGCGCGGAACTGGCGGTGATCAGCGCCTACCTGCCCAAGCAGATGGACGAGGCCGACGCGAAGCGAATCGTCGCGGGGCTGATCGCCGAGCTGAAGCTCACCTCGAAGAAGGACGTGGGCCTGCTGATGAAGGCCCTGATGGCCAAGCACAAGGGTGCCGTGGACGGCAAGCTGGCCCAGCGCCTCGCCTCCGAGTTGCTTCCCTGAGCGGTCCTGCCCTCCGCGTGGTCGCCACCGCCGCCTGAACCGGCCACGGCGCCGCGGGGCCTTTTCCGGTCGGTGGCCGGCGCCCCGACCCCGCTGTACCGTTGGGGCGGTCCGTGCCGTATCGTCCCGGCGTGAGTTCCACACAGGAGTCGCCGCGGGTCGTCGCGCGGCACAAGGGGCTCGTGGGGCGCACGCTGATCGTGTCGGCCCTGACCCTGGTCTCGCGGGTGATGGGTTACGCCCGGGAGTCGGTCATGGCCGCGATTTTCGGCGACAAGTCGATCGTCAACGACGCCTTCATCGCCGCCTGGCGCGTGCCGAACCTGTTCCGCCGGCTCCTGGGTGAGGGTGCGCTGTCGACCTCCCTGCAGACCAAGCTGACGGAGGTGGACCACGACCACGGCGAGGCGGCCGGCCGGGCGCTGTTCCAGCGCACGGCCCACGTGACCACCTGGATCCTGATGGCCCTGTGCCTCCTGTCCATGGCCGTGGTGCTCCTGGCCCCGGACACGGTGCCCTACTTCGGATGGCGCTGGCTCGGCCAGCACCCGGAGCCGTTCCGGGACCTGACCCTGCGGCTCCTGCCCTACGTGGTCCTGGTGTGCCTGTCCGCGATCTTCAGCGGCGCCCTCCAGGTCCGCGGGGAGTTCCGGGTCTCCAGCCTGGCCCCGGCCATGCTCAACGTGGTCTGGATCGCGACCCTGGCCTGGCTGATCTGGAGCCACGGCCTGGGGTGGGGGAGGAACCCCGAGCCGACCCCCCAGGCCACCCAGCTCAGCATGGCCCGCACCCTGTGCTGGGCCGTGCTCGGCTCGGGACTGGTCCAGCTGGCGATCCAATTCCCGGCCATGCGGCGGCACGGCCTCCTGGGGGGCGGGCCGGCGGGCGGCTTCAACCCGGTCCCCGCCGCCTGGGAGGTGCTGCGCACGAGCGCGCCCCTCGCCATCGGGGCGGCGGTCTACCAGATCAACGTGATGATCGACGGCCTGATGGCCTACGGGATGCTGTCGGAGGGTGGGGTGAGCGCCTTCCACTACGCCACCCGCATCCAGCAGTTCCCGGTGGCCCTGATCGCCACGGCGGCCACGGCGGCGGTGTTTCCCTCCCTGAAGGCCCTGGGTCACACCGGCAGGAGAGAGGAGCTGCGGGAGCTCCACGACCGCACCCAGCTGGCGGTCTGTTACCTGGCCCTGCCCGCCAGCGTGGGGCTGGTGGTCCTCGCGGGGCCGATCTGCACCGTGCTGTTCCAGCACGGCAACTACACCGCCGACGGCGTGGGGCGGGCGGCGGGAGCCCTGGCCATGCTCTCGCTGTCGATCCTCCCCACGGGGGCCGTGGCGCTGACGAGTCGGGCGTACTACGCCCTGGGGGACTTCAAGACCCCGGTGCGCATCGCCGTGGCGATGCTGGCGGTCAACACCTGCCTGAACGCGCTCCTGGTGGCGGGGCTGGGGTTGGACGCCGACGGGTTCGGGCTGAGCACCTCGATCACGGGCTGGCTCAACCTGCTCTGGCTCTGGCCGGGGCTTCGCTCCCGGCTGGGCCTGCCCGGCACACGACAGGGGTTCTTCCGACGCCTGGGCAGAATGCTCGTCGCCACGCTGGTCTGCGCCGCCGCGGCCTGGGGCGTTCGCACACTGGTTCTGGGGTCCGCCCCCGCCGGTGGGCTGCGCGCGGCCGCGGCGCTCGGGGGCGGGATCGCCGCGGCGGTCCTGTCCTACGGGGCCGCCAGCCATTGGCTCGGGCTCGAGGAATGGCGCGATGTGCTCGAACGCATTCGAAGAAGGCGCCGGCACTCGCCCTGAAGTCGTTGCCCGGTCCCGCTTTGGAGAAGCCTCTCGGCGCGGCCGTGTTCTGCTTGACCTGGCTCTCGACCGTAGCCATGGTATGCACGTCGCCGCTCCCCCACTACATCTAGTGGGATCACGCCCGTTCCGAGTTGCCGATCGCGCCGCGCCAAAGCCTGGGGAACCTGCCTCCCCGCGCCCGGTTCGACTCGACGACTCGGCGGGATGAGCAGCGTCAATCGCCTGATTGACAAGCGGTTCTGTCTGCCTACCCGTCTGGGGTTCGCGCCTGGTTGCCGCGCTCGATGCGAGCGCGGGACGCGACCTGATCGGGCGGCGGAGTTCCTTCCCGCAAGCACCGGCTGCGGGGTCCTGCCCGAGGAGAGCGCCAGCGTGAATCCCATCGTCCTTCCGACCGAGAAGCGTGCCCCCATGGCCAACCCGAAGACGGCAGCCGAAGCGACGGCGCTGCTGGAAGCCCTCGATCCGCCCCAGGACGTGGGGGAATCGCGGCTCTCCGAGAACGCGATCAAGGTGCTCGAGCGTCGCTACCTGAAGAAGGACCCCGAGACCGGAACGCCCATCGAGTCGCCCGAACAGCTCTTCTGGCGCGTGGCGACGCACATCGCCAAGGGAGAACTGCGCTTCCCCGGCGGCACGCCCCAGCGGGCCCTGGCCGTGGCGCGCGAGTTCTACGACCTGATGGCCAAGCGCTACTTCATGCCCAACAGCCCGACCCTGATGAACGCGGGTCGTGAGATGGGCATGCTCTCGGCGTGCTTCGTCCTGCCGGTGGACGACTCCATCGAGGGCATTTTCGATGCCATCAAGGCCACGGCGTTGATCCAGAAGGCCGGCGGCGGCACGGGCTTCTCGTTCTCGCGCCTGCGCCCCCAGGGCGACCTCGTGCGCAGCTCCGGCGGGACGACCGAGGGGCCGCTGTCCTTCATCCAGGTCTTCTCCAAGGCCACGGACGCCATCCAGCAGGGCGCGTTCCGCCGCGGGGCGAACATGGGCATCCTGCGCATCGACCACCCGGACGTGATGCAGTTCATCACGTTCAAGGACGACCTGTCGCGCCTGCAGAACTACAACATCTCGGTGGCCATCACCGACCGCTTCCTCAAGGAGCTGCGTGAGACCCCGGACAAGGTCCACGAGGTCCAGAACCCGCGCACCAAGGAGTGGCGCCAGCTCAAGCGCCGCGATGCCAAGGGCGTCGAGACCGGCGGCTTCTGGACCGTGGTCGAGATCTGGAACGAGATCATCGCCCACGCCTGGCGCACGGGCGAGCCGGGGGTCGTGTTCATCGACCGCATCAACGCCAAGAACCCGATCAAGAACGTGGGCCTGATCGAGGCCACGAACCCCTGCGGCGAGCAGCCGCTGCATCCCTACGACTCCTGCAATCTGGGCTCGATCAACCTCGGGGCCCTGGTGGAGGGCGATGGCGCGGGCGCGCGCTTCGACTGGGATCACTACAAGCAGCTGATCCGCACCACGACGCGCTTCCTCGACAACGTGATCGAGGTGAACAAGTACCCGCTGCCCGAGATCGACAACATGTCGAAGACGACCCGGCGCATCGGCCTGGGCGTGATGGGTTTTGCCGACGCGCTGTACAAGCTCGGCATCCCCTACAACTCGGAGGAGGGCTGCACCTTCGGCGAGAAGGTCATGCAGGTGATGAACGACGAGTCGCACTTGGCGAGCGAAGCGCTGGCCGAGGAGCGCGGCGTGTTCCCCGCCTGGGAGGGCTCCGACTGGCAGAAGCAGGGCCGCCGCCTGCGCAACTCCTACACCACGACCGTGGCGCCCACGGGCACCATCTCGATCATCGCCGACTGCTCGGGCGGCATCGAGCCCATGTTCAGCCTGGCGTTCATCCGCCAGGTCATGAAGGACACCCAGGGCAAGCCGACGATCATGCGCGAGGTCAACTACGTCTTCGAGCAGCTGGCCCGCGCGCGCGGGTTCTACTCGGACGGGCTGATCGACAAGATCAGCGAGCAGGGCAGCGCCGCCCACCTCGACGAGGTCCCCGAGGACATCAAGCGCGTCTTCGTCTGCGCCCACGACATCTCGCCCTATTGGCACATGCGCATGCAGGCGGCGTTCCAGCGCCACTGCGACTCGTCGATCTCCAAGACGATCAACTTCCCCCACGACGCGACGGTCGAGGACGTGCGCGCGATCTACGAGCTGGCCATCGAGGAAGACGTCAAGGGCGTCACGGTCTACCGCGACGGCTGCCGCGACGTGCAACCCATGTCGCTCAAGAAGTCGGGCGAAACCCACAAGGCCGCGACGGAAGCCGCCGCGACGGAAGCTTCGGGCGAGGCGGAGGAGCCCGGCCTGGAAGTGCCGGGCAGCAAGCCGGTCCTGTCCGCTTCGGGCGACCTGCTGCCGGTGAAGCTGCCGGAGATCATGAGCTGTCTGCGCATCCGCCAGATGACGCCCTTCGGCAACATGCACGTGAAGGTCTCCGTGGAGCCGCTCTCGGGCCGCGAGCGCGAGGTGTTCGCGCAACTCGGCAAGGGCGGTGACGTGGCCAACTCGGACCTGGAGGCCATCTGCCGCATCCTGTCCCTGTGGCTGCGCTGCAACGGCACCCTGGACCTGGCCCTGCGGCAACTGGAGGGCATCGGCAGCTCGCTGTCGGTCCCGACCAAGGACGGTCGCATCATGTCCCTGGCGGACGGACTGGCCAAGGCGCTCCAGCGCTACCTGGACGCCAAGCGCCAGCACGGACTCCACGCGCTGCTGCTCGGCACGGCCGACATGAGCCCCGAGGCGGCCGCCCAGGCGCTTGCCGCCGCGGCGGTCGACGTGGCGGCCCAGGGAGTCAAGCCCCGCAACACGCAACCGCCGCGCGCCACGGCCTCCTACAAGATCAAGTGCCCGGCCTGCAGCGGCGCCTTGGCCTTCCAGGAGGGCTGCGTGAAGTGCCACTCGTGCGGCTTCAGCCAGTGCTAGCCGAGCGGACCCCTTAGCCCGGACGATTCAGGAGCCGCGGGGCGGTCCTTCCAGGCTGCGGCCTGCGAGAGGGTCGCCCCGCGGTGCTTTTTCACCGCGGCGGGGCCGTCCGCCGCGAAACGCCGTCAGCGGAACGCGGCGGCGCGCTTCTGCAGCGCATCCAGATCGGGTTCCCGTGGATTGCGGGGCTTGCCGGGGTGGATGGCGGCGACCTGGCAGCTCTCGGCGGCCTCCACCAACTGGGCGTAGGTGCCTGCGTCGAGGTCGGCGATGTAGGCCTGCTTGTTGGAGTCGTAGGCGAACATCTTGTTGTTGATGTTCGTGCACTCGTTGCACGTGGAGCAGCGCTGCGTCTCGATGTAGCTTTCATCGGGCGAGCGCTCGGGTCCCGCGTTCGCCTCGGCCGCCGGGGCCACGCCTCGCGCCGAAGACGACGCCGGTGCCGGTGCCGACGCCACGGTGACGATCGGCACCGCGGCCGGCAGTTCCTGCTGCGCCCGTGCTTCCCAGGCCCTGCGCTCGCGCGCGAGCAGTGCCTCGGCATGGGAGTTGTGCACGCCGGCGAGCTCCTGCAGGCTGTGCCACATCTCGCGGCAGCGGCGCGCCTCGCGCAGCAGGCGCTCGTCCGCGAGCACTCGCTGCAGCACGTCGCGCTCGTCGACCATCCACAGGCACGGGACGCTGTCCGGCAGGCCCTTGCGTTCGCGCGACAGGGCTTCGTCGACCGGAATCAGATGGCTGTTCCATTTCGCGCGGGGCACCCGCGCGAGGTGACGGGCATAGCGCCGATCGCAGGCGACGAAGTCGACCAGCGTGAAGGCCAGGTCCACGGTCACGCGTTGGTGCTGCTCGTCCTCGTAGACCAAGGGCTGGACCGGCCAGTCGAGTTCGAGGCGCGGATTGGCCTCCAGCGTGAAGCGCGAGGCCCAGTTCGGACCCGCCGAGGGGTCGTAGGCGAAAGCCGGGAACGCGCGCGATTCGAGCGCCGCGGCGGCCAGCACGTACGGAGGCAGGTCCGAGGTTGCGCCGCTGGCCCCCGAGTACACGCTGAACAACGCCGGCCCGGCCAGCCGGAGGCCGCGCAGAATGGGCTCGCGGAAGCGATACAGGTGCGAGGCGGGGGCCTGCAGCACGTAGACCTCGTTCAGACCCATGGCCATGCTGGCCACCTGACGGCTGCGCGTGCCCGTGGTCAGGTTGCCCTCGCCATAGGGCGACTCCTCGAGGATGTCGTCGATCTGCAGCAGGACCTTGATCGGCAGGCCGGAGGAGAGCACCTCCAGCAACTGGGCGTGCTCGTCGCCGTGCAGGCAAGAGGCGTTGACGCAGACGAGGTAATCCGGGAAGGCGGCCAGATCCTGGGGATCGAGTCCGTTGTCACCGAAGCCCCGGAACAGTCCGTCGTGCCGAGCCTCGCTGTAGAGGCCCTCGATCTCCAGTTCGGCGACCACGATCGCCCTGGCCAGGGCGACCAGGGCCGGCATCCGCCCGCGCAGGGAGGCGAGGGCCTCGCCGCAGCTCGCGAATTGGAACTCGAAGGGCTTTTCGGCGACTCCGGAGTCAGCACCTCCGGACTTCGGGGCCGAGAAGAAGCGTTGGGAGCGCAGCGTCGCCAGCAGGTCGCTGATCCGCCGCCGGCGGCTCTCCGAAAAGGCGACCCGGGGACGCGCCGTCGCGAGAGTGCGCGACAGGGAGTCGAAATCGAAGGCGCCAGCGAACCCGCCGCCCACCGAGGCCTTGAGGCGCGCGGCACTGCGTCCCGCCTCGGAGCGCTCGAAATCGGCCTCGAGGATCTCCCCGAGCCGGAGCACGAGTCGCTCGAGGCGCCTTTGGAAACTGGCTGCCTTGCGGGATTGCACGGCGGCCCAGGCGTGGCGCACGAGGCGCGCGGGCAAAGCTTCATCGCAGTCCGCCAACTCCCCCTCCACGGTCACGGCCGCGCGCAGGCGCCGCAAGCGGTCGGCCGGGCCGGCCTCGCCCTTGGACTCCATGGCCGCGGCCGCCGCGGACCAGGCCGCGGAAAGCAGTCCGCGGAAGCCGCCAACGACCAGGCCCCGAATCTCGCGTTCCAGCCGTAGTCCCAAGTGCCGCAGGGCTGCCGCGTCGGCGGCTCCGGCACCCGTGCACACCCGCGTCAGGGCCTCGTCGAAGATCGCCGAGAGCGACTGCACCCGCTCGAGTTCCCCCCCACGGGCGGTGAGCACCAACGGGAAGTCGTAGCGCAGCGCGGCGAGATCGCGGTATCCCGCGAGCAGGGCCGGCCGAAGGCCCAGACCCTCCACGGGTTCGGGCTCTGCGTCCGTGCGCCGGCCGGTCAAGAAGAACGCGACGTGGGCTTGAGTGTCCGCTTCCATGGCTGAGTGGGCTCGTTCTGCTGGGAGGTCGTTCGCTGGCTCGGTTCGCGGCTCACGGCCAGATGGTGTATTTGTCCATCTCGCTGTCGAGCACGGAGCGGGTCAACTCGGGCGTGCGCAGCAAGTCGGGGCGGATCAAGTCCTCGTAGCAGGGCACCTCCGGATTGCGGTACAGGATCCCGACGGGGATGTTGACCGAGTCGCCGGCGAGTTCGCGGGCGCGATGGATGTTCGACGGGTCGTGCTCCAGTTGGTTCTTGTAGGTGCGGCTGAGGGCGGCGCTGGGATGCAGGCCGTTCGCGTGGGCCAGGATCTGCACCCGGTTCGGGTCGTGCAGCCACGGATCGAAGGACTTCGGCAGCCACTCGGGACAGCGTTGGACGATCCGCACGAACGACAGGCCCCGGTGGTGGTAGGCCGCCTTGACGATGTCGAAGAGGACTTCCGGGATCCAATCGACCGCCTGCGCGACGAACGAGACGTTCTGCACGCCGAGCGTCACGGAAACCGGATTGAGGGCCTCGAGGTAGGACCCGCGCGGCGTCGTGTTGCTCTTGGTCCCGATGGGCGACGTCGGCGACGCCTGCTTCTTCGTCAGTCCGTAGATCTGATTGTCGTGCAGGAACACGGTCAGATTCATGTTGTAGCGGATCGCGTGGATCCAGTGCGCGGCACCGATGCTGCAGCAATCGCCGTCCCCGGTGTTCACGAACACCGTCAAATCGGGCCGGGCCATCTTGACGCCCTCCGCGACGGGCAGAGCGCGTCCGTGGATGCCGTGGAACCCGTAGGTCTTCATGTAGTGGGGGAAACGACTCGAGCAGCCGATCCCGGAGACGAACACGGTCTTCTCCGGCCGCAGGGCCTCATCGCGGCACAGGCGCTGGACGGCCGCCAGGATGGCGTTGTCCCCGCAGCCGGAACACCAGCGGGGCACGCCGCTCTGGTAGTCCTCCAGTTGGAATTGCTCGTCGCAGAGTTGGAGCAGGCACTCGGTGGCATTCGTGGTCATGACTTCCTGCCCTCCTGGGTGGCGCGTCCCGTCCGCGTGGGGGACGCCGGCACCGGATCTGGCGTCGCGGGACGGCGGTCGATCGAGTTCAACTTCGCCTCGAGCACGCGGCGAATCGTGCTCGGCTTGATGGGCTGGCCCCGGTCTTCGGTGAAGCAGTCGATGTCGACGAGGTAGCGAGCGCGCAGGAGCATCGCCAGCGCCGCATAACGCCGGTTCGTCTCGTCGATGATCGGGTCCTCGGGGCGGTCGCTCCAGTTGTTCTCCACGGTCAGGACCTGCTGGAAGCCCCGCAGGATCTCCTTGATTCCGGAGGGCAGCGGCTGGAGGAAGCGCAGGTGCATCGAGGAGACCCTGCGACCCTGAGCGCGCAGGGAGGCGACCGCCTCCTCGATGGCGCCCTTGGTGCTGCCCCAGCCGATCACGAGCAGGTCGCCGGCGGCATCGCCGAACACCGTCGGCGCCGCAAGCGTCCTCTGCAACGCCGCCAGCTTCAGGCTTCGGGCGCGAAGAGCCTGCTCGTTCGTGTTCGCGTCGTAGGCCACGTGGCTGTCGCGGTCGTGGGCCAGGCCCGTCAGCGTGTGCATGCCCCCCGGTTGTCCGGGGATGAACCGGCGTGCAAGGCCGGTGTTCTCGTCCCAGTCGTAGGGTTGGGCGCCCTTGGGCACCGGACTCTGGTCCACCGGCGGGGCCATCCAAGCCTCGCTGAACTTGGGCCTCGGGAACGGCTGCTGGGAAGTGGCCAGGCTCGCGTCGGAGAGCACCACGACCACCATGTTGAACGTTTCCGCGATGCGTCGCGCGGTGATCATCGAGTAGAAGCAGTCTTCGATGGTCGCCGGTGCGATCACCACCTTGGGCGCGTCGCCGTGGCTGCCGAAGAGGGTCGTCAGAAGGTCACCCTGTTCGACCTTGGTCGGCTGTCCCGTGCTCGGTCCGCCGCGCTGCACATTGACGACCACCAGGGGGATTTCTCCCATGACCGCCAGGCCGAGAGCCTCCTGCTTCAGGGAGTAGCCGGGGCCCGAGGTGACCGTGACGGTGCACTTGCCCGCATAGGAGGCGCCGATGGCGAAGGCGCAGGCGGCAATCTCGTCCTCGGCCTGGTGCACGACGCCGCCGACTTTCTCGAACACGTCGGAAAGGTAGTGGGAGACCGATGTCGCCGGCGTGATCGGATACATGGCGCAGATCTCCATGCCCGAGGCCAGCACGCCGAGCGCGATCGCCGTGTTGCCGTTGACCACGATTTGCGGCTCGGTCGCGCGCACGGCCGGGATGCGATAGCAGAAATCCAGGTGCGCCGCGGCCCAGCGATGGCCGGCCTCCAGCAGGGAGATGTTGGCGTCGACGACCTTGCGGTCCTTCTTGCCGAAGGCGAGCACGACCTGATCCACGGCGAGCTTGAGGTCCAGGCTGTAGAGCCTGCAGAGCATGCCCAGTGCGAACATGTTCTTGCCGCGCCGCGGGTCGGACACCAGCTTCCGGCACTCCTGCTCCATGGGGATCTCGATCACCCGGAAGCCTGCGGCGACCAGTCGATCGTGGGTCTCGACGTAGGACGCCACCACGGTGGGATCGCCGTCCGTGCGCCACATGTTCTCGAGCAGGATCGTGCAGCCGGGCTTCAGCTCCTTGGCCCGCACCCGTCCCAGCAGCACCTGTTCGTTGAACGCCACCACCAGGTCCGTCTCGTCGCCGCCGTTGGTGACCGGCCCCGCGCCGATGCGGATGCGGTTTCCGCTGGCCCCCGCAACGCTGCGTGCCGGAGGCCGGATCTCGGCCGGGATGATCTCCGTGGTCCAGATTCCGTTGCCCATCTGGGCGGCAATCGAACCGAAGGACTGGCCGCACTTCTGGGCCCCTTCGCCGGAGTCGCTGATGATCTCCAGGATGTGCTCGGTCAGCGTCACGACGTTCCTCCCGTCCGTGGGCGCAAGGGTCGTGGGCGCGGGCTCCCGGGGCGAGTCGCGTAGCGTGGATTCTCTCATGGTGGGTCCCTCGTCGTCGTTTCGCCTCGCAGCCGCTCGCGGAGGGTGCGCGGCGGCGGGCAGGGCTAGATCGCGCGCAGGCGGGTGAAGTTCCTCTCTCTCGTGTCCATGCCCAGGAAGGAACCCAGAGGCCCGGCGTCCGCGTCCCGGTAGGGGCGTTCGATGTCGCGGATGTGCAGGTAGTCCTGCATGCTGCGGGCCGCCTTGCGACCCGCGCCCATGGCCTGGATCACCGTCGCCGCGCCGGTGACGATGTCGCCTCCGGCGAACACGCCCGCGATCGAGGTCGCGAGGTTCTCGTCCGTGGCGATGTAGCCGCGCTTGTTCAGCCGGAGCCCGGAGGTCTGACCCATGATCGGGTTGGCGTTCGTGCCGATGGCGTAGACCACCAGGTCGGTCTCGAAATCGAACTCGCTTCCCTGGACCGGGACCGGGCGACGCCGACCGGATTCGTCCGGTGAGCCGAGTTCCATGCGCTGGCAGCGCATGGCCCGCACGCCGCCACGGCCGTCGTCGAGGATGGCCACCGGGCTCGTGAGCCAATGGAACTCGACGCCCTCCTGTTCGGCATGGTGCACTTCCTCCTCGCGGGCAGGAGCCTCGGCGCGCGACCTGCGATAGATGCAGTGGACCTTCTCGGCCCCCAGACGCAGCGACACGCGCATGGCGTCCATGGCCGTGTTGCCGGCGCCCACCACGGCGATGCGCTTGCCGATCGGCAGGGGCGTGTCGAAGCTGGGGAACTCCTTCGCGCGCATCAGGTTGCAGCGGGTGAGCAGCTCGTTGGCGGAGAGCACGCCGTTCAGCGAATCCCCAGGGATGCCGAGCATCGTGGGGTAGCCCGCGCCGACGCCGACGAACACCGCGTGGAAGCCCAGCTCGTCCAGCATCTGTTCGATCGTGAACAGGCGGCCGACCAGCGTGTTGCACTCGAACTTGACCCCGAGCTTCCTCAGGTTGGCGATCTCCGCATCGATCACCGTGTTCGGCAGGCGGAAGTCGGGAATGCCGTACTTCAGCACGCCTCCGGGCTCGTGGAAGGCCTCGTAGACCGTGACGTCGCAGCCCGCCTTGGCCATGTCGGCCGCGCAGGCCATCCCCGCGGGGCCCGAGCCGACGATGCCGACCCGGAAGCGATTGCGCTCGATGTGGGGGAGGTTGACCCAGCCTTCGCGCAGCGCGGTGTCGCCGACGAAGCGTTCGAGCCGGCCGATGGCCACCGGAGCGAGCGTGTCGCCCACCGTGCACACGGCCTCGCACTGGCTTTCCTGGGGACAGACGCGGCCGCAGACCGAGGGAAGCAGATTCGTGTCCGTCAGGATGTCGTAGGCACCGCGCAGGTTGTTCAGGCCCAGCTTCTCGATGAAGCCCGGGATGTCGATGTTGACCGGACAGCCGGCGATGCAAGGCTCGTCGGGACACTGCAGGCAGCGCTCCGACTCGCGCAGGGCCTCGTCGAGCGAGTAGCCGCAGGCCACCTCGAGGAAGTTCTTGACGCGCACATCCGGTGCCAACTCGCGCATCGGCGTGCGCTCCTGCGGGATGGTGCGGATCGTCTGCTTCTTGCCCATCGTGCGGCCCCAGTTGTCGGTGTTGATTTCTCGATTGATTTCGCGGACTCAGTCGGCTTCCGTGTCGCGCTTCGATGCGTCTCGCCGCTCAGCCCCCCAGTGTTTCACTGAAGGGGTCGGGCAGTTCGAGCAGCTCGCTCTGGGGCGCCTTGCCCGACGTCAGGGCGTCGAGCGCGCTGGGGCCGAGTTGTTGACTCATGCGACAACTGGCCGTCCAGCGCTCCTCCGCCGCCTTCTCGACCGACGTGTAGCGGCGCAGGCGGGACATCAGGTCGTCGAAATCGACCAGGTGGCCGTCGAAGTCGGGGCCGTCGACGCAGGCGAACTTGACCTGCTCGCCGACCTTGACGCGGCAGCCGCCGCACATGCCCGTGCCGTCCACCATGATCGGGTTGACGCTGACGATGGTCTTGATCTTGCGGGCACGCGTGGCGTCGGCGCAGGCGCGCATCATCACCGGCGGCCCGATGGCGACGACCTCGTCGATGTCGGCGTGGCGGGCGAGGGCCTGTTGGACGCCGTCGGTGACCAGACCCTTGATCCCCACCGAACCGTCGTTGGTGCACAGGATCAACTCGTCGCAGACCTCCCGGAATTTCTTTTCCCAGAAGACGAGGGCCCGGGTGCGGAAGCCCAGCACGGCGATCACGTAGGCGCCGCTTTGCTTGAAGCCCTTGGCTTGGGGGTAGATCGGGGCCACGCCCAGTCCGCCGCCGACGCACACCACCTTCTTGGCCTTCGTGGTGGGGCTTGGGATGCCCATGGGACCGACCATGGCGAAGAGCGACGTGCCTACCTTGCACTGCTGCTGCATCTCCCGGGTCGTCTTGCCGACGGCCTGGATGACCAGCGTGATGCTGCCCCGCTCGCGGTCGAAGTCCGCGATGGTGAGCGGGATGCGCTCACCGTGGTCGTGCAGCATGACGATCACGAACTGCCCAGGTCGCGCGGCCTTGGCCATCAGGGGATGGCGCACTTCCAACAGGTACGTGACCTCCGAAAAGTCCTCTCGCGACAGGATCTCGAGGTCGGCCATGAGGTTCACTCCAGGGCTCGGACGGAGGAGGGAGGCGTTGCTCGCGGCGGCTCAGGCGGATCCGGACCTGTTTCTCCGGGAGTGACCTTGGGCCCGGGAACGCGCAGAGAGACCGCAGCCCACCGAGCGTATCCCGGGCCCCCAGGGCGCCTATCCGCACAAGTGCGGAACGGGGCGTGGCGTGGTCCGAAGCGAGGGCACCGCGAGCATCCCGACCCCCGTGCGAGGAGCAGGGAAGCTCGTCACCCTGGGCACCGACGTCCGTGACACCGCGGCGTGCCCCCGCGGCGCCCGCCCCGGGGAGCGGCGCGGATGCGGGGAGGGGAATCGCCTCCCGGCTGGGGTCCTGAAGTGCAGCAGTCAGTCAGCAGCGAGCCCCGCGGAATTCCATAAGTCGTGGTATATCAACAGCTTATGTCATTCCAAGTCTCCATTCCACAGGCTGCGGGGCCCGGCGCGGCGGCCTCGCTGATCGAGGCTCCGCCGCGGATTGCGTGGATGGGGTGCAGCCAATCCCCATCCACAGGAGCACACCCCATGTCACCCCAAAGCACCATCGTCCGCTCGATCGCCGGCCTTGCCGGCCTGCTCGTCCTTCCCTCGATCGCCCACGCCCAGTGGACCTACGAGATCCTCCATCCGTCGGGCGCCCACAGTTCCCGAGCCACCCAGGGAGCGGCCGCCGCCCAGGGCGGCATCGTGCAACTGGTGCCGGACGTCAACCACGCCGCCGTCTGGAACGGCACCGCGGCGAGCTTCGTGGACCTCCACGTCGCGGGCTTCGCGGCTTCCTCGGTCTGGGGCTGCGACGGCGCGGTCCAAGTCGGCGCCGTGGAGCCCGTCGGCGGCCCGTACTACGCCTCGCTCTGGTCGGGGACCCCGGGCTCGTGGGTCAATCTCAATCCCCCGGGTGCGATCGCCTCGAACGCTCTTACCGTCTCCGGTGGCGTTCAGGGCGGGTTCGCGGCTTTCGGCCCCGTGGCCAGGCCGGGGCTGTGGACGGGCACGGCGTCGTCGTGGGTCGACCTGATGCCGCCGGGCTTCACCGACAACGGCGCGGTCACCGACATGCGCGGCGGAATGCAGGTCGGCTATGCATCGCAGTCCGGCCCCCCTCGCCCCGGCCTGTGGACGGGCACCGCCGCCTCCTGGGTCCAACTCGCCCCCAGCGGCGTCGCCTATGGCACGGACGGCGTCCAGCAAGTCGGCTACCAGTTGGTCGGCGGCAGCAACCTGCGCGCCTGTGTGGAGGCGGAAGCGCCGCCTCGGTCGTCGATCTTGCGCCCGCGAACAGCAGCGAGAGCATCGCCTACGCCGTCGATGCCGGGAGCAAGTCGGCGGGGTGGCTTTCCCGACCCTGGCGCAGCGGGCCTACCTCTGGTCCGGAACCGCGGCCAGCGGACAGGACCTGCACACCGCCCTGCCGCCGACGTATGCCGATTCCGAAGCGAAGGACATCTGGCACGCGAACGGCACGACCTACGTGCTCGGCACGGCGACCCATGGGACCACGGGCGTGACGCACGCCGTGCTCTGGCGCCGGCTCCAGACGGCGATCTACTGCGTCGGCAAGCAGAACAGCCTGGGCTGCACGCCCTCGATCTCCTTCGGCGGATCGCCGAGCGCCTCGGGGCCCGCCAACTTCATCGTCAGTGCCAGCAACGTGCGCAACCAGGTGCCCGGAATCCTCTTGTACGGCGCCTCCGGCCGCAGCGCGGCGCCCTTCTCCGGCGGCACGCTCTGCGTGGGCCTGCCCCTGTACCGCGGCCCCGGCGTGAACTCGAACGGATCCAATGCTCCGGCGGCGGATTGCACCGGCTTGTTCTCGACCAACATGAATGCCTTCCGGGCAGGCCAGTTGGGCGGCAATCCCCAGCCGTTCCTGTCGGTACCTGGCACAACCGTCAACTGCCAGTACTGGGGTCGTGACCCGGGCCTGTCGGCGCCGAACAACGCACAGCTCTCGAACGCGTTGGAGTACGAGATCGGAACCTGAGGGACGGGCACCACGGCTCGTCGAACGGCGGGCGCGAGGCGCAGAGGCGCCTCGCGCCCGCGCTCATTCCATCGGCAGCGCGGCCAGCGATGCCTTGACGCTGTCCGTCAGCTTCGACACGTGGTCGAAGTGGGTGCGCTCGTCGCCGCCGACCTGGCCCAGCCTGTCGGCCTCCAGGAGCAGTGCTTCGGCCTCCTTCAGGGCCTCGAGCGCCTGGTTCAACCTGGCACGCTTCTCGGACGTCGTCGCTTGCGCCTCGCGCGACGCCGCGATCAGGCACTCGGCCTGGTTCGAGAACGACAGCGACATGCCGTAGTTCCACCCGTCGCCGCTTTCCTCGTGGTCCTGGATCGACAATCCGATCTCGACCGACTCCGCGGCGAGTTCCAGGGCCTTGGCCGGCTCGCCGAGTTCCGCGAGCGCCGCGGCCAGTTCCGTACCGAGCGTGGCGCGGGTCAAGGCCAACGCAACATGCTCCGGATGTCGAGCCATGCGTTCCAGGCACGCGTCGTAGGCCCGTTGAAGGGCCCGCAGGGCCGACGGGAAGTCCTTCGCCAGCCGCGCCGTCGAGCCGGCCGTGTAGGCGAATTGAAGGATCATGTCGCGCAGCGTGCCGTTGGTTGGGTCGATCGCCAGCGTGGCCTCGAACTCCTCCCACGCGTGCATGGCGGCCTTGGCGGCCAGCTCGTTCTCGCCGCCCATCAGCAGGGAATTGCTGAGGTGGTAGTAGGCGGGGGCCAGGGCCCGTCGGTACACGGAGTGCGTCGGATCGGCGGCGTGCAGCTCCTCGAGCAGGCGGGCCGCCTCCTCGAGGTCGGCCCGTCCGGCGGCTGGATTCCCGGCCTCATTGGCGCTGACGCCCCGCGCGAACAGGCTCGTGCCGCGCCAGTAGCGGAACGCGGCGACCTCGGGGAAGCGCGTGCAGGCGTCCTCCACGAGGCTGACGTACTCCGCGGAGTGCCGCTGCTCCGCCTCGCGATCCTGGAGTTCGCGCTCGACACTGATCAACTGGTTGAGCAGATTGCACTCGCGCGACCAGAGCTCGGTGCGGCCCGCGTTGTTCGGGTTGGCGCGCGCCGTGCGCAGGATCTTCAGCGCGCGGAAATACTCGTCACGGGCGCCGGCCAGGCGCCGCGCGTTCACTTCGCAGGTGGCGTGGGAGATGAGCAGGGCCGCGGCAGCCGTGGCGACCTCGGGCGTCTCGCTCTCCCGTTCCAACCAGGGCGCGAATTGCAGCGTGGCCTGTTCCAGCAGGGAACGAGCCTCGTCGACCCGATTCAGGCTGTCGAGGCCCGCCTGCCAGAGCACCTGCGAAAGGTCGTTTCGCGCCCAGGCCAGTTCGACGGCGAGCGAGCGATGACCGGGCGCTTCGGCCTGGAGCTTTTCGAGTTCCGCGCACAGCTCGCGCAGCATGGCCTCCCGTTGGGGCAGCAGGCCCTCCAGCGTGGCGAGCTTGTTGGTGACCTTGTTCGACAGCGTCGAGGCAAAACGCACGACGCTGGAGAGCCGAGCGTCGGCGAGCGCGCCCGCGTCACGCGCCTCGACGTATTGCGTCCAGGCCACGGCCAGGCCGGCGGAGAGTGCCAGGATCACCATGCCGGTGGCCGCCACGAGCACCCGATTGCGACGCACGAACTTGGCCGTGCGGTAGCTCCAGGTGTCCGCGCGCGCCAGCACGGCCTCACCCGCCAGGTGGCGCCGCAGATCATCGGCCAGGGCCGCGGCGGAGGAATAGCGCCGCTCCGGTTCGACGCGCAGCGCCTTCAGCGCGATCGTGTCGAGATCGCCGGCCAGGGCGCGCACACGCGAGGTGTGGCTCGGCGGATGGGCCTCGGTGTCCGGGGTGCGCGTCTCGTCGAACGGGCGGCGACCGGTCAAGATCTCGTAGAGCATCACGCCCAGCGAGAACACGTCCGAGCGTGTCGAGAGTCGCGCTCCGCGCAGCTGCTCGGGGCTCGCGTACTGGGGCGTCAGGATGCGCTGGCCCGTGGTGGTGCGCGAGGCCGCGTCCTCGTCGCTCGTGAGCACCTTGGCGATGCCGAAGTCCAAGAGCTTGGGCGAGCCGTCGGCCGTGACCAGCACGTTGGCGGGCTTCAGGTCGCGGTGCACCACCAGTTGCTGGTGGGCGAAGTCCACGGCGTCGCACACGCGCGCGAAGAGCTCCAGCTTCTCCCGCAGGCTTCGACGGGTGTCGGCGCAGTACTGGTCGAGGGAGAGGCCGCTGACGAGCTCCATCACCAGGTACGGACGCCCGTCCGGCGTGGTGCCGCCGTCGTAGAGGCGCGCGATCCAGGGATGCTCGAGCGAGGCGAGCAGCGCGCGTTCGCGCTCGAAGCGCGCCAGGATCTCCTCGCTGTCCATGCCGCGCTTGATCAGCTTGATCGCCGCGCGCTGCTCGAACCCGCCGTCGACGCGCGTGGCGAGCCACACCGCGCCCATGCCGCCCGTGCCGATGCGTCGCTCGAGCTTCCACGGTCCGATCCTCTGGGGCTCGCCGCCATCCGCGTCGAGGGCCTGGACCACGCGCCGGGAATCCGGGGGTTCCAGCCGCTCGGAGCGGGCCTGGGCGGCGAGCAACTCGCGCACTTCGCGGCCCAGGGCGGGGTCGCTCGCCGTGGCCTCTTCCACGTAGAGGTCGCGCTCCGCGCCCTGCAGCTCGCTGGCGCGCTCCAGCACGGCGCGGACCTTTTTCCAGGATTCCGCGGACATGCTCAGGCCTCGAGCCTGGGGGTGCCGGTTCGCGCGCTCATTGCATCATTCTGTCCTCGGGCGGACAATTTTGGAGAGAGCACCCCCGCCGTGGAGAACGCAGGACAGGAAGCCGTGACCGTGCTGCTGAACCGCATGGCCCAGGGGGACCCCGCCGCCGCGGACGCGCTCATGCCCCAACTGTACGCCCAGTTGCACGACCTCGCCGAGGGCATGATGAAGCGCCAGGGTTCCGAGCACACCCTGCAGCCCACGGCACTGGTCCACGAGGCCTGGATGCGGCTCACGGGGGGGGCCTATGCCGATCGAGAGCACTTCGCCGCCGTGGCGGCCAAGGCCATGCGCAGCGTGCTGGTGGACCACGCGCGCAGACGCGGGTCCGAGAAGCGCGGCGGTGCCCACGTGCGCCGGCCCTTCGATCAGGTCTTCGAGCTGTTCACCGAAAGCGGACCGGACCTCCTGGCGCTCGACGAGGCCCTCGGCCGCCTGGGTGCCACCGATCCCGAGCTGGGCCGCATCGTCGAGCTGCGATTCTTCGGCGGGCTTTCGGTGGAAGAGACCGCGCGGATCCTGGGCAGCTCCACCGCTTCGGTCACCCGGGCCTGGCGCGTGGCGCGCATGTGGCTCACGCGCGAGTTGGAGAATCCTCCCGACTGAGGCTCTCCCGAAGGAGGGCGAGGCGGCCTGGGGATCGGGCGCGGCGAGGATCATGGCTCCGGGTACCACGCAATCCGGGCCGCCCGCCGATCAGAATTCTCTTTCCCCCAGGGTCTGTGTCAGCGGTCGCGATCCCCTGGGGAATCCTGGGCGGGCTTCTTGGGCTTGCCCTCTTCCGGCTAGCCAGCTTCCTGCTTGATCGGGCGACCGTAGAAGTCCGTGGCTCCGTCCTTGGCGTCCGGGAAGCGCAGCTTGCCCAGACGCGTGAATGTGAATCGCGCCGTGCGGTCGTTCTTCTCCAGGACCAGTTGTTCTCCATCGAGGCGCACGCGGTATTCGCGGCGTTGGCCCGGCACCTCGAAGTCGTATTCCTCGTCGTCGGTCACGTTGTGGGTGCCGATCAGGCTGTAGGTCTGCAAAAGGCCGTTGTCCTCGAGCTTCCAGCGGTGCGTGCCGGTCTGGAAGAACGTGTTGGAACTGTCCGGGGACGTGTTCCCCAGCACGTGGAACTCCAGGGACATGTAGCCGTCCATGAACAGGGCGTAGCCCGCGACCCCGCCCGCGCTGACGCCCAGGGAGGGGATCTCGCCCCGGGTCAGCTGCCAGGCCCCGAGGATGCCCTCGCGGGCGCGGACCGAGCGCTCGGCCTCGGTCTCAAAGCGCCCCCCCGGGCGGGCGGGCGGGTCCTGGTCCCCGGGTTGCTTGGGCTCCTGGGGGAGCACGAGGGCGAGAGCGAAGGTGACCGGGGCAAGGAACAGGCGCATGGGGAACTCCTCGGGTGGCGGGCGGTGGCCTCTTCGGCATGGTAGCCCCGGGCCTGGACCCCGCGCCCGGCGTAAGGTCCAGGCAAGAAACCCGCCCCGGGGGACTGCCCAGGGGGTCACGGGAGTCAGACCCCCCCGAACGGCTAGACTGGCCGATCCGACCCCCGGCGCCGTCCCGAACATGATCCAACGCATTCCGCTGCTCTTCCTGCTCCTGGCCTCCTGGGTGCTGCCGCTCCAGGCCCAGGACCAGCGGGCCCAGGGCCGGCTCTACGCCCGCGGGGCGGGTGCCGACGTCCAGTGCGTGATCGAGCTCAAGCTCGATCCGGGCTGGCACATCTACCACGAGGAGCTGGGGGACGGCGGCGGCGTCGGCTCGCCCACGGAGGTCACCTGGGCGGGTCCGGGCGTCGAGTGGTCGGTCACGCGCTTTCCCGAGCCGGAGAAGCTGCCGGCACCGGGCATGACCGCCCCCGACGGCGGCCCGGCCTGGATCTACGGCCACGAAGGCACGATCCTGCTCTACGCCGTGGGCCGCTTCGCCTCCGGCACCGCCGACCCCGCCGCCATCGGGGCCACGATCACGGGGCTCACCTGCGACGAGAAGGGCTGCATCCCCTACGAGGAGGAGCTGGGGGTCGCGGGGCCCGGCAAGGACTCCCTGTTCGCCAAGTTCCCCGCGGACCTGGTGCCCGGGGTCAAGCCGGCCGGCGGGGCCGAGGAAACCGGCCCGGCCAAGCCCTCGGGCGCCGACCGCTCGCCCGAGGCCAACTCACCCAGTTGGGACGCCTTCGCGGCCCCGACGTTCGAGTTGCGCACGGAGAAGGAGCGCAGCATCTGGCTGTGGCTCGTGTTCGCCTTCATCGCCGGCGCCCTGCTCAACGTGATGCCCTGCGTGCTGCCGGTGGTGTCGATCAAGGTGCTCTCCTTCGTCAAGCAGGCCGGCGAATCCAAGAAGCGGGTGTTCGAGCTGGGCGTCGCCTTCGCCGCGGGGATCATCGTCGTGTTCCTGGCGCTGGCGAGCCTGGCGGCCTTCGCCGGGCAGGGATGGGGTTCCCAGTTCCAAAGCGAGCCCTTCAAGATCGCCATGGTGGCGATCGTTTTCGCCTTCTCCCTCTCGCTGTTCGACGTGTTCGAGCTGGGCGTGCCCTCGAAGGTCGGCGAACTGGCCTCGGTCAAGCGCGAGGGCGTCCGGGACGCCTTCTTCAAGGGCATCATGGCCACGCTGCTGGCCACCCCGTGCAGCGGCCCGTTCCTCGGCAGCACCCTGGCCTGGGCCGTGACCCAGACGCCCCAGGTGATCTTCCTGGTGTTCCTGATGGTGGGCGTGGGCATGGCGGCGCCCTACGTGGTGCTGACCTCGAATCCGGGGCTCTTGAAGTTCCTGCCCAAGCCCGGCGCCTGGATGCACACGTTCAAGCACGCCACCGGATTCCTGCTCCTGGGCACCGTGGTGTTCCTGATGGTCTCCGTGCGCCAGGACCTGCTGCTCTTCACGGTGGCGATGATGGTCTTCGTGGCCCTGGGTTGCTGGTGGTGGGGCAAGTTCGCCAGCTTCGAGCAGACCACGCTCCAGCGCCTTCGCACCCTGGCCGCGGCCCTGGTGATCGCCGGTGCCGGCACCTGGTTCGTGTTCGGACCCCTGAAGTCCTCGCTGGACCCCCGCGGGGGCAACCTGGTCTGGGAGGACTTCGACCCCGAGAAGTTCGCCCGCTACCAGGCGGCGGGCCAGCCGGTGATGCTCGACTTCACCGCCGAGTGGTGACTGACCTGCAAAACCAACGAAGCTGTCGTGTACAGCTCCGAACGCATCACTGAGCTCTTGAACAAGAAGGGCGTCATCCCGATCCGCGTGGACATGACGTCGAAGTCGCCGCGCACCAACGCGGCCAAGCGCCTGCTCAATTCCCTGGGCGCCTTCTCGATCCCCTTCATGACGATCCACCCCCGCGGCGACGAGTGGGAGCGGCCCTGGCGCTTCCGCGACATCGTGACCCGGGACGAAGTGGGAAAGTGCTTGGAAGGCCTGCCGGACGGCGAGCGGATCGAGTAGCCCGGAAGAGTTTTCCCGGCCCGGGCTCGGGAACGGGAGAACCCTTCAGGGTGCGGCGCGGGCGCTCCGAAAAACTCGCCATGGGCCGGCGGTGCCGATCCGCCCGGGCCCGTTGGGAGAACGTCCGTTGAGCCCCCACATTCACGACCTTCTCGCGGCGATCCAGAGCCTCGAGCCGCTTCCCCAGGTGGCGAGCCGTGTCATGGAGATCGCCTCCCACGACGACGTGGTGCCGCGGGATCTCGTGGGGGTGATCGAGACCGACGCGGCGGTCACGGGCAAGGTCCTGAAGTTGTGCAACTCGGCCTACTACGGTTTCCGGCGCGAGATCGGCTCGCTGCCGGAGGCGGCGAATCTGCTGGGCGTCACCACGCTGGTCAACCTGGTGCTGACCTCCTGCTCGGGGCGCTACTTCCGGGATTACGGCCAGGGTGATGCCGAGACCGCCACGCGCCTGTGGGAGGAGAGCGTGGTCGACGCCATCGCCTCGTCGCTGATCGCCCGCCACGCGGGACGACTCGACAAGAACCGGGCCTACACGATCGGTCTTTTGCAGAACGTCGGCCACCTGGTGGTGGCGCGACACGCGCGCTCGTCCGCGCTGCTCGTGCAGAACGAAGTGTCGCGCGGAATGAGCCTCCTGGACGCGGAGACCTCCATCCTGGGCATGCACCACGCCGAAATCGGCGCGCGGCTCGCCGAGCGTTGGAACCTGCCCGAGGGCCTGGTGGACGCGATTCGCAACCACCACACGCCGGAACTGTCGCGGCTCGATCCGCGCATGGCCGGCGCGACCCACTTGGGCGAAATGGCCACCCACTCCTTCCTGTTCGGCGTGCCGCTGGAGCAGGATCCCTACGGACTGAGCGTCGGGGCACTGGCCCTCACCGGCATCGACCGAGAGGCCTTCGAGCGCATGGGCGAGGTGCTCGCGGCCGACCTCGAGCGGGCCCGCGAGTTCCTGCAGGCGGCCTGATCAGCCCAGGCCCAGCAGGCGCCCGCCCTGGTAGACGGCGAAGCTCGCCAGCCAGGCCAGCACGCCGGTGTAGAAGAACAGGAAGGTCGTCCAGGCCCAGCTCTGGGTCTCGCGCCGCACCGCGGCGAGGGTGCTCATGCATTGGCAGGCCAGGGCGAAGAACACCATCAGGGAGAGCCCCACCAGGGGCGTGTAGACCGCCCGGCCGTCCCGGTGGCGCTCGGCCCGCAGTTTCTCCCGCAGCGTCGGCGATTCCTCCGTGGCGTCCGCGCCGATGCCGTAGACCACGCCCATGGTGCTGACGAACACCTCGCGGGCGGCGAAGGCGCCGAGCAGGCCGATGCCGATCTTCCAATCGAAGCCCAGGGGCTCGATGGCGGGCTCCAGGCCGCGGCCGATGCGGCCCCCAAGCTCGTGCGCAGCAACTCGCCGGCCTCGGCCACCTCGATCTCGGCTGCCCTGGACTCGCGGCGGGCCGGATCGACTTCGGCGACCAGAGCCGCACGCTCGGCCTCGAAGCGGGCGAGCACCGCGGGGTCCCGCGGGAAGGAGAGCAGGGCCCACATGCCGCAGGTGATCCCCAGGATCACGCCGCCCGCTTGGGTCAGGAACAGGCGGCTCCTCTGCCACACCATGCGCAGGACCGACGGCCAGTGGGGCATGCGGTAGGGCGGCAGCTCCAGCAGCAGGGGCACCTTGGGGCCCTTGAAGAGCGTCCGGCCCAACACCGCGGCACACACCAGGGCGGTGACCGTGCTGAACAGATACATCCCGACCATCAACAGCCCCTGCACCGGCAGGAAGCCGAGGATCTGTGAGGCCGGGAAGAGGGCCGCGATGATCAGCGTGTACACGGGCAGGCGGGCCGAGCAGGTCATCAGCGGGATCACCATCATCGTCAGCATGCGATCCCGCCTGCGTTCCATGGTGCGCGTGGCCAGGATCGCGGGCACGGCGCAGGCGTAGCCGGAGAGCATCGGCACGAACGCGCGCCCGTGGAGGCCCACGGCCTTCATCAGGCGATCCATCAGCATCGCCACCCGCGCCATGTAGCCGGAGTCCTCCATGACTCCGATGAACAGGAACAGCAGCGCGATCTGGGGCAGGAACACGACCACGCTGCCCACTCCCTCGATCAGGGCGTTGCAGACGAACTCGTTCAACAGACCGGCGGGCAAGAGCTCACGGACCCAGCCCTGAACCCAGCCGAACAGGCTCTCGATCAGGCCGATGGCCGGGTCCGCGCCGCTGAACAGGGCCTGGAACACCAAGGCCATGGCCAGGAGGAAGGCCGAGAACCCCAGGGCGGGATGGAGCAGCACCCGGTCGACGCGGTCGGTGGTCGAAGGGCGCGTGGGCGGGCGTTCCACGAGGAACTGGGCCGCGTGGCGGTCGATCCACGAGTAGCGACCCTGGATGATCTCGGCTTCGATCTCACGGCCTTCCGCCGCGGCCAGCTTTCGTCGGGCGGCCACCACACCCCGCAGTTCCGGCGAGGCGCCGCGCAGCTCGTCGTGCTCGTCCAGGGAGAGCAGGGCCCACAGGGCCAGGGCGCGCCGCCGTTGGGCCTCGTCGCAATGCCAGGCCGCGGGGATCGCGGCGGCCACGGCGTTCACGTCGTGCTCCAGCTCGGGGCTCTCCGGCAACCAGCGCGGCCCGGGCGTGCCGCGGGAGGGATCGCGCAGCAGGAAGTCCAGGGCCGCCCGCAGCTCGTCGAGGCCGCGGCCGCTTTGGGAAGAAATCGCAACCACCGGCACGCCCAAGAGCCTGGCGAGGGTCGGGGTGTCGATGGAGAGGCCGCGCACGGCCAGCATGTCGATCATGTTGATCGCGACGACCACCGGCAGGCCGGTCTCGATCACCTGCAGCACGAGGTAGAGATTGCGGGTGAGCTGGGTCGCGTCCACGACCACCAGCACCGCGTCGGGGCGCTCGATGGGGGAGAGCCCCGCGATGGCCTGGATCGCGATCTGCTCCTCCGCGCTGCGGGCCGAAAGCGAGTAGGTGCCCGGCACGTCCACCAGGAGCACGCCTCCGGAGAGCGGCAGCTCCAGGCGCCCCTCCTGGTGCTCGACCGTGACACCGGGGTAGTTGCCGACCTTGGCGTCGCTGCCCGTCAGCCGGTTGAACAGGGTCGTCTTGCCGGTGTTCGGGTTGCCGGCCAGCGCGACGCGCTTCACACGCGTGGGTTTCGCCACGGGCGAGTCGAGCTCAGTTCGGCTCGACCAGGAGCAGACGCGCTTCGCCGCGGCGCACGGTCAGCCGGCAGCCGCGAACCTCCAGCTCGAGCACGCCGCCCACGTCCACCCGTCGCACCACCCGCAGGATCGTGCCGGGCAGCAGGCCCAGCTCCATCAGCCGGCAGCGGAACGCGCGCTCCCCGCCCAGGGAAACGAGGCGGGCCCGGGAGCCAGGGGCAAGGGTGTCGAGGTTGGTCACGGGCTGTTCTTCGGCAGTTGAGAACGGATCTCAGTATAGCACGCGGGGATTCCCTTGGCCAGCCCGGTGATTCCACCGGGCCCGCTGCTACCATCCGTCCAGGAGGGCTCCCGTGCACAACCCCAAGGAAGTCGCCGGCCGCCGGGCGGCGGAGTTCGTCGAATCGGGCATGAGGGTCGGTCTGGGGACCGGCTCCACGGTCCACTTCACCCTGCTGCGGCTGGCCGAGCGGATGGCCGAAGGCCTGAAGATCGTGGGTGTTCCGACGTCCATTGACACCCAAAACAAGGCCCGAGCCCTGGGGATTCCTCTGGCCGACCTGGAGTCCGTGGAGGCCCTGGACCTGACCATCGACGGGGCGGACGAGATCGACGGTCGCTTCGACATGATCAAGGGGGGCGGCGGGGCCCTGTTGAGGGAGAAGGTGGTCGCCAGCATCACCCGCCGCCAGATCGCCATCGTCGGCGCGGACAAGGTGGTCGCCCGCCTGGGCGCCTTCCCCTTGCCCGTGGAGGTGGTCCCCTTTGCCCTGGCGGTCATCCGGCGGGCCCTGGAGCGCAAGGGGGCCGGCGTCGTCCCCCGGCTGGGCAAGGACGGCAACCCCTACGTGACGGACAACGGCAACCGGATCCTGGATTGCCGGTTCCCGGGGGGCATCGGAGACCCCGGGGCCCTGGAGGCCGAGCTGGACCGCCTTCCCGGCATCGTGGAGACGGGGCTCTTCGTCGGCCTGGCGCACACCCTGGTGATCGGCCACGAAGACGGCCGCGCCGAGGTGCGGCACCGTTCCTGAGCCCCCCCGGGGCCCCCCGCCGGCGGCCGTCCGGCAACTTCTTCCAGGACGCTCCGGGCCCTGGAGGCGCCGCGTGGCCCAGGGAGCCTGGAGTGGCCGTTTCCCGCCCGGGAAAGGGCCGTTCCGTCGCCGCCGGGATGCGGCTTGCGTGCCTTGGGCGCCGAGAAGCGACGGCCCACGGAACCCCCGGGACCCAGGAATCGTCCGCATTCCCCCGGGGCCGCCAAGGCCTGCTATTCTTGATCGGGTACCCACATGCGGTTTTTCACGGTAGTTTCGGCGATCGCGCTGGCTTGGGTCGGCGTGGCGGAGCGGGCGTCGGCCCAAGCGATCCGCCCCCAGCCCCACCAGCCCTTCTCCATGGTGGATACCGACGACAGCCTTGGGCTGTTGCCGCCGCCGGTCTACCCCGCGGGTTCCTTCAGCGGTCCGACGTTCCAGTATGTCAGTTTCTCCATGACCATCGGAGACGGCTGGCCGGAGAACGTGCTGGTGGCCGAGCCCCTGCCCGCGCCCACGGGACCCGTGCCGCTGCTCGTGGTGTTCCACAAGTTCGGGTCGACGCAACTGGACCTCTCGGCGAACACCAACTTCGCCCTCGAAGGGTGCAGCCGAGGCTGGTACGTGGTCTGCCCCCTGGCGGCCAACACCCAGCACTACGGTTCGATCCCGAGCCAGGTCCACATGGAGGCCGTGCTGCAGGAGATGCTGGTCCGCTACCCGCTGATCGATCCAAGCCGCATCTACGCGGCGGGATTCTCCATGGGGGGCGGGGCCATGGCCAACTACGCGGCGCGGCACGTGGACCCGTCCAAGCCCATGATCGCGGCCATGGTCTCGCTCAGCGGCGCCGTGGCCCTGAAGGACACGTACTACTCCGACCCGCCGACGCGCCTCTTCCTCGACTTCTGGTACGGCAATGGAACGGTCGGTTCGGCGGACCCGTTCAAGCTGGCTCGCTCGTCGATCCTCAATTTCGACCCACTGACCTTCCAGGTGGACACGAACGAGGACCTGGCCCGCAACCTGACGCACATTCCGCTGCAGGTGACCCGCGCCACGGACGAGCGGATCTGGTACCTGCCCAAGCAGAACAACGTGCTGGTGAGCCACCTGGCGACCTTGGGATTCACGCCGGGGGCGACCTACGCCTTTCGCTTCGTGCCCTTCGGCGTCGATGCCCACGATCACCGTTGGGTGATGTTGGACCAGAGCTGGGCCTGCGACTGGCTCAGCACCTTCACGCTGACGCTGCCGACGGCCGCGCGCACCCTGGCCGACCGCGACGACGTGTACTTCCACTTCTTCGTGGAGCAGGACGCGCCCAACGCCTTCACGCCCTTCGACTGGGCCCTCGATCTCCCCAACAACGCCCTGAGCCTGGCGGGGACGGCCAACCTCCGACGCCTGAGCGTGGACACGCTCGGGGCGGGCCTGAACCCCTCCCAGCCGCTCCACGTCACCTTGGCCACGGCGGACGGCCTGGCCGACGAGGTGGTCTTCCGCTCCGTGACCGCGCCGCCCACCAGCGTGTCCCGCGACGGCAATTCGACCCTCTCGTGGAGCTACAACTCCTCGACCCTGGAATTGACCCTGACCGAGACGGACGGCCTTCCGCACCTGTGGTCGGTGGTCCCGTGAAAGCCCCGAAGTTCACCCTGCCCGCCGTGAAGGCACTGCTGGGCTTGGCCGCCGGGATCCTCGGCGCGGGCGGTCTCGCCGCCGCCCAGGGGCCGAGCGTGCTGCACACCAACGGCGGCTTCGTGACCGGCCTGGGCAACGGCTTCGGCGGCGCCGACACGAGCGAGCTGGAGTTCGTCGCCTCGGGTCCCCCGATCGTGACCTTGACCGCCCACGGACTCGAGTTCGAGGACGCGCACAATTCGCGGCTCGCCGACGACTTCACCGTCCCGGCGGGCACACGTTGGACCCTCTCGACCCTGCATTGGTTCGCCTACCAGTCGGCCGCTCCGGCAGGCCCCGCGAGCAGCATCGGCGACGTGCGCGTGCGCCTGTGGGACGCCCGCCCCGATCAACCCGGCGCGTCGGTGGTCTACGGCGACACGCTGACCAACCGGCTGCTGGGTTCAAGCTTCACCAATTGCTACCGCGTGCCGCCGGTCATCCTCGCGGGCTCCGGGGGGCTCTTCAGCACCGAACGCGCCCTCTACGATCTCGAGATCGACATGTCATGGCTGCCCGAGCTCGTCCCCGGCACCTATTGGATTGAAATCGCCGGAGTGGGCAACACCGCCTTCGGCACGGCGGCCTCCGTGCCTTCGACGCCCTGGGACTCCTCCGACAACGCGGCCGAGTTCCGGGACATCTACGGCAGTTGGCGGGTCACGAGCATGGGCGTCGGCGCGGCGCCGGTGGATTTCCCGTTCCGGTTGACGGGCAGCGAGCTTCACGACCCCTCGCTGTACTGCACCGCCAAGGTGAACTCCCTCGCCTGCACGCCCGCGATCGGCTTCGTGGGGCAAGCCAGCGCTTCCAGCGGCACGGGTTTCGTCGTCAGCTCGATCAACAACCTGAACCAGAAGCCGGGCCTCCTGCTCTACGGCACCACGGGCCAGGCCGCGACGCCCTTCGGCGGGGGCGTGCTGTGCATCAATGCACCCCTGCGCCGCAGCGTGACCCTGATCTCCAGCGGCCTGCCGCCGCCGCCCCTCGATTGCTCGGGGGTGTACTCGATCGACATGAACGCCTTTGCCGTCGGTGCCCTGGGCGGCAATCCGTCGCCCGCCCTGACCCAGGTGGGCACCACCGTGGACTGCCAGTTCTGGGGCCGCGACCAGGGATTCGCCGCCCCCGACAACGTCTCGCTCTCGGACGCGCTGGAGTACCAGGTCGGACCCTGATCCGCGGGGGACCCGTCGAGGACCCTCGACGCGTTCCGTGGGGAGAGGCTCCGCGGCCGGGCGCCGCGGGCGACAGCTCGGCCGTGGACCTCGGGACGCTGGATCGCGGGCATCCTCGATCTGTCCAGCGCTCCAGTGCGCGTTTCGCGGCGCTCGCGTGGACGCGGCCGAGCTCCCCAGATACGGTGAGGACCATGGTCGACAAGGCACGTGGGGCGAACCCCGAAACACAACTGGCGGGGTTCTTCGCCAGGTACGAGCCGGCGCTGGTCAAGCTGGGCAAGTCGTTGCGCGCGAAGCTGCGCGCCCGGCTGCCGGGTCTGTGCGAGCTCGTGTACCTGTACGAGAACCAGAACACTCTCGTGATTTCGTATTCGCCGACCGAGAACGGCTACGAGGGGCTGTGCTCGATCGCCCTGAGCCCCCAGGGCGTGAAGCTGCACTTCGGGCAGGGTGCCCAACTGTCGAAGTCGGACCCCAAGAAGCTGCTGCAGGGCAGCGGGAAGACGGTGCGTCACGTCGTGCTGACGTCGGCGGCGGACTTCGACCGCGCGGAGATCGAGGCCTTGATGGCGGCCGCGTTGAAGCTCGCCAAGGTGCGTCTCGATGGGAGCGCGACGGGCTCGTTGATCATCCGGGCGGAGGCCCAGAAGCAGCGCGCGCGCCGCGCGGCGAAGGCCGCCCGACCCGCCCCCGCCCGTCGGGCGACCAAGAGCACGTCCTAGAACCTGTGGGGCCCCTTGGCCGCCCCGTGGCTCGCGCCCGCGTCGTTGCGCCTCCTCCAAGTATTGCCAGGCGAATACGCGTCGTCGCCGCGCCTAGCGGATCGCGGCCCCGGAACACCCAAGGAGCCCCACAGGTTCTAGGACGCGCTCCAAGTCCCGGCGCTGACAGGCCCCAGGCCCGATCGCCGGACCAAGGGGACCGTTCCCGGCGCGCCACCGGTGCGCTCTCCGTGGGGCGCAAGCGCGGCCGGGACCGCCGCGGGCCGTCCGAAGTCCGGCTGGGGTCGGGCGGGGAAAGCGGGCTCGAGAAAGGCGGCGGCCCCGCCGGGAATTGCTTCCCGGCGGGGCCGCGAACGTTGACCCTGTCCGATCTCAGATCGAGACGATGAACGCCAGCAGGGCTTCGATGTCGGCCTGCACGTTGGTGCTGTGCAGGTCCAACTGGACCTTGGACGCGCCCTGCGCGAACTGCTCGTGGCCGCGCACGTCGTGGAACTCGTTGAAGAACTTGTTCAACCCCGGCAGCGGCGTCGGGTTCGGGTAGGCCGGCGTTCCGTAGATCGGGCTGAGGGCCTGGGCTTCCGGATCGAGCACCATGCGCAGCGAGTAGGCCACATGGTCGTGGAAGTAGGGCCCCGTGGACCAGACACCGAGCTTCGTCGGGATGGAGAACATCCGTCCATCGCGCTTGAACACGATCGGCGGCGAGAGCGGATCCGCCGGGTCGCTCAGGCAGGGATAGCTGTTCGAGTCATCGCGCGTGAAGGGATCGTTCTTGTCCGTGTTCATCACCGCATAGGTCTCGACGTCGATGTAGCCGTCGAAGTTGCGGTCCGCATCCGGCAGGCCGTCCCCGTCGCGGTCGATGTTGGACGCGCTGTTGACGTTCTGGATGTTGGTCGCCACGAAGTTGTCCATCAGCGTGAAGCAGAAGGGGTCCAGGAGACCGAGGTTCTCGCCGCTGGAGATGGCCGGATCGATGAAGTCACGCGTGAAGGCGAGCGCCGCACCGGTCAGCGGGTCGCTGGTCTGGTGGCAGGTGGCGCAGCCGGCCCGGCGCAAGGTCGGGTTGAGGCCGGTGTCGTTGCGTCCATGGAACAGGTCGCTGCCCAGGGCGGCCTGGGCCGTCAGCTGGCCCGTGGTCAGGTCCAGGTTGGGGTTGAGCGGCACCGACAGCGTCTCGTGGAAGTCGGTCAGGGCCTGCTGCTCCGCGTCGCTGAACACGCCCGTGCCGCCGTTCTCACCGCCGAACATCGGACCGGTTTCGCCGACGTTGACGCGCACGCCCTTCCACAGCACCAGGCCCGTGGCCAGGCGCCCGCCGTACATCGGCATCGTGCTGCGCGGGCCGTTGGGCCGTTGCCAGACGTTGCCGTCCTCGCCGCCGTCGAAGTGGCAGGAGGCGCAGGAGTTGTTGAAGTTGCCGGTGGTTTGCGGGCGCGAGGCGTCCTCGAAGAGCTCGTTGCCCAGGCGCACCGAGGCGGTGTACACGTCGCGGCCCTGGTGCGTCGGGATCTGATTCCTCTCCTTGACGATCACGCCCGACTTCCAGTTGACGCGCAGAACCGAAAGCGTGCGCGTCAGCTCGTTGATCACGTAGACCAGGGCGTCGTCGGCCTGGGTGGTCGCGTCCTCGACCACGGCCATGCCGAGCGGCAGGTCGCCCATGGGAGTCGTCGTGTCCAGGGCCGGGCGCTCCTGGAACGCCAGTCGCGGCGGGAACACGGCGCGCAGCAGCATGTCGCTGCCGCTGACGTCGTAGAGGAACAGGTCCTCCGAGCCTCGGTTGAGCATCAGGGCCCGGTCCCCCGCGGCGTTGAAGGCCACCCGCCCGGGGTGTCCGGCGCGATATCCCATCTTGTTGGGGAACAGGCCGGCCGCGCCCATGCGCACGCGCAGGCCGTTCGACAGGTGCGAGAGTTGGCCCGCGGTGGAGATGTAGGCCTGGGCCGAAACCACATGCCCCTCGTACTGGGGCAGGTTCGGGATCGGCACGATCGCGACGCCGCCCACGATCGGATAGGTGTAGCGCGAGCGAACGTACAGCGTGCCGATGGCGCCGAGGTGGGTGGTCACCTCGCGTCCGATGGCCACCACTCCGGTGCTGCCGGCGGGCATGCCGTCGACCACCAGGGTCATCTGTCCGCCCGGAGCCGGAATGCCGGTGCCGCCCAGGCTGACGCGGCCGGCCGGAGACATGGCCCCGACGCCGAAGGCCGAGTACTCGGCGGGAGTCAGGTTGTCGGCGAGCTCGTGGTGCAGCCGATTCGAGCGGTCTCCGGGCGTGCCGAAGGATCGACCGCGCGCGTCGATCATCGTCAGCGCCGGGTACACGCGGTTGGCGAAGGCTCCGGCCAACTGGGGCCCGAAGTCGAAGTTGACGTCGTGGTTGACGTTGGTCAGCACGTGGGGGATCAGCGCGCGGTCGCCATCAGGCGAGAGCGCGATGTCCTCCAGGAAGCGGGGGAATCCCTGGCTCTTCAGGGTCTGGACCGGCACCGGGTTGAGGATCGGGTCGTAGGGATACTCGTTGGTGTCGATCTTCCCCGCCAGGGTCAGGCCGAGGGGCTGACCGTTCGCGTCCAGCGTGATCTCCAGCACCGAAATGAACGGCGACTTGTTGTGCGTGACGAAGATCCTCTGGCTGTCCGACTGGATCACGAAGCCGCGCGGCTGGCCCAGGTCGGCGATGCCGTCGCGGTTGGAATCCACGTCCAGCGCCGTGTAGGGCGCGGGGATGAAGTTCAGGTCGTCGAGGAAGTCGTAGCCCGCGCGCGACTGCAGGGTCTGGGCGTCGAAGAGGCGCAGGAAGCCGCTGGCGAAGGCGCTGACGACGAAGAACTTGCCGTTCGGAGCCACCGCCACGCCGTAGGGTTCGACCCCCACGCGATCGGCATTCAAGGTGGCAATCACGCTGCGCGAGGCGGTGTCGATGACACTCACCGAGCCGCGAACTTCACCGCCGACGAAGGGCGAGGCGAAGTTCCGGTCGAAGGGCACGTTGCCGCGGCTGTTGGCCACGAACACGCGGGCGCCGTCCTTGCTGAAGGCGAGCGACAGGGGCCGGTTGCCCACCGGGACCTCCGCGGCCAGCGTGCCGGCGGCGGCGTCCACCACGGCCACCGAGTTGTTGTCCCGGTTGGCGGTCCAGACCTCCGAGGGGTGGCTCGGGTGCACGGCGACGGCTGAGACTTGGGAGTGCTGGGCGACGGCCGGGGCGGCAGCGAGGAGCGCCGTGAGGGCGCTCGCGAGGGTCACCGGCGTGGGGCGGATCGGTTGATTCATGTGGACCTGGTGTCGAGCGAGGCTGGGATGGGGCGGGCGCTGGCGGTTGGGGCCGGGAAGACGACTTCTATGGACTCTACAACCATATCTCCGAGTCCGATTCCCGGGGACAAGACGGCCGCCTTCGGGGCGGGGCGACAGCTCCCGTGAAGGGCCAGGAGGGGCGCGGAAGGGGACGCGGGGAGGCCCCCTGCCGGACCTCGGGCCTGTTTCTCGACAGACCCGAGCGGATCTGCTCCCCAGGCCCGCGAGCGGGGGCCTGAACTTCCTTCCCACGCGGGTCAACTTCACGGGGTCCACCCCGCACTCCTTGCGCTTCCTCCGGGCAGAGGCGCCGGCCGAGCGGGCCTCACCTGCCCCTGGGGCCCCGCCAGGGCCTCCCCGGCGGATCCAGGCAGCCCGGCGTGCTTGGCAACCGGGTTGCATGGGTTGCCGCGGATGGAAGCACTTCCCGGCATTCGACTCTCGGACAGGGCGGGCGAGCCCCTGCGCGGCGCCGACCAGGCCCGTCAGGAGCCTGCTGGTCTCGCGGGCCGCCAGGCCGCCGAGCCCAGGTCCTCGCGCTTCGAGGAGCACCTCCAGGGCGCGAGGCACCGCGATTCAGAGCCCTCCGACCGTGCCTCCCGGGCCGAGGACGGGCAAAGCCGCGTCCGCGAGCAGCAAGAGGAGCCCGGGGAGCGCTCCACGGGTGACGAGCAGGGGCGCGCCGACCTGGACGGCGGCTCCTCCCCCGCAGACGGAGCCCGAGAAGGGCTCTCAGGGAAAGTTACTGGCAAGAAAGACTCCACAAGTGAGTCATTCAAGCCCACTTCGACCACCCACGGGCGGGCCCAGAACGGCACCTCACCGAGCGTCGGAACCCCGGGCCAGCCCGAGCCGGCGATCGTCCTTCCCGCGACCCCCAAGGGGGCGGGAACCCCAGGCATGAAGGAGGGTCAGACCTCCGCGACCCAGGACGACCTCCTTTCCACGGGATCGGACGCCCAGGCCCTTCTGGGCACCCTCCCGCGCGAGCCCCAGGCGCTCCCCACGGGCGGAGCGCCGTCCGTGGCCGCCGGATCCGAGGACGCTTCCGGCGGGGGCGGGTCCCCATCCATCCAAGTCGGGCCCCCGGCGGAGGGGAGCCCCGCGACGCCCAAGGGCCCTACCGCGGACACCCTGCCGGGTCCGGCGACGCTGGACGCGACCCTCCAGGGCACCGATGCCGGTGCGTCCCGGGGCGGCCTCGAGTTGGCGGGCCTGACCCGAGACAGCCGCCAGGAGGCCTTCTCCCTGCGCGAACTGGTGGACGCTCGCGCCCCCCAGGCGGCGCGGCCCGCCGCGGACCCCGAGGCGGCCGCGGAGATTCTGCGGCAGGTCCGGGTCGGTCTCTCCGCGGACCTGCGCGAAGCCAACATCCAACTGGCGCCCGAGGCCCTGGGTCGCGTTTCGATCCGGGTGCGGGTCGAGAACGGAGGCCTCGTGGCCGACGTGCGCGCGGAAACCTCCCAGGCCCTGCGCGCCCTGGAGCTCCATGCGCCCGAATTGAGAGCGGCGCTGACCCAGGGCGGCATCGAGCCCCGTTCCCTGGCCTTCGGCTTCTTCGACCAGGGCGCCGGACGCCCGGGCGAGCAGGCCCCGGCTCCGCGCCGCTCGGGCCACTTCCCCCGCGAAGGCGCGGACGACCACGCCGGGCTGGCGCCGATCTCGGGCCTGCGGGCCGCCGTGGCGCGACGCCTCGCCGCCGGCGGAGTCGACACCTACGCCTGAACGGGCGCTCCCACTCGCTTCCGCAAGGGCCCACGAATCCCACGACCAGCTTCCCACGAACGCACCGCAAGCAAGGACCTCCATGGAAATCAACGGCACCCACTCCAGCGACCCGATCTCCTCGCTCCTGCCCGAGAAGCAGGGCTCGAGCGTCGGCAAGAACGACTTCATGAACCTGCTGGCGACGCAGCTGAAGAACCAGGATCCGCTGGAGCCGTCGAAGAACGACGAAATGCTGGCCCAACTGGCCCAGTTCAGCTCCCTGGAGCAGATGCAGAACCTGAACGACAACATCGTCGGGTTGGCGGTCCTGCAGCAGTCCAACGCCCTGATGCAGCAGCTCACGGACGCCAGCGCCCTGATGGGCAAGGACGTGCAGTACACGCACCCCGACACCGGCGAGGACGTTTGGGGCCAGGTCCAGAGCGTGCGCATCGTCGACGGCTCGGCCGTCCTGCGCATCGGCGGCCAGGATGTGCCGCTGACCTCCGTCACGGAAATCGGAACGCCCCCCGATCCGACGCCTGCTCCCTGATCCACCCACAGTTCGACCGTCGCAAGCCCCGCCCTCGAATCACCTGAACACGAAACCACCATGACCAGCGCTCTCTACTCCGCACTTTCCGGCCTGCAGGCCCACCAAGGTTGGATCGGCGTCATCGGCAACAACCTCGCGAACGCGTCGACCTCGGGCTTCAAGTCCTCGCGCGCCGTGTTCGCCGACCAGTTCAGCCAGAACCTGCGCTTCGCCACGCTGCCCACCGGCACCACGGGGGGACGCAACCCGATGCAGGTCGGCATGGGCGTGACCCTGGCCGACATCGGCCGCGACATGTCCCAGGGCGCACTGACCAGCACCGGCCGGGTGTTCGACCTGGCGCTGTCGGGCAAGGGCCACTTCGTGCTGAGCGACGGCTTCCAGACGCTGTACACGCGCGTCGGCACCTTCGGCCTGGACGCCTCCAGCCGTCTGGTGGATCAGCGCACGGGCATGCTGGTCATGGGGCAGAACAACCAGGCCATCGACATCAACAGCACCTCGCTGTTTCCGCCGTCGGCGACGACCACGGCCACGTTCACGGGCAACTTGCCCGCGCAGGTCACCGGCCCGCTGGCCCAGGTGCTCGGCAGCGCCTCGGGCTTCGCCCAGGGCACCCAGGCCAACCTCTCCGGTTCCATCGGCGGACCCTACGCGGTGCCCCTGGGGGAAACCTGGACCATGGACCTGGTCGTGTCCAACGGCGCCTCCCAGAAGGTCTCGGTGACGAGCACCACGGGCAGCGTGACGGCCCTGGACATCGTCAACGCGATCAACGCCCTGTCCTCCAGCGGCGTGACCGCGGCGGTGGCGGGCAACGGCTCGGTGTCGATCACCACCAACCGCACGGGCACCGCGGCCACCGTCAAGGTGGTGCCGGGGGCCACGGGCAAGGACCTGGCCTCCCTGACGGGGCTCCCGACCACCATGGTGGCCGGAACCCAAAGCGTGGCCGGCGCCACGACCCTGCTCAACGACCTGCCCTCCAACGTGGTCGACTACGCACCCGGCGATGCGATCACGATCAGCGGCCTGGACACCGATGGAACGCCGGTCAGCGGCACCTTCGTGTTCGGCACCGGCGTGGGCCAGGACGGAGAGACCCTGGGCGACCTGATGAACTTCATCGACACGCTCTACCCCAATGCCACGCCGGCGCTGAACGCCACCACGGGCAAGATCGAGCTCACCGCCGACCAGACCGGCGCCACGGGACTGTCGCTGGTGATCACCGACGGGGCGGGTGCCACGGGCTCGACGACCTGGGCCCAGCACGCCTTCCTGGCTTCCACGGTCGGCACCGGACCGGACACGGCGACCACCTCCATCGAGGTCTACGACCAAGCGGGCACGGCCCACACCGTGACCTTCAACTTCGAGCGTCAGGACGACGGCTCGTGGAACGTCACGCCGTCGATTCCGCCCAGCGAGGGCACGGTCAGCGGCGTGCTCACCGGCTTGCGCTTCAACGCCAACGGCACGATCGCCACGCTGCCGACGACCACCTCCTTCACGGCCACCTTCACCGGCCAGCCCGGCCAGTCGGTGTCCCTCAATCTCGGCAGCCCGTCGCTCTACGACGGCATCACGATGTTCGGCGGCGAGAGCACCATGTTCGCCAACGGCCAGGACGGCTACGGCGTGGGCCAGCTCTCGAACATGGCGGTCAACGGCGACGGCGACATCCAGGGGTTCTACACCAACGGTCAGGTCCAGGTGCTGGGTCAGCTCGGCGTGGCCAACTTCGTCAACGAAGGCGGCCTGCGCGAGGTGGGCAACAACCTCTGGGCCGAGTCGGCGAACTCCGGAGCACGCACCGTCTCCGCGGGCCTGCAGGCCGGGGCCGGCGAAGTGGTCGGCGGCGCGCTGGAGGGCTCGAACGTGGAAATCGCCGGCGAATTCGTGCACCTGATCGAAGCCCAGCGCGGCTTCCAGGCCAACGCGCGCGTAATCACGACCACCGACCAGGTCATGAGCGAGCTGGTGAACCTGCTGCGCTAGGTCTAGGGAAGTCCGTCGCGGGACCAGCGCGGCCCCGGCACCCCGAGCAGGGTTGCCGGGGCCGCGTTGTCTCTGGCCGCCACCGATCGACTTGGTATCGTCGGCCCATGCGACACGATTCGGACCCGTCCCGTGCAGTCCTCTCCCGCACGCCCGCGGTGTTGCGGGCGCTGCTGGACGGCCTCGGGCCCCAGTGGACCCACGCGAACGATGGGCCCGACAGGTTCTCACCCTTCGATGTCGTGGGGCACCTGATTCACGGCGAACGCACGGATTGGTTGCCGCGGACACGCTGGATCCGCGAGAGGGGCGCGCGGGAGCCGTTTCCGCCCTTCGATCGCTTCGCACAGGCGCACGAGAGTCGCGGCAAGACCCTGGGACAATTGCTCGACGAATTCGAAGGCCTGCGCGGGGCCAGTCTGGGGGAGCTTGCGGCGCTGAAGCTCACCGAGCAGGACCTCGACGCGCCGGGGATGCACCCGACGCTGGGTGCAGTGACGCTGCGCCAGTTGCTCGCCACCTGGGTCGTGCACGACCTGAACCACGTGGCCCAGATCGCCAGGGCCATGGCCTTCCAGTACAAGGACGAGGTCGGCCCGTGGCGGGCCTTCCTGCCGATCTTGCCTCGCGAGTGAACCGCGGACGGCGAGGGAAGCCCCGTCGGCGACTCAGTTCGAGAGCAAGGCCTTGACGCGAGTCCAAGCCTCCGCGTGGGCCTGCTTGTTGGCCGCAGAAGCCTCGGGGGCGGCGCCCATGCGGAAGAATCCGTGGCCTGCGCCGGGGTAGACCACGGGTTCGAACTTCTTCCCTAGCTTCTTCATCAGCTCGCCGGTGGCGGCGACGCCCTCGGTGATGCGCGCGTCGTTCTCGCCGTAGAAGCCGAAGACCGGACATTCGATCTTCGAGAGCAGGGCCTCGTCCTTGGGCGCGCTGCCGTAGAACACCAGGGCGGCCCGCAGGTCCTTGCGGGCGGTGGCGAAGGCGAAGGACTGGGTGCCGCCCCAACAGAAGCCGATGGCCGCCAGCTTGCCGTTGCCGGCTTCGAGCTTCGTCGCGTGGTCCGCCGCGGCGTTGAGATCGGCGGTCACCTGCTGGGGCGGCAGCTTGTACAGGGCCTGCGTGGCCGCGTCGTTGCCGCTGAAGCTGTCGGTCTTGCCGCCGCCAGGCCCCGCGCCGCTCAAGAGGTCCGGTGCGATCGCGATGTAGCCCGCCTCGGCCAGTTCGTCGCTCACGGCGCGCACCCAGTCGGTCAAGCCCTTGTTCTCGTGGATCACGAGCACCGCGAGGGCTTTCTCCTTCTTCTCGGGGAAGACCACGAAGCAGTGCAGCGTGCGCTCTCCCTGCTTCAGCTCCACCCATTCCTGGTGGCGCGGAGAATTCTCGAGCCGCTGCTTCACGGGATCTCCGGGCGGCTGCGCGGCGGGCTTCGGATCCTGGCCCTTCGGGGCCGGATCCTGGCCGGCGAGAACAGCGAAAAGGGCCGCGAGCACGAGCGAGTGGGGGAGGTTCATGGGTGCCGGAGCTCCATTCAGGGGCACTTCCGCAGGGGCGCCGCGGTGGGGCGCGACGCCAGGGGCCCCGTACCCTAGCGGGCTGATTCAGAATTTCGCCGCCAAAATCGGCCCGCCTGCGGCTCCCTGGCTGCGTTGCCGGGATCCCCTCGCGACCGACTTCTTCGATCGCGTGCGGCTTCGCTGCACCGGGGCTTACCTTCCGAGTGTTGCAGCGAACACGCGTCGTCGCGGCGCCTTGCCAGGAAACCGCATTCAGCCCGCCTTTGCCAACGGACTTCTGAATCAGCCCGCTAGCGGGCTCCGTCCCCCAGGGCGGAATTTTCCGCACGGAAAAGGATTCAGGGCCGAAACCGAGGGGTGGGCGCCCGCGCGGGCCCGGGGCTCGCCCGATCGGGCCCCCGCACCGCCCCTGGGACGCTCTGGGGCGGTCTCCGTGCCCGCGCCGGGACGACTTCGGCCCGCGCACGGTGCTTGGCACCCCGGTTGCACCCCTGGGGCGCATGAACCGTGGAATCTACGCCGCCGCGACCGCCATGGCCGCCGCCGAGCGCCGGGTCGAGACCATCAGCTCGAATCTGGCCAACGCCGGAGCCGTGGGCTTCAAGCGCAAGGGCGTCATCACGCACTCGTTCCAGAACCAGATGAACAAGCTCATGGCTCCGCAGGTGACGACCCGCGAGAGCACGGACTTCTCCCAGGGCATCCTGCGCACCACGGGAGGCGACTTTGACCTCGCGCTCGAGGGCGAGGGCTTCTTCGCCGTGGACACCGCCGAGGGCCAGGTCTTCACGCGCAACGGCGCCTTCCACATCGATCAAGACGGCGTGCTGCAGACCCGCGATGGGTATCCGGTGGCCTGGGAGGGCTCGCGCGGGACCATCGACCCCGCGGGCGGCTCGGTGTCGGTCGACTCGGGCGGGAACGTGGGCAGGGCAGCAACAACGTCGGCCGGATCCGCGTCGTGGACTTCGCCGACTCCTCGAAGCTGCACGTGGACCGGCACGGAAACATGCGCGCCGACGCCGACGGGATCGAGCAGCCCGCCACGGGAATCGTCCGCCAGGGCATGCTCGAGAACGCCAACGTCAACGCCATCGACGAGATGGTGGGACTGATCGCCGCCCAGCGCAGCTTCGAATCGAGCGCGCGCCTGATCTCCTCCATCGAACAGATCATGCGCCGCATCACCAGCGGACGCTGACCCGCACACCTCACAGGAGTCCATTCCATGATCCGCGCACTGATGACCGCCGCCTCGGGCATGAAGGCCCAGCAACTGCAGGTGGACACGATCGCCAACAACATCGCGAACGTGAACACCACGGGCTTCAAGAAGAACGAGCTCGCCTTCCGCGAGATGCTCTACCAGACCATGCGCGAACCGGGCGCGCCCACGGGACAGTCGCAAATGGCGCCCACCGGCCTGCAGGTCGGCAGCGGCGCGGAGGTGGCGAGCTCCATGAAGCTCTTCAAGCAGGGCGAGATCGTCCCCACCAACAACCCCCTGGACCTGGCGATCGTCGGCGAGGGCTTCTTCAAGGTGAAGCCGGGCGAGGCCGACGTGCGCTACACCCGCGACGGCGCCTTCCGCATGGATGCCTCGGGCACCCTGGTGAACTCCGAGGGCTATCCGCTGCAACCCGCGGTGGTCGTGCCCCCGGACGCCACCGAGGTGATCATCTCCGAAGACGGGCAGGTGTCGGTCATGAAGGGCGACGGCGGCGTGCCGACGAACATCGGCGCGATCCAGCTGTTCCGCTTCGCCAATTCCAGCGGCCTGCGCGCCCAGGGCGGCAACCTGTACTCGGAGACCGCCAGCTCGGGCGCCGTGCAGGACGCCGCTCCCGGCATCGCGGGCACGGGAACCATCCGGCAGAAGGCCCTGGAACGCTCGAACGTGCAGGTCGTCGACGAGCTGGTGGCCCTGATCCTCGCCCAGCGCAACTACGAGATCAACAGCCGCGCGATCCGCGTCAGCGACGACATGCTCCAGCAAGTCAACAACATGGTGCGCTAGGTGATCACGCTCCTCTGCCATCTGCTGCTCTCCGTCGGCGTGACCATCACGCTTCCCGCCGAGGCCAAGGTCGCCGGCACGGAAGTCTCCCTGGGGGCCATCGCCAAGGTGGAATGCGACGATCCCGCCTTGGCGGCGCGCATCAGCGCGGTGCGCCTGGGCTACGCGCCCGCGCCGGGCTACAGCCGCGTGTTGGACGCCGCGGCGCTGCTGCGCCAGGTGCGCGCCGGCGTCCCGGACGCCGACGTGCGCTTCAAGGGCTCCGGAACGTGCCGTGTTTCGCCGGCCACCGAGCCGATCGCGGCGGACGCCCTGGCCGAGGCGGCGCGCAACGCGTTGCGGGCCCACCTGTCGTCCCAGGGTTTCGGCGACTGCCTGCTGGAGCTCCAGACCCGGCTCCAGGACATCGAGGTTCCCAAGGGCCAGAAGCCGCCGCTCCTGGAAGTGGCGCCCCAACCGGAGAAGGCCGGCTACTCGCCCGCCACGGTCGCCGTGCGCGTGGTGGTCGACGGCCAGCCCTACCGCACCACCTACACCACCTGGAGCGTGAAGGCCTGGCGCGATCAGCCCGTGCTCCTGGTGCCCGTGCGCGCCGGGGACGTGCTGGAGGCCGGCATGTTCGAGCTGCGCCGCACCGCGGTGGACGCGGGCAGCGCCTCGGCGGTGCTCGACTCGCAGCAGGTGATCGGCGCCGCGGCCTCCCATCCCATGGAGGCCGGCAAGACCCTGCTCGCCGGGGACCTGGTGCGCCCGCAGATCGTCCAGAAGGGCGACCTGGTGATCCTGGCGGTCAGTTCGGGCGCGGTGAACGTGCGCACTCCCGCCACCGCCACCCAGGCCGGGGCCCGCGGCGACCGCGTCAAGGTCGTCGTCCAATCCACCGGACGCGAAATCAACGCCGTGATCGAGAGTCGCGACACCGTTCGCATCGACCTGGGCGACCGCCAAGCGAAGAAGGCCAACCGATGAGCTCCCACCCCATGCGCTGGACCCTGACCCTGATGGCGCTGCTCGCGCCCTGCCTGTCGGCCCAGGATCGGCCGGGTTCGATCTATCGTCCCGACCTGGGACCGCGCGGGATCATCGGTTCCAAGACCGCCTTCCGCCGCGGGGACATCGTCACCGTGGTGATCAACGAATCCCAATCGCTGAAGAACGAGGAAGCGACCGACCTGTCGCGGGCCACGGGCCTCGACTATCGCCTGAACGTCTTCGACCTCAATCCGGCGACGTTCAACACCATGCCGCGCGTGGCCGCGGACTCCACCGACACCTTCAACGGCACGGCGGGCTACGCCAAGCGCGGCGACTTCGACGCGCGGCTCGCCTCGATCGTGGTGGACGTGCTGCCCAACGGCAATCTGGTGGTCAACGGCCGCCGCGAGATCCGCATCGACAACGAGACCAAGCTGATCGAGTTCTCGGGCATCGTGCGCCGCGTGGACATTGCCAACGACAACACGGTCGAGTCCGAGCTGGTGGCCAACGCCGAGATCCGCTACCGCGGCCAAGGCCCGCTGACCAATTCGACCCAGCGCTACGGCGTGGGCGGCTTCGTGCACAAGTGGCTGGGCTGGCTGTGGCCGTTCTGAGAGCACCCTGAAGGAACGAGCAGAGACTCCATGATCATTTCCGCACTTCTCCTGGCGCTGGCACTGGTCCAGACGCCGGCGCCCGCCTCCGGTGCGACGCCTGGGACGAACTCCGCCCCCGACACGGGCTCGACGGCCGCCCAGGGGACCCGCGAGGCTCCGGCCGAGGACGGGGGCAAGGGGCCGGGCGCCCAGGATGCCGGCGTGCTGCTCACCCCCAAGGGCGGCATCCAGGCCCCGACGCAACCCAACACGCGCTCCACCGCGACCTTCACCCAGGGACCGCGAAACGAGCCCAGCCTGGGCCGCGGCGTGCCGTCGACCCGCATCCGCGCGCCCCTGGGCAGCCTGGTCTCCGTGCGCGGCCAGGAAGAGAACCACGTCTCGGGCATCGGGCTGGTGACGGGTCTGGGCGGCACCGGCGACTCGGTGAACTTCATTCGCGCGCCGCTGACCAATTTCCTCCTGACCCACAACATCAAGATCGATCCGCAGCAGATCGTCTCGAAGAACGCAGCCCTGGTCAGCGTCGAGGCCGTGATTCCGCCGGGCACGCAGCCGGGCCAGAAGATCGACGTGCGCGTGTCGGCCATCGGCGACGCCAAGAGCCTGGAGAGCGGCGTGCTGCTGTTCACGGAGCTTTCCGACAGCACCGGCAGCGAAGTCTACGCCACCGCCTCGGGGCCGATCACGGTCAGCGGCTTCTCGCGGGGCGGGGAAGCGGGCGGGGTCTCGCGCAACTCGACCACCGTCGGGGTGCTGACCCAGGGCGGCAAGGTGGAACGCGGCATCCAGTCGAACGTGGTCAGCGAACTGGGCTACGTCTACCTGGACTCCCACGCGGTGCACAGTTCCTACGGCAACGTGGTGCGCATCGCCGAGGCCATCAACGGCCTCTATCCGGGCGTGGCGCAGCCGCTCAACGACTCGCGCGGCGTGCGCGTGCGCGTGCCCGAGGACGTGCCCGAGTCCCAGTACATGGCCTTCCTCGACACGATCCTGCGCCGCGAGATCGAGCCGGACGACTTCGCGCGCGTGCTCGTCAACGAACGCACCGGCGTCGTGATCATGGGCGAGGGCGTGCGCCTGCGGCCCCTGGCGGTGACCTTCGGCAACCTGACGGTCACGGTGGCGGAGTCCAAGGAGACCAGCCAACCCGGACCGTTGTCGGGAGGCCAGACCCAGTCCCAGCCGCGCACGGACCTCACCGTGAACGAGGACAACAACGGCCTGGTGCTGATCCCCGGCGCCGCGACCCTGGAGGAAGTGGTCGAGGTGCTCAATGTGCTCGGCACCACGCCGCGCGACCTGATCAGCGTGCTCGAGGCCATGTCCCAGGGCGGGATGCTGCTCGCCGAAGTGCAGAGGATGTGATGCAAGCAGGATTCGATTCCAAGCTCGCGACCACGCTCGCGTCCTCCCAGGCCGCGCGCCTGAACTTGACCGCCGAGGGTCTGGCCAAGGACGCCAAGGCGGGCGGCCCGGAGGCGAAGAACGTCCCCAACGAGTTCTCCAAGCTCCTGGCGACGATGCTGGTCAAGGAAATGCGCCAAGCCCTGCCCGAGGGGTTCTTCGGCGAGGGCGCGGGCACGGACGTGTTCGAGGGTTGGCTCGACGAGCACATCGGCAAGACCCTGGCCGAGCGCGATGGACTGCGGATCGAGGGCCTGATCGAGGCCTCGATGCGTCTGAAGGTCGAGGCCGCGAAGGGCCCATCCCAGGACGCTCCCGCGGCTGAATCGCAACTGGGAGTCCGGCCGTGAAACCCGCCGCGAATCCCGCCCCGAACCCCGCCCTGGGCCCGGCCCCGAGCCCGGCGTCGACCCTCGTGCGCGAGCTCGAGAACTACGCCGTGGAGGAGCTGGAACTCCAGCGGCGGCTGCTGACGGCCCTGCGCGAGCAGGAAGCCGCCCTGTTCCACGGCGACATGGCGGCGATCCGCGAAGGCGTGCAACGCTTCGACGCGGCCCTGCGCGGTGCTCCGCAGCGCGCGGCGCGGCGCGGCGAGCTGCTGCGTCGCATGGCCCAACAGTTTCGGGTCTCGCCGAAATCGTTGACGCTCACCAGCATCTGCGCGCGCCTGGGCCCCGACGGCGTCGGGCTCGCCAGGCAGGCGACGGAACTCCGCGAGGCCACCCAGGCCGTGTCGGCCGCCACGCGGCGGCTGGGGGCCCTGGCGCGCCTGCACGTGCGGCTCAACGGCGAACTCCTGGCGGCGGTGCTCGGCGGCGAGGGCGCGGGTGCGATGCCCGCCGGCGCCCTGCCCGCCCAGGGGCGTGGAGCCGCGGCCAACCAGGCGGCTTTCCGTTCGGACCACCCGCCCCTCCACGGCCTCTTGCTGGACGCCCAGGCCTGATCCGATGAGCTCCCTCGGACTCAACACCGGCCTCAAGGCCCTGCTCGCCGCCCAGGCGCGGCTCGAGACGATCGGCCACAACGTCTCGAACGCGACCACGCCGGGCTACTCGCGCCAGACGCTCGAGGTGGCCAACAGCGGCAGCATCTTCTTGCACGGCGTCCTGACCGGCACCGGGGTCGAGGCCCAGGTCGTGCGCCGCACCGTGGACCTCCTGGTGCAAGCGCGCCTGGCGACCCAGACCTCCACGGTGTCGCGCCTGGAGACCCGCGTCAGCACGCTGTCCCAGGCCGAGAATCTCTTCGCGGCGGGCTCGGCGGGGGGGCTGGGCCAGCTGTTCAAGAAGTTCTTCGCCAGCCTGACGAGCCTCTCGGCGACGCCCGAGGACAAGTCCCTCGCCGCCAACGCCGTTTCGGGCGCGTCGGACATCGCCTCGAAGTTCAACCTGCTCTCCAGCGGCGCCGGGGACCTGGCCGCCGACGCCGTGCAGCGGGTCAAGAACGAGGTGGGCGTCGTCAACCAGCTCGCCGAACGCATCAGCCGCCTCAACGCCCAGATCCTCGCCACCGAACCCGGCGGCGCGCCGGCCAACGACTTGCGCGACCAGCGCGAGCAGGCGCTGCAGGAGCTGGCCCAGTTCACCGACGTGCGCGCCGTGGAGGACGAGCGCGGCGCGGTGCGCGTGCTGGTCGGCGGCCAGAGCCTGGTCTCCACGGTCGGGTTCCAGCGACTGGAAGTGGTCACGAACTCGCCCACGGACGTCAGCGTGCGCCTGAAAGGCTCCAACGTGGATGCGGCCATCGCCGGCGGCTCCATCGGGGGCCTCTTGGGCGTGCTGGCGGAGTTCCTGCCCGGCTTGCGGGACAACGCGGATCAACTGGCCCACGAGTTCATCCTGGAGATGAACCGGGTGCACTCCACCGGCATGCCCGCGGGCGGGCCCCAGAGCTCGCTGGTCGGCTCCAACGCCCTCCAGGACCTGGACGGCGACGGGCAGGTCACCGACGAGCTGCTCGCCCAGGCCGGCCTGCCCTTCGAGGTGAAGGACGGCGAGCTGTTCGTCAACGTGACGCACCTGGCCAGCGGCACCGTTTCGAAGCACGGCATCCCCATCGACGCGGCGCGCACGACCGTGGGCGACCTGGTGAACGCGCTCTCGGCGGTGCCCAACCTGGGGGCGTCCATCGACGGCCAGGGGCGGTTGCAGCTCCAGGCGGACAGCGGCTTTGGCTTCGACTTCTCCACGCGACTGGACACCACGCCCGATGCCGTCGGCAGCTTCGGCGGCGGCCCTGCCACCCTGGGCACGCCCGCCGCGGGCCCCTTCGCCCTGGCCATCGGCGACACCTTGGACTTCAGCGGTCCCCTGGGGCCGTTCTCCGTGGCCTTCCAGCCCCAGCAGTTCCAGTCGATCGGCCAGGCCACGGCCGCCGAGATGGCGGCAGTCCTCAACGCCGACGGGAACTTCCAGGCCAACGGCCTGACGGCGAGCGACGTCGGCGGCGCCCTGGTGGTGCAGACCTCCACCGGAGGTCCCGCGCAGTCCTTCACGCTCACGGGCGGCACGGCCGTCGCGGCCCTGGGTTGGACGGCGGGCAGCTTCGCCCAGGGGCAGAACCTGCAGGTTTCGCCCGTGATCAGCGGCGCCTACACCGGAGGCGCCAACGGAGTCTGGACCTTCCGCCCCAGCGGGGACGGCACCATCGGCACGACGGCGGGCCTTCAAGTCGACGTGTTCGACGAACGCGGGGCGCGCGTGGCGCGGCTCGACGTGGGCGCGGGCTATCAGCCCGGCACGGAACTCGTCGTGGCCGACGGGGTCAAGGTGGCCTTCGGCCTGGGGAACCTGTCGGCGACGAATCACGATCAGTTCCGCCTCGACGTGCTCGCGGATTCGGACACCTCCGACCTGCTGCCGGCCCTGGGGCTCGGCGGCCTCTTCGTGGGTAGCGACGCGGCGACGATCGGCGTGCGCGCGGACATCCTGGAGAGCCCCGAGTTGCTGGCCACCTCGAAGAGCGGCGCGGCGGGGGACGCGGGCAATCTGCTGCGCATGCTGCAGTTGGGCGAGGACGCCGTCGCGGGCCTCGGCGGCCAGTCCTTCACTGCCCACTACGCCGAGGTTTCTGGGGGCGTCTCCCTGGAGTTGGCCAGCGCCCAGGACGCGGCCGAATCCGAGTCCTTCCTCCAGCAGAGCCTCGCGGCGCAACGCGACCAGGTCAGCGGGGTCAACGTCGACGAGGAGCTGGCGCGCATGATCGAAGCCCAGCAGGCCTACAGCGCCGCGGGCGAGTACATCCGCGTGATCAACGATCTCACCGCCGAGCTGATGAACATCCTGTGAGGCCGCCATGAGCATCCGACCGACCCAGGCATCGACGTTCGCTTTCGTCCAGCAGGGCATGATCGACAACTACGCCAAGCTGGTGGACGCACAGGCCCAGGTCTCCTCGGGCAAGCGCATCCTGCGACCCTCCGACGATCCCGTGGGCGCGAGCCAGGCGCTCAACCTGCGCACGCGCGTCGACGGCCTGGAACGATTCCTGGACGCCATCGGCGGCGGCACGCGCGAACTGGACACGGCCGCCAGCGTGCTGCAGGACGCGGGCGGGCTGATCGCCGAGGGCCGTTCGGTGGTCCTGGAGGCCTTGAACGGCAGCACCAGCCCCGCCGACCGCCTCGTGCTCGCCACCAAGCTGCGCGAGATCAAGGCCCAGCTCCTGACCCAGGCCAATTCCGCCGTCGGCGGCCGCTACCTGTTCGCCGGCACCGAGCAGCGCGCCGATCCCTTCCGCACCAGCGACGTCCACGGCGCCGCGCGCGTCAGCTACGCCGGCAACCAGGACCAGCAGGAGCTCCTGGTGGGCAGCGACCTGAAGATGGCCATCGGCATTCCCGGCGGGGAGATCTTCGCCGCCCAGGAGTTCCAGGGCGTGCGCTTCGAGGGCCTGACCGGAGCGAGCCTCGGCGCCACGGCGAACCAGGGCCGGGGACCCGTGACGCTCTTCGTGCGCCACGACACGTCCACGCTGTCCCTCAATGCCGGCGGCGCGGGCATCGTGCTCGCCGCGGGCGGCGCCAACGACAACGTGATCGGCACCCACGCGCTGACGCTCGACCCCGTGGCGGGCACGGCCACCCTGGGCGCCGGACCCGCGCGGCCCCTGCCCAGCGTGGGCTCGCCGAACTACTCGAACTTCGCGCTCACCAACGACCAGGGCGACCTGGTGCACCTGGACCTCAGCGCGTGGGGCGGCACCGCAACCACGGGCACCGTGGTCGGCACGGGCTCCATGTCCCTCGACCGCAGCGCCTGGACGCCGGTGGACCTGGTGTCCACCGACGTGGAACTCGTGGACGCCACCACGAACACCGTGCTGCACGTGGACGTCACGGGGATCCACCGATCCGGCGACGAGCTCGTGAGCTTCGAGGGCACGGTGAACATCTTCGACGCCCTGGAGTCCATCGCCGCGACCCTGGAGAACCAGGCCGGGCTTTCCACCTCGGAGCAGGACACGCGCGTGCGACTCCTCTTCGGTGAGATCGATCGCAACCACGACAACGTGGTGGCGGCGCTCTCGACGGTCGGCTCGCGCAGCGCGCGCCTCAAGGATCTGGAGGAGCACTACGCCGACGCCGGCATCGAGCTCCAGACCCAGCTCTCCCGCATCGAGGACGCCGACTACAGCCAGGTGGTGCTCGACATGATGCGCGCCGAGCAGACCCTGCAGGCGACCCAGTCCCTCGGCTCGCGGCTGATGCAGACCTCGCTGCTCAACTTCCTGCGCTGAACATGCTCGATCCCACCCAACGCACCGGTTCCTTGCCCCTCGGGCCCGCTTCCGTCGCGGGCGCGGGTCTTCCGTCCGCCGGCCCCGCGGCGACTTCGGACGGCCTGTCGGGAGCGCGCTTCCAGGCCCTGCTGGAGGAACTCGACCAGCGCGCCAAGGCCGTGGCCCGTTCCGCGGGCGAACCGCTCTCGGCCGAGTCCCTGCCTGCGGCCGTGGAGCAGGCGCGCACGTCCCTCGAAGGCGCCATGCAACTCGGCAACAGCCTGCTGGAAGCGTGCCGTCAACTGGCTGCCCAGAACGGCGGACCTCGGCCGTGATCGGCGCCTCCGTCACGGACCGCGACCCGAGTGCCCAGCTCCTGCTGGGGCGCGTGCTGCGGCCGGAGCGGCCCGCCGCACTGGCCGCGGAGTATCCGTTGGTCTTCGACGGCCGCTTCTCGGGCCGGGTGATCGCGGTCGAGGAGCAGGGTCTGGTCCGTTCAGGCTGCGGCGTCCTGGCGCGCGACCTCTTGATCGACGGTGCGCGCCTGCGGGTGGGCCTGATCGGCTCGGTGGCCACCGACGTCGCCTGGCGCGGACGGGGGCTCGCCCAGCGCGCGCTGGACCAGGCAGAGGAGTGGTTGGCGGCCGAAGGTTGCGCCGCGGCCCTGTTGTGGGCCGACGATCCGGCTTTCTATGGGCGCCGGGGTTACGCCGCCCTGGGTCGCGAGCTGGACGCGCTCGTGCCCGCCTCGGCCCTGGCGGCCCTGGGACAGGATCCGGGCGTGCGCTCCTACGTGCGCGAGGACGCCGCGGCGGTGCACGGCTGGTACACCCGGCATGGGACGAGGGTGGATCGCAGCGCCGAGGAGACCGAGGCTCTGCTGGCCTGCCCCGGAATGGAAACCCTGGTGTTGCAGCGCGAGCGCGAGGTGGTCGCCTACGCCTGCCTGGGCCGCGGGGCGGACTTCGCGGGCACGGTGCACGAATGGGGGGGCGAGGCCGACGACGTGCTGGCCCTGCTGGGCGAGCACGCGCGCCGGGCCCGTGCGCGCAATCACCATGGGCCGATCGCCGTGATCGCCCCGCCCGAGGCCGCGCGACTGGTCGAGCGACTGGCGGCCCTGGACGCGCGCATTTCCACGGGCGTGCTGGCCCTGGGCAAGGTGCTCCTGCCCGAGCCGCTGTGCGCCTTGATCCGTCGTTTCGCTTCACCCTGGCAGGCGGAGTGGGACCCCCAAGCCCTGCCGGGTTCCCGCGCGGGCGTCGTCCTGCGGGGGCCCCGCGGAGGCTCGGAAATCACAGCCGAGCAGTTGCTGGCGACGCTGTTCGCGGCGCGCGGCGATCGCAGCCAGGTGCGCGAACTGGAGGCGGCGCTGGGAGCACCCGCTCCGCGGCTGCCCCTGGCGCCCTTCCTCTGGGGCCTCGACTCCATCTGAAGGGCCCGGGCGGGGCTCGGACCCGACCGGGGCGGCCCGTGGGCTCCGGAGGAGTCCGCCGCGGCATTCCCGCGAAGGCCCTCTGGCCGGGGCCCCGAAATCGACCCGGGGTGGCAGAATCATGGACGCGGCAAGGCGTTCGGCAGCGGTCGCGGAAGAGGCGGCCGGCCGACGAGTTCCCCTTGCTCGCTTTCCATAATCAGGAGAATCTCCATGTCCAGCGTACGGTGGAATTGCGCCCTGGCGGCGCTCGCGATCCTCGCCCCGAGCGTGCTCGCGCAACACGGCGGCAAGTACTCGCCCCCTTCGGGCGATTCCAAGGAGGCGAAGCACGAGCAGATGAGCCAGCTCGCCGAGCAGATCGCCGAGGCCAAGGCCCGCGGCGCGGGCTACCGCGAGCTGCAGGCGCTGCAGGCCGAGTACCAGGCCCTGAGTCGTTCCCTGGGGGGCGATGAGCCCGTCAGAACTGCCGACCTGCAGGGGCTCTCCGGCGCGCCGGCGGGCGGCTACCTGGCCGTTCCTCCGCCCTGCTCGGGCACGCCGTTCACCCTGCGCTTCAACGGCACGAGCGGGCCGATCACCCCTCCTGTTCAGTCGGGATCGGTCTCCTTCACCGCCACGGTGGCGGGGGCGGGCGCGTACCTGTGGGACCTCAATCTCAACACGACGATCCTGCACCCAGGCTGCGCCGATCTCGACATCACGCTGACCTCGCCCTCCGGCACCGTCGCCACGATCACCACCGACAACGGAGGCACGAACGACAACGTGTTCAACGGCACCCTGTGGGATGACGCGGCGAGCGACCTCACCACGGACAAGGTCTACACCAACCTGGTCACGGCGACGCCCCTGGCGCCCGAGGGCCGCCTGGAGAACTTCCGCGGCGAGAACCCCAACGGCGTCTGGACCCTGACGATCACGGACGACGCGACCGCCAATGCGGGATCTCTCAGCGCCTGGTCCGTCGACGTGACGACCCTGCCGGCGGCGCCGGGGACGAGCACGCTCACCTTCTCGAACACGACGCCCCTGGCGCTGCCGCCGGGCGCTCCGACGACCACCAGCGGCACGCTCGTGGACACGATGACGGTCAGCGGCGCCAATGCGTCGCTGGTCAAGCTGCGCTTCTACACGGAGATCACGCACACCTTCAACGGCGACCTCGACATCACCTTGACCTCGCCCCTGGGCACCGTGGCCACCGTCAGCACGGACAATGCCGGCACGAACGCCAACGTGTTCAACGGCACGATGTGGGACGCCGATTCGGTGAACGTCGCTTCCGACTTCACCTATGTGGATCTCGTGCCGGTGCCCAGCCTGCAGCCGGAAGGGGGCATGGATCGCTTCCTGGGCGAGGATCCCAACGGGCTGTGGACGCTGACCATCGTCGATGACGCCGGCGGCGATTCCGGATTGCTCAATCGTTGGGACCTGGAGATCACTGCGGCCTCGACCGCACCGACGCCTTCGGTTCCGTCGAGCTCCGCGGGTGGCACGGGCTCGATCCCCGACTTCGGTGCGATTCCGGTGGCGACCGCCTTCACGACCGTCGTCAGCGGCATGTCGGGGTTCCTCTGGGACGTCGACTTCTTCACCGCGATTTCCCACACGGCCTCTGCCGATCTCGACATGACCTTGACCTCGCCCGCGGGGACGGTCGTCACCCTCACGACGGACAACGGTGGAACCCTCGACGACGTGTTCAACGGCACGCTGTGGGACGACAACGTGAACGATCCGGCGACGGACAAGGTCTACACCAATCTCGTCGTGGTCCCGCAGCTTTCGCCCGAGGGCCGCATGGCCGCCTTCCGCGGCGAAAACCCCAACGGCACCTGGACGCTGACGGTGGTCGACGACGCCGTGGCCGACAACGGTTCGGTGAACTCGATCTGGATCGAGGTGAGCATGATCCCGCCCCTCGCGGCCATGACGCCGAGTGTGAGTTCCAACACGACCCCGCTGCCGATTCCCCCGGGCGCTCCGACCACCAGCTCGGGCACCACGGTGGACACGATGGCGGTGTCGGGCCTCGGGACCTCGATCGCGAACCTGACGCTGTTCACGCAGATCACCCACACGTTCAACGGCGACCTGGACATCACGTTGACCTCCCCGGCCGGCACGGCGGTCGTGGTCACGACCGACAACGCCGGCACGAGCGCCGACGTGTTCAACGGCACGCTGTTCGATCCGGACGGCACCGACACCGTGACGGACCACGTCTATCCGGACCTGGTGGTCGCGACGCCGCTGACGCCCGAGGGCTCCTTCGACAATTTCCTGGGCGAGGATCCCAATGGGACCTGGACCCTGACGATCGTCGACGACGCCTCCGGCGACACCGGGTCCCTGAACCGCTGGGATCTCTCGATTACGACCTGCGGCGGGCCGGCGAGCGTGTACTGCACGGCGAAGGTCAACTCGCTGGGCTGCACGCCGACGATCGGCGCCACCGGCTCCTCGAGCGCCTCGTCGACGTCGGGCTTCACGGTCACGGCCAGCAACGTGATCAACAACAAGCCCGGCCTCCTGCTCTACTCCAACACGGGGCGGGCGGCCATTCCGTTCGTGGGCGGTCTGCGCTGCATGAACGGGCCGGTGCGCCGTTCGACGCCCTTGAACTCCGGCGGCAATCCTCCGCCGAATGACTGCTCGGGCGTCTACAACATCGACATGAACGCGTTCGCCGCCGGTGTCCTGGGCGGAACGCCGCAGGCCTACCTGCTCCTGCCGGGCACGGTCATCAACTGCCAGTTCTGGGGACGCGACAACGGCTTCGCGCCGCCGAACAACGCCACGTTGTCGGACGCCCTGGAGTACACGGTCGGTTCGTGACCCCCAAGGGCACGCCGGGCTCTGTCCGGCGCGCATCGTGAACGCCGGCCGCCGGGGGAACTCCCTCGGCGGCCGGCGTCATTCCTGCGGCACGTGCCGGCGGGGCTCCTGGAACTCGTGGGCGTGTGCAACGACCCTCTCCCGACGCTTGGCCTCCAGAGGGACGTGCCGTTCGCCGGTGGTCAACGGATCCAGGTCCGCGGCCCACGGCAAAGGGACCGCGAGGGGGCACGCCGAGAGGCCGCCTTGGGGCAAGGGCCGCTCGGTGCCCATGCGACCCGCCTCCCGCCGGGGCGCTCCAGCGCTCAGGCCGTCGCCGGTTGAAGGAGACTCCAGGCGGCCCGAATTCGTTCCTCGTCCTCGATGCTGTGGGGCGTCACCTGAATCAGCACCTTGCCTGAACGCACCTCCGACTCGTAGCGGGTGAGTTCGCGCGCATGCCGGTTCTCCATCGCCGGCACCCCGTACACGCCGCCGACCAGGGCTCCGAAGCCTGCGGCCATTCCGGTGATCGGCCCGACCAGGACCAGTCCGAGACCGGGGGCGAGCACGTTGGCCGCGCCGGCCACGAGCAGCCCGCTCAGGGCACCGAGGGCGCCGACCACGCCAGCTCCTTTCCACACCGCCCTGAGCTCAGGCCCCGCGTGCCCCTCGTGCTCCGTTCGGAACACGGAAGGTCCTGCCTCCTCCAGCACCGTGGAGCGCTCAACCGGCTCCTCCGGATGAGTGAGCAGCGAGGCCTCCCTGAAACGGTCCTTGGTCGACTCGGCGATCAGGATCCCGACCTCGTCGGGATGGTAGCCCAGTTGAAGCAGCACCTCGAAGGCCTCCGTGGCCGCGGTCGGCGCTTCGAACAGCCCGACGATCCCGGTCCAAAGTTCATCCCCACGGGGGTGGTGAACGACTTCCCCCGCTTCGGGCTCGCGACGGGTGGGATCCGATATGAGGTCCATGGGATCCTGCTAGACCCCGCTGGGCGCGATTCGCCTCGGTGGGAGTGTGTATTCGCGGGACGGCAACCGAAGGAGGGCGACGAGCCGCACGACGACCGCCCCACCCAGAAATAGGTAAGGACTCGTCCGCCAGGTGGGGCGGCGAAGCCGGCGATCCAACACGGGCGGATCGCTCCCTGCCGCGGAGCTCCCGGAGGATGCACCTCGTCAGCGGGCCAGAACCCAGGCCGCGACGTGCAGGGCCGCGATCAGCCAGGTCACCAGGTAGAAGCTCGGCTTGGCGCGCTTGTGGCGAAACACCTGCTGGGCCACCAGCGCTCCCGGCCAGCCGCCGAGGAATTCGAGCGTGTGCAACGTGCGCTCCCTCACGCGCCGGGCGCCTCGAACGGCCCGGTGCTTGTCGATCCCGTAGACGCCGGCCGTGACGAGCCCCATCAGGCCGTACAGGGCGAACACGACCCACGGGGAGAGTTCAGGCAATTCCATGGACCCCCTGCGCGCGCCCTGGACCGCTCACAGCCAATGGCGGGGGTACTTGCGATGGTAGACCACGTTGTTCGTGAACAACGCGGTCACCAGCAGGATCAATGCGCCCGCCAGCACGGGCACGAGGATGAAAGCCGGGCCCGCCGAGGCCTGCACGCCGATCAGGGCCGTGGCTCCCCCCGGAGGATGGGTCGTGTGGGTGAGGTTCATCACCAGCACCGCAAGCCCCACCGCCAGGGCCGTGGACCAGGGGGACGTGCCCAGGAGCGCCACGACGACCACCGCAACCACGGCGGACAGCACATGCCCGCCGATCAGATTGCGCGGCTGCGCCAGGGGTGACTCGTTGGCGCCGAACAGCAGCACCACCGATGCGCCGAAGGAGCCGATCAGCAACGGGTGATTCACCAGGTCCGTCACCCAGTAGATGGCCAGAATCCCCAGCGTGCCGCTGAGGAAGCTCCAGATAGCGTACTTGGCCGAGGACTCCGGCCGCGGCCCCCGCAGGGGCACGCGCCAGCGCCCGGGCAATTGTCCAAGCCGTCCGCCAATCGCCCGGCGACCGCGCGACAGGAGACTCTTGGGGGGCTCGTTCATGGGCATCGCGACGCAGGGCCCCTGGGCCGTGCGCCCGGCGCGGCCTGTCCGCCGGGCCTTGGGGTCTACCTGGCCGCGGCGTAGTTGGCGGGGAACATGCGCCGCTCGACGGCCTCGATCACGATGTGCAGGACCTTGATGTGGACTTCCTGGATGCGGTCCGACGTGGTGGCGAGGGGCACGACGATCGCGATGTCCACCTTGTCGAGGAGTTGACCGCCTCCCTTGCCCAGCAGGCCCACGGTCCGCACGCCCCTGGCCTTGGCCGCCTCGCAGGCCCGCAGGATGTTGGGGGAGTTTCCCGAGGTGGAGATGGCCACCAAGAGGTCACCCGGTTTGCCGAGCGCTTCCACCTGGCGGGCGAACACTTCGTCGAAGCCGAAGTCGTTGGCGATGCAGGTGAGTTGGCTCGGGTCCCCGAAGGCCACGGCCGGGAGCGCCTTGCGGTTGCCCCGGAACCTGCCGGTCCATTCCTCGGCGAAGTGCATGGCGTCGCACATGCTGCCGCCGTTGCCACAGGACATCAGCAATCCGCCCCTGGAGAGGGTCGCGGCGGCGGCATCGGCGAAGGCGTTCACCCCCGCCAGGCCTTGGGCCTGGTCCAGGAAGGCCCGCAGGGTCTGCGCAGCCTCCTCGAACGAGGCCCGGATCGGGTCGGTGCGGGCGTCGTCGGGGTGCTTGGCTTGGGGGTCGGGGCGGCTCATGGTCTTGGATTCTCAGGGTCGGGGCACCCGGTCACAAGCAATCGGTCCCGGGGACCCCTTGGGCCCGGGGGCGAGGGCGATCCCCATTCTCGACCGGGGATCCCCCGGCCGCGCGGACCGCCAGAGGATGAACGAACGGTTACTATTGGCGGGTATGGGGCGAAACTTACACGCCGAGGGCCACCGGATCGGGTTTCCGGTTGACGCCCGGCGACCGTAAGCGGACCGTATGGTTTCAACAATGAAACGGCTCCTGGGATCCTACCTGCGTGAACTTCGAGGAAAGGAGAGTCGCGTGCAATTCGCCCGCCGACTCGACCTCTCGTACACGTTTGTGAGGGAGATGGAACTTGGCAACCGTCTGCCCTCCGACGAGGTGTTGCTCGACATCGGATCCAGGCTCGGGGCCGATCCGCGCAAGTTGGTGCTGTTCGCCCACTGCGATCGCTCGCCCTCCCTCCTGCGGGTGCTCCAGGAACACGGCGTCGCGGACCTGCTCCCCGAGGACGTCGTCGAGCCAGCGCAGTAGCCCCGGGATCCGGAGCGTGGCCCCCCCCCGGGGGCCCGCCGACCACCCGCGGACCTACTTGGACGCGATCAGGCGATCGAGCTCGGTCCGCAAGCGGGCCAGGATCTCGTCGTACTTGTAGGCGCCGAGGTCCAGCTCACCGCGCTTCAGGTTGACGTAGTTGGGTCCGCACCACAGGCCCAGGTCGGCGTCATCGGTCTCGCCGGGCCCGTTCACGCGACAGCCCATGACGGCGATGGTCAGATCGTGGTCCTTCGCGTCGGCGGTGATGCGGCGCACCTCGGCGGCGAGCTCGATGAACTTCTCGTTCTCGACCCGCGAGCACGACGGGCAGGCGATGATGTTCAGGCCCTGGAAGAAGTTCGGCGGCACGGAGCGGAAGCGGCCGTTCTCGATGTCGCTGATCAATTCGCGCCCGACCGCGATCTCACGTCCCTTGTCGTCGAAGGGCAAGGTCAAGGAAACCCGCAGAGTGTCGCCGATTCCGCGGGAAAGCAGCTGCTCGAAGGCGATGCGCGTCTTGATGATCCCCTCCGGCGGCATGCCCGCCTCGGTGACCCCCAAGTGGATCGGCACGTCGGGGCGCGCCTCGGCGAAACGCACGTTGGCGTCCACCACCAAGCGCGGGTCGGAGTCCTTGATCGAGACCAGATACTCCGTGAACCCGGCGTCGTCCACCAGGGCGCAGTGGTCGATGGCGCACTGGGCGATGGCGCCCACGTCGTCGCCTGGAAAACGCTCCTTGTACTCCGGGGCGATGGAGCCGGCGTTGACGCCGATGCGCAGGGCCAGCGAATGGCGGCGTGCGACGTCCACCAGGAAGCGCACCTTCTCGCGGGTGGAGCGCGCCTTCTCGTGGTGGTGCAGGTGGCCGGGGTTGTAGCGCAGCTTGTCGACGTGGGGGGCGACCTTCTCGGCCAGCCGGTAGTTCTCCTGGAGATCCACCGAAAGGCGAGCGCGGGTCTCGGCGCGGATCAGGGCCAGGGCCTCCACGTCCTTGTCGCTGTCCACCGCGATGCGGATCAGGTCCGCGCCCGCGGCTTCGAGAATGCGCACCTGCCGCAGCGTCGCGGGGATGTCCTGGGTGCGGGTGGCGGCCATGCTCTGGACCGCGATGGGGGCCGTGCCGCCGATGGGCAGCCCTCGGACCTGGATGGTGCGCGTCTTGCGGAGGGGGATCATCGAGGGGCCATCGTAGTCCGCGGCCCGCGCCCGGTCCCCCGGGGGTGACCACCTGCGCCGGAACGCCCCGCGGGGAGCCGGTGGGGGAGGCGGCCCTCCAGGGTTGGGCATGACCTGGGGACCTTCCTGGGGCCCCGGGCCGGGAGCAGCGGCCAAGGCCCTGAGTGGGGCCGGGTGGCGGGGCCGGGGCGATCCGGCTGTTCCCTGGGCCGCGCGCGGGACCGACATCCTCTCCAGGGGGCGGCCTCCCCATCCGATCCGCCGCGGCGGCTGGAGGGCGCTGGCGGCCCCACCGGACCGGCGCGCGGTCCTCTCGGATCCCAAACCCAGGAATGGGGTCCCCCTTCGGCCTCCGGCCCGCCGCGGACCCCGCGGGAGTGGGAAAGGAGGGGGCTCGGGCCTTCCTTCCGGACCATCGCGGGGCGCGGTCCACGGGTCGGCGGAGTTTTCCTGCCCCGCCCGCAACAGGACCTGCGGACTCGTGCCCCGGAGACGCTGTCATGCAACGCGTGTCCCTGGCTCCATCCCCTCGCGAGCCTGGACACGTCGACGCGCTCCTGGGATTCGTCCCGGGGAGCCCCATCCGAACCTGAGGCCGGATGGGGCTCTTTCTTTTTTCGCGACACCCATGGGCACCCGGCGCGCGCCGTGCCCCGTTCGAGGGGCCCGAGGGCACCACGGATCGCAATGGACGCTCCGGAACCGTACATAGGCTCCATGCGCGTGGCGATCGTCGGCGGCGGAGTCATGGGCGTTCGCGCGGCCTGGGCCTGTGCTCGCCGCGGGGCCGAGGTGGTCCTGCACGAGCGGCGTGACCTGGCGGCGGGCTCCTCAGGACGCTCGGGCGCGGTGCTGCGGCAGCACTATTCGAGCCCCGTCGTGGCCGCCATGGCGCGCGATTCCCTGGTGGAGTACGGGACCCTGGAGCAGGGCACGGGGAAGGCCGTCGGATTCGAAGCCTGCGGCGTGCTCACGATCGCCGGTCCCGGCGCGCCGGGAACGCTGGAACTGCTGCGATCCAATGTTGCGATGCAGCGCTCCATCGGCATCGACACGCATCTCGTCGATGCGCGGCGCATGCGCGAGCTGGTGCCCGGCCTCGTCGTGGCCGAGGCTGCCCTCGGGGCCTGGGAACCCGGCGCCGGATTCTGCGACCCGGTCCTGGCGGTGAGGGCCTTTGCCGCCCTGGCGCAGGAAGCCGGGGCCCAGCTGCGCATCGGCTCGGAGGTGCACCGCGTGGTCGTCGAGGCCGGTCGCGCCGTGGGCGTCGAAACGCAGGCCGGCCGCGAACCGGCCGACGTGGTCGTGCTGGCCGCGGGGCCATGGACGCGGCGACTCACGGATTCCCTGGGGATTGCGCTGCCCCTGGAGGTGGTGAGGCCCGAGCAGCACTTCGTTTCACCCCTTCCGGAGGGCGATCCCAGGCGCTCCGCCCATCCGGTGCTGCTGGACCTGGAGCTCGGCTACTACACCCGCTGCGAACCGTCCAAGGACCGCACCCGCATCGGCGCCCTGGAGCACACCCGCGACGCGCGCGTCCCCGATCCCGACAGCTTCGACGAGCGCGTGGATCCGGCCTTCACGGCCTGGGCGCGGGCCAAGCTCCTCGCGCGAATCCCGGCCTACCGGGCCAGCCGGGATCGCGTGCCCGAGGCCGCGCTCTACACCCTGACACCCGACTCTCAGCCGATCCTGGGCCCCGTGCGCGAATTCCGCGGACTGGTGATCGCCGCGGGTTTCAGCGGACACGGCTTCAAGCTCGCGCCCTCGGTGGGCGAAGGGCTCGCCGAATGCGCCTTCGGCGAACCGGTTCGCTCCTTCGACCCGGCCTTCTTCGATGCCGCGCGATTCCACGGCGGCCAGGGGGCCGATCCGCGGGCCTTCGGGCTCTGAAACCGGCCCTCAGCCGTTCCAGGCCTTGACGACCAGGGAGTCGTGGAACTCGACGAAGGTCGTGTGCTGGGTCTCGGTGCTGCGGTCGCTGCTCAGGATGAAGATCACGTGCCCGCCCGAGTCCGTGCGCTCGGTGTAGGACCAGCTCCAGAGTTCAGTGTGCTCGTCCACGGTCTTCTTCTCGGACGGCTCGCCGATCAGGGCGAGCACGTAGGCCTTGCTGCGGCCGGTCTCGATTTGGGCCAGGGTCTCTTGACTGACGTAGCGACCCTCGTGGTGGGTGCGCGAGCGCGAGCCGATCAGGCAGCCGGACAGACCCAGGCAGAGAACGAGGGCCAGCAGCGCAGGGCGTGCGAGATTCATGATTCGTGTTCTGGGAAGGCGGAGAGCCGCCTCCGGTGTTTTCGGGGCCAAGGGGGCCGGCCTTTGGCCCGCGAGGGGCGGCCGGGGTCACGTGGGGGCCCCGATCCTACCGTGGGGTTCCCGCCGGCCGTTCGTCCCGGGAGCCTTCCCCCGGATTCCGACAGGGCCGCGCCACGCCGAGGGGAGGGCGGTGGCGCGCGGCGGGTCGAGCCGGAATTACAGGCTCCAGACCAGGTCCACCGTGATGCGGTCGTTGAACAGGTCCTCGCGGTCCGTCAGCGGAACCTCGTAGCCCGCGCCGACGCTGATGCCCGGGCAGCAATTCCAGCGCAGGCCCAGGGCACCGGTGACCACCGTGCCCTCGGCGTCCGTGGAACCCAGGTTGATGAGGTCGCCGCCCTCGAAGTCGAAGGGGGCCGCGTTGCCGCCGTTGGTCCAGGTGATGCCGTTGACCTCCAGCAGGGGCGCGATCGCCGGGATCACTTCGTAGGACACGTGGGCGTGCCAGTCGAAGGAGGTCGACTCCTCGTCGGTATCCAGGGGCAGGTTGAGACCCAGGGCGCCGAGCACGTTCCAGGCCTCGCGGTCCAGACCCGCGCTGACGAACGGGCGAATCAGACCGTCGCCGTTGCCCTGGAAGACCTCTTCATCGCCGCTGGCGAACTCGAAGATCACTCCGGGCGTCACCAGCAGGCCCGAGGACGGATCGTCGACCACGGCGTACTTGACGCCCGCGGCGATGTCCGCCATGCCCGTCTCGTCCGTGCCGGCGTCGGGCTCGAACTCCACGTAGCCGTCCTTGGTGGCGATCACCGCGAGCCGGTCGTTCACGGCATAGCGCGCCTGCACGGCGTACACGCGGACGTCGCCGCCGGTGAACACCGAGTCGTTCGGCAGCGTCTGCAGCATGACCATGGGGCGCAGCTGCGTGTCGATGACCGGGCTCTCGAAGATCGTCGGAGCGGTCAGGGGTTCGATCAGGCGCTGGCGCCAGCCGGCGGGCGTTGCTGCACCCCCCTGGGCCGGGGCGGTGGGCACGGTGCTGCAAGCGCCGAGGACCAGGAGGGGAAGGACGAGCACGTACGCGCGTGGTGATTTCGAAGGCATGGATTCCTCTTGGGATGGGCTCGCGTGGGTGCGAGTCGCCGAGAGTTTCCAGCTCGCTCGCGCCGCGGGCGATGCGCCAGAGTGCGCAGCGCTCGACTGCCCGCGTCGTACGGTCGCCGCCCGCCGTGCACATCTCACGTGCACGCGCACGGCCGATTCTCCTCCCGGGTTCGGCCGTTGCCCTCAGGCGCGGACGACCCGGGGGAAGCTCACGGCCACGTTACGGTGCCCGATTGATCAACCGTGACGATCGTCTCGTGGCGCGCGCCGTCCGAGGCGAAACCGGACAGGCGCACGCGGGCTCCGTCGGGGAGGCAGGGCACCACGGCCCTGCCCGCGGAATCGCACTCGACCGTGAGCACGATCTCGCCGCCCCACATGCCGACGATCTCGCGATCTCCGATGGAAACGAGGTTCGCGCGCGGCAGCACGCCCTTCCACCGGCCTTCGCCGAGCGTCAGCGTGTGGCGCGCCAGTTCGACCCGGCTGCCCGGGTCGTTCGCCACCGCCACGAGCCCCTGGTTGGAACCGGAGCGCGCGCGACAAACCTCGAACAGCACGTTCCCAGCGGGGAGCTCCAGGTCTACTCCTCCCGCGCGGAGCTCCCCGTCGAGCCAGCGATGGCTGCCGGTGCGCTCCTCGGAGAGCGAGAGCACCCGGACGCGGTCGAGGTCCTCCAGGGGCCGGTCCTCGAGCGTGAACTCCACGTGCCGCGTGCCGCCACAGTCGACGTCCAAGAGACGCGTCTCGCCCGCCCGGAGGTCCATCACCTCCACGAACCGACCCGAGGACCACACCCGCAGCCTGCAGGGCGGCAGCCGTTCCAGGCGGAATTCGCCGCCCTCGTCGGTGACCGCGCTGTAGGTGTCGTTGGAGTTCACCGGTTGGGCCCCGATGGTGAGCCCGGCGGCGGGTTCTCCTCCCTGGCGCACGCGTCCGAGGACCGTGACGAAGCCGCCGAGCACCAATTCGATGCTCGTCTCCGGAGCGATCACCGCCACTCCGCGCCGTCCCAGGGCCCCGAAGTCCCCATGGCGCACGTCCAGGTCCACGGAGCCGCAGGTGAGACCGTCGATCCGGAACCGGCCCTGGGAGTCGCTCGACGTGGAGCCTTGGGTGTCGTACGAGCGCCAACCCACGACCGTGCCGGCCGCCGGCTTCCCGTCGGCTTGGACCACGCGGCCCAGCAGCGCGAAGTTCCGCGGCTCCGGCGCCGTCAAGCGTGTTGCCTCGCCGGCCTGGATGGCGATCTCGCCCAGGGGGACGGATTGCCCGTCTCCGAGCATCAGGACCGCCAGGTAGCGGCCGGGTGACAGCGGCGCGAAGCGGGTCCGTCGCGGTTCGCCTGCGGGACTCCCGCCCGTCTCGCGGCCGAACAGCATTTTCGGAGCCTCCAGGGGCTCCGTGTCCGCCGCGTCGCGGGCGGCGTAGACGTGGAGCAGGGGCGCAGACGCTTCCGCGGGCCTCGGCCCGGACAACTGGACCTCCAGGGCGCCCGAACCGGCGTCCACGGGGATCTCGATCCCCGCTCGCGGCCCCGAGAGCGACAGGCAGGCGAGGACCTCCTTGGGCATGGCCATGCCGGAGTACCAATAGCCCCCGCGGGTCACGAGCAGTTCCAGCGGGCCGTCGCTGACGAAGGCGCGGAATTCTCCGCCGTCGAGCCGCAGGGCCCCTGCGGAGGAATCCAGCGGCGAGAGCATGCGACCGTTGCGCATCACGCGGACGGAGACCTCCTGGAGCAGGTCGGAGACGTCCGCGGGCGCCGCGCCTTCGGCCCAGCGCGAGATCAGGCGGCCCGAAAGCTCGAAAACCTCGGGCGCCGCGATCGTGCCCAAGTCCAGCGTTTCGCCCACGCCGGGCCTGAGCTCGCGCGGCTCCAGCCCGGGCACGTCGAAGGCCAACTCCCCCGGCTTCGGCTCCACCGAGCCGATTGCGAACCGCCCGTCCTCGTCGGTGAACGCCCGCAGCGGCGTGTCGTAGTCCAGGGGATAGCTGCGCCATTCGAGCTTCGCGTCGTCGAGGCCCCGACCGTTCGCGGAGACCAGGCGGCCCACCAGCGTCGCCGTGCGCGGCAGCTTCACCTGATGCAACAGCACGCGCGTGTTCGAATCGACGTGCACGATGCCCAGGAATCTCGCGCCGCCGGAATGCTCCCCCAATTGCAGGCGAATGGGCATGCCGCAGGGCACCTCGGGGATCACCACCCGTCCGCGGGCGTCGGTGCGCCCGGCGAGGCGATCACCCCGGTAGGACCAGAGGAAGTCCTGGGAGCCGCGCGTGACGTCGATCGAGTAGCGCACCGCCAGATCCTGGTGGGGGACGAGAACGTCGTCGACGATCTCCAGCTCGATGCGGCCGAGGGGCGACAGCAGCACCTCGACGAGCGTGGCGCCGTCCCGCGGCAGGTCCCCGGGGGAGAGCTTGCAGCCGAAGTGACCGTCGGCCTCGAACCACAGACCCTCCTCGCGGTCGGCCGGGATGGGCACCTCGAAGCGCCCCTGTTCGTCGCTGCGTGCGGCCTCGCGCGTGCGCTCGGCCGTCGGCGTGTCCCCGGATTCCAGTTCCGAGCCTCGCCGGTAGGAAATCCGAGCGCCGACGAGCGGCACGAGCCCGCCCTCGCTGCGCACGAGGCCGCGCCAGGTGCTGCTCCTGGAAGCGAGCGACGGCGCGGAATCGGCCGCGGCCGCCACCGCGCGCGCGTCCTCCGCGGTCCTGGGTTCCACCGCGGGCGCCGTGGAGGGCGGCTGGACCACCTGCGAGACCGTCGGCGATCCGGGCGGTTCCGCGATCCGGGCCGGATCCTCGCCCAGGAAGCCGCGCGCCACGAGGGCGGCCGCCACCACGATCACCAACGCCGCGCCGAGCGCCATTTTCGTGCTCATGAGACTGCCCCAGATTCCCGCCAGTGTTCCGCCCGCCGCCACGACGACCGGATTCGAGCCGTGGGGCAGGAGCGCGGAGAGCCAGCGCTCCGGTGGCTCGCCCCCCCGTTCCATCAAGGCCGTCCTCAGCCGCTCGCGGGCGCGCGCGATGCGGCTGCGCACCGTCGCGGGGTCGATTCCGGCCCGTTCCGCGATCCGTTCGGCGGGGAGGTCCTCGAAGTAGCGCCAGAGGATCGTCTCGCGGTAGGGCTCCTCCAGGGCGAGCACTGCCTGGACGAGCCTGGCGTGCAGTTCCGCCCGGGCCACGGTTTCCGCGGCGGAGGGGTACGGTTCGGGCCGCGCCGCCGCGTGCTCGCGCCGGCCGCGGGAGGCTTCCGCTCGGTTGCGCTGCAGGGCGAAGTTGCGGGCCACGCGCGCGAGCCAGGGCCGCTGACGCCCCACTTCGGGCGGCGCGCGCAGGGCGGCGATCCAGGTTTCCTGGACCACGTCCTCGGCCAGCCCACGATCGGCGAGCATGTGGCGCGCCAGGGCCGCGAGCCAGGTGGCGTTCTCCAGCAGCGCGTCCAGCTCGCGAACCGAATGCCGTGCGCGGGCCGGGCCCCCGCGGGAGACGCCGTCCACGCGGCCGTCAGGCGCCGGGGGAGGGCTCTGGGTCCGCCGCTCGCGGCGTTCTTCGGGTCGCGGGTCCGACATGGGGCACCCACAAGATGCAGACCCTGGGGAAACCGTGCCCGGGAATCCGCGCTCCCGCCCGGGCGACCCCAGGCGACCGACGTCTCAGGGGCAGAATCGGATCTGCAGGGCGTTGGACAGGCCGACGCCGAAGGTGGCCGCCGGATCGCGGAACCAGGCCTGCGTGTACCAGGTGATCCCCACCATTCCGGGAGTGACCGTCACGGGCACCGCCGCGTAGGAGAAGAGGTCGGTGAGGAAGGACCCGTAGCGCGTCACGGGCGGTTGCAGGCACAGGGTGCCGCCGGAGAACGGCGTGGCCGCCGGGCCGGAGGTGCTCACCAAGAGGAGCCCGGGGCGATTGGCCACGGCCTCGCGCAGTTCCAGCACGAAGTTCTGCAGGGCGAGACTCGGCGCGCCCGTGGTGCCGAGGTTCGGCAGGCTGCCCTGGGAGGTCAGTTTGCCCGCGCAGTACGCCAGGGGATCCAGGCATCCCTGCCCGACGGCCGCCAGGGAGACGATCTCCACGTCGTCGACGTTCCAACCGCCCTTCTGGATCTGGCCGTCGCTCGCGAGCTCGAAGCGAATGCGCGTGAACGGATTCCCAGCGGCGGCGGCGGTCAGGTCGTATTCCACCTCGCCCCAGCCCACGTCCAGCGTGTCGGCCGCCGAGCTGTTCTGCCAGATCACCTGCCCGTTCACCAGCACCCGCGCCACGTCGAAGGGCGTGCGCTCTACGGTGAGCCAGCGCTGGAAGCGCAGCCTGGGATTGGGGCACGCCGAGAGGTCGATGTAGGGGGATTGCAGGAAGGTCGACGTGCTCGCGCTGTAGAGCCCGTCGCCGGTGGGGCTCAGGTCCGTGCCCCAGCAGCGGGTGCCGGTGCGCGGGGCCGCGGGGTCGCCGCCGAATCCCGCGGGGAGCTGGAATTGCCATTCGTTGGCGCCGACGGTCGCGCCCGCCTGCCAACCCGTGAAGTTGTCGAAATGGTCTGCGTAGTAGACGCGCTCCTCGCCGATCACGAAACGGTAGGTGGTCGTCGGCGCGCCCGAGGGGGAGACCCCCACGGAGCCCAGGGAATCCGTGGCGCGCAGGTGGTACTCGATCTTGGCCGGCGAGGGGTGCCCCGGAATCGCGGCCGAGAACTGATTCCCGCCCAGGGGCGTCATGTTGATCGCCGTGTAGGGCCCGCCGTCCACGCGCCAGAAGAGTTGGGGCCCGATCAGGGGCGGGGCCACATTCGCCGAGGCCTGCACGGTGACCACGTAGGGGCCGGCTTCGTTGGTCGTGCCGGGCAGTTGGGTCACGCCGGTGAGACTCACCGGCAGGACGGGATAGGCCGGGAAGCCCTGGTCGCGGAAGCCCAGGTCGATGTCGTTGAAGTGCGGCGTGCCGTTGTTGATGTCCCCGTCGTCGTCGTCGAGCACCAGCCAATGCGTGCGCACGATCGTCTTGATCTGCCCGTCGTTGTACGCGTTCATCCAACTGTTGAAGAGCAGATCGCTGGTCAGGCTCCCCGCGCCGGCGCCCAGCGAGTTCTTCAGCCTCGCGCGCAGCTTCCACAGGGCGCCCATCAGGACTTCGCCGTCGGCGTGCACCTCGCCGTAGCAGCCTCCGTTGCTGTCGCCGCAAAAGGGCCTGTTGTTGAGCCCGGTGCGAATGGCGCCGCCGCCCGCGAATTGTTCCCCGACGACGGGCTGGTCGGTCAGAAACGTGGCCCAGTTGTCCGCGTTGCCCTCGCCGAAGCCGTCGCCGCCGTTGCCCGAGGAATAGCGGTCATTGAGCCAGTGGCCCATCTCGTGGGCGATGACCGTCGAGTAGGAAGTGTTGACGCAGCCGCCGCCCGCGGAGAAGAAGTTGACCGACGTCCCGGCGTAGTAGGCATTGCACGTCTGCGCCAGGTTGACGTTCGAGGTCGCATCGAAGTCCGCCTTGCTGTCCAGCGGGTTCACGGCGCGGATCCAATCGCGCAGTCGGCCGATCCAATAGGTGGAGTTGGCTTCCGCCGTGTACACCGCCGCGGCCGGTGAGTTCATCACCACCGAGTTGCCGCTGGGTGAAGCGAGCGTGATCGGCAGGGAGTAGGTTGCCGCGGCCGAGTTGACGGGCGTGGTGAACGGCCCGTCGTAGCTGACGCTGCCGCTCAGGGGCGCCGTGGCACCGACGATGTTGAAGTTGCCGTTGATGTCCGTGGTGGCGCTGCCCTGGGGCGTCTGCACGACCACGTGGGCCAGCGGCACCTGCACCGTGGGATTCCCGGGCAGGTCGGGCAGCGTGCCGGGCGTCAGGCGCGTGAAGACCGTGCCGGTGACGTCGCAGGTGTGGACCAGCTCCACCTGGCTCGTCAGCGAGAGATCGGCGTCCGAGATTCGCAGCGTGAGTCCGCGGGGGGCCGCGCCGGGAATTTCGCCGAAGACGTCCACCTCCCAGGCCAGTGCGGCCCGGAGCAGGCCCGGACCCGCGACGGAGTCGAGCACCACGCGCGACTCGCCGGCGAGCGTGCCCTCGACCCCGGCGATGCGCCGGAAGGCCTCCAGGGCCCGGGCGCGAACGCGCGCCGGATCCTGGGTGGGGGTCGTGGCGGCGAACTCCGCCCCGGGAACGGCCGAGCTGTCCACGGACAGGGCCCGGCCCTGCAGGTCCATCAGCACCTGGACGCCGGCGCCGACCACCGGCACCCCCGCGATCCTCTGGCGAAAGCTCGCCGTGTACTTGTCGCTGGAACCCGCGTGGGAGAGCGGCAGGTACACCGCGCCCTCGTCCACCAGGGTCGCGGGGGAAATGCCCGTGAGGTGGGCCGTGGCCACGACGATCTCTCGCGCTCTCTCCAGGGCGCCGCGATCGTCGCGCAGGGAGAGAGAGGCCTCCGTATGCCCTCCGTAGAGCGAGGAGACGTATCCCGTGCGCACGTCGAATTCGGCCGTCCAGGACCCACCGTGGACATCGCGCCAGCGCTCGACGGCTGACTGGGGATCGGCGGCGGTCTGCGCCGCGGCGGCGGGACCCGCCAGAACGAGCAGGGCGAGCGGGGCGAGGGTCGCGAGCAGGGCCGGCGCGAGGCGATTCATGAGGATCGAGGTGGGTAGACGGCCAGGGGGTGGGCCGCGGCCTGGGGCCGGGCGCCGGATCCAAGGAAGCCTACCAGCCCATGACAAAGGCCGCCCATCGGCTGGCGCGCCGCGGCTCGACTTCCTCTCCGTCCGGGGCCGGGCCGTCTCCAGGCCCACCGGGACGAATCGGCCCCCAAGGGAAGAGTTTGCCCGCTGCGCGGCGCGCGCGAGGATGGGGCCGTGTCGAGTCCCTCCCAACCCGGTCCCTTCGAGCGCGAGGACGTCGTCGCGCGCTACGAATCCTGGTACGCCACCCCCTACGGTCGGATCGCGGACAGGATCGAGCGCGAGCTGATCCTGGAGCTCCTGGCCCCCTTGGGTCCTGGGTCGTCGGTGCTGGAAATCGGCTGCGGCACCGCGCATTTCTCGGCTTTCCTGGCCCAGGCGGGCTTCCGCGTGACGGGCGTCGACCCTTCCTTGTCGATGCTGTCACGGGCCCGCGAGCGCGTGCCCGCGGTCTGCGCCGACGGACTCTGCCTGCCCTTCGCCGATCGCGCCTTCGACGGCGCCTTCGCGATCTCGGTGCTCGAGTTCGTGCCCGACCCCGAGCAATTCCTGCGCGAGGCCTGTCGCGTGACCCGCGGGCCCGTGGCCGTGCTCGCGATCTCGCGGCATTCCTGGCTGGGCTTGCGGCGCCGACTTTCCGGCCGCCTGGGCCACCCGATCTTCTCCAAGGCGCGCTTTCACACTCGGAGCGAACTCGCCTCTCTCGTCGTCCGCGCCGGTGCCCGGGTGGAGCGCACGCGGAGCGCCCTGTTCCTTCCTCCGGCGCTCGCGGGGCGCTGGCCCGCACTGGAGCAAAGGATGTCTCGAAGTTCCTTCCCGGGCGGCGGCCTGCTCGGATGGAGGCTCGCGGCAACCGCGCCGAAAGGAACCTGAGGCCCGGCGCGTGGACACTGGCCCCCGGTTCGTTCCCCCGGGGCCTCGCAGCCCTCAACGTCCGGAGCCGGCGGCGAGCTTCCTGCAGGCCTCGCCCATGCCGCTGGCTTCGAGACGCGCGCGTGCTTCGACCGACTCCGGGTGCCGCGAGCCCAGGGCGGCTTCGAGCTCGACGAGCCCCGGCTCGATCAGCGCGCAGCCGGCGGCCGTGTCGCCGTTCCGCAGCAGCCACTCCCCCCGCCGGATCCGCAGGGCCCACACCGCCCAGGGCACCTGCGCGGCGTCGGTCGCCGGCAGGCCGTCGAGCAGTCGTTGGACGTCCTCGTCGCGACCCTCGGCCAGGGCCAGGCGCACCAGGGCGTAGCGCGCGATCGCCGCGGCCTGCAGCGACGGGGAATCCAACAGGGACTCGGCGAGACCGACGGCCTCGCCGCGACCGTCGGGATCGTCGACCCGGGCATAGGCCAGCAGCGCCCGGGCCGAGCCGTCGTCGTGGAGGCCGCTCTCGCGGGCCAACGCCAGGGACTCGCGCAGCAGGCGCGTCAGTTCGACCCGGTCGCCCTCGGAGAAGGCGACCAGACCCAACAGGTGGAGCACCCGCGAGCGCCCCGCGGCGTCCGGCAGCTCGGCCCTCGACAGCGCATCCAGGGTCTCGTGCAGCAGGCGGGCGCCCTCCTCCGCACGCTGCTCGACCAGCAGGGCTTCGATCAGTGGCTCCAAGGCCTGGAGCACCGTCCGGTCCGCGGGTCCCAGTTGGGTGCGCAGGACCTGGAACGGGGGCAGAAGGGCGTCCGCCAGGGACGGGCCCCCTCCCAGGCGGGCGAGCAGCATCGCGTGGTCGATCTGCATCTGCGCGTAGACCACGTTGCCGTCGCCGTAGAACGACCGGGCCTGCGGCATCAGCTCCTCGTAGACCGAGCGGGCCTCCACCAGCCGTCCCGCCCCGGTGAGCGCCAGGCCCAGGGTGCTCAAGCTGGCCACCTGCCAGGGCCGGGCGCGCGGGCCCCGTCCCTGGGTCAGTGCCACGGCTTCGCGCGCCACGCTTTCCGCTTCCCCGTGCCGGCCGAGGCGCTGGTACGTGCTCGCCAGCATGTTCGCCACCATCCACTTCAGCTCCTCGTCGTCTCCGTCCGGAACCTCGGAGGCCAGCACGCGCGCATGGGCCAAGAGGTCCAGCGGCTCGTCGACCGCGCCTTCATCCATCAGGCAGGCCGCCAGCAGCGTGTAGGTGTTGATCAGTCCCGCGGGGCCCAGAGTGGGCTCGCGTTCGAAGACGAGCAGGGCCTCGCGCAACAGGGCCGCGCCGCCGGGCTTGCCGGTCAGCCGCGTGGCGGACGCCAGCAGGACCCTGGTCGAAGCCGTTTCGATCGCACCGTCGCCGTTGAGCGAGCGGCGCAACTCGAGCGCACGCTGCAGGGGCGGAATCGCCTGCGAATAGAGGTCGAGGTTGGTGTAGGACGCTCCGATGCGCTCGAACAGGTTGGCTTGCAGTTCCGGCTGGTTGGAGAGGTCCGTCTCCACGCGCGCCAGGCCGTCGGCGAGCAGCTCGCGGGCGGTGACGTCGCGCCGTCCCGCGCTGTAGGGGTCCGAGGCCGCGAACAGCTGGACCAGGAAATTCGCCACTTCGTCGGCCTCGCGCGCGCGGGCGTTGGCACGCTCCCCCTCGTCCGCCGCCAGTTGTCGCGACCGTTTCTCCGCCTCGAGCGCCTGTTGCAAGGAGTCGTTGTTGGAGCGTTGCTGGAGGTAGAGCAGCGTGGGCAGCACGAGCACCATCAAGGCAGCCGCCGCGACGGCGGTGGTGGTGGCGGGGTGCGCGCGGACCCAGCGCCTCAGGCGGTAGGCCGCCGTGGGAGGCCGCGCCCGGATCGAGCGGCCCTCCAGCGCATTGCGCAGGTCCTCGCCGAAGTCCTCCATCGTGGCGTAGCGCCGGGTGCGGTCGGCATCCATCGCCTTGAGGCAGACCAGCTCGAGGTCCCGCGAGACGTTGCGCTGGCGCAGCCGGATCGGCGGCGGACGCCCTTCCAGGATCGCCGCGCGGGCCTGTTCGGAGTCCGAACCGCCGTAGGGGGCGCGCAGCGTGAGCAACTCGTAGAGCGTCACGCCCAGCGCGTAGACGTCCGTGCGCTCGTCGATCTTGTCGGAGCTGCCGCTGAGTTGTTCGGGCGCCATGTACAGCACCGAACCCAGGGCCGATCCGCTGGCGGTCAGTCGCAGCTCGTGCTCGAGTCCGGCCAAACCGAAGTCGAGCAGCACCACGCGCCCGTCCGCGGTGACGGCGATGTTCGAGGGCTTGATGTCGCGGTGCAACACGCCCCGGCCGTGGGCATGCACGAGCGCGTCGCCCATGCGCAGGATCACTCGCGTGCAGGCCTCGGACCAGCTGCCCGCGAACAGCTCGGGCAGCGGATCCCCGCCGCGGTCGGTTTCGTCCGGGGCCACGGAGCGCACGGCCGCGCGCAGGTCCGAGCCCAGGAGGCTCTCGGGAGCGATGCCGGCGACCTGCTCGATCACCTGCGCGAGCGTCGCGCCGCGGATCAACTCCATGGCGAAATAGGGCGTGCCCTGGGCCTCGCCGACCGTGTGGATCGTCACGATGCCCGGATGGGAGAGCCGCGCCACGGCGTCGGTCTCACGGCGGAAGCGCTCCCGGGACTTGTCGAAGTAGAGATGCTCCGGCCGGATCAGCTTGAGGGCCACCACGCGGCCCAGCGACTCCTGCACGGCCTCGTACACCACGCCCATGCCGCCACCGCCCAGGCGCCGCAGCAGGCGGAAGTCGCCCAGGCGCTCGGGGAACGCCATGGCCGCCGCGTCGCTGGGCAGGAGGTTCAGCTCCCCCAGGGCGGCCAGACGTGCACGGATCTCGGCGGCCAGCTCGGGGTGACGGGCGCACGCGGCCTCGACGGCCCCCTCCTCGCCCTCGGTCAGGCGTCCGAGCAGGTCCACCAGCAGCTCGTCGAGCAGCTCATCCCCGGGGCGTGCATCCTGCTGGGCGTCCGGCATCTTCCTTGGCAAGGGTAGCCCTGATTCCATGCCTCGGGCCTGAAACGTGCCGTCCCCATGGCCCTGGCCGGCGCCGTCGCGGCCCGCCCCACCCCCGGGGCACGGAGGGCTCCGCGGTCCCCTGGCTCCCCTGGGCCGCGAAGGCCGCGCGAGCCTGCCCTAAGCGGCGACTGGGAAACACCTTAGGCGCAGGCTGCGCGCCCATGGAGGCTCGCCGCCCCTGCGAGCCTTGGGGTCACCGAAGGGGCTCCCGGGTTGGAGGCACCCGGTATCCTGGACTTGTCCGCGCCGCCCCGGGCCCCCGTACCGAGAGGTGCGCAGGGCCCCTGGGGCGCCGAACGAGCCATGGCCCTCCCCGAACCCGCAGGCCCGCCCCTGGAGTCGCTCCTCGAGCGCCACCTCGCCGAACTCGAGTCCTACGTGCAGAAGAACATGGGAGCGGGGCTCGCCCAGCGCGAGTCCTGCGAGGACCTGGTGCAGTCCATCTGCCGCGAGGTGTTGCAGTCTCGGGAACGGTTCGAATTCCAGGGCGAGGCGGCCTTCCGCAAGTGGCTCCTGCAGGCGGCGCTGCGCAAGCTGATCGATCGGCGGCGCTTCTATCGGGCCCGCAAGCGCGACCAGATCGCCCGCGAGGCCGACCTTTCGCAGGAGTGGCAGATCGCGGAGATCGCCAAGCTGGTTCGCACCCTGGGCTCGCCCAGCGGCGAGGCCATGCTGCGCGAGGACATCAGCCGGCTCGCGGCGGGTCTCGACCGGCTCACGGACAAGGACCGGGGGATCATCCGCATGATCCACATCGACGGCCTGACCCATGGGGACGTGGCCGAGAGGCTCGGATGCACGGAGTCCCAGTCCCGCGGGCGCCTGTTCCTGGCCCTGGCCCGCCTGTCGGCTCACCTGAAGGCCCCGAAGCCCTGATCCTGGCTCCCGGGAGCCTCGCCGGACGAGCATAAGACCTTCTATCATAAGGCTTTACATCCACAATTCGGGACGGATGCTCGCCGGCCCGTGATCAGGCGTGGGGTAGCCTTCGGGCAGCCGGGAGCCGGCCCGGGAACCGTCGCGCTCCGGGGTGGAAGCCGGGTTTTTCGGGAATTGCGACCAACGCCCGGGACCGGTCGACGCTGGAGAGGGGGACAACTCGTGTCCCAACTGTGCGGCCACCCCCGGGAATGCGTGGTCCACCCCCAACGGAACTCCCTTTGATGAACCCGCGGTCTCCAAGCCGCCCGAATCGATGAACAACAAGATGCAATGCGCGGCCGGCGCCCTCGCCCTGGCGGGCCTCTCCCTGGCGGGCTCCGCCCAGGTCTCCTTCCAGTCCCTGGGCACTCCGGGCGGATTCCTCGATGTCCAGGACATGTCGGCGGACGGCAGCGCCGTGGTCGGCACATCCGGGGGGCAGGCCTACCTGTGGACCACCAGCAACCCGACCTGGACGGCGATCCCCGGCACCGCGGGCGCCTTCACCAGCTATTCCGTCTCCAACGGCGGCCTGTTCGTCTGCGGCACGCTGCCCGACACCAACGGCAACGACGTGGCGGCGCGCTGGTCGGCGGCCACCGGCCAGTGGACCTTCCTCGGCGGGCTCATCAGCCAGAGCGGCACCTCGGTCAGCTCGGCCCATGACATGAGCGCGGACGGCTCCGTCGTCGTCGGCCTGGGCTGGATCACCGCCCAAAATGCCCACGGCTTCCGCTGGGATCCAGTCAACGGCATGGTCGACCTCGGCGTGTTCCAGGGTCCCCCGAGCGACTCGCGCGCCGACGCCATTTCAGCCGACGGCACGACGATCACCGGCTTCGACTCCGACCCGGTCTCCGGCCAGTGGCGCGGCGTCGTGTGGAACAACCTGGTCCCGCAGCTGACCGGCTGCCTGGATCCGGCGGATCCGATCAACGGCCCGAGCCAGGGTTGGGCCGTGAGCGCGACCGGATCCCACGTGGCCGGCGAGTCCTCCACCGGGCTGTCCACGCCCTCCGGTTGGCCCGAACTGCACGCCTTCCGCTGGGACGCGATCAACGGCATCGCCGACCTGGGGACGACGCCCGTCGATCCCTTCGGTTGGGGTACCCACGGCACGGAGCCGACCGGCATCAGCGGCGACGGCCGCACCGTGGTGGGCTACTCCGGCGTGGCCGCCTTCGGGCCGGGCGCCCTGCGGCCGCCGTTCCTCTCGCGTGAAGGCAGCCCGATGATGCTGCTCCAGGACTACCTCGTGGCCAACGGTGCGCCCCAGGTGGCCACCTGGACCATCGAGTGGGTCGCCGGCATCTCCTCCGACGGCCGCCTGATGTACGGCCACGGCATGGACGCGGCCAATCAGCGCCAGGCCTGGGTGGTCACGATCCCCGACCTGCCGGTGACCTACTGCGTCGCCAAGCTCAACTCCCTGAGCTGCCTGCCGGCGATTTCCTACGCGGGCATTCCGAGCTCGACCGCCACGTCGGGTTTCACCGTGAGCGCCGTCGACGTGCTCAACAACCGGCCGGGTCTCCTGCTCTACAGCGTCACGGGCCGCGCCTCGGTTCCGTTCCAGGCCGGCACGATGTGCGTGGCGGCCCCGGTCCGGCGCTCGACCGGCGCCAACTCGGGCGGCAATCCCACGGGGAACGACTGCTCGGGCGTGTACGCGATCGACATGAACGCCTTTGCCCGCGGCCTGCTCGGTGGCAATCCGCTGCCGGCCCTGAGCGTGCCCGGAACGCTGGTCAACTGCCAGTGGTGGGGCCGCGACAACGGCTACCCGGCGCCGATCAACTCCACGCTTTCGGACGGACTGGAGTACACGATCCTGTGAGGTTGGACTGACGCGCCCTGCGGCGTCGAAGCGGGCCGTGCGCGGAAGACTCCGCGCACGGCCCGCCTGCTTGTCCGGTTGCCGACGGGTCCGGAAAGCTCCCGGGCCTGGTCGCCACCCCCCGCCGCCCGCAGGGGGCGTCGTTCGGCGCCGCGAAGCCGCGCTCGCGCCCCCCAAGACGGGCGGTTCGCCACGCTGCCCGCGGCAATCCGTCCGCGCATTCAGCGGCGCCGGGCGCGCGGCCGATCCCTTGGCCGAACCCGATTCGGCCCAAGGCCGGCCGGTCTCTCGCCCTTGAATCGACCGACATCCCTCTATCTCGACATCGTTCGCTTCGGAGCCGCGGTGATGGTGCTCTTGACGCACCTCGCCTATCCGCGCTTCTCCGGCGGAAGGCTCGAGCCCCTGCGCAGTTTCGGCAACGACGCGGTGATGGTGTTCTTCGTGCTCTCGGGCTACGTGATCGCCCACACGGCCGCCACGCGCGATCGCGACCTGTCGACCTTCGCCCTGCATCGCCTCGCGCGGCTGTGGTCCGTGGCGTTGCCCGCCATTGCGTTGACCCTCGTGCTCGATCGCATCGGACTGGCCTTTGCGCCCGAGCTCTACACGCCGGCGGTGTACCAGGGGAGCGAGCCGCTCCTGCGCGTGCTGACGGCCGCCACGTTCACCAATGAACTCTGGTTCAGCTCGACGCGACTCTTCAGCAACGGGCCCTACTGGTCCCTGGGGTACGAGTTCGGGTACTACGTGCTGTTCGCCGCGGCCTGGTACCTGCGCGGGAGGACGCGCGCCGCGACCCTGCTCGTCGCCGCGGCGATCCTGGGCCCGAAGATCCTATTGCTGTTTCCCGTCTGGCTGCTCGGGCTGTGGGTTCAGCGGGTCAACACCACACGGCCCGTGGGGCCGCGCGTGGGAGCTTGCCTTTGGTTGGGCTCGCTCCTCTGCTACGGCCTGTTCCGCGGCTTCGACGGCCCCGCGGTGCTGGCGCGCTGGAGCACGGCCCACCTGGGCCAGCACTACGACGCGCTGCGCTGGTCGAACGAGTTCCTTTCCAGCTTCGTGATCGGCCCGCTGGTGGCCCTGCATTTCATCGGCTTCCACGGCTGCTCGGAGCGCTGGACCCGCGTGCTCGAACCCTGCGCGCCCATGATCCGGGACTGGGCGGGGTACACCTTCTCGATCTACCTGTTTCATTTGCCGCTGCTGCAGTGCCTGGCGGCGTGCCTGCCCCTCGAGCCGCGCTCCGGACTTTCCGTGCTGCTGCTCTTCAGCCTCACGCTCCTGGGCTGTCGCCTGTTCGGACGGTTCAGCGAGAAGCAGAAGGACCGGGCGAGGGATTGGCTGCGCCGTCCGTTCCAGGTCCTGAGTCGCCGGATCGGCGCCGAGCACTGAGTCCGCGGCACCGACGGCAGGCTGGAAGTTGCGATCGGGGGCCGGGACGCGGAGACTGGGCCCGATGGTCGAGGAACAGCCGAGGGCCGCGCCGCCGTGGTGGTTCCTGATCGCCCTGCCGCTCTGCGCGTTCGCGGGCGTCCTGTGGGCCTTCGCGCCGGCGCTCCCGGGGAAGTTCCTGCAGTGGGATGACGTCCAGGCCGTGGCCGCCAACCCGGAACTGCGCCAGGGACCGGTCCATGCCTTTCGCTGGGGCCTCTGGACCACGCACATGGGCCACTTCCAGCCGCTCTCCTGGGCGTCGCTGGCCCTGGACGTCAGCGGTGAGCCGGTGGAGGGCCCGGGCCTGACGGGCGGGAGCCCGGAGGCCGGCGGTCAGGGCCAGCTCGGCGACTCGGCGGCAACGCGCTGCCACCGCTCGAATCTCTGGCTCCACGCCCTGGGGGCCGTGGCCTTCGGCCTGCTGGCCGAGCGACTGCTGCGGGCCGCCCGGGGACCGGGCCCGCGGCCGGGGGCGCACGCGGTGGCCGCGGCGGCCCTGGCGGCCAGCCTGCTGTGGGCGCTGCATCCGCTGCGCGTCGAATCCGTGGCCTGGATCACCGAACGGCGCGACGTGTTGTCGGCGGTTCCCCTGCTTCTCTCGGCCTACGTCTACGTGCTGTGGGCGGAGGGGCGGCCCCTGCACGGGGAGGCGGAGCGGCGCGGCGGAGCGTGGCTCTTCGTCGCCAGCCTGGCCCTGCTCGCCGTTTCGCTGCTGGCCAAGGCCTGGGGCATGGTGCTGCCCGCGGTGCTCGTGGTGCTCGACTTCCATCCGCTCGCGCGGGCGCCCTTCGGCCCGCGAGCGCTCGGCCGCTCGCTGTGGGAGAAGGGGCCGTTCCTGGTGCTGGCCGCAGGTGCCGCCGTGCTCGCGGCCCGGGCCCAGGCCTCCCTGGAGGACGCCCAGCCGGGGCTCGCGGAGCACACGCTCGTGGAGCGCGCGCTGCAGGCCTGCTACGGACTGTGCTTCTACCTTTGGAAGTCCGTGGTCCCCACGGACCTGATCGCCCTGGTGGAGCTGCCCGCGGAGATCTCTCCGGGGAATCCGCGCTTCCTGGTCCCGGCCCTGGCGGTCCCGGCCGCGGCGCTCCTCGTGTTCCTCGCGCGACGCCGATTGCCCGGATTCGCGGCGGCGGCGTTGGTTTCCGTGTTCTGCGTGGCGCCGGTGCTGGGCTTCTTCCAGGCCGGGCCCCAGCTCGTGGCCGATCGCTACACCTACTTGCACGGGTTCGCCTTCTCCCTGGCGCTGGCCGGTGCGGTGCTGCGGTGGGCGGCGGGTGCACGTCGCTTGGCCTGGCCCCTGCTGTTCCTCCTGGCGGCCCTGCTCGGCGCGTCGACCCGCGCTCAATCCGCCGTCTGGCAGGGCACCGAGAGCCTGTGGAGTCACGTGCTGGCCAGGGAGCCCGATCACGTGGTCGCCAACCTGTCGCTGGGCAACGAACGGGCCCGCAGGGCCTTCGAGGCAGAGGCGCCCGCCCGGATCGCCGCGGGACTGCGCGAGGCCGAGGGGCTCTTCCGGCGCGGACTCGCGGCCTCCGACGATCCACGCTTCGCGACGCGGCTCGCCCGGGTCCACGACATGCTCGCCCAACTGGAGCCCGGGCAGGCGGAGGAGCACCAGCGCCGCGCCGCGGAGTATTCCGAGCAGGCGGTGCGGCTCGCCATCGCCACCGGCCGCGTCAAGCCCGAGACGCGCTTTCAACGGGCGCTGCGGCTCCTGGAACTCGATCGTGCGGACGAGGCCCTGGCCGAGCTGGAGTGGTACGTGGCGCAGCGGCCCGACGACGCCCGCGGCCGTGAGGCCCTGGAGTCCGCCCGCGCCGCCGTGCGTGCCCGCCGGTGAGCACCGCAGGCGAGGCCGCGAGCCACCACGGCTTCGACTCCAGGCCGAGGGCGATGCGGGCGGGAACCAGTTCCTGGCGCCACATCCCGCCCCGCCGAGGCGCTGGGCCCGTTCCTCGCGGGGCTCCTGGCCGTCGACGGAACGGAGGGCGCCTACTTCTTCCGCTCGAAGCTCGGGTCGTCGCGGTTGGCACCTGAGCGCAGGTAGGCGATCAGGTCGGCCAGCTCGTCGCCGGTGAACGTGTCGAGCAGGCCCGTGGGCATGCGCGAGGTGGCGTAGGGCCGCAAGAGCTCGATCTCCTCGGCGTCCACCGCGATCGGTTCGGGCGCGTCGGCGGGCCACAGGCGCACGCCGCCCTGGGGAAGGCGCTCGAGGCGGCCCACGTACTGGCGGTCGTCGCGGGTGAGCACCTCGGTGTCCTGGTACTGGTCGGAGATCACCTTCGAGGGCTCGAGCACGGCCTCCAAGAGGTCCCGGTCGCCGAAACGGCTGCCGGCGCCCGTGAGGTCGGGGCCCGAGCCGCCGCCGGTGCCGGCGATGCGGTGGCATTCGAGGCAGCGCGCTTCGCGGAACAGCTGCGCTCCGCGGCTGAAGTCGCGGCTCTTGCGCGCGCTGGCGGCGACCGGCAGGAGCTCGTCCAGGGTCCAACGCCGCACCAGGGGGCGCGGCGGCGCGGAGGAGGAAGCCTCCACGGGCCGCGGCTTGTCCAGCAGCGCGGCGAGCAGGCGCGTTTCCTCGGGATCCAGGCTCGCGATCGCGTCGTCGCGCAAATTGTCCAGGTACTTGGCGAAGCTGTGTCCGCCCGACCAGGCGGCGGCGTTCTGGTTCATCCAGCGGAAGTAGCGCAGGCGCTCGTCAACGGTCCAGCCGCCCGACTTGGAACGCAAGGCCCAGGCCAGGGCGATCTGCTGCTCCTTGGAGGTCGCGCGCTCCAGCAGTTCCAGCGCCTGACCTGCGACCGCGGGAGACTTCAGGCGCACCAGAAGTTGGCACAGTTCGCGGTTCGCGAAGTCGCTCGGGTGCGGGAACAGCGCGTCGAGACGCTTCTCGATGCGCGCGGCCTGGGAGCCTTGGGGATCGCCGAGGCGGATGCAGACGAGCTGGAGGGCGCGCAGGGCGCCGAGCAGCTCGTCCTCACGGAGTTTCTCCAACGGCAGCTTCTCGAACGCATCCAGGGCTCGATCCCGCATCGACGGCGGCGCGCGGCGCGCGACCGCGATCAAGCCCTCGATCGGCGCCCACGTGCCCGTGAGTGTCAGCGCGCGCGAGGTCCAGGCCAGCGGGTCACCCAGTTCGAGCCCGACGCGTCCGGCGTAGCGGAGGAACCGGTCGTTCGAATCGAGGAGGTCGACGCTCATCGCCGGGTCGCCCGGCTCGCGCTCGACGACGAGCCGCGCCATCCGGCGTCGCGCGTCCGCCCGCTGCTCGTCTTGCCCGCCGCTCCCGGGCGGGTTCTTGGAGTCGCGCGTCGCCTTGCCGCTGATCCGGTACAGGGCCGACTGCGTGCGCCGTCCGCCCACCAGGAAGTACAGGGCTCCGTCGGGCCCGAATTCCATGTCCGTGACCGGCAGGGGCTTGCCTTCGATCAACGACTCGAACGAGCCGCCGTAGGAGGCGCCGTCCTTGTGCAGCGCCACGGAGTAGATCTTCCCGTAGGCCCAGTCGCCGACCAGGAGTCGGCCCCCATTCGGCGTGTGAAAGTCCGAGCCCTCGGGCACGAAGCACACGCCCGTCGGGGACGCGGCGCCGATGTCGACGACGCCCGGCAGGCTGTCGGGGTAGTACGCGGGCCAGCGCCACGAGCCCGTGCGCCAGCCGTAGTCGCCGCCCGCGACCACGTGTTCGATCATCGTCGGGCGATACCAGGGCAGGCCCATGTCCCACTCCATGTCGGAGTCGAACGTGAAGGCCTCGCCGTCCTGGTCGAACGCCATGTCGTAGGCGTTGCGGAAGCCGGCGGCGAAGAGCTCCCAGGACCTGCCGTCCGGATCCGTGCGGCAGATCCAACCGCCGGGCGCGACGATGCCGACCGCGTGGCCGTTGGGATCGGCGTGCTGGGGCAGCAGTTGGTCCTCGCCCCAACACAGGGGAACGAGCGAGCGCGCGAGCGGCTCCGGCACTTGCGTGTGGTTGCCGCCGACGACGTAGAGCGAGCGCTTGTCCGGCGAGAGCACGACCGCGTGGGGACCGTGCTCACCGTCCCCCTCGAAGGCCTTGAGCAGTTCGGGCTCGCCGAAGCCGTCGTCACCGCGGCGCTTCGCGCGCCACAGGCCGGACTGGAACTCGCCGCCGCCGTCGGCGACGACCACGTACAGCGCGTCGAAGGCGTACAGCAATCCGTGCGCGCGTCCGGGCAGCCCCGCGAGTTCCTCGACGTGCGAGACCGCGCCGTTCGCGAGGGTCACGCGGTACAGCGGGCCGTACTGGTCGCTGGCGAGGATGCGACCGCGGTCGTCGAAGCACATGGCGACCCAGGAGCCCTGGGTGCGCTTCGGCACGCTGTAGAGCAACTCGGCGCGGAAACCCTCCGGCAGCTTCAGTTCCTCGGCGGAGAGCGCGCCCACGGCGGTGAACAGGACGGGCGCCGGTCGCTCGCCCCACACGCCGGTGCCCAGATCGCCCAGGCTCACCGCGGGCTGCCAGGGAACGAGTTCGACCTCCTGGGAAGGCCCCGGGTCCCTGGGGGTGGCGAGCCAGGTCGTGTCGCTGGCGATGCGGCGCGAGGAGCCGTCGGCGAATTCAAGGTCCAGGGCGCAGTGCATGCCCGCCGGGCCGCCCTCGTTCTCGGCGCGGATCGAAATCGTGTTGTCACCCGCCTGGAGGTGCTTTGCCACGTCGGCGTAGACGGGCGCTTCCCAATCGTCGTGCTCCAGCACGCGCGCGCCGTTGACGTGGACCTCGAAGAAGTTGTCGGCGGAACCGGCCAGTCGCGCGGCCGCGGGCAGGCGCTCCAGGCGAAAGCGCTTCTCGAAGAACGCGACCTCGTTCTGGCCCGCGTCCTTGCTGGTCCAGATCCACTGCGGCCGCTGGCGGCCGTCGGGCTGCGCGGGGCGGTCGTATTCCGTCAGGAGCAGGTTCTTGAAGCGCACCTCCATCGGCGGGCCCTGGTGGAGCTGGAAGGCCAGGAGGCCGCGGGCGGAGAAATGCGCCGGATCGAGGTCGGTGACGCTGGTCATCGGCACGCCGTTGATGGCGATGGCGATGGAGCTTCCGCGCGCGACGATCGTGCCGTGGTTCCACTCGCGGCTGTGCACGTGGTCCAGGAGGCGCGCGCCGTCGGCCAGATCGAGCACCGTCTTGGAGCCGTCGGCGTCGAAGCGCACCGTTTGACCGCGCCGCGCGCACACGCCCCGTCCGCCCTGCTCGTAGAGGCAACCGGTCCAATCCGGTCCGTCCTCGAGGTCGGCCTGGTAGCCGGCCACCTGGAAGTCGCCCTCGTCCCTGCTGCGGAATTGCACGCCGGAATTTCCGCCCGTGAGGCGGTAGTCGAACTCGAATTTGAAGTCGGCCGGCAGGCCGCCGCGCCACAGGAGCCAGGTGGAGCGCTCCAGCGGCTGCGCGGCGGTCGAGCGGCCCACGAGCTCGCCGTTCTCGACGCACCAGCGGGACAGGTCGCCCTCGAAGCCCTTGAGCGAGGCGCCGTCGAAAATCGCCCGCGGCGCCTGTGCGGCGGCCGCGGCGGAGAGGAGCAGCACTCCCACCAGAATCGCGGGAAGTCGGGTTTGCACCGGGAGAGCCTAGCAGCCCGTTGAAAAAGTCCCTACTGCGGCTTCGCGCGCAGTCGCGCTGCGGCGTCGGGCTCGTCGGGCCGTGCTCAGCGGCCAGGAAGGCCGCCTCTGCCGTCCCTTCGTCGCCCTCCTTGCGTCGCGACCGCGCGCTTCGCCTCGCTACGGGACTTCTTCAACGGACCGCTAGCAGCCCCGGCCAGGGAGAGCCCGCTCACCCCGGCCGGGGCCGTCGGCGGGGGGTGGGAAGTTCTTTCCGGGCGGCAGGTCGAGCCGCCTCGCCTCGAACGTCCATGGAGCGGCCCGCTCATCTCGGCGCGGAGGGCGACCGATACTGCTCGGGCGTCCGGGCGTTCGAACGAGAAACACGGTCAATTCTTCCACGTGCACGATACCGGGCAGTTCCTGGACAGGGCCGTCGAACTCGCCGAGGCCCTGGCCCGACTGGAGTCCGTCGCCACGCTCTATGCGGCCGACCACCTGCGCAGCCAGGAGGCCGGCGAACGCGTGGCCCGGGCCCTGCGGGACCTGTGCGGGGACGAGGGTCCGCTCTCCTTGGAGTGCGCCCAGGGGCGCTTGAGCCTGTGCGGCAGAAGTCTGTCCCTGGAGCACCCTGCGATCGAGGAGTTGCACGGGGAACTGGATCGACTCGGCATCCTGCGACTGGAGGTCCACAGGTCGGCGACGACCGAGGAGCTGCACCAGCTGGCCTGTCGCTTGCGCATGGTGAGCCAGCGCCTGTCTTCGACGCGCACGCTGCAGTCCATCGACTTCGGGGATCTTCCGCCCACGATCCGCGTGCGACACCGGGAATTCGGGCGACGGGTTGGAGGCGGGTCCGCGGCCGGCTCGAGCCGCGCCAAGCTCCCCGATCTGGTGGAATCCGCCTGTCGACCCATGGAACAGGCCGGCCTGGACGACGACGCGCGGGCGACGTGCCGCCAATGGGTCGATCGTTCCATGCATCGCGTGGTGGAGTGCGTGGAGAAGCGCATGGCACCGTCGGGGACGCCGCTCGCCGCGGAAGCCCAGCGCGCCCTGGAGGATGTCTTGCTGCTGGCCGGTCAGACGCTGGAGCACGCGCTCGCGGATTTCCTGAAGCACGCCGCGGGAACCGATGACTTGCAGCAGATGTTCCGCTCGATCGAGCAGGCCAGCGCGGTCTGCGACGATCCAGAGTCGGCGCGCCTGATGCTCGAGTCCATGGGCGAGGCGGCCAAGGAAGTGCTCGGTGCCGAGCCCCTCGCGGCCGAGACGAGCGATCCCCAGGAAGACCCGGACGCGCAGGCGGATCTGGGCCCGCAGGAGGAGTTCCAGTTCTCCCTGGAGGAGCTGCATCGCCGGCTCGAAGCCCTCAAGCCCAGCCTGAAGAGCATGGCGAATCTGGAGCGCGAGGATCGCAGCGAAGTGATCGCGATCCTGCTCACGGAAGTGGGGAGCGTCGAATCCGACGCCCAAGCATCGCGCTGCTCGGAGCGGCTGGCCGCCGTGCTGCAAGGGCCGCGCACGCACAGGGAGGAGCGCACCATGCTCCACGCGCTCGCAGCTCTGCTCGCCTGCGGCAACGAGCACGCGCTGGACCGCGCGCTGCCCGCCGTGGCCGCCGCCCTCGGGGACGAGGCCACCGAGGCTTGGCTGCGCCCGGCCGTGGATTGCGCGTCCAACTGCGTCCCGGGCAGGCTGGCTCCGCTGTGGCCGCACCTGGCGAATCAGGTCCTGCTGGGCCCTCGCTTCGCCAGCGAGATGACCCTGACCCGGGCCGTGGAGCAATTGGCGCGGCTGCCGGCCGGCGGGATGCCCCTGTGCATGATGCGGCTTGCGGGCCTTTCGGCCCTGTCCGGTGGAAAGGTGTCCCGCTTCGCCTTCGAGGGCCCGCGCGAGGGCCTGACGATGTTCTACGCCGCCTTGCTGCGTTCTCCGCACGCCGAACTCGCCGGCCAGTGGCTGCTGGAGAGTCTCAAGGCGAATCCGCCGCCCTGGAACGGCGGCGTCGTGTTCCAGGGCTTCGTCCATTGCGACGCGGCGTGCCGCGAACTGCTCTACGATCTGGCCCGCCGCGGCAGCCTGCGGGAGGCCGAGGCCCCGACGCGCGCCGAGGCGGTCCGCGTGCTGGCGCGCCGGATCCTGACGCTGTCCGTGGCCGAGGCCGAGGAGGCCTGGGTCGTGCCCGCCATCGAGGCCCTGGCCGCCGAGCCAAGCAAGGAGGGGCTGCGCGCCCTGCGACGCATCCTCGACGAGCGGCGACACCTGCTGCTCTCGGCCTGGCCTGCTGCCTGCCGACAGGCCGCGGCCAGGGCCCTCAAGTCCATCGAACGGGCGCGCGCCGCCTGAATCGCCGTCCATGGAACGAGAACGAGCACAGGACACCTACGAGGAGCTGATCAGCCTGCTGATCGGGGCCTTGGGCCAGCGCTCCATGTTCTATCGGACCCACCCGCGCGTGCAGTGCGCGGCGGCGGACTTCGTGCGCGGACTCACCGCGCGCATCGAGGCCGACGGGGCCCAGGTGTTCTTCCTCGGGGTGGTCGACGGCCGATTGGTCCACGACGGGCGCATGCTGTTCGGTTCCACGCTCCTGGGCAGCAAGCTCCTGGTCTTTGCCGAGCGCCTGAAATGCGGGGGCTTCCTGTTCCGCGCGCCGATCACGGAGAAGGACGTGCTGGGCCTCCTGGACCTGTACGCGGAACTGCGCCAGCCGGTGGCGAGCCTGGCGGAGGCCCGCGCGCGACTCAAGGCCGCCACCGAGGCCATTCAGCTCTCGCCGCCCTACGAGGATGCCGACTGGTTCGGTCAGCACGTCTTCCAGCGCACGGAATCCTGGAACGAGGCCGGCGACCCGCTGACGACGGGGTCGATGACCGAGGTCTACCAGTCGCTGTTCGACACCGTGGACAAGGCCCACGCCCAGGCCGCGGGCGGCGGGACGTTGGACATCAACGGCGCGCGCGGCGTGGCGGAGGAGCTGTTGAAGTCCGCGGACGGCCGCATGCACGACGTGCTGCGGCTGGTGCGCTATCCCACCTACGACAGCTACACCGTGGGCCACTCCGTGCGCGTGGCGCTGCTCGCGGTGCAGGTGGGCCTGACCCTGGAACTCGACCCGCGCTACCTGCTGGAACTCGGCACCGCGGGGCTGCTGCACGACGTGGGCAAGTCGAAGATCCCCCAGGCGATCCTCTTCAAGCCCGGCCGCCTCGACGAGGAGGAGCGCCGCATCGTCTCCCACCACCCGCGACTGGGCGCGGAGCTGCTGCTGGAGCAGGAGGACGTCGGCGCGCTCAGCATCGGCGCCGCCTTCGGCCACCACCTGCGCCAGGATCGCAAGGGCTACCCCGTGATTCCCCCCTGGCACGCCAGCGGGCGCGCCACGGAGTTGATCCACGTGTGCGACGTGTTCGAGGCCCTGACGGCGATCCGTCCCTACAAGACGGCGCTCTCGCCGCGGCGCGCGTTCGAGATCATGCTGGCGGACGAGGGTTGCTTCCATCCCGGCGCCCTGGCGGCCCTGGTGCGCAGCGTCGGCCTCTATCCGCCCGGCAGCCGCGTGGTGCTCTCCAGCGGCGAGCGGGCCATCGTCGTGGGTGCCGGCGAGGCGCCCGATCGGCCCACCGTCATGGTCACCCACGCTCGCGACGGCGCTCCGATCGCCCGCGCGGCCCGCGAGACCCGCGACCTGGCGCTGCTCGATCCGGCGGAGCTGTGGGTGGCGCGGTTGATCGACGACTGCCCGCGGCCGGCGGGGGCTCTGGAGGAGGTGCGCCGGGCCTGCTGAACGGGGCAGGGAGGGGCGGGGAGCTGCAGCGTGCTTGCCGCCGGCCGTGGTCTGTGGCGTACTGCAACGACCATGAACGACCTCCTTGCCGGTCTCAAGCAGCATTCCGTCGTGGTCGCCGACACCGGCGACTTCGCCTCGATCCAGAAATACCAGCCGCGCGACGCCACGACGAATCCGAGCCTGATGCTCAAGGCCGCGACGATGCCCGAGTACGCGGCCGTCGTGGATCGGGCCGTGACGGACGCGCGCAAGGGCGCCACGGGCGCCGCCGAGGCCCTGTCGCGCGCCATGGATGCCCTGGCGGTGGCCTTCGGCGTGGAGATCCTGAAGATCGTCCCCAATCGCGTTTCCACGGAAGTGGACGCGCGGCTCAGCTTCGACACGTCGGCCTCCGTGGCCAAGGCGAAGCACTTGATCGCCCTCTACGCTGCTGCGGGGATTCCCCGGGAGCGGATCCTGATCAAGCTGGCCGCCACCTGGGAGGGCATCGAGGCCGCGCGGCAATTGAAGGCCGACGGCATCCGCTGCAACCTGACCCTGCTCTTCAGCTTCGCCCAGGCGGTGGCCTGCGCCGAGGCGGGCGTGCAACTGATCTCGCCGTTCGTGGGCCGGATCCTCGACTGGCACAAAAAGGCCGCCGGAGTCGCCTCCTACCCCCCCGCGGAGGACCCCGGCGTGGTTTCCGTGACTCGCATCTACAACTACTACAAGAAATTCGGCCACGGCACCGAAGTCATGGGCGCGTCGTTCCGCAACACCGACGAGATCCTGGAGCTCGCGGGCTGCGACCTCCTGACCATCAGCCCGCAGTTGCTGGCGGAATTGCAGGGGAAGCAGGGCGCCGTGCCGCGCAAGCTCGCGCCGGAGAGCGCCAAGAGCTCGAAGCTCGAGAAGGTCTCGAGCGACGAGAAGTCGTTCCGCTGGCAGCACAACGAAGACCAGATGGCCACGGAGAAGCTCAGCGAGGGGATCCGCCTCTTCGCCGCGGATTCCGTGAAGCTCGAGAAGTTCCTGGCGCAGAAATGAAGCGCGCGGGGTAGGGGCCGGCCCTCCACCCCCCGGGCGCACCAACGGCAACCCGGCGCGCCCCGCGGTTTTTCCGTGGATCGCGCCGGGCCCGGGTGGACGGATCAGGCCGCCGCTACTTCAGTTTCTTCGCGGCGACCTTCGCCTGCTTCTTGTCCTGCCGCTCCTTGATCGAGAGCTGCGGCTTCTTGACCTGTTTCTTGTGTTGAACGCCTTTGGCCATCTGAGTTCTCCTTTCGAGAGGGAAGCTCGAAGCCTAGCGCGCCGCGGCCGCATTCAGCAGGACATTCCGCGCGCCATCGGTGTAGTTGGCGGGATTCGACATGCCGGTCGTGTGGCACCAGCCCACGGTGTGGCCCATGTTGTTGCCGCCCGGCAGCTCGGAGCGCACTTTCTCCACCGTGCCGTCCTCGGGGTCGGTGAGCAGCAGGCCGGTGATGAAGTTGCACGCGGAGCCTGAATTCGCGGTGGTCCAGGTGAAGACCTCGGCGCGCGCCCAGGTGGGGATGCCGGAGAGCCAGGTGGCGGAGCCGGAGGGCGTCATGTTGTTGTTGACGCCGCAGGCGAAGCCGCCCCAGGACGCCAGCGGCGTGCCCTGGTAGGGCGCCGCCACGGATTGGATGCGGCGGCCTGCGGTGGAACTCCCCAGGCCCGAAGAATAGTAGGTGAGCAGGTGCAGCGCCGCGGGGCCGCCCTGGCTGTGGCCCACGATGCCGAAGGAGGCCTTCTTCGCCGCCACGGCGCGCTGGGCGATCAACTGGGCGAATTGATCGTGGCTGCGGTTGGCGTTGGGATCGAGGAACTCGAGCTTGGGCTGGGTGAAGTCGGCGGCCGGCCAGATCGAACCGCTGGAGCAGTAGCCGTGCACGAGCATCAGGGCCCGTTGGGCCGCGAAGTTCTGGCTCCCGCCTCCGGACGGTCCCAGGGTGGTCGCCCCATCGCCGGTGAGCATGGGGGAGGTCACGACGCCGCTCGCGGGGCGCGCGGGGAACACCGGGGCGGGTGCGGCGGCCCCGGGACCCCGGGTGAGCACGGCCCGCTCGACCTGGTCCAGCACGGCCTCGCTGTCGGGGTCCTGGACGCGCACGGCGCGCAGCTCCAGGGGCGAGCCGACGCCCGCGGCCTCGAGCCAGTCGAGATCGAGGGACAGGGGCAGTTCCCAGCCGTCGTGGACCGCGCTGGGCGTCAGGATCTTCGAAAGCCAGCACACGGGCGCTTCCGCGCCCAGGGCGTCGCGGCCCCAGACCTCCGCCGAGACGTGCAGGCGCTGCGGCGCGCCCAGTGGGGCGGCTCCCAGGGCCAGCGTCAGGCGGCCGGGGTCGTTCAAGGCCGCGCGCACCGTTCCGTCGAGCAGGAGCCGCGGCGAGTGCATCGGGAAGGCCACGAAGGCGGAGCGCACGAAGCCGGCGCCCGTGATCAGCGCGCCACCCAGTTCGACCCTGGCGGTCACGTCGCCCAGCAGGGAGTCCGGCACGAAGGCGCCGAAGAGCCCGTCGCCGGCGCCGCCGTCCTCGTGGGCACCGTCGTCGGCCATGGCCACCTCGGTCCACGTCGCGGTGGTCTTGAACAGCACCCGGGCCCGGGCCACGGCGCCCAGGGAGACCCCGTCGACCCGTGCCACCAGGGCCACGCCCGTGCCGGAGACGAGCCGTTGAGTCGTCACGTGGGTGGAGAGTCGCAGCTCGCGATCGACCGAGGCCACGAGCCAGCCTTCGGCCGCGGTCGGAGACTCCACGCGCACGCGCCAGGTCCCGGCGGCCACCGGGCTCACATCGCGGCGGTCGACGATCCAGCCCGGCAGGAACTCGCCCGCGAAGCCCAGGGTGCGCTCCACCCCGGCCAGCTCCTCCAGGGGCCGCGGGCGTTCGGCGATCGGTCCGCCGAGAATGCGCCAGTTCGCCGCCGCGGCGCCGAGGAACCCCAGGGCGAGCCTGCCCTCGCGTTCCACGGGCACGAGCACTTCCGCGGCCCAGCCGGTCCCTGTGGGAGCGAATTCCAGGGGCAGGATCGCGGCGCCGGAGACGGTCGGCGTGCTCGCCGGATCGGGGAGTCGCACGACGCCGTCCAGGATGTCGGAGGCCGGAGCGGCCACCTGCCGCGCGATCGGCGCCTGGGCGTCGAGTGGCGCCGGCGTCGAGAGCAGTGAAAGCAGCACGAGCCCTCCGAGGGGCAAGGAAGCCGTTGGGCAGCAGGGAAGGCGAGTGGGCATGGGTGGATTCTCCGGCCCCACGATAACCCGGGACAGGGTGGGCGGCGATTTCGCGCCCGTTGCGGGTGGCGGACCCTGGCCCGCCGTGTATCGTGAATTGTCGGGTGCGCGGCGAGTAATCATGGGCTTGGGCATGACCACCGTCTTCATGGGGTCCGTCGGCGAGGCCGCGGCCATCTGCGCCATGCTCGAGGCGCGCGGGATTCCCGCCTACATCCCGGACGAGCTCGCGCGAACCCTGGTGCCGTTCGATGTCGGCGGGCTCATGGTGCTCGATCGCGCCGTCCAGGTGCCGGAGTCCGCGGCGGAGCGCGCACGGGAGTACATCGCAGGGCATCACGGCGAGGGCGAATTCGCCGCGTCGACGCTCGAAGGCTCGGATCCGGTGGGCGCGCTGCGCGAAGGGGAAGCGGAGCTGCCCGCGGACTACTTCGCGGGTCCGCCCGAGGAGGAGCGCGAGCGGAGGGCCGCGGCGGCGGCCCTGGGACGGCGCATCCTGTGGGCCTCGATCCTGCCCATCGGCCTGCCGTTCGTGCTGTTGCAGATCGGGCCCTACCTCCGGGCGGTCGAGCTCCTGAAGGAAAAGCCCTCCCAGCACCGCCTGACGATCCAGGCTGCGCTGCTCTCGCCCTTCTGGTGCGCCGGTGCCTGGTTGCCCGTCTGGTACTACCTGCTGCCCGGCTTGGGAGACTAGGAGCTCGCGAACCTCGCCGGGCCATTCTCCCCGGCCCGCGCTATCCTCCACGGTCCACCATGAACACGAGCCCGTCCACACCGGCGGCGAAGTCGACCGGCCTGGAACTGCATGCGCTGACCTCCGCGGGCGCGCGCCGCCTGGATGTCGCCGCGACGGCCGGGAACATGCACGACGTCATGGACGTCGTGCCCTTCGGAATCTACTCGGCCCTGCGCACCTTCGGGCACGATCGCTTCCTGTGGCTCGACGCCCACCTCGACCGCACGGAGCAATCGATGGCGCTGGCCGGCTGGACCACGAAGCTCGATCGCGAGCTCCTGCGCGCGGCGTTGGTCTCGATCGCCCGCGGCTACCCGCTCGCGGAGGCCATGATCCGTTTCGACGTCCTGCGCGAGCCCGCCACGATCCAGGGCGTCGAGGCCCGCGTGTTCATCGCGGTGTCGCCCTTCGTGCCCGTGCCCGCGTCCTTCGCCGAGGCGGGCGTGCGGGTCGTGCTCGCGCGGCACCTGCGACGGGAGGCCCCGTTGGTCAAGACCACGGAGTTCGTGCACCGCCGCCGCCCGTTCCCGCGCTCGACCCAGGAGGAATACGAGGGCGTGATGCTGGACGACGGGGATCGGATCCTGGAGTGCACCAGCGCCAACATCGGCTTCGTCCAGGGCTCGCGCGTGATCGCCGCGGGCGACGGGGTGCTGGAGGGGATCACGGCCAAGGTGCTGCGCCGCGTGGCGCCCGGGGTGGGTCTCACCTGGGTCGACCGGCGGCTTCCGCTGGCGGAGGTGGGCAGCGTGGACGAGGCCTTCCTCTCGAGCTCCTCGCGGGGCGTGGTTCCGATCGTCAGGTTCGCGGACACGACCATCGGCGACGGCAAGGTGGGTGCGCGCACGCGGGCCCTGCGCGAGGCCTACTACGCCTTCGCGGAGAAGGAAGCGCGCTAGGCCATGTCGCCCAGGGGATTCTGGATCGCCCTGGCGCTCGTCCTGTCGGTGCTGCTTTCGTTCGCGCACGGCGCGGCTTCCGAGCCCCAGGGCTGCAAGCGCTGCGCGGGGAGCGGGGAGGTGCAGTGCGGCTCCTGCGCCAAGTCCACCTGCAACTGGTCGGGGGAGGGCAAGGTGAGCGCGCGCTTCTGCTCCCTGGCGGCCCAGTGCGGCTCCTGCCGCGGCACGCAACGGATCGCCTGCAAGGAATGCGGCCGCGAAGTGACCCCGGCCACGGCGAAGCTGCGCAGGGAGACCGAGGCCTGGCTGGCCGAGATGGCGGCGATCGACAGCACGGTCGGGGCCGCGGGTCGCGAGAAGCCCGTGCACGCCCAGTCCGCGCACTTTCGCATCACCTGGAACATCAAGCAGGTGGACGTCAAGGGCGGCAGCACGCCGCACGGCGGCATGCACGTGTATCTGGACCGCCTGGAAGCGCTCTACACGGAGTTCCTGAAGGACCTCTCGGCCGCGGACAAGGACTTCTGCGGCATCACCCACGTGATGCTCTGGCAGAGCGCCAGGGACCAGGAAAAGGCCTCCCCCGTCTACACGGGCCAGGCCTCGTCCACGGAGTCGAAACTGATGGGCAAGAGCCCATTCGTGTCGATCTTCTACGACAAGAGCCACTTGCACGAGGAATTCGAGCTGCACCAGGCGGTCGTGCATCAGGTGGCGCACTGCCTGCTCTCCAACGTGTTCGACGGCATCTGGCCCGGAAACATCAAGGGCGGCTGGATCGACTGCGGCCTCGCCCACGCCTACGAGATTCGCACCTTCGGCGAGGTGCGGCACTACTGCTACGTGGAGCAGGACACGCTGCAGGCGTTCCAGTTCGGCCGTTGGGAGCAGGCCGTCCTCTCCGGCGTGCAGGGTGGCAAGGAAGTGCGCTTCCTCGGCGTGACCGGCAAGCACACCACGGAGCTCACCCCCGAGGAGCACATGTACGCCTGGTCCTACGTCGACTACCTGCTGCGCGCCCACCCGGGGAAGTTCGGCGCGGTGGCCAGGGCGGTCAAATCAAAGCAGCCCTACGCGGAGATGCTGCAGTCGATCCTGGGCAAGTCCCCGGCTCAGTTCCAAGGGGACTGGGCCCAGTGGGTGCGCACCACCTACTCGCCCAAGAAGGCCGAGAAGCCCCGACAATAGGCACGGCCCGGCAAGGACCCGTGGGCACGGCGATCCGGCAGCTCCGCGGGCGGCGAGGGACCGATCGACGGCCCCCGAGGCAGGACCCTCAGCGTTCCCGGGCAAGTCGAGAGGCGCGATCCGCGGCCTCGAATCCCGCAAGGAGGAGGCGACCGATGGGCTCGGCCTGGGCGGCGGCGAATTGCTCGGCGCGCGCGCGGGAGAACATCCACGGGCCCTCCACGAGCTCGAAGTACCCGCGGTCACCGATGGAGCCGCGCACGCGGTGCATGCGCCTGCCCAGGCCGATGAAGTAGGCCTCCGGCAGCGACCACTGGACCCCGACGGCGATTTCGCGAATGAGCCGCTCCTCCGTGGCGTGCAGGCCGAGCCCCTGGGTTCCCAGGGCCTCGTAGAGACCCGCGCGCAGCTCCGGCGGATAGCCCTCGATGGCGCGCGCGCGACTGGCGAGGTCGCCGGCGTGCAGCTTGCGCAGCAGGGGCCCGCAGCCCAGCAGAAAGCCGCGCGGGTCCTCCACGCCGGCCTCTCGGGCGCGCAGCAGCCACGCCTCCACGCCCAGAGCCGGCCCCTCGTCGCCCAGTCCCAGGACCAGCCCCTCGTGCAGCATCTCCGGCGCCGGCTCGCGGAACGCGAGCAGCACGGCGAGCTTTTCGGCCGGCGTGCCCGCGAGGTGCGGGGCGAGCTTGCGCAGGTACTCCCCGTAGGTGTAGCCCTTGGTTTCCGCGAGCCTCGCCAGGCCTGCCGTCAGGCCGCCGCTCGATCCGCTGCGCGCGGAGGCGCGAACCTGGGAGACGAGATCCACGGCGCCGCACAGGGCCTGGCCGGCGATCACGGCGGCGGCCAGGGAGCGCTTCCAGGTCACCCGCGATTGCCAGGCGGCGGCCGCTCCGAGCACCGTGAACACCAGGGCGAACCACCACAGCGGCGTCAGCCGGTTCAGCAGGAAGTAGTGGTACACGCGGCCCACGGTGAAGCCGCCGGCCAGGTAGGCCGCCGTGAACAGCGCGGCATTGGCCAGCACCAGGCGCGCGCCGGTGCGCAAGCCGGCCTCCGCGCCGCGGCCCAGGGCGAACAGGCCGAGCAGCGGCGAGAGCACCAGAAGCGCCAGGGAGCAGAGGTCGAAGGGGTCGCGGCCCAGGAACACCGAGGCGGAAAATTCCGTCAGCAGGGCCCACTTGCCGGGTCCGCCGTCCTCGATCACCTGGGCGCCGTGGATGTCGAGCACCTCGAGGCCCACACGCGAGGCCATCCACAGGAGCGGCAGCGCGCCGAGGAAGAGCCCCAGGAAACCCCAGGCCGCCGGCTTGCGCAGCAGGTCGCGGCGCAGACCCAGGGCCAGCGCCGCCAGGGCGACCGCATCGGTCAGCACGAGCACATAGGAGAAGTACGCACCGAACCCGGCCGCGAGGCCCAGGCCGAACCAGGCGCGTCCGTCCTGTCCGCGGGAGCGCAGCACGAGCAGCGTGCCCGCCAACACGAGTCCCACGAAGATCAGCGCATGGAAGTGGATCCCCAGGGTGAGCAGCGAGAGCTTCTGCACGCTCTCGGGCGCGAACACGAACAGCAGGGCGAAGCCGCGGGCCGCGGGGCGTCCACCGAGGCGATCGCACAGGAGCCAACCGGCACCCAGGGCCAGGACGCCCAGGAACAACGCCACCAGCTTGACCGCCAGAACGCTCTCGCCGAACAGCGCGAAGGCCGCGGCGTCCAGGTGGCTGACCACGAAGCCGCCGCCCTCGTAGTAGTGGTAGGCGAGCTGGTGGTGGGGGATGGAGAGGCCGTCCAGCATGGCCTTGGCCGCACAGGCCTTCTCCGGCTCCTCGCCGTAGCCGAAGACGTCGGCGAAGGAGAGCACGAGCCAGGACCGGGCCGCGCACCACAGGAGCGCCCAGGCGAGCCACTCCGTGCGCGAAGCGCGAATCATGGAAGAACAGGCCGTGGGAGTTCGTGGATCCCGCGCTGGGCGCTCATCGATCGGCGTTGGTCTTGCCGGGTCGTGTCACGTTCTCGACCGACTTGTCCCAGCTCGCGTGGCCCGTGACCACGTTGAAATCGCTGACGAGACCGGTGGCCAAGCCTCCGATCACGCCGACGAACGTCTTGTAGACGTAGAAAACAGGCAGCACGAAGGGCAACTCGACCAACGCCACGAACGTGGGCGCGTCGTCGACCTCGTCGGGCTCCGAGGAGGATTCCTCGAAGAGCGCGGCGATGCTGCGGATCGGGTGCACGATCCCGCAGGCCACGGGCTTGACGACGGTGCACGAAGCGAGCAACAGGGCGCAGCCGAACAGCGGGAAGAGGGCTCTGAATCGCATAGGGAGGGCGAGCTTAGCAGCCCCTTGGGAAAGTCCCTACCAGCCCGACTTATTCATGAGCTTTGAGCGAAACCCACGACAAAGCCCGGCCGGCAAGGCGCGACAACGTCTCCCGCAGGCGACCTGCAGGTCCCAGGACCGACCCCGGTCGCCGGGCTTTGGGCCCTTCCCGACGGGCGGCTGGGAGGAAGGCGGCCCTCAGGGAATCGAGAGCTTGGCCCAGTTCGTGGCCTGCACGCCGCCGCCCGTCCCGACGTAGGCCTTGAAGTAGAAGGTCTTCCCCGCCCACGCCGCGCCGCTCGGCACGGACACCGGGAGCTCGGCGAGGCGGCCCGCGGGAATCACCCCCGCGATCACCTGTCCGGCGAATCCCAAGGACTGGAACGACGGCCCGGAGGGGGGCGGAACCTGGGGACTCATGGCGACGATCAACGCCGCGCCCGCCGGGCCCGTCACGTTGAACCTCACGCTGCCGCCCTGGGCGACCGTCCCGTAGATGTTGAGGCGCGGCGCGCTGTCGTAGATTTCCAGCTTGAGGTCGTCGATCGCCGCTTCCACCAGGGAGCCGGCGCCGGTGTCGCTCGCCACGAATCGCAGACGCATGCGGTCGGTCTGCGGGAGGAAGTCCGGCACACGGAAGCTGCGCGGCGTCCAGGCATTGGCCGTGAGATTGACCGTTTCCAGCGGCGTCCAGTTCGTGCCGCCGTCGTTGGAGAGCGAAATCACGAAGCTGTCGTCGGGCTGGGTCAGGTCCGCGAACCAGCGCTGGTAGGAGAGCGTCGCCGGACCGACGTTCGACAGATCGAACAGCGGAGAGAAGAGCGTCGTGGCGCCGCCGTCCACGTCATCCGCGCCCGCCGCGCCGCCGCCGTTGCCGGTGACGTAGGCGTTGACCCCCGGCGCGGGCGTGGTGTCGTCCTCGGGATTCGAAGGCTGACCCGCGTTGTTCGTGCCGATGGGATCGCCGCGCACCCACAGCCCCGTGGTCGCCGTGTCGCCGGGCGCGCCGCGCGTCCACCCCAGATTGGATTCCAGCGTGTCGGACAGGAACGGCACGGGTTCGCCGATCTGGAACGAAGCGTCGACGGTCTGAGTGTAGCCCTCGGCCGTGATCGAGAGGCTCACGGCGAGCGTTCCTCCGCCGGCCGCGCCGGGCAGGATCGAGAGCCGCAGGGGATTGGCGGCGTGGTCGAGCTGGGAGAACGAAGCCAGCACGCCCAGGGGAACCGAACCGTTGAGCACCGTCGCGTCGGGGCTCGTGGTCGAGATTCCCACGCTCACGGAGCCCCCGGTGGCCGCCCGTCCGGAGTTGCGGCAGACCACGCGCCACTGGACCTCCTCGCCGGGCTCGAAGAAGCCGTCGCCGTCGCCCACCTCCGTGCGCGCGATGGAAAGCGGGCGCACGTAGGCCCCGGCGGCGAGCGTCGTGCGCTGGTAGGCGATCAGGTTCTCCTCCGCCAGCGGGACGATGCGCGACGTCGGCGGCCAGAATCCGTCGACCGACGAGCCGATCTCCGGCGTCCAGGCCATGGTGCCGCGCACGTTGTGGTCCCAATCCACGGTGACGCCGTTCGCCAGATAGAGCACGGGCCCAACGGGGCCGGTCGTGTACCCGTTGACCACGGTCGCCAGGGCCGAAACCTCGGCGTACTGCGCGTCGTTCGCGGGGCTCAGCGCGGCGTAGCCGAACGGGTACATCCACAGGTTCGAGTACGTGTGCGTCGAAATGGACGTGCTGAAGTTGCGCTGATTGCAGAAGGCGACCATGGCCGCGATCTCGGGCTCGCTCGCGGGTCCCGTGCCGCGGTAGGTTTCCGACGTCGCCGTGGGGCTGGACCCGGTGTTGTCGAAGCCCCACTTCTCCGGCCAGTTGCGGTTCAGGTCGACGCCGAACGATCCGCCGGCGTTGGCGCGGCGGTTCTTGCGCCACATCCCGCCGCCGCCGGGGTTGGTGGTCTGGTTGTAGACGTAACCGTCGGGATTGACGCAGGGGATCAGGTGGATCTCGCGCGAGTTGACGAGGTACGTCGCGAGCGGATCGACGCCGTACTCCTCGCACAGCCACAGCGCGAACCACAGCGTCACCTGCATGCCCTGGGGCTCGCGCGCGTGGTGCATCGCGTCGATGCGCACTTCCGGCTCGTTTTCGTCCACCAGCGGGTTGTCCGAGATCTTGAGCATCCACAGCGATCGGCCTTCGAGCGTGGTGCCGATGCTGACCTTGGGCGCCACGATCGCGGGGTAGCGCGTCGCGAGCTGGTCGAGCACGCTCTCGACCTGGGCGAAGGCGTAGTAGCCGCCCATGGAGCCCGTGCCGAAGGGCGGCGTGAGCCACGTCCCGTAGGGCCCCGCGACGTCGGGTGAGGTGTCGAGGCGCGACGCGTAGAAGCTCTCGAGATCGTCGATCAGGACCCGGAAGGGCACGCCGAGGCGCCGCAGGATGGCGCGTTCATCGGCCGAAGCCGCGAACTCGACACCGCCGTCCCGCGTGCGCTCGACGTGGTCCGCGCCCACCTCGCCCAGGAGTCCGGGCCGCGCCCTCAGGAGAGCGCCCTCGACGGCCACCAATTGATGGGGCGGGGGGCGAACGTCGGAAGCCTGGGCGGCGAGCGTGAGGAGGGCGAGGAGCGGGGCGTGCAGCATGGTTGGGCAGCGATGCCGCGGTCAGGCGGCAACTCGCCGGCTCCATCCTATCCCCTCGGGTTGTCCCCGGGATCCCCTCGGATTCGGCGGCACCGGGAGCTGTCGAGGCCCCCAACTTCCTGGAGCCGTGGAGCGGGGCGGCGCAGGGCTTGCCTGCGCTTCTCGGCACAGTCACTCGGCCCCCCAAGCCGGCCCTCCCGGGCCGACGGAGGCCGCGCTCACTTCTGATCGTCCACGTAGCCGAGCTGACGCAGGAGCGTGTCCACCGACTTCTGAATCGGAGCCCGGTCGCTCTTCAGGCCGCAGGCCGCCAGATCCGCGCGCAGGGCACGTCCCCGTTCGTGGAGGTCCGCCATCCGCTCCGCCTGCTCCGGCTCGCGGGCGAGATCCCGGAGCTCCCGGGGATCGGCCTCCACGTCGTAGAGCTCCTGCGCCTCGCCGGTGACGATCAGCTTCCAGCGCCCCAGCCGCACGGACCAGGCGTCGATGCGGTGGCATTCGGCGAGCAACAGGCGTTCCTCGGCCGGGGCCGGCGCGCCCTCCACCAGCGCCCGCAGGCTCCGGCCCGGCAGTTCCGCTGCCGCCGGGAATCCGAGATAGTCGAGCACGGTCGGGACGATGTCGATCTGACTCGCCTGCGCCTCGACCACCGGCACGCGCCGCAGTCCGGCGGGCGGCCGGACGAGCAGCGGGATGTGCAGCAGTTCGTCGTACAGGGTCGACGAGTGGTTCCACTGACCGTGGTCGTCGAAGGCCTCGCCGTGGTCGGCGGTCAAGATGACCAGCGTGCGTTCGAGTTGCCCGCGGCGATCGAGCAGGTCGAGCAGCTCCGCCACGGCGTCGGTCGCATTGGCGATGTCCCCGTCGTAGCGGGCGATCATGTGCTCGACCTCGGCGGCGTTCATCCGCAGATCGGGGCGCGGCTTCGTGAACACGCGGCCCTGGTATCGCGGCGCGAATTGCTCGAGCTGCTCCCGCGGCGGGTCGTAGGGCGTGTGCGGATCCTCGCAGTGGAAATAGAGGAAGAACCGCCGCCCGGCGGCCGCGTCGAGGAAAGCGACGGCCATGCGCCGCAGATCCTGGGCGTCCGTCAAGTCGAAGGAGCGCCGGCGCAGGAGCTCGCCGATGGTCGTGCCGGTCAGCGGATGGGGCACGAGGTAGGGGTTGCGAATCGAGAACTGCGCGCCCTGGGCCATGCCGAACACGTCGCTGGCGTTGATGTTGGCCGCGCAATGGGCCGTGGCGAATCCGCTTTCGGCCAGTCGCTCCGCGATCGTCACCGCCTCCTGCGGCAGGGACGTGTCGTTCAAGACGGCGTTGTGCACGCTCGGGTAGCTGCCGGTGAGGATGGTCGCGGTCGACGGCCGCGTCCAGGGCGCGACCGCGTAGCCTTGCTCGAAGCGCGTGAATCCGAAACGCGCCAGGGCTTCGCCCGTGGGCTTGTCGTAGCCGTAGGGAGAGAGGTGGTCCGCGCGCAGCGTGTCGAGGGTGATCAGGACCACGTTGTAGGGGGCGCGGCACTGGAGCTCGGCGGCCTCGACCCGGGCTTCGAAGCGCGGGATCACGCTGCGCGCCGCGAACACGCACGCCGGGAGGAGCAACACGGCGGCGAGGCGCGTGGGGATCGGCTTTTGGACCCACGGGAGACGTTGCATGCGGCCCACGGCGAGGAACACGGCCGCGCCGACCAGGACCGCGGAGAGGCATCCCGCGCCAAAGGCCATCAGGTGCCCCGGCGACGACCAGGGTTGATTCTCCAGGCGCGCGAAATGCACGCGCAGGAACACGACCAAGGCCGCGATGCCGCCGGCGACGATCGCGGGCGCCAGGGCCGCGCGCTGCACGCGCCAGCGGCCCGTGAGCCCGAGCAGCGCAAAGGCCGCGAGCACGGCCAGCACCGTCAGCGCGACGTGCAGGGAGAACTGGGCCAACAGGTCCCCCGGATGCTCCTGGGGCCGGGCCGCGACGATCTCGCCCGCGGCCCAGACCGCGCCCAGCAAGAACCCCGAGAGCAGCGCCGGCTTCATTGGATGGGGCCTGGGATGACCGGGGGCTGCCGTCCCATCCGCGCGACCGACGAAGGTGCCTGGTTCATGGGTTTGCCTGCCGGGCGTGAACCTACGCTTCCCTTCGCGGCCGGCGGCCCCCTCTGGGATCAGGCTCCTGGAAAGCTCGCCGCCCGGACGCCAGAGATGACGGCTCGTTCATGTTGTGCCCCGCCCCGGGCCGCGCGGGGCAGCGCGCCACAACTGCGGGCGTCGCTGATCGCATTCAAGCAGGCCGCGGGCCCGCTGGCGCTGATCCGTGCCTGGCTGACGGGAAACGGCGAAGTTCCCGCGCGGGATCTGGCGCGGGCGAAGGGGGCCGCGGCGGCCGCTTCGATCGCGTCGCTTCCCTGGGTCAGGGGGCCTGCCGCTTGTCGCCGCCGCCGTCGTCTTCGGTGAGGCGCGGGAAGCGGGCGTGCACGAAGCGCTCGAAGGGCCCGCCGAAGACCAGCACCACCAAGGTCAAGCCACCGCCGAGCAGGGCGCCCGACCAGACGCCCGCGCCGCACAGGACGCCCAGGGCCGAGGAAACCCAGATCGTGGCGGCGGTGGTCAGGCCGTGCACCCGGGTACCGGTGTTGTCGCGCATGATCACACCCGCCCCGACGAAACCGACCCCGGTGATGATGCCCTGCACCACGCGGCTCACCGCGTCGGAGTTCGGGGCTCGGGACGGGTCGCCGTTCATGGCGAAGCCGACGCTGGCCAGCGTGAGCAGCGCGGCGCCCAGGGCCACCAGCGCATTCGTGCGCAGGCCCGCCGGCTTGCCGCGCATCTCGCGGTTGATGCCCAGAACCGAGCCCAGGGCCACCGCCGCGCCGAGTCGCAGCAGGATCTCCGACCAACCGAAGCTCACCAGGGGATCCACGCGGGGAGAGCGTAGACAAGGGACTGGGTCGGGCGCCATGCAACCGTCCGCCGTGCCCCCCGTGGCGGCAGGCCCCGGGCCCGGTCACGGAACGAGGGCCCGGGGCGGCCGCGAGCTGGCAGTGCCGGCACCGGCTTCCGTACGCTGCCCCCATGAACAGGCTGCGCCGGTGGCTGGTGGCGGTTCCCCTGCTCCTGGTGGCGTGCGGGGTGACGCGCCTGGGGCTCCCCCCCCTGGAGACCCGGGCGGGCACGGTGGCGTCCACCGACGGCGTGCCGATCCGCTATCTGGAGGCAGGTTCGGGCGAGACCGCGGTGGTGTTCCTCCACGGTTGGCTGGGCAGCGCCTCGGTCTGGGAATCGGCCATGGCCCATCTGGCTCGCGACTACCGGGTCGTGGCGCTCGACCTCGCGGGTCACGGCGCCTCCGGCCGGGATCGCGCGGCGTGGAGCACGGAGCAGTTCGCCTCCGACGTGGTGGCCGTGGTGGATGCGCTGGCCCTGCGACGCATGGTGATCGTCGGCCATTCCATGTCGGGCCCCATCAGCGTGGCGGCGGCCAATCGACTCGGCGAGCGCGTCGTCGGGCTGGTGCCCGTGGACACGCTGCTCGACGTGGAGTGGGACTTGCCGCCCGAAGTCTGGGAAGAGTTCTTCGGCGGCCTGCGGGCCGATTTCCCCACCTCCGTGGACAAGTTCTTCCGGGAGGCGCTCGCGTCGCCCAACTCGCCCAAGGACGTGATCGACACGATCGTGGCCCGGGCGCGTCTGGCGGACCCGCGCATCGCCGTGCCGATGCTCGAGGGGGGCCGGGAGTTCGACCTGAAGGGAGCCCTGCGGGCCCTGCGCGTGCCGATTCGGGCCATCAACAGCGACATGCACGCCGCCAAGTTGGAAGTCAATCGCAAGTACGCACCGCGCTTCGACGCGCTGACGCTCGCGGGAGTCGGACATTGGCCGCACCTGGAGGATCCCCAGCGCTTCCATCGGGCTTTGGAGCAGTGCCTCGAAGTGCTGGCCCGTTGACGGAGCGGCGACCTCGCTAGGATGGGAGGCGATGGAGCCCGCCTCCGCGCCGCGACTCGAGAAGGTCCTCGTCCATGTGATCCACGCCTTCGACGTGGGCCTGTCCGTGGACCTGGAGCGCGCCAAGCAGTCGATCACGGATCTGACCGAGCTGGCGGAGATCAAGCACAAGGGGCACGCGCCGTCCTACTTCCAGTTCGACCCCAAGCCCCTGCGCGTCACCCAGCGCAGCGCGGGACTTGCCTGCGGCAGCGCGAAATCATCCCCGGAAGTGGATCTGGTGATCTACGACTTCGGCGGAGTCTCGGTGCTCCACGAACTCTCCTTCAGCGGCACCCTCGAGGAGCTGATCGCGCTGTCCTGCGCCCTGGCCGGCAGTCCCACGTTCCGCGAGGACGCGCGCCAACGCGTCGCGAAACTGGTGGCGGTCATCGAGCCCGCGGTGTTGCGCGCGAACATCGACAGCCTGAGCGAGGACTATCTCGTGTTCCAAACCGGCGCGCTGCCCGGGGACCTGACCGCAGCGGGTCTCGCCGAGCTTGCCGGGCCGCAAGTGGCTCGGTTGTTGCGCTCGGAGGCCGACGCGCTGTCGGGACAGGAGATTTCCGACGCCCTCGGAGCGCGCGTGGCCTTTGGCGAGCACGACCAGGCCTGGATCGACTGGAACGCGGCGTTGCTCATCGACGCGGAGCCGGGTGACGTGCTGGCGGTGCTTGAATTTGCCAACCTGCAACTCTTGGAGCTGCGCTTCCTCGATCGACGCCTCGACCGCGCCCTCGACCAGTCCTACGAGGCGATGAACGCCGAGCGCATCTGGTCGCGCCTGCGCCTGCCGGGTTCCGTGCGGGGCGAGTTGCGCCGCGTGGCGCAGTTGCAGGTGGACGCGGCCATCCTGCACGAGCGGGTCAACAATGCGCTGAAGCTCATGGGCGATCAGTACCTCGCCCGCGTCTACCGCGCCACATCCCAGCGCTTTCGCCTGATGGAGTGGAACTCAGGCATCCTGCGCAAGCTGGAGGCCACCGAGAGCATCTACAGCAAGCTCCACGATCAGGCGACGCAGATCCGCATGGAGATCCTGGAGTGGATCATCATCCTGTTGATCGCCTTCGAGATCGGCTGGTCGATCCTGTCGAGCGGCTGAGCGGCTACCGCTTCTGCGTCGTTTCCGCGCGCGCGGGACCCGCGCTCACGAGCAGCAGGTCCTCGTCCTGGATCAGGCCGACTCCCGGCGCATAGAGCTTGAACTCGGTCTCGTTTTCCGAGAGGGCGTTCGTTTCGCGGGTCTTCAGGCAGCCCTGGTGCCGGCCGGCGGGGGTCTCCAGCGTCGCCCTCAGGTCGACGACCTCGGCGCGATCCATGGCGACCCCAGGGGCGATCTCCTGGTAGTAGCGGGTGCCGACGCGCGGCGCTCCCGGCATCGCCAGTCCCGCGCGCGCGCCATTCGTTCCGGCGCGCCAAGCTCCGGGGTGGCCGGTGAGCTTGCCGTGTTCAAAGACGTCGACGTCCTCGCCGAAGTAGAAGACGTCGCCGCTGCGGGGGTCGATGGCGAAGTAGTTGCGCGAGACCTCGACCAGCTCGCCTTCTTCCTCCTCGCGTTCCTCGACGACCCGCGTCGCCACGCCGGCGATCTGTTCGGTCTGGTCGAGCACTGTGATCGTCAGGCGCGCGTCGTCGTCGGCCAGCACGAGCTGGAAGCCCGGCTCGAGAACGAAGAAGGCATTCCTGCCGGTGTTCGCCAGCGATCGCTGCTCGACCCCGAACTCCCGCTGGAATTCGGAGTCGTCGGAGCCTGTCGCGGAGCAGGCGGGGAACGCGGCCGCAGCGCACAGCGAAAGCCCGGTCAGGGCGTGAGGAAAGTACCGCGCTTGCGTTCGATTCTGCATGGCATGACCTCGGCAAAGGGGGTTTGCGAAACGCGCGCATTCTACCGGCTCGCACGGCGTGCGGCGACCGGAGGTGGTCGCGAGCGAAGCCGACGGCCGCAGTTCATCCAGGATTCAGGTTGGCGTGGCAGGATGGTGGCCTACGACCCCGAACGGAACCGGACATGCGAGTGCTCATCGTCGAAGACGAACGCGATCTGGCCGACGCCCTGCGGCGGGCGCTGGAGGAAGAGGGCTACGCCGTGGACACCGCCCAGGACGGCGCCGAGGGTCTGCACAAGGCGCGCAGTTGGGAATACGACGCCGTGGTGCTCGACCTGATGCTGCCCAAGCTCGATGGTCGTGCCGTGCTGACGCGACTGCGTGAGGCCAAGAGCACGCCGGTCCTGGTGCTCACCGCTCGGGACGCGATCCAAGACAAGGTGGCGCTGCTCGACCTGGGGGCCGACGACTATCTCACCAAGCCGTTCGCCTTGGGAGAGCTGCTGGCGCGCGTGCGCTCCCTGATCCGCCGCGGGTGCAGCGACCCTCGGCCGATGCTGCGGATCGGCCAGGTGGCCGTGGACACGGTGGCGCGCGTCGTGCGACTCGGGGATCAGATTGTGCCGTTCTCGGCCAAGGAGTACGCCTTGGTGGAGTTCCTGGTGGTCCACCGGGGCGAGCTCGTCACACGCACGATGATCTACGAGCACCTGTACGACGAAAGCGACGATTCGCTCTCCAACGTGCTCGACGTCTACGTGTCGCGCATTCGCAAGCGCCTGGGCAACGATTTCGTCCGCACGCGGCGCGGCGAGGGCTACATCGTCGATGCCTAGATCGCTGCGCAGGTCCGTCATCGGATGGTACGCGCTTCTGGCCTGCGTTGCCTTCGCCGGCTTCGGCGTGCTGTTGAATCTGCGCGTGCGCTCGGCGCTGTTCGGCCGGGCGGAAGCGTCGATCGAGGGGCACGCGCGGGCGATCGCGGCCACCGTTGAATTCGACCTCTTGTCGGGCTGGGAGGTGGGCCTCGGCGAGGGCTACCTTCAGGGCATCGCCTCGGAGGGCTGGTACGAGGTGCTCGACCCCAAGGGCCGCATGCTGCTGCGTGGGGGGACGCTCCCCGGCGCCCTGAGTTCCGAGGCGACGGGCCTCCTGCGCGAGGCCGATGTTCGCGAATTCGTGCTCGGGGGCCCGGGACAGATCCGCGTCCGTGTGGGGCGATCCGTCGCGCGCGAGGTGCGGGAAGCGCGAGAGCTGTTCCTGCTCACCCTGGGCTCGGGAGTTGCGCTGCTTCTCCTGTTGTTGCTCGGAGGCTGGTGGATCACGACGCGCACACTTCAGCCCATTCGGACCATGTCGGCGACCGCGGGGCGCATCTCGGCCTCGGACCTCGCCAGCCGGGTCGATGCCGAGGCCGTGCCGCAGGAACTGCGCGACCTGGCCTTGACCTTGAACGACACGTTCGACCGCCTCGAGCGCGCGTTCCAGGGGCAAGTGCGCTTCACGGGCGACGTCTCCCATGAGCTGCGCACGCCGCTGGCGGTCATTCGTACCCAGGTGGAGCAGGCCCTGCGGCGAGAGCGCAGCGGCCCGGAGTACCGCCAGGCCCTCCATGCCTGCCTGCGATCCGTGGACCGAATGACGCGCCTGGTCGAACAGATGCTGGCCTTCGCCCGGCTCGAAAGGAGCGGCGCGCCGCCGGCGGCCAATGGCGTGGCGCTGGACGAGATCGCGCGGGACTCCGTCGAGGAGGTGCTCGAAACCGCGGCGACGGCGGGGGTCACGGTCCACGTGCGGGCGGCCCCGGCCTGCGTGCTGGGTGATGCCCTGCGACTGCGGGCGGTGACGTCCAACCTGCTCTCCAACGCCGTTCGCTACAACCGGCCCGGCGGCCGCGTCGACGTCCTCGTCGAACGGGAAGGGACTCAGGTCGTGCTGAGTGTGGCCGACGACGGGATCGGGATCGGACCTGAAGCGCTGCCGCACATCTTCGAACGCTTCTACCAGGTCGATGCCGCGCGCACGTCGGCCGGCGGCGGAGCGGGACTGGGGCTCGCCCTGGTGCAGCGCATCGTCCTGGATCACGGGGGCACGGTGGTCGCCGAGAGCCGCCCCGGCGAAGGCAGCGTGTTCACGGTGCGGCTGCCTGCCCTGCCGAACGCAGCGCCGGATCCGGGAGCGAACCACGGCTCTCCGGACCGCCCGCCCGCCTCGGCCGGGCCGGCCGGGCCGCCCCGGGCGTGATTCATCTCCAGTTCAGGTTGTGGGGGTAGGCTGGGAGTCGCGCCACTCTCCCGGTCCAAGGGTGGTCCGGAACGCTGCACGACCCATCCGACGAGCCCACACCTCGACTCCAAGTCGCATCCATGAAGCACTCGATCGTCACCGGTGTTCTCGCGATTCTCTGCACGGCTGGATCCGCCGCCCCCGCGCTGGCGCCCCAGGGGCAACGTCCCTGCGAGCGCTCGAACGCGGCACTGCGGCTCGCCTCCAGGGAGCGCGCCGAGGCTGCCTACTGGCTGCGTGTGTCCCGAGTCCTGCACGACGCGGGCGGCGTCCATGTCTCGGACCTGCGCGACGCCTGGAAAGACCGAGGAGCGGCGTTGAAGCTGGCCGACGAGGTGTTCACGGCCCGGGAAACCGCCTGCGCCATGTTCGGCCACGGGATCCATGCGCCGGACGTGGCTTCAGGGAACTTCACGACCCACGCGAACAATGTCTACCTGCCGCTGGAACCAGGCCGGGTGCTCGTGCGTGAGAAGCAGACGGACGAAGGCCTGGAACGCATCGAATCCTCCGTGGCCGAGGGCACCGTGGAGATCGGCGGCATCGAGTGTCTGGTGATCCAGGAGCGCGAAACGATCGACGGCGTGCTCGTGGAGTACACGGACAACTGGGTCGCCCAGCACGCCGACGGCTCGATCTGGTATTTCGGAGAACTGGCGCAGTCGTTCGAGGGTGGGATCCTCGACAGCCTCGATGGGTCGTGGCGCTATGGAAGCCAGGGAGCCATGCCGGGCGTCCTGATGCCGGCGACGCCCATGCTGGGCGCGGCGTACCGCCAGGAATTCCTGCTGGGCGTCGCCGAGGACGTGGCGCAGGTCGTGCGACTCGACGAGACGGTCACCGTGCCCGCGGGGACCTTCCATCACTGCGTGGTGATCGCCGAGTGGGACCCCCTGGAACCGTTCGAGTACCTGCTGACCTTCATCGCGCCCAACGTCGGGATGGTGCTGGAGATCGACACGCGCACGGGCGAGCGCTCGGAACTGGTCGAGATCAGGGACTGAGCCTCCCTCGTCGGGCGAACTTGCCGCGCGGCCCGCTCCCGAAGTTCGGGGAGCGGGCCGCGCCCGTTCACGGAGGCTTCAGGCGAGCGGCCCTAGTTTGGCTCCCAGACTCGCGGCGACGTGTTCGCCGCGCCAATCAAGAAGGAACCAAATCATGCAAGCCTGGATTCGAACCATTTTCATTCTGACCGTCGGATGTGCATCGCTGGGAGCTGCCGCGGCGGTGATCCAAAACCAGGGCAAGCTCACCGCCCAACTGCAGCGCAAGGCCGCGCGACTCGCGGCCCAGGAGGACTTTCTCGTCGCCCGCGCCGTGTGCCTCAACGACACGGAGACCTCGCAGGACGAATGTCGCGCGGAGGCCCTGGACGCACTGGAGGAGGAGTACGAGCTGATCGACGAGCAGTTCGCCGCCCGCCTCGACGTCCTGAGCTTGATCGGCCAGGGGCCCTACGACCCGGAGATCGAACCCGAGGACTTCAGCGCCAACATCACCAGCACGTTCTTTCCGCTGGTCGTGGGCCGCACGCTGGTCTACGAAAAGGTGACTCCGGAAGGCATCGAGCACGTCGAGGTGACGACCACGAACGTCACACGCCTCATCGACGAGATCGAGTGCCGCGAGGTGCGCGACACGGCGTCCTTCAACGGCGTGGTCGAGGAAGACACCCTCGACTGGTACGCACAACACGCGAACGGCGATGTCTGGTACATGGGCGAGCTTTCGCAGAACTTCGGCGAGGATGGCCTGCTGGAGAGCCTCGACGGCTCCTGGCGCAGCGACGTGGAGGGCGCCAAGCCCGGCGTGCTGATGCTCGCCGCGCCGAGCCCCGGTGCAGCCCATCGCCAGGAGTACTTCCTGGGCGAGGCTGAAGACATGTCGCGCGTGATCGGTGTCGACCGCACGGTCAGCGTTCCGGCGGGGGTGTTCCAGCATTGCCTCGAGACCGAGGAATGGAGTCCGCTCGAGCCGGGCCATTTCGAACGCAAGTTCTGGGCGCCAGGAGTCGGTCTGGTGTTGGCGGTCAGCGGCACGAGCGGAGCCCGGGAGGAGCTCGTCGCGATTCAAGACCTCTGAGTCGACTTGGGGGGAAGGAGGATGGGACGGGGGGACGCCTCGGCGCGCCATACGCCCCATCCCCCTCGACCCGTGTGAGGAATCGCAGGCCCGCCGCGGCGCTTGGCTCGCTGCCTCAGTCCTGGCGCAGGAACGCCAGGGCCAGGAGGAGCGCCAGTCCGACGACCACGGCGGCGACGATCACGAGGGTTGCCCGACTCGTGCGTCCGGATCCTCGACGCGCCGGCCCCCCGACGGCCCCCGTGGATGCCGTGGCGCCCGTGGCGCCCGTGGCGATCGGCATCAGGGCCTGCACCAACTCATCGGCGGACTGGAAACGCCCCTCGGGCCGTTTCGCCAGGCAGCGCTTGACCACCGCCTGCAGGGCCGGCGGAGCCTTCACGCCGCACTTGGCGAGGCTCGGCGGCTCCTCCTCCAGGATGGCCTGGAAGGTGTCCGTGGCCGATTCCCGGTGGAAGGGCGTCTTGCCGACGAGCATCTCGTGGAGCACGGCCCCCAAGGCGTACAGGTCCGTGCGGTGATCGGCCGCCGCCCCGCGCATCTGCTCCGGAGACATGTACTCGACCGTGCCGAGCACCGTGCCCGCGGTGGTGACCACGATGTGGCCTCCGTCGATGCCGGTTTCGCCCGCCTCGGGGTCCAGGAGCTTCGCCAGGCCGAAGTCCAGGACCTTGACGCGGCCGCTCGGCAGGAGGAAGACGTTCTCGGGCTTGAGGTCGCGGTGCACGATTCCCTTCTCGTGGGCGGCGGCAAGGCCCTCCGCGATCTGCATGGCGATCGAAAGGGCCTCCTGCTGGTCGGGCAGGCCCCGTCCACAGCGCTCGCGCAGTGTTTCACCTTCGAGAAGTTCGGTCACGAGGAAGGGAGAGCCCTCGTGCTCGCCCACGTCGAACAGGGACACCACGTTGGGGTGGTTCAGGGCGGAGGCGGCCCGTGCCTCGCGCGCAAAGCGTCCCACCCGCTCCGGGTCGTCGGTGAGTTCAGCCCGCAGCACCTTGACGGCCACGTCGCGCCCGAGCCGGGTATCCCGGGCGCGGTAGACCTCGCCCATGCTGCCCTCACCCAGCAGGTCGAGCACTTCGTACCGTCCAAGGCGGTCTCCGGGCGCGAGGGACATTCCCGACAGGCTAACCGGGAACCGCGAGTCCGCGCAGTCGGGGCGGCCAGGGTCTGGGAGGGGCGCGGGGGCCCGCCGGTGCGCCGGGAGACCGGCTGGTTCGGGGGCACCCTTGGCCGGGAAGGGGGCAACTCGCCCCGGTTCGGGGCCATTCCGTATGCTCCCGCGCCGCTCCCCGCGGCCCATGCCGTGGCTAGGACCTCCTCCCTGTTCCTGAAACGCCTCCTGTTGGGCCTGCTGCTGGGGCTGCTCGTCCTGACGCTCCTGCGCAGCTTCGTGGGCGACGTCTATCGGGTGGACAGCACCTCCATGGAGCCGACCCTGCACGCCACCCCCGAACGGGTCTTCGTGCGCTTCGAGCGCGGTTTCCGGCCCGGGCGCTTCGACCTGGTGGTGTTCCCCTCCCCGGACGCGGGGGCCGTGGTCAAGCGCGCCGCGGGACTGCCCAGCGAGTCGATCCTCCTCTCGGGGGGCGACCTGCTGATCGAGGGCAAGCGCCTCGCGGCGGACGTGCCCCGCCCGGAGCCGGTCCTCCTGTTCGACAGCGACCAGGAGCCCCTCTCCAGCGGGTTCACGGCCAGCCCAGAACCCCTGGCCCCGCCGGGCCATGGCGTGGATGCCTCGGGCCGCCGGATCGACCTGGTCTACGGTCGTCCGGCGCGGGACGACTGGATCGGCGCGGACGGCATCCGTCGGGAGGGGACCCACCCGGTCAACGACCTGCGCCTCGAGGGGGAGCTCTCCTTCGAGGGCTCGGGCAAGCTGACCGTGCGCCTGACCGAGGAGGCGGACGCCTTCGAGCTGGAGCTGGAGGTGACGGAATCCGCGGCCCGGCGGTGGCGGCTCCTGCGCCGCGCGGGGACGGCCCAACCCGAGGTTCTGGACGAGGGGGACCTGCCTCCGGCGGCCGGCGCCCTCGGCTTCGCCCTGGAGAACGTGGACAACCACGTTTCCGCCCTGGTCGGAGCCGTTGAGACCCTGGTGAACTACGACGCCAACACGCCGCGGGAGGGCGTGGTCGATGACCTGGACAGGCACCTGGAGCCCCGCGTGCACCTGGCCGCGGCGGGCCTGAAGGTCCACTTCTCGCGCCTGGCGGTTCTCCGCGACCTCTATTACACGGCGGACGGTCCCCTGGGGACCGGCTCGCCCGTGGCGCTCGGGCCCGACGAGATCTTCGTGCTTGGGGACAACTCGGCCAACTCCCACGACAGTCGCTGGATCGGCCCCGTGCGGATGGGGGAGCTCATCGGCCGGGCCACGCGGGTGCTCTGGCCCCGTTCCGCGGCGCGGAAATTGGGCGGGTTGCGGCAGCCAAGAACTGCACAACCTGTTGACTGACAGTCGTTTATGCAATTGCGGCCAGGCTCTGGCGCGGCCGCAGGAGCCATCCAAGATGCCCATAGGGCCCAGAACTCTCCGACTCCGGGGGGGTTACAGCCCACGGCAGATCATGGAGCCCACCACAGAGTCCTACGCCGGCGACCCGGGCGTGCGCTGGATGCTGGCCTTCCAGGCCGGCTCCGAAGCGGCCTTCGACCGGCTCGTGGAAACCTATTCGGGGCAGGTCTACGCCCTGTTCACGCGCTTCCTGGGCCCCGTGCCCGAGCGTGAGGACCTGGTCCAGGAAGTGTTCCTGAGGGTCCTGCGCTCCCGGGAGCGCTACACGCCCACCGCGCGCTTCTCCACCTATCTGTATCGGGTGGCCTTCAATCTGGCGGTCAACCACAACGAGCGGGAGCGCACTCCCCGGGGATTCGAGGACGCCGGCGGCGAGCCCGAGGACGCCGCCCGCCTGGGCGCCGCCCCCGAGTCGGCGGATCCGTCCCGGGAGCTGGAGACCGACGACGTCGTGCGCGCCGTGCGGGAGGCCATCGCGGCCCTGCCGGAGTCCCAGCGCATGGCCTTGATCCTGGCCAAGTACGACGAACTCTCGTTCGCCGAAATCGCCGTGGTCCTGGGCTCCAGCGAGAAGGCGATCAAGTCCCTGGTGCACCGGGCCCGAGAGAGCCTGCGCGCCCGTCTCAAGCCGTTCTTGGAGAGGGAGCTGGCATGACACGCGATTGCATCGAATTCCGAGCGCGGCTGGTCGAGGCGCTGCGACGCCCCTCCGCGGGTCGCCGTGGTGGTCCGGGCCTGCTGGGCGTCCCCGGCACGCTGGGGAACGGGCCCGACTCGCTCGCCTGGCACGGCCACGTGATCCACTGCGCCCAGTGCCGCGACCTCTTGGCCGAGGAAGAAGCCCTCGACGAGCTGCTGCGCTCCCTGCCCGAGCCGCGCCTGCCGCGCGCCCTGGCCGAGCGAGTGCTCTCGCGCCTCGACGGCGTGCGCCAGGGGGTCGACCTCGACCGGCTGCTGGAGCTTTCCCGACCCGAGCCCGCCCCGGCCCGGCTGGCCGAGAACGTTCTCGCGCGCCTTCAGCAGGAACGACGGCTCGACCGCCTGCTCGACCATCTCCCGGCCGAGGTGCCCAAGGGACTCGAGCGCCGCGTCCTGGCGAACCTCGCGCTCGCGCGGCGCAAGCCCGCGGCCCAGGCCGCGCCGACCTCGGCCCGCAAGCTGCCGCTGCGGCTCGCCGCCGGAATCGCGATCGCGGCACTCGCCACATGGAGTTTCCTGGCCCTGCGCAGGCAGTGGCTCGAGGCTTCGCGTTCGCCGGAGACCCCGGAGCTCGCCGCGGGGGGCCCCGGCCCCCAGGCGACCCCCGGCCAGGGCCAGGAGAGCACCGTCCAGCCGGACGAGCAGCTGCTGGCCTCCCTGGAGATGCTCGAAGCCTGGGACCTGTTCGCGGGGGCCGCGGGGTCCACCGACACTTCTGGCTCGAGCCTGCCCGGCACGGGGGCCGGTCCCGGGGTCACCAGCGCCTTCGACGCCACGCTGGCCACCTTGGATTCCCTCGACGAGTACCTGCTGGAGTTCGAGGCCGCGGGCTCGAACGGCGCGGGTGCCGAGGGGACGACCCCCGCGGGCGACGACGCTCCGGGCGGAGAGACGGTCCCAGGGGCCCCGGTGAGCCAGGGTTGACCATGAAGACCCCGCTGCTCCTTTTGCGCTCTCTCGCCGCCGCGGCCCTGCTCGCGTGCGTCGGCTTCGCCCAGGAGGGGCGCACCCCCGTGGCCCCCGTCCAGGACCCGGCCCCGGTCCACGTGGAATCCGGTCGCAGCCGCTGGCAGCGCATGTCCCCCGAGGAACGCGCGCGCGTGGCGCGGCTCTACGAGCAGTACCGCGGACTTCCGGAGGCGGATCGCGAGCGCATGCGAACTCAATTGGAGCGCATGGCCGAGGTGCGCCGTGAAATCGAGGCCCGCATTCCCGACGAGCTGCGGGCCAAGCTGGCCCGGCTGGCTCCCGAGGAGCGGCGCGAGGTGCTGCGGGAGTACGTCGGCAGCGCCATCGGCGAACGGGCCGAACGTCTGCGCCAGAAGCTGCCGCCCGAGGTTCTGAGCCAGCTCGAGGGCGCCACTCCCGCGCGCCGCGCCGAGCTGCTCAGCGACCCGCGCGCGCCCTGGCGCGAGCAGGCGTCGGAGCGGGCCCTGGCCCACCTGGGGCGCGAGTTGGAGCTCGCACCCGAGGAGCTCGAGCGCATCCGCGCCCTGCCGCCGGAGCAGAAGCACGCCGAGCTCTTCGAGCTGGGCCGTCGCGCCATGCGTCGCCGCGGCCCGCCCCCGGGTGTCGCGCCGGAGGAGTTCGAACGCTGGCTCAAGATGCCCCCCGGAGAATGCCTGGAGCGCCTCGGCAAGCACGGCCTGGGAGGTCCGGGCGCAGGCGGGCAGGGACGCGGCGATCCCGAGCATCGCGGCGAATTCCGCGCTCGTCCCGGCCGTGGGCCCGGTCCAGACGGTTTGGGAGGCCCGGGCGGCCCGGGCGGTCCGCCGCCCCCCGAGGGTCGGCATTCGGGCGACGGGCCCGAGGGCTTCGGTCCCTTGGACCACCGCGGTCGACCGGGCGCCCGCCGAGGCGAGGACGGTCCGCCGCCGCGCAAGGAAGGCCGCATCTCCCAGGCCGCCCAGGACCAGGTGTTCCGAGCCCTGCGGCCCGACAAGGAGTGGATCGTCGAACTCGCCGCCGAGACCCGTGAATACCGCGCGCAGGAAATCGGCCGACGCATCCGCGCCCGGGTCGACGAAGTTCTGCGCGCCCAGCCGGGATTGACCGCCGAGGAGCTGACCCTGCTCGGGACCCTGGAGGGCCGCGCCTACTTCGAAGCCCTGCGCGACATCGCCGGCGACCCGCGCCACGAATGGGGTGGCGGCCGGCGCCGCGACCGCCCGCGCGACGGAGGCGGCCCTCCGCCGGGCGGCACCGAGCCGCGCAAGGACTGAGCGAGAGAGCCGCGGTGTCGGACAGCCCGGGGCGCTCCCAGGCGCGGTCCTCCCGGGTGCAACCTCCGCGGTCCCTCAAGCCCGCGGATGGGAGTCTGGGCGCCTTACGCCGATCACCGCGAACGACGCCACCCGCCTGACCACGGCGAGCGTGAACATCAGGCCGCCGTCGCCCTGAATCCCGGTGCCCGTCACGAACCGGTGGGACAGGATCGCCCTGGCGAGCTTTCGTACGGACAAGCACCATGCGTCGCGCGCTGCGCCCAGAAAATTCTCCAGTCCAAGTGAGCCACTCGACTGACCAGCGTGCCCACTTCGGAACATGGTCGGTAATGCCATACGCCGATCATGGCGCGGCGGAAGCCGATAGGCGAGTAGCGGCATGACGAGGATAGGCGGCTGCATTCGTAGCGCGGCCAGTTGAGAGCCGTATGACCCGCTCACGATGGTCATGATCACACCGCCTCAATGGAGACCGGCCACGGCTTGCTGCTCCTTCGGCGCGCAGGCTCATCTCCAATCACCAGCGTGCAAGCACCTGCTCTACGCGACCCTGATACATCACGAAGGTGAAGCCCGGTTCCTGGTCCTGCCCGTCGCAGTAACTCCATCGCACTCGCTGATCTTGAGAGCTCGTCCTCCCGACCATGTCCGGCTGGCCGTAGCGATCTAGGACTTGTTGCTCGGTCCAGAGCAGGTGATGGCGAGTGTAAGCGCGTGAGCGATTCGACTCGCCTTCCGGCAGATCAGGAAGAAGCTTGCGAGCTGCTCCGTAGGGCAGTGAGGTAGCGGGCGAAGTCGCGAGCGTAACGCTCCCGTGATCCTGCCGAAGAGCGGTTCGCAATTCTCGCACGGCAGCAGCAAGTTCCACCAGGATGCTCTCGCCGCTTTCTGTTGCCAAGGTGCGTTGGGTTTCAGATGACGGCGGAATCGATCCGACATTTCCAACCCGACCCGTGCGCAATTCCGCCGCGAGGGTGCTCATGGCCTCGACCAGTGCGGGATCAACATGTGCGATGGACACTGGATCTCCGACCTGAAGCGGCGATTGCGCGGGCTGCAACAAATGGTCGAAGAACAGCGCGCCCGCTACGCCAGCGAAAACCGCTGCGGCCACGGACACGAAGAACGTGAGGGGGTGCTGTGCAGTGAGTGCGGGAGCGCTCGGCATGGTTTTCTCTCGACTGGCCGGGACTGTGGCTAGCTTAGCGAGACGCGATCGATGTTGCGCACGGCGTACCTTGTCGCCGAGCACGCTGCCTCTGTGATGTTTGCGTAGTGCCTTCCGGTTGGAGGGCCCGCTCGGGCAGCCCCCTCGTGTCCTTGGCTTGGGTGGCCGATGCTTGGAGGACAGCACCAGCGAGTACATGCTGCACGCCGCCTGCCCGCCCCTCTCGCTGCCGAGGAGCTGCCAGTTGTTGCGGCCGATCGCGACGTGGCGCAGGTCGCGCTCCTCGTCGTTGTTGCGGAGTCTTCCCAAGGTTGCTGTCGAGGGTCCAGGTTCCTTCGCCCGATCCAACCATTTGCTAGGATGCACGTCATGAAATCGTTGCGTGCGGCTCTCGCCACGCTTCTCCTTTGCCTGGCCTGCTCGTCTCCCGTCGCGGATCATGAGCAGAGGTGGGTCGAGTTCGGCATTGTCGCGGAGGATGAGCCGATCCCTCTGCTGACTGGGAAGTCCTACCCCTTCTTCGGGAAGGAGAACGCCTCCTTGGCGCCGGTTCGCCTGGTACAGCCGCTGCTGAGATGTCGAGTGGAGTTAGGCACAATGGGGTTTGATCATCATGGATCCCCCGCGGTCGGCGTAACCCTGGACGATCGGGATGTCTCGCAATTCGAGGCATTCACGGCGGCCAATATCGACAGAGAGATGGTCGTGCTTGTCGATGGCCGGATTGCCTTCAAGGCGAACATCGGCGAGAAGCTCCCAGGCCGATTCCAGATCTACGGAGCGTTCACCGCGGAGGAGAACGACCAAATCATGAAGGCGCTACAATGTGAGGAGGAAACCACGAACACTGCATTTCAGCCTGCAACTACAGGCCCGCCTAGCCTCGGCAAGGCCGTCAAATAGCGATCGTGTTGTCGACTCCAGC
>JADJQU010000007.1 GCA_016712565.1 Planctomycetota bacterium | reverse complement strand
TCCAAAGCGCGTTGCTCGCGGTCTGGCACCTTGCCGTCGTCCTCGGGGCGAGAAGCAGCCCGCTCAGGGTGGCGAGGGCGGAGAGGCCCAATACAAGCGGGGCCAGAGTCGAGTCATGTACTACCTACCCGGTGATCGGCAAGAGGTAGGAGGGGGGCCAGAGGATCGCCGCTGATCCAAATGATATCCCGGACTCCCTGGGTGAGGCGTGGGTGAAGTGACTGCCAGGGGAGAGTATGCCCGCCGAAAGACCCAGGACCCCGCGAGTGGGCGGACGGCTCCCGGTCGATGGCCAGGCAGCAGTCGTCCGGGGACGCCCTCAGGGCGGCGGGAGGCGCCATTCCTCGGGCGGCGCAATTCGGTCAGGAGAGCAGGAAGCCCCTTGGAGGCCTCCGAGCCCCTGGGGGTCAGGTTCAAGGGGTTCCACCACCTTCTCCTCGTGATGGCCCGCCGGGGCGGCACCCTCCCGGTGGGAGTAGAACCGCAGCATGGTTGGCCAAGCAGGTCCCGCGAACTGGCCCCTGTTCCATAAGAGCGAGTCAGGGCCACGTTCCGGCAGGCCGGGCGTGCGCACGGCGCCCCGTGATTCTGACTGCGGCTAGTAGGTCAGGCGGCTCGACCGCGGCCCCCTCGAGTGCGTCGGAGTAGGGTCCCGCCGCGTTGCCGGGGTCCCCAGGGACCTGGTGCGCACCGCCCGAGGCGCATGGATTCCGTGCGTTCACCTCCCCGGACAGGGGTCGCACCTGCACGTCGTGAACTCCCCATCGCTGAAGGAGGGACCCAAGGTGGCACTGGCGGCAGCCTGCCTTGCCGATGAAGAGCGGAGCCCGCGCTGGCGGACGGGTCCAGGAGGGCGAGGTCCCGGCGTCGTTTTCGGGTCCGGGCTCGACAGCCCGCGCACGGAAGCGGACGTGGAAGGGCGACGGGCCGCCGATCAGGCGTCGTTGTAGGCGCCACGGCCTTGCCCACGTTGGAGAACACCCGATTGTCGAGTTCCCGTTCCCGGGGGGGTCATGGCCCGCCAGGCGCGCCCCCAGGAGCCCTCGCCCTCCCGGGCCGCGCATGCTCGGGCCAGCTGTCCATCTCGGGCAGGAGCCGAACACCCCTCGTACGGGTCCCGCAGCTCGGATCGCGCCCGGAGCCGGGCGACGGCCACGCGGTCCCCATCCATTTCCAGCGGTTGCCCGATGGGGCGCAGGGCCTGGCCCTAGAGCGTCGTCTCCCCATCCCAGAACAGCCACCGCCGCGCCACGCCGATCAGGCTCGGCGCGTTGCGCGCGGTCTTGCCCACGCCCTCGGAGAGCCGCTTGCCGTCGCTGAAGGCGCGTCGGGATCGCGGGCAGGCGGGCGAAAGTGGATCTCGCCCTGCCCTCGACAGGCGCTCTCGAAGAACAGTCGCCGGCCCAGGCGCGCGGCGGCGAGGTCGTCCGCCACCGCATTCGTGGGATCCGCCGAGGCGCGCCCAGGGGAGAGCCGGGTAGGATCGCCCGCTCCGTTCGTCGAATTCCACAACCTCGACCGCGGCCCTCTCCCTCCCCGCAGGTGCTGGCGATTCGCGGAGTCCCGCCCGCGCGGCGAGGCCAGCGTTGAGCGGTCCCAGGCAGGCCAGGCCGCGACCGGTGCGACGGAGAGCCTCGCTCGCAAGCGGCCCACGACTAGTCCAACCCGAGCGTCACCTGCGCCCGCTCGGTGCGTGGGCCCACGCGCACGTCGAAATAGACTTCCAGCGGCCGGGCATGGCGTGCAGCCGTGTGCCTTCGATGCGGATCGACCGCCCTCCTGACCGTGGAGCGCGGCACACGTTCATGCCGTGCCCGTGCTCGGGCATGGCCGCATCCAGTTCGATCGACGCCTCGCGGGCCAGTTCGTTCGGCGTCGAGGCGCGGTCACCCAGGCCTCCACGGCGAACGTCTGCCGCTCCACGATCGGGTCAGGCGTCGGCTTCCAGAACACCAGAAATTGCCGTCGTGGGTGATCGCGGAGCGGCCCGCGTGCCAGGGCCGATCCGTCGAGCACCGGCACGCGCGGCCGGCGGGCGGCGGCGCTGTCGGCGCGGCGGGCTCAGGCGTCTTCTCCTGCTTGTCGGCATAGGTCGGCCGGATGAAGAGCTGGGAGCCAAAGGCGCGCACGAACTTGTTCTCGCGGTCGAAGATCATCCCGCGGTGATTGCCCCAGTCCATCACCAGCACGCGCCCTCCTGGAGTTCGCACAGCCCGCGCGGCTTGGTGAGTTCGCGGGATCCAAGGCCCGGTCCGCGCGCCACCTCGGGCCTTGCCGCGCCGATCCCGCTGGAGTGAGTGGCTGCCGCCGTCGGTGACGTACAGTTCACCCGCCTGGTGCTGGCCAGCACGCCCGCGGGTCGCGCGAAGCCCGAGGCCACGACCTGGCCCGAAGGCAGCTCCAGCACGCGTCCCCAGCCCATCGACCACGCATTGCGCCCGCGGGCGCGCCGGCCTCGCCGCGCGCCGCGAGCGCGCAGCGGATCGCCCAGGACGACCTGACCCTGGGGCGGGACGAAGCAACCGCTGATTTCCATGCGGCTGTCCAGGCGCCAGACCAGCCCCCTGTCGCGCGTCGGAGAGGCACAGTCCGCCCTCGCCGTCGCGCCACAACCCCGCGGGCTCGATGCTGACCGTTCCCGAGCCCGACAGGAAATCCCCCAGCTCGATCTCGCCCAGGTCCGCGGCGGCCACGAAGCGCACGCGCTCCGGGATCGAAGCCCACTTCCTCCTGCGGATCGGAAGCGGAACGAATAGGACAAGAGTCGCCGCGATCCGAGTCGGCCACGAAGATGCGGCGCGCGCCGGGTCCACCGCCATCGGCGGGCCAGAGCATCTGTCCCGAGCGCGAGCCGTACACTCTGAAGCTGCTGATCTCGATCGGCTCTCCGTCGAGCATCTGGAACAGGAGCACCCGGGGATCGACGGTTCGGTGATCACCGCGACCGGGCCGTCGGCGTCCAGCCGCGCCGCCGGAGTGCGACGGTGGGAGCGCGGGCAGCGGGGCAGCACCTCCTCGTTCGGATCCACGGGCCCGAGCACCTGCACGCGATCTCCACCGGCTGCTGGATCAGGGCGCTCCTGCCGTCGGCCGAGAGCGAGCCGCAGGGGATAGTGCAGCTTGCCCAGGCCCTCCCGCGGCCGGCAGGGCGCGGATGCCGTACCAGTCCACCAGCTCGCCCGCGGCGTCGAAGATCTGCACGCGGCTGTTGTCGCGGTCCACCACGTGCACGAAGGTCCCGTGCACGGCGAGCCCCGTGGGGCCGCCGAACTGCCCGGGGTTGGGCCCGGGCGTGCCGAAACCCAGCAGGAGCTCGCCCGCGGCGGAAAAAACGCCGCACGCGCTGGTGGAAGAGGTCGGCCACGCAGATCGAGCGTCGGCTCGCGAAAGCCACGTCCGACGGGCGGTTTCATTGCTCCTGGCCGGGCCTCTCGATCCGAACCGCCGCCAGGGAGCCGTCGAAGCGAAAACTTCACGCGGTCGTTGCCCGAGTCGGCCACCGCGAGCAGCTCGCCCGCCACGTCGATGCCCTCCGGGTCGAGCAGCTGGCCGCGCGCCCCGCCGCTGCCCCCGAACTCCTGGACGAGCTTGCCGGCCGTCGAACACGAACACGGCATCGGCCCCGGCATCGGAGACCGCGATGCGCCCGCCGCCGGCCAGCGCCACGTCGCGCGGGTCCCGCAGCAGGCCGACGCCGAACTCCCGCAGACGCTCGCCCTTTGGGCCCAGCACCACCACGCGCCGCGACAGCGACTCGGCCACCAACAAGGTGCCCGGTTCGAGGCCGAATGCGACACCGGTGGGCTCGCCGAGCGATCCCACCTGGGCCAGGGAGCGGCCGAGTTTCGGGTTTGCGCGTGGCTGCTGGCCCCGGATTCCTGGAGGCCGCCGGGGGCGCTGCCGAGCGCCGTGAGGATCAGACCCGCGCACGCGATCGAGGTTTGCACCCCCCGCATGGTAGTCCAGACCCCGCGCCGGCGAAACGCATCGGCCCCGCCGCGGATCCGCGCCGGAAAGCCCCGCCCGGAAGGAGCGCCGCGAAAGGACGAGCACGCTTGCCGCAGGACGAGGGGCCCCGCACAATCCGCGGGCCGTGCTGCTCCTCGCCGATTCTGATCCGACCCGGGCCCTGATCGCCGTCAGCGGCATGTTCCTGCTGGCGACGGGCCTGATGGTCTTCATCGTGCGATTTCACGCCCGCCGCCGAGCCCGGCGCGAGGCGAATTGGCGCAAATTCGCCCTGGAAAACCGTCTCCAGATCCACGTGGACCCGGGCAATTGGCTCAAACCCGGCTCGCTTCGCGTGAGCGGGGAGGTGGCGGGGCTCTCCCTGGAGCTCTCCACCTACACCGTCAAGGTCGGCAAGCACCGCCAGGAATGGGCGCGGGCCAACGCGCGCGGCCACGGGCCCGCCGGCAGCTTCAGCGTGCGAGAGATGGAGTTCCTCGACCACGTGGGCGGCCTCCTGGGCAGCCGGGACATCGAACTGGGAAACCCGGCCTTCGACAAGCGCTTCAAGGTGAAGTCCGCGCCCGAGAGCCTGGTCGGCCTGGTGCTCGACCCGCCGCTCCAGGAGCAGATCGCGAAGCAGGCTCGCGTGGTCAAGTTCTCCTACGTGGACGGCGAAGCCGAGGTGGCCTGGATGGGCGGCAACGAATCGGTGGAGCAGTTGTCCGAGGCCGTGGAATGCACGCGCCTGTTCGGGACCTTGAAGCGCACGGGCAAGGCGCCCCTCTGAGCGCCGTGGCGAAGCTGGACGGGATCCTCGCGGGGCTCAACCCCGAGCAGCGCCGCGGCGTCGTCACCACCGAAGGGCCGGTGCTGGTGCTAGCCGGGGCGGGCAGCGGCAAGACGCGCGTGATCACCGTGCGCATCGCCCATCTGCTCGCCAAGGGCGTCGATCCGCGCGCGATCCTGGCCCTGACCTTCACCAACAAGGCCGCGGCGGAGATGCGCGAACGCGTGGCGGGCCTGGTGGGCAAGGCCTCCGCCGAGCCCCTGACCCTGGGCACCTTCCACGCCTTCTGCCTCAAGCTGCTCAAGGAGCACGGCACGCTCCTGGGCTACCCGCGCGGCTTCACGATCTGCGACAGTTCCGACCAGATCGCCGTGCTGCGCGGAGCCCTGCGGGAGCTGCGCGTGGCGGAAACCAGCATCCAACCGGGCGCCCTGCACTCGCGCATCTCCCTGGAGAAGAACAAGCTGGTCTCGGCCGCGGCGTTCCTGGGCAAGGCCGCGGACGACCGCGAGGAGCTGATCGGCAAGGCCTGGCTGCGCTACGAGGAGCACCTCCTGCGCGCGCAGCATGGACTTCGACGATCTGCTGCTGAACGCGGTCAAGCTCCTCGGGGATCATCCCAGGTCAAGCAGGCGCTCGCGGCGCGCTGACCGCTACGTCATGGTGGACGAGTACCAGGACACCAACACGGTGCAGGACGAGATCGTGCGCCTGATCGCGGGCGGGCACCGCAACCTGTGCGTGGTGGGCGACGACGACCAGTCGATCTACGGCTGGCGCGGGGCGGACATCACCAAGATCCTCTCCTTCGAAAAGGACTTCAAGGGCGCGGCGGTGGTGCGGCTGGAGACCAACTACCGTTCGACCTCGCAGATTCTGGGCGCGGCCAACCGCGTGATCGCGAACAACCCGGCCGGCACGGCAAGACGCTCGTCTCCGCGCTCGGCAACGGCGAGCCGGTGATGGCGGTGGCCCAGGCCGACGAGAACGTCGAGGCCGAGCGCATCGTGCAGCAAGTGCACGACCTGGTGCGCAAGGGACGCGCCAAGTACTCCGACTACGCGATCCTGTTCCGCACGGGCACCCAGCCCAGGCCCTTCGAACAGCAGCTGCGGGCCAGAACGATCCCCTACGTGCTGGTCGGCGGCATGTCGTTCTTCGACCGCAAGGAGGTGCGCGACGTGCTCGCCTATCTGCGGTTGTGCGCCGCGGAGGACGACGAGGTTTCGCTCCTGCGCGTGATCAACACGCCCCCGCGCGGCGTGGGCAAGACCTCGATCGAGCGCCTGCTGGAATTCGCTACCGAGCAGGGGATCAGCGTGCCCGCCGCCCTGGCCCGGGCCAACGAGGCCAAGGACCTGGATCCGCGCGCCCTGGAGTCGATCCAGGCCTTCCAACGCCTGATGCGCACCGCGGCCGGCCGTGTGGGCGAGCTGTCCCTGCAGGCCTTCGTGCGCCACGTGGTGGACGCGGTGGGCTACCGGGCCGAGGTGGAACGCCTCTACCCCGACGAGCGCGCGGGCCGAGCGCCGGGAACGCCGTGGAGGACGTGGCGAACTTCGGCGCGCAATCACGAGGGCAGGAAGAAGGGCGCCACGCTCGCGACGTTCCTCGAGGGAGCTGGCGCTGGGCGCCGAGGACCGCGACGAAGCGCCCGAGAAGGGCCGCGACGTGGTGACCTTGATGACGCTGCACGCCGCCAAGGGCCTCGAATTCCCGCGCGTCTACCTGGTGGGCGTGGAGGAGGGAATCCTGCCGCACCAGCGCGCGGTGCAGGAGGACACGGTCGAGGAGGAGCGCCGCCTGATGTACGTGGGCATCACCCGCGCGCAACATCAATTGACGATTTCGCATTGTCTCGAGCGCACCAAGTACGGCGCCCGCTCGGCCTGCTTTCCCTCGCGCTTCCTCTACGAGATCAAGGGCGAAGCCCCGCCCAAGGACTGGCGCCCCGCGCGCTCCGACAAGGAGGAATCGCCCCAAGCCAAGCGCGGGGAGCGTGCGAAGGCGAGCGGCGCGCGGGCCGCCGGTCCCAAGCGAGCCGCGCGCAAGCCGACGGGCAAGGGCAGCGGCGCCTGAGGGGCTCAGGCCGCCTGGTACCGGCGGCCCTGGCCCAGACCCACGCCGATCAGGAAACCCTCGCGCTCCAGGCGCGTGAAGGCCCGGCGGGCGCGCTGGACGCCGACGTTGCGGCCGCGGGCGAACTCGGCCACGGTGGCGCCGCCGTTGGGGTCCTTGGTGGCGTGGCTCTCGACGAACTCCAGGACGCTCTTCTCGAACGCATCCAACTTCGAGCGCGAGCCGCGGCCGTTCTTCAACGCCGCGAGCGTCTGCCGCGAGGCCACGCGATTCGAGGAGCCCGAGCGCACCACGACCTCCTCGGGCTCGTGCTCGTGGAGCACCGCATGGGGCCGCGAGCGCGAGGCGGCGACGCGCGCGACGACCAGGCGCACGCCGTCGATCGAAGTCACCGCGATGCGCGGCTCGATCGGCGGCAGGATCCTGCGGCGGGCGATTTCGACGAGCTTCCTCGCCGTTTCCTCGGGGTGCGGCGCGCCCTCCAACTCGCCCCGGTCGCCCACGCCGATGAACAACAGACCGCCGCGCGTGTTGGCGAAGGCGCACAGGCTGCGCGCCACCTTGGCGTCGCTGGGCAGGCCGCGCTTGAACTCCACCTGGCGGCCCTCGCCTTCGAGGATCGCGGCGCGCAGTTCGTCCTGGTCGTCGAAGGTCGGCGGCATGGCCCGGGTGCTGCGCCCAGGATAGCGGCCCTACTCAGAGGGCGAACGACCAGGCCAGGATGAACAACAGCGGCGCCAGCACCAGGGCCGAGGTCTGCAGGGCGGGGCGCGCGAGCTGCCGCACGCGGAACAGGCTCGCCCCGTAGCCCGCCAGGGCGCCGGCGAGGAAGCCCGTGGCGTGGGCGCCGTAGTCCACCGCGCGCACCGCGGTCTCGCGGGTGTCGGGCGTGAGCCCCAGGCTCGCCAGCAGGAAGGCGCCGGCGAACAGCGGGGCCCAGCGGCGGAAGCGGCCCTGGCGCAGTTGGTCGCGGCGCCGCCATTGGCACCAAGAGGCCCAGGGGCCGCGAACACGGCGGTCGAGGCTCCGATGGAGGCGTGCTCGCCGGGCTGCAGCAGGGAGTTCAGCAGGTTTCCCAGGGCTCCCGAGGCGAAGATCAGGCTGAGGCCCAGGCCCGCGCCGATCAGCTCGCAGACCAGGAGCGTGAACAAGGCGCCGAAGGCCAGATTCGAGAGGAAGTGGGGCAGGTCCAGGTGCAGCGACAGGCCCGTGATCGCGCGCCAGACCTCGCCGTCCAGCTCGCGGCTGGCGACTCCGCGGCCCCTCTGGATCCAGTCCAGGCCCATGGCCTGGGTGCGCGAGAGCAGTTCCACCGTGCCCAGGATCGCCGCCCAGCCGAAGACGCCGATCAGGCCCTCGGACAGGTTGCCCAGGGCCTCGCCGCGGGGCGGCCAGTTGGCGTTTTCGCGCTCGTAGCGCTCGACTCGTCGGCGGCCCGCAGCGCGTCCTCGCCGTGGACAATCAGCACCATCTCGCCACGCTGCTGGAACAGCCCGTGCTCGACGTTCATCGAGGCCAGCACCAGCGCGAGCTGCTGCGCCAGCCGCCGGTCGCGCGTGCGGCGCAGTTCGACCCACTGCGGCAACTCAGGTCGTCCGGATCCGCGGGCTCCACCGCGAAACCGTCCGTGGTCTGGGAGCATGGCGGGCTGACTAGACCCGCCCGTCCGGGGATTCCAGCCGCTGGGTCCCGTCAGCCGTGGAAGCTTTTCCTGGGCCTTCGGGGCCCGTCCGCCAGGGCCTCCTGCCGGCGGCCAGCGTACCAGCGGCCGCAGTCCGGGCACCCGCGGTCTGGCACCGACCCAGGCCATGCCGCCCTGGCCGAGCATCAGCCTGAGGCCGTGGAGAAGAACCCGCCGGGCATGTCGCCGCCGCGGTAGACGAAGGTGTCGATGAAGCTCTTGGCCTGGTACTTCTCGTCGCGCGACACCACGGTGTGGAGCGTCTCGCGCGCCGGGCTTGGCGGTCCGTACTCGCAGGCGCGCGTGGATCGTCATCGACTGCGGATCGAGAGCGGTGCCCGCCGAAGCCAGGGCTGTGAGTCCCGCCACGCCGAACAAAGGCAAGGCCAGCAGCATCGGACGTGACTCCCAGCCAGCAGGTTGCCGGTGAACAGCACCTGCACAGCGTCAGGCTGATCGTTGACCCAGAAGTTGATGTCGGCGAAGAAGCGCCGTGCGCGGCGCGGTCGGACATCTTCGCGTGGACGATGTCGCCTGCTGGTGTAGAAGAAGGTGGCGCAGATCGTCTGCAAAATCATGTAGATGCACAGGATCTTCAGGTAGGGCTTCTGGCGCACCAGTCGCATGCCCGTCCGCGTGTCGGACCTGCCTGGGGCTCGCACCGAAGCGGTTCGGAGGGCGCCGGCGGAGCGCGCGCCTGCGATCCACGCCATCGTCTGCACGCAGACCTCCAGCAGCGCGCGGCGAGCAGCAGCAGGGTCGCCGGATCGGGGTAGTCCGGGCTCCGCGCATCAGCCAGCTCGTCGACCTGGGAGCCGCGATCGCCCCAGGGTTCCGCCCGCCGATCAGGCCGTACATGCGCTTCGCCTGTTCGTTGGCCGCGAACATCGCCCATGAAGCCCCAGAAAGGGCGAGACGATCAGCAGGTTGACCGTGCTCAACCACATGAAACAGGTGTGCTCGCCACCGATTCCTCGATGTCCTCGCCCTGGATGATCGCGAAGAAGCCCACCAGGCTCAGCGCGAACAGGCTGGTCAGGTGACGGAGATGAAGCGCCGTCGGTGCGTGCGAGACACCAGCCAGGCGAACGGCGGCGCTGACCACCAGGGTCGCCACCAGCGTGCCGTGTACAGCCCCAGGCAGGTTCTCGGCCCGCCGCCGCGGACGCCCAGCTCGTCGCAGGGGCCGCAGATGTAGTTGGCGCCAGCAGGCAGAAGAAGAGCGCGGCGGCCGCGACCAGCCATTGACGATGCCGACGCTCCGCCGCGGCGCACGTCCACCGAGAGCGTCGCACGAAGGGGTTCACGGCGGCCTTCGCCCAGGCTAGCACGCCTGCCGGGCACAGCGGCGGAGGCCAGTCGCTAGAAGCTCGCCGGATCCAAGATGAACTTGGCGTAGTGGGGCGGTCCTGAGCGCGGGCAGGGCGAGGTTCGCGGGAGCCTGCCTCGTGATCGCCGCCTTGTCGCTCGCCCCCAGAAGGCGGCCGCGGTCGAGGTTTGCCGTGGAGTGCAAGAACGACCCGGCGCTGATGGCTACCGCGGGAGTCGGTGTCCACGGTCCGATCGATCAGGCCCAAGGGCATCGAAAATCGTCGGACCTGCCCACGTCCTGTGGTGTTTCTGGAGACGGCGCACCTGCGCTTGACCTCGAACCTGGGGCCCTGCGCCGTGGACCTGAAGGATAAGCCGCGCGTCGAAGCGGAACTCACGCGCCTGCGTCTCTTCTACCCGGTCCCGGAGAAGGCGAAAAGCTCGATCCGTTCCTCAGGCCGCCTGTTCGCCATGCGCGGCGAGGACTGTATGCGCGCTTCCAGAAGCTGCTCCAGGTCACGGACGCCGATTTTCCGGCCGAACGCCAGGCCCAGGGGCGCTACGCGGGCAACGGCCTTCCTGAAGCGAAGGACAAGTTCAGGTCTCGTCGATCCACAACGTGCGCGCGACGCACGTGCCGTTCTCGCAGTCCTTTCGGCGCGGGGTCACGGATTCGCTGCGCTGGCACTTCAAGGGCATCACAAGCTGATCGCCTCGGTGCCTGCGGAGGACCCGGACCTGCGCCAGGACCCCTAGCTCTTCCCCACGTGGCCCCAACCTGAGCCACTTTTTCTTCTGCGCCTACAACGGCCTTCCAACTACGATCCGCCGATCTGGCTCGACGAGACTCGCCCACGCCGTCGAGAAGGAGATCGACCCGGAGTCGAACACCACGGACGGCGAGGAGGGCGGCCTGCGGGACACCAGCGGGCCGCCCGGTTGGAAGAAGGCGGCGCGGCAGCTCGTGCTCTCGGGCAAGGACCGTTCGCTGGCCGATCTCCTGCACGCGAAGGAGTTCGCCGAGCTCGACATGGACGCCAACATCGTCGCCTGGTCGAAGGTGCGCTTCCTGATGGAGACCGGGCCCGACAGGTTTCGCGGAGTTCCTGGGGCTCGTGAAGGGCAATTGGACGCCTGGGGCGTTCCCAACGGCAGAACCTGGAGGACCTGCGGCGCAACGGGTTGCGGGAGCTCTTCGGCTGGACGCCGCCGAGCTGGACGCCTCCTGGCGCGCCTGGGCCAGGCGCTGAGCCACGGGCACGGCCCCCGGCGCCAGCCCCTGGCGCCTCCCCTGGCACCGGCCCCCTAGCGCCGGCCTTCAGTACCCCGGCAGTCGATGCCCCGCGCTGCAACAGCCGCGCCGTGAGTCCCCGTCCGTCCTCAGCCGCCCCGCGGCATGGGTCTGGCGGACGCCGCAGGACGGCGACGCTCCTTCAAATGGGCGCGCTGGATGCCCTGGAGGCGGCACAGCTCCGGGGCCCCGCGGGCCGCGCAGGAACTCCCGCCGTCACGTCGCGGCCCTCCCCGGTGAGTACGCGCTCCGCCGTCGAGCACCGCGTCGGCGCCCGACTTCTCCAGCCAGGCGGGCGGCCGCGGCGTGCCGAACGACGCCGTGCTCCTCGGGACAAAGGAGACGGCCGTTTCGCCGCGCTCCGCGAAGTTCCGCCTCGAGCACGCGGTCGCGATTCTCGCGGCCGTCGTAGCGGCACAGCCGGCCAGCAGGCAGGCGCTGACAGTACCGGTCGCGGCACAGGTGTCTCCATGGGGCAGGGGCGCGGGGCGCGAGCCCTCGGCCCCTGGACGGTCTACGGGTCCCAGTCACGCCAGACTGGTGGGCCCATGGTCACGCCCGCGTGCTGGTCCTGCTCGCCCTGGGCTTCGAGGAGGTCGAAGCCGTGACGGTCGTGGACGTGCTGCGGCGCGCCGGGGCCGAGTGTCTGGCGAGCCTGGGGACCGGCCCCGTGCGGGGGCGCCACGGCATTTTCCGTGGCGGCGGACGCCGAGCTCGCGGCCGTCGACGGCGCCGGGTTCGATCCTGGTGCTGCCGGGGGCCAGCCCGGCACCCGGAACCTGACCGCCGATCCGCGGGTGCTGGCCCTGGGTGCGCGACTTCGCCGCCCGCGGCAAGACCGTGGGGCCATCTGCGCGGCGCCTCGGTGCTGGCCGACGGGCGTGCTGGCGGCCGGCGCGTCACTTCCCCCGCCAGCGTGCGCGCAGCTCGTCCGGGCGGGTGCTCCCGATGCGGCCGTGGTGCGCTCTGGCTCCATCGTCACAGCCGGGGCGTGGGCGCGCTCGACTCGCCTGGAACTCGCCTCCTTGCTGGTGGGTCCGGAACGCGCCGCCGAACTGGCCCGGGCCATGGTCCACCGCCGGTGAGCGGCCGGGGAATTTGTTCGAGGAGATCGTGCGCTTGCAGCGCCTGGGAAACCCTGCGCCCTGTGCACCATCGTCAAGACCGCGGGGCTCGACGCCCGGCAAGACGACCATGAAGATGCTGGTGCGGGCCGGCGGCTCGTTCCTCGGCACCGTGGGCGGCGTGCCTGGAGGCCGAGGTCCTGGAAGGCGGCCCTCGGCGCCATGGGGACGAGCTGCCGCGCACGCGGCCTTCGCCCTCAACGAACGCGACTACCCCGATTCCGGCCTCCTCTGCGACGGACCGACTGGAGATCTTCGTGGAGCCCGTCGTCGAACCTCGCCTGGTGCTCTTCGGCGGCGGGCACGTCAGCGCCGCCATCGCTTTCGCTCGCCCGGAACTAGGCTTCCACGTCACCGTGTGGCCGACGACCGGGGGGAGTTTCGCCTCGCCAGCGCCACCCCGACGCCCATGGGACCTGCGCAGCGCCCTTCGAGGAGCTGAATCGCCGCATCGCTCCCGCCCAGGGGCAGTATCTGATCGCCTGCGGGGCCACGACCGGGATGAGGAGGTGCTGCGGGCCCTGCACGCCGCGCGCTGCGCCCGCGCTATCTCGGCATGATCGGGTCGCGGGCGAAGAAGGTCAATTGTTCGAGAAGCTCGCCCAGGCGGGGGTGGACGCCGCGCTTCACGGCCCCAGGTGCGCACGCCCATGGGCCTGCCCATCGGCGCCCCGCAGCCACGAGAGATCGCCGTCAGCGTGGTCGCCGAGTTGACCCTGGTGCGCCGGGGAGCTCCGGCCCACTGGCACCCGTGGCCGCCCCCGTAAGGCCCCTCAGGCCCCTCAGGCCCCTCAGGCCGTGGGAGCCGGCCTTCCCCAAGCTCCCCAGGTCCCGGCAGACCGGCTCCGCCCGGCCGCTGGGGCCCCACGGTGCCCGTGGAGCGCCCGGAGCTCATGGCACGCTTTCTTTGACAGCTCTTCGACACCCCCGTATCCTCCTCGCCCCCGCCCGCTGCTCCAGCGGCCGCCGGGTGCCCCCGGTCAGATGACTGGTCCCCGTGACGGTAGGTGGCGAGTCGCCCTGGACACCCCGACCCGCCCCCTCCAGCCCCGCAAGCCCTCCAATACCACCGACTGTTCCTCCCCCTCGCCCCCTGGTCGCCGTGGGGTGCTGCTCGCCGGCCGCGCCTTTCCGGACACGATCACCCTGGCCGACGGCAGGGTTTCCTGGAGGGCATGACCGTGGTCACCGAGGGCCTGAAGGAGTTGACCTACAAGCAGGACAGCAAGTCCAAGACCATCACCGCCAGCGACACGGTGGTCGCCAGTGGAGTTCAAGAAAAGCCGAAGCTCGTCGACCAGGCCGACACGACGGCCCGTGAGAACGACATCCCCGGTGCAATCGGGATCTTCGAGACCTGCGTCGGCGTCGCAGGTCAGCGACGTGAGAGGAGTCCATGCAGTGGGCCTTGCCCTACGCGCTCCAGCGCCTCGTGGACCTCAACGGATCCCTGAGGAGACGGCGAGGCGGTGCTGGAAGGCGGCGGATCTTCTGATCGCCAGCAGCCCGGACTCGCCTTACCTGCCCGGGGCCCTGCCTCCTTAGGCCACGGTGCTCTACGACACCAAGCGCCAGAAGGAGGCTCTGGCGGTGATCGGCGAACTGCAGAAGGTAGTCCGGACCCAGACCCTGGGCCGCCGTTACGCGCAGGAGCTGGAGGCCGACCTGGCCGCGGCGCTCTCCGATCCGGCCCTGGGCGCCGCAAAGCGCCGCGCCAAGGTGATCGAGATCTCAGGCGCCGCCGTGCCAGGAACTACCCCATGGTCGCCAACCGCGCCAAGGTGGCGGAGGGCGAGTCCTGCATCGAGGGGCAAAGGAGTTCGGCAAGGCCATGGCGGTGTTCCAGCAGATCGTCGGCGACCACGACCTCCGGACGCGGCGACCCTGGCCGGGAGCCTACGTGGGCTTGGGGACTGCGTGTTCGCCAAGGCCATCGAGATGCAGAAGGCCAATAAGGACGCCAACCCGACCTTCCTGGAGGCCGTGAAAAACTACATGCGCGTAGGTGGTCCTGTTCCCCGAGCAGGTGCGCTGCCGCTCGAAGAATATGTTCGCTTCCGGTCGGGCCCTGGGTTCCTGGGCGACGACACCAGTCGCGACCGCGCGGGGCTCTACCGCAGCGTGATGCGCCAGTACAAGGAGTCCACCTGGGCTGAGGAAGCCCGGAAACAACTCGGCGGCTGATCCCTTCCGCGAATCGACGACCCCAAGGCAGGCGGCAGACTTTGAGGGACGTGCCGCCGCCACGGTGGGGCCTCCGCGCCGAAGTCCGGGAGCGGCCCGGAAGCTCCACCCGTCGCGGTGGCAGCTCCGGCCTGGGGAGTTCCCCGGGGGCCCCACGCCGATGGGCCCGCGACTTTCCGCAATCGGGCCCCGGCCCAGCGCGCGCCCCGCCGCGCGATCTCCTCCTCCGGCCGCAGCGTCGCCACTGGGGCGCCGACCGCGTGCC
>JADJQU010000006.1 GCA_016712565.1 Planctomycetota bacterium | reverse complement strand
ACGAGACGCGCTGCTCCAAGCTGAGAAGTTCGGAGTTCCCTGGCGACGTGTGCGACGAGGTGGCTCTTGTTCACCGCGAGGTTGCGGCGACTAGGCCTTCTTGGCGCGACGCTTGCCCTTGCGAGCTGCCTTACGGGTGGCCTTCTTCTTCGTGGCTTTCTTCTTCGCCATGGAATCAATTTCTCCTAAGTGTGGGGTGTGGAGCTTGGGCGTCGCATGACGCCACGCTCGCGACATCACTTGTGTCATCGGCACCCCTTCGCCAATCCTTGCCCACTTTTTTTCTTGGCTCGCCCGTGACGGCGCGACGCGGAGTTCGCGGAACGCTCCGTCGAGGAGCGTCGGGCGGATCGTCCATCGAGTGCTGGAGGCGACGGGCGATGCGCTCCTGGATCGCGCACGCCAGGTCCTCGCGCGGGCCCGCCGGGCCCCTCGCGCAGGCGCGGGTCCCACTCGGGCAGCGACGTCCTAACTCGTTGCCACGCCGAAGATTGGTGCACCACCGGGTGGTGGGATCCCTGTCCCCTCGAAGCGTGTCCCGGGTGCAACGGCGCGGCGACGTGGGAGGACAGGCCAGCGGCTCGCGCGCACCGCCCGAGCCAGGACTCCCAGGGCCCCTTCGCGGTCCGCGGCGGAAGCCTCCGCGCCCGCGCCGAGGTCCCTTGAAAAAAAATCCGCCGCCCCGAAGGACGGCGGAAGTTGTGCGGTCGGTGGAGCCCGACGGCGCGGGGCGGCAGGTCCGGGGGCCCGCGCGGGGGCCAGCGCGGGGCCCAGCGCGGGGAACGGACGCCGCGCCCGAGAAGCGCTGGCTGCCCGAGGGGCAGGTGGGGATCGGCGTGGGGGCCCGAACCCTCGCTGCAAGCTCGGGCAAACCCGAGCCGACTCAGGCCGTCTTGCGCTTGACCCGCGGACGGACCAAGCGACCGGCCTTCAGGCAGCGGCCGCAGATCTTGACCCGCTTGCGTTCGCCGTGGACGACGCCGGTGACTCGCTGGACGTTCACCTTGAACTTGCGCTTGGTCCGGCCAGTGATGCGCAAGCCGATGCCGCCCTGCTTCTTGGGCAAACCGCGGCGGGCGACCTGCGCACCGCTCTCGGTGCCTCGGTCACAAAAATCGCAAACCCGAGCCATGTGATCTTCCTCGCTGGATGAGCCGCGCCCTTTCCGGGGCATGCGGGGGGCGAAGATCCTAACCAGCGGGGATCGCGCGGGCAAGCGAAGGCCGGTACTCCCCCTCGGATCCCCCGCCGGACGCGAATCCGGCCCGGGAGCAGGGCCGCCTGCCCGGGGAGGCCCGGGGCGCGCCGGGAAGCCCGCGGTCCCCCCCCGGGCCCACGGGAAAGCCCGGATCCCGACGTGCTCCGCCGTGGGGCCCGGGGCCCACGGCGGCTGGGGGAAAACGACGCGGGCGAGCCGGCCCTTCGGCCGCCCGCCCGCGCAGTTTCAATTCCCGGTCTCCCTAGAAGAGACGGTCGAGAGCGTCGCTGGCGTCCTGGGAGAAGTCCTTGGACAGGCCGCTGTCCTCGGTGACCGGGCGCGAGGCGATGTCCGTGAAGATCGAGGCCAGCTGCCTTCCGGCCTCCTGAGCGTAGTAGCGCACCAGGCCCAAGTTCGTGCGCTGGTCGAACAGCACGGCCAGCAGGGTGCGCTCGCCCACCAACTGCAATTGGATGGAGTCGCGCGCGCCCTGGTGGAACAGGATCGAGAACTCGTCCTCGCCCAGCTGGCGCGCCATTTCCTTGGTGGCCGCGAAGGAACCGGCAATCAGGGCCGAGATGGACTCGACCGAGGAGCCCAGGGGCTCGCCGCGGCGCGTCACCAGGTGGCCTTCCTTGTCGATCAGCATCGCGCAGCGCGCGCCGCACAACTCCAGAAAGGCATCGAGCTCGCCGTCGAGGCGCGCAACGTCCTGGGCATAGAAGACCAGCCGGTCCGCGCGCAATTTGTCGTCGTGGATTCTCATGGGAGGACTCCGATTAGAGGAAGGAGGCCGCGACCCAACCAAGGACGCCGACCACGACGAGACCGACACCCACCAACGCCCAAGACATGCCCTTGCCGCCGGCTCCGGTGGTCGGTGTGGCGCGGGGCGCCGAACGCGGGGCCGGTGTGGCGTTGCGCGGCCGGAAGCGCGTGCTCTCCAGCGGTTTCCCGCCGGCCGCCGGGGCGGGTCTTTGGGCCGCCGGCTTGGGCTTGCCGGGCGCGCGCGGGGCGGAGCCCGCCGCCGCGGCACGCGAGGTGAGGTTCAGGCCCTGGCCCTGGCCCTGGTTCTGGACCTGGGCCCCGCCCTGGCCCCCACCCTGGGGCGGCGCCCCAAGGGCCGAGTTGTGGAACCCAGTCTGGGTCAGGAGTCCTGCCTGGTTCATGGCCGGCTGGGGCGGAGCACCGTACGCCTGGGCCGGAGCCGGCATCTGCGGAGCCGCGGGCGGCGGCGGAAGGCTCGTGCGCGGACCAAGTCCGAGTCCGCCCTGGGCCTGGGCGCCGGCGACGGCCATGGGCCGCTGCGGGTTCGCCTGGCCTTCCTGGGCCACGCGGGGCAGGGGGGCGCCGGGCGCGCGCTGGGCCGCGGGCGCGTTCTGGGGCGTCTGATTGGGCCGCGGCGGGTTCGCGGGCGCCTGACGCGCCGGAGCCCCGTTGCTGTTCTGGTGGATCGACTCCAGCACTCGGGCCGCCAGGGCCTTGAGCGTCGGGAACACGCCCTGGCCGGTCTTGGCGATGGCCTCGTAGGAGGGCGCGTTGTGCTGGTTGAACAGCGAGTTGAGCTCCTCCACCGGCAGCGCGTCGGGAAGGTCGCGCTTGTTGAACTGGATCACGTGCGGCAGGGTCGCGAGGCTCTTGCCGTACTCGTTCAGGTTCTCCTCGAGGTTGCGCAGGGACTCGAAGTTCTCCTCCTTCATCGCCGCGGAGGAGTCGGCCACGAAGACCACGCCGTCCACGCCCTGCAGCACGAGCTTGCGGGTGGAGTTGTAGTAGACCTGGCCGGGAACCGTGTAGATCTGGAAGCAGGTGCGCATGCCCGCCACGGTTCCCAGGTCCAGGGGCATGAAGTCGAAGAACAGGGTGCGATCGCCGTCGGTGGAAATCGACGTGAGGTCGCCCTTGTTCTGCTCGGGAGCGCGCTGGTGCACGATCTCGAGGTTGGTCGTCTTGCCCGACATCCCGGGACCGTAGTAGACGATCTTGGCGTTGACTTGCTTCTGAGCGAAGTTGATTTGGACCATGAGCCGGTTGCCTTCGGGCGCTTGGGGAGTCAGGAAACGGTATCGGCGTTCGAAGACGCCGAACCTTTGGGATCGAAGAGGGCGGGCAGGGCGGGATCCACCTGCGGGCGCTCGCGCCCGCCGCGGTCCTGAGCTGTGCGAAGCAGGCGCTGCATGCGGGCCACGGCGGCCTCCATGGGCAGGCGCAGCTCCTCGGGGGACATGCGCTGGTCGGCGATGACCACGAGCAGCGCGCCGGGGGCGTGGGTCATGACCAGGGAGCCCCGGGCGGCCCGCAGCACGACCCGCTGGGGCGAGTTCCACGACAGCGGGCCGATGGAGCGCTCGATCTCGCCGAGCCAGCCCGCGGCCAGGGCCGAAAGGGACTCCGCGGTCTCGCTGGCCAGGGTCGCTTCGAGGGAATGGTCCGAGCCGCTGTCCGTGACGTTCTTGACCACCACGGGGACGCCGTCGTGGGCGACCACCAGCGCCATGCGCACGCCGGGGATCTGGGCCAGGGGTTCGAGGAGGCGCTTCAAGCTTCTTCGCCTTTGGATGGGCCGCCGGAGAGCGCGGCGAGCTCGGTGAGTTCCTGGCGCAGGCGCGCCGTGGGCGGGCGGGTGGACCACAGGGCCGACGCGCCCATTTCTCCGGGCGAAACGTGCAGGTGCCCGAAGTCGCCCTCGAGGGTCACCTCGGCCGCCTGGCCCAGGCCCAGGCGGCGGGCGGCGGTGCGACTGCGTTGCACCACCTCGCGCACGGCGCGGGCGGTGCGCTCGGCGGTGGCGCCGCGCGGCCCCTGGACCAGGGCCGTGGCTCCACGGACGTAGACCGCGGCGCGCACGCCGGGCTCGTTGCACATCTGCTTCAGGATCGGACGGATCTCGCCGGCGGCGGCCGAGACGTCCTGGGGCGTGGATTCCTCGTCCACCAGGCGGCCGTTCTTCTCGACCTCGCGCAGGGCCTGCTCGATGGTCGTCGTCTGGTCCGTCATGGTCGAGAGCGTGCGGAACTTGGCCTCCAGGACCGCGTCGCCGGGCTCCACTTCCAGGAGCTGGCCCAGGGTGCGTCGGGCGTCGTTCCAGGCGCCGATGCGCATGTGCAGGGCGAGCTTGATGCGCAGCGGTCGCTGGTCCCGGGGCAGGAGCTTTTCGGCCGCCGCGATCAGGTCCAGGGCCAGGCGCCCGTCGTCCCGGCGTTTGTCGGCGAAGAAGCGCTCGCAGCGCGCCGTGCCGCGGGCCAATTGCGCGTTTCCGTCGCCGGTGGCGTTGAACCACTCCTGAGCGCATTCCTCCGCGCGCTCCAGCCGTCCGCTGGCGGTCAGGATCTCGCAGAGTTCGCGCCAGACCGCCGGCCGCGGGGCGTCCCGCAGCTCGCGATACAGCTCGCGCGTGCGACCCTCGGCCTCGATGGCCCGCGAGCGCTCGGCCAGGCGCGAGAGTTCGCCGTTGCCCGGGAAGAGCTCGAGCCCCTCGCTGGCCACGCGGGCGGCATCCGCCATTTCACCCAGGCGCGCGTGTTCGCCCGCCAGGGAGGCGTAGGTGCGCGGGGAGGGCGCCTCCGCCACGGCCTGGCGCAGGTCGCGCAAGCGTGAGCCGGAGAAGATGCGCCGGACGAAGCTCATCGGCCGTTCCCCTGGTTGCGGGGGGCGTGCTCGACGATCCACTCGCGAATCGCCGCGACGTCGGTCTGGAGGCGCTCGCGCTGGTCCCAGTCGCCCGGTCCGAGGGCCAGGGCGCGCTCGAACTCCTTCAGCGCCTCGTGGAAGCGGTTCTGCTGGGCGAAGATGCGGCCCTGCTTGCGCGCCGACTCGGCGATGGCGAGCTGGGCCTCGCGCTCGGTGCTGCGGGCGATTTGGACTTGGGCGCTCTTGGCTTCGAGCTGGGCGATCTCGGCCTTCAGGCCGGCGCGCTCGCGGCTCGCCCCCCAGAGTTGCAGGCTGAAGGGATGCTCGGACTCGAAGCGCGCCAGGTTGTCCACCCGCAGGCGCAGCGAGGCCAGGTTGCCCTCGGTGGCCGTCGGCAATTCGGCGAAGCGCTCGGCCACCCCCAACTCGCGCTGGACGGCGGCCACGGCCGCGGCGCCCAGGATCAAGAGCAGCACGGCCTGTCGCACGCCGCGCTTGAGGCGCCGGCGCTGTTCCTGGTCGCCCCAGCGCAGGTCGCGGATCATGCGCGCCACGTCGCGGCGCGAGCGATCCACCAGCAGGATCTCCTGGAGCCAGGAGATGGCCTCCTTGGTGCGGTCGGCGGCCACGGCTTCCTCGGCGCGGCGCATATAGCGATCGATGAGCCGGTCGGCATTGCCGTTGCGGCGCATCATCGAGGCGATGTCGTGGTCGATCTGACGGTCCCCCGGCGCGCGGGCCGCCATGAGTTCCAAGAGCGCCTGGGCCCGGGCCACGCGGCCGTCCTGCTCGAGCAGCAGCGCCAGGCGCCGGCCCTCGAGCACCAACGGCACGCTGTGCCGCTGCAGCGCGACCGGGTAGGCGAGTCCCAGCACGATCAGGGCCTCCAGCTCGCGCACGGAGTCGCCGTCGTCGTTCAGATGCGTCACCAGGATCTCGGCCTGCCGGACCGCCGTGTCCTCGTCGATTTCCTGGAGGACGCGGTCCACCTGGGCCTGCAGTTCGCCGGCCGCGTCGGCGGCGCCGGACGAATCGGCGGCCTGGCCCTCGACCTCGGCGGAGTCGTTCGTCTCGGGGAGCAGCGCCTGGACGACGGCGGAGACCTGCTCGAACGCCTCGCTGTGGACGGCGGGTTCTTCGTTCTCGGTGGTGGTCTGGGTCACGCGAACTCTCCTGCGGCCATGGGGCCTCTGAACGACGACGACGGAGGATCAGGGTCCCCCGACACGTTCGCCGTCCCCTATCGGGCCCTGGCGGCGAGGATCTTGATGGGAAAGTCCCGCCGGCCCCGGGGGCCGCAGGACGCTGGAAAGAAAGGGCAGTTTTCGCGAGAAAAGGCGGCGCGCCCCGCGGACAGGCCCCGGGGCGCGCTCGCAGACTCCCGAGGGAGGGTCAGAGGCTCGGAGCGATCGAGATCGTGCCGGACTCGTTGCCCGCCATGTCGGGCAGGGCCGTGAGCTCGAGCTCGTCGCCGGAGGAGAGCGGCAGGTCGAGGAAGAGGCGCACGTGCGTGCCGCTTTGCAGCGTCACGGATTGCACGGCTTGGCCTCCGTTCAGGCTCCAGTTGGCCGGATTCGAGACGAAGGCCGCGGGCACGTCCTCGCTGAAGCGCACGTCCACCGAGAGCCCCAGCACGTCGGCCCGGTAGTTGACGAAGGCCGCCTCGAAGGCCGGCGCGCTCAGGTCGCCGGTCACGGCGCCGCCGACGTTGGCCGGCGGGTTCATGACCAGGCCGGCGTGGTCGCCGACGTCCTGGACGTGCACCGTGAGGCCCAGGGTCGGATCCAGTTCGACCCCCGGCTGCAGGTGGATCGTCACGCTGTTCGTGGAGCTGTCGAAGGTCAGGATCGACCCGCCGATGACCAGGGCGCTGCCGTTGGTGACGCCGTAGTTGGAGGGATCGAGCGCCGAGGTCGGATCCACCGGCTTGTCGAACACCACGGTCACGGTGTCCAGACCGGCGCCGGAGACGCTCAGGCCGTCCACGGAGACGACCAGGGGGCCCTGGAGGTCCGCCGCAGAAACGGCCCGGGAGACCACGCCCACGTTGCCCGCCAGGTCCGCCACGCTGGCGTTGACCGTGTCCCCCAGGACCACGCCGCCGTTCCAGACGGCGCGCACGGTGGAGAGGCCCACGCGGGTCACGCTGTCGGGGTTGGCGCCGCCGTTGAGGTCGTAGTGGGCGGTGTTCTCGGCGGACGCAAGGTCCACGGCCTCGCTGAACTGGATCAGCACCGAGTCCGTGGGACTCGACGCGTCCAAGCGGGTCAGGCCCGCGGGCAGGCTGGGCGGCACGCTCTCGCCCCCGGCCGCGATGGACTCGCTGATCGCGGCCCCGGCGACGCCCTGGACACTGGTCAGGGCGCTGATGTCGACGTCGTAGGTGGCCCCGGTCTGCAGGTTGGGCGAACCGGAGGCCCCCAGTGCGATCGTGACGGTCAGGTTGCCGTCGTAGCTGAGGGTGGCGCCGTTCAGGTTGAGCGGCGTGCCCAAGAGGGAGATCGTGTAGTTGGAGACCGAAAGCAGGTTCCAGCGCGACGGCGGCGTCGTGAAGACCAGCTCGATCGTGTCGTTGGCCTCGCCGGCCACCGAGGTCAGGTTGGAGTTCACGGTGTCCAGATCCACGGACGTCCCGTCCTCGACGGCGACGGCGTGTTGGGACACGGGGAACATCGAGTTGCCCGCCAGGTCGGTGACGCCCGCGAGGTCGAGGGTGTCCGACCCCGCCAGGACGGCGAAGCCGAAGACCAGCTCCACGCCCATGTGGTCCACCGCTTCGGTGGCGCTGGTCGCCGCGCCCTTGATGACGCCGGAGGAGTTGCGGACCACGTATTGGGTCAGGCCGCTGATGTCGTCCATCTCCGCGCAGGGTTCGCTGAAGCGCACCACCACGTGGTTGGCGAGACCGGTCTTGACCCACACGGAGTCGACCGTGGGCACGTTGACCTCGGCCGCCACGGTGCCGGAGGCCGCCGTGGCGGTGATCGCGTTGCCGGCGATGTCGTGCACGCCGCTGAAGGAGGCGCGCGCGGAGTTGCCCCCGACGAGGTCGATGCCCGCGGGCAGGGTCACACTGGCCTGCCGGCCGGCGTCGTTCCACACCACCGAGGCTCCGGCCAGGGACTGCGCCGAGCCCACGGGCGACTCGAAGGTCCAGTTGGCGACGTTCTCGATCTCGCTCTCGATCAAGTTGTCGTTGAAGGTGACGCGCACCACGTCGTTGGCCTCGCCCTCCACCGCCTGGGCGGTGATCGAGGTGGCGCCGGGCGCGGTGGTGTCGGTGCTGGTCAGGGCCTGGGCGAGCACGGCCGTCATCGGGTTGCCGGCCAGGTCCAGGATGCCGCTCGCGTCCAGGGTGTCGGTGCCCGGGAGCACGTAGGCGTCCCAGACCAAGCGCACCACGGACTTGGAGGGCAGCAGGGTCGCCGTCTGGAGGCTCTTGCCCGGGATGTCCCAGTTGCCGAGGGTCTCGGCGCTCGTCTCCTCCAGGGCCTCGGAGAAGACCACGTCCACGGTCATGCCCGTGGGGTCGAAGACGCGATTTTGCGTGGCGCCGGAGAGCGTGGGCAGGGCCCCGTCGCCCGTCACCAGGCCCGCCACGGAGGCGCTGAAGAGCTCGCCGTCCACGTCCACCGGTTCATTGCCCGAGGCGGGCTCGAACGTGAACGAGTCGCCGTTCAGGGCGTCGAAGTCCAGCTCGATCGAGAGCGCCTTGGTCGGCAGATCGTAGGTCAACGTGCAGTTCGAGAGGTCGATCGGGTTGCCGGTCGGGATCTCCAGGTTCCAGTGGGCCGGGTCTGAGGCGTCGTCAGGGTCGATGGCCTGCAGGAAATCGACGGTCAGAACGTCGCCCCCCACGCCCTCGACCGTGGTCACGTCCGGTCCGTTGTCAAACCCGTTGGCCACGGTGGAGCCCGCCGCCACGGCCACGTTCTGGTCGGGGAAGGCGTTGCCGTGGGCGTCGACCAGGTCGGCCAGGTCGATGGTGTTGACGCCCGGAACGATCGGGTTGTTGAACGTGACGCGCAGCACGTTCGCCGACGGCTGGGCAAAGGTGGTGGCCACGTCCGGATTGGTGCCGCCGAAATTGGCCAGGGAGGCGCAGAACAGCGGGTCCATGGCCTCGCTGAAGGTCAGGTCGACGACGCGGCCGAATTCGTCCTCGGTCAGGTTCTGGACCACCGAGCCGAGGGTCGGGGCCAGGTTGTCGCCGCTGGCGTTGCCGGCGACGGCCGTGGTGGCCAGGGACACGTCGGCCACCGAGTGCAGGGTGTTCTTCGCCGCCAGGGTGAAGCTGGCGTGCAGGTTGGCCTGGCTGCCGGTGGTGACCGACAGCACCTGGGTGTTGTTGTCCAGGCTGAACGTGGAGCCGGTGAGCGGCAGCGTGGTGCTGCCGATCTTGAGCGTCCAGTTGGCCAGGTTCTCGGCATCGCTTTCGATCACGCGCGCGCCGCTGAACTGCACCGTGATCGTGTCGTTGCCCAGACCCACGACCTGGTTCGCCGCCGTGACCGCGAAGGTCGGCGCCGCGGCGTCGCTGGTGCTGACCGCCATGAAGGTCTCGGGAATCGACCCGACGGCCAGGGGCCGGACCTGGTGCGCGGGCGTGACGCGCGCGTCCCAGGTGACCTCGTAGGCATTGCCGTTCTGGTTGACGCTGACGGCGTTCTGGCCGCCGTCGGCCTCGAAGTTGGCCGGGGCGAGCACACCCGGGTCGGACATGAACGTGACCACGGTCGTGGTGCCCGCGGGGTCGAGGGTCAGATCTTGCTCGATGCCGAGGATCGAGTTCGAGCCTCCGCCTCCACCGCCGGCCTTGTTGCAGCCCGGTGAGAGCAGCGCGAGCAGCATGAAGGCGAGACTCAGGATTTTTCCGCTGTGCATGTCTGAAGGGTTCCTGTCGCTCCCCGAGGGTGAACCGCGTCGAAGGGGGACGCGGTTTGACCTTCGCACCGCGCCGGCGGAGACGAAGACCTGATCCTCCATGGGGTTGGGGATCGGTCCGCCGTATCGGGTCGCGCCGGGGCGCGCCTTGAGGCCCGATGTTCCTCTGCTGCAACCTTGGGGGACGGCCCGTCCCGCGGAGGGTCACCCGCGGCTCCGAACCCCGCCCCGGGGCCCGCGGAGCCCGGCCTGCCTCCCTGGGGGTGGCTGCGGCGATCGCGCCCAACGGCGCGCCCCGCCCGGGGTGCTCAGGACCTCAGATTACGCGCCAGGGGCTCGAGCACGGTGGCCGAGAGCACGCTTCCCGCCGCGGAGCGAAACAGGGCTTGCACGGCGTAGGGCACGCCCGTGGGGGGCGGCGAACTGGGCATGGGGAGCCATCCGTCGGCCCGGCCGGAGGCGTCGGCGGGCACGGCCAGGGCGCGCAGTCCGCGGCGACGCAACTCGAGCACGCCCCCGATGCCGGGAAGCACGCTCGGCGCGGCCCGGGGCCCGTAGAGGAACCACACCGAGCCCGCGCCGGACCTCCTGGCCGTCACGGGAAGCGGTGCCCCCGCAAGCGCGGGACCCAGGGCCTGCAGGGCGCGCTCGCCGGTGTCGAAGAGCCGCACCTCGCCGGTGGTGGCGAACTGATTGGCATGCCCGTGCTTCATGCCGATCGCCAACCGCGTCCCGCTGGGGTCGAGGTCCAGGGCCGTGACCGAGCCGGGGAGATCGAGTTCCGCCACGCTCCCGCCGCCGGCCAGCTCCACCAGGAGCACCTCCGGTTGGGCATCCTGACAGCCCCACAGTCCGAAGGCCGCCCTGGATCCATCGCGCGCCACGAGCACCACCTCGGGGAAGTTCTGGGGCCCGCTGGAGGAACCGAATTGCCGGCGCTCGAAGACCTGCAGGTCCCCGGGCGCGGAGCGCAGCTCCAGTCGCACGTCCCGGCCCGTGGTGGCGTTCCACCAGGCCGCTGCCCAGGCGGATCCGTCGTGGCTCGCGGCCACGCGCACGGGCAGCTCGCCCGCCGGGGCCTGCTCGCGCATGCGCTCCAAGTAGGCCGCGCCGGTCCACTGCAGCACGCGCAGCAATCCGGGAGCTCCGACGATCAGGGTCGAACCGTCGCCGGAAAGCGCCAGGGCCTGGGTGGCCGACGCCAGGACCTCCTGGTGGCGCAGCGCGCCGCCGGCGTCGAACACCCAGAGTTCGAGGCCCGCCACGCACGCGACCACGTCGCAGTCCTCGTCGACGGCCAGGGGCCGCAGGGTCCCGCCGGCCCGATCCACACGGCCCAGCAGCGCACCGGTGGCGCCGTCGAGCCAGTCGATGCGCAGTTGCTGCGTGGCGCTGTCCTGCAGCACGGCGACCGCTCGCCCGCCGTCCCGGGCGACGGCGAACTTCGCCGGGCCGTTGGCGCGCCAGCCCATGTCGTGGGTCCACAGGGCCGCGAGGCCCCCCGGCGCCAGGGGGTCGAAGCGGGAAATCTCCGTGCGCCGATGGGAGCTGTCCGGGTCGGGGATCTGGGCCAGGCCGAAGAGCTCGCGGGCTCCGTCCCCGCAGCTCACCGTCAGGTTCGAGAGCGTCGAGGGGGCCGCTAACAGGCCGGTGGCCGCCTGGGCCACACCCTGGGACGCCGGGGGCAGCGTGGATCCATAGACGAGCCACTGGGGCGTGGACAGGCCGGCGCCCACGAAAACCAGCTCGCCCCCGGCTCCGAAGCGCACGCTGACGGGCATCCAGAGGGCCGTGACGCCGGGGAGGGCGGTCCAGCGGGTCCCCGGGGCGTAGGGGTCGGGGGACTGGGCAGCGGCTTGGCCCGCGAGCGCGGCCGCGACCAGGGCCGCGCCCGTGGCGGCGATCAGCCGTGCCGGGAGGGCGCGCGAAACACGCGGAGGAATCGACATGGGGCCGGTCGGCGCGCCCGATCGGCGGCACCCCCGGCACGAAAACCTACCCCGTGATCCGTCCCCGGGTCGGGGTCAGCCCTTTTCGCGGCCCACGCGCTCCAGTAGCATCCTTCCCCCTCCCCCAGGGCGGCACCCCCGCCTCGAACGGGCCCATGAAGACGACTTCCCTGCACGCGGTCCACGAGCAACTGGGCGCCAAGCTGATCGACTTCGGAGGCTGGCACATGCCGGTCCAGTACGGCCCGATCCTGGACGAGGTCCAGTGCGTGCGCAACCGGGCCGGCCTGTTCGACCTGGGCCACATGGGCAGGGTCCACGTGACCGGGCCGGACGCCGTGGCCTTCGTGGACCGGATCGCCACCAACTGGTGCGCCAAGATCCCCGTCTCGGCCATCCGCTACTCGCTGTTCTGCAAGGAGGACGGCAACCCGATCGACGACGTGCTGCTGTACCGCGAGGAGGCCTCGGTCTACATCGTGGTCAACGCCTCGAACACCGCGGTGGACCTGGACTGGATGCGCCGCCAATCGGCCGGGTTCCGGGTCAGCATCGACGACCAGACCGACCGGACGGCGATGATCGCGATCCAGGGGCCCCTGTCCCGGGAGATCCTCCAGCGCGCGGTCAGCGGGTACGACCTCTCCAAGCTGGGCTACTACAAGTTCGACTTCGCCACGGTCTGCGGCCTGGAGCGCACGCGCATCAGCCGCACCGGCTACACCGGCGAGCTGGGCTACGAGCTGTACCTGCCGAACGCGGAGGGCCCGCGGGTCTGGAGCGCGCTGGCGGAACTGGGCGCGGCCCAGGGGATCGCGCCGATCGGCCTGGGGGCCAGGGACATCCTGCGGCTGGAGGCCGGCATGCCCCTCTACGGCCACGAGATCGATCTGCAGCACAACCCCATCGAGGCCGGCCTCAACTTCGGCGTCTCCATGGCGCCGGAGAAGGCGGGCACGCTGGGTCGCGGGGCCCTGGAGCGCTATGCCGCCGCCCCGACCCGCAAGCTCGTGGGCCTCACCACCCCGGGACCGCGCGTGCCCCGCCAGGGCACCGAGGTGTACCGTGGTTCGCAGCGCGTCGGAGCCGTGTGCTCGGGCGCGCCCTCGCCCACCCTCTCGACCAACATCGCCTCGGCCTACGTCGCGCTGGACGCGGCGCAGGTCGGGCTCGAACTCGAACTCGACTTCCGCGGGAAGCGACAGCCGTGCCGCGTGCAGGAGCTGCCGTTCTTCTCGCGCACCCGCAAGTAGTCCGCACAGAAGAAGCCCTCCATGCGCCCCGACGACCGCAAGTACTCCCCGACCCACGAGTGGGTCAAGATCGACGGCGAAACCGCCACGGTCGGCATCACCGACTTCGCCGTTCAGGAACTGTCCAACGGCAACACCTCCGACCTCGTCTACTGCGACCTCCCCGAGGTCGGCCGCTCCGTCAAGGCGGGCCAGACGTTCGGGGAGATCGAGTCGGTCAAGGCCGTCTCCGATCTGAATTCCCCGGTCTCCGGGGAAGTCGTCGACGTCAACCACGTGATCGAGGAGCACCTCGAGGTCCTGGCCAAGGACCCCTGGAAGGAGGGCTGGATGGTCAAGTTCAAGCTCGCCTCGAAGTCCACGGAGGGCCTGATGGACGCGGCCCAGTACGAGAAGTTCGTCGCCCAGGCCAAGCACTAGCGAGGCGGTCCGGCGCCCCGGAATGGGGTGCCCCCCGGCCGCGATGAAGAGGACGCCGGGCGCGTGGTGAGAGGGGCCCGTCGCCCGCCGCCGCACACGGGGCCATGGGGATGCGCTCGGGCGCGACCACGGCATCCTCGTGTCCCCTCCGCCGTGCCCCTGGACCGAGTCCTGCCCTAGAATCCGCCGGCAACCATGTCGTCTTCCGGCCCCCAGGAGCGGCCCGCCGAGGGCACGGCCAGGAGCGCCGTCCTCTGGGGTGGTCTCGCGCTGCTGTCGGTGCTCGCCCTGGCCGGCTGGTGGGCGACGCGAACCGTGCGCCTGCCGCGCGAGTTCCGTGAACCCGAAGACCCCGAGGCCCAGGACCTCGCGGAACCGCTCCCGGGGCCCACGCCCGCGGTGGAGGCGGCCCCCTTGGGCTCCGGCGTGGATCCCGCGGCCCACGGCCGCGACGAGCCCGGTGTCGTGATCGTGCGCGTCCAGGACGCGGAGAGCGGCGAGCCCCTGGCGGGCATCGAGGTGGAAGTCGGCTGCGAGGAACCCGTCCGGCGCTCGTTCGGCCGCCGGGTGACCTCCTCCGACGGCAGCGCGCGCTTCCCGGGCGTGTCCGTGCCCGTGGCCCTGGCGGCCACGCGCCGCAGCGAGCGCTACTGCGCCGCCCTGACAGTGGCCCGCGGCGGCCTGGACGGCGCCCGCGTGGCGACCCTGCGCCTCGTGCCGGGCGGCGCGCTGCGGGGCCGCGTGGTGGACGATCGCGGCCTGCCGGTCGCGGACGCGGCCCTGTCGCTCACCGATCCCACTCCCTGGCCCGAACCCGTGCTCGATCCCCGCCCGGTGGCGAGGAGCCGCGCGGACGGCAGCTTCGAAATCGAACGCGTCCGCGATCAGCCGCGGCTGGTCACGACTCGCCAGGGGTCCTTCTTCGCCGCGGCCTGGGCGCCCGTGCAGGTCCAGGCCCGGGGCCTGGGTGGCACGGCCCAGGGCGTCGTCTCCGTGGCGCCCTGCGGCGAGGCCCGGATCGCCGACCTGGTGCTGCCGCGGCCCCCCACCTTCGTCGGCCGCGTGTTCGATTTCGACGGCAGACCCGTGGCGGGCGCGCTGGTGAGCGGCCACCCGCGCCGATTCCTGGCCCGAGACGTCAATCTGCACGTGGCGGCGCCCGATCGGGTGGCCGACGGGCTCGCCGACCTTCCGGGCTCGCCGCTGTTCCAGCTGCTGGAGGGCGAAGTGCTGACCGGCCCCGATGGGGCCTTCGAGCTGACCGCGGCGCCCTCGCGGGCCGTGCTGCTGGTGGCGCCGGGGGGCGCCCTGCGCGGGACGGTCAGGGAGTTTCCCCTGCGGCGCCTTTTCCTCGGGCGCGCGACTGGAGGGCATCGAGCTGCGCCTGGACGATGGGGAGGTGTTCCGCGCGCGGCTGTTCGACGATCAGGGCCGGCCCGTGCTGGGCCGGGCACCCAGCCCGGTGGAGGAGCCTCCCGAGGGCGAAGCTCCTCACGGGACGATCTTCGGCCGCGCCCCGGTGCGCTTCGCACCGCTCTCCGGCCCGGCGACCGGCGCGTGGGTCCAGTCCCGTGTTCGCCTCCTGGCCCTGGACCAGGAGGGAGTCGAGTGGGAGCGCACGGCCCTGCCCGACGGCCAGGGCGTCTTCGCCTTCGCGATTCCCGGCCGATTGGCGTCCCTCGAACGGCTGACGATCCTGGCACCGGGCTTCGAGCCCGCGGTCTTGGAATGCAAGGGCCGCCTGAGACCTGAACCGGGAGCCCTGGACCTGCGGCTCGTGCCCCTGGCGCGGGTGGCCCTTTCGCTGGTCCTGGCGGATGCACCGGATTCACGGCCCGCGCCGGGGGAATCGGAGAGCGAGCCCTACGACGTCACCCTGCGCGTTTGCGGTCTCGCTCCCCAACCGGTGACCGCCGGAGGGTCGCCGCGGCCCCCCTGCTGCGGCTCGGGCATGGCGGCGTGGTTCCCCTTCTCCGGGCCCCGTGGGGACGTGGACGTGCCGGTGACCGCCGATCTTCCCTACTGGATCACCGTGCGGCTGTCCCGTGGGCGCCGCTCGGAAGAGCACGTGGCGGGCCCCTTCCGGCCCGGCCTGGAGCGCGTGAGGATCGAAGTTCCCGCGTTTTCCTTGGGCTCCCAGGGTGTTGGCGGCCCCTCCCCCGCGGAGCAGGAGCAGGCCTCCGCCGGTCGCACCGACCCGCGCGCCGCGGCGCGGGAGTTTTCCGGCGGACTGTGCGTGTTCGACGCCGTGAGCGGCGCGCCCGTGGAGGGTGCGACCCTGTGGTGCGTGTGCGACCCCCTCGGCCGCGAGACGCTGCGGGGCCGCACGTGGTTCGGCGAGCGGGACGGCTGCCTCACGCTGGACGGCCTCAGCGAAGGTTCCTGGACCTTCGCCGTGTCCGCTCCCGGCCATCGCACAGCCCTGTTGGGGCCCCTGGAGCTGCGCGCGCCACCCGACACCGATCCCGCGCTCGGCCTGGCACCGGAGGTCGGGCCGGAAGGCGCCTCCGGGGAACTGGACCTCGGAATGGTGCAACTGGCGCCCGTAGACTGAGTCCATGGCCAGTTGGCGCCTGATCACCACCTGGGGCGCGACGCCGGAGTTCAACATGGGCCTGGACGAGGCCCTGCTGTCCACGGCGGGACTGCCCCCCACCCTGCGCTTCTACTCCTGGAAGCCGGACACACTTTCCCTGGGCTACTTCCAGAAACTCTCCGACGTGCCGGGAGCGGAGCGCGCGGGCGCCCTGGTGCGCCGCATCACCGGCGGCGGCGCGATTCACCACGTGCGCGAGCTGACGTTTTCGATCACCGCGGACCTGTCCGTGGGCCCCTACGCGGGCGAACTGCGCGAGTCCTACGCGCGCGTGCACGCCGCCATCGCCCGCGCCCTGCGGGCCCACGGCGTGGCCGCCAGCCTGCGCGGCGTGGGCGGACTCCAGTCCGACCGGGACCACACGGGCATGTGCTTCCACCACTCCACGGATCTGGACCTGGCCTGGAACGGCCGCAAGGGCGTCGGCTCGGCCCAGCGGCGCAAGGGCGGACGGGTGTTGCACCACGGCTCGATCAAGCTGGGCAGCTCGCCCCTGGAGGGCGACATCGCCACCCTGGAGCAGGGCGCGCGGGCCCTGACGGCCCAGGAATTCGCGCCCGCCCTGCGCGCGGCCTTCGAGGCCGAACTCGGAGTGGAGTTCGAGGCGGCCGTGCCCGAGGCCGACGAGCGCGAGCTGGCCCGGGAGCTGGGCCGGCGCTACGTGTCCCAGGAATTCGTGCGCTCGCGATGAAGGTTCCCTGCGCCGCGAAGCTGTGCGCGTCCCTGCTGTTCGCGGCGCTGCTCGCCTCCTGTCCGGCCGAGACGCCGCCGCGCGAGAACGTGCTCTTGATCACCGTGGACACCCTGCGCCGCGACCACCTGGGCTGCTACGGCTACCCGCGGGCCACCACGCCCCACTTCGATCGGCTGGCGGCCGAGGGCGTGCTCTTCGAGGCCTGCAGCTCGCCGCGGGGCAAGACCTCGCCGGCTTTGGCGAGCCTGTTCACGGGCACCTACCCCCACGAGCACGGGGTGCGCGAGCTTCTGGAGCCCCTGGCCGCGGATCGGCCCGTGCTGGCGGAGTGCTTCCGCCGGGCGGGCTACCAGACCGCGGCCGTGGTCGGGAATTTCGTGCTGCAGGAGCGCTACTCGGGCTTCTCCCGGGGCTTCGACCACTACGTGGAGACCCTGCCCAGCGCCCAGGGTGTTCCGCCCGACGACGTGCCCCAACGCACCGCGGGTTCCCTGGCCCTCGCGGCGCGCGTGGCCCTGGGACTTGCAGAGGCGCCCGCACTCGACGAGGACGGCCGTCCCTTCGAACCGGCCGCGGCGCTGTTCAGCGGCGCGCGGCCCTGGTTCCTCTGGCTGCACGCCATGGACCCCCACGGCGCCTACGAGCCGCCCGCCCAGGATCGTGTCTTCGCCCCTTCCGCGCCGCGCTGGGTCGAGCCCCAGGACGACGCCCCCGCGAGGCGCAAGGTCCGTCGCCGCGTCAGTGCCTACAACGTGCCCGACAGCGCCCGGCGCGCGGACGGAGCGTTCGACGCCCAGGCGGTGATCGACCTGTACGACGGCGAGATCCGCGCCGCCGACCGCGAACTGGGCCGCGTGATCGAGGAACTGCGGGCCCGGGGCGAGCTGGCGCGCACGTGGATCGTGCTCACCGCCGACCACGGCGAGAGCCTGGGCGAGCACGACTACTGGTTCGAGCACGGCTTCTACGCCTGCGAAGCCACCTGCGCCATTCCGCTGATCGTCCGGCCGCCCGATCGCCTCTCGAAGCAGTTCGCGGGGGCACGGCGAGTGGGCGCCCTGTCCCTGGCGGACCTGGCGCCGACCCTGGCCCAATGGCTGGACCTCTCGAGCCCGCCCCTGGGCTCCAGCCCGGTGCGCGGAGTCTCCCGCGCCGGTCTCCTGCAACGGGACGACCCGCAGCCCTTCGCGACCTTCAGCGAGAAGGTGGAGGCGGTCGAGCGCCTGGGCAGCGTGCAGATCAAGAGCGTGCGCTTCAGGGACCACAAGCTGGTGCAGCGCTGGGCCAGAATCCCCGCGACGGACCCCGCCCCGGCCCACGGGGAAGCCCAGGACGCTGCTGCGGCCGCTGCGGGCCGGGCCGAGCCGCGGGGCGTGCTGCAATTGCTGGGAGAGGAACTGCACGACCTTGCGCGCGATCCCCTGGAGCGCGTGGACCTGATGCCCGCGCCAGGGGCGGAAGTGCCCTTGGAACTCCAGCAGGTGCTCGCGGACCTGCGCGCGCGGCTCCTGGAATTCGGGGCCTGCGACAAGCCCTTCGAGGAACTGGCGCAGCGACTGCGATTGCGCCGCCAGGCCCTGGAGGAGCACGATCCCGAAGCGCTGCGACGACTCAAGTCCCTGGGCTACTGACGGACTCGCGCGCGGAGCGGCGGGCGCGAGGGGCGCGAGGGGCGCGAGGGGCGGCCCGGGGACGCCCAGGGCCGCGAAAGCGCGCGCAGGGAATCGCGCGTGTTGGTTACCCGGCCAGGACTCGAACCTGGAATGAGAGGACCAAAACCTCTTGTGTTACCGATTACACCACCGGGTAGCGCGTGCCCGCGTTGCTGTCCGGCGGGGCCGGGCAGTTCTCGGGGCGGGGAGGATACCGGGCGCGACCTGGGCGGTCAACGCAACTCGCGCCGCGCCGAGGAGTCCGGCGGGGCGGGAGGGCCCGCCACGGCCCGCCAGGCGAGTTCCAGGCCGGTGTGGACGGCGAAGGCCCGCACCGCGTCGCGTCCGTGGCGCAGGTAGCGTCGCTCCAGGGTCTGCGTGCCCTGGGCCGTGGCCACGCCGAAGCACACCAGGCCCACGGGCTTCTCCAGGCTCCCCCCATCGGGCCCGGCGATGCCGGTGACGGACACCGCCAGGTCCGCGCCGCTCTCGGCCCGGGCCCCCTCCGCCATGGCCGCGGCCGTCTCGCGCGAGACCGCGCCGTGGGCTTCGAGCAGGGCGGCGGGCACGCCGAGGCGCCGGATCTTGGCCCCGTTCGAATAGGTGACCCAGCCTTCGAGGAACACGCTGCTGGACCCGGGCACGCGGGTGATCCGCTCGGCCAGGGCCCCGCCGGTGCAGGACTCGGCGAAGGCCATGCGCCAGCCCCGGGCCCGCAGGGCCTCGAACAGCGCCCGCTCCAGGGCCGGGTGCTCGCGGCTGTACAGGAACGGCGCGAAGCGCTGGGCCAACTCCAGGGCCCGCGCCTCGACCGCCGCTTCCGCCGCGGACCGGCTGGTCTGGCGCGCCACCACCTTGACCGACAGCACGCCCATGTGGGCCGTCACGTCCACGCGCGGGTTCTCACCGCGCGCCATCCAGGGGCCCACGTCCTCGGCGAACTGGCTCTCGGGCAGGCCGCACAGGTACAGGGAACGCACGGCGATGGCCGGCCCCTGTCCGCAGGTGGCGCGGATCCACGGGAGCAATTCTCCCTCCAGCATGGCGCGCATCTCCCGCGGCGGGCCGGGCAGGGCGGCCAGGACGCCGCCGCCCACCCAGACGCGGAAGCCCGGGGCCGTGCCCACGGGATTGGCCATGATCTGGGCCCCCACCGGGAAGTGGGCCTGGCGCTCGTTGGTGGCGGGCATCGGCCGCTCGCGCTGGGCCCAGATCGTTCGCAGGTGATCCAAGGAGGGCCCATGGAGCTCCAGGGGCACGCCCGCCGCGTCGGCCGCGGCCTCGCGCGTCAAGTCGTCGAGCGTGGGGCCGAGCCCGCCGGTGGCGATCACGATGGGAAATTCCGCGCACAATTCGCGCATCAGGCGCTCCACGCGCGCGCGCTCGTCTCCCACCACGACGGTCTCTGCCACCTCAATGCCCAGTTCCGCGAGGCGCGCGGCGATTTCTCCGGAATTGGTGTCCACGTGGCGGCCCTCGATCAGCTCGTTGCCGATGGCGAGGGTCGCCGCTCTGCGGGCGTCGTGGATCATCGGGCGTCCTGTTCACGCTCGCGCTGCCTGGCCTCCCGCTCGCGCCGCCGCGTCAGGGGCCAGGCGGCCAGGAGACCCACTTCGTAGAGCAAGATCATCGGCACCGCCACCAGGAACTGGCTGTAGGGATCCGGCGGGGTGATGATCCCGCCGAACACGAGCGTGAACAGCACGAAGTGGCCGCGGTAGCGCGCGAACGCTTGGCGCGACACCAGGTCCACGTGGACCAGGGCGTGCATGATCACCGGCAACTGGAACACGGCGCCCAGGGCCAGCGACAGGGTGGCGAAGAAGCTCCAGTACTCCTCCAGGGTGAATTGGGCGCCGACCATTTCCGTGGGGAAGGCCAGCGCCAGCTGCTGCATGCAGAAGGGCAGCAGATACATCGCGCCGAAGACCACGCCGCTCGCGAAGAGCAGCACGCTGATCGGGAAGTACGACAGGACCAGCCGCCGCTCGCGGGGGTAGAGCCCCGCCGCGATGAACTGCCACAGCTGGTAGAGCAGCACCGGGCCGCCGGCCGCCAGGGCGAAGGCCAGGGACACGCGCATCGAGAAGAAGAAGCCCTCGCCGATTCCGGTGACGATCGGCCGCTGCTCGATGGTGAACTCGGCCCAGAGCCGCTTGTCTTCGGCGTCCGACGTCCGGAAGTAGCGCGTGCGCGGGATCGTGGGATCCGCGGCCAGGACCTCCTCGTACCGCTTCACCTGGGCCGAGTCGATGAAGGACGTGGTGGCGCGCAGGGGCGAGAGCAGGATTTCGCTCAGGGGCTCGTAGTAGGCCCAGCCGACGAAGAAGGCCACGATCAAGGCCAGCACGCCGCGGAACAGCCGCTTGCGCAGCTCCACGAGGTGCTCCGCCAGCGACATGCGTGTGCTCTCGAAGGCGCGCTCTTCCGGATCGGGGTCGGCCATGGCACGGGCAACTAGTCTCGCGATCGGAGGCTCCCACCGCCAGCGGCGGAGCGAGCCCGGAAATGCAAGCGGGCGACCCGGTCAGGGGCCGCCCGCTCGTGATCCAGCGCCGAAGCGTCCGGAGCTAGAACTTGAAGTAGGCGCGCAGGTCCTTGAGGGGCGTGATCGCCACGCCCTTGGCTTCGGCGTCCTTGTAGACCCCGGTCTCGGAGGGCTGCAGCGGCTCCTCCAGCGGGTTGCCCTCCAGGTCCACGTACATTTCGCCGCCGACCACGAGGTAGTCGGTGGTGTTGTCCAGCTTGGACTGCACCGTGATCCCCAGATCGGCCAACAGTCCGCGCACTTCGTTCTCGCTGGGCACGGAGAAGCGGCCCACGAGCACCGCGTTGCGCTGGCCCTTGGGGTCCAGGAGCGGGTTGTAGATCAGGTCACCGACGACCGGCGGGTCGAATTGGTCCACCACCTTGGTGAACATCACTTCGGCGCGGCCCGGCTCCGTCTTGGTGACTTCGGCGATGCACTTGACGTTCTTCGAGCCGAGCTTGCCGGAGATCACGGCGAACTTCATCCCCGCGGCCACGCGCTGGTTGGCGCCGATGTCGATCCAGCCCACGACCGCGGACTTGGCCACGGCCAGCAGCGTGCCGTCCGCGCTTTCCGGCTCCTTGAGGAACTTGAGCTTGTTCCCCATCTCGGTGAAACGCGCCTGGTACTCGATCGTGGCGTTGGTCAGGTTGCGCTTCTGGGTGTCGATCTCGCCGCGAGCGACCTTGAGGCTGTTCTCGACGTCGGCGTTGGTGCTCTTGAGCGAGGCGATCTGGGCTTCCAGGCGCGACTGCTCGCGGGAGGCGGCGGCGGTGGCGTCTTCCAGTTGCTTCTGCAGGCCCGTGATCTGGGTGTCCTTGGCGGACGAGGCCTGACGCAGGGCCGATTCCAGGGTCGACTTCTCGGTGCCCAGGGTCGCGAGCTGGTCCTTGAGCTGCTGCACCTCGCGGGTGCGGGCCTTGTAGGCCTGCTCCGCCACGGGGATCAGCTTCTCGAAGTCCGTGACGCTCACGCCGGCGTCGCTGAAGGTCTGCTTGGCCGACTCGAAGGCGGCCTTGGCGGACTCCAGGTTGGCCACCGGGATGGGAGCGTTCGGGTCATAGAACCCGAACGAGCGCGAGATGTCCGAAACCTGCTTCGAGGCGGCGTCCTCGGAAACCTTGGCGGCGGCCAACTGCTTCTGGGCGTCCTCCAGGCGCAGCATGGTGTCGGCCTTCTCGGAGTTCGCCGAGAAGGCGAACACCAGTCCGAAAACCAGCAGGGTGATCAGGATGATCAGCCAGACGATGTTGACCTTCGTGACGCCGCGCTGGGATGCACCCTGGGGGGCGAATTCCTGGATACGCTTCATGGGCTTTCGAGTCCCCGATGGTTCGGGTGGGCGGGGATGGGCGGGGTTGGGATCGTGCCGGGCTCCTTCGGAAGCGGCAGCGCGGCCGTTGCACGGAGGAAGGCACGGGACCATCGGTGGCGCGGGGGTGCGCGACACCGGCTGGCCGGGGCAGGGGGGGTGGGACGGGGGTGTTGGTACCTTACCGGCGGGGGCCGGCAAGGGCACAGGGAGCGCGACTTGATAACCGACCCGTCTGGGGGCGGCAAGCGAATTCGCCCCCCTTGACGTGCCGGCCGCCCGGACTAGGCTCGCAAGCCTCCCGGGAGTCCTCGGGGCCACCTGACCGCGCGCGGCCGGATCTCCTCGGGGACGCAGGGCTCTACCCCGCGCCCTGCGCGGGTTACCCTTCCGCAGCCTCCCCGTGGGCTCCCCCCCCGGCCTTCCCCTTAGGTCTCCACGGATCGCCCCCGCGCGGTGCGACCCGGGAGGTCCCCCCCACGTCCTCAGCGGATGCCCCGGGGCCATACGCCTGTACGCCCCCGGTTCTCCCCGTGGCGGAACGGCGTGCGGGCTCCTGCCGCGGCTCGAGAGCCGCCGGCGGTGCCCTCCGGCCGGCGTCCCATCCACTTCACCCCGCGCGCCCCAGGAAGCCTCGGGCCGCCTGCCGCCCTCGGGCCCAGGACGCCCAGCTTTCCGCGGGAGGCCCGGCCACCGAAAAGAAATCCCTAGAGCCCGCACCCACGGGACTGGGGACCTGGCGCCGGTTTCAGGCCCTCCCCTCAGACCCCCTGCACTCCCCCATCCCTCGGCATGTCCGGCTATCTTTCTTCTGATCGCACGACCTCTGGCGGCGAGAGCCCGCGGGCGGTGGGCTCGCGCGTCTGGGGCGTCCTGGGCGGCATCGCCTCGGGCAAGTCGACGGCCGCCCGTCTGCTGGCGGGAGACCTGGGCGTGGTCCTCGATGCCGATGAGATCGTGGACCGCCTGTACGGAGAGCCCGAGTTCCAGTCCCGCGTGGCGGAGGCCTTTGGGCCGGGCGTGCTCGGCGCCGAGGGCCGCGTCGACCGGCAGAAACTCGCCGGGGCCGTGTTCGCCGATCCCACGGCGCGCGCGCTCCTGGAGAGCTGGATCCACCCGGCGGTGCGCGCCGAACTCGTGGCGCGCTACCAGGACGCCCGCCGCCGGGGGGTGCCGCGCATCGTGCTCGACGTGCCCCTGCTCTTGGAAAACGACCACAGCCACGGACTCGCGGGGTTGTGCGACGCCCTGATCTTCGTGGACACTCCCGACAGCCTGCGCGACCAACGGGCGGTCCGATCCCGCGGCTGGAAGAGCGGCGAGGTCGCCCGCCGGGAGGCCCTGCAGATGCCCTTGACCGAGAAGCGCGCCCTGGCCCACCACGTCCTCCACAACGACGGCGATCCCCAACACCTCGCGGCTCTCGTGCGCGAAACCCTGCGCCGGCTCGAATCCGCATCCCTCTGACCCCGCCGGCGGTCCATGGCCCGCGCCCTCCCGGAGCGCACGCCTCCCACACCACATGAAATTTCGCAACAAGCGCCAACGCCACAAGTTCCACAAGACCCACGCGCCCCAGTCCTTCGACAAGCCGGCCGCGAAGAACCCCGATCCCCTGTGGATCGATTTCGCGAAGCTGCCGGCGGACCTGACGCCCGAGGAGCTCTCGGCCTTCGAGGACTCCCTGCCCAAGAGCACCAAGCGCACCAAGCCCAAGACCACCCAGTACGGCGAACTGCAGGCCATGAACCTGTCGGAGCTGTACGAAGTGGCCGAGGCCGAGGAGGTCGAGAACCTCGCCGGCAAGAAGCGCGAGGAGGTGCTGTTCGAAATCGCCGCCGCGCGCCTCTGCCAGCGCATCCCCGTGGAGGTCACCGGCGTGGTGGACGTGGCCCAGAGCGGCCACTTCTTCCTGCGCTCGCCCCACTACGGCTACCTGCCCGTGGCCGACGACGCCTTCCTGCCCGCGTCACTGGTGAAGAAGTACGCCCTGGCCCCCGGCATGACCGTGCGCGGCAACCTGCGCGCGCCACGCGAGGGCGAGGGGTTCCTGGCCGTGGTGGATGTGGCCGAGATCGACCAGCACCCGCCGGAGGAAGCCGCCACGCGGGCCCCCTTCAAGGAACTCACGCCGCTCTACCCCGACCGGCGCATCATCCTGGAGGGCACGGAGGACAATCCCCTGGAGATGCGCATCGTGGATCTCATCACGCCCATCGGGCGCGGCCAGCGCGGGCTGATCGTGGCCCCGCCGCGCACGGGCAAGACCGTGCTCCTGCACCAGATCGCGCGCTCGATCGTCGAGAACGCGCCCGACGTGCACCTGATCATCCTGTTGATCGACGAACGCCCCGAGGAAGTGACCGATTTCGAGCGCATGCTGCCCGAGGGCGACCGCGAGGTGGTCAGCTCCACGTTCGACGAGCCCGCCTGGCGCCACATCCAGGTGGCCGACATGGTGATCAAGAAGGCCAAGAGCCTGGTGGAGGCCGGCGAGGACGTGATCATCCTGCTGGACTCGATCACGCGACTCGCGCGGGCCTGCAACATCGAGGCGCCGTCGAACGGCAAGCTCCTGTCGGGCGGCCTGGAGGCCGGCGCCCTGCAGTTCCCCAAGAAATTCTTCGGCGCGGCCCGCAACCTGGAGGGCGGCGGCTCGCTCACGATCCTGGGCACGGCGCTGATCGAGACCGGCTCGAAGATGGACGAGCTGATTTTCGAGGAGTTCAAGGGCACGGGCAACATGGAGCTGGTGCTGGAGCGGCGCCTCTCCGACCGCCGCATCTTCCCGGCCATCGACATCAACCGCTCCGGCACGCGCAAGGAAGAGCTGCTCTTCACGCCCGAGGAGATCAAGCGCGTCTGGATGCTGCGCAAGGTGCTCAATGAGATGGACCCGGTGGAGGCCATGGAGATGCTGATCCAGAAAATGAAGAAGACCCGCGTCAACGGCGAGTTCTTGATGTCGATCGGCTGAGCGGTGCGGCTCCTTCTCACGCTCGACCACTGGGGCCTGATCGGGGGCAGCGAACGCTACGCCGGCCTGATCGCCGCGGCGCTCGCGGCCCGCGGCCACACCGTCGCCGTGCTCGCCGGAGCGGAGCGGGAACCGCGCCTCTCGCTGCCCCGGGGCGCGCGGCTCCTGGTGCACGCCGCCTACTCCGACGGCGCGGCGCCCGCCGCGGCCCTCGACGCCATGGTGGCCGCCGGACGCGAGTTCCGTCCCGACGTGGTGCTGGTGCTCGCCTGCTTCGTCGGCCGCACCTTCGAGGCCCTGGGGCGCATCGGGCCCCTGGTGCGCTTCGTGCAGGACCACACGCTGTTCTGCCCCAGCCTGAACAAGATCGAGCGGGACGGATCCAACTGCACGCGCCCCCTGGGTCTCGTGTGCCTGGAGCGCTACTTCCTTTCCGGGGGCTGTTCCTGCTTCCAGCAGAGCGGCCGCGTGCGGCCCTGGATCGAGGGCGTGGGCGAATTCCGCAAGAAGCTGGCGGAATTCCAGCGCGCCAAGTCCGTGCAGCGGCTGGTGGTCGCCTCGCGCTACATGCAGCGGGAACTGGTGGCCGCCGGCGACCTGCCCCTGCACGTGGCGGTGATCCCCTACTTCGTGCCGGATGTCGCGCCCTCGAGCCCTCCGCCCCGCGAGCGAGGGGAGCAGGATCCGCTGATCCTGTGTCCCGCGCGACTGGTGCTCCCCGACAAGGGACTGGACGTGCTGCTGGAGGCTCTCTCGCGCGTGAGCCTGCCGTTCCGGGCCGAGATTCCCGGCGAGGGACCGGCGCGGCCCTGGTTGGAGGCGCGCGCGCGGGCCCTGGGACTCGAGGGCCGCGTGCACTTCCCGGGTTGGCTCAGCGCGGAACGCCTGGCCCAGCGCTACCGGGAGGCCCGGGTCGTGGCCTTCCCTTCCACCTGGCAGGAGCCCTTCGGACTGATCGGCATCGAGGCCGGGGCCCACGGCAAGCCCGTGGTGGCCTTCGACGTCGGGGGCGTGTCCGAGTGGCTCGACCCCTCCAACGGATTCCTGCACGCCCGCGGCGACGTGGCGGGCTTCGCCGAGTCCCTCTCCCGCCTGTGCGGCGATGCCGAATTGGCCCTGCGCCTGGGGATCCGGGGCCGTGAACGGGCCCAGCGGGAGTTCAGCGAAGAGGCCCACCTGACGCGCCTGGAGGCCGTGCTCTCCAGCGCGGCGCGCTGATCAGAACGGGTCGGTGTCGCGGCATTGGCGCGCGAAACCGCTCCGGCCCGGGGCCGACTCCGCCCGCCGGGCCGCGATCCCCTTGCCGCGGTCCTCCAGGGCCAGGCACAGGGCCGCGAGGAAGACGCGATCCCCGGCGGCCCGGGCCTCGGCCGTGCGCCGGGCCAGTTGACGCAGGTGCTCCTCCAGGAGCACCGGATCGTCGAGGTGCTTCCAGGTGAACAGCAGGCGATTGCGCTCGATGGCCTGCAGCACCACCTGCTCGGGCACGCGCGCGCCGATGGTGGCGCGATGGCGGTGCTCCACCACGGCGGCACCCACGTAGCGCGTGCACCAGCCCGCGCGCCAAGCGCGCCAGCCCAGGTCCAGGTCCTCCAGGTAGAACGGCTCGAAGGCCGGGTCGAAGCCGCCCAGGTCCAGGAACAGCTCGCGGCGCAAGAGACAGGCGCCGCCGATCGGGAAGGGCACGTTGCGGTTCTGCGCGAGCCAGGCCTCGTCGGCGCGACGGAAGTGGGCCTCCTCCAGCAGCGGTTGCGCCGCGCGGGCAATGCCGCCCTCCAGTCGCAGGCTCACCAGGGACTCCACGCGCCCCTCCTCCCCACGCAGGAGGATGCGCGGCACGGCGGCGAACACGCGTTCCCCCGGGGCCCCGTCCAGGGCCGAGAGCAGCGGTTCGGCGAAGCCCGGGCGCACCCGCACGTCGCTGTTCATGGCGAAGACGAGCCCGTGCCTCGCCGCGGCGATTCCCGCGCCGAGGGCGCGGCCGAAGCCGCTGTTGCGCGGCATTTCGAGCAGCTCCACGGCAGGCCCCCACGGGCCGAGGGCCCGCGCCACGGCCCCCGTGCCGCTGTCGTCCACCAGGAGCACCTGATCCCCGGCGGCGCGGCGCTGGAGTTCGGGCGCCAGGGAGCCCAGTGCCTGCTCCAGGCTCTCGTCCGCCGCCAGGGCGGGGATCACGATTGAGATCGCTTGCTTCACGGGCGACCGTCCCAGCCCCCCATGCGCCTGCCGAGAGAGCTTCGCGCGAGCAGCGCGCGCCACAGCCGTCCCCCATCGGAGTGGGCCCCGCGCATTTCGGCACGCCTCCACTCCAGTTCCCGTTCGAAGCGCTGCAGGGCCTGGTGGGCCGCGAGGAAGTCCTGTTCGCTGCGCAGGCGCTCCGGCCCGGGACCGAAGTGGGCGGCGAAGGCCGCCGCCTCCCGCTCCAACCACTCCCCATGGCGCGCGAGGGCGGCCTTCAGGGCCTCCGCTTCACGGGCGTCGGCTTCCAGTTCGCGGGCGTCGGCTTCCAGCTCGCGAGCGTGGGCCTGAAGACTGGCGTGCTCCCGGGTGAGCTCCTCCAGCGCGAGTCGGGCGGCCTCCGCGCGGCGCCGGGCCTCGGCGCGGACTTGCTCGAGGGCCAGTTCCGCGGCCCTTTCCGCGTTCCTCGAATGGGCGCGCAGCGCGTCGAGCTCGTCCCCGAGGCGGCGGTCGAGTTCCTGCGCGGCGGCCAGTGCTCCGGCCAGGCGACGGGCTTCCGCCACCGAAGCCTCCAGGGCCTGGGCGGCCGCCGCCAGGGCCGCCCGCGCCTCGGCGTGGGCCGCCACCTCGCGCTCCAGGGCTTCCTGCGCCGCGAGCTGGGCCTGGGCCGCCCGCGACAACTCCGCCTCGCGGAGAGCGAGGGCCCCGCGGGCCGACTCCAAGTGTCGGGCGAGGTCCTGCTCCCGCCCGGCGCGCCAACGGATTTCCCGCCGCGCATCGTCGAGCAGATCCAGGGCCGCCGCCGTCAGGTCCGCCTCGCCCAGCGGAGGAGACTCGAGGCCCAGATCCGCCGCGAGTCCCGGAAGCCCGGCCCCGGCCCGGCGCGCGAGCTCGTCCAGGGACAGGGACTCCAGGGCCTCGACGCGCGCGGCGAAGGGACGCACGTGATCGGGAACAGGGGCCCGCGGAGCGCCGCGCCCCGGACCCGGAGCGACCGAAACCGCCGCCGCGCGCCGCGCGATCAGGCCCCGATAGCGCTCCAGGAGCTCCGTCGCCAGATCCGCCAGGTCCCGCGGAGGCCGCACGGCGCGCGCGAGGCGCGCCACCAGCTCCGGCTCCGCGAGGCAGCGCTCCAGAAGCGCGCCCAGGGCGCGGGCGTCGCCGGGCGCCGCCAGCAGGCCGTCGACTCCATCGCGCACGGACTCGGCCAGGGCCGGCGTGGCGCTGGCGATCACCGGCCGGTGGGCGGCGAAGCTCTCGCGAATCACGAACGGCGCGTTCTCCCACCACAGGGAGGGCACCACGACCACGTCGATCCCGGAGAGCACGCGCGGGAGCTCCCGCGGCAGGAACGCGCCGTGCCATTGGGCCCCGAGTTCCTGGGCGCGCCGCTTCAAGGCCTGCACGTGATCGCGGTCGCTGGAGTCGGCGTGGATCGCAAGCCGCGCGCGGCCCTTCACGGCTTCGAAGGCCTCCAGGAGCACGTGCAGACCCTTGTGCTTGGAGGCGGCGCCGAGGAACCCGAAGACCAGGGGCTGGCGCGCGCCCTTTCCGGCCCAGGGAGACGGCGCGAGGCGCGCCAGCAGGTCCACCTCGATCCCGTAGAGGGAGAGCTCCACGCGCTCGGCGGGAAGGCCGCCCTCGATCAACCTGTCGCGCAGGAAGCGGGTGGGAGCCAACACCAGGTCCAGGGCGCGGAAGGCCGCGAGGCGCCGCCGGTCCAGGCCGACGCGCAGTTCCAGCCCCGGGTCCGCGTCTTGCGGGTCCGGGTCGGCGGCCAGGACGCGCGCCAGGGCCTCGCGTTCCTCCGCGGCGAGGGACTCTGGGAGCACGCCCGCCTGCCAGTCGGCGAAGCGAGAGAGCCCGTTGAGCAGGCTGACCGCCCGATCGCAGCGCGCGCAGGCCCGCGAGTCGCCCACCCGCAGGCAGCGCTCCAGATCGGGACGCGCCAGCACCGTGCGGTGGCAGATTGGAGAGTAGTCGTGGGCCGTGTAGAGCGTGGGGATGCCGCGCCGCGTGCTCTCCTCCAGGGCGGAAATCCCGAGCGTCAGCGCGTGGTGGAAGTGCACCACGTCGGGCCGCACGCGGTCGAGGAACTCGGCCGCGGCCTGCTGCATGCCCGCCCGGTCCAGGTGCTCCGCCGCCGAGCCGGCCCCGCCGTGGACCGTGAGCCAGTGGATCGTGGCGCCGTCCCTGGGCTCGCGCCGCAAGGCGAACTCCGGCGTGCGCGGATCGCGGCGCGGAGCGAACACGTGCACCTCCTCGCCGCGCCGCGCGAGCTCCCGCGCCAGCGCCGCGACGTGGACCTCCACGCCGGTGTGCTCGTGGGGCGGAAAGGCGTGGACCGCGAGGGCGATGCGCATCGCGGGCGAGTGTACGCCCCGCGGCGGGCGAAATCAGTGCATGAACGCGCCGCCGTTGATGTCCAGGCCCTGGCCCGTGACCCCGCGCGCGTCCAGGGACACCAGCCAGGCTACCAGGCTTGTCACGTCCTCGGGTTCGGCCATGCGACGCAGGGGCACCTGCTGCAGCATCAGGTCCCGCACGGCCTCGCGGGTGCTCTGCATGTCGCGGGCCATGGCGTCCAGGCCTTGCCAGGCCATGTCCGTGGCGACCCAGCCCGGACAGACGGCGTTCACCTGCACGTTCGCGGGGGCCAATTCCGCGGCCAGTGCGCGCACCAGCCCCAAGAGCCCGGCCTTGGAGGCGCAGTAGCCGGTGTATTGGGGCACGCCGATGCGCGCCAGGATCGAGGACAGCACCACCAGATGTCGCGCGCCCGGGCCGGGGGCCAGGTGGCGCTGTGCCGCGCGCAGGGTGGCGTAGGTCCCCAGCAGGTTGGTCTGGACCAGTTCCTCGAAGCGGTCATGGGCGCCCGCGGTGTTGGGACCGGCGATGCCCGAGTTGGCCACGGCCGCGAACAGGGGCCCGTGGGCGGCGGCGAAGTGCACGAAGGCCTGCTCCACCTGCTCCCCGCGGCGGATGTCGACGGCGCGCGACAGCACGGAGGACGCCCCCGCGCCGCGGCACTCGGCGGCGGCCCGTTCCACCCGCGCGCCGTCGCGGGCAAACAGCGACAGCCGCGCGCCCTCGCGGGCGAAGCGCAGGGCGATCGCGCGCCCGATGCCCGTGCCCGCGCCCGAAATGGCGATGTGATGGTCCTGGAAGCGTCCCTGGGCCATGGGGCTCAGTGGGTGCCCTGGCGCTCCAGCCAGCGTTCGGCGTCGATGGCCGCCATGCAGCCCATGCCCGCCGCCGTGACCGCCTGGCGGTAGGTCTTGTCGGCGACGTCGCCCGCGGCGAAGACGCCCTCCACCGAGGTGTAGGTGCCGTCGTGGACCTGGATGTAGCCCACGTCGTCCATGGCCAAGAGACCCTGGAACACCGAGGAATTGGGCTGGTGGCCGATGGCCACGAAGACCCCGTCGGTGGGCGCCTCGACCACGGCTCCGCTGCGCGTGTCGCGCAGCATCGCTGCCCGCACCTTGCCCTTCTCGCCGGCCAGGATGTCGACGATTTCCTGGTGCAGGAGCCAGTGGATCTTGGGGTTCTTCCTGGCGCGCTCGTACATGATCTTCGAGGCGCGGAACGTGTCGCGACGGTGCACCACGCTCACCTTGGCGGCGTGGCGCGTCAGGAACATGGCCTCTTCCATGGCCGTGTCGCCGCCGCCGACGATCAGCACTTCGCGGTTCTTGAAGAACGCGCCGTCGCAGGTGGCGCAGGCGGAAACCCCGTGGCCCATGAGCCGGGCCTCGCTCTCGATGCCCAGGAGCTTGGCGCTGGCGCCCGTGCAGACGATCACCGCCTTGGCGCGCACGCTGCCGAAGTCGCTGTTCAGGGTGAACGGCCGCCGGCTGAAGTCGACGCTGGTGATCTGCTCGAACTTGATCTCGGTGCCGAAGCGCTCCGCCTGGGCCTTGAAGTCCTCCATCATCTTCGGACCGAGCACCCCGTCGCGATAGCCGGGGTAGTTCTCGACGTCGGTGGTGATCGTCAGCTGGCCGCCGGGCTGCATGCCCTCGAACAGCAGGGGCGAGAGGTTGGCGCGGGCGGCGTAGATCGCCGCGGTGTAGCCCGCGGGGCCTGAGCCGATGATGACGAGTTCGCGGACTTGGTCCATGGGAGGTGGGCGGCGGTGGGCCTCGGGTGGCGCCGGATTGGGAAGGACGAAACCCGGTTGGATCCCGCCCGCGGGCTTGCGGGGAAGAGGGGCGCGGGAGTCTAGTCTCGTCGTCGTGGCCCCGTCCAACGCGGGGCGCTAACGTGGGCCCTGTGGCGAGAAATTTCCAGCGCGGCTGGCCGGAGCGGCTCCAGGATCTGTGCGACGAACTGCGCGGGACCGCGCGCCTCGGGCTCGCGGAGTCGATCCGGTCGGGGGCCTTCACCGAGGCACCGAGGCCCGTGCGCGACGGCGCCGGGGACGTGACCTTCGCGCTCGACGCGGCCACGGAGTCGGTGATCGACCGCTGGCTCGACGCAGTGGCCCGGCGGGAGCCCCTTTCCCTCCTGACCGAGGACGAGGGCTGGCGCCACCGCGGTCCGGGGCCCGGCGGAAGCGTCGTGGAACTTCCGGGCTTCGACCACGGCGGGCCGCGCATCGCCATCGACCCCATCGACGGAACGCGGCACCTGATGAGCGACCTGCGCTCGGCCTGGACGATCGTGTCCTTCGCGCCGCCGGGCAGCGCTGAGCCGCGGCTCTCCGACGTGAGCCTGGGGCTCGTCTCGGAAATCCCCGACACCCGCGCGGCCCGCTACCGCGGGCTGTGGGCCGAACGCGGCCTGGGCGCGCGCCTGGAGGAACGCCTGCTCGAGGACGGACGCCTGCTCGACCAGCGCCGGCTCACCACCGGCCAGGACGCGCGACCCGACCACGGGTACTTCTCCTTCTTTCGCTACCTGCCTGCCCAGCGGCCGGCCCTGGCAGCCATCGAGGCGCGGTTCTTCGAGCGCCTGGCGCGCCTGGAGGGAGCCGACGTGCGCTCCTGCTACGACGACCAGTACATCTGTTCGGGCGGCCAGCTGGTGCTCCTGGCCCTCGGCACCTATCGCCTGGCCGCGGACCTGCGGGGTTGGCTCGGCACGCGCCTGCCGGGCATTCCCGCGATCGCCACCCACGCCTACGACATCGCCGGGGCGGTGCTCGTGGCCCGCGAGGCGGGCGTGGTGGTGGAGGCGGTGGACGGAGCCCCCCTGGACTTCCCGATCGACTGCACCTCGCCGGTGAGCTTCGTGGCCTGGACCAATCGGGCCACGGGCGACAGGCTCCGTCGACACCTGTCCGTGGCCCTGGAAGAACTGCGGATCCCCACGACCGGACGCGCCCCAGGCCCCGGTTGAAAACCAGGCCCCGGGAACTCCGCGGATGTCCCCGGGGAGTCCCGCCGGGCAGGCAGGGCAACGCTCAGCCGGGCAGGCGGCTCCCGCGAGCCGGAGAGGTCACCGGTCGCGGGCGACGTCGAAGCGACCCAGGGCCTCTCCCCCCAGGAAGACCAGCAGCGTGCACAGGAGGACCAGCACCAGGGCCGCCGAGAGGATCGCCAGGGGCAGGCCGCCGCCGGCGAAGTGCACCAGCCAGGCGAGACCGCCCGCGAGCCCGCCGGCCACGCCCACGAGCAGGGCCCTGAGGAGCATCAAGAGCATGCTGCGGCCGGCTTGCTGCAGCAGACCCTCGGTGCCGGGAGTCATGCGCTGGGGCCAGACCAGGAACACGAGGTTGTCGATGGAGACCCAGGCCAGCACCGTGGGAGCCACGGCCCCCACCAGGGCCGCCAACTCCGGCGGCAGCACGCCGGAGAGCGCCGCGCGCGCGAGGATCGCCAGCGTCAAGAACACGCTGACCAGGGCCACCTCCGGCAAGAGCGTCGCCAGGAACACGCGCCAGGGGGCCATGGGCCAGGAGCGCACCACGTCCATGCGATCGAGGTCCTCGCGGAAATCGAAGCGCAATCCGGCGCACAGATAGAGGGTGCCGAAGCCCGCGATCACGGCACCGGCGGCCAGCACGCTCTGCTCTGAATCGCCCTCGAACATCAGGCGCGTGGCGATCACGATCGCGCTCACCAGGGCACCCGAGATCAGCAGCGTGCCGCGGGCCTTGCGCAACATGGTGCCGATCTTGCGCCAGGCCAGTGCGCCGAAGGGCCCGCGGCCGAAGAGCCACGGCACGCGCCAGGACGCGCTGGAGGCGGCGGCTCGACCCGCCGAGGCCCCCCGCGCCCCCCGCGGCGCATGCGCGACAGACGGCGCGCCACGTCGGCGGAGGTCTCCAGCGAGAGCTCGCGGTGATCCACCTTGAGCCGCGCGCAGAACTCGAAGGCCGCCAACCAGAAGGCCAGGCACACCACGAGCAGCACGAAGAAGGTCCGCGGCGAGTCCGTGGTGGCCAGCACGGCCCAGGGCCAGGCGATGCGCGTCAGCGTGTCCACCAGGGGATGGCGCAACAGACCCAGCGACACATGGGCCAGGCCATCCGGGCCGACGGAATCGGCTCGCTCCCGGGTCGACAGGAACAGGATGGCCAGGATGGCGAAGATCCCGATGGCGTTGAAGGCGCGCAGGGCCCCGCGGGGCACGCGCCGCAGCCAGCCGTTCTCCGCGTCCCCCGCCAGCAGGGAGAGCACCTGGGCCACGATCGGGATCGTCATCGTCGCCAGGAACGCGCCCACGAAGCCGAACAGGGGCACGGGCACACGCCCCATGGCCACCACCGCCGCGAAGATCGAGCCCAGGATCGACTTCGACAGCGATGTGAACAGGCGATAGCGCACCACGTCGCTGCCGCGCACGGGCGCGGAGAACAGGAGTTCGATCTCCTCCCGCGGCAGGTACAGGCCGCGGAAGGACAGCGCCCCCACCAGCGACATGATCAGGATCAGCGTGCCGATGGCCCGGGCCATGGGCTCGTCGATCGTGTAGATGGAGCCGCGCGATCCGGCCAGGAAGGCGTTGCCCAGGGCCGAGCCCATCCACAGCACGATGGCCGAGAAGCCGATCACCGCGAAGACGAGACCGCGCACGGACTTGAGCCGCCGAAGCTGCTTGCGCAGGGCTCCGGTGAACTTGCGGCGGGCCAGGAGACGCAGCGCCGGGTGGCCCAGGATCACGGCGAGCCCGCTCCGCCGCCGGACCAGTCGCCGCCCTCCGGCCGGGCCCTCCCGGGAGCGCCCGAGGGGGCGCCGCCCTGCATCGAGGTCCGACCGGCCGGGAGCGACCCGTCCGTGACCTTGAGGAAGATCTCCTCCAGGCTGCCGCCCTCCACGCCCGCGATGCTGGAGCGCGCCTCCGCCAGGGTGCCGTCGAAGACCTTGTGGCCCCGGTCGAGGATCAGGATGCGGCTGGCCAGCTCCTCGATCATCTCCAGCAGGTGCGACGAGAGGATCACCGAGCTGCCCTCGGCCGCCACTTCCGCGATGGCGCGCTTCGCCGAACGGATGCCGCGGGGATCCAGCCCGGTCAAGGGCTCGTCGAGCAGCACCAGCCTGGGCCGTGTCAGCCAGCCGCAAGCGAAGGCGAGCTTCTGGCGCATGCCGCGGGAAAGCTCGCCGCCCAGGGCGTCGCGCTTCTCGACCAGTTCGAAGCGCTGCAAGAGCTCCTCCGCCCGCTCCTTCCAGTCGCGCACGTCGTAGAGCGCGGCGGTGAATTCCAGGTGCTCCCAGACGGTCAGGGCGTCGAAGGGCTGCGGGTCGTCGGGCACCCAGTACAGGCAGCGCTTGGCCTCCGCCTCGTGCAGCATCACGTCGTAGCCGCAGACCAGCACGCGGCCCTGCTTGACCGGCAGGATGCCCACGATCGAGCGCAGGGTGGTGGTCTTGCCCGCCCCGTTGGGGCCCACCAGCCCCAGGATCTCCCCCGGACGCACGTCGAACGACAAGGCGTCCACGGCAAGCGCTCCTTCGTAGGTCTTGCTGAGCGACTCGACACGCAGGACCGGCGGCGGCGTGGATTGGAATTCGTTCACGGCCTCAGTAGATCAGATCCACGCCCGCGGCGCGACGGAGGGCCCGCGCGGGCAAAGCCGGCCGACCGAAGCGACGCGCGCCGCCCGTGACCGAAGTCGCGGGCGGCGCGCGCCGCTTCGGCCGGCCGGGACCCGCGGGGGTTCCTACCAGCAGACCACGTCCACGGCCACCACGGTCATGGGCGTGAAGGGCGGCAGGTTCGCCACCGTGTTGAAGAAGGGGTCGTAGCCCCATCGGCGGTTGGGCGCCGAGTAGACACCGCTCAACCCCCAGGCCCCGGTGGCGTACTGGGAGTTCCAGAGAGTTCGAAAGCAGGTTCACAGCGTCCGCGATCACCGCGCAGCCCTTCTTGGCGCCGGTGTTGTAGTCCCCCTGAACGTACATGGCGCCGTCGCTGACCACGCTGAGCTTCGCCGGAAGTGTGCTGCCATTGACGAGTTGCACGCCCTTGGCGTTGGTGCCGGTGCCCTTGTTGTTGCATCCCAGGTACAAGAGGCCGTTGGCCGGCCACTGGGCGCAGGCCCCCAGGATCGCCATGTCGACCTTCATGGTCTTGACCTTGGTGGAGCTGCCGCTGGTCCCGCCGGCCTGGCGGGCGTCGTAGATCGAGGAGAGCGTCACCGCACCCGCCGGGATCGAGGCGGTCACGTCGTTGTTGTTGGCGTCGTAGGCCTTCCAGGACGTGTGTGCCGCATTGGCGATGACCGTCAGCCCCGCGTTGCTGTGGTAGAAGCCCTTGGTGTGAGTCCCCGCGCCGGGCGTGTGGATCCAGTCACCCGAAACCAGGCTCCAGTCGCCGGGGCCGGAACTGACCGGCTCGAACATCTGGATCGAGTCGATGGTCGGCGGGGTGGCCGCGGTGACCCCGTGGGAGGCGTCCTTGACCGTGTTGCCGTTGCCGGCGTAGCCCGAGGGCTCGGACCAGTAGTCCAAGGCTCCCGGCCCCCAGGGCAGCCAATCCCCCACGTCGAAGTAGTCACCGTCCCCGTTCCCATCCCAGCCCGACGTGAAATGGGCATCGTAGCCGCCCGTGCTGGGCACTCCCCCCATCTGGGACTTCGAGTTCATCGTGACGTAGCTCACCGGCTCCGCCACGTCGAACGGGTTGTTGACGAATTGGCGGATGTTCACCGTGCCCGTGGAGGCGCTCGGGTCGTCCTTGCGGTTCCGGTAGATGCCCCCTGCCGCGCGCACGTAGTTCGTGTTCAGGGTCAAGGTCGCCCCGCAGCCCAGGTGCATGTTGCCGTTGGAGTGCACGCGGCCCGAAAGCGTCATCGAAGGCCCGGGGTTGACCTCCAGGTCGGTGTCGTAGAACACCGCGAACTGGAACACGGGCGTGGCCTCGGCGTGGACCAGGCGGTGGGCCGTGGCGGTGCTGCCCTGGACCGTGGCCGTGGAGTCGATCCGGTAGCTCGTGATGATCGTCTGGATGCCGCTCGGGTCGGTGCGGATCACCGGCGGATCCCCCGCCGCCCAGGCCTTGATGTTCGAGGCCCCGCCGTCCGGGCTGATCTGGGTGATCGTGTAGGTCACCGGCACGCCGTCGATGGTCACGGTCCCGTTGGCGGGCGGCGTGCTCCAGCGAGCAATCTCCGTGCGCACGATGCCCTTGGCCGCCTCCACGGCGCCCTGGGCCAGGTACTCAGCCCTGCCGTTGGTGATCTTCACCACCGAGATCCGGTTCGAGGAAAGCGAGGTCGACAGGAGCATCGACACCAACGTCGCCGCGGTGAAGGCGGCGAACACCGCGAACAAGAGCGCCATGCCACGGCGCGAACTTCTGGCCTTCAGAATTCGTTTCATTTCACACCCCATTCCTGAGCTTGACGACCTGCTCGGCCGAGTAGCGATGGACCGTACCCGTCGAGTCGACATTGCGCATGAACAGCCGCACGCGCACGGAATCCACGGGGAGCACGAAGCCTGAGGAGGGATTGTCGTCGAACACCACGCGCTCGACGTTGGAAGCGATGTTGACCGGGGCGGCTCCATCGACGCGGCGCTGGAGGTAGTTGACGCCGTCGGGGCCGGTGATCAGGACATAGCTGAACTGCGCGCCGTCCCAGATCAGGTTGGCGTTGGCGTCGATGTCCGGCACGTCGTTGCCGTAGGTCCCCGGGGGGTCGTTCTCGCGCGGCAGCGCAAAGACGATTTCACGGGTCGGGCCGAACTCCGGCTCCCCCGCCGCGGCGGCGTGCTGGGCGGCGGCGTGGGCGTGGACCGTGAAGCCGGCGGCGACGGCCGCGCCGTCGTCGAAGAGGTAGGGGTAGTTGAGCCCGCCGAGGGTGATCGCGCCCGAGCGCGACAGGTCCTCGAAGATGCGCCGCATGGCGCGCTCGCAGCTGTTCTGCAGCGAGGCCTGGGTCTCCGAGGAGGCGCTGATGCCGCGCATGCGCACGATGGCGAAGCCCAGGGAGCCCGCCAGGAGCGAGAGCACACCGACCGCGATCAGCATCTCCAGCACGGAGAAGCCCCCGCGCGCGGCGGCCTGTGAACGGAACTTGGGTTGCATGTCAGCGTCCTCGAATGGTGGCGATGCGCATGGTGCGCGGCCGCTCCTGGAAGTCGTCCCACGTGATCGTCATCACGATCTGCAGGGGATCGGGGACCGCGGCGCCCACCACGTACCCCGGGTAGGTGGCGGTGATGCGCTGATTGCGCAGGTGCAGGTCGTTGAAGCGGGCGATGGCCGTGCCCTGGGCGAACTCGCCGCCCGCGAGGGGCAGCGCGTTTGCGGGCTGCAGGATGGCCAGTTCCATGGCCCCCTGCAGGTCGCCCATGGCCACGTTGGTCTCGCGGCTGGTGCGCAGCAGATTGAAGGCCACGACCTGGGCCGAGATCGCCGAGCAGATGGCGACCACGAGCACCACCACGGCGATCATCAGCTCGATCAGCGTGAACCCGGCGCGGCCCGACCGCGCCCTGCAACGAATCCCAACCATTTGGACCCCCGTCCCGTGCCCTCCCCGTGCGCGAGGCTCTCTCGCTCCCCCCGGTGGCGGACCCGGCACGTGGCCTCGCCGGGCAGTCCGTCGGCCGGGCCGCGGTCCGGCCTCAAGGAAAAGGGGATTCCTACGGTTGCCTTACTCGGTGGGCCGATTCTGGCCGTGAATTCGGCACGCCGGCGGGCGAGCCCCAGCCCTTTTCAGGGGTCAGCCGGATCCAGAGGAGGCCGGATACAGGCCGGCTTGGGCAGCCTGGAAGCGCGCCCGAAGGACCGCCAGGGAGTGCGCGAGCCCCGCATCGGGCAGGACAGGCTCTCCCTGGGGCAGGATCCAGTCCTCGGCCACCGCGCCGCAGGCCTCCCGATGCCCCTCGCTCCTGCGCACGCTCCACAGGGCCTGCAGGGCGGCGCCCAGGGCGGCGGATTCCCCCTCCGCCAGGGGGACGATCTCCGCCCCCGCGGCCGAGGCCACCAGCTCGAGCCAGAGGCGATTTCTTGCGCCCCCGCCGACCGCGAAAAGCCGCTCGCAGCCGAGGCCGAGGAGGCGCATGCGCTCGACGCCGGCCGCGAGATTCAGGGCCACGCCCTCCAGGCAGGCGCGGTAGAGCCGGCCGCGCGTCAGGGAACCGGGACCCAGGCCCACGAAGGCGGCGCGCGCCAGGGGCAGGTCGGGCACGCGCTCGCCCTGGAAGAACGGCAGACACAGGGGCCCCTCCGGATCGCAGGGAAGTTCGGCGGCCAAGCGCTCCAGCTCGGCGTGGCTCGCGCCGGAGAGGGCGCGCACTTCCTCCAGGGCGCCGGTGGCGTTCATGACGCACAGGAGCGGCAACCAGCCGCCGGTGGAATCGCAAAAGGCCGCGATCAGACCCCTGGATCGACGACGGCGCGGGAGCTGTGGGCGAAAATCGTGGCCGAGGTGCCCAGGGACAGCACCGCGACTCCCTCGCGTGTGGCGCCCGCGCCGATGGCGCTCGCCATGTTGTCACCGGCGCCCGTGGAGAGCGGCACGCCCACCTGGCGCGAGTCGAGGCCCAACACCCAGGCGCCCCGTTCGGAGAGCCGGCCGGGGAGACTGCCCGCTTCGGCCAGGGGCGGGAGTCTTTGCAGCAGGTCCGGAGCCACGGCGGCACAGCTGTCGGCGTCCACCGCGCGCGTGCGCGGGTCGAACCAGCCGGTGCCCGAGGCATCGCCCGCCTCGCACCAGGCGCTGCCCGAGAGCACCAGATTCACGTAGTCGTGGGGCAGGAGCACGCGCCGCGTGCGGCGCCAGGTCTCCGGCTCGTGGCGAGCGAGCCACAGCACCTTCGGCGCGGTGAAGCCCGTGGGCACGGGCCGGCCCAGCCTGACGGAGAGCTCACGGGCTTCCGCCGCGGTTTGCGTGTCGCACCACAGCTTCGCCGCCCTCAGGGGCCGATCCTCGCCGTCGAGCACCACGAGGCCGTGCTGCTGGCCGGAAATGCCGATCCCCGAGAGCCGCGCGGTCTCCACGCCGGGGGCCCCGAAGAGCTGCCGCGCGACCTCGCCCAGGGCCTGAATCCAGGTGTCGGGGTGCTGTTCGGCGGCACCGGGCGCGAGCCCGGGGAGCAGGCCGTAGCCGACCTGGCCCCGGGCCACCACGCGCCGCGAGCGCGCGTCGATCAAGAGGCCCTTGAGCCCCTGGGTGCCGACGTCGAAGCCCGCGAAAAGACCGTCCGGGTTCTCCATGGCGCCTCAGGGGGGCGAACTCGGCGCGGGAGGCTCGCGGAGCCTGTCCTGGACCCGTGCTGCGCTCCGCGGATGCCCCATGGCGGCTCAGTGCACGCCGAGCATGTGCTCGACCATCCACTGGTCGAGACGCTCGTAGCCCAGGCCCTCGCGGGCGATGGCGGCCGCGTCGAAGACTTCTCCCTTGAGGGCCTGCGCCTTGTGGGGAGCGTAGCCCCGCGCCAGGGACTCCAGGCGTGCGTCGCGGCGCTCGGCGATCAGCGCGCGCACGCGCGGATCCGCGTCGAAGGCCTGGGCACGCTCCTTCAGGATCTTGTAGGTGCGCATGGATCCGCGCGCGAAATCCCACACGCCCTCGTCGTCCTCGGTGCGGTAGGCATGGCTGTCGAAGTGCAGCGGCCCCTCGTAGCGCGCCCCGCCCGCGGTGCCCTCCAGGAGTCGCACCAGCAGGAAGGCCTGGCGCAGGTCCTCGGACCCGAAGCGGAAATCCTGGTCGTAGCGACCGATGCGCTGGGCATTGAGGTCGATGTGGAACAGTTTGTTCGCTTCCATGGCCTGGGCCACGGCGTGGGCCATGGAGAGGCCCGACATCGTCTCGTGGGCCACCTCGGGGTTGACGCCCACCATCTGAGGGTGCGCCAGCGTCGAGATGAAGTGCAGCATGTGCCCCGTGGTCGGCATGTAGATGTCGCCGCGGGGCTCGTTGGGCTTGGCCTCCAGGGCGAAGCGCAGGTCGTACTTCCGGTCGCGCACGTACTCGCACAGGAAGTCCAGGGCATCGCGCATGCGCCCGATGGCCGTGCGCGGGTCCCGGCAGGCGTCGGCTTCAGTCCCCTCGCGGCCGCCCCAGAAGACGTAGATCCGCGCCCCCAGTTCCACGCCCAGGTCGATGGCCCAGAGCGTCTTGGCCAGGGCGAAGGCGCGCACCCGGGGGTCGTTGGCCGTGAAGGCGCCGTCCTTGAAGATCGGCTGGGAGAACAGGTTGGTGGTGGCCATGGGCACCACCATGCCGTGATCCGCCAGGGCCCTCTGGAAGCCCGCGACGATGCGCGTGCGCTCGGCCGCGGAGGAGCCGAAGGGCACGAGATCGTCATCGTGGAGGTTGACCCCCCAGGCCCCGCATTCGGCCAGCTTGGCGACGATTCGCTCGGGAGATTGGACCGCCCGGACGGGCCTCCCCGAAGGGGTCTCGGCCGGGGTTCCCGACGGTCCACAGGCCAAAGGAAAACCGGTCCAGAGGAGTCGGCGAGTAGGGATCCACGGGGGCCAGTATACTGAAACGACGATGGTGGTCCCCCATCTCATCGCCCACCGCGGGCACACGGCCGTGTGCCCCGAAAACACCCGAGCGGCGATCGCCTCGGCGTTGGACGCAGGCGCTGCGTTCGTCGAGGTGGACGTGCAGCTTTCGAAGGACCTCGAACCCTTCCTCTTCCACGACCGCACCATCGGCAGGATCTGCGGCCGCACGGGGTCCCAAGCCTCCATCGGCGACCTGACCGCCGCGGAGGTGCGCGAGCTGCGGGCGGCGGAGCCGGAGCGCTTCGGCCTGCGCTTCCAGCACGAGCCCGTGGCCCACCTCTGCGACCTCGTGGACCTCTTGCTGCGCCGCCGCGATGCCTTCGCCTTCGTGGAGCTCAAGCGCATTTCACTGGAGCGCCACGGCACCCGCGCCGTGCTGCGGCGCGTGCTGGAGGCCCTCGAGCCGGTGCGCGCGCGCTGCGCCCTGATCTCCTTCAGCATCCCGGCCCTGCTGGAGGCCCGGCGCGCCTGCGACCTGCCCCTCGGCGCGGTGTTCGACACCTTCGCGGAAACGCGCACGGAGCTGCTCGCCGCCCTGCGGCCGGAGTTCGTCTTCACGGACGTCTTCGGCCTGCCCTTCTCGGGCCCGCTCACCGTTCCGGGCGCCCAGGTGGCGGTCTACGAGGTGGCCGACCCGGGCCTGGCCCGCGTGCTCGCGGCCCGCGGCGTGCGTTTCGTCGAGACCTTCGACTACGCGGAGATGGCCGGAGCCCTGGGCCCCGCCAGCGTGCCCGCCGGAGTCCTCGCGCGTTGAGCGACTACGACCTGGTGGTCGTCGGCGCGGGAATCCACGGCGCCGGGGTCGCCCAGGCGGCGGCCGCCGGGGGCTGGAGCGTGCTGCTCCTGGAGGAGCGCGGCATTGCCGCCGGCACCTCGAGCCGCTCCAGCAAATTGATCCACGGCGGCCTGCGCTACCTGGAGACCGCGCGATTCGGGCTGGTGCGCGAATCCCTGGCCGAGCGGCGCATCCTGCTCGCGGTGGCGCCCCATCTGGTGCGCCTGGTGGACTTCCACATCCCGGTCTACCGCGAAACCTCGCGGCGGCCGTGGAAGTTGCGCGCCGGGCTCTCCCTCTACGCGCTCCTGGGAGGCCTGGGGGCCGACGCGCGCTTCGAGACCCTCCCCCGCTCGCAGTGGGCCGCCCTCGACGGCCTGGATACAGGGGGCCTGCAGGCGGTCTTTCGCTATCGCGACGGCCAGACCGACGACGGGGCCCTGACCCGGGCCGTGGTGCGTTCGGCCGAGGACCTTGGAGCACAGACCCTGCTGGGCGCCCGCTGGCTTTCGGCCCAGCGCGACGGTGACGCCTACGTGGTCCACTGGAGCGTGGGCGGCCGCGTGGCCGAATGCACGGCGGGGACCCTGGTGCTGGCCGGAGGCCCCTGGACCGCGGACTTGCAGTCCCGGGCCAGCCCCGTGGGACCGAAACCGCAGGTGGAATTGGTCGCCGGAACCCACCTCGAGGTCAGCGGCCAGATCACCAAGGGCATCTACTACGTGGAGGCCCCCGAGGACCGGCGCGCGGTGTTCGTCATGCCCTGGCGCGGTCACACCCTCGTGGGCACCACCGAGCGGGCCTGGACCCAGGCGCCCGAGGCCCTGCAGCCCAGCGCGGAGGAAGTGCTCTACCTGGGCCAATGTCTGGAACGCCACTTCCCCCAGCATCCCGCCGAGTACATCGACGCCTGGGCGGGCCTGCGCGTCTTGCCCCGGGACGGCGGGGCGACGAGCGCCACGGGCAGGACCCGCGAGGTCCAACTCGCCGTCGACGACCCCCAATCGGTGCGGCGGGTGGCCATCTACGGCGGCAAGCTGACGGGGTACCGAGCCACCGCCCAAAAGGTGCTCGAGCGTCTGCGGCCGGCCCTGCCCGCGCGGCCGCCGAAGGCGGACACCGCGACGCTGCGCCTTCCGGAAGCGACCTGAGCGCCAGGGGCGGCCGAGCCCCCGGGTGCCGCTCTCCCCTCGCCCCGGGCCGGGCCGCCGGGATCCCCCGGCCCGGCGGGTTCCCCTGCTGCGGCGGGTTCCCCTGGGCCGCGGATGTTCGACGGCCGGCGGGGAGCTAGACTCGCCCCCATGGAACGGCGCATCACGCTCGTGAATCCGCCGTACGAGCGCATCGCGCCCGGCTACGAGTTCGTGCGCCACGTCACGAACCGCTCGCCCTCCCTGGGCCTGCTCCACCTCGCCTCCGTGGCCCGCGAACGGGGCTGGACGCCCGTGATCGTCGAGAGCGACGCAGAGAGCCTCGACGCCCAGGCGGTGATCGAGCGCGTGGTCGCGAGCCGCCCGGACGTGGTCGGCATCACGCTCTTCACCGTCGGTGTGTGGTCCGCGGCGCAGGTGGCCCGCGGAATCCGGCGCGCGCTGCCCGAGGTGCCGATCCTGGTCGGCGGGCCCCACATCTCCTCCATGGGCCGCGAGACCCTGGAGCGCTTCCCCGATTTCGACCTGGCGGTCGTCGGCGAGGGCGAGTGGGCCCTGGAGGAGCTGCTCGACTACTACGAGCGCGGCGGCGACCTGGCGCGCATCGCGGGGCTCCTGTGGCGCGACGCCCAGGGCGTGCGGGCCAATGCCCCCCAGCCGATCCGCAAGGAGCTGGACGAGTTGCCCATGCCGGCCTGGGACCTGCTGCCGGGATTCCCCGCAGCCTATCCGCCGGCGATCTTCGACTATCCCCGCGGTCCGGTGGCCACCCTGGCGGCCTCGCGCGGCTGTCCCTTCCACTGTCGCTTCTGCGACACCTCGACCTTCGGCGCCCGGGTGCGCGCCTACACGCCGGCCGCCGTGGTGCGCATGATCGAGCACCTGCACACGAACTGGGGCGTGCGCCACGTGCTCTTCGTGGACGACCTGTTCCTGGCCAGCCGCACGCGGGTCACGGAATTCTGCGAACGCCTGCTGGAGACCAAGCTCGGCATCACCTGGACCTGCACGGCGCGTGTGGACACCGTCAAGCCCCAGGTGCTGGCGCTGATGAAGCGCGCCGGCTGCTGGGAGATCAGCTTCGGCCTGGAAACAGGGTCCGACGAGCTGCTGCGCAAGATGGACAAGGACGCCCGCGTGGCCGAGTCGGAGCAGGCGGTGGCCTGGACCCACGCCGCCGGAATCCGCACCAAGGGCCTGTTCATGCTGGGCTACCCCGGCGAGACGGCCGAGACCATCCGGATGACGCGCGACTTCGTGCGCCGCATCCCCATGGACATCATGAACCTGACCAAGTTCACGCCCTACCCGGGCTCGCCGATCTACGAGGAGCTCTACGGCACGAAGATTCGGCCCGACCACTGGCAGAAGATGAACGGCATGAACTTCGTCTGGTCGCCGGAGGGCATCTCGATCGAGCAGTTGGACCGCGAGTACCAGGCCCTGCTGCTGGCCTTCTACCGCCGCCCCCGGGTGGGCAAGCACTACGTGGCCATGGCGCTCTCGAACCCCGACAACCTGAGGCGCCTCTCGCGCTTCGGCCTGGGCTACCTGTGGGCCAAGGTCCGCAGCCTGGCGGGCGGAAGGCGCGGCCTCTTGGTGGAGCCCGCCGAGAGCCTTTCCTGAGGTCTTGGCCCGCGGCCGGCCTCGCCCGGTGGAATCGGCCGGGGGCAGTCGCTAGAACCATGGGCGCGTGCCTGGAGGGCCGCCAACCATGAGCGACTACGATTCCGAAAGTCCGAGCTGGGGCCTGGTGCTGGTGCGACTCGCCGTCGGCGCGACCATCACCGTCGCGGGCTGGCAGAAGATCCTGGGCGGCGTCGGCGGCGAGCTGGTGCTGTCGACCAAGTCTCGCGTGGAGGAGGCGCCGACCTGGTTCGCGAGCTTCATGAACGCCGTGGTCTACCCCTACCCCGAGGCCTTCGCGCAGATCATCCAATGGGGTGAGCTCTTGGGCGGGGTGGCGCTGTTCCTGGGCGCCCTGACGCGCCCGGCAGGGGTCATGGTCGGCCTGATGATGCTGGCCTTCTCCTTCGCCGGCCCCGCCGAACAGACCCCCTTCGCGCTGCTGGTGGCCCTGTGCGCCTTCGCCTGCGCGCTGTCACGGGCCGGCCGTCGCCTGGGCCTGGACTCGATCTTCGACGGGCACTTCCCGGGCTGGATCAGCTGGACGCGCGCCGCGGCCTAGGGCCCGCCGCGCACCATTCACCCAGGGCTTCGATCGCCCGCTCGATGCCGCGGGCCACGTCGGCAATGCGCGCCTCGTACATGTAGGCGGGCGTGGTGACGATGCGACGCGCCTCGTCCACCACGCACTGGTCCACGGCGCACGGAACGCCCGTCTGGCCCATGCGGCCGAGGACTTCGATCAGGCCGGGGTCGTCGCCGAGCGTGAGCCGCGCGGAGAGTCCCGCGTCCCGCAGCACGGCGGCCACCACGGCCGGGGCGATGCAGATCGCGACCACCGGCTTCTGGGCCTGGAGCATGCCGAGCACGACGCGCGCCACGTCCGGCTGGACCCGGGCCGCGGCTCCCGCGCTCTCGAAATCGCACAGGATCTTGGCGGCCCCGTAGCCACCGGGCATCACCAGGGCGTCGAAGCGCGCGGGGTCCAGTTGCCGGACGTCGACGATCTTGCCGCGGGCGATGCGCGCGGCCTCGGCCAGGGAGGAGCGCGTCGCGCCGTCGGGCTTCCCCGTGCGATGGTCCACGGCCGACACGGGCACGTCGGGCGCGGCGAGGGTGACCCGGGCGCCCAGACGATCGAGGGCCGCGAGGGAGAGGACCGACTCGTGGATCTCGCTCCCGTCCAGGAAACCCGCGCCGGACAAGAGCACCAGGACGTCCATGGGGACCCCTAGTCGATCTGCTTGACGCGGATGTCGCCGCGCACGACCAACTGGCAGCCGAGCCGCGCCCCGGCCACGTCGGTGCACATCTCCAAGGTCTCCAGCTCCTCGTCGGTGGCCGGATCGACGTTCTCGCTGCCCGCTTCGAGCACCAGGCGGCAGGTGCCGCAGCTCCCGACGGTGCAGCCGTACTCGTGGGGCGCTCGGTTGTCCTGGCAGAAGTCCAGGAACTTGGTGCCCGCGGGAACCTCGTAGGACTTGCCGTTGGCGGCGAGGGTGATCTTCGGCATGGTGCGGCGGCTCGATTCGCGGCGCTTCTTTGGGCCGCGGGTCGGGGTCGTTCTGGAGCGCTGTGGGCGATCCGGGGGAGGGGTTTGGAGCAGAGACTTTAGGGGCCCGCCGGCCCTTGGCAAGCCGCTGACCGGATCCCCCGGGACGAAAGGCCTCGCCTTCACGCCGCAATCGAGCTCGCAAAAGGCAGCGCGGGGCCTTTTGCCAACGGACTTCGGAGACGGGACACTGGCGGCGCCCATGCAGGCCCCCACCCACCAAGAGCCTCCGGGGAATTCCGGCGCGGGAGCGCAGCGGCCGGAGTTCGACCGCCCGGGCCGACACCCGGGCTACGGGACCGGGGCCTGGGTGTGGCTCCTGCGTCACGGCGAGGTGGCGGAAGAATGGCAGGGCCGTGCCTACGGCGGAATGGACGTGCCGCTCTCGCCCCAGGGCGCCCTCGACACCCGCACGGCGGTGGGCGCCTTCTCCACGCTGCCCTTCGAGCGCGTGCTGAGCTCCCACCTCGTGCGTGCGCGCACCCTGGGAGAGGGCATCGCCCAGGGAAGCGGCGCAAGGCTCAGCGTCAGCCCGGGTCTGGCGGAGATCCAGCGCGGAACCTGGCAGGGCCTCCCCATCGCCGACCTGTCGCGCGATCGTCCTCTGGAACTCGCCGGCTTCTACGCCGACCCCTGGAACTACAACGCCCACGGCGGCGAGACCGATCGCGACGTGCTGCGGCGCGCCTGGCCCGAGTTGGAAACGGGCCTCCGCTCGGGCGCGCGGCTCGTGGCCGTCACCTGTCACTACAACGTGGTGCGCGTGCTGCTCTCGCGCATGCTGGGCCTGGAGCCCACGGTCTCCTTTCGCCTGCGCATCGACCTCTCGGGCGCCTGCCTGCTGCACGATGCTCCGCCGCGCCCGGCGGACCCCCGAGGACCGGCCGATCCGGGCGGCTGGCGCCTCCTGCGCGCCAACGTCAAGGGCCCCGGGCCCTGGCCGCCCGCGCCGTGAAGTGCCTGTTCGTGGCGCCCGCACTGCCCCACCCGCCGGACAGCGGCGGCCGGGTGCGCACGTTCGAACTCCTGCGGGCCCTGGCGCCTGCGGTGGAGATCCATCTTCGGGCCGTGGCGCGGTCCGGAGCCGATTCCGCGCGCGACGCCGCGGCCGTGGCGGCCCTGTCGGGCGTGGTGAAGTCCGTGGAGCTCTTCGCTCGCAGTTCGCCCGGCCCGTGGCGAACCTTGACGACTCCGTGCGTCGAGCGCTGGTTCTGCTCCAGCGGACTGCGCGAGGCCCTGGGGCGCGAGCTCGTCCCCTCGAAGTACGACCTGGTGCACCTGGACGAGATGTTCCTTGCGCGCGCGCTTCCCTCGCAGTGCAGCACGCCCGTGGTGATCCACCATCACAAGCTGGACTTGGAGTACTTCGCCGACCTGCCGGGGCCGCGGGGATTTCGCCAGGCCTTCGACCTGATGAAGCTCGAACGCCTGGAGCGCTTCGCGGCCCGTCGCTCGCCCCACCACGTGGTCACGAGCCAGGAGGACGCGCGCCGCCTGTCCCACCGCCGGCCGGCCCTCGCGCCCGCGGTGGTGGAATCGGGCTTCGATCCGTTGCGATTCCACCCGGACACGGCGGAGAACGCGCGACGCCGCGCCGACGAGATCCTGTTCCTGGGGAGCCTCGACTACGGACCCAATCTGGACGGGCTCGCCTGGTGGATCCGGGAGGTGCTGCCCCTGGTGCGCAATGCGCGACCCGGACTGCGCCTGTCCGTGGTGGGCTCCAGGCCGGGACCGGCGGCGCGGGCCCTGTGCGACGAGGCCCGGACCTCAGCCCCGGATTCCGTGCGGCTCGAAGCGGACGTCCTCGACGTGGTGCCCCACCTGCGGCGCGCGGCGCTGCTGGTGATTCCCCTGCGCATCGGCGGCGGCACGCGCCTCAAACTCGTGGAGGCGGCCGCCACGGGCACGCCCGTGGTCAGCACCCAGGTCGGCGCCGAGGGCCTCGCCTTCCGCGGGGAGGAGCACCTGGGCCTCGCGGATTCGGCGCCGGACTTCGCCCGGGAGGTCCTCGACGTGCTCGCGCGCCCCGCCGCCGCCGCGCAGCGAGCCCTGCGCGCGCGCCAACGGGCTCTCGAACGCTACACCTGGTCCGCGCTGGCCCCCAAGTTGCTCTCGGCTTGGGAGCGGGCGGCGGCGGGCTGACCTCCGCCGGCCCTGGCGATCCGCGCCCGGGCTCTTCCTTCGCCAGCCGGCGGGTCGATCCCAGTCCGCCGCCTGCCGGAGGCCCTTAATCCCCCCGCAGGAAGCGCCACACCTTCTGGGCCAGGGTGCGCTCGGTCAGCGCGGCGTCGTGGCGCGGCCGCGCGCGGTCCTGGCCGGGCTCGAACAGCAGGGCTGGTTCGCGGCCCAGCAGGGTGCGCACGAGATCCACGTAGTGGACCTCCAGTTCCAGGGCGAGTTCGTGGGCGGTGCGCCCACCGGGGGCCGGAACGAAAGCGAGGCGCTTGCGGTCGGAAAGCAGCTCTTCCAGTGCCGCGCGCCAGGCCGAGAAATCCTCGCTGGAGAGGAGGCGCACTCCGGGATCGCCGGCCAGATCCAGAAGCCCGCCGCGCTCGGAGGCCAGGACCGGAACGCCCGCGGCCCGCGCTTCGCGGGCGGACAGGCCGAAGACCTCGTTCCAACGGGAGGGCACGGCCACCACGTCCAGGCGCGCGAGGACCCGCGGCAGGTCCGCGCGCGCGTAGGGACCGCGCAATTGAAGGCGGTCGTCCGCCAGGGAAAGGGCCCGCAGCTCCGCCGCGTAGGTGCCGTCGCCGTGGTAGTCCGGCACGGGCCCATGAACTTCGATCGAGAGCTCCCTGGTCTCGATCGAGAGGGCCGCGCGGGCGAATTCGAGCACTCCCTTCGAGGGCTGGGCGCTGCCCAGGACGCCCACGCGAAGCACGCCGTCCCGCCGCGCCTCCGCGCGCCGCAGGGCCGCCACGGCCTGGGGGAGATTTCTCGTGTCCACGCCGTTCGCAAGCAGGCGGATGCGGCCCTCGGGCACGCCGCAGCGCTCGAACACCGCGCGCGCCGCGGAGGATGGCGTGAACAGGCGGTCGGCCAGGGCCAGCATCTCCAGGGCGTGCTCGCTGCGGGCACGGGCGGCCTGTTCGTCGTCCCCAAGGTGCGCGCCTCGGGGTCCCCGCAGCTCGCCGCCCGTGGAGGGCATCAGATGCGGCCAGGTGGCGCCCAGACATTCCGCGCAGGCGGCGTGGTCCACGCGCTCGCACACCACGCCGTCGACCCGCAGCATCTGGCCCCGGGGGCAGAGGAACCAATAGTCGTGCAGCGTGACGCACAGGGGACGGCCCATGTCGTGAATCGCGCCCAGCACGCCCGCGGAAAAAGGACTGCCGTGGTGCACGTGGACCACGTCCGTGGGCACCCCGGCAAGCCAGGCCATGACCACGTCATTGGCCGCCCGGCGCGAGCCCAGATCCGCCAGGGCGCGGTGGTCCTGGTAGCGGTAGCTGACGCGTCGCACGCCGACTCCGTCCACGATTTCGTCGCGCACGCTGAGGAATGGCGCGTCGCTCCCGGGGTCGATGCACAGGACGTGGACGCGGTGGCCGCGGGCCAGGAGCTCGCGCGCCACCTCGGCCGTGTGCGTCTCGATGCCGCCCACGTCCGGCGCGTAGCCCATGCTCACGAAGCCGAGGTCCAGGCCGTCGGCGTGGGGCGCATCCGCGGGCTCAGGCAGGGCTTCGCTCATGGCGCCGCGAGGGCCCCCCACGGTCCCCCCCACGGTGCTCCCGAGGCTGCCACGCGCCTGTAGACGGCGAGCACGCGCTCCAGGTGATCGGCGTAGGAGAGCGGCTGGGACGGCGCGTGCCGCGCGGGAATCCGGCCCAGGATCACGGCCCGCAGCAGGTCGGCCAGGGCCGCCGCGTCCCCGGGCGGGAACAGCGCCCCGTGCACGCCCGGCTCGATGATCTCGGAGAGGCCGGGCACGTCGCTGGCGATCACGGGGATGCCGGCCGCGCGGGCCTCCAGGGCCGACAGCGGCGCGTTCTCGCGCCACAGGGACGGCACCACCACGCAGGAGAGCCCGGCCAGGACGCGCGCCACGCCTCCGGTTTCGAAGGGCGGCGCAAGCAGCACCCGGGGGCTGTTCGTGCGCTGCACGCGCGCCGCCAGGGCGGCGGGGTAACGGCGGTGGCGGCCCTCGACGCCCTCGCCGTGGAGCACCACGCGCCAGGGCTCCACGGATTCCGGCAGGCGGTGCTCCATGATCTCCACCGCGTCCAGCAGCACGTGGGCTCCCTTGTGGGGCGCGAATTGCCCCAGGAAGGCGATGCGCGTTTCCGGGCCCGCGGGCCGCGGCCGGGCGGCGAGCAGGGGCGCGTCGTCCACGGCGTAGACCAGGGGCGTGATGCGCTCGGGCGCGAGGCCCGCGTGGCGCAGCATTCCCACCACCGATGCGGTGGGCGCGAAGGCGTGCGCGACCGCGCCCAGGGCCTCGCGCACGCAGGCTTCGCGCCGCTCCACGTCGGCGGTCACCACCACCCGGCCGAAGCCACCGCAGAGGGCCAGGGCGCGCGCGAGCCAGCGCTTGGTCTCCACGGCGAGCCGCGGCCCCTCGTCCGGGGAGGGCTCGCGAATGCAGCGCGCGCAGTCCGCCGCGGGGCGCGGACCGCCGCAGTCGGCGAGCTTCCAGTCGAAGCACTGTCCGCGGTGGCAGGCGAGGCCAAAGTCGGTCGCGGTCAGCACCGCGGGAATGCCCAGGCGCTGGGCCACCAGGGGCAGGCGCACCGAGAGGGTCCACAGCAAGTAGGTGAAGTGCACCAGATCCGGCCGCTCGCGCTCCAGGAAGGCCGCGAAGCAGGCTTCCAGGCGCTCGTCCTCGTAGCTCGTCTCCAGGCGCTTGCCGCGAACCCGGGGCAGGCTCACGCGAGTCACGCGGAACGGCCCCTCCTCGAGCCGCTCGAGCCCGTAGGCCGGCCGGTCGTCGCGCAGGTCCGGGTGGAACACGCTGACCTGGTGGCCCAAACGCACGAGGCCCCGCGCCAGTTGCAGCGTGTAGGCCTCGGTCCCCCACCGGCCGTGGGGCGGAAAGCCCCGCGAAACGAACAGGATCCTCATCGCCGGACGCTGGACGGAGCGGCCGGAGCCAGGGGCGCGACGGGACCCTGCAGGCGCGCGCGCCGCCCCTCCACCTTGCGGCTCCACTCGCCTGCCGCGGCGGCCAGTCGCTGGGCGGCCTCCGACGTGGCCGGTGCGTCCTCCAGGTGGCCCAGGCCCCCGGCGCGGCGGTCGTGATACACCTCGCGCAGCACGTCGGGCCGCAGGCCCGGGTCGCCGAACCAGGAGGCCGAGAGCCGCGCGTCGACGCCGCGGCCGGGCCAGGTGCGCTCGAAGCAGCCCTCGCGATCCAGCGCCGCGTAACCCTCCTGGAAAGCGCAACTGGCGTGCACGACCTCGCGACCGGAAAAGTCCGCCCGGGTGAGGGCCTCGGCGAAGGAGCGGCCGTCGAGGCCCTCCTCGGACCTCAGGCCCGCCAGTTCCAGGAGCGTCGGCAACACGTCGCACGTGGAGACCAGGGCGTCGCTCTCGCTGCCCGAGCGCACCGCGAGGGCCGTGGCCGGCCGCACGATCAGCGGCACGTGCAGGTCGCAGTCCGAGAGGGTTCCGCTGTCGAGCATCAGGCCGCTCTCACCGAAGCTCATGCCGTAGGCGCCCACCACGACCACGGTCGTGTTCTCCAGGCGGCCCAGTTGCTCCAGCCGGGCCCTCAGGCGCGCCAGGGCGCCGTCGAACTCCAGGATGGCGCCGTCATAGCGCGCCTCGTATTCCCCCCAGGTGGTCATGCCCCCGGGCCAACGGCTGCGGGGCACGGCGAAGAACAGGTGCTGGGCATCGCCCACCGGCGGCACGCGGGCAAGCTCGGGCCGCGGCGGGAAGTACGTGTCCCAGCGCTCGTCCCGTTCGCCCCACACGCGCTCCAGATCCGCCACTTCCAGGTAGGCAAACCAATCCTGGTGGCGCGGGTTCTGGGAGAGCCAGCGATCGAAGCGTCGAAACACCGCCGCGGAGCCGAACTCCGGCGTCCCGGTGTCGGGGTTGCGGGCCGGCCCCTGGTAGACGCCGAAGCCCCGTTCATAGCCGTACACCGGAGCCAGGTTGGGGTGATCGTAGAACGCCGCCGTGCTGAAGCCCTGGCTCAGGAACGTCGCCGCCGGATGGGGCGCGTCGTCGGCCCAGTTCCACAGGGTCGCCTGATTCACCTGCACGTCCTCGGGCAGGATCCGACGGGCGAGCCTGGGATCGCAGGCCGACAGGAGCGCCACGTGGGCCGGGATCTGGCGCGGCGCCGCCGCAAAGGCGTTGCGGAAGGAAACCCCCTCCCGGGCCAGTTGGTCGAGGGTCGGTGACGTGGGCCGGTCGTAGCCGCCGAGGCCCAGGTGGTCGTAGCGCAGGGCGTCCACGGCGATCACCAGCACGCCGCGGCCGGGCGGCCCCCCCTGGTCGAATTCGCAGGCGGCGCACAGGGCCAGCAGCGCCGCGCACCCAGCGAGCCCTGCCGAGTTCATGCCCATGGCGAGAGCATGGTCGCCCGCGCCCCTGGACACAAGACTCAGAGCACGTCCTAGAACCTGCGGGGCCCCTTGGCCGCTCCGTGGCTCGCGCCCGCGCCGTTGCGGCTCCTCCTAAGTATTGCCGCGAATACGCGTCGTCGCCGCGCCTAGCGGATCGCGGCCCCGGCACACCCAAGGAACCCCGCAGGTTCTGGGACGTGCTCTCAGCGGCGCAGGGCGAAGACCGTGTCGCTGGCGACCCAGCCGCGGGTTCCGTCGGCGCACTGGACGCGCGTCCAGCCCGCCAGCTCCTCGAGCCTGAGGACCTCCGCCCCCGCCGAGAGGACCGCCACCTTGGCCGCCGAGGCGCGCGGCTCACTTCCCACGTTGATTCCGGCCGTGGAGACGACGAACAGGGGATCCCGGGTGGACTCGCGCCATTGGACGATCCAGGGGACCACGGACAGGGACAACAGCAGGCACAGGACGATCAGGGGGCGGTTGGCCGCGCTCCCCAGGACCGTGGCCCTCAGCGAGAGCAGCACCAGCACGACCGCCGCCAGGATCAGCACCAGCCACTCGGCCTCGGCCAGGCTCTGCAGCAGCAGCAGTCTCCGGACCGTGGAGGCCAGATCGCCGCGGTCCAGGGGCTCGAGACCGGCCTTGCTGCGGGAGAACTCCAGATTGGCCCAGGCGTCGCCGTCCCGGGGCGAGAGGCGGATGGCGGCCGTGAACCACGCCGCCGCCTCCAGGGGGCGCTCCTGACGAAAGGCCACGTTGCCGAGGCTCTTGCACAACTGGGCCCGCACGCCGGAGCTCTCCCCGTGGGTCGCCTGGGCCAGGGCCGCGATCCAGTGGGCGCGGGCGCCCGCGAAATCCGCCGTGGGCGCGCGGTAGGCCTCCATGCCGCGGCGGAACAGCGTGTCCACGTCGGCGACGGCTCCCGGGGCCGGGCTCGCGGCGGCCCCGGGGGAACCTCCTTGGGCCCGCGCGGGGGCCGCGGTCCACGTCCAGGCGAGCAGGAACACGAGCACCGTCCAGCGAAGTGCGTTCACAGGCCGCTCCGTTCGAGTCCTTGGACCAGGGCCGCGGCGCGTTCGCGGGTCGCGGGCCTTGCGCCGCCGCCCCAGGCGGCCGCCTCCAACTCCAGGGTCAGGCGCGAGAGTTCGCGCACCAGCTCCCCGGGCACCGAGGCGGCGTGGCGCGCGAACCAGGCCTCCAGGTCGCGGCCCTGCCAGGCCGCCGGGCTCTCCGCCGTGCGCGCCCCCAGGTAGCGCTGCAGCGCCGCGAGATCCGCGCGGGCACTGTCCGCCGCGGACAGCTCGCGCTCCAGTTCGCGGCGGGCGCGATTGCGCTTCTGCGCCAGCGGTGCCCACGGGTCCCCGCGGCGGCGCAGAACCCCCTGGGCCACGGGCCACAGGAGCGGCAGCGAGGCCAGCAGGGCCAGCACCGGGAGCGCCCCGGGCCGCGGCAGCTCGCCCTCGCGGGAGAGCGTGCCGGGAACGTCGCGCAGGTCGGTCTGCAGGGCCGGACCCGTTGCGGCGTCCTCGAGTCCGCTGGCCCGCGCCAGGGCCCGCACGTTGATGGCCAGGGGCTCGGTGGCGACGCTGGTGTAGCGGCCGGTGCTCGGATCGAAGACGGGGAGCTGGAGGGGCGGAATCTCCTTCACCTCCGCCGAGCGCGGCGCGATGTCGTAGACCACCGTGCGGCGCTCCAGGCTCTTGGTCTCCGTCTTTCCGTAGACGCGGAAGCCCGCGAAGGCATCGCTGCGGCTGGGCTCGGGCGGCGTGAAGTACTGCAGGTTTCCGCGACCCGTCCACTCGACCTTGAACTTGATCGACTCCCCCGCGTCCACGTCCCGCGGCGTGGCCGAGGCCCGGGCCGTGAAGCTGCCGATGGCGCCGCCGTAGTCCGGCGGCCGGCCGTCCTCGGGAAGCTGGATCACCTCCACCTTCACGGGTTCGCTGCGCACGAAGTAGGACTCCACCCGTTCGCGGCGGCGCTGGAAGGAGAAGATGTCGCCGGATTCCTCGACGCGCGAGAACTCCAGCCAGCTCGTGGGGAACTCCAGGGTCCCGCCGCGGGTGGGCGTGAACGAGCGCACCAGCCGGAACAGGCGGAAGAGGCGGCCGCGGACCTGGGCCCGGGGCAGCTCCTCGACGCGCACGGTCTCGTTGGTGTTGAGCACGATTTCGACGATCGAGCTCCCCGGGGCGGGAGCCGGCGGGTCGTTCTCCACCGCGCCCGAGAGCTGCCCCCACCAGGAGAGCGAGAGGTTGGCCCAGTTGATGCGCTCCCCCAGGGCCGCATCCCAGCCGAAGACCAGCTCCACGGTGAAGGGCTCGCCCTCGACCACCTTGTTGGAGGAGGCGCTCAGGGTGAACGTGCCCAGCTCCTCGCCCTTCAGGTCCTCGACCACGGTGAGCGTCAGGGGCTGGCTTTGCACGACGGAGCCGTCGACGTTGAACTCCAGGGCCGGGATCGTGAACTCGCCCTTGCGCTGGGGTCTCACCGGGGCGGTCCAGGTGCGCTCATCGCTGCGGGTCAGGCGGCCGTTGACGTTGGAGGTCATCGAGCGCACGGTCGGGACGCTCCAGGGGCCCAGGCGCAGCCCGTCCACCGCGGGCAGCGGTCGCACGTCGCTGAAGGCGGCGTTTTCGACGGTGGCGACCAGGGCCGCGTCGCTGCCCAGCTTGACCACGCCGGTGGAAAGCCGCACGGAGACCCGGGCCTGGCTCTGGGCGCCGGCCACGGCGCACCAGGAGCAGACGAAGAGGATCCACAGGGTCCGCGCCAGAGCGGTTGCCAGGCTGCGGGCGCCAGCGCGTGGGAACGCGAATGGGAATGCGAGGCCGGGTTCGATCACCAGTCCTTCTCCACGGGCTGTCGGCGCGTCGCACGGATGCGCGCCTGGAGTTCCTTGGCCTGCCGCTCGATGTCCGCGAGCTGGTCGAAGAGGCGCAGGACCTCCTCCTTGGAGAGCTCGCGCTCTTCCGGCTGGCCCGCCGGCGTCGGCTGCGGTTCCTGCTTTTGTTCCCCGTCCTTGGGCTCCGGGGGCGGCTCCGCAGGCTGTTCGGGCTTTTCCTTGGGATCCCCGGTTTCCTTCTGCTGGGGGTCCTGCTTTGCGGGGTCCTGCTTTTCGGGGTCCTGGGGCTTGGAATCCTGCCCTTCCTGATCCTGCTTCGGTTCCTGCTTCTCTGGATCCTGCTCCTTGGGGTCCTTCTGCTTCTCGTCCTGCTTCGGATCCTTCTGGTCTTCCTGTTGCTGCTCCTGCTCGCGCCGCTTGGCGATTTCGTCGAGCTCGCGCAGGCGCTTGCGAGCCAGCTCCAGGTTGGCGCGCGTGTCGAGATCGTGCCAATCGGCGCGGAGGCGCAGGGTCAGGGCCTCGATGGAATCCTCGAAGGCGGAGCGGGCGGCCTCTAGATCCTGATTGGGATCCGCGGGCGCAGAGGGCCCGGGCGCAGAGGGCCCGGGCGCCGGGGCCGCGCCGGGAGCAGCGGGGGCAGCGGGCGCCAGGGGCGGCAGCTTGCGGCTCTCGCGCACCTCGGGGATGGCGAGGAAGAGCCCGTCGGCGTGGGAGAGCAGGCACGTGCCCGCGTTGTACCAGGCATCGAGTCGCGCGGATCCCGGATCGGCGAGCCCGCCGCATTCGGCGAAGGAACGCGCCGCTTCCTGGAGTCGGCCCGCGCGTTCCAAGAGCGCGCCCCGATGGTAGAAGACCAGCGCACGCTCGTCGTCCGAGAGCGGCTTGGCCGCCAATCCAGCGGCGAGCGCCAGGGCCTGCTCCAGGGCCCCGCGGTCGGGAGCAGGCTTCTCCAGCACGGCGCGCAATTCACCCAGGCCCTGTCGCAGGCTGCCCCCGTAGGGCTGCTTCGCGGGCGGGGGGCTGCGCCGCTGAGGGCTGCGCCGGGGAGGGCTGCGCCGGGGACGGCTCCGCGGCCGCCGCCTGCGCGGGAGGCGCGGGGAGAGGCGGCGCTGGGGTCGCCGGAGATCCCTGGGGCAGGGCCAGGAAAATCCAGGGCGCAAAACCCCGGGCCCAGGAGGGCCGGCCGGTCTCGGGGCCCCTGGGGCCGCCGCGCCGCGCGAACCCGCGCCCCGCGGAGCGAGGCCCGCGGGATCGCGAAGTCCCCCGGGCGCGGGCCCTGCGCTCGCGCAAACCCGCCGCGAGGATCGCAGCCCCCGCCCCCAGGCCCAAAAACCACTGGAATCGGTCGTGGGGCACGAATTCTTGGCCGCCGCGCAGATCGCGGGCCTCCAGACGCGAAATGCGCTTGTCGTACAGCTCCTCCAGGGGTGCCGCGGAGGCGTCGGCGGGCAAGTAGTCTCCGCCCGTGGCCTTGGCGACGGCCTCCAGGCTCCCTCCTTGCAGGGTGGACACCACCTCCTGGCCCTGCTTGTCGCGCAGGAACGACTCGCCCCCATCCGGCCGATCCAGGGGGATCTTGCCGCCGGCCTCGGTGCCCATGCCGACCACGAAGACCTTGACGCCGCGTTCGCCGGCCCCACGGGCCACTTCCAGGCCGCGGCCCTCCAGGTCCTCGCCGTCGGTGAGCACGACCACGCACTCGTGGGCGCCGGTGCGGCCGTCGAAGAGGGCCAAGGCGCGCTCCAGGGCCGCGCCCAAATCGGTGCCGCCCTTCTCGTTCTCGGCGGGCGTCACGCTCTCCAGCAGCGTGGCGAGGGCGATCTGATCGTGGGTCAGCGGCGCCACTTCGCGCGCGTCGCCGGCGAAGGCGATCAGCGCCATGCGGTCGCCCCGCAGGCGGTCGATCAGGCCGCGCACCTCGCGCCGCGCCCGCGACATGCGGTCGGGCCGCAGGTCGCGCACGAGCATGGAGCGCGAGGTGTCCACGCACACGACGATGTCGAGACCGCGGCGGCGCACCTCCCGCAGGGTGTGGCCGCGGACGGGACCCGCCGCCGCCAGGGCCAGGAACGCCAGCGCGAGCCCCGCCAGGAGGAAACGCGCCCGCGGACGGTTGTGGGAAAGGTCCGGCACGAAACGCTCCAGCTGGCGCGCGGAAACCAGCGCGCGCACGGCCCGGGCGCGGCGGGCCACGGCCCACGCTCCCAGGAGCGCCAGGGCCAAGCCCGCCAGGGCCCACCACAAGAGCTCGGGCCGCAGCCAGCCGAATCCCAGGAACGAGCTCTGGATCACAGAAGCCTCCGGGCCCAGGTGGCCTGGCACAGCCATGCGGTCCCATAGCAGAACAGGGCCAGGAGGAGCACGCGCGGGTACAGGTCGAAGGTGTCCACGCGCCGCTCCTCGGTGCGCGGCGTGCGCTCCAGGCGCTCGATCTCGGCGTAGGTGTCCTCCAGGGCCTTGCGGTCCTTGGCGCGAAAGAACTTGCCGCCGGTGGTCTCGGCGATCAGGCGCAGGTCCTTGGTGTCCAGCTCCACTTCGCTGGGGAACACGCGCCCGAACAGGTCCTGCTGATAGACGAAGCGCCCCGCGAGCACGGTGTAGACCTTGACGCCCTTCTCCGCTGCCAGTTCCGCCGCCGCCGCGGGAGTGATGTCGTCCACGTTGTTCTCACCGTCGGTGAGCAGCACCACGACCCGCGATTTGGCCGGCGACGCCTGCAGAGTCGCCACCGCCTTGGCCAGCCCCCGACCGATGGCCGTGCCGTCCTCCGCCTCGTACTTCACGAGCTCCACCGAGTCGAGGAAGCTGGTCAGGGCCCCGGCATCGAGGGTGAACGGGCACAGGAGCTGGGGGAAGCGCGCGAAGGTGATCAGCGCGCAGGAATCGGCGGCCCCCACGCGATCTCCGGTGCGACGCACCGCGAAGTCGCCGACGACCTCCTTGACCACCTCCAGGCGCGTCTTCTCCGGGTCGAGGTCCTTGTGCTGCATGGAGCCCGAGCGGTCCACGGCCAGCACGATGTCGATGCCCTCGCTCGTGTTCGTGCGCAGCTCGTTGGCGCGCACGGGCCGCGCCATGGCGACCGCCACCAGCAGCAGGGCCGCCCCTTCGAGCAGCGTGGGCAGGAAGGCGAGCCGCTGGGCGGTGGAGCGCGGCAGGCTGCCGGCGGGCAGCACCCCCACGCGACCCGCCGAGCGGGAACGGCGCGAACGGCCGTGGAGCAGGGCGAGCCACCCCAGGGGCGCCAACAGCAGGAACCACGGATTGGCGAGGAAGTAGTCGCCGAAGACCTGCAGTCGCGCCTCGGCGACGCTTTGCACGGCGTCCGCGGCCTCCGTGGCCTGCAAGAGGAGCAGCGGACTCACGCCGCCTCCTCGCGCCGCGTGTCGGCCCCGGCGAGGCCGGCGGAGGAGGCCCGCGCCTCGAAACGCAGCGCCAGCGCGCGCGCCCGGGCCAGGGACTCCCGCGTGGCCCAGTGGGTCGGCCGCTCGGGGCCGTACTTGACCGCCGCGGCCCGGAGCAGCAGTTCCTGCAACGTCGCCCGCTCGCCCTCGGAGAGCCCCGCGGCGCGGAATTCCCCCTCGGCCCTGGCGGCCCATTCCTCGTCGGTGAGCGCGCTGCGGTCCACGCCGGCCCCCAGGTCCGCGCTCTCGCGCAAGAGGCGCGTCATGGCGTAGTGCGCCGACTGCACGTCGGCGGGTTGTTCCAGGTCCGCGGCCTCCAGCACCGAGAGGCGGGCGGAAGGCGGACTGGCCGTCACCGGAGGCGCGGCGCGGCGACGACGCAGGATCCAGGCGCCCAGCAGGACGCCCAGGAGGAGCAGGACGCCCGCCGCGATCCAGGGGAGCGGCCCCTCGGTTTCCGCGGGCAAGGGCGGCGCGTCCCGCAGGGGCCGGGGCGCGTCCTCGCCTTCGCCGAGCACGGCGGCCACCGAGAGCGTCGCTCCCTCCACTTCCAGTGCCTGGCCCCCCAACGTCGGCGTCGCCGCGGGCAGGGAGCGGGAGCCGGCCTCCAGGGAAGCCCAGCGGAATTCCCAGGCGGTGCGCGCCCGACCGGGCCCGGCGGATTCGGTCCAGGGGGCTGTGCGGTCGAACAGCACCCAAGAGCCGTCCTCCACGGGCGAGGAGAGCTCCACGCGGGCGCCCGCGGCGTGCTCGACGACGAGCCTGGCCTGCACGGGCTCGCCCACCGCGGCCTCCTTCACGGGAAGTTCCCAGTGGGCGCGCGCCTCCGGTGCCCCGACTTCCTGGCCCAGGGCCGGAGTCGAAAGCAAGAGCAGCGCGAGGCTCATTCTGGAACGGTGCGGCGGGAACATGGCTTCAGCGCCTGCGTCGTCCGCGGGCGCGGAAAAAAGCCGCGATGGGATCGGCGACGCTGCCTTCCGTGGAGAGCTCGATCAGGTCCAGGCCCGTGCGCGCCGCGAGCTGTAGGACGGCGGCCGCGCGGGCTTCCGCCTCCCGTCGCCAGGCCGCACGGGACGCGGGCCTGCGGGCGTCGAAGTCCAGGCGCGTGCCGCTGCCGAGGGACTCCAGGGTCAGCCAGCCCGCGGCCGGCGGCTCCAGCTCGAAGGGGTCGGTGACCCGCGCCAGCACCACGTCGTGGCGGCCGGCCAGGTCGATCAAATGGTGACGCCACGGGGGCGCTTCGCCCGGGGCCCGGAGCTCGGGCACGGCGAAGTCGCTGATCACGAACAGCAGGCTGTGCCGGTGCATGGACCTTGCGCAGTGCCCCAGCACGTTGTCGAAGGAGGAACAGGCGTTCAGCGCCGCCGTGGGCCGCGCGGCCAGCACCTCGCGCACCACGCGCGCCACGGCCCCGGCGCCCTTGCGCGGGGCGAGCGACAGGCCCACTTCGGGGCCGAACAGGGTCAGGCCCACGCGGTCGTGCTGTCGCGCGGCCACGTAGGAGAGCAGCGCCACCATCTGGGCCGCCACCTCGCGCTTGGTGAAGTCCCTGGAACCGAAGTCCATGGTGCGCGAAAGGTCCACCACGAACATCAAGGACAGCTCGCGCTCCTCGACGTAGGTCTTGATGAAGGGCTCGCCCGAGCGCGCGGTGCGCTTCCAGTCGATGGCCCGCACGTCGTCGCCGGGCTGGTAGGGACGGATGTCGTCGAATTCGATGCCGCTGCCCTTGAAGGTCGAACGGTAGGCGCCCGCGAGCACTTCGCTGACCATGCGTCGCGTGCGCAGTTGGATCTGGCGCACGCGCGCCATCAACTCCGGCGCGAAGATCTCGTCGGCGGTTTCCTCTTCGAGGGACACGCGGTGCCGTCCGTCAGGGAACCGGGATCGTCTCGAGCAGGCGCGCCACCAGCTTGTCGCTGGAGAGGCCCTCGGCGTCCGCCTCGTAGGTGGGGATCACGCGGTGGCGCAGCACGGGCGGCGCAACGCGCTTGATGTCGGCGGGCGTGGCGAAGGCGCGCCCCTCGAGGAACGCATTGGCGCGCGCGGCCAGGGCGAGCCAAATCGTGGCCCGCGGGCTCGCGCCGTACTGCACGCGGCCCACCAGGTCCTTGAGCCCCGCGGCCGCCGGTTGGCGCGTGGCCTGCACCAGCGCGACGATGTACTCGGCCAGCTTGGGATCCAGGGTCACCTGGTCCACGGCGCTGCGCGCGCGCTGGATTTCCTCCAGGCTGACCACCTGCCGCACGTCCAGGGGCGGCGAGGTGCGCGCCATGCGGTGCAGCACGAGCAGCTCCTCCTCCTTCGAGGGGTAGTCCACCACGAGCTTCAGCGCGAAGCGATCGACCTGGGCCTCGGGGAGGGCGTAGGTTCCCTCCTGCTCGAGGGGGTTCTGGGTGGCGAGCACCAGGAACGGCTCGGGCAGCTTGAAGGTCACGCCGCCGATGGAGACCTGGTGCTCCTGCATGGCCTCCAGCAGGGCCGACTGCACCTTGGCGGGAGCGCGGTTGACCTCGTCGGCCAGCACGAAGTTGGCGAAGATCGGCCCCTTGCGGGTCGTGAACGTGGATTCCTTGGCGTTGTAGATCTCGGTGCCCACCAGGTCGCTGGGCAGGAGGTCCGGCGTGAATTGCAGGCGCGCGAAGGAGCCGTGGGTGGCCTTGGCCAGGGTCGAGACCGCCAGGGACTTGGCCAGGCCGGGCACGCCCTCGAGCAGCACGTGGCCGCCGGTCAAGAGGCCGATCAGGAGGCCGTGGACCAGCTCGCGCTGGCCGATGATCACCTCGGCCAGGGCCGTCTCCAGGGCGGGCACCCAGGGAGCGCCGCCGCGCTGGACTGGGTAGGGAGTCGAGGGAGTCACGGGGGGCGGGGCCTGGGTCATGGGATCCTGGTCGGGTGGCGTGCTCTACGGTAACCGTCGTGGCCCTGTTGGAGCCGCGCGGGTCGATCATTCGCGGGACGGTGAATCCCCCAAGGGGCCGTGGCCGGCATCGTCGGCGGACAGGGTATCGAAGCGCACCGGCGGAGGCCGCTTGCCGTCGCGAAACTCCAGGGTGCGGTCGGCGATCTTCCCCGCCGCCCGCCTGCCCCGCTCCACCGCCGCGGCGCCGGTGCCGGAGCCGGGCCCGTGCCCGCGGGCCGGGGCGCGCCGCGCTCGATCTGCAAGGTTTGTGTCGGGTAGGCGAAGCGGACCCCGAGGCTGTCCGCCAGCCGCAGGATGTCCAGGTACAGCCGATGGCGCTCGCGCTGCTCGGTGGCGGGGTCGGCCACCTCCAGGAAGAAGGTCAAGAGCAGGTCGAGGGACGACGGCCCGAACCCCGTCATCCAGATGGTGTAGTCGGCCTTGCGCGTGTACGGATGGCGGCGGATCAGCTCGCGCACGCCCTCGCAGAAGGTGTCCAGCAGTTCCGGCGGGGTGTCGTAGGTGAGCCCCAGGGTGGCGCGCACGCGCAGGCGGCGGCGCAACCCGCGGTTCTCCACGTGGGCCGAAATGAAGCGCGAGTTGGGCACCGTGATCAGGCTGTCCTCGGCCGTGCGCAGGCGCGTGGAACGGAAGCCCACGTCCTCCACGGCGCCCTCGATGCCCGTGACCGCGATCACGTCGCCCAACTGGAACGGCTTGTCCATCAGCACGGTGAACGTGCCGAACAGGTTCTCGATCGAGTCCTTGGCGGCGAAACCCACGGCCAGGGAGCCGATCGACAGGCCGGCCACCAGGCCCCACAGGTCCCGGTCCATGCGGGTCACGATCAGCACCACGCCCAGGATGATCACCACGCACTTGAGCGTGCGTCGCACCAGGGGCACGAGCATGTCGTCGAACTTGCCCTCGGTCCGCGCCGCGCGCTGGGCCATGACCCAGGCCACCACGTCGACCACCCGGTAGGCGGTCCAGACGATGGCGATCGTCAGGCCGACGTTGGCCAGCAGGTTGACGAAGTGGTACGCGCTGGGTCCGAGATCGAGCAGCGGCACGCCCGCGAAGAAGGCGAGCGAGGTGGCGAGCAGGGCGATCGGCCGGGCCACCCGCGCCAGGAGCGCGGCGTCCACCGGAATGCGCTCGGCGCTGGAGCGGTGGGCCACGAAGCGCGCGAAGAAGTAGGACACCACGCGCTGCGCCAGGAGCCCGGCGAGCACCAGGGCACCCATGCCGATCCACTGCCAGGCTTCGAGGAACAGGACCCGCTTGCGCATGGAGTCCGGCACCGTCGCGCGCACCCATTCTTGAAAGCCGGCCGGCCGCGCCACGGCCGAGAGCGGGGCCACCCTGCCGTACTCTTGGGTCCAGCCCTCCAGCCGATTCAGGGTCGAGCCGCTGATCACCCAGGGGCCCTCGCGCAGGCGCTTGAACTCCAGCTCGATGGCCACCGCCGGCTGGTCGGCCCGGGTGAACCGATGCACGTAGCGGCCGGCGTCGAGCGCGGGCCCCTCGCCGGGGATCTCCGCGGGGTCGACCCCCTCGACGCGGTCGAGCAGGAACAGGAGCCAGGAAGCGAATTTGGCCCTCAGGTAGGCGCGATCCTGGGCCGGGAAGGACTCCATCTCGAAGGCCCGCGCCGCGGCCTCCAGGTCGGCCTTTTCCCCGTGCTCGCGCCAGCGGCGGCCGTGCTCCAGGAACGTCGCCAGGAGGGCCCGCGGACTCAGGGCGCCCGGGTCGGGCGCACTTTCCGACGCGGGAACGTCCTGGAAACCGCCCACGGCCGCGGAGACCCCCACCGAAAGCCACAGGGGACTGCAGAGGATCAGGGCGACCCAGAGGGGCGTGCGAAGCACCCGCAGGGAATCGGGCCAGGGAAAGCGGGGAAGGCGCGCGCGGGATCTCATGGCTGCAAGAACGGTGCGGGCTGCTACTGGTGAACGGGCTCTTGGACGGGCGGACCGACCGGGTCTCCGGGAACTCCCGGGGACGGGCCCCCTGGATCCGGGGGCGCCGGAGCAGAGGAACGGCGGGGCCCAGGGGGGGCGTCGGACGATGCGGATCGAGGCGGATCGAGGGCCGCGGTGGGCGCGATCACGCCGCGCTCCGCGAACCGATCTCGATAGCGTTGGACATCGCGGGCATAGGCCAGGACCTCGGAGTCCCCCGCCCGCTCCCGCGCGTCGCGCCACGCAGCATAGCTTCCGGCCTGCTCCGTCCAACGCTTGAGGCGACCGGGACCAGCGTTGTAGGCCACCAGGGCTCGCTCGACGTCGCCCTGGAAACGTCCGAGGAGCCAGGCCAGGTAACGGGCCCCCAGACGCGCGTTGAGGCGCCCATCCGAGCAGAGCTCCCGTTCGCTGGGCGCGGACAGGCCCAGAAGCGCCGCCTGCTCCCCCGCCGTGGGCGGCATCAACTGGAACAGCCCCAGGGCGCCCGCGGCGGAGCGGGCGTCCACGTGGCCGCGGCTCTCGACCATCATGACGCCCGCCAGCAGGTAGGGATCCACGCGGCTCTCCCGGGCGGCGGCCAGGAGGATCTCGGAGTGGCCCTCGACTCGCACGAGCCCCTGGTGCTCCGCCCACCAGCGCTTCAGCGGCCGAAGGGTGGCGGTGGGCGCAAGAACCGCGGCCAGGGTGGCCGCCAGGCCCAGCAGCAGCAGTGCCAGGATTCCACGGCGCAGGCGACCGGCGGCGCGGCCGCGGCCCCCGCGACCCCCTCGAACTCGGGGCCCGGTCCGGAGGGGCGACGATCGGCGGCGCGTCACGGACTCATTGGGGGAAGCGTCGGCCGATCTCGCGCTCCAGATCGAGGAGCAGCAGATTGCGGCCCTCGCCGGGAGGCGGCAGCGGCCCCAGCTCGCGCTCCAGGAGCCGCCCGAGGTCGCGACGGGCGCGCTCCACGAGGTGGGGCTCGGGCCGGCGCAGCATCGCCACGAGGAAGCGCAGGGACTGCCGCGTTCCCGGCCGCGCCAGGTGCTTGGGATCCGGAGCGCTGACGCCCAGCCGCTCGCCGGCGGCGCACAGCCAGGCGGCGGGATCGTCGTGGACCACGCCCTCCCACCAGTCCCACCACTCGACGGCGGGGTCCCCGGCCTGACGGAAGTCCACGCAGGTGGCCACGGCCAGCTCGGCGGCCAGGAGGGAATCGGCGGGCGCGTCGGAGAGCAACGCCAAGAGCACCGGCACCGCCTCGGGCACACCCTGCTGGGAAAGCAGCAGCGCACCCTCGCGGCGCGCGCGGTGGCCGGGGGTGTTGATGGCGCGCAGGAGGTCGGGCACCGCGTCCGGGCCCAGGGCCAAGAGCCCCTGGCGCGCCGCCTCGTACAGGTCGGTGCCGCGGCCCTGTCCGAGCAGGGAAATGAGCAGGGGCGCCGCGCTGGGATCCCCCACGCGCGCGAGCCCGCGGGCCGCCGCCACCTTGATCGAGGCCACGGGGCTGGCGAGGCCCAGCACGATCACGTCGATGACGCCCTCGCCGCCGAGATTCGCCACGGCACCCAGCGCCGCGGCGCGCAGCCCGGGATCCTGGGCCAGGCGTGCGCGAATCAAGAGCTCGTCCCGGGCCGCTTCGACGCGATGGGCACCCAGGGCCGTGACCGCGGCGATCTGCACCTCAAGCGCCGGGTCGTCCTGCATGGCGCGCGCCACGGAAACGTCGTCGGCCGTGCCCAGCTCCAGCAGCTGATCCACGGCCACCGCACGCAGCAGCGGTCGCGAATCCAAGGTCGCGGCGCGCACGCGCTCGGGCCCCGCCGCCTTGAGGATCGCCGTCAGGGCCAAGGGTGCGCGATCGCCGAAGCGCCCGAGGGCCAGTTGCACCAGCTCCTCGCCGCCTGCCGGGCCGAGGGCCGGGAACGCCCGCAGATGGGCCAGGCACAGCTCCAGGAGCGCGACCGCGCGGGGCGTGTAGAAGGGTTCTTCGGCCAGGAGCTGGCGCAGCACCGGGAAGTCGCTCTCCTCGATGTGGGCCGGCACGGCGTAGATCGAAGCCAGCTCGGCGATCCCGCCCGCGCGGCGCTCCAGGTCAAACGACGGCAGGGCCTCGAGCACGAGCCCCTTGAGCCGCAGGGCTCGCTCGGCGTCGCTGTGCGGGGCGTCCCACCAGGCGAACTGCTCGAACCACAGGTCCTCGGCGCGGGCGTGGCGCGCGGGCGAGGGGTAGCGCTGCCAGCGATTGCGCTCGCGCAGGGCCTGCAGGGCCGCGCCCACGGTTTCGAACCAGGGCTCGGTGGTGCTGCCCGCGAAGCGGAACGACTTGCCCTGGTCGGCGATGCCCACCTCGAGCGTGCGGCCGGCGAGGCTGCTCGAACCGCGCACGCCGGGCAGGCGCTCGGCGCTGAACACGCGTGCCTCGCTCAGCATGGAGTACACGTCCCGGGCCTGGAGTTCCGTGATGCGCAGCACCTCCGTCTCCGGCGCGGAACGCGAGCCGGCCGCGGTGGGGCCCAGGATCTCGAAGGCGTCCACCACTCCCCCGTCGTTGCGCCAGAGGATGCGCAGGGAACCCGACAGGTCGGGCCCGGCGTCGATCACTGCGCGGCGGGCCCGGAACGTGGCGCGCACTTCGCCCCACCACTGCATCCAGGCCGGACCGTCGCTCCCGAAGGCCTGGCCGGAGATCAAGGTGAGCCGCCGTGCCGCGGGCCTTTGCAGGGAGCTGAAATCGTTGTGGAACTCGACTCCGCCCACGCAGCGCACCAGCCGCTCGGGCACCGTGCCGTCGAGCCACAGGGCCTGGGCCGCGCTGGGCAGGCGGAAACCCAACCCCGCCAGGGCCGCGGCGCAGGTGCCGGAGACGAAGGGATCGGAGGCCTCCAGGCCCTCCAGCAGGATCGGCACGTGCCGCTCGTCGAAGCAGGTCACGAGGCGCGCGTCCTCGCGCTCCACCAAGGACAGGATCGCGTAGGCGCTCTCGCGCAGGATCCAGGGTTGATCGAAGGCCAGTCGTCGCAGATCGCCGACCACCGCCGGGTTTTCCCGGGCGGCGAGCAGCAGGGCGGCCCGACCGGCGACGTTGGCGGCGGGATCGCGCAGGCGCGCCATCAGCAGCTCACCGGCCTCGCTGCTCTCGAAGGGAGCCGCCAGCTCCATGGCGCGCAGGCGCGTGTCGGCGCGCTCGCTCTTCCCGACCGCGAGCAGGGCCTGGAACAGCGCGGGATCCACCACGCCCGCGAGCCGCCGACTGGCCGTGGCCCGCACGCCCACCAGCGGGTGATCCAGCAGGGCCGCCAGCGCCGCCGGGCTCGCCGAGACCGGATCCAGGGTGGCGTACAGGTCCACCAGGGGACCGCCGACGCTGGCGGGGAGCTTGGCGGAGAGGCGCCGGCGCACCAGCTCGCGATCGGCGGCCTCGGCCGAGGACAACAGCACCTGCGCCGCGGCGAGGATCGACGCCGGCCGCCCGCCGGCCAGGGCGGCGCGCGAGGCTTCGACCCCATCCGGGCCCAGACCCATCAGGCTCTGGACCGCGGGCGCGATCAGGGCGTGGTGCACGTCCTGGAGCGGATCGAGTTGTTCGTAAATGAAGCGCGCGGCGTCCTTGCGTCCCACCGGCAGCGAATCGAGCACGCCTCCTCCCCCGCCGGCGGCTCCGGCCGGCGCGGTCTGGGGCTCGCCCTGCACGGCCGGGCCCGGGCCCCCGGGGCCCCCGGGGCCCCCGGTGCCAACGGTGACAACGGCCCGCTGCCCGACGAGGCGGGAGCGGCAGGCAGGTCGACTCCCCCGGGCGGCGGCGCCTGGGGCCCCGGGTCCGAGGGATCCACGTACGGGTTCTTGCCGATCACGCGCTCGGCGAGGTTGCCGCGGGGCTGCGGGGGCAGTTCGCGCGGCGCCTCCGGTTGGGGTGCCGGATTCTGGGCCTCCGGCTTCGCCGGGACCTCCGGTGCCGCCTCCGGACTCGGCGGTGCGTCGACTGGAGGCGCGGGCGGACGCGCGGGCGGGCGCTCGGGGAACTCGATCTGGGCCTGCGCGAGTCCACAGGCCCACAGGGCCGCCCCACAGGCCCATAGGGCCACTCTCGAGGTCGTGATCAATCGGCGCATGATTGGTGAGCGGTGGCCCGGTCAGGTCATGGACTACATACCGCGGCCCGGCAGGATACGCGATTCGAGGTCCTGGGGTACCTGCTACCGTCCCCCACCCGGGGGCCCCTTCGAACCATGAACACGACCTCCCTCCAGGCGTCCCCCCCAGGCTCCTCGCCGCTCCCAACCCACCCCGCCGCCGCCCGAGGGCCCGCACACCCGGTGGGCAGCCGGATCGATCCCGCGCCGAGCCAGCCCCGGGCCCGCCCCGGGCCCGCCCTGCGGCCGCGCGTGGGGAGCCTGCTGCCCGCCGCCACGGAGATCGTCTGCGCCCTGGGACTTCGGGACGCCCTGGTGGGCGTGTCCCACGAGTGTGACTGGCCGCCGTCCGTGCGCGGCCTCCCCGTGCTGACCCGCACCCGCCTGGGCGCCCACGGCGTGACGCCGGCCCAGGGCACGAGCGGCGCCATCGACCGCGACCTGCGCGAGCTCCTGCGCTCGGCCCTGGCGGTCTACGACCTGGACCTCGAAGCCCTGGCCCGCGCGGCGCCGGAGGTGATCCTCACGCAGAACCTGTGCGACGTCTGCGCGGTGCCCTTCGCGGCCGTGGAGGGCGCGGCGCGCGAGCTTCTGCCCGGCGCGAAGCTCGTGTGTCTCTCTCCCCTGCGGCTCGCGGACCTGTGGCGCGACATCGCCGCGGTGGCCGAGGCCCTGGGTGCTCCCGAGCGCGCCGTAATCCTGACGCAAGAGCTCCAGGGGCGCCTGGCCGCACTGGCCGCGCGCACGGGCAGGCTGCCGCGCAGGCCGCGCGTCCTGACGCTCGAGTGGCTCGAGCCCGTCATGGTCGGCGGCACCTGGATGCCCGAGCTGGTGAAGATCGCGGGCGGCACGGCCTTGGCCGCGGAAGTCGGCCAGCGGGCGCGCACCCTCTCGCGCGAGGAGCTCTTCAAGCTCAGGCCGGCGCCCGACGTGGTGGTGATCAAGCCCTGCGGCTTCACGCTGGAGCGCACGCTGGCCGAGTTCGACTTCCTGCGCGGCCTTTTGGCCCCGCTCCCCTGGCCCGCGGTGCGGGACGGAGAGGTGTTCGTGGCCGACGGCAACGCCTTCTTCAATCGGCCGGGGCCGCGGCTCGTGGAGTCGGCCGAGATCCTGGCGGCCGTCCTGCACGGCGGCCATTTCCCCGACCTGTCGGATCGGCACGCACAGAGCTACGTGCGCCTCGCGCGGCGCTGAGGGCCGGGGCTTCGCGGCGCAAGCCCACCCGGCGCAAGCCCACTCGGCGCGGCCCGCGCCCCGGCCGGCGGCGGAATCCCGTTGGTCTCCGCCCCATCCCGTGGGGTAGTTTTGCTGCGGCTACCCCATGCGGCCCCTCCAAGATTCGCCCGGCGAACCCCGAGGCGCTCCATCGCCGAACGCTGTTCCCGGGGGTCCGGCGACGGCCGCCAGCGCGCGCACCGGGTTCCTGGTGCTTTTCGTGCTCCTGTGCGGCTGGAAGCACTACAGCCTCGCCACCGGCAATTTCCGCATCCAGGAAACCTGGAGTCGCTGGGACTACGCCCTCACCTACCCCCAGGACCTGTGCCTGTTCTTTGGGCTGTACGTGATCTGGGACCTGCTGGGGTCGCGACGCGGCAGGGCTCTGCTCGCCATCACCATCGTCACCGTGCTGTGCGTGACCGTGTTCCAGCTCGCCGACGCGCGCATGAAGGTGCGCTTCCTGCACCCGCTCTCCGTGGACTGGCTGCGCTACGCCGTGGCCGAGGCCCAGACCATCGGGCCGGACTACGCGGTCTTCACCGGCAACAGCTTCTGGGTGGCGGCGCTCGCCTCCCTCTGCGCCCTGGTCCTGGCCTTCGCCTCACCCTGGGTCCCGGTCGTGCGTGCCGTGCCCCTGGCGCTCCATCGGCTGGGCGAGCAGGCCTTCGTGCGCCGCGGGACCCGCGCGCTGTTCGTGCTCTTCGCGATCCTCGTGGTCTTCACGCCCGCGGTGCCCTACGGACTGCAGCGCAACTTCGTGCTGGCGAGCCTCTTCCCCCTCGACCGGCCCGTGGTGGGCTACGACCGGCACGAGACGCGCGAGACGGAGGCCCCGGTGCGGCTCTCGAGCGCGTCGAGCTACGCCCACACAGTGGATCCCGCCCTGGCCCTGTGCCGTGGACGCAACGTGGTGCTCTACGTGATCGAGAGCCTGGCGCGCGAGCAGACTTCCCTCTCGGACCCGGATTCCGGCGCGACGCCGAACCTGGCCCGCGCCCTGGCCCAGGGCGGTGTGCAGACCTCCTGCTACGCCCAGTTCGCCAACTCGTCCAAGGCCACCTTCGGTCTCCTGAGCGGGGTCTTTGCGGCCCAGACCATGGAGGTGCTGGAGTGCGAGATGCCGACCATGACCGGCCTGCCGCGCGCGTTCGGCGACGCAGGCTACTTCAGCGCCTGCATCACGCCCCAGCACCTGTACTACCAGGGCCAGCGCACGATGTTCCGCAGGCTCGGCTTCGTCGAGCTCGCGGCCTTCCTCGACCTGCAGGCCCTGGCCCGGGACCGCGGCGAGCCGTTCGACGACGTGGGGCCGCGCTCCAAGGACGACCGGCTGATGTTCCTCTGGGACCACTCGGTGCTGCCGGCGCGCCAGCCGTTCTTCGTCACCTACTACACGATGTCGTCGCACTACCGCTACGACTTCCCCGGCCAGACCAAGGGCTCGGACGAGGAGCGCCACGAACGGGCCGTGCGCTACACCGACCAGGTGATCGGCGAGATCCTGGCGGAGTACCAGCGCCTGGGCCTGTACGAGAACACGCTCTTCGTGTTCACCGCCGACCACGGCGAGGATTTCCAGGGCGGCCGCTTCGCCCCCCGGCACAGTTCGCTCTTGGAGAACGCCCACGACGTCCCGCTCCTGTTCTTCGCGCCCGGAGTGGACCTGTCGGGCCTCCGGCTGGGCCGCGCGCGTCAGGTCGACCTGTTGCCCACGCTGCTCGACCTGACCGGCCTGTCCCCCGCGGGCCTGCCAATGTCCGGGGAGTCTCTCCTGTTCGGCGACAAGGCGCGCACGGTGTTCCTGCAGTCCTACGGCACCGAGCGCACGCGCGCGTTGATCGACGGCACGCAGAAGTGGATCTGGGACGTGGACTCCGGCGTGCGCTGGACCGCGGACCTGGCCGCGGACCCGCGCGGGCGCTCACCGCGGCGCGTCGGCCCCGACAGCGATCCGCGCGAAGTCCGTGCCGCCGAGGAAGCCGTGGGCCGCATGGAACGTTTCGCGATCTACAACGAGGCCTATCTGCGGGACCTGGTGGCCGGGCACGGCGCCAGGCCCCGCTGAGTGAGCACTCAGGGCAACGTGTGCGCCTTCTTCTTCACGTGGGCGCGGATGTTGAGCAGTTCCACGCCCAGCGAGAAGGCCATGGCGAAGTAGATGTAGCGCTTGTCCACGTGCTGCCCCAACGCCTCGGCGATCAGCATCACGCCGATCAGGATCAGGAAGGACAGCGCCAGGATCTTCAGCGTCGGGTGACGTTCGATGAAACCGGAGATCGAACCGGCGAACAGCATCATCACCAGGACCGCGATGATCACGGCCAGGATCATCGTCGGCACGTGCTTGGCCATGCCCACGGCGGTGATCACCGAATCCAGGGAGAACACGATGTCGAGCAGCGTGATCTGCACGATCACGGACAGGAAGCTGGGTGCGACGCGCGCCTTGTCGTTCTGCTGCGCCTCGCCCTCCATGCGCTCGTGGATTTCGTGCGTGGCCTTGGCCACCAGGAACAGGCCGCCGAAGAACAGGATCAGGTCCTTGCCGGTGACGTCGTGGCCGAACACCGGGAACAGCGGTCGCACCAGGCCCATGACCCACGAGATCGCCAGGAGCAGCGCGATGCGCATCAGCATCGCCATCGCGAGCCCCACGCGGCGCGCCTTGGGCTGCGCTTCCTTGGGCAGCTTCCCGGTCAGGATCGAGATGAAGACGATGTTGTCGATCCCCAGGACGATCTCCAGGGAAGTCAACGTCAAGAGCGCGATCAGGTTCTCGGTGGTCAGGAAATCTTGCACGGGTCTCCTCGCGGGAATCAGGAATCGAACGTGGCCCCGGCGACGTGGTACTCGAAAGCCAGGGTCGGATTCGAGTGGAAAAGCTCGCGCGCCAGTCGGAGGGACTCCTCCGGCGAGAGGGCGCCCTGGGCGGCCAGGTCGCTGGCGCCCGCCTGGCGCAATCCGGCGAGTTCCCCCATGCCGCGCAGCAGGAGGTCCTGCTCGGCGATGCGGAATCCGTCCTGGAGCCGCTCCAGGAGCGCCATCCGCTCGGCCGCCACCGGCTTGCCGTAGAGCAGGCAGACATTGGGCTGTGGCCCACGGCCCACGCGGCCCCGCAGTTGGTGCAGTTGGGCGAGGCCCAGGCGTTCGGCGCCTTCGATGACCATCACCGTGGCTTCGGGCACGTCCACGCCCACCTCGATCACCGTGGTGGCCACCAGGAGCCGCGCCTCGCCGGAGCGGAAGCGCTCCAGGCGCAGCGAGCGCTGCTCCGGATCCAGGCGGCCGTGGACGAGCTCGATCCCATAGCGCGCGAAGTTGGAGCGCGAGAGCTTGGCGAAGCGCGCCTCGGCGCTGGCACCGAGGGCGGCCGGGGGTTCCTGGGGCCCCTCCGCCTCCGCCGCTCCGATGCGCGGCACGACCCAGTACACGCGCTCCCCCCGCTCCAGGGCGCCGCTGATGCGCGCCAGGGCTTGGGCCTTGTGTTCCTTGCGCACCCACAGGGTCTCCATGGGGCCGCGGCCCGGCGGGCGCTCGCGCAGGACCGAAAGATCGAGATCGCCGTAGACCGAAAGCGCGAGGCTGCGCGGAATCGGCGTGGCGGTCATCAGCAGCACGTGCACGTCCCGCCCCTTGCCCGCCAGTCGCTGGCGCTGCTCCACGCCGAACCGGTGCTGCTCGTCGATCACCGCGAGTCCCAGGCGCTTGAAGCGCACGGATTCCGAGAACAGCGCGTGGGTCCCGAACACCAGGTCGATGGACCCGTCGGCGAGCCCCGCCTCCACCTCGCGACGGCGGGCCTGGCTCAGGGATCCCGTGAGCCGCGCCACCCGAAGGCCGGCGCCGAGGCACAGCTCCTCCTGGCCCAGGATGTGCTGCTCGGCCAGCAATTCCGTGGGCGCCATGAACGCCGACTGCACGCCGGCCCGCGCCGCCAGGAGGCAGGCGTACAGGCCCAGCGCCGTCTTGCCCGAGCCCACGTCTCCCTGCAGCAGCCTGCGCATGGGCACCGACCGCGCCAAGTCGTCGCGCAGATCCGCCGCCACCTTCAACTGCCCGGCGGTGAACACGAAGGGGAACTGGGCCAGCACCACACGCTCCTCGGCGTCCGTGCAGCGGATGCGCGTGGCCTGGCGCTCCAGGCGCGCGGCCCGACGGGCGGCGATGCGCGCCTGCACCACGAGGGAACGCTCCAGGGCCCGCCGCCGCAGGGCCCGCCCGAATTCGGCCTCGTCCGCGGGCCCATGGAGCCCCCGGGCGCACGCACGAAGATCCGGCAAGTCGTGGGCCGCGAGCCACTCCGGCGGCAGCGGATCGCGGAACTGATCTCCGATCCGTTCCAGGGCACGGCGGCACAGGTCCGCCAGGAACTCGGGCGAAAGCCCGCCCAGGCTCGGGTACTCCACCGCCAGGGTGCCTGCGGCGGGCAGGGGCCGAGCCTCGCTGCCCAGCCGGAGGCATTGGAAGCCGCGTCCCTTGGCGTCCACGGCCCGGCCCAGCACGTCGATCGACTCGCCGATCTGGAATCTGCCGCGGAGCCAGGCCTGATTGAAGAACAGCACGTCGATCTGGCCGCTGCCGTCGTCGACGCCGACGCGCAACAGCGAGCGGCGGCCGAAGCGCGAGAAGGAGAGCTTCACCACCCGGCCCTGGATGCGGCAGGGAGCGGCGGACGCGGAATTCCTCCCCGACGGGGCCGCGGCCGGCTCCAAGGAGGCGATGGGCTGGGCCTTGGGGAAGATCGCCGCGCCTCGCGGCGCGAACAGGGCCAGGTCCGCGAGGCTCAGGATCCCGGCGCGCGCCAGGAGTTCCAGGCGCCTCGGTCCGACGCCCGAGAGCACTCCAGGCGAGAGTCGGGCCGCGGGCTCCGCGGCTCCTTGGGGGGGCGCGGCGCCGGGGCCCGTGGCGGAGGCGCGCCGTCGTCCCCGCGAATCCGGGGGCCGGGGCCTTTCGGCTGCGGAGTCCGCGGAGGCCGAATCACGGGCGGCGCGAGCCATGGAGCGGGACCTCAGCGCACCTGCAGCGCGCGCCGAAAGGCGGCCAGGGCCGGCTTGTTCTGGGGCGAGAACCCGCGATCCGTCGGGCCGATGCTCGCGCCGTCGCTCCACCAGCACCAGGCAAACAACCCCGCTGGCGTGAATTTCTGTTGGCGGGCCAACTGCAGGGCGCGCTTCAACCCGTCGTAGAACCGGGTCTGGACCTCGAGGTCCAGTTCCCCCAGGGGCCGCGCGGGATGGATCCAGCCCTCGGACGTGGAGCTCAAGCCCACGCTGCACACCAGGGGCCGCACGCCGCTCTCGCGGGCCAGGTCCCGGACGTGGCCCAGGCCGGCCACCAGACGTTCGGCGATCTCCTCGCTGGACGGTCCGCCCGCCGGACTCGCCGGGCGAGCCGAGGGACCGGGGCCCAGCGGCGCGAAGATGTTCTGCCCCAGGAAGTCCAAGTCCTTCCAGAACTCGATGCCCTGGGCTTCCCCATCCCAGCGGGCCGCGTAGGTCAGCCCCCCCGCGAACGCGGCGCGCGCCGACTGGATCAGGATCTGCCAGTCCGAGCGCAGCGCCTCGAGTTCCTCGGGCGCGCGCCGATTGTGGGGCAGGGGCCGGGTCACCGTCATGTCGGGGGATTCGCTGCCCAGGGAGAGCACATCGACGCCGGCGAGTTCCGCCAGGAGCCCCAGATGGGTCAGGTTGCGGCCGAAGGCATCGAACAGCGCGCGGCGGCGTCTGGCCGTGGTCAGGAGCACCTGGCCGGCCCAGCCGCCATGCTCGGTGGCGGTGAACTGGGGCAGCAGCGTCACCGCGAGGCCCTGGCTTTGGGCCGCCAGAATCGTGGAGAACAACGCCGCGTCGTGGGCCTGGGTCCAGGCCGCGGGTCCCTCGCCGAACATGCGCGGCTCGGATTCCTCCAGGGAACCACACCAGGAAAGCGCCACGGCGGTGGAACCCAGCTCGCGCAACTCCGCCAGGGTGCGCTCGGCGGCCCGCGAGCCAAAGCCGCCCGCCAGGGGATCCCCCCCGGGAGCGTCGGGCAGTTGCGCCGGCGGGGGACTCGGCAGCAGACAGGCGCCGCGGCGGGACTCGCGGCCCACCGAGGCCGCCCGGCGTGCAGCGCGAGCTTCGCCCGCGGCCGCGAGGGCCGGACCCAACCGTCGCACCAGGTAGGCGCGGAAGGCCGCATCGCTGGGCAGCTCCAGGGCCCCGAGCTCGGCGCGCCAGGCGCGGGCCAGAAAATCCGCGCCGTGCAGTTCCTCGCAGCAGCCCAGGAGCGCCCCGCGCAGGGGCGCGCGCAGGTGGATCGAGAAGCCCGGCCCGGCCGTCGGCGCGCCGGTGGCGAGGGCCTGGACCTCCGGGACCAGATCGCCGTCCACCAGGTGGGCCAGCCACTCCTCCAAGGGTCTGCCGAACCAGTGGTCCGCGCTGCGGGCCGCGACCGCTTCCTCCAGCCACGGGGCCGCGGGTTCGCCCGCGCCCGCAAGGGCCAGGGCCCGGGCGACCTCGAAGGCCCCGTTGTCCGGCCAGCCGGTCACGTGGACCAGGGACAATTGGGCGCGACCGCCGACGCGGCCGTGGTGGGCGAAGTCCCGCGTGCGCGTCGCGCGCGAGAGCTCCTCCGGCGTCTCGAAGAGCCGCACGTCGACGCGCAGGTCGGCGTCCACCGCGAGCAGCGGAGCGAGGCGGCCGCGCACGCCCGCGGCGGAACGATCGAGGGCGGCCAGCCAACCCTCCGCCGCCGCTGGATCGAAGGCCGCGGCGGCCGCCCAGTCGTAGTCCACGCGCTGGCCCCGTTGCGCGGCTCGGCTTCCACTGTGATCCAGGAGCGTCAGGTCGAGCGTGCGCGCCTCGATGGGCCGGCCGTGGAGGTCCAGGGGACCCTCGGCCACCAGCTCGCCGGCGCGAAAGAGCTGCCAGCCGAGGCGCGAGGTGGGCGTCCAGTCTCGCACGCGCTCCACGGCGAACTCGGCGTCATTGCCGTAGACGAGGCTCACCAGGGCGCCGGCGGCCGTCGGGCGGTCCAGGTCGGGCAGGGTCGCCAGGATGGCGTCCTCACGGCCCTCGAAGGCCGTGCCGCGAAAGCTGAATCCCCCACCCAGGCTCGCGACCCCCAGTGCGGCGAGGGAACGCTCGGCCCCGCGCAGGCCGGGCGCGCCGACCCACACGCGCGGCTCGCGGGCGCCGCTGCTGTGCTCCTTGGAATCGAGCGGCGCCACCTGGGTCGGGGGAGCGGACTCCACGGCCAACTCGAAGATCCAGCGCTTCGAGGGCCTGCGGGCCAGCCGGGCGCGCACGCGCTCCAGGAGCGCCTCGCTGGGCACGCTGATGCGACAGCGCACCGCGGCGGCCATGCGGTGGGAAAGTTCCAGGCCGTCCGCGGCCGGGGCCGGCGATGCCTCGGCTCCGCAGCCGGCGAGCAGCAGCAGGCCCGCGCAGAGCCAACCCGCCAGGGCCCGAAACCGCGGACGTGGGAACGGATCCCGGCGCGGGCCCGCGACTGCGAATGGACGCCCCATGGGGGCGCCCAGTCTACGCGGCCCGCACGGCGGCGGAACAGCGCTTCCCTGGCGAGCGTGCGCAGCGGAGAATCGCCGGCCGCCATGTACTCCCTGCTGCAGCGGCTCCTGTTCCGGCTGGATCCTGAAGACGCGCACCACGCCGCGCTGAGGATGGCCCGCGCCTCAGGCTCCCTCGGCCCGCTGCGTGCCCTGCTGGCCCGAGCCGCGGGCTTCCAGGATCCGCGGCTGGTGGTCGAGGCCTTCGGCCTGCGCTTCGAAAACCCCCTCGGCCTGGCGGCCGGATACGACAAGGACGGACGCGCGGTGGCAGGCCTCTCCGCCCTGGGGTTCGGCCATCTCGAGCTGGGCACCGTGACCCGCGTGCCCCAGGCGGGCAATCCCCGACCGCGGGTGCTGCGCTTCGAAGCGTCCCGGGCCATCGTCAACTCCATGGGCTTCCCCAACGCGGGCGTGGAGGCCCTGATGGCCCAGCGCTTCGAGCCCCGGGACCGCTGCCTCCTGGGCATCAACGTGGGCAAGAACAAGGACACTCCCCTGGAACGGGCCGCCGAGGAGTACGCGCAGTTGATCGAGCGCGTGGCGCCCCGCGCGGACTACGTGGCGGTGAACATCTCGAGCCCCAACACGCCGGGCCTGCGCAAGCTGCAGGACCGCGCCGCCCTGGAGGCCCTGCTGGGGGAAGTGGCGGCCGCCCGCGGGCGCGCGGCGAGGCGCGTGCCGGTGCTGGTCAAGATCGCGCCGGATCTTTCGGAGAGCGAAGTGGACGACGTGCTGGAGGCCGTGTCGCGCTGCTCCATCGACGGGGTGATCGCCTCCAACACGACCACCGACCGATCGGGACTGCCGGCGTCCGCCCGCGACCTGCCCGGGGGCACCAGCGGCGAGCCCCTGCGGGCGCGGGCCGCGGCCCTGACGCGCTTCGTGGCGCGGCGCACCCACGGCAGGCTGCCCCTGGTGGGCGTCGGTGGGATCATGACGCCCGAGGACGCCCTGGAACGCCTGCGGGCCGGCGCCCATCTGGTGCAGATCTACACCGGCCTGGTGTACGGCGGCCCGTTCCTGGTCCGGCGCATCCTGGAGCACATTGCCCGGGAATGCGCCCGCGAAGGACTCGCGTCCTGCGGCGAACTGGGCGCGGCCGCGCGCCAGTAGCAGAGGCCGCGGTCCGCCCCCTGGGCTCGGCCCGGGCGGTCCGGCTCAGGCGACGCGAAGGGGGCCTGCGGCCCCGTCGGCGGGATCACTGGGGCCGGCGCATGGGGAACCAGCGCTCGCGTCGGATGTCGTCGCCGCAAATTTTCGCAAGCGGCGGCTCGATCTCGCCCAGGGGGGCCCCCTTGAGCACCGCCAGGGCCGCGCCGATGGCGCCTTGGGCCTGCTTCTCGAAGGGATCGGCGCCCTCCGTGAGTTCGGCTCGCTGGGCCTCCAGCAGGGGCACGAACTGCTTGTCGCGCGACAACGCCAGGGCGCAGGCCGCGGCGGTCTTGGCGCGCGGATCCTTGCCCGCCAGGGCGGCCAGCAGGAAAGCCTGCAGCTCGGGATCGGCGGCGCCGAATCCCATGGCGGCCACGGCGTTCCAGCGCAGGGTCTCGTTCTTGTCCGTCTTGGCGCGCTTGATCAGCGTCGCACGGGCCTTGGCGTCGGCGGCGCCCGCGCTGCCCAGGGCCCGCAGGATCTCCTTCTTGACCAGGGCGTCGTCCTCCTTGGCGAGCGCCGCGGAAAGCGCGCGCACGGATTCGGGCGCGGCCAGCTGCTCCAGTGCCACCGCGGCCTCGGCGCGCACCGAGGCGTCGGAATTCTCCAGGGACTCGCTGGCCAGTTCCCAATAGGTCGCCGGGGAGACGATGCCGATCTGGTGCAGGATCTGCGCATGGAAGCGACCGGAGTTGGCGCCGCGGCCGCCGCCCCCTCCTCCACCGCCGCGACCACCGCCACCCCCCCCGCCGCCCGCGCCGCCGCCGCCACCGAGGAAGCTCCCGATGCTGCCGCGCAACTGCTGGCGCACGAAGTCGAGCACTTCCGGTTCGTCCGACATCAAGAGACGGCGCGCGTCCTCGCCGTTCTCCAGCGCGAACCAGCTCTTCTTCATCTCCTTGACGATCTCCAGGGCTTCCTCCCGCGTCGGCGGCCGATCGGCGATCCCCGATCCCGAGGTGGCCGGATCGAACACGCCGCCGGCGATCAGGCGTCGCGGCACGCGGCCGTTGGCGGGCAGCTTGACCGAGTCGGGCGCCACTTCCCGCAGGGCGCTCGCCATGCACCAGTTCAGCTCCTCCAGGGTCACCGCGTACGGCACGCTGAAGAGGAGCTTGCCGTCGGGTGCGATCCACACGTGCTGGGGAGCGATCACGAAACCCTGGCTGTCGGGCTTGAGCACGGAGGCTCGCGCGGCGGAATCCGCGCGGCGGTGGTCGATGCACTCCAGGCCGTCGAAGCGCGGGCAGGGCTTGCCCAGGCTGGCGTGCTCGGCGGCGCTGGCCACCACGTTGACGGTGCGCGCCGCCCATTCCTGGAACGACTTGTCGGCGTAGGTCTTGGTCGCCAATTGATCGTTGGCGCGCTCACCGTCCATGTTGACGGCCAGGAACACGGGCTTGTTCTCGGCCTTGGCCCTGGCCAGGGCCTCGTCCAGGGATTTTTCCCAGCGCACGTCGCCGGCAAAGAGGGGGCCGGTGGCGGCGAGCAGACAGGCGGACAGCAGCAGGTTCTTCATCGCGGAGGGTTCTGCGGGGGTGCTTCGGGCGGTGGACGGACACTGACCTTGCAGCGGAGCGGGGCGGCCGTCCAGGGGGCTCGTCCCGGGGGACTCCATGAATAGGGAGGCCCGCCGTGGAGGTCCGGCATCCCCAGGAACCCGGGCGGAGCCCCCGGGGCTCGCGGCAATCGGCCCGCCGGGGGGCCCCGGGGCTTTTCGGCAGTACCCGGGCCGCTCCCCTTCTATTCCGGGGGTGCGGTGGGGCCCACGTCCCGCTGGAGGATCAGGAGCTTGGCCCATTTGAGGCGCACGTACTGGGCCGCCAGGCAGGCCATCAGAAAGCCCCGCCAGCCCTCCAAGAGCCCCAGTCGCAGGAAATAGAAGTTGAGAAAGCGCGCGGCCGGGCGCACCCACAGGTCGCTCACACCGGCCCGCCGACCGCGCTCGTGGAGGCCGCGGGCCATGATCGTCGTGTAGTTGTCGATGGTCCGCAGGTGCTCGGAAAGCGATCGGTAGGGCAGGTGCAGCAGATCGCCGGAGAGTTCCCCGGGGCGGCCCTCCAATTCCACGCGGTCGTGGGGGTTGTGGCCGGCCCACTTGCCGCGCCGGCGGTCGAACAGCCGCAACTGCCGGTCGGGGTACCAGGTCCCGTGTCGGATCCAGCGGCCCAGGTAGTTGGAGCAGCGCGGGAAGCGCCAGCCCGGCCTGCCCGGGAAGCCTTGCTCCCGCAGGGCCTGGATCTCGGCCCGCAGGCGCGGCGAGACGCGCTCGTCGCAGTCGATGCAGAACACCCAGTCGTTGGCCGCGGCGCGGATGGCGAATTCCTTCTGGGCCACGTGGCCGGGCCAGTCGCGCTCGATCACCCGTGCGCCGAGGCTCGCCGCCACCTCGCGGGTGCGGTCGGTCGAGTGGGAGTCCACCACGAGGATCTCGTCGCACCAGTCCACGCTGCGCAGGCAGTCGGCGATGCGATCCTCTTCATTGAGGGAGATGATGCAGGCCGTCACCCGCGGCAACGACGACGCGCCGGACGCCGCCGCGGGATGCGATCCGCGGGGGAGCGCCGCTTCGCCTGCCGAGTGGATCGCCGGGGCCGTCATGGGAGGATTCAGCGGGGCGGGAGCGCGGGAGAATTTCGCTCGGTGAGCACGCGACGATACAGCTCCTCGTAGCGCGCGACCATGGACGACGCCGAGTAGAGGCGGGCCACGCGCGCGCGGCCCGCCTGGGCGAAGCGCCGCCGCAGTTCGGGCTCCGAAAGCAGGCGTTCCAGGGCGCGCGCCAAGGGCTCGGGCCTTTCCGCGTCCACCAAGAGTCCGCTCTCCCCGTGCTCGACCACCTCGGCCAGCCCGCCGACTCGACTGGCCACCACGGGGCAGCCGGCGGCCAGGGCCTCCAGGGCCGCCACGCCCAGGCCCTCGCGCCGCGAGGGCATGGCGAACACGTCAGCGGCCGCCAGGAGGTCGGGGGCATCGGCGCGGGCCCCGAGGAAGCGCACTCCCTCCAGCGACAGGCCGCGGGCCTGCCGCGCCAGGTCCTCGGAGGCCGGGCCCGCGCCGGCGATCCAGACCGCGGGGCGAATCCCACGGAGGCTCAAGTCGTCCAGGGCCGCCAGCAGGACGTCGATGCCCTTGCGCGGCACGAGGGCCCCCAGGGTCAGCACCACGCGGGTCTCCGGGCCCGCTCCGAGTTCGGCGCGCACCTCGGCCCGCGCGCGCTTCGGCTCCCATTGGGCCGCGTCCACGGAACTCGGGATCAGCACCACGCGCCCGGGGTCCACGCCGCCCTCCACGAGGGAGCGCGCGACGCTCTCGGAGATCGCCGCGGCCGCGTGAGTCAGTCGGCCGTAGAGAAGTCGCGTGCGCCAGTTGCGCGCCACCGCACGGTCCATGCGCCGCGTCACGATGGCGGGCAATCCCGCGCGACGGGCGGCCAAGCCGCCGATCCAGGCGGCCCGGGAGGTGTGCAGGTGCACGAGGTCGGGGGCGAGTTCCCGCAGGATCCGGGTGGCGCGCAGCACCGCGGGCAGGTCCAGGTCCGAGCGCATGGCAAGTTCACGCACCTCGAAGCCCTCCAGGACGGCGCGACGCGACGCTTCCGAGCCGGGGGGCGCCAAGAGGATCGAACGATGGCCGCGTTCGCAGAGGCCGCGCATCAACAGGAACACCTGGGCCTCGCCGCCGGAGAATCCGCGCTCGGCGTCGACGTGGCACAGGGTCAGGGCTCCCGCGGGCGACATGCGGCGGCAGTGTAGGGACCGGAAGGGGGCCGTGCAGGAGGATGCCCCGGCCCGCAGGGCGACGCTATGCTCCCGGCGTGCTGCGAGTCGCCCTGACCCACATGCGCCACGCCGCGACCGGCGGCACGGAGCGCTACCTGAATCAGCTCGCCGCGAGCTTGGCGGAGCGCGGGCACGAAGTCACGATCGTCTGCCGGTCGCGGGCCCTGCCCCCCCACCCCGCGGTGCGCTTCGAAGTGTTGCGGCCCTTCTCCCTCGGCGGCGCCTGGCGCGTGTCGTCCTTCGCCGAAGCCGTGGAGCGCCACGTGCGCGAGCGCTCCTACGACGTGGTCTACGGCCTCGGTCGCACCTGGACCCAGGACCTGATCCGATTGGGGGGCGGCCTGCAGGCCACCTACCTGGAGCTCGCCCACCAGGACACCCTGGGCACGTGGGAACGGCGCCTGTCCCTGGGCATGGGAAAGCACCGCACCATCCTGGAAATCGAGGCCCGGGCCCTGGCCCCCGGCGCCTGCTGGCGTGTCGTGTGCAATTCCCAGCGCGTCAAGCGCGACGTGGTCCTGCGCTACGGCCGCGATCCCGGCGAGATCGAGGTGATCTACAACGGCGTGGACGTGGAGCGCTTCCACCCGCGCCGCAGGCAGGAGGGCGGCCTGCGCGTGCGCGCCGAGGCAGGTTTCGGACGGGAACACACGCTGGTGCTGTTCCTCGGCACGGGCTACGGCCGCAAGGGTCTGGCCGAAGTGCTCGAGGCCTTCCCCGCACTCCTGAGGCACCGGCCCGCGGCGCGGCTCGTGGTGGTCGGTTACGACTCGGATGGGAAGCGCCACGCGGCGCGCGCGGAGGCCCTGGGGATTTCCGCAGAGGTGCGCTTCCTGGGAGGACGACAGGACCCGGAGGACTGCTTCGCCGCGGCCGATGTCTACGTGCTGCCGACCCGCTACGACCCCTTCGCCAATTCCACCCTGGAGGCCCTGGCCACGGGGCTCCCGACGATCACCACCGAGGACAACGGCGCCGCCGAGCTGATCCAGGATTCCGTGCAGGGCACGGTGCTCCCGCGCCAGCGCGACGGGACTTCACTGGAGCGGGCGCTGATTCACTGGACCGAACCGGAGGCCCTGCGCGCCGGAGCCCTCGCCGCCCGCGAGCTGGCCCTGGAACACACCCACGTGAAGGCCATGGAGCAGAGCCGGGACCTGGTGGAGCGCTGCGCACGGAGCAAGCGCGCCCGCTCCTGAAGCACGCTGCGCGCCGCGGGGCGCCGTGGGAAGTCGCCGGGTCGGGGGATCCGCGCTCAGCCGCCGGAGAGCGCGGCCACGATCATCACCTCGTCCCCGGGCCCGACCGCGGCGCCCAGATCGCGACAGACCCGGCCCGCCACGAAGCACTGGATGTGGGGCCGCAGGCGATCCTGCTCGTCCACCATCCGAAAACGCATGCCGGGAAACCGTCCCTCCAGATGCAGCAGCACCTGGCCCAGGGTGGCACCCTCCGCGTCCAGCTCGGAGCGGCCGCCCGTGTAGGAGTGGAGCGGTGAGGGCAGGCGGACTTTCATGGAATGGGCAGCACGGGGACGGGGCCCGGCCGAGCGGGGCGGCGCTCAGCGCCGGCCGGTGGTGACCGCGTAGATCTGCGGCAGGTGTCGCGCCAGGGTGCTCCAACTCGAGCCCTCGTCGGCGCTGGCCCAGACCTCGCCGCTGGTGGTGCCGAGGTAGAGCCCCACCGGATCCTGGTCGTCGGCCGCCAGGGCCTGGCGCTTGACCGTCCACCAGGCCTGTTCGCGGGGCAGGCCCGCGTCCTGGCGCTGCCAGCTCGCACCGCCGTCGCGCGTGCGATACAGGGCGGGCTTCCCGCCCGGGCTCGTGCGCGGCCAGACCGAGGTGCCGTCCATGGGGAACACCCAGGCGGTCTCGGGATCGCGCGGATGGAGGGCGATGCCGAAGCCGATGTCGCCGATCTCCTTGGGCATGGCGTTGCCGATGCGCGTCCAGCGGCGCTCCGGCCGGTCGATGCGGTAGATGCCGCAGTGGTTCTGGTGGTAGAGGCGATCGGGGCGCGCCGGATGGAGGGCCACGCAATGGGGGTCGTGCCCGAAGAGCGGATCCGGGTCAGGGTTGAAGTCGGCAGCCACGCCGCCGTTGAGCGGCGACCAGTTCGCTCCCCCATCGGTACTCTCGAAGATCCCGCCGCTGGACATGCCCAGGTAGAGGTGCCGCGCGTCGCGGGGATCCACCAGGATCGAGTGCAGCTTGGGACCGTCGGGCGTGCCGTCCTGGGCACCGCCGGTCCAGGCGGAGTATTGCGGGTGCTCGTTGAAGCCCTGGACGCTGTCCCAGGTGGCTCCGTGGTCGAGGCTCTTGAACAGTCCCTGGGGTGAGGTGCCGGCCCACCAGGTTCCCGGTTCGGAGGAATGGCCGGGCGTGAGCCAGAACACGTGGTCCACGGCTCGCCCGCCCGCGGCGACCTTGGGAAACGCCGGCGGGCGCGCGGACTCCACCCAGGTGGCCCCGCGGTCGGTGGAGCGGAACACCGTGGGCCCGAGGTGGCCGGTCTTCGCGGCCGCAAGCCAGGTCCGGCCGTCGCGCGGATCGGCCACCAGATGGTGCACGATGTGGCCGAAGAAGTGGGGTCCAGAAAGCGTGAAGGAAGCACGCCGGGCGTCGCTCTCGAGGATCCAGGCGCCCTTGCGAGTCGAAACGAAGATCAGCACACCTGCGGCCATGGCTTGTTCCAGGGGTATCCGAGGGGTCCAGGGAAAGGGGCGCCCGGGTCGGGCGCGGGCGGGCGATCCTAACGGCCGCGGGCGGCGGCCGACAGTCGGCGCGCGGGGACGTCCTCGACCCGCGGCGAGCACGGCGGGCTCGGTCCGGCGCCGGCGGCGCCCTTGTCTCCCTCGCGCCCCGGGATTAGGAAAGCGCGCATGTTGAGCTTGCCCCTGACGGCGTGGCTCCTGGTCCTCCTGGTGCTCGCACTCTCGGGCGCGGCCTGGGGACCGGGGAACCACCTGGAATTCGAGGCCCGGGTCTTCCGCCGCCGCAAGGAGCTTCTGCCTCCGCGGGTGGCGGCGTTGATCAGCGCCGAGCGCGAGGCCTGGCAGTACGGCCACATCGCCGCGGACCTGATCAACTTCAAGGCCTTCGGGGGGCACTACAACCACTGCCACCGCTGGACCATCGTCGCGGAGATGCGCGAGGTGGCGCGCACGCCGGGCGAGGAGGCCTTCGCCCTGGGGTATCTGTCCCATCTGGCCGCGGACACCATCGCCCACAACCACTTCGTGCCCTACCACCTGGCGCGCTACGCCCGGGGCCGGGGGCTGGGTCACCTGTATTGGGAGATGAACGCCGACCGCTTCGTGCCCGATGAGCGCTGGGAAGTGGTGACCCGCCTCAAGGAGAATCGGAGTCTCTCGGACCTCGATCAGTTGGTGAACCGGATGGTGCCCAGGAAGGCGCTCTCCATGGGCACCAACAAGCTGATCTTCAACCACGTGCTGCTGGTCAGCGAGCGCAGCCAGTGGCGCTCGGGCATGTCGCTGATGCACCCGATCCAGGGCGTGCAACTGACGCGGGGCTTCCTGGAGCTGTTCCGCGATGCCGCCGTGGCGCGCATCGTGCTGGCGCTCTCGCCCCGGGGGCTCGCGCGACTCGAACACCTCGACACCAGCGGCAAGGAGCCCCAGGCCCGGGCCCTGGCCACACGGGCCCGGGCCATGCTGCTCACGCCGGCGGAGCGCCGCCAACGCTCGGAAGAGCGCGCGCGGGTCTTCCTGGAGGGCATGCAGTCCCCGCCGCCGCGGGCCGCGGGCACCCGCGCGCACTGGTAGGGTCCCCGCCGGCCCCTGCAGCCCGCCTGCGCTGGACAGCCCCACAGGCGCGGGGCATGCTCTCGTGGTGCTGTTCCCGAAGAAGCCCGTGCGCCCCAGTGGAGCCCCGCGTTTTCCCGTGGTCTTCGTGCTCGGCCTGGCCCACTGCGGCTCGACCATGCTGGGCCGCATGCTGGGCCAGCACCCGCGGGTGCTCTCCGTGGGCGAGCTGCTGCGCCTGGGCCCGGCCCTGGAACAGGACTTCTTCTGCACCTGCGGCCAGCGCATGTCCCAGTGCTCGTTCTGGACCGCGCGGGTCCAGGAGCTCGAGCGCGAGACCGGCTTCGACTGGCGGCGCTTCGGCGTCGCGACCTTCGACCGCCTGGCCCGGGAGGCGGGCCGCGAGATGGCCTTCGACCTCTCGAAGACCCTGGTCTGGCGGCGCACGCGCTGGTGGCTCGACCGCGGCGAGGGCTACGTGTTCCTGGTGCGCGATTCCCGCGGCGTGATCGCCTCGGCGCTGCGGCAGGATCGCGACCTCGAGCGCCAGCTGGTGAAGCACGTCAAGTGGATGGAACGCCTGACGGCCTACGCAAGGCGCCGGGGCGAGCGCGCCTTGACCCTGCACTACGAGGACCTGTGCCGCGAGCCGGAGCGTGAACTGCGGCGCCTGTGCCAGTTCCTCGGGCTGGAGTTCACGGAAGGAATGCTGCACCCCAGCCGCGAGACCGTGCACCTGGTGCACTCCAGCGCCTCGGGCTACCTGAAGAACATCGACGCGATCCGGCTCGACGAACGCTGGCGCCGGGACCTCGACGACGGCCAGCGCAGCCGCATCGAGGACGCCATGGAGGGCCTGGAAGTCTTCCGCGGACGCCTGGAGCGCACCACGGTCGCCGGGAAGCGCTGAGCCCACCGGGAGAAGCGCCCGGGAGCGCGCCGACCCGCGAAAATCCGCCGCGAGGTTGCGGCTCGGCCCCCGGATCTCCGGATCTCCGGATCCCGAAGCACGCCGAACTCGTCGGCGTGCTTCAGGATCTGGACACTAGTTGATCCGGAACCAGGTGATCACGTAGCCGTCGGCGCGGCCGTCGACCGGCTTGTTGAGGTCGATCCCCGCCATGGACTCGTCGGCGACGAACGCCGCGCCGAGCCCGCCCGAGCTGACCACCGCGGGCCCCGACAAGTTGTTGGCCGTGGCCTTGTTCTCGAAGCCGATCAGCGACGAGAAGTTGGTGCTCACGTTGGTGCGGAAGATCACGAAGTCGTCCTTGACGTTGTCCCCGTTCCAGTCGCGGTTGTCGGCGGCCTCGTCGACGCGGTAGAGCGCGTACTCGTCGGCGATCACGAGCCCCGGATTGGTCGCCGCCACGGCCACCGCGGGACCGGGGAAGTCCAGGTCGTTGCTGTTGGCGGGGTCGAAGCGCGAGAACACGGGCGTGCTGTCGGTCTTGTCGTTGTCGCCGGTGTTGATCGCCAGGTTGATCACGGACTCCTGGAAGGCCACCAGCAGCCGATCGCGGTTCGCACGGTCGGTGACCCAGGAGGCGCCCGCGGCCTGGAATCCCGACTGGGTGCCGTGGTCGAACACCCAGGTGGGCGAACCGGCGTTGGGGTTGATCCAGGCCACGAGGTTGTGGGTCTTGAGCGAGTCGGTGTCGTGGTCGGTGTTGTCCTGCAGCTCGCTGACGACGCACAGGAAGCGGTCGTCGAGGTCGCTCACGCCCAGGATGCCGCCGGGGACGGCCACCTCGACGGCGTTGAGCTGGGTCGCGAGGCCGAAGGGCAGCCGGAAATCCGTGGCGCGCACCCAGCGCAGGATCGTGTCGGCCGTGTCGGCGTCGTTGTTGAGGTCGCAGGCGCCGTCATCGGCCTCCACCGCCAGGGTGGCCACGGCGTCGCTGGTGCACAGCACGCGTCCAGTGCCCGGGATGCCCGTGTTCGTGGGCGGGTTGACCAGCGGGTCGGCGCTCCACAGGGCGTATTCGATCACGTGCAGCACGTCGTCGCTGGTGTCGGCGTCCGCGTAGGCGCCGCAATTGGAGGGTTTCCAGGCCCCGCCGAAACCAAAGGCCCCCACCGTCGGGTCGTTGAGCCCCGTGGCGAAGTTCGTCTGGGTCGCCTCGTCCACCAGGAAGCCCACCAGCCAATCGTTGGCGCCGGTCACCCGCGCGCTGAAGGGCGCGTTGGCCCCGCTGATCGACAGCTCCACGTTTTGGACGACGCCCGCGATGTCCGTGCCGTCCAGCAGGGCCAGCACGAAGGGGTCGAGGGAATCGGTGTCGCCATTCAGGTCCCGACCTTCGACGGTCTCGTCCGCGAACAGGAACACCAGGTTCTCGTCCACGCCCAGGATCGAGGGCTGGAGCGTGTTTCCCGTGTCCGACTGCAGCACCGGCACCGGCGTCGTCGGCGCGGCGCTGGTCAAGTAGGCCAGGCTCGTGTCGCCGTTCACCAGGGTCGGATTGCCGCGCACGTAGTAGAGCCTGCCCCCGGCGACCGCCCAGGAATTCGCGCCCGGGGCGATCACGTCCACGAAGGACAGCGGCGAGAGGCTCGAGTAGTGCAACAGCACGGTGTCGGTGGTGCCCACGGCTCCGCCCCAGTCCTTGGAGTCCGCGCTCTCGGAGACGATCAGGTAGACGCTCGTGCCGACGATCTTCATGTCCGTCGTGGCCACGTTGAGGTCGGTCTCGTCCTTGGTCACCATGTCGACCACGACGGCGCAATCGTCGCCGGTGTCCCCGTCGCCGTTGGCGAGGTTGAAGTTGGTGCCGCCCACGCCGCTCAGGGACTCGGAGGCCAGGTACACCAGGAGCCGCCCCTCGACCACGTAGGCGGACGACGAGGCCGTGGGGTGCGCCGTGCCGATGGGGTCGAAGTTGTTCGTGTCGTTGCCGCCGACCTTGTTGCACCCGCCCAGGGCGAGGGAGCAGGTGAGCAGGGCGCCGACGAGCGGAAGGTGAACGGAGTGGACTTGGTTCTTCATCGTGTTCGTTCTGGCGAGCGTGACGGGGCAAACTCCCCAAGGGCTCACGCCGCCCAGGCATGCCGGCCTGGGCGCGCTCCCCTGGATGTCCCTGCCGGGCACAGGATCGGCGAATTCCATTGAGGGCTCAAGCCCCCGGCGGCCAGCATGGGGCGCGAACGGGAAACCCCACCATGGAACTGTCTTTTTTCGGTGCCACCGGCGAGACCACGGGCTCCTGCCACCTGCTGAAGGCCCCCCAGGGCTCGATCCTGCTGGATTGCGGCCTTTTCCAGGGGCGGCGGGCGGAGGCTTGGCGCAGGAACTCCCAATTCGGGTTCGACCCGCGCGGGATCGCCGCCGTGGTCCAATCCCACGCCCACATCGACCACTCGGGCCGGCTGCCGATGCTCCCGGCGGCGGGATTCCGCGGCGAGGTGCACGCCACGCCCGGGACCCGCGACCTGTGCGAGATCATGCTGCTGGACTCGGCCCAGATCCAGGTCAAGGACGCCGAGGAGCTCAATCGGCGGCGGGCCAGGGAACGCACGGACCGCCGGTGGACGTCGGCGGCCCTGACCGCCGCGGCTTCCACGGGCGAACCCGAGTGCCTGGCCCACGGGCCGCTTCCGGAGCACGAAGTCGAGCCGCTGTACGTCGAGCAGGACGTGCGGCGCGTGCTGCGGCGCTTCGTCTCCCATCCCTATGGCGAGTCCTTCGAGGTGATCCCGGGCGTCCGGGGACGATTCCACGACGCCGGTCACATCCTGGGTTCGGCCTGGGTCGAGCTGGACGTGGAAGAACCCGGCGGCACGACGAAGCTCGTGTTCACCGGCGACTTTGGCCGCCCGGGCCAGCCGGTGCTGCGGGATCCCGAGCCCCTGTGCGCCGCTGACGTGTACATCAGCGAGAGCACCTACGGCGACCGCTCCCATCCGCCCTTCGAGGACACGGAGGCAGAGCTCGGCCTGGCGGTGGAACGCCTGGCCCGGCGCGGCCGCGGACGCCTGATCATCCCGGTCTTCGCGGTGGGCCGGGCCCAGAATCTGCTCTACACCCTCTCGCGCGTGTTCCGCACCCGCGAAGTGGGCCAGGTGAGCGTGGTGGTCGACAGCCCGTTGGCCCTGGCGGCCACCCAGGTCGTGGCGCGGCACACCGAGTGCTTCGACCAGGAAACCCTGGCCGAATTCGCGCACTTTCGCGCCGGCGGCCTGTTCGAGAAGCGCCTCCGCTTCACGGAAAGCGTCGAGGACTCGAAGTCCGTGAACCGCGATCCACGGCCCCTGGTGGTGTTGGCGGCCTCGGGAATGCTGGAGAGCGGACGCGTGGTCCACCACGTGGCCTGGAACGTGTCGCGCGAGGATTGCGAGATCCTGATCGTGGGCTACCAGGCGCGCGCCACCCTGGGCCGCAAGCTCCTGGACGGAGCCCGCGAGGTCAACCTGCTGGGCAGGCGCTTTCTCGTGCGCGCCACGATCACCCCGCTGTTCGGCTTCTCGGCCCACGCCGACCGCGAGGGTCTGATCGCCGCCCTGGCCCCCCATGGGGCCCGGGCGCGCACGCTGTTCCTGGTCCACGGAGAGGACGACCAGCGCGATCCCCTGGCCCGGGCCCTGAGGGAGCGGGGGTTTCGGCGCGTGGAAACCCCGGACGATGGGCGCCCGTACTCTGCATGACATCCCTGTCAAGCGGCGCTCGCCCCCACTTCTCCAGAGGGACAGCCGCTGTCCTGTTGGGGTAGCCTGACACCCAACCCACTCCTGCCCTTGATTCCTCCGTCCCCTGTCAGCGGACTCGGCCGCGCGCCCCTGGTCCTCGCCTCGATCGCCCTGTGCCTGCTGGCGGGCCTGATGGCCTCGAGGAGTTGCACGGTCGTCGCCGACGAGCGCGTGGTGCGCGTCGCGCCCCAGGCGGAGCTTCCGCCCTGGAAGCCCGGCCCCAACTGGGCCACGGCCCCGGAGCCCGTGCGCCCCAGCGGGCGTGCCCTGCAGATCCCGATCTATCCGGCCTGGACGCGCAAGCAGGCGGAGGAACTGTTCGTCATCGGGGCCTACGAGATTTTCGACCCGCTGTGCGGAAAGCTCTGGAAGCCCAATCTGACGCTCAACCAGGGACTGCCCGAGTACGACGGCGGCAAGGTCACGTTCGTGACCAACTCGCTGTCCATGCGCGAGGACGAGGAGGTGCGCGAGAAGCGGCCCACGCTGCGCGTGCTGGTGACCGGGGACTCCCACACCGACGGCGTGTGCCACAACTCCGAGTCCTTTCCCAATCTGGCGGAGAAGGCCCTGCGACAGCGCGCCCATGCCGAGGCGGTCCAGCGCGGGGAGTCCTTCGATCCCCAGGCGATCGAGGTGCTCAATGCCGGCAAGGGGACCTTTTCGTTCTTCAACTATCTGGGCCTCCTGGAGCGACGCCTGGACCTGAAGCCCGACGTGTTCGTGGTCACGGTCTATGGGGGCAACGACTTCGAAGAGGTGCTCTGGCCGTGGCACGACTACGGCTACGACGGTCCTCGGCCCGAAGGCGCCGGCCGCTACCTGGAGCAGATCGAGGCCGCCAAGAAGGTCCAGAAGCGCTGCCTGAGCCAGGCCCTGGTGTCCCTCAAGCTGTTCGACACCTACCCCGAGCAGCAGGAGATCGCCGTCCGGGCGGGCGCCGCGGTCATGGAGAAGATCCAGGCCCTGTGCCGGGAGCGCGGCATCCGCCTGTTGGTGCTCTACCTGCCCTCGCGGCCCGACGTGGAGCCCCTCCACCCCGACCTCAAGCTGCGCAAGCTCCTCGCCGCCCTGGAACTGGAAACCGCCGCCCTGGCGAGCACGGATCGCATGGCGGACCAGTTGCTGGCCAAGCTCGCGGGCCTGGGGATCGAAACCGTGGACCTGCGGCCGGTCTTCCTGCAGTCCAAGGAGTCCGCCTACTGGAACTTCGATTGGCACATCAACCTGGTGGGCCACCGTCTGGCGGCCGGGGCCCTGGTCAAGGCCCTCAGCATGCGCCAGTGAAGTCGGTCACCGCGGCGCTCCAGGGGCCTAGTCCCGTCACGGTGGACGGGAGCAGGGACCAAGCGCGGACTCGACGCCCTGGGGCTGTGCCTACGGCCCGGCCCCCGGTCCGAATCGGCGGCCTCCCCAGGGTGGCTCTGACGGCTCTGACGGCCCTGGCGGCCCTGGCCCCCCTGGCCTCCCCGGCGGCTTGGGCGGGTGCGGAGTCCTCTCCCGTGCCCGCCGTCCCGGGGAGCACGACCCCGCGGGCCGAGGACCCGCTCGTGGTGATCGTGCGCTGGACGGAGTCCTACCGGCGGATGGGGTCCAGCCTCGATCTGGCGGTGGACGACGACCTGCGGCCGGCCCTGGAGACCCTTCGTCGCCGCCTGTCGGGGGTGGAGGCTGCAGAAAATGAAGTGCTGCAGGCCCTCTGCGACCTGGCGGCCGTGGGCGGCCGGGGCAGCGAGCCTCGCATCGCCCGCGGCGAGTATGAGGCCGACGAGCGCGAGTCCCGGGCGCGCTCGGGTGGCCGCAGCGTGCTGCGCTCGGCGCTGGACGCTCCCTCCGGCGCGGGTCGCGGCCACTGGCTCGCCACCGAGGTCATCGCCGGCGGGGAGCGGCATCCCGTTGCGCGCCGCATGGCCGCCGCGGAGGCCCTGCGAGGGCGCCATTGGGACGCCACGCTGCCGGCGCTGTTCACGGCCGCCGTCAGCCCGGAGCGCGGCCTGCGCGACGCGGCGGTGCGGGCCCTTTCCGGCTGGAACTCGGCCGCGGTGGACCGCTTCCTCGCCAACCAGACCCTGCGGGCCCTGCGGGAGCCCGGATTCCTCGACGAAATGGCCCTGGCCGAGCACTTCCTGTCGCGCAGGCTGCTCCCCACGCAGCCCGTGGCCGTGGAGTTGACCGCGGGCCTGGGCGCCGCGCTCGCGGCCGAAGATTGGCGCGGCACCCTGCGGCGGCTCCCCATGGCGCGGATGCTGCCCGACGACTTGGCGCTTCCCCTGCTGATCGAAACCCTGGCCCTGTGGATCCGTCGCGGGGAGGCCGGCGCCTCCTCGCGCCGGGTGGAAGCCGCCCTGGTGGCCGAGCTCGAGTTGCGCTCCCACGTGAAGCTGGGCATGTCCGCCGAGCGCTGGTCCTTCTGGTGGAAGGCGACGCGGGCCAGGGCGGCGGAGGGAGCCGGCGGAGCCCAGGGCGGCGCCGGGAACGAGCAGGCGCCGGCCCAGGAAGCGCGCACCCGGGCCTCGTTCTTCGGCCTGCGTCCCTGGACCGACCGCGTGGTGTTCGTGATCGATCGCTCCGGATCCATGGCCGACGACTTCGGGACGGCGAACACGTCGCGCTACGCCGAGGCCCTGCGTCAGCTGGAACGGCTGCTGAAGGAACTGGGGCCGCGCACCCACTTCAACGTGGTCCTGTTCTCGGACGAGGGCCTGCGCTGGCGCTCGGAGCTGCGGCCGGCCACGGCACTGCACATCAGCGGCGCCCTGCAATGGGCCCGAGGGTTGCCGCCGCGGGGCGGCACCCAGCTGTACCCCGGCCTCGCCAAGGCCCTGGACCTGGATCCGAGGACCCGAGAGCCGGACCTCTCGCGCCTGGAGGCCGACACCGTGATCGTGCTGTGCGACGGCGCCACCTCCGAGGGGCCGGACTGGGCCCGGGGGTTCCTCGAGCAAAGCTGCGCCGAAGCCTGCCTGCAGTTCGACTGCGTTCAGATCGGCAACCGGGGCAACGGAACCCTGGAGGCCCTGGCGGAGGGAACCGGGGGCCAGTTCCTGCAGGTCGATTCCTGACCCCCGGCGCCGGCGTCGTGGCGGACTAGGTGACACAACTCATTTATTGACAGTTATTTATAACGCTTCACGTGCGCTCCGGACGGGGCAGCGGACCGGCGGGCGAGGGGGGGGAGGGGCCAAGCCGCCGGTGACCTCCGCCGCGACGACGCCGTGCCCGTCAGCGTCCCGGACCCCGTCGGGTCGGTGAGGCCGGCTCCGGGTCCTGGGGAGCATCGGCGGCCCCCCCGGGAGGACGGACAGGCCCTCGCCTCCCATGCTGGCGCGGGCCCGGTTCGCGCGGCAGCGGCGCGCGGGCTCTCCCCAGTACCACCGCGCGGGCGCCGCGCGGGCACTCCGCGGGCCGGCGGCGGCCACGGCGAGAGCGGACGCCAATCCCGGGATCGGCGCGAACTCCGCGCCCGCAAGCTTGGAGCGCGCAGGCACCACCGCTAGACTTCTTGCCCTCCAGACCAGGGACGCGCGAACTCCCGGTCGGGCTGTGGATCCCCCCTCCCGGACGCGTTCCGGGTTCCGCGGTCCGGACGGTTCAGCTCGGGAAGCGGCGCCGCAGGCGCTCGGTCCCGGCAAGTGCCCCGTGCGCCGCGACCCTCCTCTCTACACCCTCCTCGCCCCCCACCCACGCATTGGGCCCAGGCTCCCCAGAGGACCCAGGGCCCCGTGGACCCCGCCCAGGCGGCCGTGCCTCCCATGCTGATCGACTATGTACCGGTCCTGATCCTGCTGGGCCTGATCGTCGGGTTCGCGGTGTTCAACATGCTGCTGTCGGACGTGATGGGCGGGAAGCGCCGCAGCATCGCCAAGGGGTCGGCCTACGAGTGCGGCATGGAGCCCCAGGGCAGCGCCCGCATTCGCCTCTCGATCCACTATTACCTGGTGGCGGTGCTGTTCATCCTGTTCGACGTCGAGTCGATCTTCCTGATCCCCTGGGCGGCCACGGCCAAGGCCTTCCAGGCGCAGCAACTGGGCTCGATCGTGTTCGCGGAAATCGCCCTGTTCGCGCTGATCCTGGGCGTCGGATTGGCCTTCGTGTGGCGCAAAGGAGGTCTCGATTGGGATCGCTGAATCCGGTGGAGAGCGGCGGTGACCTGGGGTTCCTCGCCACGCGCGTCGATTTCCTCGTCAACTGGGGCCGCAAGAACTCTCTCTGGCCCATGCCCCTGGGCCTGTCCTGCTGCGGCATCGAGCTGATGGCCATGATCGGCCCCAAGTTCGACCTGGCGCGCTTCGGAGCGGAGGCCGCGCGCTTCTCGCCGCGCCAGTGCGACCTCTTGGTCGTCGCCGGCACGCTGACCTGGAAGATGGCCACCGCGGTGCGCACCATCTACGACCAGATGCCCGACCCGAAATGGGTCATCGCCATGGGCGTGTGCTCCTCCTCCGGGGGCATGTACGACAGCTACGCGGTCGTGCAGGGAGTGGATTCGATCCTGCCGGTGGACGTGTACGTGCCGGGCTGCCCGCCGCGGCCCGACGCGGTGATCGACGCGATCATCAAGCTGCAGAAGAAGATCGAGCGCGAGGATCCCCTGGGCCGGCTGCTGCACGGACCGGTGGAGAAGGCCGACACCGGCAGCGGACAGCTCGTGTTCCAGCCCAACGAGGGCGTGCTCAAGAGCTCGCTCGACAGGCACGCCCACGATCCGGAGAGCCGGAGCGCGGGTGTTCCGCTTGGAACCCTGATCGCCGAGCGGCCCCGGGGGCACACCGAGGTGCGGCCGTGAGCGCCACCCGCGAGCGACTGAGCGCGGCCCTGGAGGGTCTCGCCTACGAGTTCGAGGCACCGCTCGACGGCATGACCACGCTGGCGCTGGAGCGCGAAGTGCTGCGCGAAGTCTGTCTGCGCCTCAAGCAGCGCGCGGGCTTCGAGGGCAACACCCTGGTGACCGCCGTGGACCACTTCCCGGCCGAACCGCGCTTCGAGGTGGTCTACCAGTTCCTCTCCTTCCAGCACAACGACCGCGTGCGCCTGCGGGTGCGGCTGCGCGAGGCGGACGCCGCCGTGCCCACGATCACCGACCTGTGGCCGGGCACCTCGTTCTCCGAGCGCGAGTGCTTCGACATGTTCGGCATCCGCTTCGACGGCCACCCGGACCTGCGGCGCCTGTTGATGCCCCAGGGCTACGAACACCACCCCCTGCGCAAGGACTTCCCCCATCACGGCATCGAGCCCGATCGGCTCTACCGCACCTGGGACAAGGAGCGGCGCAAGGAATGGGAGGCCGCCCGATGAGCACCACCCAGACGTTCGAGTATTCGCGCGCGATGCCGCCGGTCGACCACGACGATCCGGTGCAGGGCGAGACGATGATGGTGAACATGGGTCCCCAGCACCCGGCGACCCACGGGGTGCTGCGGCTGGTGGTGCGGCTCGACGGCGAGACGATGGAGTACATCGACCCCGACGTGGGCTTCCTGCACCGCGGCAAGGAGAAGACCTGCGAGAGCCTGGGCTGGCACAAGTTCTTCCCGCACACCGACCGGCTCGACTACGTGCAGCCGCTGCTCAACAACATCGCCTATGCGATGGCCTGCGAGAAGCTCGCCGGGATCACGGTGCCCGAACGCGGCCAGGTGGTGCGCGTGCTCTTGATGGAGGTCTCGCGCATCGCGGCGCACCTGATCTACATCGGCACGACCTCGATCGACCTGGGCGCGGTGTCGAACTTCTTCTACTCGTTCGAGCAGCGCGAGCTGATCTACTCGATCCTCGACGCCTACACCGGCCACCGCATGAACAACACGTACGTGCGGATCGGCGGCGTGTACGCCGACGTCGACGAAAACGTGGAGCGCATGCTCGAGAAGTTCCTCGACGAGTTCCCCGAGAAGCTCCAGGTGCTCGAGCGTCTCTTGACGGGCAATCGCATCTGGTACGGCAGGAACCGCGGCGTGGGCCTGGTCTCGAAGGAGAACGCCATGGCCTGGTCGCTCACCGGACCGAACCTGCGCGGTTCCGGCGTGGACTGGGACCTGCGCAAGCGCCAGCCCTACTGCGGCTACGAGACCTACGACTTCGACATTCCGGTCGGGACCGTGGGCGACTGCTACGACCGCTACCTGGTGCGCATGGAGGAGATGCGGCAGTCCTGCCGAATCGCCAAGCAGGCCCTGGAGCGGCTCAAGCAGACCCGCGGCGCCGAGGTGCTGGCCGAGGACCGCAAGTACGTGCTGCCGCCCAAGGCCCTGGTGCACCGCTCGATGGAGGAGTTGATCTTCCAGTTCAAGGTCGTCACCGACCTGTGCCTGCCGGTGGGCGAGGCCTACCAGGCCGTGGAATCGTCCAAGGGCGAGCTGGGCTTCTACGTGCGCTCGGACGGCACTTCGAACCCGCTGCGCTGCCACATCCGCGCGCCGGGATTGATGAACGTCCAGGCGATCCCGCTGCTCGGAAACGGCCGGCTCCTGTCGGACCTGGTGGCGATCATCGGCAGCCTGGATTTCGTCATGGGTGAGGTCGATCGCTGATGGCACTGCCCCAGAATCTCGTGGCGGAGTTCAACGAACTCCTGACGCACTACCCCCACAAGCAGGCGGCGCTGATCCCCGCCCTGCACCGTTGCCAGGAAGAGCTGGGCGGCTGGATTTCCCCGCAGACCATGGAGGACTGCGCCGCCTTCTTCGGCCTCGAGCCGGTGGAGGTCTACGGCGTGGCGAGCTTCTACCCGATGTTCCGCATGCGCCCGCCGGGCAAGCACGTGGTCTCGGTGTGCCACAACATCTCCTGCGCCCTGCGCGGCTCGGACGAGCTCCTGGCCAAGGTCTGCGAGGTCACGGGCGCGCCCGTGCACGGCACCTCGGCCGACGGCCGCTTCAGCGTCAACACCGTGGAGTGCCAGGGTGCCTGCGCCAACGCGCCGATGTTCGACCTCGACGGCGTCTACCACGAGGATCTGACGCCCGAGAAGGCGGCCCGCATCCTCGGCGAAGTGAAGTGAGCGCGCTTTCCTCCATGAGCCAACACCCCACGTACCTGCTCGATCGCGCCAAGATCGAGGGCGCCCACACGCTCGCCGTGGCGCAGAAGCACGGCGCCTATGAGGCGCTGCGCAAGATCCTCAAGGAGGGCATCACCTACGCCCAGGTGATCCAGGTGGTCAAGGATTCGGGACTGCGCGGCCGCGGCGGCGCGGGCTTCCCCACCGGCATGAAGTGGAGCTTCATGCCCGACCCGGCCAAGGATCCGCGCCCGCGCTACCTGGCGGTCAACGCCGACGAATCCGAGCCGGGCACGTGCAAGGACCGCGTGCTGATGGAGCAGGACCCCCACGGCTTCATCGAAGGCTGCCTGGTGGCGGCCTACGCCATCCGCGCCCAAGCCGTCTACATCTACGTGCGCGGCGAGTACCGCCATCCCTACAACCGCGTGTTCCAGGCCCTGGCCGAGGCGCGCAAGGCGGGGCTGGTCGGCAAGCGCATCCTGGGCAGCGACTTCGATTGCGAAGTCTGGATGCACAAGGGCGCCGGGGCCTACATCTGCGGCGAGGAAACCGGCCTAATGGAATCCCTGGAGGGCAAGCGCGGACACCCGCGCCCCAAGCCCCCGTTCCCGGCCATGTTCGGCCTGTGGGGCCAGCCCACCACGGTCAACAACGTCGAGACCGTGTTCAACGCGCCGTTCATCGTCAACCGCGGCGCGGCCTGGTTCCAGTCCATGGGCACCAAGACCTCCACCGGGAATCTCCTGGTGGGCGTCTCGGGCCACGTCAACCGCCCGGGCGTCTACGAGCTGCCCTTCGGCGTGTCCTGCCGCGAGATCGTCGAGGACGTCTGCGGCGGCGTGTGGAAGGGGAAGCGCCTCAAGGGCTTTTTCCCCGGCGGATCCTCCACCGGCGTGCTGCCCGCGTCGTTCCTGGACACCAAGCTGGAGCACGACGCCATCAAGGCCACCGGCTCGATGCTCGGCACCGCGGCCATGATCGTCATGGACGAGGACACCTGCATGGTGCGCGCCCACGAGATCATCGCGCGCTTCTACGAACACGAGAGCTGCGGCCAATGCAGCCAGTGCCGCGAGGGCACCCAGTGGCTGCACCAGATCTTCCGGCGCATCGAGAACGGCGAGGGCAGGCACGAGGACATCGACATGCTGGTGACGCTCTCGCAGGGCATGGCGCCCGGCAAGACCATCTGCGCCCTGTCCGACGCCGCGGCGATTCCGACCCTGGCGGTCGTCAAGCACTTCCGCTCCGAGTTCCAGGAGCACGTCGAGAAGGGCGCCTGCCCCCACCTTCCGGCGGGGACGCGCCGCCCCGTGCTCGCCGGACACGGCGCGGCCCACTAGGAGTTTCAGGACGTGACCAAGATCACCATCAACGGGCGCTCGATCGAAGCCGATCCGACGAAGCCCCTGATCCACGCTTGCCACGCGAACGGCGCGGAAGTCCCCATGTACTGCTACCACCCGGGCCTCTCGCCGGTGGGCTCCTGCCGCATCTGCCAGGTGGAGGTGCAGCAGGGCACCGGGCCGGCCCGCGTGGTGGTGGCCTGCCGCACGCCGGTGGCCGAGGGCATGGTGGTCAACACCGAAGCGCCCAAGGCCCACGAGACGCGCCGCGAGTGCCTGGAGTTCCTGCTCAAGAACCACCCGCTGGACTGCCCCATTTGCGACAAGGCCGGCGAGTGCGACCTGCAGGACTATGCCTTCGCCGAGAACCAGGGTGAGGGCCGCACCCACGAGCCGCGCCGCAAGCTGGACAAGCGCAAGTCCCTGGGCGACGTGATCGTGCTCGACGAGGAACGCTGCATCCTGTGCTCGCGCTGCGTGCGCTTCATGGAGGAAGTCCCCAAGACGCCCCAGCTCACGGTCTCCGACCTGGGTTCGCGCTCGACCATCTCCACGTTCATGGACCGGCCGCTGTCCGGCAACTACCAGGGCAACCTGGCGGACGTCTGCCCCGTGGGCGCCCTGACGCTCAAGCAGTTCCGCTTCCAGGCCCGCGTCTGGAACCTGAAGAAGTCGCTCTCCACCTGCGGCGAGTGCAGCCGCGGCTGCGCGATCACGGTCGAAGTGCTGCGCGGCCAGGACGTCAAGCGCTTCCGGCCGCGCTACAACGCCAGCGTGAATCAGTGGTGGATGTGCGACACGGGCCGTTTCTCCTCCGCCCGGCACAACGCCACGGAGCGCATCGTGGCCGCGCGCCGCACGTCCCGGGGCCTGGAGGTGGCCGGCCTGGAAGAGGCCCTGGCCGCCGCCGCCGCGCTGCTGTCCGGGGCTCCCGCGCCGCTGATCGTGGCCTCGCCCTTCACCACCCAGGAGGAGGCCAAGGAACTGCTCGCCCTGGCCAAGGTCCTGGGCGCGGCGGCCCACTTCGTCCTGCCGGCCCCCAGCGGACTCAAGGACGCGCTGCTCAACACCGGGGAGCCCGCCCCCAACCGGCGCGGCCTCGCGGAGCTGGGCTTCGCGCCGCTCTCCCCCGCCGAGGCCCGCGCCAAGCTGGCCGGGGCGCGTTGCGCCGTGCTGGCCGGCGAACGCGTGCTCGAACTCCTGGGACGGGAGGAACTGGCCCGCAGCGCGAGCCCGAAAGTGGTCACCTTCGACACCCATGCCCTGGAGGGCGCGGCGGCCGAGGCGTGCATCGGCATCCCCGAGCAGGTCGAGAAGACCGGCACGTGGATCAACATCGACGGCCACGCGGGCAAGCTGCACGTGGCCCGCCCGGCGCCCAAGGGCGTGGGGCCCCTCACCCGCTCGCTCCAGGCCCTGACCCGACTGCTCCAACCCAGCTCTGCCCCCGCACGATGAACCCGCTCCTGCGCGACATCCTGGTCTGGCTCGTCAAGGCCGGCGTGGTCTACGGCGGATTGCTCGGCGTGGCCGCGGGCATGACCCTGGCGGAACGCAAGGTCTCGGCCTGGATGCAGTACCGCCACGGTCCCAATCGCGTGGGCCCCTGGGGATTGCTGCAGCCCATCGCCGACGGCGTCAAGTTCATCTTCAAGGAGTCGCTGACTCCCGACGGCGCGAACCGCTGGCTGTTCCGCTTCGCGCCCGCGATCGCCGCGGTGCCGGCCATGATGACCGTGGCGGTGATCCCCTTCGGACCGGCGGTGCCGCTGCCGGACTCCTGGGGCGTGCCCGCGGCCTTCACCAACCTCTCGGTGACCGACCTCGACATCGGGCTGATGTACCTGCTCGCCATCGGGGGGCTGTCCATCTACGGCGTGATCCTGGGGGGCTGGGCCTCCAACTCGAAGTTCTCCCTGCTGGGCGGACTGCGGGCCTCGGCCCAGATGATCAGCTACGAGCTGACCCTGATCCTGACGATCCTGGCCGTGGTGGCGCTCTCGGGCTCGCTTTCGCTGCGGGGAGTAGTCGAGGCCCAGCCGGATTTCTGGGAATGGAATGTGTTCCACCAGCCGCTGGCGTTCGTGCTGTTCAGCATCGCCGCCTTCGCCGAGACCAACCGCCACCCCTTCGACTTCGCCGAGTGCGAGCCGGAGCTCGTCAGCGGCTTCCACACCGAGTACAGCTCCATGCGCTTCGCCCTGTTCGCCCTGGGCGAGTACTGCGCCATGGTGGTGATGGCTTCGCTGTGGACCACGCTGTTCCTGGGCGGCTACAAGGTCCCCTTCTGGGAGAACGCGCCCTGGTTCGTGTGCGTGGCCGCCTTCTGCGCCAAGACCTCGCTGTTCTTGTTCCTCTACCTGTGGGTGCGCTGGACCCTGCCGCGCTTCCGCTTCGACCAGCTGATGCACCTGGGCTGGAAGGTGTTCCTGCCGCTGGCCCTCGTCAACCTGTTCCTGACCGGCGCCGCCGTGTCGTACGGAGTCGACCTATGGTGATCGTCCGCCGCAAGGAGCTCTCGCTGCTCGAGAAGCTCTACCTGCCCGAGATCGCCCGCGGGCTCTCGATCACGTTCCGCAAGCTCTTCGAGAAGAAGATCACGCGCCAGTACCCCGAGGAGCCGCTGCCCAAGGACGAGGTCACCCGCGGCCAGCCGCGCCTGGTGGTCAAGGACGACGGCAACATCGCCTGCGTCTCGTGCGGCATGTGCGAGATCGCCTGCCCCGCCTACGCCATCACCATCGACGGGGGCGAGACCGACCGCGCCATCGAGCGCGAGCCGGTGCACTTCGAAATCGACATGCTGCGCTGCATCCTGTGCGGCTTCTGCGAGGAAGCCTGCCCCAAGGACGCGATCTTCATGTCCGACGAGCTGGAGCTCGCCGACTACTCGCGCGGCGCGCTGATCTACGACCTCGCCAAGCTCAAGCGTCCCAAGTCCGCGCTCCAGAAGCGCATCGACTACGTCTACCGACTGAACAACCGATGGCGGAAGTCTCCTTCTACGCGCTAGCCGCGCTCGCGGTCCTCTTCGCCATGGGCGTGGTCCTGGCCAGGAGTCCGATGATGAGCGTGCTCAACCTCCTGGGCACGTTCTTCTGCCTGGCGACGATCTACCTGCTGGCGGGCTTCCAGTTCATCGCCGCGGCGCAGATCCTGGTCTACGGCGGCGCGATCATGGTGCTGTTCCTGTTCGTGATCATGCTGCTCAACCTGGCCGAGCTCGGCGTCAAGGCCGAGAGCGGCTCCGGGTTGTTCAAGGGCACCGGCGCCAAGCTGGGCGCCGCCGTGGCCGTGGCCACGGCGCTCGCGCTCTTGATCACCGCCACCGCGGACAGCCTGGGCCGGACCGCGGTGCGCCAGCGCCCCGAGGGGATTGACGACCTCGAGGGCATCGCCGCCGAGCTCTTCGGCCGCTACGGGTTGCCCTTCGAGGCGATCTCGGTGCTTCTGCTCGCCACCATGGTGGCCGTGGTGATGCTGGCCAAGCGCCAGCGCCGCGCAGGGGACTCCCCGGCCCCCACGCCGTCCGCCCCGGCCAAGGAGCAGGGCCGATGAACGTCCAGAGCGAGCACCTGATGATCCTGGCCGCCGTGCTGTTCGCCATCGGCGTGCTGGGCTTCCTGATCCGCCGCAACGTGATCGTCGTCCTGATGTGCATCGAGTTGATGCTCAATGCGGCGAACCTGACCTTCCTGGCGGCGAGCCGCCAGCACTCCGGTCCCGAGGGCACCAACCTCGTGGGACCGGTGTTCGCGATCTTCGTGATCGCCATCGCCGCGGCCGAGGCCGCGGTGGGCCTGGCGCTGATCATCGCCCTGTTCCGACTGCGCCAAACCACGGAAGCAGACTCCGTGCAGGAAATGGAGGGCTGAGCGATGGCCGATCAACTTTGGCTGTGGGCCATCCCGGGCCTGCCGCTCCTCGGCAGCGCCCTGTGCGGCCTGATCTACTTCCTGGGCCTGGAGCGGCGCACGGCGCCCTCCGTGGGAGCCCACGGGGCCCACGGCGATTCTGGCGCCCATGGCGCCGGCCACGGCGCGGCCCACCAGGACCACGGAGCGCACGGCGCCCCTGCCGTCCACGGGGCCCACGGTACCCACGGGGACGAGGGCGATGCCGCCGCCCACCACGGGCCCAGCGCGGGCGCGCGCCTGGCCTCCCTGCTGGCCTGCGGGGCCATGGCGGTCGCGTTCGCCCTGGCGATCAAGGGCTTCCTCGACCTGCGGGCCCTGCCCCTGGGTCGAACGGCCCTGGAAAGCCCGGCCTGGCACTGGATCCGCGTCACCGGGTTCGAGGTGGACATCTCCATGGTGCTCGACCGCCTCTCGGCGGTCATGTGCCTGGTGATCACCGGCGTGGGCTTCCTGATCCACGTCTACTCGGTCGGCTACATGAAGCACGACGCGGGGTTCGCGAAGTTCTTCGCCTACTTGAACCTGTTCGTGTTCGCGATGCTGATGCTGGTGCTCTCCTCCTCGCTGCTCGGCCTGTTCATCGGCTGGGAGGGCGTCGGCCTGTGCTCGTACCTGCTGATCGGCTTCTGGTACGCCAAGGGCTGGCCGGCGGAGGCGGCGCAAAAGGCCTTCGTCATGAACCGCATCGGCGATGCCTCCTTCCTGGTGGGATCGTTCCTCCTGGTGCAGCTCTTCGGCACGCTGGACCTGTCGGACATCGCGGGCAGGGTGCGCGAAGTGCTGGCCGACGGCTCGAACCGCGGACAGTTGATCCTCGCGGCCCTCTTGCTGTTCGGCGGCTGCTGCGGCAAGTCGGCCCAGTTCCCCCTGTTCACCTGGCTGCCCGACGCCATGGCCGGCCCCACGCCGGTGTCGGCCCTGATCCACGCGGCCACCATGGTGACCGCCGGCATCTACCTGGTGGTGCGGCTCAATCCCCTGTTCGCGGTCAGCGAGACCGTGATGCTCGTGATTGCCATCGTCGGGGCCCTGACCGCCTTCATCGGCGCCACCACGGCGCTGGTGCAGCGCGACATCAAGAAGGTGCTGGCCTACTCCACGGTCTCGCAACTCGGCTACATGTTCCTGGGCCTGGGTTCGGGTGCCTTCGCCTCGGCCATCTTCCACCTGGTGACCCACGCGTTCTTCAAGGGCCTCCTGTTCCTCGGCGCGGGCTCCGTGATCCACGGCATGCACGACGAGCAGGACATGCACAAGATGGGCGGCCTGAAGTCGAAGATGCCGCGCACGTTCCTCACCTTCCTGTGCGGAGCGGCGGCGCTTTCGGGCCTGCCCCTGATGAGCGGCTTCTTCTCCAAGGACGAGATCCTGGCCTTCACCTTCGCCAACGGCGGCGTCTACTACGCGCTGTGGGGCCTGGGGCTGGTCACGGCCGCGGTCACCGCGTTCTACACCTGGCGCATGGTGGCCCTGACCTTCTTCGGCGAGCCGCGCTACGACGCGAAGCACGTGCACCCCCACGAGTCGCCGGCGGTGATGACCGTGCCGCTGATGGTGCTGGCCGTGCTCTCGGTGCTCGGCGGAGTGCTGGGACTCCCGCCGGTGTTCCAGGTGACCCACGCCCTGGAGCACTGGCTCGAGCCCGTGCTGGAACCCGGCCGCGCGATCCTGGCGGGCCACCACGACGGCCACCTGCCCCACCCGTCGCACCTGACCGAATGGGTGCTGCTGGGGGTCGGCTCGGCCGTGGCGCTGTTCTTCGCCCACCGCGGCTTCCACGCCTACAAGGCGGGGATCCAGAAGGACACCGACCGCGAGCGCAACCGTCCGGCCCTGGCCGGCTTCCTCGGCGACGCCTGGAGGATCGACACGACGTACGCCGAGAAGATCGTCCAGCCGCTCAAGCTCTTGTCCTTCGTCACCTACGTGGTGATCGACCAGTTCGGCATCGACGGGGCGGTCAACGGCACGGGCGCCCTGGCGCGCGCCACCGGCGGGGCCCTGCGCACGCTGACCGACGGCCGAATCAAGACCTACGCGATCTGGATCGGCCTGGGCGCCACCGGGATCGTCTTCCTTTGGATGTGGAGCTGAGCCCATGGACCTGCTGACCTGGCTCACGTTCCTGCCGCTCCTCGGCGCCGCGCTGGTGCTCCTGACTCCGCGCGCCGCCGAGGGAGCCCAGCGCATGATCGCCCTGGGCGCCACCCTGGCCGCGGCGGTGCTCGGCGTCCTGGCCTACCAGCGCTTCGACGTCGCCACGCTGGGCGCCCAGCAGGTGGTGCAGATCCCCTGGTTCCAGTGGCGCGACGGTCCGGCGATCCAGTTCAAGCTGGGCGTGGACGGACTCTCGCTCCTGATGGTCGCGCTGACCGCGCTCCTGATGCCGATCGTGATCCTGTCCACCTGGGGACACGTGGAGAAGCGCGTCAAGGAGTTCATGGTCTGGATGCTCGTCATGGAGACGGGCATGCTCGGCGTGTTCCTGTCCCTGGACCTGGTGCTGTTCTACTTCTTCTGGGAAGTGTCCCTGATCCCGCTCTACTTCCTGGTGGGCATCTGGGGCGGCGAGCGACGCATCTACGCCACGATCAAGTTCTTCCTGTACACGCTGGCCGGGTCGCTGGTGATGCTCGTCGCGGTGATCGCGATGCTCTATCGCTTCAACACCTCCGACATCGCGGCCCTGACCGACCAGGCCTCCTCCCTGCCGCTCTCGACCCAGGGCTACCTGTTCGGTGCCTTCGCCCTCGCCTTTGCGATCAAGGTGCCGGTGATGCCCTTCCACACCTGGCTCGCGGACGCCCACACGGAGGCGCCGACCTCGGGCTCGGTGGTGCTGGCGGGCGTGCTGCTCAAGATGGGCACCTACGGCCTCCTGCGCTTCTGCATCGCCATGTTCCCCGGCGCCGCGGTGCAGTGGGCCCCGCTGTTCATGGTCCTGGGGGCCGCGGGCATCGTCTACGGCGCATTCCTGGCCATGGCCCAGAACGACCTGAAGCGCCTGGTCGCCTGCTCCTCGGTGAGCCACCTGGGCTACGTGATCCTGGGCATGTTCGCCCTGTCCTCCGCCGGGCTGCAGGGCGGCATGCTGCAGATGGTCAACCACGGCCTGTCCACGGGCATGCTGTTCCTGCTGGTGGGCATGATCTACGAGCGCCGCCACACGCGCGCCCTCGACGAATTCGGCGGCGTGGCCCAGTCCATGCCGCTGTTCGCGATCTTCCTGGTGATCGCCGTGCTGTCCTCGGCCGCGCTGCCGGGACTCAACGGCTTCATCGGCGAGTACCTGATCCTCAAGGGCGCCTTCGACGCCCAGCGCGTGCTGGCCGTGGTCGGCGTCCTGGGCGTGATCTTCGGCTCGGTCTACCTGTTGGTGGCCACCCGACGCGTGCTGTTCGGGCCCCTGACCAAGCGCGAGAACAAGGAACTCAGGGATCTGTCGCCGCGCGAGATCGCGACCCTCGTGCCGATCGTGGTCTTCATCGTCTGGATCGGCGTGTCCCCGACGCCCTTCCTGGCCAAGTCCCAGCCGGCCATCGACGTCATCGTGCGACGCTGCGAGGCGGCGCGCACCTTCACCGCGGGCCTCGAGCGCCCGGCCGCCGGCCCCTTGGGCCAGTCCCTCGATCCGCGCGCGGCGAGCGCCGTCCAGAACGCTCAACAACGATGAACCCGCAGTCCATCCTGACCATGTTCGACGACCGGGCGATGCAGGCCATGGGGCCGCTGTTCACGCTCGCGGCGGGGGCGGTGCTCGTGCTCCTGTGCGCCGTGATCCGCCCGCTGGCCGGCGCGCGCCAGCTGATCATGGCGGCCACGCTCATCGGCGCGGCCGTGCTGCAGTTCCGGATCTGGAGCGCGCCCATCGGCCCGGTGCTGGCCAACACCTACGTCGCCGACAAGACCAGCGCCCTGTGGGGTGTGCTGTTCTCGGTGGCCACGCTGCTGTCGTGGATGTTCAGCATCCACTACTACCGCGAGGATCGTCCCTACCAGCTGGAGCACGACTTCCTGATGCTGGTGACGCCGCTCGGCATGACGATGATGGCCGGCGCCCAGGACCTGATCGTGTTCTTCGTGGGCCTGGAAACGCTCTCGATCCCCCTCTACGCCCTGGCGGCCTTCCGCCGCAATCAGGCGCGCTCCATCGAGGCCGGGCTCAAGTGCTTTCCTCTTGGGCGCCTTCGCCGCGGCCTTCTTCCTCTACGGCGCGGGCCTGATCTACATGGCGAGCGGCAGCGTGACCTTCGCCGACCTGCGCGGCGTGCAACACGCCTCGCCGCTGTTCGTGAGCGGCGTGGGCCTGGTGCTCGCCAGCGTGTTCTTCAAGGTCAGCGTGTTCCCCTTCCACCTGTGGGTGCCCGACGTGTACGAGGGCAGCCCCACGCCGGTGACCGCCCTGATGGCCACGGGCACCAAGGCCGCGGGTTTCGCCTTCCTGCTCTCCAGCGCCTTCCTGATCCCCCCCGCCCAGGCGGGCCTGATCGCAGCCATCGCGGTGATCACGATGGCCATCGGCAACCTGGGCGCCCTGGTGCAGAAGGACGTCAAGCGCATGCTGGCCTACTCCGGCATCGCCCACGCGGGCACGATCCTGCTGGTGGTGGCGGGCTACCTGAGGGGCGACCTGCTGCACAAGGAAGCCGTGGACGCCGCCATGTTCTACCTGGCGGCCTACGTCTTCACGGCCGCCGGAGCCTTTGGACTGCTGGCCTCCATCGAGCACGACGGCGAACGGGCCACGACCCTCGAATCCCTCAAGGGTCTGGCCCAGCGCCGGCCCTTCGTGGCGGCGGCGATGACCCTGTTCATGCTCTCCCTGGGCGGCATCCCGGCCACCGGCGGCTTCCTGGGCAAGTGGTTCGTCTTCAGCGTCTCCTACCGCTCCGGCTTCGTGGCCGCGACGGTGATCGGCGCCCTGCTGTCGGTGGTGGGCATGGCGTACTACCTGCGCGTGATCGTGGCCATGTACATGGAGCCCGAGAGCAAGACCGGGACGCCCGCGACGGCCCATCCCGCCGCCCTGCCCATGGCCTTGGCCACGGCGGTGTGCGCGGTCTTCGTGCTGGCCATGGGCTGCCTGCCCGGCTACTTCCTCGACCGCATGCCCTGAGGGTCGGGTCCAGGACACGTCCTGAATCTCGGCACGCCCCGTCACACTCCGGGGCGCGCCGGCGTGCTCCGTGGCCCGCGGGGTGCGCCGGTCCCGCGGCGAGTTCCTAGGCGCGGTCGAGCTCGATCGCCAGACCGGTCTCGCGGCCGTTGATGGTCTGCAGTCGCACGAGACGGCCGCGGCGTCGTTCGCCGGCGATCACGACCTCGACGGTCACGCGCCCCTCGGCGAACAGAAACAGACCGCTTTCGGAGGTGTTCTCCACGCGCCCCTCGAGCACCTGCTCGGGGACGCTGATCGACATCCGCGATTCGGAGGGACGACGCTCCGCGCGCCTCCGGTCATCGGTGGCGGCGGCCTGGATGTCGGCGGGTCGGGGATCGGGCTGGGCCATGGGGAGGTTCGCTCGCTGGGGCCTGGGACGGGGCTCGGCCTGGGGAGGCCCGCCCTTGGCTCGACACTCCGGCCTCGGGGGCTTGAGTCCCGGCCCGAACGGGCCGAAGGAGCCCGCCCGCGGACCGGCGCCCACAGGCCCGGGCCGCAGCCGCGGGAATCCCACGCCATGCACGACTCGAACCCGACCCAGCTCCCCGGACACCCGCCGGGGGAGCCCTCCCACCGCAGGCCCCACCCCCACTTCGACGACCGGGGCACACTCGACTGGAGCACCCGCTGGGCCGATGCCCTGGCCCGGGCGCGGGCGGAGAGCCGCATCGTGCTGGTGGAATTCGGTCGCGAGTTGTGAGGCAACTGCCGCGCCCTGGTGCAGGGCGTTCTTCCCCATCCCGCCGTGGCCGCGCGAGTCCAGGCCGCCTGCGTGGGTCTCGCTTCCGATTGCGATGATCCCGAGGACGAGGTGCTGGCCCTGGCCGAGCACCTGCCCGATGCCATGACGCTGCCCTTCGTGCTGTTCGTGGATAGTGAGGGCCGCTTCCTCGCCGGCGCCGACGGTGCCCAAACGCCGCGGACGCTGCTCGCGCTGCTGGACCGCGCCTTCGCGGCGCGCGAGCCGTCCTAGCGCTGGCGGGTCAGCCGCATCCCGCGAACTCGGAGCGGACGCCCGAGTTCTTTCCCCAGAACGCCCGCGGGCGGCTTGCCGCGCAGCAGGACGGTGGTCTGGACGGCCGCCGACGCTCCCTCCGGGAACGAAACGTCGAGCAGCAAGTGCCGGTCGAGGAGCAACCCATCCTCGAATTCCTGCGCCGTGGCCGCGGCCGAACTCGCGGGCCCTGCTTGAGCCGCCTCCGCGGCGAGGAGCCCTGCTTCGGCGAGCAGCGCCGGCGATGCGGGCACGCCCTTCACGGTCCAGAGGTCGCGCCCCTGGGGCCCGTGGACGGCCGTCTCCGAATCCACGGAGAACACCCAGCGGCCCTCGAGCTCCACGTGCTCGATCTCACGGCCGAAGCGCAGGTCGAGGCCCTCGTACGGTTCCGCCAGCCCCTCGATCGCCAGGCCGTAGACGATGCCGTAGGGAAGGCGATCGTGGGTGGGCACGGCGCCGAAGGCCAGGCCCACGCCGCCCACGGCCAGGGCACCGGCGGCCCGCGCCAGGGTGAAGCGGCCCGGGGCGGGGGCGGCCCCGGCGAGGCGTCGCGCCCGTTCCAAGAGCTCTCCGTCGCGGCCGAACAGGGAAGCGGCGGCCATGGAGGGCGTGCAGGCGTCCAGGATCGTGGAGCGCTTCCAGGCGGCGCGCGCGGCTTCCAGTCGGGCGAGGGTGCGCAGGTAGAGCACGCGATCCGCCCCTCCCTCCAGGGCCAGATCGTCGCAGCAGTGCTCCCGCTCCCGCGCCACACGCGACTGGATCCAGTGCAGGAACGGATGGAAGACGAAGAGCGCCCCGCAGACGGCCTCCAACGCGCGCACCAGGCCGTCGCGCCGACGCACGTGCCCCAATTCATGGAGCAGCACGGTGTCGAGGCGCCCGCGCAGGGCTTCACCCACCATGCGCGCGGGCAGCACGACGCGGGGGCGAAGCACCCCCACGACCATGGGCACGTCCGCGCGGCGGCTCCAGTACAGCCCCGGGGAGCGCGCCAGACAGAGCCGCCGCGCCAGTCGCGCGAGCCGTGCCTGGAGCCTGGGGCTCGCCCGCGTGAGGTCCCTCGCGTTTCCGCGGGCGAGCCAGGTCCAGCCACCCACGAGCCTCGCCAGGGCCAGGGCGGCGAGGACCGTCCAACCGGCGGCGATCCAGCCCTCGGCGGGCTCGAGGAACTCGGTGCACAGGGCGCGCAGGTCCTCGGCGGCCGCCACCAGGGCACCCAGGTCGATCCACCAGGCACCCCACGCCGCCGCCCCGGGGGCCGTCCCTTCCGGCCCGGCCCCGAGCCAGGAGCCGCCGTCGTCCCCCCACAGCTCGGCCGTCAGGGTCCAGGCCGCTGCCAGGGGCACGGCGAAGAGAGCCGAGAGGCAGGCGCCGTAGCGCAGGCGCGCCCGCCGCCCGGGGGTGAAGCGCAGGAGACCATGCAGCAGCGCGCACAGGGACGCGCCGATCCACAGGGAGTGGACCAGGGTCCAGCACGCGGCGTGGGCCAAGGCCTGCCAGCCGCCCACCCCCCTGGAAGCTCGCGGCCGCTTGCATGGCTGGGTTCGCCGGGCGCCGCCCCCCGGGGGGAGCGGCTGCTCGCTCAGGGGGACTTGCGCTCCAGGTCCTCGATCCAGCGCCGAATCGTGGCCAACTCGCCCGCGCTGGCGGGGGTCGTGCTCAGGGCCCGCTGCACGAGCTCCGTGGCCGATCCGCCGAAGGCGCGCTCGGCGAGGTCGCGCACCAGCCGGCCCTGGGTGCCCTCTTGGGATTCCACGGCCTCGTACAGGTGGGCCCGGCTGCTCTCGTCCCGGCGCACGAGGCCCTTCTCCGTCATGATCTGCAGGAGCTTCAGGGCCGTGGTGTAGCCGGTGGGCCGCAGCAGGTTCAATTCGTCGTGGACCTCGCGCACGGAAAGGGTGCCGCGGCGCCAAAGCACGCGCAGGATCTCCAATTCGGCGTCGGTCGGTCGTGAGCTGCTGCGGCGGGACATGGGGCCTTTCGGGGCGTGGGACAGGACTGGGGCCTACGGGGGGCGCGCCGCCCCTGTTAGGACGGAACCCGATCCCATGGGAGCCGCCCAGGCCAAAATGGGGGTTCGCGCCGGTGAATGCCTCCAGGCAAACTGGCGCCCCCCATGGAACCTCCCCCGGCCACCCGCCCGACCGTGCCCTTCCCCGCCGCCCGCACGCCCCCCGAACGACTGCTGCTGGGGCCGGGCCCCTCGCCGGTCGCCCCGTCCGTGATGCGAGCGCTGGCGGGCCCCACGGTCGGGCACCTGGACCCGTTGCTGCTGGAGGTCCAGGACCAGATCACGGGGCTCCTGGGGCCGATCTTCGGCACGGCGAACCCCTGGACCCTGGCCTTCTCGGGCACCGGCACGTCGGGCATGGAGGGCGTGCTCGCGAACCTGGTGGAGGCCGGCGAGTGCGTGCTGGTGTCGAGCGGAGGCTACTTCGGGGCCCGCATGGCCGAGGTGGCCCGCCGGGTCGGCGCCCGGGTCATCCTGGTGGAGCACGAGTGGGGCCGTCCCGCGGACCTGGCGAAGCTGCGGGACGCGGCGGCGGGGAATCGCGTGCACCACCTGTGCGCCGTCCAGGCCGAGACCTCCACGGGCGTGGCCCAGCCCCTCGCGCCGATGGGTCAGCTGGCGCGGGAGCTCGACGCCTATTTCCTCGTGGACGCCGTGACCTCCCTGGGCTGCATGCCGGTGGATTTCGACCTCGCGGGCATCGACGCGGCCTACTCCTGCTCCCAGAAGGGCCTCTCCTGCGTGCCGGGGCTCGCGCCGGTGAGCTTCTCCCCGCGCGCCGCCCGACGCATCGCCGAGCGCGAGAAGCAGGTGCGCTCCTTCTACCTCGACATGAATCTGCTGATGCGCTTCTGGGCCGGCGAGCGCGGCTACCACCACACGATCTGCTCCAACCTGCTGATGGCGCTGCACGAGGCCTGTCGACTGGCCCACGAGGAGGGTCTTGCCGCGCGCTTCGAGCGCCACCGCGCCGTGGGCCGCGCCCTGCGCGCGGGCGTGAGGGCCCTGGGGCTCGAGCTGTTCACGTCGGACGAGCACGCCCTGTCCCAGGTGACCGCGATTCGCGTGCCCGCCGGCATCGAGGATCTGCCGCTGCGCAAGCGCCTCCTGGCGCGCTTCGACATCGAGATTTCCGGCGGGCTGGGGGCCCAGAAGGGCCGCATGTGGCGCATCGGGACCATGGGGCACGGCGCCTCGGCGCGCAACGTCGCTCTGGTGCTCGAGTGCCTGGCGGAAGCCCTGCGCGAGCAGGGTTTTCGCCCCAAGGCCAGCGGTGCCGAGGCCGCCCTCGAAGCCCTAGCCCCCGGGAGCCCTCGCCCCCGGAGCCCGGCCGACCTAGGTCATGCAAGAGACCGCACGCCAACGCCAGGTCGAGATCGTCGCCACGATCTGCTTCGTGCTCTCCGGCGCTTCGGCGCTCGCCTACGAAGTGTTGTGGTTCAAGCGCTTCTCCCACGTGTGGGGTTCCTCGTCCCTCGCCATGGCCAGCGTCGTGGCCTCGTTCCTGGCGGGCCTGGGTCTGGGCGCGTGGTGGTTCGGCAGGCGCGCGGACCGCATGGCGCGGCCGCTCTCGGCCTACGCGTATTGCGAATTCGGCATCGCCGCCTGGGCCCTGTGCGTGCCCTGGATCACGCCCTGGTGCGCGCGCATGGCGAGCGCCGCGACGCCCGCCCTGGCCGAGCAGCCGCTGCTCTTGTCCGCCGTGCGCGTGGGAATCACGTTCCTCACCCTGGCGCCCGCGTGCATGCTGATGGGCGCCACCTTGCCGTTGCTCGTGCGCTGGCTCGCGAGCCACGGCCGCTCCACGGGCCTGTCCTCCGCTTGGCTCTACGCCGCCAACGCGGCGGGAGCGTCGGCGGGCGCCTGGCTGGCGGGCTTCCACCTGCTCCCGAGCCTGGGCCTCGACGGCACCAATCTCGCGGCCCTGGCCCTCAGCGCGGGAGTGGGACTCCTGGCCCTGGTCACCGACCGGCGCACGGAATCGTCGCCAGTTCCAGAGGCACCGGGAGCCGGCCAGTCCAGCGCGAGCCTCGCGGCGTCCGCGCCCGGGGGGCCCACGGCGGAGCCCGCTCCCCGCTGGGCCATCCACGGGGCGGCGCTGCTCACGGGCTTCGGCTCCCTGGCCCTGCAAATGACCTGGGGTCGTGAACTGGCGTTGTTGGTGGGAGCCACGACCCACGCCTTCTCGGCCCTGGTGGTCGTATTCATCGCGGGACTGGGGGCGGGAAGCCTGTGCTATGCCCTGGCTCGCCGGCGCTTCGGCGACCCACGCAACGCGGTGGCGCTCTGCGTGCTGCTCGTGTGCCTGGGGACGCTGGCGGGTCGCTGGCTGGAGCCCGCCCTGGCGCGCCTCGCCGGTTCCTTCGTGGAGGCCCGGGCCAGTGCCTGGTTCAACTCCTTCCTCTGCCTCTCCACCAGCGCGGCCCTGGTGGGGATCGCCACCTTCGCCATGGGTCTGTGCTTTCCCGCGTTGATCGCCCTGTGCGAGTCGGGCGGCACTTCCGTCGGCACTTCCCGTGGTGACGGGCCGCGCGGCGCCGACGCAGGCGCCAGCGTGGGCCGTGTCTACGGCTGGAACACGCTCGGCAGCATCGCGGGAGCCCTGCTGACCTCGACCCTGCTGTTGCCCGCCGTGGGCGGCGAGGGCGTGGTGGTGCTGGCCCTGTGCTGCTACGTGTTGGCGCTCTTGTGCGTGCTCGCTCCGCGCTGGAAGGGCCGTGAAGCGCACCTGACGTCGGCCCTGGCTTGCGTGGGCCTGCTGTTCCTGCCCTGGCGCGCAGAGGATCCGCGCGGCACGAACCTGGGGCTCTACCTTTACGGCGCGAACGTCGAGGCGGCGCTCTCCGGAGACCGCTCCCGCGTGCTGTCCTTCACGGAGGGTTCCAGCGCCAACGTGCTCGCCCTGGAGTTCGACGCCGACGCATCGACGCCGGGCGCGCCGCCGAGAGTCAAGAACCTGCGCGTCAACGGCAAGGTGGATGCCTCCAACTGGGAGGACATGCCGATGCAACTGGGCGCGGCCTACTTTCCGATGATGCTGCGGCCCAAGGCGCGCCGGGTGCTCGTGATCGGCATGGGCTCGGGCACGACCGCCGGCGCGACCCTGCTGTTTCCCGAAACCCTGGTCACCTGCTGCGAGCTGGAGCCGGCGATCCTGGAGGCCTCGCGGAGCTTCGCTCCCGAGAACAAGAATCCCCACGCCTCGCCGCGCTTCCGCCCGGTGGTCGATGACGGCCGGAACTTCGTCCAGTCGTTCTCGCAGGGCGCGGACTCGCGCTTCGACTTGATCGTCTCCGAACCCAGCAACCCCTGGATCGCCGGGATTTCCAATCTCTACACGCGCGAGTTCTACGCCGCCGCCCGCGGGCGACTTGCGCCCAACGGGATGCTCGTGCAGTGGCTGCAGACCTACGGCCTCTCGGCCTCCCAGTACGCCCTGGTGGCTCGCACGGTCCTGGAGGCGTTCCCCAGCGTGACCCTGCTGCGCATCAACGACTACGACACGCTGCTCCTGTGCTCGGAGGCGCCGATCGTTCCGCCGGTGTCGCAGCTCGACGACGCCCAGACGGCCATCGACGCCATGCCGGACGTGCAGCAGGACCTGCTGCGCTACTTCGGAAGCTCCGATGTGCGGGCCCTGCTGCTCAGCGTGCTGATGCTGGACGACCAAGGCCTTCGGACCCTGTGCTCCAACGTGGGCGACGGCAGCGTCAACACGGACGGGAACCTGAAGCTCGAGTTCGGCGCCCCCCGGGACCTCTACGCGCTCAAGGCCAGCGGCGCGGGACGGCCCATGGACGCGATCCACGCCGCCTTCGATCCGCGCTTCACCGCGCGCCTGATCACCACCTGGGGTTGGGGCGAGCCCCAGGCCCAGGCCCTGCGAGGCCACAAGCGCGCCTTCACCGCCCAGGGAGACCGGGCGCGGGCCTTCGCCATGAACGAACTCCTGTTGGCCTGGCAACCGGAGGACCTGCAGGCCCAGGGCGACCAGCTCCTGTGGTCCCCGCCCACCGACCTGGGCGAGTTGACCGAAGCCGTGGCGGCCCTGGTGTCGCGCTCGCCCCTGGACGCCGCGCGCGTGGGCAAGGGCTGGCTCGACCAGAGTCAGTTCGCGCGGGCGAAGCTCGTCTTCCGCGCCCTGCAAGCCTCGATGCCCGACTCCCCCACCGTGCTCTCGAGCCTGGCCCTGTGCCTGGCCAACCTGGCCGAACCCGACGAGGCCCGCCTGCTCCTGGAGCGGGCCCGCAAGGTGGATCCCCTCGATCCCCTGCTGCTGGACCTCGAGCGCGTGCTCCATTCCCGCTGAGCCCGGTCGATAGTGCCCCGCATGGCTGCGGAAATCACCGCAAGCCATTTCGCCAGAGGGCTTTACGCGCGCGATGGCCTGCGATGCGGAAATCGGCCTCGGGGGGGCCGCCCGGGCCGGTTTTGGGCGCCGCCGGCGCGAAATCCCCAGCCATGCGGGGCAGTATCCCTCAGGGTGTGCGCCAGCGCGCGTTGGCGATGCGCACCTGCATGGGCTTGCCCTGGTGCACCTGGAACCCGAACAGCGCCCCCTCCGGTGCGCTGACCTGGGCCGAGTAGGTCTCCAGCCCGTTGATCTCCATGCTGTGGGCCTCGCCGCGGAAGCGAACCAGCACGTGGTTCCAGCCTCGACGATCCAGCGCGGCCTCCAGGGCGGCGGGGTCGGGCCTGGCCACGGTTCCCCGACCGTCCACGTAGAGCGAGCCCCAATGGGACTGGCCCAGGTCCGCCTGGAATCCCGACGGGTCGGCCAGAGGCTCCGGGTCGCGATCGCGGCGCCGGGCGCGATAGGCGAGGCCGGAGTTGGCGCCGGGCGGCAGGAACACGTCGAATTCCACGCACAGATCGCGGTCGGGCAGCGGCGCCAGGGCGTAGGAACTCTGCGCCAGTCCCTGGGAGCGGCCGCTGAGCAGTCCGCCGCGCAGGCTCCAGACCGCGCTGTCGCCGTCCCAGCCCTTGAGTCCGGAGTTGCCGAACAGGGGCGCCCAAACGCGCGCGCCCGCGCTGCCGCGACCCTCCTTCAGGTAGGCGAACAGGTCGCGGATCTCCTCCAGCGTGCGACTCTCCAGCAGTCCCTCGGGCATCGGCGAGCGCGTGGAGGGGCCCAGGGATTCGAGCTCGTCGGAGTCGATGCGCACGCTCTCGCCGCCGAGGGTCCGAAGCTCGATCCCGTCGGCATCGCGGACAGTGACGAAACCCTCGAACAGGCGCTCGTCCTTGGTCAGGGCGATGCTGGCTCGGTACTGGTCCGAGACCACGCGCGAGGGCGCCAGGATCGCGGCCAGAAGTTCCGCCCGCGAAAGGCGCTCGGCGACGCCCGCCAGGTCCGGCCCGAAGCCCAAGGGGTCTCCCGCGGGGGTCGAGCCCACGGCATGGCAGGCCGCGCATCCGGCGGCCTCGAACACGGCGCGTCCCACGTCGGGATCGCCCGGACGCGGGGCGGCCCGCTCCAGGAAGGCCGCGATCTCCGCTTCCGTCCAGCGCGGCGCGGCGTCCAGTTCCATGGGAGGCAGACCCGTGGGATAGGCCTCCCGGTACCAGGCCTCGGCGGCGAGCCGCGCGCGCTCGAAGCTCTCGGCCGTCTCCAGCGGATCCTCGGGGGCTTGCGGCTCCGTGGAGGCGGTCCAGCGCGAGATCATGCGCGCCAATTCCCGGCCCCGGCGCGGGGCCGAGTTCATGGGCGTGATCCAACAGGGAGCGCCAGCTCTCGGCGCCCGAGGGCGAGCGCGGAATGCGCTTCAAGGCCTCCAGGGCCCGCTCGCGCTTGGTGGACGAGGGCGACACCAGGGCCCGCAGCCAGAGCTCGAAATCGCCGCCCTGCGGACTGCGCGCGAGAATCTCCCAGGGCGCTTCCAGGGCGTCCCCCTGCTCGTCGGCGAGTCTTCGGGCGAGCAGCGGGACCTCCTCGAGCGGGAGCTTCGCCAGGGTCCGCAGCGCCGCATCCTTCTGGGCCTGCTCCCGCGTGCCGAAGGCCCGCGGCACGAGCCGCGCGAGCTCGGCCTCGACCCGCGGGAAGTGGGCGCGAGCGCGCTCCGGGGGCAATTGGGAACAGAGCAGCGCCAGGCTCTCCGCGTCCAGCCCCGGGCCCTGCGCCAGGGTGTCGCATTCGACGCTCGACAGTCCCGCGACGAAGCTCGCGCGCATGGCCGAGAGGTAGCCGGGAAGCGACACGCCGCCCGTGTAGGCCGAGGAACGCGCGAACCAGGAGAACAGCCGCAGGCGCCGCTCCCCGTCCCAACCGCGCGTCATCCGGTGCGCACAGTCGGCGTAGTGGATCGCCTCCTCCTGGGGGGCCTTCTCGAGGCCAGTGAGCAGCGACCCCAGCGCGCGGGGCTCGTCGAGGTGCGCCAGCAGCAGCGCGAGCTGCATGCTGACGCGCGGATCGCCGTGGGGAAAGCGCGAGACGAGCGCCGCGCCGAGCGCTTCCGCCGCACCGGCCTCCGGATTCCCCTGGCGGGCGAGGCCCAGCTCCAGACCGCGCAGGACACCCAACAGCCTCTCGGCGGAGGGAGTCTCTTCCTGCTCGCACGAACGCAGCAGCTCCAGGCCCAGCTCACCAAGGCGCGCCACTCGGGCGGGATCGCGCGGCGAGAGGGAAAGGAGGTACAGGGCCGCGAGGCGCTCTCCCGGATTTTCCGAGGAGGCCAGGAGCTCGATCTCCGTGAACCCGGTTTCGAGGCCGCGGGCGGAAAGGCACCGGAGGGCCACCGACCAGTCGTCGCGCCGGGGATCGCGGATCACGGCACGGGACTCGGAAGGGTCCGGAGCGAGGAGTCCCTGGGCCAGATCGCGGGCCTCGCGCTCCAGTCGCTGGGTGGCGCGCCTCGAGTTGGAAAGCCCGCCCGCGGCGCCGGCCGCCGGAGCCTCGCCTTCCCAGGTGACTCGATAGAGCCCGCCCCGGGTGCCGCGACCCCCGGTCAGGAACCACAGCGACCCATCCGGAGCGACCTCGAGGTCGGTGACCGGAAGCGGCCCATCCGCGGACAGAAAGGTCTCGCGGCTCTGCGGCAGGCCCGACCCGTCGCGACCGGTCCAAAGGGCCAGGATCTTCCCGACGGCCCAGTCCCCGCTGAAGAGTGCCGTCCTCCAGCGCTCCGGGAACCTGGTCCCCGTGCCAAAGACCGCGCCGGTGGGTGAACCGCGCTCCAGTTCGAGCACGCAGGAGAGCGTGTCGGGACACCAGGCCGGAATCACGCCCGATCCAGCCCGCGAGCCGCAGTCGCCGCCCTCCACGAGCTCCAGCAATCGCACGGGCCGGTACCAGGGAAGGCCCAGGTCCCACTCCATGTCGCTGTCGACCCCGAAGAGGGCTCCGTGGGCATCGAAGGCCACGTCGTAGACGTTGCGCAACCCGACCGTGACGAACTGCCAACTGCGCTGCCGCAGGTCGAGCCTCGCGACGAACCCGCCGGGGTAGCGGACTTCGGTGCCGAAGCCCAGGGGATCGGGATAGGGCCGCAGCAGCCGGCCTTCGTCGCCGCGCCAAAAGCCCTCGAGGTGGCTCGCCGCGTCGCTGAAGGCCGACTGATTGCCGACGACGACGTACAGCGCGCCGTCGGGTCCCGGCACCAGGGCATGGGGGCCGTGCTCCCCCACCGCGGTGAAGGCGAACTCGCGGCGGCACTCCCCCGCCTGCCGTCCGTCGGCGAGCGGGATGCGCCACACGCCGCTCTCGCCCTCCAGGGAGCCCACGGCCCACAGGGCCGGCGCGGCGCCGGGCTCGCACCACAGGCCCTGGACGTCGACGAGGCCGCAGGAAACGGCCCCCGGATCCTCGACGAAACGGCCGTCCCCGTCGGGATCGACGCAGCGCGCGATGGATGCGCCCTCGCGGCCCACGTAGGCGGAGCCGTCGGCGGCGAAGGCGATCGAAAGGAACGAACCCTCCAGGACCGCGGCGGGCCCCACGGCGAAGCCCGCGGGCACCGTGAAGCGGATCTCGCGCGCCGGGGCCGCCCCGTGGAGCGCGATCGCCGCCGCGGAAAGCTCGATCATGATTCGCGGGCGCGGCGAATCGGCGTGGAGTGGGCCGCGAGCTCGCCGTACAGCTCCCGTTCCTTGGCGCTGGGGTGCTCGGGGATCACGATCGCCATTTCGGCGAACAGGTCGCCGCGTCCCCCGCCCCGCTTGGGGAGCCCCTGGCCCCGCAGGCGCAGCCGCGTGCCGCTCTGGGTGCCCGGCGGCACCGAAAGGGTGGCCGTGCCCTCCACCAGGGCAAGGTCAATCTTGGCGCCGAGCACCGCCTCGTGGGGCGAGATCTCCACGCGCGCCACGAGGTCGTCGCCCAGGTGACGGAAGCGCGCGTGCTCGGCGAGCTCAAGGCGCACGAGCAGGTCCCCGCGGGGACCGCCGAAGGGGTCCTGCTCCCCCTGTCCCGCGAGGCGCATCACGGTGCCCGGCACGCTGAGCGCCGGGATCTTGAGGCTGATCGAGGGCCCCTCGTCGTGGTGGTCCACGCGGAACTCTCGCCGACCGCCCCGCACGGCCTCCTCCACGGTGATCGGCAGGACGGCCTCGGTGGCGGGCACTTCCCGGGCGGCGCCGCGGCTCCCACCGGCCCGTGGTCCCTGGGGGCCCCGGCGCTTTCCGCGTCCGGCGTGATTCTGGGCACCGCCGAAGAAGGCCTCGAAGAAGTCGCTGAAGCCCGAGAGGTCCTGCCCCTCGGCGAACCCTCCCCCGCTGCCGCGGAAGCCCTTGCCGAATCCCGCGAAGGCCTCGTACCCCGGCGTGCCCGGCGGCGGCGTGAACTCCTCGCCCGCGCGCCAGTTGGCCCCCAGCCGGTCGTAGAGACCGCGCTTCTTGGGGTCCTTGAGCACCTCGTAGGCCTCGGTGATCTGCTTGAACTTGTCGCTGGCCTCGGGGGACTTGTTGACGTCTGGGTGCCACTGGCGCGCCAGCTTGCGGTAGGCGCGCTTGATCTCCTCCGCGCTGGCCGCGCGGGGGACCCCCAGGGTCTGGTAGTAGTCTTGGAACCGAACGGTCATCGGGGTGAGTTCGCCGCGTCCGCGGGGCGATCCCGGCTCCTATCTATAGCGGAGACCCCGGAACTCCAATCGGCCAAAGGGTGTGCCCCGGGGAGATCAGGGGCTGACCCCCGGGGTGGACAGGGGGCCCGGCACGGAGCCCGCGGCCGTGGGCGTCTCGAGAATCCCCCGGGCCCGTGCCCCTGCGGCTCCCCCCCTCCGCGGCCCCCCTCCGCGGCCCCGGTGCGCGGCCTCCGCCCGCGTCCGCGGGGCCCCTGGCCTGCCCCTGGGGGCCCCGCGCGGGCAGAAGAGGGCACCCAGGCGCGGAAGGCCGGCGTTGGCACGGTCTTCGCTATCTACCCGGCGCCGCGGTCCTGCGCCGCGACAGAAAGCACCCCCCATGAACGCCATCCTTCGCACTCCCCTGGCCCGCTGCGCGCAGGCCTGCCTCGCCCTCCCGCTCGTGCTGGCCCTCGCGGCCCCCGAGGCCCAAGCCCAGAAGATCTCCGTGGGCTTCGGCAAGCACGGCCGGCACGTCTCCGTGGGGATCGGCGTGGGATTCGGCATGCCCCACTGCAAGCCGCCCGTGGTCGTCGCTCCGCCCCACTGCCCGCCGCCCCAAGTGTGGGTGCCCGGCCACTACGCCCTGGTGGAAAAGCAAGTCTTCGTGCCGGGGTGCGTCCGCCAGGAATATGTGCCCGCGGTCTACGAGACCCGGACCTGGCGGGACTACTGCGGCAGGCTGCACGTCGAACGCATCGAAGTGGCTCCGGCCACCTGGCGCACGGTGAAGGACCCGGGTACGTGGCGCACGGTGACCGAGCGCATCTGGGTCGAGGGCCGCTGGATGCAGGGCCTGCGATGAACGGCTGAACAGGCAAGGGACGGGGCAGGCGCGGCGTCTGTGGGGGCGCCGCGCAGCTCCGGTGTGGTCGGGCCCCCGGGAAGCCATCTGGCCCCCGGGGGCCCGCTTCTTCCCCGCCCCGCCCCCCCCGCCCCCCTCGGCCCGGCTCGGAAGACACTTCCGAAGAGCCCGGCCGTGCATGACCCCAAATCCGCGCTAGCCTTGAGGGGGTCCGGATGGGCCGGCCGCGGACGTCCGGGGTGTCCACTCACCCCGGGGGCTGCGGCGTGGCCTACCCCCCCAGGATCTCGACCTCTCTCAGGAGCATTCCGCGGATGGCCCTTCAAGCACCCTCACGAATCGTCCGGCTCGGCTTCGCCCTCGCGATGCTCAGCCTCTCCCCCGTCCTTGCTTCGGCCGCGGGCGGAGAGCCATCGGAGGTGCGCGACACGCGCATCGTCCTGGTGCCCAATTCCACGGTGAAACTCGCCCTGTGGAACACGCGCGCGCAGGACGGGCTCACCACACCCCACTACGCCATCAGCCTGGACGGCCGCACCTACGCGGTTTCGACCGCCACCGACTACACGATCCAGCTGCGCCGCGCGAGCTTCGACCCGTTGGTCGGGGCGCCGAGCTTCGAGAAGTCGCTCTTCCCCTCGACCGAGAACATTTACATCGTGCAGTTCGTGACGCAGCCGCTGGAGGAATTCCGCGCGGCGATCACCGCCCTCGGCGGGACCCTTTATGACTACGTCGGGGCCCACAGCTATCTGGTCAAGCTCCCCGGCATGGCGCGGGCGGAAGCCGCGGAATTGCCCTTCGTGCGCTGGATCGGCGGCTTCCACGGTGAGTGCCGCGTCGACGGCCTGATCCTGGACGGCATCAACCAAGGCTCGATCCCCTCCTCGGCACGCTACAACGTCGTGGTCTTCGAGCGCGGCCAGGCGCAGAAGGACCTCGTCGCGGCGCGCATCGTCGCCATGGGTGGATCGATCGACTGGATGATCCCCGAGGGATTCCGCTTCGAGGTCACCCTCTCGCCCGAGATGGTCAAGGTGCTCGCGGGCATGGACGAGGTCGCCTTCATCGACCCCTGGGGCGCCCCGGAGAACGACATGGACATCGCGCGCCAGATCAGCGGCGCGACCTACATCGAGCCCCTGGGCTCACCGGTGCCGTTCGACGGCACGGGCGTGCGCGGCGAGGTGATGGACGGCGGTGTGCAATTCGCGCACCCCGAGTTCAGTGCCACGCCGATCATCCCGCACGGGGTGGTCAGCAACGACTCCCACGGCACGTCCACCTGCGGTCAGATCTTCGCCAACGGGAACAACGCCCAGGCCAAGGGTCTCCTGCACAACGGCCAGCCGATCATGAGCGACTACGGCGACACGTCGCTGACGCGCTACCAGCTGACCGCGGATCTGGTGAATCCGAGCCTCAACTTCCAAGCGGTGTTCCAGTCGAACTCCTGGGGCGATCCGGTGACGACGCAGTACACGTCGAAGTCCCAGGAACTCGACGACATCATCTTCATCAACGACATCGTGATCCTGCAGTCGATGTCGAACCAGAACAGCCAGAGCTGCCGCCCCCAGGCCTGGGCCAAGAACATGGTCTCGGTCGGCGGCGTGGACCACGTCGACACGCTTTCGAAGGCCGATGACAATGTCAGTGGCGCGAGCTTCGGCCCGGCCGCGGACGGACGCATCAAGCCGGAACTGTCGCACTTCTACGACAACATCTTCACCACGACGACCACCAGCACCTACACCTCGGGCTTCGGCGGCACCTCGGGCGCGACCCCGATCACCGCGGGCTACTTCGGGCTGTTCTTCCAGATGTGGTCCCAGGGGATTTTCGGCAACACGTTGCCGGTTCCCGGCGGCACGGTGTTCCAGAACCGGCCCCATGCCATGACCGCCAAGGCGATGATGGTCAACCAGGCGAGCCCCTACGACTGGACCGCGGGCGGATCCGCCGCCGGGCTCACGCGCGTCAAGCAGGGCTGGGGCCTCGCCGACGTCAAGAACGTCTATGACAACCGTCAGAAGATGTTCATCGTCAACGAGACAGATCCCCTCACGAACCTGCAGACGCTCACCTATCCGCTCAACGTCAGCGGTGGCACGACGGCGCTCCGCGCGACGCTGTGCTATCGGGAACCGGGCAAGGTCCCGCCCGTGACTCTGACTCGATTCAATGACATCACGCTCAAGGTCACGTCCCCTGGAGGCGCAATCTACTTCGGCAACAACGGCCTATCGGCCGGGTTGTGGTCAACCCCCGGTGGCGTGTCGAACTCGGTCGACATGGTCGAAAACGTGTTCGTGCAGAACCCCGCCGCGGGCACATGGCAGGTGCAGGTGATCGGCAGCGACATCAACACGAACACGGTAAGCGCCACGCCCGACACCCAGGCGCACTTCGCGTTGGTGGTCAGCGGCGTCGACGCCGGCCCCACCTGCACCCCGCCGGTCACCTACTGCACGGCCAAGCTGAACTCTCTCTTCTGTCTGCCCGCGATCAGCTTCACCGGCACGCCCAGCGCGGCGGCGACCTCGGGCTTCACGCTCACGGCCTCCAACGTGATCAACAACAAGCCCGGCCTCCTGCTGTACGGGACCACGGGTCGTGCCGCATCGCCCTTCGGCGGTGGCACGCTCTGCGTGGCCGCCACCGTGCGTCGCACGCCGGGCCTCAGCTCGGGCGGCAATCCTCCGCCCAACGACTGCTCCGGCGCGTACTCGATCGACATGAACGCCTTCGCCTCGGGCAACCTGGGCGGCAACCCCTTCGCGGCCCTGACCGTGCCCGGCACGGTGGTGGACTGCCAGTTCTGGGGCCGTGACAGCGGCTTCGCCGCGCCCAACAACGTGACCCTGTCGAACGGTCTGGAGTACACGGTTTGCCCGTGACCCCACCGCGGTCCGCAAGGACCGCGCGCCAGTGACAGCATCGAGCGGGTCACGCCCTGGGGCGTGGCCCGCTCGGTTTTTTGGCGGCTTCACTTCCCCGGCTTGCGCTTGGCCCGCCCGTGGATGGGCAGCCAGACCGGACGTTCCCAAGCTCCGCGGGCGCCGGCGCGGCCGGGCAGGTCCACGCGCATCCCAGGCCACGGGGAGCGGCGTCGTGCGCCCCACACGGAGCCGCAGGAAAACCTTCCCACCGGGGCGACCCTTCCCGCCCCCCGAGAGTCGCTGCTAGGCTGCCTGGGTGGTCATGCGCCTGGATCGCGCGTCCACGGGTGATGGACTCTCCGGAGATCGACGAACGCCTCGCACGGGCACGAGCCGGCACCCCAGGGGCGTTGTCGGAGTTGCTCGCTCTGTACCAGGAGCGCCTCGAACGGATGGTGGCGCTGCGCATGGACCGCGCGCGACACCCACATTTCGATCCCCAAGACGTGGTCCAGGACGCTCTCGTCGAGGCCACGCGACGCTTCGGTGAATGGTGTGCGCAAGATCGCTATCCATTTCACGTGTGGCTGAGACTCTTGACGGCCCAGGCCCTGGCGGCCGCCCAGCGAAGCGCGCGCACGCAGAAGCGCGACATCGCGCGCGATCGGCCGTTCGACGTCGAACGCAGCGGGGTGAACGCACCGGCCGCAGCGGAATGGCTGGTTTCGACCCACACGACTCCGACCCAGGCCGCGCGCCGCGTCGAGGTGCGCGAACTCGTGACGGCCGCGCTCGAACAACTCGACGAGCTCGACCGCGAAACCCTTGCGCTGCGATTCTTCGAACAGCTCTCCAACGAGGAGGCCGCGGCCGAGCTCGGCATCGACCCGGCCACGGCCCGCAAACGATTCTCGCGCGCCCTGCAGCGCATGCGCCCGGCGCTGCGCGCGCTCGAATCCAGCGAAGGCGGCGAACGATGAGCGAGTCCGCACGCCGGTTCGAGGACGTTGTCGAGGACTTCGTCGAACGACGCCGCGCCGGTGCAACCATCAGGGCGCGCTCGTTCGCAGCAGAGTATCCCGAGTTGGGTCCCGAGCTGCTCGACGCGCTTGAATCCGCCGAGGCGCTCGAACGTGCTCAGGCACAGCGCACCACAGCCCCTGACCCCACGCTGCCGAGACGAGTCGGCGCCTTTCGCGTCACGCGCGAGATCGGCCGCGGCGGCATGGGCATCGTGCTCGAAGGGGTCGAAGAACCGTTGAGCCGCAGCGTCGCGCTCAAACTGCTGCCGCCGGAGCTGCTCGCCAGTGCTTCCGCGCGCGCACGCTTCGAGCGCGAGGCCGCACTCGCGGCGCGGCTCGACCATCCGGGCGTGTGCACCGTCTTCGGCGCCGGCGTCACCGATGGCCAGCCCTGGATCGCCATGCGCTTGCTCGAAGGTCTGACGCTCGGCCGGCGCATCGCGTCCGCCCGCGAACGGGGAGAGCGCTGGATCGCGTTGCCAGGAGCGCGCCCCTCCAGCGCGCCTCGGGCGATCGCCACGTGCATTGCCCGGGTCGCCCGCGCGCTCGCGTCCGCACATGCGCACGGCGTCTTGCACCGCGACGTCAAGCCGTCGAACGTCATGGTGACGCCGTCGGGCGACCCGGTGCTGCTCGACTTCGGACTGGCGATGGAGCACGACGCCGACTCCCCCGACTTGACGCGCACGGGCGAGACCGCGGGCACGCCGGCCTATCTCCCACCCGAGCTGATCGCCGGTGAACTGGCGCGGCCCGACGAGCGCTGCGACGTGTATTCTCTCGGCGTCACGCTCTACGAGTGCCTGACGCTTCAACCACCTTTTGCGGCACCGACGCGCGATGCGCTCTATCGTGAGGTGCTCGCCGGGGCTCCGCCGGATGTCCGCCGACTGAACCGCGACGTGCCGCGCGACCTCGCCGTGGTCGTCGCCACGGCGCTCGCACGTGATCGCGCGCGGCGCTACGCGAGTGCCGAGCACTTCGCGCGCGACCTCGAGGCATTCGTCGAGCACCGCCCGATCGCCGCGCGGCCGGTCGGCTCGCTCGAACGCGTGCTGCGCTGGGCGCGGCGCGAGCCGCGACAGGCACTCCTCGCCGGAGGTTTGGCCGCCGCGGCCCTGGCCCTGGCGCTCACCAGCGGCATCCTGCTCGCGTCGCGCAAGGACGTGCACGCCGGTCGCGCCGCGGAGCGCGCGCGCGACATCGACCAGGCGATCTCCGACGGCTTCCTCGACCTGGTCCAAGCACGCCTCGACGACGCCGAAGCGAATTTCGCGCGCGTGCTCGAGCTGGATCCTGACCACGCGGAGGCCGGCGCCGGCCGCGTCTTGCTTCGCCTGCGGCAGCGCCGCGACGACGAGGCGCTCGCCTTGCTGACGGCCGCGCCGCGCACACCGGCCTACGCGGGACTGCAGGCGCTGGCCGCCAGGCTGCCTCCGCCCGCCGAGGACCCCGAATGGCTGGCTCAGGCCTCGGCCTTCGAACTGTTCATCGACGGTCGACGCTTGCTGCTCGAGGCCGAACGCTTGTCGCCCTCCCAGGCGGCGGAGGGTCGAGCGGTCTTGCGCAAGGCGCTCGTCCGTTTCGACGAGGCGGTGGCGCGCTCGCCCCGCGCACGGGCGCACTACCACCATCAGCGCGCCGCCACGGCCGAGGCGGCCGGCGACGAGCGCGCGACGCGTTCGGCATGTGCAGCTCTTGCGACGCTGTGGCCCGACGATGCCCGAAGCCTGGGCGCCGCCGGCTCGGGGCTGAGCACGTTCGATCCACGCGCCTCGCTCCCGCTGCTCACCCGCTCGGTCGAGCTCGATCCGCGCTATTTGCCCGGCTTCCAATGTCTGGCCTACTCCCAGGCGCGGCTCGGCAACTTCGAGGCGGCGCGCGACGCGTGCGAGCGCGCCCTCGAAATCGATCCGCGCCATGTCGAGTCCCTGAACATGCTCGGCTGCATGCACCACGAACTGGGCTGCGACGACGATGCGCGCGCGGCGCTGCTGGCCGCGCTGTCGGTCGATCCCTACGCCATCCGGCCGTGGGCCAACCTGGCGAGCTTCGCGCCCGACGCCGCGTTCCAGGCGAGGGCCCTCGAGCATGTTCTCGAGCTGGATCCCCATCAGACCCCTTACCGCAGTTCGTACGGCGCCGCCCTGGAGCGGCTGGGCAACCCCGTCGGGGCCCGCGACCAATTCGCCATCGTCGTAGCCGAAGCCCCCGACGAGCCCTTCTGGTGGATCTGCTACGCGAGGACTCTGCTCGCGCTCGGTGAAACTCGGACCGCCCTCGACGCGCTGGCCATCGCGCGGTCGCTCGATCCAGAGGCGCCCAGCCTCGGCGCGGTCGAAGAGCGCGCGCGCCTCGTGCTGGGCCAGCAGCGCTGATTTCCTGTTCCGGTCGCCCGTTGGCCCGGACGGCCTGAATGCGCCTTCCAGGCACGCGCCTCGACGACCCGGGTTCCCTGCAACACTCGCGGGGGGGGCCATGCCGCCGGCAAGCAGGTCGATTCTGGCGAGGCACTTCCGGCACCGGACGCTCACTCGCGGCAGGATTTCGGGGTTTCTCGGTCCCACTTCGCGGCGTTCGGCAGATCCGCCAACCTGGGGACGCCGCCCGGCAGTCGTGCAGGCGCTTCCCAAGCAGGAATCCGAACATGAAATTCGTGGCACTCAAGGGCCGATGGGCCCTCGCAGCCGCTTGCGTCTGTGTGCTGACATCCGCTGGACACACGCAGTCCCTCCTCCGCACGGTCAACGGCCCCGCGTTGAATGCGCTCTACGGCCGGGCCTGCATCGTCCTCAGCGACCAAAACGGCGACGGCTACAAGGACTTGCTCGTCGGCGCTCCGGGCTTCAATCAGCAGCGCGGTGCCGTCTACTGCCTCTCGGGCGCCTACCTCGCGACCGGCACAGGGACCCAGACGCTCTGGTCGGTGGTGCCCACGGCGAACCCCGGGGATCAGTTCGGGTACGCGCTCGCGGATCTCGGCGACATGACCGGCGACGGGGCGTCCGACTTCCTGGTCGGTCAACCGGGCTACGACCTGGCGAATCAGAACGACGTCGGCGCCGTCCGGTTCATCAACGGCAGCACCCATGCCGTCGCATCGCTCATCAACGAGACGGCGACTGGGTGCGCCTTCGGGAGTGCAATCGCCGGTTGTGGCGACGTGGACGGCGACGGAAGGAGCGAGGTCGCAGTCGGTGCCCCCGGTCCGCTCGCCACCTTCAGCACCGTGTGGGTCCTGCTTGGCGCGCACCTCCACCAAAGCCAGAGCGCCCAGTCGGCGCAGTTCAGCCACAGATTTGTCTCGGGTCCGGGCTTCGGCACTTCGATCGCGAGCGGATTCGATCTCAATGGCGATGGCCGGCAGGAGATTGCAGTCGGATACCCTGACTGGGACGAACCGGGCGCCGGGAATTGCGGCAGGGTGGTGCTACTTTCCACGAGCATCGCCTCTCTGTTCGTGGTCAACGGCTACACACCGTCGATCCCAGGCGAGCGGTTCGGGCAGTCGCTGGACGCCGCCCACGATTACGACGGCGATGGCGTGGTCGATCTGGTCGTCGGTGCTCCCAACGCTCTCGATGCGAGCGCCGGCGAGGCGGGACGCGTGGCCCTGGTCAGCGGCGCGAGGCTCTGGGCGCAAACACTGCCCTACGAATTTCGCACGCTGCCGCTGGGCTTCGGAACGAACGGTTTCGGCTATCACTTCGGCGCAGCCGTGCGCGCGAGCGCTGATCTCAACGGCGACGGCGTCGGCGAGATCCTCGTCGGAGCACCGGACTACTTCACGATCGGCGGCGGCGGGACGTTGCAGAGCAAGGGCCTCGTGTCCGTGTATTCCGGATCCACCGCAACTCGCTGGAACCTGATCGCAGGCAGCAACACGGATCTACTCGGCGACGGTCTCGCAGGCGCGGTCGATGATCTCGACGGGGACGGCCTCAACGAGTTCGTCGTCGCGGGCTCGCGCTCGGACTCAGGTGGCGCGGACAGCGGCGTGCTGAAGTGCTACCGGCTCAACCCGGTCCCACCGGCGAGCTACTGCACTGGCAAAGTGAACAGTCTCGGCTGCACGCCACAGATCGACTCCAGCGGCAGCCCCAGCGCGTCTTCGGGAGCACCCTTCCTTGTCAGCGCGTCGAACGTGGTCAACCAGAAGGTCGGCCTGCTGATCTATTCGCACCAGCCGAGCGCCGTCGTCTTCCAGGGCGGCACCAAGTGTGTCGGCATTCCTACCCGGCGCACACCTCCCCAGAGTTCAGGCGGCTCAACGAGCGGAGCGGACTGCAGCGGCACTTTCGGCTTCGACTTCAACGGTTGGATCGGCAACGGCTCGGATCCCTCCCTCGTCGCGGGCGCCGAACTCTTCACGCAGTATTGGTCGCGCGACCCGCAATCGCCGAGTCACACCAGCCTCTCGAACGCGCTTCGTTTCCTCATCAACCCCTGAATCAGACTTTGCACATGTTCCTTCTCCCCATTTCCCGACGCGTTGCGGCGCGGCCAGCAGCGCTCGCGTCGCTGTGTGCGCTCTCGGCGATCGGCACGGTGATCGCGGCCCCGTCCGCCCAGGCCCAACTGCTGACGTTCACGGCGCGCAACGGAGAGAGCACAGCCTACTGCGGCGATCTGTTCGGAGGACCGTCCGTCCAGCACACCTTCTCCAACCCGACCGCGACGAACGATTCGATCTCCGTCAGCGATCCCGGAACTCCGGACATGCCGTCGAGCACTGCCGCGTCGCTGCTCATGGCCACCCCGACGACGCAGGGCCTCTTGCTCGCGGGCTCCGGTTCGGCGGCGCGGGGCGCGCTCCAAGGTCTTGGCTTCGGCTGCGCCGCGACCGCGGCCATGCGCGATGAGTGGTACGTCCACGTTTCCGCCCCGAGCCGTTTCCACTTCGTGACTTCGATGAATGGGACCAGCACCCAGGTGTCAGCACCGTCCGTTTCCTACGCGTTCGGCGCCTTCGGCGGCGGCGCCCAAGTGATCCCCGATCCAGGGACACCCGTAGGCGCCCTCGGCAGCTTCATGACCGGTCCGGGGTCGTTCTCAGCGACCGCGAGCGGGATGCTCACGGCCGGTACCTACTTTCTCCAGATCCAGGGCCGCGTCGAGGGCACGAACGTGTGGCCCTACAGCGGATCGTACGACGTTTCCGTGGCGCTGGATCTGAACTGCGCAGCCACGGTTGCCTACTGCACGGCCAAGGTCAACTCCCTGGGCTGCACGCCGTCGATCACGGCGTTCGGTGGGCCCAGTGCTTCGCTTGGGTCGGGTTTCACGATTGCTGCCGGCAACGTGATCAACAACAAGCCCGGAATGCTGCTGTACGGCAACAACGGACGGGCGGCAGTTCCGTTCCAAGGCGGCACGCTGTGCGTCGGAGGACCGCTTCGTCGCACGATCACCGCGAACTCGGGCGGCACGGCCCCGCCCGCGGGCGACTGCACGGGCCAGTACGCGATCGACATGAACCGTTTCGCGGCGGGACTCCTCGGCGGCACGCCGGCGACTTACCTGGTGGTCGCGGGAACGGTGGTCGACTGCCAGTGCTGGGGGCGAGACAATGGCTTCGCGGCACCCCACAACTCGACCCTTTCGAACGGGCTGGAATACACGATTTGCCCATGACCCTCCGCGCTCCGCAAGGACCTCGCGCCAGTGACAGCATCGAGCGGGTCACGCCCTGGGGCGTGGCCCGCTCGGTTTTTTGGCGGCTTCAGTTCCCCGGCTTGCGCTTGGCCCACTCGGCGTCCGCCTTGGGGAGGAACTCCTTCGACTTCGGCAGCCACTTGGCCCGCGTGTCGGCGAACAGGCCCTTGTAGAACAGGAAGAGCCGGCCGTCCTGCACCAGGAACGACTGGGGATCGATCTCCACGTCGTCCCCCTCGACCATGGCGTAGGCGCACCAGCCGCCGTACTTCGGCTGGTAGCGCGCCGGCTCCGCCAGGAACCACGTGCGGTGGGCCTCGCTCGTGAAGCGGTACTTCGCGCCGCCCTGCACGGTCTCGAACTTCGGATCCCCCAGCGCGGCCTTGCCGCCGCCCTCCGGGAAATAGGCCACCGGATCGTAGCCCTCGATCGCGAGCCCGCCCTTGCCCAGGTTCCACTTCGCGCCCACGCGAGCGTCGTCGAGCACCAGTCCGCGCGGCGGCTCGCCGCTGGCGCGTTTCCAGGCGGCATCCGCCGCGGCGATCAGGGCGGCGTCCATGCCGGCGGCCGCGGACGGCTCGGCGAAGACGAACAGGCGCGCACCCTGGAGCCTGAAGTTCGCGGGCACGGCGGGCTTCCTCGCCCCCTGGGCCATGGCCGCCGCGTCGAAGCCCCCATAAGCGGGCTCGTAGCGCGAGGGCTCGGCCTCGAACCAGGCCTTGTGGGCCGCGCTGGCGAAGCGATAGCGCGCCCCAGCGAGGCGCACCTCGAAGCGCTCGTCACCGGCCACGGCCTTGCCGCCGCCGGCCGGAAAGGTGCTCACGGGATCGAAGCCGCCGAAGGCTAGCCCCTCGGCGTTGAGGCTGCGCGCCGGCGCGGCGGGTTCCTGGGTGGCGAACAGGGGGATCAGCGTGAACAGCAGCGTGAGCAGTTGCATGGAATCGTCCTCGAAGGGTCTTGGGGAGTGTCCAACCTACGGTCGTCCCGGCAGGCTGTGACCGGCCGGCCGCCGGCTCGGGGGCCCGCGGCCCGAGGGCCCGCAGCCAGGGGCCCCGGCTCAAAGGAAGCGCAGCGTGGCGATCTCGTGGGGCCGCAGGTCCAGCTGGAGTTCGCTCCAGGGCATTCCCGGCGGGCCGTAGGCCGCCGCGCAGGCGGTCACGGCCACGGCGGCCTGGACCTCGCCGCGCGGATCGGTGCGGGCGGCGCGGGTGACCTGACCGGCGACCCGCAGCCTGACCCGCGCGGCCTCCCCGCCGAATTCCACCAGACGGACCGCGAAGTTGGAGTCGGACCCGTCCACCAGTGGCGCCCGCAGGTGTTCGCGGGTCGCCGGGGCCTCGCGCCAGAAGGCGGTGGCCAGCACGTGCTCGGGCGTGACCTGCAGCGCCCCCATCTCACCGGGCAGGCTGCCGCCGCCGCGGATCTCCGCCGATTGGGCGAAACGCGGGTTGCCCAAGGTGCATTCCATGGCGCGGCGCATGCGCTCGGCATCGCCCATGCCGGCGTGGGGAATCACCCACAGGTCGGTCATCAAGGCCCCTTCGTACGAGTCCTCGTCCAGGGCATCGACGCCGGAGAGCAGGTGGCGCACGCCGCCCTCCACGCGCGAGAAGGAGGGCGAGCCGTCGTGGACGTAGAGCATCCCCCGCTGAGTTTCGGCGCTGAACAGGTCCACGAAGCGCAGGGCGGTGAAGGGCCGCGCGAGCCGCTCCACCCGTTCGCTCTCGATCCGCGAGCCTGCGGCCCGCAGCACGCGACGCTCGCGGTCCTGCAGGGCCAGGATCTCCCCGACGCCGTAGGGATGGTCCACGCGAAGTCGCGCGTCCGGGGCGAGCCTCGGACGCAGCGCGAAGCCGAAGGCCGCCCCGGAACCCGGGTCGGGCCGCGGGAGGTCCTCCGATTGGATGCGCATCCACAGGGCGTCGAACAGGGGCTCGATGGCCACCTGCACGGTGATCGCTCCCCCTCCGCGGGTCTCGCGCCGAAGGGTGAGTTCGTCGGTCTCCAGCTCCTCGCTCTCGTTGCGCTGCACGTCCACCTGCTCGAACAGCACCTCGCGCCCCCCGCGCACCAGGGTGAAGTCCAGGAGCGGCCGCGCCGGGTCCAGGAGCCCTTCGGGAAAGTCCCGCGTGGTGATCTGCTCGATCACTCCGCGGCGCTTGTCGATCTCGACGCGCATGCGACCGCGCACCAGCGCGATGCGGTCGTCGTTGCCGCGCACGCGCACGCGGCCCAGGGGCGTGGCCTCCAGTTCGTAGGGATCGACGACGCGGTACCCGAAGGCGGGCACGGCGCGGGCCACGCCGTTGTCCACCAGGACGTCGCGCTCCCAGCCCAGGGGGTTGAGCACCAGGTGCCCGCCCTCGAGGCCTTCCACCCGTTGGCCCAGTTGGAACAGCGTGCGCTCGTGCACGTCCTGGGAGAGGGCCAGGGAGCGCTCGACGGAGCACTCGGCCACGCCCGCCAAGAGCGACTCGTTGGCCGCGATCGAATGGTGCTGGGAGAGGCACAGCTCGCGCCAGGCCTCCTCCAGCTCCCAGGCGGGCCAATCCTCCCGGGCGCCCCCGCCCACCCGCGCGAGCAGCGCCGCCAGGGACTCGGCGGCCAGCAACTGCTCCTCGCACCAGGCCGCGCTGCGCAGGCCCAGGTCGCCGTTCTTCGCGGGAGCCGCGCCGTGAAAGAACTCGTCGCTGCGGTAGGTCTCGCTCGGAAGCGAGCTCGGCGCGGCGAGCGACGCGGCCAGTTCGGTGAAGGACGCCGCCTCCAGCCGGAAGCGCCCGTCCGCCCGCAGTTGCTCGAGCCTGTCCCAGAACGCCGCGCAGTGCACCGCGTCCAGGGGCACCCACGCAAGCAGCAGGCCCGGGGCCGGGTCCGCTGCCAGGGCCTCCCCTTCGCTCCCGTGGGCCCCGCGCGCGAAGGCCAGGGAAAACCGCTGGGCGGTGGCGGCGGAAAGCTCGCTGCCGTCCGTCCCGCGCCAGCGAATCCAGGGCCGCGTCTCCGAGGGAGCCTCGGCCTCCAGGGCCTCGAACGCGGGCACGAGCCCGACCGCCCTGATGCCCGACGCCGCCAGCAGTTGGGGCGCCTGGGGCGTCACCAGGGGCGCCCCTTCCCAGAGCACGGTGGGCCGCAGCCCCAGGAGGCGCTCCACGGCCCGTTGTCCCTGCACCCGCTGGCGCAGCGGCGATTCACCGAGGCACAGCCCCGACACCGGCTGGGCGTAGCTGCCTCCCACCCACTCCACTCGCCGGCTCTCCAGGGCGGCGCGCAGTCGCTCCAGGACGCGCGGCGAGCGACCGGCGATTTCCTCCAGCCCGCGGGCGTCGAAGTCCAGGGCACAGGCTGCTCCGTGGCGCCGCGAGACCTCCAGGGCCAGGGTCAGGGCGCGGTCGAGCACGTCCTCCACGGAGTTCCATTGCGCGCCGGTCCAGTGGGCGTGAACACCGAGCACGACACGGAGCAGCTTGGTCATGGCGGCAAGATAGCCCTGGGAAGCACCGCGCCCAATGCGCGCGGCCCAGGATCGAGCCGACCACGCCGACCTCGAGCACGACTCGGGGACTACTTTTCCTGCGCAGGCGCGGGCGCCGGCTGGAGCGCCTGGCGCAGTGGCTCGAGGGCCCGATGAAGGTGCTCGAGCAGTTCCTGTTCGGCGATCAGGGGCACCGAATCGCAATCGATCCACCAGGTGGTTCGGGCCACGGAGTGGCAGGGCCCCGTGGACTCCCCACGCGGCACGCCCGGGGCGATCACCACGCGCGGCACCGCCCCCGCGAGCGCCGCCGGATCGCCTTGCACGCCGGAGAGCGGCAGGATCTCCGCGGCATAGGGGCGCGTGCCCTGGCCGAAATAGGTCATGGCCAGTTGTCCCGACGCATCGCCGCGGGCGACGACGACCAGGGGTTGCCAGGGGCCGGGCTCACGCTCCAGGGACTGCTGAAGGGCGCTGAAGAAGCTTGGAATCGTGCCCTCGGCCCCGCCCTGGGGCAGACGCGCCGACAACACGCGCCAGCCCGCGAAACGCAACCAGCCGGGGCGGTGGAGCACCGCTTCCTCGGGTTCACCGCGCGGCGCGATCAACAGCAGCGTGCCGTGGAAACCGGGCTCCGCGGCGGCAGTCTGCCCGGGCTCAGCGAGTGCCTCCGGCGACAGGTGCCAGACCCACTGGGGCTCCTCGCCCGGCCCGACGAACAGCGAGCACCAGGGGACCGGGAAGCCCCGGCGAGGGAGCGCCGTCGAGCCAGCGGAACCAGGGCTCCGCCCGACCCAACACGCGCGTGCACAGACCGCGCTGCTCCAGGAGCGAATACCAGCGCGCCAATGGGGCGCGCACGTCCAAGGGCGAGGAGACCTCCCCGAAGTGCCGCGCGGCACGCCGCCTGAGGTCGGCGACCCACTGCACGGCCTGTGCCTCGCCGCGGGCCGAGACTCCGTCGCGCTCCACTTCGATGGCGAGCTGCCAATCCCCGCCACCGGCAGGCGCGGCCAACTCCACCGAAAAACCCGCCGGGCCGAACTCGGCGGACTTGGCCAGACCCCGGTAGGCCTGCAGCAGGCTGCCGTCGGGCCGCGTCCAAAGCAGCGAAAGCGTCACATCGAGCCTCTCGCCCGGCGGGTAGAGCGGCGAAACCAGTGCCCGGATCGTGGACAGGCGCCCGGCAACGACGGCCGTGTCCGCGCTGTCAAAGATGCCCGGAATCAATTGCACCTCCAGAGCGTCGACCAGTTCCTGCAGGCGCTCCAGCTCCCGCGGCACCGCGCTGTCCCCGGCCGCGTCCAAGGCACGCAGGGCCTTGGAGACGGCCGGTGCCGAGGCAGTCGAATGGCCGGCGGCGCCCGGCGGACGCAGCCGTTCGAGCACGCCACGTGCCCGAGCCCGTGCGTCGGGGGTGGCCGCGCCGTAGCGTTCGAAGAAGGAGAGTTCGCGTTCGGCGCGCGAGACGGCGAGATGGGCCGCGGCCGCGAGTTCCATAGGAGTCGCCTGCGCGAGGGGTGTCGCCTGCGCGAGGGGAGTCGCCTGCGCGAGGGGTGTGGCCGGCGGGGGCGGCGACTGTCGCGGCGGGCTGCAGGCGGCGGCCGAGAGCAGGACGGCGATCATTGCTTGGGGTAGGTCTCGAGCACCCAGGCCTTCCAGGCCGTTTCCAGCGTCAGGGGCGTGAGTCCGAAGGTGCCCTCCAGGGCCTCGCGCACGGCCACCTTGGCCCGCAGTCGCTTGCCCAGGAGGTCGAACTTGCCGGGCTCGCGCTGCAGGAGGTAGTCCACCAGGCTCATGGCCACCGCGTGCTCAGGCAGCTTCAACTGATCGGTGTTGCGCTGCAGCACGTCGGACACCGTGGGCGCCTTGTCCTCCGCGACCATCTTGCGCACGGCCACCTTCCACTTGCCGCCCTTGAAGTCGTTGTTCGTGTTCTGCTCCTCGTAGCAGTAGTTGTCGCAGATGCCGAAGAAGTGCTCCTCCATCACGTGGGCGAGGCCCTCCTCGGCCCAGCCGCCCTTCAAGTTGCCGACCCACTGGCTGGGGGTTTCGTGGGCGAAGAGCAGGTGCGTCACGCTGTGGACGAGATTGCGGTGCAGGCGCTCGTCGGTGGTGAAGAACTGGCGGTTGCCGCACACCGAGTAGGCCGACTCCGAGCCCATCAGCTTGACGCCGTTGTCCGAACCCTGCTGGCAGAAGCGCAGGGAGGCCTCGCGCTGGTCGCCGACGAGCCACCAGACGAAGACCCGCTGACGCTTGACGATCTCCCCGGGCCGTGCCTTGAGCTTGTCGATGTAGACCGCGAACAGGCTCTCCAGCCGGTCCAGGTAGAGGTGCGTGAGTTCGTGGGCGCCGAGGATGCGCTTCTCCACCTTCAGGCTGTCCACCTCCCACACCAGGGAAAAGTGCGTGGAGGCGGCCTTGCGCAGCTTGCGGCCCATCTGCGTGTCGAACGCCGCGAGCTCCTTGCCCAGATGGGCCACTTCCCGCGCGCGTTCCATCCATTCGCGGTCGGAGGCGGCGTTCTCGCAGTCGCGGCAGTCGATGAAGCCCACGCCCTTGCACAGGCCGCAGTCGGCGATGTAGCTGCAGTAGCGCGCGCTCTTCTCCCAGGCGCTCTCCTCCTTGGGGTGCTCGCTGCACGGCAGCACGCCGCTGGACTTGCAGGGCTTGCACACCGGAGCCGGGACCGGATCCTGCGCGCCCAGGTCCATGACCCAACAGGCACCGGCCACGAACGCCAGGAGCGGGCCGAGGCAGGCCGCCAGGAACCGGGTCGGCGCCGCGCGCAGCATGTTCAGAGCAGCTCCTCGACGATCTGGCGCTTGGGATCGAAACCGCGCAGGCGCACGCGGGCGGCGGTGCCCGGACCCAGGGCCGCGCGCGGGGAGAGCCCCACCAGTTCGCTCTCGCGGATCGCCACGCCGCGCTCGCCGGCGAGCCTCTCGATCTCCCCGAAGACGCGCTCCAGGCCCGTGCGCTCGAAGTCGCAGACGTTCATGCTCACCTGGGCGCACTGCAGGTCGTCGAGGAAGAAGCCCATGGCCTTGATGCCCGGCAGGCCTCCGTCCTTTTCGCGGATCTGCTTGGCGATCTGCTTGGCCAGGGCCACGTCGGTGGTCTCCAGGTTGACGTTGAAGGCGATCAAGAAGCGGCGCGCGCCGATCACCGTGGCGCCGGCGGAAGGGTGCAGCGCCGCCTGACCGCGGTCGGGGGCGCGCTCGGGATCGGCGGCCACGGCCAGGCGGAGCTTCTCGAAGCCGATGTTGCGCACGTCGGGCAGGTTCTTGCGCGCGGGCTTGAGGGCCGCGGCCTCGTAGAAGTAGACCGGGATCGAAAGCTCGCGGGCGACGCGCTCGCCCAGGGCGTGGGCAATCTCGACGCAGCGCTCCAGCGTCACGTCCGCGATGGGGACGAAGGGCACCACGTCGGTGGCCCCGATGCGCGGATGCTCGCCCGTGTGCTGGCGGAGGTCGATTTCCCGCGCGGCGGCGCGGATGGCGCGAAAGGCCGCTTCGCCCACCTCGCGGTCGGAGCCCACGAAGGTCACCACCGCACGGTTGTGGCCCGGGTCCATGGAGCGGTCGATGACCCGCACGCCGGGGGCCCCGGCCAGTTCGGCGACGATGCGATCGACCACCTCGGGGCGGCGGCCTTCACTGAAATTGGGAACGCACTCGACGATCGACATCCGTGGTGTGCCTCTCGATGTTCTCGCGGGGTCTCAGGCCCTCGTCCGCACCTGCTCCGCCCCGCGGACCACGCGGCCGCGGACGACCACGGCCCGGGCCCGGCTGGATCCGAATTCGCTCACCAGGCGGCGCAGGTTCGAGCAGGAGAAGATAACCAGATCGGCGCGCTTGTCCGCCTCCAGGGTGCCGATCTCCGAGCCCCGCGCCAGGGAGCAGGCCGGATTCAGGGTGGCGGCGGTCAGGCACTCCGCGGCGCTCATGCGATAGCGCAGGGCGGCCCAGGTCATCACCTCCGGCAGACTCTGCAGGGGGCAGCTGCCGGGATTGAAGTCGGTGGAGATCGCCGGCGCGAGGCCGGCCTGGATCATCCGGCGCGCGGGGGCCTCCCGTTCCTGTCGCAGGTAGAGCGGCACCAAGGGGCACAGCACCGGGATCACGCCGGCCATGGCCAGGGCCTGGATGCCGGCCTCGCTGACGAATTCCAGGTGATCGGCGCTCTGGGCGCCCAGCTGGGCCGCCAGGGACGCGCCGCCCAGATCGGAAAGCTGGTCCACGTGCATGCGCACGCCCAGGCCCAGCCCGCGCGCGCACTCCATCAGGCGCCGCGACGCGTCGAGGTCGAAGGTGTGGCCCTCGGTGAACACGTCGGCGTAGTCCGCCAGGCGTGCCGCGGCGACCCGCGGCAGGGCCTCCCGAATCAGCAGGTCCACGTAGTCCGCCCCGCGACCGCGGTACTCCTCGGGCACGTCGTGGGCCCCGAGAAAAGTCGGCACGAGATCCACGATCCCCCGCGTGCGGGCCGCGGCGAGCACTTCGAGGGACTTGGTCTCGGCCTCCAGGGACAACCCGTAGCCCGACTTGGCCTCCACGGTGGTGGTGCCGAGGTCCACGAAGCGCTCCAGGCGCAGGAGCAGCCGCTCCAGCAGATCTTCCTTCGAGGCCGCGCGCACGCCGCGCACGCTGGACAGAATGCCGCCGCCCGCGGCGGCGATCTCCAGGTAGCTCTTGCCCTGGGTGCGCAGCTCGAATTCGTCTTCCCGTGTGGAGACGAACACCGGGTGCGTGTGGGCGTCCACGAGTCCTGGAATCACGAGCCCGCCCTGCGCGTCCAACTCCGCCCGCGGGGCGAAGTCGCGCCGGAGATCGGCGGTCCTTCCCACGGCGACGATGCGTTCGCCGTCGATGGCGACCGCCCCGTCGGGAATGGAGAGGATCCGCCCCAGGTCGGTCCCGCCCCGGGACGACAGCCCTGGGCCGTGCACAGCTCCCCCGCGGAATGCACCAGGAGGTCGATCGATCGCGGCGCGGGGCTCGGCACGGCCCCAGCCTAACGAGCGAGGCCGTGCTCAGCCCACGGCGCGGAGCCGCGGACCGCCGGCGGGGCACTTGCCCGCGGGCGCCTCCCGGGGGAGTTCCGGCCGAGCCACGGCTCGCAGCTCCGGGGGACAGCCGCCGCCCATCGAGCGATCCATGTGCGCCAAGAGCCTCTGGCGCGCGCGGAACATGATCATCTTCATGTTGGAGCTGCCCACCGCGAGCCGCGCGGCCGCCTCGGCGTACGAAAGCCCCTCCACCTCCACCAGGGTCAGGGCGGCCTGGTCCCGGTCGGAGAGCAGGGCGAAGGCGCGACCGTAGTGGTCCAGGAAGAGCATCCAGGAGAGCGCCAGGCGGCGCTGATCCTCCAGGCCGCACAGGCGGGCCTCGGGTTCGGCCCCGGGGGCCACGGGCTCGGGCCGGTTCGCGGCCTCGTCCGACTCGCACTGGCGCGGGACCCGGCCGCAGGCCCTGCGCAGGGCGTTGGCGGCGATGGTCCGCACCCAGACCCGGAAGCTGTCGGAACGCTCGTCGCGGAACCGCGCCGAGTACTGGTAGACGTTGATGAAGGTGTCCTGGAGGGCCTCCAGGGGGTCCAGGGAGCGACTGTCCCGGCCCATCAGGCGCCGCAGCCACTCCAGGACCGCGGCGGAGGTCCGGCGGTACAGGCACTCGAAGGCCAGGCTGTCGCGGGTGTCGCGGAAGAGGGCCATCACGGCGGTGTCGATGCGCTCGGCACCGGTCTCGAGGGACTCACCCGGCAGGACCTCCAGGAGCACGTGCCGCCGCCGCAGGGCCGTCCGCAGGGCCCGCGGGAGCGATCCGGCCAGGGGCTGAGCCAGGGGGTTCTCCAGGCCGGGGCGGACGTGCTTGTTCATGTCCCACGGATGTGCACGCCGCGTGCCGCGGGGTGCATGCCTAGGTCATCGATGATGCAACCTGTTTGCTGATGAATGGTTCTGTCGATTCCTGGTGGCTTCGAAAGCCCCCCCGGCGGACGGGGAACTGGGCCCGGTCGCCACGAAATCGTAACTGACGCTTGGGTTTGGGGCCTTTCCGTAACAGTCACGGCTCCCGCTCCCGGGCAATCCACTCGATAGGGGGCGTCCGGGCCCTACAATGGCCCCTCCGGCGGGCGCCAGGCGCCCTCCGTTCTTCCCCTTGTCCACGGTTTGCACTTTTGGCCTGCTCGCGGGCTCGGCCGACGTCGAGCTGCGGCTCGAGTTCGAAGCGCTCTTCGGTGCCCTGGCGGCCTGGGTGCTGTCGATCGCCTTCGCCACCCTGAGGCGGTCCCTGGTCCAGACCCCGGCGGAGCGGGTCCTGGAGGACGAGCACGACCCCGACCGCCGCAGCGCCTTGGCCGCGCGCCTGGCCCGCTCCCGGGCCCTGTCCACCTCGGCCAGCATGTTCGAGACGGCCTGTTCGGCCCTCTTCGCCACCCTGATCGTGCGCTGGTTCTCCGAGAGCCAGCAGGTCACCTGGCTGGTGACCCTGGCGAGCCTCGCCATCACGGTGCCGGCGCTGTGGCTCGCCACCCAGGCTCTGGCCCAGGCCCTGGCGGCCAGTTGGGGAGGGATGATCGTGCGGCGGACCCTGCCCGCGTTCTACGTGCTCCAGTGGCCCTTCGCGGCTTTGGCCTACGGCCTGGACGCCATCCGACGGGGCCTGATGCGGCTCTTCGGCGAGGGCACCGACCCCGAGGACGCCCGGGAGACCGTGGCCGGTCTGCGCGAGGTGGTGGCGGACACCGAAGCCTCCGGTCCCCTGGACGCCACCGAGCGCGAGTTGATCGGCAACATCATGGACGCGCGCGAGGTGGACGTGGCGGCGATCATGACCCCGCGCACGTCCATTCAGGCCCTGGAGGTGGACACGCCCCTGCCGGAGGCCGCGCGCATCGCCGCCGAGTCGGGCTACTCCCGGCTGCCGGTGTTCGAGGAGAAGCTCGACACGATCGTCGGCACGGTCTCGGCCAGGGACCTGATGAGCGCCCTGATCGCCACCGCGGGAGGCCACCGCAGCCTGCGTTCGATCCTGCGCCCGGCCTTCTTCGTGCCGGAGACCAAGCGCGCCTCGGACCTGCTGCGCGAATTCCGCCGCGAGAAGATCAAGCTCGCCATCGTGCTCGACGAGTACGGCGGCACGGCGGGACTGGTGACCCTGGGCGACGTGCTGGGCGAGATCGTCGGCGAACTGCGCGACGAGTCCGACGAGGAGAAACCGAGCCCCCTCAAGCACCTGCCCGGAGGCGCGGTGGAGATCGACGCGTCCCTGCACGTCAGCGAAGTCAACGACCTGGTGGATCTGGACCTGCCCGAAACCGCGGACTACGAGACCCTCGGCGGCTTCGTGTTGGCGGAGTTCGGCCGCTTCCCCCAGCGCGGCGAGTCCTTCACCCGCCAGGGCACCGAGTTCCAGGTGGTCGAGGCCACCGACCGGCGCGTGTTGCGGGTCCGGGTGCGCAAGGCGGCGGCCTGAGGGGGTGCTTGCTGGCAAAGCCGGCTCGGGTGTCGTATGCCAGCCCCGTGCGAGTGACCGACGACGCCCTGCTCCTGCGACGCTTTCGCTTCGGCGAGTCCTCGCTCGTGGTCCACGCCGCGACCCGCTCCCACGGACGGGTGCACCTGCTGGCCAAGGGGGTCTATCGACCGAGCACCCGCTTCTACGGCGCCCTGGACCTGTTCGACACCCTGCGCTTGGAGTGGCAGACCGGCCCGGGCCGCGAACTGGGGAACCTCACGGCGGCCACCATCCTGGTCCGGCGGCACCGGCTGGCCGCGGATCTCGATCGCTACCGGGCGGCCCTGACGATCCTGGAATTGCTGGAGGTGGGACTCCAGGAGGAGCAACCGGCCGGCGAACTGTTCCAGCTGGCCTGCGGGGCCCTGGATCGGCTGCTCACCTGGCCGCTCCCCGACCGCCCTCTGGTTGAGTTCGAGTTGGCGTTTCTGCAGAATTTGGGGCTGGCGCCGGCGCTGTCGGAGTGTGCTTCCTGCGGCGGTCCGGCCCCTGCCACGGGCTTCCCGGACAGGGAGCCCGAGGAGAGCCGGCGCGTCCTGTTCTCCGCCCAATGCGGGGGCCGCCTGTGCGCCGATTGCGCCCAGGAGGCTCGCGCCCTGGGGAGGCGCGTCGGGTCCCTTCCCGAGAAGGTGCTCCAGGCCGCCGCGCGACTGGCCGAACCCCACCGACCCCATGCCCTGCCCCTGGACGCGGCGACGCTCGTGCTCGTGCGCGACGTGGCCGCCCGATTCCTCGAATACCAGCTGCAGGCCCGACCCAAGAGCTACCGTGCGTTCCTCTCCGGCCCCCACCGCAATCGCATCCCGTGACCGCAGGGCCCGCCCGCCGTCCCCCATGACGAACTCGCTCCCATGACCCTCTGGCCGCGACCGGTGGCGCTGTGCCTGGGCCTCGTCGCCCTGGCGGGATGCTCGTCCCTGGGACTCCCCTTCCTGGGCCCCAAGGCCCCGGCCGGCGAGCAGGCGCTGCGACTGGTGGAGCGATCCGACGCGGCGCTGGCCGCCGGCCGCAGCGCCGAGGCCCTGGAACTGCTGCAGGAGGCCCGCGACCTGGAGGGACTGACCACCGACGAGAGCAACCGCGTGGAGCTGGCCCTCGAGCGCGCGGCGGACACGCGCATCCGCGAACTCTCGGCCGCCGGCAGCGACGCCGAGGATCTGGAGGAGCTGTTCGACCTGAATCTGCCGCGGCAGTTGGCCATCACGGCCGGCGTGCGCACCGCCAAGCTGTACCTCGACGAGGGCGAGGAGTCCGATGCCTTCCAGATGATCCAGAAGGTGGACACGCGCTACCCGCCCGCGGGCACGCACCACGAGCGCGCCCTGGCCGGCGACGTGTTGTTCGAGGCGGGCATGGGGCTCTCGCGCTCGCACTTCTCCTTCCTGGGCCTGTTCCAGGACCGCGACGACGCCAAGGCGATTCTCGAATACCTGGTGCAGAACTACCCCCAGGAGGCGCGTTGCGACCAGGCCTACAAGCGCCTGGCGAAGCTCTACGAGAATGACCGGCTGTGGCAGGAGGCCCTCGAACGCCACCAGGACTTGGTGACCTATCACCTCGACAGCCCCCTGGCCGCGGAGAGCGAGTGGAAGATCCCCCACCTGCGGCTCGAAGCCGTGCGGCGGCCGGAGTACGACCGCCGCGAGTTGATCCGCGCCCAGGGTGAGCTGGACGCCTGGCTCGCCGCCCATGCCGGCCACAAGCTCGAGGAACGGGCCCTGGCCGACCGGCGCGAATGCGCCAGGCGCCTCGCGCTCTCGGACCTCTCGGTGGCCCACTTCTATTCCGAGGTGGACAAATGGGACGGTGCCCTGGTGCACGCCGAGCGCGCCCTGGCCTACGCCAGGCAAAGCGGAGACGGGGAGACCATCGCCCGGGCGGAACGGGCCCTCGCCCGCGTGCCGCAGGGGACCGCGGAGGCCGCCCTGGCGCGGCTGCGCGGCCAGGGCGCGGAACAACCCGCGCGGGAGTCGGGGGAGGCGGCGCCGTGAGGCCCCAAAGCCTGCTGCACCGGGGCCTGCGGCACCGGGCCCTGCGGCACCGGGCCCTGCTGCACGGGCCCCTGCTGCTCGCCGCCCTGTTCCTGGGCGCCTGCGGCTACCACACGGGCCTGGTGGCTCCCGAGGGGACCAAGACCGTGGGCGTCGAGTTCTTCGGCAACGATGGGCCCCTGCGGGACCTGGAGGTGGAGCTCCAGGCGGAGCTCGCCAAGGCCGTGGAGCGCATGGTCCACCTCCGGGTGGTCGACCCCCTGCGGGCGGACGTGGTCGTGCGCGGACGGATCCTGGACTACCGCAAGCGGGGCGGCATCCGCAGCAAGGACAACCAGCTGCTGGAGACCGGAGTCCGCATCGCGGTGGACGCCGAACTCGTGGACCCCACCCGGCGCACGGGCGACGACGGCAAACCGTTGCCGCCGCGGGTGCTGCGCTCGGCGCGCACCTCCTCCGAAAGCGGGTTCCGCCTGGAGGAACCCGACGGTGAACGGGCCGCCCGGGCCCGGGTCCTGCGCAATCTGGCCGACCGCCTCGCGCTGGACTTGTTTGGGGCGGTAGCCTACGAGCCCCCCGCCGATACGCCCCAGGCGTCCCCCGGCCCGGGTCCGGCCCCGAAAGCGGTGCCAGGCCGGTCGGGGAGCCCCGCGGGCCCCATTCCTTAGAAGCCGAAGACCACCGACCCACCCCGCCCGACTTTTCCGTCAAGGCATTGCCCCGCAGATCCGTAGAGGGTGGGCGGACGCGCTCCCTTCGCCACGCCGGCCGGACACAGGCCGGCACCTCGAACCAACTCCATGGCTGACACCCCGCCCAACGCCTCCGACAAGCAGAAGAAGAACCGCTCGTTCGGAGCCTTCCTCCTGTTCCTGACGGTGCTCGTCGCCGTGCTGCTCATCTACGGGCAGGAAGCCTGGAAGACCTACGAGAAGCTGACCCAGGACCAGTACGAGTACTTCCTGGTCAAGGGGCAGGTGGAGAGCCAGGAGCTGTCGGGGCTGAATCGCATCAAGGGCGAGTTGCGCTCGCCCCAGCGCCTGGCCGACCGCGAGTTCACGCTGTTCGAGGTCGACTACGCCAACCTGGCGACCAACGAGCAACGCCTGCGTGAGTTCAAGGCCCTGCCGGCCTTCCAGGCGATCAAGACGGCCCAACTCCTGGCGGGCATCGAGGCGGGCATCTACCAACCCCAGGGCGCGCGGCTCCTGCAGAGCACCTACGAGTTGCCCATGCCCCAGCCGCCGCGCGGCGAGGCCACGCCCGCGGGGGCCAAGCTGCCGCGGCCCACGGCCATGCGCACGGAGTTGCTGGTGCAGGTGATCGCACCCTCGCGCAGCGAATACGAAGCGCGCCTGGGCGAGGCCGCCCAGAACGGCCCCGAGGTGCCGCTGCCGCCGAATTCCGGCAACTTCCCCCTGGTCGTCGAGGACCTGCGCGACGTGGCGCCCGTGCTCGCCAGCCTGGAAAAGAGCGGCGTCAAGCCCCTGGTCCAGCAGTTCGACCTGGCCAAGGGCACGCGCTGGACGGAATCGGTCAGCATCGTCCAGCAGGTGCTGCTGTTCTGGGCCCCCTGGTTGATCATCTTCCTGGTGGTGCTGTTCTTCATGCGCCAGATGCGCAACCAGGGCGGCGCCGGCGGCGTGATGTCCTTCGGCCGCTCGCGGGCGCAGCTCTACACCAAGGAAAAGCACACCAACACGACCTTCGACGACGTGGCCGGCGCCCAGGAGGCCAAGGACGAGGTGCGCGAAGTGGTCGAGTTCCTGAAGAACCCTTCGCGCTTCACCAAGATCGGCGGACGCATCCCCCGCGGTGTGCTGCTGGTGGGTCCCCCGGGCTGCGGCAAGACCCTGCTGGCCAAGGCCATCGCCGGCGAGGCCGAGGTGCCGTTCTTCTCGATCTCGGGCTCGGACTTCGTCGAGATGTTCGTGGGCGTGGGCGCGAGCCGCGTGCGCGACCTCTTCAAGCAGGCGCGCGAGAATTCCCCTGCATCATTTTCCTGGACGAGATCGACGCCGTGGGTCGACGCCGGGGCTCCGGCATGGGCGGGGGCCACGACGAGCGTGAGCAAACGCTCAATGCGATCCTGGTGGAGATGGACGGCTTCGGGACCGACGAGGGCATCATCCTGATCGCGGCCACGAACCGTCCCGACGTGCTCGACCCGGCGCTGCTGCGCCCCGGCCGATTCGACCGCGAAGTGGTGATCGACCTGCCCGACCTGGAGGGTCGCGAGGAGATCCTGCGCGTGCACCTGAAGAAGGTGAAGGCGGGTCCCGACGCGGATCCGTCGAAGATCGCCAAGCTGACCGCGGGCTACTCCGGCGCTGATCTGGCCGCGATCATCAACGAGGCCGCGATCCACGCCGCCCTGGCCAAGAAGGAGATGATCTCCCTCGAGGACCTGGACGAGGCCCGGGAGAAGGTGCGCTACGGCCGCCAGAAGCTCTCGCGCAAGGTCGAACTCGAGGACAAGAAGATCACCGCCTACCACGAGGCGGGCCACACGGTCGTGGCGGCCACGATCCCGGAGGTGGACGATCCCCACAAGGTCTCGATCGTGCCGCGCGGGCGTTCCCTGGGCGTCACTTGGATCCTGCCGGACAAGGAGAGCTACCACATGCAGAAGCGCCGCCTGATCGGTCAGCTGGCGCTCGCCTTCGGCGGCCGCGCCGCCGAGGAGGTTTTCTGCGGCGACGTTTCCGCCGGTGCCTACGACGACATCCGGCGCGCCACTTCCATGGCGCGCTCGATGATCACCGAGTACGGCATGAGCGAGGCCATCGGGCCGATCAACTACGCCGAGCGCCAGGGCTCCGATTTCCTGGGCACCGAACTGATGCGCGGCCGCGACCACAGCGAGGAGACCGCGCGGGAGATCGACCAGGAAGTGCGGCGCATGCTGCACGACGCCCACCAGCGCGCCCTGGAGATCGTGCGCTCCAAGCGCGCGGAACTGGAACGCATCGCCCAGGCCCTGCTGGCCTACGAGACACTCTCCGGCGAGGACGTGCAGCGTCTGATGCGCGGGGCCACCGTGGAGTCCCTGCGACCCGAGGCGCCGCCGCCCGCGGCCACCGGAGGCAGCGGCGAAGCCCGGCGCGCGGGCGGCACCAGCGTGCCGCTCTCCACGCCGGGCGCGGGCGAATTGCCGGGGGCCCCCGGGCTCTCGCCCGCCTAAGAGCACGTCCGGAACCGGGCCCCCGCCCCCCCCCCCCCCCCCCCCCCCCCCCCCCCCCGGGGGGGTCTAAGAGCACGTCCCAGGCTGGACACGGCGATCCCTCGCGCGCAGTCTGGGACCATGACCAGGGCGTCCGGGGATAACGCCTACGACTTCCTGGGCGAAGTGGCCCTGGGCCGCGGCCCCCTGGCCCTGACCGGAGAGGCCGGCGCGGGAAGGGTGTGCGTGACGCTGCGGGGCCCTGCCGCCCAGGGGGAATTGCGCCGGGCCCTGGGACCCCAGCTCGCGATGGTGGAGACGGCCGACGGCCTGCGGATCGAGTTCGCCGCCGAGCGCCTGCGCGAAATCGCAGGGTCCTCCTCCCCGCTGGCCCGCGCCGTGGCCGCGGCGGCCCTGGCGCGCCGCGCGCCGCCTCGGGAGCCGCGAATCCTGGGCGTGGTCAACGTGACGCCCGACAGCTTCTCGGACGGCGGCGACTTCGCCGACCCGGGACGCGCCGTGGAGCACGGACTCGCCCTGCTCGCCGAGGGGGCCCACGGCCTGGACATCGGGGGCGAATCCACGCGCCCCGGCTCCCAACCCGTGGACCTGGAGGAGGAGCGACGCCGCGTGCTGCCCGTGATCCGCGGCCTGGCACGGGAAACGCGCGCCCTGCTCAGCGTGGACACCACCAAGTCCCGGGTGGCGGCGGAGGCCCTCGACCTCGGTGCCGGCCTGATCAACGACGTCAGCGCGGGCCGCTTCGACCCGGGGATGTTCCCCCTGGCCGCCGCGCGCGGCTGCGAGCTCGCCCCTGATGCACATGCAGGGGACGCCCCGGGACATGCAGCTCTCGCCCACCTACGGCGACGTGGTGGCCGAAGTGGCGCAGTTCCTGCGCGAGCGCGCCGCGGCGGCCTGGGGCGCCGGCGTGGCGCCCGAGAAACTGTGGATCGACCCCGGACTGGGCTTCGGCAAGCGCCTGGAGCACAACCTGGCGCTGCTTGCGCGGCTGGGGGAACTGCGCTCCCTGGGCCTCTCCCTCCTGGTGGGCCCGTCGCGCAAGTCGTTCATCGAGCACGTGCGCGTCCGCGCCCTGGGTGAGCGGGCCGGGCCGCCGCCCGAAGCTCGCGAACGCCTCGGGGGCAGCGTCGCGGCCGCGGTCTCGTGCGCCCTCTCCGGCGCCGAGCTCCTGCGCGTGCACGACGTGCAAGTGATGGCCGAAGCCCTGCGCGTGGCCGTCGCGATCCGCGACGCGTGAGGGCCTCGTGGGGATCGCGGACGCGGGCGGCCCCTTGCTACCGGTGGGGAGCCCGTCACAATTGCGCCTCCATGGAATCCCCCACGCGAGAACGCCGACCGTGAGCTCCGCCCCCATCTTCGGCACGGACGGCGTGCGCGGTCGCGCCGGTGAGGGCTGGCTCGCCCCGGGGGTGGTCTCGGCCCTCGGACGGACCCTGGGCGCGGTGCTCGGCGGGCAGGGACGCTCGCGCAAGAAGCGCCGGGTCCTGCTGGGACACGACGGACGCCGGTCGGGCCCTGAACTGTGCAACGCCCTGGCCCGCGGGCTCTCGGCCGCGGGGTTTCAGCCCCTGACGGCGGGCCTGATCACCACGCCGGGTCTGGCCTGGCTCGCCCGCAGCCAGGACTTCGAGCTGGGCGCGATGGTGTCCGCCTCCCACAATCCGGCCGCGGACAACGGCATCAAGCTGTTCACCGGCAGCGGGGAGAAGCTGACCGAGGAGCTGGAGGCCGAGATCGAGCGCCGCTGGCGATTGGACCCCAGCCCCTCGGACGACGGTGGGCCGCCGGAGTTCGACGAGAGCCTGGAGTTGGCCTACCTGACCCGGCTGGTGGACAAGGTGGGCGCCGGCCTCAAGCTCGACGGCCTGGTGCTGGCGCTGGACTGCGCCAACGGCGGCGGGAGCCGCATTGCCCCCAGGGTCTTCGGCCGCCTGGGAGCCCGCGTGACCTCCATCGCCGCCGAGCCCGACGGCGACAACATCAATCGCGACTGCGGCTCCACCCACCCCGAGGGCCTCCAGGGTGCGGTGCGGCGCCTGGACGCGGCCCTGGGCATCGCCCTGGACGGGGATGGGGACCGCTGCCTGCTCGTGGACGAAAGGGGCCAACTCGTGGACGGCGACGGGATCCTGACGGTGCTGGCTCGCCAGGCCGTGGCCCGTGGCGAATGGAAGGACCGCCCGCGCATCGTGACCACCGTCATGTCCAACAAGGGCCTGGCGCGGGCCCTGCGGGACGTGGGCGTGGGCCTGGTGATCGTCGACGTGGGCGACAAGAACGTGGTCGAGGCCCTGCGGCGCGAGAACCTGAAGCTGGGGGGCGAGCCCTCGGGTCACGTGATCTTCGGTCCCGAGAACCACTACATCGGGGATGGGATCTACACGGCCCTCCGGGTGCTGCGGGTGATGCGAGAGACCGGCGAGTCGCTCTCCAGCCTGGCGAGCGCCTTCCGCTCGTTCCCCCAGGTCCTGATCAACGTTCCGGTGGCCCGCAAGCCGCCGCTCTCCTCCCTGGGCGCCGTCCAGGAGGCCGTCCGCGGCGTGGAGGCGGAGCTTGGGGACGACGGGCGCGTGCTGCTGCGCTATTCGGGCACCGAGCCCCTGGCCCGCGTCATGGTCGAGGGGCCCGACCAGGAGTGGATCACCCGCCGGGCCCGGGGACTGGCGGAGCTTCTGTCCCGGGAGCTGGGCGCCTAGGCGTCCCCGACGCCCATGCTCGCCGCCGCGTTCGAGACCTCCACCCGCACGCCGTCGGTGGCCCTGCGGGTGGGCGACCGCTCCCTCCAGTGCCGGCTCTCCGGGGAGCGGCCCCACGCCAGCGACCTCCTGCCCGCCCTCGATGGATTGCTGCGGGAGGCCGGAGCCCGGGCGGCCGACCTCGAGCTCCTGGTGGTCGGGACGGGCCCGGGCAGCTTCACGGGCCTGCGGGTGGCCGCGGCCACGGCCCTGGGGCTGGCCCGCGGCGGCCGGGCCCGGCTCCTGGGGCTTTCCTCGGGAGAGAGCCTGTGCTGGCGCGAACTCGCCGTGGGAGAGGAGGCGGCCGTGGTCCTCGATGCCCGGTCCGGTGAGTGGTACTACTCCCGCTACCGTCGCACCGCGGACGACGTGGTGGAACTCCACGCCCCCTGCGTCGCGACCCAGGCCCAGTGGGTCCAGTGGGTGGCGAACGCCGAACGCGAGTCGCGGACCGGCCCGGCCGCGGGAGTCGCGCCCCTGCGGCTCTTCGGCGAGCCGCTGCTCTCCACCCAGGGGGCCCTGGACGCGGAGCTGCGCGGCCGGATCGAGGTGGACCGCGTGCCCGAGGCTTCGGCCGCGCTGGAGCTGGGCCTCGCGCGGCTGGAACGCGGGGCGGCCCGCACGACGAGCGAGCTCGAGCCCCTGTATCTGCGCGCCTTCGCCGCGAAGAAGTCCCAGCGCATGGGCAGTTGAACGGCGCGACGGGCCTGCTAGTCTCGCCCCGTGGACTCCTACCGCGCGTGGGCTGACATCGACCTCGACGCCTTCGCGTCCAACCTGGGTCTGATCCGCGCGCGCATCGGCCCCGGCGTGGCCATGATGCTCGTGGTCAAGGCGGACGCCTACGGCCACGGTGCCGTGGCCATCAGCCATTGCGCCCTGCGCCACGGAGTGGGCGCGCTGGGGGTCGGCACTTCCGGCGAGGCGCTCGAACTGCGGCGCAGCGGCGTGCGCGCGCCGATCCTCGTGCTCGGCACGATCGTCGACGGCGAGGCCACCGCCTGCATCCTGCACGACATCCACGTGGCGCTGCACTCCGCGGACCGTTGCCAGATGCTCGAGGACCTGGCGGCGCGCCTGGGGCTCATCGCGCGCGTGCACTTGAAGATCGACACGGGCATGGGCCGCCTGGGCGTGCTGCCCGAGCGGGCGCTGCCGCTCCTGGAGCAGATCCGCGCCTCGCGACACCTGCGCCTGTGCGGCGTGATGACCCACGTCAGCGCCCCGGAGGGCGCCCGCGATCCTTTCACGGCCGTGCAGCAGGCGCGCTTCGCCGAGGTGGTGGACGAGGCGCGCCGCCGGGGCCTGATCTCGGGCTGGATTCACCTGGCCAACTCGGCCTGCGTTTTCACCGGCCTCACGCCGCTTTACGACGCCGTGCGACCGGGCATCAGCGCCTACGGCGTGCTCCCCGGAGAGCTGCCCGGCAGCGACGAACTCGAACCGGTCATGGGCCTGCGCAGCCAGATCGTCTACCTGAAGGACCTGGCGGAGGGCAGCCCGGTGGGCTACGCGGGCAGCTGGTGCGCGCCGCGGCCCACGCGCCTCGCCACGCTGCCGATCGGCTACAACGATGGACTCTCCTGGCGCCTGGGGAACCATGGCAGCGTGCTGGTGCGCGGCGAACGCGCGCGCATCGTGGGCCGCGTGTCCATGGACTACACCACCATCGACGTGACCCACATCCCCGGGGTGTCCGTGGGCGACCGCGTCACGATCTTCGGCCGCGACGGCGAGGCCGAGATCCCCCTGGAGGAGGTGGCCGCGGCGGCGGGCACGATTCCCTATGAGATCACCTGCTCCGTGGGGCGAAGGGTGGAGCGCATCTACCGCGGCGGCGACGACGTGCTCGTGCCCAGGCCCCGAGCGGACGCCGATTCGGCCTCCGAGGGGACTCCCGTGTCCCCGGATCTCGCGCGCGCTTGACGGGCCGGGGCCCCGGGGCGGATGCTCGGACCCCATGCTCGCCCAAGGCCACGGCGGATGAGAGGACCGGGACGCCTGCTGGTGCGTCTGTTCCAGTGGGCCGGCTTCTGCCTGGCGTGCCTGCTCGTGGCCGTGGGCCTCTTGCTGTTCGTCCTGGAGCAAAGCGGTTGGCTGGCGGACTGGGCGCGGGCGCGGGGCCGCGCCCAATTGGCCTCCAGCGGCACCGAGTTCGAGTTGGAAGGCGTGGAGTTGGACTGGTTCCAGCCCGCCGTGCGGCTGCGGGGCATCTCCCTGGGCGCCCAGGGACGCCTGTTGCGCTTGGAGAGCGCCACCCTGGTGCTCGACCCCTTCGCAGTTTTCGAATCCAAGTCCCAGCCGACGTCCGCGGTGGGACGCGTGCGACTCGAGGGCGGTCGCGTGCGGCTGTGCCAGGAACTGCTGGATGCGCTGGCGCTGCTCGGCGGGAGAACGCCGGCCCACGGGGGCGCGCCCGAAGGAGCTCCGGCCCTGGAGGAAGTGGCCTCGATTCCGCCCATCGAGGTGCGCGGCCTGCAGCTGGACCTCGTGCACCCGGAGTACGGCGACATCCCCTTGGGGCGCCTGGAGGCCAGCTTCGCGCAAGACCCCGAGGCGGGCGCCGACCTGCGCGGCATGTTGGCGCCGAGCCTGGCCCAGCCGGAGGATGCCGCGGCCCGCGTGTTCCTGAGCGGACGCCTGCTGGGACCTCGGCGACTGCGGGTGGCGCTCTCCACCGCGGCCCTGCCCCTTTCCACCCAGGCCTTGCCCGCGCGCACGCCCCTGGAGCGTCTGCGCGAGTTCGATCCCCGGGGCACGCTGACGCTCTCCGGGGAGGCGGAACTGTCCTTCGATCCGGCGCTGCCCTCGAGCCTCAAGCTGCGGGCGCTCCTTTCCGACGGATCGCTGACGCGCGCCGCCACCGGTCTCGCCCTGCGAAACCTCGAGTTGGACCTGGAGGCCTCCTGCGCGCCCGAAGCCGGCGGCCCCTGGTCGAGCCCCCTCGCCTGGAACGCGCGCGCGCGCTGCTCCGCCACCTGGCACGACGGTCCTCTGGAACTCTTCGCGCGCTTCGGCCGCGCCGCGGGAGCGGGCCGGACGTTTTCGGCCGAGGCCCGGGCGCCGCTGCTGCGGGTCTCGCCCGAACTCCTGGCGGAGCTCGGCGTCTGGTCGGAAGTGGCCGCGGAATACCAGGCCGTGGATCCCCGCGGCGTGGCCGATCTGGCGGCGGCCTGCGCCCTGGGGGCCGACGGCCGCTGGAGTGGAGCCGCCGACGTGGAGCTCAAGGGCGGACTGAGCGCCTGCTACCACGGCTGGCCCACGGGCACGGCTCGCAAGCCCGAGGGCTTTCCGCTGCCGCTCGACGCGATTCACGGCCGGGTGTGCGCGAGCTACGACGACGCCGCGCCGCGGCCGTTCCACCTGGGGCTCATGGACCTGCGGGGCTCCCCCCTGGACGAGGGAGGGGGCAAGGCGAGCGCCGGCGTCAGCGGCGTGATCGCCGCGAGCGAACGGGGTAGTGCGGGCGACGGTTGGCCCGAGTTCCGGCTGGAGTTCCAGGCCCAGGACCTGAGCGCGGGCCCCGCCGTGCGCCGGGCCGTGGAAGGCCTGATCGGAACCGAGTGGATCTGGCCGGCGTTTCGTCCCACCCTGGGCACCGCCGCGGGAAAGGGCCTCCTGGTCTCCGACCCCCACAGCGACGGAGTCTCAGGACACTTCGAGATTCGCCCCCGGGGACTCCAGCTTTCCTGGGAGGGCCTGCCGGTCCCGGTGGAGCAACTCAGCGGCCGGATCGATCTGCACGTGGACCCGCGCCTGCTCTTCGGAGTCACCTTCGACGTGGAGGGCTCCACGCCCACGGCGGAGAAGGTGCGCGTGCGCGGTCGCGTGCAGCAGGATCCGGGCCTGGCCCGCCCCGTGCCGCCGCTCCCCGTGCCCGCCTCGCCCCCGCGGAGCTCGGCGGAGGAGGAGCTCGAACTCCTGATGGACTTCGACGTGGCCGTGGGCGGCATGGCCCTGCGGGGTTCCGACCGTGAGGTGGTGGCGGCCGCCTGGCCCGGGGTCGGCACGGCCCTGGACCTCTTTCAGCCCTCGGGCAAGGCCGACATCGACGCGCGCGTGACGCGCCCCCTGCCGGGCGATCCGCTGGCCTTCCGCATCGAGATCGAACCGCGCCAGGTGCAGATCACCCCCACTTCCTTCTCGACGCCCACGCGCAACGTGGCCGGGCGCGTGCTCGTCCTGGGCCTGGAGGGCGGACGCGCGGCGAAGAGCGAGTTCACCACGCGCATCGCGCCCCTGGTGGGCGACTGGCCCCAGGACGCGCGCGTGGCCTGCAGCGCCACCTTCCCCGGCGGCGGCGTGGATCACCTGGAGGTGTTGGGCGCGGGCGTCGACATCACCAACCGCGGCCTGGTGGGCGCCTTCCGCGAGGCCTTCGGCGGCGAGTCCGGCGCCGGCGGCTTCGACCTGCGCGCCCTGTCGATCGACGGCCGCATCGATTTCGCCGCGGACATGCGCCTGACGCCCGTGACCGGAGCCAAGGCCAGCAACGACGGCGTCTACCGCGTGTACCTGCGGGACAATGCCTTCCGCACCGAGGCCTTCCAGCCCGGCGCCCCGGAGCGTCGCGAGGGCTACGCGGGCTTCGGCCTGTCGGGCCTGTGGGGTGAACTGGTGCAGCGCGATGGGGTGCTCACGGGCGAGCGCGTGCGCGCGGTCCTGGGCAGCACGCCGGTGGAACTGGAGCAGGCACGCTTCGCCGAGGAAGGCGGCCTGGTGCGCTTCACCACCGGCGTGCGCGCCCGCGGCGTGCCCCTCGACGAGCAGCACCTGAGCCTGTTCCTCGACTCCGACACGGTGCGCGCGGCCCTGGACCGGCTGCACCTCTCCGGCTGGATCGACTTCGAGAACGCGCGCCTGGAGTACTCGGGCCGCAGCGAGAAGCAGAACCCCAAGCTGGTGCTCTCGGGCGACATTCGCCCGCGGGATGCCTTCGTGGACCTGGGCATGCCCTTGTCCATCGATCGCGCCCGCGTGGACCTGTCGGAATTGGTGCTCGAGGGCGGACACGTGCGCGCCTGGGCGCGGGTCTTCGAACTCGACGGCAGCATCGCGCGGCGCAAGCTGGAGGCGGCGCGCATGCTCGTCACCTACGTCGAGCCCCGCCTCTCGCTCCTGGACCTGTCGGGCTCCCTGGAGGGCGGGCGCATCAGCGACCTGGCCAGTGTGGACGGCCCCGACGGACGGGCGCGCACCACGGCCTCGGGGCCGGCCTTCACCATGGACCTGCTGGAGCCCTACCGCTTCGAGCTGGGGCTCGCCCTGCGCGACGTGCAGGTCCGCGGACTCCTGCGGGGCATGTTCCAGTCGGAATTCGCCGACACCGGCCTGCTCGACTCGGAGATCCGCCTGGAGGGCAGCCTGGAGCACCTGACCGGCATCCAAGGCGACGGCTTCGTCCACATGCGCGACACCCGCCTGTGGTCGATTCCCGTGATGCGCGACCTGCTGTCCCAGCTGGGTCTCGACTCCAGTGCGGTCTTCGAGCGCATGCAGAGCCGCTTCTCCCTGTCCGGCGGCGTGATCCGCATGGACGCGATCCACGTGGCAAGCCCGCTGCTGCAACTGGTGGGCGCCGGGGAACTGGACCTGGACGGCCGCCTGAGGCACGACCTGCAGGTGCGCTTCGGCCTGGTGGACCGCCTCGGCCCCGTGACCCGGGCCTGGTACTGGATCCAGAACAACCTGCTCTCCGTTTCGGTGCGCGGCGACATGGCCAGACCCCAGGTGCTGTTCAAGGGCGCCCTGTCGTTCTTCGGTTCCTCGGAACGCAAGAAGCGCGAGCTGCCGCTGCCGAGCCTGAGTCCCCTGCCGGCGCGCTTCTGAAACGGCCTGGAGCGGCGTCGCCGGATCGGGCTTGCGATTTCGCCCCCACCAGCGCATAACGCCAGGATGGCCGCCCTTTCCGCGAGCGCCTTCGCCGTGATCCTGGCCGGCGGTTCCGGCACGCGCTTCTGGCCCGCGAGCCGCCGGAGCCTGCCCAAGCAGTACCTGCCCATCGGCGGGCCGCGCCCGTTGATCGCGGAGACCCTGGCGCGCCTCGAGGGCCTCGTGCCGCCCGAGCGCACGCTGGTGGTCAGCGCCGCCGAGCAGGCCGAGGCCCTCGGGCGAGCACTGCCTTCCCTGCCGCGCGAGAACCTGCTCCACGAGCCCTGCGCGCGCAACACGGCGGCCTCGGTGGCCTGGGCCGCCCTGGAGATCCGCCGCAGGTCCAGTGACTCCGTGCAGGTGGTGCTGCCCGCCGACCATGTGATCCGGCCCGCCGAACGGCTGCGGGCCAGCCTGCGCGCGGGCCTGGAGGAGGCAGCTGCGAGCGGCGCCCTGGTGACCTTCGGCATCCGCCCCACCCGGCCGGCCACGGGCTTCGGCTACATCGAGTTGGGAGCCGCACTGGCGCCCCGCGACGGCCAGGCCGTGCACCGCGTGCTGCGCTTCGTGGAAAAGCCCGAGCGGGAACGGGCCCAGCAGTTCCTCGCCTCGGGCCGCTTCCTGTGGAATGCGGGCATCTTCGCCTGGCGCACGGACTCGATCCTGGCGGCCCTGGCACGTCACGCCCCTTCCACCCTGGAGGGCCTGTCGGCGGCCTTGGGCGGCGGCGATTTCGCCGCGCGCTTCGAGGCGCTGCCCAGCGTCTCCATCGACGTGGCCGTGCTGGAACGCGAGGGCGACGTGCGCACGCTGCCCATCGACTACTTCTGGAGCGACGTCGGGGCCTGGAACTCCCTGGCCGACGTGGTGGAGCCCGACGCCGCGGGCAACCGCAGGAGCGGCGGAGCCGAGCTCTCGGTCCTGGATGCCTCCAACAACATCGTTCACGGCGACGCGGGCGCGCTCGTGGCCCTGATCGGCGTCGAGAACCTGGTGGTCGTGCGCGCCGGGGACGCGGTCCTGGTGGCGACCCGCGAGCGAGCCGACGAGGTGCGCGCGCTGGTGGAACGCCTGGCTCGCGAAAAGCCGCGCTTCGTGTGAGCACGCGCAAGCGCTCGACCCTGGCCATCGACCACGGCACCGTGCGCACGGGCTTCGCGGTGGCCGATCCGCTGCGCATCGTCACCACGCCCCTGGAGGCCTGGATTCGGCGGCCCAACGGCCCGCCTCTCTTGGATCACGTGGCGCGGCTCCTGGAGGAGCGCGATGTGGGCACCTTCGTGGTGGGACTGCCGCGCAACATGGACGACAGCGAGGGACCGCGCGCCGCCGAGGTGCGCCGCTTCGGCGCGGAACTGGCGGCCCGCTTCCCCTCGGTCGTGGTGACCTTCGTGGATGAGCGCCTGTCCACCAAGGCGGCCGAGGATTTGATGCGCGACGCCGGGATCCCCGCTCGCGCGCAGAAGCGCCACAAGGACAGCTTCGCGGCCCTGGTCCTGCTGCGGGAGTGGGTGGCACGGGAAGCCACCTGAGGCCGGACGGGGCCCCCCCCTAGCCGCCCAGGACCCGTGCCTGGAGCCAGGCGGCGATGTCCGCCGTGATGCGCTCGCTGGCGCGCTCGTGCAAGAGGTCGTGGCCCGCGTCCGGCACGCTGCGGAACTCCACCTGGGGACCGCGGAACGCCTCACTGTCGGCCGGCGCGGCGATGCGATCCTGGGCCCCGTGCAGGACGAGCGTCGGCACGCGGAGTTCGGCCGCCGCGGCCCGACAACGCAGGGCGAGGCGCGTGGCCTCCTCCGCCGCGCGGCGCGTGATCACGTCGTGGACCAGGCCGTCCCCCTCCCAGGCGTGGCGCTCGCTGTCACTGGAAGTCAGCAACGGCGCCGAATTGCCGATGCGGCCCTCGTCGGTGGGCGCCGGCTTCTTGAACAGCTTCATCAGGCCCCCCGCCGGCTTGGGGATCTCGAAGGCGGGCCGCCAGCGCGGCGCCAGGAGGACCAGCGCGGCCAGGTCGCCCGGCTTCTCCAGGGCGAAGGTCAGCGCCTGGAGCGCGCCCAGTCCCTGCCCCACCAGCACCTTGGGCGCGTCCGGCAGCCGGTAGGCCAGGTGATCCTGGACGGCCTGCAGGTCGCGCAGGATCTCGCGCGCGCCCAGGGAGTGCCCGCGCACGCCTTCGGAGCGGCCGTGGCCGCGCAGATCCGGCAGGGCCACGGCCCAATGGCTCTCGGCGAAGTGCCGGGCGGCGCCCAGGTAGCGCGCCCCGTGATCGCCCGCGTCGTGCACGAGGGTCAATCCGCCCCGGGGCTCGCCGTAGGCGGCCACTTCGAGGACGTGCAGCAGCACCAGTCCCGCGGAAGTGTGGGACAGGCCCGAGCCCTCGCTCCCGTCCTCCTGGGACTCGCGCAGCTCGAGGTACGTGGTCAGCGGTTCAGCGGCTTCCATGGGTGCGGCCTCAGCGCGCGACGTACTGTCCGCCGTTTTCCTGGGCCAGCCGGCGCAGGAGCTCCGCGTCCTGGGCGCCCGACAGCCCGATCGTGTGCAGCACGATGCCCGCGTTGGCGTTGCGCTCGCGCACGAAGGCCAGGATCTCCTCGCTGTTTGTGGACAGGCCGATCGTCGCCCGGCCGTCGCTGAGGAAGAAGATCGTGTCGAAGGCCGGCTTGACCCAGGTGCTGCCGCCCTTGGCACCCGCCATGTCGAAGGCCTTCTCCAGGGACGAGTAGATGTTCGTCCCGGCGGCACCGGTCAGCGCCTTGATGTAGTCCAGGGCCTCCTTGCGCGACTCGGGCGACATGGTCTCGGGCTGATCGGCCCAGGACCACACGTCGGCCGCGTAGCAGACGATATTGAACAACCCGCCGTCCTTGATGCCCCCCAGGGCCTTCTCCAGGTCGCGCTTGGCGGCGGTCAAGCGCGAAAACTCGCCCTTGGACTCGTCGGGCTCGTCGAAGGGCTTGCCCGGCTCATCGGTGGGGTTGTTCTTGGGCGTCATCGAGAAGTTCATCGACAGCGAGCAGTCGATCACGAAGAGCACGCGCTGACTCTCGGTGGTGATGCCGAAGAAGGAGACCCCCACGGCGTCCTTGGCTTCCTCCAGGGCGGTCCTCTCGGGCACTTCGCGCTCGACCTGGAACTTGGCCTCGTTGTCGCGCCACCAGCGCTGCCACAATTCGACGTTGCCGCGGAAATTCTGGCCGGTCAGCGATGCGAGCGCCGTGTTGACGTCGGTGCGCGTGCGGCCCTCCTCCAGCGAGAGCCGGGCGATCAGCACGGGGATCGCCTCCCGGGAGCGCAGCTTGGCCAGGGCCGCCGCGGCGCGGCTCCGCACCAGCCAGGAGGCGTCCACCAGTTGACGTTCCAGCAGGTCGGGGATGCAGGCCTGGTCGCCCTGCAGCGCGAGCGCGTCGATCCAGGCCGCCCGCGCCAGGGGCTCGGCCTCGGTCGCGAGCTGCGCGCGCAGGAGTCCGCGCACGGCCTCGACGCGGGAAGCGGAGAGCACAGCCTCCACGGCCCGCCGGCCGTGGCCCTTGGACTTCTTCCAGGAGCGCAGCAGCGCGGGCCCGACCTCCTCCAGTTCCTTGCCCGCGCCACGGGAGATCGCCTGGGCGGCGGCCCGGGCGGCGCGGTCCACCAGGCCCGCGGTCTCCGTGGCCTTGCGCCGCAGCTCGGCAGCATCGCGCTTGACCGCGTCGTACTGGTCGTAGGACGCCTGGGAGAAGCGCTCGTTCTGGGAGCTGGCCTCCTTGGCCAGCCGCGCCTCCATCTTGCGAACGTCGGCCATCATCTTCGGCAGACGTTCTTCCACCTTGTCGCAGGTTTCGCCGTACCCCTGGGCGAGGCGCGACAGAGCGAGCCCGCTTTCCAGGTTGCCCACCGCGCCCAAGAGGTCGATGGCGGCGCGTCGCACCGGAAGGCTCGGGTGCGCGCCCGCGTCCGTCACCAACTCGCCCTCGACCTTCTTGCGTTTGTCCGCACCCAGGGCCGTGAGCACGCCGCCCGCGGTTTCCGTCAGGGCCCGCTGCCAGGGCTCCTCGACGGCGAGGCGGCGGTCCAGTTTCTCGACTTCCTTCTGCAGCTCGGCGACGGCCTTGGTTTCGCGTTCCAGCATGGCGGCCGCGGACTCGTCGTGGGTGGCCCGCAGCTTCCACTGCTCCATCAGGATCTGCTTGCGCTCGATCAGGGCCCGGCTGCGCTGGGCCGCGGCGGACTGCTCGTCGACGATCTCGGTCACCCGTCCCAACTCGGCATGGATCGCCTGCACGACCGCCGGCTGCCCCGTGGCGGCCAGGGCCGCGAGCGCCACACGGCGCGCTTCGGCATCGGTGCCCACGGCGGCGCGCTCGAAGGTGAGCTTCAGGTCCTCGAACTTCTCGGCCTTCTGCTGGGCCGGGGCTGCGGGCTCCGTGGAAATGCCGCCGGCCGAGGGGAGGGAAAGCGGGGTGAGGCTCGAGAGCGCAGAGGCGAGGAGCAGTGCAAGCATGGGCGTTGGTCGTGGGGAGGGCCGGGGAGCTCCACGGCCCACGGGGGCGGGCCTGGGAGCCGGCGGAGGGAGCCGGCCGTCCTGCTGCGGTGTTCGGGGGGACCTTGAATTTCGGGCGCGACGTCCTGGAGTCGGGCGGGGCAGGGGTCCGTGGGGGGCCCACTCCCGCGCCGGGGGCCAATCCCCGAGGGCGCCGCTTCCAGGACGGCCCCGGCAGTCTATGCTAGGCGACGGCGTGAGGCGCCTGGACGGTCGCTCCGCCGCAAGGTGGGGAGGAAAGTCCGGGCTCCACGGGTCAGGGTGGTTGTCAACGGCAACCGGCCGCGAGGCCAGGGAAAGTGCCACAGAGAACAGACCGCCTCGTGCGGGCGCCTTCGCGGGCGGCCGCGCGGTAAGGGTGAAACGGTGCGGTAAGAGCGCACCGCGGACCTGGTGACAAGTCCGGCACGGCAAACCCCACCCGGAGAAAGATCAAATAGGGAAGGACACGTGGCGACGACCCTCGTCCAGGGCCTTCCGGGTAGATCGTTCGAGGCCGGGCGCGAGGTCGGTCCCAGAGAAATGGCCGTCGCCCCTCGCGGGGAGACAGAACCCGGCTTACAGGGCGCCTCACGCCGCTCCCTGCTTCCGGCCCCGCTCTCGGCCCTCCCCTGACCTCGGCCCGGCCGGGCCCCGGGGCAGGTGCCCTGGCCGAAGACCACAAGATGTTGTGGTCCAGGAACCCTGGGACTCCAGGATCTTGACAGGTAGGCGAGGTGTGCGAGACTTCTTGCCTCCCCGTGAGGTCGGGGCGGACCCCTTCCCGGGCATCTCCCGGAGCGGGCGCGTCGCCGGCCGCCCGGGGCGATCCCCGCCCAGCAGAAACCACGCACAGAGCCCCCTCGGCTCGTCCCCCAACAGGGTCCGGGCCCCGCGGAGCCCGGAGGCCGGTTCCCCCGGCCCCTGTCGCGCTCTCCTCGAACTCCATGGAATTCGTCTTCGTCGTCCAGCGGCACGATCTGTTCCGCGAGTGCTACCCCCAGGGTCTCCTGCCCTTCGGGGGGGAGTTCTCCCTGGACGCCTTCAACGGCGTGGTGACGCGTCACGGGTTCTTCGTGCAGCGCTCCTACGCCGAGACGCATCCCAACTGGAAGCAGGTCATCCCGTACACGGTCGTCGTGCGCGATGGGGACATTTTCCTGATGCGACGCCTGTCCAAGGGCGGCGAGGCCCGGCTCTCGAACAAGCTCTCCATCGGCGTCGGAGGTCACATCAACCCGGCGGACGCGGCGGCGCAGCTCGACCCCACCGGCATCTTGAACTCCAGCCCGATCGACAACGGCTCGCGGCGAGAGATCGAGGAGGAGATCGAGATCCTCGGCACCTCTCGCATGGCGCGCGTGGGCCTGATCAACGACGACTCGAACGCCGTGGGCGCGGTCCACGTCGGCTTGGTGCAGTTGCTGGTCGTCCAGGGCGAGGTGCGCGTGCGCGAGCAGGACCTGCTCGAGGGCAGCTTCGTCACCCCCCAGGAATTGCTGCGCCTGGCCGAACAGGGCGCCAATTTCGAAACCTGGTCCAAGATCCTCGTTGAGCGGCTCCCTGACCTGCTCACGACCCATGCGGAACTCCTTCGAGCAGAACCGGAACCGCCCGCGCCTCGCCGGGCGCGGCGTCCGGTGAAACGAACTCCATGAAAAGCCGAATCACCGATTCCCAGCGCATGTACGACCAGCTCCTCGGAGCGCGGACCGCCGACAAGGTCACGCTCTATTTCAAGGACGGCCGCGTCATGAACGGGGCGCTGATCTTCAACCAGTTCAAGGGCACGGGCCGCCTGATCAACATCGACCACGAGGTCAGCCTGGACTTCTCGATCGACGATCTGCGCGACCTGAAGTTCTAGACTGCGCCCGATGGGCCCGGGCCGCCCCCTGGCGGGCCCGACCACGCCCCCTGCGCGGCCTGTTTGGACCAGCGCGCGGTGCGCCCTGCCCCAGGAGGGGCAGGGTCCGTGAAGGCCGCGCTACGGCTTCGGCAGCTCGCGCTTGTTGAGGTAGAAATCGATGCGCTCGTACTCCTTGTGGGAGGCGCGCTCGGCCACCTCGGCCTCCGTTTTCGGCGGGGGCACGATCACCTTTTCGCCCGGCTTCCAATTGACCGGACAGGCGCAGCCGTTGGCGTCGGCGGTTTGCAGGGCCAGGAGCAGGCGCTTCACCTCGTCGATGTTGCGGCCCACGTTCATCGGGTAGTAGACCAGGGCGCGCACCACGCACTTCGGATCGATCACGAACACGGCGCGCACCGTGGCCGTGGCCGAGACCCCGGGGTGCAACATGCCGTAGAGCCGCGACACGTTCATGTCGATGTCGGCGATCATCGGGTACTTGATCTCGGTGCCCAGGATCTGCTTCAGGTTCTCGCGCCAGGCCAGGTGGCTGTGGATCGAATCCACCGACAGCCCGATCAGCCTCGTGTCCAGGGCGTCGAACTCCGCCTGTCGCCGCGCGAATTCGGTCAGCTCGGTGGAGCACACCGGCGTGAAGTCCGCCGGGTGGCTGAAGAGGATCACCCACTTGCCCGCGGCCCACTTCGAGAACTCGAGCGTGCCCTGGGTCGTGGTGGCGATGAAATCGGGGGCGCGATCGCCGATGCGCGGAATGCCGCCGCTCGTGGTTTCGGTCATGGTCGTCGAGGCCTCGGTTGTGGACTGCCCTGTGCCGTGCCGCGGCGGACGGGTCGGGGAAGCCCGGGGCGGGGCGGCATTCTAGCCGCCCCGGCGACGCTCAGAGGTCGGCCCCCCGCGAGAGGTCGAGCCAGGGCCGCAGGCTGTGGGCCCGACGCAACTTGTACAGGCTCATCTCCGCGCAGTCGCGGGCCAGGGCGAGTTCCCCCACCGCAGCCAGGTACTCGCTGAACTGGGCATACCAGCGCGAATGGGTGGTCTCGGCCTCGCAGCAGATCCGCAGCACGAGCCGCCGCCCGGTGAAGGGTGAGGCCGCCGCCAGGGCCCAGGCGAGCAGGCGTCGGCGGCGACTGCGAACCGCGGGGCGTTCCCCCAGCGCCCCCATGGCCGCCCGCAGCCGCGCGATCTGCGCCGGCGCCTCGGCGTGGAATCGCTCCAGCACCTCGCGCAGTTCCGCGGAGCGCATGCGGGGCGCGAGGTGGCGGTAGATCGCCTGGGAGCCGAATTCGGCCAGCAGCGCCCGCCGCATGTCCTCCAGCAAGGCGGCGTCCCCAGGTCGGCGTTGGGTGGATGCCATGGTCTCCTCAGGGCCTCGAAGCCCAGGGGGCCTGCAGGATCTTCTCGGCGGCGCGCCGCTGACGGGGCTCCACATAGCTCCCGTAGGCCCGTCGCACGGCGGGCACGCAGCGCGGGTCCTGGGCGGCGGCCAGGGACTCGAGCGCCGCGCTGCGCACGCGGTACTCGGGGTCCTGGAGGCGCGCCTCGATCCACGCCCGGCACTGGGCCCTGTCCTTCGCCAGGGGCCCGAGCCTGCGCAGCACGGCTTCGACGACGAGTGGGGGCGTTTCGGGGCGGTCCAGCGTCCGGCCCAGCAGCGCCACCGCCGCATCCTGGTCCAGCACGTCGAACAGGGAGGCCACCAGCCCCGCCTGCAGGACGCCGTGGGGCGAGGGCCGCCCGAAGCGCTCGAGCCACACCGCCGGATCGGGCCGCGCGTGCATCTCCAGCTCGTGGGCGGCGACCAGGGTCTGCCAACTCTCGCCGGCCAGGAACTGCTCGCGCCCGAAAGTCGCCAGAGATTCTCCGGCCGGGAACAGGGCCAGACCCCGCAGGGCCGCGACGCGCACGAGGGTGCTGGAATCGGAGGCGGCCGCGGCCCGCAGCGCCTCCTGGCCGAATTCCGGCGCGAGCCGCGACAGGGCTCGAGCGGCGCCGGCGCGCACCTCCGGCGAGGCATCGGCGGCCAGCAGTCCCTCGAGGGCCTGGGCGTAGAGCAGTCGGCCGCGCGGGGTGGACGACTCCAGGGCGAGATTCGCCAGGGCCTGGACCGCGTCGCGGCGCGCCAGCGGGTGAGGCGCCTCCAGGGCGACGCGCAGCCACTCGGCACCCTCGCGCTCGTCCGTGCGCCGCGCCACGAGCCAGCCATGGGGATCGAGGATCACCCAGCGCGGCTTCGAGTCGCACTTCCAGCGAAAAACCTGGCGCCGGGCATCGAGCGTCACGCGTTCCAGGCGCGGCGGCTCCCCGCCCCGGCCCAGTTCCACCTCCGCGTCCATGGAAAAGGCCTCGGGCACTCCGCCGCCCTGGGCCTGGGTCTGTTCGACGGAGAGCTCCGCTTCGCCGGTTTCCTCGATCCACCTCCAGCGCGTGGAAAGTTCCGGATGGCCCGGCCCGAAAAACCACTGCGCGAAGAACGGGCCCAGGTCGCGGCCGCTCTCCGCCTCCATGGCCTTTCGGAAGTCGTCGGTGTCCACCGCCGTGCCGCGGTGCAGGGCGACGTAACGCCTCACGCCGGCGAAGAAGGCCGGATCCCCCAGCTCGAAGCGCAACTGGTGCAGGCGCGAAGCCGCGCCCGGGTAGACGTGCCCCGTGACGAACAGGTCCATGGGCTCGCGATAGACCCCGTGGACGATGGGGCGACGGGCGGGCCCCACGTCCAGGCGCAGGTAGCCCTCGCGCGTGTTCGCCATGGAGATCTCGAAGGCCTCGCGACCCTGGGCGGCCTCCACGTAGAGCTCCGTGGCGTAGGTGGCCCAGCCCTCGTTGAGCCAGATGTGCGACCAGTCGGCGCAGGTGAGCAGATTGCCGAACCACTGGTGTGCCGCCTCGTGGGCGATCAGCCCGAAGGCGGGTTCGTCACGGGAGCCGCGCTCATCGGTGAGCCACGCGTCGGTGAGCGTGGTGGCCGAAATGTTCTCCATGCCGCCGAAGGGAAAGTCGGCCACGACGGCCTGGCCGTACTTGGCGTAGGGATAGCGCACGCCCGTGAGACGCGAGAGGAACTCGAGGATCGCCGGCGTCTCCCGAAAGCGGCTTTCGATGTGCGGGGCGAGGTCTGGATCGGCCAGATACAGCAACGGAATCCCGTCCCAGACGTCGTGGCGCACGGCGAAGTCACCCGCCACCAGCGTGGTCAAGTAGGCGGGGTGCGGCGTCGACATGCGCCAGCGCTCCAGGGCGCGCCCGCCCTCCAGCTCGCGCCGTTCCACCCGTTCGCCGGCCGCCAAGGAAGTCCATCCCGCGGGCATCACGACCGCGATTTCACTGGTGGCGCGCTCGGCGGGAAAGTCCAGGCAGGGGAACCAGCCGCGGGAGTCCTCGCATTCGCCCTGGGTGAACACCTGGGTGGCGACGCCGTCCTCCAGGTCCTCGAAGCTGAGCCCGCGCCGCGGCCGGCCCCCGTAGTCGATGGAGAGCTCCTGGAATTCGCCGCGCGCGAGCGGCCGCGCGAGCTCCACCCCCAGCACGTCGTCCGCGTGCCGGAAGTCCAGGCGTCCGCCGTCCTGGTCGCGCACCTCGCGCACGGCGAGATCGGCGAGGTCCAGGCGCACCAGGGAGAGCCCCTCCACCCGGGAGCACAGGCGCACGCGCGCCGTGGCGGTCATGCTCCGCTCCCGCGGGTCCAGCTCGATCCACAGCGCGGTGTGCTCCACGTCCACGTCCGCCTGCCGCGGCCCGTGGAACCGCTCGGGGGGAATCGCCGGGGCCGGGCTCGAGCGACAGGCCCCCAGGAACTGGCCCGTGGCGAGCGCGAGGGCCAGGACTGCCGCGGGGCCCCGGACGGGGGCCGGGGATCGGGAAGGCGGTGTCGCCATGGGCGCGGGAGCATAGCCGCCACGGATGTTGCCGTGCGGCCCGCGCGGGGCGAAACTCTGGGCTTCCGTGGACTTTCTCTTGGAGTGCATCGGGTTTCCGCCGGACCAGGACCTGGCCTCCGTGGCCCGCTTCGCCCGTGAGCACGGCGAGAGCGTGCCCTGGCGCGGCCCGGCGGGCGAGCACCTGAAGCTCTCCCTGGGCGGAGGTCTCGAGGTGCGGCTCGACCGCGAGGCCTCCAAGAGTTTCTGGTCGCTCACCCCCCACTTCCAGTCCGCCCAGCGCGTGCGCGTGGCCATCGAGTCCCTCACCTTCCCCGAGGATGCACCCGACGACGCGCTGGTGGCGGGCTGGGCCAACCCGCCGGTGGGCCTGTCGCCCGAGACGCCCGGGCCCGAGTCCTACCCCGTGCGCGCCCTGATTTCCGACGCCCGCCGGCTGCCCAAGCGCCTGGAGCGCGGCCACGTGATCGCCCTCTCCCTGGCCGGCTTCGCCCTGGACGTCACCTACGTGGGTCCCGACCAGGGCGCCAGGGACCCGCTGATTCCGGGCCTCCCCTACGGCGCGGCGATCCAGGCCCTGGGCGAGGGGGGCGATCCGGGCGGATGCCTCGAGGTGTCCCTGCGCGTGCGCGCGGTGCGCGAGCTGGAGAACCCGCTGACGGGTCGCGGCGTGGACCTCGTCGAGGTGGAAAGCCCCGGCCGAACCCTGCCGTTCTTCGTCAGTCCCTGGCAGCTCGAAGTGGACCGCCTGCCCCGGCCCCGCGCCGGCTGGCGCATCGAGGGCACGTTCTATCTGTGCGGCCGCATCGCCGGGGGCCTGGGCGGGCCGAGCGAGCGCGTGGGCGAGCGCTTCGGCTGAGTCAGCGCTCGGCGAAGGTCTTGAAGAGCTTCCTGGCTTCCAGGGATTTGACGCCGAAGCACAGCTCCACGATCACCTCGCGGTCCGCGCCGTAGCGCACGCCGGCGTGGGCCAGGGAGCCCTTGCCCCCCGCCAGGGCCTTGAGGTTCCCCTCCAGCTCGCCGGCGATCACCAGGGCCGCGCCGAGGAACTCCGCCGCATCGCGTTCGGTGTCCCAGCGCGTGCTCCAGCGCAGGGCGCGGGCCTCGGAACCCTTGCCCAGCAGCAGCAACTCGTCGCCGGCCCAACCCGCCGAGGCGGGGCCGGTGTACTCGAAGCTGATGGCGTTGTTGATGGTCGAGGCGTCGACGCGGGCGCGCTCGCCCTGGGACTGCACCCAGATGGCGATCGCCATTTCGCCGGCCACGTCCCGGCGCAGCACGCCCCAGCCCTCGGGCAGTTCGGCGACCTTCTGTTCGACCACCACCGGCACGTCGAGCTGGGCGGGATCCCAGTACTTGGCCGGATGCAGGATCTGCTCGGTGGAGCGCGGCACGTCGCGGAACACGCGATCGAGGTCGGCATTGCTGGCGTGCTTCTGCTGGCCCTCCAAGGTGCTCTCCGTGCGCGCCAGGAAGCCGGCCCCCTTCAAATAGGCGGCCAGGAGGGGTTTCCACAGGCTCATGGGCGAGCGCGCCATGGCCTCGGACTGCTCCGCCTGCATCTTGACCATGCCCTCCATGTCCGACAGGCCGCCCGCCGCGTACTGCTTCATCCAGCGGTTCATCACCGAAGTGCCGCTGCCCTCGACCACCGCCTGGTAGGCCAGGACCTCGTCGCTCCTTTCGGCGAGCTTCGAGAGCGTGCCGTCGATGTCGTAGAGCTGGTCGTCGATGGCGTGGCCGAGTTCGTGGCTCAGCACGATCCGCGCCAGTCCCTCGGGGCAACCCTCCATGAGATAGAAGGTCTTGGTCGCCGGGTCGTAGAAGCCGCCCACCTGGTCCTTGAGCATGCGCATGGACTCCTCGAGCAAGTCCATGTCCGGGGGGATCAGGCCCAGCATCTTCTGGATCATCTCGTCGCCCGAGCGCTTGCTCGCGGGCTCCATCCGTTCGGTGCGCTCCAGGGCGTACTGGACGAACTGGTCCTTCGTGGAGAGCCGCACGGGCACCACGGCCTTGAAGCGCGCGCCGCGCAACTCCTCCACCTGGGCCTGGATCTTCAGGCTCTCGGCCTCCAGCACGGCCTGGGTCCAGCCCCGGCCCGAGTCCTGGGCGGACGCCGCGGTCGCCAGGGCGGTGCACGCCAGCGCGAGGCACGGGACGAATCCAAGCCCAGGCGCCGGCCTGGGGCCGGGGACGAGGGTCGGAAAGCGATGCATGGGGATACCGTGACTCATGTTCGGGTTCGGGGCGTCGGGGATTGCGGAGGGCGGGGTCGGACCAGGGCCGGTGGAGTGAGCTCCGGGCGATCCTACGCGTCCGCCCCTCCGGACTTCACGCCCGGAATGGCTCCTTGGAGGCTGGGCGGGTACGGATCCGGTAGGGGCTCCGGCTCGGTGATTGCGCGGGGGCGCATCGCAGGGCTACCCTCCACCCCTGTCCCCCGCGCGGGACCGCGCCGGCCCCCGCCCGCGCGCCACCACGGTCCCTCGGCCGGACTCCGGCCCGTGAGCTCTCGCATGTCGCAAAACAAGCAGGAATGGGGCACGCGCCTGGGAGTGATCCTCGCCGTGTCGGGCTCCGCCGTCGGCCTGGGGAACTTCCTGCGCTTCCCCGGTCAGGCCGCGCAGCACGGCGGGGGCGCCTTCATGATCCCCTACTTCTGCGCACTGCTCCTCCTCGGCATCCCGATCGGCTGGGCCGAATGGACCATGGGGCGCTACGGCGGACGCAAGGGATTCCACTCGGCGCCGGCGATCATGGGCGTGGTCGGCCGCGGCGCGGTCGCGCGGTACCTCGGAATCATCGGCGTGCTGATTCCGCTCGCCGTCTACTTCTACTACGTCTTCATCGAGGGTTGGTGCCTCGCCTACGCGTGGGAGTACGCGAAGGCGATCTTCGGGACGCCGGCCTTGGGCATCGATTCCCAGGCCGCCATCGAGGCCCAGTCGGCGAAGTCGGCCGAGTTCTTCGCAAGCTTCACGGGCAGGGCGCAGGACGGCGTGATGCTCGGCGGCACGATCGTGGAGAGCGTGGTCTTCTGGGCGATCGTCTTCGTCCTGAACGTCTGGTTCGTGTTCCGCGGACTGTCCAAGGGCATCGAGAAATTCTGCACCTGGGCCATGCCCTCGATGGCGGTCTGCGCGCTGATCGTGCTCGGGTACGTGCTGACGCTCGAACCCGATCCCGCGACGCCCGAACGCACCGTGACCGCCGGCCTCGGATACATGTGGAACCCCGACTGGAACGCGCTGCGCGACCCGGGCGCCTGGCTCGCCGCGGCCGGGCAGATCTTCTTCAGCCTGTCGGTCGGGTTCGGCGTGATCATCAACTACGCCTCTTACATGAAGCGCAAGGACGACCTGGTCCTGTCGGGCCTGACGGCCTCCTCGACCAACGAGCTCTTCGAGGTCGGGTTCGGGGGGATGATCACGTTGACCAGTGCCTTCATTTTCCTCGGCGCCACGGGCACGGCGGCCGCCGTGGCCACTGGTTCCTTCGGCCTGGGATTCACCACGCTGCCCGTCGTGTTCGCGAACATGCCCGCGGGCCAGTGGATCGGCATGGTGTGGTTCTTCATGCTGTTCCTGGCCGCGATTACGAGCTCCCTGTCGATGCTCCAGCCGGCCGTGGCCTTCGTGGAGGAGGCCCTGGGAACGAGCCGGGCGAAAGCCACGGGCTTGATCACGGGCATCGCCTTGATCGGATCCCTGTGGGTGATCTGGTTCTCAAAGGACCTGGCCGCCCTGGCAACGATCGACGACTGGGTCGGGACGTTCCTGATCGTCGTGCTCGCGGCCGTGCAGGTGATCTGCTTCGGCTGGGTCTTCGGCATGGACCGCGGAATGCGCGAGGCCCACGAGGGCGCGCACCTGAGGATTCCCGGGTTCATTCGGTTCGTGATCAAGTACATCGCGCCGCTCTACCTGCTGATCGCGATCGGGATGTTCTGCAAGAACAACCTGGGCAACTGGATCGAGGCCGCCCGTGCCAATCCCGTGCAGCGCAACACCCTGATCCTGATCGGGCTGGTGATCGTCTTCCTCGCCGTGCTGACCCACATCGGCACGAAGCGTTGGCGCGCAGCCGGGCTGGACGTGGACGGCGAGCGGCCCCCCCAGGATTGAGTTTCCCAGTCCCCCGCACACACGGAGCCACCCCATGACTACCTTCGGCTGGATCCTGATGATCTGTTCGCTCTCCTTCGTGGTCAGCTTGACCGTCTGGTGCTACAAGCGCGTTCTGAGCCTGCCCCCCGAGGAGAAGAAATCGGTCAAGGACATCCACAGCGCCTGAGAGCCCTCCCCCCGCCATGACGAGTACGACGACGACCGAATCCGCCATCCTCCCCATCGATCTGGCCGCCGAGCGCGCCGCCCTCGGGCCCGCGCTGCACGAGGCGGTGATCCGCACGCTCGACAGCGGCCGCTACGTCCTGGGACCGGAAGTCGAGGCCCTGGAGCGGGACTTCGCGAAAATGCACGGCGTGGCCCAGGGCATCGGCCTGGCCACCGGCACGGATGCCCTGTGGCTTGGACTGCTCGCCCTCGGCGTCAAGGCCGGCGACCACGTGGTCACGAGCCCCTTCACGTTCTTCGCCTCCGCGGCCTCGATCGCCTTGATCGGCGCGAAGCCGGTGCTGGCCGACGTGGACTACGACACGGCCCTGATCGACCCCAAGAAAGTCGAGGCGGCCATCGACGCCAAGACCACGGCGATCCTGCCCGTGCACCTCTACGGACAGCTGTGCGACATGCGCGCCCTGAAGCAGATTGCCGATGCGCGCGGGCTGAAGATCCTCGAGGACGGCGCCCAGGCCCACGGTGCCAAGCGCGACGGCTACGCCTGCGGCGGCGTGGGCGACGCAGGCACCTTCTCGTTCTACGTGACGAAGAACCTCGGCGCCGCGGGCGAGGGCGGCATGGTGCTCACGAACCACGACGCGGTCGCGAAGCGCCTGCGCGAGCTGCGCGATCACGGCTCGCCGACCAAGTACGTGCACGAGCACATCGGGACCAACAGCCGCCTGCACGCGCTGCAGGCCGCGATCCTGAACGTCAAGCTGCCCCACCTGGAGAAATGGAACGCCCGCCGCCGCGAGCTCGCCGCGCGCTACGACAAGCTCTTCGCCGGATCGAAGACGGTCGTGCCCATGAAACTCGAAAAGGGCGCCACCCACTGCTACCACCAGTACGCGGTGCGCGTGCGCGGCTCGCGCTCCAGGGACGAGGTCATGAAGCTGCTCGCCGAGCAGAAGATCATGACCGCCGTGCACTACCCGACGCCCGTGCACGTGCAGGCGGCCGCGAAGCCGTGGGGCTACAAACCGGGCGATTTCCCGAACGCCGAGCGCCTCGCGCGCGAGGTGATCTGCCTGCCGATCCACCCGTTCCTGTCGAACGCCGACGTCGACCGAGTCGCCGCGCGGCTGCTCGACCTGTCGAAGCCGTAGACCTCGCGAGGCACTCGCGAGGCACCTGGGCCATGCCCTCGCTCGCCCCGAAGTGGTTCCTGTCCGCCGTCCTCTGCGCGGGGACGCTCGCCCCGTGGGCGCCTGCCCAAGGCGACTACGCCAAGGACGCGGCCTTCGCGCTCGAGGCCCTCGAGCGCGAGTGCGGCGCCCTGATCGTCGCCAAGGGAATCGACTGGAAGGCGGTCGCGAAGGAGATCGGCGCCGCGGCGAAGGACGTGAAGACCGACCAGGAGCACCTCGTGCTCCTGACGCGCCTGCTCGCCCGCCTGCAGGATGGCCATTGCGAGGTCCGGCCGACGGAGAAGACGAAGGACGTGCGCTGGCCCGACGCGCCCGAACTCGCCGGGCCGGGGATGTTCTGGTGCCGGAGCGGCAAGAAGATCCTGATCAAGACGGCCTTCGGCGACGCCGCGGCCGCCGGGATCGAGCCCGGAACGGAAGTGGTCAAGGTCGACGGCAAGCCGGTCGCCGCGTGGCTCGACGCGCGCATCGCGCTGATGCGCGACACCCAGTCGTGCTCGACCGACCACCAGGCGTTCTTCCGCGCGACCCATCAGTGGCTCGCGATGCCGAAGGGCACACGGCTCGACCTGGAGCTCAAGACCGCCGCGGGCAAGCCGCAGAAGCGCACGCTCACCTATGACAGGGGCAGCTACGTTCCCTGGGGCCCGGCGCTCGCGATCGACGGCCTCGAGAGCTCGGGCGACGTGCACTTCAAGCTGCTCGACCCGCGCACGGGCTACGTGCAGGTGCGCCGCTGCAAGGAGGAGCTGCCGGAGCAGATCGACGCCGCGCTCGCGAAGGTCGGCTCGGCGAAGGGCCTGATCCTCGACTTCCGCGCCAACGGCGGCGGCGGCTTCGACCACGAGGCGTTCCTCGGCCGCTTCGTGCCCGCGGGCCTGAAGCTCGTGGGCCAGCTCACCTACGAAAGCCGCGGGCCGCACCCGTACGCGGGGCCGATCGTCGTGATCGTCGACGCGGGCACGGTTTCCGCCGGCGAGACCGCCAGCGGCATCTTCAAGGAGGACGGTCGCGCGTACATGATCGGGGAGAGCCCCACGGCGGGCATGTCCTCCCAGAAGACGACGATCGAGCTGCCCTCGGGGCTGTTCTCGCTCTACGTCTCGACCCACTCGAACAAACGGGCCTTCAACGGCGGCCGCGGCATCGAGGGCCTCGGGGTGATCCCCCACGAGGTGCTGGCCTATGAGGCGCAGGACCTCGCCCAGGGGGTCGACACCCTGATCCGCCGCGCCCGGGAACTCCTGGCCAAGTTCCCGAAGGACAAGGTGCCCTTCCAGGCACGCTGAGCGGGGCCCGGGCCGGGTGGGACCCTCCGGGGGCTGAATTCGCCATCCGGGAGGGCAGGTCGGGCGCACGGGGCCTGGAACGGCCGCCTGCGGCCCAGCCCCGGCCCGTCCCCCCGGACTCGCCCGCCGAAGCTCTAAGTCCTTTCCTCGCAAGGACCTGGGATCGCCTGGGTGTCCCGCGGGCCGGGCTGTGAACCGCTGCGGGTGGAAAACCGGCTGGAGTGAAGCGCCCTCGGGGCCCCGACGGTCGAAAAAGTGCCATTCCCCCGTCACCGCCGAGGCCCCAGACCGGTCCACCTCTCCGTGATCCCCGAACGCCGCAAGCACGACGAGCTCGAGCGCTGGATCTCGGTCCTGAGGGACGGGTTGGGCGCCGGCTGGTCTCCGGAGCTGGAGGCGCGCCTGCGCCAGGAGGCCGGTCGCATGGGCCTGGAGCCCCTGGCCGAGGAGGCGCGCCAGATCGAGGGCCTGCTGGAACTCTCCGCCTGCAGCGAAGGGGCGCGGGAGAAGGCGCTCCGCGAGCTGCAGCACCTGCGGCGCGCGGCGCCCGGATCCGCCGAGGCGGCACTGCTGCGCAACTGGATCGAATGGGTGCTGGAGCTGCCCTGGATCACCGCCGATCCCGACCACAGGAGTCTGGAGCGCGTCGAGCGGGCCCTGGCCCGCAGCCACGCGCGCCTCGCGGAGGTCAAGAACCGCGTCACCGAGTACCTGGCCGTGCGCCAACTGGAGGGCGAGGCCCGCGGCACGGTGCTGTGCTTCCTCGGCCCCCCCGGAACCGGCAAGACCAGCATGGCCCGCGCCGTGGCCGAGGCCCTGGGTCGCAAGTTCGTCCACGTGCCCGTGGGCGGAGTGTCCAGCGAGAGCGAACTGCGCGGCCTGCACATGAACCAGCCGGGCGCCGTGCCCGGGCGCATCCTGCAGGGCGTGTTCCGCGCGGGCACCACCAACCCGGTGGTGCTGCTCGACGAGATCGACAAGCTCTCCCTGGGGGAAGGCCGGCCGGCGGCCGGCGTGCTGCTCGAGATCCTCGACCCCGAGCAGAATCGCGAGTTCCTCGACCACTACCTGGGCGTGCCCTACGACCTGTCGCGCTGCGTGTTCCTGGCCACGGCCAACGACCTGGAGGGCATGCCCGAGGCCCTGGTGGATCGCCTGGAGGTGATCCGCTTCGAGGGCTACACCGAGAGCGAGAAGCTCGACATCGCCCGCCTGCACCTGCTGCCCCGTGCCCGTCGGGGCGCGGGTCTCCTGCCCTCCCAGCTCAAGCTCTCCCCCGCCGCCCTGAGCGACATCGTGCGGCGCTACACCGAGGAGGCGGGCGTGCGTCAGTTGCAGCGCCTGCTGGACAGCCTGGCGCGCAAGGCGGCCGTGCGCGTGGTGCAGGGGGAGCGCTCCCTGAACGTGCACAAGAAGGCGCTGCTCGATCTCCTGGGGCCGGCTGCCGCCGACGAGGATCTGCACACGCGCCATCCGCGCATCGGCGTCGCCACGGGGCTCGCCTGGACCGTGTCCGGGGGCTCGACGCTGCCGATCGAGGCCCTGGCCATGCCGGGTTCCGGCCGCACGATCCTGACCGGTTCCCTGGGCGAGGTGATGCGCGAGTCGGTGCAGACCGCCATGAGCTACGTGCGCACGCGCCTGGACGAGTTGGACATCCAGCCCGACTCCCTGGATTCCCTCGACCTGCACCTGCACTTCCCGGGGGGAGCGACGCCCAAGGACGGCCCCTCGGCGGGCATCGCCATCGCCACGTCGTTGATCAGCCTGATCGGCCGCGTGGCCGTGCGACACGACGTGGCCATGACCGGCGAGCTGTCACTGCACGGCGAGGTGCTGCCCGTGGGCGGCCTGCGGGACAAGATCCTGGCCGCGGCCCGCGCCGGCATGCGCGAGGTGGTGATTCCCGCGCGCAACGCCGAGGAGTTCCTCAGGCTCTCGGCCGAGGTGCGCGGCGGACTCTTGATCCACTTGGTGGAGCACGTGGACGAGGTGTTCCAGCACGCGCTGTCCTGGAAGACCTTCCAGGGCCGCCGCGTGCGGGCGGCCGTGGTCCCGGGCTTCGTCCGCGGCCGCCTGCGCCGGGCCGCCGGGGGGGACGCGCGCGCCTCGGGCCGCGGCCGGGGGCGCGGAAATTCCTCTCCAAGGCGCGCCCAGTAGCCGGCACGGCCCCGACCTGCTCCAATTCCACCGTTCCATGGACATCCCGACCTTCCTGCTCGCCGTGTCGATGCTGTGCCTGCCGGCCCAGGCCTCCAGCCAGGATCCCGCGCCCCCCGCGCCCCCCCCTCCGACTTCGGCGGCTCCGGCGCCGCAGGCACCGGAGGGGGCCGCCTCCCAGGACGCGGCCGCCGAGGAAGAGGCCTTCTTCAAGCGCTGCGACCAGAACGGCAACGGCTGGATCGCCCTGCGCGAGGCCCAGGACACCTTGGGCTTGGACGCCGCCACCTACCGGGCCTACGACTCGGATGCGGACGGCCGCATCTCCCGCGAGGAATTCGGCGCCCGCTATCGACTGGCGGTTTCGCGGGTCGGCGCCTTCAAGCCACCGACGCAGCCGCCGCCGCCCAAGCGGGCCCCGACGCGAAACGCCGAGCAGCTGCGCAACGCCTACGACAAGAACTCGGACGGCGGGCTCTCTCCCCAGGAGATGCGCCTCCTGCTCGAGGACTACGAGCGCGCCGAGCTTCCGGCCGAGCTCGCCGTGGAGAAGCTCGATCGCGACGGATCCTCGCGCATCGACGGGCCGGAAATCGACTTCCTGGCGCGGCTCCTCTCCAGCACGATCACGCCGGCCGCGGCCGACCCGAATCAGCCCAGGACGAAGACCACCCTGGAGGAGCTCTTCGGCGCGCCCCGCGATCGCAGCGCCGGCTTCCAGACCGCTCCCATGCCTCCCCAGATCGACGGTCCGGTGACGCACTTCCGGCGCCTGGACCTGGACGGCAGCGGGGGGATTTCCACCTTGGACCTGCGGCGACTCCAGGCACCGCTGGAACTCACCGTGCGCGCGCCCGCCGTGCTGGCGGCCTTGGACGCGGACGGCGACGGCGAACTCTCCCCGGAAGAATTCCGCGCGGCCCTGGGCGCGCACTAGGCCTCGTTTCGCGGCCGCCCCAGGAGGCCGGAGGACCCCGGCCGAGAGCTCAGCGCTGGCGCGAGGCGCGGATCACCGCGTCCATGTGGTCCAGGTAGCGCTCCAGGGCCTTGCGGCCCGCGGCGGTGAGCCGGAACTCGGTGCGCGGCACGCGGCCGTCGAAGCCCTTGGTGCAGGAGACGTAGCCCGCGTCCTCGAGCTTGCGCGCGTGCACGCTCAGGTTCCCGTCGGTGGTCTTCACCAGGTCCTTCAGGTCGCCGAAGGACAGGGCTTCGTTGACCGCCAGGGCGCTCACCATGGCGAGCCGCAGGCGCTCGTGGATCAACTTGTCGAGTTCCGGCGGCCCGCTGCGCAGCGAGCCGCCGGGCACGGGCCGCAGCCCGCGCGCGCGGTCGCCCTCGCGGGCGCCCTCGGCTTCACGGGGCTGACTAGCCATGGCGAACCTCCCGGCGCGCGTCGCGCGCCACCAGCGCGGCGAACAACAGGTGCAGGCCGCCGAACGTCGCCGCCAGGAGCAGGTTGGAGGCCGCCGCCAGCGGCGAGAGCGGCACGGCGAGGGTCAGTGCTCCCGCGCCGAAGAAGGCGGCGCCCATGGTGCGCACCTGCCTCAGGCTGAAGGTCCCCGCCGAAAGCAACGCACACCCGTACAGCAGCATCCAGGTGGCCGGCATCGCGCCGAAAGCGCCGTAGCGCCACAGTGCGCCGGTGATCAGCGCGCCGGCGGCCAGGGGCACCGAGAGGCCGAAGGCGAAGCTGCGCGCGGGCCCGCGGGTCAAGGGCACGGACAACTGGCGGGCGCGGCGCGCCACCGACCACAGTCCGATCGCGAGTCCCAGGCAGGCCGCTCCGATCCACACGGCGAGCCACTGCTCGATCGAGCGCGCACGGGCGCCCAGGAAGGCCGCCGCGGCGCCGTCGACTCCCAACAGGACCCCGGCGCTGCCCGGCAACGCGGTGAACAGCACGGAACGCTCCATCGTCGAACGGATGAAGCACAGGTTGTCCGCGGCGCGCGTGGCGACCGCCACGGGGCGCGGAGCAAGGTCTCCAGGGGGGGGCGGCATGCCCCCCCAACCTAGGGGCTCTCCGCTGGGCGTCAAGTCCTTTGCCGGACAGAGCGAGAGATCAATCGAGCAGGCACTCGCAGGCCTCGTGGCGCGGCCCCCCCTCGGGGGTCGCCACGGCAAACGTCGGCGCCCCGCCGCCACGGTGCAGCGCCACCCCGGCGTAGGAGCCGTCGAGCCCGAGCACGTAGAAGTGGATGTTGAACGCGGGCGTGCCGTCCGCGCGCCGCAGCGCCGGCTGCCACTTCGCCTGACGCTCCACCTGGCGCACGATGCGCCGCAGCACCTCGAGACCGGCCTCGCGGGGCGAGGCCCCGCGCCGCAGGAACTCCACGATGGCGAAACTCGCATTGGCGAGCACGGCGGCCTCGCCGCGCCCCGTGGACCCGGCGCTGCCCGCCTCCTGATCGCAATAGAGGCCGGCGCCGATGATCGCCGAGTCGCCCACGCGTCCGGGGATCTTCCACGACAGGCCCGAGGTGGTCGTGACGCAGGCGATGTCCCCGTTCGCGCCCAGGGCCGAGCAGTGGATCGTGCCCCAGGTGTGGGCCAGGCCGCGCTGCTGCAGGCGCAGGGCGGTCTCCATGGTGGGCCCCTCCAGCCGGCCGGTGCGCAGCTCCTTGCCCTGGGGAGCGGGCTCCAGCCAGTCGTCGTCGGCGCTGGAACGCTCCTTCCACTCGAGCCAGAGGCGGCGGGCCTCGTCGGTGAGCAGATCGGTGTGGGCGTGGCCGTGGGCGCGCGCGAATTCGTAGGCCCCCTGCCCCACCAGAAGGCAGTGGTCGGTGCGTTCCATCACCAGCCGCGCCACTTCGCTGGGGTGCAGGATGTTCTCGATGCAGGCGACGCCCCCGGAGTTGTGGGTCGGGCCGTGCATGCAGGCGGCATCGAGTTGCACGACGCCGCGCTCGTTCGGCAGGCCGCCCAGGCCCACCGAGTGGTCGCTGGGATCGGCTTCGACGACCTTGACCACCTCGATGGCCGCGTCGAGCGGCGCCGATCCTGCTTCTAGTGCCGCGTAGTGTTGGCGCATGCCGGGGAGCGCGTTGGCGCTGCCCACCATCGCGGGATAGCCCGTGCGCGCGACGCGTGCCTCCGCGGCTCCGGCCTGGGGCGTCTCCCGGGCGGAGGCACGCCCCGCGGCGCCGGCGCAGGCCAGCGATGCGGCGGCCGTGCCCGCGGCGGAAAGCAGCGCGCGCCGGTCCAGGGAAATGCCTCGATCGGGGGATCCGCGGCCCTGGGACATCGGGTTCGGATTCGACGCGGGAGCGGTGCTCATCTTTTCTTCTCCGGGGTGGGGACGGGGGCTTCCTCGGCGGTGAGGCGCAGACATTCGCGGCGGAACCAGTGGCGCACGGAGTCCGTCCAGAGCTCCCATTGATGCGCCAACTCGTCGTTCTTGGCCTCCCTGGCTGCGGCCACCCGCAGGCGCCTCTCGGCGGCGTTGGCGTGCAGGTAGCGGTCCAGATCGCCGGGCCGCGGATCGGCCAGGGCCAGGATGGCGGCCACCACGGCGCAGGACATGCGGCGCAGCTCCTCCGAATCCACGTGGGGCAGGCGGTCCAGGCTCGTGTGGTAGGCGAAGTCGGTGAAGTGCCAGAGCAGCGCCGCGGGAACGCCCGCGCGCAGGAACACGTCGTGGTCCGACCCGCCCTCGTAGGGATGCTCGTTGGTCTTCCAGCCGCCGGCCAGGGCACCGATGTCGGCCAGGGCGACCCGCGCCACCAGGCTGACACCGTTCGGCACCAGGGAAGAGTACTCCACCCGCGAACTCCCCCAGGCCGTGTGCTGATCGGGCGGGAGCGGCACCACCGCGCCGGGATCGGGTCCGCGCTCCAGGAGCGGTGCCGCGCCGGTGTGCTCCAGGGACGCGCCGATCATGTCGGCCGAAATCGCCGCCACACTGGTGCGCCGGCCGGCTTCGAGCCACAGGCGCGACTCGCGCATTTCGTCGCCGAACAGGAACACCACGCTGCGCGAGGGGCGCTCGATGCGCGAGGGTCCCTCGGCGGCCAGGCAGGCCGCCAGGGTGCAGGCCGCCTCGCAGATCCCGCCGACTCCGCTGGCGTTGTCCACGGCGCCGGGCTCCTGCACGTGGGCCACGGTGACCACGCACTGCTCAGGACGATCGGCGCCCACCACGGTGGCCACCAACGTGCGCAGGGGGCGTTCGTCGGTGCGCACCAGGGCCTCCAGCTCCAGCTCCGCCCGCGGATCCGCCTTGACCGCGGCCAGGATGGCCCCGTGGGAACGGCGCGAGATCTGCAGGCAGGGGATCGGAGCCCCGCGGCGCACGGAGCGGAACTGGATCGCGTCCAGGTGGCGCTCCTTCGGCGTCGGATCCACGTTGTAATCCTCGAGGGAGGCCACGAGCACCGCGCGGGCTCCGCGGCCCGCGGCGGCGGTGGGGTCGCCGGCACCGGGCTCCTCCACCACCAGGATCTCTCCCGGGTCGACGTCCTCCAGCCGGAACGCCACGGGCCCCCGGGCGGCACCGGAAATCGCCCCCACCGGCAGCATGGTTCGATCGGCTCCCTGGGGCGAGTCGAAGGCGTGCAGCACCGCCGACTTGCCCTGGGCGTGCAGCGCGAGACGCGCGGAGAGCGGCGTCCACGCCGGCTCCCCGAGGGGCGTCGAAAGCACCTCCAGCAGCAGGCCTTCGCGCGCGCCGAAGCCGGCGGCCTCGAGCCGCTCTCGAACGTGGTCCAGAGAGGCCTCGAATCCATCGTTGCCGGGCGCGCGGTAGAAGCCGTCCACGAAGGCCACGCTGGCCATGGCCCGCGAACGGTCGAAGCCCTCGTACAGCTGCCGGGCGAAGCGCGCCGGCCCCGCGGGAACGTCGATCAGCGCGGGCACGGGCGGCCCGGCGTGACCGCTCTCGAGCATCGCCCGCTCCGGCAGGCGCAGCAGCGCCTCGGGGGAGAGGCGCGGCACGCCGCCGCAGGAAATCAACGCGAGCCCCGCCCAGGCGACGGCGCCGGGCCCCAGGAGACTCACAGGTACTTCCCGATCAGGAGCCCCAGGCGCGTGCGAGCCTCGGGGGGAATCGCGTCCTTGGACGTCATGATGGCGTGCTGCAGGGCCGAAGCGCAGCCGCAGGTGCGGTTCGCGGCCAGCAACGGCACGGCAGCGCGGATCACGCGCCGCGCATTGCCCACGTTCTGGTTCATGACCGCCACCACGGCCTCGACGGTCACGGCCTCGTGGCCCGCATGCCAGCAGTCGAAGTCCGTGGACATGGCGAGCGTCGCGTAGCACATCTCCGCCTCGCGGGCGAGCTTGGCCTCCTGCAGGTTCGTCATGCCGATCACGTCCATGCCCCAGGAGCGGTAGAGCTTCGACTCCGCGCGGGTCGAGAACTGGGGTCCCTCCATGTTGAGGTAGGTGCCGCCGTCGTGGACCATCACGGCCGAGGACTTGGCCGAGGCCACCAGGGCCCGGCGCACGTCGGCGCACACCGGGTCGGCGAACATGACGTGGGCCACGACTCCGCCGCCGAAGAACGTGTCGGGCCGATGGCGGGTGCGGTCGACGAACTGGTCGATCACCACGAAGTCACCGGGCTTGATGTGCTCTTGCATGGATCCCACGGCCGAGACCGAGAGGATCCGCGTGACGCCCAGTTGCTTGAAACCCCAGATGTTCGCCCGGAAATTGAGGTCCGAGGGCTGGATCCGGTGGCCCCGACCGTGTCGCGGCAGGAAGACCATCTCGATGCCACCCAGGCGGCCCGTGACGTAGGCATCGCTGGGGGCGCCGAAGGGGGTCGAGAGCGAGATTTCCCGCACCTCCTCCAGGCCGTCCATGGCGTAGAGGCCCGACCCGCCGATCACACCAACCACCAGCTTTTCGGCCATGGGCCCACTCGATTTCGGATGCTCAGAGGATCCGGCGCCGGCGCCTCGCCACATCGGCGCGTGCCCCGCCGGGTCGCGCGGGATCATACCCGCGGAAAAGGTCGGGGGCCCGCCGGGGACCCGCTCACTCCGGTTCGCGCGGGGCGTCCGGGAACGGGCCGGCATCGCGCTCGCGCGGCGAGCGTTCGTCGGGCCTGCCCCCCGCCTGTCCGCGCTCGCCCCGAGCTCCGTGCCGCCCAGCGCCTCCCGCGCGGCCCCCCGGGAACGACCCGCCCGAGTGAGGGCGCCGGCCTCCGTGCTGCCAGGGACGGCGCTCGTCGCCCCCGTTGCCGCGCGTCCCTTCCCCGCGGTGCCCCTCCGCGCCCGCGTCGCTGCGCCCGTATCCGGGGCGTGCGCCGTAGGGGCGCCATTCCTGTCGCGGAGGGCGATCCCCTCCGAAGGCGTGGCCGCGACCGGCGTCGCGAGCAGCACCGAAATTCGGGCCCCGAGGGTCAGTGCGGCCTCGGTCATCGCGACCCCAATGGTCGCGGCCTCGGTCATCGCGGCGGAAGTCACCGCGGCCCCGGTCGTCGCGGCGGAAGTCACCGCGCGCCGGCTCGCCCGAGGCGCCGCCCCCGCCTTGGAAGCGCTGCGAGTCGCGTCCTTGATCGCGCGGGCCGCCCCAGGGGGCTCGATCACGACGGAATTCGCCCCCGCGCCCACGGTCGCCGGCGTAACCGCCGCCCGAGTGGGGCGAGAAGCCTCGGCCGCGACCCTCGGCGCGGCCTCCCTGCCAGCCTCCCGCTCGAGTTCCGCCTCGGTGGTCCCCTCGCGCGCCCCCGCGGTCGTACGGGCGAGCAGCGCCCGACCGCCACTCGCCCCTCCCCTCGCGGCCCCCGGAACGCTGCTCGTCCCGCCCGTCGCGACCGCGCCAGGGCTGGGGCTTGGGCGCCAGGCTCTCGCCGGACTCACTGTGCTGGGGCAGGCCGCGGGGGCGCTCCTCGCGTCCCTGCGAATCCTCGGGCCGGCCGGGGCCGAATCGATCGGCGCGTCCCACCCTCCCGCCCAGGGCGTCGCGGCCCTGGCGATCCGCCCGTTGGGCCCGGTGGGCCCGTTGGGGACCTGCGTCCCCTGCTGAGCTCTGGTTCCACGCTTCGCCGCGGCCGCCGCGATCCCCGCCCCGGGGTCGAGCCGCGGAGTCGCCGCCCGAGGGCCCGCCGCCGCCCGCGCCCCCGCCGCCGCCCGCGCCTTGGAAGGGACGCTCGCGGCCGGCGCCGCCCGAGGAGTCCCCTTCCCGGCCCAGGCGCGAGCGCCCATCCCGCTGGCCGCGGTCCGCGCCGCGGTCGCGGCCGGCGGCTCGCGTGGGCGAGGACAGGAGCCGGCGCACCACCAGGGTCGCGTAGGCGCCGCGCGGCAATTCGAAGCGCACCTTGACCGAGAAGGCGTCGAAGTTCTCGCTGTCGCGCTCCGGCGGGCGCACGCGCAAGTGGCGCGGGGAGATCAGCAGATCGCGGTCCTCGCCCTTGAGCTGGAAACCCGGCACGCCGTCGATGCGGAAGTCGGCGGCGGTCAGGCGCTCGCGGGCCAGGGCATCCTCCAGCAGTCCGCGCTGCTCGGGGTCGCGCACGTCCTCGAATCCCGGCCCCGGCAGGCGGAACGTGGCACCGGGGGGCAGCGCCAGGGGCCGCGAGGGATAGACCAGGGGGCCTTCCACGCCGGTGAGCACCACGCGCTCGCCCTCGGGTGCGTGCTTGCGCACGAAGTCGGCCACCGCGCGGTTCCACACGTGGGACTGGAAGGCGTAGAGGTGGATCAACCGCAGCCTGGAGGCGATGTGGTAGAAGGCGCCGCCGAAGTCCTCGGGGTTCTTCTTGAGGTATTCGAAGACCGAGTGGTGCTCGCCGAAGCGGCCCGCCAACTCGCGACAGCGACTCCAGTCGCCCCACGCCTCCAGAAGGCCGCGCTTGAAGCCGTGGGAGGCCGCGTCGTCGTGGTCGGAAAGCGAAGCCAGAAGCCGCCGCAGGGCCTCCTCGCGCTCGCCGCGCATCAGGAGCTCCGCGATCCAGCCCTGATTGTGCCGCAGGTTGCCGAAGCGCTGCTCGTCGAAGTAATTGACCACGCCGCAGTCCCGCACCAGGGGCACGTTCTCGCGCAGGGCGTCCAGGTCCTCCTGCACCAGGCCCCGCAGCGTGAGTTCGAAGGCGTTGCCCAGGCTGTGGCGGCTCTCCAGGGCCTCGTCGGCAAAGCCCACGGACTCCACCGTCAGGTCCAGGGCCCGCAGGTTCACCTCGCGGCCGCGCCGCAGGGACATGTACTGGACCGTGACGCCCTGGCGGTCCTTGAGTCCGGCCAGGGCCACTTCGCCCGCGGGCACGCCGGCCACGGCGGCCAGCTCCCGAGCGGCCTCCAGGGACGTCAGCTTGCGCTTGGTGACGCGGTACACGCGGTGCTCGCCCGAGGGCTGCAGGACGCTGTCCGCGAGCAACTCTCGGACCCGGAAATCGTCGAGGCGCTGCTTGATTCTCATCGTCGTGTGGGGCGGAACTTCGCCAATTGCTTCAAGACCCGGGCGAAGTCCTTGGGCATCGGAGCTTCCACGGTGATCCACGCGCCCGCCGACTCCCCGGACTCTCCCGCCTCCGCGGTGCTGCCGACGCGGGGGAAGACGGTGCGCGTGGAGTGCAGGCTCAGGCGATCGATCAAGGCCGATTCGACGCGGCCCGGCTTCTTGCGGTAGCCGGCCTTGAAATCGGACAGCGCCAGTGCCTTGCGGCGGCCGTAGACCGGATCGACCGCCAGGGGAAAGCCGCGCGTCGAGAGGTGCACGCGGATCTGGTGCGTGCGCCCGGTCAGGGGCCGACAGGTGAGCAGGGTGTAGCCGCGAAAGCGCTGCTCCACGGAGACCTCGGTGACGGCGTGCTTGCCGTCGTCGCGCACGACCACGAGGCCCGAACGGCGCGCGTCGGGGCCCAGGGGCAGGTCGATGGTCACCACTTCTCCGTCCTCGCCGCCGAAATCCCCTTCCACCAGGGCCAGGTAGGTCTTCTGGATGCGGTGCTCGTCGAAGGCCCTGCGAAGCACGCGCTCCGCCTCCAGGGTCTTGGCCACGAGCATGGCGCCGCTGGTTTCGCGGTCGAGGCGGTGCACGATGCGCAACTGGGGCGCCGCGGGCCGCTGCGACAGTTGGGCGCCGAGGCTGTCCAGCAGGTGGGCGCGGCTCTTGTCCCAGCGATCCGGCTCGCAGGCCAGATGGGGCGGCTTGTCCAGGCAGATCACGTGCTCGTCCTCGTAGAGGATCGGGATCTCCAGCCGATCGGGTCCTCCGCCGGCGGCCTCGACGGCCAGGGAGTCCTCGATTTCGTCGTCCAGGAGCATGGAGACCACGTCGTTCTCCCGCAGTCGCGCGGAGGGCGCTTTCGCCTGGCCGTTCACGAGCACCCGACCGTCGCGGGCCACGCGCCGGAGCTGGGTCTTCGTGAGGTTCGGGAAGGCCCCGGCGAGGAACTGGTCCAGCAGGATGCCGGATTGCTCCTCGGCGACGGTGAGGTGATAGTCCACGGCTGGCGGTCCGGCGCTCGCCGGTTCAGTGGGCGGCCTGCAGCCGCTGGAACGCAGCGGGCTTCAGGGCGCCGACGTAGGGCAGGTTGCGGTAGCGACCGGCGAAATCGAGCCCAAAGCCGACGACGAACAAGTCCTGGACTTCGAAGCAGCGGAAATCGGCCTCGAACTCCACGGAGCGCCGGGCCGGCTTGTCCAGCAGCACGCACGTGCGCACCTCGGCCGCGCCGCGCGCGAGCATCTCCTGCTTGAGGCGGTGCAGCGTGCGGCCGGTGTCCAGGATGTCGTCCACGAGGAGCAGGTTCTTGCCGGCGATTTCGCTGTCGAGGGGCACGAAACTGATGCGCAGTTCCTTGGAGGTGGTGCCCGTGCCGTAGGAGGAGGCCGCCAGGAAGGCGAGCTCCAGCGGAATCGGGATGCTGCGGATCAGGTCGGAGGCGAACACGCAGGAGCCCTTGAGCACGGCGACCACCGTGAAATCCCGCCCCGCATAGGCGCTCGTCACCTCCGCGGCGACGCGAGCGATGGCCGAGCGGATCTCCTGCTCGCTGATCAAGATTCGTTCGATGTCGTCGTGCACGGCGGTGGCGGCGGCTGGCGCGCGACGGCTCCATCCACGTGGAAGCGATCGGCGGAACTTGGGCTCCCTGGTTGCAAACCTGGAGATTACGCGAGTGGTGACGGAAGCGCAATTCGACGGCCCGCGGGACTGCGCCGGCGTCCCAGGGGGCCTTCCCGGGCGGCCGCCGGCTCGAAGGGTCCCGTCCGCAGCAGGGGCCGGGCTTCCTCGCGGGTCCATGGGGAGCTAGATTGTGGGCACTTCGACGTGCCCGATTCGGATGGGCCCGCGGGCGAATCCTCGCTCGGTGGGCCCGTGGGCACGACGCGGCGTGTCGCGGGGTGCGCCTGAAGGGGAAAACGGACCTGGGTCCAGGACTCCCCATCGGTCCCACTCCAGCGAATCCCAATCGGCGCCGGGTCGGTACTCGCAGGCTGCGAGTCGACCCATCGCGCCGCCCACAATCGCCGCGGCCGCCGAGACCACCGCCCATGCAAACCAGCACGAAGATCCGCAGCAAGCGCTCCTACGCGCGCCGTTCCGACGAAGATCGGATTGCCCAACTCGAGCAGCGCATCCACGAACTCCAGGAGCGAGCGAAACTCAAGGCGGAGCGGAGCCATCGGCCCGATCAGGCCGTGCTCAAATCCATCCCCAAGGTCGCGCGCCACCTGCGCAAGTTCGCCGACCTGGCCATGTCCAAGGGGCGTGCGGACATTGCCACGTCCACCTGGGCCTTCATGGCGGGATTGGAGCGGAACCTGGGCCAGGACGAGCCCCCGCGGCGCAAGCGCGACGGCGCGGATTCGCGCTGACCCGGGGCCCCACGGCCCCGCGGCCCCGGAGCGCCGTCGCCACAGCGTGACGGCGCGGATTCGCGTGGACCGGTCGCGGCGGATCGGACCGCCCCGCCCAGCGGGGGGCGGCTGCCGTGCGCGTCAGTTTCGGGGCGGGTGCCCGGGCACTCGCCTGAGTCCACGCGCCGCCGCGGACGTGCGGCGCTCGCTGGGCTGAAGCGGCCAGTTTCGCACCCCTCCCAGGCCGCTCCCCAAAGGACCCTGGAACCGGCTCGGGGGGAAAGGACCGGTTACCCCTTGCGCGAATTCGCCCCATTCAGGGACACTCGACGCGTCGATGGACGGCGCAGGCAGCGCCGGGGCCGTTGGGAGCCCAGCGGTCCTTGTCGTTCTCGACCTTCCCCGGGGCTCCCCCCGCCTCCAGGGATGTCGGCAGGTCACCCCCCCACGCGCAAGTCCCATGCACGGTCGTATCCTGATTGTCGACGACGAGCCCATCGTCCTCGAGGTTCTCACGGAGGTTCTGACGACCTCCGGCCATGACGTCACCGCCGTTCCTTCCTGCAGGGAGGCGGTGGAAGTGCTCGCCCGAGCGCCCCACGACATCGTGTTGTGCGACATCCGGATGCCGGAGATGGGCGGCTTCGATCTGCTGCGCGAGGTGCGGCGGACCTACCCCTCCACCGACGTCATGATGATGACCGGCTACGGCAGCCTCGATGGCGCGGTGGACGCCATGTCCCTGGGCGCGGCGGACTACTTGATGAAGCCGCTCAAGCCCAAGGAGGTCCAGGCGCGCATCCGCGCCGTCCTCGAACGCCGCAGGCTGGAGGCCGAGCTGGAGTCGCTGCAGAGCGAGTTGCGCGAGCGGCACCACGTCCACAACGTGGTTTCCATCTCCCCCCGCATGACCGCCCTGGTCTCGGGCCTGAGGCGCCTCGCGCTGGGGAACGACCTGGCGGCCCTGTGCGGCGAGCCCGGCTCGGGCCGCAGCTTCCTGGCCCGTTCCCTGCACTACTCCACGAGTCGCCGCGACGAGCCCTTCGCCTTCTTCACCGCGGGCGGCGCCACGGTCGAGAGCCTGCGCGTCGATCTCTTCGGCCGCCGCACGGCGGAACGGAAGTTGGTGCGCGGGCAGTTCGACCGCACGCGGCGCGGCACGTTGGTGCTGCGGGACCTGGAGCGGATGCCCTCCGCCGTCCAGGCGGAGCTCGGTCGGGCCCTGGCCCTGGGTCGCTACCGGCCCGTGGACTCCGACGAGGAACTCCCCATCGAAACCCGCGTCATGGTCACCCTGGGCCAGCGCCCGGACGAACTGCTGGCGGCCGGGACCCTGCACCCCGCCCTGGCCTGCCTGCGGGACGCGATCGCGATCCAGGTGCCGCCCCTGCGCGAGCGCTCGGAGGATCTGCCCGGACTGATCGCGGGCTTCCTGCGCAGCTTCGGCAATGAGCACGGCATCGCCCTGCAGATTTCCGCCGAAGCGGTGGAGCGACTGCGCGCCACGGGCTTCCCCGGCAACGTGGCCCAACTGTTCGCCGTGCTGGGCCAGTGCGCCGCCCTGTCCCCGCGGGGCCGCATCGAGGACGACACCCTGGAACTGACCCTGCGCCAGGCCGGACTGGCCGGCCAGAGCGCCTGGGCCCCCATGGCCGAGCACCTCGGCGACCGGGAGAAGCTCCTGGTGATGCGTGCGGTGTCGCGCAACCCCGGCCGTCTGGACCAGGCCGCCAAGGAACTGGGGATCAGCCGCACCACCCTCTGGCGCCGCATGCGCAAGTACGGCATCCAGCTCCCCGCGGCCACCTGACCCTCCGCCCCTGAGCCCACCCCCGAGCCCCCCCCCAGGGGGGGCCGCGCGCCGGCACCCGCCGGGCCCGTGGCTAGGGCCCCACGGCGACGTCCACCAGAAAGTCGAAGCCCCCTTGCCCGGGGGCGTTGCGACCCCAGGCGTCGAGGGACAGGAGAGCCCCCGGCGTCGTGAACAGCGCACCGCCTCCCGCGAGGGCCGCGGCCCGGTCCAATCCGCCCTGGGCCATGTCGGAGCGCTCGATCTCCTGGACCCCGCCGCTGCCGTAGCGGCGAACCAGGGGCAGCGTGGAATCCGCCAGCCACACCTGCTCCTTGCCGGGAACGGGCGCGAGATGCAGGGCTGAGATCTGCGTGGCCCGGGTCCAGCGCGCGCTGAGGTCCGCGCCCAAGAGGGCCAGGCGGTGTCCGCTGCCCGCGTCCAGGGCCCACCAAGTGTCCGCAGTGGGGCCGGGCGCCACGTCGGCCACGCTGCTGCCCCAGGCCACGAGCAGCGGCGCGGCGCTCGGCGTGCCGCGATCGAAGCGGGCGAGCCCACCGGAGGAGCCCCCCACCAGGACCCAGCGGCCCGCGGCCGCGGCGCAGGCGGCCCCGGGCCAATCCCGCTGCCAGAGGATCCCCGCTCCGGCATCGAACTCGCTCACCCGCGCGCCCGTGGGCCCCAGGTCCACCACGACGGCACCGTCCTGCTCGCACAGGGCCAGGTCCATCAGGGCCCCCAGGGGAGCCCGGGCGGTCACCATCCCCGCGGGGTCCAGCCGCGCGAGCTGGTGTCGGCCCAGCGGATCGCCGTCCAGGGCCCCGACCACCCAGGCGCCGTGGTCGGAGCAGGCCTCCACCTCGATGGGCGCTCGCATCCCGACCTCGCGGACCACCAGGAGGTTGCGGTCCAGACCCCAGACCCGATGAGCATCGCGGTCGGTGATCCAAACCGCCGCCGGCGCGCGCGGATCGGGCGGCCGAGGTTCCAGGCAGTGGGCCCAGGCCCAGGCGAGGCCCAGTCCCACGCCGAAGGCCGCCAGGGTGAGCCCCGCGGCGGGGAGAATCCAGGCAAGGCCCGAGTCCCAGGGACTCCGCTCCGCGCCAGCACCGGCACGCTCCGCTTCCGCGCACTGCATGCCCCTACGACCGGCCGGGGCGCGCCGGGCGGCGCGAATTCGCGGATTTTCTCGCGCTTCTTCCTGCGCCTCAGGCCGGCGGATTGAAGTGGTAGAGCACCACGTAGACCAGCACGCCCGTCACCGAGACGTACAGCCAGATCGGAAACGTGGCCTTGGCCCAGCGCTTGTGCTCGCTCCAGCGTTCCCGATGGGCGAGCCAAAGCGTGCGCAGGACCATGGGGAGGTTGATCACCGCGAGCACCGTGTGGCTGATCAGCAGCACGAAGTAGGCCGTGCGCTTCCAGCCCACGCCGTGGTAGCGCGTCGGTTCGCCGCGGGCGACGGCCAGGTGGTAGTAGAGGTAGCAGGCCAGGAAGGCGGCACTGGTCAAGGCCGCAGCCTTCATCAGATGACCGTGGCGCTCGCGCCGGCCCGCATGGATGGCCGCGAGTCCCATCACGAGCAACACGCTGGCCAGCGCGTTCAGGCTGGCGTTGACCGCCGGAAGTTCGATCGTCATGAGCCGCCGTTGGCCACCAGCCACAGGGCCCGCGTGCGGGCCATGGCCCGCCCCTCGTCCTTGTCGCCGGCGTAGTAGCCGCGCACCTGTCCCTTGCCGTCCACCACCACGAGACGCGTGGCGTGGGAGACCTGGAAGCCCACCAAGGCGTCCTTGACCCGCTCCACCGGCAGGGCGAACGACGAGCGGATCAGCTCGTAGGTGGCCTGCTCGTCGCCGGTGAGGAACCACCAGCGCGAAAGGTCGGCGCCGACGCGGGCGGCGTAGTCCGCCAGGACCTGCGGCGTGTCCGTGGCGGGGTCCACGGAGATCGACACCATGCGCACCTGGGTGCCGGCGAGCTCGTCCTGCAGCTTGCGCATCTGCGCCGTGATCAACGGGCAGGGGCCGCTGCAGGTGGTGAAAAAGAAGTCGGCGATCCACACCTCTCCGGCCAGATCGCGCTCGCTCACCGTGCGGCCGTCGCTGCTGCTGAAACGGAATGGCGCGACCGAACCCAGTTGGCCGGGGTCGTTGTCCACGAGCTCCAGGGCCGAGCGCGGTCCCATTTCGGTGCTGGCGGGCTCGCCGTCCGTGCAGGCCGCGACGAACAGGCCCGCGGCCAGAAGTCCGCCGACGAACAGGGCCGCGGGAACGGCCGAGAGCAGGCGCGCCGGCGCGGCGCCGTGCCCATCGAAGTCAGGCTCAACCATGGAAGGAACGGCGCACGATCGGGTCGAGGAGGATGGCCCCGTACATGAAGGGCAGATAGACCAAGGAGACCAAGAGCAGCGCGCGCGCCCGCGGGCGGTCCTCGCGCAGGGAGAAGCGCCAGGCGGCGCCCACGTAGCAGAGACCGCAGCCCAGGGCCGCCACGGCGTAGAAGAGCCCCGCGTCGCCCGAAAGGGTGGGCAGCAGCGACAAGGGCAGACTGCACAGCGCGTAGAGCAGCGCCTGGCGGCCCGCGACGCCCTGACTGTCCGGCATGGCGGGCAGCATCTTCATGCCGGCGCGGGCATAGTCCTCGCGGTGCAGCCAGGCGATGGCCATGAAGTGCGGGAACTGCCAGCAGAAGATCAGGGCGAACAGGGCCAAGCCCCAATGGGTCGGAGCGCCCGCCACCGCGGCGGAGGCGATCAGGGGCGGCATCGCGCCCGGCACGGCGCCCACGATCGTGTTGAGCGTGGAGACGCGCTTGAACGGCGTGTAGACCAGCGCGTACGCCACCAGCGAGGCCAGCGCGAGCAGGGCCGACAGCAGATTGAACTCCAGGGCCAGGACCAGGGTCCCCAGGCTGCCGAGGATCGTCGCCACCACCAGGGCGTCGCGCACGCGCACCTGACCGGTCACCAGCGGACGGTGCCGCGTGCGGTTCATCAGGCGGTCGGTATCGCGTTCGAGCACGTGGTTGAACATGGCCGAGCTCGCGGCCACGAGGCCCACGAGCAGCGCCGCCGAAGCCGTGCGCCACGTCAGGCCCTCCGGCGCCGAGAGCACGGCGCCCATCAGGGCGGACAGCACCACCATCGCGGCGATGCGACCCTTGGCGAGGTCGAGCCAGGCCGCGGCCCAACTGGGGCGGGGCGCGAGCGTCCCTGCCTGGACTTCCAGAAGCTGCCCGCCGCGTTCTTCGCCGCCCGTGCTCATCGCGCGCCCTCCACCGCGCTCCAGCCGGAGCCGGAAACCGGAATCAGCACGCGCCGACTCCACAGGGCCGCCTCGACGGTCGAGGCGAGCAGGAGCGCCCCCACGGCCACGTGGGCGGTGGCGAACACGGCCTCGCCCAGGGAGACGGGCGCCTGCATGCCGCCGCTCACTTCGTAGATGAAGAACGTGGTCAAGAGTCCCAGCAGGACTTGCAGACCCAGCAGCGTCTGCAGGCGCACGACCACGGCCAGCAGAACGCGCCGGTCGACGCCCAGCTCCTCGCCCTGCCGCGCCGCGGTCCGCAGGTGCCGACAGGTCACCACCACGGAGGCGAGCACTCCCACGGAGAGCAGCACGTGCATCGAGAGCGCCAGGTCGTTGCCCGAGTGGCGGAAGATCGCTCCCAGCACCACTTGGGCAAAAGTCAGCACCGCCGCCGTGGAGGAGCTGCGCGCCGAGGCCCCTCCCAGGGGATCCTCCGTGGCTCGCGCTGCGCGCCAGCGGGGCGAGAGGTACACGACCGTGGCCGCGAGCAGGGCGAAGACAGCCTGGGCCAGGGCTCCGTGGACGAAGGCGAGGTTCGGACTGTTCTCCAGCACCCGCAGTCCGCCGAGCAGCCCCTGCAGGCACACGGCGAGCAGGGCGAGGCCCGGCAGCACGCGTCCCAGGCGGCGGTCCTCCCGGCGCCAGGCACAGATCGCCGCCCCGATGGCCAGAAGTCCCACCAGGGAACCAAACTCGCGGTGGTGATGCTCGACGAAGAACCCCAGGCTCTGGGCCCGCCGGGCCAGGGGATAGAACCACAGGAAATGCCCGTCGGGATTGAGCCAGCCGTCCTCGGCCATGCCCGCCCGCATGGTGGTCACCGTTCCGCCGAACAGCACCAGGGGAATGGAGGCGATCCAGGTTGCCAAGGCGAGGCGATGGGGCCAGGGTCCCGGCGTCCCCTGGGGCGCATTCCTCGCGTCCATCGAGGCCATTGCAGTCACGGCACCAGTCTAGTCTCCGGCCCCATCCCGGACCATGGCGGACCTTTCATGGCGGAAGGGCGGGTCTACACTACGGGACGCCTCGTGGCCCCTTCGGCCGCGGCGCTGCCCCGGCCCCGAGGGAATTCCCCCGTGAACCAATCGCCCCTGCTCGAACAACACCGCGCCGCCGGGGCACAGTTCCTTCCCGGCGCCGCCGGCGCGGTCGTGACCTTCGGAGACGTGCCCGGCGAGTACCGTGCCGGCTGCGAGGGCGCGGCCCTGTTCGACCAAACGACCCGCGGGTCCATCTCCGTCGCCGGCGCCGACGCCGCGGCCTTTCTGCACCGGCTGCTCGCCAACAGCGTGCGCACGCTGTCGGCGGGTCAGGGCAACCAGAACCTGCTGCTCTCCGCCCGCGGCAAGATCTTGGCCGTGTTCGACCTGGAGTTCTCCGCGGAGGATCTGCGGCTCTCCACGGAACCCGGTGAGGCGCCAGGCCTGTTGCGGGCCCTCGACACCTACCTGTTCAGCGAGCGCGTGAAGTGGACGGAGCGCACGGAGCTCGCGGCGCCGCTGGACCTGTGCGGGCCGCGGGCGCTTGAAATGGCGCAGCAACTACTCGGTGTCACGCTGCCGGCCGAGGAGCGTGCCTTCCTGGATCTCCCCTTCGCGGAGGGTCGCGTGCGCGCCTCGACGAGAATCGTCGCCGGCTCGCCGGGCGTGCGACTCGACGGCGGCCCGACCCTGGCGGCTCGACTCTGGAGCGGACTCACGGACCTGGGCGCGGTGCCCGCGGGCCTCGCCGCCGAGGACTGCCTGCGCGTCGAGGCCTGCTGGGCCAAGCCGGGCGCGGACATCGACGAGAACGTCTATCCCCAGGAAGCGCGTCTGGAGCGGGCCCTTCAGCCTGAGCAAGGGCTGCTACATCGGCCAGGAGGTGGTGGCGAAGATCGACACCTACGGCGGGCTGAACAAACGGCTCACGGCTTTGCGCATCTCGGGCGACGAGCCCGTTCCCCGCGGCGCGCGCCTCTCGCGCCTCGACGAGGGCGAGTGGCGCGACTTGGGCGTCGTGACCACCTGGGGCTACTCGTTCGTTCAGGACTGCGGGATGGTGCTGGCCTACGTGAAGCGCCGCCATCAGGCCCCCGGCACGGAGTTCCGCCTGGGGGACGGGCCCCTGACCGCCACCGTCGTGGCCTCGCCGGTGCGCAAGAGCGCCGTGCCCGTGAGCGGAGAATTCGAGCCCGCTCCGTAGGCCCGGGCGAGCCCCGGGCGAGCCCCGTGCGACCCCGTGCGGCCCGGTGCGGCCCGGCCGGGCGCGGTCGAGCGCGCGCGCCGCGGCGGGGCCTGCGGGCTGATTCAAGAGTCCGTCGGCCAGGGCGGCCTGCGTGCGGTTTCCTGGCCAAGTGCCGCGCCGACGCGCATTCGCCGCACCACTCCGAGGAGCGGCCACTTCGCCAGGGAGCCCCAGGTGGACCGACGGTGTCGGCGCCCTGCGGGATCCGCCCCCTAGTGCAGCACCGTGAAGGTGCTCGGCGTGCCCGAGGCGCTGCGCAGTTCGATGGTGGCATCCAGGTCCACGGGGCCCGCCGGCACCGTGCCGTCAATGCGGATCGGCACGCCGGAACTGGCCTCGCACCAGATGGAAATGGTGCCGTGGATCCCGAACAGGCCCTCGAACTTGTCGCTCTCGCTGCCCTCCAGGCCCTCGGGCGCGCTGGTCCGGATTTCGATCGAGACCACGTTGAATCGGCCGGCCTCCGTCTCGAGCACCCGGCTCGGGCCGCGGGTCAATTGCACGCGCCACAGGTCGTTTCTGTCCACCAGGGGAAACTCGATCCGCTGGCGGCCGTCGATCACCAGGCTGCGGGCCAGGTACACGGCGGTGATCATGTCCAGGGACCCCGCGGGCACCTCGCGCGTCTTCGGCGCCTTGCGCACCCGGTGCTCGCCGTGGCGACACTTCTTGCAGTGCACGTCCTCGGACCAGGGCCAGGAGCCCGAGACGAAGTGCGCCTTGTCGTCGCAGCCCTTGCAGTGGCCGTCGCCGCGGTACTGGGTCACCTGCTTCTGGTCCTGGAGACCGAAGAGCAACTCCCGGGAGCGATTCTCCGTGCCGGTCTGGACGTTGCGGTGCACGATGCGCGGAAAATCCTGGGGCAGGAGCACCGCGCTGATCACGTTGTCCAGCGTGTAGACCTTGTAGCTGCCCAGGGCGCGACCGGAGAGCTGCACCTGCTCGCCCGGCCCCGCGCCCGCGATGCTGGAGAAGAACGGCCGCACCTGGCTGCTCATCGTGACCGTGCCCACGCTGGGGCTGCCGAGCCAACCGAGATTCAGGCGCACGTCGTAGACCAGCGACTCGTCGCGGGGCACCAGCAAGGGCACCTCCTGCGCGCCGCGGTCCTGGCGCCACAGTTCGGGCAGCGCGTCGGCCGCCGGCTTGGACGCGGAGGCCAACACCTGGCCCACGCCCTCGCCGTCGTTCACGACCGGACGAGCGGTCCCCGCGCCGTGGGCCCCGGCGGCGGGAGCTCCGCGGCCCGGCGCGGACTCGCGCGGTTCGTCGGCGGGAAGGCCCTCGGTTCCCAGACCGGTCGCGGCCGCGGCGGGGCGGGATTCCGCGCCGGCCAGATTTTCGGCCGCGAGCCTATGGGACTCCGTGGACTCCGTGCGATGGGACTCCGTGCGATGGGCCCCCGTCCCCTGGGCCCCCGTCATCGGCGCTGGGGTTCGCGCGGGTGCGGCGGACGGCGAGGGTTCGCGCACCACGCTCGAGAGCGAGCCCGTGTCGTCCCAGCGCCGCGAAGGCGTGCAGGCCGCCGTGGACCACGCGAACCAGGCCACCGCGCAGGCGGACAGGACCAGGCAACGCCGCTTCACAGCGAATCCTCGCTGACGGAGCCGTCGCCCACGTGCAGACGATCCAGTTTGCGCTCGGCTTCGCGCACGGCAACGCGCGCGGGAGGAAGATCTTCGGCCACGGACATGCTCAAGATGCGCGCGACCGTGTCCCCCACCCTCTGTTCGATGGCGTCCACCGGTTCGCGCTTGCCCTGCAAGTGAAACGTCGCACCGCGGATCAACGCACCCGCGTTGATCACGAAGTCCGGAACATACAGGATTCCGCGCTCGTGTAAACGATCCCCGTGCAAAGCGCGGGCGAGCCGTTGTTGGCGCCCCCGGCCACGATCCGACAGCGCAGGCGGGTCAGGGTCAGGTCGTGGAGGATGCCGCCCAGGGCGCAGGGGACGAACACGTCGCAGGGGGGGTCGTACTCGCTGGCGGGGTCGATCAACTCGATCGACGTGCCCTCCACGGCGGCGCGGGCTCGCTCCGGGTCCACTTCGGCGGCCAGCACCCGGGCCCCCTGGGCGGCCAGCCGCGCGGCCACCCGCGCGCCCACCTCGCCCAGTTCCTGCACCACCAGCGTTCGCTGGGACCAGCGGGGCTCCCCGTCCAGGTGCGTCAGGGCGGCCTGAATGCCCGCGAAGACGCCCGCGGCGGTGGAGGCCGAGAGCTCTCCCGGTCCGTCGGGACCGGGGTCGGTGACGAAGCGCGTCCCGCGGGCCAGGGCGCGGAGTTCGCGCTCCCCCGTGCCCACGTCAGGGCCGGTGTAGAAGCGGCCGCCCATGCGCTCGAGGGTCCGGCCCAGGCTCGCGAAGGCCCCTTCCACGTCCAAGTCGGGCCGGTCGAGCACCACCACCTTGCCCCCACCCGCGGGCAGATCGGCCAGGGCGCACTTGTAGGTCATCGCCCGCGACAGGCGCAGGCAGTCGCGCAGGGCCTCGCGCTCGTTGAGGTAGTTCCACAGGCGCACGCCACCGAAGGCCGGCCCCCGGCTCGTGTCGTGGATGCCCAGGAAGGCCCGCAGGCCCGAGCGGCCGTCGTGCAGGGCGACGACTTCCTCGAATCCCTCCCGGGACATGGCGTCGAGCAGGTGGATGCTCATGGCAACCCATGACCTTAGCAGGTGTGGCGAAAGGCGTCCGGCCCGGACGAAACGCGGGCGAGGCCGAGGGTCGCTCCCCGTCGCGACAAAGCTCCCCTGCCGCTCCCCGGGGGCCCGCCCCCGCCGGGCCGCCGTGCTTCGAACTTCCGCGGGGCCGAACGGGCTTGTCCCCGGGCCGCGGGGGGGCCAAGCTGCCGGGAAGATCCGGCACCGCCGGCCGTCCCTCCGCCGGCCTCGCCTCCTCCACGGCACCCCCACAAGCATGAACTCCCCTCCGTCACGAGCGTCCGCGCGCGCCCCCTTGCCAGGACCCTGCTGCTCGCGCTGGCCTGCGGGAGCGCACTGATCGCCTGCCAGACGCCGGAGGGCCGTGGCTCCGCGACAGAGACCACGGGCGCGGAACCCGCGGGGGCCGAGCAGCTGCCCGAAAACCCCGCGGCGGGTCCCGTGCCCTACGACCCGCGCGTCTGGGACAAGGGAGCGCCCGATTCCATCGGGGTGTTCCTCGCGGGTCTCGACAAGTCCATGCGCGCCTGGACCAACTTGACCCTGACGGCCCAGACCCAAACCGACCGCAACAAGGCGCGACGACTGCAGGAGGTGCTGATGCGCGAGGTCCACGCCCGCCAGCAGGAGCTGGTGGACGAGCTCGAATCGGGCCCGCCGCGCAACCGGGCCATCGCGGCCGGTGCCCTGGGGTTCAGCGCCTCCAAGGACGTGCAGGGTCCGCTGCTCGTGGGCCTGGGAGACAAGGACAGTGCCGTGGTTCAGAATTCGGCCCTCTCCCTGGCCCTGCTCGAGAACCCCGAGACGCCCATGGAGCCGCTGCTCGAGGTGATGCGCGCCAACCTCAACGGCAAGGCGCGCGCCAACGCCGCCTACGCCGTGCGGACGATCCTGGAGGCCGGCGCTCCCTCGAGCCCCGACGTGGTCAAGGCGGCCCGCAGCGCGTTGTTCGACCAGGAGCCCTTCGCCCAGGCCCAGGCGGCCTTGATCGTGGCCGTGACGGGGGCCGGCGAGTGCATCCCCGACCTCGCCGAGGCCCTGGGGGGCCGCGAGCCCCTGGTGGTCAACGCGGCGACCCAGGCCCTCGTGGCCCTGGGCCGCCAGGATGTGAAGCTCTTGGGACCCTGCGGCCGGGCCCTGGTGACCGGGCTCGGCACCGCGCCGGAGGAACTGCAGCCGGTCCTGCAGCGCGCCCTGGTGATGCTCTCGGGCCAGAATTTCGGCGAGGACGAAAAGGCCTGGAGCGAGTGGGCCCAGCGCCTGCCCTGAGGTCCGGAACTTCCTTCCGGGGGTCGGGTGCAAGGACACCGGACGTGCCGCGGGATGCCTCGGCCGTCCTGGGGCTGGGATGGGTGGAGGGCCAGCGCGGCCGTCGGCGCGGGCCGGGCTCAACTCGGCGGGCAGTCCCTCCCGAAGGGTCGCCCATGGAATCCAATCTCTTCTCCCGTCGTTTGTGCGTTCCCTCGGCCCTGTTGCTGCTCCTGGCGGCCTGCCAGAGCGCCGCTCAGCAAGGCTGGAAGGCCTGGGAGCGGGGTGAATACAACGCTGCGCTCCAGGCCTGGCAGCCCCTGGCGGAGGAAGGGGACGCCCAGTCCCAGTTCCTCGTGGGCCTGATCCACGACGAGGGTCGGGGAACGGCCAAGGACCCCGCCACGGCGCGCGAGTGGTACGAACGCGCCGCGAATCAGGGGCACGCGGCGGCGCAGACGAACCTGGGGCTGTTGATCCTCGCCAAGTCCGACGACGCGACCGCGCGGGCGGAGGCCGAGTGCTGGTTCGAGCTGGGCGCGGCCCAGGGATTCGCCCCGGCCCAGTGCAACCTGGGCGTGCTGCGCTACGGACGCGCCGAGGCCGAGGCCGAGCGCGAGGAGGCCTTGGACCTGTTGCGCCTCGCCGCCAACGCCGGAGATTCCAAGGCGCGCACGATCCTCACGAGCCTCAACGGCGCTCCCGAGGCGGACCGCAACGGCGACACGTCGGAGACCGCGCGTTGGAATCGGATCGCCGCGGCCCAGGGCGATAACGAGGCCCAGACGGCCCTCGCGGTCCAGCACCTGACCGGCGACGGCGCCATCCAAAGCGATGAGGCGGCCCTGCGCTGGGTCGTGCCCGCGGCCGAGGCGGGCCTGGCCAAGGCCCAATTCGTGCTGGGTTGGATGTACCGCCACGGACGCGGCGTGGAGCGCGACGACGCCCTCGCGGCCCAGTGGCTCGAGCGGGCCTGCGAACAAGACAACGCCGGCGCCCAGGCCGAGTTGGCGCTGATGCACTTCAAGGGCACGGGCGTGGCCCGCGACGACGTGCGGGCGGGCGACCTGCTCGGACGCGCCGCGGCCCAGGGCCTCGCCTACGCCCAGAAGAACCTGGGACAGGCCTACCTGCGCGGCCAGGGAGTTCCCCAAAGCGACGTGGATGCCGCGCGCTGGCTCGGCCTCGCCGCGCGCCAGGGACTCGCCGGTGCCCAGGTTCAACTGGGTGCGATGCACGAGCGCGGCCGCGGGGTCGAGCGCGACCTGAAGCAGGCGCTGCTGTGGTACAGCCTGGCCGCCGAGGGCGGATCCCAGGACGGTGCGGTCCGGCGGGACGCCCTGGCGCCGCAGCTCAGTGAGGCCCAGCGCGCCGCGGTGGCCGACTCCGTGCGCGAATGGCAGGCACGCCACGAAGCCCGCACGATCGCGCAAGGCGGGGTCCAGCCCGCCCGCTGAGGCGGCGCCGATTTCGGGGCCTGGCCCGGGCCCCAGGCCGGACCCTGGCCGGCACCGCGCCCCCGGGTCGACCTCCAAGGTCCGTGGGCTCCCGCGCCGAACCGGCCGGGGGCCCGCGGAAAACTCCCGCGCCCCCATCGATTAGGCTGATGGCCATGGGGCTCGCGCACGTCTTCCTCGCGCTTCTCCCGTGTGCCCTGTGGGCCTGCTCCAACGAGGAGGCTCCCGCGCCGAACGGCCCGTCGATGCCCGGGGACTCCGCCGCGGCACGAACGACGCCGGGCGCCGAGGCGCCGATCACCGTGCAGTCCCGGGATGCCCTGGCGCTGAGCCTCGGCCTGGAGCCGCGACGGGCCGTGGCCGGCATCGCGGGTTTCCAATCCCAGTCGCGCCTGACCTTCGAGAGCGCGCCCGATCGCGTGCACGAACTCTCGGTCATCTGCCTGTTCCCGGGCCGGGCGCGGTTCGCCATGACGCTCGAGGCCAACGGGGTCGGGCATCGGATCCTGCTCTATCGCGCGGGACAGCGGGGCTTCGCCCTGGAGGACGGCGCGGCCGCCTCCCGCGAAGTGACCGGAGACGAATTCGCGCAGTGGCAACTGCAGACGGAACTGCGGCTGGCTCTGTTCCTGTGGCCCGAGGGACCGTCCTGGACGGGCACGGGCCAGGAGCGGCGCGCCGACCTGACGGGACTCGGCCACTTCGTGGCCCAGCTCGGGCCCGACGGCTGGCCCTGGTCCGTGAGCTCCTTCGATGGCGAGGGCACCGAGGTGGAGCGCCTGACCGAAGTGCAGTGGAACCGTTCCGGGCCGAGGCCGTTCCCCTCGAAGTTCGCGCTGCTGGCCCGGGGCATGCGCGTGTGGAACGAGGAAGTGGTCTCGGTGGAGACCGCCCTCGACTACATCGACCTGTTCTTCTTCCCCCCGGACCGCAGAGCCTCCGCGACGTCCACGGAGGCGCCCCCCTCGACGCCTTCGGATTCCGCGGCTTCACCGCGGGCCCCGGTTCCCGCGGTGACCCTGGTGCCCATCGACTGGCGCGCGGCATGGGAGCTGCGCGTGCCCTTCGAGACTCCGCTGGCGCGCATGTCCGACGCGCGCGAGCGTTCCCGCGTGGAACAGGCGCGCTGGAGGGAGCGCGGGGTGGAGACCGGCGCGGAGGCGATCCTGGAACTCGACCGCGCCGGAGCCGCCGTGGCCTGCCTGCTGCGCGCGGAAGTTTTGGCCCCGGGCGGCGAGGGACTCCCCGAGGGCTGGACGGCCCGGGGCGAGACGCCGGCCTGGTCGTCCCCTCTCGCGGAGGGCGAGCCCCCCACGGCCCAGAAGATCGCGGCCACGCTCGTGGCGGCGGATCTGGATCCCGCGGCCTCCCTGGTGCTGGCCCGCTACGGGCCCGGGGGGGACGGTCTGGTGCTTCTGGGGCGGGCTCGCTGAGCCCGCGAGGCGCTGGATCCCCCAGCCCGGAGGTGTCCACCCGGCGACACTCCGCGTCCCGGGCTGCCCACTGGCGGGGACGGTCCCGGGGCCGGCGGTGGCCTCCCGGGGGCGCCGGGGCCCCCACGACCGGCCCGGGTGGCCCCCGGAGGCCCCGGGGAGGGCTAGGATGGGATTGGGGCCCGACGGCATTGGTTTTGCTACCCATCGGACGCCTGGATGCGCGCCCGCGCGCCTCCCACGGACCCAACGAGGTAACCCATGCGACGTCTCCAGCTCTTCACTTGCCTTGCTCTCGCCCTGGCCGGCCTGGTCGCCCTTGCTCCCCAGGGCAACGCCCAGCGACCCAAGCCGTCGTCGGAGGGTTCGTCAGGCCGGCCCAGCGGCGGGGGTAGCTCGCGCCCCTCGGCGCCCAGTCCGCGCCCCTCGGCACCGTCGCCCTCCCCGCGCCCCTCGACCCAGCCGAGCGCGCCGCGCCCCAGCTCTCCCGCGCCGAGGCCGTCCGTTACCCCCAGCCGGCCTTCGGCGCCCCAGCCGAGCTTTGACGCACCGCGTCCTTCCGCGGGCAATTCTGGCGGCACGTCCTCCGGTCGACCGTCCACGACACGGCCCCCGAGCTATCCGGGCGGCTCCTCCTCCGGCAATTCGGGGGCGGAGTCCGACCGCTCCGGGTCGGCGCCGGCCCGCGACACGGGTTCTTCGTCCACGGGCGTGCGCTACCTGCCGCGCACGGAGGACCGAGCTCCGACGTCGAGTGGCTCGGGCTCCGTCGAAACTCCGGCCGGATCGCGCACGCGATTCCCGCGCTCGAGCTCCTCGGTGCCGCCCGCGGCCGGCGGACGGGACGAGTTGCCCACCATCGGCACGGTCCAACCTCGTCCGAGCTTCCCGCGCCTGCTGGGGTCCCAGAGTGGCGAGTCCCAGGGCATGGGCCCCTCGGCCACGCGCCTCGCCCGCGTCCGGGATGGACTCGCGGGGTCCGGGCGCCGGACGGGCGCGCAGAACCCGGCGATTCCGGGCGCCGAACTGAATCCGGCGCTGCCCGGCGCTCCGGCCATGGTCGATGAACTCGCAGGCCGCTACCGACGCCCGGCGGTGGATCCCAGCGTCGGCGGCGACAAGCAAACTTCGGGGCCGGCCAACGGCCGAGTCGCCCGGGCGCGCGCCGATGCGGCGAAGCTCGCGGGGGACAAGGACCCGATCGCCAACGCGAACCCTTCGGACAAGCGGGTCGCGGCCGCGCGGGCCACGGCGGCGCTGGGCTCGGAGGGGGACTCCAGCTCGGAAACGAGGCCGATGACCCTGCGCGAAAAGGCCTACGCCAATCCCGTGCGCACGCGCCACCACCTGGCGAACCAGCCGGGTGGTCCGGGCCAGGCCGCCGGCGGCGTCGGTGGTGGAATCAACTACGGTCTGGGTTGGCCCAATGCCGGCGGCTCGATCGCCCACGGCTGCTGGGACGACGACTGGACCGTTTGGATCGACTCCTGCCACGGCGGCGGATACGCCTGGCCCTGGCACGGCAACAGCCATTGGTGGTGGCACGCGAACTACTGGGGCTACTGGCCCTGGGGCTGCGGCTGGTGGAGCGCCTTCTGGTACCCGGTCTTCTGGTACTCCTCCTACTCGCCGGCCCAGGTGATCGTCTACCAGGACACCACGCCCCAGACCGTGTACGTCGAGGCGCCCCCCGCCTACCCCGCGGAACCCGCGCCGACCGCCGACGTGGGCGAAGCGGTGCTCGACGAGAACGCGGACCCCGACGCCCGCGCCGTGGACGAAAGCATGGGCCGCCTGCTCTCGCAGGACGCCGTGTCCGCCAGTCGCGCCGCCACCCAGAACCTGGGCCTGGGCGACGCGGCCTTCCGGGAGGGCCGCTACGGCGACGCGGTGCACTTCTACGCCAAGGCGATCGAGTTCCAACCCGACCAGGGCGTGCTCTACCTGGTGCTCTCCGATGCGCTGTTCGCCACCGGCGACTACCACTATGGCGCCTACGCGCTGCGCAAGGCCCTGGAGTTGGATCCGACCCTGGTGAACGAGCCCGTGGACAAGCACGGTTTCTATTCCGATCCGAAGGAGTTCGAACGCCAGCTGGCGGTGCTCGAAACCTATCTGAAGGACCGGCCCACGGACACGGACGCGCGGCTCCTGCTGGCGGCCAACTACCTGTTCGGCCTGCGGCCCGCGGCGGCCGTGGACCTGTTGGAGGCGCCGGCCAGCGAGGCCGTGCGCAACTCCCCGAGCGGCGCCCTGCTGCTCCAATCCGCCCGAAAACTGCAGTACGGCGCGACGGCGGCTCCGGCCAAGTAGTTCAGGCCCCCGTGGGGCCGGATCCCCGGCCTCCCGTTGCCGCTCCCCCCGGCGCCCGGTCCGCGGATCCCCGCGGGCCGGGCGCTGGGTTTCAGAGCGTGATCTCCCGCGGGCCCCGGTCGGTGCCGAAGATCTCCACCGACGGACGGCGGCCGAAGCGGGCCGCGAACCGGCGCCCGACGAGTTCCACCACCTCGGCGGCGTGGGGCTCGTCGATCAGCATCACCACGCAGCCGCCGAAACCCGCGCCGGTGAGCCGCGAGCCGAACACCCGACCGCTCTCGGCCGCCGCGTCCACGAGCACGTCCAACTCGGCGCAACTGACGTCGTAGAGGTCCCGCAGCGAGGCATGGGCCTCGAACATGGCCGCGCCGAAGGACGGCAGGTCGCCGCGGGCCAGGGCGTCGCGGGCCCGGAACGTGCGCGCCACCTCGCGCACCACGTGCTCGGCGCGCCGCGCCAGCGTCGGGTCCAGATCCCGGCGTCGCGCCTCGAGCACTTCCACGGGAATGTCGCGCAGGCAGGTGGCCCCGGGAACCGCGGGCGCCAACTCGCGGAAGGCCGCCGCGGCCTGGGCCACGCGCTCGTTGAAGGCGCCCTGGGCCAGCTCCCGGCGCACGCCGGTGTCCGCGACCCCCACCGCGACCCGCGAGGAGTCCAGGGGCAGGTGGGCGCTGGTTCGGTCCTTGCAATCCAGCCACAGGATCCGATGGGGTCGCGCCAGGCCCACGGCATAGGGATCCATGATGCCGCAGTGCACGCCGACGAACTCGCGCTCGGCCCGCAATGCGGCCTCCACACGCTGCATCGGCGTGAGCGACAGGTGCCAAAGGCGGTCGATCACCAGGGCAGTGCCCACGCAGATCGAGGCCGACGACGAGAGCCCGGCTCCCACGGGGAGATTGCCGCCGAAGTAGAGCTCGAGGCCCGGAGCGTCCGGAGCCAGGGACCGCAGCAGCTCGATCACGCCCGCCGGGTAGTCGACCCAGCGGCCCCGGCGCTGAAAGGCAGGCCCGTCGAGGTCCAGCTCGAAGGCGTCGCGCTCCGTGCTGGAGGCGCACAGGACGCGCCGGTCGGAGCGCAGCCGGGCCGCGAAGAAGGTCCCGCGGTCGATGGCCGCGGGCATCACGGGGCCGCCGCTGTAGTCGAGGTGCGCGCCCATCAGGTTGACGCGGCCCGGCGAGAAGAAGGTGCGCGGAGCCGCACCCGCTCCGAAAACGACCGAGAAGGCCTGGGCATGGCGCGCCAAGAGCTCGCGCGCCGGTCCCGTTTCCACCTCCTGCTCCACCATGGGCCTCAAGATAACTTCGCGGACGCCCGATCGGAGCACCGCGTCCCCTGGCAACCGGCCCAGGCCCCGGATATCGTCGTCCCCATGCGTTCCGCCTCCACCGCCCTCGTGCTCACCGCGCTGCTCGCCATCGCGAGCTTCGGCGCGGCCTCCTGCGCCAGCGTTTCCTTCGACCGCACGACGCAGACCTCGGGCAGCTTCCGCTCCTCGGCGGCGGCTGTGACGATCCTGGGCTGGGACCTGCCCAAGCGCGCCGTGGACATCGCCCGCGACAACGCCTCCGACGCGGGGCTCGTCAACATGAACGTCGAGGCGACGACGGTGTTCCCCTACCTGGGTTGGTTCGACTGGGTGCTGGACATTTTCAGCGTGCGCTTCGCCTACGTGAACGGAACCTGGGGCTACGACGGCCAGTCGCGCTGACGCGCGACTGCCCGGCGCGGCCTGCGGATTCGCGCCGTTGCCCCGGCGCCCTGATTCACCGGCGCCCTGGTTCACCGGCGCCCGGTTCACCGGCGCCCTGATTCACAGGCGCGCCGATTCACCGGCGCGCTGGGGCCGCGGGCCCGCGGCAGGCTCAGCGCTCGCGGCGCAACAGCAGAAAGCCCTCGTCCGTGGCCACGGGATCCTGCAGCTCCCGAAGGGGCAGCAGGAACACGCGATCGAGCACGGGAGCCACCTGACCGACGCCGCGCCGAATCCAGCCCGTGTCGCCGCGCCGTTCCCGGCCGCCGCGGTCGTCATCGAAGCTCGCGGCCAATTCGGCCATGTCCTCACCCGCGCGGATGCGCCGCGCCAGTTCGGCGGCCAGGGCTTCGGCGTCGGCGTGGGTGCGATCCAGGGGCTTGGTCGCGCCGCGCGCCCCGCGGAAGGCGATCAGAATCAGGCGCGCGCGCGCCACCGTGGCGTCCTGCAGCGCCGGATCGATGTCCGCGGGAGGCACGCGCTGGATCAGGTGCTGCCCCAGGGGCGATTCGAGCACGCCGAATTCCCCCACCTGGAGGCGGAACACCTGCGCCTTGAGCAGCGCGTCGGCGGGCCCGCGCTCGAAAATCCCCAGGGCTCCACCGCGGGCGGCGCTGGGGGCGTCGTCGGAGAACTCCCTGGCCAATCCCGCGAAATCGTCACCGGCGGCCAGGCGTTTGGAGAGCAGGGCGAACTTGGCGCTGGCCGCCTCGTCCTTCCCCGCCACGAGGATCCCGCGGCAGCCGGCCAGGCGGTCGATGCGCTGCACGACCTGGTATCCCGTGGGCGTTTCGATGGGCAGGGAGACCTCGAACTCCCGGGCGCCGAACAGGAACTGGTCGATCTTCGGATCCAGGAGGCCCGGGAAGTATGTGCCCAGAACGCCGCCGCCACTGCCGGGGGCACCCGAGCGGGCCCGGGCGGCCAGGGTGTCGAACTCCGCGCCCGCGCGCAGGCCCTGGGCCAGGGAGTTCGCCAATTGCTCCGCCTCTTCACGGCCCCGATAGGCCCCGGGGCCCGGCTCGGCGCCCGGCACGCGCTCGAAGGCCACCACCAGGGCGCGGGCCGAACGGCTCTCCGGCGGCGGGTCGGCCAGGTAGTGCGGCGAGACGAACAGGGACACCTGCAAGAGCAACCCGGCGAGCATGACCACGAAAGCCTACTCCACGGGGACCCCGGGAGTCCCGCTCACTCCATCCGCACGGTGAAGACCACCGGCGGGCCCTCGACCAGCTCCACGGCGCGCGAGGCCCGCAGGCTGCCGCGGGAGATTTCCAGGGTGTACTTGCCCGGGTCGTGGTTGCCCAAGGACAGCAGTCCCTGGGCGTTGGAGACCCCCTGGCCGGCAAACATGCGCGAGAGCATGCGCCCCGCGTCGCCGAACATCCCTCCGGCGTCGGATTCGGACACCAGGCGGCCGCTGGCCCCGGGCAGAGGCTCGCCCTGGGCGGAAAGCACGCGCACCCGGGCCTCCACACCCTGGGAGAGCACCAGCACGCATTCCTCGGCGCCCGCCTCCGTGAGCACTCGGCCCTTGTCGTGGGCCGCGGCGTAGCCGTCCTTGCCCGCCGAAAGATCGTAGATGCCCGGCGCCAGGTGATCGATCACGAAGCGACCCTCGCGGTCGGTCTTGGCCCGCTCGGGCAGGGCACCCGCGATCCGGGAAGTCGCGACCACCTCGACGCCCTCCAGGGGATCCCCGCGGGTGTTGCGGGCCGCGCCGCGCAGGGACAGGGCAGGCGCCAGTTCCAGACGCAGATCCACAAGCACCTCACCCTCCAGCACCACGACGCGCCGGGGCTCGGGCTGGGCCAGAGCCTGCCCGCCGGCGACGCGGCGCGGCGGTCGCAGGGACAGGCGGTACTCGCCTGCGGAGAGGCGCTCGAAGCGGAAGCGGCCCTGGGGCCCGCTCCTCGCCCGCGCCACGCCGTTGTCGCGGCTCAAGAGTTCTCCAAACAGGCCCGCGGGCCGTGCAACGTCGTCGCGGGAAAGCACCAGATCACAGCCCTCGATCGGCTGGCCGTCGTCGCGGGCCACCACCGTGCCCTCCAGGCCGCCCTGGGGCAGTTGCAGATCGATGCGCGCCTCGGGGAGATCGGGCACTTCCACGGTCAGGGGCACTCGGTCGGGCGCGCGCCCCCGTTCGACCGTGGTCACCTGGAAGGTGTATTCCCCGGGAGCCAGGCCCACGAACTCGAAGGCCCCGTCCGCGCCGATCTGGGCCAGCTTGAAGTCGACGCCCAACAGGCTCTCGCTCTCGAAGCCCAGGGCCGCGACGCTTCCCGCGGTGATCGGCTGCCCCGCGGCCGTGACGAAGCCCGAGACCCTGCAGGCTCCCAGGGACGTGTCGACGATGTCGAATTGCACGCGCTCCTCGGGCGGGACGTTCACCAGGTCGAAGTTGAGCGTGCCGAGGAAACTGAGGGGATTGAGACCCTGGTCGCCGCGGGTGAGCATCACGAAGTAGCCGCCGGCGCTGACGTGCTCGATCGCGTAGCGCCCGTCGGCGTCCGTGTTGCCCTGGTAGATGCCGCCGCCGGTGGAATTGCCCCCTCCTGAGAGATTGGCGGGCGAGAGGGCCAACACGATGGCGCCCTTCACCGGCCGGCCGAAACGATCGCTGGCCGTGCCGAAAATCGCGGCGCCCCGGGACAGGATGAGCGACACCTCCGGCGCGGGAGTGTCGGCGGAGAGGGTCACGGGCTCGGAGCGCGCCAGCACGTACTCGCGGTGGGAGGCATAGATCGTGTGCGTGCCCAGGGCGAGCCCGCCCAGCTCGAAGCTGCCGTCGGGCCGGGTCAGCACCGAGCGATCGCCGAAGAGCCCCAGCAGGGCCAACATGCCGCCCATGCCGGCGGGCAGGTCCTCGGGGCGGCCGATGCGGCCGGCGGGTCCGCCCATGGTTCCGTCGGGCCCCGGGATCGGGCCCTGGAACTGGCCGCGACGGCGGTTCTGGGCGAAGTCGGCCTTGAACTCCGTGCCGGCGTCGGCGAACACCTGGGCCCCGGCGACGGGTTCTCCCTGTCCATCGCGCACGACGCCGCGCACGACGCCGCCCTTTTGAAGTTCGACGATCACGCCGCGCAGGGTCTCGCCCTCGCGCACCTCCAGTCCCGACGCGGAATCGGCCCCGCGGATCCTCCACCTCCTGGGCGCCCGCGTAGGGATTGCGCCGCCCAGGCGCGCCCAATTCGGAGTCGATCCGGTCGCGGCCGGTGATGCGGAAGCTCGTCACGGGCTCCAGGGCCCCTGAGTCCATCACGACCCCCTCGACGGCGCCGCCGGAGCGCAGGACCACCTCGACCCGCGGGCCGCTGTCGGGATCCCAGTCCACGTGCTCGCCCCGGTAACCCAGGAGGGAGATGTCGATGCGGTAGGGCGCTTCCCCGGCGAAGGGACCGGCGAGGAAGCGACCGTCGGCGTCGCTGCGCGGAAAATCGAAGCCCTCGACCGCCTGGGCCAAGAGCGGCGCGAAGGAGAAGTCGAAGTTGAAGTTGCGCAGGTCCACCATGTTCCAGCGCACGACCGCGCCCGCCAGGGGCTGGCCCGCGCCGTCGACCACGCGCCCCTCCACGAGGGGACCGCGCGGCAATTCGAAGTCCTCGGCCAGGAGCGTGCCCGCGGACGAGGCCAACAGTCGCGGCCCCTGGGCCGGCAAGTGCTTTGGAGCGACGGCCAGCACGTCCACCTCGCCCGGCGGAACGTGGTGGATCTGGTACCGGCCCTGGGCGTCCGTGACGGCGTGGGTCGCCTCCAGCACCTCCGCCACGTAGGAGAGATCCCGGAGCCCCCGCGGAACCACGCCCACGTGGGCGCCCGCCAGGGGCTCGGGGGAAGTCGGACCATGGTCCGCGCCCCCGTCGGCGCCGGCCCGGGACTCCGGGCGAGAGACCACGCGCCCGACGATGACGGCCCCGGGCGAGGTGCGCACGACGATGCGCGTGTCTTCCCCCGCGGCCACCGCCACGTCGGGCAGGTGCGTCAGGGCGAAGTCGCCCCCCGTGGCGGTCACCTGCCAATCCGGCCCGGCCGGAATGCCGCAGAACACGAACTCCCCCGCTTCGTCGGCGCGCGTCTCGAGCAGCAGGATGTCGCCCGTGCGCGCGGCCTCGACGGCAAAGGTCGGTCCCGCGGTGATCGCCATGCGAGCCCCACCGGCCGCGCTGCCGTCGGGATTCTCCACCCGCCCGAGCACACGGCCTCCCGCCCGCAGCCACACGTCCACGGGACCTCCGGATCCCGAGGCCAGCACGCGGGCCATGGAAACCCCGTCGGGCACGTGGCGCGTGCCGCGGCCGCAGACGAAGTACTGCCCGGCGCGCACGCCCTCGAACCTGAACTGTCCGGCGGCGTCGGTGCCGGTGACGGCCACGGGAAGCACGCGCTCCTCCAGATCGTCGCCGGGATTGGCCAGGTGCACGAGCCGTCCGAAGCCCTGGGCGCCCGCCGGCGGCAACGGCATCAGGTCCACTCGCACCCCGGCCAGGGGCTCGCCCGTGGTGCGGTCCAGGGCCCGACCCTCCAAGGTGCCCACGCCCGGGAGCCGCACGCCCAGCGGAATTTCGATCCCCCCCACGATCCCGAAGGCCCGCGCGGGGGCCAGATCCGAACGTCCGCCCTCCCCCGGGGCCGCGAGCGCATCTTTCCCGGGGTCCACGGCCCGATCCGCGTCGGCGGCCAAGGGCGGGGAGTCGAGCCCGGCTCCCTCCCGGGCCTGCAGGAACCACCAGGTGAACAGGCCCACCAGGAGCGTCACCAGGACCACCAGGAAGCCCAGGGTCGAGAGCCGGGTCGACTCGGTGGTGCGTCGCGTCGGATCGGTCATGGCGTATCGAGTGGAGGACAATGGAACAAATCCCGTACCGATTGGGAGGGGAAGCGCGATTTCCGCCCTCCCGGGGCCCCGGAGATGGCCGCGGGCCCCCCCAGGTCCGCGGTCCCCGCCCCGCGGCGAAGCAGGCGGCCCCCGTTCGGGCCCGGGCGGGCGAAATCGGACCGCCGGGGGGCCCGTCGCGGCGCGGCAGATCCCAGCGGACGCGGGGCGGTGTGCCAGTTCCGCACGAGCGGCCTTTCTCGCCCGCGCGAGGTCCGGTGCCTCTCGTCGTGCGCGCCCCCCTTCGCGCGGGTACCGTGCTGCGCTCCCGTGGCCGAAGCGATGCACGACAATCCGCGCCGGGCCTACGGGCTGATCGTCGTCGCCAGCGCGCTCTTCGCGGCCATGTTCGCCGCGGTCAAGTTCCTGCCGGCGGAGGTCTCCTCCTCGGAAGTGCTGTTCGTGCGCGGCCTGATCGGCGTGGCGGGGGCGGGACTCGTGCTGGGCCTTGCGCGCGAGCCGTTTCGCATCGGCGCCTGGCGCATCAACCTGATTCGCGCCGGAGCGGGAACGGCCTCGGTGCTGTGCCAGTACTACGCGATCCACGAAGCCGGCGCCGAGATCGCCACCGCGAACCTGCTGACCCAGAGCGCCCCCCTGTGGATCCTGCTGCTTTCCGCGCCGCTCCTCGGCGAGCCGGCTCCGCCGCGGGCCCGTTGGGCCCTGTTCCTGGGCCTCGTCGGGACGGCGTTGGTGCTGGGTCCCACGCGGGCGGGCGAGCGCACCGGGTTGCTGCTCGCCCTGGCCTCGGGTGCCTTGAGCGCCCTGGCGCTGCTCTCCGTGCGCCGATTGGTCTCCACGGAGAATGCGGCCTCCGTGGTGCTGTTCTTCATGGCCTTCGCGGCCCTGTGCTCGGCTCCGCTGGCCCTGCGCGGACTGAGCCTGCGGGGCTTTTGGAGCGCGCGCGAACTCGGCGTCTTGGGAGCCGTGGGCCTGTTCGGCACCCTGGGCCAGCTGGTGATGACCCAGGCCTACCGCTACGGCTCGGCCGCGTCGGTTTCGATCGCGGACTTGGCCCAGGTGGCCTTCGCCGCCCTGTTCTCCTTCACGCTGCTGGATCTCGAATCGTGGCGGGCCGCCCCCCGCCCCCAGCCTCGCCGCGGTGGCCCGCGCCAGGCGTGCTCCGTGGTCGTGGTCGGGGCGATCCGTGGGCGGCGGCCCCCTTGGCGCCGCCGGCCCACGCGCGGCCCGGCGGCCCGGAGCACGTCTCTAAGAGGGAGCGCCCAGGCCCAGCTCGGCGACCAGTTCGTCGATCACCTGCTCGAAGGGCCGCGGTCGCCAGCCCAGCTCGCGGCGCGCGCGCTCGCCGCTGGCGCGAAAGCGCACGCGCGCCATGCGGATCGTCTGCGGCGTGAAGAACTCGCTGCGCACCGCGCCGTCGAGCAGGCCGCTCGCCGCCTCCAGGGCGCGCCACAGGGGCCTTGGCACGCTGAGCGGTGGGCGGCGACCGGTCCGGCGCGCCACCAGCGCGATCAGGTCGCGGTGGCTCCAGATGGACTCCACGAGCAGGTAGCGGCGTCCCCGCGAGCCGCGCTCGAGGGCCAGCAGGCATCCCTCGGCGCAGTCCTCCAGGCCGACCACGCTCTGCTCGCCGGGCGGTGCCAGGAGCAACGGCAGGATGCCCGTGCGGCCCGTGGCGACCATGCGCACCACGCGCTGGGAATTCGAGGGCCGGTCGCTGGCGCCGAAAATGGCCCCGGGATCGACGATCACGAGGTCCAGGTCGGCGGCCGCGGCCAGGGCCAGCTCCTCGGCGCGACGCTTGGTGGTCATGTAGTCGCAATGGAGCGGATCGCCCCGGTACTCGCTGTCCTCGTCGAGCACCTCCTCGCCCCGGGCCGGCCCCACCGCGACCACCGAGCCCACGTGCAGCACGCGCCCCACCGGGTACCGGCGGCACAGATCCAGGACGCGCCGGGTGCCCTCCACGTTGACCTCCCGCTGCAGGGCACCCTCGCCGCTCCGGTAGCTGATCACGGCGCCCGCGTGCACGACGACCGGCCGCGACGCGTCCCTGGTGGCGGCGGCGAAGGCGCGCTCCAGGGCCCTCCCATCGGACAGATCGCCGTCGTGGAAGGTGACTTCGAGGCCGGCCAACGCGCCGCGATCGCTTCCCGCTCGACACAGCGCGTGGAGGGCGAAGCCGCGCCGGGCGAGCTTCTGCGCCAGACGCCCTCCGAGGAAGCCCGTGCCCCCGGTGAGCAGCGCCACGGGCCTCATGCCCGGGACTCCGGTCCGGCCGCGCCCCGGCCCGCGGGCAGCTCGACCGTCGCCACGCTGCCCGCCCCGTCCCCGCGCGGTTCGAGCCGAATGGTGCCCCCCATTTCCTCCACCGCGCGCCGGGCGATGGCCAGTCCCAGACCCGTGCCGCCCGAACGCGTCGTGAAGTAGGGCTCGAAGAGATGGGCGCGCACTTCCTCCGGCAGTCCGACGCCGCGGTCCTTGACTTCGATGCTCACGCGCTCGCCGCGGCGCGACACGTCCAGGGAGAGCTCGCCGCCCTCCGGCATCGACTGGATCGCGTTGGAGATCAAGTTCTGCAGCACGCGGCGCAGCAGGGGCTCGTCCACGAACACGCTGGCGCTTCCGCCGCTGCGGACCACGGCGATGCTGGCCTCCCGGGCCCAGGCACCGTTCAAGGAAAGCAGGTCGTCCACCAGGAGCCCCGCGTCGCAGTCGCGGGGATTCTGCTGCTTCAGGGCGCCGGTGAGCGCCTGGAAATCGGCCGCGATTTCCCGCAGGTGAGCCACCTGGCGCGCGATGGTGTCCGTGGTGCGCTCGAAGATCGAATCGAACTGCGGGCTTTGTTCGCGCTTGGCGCGCTGCAGGAGCTCCACCGAGAGTTGGATCGGCGTCAGGGGGTTCTTGATGTCGTGGGCCACCTGCCGCGCCATTTCGCGCCAGGCGGCGTCCTTCTCGGCCTTGACGATGGCCGAGCGCTGGACCTTGATCTCGCGCGTCATGTCGTTGAACGCGTTGCCGAGCTCGGCCATCTCGTCGCCGCCGCCCACCTCGACGCGCGCGTCGAGATCGCCCGCGGCCACGCGCCGCGTGTGCTCGCGCAGGCTGAGGATCGGCTGCGTGATGCGCCGGGCGATCACCAGGGTCCACAGCAGCGCCACCAGGAGCACCACGGCCGTGGCCCGGACCAGGTTCTTGCGCAGCTCGTTGACGCCGCGAAAAATGTCGTCGTCGTCGATGCCGACGCCCACGACCCAGCCGAAGCCGTGGCGCTCGGGGGGCCTGGTGTGCTTGAAGGCGGCGCTCTTCGCCTTGCCGCCGAACTCGTAGGGCGGGTAGAGGCCGCCGTCCGCCGCCAGGGCCGCCTGGGTCAGGGCGGCCAGGCCCAGGTCCTCGCTGACGCGCTGGCCGTAGAGCCCGCGGTTCTGGTGGGCCAGGATCGTGTTGGCGTCGGACTTCCAGACCCAGGCGTAGGCCGATGGGTACTCGTCGGGCACCAGACCGCGGAAGTATTCCTTGATCGCCGGTGCGGCCACTTCGTCCTGGACCTTGCTCCAATCCACGAGGCCGAAGAGCACGCCGCTGACTTCACCGGGGTCGGCCTCGGAGAACACGGGCATGGAGAAGCCCAGGAACCAGCGGGGCTGGGGCGAACTGCCCAGGAGGTCCGTCGTGTGCTGGTCCAGGGCGAACGAGCGCGCCTCGAGGCCCGCGGCGAACCAGGGCTCGGGGGCGAAGTTCCGTCCTTCCAGGGTCAAGATCGTCTCCACGGGAAGCGGCGCGCCCTGTTGATCGTGCCGGTTGCAGGCGATCAGGCTTCCGGCGGCGTTGACCAGGACCAGGAGCTCGAAATGGCGCTTGACCACCACGGCGCTGTCGAAGGTCTTGGCCAGCGCCTTGCGGAGCGTGGTGCTGTCGTCGCGACCGGTGGCCTGCAGCCGGGCCTCCTCGATCGAGTACCAGCAGAACGGGTCGGCGGCCAGGAACTGGATGTCGTTCCGGTACTCGCCGACTTCGCGGTCGATCTGCGCCGCCAGGTCGTTGGCCAGGCCCCGCAGGGAGCTCAGGACCACGTCCCGCGACAGGCGCTCGCGCATCTGGTACTCGACGAACAGGGCGAAGCCGAGGAACGGCACGATCACGGCGCCGAGCACCGCGAGCACCAGCTTGGTCGAAATCCTGCGGATCATCGCGGCGCTCGCGCGTAGCATGGCGCGCGGCCTTGGCGAGCGAAGAGCGTATCCTCCTGATCCGTCTGTCGCACATGGGCGACGTGGTCCACGCGTTGCCCGTGTTCCACGCGCTGCGCCGCGCCCGCCCGGCGGCCCGGCTGGCCTGGGCCGTGGAGCCCGCCTTCGCCGGCCTGCTGGAGGGACTGCCGGGCCTGGAGCGGGTGGTGCTCTTCCAGCGCGAGCAGGGTGCCGGGGCCTGGCCGCGGCTGGCGGCGGAGCTCTCGCGCTTCGCGCCCACCTGGAGCGTGGACGCCCAAGGCAATCTGAAGAGCGCCGCGGTTTCCCTGTGCGCGGGGAGCGCGCGGCGCAGCGGGCTGCATCCGCGCGACTGGCGCGAGCGACTGGGGGCGGCGGTGCTGCACGATAGCGCGCCCGCCGCGGAACGGCCCCGCTTCGCTTCCGCTGCGGGTCAGGTGCTGGAGGCCCCGTCCGCCCACGCCGTCGATCGCATGCTTGCCCTGGCGCGGCACGTGGGCGGCCCGGAGTGCGGGGCGGACTTCGACCTGGCCTTGGGCCCCGGGGAACTGGAACGCGGGGCTTTGCGGCTGGCCCAGGTGCTGGGCTCCGCGCCCGGCCCGGGCGACGTGCTGCTCTTGCTTTCCGCCCCGGGGGACGTGCGCTCCTGGCCGCTGAATCGCTGGGGCGAACTGGCCAGGGCCTTGGCCCGCCGCGGAAGGCGCGTGCTGCTCCTGGGGGGCCCAGCCGAGGAGGCCCCGGGCCTCGAGCTCGCCCGCGAGCTGCGGGATCTCCCGGCGGTGCGCGCCTGGGTTCCCCAGCGCGGCCTGCGGGAATTGGCGGCCTGCTTCTCCCTGTGCGCGCAGGCGGGAGCCCGCGCGGTGGGCGTGGACTCGGGCCCGCTGCACCTGGCGGCGGCCTCTGGGCTCTGCGTGGTCGTGCTGGAGGGCCCCCAGTCCCACTGGCGCACGGGCCCCTGGCCCCCTCCCGAGCGCGAGACCGGCCCGGCCCGTCACGGCGTGGTGCGCAGCAGCGAGGAACTCCCCTGCGCGCCCTGCTTCTCCAGGGTCTGCCGGCACCCCGAGGGGCCGGTGTGCATGACGCGGCTCGGGATCGCGTCGGTGCTCGAGGCCCTCGAGCGCCCGCTCAGGGATTGCCCGGTTCGCCCGGCGTGAGCGCCGGCTTGAGCAGGCGGATCAGCTCCGGAAGGTTGCGGTACTCGGGCCAGAAAAGCTCGATTTGCCGCAGGTATCGAAGCTTGTCCGCCGGATCGGCGGAGTCCAGGACCTGCTGGTAGAGCTCGGCCGCCTTCGTCACGTAGGTGCGCAGGGTGTCGCGCCGGGCCAACGCATCCTTGTAGTAGTTGCGCCGCTCCAGGAGCTTGTCGTAGGCGGCGATGGCACCCTCGAAGTCCTGGTCGGATTCCAGGGCCAGTGCGCTCTGGTAGGAGTTTTCGAGAATCGCCTCCTCGATGCCGGCCTTGGCGCCCTCGAAGCGCTCGCTCTGCAGCTTGGTCATCGCGAGCCCCGCCTCGATCACTTCGCGCGCCTTGTCGTACTGCTTGTTGCGCGTCAGCCGCTCCACCTCGCGCAGCTTGTCCTCGGCCTCGGCTTCGACGCGCGTGCGCGCCAGGCCGGTCACGGCATCCGGATGCTCGGGGGCCAGCAGCAACGCGAAGCGGTACTCATTGCGCGCGGCGGCCCACAGCCCCTGGGCCTCCATGCCTGCGGCCAGGGAGCAGCGCGCGCCGGCCAGCTGGGAAGCGACCATCGAGCCGCGCTCCTTGGCGCGGTCGTTGGCGGGCAGGTACTTGTTCGTGTACGCGAAGCGCGTCTTGGCCTGCTCCAGCCAGTAGTCGCGCAGCAGGTGCACGCCGTCCTCGTAGTACTGCTCCCCCATGCCGCGGCGGTAGTTGAGCTGCAGGAGCACCTGGGCCAGGCCCGCGCTGGCCGCGGGATCGCCGGGCACGTACTCCAGGGCCTTCTCGTACTCCTCCCGCGCCGCGTCCAGGCTGGAGGAGGCGAAGAACTCGTCCCCGTTGGCGGCGTGGATCTGGGCCAGCTTGCGCTCCAGCTTCAGCTCCCAGTGGGCGAGCACGGGCTCGTCGGGCGCGATCTTGAGCGCCTCCCGCGTCATCTCCAGGGCCTCCAGGTTCTTCTCGGCGAAGCAGGCTTGGCGGGCCTGCTGGAGCATCACGGCCGCCTTGGCCCGGCGAAACTGCACCAGGCCCTCGGGATCGTCCGGGTGGTTCTGGCGGTAGGCCTCGGCCGCGATCAGGGCGTCCTCGTGGCGCCCCGCGGCGGAAAGCCCGTCGATGGTGCGCAAGTCGTCGGCGGACTCGGGGGCATCGAGGCCCGACCGGCAGGCGCCGAGCACGATCGGAAGGAGGAGCAGGGTGTGCCGGAGGTTCATGACCGGAAGTTCGTTCAGGCAGGGCCGCGGGTCGCGTCGTGGGACGCCCTCCCCGCGCGTTTCTTCCCGGGAGTGGTGGGGTCCCCTTGTAGCAAAGCCGTCGGGCGGGCTCCACGGAGGGGCCCGGCTCCCGCGCCGCCGACGCCCTGTCCACGGCCTCCCCGGCCGCCCCGCACGCCGCCCCCGCCCCCGCAACGGATGCAGGGCCCCGTGGGCTCAGGTGCGCATGAAATGGGTCAGGCTGATGCCCAGTGCCCCGAAGAGCAGCACCGGCAGCCAGGCCGACATCAGGGGCGAAAGGTCCCCGGAAAGGCCCATGGATCGCGTCACGAAATCCACGCAGAAGAAACCCACGCACAAGAGCAGGCCTCCCATGACCGCCTCGCCGCCCTTGCCGCGCTCCCGGCCCACCAGGAAGGGCACGGCGCAGAGCACCAGCACGATGTTGGCCAGGGGGAAGGTCAGCAGGTACTGCAGCAGGGTCTGGTAGCTGGTGTTGTCCGGATCCCGGGCGGACAGGCGCAACACCTGCTGGAAGGACAGTTCGAGGACGCGGTCGCGGGCCTTGTCGGCGGTCAGCACGTCCTCGGGCGTGAAGCGCACCTCCTCCAGCCACTCCACGGGCTCGAGCTTGGACTCGAGCCCCACCTCGCGCACGCGGCCGCCCACGAGCCGCCAGCCGCTGCGCCCCGGGCCGTCCACCCAATGGAATTCATCCGCGGCCACGCTCACCACCACTCCGCGACGCGTGAAGGTGGCCTCCAGTTGCTTGCCCGCCGGCGGCCGGCCCAGGGCCGTGCCGGCGCGAAACTCACCCAGGTGCACCACGTTCTGGGCCGCGTCGCGGAACCAGAAGTTGGTCAGCACGGCCTCCTCGCGGCGCTCGTCGATGCGGTCGAACAGGGCGTCGCGGCGCGCCCCGACGAAGCCGCTCGCCGACTCGCGGATGATGAACGTGGCCGCCGCCGCGGCCACGGCGCCGAGGAACACCGCCAGCAGCAGCCTCTGGGAGCTGACGCCCGCGGAGAGCCCGGCGGAAAACTCGTTCTTCTTCACCAGCCGGGTCACCGTGAACATGGCGGCCACCACGGTCACGAAGGGCGAGGCCTGGGCGTAGAGGAACGGAACGCTCAGGGCGTAGTACTCGAGCACCACGAACATGGACACGCTGCTGCCGTCCTCGGCGGGCTCGAACCAGGCGAGGTGCGTGGCGAAGTCGGCCACCACGAACAGGCCCACCACCAGCAGCATGGCCGTGGCGTAGGACATGCCGAACAGTCCACCGACGTAGCGGTCCAGGCGCCCGAACAGCAGCAGGTTTCCCGGTCTCCAGGCGATCATCGGCGAAAGGCCTTGAAACACAGCCACAGCCCCGCGGCGCTGCCCAGGCTCACCGTGGCCCAGGCGCCGAGGGCCGGCGGGATCGTGCCCCAGTTGGCCAGGGACTTCCCCAGCCGGATGGAGAGCAGGTAGTAGAGCAGCGCGTAGGCCACGGCCGCGGCCAGGGCGCCCAGTTGGGTGCCGCGCCGCAGCAGGAGTCCCGTGGGCACCCCCAGGAGCAGGAACAGCAGGTAGGTGCCGGTCATGGAATCGCGGCGGTGCAGCTCGTAGGTCGCGCGGCGGACGTCCTCGGCCTCCACGCGTCCCTCGCGCAGCATGCGCCGCAGGTCGCGGCTGGTCTGGAAGCGCCACTCGGCGCGGTTCTTGGGCTTGACCTTGAGCAGATCGTCGATGTCGATCTCGAAGACCACGAAGCCCACCTGCCGGTCGTTGCTCGCATCGGCGTTGCGCGGCCGCGTCAGGTCGATGCGCATCACGTTCCCGCGAAACGAAAACTCGGCCACGTCCGCCAGCACCGTGATGCCGGTCTCCGGGGCGCGACCGCCCGACTCCTTGCCCCCCGTGTCCTTCTGCTCCTTGCGGGCGGACTTGTCCTGGGGTTTGGGCGGCAGGTGAATCGTCACGTTGCGAAAGACGTTCGTTCCCGGATCGCGGCTTTGGGCCGAGAGGTAGAAGTCCTTGAAGTAGTCGATTTCCGTGCGGCCCTTGCTGACGTCGCGGAAGCCCTCGACCAGCACGCTGCGGGCGTACTCCTTCTGGCGGAAGGAGTTCCCCGGCGAGACCTCGGTCACCAGGTAATGGGACACCGCCGCCAGGAGCAGCCCCACCAGAGCCGCGGGCAGCATCATGCGCGCGGGGTGGATCCCGGCCATGTTGATCGCGGTCCACTCGTTGTCCGCGGCCAGCCGACCGTAGGTCGACACCAGGGCCAACAGGAAGCCGATCGGCAGCATGTAGGGCACCAGGTCCACCAGGGCCAGGGGCAGGAAGCCCATCAGAGCCCCCACCTCGACGCCGCCCAGCCGATGCACCGCGCCCACCACGATGCCGGGCAGGGCGATGAAGCACAGGCCGCTCGCGGAGACCACCACCGCCGCGGACAGGAGCCGCAGGACATAGAGGAACAAGGTCACGCGTCGGTAGTCTAGTGTCGTGATCCAGGAGTCCGTTGGCAAAGGCGGCCTGAATGCGGTTTCCTGGCAAGGCGCCGCGACGACGCGTGTTCAATGCAACACTCGGAGGAGCGGCAACGCAGCCAGGGAGCCGCAGGCGGGCCGAGTTTGGCGACGGACTCCTGGATCGGGACACTAGGGATCGCGCACTCCGACTGCCCCCCCGGAATGGCGAGCCCCCCGGCGCCCCTTCGTTGTTGCGCCAAGCCGCCCGCCCGGGGCGGCGTTGGGGGTGACGGTGAACTCCCTCCCCGCTAGCACGTTCGCCCTCTGACGCCGACACGCCAGGAACTGGACCGACCCATGCACAGGCTGCTCCGCTCGACTGCGCTCCTCGCCCGCACCTCCCCCTGGAGGACGCTGCTCCCCACGTCCGTGTTCGCGCTGGCGCTGCTGTTCCCGCCGCTCTCGGCCCAGGCGCCCCCCACCGGGGGCCAGGGGAACCCAGGCGCCCAAGCCGGCAGCCCGGGGACCGGCCTCCCGGGGATTCCCGCCGCGGTGCGCGAGGCCCTGTGGGGACAGGACACGGCGGCGGCCCTCGCCGCCCTGGCCGCCATGGCCGCCATGGAAGGGCAAGCCCGGGATCTGCCCCAGATGGCCGACACGCTGCGCTACCTGCGCGCCAGCGTGCTCGACCAGGCGGATCGGCGCGCCGAGGCCCTGGCGGCCCTGGACGAATTGGATCGCGCGAATCCCCAGTCGTCCTGGAAGCACAAGTCGCGCTTCCTGAGGGCGGAGTTGCTGCGCCGCGAACGGCGGTTCGAGGAGGCCGCGGCCCTCTACGCCGAGGAGGCCCGACGTCTGTCGGGGACGCCGCGCCAGGGGGAGCTGGCCCAGATCTACCTGCGCTTCGCCGAGGAACTGGCCGGCCCCCCGGCTTCCCCTTCCGCCAAGCCCGACTTCGTCCGCGCCGCGGCCCTCTTCGGCCGGGTCCTGGAATTGGGCGCTGGGGCGGAACTGGAGGAGCGCGCGAGCTTCCGCCGCGTGCAATGCCTCGAAGCCGCGGAACAATGGCCCGAACTCGCGGCGGCCTGCCGGGCGCACCTCCTGGAGTTCGACCCGAGCTTCGAGGCCTCGGCCGGCTCCCCGCCCAGGTCCCCGCGCACGGAGGTGGGCGCCCCCCCGTGGGTCGGCGCTCCCCCGTGGATTTTCGCGGTGCGGCTCTCCCTGGCTCGCGCCCAGGGGAAGACCGGTGCCCAGGCCGCGGCGCGACGCACCCTGGAGGACCTGTCCACGGACCTGCGCCTCGCGGCCGCGGGCGAGGGACCCGCGGGTCCGGCCCTGCGCAAGCTCTCGGGCGACGCCCTGCGGGCCGTGCTGGCCCTGGACGGTGAGGCCCAATACGCCCTGGTGGGCACCTGGTCTGGACAATCCCAGGCCCTCTCGGCCCTGCGGCGCTTCGTCGAGCGCTTCCCCGACCACGCCCGCGCCCCCAAGGCCCGTCTGGAGCTGGGCGAGGCCCTGACCGCGGCCGGACAAACCGACGAGGCCGTGGCGGTGTTCGACGGGATCCTGGCGCTGCGGAAGCCCGCGGCCGGCGATCCGCTCGCGGCCGCCCTCCCGGCCCGGGCCCTGTACGTCAAGGGCATGGCGCTGGCGAACGCCGCCCGGCACGCCGAGGCCCGCGAGGCCTTCGTGTCCTACACGCGCGAGTTCCCGGCCGGCGCGGACTGGACCGAGGCCCAGCAGCGCATGCTGGACAGCGAATACGCAGAGGGCCTGACCCAACGCGAGCGCGAGGAGTTCGACCTCGCCCGCCGGACCTGGAGCGAGTACCTCTCGCGCCATCCACTGGACCCGCGCGCCGCGCAGATCCTGTTCGACATCGGCGAACTGGACGCGGCCGTGGCCCAGGCGGAATCGACGCCGGCGGGGGATCGCGCGGGCCGCTGGCGCGCCGCCGTGGCCACCTGGCGCGAGCTGGAAGCCAAGTACGCCGAGAAGGACCCGTCCGCCGCCGGACGGGCGCGCCTGCGCATCGGGGGGGTCCTGGAGCGCGAACTCGGGGACTTCCAGGGGGCCGTGGCGGCCTACCGCAGCTGCAGCGGAACGCCGGCGGAGAACGACGCGCGCGAAGCCCTGAGAGCCATGACTGAACCCGAGCTGTTCCTCGAGGTCGGGCGCGCGGCGCTGGGCCGGGAGCCCCTCACGGCCCGGATCGAGGTGCGCAACGTGGAGAAGGTCAGCGTGGAGTTGTGGCGCCTGGATCTGGAGGCCTACTTCCGCAAGAACCTCGGCCACGAAAACGTCGAGGGCCTGGACCTGGACCTGATCGGCGCCCAGCAGAAGTTCGAGGTGCCGATCGCGGGCTACGAGCGCTTCAAGCCCCTCGAACAGGTGCTGGAGCTGGACGCCCACGGCGCGGAGGGACCGGGGGCCTGGGTGATCGCGGTCAGCGCGGGCAAGCTGCGCACCAGCGCCCTGTGCCTGCGCACGGACCTGGACCTGATCGTCAAGTCGACGCCCGACGAGACCCTGGTCTTCGCCCAGGACATGGCGCGCGGCGAACCGGCCGCGGGCGTGCGCGTCCTGGCCGCATTGGGCGAGCGCCAGGGCACGGCCGCGCCGGTGGTGCTCGAGGGCCTCACCGACGGGCGCGGGTTCGTGCGCTTCGCCCTGGATCCGCGTTCCACCGGCGGCCACGTGGGCGTGCTCGGCCTGCGCGAGGGCCACTGGGCCTCCTGCGGAGTGGATTTCCGCGTGGAACCGGTGCAGGAGCTCCTGCCCCGCGGTGTGGTCTACACCGATCGCCCGGCCTATGGTCCCGGCGAAGTGGTCCATTGGCGCGCCGTGCTGCGCGGGGCCCAGGACGGCCGCCTCGCCGTGCAGCCCGGCCGGAAACTGGACTGGCGCGTGCTGGATTCCCGCGGCCGTGCCGTGGTCTCGATGTCCCAAGTCCAGTCGGAGTTCGGCACCGCCCAGGGCGAGTTTCGGTTGCCGCTCGAGAGCAGCCTGGGGGACTGGACCCTGAGCGTGAGCCCGGGCGAACAGCAGACCTTCAGCGTCAATTTCACCGTGGCCCAATTCCGGCTGGCCCACGTGTCCCTCGACGTGGGCTTCGAGCGCGAGGTGTACTTCCGGGGCGAGGAGGCCGTGGCTCGGATCGAGGCGCGCTACTCCCACGGCGGACCGGTGGCGGATGCGCCGTTGAGCGTGCGCCTGCCCGACGGCCGGCTGCAGAATCTGCGCACGTCACCCGACGGCCGCGCCCGCGTGGCGTTCTCCACGCGCGAGTTGGCCGAAGAGCAGGTGCTCGCCATGGAAGTGACCCTGGCGGAGGTGCCGCTTTCCGAAACCGCGCGCGCCTGGCTCGCCCTGAGGGAGTTCTCGCTCCTGCTGACCACCGAGCGCGACGAATTCGCCGCCGACACGCCCTTCACGGCCAAGGTCCAGGCCCGCGGTCCCGAGGGCAGCACGCCGCCGGAAAAGCTCCCACTGGAATTGGCGGCCTTCCGGCTCGTGGAACGGTCCGGACGTCCGCGCGGCGAGGCCTTGGTTTCCCGCTACGACCTCACCTGCGACCGGAAGGGCGTGGCGGTGCAGAGCCTGCGCCTGGAGAAGGGCGGGAAGTACCTGCTGCGGGTCACCGGCGCCGACCGCTTCGGCAACCGCATCGTCGACGAGCAGGAAGTCGAACTGGTCGGCAAGGACGAGACGGACCGGCTGCGGATGTTCTCGGAGCAATACCGGCTTTCCGTGGGCGCCGAGGGCTCGGTCGACGTGCTGGAAAATGGCCCGGGGGGCCTGGCCCTCGTGACCTTCGAAACGGGACGGGTGGTGGACTGGCGCTGGATCAAGCTCGCGCCCGGGCACAATGCCCTCAGCTTCCCGGTTCCGGACGCATTGGCGCCGGACTTCGCGCTGCAGGTGGCCCACCAGCGCCGCGGAACCTACCGGCAAGCCCAACTGGACTTCGAGGTGCGCCGCGAACTCACCCTGAGCGTGAAACCGCAGAGTCCGTTGCTGGCCCCGGGCGCCGCCTGCGTGATCGACGTCGAGGTGTTGGACGTCCTGGGCAAGCCCGTGGCGGCCGAGCTGTCCCTGGGGGTGGTGGACGAAGCCCTGTTCGAACTCTACGAGGATCGAAGCCCCGACCTGGCCGAGGTGTTCCGGGAGCGCGGATCCTCGCGGGAGAGCGCGGTCGCGTCCTCGTCCAGTTGCGCCTTCTCCTACCAGGCCGCCACCTGGGAAGTGTCGGGGGAGGTGCTCGCCGAAGCGCGGCGCGTCGAGGAAGAACTCCAATGGAAGTCCGACCGCGCCGAGACGGCGAAGCTCCTCGCGGGCCTGCCCGCACCGGGGAGCATGTCGCCCGGCCCCGGTGGTCCCTCGAGCCCCGGACCGGCGGGCGCCTCGGACGAGTTCTTCCTGGGCGAGGGCGGTGGCGCCGGCGGACAGTACGGCGGCCGGCGCGGCGGCCGGCGCGGCGGCGCCTTCGGCGGCGGCGGCGGTGGCGGCACCAAGGACAAGTCCGCCGGCCCGGAGCCCTTGGACCGCGCCTCCCCCACCGCCTACTGGACCGCGACGCTCACCACCGACGCCTCGGGCAAGGCCAGCGTCACGTTCCCCGCGCCGCAGGTTTCCTCGCGCTGGCGCGTGGCGGTCCACGGGGCCGCCCGGGACCCGCGCGCGGAGAGCTCCACGGCTTCGTTCACCACCCGCGCCGACTTCTTCGTGGAACTCGTCGCGCCCGCGGCCCTCGCCGAGGGCGACCGGCCGCGCTTCTTCGCGCGTCTGTTCAACACCACCGACGCTCCCCTGGAAGTGGAGTTGGAACTCGGCCTGCGCGGCGCCGGGCTGCAGGCGACGCTCCCCGGCGGCAAGCTCACGCTCGCGCCGGGCACCCGGGAACTGGCCTTCGGCGAACTGCCCCAGGCGGTCTCGGCCGGCCTCCTGGAACTCTCGCTCGCGGCCCGCGCGCGGGCCGGCGGCCGGGACCTCGCGGCCCAGGACCGGGCGCGGGTCTCCGTGGGCAGTTTCGGCGTGGAATACAGCGCCGGGAAGAGCGGTGTCTTCTCCACGGACGCCGAATTCGCGCTGGAACTCCCGCGCGGGCGCAAGTACTCCAACCTGTCCCTGGAGTTGTTCGTCGGGCCCGATCTCGACGGACTGCTGGTGGACGAGGCCCTGGGCCTCCATCCGCACTTCTGCCTGCGGGCGCCGGAGACCGACGGCACGGCGCGGGCCGCCGATCTCCTGGGAGCCGCGGAGGTGCTGGGGCAATTGGCACGCACGGGCCGCGACAGCTCCCCGGACCATGCAAGGGTGCGCGAACGCACGGCGGCCCTGGCCAGCGTCCTGCTCGCCGCCCAGGACGAGCAGCGCGGGTGGACCTCGAGCTGGCGCAACTCGGAACATGAGACCGAGTTGACCGCCTACGCCATGCTGGCCCTGGCCGCGGCTCGGGATGCCGGCATCGCCCTGGCGCCCGAGTGCGGTCCGAACGGCGTGGCGGCCTTGGAGCGCATGCAGCGCGCCACGGGCAGCGAGGAGCTCCGGGCGCTGGTCCAGCACGCCCTCTCGCGCTGGGATCGCGCGGACTACGGCGCCCTCAATCGCCTGCACCGCCTGCGCGCCGAACTTTCCAACGCCGCCCTGGCCCACTCGGCCCTGGCGCTCTCGGCCATGGACCGCAAGGAAATGGCCGGCGAACTGGCCGAACTGCTGGCCCAGCGCGCCCACTTCGATGCCGCGACTCCTGACCTGGGCGCCTCCTGGGGAGTGGAGAAGAATCTGCCGGGTTCGCGCTCCCCGCTGGGCACGGCCGCCTTCGCGGTGCTGGCCCTGGAGGCCTGCGCGCCCCGTTCGCCCGCCCTGGAGCGTGGAGTTCAATACCTGCTCTCCCACCGGCCCTGGTTCGACCCGCGGGCGCGCGGCGTGGCCCTGGCGGCCCTGGCGCGGCACCAGGGCACCGTGGTCCCGGCCTCCGAGCGCTGCGAGGTCACGGCCGCCATCGGCAGCGCAGCGCCCCGCAAGCTCGACCCGGCCCAGGGCTCCCTGCGCATCCCCGTGGAACTGGCCGACAACGGCAAACTCGCCCTGCGGCTGGCCCTGACGGGACGCGGCCGGCCCCACTTCGTCGCCATCCTGCGCGGCTTCAGCGCCGAGGGCACCGACCCCCGGGAACGCCGGGCCTCGGCGGGCGAATTCCAGGTGCTCGCGCCCGCGCCGCTGTGGCGGGGCCGACCCATCCAGGTCGGCTTCTCCAGCGTGCGCGAATTCAAAGACCAGTGGGTCAACCGGGTGGGCAGCCTTCCGCGCGGAGATCAGGCCTGGGCCAGCATTTCGTTCACGCGACCGGACCCGGGCAGCGACGCCCAGGGCCGCGACTGGCTGTTGCTCGACGTTCCCTTCCCCGCCGGGGCGAGGGCGCGCGAGGCCACGATCCAGGGCGGGATCGCGGCCGCCGAGGTGCTTTTCGACCGCATCGTGGCCTACGTGCCGCCGGACACCGAGTACTTCACGCTGCAATTCCGCCTCGAGGGCGCGGTGCCGGGACGCTACCGCGTGGGCCCGTCCGTGATGCGCAGGCTCTCCACGACCGAGGTCATCGCCGTGGGCAAGGCGCGGGAATTCGAGATCCTGCCCCTGGGCGGCAAGTCCGCGGATCCCTATCGCGCCACGCCCGATGAACTCTACGGGCTGGGCATGGCGGCCTGGGGTGCGGGTCAGCACGACGAGGCGCGCACCTGGCTCTCGCAGCTGATGAAGGACTATCAGCCCGTGCTGGCCGACGAGAGCTCCACGTCGCCCCTGCAGGAAGCGGCCGGTGCCCTGTTCTTCCTGGCGCTGGAGGCCGACGACGCCGCAGAGATCGTGCGCTGGTTCGAGGTGCTGCGCGAGAAGCGCCCCGACCAGGTGATCCCCTTCGACAGGATCCTGGCGGTGGCCCAGGCCTACTCCACCATCGACGAGCACGAGCGCGCCCTGTCGATCCTGCGCGCCAGCGTGGGCGAGACCTTCGGCGTGGACCTCAAGGTCGCCGGCGCCATGGAGGCCCAGGGCGACGTGTCCGCGGCGCTCGCCCTGCTGGCGCGACTGTGGAGTGAGTACCCGGACGCCCCGCCGGTGCTGGAAACCTGGCTCGCTCTGTCGGACAAGCTGCTCACTCTCGCGCCGCGTGCCCCCGAGGAGGCGAGCCTGGTACGCGACGGCCGCTCCAGGGCCGGATTGCACCTGGAGGGCACGCGGCTCCTGCAGCTCTTCCTGTGCCTGTATCCCCGCGATCCACAGGCTCCGGAGGCGGCCCTGAACCTGATCTCGGCCCACCTGGGTCTGGAGGACTACGAGACCGTGTCGTCCCAGGCCGCCGCCTTCGCCGCGCGCTACGCGACCCCCGACTACGCCGACGCGTTCTTGTACTCGCGGGCGGTGGCCGAGTGGTATCTGGGCCACGACGAGGAGGCCCTGCGGGTTTGCGAACGCGTGGCCTCGGCGGTCTGGCGCGACGCCGCGGGCGTGGAGCGGCCCTCGAAGAACCGCGAACTGGCCCAGTACATCCTGGCCCAGATCCACCACGCGCGGCGCGAGGTGGAGCGGGCGGCGGAGTACTACCAGAAGGTCGAGAGTTCCTTCGCCGACGCACGCGCCGCCCTGGCGGGACTGCGTGAGAAGCGACTCTCCATGGGCGAGGTGACGCGCGCGCGTCCGGGCGAAGCCGTGCGCCTGGAGCTCGCATCCAAGAACGTCCCCGAGGTGGAACTCGCCATCTATCCCGTGGACTTGATGACCCTCTACCTGCGCGAGGCCGACCTCGCCCAGGTGTCCAAGGTGGAGCTGTCGGGAATTGCGCCTGAATTGACCCAGCGCGCCGCCCTGGGGCCTGGCAACACGTTGCGCGAGTCGAAACAGGTCCTGGACCTCGCCCTGCCGCGAACGGGGGCCTATCTCGCCCTGGCTCGCGGCGGGGAGCTCTTCGCCACGGGCCTGATCCTGGTCAGCGACCTCGACCTGGACGTCGCCGAGGACGCCGAGACCGGCCTGGTGCGCGTGCAGGTGGTCGACAGCCGGGACGGCAAGTACGTCCGCGACGTCGATGTGCGCGTGGTGGGTTCGGAGGACAAGCACATCCAGCGCGCGAAGACCGACCTGCGCGGCATGGCGAGCCTGGACGCGGTCCAGGGGCTCTCCACGGTGATCGCGCGCTCCGGCGAGGATCGCTATGCCTTCTACCGCGGCTCGAAGCTCCTGGGCAACGCCCGGCCCGACAGGAAGCCCGGGGAGCTGAAGCAGCAGGCTCCCGAGCAGTTGTCGCAGGAGGGTTACCTGAAGAACGTGTTCGGCTTCAACGAGTTGAACCAGTCCCAGCGGGCGGGCCGCCTCAGCGAGGAGATCGATCGCCAGCGCCTGGGCGTGCAGATCAATCAGGTGAAGTAGACTGGCGGCCCGTGGCGGGCCAGGCGAAGCTCCTGAAGCGCACCCAAAACCGCAGCGTGAGTTTGGAGCAGCGCGATGGGGGAGTTGTCGTGGTCAAGTGCTTCGAGCATTCCGGGCTGATCGCCCGGGGCTTCGACGCCAGGCGCGCCCGGGGCGAGTTCCGCATGCTGGAACGCCTGTTCCAGGCCGGCGTGCCCGTGCCGCGGCCCATGGCCGTGGTGCGCGAGGGCCGCGCCCACGCCGTCTCGATGCAGTGGATCGAGGGTGCTTCGACCCTGGACCAGATGCTGGAGCGCCGAGACCCGCGCACGCGCGGCGCGGCCCTGGCCGGAGAATTGGGCCGACTGCTGGGCCTGGTGCACAACGCGCGCGTCGATCACCCGGACCTGCACGCGGGCAACGTGCTCGTGGATGCGGAGGGCCGCGCCTTCGCCGTGGACTTCGACAAGGCGCGCCTGCGGCGAAAACTCCCCGCGGATCTGCTTGTGCGCGACCTCGTCACCGTCTGCGCGGGCCTGCGCGAACGCACCGAGCCCCGCTGGCGCCGTCTGGCCCTCGAAGCGTGGTGGCAGACCCTGTGTCCCGAGCTCAAGCAGGGCGCGCCACGCCCCGAGCCCGGGGCCGTCGAAGCCCTGGCCCGCGAACGGCGCCGGGCCGTGGTGCGCGCCCGCGAACGACGCTTCCTGCGCGGGGGCACGGCGGTGGAGTCCGTGCACGGAGCCGGGGGCTTCGCCAGGCGCGGGCTGGATCCGGAGGTCGTCCGGGAGGCCCTCCGCGGCGCGGAGCCCCGCGGCGGGTTCCAGCGCGTCACGGGCGCCGCGCGGGAGCTCGAACGCCTGTGGCGCTCCATGGCCAGGGCCGAGGAACACGGCCTCGCGGCCCCCCGTTGCGCCCTGTGGATCCCGTCCTCGCGGCCCGTGGCGCTGTTTCAAAGCCCCGCGGAGATTCCCCCGCCGCTCCGGTCGGCCCCGTCCGCACCGCGCCTCGCGGGACTGCTCTTGGGTTCCCTGCTGGACCGCGGCCTGTGGTGCCCGGACCTGGGGCCGGAGGATCTGACGCCCCAGGGATTCGCGCGTCCCCTGACCTGGGTGGACTGCGCCCCGCGCGAGGCGGCGCAGCGACTGGCACCCTGGTGGGCCCGCTGGGGCCCCGCAGGGAGCGCCGCCCACCTGGAATTCGCCGCCGGCGTGCGCGCCGCCTGGCGCGGGCCCAGGGCCGAGGTGCAAGAACTCCTGGCCCAGGCCCGCCGCCAGGTGAACCCGCCGACCTCGGCCCCCTCTCCCCCCCCGCCCCCCGCCTCCCCCCGCCGGCCCCGCCCCCCCCCCGCGGCCGCCGGCCGGCCCCCCCCCCGTCGCCGGGCGCGGATGAACTCGGCGATCAGGCGGTGCTTCGAGATGGCCTCGAAGCCCTCCGGATCGTTGCGCCGATAGCCCCGCAGCCAGGATTGCATGTCGCCGAACAGCAGGAAGTTCTCGGCGGCCTTGTCCTCCATCGCCGGCACGCCGGAGTAGCGGATCACCGAGAGCAGGATCCCGATGGCCTTGCCCTCTTCCTTGCGCTCGTAGTGCCAGCGGGACTGCTCCAGGCGGTCCTTGAACCAGTCCTCGCGCTTCTTCCCCAACTCCTCCACCAGCGCCGTGATCTTCCCCACGTCGGCTCCCTGGGCGCCGGCCTGGAACTGGGCGGCCACCGCGAAGGCCTCGCGGTAGTTGCGCGGCGATGACCAGGTGAGCGACTCGATTTCGAAGGCCACGTCCTCGAAGGAGGGCGCCTTGGAGAGGTCGATGGCGGCCTTGAAGCGCGCCTCGTAGCGCGAAACCCAGTCCATCTCGGGGTGCGTGGGCCAGCGCTCGCGGAAGAAGCGCGCGCGCTTGAGGAACACGCGCGCCTCCGGGGAGCTGATGCTGCCCGCCATGTAGCGCTCGACAAAACCCTTGAGCTGCGTGTCGAAGTAGGCCCTGCCCGCCGTGGCGTTGCTCATCTCGATGTCCGAGACGGCGATGCGTTGGTCGATTTCCGCCCGCAGGCGCGCGATGTTGGCGGCCAGGGTCGGATCCAGGGAGGCGTCCGAGGGAATGCGGTCCAGTTGCTCCTTGGCGAGCAGATGCTGGCCGAACTTCATCTGGTCGACCGCGTTGTTGTAGTAGGCCGGCGCGCTGGCGGCCTCGATGTTGCGCGACTCCTTGCTCAGGGTCTTGGACATGACGAACCAGCCCACGCCGGCCAGGAGCGGCACGCCGACCGCGATCCACACCCAACTGGGAAGACCCTGCTTGCGAGCGCGACGACCGCCGGTGTCGTCCCCGTCGTCCTGCTCCCGACGGCGACGGGCCACCGGCGTGGCCGGGGCCCCCTGGGGCGCGGATCCGCCGGTCGAGGTCGTGAGCGGCACCTTCGAGGGCTGGCCCTCGTATTCCACCGTGACCGTGGCCGATCCGATGCGAATGGGCACGCCGTGCTGCAGGACCACCGGCCCGTTGACCGTGCGTCCGAGCACGTGGGGTGCCAGCACGCCGGGCTTGGGATGCAGCGTGGCCTTGCCGCCGTGCACCTCGATGTCGACGTGCACGCTGGCGACGCCGGGGGAGGTGAGCTTGAGCTTGGCCTCAGTGCCGCTGCCCACGGAGAGGCGGCCTTCGCCCACGTTGAACGCGCGCCGGGCGCCGGCATCGTCGACGATCAATCGAACCATGGTTCAGGCCTCCGTAGTCTTCAAAGGTCGGCCAGGAAGGTGGCATCCAGGCCGAAGTTCTGGGTCCAGTAGCTGGAAGCGATCGCGCTGGCCATCTCGCGATGGCCGGGCATGAGCAGGTTGCGGTGGTGGCCGCTGGAGTGGGTCCAGCCCTCGTGGGCGGACTTGGGATCCCCGCGCCCCATGGAACAGTTCTCGCTGACGCCCTGGCGGTAGCCCGCCAGCTGCATGCGGTCCTGGGGCGTGCGCCGCGCGGGATCGCCCTGTTCGAAATGGCCGAAATCCCCGGTGTTGGCCATGTACTCGGAATGGCCCTGGGCCGCAAACTGCAGCTTGGGATTCCAGGCCAGGGCGGACCTGCCGAGCATGCGCCGATAGGCGTTGGTGACGCGCACCTGCTCCGCCTCGTCGTGGCCCGGAACGTCCGGCGCCGGGCGTGCTCTCGCCAGGGCGTCCCACAGGCGTTCGTTGCGGGCCTCGATGCGCTGATTCAAGTCGAGAGCCTTGCGCTCGGCCGCGTCCCAGGCGAACTGCGCCACGCCGATTTCGCCGCCCGCGGCGAGGAACTCGGCAAAGGCGAGCTTCTCCGGCGGCGCGGAGAGGTTGCACTGCGCCAGGCCGGACTGCTCCCGCAGCCAGGCGACGTCGGCCAACAATTGTCCCAGCGCTTCGCCGATCCGCGCGCGGCGGGGCCGCTCCCAAATCTCGCGCACGGCCTGGACGCGCTGGTCCACTTCGCGCTGCACGGCGGCGTACTTGGCCGCCTTGTCCGGCGGGCACTCCGGCGGGTTGTACGGGTAGAAGTAGCGCTCCTCGTCGAAGATCAGCGCCAGGGCCTGCTCGCGGGCCGTGTCCAGTTCGCGGCGATCCGCGGCCAGTTCCAGGAACTGGCGCAGGTTCGGATTGCGCGCGACCCGTTCCCAATCCTCGAGCCAGCGGGCCTCCAGGGCCCCAGCGAGGAGCGCCGGGTCGCCCTGGGCCCGGATGCGCTCCAGGGCGGCCCCGCGCTCCACCACCGAGGCGCGGCGGAATTCCCCCACGGCCGCCGCGTCGCCGGCGGCCCGCTCGTCCGCCTGGGCCGCTTCAGCCTCGCGCGAGGCGACGGCGCCTTCGACCCAGCGTCCGCCCCGCAGCACCCAACCGCCCTGGCCCACGAGGCCCTTGGCCTGGGCCACGAGCTTGGAGGCGTGGGCGCCGTCGATGCGGCCGCGTTGTTTTTGGCTCGCGAGGCGCGTCAGTGCGGCCTCCCGCTCGGCGGCGTCGCCGCGCAGGATGGCCTCCACGCACCAGCCCAGCTCGGCCTTGGGCGAAACGTGGGCCCGCTCCACCAGGAGCTCCAATTCCGCGGGCCGGAGCGCTGCGAAGCGCGCTTCGTCGAGGCCCCCTTCCGCGGCGAGCTCCAGGGCACGGGCGGTCTCGGGATCGACCCGGGCGAACTCGCGGAGTTCCTCGCGCAGGGCCGCGCGCGCGGCGCACTCGGCGGCGGACCTGCGGCACTCCTCCTGCCAGCCCGGGTCCTGGCCTCGCCGCTCGGCCTCCCGCCAGGCCGACTCGGCGTCCGCGAGCTCCCCTTTCCCCGCCAGGAAGGTCGCCAAGGCCGCGCACTCCTCGGCCGATTGGGCCTGGCCGAGGGCCGTCGCCGCGGCCCGGGCCGGGGGAGCCCCTCGTCCCGGAGGCGTGGAACTCGCGGCCGCTCCGGCGCGCGAGGAGCGCTCGGCCAGGAGGCCTGCCTCGCGACGCAGGCCGGAAAACTCAGGCACGTCGGGGAAGCGTGTCAGTTCCCCCTGAAGTTCAAGGGAGGCCTGCAGGGCACCCCGAGCCTTCTCGGTGGCCTTGGCCCGTGAGAGCAGTTCCTCCGCCTCGACCCGCGCGGCGCTCTCGATCGACGCCTGGGCCAGGCGGGCCTCGGCCGCCCGTCCCGGGTCCCCGGCGGCTTCCGCGGCCAGGGCCAGGGCCAGGCTCCATTGCTTGCGCTGCTGGGCCTCGCGCGCCCGCGCCAGCGCGCCGCCGGCCTCGCCTGCGCTGCCGCCCCGTGCACCCTGGCCCGCGGTCGAAGCAGGCTGTCCACCGAGAGCGTCCCCTGCATCGAGGGAATCCTCCGCGCTGCGCAGGGGAGCCCGGCGCCGCGCGGCCAATTCCGAGGCCAGGTCCGACTGGAACTGATCGATGCGCTCGATCACGCCGGGATCGGTCTCGCCGCGCCGCAATTCCGCGAGCATCGCCCGCGCCCAATCCGGCGCATGGTCCGGGGCCTTCGCGCGCACCTCCGCCAGGGCGAGCTCGATCGCGGCGCGGCGGCCCTGGATCTCGGCCAGGCGCTGCCGCAGTCCGTCGGCGGCGCCTCCCTCGAGGTCGCCCAGCAGGGCCTCGGCCGTGGCCAGGTCCCCGCGCTCGAGCCGGAGCTGGGCCTTGGCGAGCCGATCCTCGTCGCCCCCGCAGGCCGAGAGAAACAGGAGCACCGCCCAGGCGAGGGAGAGCCTGGCGCGGCGCCGGGGGGGGGGCGCTCGGTGTTCCAAGGGACGCGGGGGCGGCACGGTGCGCACAGACTACCGGAGCCGCCCGTCCCGGATACAGCTCCCGCCCTCTCCCGGAGGGGCCTTTCCTTGGGTCCTAGCTGGCGGCGCGCAAATCCACCCCGGTTCCGTCCTCGGCCACCACCCGATTGCGTCCGGCCCGCTTGGCCAGGTAGGTGCGCTCGTCGGCGGTCTTCAGCATGCGGTCCACGCTGGGCGAACCGCGGTCCAGCTCGGCCACGCCCAGGGACAGGGTCACCGCCCCTGGAAGCGGCCGTGGCGGATCACCGTGGATTCGCAGGCCTGCCTCATGCGCTCGGCGATCAGGGCGGCCTTGGCCGTATTGGACCGCGGGCAGAGCACGAGGAATTCCTCGCCACCCACCCGGCACACCAGTTCCGTGGAGCGCAGACAGGCACGCAGGATCTGGGCCACCTCCTTGAGCACCGCATCGCCGGTGTCGTGGCCGTACTGGTCGTTGATCGTCTTGAACCGATCGATGTCGATCATGATCGCCGACAGGGGCAGGCCGTCGCGCAGGGAGGTGGCGAGTTCCTGCTCCAGGCGGTCGATGGCCTGGCGACGATTGGGAAGTTCCGTCAGCGGATCGGTGAGTGCCGCCAACTGCAGTTTGCGGTTCAGCACGGCCATCTCGGCCACCTGACGATTGCGATCCTCGGCGTCGGCGCGCACCTGCTGGCTCAGGGCCACGACGCGCTGGGCCGAGCGCACGCGCGCCAGCAGGATGCGCGAATTCAGGGGCTTGACCAGGTATTCGTCCGTGCCGGCCTCGAAGGCCTCGACGACGCGAGCCTCGTCCTCGCGGCCGGTCAGCAGGATGATCTGCAGGAACTGCCCCTCTTCGCTGCGCCGCAGCGCGCGCACCAGCTCGATGCCGTCCATCTCGGGCATCATCCAGTCGGTGACCACCAGGTGCGGGTAGTGCTCGAAGGCGAGCTTGAGCCCCTCCCGGCCGTTGGCGGCCGAGATCACGCTGTGGCCCTCCTTGGCCAGGTGGAAGCAGATCAGTTTGCGCGCCACCGGATCGTCCTCGACCACCAGAACGCGCATGGAAATCCGCCCCGGCAGCGCCAGGGTGGGAGTCGAAGGTGCCGCAGGAGCGGCCGCGGCGGGAGTCGCGGCCGTCGGGGCGCCGGCGGCGGCCGCGACCGCCTTGGGGGCGGAGAGCCCGATCTTCGTCGCCGAAAGGTCGAGCCCCGGAGTCAGGTTCGTCTCGCTCAGTCGATCGGCGCGCCGGGCCAGCAGTTCCAGACGGGCGGGCGTCGTGGTCGTGCTGGCGTCGATGTTCATCAGCTTGCCCCAGTCGTTCCAGTCGGAAGCGACCTGGGTCCACATCTGGCCGAACTCCTCGACGCCGATGCCGAAGCTCGCGCGCAGGGCCGCCAGCCGTTCGTGCCGCGAGCGGCACAGGCCGGGCGCATCTTCGTCGGTGGTCATCAACGCATCGGCCAGGGACCGGGCGCCGTGGAACACGGACACCAGCCGGTCCGCGGCCGGATTGGAGTCGCGCTCGGTCGGGGACTCGGCGCAGGCCAGCACGGCCACGGCATACTCCACCGGCAGGTGCCAGTCCTCGAACATGGCCGCGCCCAATTCGCCGTGGTCCAGGCCGAAGGCCTCGCGCTCCAGTTGCGCCAGCCGCAGGGGATCGCCGTCGCGCACCTGGGTCAGCACCGAGGCGTAGGCGCTCGGGTGGATGCTCGCCAGGGCGAGCCGACCGATGCCCGAAAGCAACCCGAAGGTGAAGGCCTCGCTGGGCACCATGCGCGGCATGCGCGCGGCGAGCACCTGGGCCGCCACCGCGATGGCCAGCGAGTGGGACCAGTAGTGTTCGTAGTCGAAGTTCCTGCAGCTTCCGCCGCGGTGGCCGGACACCAGCGTGAATCCGAGGGCCACATTGCGCACCGTGCGGACCCCCAGCCGCAGGGCCGCCTGATGGGCCGTGCGCGCCACCTCGACCCCGGTGTTGGCGCTGGAGTTGGCCAGGCGCAGGATCCTGCCGGTGAGCACCGGGTCGGCCGCCAGGGTGCGCGAGAGCTCAGCGAGGGTGTAGTCCTCGTTCTGCGTCTGCTGCAGCACCGCCAGGCCCACGCCCGAGGGCGAGGGCAGGCAACCGGTCAACTTGAGTTCGTCGAACTTCTTCTGAAGCATGGGGACGCGCTGCCTCGGGGGGGCGTTCGGGCGTATCGGACGGGGGATGTTCCAGACTTGGGCCATTTCTCCCCAGCCCCCACAGCTCCAGGCCCACGGCGATCAGGGCGCATTCCAGGCCCAGGAAGAGGATATTGCGCTCCAGGAGCCAGCTGGCGAGCCGGTCGCCCAGCAGCGCGGGTGCGGAGAGGCCCATCAGGCCCACGGACACCCAGAAAAAAATGTCGCGGGCGGTGCGGGCCCTGCCGGGGAGCCGGCTTGGGAAGCACATCAGGGCCGAGTAGGGCAACAGGAGCCAGACCAGATGGGCCTTGTGCACCATGGGCGCGAGCACCAGGACCATGGTCACCGCCAGGGCCAGCAGGAACATGTCTCGCTCTCCGTGGCGGTCCCCCTCCCGGCCGGGCCGGGTTCCTGAGCCGGGCCGCGGCCGCGCGCGCAGGGCCAGCACGACCCACAGGCACAGGTGGACCGCCGAGAGCGCCAACACGATCCCGTGGGTCGTGTCCACCGAAAGGTCGAGCAGGTTGGCCCGCGGTCCCTCCTGCCCCCGGGAAGTCGAGGGCGTGGCGCTGAGCAGCCGATAGCACGCCGCCGCGAGACTCTGCCCCGGGGCGTACTCGCGGGCCTCGAACAGGCGCGTGCCGCCGTGCACCGCGGGCGCGAGCACGTCGCGGCCCCAGCGCGCGAAGGAGTCCACGGCCCGCTCGTTTCCCAGCACGGCGAAGGTGGGCACGAGAATCCACAGCGCCGCCGCCAGCACGGAGAGCAGCGCCGCGCGCCAGGCGCCGCGCAGGAAAAGCCACAGGCAAAAGGCGCCGGGCACGATCTTCAGCGCGGCCCCCAGCCCGAGCGCGGCGGCCGACGCCCCGTGCCTGTGCTCCCGCAAACGAAAGCCCGCCTCGGCCACCAGGGCGAAGGTGAGCGTGTTCACCTGTCCGTAGGCGAAGTTGGAATCCGCCAGGCGCGCCACGGCGAGCAGCGCCGCCCAGCTCACCCAGGGCCGCCGTTCGAGGGCCGGGCCGACGAGCTCCAGGCAGCGCTTCCAGCCCCACAACAGGGCCGCCAGGCCCACCGCCTGCCAAACCCACAGGGCCGCGGCGTAGGGAAGGAGCGCCAGCGGCGCCAGCAGCACATCGAAGGAGGGCAGGTAGATCGACCCGGGAATGGAGAGTGGATCGCCGCCCTCCAGCACCTGGCGCGCCGACTCGTAATAGATGGTGAAGTCGTTGCCGCCCGCGCGCAGGCCCCGCCGCACGCCGCGCAGGGCGAACAGGACGAACAGCAAGAGCGTCCCGCACAGGATCGCGCGATGGAGAGTCGAGCGCGGAATCAGGCGGCGAAGGCCCACGGGGCTGGCAGGATACCCGTCCTGGGTCTTTCGCCGGAGGGTCGCGGACCCCAGGATGCGCGGCGTTGGAAGCGCTGTTTCCCTCCGACGCAGTCCGGCAGCGGCGCCTGGCGCGCTGGCTCGGACTCCTGGCCCTGGCCCTGGCGGTGTTCCTCGTGCTGCGTGCCCTGCGCAAGGAGGGCGGCGTCATGGAACTCAATCGCGCCTTCGGCGCGCGGTTCCTCGACGGACTCGATCCCTGGTTCGACCCCGAACGGGGCAGGCGCGTTCACGGCCCCTACCCGCCTTCCCTGGCGTGGATCGCCGTGCCCCTCTCGCTGCTGCCCCTGGGCCTGGCCCGGGGCCTTTGGGCGCTGCTGCAACTGGGAGCGCTGGCGGTGCTCTACCGGCTCCTGGAACGGCGGGTCCGGGAGCATTTCCCCGGTGCCCTGCCCCACGTGCCCATGCTCTTCGCCTGCGCACTGCTGCTCGGGAGCCGCTTCCTGCTGCGGGACTTCGCCGGCGGCGGTGGCAACGTGATCTACGGGGCCCTGGCCTTCGCCGGCGTGGAGGCCTGCCTGCGAAACCAGGTCCTGGCGGGTGCCCTCCCCCTGGGGCTCTCCCTGGCGCTCAAGCCCAACCTCGCCCCGCTGCTCCTGTTCCTGCTCCTCCGACGACGCTTTCGCGGCGTGCTCTGCTCCCTGGCGGCGGCCGCGGCGATCTTCTGGCTGCCGGCGCTGTCCTACGGAGCGCGACCCTACGCCGAACTCGCCTCCTCCTGGGCCGAGGGCGTTTGGCGCTACGCGGCCCTGGAGGATTTGCACACGGGGGCCCTGGTGCCCGCGGGGCTTCCCCAGGCCGAGGACGGGATGAACCAGTCCCTGAGGGAGGCCGTGCAGCGGCTCTTGCGACCTCCGGGGGACACGGGCGCCGTGGATGTGCACGTGATCGAACTCTCCCCCGCCGCGGCGGCCTGGATCGCGCGGCTGCTGCTAGGTTCCCTGGCCGTGCTGGCCGCCGTCGCCGCGTGGCGCGCCCGGGGGCCGGCCCGGGAATTCCGCGCCCTCCTGGGCTTCTTTCCCCTGGCGCTGCTCTCCAGTCCGATCACCTGGAAGGCCCACCACGCCGCGCTGGTGCCCGTGTTCTTCGGCCTGTGCCTGTGGGCCTTCGAGGAGCGCCGCAGGCCGGGCCCGCTGCTCCTGTTCCTGTGCGTCTATTGGCTCGCCTGCGACCTGCTCTCGGAGGACGTGGTGGGCCGCGAGGCGAAGCGCCTGCTGCAGGCGGCCTCGGTGGTCACCTGGTTCGACATCGCCCTGGTGCTCGTGATCTCTGTGCCGCTGCTCCGCAACCGGGGGGAGCCCCCCGCCGGCCTGACCGCGGCCCCGGGGACCGAGCGCGAACTCAACCGGAGGACGGGGACTGGTCGACTGGGGTAGCCTCGGTTCTTCCACCCCACTCCCGGCCCCACGATTTCGAGGCCCGCGCCCCATGTCCCTCGCCGACCGCCTGAACCGCGAGTACGTTCGCCTGCACACGGCGAAGGAGGACGCGTTCTGGACCCAGAAGATGGGCCTGGCCGACGACCCTGGGGCGGCCCAGCGGGACTTCGACGCCCGGGAGATCGAGCTGCAGCGCTTCCTGCAGGATCCCGAGCAGATCCCGCGGGTGCGCGAGGCCCTGGAGCCCGGCGCCGCGCCCGCCCCGGACCGCACGGCCCTGGAGGGCTGGCTCGCCACCTTCGAGGCCCACGCCATCGAGTCCAGCGCGGCGCGGGCCCTGGCGGAGGAGGTCCTGATGGCCGAGGGACGCCTGGCCGAGGCCCGCTCCGCCCTGGAACTCACCTACGAGGACGAGCAGGGCAGGCGCGCTCCGGCCTCCAGCGTGCGCCTCGGCGCCCTGCTGCGCAGTTCCACAAGCGCGCGCGTGCGTCGCTCCGCCTGGGACGGGCTGCGCGCGATCGAGCGCGGCGTTCTGCAGGCCGGCTTCCTCGACGTGCTGCGCATGCGCAATCGCCTGGGCCGCATGCTGGGGGCCGAGGACTACTACGACTGGAAGACGCGCCGCGTCGAGCGGCTCAGCAAGGCCGAGGTCTTCGGGCTGCTCGACGAACTGGAGCTCGCCACCCGCGACCGCGCGCGCGACGCCGTGGAGCAACTGGCGACCCGCAGGGGCCCCGACGCCATCCGGCCCTGGAACATCCAGTTCGCCAGCGCGGGCGACAGCACGCGGGAAATGGACCCCTACTTCCCGTTCTCCCAGTCGGTGCGCCGCTGGGGCGAGAGCTTCGCGGCCCTGGGCATCCGCTACGCCGGAGCGCGCCTCGTGCTCGATCTCGTGGACCGCAAGGGCAAGTACGAGAACGGCTTCATGCACGGACCGGTGGTCGCCTGGCGCGATCACGGCCGCAAGGTTCCCGCGCGCATCCACTTCACCGTCAACGCCATCCCGGGCCTGGTGGGCAGCGGCTTCCGCGCCACGGAAACGCTGTTCCACGAAGGGGGCCACGCCGCCCACTTCGCCAACGTCGACATGCCCGCGCCGTGCTTCGGCCAGGAATTCGCGCCCACTTCGGTGGGCTTCTCCGAGACCCAGAGCATGCTGCTGGACAGCCTGCTGAGGGATGGTCACTGGCGGGCCCGCTACGCGCGGGACGGGGCCGGGCAGGCCATGCCCTGGGAGGTGCACGAACGCTCCCTCGCGGCCACGTTGCCCTTCGCCGCCTGGCAGGCCCGCGCCATGCTCGCGGTGTGCTACGCCGAGCGCGCCCTGTACGAGATCCCGGACGAGGAACTCTCCGCCGAGCGCGTGCTCGAGGAACTGCGCGGGGTGGAGCGCCGCCTGTTGTTCCTCGAAGAGGGCAGCCCGCGTCCGGCCCTCGCCGTGCCTCACCTCCTGGCCGGCGAGTCCAGCGCCTACTACCACGGCTACGTCCTGGCGGAAATGGCGGTGGAGCTGACCCGCGACTACTTCCTGGGCCGCGACGGAGAGCTGTGCGACAACCCGCGCCTGGGCCCCGATCTCGCCCGCGCCTACTGGCGGCCGGGAAACCGCCACTCGTTCCTGGAGTTCGTGCCCAGGCTCACGGGCTCGCCCCTGGGGGCGGGCGCCCTGGCGCGGCGCCTCACGCAACCCCTCTCGGAGCGCATCGCCTCCGAACGGGCGGAGTTCGCGCGGGCGGCCGCCGCCTCGAAGGGGCCGGGGATCGAGGAACTCGACCTCGACGCGCGCATCACCATCGTCCACGGTCGCGACACCGTGGCCGAGTTGGACGGCGATTTCGCCGCCTTCAGCCAGCGCTTCGCGGCCTGGATCGACGCCTTCGCGGCCGGCCAACGGGTCGCGGAGCACACCGGCTGACCACCCAGGGCACGCGCGGGCCCGTGGTACGATCCGTATCACGGGCCCTCGCGCCCAAGGCACGCATGGAGACCCGAGAACCCGTCCCCCCGAGCCCCCACAGCGCACCCGTGCTGCTTCCCGAGGCCGTGTTCCAGCGCGCCAGGACCCAGCCCTCGGCCCCGGCGCTGGAGAGCCCGTCGGGGAGCCTGTCCTACGGCGAATTGACCGCACGCGCCCGCGCGGTGGCCGCCTGCCTCGTCGCCCAGGGAGTCGGCCCCGAAGCCGTGGTGGCCCTGTGCCTGGACCGCTGCCTGGAATTGGGGCCCGGCCTCCTGGGGATCCTGGGGTCCGGCGCCGCCTACCTGCCGGTGGATCCCAGCGCCCCGCCCGCGCGTCTGGCCGAACTGGTGCGCGATTCGGGAGCCCGCTGCGTGTTGACGGTGGCGCGACTCGCCGCCCGCTGCTCCGCCGCGGGCGTGCCGGTGATCTGCCTGGACGCCCTGCCCGCGGGGCAAGGGGAGCCGTCCGCCCCCGCGCCGGAGCGCCTCGCCTACGTGCTCTACACCTCGGGCTCCACGGGCAAGCCCAAGGGCGTCCTGGTGGAGCACGGCGCCCTCGCCACCCACGCCCACGGAATGGCGAGCCACTACAGGCTGTCCCCCCAGGACCGCGTGCTGCAGTTCGCCTCGATCGCCTTCGACGTGGCCGCGGAGGAGTGCTTTCCCAGTTGGTGCGCCGGCGCTTGCGTCGTGTTGCGCGACGAAGCGTGCGCCGCGTCCTTCCAGGCCTTCACGCGCTTCCTGACAGGGCGGCGCATCAGCGTGGCCAACCTGCCCGCGGGCTTCTGGCAGGAATGGACGGCGGAGCTCCTGCGCGGCGGAACGGACCCGCTGCTCCTGCCTCCCACGTTGCGCCTGGTGATCGCGGGCAGCGAGCGCGTCTCCTCCGCGGCGCTCCTGGCCTGGAAGCAGCGCTTCGGCGAGCGCGTGCGATGGATCAACGGCTACGGGCCCACCGAGGCCACGATCACGGCCACCACGTTCGAGCCGCGGGCCCAGGATCTGGATCCGGACGCCACGGCGGTTCCCGCCGTGCCGATCGGCTTCCCGCTCCCCTGGGTGCAGGCCTACGTGCTGGACGCCGACCTCCGCGAAGTGCCCGCGGGCCTGATCGGTCAACTGGCCCTGGCCGGCGCGGGCGTGGCCCGCGGCTACCTGGGTGATCCCGAACTCACGGCCCGGCGCTTCGTGCCCGACCCCTTCGCGGGGCGCACGGGAGCGCGCATGTACCTGACCGGCGACCGGGCCCGGCGGCGCTCCGACGGGGCCCTGGAATTCCTGGGTCGCGACGACGATCAGGTGAAGCTCCTGGGCTACCGCATCGAGCTGGGCGAGGTCGAGGCCGCCCTGCAATCGCTCACCGGAGTGCGCGCCGCGGCCGCCGTGGTGCGCGAGGATGTGCCCGGGGCGCGGACCCTGGTGGGCTACGTCACCGCGCACGCCGGGGAGCCCCTGGACGTCGCCGCCCTGCGCACGGAACTGGCCCGCCGGCTGCCGGAGTACATGGTGCCCCCGCAGCTGGTGCTCCTGGAGTCGCTGCCGCGCACGCCGGGCGGCAAGCTCGACCGCCGCGCACTGCCCGCCCCGGTGCGGGCTCCCTCGGGGGAGCTCCCGCGCGGCCCCACCGAGGAGCTCTTGGCGGGCCTGTGGCGCGAACTGTTCGGCCTGGACGCCGTGGGCCGCGAGGACCACTTCTTCCGCCTGGGGGGCCACTCGTTGCTCGCCATGCAGCTCGCCGGGCGACTCTTCGAGCGCGCCCGGGTCGAGGTCCTGCCGCGCACCGTGTTCGAGCATCCGACCCTGGCGGGCCTGGCGGCGGCCATCGACCGCGGCGCCGCGGCGGGCAGCGATCCCTGGCCCCCCTATCCGCCGCTCACGCGCGTGGATCGTTCGCTCCCGATTCCCCTGGCAGCCTCCCAGGAGCCGGTGTGGTTCCTGCTGCAATTGGAGCCGGGCCTGCTCGCCTACAACACGCAGTTCTCGGTGCGCTTCGCCGGCGCGCTCGATCCCGACTGCCTGCGCGGCGCCCTGGCCCTGCTGGTGGAGCGCCACGAGATCCTGCGCACCACCTTCCAGGCCGACGGCGACGGCGCCCGGCAGGTGATCGAGGCTCCCTGGCGGCCGGCCCTCGAAGTGATCGACGTCTCCGCGCTGCCCGCGGACCAGCGCGCGGCCCACGCCGAACGGGAGTGTGCCCGGCTGTGCGCGCGGCGCTTCGACGTGGGTGTCCTGCCCCTGGTGGAGTGGACGCTCGTCTGCTACGGCCCCCAGGACTGGGAGCTCGTGCAGGTCGAGCACCATTTCATCCACGACGGCTGGTCCATCGCGCTCCTGCTCTCCGACCTGGCCCGCTTCTACGGCGACCTGCTGGCGGCACGGCCGCCGAGTCTCGGCCCGCCCCCGTTCCAGTTCGCCGACTTCGTCGCCTGGCAGCGGGCCATGCTCTCGGGCCCGCGCCGCGAGCGCCTCTCGAAGTTCTGGCGCGAGCGCCTGCAGGGAGCTCCGGCCCAGCTGACCCTGCCCACCGACCGGCCCCGTCCGCCGGTGCAGACCTTTCGAGGCGCGAGCGAGGTGCTCGAAATCCCGCCGCGCCTGTTCCAGAGCCTGGCCTCCCTGGCGCGCCGCGAGGGCTTCACCCCCTTCCAGCTGCTGCTGACCGCCTTCGAGATCCTGCTCTCGCGCCACAGCGGCCAGCAGGACATCGTGATCGCCACCGCCGCCGCCAACCGCCGCACGCGGGAGGTCGAGGGCATCATCGGGATGATGGTGAATCCGGTCCCGATCCGGGTGGACACCACAGGCCCCCTCAGCGTGCGCCAACTGGCCGCCCGCGTGCGCAGCAGCGCCCTGGAGTCCTTCGAGCACCAGGACCTGCCCTTCGAGCAGATGGTGCAAGCCGCCTCACCGCCCCGGGATTTCGCCTACAACCCGGTGTTCCAGGTGCTGTTCAGCTTCCACGACTCGCCCGTGCCCGACCTGGACTTCGGGGCCGCCCGCGGGCGCATGGTCTATCGCTACAACGGCTCCGCCAAGTTCGACATGAACCTGGTGGTGATCCCGCGCGGCGAGCAGCGCGTGGGCCGGGCCCGATCCGAGGACGACGGCCACGCCATCGTCGAGTGGGAATACAACACCGACCTGTTCGATCGCGCGCGCGTCGCGCGCATGGTGGCCCACTTCCGAAACCTGCTGGAGGGAATGGAGGGCCATTTCGACCGGCCCTGCGCGGAGCTTCCCATGCTGGGCCCGGAGGAGCGCCTGGAACTCGGCCGCCTCAACGACACGCAAGAGGACTGCCCCGCGGAGCTGGGCCTCTACGGACTGTTCCGCCGCCAGGCCCTGGCCACGCCCGACCGGCCGGCCGTGAGCTGCGGGGAAGAGCGCGCGAGCTACGCCGAACTCCACCGGCTGGTGCGCGGCGCAGCATCCGAGCTCCGGACGCGCGGGGTGCAGCCGGGGGACGTGGTCGGCGTCCACGTGGAGCGCTCCCTGGCCATGGTGGCGCTGCTCTTGGCCATCTCCGCGGCGGGCGCGGCCTACCTGCCCCTCGATCCGGCCCTGCCCGCGGAACGGCTGCACTACATCCTGGGCGATGCCTTCCATGGGGCGACCCGCCGCACCGTGGTCACCCAGGCCTCCCTGGCCGCGCGCCTCCCACCGGAGTTCGCGGCCGCCGCCCTGGACCTGGACCAGCTCTTCGCGGCCGCGCGCGGCCCAGGGCCGCGCCGGAGAGGCCGGCGCCGCGGCGGAGCCCAGCGGAGCCGCGGGCCTCGATCTGGCCTACGTGATCTACACCTCGGGCTCCACCGGACGGCCCAAGGGTGTGCTGCTCACCCAGCGCAACCTGGTGAACTTCCTCTGCACCATGGGGCGCCGCCTGCCCATGGGACCGGGCGACCTGTTGGCGGCGGTGACCACGCTCTCCTTCGACATCGCGGGGCTCGAACTCTATCTGCCCCTGTGCCAAGGGGCCGCGGTGCACGTGGCGACCCGCGAGGAGTCGAGCGACGCCGGGCTGCTTTCGGCGCTGCTCGCGGCACGACGCGCGACCTTCCTGCAGGCCACGCCCGCCACCTGGCGCATGCTCGTGGAGTCCGGCTGGGGCGGAGCCCCTTCGCTCACGGCCCTGTGCGGCGGCGAGGCCCTGCCCCTGGACCTCTCCGCGGCGATTTCCTCCCGGGTCAAGTCGCTGTTCAATCTCTACGGCCCCACGGAGACCACCATCTGGTCGTCGATCGACGAGTTGCGGCCGGAGGCCCGCGAGGTCACCATCGGCAAGCCGATCGGCAACACCCGCTTCTACGTGCTGGGCCCCCAGGCCGAGCTCTTGCCTCCGGGCGCCGCGGGAGAACTGTGGATCGGCGGAGCGGGCGTGGCCCGGGGCTACCACCGGCGCCCGGAACTCACCGCCGAGCGCTTCCGACCCGATCCCTTCGCGGGGCCCGAAGAGCGCATGTACGCCACCGGGGACCTGGTGCGCCTGCGGAAGGACGGCCGGATCGAGTACCTCGGCCGTCTCGACCAGCAGGTCAAGCTGCGCGGATTCCGCATCGAGCTCGGCGAGATCGAGGTCTTGCTGCGCGCCCTGCCGGGCGTCCTGGACGCGGCCGTGGACCTGCGGGAATTCGCCCCCGGGGACCAGCGCCTGGTGGCCTGGTACGTGGGTGAAGGGTCGCCCGGCGGCGAGGAGGAACAGGCCGCCCGCCTGCGCGAGGGCCTGGCGCGCTCGCTTTCGGAGTACATGCTGCCCAGCGCCTTCGTGCGCCTGGAGGCCCTGCCGCGCACGCACAACGGCAAGCTCGACCGCCGGGGGCTCGAAATCTCTCGCTCCGCGGGCCGGCGCGGCGAGTTCCAGGCCCCCCGCGGCGAGATCGAGGAGCGCGTGGCGGAGATCTGGCGTTCCGTGCTGGGCCTGGAGCGCGTGGGCGCCCGCGACCGCTTCTTCGACCTCGGCGGACACTCGCTGATCGCCATGCGCGCCATCCTCCAGCTGGAGGCCGCCTTCGGCGTGCGGATCCCACCCCGGGATCTCATGCTGCAGAACCTTTCCCAACTCGCCGCCGCCATCGCCGAGCGACGCTCCGCCCTGGCGTCCCCCCCGCCTGCGGCGCCGGGTCCAGAGGAACGGGCGGGAGAACCCTCCGGGGGTTGGATCTCGGGACTCAGGGGCCTCTTCGGCAAGCGGCCCCGCGAGGGCCCTTAGAATCCTGTGCCAGGCCCCGCCGCGGCCGCGGGCCTCCCGGCCCGTGGAACCCACGGGTTGTATTTTTCTCAGATAAGAATTATTCTAGACCCATGAACCGTGAGATCGTCGAGCGCCTGCGCCACCTGGGCATCCTGCCCTCGGCCCAGCGCGTGGCCGTGGCCAAGTTCGTGCTCCAGACGACCCGCCACCCGTGCGCCGAGGAGGTGCTCGCGGCCGTGCGCGAGGAGGTGCCGATGATCTCGCTCGCCACCGTGTACAACACGCTGCACCTGTTCGCCGAGAAGGGCCTGCTGCGGGAACTGGCCCTGTCCGAGGGCAAGGTGGTCTTCGACCCGCGCATGGACCCCCACCACCATCTGATCGACGAGGACACCGGCGCGATCCTCGACCTGGACTGGTCGGCCCTGCGCGTGGAGCACGCCGCCGAGGCGGCCCGGGCCCAGGGCTTCGAGGTCAGCGAGTACCAGGTGGTGCTGCGCGGCCGCCGCGCCGCGCGCCGCCCGGCCCGCTCGACCGCTGCCCCCAAGGGGAAGCGCCGGGCCCGCTGACGGACAGGCCGCGCGACGAGGGTCCAGGCCCACGACTGCTCTTTCGAGCCCGTGCGCGCCCCATGGGTTAGAATGACTCTTGAGTGGTAGTCAGTTTCATTCCACAATCCCCAACCACCCGGACCCCGCCACCGAACGCTGAAGGACACCCATGTTGACCGTCGGAGACCGCTTCCCCCGCTTCCAACTGCAAGCCGTGACGAGCCTCGAACCCGGCAAGGAATTCGAGACCCTGACGGAACAGAGCTACCCCGACCGGTGGCTCGTGCTGTTCCTCTGGCCCATGGACTTCACGTTCGTCTGCCCCACGGAGATCGCCGAATTCGGCAGGCAGCATCAGGACTTCCGCCAGCGCGGTGCGGAGGTGCTCGGGGCCAGCACGGACACCCAGTTCGTGCACCTGGCCTTGCGCACCCACCACCCGGCCCTCAAGGCGCTCCCCTTCCCCATGCTGGCGGACACGCGACGGGAGCTGTCGGTGGCCCTGGGCGTGCTGCACAAGACCGAGGGCGTGCCCCTGCGGGCCACGTTCGTGGTCGATCCCACGGGCGTGATTCGGCACGTCAGCGTCAACGACCTTTCGGTGGGGCGCAACGTGGACGAGGTGCTGCGCATCCTCGACGCCCTGCAGACCGACGAGCTGTGTCCGTGCAACTGGAAGGCCGGCGAACCGACGCTCGTGGTGTGAGCGCGCGACACCTCGGCGCCCTGCGCCGAGGTGCGTCCGCCGGCTCCAGGACTTGCCCTTCGACCACGGCTCCGGGCTCCCCCGCCGGGACGAGCGTGCCGGGCGGGCCGGGCGCCTGCGCCGGCACGCCCCACCACCCCGTGCGCGCCTCGCCCGGCCCGACGTTTCTCCCCGGAACCGGGGGCCCTGGCCCCCCCGGGGACCGGCCCTCGAAAAGGCCCGGGGCGCGCAGCGTCCGGCGGACTCGCAGGGCCGGTGCTGGCACCCGAGGGCGGCGGGCCTTACCGTCGCCCCCCCATGGCGCCTCCGCAGAGCGAGCGCATCGACCCCCTCTTCTTCGGCCCGCGGGAGCGGCCGTTGTTCGGTTGCCACCACGGTCCCGCCTCGGGCGCGCCCTCGGCCCTGGGCGTCGTCCTGGCGCCCCCCCTGGGGCACGAGCATGCCCGTGCCCACCGCGCCCTAAGACGCCTGGCCCAACGCCTGGCCGAGCAGGGAATGCGCGCCCTGCGCTTCGACTTCCGCGGCACGGGCGACTCCGCGGGGGACCGGTGGCCGCTCTCCCTGGCCGAATGGTGCGAGGACCTGGAACTCGCCCAGCGGGAACTGTTGCTGCGGGCTCGCGTGCCGCGCTGCGCGGTCTTCGGCGTGCGCCTCTCCGCCACCCTGGCCCTGGAGAGCGCAGCGCGGGGCCGCGCTCCGGACTCCCTCGTGCTGTGGGATCCCGTGCTCAACGGGGCGGAGTTCACCCGCGAGCTCGAGGCGCTTGAAGCGCGCTTCGAAGCGGGCCTCCCCTCGCGCCCCACCCCGAAAACGGAGGCCGAAGGACGGGACGGCCTGGAGTGCCTGGGCTTCCTCTGGCCGCGGCCCCTGCTGGAGCAGCTGCAGGGCTGGCCCGTGCCGGACTTCCAGCGCCCGCCGGCCGCCCGGGTGCTGCTGCTGGAGGCCGAGCTCTCCCAGGCCGCGACGGACCTCGCCGCGAGACTGCGGGCCCTGGGATCCCAGGTGGCCCACGAACGAACGGAGGGAGCCCGCCCCTGGAACGAGGACATCGACCGGGGCCTGGTGCCCGCGGCCGACCTGGAGCGCATGGTGCAGTTCCTGGGGAGCGCAACGTGAGCGCGCGCGAGGAAGTCCTGCGCATCGGCCCGTCGCGCGCCCTGGTGGGCGTGGCCACGCGGCCGGAAGCGCACTCCGGGAAGGGCACGGGCGTGGTGCTGCTCAACGCAGGTCTGGTGCACCACGTGGGCCCGGCGCGCCTGTGGGTGCAGGCGGCGCGGCGTCTCGCGGACAGGGGCTTCCCCGCCCTGCGACTGGACTTCTCCGGCATCGGCGATTCGCCCGACAGCGAGAGCACCCTGCGCTTCGAATCCCGCGCCCCGAAGGAGGCCCGGGCAGCCATGGATGCCCTCGGCGAGCTCACGGGTGCCGCGCGCTTCGTGCTGATCGGCCTGTGCTCGGGGGCCGAGATCGCCTTCAAGACGGCCCTGGAGGATTCGCGCGTCTCCGCCGTGGTGCTGGTCAACGCGCCGCGCTTCCTGGAGGAGCCCGACGCGGGACTGGTGGCGCGCCTGGAACGGCGCCAGGCGGCGCGCTACTACTGGAGCGTGGCCCTGCGCAATCCGCGCAGTTGGCTCAAGATCCTGCGCGGCCGCGCGGACCTGGGCTCCGTGGCACGCGCGCTGTGGACCCGCATCGCGCGCTCCGGGGCCCCGCGCGAGCCGTCCCAGGAATCCCCCGACGCGCGGGCCTTTCGCGAGCTCCGCGGGCGCGGGGTGGCCCTGCACCTGGTGCTCTCGGAGGGCGACTGGGCCGAGGACTACCTGGCGGCGATCCTCGGCCCCTCGGCCCTGCAGGGCGACTCCGGGCTGGGCCTCGTGGTGGCCTCCGTGCCCGCCGCCGACCACCTGCTGACCCCCCTCCGGGCCCAGGAGACGCTGCTCGACACGCTGGACCGCTGGTCCGCGAATTGGGGCTAGCCCTGGCGGGGCCGCTGCCGATAGAGCCGGGGGCCGCGGCGCCTGGCCCGCGCCCTTGCGCCTGCTCCCGATCGGAATGACAATCCGGTTACGGATTTCCCCCCCCCCGCAATGTCCCACCCTTTGCACGGCACGCAAGCCCCCGACCCGGGCTCGGAAGTTCGTTGGCCCCAGGGCCGGCGCCCCGTGCTGCTCGTGCTGATCGACGCCGAGGAGGAGTTCGACTGGTCGCGCGCGTTTGACCGCAGCTCCACGGGGACCACCGCGATCCGCCAACTGCTGGAGGCCCAGGGGTTGTTCGAGTCCCTGGGCGTGCGCGCCACCTACGTGGTCACGCACCCGGTGGCCACCTCGGCCGACTCGGCCGCGGTGATGCGCGAGATCGCCTCCTCGCGCGGAGCCACGCTCGGCGCCCACCTGCACCCCTGGGTCACGCCGCCCTTCGACGAGCAGGTCACGAACAACAACTCCTTCCCGGGAAACCTGGAGGCGGCGCTGGAGCGTGAGAAGCTGCGCATTCTGTGCGAGGCCATCCGCACCCACGTGGGCATCGAGCCCCACGTCTACCAGGCGGGCCGCTACGGCTTTGGTCCCCGCACGTCCGCGACCTTGGAGGAGCTCGGCATCCTGGTGGACTTCTCCCCTGCGCCACCTTTCGACTACCGGGCCGACGGCGGACCGAATTTCTCCCCACCACGGCGTCGACCCGCGCTGGCTCGGCGAGCGGCGCTCGATCCTCTCGATCCCGATCACCGGCTCCTACGTGGGGTTCATTCAAAACCGCGCCCACCAGATCTACCAGTTCGCCACGCGCCCGGAACTGCGCTGGGCCAAGCTGCCGGCCATCTTCTCCCGCCTGGGAGCCCTGGATCGCCTGCGGCTGTCGCCCGAGGGCTTCGACCTGTCGGACATGCGGCGCCTGACCCACGTGCTGCTGTCGCGGGGCGTGGGGATCTTCACGCTGAGTTTCCACGCGCCCTCGCTGCTGCCGGGCTGCACCCCCTACGTCCGGGACCTGGAGGAAAGGGCCAAGTTCCTGGCGCGCCTGCGGGGCTACCTGGAGTTCTTCCTCGGCGAGGTGGGCGGCGAGTCCGTCTCGCCCCTGGAACTGCGCGCCAGCCTGCTGGCCGAGGCCAAGACGGCCGGCGCGCGCGTGTTGCCCCAGCAGGCCCGGCGCGGTTAGCGCCGACCCCCCCGGCGCGGTTAGCGCCGATGAATTCGCGCGGTTAGCGCCGGTGAATGCGCGCCTCCAGCAAGGGGCCGCCGCGGAGCAGCCCCCCGAGCCTCACCGGAGGCGGAAGATCCCGTAGGAGTGCGCCAGGCTCGGCCGCTTGCCCAGGGCGAACACCGCGTGCCAGGCGCAGACCTCGCGGCTCGGGGAGGGCAGGACCAGGGCGTCACCGCGGCCGAGCACGATCAGGGCCCCGCGAGCCACCAGGGCGCGGGTCAACCTCCGGTCCCGGTTCAGGAGCCGCTCCAGGCGCGGTTCGTCCGGATGCTCGAGCAGGCGGAAGGCGTCCCGTGCCAGGGCGCGGTTCGGCGCGAGGCGCGCAATCTCCTGCGCGAGTTCGGCCCGCGGCAGGGCGAGCCAGGCCGTGCGACCGAGGAACTGGCCGTAGAGCACACCCAACTGTCCGGGCTCGGCGTCGTGGTGGAACGAGGCACCGCCGCCCGGCGCATTGTTGTAGAGGATGCGCTCCGAAAGGCGCACCTCTCCCCCGCACAGCCGCCCCAGCAGTCGCAGGAGTCGCGGATGTTGAGCCAGGACACGGCCCTCGGGATAGGCCAGCAAGGCGGCCCGATCCGCTGCCCGCGAGCGACGGGCATCGCGGCGCCAATCGAGGGCGCGCTCCAGGCCGAAGGAAAAGCGGATGCGCAGGGAAAGGTCGCGCTCGTCGTCCGCGATCCAGGACAACTTGGCGAACAGGCCCTCCCCGCCGGGGCCGGGGAGCGAGAGATGCACCTTCTCGATCTCCAGGGGATCCGCGACGTCCTCGCTGCAACCCACCATCCGCGCCGGGCCCGCGGCGAGCCTGCGCGCGAGCTGCGGTCCGAATTCGGCCCCACCGCGCAGGCGGTCGAACTCGCGCCGGGAGCGCTCGATTTGTGCACGGACCACGGCGCCCCGGAGGTCGAGCCAGCCCCGAAGCACAATCGGCCGTCCCTCGCGGTAGAGCTGCTCCATGGGAGCCCGGTCGTGCGCTCCGGGCGCCTGCAGGCCCGGCCCCGCTCCCGCCGCCGGGGGCCGGAACAGGCCGTGGCGGAAACCGCGGCGCAGGAGCAGGATCGGCGCGCGCCGGCTCCGGGCGGTGAAAAGTGGCCCTCGGGTCGCCGCGCCTTGCTGGCCCATGGTCCACGGAGGGTAGCATCCGCGGCCATGGGCTTCATCGACACGCGCACGGCGCACCGCACGGCCAAGGACAAGCTGCTGAAGACCAACCTGTTCGAGTCCCCGCAGATGTTCTGCGACGTCTACGGACTCGAGCCCGGTCAGGCCCAGAAGCCCCACGCCCACGCGGACGCCACCAAGTTCTATTTCGTGATCGAGGGCCGGGGCACCTTCCGGATCGGCGCCGAGGTGCGCGAGCTCGGACCCGGGGAACTGGCCTGGGCGGCTCCCGGCGAAGAGCACGGCGTGGAGAATCGCTCGTCCGGGCGGCTACTGCTCTTGGTGGCCATGGGGCCCAACCCCAACGCGCGCTGAGGGCGCCCCCCCTTCGCCCACCCTGCGCCCACCCTGCGCGCAGCCGCGCCGGCCTCGGCTCCGCGCCATCCCCGGGCGCAGGCGACTAGTCCGAGCCCGCGTAGCGCACGCGGATGTTCTCGCGGCCCATGGCCCTCAGGCGCTCGGGTTCCTTCTTGAGGCCGAGGCTGTGGGCCTTGGAGACGATGCTCTTGATGCTCTTGCCCAGGGACTTGGCGATCTGGAGGTTGGGCTCGGTGGCATAGCGGCGTCGCAACTCGTCCAGCGCGGCGTCCGACCAGCGCGGCATGCGCACCGTCTCGCTGGGCCGATGGCGCTTGAGGAAGGCCTTGTCCTTGGCCAGGTGCAGCGTGCGCGCCGCGCCCCGCAGGGACTCCACCGGACGTTGGAAGATCAGGGCCAGATCCTCGTCGCTGCGCCGGCCGTAGAGCTTCTTCAGGCGCTGCAGTTCCTCGTGGGACCAGGGTCCGGTTCGCTGGGCGCGACCCAGGGCCTGGATCTGGTCCTGCACCGCGCCGACCTCGCGCCCCAGGACCGAGGCGATCAGTTCGACGGGAGCGAGGCCCAGGTAGCGCTTGAGTTCCTCCACTTCGCCCGCCGTCCAAGGCCCCTTGCGCGGGGTCGTCTGGAACAGCAGCGCGGCCTGACGGCGCACGCTGCTGGGCTTGCGCGAAAGTTCACGGGCCAGGGTCTCCACATCGCGCAGGCCGTACCAGTCGCGCAGGTGCGCCAGCTCGGCCTGGGTCCAACGCCCACGTCGCGGTCCCAGAGGACGTGTCTCGCCCCAGTCCCAGCGATTCATCGCGCTGCCTCCACGCGCGTCTCCACGGGCCCAATCCTAATGTCCGGCTTCCGAACTTCGGTGGCAAAAGCGGCTCGAATGCGGGCGCCCGTTTCGGACACGGCGACGCCGCCCTTGGAGGGCCGAGAGCCGCGCTCGGAGCCCGGCCGCGCCGGGGAACCCTGTCCCGATCCAGGGCCGTGCACGGGGTCCCAGAACACGCTGAAGGCCTCAGGCAATGCGTTCGCGGCAGCGGGCGACCACGCGCTTGACGCCGGCGCAGTCCTGGGCGGCCACGGCCTCCAGGGCCATCTCGCGGGCTTCGGCGTGGGCGATCTTGCGCACGGCGTACTTGATGCCGGGCACGAAGTTGGGCGCCACGCTGACGGAGTCGAAGCCCATGCCGAACAACAGCACCGCCAGGGCCGGGTCGCTGGCCAGGTCGCCGCAGACCGAGCTGGGTTTGCCCGCCTGCCGACAGGTGCGCGCCACGAGTTCGAGGGCCGTCATCACCGCGGGGTGCTGGGGCTCGTAGAGCTTGGCCACCCAGGGGTTGTCCCGGTCCACCGCCAGCAGGTACTGCACCAGGTCGTTGGTGCCCACGCTGACGAAATCCACGTGCTTGAGCATCTCCGGCAGCGTGAACAGCACCGAGGGCACCTCGATCATCATGCCCAGGGGCACTTCACTCACCTGGTCGTAGCCCTGCTCGGCCAGGGCCTGGCGCACTCCCTCGAGGATCGACTTGGCCAGGGTGACGTCTTCCACCGAAGCCACCATGGGCAGCAACAGGCGCAGGTCGTGGCCCGTGCCCGCACGCAGGGCGGCGCGCAGCTGCACGCGCAGCAGGTCCTGCCACTCCAGGGAAATGCGGATGCCGCGCCAGCCCAGGGCCGGGTTCGTCTCCCGGGGCGTCTTGAAGTAGGACAGCTGCTTGTCGCCGCCGATGTCCAGGGTGCGCAGGGTCACCGGCAGGCCGGTCATGCGCTCGACCACGCGCCGGTAGAGGCGGAACTGCTCGTCCTCCGAGGGGAACTGGGGCCGCTCCATGTAGAGAAACTCGGTGCGCACGAGCCCCAGGCCGTCGGTGTGGTCGGCCCGGAACATGTCCAGGTCCCGCAGGCTCTCCAGGTTGACCAGCACGCCCAGGCGCCGGCCGTCCGTGCTCTCGGCCGGCAGGTTGGCCTGGACGCGCAGACTTTCCTGGCGCGCGGCGCGGCTCTCCGCGCGAAGTTCGAAGGCTCGCACGTCCGCGGGGGAGGGAGCCAGTTGGACCGTGCCGTGGTCGCCGTCCACCGCGATGGGCATGCCGCGCTCCAGTCGGCCGATCAGGCCGGGGAGGCCCACCACGCAGGGGATGCCGAAGGCCCGGGCGAGCACGGCGGCGTGGGAGAAGCGGCCGCCGGTTTCGGCGATCACCGCAAGCAGTCGGCCGCGCTCCAGGTAGGTCACGGCCTCGGGGGTCAACTCCGAGGCGGCGAGCACGATGCGCGACTCGGAGGACAGGAACTCGGCGCGCTCCACGGCGAGCAGGGTGTCGAGCACCACCCGCCAGGGGTCGGCGATGTCCGCGGCGTAGGCGCGCACGCTGTCCCCCTCCAGCTTGCCCAGGCTGGCCTGCAGGCGTTGGATCAGGGCCTGGACCCCGGCCTCGGCGTTGACGCGCTGGTCGCGGATCACGGACTCCACCTGCTTCAGGGCCCCGGGGTCCTGCAGCACCATGCGGTGCACGGCGAAGATCTCGGCGTCCTTCTCGCTGGCCTGGGCAGCCACCAGGCGCTGGCGGCGGACCATCTCGTCGATGGCGGTCTGGATCGCCTGGCCCAGGCGTTCCACCTCGCGGGCCACGTCTTCCTCCCGGACCGACCAGGTGGTGACCCTTTGGGCCTGGGTGCGGGCCACGTGGACCGGCCCCACGGCCAGCCCCGGAGAGACCGCCGTGCCGTGGATGATGCGCGCCCGCTGGGACATGGGGGCGCCAATCTAGTGTCCCGGCGGCCGCCCCGACCACGCCGGCCAGGTTTCCCTCAAGATCCCCGGCCCCCCCACCCGACTTCGCTCCGACGGAGTCCACGGGATCCGAGGCCGCCCCATGGCCAGCCACCGGACCGAGACCCGACAGGCCACCCCTCGGAGCCCCCATGAAGCCGCGCACCGCCCAACCCGTGACCCTCGACGATCAGGAAGAACTGCACGTGGACTCGGAACCCTACGTGGAGCCTGGTCGGCCCTCCCCCTCGCGACGGAGTCCGGGGGGCCGGTCCGGCGACGCCGTGGCGGCCCTGGCCGTCGTGGCGGGCCTGGGGGCCTTCGGGGCGGGCGCCCTCTTGGCCCTGGGGACGATCGTCAGCCCCCAGCTGGGGAAGTTCCAGTCCCTTGCCGCGACCCACGGCATCGAGGCCGGCAGCCTGGCCATCGGCGGCGCCCTGCTGGCCATGCTCGGCGTGCTGCGCCGCGGCCAGGTCGCGCTGCGCAAGCCCACGGCCGAGCAGATGGAGGATCGCCTGCTCCTGGAGCAACTCACCAAGGACTCCCTGCGCTCCGCGGAGATGCTGGAGCGCCTGGAGAACTCCCTGGAGGGCCTCTCGATCGCCGTGGCGAATTCCAGGAAGGGCCTGGAGGATCGCGTCACCCAGTGCGCCCGCGAAGTGGTCGCCGCCATTCCCGAGCCGATCCCGCCCGCCTCGCCGGAGGAGGCCATCTTCCGCCTGGCGGCCAGCCTCGACCAGGTCGGCATGCGCATCGAGCAGCGACTGAAGACCCAGTACACGGCCCTCCAGGACCACATCGAGGACGTCGGCGCCGCGATCCTCTCGGCCCGCAACCAGATGCAGGGCATCGCCCAGCGCGAGCAGGCCCAGGCCCAAAGCCTGCGCGAGGAAGTGCAGACCCAGGTGGAGCGCGCCCTGGAGGAGACCGGCTTCTGGTCGGCCGCCCAGGGGAACCCGAACAGTCACTCCCTGGGTGTGCTCGACACCATCGAGGAGCCCTGCGTCGAGAACTCCCTCGGCGGCCTGCACGACCTCGGATCCATCGACGCCGCCCTGCCGGCGAATGGCGACGAAGCGGGCCTGGACGGTTACACGCCGGGCGCGGCGAATTCGGCCCTGAACATGGACGTCGACACCAAGACACGCCTGGTCCAGCTCTCGAGCCTGCTGGCCGACCCGAAGTTGCGCCGTGCCCTGGAGGGCATGGGACACTCCGACGGCCAGTGACCCCCGGGGCGCGCACCGGGCCCCCGCACACCCTGGGGGTGTGCGAGGTTCGGGCCCGAGTTCCTACTCGGCCGGCGGTTCCGTCGGCTTGATCAGCGCCTTCAGGCTGGCGAAGGGCTTGTTCTCGGGCGTCTTGGACACCGCGCGCACGGCCTGCGGGTCGTAGCCCTCGTCACGGCCGCCGCCTTCGCGCTCGCGCTTGCCGCCGCGGCCCCCGCCGAAGCGGTCCTTGCGGCCGCCGCCGGCGCCGGCCAATCCGTCGCGGCGGGAAACGGCCGCGCGAACCGGAGCCTCCGGCTTGCGCGGTTCGCGCTCCTCCCGCCCACGGCCGCCCCGGCGGGGCCCGCGGTCGCCGCGGTGCCCCTGCTAGCCGTCGGGGCCGGCAGCGCGCTCGGGCCGCGGCGGGCGCTCTCTCCGGGGCTCGCGCTCCGGGGGAGCCACGTTCTTGAGGCTCACGGCCATGCGCGGCATCGAGGGCTCGACGATGCGCACGCGCACCGTGCTGCCCACCGAGAGCAGCTCGCGCGCATCGCGCACGTAGCGATCGGAGATCTCGCTGATGTGGATCATCGCGTCCTGGGGGAGTCCCACGTCCACGAAGGCCCCGAAGCTGGCGACGTTGGTGATGATGCCCTCCAGGGTCCGGCCCGGGGTCAGCGTCACGGGATCCGTGGCCGGATCCAGGAGGCGCGGAACGAACAGCCGGAGCCTCGAGTCGCGTCCGGGGAAGGCGATCTCGCGCATCAGGTCACGCCAGGTGAGCTCGTCGACGCCGAAATCGGCGCGGCGCATGCCCTTGGTGGACCCGGGACGGTTCAGCGCCTCTTCCACGCCGATGCCGCCGGCCTCGATCACGCGCCGGGCCAGGGCGTACTGCTCAGGATGCAGGCCCGTGGAGTCCAGGGGTTCGGGGGAGCCCGGCACGCGCAGGAAGGCGATGGCGTTGGTCCACTGCACTTCGCTGAGCAGCCCGTCCTGGCGCAATTCCTCGCGGCTCTCGAAGGGCTTCTCGGCCCGGCGGGCCGTCAGGCGCTTGGCGGCGGCACGATCCAGGCCGGGGATGTGCTCCAGGAGCACCGGATCGACGTGGTTGACGTCGCAACCCACGAGCGACACCGCCGATTGGATCGCGTCGTTGAACACGCGCCGCACGTTGGCCTTGCTGACCAGTCCTTGCTCGGCGCCCACGCCCAGGTGGCGCGGGTCCACCTTGAGGAACTCCGCCAGGGGGTCCTGCAGGCGGCGGCCCAGGCTCACGGCCATGCGCTGGGGCACGCTGAACTGACCCAGCTCCTGGCGGGCCATTTCGGAGTTGGCGTAGCTCGACAGCCCGGAGTCGTTGACGGCGAAAGCGAAGGAGTCGCCACGGCCGCCGGCGCGGAAGGCGGCCCGCAACTTGGAGAGCCCGGCGCGCATGGCCTTGCCGTGTCCCAGGGCGAAGATGCGCATGGCCGTTTCGCCCAACTGGGCCAGACCCGCCTCGATCTCCGCCGCCAGGGCGGCATCGTCCTTGCCCTCGACGTCGACCTTGAAGCCGCGCAGCACTTCCGTGGTGCCGTCCTCCTTGGTGAGTTCCTTGGTGATCGGCGCCCCGCCCGGGCCCACGGCGCAGAAGGTCAGGTCGCCCTTGGGGCCCACGTCCACGCCGACCACCGGGAAGGGTCCCCAGACGGGCGTGAGCAGCATTTCGCGCAGGTGCTGGGCGAGGAAGCGCAGGGCCTCCTCGTCGGCCCGCTCCTTGAGTTCGAGGCGCACGTCGGCCTCCACCACCGGCAGCAGGCGGCGCTCCAGGGCCTGGCGGGCGATGGTGTCGAGCACACCCGCGAAGTCCGGATGGGTGTGGCGGCCCAGGGCCGCGCGCACCTTGGGCAGCACCTGTCCGACGTCGAGCGTGATCACCGTCGTGACGGCGCGCTCCTTCTGGGCCTGGCGCACGGCCAGCAGTCGGTGGCCTTGGATCTGCCGCACGGGTTGCTTGAGCTTGAGCAGCGGCTTGTGACGGCCGACCTTGCCCTCGCCCCCGGTGGCGCGCACGGTGAGCACGCCGTGCTTGCGCAGCAGGCGGCGCACCAGTCCCCGCAGGCGCGCGTCGCGACCCAGGCGGTCCGAGAGGATCCGCATGGCGCCCGCCAGAGCCTCGGCTTCGGTGTGGATGCCGCGGTCGGGATTGACGAACGGGGCGCAGGCCCGCGCCAGTGCCGGCGTGAGCTCCACGTGATCGGTGAGCGGCACCATTTCGGGCGAGTGGACGGCCTCGGGCACCGCGGCACCCTCCTCGTCCACCTTCTCGGGGCGGCCCTCCCAGGTGACCGCCGGGTCGGAGGACGGCGCGGCGCTGTCTTCCTCCCCAGCGTGGGTCTCGCCCGCGGCCTCGTCGCTCTCGGGGTTTTCCCCGGAGCTCTCGGGCTCCGCGGACTGCTTGGGAGCCTCGGAACCGTCCTCGGAGGCCGTCTCCAGCGGAGCTCCGTGGGAGACCGCGCGGGCGGAATCCGCCCCCAGAGCCTCGTCGGCCCTGAGGCCGGCCTGGAGGGCGCGCCGCGCCTCCTCGTCCTCGGCGGCGGCCTCGCGCGATTCCTGCTCCGCGACCTCGGCGTCCTGGGCCTCGGTCTTCGGTGCCCGCGGCAGGGGCTCCACCAGCAGGTCGGCGAGCTTGCCCAGACCGCGGTCGAGGGCGTGCTGGACCTCCAGCTCGGGCCGCCGGTGCGGCACGAACAGGTCCTCCAGCTCGAAGCGGTCCATGCAGTTCTCGACGCGTTCCAGGTCCGCGGGCGTGGCCGAGGTGCTGGCCTGAACCATGCGCAGGATCGTCGCGCGGCGGCGGTCCAGCTCCTCCAGCTCCTCGCGCCGGTGCGCGATGCGGCGCACGAAACTCTCGCTCATCACGCCGCACGGCTCGCGGCGCACGCGGGCGATGAAGGGCGAGAGCATCCCCACGTCGAGCATCTCCAGCGCGGCGTGGACGTGCTCCGGGCGGGCGGAGAATTCGCGGGAAATCGCAGCGAGGATCTTGGGGGAGGTCACGGGTGGACTCCTGGGTCGAGTGGCGCGGCGCACTCTCGCTGGGATCGCGGAGGCGTCGCCGGGTTGCGGGGGTCGAGAACGGGGCCGAACAGGATACCCCGCGGGCGATTGGACGGGGAAGGTGGGGCGGAAGTGCCCTGGAGCGGGGTGCGAAGCAGGCCCGGACGTAGGCGGCCTACGCCGGCAGTTCGAAGATCGAGACCCGCGTTTCCTCGGCCAGCAGGCAGGCCCCCTGGGCCACCGACCACGCCACGCGCTCGTCGAGGCCCGGCACGGCCCATTCGTCGAGGCGCCGGCCCGTCAACGCGTCGCGCGCTTCCAGGAGTGCCCCCTTGACGAGGTACAGGCGCCCGGCGTCGGCGTGGACGGCCACCTCGGGGAACTCGCCGTCCTCCTCGCCCGCCAGGGTTTCGAACCACAGGGGCGCGTCGCCGGGCTTGGAGTCGGGCTTGAGCGAGCACAGGGCCAGGGCCGGGCCCAGGTCCTCGTCCTCGCTGCGGCGCAGGTACTCCATCAACGCCTCGCGCGGGAGCGCGGCGGGCAGGTTGTCGAGGATCAAGGTGAGGCCCAGCGCGTCGGCGGTGACGCCGTGGATCACGGACTGTTCCGGGGCGAGCAGGGACGCCTCCAGTTTGCCCGTGCGTGCATCCAAGGCGAGCAGGCCCTGCTTCTTGGTCTTGGCGTTGGAAACCACCACGAAGACTCGCGCGCCGGAGCGGGCGATGTTGTGGTAGCGCTCGGTTTCCTTGGAGTAGCTCCAGCGCTCCTGCAGGGTCTTCGTGTCGATGGCCATGACGCGCTTCTTCGAGGCGAAGACGGCGATGTCCTCGGACACGATGGCCTCGTCGAAGGCGGGAATCGTGCGCGCATCGCGCAGTTCCCCCGAACCCAGGGTCATGCGCACGACGCGGTGGCCGTTGGCGGAGGGACCGGCGACGATCACGTCCTCCTGACCGCCGAAGCCCGCGCCGAAGCCGCGGCCGTAGCCCACCTCGCAGGGGGACACCCACAGGATCTCGCCGCTGGATCGGTCGAGGGCCCCGAGCTTGCCGGGGATCGCCGCGTCCATCCAGCGCTCGCCCGCGGGCGGCTCGTAGACGTGGACCAGCACGGGGCCGCTGGGGCCCACGGCGATGCCGTCGACCTCGAACTGGAGCTCGCGGCTCCAGCGTCGTCGCGCGGTGCGGGTCATGGGAACAGGGCCTGGGGGCCTAGCCCTTCTCGTTGTCGCGCTTGCTGGAGTCGAGGATCTTCTCGGCCAGGTTGCGCGGCACGTCGCGGTACTCGTGCAGTTCCATGGCGTAGGAGCCGCGGCCCTGGGTGGCGCCGCGCAGGGCCGAGGAGTAGGCGAACATTTCGGCGATCGGCACCAGGGCGCGGATGATCCTCAGGTTGCCCAGGGCGTCGACGTCGCTGACCTCGCCGCGGCGGCTGTTCAGGTCGCCGACGACGCCGCCGAGGTAGTCCTCGGGCACGCGCACTTCGATCTTCATGATCGGCTCGAGCAACGTGACGTTGTTCTCGGCCGCCTGACGGAAGGCCAGCACGCCCGCCGACTGGAACGCCATTTCACTGGAGTCCACGTCGTGGTACTTGCCGTCGAACAGCGTGGCGCGCACGTTGACGAACGGGAAGCCGGTGCGGCCGCCCGAGTTGAAGCCGTCGGTCAGGCCCTTCTCCACCGCCGGGATGAACTCGCGCGGAATGGAGCCGCCCTTGATCCCGTCGACGAACTCGAAGCCGCCGCCCTCGGTCTGCACCGGCTCGAACTTGACCCACACCACCGCGTACTGGCCGCGGCCGCCCGACTGGCGGATGTAGCGGGCCTCGGTCTCCAGGGACTTCGCCAGGCGCTGCTTGTAGGCCACCTTCGGCTTGCCGGTGACCACCTCGCACTTGTAGTCGTTCTGGATGCGGTTGGTGATCACCTCCAGGTGCAGCTCGCCCATGCCCGAGATCACCAGTTCGCCCGTGGCCTCGTTGGTCTGGGCCTTGAACGTCGGGTCCTCGCGCATCATGCGGCCGATGACCTCGCCCAGCTTGTCGCGGTCGCCGGACTTCTTGGGCTCCAGGGACATGGCGATCACGGCCTCGGGGAACTGGATCTTCGAGAGCTGGATCGGCTTGTCCTCGTCGCACAGGGTGTCCCCCGTGTAGGTGTTCTTCAGGCCGACCACGGCGGCGATGTCGCCGCAGCGCAGCTCGTCGACGGGCTCGCGCTTGTTGGCGTGCATGCGCACGATGCGGCCGATGCGCTCGTTCTTGCCCGTGCGCGGGTTCAGCACGCGCGTCGAGGCGCTCAGCACGCCCGAGTACACGCGCACGAAGGTCAGGTCGCCCGTGGGCTCGGCGATGGTCTTGAAGGCCAGGAGGCACATGGGCTCCGTGTCCTCCACCTTGCGCGTGGCCTCCTCGTCGGAGCGCGGAATGGAGCCCGTGACCGGCGGCACGTCCTGGGGATGGGGCAGGAAGTTGATCACCGCGTCCAGCAGGAAATTGACGCCCTTGTGCTTGAGCGCGGAGCCGCAAACGACCGGCGTGATCTGCATGGCGATCGTCGCCTTGCGCAGCGCCGAGAGGATCATCTCCGGCGGCATCTCCTTGTCCTCGACATACAGGTCGAGGAGCTTCTCGTCGTTCTCCGCCGCGGCTTCCAACATGTGCTTGCGGGCGGCCTTGGCGTCTTCGAGCACTTCCGCGGGCACATCCTGTTCGATGGTCTTCTGCTCGGTGTCCTCGCCGACGAACTCGTAGAAGCGCATCGTGATCAGGTCCACCAGACCCCGGAAGCTCTTCTCCATGCCCACGGGCATCTGGATCGGCACCGGTCGCGCGCCCAGGCGATCGATGATCGTCTGCACCGAGTAGTTGAAGTCCGCGCCGGTGCGGTCGAGCTTGTTGATGAAGCAGATCCGCGGCACGCGGTAGCGGTCCGCCTGGCGCCAGACCGTCTCGGACTGGGCCTCGACTCCGTTGACGCCGTCGAACACCGCCACGGCACCGTCCAGGACGCGCAGCGAGCGCTCCACCTCGGCCGTGAAGTCCACGTGCCCGGGAGTGTCGATGATGTTGATCGAATGGGCGCGCCATTCCGCGCTGGTGGCGGCGGACTGGATGGTGATGCCGCGCTTGCGCTCCTCCTCGAGGTAGTCCATCGTCGTTTCACCGTCGTGGACCTCCCCGATCTTGTGGATCTTCTTCGTCAGGAAGAGGATGCGCTCGGTGACCGTCGTCTTGCCGGCATCGATGTGCGCCATGATGCCGATGTTGCGGTGGGTGCACAGCCGCTTGGCGGTCGGCGAGCTGTTCGTGGGGCGCTGGGTGATGACGATCGGCGGCATAGACGTCGGGGGAGAGAAAAGGGGCGGATGGAGCCGTTACCGTCCAGACGCGCCGTGGGAACGAGACCAGGGAGGTCTGGCGGCTGGAGGGCTCGCGGACGCGCCGCTGGGGCGCCGCCGCGGACTCCGGAGGGCAAATAAGGTAACGAGAGCCCTGCGCGGGTCAAGCAAAGTGCCGAGGAGGGCCGCCTACGGGCCCTTCGGAACCGGGCCCGGGGCCTCCGCCCGGGGGCCATCGGGCGCGGGTCCGTGCACGTGCGGGGCCGCCCCCGGCGAGAGCTGGGCCAGGAACCCGCGCGGCCCCAGTCGCAGGGCAACCCAGAGCGTCAAGGCGCACAGGACGGCCGTCGAGGCGAAGTTCAGCATTCCCGGCGGGGCCCCGTGGTCCGGCCCGGTTCCCGAAGCCACGGGCCCCAGCAACGTGTTGACCCCCAGTCCCAGGGCCACGGTGACCACCAGGGCCGTGGCGGCGAAGAGCAGGGCGACCTTGCGCGAGTGCAGCTGGCTCAGGGCTGCAAAGGTGGTCCAGTTGGTGGCCGGCCCCGTGAGCAGGAAGGCGAGCACCGCGCCGGGGCTGAAGCCGCTGGCGAGCAGCACGGCGGCGAAGGGCGTCGCCGCCGTGGCACAGATGTACGAGGGCAGTCCCAGGAGCGTCAGGGCCAGCACCTGCTGCCAGGGAGTGATGGATGCCGCCCAACCCGTGGCGCTCTCCATGAAATAGTGCTCGGCCACCACCGTGGCGAACAGCCCGAAGAGGATCCACGGTCCCAGGTGCGCCCAGGTTTCGAACACCCCCCGGACCACGCCGCGCCAGCCCACGGGCTTGGCCCCGAAGCCGGCGGCGTGCGCGTCCTCCCCGGTGCCCGCGTGCTCGTGCCCGTGCGTGCTCGTGCCCGTGCTCGTGCTCGTGCCCGTGCGCGTGACCATGCCCGTGCTCGTGCGCGTGGGCCTGTCCACCATCGTGGGCCGGGTGGCGAGGCTCTCCCCCCACCCCGCGCGGAGCCGCGGCGCGGACCCGAGTGCCCACGAACCAGCCGATGGCCAGGGCCAGGAGCAGCGCGCAAAGGAGCCGCACCGCGGTGGTCTTCCACCCCAGCAGGGAAAGCGACAGGAGCACCGGAATCGACTCCGATTTCGGGCGCGGCCACCAGGAGCGCCAGCCCCGCGGTGGCGGGCACGCCCTTCTGGATCAGCGCCCGGTAGATCGGCAGCACGCCGCAGGAGCAGACCGGCATGGGCGTGCCCACAGCCACTCCCCGCAGGGCCTGGCTGAAGCTCGAGCCGCGGCCCATCCAACGCACCGCGGCCTCGGGCAGGAGGGCCTCGATCAGCCCGGCAGCCAGCACGCCCAAGAGCAGCGGCGGCGCGGTTTCCAGAAACAGCTCCAGAAACTCCGCCGGCAGGTGCGCGCCCCCGTGGGCGTGGTCGGAATGCCCCTCCTCCACGCCCAGGTAACGGATCAGGAGCCACCCCGCCCCCACGGCGCCGATGGCGGCCCAGGTGTTGCGCACGCCCCGATCCTCGGGCGTGGGCTGGCCGGACTCGTGCTGGATCACGAGGTGCAGCAGGCCGCCGGCGAGCAGCGCCGAGCAGATGGCCGAGAACGACATTGAGCTGATGGGCAACAGCGGGCCGAACCAGGTGATCGCCGCCACGGCCAGGATCACCACCGTGGACCAGAAACGGCCGAAGCGGCGACGGGTCTGGCCCCAGAGCAGCACGCCCAGGGGCAGGTTGTGGCCGGCAACCACCAGCACCGTCGCCAGCGCCAGGCGCTCGTCGCTGGCGGTGGAAGCCAGGGCGGCACCCTCCACGAGCAGGTGGCCCACGAACAGCACCAGGATCAGCGCGCCGACGGTGATGCGCCAGCCCTGCCAACGGTGTGCCAGGCTCCGTTCCGCGACCTGGGGCACGAACAGGCCGATCACCAGCAGCAACGGCGCCCACAGTCCGATGTGGGCGGTGGACTCGGGCATCAAGTGCAGGAGCGAGACCACCAGCACGCCGCCCACGGTCAGGCCGTCCACGAGACCCGCGACGCGCGGCTGGCCGCGGGCCAGGCGCTCGAACAGGGGACCGACGACCAGGGCGAGGGTCGCGATGGCGAGGAGGAGACTGGCGTTCACGCGCGGGGCTTCGAGCGCGACAGGGTAGCAGGCGGCGCGATCAAATCGGCCGGTTGCGCCCCAGGCGCTCGTGGGCCGCCACGAATTCTCCGCTGGCGAAGGCCGCCATCAGCGACAGATCCCCCGCCAGCACCACCGCTCCCAGGATCTCGGCGAAGGCGTTGGCCTGGCCGCTGCCCGCGCAGCCCAGGAGCCCCAGACACTCCGCCGCCGTGCCCTTGGCCGAGCCGCCCCCCACGGTGCCCACGAGGAGCGAGGGCAGGGAGGCGCAGGCGTACAGGTCGCCCCGCGCGTCCAGATCCAGGTCCAGGTGCCCGGTGGCGCATTCCGTGAGGTAGGCCGCGTCCTGGCCGCAGGCGATCAGCACGGCGGCGAGCCCGTTGGCGCTCTGCACCAGCCAGTTCTGCGTGCCGAGCTGGGCGAATCCCACCGTGTACGTGCGGTGGACGCGCACCAGCTGCTCGGGCGTCGCCCGCGCGAGACTCGCCAGGGCGGCGCGGGGAATCGTCGCGTCACAGACCACGCTGCGGCCGCGGCCCTCGATCAGGGCGCGCGCGTTGGCGCGCTTCTCGACGTCCTCGCCGTGCACGTGGCACTCGCGGGCGCCGCTGGCCAGGGCCAGGGAACGCGAACAGTGGTCGGCCGCCGCGGCGGCCATGTTGATCCCGATGGCATCGCCGGTGGTGAATTCGAGCCGCAGGGCCAGTCGGCGCCCCAGTTGTTCCGGCCGAGCGCTCACCAGGGCCCCATGCCGCGTCGTGGCCGCCACGTGCTCGCGCCAGCCGGGGAACAGCCCCGCCACGAGTTCCCGCGCCCGCGAAGCCCCCGCCGCGTCGTCGTACACGAGCATGGGGATCTGCGTCAGCCCCTCGCGGATCACGCGCGAGCGCGCCCCGCCGCCCGCGGCGAGGAGCCGCATGCCGCGGGCGTGGGAGGCCACCAGGGCGCCCTCGTTGGTCGCCATGGGCACGTACACCTCGCTCCGTCCCGCCGAAGTGTCCACCTGGAGCGGCCCGGCGAGCCCCAGGGGCACCTGGACGTATCCGACCAGGTTCTCCACGTTGCCCTTGGCGCTTCGGGAATCCACGGGCGCGCCCGCCACGTGGACCAGGGAGACGCCGGCGCTCCGTTCCGCCAGCTCGCGCCTCGCGCGCGCGGCCGCGGGCCCGTGGTCGTCGTCCTCGAAGCGGGGAAGCGGGGGAAGTTTCGGTGTGTCCATGCTCTGCTCTCGGTCCTCCCCGCAGTCTGACGCCGTGGGCGCCCCGGCGCATTCCCTGGCTCGCGGGAACAAGGGAATCCCGGCGGCCGCGGCCCGATCGCCCGCGGGGGGGCTGTTGTCGGGCGGCGGCGCGATGCAGGATGAGGGGGATGGACACCCAGCGCGATGCGGAATTCTTGGCCCGGGCGCTGGACTTGGCGCTGGGCTCCGGCTCGGGTGACGGCGGCCCCTTCGGAGCCGTGGTGGCCCGCGACGGGGTCCTGCTGGGCGAGGGCACGAACCGCGTCACCACCGACCGCGACCCGACCGCCCACGCCGAAGTGATCGCCCTGCGCGCCGCCTGCGCCCGGAGCGGAAGCCACGCGCTGCCCGGGGCCGTGCTCTACACGAGTTGCGAACCCTGCCCCATGTGCCTCGCCGCGGCCTGGTGGGCACGGGTCCAACGCATCGTGTTCTGCGCCACGCGCGCCGACGCGGCCGCGGCGGGGTTCGACGACGACCTGCTCTACCGCGAGGTCCAGTTGCCCCTGACCCAGCGGCGGCTGCCCATCGAACGCGCCCTGGCCGCGCGCGCGAACGAGCCCTTCCGCGCCTGGAATGCCAATCCCCGCCGCGTGCCGTACTGAGGAATCTCCGGGCCGCGCGCCCCTGGACGGGCCGGGGTGTCCCTGTTCCATGGCCGTGCTAGGCTCCGCCGCCGTCGTCCCCCTGCCCTGCCCGCCCGCCCCGGAGGATTCCATGCAGCCAACGGCCCTCGTGTTCTGCGCGCTCCTCGGGCTCCAGGGGCCCGCGCCGGCGCCCGCCGCCGCGAAACCCGCGCCCGTATCGCCGACGCCTCCTCCGCGGGCGGAGCTTGTCCGCGCGGCGGTGGAGCAGTTGCTCCCGCTCCAGGAGCACGGCGAGTGGCCCTACGAGGGCGTGTATCGCGTGCAGGGTGAGATCCCCGTGGGTTACCGGGTCGGCGGCACGAGCATCGTCGCCACCGCGCTCTTGAAGGCCGCGCCCGAGCACGAGGGTGCGCGCGCGGCGATCCGGCGCGGAGCGGCGGCGGTCCTGGAGCTGCTCGACCATCCCTCGATGGCTCCCTCGAGCCGGGACGCCTACGACGTCCGCGTCTGGGGCCACGCCTACGCCCTCGCCTTCTTGTGCGAGCTCGAGGCGGCGGGCTGTCTTGGGCCGGACGACGCGGCCGCACGACAGTGGCGGCCGAAGCTGGTGCAGGTCCTGGCCGGCGAGGAGATCCCGGGCGGAGGCTGGAACTACGCCAACCACCGCGCGCCGGCGAGCTTCGTCACCGCCCCGGTGGTGCAGGCCCTGCTGCTTGCGCGCTCCCAGGGGTTGGAGGTGCCCGACGGGCTGTTCCTGCGGGCCCGGCGCTCGCTGGAGTGCGCGCGCCACGGCGACGGCGCCTTCGTGTACTCCGGCGGCGCCGACGAACCCGACGGGCTGGGCATGTCGGGAGCGGTGACCGCTTCCCTGGCGGGCTCCGCGGGGCGCTCGGCGGCCTGTGAGAGCACGCTGTGGCTCCTGGGCGGCTCCTCGCTGGACCGCCTGCGGGGCTCGGCGCTCCAGTTCTTCGATCACTGGGACGATCTCGCGGCGCGCCGCGGCCGGCCGGGCACCCACGAGGGCCCCTACGGCATCGCCCCCTACTACTTCTACTACGCGCACGCCCACGCCGCCCAGGCGATCGAATGTCTGCCCGAGGGTGCCCGCGCCCCGCTGCGGGAGCGCATGCTGCAGGCGCTGCTCGCCACGCGCGCCGCGGACGGCACCTGGAACGACCGTGTGTTTCCGCGCACGAGAAACTACGGCACGTCCATGGCGATTCTTGCCCTGCTGGAGGAGAAGGCCACCCTGCCCGCGCGCTGGACGGAACTCCAGGCCCCGGAGAGCGGCAAGTGAGCGAGGGGGCCGACGCTGAAGCCGGCGACCCGGCGTGGTACGCGGAAGGTCTGCGCTTCGCCTGCACCCAGTGCGGCAACTGCTGCCGGAACCAGGGCCAGTACGCCTTCGTGAATCTCTCGCCCCGGGACCTGGAGAGCATCCCCGCCTTCCTCGGAATTTCCCGCGCGGAGTTCCTGGAGCGCTGGTGCGAGAAGGCACCGGGATGTCATCCCACGCTGCGCATGGACCAGCCCGCCTGTCCCTTCCTGGACCCCGAGTCCCGCTGCCGCATCTACCCGGTCAGGCCCATGCAGTGCCGCACCTGGCCCTTCTGGCGCTCGAACCTGCAGCGCGAAGTCTGGGAGACCCAGGTGCGCGCCCGCTGCCCGGGGATCGGCTCGGGTCCACTCCACGGGCAGCAGGTCATCGACGCACAGGCCCGCCGCACCGAGGCCGAGTTCGGCTAGCCGCCCGGCGAAAGGGCCTCTGCCGCCGCTTCGCGCGCGCTCCCGGGCCGCGAGCTGAGGGGCCCTGGTTCAGGCGCGGTGCCGAGCCCGGCGCGGGGACCTACTGGCGCACGCCGCGGGAGAAGCGCAGGGGCTCCTCCGGCCCGCCGCAGTCGTCGAAGAAGCGCCACTCCCCTTCCCGCAGGCCGTCCAGCAGCAGGCCCTCGGATTCCAGGGAACCGTCCTCGCGAAAGAACTGCCAAAACCCCGTGCGCCGGCCGTGGATCGCGGGGCCGTGGGCCGCCAGCACGCCGTTCGCGTGCCAGAAGCGCATTTCGCTCTCCCCACCGTCGGTGGTGAACAGGCACTCCGAACGCTGGGTCCCGTTCTCCCACCAGGCCAGCCACAGGCCCGCGGGCAGGCCGCGCACCCAGTGGCGCTCGAATTCCAGACCGCCGCCGCGGAAGTAGGCGCGCTCGCGGCCGTGCTTCTGGAATTTTCCGCCGCGGAACACGAGGCCCTCGACCTCGCTCCGCAGCTCCCGTGGGGACGGCCCGCCGTCCCAGTACTCGCGCCGCAGGTCCATCTGCCCGGGCTCTTCCTCGGCGGGCCCCCGCATCGCGGAGGGGAGCTCCAGCGTCTGCAGACAGGCGGTCGAGGCGGAGAGCAGCAGCACCGCGAGGAGCCCGCGGGTCCACGGGATGGCGGGTCTCACTGGGGCAGGTCCATGATCGCCCGCAAGAGCCAGTGGAAGTTGGCCTGGGACCAACTGCGGTAATAGGGGCTGAAGCCGAACAACTGCGCGCGGCCCTTGCCGATGTCGGCGCGCACCCAGGCCGACTTGCCCTCGATGGTCGCGGGGCTGCGGATCCATCCGGAGTAGAGCAGATCGTGTTCGGCGTAGCGGGCCAGCGTGACGATGCCCGAGGCCTCCTTGGCCTTCGATTCGGGGACGCTCCAGGCAAAGCCGCCGGAGAAGAAGAGGAAGCCGTCCCTGGCCGAGGGCGGGGCCAGGGAGTCGCCCTGGACGGGCTCCAGGCGCGCGCGCAACACGCTGCCGGGGCAGGAGAAATCGCCCGCGGCCTTGCCGTGGGCGGCGTCCTCGAGGGGCAGTTGGAACAGATCCACGGCCCACAGGGACGCGCGGCCGATGCAGACGATGCGGCCGCCCCCGCGCACGAAGGTTTCCACCGCCAGACGGCCCTCGCGGCCCAGTCCGCCCGCGTACTCCTCGGGCACCGAGCCGGGCTCGCGGCCGTCGTCGAGGTGGTCCCTCGACACGTCGGGCAGGACCAGCACGTCGAAGCGCTCCAGCAACGCGCCCGTCCGCAGTTCGTCGGTGTCCACCGAACGGTACTCGAGGCCGCAGTACTCCAGCGTCCAACGCAGCCAGCCCTCGTCCATGCTGGCGGTCCAGGGCTTGTAGACGGCCACCCGCGGCAGGCGCGGCTTGCGGGACGGGGACTCGCCGGAGGCGGCCAGGGCGGCGGCGCCCGTGGAAAGCTGAGAGAACACCGCGCGCCACTTGTCGATGTCGTCGAGTTCGCGCGGGTTGTCGCCCTCCTCGGGGTCGGCCTTGGCTTCGCCGTAGCGCGTGATCCGCACGCGGGGGCCCGCGGGGAGCGTGCGCACGGCCACGGCCTCCAGCCCCATCAACGCGGGCAGGGTCCAGCCGGCCACGTCGTAGGGCGGCTCGTCGCCGGGATAGTGCTGGACGTCGAACAGGTCGTGGACATGGCGCCAGGCGGGCTGGCCCCGGGGGATCACCAGGGAACCGGCCCCGAAGCTGCGTCCGTCGGCCTCGAAGGGCGCGGCGGCGCGCAGCACCTCGACCTGCGTGCGCATCAAGGACTCGCACAGTCGCACCTGGGCGTTGGTGTCCGCGTTGGAGGCCGGCAGCACCCACGCCTCGGGGTAGCCCTGGCTGGGGCCGAGTTCACAGGTCCTGCGCGCGGCCTCCAGCACCGTGCGCGTGTAGAGCTGCGGTTCCCGCGCCACGGCGCCGAGCAGCGACTCGGCGAAGGCCATTTCGTAGTCGATGATGTCGCGCACGCGCCACCAACCGCCCGGCCAGGGGTCGCGGAATCGATTGGAGGGCCCGTAGCGCGCCAGCCCGGAGGGCGCCCGCAGGCGATCGGCGGGCACCCACAGGGGGCTCGCCAGGTTGGCCGAAGCGGCCTCGGTCAACAGTCCGATGATGTTGTGGCGCACGGGCACGTTGCGGTTGCCGCCGTGCCACCACATGTCGAAGGAGACGCCGCTCGCCACGCCCTTGAGCCCCCGGGCGGTCATGTCCAGGGCTGCTCGCGTGCCCACGAGATCGATGGCCCCCATCACCGTCGGATCGAGGTGCGGATCCAGGGGATCGCGAAAGGGAGGCACGAACATGCGCTCGGCGAAGGAGCCCTGCTGGTGGACGTCCCAATAGACCTGGGGGTGCCAGCGCTCGTAGAGCAGGCTCGAGACGATGCGCGTCTCGGCGAGACTCAGCATGAACCAGTCGCGATTGTTGTCGTGGCCCGCGTAGTGCTGGTAGAGCCAGGGCGGCGAACCGCCCTCGAAGGACTTGCCCACGCTGTCCCGATACCAGTGGGCCACGATGTCGAGGCCGTCGGGATTGGTGCAGGGCAGGATCACGACCAGGGCCTTCTCGCGCACGCTCTTCCAGGGTTCGGCCTCGCTGGTGGCGAGCTTCCAGCACAGTTCCATCGAGAACTGCGGCGCGGCCACCTCGGTGGAGTGCATCGCATTGGAGATCATCACCACCGGCACCGCCGACCTGGCCAGTTCGTCGGCGCGCTCGGCGGACAGGCCGCGGGGGTCCGCGATGCGACGGGCGTCCTCGCGCAAGGCCTCGAGGCGCGCCAGGTTGGCCTCGCTCCCCACCACGCAGACCAGGAACTCACGGCCGTCGGTGGTCGTGCCCGCCGATTCGAGCTCGACCCGCGCCGAGGCCGAGTCGAGGTCCCGATACCAGGCGGACACCGATTGCCAATCGGGCAGATGAAAGTCGGCGCCGACCGGGTGGCCGAGGTGGGCCTCCGGCGAGGTCTGGGCCAGCGCCGCGGCACTGGCCGCGCAGAGGACCAGGGCCGCGCGCAGCCAGGCAGGCGCCGCGGCGGGTGACGGCTTGCGTGGGGAACAGGACCGCGAAATCTCCGGGGCGCTCATGGGGGAAGTGGGGACTGTGGACATCGAGTGGTGCGGGACCCTTCGTCGCGGGGCAGGAATGCTGAGAGTGTCAATCCGGCGGCGCGGGCGCCAGCGTCCCACGTCACCGGGGTCCTCCGGGCACGGCCCGGGCCCGTTTTCGCCGCGGAGGGACGCGCGCCGGGCGGTTTGCAGAACCGCCGCGGCCTGGACCGCGACGCGCGAGCGCTCGGGTCGACTCGCCGGGGGCCCGCCCGCCGCGCCCTCGCTCGCTCGTTCCAGGGATCCCGGATTGCAAGCACCAGGCCCAGGCGGGACACTGGCCCTTTCCCTTGTCCGACGATTCGATCGACATCCGCTTCGAGAAGCGCACGCTGCCCAACGGGCTGCGTGTGGTCGTCCACGAGGATCGATCCGATCCGCTGGTGGCCGTCCAGGTGGCCTATCACGTGGGCAGTGCCCGCGAGGAGCCCGGCCGCACCGGCTTCGCGCACCTGTTCGAGCACATGCTCTTCCAGGGCTCGGCCCACGTGCCGGAGGGCGGCCACTTCAAGGCCATCCACTCGGCGGGCGGCTCCCTGAACGGGACCACGAGCCTGGACCGGACGGTCTACTACGAGACGCTCCCGCAGAATCACCTGGAGCTCGCGCTGTGGCTGGAATCGGACCGCATGGGGTTCCTGCTGCCGGCCATGACCCAGGCGAAGCTCGACAACCAGCGCGACGTGGTGATGAACGAGCGCCGGCAGAACTACGACAACCGGCCCTACGGCCGCGTCGCCGAGACCCTGGCGGCGCTCCTGTTCCCGGCTTCCCACCCCTACCACTCGCTGCCCATCGGCTCCATGGAGGACATCGGGGCCGCGACCCTGGAGGACGTGGCCGCGTTCTTCCGGCGCTGGTACGGACCGAACAACGCCACCCTGTGCGTGGCGGGCGACGTGCGTCCCGCGCGGGCCTTCGAGCTGGTGGAGAAGTGGTTCGGGGCCCTGCCGCCGGGCCCTGCGGTGGAGGCCCTGGCGCCGGTGAACTCGGGGTTCGCGAGCGAACGCCGCGCCGTGCTCGCCGACCGCGTGGCCCTGCCCCAGCTCTCGCTGTGCTGGTCGGGGGCGCCCCAGTTCAGCGCTGACGCGGCGGCCCTGGAGTTGCTCGCCATGGTGCTCTCCCAGAACAAGTCCGCGGTGCTGGACCGCGACCTGATGGTGGAGACCACCCTGGCGCGGGCCGTGGGAGCGAGTCACTGGGCCGCGGAACTGGCCGGCCGCTTCGACATCACCGTGCGCGCGTCGCCCGGGGTCACGACGGCCGAACTCGAAGACCGGGTGCGGGGCCTGCTCGCGAGCCTGTTCGCCAAGGGCGTGGACGACCGGCAACTCTCGCGCATGAAGACGCGCTGCGAGGCCGACGTCGTGCGCTCCCTGGAGACCGTGGCCGGTCGCGCCGCCTCCCTGGCGGAATTCGACCTGTTCACGGGCGATCCCGGATACCAACGGCGCGAGTTGGAGCGCCTGCGGGCGGTGACGGCCGAGCACGTGCGCGACGTGCTGGGCCGCTACCTGCTGGCGAAGCCCGCGGCGGTGCTGTGTTGCGTGCCCGAGGAAGACGGCGCGGGGCGCGCCGGGACCGCGGCCGCCCGGCCGATCGCGGCGGCGGCCTCCCCATCCTCTCCCCCCTCCGCTCCCGTGCAGGCAACTCCCGTGCGGGCGGATTCCGCGCCGACCCACGGCGAACCCGACAGGACGCGGGCGCCGGACCCCGAGCCCATTCCCGAACCGACGCTGCCCGAGGTGCGCCTGTGCGCCACGGCCCAGGGCGCCCGCGCCGCGCTGGTGCGTTTTTCACGCTCGCCCTGGGCCAGCGCTTCGCTCTCGCTCCCCATGGGCCGGCGGGCGGAATCGAAGTCCGAGACAGGCCTGGCCTCGCTGACGGCCGCGCTGCTTTCGGAAGGCACGCGCCGGCACTCGACCCTGGAGTTCACCGACCGGCTGGAGGCCCTGGGGGCCAGCTTCGCCGTCGGCGCCGGCGACGACGAGGTGATCCTGAGCCTGGCCGTGCTGGAGCGCTCCCTGGACGCGGCTCTGGAACTCCTGTTCGAAGCGGCGCTGGAGCCGCGCTTCGCGCCCGAGGACCTGGAGCGCACGCTGACGCAGCGCCGCACGGCCATCGCCGCCCGCGGAGAGCACCCCAGGCGGTGGCGGCGCGGGCTTTCGCGCGCTTGCTCCACGGGGATTCGCCCCTGGGCAGGAGCCCGGTGAGCGGCGATGTGGATCTGGGGGCCATGACGCTGGAACGCCTGCGCGAATTCCACCGCCGCGGGGCCCACGCGCGGGGCGCTCGCCTGTCGATCGCCACGCCGCGGGATCTGGCCCGGGCCGAGAGCTCCGCCCTGGGGTTGGTTGCGCGCCTCCCCGCGCCCGGGAATGACGCGCTGCACTTGGACGAAGGTCCCACCGGCGCGGGGGCCACCGGCACGGCCCCCGCGCGGCGCCTGTTCGTGATCGACCGGCCCGGCGCGCGCCAGACCGAATTGCGCGTGGGCCAGCTCTCGGTGGCCAGCACGCACAGCGACTACTTCGGCCTCGGCGCCCTCAACTACCTGCTGGGCGGCTCCTTCTCCAGCCGCATCAACCTGAACCTGCGGGAGTCCAAGGGCTACACCTATGGCGCGCGCTCGCACTTCGCGGGCGGGCTCCTGCCCGGCGCCTTCACGGTCTCCGCCGCCGTGGAGACCTCGGTCACCGCCGCGGCCGCGGGCGAGATCCTGAAGGAACTGCGCGCGATCCGCGAAGGGGTGCGCCAGGACGAATGGGAATTCGCGCGCACGGCGCTGCGCCAGTCGCTGTCGATGCAATTGGAGAGTTCGGACGCGCGCCGGGCCTTCGCCGACCACGCCCAGAAGTTCGGCTGGCCCGCCGACTACCCGCTGCGACGCGCCCGGGAACTCGCCTCCATGACCCTGGGAGATCTCGACCGGCTGGCGCGCGAGCATCTGGATCCGGCTGCGTGGATCGTGCTCGCCGTGGGCGACGCGGCGGCCGTGGAACCCTCGCTCACCCTCCTGGGCCTCGGACAGCCCACGCGCCTGGACCTGGACGGCTGCCGCGTCCCCTAGTCCGTCTAGGGCAACACGGGGTACTCCAGCCCCCCGCTCAGGGAGCTGTTGTTCGGCGCGGGGAAGCCGTTGTCGCGGCCCCACCACTGGCAATTGACCAGGTTGCCCGCGACCAGCAGCGCGGCGTTGGGCGTGCCGCCGTAGACACCGTGGGCGAAGGCGTTCATGTCCAGCTCCAGCACGCCCGTGCAGTCGTTCGTGGGCAAGGCCGTGCCGCCCGACGAGCGCGCCACCGAGCGACGCCGCGGCGCGCTCATGCACAGAAAGCCTCCCTGGAACGGCAGGTTGTCGCGCCCCGTGGTGCCGTAGAGCAGAAGCCCCACTTTCTGGTTGCGCACCTGGGTGCCGCGCAGCACGAACCCGAAGAAGGAGGTGGCCCGCGGCACACCCGTGTGGGAGATCTGCGGCGTGCAGCCCAAGGAGTTCACCTTGGGCGTGCAGTAGGTCGTGATCTGCGGTGAATCCCCCAGGGCCCGCAGGCGCCAGACGCTGTTCAGGGAACCGGGGGGAGTGCCCGCGGTGTCCATGGAGAAGATCTGGGTGTGCGCCGCGGCGAGCAGGTTGGCCGGGTCGAACACGCCGTTGGGCAGGACAGTGCCGAGGAAGAAGGCCCGGCCTTGGGAGGTCGTGTTCGCATCGCGGGAGGCCGGGAACTGATTCTGCAGGTGCTTGAGAAAGACCCCGACGAAGAAGGTCCGCTCCACGGTGGTCGCCGGAATGGCGACGGGGTTCAGGAAGTGGCTGTCGGCGTTCTGGACCGTGGTCGCCTGCTGGCGCAGCAGGATGGCGTCCACGGGATCGCCGTCGTCGTTGGGGTCCTCCCAGACGCACACGGTGGCCGTCGTTCCGTTGGGCACGCAGAAGCCGGGAAACGCGGGGAAGCCGTAGGCCACCTGGATCTCGCTCAGGAGATCGAACTCGGCCTGGGGGCGCGTGTCGAACTTCTGCATCCAGCACAGGGTTCCACCGAGGGTCAGGCCCAGGGAGGTCTCCGTGGTGCCGTCATCGATCCCGTAGAGCTGCTGGTCGGTGCCGCCCGCGGCCCCCAAGGGGAGACCCTCGGCGGCGGGCACGCTGGGCGCGGGAGCCGCGGCGCCGCCCTGGGTCGGCACGGCGTCCTGCGACTGGGCCAGGACCGTGCCGCAGAAAAGGACCGAGAGGCCGAGGGCCAGGAGGGCTGGCCAACGGCCGCGCGCGGAAGGGACGCCAGGGTCGGCGTGGGCTCTTTCGCGGCAGGCGCGCGCACAGGGAAAGGTCTTGTCGCTGTGCACCTGGGAGCCTCGCGGGTGGCATGCACTCTATCCGTGCAACCGGCCCCCGGTTTCAGCCTGCGTGGGAGAGAGGCCCCCCGCCGGCGAGGAAACTCCATGGCCATGCCGCCTCCCAGGGCTCGCGGACAAGCACCGCGGAGCACGGAGCCGAGGGCCCGATTCGCACGCAATCCTTTTTGCTTCCATGACTTATGACCTGTTTCCCCGCACTTTCGGGCCGCCGCCGGGCAGGTCTCCCATCGGCGGGGGCCAGCTTCCCTGTTGCGCCCGAACGCGCGCCGCAGGGGCCGACCTGCCCGGGACTGAAGTTCCCACGGGCACGACTCGCCGCGGCCCATCGTCGGCCTCCCCGGGGTTCTCCCCGACCCGACCGGCGAGCGTGGCGCAGGGCCCACGATTTCGTATCCTGCTGCGCTCGAATTCGCGCCCCGGGGTGCCAGGGAAGGCCCGCAAGCCTATGGAGGGAGGACCTCTCCCCAGGCCCGCGGGTTCCCTCCCGGCGCCCAGGGCACGCCACGGCGGAGGATTCGCCCCAGAGCCCCCGGTGGCTCTCCGCCGCTCCCCCCACCCGCCCATGTCCCAAGCACCCCAACGGCCCGAAGCCCTGACCGACAGCCAGAACCTGCCGTTCGCGGAAGAGCTGTATGCGAGCTACCGGAAGGACCCCGGCTCCGTCGGCCCGGACTGGCGGCGGGCCTTCCAGGCCCTGGAGAACGGTCGCACGGGGGGGCCGATGGAGCCGATGGAGCCGGTGCGGCTGGGTCCGGCCTTCCGTCCCCGAAGCCTGTTCGACGGCGCCGGGGGCGGCCCCTCCCGCGGCGAATCCGGAGCGGAGGCCGGGGAGGCGGCCGCCTCTTCCGCCCTGATGACGAAGGTCGAGGCACTGGCCCGGGCCTGGCGCGAGCGCGGGCACACCCTGGCTGCCATCGACCCGCTGGGGCGCCCCCGCTGGCCCCAGCCGGACCTGTCGACGCGGGCCTTCGAGATCGCCGACCACGACCTGGATCGGCCCCTGGCCTGCTGCTCGGTGCCCGAGGCTCGCACGGCGCGCGAAGCCCACGCCAGGCTCGCGGCCACCTACGGCGGCAGCGTGGGCGCCCAGATCGCCCACATCGAAGATCCCATCGTGCGCCATTGGCTCGCCCAGCGCATGGAGTCCACGCACAACCGCAGTGAACTCTCCCGCGACGAGGAATGGGCCGCACTGACCCAGCTGGTCGACGGTGCCCTCTTCGAGGACTTCGTGCAGCGCAAGTTCCTGGGCGCCAAGCGCTTCTCCCTGGAGGGCAGCGAGGGACTCCTGGTGCTGCTGGGAGCCGCGATCGAGTGCGCCGGCGAGCGCGGCATCGCGGAAATCGTGCTGGCCATGGCCCACCGCGGCCGGCTCAACGTGCTCACCAACGTGCTGCAGAAGCCCGCGCGGCAGATCTTCCGCGAGTTCGAGGATGCCGAGCCCGAGCGCTACATCGGCGGCCGGGGCGACGTGAAGTACCACCTGGGCCACTCCTCGGAGCGTCCCACGCGCTCGGGACGCAGCGTGCACCTGGCCCTGTGCTTCAACCCGAGCCACCTGGAGTTCGTCGCGCCCGTGGCCCTGGGACGCCTGCGGGCCAAGCAGGACCGCGCCGGCAACCTCGGGGAACGCCTGGGCCTGTGCATCCTGATCCACGGCGATGCGGCCTTCATCGGCGAGGGCGTGACCCAGGAGACCCTCAACCTCTCGGGCCTTCCCGGATACACGACGGGAGGCACGCTGCACGTGGTGGTCAACAACCAGGTGGGCTTCACCACGCCTCCCGAGCAGGGACGCACCAGCCGCTACTGCACGGACGTGGCGCGCATGCTCGACGTGCCGATCTTCCACGTCAACGGCGAGGACCCGTCGGCGATCGTCGGCGTGACGCGCCTGTGCGCCGAGTTCCGCGCGCGCTTCGGGCGCGATGCCGTGATCGACCTGGTGGGCTATCGGCGCCGCGGCCACAACGAAGGCGACGAACCCTCCTTCACCGATCCCCTCCTCTACGCCCGCGTGGCCGAAAAGCCCCCGGCCCATGGGATCCACGCCGCGAGTCTGATCGCCCGCGGCCTGGCCACCCAGAGCGAGGTCGATCGGCTGCTCGCGGAGCGCCAGGCGCACCTCGAAGCGGAATTGGCCGTGGCGCGCGGCGGCGCCTACAAGCTGCCGGCCGACACGCTCAGCGGGGTGTGGGCGCCCTACCTGGGCGACGCTCCCTCGGGCGCCGCGGAAGTGGAGACCGCCGTGACGGAGGCCCGCGCCCGGGACCTGCTCGCGGCCCTCTGCCGCCTGCCCGAGGGATTCGAAGCGCACCCCAAGCTGGCGCGCTTCCTGGAAGGCCGCGCGGAAATGGCGCGCGGCGAGCGCCCCCTCGACTGGTCGGCGGGCGAGGCCCTGGCCTACGCCTCCCTCGCCGCCGAGGGCGTGCCCGTGCGCATCTCCGGCCAGGACAGCGAGCGCGGCACCTTCAGCCACCGCCACGCCGTGCTGCACGACCCCCGCGACGGCCGCCGCCATCCGACCCTGTCCCACGTCTCCGCGGGACAGGCGCGGGTGGAGATCCACAACAGCCCGCTTTCGGAAATCGGCGTGCTGGGCTTCGAGTACGGCTACACGCTCGACGCGCCGGAATGCCTGGTGGTTTGGGAGGCCCAGTTCGGCGACTTCGCCAACACGGCCCAGGTGATCATCGACCAGTTCCTGGTGAGCGCCGAGGACAAGTGGTACCGCCATTCGGGCCTGGTGCTGCTGCTCCCCCACGGATTCGAGGGTCAGGGCCCCGAGCACTCCAGCGCGCGGCTGGAGCGCTTCCTGAATCTGGCCGTGGACGACAACATCCAGGTGGTCAACGTCACCACGCCGGCGAACTTCTTCCACGTGCTGCGACGCCAGGTGCTGCGGCGTTGGCGCAAGCCCCTGATCGTGATGTCGCCCAAGAGCCTGCTGCGCCATCCGCTGTGCGTCTCGCCCCTGTCGGAGTTCACCGCGGGGCGTTTCCTCTCGGTAATCCCCGACGCGGTGGTGAAGGCCGGCGACGTGACACGGCTGCTCGTGGCCAGCGGCAAGCTCTACTACGAGTTGAGCGAGCGCCGCCAGAAGGAAGGCCGCACGGACGTGGCGATCCTGCGGTTGGAGGAGCTCTATCCCTTCCCGGAAGAGGCGCTGCAAGCCGCGCTTCGCGGCGTGCCGGCCGAAGTGCCGATCGTCTGGGTCCAGGAAGAGCCCGAGAACATGGGCGCCTGGCCCTACCTGCAGTCCCACTTCGGCCAGGGCCTGTGCGGCCGGCCGCTTTTCGGCATCGCGCGACCGCGCGCCGCCAGCCCCGCATCGGGCTCGTCCTCGGCCCACAAGATCGAGCAGGACGCCGTCCTGACTCGCGCCTTCGCGCGCTGACCCCAGTCTCCCAGGAAACCCACCATGCCCGTTGAACTGCGCGTGCCGGCCGTCGGCGAATCGATCACCGAAGTCCAGATCGGCGAGTGGCTGAAGTCCCCCGGCGAGTCGGCCCGCATCGACGAGGCGCTGGTGGTGATCGAAACCGACAAGGTCACCGTGGAACTGCCCGCGCCGGTCGCCGGCCGCGTGGTCCAGGTGCTGAAGGCGAAGGGCTCCACCGCCAAGGTGGGCGAGGTCATCGGATACCTGGAGGCAGGCGCGCCGGAGCCCACGCCGACCGCCGCCCCGGCGGTCCTTCCCGCGGCGAAGGCCCAGGTGGCGCCGCCCCAGCGCGGGAGCGCGCCCGCGGCGACTCCGGCCTCCCACGTGATGCCCGCGGCCGCCCGTGCCATGGCCCTGGGCGGAGTCGATCCCTCGCGCGTCGTGCCCACGGGGCCCGGCGGACGGACGCTCGTGGAGGACGTGCGCCGCGCGAGCCCCGCGGCGGCCCCTGTTGCGCCCGCAGCCCCGGCCTCCGGCTCCGCTCCCCTCGCGACGGACTCGGCCACGGCGCCGACCGCGGGTGGTCCCCGGGAAGAGGACGTGGTGCCGATGACGCCCCTGCGCAAGCGCATCGCCCAGCGGCTGGTGGAGGCCCAGTCCACGGCCGCGATCCTGACCACGTTCAACGAGATCGACATGTCCGCCGTGAGCGCCCTGCGCAAGGTCCACCAGGAGCGCTTCCTCGAGCGCCACGGCATCAAGCTGGGATTCATGGCCTTCTTCGTGAAGGCGGTGATCGAGGCGCTCAAGCGCGTGCCCACGGTCAACGCGGAGGTGCGCGGCGACGCGGTCGCCTACCGGAATTACTTCGACATCGGCATCGCGGTCGGGGGCGGCAAGGGCCTCGTGGTGCCCATCGTGCGCGACGCGGATCGGCTTTCCTTCGCGGGCGTGGAGCAGAAGATCGCCGAGCTCGGGGCTCGCGCCCGGGACAACAAGCTCACCCTGGAAGAACTCACGGGCGGCACGTTCACGATCTCCAACGGCGGGATCTACGGTTCGCTGCTGTCCACGCCGATCCTGAACCCGCCCCAGAGCGGCATCCTGGGTCTGCATGCGATCCAGGACCGGGCCGTGGTGGTCGCCGGTCAGATCGTGGTGCGTCCGATGATGTACGTGGCGCTTTCCTACGACCACCGGATCATCGACGGCCGGGAGGCCGTGACGTTCCTGAAGATCGTCAAGGAAAACGTCGAGGACCCGGCGCGCATGCTGTTGGAGATCTGACGATGACGCGTCACGATCTGGTCGTGATCGGCGCGGGCCCCGGGGGCTACGTGGCGGCGTTGCGGGCGGCGCAACTGGGCCTCGACGTGGCTTGCATCGAAAAGGAGCCCCAGCTCGGCGGCACCTGCGGCCGCGTGGGCTGCATCCCCTCCAAGGCGCTCCTCGAATCGAGCGACCTGTACTGGGAGGCCAAGACGCGCTTCGGCACCCACGGTGTGAAGCTGCCCTCGGTGGGCCTCGATCTGGCCCAGATGCTGCGCCGCAAGGACGAGATCGTCGCTGGCCTCGGCCAGGGCGTCGCCGGCCTGTTCAAGAAGAACAAGGTGACCCGTTACCTCGGCCTGGGCCGGCTCCTGGGCCCAGGCTCGGTCAGCGTGGCCGGCCCGCAGGGCGAACTTCGCCTGGAGGCGAAGCACGTCATTCTGGCCACTGGTTCGATCAGCGCGCCCCTGCCGGGCGTCGAGTTGGAGTCGGGGCCGGACGCGCGCGTCGGGACCAGTACCGAAGCCCTCGCCTGGCCCTCGGTGCCCGAGCACCTGGTGGTGATCGGCGCGGGAGTGATCGGCTTGGAGCTGGGCTCCGTCTGGGCGCGGCTGGGCGCCCGGGTCAGCGTGTTGGAGTACCTGGATCGAATCCTGCCCGGCATGGACGCGGACCTGGCGCGGGAGGCCCAGCGCGTGCTGGCGAAGCAGGGCCTGGAGTTCCACCTGGGTTCGCGGGTGACCGGAGCCCGCTCCGCTCCCGGCGGCCGCGCGGTGGTCGAGGTCCAGGGGCGCGAGCCCGTGGACTGTGATCGCGTGCTGCTGGCCGTGGGCCGCGCGCCCAACACCCAGGGCCTGGGACTCGCGGAAGCCGGCGTGGCCCAGGACCGCCGCGGCAGCGTGCTCGTGGACGAGCGTTTCGCCACCAATGTGGCGGGGGTGTACGCCATCGGCGACCTGATCCGCGGTCCGATGCTGGCCCACAAGGCCGAGGAAGAGGGCATTGCCTGCGTGGAGGGCATCGTCACCGGCCACGGCCACGTGAACTACGACGCCATCCCCAGCGTGGTGTACACCGCACCCGAAATCGCTTCGGTGGGGCACAGCGAGGAGGACCTCACGGCCGCGGGGATCCCCTTCCGCAAGGGGGTCTTTCCCTTCCAGGCCAACGGCCGCGCCCGGGCCCTGGGCCACACCGAGGGCCGCGTGAAGGTGCTGGCCCACCGGGACACCGACCGCGTGCTCGGCGTGCACATCCTGGGGCCCCGCGCGGGCGACCTGATCGCCGAGTGCGCCGCCGCCATCGAGTTCGGCGCTTCGAGCGAGGACCTGGCGCGCACCTGCCACGCCCACCCGACCCTGGCCGAAGTGGTCAAGGAAGCGGCCCTCGCCGTGGACGGCCGCGCCCTGCACATCTGATGGCGGGCCCTGGGAAGCAGCGGCGACGCGCCATCCGGGCCTGTTCCCTGCGGGCTCGGCCGCGGCGCTGGCGGCGTTGATGGAGCGCACGGCCCGGGACCCGTCCTTCGAGAGGCGCCTGGCGGCCGCGAGCCGCCGCCTTGGGCCTCGATTCGCTCCCCTGAGGGAGCGCAGGGCCTGGGAGCGCCTGATCGCGGACGTGACCCTCCGTCGGGCGGTCAACGGGCGGCGGACGAATCCCGCAGCGTCACGGAAATCCCGCGCCGCGCAAGCTCGTCGTAGAAGCGCTGGGCGGGCACGCTGAGCTCCAGGGGCACGGCGCCCGGGGCCACGGCGCCCTGGGCCTGGAGGTGCGCCACGAGGGCCGCGGGGAAGGCCGTCGAGCGCTCCATGGCGCTGAAGCCCGTGCGGGGATCGGCGCGATCCAGCAGGTCGTAGACCAGGGTCCGCGGCCTCCCCTGGTCGCGCCCTTCGACCACCACGCGCAGCACCACCAGGTCCTCGATCTCGGGGAACTCGAGCCGCGCTTCGAACAGCGCGCGCAGGACCTCCCGCGGCGAGAGCCGCCTGCCGTCGGCGAGCAACAGTTCGTGCTCGAAGGCACCGAGCTCGAACAGGGCGCGCACGACCGGCCAATGTCCCGGCCAGCGCAGGGTCTTGTACTCGTAGACGTCCAGCTTGCCCCGCCAGGAACTCGGACACGTGCTGGTCCCCCCCGAGGTGACCGCCGCCTCGAGGCGGCCCAGGGGAGCGAAGTCCAAGTCCTGCTGCTCGGTGAGCGCGGGCACCAGGCAGGGCTCTCCGGCCCGCAGGCACTCGCCGAATCCGGAGTACTCGTTGAGCAAGCCCTCGAAGCTGAAGACGAGCTTGTACCCCAGGGGCCCCACCGGGCGCTCGGGAAGGCCGCCGCAGAAGATGCGCACCGCGCGCGCCTCCTGCAGGAGGCCGAGTCCGTGGGCCGCAAGGTGGTTGCAAAGGCCGGGCGCGAGACCGCAGTCGGGCACCACGCTGACGCCCCTCGCCCGGGCCGCGCCGTCGAGGTCGAGCTCACGCCGGACCACGGCCGTGTTGCCGCCCAGGTCACAGAACGAACTCCCGCAATCGACCGCCGATTCGGCAAGCAGGGCATTGAACCGGTAGGGAGCCCCCGAAATCGTCGTCCGAATCCCCGGCAGGAGCTTCTTCACCGAGTTCGCATCCGAGGCGTCGCAGACCCGCGGCTGGAATTCGCAGCGCGAGGAGGGCAACAGCCTTCGCAGGCGCGCCGCGGCGCGCTCCGCGGCGCCGACGTCCTGGTCGGCCAGCACGATGCGGTCCGCCTCCCCATGGAGTGCCAAGTCGTAGGCCAGGGCGACGCCCTGCCTGCCCGATCCAATCACCGCATAGGCGTAGCTCATCCATGAGAGATTAGCGTGCAAAGCCTCATTCGGCCCGCTCCACGCCCACCAGCCGGCCCCCCGTGGCATCGGACAGCACCTGCCAGCGTCGCGCGAAGGCTTGCGGAGCGTCCACCAACACGGTGTCGAAGGCCACGCGGCGGAACCGGTTGCGCGCCACGAGCAGGGGCACGATCAGGTCGAGGTCGGAATGGAACCCGCCCGTGGGAACACCGTCGGAGAGGGTGACCAGGGTGTCCACCTCGAGATCGTCGAGGGCGAACAGGGCGGCGTCGAAGAAGTTGCCCCGCCCGCGGGCCTTGCAGTTCTCGAAGTCCGCGATCGCGGCGCGCACGTGGCCCGCCGTGGCGGGAACGACCTTCGGCCGCCAGGGCAGCACCTCGTTGGTGAACGGCAGGATGTTGAAGCGCGTGTCCGGCGGCAGGGACTCCAGCGTGCTGCGCAGGCGCGCGTCCACCAGCTCCTTGGGCAGCCGGCCGTCGGGCATCGGCGTCCACATGGAACCGGAGAAGTCGATCGCGAAGCACACGCGGCGCGAGGTCAAGGGCAGGCCCACGAAGTTGGTCTTGGCCTGGGTGCGCGCCTCGCCGCCCCCATCGGAATCGGCGCGATCCCGACCCGCCGCCCCCCCATCGGCCAGGAGCGTGGGCCGCCATCCCGGAGGCAGGGTCCCGAGCCAGTCGCGCCAGGGTCGCGGGTCCTCCCGGTGCTTGAGCCCGGACATTCGCTGCAGAGCCCGCACGATGGCCGTGCGGGCCCGCGGGAAGGTCTCGGCCGCCAGGGACTCGATCAGCGCGGCCGCCGACTCGCGACAGGCGAGTTCCTCGAGAAGTTCGATGCGTGCCAGGCGCACGACCGGCTCCTCGTCGAGAGCCAGGGCGCCGGCGGAGAGCAGGGCCGAGGGCACGGGGAGTGCCCGGGACGCCAGCAGCGCCGCGCAGCGCACGCGGAGATCGCGGTCTTCCCGGGCGCGCCGCAGGAGGTTCGGAAATTCCTCCCGGCGACGCTCCCCCATGGACTCGGCCTTGAGCATCAGGGCCCCGCAGGCCATCACCATGGAGGCCCGAGCCAGGCCGTCCCGCTGGGTCCTGGCCCCGAGTTCCAGGGCACCGGCCGCCTGATCCAGATCTCCGAGAAGCCTCCTTCCATGGGCCAGCCGTTCGATGGACCACGCCGCCAGATGCGACACCTCGCGCTCGCGGTCGTCGAGGGCAGCAAGCAGAGGAGCCACGGGCACGGCGGCGGCGACGCGGCCGAGGGCCTCCGCCGCGCGACGGCGCACGCCCGCCTCTCGACTGGCGAGGCCCGACTTGCCCGCCAGTTCCTGCACGAGCAGCGGGTCCGCAAGTCGCTGGAGCAAGAGCTGGGCCTCGTCCGCAACTTCGGATTCCGTATCGCCGAGCAGCAGGAACAGGCGGCGCCAGGCCGCACCCGTGCCCTCGGCGGCCAGGTTCCGCGCGGCGCGCCGGCGCTCGGAGGGCTTGGGCGACTCGGCGCCCCGGTCCGGTGGGTCGCCGGGCTCCCCGGGCGCCTCCCCGGCAGGGAGAGAATCTCCCGAGGGAGCTCCGGCCTCGACCGGAGTGCCCAACGTCGAGGGGAGGGAAGCAGCGCGCGGCGCCGAGCCCGGCATCGGACCCGCCATGGCACCCGGGACCGCCGGGCCACACCCTAGACCGACGGCCAGCCAACTTCTCAGGAGCAGGATCGTGAGTGCCATTTCGGGTCGGGTCGACGCGACGCCGCGCGCCAATACCACGACTGGTCCACGGGGCCCCGGAGGCCCGAAATCCAGGAAAAATCGTGCCCCCATCCCGGAACGCGCCCGAAACGCGCCCGTGCCGTGCCCTCGGGTCCGGCCTCGGCCGATGTCGCTCTGCCCCTGGACGGACTAGCTCAGGCGCTCGAACTCGGCCCAGCGCTCTTCCCAACTCCGCTTGGGCGCGCGCGCGCCCGCCGGCACGTCCACGCACAGCGAGAAGCCGGGGAGCACCCGCGCCAGGTCCTCCACCGCCGTCGCAAAGGGCGGCCCGCCCTCGGCCGCCGGTTTGCCCACGGGGAAGACCAACGCCCAGAGCTTGCCGCCGGGGACCAGGTTCTCCCGCGCGAGGAGGCCCCAGGCACCGCGCTGCTCGGGATCCAGGGCGCAGAAGAACGTGTGCTCGAAGAGCACGTCGTAGGCCCCGCGGTGCCGCAGGGCGTCCTCGACCCGCAACTCGCCCCCCAGCTGCTCCAGCTCGCGGCCGAGGACCCCGCCCGTGGCATCCACCAGGTCCACGGCCGTGACCCGGAACCCCGCGCGGGCCAGGGCCAGGGCATCGTGTCCTCGCCCGCAGCCGGGCACCAGGGCGCGGGGGCCCTGTCCCGCCCGCGTCGGGGAACCGGCGGGCAAGAGACCGCCGCGGGCCAGGCGAGCGGCCAATTCCGGATGGGGCCCGCCCAGGTCCCAGGGGGTGTCGCGATCCTCGTAGCGCCGCCGCCAGTCCACAGGTTCCGGGTTCATGGGCCCGGCAGCGTACCCGCCTGCGCGGGCTAGCGCTTGGCCGGAGCGCGCTCCCGGGCGGCTCGGGCTTCGTCCACGGCGCGCCACAGGTACCAGGAGGCAACGCTCCGGTAGGGCCTCCAGATGCGCGCGTGTCGCTCCAGCACCGCGGGCGAGGGCTGCGCGCGCCGGCCCATCAGGACACGGAAGCCCTCTCGCACCCCGAAGTCGCCCACGGGCAGGACGTCGGGCCGTCGCAGCCAGAAGAGCAGCAGCATCTCCACGCTCCAGCGCCCGATGCCGCGCACCACGGTGAGTCGTTCGACGATGGTCTCGTCGTCGAGCGTGGCGAGCTCGCGGAACTCCGGCAGTTCTCCTCGCAGGGCGCGCGTCGAGAGGTCGATCACGGCCGCCGTCTTGGCCCGCGACAGGCCCGCGCTCCGCAGCCGCTCGGGGGACACGCCGAGCAGCGCCCCGGCATCGGCTTTCCCATCGGGGAGGAGCGCCAGCACGCGCCCATGGATCGTCGCGGCGGCCTTGCCGTTGAGTTGCTGGTAGACGATCGTGCGCAGGAGCGCCTCGAAGGTGCTCTTCCTCGGCGAGGGATCCAGCGTGTAGGGCACCCGGTCGATCAGGGCGCCGAGCCGTGGGTCCACGCGGCGCAGGTGGGCCAGGGCCGCCTCCGCATCGACGGGGAGGACCCGCGCGCGAGCCGCGGGCTTCAGGGTGCCCTGCTCCGGCTTTGCCGCGGACTTGGCCCGCGCGTGGGCGGCGGCCTTCGGCCCGCGGGACTCGGCCCGCAGGAGTTCGGCCTTGAGGCGCACGCCTCCCGTCGCGGAGAACCCGCCCAGGCGATCACCGGCCGCCAGCACCCGATGGCAGGGCACGATCAGGGGCCAGGGATTGCGCCCCATGGCCGCCCCCACGGCTCGGGCCGCGGCCGGTCGCCCCGCCAGGCGCGCCAGTTCGCCGTAGGTGCAGGTCTTGCCCCGGGGCACGCGGCGCAGGGCCCCGTAGACGCGGGCGTGGAACGGGGGCACGTGCCCGTCGTCCAGCGCCACGTCCAGGGGCTCGACGTCGCCGCCCGCGGCCAGGTCGCGCAGATGGCGGATCACCTCCTTCACCCAGGGGGGCGGCGGGAGCGGTTTCGAACCGGCCCTCAGAGCGAGCTTGGCCCCCGTCGATCGGGCCGAACCCTCCGGCAGTTGCACGCCCACGAGCCCGCGCTCGCTCCAGGCCACGGCCAGCTCACCGAGGGGCGAGTCGAACACCGCATGGAACCTGCCCACCCGGGGACTCACGGCTTCTGGCCCGAATTCGTGCGCTTCTCCAGCCACTCCTTCATCAGCTCGCCGTAGCGAGGATCGGCCCGCAGATTCGCCAGGTCGGGGTCCTCCTTGATCAGGGCGCGGTTTTCGAATCCGTACTCGAGCGCCTGACGCAGGGCCGCCAGGGCTCCGTCGATGTCCCCCAGCCTGGAGCGGCAACAGGCGACGTTGTAGGTCGCCGAGTGCTTCATGAAGTCCAGGGCCGCGGCGCGCTGGAAGGCCACTTCGGCCTCGCGATACAAGCCGAGGAAGATGCGCGCGTAGCCCAGCCGGTAATGGGCCTCCCCGTCGTTGGGACGAATGCGCGTCAGTTCGTCATAGGCGCGCACCATGTCGGCCCAATCCGAACGGAAGTAGGCCAGGCGCGCCCGCCGTTCGATGGCCGCCACCTCGGCCTCCTTCTGCAGCTCCGGCGAGAGCTGCAGGCGCATGAACTTGAGCGTGTCCTGGATCACGTCCCGGGTGCGGACCGAGTCCTCGGTGAGGTCGAAGGCGTGGCGCGCCGAGGCGTGCACGATGTAGGTCATGTCCACGTTCGCGCCGGCGGCCTGCAGCGCGAAACGATCGATGCGCTCGTTCAACGCGGGCGTGTCCACGCCCGCCTTGACGATGCAGATGGCGAGGTCCGGACGCACCACCGCGGGCAACTGCTCCGGCATCCCGTAGTAGAACACCGCGCAGCGCAGGTAGGTGCGGGCGGGCGACATGGCGAGCGGCAGCGCGCGCTGGACGTTGTCGGAGCAGGCCCACCAGGCCACGTTCTCGGCGTCGATGCTGAGCTCGGCCTGATGCTCCCGCAGATAGCGCATCAGAGCATCGAGGTCGTCGGCGGCGCGATTGGGCGTCGCCTGATACGTGACCGCGGCGAGCCCCTCGCAGGCGGCGGCCCGGGCCCAGCTCGTGTACTGGCCCCAGTCCTTGAGGTCGCGATAGCCCACGCCGTTGACGAACACGACCACGGGCAATCGCCGCTCCCCCTGGAATCCCGGCGGCAGGTACAGGTCGAGGGCCAGCGAAAGCTCCTGCTCCACGGCCGGCTGGTAGACGATCCCCGCCCGCAGTCCGCAGTCCGCGGCACCCGGGGGCTGGAAGCGCAGCGTGCGCTCCCGGGCATGGGTCTCCTCCTGCCTGGCGCCGGCCACCGTCACCAGGGCCATGCACAGCGCCACGAGGATCAAGAGGGGCGCCCGCCAGCCCCCGCGACCCGCTCCCGGGCCCCCTGGAACCGCCGGGGATCCACGGATCTTCGAGTGTCGGGAAGGGGCCATTGTGCGCCTGTGGTTCGCGGGGGGGGCTCCGGGGTGGGGCGCAGAGCCCGCGGGGGCTCTGCCCGAACCCTTTGGTACCAGAGCCCACGGCCCCCGTCCACGTGGAGGGGCGGCCCACAACACTTTTGAAACCCGGATTCGGCTCCAGGCCCCTCCGGGCCGCGGCCGATGCACTTCGGTGTCAACGACCCCCGTGGGCGCCACACGCCGCACCACGAAAGAACTTCCACCATGACCCAGCGCCAGCGATCCGGTTTCACGCTCATCGAACTCATGATCGTCGTCTCGATCATCGCGATCGTGGCCGCGGTGGCGTTGCCCAAGCTCGCCGGAGCCCGGCTGGCCGCCAACGAGTCCAACGCCATCGGCACCCTGCGCACGATCGCCACGGCGGAAACCCAAACCGCGGCCAACTGCTCGATCGACACCAACGGCGACGGCGCCGGGGAGCATGCCTACATCGCCGAAATGGCCGGCATCCTGCCCGCCCGCGTCAGCGCCGGGGGCGTGCCGGGCGCCGGGGTGGTCGGGATCGACGAATTGGAGCCCAGCTCCCTCGTCTCGGGCATGGGGAACATCGTCAACAGCTGCGTGCAGCGCAGCGGCTACCTCTTTCAAGTCTGGCTGCCGGGCGCGGCCGTGGGCGGAGCGGTGCCCGGCATCCCCGAGGATGCCACCGGCGGCAAGGCCGCGGCACCCTTCCCCGATCCCGACCTGTGCGGGACGCTGTGGTGCATCTACGCCTGGCCCATGGCCCGCGGCAGCACGGGAAGTTCGGTCTTCTTCATGAATCAGACCGGGCAGGTGCTGCAGATGGCCAATCGCGGCGCTGTGACCTACTCGGGGCTCGCCGCGCCTCCGCCCTTCGACGCGGCGTTCTCCAATGCCAACGACATGAGCTCGCGCATCGCGATCAACGGGCTCGTGGCCAACGACGGCAACCTCTGGGTGCCGTCCAAGTAGCTGCGGATCCGACTCCGGCGCGCGACTACTCCAAAAGTCCGCGTTCCTTGGCGGACGCCGACACGGCGCGCAGCCCTTCGAGGTGATGCAGGTCCGCCGTGCGGAACTTCTGGGTGCCGAACATCTCGAGCACCGCCTTGTGCTCGGGATTCTCGGGCTTCAGTGTGATGAACGCCTTCATCAAGCGCAGCGGAAAGGTCGGTCCGGCTCGGTAGTGGATCACGAAGCACTGCCGCAGGAACTCCGGTGACACGTAGACCACGGGCGCATCGGCCTGCAGCTCGCCCTTGGCCGCTTCCCAGGCGCCGGCCTCCACCACGGCCAGATCGAGGGCCCCCGAACCCACGTCGGCGATCAGCTTGGCGGTGCCGCCGGCCCCGGCATACGCCGGCTTCGACTTGAAGCCCCGCTCCGGATCGATGCCGACCTCCGCTGCCTCGAGGAAGTAGCGCGGCATGAGGTGGCCCGACAGGGAACTCTTCTCGCCGAAGCTGAAGGACAGCGTCGCGAACTTGGCCTTGCAGGCCGCCAGATCCGTGAGCGGCATCGACTTGCGCTCGGCCAGGGCGGGGAACGTGCCCTCGGTCAGGTGACGCTTGTTGGCGATCCAGTAGACCTTGGCGCTGAAATCCTCCTCGGTGGTAGCCACCGGCTGGCAGCGGCGCTTGGTGGCTTCGTGGGCCGCCAGGGCGTGCGGCGCGTCGACCCAGATCAGGTCGATCTTGTTGGCCGCCATCCCGGCCACGGCCTCCGCGTAGCTGCTGACCGGCACGATTTCCATGGGGCGTCGCAGGGTCGTGGTCAGGTACTTCGCCAGGGGCTCGCCCCGCTTGAGCGCCTGCTCCTTGTCGGCCTCGGGGAGGAAGGAGATCCGCAGGGAGGCCCCCGGGTCGCGCATGCGGTGCTCCTCCGGTGGGTCCTCCGGCTTGGGCGCGGGCAGGGGCGCGGGCTCCGGCTTGGGCGCGGGCTCCGGCTTGGGCGCGGGCACCGGCTTGGGCGGGTCCTGGGGCGCGGGGGTCCCAAAACCGGCGAGGCCCGCCAGCGCCAGGCCGGCGGAGAGGAACACGAGGCTCTCGAGGATCTTCATGCTTCGCGAGGAGGGTGCGGACGGGGGGTCGGCTCCGGGGTCGTGCCAGGAGGCGGCGAGGGGGGCCCCTCTCCCTGGGCGAGGGGCAATCCCGGTCTGCCCCCCAGGGCCCGTCGGACGCCGGTCGAGTCGCCCGCGCGCTGCCCGGGGAGGCAGCCACCAGACTGAATCAAACGTGCGGGCGCGTCAAATTGCGATGGCCGTCGGCGATGACGAGCACGTCGTCTTCGACGCGCACGCCGCCAAAGGGGGTCAGGCGGTCGATCAGAGCCCAGTCGAAGTGCTGCGCGCTCGCGCCCTGGCGGTGGGCGCGCAGCAACATCTCGATGAAGTAGACGCCGGGCTCGATCGTGAACACCTGGCGTTCCTCGACCCGGCGCGTGGTGCGCAGGAAGGGATAGGCGGCGGGCGGCGGCACGAGCCCGCCCTCGGGGGCCTTCTGCCGGCCTCCGACGTCGTGGACCTGGATCCCCAGGAAGTGCCCGAGGCCGTGGGGAAAGAACGGACGCGTCAGGCCGAGTTCGACGGCTTCGCGGCCCCCGAGCCGCAGCACCCCCAGCTCGTGCAGCAGGTTGGCGATCTCGTCGTGGGCGGCGACGTGCAGCTCCAGGTAATCGATCCCCGGCTTGACGCGCGCGCACAGCCGCTGCTGCAGCTGGTCGACGCCCTTGACCAGGTCGCGGAACGTCGCGTCGCAGCCCTTGCGCGTCCAAGTGCGCGTGATGTCGGAGCCGTAGCCCAGGTACTCCGCGCCGCAGTCGATCAGGAGCACGCGGCCGCCTTCCCCACCGCGCTTGCCGGTGTAGTGCAGCGTCGCGCCCTTGTGGTCCAGCGCGATGATCGTGTGGTACGGAAGCTGCTCCTCGGTGCAGCCCACCGCCGCCAGGTACTCGTGGTGGATCGCCAGCTCGCTCGCGCCGCGCTCGAAGGCCGCCAGCGCCGCCAGGTGCCCGCGGGCGCCCGCCGCTTCGGCGACTTCCAGGCAGGCGACCTCGTAGTCGGTCTTGTAGGCGCGCTCCCAGTCCAGGCGCGCGATCAGGCCCGCGGGGTTGATGTCCTGCTCGCGAATTCCCGCGGCCCGAGCCAGCTCGGGCTCGTCGCCCAGGTAGGCCGTGCGGCCCGCGAGCTTCAGCACGGACCAGGCCTTGGAGGCCTCGGGGACCTCCGAGAGCTCGAAGTGCGCGCGCCAGAACACGTCGCCCAGGGCCAGTTGCTCGTACCAGTAGTCCTCGGGTGCGTAGCGCACCACCTGGGCGCGCTTGCCGGTTCGGACGTGCAGCAGATGGTGCGGCCCGTCCAGCGGGAGCCAGTGGGCGAAATGGGGCACCGAGTGGAACGGCGCGTCCATGTCGTCGGCGTAGTGCGTGAACGGCTTGCCGCTGGACACGACGTAGCCGTCGTACCCCGCGGCGGCGAGCACCGCCTCCGCGCGGCGCTGCCGCTCGGCCACGTGGAGGGCATAGCGTTCGGCAACCATGGGATTCACGCTCCTCCGCTCACTTGACGCCGTGCATCAACTTGTTCACCAGCGGCGAGGCCAAGGACAGCAAGAGCCCGAGAATGATCGTCATCCACAGGATCGGCGTGAACGCCGCGATGTAGCCGTCGAGCGCGGCCGCGCCGCCCGCCGCCGAGACGTTGGCCTCGCCGGCGATCTTCGAGAACAGGCCCGCGCCGTAGTTCGCCAGGGCGATCGAGACGAACCAGGCCCCCATGACCATGCCTGTCATGTGGGACGGCGCGAGCTTGGTGACCATCGACAGGCCCACGGGCGAGATGCACAGCTCCGCCGTCGTGTGGATCAGGTACAGGCCGGTGAGGAAGTACCAGGGCACCTCCGCATTGGCGTCGGCGCCCCCGATGCCCAGCATGATCAGACCGAAACCAAGGCCCACTTGGACCAGGGCCAGACCGAACTTGAGCGGGATCGACGGATTCAAGTTCGAGCGGTCGAGGATCACCCACAACGATGCGAAGACCGGCCCCAGGGCCACGATGAAGATCGCGTTGACCGACTGGAACCACTCGAAGGGCATCACCCAACTCCCCAGCGACAGGTCGCGGATGTGGTTCTGGGCCAAGAAGTTGAGCGAGTTGCCGGCCTGCTCGAAGCTCGCCCAGAAGGCGACATTGCACACCAGGAGCAGCACCAGCGCGATCATCCGGTCGCGGACCACGCGGTCGCCCTTGAACCCGATGCCGAGCAGGTAGAGCGCGATCGCCCCGCCCAGAGCCAGCAGGAGGTAGCCCACGATGTCGCTCTGGGAGAGCAGCAGGTAGATCAACGGCGCCGTGATCACGCAGCCGATCAGCACCTGGATCAGGCTGCCCCAGCCCTCGCGACCGGCGGGCGGATGGCCGTGGCCCTGGAGCTTGTTGCCGCCCAGGCCGAACACCAGGATTCCGAGCAACATGCCGAACCCGGCGGCCATGAACCCGTAGCGATAGTCCGAGATGCCCGCGATGTAGTCGGCGGCCCCCGGAACTCCGACGGCCGGCGTGCCGAACATCGCCGAGATCTTTTGGCAGGCGATCGGCGCCAGGAACGCGCCCAGGTTGATCCCCATGTAGAAGATCGTGAAGCCGCCGTCGCGCCGCGGGTCGCCCTGCTTGTACAGCTTGCCGACCATCGTCGAGATGTTCGGCTTGAACAGTCCGTTGCCGACGACCATCACCGCCAGCCCAGCCAGGAAGGCCTTCTCCGTGGGAATCATCAGCATGAATTCCCCGACGGCCATGAGGATGCCCCCCAGCATGATCGAGCGGCGATAGCCCAGGATTCGGTCGGCGATGTGGCCGCCGAAGACGCCCAGGGCATAGACCAGGGCCGTGAAGGCCCCGTAGCTGACCGACGCCTCCGCCTGGGGCTTGTCGAACTGCTGCACCACGTACAGCGCGAGCAGTGCCCGCATGCCGTAGTAGCAGAAGCGCTCCCACAGCTCGGCGAAGAACAGGACGAACAGTCCGCGCGGGTGGCCGAGCCAGGTCGGGCCTTGATCGTCCACGTGCGCGTCGGGGGCTTGGGTGGCCATGCAGTTCGAGGGCTTGGGTTCTGGCCACCCTGGGACGGGGCGGCGGGGTGGAATGCGCGGCGATCCTACGCCCTCCCGGGCCCCCTGTCCTTCCCTTTTTCCAGACCCGACAGGCGTCGTACGCTGGTGCCTTCCCGCCGACCGGGTTCGGCGGGACCACCGCCGATGGGGCCCACATTCCTGAGAGCAGCGACCCCCGCCGACTACGGTCTCTACGTTCGTTTCCAGGCCGAGCTCGGGGTCGAGGATCCGCCGCTCCCGTCCGAGCGCTGGGAAAAGGAATGCGTGCCGGGGACGGCCTTCCTGGTGGCCGAGGGGGTGGACGCCGCCTACGCCTTCTGGGACTGGGCGCCCACGGGCAACCCGGGGGCCGGCCCGGCCGAAGAGATCTACGTGCGTCACCTGGTGGTGGAAGCGCACTTGCGGGGGCGGGGGCTGGGCCGTTGCCTGATGGTCTCCCTCGCCCGTCGCTTCCGCGAGCAGGGCGCCCTGCGCTGGCGACTCAACGTGCTGCGGACCAACCGCAGCGCGGTCCTGTTGTACGAGAGCATGGGACTGCGCCCCCACTACTCCACCGCCGTAATGCGGCTCCTTGGGCTCTGGCCGGAGTGCTCCCCATGCCCGCGGCTTCGCGGGTGCGGGCCGACGAGTCTCCCGACACGGACGACGCCGACCTGGAGCGCAGGTTCGGCCTCCTTTCCGGGCAGATTTCCCGGGCCCGGGGGCGCGCGGGCGTGCGCGTGATCGTGACGCGCGAGACCGACGACCCCAAGGGGGCGGGACCCGTGGGACTCGCGGTCTTCGACCCGAGCTTCCCCGGCGTCTTCCCCTTCCGCTGCGAATCCCCGGCGCACCTCGGGCCCCTGGTGAAGTGCCTGGCGCAGCTGTACTCCGGCGAGAGCCCCTACCTGCAGTTCGTGGTCGAGGACGCGCCGTCCATCGCCGACGCGCTGGCCTCGGCCGGCGCCGCCAGGATCCACGACATCGTGCACATGCGCGGGGAGCTGCCCCGGTGAGCGGCCCCGCAACCTCCGATCGGCCCTGGTTCCGCGGGCTTTTCCTGCTGTTGCTCCTTCCCGCCTGCCGGGCCCCGGCGCCGCCGGAGCGCGATTGGTTCCCGGCCTTCGAACTGCGCGCGCCCCTGTTCAGCGCGCCCCAGATCCTGGCCGACGCGGCGCGCGACAACTTCGGGGAACAGCCGCGATCGGTGGTGATCGCCGTGAACGAGCGCAGTTCCCTGCGCGCCGTGGACGAGGCCCTGCGGCGCGTGCGCGACGCCGGACGTTCGGCCGCCTATTGGATCGAGGCGCCGGTGCGCGATTCCGGCACGGGCGCCGGTGCGGCCTTGGACGCCGACCAACGACTGGCCCATGCGCGCACCGTGCTGCGGGACCGTCGGCCCGCCGACGCCTGGTTCGTGGCCGGGCTCCAGGGCGCAGCACTCCCCTGCGGTTGCTCGGAGACCCTCTGCGCGGCCCAGGACGCAAAGCCGGATCCCCTGGCGGCCGCTCGATTCGTGCGGGCCCTCGCCGGCTTCGCGGACGGAGCGCCGCTGATTCCGGTGTGGTGCGATCGGGGCCCGGACAGCGCCCTCTCCTGCTCGGCAGAGGCCTGTGCCGCGGCCGGCTGCGGCGCCCTCGAGCGACGGGCCTTCGCCGCCCTGCGCGAAGCCACGAGACACCTCGCGCTGGCCTTCGAACCTTCGGTGCTGCTTGCCGCCGGGGCCCCTGGCGAGGCCTCCGCCTATGTGGCGCGGCGACTGTCCTGGGCCGCCGCCCGCCCCAGCTCGGGCCCGGCCACGGCGGCCGGCGCCACCCTGGCCGTGCTGCCGGTCAGGGACCTCGCGCCGGAATCGCTCCAGGCCGCGGTCGCGGGCGTGCGCGCCACGCCGCGCGGCGGTTGGGTGCTGGTCCATGCCCCCCTGCGCGATCTGGGCGGCCCCTAGCAGTCCGTTGAAAAACTCCCGTCGCGAGGGCGAGCGTGGGAAGGCGGGCCAAGGAGCGCGACGGAAATCGGCGCGCAGGCGGCCTTTCTGGCCGCCGAGCACGGATTTCCGAGCGCGACGCAGGGGCGCCGAAGCGCGCTCGGCCGCAGCAGGGGGTTTTTCAACGGGCTGCTAGCCCCTGACCCGGCGGCGAGGGGTGCGTGGATCGGGACCGTCCTGGGCCCAGGCGGCCCGCAGCCGGGTCTTCCGGCCAGGCGCCGCGACCACGGCGGTTCGCCGCCACCCCTGCGGGGGCGGCCACCGCGGCCGTTGAACCGCGGGGGTGCCGCCGGGATCGCCGTACCCTTGGCTCGGACCCCTAGAGCGGCGGCAGCGTCGACGCGCGGCCCCGATTGACCTCAGCCAGGTAGGCGCGCAGGGGCTCGAAGTAGGAGAGCATGGCCTTGGCCGACAGGTCCGAGCCGGTCTTTTCGCGCAGCAACTCGCGCCAATCGGCGCTCTCGCCCGGGGTCAGGATCGAGCGCAGGAACGTGCCCACCTCCTTTCGACCGTAGTAGTTCGTGTCGCGCGGGCTCTCGTGCAGGATTTCGCGCGCGATGTGGTCGTGGAGCTGGAACAAGAGCACGAACGACAGGGCGTAGTCGTAGTAGCCCGCCGGGTCGTCGTTGATGTGCGTCTTCGTCGCCGCGTCGCAGAACTCCTCGCCGCGGGCGCTGGGCGGCGCGATGCCCTGATACTTGGCGGCGAGCTCCCACCACTTCTGGTTCCAGCGCTCGGGCGGCAGGTTGTCCGCATACAGCGCCTTCTCGAACTCGAACATCGTCCCCGTGGACCAGGGGATGAAGACCACGTAGTTGAGGGCCTCCTTGAGCAGCAGTCGCTGCGGGTCCGGCCGCGCGCCGCCGGTGGAGATTCCCACCGACTCGACGAAGCGCGGCTGCATGGCGGCGAGACCCATCAAGGAGCCCACCGCCTCGTGGTAGGCGCGGTTCGCGCCGCCGCGCAGCAGGAGCGGCACGTCGGGGTTGGTGTAGCAGAGGTAGTAGTAGATGTGGCCCAGTTCGTGGTGCGTGGTCTCGTACCACTCGGTGTTGGCCTCGACGCTCATCAGGGAGCGCACGTCGCGGTCCAGGTCGATGTGCCAGGCCGAGGCATGGGTGTTCTTCTTGAAGCCCGCATCGGCCGCCACGGGAAACAGCGACGATTTCGTCCAGAAGGAGGGCGGCAGGCTCTCGAATCCCAGGCTCGTGTACATGCGCTCGGCCTGGCGCAGGAGCCACTCTCCGCCCTTCTCCTTGAGGCCCGCATCGAGGTCGAATCCGGGCACCTCCACCAGCGAGGCCCAATCCTGGCCCCAGCGATTGGGCAACCAGTCGGCGGGAATCAGGTCGGGCACCGGCTGGCCGTACCGGGCGGCGAGTTCATGGCGCGCGAAGGTGTGCAGCTCGGTGAACAAGGGCCGCAGCTCGCGGTTGATCTGCGCCACCGTGGCGGCGAGCTCTTCGGTGGTCATGCCGTACTCGGAGGCCATGTAGGCGAAAAAGTCGTGGTAGCCCAGCTTCTGCACGCCCGCGTTGCGCAGACGGCGCAGTTCCACGAGACCGGGCTTGAGCACCCGGCCCACCTCCTTGGAGGACTCCCAGATCTTGCGGCGGCGCCCCAGGTCGAGCTCCGTGCGCAGGCCGTTGTCGATGTCGTTGGGCGTGATTTCCGCGCCGTCGAGCTGGAAGCTGAACCCGTAGAGCTTCTCCGTCTGGGCCGCCTCGGCCGCGATGCGCTGCTTGACGATTTCCGGCGCGGTCTGCGGCTTGTCGGCCGCGGCGAAGAGCACCTTGGCGATCTGCTTTTCCTGCAGCGGCGTCAGGTCGGCCTTGCGCGCCAGGAACTTGCGCGCCGCTTCGATGTTGGCGATCGACCCCGTGAACGCGGCCAGGGCCTCGTTGGCCACGGTCGTGCGCTTGGAGTTCGAATCGTCGCCCTCGACGATGTGCGTCTGCGAGAGCCACTCGGCCTCGCCCGAGGCCGTGTAGAGCCGTTGAAACGTGCTCGAGTAGCCGTCGAGGAAGGCCTGGGCCTCGCGCTGGAAAGCCTCACGCTCGGCGGCCGAGGGGCTCGAGCCGCAGGCGCAAAGGAACAGGGCGGTGCAGGCCGCGCCGAGAACGCCGAAATGGTGCATGGGGAGCCTCAGTAGCCGAGGGACTGGGTGCGCCGGAAGTCGAAGTTCGCCGTGTGATCGGCCTTGCCGTTGACCCAGGCGGTCCAGTTGGCCGTGAAATGGTCCTCCGAGATCGCGGTGAGGCGCGCGTCGTGCATCACGAGCTGGGCGGGATCGGGATGGTTCGTGGCGTCCACGAAGGAGAAGCTCGCGGTCCGCTCCGCGCCTGCGTTCCAACCCACGAGCTCCATGCGCGGCTGGTTCCCGGCGCTGCAGTAGTGCGTCAGGAGCAGCCGCTCGCCGTCCCCGTGGTACATCGTGATCATCTCGTGGGGCGTGCCGAGGAACAGCCGTTCCAGGACGGCGCTGCCGTTGGAAACGACCTCGTAGGACACGTCCACCTCGAACTGCTGGGCCCCGGTGGTCGCCGTGCCGTGCCACTTGCCGGCCATCGACTTGAGCATCTCGAACGCCTGCTTGGAGTGCTCGGGGTTCGATGCCGTCTCGTGGCGCGTCGCCGCGCAGGCACTGGAAAGGAGCAGCACGCCGGCCAAGGAAAGGAATGACTTCATGGTGGTGTTCATTGAGCGGCCAGGGTTTCCGTGTAGTCGATCTCGTGGGGCGGCATCTCGCCGCCGGGTCCCTGCAGGTAGTGCTCGAACCACTGCAGCATGCGCAGGTTGTAGTCGTAGCGCGACGCCGCCTTGCGATTGCCGTGGCCCTCGCCCGGGTAGAGCACCAGGCGCACGGGCGTCTTGCCGTGCATCTTCAGGTGACGGTAGAGCTCCCGGGATTGGCCCGGGTTGACTCGCGGGTCGTCCTTGCCGTGCAGGATGAGCAGCGGTGTGCGGCTCTTTTCGGCGTGATAGATGGGCGAGCGCTCCAGCAGATGCTGCCAGTCCTCCCAGGGCCGCTTGCGGGCGTGCACCAGGTACTCCTCGTCGGCGATGTCGGTGGTGCCGACCTTGGAGATCTTGTCGGAAATGCCCACGAACATGACGCCCGCGGCGAAGCGCTCGGTGTGCTTCGTGGAGAGCCAGGCGGTGGCGTAGCCGCCGTAGGAACCGCCGGTGACGCCGACCTTCTTCGGATCGACCAGGCCCGTGGCGATCAGGTGGTCCGCGGCGTCCACCAGGTCGTCGAATTCCTTGCCCGCCGCATCGCCCTGGGAGGACTTGGCGAATTCGACGCCGCGGCCGGTGCTGCCGCGGTAGTTGACGTGGAACACGGAAAAGCCCCGGGCCGCGGCCACCTGGCCGGGATTGAGTAGCCCGTGAGCCAGCCGTTGGACTGGCAGGACTCGGGCCCGCCGTGGACATTGAGGATCAGGGGATAGCGCGTGCCCGGCTTCTCGTCCAAGGGCCGGATCAGCACACCCTCCAGTTCCAGGCCGTCGCGGGCCTTGAAACGCACCACTTCCTGAAGCGCGAAGCGCAGCGCATCGAGCTCAGGGTTGGCCCGCGTGCGGCGCTGGGCCGCCACCTCCCCCACGCGCAGGGTGAAGCAGGCGGGCGGCTGGGTCGGCGTGCTGCCCACCAGGGCCAGGGTGGCGCCGTCCCGGGAAGCCGTCAGGTCGGTCAGCACCGGGCCGCCGGGACCGAGCAACTGGGACGGCTCGATGCCCGTGCCCGGGGCACCGACGCTGCCCACCACGCTCCACACGCCCTGGGCCGCCACGTAGGCGATGCGCCGGGAGTCGAGCCAGGCGATCTTCTCCACGTGGCCCGCGTAGGCGGGAATCAGATCGGTGAACGCTCCGCCGCTGGCCGGGGCGCAGAACAGCCGGCCGGCGGCCGTGTCATGGATGTCGGCGGCGGACACGCAGGCCAGGAACGCCCCGTCGGGGCTCCAGGCGATTTGTCCCAGCTTGCCCGGATTCTCCAGGCGCGCGAGGGACTTGCCCGAGGCCGCGTCCACGATCTGAATGCGGCTTTCCATCATCTCGTCGTCCACCAGGGCCGAGGGGGCCACGGCCAGCGCCAGCCGATCGCCCGCCGGGCTCCAGTGGACCTGATTGACGCTGCCTTCGACGGGAAGCGACTTGGGGTCCTTGTTCTCCCCCAAGAGCTCGAGCACGAAAACTCGCCCCGGCCGCACGTCCTCCTCGTAGACCTCCTGCTTGAAGCCCTTTTCCGAGGCCTTCTTGCGGGTGGCCGATTCCGGCTCCGTGGAAATCACCGCCACCCGTGCGCCGTCCGGGGAGATCGAGTAGGCGCTGATGCCGCCTTCGATGCGCGCCGCCCGCCGGGCCTCGCCCCCGTCGAGGGCAATCGAGTACAGGGCACTCGATTTGTCCTCGGCGCGTTTCTCCACGAACAAAAGCGAGCGACCGTCGGGCGAGAAGCGCAGCTGGGACACGCCCGCCTTGCCTCCGACAAAGGTGCGGTCATCGTCCGTGGCGAGGTCCAGGAGGTGCAGCTCCGACCAGGGACCGCCGTCCTCGTCCACCATGGGCTCGCGGGGCACCGACAGCGTGTAGGCCACCCGGTCCCCCTGCGGCGAGAGGACCGCCGCGCTCACGCTGCGCAGGCGAGCCACGCGGGCGGGCGTCAGGACGTCAGTCTGGACGGCGGGCTCGCCGCTCAGGGTCAGCGCAAGGGACAACGCGAACACGAAATTCGACATGGGTGGGCCTTCCGAAGGGAGCCGCCGACGCGGCGGGAGCGCCGAGGATAGCGAGCCCCCTGGCCGGGCGCGACCCTGCCCGCGGCAGGCCGAGGAGGCCGGGATGGCGGGCCGGCGACGCGTCGAAGATCACCCGGACCGTCTCGTCCAGGCCCACGTCGAAGTGCTTCCGTCCCACCGCGGGCGAGAGCCCGAAGGCGCAATCGGCCAGTGCCCTGGCCACGGCGCGGTCCTCCCGCGCGGAGTCGGCGTCGACGGGCTCGCGCGGCCAGCGAGACCTCGGCCGACCGTGCCCGCATTTTACGGGCCACTTGCAACCGGAGCAGGTGAGCGTGAAGCCCGGCGCCCGGCCGCGGGATCCTCGCGAGAGGCGCACGCGCGAGGATCGCCGCGGTCTCGACCTCCGTGGGGTGCCAGGTTTCAAGCGCCACATCTTCGGTAGGTCCTCGCGTAGGCGATGCGGCGCCCCGCTACGTCTTGCGCGGCGCGCGGCTACGACCTGGAGCCCCCACGCCGACGCGCCGCCCGATCCTAGACTCCAGGACGCTCGCATGGTCCGAGGCAGGCATCAGCGGAATGCGCCCAGCATCGAAACGAGGACTCCTATGTCATTCATGAAGCAATTCACTCTCGGCGGATCGGCCCTCGGGCTCGTGGCCGTGCTCCTGGCCGGTCCCTCACAGGCCCAGACGCTCTACGCCATGGACGACGGGGTTCCGAATTCTGGATTGAGCTACGGCCTTCCGACGGACTACTGCTGGTTCCAGTTCTTCGACACCGTCGGCCCGGTCGATTCGATCGCGAACCTGCAGGTCATGTTCCAGCCGAGCGGCATCCGGCCGGGCACGCCGATCACCCTTTGCGTCTGGGAAGACCCCAACGACGACGGTGACCCGGCCGATGCCCAGCTCCTGGCGAGCACGACGTCCACGGTGCCGGCAGTCAGCACGTTCGCCTACACGGTCTATCCCCTGCCCGCGCCGGCCACGGTGCATGGCACCTTCTTCGTCGGTGCGTTCCTGACCACGGATGGCAACGCCGGGGCGATCTCGCTGCTGGACTACGACACGACCTACTCCAACCGTGCCTACTTCGCCACCGACGCCCCGGGCTTCTTCGACCCGGCGCTGTTGTCCAGCTCGTTCTACAACCACATCGAGGTGCTCGGCGCCGGGATTCACGGCGTCTTCCTGCTGCGGGCGGAGGGCTCGGTCGCGCCGACCACGACCTACTGCGTCGCCAAGGTCAATTCGCGCGGCTGCACGCCCCAAATCAACTGGTTGGGCACGCCCAGCTCCACGGCGACCGCGGGGTTCTTCGTGCTGGGCACGAACGAGATCAACCGCAAGCCCGGAATCCTGCTCTTCACCACCGGCGGCCGAGCCGCTGTGCCGTTCTTCGGCGGGACCCTGTGCCTGGCTCCCGCGGTGCTGCGCACCCCGCCCCAGAATTCCGGCGGCAGCGCGGTCGGGATCGACTGCACGGGGGTCTACTCCTTCGACTTCAACGCCTTCAACTCGGGCCCCGGTGGTCCCCAATTCCCCGCGGGAACGACCCTGGACGCCCAGTACTACTCCCGGGACAACGGGTTCCCGGCGCCCAACAACGTGGGACTCAGCGGCGGCCTGGAATTCACGCTGGGCGCCTGAGGGCGCAGGGCCCATCCAGGCTCCGTGACCCCGAGCCCCTGGACGGCTTCCCTGGCGGGCCCCTCGCGGTAGCATGCCGCGATGGGCCCGGTCCTTTTCGCCTGGCTGCTGGTGTCGGCGGCGCAGCTCCCTCCGCCGCGCACGCTGGATGCCTTGGATCGGGCGGCGGGTTGGGTTTCCCTGTGTGAATCCCCCGCCTCGGTGGAGTTGCCCGCGGGCTGGTCGATGGCGGAGGGATCCGTGCGGCGCGCCGCGGGCGCGAACGACTACCTGAGCCTCGGTCCCGTGCTCCGGCACTTCGAGCTGGAGTTCGACTGGCGCGACAACTTCGAGGCCGAGGCCGACTTCCGGCACGGCCGGATCGTGATGCGCGAGGACGGCAGCGCGCTCGCCCTGCTGGCCGGGGAACGCCTGGACCACGCCCGGGAGGGCGGCTTGCCCACCTTCCGCGCGGGGCCCTTCGAATTGACGCCGGCCCAGAAGCAGCCGGGCTGGCACATCGCGCTTGCTCCCGGCGACTCGGCGCTCGAGCTGCGCGCGATCCGCCTGCGGGACCTGTCGCGTCTGCCCGGGGACGAGGTGGCGCTGTTCGACGGCCGCACGCTCGCCGGTTGGCGCGCGCTCGGCGACGCGAAGTACACGGTCGAGAACGGCGAGCTCGTCGGCGAAGTGGGCGGCGGCGGCCAGTCGTTTCTGGCCACCACGCGCGAATTCGGCGATTTCATTTTCGAGGTCGAGCTCAGGAATGAGCTCCCCGGCAATTCGGGGATCCAGATCCGCAGCCACGAGAACGACAAGGGACGGCTCTTCGGCTACCAGATCGAGATCGACCCCTCGAAGCGCGCCTGGTCCGGCGGTCTGTACGACGAGGCGCGCCGGGGATGGCTCGACGATCTGTCCGACGATCCCCTGGCGCGCGCGGCGTTCCAGAGCGGCCAGTGGAATCGCTATCGGATCGAATGCGTCGGCCCGTCGATCCGCGCCTGGGTCAACGACGTGCCCACGGCCGATTGCCTCGATGTTGCCGATCTCTCGGGAGTGATCGGCCTGCAGGTCCACTCGGGCCGCGACACGAAAATGCGCTGGCGGAATTTCCGGCTCCGCGACCTCGGTCGATCGAAATGGAAGGGGCCGGGGGAATGGCGGGTTCCATTCGTTTTCGGCCTGGCTCACCCGCAAGAGCTGTTCGAACGCAGGCAGCAAGCCGTCTTCTCGGGGGGACCGACGGCCGCGGATTGGCTGCTGCTCTCCCGTTCCGGCGGCGATCTGCGGCTGGCAGTGGCTCACCGATCCCTGGATCCCGGGGACCCCACAGGGACCAACGACGCCATTTCGGAGTCCCTGGAATTGGACGGTGCCGACTGGACCTGTCGAGTGCCACTGCCCCCCCATCGGGTCGACGCGGAGTCGGGTAGCGGCCTCGCAGCTTCGAGGGAGGTCCTGGTCCTGTGCCATCCGCCCCGAGTCGCCATCGTGATCGACGGCAAGCGCTTGGGTGACCTGGAGATCAAGACGGCGATCCGCCAACGCGACATGCGGATCGAAGCGCTGCTCGCCCTGGGCGTACGCTGCGAGGTCACGGGCTACGAGTCACTGGAGCGGGATTGAGCCGCGACCGACGACGATGCGCTACCCGCTGATCTTGCTGCTCCTGCTGCTCGCCCTGGCGATCCCCCTGGCTTTTTCCCCCACCAGCCGCGCGGATTGGGCCCTGGAGAACTCGCTGGTGGTGGTGGGCGTCGCCCTTCTGATCGCGACCTGGCGCCGCTTCCCGTTCTCCAAGGTCTCCTACACGACGATCTTCCTGTTCCTCGTGCTGCACGAGGTGGGTGCCCACTACACCTACTCCGAGGTGCCCTACGACGCCTGGTTCGAGGGCTTGACCGGCCGCACGCTGAACTCGGTGCTCGGACTCGAGCGCAACCACTACGACCGGCTGGTCCATTTCTCCTACGGCCTCCTGATCGCCTACCCGATCCGCGAGCTGATGGTGCGCGTGCCAACGGCCGCGGCTTCTGGGGGCTACTTCTTTCCTCTCGACGTGGTGATGTCGACCTCGGTCGTCTACGAGTTGATCGAATGGGCCGCGGCCCTGGTGTTCGGCGGAGAACTGGGCGAGGCGTATCTCGGCACCCAGGGCGATGTGTGGGACGCCCAGAAGGACATGGCGCTGGCCTCCCTCGGGGCCCTGGTCGCGCTGAGCGTCACCGCCGCGATCCACCGCTCGGCGAACCGCGATTTCCAGCGCGAGTGGGCCGAGAGCCTGCGGCCAGCGGCCGACATCGGACCGCTGGGCGAGCAGGCATTGGCGCGCCTGCGCCGGAAGTCCTAGCCCTGGCGCTCCAGGGCGCCCATGTCCGTGAGCGGCGCCGTGCCGCTGCCCGTGTCCGGGACGGAAATCACATCCACGCGCCGCTGCAGCCTGCGCAGGTCGAGGGGCACGGGTTCGGTCGTGTCGCCGTCCCCGTCGATGTCGAGCCGATCGGGCGACAGGCTCGCGTTCTCCCCCGCGTCCACGCAGGGGGAGGCGAGGCCCAGGGCATAGTCGTTGTCGTCGTAGGTCCCCACCTGGTTGTCGGGGCCGTCGGCGTCAACGAACTGGGGATCCAAGTCCAAGTTGCCCGGCACCCAGGTGGTCGAGCCCTGGAACGTGGCCACGCCGGCCTGCCCACCCTGCACGTCAGAGGCACGCACGACCAGGAGGGCCGCCGGGGCACTCCCGTCGCCGACACAGATGCGCGGGCCCGCCGCCGCCGTCCCTCCCCAGAGGATCGAATTCGAGAGCTCGCTGGAGGTCGCGTACCTGAGGAACAGCGCTCCCCCTCGGTTTCCTGCGGAGTTGTCCACGAAGGTGCTGTGGCTCACTTGCAGGGAGGCGTAGCTCTGCAGGGCCCCGCCGTCGCCCGCGGCCGAATTGCCCGCGAACTGGCAGTTGTCCACGAAATGGCGGGTGTTGATCACTCCAGGCAAGATCAGCATCGCTCCGCCTTGATTGGCCGTGTTGGAGATGAAGTTGCAGTGGGCCAGCTCCATGTGCGGCTCCAGGGTGTTCGACTGGGAGAAGTAGACCGCACCGCCGGCGACCCCCGCGTTGAAGGCGAAGAGCGTCTCGCTGGCCCTCAGCGCCGTGCGCTGAAGGTGAAGGGCCCCTCCGAAACCCCAGAAGGCCTGCAAACTCGCGTTGCCCAGGAACAGGCAGCGCTCGAGCCGCAGGGACCCGTAGTTCGTCATGATCGCTCCCCCGCCCGAGGTCGCCTGGCAGGAGGCGAACACGCAGTCGCGCACCACGAGCGTGGCGCGCTCGGTCAGGATCGCCCCGCCGAAGCCCGGAACCGAGTAGTTCAGGAACGAAAGTCCTTCGAGCGTGACTCCTTCATCGTGCTGCATCAAGAGCGCCCGGCCGGAGAACTGCCCGTCGAGCGTGCACTGGGCGGCTCCGTTGGCGCTCCGGATCGTCAGGTGGCGTCCGCCGAGATCCACGTTGCGGTTGCCCGGCCCCTGGTAGAGGCCGTCGGCCAGCACGATCGTGTCACCGAAGAACGCCGCCGCGACACCCTCGGCCAGGGTCTGGAACGGACTCCCCGGGCTGCCGTTTCCACCCGGGGGCGCCGCGGCGTCCACGTGCCAGGTCTGGCCCGAGGCTTCGCACTCGTCCGGCACGCCGTTCCCGTTGATGTCCGGCGAATTCTGGGAAGCGATGTCGCAGGAATCCGGCAGGCCGTTGCCATTGCAGTCGGGAACCCCGGCGGCGAGGTCGCAGGCGTCCGGAACGCCGTTCCCATTGCAGTCGGGGAGCAACCCCGCCGCGATCTCGCACAGGTCCGGCACGCCGCTGCCGTCGCAGTCGGCGTCGCAGGCATCGGGCGTCAGGTTCGCGTCACAGTCCGGCGCACCGCCGAACAGCACGTCCACGGCATCCTGCCGGCCGTTCCCGTTGCAGTCCGGAGCACTGGCCACGTCGAGGGACAGCACGTGGCCGGCCCCACTCAGGTAGGGGACGCCGCCCGCGCTCACGCACAGCGCCTGCACGACGAACGAGCGCGCCGACGTCCCGTCCGGGACCGGGAGCGGGAGGGACAACACTAGGCTGCCGCCGGGCCCGATGATGCCCGCGGCGAGGCGGGTGGAGAACAGCGGCGTCGGCAGCAGGAAACAGCCGTTGGCGGTCTTCTTGAACTGAAAGGCCGGCCGTGTGGCCACCATCAGGAAGGCGTTGTCACCGGGCTCGCCCAGAAGCGTCACTTGCACGGCCGCGTCGTCGGGCGTGATTCGCGCCGCGCTGAGCTTGCGGCGTGTACCCGCGAGGTTGTCGATCACGGCCCCGCCCGTGGCCACGATGGCCTGGCCGGCGGGGGAGAACGGGCCGCAGGAGGACCACCCCCCCGAGCCGCCCTGGATCGTGTCGGCCAGGAGGTGGGCCTGGGCCTGGTCGACCCGCAGCCCGTCCCCGCCGGTGCCTCCGACGGTGCACCCGATGTAGTCGCCGCCGCCGGCCGGGCCGCCTCGCAGGGTCGAGCCCCCGGCGAACAGGCCGAAGCCGTCGCACAGGACTCCAGGGCCCCCGTGCCCGCCCCGGGGGTAAGACTCCTCGCTGCCCCGTCCGCCGGTCACCGTGCAGTCGTAGAGCGCCGCCGAGGAGTCCAGCAAGTCGATCCCCGCGCCGCCGTCGACCGGTGGATAGCCGCTGCGAAAGCCCGCCGTGCCGCCCGCGACGACGCAGTTCGAGAAGAGGACGTTGAGGGCATTGCGCGCACGCACGGCGGTGCCCGTCGTGGCGAGCAAGGAGCCGCCATTGGCGCCGTCGAAACGGCTGTCCTGCAGCCGGGCGTGCCCGCTGATGGAGTCGAGGTCCAGGGCCAGTCCTTCGCCCGCGACGGAGAAAGTCCCCTGGACCCGCAGGCGGCTCAGCATCACCGACTGACTGGGCGCCAGGTTCCGGACCGTGACCGTTCCGGTGATGGTCGCTTCACCGCTGCCGGTGACGAAGAGGTTGATCGACTTGCCGTCGACCGTGAACGGCGCGTAGACGCCGGGGGCGGCCAGCAGGGACTCGCCCTCCTGGGCGGCGTTCACGGCCTCCTGGAGGGTTGCGAAGGGCCCCACCTGGGGGCGCTCGGCGATGCGCACCACCCCCGCGAAGGCGTTGGTGCACCAGGAGAGGGCGGAGAGGAGCAGCAGGGAGACGCGCGCCAGCTTCATGGAGCCTCGCCAGGAGAGGGCCTAGGGGATGAGCACCGGCGGCTGGGCCGCCGAAAGTCGAGGAATCCCACTCGCCCGCGATCGGAGGGCGGGTCCGGAGTGACCTTCGACGGGATCCTATTGGAGCAGGGGCGGCCGAACGTGACTGGCGGGACGTCCTTTTCCGAGGAGGGCGCCCGGCCCGCCCCCCCCCGACGGAGCCGGTCGCGCCAGCGGCGCGGCCCCTGCCGCGGAGGCTCGCGCGCCTCCCGGTGCGCTCAGGGACGAAGCCTGGCGCGGGCCGGACGAATGGGAGGCGAACCGGATGTCCCCGTCCGCCCCGTGCCCTTGGCGGCGAGGCCGGTGGCAAGTCCACGGGTTCAGACGCGGCAGATCGAGCCCGTGGTCGAGCCGTGGTCGAGCCGTGGTCGAGCCCGTGGTCGAGCCGTGGGCGAGCCCTGAGCGGGTTCGAAGAGGGGCCGGGGGCCAACCGCGGGCCTTGGGCCCGGAAGCTCCACTCTCGGGCGTCGCGCCCGGTCAGAGACTGAGGCGCAAGCCGAAGTAGACGCCGTCGAAGGTGGTGTCCACCTCGATGTCGTCGGCGCCGTCCTCGAACTCGGCGTCGATGCTGATCAGCCGGTAACCTGCCGTCAGCCATCCGTCCACGGGGCCGAGCCCGCCCAGGCGCACTCGGGCGGAGAGGTCGCCGTCGAGGTAGCGGGCCGTGTCTCCCCCGGCGTTGTAGCTCATGCCGCCCACGAGGGCCTCCACGCGGACGCGCCAGAATTCCACGGCCAGGCGCGCCGCCAATTCCGGCACCGGGACCATCTCGTCGATCTCCTCGACCGTGGACGTGCCGGTGTCCTCCACCTGGGCCTGGATGTCGAGGGCGCTCACGCCAAGACCCAGGCCGAGCTCCACCCAGGGAATCGGCAGCAGGTCGAAGGTCAGAATCGCCCGGTGAATGCTCAGGTCGAGATCGCTTTCCACGGGCGTGCCCAGCACGATGCCGCCGAAATTCCCGGTCAGAGTGCCGTCCCCGGACCACTGGGCGCCCTCCGTGGAGAGAGTCAGGTGGGGGCTGCCGAACTTGACGTCTCCGCGCAGGCTGAGGGAGTCCTCGCCCTCGTTGATCCCGAGGTCGCCCAGGGAGTTGCGCACGGCCGCCCCGCCCGTGGCCAACGCGACGTCGCCGTCCGCGTCCAATCGTCCATAGCGGGCTTCGAGCCCCACCGTGGGCGCGGAGCAGGCGGACAGGGTCAGGGCGATCGCGGCGACGAGGATGTGAAGTTTCATTCGGCTTGCGTGTGCTGAAGGCGTGTCTGTCCCAAAGGGCCCCTGGGGGCTGAGAACCAACTTCAGACCTGGGGCCCCCGTGGGGATTAGAATCGGCTGGAGCCGCTGGGTCCTTCACCCGCGGGGCCCCGGAACGCGCTGGGAGCCCTCCGCGGGCTCCAGAGACGGGAATCCGGCCCCCAGGCGGCCACCGCGGCCGGCGGGGCGCCCGAGCGGCAGGGTGCCCTGAATCGGGTCCGCTTGCGGTTGGCCCACGGGCCGGTGCACGCGCTCGGGGCGCGCCGGACCGGGGTGCCCGGGCCGGCGCAGGCGGTCTGGAAACGAAAGAAGCCTCCGGGATGACCCGGAGGCTTCGGAAGAAAAACCCGGCGATGACCTACTTTCTCGCTTGAGCAATATCATCGGCAGCCCCTGCTTGACGACCGTGTTCGGGATGGGAACGGGTATGGCCAGGAGCTTGTGATCACCGGGAATACGCGGGGTGGAGCGCGAAAAACGCGCTCCACCCGCTAAAAGAAAAGGCGAATCGGAAGTTGTGTGTGAGCAAGACCACGCCTCAAAGGCGTGACCTTGACCTCTGCTGTCGTGTGGACCGAAGCCCACGGACAGCACAGGAAAAGGTGGTTAAGCCGATCGTCCGATTAGTACCGGTAAGCTGAACATGTCACCATGCTTACACCGCCGGCCTATCAACCTGGTAGTCTTCCAGGGGACTGATAGGGATGATTCGTCTTGGAGAAGGCTTCGCGCTTAGATGCATTCAGCGCTTATCCGTTCCCGCCATAGCTACCCAGCTATACCACTAGCGTGATAACTGGAGCACCAGAGGGCGGTCCTCCCCAATCCTCTCGTACTAGGGGAAAACCTCCTCAATCATCCTACACCCACACCAGATAGGGACCGACCTGTCTCACGACGGTCTAAACCCAGCTCGCGTACCGCTTTAATTGGCGAACAGCCAAACCCTTGGGACCTCCTACAGCCCCAGGATGCGATGAGCCGACATCGAGGTGCCAAACCTCCCCGTCGATATGAACTCTTGGGGGAGATCAGCCTGTTATCCCCGGAGTACCTTTTATCTGATGAGCGACGGCCCTTCCACTTGGAATCCGCCGGGTCACTAGGACCTACTTTCGTATCTGCTCGAGCTATATCTCTCGCAGTTAGGCACACTTATACCCTTACGCTCGATGCGCGATTGCTGACCGCGCTGAGTGTACCATCGTGCTCCTCCGTTACCTTTTTGGAGGAGACCGCCCCAGCCAAACTACCCACCTGACACTGTCTGCGCCCCTGCACGGGGCGCGTTAGGAACCTATCATGACGAGAGTGGTATTTCACTGATGACTCCACCCGACCCAAAAGCCGAGCTTCAACGTCTCCCACCTATGCTACGCACGTCAGGACAAGCACCAATATCAGGCTATAGTGAAGGTTCACGGGGTCTTTCCGTCTTGGTGCGGGAACGTGGCATCTTCACCACGGCTACAAGTTCGCCGGATCTGTTGTCGAGACAGAGCCCATATCATTACGCGTTTCATGCGGGTCGGAACTTACCCGACAAGGAACTTCGCTACCTTAGGACCGTCATAGTTACGGCCGCCATTCACCGGGGCTTCAATTCGTAGCTTCGCTTACGCTAACCACTCCTCTTAACCTTCCGGCATTGGGCACGCGTCAGTCTATATACATCCTCGTTTTGAGTTCGCATAGACCTGTGTTTTTAGTAAACAGTTGTATGGGCCATTTCTCTGCGGCCCTTCGATGCTACAGCCGCGAAGGCCTTCACCCAAAGGGCACCCCTTATCCCGAAGTTACGGGGTTAATTTGCCGAGTTCCTTGACAACAGTTCTTCCGAGCGCCTTAGGATATTCACCTCACCCACCTGTGTCAGTTTTGGTACGGACACCAGATCCACTCCCCTAGGGGATTTTCTCGACGGTCAGTCCGGTCACTTCGCCAATAAAGGCTCGACATCACCTCCGGGCTTATGCCTGTTTTCGCCAGGCCACCCTCGGGCTTATACGTGCATCTGATAGCACGATGACTTTTCCTCCCGTGTCCCCCCTTCGGTATTAACGCAACCTGGTGGTACAGGAATATTAACCTGTCTTCCATCGACTACGCCTTTCGGCCTCGCCTTAGGGTCCGACTAACCCTGGGCGGATTTACCGTGCCCAGGAAACCTTGGGTTTGCGGCGAGCAGGATTCTCACCTGCTTTCTCGCTACTTATTCCTGCATAATCACTTCCAGAACGTCCAGGCGTCGTTACCGTCACCCTTCACTCGTTTGGAACGCTCCCCTACCAATGGCGACAATCAACGATCGTCGCCAGTCCGCAGCCTCGGTTGTGCACTTGAGACCCGTTCATTTTCGGCGCGAGACCTCTCGATCAGTGAGCTATTACGCACTCTTTAAATGATGGCTGCTTCTAAGCCAACATCCTGACTGTCTTAGAGATCTCACTTCCTTCTCTTCACTTAGCGCACATTCGGGACCTTAGCTGGCGGTCTGGGTTGTTTCCCTCTCGTCCACGAACCTTATCGCTCGTAGACTGACTCCCCGGTTACACGCGGTGGTATTCGGAGTTTGATTGGGCAGAGTAGCCCGAGGGCCCTCTATCCCATTCAGTAGCTCTACCCCCACCGATGATCACCGAAGGCTAGCCCTAAAGCTATTTCGGGGAGAACCAGCTATTTGCAAGTTTGATTAGCCTTTCACTCCTAACCTCAAGTCATCGGAACATTTTTCAACATATACCCGTTCGGCCCTCCACGGATTGTTACATCCGCTTCAGCCTGCTCAAGGTTAGATCACTTGCTTTCGGGTCTACTCCATCTGACTGGATTCGCGCTATTAACACTCGGTTTCCCTTCGGCTTCGGGCCTTAAGCCCTTAACCTCGCCAGATAAAGTAACTCGCAGGATCATTATGCAAAAGGCACGCCGTCAGCCGTTGCCCCGAGGGGCCATAGGCCTTCGACAGCTCGTAAGTGTATGGTTTCAGGTACTATTTCACTCCCCTAATAGGGGTACTTTTCACCTTTCGCTCGCGCTACTATTTCGCTATCGGTCGTCTAGTAGTAATTAGCCTTGGGGGGTGGTCCCCCCGGATTCATACCAGATTTCGCGTGCCTGGTATTACTTGGGATCGCCACAGGAGACCCATCCTTTTCGACTAAGGGGCTTTCACCCTCTGCGGCCGGCCTTCCCATGCCGTTCGCCTAAAGATAGGTTTTCTTACTCCTTGGATTGGATACGGCCAATCCAGTGGATCCCGCGACACCGACGCAGCAACGCCCGTAAGCTTGGCACTACATCGGTTTAGGCTTGTCCCCGTTCGCTCGCCGCTACTGGGGGATTCGAGGTTTCTTTCTTTTCCTGCAGGTACTGAGATGTTTCAGTTCTCTGCGTTCCCTCCAACTGCTTGCGCAGTCGGTTCCAAGAGATGAATCTTGGTCGGTTTCCCGATCTCGGACATCTCCGGATCAAAGTCTGCTTAGCGACTCCCCGGAGCTTTTCGCAGCCTAGCCACGTCCTTCATAGGCTCTAGACGCCAAGGCATCCACCATACACTCTTAGTAGCTTAACCATTGCTCTTGTTGTTCATGGTTTGCCACACACATTCCCGATTCGCCTTGTTTTCAAAGAACGCCGAGCAGGGCTCGGCTGTTTCATGGTGACCCTACAACCTCGCGCGCGACCGGCGGTGCCGTCGTCGCTGCGCGCAGTGAACTCGATCCGGGCTCCCAAACTAGTGGTGGCTAGTGGTGGAGGCGACGGGACTCGAACCCACGACCCCCTGGTTGCAAACCAGGTGCTCTACCAACTGAGCTACGCCCCCAGGCAGTGTCGCGTCGCGCCGGCGGGAGGCAGGCTCCACCCCGGAGGGTGGTGGGCCTGACTGGACTTGAACCAGAGACCTCCCGCTTATCAGGCGGACGCTCTAACCAACTGAGCTACAGGCCCGTGGCGCCTCAGGATCCCGGCGCTCGGAACCAGGCCACGGAAGGCCTCCCTACTCGAGGGAAGCCCATCACGCAGAACCTGTGAGCCCGATCGCCCGGGCACCCGGCCGCGCTTCGAACCTTGGGGGCAACGCACGATGAATCGGCGCGCCACCATCCGGAGACCGGAGGCCGAAGAACGGAGGGAGGGTGAGGTGTAGGAAAAAGGTGGCCCTCGTTACATGTGCAAGCATCCTATGCTCGCTCGTGAATCGCATCCGATCCGACGCCGAAGCGGCAGACTGGACGCAGAATCACGCCTAACATAATCCCGTTAGAAAGGAGGTGATCCAGCCGCAGGTTCCCCTACGGCTACCTTGTTACGACTTAGTCCCAATCACGAAGCTTGCTTTCGGCGCTGTCCCCCTTACGGTTGGACAAGACGACTTCGAGCACTCCCCGCTTTCATGGCTTGACGGGCGGTGTGTACAAGGCTCAGGAACATATTCACCGCGTCATGGCTGATACGCGATTACTAGCGATTCCGGCTTCATGCAGGCGAATTGCAGCCTGCAATCCGAACTGGGGCGTGCTTTCTGGGATTGCCTCCACCTCGCGGTCTTGGAACCCTTTGTACACGCCATTGTAGCACGTGTGTCGCCCTGGCCATAAGGGCCATGATGACTTGACGTCGTCCCCACCTTCCTCCGTTTTGACAACGGCAGTCTCACTAGAGTGCCCGGCTTTACCCGGTAGCAACTAGGGATAAGGGTTTCGCTCGTTACGGGACTTAACCCAACATCTCACGACACGAGCTGACGACAGCCATGCAACACCTGTGCAGATTCCGACTCCGAAGAGCTGTCATCCTACTTTCATAGGACTAATTCCTGCATGTCAAGGCTAGGTAAGGTTCTTCGCGTTGCTTCGAATTAAACCACATGCTCCACCGCTTGTGTGAGCCCCCGTCAATTCCTTTGAGTTTTACCCTTGCGAGCGTACTCCCCAGGCGGGGTACTTAACACATTAGCTCCGGCAGTGAGAGACATAGGTTCTCCCACTGCCAAGTACCCATCGTTTACGGCTAGGACTACCGGGGTATCTAATCCCGTTTGCTACCCTAGCTTTCGCACCTCAGCGTCAGTTATGGTCCAGTGAGCCGCTTTCGCCACCGGTGTTCCTCCAGATATCTACGCATTTCACCGCTCCACCTGGAGTTCCACTCACCCCTACCATCCTCGAGTCTGTCAGTATCAAATGCTGTTCCCCGGTTGAGCCGGGGGCTTTCACACCTGACTTAACAGACCGCCTACGTGCGCTTTATGCCCAGTGATTCCGAACAACGTTTGCAACCTCTGTCTTACCGCGGCTGCTGGCACAGAGTTAGCCGTTGCTTCCTCTCGCTTTAGTCAGCCTTGGCGCTATTAACACCAAGGTTTTCCTATAGCGTGACAACAGTTTACAACCCGAAGGCCTTCATCCTGTACGCGGTGTCGCTCCGTCAGGCTTTCGCCCATTGCGGAAGATCCTCGACTGCAGCCTCCCGTAGGAGTTTGGGCAGTGTCTCAGTCCCAATGTGGCCGACCATCCTCTCAGACCGGCTAGACGTCATTGCCTTGGTAGGCCATTACCCCACCAACTAGCTGATATCCCATAATCCGCTCCCCGAGCAGCAGCTTTCGCCACCGTTTACCAACCAGGAGATGCCTCCCAGAAGGGCTATCCGGCATTAGCCAACGTTTCCGTCGGTTATTCCGATCTCAGGGGTACGTTGATTACGTATTACTCACCCTTTCGCCGCTTTACTTACCCTTGCGGGCTTTCGCGCTCGACTTGCATGCCTAATCCACACCGCTAACGTTCGTTCTGAGCCAGGATCAAACCCTTCACTTGTGAAGTTTTTGTCTTGGTTCTTGGAAAATAGGACCGCGGCGCCGTGACATCACGTCACAGCAGCACGACGGCCCATGCTCGCACAGTTTCAAGGGCCACCCTTGTTTTCAGAGAGCTTCGCGGCTCCGGCCCGTCCAGGGGTTCCCGGGGGGGCACGTCGCTGCCGGCGGAGCCAGAGGCCCTGCCGCCCCGTCGCGGGCGTGTTGCCCGTTCGATGAGGGACGGGGATAGTAGGCTTTTTCATCCCCTCGTCAACGACTTGCCGAAAAATCTCGTGGCCTATGTCCTCGGCGATCCCAAGGGATTGCCAGAACTTGGCTTACGGCGCCGCCGATTTTCATCGAAAGCCCTTCCCGGGGCCTTGCAGGGGCACTTTTCGGGGTCCGGCCGCTCCCCAAGCCTGGCGCTGTCCCCGGTGGGTCCAGGCGGGCCGCCCCACGGCCCGCGGCCCCTGGCCCCCCGCCGGCCCCCAGGGCCAGAATGCCACCGGCGCCGCAAACCCATGGGGAGCATGGATTTGCGGCGCCGGTGCGCGGCCCTGGGGTGGCTCGATCAGGGCTGGACGAGCACCTCGGCCTTCTCCGGGAGGATCTCGTAGAGCACCTCGACGTCCTCGTTGCGCATGCGGATGCACCCGGAGCTGACCGCCCCCCCCACGCTCGAGGGGTCGGTGGTGCCGTGGAAACCCAGGCTCGAGTCCACGCCGTTGCTGAGCCACGCCAGCCAGCGCGTTCCCAAGGGGTTCTCCGGATCCCCGAAGGGCACCGGCTTCGCGCCGGGGCGGAACCAGGTGGGGTTCTTGAGCTTCCCGCCGATCACGTAGTTCCCCGGCACGGTGTCGTTCCCCGGCTTGCCGACGCCGCCTTCCCAGGCGGAGACCACCTCGTTGCCCATCATGTACAGCACCCATCGGGTGGAGATGTCCACGACCATGTGGGCGCGATCCGTGGGCAGCCGCAGCACGTCGCCCGGGTGCAGATCCTTCTCGTTTCGCAGCTGATTCACGCGCTGGATCAGCCCGGTGCAGAGCAGCAGTCCGGAGTGTTCCTTGAGGGCTCTTTGCCGCAGCGAGGTCAGGCTGTCGCCCGACTTCACGGTGATCGTGACCGAAGGCCAGTTGCCCTTCACGTTCCAGCGGTGCCCGGCCTGGGCCTGATTCAGGCCGTCGCTCCAGCGCTGCAGGGCCGTTCGATCGGAGGGCCAGTTCGCCAGAGCATCTCCCAGCAGGACCTCCGAGAAGGCCGAGGCCGCCTCCGCATGCCGGCCGGCGGCGAGCATCCGGGCACCGTCGCGTGCCCGCAGCGCCAGCGTGATCGCCATCGCCGCCACCGAATCCGTCCCCGCGGCGGCGGCCACGGGCGCGACGGGCGCGGCCTGCAGAGCGGAGGCAAGCAGCGCACGCTCGCGAGCGCTCAGTTCGTCGGACTTGTCGAGGCCCTTGGCGAAACCCTGGGCCCGCTCACGGTCCCCCGCCAGTGAGGCGGACACCGCCGCGAAGAGGTTCCGGCGATCCTCGGGCAGACGACTCTGGCCCAGGCGCACGCTGACCTCGCTCCAGGGCCGATGGAGCAGGATCGCTGCAATCTCGATTTCCTCCTCGCTGCCCTGGAGAGCCCGCGCCGCGGGGAGCGTCGCGAGAGGCGCGGCCGGGGCGGCCTTGGCGGAGGCAGGCGCCGCGGCGGGGTTCGGCGCCGGTGCCTGTCCCTTGCCGACGGCCCCCTTGCCCGCGGATCCCGTAGGACCCGTGGGTCCCTGCTCGCCGGCGGCACCGGCGGCACCGGCGGCCCAGGCGGCACCGGGGGCACCGGCGGCGGCTGCGCCCAGGGCCGGGTCGGAACGCTCGGAAACGCTGGATTCATCGAGGAATCCTGAGCTTTCGTGGCCTTCGACCTGGCCCCGTCCACGGAAGCCGACCCAGAATCCAAGCGCCACCACGAGCGCAAAACCCAAGCCCCAGAAAAGCCTCATGTCGTCATCCCCTACGCACAGGCGCCGCGAAACGAATCACGCGATCGCCGTGCGGGACGCGTCAAGCTCGGCGGATCGCGGACTTCCACCGGCGCGAGCGGATCGTAGCGGTCGAGAAGCCGCAGTTCGAGGCAGTGGCGCGATCCGCGCGGGCGCGGCCGAGCCAGGCCTCGCGGGCGTAGTCGGTCCCGACCACTCCTGGAGCTGCGGGCGGCCGCGAATCTCGCGGCAGGGCCCGCCGCCTCCCGCGCCGCTCCCGGCTCCCCCCGGAACCGAAGGCCGCACTCCGACGACGGGCTGGGGCTGAACCCGTGGAGTGGGGCACGCGGGCCGTGGGTGCGCCGGCGCTCGGAACTGCCTCGGGGGACCACTTCGCGGCACGGCGAGCCCGTCGGCTCGCGGGAGCGACCGAACCGCCGCCACGGTCCCGGCCGGGAAAGGAGCCAGGCTCCCCGGGGCGGTGGTGTGAGGGAGCCCCAGCCTTGCCGTGCCGGCGCTGACCCGGAACCCGAAGGCTCAGGGGGGCCCAACACGCCGCGCAAAGGCGGCGATAGAACAGGGCCCGGTGGATGCTTGTAGGGCCCGGGGGATTGGCCGGGTCACCTGCGAAGCCAGGGACATCCCTCGGGAACCACGCTAGCACCCGGGGTGCGGCCGTGCGAGGGCGGTCCCCGCGGTTCCAGCCGGCGCCGTGGGACCCCAGCGGTCGGCCCGGCCCGGCGTCCACGGGGGCGAGCGCCCGTGGGGCGGGCGGGCCGGGCTGCCCTGGGGCGAACGCCGGGGGCCCCCGCTGGGCGCAGGGGCCGCCTCAGGCCCCGGGGGCCCGGGTCAGCACCACGCCGAGGCTGCGGCCTCCGCCCAGGTCGAAGGACTCCGCCCCCTGGGGCAGGGGCGCGGCGGCCGGCTCGACCGTCACGCGCACGGCCAGTACCTCGGCACCGATGAACTCGCGGTGGCGCCGCAGGGCCGCCTCCAGGGTCGCCGGCGCCTCGCCGCCCGGATGGAGCGCCAGCTCGATGCGCTCGTCGATGGCGAGCCCCCGGTCCTTGCGCAGGCCGTTGATGCGGTTCACCGATTCGCGCGCGAACCCTTCCGCGAGCAATTCGTCGTCGAGGGCCGTGTCGAGCCAGACGACGAAGCGGCCGTCCGTTTCCACGTCGAAATCGGCCTGGCTTTCCACGGTCACCAGCACATCCTCCGCCGTGAGCTGCACGGTCTCGCCCTCGACCACGACCTCGGCCAGACCGCCGGCCCGCAGGCGCGAAAGGTCCGCGGCGGGCAGGGACTCGATGGCCAGGGCAGCGGCCTTCATGCGGCCGCCCAAGCGCTTGCCGAGCAGCTTGAAATTGGCCTTGGCGGACAGCCGGCAGAGCTTGCCGTCGTCGGCCCCCAGGCTGCCGAAGGACTTGACGTTGAGTTCGTCGAGAATCTGCAGGGAGGCGAAGCCGGTGCCCAGGAGCTCCAGGTCCCGGGGCCGCGACGCGCGCACGTGGATCGCCCGCAGGGGCTGGCGCACGCGATGGCCGGCCTTCTCCCGCAGGGCGCGCCCCATGACCACCAGGCGCTGGACGATCTCCATGGAGCCCTCCAGGCCGCGATCGATGCGCGCCGCGTCGGACTCCGGCAGCAACTCCTGGTGGACGCTGCCCAGGCCCCCCAGGCGCCGCCAGAGCATCTCCGCGAAGAACGGAGTGATCGGAGCCGAGAGCAAGGCCACGGTGCGCAGGGCCTCGTGCAGCGTGGCGAAGGCCGAGAGCTTGTCCGCGCCCGACTCGCTCTTCCAGAAGCGGCGTCGATTGCGGCGGATGTACCAGTTGGAGAGCTCGTCGACGACGAAGGCCTCCAGGGCCCGCGCGGCGCGCGTCAGATCGTAGGCCGCGGCCCCGGCGCGCACCTCGGCGATGGTCGAGTGGGCGCGGCTGGTGAGCCAGCGGTCGATCTCCGGTCGCGCCGCCAGGCTCGGAATGCGGGGGTCCTGGGGATCGAACTTGTCGATGCGCGCGTATTCGCGCAGGAAACCGTAGGAATTCTGCAGCGTGCCGAAGTAGCGCCGGCGCGTCTCCGCCAGCGCGGCCGGGTCGAACTTCTTCGCCAGCCAGGGCGCTGCCGACGCGATCAGGTACCAGCGCACCGCGTCGGCGCCGTGCTCCTCGATCACCTTCCAGGGGTCGATCACGTTGCCCAGGCGCTTGGACATCTTGACCCCGTCCTTGTCGAGCACGAGGCCGTTGACGAGGCAGCTCTTGTACACGCCTCCCGCGGGAAGGCCGAGCTCGGGGATCGACTGTGCCAGGCTGCCGATCGCGTGCAGCGTGTAGAACCAGCCGCGGGTCTGGTCCAGGCCCTCGCAGATGAAGTCGGCCGGGTACTGCTTCGCCAGACGCTCGGCGCTGCCCGGGGCCAGGGGCCAGCCGTGCTGGGCGAAGGGCATGGCGCCCGAATCGAACCAGCAGTCGAGCACGGCGGCCGTGCGCCGCAGGGTCCCCGCGCACTTTTCGCAGGGAAAACTGGGCTGGTCGATGGATGGCCGGTGATGGTCGAAGTCCGCGGGCAGCGCCCCGGCGAGCCGCGCCAGCTCGGCGGCGCTGCCCACCGCCCGTTCGGCGGAGCACCCGTCGCAGACCCAGAAGGGCAGCGGCGTGCCCCAGTAGCGATCGCGGGAGATGTTCCAGTCGACGTTGTTGGAGAGCCACTCGCCAAAGCGCTTGGTGCCCACTTCGGGCGGCACCCACTGGACCGTCGCGTTGGAGGCCTGCATGCGCTCCTTGACCGCCGTGGTGCGGATGTACCAGGCGGGCGCCGCGAAATAGTAGAGCGCCGTGCTGCAGCGCCAGCAGTGCGGGTAGCTGTGGTTCTCGCGGGATTTCCGGAACAGGAACCCGCGGGCCTTGAGGTCCTCCATCAAGGCATCGTCGGCCTCCTTGAAGAAGGTGCCGGCGCGGGCGCCGCCCACGTCGACCACGAATTTGCCCTCGGGGCCGACGGCGACGTAGACCGGGAGCCTCTCGCGCTGGGCCGTGGCCCAGTCGTCGGCGCCGTAGGCCGGCGCCTGGTGCACGATGCCGGTGCCGTCCTCCACCGTGACGTAGTCGGCGAGCACGACGCGGTGGACGGCCGCGGCTTCCGGCTTCCACGCGCCGGGGTCCACCTCCGGCGGCGTCCAGGGCGCGGCGGGAAGGAAGCCACGGGCCGCGGGCGTGCGCGCGGAGTAGGGCGCGTGGTAGGCCCGTCCCGCGAGTTCGCGCCCGGAGAGCCGCGCCTGTTCCTCGAAGCCCTTGCCCAGCACGGCGGCGGCGCGTTCCGCCGCCAGCCAGAGGATCTCGTGGCCGGCGCTGCCCGGCGCTTCGCCCTTGGCCACGGGAAGCGGGACGCGCACGCGCACGTACTCGCGCTCGGGGTGCACGGCCAGGGCCACGTTGGAGGGCAGGGTCCAGGGCGTGGTGGTCCAGGCCAGCAGGCTCTCGCGCTCCTCCCCCGCCGGCTCCACGAGCGGAAAGCGCACGTGAACGCTGGGATCCAGCACGTCCTGATACACGCCGGGCTGGCCCAGCTCATGGGACGAGAGGCCCGTGCCGCAGCGGCCGCAGTAGGGCAGCACGCGCTTGCCGCGGTAGACCAGTCCGTGCCGGTGGAAGGCCGCCAGGAGCGCCCACACCGACTCGACGTACTCGGGCGCGTACGTCACGTACGGATGGCCGTAGTCGAGCCAGTAGCCGATGCGCGCGGACAGCCGCTCCCACTCCTCGCGGTACTTCCAGACGGATTCGCGGCACTTGGCGTTGAAGGCGGCGATCCCGTACTTCTCGATCTGGGGCTTGCCCGAAATCGAGAGCGCCTTTTCGACCTCCAGCTCCACGGGCAGGCCGTGGGTGTCCCAGCCCGCCTTGCGCTCGACCTGCTTGCCGAACATGGACTGGTAGCGGCAGACCGTGTCCTTGAGCGTGCGCGCCAGCACGTGGTGGATCCCGGGGCGGCCGTTGGCCGTGGGCGGCCCCTCCCAGAAGACGAAGGCCGGGGCCTGCGCCCGCGCGGCCTGCAGGGCCTCGAAGGTCTGCTCGGCCTGCCACTGCGCCAACACCTGCTCCTCGGCCGCGGCGGGCCGCGCGCCCAGATCAGGGGGCAGGGGATCGAAGCGTCGGACGGGGCTCGGCGGGGCGCTCATCGGCGCAGCGTTCTACCACGCCTGCGCGCGGATTTCCGCCGCGATGCGGTCGGCGAGCACCAGCGCGCGCCGTCCGTCGTGGCCGGTGACCTCCACCTCGCGGCCCTCCTGAACGGCGCGCAGGAAGGAGTCGATCTCGGCCTGCAGGGGGCGCTGCTCGGCGGAAAGCTCCAGCTCGACCACCTCCAGCAGGTCCTTGGTCAGGAAATCCGGGCGTTTGGCCAGCTCCGCGGGGTCCATGCGCCGCAGGTCGAGCCGGCCCTCCTCCCACTTGGGGCCCTTCCTGACCAGCAGGCCGTAGTTCTTCTGGAAGTCCAGGCTCACGTAGCTCTCCGGGGAGAACATGCGGAAGCGGCGCATGGGTTGCAGCGAAGCGCGGCTCGCGGTCACGTTGGCCCGGGCGCCGTTCTCGAACACCAGGCGCACGCTGGCCACGTCCTCGTTGTCGGTCAGGATCGCCCCTCCGGCGGCATCCAGGGAGACCACCTCGCTGCCCATCAGGTCGAGCACCAGGTCGAGGTCGTGGATCATCAGGTCGTGGACCACCCCGATGTCCATGCTGCGGAAGGAAAACGGGGCCAGCCGGTGGCACTCGATGAACTTGGGGCGCAGGCCCAGCTCGCGCACCTTGCGCAGGCCGGGCTGGAAGCGCTCCACGTGGCCCACGGCCACGCGCGCGCCGCCGCGGGCGGCAGCCTCCAGGATCCGGTCGGCGTCCTCCACGCTGGAGGCCAGGGGCTTCTCGATCAGGCAGGAGACCCCGCGCTCGAGCAGCGGCACGGCGACCGCCGCGTGGTGCACCGTGGGCACGGCGATCGAGACGGCATCCACGGCCGGCAGGTCCTCGACGCGGCTGAAGGCCCGCGTGCGGGCCTCGGCGGCGATGCTCGCGGCGCGCTCCGGGTTGGCGTCCACCACTCCCAGCAGCTCCGCCCGGGGATTCTCGGCGTGGATCTTGGCGTGGAAGCGGCCGAGGTGGCCCACGCCGATCACGGCCACCCGCAGGGGAGCCGGGCTCATGCCCCCCCCTGCCCCAGGATGCGCGCCTCGCCCTGCTTGCGGAACTCGGCCCGCAGGCTCTCGCGGAAGCGGCCCTTCTGGCCCTGCTCCGTGCGCTCGAGGTTGTCGAGCAGGTCGCGCACGAGCTGGGGATTGGCCTCGTCGGCGCGCAGGCGGTCGATGGTGCGACGCTTGGGATCCCCCGAGCGATACAGGGAGCGGAAGGCGGTCCACAGCCGCTCGATGTCGGCCAGGGCGAAGCCGGCGCGCTGCAGGCCGATCTCGTTGACGCCGCGCACGCGGGCCGGGTGGCCCTCCAGGAGCATGAAGGGCGGCACGTCCTGGTTGATGCGGGTCATGCCGCCGATGTAGGCGTAGGCGCCGATGGTCACGAAGTGGTGGGCCGCGGCGGCGCCGGAGATGTTGGCGCCCTCGCCCACGTAACAGTGGCCGGCCAGGAGCACGCAGTTGGCCATGATCACGCGCTCGCGCACCTCGCAGTCGTGGGCCACGTGGGAGCAGGCCATGAACAGGCAGTCGCTGGCGATGCGCGTGATGCCCCCGCCCTTGACCGTGCCGCGGTTGATCGTGACGAACTCGCGGATCGTGTTGCGGTCGCCGATCTCGAGCTGCGTGGGCTCGTTCTTGTAGGAGAGGTCCTGGGGCGGGCCGCCGAGGTTGGCTTGGCCCACCACGAAGTTGTCGCTGCCCAGGCTGGTCACGCCGTCGACCACCACGTGGGGGCCGAGGCGCGTGCGGTCGCCGATGCGCACGCGCGCTCCGACGACGCTGTAGGGGCCGATGGTGACGTCGACGCCGAGCTGGGCATCGGGGTGCACGACCGCGGTGGAGTGGACTTCTGTGGCCATGGTTTCCTCAGGCGTCGATCAGGGTGAATGTCAGCACGGCTTCGCAGACGACGCGGCCGGCGACCGTGCCGACACCGCGGACCTGGCCCACCTGGTCCTTCAGGCGCACGGTCTCCACTTCGATGCGCAGCTGGTCTCCGGGGACCACCGCGCCGCGCAGCTTGACCTTGTCGATGGACCACAAAACCGCGAGTTTTCCGGTGTTTTCGAGCTTGCGCAGCATCAGCACGCCGGCGAGCTGCGCCATGGCTTCCAGCTGCAGCACGCCGGGCATGATCGGCTGGTTGGGGGAAGTGGCCCTGGAAGAAGGGCTCGTTGATCGAGACGTTCTTGACCGCCACCGCCCGCTGGTAGCCGTCGAGCTCGATCACGCGGTCGATCATCAGGAACGGATAGCGGTGCGGCAGCATGCGCATGATCTCGCGCACGTCGAGGCCCGACTCGCGCCGGACCAGCCCGCCCACCTCCTCCCCCTGCAGCACGGCGTCGAGCCGGCGCACCAGCTCCGCGTTGGTGGCGTGGCCCGAGCGCGTGGCGATCACGTGGGCGTGCAGGTCCGCCCCCAGCAGGAACAGGTCCCCCAGGAGGTCGAGCAGCTTGTGGCGCACCGGCTCGGCGGACAGTCGCATCTTCGTGGCCGGATCCCCCAGCACCAGGGTGTTCTCGCGGGTGGCGCCCTTGCCCAGGCCCGCGGCCTGGAGCTTGGGCACCTCCGAGGCCAGGCAGAACGTGCGCGCCGGCGCGATCTCGCGGACGAAGGTGTCGCGATCCACGGCGAGCGACAGCGAACCCGACTCGACGCCGGGTTCGTCGAAGGCGGCGAAGTACTCCAGGGAAAGCCGCGGTTCTTCCGAGGGCAGGGCCACCAGGGTCACGGGCCCCTCGCGCACGTAGATCGGCCGCTCGAGCCGCAGGGTCTTGGCCTCGGCGCGCTGCTCCACCAGCCCCGCCTGCTCGATCAAGGCCACGAAGCCCAGCGCGCTGCCGTCCAGGCCGGGCACCTCCTGGCCGTCGAGTTCGACGCGCAGGTTGTCGATGCCCAGGCCGTGGCAGACCGACAGCAGGTGCTCCACCGTGTCGACCCGCGCCTCGCCCTTCTCCAGGCGCGTGCGCCGGTCCATGGCCGTGCGGTAGGCGATGCGCGCCGGAATGGGCGAGGCCTCCGGCAGGTCCGTGCGCACGAACTCGACACCCGTGTCCTGGGGCGCGGGCAGCATGCGGCCCTTGACGGTGGCTCCGGAGTGCAGCCCGACGCCGGAGAACTCGATCGGCGTGCGGATCGTCTTCTGCAGTCGCGTCATCGTTGGTCCTCGTCCTTGGTTGCGTAGGGGGGATGGGCCGGGCCGGGAGCGGGGCCTCCCGCGGGCAGGCCGGCGACGCGCGCCTCCAGGTCCCGCAGGCGCCGCAGCACACTCTCCCCCTTGGAGACGAAGGCCATGCCGCGCAGGGCCTCCTGGATCGGCCGCGCCGGGTAGCCCCAGAGTTCGACGCCCTGCGGAAAACTGCGCGTGACTCCGGCGCCGCCGCCGATCTGCACGCCGTCGCCCAGCTCGATGTGGCCGGCGATGCCCACCTGGCCGCCGATCACCACGCCCCGGCCGATGCGCGTGGAGCCCGCCACCCCCACCTGGGCGACCAGCATGCCGTGTTCGCCGAGCACCACGTTGTGGGCGATGTGCACCAGGTTGTCGAGCTTGCTGCCCCGACCGATGCGCGTGGCGCCGAAGCGCGCGCGGTCGATGGTGGTGTTGGCGCCGATCTCCACGTCGTCCTCGACGATCACGGTGCCGCCCTGGGGCACCTTGACCCAGCCCTGGGGCGTGGGCTCGAAGCCGTGGCCGTCGGCACCCAGCACCGCGCCGGCGTGCAGGATGCAGCGCTCGCCCAGGCGCACGTGGGGGTACAGCACGACGCCGGGGTGCAACTCGCAGTCGGCGCCGAGTACCGCGCCCTCGCCCACGGAGACGCGGCCGCGCAGCACGGTGCGGGCACCGATGCGGGCCCCGCGGCCCACGTGGCACAAGGGGCCGATGCTGGCGCCCGGGCCGAGCTCCACGCCCGGCTCCACCACCGCGCTGGGGTGGATCCCCGCGGGTGCCGCCGGCGGCGGCGGCGCGAACAGGCGCACCACCGCGTCGAAGGCCCGGCTGGGTTGCGCGCAGCGCAGCAGCGCCAGATCCCTGCGCGCCACGGGAAATTCGTGGGGCACGAGCACGGCGGCGGCGCGCGTGCGCTCCAATTCACGGGAGAGCTTGGCCGAGCCGCAGAACGAGATCTCGTCCTCTCCCGCGTCGCGCAGGCTGGCAGGGCCGCGAATGGACCGCGAGCCGTCGCCTTCCAGCGTCGCCCCGCAGGCCTGGGCCAATTCGAAGAGTGTGCGCGTCGTCATGGTCGCGAACCCAGATCCGTGGGTCCCGCGCCTCCCCTACGGTGCGGGGAGTGCGTTGCGAGGAGCACAGGGGTAGCCCACGGCGAGCCGCCTGTCAAACCACGGGCGCCCCGCGCCGGCGGTTCCACGGCCCCGGGGAGGCGCGGCGGCGCGCCGGTCCTGGGACCCGCCGAGCTTCAGGGCCCGGGGGCGGCGCGGGAGCTCAGAACGTGAGCCCGATGCTGAACGTGAAGGTCTGTCGCTCGTCCCCGGCGAAGCGCCGCACGGGGAAGCCGAAGTTGAGCTGGATCGGCAGGGGTCGCGCCAGGCCGATGCCGAAGCCGACGCTGGCCCGCGTGCGTTCCAGGTCCAGGTTCCCCGCCGAGTCCCCCAGGGCCCCCAGGTCCACGAACAGGGCCCCGCGCAGGGCCTCCACGGCCTTGTAGCTGCCCGGCACGACCTGGGAGTAGAGCGGGTAGAGCCATTCCAGCGTGCCCGAGAAGTAGCTCTCGCCCCCCTCGGCGAAGCTCGTGGGGTTCCCCAGGAGGTCGCCGGCCCGGTCGCCGGCACCCCGCTGGGCGAAGCCGCGCAGAGTCGAGGAGCCCCCCAGGAAGTAGCGCTCGGTGTAGGGCACCTCGTCGGTGTCGCCGTAGGGAAGCATGACCCCGGCGTCCAGCTCCAGGTGCAGCACGTGCACCGTGCCGTCGTCCTTGGTGCCGGTGGGCAGATAGCCGTCCAGGCCCACTTCGCTGCGCAGGTACTCGAAGTCGCTGCCCAGGCCCTCGGTCAGGGCCACGTTGCGCAGGCTCGCCTTCCAGCCCTGGTGGGGCGAGATCAGGTTGTCCAGATCGCGGGTGGAAGCGTCCAGGCTGATGCCCGCGAGCACGGTCTCGCCCAGCCGCTCCTGGCGCACCACGGCGGTCGGCGGCGACTGGGTGTTGATGCCCAAAAGCTCCAGGTCGGTGTGCACCAGTCCCACCGAGGCGAAGGTGTCGAAGCCGAAGCGCCGGCCGAACTTGATCTCCTTGCGGAAGCGGTCCTCGTCGTGGGTGCGCCAGATGCGCACCGAGCGCTGCAGGTCCAAGTCGAAGGAGATCGGCTCCAGGTAGCGGCTGAAGATGTCCGGGTCGTTGAAGTGCAGGCGCGCCCGCGAGACGCGCGTGCCGGGCGAGAGCTCCAGGTCGATGCGCTGACCGCCGCCGTGGAAGGCCTCCTTGCGGAACATCTCGCTCAGGGTGCGCGTCCACTTCGAGGGCGCATCCATCAGATCGAAGTTGCGCAGCGAGAGCGAAATCAGGCCGAACACGCCCTCGTTGGAGTCGATCCCGCCGGCGATGTTGAAGTCGACCACCCGGCCCTCCTGCACCTGGAACTCCAGGTCGATCAGGTCCTTGGAGCCGGGCACCTCGAGGAAGCGGTAGGTCGGGTCCTGGTGGTTCTCGGGCGTGATCTGGTCGCTGAAGAAACCGGTGCCCTCGATGCGCGAGCGACTGCGGCTGATCTCCTTCTGGTCGGCCTTGCCGCCCGGGAAGACGCTGACCTCGCGGCGCAGCACCTCGTCGCGAGTGTGGCTCGCGCCGGCGAACGAAATCTCGCGCAGGGTCAAGGGACGGCCCTCCACGATGCGGTAGGTGACCCGCAGCTTGTGCTCGCGCGGGTTCGTGAACAGATCCGGTTCGCGCAGGAATTCGAAGCGCACGTCCGGGGGCAGCGAATCGTGGGACAGGTGCCCCTTCTCGCCGTAGAACTCGCCGATCAACTGGCGGTCCCGCAGGACCTTGATGTCCTCGTAGCGCATGCCCGGCTTGAGCTCGCACTTCTCCAGGAGCTGCGCCGCCTCGAAGCGCGGCTGGCCCGGACCGGCGGCCAGGGGCTTGAGGGTCCAGTCGCCGTTCTGGCGCACGAATTCCAGGAACTCGATCGCCACCTGGTCGACGACGTAGGGCTCGCCTTCGTCGATCAGGATCCGGATCCTCACCTCCGAACGGTCCGCGTTCCAGGCCAGTTCGCTGGTCACGCGCGCATCCAGCCAGCCGCGCTCGCGGTAGACATTGCGGATCGACTGCACGTCGGCGTCGAGGGTCTCCTGCACGAAGGCGCTGCCCCACCAATGGAAGGCCCAGGGGGCCGTGAGCTGCAGGTCGGAGAAGATCTCCAGGCCCTCCCTCCAGAACAGCACTCCGCGCTCCGGCATGGAGCGGTTGCCGACGATCTCGTAGGCCTTGACGCGCACCTGTGGGCCCTCGCGGATCTCGAACACGATGTCGGTCATCGACGCTGACAGGAGGGCCGACTGGAGGCCCGACTGGAGGCCGGGGGCCGCCGCCGCTCCCGCCTGCGGATCCGCCCCGGCGGTCGCGGAGGAGGCGCGCGAGTGGCACTCCACCTCGACCCAGGCGTAGCCCTCGCGGCGATACCCCTCCAGGAGGCGCTGGCGCACGCGATTCGCCTGGTACTCGAACAGCTCGACCTTGTCCTCCAGCAGCGCCCACTTGCGAAGCGTGTCCTCGTCGATGTCCGCGTTGCCCACGAACCTGGGCTTGCGGTCGGAGGTCATCTCCACCACGACCAGCAGCAGCTCGATCTCGGGGGTGGCGCCAAGGGAGGCGGGCGCCAACTGGCGCCGACGCACTTCCGCGCGCACGTGGAAGCTGGACCACAGGGTGCGCAGGCCGTTGTCGACGACCGCCTCGTCCAGGGGCGCCCCCAGGGCCTGCCCCAGGGCGCTGATCAGCTGGCTCTCCGTGTAGCGCTGGGCGCCCTCGACCGTGATGCGGCGGACCACGGGAGCGGCCGGCACGGCCGAGGGCCCCTGTTCCGGAGCCCCCTCTTGGGGCGTGCCGGAGCCGCCGGTCGCCGTGACGGGCGGCCTGCTCGCCGGGTCCTGGGGCAGGACAGGCGCGGAGGAGGCGCCGGCCGGGGGCAGGAGCGCGCCGAAGGCCTGCAGGAAGAGCCACGCACCGAGGAGCCTGGAGGGCTGCCGCGCGGCGCCCTGGGCCGCCGCGTGCGCTGCGCGAGTGCCGCCCTTCACGCGAAAACCGGCTCGGCGATCGACAGTTCCGGATTCTCGAAGCGCATGTGCTGCGGGAAGAAGTTCAGGGTCACCGTGCCGGTGGGCCCGTTGCGGTGCTTGGCGATGATCACCTCCGCCTTGCCCTTGTTCTCGTCCGTGGCGAATTTGGGGTAGTACTCCGCGCGGTAGAGCAGCATCACCACGTCGGCGTCCTGCTCGATGGATCCGGATTCACGCAGGTCCGAGAGCATCGGCCGCGGCGGTTCCCGGGATTCCACGGCGCGCGAAAGCTGCGCCAGGGCGATCACCGGAACCTCCAGCTCCCGGGCCAGGGCCTTGAGTGAGCGCGAAATGGCGCTGATCTCCATCTGGCGGCTCTCGGCCTTGGGGTGCGTCATCAACTGCAGGTAGTCCACGACGATCAGGTGCAGGCCGTGCTTGGCCTTCATGCGCCGCGCGCGGCCGCGCAGGGCCATCACCGACAGGTTCGGGCTGTCGTCGATGAAGATCTTGCCCTTCTGCAGGTCGTCGGCGGCGACCGTCAGGTCGGTGTAGTCCTCGGCCGGGAGGCGGCCCGTGCGCAGCTTGTGGGCGTCGACGCGCGCGCGAGAGCAGAGCATGCGGCTGACGATCTGGTGCTTGCCCATTTCCAGGCTGAAGAGCAGCACCGTGGGGTCCACGTCCAGGAAGCCCGGCCGGGTGAGGGCGGCGTGCTCGATCATGTTCAGCGCGAAGGCCGTCTTGCCCATGGAAGGCCGCGCCGCGATGATGATCAGGTCGCCCGCATTGAGCCCGCAGAGCTTGTCGTTGAGCTCGTAGAAGCCCGTGTTGAGCCCGGTCACGTCCGCACGGTGGGAGGACGAGTCGATGCGCTTGAACGTCTCGCTCAGCACCTCGCGGATCGGGTCGGCGCCGGCGTTGCCCCGGGCGCGGGAGATCTGGAAGATGCGATGCTCGGCGTCGTCGAGCAGCTTCTTGACGCTCTCGCCGTCGGGCCGCGTCTGGTAGGCCTCCTCGATGATCTCGGTCGAGGACTCGATCAGGCGCCGCAGCTCGCTCAGCTCGGCCACGATGCGCACGTGGTGCGCCAGGTGGGCCGCCGAGACCATGCGGTTGGCCAGGTCGATCAGTGCCTCGGTGCCGCCGACCATCTGGAAGGTCTCGGCCGCGCGCAGATCCTCGCCCACGGTGACGAACGTCACGTCGGCGTTGCGGTCGGCCAGGCGCATCAGGGACTCGAACACCGCCCGGTGGCGCTTGCTGTAGAAGTCCTCCGGCTGCAGGGCCTCGCTGACCTCGGGGATCCGGTCGGGGGCGAGCAACAGCGCGCCCACGATCGACTGCTCGGCGTCCTCGTTGTGCGGAGCGACGCGCTCGGGATGGTCTGCGTCGGTCATCGGATCGGGCGCCGGCTCTGGCGCGCTCGCAGGATATCCCAGCGGCCCCCCCCAGAAAAGCGGCGCGCGCTTCTCCCGGGGGAGGAGCGCGCGCCGCGGAGGGAGCGGGTCCGGCGGCTCAGGCGCCGGCGGCGATCACGACCTTGACCTCGGCGTTGCGGTCCTTGTGGACGTGGATCTTGACCGTGTGCTCGCCCACCGTCTTGAGGGGGGCTTCCAGGCGCACGTTCTTCTCCTCGACCTTGTGGCCGGCGGCCGCCAGCAGGCCGACGATGGCCGCCGCGTTGACCGAGCCGAACAGGTGCCCCTGGGCATCGGCGCGCTCGGTGGTGGTGACCACCGTGCCGGCGAGCTGGGCGATCCAGGCGTCCATTTCGGCGTTCTCGATGGCCGCGACCGCGTCGAGCTTGACCCGGCGGCGCTCCATCAGCTTCTTGTTCTCGGGCGTGGCCTCGGTGGCGAGCCCCAGGGGCAACAGGTAGTTCCGGGCGTAGCCCGAACGCACGCGCACGACGTCGCCGCACTCACCGAGGGCGTCGACGTGGTCGCGCAGGAGGACTTCGATGTTCTTCGACATGGTTCTTTCGCTCCGCTCAGCCGACGAAAGGCAGGAGGCCCATGAAACGCGCCCGCTTGACCGACTGCTTGAGCTGGCGCTGGCACTGGGCGCAGAAACTCGTCCGGCGCCGGCTCTGCAGCTGGGCCTGGGGCGTCATGAACTTCGCCAGGTAGGCGATGTCCTTGTAGTCGATGCGCGGATCGTCGCAACGCTTGCGGCCCACGGGGACCAACGGCGCGCGCGGCTTGGCGGCAATTTTCATTCCCATCTCACACCTCCTCGATGTCGTTCAGGCTGGCGGGAACGTCCTCGGCGACGCCCTCCAGTTCGGGGGATTCACCGTCTTCGGGGACCAGGGCGCCCACCAGGGGCTCCTCACGGTCGATGGCGTCGTCGGCCGGCGGCGGCGGCGGCGCGTAGTCGTCGCCCTCGGCCAGGCCCAGTTCGAGTTCCTTGGCCGGGACCTCCTCCACGGAGATCAGCAGGTTGCGCAGGATGCGCTCGTCCAGTTCCGCGTCGCGACGGATGCCGACGATCGCCGAACCCGGGACCTTGAAGTAGGTCAAGAGGTACGTGGCGCGCAGGCGCCCCTGGATCGGATAGGCCAGCCGGCGCTCATCCCAGCGACGGGCGCAGGTAATTTCCGCGCCGTGCTTCTTCAGCATGTCGGTCACCAAGGCCTTGGCAGCCTTGTAGTCCGCACGCACCACCTGGTTGTCCAGGAGGAACATCCCTTCGTATTGATTCAAGCTCGATTCCTTCTTCGTGTGTGCGGACGGGGCTAGCCCGCGTCCTGGTTCCAGCGGCTGTGGTACCGCGTCATGGCCCGGTCGAGTTCCTCGCCGCGGATCCAGTCGAGGCAGAAGTCGCTGGCCTGGGCCACCGAGATTTCGGCCTCGACCCGTCCCGACGGGGAAAACGGTTCGAGCACATAGCGCGCCGCATCGGTTCTCGGCCTGCCGATCCCGACGCGCAGGCGTGGGAAACGATCGGTGCCGAGCGCTTCGGCGATCGATTTCATCCCGTTGTGACCGCCGTGGCCGCCCTGGGGGCGGATGCGGAGAGCGCCCAGGGAGAGGTCCAGGTCGTCGTAGACGACCAGCACCGACGCCGGAGCCACTCCCAGGTGGCGGGACAGGGGATGGACCACCTGGCCGGAGAGGTTCATGTAGGTCAGGGGCTTGACGAGCCACGCGTGCGTTCCCGCGCGCGCGAACACGAACTTCCCCAGGCCGTGACCCCCTTCCAGACGGGCAGCCGGTTCAAAGATCCATCCCTCCCGTGCCGCCAGATGGTCGAGCACATGGAAGCCCAGGTTGTGCGGAGTCCAGTCGTACTGGGAACCGGGGTTGCCCAGGCCGACGAGGAGCCGTCCCTGTCCTTCCATTGGAGGGTCGAGGAGTATACGGACCGCCGCGGCGAGGGCAAGGGCGCGGGGACGGCCCCCACCGCCCGCCGCCCCGGTCGGAGCCGGGCCCGCGCGCCCCTGCGGCGGCCGAGGCGCCCTCCTGGACGGCCCAGGGCCGGCCCGCGGGCGCACGAGACGAAAAAACCACGGGCCCCCGGTTCGCCGGGGACCCGTGGTGCATGGCTCGGCCTCGCGGCCCGCTACTTCTTGGCCGGGGGGGCGTCCTTCTTGCCAGCCTCCGGCTTGGCGGCGGCACCCGCCGCGGGCGCGCCGGCCTCGGTCTTGCCGGCGGCGACCGGGGCGGCCACGGTGGCACCCTCGGCGGCCACAGGCGCGGCCTCGACCACCTCGATCTTGATGGCCGAGATGCGTGCCAGAAGCAGGTCCGGCTCCGAGGCCGTCGACGTTGTTCCGGCATCTTGATCGCTCTTCGCGGCAGCACGGAGCCGCCGATCTCCAGGTCGGCGACGCTGCACTCGATCATGTCGGGGATCGAGGTGGGCAGGGTCGAAACGGCGATGCGCGTCACCAGGTGGTTCAGCACGCCCTTCGGGTGGCCGACGAACTCGAGCGGCACTTCGACGCGCGCCTTCTTGGTCAGGTCGACGCGACGGAACTCGATGTGCTGGATGTACTCGCCGAAGGTGTCCCAGTGCAGCTGGTTCACCGGATGGTGGCGCTTCGCCATCCGCCGAGTCGAGCTCGAACACGTGTTCGTGCTTGCGGCGCGCGGTCAAATGAACGCGTCTCGTCCACGGAGAGGTTGAGGTGCGAGCCTCCGGCGTGTGCTGCAGGCTGGCGGGGATGCGGCCCTGGGCGCGCAGATTGCGCGCGGAGCGCGTGCCCACGGTGTGGCGGACTTCGGTTTCGAGTTTGGTCGTCATGGCTCTTGGGAGTACCTAAGAGGGTTTCCCGTCGCCGAGCGTGGGCCCGCCTCAAGGGAGTTCTTCGAAGAGCGAGCTGACGGATTCGCTGCGGTGGATGTTTCGGATGGCCCGCGCAAGCAACGGCGCGACGCTGACCACCTCGAGTGCTTTGGGATTGTCGCCGCGTCGCGGGATCGTGTCGGTCACCAGGATCCTGTCGGCGGGCGAGCTGTCGAGGCGGTCCACGGCCGGGCCGCAGAACACCGCGTGGGACACGGCGATCACGATCTTCTTGGCCCCGTCGCGGCGCACGATGCGGCGGCTTCCGAGATCGAGCCGCCGGTCGAGATCATGTCGTCGACGATGATCACGTTGCGGCCTTCGACTTGGCCGATCACGTGTTCGACGGCGATCTCGGAACCCGAAATGCGGCGTTTGTCGACGATGGCGAGGTCGGCACCGATGGCTTTGGCCCAGGAGCGCGCCATCTTCACGCCGCCGACGTCGGGGGTCACGATGACCGGATTTTCGATGCCCAGACGTCGCACGGCCTTCATCAGCACCGGCTTGGCGTACAGGTGGTCGACCGGGATGTCGTAGAAGCCCTGGATCTGGGCCGCGTGCATGTCCATGGTCAACAAGCGGTCGGCGCCGACGCTGACCAGCGTATTGGCGACCACTTTGGCGCTGATCGGCACTCGCCCTTCGTCCTTGCGATCCTTGCGGGCGTACCCGTAGTACGGCATCACCGCCGTGATGCGCCCGGCGCTCGCGCGGCGCAGCGTGTCGAGCAGCAACAGCAGCTCGACCCAATTCTCGTTGACCGGGGGACAGGTGGGCTGGATCAGGAAAACGTCCGCGCCGCGGATGTCGTCGTAGACCTTGATGTCGATCTCGCCGTCCGGAAAGCGGCCCACGTGGGCGTTGGCGATCGGAAGGTCGAGTTCGGCGCTGATGGCGCGCGAGAGGTCGACGTGGGCGGTGCCCGAGATGAGCACGATGCGATCGGTCGTGTACCCCATGGTCCTCTTCCTTTCCGGCGCACCCGCGGGCCGCTGGGACGCTTCTGGTTTGGGCGCGCGGACTCCGACCCAGAGTTCGCCCGCGCCGACCTGGGTCGTTGCGCTTGACCACCGGGCTGGCGCCCGGCACCGCTCCTTCGCCCGTCCACGGGCGCAACCAGGATCGATCCCGCAGCCCAGGAAAGTGTTGTCCGCGACGCGGCGTGGCGACTTGTGCGCGCCGTCGTAGTTGGCGAAGATCGTGCCCGCTCCGATGTTGACCCGTTCGCCCAGGGTCGCGTCGCCCAGGTAGGCGAGGTGCTTGGCCTTGGACTTCTTGCCGACCACCGGGAACGCGGTTGACCTCGGCGAAATTGCCGATTGCGGCGCCGTCTTCCAGGTCCGAGCCGTCCCCGATGGGGGCGAAGGGGCCGATTTCACAGCCCGCGCCGATCTTGACCCCGGACTGGATCACGGTGCAAGGGTGGATCGTGGTGCCGGCACCGATCTCGACGCCGTGGTCGATGTAGGTGGTGCGCGGGTCGACGATCGAAACCCCCGCCAGGAGGTGGCGCTCCAGGATCGCGTACGGTTCCTGGCGCGCCAGGCCAGGTGCGCCAGGGTGTTGACGCCGATGGCCTCGCGCTCGTCCTCCAGGACCAGGGCCCCCACGGCGCGCCCGCCGGACACCAGACGTTCGATCACGTCGGTGAGGTAGAACTCGTTCTGCGCGTTGGCCGAAGTCAGGGTCGGCAGGATGCGCAGGAGCTCGGTGCCGGGGAAGCAGTAGACGCCGAGGTTCACCTCGCGCAGGGCCTTGATCTCGGGGCTGGCGTCTTTCTCCTCGACGATGCGCGCACCTCTCCCGTGGCGGCGCGCACCACGCGACCGAAACCGCGCGGCTGCGCGGGCAGGGCGGTGAGCAGGGCCGCGCCGCCGCCGGTGGCGGCCTGGGCCTCGCACAGGCGCTCCAGGCTCGCCGGCGCCAGGAGCGGCATGTCGCCGTAGAGCACCACCACGCGGCCCGGATCGGGGCCGAGCACCGGCAGGCAAACCTGCAGGGCATGGCCGGTGCCGCGCTGGGGCGACTGGGTCACGCACTCGATGGGCCGGCCGGGGAAATGGGCCGCGACGGCGGCCGCCACCTCCGCCCCTTGGTGGCCCACCACCACGAGCACGCGGGTCGGGGAGAGCGCCAAGGCCTGATCGACCACCCAGGCGATCATCGGTCGTCCGCACAGGGGTGCGAGCACCTTGGCCGCCGGGCTCTTCATCCGCGTGCCCTGGCCGGCGGCCAGGATCACGACGGTATCGGGCCGGGAGTTCATGATTGCGCGGGGTGGCACTCTGGACGCTCGGGGCCCACGGGCGCCCCCGCGGAGGGGCGGGAGGAACCCCTGGACCGAGGTCGGGGGCGAAGAGGATACGCGAGGCCGACCGAAAGCGTCAACGCGGCCGTGAGCGTCTCAGCCAGGACCCGATCACCAGGATCAGGGGCAGGGCGATCACCACGATCAGGAGCAGCAGCTTGGCGCCGCCGAAGCCCGCCAGGGGCAGCAGGCCGTGGAGCGGGTCGTGGGCCGGGGCGGAGCCGGAGGGAGCGATGCGGATTGCGGCGGCGGCCGCATCCGTTGCCGATGCGAGGGGCTGCCCGGGGGCCGGCCCGAGGATCGTCCCCGAAAGCGGCCGGAGGGCCGCGACCAGCAGGCCCGCGAACGGGAGCGACATCCTAGGCCCCCCGCTGGAGCACGTCGCGCGCGATCACGATGCGCTGGATCTCGCTGGTGCCTTCATAAATGCGGGTCACGCGCGCATCGCGGTAGAGCTTCTCGATCACGAACTCGGCCGAATAGCCCATGCCGCCGTGGATTTGCACGGCCCGGTCCACGATCCGACCGAGGGCCTCGCTGGCGAACAGCTTGACCATCGCCGACTCGCGGCTGAAGGGCTCCCCCTGGTCGCACATGTGGGCGGCCCGATAGACCAGGCTTTCCATGGCAAAGAGCTCCGTGGCGTTGTCGGCCAGCATCCACTGGATCGCCTGCTGGGCGGCGAGGGGCTTCCCGAAGACCTCGCGCTGGTTGGCGTAGGACACCGACAGGGCGTGGGCCTCCCGGGCGCAACCCAGGCAATTGGCGCCCAACGTGAGCCGTCCTCGATCCAGGGTCGCCATGGCGATCTTGAATCCCTCCCCCACCTCCCCGAGCCGGTACTCGTCGGGGAGCCGCACCCCCTCGAAGGAGAGCGTCACCGTCGAGGACCCGCGCTGGCCCATTTTTTCCTCGCGCTTGCCGACCCGGAAACCCGCTGAGTCGCTGGGCACCAGAAAGGCCGTGATGCCGCCGTGGGCCCGCTTGGCCCGGTCGGTCACGGCGTAGACCGTCACCAGATCGGCCATGTCGCCGTTGGTGATCCAGACCTTCTCCCCGTCCAGTCGCCAGCCCGCGCCGTCGCGCACGGCGAGGGTCTGCATGGCGCCGGGATCGGAGCCGGCGTTGGCTTCCGAGAGCGCGTAGGCTCCCAGCACGGAGCCCACCGCGAACTGGGGCAGCCAGCGCTCCTTCTGCTCCTTCGATCCGCCGATCTGCAGGCTCATGGCGCCGATGGAGGCATGGGCGCCGTAGGTCACCGCCACGGAAAAATCCCCGCGGGTGATTTCCTCCATGACGAGGCACAGGCCCGTTTCGCCCAGGCCCGCGCCCCCGTATTCCTCCGGAATGGCCACGCCCAAGAGGCCGGTCTGGGCCAGCTCGTCCATCAACTCCCGCGGCACGCGATGTTCGCGCTCGATCTGGGCGGAAAGCGGGCGCACGCGCTTCTCGGTGAAGTCCCGCGCCAGGTCGCGCACCATGCGGAGTTCCTCGCTCAGTCGAAGGTCCATGGGCGGACTTGACCAAACCCGGGCCTCCGGGGACAGCGCCTCCCGCGGCGCAGTGTGCGTAGCCGCCCGCGGGCGACCGCGGCCGAAGAGCGGCGGACCTGTGCGGCGAGCGGGGTGCTCCGCCGCCTTGGGAGGCCGCGACCCGACCCCGTCCCGAGGTCGCGGGGGGGCCACCGGGGGCCACCGGGGGTCTCAGGGGGTCTCAGGGGGCTCCGCGGGGCGGGCGGCCCCCCGACCCGCGGCCGCGGGGCTGCCCTGGGTCCACCCGTGGGGACTCCCCATGCACCCCGGAGGGCTCCTTCGCGTCCCGGGCCGGGGAGGACTTGCACGGTCTTTTCGAACCCTGCCCGCCCCGCCCGGGTTCCAGGGGCGTCACAGGGCACCGGCGACCGACGGGCACCAGGCACCTCCGCGGGGTTGCCAGGGGCGATCCTCCGGCCCGCGCGCCCCTCGTGGCCCAGCGCCACAACCGCTATTCTTCCGTCTCCGGCAAATGGGCCGCCCCGGCAACGGGGCCGTCCCCAGCAACAGGTCTCCTCCATGCGTCCCATCCATCTGCTTCTCGGCCTCGTCGTGGTCCTCGCCTCGGGTGCCTCGGCCTTCCTGGCCACGCGGCTTGCCTCGACCTCGAACTCGGCCTCGGCCTCGAACTCGCCTGAGGTGGTGGTCGCGACCCTGAGCGAGACCGGGTCCGGGAACGCCGGGCCCGCCCTGGAGGCCCAAAGGGCCCGGGATCAGCTGGCGATGCTCAGCTCACGGCTGGACGCCATGACCCTGGAGTTGGAGAGCCTGCGCAACTCGGCCCACCGGGAGCCCGCCGCCGCGCCGCTCGAGCCCGTGCTCGAGGTTGCGGCCGGGAGCGTGGCGGTGAGCCCCGAACAGCGCCAGGCCGTGCTCGCCGTGCTGGCCGAGGAGAAGGCCCGCGAGGCGGCCGAGGCCGAGGCCAGCCGCCTGCAGCAAGAGAAGGAAAACGCCCAGCGCCGCGCCGCGCGCATCGCCAAGGAGCTGACGCTCTCGCCCGGCGACGAGGCCCGGCTGGCCGACTTGATGGTGGCCAGCAACTCCAAGCGCCAGGAGCTCTTCGAGGGCATGCGCGGCGGCAACTTCGACCGCGACACCGCGCGCACCCAATTCGAGACCTTCCGCACCTGGCAGACCGAGCAGCTGTCCCAGGCCTTCGGTCAGTCCATCGCCGACCAGATCCTGCAGACCGAGGGCGAGCGCTTCTTCGGCCCGGGCGGCGGACAGGGCGGCGGCCCCGGCGGGATCGCGGGCGGCGCCAACGGCCGCCGTCGCGGCAACGGGGGCGGGCAGAATGCCGCCGGGGGCGCGGGCGGCGCCGGCGGCGTGCAGCAGAACTGAATGGCGACGCCCCTCGCGCGGACATGCTCTCGCCTGTGCGGGTGGCTCGCTGACCGAAAACTCCCGACGTTCCTTCGGGCGCCGGTGTATCGCTCCTACGCGCGGGCGACCGGCGCCGATCTTTCCGAGGTTCGGCTGGCCCTGGCGGACCACCCGTCCCTGGGCGCCTTCTTCATCCGCCGGCTGAAGGACGGCGCGCGGCCCTTTCCCGGGGATCCGACGTTGCTCCCCTCGCCCGTGGACGGCCGCGTGCAGCAGGTCTCGCCCATCGAGCGCGGCACGGTGCTGCAGGCCAAGGGCCGGCCCTACGCCGTGGCCGAACTCCTGGGCGACGAGCGCGCCGCCGCGGAGTTGGAGGGAGGCCACGCATGGACGCTGTACCTCTCCCCCAGTGACTACCATCGCATCCACTGCCCCCTGGACGCGCGGCTCGCCCGCCTCGCCTGGCTGCCCGGCGCCCTGCATTCCGTGGCCCCCAAGGTGCTGGCGCGGCGCCCCAAGGTGCTCTCGATCAACGAGCGGGCGGTGCTGCGGCTGGAATGCCCCCTGCCGGCGGGCGCGCCGGGACACTGGGGCGTGTGCTACCTGGTGGCGGTGGGAGCCTTGAACGTGGGCCGCATCCGGGTGGTCGGCGTGGACGTGCACGCTCCCGCGCCCAAGCCGGAACTGTCCTTCGACCGCGGCGCGGAGCTGGCTCGCTTCGAGATGGGCTCCACCGTGGTGCTGCTCTCGCCCGCCGAGGGCTTCGTGCCGGACCCGCGCCTCGTCCAGGGCCTGGCCCTGCGCATGGGCGATGTCATCGGTCGGCGCGGCGCCTCGGCCCCGGGCCCCGGAGCGCGCTGAGGGCCCCATGGCGCTGTCGGCCGGGGACAGGCGACTGGTGCGGCTCTTCACCGCGGTGGTGCTGGGCGATTGGAGCACGCTGACCGCGGAACGCGCGGCGGCCCCTCCCGGCGAGCCCGATCGCGGCTGGCGCGAGTGCGTGCTGCAGGCCCACGTGTTCGCCGGATTCCCCCGGGTCGTGGAAGCCTACGGCGTGCTGGAGTCCTGCGGCGGTCTCGGCGTGCCCGGGCCCGAGGAGATTCTCGGCGAAGCCGATCAACCCGCGCGCGGACGCGAGCTGTTCCTGCGCATCTACGGCGCGGACGCGCCGCGGGTGCGGGCCAAGCTCGCCGCCGGCCATCCCGACTTCGCGGCCTTCATCGAGGGTCATGCCTACGGCCGGATCCTCTCGCGCCCGGGCCTGGAGGCGCGCCAGCGAGAGTTGCTGGCCGTGGCCGCCCTGGCCGCCCTGGGGCAGGATCGCCAGATGGCGAGCCACGCCCGCGGGGCTCTGCGCTGCGGCGCGAGCCCGGCCGAGGTGCGCGCCGCCGTCGAGGCCGTGGCCGATCTGGTGCCGGCGGCGCGGCTCGAGCGCGCACGGGAGGTGGCGGCCCACTTCGCGGGCCGCGCCTGATCACTTCTGGCCGACGACGGCCTCGATTCGCACCGACTTCAGGATCACCGGCTCCAGGGAACGCAGCACGATGGAGCTGCTCCCGCCGCGCCCGTCGGGCCGTTTCTCGTCGCGGCGCGGCAACTCGGCGCCGTCGAGGGTCGCCGTGCACTTGCCGCGGCCCTGCATGAGCTCGATGCGCAGCACGTGGGTCTGGCCCCGCGAAAGGCCCTGGATCGGAATGCCCTTCTCGTCATCGAGCTGCACGAGCATGTCGTGCAGGGCGTCGACTCCTCCGGCGGTCACCAGCACCTGGGACTGGCCCCCCACTTCCGAAGGCCCCGCAAGACCGATGTGCCAGCCGGCGACGGAAGCCACGAAGCGCTTGGGCTGTCCGGAGGACTGGGGCTGCTCGAAGGAGAGCTCCACGGACATGGCGCCGTTCAGGTCCAGCGGTTCCTCCAGGAGGAAGCGCGGCCAAAGGGCTTCGTCCTCCAACTCCGCGCGGGAGTGGTGGCGCTCCGCCGACCAGCCGCCGGGGGAGCGCTTCCAATCGCCCGCGGTCCAACGCGGCAGCTCCTCCACGGAAAAGACCCGCTCGATCGCCACGCGGCCGGCGGCGGGGAAGGAAATGTCGGCACCGTAGATGCCCCGCAGGCGATCCTCGGCGGTCACCTTGCCCGTGGCCAGGATCTGGGAGCGCAGTTCCCGCAGCTCGCTCTCGCGCTCCTTCACGAACTCGGTGTCGGCGTACTGCACCAGCAGGTCGTTGATGCGCTTGACGCGGGCCGCGGCATCGCGCGCATGACTGCGCTCGCGCTGAATCAGGTTGAAGGCCCCGCGGGCCGCTTCCTCGCGGCGCTGGAGCTGGGTGCTCAGCTCGTTGCGCGCCAGGGACAGTCGTTGCTCCAGCTCGGCCACCAGGGGCCCGTGGCTCTCCATGGGCAGCGGCCCCGAATGGAAGACGCGGGTCGCCGCCTCCAGGTCGCCCTCGCGCAGGCGGAACAGGGACCGCGCCAGCCGGTCCAAGGGCAGCGCGTCGTCCTTGGGGTCGGCCGCGAGCCCCGCCAGGCGCTCGATGCCCGGCGCCTTGAGCAGCTTGGCCGTGGACTCACCCGGGGCCGCCCTCAGGGCGTAGGACTCGGACTTGCCGGCGATCATCAGCACGAAGCCCTCGGAGAGCGGCGAGGAGCCCACCTCGATGCGCCCCTTGCGCAGGATCGTGCCCACCAGGATCGAGTCGAGGCCGGGGGCCCGCAGGCCCGCCGCGGCGCGATCCAGCAGGGACTGCAAGAGCCGCGCCTCGCCCATGCGCAATTCCACGTCCCCATGGGTGGGGCGCAGCCAGGCATCCTCCAGCCGGGCCTGCCAGAGGTCGGCGATGTCCTGGTAGCGCCGCTCGCGCCAAGCGGGGGCCACCTGCTCGTCCACGGCGGCCAGCTCGGTCCGCGCGTCGATGGCCAGCAACTCGCGCTCCAGGAGGAGCAGCTCCTCGCGGGCCTTGGAGAGCGTGGCGTGGGCGCGATCGGACACGTCCACGAGCATCTGCACCGGCTCGATGGAGCCCGCGGCCAATTCCGCCGCAAAGGCGGCGTCGAGGGCCGTGGAGGCGTCCTCCCCGAGCTCGCGCAGTCGCAGGGCCCCCTCGATCTCGCGCCGGCGGGTCTCCAGGGTGCGCACGAGCAGGGCATCCTGCTCGCGCCAGGCGGTTTCGATGGAGCGCAGCTCGGAATCGAACTTGAGCACGCGCACGTTGGCCAGCGTGTCCTGAACTCCCTCGGGGGAGATCCCGCGGGCGCTGATGCCCGCCTCCTCCAGGGTTTCGCGCACGTCGCGGCGGACGATCTCGCGCGCATCACGCCAGCGGCCAGCCGCCCGGGCCTGGCGGGCCAGGGGCAGCACCACACCGTCGAGGTGTTCGTTGGCGCTCTGGACGTAGCGCGAGAGCGCGGCGCGCTCGTCGGCGCCCACTTGCTCCCGCAGCACGGAAAGGTCCAGGCGACGGACCACCGCGCGGCGTTGTTCCTCGTTGGCTCCCAGTTCCCGCGCCAGCCGCTCCTCCACGGAAAGGGCCACGATCTGGGCGGCCTGCACGAAGTCGCGCTCCTGGGTCAGGGCGCGCTCCAGGGACTGGGTGATGCGCTTGCGTTCCTCGTCGATGCGCGCGTCGAAGCGCGACTGCACCTGGGCCCGCGCGGCCCAGTAGTCCGGCACGTAGTTCTCCGGAATCTGGTCCTTGGCCAGCTCATCGAGGCTGGCCAGGGCGAGGCCCGGTCCGCGTCGATCCGGGCCGGCGGCCCCCGCGAGGATCGAGTCCAGGGGCGCCCAGCCCTCGCGGGCCGAGGCGGGCAGGTCTCCCACCGAGGACTGCGCTCCCCAGGGCTGCCAGCGCACCAAGGCCACGAGCACCAGGATCGACAGGCCGATGGCCGCGGCCCATGCCCGGCGGCGACGGCGCTCGGCCTCACCGGCCAGGGGATCGAGACCGGACGTGGAGACTCGCACGGCGCGGCGCTCCCGCAGGGCCTCCAGGTCCCGCAGCAGTTCGCTGGGCGAACCGTAGCGTCGATCGGCGTTGCGCGTCAGGCACTTGCGCAGCACCAGGGTCATGCCCGTGGAGAGGCCGGGCTCCAATTCCCGCGGATCGGGGATGTGCGCGTACAGGACGCCCGAGAGGATCTCCGCCAGGCTTTCGCCCGCGAAGGGCGGCCGCCCGCAGAGGGCGTGGAACATCGTGGCGCCCAGGGACCAGATGTCCGAGCGCACGTCGACGGCCTGGGGATTGCGAGCCTGCTCGGGCGAGAGATAGTGGGGCGTTCCCAGCGTGCCGCCGACCTTGGTCAGCAGCAGGTCGTCCTCGGTGAAGGCGAGCCCCAGGTCCACGAGCCGGGCGCGGCCGTGGTGGTCCACCAGGATGTTCGCGGGCTTGATGTCGCGGTGCACCACGCCCTGTTCGTGGGCGTGCTCCAGGGCCTCGCACAGGGGAATGAACAGGCGCAGGGCGTCGCGTTCACTGAGGCGGCCCTTCTCGCGCAGCACGGCGGAGAGCGCCGGGCCGTCCACCAGTTCCATGGCGTACCACCACAGCCCCTCGGTCTGCCCGAGGTCGATGGCCGAGACGATCCCCGGGTGCGCGAGGCGCGCGGTGGTGCGGGCCTCGCGCTGCAGACGGCGCACGGCCTTGGAGTTGGCCAACTCCGGGTGGAGCACCTTGATCGCCACGTCCCGTTCCACGGCCAGTTGCACCGCCCGGTAGACCGTGCCCGTGGCGCCGCGGCCGAGAATGGAGACCAGCCGATAGCCGGGAATCTCCGGCAGCGGCGCCGGCGAGAGTTTGCGCGCCGCGCTCTCCGAGCCTCCCCCCGCGGGGCCCGCGCCGATCCCAGGGCCGACCATGCCCAGGGGACCACCCTGGGGCGGAACGGCCGTCAGGCCGCTGGTCTCGGGAGGCAGGCTGGGCAGCGGTTCGGTGGACATGGCAAGGGGCGGCCGCCGCCCCGGGCTTCCACTATAGATGTCGACCCATCTCCAGTGGACCCTTCACGGGGGCCCGCCGGCCGTCGCAGGGGCGGGATGGGGAAATAGTCCCGTTGCAGCGGCGAAAGGCGCCCCTGCGTCGCCGGAGGTTCGGGCTTGCGGCCCAGGCCTCTGGCGCGCAGCGATTCGGGTGGCCCGAACGCCGCAAACCGAGGCCCTTGGGGTCGCAGGCGGAGGAATGACATGGATGCACGTCGCTGGTGGATCGTGGGTCACGACGACAAGGCCTGGGGCCCCTTCGAGAAGGCCCAGCTCTCGGCCCTGATCGCCGAGGGCAAGTCGCGCTCGGACGGACTGGTGTGCCCCGAGGGCGAAGCCCGCTGGGTCCCGCTGGCCTCGGTCCCGGACCTGGCGGAGATCCCCTGGCCCCCCCGACCCGCCACGTCGGCCGCCCCGGCCCCCCACGCCGCCGTCGCCGGCGTCCAAGCCGGCACGCCGACCGGCGGAGCGACCTGCGCCGCGGAGCCCTCGGGCCGCCCGGCCCAGGGTGCCGATCGGAGCGCGCAACCGGCGGCGGCGACGTTCTCCTACTCCCCTGCCCCTGCCTCCGGTGCCGGGGCCGGGGCCGGGGCCGCGCTGCGGCTCAACGAGCTCCATCCGATCCCGGGTTGGCCGACGATCCTGCTCTCCGTGGTGACCCTCGGACTGTGGGGACTGTTCTGCTTCTATCGCACCCTGCGCGTCTATCGCCGCTTGAGCGAGGCGCCGGTCTCCCATGGGGAGCTGCTGTTCTGGATCTTCACCGGCATCCTGGGCTTCGTGCTGCTGTTCCTGTTGCCGACCGTGGGGTTCACCTGGTTCCTGATGTTCCCCGCCGTGATCGTCGGCGCCTTCCTGCTGCGCGAGACGTTGCGATTGCGGGACGGAGCCATCCAGCGCCTGGTGCCCGGCTCCGCCACCCAGCCCGGGCTCTACCCGGCGGTGCGCTCGGACGACTGGCACTTCGGCCTGTGGATCACGGGCTCGGTGCTGACCCTGACGGTCTTCGGCGCCATCGTCGGCGTTCCGATTCTCGTCGCCCAGGCCCTGGCCTGGTTCGAGGACTGGAATCGACTGGCGGCCCTGGCGCGCGCTCGCACGGCGCCGATGGGCTCTCCGGCGGCGCCCTACGCCGTGGCTTGAGGCCCGGGCGCCTGCCCCCGAAGGTCGAGTACGGACGGCGGTGGCCTAGAACCTCCCGACCAATCCCGGGTGGTCGGCGGGAATGCGGGTGGCGCGGAACAGGGCCTTGGAGGGCGCGCGCCCGCCCTGCTTGGAGGGAGCGAGCTCGCCGCCGAAGGGACTGTAGAAATCCCAGACGATCAGGCCCGCGGCCGTGACTTCGAAGATCCGGCCGCGGGCGCCCTCGCAGATCAGCGTGTTGCCGTTGGCCAGGCGCTCAGCCCCAGAAATGAACGGCGAGAAGAAGCGCTCGGGGTCCTTGTAGCTCCAGCTCGGCTCCGCCGGGCCGAAGGGCCAGCCCTCGTCCCGCAGGAAGCCCCGGGCCGGGTCGAAAGGCAGGGTCAGCTCCAGCACCGCCGAGTGCTCGCCCCCGGGTCGCGAGTCGCCGTTGTCGAACACGAGCAGCGACAGCCGGTCGGGCTCGGCGCCGCGCACCCAGGTGGGATTGTGCTGGGCGAAGAGCGTGCGCGAGTCGTCGTCGCCCGCGGCGTAGTTGCGGGGATTGCCCCAGCGCCACAGGAGGTCGCCGCCCCGGCCGCGGCGCCCACCCTTCGAAGTGGCGGGCTTCGGCGGTGGTGGTCCCGTGATCGATGACCCAGATCTCCGAGAGGTGCGGCGAGGAAAGCACGATCAGGTCCTGCTCCGGGGAGGTAGTCGATCCCGTTGGTGTGCAGCCAGTCGGCGTTGTACTTGTCCGGCGGCTTGACCGGGGGCTCGCCGGCGCGGGAGCAGGGGCATCGACGGCCGCCACGTCGCCGCCCGCGGCCCCATCGGCCTGACCGCCGCCGTAGCCCAGGCCGTGCATCATGGCCTCCCGTTCCTCGCGCGACTTGCGCTCGGCCTCGGTCTCCGGCGCGTCGAAGCGGTGGTCGGCGTTGATGTCGATGCGGCCCGGCATCTCGGCGATCACGCCGAAATCGCGGCCCTTCTCGCGCTGGTCCTGCACCAGGTGGTCGCAACTGCGCCAGGTCCAAACGATCTTCCCTCCCGTGGGCTCCTGGCGCGCGATCTCCACCACCACGTCGCACCACAGACCCTCCTCGTGGACCTGGTTCTGCGCGCGCCCCCGTTCGAAGATCTCCTCGGGAGCGTGGTACTCCCAGGCGATGGCCAGCAGATTCCCGTTGGGCATCGTCGTGAAATCGTGGTGCAGCGTGCGCTCGTCGCCGGTCAGGTCGTAGTGCCAGACCACCTTGCCGTCCCAGTCCAGTTCCTCGATGCGGCCGCCGATGCCCCCGCCGTGGAAGCGCGGGTTCCCCTCCAGGTTCGCCGAGCGCAGCAGGTGGCCGTTGGGAAGGAAGCGCGTCACGCCGCCGGGCAAATGGCCGGTCTCCCAGGTGTGGACGGTCTTGCCGTCCATGTCGACGAGGTAGATCGACTGGGAACGCAGCGGCGCGATCAGGGTGTAGCCCTGCAACGCGGCGGCCTCGCGCTTGCGCAGTCCGCGCTCGCCTTCCACCCGTGCGAAGGGCGGAGCGTCGAGGGAAGCCAGGTCCTCGGGCGGGGTGGGCTCGGGGGACGGAGCCGGTTGGGCCGCGGGCCCCCCGTCGGGGACCGCACCCGCCGCGCCGACCTTCTCCGCGGACCTGTCGCAGCCCTGGACGCCGAGCAACAGCAGGGGAAGCCAACGCAGGGGGCGCAGGGGGCGGATCATCCGCGGGATTGTGACACTCCCGTGAGGGGCCTGCCCAGGCCCTACTCCCCGCGCCCCAGCCCCCCCGCGGACTGGGGACCGGGGGCCTGCGCCAAAACGCGGCCGGGAACGCCGCTCGAGGGCCCCCTCCCCGTCGGGAACGGGACCGGCGCGTTTCCGCCCCACGCTTCAGGCCTTGGAGCGGCCCGCCGGGGCGCCGCGGGCGGGCCGAGCGGGTCGGCGTCGCTGGATCAGGGATCTAGCCCGACTGATTCATGAGCTTTGAGCGAAACCCACGACAAAGCCTGGCCGGCAAGGCGCGACGACGTGTTCTCCCGCAGGCGACCTGCAGGTCGCCCTGGACCGAACGCGCCGGCGCAACGCAGTCCGGACGGGCTTGGGCGGGGGTTGGAGCCGAAGCTCATGAATAGGTCGGGCTAGAGTCGCCCGGCCAGACCGGGGTGGTCCCGGGGGATGCGCGTGGCCCGGAAGAGGGCGTGGGCGGGCGGGCGGCCCGTCTTGGCCGACGGCTCCGCATCGCCCCCCAGGGGATTGAGGAAGTCCCAAACCACCTGGCCGCTGCGGGTCACTTCGAAGATGCGGCCGCGAGCCCCCTCGCAGATCAGCGTGTTGCCGTTGGGGAGCCGCTCCGCGCCGCCCACGAAGGGCGTGAAGAAGCGCTCGGGGTCCTGGTAGCTCCAGACGGTGGAGGCGGATCCGAAGCCGCGGCCGGAGGGATCGGCGAAGCCATGGGCAGAGTCGAAGGGCAGGCGAAGTTCCAGCACGCGCGAGAATTCGCCCCCCGGCCGACGCGTTCCGTTGTCGAACACGAGCAGGCCGTACTCGCCGCGCCGCGCGCCCAAGATCCAGGTGGGATCGTGCTGGAAGTACAGTTCCGGCTCCGGGGAGGCGGGCGCGCCGTGGTTGCGCGCGGCGCCGTGGCGGAAGAGCAGGTCTCCTCCGCGGTCGAAACGGCCGCCGCGCGAGGTGGCCGCGTCGGCCGTGGTGGTCGAGTGGTCGATCACCCAGACCTCGGAGAGGTGCGACGCGGAGAGCACGATCAGGTCCTCCTCGGGCAGGTAGTCGAGGCCGTTGGCGTGCAGCCAGTCCGCGTCGAAGCGCTCCCCCGCGGCGCTGGATCCGCCGCCCTGGTCCCCTCGGCTCGATCCCGACCGTGAATCGTCCCAGCGGCTGGATTCCGCGGGGAACGAGCCATAGCCCAGGGCGGCCATGGCGCCCTCGCGGGAGTGCCTCTCCCGACCCTCGGCCTCGCTCTCGCGAGCCGCGAAGCGATGGTCCGCGTTGATGTCGATGCGGCCGGGATGGTCGGCCGGTCGGCCGAAATCCAGGGCCCCGGGACGCTCGTCCTGGACCAGGTGATCGAAGGAGCGCCAGGTCCAGACCACGCGTCCTCCCCGGGGCGGCTGTGGACGAACCTCCACCAGCATGTCGAACCACAGGCCGTCGCGCGGGATGAAATCGGCCGCCCGACCGCGCGCGAAGGCCGCTTCGGGCCCGTGGTGTTCCCAGGCGATGGCCAGCAGATTGCCGTTGGGAAGCCGCTTGAAATCGTGGTGCAGGGTGCGCTGGGCGCTGGCCAGTTCCCAGGACCAGAGCACCTCACCGTCCCAGCCCAATTCCTCCAGGCGGCCGCCCATCCCTCCGCCGCGGAAGCGCGGATTGTCCTCCACGAGCGAGGCGCGCAGCAGGTGGCCCTCGTCCGTGAGCAGCACGGGGCCCGAATTCACGTGCTCGCTGCTCCAGGCGTGCGCCACTCGGCCGTCCATGTCCACGAGGAAGACCGAAGTCGAGCGCAGGGGTGCGATCAGGGTGTAGCCCTCGAAGCAGCCCGGGGCGCAGAGGCGCAGTCCCCGCCGGCCCTCCACCCGCAGGTAGGCCGGTTCCTCGATCCTGGTCGCCGGAGTGAGGGCAACCCACTGCACCGATCGCGGTTCAGCGACCCGATTCGCGGCCGCCAACTCGGGGGCACCGGCGGCCCGGAGCGCGACCGTGGGCCCGACCGTGGGCGCGACCGTGGGCGCGGGCGGCCGGCTGTGGTCGCGCGCGGGCGAGCCCTCGGCCCCAGGCCCGCAGGCGGGAAGCAGCAGCGCGAAGGTCGCGAGCCAGGAAGCCGACGACCAGCGCGCCGGACGTCCCCGTCCCGTGATCGAAGCTGCCCAACCCTGCGAGCCCGGGCCGTCCCGCACCCCGGGCCGACCCATTCGGGGCCGAGCAGGCTCGATCCCCGCCGCCCGTGAATCAGGGGGATGCCCGGTGCTCGCCGCGCACCACGGAACCATTGCGGCGGAACAACTGAAACTGAACACTCCAATCGTCCGGCCAGCAGGCCAGTATCCGCGCTTCCTGCCCATGCTCCTGAACTAGCATCGATTGCAAAGTCAGTAACACGTTGGAACCGTGGCATTGGTCCGGCAGCCAATCGAAGTTGGGTCCCCACATCGCGCGGAATCTGAAGCGCGCTGAGCTGTTTCGCACTTTCTTGAGCAGATTCGCACGGGCCTCTTCCACCAACCCCAGCAGCGCCGCCTGCTGGCCGTCCTGGGGCCAACCGTCGGTGAAGCGATCGTGGCGACGTTCGAACGCCGCCTTGGCGGCTTCGAACAGCGGGGTGCCCGCTCGCGCGTTGCGGAACGGGAACAGCGCGTAAAGTTCCGGTGTTTCGCAATTGCTGCGGGTCGAATCGAACCTGGCTGCGGGCGAGAGCGTGAGCCGCCCGTCCTCCAGCACGCGAGTCGGGATCGGCGGAAGCGACCGGGACACGCGCGCGGCAAGCTCCCGGTCCCCCTCGCCCATCAGTTCGTCAGGCAGCGCCAGGAGCCGCTCGGTGATCTCGTGCAGTCCAGCCACCGTGGGCAGGTCCGACTCCACGTCCTTCCAGTAGGTTTCCAGTGCTTGGGTGGGCGTGAGCCGCAGGATCCCGTCGGGGTCGCGCTCGAAGCGCGTGTCGAACCACAGCAGCGTCGCCCGCGCGATGGGCAGGAGATCGCGTTCCAGGAAGGCGCGCTCGCCGGTGGCGTCGAACAGGTCGAGCCCCAGGGCCACGAGTTCGGGACCCTGGTTCCAGGCCCATTGCCACCAGGGGCACTGCACGTCGCCGATCGGACGGCCGCTGCGATCCCAGCCGTAGTCTCCGTTGGAGTAGGTGCCGAGCACGGTGATCGTCTCGGGGAAGTAGGCTCCGCTCGCGCCGTAGTAGAGCTTCGCGCGCGCCTCGCAGAGGGGCAGCAGGCCGCGGTAGAACGTGAACAGTGGGGCCAGCATCTCCGTGTCGCCCGACGCCAGCATCGCGTGGTAGGCGAGGCGCGTGTTCTGCCACCAGTACGCATCGCCCCAGCGCCGCCAGTCGGGGTCGAACTCCTGGCCGCCCGTGAATTTCGGCTCCACGGTGAAGATCGAGCCGTTGAACTTGATCGGAAAATTCCCGCGGCCGCCGCAGGCCTGCACGTAGCGCTGCAGCAGGTAGGCCTCGGTGACGCGCGAGGGCGGCCGCGGATCCGTGGAGGGGTCGTCCGCGGGCCAGGGGTCGCCTTCGACGAAGACCCACGAACGGCCCCAGAAGGCGCGCCACCATTGGCGCGTGCGTTCGCGGGCCTCACCGGCGTCCGAGGCCCGCAGCAGAGCCTCCGCCTCCGAGATCCACGTGCCGGCCTCCTGGCACTGGGAAGCGTGGGCGGCGAGCTCGAGCTCGAAGCTCCGCCGCGGCTCGCGGGTCTCGAGCCCGCGCTCTCCCACGCGGGCGAATCCCTCGCCGCCCAGGGAACCGCCGAAGGTCCTGTGGAGCAGCGGATCGGGCACCCGCTCGGCCACGGGCAGGAGCCCCTGGTGGGCGATGCTGAGCTCGCGGATCGAGTGCTCGTTGCGGTGGTACCAGGTCACCCGGCCCGGGTGATCGACGAACTGGTCCGCGCTCTCGCTCACCTCGATCGAGTCCGGCGCCCCGCGCATGGTCCAACTGGAGTCCAGCTCCTGTCCCGAGAGCCGCTTCCGCGCGTTGCGCCAAGAGTCCACGGAGGCGCGCACCGTCAGGGGCTGTTCGCTGCGACCCAGCAGGTGCACCACGTCCGAGTCGCTGTCGACGAACAACTCCAGATGCACGGCCGCACCCGGAGCGCCGCCTGAAATCTCGATCCGGCCCTCGCGCAGCACGAGTCGCTGCTCGAAGGGCGCGGAACCGGCGAAGGGGTTGGGTTCCAGCGAGAGGCGCACGCGACCGAGCTTCAGCAGCCGGGAGGCTTCGCTCCAGGCATCGGTGCGCGAGATCAGGAACAGGACCTCGCCCGACGGCTCGACCCAGACGTTGAGACCCACCTCGCCGTTGCCCAGGGGCATGGAGCCCGAGGCGTCGGCGCTGGGCGTGGGCCAGACGACGTCGTAGCGATCCAGCTCCGCCGGGGCCTCCCGCCGCGGGTCCGCGACGGTCGGGGCCGTGCAGGCGACGGCCAGGGCGAGCAGGGCCTGGGCCGCGGCGAGGCAAGCCGTGCGGTGCACCACCCGGCCTCAGTGCCCGGCCTTGGCCTCGGCGGCCCAGGGATCGGCGACGTGACAGGCGCGGCCGGTGCGCTCGATGTAGTCCTGGTGGTAGTCCTCCGCGGGCCAGAAGGTCTTGGCGGGCTCGACCACCGTGACGATCGGACGGGACCCGTAGCGCTTGGCCGCCGTGAGCTCGGCGATGTAGGCCTTGGCCTCGCGCTCCTGGGAAGCGTCGACGGTGAAGATGCCCGAGCGGTACTGGTCCCCCACGTCCGGGCCCTGGCGATTCCACTGGGTCGGATCGTGCATCACGAAGAAGGCCTCCAAGAGCCTTCGATAGGAAATGCGCGCGGGGTCGAACACCACCTTGACCGCCTCGGCGTGCCCCGTGGTGTCGGTGCAGACGGCGCGATAGTCGGGCCGCTCCACGTGGCCCTGCATGTAGCCGCTCTCGGCGCTCCGCACGCCCGGTCCCTGCTGGAAATAGTGCTCGATGCCCCAGAAGCAGCCGCCGGCGAAGTAGGCCACCTGGGTGCTGGGCGCGGCCCCGGCCGCCGCGCCGGCGGGAGCCCCGGAGGCCTGGTACGGCCGGCTCGCGGCGGGGAGCTCAGCACCCTCTTCGTGGAAGACGAGCGAGGCGGAGTTCAGGCAGTAGCGCAGTCCCGTGGGCCGCGGGCCGTCCTCGAAGACGTGTCCGAGGTGGGCCGTGCAGCGCGCGCAGTTGATCTCCGTGCGCACCATGCCGTAGGCCCGGTCGGACTTCTCCGTGACGTGTTCGGGATCGAACGGCTGGAAGAAGCTGGGCCAGCCGGTGCCCGAATCGAACTTGGCCTGACTCGTGAACAGGGGCAGGCCGCAGACCACGCACACGTAGGCGCCCTGCTTGTGGTTGTCCACCAGGTTGCCGCAGAAGGCGGGCTCGGTGCCTGCGTTCTGGGTCACGCGGTAGCTCTCCTTGTCGAGCTTCGAGGCCAGTTCGGCGACCCTGGCGCGGGAGAGCGGCGTGAGGTCGTGTCCGGACTTGGAAAGACGGGTCGGCATGGCGGACACCTGGGCTGTGGAGGAAGGAGACGCCTCGGCGGAGATCGCCGCGGTCGATGACCCGCCGCGGCCCTGATCGGAGCTCAGGACGGCCTGGGTTCCGGCGCCGGGACGCTCGCCCGTGCAACTGCAGGCCGAGGCGGCGAACCAGGCCAGGAGCAGCGCGAACAGAAGGAAGACTGGGGCTCGGTGCATCATGGTGAGGGGGTTCGGCGCCGAACGACGATTGTGACTAGCGCATCTCCCGGGGGCCTTCCAGTGGCCGCGGGGCCTCCGTGGATGCCCCGCGGGGCGCCCGACCCCCTGGAACCGGGGCTCATGGGGAGGACAGGAACCACTTGCGCCAGGCCTGGTCGGCGGCGCGCCAATCGAGGCCGGCGGCGGCCTGGAAGGCGCGATCGTAGAGCGCGTGCCGGGGTTCGGCGTCGCGAATCACGCGCTCGGGCGACTTGGGCGCGCCGCGGCGCAGCACGTCGTGGAAGGCCCGCAGCCCGCCACCGTCCTTCTGGAGCTTGAGCCACTCGACGACGGCCATGCCCGCCGCGATGTCGACGATCTCGATGTTGCCGAACTCCACCTGGGCCAGCTTGTCGAAGCCCGGCACGGCCTTTTGCTCGAAGGCGGCCTTCAAGTAGGCGCGCCACTCGCCGTCCCGGAAGCGCGCGGCGCTGAAGGCCACCGTGGGACCGCCGGCGCTCGTGCCCTGACCGGCGCTCAAGGTCCCGCGGCAGAACACGGCGTTGCGGCCGTGGCCCACCAATTCGGAATGGCAAGCCACCGCCTCCTCGTACCAGGGGGGCAGCAGGCGGCCGTCATAGCCCAGTCGCCCCAGGAGCAGGTGGCCCCAATGGTGCAGGCAGTGACCGGTGAGGTCCTCGTCCCCCCGGTGCCACTGGCGCGCGCTGGAGAGCGGGAACGGATCGACGAAGAAGAAACCGTGGGAGCCCGCGACCGCCTCGGCCCAGCCGCTGGGCAGGGTGTTGGTCAGGGCGGCGAAGCAGGAAATCGTGGCTTGGAAGGGTGCCGCCTCGCGGCCGAAGGCGTAGATCTCCGCCAGGCGACCGCCGAAGAGGCCGAGCCCCGGCGTGGAGCGCCAGGCAGCATCGAACCAGCCGCGCACCGGCCCCAGCCGCTGGACCACGAGCTCCAGCCGCGCCTTGGGAAAGGGACCGGCCACCAGGCAGTCGGAGCCCAGGGCGAATTCCAGGGGCAGACCCGCGGCCTTCTCTGCCCCCGCCAGATCCCGTCGCGCCAGCGCGAGCTCCCGCGGGAGCCACTCGCCCGCGAATTCCTCCAGGCCCTTGGAGCGCTGCACTTCGGCGAAGGGGATCCACTTCCCGTCCACCAGGACCAGGCCCTGCTCCAGGCGCGACTTGTCCTCGGGCGTGACCCAGCGATCCTGGTAGCGCACCAGGCCGCGCTCGGCCATTTCCGCCGCTTCGTCGGCGGCCTGTTGGACATCGCGGGCCTCGGGCGTGAGCCACTGGCCGCGGTAGCGCACGAATCCCAGGGCCGTGCGCGAGGGCACATGGTCCGGATCCACGGTGATCGCCTGCTTCCAGGCCTTCTGCGCCTCGCGCTTCATCTTCTTCGACGTGGCGAATTCGCCCGCCTGGAAGAACTCCTCGGCGCTGCGCGCCTTGGAGAAGCGCTCCTCGAATTCCTGGGCCGCGGTCTTCTGGCTCAGGATCTCCTGCACGTCGGCGCGGGCCAGGGAGATCTCCCCCACGCCCGTCTTCACGGTCAGGACTCCCTTTTCCTCCTTGACCAGCACGCCCTCGATGCGCCGACCGTCCTTGAGCACGAACACGTCGGCCAGGGCGGATGCGGGCAGGAGGAGCAGCGCCGCCGCGGCCAGCCATCCCCGCAGCGGCGGACTGGGGACGACACCACGGTGGGGACCTCGGAGCGCTCGGGTCATGGCCCCCGCAGCGTACTCTCCAGGACGGGACCCGTCGCCTCGCCCCGGCGGCAAGCCGCGGCCAAAGCCTGCTAGGGCAAGTCTGGCGCGCGGCCCTGGGCCGCGCGGCGCCCGGCCGAGGCGTCCTGCCCCTGGAGGGGCTCCTCGGCCAGGGCTTCCAGGTCGGACTCCTCCTCCCCGTCGCGGCCGCGGTTCAGGTCGTACTTGTCGAGTTTGCGCTGCAGGGCGAAGCGCGAGATGCCCAAGAGGGCCGCCGCGCGGCTCTTGTTGCCGCCCGCCTCGGCCAGACTGGCCTCGATGGAGCGCCGCTCCAGGTCCGCCACCGCGTCGCGGATGTTGCCCGGCGCGTCCGCGGACGTCGCCGGATCGGCGCCGGGGCTCGGCGGCACAGCTCGGCGCTCGAGCACGCTGCGCGACAGGTGCTCCACGCGCACCTCGTCCTCGGCGAGCACCACCAGGCGCCGCATTTCGTTCTCCAACTCGCGCACGTTGCCCGGCCAGTCGTGGCGCGTCAGGGCGGCCATCACCTCGCGGGGCAACTGGGGCGCGGGGCGCGCGGCCTCGCGGGCGGCCCGCGCCAGGAGCGCGTCGGCCAGGAGCGGGATGTCCTCGCGCCGCTCCCGCAGCGCGGGCAGGCGCAGCGAGAGCACGTTGACGCGGTAGTAGAGGTCCTCGCGAAACTCGCCGTTCTTCACCATGGCCTCCATGTCGCGATGGCTCGCGGACAGGATGCGCACGTTGACGTGCTGGCGCTGGTCGGAACCCAGGGAGCGGAACTCCCCTTCCTGCAGCACGCGCAGGAGCTTCTTCTGCATCTGCGGGCTCATGTCCCCGATCTCGTCCAGGAACAGCGTGCCGCCGTCCGCCTGCTCCAGGAGCCCGCGCTTGGCCTTGTGGGCGCCCGTGAAGGCCCCCCGAGCGTGGCCGAACAACTCGCTTTCCAGCAGCGTGTCCGGCAGCGCGGCGCAATTCTCCGAGAGGAAGGGTTTGTCCTTGCGCGGGCCGTTGAAATGGACCGCGCGGGCGATCAACTCCTTGCCCGTGCCGCTCTCCCCGAGGATCAGCACCGGCATCTCGGTGGCGATGATGCGATCCAGTTGCTGGAACACGCGGCGCATGCCCTCGCTGGAGCCGACGATGTCGGTGTAGTCGTAGCGGCCGCGTTCGCGACCCAGCTCGGCGCGCACCACGGCCAGCTCGCTGTCCCGGTCGCGCACCTTGCGGCCCAGCTGCTCGTTGAGCAGTTCGATGCGCCTCGACGAGGCCGAGAGCTGGGCGTTGCGCTCGCGCAGCTCCGCCAGGGTGCGCGCGTTGAGCAAAGCGATCGACACCTGGTCCGCCAGGAGCTTCATCAATTCCAGCTCGCTGGGCGCGAAGGCCCCGTGCTGCAGGCGATTGTCCACGTAGAGCACGCCCTCGACCCGCGGTTCGCCCCGCTGCTGGGCGGGGTGGATCGGCACGCACATGACCGAGCGCAGGCGCAGGTCCTCGACGCTGGCCATGCCGGAGAAGCGCTCGTCGCGGCCGGCGTCGACGCTGAGCAGGGGTGCCGCGGAAGTGGCCACGCGCCGCGCGATGCCCATGGAAAGCCGCGAGGCGGGCAGCGGGATGTCCTCGCGATCGAAGCTGCGGGCCACCTTGACCTTCATGGAGGCCGGCTCGGTGGCCCGCGCGTCGCCCGGGGCCGCCGCCTCCACCAGCAACAGGAAGCCGCGCTCGGCGCGGGAGAGGGAAACCGCGCTGTCGACGACCGTGCGCAGCAGCTTGGAGAGGTCCATCTCGCGCACCAGGTCCCGGGCCACGGCGGCGAAGACGCGCAGGTTCTCGCGCTCGCGCAGCCCCTCGCCGGTCAGGGTCTCCAGGCCCAGCTCCGCGTCGGCCGAATCCCGCAGCAGGATCGCCTGGGTCTCGGCGCCCTGGTCCGGCCCCGGCGGGGCCACCTCGACTTGGATCAACGCGCGGCCGACCCCGATCTGGGAGTCCGGTCCCACCAGGGCGCGACGCACCTTGACGCCGTCCAACGTGGTGCCGTTGGCGGAGTCCATGTCGATGACCCACACCCGGCCGCCCTGTTCCTCGATGCGGCAGTGATGGCGCGAAGCGAGCGTGCCCTGCAGCCGGATGTCGTTCTCCGCCGCGCGGCCGATGGTGACCAGGGTGCGGTCGAGCTCGAACTCGTGCCGCTTGCCGTCCTCGACGACGATGACCTTCATGCGCTAGGGTGGGACCTGCTGGAGCCCTGGGGGACGCGAAGTGCGCGATATCGCACAGCAGCGAGCCTAGTCGACCTTGGGGTGTTCGGTAACCGCACACTTGCCGCCGCCTTACCCCCCACGGCCGCGCGGACGAGGCCCCCATGAGCCAGAAACCCTGGTACCACAAAGGTTTACGGTTTCAGTGCACCCAGTGCGGCAACTGCTGCCGGAACCACGGGGAGTATGCCTACGTGTACCTGACCGAGCAGGACCTGCGGGCGATCCCCCGCCACCTGGGCCTCTCCCGGGCGGAGTTCATCGAACGCCACTGCACCACGGACGAGGGCTGGGTCGTGCTCCGCATGGACCAGCCCGCCTGCGCCTTCCTGGACGACGAGAACCGCTGCCGCATCTACCCGGTGCGCCCCAAGCAGTGCGCCACCTGGCCGTTCTGGAGCGAGAACCTGGAGCGATCCGTCTGGACCGGACCGGTGCGCGACTGCTGCCCGGGAATCGACAAGGGGCCCCTGGTCGAGGCGGCGGAGGTCGAGCGCATCGCCCGCGAGACCGACGAGTACTACGGGAGCTAGGGGCCTCCGCTAATGCCCCTGGAAGCGCGGCTTGCGCTTCTCGGCGAAGGCGGCGAGGGCCTCCAGGCGGTCCTGGGTGGGCAACACGCGCTCGTAGCAGCGTGCTTCCGTCTCCAGGCCCTGCTCGAGGGGTTGCTCGCAGCCCTGGTCCATGGCCGCCTTGGCCGCCCGGACGGCCACCGGTCCGTTGTCCGCGATCTGCCGGGCCAGTTCCATGGCCGCGGCCATCAGCCCACCCGCGGGGGCGATGCGATTGACGAGGCCCATGCGCTCCGCCTCCTCCGCTCCCACGCGCCTGGCCGTGAGGATCAGGTCCTTGGCCCGCGCGCGGCCGATCAGGCGCGGCAGACGCTGGGTCCCGCCCGCCCCCGGGATGATCGCCAGGGAGGTTTCCGTGAGGCCCAACTGGGCGTGGGGCGCCGCGAGGCGCAGGTCGGCGGCCAACAGGAGTTCGGTGCCGCCGCCAAAGGCCACGCCGTTGATCGCCGCGAGGGTCGGCATCGGCAGCTGGGCGAAGTCGTCCATGGTGCGGCGGATGTTGAGCACGAAGCGCGGCACCAGGTCCATGGGCATGGTCCTGCGCTCCTTGAGGTCGGCTCCCGCGCAGAAGGCCTTGTCGCCCGCGCCGGTGATCACCACGGCGCGCACCGCGGTGTCCTGGGCCAGCTCGTGGCACAGGGCGCGCAACCGCCGCAGCGTGGGGAAGGAGAGACAGTTCATGACCTCGGGGCGCTGAATCGTCAGCACCACCACGGGACTGTCCGCCCCCACGCGCTCGCAGCTGACGAGCTCGGGCTGGTCGGGAATGTCGCTGGGGAAGTCGGCCAGGTAGGGGGCTTGGGGCATGGCCTGGGAGCTTACAGGGCGTGCGCCAGTTCGAGCACAGCGCGCACCACTTCATCGGGGTCGATGCGCGTGAAGCACGACTTGTGGGCCGGGCCCGAGAGGGGGCAGACCTCCAGGTGGCAGGGGCCGCAGGGCACGGGGGAGCGCACCAGACGCGTGTGCTCCAGGTGGTCCGCCGTGTGCCGCGGGTCCGTGGGCCCGAGGATCGCGACCACCGGCGTGCCCACGGCCACGGCCAGGTGGCGCGGACCGTTGTCGGCGGTGACCACGACCCGCGCCTGGGAGAACAGGGCGGCCAGCTCGCACAATCCCAGGGCAGGCTGCGGCAGGGAGACCGCCCGGGAATTCCGGCGCGGAGCGGCGGCATGGATCTGGGCTTCGAGGGCCTCCTCGCCGGGGCCCGAGACCAGCACGCAGGGCAGATCCGTTCGCAGCGCCAGGGCGGCGAGCATGGACGACCAGAGTTCCGTGGGCGCGCCCTTGGCGGAGCCCGGACGGCTGCCGACGTTGGCCACCATGAAATTGGATCCCGGGGCGATGCCCACGGCCTCCAGGCGGCGGCGCACATGCTCGCTGGCGGCCCAGTCGGGCATCAACCGCGGACGGCGTTCGCGCACCGCGAGCCCCACCAGGGCGGCGAGCTCCACGCAGACGGAGCCGAAGGGACGCGGCAGCCAGCGCCTGCCGCGGCCGTGAACTCCCAGCCCCAGGGGCGTGCGGCCCCGCTCGCGGGCGGGCGCGAGGGAATGGGTCAAGAGCAGGCCCCGGGCGTCGCGGGCCTGGCCCGCGCGCAGCGGGATTCCCGCCCGCAGGGCCGTGAGCGCCGTGCGGAACGAACCGGTGAGCAGCAAGGCCGCGTCGTGGCCGCGCCACAGGCGCGGGTCGTCGCTGTACAGGCGCTCGCAATTGGCCAGGGCGCCGTCGAAGACCCCCAGGATCCGCGGATCCCCCACCAGCGTCGCGCCGCCCGCTTCGTCGGCGGCCCGCAGCACGGGCTCGGCCATCAGCAGATCGCCGAGCCAGTTGGGCACGCGCACCAGGAGCCGCGGCCTGGGGCCCCGGCGCGGCGGGGCCGCGGCGGCGAATTCCTCCCGGGCGGAACTCACGGCCCCTCGCTGGCGCGCCGCGCCAGCACGCGCCGCATGGCCGAGACCACGCGCTCGGGCGAGAGCTCCCGCATGCAGCGGTGGTGGCCCAGGGGGCAGACGCGCTCCAGGCACGGCGCGCACTCCAGACCCTCCAGGCGCACCACCTCGGCGAATTCCAGGGAACTGGCCGTCAGCTCCGGGAAATTGGGCCCCATGACGCTCACGCAGGGCACGTCGAAGGCCGCCGCGTACCAGCGCGGGCCGGAGTCCCCCACGACCAAAACGCTCGCTCCGGCCACCAGGGCCTTGAGCCCCTCCAGGTCCCGATGCACGCGCGACAGGGAAATCGCGCCGTGGCGCGTGCATTCCGCCACCCGGTCCATCAGCGCCTCCTCGCCGGGCCCGCCGGCCACCACGGCGCGCCAGCCGAAGCTCTCGGCGGCCCCATCGAGGACCTGGGCGAAGTGCTCGGGCGGCCAGAGCTTGGCCGCTCCAAAGGCCGCTCCCGGACAGCAAAGCGCGTAGGCTTCGCCGCGGCCCAGACCCAGCTCCGAGAGTTGCGCCGAAAGCGCCTCGCGGGCGGCGCGAGACACCTCCAGCCGCGGGTGCAGGTCCGGCACGAGGATGCCCGCCAGACCGGCCACGTCGCGCAGCAAGTGGGCGGTGGGCGTCGGCGCCCGGCGTCCGTCCGAGGTGGGCGGCACCACGGAGTGGGTCAAGAGCGCCCGCCGCCCGGAGAGCGCGCTGCCGAAACGCAGGGGCACGCCCGCACGAAAGGCCCGCCAGGCCGCGCCGAAGGAATTGGAGAGCAGCAGCGCCGCGTCGGGTCGCAGACGACCGAGGGCCGCGGCCTCCGACTCACCCTTGGGGCCGTGGCCGAGGGGCACGCAGTGGCGCTCCAAGCGGCCCTGGGCGAGCACGCCCAGCAGGTGTCCGCGCAGGCCGATGCTGACGCGCTCGAATCGGCCGGCGTCGATGCCCGCCACGGCGGCTTCGAGCACCGGCGTGGACATGACCAGGTCGCCGACCCAATTGGGTGCGCGCACGTACAGGTGTCGGATCGCGCGCTCGTTCACGACGGCGGATCCTCCGCGCCGGCCGTGCGCGGGTCCACGTGCCGCGGCGCGTGGGCCGCGAGCCGCCGGGCCTTGGCCGCCACCGCGAGCAACAACTCCCGTCGCCCTGGTCCGCGGGGAAGTCCGCGCTGCCGAGCGTAGGCCACGAACCAGGAAAGCCGCGCCCGCGCTCCCACGGCGGAGGGCGTCGAGTGAAGCAGCTGCGCCAGGTCCTTGACGATCCAGCGCCGGGGGACGGAGAGGGACTTCCGCGCGCGTCCGCAATCCAGCAGGCCCAGTCGACGCCGCGCGGGATCGAGCACGATGCAGTGCTGCAGGTAGAGGTCGCGATGGAACCAACCGCCGCCGTGGAGACGCGCCACCATCTCCGCCAGGGGCTCGCGCCAGGCGCGGGACTCGCCGGGCGCGGAGCGGGCAAGTCGCGCGCGCAGGTGCTCGTCATGGGCGAGACGTTCCATGACCAGCGCGCTGCGACCGCCGGACTCTTCCGCGCCGAAGGGCGGTGCGCAGGCGGCGGCCTCCTCCGCCCAGGCGAGCGGCGCGGGAACTTCCAGGCCCAGTTCCCGCAGGGCGGCCAGGTTCTCGAACTCGCGCCGCGCGGGCGAGCGACGGCGGCCGGCCCGCGTCCACTCGTGCCACCACTCGCGCCAGCTGTCGCCGCGGAAGCGCTTGACCACCAGGTCCTGTCCCAGGCCGAAGGTCTCGCGGCCCGGCATGCGCCGGAACCAGGGATCCGGCAAGGCCGCGAAGGCACCCTCCAGGAACCTCGCCGGCTCGCGCGTGGGGTCCCCCCAGCGGCCCACCACCGCCACCCCCGAGGGAGTCGCGGCACCTGGCGCGGTGCCTCCGCGGATGGAAGGGGCGGCGATGTCGGGCATGGGCTGTGCAGATCCTCCTCCGATGCGGGCCGGGCGCAAGCTGGATCCCGTGGGGTCCGCCGCGATCACAAATGATTACTGTACAATGCTTTACATTGACGCCGGCCCGAGTCGACCCCGCGCGGGGGTCGCCGCCGACCGGCCGATCCGTGCCAAAAACCCGCCGGGGTGTTCCCCAATGGACGAGCCCCCGATCCAATGTTTACCCCCCGCACCTTTGGCGCGGGCCGCCCAGTGCCGCGCGAGCGGCGCCGCAACCCCCACCTTCGCCCCATCGCAACCCGGCGCCCGGCAGGACCTTCGTCCGGCCCGGAGCAGCCGACCTCGCCATGTCCACCGGAACGGCTTCCAGCCCCAGCGCGTCGACGTCCAAAGAGTTCAACCCCTTCGAGGCCATGGCCGAGCGCTTCAACGTCGCCGCCGACCACCTGGGCCTCGACCAAGGCCTGCGCGATGTGCTGCGCACGCCCGATCGCGAGCTCACGGTCGCCATCCCGATCAAGATGGACGACGGCACCATGCGGGTCTTCACCGGCTACCGCGTGCAGCACAACTTCTCCCGCGGGCCGTGCAAGGGCGGCATCCGCTTCGCCCCCGACGTCAATCTCGACGAGGTGCGCGCCCTGGCGGCCTGGATGACCTGGAAGTGCGCCGTGGTCGACCTGCCCTTCGGCGGCGGCAAGGGCGGCGTGATCTGCAACCCGGCCGAGTTGTCCCAGGGCGAGCTGGAGCGCATCACGCGCCGCTACACCTCGGGCATCCTCGACATCCTGGGACCGGATCGCGACGTGCCGGCGCCGGACGTCAACACGAACGAGCAGACCATGGCCTGGCTGATGGACACGTACTCGATGCACGTGCGCCGCACCACCACGGCCGTGGTGACCGGCAAGCCCATCGCCCTGGGCGGCTCCAAGGGCCGCACCGAGGCCACGGGCCGCGGCGTGATGATCACCGCCCGCGAAGCGCTGAAGAAGCTCGGCATGCGCCAGGAAGGGACCACGGTCGTGGTTCAGGGCTCGGGCAACGTGGGCGGCATCGGCGCGCGCCTGATGCAGGCCCAGGGGCACCGGATCCTGAGCATCAGCGACATGTTCGGCGCCATCCACAACGAGAACGGCCTCGACATGCCGGACGTGCTGGCCTACCTGAAGGCCAACAAGAAGCTCAACGGCTACCCCAAGGCCAAGGCGATCACCCCGGCCCAGCAGCTGGAGATCCCCTGCGACGTGCTCGTGCCCGCGGCCACCGAGAATCAGATCACTTCCGCCAACGCGGCCAAGGTGCGCGCCAAGGTGATCGTCGAGGGAGCCAACGGCCCCACCACCGCCGAGGCGGACAAGATCCTGGAGAAGAACGGAATCCTCGTGGTGCCGGACATCCTGGCCAACGCCGGCGGCGTGACGGTGTCCTACTTCGAATGGGTCCAGGACCGCGCGGGCTTCTTCTGGACCGAGGAGGAAGTCAACACGCGCCTGGAGCAGATCATGGTCGACTCCTTCAAGAGCGTCGACGCCATGGCCACCCAGCACAAGACCTCCATGCGCATCGGAGCCTACATCGTCGCCGTGGGCCGCGTCGCCGCGGTCTACAAGCTGCGCGGAACCTACGCATGAGCCCGACCGCCGCCTTCGAGGACGCCCCTCTCTCCGGCCAGCCCTCCTTCGACGAGGAAACGCCCTTTGCCTCGATGATGGGGCTGTTCGACGAGGCGGCGGAACGCCTGCTGATCGAACGGGACCTGTACGCGATCCTGCGCAAGCCCGACCGCGAAGTGAACATCTCCATCCCCGTGCGCCAGGGCGACGGGTCCCTGGGCGTGCTCGACGGCTGGCGCGTGCAGCACAACATGGGTCTGGGCCCCTACGCGGGCCCCCTGCGCATCACCGGCGACCTGCGGGTGGACGAGCTGCGAGCCCTGGCGGGCTGGACCACCTGGAAGTGCGCCCTGGTGGGCGTGCCCTTCGGGGGCGCGGCGGGCGGCATCCGGCTCGACCGCGACAAGCACTCCGTGGCCGTGCTGGAGGCCGCGGTGCGCCGCTACACCTCCAGCCTGCTGGACGTGATCGGCCCCGATCGCGACGTGTTCCTGCCGGACAAGAGCGCCGACGAGCAGTTGATGGCCTGGATGATGGACGTGGTGTCCATGCACGAACGCCACACGACGAACGCCGTGGGGCTCGGCAAGCCCACGGTGCTCGGCGGCTCGCGCGGACACCTGGACTCCATCGCCCGCGGCATGCGCACGGTGCTGTCCCTGGCCCGCGAGGAGTTCAAGATCGGCAGTGACCGCGGCGGCATGCGCGCCATCGTCCAGGGCGCGGGCTCCGTGGGCGGCAACCTTGCCGCGGGACTGGCCGAGGACGACTGGCGCGTGGTCGGCCTGTCCGACTTCTACGGCGGGCTCTACAACCCCAAGGGGCTCGACGTGGCGGCGCTCTCGGCCCACCGCGCGCGGCACGGAAACCTGCGCGAGGCCCAGGGCGATTTCACCCGCATGTCCAACGAGGACCTGCTGCTGCAGGATTGCGAGCTGCTGGCCCCCTGCGCCGTGGGCAACGTGATCACGCAGAAGAACGCCGAGAAGCTCAAGGCCCGGCTCGTGCTGGAGGGCGCCAACGGCGCGGTGAGTTCCCGGGCCGACCGGATCCTGGAGGCCCGCGGCATCCCCGTGATCCCCTCGATCCTGGCCAACTCCGGCGGCATCGTCGTCAACTACTTCGAGTGGGTCCAAAACCGCACCGGCGAGCAGTGGAGCCTGGGCGTCGTGCAGCAGCACCAGCGCCGCTTCATGCGCGAGGCCTGGCAGGCCCTGATGAGCTCCGCCGGCGAGCACAAGGTCCGGCTGCGCCTGGCGGCCGCCATGGTGGCCGTCGAGCGACTGGCCAAGGCCCACCGCCTGCGCGGCCTCTACGCCTGAGGCGGCGCCCGAAAGGCGCGTCGGACGTACTGCAGGCCGATCACGAGCATCAGGCCCCCCATCGACAACCGGGCCCCCTCGGCCCAGCCCGGTCTGTGGACGAGGAAGATGCCCGTGACGGCCCCCAGCACCGCCACCAGGGCGAAGGGCAGGATCACCGCGCGGTGGGTCCGTCCCGCGCGCACGTTGGACCAGGTGAGCTGGGCCGAATTGACCGCGGCCATGGCGGTCGACGAGGCGCGCGCGCACAGGTAGCCCGCCCCGGGCACGCCCAGGTAGATCGCCGGCACGACGATCAGTCCCCCGCCGATGCCGAGCAGCGGCGCCACGAAGCCCCCGGCGAAGCCCGCCGCGAGCACCAGGGCCCCGAGCCCCAGGTCCAGGCTGATCCCCAGCGCGGCCGGAGCGGCGGGCGCGTCCTCGGCCCACAGCACGCGCGCGCCACCCGCGAGGAGTGCCCCGGCGAAGACCCAGGTGAGACCGCGGGTCGAGATGCGCTCCAGGGCCAGCTGCCCCAGCCTGGCCCCCAGGAGCCCGCCCGCGGACAAGAGGCCCACGATGGGCCAATGCACGGCGTTGCCCGGGGAGCACAGCTCCGCCACCGTCCCCGCCGTGGTCATGGCGAAGACCGCCACGAGCGAGGTGCTCGTGGCCTGCTTCAGCGGCACGCCCAGCAGGAAGTGCAGGATCGGCACGGCGAACAGGCCGCCCCCGATGCCGCACATGGTGCTCGCGGCGGCGGCGGCGAACCACAGGACCAGGTGCCAGAGCCTCAGGGGCCGCGGCGCCGTCTCTGCCGTCATGGGCGGGCTCGCTCCCGCAAGCCCTCCGGACGCGCCCTGAGGAGTTCCGTGGTCGAGTGGTGCTTGGGATCGCCGCAGATCGCGATCTCGATGCCGAGTTCCCGGTCCACGGCGGCCTCGGGCACGTTCTCTGGCGCGTAGTCGCTGCCCTTGGCGTGCACCGCCGGCAGCAGGGCGCGCAGGGTCAGCTCCAGGGTGGCCTCGTCGAACGCGGTCACGTAGTCCACGGCGCGCAGGGAGGCGACGATTTCCGCCCGCTCCTCCAGGGGGATCACGGGCCGCCCGGGGCCCTTGTTGGCGCGCACGCTGGCATCGGAGTTCAGGGCCACCACCAGCAGATCGCCGCGGGAGCGGGCGTCCTCCAGGTAGCGCACGTGGCCCACGTGCAGCAGATCGAAGCAACCGTTGGCGAGCACCACCCGCAGACCCGATCGGGCCCGGCGCGTCGACAGCTCGCGCGCCAGTTCCTCCCGGGACCAGAGCTTGGGCTTCACGAGCGCACGCCGCCCGAGAGCGGCGCGAGGTGCGGGGCGGACTGCAGGGCCTCGCGCAGGGCCTGGGGCGTGCACACCGCGGCCCCGGTCTCCATGACCACCACGCCCGAGGCGGCATTGGCCAGCACCATGGCCCGCGGCGCGTCGAGCCCCCGTGCCAGGCACAGGGCGAAGACCGCCGCGGCGGTGTCCCCCGCCCCGGTGACGTCGGTCACGTTGCCCGAACCGGAGGCCTCGATGGCCCAGCCGCCCGGGGGCACATCCTCGCCGAACAGCGCCATGCCGTTGTTGCCGCGGGTGACGAGCACCCAGCGGGCCCGGCTCTGCTCCAGGACCGCCTGGGCCGCCAGTTCGAGGCTTTGGGACTGGGTCAGTCGCTCGGCGCCGACGCGCGCGAAGCGCGCCAGTTCATCCACGTTGGGGGTCAGGGCGGTCAGGCCCTCGAGCCCGGCGAGTTGCTCGCGCGGGTCGAGCACCACCACCCTGCCCGCGGCGGCGAATTCCCGGGCCAGCTTGCCCAGGGCCGCCTCGACGAATCCGTAGTTGTAGTCCGAGAGCACCAGGAGATCGACGTTGGCCAGGGCGGCCCGCAGGCGGGCGCGCACGTCGGCGCGGACCTCCTCGGGGGCGGGCACGCCGGGCTCGTGGTCGATGCGCAGCACCTGCTGGGCGTTGCGACGGGGCTCGGCGGCGAGGACCCGCGATTTCTGGGGCGTGGTCCAGCCCGGCACCGAGAGCAGGTTCTCCACGCCCACCAGGTCGCGCTCCAGCTCCACGCGCACGTCGCGGCCCGCCGCGTCCCGGCCCACGACGCCGTAGAGCATCGTGGAAGCCCCCAGGGCCGCGAGGTTGCGCGCCACGTTGCCCGCGCCCCCGGCGCGCACGCGCTCTTCCGCGTGTCGCAGCACCATGACCGGAGCCTCCCGGGAGAGAGCCTTGGGCTCGCACACCAGGTAGCGATCGCAGATCACGTCGCCCGCCACGGCGACCCTGAGTCCGGCGAAGTCAGGCAGTTTGGCACCCATCAGCACACCTCGTTGGCCGCGGCGGCGAGCGCGAGTTCCCGCAACCGGTCGGGCACGGGCTTCTCGGCCGCCGTGCTCCATTCGATTCCGGCCTCCTCGGCCAGATAATAATCGGACCGCACGCCCATGAACGCGTTGTAGCGGATGGCGTAGTGCAGCTCCTCGGCCCTTGTCGCCGCCCGGGCCAGCTCCTCGTCCAGGGCCCGAACCGTGGGCTTGAACTGCTCCCAGGCCGCGGCGTCCATGGCCTCCACCCGCTCCACCAGGGGCCGGTAGCGCGCGGCCGCCGGCTCGCGCCGGAAACGGTCCATGCGGCTGTTGACGTACCAGGGCATGCAGGTGGCCAGCTTGTCGATGAAGAGGTTCTCCTCCGGCCCGAAGTCGAGGCAGGAGCTCTCCGTGAAGTTCGTCAGGGTCGCGGCGCGCTCGGGCCGCAGGAAGCCGCCCTGGATCGACAGCCGGTGGCTCTCCGTGCCCGGGAAGGGGAAGAACAGCGAGGTGCGGAAACGGCCGATGCCGGACTGGGCCAGCAGGTCCACGGTCTCCCAACGCTCGGCACGAGTTTCGTAGGGCAATCCGACCATGACGAAGCCCGAGGTGTGCAGGCCGAAGCGCTCCGCCGATTCGACCGTGCCCAGCACGTCCTTGTTCGACATGTAGCGCTGCAGGATCTCCTTGCGCACCCGCGGCGAGCCCGACTCGATGCCGAGCTTCAGGATCCGGCAGCCCGCCCGCGCCAGGGCCTCGGCCACGCGCGGGTCCAGTTGCTTCACGTGGCTGTTGACCACGAAGGGCACCTGGATGCCGCTTTCCTCGTAGGCCCGGCAGACGGAGAGCGCGTGCTCGGGATTCTGGGTGAACAGGTCGTCGTCGAAGATGAACGTGCCGATGCCGGTGTAGCGCGAGAGCACGTCGCGAAGCTCCTCGATCAGCTTCTCCGCGGGGCGGAAGCGGAAGAAGCCGATGCGATTCACCGGCCGCTCCAGCTCCTCGTGGTAGCGGTCGACGATCTTGTGGTTGAGGCAGTAGCTGCAGCGGTAGGGGCAGCCCCGCGAGGACAGGACGCCGAACCAGCCGTGCTTCTGGTCGGTGATGCGCTGGGTGTCGAACAGCGAGTAGTCCGGCACGGGCAGCTCCCGCAGGTCGGGGAACTCGCCCACCTTGTTGTGCACCCACCGATCGGCCGAGACGGGCGGCCGATCGGCCTCCGCGGGCCGCAGCCCTCCCTTCCAGGAGAGGAAATTCGGCACGTCGTCGGGGGTGGACCCGCGCTCGATCCGCGCCACGAGCTCCACCAGGGCGTCCTCGCACTCTCCCACGCCGACGTGGTCCCACAGGCCGTCCGACATGACCTCCTCGGGCACCATGGTCGGGTGGATGCCGCCGACGATCATCGGGGGCAGGGTCACGGCCTCCCGCGCCGCGCGGCGCCGCAGGTCCGCCGCGAGCCGCCGGGCCGCCGGGTACTGCTGGGTCAGGCAGGAGAAGGCCAGGAGACCCGCCCCCCAGTCGCGCACGGCGCGCCACAGGTCCTCCTCCGTGGGCACGGGCGGCAGGTTCTCGTTCAGGTTGACGAGCCGCGTCTCGTGGCCGGCCCGCAGGAGGCAGGCGGAGAGCGACGCCAGGCCGTGGTTGAACCCCATCTGCGTGTAGAGATTGGGGTAGACGAAGAGCACGCGCATGGGGGGAACCCGGTGGGGCTGGCGGTCAGGATACCGGACGGCGCCACCCGCGGCAGTCCCGAAAGCGAGCGAGCCCCTGTTCAGGGGCAGAGGCTCCTCGGGCGGAAGGCCGAAAGGTGCTCCCGTGCCCTCCAAGAGCGACGGCCGGAGCCTCGAAGCCACGCCGATTCGGCGCTCCTCGGCGTTTGCGCACTGGACAGCGCTCGGTGCGGCACCCCATGCTCGCACGCGAATGCAGATCACCGTCCTGACTCACCTCCAGAAGGAACGCGACGCCAAGAGCTACGACGTGGTGATCGACCAGGTCTCCAGCGCCTTGAAGGCCCGCGGACACGAAGTGGCCGTGTTCGGCGTGCACAACGACCTGGTGAAGCTCATCGAGGGCCTGCGCGAGCGCAAGCCCGACCTGATCTTCAACCTGATGGAGACCTTCGGGAAGACCGAGTTCGGCTCCATCGGCGTGGTCGGCGTGCTGGACCTCCTGGGCCTGCCCTACACCGGCGGCGGCCCGGGCGAGTTCTACCTGCAGGAGGACAAGGGCATCACCAAGAAGATCCTGGCCTACGCCGGGATCCCCTACCCGCCCTACGCGGTGATTCCCGTGGACGCCGACTCCGCCTCCACGGGCGAGCTGCGCTTCCCGATGTTCGTGAAGCCCCTGCGCATGGACGCGTCGATCGGCATCACGACCAAGTCCCTGGTGCGCACCCAGAAGGGTCTCCTGGACAGGATCCACGCGATCCACAAGCTCAAGGACTCGGCCCTGGTGGAGGAGTTCATCGAGGGCCGCGAGTTCTTCGTGGCGCTCTTGGGCAACAAGGAGCCGCAGGTGCTGCCCGTGCTCGAGGTGGACTACTCCGGCATGCCGGCGGGCGCGCCGAACATCCTCGACACCAAGGCCAAGTGGGACAAGGAAAGCCCCGAGTACAAGGGCTCGAAGGTGGTCGTGGCCCAGATCGACAAGGCCCTCGAGGGCCGCATCCAGAAGGTGGCGCTCGATGCCTACCGCGCCTTGCGCGTGCGCGACTACGGTCGCGTGGATCTGCGCATGGACGCCGGCGGGGCCCTGTACGTGATCGAGGTCAATGCCAGCTGCTACCTGGAGAAATCCAGCGAACTCGCCCTGGCGGCGGGGGCCGCGGGCATCGCCTACGAGGAGCTGATCGATCAGATCGTCCAACTGGCCCACGAGCGGCGGCGCTAGGTCGCGGGGCTGCTAGGGCAAGTACGTCCCGCGGTGGACGTGGTTCATCGCCAGGGCGGTCACGAAGGTCGTGATGGCCACTTGCAGGCGCGCTTCCTGGTCCTCGGAGTAGACCTGCTGCAGCTCCTCGGCTCGGCTCGCGAGCTGCCTCACCAGGACCTTGGTGCGCTCGGGGAAATGCCCGGTCCAGCGGTAGACGTTGTCCATGAGCTCGCGCTCCATGCGCTTGAGCAGGGCCGAGGCGCTCTTGCGCGGCCCCTGGGCCGACCCATCCGGCGCATCCACGTCCTCGAAGATGGCGGTGAGCGCCCCCTCCAGGCCCGGCGGCATGGCGTCCTCGCCCTTCTGGAGCTGGCTGTAGTACTCCTGCAGCGAGTAGGAAAGGTCCCCCACCTCCTCGTCGCGCTCCTCACCGAGGTCCACCAGGGGGCGATCGCGCAGGGAGGTCATCACGCGCTCGCAGTACTCGAGCTTGGAGAGCGCCGTGGGCCAGGTCTTGTAGGTCTTCCGCCAGTCGCGGCCGGGGGTCATCCACACGGCCAGGGTCTCGGCCCAGTCCTCGTCGGGGTGCTTCTGGGCGTACCAGCCCGGCAGGTGGCGCACGAAGCGCCGGCTGAAGGGCTTGGGGCTGTACTCCTCCAAGTACGGCTGCGTGATCGAGCCGAACTGGCGCACCCATTCCTCGTCCTCGTACAGGTGGTAGGCGTAATTGACCACGTGCCCGAACTCGTGGCGCAGGTAGCGCAGGGTCTCGGCCCTGCCCGCCCCTTCCAGGTGGCCCACCTGCTCCACCTGGAGGGCTTCCAGCTCGGGCCGGGCCAGGTAGAAGGGCAGGGCGATGCTGTGGCTGCCGAACACCACCCCCCACTCCGTCGAGAGGTAGAAGGAGGGCTTCAGGTGAGCGAGCTGCAGGGCCGCCAGTTCCGTCTGGAACTCCGCGATCACGGGCTCGAGCCGCGTGCCTTCGATCGAAAGACCGAGGTCGCGGATGCGCTCCGTGCGGAGGTTGGCTTCCTGGAAACGGGGCTGAAGATCGGCCATGGCCCTGGGGGGGGAGCCCCCCACGCTAGACCAGGGGGGCGGGTTCCTCCACGGACCCGGAGAGAATGCTTGAAAACAGGCCTTTTCCGTGGTTTCCAGGGGGGTCCGGGGCGGCCGCCGGCCCCCGAAATCCTGGGGGGGGACCCCTTGACGGATGGGGTGGGGAGCCCCCCGTTGGGAGGGGGGGGCGGGGGGGGGATCGGCCCGAGCCGGGGGGAGGGTCCCGCCGCCGCTCCCTAGGGAAGCTCGAAGGAGCACTCCGCCGTGAGCTCCTGGTCCCAGCGCCCATGGGCACGGGCGCAGGCGAGCTCCCCCCCGCTCCAGGTCGGCTCGATCGCGAGGTGGAGGACCGCCACGACCCGGTAGGGACCGGAGGGGAGGGGCCCGAACCACTCCTCCAGGTCGAGGTCGAAGCGCTCGGACTCCTCAGGCCCAAGGCGACGGCGCTGGCCCAGGCCGCCGAACTCGATGCGGGGCTCCCGCGGCGCCAGGGGCACCCCGTCGCGCTCCACCCGCAGCTCGATCCGCGGGTCCCGCGGAGACACCCTCCCCTCCCCTGCCCGGAGGTGCTCGAAGGGGGCCGAGCCCAGGTTCCTGACCGTGAAGGTCAGGTGCCGCGGCGCTTCCGGGACGGGCTCCAGGCGCGCCTCCAGCCGAAGGCCGGGGTCCTGTCGCGGTCGCGGCTCGACCCCCAGACGGCGCGCGAGCCCGGCGATCTCGAGGCCCTCGGTGGCGAGCTCGAACAGGGTGATCCGCGGGTCCCCCCCCACCGCCCGCACGGCGTAGGGGACTCCGGCCACCGCGACGGTGACCAGGGACAGATCGGTGATCGGCTCCGCGGGGAACGGGCGGTGCGACGCGAGCACCACCGCCCAGCGGCGGTTCAGGTTGTCCTCGGAGGTGACCCAGGCCCCGTCGACCGGGTAGTCCCGGCCCCCGATGCGCGCGACCGCGTCGGGACGGGGAGCGAGGCCCGCGGCCGGATCCGGCGCAGGCCGTTCCACGACGGCGGCCCGGCAGCCCACGGCGAAGAGGACGATGAGGACGATGAGGGGCCTGTGCATGATCATGGGAAACGACGTGCACCCCCGGCCCCTTGGGAAACGGCTCCCCGGGCGCGCGAAAGGGCCCGCTCCAGTCGTTGCCCCCCGGGGACGCGCACTCCCCCCCCCCACGGAAGGCCTGGACGCGGGTCGCCTTCGGGGCCGGGATGGACGCCTCGGCCGCCCGCCTGCGGGCCGATCCCGCGCCGCCCCGCGGAGTTTTCCGCAGCCAGGGGGGTCGGTTTCCTAAAGTGGGCCGCCCGATGGCCGACACAGGCGCCCCGAACCGAGCCGGCGATCGTCTTGGCGATCGTCTTGGCGACCGTCCCGGCGATCGCGCCGGCGCCGCGCCCGCGCCTTGGGTCGTGCCCGCGACGCTGGTGCTCCTGTTCCTCTTGGCCACCTGGCTCACCACGCGCTCGACCCTCTGGGATCGCGACGAACCGCGCTTCTCCCAGGCGGCCGTCGAGATGGTGACCAACGGCCAGTACCTGTTCCCCACGTTCAACGGGGAGCTCCGGCCCGACAAGCCGATCCTGATCTACTGGCTGATGGCCCTGCCCCTGTCCCTGGCCGGGACCAGCGAATGGGCCGTGCGCGCCTGGGCGCCGGTGGGGCTGGTGCTCAGCGCCTGGCTCGCATGGCGGGTGGCCCGGCGCTTCCTGTCCCCCGCCGGGGCGGCCCTGGTGCCAGGAATCCTGGCCGTGACGCCGATCGCCCTGATGCAGGGCACGGCGGCCACCACCGATGCGGTGCTCTTGGCCGCCACCACGGCGGCCATGGCCTGCTTCGCCGCCATGCTGGCCGAAGGCTGGAGAACTTGGCACTTCGTCCTGCTCACCCTGGCCCTGGGCGCGGCCCAGTTGACCAAGGGACCGGTGGGGATCGCCGTGCCGCTGCTCTCCATGCTCGCGGCGGTGTGGTTCGCGCGCCAAGCAAGGCCCCTGGCCCCGGGCTTCGGAGGCCGTCTCGCCCTGGCCGCCCTGGGCAGCGTCGCGATCTTCCTCGCCTGGGCCATTCCGGCCAACGAGGCCACGGGGGGCGAGTTCGCCCGACTGGGCCTCGGCAAGCACGTGGTGGACCGCGTCGGCGCCCCCATGGAGGGCCATGGGCCCAACTACTTCCTGGGCCTGTTCTTCTATCTGCCGGTCCTGCTGGTGGGCTTCCTGCCCTGGATCCTGCAACTGCCCGCGGCCCTGGTGGGACTGTGGAACGGAACGCTCCTGGAGGGCAAGTCCCGGGCCCTGCTCCTGGGCTGGAGCCTGGCTCCGTTCCTCTTGATGAGCCTGGTGGCCACCAAGCTCGCCCACTACGTGCTGCCCATCTTCCCTCCGCTGGCGATCCTGGTGGCGGCCGTGATCGACGGAGCCGAGCGCGGCACGCTCGCGCCGGGGCCCCTGCGCTGGCTTCGGCGCGGGACCTGGATCCAGGGGACGCTGCTCTTCTTGATCCTCGGGGCCCTGGTTTTCGCGGCCTTCCATGAGCTGGCCCGGCCCCTGCGCGGCGCGCTGCTGGTCCTCGCGGCGGTGATCGCCGTCCAGGGGGCCCTGGCCCTGGTCCTCCATGGGCGGGGCCGTTGGCGCGCCTCGGCCCAGGCGGGCTTCGCGGGCATGGTGGCGGTCTGGATCACCGTGGGCGCCGTCGTGCTTCCGCGGGTGGAGGAGATCAAGATCGCCCCGCGCATGGTGCGGGAGATCCGGGCCGCGCTGCCCTTCGGCACGCCGACGGCCACCTGCGGATTCGTGGAGCCGAGCCTGAACTTCTACCTGGGACCGCAAATCGTCGAGCACCTGAACAACGATGCGGAGCTGGATGCCTGGATCGCGCGACCGGAAACGGGCGTGCTGGTGATCTCCCAGAAGAAGCGCGATGAACTCGTGGCGCGGCGCGGCGAGGGACGGCTCGCCACGCTGGCGGTGGTCGAGGGCTACAACTACTCGAAGGGCAAGCCCCTGGTGCTCCACGCCCTGCGGCGCGGCGCGCGGTGATCAGAGGCTCGCCGTGAGGCCGAGGCCCAGGCGCTCACCGTCGACCACGGGCTCCACGCTCCAGGCGAACTTGCGCGGCCGCGCGAAGATCGCCGGCCGGGCGGGGTGCGGCCCGGGCTCGTGGGCGTTGAACACGAGTTGCGTCACCACGATGCCGATCAGGGCTCCGAAGGCCACGTCGGAGGGCCAGTGGCGCTCGTGCTCGACGCGGTTGAGGGCCACGGCGCTCGCGGGAACGTAGAGCAGGTAACCCAGTGAGCTCCCGGTGCGGAGCTCGTATTCCCGGGCCAGAAACGTCGCGCCCATGAAGGCGAAGGACGTGTGGCCCGACGGAAAGGACCGCCGGCTCCCGCTGTGATTGGGCCGGCCGCGGTGCGAAAGGCGCTTCAGGCCGTCGGTCAAGACCCCCGTGGCCAGCGCGGACTCGGCCGCGATCTCGAAGCTCGCTCCCCCATCGCCGCGGGACCAGGCAAGCCCGCCCCAGGCCAGGGCGCCGCCCCCCAGAGCCAGGGAGGCGAGGTCGCCGGTCCAGCGCCCGCCCGTGAGGTCGTTGTCGGCCCTGCCGTCGCTCCAATCCTCGTCGAAGGCGAAGGCCACGGGCACGGAGAGGAGGAGCAGCGCGGCGGGCGCCCACTGCAGCGGCTCCGAGCCGGCCCGTTGCACCGCTTGGCTCCAGACCGCGGGCTCGACGTGGCGCCCGAGCTGCGCCCGGTCCTCTAAGGTGGTGCAGCCGGTCGAAACCGCGGCGAGCACGACCGCCCAGGGAAGCAATGCATCCACGGGCGCAGGGTAGCAGGCCTCGGACCGCCCCGGGAACGCCGGGGGAACGCGCGCGGAGTGGGCCCTGGATGCAGCCGGCCTGCGCCGCCGTTCGGGCTCCGGCGGGCAGGGCCCGCTCGCGCCTTGCGGTGCCGCGCCCCACACGCGAAGCTCGCCCCATGCCGGCCCTTCGTTCGATCGCCACGAAGCTCTCGCTCCTGGTGGGGAGCCTCGTGGTCGCCTTGCTGCTCGCGGAGCTCTACTTTCGAACCGTGCGGCCGATCAAGTTCCTGGAGATCGGCGAGCAGGCCTCCAGCGATCCCGGCGCCTGGATGAACCTGATTCACCGCCCCAGTTCCGTGCCGGGGCTGGCCTATGAGTTGGCCCCCGATCTCGATCGGGAAGCCCGCGAGGCCCGGGTGCGCACCAATTCCCTGGGCATGCGCGACGCGGAACCGCTGGCCCGGGACACGCCGGGGCTCCTGCGCGTGCTGGCCCTGGGCGACTCGGTCACCTACGGCTATCGCGTGGAGGCCCCGCAGAGCTACTGCTCGGTGCTGGAGCAGTCCTTCGCGGAAGTCCCGCCGCCCGACGGCCGCAGGGTCGAGGTCCTGAACACGGGCGTCTCGGGGTACTCGACCCGCGACGAGGCCCTGGCCTTGAACGGCAAGTGGCTCGCCCTGGAGCCCGACGTGCTCTTGGTGGGCTACTGCCTCAACGACCCGGAGTCGGACCCGCGCCAGCCCCTGCCGCGCTTCTTCACGCCGCCCCACTGGTGGCAGCATTCGGCGCTGGCGCGCTACCTGGTGCAGCGGGAGCAGGGCCGCGGCGTGCGCGAACTGGGCGGCGGGCGCTACTTCCGCTACCTGCACGCGCCGTCCACGTCGGCCTGGAGGAGCGTCGAGCGGGGCTTCGATTCCATCGGCGGCGCGGCCCGCGCGCGCGGGGCGCCGGTGGTGCTGGTGATCTTCCCCCTGTTCTCGCCGGCCCCCTGGGCCGAGTACGAATACCGCGAGCCCCACGCGCGCGTGGCCGAAGCCGCGGCGCGCCACGGGTTCCTGGTGCTCGACCTGCTGGCGCGCTTCGAGCGCGAGGATCCCCAGAGCCTGATCCTCGACGAGGGCGACTCCCACCCCAACGCCCGGGGTCACCAGATTGCCGCGGAGGCGATCCGCGAATTCCTGCTCTCCCATTGGGGCGTGATCTCGGGGCGGCGCTGAGCCTCCCAGGCCCACGGCCCACAAAGTCGCCGATTTCCTGTCGCCCTGCGCGGGAGTCGCTCACTCGTGGTGTGACAGGGAACCGCGAACGGACGAGGAGGAAGGCGGCGCGCTCCGCCCCGGGGCGTGCCCGGAGCCGGTGAACCCACCCGCTCTCCACCTCTCCGGCCCGATCCCCACCGGTTGCACGCCGAACCCGGGGACCTGGTACCACGACCCCTCCGAACCGTGCCTGGGGGCCTCGAACCCATCGAACGCGATCGAGGCGCAGGTCACGTCCTGAAACCGCGCGGCGAAGCGCGCGGCGAACGCGGGGCGGCTCCTTCGGGGGCCGCCCCCTTCCCTTGGGGGCCCCGCCCCGCGGCCGTGCCGCCCCGCCGGTCCTCCCAGGGGTTGTGCGTTCTGGGGGAGCAGCCCCGACGCTAAACTGCTCGGCCGCTCCACGCAGCGAACCATGAACGCACAGCGACGAACCGACTCGAAGACCGGACAGGCCTACCTCGCGGTGGAGCATCGCGGCCGGGCCCTGCTGCTCGATCCCATGACCAACAAGGGCACCGGTTTCTCGCGCGAGGAGCGGGACGAACTGGGCCTCCACGGGCTCCTGCCGCCCAACGTGTCCTCCATGGCCGAGCAGTTGGCTCGGGCCTACGAGAACAACCGCGCCAACCCCACGCCGCTCGCGCGCTACGTCCACCTGGCGACGCTGCAGGATCGCAACGAGGTGCTGTTCTATCGCCTGGCGCTGGAGCACATCGAAGAGATGATGCCGATCCTGTACACGCCCACCGTGGGCGAGGCCTGCCAGCGCTTCTCGCACATTTACCGCCAGGCCCGCGGCATCTTCGTCGACTGGAATCACCGCGGCCGCATCGCCGAGGTGCTGCGCAACTACTCGGTGCGCGATCCCTCGATCCTCGTCGTCACCGACGGGGAGCGCATCCTGGGCCTGGGGGACCAGGGCACCGGCGGCATGGGCATCCCCATCGGAAAGCTCGCTCTGTACACCCTGTGCGCCGGCCTGCCGCCGGAGGGCACGATCCCGGTGATGCTCGACGTGGGCACCGACAACGAGGAACTGCTGCTGGACCCGATCTACATCGGCCTGCGGCGGCGGCGCGTGCGCGGCGTCGAGTACCAGTCGTTCATCGACGAATTCGTGGGCGCGGTGGCCCAGGTGTTCCCCGGTGCGGTGCTGCAGTGGGAGGACTTCCTCAAGGAGAACGCCCTGACGCAGTTGGAGCGCTTCCAGAACCGTCTGTGCTCCTTCAACGACGACATCCAGGGCACGGCCGCGGTCACGGTGGCCGGGTTGTTCGCCAGCCTGCGCCTCACCGGCGCGAAGCTCGCCGACCAGCGCCTGTTGTTCGGCGGCGCGGGCGCTTCGGCCCAGGGCATCGCCAGCCTGTTCGTGGCCGCGCTGGTGGACGAAGGCATGGCGCAGGCCGAGGCCCGCCGCCGCGTGTTCATGGTCGACCGCTCGGGCCTGGTGCACAAGGGCCGCGCCGACCTGGAGGGCTTCAAGGCCCAGCTCGCCTGCGACAGCGCCCTCCTGGGGGACTGGCGCATCGAGAATCGGAGCCGCATCTCGCTGCTCGAGACCATCGAGAACGCCCGGCCCACGATCCTGGTGGGCACGTCGGCCACGGCGGGCTTCTTCGACGAAGCGAGCATCCGGGCCATGGCGCGCCACAACGCGCGGCCGGTGATCTTCCCGCTTTCCAATCCCACGTCGAAGGCGGAATGCACCCCCGCCGACGCCCTGCGCTGGAGCGACGGCCGCGCCCTGGTGGCCACGGGCAGCCCCTTCGCCCCGGTGGAGCTCGGGGGCAAGCGCTTCCGCATCGGCCAGTGCAACAACTCCTACATTTTCCCCGGCGTGGGCCTGGGAGCCTGGGTGGGCAAGCTCACGCGCATCAGCAACGGCATGTTCCTGGACGCCGCGCGCACCCTGGCGACGCGCTGCTCGGAATCCGACCTGGCCGAGGGGGCACTGTTCCCCGGGCTGCAAGGGATCCGCGAGGTGAGCCACGCCATCGCCTGTGCGGTGATCCGCCGCGGCGTGCGCGAGGGCTTCGCCGACCCCGCGCTGCTCGCCGGCCTCGAGGAGCGCGTGCGCGCCGCCATGTGGTATCCCGAGTACCTGCCCTTCCGGGCCGAGAGCGAAGCTCCACGCCCGACCTAGGCGACCGCCAGGAACCCCAGGGCGATCAGGATCGGCAGCACGATGGCGACCAGGGCCTCTCCGGCAATGAAGCCCGAGGCCAGGGGCAGGAGCCATACCTGGGCGCCCTTGGGGCGGGTGCGGCGCAGCACGAACTCCAGCAGCGCGCCGAGGAACATGGTGGCCACGGCGCTGGCGGGCACGAGCATGCCGATGCCGATGCCGGTGGGCGACGGCACCCAGGTGCGCCAGCGGGGATTCTGCTCCAGCACCGTGAACACCACGCCCAGGACCACCGCCAGGACCAGGGCCGAGAGCGCGCTCGCCGGAATCACCTCCAGGCCCTGGCTCAGGAGCTTGGCGAAGCCCACCCATTTCTGCGAGATGGGGCTGGAGAGGCCGCTCTCGCCCCCCACGCCGTACTGTTCGCGCAGCAGCGGATAGGCGAAGGACACCGCCAGGGCGCCCACGGGCACGGCGAGCAATTGCACGATCGTGATCACCCGCGGCGTCGAGCCGACCATCTCGCCGGTCTTGTAGCTCTGCATCAGGCCCTCCGATTCGGCCACGATCGAACCGGTGACGGCGCTGGCCTGCATGTTGGCCTGGATGTTCCCCGGCGCGATGACGCCGAACACGCCCTGCATCAGGTTGGAAAGCGCGCTGATGGGCCCCCAATTGGTCTCGCCGAACACCCGCAGGCCCACCAGCATCAGCGGCAGGGTCAAGAGCACCGCGACCAGGGTCTGCCACACGGGAAGCCCGAGCAGGAAATGCTGCACGGCCACCAGGGCCGCCAGGGAAGCCAAGGATCCGCCGACCACCCAGCGCAGGGGAAAATCCCGGGCATCCACCTCGGCCCCGGAGAACTGCCGGAACGTGCGCACCAGGATGCGCCACTTGAGGAACAACGCCGTCAACCCGCCCGCGACCATCATCCCCGTGGCGGGCCACATGATCCACAGGAGCACGTCGTTCTTCTTCGCCGTCTCGGCGATCAGGCCCTGATCGGCCAGCAACACCGGAGCCACGACCCAGGAGAGCGCGAGGCCCACGGCCATGTTGGTGCAGATCCTGAGCCCGATGATCATGCGCGTGCCCAGGCTCAGGAGGCTGTAGGCGAAGCCCACGTGGGTCACGTGGGAGAAGCGGTTGAGCGGCAGGATCACCTCGTCCGCGAACCACTTGCGCATCACTGGCCAGGCAAGCCCCGCCGAGACCGCCAGGCCGGCGAACATCGCGCGCGCGGCGCGGGTGCTCTCCACGCCCCGGGCGTCGAGCACGAGCAGGGTCTCGCCGGCCGCGAAGCCGTCCGCGTACGGCAGCTTCTCGTCGACCACGAAGTGCTTGCGCAGGGGCACGGCCAGCAGCACGCCGAGGAGCCCCGAGGTCGACAGCCACAGAAAGGTCTCCAGGGGCGAGAGCGAAAGCTGCACGCCCACCGCGGGGTCCCCCGAAAGCATGTCGAAGGCCGCCAGGACCGAGCACAGGAACGCCGTTTGTCCCGCGATCGTGCCCGCGGACTGGGCCAGGTTCGACTCGCGCTTCAGGCTGATGCCCCGGGACATCACCGCCAGCGCCATCCAACCGAAGAAGGCCGAAACCACGGCGATGTTCGGGCCGAAGCCGAGCTTGAGCACCACGTAGGGGTACGAGGCGCCGATCACCAGGGCCACGCCCATGGCCACGATCACGGCCCGCAGCGTGAGCTCGCGGCCCGGGAGAGGTTCGACCGGCGGCTCTGTTCGGGATTCCATGGCGCCAAGGTACGCAGCGCGCGCCGGCGATCCCATGGTCCGGGGTCGCGGGGCCCCGCGCGATCCCCCGGCGGGGCGACCCCCTCGATCAGGCGCCGGTCACTTCCGCGAACAGGGCCCCGAAGCGCTCGGCCTGGGCGCGCCAGGTGTAGCGCTCCAGCACCAGGGCGCGGCCGTTCGTGGAAAGCCTCTCGCGCAGTCCGCGGTCGTCGAGCAGCGTGCACAGGGCCTGGGCGAAGCTCCCGGGCTCGTCGCGCACCAGGACGTTCTGCCCGTCCAGCGCCGCGAGCCCTCCCAAGGCCTGGCGAGTGGCCACCACCGGCAGGCCCAGGGCCCAGGCCTGCAGCACCTTGTTCTTGATGCCCGCCCCCAGGCGCATGGGGCAGGCGAAGACCTCGGCGCGCCACAGGGACTCGCGCACGTCGGCCACGGTGCCCGTGACCTCCACCCGCGGGGAAGCGAAGGCGCGCACCTCGTCCGTGGGGTCGCGGCCCACCAGGATCGCGCGGGTCCCGGCGCGTTCGCTCCACACGCGCGGCAGGATCTCCCGGCACAGCACGCGGGCGGCGTCGACGTTGGGCTCGAAGGCCAGGTTGCCCTCGAAGGCCACCAGGCCGGGTTCCACGCCTCCCGGTCGCGGACGGAAGAACTCCGTGTCGACGCCGTTGGGGATGGTCGCCACGCGCGCGCCGGGGAATTCCTGCGCGTAGTGGTCCGCGTCCAGCTCCGAGGCGTACACGTTGGCCGCCACCCGGGCGTGGATCGCGCGGTTGACCTGCTCGTAGAGCCAGCGTGTGCGCAGGAGGCGCGGCTTCTGGAGCAGGCTGGCGTGGCGCAGGGCCCGGCCGTAGGTGATCGCGGGCTCGTCCACCGAATCCACGACCACCGGCGGGGAGATTTCCCGCGGCGGCAGGTTCGCGAGCATCAGGCCGCCCAGGTCGAACACCAGGTCGCAGCGCTCGCGGGCGATCGTCGTGGCCACGGCGCGACCCATGGCCTCGTCGTGGGGCATGAAATGGGACACCGAGAAGGCCGAGAGGGCCCGCGCCAGGATCGAGCGCCGCGCCTGGCTGGGAAACGGGAGGCAGGTGACCTTCTCGAACACGGCCCTCGACTCCGAGTCCAGGTCCTGGCCGGGTCGGGCGTAGCACAGGAGCTCGAAGCGGTGCTCCCCCTGCAGATGCCGCGCCACGTGGACGAAGCGCAGGGCATCGCCGTTGCGCAGGGTCGGCGGTTTCGTGGCAAGGACGAGGATGCGCATGGGTGCGGGACGCCCGGGCCGGCCAGGTAGCGTACTCCACGCCCACGGCGGTTGTCTCGCGGCCCGGGTTCGGGAGAAGGTGTCGGGCCCGCGTAAGTCCTGGCGCAGTGCGCGCATGGCCGCGGCGGTGTCGTCCATCCTGGTGGTCGGATCATGGACGGCCCCGAAGCACCCGCCTTGCACACCCTGCTCGCCCACACGCGCTGGGTGGAGCAACTGGCCCGTTCCCTGGTGCGCGACCCCTCCGTGGCCGCCGATCTGGCCCAGGCCACGCTGCTGGCGGCCCTGGAGACCCCCGACGCTGTGGAACGGCCCCGGCCCTGGCTCGCGAGGGTGCTGCGGAATCAGGCCCGCGAGTGGTTCCGGCGGGAACGGGCGCGGCCCCAAGTCGAGCAGCGCGGCTCGCGCGAGGAACGTTTGCCCGGGCCGGACGAGCTCGCGCTGCGGGCCGACTGCGAGCGCCGCGTGGTCGCCGCCCTGCTGGCCCTCGAGGATCCCCACCGCACGACCCTGCTCCTGCGCTACTTCGAGGGCCTCACCCCCACGGAGATCGCGCGCCGCTCCGGGGAGTCCCTGGCCACGGTCACGAGCCGCATCACCCGCGCCCACGGCCGGCTGCGCGCGAGCCTGGCGGACGACGGGCGAGCCGATCCGCGAACGGCGGGCCTCTGGGTCCTGGCTCCGATCCTCCACCGCGACCCGGGAACGAGCTTCCCGTCCGGCGAACTTCCGCGAACCACGGCACCTCCCCCGTCCGCCGCAGCTGGCGCGACGAACACAGGCCTCCTCACCTGGATCATGGGCAGCACCACCAAGACTCTCCTTTGCCTCGCCGGACTCGCGGCGGCCCTCTGGCTCCTTTGGCCGAGCCAAGAACCTCCCGCCGCGAACTCGGTCGTCGCCGAAGCCCCAGCCGGCCCTGCCACTCTCCCGCCGTCGAAGGAACCCGCGGCGGAGCCCGCGCCCTTGGACGGGCGCGTGCCCCTCTCCGCCCCCGTCGCCGCCCCCTCCGCGGTCGGGGCCGTGCCTCCCGCCCCTGAAATGGGCCGGATTCGGGGACAGGTCTTCCGACCCGACGGTCGTCCCGCAGCGGGGCGACGCGTGCGCATGCTGCGCTCCTCCAAGGGACCGGAGAAGTTCGCCACGGCCGACGCCGAGGGCCGTTTCGACGATCGGGAGCTGCCTCCGGGCGCCTGGTCCCTCTCCACGTGGCCCGACGAAGCGGAGTTGGCGGCCCTGGGAAAGGCCGATCAGAACACGCTGGGAGGATTCGCCTTCCTGGCCCAGCGCACCGTGGACCTGGCCCCGGGCGACGACGTCGAAGTGCTGCTCGGCGCCCCCTCGCCCACGGCGGTGGCGGTCCGCGGTCGCATCCTCCTTGGCGAAGAATCCGTGGAGGGCTACCTGACCTGGATGCCCGACGGAAAGGACTCCATGGACCGTCAGCGCGTGGCGGCCGCCAGCCCCGAAACGGGCTTTGCCACCGAAGTGGACGCGCCGGGCCGCTACCTGGTGCTCGTGGTCCACGGCGAAGCGCGGGTGGAGTTCGCGCTGGAGGTCCCCGCGGGCCGTGAATTCCAGCGGGACTTCCCCCTGCCCGAGACCACGCTGGAGGGCCGCGTGAGGGGCGCCGACGGCCTGCCCGTGAAGGGGGCCAAGGTGGCGCTGACGCCGCGCGCGGGAGTTCTCCCGCGGCACCCCGCCTCGAACATCTCCTTCAGCCGCACCAGCGGCGAAGACGGTGACTTCGCGTTCCGCAACCTGCCCGCGGGCCGCTACGGCGTGGCGGTCCACGGCGGCGTGTGGGGTTCCGCGAACGGGCCCGCGTCCGCGCAGGCCCGCGGCGAATTCACGCTGGAGCCGGGGGTCCGACCGGCGCCGCTGGAGCTCTTCGTGGAAGCGGGTCGGGGAGTGCAGGGCCGCGTCCACTCGCCACCGGAGCTGTCGCCCACCTCCGGCGTGTTCGTCTTCGACTCCGCGGGCGAGCCGCTGAATCCCCTGCAGCCGGTGTCCACGGGCAAGGACGGCACGTTCAAGCTCTTTCCTCTCGCGCCGGGGGCCTACTGCGCGGTGGCGGCCCACGGAGGGTGGTGGAGCGCGCCGCTCCGTTTCCAGGTGCCCTCCGCGGGCGAAGCCGACGCCCTCGAACTGACCCTGGTGGAGGCCGCGACTCTGACGGTGGAGCTCACCGGCCGCGAGGGCGCGTGGATCGACCTGCGCGACGCCGCGGGCTCGTGCTTTTCCGCGCTGCTCGATCGACACGCCTTCGACCGCAGCATCACCCGCGACTGGAGCACCACCCGCTTCGTCTTCCACGTCCCTCCGGGCGAGTACCGCGCCCTGGCCAGGGGTTCCCCCGCCGGCGACGCCGAGCAGCGCGTGCTCCTGCGCTCCGGCGAGCGCGTCAGCGCGGACCTGTCGGGCCGATGACCGGCCCGCGGCCCGGGCCGGACGAGGGCCGGGCCCCGCGCGATTCGCGCGTCGCACGGGAGACCGGCTCCCGGGAGTAGGATTCGCCCATGGCCGACTCGGTGCGACGCCGCGGGCAAGGCAAGCTCGTGCTCTGGCCCGTCGCGCTCGGGCTGCTCGGCCTCTTGACCTGGCTCGTCGTGGAACAGCCCCGGACGGAGCCCACCACGCCGAGCACCGCGGAAGCTCCCCCTTCCCTGCCGCCCGATTCGTCCGCGCCCACCGGGCCGTCCGCGCCTGTGGGGACGGATCCCGTGGCCTCCCCGGGCCCGCTGCAGACGCCTCCCGACCAGGGGCTCCCTCCGCCCGAGGCTCTCCCCACACGCGTGGGTGAGAGCCGCGGCGAGCTGGTCGAGGTGGAGGTGCTCGTGCGCTGGGAAGAGAGCGAGTTGCCGATCCCGGGGGCCGAGATCCTGTGCATCGAAAACTTCCGCGGGATCGAAGGGGAACTGGAACACGTGATCGCGAAACGCGGGTTCGATGTGGCGATGCTCTCCGGGTTCGGCCGGCGCGCGCGCGCGGACGAGCAGGGCATCGCGAAGGTCGCCTGCAAGGTGGGCGACCTCCTGGTACTGTCCTTTGGCGAGTCGCACCAGGGGTTCGGCGATGCCACCCTGGTCAGCGGGAGGCCCGAACAGGTCGTGGTCGAGTGCGCCCCGGCGTCGAGTCTCGCCGTCCAAGTGGTCGACCGGGAGGATCGTCCGCGCCAGGGGATCCTGGTGCGAGCCCAGCAGGCCGACCCACGATTCCTCACTCTGGGAGCCGCTTCCGCGCCGACGCAAGGCAGTCAGGGAATCACCACCCTGGCGCCCCTGGAGGGCGCATCTGGAGTCTGGAAGATCTGGATCGACGGGCTGTTTCCCGCGGCCGAGGTGGTCCAGGTCGACCTGCGCGAATCCGGGCCCCGCCCGGTGCGCCTTGTCTTGCAGGAGTGCGGCGCCGTGGAAGTGCGTTTCGCCTATTCCGACGGCACGCCCTACGGCGGCAGCGCCGAGGTGGAGCTGGAGTGCGACGAGCCCACCACGGAACCCATGACAGAGGAGATGGAGATCGGGAGCGGCTTCGTCCGGTTCCCGCGGGTCGCGTTGGGCCTGCAGCTGCGTGTGGTGGTCGCGACGGCCGGTCCACCGCGCAAGTTCGAGCTTGCGGGCCCCGTGCGCGAAGGCGAGACCGTGGTGTGCCCAGTGCCGATGGATCCGGCTAGGCCCACCCTGCGCGCACGGGTCGTCGATCCCGAGGGGCGCGCGCTGCGCTTCCACGATCTGGAACTGGTGCTCACCAGCGAAGGGCCGGGTTCAGAGGCGGATCTCTCGCTCTCCGCCACCACCGACGCCGTGGGCCGCTTCGCGGTGACGGTCGAGCTCCCGCTCGGCGAGCCGCTGCGCGCCGCGCTTCTGGTGCGCGACGACTTCGACTCGCGGCCCCTGGGCGCCTGGAGGGAGTTCAAGATCGCGCCCCGCGACAACGACCTCGGCACCTGGACGCTCACGCCGCCGGTGCTCCTCGCGGCGGGCACCACGGTGGACGCGGACGGAAGACCGCTCGGGCCGCGCAGCGTTGAGCTGGTGAACCCCAAGCGACGCCTGGGCCTTGGATTCGCGCTGCCGTGCCAGTCCGACGAGCAAGGCCGCTTCGAGCTCGTGGGCTGGTGCTCCGAGCCCACGATCCACATCCTGGCCGGCGTTCGCGGCGCTCGCCTCCGGCTGCCGATTCAGATCGAGAGCGGCGCCGTGGGCGTGACCCTGTCGCTCCCCGCCGCGTCGCAGACGCAGCGGTAGGCAGCCCGAGAACTCAGCAGCCCTTCGCCGCCGGCCCGCCGCCGCGCTCCAGGATCGACGAAGTCGAGCGACCCGCGAGCAACGGCGCCAGCACGACCACGCCGCCGTGGCTCTCGACCCATTCGCGGCCCACGACGCCCTTGTCCTTCCAGTCCTCGCCCTTGACCAGCACGTCGGGGCTCGTCTGCTCGACGATCCTGGCGGGCGTGTCCTCGGCGAAGGAGGTCACCGCGTCGACGAATTCCAGGGCGGCGAGCACCTCCAGGCGGTCGCCCAGGGGATTCACCGGCCGCGTGGGGCCCTTCATGCGCCGCACGCTGGCGTCGTCGTTGACGCCCACGATCAGCACGTCCCCCTGGGAGCGCGCGAAGCGCAGGTATTGAACGTGGCCGGCGTGCAGCACGTCGAAACAGCCGTTGGTGAACACGACGCGCAGGCGCTCTCTGCGCCAGCGCTCGAGCAGCGTGTCGAGCTCCGGGCCGAGGGCGATCTTGCGGCTGCCCCACGCGTGGCGGCCCAGGGCGGCCGAAAGCTCGCCGCGCGTCACCGACGCCGCGCCGCGCTTGCCGACGACGATGCCGGCGGCGTGGTTCGCGAGTTGCACCGCGACTCCCAGGGGAAGCTTGTCCCCCAGGGCGATCGCCAGGTGGCTGATCACCGTGTCGCCCGCGCCCGTGACGTCGAACACCTGCCGCGCCACCGTGTGCACGTGGCCGGACGCACCGTCCCGGGTCATGTGGAACATGCCGTCGGCGCCCAGGGTGATCACCGCCGCGTCCAGCTTGGCCACGCCCATCAGGTCGCGGGCGGCGGCGGGCATTTCCTCCAGGGATTTCAGCTTGCGCCCCAGGGCCTCCTCGGCCTCCTTGCGGTTGGGCGTCACCAGGGTGGCGCCGGCGTAGCGCGAGTAGTCGCGCCCCTTGGGATCCACGAGCACCGGCACGCCTGCCCGGCGCGCCGCGGCGATGGCGGCTTCGATCAGGGGCTTGCTCAACACGCCCTTGCCGTAGTCGGACAGGATCACCGCCTGGGCCGCCGCGACCCGCGCGGGCACTTCGGCCAGGAGGCGCGCCTCGTCGGCGGCGGAAAGCGCCGAGGCCTTCTCCCAATCGACGCGCAGCATTTGCTGCACGCCGCTGATCATGCGCGTCTTCTCGGTGGTGGGCCGCCCGGGGTCCACCACGCAGCGCGAGGCGTCGCAGCCCAGCTCCTCGAACATGGCGCGCATGGTGCGGCCGCGCGCGTCGTCGCCCACCACGCCGATCACCTCCACCGGGATGTCCATGGCGCGCAGGTTGGCGGCCACGTTGCCGGCGCCGCCCAGGCGATCCTCGCTGGTGGTGGCCGAGAGCACGGGGATCGGCGCTTCCGGGGAGATGCGCTCCACGGAGCCGGTCACGTAGCGGTCGAGGATCAGGTCGCCGATCACCAGGATCCGCGGCCGTCCCAGGCCTTCGACGATCTGTCGCAGTTCGGAAGCGTGCATGGACTAGCGTTGGATAGGCGCGCGGAAGTGACCGCCGCTGGACTTCAGGAGCTCGACGTAGCGCTGCACGCCCTCGGCGAGGCTGGTGAATTCGCGGGAGTATCCGGCGGCCCGCAGCGCGGTCAAGTCCGCGCGCGTGAAGGCCTGGTACTTCCCGCGCAGATCGTCCGGGAACGGCACGGTCTTCACGCGCACGCCGCTGAAGTGCGAGGCCGTGGCGCGCGCCAGGGACTCGAAGCTCTCCGCCCGGCCGCTGCCGCAGTTGAAGATGCCGCGGGCGGAATGCTCGAGGAAATGGAGGTTGACGTCGACCACGTCGCCGACCCAGATGAAGTCGCGCAGGAACTTGTCGCTGCCCTCGAAGATCGTCAGGTCCTCGCCGCGCGAGGCCTGCTGGAAGAGCTTGAAGATCACCGAGGCCATGCGGCCCTTGTGGTTCTCCTGCGGGCCGTAGACGTTGAAGTAGCGCAGACCCACCACCGGCGTCTTGACCGAGGACAGGCGCTCGCGCACCCAGTTGTCGAAGGCGAGCTTCGAGAAGCCGTACATGTTGAGCGGCCACTCGCAGGCGGGCTCCTCGCGGAAGCCCGCGACGCCGTCGCCGTAGGTGGCGGCCGAGGAGGCGTAGACGAAGGGGCAGCGGCCGGCGGCGAACTCGAACCAGGCCTTCGAGGATTCGTAGTTCGTCTCCATCATGTACCGGCCGTTCTTCTCCGTGGTGTCGGAGCAGGCGCCCTGGTGGGAGACGGATTCGACCTGGGCGCCCGACAGCTTGGCGCGGAAGGCGGCGGCCCCGCGCACGTCGACGAAGTCGGCGACGCGAAGCGAATTGAGGTTCAAATGCTTCTCGCCCTGCTCGAAGTCGTCGACGACCACGATGTCGGTGATCCCGAGGCCGTTCAGGCCTCGCACCACGTTGCTTCCGATGAAGCCGGCGCCGCCGGTGACGATGTGCATGTCAGGTGGGAGAAGGGGCCTTGCGGTATCGGTCGTGGAGCCAGAAATACTGTTCCGGGGCCGACAGGATCATCTGTTCCATCTCGCGGTTCAACGCCGTCGAAATTTCTTCCGGGGCGGCCCGGGCGAAGTCCTGGGGCTCGAAGATGCGCGTGAAGTGCACGCGGTAGCGCCAGGGCTCGGAGAGCGCCTCGCACCAGGCCGTGACCACGGGCACCGAGAGCCGGCGCATCAAGATCGCGGGCGCGCGCTCGCAGTGGGCCGGCCTGCCGAAGAACGGCGCGATCACCGTGCGCTTGCGCGCGCGCTGGTCGAGCATCAGGACCAGGGTCCCATCCGCCTTCAGGATCTTGGCCACATCGTCCATGGCCCCGTGGCGGTGCAGGAGCCGGTAGCCGCGGCCGTCGCGGGTGCGTTGGATGGCCTGGGCCAGGTAGCGATTGCGCGGCGGCCGCGACACGGCGTACACCGGGGAGAAGCCCAGGTGCGCCAGGGAGAAGGCCCCGGCCTCGATGTCCCCAAGGTGCGGCGTCACGAAGATCCGGCCGCGGTGCTGGGCCAGGCGTTCGCGCAGGCCGGGCGCGAAACGCGTCTCGAAGTGGCGCTCGAAGGCCCCCGGCCCGCGGATGCGATCCAGCCCCGGGGAGCGGACCACCATGGTGAGGAAGAAGCGCCAAGCCTGCAGCACGCGTTGCTCCCGTTCCCCCTCGCCGAGGGTCGGGCCGAACGCCTGGCGCAGGAAACCGCGCGCCGCGTCCGAATGGCGCCGATCCAGGGTGCGCGCCGCCCGGGCCGCGAGCCCCACCATCCGGTCCTGGAGTCCCGCGGGCAGGGCCCCGAGTCCCCCCAGGGCGCCGCGAACCAGCAGGGATTCCGTGAAGGCCCAGGCTCCGGCGCGGTCTCCCAGCACCGGCTGCCAGGGAATCGGCCAACCCGGCTCCGGGTCGCCCGGGCCGTGCTGCGCGCCCGCGGGCGGCTCCCGAGTCCCCTCGCTCATGGCCGGCGACTCTGGCGCGGCGCGTCCACGCGGGCGTCGAGCACGGCGTCGATGCGCGCCTCCACCGCCGCGGCGCTGGTCAGGAATTCCCGTTCCACTTCCAGCGCCGCGCAAGGAATGCCCAGGGCCGCGAGCTTGGGCAGGTCCTTGGCCGGGCACAGGAGGCGCCGGCCCGCGCCGCCCAGTCCGGCCGCGTCGCCGGGCCCGAAGGGGTGGTGGTCGGAAAAGCGCCGCTCGCCGTGGATCCTGGCCCCGAGGGACCGGACGGTGTCCGCGAATCCCTGGGGATTGCCGATGCCGCTGATCAGATCCACGTCCGCCCCGGCGAGGGCGTCCAGGGACTCCAGGGCGCCGTCGTCGCGCCGCAGGGTCCGCGGTGCGTGGCGGGCTTGGACCTGGGGCACTCCGGGCGCGTAGGTCTCCAGTTCGCGACACAGATCCGCGAGCCAGCCGGAGGGCACCTGATCGGCGCGGGTCACGATCAGCACGTCGGCGCGGGCCAGCTCCCGCGGCGATTCCCTCAGGAGCCCCCGGGGCAGGAAGGCGCGCACGCTGGCGCCCTTTGCATCCCGCGCCAGCCCCCAGGGCCGCGTCGCGTCCACCAGCACGAAGTCCGCGTCCCGCGCGAGCCTCCTGTGCTGGAAACCATCGTCGAGCACGATCGCCTGGGCCCCCTGGGCCACGAGTTCCGCCGCGCCGCGCACCCGATCCGCGCGGGCCACCTGGACCACGCCGGGCAAGAGCACCTGCAGCATGCGACTCTCGTCGTTCCAGCCGCTGCCTCCCGCGCCACGGGGCGCGCCGTACCCGCGGGAGAGCACGCCGGGCCGCCGGCCGCGCCGCGCCAGCTCGCGGGCCAGCCAAACCACGCCGGGAGTCTTGCCGGTGCCCCCCGCCGTGATGTTGCCCAGGCTGAACACCGGCGCGGCGGCGGCGTGTGCCCTCAGCAGGCCCGATTCGTAGCAGCCCGCCCGCAGACCCGCCGCCAGCCCGAAGGCCCAGGCAGGAAGTCGCAGCCATTCCACGGCGCCTCCGCGCCTGGAAAGTCGCTCGTCGATTCGCGTCGGGCGCGTCGGGCGCGTCGCAGTCGATTTCTCGGCCGCAGGAGCCCCAGGATTCCGCGCGCCGACCTCGGCCCGCTTCCCTTGCCGGTTCCGGGCGCTCCCGCCGTCGCTCACAACGTCGGAGTCGGGCTTTCCTCGTCGGGAATCAGCTCGATCAGGCCGCGTTCCATCTCCAGGAAAGCGATCTTGATCGGATTGCGCTCGCGAGTCTCGATCAGGGGCGCCGCGCCGCGGATCAGCTCCCGCACGCGCTTCTGCAGCAGCGCCGTCTTGTGGAAGGACCCGGAAACGGACTTTTGCAAACGTTGAGGCAGGGAAAGTTCCATAGGGCTCGCGGGCTCGGGCCTTGCCGGGGACTTCGCAACCCGGCGGGCTCCGCGGGGAGCGCTGGCAGCCGGTCCAAGCCCTCCCGGGGAGCCCGGCAGCATAGCGGGAGGGAGGCCTCCGGAGCAAGCCCGGAGACTGCCCCGCATGGCTGGGGATTTCCCGCCGGCGGGCCCTCCGAACGCCCCGGACGACCCCGCCAAGGCCGTTTTCGGCCCGGCCGAGCAATTCGGTCGCAAATCATTGTCAATCAGTCACTTACACCACAATCCGCAGCCATGCGGGGCAGTCTCAGGCGGGGCCCAGGGGCGAGGCCGCCTCCAGCACCAGGTCGGCCCGATGGGCCGGCGGAAACGCCGCCAGGAAGCGGCGCTGCTGCTCCAGGGTTCCCCGGCGCAGGCGGGCCACCGCGGCTTCTCCGTCGCGGGCCGCGACGCGAGCCAGGGCCCGGGACTCGTCCACGTCCAGGTGCAGGACGCGGTCCAGGGCGAGCCGGAGCCGGGGGTGCAAGAGGAAGGGACCTTCCACCACCAGCAGGGCCCCGGGCGGGATGGGCTCTCCCCCCGGCGTGCGCGCCGGCGCGCCGGCGCGATGGGGTTCCAGCAACTCCTCGATCAGGCGCTCGAAGTCGTATCGCCGAGCCACGTGGGAGAGCAGGTCCTCCCCCACGGATTCGGCGGCCGGTTCTCCGCGGGCGTACTCCTCCAGGGCCACCACCGCGGCGGGGCGGCCGCGGGCGGTGAGCAGGCGGGCGAGGTCGCGGGCGAAGAGGCTCTTGCCACAGGCGACGCCGCCCGTGACGCCCAGGGAGGTCGCTCCGCCGCGGGTCGCGAGACCGGCGCGCAGCAGGGAAAGCCGGGTCAGGGCGGCCTCGATCCAGCGCGTGCGCCCCTCCAGACGCGGCAGCAGTTGGGCGAGACCGCTGAGTTCGGCGTCGGCTTCGATGGGCTCTCCCGGAGGCGCGAAACCCTGGGTCAAGTGCACATGGGGCACGCCGTGGGCCCGGGCGGCCTCGGCGTCGGTGACGCGATCGCCCACCATGACGGCCGAGCGCGTGCCGAAGGTGGCCAGCAGATCGCCGACCATGTCGGCCTTGCAGTGCACGCCCGCGGAACCAAGACAGCGCGGCGCGTCGATCCAATCGCCCAGCGACAGCGCGCCGAGCATGTGCTCCAGGTAGCGCGTGCCGCAATTGGAGGCGATGGCCTGCTTCACGCCGCGGGCCTTCAACTCGCGCAGACACTCCAGGGCGCCCGGGAGCAGCGCGGCGCCGCCGGCCGCCAGGGCGGCGTGCTCGGCCTCGACGCAGCGCTCCATCACGTGGGCGCGGGGAGCCGGCGCCAGGTCGGGGAAAACCTGCTCGAAGGCGCGCTCCAGGGAGAGTCCCACCATGCCCATCCACTGGGCTGGCGTGGGCAATTCCCGCTCGATCCCCAGTTCCCGAAAGGCCCGCCGGGCCCCGGCGTCGGCCGCCGCGACCCAGAAGCGCTCCGTCGCGACCAGGGTGCCGTCGAGGTCGAAAATGACCAGGTCGAAAGGAAACGGATCGGGCGCCGCCATCGAGGGGAGAGAGCCTAGCCCGCGCCGCGCGGCCCAGGTACCGGCACTTGACAGGAGTTCGACTCCCGTGGGAAGTTCTCCCCCGCAGGCGGCCCCTCGGCGCGCGGCCCCTGGCCCGCCGGAGCCCGATCTCCACCTCCATGGTCGCAGCCACCAGGCGCTCTCGCTCCATCAGCGGCACAGGACGGCTCCTGTGTCTCTGGTTCGCGCTCGCGTGCTACGCCGCGGGGTATCTCGGCGCGGCCTGGCACGACGCCCGCGCGCGACACGGGGTCTGCGAGCACGGCGAGCGGGTCCACGCCTCGTCGACCCGCGTCCTCGATGGGGATCACCACGCCCCGTGCGCGGAGGGCCTGACGGTTGGCGGCGGCCTGGAGCAGGCCCCGGCCGAGAACGGCTCGGCACGACTCGCAGCCGCGGGCGAGGGACAGGAGGACCACGACCACTGCCTGGTCTGGTCTCCGTCGAAGCGACCGGGCCAGGGGACGACTCCCGCCCCGGCGGCCGCGCCGCCGCGGGCGGTCACGCCCTGCCTGGAAGTCGAGCGGCCGCCCATGGGGCCCTCGATCCCGCTGATCCTGCTGGCGCCCGGACGTTCGCCGCCCACGGCCTGAGGCCGCACCTCGCGCCGCGCCCGGCTCCGATCCTGGGGATCGAAGTCCCGGCTTCGCGGCCTTGGTCGCGCGCGGGCCGCGCTGTTTCGGTTGGCTGTCGACGTCCGGTCGCGGCCCCGAATCGCGGGCCCCGCCGGCCCGACGCTCGGGTTGCCGCCCGAGCCTTCCCGGGACTTCCCGGGCTTCGCCCTGCCTCAGGGCCCAGGTCGCCCGCTCTTCCCGGCCTCGATTCGGGACGGGCTCGCCGGCGACTCCAAGGCCAGCCGAATTCTCCATGCGAACAGAATCACGACCCCATGCATCTCCCCCATCGCGGGCCCGCGCGCGTCGGCCCGCCGCCCTTGAATCTGCCCCCCGCGGAACGAAGGTCCCCCGCCGGGGCTGAATCCATCTCATCCATGTATGCGACCCATGGCGCCCGGCTCGTGGCCGCGGCGCGCGCGATCCTCGGCAGCGAGGATCTGGCCCGCGATGCGGTCCAGGAGGCCCTGCTCCATTGCTGGCAGGCGGCCAGGGAGCCCGACGACGCCCGCGCCTGGCTGCTCAGGACCGTGGTGCACCGCGCCCTGCACCACGCGCGCACGCGGCGGCGCAGGCAGCGTCACGAGGCCCTCGCCGCGGCCGACCGTGCCACCCAGGGGGGCACGCCGCGGGGCCCCCGCCGCGCCTTCGGCGGAGCGGAGGGCGAACCCGCGGCCCCGGACGCGCTGGGCGAGGCCCATGACGTGCGTGAATTGGGCCGCGTGATCGCCGCGGCGCTGGAACGCCTGCCCGCTTCCCACCGCAGCGCCTTCGAGCGCTTCGAATGGCAGGGATGGGACTACGCCTCCATCGCCCGGGCGGAGGGCGTTCCGCTGGGCACGGTGCGCTCGCGCCTGGCGCGGGCCCGCGCCCAGTTGCGCGCGGACCTCTCGGGAAAACTCTCCAGGGACCCCTGGTGTCTGGACTGCGCGCGCGACCGGGTTGCCCGGCCGACCTGAGCCTTTTCCCTTGCCCCAGCGGCAAGAGACGGCACGCTCCAGGCTCGCCATGACCCTCGCGCTCCAGGTGAAGGACCTCCGGAAGGCGTTTCGCGCCCCGGACGGGAGCGTTCAGCCGGTCGTGGACGTGGCGCGCCTGGAGCTTGCCCCGGGCGAGCAGGTGGCCCTGCGCGGGGGCTCGGGCTCGGGCAAGACCACGCTGCTGCACCTGATCGCGGGCATCCTCGTGCCCGACTCCGGTGAGGTGCGCGTCGCCGGACGCCACATGAGCGCCGCGGACGAGGCGCTGCGCGATCGGGCCCGGGCCGAGGTGCTGGGCTACGTGTTCCAGTCCTTCCACCTGCTCCAGGGCCTCAGCGCCCTGGAGAACGTGGCCCTGGCCATGCACCTCGGTCGCGGCACGGACCTGGGGCGGGCGCGCGAGCTCCTGGGGCGCGTGGGGCTCTCGGATCGTCTCGACTACAGGCCGCGGCAACTGTCGATCGGCCAGCAACAGCGCGTCGCGGTGGCCCGCGCCCTGGCGGGCCATCCGGCCCTGGTGCTTGCCGACGAACCCACCGGGAACCTGGACCGCGCCCGCGCCGACGAAGCCCTGGCCCTGATTCGCGACATCTGTCGCGAAGAGTCCGCGGCCCTGCTGCTCGTGAGCCACGACGAGCGCGCCTTGGCCGGCTTCGAGCGCGTGATCGACCTCGCCCTACTGAACCGCTGCTCGCAGGGTGGAGCGGTCGCGCGGGAGGAACGGCTGCCGTGAAGGGCCCGCGCATCGGCATCCTGCTGCTGGCGCGCCGCAGCTTGGAGCAACACGCGCTGTCCAGCGCCGTGGCGGCCCTGAGCCTCGCCCTGGCGGCGGGACTGGTGATGGCCCTGTTCGCGATCCAGCGCCAAAGCCGGGCCGCGTTCACGTCGGGCGCCTCCTCCTTCGACGCCGTGCTCTCGGCCCGCGGCAGCCAGCTGCAGATCGTGCTGAACAGCGTGTTCCACCTGGAGACGTCTCCGGGCAACCTGCCCTGGTCCTGGTACGAGGAGCTGGCCGCCGACCCCCTGGTGCGTTTCGCCGTGCCCTACGCCCTGGGGGACAGCTATCGGGGCTGGCGCATCGTGGGTACCGAGAGCAAGCTCTTCGACCGCGCGGCGGCGGAGGAGTGCGCCATCGAGTTGGCCCAGGGCCGGCCCTTCGAGAACGACCTGCGGGAAATCGTGGCCGGCAGCTACGTCGCCGCGCGCGAGGGCCTGTCGCTCGGTTCGCGGCTGCACCCCGCCCACGGGCTCGGCCACGGCGGCGGCCACGACCACGACGAGGAGTACGTGGTGGTCGGCATCGCAAAGCCCACGAATAGCGCGAGCGACCGCGTGCTGTGGATGCCGATCGAGGGCGTGTTCCGCATGGGCGGGCACGTGCTGCGGGGCACGGGCGAGGAGTATCACCCCTCGATCGAGGAGGAGATCCCCGTGGAGGCCAAGGAATTCAGCGCGCTGCTCCTGCGCTTCAAGAACTTCCAGCGCGGCGTCGAACTCGACGGCCGCATCAACCGCGAGGGCAAAGAGGCCACGCTCGCCTTCCCCATCGCGCGGGTGATGGCCGAGGTGTTCGACAAGCTGGGTTGGATGAACCGGGTGCTGACCCTGGTGGCCTACCTGACCGTGCTGGTGGGCGCGGCCTCGATCCTGGCCAGCCTGCACGCCACCCTCAACGAACGTCGCCGCGAGTTCGCGATCCTGCGGGCGCTGGGGGCGCGCCGTCGCACGCTGTTCGCCGTGGTGATCGCCGAATCGTCGGGGATCGCCCTGATCGGCGCGATCCTGGCCCTGGGCGTGCAACTGGCCATCGTCGCGGGGGCCGCCGCCCTGGTGCGCCAGAAGACCGGCGTGGTGCTCGACCCCTTCGCCTTCCACCCGGCGTTGTGGATCGTGCCGGCGGCCGTGACGGCCCTGGGCGCCCTGGCCGGGGCCTGGCCCGCTTGGCGAGCCTACCGCACCGAAGTGGCGGCGAATCTCTCGGCCTCCAGCTGACTGCTATCCTCACGAGCCGTGAACGCCACCACGACCCTGACCCGCTCGCCCCTGGCTCCGCTGTTCGGCGCGGCGCTCGTGGTGGCCGCCGTCGGTGGACTGGTTTGGACACTCACCCGCATGGAACAGCCCCCGGGCCGGGCCCCGGGCGAAGGGGGTGCGGTCACGGCCGAGGTGCGCGGGGCGCCGATCCGCTCGCGGGTCGAGGCCCGGGAAGCGGAACCCGGCACTGGGGCCCAGGGCACGGGGACGGAGCCGGAGGAGAAGAAGCCCACCTCCGCGTACGAGGAGGTCCAGTTCGCCCAACTCTCCGGGTTCGATTACCCGAAGACCGGCTCCATGCAGGTGGCCCGCGACCGCGCCCGGACGGACTCTGCTCCCCAGGGAGAGCCCGCGCCGCCCGCGGAAGCGACGGCCCCCTCGAAGATCCCGCCCGAGGTGCGCGCCCTCGACGGCCGGCGCGTGACGATCACGGGCTTCATGAACCCGATCGAATTCGACCACGACGGCGTCAAGAGCTTCGCGCTCACCGCCATCCCCGGCGGATGCTGCTATGGGGCGATCCCGCGCCTCAACGAGTGGATCGTGGTCAGCATGCCCGAGGGCCAGCTCGCCGACTACGCCTACTACGACCCGGTGACGATCTTCGGCGAGCTCTCGGTGGGCGAACTGTACGACGAGGGCGTGGTGCTGAGTCTGTATCGCATGACGCCGACCCAGGTGGACGTGGGCTACTGAGCCCCGCGGATCAGCCCGGCCGTCCAACCGACATGCAGCTGCGCATCGCCACCTGTCGTCCGATGCCGGAGCCCGACGCCGACGAGGAGCTCCTGCTCCAGGCGCTCCGCCTCCACGGGGTCGAGGCGCGCATGGCCGCCTGGAACGATCCGCGGGAGGATTGGGACCTCCCGCTCCCGACCCTGGTGCGCTCCACCTGGGACTACATCCACGACCTGGAGCGCTTTCGACGCTGGCTCGCGCGGGCCGATGGGGCCGGCCCGCTGTGGAACCCTCTTTCGGCGATCTCCGGGAACCTGCACAAGCGCTACCTGGTGGACCTCGCGGCCGCGGGCCGCTCCGTGACGCCCACGGAGCTCGTGGAGCGGAGATCCCGGGTTTCCCTGGCCGATCTCCGGGGCCGCCGCGGCTGGGACGACGTGATCGTCAAGCCCGCGGTGAGCGCGGGTTCCTTCAACACGCGCCGCTTCCGCGCCCATGAGCAGGAGGACGGCGAGCAGTTCCTCGCGTCCACGGCAAGTCAGTGCGACATGCTCGTGCAGCCCTACCTGGCCTCCGTGGACGGCCACGGCGAACGCGCCCTGGTGTGGATCGACGGCCAGTTCACCCACGCGGTGCGCAAGTCGCCGCGCTTCTCCGGCGGGCACGAGCACGTCTCGCCCGCGCTCCCCATCGGCGCCGACGAGCGCGAACTCGGGGAACGGGTCATGGCCCCGTGGGCCGCCGACTGCCTCTACGCCCGCGTGGACGTGGCCCCGGCCGCCGATGGATCCCCCTGCCTCATGGAGCTGGAATTGGTCGAGCCCTCGCTCTTCCTGCGACAGGAGCCGCGCGCCCTGACGCGCCTCGCGGCGGCGCTGGCGCGCAGGCTCTCGGGCTAGCCCCGCTACTTGCCTGACTTCACCCGCTCCAGCATCGCCTTCGCTCCCGCGTGGGCGGGGGCGAACTCCAGCGTGCGCTGGTACTGCACTTGCGCGCGCGCCTTGTCGCCCTGGCTCAGGCACACGTTGCCCAGGTTGAAGTTGGCCTCCACGTGCTCGGGATCGGCGTCGAGCGCCCGCTCGAAGCAGAGCTTGGCCTGGGGGAGGTCCCCGGCGCGCGCGCGCAGGATGCCGAGGTTCGCATGGGCGTCGGCGTACTCGGGGTCGAGCTCCAGGGCCCGGTCGAAGGACTCGATCGCGCCGACGAGGTCGCGCAGGGCGAGCATGGCGGCACCGCGGTTGTTCCAGGCGTCGGGGAATTCCGGCTGGGCCGCGAGGGCCCGGTCGTAACACGCCACCGCCGCGGCCAGGTCCTTCCGCAGGTAGGCGATCACGCCCAGGTTGAAGTGGGCGTCGGAGAAGCCCGGCTCCAGCTCGGTGACGCGCGCGAACTCCACCCGGGCCCGCTCCAGGTCGCCCTGGCCCAGGAAGCTCGACGCCAGGCCCATGCGCGCCTGTCGCGAGGCGGGGTCGCGGCGCACCTCGGCCTCAAAGCCCGCGTGCCGCGCCGCCAGGTCCTTCTGCCCCAGGACCTGGGCCAGCCGCGCTCCCTCCGCGGCGTCCCGCGGCAAGAGGGACAGCCACAGATCCCCCATCTCGTCGGAGGAATTCGGCCCGAACACCACGCGCCCGGGAAGGACCGCCGGATGGCGCGGATTCGCGGTGGAGTTGTCGTACACGAAGCGCATCGAGATCCGGCTCCCCGCCGGCAAGTCCAGGGGCGCCGCAAGCCGGTACTCGTCCTGCCAATTGAAGTCCCAGTCGTCGATGCGCAGCACGGCGAGGCGCTTCCCATCGGGGAACACCACGTCGGCCGCCATGGTGCGGGCCAGGAAATGGGCGTGGGGATACACGGCGAGCAGCGCGGCTCCCACCGGCAGGGTGAATTCGTCCTCGATGGCGTAGTCCGCATCCCCGGGCGCGATGTCGATCAGCGTGGAGCCCAGGCGCGCCAGGATGGGCTGCTGCTGGGGACCTCCGGCGCGAACCACAGGCCCACCTTGACCCTCACGGGTTCGGGCTTGCCGGTGGGCACCAGGTGCAACTGCAGCAGCAGATCCGCGGCGGGCGGGAGCCGCCAGGCGGTGCCCGCGAGGTGTCCCCGCGCGACCTTTCCCGGAGTCCAGCCGAGGAAGAAGCCCTCGGGCTTGGAGGCACCCCCGGCGGTCTCGCCCGCGAACCCCACACCCGCGTCGCGCGCGTCACAACGGCGGGCCGAGTGGGTCTTGTCCAGGAGCACCTCCGCGTGGTGAACGGCGCGCGAGTTGTCGGAGCGCAGCTCCACGGCGCGAACCCACCGGCCCTGCTTTTGGCGCGCGGGCACCACGAAGTTGCGGAACAGGTTCGGCCCATCCTCGGGGACCACGAAGGCCTCGGGCATCTCCAGCACCAGGTCGGGAGTGCCGAGCTGCCAGCCCTCGGGAAACTGCGGCACTTCCCGCCGGTCCTCCAGGGCCCCCTCGGGCGCGCCGGCCGCGACCCAGCGCCGCAGGACGTCCTTCTCGGCCGGGGACAGCCTGCGATCGTCCTGGAAGGGAAGGGACTCCCCCGTCGGCGCCCAGGGGGGCATGGCGCCGGCTTCCACGCGCTCCAGGATCTGCTCGCTGCGCTTCCGCACGTCGGCGTACCGGAGCAGGGCGAACGGCCCCACCTCTCCGGGCCGGTGGCAGGCGGCGCAGCGTTGCCACAGGATCGGCGCCACGTCGCGGTGGAAGGTCGGGGCCGCGGCCTGCGCCTGGAGGAGGATCAAGGCGAGGGTGAGCACCATGGAGGATCAGGGCAGTTCGGGAATCGGGCACCCGACGGCGGGCTGCGAGGTGAACTCGAGGCGTTCGCCGCGCTCGAGGAGGTCGAGCACGAGGTCGAGATCCCGCACCCGCGGCTCGTCCCGTGCCACGCCGGGCAGGGGGAATCGATCGTCGATGCGCCCGCGGTAGACCAGCCGGCGTGCGCGGTCGTACACGGCGGCCTCGGGCGTCCTGCGGGCTCCGGTGCGGCGCACCCAGGCGTGCCCGGGATCGCGCAGGGCGTCGAGGGCGAGCGAATATTCGCCGCGGTGGCGATCGATGGCCTCGGGGGTCGCGTCCTGATCGGGATAGACCAGGACGAAACGCGTCCCGCGGGCCCCGTGCTCCTCCGCCAGGGCGCGCAGAGTCGGCGCGTAGCGATTGGCGATGGGACAGTCCGTGCGCACGAAGATCAGGGCCACGACGCCCGGGCGGGCCAGGGGATCGGCGACGAAGCCGTGGGCTTCGCCGGGGGGATTCCCGGCGCAGGCGGCGAGCAAGGGGGCGGCGAGCCAGGCAATCCACTTCACGACCCTAGGATTCTAGTGGAACGATGGCGGCCGGGAGTCCCTCCGCCGCCTGACCGGGGCGCGACTTCGCGCGCGGTTTGCTGGAATGGGCCCCATGGCCCGTCTGCGCCCCTTGCCCCGGAGCTTCTTCGCGCGCCCCACGCTGCGCGTGGCCAGGGACCTCATCGGTGCCCTGGTGGTGCGCGATCAGGGCGGCGAGCGGCTCGTGGCGCGGATCGTGGAGTGCGAGGCCTACCGCGAGGACGAGGCCGCCTGCCACGCCCACGCCAACTGGCTCTGCCGCGCCCGGGGCGAAGCACCGCGCGGCCGAAGCGCCCTGCTGTTCGGCCCGCCCGGAACGGCCTACGTGTACTTCAACTACGGCGTGCACTGGCTGTTCAACGTGGTCACGGAACCCGAGGGCACGGGGGCCGCGGTGCTCGTGCGGGCCCTGGAACCGCTGCGGGGGCTGGAGCGCATGGCCCAGCGGCGGCCCGGGGCGGGACGGCCGGAGGAGCTTTGCAACGGACCCGGCAAGCTGACCCAGGCCCTGGCCATCGGCCCCGAGTTCAACGGTCGCGACCTCCAGTCCTCTCGGGAGCTGTTCCTCGCCGCGGCACCCAGCGCCTTGCCGCGCGGGGCCGTCGCCACGGGTCCGCGAATCGGCATCCGCCAGGCCTGCGAACTCCCCTGGCGCTTCTTCCTGCGCGATCACCCCTGCGTCTCCAAGGGGCGCTCGTCGGTTCGCGCGGGCGAGCTGAGCCCAGATCCTCGGGGCCCAGGTCCCTGGGCCCAGCCCCCCCCCTGCCCAGCTCTGGGCCCAGGTCCTGGGGCCGGATCCTCGGGCCGAGGCGGGCTTAGGGCTTCCGCAGCAGGTCGTGGTAGGTGGTGCGGCCGGCCACCACCTCGCAGCTCCATTCGATGGCCTGAGGGCCTTCTCTCGAACTCAGCATCGTGTAGTCCGTGCGGAATTCCTGCTCGCGTTCCAGCACCAGCCACGCCCCCTCTGCCAGGCCGTCGAAGCGAAACTTCCCATCGTGACCGGATCGCAGCGTGCGCGGGTGACCGTCCCCGTTGGTGATGCCGACGATCGCGCCGACCACGCTGGTGCCGTCCGCAGCCAGCACGCGGCCTTCAAGGCTGCCGCCCGGCCCGAGCTCGATCGTCACCGAGGGCGGGGACGCGCCAGTCCTGTCGACGCGGATCGGGCCGACGATCGTCGGGGCATACCCCGGTGCCGTGCAGCGCAGGTACACGGGCTGGCGGCTCTCCAGCAGCAAGCGGAAGGCGCCATCCGCGCCCGAAGTGGACTCCGCGTCGGCGCTGTGCGACATGCGGCAAGGAAACCCGTTCAGGGTCAGCCGACTGTCCACTGCGCGCTGCGCCGCGACCAGCGCACCGGCCAGCGGCGCGCCCTTCGCTAATACGCTGCCCACGATCACCGGAGCAGCCTGGAGCTGCACGGGGATCTCGTCCGGCATTGCGGCAGGGTCGATCTTGATCAGGGCGCTCGCGATATACCCCTCGGCGATCACCTCCAGCCCGAAGGAGGCCATGGGCACCGAGAATTCGTGTACGCCGGGCTCCAGCTCGGAGGTCGGCACCGTGGTGTCGGAGTAGCTGTTGGGCCTTCCGGCGCGGCTGTGCAGTTCGAGCTTGCTCACCGCCTCACCCCCGGGCCCGCTGACCCTCAGGCGCGACTTGGGCTGGGCGGCCGGATCCACAAGTTGCAGGACGAGGTCGCGCGCGCCGGGGGCCACGCCGAGCAACATCGCCTCGGCCCAGCGGTGATCCTTGTCATTCGCCACGAGGTCGCTGGGCGTTTCAAGAATCAGCAGAAAGCGGAACTTGCCCGCCTCATCGGTGGTGGTGCCCGTGGTGCCCGACTCCTGCTCCGTCTCGTAAGAGAGCATCACCTCGGCCAGGCCGACGGGCTCCCCCGCAGGGTCGAGCACGACGCCATGGATGGCGTCGGTCTCGCGCAGCGCGGGCACGACGAAGTCGACTCCGAGCTCCTCCTCCCCCGCCAGCACGAGGAACGGCTCGCTCACGCCGTAAGCATCCTCCTCGGACTGTCCCCACAGTCGCCAGGATCCCGCGGGCACGCCGCGCAGTTCGAAGCTCCCGTCCGGCCCCGACTGCGCCGTGATCGAGCGGTCGAACAGGTGCGAGCCCTGGCGACGCAGGCGGCCTTCGTTTCGTTCCTGGAAATCAAGGGGCGAGAGCCCAAGGTCGACCCGGGAAAGGGCGCGGCCTTGCTCGTCCCTGACGATGCCTCGAACGCGGGCCTCGCGATCGAGCACCACATCGCCCAGGTCGACGGTTGCGCCCGCGGGAACCGCCACGCGCATGATGCGCAGGGCGCAGCCGGGTCTGGAGGCGACGAGTTTCGTCTGGCTCGGGCGTCCAACGCCGTCCGCGGGCAATTCAAGAACCACACGCCCATCGGCTCCGGAGACTGCGGCGGGCTCGGGATTCCTGATCCTGTACAAGCTCACCCGCTCCCAGGGATTGCCCGCGGTGTCCACGAAACGCGCCTTGACGCTCCCGGTGGCCGCCGGGGGCGGGGCGGGCGACTCCGCGGGATCGGGCTGCGACTGGACCGCGGGCGGCACCACACCCACGACCGGCGACCGCGCCTCGCTCGCCCCGTCGGGGCTTGCCACGGACTCCGGTGACTTCAAGGTGGGTATCTGTGGATCCTGGGCGGCGGGCGCCTCGGCCGCCATCGGATCGGCGACCTGATTCTCGCGCACCATCCACATCCCGGCACCGACCACGGCGAGGGCCGCGGCGGCAAGACTCAACTTCAAGGCACTGCCCATGGCGATCGCTCCTGCCGCGGCGGCGGCGACTGTGGTGGTGCTGGTGAGCGTGATGGGTTCCGCGAGCGGGGCGAGCAACGCGCACCAGGCGTCGCGGCTTCCCAACCTGCGTTCCAGCCTGGCGCGCAGCTCCTGCAGCGCACGCTGTTCCCGCCAACGCACGGTGGCGTCCGGCACGCGCGTGCGGCGCGCGATCTCCGCGCTGGAGAGCCCCTCGAAGTAGCGCAGCACGATCGTGGCGCGCAGGGGTTCGTCCAGCCCGCGCACGAGTTCCAGGACCATCTGCTGGGTGTCGAGACGCTCCAGGGACGCCAGCGGATCGCAGCCCGCGCGAACGTCTTTAAGTCTGTGGCTGCCGGCCGCGTAGGTTTCGTCCTTGGCCCGCAGGGCGTGGCGCTCCGTCAGGCGCGTTTCGTCGCGGCGCAGGCGCAGGGCCACGTTGCGCACCACGCGCGCCAGCCAGGGCGCCAGGGGCCCACGGGCATCGGGCCGCCGCTCCAGGGCCGCGGCCATGGACTCCTGCACCACGTCCTCGGCGGCGTGGGATTCCCCCACCAGGCGCTGGGCCAGGGGCCGCATCCAACGCGCCTGGAGCAGGAGCTCCTCAGGAGACAGGGGGCGGTCCACGGGATCTTCCTATCCGCGCAGGCCCCTTCCGTTGGAGGATTCCGGTTTCGATTCGGCAAAAGCGCCCGGGGGCGCGCCGGTGAACCGCCCTTGGCGCCCCTAGGCCGCGCACTTGAGCCGCGCCGCCGGCCGCGTGCTTGCTAGTCTCCCACCCGTGAAACCGGGAACTCTCGCCGCGGCCTCCGTGCTCCTCTCCCTCGGCCTGTCCCTCTGGGCCCAGGGCCCCGCCGCCCGCGAGCCGGAGCGCGCGCCCCCGGCGGGCGATCCGGCCCTGGCCACCCGCGCGGAGCGCAGCGGGTTTCTGGAGACCAGCAGCCTGGAGGACGTGCAGGCATTTCTCGGGGCCCTCGGCGCGCGCACCGACCTGCTGCGGGTCTCGAGCTTCGGGACGAGCGAAGAGGGGCGACCGCTGCTCCTCGCCACGCTCTCCAACCCACCGGTGGCCTCCCCACGGGAGCTCCGCGCCCTCGGCCGGCCCGCGGTGTTCGTCATGGCGAACATCCACGCGGGCGAGGTCGAGGGCAAGGAAGCCGTCCAGAACCTGATGCGGCGTCTCACGTTGGGGGACCTGCGGCCGCTCTTGGATTCGGTGGTCGTGCTCGTGGCCCCCGACTACAACGTCGACGGCAACGAGGCGGTGGACGTGCAGAACCGCACCGAGCAGCACGGCCCGATCGCCGGCGTGGGCAGGCGCGAGAACGCCCGCGGGCTCGACCTCAACCGCGACTACATGAAGCTCGACTCGCCCGAGGCGCGGGCCCTGGTGCGGCTGTTCAACGACTGGGATCCCCAGGTGGTCGTGGACCTGCACACCACCAACGGCTCCTACCACGGCTACCACCTGACCTACTCGATTCCCCTGAACCTGTCCTTCGAGCCGCGGCTGCTCGACTATCAGCGCGGTGATCTGATGCCCGCGCTGGAGCGCGCCATGCTCGAGCGCCACGGCCTGCGGACCTACTACTACGGGAACTTCGAGGGCGAGGCGGCCGCGGCGGGCAGGCCGGAGGGCCGCACCTGGCGCGCCTTCGACCACAAGCCGCGCCTGGGCCAGAACTACGTGGGGCTGCGCAACCGCGTGGCGATTCTCTCCGAGGCCTACAGCTATCTGTCGTTCCAGGAGCGCATCGCCGCCACGGAGCGCTTCGTGGAGGAGATCCTGCGGCGCGCGAGCGAGCGGGGAGCGGAGCTCCTCTCCCTGTGCGCGGACCTGGACCGCGAATTCGTGGCGGCGGCCCGCGGATCGAGTGAGCTCCTGCTGGGCGTGCGCTACGAGGCCCGGCCCCTGGCGCGGCCCGTTCCCGTGCTGGTGGGCGAGGTGCGCCACGAGCTGAACCCGCAGAGCCAGAAGCCCATGACCGTGGCGCTCCCCGACCAGTACACGGCGGTCGAAATGCAGGACTTCGGCGTGTTCGCACCGGTGAAGAGCGTGGCCATGGCCCGCATCTACGCCCTGGAGCCGGGCCCGGCCTCCCGCCCGATCGTGGAGAAGCTCCAGCAGCATGGGATCCTCGTGGAGGAACTCACGGCGCCCCTGACGGCCGAGGTGACCGCCTTCTCGGTCACGAAGCTCGTGCGCTCCGAACGCGCCTTCCAGAACCGCAGGGCGGTCCGGTTGGAGGGCAACTACGTCCAGGCCAGGGCCACGCTGGAGGCGGGTACCCCCGTGGTGCGCCTCGCCCAACCCCTGGGGCGCCTGGCGGCGTACCTGCTGGAGCCCGAGAGCGACGACGGGCTCGTCGCCTGGGGCCTGCTGGACGCTTCCCTCGCCGAGGGCCGGCCCGCGCCGGTGCGCAAGATCATGGAGCCCGCGCCGATGGCCGCGCGGGCCTTGGAAGCCCGCTGAACAGAGACCCCTTTCCACTCCGATGTCCATGCACTCCCCCCAGCGCCCGATGCGACGGGTGCTCGTCCTGTGCGCGCTCTCCTGCGGCGCGGGATTCGCGCGGGCTGCGGCCTTCCCCCAGGACCGGCTCAAGTCCATGCCGGGCTACGAGCGCCACAAGGAGGTGGCGGGAAAAATCCCCGGATCGGTCCAGCTGGGTTCGATCCAGGGGAATTGGAGCGAGGACGGCCGGACCTTCGGCTTTCGACGCGAGGGCAAGCACTGGCAGGTCGAGCTCGCCACCGGAAAGATCTCCGAGAACCCGGAGAAACAGGCCACGCCGCCCGAGAACGGCCGCGGGCCCCGCAACCCGCCGCGGGAGCGCGGCCGTCAGTTCGAGCGGGCCCTCTCGCCCGACGGCAAGCGCGAGGCCTTCTGCCGCGACCGCAACGTGTGGATCCAGGAGCTCGGCGGCGGGACGGAGGTCCAGGTCACCCGCGAGGGTGACCCGAAGACGCGCATCAAGTGCGGCACGGCTTCGTGGGTCTACGGCGAGGAGCTGGACCAGACCACGGCCATGTGGTGGTCCCCCGACGGGTCCATGCTCGCGTTCTATCGGTTCGACGAGAGCCCGGTGCTCGACTACTACCTGCAGCTCGACCAGACGGAGATCCAGAGCCGCATGGACGTCGAGGCCTACCCCAAGGCCGGGACGCGCAATCCGATCGCAGAGATTCGCGTGTACGACCTGGCGCGGAAGACCACGGTCGCCGTGGACGTGCGCGACCAGCAGCCCTTCACGGACGACGTGGTGGGCCACTACGCCTACGGGGTCCAGTGGTCGCCGGAGGGCAAGGAGCTCCTGTTCCACCGCACGAATCGGCTCCAGAACGTGATGGAGTTCTGCGCCGCCGACCCTGGCACGGGCGCCTGCCGCGTGATCGTGCGCGAGGAATGGCCCGCGTCCTGGACCGAGAACACGCCCGATCGCAAGTTCCTCTCCGACGGCCGCCGCTTCGTTTGGGCCAGCGAGCGCACGGGCTGGAAGAACTTCTATCTCTACGACCTGTCCGGCCGCCTGCTGGCCCCGTTGACGCAGCACGGGTTCGAGGTGGCGAACATCGTCGAGATCGACGAACGGGCCGGCCGGCTGTGGTACACGGCCCGCAGCGGCGAGAATCCCATGAAGCTGCAGCTCCATCGGGTGGGGCTCGACGGCACGGGCGACGTGCGGCTCACGGACCCGCGGCTGCATCACGCCGTGAGCGTGGCGCCCGACGGCCGGCACTTCACGGACACGTCCCAGGCCCACGACGTGCCGCCCAGCACCTGGCTCCTGGATGCAGACGGCAAGCAGGTGGCCCAGCTCGCCTCCAGCGATCTGTCGAAGTACGACGCCCTGGGGCTCAAGCGCGTGGAGTCGTTCACGTTCAAGGCCGCCGACGGGACCACGGACCTGTACGGCATGCTGCACTTCCCCTCGCAGTTCGATCCGGCGAAGAAGTACCCGCTGCTCGTCAGCGTCTACGCGGGGCCCGCGAGCAACGGAGCGCGGGAGAACTTCGCCCTGCCCAACCCGCTGACCGAATACGGCTTCCTGGTGGCGAGCCTGGACTCGCGCAGCGCCGCGGGCCGGGGCAAGCGCTTCCTCGATGCGATCTACAGGAAGCTCGGCACCGTGGAGGTGGACGACCAGGCCGCTGGGGTGAAGGAACTGGCCCGGCGCCCCTACGTGAACGCAGAGCGCGTGGGCATCTTCGGCACGTCCTACGGCGGCTACGTGTCGGCCATGGCCATGGTCCGCCATCCCGAGACGTTCCATGCGGCCTGTGCCTCGAGCGCGGTCACCGATTGGCTGCACTACGACACGATCTACACCGAGCGCTACATGGGCATGCCCCAGGACAACCCCCAGGGCTACGGCGCCGGCAGCGTGATGGCCGGGGTGGAGCGCCTCGCGGGTCGATTGATGCTCTTCTACGGCACCGCGGACAACAACGTGCACCCCAACAACACGCTGCAACTGGTCCAGGCGCTGCAACGGGCCGGCAAGAGCTTCGAGTTGCAGGTGGGCCCCGACCAGGGCCATTCCGCCCTGGACGGCCGGCGCATGATGGAGTTCTTCATCGAGAATCTGGTGCTGCGCTAGGGTCCTGCGCGCAGACGCGTCGCGCGGTGCCCCATGAGCGCTTCCGGTCGCGCCGCGCAGCGGACGACCGGGGCGCTCCGCGCGTGGGCTGCGTCCACCGTGGATCGTGCTTCGACAAGCCTGCGAGGGGCCGCCTGGAACGGCGCAGCCACGCTGCGTCCTTCCTCAGGGCCGCCCTGGCCCGCAGGTGCGAGCGCAGGCCTTGCAACCTCTTTCCGTACAGGCGGTTGGGCCCACGTCCGATTCCCACGGGCGGCCTGGCATCCTCCGGGGCGGGGGCCTGGCATGGTATTCTCTCTCGTCCGTCTGGAGCATCCTCCGCCCAGCTGCTCCCCAGGACCTCCCTAGCCCCGCCCGGGAAATCCAGCGCCAACGGCTCGAGCCATGAAGCACGCACTCACTCCGCTCGCCGCATTCTTGTTGCTGTCCAGCCACGCCATTCCCCCCGGCTACGTGGCCTACGGGTACGAGGTCGTTCAGACGTCTCCCTCCCTGTTTGGGGACGTGCTGGGAGTGCGGGACCTCCACCAAACCGGCATGATCGTCCGGGTGGATCCGCAAATTCCCCCGCCCAATTTGGTCAACATCACCACCAGACAGGGACTGAACGTCATTCTGCCGGTGACGTCCTACGGCCCGCTGGGGAACAACCTGTGGTCGATTTCGACCGCTCACGTCCAGGCGTTTTCCCTAGACGGCCCGGCGCGTCTGGTGGCCGCGTCCACCACGCATGACTCCACGTATCGAGGGCAGTTGGTGACGTTCCAATAGAGCAGCCCGCCGTCCCAGGGGACCCCTGGCCCCGGGTGGACCGAAGCGGCGAAACTCCGACTCCGCCTTCCGATGGCATTCCATCGACGCGGCGAGGGCACGACGCGCGGAGCGACCGGATGGGCGCTCGTCTCCGAAGGTGGTCCATGTTCCCTGGACTCTCCGCCGGGAGCCGTTCGGCCCCCACGCCGTTCGAGGTTCACGCTCCCCGGGTTGGCGCTGGTGGGTGTGGCTGGGAGCACTTGTCGCCGTTCAGCGCAGACGGACTTCGCGGCGGGCCCTGAGGGCCGAGCTCCCGCCACGGTCGTTCCCCCACCTCTCGAGGCAGCGAGGCCCGCAGGGAGCCTCGGCAACACGTATGGTCCCGCCGGGGCCGGGTGCTTCCGGCCCCGACGGGGTCAGCCTGCTCGCCGGATGCACCTCGTTCCCCCGTGAGCCCGTGGGCAGGGGATCACGGGCGGCAGCAGTGCGAGCGCAAGCCGGCCCATCGAGTCCCAGCGGGGGAAGTCCTGCTGCGGGAAGGCGCGGACCACAGAGCCCCGGGCCCCGCCTTGGGCCGAGACCCGGTCCGCCGGCAGTTCCTGGGGACGGGGGGAGTCGGCGAGTCGGCCGTCCGCGACTGGTGGGGATGTCACCCAGGGAGATCGAGCGCGGCACGGGCACGTCGCGGGCACTACACTGGCCCCCGCCTCCGAGAGCCGGCGGCAGTTCCGAAGAGGCCATGATCCACCCCGTAGTAGTCGCGGCATTCGCCTGCGTTGCGGCAGCCGGGGTCTCGGGGGCCGCCCCTCGACAGCAGGGCTCGCCCCCCTCGCGGGAGCTGCTCTTGGAATTGACCTCCGGGCCGCGGCTCGCGGGCACGTCCGGTTCCTGGCGCGGGGCGCGCTTCGTCGGCGGTGTCCTGGAGCGCGCGGGCTGGAGCGTGGAGTACGACGAGCGCGTGGTGCTGCTCTCGATGCTCAGAAGCCTCCGGCTGGCCGTCCACGCCGACGGCGCGCCCGAGGGAGTCCCGCTGCTCGAGCGCCGCGAGCGCTTCGATGCCGACCTCGTGCCGCCGGGCGACGTGCCCGCCTATTCGGCCTGGAGCGCCTCGGGCCAGGCCCGCGGTCCCGTGGTCGACGTGGGCCGCGGATTGCGGGCCGACTTCGAGCGCCTGCGGACCGCGGGCGTGGAGCTTCGCGGGAGCGTCGCCCTGGCGCGCTACGGAGGCTCCTACCGCGGGGTCAAGGTGGACCTCGCCACGGAGTACGGCTGCGCCGCCGTGCTCCTGTTCAACGACCCCGCCGAGGACGGCGCGGGCCGCGGCGACACCTGGCCCCAGGGGCCCTGGAAGCCCGACACCTCGGCCCAGCGTGGGTCGATCTCCCCCATGGGGCGCGCGCCGGGCGATCCCTCGACGCCGGGGTTCCCCTCGCCTCGCCCCGGCGAAGCGGTGACGCGGCTCTCCGGCGAAGCTCTCGCTGCGGCCCTGCCGCGCGTGCCCTGCACCCCCATCGGCGCCCGCGAGGCGCTGTACCTCCTGGAGCGACTGCGCGAAGCACCCGGCCCCGACGGCCAGCCGCGCAAGCTGGGCCCGGGGCCGGTCGAGGTGGACCTGATGGTGGACGCGCCGCGGGAACTGCGCACGATCGTCAACGTGGTGGGCACGCTGCCCGGCGGCGGCCCGGAACTCGTGATCGCCGGCAACCACCGCGACGCCTGGGTGCGCGGCGCCAACGACGCGGGATCGGGCACCGTGGCGCTGCTGCGCGCGGCCCAGCGACTGGGCCTTCGCGCCCAGCAGGGCTGGAGGCCGCGCCACACCCTGGTCATGGGCTTCTGGGACGCCGAGGAATTCAGCCTGATCGGCTCCACCGAGTGGGCCGAGGCCCACGCCGAGCGACTGGCCGCGCAGGCCCTGGTGTACGTCAACGCGGACACGGCGGTGTCGGGCACCCGCTTTGGCGCGTCCGGCTCGCCGGGGATGCTGGGGAGCCTGCTCGCCGTGCTCGACGGCATCCCCGCGGCGGGCGGCCAGGGCACCTTGGCCAGCGAGTGGCGCGCGAGCTTTCCCGACGGCGCGCCGAGCCTGGGCCTGCCGGGTTCGGGCTCCGACTTCGCCGTGTTCCTGCACCACCTGGCCGTGCCCGTGATCGACTTCGGCTTCGGCGGCAACTCCGCCGGGCAGTACCACACCGAGTTCGACGACTTCGCGCTGGTCGAGCGCACCCTTGATCCAGGCTTCGTCGGCCACGAGCTGGCGGGACTGTTCGTCGAGCGCCTGCTGGCGGACTTCGCCGACCGCGATCAGGGCGGCTTCGACGACGCGGAGGCCGCGCGGGCCATGGTCCAACTGGTGCGCAGCGCGACCCAGGAGAGCGGTTCCGCCCCGTGGCTCACGGCCCCGCGCGGCGAGCGGCTGGTGAGCGCCCTGGAGCAGTTCGCTGCGCGCTCCTCCTCGCGGCGGGGCCCGCGCCTCTACGGCGCGGCCGCCGATCCAGAGGGCCTGCCGGGCCGCCCGTGGTATCGCAATCCGTTCTGGGCTCCGGGCCTGGAAACCGGCTACAGCGCGGAGACGCTGCCCACCCTGCGGGCCGCGGCGCGCCGGGGTGAGCAGGCACTGGACCTGGAGCTCGACCGGCTCGTGGCGCGCCTCTCCGCGGCCCTGCCCGCGGCCCCACCGCCTTCGGCCGCGGGAGAAGCCGCGGACTCGAACAAGGAACGCCAGCGTTGACCGCGCCCTCCCGCAGTCCCCTGCTCCATTCCTTTCGCCGCTTCCTGCGCTACAAGCGACCGCTGGCGCTGGGCGTCCTGTGCGTGCCCCTGTCGTCCCTGGGCGACATCTGGATCACCAAACTCGTGGGCGACGCCCTCGACCGGCTGCGCAACGCGGAGAGCGCCGAGTTCCTGGCCGGGCTGTTCTGGATGCTGCTCGCCATCGCCTTCGGCCGCGGCGTGTTCCGCTACCTGCAGCGCTGGTGGATCGTGTGCGTCTCGCGCTACGTCGAGAACGGCCTCAAGCAGGAGCTGTTCGACAAGCTGACGCGGCTGTCGTTCACCTTCCACAACCAAAGCCGCTCGGGCGACCTCGTCAGCCGCATCACCTCCGACGTGGAGAACGTGCGCATGTTCCTGGGCCCGGGCCTGATGTACACCCTGGGCGCCGTGGTGATGATCCCGGTCTCCCTGGGCTACCTGTTGGTCCTGGACGCCAAGCTGGCGCTCTCCATGGCCGTGCCCCTGGCGATCATGGGCCTGGGCATGCAGCTGATCTCGGGGCGACTCGCGCGCCACTCCACGGCGGTGCAGGAGTCCCTTTCGGAAATCGCCAGCCGCGCCCAGGAGAACTTCGCCGGCATTCGCGTGGTCAAGGGCTACGGCCGCGAACAGCAGCAGATCGCGCGCTTCGATCAGGCTTCGCGCACGACCATGGGGCACCAGATCGAACTGGGCCGGGCCCGCGGCATCACCCACGCCATCACCTGGGGCGCCAAGGACCTGACCTTCGTCCCGATCCTCCTGGTGGGCGGCTGGGCGATGATCGACCGCACCCTGGAAGCGGGCGACCTGTTCAAGTTCATCGACCTGACCTTCAAGGTCTTCTGGCCGATCATCGCCGTGGGCTGGATGGCCGGCATCTACCCCCGGGCCCGGGTCAGCGCCGCGCGCATCGACGAGCTCCTCGCCACCGACGCCGAGGTGAACGAGCAGGCTTCCCCGCGGACGATCCCCACGGTGCGGGGCGAACTCACCCTGCGCGACGTGTCCTTCACCTACCAGGGCGCCGACAAGCCGGCGATCCGGGAGCTCAGCGTGCGGGTGCCCGCGGGCAGCGTGCTCGGCATCGTGGGCCCCACCGGGGCGGGCAAGTCCACCCTGGTGAATCTGCTGGCGCGCCTGTTCGAAGCCCAGGGCTCCATCGAGCTGGATGGCGTGCCGATCCGTGAGCTGTCGCTCACGCAACTGCGCGGGGCCCTGGGCTACGTGCCCCAGGACGGCTTCCTGTTCTCCGAGAGCTTTCGCGAGAACGTCGGCTTCGGTTCCGAAACGCCCTTGGACGACCCGACCCTGGCGCGGCTGTGCGAGCAGGCGATGCTGACCGAGGAGGTGGCGCGCTTCCCCGACGGATTCGACCAGGAAATCGGCGAGCGCGGCGTGACCCTTTCGGGGGGCCAGCGCCAGCGCACGTGCATTGCCCGCGCCCTGGCCAAGGACCCGCGGATCCTGGTGCTCGACGACGCCCTCTCGGCCGTGGACACCGAGACCGAGTCGCGCCTGGTGGCCAACCTGAAGAGCGCCGGACGCGGCCGCACGGTGATCCTCTGCGCCCATCGCCTGTCGACCGTGCGCCATGCCGACCGCATCCTCGTGCTGGAGGAGGGCCGCGCGGTGTTGCAGGGCACCCACGACGAGCTCTTGGCCCAGCCGGGATGGTACCGCGAGACCTGGGCGCGCCAGCAGGCCCAAGAGGAGCTCTCGGAGCTGTGAAGGACACGCGCCACACTCCTCCCACGCCCGCGGGCCAAGGCGGCAAAGCCTCCCAGTTGTCGGGGCCGTCGGCTCCGGCGGGGACGCCGGACCCCGCCTCGCGCCCGGGCCGCAAGACCCGCGACGCCATCGACGAGATGGTGACCACCAAGGGCTGGGACACGTCCCTGGTGCGCCGCCTGATCGGCGAAGTGCGCGCCCACGCCTGGCTGTTCGCGGGCTCCTTCGGCGTGCTCGCGGTGCTGTTCCTGCTGGAGCTCGCCGGCCCCTGGATCCTGCGCGGTGCCCTCGACGGCCCGGTGCAGCGAGCCCTGGCCGCCAGCGACGCCGGCCTCCCGGACGAGACCGCCCACTGGCGCCGGGCCCTGTTCCTGTGGGCCGCGGCCTACGTGGCCGTGGCGCTCGTCTCCACGGGCTTCCGCTACCTGGAGGTGGCGTTCCTGAACCGCACGGGTCAGGCGGCGATCACCGACATCCGCGCCAAGCTCTTCGCCCACCTGCAGCGCCTGGATCTCGCCTACTTCGACCGCGTGCCCACCGGGTCCCTGGTGACGCGGGTCACCAGCGACGTCGAGAATCTGAACGAGATGTTCACCTCGGGGCTGGTGGTGTTGGGCTTCGACCTGGTGAAGATCGCGGGCCTGCTGGGTTTCCTGTTCGCGATCCACTGGAAGCTCGCCCTGGTGGTGCTGGCCATGATGCCGCTCTTGATCGGCGTCAGCATGGTCTTCCGCGGCGGCGCTCGGGATGCCCACCGCACGGTGCGCGCACGGCTGGCCCGGCTCAACGGCTACCTGCAGGAGGTGCTCTCGGGCATCCGCGTGGTGCAGGTGTTCCGCCGCGAGGAGCGCGTGCGCGAGCGCTTCGCCCAGCACCTCAAGGGCTACCTGGCCGCCAACGTGCGCACGATCCTGCTCTTCGCGCTGTTCTTTCCGGTGCTGGACTTCGTGGTCAACGTGGTCCAGGGCGCCACGGTGTGGGTCGGCGGCATCGAGATCGCAGGAAAAGTGCTCTCCTACGGCGTGTTCCTGCAGTTCTGGCTGTACGTGAACCTGCTGCTCAACCCCGTGCGCGAACTGGGCGAGCGCTACAACGTGCTGCAAAGCGCCTTCGCGTCCGCCGAACGCATCTTCGCCGTGCTGGACACCGTGCCGGCCGTGCGCGAGCGCGAGGGCCCGGGCCGCGTGGTGCTCTCCGCGGATGCGCCCTGCCACGTGCGCTTCGAGCGCGTCTCCTTCTCGTACAAGGAGGGCGTGCCGGTGCTGCAGGAAGTCAGCTTCGAGATCCCCCCCGGGGCGACCGTGGCCGTGGTGGGAGCCACGGGCGCCGGGAAATCGACGATCGTCAACCTGCTGTTGCGCTTCTACGACCCCAGCGCGGGCCGCATCACGCTCGACGGCATCGACCTCAGGGACTACGACCTCGCCAGCCTGCGCCGCCGCGTGGGACTGGTGCTGCAGGAGGACTTCCTGTTCGCGGGCACGGTGCGCGAGAACCTGGCCATGGAGCGCGAATGGGTCGGCGAGGAGGAGCTGGAGCTGGCCCTGGAGAACAGCCAGGCCCGAGACGTGATCGCGGCCCGTGCCGGGGGCCTCGACGCCGCCGTGTCCGAGCGCGGGGCCACCTTCTCCACGGGCGAACGCCAACTGATCGCCATCGCGCGGGCCCTGGCGGGCTCACCGGGCCTCGTGATCCTCGACGAGGCCACCGCCAGCGTGGACTCCGGCGTCGAGAACCAGATCGAGGAGGCCCAGCGCAACCTGACGCGGGAGAAGAGCTCGCTGGTGATCGCCCACCGACTCTCCACCGTGCGGCGCGCGGACCAGATCCTGGTGATGCACCGCGGCGAGTGCCGGGAACGGGGCACCCACGAGGAGCTCCTCGCCCAGGGCGGCATCTACGCCCGGCTCCATCGCCTGCAGTTCGCCTGATCAGCGCGCGGCCCGGATCAGGCCGATCAGGCGCACGAGCTCCTCGTCCGCCGCGGAGCCGGGCAGGGCCTCGAGCGCGCGGGCGGCGGCCTGCAACTCTGCGCTGCGGCGCTCTCCCGCCGGCAGACCCATGGCGGCGTTGGCTCTGCACACGGCCCGGCGCCTCAGGAGCTCGGAGTCCTCGGGGTCGAACTCCAGGGCGCGGTCCAGCCGCACCACGGCCTCGGCGAAGCGCCCCTGGGTCTGCAAGAGCGAACCCGCCATGGCGTCCGCGCGATGGCGTTGGACGGCGGTGCCGCGCAGGCCCACGCGCTCCAGCCTCGCGAGGGCCGAGTCCAGTTCCCGGCCGGCCCGCAGGGCGGCGCCCTCGAACTGGGACTGGCCGGCCATCTGGAACAGGGCCAGCGCGCGGTTGGCCTCGATCTCGGCCCGCAGCAGCTCCACGCTCAGGTCCTGGGGATGGCGGGTGGCGAGTTCCGCGGCGATGCGCTCGGCGGCGGCCAGGGACTGCTTGGCGCGCACCATTTCGACGGCCAGGTTGTAGTCGCGCTCGTCGAAGTCCTCGGCCCTTTCCTCGGCCCAGGCATCGCCCTCGAGCACGGGCACGAAGGTCAGGACCAGGGCCGCCCCGAGCCCCGCCGCCACGGACAGGGCCGTGGTCAGGACCAGGCGCCGCGGGCCCAGCACCCAATGGACCGCGGCCAGGAGGCTCCAGGCCGCGAAGGGCGCGAGCAGCACGGACAGGGGCCAGCGAATGCGGTCGCTGGTCACGGTCAGCACCACCGTGCCGAGGTACAGGACGAAGAGAAGGAACAGCGCCAGGGCGGGGCCGCTGGAGGCCCCGAGCGCGGCGCGCCCCCGCCCCGTGGCCAGCAGCGCCATGGCCGGGAGCGCCCCGGCGAGGAGCCACGGGAATCCCGGCCAGGGCAGGCGCAACGGGGCCACGTAGCGGGCGTCCCACTCCAGAAAGTGATTGTCCGGCACCTCGTGGGGCCCCAGGGTCAACACGAGCTTGCGGCCCAGGATCTTGGCGTGCTCAGAGGGGTGCAAACGCACCGACTCCAGGGTCCTCCCCAGCCAGTACTCGCTCACCTCGACCGCTGAAAGCGCGCGCCCGGTCCTGCGTTCGGCCTCGTGGCGCCAGTCGTCCGCCTCGTGCTCGGGCACGGTGCGCACCCAATCGAACTGGGCTGCGACGCCCAGGGGATTGTCGAGGTTGTTGCCTCCGTAGAGGTTGGTGCCGACGCCGCTGGTGGTCAGCGCGAATTCGCCGCCCACCGCGCGATTGCGCAGGGCCACGGGCGCCAACACCAGGAGCGCGCCCGCGCCGATGCAGGCCGCCTGCAGCAGCGCGCCGCGGCAGAGCCGTCGCTCGGTCCACGCTCCCAGCACGGGAAACAGGGCGATCGCGGGGAGCATGGGCACCAGATTGCCCCGCAGCAGCGCGCCGAGGCCCGCGAGCACCCCCACGCAGCCCCAGGCCGCGGCCGCGGGTTCCCCCCCCCGCTCCCGGGCGCGCAGGATCGCCCAGGCGAGACCCGCGAACACGAGGCAGAACAGGTTCTCCTTGAGCAGCAGCACCGGGAACCAGAGCGCGGGGCGGTAGACCGCCCAGAGCACTCCCGCGAGCCAGCCGGCGCCCCGGCCGAAGGCCCGCCGCGTCGCCAGCAGGATCACCAGCACGGTCGCCGCCCCCACCAGCGCCTGGGCCACGCGCGCGGCGTGCAGGGACGGTCCCGTGATCCAGTACAGCGCGCCCAGCACGTACGAGTACAACGGCTCCTGGAAGAAGACCCCCTGGCCCAGCCAGTCCCCCGCCGCGATGCGCTTCGCCCACTCGTGGTAGGAGGCCTCGTCGATCACCGGCGTGCCGGCCTGGGGATGGTGCGCCTCGTAGTCGGCCTGCACCCACAGGCGCAGCCCCAGGGCCAGGGCGAACAGCAAGAGCCCGAGCCAGCGCTCGCGCACGGAGAACCTCGCCGAGGAGACGGGACTCAGCGCGTCGTCGGCCATCGATCCTCCAGGGATTGACTGCGCTCCAGGTGCTGCGCTTCCACAATCACCCGACAGATGCCCCACAGGGACACGCAGGCCGCCAGGGCCAAGAGCCAGGGCACGAGGTCCAGCAGGAACCCGTGGTTCGCGCTGACTTCGATCCACCGATGGAGCAACGGGGGCACGAGCATCAAGAACAGCAGGATGCCTGCCAGGACGAGCCAGGGGAACAACGGAGGGACGAGCTTGTAGCCGAGCCACTGGATGCGGCTCGCGAGACCGGGCGCGCGGCGCGGATCCAGGGCGCGCGCGAACTGAAGGTAGGCCCGCGCCCGTCGCAGGGCTTGGATGCGGCGCAGGTCCGCCTGGGGCTTGGCCTCGAAGAAGCGGGCCGCCGCTTCCAGCTCGACCCGCGTCCCCGCCGCGCGCGCCTGGGACATCAAGTCGAGATCGTCGGCGGCGAAGGCAGGCCGGGGCAGGAGGCCCAGGTCGGCCCGCCAGGCGAGCAGCTGACCGTGGACGCTGAACAGGCCGCCGAAGCGGGACTCCAGGGCGCGCACCCAGGCCGTGGCCCCGTCGTAGAAGCTCCCGCCGCTCGAATTCGTGATTTCCAGGGTCGCGCCCGATTCCGGCAGCGCGTCCACGAAACGCTGGGCCGCACAGGCCATCCCCAGGCGCGGCACCCGGGCGAAGCGCTGGGCCAGCCGCACCAGGGCGTCGGGCGAACCCAACACATCCGCGTCGGTCAGGATCACGAGGTCCACCCCGCCGGAGAGCTCCTGCACTCCGGTGGCGATGGCGCCCGCCTTGCCGGGCCGCAGGCGATTGCCGAGCACGTCCACGCGCACGCCCCGGGGCCAGGCGGCGGCGTCGAATTCGCTCGCGAGCCGCGCCGTGGCGTCGCGCGACCCGTCGTCCACCACGATCACCCGGTGCTCGCGCCCGGCATCGGGCCAGGCCGAGAGCGCCAGATTGCGCAGGCGCCGCTGCACGGTGCGCTCCTCGTCGCGGCAGCAGACGATCACACCGAGGCACGGATCCCGGGGCAGCGGCTTCATGCCCGCGGAGCGCCGCGCGGCCACAGCGAGCGCGCCGCCAGGGCGGGCCACAGGCGCGGCTGGAAGAGCACGTTGTCGGCCTGGGCGCACTCCCAGGTGCAGGCGCAGCGCTCGCGCCGGATCTTGACCCTCAAGTCCCGCGCCGCGGCACTGTCCCACAGCCGCGAGAGGTCCCAGTCCACGGCGTTCAGATTGCCCAGGCTCTGCCCCAGGATCTCGCAGGGATGGACCTCGCCATTCTCGAACACCACGGCCGAGAGCGTGCCCGCGGTGCAGGGCAGGTGGCGCGAACGGTCGCCCGCGGCGATCCGGGCCACGTGCTCGTACATGAGCTCGTCCCGGGCCACGGCCAATCGCGCCAGGGGGAAATCGAAGTAGGGCAGGCTTCCGTCGGACACCAGCCGCTGCTTCTCGAGGACGAGCTCGCGGTAGCGCGCCAGATCCACCTGCAGGAGGTGCGGTTCCTTGGCCGTGCCCCGGGCCAGGTTGAGCGTCACGTTGTCGGGGGAGAGTTCGCGCACCAGTTCCCCCATGTGGAGAGCGAGCACGTCCTGGTTCTCCTGGGTCAGGGTCAGCAGGATGCCGACCCCCAGGCGCGAGCGTCCATCGGCGCCGCGCGGCAGGCGCCGCTCGAGCGCCCGCAGCGTGCGCACGCTCTGCATGGCGCGCGCGTGGCCGCCGGGCACTTGGCGAATCGAGTCGTGGATCGCCGGAGGCCCGTCGAAGGAGACCCCCACGGACAGGAACAACTCCGGGTGTTCCGCGAGCACGCGCTCCACCGTGGGAGCGAGGCGCTCCTCCACCAGGCCGTTGGTGGGGATCGCGAGGTGCCGCAAGCCGCGCCGGGCAAAGCTCGAGGCGAGCAGGGCCAGGTCCGCCCGCAGGAACGGCTCGCCGCCGCCGAAGCTCACCCACAGGAGCGGCCCCATGCGCGCCGAGGAGGCCGCCAGACGATCGACCTGCTGGGCCGACGGGCCCGGGACCCCCTCCTCCACTTCCTTCCAGTGGAAGCAGTGGCGGCAACGCGCGTTGCAACGGCCCGTGACGAACACGGTCAGGTGCAGGGGCGGCCCCGGGCGACGAATCCCCCGGGCGGCGAAGGCGAGGTAGCGGCTGGCGTTCAAGCGGGGCGCCCGGGGCGCCCAACCTACACTAGTGTCCGGATCCAGAAGTGCGCCGACAAACTCGGCCCGCCTGGGGCTCCCGGGCGAGGTGCCCGCCCCCGCGAGCGTTGCAGCGTGCGCGCTTCCTCGCGGATGGGCCGCGCGCCCGGGGCCGGGCCTGACCCTGCCGGAAAAAGGCGCGGGGGCCGGCACCAGCCGACCCCCGCGATGCTCATCCGTGCGCCGGCGCTGCGGCGGACGGGACTAGGGGCAAATCGTGTATTCCAGGCCGTTCGACAACGTGGCGTTGTTCGGCGCGGCGAAGCCGTTGTCGCGGCCCCAGAACTGGCAATCCACCACGGTGCCCGCGACGACCAGGAATGTCGCCGGCGTGCCGCCGAGAGCACCCGCTCCAAAGGCGTTCATGTCGATCGAGTACACGCCCGAGCAGTCGTTCGGCGGAGGATTGCCGGCCGAGGACAGCGGGATCGAGCGCCGGATCGGCGTGTTGATGCAGCGCAGGCCGCCCACGAAGGGCACCGTCGCCTGACCGCCGTTGGTGTAGATCAGGAGGCCCGGCTTGTTGTTGATCACGTTGCTCGCGCTGACCGTGAAGCCCGAGGGCACGCTGGCGCTGGGGATGCCCGTGAAGCCGATCGACGGCGTGCAGCCCAGGGAGTTGACCTTGGCGGTGCAGTAGGTCACCGGCGTTCCCGTGCAGCCGCCGCCGGTGGCCGTGTAGGTCTTCGTCACCGAGACGCCGCTGTTGCCGTACTTGTCCGCCGAGCGGACCCGGTAGTCGATCGTGCCTACCAGGGCGCCGGGGATCTCGCCGCGGAAGATCTGGCCGGCCGAGCTCAGCATGACCACCGAGGTGAACGCGCCCCCGTTGACCGAGTACTCCAACGTGGTCGGGTTGTACCAGGTGATGTAGTACGGCGCATTGTCGTAGACGTGCGCGCGGATCAGGGTCGGGGCCGCGCCCGCCGAACGGTTCGGCGCCTGCTCCAGGTTCTTGATCAAGGGCGCGAACACGTCGTTGCCCGTGGTCGTGTTCTGCAGGTACCACTCGGCGGAGTTGTTGTCGTTGGCCACCACCACGTCGGTGTCGCCGTCTTCGTCCACGTCGCAGCAGTCGGCGTCGAGGGCCACGGGGTTGTTCCCTGGCACGTTGCCCGCCGTCACGTTGGTGTAGCTGAAGCCCCCGCCCGTCCAGTTGTTGCGGTACAGGCGGTTGTCACTGGCGAAGGCGGCGATGAAGGCGTCGAGGTCGCCGTCCATGTCGTAGTCGAAGAAGTCGGCCTCGTTGTCGTCCGTGCCGGAACCCGACATGCTCACGAGGTTCGTGTAGGTGCCGTTCCCCGTGTTCTCCAGGGTGATGTCCACCAGGCCGCCCCCGCCCACGAGCCAGTTCAGGCCGTAGATGTCCAGGTCCCCGTCGGCGTCGAGGTCGCCCATCTCCTGCTCGTAGTGGCCGTTGCCCGTGGAGTAGCCGGCCGGGAAAGCGATGCCGGTGGTGTCGCGGAAGGCCACCAGGACGTTGCCGTTCTCCGCGAAGCGGTTCTGGAACATGCGCGGGAGCTGCTCGCGCGCTCCGTGGAGCAGGTCCAGGTCCAGGTCGCCGTCGATGTCGCCGAAGTCGATGTCCAGGGCGCTGGAGGCCACATCGCAGTTGACGCCCGTGGAATTGGTCGTGTTGGCCGACTGCGTGCCCGCGGCCCAAATGCCCGGGTTGCCGTTGGCGATGGTCGAACCGGGGAGCTGGAAGTGCGAGGGGTTGAACTCCTCGAACTTGCCCACGCCGTCGTTCAGGAACATGCGCGTCGGCACGTCGCCGCCGAAGGCCCCGCCGTAGGTCGAGTGCACCAGGTCCAGGTCGCCGTCGTTGTCGATGTCGCCGAAGTCGCAGTCGCAGGACCAGTCGACGAAACCGGATCCGCCTCCCAGGATCAGGGAGCCGTTGATCGAGGAGAATGTGGTCGTGCCGTTGTTGACCCCCAGGTTGACCCAGCGCGTGGCGCTTTGATCCTGGTAGAAGCCCGGCGAGCCGCCCTGGACGCCGCCCATGTTGGCCAGCCAGTGGTTGGACTGGTTGACGATCTGGGAGGTGTTCGAGACGTAGATGTCGAGGTCCCCGTCCTTGTCGATGTCGGCGAATTCGATGTCGCGCGAGTCGTCCAGGAAGATGGGGAAGCGGGTCGAGGTCTGGTCGACGAAGCTCCCCAGCGTGCCGCCCTGCGCTCCGCCCTGGTTGATCCAGATGCGGTTCTGCTGGTTCCCCGTGTCGCCGCCGTCGGCCAGGATGATGTCCCAGTCGCCGTCGCCGTCCACGTCGCCGAAGTCCACGTTCTCCGTGGCTCCGATGGCGCCGGTGGGCATGCTGGTGGTGTTGCGCACGAACACCTGCGCGGATGCGGATCCGGCGAGGAGCACGGAGAGCGTGGCGAGGGGAGCGAGGGTCCGCTGGAGTCGAAGCATGGTGATTCGAGAAGGCTGGTGGGGGCCACGGCGCGCCGTCAGCGACGCCGAAAACACGGGGCCGCATGCGGAGAGCACGCGACCTCGCTACCGCCAATCCTACCCCCGACCCCGGGGTGGGCTAGCCCCCTGGAGCAAGCCCTGAACAATTTTCCGCCCCTTCCGACTCCCGCGGCCGTCGGAACCACGGGCATCCCTGAACGCGCCGTCACGAGCGGGCCCCGTGAGCGGCGGCTCCTCGGGTGGCCCAGGCAGGCGGAGGCCTCCCCGCCCGGCGCGAGGAGACGCGACCCAGCGACCGGCTGACCCTCTCGAAAACGGCCGCCTGGACCGTGGGAATCTCAGGCGGGCTGGACTTGCCGCAGCTCGCCCAGCGCCGCCGCCAAGAGCCGCTCGGTGGTCAGGCTCGACGTGTCCGCATCGGCCCGGTACGAGCAGTAGTCCGGGGCCGTGCTCGCCACCTTCGTGCCCAGGCCGTAGGTCTCGATCTCGGCCGCCGACGTCGGCGCGAAGAAGGCCACCACGCGCACGTTGCGGGCCAGCGCCACGTGCAGCGCCAGGCTGTCGCTGGTGATCAGGAGCTTGCACAGGGACAGGCGCGCGGCGAAATCGAGCAGCGCGTTGTCGCAGCCCGCGTCCACGAGCCGCACGCGCCCCGCCGCGCGCTCCACGATCTGCGTGTTCCGCGCGCGCTCGTCCAGGCCGCCGAACAACAGAAAGGTCACCCGTCCCCCCAGGGAGCGCGAGAGCGCCTCGGCCAGGTTCACGGTGCGCTCTGGCGAAAGGGTCTTCGAGTGCCAGCGGCCGCCCGCCCCGGTGTTCAGGCCCACGACGATCCCGCCCTGAAAAAGCGCGCTCCCGCGGGCGAATTCAGCGGCCGCCGCAAGCACCGGCTCGCCCAGGGGCAACTGCGGCTTGCCCATTTCGATCCCCAGCATGCCGGCCAGGATTTCCGGATGGGAGCGGCGGTTTTCGACCTTCAGCTCATCGGCGCGGGCCTTGCCGTGGACCGAGAGCAGGCCCATGTCGAACCAGGGGGCCACGTCGGGCGTGTACACCCTGCGTCGCTCGGAGCCCCGCGGCTCCAGGTGCGCGCCCGAGAGCTTCTTCGCCGTCAGGCTGGAGGCCAACTCGCACAGGGACTCCTCGTCGTCCAGGGAAATCACCCAGTCCCAGGACCGCCCCGCGAGCCTGGCGCGGGTCTCGGCCAGGGATGCGGGGGACTTGGGGTCGAAGCCGACCACTTCGGCCACCGCGGGGTGGTTCCGGACCAGGTCCACCGCGCCCGAGGCCGTGGCCCAGGTGACGCGCACGCCGGGGAAACGGCCCCGGAGTCCGGGGAGAATCGAGGTGGTCCGCAGCACATCCCCCAGGGCCGCGGTCTTGATGATCAGCAGTTCGCGCACGGGGGGAAGATATCGGTCATCCTCCGCCGACCACCAGCAACAGATCCAGAGTATCTCCGTCCCGGACCGGATCCCGCGGATCCACGCGCTTGCCGCCGCGATAGATCGCGGGCAGGGAAACCTCGCCGCGGAAGAGCGCGTTCCGGGCCGGGGGGCGCGCCTCCGCGGCGGCCCGCAGCACTTCCCGGGCGGTGGCGGGCAAGTCCAGGCGCACCTCGCACACGGCGCCCAGGGCCTCCCCGAGGGAACCGAACGCCCGCAACAGGACCCGGCCCGGGCTCCGCGGGCCGGGTCCCTCGGCCGGACCCACTGGACGCGAGCCCGGATTCCCGGGGGCTTCGGGGCGCTCCAGGGACCCCCGATCTTCCCGGTACCGGCGATACTCCGGCTCCATGCCCGGGGCGGAGAGGCGCTGCCTCGCCCACTCCGGCACGTCGTGGGCGGGCTCCCACCCCCAGCGACGATTGAGCTCGCGCTGCAGTCGCGCGAGCAGCGCTCCCGCCGCCAGGAACGAGCGCCCCGGCGTCCCTGGAAACTCCGGCTCCTCCGCGAGCCGCGAGGGTGCGATCCACAGGGCCAGCGAATCCAGGCTCGCCATGCGATCGGCCAGCAGAGCCGAGGCCGAGAAGGCGCAGAAGCCCGAGAGGTCGAGGGCCAGCACGAAGTCCTCGTGCCAGCCCACTAGGCGCCCCTTGCCCACGGGCGAGAAGGGATCCTCGCTGCCCTCGGGGAGTTCCAGGGGCGCGCACCATTCTCGCAGGGACTCGAAGCCGCCCGCCTCCGCGGCCAGGAACGGGAAGGCCCGCATGGGATCGGTCCCGCGGGCACTGACGCACTGGCCCAGCAGCGAGGCCAGGTTCTTGTCGGGCCGCACGGAGCAGCGCCGCACGCTCGTGGTGGCGCGCCCGAGAACCTCCCCGAGCCCGTGAACGCCCAGCAGCAGCGCGTTTCTCCCCCGCCGCGGTCCGGCGCCCGATCCCGCCGGTGCCCCCGGTGCCCCCGGTGCCCCCGGTGCCTCCGCGCGGGCCGCCTCCTCCAACCAGCGCGCGAACACCTGGGGCTGGCCCCGGGCCTCGGGTTCCAACTCGGCCATCAGCGCGAGTCCGGCGCCCACTTCCTTGGCATCGATCCCCAACTCATCGCAGCGCGCCAAAAGTCCCAGGGCCGCGTCGAAGTCCGAGAAACCCAGTTGCAGCCCGAGGGCCTGGCTCGCGCCGAAGCGCGCAGATTGGGGCGGCCCCTCCTTGCGGCGAAACACCCACCCGCAGGGCGTGGGGCAGCCCTGGCACCCGTGGACCGTGGATCGCGCGGACAGAGCCTCCTGTCCGAAGCGTTCAGCGGCCGTCGCCTCTTCCCCGGAGGCCCCGAGGTCGCCCCGCGCGGACAGGGCCGAAGCGAGCTCCAGGGTTCCGCCCTGGGCGCGCTCCACGAGTCGAGGCGAGGAGCCGAGGGCCCGCAGCAATTCGTGATGGCGCGCCGCGGCCGGCGCGCGTCCCGGAACCACGATGGGTCCAGCGCCCGGCGGGTCCGCCGGCGGAGGGCTCCAGGTGGCGCGCACGGCCACGGCCTTGAGGCCGGAAAGGCCCAGGACCGCGCCCAACCCGCCCCGACCGACGAAGTGCGGCAGGCCCCCACCCGCGGTGGAACTCGAGCACGCGGCCAGGCTCGCGATGGGCGCGCAGCTCTCCCCCAGCGGCCCGATGGAGAGCGTGGCGCAGGGGCCGAGACGGCTCTCCAGCGCGCGATGGGTCGCTCGCGACGAACGTCCGACCAACTCCGCGAAGCGCTCCACGTGGGCACGGCCGTCCGACTCGATCACGAGCACGGCTCCGCCGCGCGAGGACTCGGGCAACACGCCGCGGATGCACACGGCATCGGCCACGCTGGAGAGCCTGCGGGCCAGGTCGCTGCCCACCTGTCCCTCCGCCAGGAGGCCCGACAGCGGCGAGCGCGACGCCACTCCCAGGCGCGCCGCGGTGGGCACCGCGCGGGGCACGCAATCGCCGATGCTGAGCACCAGGGGAACCTCGCCGGGCCGGAAGTCCTGGGACTCCCGGGGGGGCTGGGCGTGGGCGGACTCGAGCAGCAGGGCCAGCGAAAGGCCCCCGCCGCGCCAGCCGGCGAGCCGCGCTGATTCGGGGAAGGCCGGTGGCTCCCCGCGGGCCCCCTCGGCGGTCGCCGAGCCCGGGAAAGGCCGCGGATGCCAATCCCCGGGCCGCGCGAGGTCCACGTCGAGGACCCGCGGTTCGACGCGGGTGCCCGCGGCACCCGGGTCGGCGGGGCGCGCGCCTGGGGAAGGAGAGGAGTTCACGGATTGCAGGGGCCTCTGCGGCGTCCTAGCCAGGGTCCTTATAAACTGTCCGGTCCCCCGTACGCCCCGGGACCGCGGGGACCGCCCCGCCCCATGGGGGCCGGCGCCCCCCCGGGGTCCACGAAATCCCGGTCGGGGTGCGGCGCTTTCCCCGGCCGGCTCCCGCTCCACTCCGACAGTTCCACTCCGACAGCTCCACTCCGACCGCTCCACTCAGGCCCTCCCCTTCACCCTTCGCGTCCGGCGCAGGCTCCGGGCGTTGCCACGTGTTCGGCTCCCTCGAAATCGCCAACTTCCTCGGCATCCGCGTGCGACTGCACTGGACCTTCGTGGTCCTCGTGGTGGTGATGCTGCTCGTGGGTTGGCCCTTCAGCGCCGCGTGGCTCAACGTCAGCGTGATCGGCGGCCTGTTCGGCATCGTGCTGCTCCACGAGCTCGGTCACGGTTTCGTGGCGCGGCGCTTCGGCCTGCAGGTGGTCGACGTGACGCTCTGGCCCCTCGGCGGCCTGACGCGCATGAGCCGCATCCCCGAGAACTCGCGCATCGAGGGCTGGATCGCCTTCGCCGGGCCGGCGGTCAACCTGGCCCTGACGCTCCTCGCGCTCCCCTTCCTGGCCGAGGGCGCCCTCACCGGAGCCCTGAAGGGCGAGTTCGTGCGCGGCAGCGGCCTGGAGGTCACGGCCGGCCTGTTCGCCGCCGCGAATCTCTCGCTCGCCCTGTTCAACCTGCTGCCCGCCTTTCCCCTGGACGGCGGCCGGCTCGCGCGGGCCCTGATCGGCCTGCGCACCGATTGGGTCAGCGCCACCCGTGCCGTCGCCCGCATGGGCCAGTGGATCGCCTTGGCGATGATCGCCTACGGGATCTACTCCCTGGCGTTCCTGGAAACAGGCTCCTGGATGCTGCCCCTGTTCGGCGTGTTCCTCTGGGCCTCGGGCGTGCGCGAGGTCTGGAACGTCCGCCTGCGCCACGCCGGCTCCGAGTTCGCTCGCGCCATGGGCATCCCGGTGGACCCGCCGGTCGAGGCCAGCCCGGCGCCGGCCTCACCCCGTCCAGGGGCCGCCGCGGAGGCAGCCGACGATCCCTCGGGCGCGCGCCGCCCGGGCTCGCAGCCGGTGTTCGAAGGGGCCCGGGGTGAGCGCCTGAGCGACGAACAGATCGCCGCCCTGGAGCGCTTCCGGGGTCGCATCGGCCGCGCGCCCGCCAGCGACTGAGACTGCCCCGCAGGCTGGGTTGAGGGGCGCGGGGCCCCCGGGCGGGAAACGCCGCCGGGGCTGGGGGGGGCGCCTCTTGCCCCGGCCCGGGCGCGAGGAAGGGGGGGGGGAGTCCCGCCGCCGAAAAGGGGGGGGGGGACCAACCGGCGTCGCCGGGGGCCCCGGAAGAGGCCGGCGATCCCCACCCGCCTTCCCCGCCAACAACTTTCCGCTGTCGTCAATCGCGTTCCCCCCCAAAAAAGTGGGGGTGTTTTTTTTAACTTGTTTTTTGGTGTTGGTGGGTCGCGGCTGACTCGTGCCGCGTTTGGATGGGCCTCGACCGCCGCCGGGGGCGGGTCGTCAAACGCCGGGCCGCGGGGAAAAACTCCAGCCTGTCCCCCCCTCCCTCGCCGCGCCGCCCTCCGTCGTTGGGGCGATTTTTTTCGTAACAACTACCTCCCCCCCCTTTGCGTCGAAGCCGCGCCCCCCAAATTGCCCAAGCCTGGGCGTCCTCGCCAAAAAACTTGTTTTTGGTCTTTTTGTTTCTTTGTTGGGAAAGAGTTTGGCCGCGAGGAGGGCGACCTGCCCGCCCCCGCCCGGGCCGCCCCGCATGGCTGCGGATTTCGGCCTAAGTCGTTACTGTAAATGCAGTTACAGCCGCTCGCCCGCCGCGGCCGAAAAACGGCCCTGGCGGGGCCTTCCGGGCCGGTCCTGGGGGGGTCCCGGCGTGTCGATCCCCAGCGATGCGGGCCAGTATCGGAGCGGGTCAGCGGCCGCCCACGCGGGCCCCTGGAAGGAACACGAGGTCGAGGACCCCGGGGCGATCCACGCGCACGCGCACCAGGGACTGGGCCGCCCGGCGCTCCCCCACCATCTGCACCGCCAGGTCGCCGTGGAGCAGGCTGGCCGTGTAGCGCCCCGCCCCGTCGGTGCGCGCGCGCCAGATCGGGTCGGCGTCGGGCTCGCGGACGAACAGCAGTTCCACCCCCGCCAGCGGCTCGTCCTCGTGGTCCACGACCACGCCGGACACCTCGATCGGCGCGAGGTTGCGTTCGACGGTCAGGTCGAAGAGACCGCCCCCCTGGCCGCCGCCCACGATCGGCCGGCGCGCGCGCACGCGAACTTCGAGGAAGCCTGACTCGCGCGCCACCAGGCGCCGGTAGGGTCCGGGAACCACGTCCTGCCCGGGGCCGGCCTGGGCCTCTGGACCGCGAGCCGGGCCCTTCGGCTCGACCACCTCCAGTTCGAAGAGCTGGAACAGGGGCTTGGGCGCGCCGCGGCCGGCGGCCGCGCCTTCGCGCATGGGCTGCATGCCGGCGGCCATGGCCGTGGCTTCGGCGGCCCCTCGGCGCGCTTCTTCCCGGGCCTCCTCGCGGGTGCCCGCCAGCTTGACGGCCAGTTCCTCGCCCGCGGAAACGGGCAGTCGGAAACGCGCCACGGCGTCCGCGTTGGGCAGATGGCCGTGGACCTGTTCGAGCGAGCCCAAGTCCAGGGCCTCGGCGCCCAGGGGAGCGTAGTTGCTGTGGCGCACCAGGGCGAAGCGGAAACCGCCCTCCAGCACGGCGATCGAGATCGAATAGGTGCCCGCGGCGGGAGCCACGAAGGCGCAGAAATCGCGCCACTGGGCGCCTGCCTCGCGCTCGTTCTGCCACAGCACGCGGTTCTCGGCGTCGGTGACCGCCAACAGGGCGCGACCCTTGGCGGCGCGGGAATAGCCGAAGCCCGCGACCTCGAACAGGGACTGCTCCCCCGCATCGCTCGCGAAGGCAAACACCGCGCGGTCTCCCACTTCCGGCAGGCGGGCGCCGACGCTCTCGTTGCGCGCAATCTCCGTGGGCACGGCCTCCGCTTCGGCGGCTTTGCCCGGCCGCTGGGTCGAGGGCGCGGCCGGCATGGGCACGCAGGCGGGCGTGGCCTCCAAGGCGGAGGCCTGGAGCCAGGTCGGCGCGGCGGCCGCGGACTCGGGAGCCGCTGCGCCCGTGGGCGACGCCACCGGCGACGCCACCGGCGACGTCACCGGGGGCGCCACCGCCGGCGCCCCTGCCGGCGCTTTCGGGGGCCGGTGATCGGCGCGCGGTGCCCCGCAGGCGGACAGGAACAGCAGACCGAGCAGGGTGACACGCATCACGCGATCACCACGTCCTCGGGAGCAAACTGCGGACCGAGCAGCTCGGCGGGGTCGGCGCCGAGCCATTGGCTCAACACGCCCGCGAAGATGCGGCGGAAATCGACGCCGGCGGCGTAGTTGCCCGCGGAATCCAGGCGTTCGAGGTCCGGCGCGGGGCCGAAGAGGCCCGGGCGCGCCCCGCCGCCCGCCAGGAACAACACGCTCGCCGTGCCGTGGTCGGTGCCGGCGCTGCCGCCCTCGCCGCTCTCGGCCACGCGGCGGCCGAATTCGGTGGTCGTCATCAGGAGCACTTCCCCCAGGCGACCCTGGGCCGCGAGGTGCGTCAGGAACGCGTCCACGGAGGCATCGAGGTCCCCCAGCAGGCGCTCGAGGCTGGCCGCCTGATCCGCGTGGGTGTCGTAGCCGTCCTGAACCACGTGGAACACGCGCGTGGGCAGGTTCGAGTCGATCACCGCCGCCACGGCGGCCAGATCGGTGGCCAGGCGCGAGCGCGGGAAGCCGGTCTTGGGCCGCCGCTCCTCGGCATCCGCCAGTCGCCGCGCGGCCAGGGCGGTCTCCAGCCCCAGCCGGGCCACGAACTCGAGCTCCCCATCGCCGCGGGTGGCGCTGAACATGCGCTCGATGGCCTCGGCGCGCTGGACGCCGCGCAGATTGCCCTTGGTTCCCGGCGCTTCGGGCCCGCGCAGGGCGAGCCCCGACAGGCCGCGCACGGCGGGCGGCCGGCGCGACACTCCGCGCATCGAGCCGGGAAGCGATCCGTCCCCGATGGCCAGCATGGCCAGGGGATCGGGCGGCAGGGTCTCGCCGAAACGGCCGAGCCACCCCGTCCCCGTGCGCACTTCGCCGACGAGACCCTCGTCCCACCAGTCGCGACTCTCGAAGTGCGAGAGGCTCGGCTGGTCGTGGCCCACCCCGCGCCAGATGCCCAGGCCTCCCGCGCGGAAGCGGGCCGCGATGCGGGCGAGGCGCGGATGCAGGCCGCAGTCGTCGGCCAGGAGCTCCAATTGGGCCGCGGGCTTGGCGAGCGTCGGGCGCACGCGCATCAGTCGCTCGTGGTTGGCGGGCTGCAGGGCGGCGAGGCCGTCGAGGCCGCCGCGCAGCTCGAGCACCACGAGAATGCGCGGGGGCCCGCCGCGGGGCCGCCCCAGGGCCGGGAGCCCCGCGGAGCTGAAGGCCAGGCCGCCGAGCGCGGTCACGCTGGTGCCGAGGAACGCGCGGCGCGAAAGGGCATCGGGCTTCATGCGAGTGCGAACTCCGGCGAGCACAAGAGCAGGTGCGTCAAGGTGCGAACCCGCTCACGCTGGATCCGGTGCGCGACTCTCCGCTCGCCCTGCTCCAGCAGGGCGCTGTCGGCCTCCAGATGCTCCAGGACCACGGCTCGGGCCTCTGGCGCGAGGTCGCGCTGCAGGAGACGGCCGCACAGGCGGTCGCACAGGGCCTTGGGGTCCTGTTCGAGGCCGGCGCCCAGGGAGTCGAAGTCCGCGGCGGCGGCCCCGTGGACCGGACGTCGCGAGTGGGCCACCGAGGCCAGGGCCAAGGCCAGTTCGTAGCGCTCGGCGAGTTGCGAGGACTGGATCCACCCGCGTCCGCTGTCCCAGCCGGCCACCGAGGGCGGCTCCAGGAGCTTCATTCCCATGCGCGCCAGACGCTTGTCGAGGCCCAGCAAGTGCACGTTGCGCAGGCCGAGGAGCCGCGCGCCGCTGACCGCCCAATCCACGGGCGTCTTGTAGAGCCGGAAGCGGAATTCGGCGGCGTGGAAGCCCTCGGAGGCGAACAGGACGCGCAGGGTCTCGCGGATCGAGCTCCCGTTCTGCTGGAACACCCGCGCAAGTTCGTCCACGAGGTCCGGCTGCGGTTCGTGGGTCAAGAACCAGCGCAGGAGCTTCTCCGCCACGAAGCGCGCGCATTCGTCGCGGGCCACGAGCAGGTCGAGCACCAAGTCGCCCTCCTCCTCGCCGCGGGCGCCGCCGCGGCCGCCGATCACCTGACCCAGCACCAGCTTGTCATTGGAATCGTGGATGGCCGGGTCGAAGCGGAACTCGGCGGCGTCGCGCTCCTTGGTGGTCCAGCCCGTGAACACGCGCGCCACCTCGGCCACGTCGCGCTGCTCGTAGTTGTGGATGCCCAGGGTGAAGAGCTCGAACAGCTCGCGCGCGAAGTTCTCGTTGGGGTGCTTCTTCTTGCTGACGCGGTTGTCGAGGTAGACCAGCATCGCCGGATCCCGGGCGATGGCACCCGCCAGGGCGCGGAAGGTGCCGCCGCCCAACTTCTGGAAGGTCTCGTACTGGCGGCGCAGCAGGGCCACCCGCACCACCTTGCTCTCCGCCGTGGCGAAGTGGTCGTGCCAGAGCAGGGCCAGCTTCTCTCGCAGGGGATGCTCCGTGGCCACCATGCGCCACAGCCACTGCTCGCGCAGGCGCGAGACGGCGTCCTGGGCGCTGGTCGTGCCCTCGCGCAGGTCCGCGAGCGCGGTGCCGTGCTCGGCCTGCCGCTGGTCGAGCAAGGGCTCCTCCTCGGGCCAATCGACGAAGCTCGCGACGACGCCCTTCGGACCGAGGGCCACCAGGCGGTCCAGTTCCTCGGGAGTGGCGCCGAAGCCGGCGCGGCGGGCCAGGTGGGCCGCCGCGGCGCGGTCCCAGCGCTCCGCCGCGAGGGGTTCCAGCCAGGCGCGAGATTTCATGGGGAAAGACTAGCACCTGGGGGCGGTTCTCCAACGGCCCGGGCGCAGCGGCGCCACCCCGCGGTCGCGCCCCGGGCCTTGGGTCGCCGGCCCCACGCCCGGGCGCCCCGACGCAGCCCGCATCCCATGCGCGGTTCGGTCGAATTCCCGCCGGTCAGGCTCCCCCCCGAGCCTCGCGCAGGTAGAGGTAAAGCTCCTTCAAGAACACGCGGGCGTCCTCGAAGCGGCCCAATTCGAGCCGCGCGGCGTAGTGATTGGCGGTGCGCACGAAGAGCTCGCGCTTGCTGCCCGGCTCCAGGGGGTCGCGGCCCAGGAGGTCCCGCAGCAGCGCGAAATCCTCGGGCCCCAGGCGTGCCGCGAGCCCCGGGGACAGGGACAGGGACTTCGGCTCCAGGGCGGACCAGCTTTCCCCCGGGAAGGGCTCGGCGGAGGCCGGCAGGGGCGCCTCGAGGATCACCACCGTGGCGCCGACCATGTCCCCCAGGCGCTGGCGGCGATCGGTGAGCGCGATGGCGGCCATGCCGATGATCCCGGGCACCGGCAGCGGGATCAGGGCGTCCACGGGGAGCAAGAGGCCGCGCAGGATCAAGGACAGTCCGCTGGGCGGATAGCCCTCGAGGGTCGTCACCCGCAGGCCGAGCACGCGCTTGCCCACCGTCTGGCCCCGTCCAAACAGGTGGGTCAGCGCATTGAAGGCCACGTACACGGGAATCAGCCCCGCCAGAAGAACGCCGCCCAGGAACTCCGCCACGGCCCCGCCGCCGATGCTGACGACCAGGGCGGAGAGCAGGCCGAGCATCAGGTAGAGCACCACGAACATGGAGCCGTCGATCAGGGCGGCGGCGAAGCGCGAGCCCGCCCCCGCCAGCTCGCTGCGCAGCACGATGCCCTCGGGGGTGCGGATTTCGAGGCTGGTCACGGGGCGCGACGATAACGTATCGGGCCCATGGCCGACCATGCGCCGCGAGCTCCGGGGCTCCGCCCGCCGGCCCGGGACGAGTCACTCGTCGAGCTGGAGCGCCTGGTGCAGCGCGCGCGCCACCGCGGACCGCGGGCCCTCGCGGGGGGCGAGTTGGCGCGCCTGCCGCTCTTGTACCGCTACGCCGCCACGCAACTCTCGGCGGCGCGCACCGAGGGTCGCGACCCCCGCGGCACGGCGGAACTCTCGCGCGTCGTGGCCGACGCCCACGGGCTTCTCTATCGCGACCTGGGCGCCCCGCCGGGACACTGGCTCCCGCGGCTCCTGCACTTCCTGTGGCGCGAGGCCCCGCGCACCATCCGCGCGGAGTGGCGCCTCTCCGCGCTTTCCCTGCTCCTGTTCTACGGCCTGGCGGCCCTCTCCTACGTCCTGGTGGCGAGGGACCTGGAACTTGCCTTCAGCTTCCTGGACGCGAATGCCCTGCGCGGCGAATTGGAGCAATTGCAGGCGGTCACGCCCGAGCGGCCGTTCCGCGGGAACTTCACCTTCGGCTTGGACGAGTCGGCGTCGACGTCGGGCTTGATCATGGCCCACAACATCGCCGTCACGATCCTGTTCTTCGCCTCGGCCCTGTTCCTGCCCCTCTACCTGTACCTGCTGTGCCTGAACGCCCTGATGGTGGGCACCTACGTCGGCGTGGCGTCCCACTGGGCCCAGGATGGCGAGATCCTCTCGATCCTCATGTGCCATGGAACCCTGGAGCTGCAGGCCCTGGCCCTGGCGGGCGCGGCGGGCCTCGCCCTGGCCCGCGGGCTGTTCCTGCCCGGCGTGTGGACGCGGGGCCACGCCCTCCGGCTGGAGAGCCGCATCGCCTGGCGCCTGGCCGCCGGCGCGTTGCCCATGCTGGTGATCGCGGGCCTGATCGAGGGCACCGTGACCCCCCACGTGCCCGCCGAGGTGCGCTATGGAGTGATGGTGCTCTCCGCCGTGGGGCTCGCGATCTGGATCGCGGTCGGCGGCCGTCCGGAGCTCCAAGAGCCGAGGCTAGCCCCGGCGCTCGTCGAGCCAGGCACCCAGGAGGGCTCCGGCTGACTCCGCGGGCAGGGCGCGCAGAACCCGCGCGCCCCCACCACGCAGGGTGGCCAGGGCCCCATCCCGTTCCGCGCGCGCGGCGCCCATGGCCGCGCGGAGGGCGGCGCGATCCTCGGCGGACATGGAAGCCTCGGCGGAGTGCGAATCGTCCCGGGCTTGCCCCTCGCCCGAGGACGGACCGGCTTCGCGCTCCAGATCGGGATCGTCGAGGGCCGCGAACACCACGCGGTGGCGCCGGGAAGCGCGCGACAGCGCCGCGGCCTGGGCCGCGCTGGAGAGCGGATCGGCCACTTCCGAGACCACGAGCACCAGGGCGCGCCGGGGCGAGCGCACGGCCACTTCCCGCAGGGCGCGGCCCAGGTCGCTCTCGCGCTCCAGCGGCGCGAGATCGAACAGCGCCTGCTCGAGACGCGCGAACTGGGCCTCGCCGCGGCTGGCCGGAACGTAGGCACGCACGCCGTCGTCGAAGGCCAGGGCGCCCACGCGATCGCCGCGCCGCAGGGCCACGGCGGCCAGTTCCAGCGCGGCGTCGAGGGCGTGGTCGAGCTTGGACCATCCGGCCCTGTCGCCCTGGCTGGAGCGCGCGCCCATGCGCCGGCCGCAGTCCACCAGGAGCCACAGCTCCTGGCCCCGCTCCACGTCGAACTGCCGCACGGTGGGCCGCCCGCGCCGCGCCGAGGCCTTCCAATCCACGTGGCGCCGCTCATCGCCGGGCACGTATTCGCGCAGGGACTCGAATTCCCACTGGCCGCCGCGGCGCTGCTCTCGGTGCAGCCCCAATTCTCGCCAACGTTCGCTGTCCGCGAGGCGCAGGGTGCGCGGCAGGTTCTTCAAGGCGGGCCGCACGCGGAGCTCCTGTCGCGCAGGAAAACGCCATTCGCGCTCCAGGAGACCCAAGGGGCCGGTGACGCGCACGCGCACCTCGCCCAGGGCCTCGGGGCCGCGCCGGTCGGGCCGGTAGACACGCGTGAGCCGGGCGATCCCCTGGGCGTCGAAGCGGGCGCGATCGGGGCCGCCCGTGGGATCACCGGGGAGCGGCGCGGCCCCCGGGGCCCTGTCCAGGGTGCGAGCCCGCACGCGGAAGGAGTCGGGGAAGCGCTCGCGCACCTCGACGTCGAGGAAGCGGGCCTGCGGCGCCTCCAAGAGCAGCACGCGCTCGAAGGGCTCGGAGAGCCCCGCGCGGGCGGGCAGTGTGCGCTCCACGCGCAGTCCCCGGGCGCCGCGAAGGCGCAGGCCGTCGGCCAGCACCGCCGCGCACAGGGCCGCCAAACCGCTCCAACCCGCGATCGCGAGCCCCTCGGCGGAGAGGGACGCAAGCGCGAGCAGCGCGGCTCCCGCCGCGGCCCACAGACCTCTGCGCGAGGGAATCAGCGCACGACCTCCGTGGTCTCGAGGATGCGCTCCAGCACCATGCGCGCGTCGGTGCCCTCGACCTCCTCCACGGGCTCCAGCAACACGCGGTGACCCAGGGTCGGCAGGAAGGCCCGCTTGACGTCGTCGGGGGTGACGAAGTCGCGGCCCGCCAGGGCGGCCATGGACTTGGCGAGCCGCAGCAGCGACAGACCCGCCCGCGGAGAGGCACCCAGCCTGAGGGCCGGACTCTGGCGCGTGGCGCAGAGCAGGCGCACCACGTAGGTGGCCACGGCGTGGTCCACGCGCACGCTTCCGGCCACGCTCTCCGCCAGGGAGGCCAGCTCCTCCGCCCCTGTGACCGCTCGCACGCCGAGCTCGGCCGGATTGGCCAGGGGCGAGCGGGCGTGGGCCTGCTCCAGGAGTTCGCACTCCACGTCGGCCGTGGGGTAGCCCACCGAGAGTTGCACGAGGAAGCGGTCGAGCTGCGCCTCGGGCAGGCGGTAGGTGCCCTCGTGCTCGATCGGATTCATGGTGGCGATCACAATGAAAGGCTGGGGCAGGGGCCGACGCGTGCCGCCCTCCGTGGCGGCGCCCTCCTGCATGGCCTCCAGCAGCGCCGACTGGGTCTTGGCGGGCGCGCGATTGATCTCGTCGCACAGCACCAACTGGGCGAAGATCGGCCCGGGCTGGAAGTGGAAGGCGCCCTCCGTCGGGTGGAACACGCTGGTGCCGGTGACGTCGGCGGGCATCAGGTCCGGCGTGAACTGGATGCGCGAGAATTGCAGGCCCAAGGCCGTGGCCAGGGCCCTGGCGAAGAGCGTCTTCGCCACCCCGGGCGGGCCCTCCAGGAGCACGTGCCCGCGGGCCAGGATCGCGGCGAAGGTGCCGTCCACCTCGCGTTCCATGCCGTGCACGGCGCGGGCCAGCTCGCGGCCCAGGAGGGCGCGCAGTTCGGACACCCGGGCCAACCCGGCGGGCAGAGTCGCGGACGGCGAGCCCGAATTCGGACCCGGGGCTGGAGCGGCAGCGGGGATCGGAGGCGGCACGGGCGTGGGGTTTTCCATGGATTCAGGGGGCCAGGGGAAGCCGCGGACCGGGCGCGGCGCGCCGGGCTTGGGCGCGAGGAAGAGTGGTGCAGCGCTCGCGCAGTCGTCTCAGTTGCAGGTCGAGCCGCGCGAGATCCCGACCGTCCCGCACGGGGTCCACCGAGAGCGCGCGGGCCAGGGGCGGGAGTTCCTCGGCCGGCGCGCCGGGCAGTGCCAGCCGCAGGAAGTCCTGGGCCGCCTGCTCGGATCCCACGGCCTCCGCGGCCAGTTGCGGCGCGAGGCGCAGCGTGCCCGCGAGCTCGCGCGCGCAGGCCTGGCGCAGTTCCTGGGCCAAGAGGTCGTGGCGGCGCGCCCGCAGGTAGAGCCGCGCGCGACCCAGGGCGCGCGTGCGCGGCGAGAGGTACTCGTCCCGGGTCGGTTCCCGGGGAATCTCGCGGGCGGCCAGGGCACGCCACAGGGCCAGGAGCGCGAACAGGATCAAGGCCGTCGTGAAGGGCAGCGCGCGGGCGTCGAAGGCGAAGTCGAGGATCGAGGGCGAGTCTTCCCCCAGGCCGCCGGACTCATCGATGCGCACGGTCCTCCGCGGCGAGCCCGCCAGGTGCCGCGTGCCGTGTTCCGCCAGTCGCACGGCGAGCACCGCGTTGTCTCCCCGGGCCAGGGCCTGGTTCTGGAACAGCTCTCCAGAGGCCAGCACGATCAGCGAGCCTCGCCCCACGGGCGCTTCGAGAGCCAGCACGTCCCCGGCGGCGTTGGACACGAGCACGCGGCCGTCGCGCACCTCCTCCGTGGCCACGAAACGCGCCGCGGGCAGATCGCCGAGGGTCAAGGACTCGGCCTCGTCCCACAGGACCACGCGCTCCCCCTCGCCCGCGCGGCTGGATCGCGCCAGGGACTCCATGGCGAGGCCATCGATCTCGACGAATCCGCACTCGGAGGAGAGGCGCCTGAGGGACTCCGTGGAATCCACTTCCACCAGCAGGCTGCCGCCGTCCTCCACGAAGCGGCGGTAGTGTCGCGGACTGGAGAGTCCACGGCCCAGGGCCTCCCGCAGGGGCCGATCCCCGAGGCCGTCCGCGGCGCTCTCGGGTTCGGCGGGCCCAGGTTCGGCCACCTCGGGCAGTTCGGTCTCCGGCGGCTTGGGGCGCTCGGCCATGGGCAGCTCCCCGGCGCGGAAGCGCTCGACCCAGACCAGGGAGCGATCGTGGGGCAGGAGGCCCGGCCGGCCGCGGCGCACGGCGGCCTCGAAGTCCCAGGAGGAAAGCAGCAGGAACAGCGCGCGGCGACCGCCCCCCTGGACGGAGCGCACGCCCTGCTCCTCACCGTTGCCCGGGGTCACGAACCAGGTGGAAATCGAGAACAGGGCCACCAGCAGGGCGAGCAGCAACGCCGGCAGCCTGCGGTCGCGGCCTGCGAGTCCGGGCCGGCTCACGGAGGCCCCCCGGATTCCAGACCGCGGCACAGTCCTTCCAGGCGATCCAGGTGCTCCTCGCGCACGGGGCGGCCGCCGTAGACCAGCGGATCCAATTCGTCCACCAGGGGCACGAGCGCGTCCCGCAGCGCGGGCGTGTGGGCGCCGCGCAGGGCGAGCTCGCGGTTGGTCCACGACTCGCGAAAATCCAAGTCGCCGCGGCGCGAGAGGCCGATCACGTAGGCGGCGAAGGACAGGCGCAGGGCCAGCAGCCGGTCGCCGGCTCCGCGCGCCTCTCGAGCTCGCGCCAGGAGCCCCTCCACCTTTTCGCGCACGCCCCCGGGCAGCGCGGCCGTCGCGCCCGCCCGCTGGGCGTGCCCCCAGTCCGTCTCGCGCACCAGCCACACGATCAGGCCGACCACGGCGGCCGCGCAGGCCAGGTAGAGCACCCAGCGCACCACGGGCAGCGACGCTTCCCCCATTCCGTCGAAGAAGTCGGGAAGGTCCAACCACCCGAGGAAGCGCTCCAGCCAGCCGGGCTGGTCCGGACCGCGATGGAGGCCGTCGACGATCTCCCGCGCGCGGGCGCGCACCTCCTCGGCCGCCAGGGGGTCCTGGGTCAACGCGCTCACGGAGCCAGCGCCGGACGGGCGGCGTCCTGCAGGCGCTCCAGGCGCATCGACAGGTCGAAGCCCTCGCGGCGCACGCGGCAGTCCAGGTAGAAGACCGTGACCACGATCGACCACGCGGCGGAGGAAACCGCCATCAGGAGCGAGCCCAGGAGCACGCGCACGGCACCCACCGCGGCGTGGGACCAGCCCAGCTCCGTGACGGCGTAATCCACCACGTCGGGATAGTCGATGGCGCCCACGGCGGCGTCGTAGGGCAGCTTGAGCGCGAAGACCGACAGCATCAGCCCGGCCCAGGGGAGGAAGTTCTTGCCCACCAACTGCTTGGAGCGCACGAGGCAGCGAATCGGCCCGCTGCCCTCCAGCACCAGGGCCGCCGGCGCCACCGACCAGATGTACATCAGGTACACGCCGGGCGCGATCAGGCACAGGAATCCGAACCACAGGACGCCGGTGATCAGGATCGTGCACAGGAGCAGCGCCGGCGCGCGCTTCGCCGAGAGCAGCAGCAGGGGCTTGAGCTCCAGCTTGCGGCCCTGGAGCTCCACGTAGACCACCTGGATCGCCAGGGCGACGCTGAGCGTCTGCACGGCCACCGATCCGACGAAACCCAGGAAGGCCTGCAGGAGCTCGGTCTGGCCGTCCGCGCTCGCCGGGCCGAAGTTCACGGAGAAGAGGCGCACCGGAAGCCACATCAGGAACACGATCCCGACCACGGGGACGCAGCGCACCACGAAGAGGTCCACGGCCAGGTCGAGCATCTGCCCCACGCCCCGGGCGTGCATGGGCCACAGGCGCGCCGCGGACTCACCCCCGGGGCCGGGGGCGAAGGCCTCTTCCGACAGCGTCTGGGTCGTGCGCGTGGACATCGGGAGCTGGAGTTTCGCTCCACGCTCGCCCAGTGTCCACGTTTCTCGCGCGGGGGCGGGGGACCGGCGGCCGCGCGCGTCCCTCGGGGTGCCTTGGGCCTCGGGAGAGCCCGAGCCGGCTCGGCGCCTAGCCCGACTTATTCATGAGCTTTGAGCGAAACCCACGACAAAGCCTGGCCGGCAAGGCGCGACGACGTGTTCTCCCGCAGGCGACCTGAAGGTCGCCGAGGACCGAACGCGGCGGCGCAACGCAGTCCGGAGAGGCTTGGGCGGGGGTTGGAGCCGAAGCTCATGAATAGGTCGGGCTAGAGGTTCCCCAGGCGGATCGCCCCCGTGGGGCAATTGCGCGCGCAGGCGTGGTCGCGGGTGCACTCGTAGTTGGACAGCTTGCGCACGGTGGCCTTCTCGCCGCGGGCCGCGAAGGCTTCGGTCTCGCACACCGCCTCGCACATGCCGCAACCGATGCAGGCCTCCGGGTCGAGGCGCACGCTGACGAAGTCGCGCGGCGTCACCGGGCAGGCCAGGCCTTCCACCACCCGGGGCTGGACCCAGTCGCGGGTGGCGGCATGGGAGGTCAGCACGCGGATCGCCTCGTCGTAGCCGCGCTCGACGATGTCGGCCACGTCCTCGAAGTCGAAGCGCGCCAGATGCCCCACCTTGGGCTGGATCAGGGCCGTGTTGTAGTCCACGTGCATGTGCAGCGACTGCTCGACGATCACCTCCTCGGCGATCTCGAAGGCGCGGAACATCGTGCTCGCCACGCGGCTCTTGTAATTGGGCGTCTTGTAGGTGGCCTTGACCGACAGGTCCACGGCGATCACGAGCTCCGGCCGCAGGGTCTTGGCGAAGCGCAGGGGCACCGCGTCGACGATGCCGCCGTCCATGTAGTGGGCGCCGCCCTGCTCGTAGGGCTCGAAAATCCCCGGCAGGGCGCAGGAGCTGTAGACCGCGTCCACCAGGGGGATCGTGTCGAAACCCGGCAGGCCCCAGAACACGCTGCCGCCCGTCTCCAGGCGCACCGCGTTGCAGTAGAAGGGCACGCGCATGCGGCCGAAGCCGGTGTCGGGCAGGATTTCCTTGAGCCGTTCGCGGAACAGGTCGCCGCGGTACATGCTCGGGGCGCGAATGCCCTTGAGCAGGAACTTGATCACGTTGAGGCGGAAGTAGTCCTCGCGGTGCACGCCGCGGATGATCTCCTCCATGCGCGCCACGTCGTAGCCGCCGGCGGCCATGGCGCCCACCAGGCTGCCGATGCTCGTGCCGATCACGGCGTCGTACTCGATCCCCAGGGTCTCCAGGGCCCGCAGCACGCCCACGTGGGCCATGCCGCGCATGCCGCCGCCACCCAGCACGAGCACGGTGCGGGGACGGCGGTGGTTGGCCAGGCCGTGGGGCCGGCTGGGTTCGCGTTCGTTCGGCATGGGAGGGGCTCCGTACATCGGCTCGGGCCGCCCTGCTCCCGAGAGCCGGGCCAGGGCGCGATCCCGAATCCAGGAAGCGGTGCCCGCCCTGCTCGCCCTGGCACTGGGGCCCGCAACTTGGTTCCATGCACGCCCCCACCGCGCCCCGGATCATGTGGAACAAGCGAGCCTGGACCGACCTCTCCCGCACGCCCGCGGCCCAGTTGCGGCAGATCCAGGACGAGGCCCTCGCCCGCTACGTCCAGGAGGAGCTCTACCCCTTCTCGGCCGCCTACCGGGCCGTGTTCGACGGGGCGGGCGTCCGGCCGGAGGAGATCCGCGGCGTGGCCGACCTGGCGCGGCTGCCCTTCACCACCAAGCAGGACCTGCTCAAGGCCCAGAGCGATCCCCTGCACCGCTACGACTTCATCCTGCGGCCCACCCCGGAGACGATCCGGCGCGCCTGGCCCATCGGAAGGAAGCTCAGCCTGGTGCTGGGCGGCCTGCGCGCCCGGGAGGAACTCACCTACCGCTACACGCCCCACTTCCTGACGTTCACCACCGGCCGCTCGAGCGACCCGGTGGCCTTCGCCTACACGCCCCACGACCTGGAGCTCTTGGGCGAGGCGATCGCGCGCATGTTCGACATCGCCAGGATCGACGCCGTCGAGGAACGGGTGCTCAACCTGTTCCCCTTCGCGCCCCACCTGGCCTTCTGGGCCCTGACCATCGGCGGCTTCACCACCGGACGGATGGTCGTGCCCTCCGGCGGCGGCAAGGTCATGGGCACCGACGGCAATCTCCGGCTCGCCGAGCGCATCAACGCCACGGCCCTGGTGGGCACGCCGGGCTTCCTCTACCACATGCTGCGGCAGGCGGCCGAGGAGAAGCGCAACCTGTCGCGGGTCTCGACCATCGTGCTCGGCGCCGAGAAGGTCCCGCCGGGCCTCAAGCACAAGATGGCCGAGGCCCTGGCCGCCTGCGGGGCGGGCAAGGTGACGATCCTCGGCACCTACGGATTCACGGAGGCCCGCATGGCCTTTGCCGAGTGCCCCACCGCCTACGACGTGTCCAGCGGCTACCACCTGCACCCCGACCTGGGAGTGTTCGAGGTGATCGACCCCAAGACCGGAGCGGTGCTGCCGGAGCGCACGCCCGGCGAGCTGGTCTACACCGGGATCGGCGGCCACGGAACCACGGTGCTGCGCTACCGCACCGGCGACCTGTGCGTGGAAGGGCTGACCTACGAGCCCTGCCCCCACTGCGGCCGGACGCTCCCGCGCATCGGCAGCGAACTCAAGCGCGTCAGCGAGCAGCACGCCCTGTCGATCACCAAGATCAAGGGCACCCTGGTGGACCTGTCGGCCATGGGCAGCGTGCTGATGCAGATGCGCGACGTGGAGGAATGGCAGGTCGTGCTGAAGAAGAAGAACAACGACCCGCTGGATCTCGACGAGCTGGAGGTGCGCTTCTCGCCGCGCAAGGACGCCGACGTCGAAGCCACGGCCAAGTCCATCCGCCAGGGGATCCACCTGGCCACCGAAGTCGTCCCCAACCGCATCGAAGCCGTGCCGCTCCCCGATTTGCTGAAGCAACTCGGCATGGAGAGCGAGATGAAAGAGAAGCGCTACCTTGATCTTCGCCCCAAGTGATCTCGACCGGGAAGGCCCGCCCGAGAAGCGCCGCGCAGAGCCCGATGCCGCCCCCCAGGGGAGCGCCCCGGGTCCGGCCGACGCGAACGGGCAGGCTCCGGCTCCGTCGGAGCAGCCCCAACCGACGATCGGGGAGCCGGCCCACGGGGTCCTCCCCGGACAGGCTCCCGAGGCGGCCCCCGCGCCGGGCCGGGCCCCCGCCGTGCACGTCTCCCGTCCCTCGTCGCGCTGCGTGATCGCCGCGGGCCTGCGCCTGCCCCAGGCGCGCGCGGGCGGGCTGTATCGGCGCGAGAACGCCGCCCACCTCGGCGCGGTCGCCGCGCGCGAACTGCTGGCCCAGAGCGGCGTGCCCGCGGGAGCGCTCCACGAAGTGCTCGTGGGCTGCGTGGGCCAGCCCCACGACCAGGCCAACGTGGGACGCGTGCTCGCCCTGCGGGCCGGCGTGCCCGAGCGCGTGCCCGCGCGCACGCTGGGACGCAACTGCGCCAGCGGCATGGACGCGGTCACCACGGCCTGCACGCTGATCGAGGCCGGCCGCGGCGATCTGTTCCTGTGCGTGGGCGTGGAGGTCATGAGCCAATATCCCCTGACCTTCGGTCCGGGCATGACCTCCCTGTTCGAGCGCCTGTCGCGCGCCCGCTCGCCCCTGGAGCGCCTGGCGGCCCTGGCGAGTTTCCGTCCGAGCTTCCTCAAGCCCCGCGTCGCCCTCATGGAAGGCCTGACCGACCCCGTCACCGGCCTGATCATGGGACGCACGGCCGAGCTCTTGGCCCGCGACTTCGGCATCAGCCGCGAGGCCTCCGACCGCTTCGCCTGCGAAAGCCACCTGCGCGCCGCCAAGGCCCGCGACAGCGGCCGCCTCGCGCGCGAGATCGTCCCGCACCTGCCGCTCGGCGCCAAGGACGGCCAGGCCGCCCTGGTCCACGACGACGGGATCCGCGACGGCCAGAGCATGGAGAGTCTCGCCAAGCTCAAGCCCTACTTCGAAAAGCCCGACGGCATCGTCACCGTGGGCAACTCCTGCGGCATCACCGACGGCGCCACGGCGCTCCTGGTGGCCTCGGCGGAGCGGGCGGCGGACCTGGGGCTGGAGCCCCTGGCGGAAATCCGCTCCTGGGCCTGGGCGGGCCTCGACCCGGCGCGCATGGGGCTGGGCCCGGTGTTCGCCGGAGCCCTGGCCCTCGAGCAGGCCGGACTCACGCTGGCCGAGATGGCCGTGGTGGAACTCAACGAGGCCTTCGCCGCCCAGGTGCTGGCCTGCCAGGCGGCGTTCGCCAGCGATCGCTTCGCCGCGGAACATCTCGGCCGCGCCACGCGCGTGGGTGAACTGGACCCCGCGCGGCTCAACCCCAACGGCGGCGCCATCGCGCTGGGCCATCCGGTGGGCGCCAGCGGCGCGCGCCTGCTGCTCACGGCCGCCCACGAACTGGCCGTGCGCGGCGAACGCTTCGGCCTGGCGACCCTGTGCATCGGCGGCGGCCAGGGCGGCGCCGTGGTGCTCGAAAGGCGGCAGTCGTGAAGGAACGCTTCCAATCCCTGATGCCCAAGGACGCGCCGCCGCCGGGTGCCTGCGTGCGCATCGAGCGGCCGGAGCCGGGCCTCGCGCGGCTGGTGCTCGACCCGCCCCACCGGAAGCTCGCGGTGCTCGACGTGGCGCTGATGCAGGACCTGGAGCGCGCCCTGGACGCCCTGTCGGGCGACAGCGGGCTCGTGGCCCTGGTGATCACCGGCCGCGAGCCGACCTCCTTCGCCGCGGGCGCCGACATCGACGCGCTGACCTCGATCGACGACGCGGCCTTCGCCCTGGAACTGGGCCGCTACGGCCAGGGCGTGTTCGAGAAGCTCGCGCGCCTCAAGGCCTTCAAGGTCGCCGCCGTGGGCGGCCCCGTGCCCGGCGGCGCCTTCGAATTGGCCCTGGCCTGCGACCGCATCGTGCTGGCGGACCACCCCAGCACGAAGATCGGCCTGCCCGAGGTGCTGCTCGGCATCCTGCCGGGCTGGGGCGGCTCCCAGCGCCTGCCGCGGCGCATCGGCGTGCCCGCGGCCCTGGAGGCGATCCTCGCCGGCCGCCTGTTCGATGCGCGGCGCGCGCTGCGCCTGGGACTGGTGGACCGGCTGACGTGGCCGGAGTACCTGCTGCGCGTGGCGAGCGACATCGCCATGGGCCGCCTGCGGGCCCCGCGCTACGACCGCGGCGCCTGGAAGTGGCTGGTGGACAAGAACCCCCTGGCTCGGGCGCTGATTCGCCGCAAGGTGCTGCAGGAGGTGCGCGCCAAGACGCGCGGTCACTATCCCGCGCCGCTGGAGGTGATCCCGCTGATCCTGGCGGCGCCCTCGACGCCGCTCGAGGTCGGCCTGGAGCACGAGGCGGCGGCCCTTTCGCGGTTGATGGTCTCGCCGGTGTGCAAGAACCTGGTGTCGATCTTCCGCCTCTCGGAGGACGCCAAGCGCCTGGGCAAGCTGCCCGGAGGCGGCGAAGCCCCCAAGCTCGTGCGCGTCGGCGTGGTGGGCGCGGGCGTCATGGGCGCGGGCATCGCCACGGTGGCGGCCCAGAAGGGGCTGTGGACGCGTCTGTCCGACGTGGACCGCGCGCCCCTGGACCGGGCCCTGCACGCCCACCGCGCCAACGTGAAGAAGGACGCGGCGCGGCGCAGGCTCGCGCCCCACGAGATCGACGCCGCCCTCGACCGCCTGGACGCGGGCGTGGGCCTCGCGGGGCTCTCGGGCTCGGAGATCGTGATCGAGGCGGTGGCCGAACGCCTCGAGGTCAAGCTCGCGGTGTTCGGCGAGCTGGCGCGGCGACTCTCCCCGCGCGCCATCCTGGCCACGAACACCTCCTCGCTGTCGGTGGACGCCCTGGCCGAGCGCCTGCCCCACCCCGAGCGCGTGGTGGGCATGCACTTCTTCAACCCCGTGCCCCAGATGCCGCTGGTGGAGGTGGTTCGCGGCGCACGCACCTCCGACGAAGTGGTTCACGCGGTGGCGCGGCTCGCGCTCTCGCTCGGCAAAACGCCGGTGATCACGCGCGACACGGCGGGTTTCGTGGTCAACCGGCTCCTGGGCCCCTACCTGGACGAGGCCGCGCGCCTGTTCGACGCGGGGGTCGAGGTGCAGGAAGTGGACCGCGTGGCCAAGGACTTCGGCCTGCCCATGGGCCCGCTGGAGCTGCTCGACGAAGTGGGCCTGGACATCGCCGCCCATGCCGCGGAGTCCCTGCAGCGGGCCTTCGGCGAACGCATGGCCTCCTCGGAGCTGCTGGGCCGCATGCTCGCCGCGGGCCTCAAGGGCAAGAAGGGCGGCGCGGGTTTCTACCTGCACGGCGAGAAGCAGCGCGTCGTGAACCCGGATCTCGCGCGCCTGCGCTCCGCCGCGGGCAACGTGCGCCACGAGTTCCCCGAGGCGGCGATCTTCGACCATCTCCTGATGGCCATGCTCAACGAAGCGGCGCTCGCCCTGGAGGAACGCGTGGTGGCGGGCCCGCGCGAGCTGGACCTCGCCACGGTCTTCGGCATGGGTTTTCCGCCCTTCCACGGCGGCCTGCTGCGCTGGGCGGACACCCTGGGCCCGCGCGAGGTGCTGGGCCGGATCCTGCGCCTGTCCGCTTCCCCCGCGATCCTCTCGCGCCCCGGCGGCGTCGCGCGCTTCAAGCCCGCGCCGCTCTTGCGCCGGGTGGCCGAGGCGAGCGGGAAGTTCCACGCCGTGGAGGCAGAGGCCCCCCCGCGCTGAGCGGCGGCGGAATCAGGTCTAGCGCGCCGCGTGCTCCGCTTCGCGCAGCACGCGCAGGATGTTGCCGCCGAGCACCTTGCGCACGTCCTTCTCGCTCCAGCCGCGGTCCAGGAGCTCCTGCGTGATGTAGGGATAGTGGGCCACGTCGTCGAGTTGCTCGGGGAGCAGCGGCACGCCGTCGAAGTCCGAGCCCAGGCCCACGTGGTCCACGCCCGCCACGCGGGCGATGTGCTCGATGTGGTCGCACACGTCGCGCACGCTGCCGCGCTCGAGCTTCAGGGAATCGCGCCACTGCCCCATGGCCGCGCGGAACTCGCCCTCGTCGGGATGGCGCGCGCGCAGCTCGCGCATCACCTGCAGCATGTTCTGCGTCTTGCGGGCCGACTCCGGGTGGATGAAGCTCGAGGAGAAGTTGACCATCACCACGCCGCGATTCGCGGCGATGGCGCGCAGGCGATCGTCGGGCAGGTTGCGCGGGTGCTCGGCGAGGGCGAAGGCCGAGCTGTGGGAGGCGATGATCGGCGCATGGGACACGCGCAGGGCGTCGTCCACGGTCTCCAGGGAAACGTGGGAGACGTCCACCAGCATCCCCAGGCGGTTCATCTCGCGCACCACCTCCTCGCCGAAGGGACTGAGCCCGCCGTGCCTCGGCGCGTCGGTGGACGAATCAGCCCAGGCGGTCGTGTCGGAGTGGGTCAGCGTCATGTAGCGCACGCCGAGCGCGTGGAACAGGCGCAGGTGGGCCAGGGAATTCTCGATCGAGTACCCGCCCTCGATGCCCATCATGCAGGCGATCTTGTGCCGGCCGCGAATGCGTTCCACGTCGTCGGCGGTGGAGGCGAGTTCGAACACGTCGGGATAGCGCGCCACCATGCGCCGCACCAGATCCACCTGCTCCAGCGTGCGCTCCAGGGCGTCGCCGGTCTTCTCGGTGCTGGCGGACACGTAGACCGACCAGAACTGGGCGCCGACGCCGCCTTGGAACAGGCGCGGGATGTCGGTGTGGAATTGGGGTTGGGGCTCTCTGAGATCGCAGCCGTCGAACCCCTGGCGCACCAGCAGGGTCAGCTCGCCGGGCAGGTCGTTGTGGCCGTCGAACACCGGCAGGTCGCGGGCGATGCGCAGGGCCTCGGGCCCGAGCACCACGGGCCCCTGCACCACGGGGCGGTCGGCGTCCACGGCTCCCGCCGCAGGTCGGACGGCCGTGGGCGCGGCGCAGGCCGTGCCCAGGGCCACGAGGAGCAGTGTGGAGCGCAGCATGGGTGGGCCAGAGGTTACTTCCTGGTCGAGGATTTTCACCCCAGGCCCCCGTTTCCACGACGGGCGCCTGCCCCGGAGCGGTCTCTCCACGGGCACCCGCTGGTCCTCGACCGGGTCGAGTCGGCCTCAGGCCGACTCCCGGCCTGGACTCAGGGGCAGATCGTCCACTCCAACCCGTTGGACAACGTGGCGTTGTCCGGCGGGCTGAAGCCGTTGTCGCGTCCCCAGAATTGCCCATCCACGACGGTGCCCACCACCGTCAGGAACGGGTGCGGGCTGCCGCCGAGGGCCCCCACGGCGAAGGCGTTCATGTCGATCGCGTACACGCCGGAGCAATCGTTCGGCGGAGGGTTGCCGCCCGAGAGGAGCGGGATCGAGCGACGGACGGGCGCGCCGATGCAGCGCAAGCCGCCCGCGAACGGCACCGCGGCTCGCCCGCCGTCCGTGTACAGGAAGAGCCCGGGCTTGTTGTTGATCACGTGGAGGCAGCTGAGGACGAAGCCGGAGCCGCTGCCGGCGCTGGGAAGGCCCGCGGAGCCGATGGCCGGCGTGCAGCCGAGGGAATTCGTCTTCGCCGTGCAGTACGTCGCCGGAGCCGGGCACCCGCTGTCGTAGCGCGCGAGCCACGCATCCCGTCCTCCGGCGCTCGCTCCGCCGAGGTCGCCGTCCGTGGCGCCGCCGGCGTAGACACCCCCGGAGCCGTCCGGCGCCACCGCGTAGCCGTAGTCGAACTCGCTCGTCGCCACCTCGGCGATCCAGACGGTGTTGCCCGCGCCGTCGAAATGACCGACCCAGGCTTCGAGCGCGCCCGTGAGCGGACCGCCGAAGGCCCCGTGGCTCTGCCCAGAGGCGTATGCGCCGCCCGCGCCGTCGCTCGCCACCGACCAGGCCCTCTCATCCCCGGGCCCGCCGTATTGCTCGAGCATTTGCTGGTTGCCGGCGCCGTCGTAGCGCGCGAGCCAGACGTCGGCGCTGCCCGCGCTCGGCCCGCCAAGGCTGCCCTGCGTAGTGCCGCCCACCGTCACGCCGCCGGAACCGTCCGACGCGGCGCCCCGGCAGAAGTCGTCCGTGGAGCTCCCCAGCTGGCGGGTCCACTGCGGGTTGCCCGCGGCGTCGTAGCGCGCGAGCCAGGCGTCCCACTCGCCCGCGCTCGGCCCGCCGAGGCTGCCTCGGGTCTCGCCGCTGACGTACACGCCGCCCGATCCGTCGAGCGCGGCGCCATAGGCGTAGTCATCCGAGTTCGTGCCGAGCTGGCGGATCCAGAGTCGATTGCCGGCGGCGTCGTACCGAGCCAGCCAGGCGTCGCGCGCGCCCGCGCTGGGACCGCCGAGAATGCCCCCGGTGAACCCGCTCAGATACACACCGCCGGAACCGTCGGGCGCAGCCGCATGGGCGGCGTCCACGGCCGTCGTCCCGAACTGACGAACCCACAGTTGCGCGCCGGCCGCGTCGTAGCGCGCGAGCCACGCGTCCGATTGCCCCGCGCTCGTGCCGCCGAGACTTCCGCCCGTGTTTCCGCACACGTACACGCCGCCCGAACCGTCGCCGGCGGCCGAGGCGACGCTCTCACTGGAGAACGTCCCGAGTTGCCGGACCCAGAGCTGGCTGCCCAGTCCGTCGTGGCGTGCGAGCCAGGCATCGGAGCTGCCCGCGCTCGGTCCCCCGAGGGACCCGAACACGAAGCCGCCCGTGAAAACGCCGCCGAGGCCGTCCGCCGCCGCGGCCAGGCAGACTTCGTCGCCGGCCGATCCGAACTGCCGGATCCAAGTCTGGGTCTGGGCCGCAGCCGGAAGCTGCGCGAGAACCACACTGCCGATCGAGGCCAAGGTCACGAAAGCGGCGCGGGTCGTTCTCAGCATGGCAATCCTCCTCGGGTGGTGGCGGACGGAGCGTGGAGATCGAGGCCTGCGTCTCGGGCGCCGGTGGCGCCCACGAGCCGGCAACCCGAGCATAGTCGACGGGCCGCTCCGCGGGGATGCCCGGAGAAGCTGCCGTCCGGGCCGCCGAACGGGCCGGCCCCGGCCGGTGTGGGACGAGGGGATCCAGGCCCCCCCCCTACCCCGGCCCCGAGGCCGTCGCGAGCCGCTCCAGGGCGTCGACCCAGGGCTCGCTGGCGTTGAGGCAGGGCACCAGGCGCAACTCGGTGCCCCCGCCGGCGAGGAAGGACTGCTTCAGCCGCAGCCCGATCTCCTCCAGGGTCTCCAGGCAATCGGCGGCGAAGCCGGGACAGGCGATCAGGATGCGCGGCTTCGTTCGCGCCAGTTCGGGCACCAGCCTGTCGGCCGCGGGCTCGAGCCACGGCTCGCGGCCGAAGCGCGATTGCCACACCAGCGTCCATTGGTCGTCGGCCAGTCCCAGCTCCCGCGCGAGCAGCCGCGCCGTCTCGCGCGACTCCCGCTCGTAGGGATCGCCGCGGCGCACGTAGCGCACCGGCAGGCCGTGGAAGCTCCAGACGAAGTGGTCCACGGGCCCGCGCGCCAGCTCGGCTCGCACCGACGCCGCCAGGGCCGCGATGTAGCCGGGATCGGCGTGGTGGGAGCGCAGGGGATCGAGCTCGGGCCCCCGGGGAAGCCTGGCGCGCGCGCGCTCGAGCTCCGCCAGCACCGAACCCGTGGTGGTCTCGGAGTACTGCGGAAAGAGCGGGATCGCGCGCACGCGCTCGATGCCGTCGCGCGCGAACTCACTCAACATGCGTTCGATCGACGGTTCGCCGTAGCGCATGGCGATCTCGACCCGCACGTCGGAACCCAGGCGGGCTCGCAACGCGTCGCGCACGGCCCGCGCATAGGCCACCAGGGGCGAGCCCTCCGGGGTCCAGATGCTGGCGTAGGCGTGGGCCACCGGTCCCGAGCGCCGCGGCAGGATGATCGCGCGGCGCAGGAAGCCCCACAGGATCGGGTTGAGGTCCACCACGCGCCGGTCGCTCAGGAACTCCTCCAGGAACCTGGACACGGCGGCGCGGGTCGGCGCGGCGGGCGAGCCGAGGTTCACCAGCAGGACGGCGCGGCGGGCGGTGGGCATGCAGGGCTGGATCTTGGATTTCTACGCACTTGAACGGAAGCCGGATTCGCGATTGTGCGCACTCCTCCCCCGCCTTGGGCGCAAAGGGCCCAAGGATCGCTCTCCGTGACACCCCCATGACAATGAGGGTCCCCAGGGCGGCGAATCTTCGCCCTGTCCGCGGAGAACGTGCCGAAAAACGTGGGTCGGGACGCCGCGCCGGACAGCCAATCGGAATCGAGGGAACCAGTGGAACGCATCGCCATCATCGGAATCTCGCTGGGGCAGACGGACGTCGCCCGGCTGGAGGCGATCAAGGCGCGCACGGGTGACGTGCGGCGCTTCACGCGGCTCGCGGCGGACGAGCTCGGGGCATCGGAGACCGTGGTGCTCTCCACCTGCAATCGCCTCGAGGTGATCTTCGCCCGCGAGGAAGGCCATCTGCCCTGCGCCGAGGACCTCGCCACCCTGGCGCGGCTCTTCGGGCTGGACGCAGAGGCCGCCGCAAGCCTGCACTTCGATGCGGGAATGGAGGCCGCCCGGCGTCTGTTCCGGGTGGTCTGCTCCCTGGACTCCCTGGTGCTGGGCGAGGACCAGATCCTGGCCCAGGCCCGCGAGGCCTACTCGAGGGCGGAGCACGACGGCCTGTGCGGCACGCTGCTCGTGCCCCTGTTCCAGCGCGCCTTCCAGGTGGGCAAGGAGGCCCGCACGCGCACCGATTTGTCGCGCCACCCGATCTCGGTGGCCTCCCTCGGCATCGAGGAACTGCGCCAGGGCCTCGATCCCTCGCAGTCCTGCCTGGCCATCCTGGGGGCCGGCGAGATGGCGAGCCTGGCGGCCCGCCACGCAGCCGATGCGGGCTTCAAGATCGCCTGCGTGGCGAGCCGCACCCTGGCCTCGGCCGAACGCCTCGCGCGCCCCTTCGGCGCCCAGGCCCTGTCGATCCCCGAGTTGTTGCAGCGCGGGCCCCAGGTCCACGGCCTGGTGAGCGCCACGTCCGCCGCCGGGCTGGTGCTCGACGCCGCGGGACTGTCTCTCCTGGCCGATCGCCTGCCCGCGGGCACTCGGCTCCTGGCCCTCGACCTGGCGCTGCCCCGGGACCTCGCCGCCACGCAGGATCCGCGCGTCGCGATCTGCGACCTGGACGTGCTGCGGGCCCGCGCGCAGAAGAACCGCGAGGCCCGCGAGCACGCGGCGCGGGCCGTGGAGACCCTGATCGATCACAAGCTGGAAACCCTGAGTCGGGCCATGCTCGACCGCCGGGCGGCGACGACCCTGGCGGAGGTCCACGGGGAAGCGCAGGAGATCGCCCAACGGGAGATCTCCCATCTCTCGGAGGCCCGCTTCGCGACCCTTTCGGCCGAACAGCGCCGCGAGGTCGAGGAATGGGCGCGCCAGGCCTTCGGTCGCCTGGAGCACGCGCCGCTGCGCGCGATCAAACGCTGGATCGAGGACAAGCAGGCAACGGAGGAACGCCCGTGAAATTGCGCATCGGAACCCGCGGCTCGGACCTGGCCCTGTGGCAGGCGCGCCACATCGCGGCCCTGCTCGCTCCGGAACGCCCGTGCGAGTTGGTGGTCCTGAAGACCCGCGGAGACCTGATCGACGACGTGCCGCTGCAGTCGGTGGAGGGCAAGGCCTTCTTCACCGGCGAGATCGAGCGCGCCCTGCTGGACGGGGAGGTGGACCTCGCCGTCCACAGTCACAAGGACCTGCCCACGGAGATGACTCCTGGCCTCTCGATCGCGGCCGTGCCCGAGCGTGCCTCCATGCGCGAGCGCCTGCTGATCCGGCCGGAGTGCTGGAACGAGCCCGGCGCCTTCCTGCCCCTGGCGCGCGGCGCGAAGGTGGGCACCAGTTCCCCGCGGCGCGCGGAGCAGCTCGCGCTGCTGCGGCCCGATCTCGCCATCGCGGACCTGCGCGGCAACGTGCCGACGCGGGTCAAGCGCCTGCGGGAGGGCCGCTACGACGCCATCGTGCTCGCCGCGGCGGGGCTTGATCGCCTGGACCTCGATCTGTCGGGCCTCAAGGACGTGGAACTGCCGCTGGAGTGGTTCGTGCCCGCGCCCGCCCAGGGTGCCCTGGCGATCCAGATCCGTGAACAGGACCAGGAACTGCGCGCCCTGCTCGAGCGTCGGCTCCACCGCCCCGAATGCGCCCGGGCCGTGGCCGCCGAGCGCGGGCTGCTCGCGCGTGCCGGCGGCGGCTGCAACCTGCCGCTGGGTGCCTCGGTGCTCGGGGTCGGGCCCTACCGGGCGGTGGTGTTCCTGGGTGCCGACCATCCGGCTCCCGGCGCCCGCGCCCGCTGGGCCGCCGCGGAGGCGGGGACGCCCGAGGCGGCCGCCGACCTGGCCTTCGCCGCCCTGCTGCGCGGCGGCACGCGCCACGGCCCCCTGGCCGGGCTGCGCGTGGCCCTGTGCGGCAGCGCGCGCGCCACGGCCGAGCTGGCCGCGCGCCTCTCGGACCTGGGCGCTGACGTGGGCCGCGAGGAGCTGATCACCTTCGAGCAGATCCCCGCGCCGAAGCTCCAGGAGCAGGCCGCGGGCCTGGTGCCGGGGGACGCCCTGGCGGTGACCAGCCGCGAGGCCGCGCGCCGCCTGGGGGGCCTGAAGCTCGCCCCGGGCGTGGAGCTCGCCGCCGTGGGCCAGGCCACCGCCGCGGAATTGCGCGCCGTGGGCCTGGAGCCCACGTGGATCGGCGAGCAGGGCGCCGCCCAACTGGGGCGGCTCTTGAATTGCCGCCCGGGGGCCACGGTGCTCTTCCCCTGCGCCGAGGAGACCGTGGGCGACCTGGAGCGCGAGCTCTCGGCCCGCGGGGTCAGCGTGGTCAATCTCCCCCTCTACCGCACGACCACGCGCCCCGGCGCGACCCGCATGGCCCGGCCGGACGTGAGAATTTTCCTCAGCCCGAGTTCGGTGCGAGCCACGCGGCAATTCGCCCGCGACTCCGACGCGGCGCGGGTGATCACCCTGGGCCTGCGGACCCAGGAGGCTTGCCTCTCCGCGGGCTGGACCGCGGAGTGTGCTGCGGACTCCCATGTGGAGTCCGCCCTGGCCCTGCTCGCCCCGCGCGCCTCGGCCGCGCCGCCGCCGTCCGATCGCACGCCCTCCGATCGCACCCCCCCCGATCGCCCCCCCTCGGGCGCGACCCCTCGGTTGCGCGCGCCAACACCACCCCGATCCTGAAGGTCCACCCATGATCCGCCGCACCCGTCGCCTGCGCCGCACCGAAGTCCTGCGCGATTCCCTGGCCGAGACCCGGCTGTCCCCCAAGGCGTTGATCCAGCCCCATTTCGTGATCGAGGGCACGCGCCAGGAGGTGGCCATCGACGCCATGCCGGGGGTCTCGCGCACCAGCGTGGACCGGCTGGTGGAGCGCGTGCGCGCCGACCTGGACCTGGGACTGTCCTCCGTGCTGCTGTTCGGCCTGCCCAAGCACAAGGACGCCGTGGGCTCCGCGGCATCCGAATCCGACGGGCTCGTGCCGCGGGCCGTGGAGGCCCTGCGCGAGGCCTTCGCCGAGAAGCTCACGATCATCACCGACGTGTGCCTGTGCGCCTACACGGACCACGGCCACTGCGGCGTGCTCCACGACGGCCACGTGGCCAACGACGCGACGCTGCCGCTGCTCTCGGCCATGGCGGTGGCCCACGCCCGCGCCGGCGCCGACGTGGTGGCCCCCAGCGACATGATGGACGGCCGCGTGGCCCACATGCGCGCCGCGCTGGAGGCGGCCGGATTCCCCGAGGTGGCCCTGCTCTCCTACTCCACCAAGTTCGCCTCGGGCTTCTACGGCCCCTTCCGCGAGGCGGCGGACTCGGCGCCCAAGTCGGGCGACCGCCGCTCCTACCAGATGGACCCGCGCAACGGGCGCGAAGCCGTGCTGGAGAGCCTGATCGACGAAGAGGAGGGCGCGGACATGCTGATGGTCAAGCCGGCCCTGGCGTACCTGGACGTGATCGCGGCCCTGCGGGCGCGCACGCTCCTGCCCATCGCGGCCTACAACGTGTCCGGCGAATACAGCATGGTCAAGGCCGCGGCCCAGAAGGGCTGGATCGACGAGGCGCGGGTGGTGCGCGAGGTCCTGTGGGGCCTCTCCCGCGCGGGCGCCGATCTCCTGATCACCTACCACGGGCGCGAGGCGCTCCAGAAAGGCTGGCTCCAGTGAACGAGCTGCTCCAACGGGCGCGGCGGGCGATGCCCGGCGGCGTCTCCAGTCCGGTGCGCGCCTTCGGTTCCGTGCGCGGGGACCCGCCCTTCGCCGCCCGCGGCAGCGCCGCGCGCATCTTCGACGTGGACGGCTGCGAGTACCTGGACCTGTTGGGTTCCTGGGGGCCGCTGATCCTGGGACACGCCCATCCGGCGGTGGTCGAGGCCGTCGTGCGCGCGGCCCGCGACGGGCTCTCCTTCGGGGCCACCTGCCGGGCCGAGGTGGAGCTGGCCGAGCAGGTCCTGGCGCGCTTCCCCTTCGCGGGCAAGCTGCGCTTCGTGTCCACGGGCACGGAGGCGGTCATGAGCGCGATCCGCCTGGCGCGGGGCTTCACCCGGCGCGAGCGCATCCTCAAGTTCTCCGGCTGCTACCACGGCCACAGCGATTCGCTGCTGGTCAAGGCGGGCTCGGGCCTGGCCACCTCGGGCGTGGCCACGTCGGCGGGCGTGCCCGCGCCGCTGGCGGCCCTGACCGACGTGCTCCCCCTGGACGACGAGGCGGCCGTGGAGGAACTCTTCGCGCGCCGCGGCAAGGAAATCGCCGTGGTGGTGGTGGAGCCCCTGCCCGCCAACGCGGGCCTGCTGATCCAGCGCGAGGAGTTCCTGCGCACCCTGCGGCGGCTCACGCGCGAGCACGGCGCGCTGCTCGTTTTCGACGAGGTGATCAGCGGCTTCCGCGTGGCTCCCGGCGGCATGGCGCAGAAGCTCGGCATCGAGCCCGACATCGTCACGCTGGGCAAGATTCTGGGCGGCGGCATGCCCGTCGGAGCGTATCTTGCCCGGGACGAAATCATGCAGCACGTCGCGCCCCTCGGACCGGTCTACCAGGCCGGCACGCTGTCCGGGAACCCGGTGGCGATGGCGGCCGGGATCGCCACGCTGCGGGAACTCGAGCGGCCGGGCGTCTACGAGATGCTCGAGTCCCTGGGGGCGCTCTTCGAGGCGCGCATCGCCCGCTCCCTGGAACAGTCGGGCATCCCCCACGCCCTCTCGCGCGTGGGCTCGGTCCTCGGCCTGTGGCTCCAGGCCCCGCCCGCGCCGCGGGCCTTCGAGAAGATCGACACGAGCGCCGCCGAGCGCTACGCGCGCCTGCATCCGCTGCTGCTCGCCGAAGGCGTGTGGATGGCGCCGTCCTACTTCGAGGTGGCGTTCGTCTCCCTGGCCCACACTCCGGCCGACGTGGAGCTCTTCGGCCAGCGCCTGGACCGGGCGCTCGCGAAACTCCAAAGCACCGTCCCATGATCAGCACCCGCCGCATGCTGCAGGTCTACTGGGGCGGGGTGTTCCTCGTCCTGGTGATCCTGGCCTGGTGGGTGGTGTTCTTCTGGCACCAGGGCGACTACCTGACCGCGCGCATCGCCCGGTCCGGCGAGACGCTCTCGGAGGCCGAGCAGGCCGCCGTGCGCGCCGCCGCCCGCGAGACCCTGCGCATGTTCGTCTTCGAGGGCGTGTTCCTGGTCCTGCTCCTGGTGGGCGGCGTGTGGTTGATCGTGCGCTCGATGTCGCGGGAACTGGCCGCCCAGCGCCAGCACAAGGACTTCCTTTCGGCGGTGACCCACGAACTTCGCTCGCCCTTGGCCTCTGCGCGGCTCTACGTGGAGAGCGTGCTGCTGGGCCGCGCCACCGGGGAGAAGCAGCAGGGCTACCTGAAGCGCACCCTGGTGGACCTCGACCGCCTGAACGAACGCGTGGACGCGCTGCTTTCCGCGGGCCGCCTGCGGCGCTCCGAGCCCGAGGTGGAACCCCAGGACATGGATCTCGCCCTGCACGTCCAACGCTGCGTCGAGCAATTCCGCCAGGGCGGGCTCGCCCCCGGAGCCCGGCTCGACTGCATCGTGGAGGAAAGCGCCATGGCCGTGGCCGACCCCCAGGCGGTGTCCTCGATCGTCTCCAATCTGGTCTCCAACGCCCTCAAGTACGGCGGCGAACCGCCGCACGTGGAAGTGCGCGTGGAGCGCCGCGCCCGCCACGTGGAACTGTCCGTGCGCGACTGGGGCCCGGGCCTGCGCGGCGCCGACGCCCAGTCGATCTTCGCGCCCTTCGTGCGCGGCAAGGATGAGGACGTGCGCATGCGGCCGGGCACGGGGCTCGGCCTGTACCTGGTGGCGGAACTGGCCCGGGCCCTGGGCGGCGATGTGCGCGCCGAGGACCACGGCGGGAAGCGCGAGGCGGGCGGCGGCGAGGGCGGGCTGTGCATCCGCGTGCGGCTGCCGCTCTCCACGGGAGGTGCCGCGTGAGCGGGGAACGCCTGCTGGTGGTCGAGGACGAGGCTCACCTGGCCGAGGTGATCGCCGAGAACCTGGAACTGGAGGGCTACGCCGTCTCCGTGGTCGGCGACGGGCTCGCGGCCCTGGAGGCCGTGCGGCGCGACCGTCCGGAACTGGTGCTGCTCGACGTGATGCTGCCGGGACTCGACGGCTTCTCGGTCTGCGAGCGCCTGCGGGCGGAAAAGAACGACGTGCCGGTGCTGTTCCTGACCGCCAAGAGCTCCAACGACGATCGCGTGCGCGGCCTGGAGTTGGGCGGCGACGACTACCTGGGGAAACCCTTCGAGCTGCGCGAGCTGATCCTGCGCGTCAAGGCGATCCTCAAGCGCGCGCACTGGTACTCCGCCGCCACGCACGACAAGGACAAGCTGGTGCTGGGCTCCGCCACGGTGGACTTCAAGACCTTCACGGCCAGCGTGCGCGGCGAGGAGGTCCTGCTCTCCACCAAGGAGACCATGATCCTGCGCGTGCTCGCCGAACAGCCCGGCGAAGTGGTTCCGCGCTCGGTGATCCTCGACAAGGTCTGGGGCTACGACGCCTTCCCCACCACGCGCACGGTCGACAACTTCATCGTGCGCCTGCGGCGGGTCCTGGAGCCCGACCCGCAGAGCCCGCGCTACATCCACACAGTCCGCGGAAGCGGCTACCGCCTGACACCATGAAGACCCTCTCCGCCACCCGCCGACTGACGCGCGCGCTTCTCCGTGAACCCCTGGACCGGCCGCCGGTGTGGCTGATGCGCCAGGCCGGCCGCTACCTGCCCGAATACCGCGCGGTGCGCGAGCAGGCCGGCGGCTTCCTGGAGATGATCCGCCGGCCGGAGCACGCCGCAGAGGTGACACTGCAACCCGTGCGGCGCTTCGGCCTGGACGCGGCGATCCTGTTCAGCGACATCCTGATCCCGCTGGAGGCCATGGGCATGGAACTCGTCTTCGACGAGCACGGCCCGAGCCTGCCCCGGCCCGTGCGCACGCGCGCCGACATCGAGCGCCTCCGCGTGCCGCTGCCCGGCGAGAGCATGGGCTACGTGGGAGAGGCGCTGCGGTTCGTGCGCCGCGACCTGCCCGACAGCACTTCGCTCCTGGGCTTCTGCGGCGCTCCCCTGACGCTGGCCTCCTACGCCATCGAGGGCGGCACGGGCAAATCCTTCGCGGAGCTGCGCAAGCTCATGTACCACCACGAGGCGGACTTCCGCGCGCTGATGGAGAAGCTCGCGCGCACCACGGCCCTGCACCTGGCCTACCAGGTGGAGCAGGGCGCCGACGCGGTGGTGCTCTTCGACACCTGGGCCAGCGCCCTGGGCCGCGAGGACTACGTGCGCTACGCGCTGCCCTACTCGCGGCAGGCCCTGGAGGGCCTCCCGACCGGCGTGCCGCGCGTGGTGTTCGCCGGCGCGAGCGACCACCTGCTCGACGACCTCTCGACGCTGCCCGCCGAAGCCCTGGCCATCGACCACCGCACGTCCCTCGACCGCGCCTTCCGCCGCTACGGCGCCCGCCCCCCGCCGCAGGGCACCCTGGATCCCGCCGCGCTGCTCGCCACGCCGGAGGAGGTGCACCGGCGCGTCACGGCGCTGCTCGCCGAGGTCGCGGGCCGGCCCGGTCACGTGTTGGGCCTCGGCCACGGCGTCATGAAGGAGACCGATCCGGCCTGCGTGGCGGCCTTCGTGGCGGCCGCCCGGGAGTACCGGCCATGAACCCCTCGGGATCGCCCTCGCCATTCGCCGTCGACGACGCGACGCTGCTCGAGCTCTCGGGCCCGGGCCCGCGCTACACGTCCTACCCCACGGCCCCCACCTGGAACGCCGAGTTCGGCGAGCAGGAGGCCCGCGCCGCCTACGCCCGCGCCGCCCTGCGCACGGACGAACCGCTGTCGATCTACGTGCACATCCCCTTCTGCAAGCGGCTGTGCCTGTACTGCGGCTGCATCGTCGACATCACCCAGCACGAGAAGCGCGTGCTCGAGTACCTGGACGCCCTGGAGCGCGAGATCGCCGCCGTGGCGCCGCTCTTCGGCGCGCGCCGGCGCGTGAACCAGCTGCACTTCGGCGGCGGCACGCCGACGCACCTGACCTCGGCCCAGCTCGAGCGCGTGATGCAGGCCCTGCGTCGTCACTTCGAGATCCCGGCCGCGGCCGAGCTGGGCATCGAGGTGCACCCCCATGTCACCTCCCACGAGCAGATCGACACCCTGGCGCGCCTGGGGTTCCAGCGCTTCTCCCTGGGCGTGCAGGATCTCGATCCGGGCGTGCAGCACGCCGTGCGCCGCTTCCAGACCGAGGAGGAGACCGTCTCCCTGGTGAAGCACTGCCGCGCCGTGGGCGCCGCCAGCGTCAACCTGGACCTGATGTACGGCCTGCCCGAGCAGACCGAGAGCACCTTCGCGCGCACGCTCGACATCGTCGAGGGCCTCAGGCCCGATCGACTGGCGATCTACGGCTACGCCCACGTGCCCTGGATCCGGCCGGCCCAGAAGGTGCTCGAGAAGTACAGGCTGCCCGACCCGCCCCTGCGGGCGCGGCTCTTCGGCCTGGCGATCTCGCGCCTGGGTTCGGCGGGCTACGAACTGATCGGCCTCGACCACTTCGCCCTGCCGGAGGATCCGCTGGCCAAGGGGCTCCTCGATGGCTCGCTGCACCGCAATTTCATGGGCTACACCACGCGCAACGCGCCGGACATGCTGGCGTTCGGCATGAGCGCCATCGGCGACGTGGGCGGCGCGTTCCTGCAGAACGAGAAGACCACCCAGGAGTACGTCGAGCGGGTCGACCGCGGCGGGCTGGCGATCGCCCGCGGAATCCTGCGCAGCAAGGAGGACAACCTGCGCGCGCGCATCATCCTGGACCTGATGTGCAAGATGGTGCTGGACCTCGAGGCCGTGGGCCGCGACTTCGACGAGCCCGACTTGGCCCGGCGCCTCTCCGTGCAGTTGGGGCGCCTGGAACCCTACGTGCGCCGGGGCTTCTGCTCGGTCGAGGGCCCGCGCGTCACCGTGAAGCCCCTGGGACGCCTGTTCCTGCGCCACATGGCCATGGTGTTCGACGAATACCTGGAGAAGACGCCGCAAGAGGAGCGGCGCTTCAGCAAGACCGTCTAGCCCGCGAGGCGATCGGGCCGCCGGGCGGCCTCAGGGCTTGACGTCGAATCCGCCGGTGCTCGTGGGCACGGGGTTCGGCCCGAACCAGACCAGGGCGCTGAAGTCCAACCGGCGGCCCAGCAGGGCGGCGAAGTTGCGATTCTGCCAGGTCTGAAAGCCCGCCGAGGCATAGCCCAGGTTGTCGAGGATCCCCAGCGTGTTGACCATGGCGAGCGAATTGGGCCGCGCCGCGGAGAAGCGGAAGTAGCCGTCGGCGTTGAGGGGCATGTGGACGCCCTGGAACACCGTGCCGGGCTGGGTGCCGGCGGCGCTCATCAGGATCCAATAGCGCCGGCCCGCGGCCGCCGGACCCAGGTTCACGGTCAGCGGCACGAACGTGTCGCGCGAGACCGAAACCTCATCGAAGCCGCAGTGCAGGTCCACGGGCGCGTCCACGCGCATTTTCACGTACGGCGCGATCGTCACGGCCTTGACCCCGTCGTCGATGCGGACCTGCCACTGGTCCTCCCCGGGAGTGGTCCCGGCTTGCAGCGCGAAGGAATACAGTCCGTTTCCGTGGTCGAGGATGCCGCTGGGCGTGGTCACGGCCGGAAATCCCGAGACGTTCGTCAACGTCACCGTGGCCCCGCCCTGGGTGACCGGCAGGCCCTCGATGTCGACCGCCTGGACATCCACGGTGGTGGCCGAGAGGCCGTCGGCGGGCAGGCACTGGGCACCGACGTACACCAGGCTTTGGATGCCGTCGGGCCGGCCCAGGCGACTCGTGCGCCAGGCTTGGTACTGGCTCGCGAGCTGGATCACCGGGTCCAGGTCGAAGGTGTTGCCGATCACGTTCAGGTTGAGCGTGTAGCTTCCGGTGGCGCAGCCCACGCTGCCGTTGCACACGCCGTCGACGTCGCCCAGGCGCGCGTCGATCAGGAACCCCACGTGGGCGGACTTGGAGAAGCTCGCGGGCGGCACGCCGCAGGAGGTGGGCGCGCTGGGGCTGCAGGAGCAGCGACCGTCGCCCCCCAGGGCGCGCGCCGCCTCCATGGCGGCCATGACCCGCGAGGTCAGGTCGCCCTGGAGGCCCAGGAAGGCCGCCTCGGCGTCGCTGATCACCTGGTTGCCGGTGAGCACGTTGCCCTGGATCGCGTAGCTGATGTCGCCGTCGATGCCGGCCACGCCGAACTTGGCGAGCCCCGCCCCCGTGCCGGTGAAGGTCACCGGAGCCGTGGCCATGTCGATGATGCCGTACTGGCGTGTCTGGAAATTGGGGTCGATCTGCTGCAGCACCTGCAGGATGTTGGCGGCCGTGTTGTCGCTCCGCAGCCCGTTCCAGATGGCGATGCGGTTGGTTCCCGTCTGGTCCACGAAGGACTGGGCGCAACCAGCCCCCTTGCCCACCGCGACCACGGGCAGGAACTGCCGCAGGTCGAAGTTGGCGAGGCAGGTGGCCGAGGCCACGCAGATCTCCTTCGTGCGCCGGTTGACGGCGATGATCGACCAGGTGGCCTGGGCGGTGGAGGCCGTGAAGGCGACCAGGAGCGTGGCGAGCCACGCGCGACGCGAAAGCAGACGACGGACAAGACCGTGGGGTTGCATGCCCCCATGCTACTTCGGGTCCGGGTCCCCGGGCGGGCTCTGAACCCCGGGCGCGGGCGGGACTCAGCGCAGGGCCCCCTCCAGGGCCGTGGCGTGGTCGGTGCGCCCGTCGCGGTACTTGACGATCAGGGCGCAGGCCTGCTGCAGGCCCAGGGACTGGGCGTAGGCCCCACGGGCGGGCCGGGTGCCGGGAACCACCACGGCGTCCTCGGGAATCTCCAGGGGCGCCTCGCGGCTGCCTGAGAGCTCGCGGCCGTGCACTAGGTCGTGGACCCGGGTCGAGGCCGTCAGGATCACGCCCGCGGCGAGCACCGCCCGGCGGCGCACCAGGACGCCCTCGTAGATCCCCACGCCGCCGCCGACGAAGCACTCGTCCTCCACGATCACGGGCCGGCCCCCTGCTGGCTCCAGGACGCCGCCGATCTGGGCCGCGGCCGAAAGGTGCACGCGCTCGCCGATCTGGGCGCAGGAACCCACCAGGGCGTGGCTGTCCACCATCGTGTTCGCGCCGACGAACGCGCCCACGTTGACGTACATCGGCGGCATGCAGATCACCCCCGGGGCCAGGTGCGCGCCGCGGCGCACGGCCGAGCCGCCGGGCACCAGGCGCACGCGATCGGCGAGCGAGAGCCTGCGCACGGGGAAGGCCTCTTTGTCCAGGAAATCGCCCAGGGGACTTGCCCCGCTCGCGCCCTGCAGGGCCACCGGCGAGGCCCGGAACAGGGCCAGGATCTCCTCCTTGATCCAGGCGTGGACGATCCAGGTGCCGTCCGCGCCGCGCTCGGCCACGCGCAACGCGCCGGACTCCAACTGGTCCAGCAACGCCGCCCCTCGGGCTCGCTCGCTCATCGCGCCGCGGCCCTCTCGAACAGGAGCCGCGCGGTGCGCACGTAGGTGGCGATGGCGGCCTCCACGGCGCGCTTCTCGATGCACTCGTGGTCGGTGTGGGCGTCCTCGATGCGGCCCGGTCCCACGAGCAGGGGCACTCCCCAGCGCGGCAGGTGCGGCGCGTCGGTGCCGAAGGCCACGGGAACCGAGTCCAGGCCCTCGGGCACCAGGAACTCCGTCGGGCCGTAGTTCTTGTAGAGGCAATCGAGGTGCACGTGGGGGCCGAGGTGGCGGCGCAGCTTCTCCTCGGTGGTCGCCGGAGCCTCCACGGCGCGCAGGAGCAGCGCGGCGACGGCGCGGTCGGCCACCACGTTGGCCGCCACGCCCCCGGAGATCTCCCCCACGTTGAGCGTGCCCGCGCCCAGGCGCGGGTGGCGTCCCCAGTCCTCGCGCAAGAGCCGCTCGAGGACCTGCACGAGTTCGTGGATCGCGCTGGGCCCCTGGGGCTCTGAGCTGTGCCCCGCCACGCCGCGGGCCTCCAGGCGCGCCTTGAAGATGCCCTTGTGCCCGGAAACGAAGCGATTCCCCGTGGGCTCGCCGACGATGGTGTGGCGGGGCGCCCAGGGCTCGGCGAGGCGCTGGTTGGCCACCTGGGCGCCGAGGGAATCCGTCTCCTCGCCCACGGTGAACAGGAAGCCGATGCGATCCTCGCCGCAGGCGAGCAATTCGACGCCGGCCTCGATCATGGAGAGCGCCGGCCCCTTGGCGTCGCAGGAGCCGCGGCCGTGCACGAATTCGCGCTCCTCCCGCGGGCCGAAGAACGGCGGCACGGTGTCGAGGTGCGTGCAGAACACCACCTCGGGCCGGCCCGCGCGGGCCAGGAGGTTGAAGCGGCCCGGGGCCGCCTCCTGGCGCTCCACGTCGAAACCCCGCGAGACGAGGTAGCGCGCCAGTTGCTCGGCGTAGTCCGCCTCGCCGCCGGTGACCGACGGCGTGGCGATCCAGTCCGACAGGGTCTGCCAGCGCGAGGTCACGCCGACCTCAACCGGCCGGGGCGATGGTGACGAGCTTGGCCCCGCCCGCCACGGCTTCCTTCTCGCGCACGTGCAGCGTCTTGATCCGGCCCGCGGCGGGCGCGGCGATCTCGTTCTGCATCTTCATGGCCTCGAGGATCAGGAGCGACTGGCCGGCCTCGACCTGCTCGCCCTCCTTGACCAGCAGCTTGAACACGATGCCCGGCATGACCGCCTTGACCACGCCGCCGCCCTTGGAGGCCGCGCGCTCGGCGGCGTGGGCCGCGCGCTCGCGCTCGTCCTCGATCTCCACCGCGTACAGGTGGCCCGCGATCACCACCGAGGCCTTGTTCATGTCGCCTTCGATGGACACGCCGTAGCTCTTGCCGTCGGAGAGCAACGCCACCTGCCCCAGGGCGTCCACTTCCTCGTAGGAGAGGTCCAGGGGCTTGCCGTTCACGGCGATCTTGAGCTCGCCCAGGCGCTCCACCACGTCGACCTCGAGCTGGCGCGAATTGACTTGGACGAAGTACTTCACGGGCGTTTCTCCGGCGCGCGATGGGGCTCGGCCTGGTGGGAGGGATAGGGAGAGAGCCGCGAGCGGCTGCGCTGCTGCCAGTGGGTGCGCGAGGAGGCCGACGTGGCCAGCGCCCGGCGGCGCGAGAGCAGGTGGCGGTGGATCGCCGCCACGGCGGCCACGAGCACGTCCTCGCCGCCGCTGGCGTTGGAGAGGTCCATGCTGGCCAGGAAGTGCGTGTCGAAGTTCCCCTTGCGGAAGCGCTCGTCCTCCAGCACCAAGAGCGCCGCGGGCGCGCCGGTGCGCACGCCGCCGACGTTGAGTTCCTGCAGGGCGCGCACCATGCGGCGGATGGCCTCGTCCCGGTCGCCGCCCCAGACGATCAGCTTGGCGAGCATCGGGTCGTAGTTGAGTCCCACTTCCATGCCCCGGTAGAGCGCGCCGTCCATGCGCACGCCCGGACCGCCCGGCGCCCGCAAATTCTTGATCGTGCCGGTCGACGGCACGAAGTTGTTGAACGGATCCTCGGCGTTGATGCGCACCTCGATGGACCAGCCCTTGGGCTGGATGTCCGCCTGGGTGAAGCCCAGTTTCTCGCCGGCCGCCACGCGCAACTGCTCGCGCACCAGGTCCACGCCGTAGACCATTTCGGTCACCGGGTGCTCCACCTGCAGGCGCGTGTTCATCTCCAGGAAGAAGAACTCCCCCTTGGAATAGAGGAATTCCACGGTGCCCGCGTTCTGGTAGCCCACGGCGCGGCCCGCCTGGACCGCGATGGCGCCCATCTTGGCCCGCAGTTCCGGGGTGACGATCACCGACGGGGCTTCTTCGATCAGCTTCTGGTGGCGGCGCTGGATCGAGCACTCCCGCTCGCCGAAGTGCACGCCGTTGCCGTGCTTGTCGAACAGGAGTTGCACCTCGATGTGGCGCGGCTCCTCCAGGTAGCGCTCCAGGTACAGCCGTCCGTCGCCGAAGGAGGCCAGGGCCTCGCCCGAGGCCGTGCGGAAGGCGCCCGCCATCTCCTTCTCGGCGCGCACGATGCGAATGCCCTTGCCGCCGCCCCCCGCCGCGGCCTTGATGGCGATCGGATAGCCGATGCCGCGGGCCTCGGCCAGGGCCATCTCCACGTCGGCCACGGGGTCCACCAGACCCGGCACCACGGGAACCCCGGCCTGCTTCATGTTGCGCCGGGAGGTGATCTTGTCGCCCATGGCGCGGATCGCCGAGGGCGGCGGCCCGATCCAGGCGAGTCCGGCATCGGAGACCTTCTGGGCGAAGTCGGCGTTCTCGGAAAGGAAGCCGTAGCCGGGGTGAATCGCCTCGGCGCCGGTCTCCTTGGCGGCGCGAATCACCTTGGCCATGTCCAGGTAGCTCTCCCGGGGCAGGGAGCCGCCCAGGGGCACCGCGAAGTGGGCCATGCGGGTGTGGAGCGCGCGGCGGTCGAAATCGGAATAGACCGCCACGACCTCGATGCCCATCTCGCGCGCCGTGCGGATCACGCGCAGGGCGATCTCGCCGCGGTTGGCGATCAGGATGCGTTGGAACATGCTCGCTCGGGTCTCCTTTCCTGGAGAGGGGGGCGCGGATTCTACGCACCGGGGGCGGCCGGAGAAAGCCGCGCTTCCCCCCGGCGGCGTTCGGCCCCTCGCGCGCCAGAGGAACGGCCCTCCGGACGGCTTCCGGGGCCGCGGCCGGCCGCGGAGCCTGTCGCGGCGCGGTCCGGGACAGTAGCTTGGCGTTCCATGCACGAGCCGAAGGCAGCGAGCGCAGAGAGCCCGGCGCCCGCGGCCCGCGCCTTCTTCGCGCCGCTCCCGCTCAGCGTCTGGCTGGCGGCGCTGTGCGCGGCCCTGCTGCACCTGTTCCCGGTGCTCCACGCTCTCGTGTCCACGCCCGAGGGCTTCGAGTTCACGGGCAATGTGACGGTCTCGCCCGACTACATGCAGTACCGCGCCTGGATGCGCCAATCCCAGGAGAGCGGCCCCTTCGTCGAGAACCGTTTCACCGCCGAGCCGAACGCTCCCCACCTGCCCGTGTTCTTCTACTGGGGCGTCGGCGCCGCGGCAGGAGTCCTGGACCTCGCGCCGGAATGGGTCTACGCGGTCGCGGGTTCGGTGTTCGCCTTGCTGCTCTCGCTCCTCTTGTTCCTCACGGTGCGCTGGTTCCTGCCCGGGGGGCGAGGGGTCTGGTGGGTCTTCCTGGCGATCCTCCTGGGCGGCGGGCTCGGCGGACACCTCAAGGTCTTGAACCAGTGGGCCGCGGTGCGCGAGGGCGGGATTCTCGGCCGCGTGGTGGGCGCGGTGAACGACGCGCCGGTGTTCGAGTCCTACCGCAGCCACTACCTGTTCAAGTCGCTGTTCGATTCCCACTTCCTGCTCCTGTGGCTCCTCACGCTGGCGTCCCTGCTGGCCTTCTACTTCGCGCTGCGGCGCTTCTCCGTGGCACGCGCGGCCCTGGCGGCGGGATTGTGCGGACTGATCACGCTGCTGCACGTCTACGAGGCCTTCACCCTGGCGGCGGTCTTCGCCATGGTGGTGTTCCTGTGCTTCCGCCGAGGACAGGCCACGGGCGCCGCCCTGCGCACGGCGGCGGCCTGCTGCGCGGCCATGGGGAGCGTGCTCCTGGCCCTGTTCCTGGTCCAGCGCAGCTCGGGCCTGCCGCTGCCGGACTGGACGCCCGAGGAAATGCCCTTCGCCAGCCTGGCGCTGGCCTTTCCCCTGGCCTGGCTTGCGATCACCTTCGGCTTCGGCCGCTGGTGGCCCAACGCGGGCCTCGAGGGCTGCTTCCTGATGGGCTGGCTCCTGGGCTCCGTGCTGCTCTCGCTCTCGGGGCCCTACTTCCCCTACGCGGACCGGGCGCCCATGGCGCTCGCCATCCCGGTCTGGATCCTGGCGGGCCTACTCTGGCATCGGGAGCGGGAGCGACTGGGCGCGGCCCAGGGCCTGTGCCTGGCGGCGGTGCTCGCGGTCTCCCCCGCCTATGAGTTTCAGCGGCTTTGGAAGGCCACGCGCTTCGATCCCGCGGCGCCCACCACGTTCCTGGATGCCGAGCACCGGGAGACCCTCGAGCGGCTCCGCTCGGCCGGCCCGCGGGACGTCTTGCTCTGCGACTACCGCGAGTACCGCTGGCTCGCGCCGGAGTATCCGGGCGTGCTGCACCACGGGCACTTCTTCCTGACCGTGAACTTCGAGCGCAAGTCCAAGGCCGTGGAGCGCTTCTTCGCCGGCTCGACCGAGGAGCGGGCCGCCTTCCTGGCCGCCCACGGCGTGCGCTTCCTCTTCGTGACCCGGGCCCAGGATCCGGCGAGCTTCGCGGCGGTGCCGGGCCTCGTGGAGCTGCAGTCGGGCCGCCACGGCAGCCTGTTCGAGGTGCGGCCGTGAGCCGGGCCCCCGAGGCCCCCGGGCCGACCGGGCCTGCGTCCAAAGCGGCCGCGGGTGAGCCGCCGGAATCCCCCACCGGCGCCCGCCGCTGTCCCCCGTGGGTCTGGCTGTGCCTGTTCCTTCTGGCGCTCCTGCTGCGGGGTCTCCACTTCTCGCGCCTCGGCCTCAGCCACTACGACGAGGGCGTTTACGCCCTGAGCGCCATCGGCATCGCCGATCCCGAGGCTCCCTTCCAGCTGTTTCCCGGCGAGGAGCGCTTCTCGCCGCCGGTGTACTTCACCCTGGCGGGGCTCGTGGCGCGGATCTTCTCCGTGGGAGCCGACACGGGCGCCATCGCCCTCAACGTGGTGCTGGGCTCGGTGTGCGTGCTCGCCCTGGCCCTGGTGGCGCGGCGCTGGTTCGGGGACGCCGCGGGCCTCGCGGCGGGCGTGCTGTTCGCCAGCAGCGAATTCCACGTGGCGCTCTCGCGCACGGCGCTGACGGACGTGGCCTTCTCCCTCGCCTTCCTGGCGGCCCTTTTCGTGCTGACCGAGGCCTTCCAGCGCCGCAGCCTGCCGTGGGCGCTCCTGGGCGGGCTCGCGGTGGGGCTCGCGTGGAACACGAAGTACCACGGGTGGCTCGCCCTGGCGATCACGGGCCTCGCCCTGGTGCCGGACCTGCTGGCGGGATGGCGCGCGCGCAACGGAGACCCGTGGCGGCTGCTCGGCCTGTGGGCCGCCGCCGCGCTCGTGGCCGGCGTGTGCTACCTGCCCTGGGCGCTCTACATCGAGTCCCAACCGGGCGGCTACGCGGGGCTGGTGGCCTACCAGCGGACGATGCTGGATCCGCGGTGGATCGAGAACGCCCTGCGCCAGGGCCTCCACCAAGTGTTCTTCGAGGGGCCGGTGAGTCGAGCGGGACTGCTGGCGGCCTTCGGGGCGGCGGCCTGGTGCGCCCGCACGCGGCTGGGAAGCCTGGGGGCGGGCCTCGCCACCTTGGGGCTCTTCTGCCTGGCGGCCTTGACCCTGGGCGCGGGCCTGGCCACGGCCCTGCTCGCGCTGCTGGCGCTGCCCAGGCTCCTGGGGCGGGGCCGCGGCCTGCCGGGCACCGTGGTGGCGATCTGGCTCGCCGTGTGGATCGTGCTCACCCCGACCTACCATCCCTACGCCAGGCTCGTGCTGCCCTTCACCCTGGCGGCGGCGTTGGCCGCGGGCGTGTGGATCGCGGCGCGACTGGAGCGGCTGAACGAGGGGCCGGAGACGGCCCCCACGCCCTGGATCTGCGCGGCCCTGGCCTGCCTGGTGGGCGCCGTGAGCCTCGCCCTGCCCGATCCCAGCGACCCCTGGCGCGCCACGCTGGATGGTCGCCGGGCCGCGGCGTCCATGCTGCCCTTGGTGCCGGAGGGCAGTCGCGTGATCGTGCTCGGGGAACCCAACCTCGCCTACTACCTGCAGGTGGCGGGCCGGCCCGCCCTGGAGGTCGTGCTGGGCAAGGACCTGCCGGCCGTGCTGGCGAACACGACCGAGACGGTCTACGTGGTGGCGGGCATTTACGCCAAGCGCGGCGGTTCCGCGGAGGAAACCGGGCGGCAATTGGGCGCGCGCTTCGAACTGCTGCGCCGCGAGCCCTTCGAACCCACGGACGTGCGCCTGCTGGACGACTTCGCGCCCCGACGGGCCTATGCCTTCCGCAACCGGCCCACGCGCGAATACGAACTGGCGCTCTACCGGGTCGGCCCCGCGGCCCAGGACGGGCGCTGACCGCGCCGGGGCTCAGAGGTAGCCCAGCGCCTTCAGCCTCTCGATGGTCTCCGGATCGTAGTCCATGGAGCCGCCGACGCCGGAGGTGATGCCGAACCAGACGTTGGAGCCCGCGCGCTGCAGGGCGGCGACGGCCCGCCCGAGCCGCCAGCGGAAGACCGGATCCCAGGCGAGGTCCCATTCCGGAGGCGCTTCGATGCCCCCGCCCCGCAGGTCGAAGGCGCGCGCATAGGCCTGGTGCGGCAGCGGCCGCTTCGAGGAGAAGTTGGCCGAGTTGATCAACTGCAGGTCGCGGTAGAAAACCGAGGCCAGCGAACGCTCGTCCGACTTGTCCGGGCGGTCGATCACCTCGTCGGAGACCACCGGGCGCGCGGCCCAGGCCTCGGCCTCTTCTCCGCGCATCAGCCCCAGCAGGGAGTCGCCCTGCTGGAGCAGGGGCCCGCGGTCGATCCCGAGCACGTCCAGGATCGTGGGAGCCACGTCGAGCAGCTGCACCGGCACGTCGATCGTGCGCCGCCCCGGAGCGCCGCGCGGTCCGCCGGCCAGCCGGGGAGGCAGGTGCAGCACCAGGGGCACGTGGAGCACCGGCTCGAAACCGGGCGGGTGGTGATCCCACATGCCGCGTTCCCCCAGGAACTCGCCGTGGTCCGAGACGTTGACGAACAGCGTGCGGTCCTTCATTCCCACGCCGGTGTACCAGGACCAGAACTGCCCGAAGCAGGCGTCGTTGTAGGCGATCTCGCCGTCGTAGCGCGCGCGGCGCGACTCCGCCGTGGGCTCGGGATCCCAGGGGGGATCGTAGTACTCCATGGCCTTGACCCGCGTTCCCACGCCGAGCTTCTCCCGGGCCCAGCCGTCGAAGGGCGGCGGCGGGTCGTAGGGACTGTGGGGATCGAGCACGTGCACGTACAAGAACAGATTGCGCTGAGGATGACGCTCGATCCACTGCTTCGCGGCGGCGAAGGCGTCGGCGGCGCGCGGCACGCCGCGCTCCAGCTCGATGGACTCACTGAAGCCCTGGTGCAGGCCCGCGCCCGCGCCCGCGTTCGGATTCTGCAGGAAGGCGGCGGTCTCGAATCCCTGACTGCGCAAGACCTCGGCCAGGGTCAGGTAATCGTCGTGGAGCACCTCCTGGAAGTTCCACACGCCGGTGGCCGTGGGCAGGAGCGAGGTCATCATCGACGGCACCGACATGCGGGTCTTGGATTCCTGGGAGTAGCAGCGCAGGAACTGCACGCCCTCGGCGGCCAGGGCGTCCTTGTGGGGCGTCGTCGACCGCGAGTGGCCCGCACTGGAAAGGTGGTCGCCTCGCAGGGCGTCCTCCAGGAGCAGCAGCACGTGGAACTGCTCCCGGGGGGCGCCGTGGATCGTCGGGTTGCTCCAGAAGGCCACGTTGCCCCCCGTGCTCAGGGCTTCGAAGCGGAACTCCACCTCCCGGCCCCCCCACTCGCTCACGTCCAGGCGCACGTCGCTCCAGGCATGGGGCGCGCTCACGCTCTGCTCGAAGAGCGTCTTTTCCGCGGCGGCCTCGCGCACGCTGACCTTGAAGCGCACCGGATCGCCGGACTCCAGCACGGCCAGTCCCGCCGTGAGCCAGAGCGGCTCCGCCGGCAGGGAGACCTTCGCGGTGATCGACAGGGGCGTGTTGGCAAAGACCACCTTGCGCAGTTCGCCCGCGGCGCGGTGCCAGCCCGCGTCGTGGGTGGATTCGGCGTACTTGCTGCGCTTGGAGATCAGCCGCAGCCGATCGATCTCCACGAGGTCGCCGGCGACGTCCGTGGGCTCGATCATCAGCTTGCGAATCGGCGCGCGCGCGCCGCCCACGGCCGTGTCGTTCGCCACGAACGGGAAGGAAGTGTCCTGGAACAGGGTCTCCGTGTGGATGCGGTAGTCGTAGAACTCTCCCTGCACGGGCAGGAGCGAGAGCACCTCGCGATTCTCGGCCTCGCCCCCGCTGGACCAGCCCAGGGAAAGCTTGGTGCCGCGGGCGTGCTTGACCCGCAACTCCAGTTGGGCCACGGCGTCGGGATCCACCTGGAACTCGCCCGAGGTGACGAGCACGTCCCCCGGCCCCGCCAGGGTCCGCAGCACGCCGTTCTCCACCGTGCTGGTGCCGGATTCCGACACCAGGGTCAGGGCCTCGCCGGGTTCGAACTCGATCGAGAGCAGCGGCTTCGGGTCCAGGGAGGGAGCGCCCTTGCCGCGCTCGGCGGTGCACTCGGAGAGCCGCTCGTCCAGGCGCCAGACGAACCCGTTCAGGGCGCTCGGGCCCAGTTCGGCCAGGGCCCCTTCGCCGTCGAACGTGCGCGCGCGCCGCGCCAGTTCCTCCGTGCGCGCCCGCAGGCTCTCCAGCCCGTCGAACAGGGGCGAGAGGTCGCGGCGCCCATAGACCCAGGCATGGAAGAGCAGGGGCAGCAGGGAGAGCAGGCCGGCCAGCGCCAAGAGACGGCCCCACGCGCGTCGCCTCGGGCGGGCCGTGGGGCCCCCCGCGTCGGGGCGCGGCTCGGAGTCGGGGCGGGGCGAGGTGGGCATGGAAAGGACGCGCGGACTATAGCGGCGCGGACCAGGGCCTCCAGATCGGCCGGAGAAACGGTCGACCTTTGCTCCTTCCCCCGCCGACTGCTAGAGCATGCCCATGAATTCCAGCCAGCGGGCGGACGGCGCGGTCCCCGGCCCCCGTTCCGGCGCCTCGGGGAGCGGCCCAGCCGGTGATTCGCCCGGGTCCGGCGGATCCGGCGGGCAGCCTGGGGCCGGCCTCTCCCGCGAACCGGAGCGGAACGAGAGCGGGTCCAAAACCTCCTTCCGCGCGGCGCCGCCCCGTTGGTTCTTGGGGCTCCTGGCCCTGGCCTTCCTCCTGGCGGGTGTCCTGGCCTTCGACGACTACGGTCTGGGCTGGGACGACGGCACGTCGCGGGCCGCGACGGGACAGGTCAATTGGAACTTCGTGACCCGCGGCGTTTCCAAGACGCTCCTGGAGGGCAACGAGAAGTACCACGGACCCGCCTACGAGCTGTTCCTGCTCGCCCTGGAGAAGGTGCTGTTCCTCGACGACCTGCGCAGCATCTACCAGATGCGGCACCTGGCGATGTTCCTCACCTTCGCCCTGGCGGTGGCGGCCTTCCACGACCTCGCGCGCCGTCTCCTGGCGCGGCCGTGGAGCGCCCTGGCGGCGAGCTCGATCCTGGTGCTCTCCCCGCGCATCTTCGCCGAGTCCTTCGTCAACTCGAAGGATCTGGCCTTCCTGTCCTTCTCGATCCTGGCCGCCTGGACGCTCCTGCGCGCCCTGGAGAAACCCTCGGCGGCGCGGCTTGGCCTGCACGCCCTCGCGGTGGCCTGGCTGATCGACATCCGCATCCTGGGCGTGTTGCACGCGGCCGTCACGGCGGCCGCCTTCGCCGTGGAGGCCCTGCGCGGGGGCCGCGCCGCCTGGCCGCGCTGGATCGCGCGCTCGCTCCTTTCGCTGGCCCTGTGCGCGGGGCTCGTGGTGCTCTTCTGGCCCGTGCTCTGGCTCGGACCCTGGCAGCATTTCCGCGCCGCGCTCCAGGAGATGAGCCAGTACCACTGGGAGGGACTGGTGCTCTACGCCGGAGAGCGAGTGCGGAGCACCGAGCTCCCCTGGCACTACCTGCCCTGCTGGATCTTCGTCACCACGCCGCTCCTGTACACCGCCCTCTTCGGAGTGGGCGTGGCGCGCCAGTGCCTGTGGGCCCTGGAGGGACTGCTGCGCCCGGGCGCCGCGCCGGACGGAGGCCATCAAGGCCTGGCCTCGCGGCTCGCACGACTCGACACGCGCTGGATCGCCGTCGCGGCCTTCGGCTTCGCCCCGGTGCTCTCGGTGATCGCCCTGGGCTCCGTGGTCTACGACGGCTGGCGCCACGTCTACTGCGTCTATCCATTCCTGGTGCTCTTCGCCGCGCGGGGACTGGAATTCCTGACCGAGCCGGGACTCTTGCCGCGGCCGGTGGGGCGCGCGATCCTGGTGGTCTTCGCCGGCAACGCGCTGGTGGTGGGCTCCCAGATGGCGCAAAGCCACCCCCACCAGAACGTCTACTTCAACGAGTTCGCCAAGGCCCATTGGCAGCCCATGGGAGCCCATTTCGAGCTCGACTACTGGGGCGTGGCCTACCGCCAGGGCCTGGAGGCGGTGCTGGCGCTCAAGCCGCGGCCCCAGCGGATCCGAGTGGCTGCCAGGAACTACGCCTGCAAGATGAACTTCTCGATCCTCGAGGCCGCCGATCGCGAGCGACTGACCTACGTCGAATCCCGCGCGGAGTGCGACTACTACCTGAGCAACTTCCGCCGCGCGGACGCCGCGGAGGAGGACGACCCGCCCGAGGAGCGCAAGGTGCACGAGATCGTGGTCGGCGGCGTGCCGATCCTGGCCGTCTACCGCATGGGGCCCTGAACGTGGAAGGTCCCACGAGCACTGCCCCTTGCCGGCGCGGTTCGCGCCCCGCCGCCGCTCGGCCGGGGGGCCACGGGGCCCCCCTGGGCGCGCGCCCCTCGGCGGCCGGTCGGCACAGCGTTGAACCGAGCCCCCGCCCGGCGGAGAATCGCCGCCCGTGAGCCACGCACCCCAAGCTCCCGCAGGCCTGGGCCCCGCGGTGGACCTCACCGTGATCGTCCCGGTCTACAACGAGGAGCCCAACCTGCGGGCCCTCTACGCCCGCCTGGAGCCGACCCTGGCGGCCATCAGCGCCCGCTACGAGATCCTCTTCGTGGACGACGGCAGCCGCGACCGCTCCATGGAAATCGTGCGCGCCCTCGGCGCCGAGAATCCGCGCGTCAAGTACGTGGTCCTCTCGCGCAACTTCGGCCACCAGGTGGCCCTCAGCGCCGGCCTCGACCACGCCCGCGGAAGCGCCGTGGCGATCATCGACGCGGACCTGCAGGACCCGCCCGAATTGCTGGCGGAGATGCACGCCAAGCTGCGCGGCGGCTTCCAGGTGGTCTACGCCCAGCGCCGCTCGCGCAAGGACAAGAGCCTGGTGAAGAAGGTCGCCTACAAGGTCTTCTACCGGTTGCTGGCGCGCCTGTCGCAGATCGAGATCCCCCTGGACACCGGCGACTTCCGCATCATGGACCGCAAGGTGGTGGACGCCCTGCGGGCGATGCCCGAGCAGCACAAATTCCTGCGCGGCCAGGTGGCCTGGGTGGGGTTCGACCACGCCGCCGTGGAGTACGACCGCGACGCCCGGCACGCCGGCGCGCCGGGCTACACCTGGCGCAAGCTGTTCCTCTTGGCCGTGGACGGCATCACTTCCTTCTCGGACGTGCCCCTGCGCCTGGCCACGTTCGCGGGCCTGATCGTCTCCTTCGTGGCCTTCCTGCTGATCGTCTACGCGCTGGTTTCCTACTTCTACAACGCGCGCACGCCCCAGGGCTGGACCTCGCTGATGGTCTCCGTCCTGTTCCTCGGCGGCATCCAGTTGCTCAGCATCGGCATCATCGGCGAGTACATCGGCCGATTGGCCAGCGACGCGCGCCGCAGGCCGCTGTACTTCGTCAAGGACACCAACTCGACGCCCTCGGCCTGAGGCCCGGGGCTAGCCCGCGGGCTTCTTGAGCACGGCCTGATAGTGCACGGAATAGGGCTTGAGGGGCCCCCCCTCCAGCTTGCGCTCCAGGGCCAGGAACGGCGGCATCAGGCCCTGGGGAATGAAGTCGGGCAGGAAAGTGAAGAACCGCAGGCGCGCGGGCTCGAAGCCGGGCAGCGCGGCCCAGCGCGCGGGCTCGATCCAGTGCTCCGTGCCCTCGTCGATGCGCGAGAGGATCGGGAACACGTAGCCCATGTAGAAGCGGAACAGCGGGTTGTTCGTGTTGGTCTCCTGGACCACCAGCGTCCCGCCGGGTTCGAGCACGCGCAGGATCTCACGGCAGGCCGCCGCCTGGGCCTCCTGGTCCGCCAGGTGGTGCAGGACGCCCACCGCGTAGACGAAGCGAAAGCTCCCGTCGGCGAAGGGCAGCGCGAGCGCGTCCCCCACGGCCGTGGAGAAACCCTCGCGCCGTCCGTGCCGCAGCAGATTGTGGGCCGGGTCGATGCCCACCATCCGAAAGCCGCGCTGAACCATGGCCTCGCCCTGGAGTCCGAGGCCGCAGCCCAGGTCCAGGCCGAAGCCCGCCCGCTCCGGCGGCGGCAGGGCCTCGGCCATGAAGCCCACGCGCTTCTGCAGCAGGTAGTTCCACACGTGGGGCCGGAACTGGGCGTTGTATTCGGGCGCCAGCTCGTCGAAGTGCTCGCTCGTGTGGGCCGTGGACGCCCCCTTGCCCCGGCGCAGCTCCAGAAAAAGGAACACGGCCCCCACCGACAGGCACAGGCCCGTGGTCAGGGCGCGGAACAGCGTCACCGTCGCCACCGCGGAGGAAAGCTCCAATCCTTGGTCCTGGAGCTGCAGGATCGCCGCGCTGCCCGTGACCCCGAAGCCCGCGGGCATCAGCGAGAGGGCGCCCAGCAGCGTGGAACTCGTGTACACGTGCACCGAGGACAGGAAGTCCAGCCCGAAGGCGAGCCCGTCCGCGGCCACGTAGAGCCCCAGGGTCACAGGCCCCCAGATCACCAGGGAGCCCGCCAAGGCCGTCAGCAACGAGCCGGGGCTCCCGAGGCGCTCGAGGGATCCCTTGCCCGAGGGGCTGCCGCTCTCCACCCGGTTCGCCACGCCCACGGCCGCCTGGATCAGGATCCAAGACACGGGGACCGCGGCCCCCATGAGCACGCGGGGCAGGGTCGGCCCCGGACACAGGGCGCCGATCAACCCCAAGGTCATCACGTCCAAGAGGCGCTCCACCACCAGGCACAGGAGCGTGCGCCGCAGGGGCGAACCGCAGCGACGCTTGAGGAAGGCGCAGCGCACCGCCTCGCCCACGTAGCCAGGGGTTGCCGTGCCCACCAGGGAGGCCAGATACACGCGGAGGCTCTCGCGCGTCGGCACACCCACCTCGACGCGGCGCAGCAGGTACTGCCAGCGCACGAAACGCACGCCGACGAAGATCGCGGTGATCGCCAGCAAGGCCGCCGCGTGGTCCGCCCGCACGCGGGCCAGCACGCCGAAGGCCTCGCCGCCGCGCGTGAAGTACAGCCAGACGCCCGCCACCGCGGCGCCGAGCAGCGCCAGCACGAACGACGCCCCGAGGATCCGGCGCCGGCCCGCGCTCATCCGCCCCATCCGAGCCGGCGCAGCGCCGAACGCACGTTGAGAATGAAGAGCCGGCCCTCACGGGGCTTCTGCCCCGCGAACAGGAGGCCGCGATCCACCTGGAGCCAGGGGCTCCCCGGCGGCGAGGGCGGCTGCAATGCCTGATGACGCTCCCAAAGCCCGAGGTCGCGGACGAAAACCGCGATCCCCTGCTCTTCGCTCACCCGCGTCAGGCCCTCGGGCGGCGTCGCTGTCGCTTCCTGCACCACGTAGTTCACTTCGCGGGCCGTACCATCGGCACGGCGGGCATAGTAATTCCAGGGGTAGGGCGAACCGCCGAACTTCTTTCCGGGCACCGCCGGGTCGATGCCGCGCGGGAACAGGCTCCCCAGGCGGTCGGCGAACAGGAAGCAGCGCGGGGCCGAGCGCTCGTAGCCCGGGCAATCCACGCGGATCGCCGACCCGATTTCCTTGGCCTGCACCGCCACGCCCCAGTGGGCCGGCAGGGAGAGCCAGAGGGCCAGGGCGCCCGCCGCGCCGGTGGCCATGACCCACTTGCCGCGCCCCGGCCCCGGGGCAAGGAAGTCCGCGCGCCAGAAGGCCGCGAGCGGCAGCACCATGGCCGGCACGAAGTGGTGCAGGGACACGTAGGCCTGCACGTAGAAGAGCAGGAAATAGGCCAGGGCCGAGAGCGCCAGGGCCCGCGCCACGGGATCGAGGCGCTTCCAGGCGAACAGCGCGAACAACGGCAGGATCCCGCAGGGAAGCGCCACGTAGAGGATGCGCTTCACATCCGTGAACTGCAGGAACAGGAAGCGCTGGACCATGCTCTCCTTGGCGTACTCGCTGCCGGGCAGCGGCATCCCGAGCAGCGCGAGAAGCTTGGGGAGCAAGGCGCCTGCGACCATGCAGGCACCCAGGCAAGCCGCCGCCCGGAACACGTCCGTCCAGGGCCGCGGCCGCGTCACGAGCCACGTCGAGGCGGCGAAGAAGACCACCAGCACGAGCCCGCTGGGCAGGGACACGTACGTGAGCGCGGTGAACAACAGGAGCCAGCCCCGTTCCCTGCGCGACCAAGCCAGAACGAAACCCAGCACGCAGGCCATCAGCAGCGTGTCCTGGGTCGCCGGCAGGGCGATGTCGGCCGAGTAGGGGTCGTAGCTCGCGCTGAACGCGAGGGCGAGGAAGTAGGCGCCGAGGGCGAGCCAGATCAGTCCGGCCTCGACGAGGCCGGGCGTGGCGCTCTCCGTCCGCGGCCCGGCCGCGCGCCGATCGGAGAGCAGCGCGATCACGCCGGCGAAGACCGCGATCAGGTAGAGCACCGCGGGCAGGCGCGCCGCCGCCTCGATCGGTCCGAACAGGCGCAGGAACCAGGATCCCGGGAAGGCGAACAGCGCGCTCGTGACGCCCGGATAGAACGAGATCGGACCGGCGTCCGCGTCCCAGAACGGCAGCGGCCGCGAGAGCAAGAGGCGCGTGGCCTCGAAGGCGTGCACGCCGTCGCCGTTGAAGCCCTCCCAGTAGAACTTGGGCAGCAGCGCTGCGAGCAGCAGCCAGGGTGCGGCGAACAGGGAGAGTGCGAGGCGCCGGCTCGCGGCCTGGTCGAGGCAGCAGGGAGTGGCGCGCCCGCGGGCGCGACGCAGCAGCAGGAGCCCCGCGCCCAACGCCGAGAGGCCCAGCACCAGCAGGGAAAACTCGACCCGCGTGAGGCTCCGTCCCGCGAGGGACTGCGCCAGGGAGGTCACGGTCGACACCAGGACCAGGCTCAGGGCGAGCCCCGAGAGCACCCACCGACCGAGGTCCGCGGCCGCGCCGAGGGCCCAGGCGAACAAGAGCCCGGGAAGCAGGAGCAGGGCGCAGGCGCTCAGCACCACGGCCGGCGCCCACAGGTAGAACAGGGCGAAGTGCTCCGGCGCGAAGTAGGCGTTCGGCGAAAGGGCGAGCGCCTCTTCCGCAGCCACCCGCCCCACGGCGCCCGGATCCAAGAGTGCAGGCAGGCTGAGCACGGAAAGCAGACCGATCCAGCGCATCGGGCTCCGCCCGTGGGTCCCCCCCACCGCGGGTGAGGCGGCGGATCCTGTGTCGCTTCCCTTCAACTGCGAGGCTCTCCGTGCCCAATCGTGGCTAGCCGCGAGCCCCAAGGGAATAGGGATCGCCCCCGCCCGCCCACGGGCCCGCCTCCGTGGCCTCGGAACAGCCCCCAGCCGGCAGGCGATCCGCGGGAATTCGAGAGCCGCCTACTCCCGCGCCAGGAGGAACCGGCAGTCGACTTGACGCCCGGGCTCGACCGTGACCACCGCCGGCATCGTCCTGGCGGGCGGCAGGCCCGCCGGCCAGTCGATCGCGGGCGAGCCGGTCGCGAAACGCTCGATGGAGGCCACGGCGTAGACGCCCGAGGCGAGCCCGCGTAGCACGTAGGGCGGCTTCTGAAAATGGTGGGAGGTCGTGGGACCGTAGGAAATCGAACCAGGATCCAGCACGAAATTGCCGATCGAGCGGGCGACGGTAATCACCTTGGGAGGGCCGATCCCCAAGTTGAGGGTGAGCGGCCCCCCATAGACGATGCCGTCCGCGGACCGGGCCTCGACTCGTATGCTGCCCAGGCCTGGCATCGGAAGCACCACCATCGACGACGCTCCGTCCATGATCTCGACAGTCACCGACCCGTCGGCGGGAGCCCGCGCGAAACTGGTCTCGGCCTGGAAATGCACCTGGTAGGTGCCGGTGGGCAAGCCTTGGAAGCTCAGCGGGCCGCTCGGGCCGGGCCGGATGCCCAGGTGCAGGGGGCGCTCCCCCGGTGCGCTGAGCACCAGGCTGCCTTCTGGAACATCCGCCAGGGTGTCCGCTGCTCCTTGGAACTCGAAGCGAACGTCCAGGCCGCCGAATGCAGCGGCTGTTTGCACCAATTGCAGTTCTAGTGCGTTCATTCCCTCCGCGAGCGGGATGGACTCGAACTCGGCCTCCACCGGCTGATAGCCCGGCACGTGGAGTGACACGTGATTGGGGCCAACCCATTCGACTCGAGTCGACGCGGAGAACAGGCACAGGCGGCTCGCCGGCTCCGACGACTGGCCCGCGATACCCAGCAGATCGAAGCAAGGCGCAGGCAAGACCACAGGCTGAGCGTCGGGATCCGCGGTCTTGACACGCCATCGCGAGGGGGGCGCGTTGGACGCGAACGCACGGACCGCCTGCCCAGACTGATCCTCAGCCACGACGCGGGTCCCGTAGATCCAGTGGACCCGGAGCACGCAGAATGCGTCTGGGGATGCGATTGCCCCCTCGAGTTCCCGAGTCGACATGCCCCGGCCGCCGGCTACGAGATGGTACTTGGCAGCCAGCTCGAGTCCCTCCAACGCGAATTGCCCGGCGTCGTCCGTCAGGCTCAAGGAGGTGGATGGATCACCGCGCAGCGCTCGGGAGATCTCCGCGCGCCCATTCGAGTAGGAAGAGGTCGGCCAGGCGAAGACGGCCACATCCGGCCCCACCGGCATCCCCTGGGGGTCCACGACTTGCCCGCGAATCGTACCACCCACCTGAAGGACGACCGTGTACTGCTCGAACTCGGCGGGAAGCTCGACACTCTGTGTCTCGAATTCCTGGGCCTTGACCAATACTTGCGTCGCCTCGCCGGAAGGAAATGCCCACTCCAGGACTCCCAGCGGGTCCGTAATCCCAAGGACCTCCGGCTCCCACCCGTCTTCGCTCCGGCGGTGAAGTCTGGCGCTGCTCACCGGATATCCAGCAGCGTCCGTAACGAGAATGGAGCGAGTTTTTACGACGGCTGGCGACAAGACGACCGAGCGGACGTCTCGCGGTTCCTCTGCCGCGAGACTTTCAGGGCCACTCGCCGCCACCCCATCGCCGGGCAAGACCGCATCGGACGCCCCACGGAGAGCACCCCATTGCCGAACTGCTCCCAGGCCCGCGAAAAACAGAGCCGCCAGGAGCAGACAGGCGAGGATTCGATGCTTGATGGTCATGACCCTGCGCCCCCCTTGCGGGCGTTGGCTCGACCCCATGTTACTCCTACCTTGCGCGAGATCCGAGTTCAGGCCGCAGCGCCAGCCACGGCAGCCCGGACCGCGTTTCCCGTGTGTCGGCGAGGCCAATGGCCCGCAGCGTCTTGTCGGCCGAAGCTGATCCCCTTGCCGGACGACCCGGCCTGGATGCCAGCCGAAACGTAGACCACCACGCCCTGGGAGTGAGCGAAGGCCGCCACGACGCAGATGGTCCCTGGGTCACAAGAGGCGCCGCCCCAGTGACCGGCACGGGAGGCCTTTCTTGGAGTGTCGGGAGAGAAGACCATGTCGCGGCAATCCGGATCCTCGGCCGCAGTGCACCCGCAGGCGTAGCCGAAGCTGCCTCCATGATCGACGGTCCGGCAACCCAAGCAGGCGGCCGTGCAATCGTCCAGGCAGTCCCAGGACCAGTCACCGAGGTCGTAGAGAACGCCTGCGGGGCGCTTCCTCGACTGAACCTGCCCGAATCGTCGCGCCGTGGGCGCTCCCGTGCGAAACGAACCGTTGTTGAATTTCGCCCCTGATCCGGCCGGGGGGCCAAGCCGAATCGACAGAAAGGAGGGATCTGGGCCGGGTACATGGGGAACACCCGTGGTCCGGACATCGGTGGATGAGCCGGGCCTCGCCTGAAGCTCGCTCATCCACAGCGGCTCTGCCGCGGATCGCCACCCGCAAGCGGACGCGCGTCGGGGGCTAGCCGAGGAGCTCGGCGCCCCCCCCGCTTCAGGGGCAAACCTGGTACTCGAGCCCCGCCGACAGGGTCACGTTGTTCGGCGCCGGGAAGCCGGGGTCGCGGCCCCACCACTGGGTCTCGATGGTCGCGCCGACCGTGAGCAGCGCGGCCCCGGGATTGCCGCCCAGGAGACCGTGGGAAAAGGCGTTCAGGTCCAGCCGGTAGAGGCCCGTGCAATCGTTGGCGGGGAGGGCCGTGCCGTTCGAATTCGCACCAATGGCCCGACGCACGGGCGCGTTGATGCACAGGGTGCCTCCCTGGAACGGCGCCGAGGCGCGACCGGTGGAGCCGTAGAGCAACAGGCCCGGCTTCTGGTTGCGCACGTTGGACGCGCGCACGGTGAACCCGCCCGTGGCCGACGCGCTCGGCGTGCCCACGGCGCTGATCGTCGGGGTGCAGCCCAGGGAATTGACCTTCGGCGTGCAGTAGACCACGGGCGCCGGACAGTCGCATTCGTCGGGCACGCCGTTGCCGTTCAGGTCGAGCGACCCGCCGCGGGCGATGTCGCACGAATCGGCGATCTGATTCCCGTTGCAATCCACCAGGGCATCGAGATTGATGATCTTGAAGATCTCGCCGCCGGAATAGTCGCAAATGTACAGCTCGCCCAGCCCGTCCTCGCCGAAGGCACTGATGGAGCCGATGGTCCCCACGCCGTTCGTGGGCACCAGGGCGGCCGTGCGCTCGATCACCGGGCCGATCGTGCCGCCGACGCGGTCGTAGGTGAAGGTCCAGACGCGCGCCGTGCAGTAGTCGCCGTAGACGTACTGGCCGCGCAGGGCGGGAATCTCGCAGCCGCGGTAGACGAAGCCGCCGGTGACCGAACAGCCGAAACTGTGGGTGTAGTCGGTGGCCGGCAGGGTCAGGTTCGGATCGTTGCAGGTGCAGCTCGACAGGCCCGTGCAATTGGTGCCTTCCATGCAGCGCCAGCCGAAGTTCAGGCCGCCCGCGGACGGAGCGGGGTCGATGTCGATTTCCTCGCGCGTGTTGTCGCCCACGTCGCCGATGTACATGTCCCCGGTCTCACGGTCGAAGCTGAACTGCCAGGGGTGCCTCAGGCCGAAGCTCCAGATCTCGTCGAGGACGTTGGGGTCGCCGACGAACGGGTTGGAGGCGGGGATGTGGGGCGCCGGCAGGCTCACGTCCAGTCGCAACATCTTGCCGAGCAGCGTGGAACCGTCCTGGGAATTGAGGCCGGTGGTCGGCGAGGTGGATCCGCCGTCACCCAGGGCGATGTACAGCATGCCGTCCAGCCCGAAGCGCAGGCAGCCGCCGTTGTGGTCGGCCTGGGGCTGGACGATCGGGCCCAGGATCAACTGGGCGGAAGCCGGGTCGGCCAGATCGGGATTGCCCGACTGGGCGGTGTAGCGCTCCACCACCGAGTTGCCGCCGAGGTCGGTGTAGGAGACGTAGAAATGGCGATTGGTGGCGTAGTCGGGGTGAAACGCGAGTCCCAGCAGGCCCTGGTCGTACTGGGGCGAGGACTTGATCTTGGCGCCCAGATTGAGGAACGATCCCGAGAGCAGCACGCCGTCCTTGACGATGCGGATGCGTCCGGAGAGCTGCTCCAGCACGAACAGCCGGTGCGCATCGCCCTCCGGCGCGGTCAGCGTGCACGGCTTGACCAGGCCCGTGGCGACCCGAACGCTGGTGATGTTCTGGGCGGAAGTGGTGCCGGCCAGGAGAGCGGCCGTGAGGCAGAAGAGCGCGGCCGCCGGGGACATCGAGAGGGTCTTCGGAAGGCTCATGTTGTGCGTCGATGCTGGCGGGCGGCGCGCGGGCTCGCCCGAGGGTGCGCGGTGGGATCGGTCGCCCCTGGGGCGACTGGGCCTCGAATTCAGGAGGTCGAGGTCCACCCTAAGGATAATGGGGAAGCGGCGCCCCTACCGTGACGGCTTCGCAGAGCGGCGAGGGACGGCTTCTGACTTGCGTCGCCAACTAGGATGTCGATTCCGTCACGTGCGCCCCGGGCGCCGATTTGCCGCCCCCACAGCGCCGCGGAGCCCTGGGTGGATGGACCGATTTCTTGATCCCCGGACGCGCGTTTTGCCCAACCCGGGCCAGGAACCAGCCGGCTTGCCCACGCCCCAATCCGCGCGCCGGCACCGTGCAGGCGTCGGTTCCGAAAGGGGGCCCCGAGGGCGGCCCCCAGGACCTTCGCGTGCAGAGGAAGGCAGGCCGGAGGCACGGGCCCCTGCTCTGCCTGCGGGCGGGGCTTGGGTCCCTAGGAACTCCATTCCAACTCCGGGGGACCACGGGGCGTAGGCCAAGGCGCGTCGAAGAACTTCGGCCCCAGGCCACGGACTCGCGAAGGGACTTCCCATGACTCCGCCCAGGCTTCGGATTCCGGCCCAGTGGCTCGCCACCTTCACCCTGGTGGCCGCCGAGATCCTCGGCGCTGCATGCCACTCGACGGGGATGCCACCGTCTGCGGGAAAGCCCGGCGAGGGGAACCTGGTGGTCGAGGTGGTCGAGCACGAGACCGGGAAGCCGATCCCTGGCCTCACACTGACCCTCGAGCCTGTCCAGTTGCCGGAGGAGTTCTTCGATCGGGAGTTGCAGCTCGCCTTGCTCCGCGAACACCAGTCCCACGTCACCGACGAGTTCGGAAAGGCGAGATTCTGGACGCGGCTGCCGCGCGGTTACTCGGTCCAAGGCCAGCTGGATCGCGAGCCCTTCCCCCACATCGTGCAGGGGATCCCCGGTGACCCCGCGGTCGCCAGGGTCCCGCTGGCGCCGCGCACGGTGAAGGTCGAGGTGTCCACCGCGCTGGATCGGCCGGTGCGCGGCCGCGTCGTCCAAGGGGACGGCGGCGCACCCATCGCGGGCGCCGTGCTGCGAACGATTCACGAGGGATCGACGAAGGACGACTTGGATTCCAGCCCCGTGCGCCGCTACGGCCAGGGGACGGTCAGCGCCGCGGATGGCTCGTTCGCGCTGCGCGTGAACTCGCGGGTGTTGGCCCGCATCGCGGTCGAGGCCCCGGGCTTCAAACCCCGTGTGGCCGCGGTCTGGCCCGAGGGCGGCGGACAGTGGGGACTGGCGCCGGGATGGCCGCAGGCTTCCGGCCCAGGAGCGGAGCCCCTCGAGTTCGAGGTGCCTCTCACCCCCATCGAGCACCGGATGCTCCGCGTGCGCGATGCCCGCGGAGAGCCCCTCGCCGGAATCGAGGTGTGCGTGCGGTCGAACGAATCCCTGCCGTTGCCGTGGTCCGGCGCGGATCGCGTGCCGCGGGTGGTCGACGACCTGTGCGTGTTCGGCCGCACGGGAGCGGACGGAAGCCTGTGGATTCCCCAACCCGCGCCGTGGAGCACGCTGGAGCTCTCCCGCGACGGACGTCGGCTGCTGCGCGTGGCCCACGCGCCCTCCACGCCCCAGGGCAGCCTGGAATTCACGCTGGAGGATCCCGCGCGGCTCACGGGTTTCGCTCGGGATCCCGAGGGGCGGCCCGAGGTCGGCGTTGAACTGTGCCTGTTCGATGGCGGCCTCTACGGCACGGGCAGGATCGAAAACCAGCACCGGCCCGTGGACCGGACCACGACGGCCGCGGACGGCAGCTTCGCCTTCGAAGGCGTGGCGCCCGGCACCTGGGTCGTGGGACCGAACTACGACCGACGGGCAACCCTGGAGTGCGATCCGGCGGCGCCCGCTCCCGTGGGGTCGGTGGTGGTGCTGGAAGGCGGACCGCCCCCGCCGCCCGTGGAGGTCACCCTGTGGCGCGGTCGCTACATCGGCGGCCGGGTGCTCGATGACCAGGGCCTGCCCCTGGCGCGCGCCTCGGTGTTCCTGTGGAACGATGAATCGAGGTACTTCCAGGGACATTCCTTCGAGGACGGCAGCTTCCTCCTGGGGCCGCTGCCCGGTGGGACGTTCCGAGTGGGCGCGGGCGGCGATGGGGCCTGGGCGGCGACGGAAATGCGCAACGCGCGGAGTGGCGAACTCGCCCATGAACTCAGGCTGGATCCCGCGGCTGGCGTCTTGCTGAGGCCCGTGACTTCCGCGGGAGAATTGCTGCGGGACGTGCAGCTGACCCTGCAGCCCCATTCGGAGTTCGGCGGGGCCCAGGAATCGTCCTGGCCGAGCGGATGGGCCGAGGACCAGACCGGTTGGCGCTTCGATTCCCTGCGCGCGGGCAGCTACGACATCCTGGCGCGCAAGCCCACGGAGCGCACGATTGCCGCCGTGCGGGTCGAGCTTGGCCGGGGGAGCGGCGTGCCATCGACCTCGTGCTCGCCCCGGCCGCCGAATTGCGCATCCAGAACCGACGCGCCGACTTGGTGCGCGTCGAGTACCGTGTCGACGGGGGCATGGTCGAGTCCGTGGAGTTGCCCCCAGGCGCCTGGGTCGGCCCGCTCCTGTGCCCGGGCACCTGCGAGCTCTCGGTCACGACCCAGGACGGCGAATCACTGTCCCAGGCCCGCGTGGAACTCTCCGCCGGCCTCACGGCGGAATTCGACGTGCGCTGAGGGCCCAGGTCAGGCTCGCTCAGGGAAACGCCTCGGGGAGCCGCGTCTTGAGCTCGGCGAACATCAGCGTGGTCGCCGCCGCCTTGTCCATCTCGTAGTCGACGGTGGCGGCCCAGGCGCGGCCCTCGTGGCGCTGCACCACGGCGCGCTGATCGGCCCGTCGCGCGCCCACGGCCACGTCGACGATCATCACCCACTCGTCGTCCTCGTGGCCGCTCCACAGCTCGCCGAACCAGCCGCGGGCCCGCGACTTGAAGCGCAGGGTCTTGGACTTGCGCGTGACCGTGTCGTAGCCGCTGCCGTCGGCCGCGAGCCAGCTTTCGTCCCCGCCCAGGACCGGCTCCGGGGAGGCGGCGGCGAGCACGTCGAGGTGACCGTCGGGCGGCGCGGCGCGGCCGCAGTAGCGGATCACGAGCACGCACAGGAAGTCGGCCTCGGCCGCCGAGGTGGCGGGCACGTAGCCCTTGGGGGCCAGCTCATCCGTCAGCGCTCGCGCCAGCCGCGGACCCAGATTGGATCGGGCGGGGTCCTCGCTGGTGACGAGGATGCGCTTGCCGGCCACCTGCCCGGCGTCGAGCACCGGCGCGGGCTCCCAGCCGCCGCGCGTCTGGGGCGAGGGCGGAGGCTTGGGGGTGGAACTGCAGGCGGTCGTCGCCGCGAGCAGGGCCAGCAGGAACAACGGAAGAAGCCACGGGTTGGGGCGCACTGCGTTCATGGTCGGGGGGATCATACGACAGCCGGGGAGCGGCCGCATGGGGCCGGGCCCGAGGTCAGGGGAGGCGCAGAATGGGCCGCACGCCGGTATCCAGGGTCTTCCGGGTCCGGTCGATGCGCACGCGCGCGGCCGAGGCGCAGTTCTTGGGAATGCTCATGTAGGAACCTCCGCGCAGGACGGCCTCGCGATTGCGTTTGCCGACGGGGTCCACTTCTTCCAGCTTCGCGTACTCCGCGGGGGTGGCATAGCCGTCGGCGCAGATCTCGCGCAGGTTGCCGTGCATGTCGGCAAGCCCCCAGGCGTTGCGCTCGGAGAAGCCGCAGGGTTGGCGCGCGCCCGGGGACTTCTGGGTGGCGGCCTGACGCGGGGACAAATCGTCGCCGAAGAAGAAGACCCCCGGGCTCCCGGCGCGGCAGGCGTACTCCCACTCCGCCTCCGTGGGCAATTCGAGACCCGCCGCCTTGCAGAACTTCGTGGCGAGGTCGAAGCTCAGATCCTCCTTCGGCAGACGCTCGCTCCCCGTGGGGCCGGCCTCTTTCAAGGCGCGCGCATACTCCGCCTCGGAGAGCTCGTCCTCGGCCATGTAGAAGCCGCGGGAGATCGTGATCTTGCGCGGCGCGAGCGCGGTGTCGCCGCTGAATCCCCCACCCATCGTGAAACTGCCGGGGGGCACCAGGACCATCTTGATGCCGCTGGCGACGTGCTCCACCCGGCGCGGACGCGCAACGCCCTTGACGTCCAGGGTCTCGTCGCCCAGGGCGCGCGTGCCCGCGGGTGCCTGGCCCCCCTGGCCGCCGCGCACCGGCGGCTTCGGCTGCGTTGGCTTTTCCGACTCGCTCTCCACGAGCCGGGTCGAGCGGCCGGAGGTGTCCGGCCGAGAGCCCGACGCGCCGGCCTCCGGGCCATCGGGCAACTGCGGAGCGTTGTCCCGCTTGACGACTTCGGGATCCTTCGGCAAGGGCGCGAGATCGAAGGAACTCTTGTTGCCCGATTCATTGCCCAGGAGGTCCACCGCCTTCCAGGGCACGGTCCAGGTGCTCCCGTTGGAGGGCGAGCGCGCGGTGATTTCCGCGCTGCGCCGGTTCACGTCGGCGCGGCGGCCGTCGATTTCCGCACTGAGGAGCTCCTCGCTGAATTCCAGGGTCAGCGTGACGCTGGCATCCCGCGGCAAGGGCCTGCGGGGGTCGGACTTGCTGTCCATCAGGATCGGTTTGGTCGCATCGACGATCAGCGGCAATTCCCGATCGCCCTCCAGATCCGGAGCCTCCAGCAGGAGCGTGTACTTGCCGTCGGCGTCGAAATCGAACTCCAGTCGGAAGCGGTTCTTACCCTCGGGCTCGAGCTTCACCCGGCCGCCGCGCTCGCGGATCTTCGGCCGCAGGCTGCCCTCCTTGCCGGTGAATCCACCGCCCATCGTGAAACGGCGCGAAGAGGAAGCGTAGCCCTCGGAGAAGTCGGAAACCTGGTCGAGCCTGACGAGGACCTCGCCGCCCGCCTGGGGCAGGAAAGGCCCCGGTTGCGGCTTGCCGCCGGAGGCGTTCTTGAAGATCAGCCCTGCGATCACGACGAGCGCCAGGGCTCCGCCGCCGATCCAGAGGAGCTTCCTCTTCCCCGGGGCACTCCCACCGGCCAGGGCCGTGGGCGGCCTCGGGCCCGGCGGCGCGGTGCCAGTGGAGTGCGTGGAGTGCGTGGCCGGCACGTCGGCCCGGGCCGTCGCCGGCGTCTCCAGGGGCAGCGTGGCGGCGGGCCCCTCAGCCTCGGGCATCCAGCCCTTGGAACCCACCTGGGAGCGGATGCGCGCCATGGTGGCGGGCGGCGGCGGGGAGACCATGGTGGCGCCCATGGTCGTGGCCTCTCCCTCGTGGGTGATCAATTCGCCCTGGTCGATGCCCACGTGGTGGCGCAGCTCGGCGGCCACCTCGCGGCAGTCGGCGAAGCGCTCCGCCGCCGTGCGCGCCACGCAACGCGCGATCAGCTTGGCCACGGCCTCGGGCACGTCCGGTCGCACGCTGCGCACGTCGGGGAAGCTCTCCACGCAAATGGCGCGGTAGACCTGCTGCATCGTGCCCTTCTTGATCGGGTCGCTGCCCGCCAAGAGGAACCAGATCGTCGCGCCCAGGGCCCACACGTCGGCGGCGGGCGTCACGGAGGACGAGTCCTCCCACTGCTCGGGCGCCATGTACTGGGGCGTGCCCATGACGCCCTGGGTGAGCGACACGTCCACTTCGCTCTCGATCGCCTTGGCGAGGCCCAGGTCGGAGACCTTGACGCTGCCGTCGCGGCCGATCAGCACGTTGTCGGGCTTGACGTCGCGGTGGACGATCTTGCGACCGTGGGCTTCGCCGAGTCCCGTGGCGGCCCCGAGGGCGATGCGCAGGGCCTCGCCCAGTCCCAGGGCCCCCTTGCGCTTGACGCGGTCGCGCGCGGTCTCCCCGTGCACGAACTCCATCACCAGGTAGTGGACGCCGCTCTTTTGCGAGACGTCGTAGACCTGGACTAGGTTCTGGTGGTGGATGCCCGCGGCGAGGCGCGCCTCGCGCTGGAAGCGCTGCACGAAGGCGGCGCTCTGGTCCGCCAGCACGCTGCGCATGCACTTGACGGCCACGTCGATGTCGAGGTTCAGGTGGCGGCCCCGGTAGACCGCCCCCATGCCGCCCTCGCCGAGCTTGGAATACAGCACGCAGGGCTCCAGGACCTTGAACCCGTCGACCTCGGGGATGTCCTTGAGCAGCGGATCGTCGCGCAGGGAAAGCATGGGCGAGTGGCCCTGTATTGTGCTCCCTAGATCGGCGACACGCGAATCTGCGCGGGCGAGGCCGCCGCTCAAGACCACTGTCGGGCCGGGGCCGGGCCGGGGCCGGGCCGGGGCCGGGCCGGGGCCGGGGTCCCTGGGCGAGCCCTCAGACCAGCCAGACCGCCACGGTCAGGATCAGGCGTTGGTAGAGCACGAATCCCATGATCTGGCCTGCGAAGAGCGAAAGCCCAGCGGCCAGGGCCTGGGCCCAGCCCCTGAGCGCGGTCCCGGGGAAGGCACGGCGCGAGGCGAACACCAAGTAGGTGCCCGTGGTGAGCAACAGGAAGACCACGAAGCCGCCCTCGGGTCCCAGGATGGGAAGTGGCCGGAACACCACCCGGTCCAGGACGCCGTTGGGCAGGATCAAACCCGCGAGGAAGACCAGGACGAGCAGCAGGAGCAGGACGACGCAATGGTGGATCGCGAACACAACGTGCACCACGAAGGGCGAGCGTGAGCGGAAGTGCGTCAGGGCGGACAGGCAGGCGAAGAACGGAATCAGGGCCACGAAGAGGCTCTGCTTCTGCCCCTGCAGAATTCCGTCGAAACGCTCCGCGAAGGCCGGCTCCCCGAGTCCGGAGCGCGTCTGCTTCAAGGCCAGCTCCGCTCGCAACTCGGCGGAGCCCACGCTACCTGCGGCGAGCTGCTGGTAGCCGTACCCGATCATCCCGGTGTGCGGTTGGACCAGGAAGAACACCAGGCTCAGCACGAGGAACAGGCTGAACGGGCGTGTGTAGCCCACCCTGCGCCCTTCGGCCCAGGCGCGGGTCAAGGCGCCGGGCTGGAACATCAGCGTGCGGACGGTGCGGGGTATGCGCCCGTCCAGGCTGAAGAGGCCGCCGAGCACGTCGCCGGCGATGGCAAACAGCCCGAGATCCCGGGGGCCAAGGCGCTTCTCTCCGCACGCCGAGCACCATTCGCCCTGTAGCACGCCCGAGCAGCTGGCGCAGGTCGTCGCGGGCAGGGGATCCACCGGGGCCTGGGACATGGGAAGGCAGAAGCATAGGCTCCGCTGCCCCCGGGGCAATTCACGGGTCGCGGAGTGCTTCCGCCGAGGCGCGCGGAGTCGACCTCTTGGGGCTGGGGTGCAGCAGGGGCCCTGGCACGCCCACGGCTCTCCTTTGATGGTCGTGTTCTGCTTCCTTGTTCGAATCGAACGCCGCCGCTGGCGTCCTAGATTCGGGAATCTTGGCGTCCGGTGAATTCGGTGCGCGGAGAATCGCGGCTCTATCCGAAAGCTCGCGCCCTCCCCGTCCCAGGTCGCGGATCCCCTCGCCTTCCTGCGATCGCGCACCGCCCGAACCCGGGCCCGCCGCCCAGGCGGCTGCAAACCAGCGGAGAATTCCCATGAAGATCACACTCGCCCTCGGAGTCCTCGCCCTTTCCCTCGTGCCGGCCCTCGCGGAACGTCCGCAGCCGTCGCTGAGCACGTCGCTCGGCGTCTGCGAAAACACGATCCTGCGCGAGCCCGTGCTCGTCTACGAGTACGCGGGCTCGACGCTCGTGGCGCAGATCGATCGCACGCTGTACGTCTACGGGGACGGATCGCTGAAGCTCGCCGAGGCGGAAGCCGACAGCCTCGGCCGCTGCCTGCGAGCCCAGACGACCCCGCGGGAAGTGGCCCTGCTGCGCCAGGCGCTGTTCGACGCCGGGGCCATGGGATTGTGTGACGACGCGCGGCGCGTCATGGATGTGCCGCTGAACACGCTGACGTTGTTCAACGGAGCCCAGGATGCCCGCGCGCACACCTTCTCCTACTGGATCGGCGACGGGAACTACGAAGCGGTCGACGGACTGATCCAACAGTTCATCGTCGACAAATTCCCGTGATCGCCTGGCGCGCGCCGCGGGGTGCCGCGGCGCGAGCCGCCTGCTCTCGGCTCGGACCGCGCTGCGCACGAGGTGCCGCGCGGTCCGAGTCGTCGTCTCCGCGCTACTTGTAGCCGAGCGTTCCCAGGTACCAGCTCATTCCAAAGTAAGCGCCCAGGGCCACCGTCGCGCCTGAGATCATCAACAGACGCTTGGTCTTCGGGTCGGTGCCGGCCCGCAGCATCAGCTGGTAGCCCGAGAGCCCGCGCACGATCCACAAGAGCCCAAAGGCCACGAGCATGGCCGACAGCACGATCAGCGTGTTCGAGTACTGGAGTTCCGGCGCGGCCTCGCGGGCCTGCCGGATCGTGCCCCCCACCTGCCACCAGAGTCCCGCCGCTCCGGCGGCGGCGAAGCACAGGCCGAGGATCCTCGCTTGGAGGTCGCTCTTGGGTTGCCAGAGGGGTTCGGACACGGGACGGCCTGCCTGGAGGGAGTGGTTCAGAGAGGAATGTTGCCGTGCTTGCGAAGCGGACGTTCCTCGTGCTTGGTCTTGAACAGCTCCAAGGCACGGATCAACAGGGGGCGCGTGCGCGACGCCTCGATCACGTCGTCGACGAACCCGCGGGCCGCGGCCTTGTAGGGGTTGTTGAACGTCGCCTCGTACTCGGCGGCCTTCTGGGCCTCCATGGCCTTGGGATCGCTGGCCTTCTCGATTTCGCGCCGGTGGATGATCTTGGCCGCTCCCGCGGCCCCCATGACGGCGATCATCGCGCCCGGCCAGGCCAGGTTGACGTCCGCGCGCACGTGCTTCGACGCCATGACGTCGTAGGCTCCGCCGTAGGCCTTGCGCGTGATCACGGTGAGCTTGGGCACGGTGGCTTCGGCGTAGGCGTAGAGCAGTTTGGCCCCGTGGCGGATGATGCCGCCGTATTCCTGGGCCGTTCCCGGCAGGAAGCCCGGCACGTCCTCGAAGGTCACGATCGGGATGTTGAAGGCGTCGCAGAAGCGGATGAAGCGCGCCGCCTTGATCGAGGCGTCGATGTCCAGGCAGCCGGCCAGCACCGCCGGCTGGTTGGCCACGATGCCCACCACGCGGCCGCCCATGCGGGCGAAGCCGATCAGCATGTTGCGCGCCCAGTCGGGCTGGACCTCGAGCCAAGTGCCCGCGTCGATCACGCGCCCGATCACCAGGTTCATGTCGTAGGGCTTGCTGGGATCGGCGGGCACGATCGAGTCGAGCTCCGGATCGCAGCGGTCGTGGGGATCCTCCGTGGGGATGAAGGGCGCATCCTCCGCGTTGTTGAGCGGCAAGTACCCGTAGAGCCTGCGCAAGAGCGCCATGCAGCTCTTGCCGTCGGGGCTCCGGAAGTGGGCACAGCCCGAACGCTCCGTGTGCACCTCGCTGCCGCCGAGTTCCTCGCTGGTCACTTCCTCGTGGGTCACGGTCTTGACCACATCGGGGCCGGTGATGTGCATGTAGGACGTCTGGTCCACCATGGCGATGAAGTCGGTGATCGCCGGCGAGTACACCGCGCCGCCCGCGCAGGGCCCCATGATCGCGCTGATCTGCGGGATCACGCCCGAGGCGCGCGTGTTGCGCCAGAAAATCTCGGCGTAGCCGCCCAGCGAGCTGACGCCCTCCTGGATGCGGGCGCCGCCCGAGTCGTTGAGCCCGATCACCGGCACGCCCACCTTGAGCGCCTGGTCCATGATCTTGCAGATCTTCTCGGCCTGGGTTTCCGAGAGCGAGCCGCCGAACACGGTGAAGTCCTGGCTGTAGACGTACACCGGGCGGCCGTCGATCAGGCCGTGGCCGGTGACGACGCCGTCGCCCAGGATCAACTGCTCCTGCATGCCGAAGTCGGTGCAGCGGTGCGTCACGAAGCGGTCGAGCTCGACGAACGAGCCCTCGTCGAGCAAGAGGTCGAGGCGTTCGCGGGCCGTCAGCTTGCCCTTCTTGTGCTGCTGGGCGATGCGCTCGGGGCCGCCGCCGAGCAGCGTGAGCTCGCGCATGCGGCGCAGGCGTTCGAGCGGGGTTTCCTGGGTCATCGGAACAGCCGGGGGTTGGGTGGTCTTGGACGTGGGATTCATGGTTTCACGACGCGGCCGCCTTGCATGACGAAGGACACGCGTTGGAGGGACGAGATGTCGGCGAGCGGATTGCCGGGGACCGCGATCAGGTCGGCCAGCTTCCCGGCCGCGACTTCGCCGCGGTCGGGGGTGCCGCACAGTTCGGCGGCGTTCAGCGTGGCCGTGCGGATCGCGTCGAGCGGGCTCAGGCCGCACTCGACGTAAACGGGAAATTCGCGGGCGTTGACACCGTGCGGGATCACCGCGGCATCGGTTCCGAAGGCGATCTTCACGCCGGCGGCGATGGCGGCCTTCAGGTTCTTGCGCGCCAGAGGCAGGATGCTCTCCGCCTTCGCGCGCAGCTTCGGCGGCAGGTTCGCGAGGTCGATGCCCGTGGCGAGATAGGAGGTCGGCACGAGGAACGTGCCGCGGGCCTTCATCTCGGCGATGCACTGCTCGTCGAGCATCGAGCCGTGCTCGATCGAGGCGACGCCGGCCTTGATCGCGGCGAGGATGCCCTGGGTTCCGTGCGCATGGGCGCAGACCTTGACGCCGTGGCGCGAGGCTTCCTCGACGATCGCGGCGAGTTCCTCGTCGGAGAGCTGCTGGGCGCCGACGGAATCCTCGAAGGAGAGCACGCCGGCCGTGGCGACGCACTTGATCACCTTGGCGCCGTACTTGAGCTGGGCGCGCACGGCCTTGCGGCATTCGTCGGGGCCGTCGGCGATCCCCTGCTCGGGTCCGCGCACGAGGAGCCCGGGCCGGAAGCCGGTCTCGTCAGCGTGGCCGCCGGTGATGCCGATCGAGTAGCCCGCGGGGATCACCCAGGGGCCTCGGATCTCGCCGCGCTCGACGGCCTTCATCAGCGCCACGTCGACGTAGTCGGCGCAGCCCACGTTGCGCACCGTGGTGAAGCCGGCTTCGAGCGTCTTCTTCGCGTTCGCAACGGCGTGGAGGGCGTCGTCGGCCGCGGTCTCGTGCACGGCCCGGTGCACGAAGTCCCCCTCCAGGTCACCGGTCAGGTGGACGTGGCAGTCGATCAGGCCGGGGAGGAGCGTGACATCGCCGAGCTCGATCACCTGGCTACCCTCGGGACGCGCGGCTTCGATCGAGACGATCTTCCCGTCCTCGACCACGACCCACGGATGCTCCACGATTTCCCCCGATCGCACGTCGAGCATGCGCGTGGCATGGATGACGGTCCGAGCGGACTCGCCATTGGAGACGGCTCGCCATCGCTCTTCGTTGGAGACTACGGCGTATGCCAAGGAGCCTCCGGAGCTGCCCGGCTCGCCCACCTGCGCTTCCCCGGCCACCCTCGACTTGCCTCGCGATGCGGTGATCTCGGCCCAGAACGCATCGGGAGGAAGCCTGTACCCGGTGCAGTAGAAGCCATTGCTCTCTCCGGATTCAGGATTCACACCCAATGCCTGCTCGCCGGCGGGAGCCGCGCAAGCAAGCAGGAGAGTGGCGAGGAGCAAGGATCGAATCATGCGCGCTTCAACGGGCACTTTGCCCTTCCACGGGTTCGCTGAACACACCGCCCCGGCTGGAATTTCAGACCCACGGGAGACGCACCCGGCCATCGAGTGAAGTCTGGCCACGATACTCATGCGCGCTCCCGCAGTCGAGTCAAGGCGGCGAGACAGCGCCGTAGGCTATCCGAGGACCGGGCCGCGACCGCAGGCCTCCATCCGGAGCGAGTGTCCTGCACGAACTCGGCCATTCGCGATCCGTACGCGGGCCCCACCTCGCGTCCGCCTCCCTCGCGAGGCGCAACGTCCAGACGGATGTCGCGGGCGCTAGAGCGCCCGGCCAACGTGCCTAGGAAGCGCTTGGGATCGTCCAGTGCCTCCGGTTGCAGCGGAATGAGGTCGGCGCTGACGCGCAGAAACCTCGCGATCCGCTCGCGGTCCGCGAGCAGCCACGACTCCACTTCGCGCACGGCGACTCGCAGCTCCAGGAATTCGGAGGGCTCGGGCAGCAGACTCCGCCGGATCCGCGGGGCACATTCGTCGCGATCGAGGTCGATCAGGACCATCCACGGGCTCCGCATCGCCCTGGCCGCCCTCTGGTAGCTCGCAATCCGCTGCTCGATCGCATCACGACCACGCTTGCCGTGGACACGCCCCACCGGCACGTCGATGTGCTGCGCGACCGAACGCAGCACAGCCTCGTCCAGGTCGCCCTCCACGACCACGGAGATCGGGATCATGAACCCGGGCCTCCCGCGCGATCGTCGCTGAAAAGGACGAGCTGCGACACGTTTTCGGGGCGCGTGTGGGGCAGGATGGCTTCCGGAAGGGGCACGCCATTGACGACGAGATTGGCGATGTCCTCGAAGTCCTGGGTCGACCGGACGACGGTCCCGTTCTCGCCGGGCTGGAGAAGCAGCACCTCGTCCAGTCCGATCCCCGGATCGACCAGCAGGTCGGGAGAGTGCGTGCTGACGACGATCTGCCTGCCGGAAGTCCGCTGCATCCGCGAGAACATCTGCGGGAGATGGCGGATCACTTCCGGATGCAGCGAAAGCTCCGGTTCCTCCAGGAGCAGCGGTCCAGTGCCGTCCAGCAGGGCCCACAAGAGCCCCAGCAGCCGGAGCGTGCCATCGGAGAACTGATCCTCGCGCTGCCAAGCACCCTGCGGCCGCCAATGCTGGTACTTCCCACGAAGGTGGGGGACGCCGCGCGCGTCCTTCTCGACCTCGAGTTGCCGGAGCTGAGGGACGGCGACCCGCAGCGCGTCTTCGATCTTCTTGAGGCGAGAGTTCTGGATGCGGTTCGGGGTCGAAGCGATCTGCTCGATCAGATCGCCGCCGAACGGGTCCTTCGTGAGCCCCGCCGAGCGGTCGGGTTCCCGCACAAGTTGCGGGACGACGTGAAAGTACCGGACCGACGCGAAGAAGTCGGCGATCTCGCGGAACTCGCGGTTGACGTTGATCTGTTCAAGGTGGGTCTGAGTCAGTCGCTTCGGATCCTCGCGGTCGTCCGCGTCGGGCCTCGCCAGCAGTTCGACCCCCCGCTGCTCGACGCGCTCGCTGCGAATCTCGGGCTGACGCTGGTTGTTCTGGTTGATCACCAGCGAGTACCGCCACACATCGGGCTCCTGGTCGGTCCCGATCCCTACGTCGATGCGGATGTCCGAGTGCTGGCGAGCCGCGAGGCACCGCAGCCCACCGATCCCGCCGCGCTTGTTCTCGATCGCGGCCTGGAAACCCCCGCCGACCGCGACGACGTCGTGCAGGAAGCGGAATGCGTCCTGCAGGTTGGACTTCCCGGCGGCATTCGGACCGACGAGGAACACTCGAGACCGCAGTGAAACGTCGACGGACGTGAAGTTGCGCCAGTTCTCCAGCCGAAGGCTGGTGAAGCGGAGGCGTTCGCTTCCCCGTTTCGCCCCGCTGCGAGAGCCCTTGCCGGACTCCGGCCCCACGGTGCCCGCACCGAACAGAGAGGGGGCCTTCGCGGACTTCCGTGCCTTCATGCTCACCTCAATGAGCCCTCGGCTCTTCCACGAGTTCGCTCAGCACACCGCCCGTGGCCGACGGATGCACGAACGCGATGCGACAGTGGTGCGCGCCGGGGCGTGGCTTCTCGTCGATCATGCGCAGACCTGCGGCCTTGCAGGCGGCGATCGCGGCCTCGATGTCGTGGACCTTGTAGGCCAGGTGGTGCAGGCCCGGGCCGCGCTTGGCGAGAAAGCCCGCCACTGGGGAGTCGGGGCTCGCGGGCTCCACCAGCTCGATGCGCTGGCCGCCCGCGTGAACCACCAGCACGCGCACCTTCTGGTCCGGCACGAACTCGACGTCGCCCCCGCCGCCCAGGCCCAGCACGCCCTGGTAGACGAGGCGCGCCTTCTCGATGGACTCGACCACGATCGCCACGTGGTGCAGGCCGGCGACGATGCCGTGGAGCGCGATGGACGGTGAACTCACAGGACCTCCGGCGGCTTGTAGGAACCGAAACGCTGCTCCAGCACGCCGCAAATCTCGCCCAGCGTGGCGTAGCACTCGACCGCGGCCACGATCGGCGGGCAGAGGTTGTCCGTGCCGCGGGCGGCCGCGCCCACGGCGTCCAGGGCGGCCCCCACGCGCCGCGCGTCGCGCTCCCTGCGCACGCGCGCCAGGTCCGCCAGCACGGCCTCGCGCTCGGCCGGATCGGGGCGGAAGATCCGCGCCGGCTCCTCCTGCTCGATGAACTCGTTGACGCCCACGATCGTGCGGCGGTTCTTTTCCACGTCGCGCTGCCACTCCAGGGCCGAGCGGTGGATCTCCCGCTGCACGAAGCCGGACTCGATGGCGCGCACGGGCCCGCCCAGCTCGTCGACCCGGGCCATGAGCTCCTTGGCGCGCGCCTCCAGCTCGTCGGTCAGGCCCTCCACGTAGGGCGAGCCCCCCAGGGGGTCGATCACGTCGGCGACGCCGGACTCGTGGGCCAGCACCTGCTGGGTGCGCAGGGCGAGCCGCGCCGAACGCTCGCTCGGCAGGCCCAGGGCCTCGTCGCGCGAATTCGTGTGCAGGGACTGGGTGCCGCCGAGCAGCGCGGCCAGGGCCTGGACGGTCACGCGCACCACGTTGTTGTCGGGCTGCTGGCTGGTCAGCATCGAGCCCGCGGTCTGGGTGTGGAAGCGCAGCATCAGGCTCTCGGGATTCTTCGCGCCGAACTCGTCCCGCATGATTCGCGCCCACATCCGGCGCGCGGCGCGGAACTTGGCCGCCTCCTCGAACAGGTGGTTGTGCGCGTTGAAGAAGAACGAAAGCCGCGGCGCGAACTCGTCCACGGCGAGGCCCGCCGCGAGCGCCGCGCGCACGTAGGCCCTGCCGTTGCCCAGGGTGAAGGCGATCTCCTGGACCGCCGTCGAGCCGGCTTCCCGCATGTGGTAGCCGGAGATCGAGATCGTGTTCCAGTTGGGCGCCGCTTCCTTGCAGAACGCCATCAGGTCGGTCGTCAGGCGCAGCGACGGCCCCACGGGGAAGCGGAAATTCCCCCGGGCCGCGTACTCCTTCAGAATGTCGTTCTGGACCGTGCCCTTGATCGCCTCGGGCGCCACGTTCTGGCGCCGGCACAACGCCACGTACATGGCGAGCAAGATCGCCGCCGTGGCGTTGATGGTCATCGAGGTGGTGACCTCGCCCAGGGGAATCTTCAGGAACAGCCGCTCCAGGTCGGCGAGCGAGTTCACCGGCACGCCCACCAGCCCCACCTCGGGCTCCGCCAGCGGGTGGTCGGAGTCGTAGCCGATCTGGGTCGGCAGATCGAAGGCCGTGGAGAGCCCGGTCTGGCCCCCCGAGAGGAGCACGCGGAAGCGCTCGTTGGTGGCCCGGGCGCTGGAGAAGCCCGCGTACTGGCGCATGGTCCACAGCCGGCCGCGGTACATCGTCGGGCGGATGCCGCGGGTGAAGGGGAAGGTCCCCGGGAAGCCGCCGTCGGGCGCGCCGCCGTACAGCGGCTCCTGCACCAGCCCCGAGGGGGTGCGGAATTCGGCACGCCGCTCGGGTCCCTTGGCGCGGGCCTTGGCCCACACCCCCGACCGCCACGCCTGGGCGGCGGTCTCGGGGGCTGTGGAATCGGTGCGGGTCTCGTCCATGGCATCCCCCGCGGGGCGGCAGGGCGGGCCGCAGGAGCCAGGGGAAGCCCGGGCCGGGGAGCGCGGCATTCTATTAATGGGACCCGCCCGCTGGCAATCGGCCCGTGGAGAAGCCGGGGCGAGCTGCGCCCGGCGCCTCGCGCGCCCCGTCGCCCCGGCCCGCCCGGCGCTGGGCCTGGAACAGCGCCGCGGAGCCCCGCGGGTGGTTGGAGGGTCCCGAATGGGTAACTTCGGCGACGAATGGCAACGGAATCGACGCTGGAAGCGCATGCTCCCTGAATCCGCGGGCCCCTTGGACGTAGCGCGAGTCCCGCACCCGGCTCCCCACTTACGATGAACAAGACACTGCTCGCCCTGCTGCTCGCCGCCCTGGCGTTCGCAGTCCTGTGCTTCGCCCTCTTCGCGTTCTTCTCGCCCGCGCCGGCGCCGATGATCGAACAGGCCACCCCCGCGGCCCGGGTCGAGTCGGACTCGGCCAGGCCGTCGGGAGCCAAGCCCGCCGAAGGCCCCGCGGCACTGCTGCCGGCGGATTCCGCGACCCCGACGGCCGCGGCGGCCGACCAGCGCGAAGCGCGCGCCCAGGACCTGTCCGCCACGCTGCCGCCGGAGAAACTGTGCCGTCTGCTCGTGCAGGTGGACCTCCCCGAGGGCGCGGAGGCGGATGAGGGCGCGGAGATCCTGGTGCTCACCCGGGCCCGCCACGCCAGGACCGTCGAGGTCGCGCTCGCGCGGCTCCAACCCGGTGAGAAACTCCCCGAGGATCTGCTGGCGCGGGAGCGGGCGCACTCCCCCTCCATGGTCATCCCCCTGGAGCGCCGGGAATCCCCCGTCACGGTGATGGTGCGCGGACGATTCCTCCACGGTCCGGCCCAGACGGCCGTGGACATTTCCGGGGCCGAGGCGAGCACGCGACTTGCGGTCGAAATCGGTGCCTGCGTGCGCGGGCGGCTGATCCCCCCCGCCGCGGGCCCGGAGGGGCTCGATCTGGCGGGCACGGAGATCCAACTGTTCACCGACCCCATGGCGAACCAGGGCGTGCAGACGGGCGCGAGCCAGACGGCCAGCGTCCGCCGCGAAACCGCGAGCCTGGGCGACGGCAGCTTCGAATTCCGCGGCGTCCCGCCCTCGAAGAACCTGGCCTTGGACTCGAGCTCGGAGCACTTCGCCGCCAGCCACACGGTGATTGCCGAGCTGGTGGCCGGCCGCGTCACGGAAGTGAACGTGCCTCTGGGCCTGGGGGGCACCCTGGCGGGCCGCGTGACCGATTCCGCGGGCGCGGGCATTGCCGACGCCACGCTCGAGGTGCGCGGCAAGCCCCTGATCATGGGCTTCGGCGGCCAGGAGCTGCGCGAGACCAAGAGCGGCGCCGATGGCGCCTTCGAGCTGCGGGCCGTGGCGGCCGGCAAGGTGACCGTGGACGTCTCCAAGGAGGGCTTTCTCAACAGCTCGAAGTCCCTGGAGCTCGCGGAGGGCGGCCGCGTCACGGACATCGCCCTGGTGCTTTCCTCCGGCGAGCGCATCGCCGGAACCGTGCGCCTCCCCGACGGCACGCCCTGTGCCGATGCGCACGTCGACGTGACCTTCGACTCGGCCGGCCTGCAGGGCATGGGCGCCATGAACGCTCGCTTCGGCGCGGCCGGCAGCGCCCGGTCCGACGCGCAAGGGGCCTTCAACGTCTCGGGGCTGGGCAAGGGACCGTTCACGGTCAGTGCCTGGTCGATTCCGAAGCACGCCGGCGCGGCCGCGGGCGAGCCGGGGCCGGGCAAACCCGAGGGGCTGGACCTGGACACGAACAAGCCCACCGCCCGCTGGAGCGCGCGCGTGGACGACGTGAAGCCGGGGACCCTGGACCTCGCGTTGGTGCTCCAGGCGCCCGCGGGAATCGCCGGCCGCGTGGTCGACGACGTGGGTGCGGTGGTGAGCGAGTGCACCGTGGTGCTCTCGAACAAGCCGCGCAACGCCTTCATTCCCAATTCTCCCGCGCGGGAGGTGGCCATGAAGGACGCCGAGGGCCGCTTCACCGCCGAGGGGCTTGCCGCCGGGGAGTACGTCGCCACGGCGCGCGCCGCAACGGGTCCGCTGTCACCGGGGGTGGAATTCAGCCTGCCTCGGGATCCCGCGCTGGGAGAACTCGTGCTCACCCTGCCGCGGCCCGCCACGGTCAGCGGCCGCGTGCTCCTGCCCGACGGCCGGCCCGCGAGCCTGGCCAAGGTCTCGCGCCTGTATTCCCTGGCGGAACTCAGCTCGGGCCAGAATCCCGCCGGCGGCCCCTCGGTCGCCACCGACGCGGACGGACAATTCACCTTGGACTCGCTGCCCATGGGCGCCCTGAACCTCCAGGCCTCCAAGGAAGGCTACGCCCCCAGCGAGGGCATTCCTGTCTCGGTGGTGCCCGGTGGCCTGGTGCGCGACGTCGTCCTGCAACTGCGCATCGGCGGGACGATCACGGGCGAGGCCTTCAACAGCCAGGGCAAGCCCAACGCGGGCGCGCGCATCCTGGGCCAGATGCCCGACCTGCGCTACGGCCAGAAGTGGTCCACGGCCGACTCCGCGGGAAAATTCGTGCTGGAACACCTGGGCCCCGGCCAGTGGCAGGTGATGACCTTCGGCGATGGCGGCGAGGCGGGGGAGGACGAGGGCGCCGCCGCGGCGAGCTTCATGAAAGACCTCAAGCTGGCCATGGCCACCGTCAAGGACGGCGAAACGGTGCACGTGGTGCTCGGCGCGCCGCCCAAGGACCCGGTCCAAGTGACCGGACGCGTGCTCGCCGCCGGCCAGCCGGTGCCGGGAGCCATGATCTCGTTCATCCCCAGCGACAGCGGCAAGCCCGGTGCCGGCATGGCCGGACTGGCCCTCGCTTCCGCGGAGAAGTCCGGCGCCTACGAGATCAACCTGCAGCAGTCCGGCCAGTACTTGATCACGGTGCAGAAGATCACCGATCAGGGCGGACAGCAGTCCGTGGAATTCTCCCGCGCGATTCCCAACCAGCCCGAGGTGAGCCTGGACCTGGAGCTGCCCCTGGGCGCGATCACGGGCACCGTGCGCAACAGCGCGGGTGAGCCGGTGAAGGGCGCGCGCATTTCCCTGGGCGTGGACGGCGCCGTGCGCGCGGGCACGCTCACCGGCGGCCGATTCAGCGAACTCACCACCGACGACCGCGGCGAGTACCTGTTGGAGTGGCTCTCGCCGGGCCGCTACACGGTGGCCGCGGGAGGAGCTTCGTTCGTGGGACTGCCCGGCGCGGGCGAGCCCCTGGCCCGGGAGGTGCGCGACGGCGTGCGGGTCGACGAGGGCGAGCGCGTGACCCTCGACTTCCGCCTGCGCGACGCCTGCACGCTTGCGGGCCGGGTGGTCGACTCCGCCGGCCGTCCCGTCTCCGAGGCCAGTCTGTTCGTGCGCGACGAGGCCGGCCGGCCCATCGACCGCTTCTCCATGACCACCACGGATGGGGCCGGGCGATTCACCCAGAAGGGGCTCGGCGCGGGGCGCTACACCGTCCATGCGCGCAACGCGACGCTGGTGAGCGACGAGGCGAGCGTGGTGTTGAGCGAGGCCGAGACCGCCGAAGTGGAGCTGCACCTCGAGGACGGCACGATGCTCGTGGTGACCCTCACGGACGCTGACGGCGGCGCCATCGAGGCCTCCTGCCGCGTGCTCGACGCCCAGGGCCGCCAGGTCAACGGCGTCTATTCCCTGGCGGACATCATGGCGGTCATGGCCGAGGGCGGCTTCGACTCCAAGCGCCAGCGCATCGGCCCTTTGCCGCGCGGCAAGTACACGATCGAGGCCACGGGCCCTGACGGAAACGTCAAGACCAAGGAGATCACGATCACGGGACAGGCCGAGAAGAAGGTCACGCTGAAGCTCACGGATTGAGCCCGGGCGGGCGCGGGCTGGTAACTTGGGGGACCCCTGGGGTTCCCCACCATGCGGCGCACCGTCACGCCTCTCCTGCTGCTCGGCCTGATCGCCACGCTGGCCGCGGCCCGTGGACTCCCCCGCCCCCCGCCCGAGGTCGGGCCTGGGGCCGGGCCCGGGGCTTCGAACGTGCTACCGGAGGACCCGGTGGACTTCGACCGGGACCTGCTGCCCCTCATGGGGCCCAAGTGCCTGGGCTGCCACTCGGGGCCGGCGCCCAAGGGTCGCCTCGATCTGCTCTCCCGGGAGAACGCGCTGCGCGGCGGAGCCTCGGACGAAGCCGCCCTGGTGCCCGGAGATCCCGAGCAGAGCCGCCTGCTCGCCGTGGTCGACGGCAGCGACGGCGAATTGAGGATGCCGCCCGCGGGCCCGGGGCTCTCGCCGGACGAGATCGCCTTGCTGCGGCGCTGGGTCGCGGAGGGCGCCCCCTGGTCGAAGTCCGCCGAAGCCCTGGGCGGCCAACCCTGGCACTGGGCCTACCGCGGGCCCCGGGCCGTGCCGCCGCCCGCGGATTCCGCGTCGGAACCATCCGCCGGCCCGCGCGACTCCCGTGGGAATCCCATCGACGCGTTCGTGGAAGCCGGCGTGCGGCGGGCCGGACTGGTCGCTCGGGCCCAAGCCCCCCGGACCACGCTGGCGCGACGGCTGTCGCTGGCCATCCTGGGGCTGCCGCCCGACCCCGCGGAGGTGGACGCCTGGGTGGCCGACACGGCTCCCGACGCGCTGGAGCGCTACGTGGACCGACTGCTCGCCTCCCCCCGCTACGGCGAGCGCATGGCGCGGCCCTGGCTCGATCTGGCGCGCTACGCCGACACCCACGGCTACGAGAAGGACGACCGCCGCTCGATGTGGCCCTGGCGCGACTGGGTGATCGAGTCCTTCAACGCCAACCGGCCCTACGATCGCTTCGCCCTGGAACAGCTGGCGGGCGACCTGCTCCCCGACGCGACCCTCGACACGCGCATCGCCACGGGTTTCCACCGCAACACGATGATCAACGAGGAGGGCGGCACCGACCCCGAGGAATTCCGGGTCGAGGCCGTCCACGACCGTGTGCACACCACGGCGAGCGCCTTCCTGGGGACCACGCTGTCGTGCGCGCGCTGCCACGACCACAAGTTCGACCCGTTCACGATCGAGGACTACTACTCCTTCTTCGCCTTTTTCGACGCGGACCGGGCCGACGCCACCGTGCTTTCCCCCAGCGAGCAGCGCGCGTCGGGAGCCCAGGTGCGCGTGGCGCCGCGGGAGGAACGCGAGTCGTTCGCACGGGCCGTGGAGCGCCGGGACGAGGCCCTGGCCGAAATCGAGCGGCCCGACCCGGCCCTGGACCTGGCCCAACAGGCCTGGGAAGAGCGCCTGCGGTCGGGTCCGGACCCCTGGACCGTGCTGGCTCCCGCGGAGATGGAGTGCGAGTCGGGCGCGAGCCTGGAACGGCAGCCGGACGGCTCGATCCTGGTGGGCGGCGCCGCGGCCGAATCGGACACCTATCGATTCACGATCCTCCTGCCCGGGGCCGGAGCCCGGGCCCTGCGCCTGGAGGTGCTGCCCGTGGAGCAGGGCGAGAAGCGCGCGGTCGGTCGCGCGGAGCACGGCAACTTCGTGCTCTCGGAATTCGGCGCCGTGTGCGTCGCCGCCGACCGCAAGAGCGGCGGCCCGGTGAGCTTCCAGCGCGCCTTCGCCGACCACGAGCAGCACACCGGCGGCGAAAACTGGCCCGCGGCCCATGCCGTGGACGGCAAGCCGAAGACCGGCTGGGCCGTGGGCGGCGCCACGGAGCGCGCCCACTCCCTGGTGCTGGAGTGCGCCGAGCCCTTCGCCGCGGCGGCCGGCGCGACGCTGAGGATCACCCTGGCCCAACGCTACGGCGGCGGCCACACGATCGCGCGCCTCCGGCTCTCGGTGGCCCAGGAGCACGACAGCGCGCTGCTGGCGCCCCTGGCCCAAGACACCGCGCTGGCCCTGGAGAAGGCCGCTCTGCTGCGCAGCGCGGAGGAACAGCGGCGCGTGGCCGAGCACTACCGCGCCCACGCGCCTTCCCTGGCCGCGGCGCGGGCGCGGCTCGCGGCCGCGGAGTCGGATCTGGCCCGCATCTCGACCGCGACGACCCTGGTGATGGAGCGGGCGGCCTCCCCGCGCACCACGCGCGTGCATCGCAAGGGCAATTTCCTCGACCAGGGCGCCGAGGTGCAGCCTGAGTTGCCGCGGGTCTTCGGCCCCCTGCCCGAGGGCCTCCCGCGGGATCGCCTGGGCCTCGCGCGCTGGATCGCGTCCAAGGAGAACCCGCTCTTCGCGCGCGTGTTCGTCAACCACCTCTGGGCCCTGGATTTCGGCCGCGGGCTGGTGCCCACGCCCGAGGACTTCGGCACCCAGGGGGATCCGCCGAGCCACCCCGAACTGCTGGATTTCCTGGCCGTGCGCTTCCAGGAAAGCGGCTTCGACGTGAAGGCGCTGCAGAAGCTGATCGTCACCTCGCGCACCTTCCTCCAGGACTCGCGCCTCGACGAGGAGGCCCTGGAGCGGGATCCGGACAACGTCTGGCTGGCCCGCGGGCCGCGCTACCGCCTGGAGGCCGAGGCCCTGCGCGACAACGCCCTGGCGGCCGCCGGTCTCCTGGACTCGCGCGTCGGCGGGCCGAGCGTCTTCCCGCCCCAGCCCCCGGGCATCTGGACCATGATCTACTCCAGCGACCAGTGGGTCGAGAGCACCGGGGCCGATCGCTACCGGCGCGGCCTGTACACCTTCGCGCGGCGGACGGCCCCCTACCCCACCAGCGCGCTCTTCGACGCGCCGAGCCGCGAGATCTCCTGCCCGCGGCGCTCGCGCACGAACACGCCGTTGCAGGCCCTGGCCCTGCTCAACGATCCCCAGTTCGTGGAGGCGGCGGTGGCCCTGGGGCGACGCATGCAGCGGGAGCCGGGCGCGGGGAGCGCCGGTGGAGCCGCTGGATCCACTGGCGACTCGGTTGCGGAGCGCGAGGCCCACGATCGCGAGGCCCTGGCCCGCGGATTCCGCTACTGCGTCGCACGGGCGCCCGAGCCCCGGGAGCTGGAACTGACCCTGGAACTGCTGCGCCAGGAATTGGCGCGCTTCGCCGCGGATCCTGCCGCGGCCCGAGCCCTGACGGCCCAGGGCCACGGCATGGCCGCGCCCGACGAGGACCCGGCCCGGACGGCGGCCTTCACCGTGGTGGCCAACGTGCTCTTGAACCTCGACGAGACCTCGAGCCTGGAGTAGCCATGACCCACCCCGTGGACCCCGATTCGAACCACCGGCGCGCGGCCCTCTCCCGCGCCGCGCGGCGCGAGTTCCTGCTGCGCTCGGGCGCGGGGCTCGGAAGTCTCGCCCTCTCCGCGCTTCTGGGTCGCGACGCAGCGGCGGCCCAGGCCGCGCCAACGGGTCCGGCCGCGCCAGCGGGTCCGGCCGCGCCAGTCCGGCCGGCCCGCGGGCCCCACTTCGCGCCCAAGGCGAAGAGCATCATCTGGCTGTTCATGAATGGCGGGCCCAGCCAGTTGGACCTCCTGGACCCCAAGCCCGCCCTGGCGGAGCTCGACGGCAAGCCGGTGCCCGAGTCCTTCACCCGGGGCGAGCGCTTCGCGTTCATCAAGGGCACGCCCTTGGTGCTGCGCTCGCCCTACGAGTTCGCGCGCCACGGTGAATGCGGCGCCGAGGTGAGCGGGCTCCTGCCCGAGTTCGCCCGCATCGTGGACAAGGTTTCGATCGTGCGCTCCGTGACCAGCGAGGCGTTCAACCACGCGCCCGCGGAACTGTTCTTGAATTCCGGCCTGGCCCGCGTGGGCCGGCCCAGCATGGGTTCGTGGCTCTCCTACGGGCTGGGCAGCGAAAACCGCGACCTGCCGGGCTTCGTGGTGCTGCTCTCCGGCGGCGGCCAGCCCAGCGGCGGCAACGCCTGCTGGTCCAGCGGCTTCCTGCCCACCGTGCACCAGGGCGTCCAGTTGCGTTCCTCGGGAGATCCCGTGTTGTTCGTGGAGGACCCCGAGGGCCTGGGCGGCAGCTCGCGGCGCGCCTCCCTGGATCTCCTGCGGGAACTCAACACGCGGCACCTGGAGCGCATGGGCGACCCGGAAATCGCCACGCGGATCGCCAACTACGAACTCGCCTATCGCATGCAGTCCAGCGTTCCCGAGCTCATGGACATCGCCTCCGAGCCGGAATCCGTGCGCGCGGAGTACGGCGTCGAGCCCGGGACCACGGCCTTCGCCAACAACTGCCTCCTGGCGCGCAGGCTGGTGGAGCGGGGCGTGCGCTTCGTGCAGCTCTACCACCGCGGATGGGACCACCACGGCACGGGCGAGGGCGACGACCTGGTGCACTCGCTGCCCCTCCTGTGCCGGGCCACGGACCGGGCGGCCGCCGCCCTGGTGCTCGACCTGGAGCGCCGCGGGCTCCTGGACACGACCCTGGTGATCTGGGGCGGCGAGTTCGGCCGCACGCCGATGAACGAACGGCGCAACGGATCCACGTTCCTGGGCCGCGACCACCACCCCCACGCCTCCACCATGTGGTTCGCGGGCGGCGGCGTGAAGCGCGGCGTGACCCTGGGAGAAACCGACGAGATCGGCTACCGGGTGACGCGGGATCCGCTCTCGGTCCACGACCTGCATGCCACCCTGCTCGCGCTCCTGGGCCTCGACCACAAGGGGCTCACCTATCGCCACCAGGGCCGCGACTTCCGCCTGACCGACGTCTCCGGCGAGCTCTTCGCTCCCCTGATCGCCTGAACCCGCGCGTCGCGGGGCGGGCCGCCGGCCCGGGGCCCCCGCGGGAGGGCGGAGTTCGCGCGAGCGGCGGACTTGCCCCGGCTTCGGCCCGGAAACGTGGAGCGTGGACAGGGCATTCTCTATCCTGTCGCCGTGTCCACCTCCACCCTTCCGGGCGTTCTGGCGCCCATGGATCGCGAGACCTGTCACAAGCTCGAGCTGGTGCACACCCGCGAGTGGCTGGAGACCGACGGACGGGGCGGCTACGCCAGCTCGACCCCCCTGTTCGCCCCCAGCCGCCGCTACCACGGGTTGTACGTGGTGACGCCCGAGGGTCACACCGCGCGCCACGTGCTGCTTTCGCGGTTCGATGAAAGCCTGCACGTGCCCGGCCACGCCTTCGCCCTGTCGATCGCACGCTACCCGGGCCGCTGGGCGCCCCACGGCCACCAGTACGTGGAGTCCTTCGAACTCTGCCCCTGGCCGCGGACCACCTTCCTGATCGGCGGGGCCCGCGTGGTGCGCGAGGTGCTCCTGGCCCGCGGCCGCGACGCGGTGCTCTCGCGCTACAGCCTGCTGGGCGACGCCCCCCCGCTGGAGCTGCGCCTGCGGCCCATGACGCCCTACCGCCGGGCCGATCACCTGACCCACGAGAACATCGACCTCGACCCGCGCGTCGAGCGCATCGCCTCGGGAATTCGCCTGCGTCCCTACCCCTCGCTCCCGGCCCTCTCGATCACCCACTCCGCGGGCCCGGGGAACTTCGAGCCGGACCCGGTCTGGTACCGCAATCTCGAGTTCACCCAGGACCTGGAGCGCGGCTACGAGGGCCACGAGGACCAGTTCTCGGCGGGTTTCTTCCACCTGGCCCTGACCTCCGGGGCGCCGCTGGTGGTGGCCGCCACGGCCGGAGAGCCCGTGGGCGACCCGTCGGCCCTGTGGGCGAAGGAAAGCGCGCAGCGGTTGCGGGAACTGGAAGCCCCCGGCTCCGGCGCCCCGGGCCCGGCCGGCGTCCAGGCCCTGGGGGCGCGCCTCGCCCTCACCGCGGACGCCTTCCTCTACCGCGCCCACGGCGGCCGACTGGGCGTGATCACGGGCTTCCCCTGGTACGGCGAGCGGGGCCGCGACACTTTCCTCGCCCTGCCGGGACTGCTGCTCCCCCGCGGGCGGGTCGAGGAATGCGGCGAGGCCCTGTGCGACGCCCTGGCCTACCTGCGCGGCGGACGGCTGCCCGCGATCTTCGGCAACACGCCCGAGCTCTCGACCTACGGTCCGGTGGATGTGGGCTTGTGGTTCGCGCGAGCCGTGCGACTCTACGACCTGGCCGGGGGGACGGCGGCCAGGCTGCGGGAGCGGCTGCTGCCTGCTCTGCGGGAGATCGCCTGTGCCCTGGTGGACGGCGGAGTCGAGGGCGCCCGCCTCGACGACAAGGGCACCCTGTTCCAGGCCGAGAGCGCCGAGCCCGCCACCTGGATGGACTCCCGCGGCAACCTCGGCCCCTGGACGCCCCGTCACGGCGCCGCCGTGGAGACCAACGCCCTGTGGTATTTCCTGCAGGCCTACCTGGAGCTTGCGGCCCGCGCCGACGGCAACCTCGCGGAGGCGCGCCAGTGGGAAACCCGCCGACGGCTCTGCACGCGCTCCTTCCTGCGCCGATTCTGGCTGGAGGGCGAGCGGCGCCTCGCGGACCTGTGGCGGCCCGAGCAGGTGGACACGCGCCTGCGGCCCAACATGGTGATCGCCGCGGCCCTGGAGTTTTCTCCGCTCTCGCGGGGCAAGCGCACGGACATCGTGCGCCACGCGCGCGCCGAACTCGTGACGCCGCGGGGATTGCGCAGTCTGGCGCCCTTCGAGAAGGAGTACCTGGGGTCCGGCCAGGGAACCCTGGAGACCCGCGAGGAGGCGAGCCACCAGGGGACCGCCTGGCCCTGGCTCAGCGGCTTTTATTGCGAGGCCTACCTGCGCGCCTATGGACGGGACGAGTACCGCCGCAGGAATCTGGAGATCCTGCTGGCGGGCTTCGCCGAGAACCTGGACCAGCAGGGTCTGGGGTTCGTCTCCGAGTCCTTCGACGGCGACCCGCCCCACCGCCCCCGGGGCGCCGTGGCCCAGGCCTGCAGCTCGGCCGAGATCCTGCGCGCCCTGGCGCTGCTCGAAGAACCCGCGCCGGGACAGGAGGCTTCCCCGTGAAGGTCCTGATGCTGGGCTGGGAATTTCCGCCGCACATTTCCGGCGGCCTGGGCACGGCCTGCTACGGCCTGACCCAGGGACTGGCCCACTGCGGCGTCGAAGTGCTCTTCGTGGTGCCCCGGGCCCACGGCGACGAGGACACGCGCTTCGTCAAGGTCCTGGGCGCGAACCAGGTGCCCGTGCGCGGCCTCCAGGCCGAACGACAGCTCGCCGGAAGCCTGGACCCCGGGGTGCTGCCTGAGTTCCAGTGGGCCCTGGGCGAGCCACGCCGTTCCGCGGCCCGGAGCCTCGCCCTGTGCGCCGCTCCCGCGGAGGACCTGGGCACGGCTCCGCCGCTCTCGCCCCAGGACCAACGGCTGGTGACGCTGCTGCGCGAGATCGTGATCGACAGCGCCCTGCTCCCCTACCAGGACGAGGCCTGCTACTCCGAACGCCTGCGGCGGCTGGAGGCGGCCGGACTCCCGGGCGCGCGGGGTCTCTTGGACCGCGCCGGCGCAGGGCCGGGGAGCACCGAGGAGGTGGTCCAGAACCTGGCCTCGGTCCTGCGGGATGCGCCGCGCCTGGAGCAGGTGGCCCGGGAAGTGGAGCGCTTCGCCGAGAGCCTGGACCAGGGCAGGACGCTGCACTTCTCCGGCTCCTACGGCGCGGACCTGCTGGACGAGGTGGCGCGCTTCGCCCTGGCGGTGGGCGAGGCGGCCCGCCGCGAGAGCTTCGACGTGATCCACGCCCACGACTGGATGACCTATCCGGCGGGCATGGTGGCCGCTCGCGTCTCGAACAAGCCGCTGGTGGTCCACATGCACGCCTGCGAATACGACCGCAGCGGCGAACACGTCAACCCGCGCATCCGCGACCTGGAGCAACTGGGCCTGGACGCCGCCGAGCGCGTGATCTGCGTTTCCCACTACACGGCGCGCATGCTGCGCACGCGCTACCACATCGATCGCTCCAAGCTGCGGGTGGTCCACAACGCCGTGACCCACAAGGAGCAGGCCGCCGTGGTTCACGCCGAGAAGACCATCCCCGAACCGATCGTGCTCTTCCTGGGCCGGGTCACGTTCCAGAAGGGACCGGATTACTTCCTGGAGGCAGCCGCGCGAGTGGTCAAGCTCGAACCCCACGTGAAGTTCGTGATCTCGGGATCGGGCGACATGCTGCCGCGCATGATCGAACGCGCGGCGCGCCTGGGTCTCGCGCGCCACGTGCACTTCACGGGCTTCCTGCGCGGCTCCGAGGTGGAACGCATGTACGCCCTGGCCGACATCTACGTGATGCCCTCGGTTTCGGAGCCCTTCGGCATCTCGCCCCTGGAGGCCATGGCGCTCGACGTGCCCGTGATCGTGTCGCGCCAGAGCGGCGTGTCCGAGGTGCTGACCAACGCGCTCAAGGTCGATTTCTGGGATGTGCAGGAAATGGCGAACAAGATCCTGGCCCTGTTGCGCTATCCGGCGCTGCGGGAGCAGCTTTCCAGCGAGGGCCGCCAGGAAGTGCGCCGCCTGCGCTGGGACGAGCGCGCGCGGGCCGTGAACCTCGTGTACAAGGAGGTCCTGCGATGACCTCCTTGGTGTTCTACTTCCAGGTGCACCAGCCCTACCGGCTGCGGCGCTACTCGTTCTTCGACATCGGAGCCCACGAGAACTACTTCGACGACGCTGAGAACGCGCGCATCGTGCGCCGGGTGGCCGAGAAGTGCTACCTGCCCATGAACGCCCTGCTCTTGGAGCAGGTGGAGCGCCACCAGGGCCGCTTCCGCTGCGCCTTCTCGGTCTCCGGCACGGCCATCACGCAGATGGAGTCCTACGCGCCCGAGGCCCTGGAGAGCTTCCGCCGCCTGGCGCGCACCGGCTGCGTCGAGTTCCTGGGGGAGACCTCCCACCACAGCCTGGCCTTCCTGGGCGACGGCGACGAATTCGACGCCCAGGTCCAGGACCAGGCCGCCCGCGTCGAGCGCGTCTTCGGCCTCAAGCCCACCACGTTCCGCAACACCGAGCTGGTGGTCTCCAACGACGTCGCCCGGCACGCCGAGCGACTGGGCTTCAGCGCGATCCTGGGCGAGGGCGCCGACCACCTGCTGGGCTGGCGCAGCCCGCACCGCGTCTATCGGCCCGAGGGCTGCGAGCGGCTCAAGATCCTGCTGCGCTCCTACAAGCTCTCCGACGACATCGCCTTCCGCTTCTCCAACCGCGGCTGGTCCGAGTGGCCGCTGACCTCGGAGCGCTTCGCCGAGTGGGTCGACGGGCTGCCCGCCGAGGATTCGATCGTGGGTCTATTCATGGACTACGAGACCTTCGGCGAGCACCAGTGGCGCGAGACCGGGATCTTCGACTTCATGGCCCACCTGCCGGGGGCCCTGCTGCGGCAGGGCCGGGTGCGCTTCCAAACGCCGCGCGAGGTGGTCCAGGCCCAGGACGCCATCGCGCGCCTGGACATCCCCTACCCGGTTTCCTGGGCCGACGCCGAGCGTGACCTGACCGCCTGGCTGGGCAACCAGATGCAGCGGGCAGCCCACGATGCGCTCTACGGGATCCTGCCCCAGGTGCGCCAGGCCGCCCAGGCCGGCAGGCCCGAGCTGCTCGAGCGCTGGCGCAGATTGTCCACATCCGACCACGTCTACTACATGTGCACCAAGTGGTTCGCCGATGGAGACGTCCACAAGTACTTCAGTCCCTACGCCAGCCCCCACGACGCCTTCATCACCTTCATGAACGTGCTCGACGACCTTGCACGGCGCGCCGCCGCCGCGATCCAGTCCTCCGCCCCCGCGGCGCCCTGCGCGGAGCCTTCCGCCTCGGCGCCCTCCGTGACCCCGTCCGGTGCCAAGTCGGCCCCGGCCGCGGCCGCGGGCCCCGCCACGTCCCAGGCGGCGGCGGCGCGGAGAAGCGCACCTTGAACACCACCCTGTTCGAAGTCAGTTGGGAGGTCGCCAACAAGGTCGGCGGCATCCACACGGTCGTTTCCACCAAGGCGCGCACGCTGACGCAACGCTTCGGCGACCAATACGTGGCCATCGGCCCCTGGCTGCTCTCCAACGAGCGCCAGGAGGAGGCCTTCGAGCCCGAGGCGGGCTTCGAGGAGTTCGCCGAAAGCTGCCGCGCCCTGGGCGTGCCCGTGCGGGTCGGCCGCTGGAGGATCCCCGGGCGGCCGCGCACGATCCTGGTGGAGTTCTCGGGCCTCTTCGCCCAGAAGGACCCGATCCTGGCCGGCCTGTGGGAGCGCCACCAGGTGGACTCGATCACCGGCGGCTGGGACTACGTGGAGCCCGTGCTCTTCGGCTGGGCCGCGGGCATGGTGATCGAACGCTGGTGGCAGGAGTTCGTGGCCCCCTCCCACGGCCGCGCCGTGGCCCAGTTCCACGAGTGGATGACCGGTTCGGGGCTCCTGCTGCTCGAATCGCGCATTCCGTCGATCGGCACGATCTTCACCACCCATGCGACCATGCTGGGCCGGGCCCTGTCCGCCACGGGGCATTCCCCCGAGGAGGGTCTGGGGGAGCGCACGCCGGAGGAGCTGGCCGAGACCCTCGGGGTGCGCTCCAAGCACTCCCTGGAGGGCGTCCTGGCGCGCACCGCGGACGTGTTCACGACCGTGAGCTCGATCACCGCCGCCGAGGCCCAGTTGCTGCACCGGCGCGCGGCCGAGCCGCTCCTGCCCAACGGCATCGACCTGGGCGTGATCGACGAGCTTTGCGGTGACGTCGACTACGCCACGGCCCGCGCCGCGCTGGTGGACCTGGCCCGACGCTTCTTCGCCGAGGACCTCTCCGACGCGTTCTTCGTGATCCTCTCGGGCCGCTACGAGTTCCACAACAAGGGCATCGACCTGTTGCTCCAGGCGCTTGCCGAACTCAATCAGCAGCCGGGTCGACGCATCGTGACCCTGTTGACGGTTCCGGCGGGCCACTCCGGCATCTGCCACTCCGTCCAGCGCCGACTGCGGGAGCCCCTGGAGTCGATCACCACGCCGCTGGCGGTCTCGACCCACAATCTGTTCGACCGCGACCACGACCCGATCCAGGTGGCGACCCGCGAACTGGGGCTCGCCAATGCCCCCGGCTCGCGCGTCAAGGTGCTGCAGATTCCGATCTACGTGCACCCCAAGGACGGGCTGTTCAACATGCCCTACGAGGCGGTGCTGCGGGCCACGGACCTGTCGGCGTTCCCCTCGTTCTACGAGCCCTGGGGCTACACGCCCGAGGAGTCCCTGGCCGTGGGCGTGCCCACGATCACCAGCGACCACGCGGGCTTCGGCCGCTGGGCCCGCGACAACGGCCTCTCGGCCCAGGACGGCGTGGTCGTGCTGCGGCGCTTCGGGCGCGACGACCGCGAGGCCGCCGCCGAACTCGCGCGCGTGATCGGCGAATACGCCGCGGCGCGGCCCGACCGCGAAGCCACCGTGGCCACCTGCCGCCGCACGGCCCAGCGCACGGCTTGGTCGGACTTGATCGCCTACTACGAGACCGCCTACCAGCGCGCCTTGGATGCGTCGCTCTTGCGCTCGCGCACGGCGCCCGTGCCCACCTTCCGCCCGCGGGTCGCGGTGCCGGTCGCGCCGGTGCCCGAGGGCCGCAGGCCGCACCTCTCGACCTTCGAGGTGGCTGCCACGCTGCCGCAGAACCTGGCCGGCCTGGAGCGACTGGCGCGCAACTACTGGTGGTCCTGGGATCCGGAGGGCCGCGACCTGTTCGCCGAACTCTCGCCCATTTCCTGGCGCGTCACGGGCCACAACCCGATCAGCACCCTGTCCCAGGTCTTCCCCGAGGACCTGGAGGAGAAGGCCGCCGACCCGCGCTTCTGCGAGAAGCTCTCGCGCGTCCTGAAGCGCTTCGACGCCTACATGGCCGCGCCCGGCCGCGAGGTCTCCCTGGGCCAGGGGCTCGCGCTGACCCCCGAGCATCCCGTGGCCTACTTCTGCGCCGAGTTCGGCGTGCACGAGTCCCTGCGCATCTACTCGGGCGGCCTGGGCATCCTCTCGGGCGACCACCTCAAGTCCGCCAGCGACCTGAACCTGCCGCTGGTGGCCGTGGGCCTGTTCTATTCCCACGGCTACATGCAGCAGCGCATCACCGTGGCGGGCGAGCAGGTCGCCCTCGACGTGGACAACGACCCGCGCCGGCTGCCCATGGAGCCGGTGCGCGACGAGCAGGGCGCGCCCCTGGAGGTGGTGCTGACGCTGCCCAGTTCCACGCTGGCCCTGCGCGCCTGGGCCGTGCAGGTGGGACGGGTGACGCTCTACCTGCTGGATTCCAACGTGGAATCCAACCGTCCGGAGGACCGCGGGATCACCGCGCGGCTCTACGGCGGCGACCAGGAGGCCCGCATCCGCCAGGAGATCGTCCTCGGCCGCGGCGGCATCCGGCTCTTGGAACGGCTCAAGATCGAGCCTTCCGTGTTCCACATCAACGAGGGCCATGCGGCGTTCCTGTCCCTGGAGCGCGTGGGCCGCCTGGTGCGCGAATCCGGGCTGACCTTCGAGGAGGCACGCGAGGTGGTGCTCGCCACCACGGCCTTCACCACCCACACGCCGGTCCCCGCGGGCCACGACCGCTTCGGCGAGGACCTGATGCGGCGCTACTTCTCCGACGCCGCCAACTGGGTCGGGTTGCCCTGGGAGCGGTTCCTGCAACTGGGCCAGACCGACGAGGACCGCTCGACCTTCAACATGACCTATCTGGCCCTGGCCTTCAGCCAGTTCGCCAACGGCGTGTCGAAGCTCCACGGCGAGGTCTCCAAGGACCTGCTGCGGCCCTTCTGGCCGCGGCTCCTGCGCGCCGAGCTGCCGATCGGGGCGGTCACCAACGGCGTGCACCTGCCGTCCTGGACCCATCCCGACATCGCGGCCCTGATCACCACGCCGGGCTCCGCGGTGCGCGGGGCCGATTTCGCCGAACGCGCCTCCCAGGTGTCCCTGGAGGCCCTGCACGAGGTCAAGCGTTCGCTCAAGCGGCGGCTGTTCACCCAGGTGCGCGCGCGCTTGGAGCGGAGCTTCACCGAGCGGCACGACCGGCCCATGATGCTCTCGCGCACGCTGGCGGGCCTCGACGAGCGGGCCCTGGTGATCGGCTTCGCGCGCCGCTTCGCGCCCTACAAGCGCGCCCAGCTGCTGTTCCAGGACCACGCCAGGCTCGCCGCCTTGCTTTCCAACAAGGAGCGGCCGGTGCGGATCCTGATCTCGGGCAAGGCCCACCCCCGCGACCAGATGGGCAAGGACGTGCTGAAAAACGTCGTGGCCCTCTCGCGCTCCGAGGAGTTCATCGGCCGCGTGATCTTTCTCGACGACTACGACATCGACCTGGCGCGCTCCCTGGTCCAGGGCGTCGACGTGTGGCTCAACACGCCGGTCCGGCCCCTGGAGGCCAGCGGCACGTCGGGCATGAAGGTGGCCGCCAACGGGGGCCTCAACCTGTCGGTGCTCGACGGCTGGTGGTGCGAGGGATTCGACAAGAAGAACGGTTGGGCCATCGGCGAGGGGCGCACGTTCGACAACCAGGACCTGCAGGACGAGCTGGACGCCTCGGTGCTCTACAGCCTGCTGGAGGAGGAGATCGTGCCGCTCTTCTTCCAGCGCGACGCCGCGGGATTGCCGCGCAACTGGATGGAGCGCGTGCGCCACTGCCTGGCCACGATCCCGCCGGTGTTCGACACCGACCGCATGGTCACGGAGTACCGGGACCAGGCCTATGGGCCCCTGGCCCGCAACTACTTCGAACTGACCGCCGACGGCAATCTGCCCGCCAAGCAACGGGCCCGCGACATGGCGCGCCTGGAGCAGGATTTCCGCGCCATCACGATCACCACCCTGCGGCTTTCGGAGCTCTCCAACCTGCGCGTGGGAGACACCGTCGAGGCGCGGGTCGAGGTGGACCTGGGCTCGCTGGCGCCGGGCGATGTGCTGGTGGAATTGGTGCTGGGCCACTCGAAGTCGGCCACGGACCTGCACAACATGATGATCGTGCGCCTGGCACCGCTCGCCCATGCGCGCTCGCGCCCCTCGGCTCCCTGGATCTTCGAGGGCAGCCAGCGTGTGCCCCGTTCGGGCACCTATGGCTACGGCGTGCGCGTGCGCGCCCGTGCCGAGGCCTCGGCGGGGGCCCGCGGCCAGGACCTCGTGCTCTGGGCATGAAAACGGCGCGGGGAGCCCGACGGCTCCCCGCGCCCGTTTCAGGGTTTCTGCGTGCCGGGCCAGTGCGCCCTGTCAGCGCAGGCCGGCTTCCTCGCTCGCCAGGCCGCGGATGCGCTCGCGCAGCCCCTTCATGCTCTCGCGCAGGGCGCGGATTTCGTCCCGCAACTCGCGCATGGCGCCCTCGAGGTCGCCCGACTCCGCATCCGACGGCGCGGACGCGCTGAATCCTTCCCCCGCCGCGCCGCCAAAGAGGGACGCGGGCGGCTGGCCGGGGGCGGCAAACAGGGCCTGGGAGCCCGAAGCCGCGGGGGCGCGGCCGAACGCCCCGTCGGCGGCGGGCGCGGCCGCGAAAGGCGAGGAGAAAGCACCGGCCGCCGCGGGGGGCGTCGAGGCCCCCGGCGCGCTCGGGGCCATCGGGGCCATCGGGGCCATCGGGGCCATCGGGGCCATCGGGGCCATCGGGGCCATCGGCGCCATCGGCGCCATCGGCGCCATCGGAGCCATCGGAGCCATCGGAGCCATCGGGGCCATCGGGGCCATCGGCGTCATCGGCGTCCTCGGGGCCGTGCCCCATGCCGAGGTCTCCGGTGCCTGTGCCGGCTCGGGAGTGGAGGGGAACCCCGGCACTTCCGTGACGTCCATGCGGCCGAAATCACCGCCCTCGGGCGGCACGTCCACGGCATCGGTCTTCCAGAAGGAAGGGACCTCGCACTCGGGGGTCGGCGAGGGCGACGGCTGCACGCAAGCCTCGGGGGCCTCCGCGGGCTGGGGGCTCAACTCGGCGCGCCAGGAGCTGCGGGCGTCGCCGCGCACCTCGGACCGCTCGCCGGCGCGAACCTTGGCGGCACGCTCGGCGGAGCGTTCCGCCGCGCCGCGCGTGGCTTCCAGTTGGCGCTCCAACTCGGCCACGCGACGCTCCAGTTCCTTCGTGTAGTCGTCCTCCGCGCTGCGCTTCGAGCGCGAGCCCTGCCCGGCGCCGCGCTCGCGGATCTCTGCGCGCTCGCGCTCCACGCGTTCGCGAATTTCCTCGCGACGCGCCTCCTCGGCTTCGCGCTGGGCCTCGCGGACCTCCTGCAGGTGCTCGCGCAGTTCCTCCTGCACGCGCTGCTGGAGTTCGCGCCGGGATTCCTCGACCTCGCGCATGGCCTCCGCCAGGGACTCCTGGGCCTCGCGACGCGACTCCTCGTGGGCGCGGCGCGCCTCGGCCTGGACTTCCTGCATTTCGCGCTGGGCCTCCGCCATGCGTTCCTGGGCTTCGCGCGTGCGGTCCTGCACCTCGCGCTGCGCCTCGGCCATGCGTTCCTGGGCTTCCAGCACGCGCTCCTGGATCTCGCGCTGCGCCTGCGCCATGGCCTCGGCGTATTCGCGTTGAATCTCGTTGTAGCGCTCGGCGTGCTCGCCACTCTGTCCCTGCTGAGCGGCCTTCTCGGCGTCGTACTTGGCCGCCAGGCCGAAGTACTCCTGCGCGGCGAGGCCCATCTCCGCCGAACCGTCCCCGTCCAGGAGCAGCCATTCGGCCGGCTGTCCGCTCTGCGCCCCCCCGATGCTCAGGGCGCCCTCGAGGGCCAGGGTGCCGGTCAACACCTTGGTCCGGGCGAGCTCGAAGTGTTGGAGCGCATTCAGGGCCGGCGAGCCCGACAGCGCGGACCGAGTTTCAGCCGTCTGGGCCGGCCCCGGGCCGGCCTGGCAGGACCCGGATGGCGAGGGGAAAGCGGTGCTGTTCTCGAACGCGCCCGCACCGGAATGGGGATCGACGGTCACGGCATGCAACGTCGCGGGGCCGCGGCCTGAACCTGCCAGCTGGAGGACGTGAATCCCCCGTGGGTCGCGACCACGCCTGTGAACCGGCTCTGGTCCGCGCAGGTCGAGTGGGCCGTGGACTGTCCACTGCCGCTGCACGAAGCGCCGGCGGAGCCTGACCCGGAGCTCGAGGCCACGCCGCCGCAGGAGGAACCGGAGCCGCCCGAGGACCCCCCCCAGGAAACGCCCGAGGAAACGCCCGGGGAGACGCACGGGGAGCCACCCGTCGTCGGGGCGCAGGAGGCACTGGCGCCGGAGCCCGCGCTCGTGATCTCTGCCGCGACACCGCCGGCGCAGGACGCGCCCGCTCCGAGCGCCGGCTTCCCACCGGTCTTGGCGGCGACCGCCGCCTGCTTGTGCTTGCAATTGTGCTTGTGGTCGCAGGGCGAGGTCGCGAAGGCGAACGGAACCGTAGCGCCCATGAGAACCAGCGCCAGGAAGGGCATGCGTGTCATCTGGAAGTCTCCACGGAGGTCGAAAGAGTTTTCGAAACTTGAGGTTTTGAACGAGGAGTCGACTTGTCGGTTCGGGCAGGGCTTGGGGAGCCGGCCAGGACCTCGGCCGCGGGGGAATTCTGCGCGCGCACGAACTCGAGCCGGGCGCCCAGTTCGCGCAGTCTGGCGAGCTTCATTTCCAACAATTTCAGTTCGCCTTCGATCTCCCGCGCCACCTTGCTGTCGGCGCCGAGTCCCCAGGTTTCCGCGCGCAGCACCGCCAAGTCCTGGGCCAGGAGGTCGAGCTCCGTGCTCAAGGCCTCGAAGGCGCTCGACGCAGCGGGTGCGTCCGCACTGGCCTCCCCACACTGGTTTTCTCGGAGCACAGGCCGTCGTCCTGCGCCAACGACTCGGCGTCCTCCAGGCAGGGCTCCGGGAACTCCGCCGGGTACTCCTCCCCTTCAGCGGAGCGGCGCTCGCTCTCCGCCGCGATCCCGTCGACTTCGAATTCGAAGGACACGGGCTTGGGGCGCCACTCGTCTCGCGGCGTCTCCGACGCTCCGCGCGCCGGGAGGAAGGAGAGACCTCCGCCGTCGCCGACGGAAAGTCGAGGTTCGCGGGCGCTGACGCAGGGCACCACGGCGATCAGCGCCGCGCCGAACCCCGCGCAGGCGGGTGCCAGCCACGCCGGACGCCGTTCGATCATCGAGGCCGAGCCCTCGTCCAGCAGGAGCTCCACGCGATGCCGCAGCCGCGAACGGCCCTGGGCCATGGCGGGCGCGGGGTGCACGCGCCGGTCGCCCACGATCCACTCCGCGATCCGCGTCAGGCAACTGGCCAGGGAGAAGCGCAAGCCCGTCTGGCGCACGGCCCAGGCGTCGCTCAGGAACTCCGCGCAGTCCTCCAATTCACGCCGGGCCACGCGGTTCATGGGTTGGAAGAAGAACACTCCCTCGCAAAGCCTGCAGAAGGCGAGCCACAGGGGATCGCGTCGGACGACGTGGGCCAGTTCGTGGGCCAGGAGCGCTTCCTGCTCCTCCAGGGAAAGCTCCAGCAGCGCGCGCGGGGGCACGCAGATCTCGGGACGGAACATGCCCATGCTGATCGGGGCGCCCAGGCTCGGCGCCACGGACAGACGCACGCGGCGCTTCCATCCGACCTGCAGACACAGGGAGCGCAGCTTGTCGGCCATGGCGCCGTGCTCCAGGGCCACGCGGTCCCGCAGGCACCCGTTGAGACGCACCCACAGCAGCGCAAACAGGATGACACCGCCCAGGGCGCCCAGGGCCAGGCTGGCGAGGGCCCAGCGTTGCCATTGCCGGCCCCCCAGGGCCGCGGACAACGAGGAAAGCCAGGCCCCGTCCGCGGCCGATTCGGACCCCGAGGACGGCGTCCTGTCGGCGGGGAGCCCCTCGTCCCCTCCGTTCTGGAAACTCCACGGGCGGCCGGGCTCGTCGCCCGGGGACGTGAAGGAACCGGAGGCCAGCGCCTCCTCGGCCCGGGGTGACTCGGCCTGCGCGAGCAGGGAACCCGCGGCCCCCGCGGCCTGTTCGACGACCCGCTGGACGGCGCGGCGCGTCCATTCGGTGCCTTGACGAAGCACCGCGGCCCAGGGCGTCGCGGCCGAAGCGAAGTGCAAGTCCAGCGCAGCCGCGGCGCCGTCCCCGGGGCGCGCGAATCCGTGGCCCCGGCCCGGGGCAGAATCCACGGGCTCCCCGTGGCCGAAGCCCGCGCCGGAACCCGCGCCGAAGTCGCTCTCCACGTGGAAGGGGAAGTCCGCGCCCTCGGTGTGCCCAGGTCCCGCGGGCGACTCCTGGGCCGCCGCGAAGTCCCGGGTCAGGGCGAGCCTCCCGCCCAGGGGCTCGAAACCCAGGCCCACCTGCAGGGTGGCCGTGGCGAAGGAGGCCAGCATGGCGAACTTCCACACCCGCTCCCGTTGGCCGGCTCGGCCCGTGGCCAGCCTGCGCGTGAAGAGCCAGGCGCTGGAAAGGAACAGCGTCGAGTGCAGCGCGTAGGTCAGCACCCAGGCCAACGCGGCCAGACCGAAGAGCGACAGCCCCTCGGCCCAGGGGCCCGGAGCGAGCCAGCCCGCGGGCTCGACCCACACGGCCAGGGCGGAGAAGGCCGAAAATTCAGCGGCCATGGGGCTTCTCCTTGCGCTGGCGGTCGGCGATCAGCGACTTGAGGCGGGCGAGTTCCTGACTGTCGAACTCCTGTTCGGAGATCAGGTGCGAGACCAGGGCCCCCGCGTCGCCCTGGAACAGGCGCTCGGTCAGGTCGGAGATCATCGTGCGGTGCACTTCGCTCTCGCTGACCGTGGGGAAGTAGATGAACTGCCGCCCCTCCGCCCGGTGGTCGACGACGCCCTTCTTCTCCATTTTCGTCAGCATCGTCGCGATCGTCGTCAGCGCGCGGCGCTGGGCCCGCGGCAGGCGTTCAACGACGCGGGCGACGGTGGATTCGCCCTCTTCCCACAGCACGCGCATGATCGCGTACTGCAATTCTCCCAGGTGCTGCGATCGGTCCATCGTGGTTCTCCCCAAGGGCCGCGGGCTGTCAACTACCGCGGTAGTACGACCACGGTAGTCGGCGCGCCACATCCCCGCCAGCCCCAGCCTGTACGGATTGTGTGTGGCCCGGGAGCCGCGGCCTCTGCCGCCCGGACCCGGGGAGCCCGGAATCCACCCGGGACCGCGGGCTTCCGGGGCCGGCCCGCGGGTCCCGCGCGCCGGCCTTCAACGATCGAAGGGTCTTCCCCGTGAGTGCCGCGGCGGGAGAAGTTCCGCTTTTTGGGGCCTGGAGCTCCCGCGGGGAGAATTCCAAGCCCGGCGCGGGAGTAGCGAGTGGTTTCCCACCGCCCCGCGCGGCAGGGAAGGCGGCGCTGCGGTCCCTGCGGCCCTGCGCTACAGTCGCCCACACGGACGTCCCCCCCAACCAGCCCCGACCTCCCCCGTGAAACCCCGTTCCTCGAAGCTGCTCCCCGCCTTGCTGCTGCTCCTGGTGGCCGGCCTGGGCGCCGTGGCGTGGATGTCCCTGCGTGAATCGTCCTCCAGCGCGGCCGATCTGGGGCCCGGCGAGGAACTCGCGCTCGGGGACACGCCCACGGCGACCTCCCTGGCGGCCCCCGAGGACGCTCTCGGCGAGACGGCCGCGCAGGGGGCCGCCGCCCAGTCCACCCCGGAGACGGAGAGCGAGCGCCGGCAGCAGGCCACCCTGGCCGAGGCCGAACTGAAGCAGGGACTGTGGATCGAAGGCCGGGTGGTGTTCCCCGCGGACACGCCCCGCGGCGAGGTGGTGGAGGTGGTCGCCCTGGGGCGCAAGTTCAAGAACCGCGAGATGCACCGGGTCAAGGTGGAGCCCGACGGCAGCTTCAAGGTGGCCTTCGCCCCGGGCACGACCACCGGACGGCTCGACGTGGACGCGCTGCACTTGTTCTTGGACAAGCCCCTGACCGTGCGCATGTCGACGCTCAAGGAACCGCCGGTGCTCGAACCGTTCCTGGGCGGCGCCCTGCGCGGGCGCCTGAAGCTCGGGCCGGGAACGGAGTCCCTGGCCAAGGAGTTGGTGGGGAAGACCGTGCGCGCCAGCGGTTGGTCCTCGCGCTGGCGAGACATGTTCGCCCGCGCGGGCAAGGTGGACCGGGACCTGAGCTTCGAGTTGCGCGGCCTGCCGCCCGAGCTCGGACTCAACATCGAATTCGATTCCAACGTGGTCACGCGCCTTTCGGTGACCGACTTCCGCGCCCCAGCCGGTGAAACCGTGGAGCGCGACTTCGATCTCTCCGCGGGCGTGCGAGTGCGCGGGAAAGTGCGCTCCTCCGAGGGCGCCCTGCCCAAGGGCGTGGTGCTCCAGGCGCGCACCAAGGGCCTCAAGGACGATCCCTTCGGATCCGGACGGGAGAGCGGCAAGGTGGGCGACGACGGCGGCTTCGACCTGCGGGGGCTCTCCCCCGGCGAGATCACGCTGACCGTCTCGGCGCCCCAGCGCGTGACCCAGAAGCTGGAACTGGGCCTCCTGGAAAACGGCGCCGTCAAGGAAGGCGTCGAACTGGTGCTGGACCTCGGCCACCAAGTCTCGGGTCGCGTGCTCTGGCCCGACGGGACGCCCGCCGTGGATGCCCAGGTGGTCGCCACGGGCGGCGGCGGCGACGACGATCCGTTCAATCCCTTCGACGGCCGTTTCACGGTGCGCACCAACGCCGCGGGCGAATTCCAGATCAGCGGACTCAACGCGGGCCCCTACGGCTTGCTTTCCCAGGGCAAGCCGCGGGCGGAGGACGGCTCGAAGAAGCGCAAGGGCCCCACCTGGAAGGCGCGCTTGGAAAACGTCGCCGCCGACACCCACGGCATGGAGGTGCGCCTCGTGGCGGGTTACTCCGTCGAGGGACTCGTGGTCGACGACCTCGGGGCTCCCGTGACGGCCTTCGGCGTCGTCGCCACGGCCAAGGACGAGGGCAAGCGCTCCTTCAACCTCTCGCGCATGGTCTCGGGGATGTACAAGCCCGAGGACGGTCGCTTCGAACTCGGCGGCCTGCTGGAAGGCGGCTACACGATCCGCCTCAACGTGCTGGGCCACGACGACCCCGAGCCCTTGGACGTGATGGTGCCCGGCGACGGCACCGTGTACACGTTCGTGGCGCCGCGGCGCGCCTCGATCTCCGGCCTGGTGCTCAAGCCCGATGGATCCCCCGCCGTGCGCGCCGAGGTGGAGGTCGAAGGATCCAAGGGCCGCTGGGGCGACGGCGGGGCCGACAAGGCCGACAACGAGGGCCGGTTCCAGATCCCCTCGGCCGAGACCGGCAAGGTGAAGATCAGCGCCAAATTGGTGGGTTTTGCCCCCAGCGAGCCCTTCGAGGCCGAGGTGGTCGGCGGCGAGTCGATCACGAACCTGCGGCTCACCCTGCGCCAGGGCGGACGCATCACCGGCGAGGTCCTGCCCTCCAAGCAGGGGGAACGGGTGGACTCGCGAAGGGTCACCGCACAACAAGCCGGCGGGGGCGAGAGTTACGACACGACCACCGACCGGGGCGGCAAGTTCGAGTTCAAGAACGTGGCCCCGGGCGAGTACGCCCTGGCCGCCGAAGCCGCGGCCACGGAAGTGGACCAACTGCGGGAGCCGGGCGCCCGTCGCGGCAACGACTGGGACCTGGTCGAACTGACCAAGAAGCGCGGCACCGTCGCGGTCGCCGACGGGAGCAGCGTCCACGCGGTGCTCGGGGCGCCGCCGGCGACGCCCGTGACGATTTCTGGCCGCGTGCACCGTGGCAGCCAGGGAGTGGGCGGCGTGCGCATCGTGGCCCAGAGCGACGGCTCCGACGGCTGGAACCGGCGCAAGGCCGCGCTGACGGACGACTCGGGCCACTATGAAGTCGTCACCGACGGCGCGGGCGGCTACCAGATCCAGGTCTCCCCCGGCGGCCGCGGCGGGACGACCATCGGCCGTCACATCGACGTGCCGGAGGCGGGCGCCGCCAACGTGGACTTCGAACTGCCCTCGGGACGCATCGCCGGCAAGGTGGTCGGCCCCGACGGCGCCGAGCTGGGCTGGGTGCAACTGCAGCTCGCGCGACTGCCGTCCAGCGGCGAGGAAGTGTCCCAGTGGACCAGCGGCAACACCTCCACAAACCAGGACGGGGAATTCGAGTTCAAGAACCTGCCCGCGGGGGACTTCACCCTGGAAGTGCGCGGGTCCTCCTGGAACCGCCGCACCTTCGAGCAGCGACAGTACGGCATGGTCAAGCTCGACATCCCCCTCGGCGAGGGCGAGGTCAAGGACGATCTGCGCATCGAGATGGAGGCCGCGGGCAGCCTGCGGGTCACGATCCTGCTGGCCGACGGCTCCCCGGCGGGGAGCGGGCGCATGACCGTGCGGCGGCTCGACGTGGGCGCTTCCACCTACACGTCCATGGACGACAACGGGTTCAGTGACGGGAGCACGTTCCGCGAGGATCTTTTGCCGGGCTCCTATGAAGTCACGATCCAGGTCGACGATCAGGTCTCGCCCCAGCCCGAGCGGGTCACGATCCTCTCCTCAGAGACCACCGAAATCACGATTCGGTTGCGGCCGGGGGGCAAGGTCAAGTTCCAGGCCGTGGACGCACAGGGAGCTCAGGTCCAGGCCCTGGCCACGCTGGTGGACGGATCCGGACGTCCGTTCCCTGCCGGCCGACCGCTGCGCAACGGCGAGGTGAGCTCGAGCCTGCCCCCCGGCACCTGCCGGGTCCAAGCCCGGGACAACGCGGGACGATCGGCGGAGGCCTCCTGCACGGTCAAGGCGGGGGAGCTCACCGAGGTCACGGTGACCTTCCCCTGAGAGGGGCCGCCGGCCCGGCTCTGTTCGGACACCAGGGAGCCAGGGGGCCCGCGACCGCGGGAGGCGGCTCCAACGGGGGCTCGGGCCCTGTTGCGACGGGTGCGGCCGCGGGCAGCGGGGCGCGGCGGCCGATCAGGCCCGGGCCGGAGATGACGTCGCGTTCACGTCAGGAACTGGCCTTCTAGCCCCGCCCGCGAGCACACGGGGCGCCACAGACTTACCCGTGAGGAGTCGTGAGCACGCATCGGACGAGACCTCGCCATCTCCTGTTCCGTTTGCACGGCTTTTTCCCAAACCCCGCCGATGCTCCCACGCGTTTCGCCCAAGTTGGGGTAGCTTTGGGACAGCGTTCCGGGAGTTCCTTACTGCCGATCGCCTCTCTAGAGACACATCACCCTGACCCCCCATCCATTCATGATCACGAATCTCCTTCGCACTGCAGCCGTTGTGGCCGCGCTCGCGCCCGGCCTTTTCGCCCAGCAACAATGCTGGACGGAGGCCACCGACAACGTGAACATCCTGCCCGGCATCCTGCCCTCCTGCAACGCGGGCGGCCTGATCGCCGACAACCAGTTCTGGCGCCTACAACCCGGCCGCGCGCGGCCTGAACGCCAACTTCGACGTCATCAGCGTGACGATCGCGGTCGAGCAGTCCCTTGCCGGCCTCGCCGCGCCGAACCAACCCGGCACCATGAAGGTGTTCCGTGACAGCACGCCGGGCAACCCGGCGCCGCAAGCGGGCCTGACGCTCCTCGGCAGCGAGGCGATCCTCATCCCGAACCTGAACCTGGCGTTCCTCACGCACACGTTCACCACGCCGATCGCCTGCAACGGATTCGGCCTCGATGACCTCGTCATCGAGCTCGACCTCCCGAACGGTCAAACCCAGCAGCACCGGTTCTGGCCGGGTGGCAACAATGCGCCTCAGACCTCGCCCGGCTACATCAGCTCGGTGGGCTGCGGCCTTGTGGACCCGACCGACCTGGCGTCGATCGGCTTCCCGGGCACGATGATCTTCGACGTGTGCGTGAACCAGACCTCGGTCAACCCGACGGTCTACTGCACCGCCAAGACGAACTCGCTGGGTTGCATCCCGGCGATCGGCTTCACGGGCGCGCCGAGCCCGAGCGCCGGCTCCGGCTTCGTGGTCACGGCCACGAACGTCATCAACAACAAGCCGGGTCTCGTGCTGTACAGCAACACGGGTCCGGCCGCGGTGCCCTTCCAAGGTGGTTTCCGCTGCATGAACACGCCGGTCCGCCGCACGGTCCCGATCAACTCGGGCGGCAATCCTCCGCCGAACGACTGCTCGGGCGTGTACTCGATCGACATGAACGCCTTCGCCGTGGGCGCCCTGGGCGGCACGCCGCAGCCCTACCTGACCGTGTCGGGCACGCAAGTGAACTGCCAGGTCTGGGGTCGCGACAACGGCTTCCCGTTCCCGAACAACTCGACGTTGTCGGACGCGCTCCAGTACGTGATTCCGTGAAACCACGGTAAGGACCGGCCGCGGGCCGGTTCTTCCCTGGACGAAACTCGGGGCCGACCGCGCGCTGCGCGGTCGGCCCCTTCGCTTTGGGACAGCGCCCGGCGGGGACCGCCGAACGTCCACAGCACAGGGAAGTTGCGCTCCTCGAACGCACTGGACCCGCGGAACCGTTCAGCATCGAGACGGGGTCCAGTCGGTGCTCGCGGAGCGCCCTGGGACCCCGCTGACATCCAAGAACGGGTTTCACGGGACATGATTCACACGACACTTCGGATCGCCGCGGCCGCGGCACTCCTCGCTCCGGGCCTCCTCGCCCAGTCCTTCTGCTGGTCGGAGAGCGTCGACAACCTCACCATCACGCCGGGCAACGGCATCGCCTGCACCTATGGGGCGCCCAACAACTTCACCACGGACAACCAGTACTGGCGTCGCTACAACCCGCTGGCGCGTGGCATGAGCGCCAACTTCGACGTGGTCAGCATGACCCTGGCGGTGGAGCGCTCCCAGGCCGGGCTCGCGGCGCCGAATCAGCCCGCGATCCTGAGCGTGTTCCGCGACTCGACGCCGGGAAATCCCGCGCCGAGCGCCGGGCTCGTGCTGCTCGGTAGCGAGGCGGTCACGATCCCCAACCTGACGCTCGCGACGTTCACGCACACCTTCAGCACGCCGATCGCCTGCAACGGATTCGGAGCGGACGACCTGGTGATTCAGATTTCGATCCCCGACGGGCTCACGGCCCAGAACGTGTTCTTCTGGGGCGGCAATGCCGCGGGGGCCGGCTCGCCCTCCTACGTGAGTTCCCTCGGCTGCGCGACGCCCGAGCCCACGGATTTCGCGCTGCTGGGATTCCCGGCCGCGAACATCATCTTCGATGTATGCGGCGTGCAAACCAGCGTGGCCCCCACGGTCTACTGCACGGCCAAGACCAACTCCCTGGGCTGCATCCCCACCATCGGCTTCGCCGGGGCCCCCAGCGCCACCTCGGGCTCGGGCTTCACCCTGTCAGCCACCCAGGTGATCAACAACAAGCCGGGGCTCCTGCTCTACAGCAACACCGGCCCGGCGGCGGCGCCCTTCCAAGGCGGCTTCCGTTGCATGAACACGCCCGTCCGTCGTTCGGTGCCGATCAACTCCGGCGGCAATCCTCCGCCGAACGACTGCTCGGGCACCTATTCGATCGACATGAACGCCTTCGCGGTCGGCGCCCTGGGGGGCACGCCCCAGGCGTACCTGACCGTCCCGGGCACGCAGATCAATGCGCAGTTCTGGGGCCGTGACAACGGCTTCCCCTTCCCCAACAACTCCACGTTGTCGGATGCGATCCAGTACGTGATCCCCTGAGGTCCGCCCTGGGGCCGTCTCGGCAGTCCCGTTCGAGACGGTCCCGCCCGTCCCCCCTGGTTCCAGGCGGGGACGGGTCCGTGGAGGAGCGAGTCGTTCCCGGATCAGGGGCGACGAAGAGTCACATGGGCAGGTCCAGGCCGCGCTCGCGGGCGCAGGCCAGGGCCTCCGGATAGCCGGCGTCGGCGTGGCGCATGACGCCCGTGCCGGGGTCGTTGGTGAGCACGCGCTCGATCGACGCGGCGGCCTCGGGCGTGCCGTCGGCCACGGTCACCTGGCCGGAATGCAGCGAGTAGCCCATGCCCACGCCGCCGCCGTGGTGGAAGCTCACCCACGACGCGCCCGATGCGACGTTGAGCAGCGCATTGAGGATCGGCCAGTCGGCGACCGCGTCCGTGCCGTCCTTCATCGCCTCCGTCTCGCGGTTGGGCGAGGCCACCGAACCGCAGTCGAGGTGATCGCGGCCGATCACCAGCGGCGCCGAGATCTCGCCGCGGCAAACGGCGGCGTTGAAGGCGAGCCCGGCGCGCGAGCGCTCGCGGTAGCCGAGCCAGCAGATGCGCGCGGGCAGGCCCTGGTACTGCACGCGCTCCTGGGCCATGCGAATCCAGCGGGCCAGGGCTTGCTTCTCGGGGAACAGCTCCAGGAGGATCCGGTCGGTGACGGCGATGTCCTCTGGATTCCCCGAAAGCGCGGCCCAGCGGAAGGGCCCCTGGCCCTCGCAGAACAGGGGCCGGATGTACTTGGGCACGAAGCCCTCGAAGTCGAACGCATTGGCGAGGCCGGCCTCCTTGGCATGGCCGCGCAGGTTGTTGCCGTAGTCGAAGGTGTCCGCGCCGCGGCCCTGCAGCTCGATCATCAGCTCGCAATGGGCGCGCATGGTGCGGAAGGATTCCTTCTGGTAGCGCGCGGGATCCGAGGCGCGCAGTTCCAGGGCCTCGCTCAGGCCCATGCCGTCCGGCACGTAGCCCCCCAGGGGGTCGTGGGCGCTGGTCTGGTCCGTGAGCACGTCCGGCGTCACGCCGCGGGCGATCAGCCGCCGCAGGAGGTCCGTGGCGTTGCACACCACGCCGATGGACTTGGCCGTGCCCGACTTCTTCCACGCCAGGGCCTGGTCGATGGCCAGGTCGAGATCGTCCATGCACACGTCGAGGTAGCGCGTCTTGAGCCGCTTCTCGATGCGCGAACGATCCACGTCCGCCGCCAGGAAGGTGCCCAGGTTCATGGTGGCGGCGAGCGGCTGGGCGCCGCCCATGCCCCCCAGGCCGCCGCTGACCACCAGCCTGCCGCGCAGATCGCCGCCGAAATGCCGGTTGGCGGCCGCCGCGAAGGTCTCGTAGGTGCCCTGCAGGATCCCCTGGGTGCCGATGTAGATCCAGGACCCCGCGGTCATCTGGCCGTACATCATCTTGCCCTCGGCTTCCAGGGCTCGGAAGTGCTCCCAGGTGGCCCAGCGACCCACCAGATTCGAGTTGGCGATCAGGACGCGCGGCGCCGAAGCTTGGGTCTTGAACACGCCCACGGGTTTTCCCGACTGCACCAGCAGGGTCTCGTCGCTCTCCAGCCGCCGCAGGGTGGCCACGATGGCCTGGAAGCTGGGCCAGTCGCGCGCCGCCTTGCCGCTGCCGCCGTAGACGATCAGGTTCGCCGGATCCTCGGCCACCTCGGGGTCGAGGTTGTTCATCAGCATGCGCAGGGCAGCCTCGGCCGCCCAGGTCTTGCAACTGCGCGTCGTCCCGCGCGGCGCGCGCTGGGGGCCGGTGGGAATCGCGGAGGCGGCGAGGGACAGAGGAGCGGCGAGGGAGGATCGTGTGCCCATGGTGTGAGGACGCGCGGGGCGCGGCCTGCTGGATTCTACGCCGACGCTCGCGCGAGGACGACCGTTCACCAGCCGACGCTGAACTCCGTGGTCTTCCCGGGCAGAACCTCGACCACTTGCGGCTCGCGCTGCTCGACGATCACCAGGGAGGCGTCCACGGCCGCCACCAGGACCACCCAGCGGCCGGGGACGAGCTCGTCGAACACGGCGCGGCCCGCCCCTGGGCCCGACTGGGCGAAGGAGGCGCCGAAGAGCGAGAAGCCCTCCGGCTGGTCGAGGCCCACGATCCGCACGCCGTGGTGCAGCCCCGGCGCCGGGAGCGGCGCGTGGAGCACGAGTTCGAGCGCGCCGGGATCGGGCAGGGCCGCGTTGACGTTCTCGAGGGTTCGCCCCAACGGCACGTGGATCCTGGGCCGCGCGATGGAGCGCCGCCCCAGCGAGAACGACAGCTCCAGCCGCCGGCCCGGCGGGACACAGCGCAGGCGGTAGTTGCCCTGGGCGTCCGTGACCGAGGCCGCGACCGGCGTGCGGTACTCCTCGAAGGGCACGAGGAACTCCCCTTCCGTGGGCCGAATGTCCTCGCGGGGCCCCGGCCTGTCCACATAGGCGCGCACGAGGACCCCGGCCAGGGGCGCCCCGCGCGCGTCCCCCACGTGGCCGGTGATCGCCGTGTCGTCCACGTCGAGAATCACGTCGTTCTCCCCGCGCTCGACGCGCAGGCTGCGCAACGTGCGCACGCCGAGTTCGGCCTGCTCGATCAGGAGCGCGTAGTTCCCCTCCGAGAGTTCGAGGGGCCCGAAGCGGCCCTCGGAATCGCTGCGCAGGCTGCGGGCCGCCTCGAAGCGCTGCTGATCGGTTCCCAGCCCGGCGAAGTCCGCGCGCGGGGGGCCCAGGGTGAGCCGCGCGTTGACCAGCGGCTCGCGCCCGATCCAGATCGTGCCGCGGAGTCGAGAAAGCGCGGGCACCTCAAGTTCCGCGAGGAAGTCCGCGCCGGCCGACAATTCGACGACCCGGCGGTTGTCGCGGCCCAGGCCCTCGCCGCTCCGAATCCCGACCCCCAGGCGCGCCGCTGGGAAGAGATCGAACACGCCCACGGGGACCTCGGTGAAGACGGCCAGTCCCAGGGCGTCCGTGCGCGCCGTGCGCCGCCAGGACATGCGGTCGGGCATGTGCTGTCGCTCGAGCACCAGTTCCACCGCGGGCGCGGGCACTCCCCCCGTGTCGCGCACCTGGACCCGCACGCGCGCTTCCCGCTGCAGCAGCGCCTCGAAGGCCGGCCGGCCCGGCGCGGTGTTCATGGGCATGAGGAAGCGCGCCGGCCCGTAGCCGGAGCGCGAAACCACCAGCACGGCCGTGGCCGCGGGAAGCGCCGTGAGTCGCACGAGCCCCCGGCCGTCCGTGAGCCCCTCGGAGCGCGTGCGTCCCGGGGGGTTCGCGACTGCCTCCAGGAACAGCTCGGCCCGGGCCCCCGCCAGGGGCTTGCCGTCGGCCGCGTCGCTGACGCGCACGCTTTGGATCGCGAGCGGCGAGAGAGTCACCGGCCCCAGGTCGAGGAACTGACCGGCCTCCAGGCGCAGTCCCTGCAACGTGAGATCGTCGTAGCCGGGCGACTTGAGCGTCAGCGTCGCGAAACGGTCCTCGTCCTCGGCGGACGCTGGCCGCTCGAAGCCGCCCGCGGCCCCCACTCGCAGGTTCTCGAGCACGACGCGGCCCTGGGGCCAGAGACTCCGCAGGCGGCCCGCCCCCAGCACGGGGAGCACTGGGTCCAGCGGGGGGAACTCGTCCGACCAGGCGCCCTCGATCTGGACCCGGAGACGCTCGATGGGCGCGCCGCTGAAGCGATCCAGCGCCTGCACCTCGATGCGCGAGCCTGGCAGGTAGCCGAGCTCCACGTCCTGGGCGCCCGCGGCAGCGATCGAGAAGGGAGCCCAGGCATCCGGCTGCCTGGGATCAAGCCGGTCCGCCTTGCCCGCGCGCACCGCCCGCAGCGCGTAGGCGCGGCCGGGGACGAGCCCGGGCACTTCGAAGTGTCCGAAGGGATCGACCGCGCCGACCTTGATGTCGGCGAGCCACGAGCCATCGGCTCCGCCGGGGCCATCGGCACCGCCGGGGCCCTCCACGCCCTGGGGCCCGGTCGCGCCAGGCAGTTGGGCGGCCGCGAGCAGGCGCATGCCGTCGTAGGGCAGGGCCACGGCCTCCAGGGGCCCGGTCCGCGAGGGGTCGTGCTCGCGCACGTGGCCCGCGATCGACACGCCGCGCTGCAGGACCAGCTCCAGATCGGCGAGCTGCGGCGAGGGCGAGCGGGTGTCGAGCTCGAAGATCGCGTCGGGGAATTCCTGCGCGCGCACCACCAGGGTCAGGTCACCGCGCTCCAGGGCTGGAAGCTCAAAGCGGCCGAGCGTGTCGCTCTCCCCCAAGGCCACCGAGAAAAGCCCCCCAGCTTGTGCACGGGACCGTGGAGCGGGGCCCGCGTGCGCACGATGCGCGCGCCCGCGACGGGCCGCATCTCGGGGTCCAGCACCCGGCCCGCGAGCACCGTCCCCGCGGCGAGCTGCAGCTCCCCCACGTCGGTGGCTTCGCCCGGCGGCAGCGCGAAATCCCGCAGGTCGAACGGCGCGTGGCGGCCATGGCGCACCGAGAGCCGTGCCAAGCCGGAGTCCACGTTCGCGACCCGAAAGCGCCCCTGGGCGTCGGTGCGGTCCTCGCGCACCCGGCCTTGGTTCGCCGGTGCGTCCAGTTCCGCGGACACGAGAGTGAGGGCGCACGACACGAGCACGCGCGCCCCGGCCACCGGCTCCCCCTCGGAGTCCACCACGCGGCCGATCACGCGCGTCACCTCGCGCTCCGGGGCCCGCGCTTCCCGCAGACCGGAAGTCGTGAATTCGTCGACTTCCTCCGCTCCGGGGTCCAACAGCTCGGGAGGCGCGTCGGCGCGCGCCGGTTCGCCCGCGGGTGCCGCGTCCGCGGGAGCCGGCGTCGGGGCGGGCGTGGACGGCGAGGACTCCAGCGCCACCGCGTTCGGGTCCAGCAGCGGCTCGACGCGGGTGCCGGGCTCCTCGCGCAATTTCCAGGCGAAGAGCAGCACGGCCGCGGCGGCGAACGCGAGAGCACCGAGCCATGCCACGGGCTTGCGTCGGGACATGTGTTCAGCGTATCGACCCTGGCCCATTCGCGCCCTGTTTGCGGCCGGTCGTAGGGGGAGCGTTGTGGCAATCGAGGCGCAACGGCGCCGAGCCCGGGGCCCCGCAGGCTTTGGACGTGCTCTTAGGCCACGGACGACGGCCCTTGGATTTCCCTTCCGGGCGCCGCGTTCGGATTCAGGCCGTGTCCGTGGGCTAGCGGTCGCCGTCCAGCAGGTTCCCCAACCCGAAGGCGGCGTCGAGCACGGACCCCTCCTCCTTGCGGCGGCCGTTCTGAGGTGCGGCCTTGTAGATGCGGTCCGCCAGCCGGGAGAGCGGCAGGGACTGGAGCCAGACCTTGCCGGGCCCGGTCAGCTTGACGAAGAACAGACCCTCGCCGCCGAACAGCGCCGTCTTGATCTTGCCGACGTATTGGATGTCGTAGTCCACCGTGGGCTGCAGCGCCACCAGGCAACCCGTGTCCACCCGCAGGGTCTCACCCGCGGCCAGGTCCAGGGCCTGCACGGTGCCGCCCGCGTGGACGAAGCACAGACCGTCGCCCTCCAGCCGCTGCATGATGAATCCCTCGCCGCCGAACAGGCCCACGCCCAGACGCTTCTGGAAGGCGATCGACATGGCCACCCCGCGGGCGGCGCACAGGAACGAGTCCTTCTGACAGATCAGCGTGCCGCCCAGGGCGCGCAGGTCCATGGGCAGGATGTGGCCGGCATAGGGCGCGGCGAAGGCCACGCGCCCGATTCCTTGACCGGAGTTGGTGAAGACGGTCATGAACAGGCTCTCGCCGGTCAAGAGGCGCTTGCCCGCGCCCAGGAGCGCGTCCAGGACGCCGGTCTTCGGCTTGCTTCCGTCGCCGAAGATCGTCTCCAAGTCGATCCCCTGGGTCATGTACATCATCGTGCCCGCCTCGGCGACCGCGCTCTCGCCGGGATCCAGGGACACCTCGACGAACTGCATCTCCGCGCCCCGCAATTCGAAGTCGATCTCGTGGGCGCGCCGGCCCGGCACGGAGGGGCGCGGCGAGGGCGAGTTCCCGAAGGCCCCCGCGGACGCCGTCGGCACGCCGAGGACCGAGGCGCGCAGGTGCTGCGCGAACTGCGGCACCTGTTGCAGCGGCGTCCAGTTGGACATGCCGGCGGTGAACACCAGCGTGCCGCCGTCGATGCTGCCGTTCTTGACGTTGGAGACGATTTCCGCGGCGGAAACCGGGCCGACCTGATGGCCGCCGATGGCCATGTACCACTGGGGGGCTTCGCTCATGGGGACTGGGTGCGGGAGGGGGGAATGGGGATCAGGACATCTGGTCGATCTGGCTCGCGGTGTCGCGCTCGAAGCCGGCGGCTTCGTCGGGCGAAAGCGCGAGGCGCGAGGCGAGCCCGGCCAGGAACACGCGCTCGGCGCCGCTGACCTCGTCGTCGGCGCGCAGCACGGCATAGGCGAGCACATACAGGTCGCGGCGCTGGCGGGGATCGGTGACCCCGGCGCAGATTTCCGCCAGCGGCCGCGGCGACTGCCACTCGCGGCGCATTTCCTCTTCGAGGCCGGCGTCGCGGGCGTGGCTGACGAGCCGGCCCAGCTCCTCCTCCCCCAGGTTCCCGTCGCAGCGGGCCGCGGCGATCATCAGCCGCACGGCGCGCATGGCCATGTCGCTCGGATCCGGCGACGCGGCGGCCACCGGACCGGGCAGCGGAGGCAGACCCGCGGCGCGCTCCGGCCCCTGGGCGGAGCTCTCCGGAAAGCCTCCGAAGGCGCGACCGGAGCCGCCCACCACCGTGGTCCCTGGGACCACCGGCGCGGGGGCGGAGGAAGCGGACTTGTCCTTGAAGATCTGGTAGGCCCCCACGGCGAGCCCCGCGAGGCCCAGCAGGCTCGACGTGTTCAGGAACGAGCCGCGGCGGCCCCCGCGGCGCCCCAGCGCACCGGGAAGGCCCGGCGGCGCCGATTCCGCCCAGGAATCCCAGGGCACGGTGGTGGCGCTTGCGCCGCAGGCCCATGGCGTCCGCGGCAACGGAGGTGAGCAGGCTCTTCAGGTCGAACATCGCGGGCGTGGCAGTTGGGGAGGGGCGGGCGGAACGGGCGCGCCGGGCGCCGGAGGGTGCCGGAGGCTGCGAACAGCGTAACCCCGGCCCCGGCGCCGATTACTCGACGCCCGCTCCAGTATTCGGCTCGGAGCCCGACTGGCCCCGGGGAGCTGGGGGCGCCATGATGACCCTGCCCCGAGCGCCGGACCAGTCATGTTGAACCAGAGCCACGCCCAAGGACCGCCCCGGCGGGCCCGCGCCCGTAGGTTCTTCGCCGCCGCCCTGGCGGCGCCGCTGGCGCTCGCCCTGGCCGCCTGCGCGAGGGAACCCCAGGCCCCCCCTTCTCCGTCCGGCGAGCCCGGGGCCGCGGCGCCCCGTGAAGTCAAGGTGGCCGCGGCGAGCCGGGAAACCTGGGCCCGCACCTTGCGAGTCACCGGCGAACTGGAGCCCGCGGAAACCGCCACGCTGACTTCGCCGCTCTCCGGTCGACTGACGGAACTCGCGGTGGACGTGGGAACGCGCGTGACCCGCGGACAGGTGATCGCCCGGCTGGACCGGCGCGACTTCGAGCTGGAGGCGGCGCGCGCCCTGGCCAACGCCCGGGTGGCGCGGGCGGCGCTGGGGCTTGCACCCGGAATGACCGCCATAGCGTTCGACCCGGAGCAGTCGCCCGTGGTGCGCGAGGCTCGGGTGGTCTTGGAGCAGGCGGGCAGGGAACACGGCCGCCAAGTCCAGCTGCTCCAGGGTGGAGCCACGACCCAGTCCGCGTTGGACGCCAGCGCCTCGGAGCTTGCCGCGGCCGAGAGCCGGCTCGCGGCGGCCCGCGAGACCCTGGCCACCCGGCGGGCGACCCTGGTCCAGCGCGAAGCGGAGTTCGCCATCGCCCAGCAGGCGGTCTTGGACACGGAGATCGCGTCGCCCTTCGACGGCGTGGTGGCCCAGCGCCTCGCGGGCACGGGCGACTATCTCGCGCCGGGGAGCCCCATCGCGCGGCTCCTGCGCGACGATCCGCTGCGGCTCGTGCTCTCCCTGCCCGAGCAGCATTCCGCGGCCGTGGCGCCGGGAATGGAGATCCGGGCGCGACCCGACTCGGGCGCGCCGCCGATCCTGACGCACGTGGCCCGCGTGGCGCCGGCGCTCACGGCCGCGGACCGCGCCCTCCTGGTGGAGGCGGACGTGCCCAATCCGGGGGGCGTGCTGCGCGCCGGCAGCTTCGTCCGCGCCGAGCTGGTGCTCGACGCCGCGGCGCTGACGTTGTCGATCCCCCCCGCGGCCCTGGTGCGCTTCGCGGGTGTCGAGAAGGTCTTCGTGGCCAAGGACGGCCTCGCCGCGGAACGACAGGTGCGCATCGGTCAGAATCGAGGAGCTCCGGCTGGAGGTGCTCGAAGGCCTCGAGCCCGGCGAGCTGGTCGTGCTCGACCCGGGCCGGCTCCAGGGCGGCGCGCGCCTTTCGATCCTCGAGTAGCCCCGTGCGCGCACTCGTCGACCTGTTCATCCGCCGCCCCGTGTTCGCGACCATGGTGATCGCCACGCTGGTGGTGGTCGGCGCGGCGAGTTTCCTGCGCCTGCGGGTCGACCGCTTCCCGGCCGTGGACTTGCCCACGGTCAGCGTGCGTTCGACCCTGCCGGGGGCCTCGGTGGAGGAAGTGGAAACGCTGGTGAGCCAGCGCATCGAGGAGGCCGTCAACACGGTCGACGGCATCGAGCAATTGCGCTCGATCTCCGCCGGCAACTCCTTCGTGGTGATGATCACCTTCGCCCTGGAGCGCGACATCGATTCGGCGGCCCAGGACGTGCGCGATCGCGTGGCGGCCGTGTTGCGGGACTTGCCGCCGGAGATCGAGGCCCCGATCGTCTCGAAGTTCGACAACGATCAATCGCCGGTCCTGACCTTCGCCCTGGCCGCGGATCGGCCCCTGCGGGAGCTGTCGGAAATCGCCGACAAGCTGATCAAGCCCCAGATCGAGAACTCCCTGGGCGTGGGCGAGGTGCGCCTGGTGGGCGCGGCGGAACGCGCCATCCATGTCCTGGTGGATGCCGGCCGGCTGGAAGCCCACGGCTTGTCCATCGGCGCCGTGCGCGACGCCTTGCGGCGTCAGAACGTGGAACTCCCCGGCGGCAATGTCACCGGCACCGAGCACGAGACCGTGCTGCGCACCCTGGGTCGACTGCGCGAACCCCGGGATTTCGAGGATCTCGTGGTCGCGGTGCGGGACACGCGCCCCGTGCGGCTCTCCGATTTGGCGCGCATCGAGGACGGCACCAAGGAGGTGCGCTCCCCTGGCGCGCCTCGACGGCGAGCCCTGCGTGACCCTGGAGGTGCGTCGTCAGTCGGGTGCCAACACGGTCGAGGTCATCGACGGCGTCAAGCAGCGCCTGGAACGACTGCGCGCGGACCTGCCGGCGGACCTGCGCGTGGTGGTGATCC
>JADJQU010000005.1 GCA_016712565.1 Planctomycetota bacterium | reverse complement strand
GAGGCTGGTGAATTCGCCCGCGACCAACTTCGGCTGGATCGTTCGCGGCCCGGAGTCCGGCAGCGTCTCCGCCAAGAAGTTCGAGACCCGGGAGAGTCTCCCCCAGTTCAAGCCCATCCTGGAGATCACCTTCACGCCGCCCGCGCCTCCCACCGCCTACTGCACGCCCAAGACCAACAGTCTGGGCTGCGTGCCCAGCATGGCCGCCAGCGGCGTGCCGAGCGCGACCGCGGGCTCCGGTTTCGACCTGGCGGCGACCAACGTGATCAACAACAAGCCGGGCCTCTTGCTGTACACGAACGCCGGCCCCGCCAGCGGGCCCTTCCAGGGTGGAATCCTGTGCGTGAGCTCCCCGGTCCGGCGCTCGATTCCCTTGAACAGCGGAGGCAATCCGCCGCCGAACGACTGCTCGGGGACCTACATCCTCGACATGAACACCTTCGCGGTGGGCGGACTGGGCGGTCTGCCCGCGGCCTACCTGCAGGCGCCCGGCACGCGCGTCTACGCGCAGTTCTGGGGCCGTGACAACGGGTTCCTGCCGCCCAACAACTCGACGCTCTCCAACGGGATCGACTTCACCGTCGGCTACTGAGGACGCGTCCCAGCACCTGCCGGGCCGACCCGGGGTCCTGGGTCGGCTCTCAGGGGCAAACGTGGTACTGCAGCGCGTTGGAGAGGAAGCTGCCCACGGCCGTGGAATCCCGCCCCCACCACTGCACGTGCACGTGCTGGCCCACGACGGAGAGGAACGCCGCCGGATTGCCGCCCCCATTGCCCGAGGCAAAGGCGTTCATGTCCAGCCGGAACAGCGCGTCGCACACCGGCCCTGGGGTTCCCCCCAGGGAGATCACCGGCGGCCCGCGGCGCAGCCCCTGGGGCGCCACGCACAGGGTGCCGCCGTCGAAGGAGAGGCTCGCCGGTCCGTTGGGTCCGTAGAGCAGGAGTCCCGGCTTCGCGGCCCGCGCGCCCGAACTCTCGATCAGGAAACCTGCTGTGGCGGAGACGCTGGGCACGCCGCTGAAGCTGATCGAGGGCAACCCTGCGCAGGAATTGGTCTTGGCGGAGCAGTAGACGCCGGGTTCGCCCGTGCACGGACCGACCAGGAACGAGCGCGTCACCGAGACGCCGGTGTTCCCCGCCCCATCCGTGGCCCTGACGCGGTAGGCGACCTGGCCCACCAGCAGCCCCGGGATCTCGCCGCGGAAGATCTGCCCGCCTGACCACGCCATGGGGACGGACAGGAAGGGCCCCGAGGAAACGGAGTACTCAAGCTCCACGTCCGCGAAGGCCGTCATGTACTCCTCGGCGTTGTCGAACACGGCCGCGCGCACGACCGTGGGCGCGCTGCCGGCATTGCGGTCCTGCACCTGCTCCAGCCGATCGACGCGCGGCGCGCTGGTGTCCGAGAGGGCCGAGCCGTTGAGCATCAACGCGTTGGCCTCGTTCTGGTCGTTGGCCACCAGGACGTCGGGATCGCCGTCGAGGTCCACGTCGCACACGTCCAGGCCCCAGGAGCGCGAGCCGTCCACGGGCAGCACGCCCTGGGTCAGGGCGAACTGGAAAACCCCCGAGCCGCCGGTGTTCTCCTGCAGGCGTTCCTGGCCCGTGAGGCGCGTCATGAGCACGTCGAGGTCGCCGTCGCTGTCGAAGTCGATCAGGTCGGCTTCGCTCTCACAGGGACAGGAGTTGGCCACGGCCACGCTGCTGAACACGCCGCTGCCGTCGTTGGTCAGCACGCTGTCGCAAAAATCCACCCAGTTCATCCCGTAGATGTCGAGATCGCCGTCCTCGTCCAGGTCGCCGAAGACCTGCTGGTACTTGCCCGAGCCGCTGGACCAGTTGGGCGGGTAGACCGCGTTGGAAACGTCGCGCAGGCTGAGCAGGCCCCCCTGCTCCACGGAGAGATTCCTGAACATGCGCGGCAGCTCGTACTTCTCGCCGTGGAGCACGTCGAGGTCGAAGTCCCCGTCGATGTCCCCCAGATTCACGGACATGCCCACGGTGGCCACGTCGGCGAATTGGCCCATGGTGTTCGTGGTCTGATGCTGCTGCAGTCCCTGGGCCCACAGGGCGGGGTCGCCGTCGAAGAGCTCCGTTCCGCCAAGTTGGAATCCGCTGGGATTGAACTCGGAGAAGAACCCCACGCCGTCGTTGAGGAAGACGCGCGCGGGCACGAGCCCGGCCGACAGGGATCCGTAGGTGCTCTGGAACAGGTCCATGGCGCCGTCGCCGTCGAGGTCGGCGAAGGCCGAATCGCAGGACCAGTCCACGTAACCGCCGCCCGCCAGCACCAGGCTTGGGGCCACCGAGGACTGGCTCACGCCGTTGTTGACTCCCACGTCGACGTAGCGCGCGGCGGTCTGGTCGCTGAAGAACCCCGCGCTGCCGCCCTGGGCGCCGCCCATGTTGATCCACCAGCGATTGGACTGATTGGAGATCTGGGACGTGTTGGACACGAAGAGGTCGGCGTCGCCGTCGCCGTCCACGTCGACGAAGTCCACGTCGCGGCTCGCGTCGAGCACCGAGGGGCACTGCAGCGTCGTGCGATCCTCGAAAAACCCGAGGGCACCGCCCTGGGCGCCGCCCATGTTGATCCACAGTCGATTCTGGTCGTTGCCGAAGTCGCCGCCGTCGGCGGAAACCACGTCCCAGTCGCCGTCCTGATCCACGTCGGCGAAGTCGACGTTCTCCGTGTAGGAGGCGTTGAAGGGCGCGCCCTGGGGAACTTGCTGGGGCGCCAATTGGAACAATTGGGCTTGGGCCTCTCCGCACAGGGCGGCCCCGAGGACGAGGATCGAAGCTCCGAATCGAGCGCACCGGCAGGAAATCCCGCTGACCATGGCATTGCCCTCCCGGGACCATGCTACTGCTTCCAGGACTGCTGCCCGGGAAATCCCGACCCGGCTTTCTGGCCGGCTTCCCGGTCTTGGGCCCCGCGCTTCCACCGCAACGCCGCAGGGCCCCCGCGGGGCGGGGATCACGGTCCCAGGGGCCCGAGGAACGCGGTCGTGGCAAGCGGTACCATGGGCCCGTACGCCAGAAACGGACCTTCGAACCGCGCCACGGCGCTTTCCGCCCCAGACCCCCATGGCACAGCCCGACTACGGCACGGCCCACGCCGAACTGACCAGCAGCCCCTGGATCGCGCACCTTGCCGCCGGACTCGCGGCCGCCATGGGCGCCCTGGCGCTGGGAGGCGTGATCGTCAGCGGTCAGGTCTACGTGCGCCCCATGGCGGAAGAAGGGGTCATGCTCCCGAAGCTGGCCCAGATGCTCTGGCAGGCCTCTGCCTGGCTCGCGGGGCTGGGCGGATTCGTGGTTTCCCTGGTGCTGATCCTCTTGTGCTTCTTCCTTTGGCGCCGGGCCGCTGCGGGCCACGGCGGAGCGACAAAGCTGCTGTTCGCCCTGGCCGCCGCGGGCCTCTTGGTGAGCATTGTCGCGGTCCTCGGAGCCGCGACACCCGTGCGCTCGGCCCAGGACCAGATGCAGGACGGGGACGCGCCCTCAGGGCGTTGAGTCCACGGTCAGCCGGCCCAGGACCGCCCCGGTGCGGCCGTCGCAGCGCAGCACCTCGGTGCCATCCCCCGCCCGCGCCACCACGAACAACTCGGCTCCGCGGAACTCGAGCCGCCGGATCTGGCCGGAGGCCTCCACGGCGGCGCCGAGGGCGTGCCCGCGGGCAGATCGAAGAGCCTCGCTCGACTCGCCTGGGCCACGGCCAGGGTCACCGCCGAGGAATCCAGGGCCAGGGCCGTGGGCGGCGCGCCCGCCGGCTCCCCTCCCACAGCCGCAGTCGGCCGTGGTCGTCGGCGACGGCATCGCGCAGCGCGTAGGCCCGCACCTCGCCGGAGTCCGTGGCCAAGGCGCAAAAGCGTCCCTCCTCGCTCAGGGCGCCGCAGAGAGCCTCGGCGCCGAAGAGGCCCAGCCGCATGCGCTCCCCGCGGGGGCCCGGGCGCGCGAGCACGACGTCGCCCCCGACGCCGTCGCAGAACAGGAGCAGGTTGACGTTCGAAGCCCACGCGAGCGTCCGGTCGCCCTCGTCCAAGTCCTCGAACAGTCCCGCGATCTCGGCGTTTCCCGAAAAGTCTCCGTTGCCCTCGGCCAGCAGCACCAGTTCCAAGGGCGCGTTCCCGTGCACCGCGCGGCGAATCAGGGCCCCGTTGGCCAGGGCCGTCTCCCGAGCCGCCAGGGCCTCCTGCTTCTGATGGGTGTCGCGCACCGTCCAGGCACTCTTCCACTGCTCGCGGATGAGGAGAGAGAGGCCGGTCCCCAGGCCGACGATCAAGAGCACCGTGCCGCCGATCAGGGCGCGCTTCATGCGCAGGGCCATGGCCCTGGCCCGGTCGCGGGCGGCGCACAGCTCCAGGTGCTCACGGCGCAGCACGGCGGCCTCGGCGTCCCCGGCGGGCAGGGCCTCGATCTGGGTCTGGGCCAGGACCACGTCGCCGGACTCCAGGGCAGCTCGCGCGAAGGCCACGCGCGCCTCGCGCTCTCCCGCTCGCGCGGAGTCGTTTTCGTCCCAGAGCACCAGCGCCTGCCGGAACCCGGCGATGGCCTCCGCGAACTGACCGTAGCGCCGGGTCCGCGCCGCTTCGTCGGCCCGGGACGAGCCCCCCACCTGCGCCAGGGTGCGGCGCGCCTCCTCGGCAATCCGTTCCGAGGCCCGGTGCTGCAGGAAATCTCCCAGGGCCGCCTGGAACTCGGCCACGCTGCGATAGCGGCGCGCGGGATCGGCCTCCAGGGCGCGGGTGCACACCCGCGCGAGTCCGCCGGGTGTCCCCTCGGGGAGGCGCGGCGGCCGGGATTCACCGGCGGCCAGCAGCACCTCGAGCAGGTTGGCCCCGGCATGGGGCGGCCGGCCCGTGAGGATCTCGTGCAGGATCGCACCCAGCAAATAGGTGTCGGTCCAGGGCCCGATGTCCGAACCGCGGCCCAGGGCCAATTCCGGCGGCATGTAGGCCGGCGTTCCGGAAGGGGACTGGATCGTGGACTTGTGGCGCGTGCGGGCATCGCTCTCCACCCGCTCGCGCACGTCCACCGCGATGCCCCAGTCCATGACGAGCACCTCGCCGAAGGAGCCCACCATGACGTTCTCGGGCTTCAGGTCCCGATGGACGATGCCCTTGGAATGGGCGAAGGCGACCGCGTTGGCCACCGCTTGCAGAATCCCCAGGTGGCGCTCGAGATCCGCCGCGGGCCCCACGAAGCCCCGCGGGTGCAAAAGCTCGCGCCAGGTGCTGCCCCCCACGAGCTTCATGGCCAGGAACACCTCGCCCTGATCGGTGGTGCCGAGCTCGTGCACCGGCACGATGTTGGGGTGATCCAGGAGCCCGTTCACCAGGGCTTCGGCCACGAATTGGCCGCGGACGCTCGGGGCCGTGCCCCCACTGCGGATCAACTTGATCGCCACGTCGCGGGCCAGGGAGCGCTGGCGCGCGCGGAACACCACGCCCATGCCGCCCCGGCCCACTTCCCCGAGCAAATCGAAGCCCGCGAGCGCGGGTCCTGGAACTGGAGCCCCTGGGGCAGCGCGCTCCCCGCCCAACGTAGGCCGCGCGGAAAGCGTGGCGTCGGGGGCGGTTTGCGTTTCCCCGCGCCCGGGCTTGCCCCCCAGGGTGCCGAGACCCGAGAGGGTTGCGTCGGCCTCGGTCAGGGGCAAATCCGCTTGTGTTTCCGGCGGCCGATAGCTGCGCTCCGGAGACAGACCGGACCAGTCCCCGTCGCCCAGGGTCGGCACCCACAGCGAGCGCAGGTGCGCCGCCGCGCCCGAATCACCAGCCGCTGTCACGCAGAAGCTCCGCCAGCAGGTCCACGCGCACCGCGTAGCCGATTTCCGCGGGGTTGGGCATGCGCTCCACCTGATCGCCCGTGCCCGAACGCGCCTGCACCTTCACCATCAGGTCGCGGCCGGCGTTGTTGAGGGCCACCACCTTGCCGTCCGCGGTGAACATGGGCGAGCCGGAGGTCCCGCCCGAGAGGCTGGCCGAGTGTTGGATCGAGTGGCTCTGCTCGAATCCGGCCCGAGCGCCCTGGAAGTCGAGGATGCGCCCGATCCAGCCGTCCTTGAAGGTGGCCTGGGCCGTGGTCAACTCCCCGGTGAGGGCCTGTTGGCTCACGTACTGCAACGTCAGTTCGCCCGGATAGCCCAGGGTGCCGAGCTGGGTGCCGATGCGCAGGGCCCTCAGTTCCGCGGAGTCCGCCAGCGCCAGGGGCACCAACTCCACGCCCTGGGTGTCGAGGCGCATCAGGGCCACATCGGGTGAATCCGGCCGGCCGGTGTAGCCCGGGTGCAGCAGGATCTCGCGCACCTCGAACAGGCGGCCGGTGTCGTTCTGCACGCAGGCGATCAGGGACCAACTGGCCCGGTCCTTCATGAACTCGGCCACGTGGGCGTTGGTGGCGAGCACTCCGTCGGCCCGGCACACCCAGGCGGTGCCGATGGACTGGGAGAAACTGCCGTTGGCGTCGGGGGCGGTCTGGGCCAGGCAGAGGAACAGGCTCTGTTGATAGCGCGACACGAGACCCGCCCAATCGGGGGCGGCCTTGCCGGCCTGCTCGCGCAGGGCGCTCTCCTGCTGGGCCAGGTCCTCGCCGAGCGTTTGGACCTTGGCTTCGAGCTCGCGGCGCAATTCGCGCTCGGCCGCGGTCTCCACCTCGCTCTTGGCCTGCATTTCGGCCAGGGCTCGGCTGCTGCCTTCGATCTCGACGATCAGGCTGGAGACTTTCCTCTCCCCCGCCGACAACTCGCCCTTGAGCGCGGCGAGCTCCTCGGCGTGGCGCGTCCGGACGTCCGCCAGGGTGCGGTCCAGCTCCGTCCGCGTGCGCGCAGCCAACTCACGGGCCTCCTCCGCCGCCAGGCGACTCTGCTCGACCTCGTCCTGTGTCTTGCGCACCGTGCGCTCCGTGTCCGCCTGCCGCAGGTACTGCCAGCCGGCCAGAGCAAGGGCCACCACGAGCACGCTGCCCCCGGCAATCCCAAGGCTCCGCCGCGCCTTGGCCCGCTCGGAGCCGACCACGCGATGCAGGGTCTCCATCCCCACGCCTTGCTTGCCACCGGCCCCCCCATGGAGAGCCGCGCCGCGCTGTTCATCCCCAGACGCGCGCCCAACGCCCGGTGTTTCCACGAAGGTTTCCGCGGTGAGGGCTCCCAGGGCGAAGCGCAACCGAGGCCCGTTGGCGCCCAGGCGCACCACGTCGTCCGGCCCGACCACGGTCTCACCCTGCAAGCGCTGCTCGCCCAGGAAGGTCCCGTTCGTGGAGCCCAGATCGCGCACCAGGATTCGGCCCGATTCCACGCGCACCTCGGCGTGGTCCCCGGAAACCGAAATGTCGCGCTGGGAGTCGAAGCGCACCTCGCATTCAGGCTTGCGTCCCACCCGCACCCGCCGGGAGTCGAAGGTCTGCTTCGTGCCGGCGAGGGAAGAGTCCGAGACGTGGGTGACGATCAGCATGGGGGCTTCAGGACTTGGGATCCTGGGGACGGCGGGCGGTCCAACCAACTCCGGGGGGAGGCGCGGCGAGCCACTGTAGCGCGCCGCCGCTGGCGGAGAGGATCGCCGCGCCGCGGCCCAACGCAACCGGTCGCGCACGGAAATCCAGCGCCACCGGGGACGCCAGCAGCAGGTAGCGCTGGTGGGCGCCGTTGTCCGATCGGGTGAGCAGCAGGCTCGGCGGGGCGGGGCGCCCGGGTCCGGGACCTGACGCTTCCGGACGGGGCAGACACTCCACCCGCAACTCGAGCACCCCCGCGAGCACGATCCGGGCTCCGTGGACCACAGACGCTTCGACTCCAGGCTCGAGACGTCGACCGTCCAGGGTCGTGCCGTGGCTGGAACCCAAGTCCCGCGCCGACCAACCCTGGTCGGTGCGTCGCAGGGCCAGGTGGGACGAGGAGATGCGCAGGGAGTCCTGGGCCCGGGGGCCTGAGGGCAAGAGGCGCAGGCACAGTCGCCCGGGGTCCGCATCCGCGGCGTCGCGGCCGAGCACCAGCTCCTCGGCGGTGAACACCGTGAGCAGCTCTCCGTCGGGCCCCCGCAGGCACTGCACCTCGGCCCCTCCAGGGAGAAGCCGCACTTCGTCCAGGGGCAGCGTGGCGGCGTGCGCCGCGTCCACCGGGGACGATCCTCCCCCGCGCGGCCCGGGTCCATCGGGCAGGGTCCCCGGCAAGGCCTCCAGGGGCACGCTCCGGGGCGAAGCGTCTTGGCCGAGCCCAGGCCTGAGGGCCAACGAAGCGGCGGCGCGCAACTCCGCCAGCGCCTCGGCGGGGTTCGACGGTCGGTCCTCGCGCCGGCGCGCGAGCAGGCGGCCCACGAAATCCGCCAGGGGCCGCGCAACCCCTTGGCACGCCCGGAGGCTCTTCGCCGAGCCCGTGGTCTTCTGGCGCAGCAGGGAAAGCACGTCCGCCGCGTCGAAGGGCAACTGCCCGCTCCGCGCGCGAAAGAGCATCACGCCCAAGGCGTAGAGGTCGGCGCGGATGTCCACCTCGCAGCCGTCGGTGATCTGCTCGGGCGCCATGTACGCGGGCGTGCCCACGACCTCGTCGGCGGCGGTCAACATCGTGCGCTGGGCCGAAACCGGCCGCGCGAGCCCCAAGTCGGCGATCTTCGCCCGGCCGCCCGAATCCAGCAGGACGTTGGCGGGCTTGAGATCGCGGTGCACCAGGCCCGCGTCGTGGACGGCGGCGAGTCCCGACAGCAGGTCCGCGGCCAGCATCACCGTCCCGTCGTCCTCCAGGGGGCCCGCGCGGTCGAGGCGCTCCTGGAGGCTGCCGCCGGCGACGTACTCGGACACCAGATAGGGCCGGCCCCCGTGGAGGCCTCCTCCCAGGGCGGCGACCACGTGGGGATGGCGCAGGCCGAGGGCCGCGCGGCTCTCCCGCTCGAAGCGCTTGCGGGCCTCGGGGTCCCGGGCCACGGAGTCACGCAGCACCTTGAGGGCCACCGGCACCTCCTCGCCGCCCGCCGCCCCGGCGGCGCGCCGCGCGAGCCAGACCTCGCCGAAGGCACCGCTGCCCAGGCGCCGCAGCAACAGGAACTCACCGACCTGCAGGGACACGGCGTGGTCCCGGTCCGCGGGCACAGCGTCGCCGGGCGGCTGCTTCTCGCGGGGGGATCCCATCGGCTCCATCGTACCGCCGGGCACGGCGCCACCCGGTCCCCGGCCCCGCCCGGCGTCCCTTCCCCAGGCTGCGCGTTTGTGCCATCTTGTCGCCGCTCCCGAACCCCGCCCCGGCCGCGTCCACCCCCGCCGAGAACCCCCTTGCCCTGGTTCCTCCTGCTTCGCGCGCTCGCGCTGCTCTTGCTCCTCGCCGCGGGGCCCTCGGCGATTCTGGCGTCCAAGGATCCGAAGCCCGCGCCGGGCGCCGGCCCGGGCTCCACGGCTCCGACCGCCGTGTCGGAGAGCCACGGCCCCGCCGCGGAGCTTGGCGACGGCGTGGTGTTCGACCACAAGAAGCACGTCTCTCCCTATTGGTCGAGCCGCGCGGCGGTGGACAAGAAGCTCGCCCTGCGGGAGGGCGAGGTGGCGCGAGACTGCCGCGGTTGCCATGACTATCGCAAGGACGTGCCGCCCGCGCAGCTGGCCCGGCCCATCGACCGCTGCGACCGCTGCCACGACCCCGACGGCTACTTCCGGGAGACCAACGGCCAACGCCTGGACACCTCGAAGTCCCGCGTCCAACCCGCCGACGAGGCGGATCGACTGTTCAAGCACGGCGATCACCTCGTCCACCGCGAGAGCGGTGAGCCCCTCGACTGCGCCGAGTGCCACTACAAGGACACCGGCACGCGCAATCGACCGGCCTGGGAGATCCGGCTGCCCACGGACAACCTCGAGGGCAAGGCCTACTGCGTCAAGTGCCATGACGACTCCTCACCCGCCGTGCGCCGGAGCTTCAACCGCGGCTTGACCGAGCAAGCGAAGGAAGCCTCCGACTCCCGGGGCCCGGCCGTGTTCAGCCACGCCGCGCACCTCTCGGAGGCGGAACTCGCCTCCGGCAATCAGGACGCCTGCCGCACCTGCCACTCGCGGCTCGCGGAGGGCCGGCCGGATTCCCTGGCCGAGCCCCAGTTCGACACCGAGGCCTGCGCCAAGTGCCACGTCGGAATGCAGTTCGAGGCCTCGCGCAAGGGGCCCGACGGATCGGCCTTCCGCCGCACGAGTCCCACCCGCGGCGTGTTCTCCCATGCCCAGCACCAGGCTGCCGGGCCCCCGTCGGGCGCAGTTCCCCATCCCAGGGTCCCGAAGGCGGCCTCCGACAAGCTCGCCCGCGAGGGCTGCCTCGCCTGCCACGTGTTCGAGGGCGCAACGCCGTCACCCACCCCCAAGGCCGTCGCCAACGTCCGCGGATTCGGCCTGCGCGAGTTCCTCGAGCCCGCCGACCAGCGGGGTTCCTACGGGGGCTGCGTCACCTGCCACACCGAAATGGCGGTGCAGAACCACGGTGACACTGACGAGTGCGCGCGCTGCCATGCCATCCAGCCCTCGTCCCTGACCACCCACCACGCCATGGCCGACAATCGGCCGCGGGAGCCGATCACGCGTGTGGATCCGGAGACGTTCACCTTCGAACGCCAGAGCCACAAGTTCATTTCCAAGGGGCGCGAAGCGGACGCTCCGGAAAATTGCGCGGATTGTCACCGGGCCAAGCTGGGCGAACAGCCCTCGCACATCGTGGCGCGGGCCTTCGATCACGCCACGCACGTGCTGATGGGCTTGGTGGCCCGGACGGCCAAGGACCCCAACGCCGTGTGCCTCAAGTGCCACTCGGCCGTGGCGCGATCCGCGGAGTTGGGGAGCCTCGCGGCCACTTTCGACGCCTCCGGATGCGTGGAGTGCCACGGCGAACGGGCCCCCACGGCCATTCCCTCGGCCACGCCGCGCACCAGCGCCCACCGCTTCGACCACGCGCGCCACGTGGGCAAGAAGAACGGCAAGGGAGCGCCGATCACCTGCGCCGACTGCCACCTGTCGGAGCCCGCACCCGCGGCAGCCGGTGCCGCCGCCGGGCCCGCGCGCATCGTGCTGGCCGACAAGATCGCCGAGTGCACCGGCTGCCACGGCCACGGCGAGGTGGCCGAGGCCCCGCGCAACCGCTTCACGGCGTCCACCGTGGCGTCCTGCGCCCGCTGTCACGCCGCGGGTGTGCCGGCCAAGGGCCAGACCGTGGAGGTCGAGCGCGCGCGCCTCGCCTTCGGCGGCGGATACCAGCGCCACGAGGGCGAGGCGAAGTGCACCACCTGTCACCAGGTGATGCCCCAGGCGTTCCCCCTGGGCTCCGCGCCGGCCGCGGACCCCGAACCCATCGCCATCTCCATCGTCGCCACGTCGGGAAGACTGGTCACGCCCCACGACGGCCGCCGCGCCAAGAACAAGGCCTCCAAGGGCACGCCGCAGGAGCTGGAGCTGATCCAGTACTTCTACGACGACATCGCCTGCATCGAGTGCCACTGGCACGACGTCACGCCCTGCGACGAGAACGCCGCGCTCAACGCGGCGCGGCAAACGAAGAACGCGGCGGTCAAGCAACTGCTCTCCAACCCCAAGTGGCGCGACGAGTACCGCGCCGCCTTCGGCAACGACCTCGGCGGGCCCCAGTCGATCAACCCCGGCGGCTTCCCGGGCTTCGGACCTCCGCTGACGCGCTAAGAGCATCGCTAACCTGTGGTCCCTTGGCCGCCCGTGGCTCGCGGCCCCTCGCCCGCGTCGTTGCGCCTCCTCCGGTATTGCCAGGCGAATACGCGTCGTCGCCGCGCCTTGCGGATCGCGGCCCCGGAACACCCAAGAGACCCCACAGGTTCCAGAACGGGCTCTAAGACCATCGCCTGGGACCTCGGGCCGGCCGCAAAGCCCTGCCCGCTTCCGGGGCGCGCCACGCGCGTCGGTCGGGGCCCCAGGAGCCCCCGGCCGAGGAGCAGCACCTAGCGCAGCCGCGCGGGCGCCTCTTTGGGATCGGGCAGGCTCCAGTGGAACCAGCCGCGGTTGTTGGCGTGGCAATCCACGCACAGCCAGCCGCGGGAATCGGGCACGGAGACGTCGCGCACGCGCTTCGCCTGGGCCAGGTTTTCCAGGGAGTGGCATTCGCCGCAGCCCTTCTCGGCGTGGATGCCGTCGGGGAGCACGTAGGAAGCGTGCCCCCGGTCCTTGGCGCCGCTGAAGTGGGCGAATTGGAAGCCCGCGGGCCAGTCCTGGCGCGAGGGACGCTCGCCGCGGAACAAGTTGGCCGTCCCCGCTTCGCCCTGGGGGCGCGCGGGGTGGCAGAAGCTGCAGGCCCCCGCGGCGATGTTGCGATGCTCGCCGTGGCACTTGGTGCAGTCGGCGACTCCCTCGAGCAGCACCGGCACCGCGCGCGGGTCGCCGTCGTCCTGGCCCTGGAAGGCGTGGCAGGCGAAGCAGCCCTCGGCGAGCTGGTCCCTGTGGGCGGCGTGGGAAAACTCCGTCGTGGAACGCTGCTGCGTGGCTTCCACCACGCGCGTGAGGGCCTTGGCTCGGTCCGGGCTCCCGGGGTCCGTGTGGCAGTCCAGGCAGGCGTCCGGGAACTTCACGGCCGCGGCCTGGGAAAGGGACGTGGAGGCCCACTGGTCGCTGTGGCAGGTGGCGCAGACTTGGACACTTTCCGCGGCCATCTGCTCGGTGGTCTTGGGCTGCAGTTGGGCCACGTGGGCGCCGTGCAGGAACGCGGTGCGTTTCCCCGCCTGTCCGGCGCGCCGATCGAGGGCCGTCACGTCCCCATGGCACAGGCGGCAGTCGGCCTTCGATCCGACCGGCGGCATGTGCTTCCCGTGGCCCAACGGCGTGATGCCGAAGCTCGCGGTCTCGAGCTTGCGCTGAACCTGCAGCAGGGCCCCGTCGGGGGCCTCGCCTTGGCCCGCGGCGCCTCCCGCGGGACTTCCGTGGCAAGCGGTGCAGCCCTCGCCGCGTCCGTGCCAGGAGAGCTTCACCAGCATGCTCTTCTGCGCCAGCTTCGAACGCCAATTCGCCAGGGCGGCGGCGTCCAGGCCCGGCAGTGAGCTGGGGACGTCCAGCCCGTCCACGTGACAGGCGGCGCAGACCTGGAAGCCCGGGCGCGCGAAGTCCTGATGGGCCGACAGGGCGAGCGTGGCGGGGGCCCCGGCCGCGGCATCGCCCGACGTTCCGCCGGGGCCCGAGGCGGAGTGGCAGATGCCGCACTCGAGCTTGGCCGCCAGGTGGGAGGCGTGGGAGAAATCGTCGAACCCGTAGACGTGCACGTCGCGCTTCGCCTCCGGGGCCGCGGACATGCGCTTGCGAGCCAACTCGACCACGCGGCGCAGGGTCTCGTCGGGCGATGGGAGACCCTCGGTGTGGCAAACCACGCAGATGTCGCCCCCGGGGGCCCCCACCGCGCTGCGGGCCTTGGCGGCGGCGATCGATTGCTCGGCGGTCAGGCCGGAGTGATCCACCGCGTGACACAATCGGCAGCCGTCCTGGGGCCGCGCCACCGCGGCGGACAGGTCGGCCTCCAGTTCCGGCCCTCCCGCGAGGAAGGGGTGGCGCTGGGCCATCTCGGCGTGGCAACCGCCGCAACTGGCCACATCGCCGGGCTCGCTCCCCGCGTGGCAGACCGAGCAACTGCGATGGCGCACTTGATCGATGGCCTCGCGGAAGGAAGCTCGCTCCGAGAGAGGCGCGGTGGAGTCGTGTGCATCGGAGGCGAACAAGGCCCCGTGGGAGCCGTCCAGGCGGCCGGGTTGAAGGGCGCGCTCGCCCGTGCCCGTGGTGAACAGCCACAGGAAGGCCCCGAGCGCCGAGAGGCCCAGGATCCAGGCGGTCTGTCGCACGGCGGGAATGCGGCCGAAGCGCACTTCGCTGCGCACCCATTCGTCCGCGTCGGTGTGGAACTCCCCGGGCTTGGGACGCTTGTAGTGGAAGCCCGCCTCCTCCAGCGTGAGCTCCAGGATCGGACGGCCTTCCTCCTGCTTGACCTCCACGGTGAGGCGCGTGACGCCGATCACCAGCTGGTCGCCGCTGGCGAGCGGCATCTTGCCCTTCACCGCGACGCCGTTGAGCCAAGTGGCGGTGACGCTCCCCAGGTCCTCCACGACGAAGCCGGCGCCGGTGAAGCCGAGGCGGCAGTGCTCGTCGGCCACCACCGGGTCGTTGATGGAGAGCGCGCAGGTGGAGCGCGTCCCCACGCTGATCTGGGCCCCCTGCCACTCCCCGCGGGCCTTGCGGCCCTGCAGCGTGAAGGCCCGAAACGTGGCCGTGGGTCCGGAAGCCTCAGCCATGGGTCCCTCCCGCGCGCCGTCCGTGGACCGCGTCGGAAATGGAACCCTCGACCACGCGCGTGCGAATCTCGTCCTTGCCGAACTGCAGGCTGGTGGGGTCCTTGCGGCTGATGGCGCTGGTGGGGCAGTTGTAGACGCAGCCCTCGAAGGGCAGGCCCGCGCACAGGTCGCACTTGATCGACTTCCCCTGGACCTTCTCCCCGCGGGCGCTGAGCACGGGGGACGGCTTGGGAGCCTCGGCCGCCGGGGCCGCGGCGTCGGCCGGCTGCTCTCCCGCCGGCTTCTTGAACAGGTTTCCGAGCCAGGGGATCGACTCGAGAAAGCTCTCCTTGGGCACGATCGGCGCCGAGCCCGGGGGCGGCGTGTAGCGAATCACGCCGTAGGGGCAGGCGGAGACGCAGGCCGAGCAGCCGACGCAGTTGTCGTAGACGAAGCGGATCAGCCCCTCGGAGTCGCGCCGGATCGCCCCGTAGTTGCAGGCCATCATGCACTCGGGGATGTCGCAGTTGTAGCAGGAGGTGGCCAGGCTGATTTCCGTGGGCACCAGCTCGATCACGGCGGGCGTGCGCTGGCCCTTCTTCGAGAGGCGCGGCACGCGGTCCTCGTGCACGGCGACGCAGGTCTCCACGCACATGTTGCAGCGCACGCAGCGCTGCAGGTCGATCACCAGGGCTTCGCCGCCCTTGACGCGGCCGCCCTTGACCAGCACCTCGAGCTCATCCTCGGACCTGGCCTCCGGGCCGGCCCCGGTGCCCGAGGTCTCCTGCACCAGCGCCAGGGCGGCCCGCTCCAGCGCGGCCAGCTTGCCGGTGCCCTCCCCCAGCGTGCTGCGGATCGCCGCGCGGGAAATCACCAGCAGGTCCGTGGGCGCCAGGGTGGTGTAGCTTCCCGGCCAGCGCGCGTCCTCCTCCGCCAGCGAACGCTCGCCGAAGGAGGAGTTGTTCATGTGGTATTCGAGCACCTGCTCCACTCCCGACGGGAGCTTGCGGGTGCAGCTGATGGCCCCGCTGCGCACCATGTAAATGGCGTCCTGGGCCTCGCCCTCGCGGGCCAGGAGCTTGCCCTTGGGGTGCGTCTCGAAGCGCGCCTCGCTCTTGAGCGCCGCCAGCTGGTCCTTGGGCAGGCCCTTGAAGATCGGCATGGTGCGCATGTGCGCCGCCAGCGACTGCCGGCGGTAGCGCTCGTCGATGCGTTTCCGGAACTCCTGGTTCGTGGGGTCCTTGTAGAGGATCTTGAAGGTGCCGCCGTCGAGGGAGAGGAGCGTGCAGGGCACGTCGGCCTTGTACGTGGCCAGGGAGGGCTGGTTCGAGATGGCGCTGGCTTCGCCGAACCAGCTGTGGCCGCCGAGGAATTCGAACAGCTCGGTCTTGCCGTCCAGCTCCGTGCGATAGGCGCTGATGGAGCCCGAGAGCACGTAGTGGAAGTCCTCGGTGTACTCGCCCTGGTGCACGAAGACCTGGTCGGCGCGGCCCGAGGTGTAGCGGCGGAACTTGAGCAGCAGCTTGCGCAGGCGCGGCGGCAGCGAGGCGAACAGTTCGAGCTTGAAGATCAGCTCGGACTCCTTGGCCTCCAGCTCGGACATTCCCTCTTCTGCCATGGCTCGCCTCAGTAGATCGCGATGGAGAGGAGGTGCGCCGCCACGGCCACGGCGAGGACCAGGGCCGCGGGCAGGTGCACCGCGCGCCAGCCCATGAACGAGAGGCGCGTGCGCCACAGGACGCGGAATTCCGAGTCCACGCGGGCCCATTGCCCCTGGAGCACCAGGGCATCCTGAAGCAGGACCCGGCGCGCGGCGTCGGTCTTGGGCAGCGCCGCCAAGAGCGCCCGCGCCCGCGCACCCCCGTCGTCCGGGCCGGTGAACGCGGCCTTCAGATCCCCGTCGAGCTTCTGGGTCAATTCCGCGAGCTTGCGCTGAAAACTCTCGCGCAGCACGAAGGCCTCTTCGATGGAGAGGTCGCGCTCCCGGGCGGTGAGCCAAGCGGGTCCCAGGGCCCAGAGCACGATGCCCACGACGCCGGTGGCCACCACGATCAGACTGGAGCCCAAGAGCACCAGTCCCAGGGGCGAATCCCAGCCGTCGCCGCCGTGGGCCAGGACCGCGGCGGCGAAGGCCAAACTCAGGTAGAGGTGCAGGTGCAGCCACTTGGCGGCGCGGCCCAGCAGAAAGGCCTTGGTGACCTTGATCGTGAAGCGCGGGCCCGGGGTCCCTTTGCCGGGCTCCCCAGGCTTCACGGGGGCTTCGAGCACCTGGGCAACCAGCACGCGGTGCACGCCCTCCTCGCGCAGGATGCGCGCCACCTGGGCCTCCACGGCCCGCTTCGTGCCGTGCTGGCCCCGCAGGATTTCGCGGCGGAGCTCGTGGACCCTCGTCTCGGCGCGCTCCATGCGGTCGATGGCCACCTTGAGCTTGAATTCCGGCGAGTAGCCGTACTTGTGCATGTACTTGCGCAGCACGTAGGCCAGCGCCAGCAGCATGGAGACCAGGGCCGCGATGCCGGTGCCGAGGCGCAGCCCGCGGCTGGAACCGGCGGCCAGGTCCGGCCAGAGGAACAGGAGCCCCAGCCAGGCCGCGATCGCGACCACGGGCACCAGCACGAACGGCGAACGGAACAGGCTCCGGTTCATGACCGCGCCGGATCCCCTCGAAGTTCCATGGCCTGGGCCTGCTGCATCACAGGCCCAGCCTGCCCTGGAACACAAAGGCCAGCACCGCGAGCACGATCACCACGACCAGGGCCACGATCAGGCCGCGTTTGCCGCCGCGCTCGGCGCTCGGCGGCGGCGCCAGCTTGCCCATCTCGAAGGCCCGGGCCCAGGTGCGCGCCGAAACGGCTCCGGAGAGCATCAGGGCCTCGCCCACGTGACGTTCGCCCTTGAGGGCTTCCTCCTCGGCGGCCTTGGCCTGCTCGGCGGTGACCTGATGCTGCACCAGCAGGGCCCGCACCGCACCGGCGTACCAGGCGGGAGGGATCTTGACGTTGTCGGAGTCGAGATCGATCACGAACACGGCCTCGATCGGTCCGAAACGAACCAGGCACTCCGGCGCGAGCGGGTGGGGCGTGCCCGGGTTCAGGGCCACCGTGCCCACGAAGGTCTGGTTCTTGCTCTTGCGGTCCTCGATTTGAAAGCTGTTGGTCGCCTCCACGAAGCGGATTTCCGCGTGGGGCTGGGAGATGGCCTTGTGGTCGATCACGCAGTCGGCCTGTTCGCGGCCGATGACCATCACGCCCTTGCTCAGGAACTCGACGCGACGGAAAGCCTCATTGACCAGCACCAGGCGCGGGCGGCGCGAGTGCATCGCCGCAATGGCCACGAATTCCCCGGTCACGGGGCGCATGCTTTGGGTGCCGCTTCCGATGGAGTCGGTCCCCCAATTGGGCTCCGCGCGCGGCGGGACGGCCGCGGGCGACGGGGAAGGCGACTCCGAAGCGGGACGCCTCGGCGGGCTCTCTGGCTCGGGCTTCGGTGCAAGCTCCGGGGCAGGCTCCTGCGCCGGCACCGCCGCCGGCACGGGCGCGTGGATCTGGGGCGCATGCAGGGTCGCGCCGCCGTCCTCCAGTGCGGCGTCCTGGGCGAAGGCCGGGCTCGCGGTCGGCGGCCTGCCCGGACCGGGAGGGGTCGCGCCCGTGCGCGGCGCGGCCGCGGGCACGGGTTTTGGGGCCTGAAGGGTGCGCATTTCCGAGTCCATGGCCCCCGCCACCAAGGTGCCCTCGCCGCTCTCCGGCTTGGTGGCGTCGCGCGCGTCCGTGGCCTCCTCGTCGGCGCCCTCCTCGACGATCTCGATGGAACTGCGGCCCAGTTCGATCACCAGGCCGTGGCGCAGGGCCTCGCGCTCGCCCTTTTGCAGCTTGCGCACCCCGCGGATGGACGTGCGGTTCGTGCTGCCGAGGTCCTCGACGTACCAGACGCCGCGGTCCTCCACGAGGCGCGCGGCGCGCCGGCCCACGTTGGGGTCCTGGAGCACGCACTGATTCTCGGGCGCGCGCCCGATGGACATGCCCGCGAGCGCCTGGGTGCGTCCCTTGGGCTCGCGGCCTTCGTCGCGAACAAGCAGGAAGAACGTGCTCATGCCTCGACGGTCAGGTTGGACTTGGGCTTGGCGCAGCAGGCCAGCACATAGCCCTGTTTTTCCTCATCCGGATCCAGGCTGTAGTCGCTGCCCATGTCGACCACGCCACCCGGACGCGTCTTCGTGCGGCACGTGCCGCAGGAGCCGGCGCGGCAGCTGTAGTCGATCTCGATGCCGTGCTGCTCGGCCAGGTCCAGGAGCGGCGTCGAGCCGTCCGTGGAAATGGTCTTGCCCGATTTGGCGAAGACGATCTGGAAGCCCACCGGCGCCGCGGGCTTGGGGGGGGCCTTGGCGGGCGCGGGGGCCGGCGCGGGCTGAGCCGCGGCCGGGCGCGCAGCGGCTGCTGGAGCGGGCGCCACGACGATGGGGGCCGGCGCGGGCGCCGGCGCGGGCGCGGGCTTTTGGGCCACCGGCGTGCCCTCCGCGACGCGCGGCTTTCCCGCCGCTCCGAAGCTCTCGGAGTGCAGATTTCCCATGGGGAATTCCAGGCCGCGCAGGGACTCCTTGACCGCGTCCATGAACGGCGCGGGGCCGCAGATGAAGGCATGGCGCTCCAGGAGGTCCGGCGCGGCGATGCGCAGGATCTGTTCGTCGATGCGGCCCGAAAGGGCAAGCCACGGCTCCAGGGCTCCCCCGCCGCCGGAGACCGTCACCAAGAGCCGGAAGCTCGGGTGGCGCGTGGCCAGGTATTCCAGCTCGCGGCGGAAGATGATGTCGCGGGGCGTGCGCGCCGAGTAGAGGAAGGTGAAGTCCACGTCGGCCGCTGTGTCCACGATCCAGCGCGCCATCGACATGATCGGCGTGACACCGCTGCCTCCGGCGATGCCGAGGATCTTCCGCGAGGGGTAGTTGAAGCAGGTGAACTTGCCCGAGGGGCCGCGCACCTTGAGCTTGTCCCCCAGCTTCAGGTGGTCGTTCAGGTGGTTCGACACCAGCCCGCCTGGAACGCGCTTGACCGTGATCTCGATCACGTGGGGCCGCGAAGGGCTCGAGGAGATGCTGTAGGAGCGATTCACCACCTTGCCGTCGATGGGCACGCTCAGGGTCAGGAACTGCCCCGGCTTGAACGAGAACAGCATCGGCTTCGCGGGATCGCTGCTGGCGAAACGGAAGGTCTTCGAGTCGTGGGTTTCCTCGATGATGTTGACCACCGCCAGGTTCGCTTCGCCCGAGTTCCACACCGGGATGCGCGTGCGCGCGTCCACCAGGTGCTCGAGCAGGGGACCGGCGGGCGGCGGCGGCTCGGCCTCCACCGCGGGCGGCGCCATCACGGGGGCGGTCGCCGGACGCCCCAGGTCCGTGTGGCCCAGCGCCACGGTCTGGGCCGTCAGCGGGCCCAACTCGAAGCTCAGGTCGAAACAGGCGCAGCGCACGAGCGACGTGGGGCCCAGTTCCTCGGGCTGGTCCGGCAGCAGCTTCTTGCCGTTGTGGAAGGTCCCGTTGGTGCTGCGGTTGTCGACGACGTAGAAGTGCTCCGTGCCGGCCTCGTTCCTCCTGAGGATCCGCAGGTGCACCCGCGACATCAACGGATCCTCCAGCTGCACGGTGGCGGTCTGGTGGCGGCCGATGGTCGTCTCGGACTGCAGTGGGACGGTCTTGATCGCCTGCCCGTTCTTGGTGACGGTCAGCTTGGCTTGGAAGTCGGACATCTCAGGGGGTCCTCCGGGGGGGAGAGGATAGGGAAGGACGGGGATTCTAAGGTTCAGGACCGGCTCGATGCCCGTACGGAATCCGCCGAGAATTCGGCCCGGGGCGTTCACGCTCTGGCACGAATGCGGTCCCGGGCGCTAGGATCCGCACGCCACGGATCGGGCTCCAAGGCCCGCGCACGCGCTGCGCCCTGGCTCTCCCCCCACTCGCTTCCCCCACAGCCCCACGCTGGAGTACCCCCAGTGGAGGCGGCGCCCCGTCCCCCCATCGGCCGCCTCGCCGGAGGCCGTGCCTCGCAACCCGCGTACCCCGCGAATCCCCCGCGTCCCCGCGAATCCCCCGCGAATCCAACGTCGTCTGGAGACCCCGCTCGATGAAGTTGTCCTTCTGGCTTGCTCCCTTGGCCCTGCTGCCGCTGCTCTCCGCCGCCCTGGCCCAGGCCCTCCGCCCACGCCCTCGGACGCGACGGGTTCCGTCCCCACGGAAAGCCCCGCGGCTCCGGCGTCCGAGGACCCCCACCTGCCGCTGATGCGTGAGCTCGCCCTGCTCCGGGAACAGGCGACCACCGACGCCGAGCGCGCCGAGTCCATGTTCCCCAGTGCGCGCACCTGCGGTTCCTGCCACCGGGCGATCTACGAGGAGTGGAGCACGTCCCAGCACGCCTACGCCTCGATTTCCCCCATGTTCCACAAGTTCGAGCAGGCCCTGAACCGCCTCGCCTCGGGCACGGTGGGCGCCTTCTGCGTCCGTTGCCACGCCTCGGTGGGCACGGAGATGGGCGAGCCCCGGGACATCCAGATCTACGAGCGCACGCCGGTCTCCCGCGAGGGCGTCACGTGCGTGACCTGCCACCGGGTCAACACGAATTACATGAAGGTCAACGGGGCCCGCGGCCTTCTGGCGGCCGACATCACCGGTCCCGTGTTCGGCCCGGGCAACTCGAAGAGCTACCAGCAGATCGTCGACGAGAAGGGCCTCAAGACCGAGATCCACAGTCAGCCCCAGGCCAACGACCAGCTCAGCACCTCCGAGTTCTGCATGTCCTGCCACCAGGTGGCGGTCTACCCCGGCATCAAGCTGGAGGTGGTCTGGGACCAATACAAAGCTTCGCCCGCCCACGCCGCCGGCAAGACCTGCCAGGACTGCCACATGGGCAAGGTCATCGGCGACAAGGTGGACGGGGACAATTGGCTGAAGGCGCCCTCCGCCACGGTGTTGGGGTCGGAATACAACCCCGAGGCCAAGCACACGGACCACTCCTTCCCCGGCCCGGGGTACTCGATCGCCCACCCGGGCATCTTCCCCCACGCCCGGCCGGGTGAGGCCATCTCCTTCTCGGTGGTCGAGTGGTTGGCCTTCGACTGGCGCGAATGGATGAAGCCCGACTTCGAGGACCGTGTCGACTCCGGTGAAGCCAAGCCGCGCTTCGTCTCCGACCCGCCCCCGGGTCAGGGCAGCGCCGAGCAGGAGGCCCTGGCCTTCGACTGGAGCGATCGCAAGAAGCGCGACCGGGCCCGGGCGATCCTGGAGACCAACCTGGAGCGCCTGCGCCTGCGGTCCCTGAAGCGCAAGCACCTGATGGAGTCGGGCTCGCACCTCGACGGCCCCTTCTTCACCTCCGAGCGCCGCGCGGGCCGTCCGCTCTCCTTCCACTACGACGTCAAGAACATCTCCGACGGCCACAACTTCCCCTCCGGGTCCCTGGGGGCCCAACCGGAAATCTGGCTCAACGTGGCACTGCTCCAAGCAGGACGCCTCAGGTGAGTGGAAGAACCTCTGGGAGTCAGGGTTCACCGACAGCCACGGGGACATGGCCGACATCCACTCCAAGGACGTGCTGGAGGGCCTGATCGAGCCGGACCACCAGCTCTTCAACCTGCAGACCAAGTTCCTGACCACCAACCTCAAGGGCACGGATCGCGAGATGTACCTGCCGGTGCCCTTCGACGGGGATCAGCTGCCCTACATCCGCCCCGCGGGGGTCCCGACCACGGTGCTCAACCACCCGCCGTTCATCCGCATGGAGCAGCGCAGCATTCCGCCGCTCTCCAAGCGCACGGCAAGCTACGTGGTCCCCGCGGAGTTCGTCAGTGCTCCGGGCAACTACCGCCTGGCGTCGCGCCTCTGCAGCCGTGCGGAACCCATGTACTTCATGGAGCTCGTCGGGGCCACCAAGGAGATGCTGCGAGAGATGAACGATCAGATGATCGACATCCATCCGTACACCGTCGAGTTCACGATCGAATGACCGTCGCCATGAAAACCACCTCCATGATCCGTGACCTGCGTTTGATCGAGGGCCTCCGTGGCGTCCTGATTCCGCTCTCCGTGCTGGCCGTGACCGGCGCCCAGGGGGCCGCCGCCGCCCAAGAGGGCCAGTCCTTCCCCCAGCCCACCGTCAAGCCGATCGATCCGCCGCGGATCGACCCTTCGGCCAAGTTCATCGACCACGGGTCCAACGAGGAATTCCGCAAGCAATTCCGCATCGGCCTCGTGATCCCGCAGACCTTCAGCCTCGAAGACCAGCTGGCCACCTACCAGAAATTGCCGGTGGACACCCAGCGGCCGATGCTGGAACTGGGCCGTGAGCTGTTCCGCGAGGGGCCGCTGCAGCGCGAGCGCAACCTGCTCGGGGACATGAACCCGACCATGTGGCACCTGATGTTCTACGGCGACTGGCGCACGGCCGCGGGCGTGTCGGACCTCGGCAATGCCGAAGTCGCGCGGCTCGCCACGCGCCTGAACCTGGACATCGACTTCCAGATGACGGCCACCGAGCGCATCCACGCCCTGGTGCGGCCCTTCGAGGACGGCAAGAACTTGACCAGCTGGGACTTCACCGGCGAAGCAGGCGGCGACGACGGCCGCGACAACGACTTCAACCTCGACGTGGACCTCGACGCCATCTTCTTCGAGGGCGACATGGGCCCCATCCTGCAGGGGCTCACGGGCCGGAGGAACTCCCTGGACCTGCCCTTCACCTTCGGCAAGATCCCCCTGCTGTTCCAGAACGGGGTCTGGCTGGAGGACGCCTTCGTGGGCGCCGCGGCGACGATGCCGGCGCTCAACAGCCCGAGGTTCGACATCTCCAACATGGACTTGACGGTCTTCGCCGGCGTCGACGACGTCAGCAACGGCTCGATCAAGAACGAGGGCGTCAATCTCGAGGGCGGCACGAAGATGGTGGGCGCCGCGGCGTTCATCGAGACGCGCTCGGGCTATGCCGAGGCGGGCTGGGGCTATGCCGTGAACACGGGCGGCGGCCCTGACGCGGACACCCACAACCTGTCCGCGGCCTGGACGAAGCGCTACTTCGACTTCGTCAGCAACTCGACGCGCGTGATCGTCAACTTCGGCGTGGACAGCACGAACGGGATCCTGCTGCTTTCGGAGAACTCCTTCCGCACGCGCCAGCCCTACACGCTGCTGCCCTACGTCAACCTGTTCGCCGGCGTGGGCGAGCCCCAGTCCCTGGCCCGCGACGCGGGCGCCGGCGGCGTGCTGAAGAACACCGGCATCAACTTCGAGGCCGACGCCCTGACGCTGTTCCCCCGCCTGGACGACACGGGCCACGACAAGGTCGGCGGCGCCATCGGCCTCGAGTACCTGCCCAACCTGTTCTCGGCCAAGCATCGTTCCCAGATCGTGCTGGAACTGGCGGCCCTGCACTCCAACAAGCAGACCGGGGGCGACCTGGGCGACCAGGTGGGCCTGGGGGTGCGCTACCAGATCGCCATCGCCACCTCGTGGATTCTGCGGGCCGACGTCATGACCGCCTACGTCGAGGACGGTGCGGACATCTCGGGCATTCGCTTCGAAGTGCGCAAGAAGTGGTGATCGGCGCGAGGCACCCCTCGCGCCGCCGCGGGCCCACCCTGGGCCGTTCCTGGGGTGAGCCGCGCACCTCCACCGCGCGCTGAGGCGGCCCCGCGCTTGCGACGGCCCGAGGGCCGAGGCTCTCCGGGACGCAGATGCGCGCGGCCTGCGTCAGCCTGTCCGCCAGCAGTGCCTGGGCGGCGGCGGTTCATGACGTTCCCGCCATGGTGCGCCGTCCCTTCTCGGGGTGGCGCCCCTGTGGGTGGGCCCGGGCGCCTGCTCCACCGTTGCGCCCCGCCCAGAACAGGGTGACAATTGCGGCGCGCTCCGCGTTCTGGATCGGGCCCGCCAGGGACGGCGCAGGTCCCGCGGCGCGCCACGGCAGGAGTCCTGAACCTCAGCATGATTCGCGCCACCCTCTTGCATGTGCCTGACGCGTGTTCGCCCCCTGGGCGAGCCCGGGGGCTCCCGTCGCTGCGTTCCGCAGCCTTCCGTGCACTGGCGTGGGCGGCGCTGCTCGCCGCTCCGCTCGGCGCGGCGGTCCCGCAGGGTGCCCCGGCCTACTCGGGTCCCCTGGGCGTCAGCATCGGCCGCGACGCCCACGGCGTGCCTCACGTGTTCGCCAAGACCGACGAGGGGGCTCTGTTCGGGCTGGGCTACGCCACGGCCCAGGACCGCCTGTTCCAGATGAGCTGGATGCGCCTCGTGGCTCGCGGTCGCCTGTCCGAGTTTCTCGGGCCGGGGACCGTCGCCGGTCCGGGCGGGGCGCCCAAGAAGACCCACGTGATTTCGGATCGCAAGGCGCGGCTGTTCGGCTGGTCGAGGCACGCCTCGCGCGTCGTCGCCGCCATGGACGGCCCCGCGCGCAAGCTCCTGACCGCCTACGCGGAGGGGGTCAACGCCTTCCTGCAGGACCACCTGGGCAATTACGATCCGCTGTTCACCCAGTTCAACGTGCCCGTGGAGCCTTGGACGCCTGAGGACTGCGTGCTGGCCTGGATTCGCTTCGGCGATTTCTTCGCTTCCAGCGGCCTCGACGAGGGCCGACTGCTGCACGAGTGGCAGGCGCTGCTCGCCACCCCGGGACTCTCCCTCCAGGAGCGGCTGGACCAACTCCAGGGATACCTGGTCTGCGACGACAGCGCGGCGGTGATCGACGAGTCCGACGTGCCCGAGGCCCATCGGGACCTGCTGCGCGCCTATGCGGCCGCCCACCAGCTCAGCGTGCAGTCCCAATGCCTGCCCTACCAAGCGAGCCCCCACTTCAGTCAGGCCTGGGCAGTGTCCGGCGCGCGCACGACCACCGGCCGGGCGGTCCTGGTGGGCGACCCGCGCATTGGCGTGACGCTCCCCAGCCAGCTCTACGAGTGGATGGTGCAGGGGGAGAACTTCTGCGTGCGCGGTGTCGGCGTGGCGGGATCTCCCAACGTCCTGAGCGGCATGACGCCCGACATGGCTTGGAGCCCCACGGCCCTGGGCGTGGACCAGTCGGACCTGCTGCTTTTGATCACCGATCCCGTGGGCCACGCCGGCCAATACCAACTCGACGGCCAGTGGATGCCCTTCCAGGAGGCGAGCCTGGAGACGATCCACGTGCAGGGCGAGCCCGACGAGGTGGTCCAGTACCGCTCCACCTGGTTTGGACCGGTGGTCACCGGCGCCGTCCAGGACGTGCACGCCGGTGAGGAGTACGCGATTCGCCGCGTGCCCCTCGACGACCCCGCTCGGGACCCCTTCGCCGGATTCCTGCGGCTCTTTCGCTCCCGCGACCTGGACACGTTCCACGGCGCGCTGGAAGGTTGGACGTTTCCCAGCGTCAACCTGGTCTTCGCCGACGCCCACGGCCGCATCGGGTACTCGATCGCCGGGGCCCTGCCGGTGCGCAACCCCAAGCTGCAGCTGGGCGGCGTGATCGCCCAAAGCGGCGCCACCGTCGAATCGGACTGGATCGACATCCTGCCCCATGCCCTGGCCCCCCACGTGCTCGACCCGGCCCGCGGCACGCTGTTCTCGGCCAATCATCGGCCGGTGGGCTCCTGGTATCCGATTCCGATTCGCTATGGATCGGGAGGCTCGGGCGGCACCTTCCGATCGCGGCGGCTGCGGGAACTCTTGAGCGACCCTCGCGCGACCTTCGATCCGAAGGACGTCTTCGAGTTGCATTTCGACATCGTCGGCGTGGGGCCCCGGGACCTGACCGAGATCGGCCTCTGGCTGCGAACGCACAATGTGGCCCTGAGCCTCGACGCCCGCCGTGCCCTGAATGAGCTGGGCCCCTGGCTCAGCGCGGGCAGCCGCATGGACAGCCAGGTGCGCGGCGTGCTGATCGCTTCCTCCATGGACCTCTCGTTCCGCGAGTCCACCACCGGCAGCGAGCTCGCGCAGCGCTATGGAGGCGGCGAGAACGGTCTCAACCTCTTCCTCAAACAGTGCCTGGCGAAGATCCGCGCCCTGCCGCCGGTGCCGCTCACTCCCGCCGAGGTGGCCTTCGTCGATGTCGTGTTGGCCGACGCCGTGCGCACGGCCCAGGCCGTGGGGCCGACGTCCGTGTGGCAGAGCTGGTACCGCAACAACGTGCTCACGGTGCTCCTGCCGCGTTGGACCAGCCTGGAGGGTTTCCCCTCGCTATTCCCCGGACTCACGGTTCCCATGGGCCCCTTCCGCGCCGTGGACCTGCACACGCTGCTTTCACCCCTGCGCCAGAGCTACACGCAGTTCGTGGAGTTCGGCGGCGACAATCTCCGGCTCAGCGTGGCTCCGCCCGGCTCCGCCGAGCCCTCCTCGGCCCACGACATCGACCAGGCCAACCTGTGGGTCACCGAGCAGTTCAAGGCCGCGAGCCTCTCGCGCCGCGAACTGCTGAACCAGGGCCCGGTGACGTGGAAGCACCTGTAGGGACGCCCAATCGGGGCTACGTCTACCACGACCGGGTGCTTCCGGATCACGCGGGCCTGGAGGTCGGGGCCTACCACCGGGCCCGCGGTTTTCGCTCACCGCCGGAGGTGTGGATCGCAGCCATTTCCGAGGGGCGCGTGCGCGTCAACGGACGGATCGCCTCCCCCGATTCGCGTCTGTGCGCCGGCGATCGCATGGAGTACCACCGCGAGCCCTGGATCGAGGAATCCGTGCCCCTCGAATTCGGCGTGGTCCACGCCGACCTGCACGTGCTGGTCCTGAACAAGCCTGCGGGCCTCCAGGTGTTGCCCGCCGGCGCGTTCCTGGAGCACACGCTCTTCCACCAGGTGCGGGCCGCGCGCCCGGAGTGGGCCGACGCCTCGCCGATCCACCGCCTGGGACGGGGCACTTCGGGCCTGATCGTCTTCGGCGTGAGTCCCCTGGCCCGGGCCGAGTTGGCGCGGCAATTCCGCTGTTTCGTTCCGCGCAAGACCTATCTGGCGCGGGCCCAGGGGACCCTCCTGCGGGGCGGCATGATCGCGCGCCATCCCATCGGCGGCCTGCGCCACGGCGACCTGACCATCCACGTGGCGCGACCGGACGGAAAACCCTGCACGACGCGCCTGCGCGTGCTGCGCAGCGACCCCCACAGCGGGGAGATGCTCGTGGCGGCGCAGCCGATCACCGGCCGTCCCGACCAGATCCGCGTGCACCTCGCGGCCCTGGGCGCGCCGATCGTGGGCGACCCGCTCTTCGGCCCCGGAGGCTTGCCGATCAGCAACGCGCGACCGGGGGAGGGCGGGTATTTCCTGCACGCCACGGCGTTGGCCTTCGTGCACCCGATCACCGGCCGCTGGCTCAAGCTGCGGGCTTCGCCCCCCTGGCTGGAAGCACGTCCCTGAACCTGTGGGTCCCGGAGCAGGCCCTGGCCCCGGGACCATGCTCAGCCCTGGAGGGCGCGCTCGCCCCTAGTCGGCGAACCGCCAGCTCGTGCGCGTCTCCAGGGAGAGCCCCTGGTCCGTGAACAGCGCGCGCACCAGTTCCACCGGCAGGGACCCCGCGCGGATCACGCTGTCATGGAATTGCCGCTCGCCCAGGGAGCCCGCGAGTTCCTTCCGCAGCGCCTGGAACTGCAGGCCGCCGAGCAGGTAGCCGGCCTGGTACAGGGGACCGTAGTCGCCCGCGAAGGACCGGCGCACCTCGGCCGCGGCGTTGGCGCGCTCGTGGCCCACCCGCTGCTCCAGGAAGTCGACGCATTCCCCGGCGTCCATCTCTCCCAGGTGGAATTTCAGGCTGAAGACGATGCGGGCGCAGCGGTGCATGCGCCAGAACAGCATGCCCACGCGCTGCTCGGGGGTGGCCGCGAAGCCCCGCTCGTACAGCAAGAGTTCCCAGTAGAGCGCCCAGCCCTCGGTCCAGAAGGGGGTGCTGAACGTGCGCCGGTGCGGGTTGTGGCGTTCGCCCATGAAGCCCTGCAGGTTGTGTCCTGGGATCAGCTCGTGGTGCACCACCGCCCGCGAGAAATGGGGATTGTTGCCGCGCATGCTCATGCGCTTCTCCCCGTGGGTCATGGCCTCGGTCGGGTAGGAAACGAGGATCGAATCGCCCCCCAGGAAGAACGGGTTCTGCCTCTGGGCCTCGGGCGAGAGCATCTCCATGCGCCACGTCTCGGCGGCCAGGGCCGGGATCGTGATCAGTTGCCGCTCGCGCAGGAAATCCAGGGACTCGAACAGCAGGTCGCGCACCAGAATCGGCTGTGCTCCGGGCGCCACGCTGGTTCCCTTGACGGCCTCCAGGGCGCGCTTCCAGTCGCTCCCAAAGCCCATTTCCTTGGCGGCCTCGAGCATCTCGCCCTCGCACCAGGCGAACTGCCGCTCGGCGAGCGAGATCAACTCCTCGGGGGAGTAGGGAATCCACTCCAGGGCCAGGGCCCGCTCCAGGGCCTCCCTGCCCAGTGGGTCGCCGACGATGTCCTCCTCGCCGGCGCGGGGGGCACCGGCCGCCGTCCCGCCCAGGGAGACCACGCGCTCCCGCAGGAATCGGGCGTAGTCCGACAGGGCCGCGCTGGCCGCCTCCCGCGGACCACGGCACCACCAGTCGAACTGGGGGTCGTACCCGGCGTAGAACTCGCTCCATTCCAAGAGCGCCCTGGCGAGTTCCTCGATGCGCCGCGAGGCGCGGCTCGCGTCGAAGCGGCCCACGGAGGCCCGCAGGGCTGCGGCATCGGCCGCCAGTTGCTGCTCCAGTTCCGCTTGGCGCCTCTCGACCGCGAGGGTGAGACCGTCGAGCCGCTCGGCGGCCAACCTTGCGTCCAGGGGGTCGATGCGCACGCGCGCCTCGGCCAGTTCGATCACCGGATCGGCGCAGCTCACGAGCCCGCGGATGCGGGCGTCGCCGGCCGCAGCGACGGAGAGATCGTGGAGGCTCCTTTCGATCCAGGTGCGCAGGGCCAGGAGGTCCACCTGGGCAGGCCTCGACAACGATGAAAAATCGACCCGCGACAGCTCGGCCAACCACTCGGAATGGAAGCGCCCGAGGCGGGCCCGCAGGGCGGGAGAACTGCCCACGGGGTAGAGCCGCCGCAGGCGCTCGCCGTCGGCGGCCCAGCGCTCCACCGCGGCCGAGATCTCGCTCTGCGGCTCGGCCAGCAGGGAGGCGAGCCCGATGGGCTCCGCCTCCAGTCGATTGCGCGACCCTCCGGGCACGACCGGGTCCACGGAGACCTCGGCGCGATCCGGGGCCCTCTTGGCCTTTGGCGCGGAAGGCGCGATGTCCTGCGCGAGGGGTGCCTGGGGGCCGTGCGGCGCCTCAGGGGCCAGACCGAAGCAGGCGGCCAAGGGCAGAAGCAGGAGGGCGGCGGGAGACAGGCGCGTGAAAGGGAGCATGATGGAGCCGTCCTACCAGGGCGCGACGTCCACTGCCAAGGACCGCGCCCCCAGGTGCCGGTGACGTGGCGCTGCCGCCCGGTTCGCGGCTGCCCCTGAATCCCCGGGGGAACCGCCTTTGCCGCCGAAGGTCGGAGCGAGGACACTGGCCGCCGGTTCCGCGGGCCACAGCGCCCCGGGATCCGGCACCTCCCACCTCCACCGCAACCATGCACTGGATCACCCCCCTGCTCCTGCTGGCGTCCCAGGCCGCGACCCCGATCCCGGAGCCTGCGCCGCCAGAGGGGCCCGCAACCGCCGCCCAGGGGACCGATCCGGCCCGACGGGGCCTGGCGGTGATCGCACCCGCGGAATTTCGCTCGGCCCTCGAGCCCCTGCTCGCCGCCCGGGCCAAGGAGCTTCCCGTGGAATTCGTGGCACTGGAGGAGCTTCTGCGCGAGGAACTCACCCAGGGTCTCTCCCAGCGATCCCCTTCGGCCGCGGCTTCCCAGCCGGCCCCGGTCCTGGATCCCCCCGAAGCGATCAAGCGGGCGCTCCACCGTCGCTGGCGCGCGGGAACCCTGGGCTATGCGCTGCTCGTGGGCGACGCGGACACTTTCCCCGTGCGCTTCCTGGTGCTGGATCGCGTCACCGAACCGGCCTTTCACTTCGCCTTCTACCCCAGCGACCTCTACTACGCGGACCTGGCTCGCGACGACGGGAGCTTCGACGACTGGAACGGCGTCCGCGACGGTTTTCACGGCCGGTACTTCGGGGAGGTGCGCGGCGAGCACCACAAACAGGACCCGATCAACTTCGACGGCATTTCCTACACCCCCGAGATCGCCGTGGGCCGCTGGCCCGTGCACACCGCCCAGGAGACCGCTGCGCTCGTGGAAAAGACCCTGGCCCATCGCCCCAGCGCGGCGCCGCGGGCCCTGATCGTCCACGCCGACGGCTGGATCGACGCCCGCGGCAGCGCGCGCGCCATGGCCGAGGGCCTTTCCGCCCGGGGCTTCCGCGTCGAAACCCAGATCTACGGCGAGGAACCCGAATCTCCGCAGGGCCGCGCCCCGGAGGAAGCCGGGATCCCGTTCCGTGGGGGTGCCCCGGGGCCGGCGCGCACCCTGGATGCCCTCCGGAAGGGCCCCGAGCTGGCCCTGCACCTCGGCCACGGCTCGGAGCAGGGCTGGCACGCCTGCCTGGGCTCGCCCGAGCTCTCCCTCCTGCGGAGTGCCCCGGCCGCCGTGTACCTCTCCATCGGCTGCAGCACCGCCCATTTCGTCACCGAGCCGCCCTACCAGCCCTACCTGGACGAGTCGGGCATCCCCCACGCCGGCACCAACGCCGGAGAGGTCTTCGCAGGGCCGCCCCCGCCGCCCCACTGGCTCCAGCCCGGCCGCTTCGACAGCAGCGGGTTCGGCCCGGAGCTGTTGCTGGCCCCCGGCGGAGGGGCGCTCGTGTACATCGGCTGCACCACCGGCGCCCAGCCCTGCGCCCTGACGCTCCAGTTCGCGTTCCAGGAGGCCCTGGGGACCGCCGATTCGCCCCGCGTGGGAGATGCGTGGCGCACGGCCCTCGCCCGCTACGTGGAGCGCGAACGCCTCGCCGAACTCGTCCCCAACGACGATTGGTATCCCCCCAGCGTCTTCTTCCAGGGCATGAAGTTCGTGTTCCTCGGCGACCCGACGCTGCGGCTGTGAGCCCGGGGGCCCGGGGATCACGACTCCCCGGCGGATCGCGACTCCCCGGCGGATCGCGACTCCCCGGCGGATCGCGACTCCCCGCGGATCGCGATCCCCCCCCCCGGATCGCGACTCCATCGATAGCGGCGTGCTGAACGCCGCTATCCTAGGCCCCCATGGCGCGCCCCCAAACCACCCAAGCCTCCCCCACACGGTCCGCAACGCCGCCGGCGAGCGAACCGGGCACCCTGGTCCGACTGCGTGCAGCCGCCGCCGCGGTGGGGGTCGACGAGGACGAGCTCAAGCGCCGTGCCCAGGCCGTGGGCGTGAAGATCCACACCTTGGTGCGGGCGGGCGAGGCCCAGGCCGCCCTGGACCTCAACGACGTGTGGCGCCTGCGCAACGACGGTTCCCCTTCGGCGGCGGCCGAGATCGCCGCCGACCATCCCGAGGGCCTGGAAGTGTCCCGCGTGACCTCGCGGCTGGAACGCGAAGCCCAGGAGTACCGCGAGCGCCACGAGGAGGCCCTGCAGCGGGGACTCAAGCTCGAGGAGGCCCTGCGCGCGGGAGAGCAGGCCCTGCGCCTGGAGAAGTCCAAGCAGGCCGAACTGGAAGCCCAGCTCTCCGAGAGCGCGCGCTCCCTGGCGGAGACCCAGCGGGCCTTGATGGAGTTGCGCGCCGCCCAGGCCGCACGAGAGCGCGAGTTTCGAACCCAGCTGGACGACGAGCGCCGGACGGGCGCGAGCAATTCGCAAGCGGTCGAGGCCGCCAAGCTCCAGGCAGAATCCGCCGCGGGGGCGCGGGTGCACGCCGAAAAGCGCCTGCAGGAAGCGACCGCCCTGCTCAGCGCTTCCAAGGACGACCTGGCCGCCGCGCGCAAGGACAATGAACGACTGACGCGCGAACTGGGCGAGGTGAAGTCCCTGCGCGCGCGACTCGCCGAGGCGGAAGCGGCGCTGGCCAAGTCGGCCGCGGCCCTCGCCACCGAACAGTCCGAGGGCAAGTCCCTGCGCGAGCGCGCTCTGGGCCAGCAGGCCGCCCTCGAACGGCTCGAGCAGGAAGTCAAGCGCCTGGGCGAGCTGGAAAAGACCCACAGCGCCCAGGCGAAGCGCGCCGAGGAAGCGCTGGCGGCCCAGGCAGGCAAGCACAGCGAGGATCTGGCGCGACGCGAAACCGAATCGACCCGGCAGCGCGCGGCCCAGGAACAGCGCCTGCAGGAAGCCCTGGCCTCCGCCGGGAAGGCCGACGCGGCCCGGGCCATCTTCGAGCGCGAACTCAGCGGCGCCCGGTCCGAACTGGACAAGCTGGAGGAGAGCTGCGCTCGCGCCTCCATGGAGCGCGATCGCCTCAAGCAGAAGGTGGAAACGCTCGTCGGCCAGCTCGCCACGGCCAGCGAGGGCGAAAAGGCCCTGCAGCGCTACGCCGACCGCAAGGAAGCGGAATTGGCCCAGCTGCGCAAGGAAGTCCGCAAGTAGGGCCCTACTTGCGCTCGTAGGTCTTCAGCACCCAGGCCCGCCAGGCGGCCTCGCATTCCTCGGGCGAACGCCCGAAGCCGGCGCGCAGGGCAACCAGCGCTCGCTCGCGCTGCAAGCCCCCCTGGGCCGCGTTGTCGCCCGGACTCAGGTTGACCGTCAGGGGCTCGAAGAAGGCACGCAGGTTGGCGTCCTTCTGCTGCATCATCCAGTCGACGCGCGACCAGATCAGCATGTGGGACTGGGGCGTGAACTGCTCCCAGGCCAGCGTCCCCAGCATGTCGTTCCAGCTGTACTCGAATTTGTTCTCCAAGAGCCCCCGCACCCGGGGCTCCCATTCGTGGAGATCGTCGTCGAGGGTGCGAGTGGTGCCGGCCGCGTAGTAGGTGAAGCGCGTGTCGATGCGGCGCGAGAACCAGTGCCCCAGGCCCATGTCCAGCCACAGGGGCGTGGCCCAGTGGCTGTCGCGCAGGCCGTCGAGCAGGTTGGCCACGACCGTGGCCGCCAGCGCGCAGTGCAGGGTCTGGTCGAGCTCGTAGCCGTTGTCGCGCATGGCCTCCGCGCTGATGCCGACGAACATGGACCCGCCGGGGAGCATGGCGCGGTGCACGCGCGTCTCGTCGCCCTTCAGGTAGCGCAGGTTGAACCGGCCCAGGGCCGAGCCCTTCTCCGCCAGCAGGATCGTCGGCTTGTGGGGCTGCCCCAGGAAGGGTCCGCTGCCCATGGGGGTCGTGGCCCCCGCGGGCGGAAAGTCCGCGTCCTGGAAGCCCGTGCGCAAGAGCAACTCCTCATGCAGCGCTTCGAGCCGCAGGGCGTAGAGATGCAACCGAAGCCAGGGATCGAGCTTGCGGTTGCGCGGCGCCTTGAATCCCGGGATGCGGCTGGCCAGGACCGCGAACTCCTTGTCCAGGGCTGCGTTCTCCAGGGCATCTGCCTTGGACTTGTAGGTCTGCAGGCTCGAGCAGATCTTGAAGTGCTTCGTCTCCGCCCACAGGAGCTCGATCCCGCCGAGCACCTCGCGCAGGTCCTGGGACTGGATCCCAGGGGCGAACGGGAAGGGCTTCAGGCTCTCGTAGCCCGCGCGCCGCACGAGTTCGGGATCGCCCTTGGTGTAGGGATCGACCTCCTTGAACCGCTCCTCCTCCTGGTTCGCCGCGCCGGTCTTGCCGTCCTGGGCACAGGCCCGGCCCAGGGGAGCCGAAGCGCAGAGCAGCAACGAAGCGGCGGCCGCGAGCACGGGCCCGCGACCGCCGTGGAAAGCTCGGAGAATCCGTTGCCGCAACTCCCCGTGCATTGCCTCGCTCAGTGCCCGTTCTTGGCGGGTTCGGACGCCCCCTGGCCCCCAGGCACGGCGGAGGAACCGACAGGGGAACCCTGCTCGGGGCGCTGGAGCTCGAGCTTGCGGGCCCGGGCAACCTCGGCGAGCAGCACGGCGTTCTCCTGCTTCGCCTCCTCGATCTGAAGATTCACCTTGAGCAGCTTCTTCGAAGCGGCGCCCTCGGTCTCCAGCAGTTCGTTGCGCTTGGCGCGCAGGTCGAGCAGCCGTTGATCGATGACGTCCATGCGATCGAGCGTCTTTTGGATCTTCTTGACCGCGGCCTGTGGATCGTCCTTGTAGGCAGCGGCGAGCACCTGGCCCATCGCCTCCCACAGTTCCGTCCGCGAGGTCGAGCTCTCGAGCTTGATCTTCAACGAGCCGTCCGGGAGCGCCACGAACAGGTGCTCCGGATCCTCGTGACCAAACATCTCGTAGAACGGGTGGTTCTTCTCGAGCACGTCGACCGGCAACTTGACGCAGTGGAACCACGTCGAGAGCAGGAACGTGCGCTCATTGTCCGCACCCTTCGAAAGCAGCGCATCGTCCGTGCCGTTGCACACCGCGCATTCGCGCAGCACGAGCAAGGGTCTGGGGTCGTTGCCCGCCACGTAGCCGAGGGCTTCGCCCAGTGCGAGCGCCCGTCGCGCGACCTTGGCCACACTGCCCGTCGTCGCCTTTTCGGGCTCCTTATAGACCGGGAATTCCCAGGCCAACTTGAGCACGGACTTGGCGGTCTCCCCGCGCGGAGTCTCGCTCATCGGGATCTTGGGCCCGGAGGGACTGGTCGGGCGCGCGCCCGGCGTCGACGGATTGCCAGCCCCGCCACCGGCGGTTCCACCTGATTTCCCCGGACCGACCGGTCCGGGCGCCTTGGGGGCCGAGGGCCCCGCATAGGTCGGCTTCTTGCCCGTTCATCACCCGGGCGCGGCGTTCGCCGGCGCCGTGGCGCTGGCGATGAGACCGAGGCTGACCCCGGCCATCCACAGTTTCGAGATCTTCATGGGATGTCTTTCCAGGTCGACATGGACCTGATCACTGACGTGGGGCGAGGAGCGGCCGGGACGGCGCCGCAGCCTCGAACAACTCCAAGCCTATCCGACCGGGGGGAATGCGTTGCAAGACCCCTTCCGGATTGCGGGTCAAGGCCCCCCGGAAGGCCTTCTCGGTCGGAATCGGCCCTTCACCGGACGGTCACCTCGAAGGGAGCGATCGGCAGGGGACTTTGCGTCCCAATCATGGACGGGGAGGCCGCGGCGGCCCAGGCGTACCGCAGCCGGACGGGCTCGGGGACCTCCGGACAGGTCACAAGGACCCGCGGCCCGGGGGTAGCGGGCGAAACGGGCTCGCTCCGCGCGGGGTGGAAGCGGCCGTCGGCTCCGGCCAACTCGAAGGCGGAGGCCCCCAGGCCCCGCACGGGGCCGCTGAATTCCAGTTCCACGCTGCCGGGGGCCGCGCCGCGCACCGCGGCCAGGGGAACAGGAGCCGGAGGCCGCACCGGGGGCTTCCCGTAGGCCAGCTCCAGGGCCAGGGCCCCCAGTCGCTCCCCCACCGCCTGCTTCTCCTTGGGGTGGATGTCGACGGCGTCGCCGATGTCCAAGGTCACCACCATCCCCGTGCGCGGCAGCTCCAGGGCCAAGGCCTGGGCGGCGCGCAAGTCCCCCGCCTCTCCGCGGTCCTCGCCGTAGCCGAAGGGCGCGATCTGCACGTAGAGGAACGGCAGCTCGGCGCCGAACCGACCGCGCCAATCGCGGATCATCGTCGGGAAGAGCGTTCGATACTCCTCCGCCCGGCGCACGTTGGATTCACCCTGGTACCACAGGAAGCCGGCCAGACTCAGGCGCTCCAGGGGCGCGATCATGCCGTTGAACAGCGCGCTGGGGGTCCCCGGCCCCACCTCGAAGGCCGGCGCCTTGGGAGGCAATTGCGCCAGGGAGGTGCCCCGGGCCGCGCGCCAGGCCCCGGCAAGGGAAATCGACTCCTTGCCGCCCACGGGTCCCAACTTCATCTGGGAGGATTCTCCCCGCAGGCCGCCGTCGCCCCCGGTGTCGAGCACGCGCACCGCGATCGTGGCGGGTCCGGCCTTCACGCGCTCCGCCGAGACCCGATAGGAACGGGGGACGGTCCAGCCCTCCGTGGCGCCGAGCAGTTCACCACCGAACCAGGTGCGCTCGTCGTCGTCGATGGCGCCAAGCTCCAGCAGGAGTTCGCGCCCGGCCCAGGAGGCAGGAATCTCCACCGTGCGGCGCATCCACACTAGGCCGTCGAAGCCCGCGAGGTCGCCGCCCCACGCCCCGGGGTTCGCGATCTCCACCCAGGCGGAATCATCGAAGCCCGGTGCTTCCGCGTGGGCGGCGGACAGTGGGTCCACCTTGGCCACCTCACGCCCCCAGACTCCACGGGCCCGCTCATGGACAGCCTGGACCCCCGCCGGATCGGTGGAGAGCCTGGCGCATTCCGCCAGGGCCGCGGTGTACTGGGGAAAGCCGCCCAGGGCCCCGGCGCTCGTCCAAGCCTCCGCGGGAGTCCCGCCCCAGTCGCTGGCGATGACTCCCACGGGGACGCCGAGGTCGCGCTCCAAGCCCTTGGCGAAGAACCAGGCCGTGGCGCTGAAGTCCTTCACCGAGGCCGCGTTCGCCGCGCGCCAGGTTCCATGGACGTCGGCCAGCGGGCCGGCGGCGGCCGCGTTCTGAACCGTGAAGAGCCGGATGCGCGGCCGATCGGCGTCCTCCAACTCGCGCTCCCAGTCGCGCACGCCGCTGTAGCCCGCGTGCTGAAAGCCCACGCCCATCTCCATGTTCGACTGGCCGGAGGCGAGCCAAACCTCTCCGAGCAGCACGTCCCGGAGCCAGACTTCGTTGTGTCCCCGGAAACGGATCGTGTGGGGCCCGGCCTCCGCGGGCGTGGCGATGGACAGCTCGAACTTTCCATCGGGGCCGGCCGTGACCGCCGCGTCGTTCTCGTACCAACTGGGCCGCACCCGGATCAGTTCGCCCGGCGCGGCCGTGCCCCAAAGCAGCGCCCGGGACTGCCGCTGGAGCACCATGTGGTCGCAGAAGATCGACGCGAGGCGCACATCCGCCCGGGCGACGGGAGTGGAAAGGACGACGCCGGCGAGGCCGGCCAGGGCAAGAAGAACGCTGCGGGGAATCCTCATGCCCCCCTGTGTAGCGCGGCGGCGCCCCCGCGGATAGACGGCGGGGACAAGCGAAGCGGCGGCCGCGCTCCTGTCGAGCGCGGCCGCCGCGGAGGTTCATGGCCACCCGTTGGCGGGGGGCCGTGGACGCTACACCATGCTCTTGAGGCTCCCGCGCGGACGTGACGATGTCGTGCGTCCGCTCAAGAGCCTGTCGAGCAACGGTGCTACACCATGCTCTTGAGGCTCCCGCGCGGACGTGACGATGTCGTGCGTCCGCTCAAGAGCCTGTCGAGCAACGGTGCTACACCATGCTCTTGAGGCTCCCGCGCGGACGTGACGATGTCGTGCGTCCGCTCAAGAGCCTGTCGAGCAACGGCCCTACACCATGCTCTTGAGGCTCTTGAGCGGACGCACTTTGATCACATTGCGCGCCGGCTTGGCCTTGAACATGACTTCTTCCTTGGTGAAGGGGTTGATGCCCTTGCGCGCCTTGGTGGCGGGCTTGCGCACCACGGTGACCTTCATCAGGCCGGCGACGTTCACCAGACCCGGGCCGCCCTTGCCGAGGTCGGCGGCGAGCACCTTGCCCATCGCATCGAACACCGACGCGATCTGCTTGCGCGGCATCTCGGTCTGGTCGGCGATCGTGGTGTAGAACTCGCCCTTGGAGCGGGGCTTCGAGGCCGGGGTGACTTTCTTCGGCTTCGGCATTGCCTTGGCCTTCGCAGCTTTCTTCGCCATGTGTGTTCCTTTGTGGAGTCGGCCCGCGGGGTTCGTCGTTGGACCGCCACCCGCGCGCGGGCCGAGATGCGCGTCCGCGCCAGTTCTTCTGGGCGGACATCCTGCGCGGGGCTCGCGAGCAGCGGTTTTTCACGCGTTTTTCGCGTGTTTTCAAGTATGTACCGATCCGGGGAGCGCGAGTCCACAAGGAATTCCCGGGAAAATCGCACCTTTTTCGCCGCGCCGGGGCATCCGGGAACTCCGGCGGGCAGGCGGCCCACGCCGGAATCCCTGGGGAATCCGGTGGGGCCCACGGCTCCGCGGCCGATTTCGTCCCCCGCGGGTGGCCGCTTCCCCACCGAATTCCCGTCCCCCGAGGCACCGTGGGGACCGGATTTCCCTCCACCCTTCGGTCCACGGGTCCTCGGAAACTCCCTGGCCGCGGATCGCTTTCCGATTCCCCAGCCCCTCGCCCCGCGGGTAGCCTCGAGCCCATGCCGAAACCCCTGACCGACACCGAGCGCCGCGCCTGGCTCGCCCTCGACCATGTGGGGCCCGCCACCGTGGGCGACCTGGAGCTCCTGGGAGTGCGCCGCCTCTCCCAGCTGGCCCGACGGAGCCCCCAAGGCCTCTTCGACGCCCTCTGCCGCCGCACGGGCACGCGGCAGGATCCCTGCGTGCTGGACGTCTTCACCATGCTGACCAGCCTGGCCCGGGGTGAGCCCGCACGGCCCTGGTGGGAATTCAGCCGCGAGCGTATTTCCCGCGCCGGAGGCCCCCCGTCAGGTCCCGCGCGAGGGGCCCGGACCCGGGCACCCAAGCCCCTGGCTGGAGGCGGCGCCCGCAAGGGGCGGGTCCGCCGCTCCGGCGTCAGCGGCCGCCCAGGCGCTCGAGCCTGAGCCCGCGCAACTCCAGCACGCCGCCCTTGGGCCCTTGGATGCGGAGCCCGCCCTGGGCGAAGCGCCGCTCCCCGTCGAGGGCCTCGGCCACCTTCACGCCATTGAGGAAGGAGGAAAGGCGGGTGCCTCCCGCCTCGTCCTGGACCACCAGTTCCACGCGGCACCACAGGTTCGCGGGCACCAACTGCCCCTCGATCGGCGCGAACCCGATCAGGGAGCCCGCCTGCTGGGGAGCGTCGGGGGAAGCCGTCAGGAACAGGCCGTAGCCGGTCGACTCCGCGGCGCCCGCGCGCAGGAACACGGCGGCCGTGGCGCCCCGGGCGATGCGCGCCTCAAAGGAGAGTCGTGCATCCGTGACCGCCAGCGGCTTGGGGGGCAGCGCCGAATGCTGGCCCGGGGCCTCGGCGAACGGCTGATCGCCCGCCCCGTCCTCGCCCACCAGGAGCTCGCCCTCCTTCGGCGTCCAACCCGGCGAGGGCAGCACGAGCAGGTCGACCGACCCCCGTTCGGCGGCGGGAGCGGCGTCCCCCGGGGGCAGGGGGCGAACCCAGACGTTCTTCAGCGCCACCGATCCGTGGTCCCCCTGGAAGCGCAGGGGCCCCTGGGCCACCTCGCGGGGCTCCACCAGGCCGCCGCGCGTGGGTTCGGGCACCTCGACGTTCTCGTGCAGCAGCACGTCGTCGATCATCACGCGCTCGAACCGCGCGTGGCTCACCTTGACGCCGGAGGCATCGAATTTCGGCGCCCGGAAACGCACGGTGAGCCCGTGCCACTGCCCCGGTCCCCGGAAGGCGTTGAACATCGGCGCGCGGCCCGGCCAGCGGGCTCCCTCGCCGTAGGCCTGGTAGAGGCCGCCGCAGTCCCCGAAGTCCAGGCGCGACTTGCCGCTGGAGTCCAGGAGCTGCACCTCGTAGCGGCCCATCAGGTACAGGCCCGAGTTGCCCCCCTCGGGGAGCATGAAGTCGGCGTGCACCTCCACGTCCCCGAACTCGTAGCGGCTCACCAGTTCACTGGGCGTGGCGTCGGGGGCGGCGTCGTTCTGGAGCACCGAGGTCTCCTCCCAGGACTCCAACTCGCCCCAGGGGATCAGGCGACGGCGGTCGGTGGGATCCATGGCGGCGCCGCTGCGCCGTGCGCTCCAGCCGGTCTGTCGCCAGGAATCCAGGGCCTTGCCCCAGGAGAGCTCCAGCATGCCCTCGGCCGAACGCTCCTTCGCCGGCGGCGGCGGAACTTGCTTGGCCACGAGTTCCTTGGACACCGGCCCCGAGGTCAACTGGTTCACGGTGTAGGCGAATTCCTCGTGGAGCAGGCGCTCACCGGACTGGGAGACGAGGCCTTCGAAGCGCACCCGGGCGCACATGCCCGCCCGCAGCGGAGCGGCGAACCTGAGCCGTGTGCGATCCGGCGAAAGCTCCACCTGCTCCACCGCCAGGTGCGTCGTGTGGCGCGCGGGAGAGCCGTACTCCCACCAATAATCGTAGTCGTACTGCAGGAGCTGGATCTGGGGAGCCGCGGGCGCCTGGGCCAGGGGCAGCGTGAACCCCACCTCGAAGCCCCCCTCCACCAGGTGCACGTCCTGAATCTCCAGGGGCACGCGGCCCGTGGGGCGGATGCGGCCCAGCCCGTCACCGGGAGCCTGGCCGCCCCAGCCGCGGTCCGTGAAGCCGGCGAAGAGCGTGCCGTCGGGGGCGAATCCCACGCGCACGGCGGAGCCCACGCCGCGACGGAACGGGATCACGGCCCCTTGGTACTCGCCGCGCACCTGCTCCAGCAGGACCCGCAGCAGCATGCCGTTGGTCAGCTCCGCCACGAACATCTGGCCCGCGAAGGGCCCGAACTTGCCGCCGGTGGTGTCCTCCACCAAGTTCCCCGCCGAACGCGACCAGTCGTAGGGAATCCAAACCGCCGCCGGTTCGCGGGGCGTCGTGGGCGGAATCGTGTCGGAGGCCGTGCGGCCCGCCTCGCGGTAGGCCGGGGTCCAGTTCAGGGAGGCCGGGTGGCCGTAGAAACGGCCTTCGCGGACGTGGAAGATCGGGCAGGCCGGCATCCAGTCGCCCTGGTTGTCGGTCAAGAACAGGTCCCCCTTGGAATTCGTGCCCAGGCCGCAGGGACTGCGCAAGCCGCTGGCGAAGGGCACGGTCCGGCCCTCGGGCGTGAGCTGGAGCACCCAGCCGCGCCAGGGCGCGGTGGAACGACCATGCCACCATTGGGGATCGCCGAAGGACACATTGAGGGACGCGTAGAAATTCCCCGCGCCGTCCCGCGGCAGGCCGAAGGCGAACTCGTGGTAGTGGCCGCTGACCCCCCAATCGGAGGCCAGGCTCCGCACCTCGTCGCAACGGCCGTCGCGGTCGTGGTCCACGAGTTCGGAGAGCTCCGCGCGCTGCAGCACGAAGATGCGCTCCCCGGCGATGGAAAGGCCCAGGCCCTCCTGGAGTCCCTCGGCGAACAGGCTGAAGCGGGCGGCCCGAGGATCCGGAGCCAGGGGATCGTGGACGATCCACACCTGGCCCCTGCGGGTGCTGACCACGAGCCGCCCGTCCGGCAGGAAACCCAGGCCGCCCACCTCCAGGCGCTCCCCCGGCGGCGGCACGAGGTAGTCCACGGCGTAGTAGTCGGATTCCTGGGCGGGGTTCGGTTCCTGGGCCGCCGCCGGCAGCACCCAAGGCAGTAACGACAGGAGCAGCGCCGCCCTGGGGCGCGGTGCGGGAACTAGAAGTCTGCTCATCGGGACAACTCCTCCGCCAGGCGACGCAGCAGGGCCTCGTCCCATTGTTTCACCCGGACCTGGACCAGACGGATGCGCGCCACGGGGTCGGCCCCGCGGGCGCTGAGCTGCGCGGAGGACTCGAAGGTCATGCCGAGCCGCAGCATGCCCTTCAGCGGGGGCGAGAAGGTGGCCCCCAGCGCATTGCCTTCCACGAGGAGGCAGTCGAACCCGCCCTCGCGCTTGAGCACGAACCAGGGGCTCTCCCGCTCGCCGAATTCCGTGACCCGTGGATCGCGCTGCAAGGCGTCGTCAGGCCAAGAACCCAGCCACAGGATCAGCAGCGGTGATTCCGGCGTGCGCGTGATGGCGAGGGTGCGACGGAAGCACTCGGCCTCGGCGAGCGTCGGCGCTTCCAGGGTCTCCTCGATGGCGACGATCCCAGGCCCCGTCTCCGGCAGGGGCCGCCAATGGATCGTGGCCAGCTCCCCCCGTGCTCCCGCGACACGCGTCCCCGCCAGGGCCAGTTCGATGGGCACCTGCTGCTGGCCCAGGGCCGCGTAGAGCCAGGGCGCGGGGTCGCCGTCGCCGTCGCGGAACACGGGCGTGCCCAGGGGCTTCAGCACGCCGCCGCCGCGCTCGTTCCAGTCGGTGCGGTCGGCGAACGGTCCTTGGCGCACGCACAAGAGGCGACCGCGGTCGACACGGTATTCGAAGGAAAGTCCCCCGGGGAGCCCCACCAGCAGGCCGCGGGGCCGTTCGGGCAGGCCCTCTCCCAGGGCGGGGAGCTTGCCGCGGGCGAACACCGCGCGGTCCGCGACGACCATCACCGAGCCCGAGGCCGGCTGGGCCGACGGGGTGGGAGTCAGGGAGATCACGTACTCCGCCACCAGCCGACGCTCGTCGTCGTCCATGACGGCCTGGAAGGACTGCATCAACGACGAACCCGGGATGCCGGCCGTGATCGTGTTGAAGATTGCCTCGGGGGTGTTCCCGAAGGCAAATCCCCCTTGGGCGAAGCTGCGGGCCTGCTTGCCCTGATCCAGCATGGTCTTGCCCCGGCCGTCGCCGTTCTCGTTGTGGCAGCCCGCGCAGTGGCGCACGTAGAGGCTGCGGCCGGTGACCTCGTCCTCGTCGGCTTGCTCGTCGGCCATCGGCTCCGTCGACGCTTGCGGGGCCGCGGCGGTCGACGTCACCGGCGGAAGGTCGGCCGCCGCCTCGGAATCAGGAGCCCGGGGCGTCGGCGTGACCGCCGTGGGGACCGGTGAAAGCGCGGGCCCTTCGCTCGCGGCGGAGGAGGGAGCGTCCACCGCGCAGGCGCACAGCCAGAGGACCAAACCCAGAAACACTGCGCGGCCCATGGGAGCGTGGATCATCGTCCAGGAGCCTAGGAAGTTTCCCCAGGGCCGACTAGGCTCCCGGTGGCTCCGATGTCGCCGGAAATGGATCTAGAGACCCTCGCCCTGAACCTCTGCCGCACGGTGGAAGCCGCGGCGGCACGCCTGGCGGAGATCGACGAAGCGCGCGCCTCCACGCCCCGGGCGCCGGGCAAGTGGTCCCCGAAGCAGGTCTTGGGTCACCTGGTGGACTCCGCCTGCAACAATCACCGCCGCTTCGTGCTGGCCCGTTCCCAGGACGATCTGGACTTTCCCGGCTACGACGAAAACGCCTGGATGGAGGCCCAGGGCTGGGAGCGCGCCCAGTGGCACGACCTCGTGGAGCTCTGGCGGCTCTACAACCTGCACCTCTCGCGGGTGATCGCCGAAACCCCGCCCGCGGCGGCCCACACCCCGCGGGAACGCCATTCGCTGGACCGCATCGCCTGGCGCGCCCTGCCCGCGGAGCGGCCGGCGACCCTCGCCCAGCTGATGGCCGACTACGTGGGCCACCTGCGCCACCACCTGGCCCAGGCCCTGGCGGGATCTCCCGCGCCGCTCGCCGTGGAAGACCTCGCCCCATGAGTTCGGCCGCCCACGACAGGCCCCCGTCCTCTCCCAGCCCGGATCCCAAGGCCCCGAAGCCGCCCAAGAAGCGCGTGGATCCTCGGGCCGCCTGGGCCGAGGCGCGGCAGTTGATCCGCGCCTCCCGGGGCCGACTGGCCCTGGGCCTCGTGCTGCTGCTGATCTCGCGTCTGTCCGGCCTGGTGCTTCCGGCTTCCTCGAAGGTCCTGATCGACGACGTGATCGGCAAGGGACGTCACGAACTCCTGGTGCCCCTGGCCCTGGCGGGCGGAGCCGCCACGCTGGTGCAGGCCCTGACGGGCTTCGGCCTGTCCCAGATCCTGGGCGTCGCCGCCCAGCGGGTGATCAACGGCATCCGCAAGGAGGTGCAGCGCCACGTGCTGCACCTGCCGGTGCGGGCCTTCGACGCCACCCAGACCGGCGTCCTGATCTCGCGCATCATGAACGACGCCGAGGGCATCCGAAACCTGGTGGGCACGGGCCTCGTGCAACTGGTGGGCGGCGCGCTGACGGCGGTCGTCGCCCTCTGCGTGCTGTTCTGGATCCACTGGGAGCTGACCCTGCTGCTCCTGGTGGTGCTGGCGGCCTTCGGCGGCGTGATGGCCTTCGCCTTCAAGAAGCTGCGGCCCATCTTCCGCGAGCGGGGCAAGATCCAGGGCGAGATCACCGGCCGCCTGTCCCAAACCCTGGGCGGCATCCGCGTGGTCAAGGCCTACACGGCCGAGCCCGCCGAGGAACGCGTGTTCGACCGCGGCGTCGAGTCCTTGTTCTCGAACATCAAGCGCACGATGACCGGCGTGTCGGCGGTGACGGCCTTCGGCACCGTGGTGCTGGGAGTCGTGTTCGTGGTCATGACCATCGTGGGCGGCGGTGCGATCCTCGAGGGGCGCATGACCCTGGGCGAGTTCATCCTCTACCTGGTGTTCATCGGTCTCGTCACGGCACCGGTGGTCGAGATCGCCTCCATCGGCACCCAGATCACGGAGGCCTTCGCGGGGCTCGATCGCATTCGCGAGTTGCGCTCCCAGAGTCGCGAGGACGAAGCCGACGCGGGGCTGGCTCCCTGTCCCGCGATCCGCGGCGACGTGGTCTTCGAGTCCGTCCAATTCGAATACGAACCCGGCCGCCCGGTGCTTCACGACGTGAATTTCCGGGCCCCGGCGGGCACGACCACGGCCCTGGTGGGTTCTTCCGGATCGGGCAAGAGCACCCTGGTGAGCCTGGTGATGGCCTTCAACCGGCCCGTGAGCGGCCGCGTGCTCGTGGACGGTCTCGACCTGGCCGGCCTGCGCTTGAGCGGCTACCGCGCCCAGCTCGGCGTGGTGCTGCAGGAGAACTTCCTCTTCGACGGCACCGTGGCCGAGAACATCGCCTTCGCCCGCCTGGGCGCCACCCGCGCCCAAATCGAGGAGGTGGGTCGCCAGGCCCACTGCGAGGAATTCGTGGGCGGCTTCGAACACGGCTACGACACCGTGGTCGGCGAGCGCGGCGTGAAGCTCTCTGGCGGCCAACGCCAGCGCATCGCCATCGCCCGGGCCCTGCTCGCCGATCCGCGCATCCTGATCCTCGACGAGGCCACCTCGTCCCTGGACAGCGAAAGCGAGGCCGCGGTGCAGAAGAGCCTGACGGAGCTGCGCCAGAGCCGCACCACGTTCGTGATCGCCCACCGGCTGTCGACGATCCGCTCCGCGCACCAGATCCTGGTGGTCGAGTCGGGCCGCATCGTGGAGCGCGGCACCCACGCCGAGTTGTACGCCGCGGGCGGCCGCTACCGGGAGTTGCACGACCGTCAGCACCGGCTGGAGGAGGAGCGCTACACGAACCCCGGCGAGGAGCCCCGGGACGCGCTGCCGGTGCCCGCCGCGACACCCGAGGCCTGAGCCGCAGCCCGGAAATCCCTGGCGCGGCGGCGGCCGCGCGCGGAACCGGGGTGCTGGGGCGCCGCGCGCGGTTAGGATCCGCCCCGTGATCGCCCCGCGCATCCATGGGCCTCTCCTGGCGCTCGCCGTCGTGGGCGGCGTGCTCCTCGCCCTGGGCGCGGGCGCTTCGCGGGCCTCCGCCGCGGGAAAAGGCGGCTGGGAGTCGATCCATGCCGCCCCCGGTGCGTCGGACCGGCCGCGCCTCGTGGTGTTCGCCCTGGACGACCGCCCCCAGTCAGGGCCCTCCCTGGAGGAACTCGAGCGAGCCTGGCTCGCGCTCCATCCCCGTGCCGAGCGCCTGCGGCTCACGTCCTGGGACACGCGCCTTGGAAACCCCAGCGCCCTCGTCGCCTGGGTGCTCGACCGCGACGGAAACACGGTGGCGCGCAGGGACGGCGGATTCGCCGCCGGTGGCGCGACTCCCTGGCTCGCGGAGGCCCTGGCACTCGCAGCAGAGCCCGGTCCCGAAGCGGCGGACCACGACGGCCGCGCCAGGGCCGCCGAGCAACTCCTGCGCTTGGGGGCCCTGGAGCGCGCGGAGTCCGTCCTCCGCGGGCTCGCGGCCGAGGCGGACTGGACCGCCCGGGCCTGCGAACGCCTGGCGAGACTGAGCCTCCAGCGCGGCGATCTGGCCCTGGCGGCCGAATTCCTCGACCGCGCCCTCGACGCGGACACCTCCAGGGTCCCGCCCGGCCGGCTGCTTCTCACCCAGGGACTCCTCGATCTCGCCCGCCGCGAGTGCCGCGGCGCGGCCGCGCGCCTGGAGCAGGCCGTGGGGATCCTCGAAGCGCAGCACGACGGCGAGTCCGTCGAGGCGCGCCTGGCCTGGGCCCGGGCCCTGGCCGCCGCGGGCGAGGAGAGCCGCGCCCTGGAGGAGCTTGCTCCCCTGCTGCGGCCCCTGGCCGCCTGCGATCTCGAACGTCGTGTCGAGGCCCAGAGCCTCGCCGCCTTTCTGCACGCCCCACCGGTCCACTAGCCCCAACGTCCCATGATCGCCGTGCTGCTCGCAGCCTCTGTCCTCCTCCACGACTCCGCTCCCGTCCCCGCGACGCAGGCCCAGGCGCCCGCCACGATCCAGGCCGCGCCGGCCGAGGTGATCGTGGGCGAGGGCAGCGCCCGATACCGTTGGGTCCGGGATTGGGCCAGGCTCCCGGAGGGCGGGAAGTTCGGCAACACCCACGGCGGCATCGTGATCGACGAGGGAGGCCGTGTGCTGGTCAACACCGACACCGACAACGCGGTGGTCGTCTTCGAACAGAGCGGCCAGTTCGTGCGCGCCTGGGGCAAGGAATTCCGGGGCGGGACCCACGGGATGCTGCGCCACGGCACGGGCAAGGACGAGCGCCTGATCCTGGCCCACACCAGCCGCCACGAGGTGCTGGGCACCACCCTTGCGGGCGCGGTCGAATGGACCCTGGGCTACCCCAAGGAATCCGGCATCTACGGCGCGCGGGAGGAGTACAACCCCACCGCCGTGGCCCTCGCTCCCGACGGGCGCCTGTTCGTGGCCGACGGCTACGGCAAGTCCTGGGTCCATGTCTACGACAAGGAACGCAAGTACCTGAAGTCCTTCGGCGGGCCGGGAAGCGAGACCGGAAAGTTCCAAACGCCCCACGGCCTCTTGCTCGACACCCTGGGCAAGACGCCGCGGCTGATCGTCGCCGATCGCGAGAACCATCGCCTGCAGGTGTTCGATCTCGAGGGCCAGTGCCTCGAGGTCGTGGCCCACGATCTGCGGCGGCCCTGCGGACTGGCGCGCTTCGGAGAGCGCTACGCCGTGGCCGACCTCGCCGGGCGCGTGACCGTGTTCGACGCGGAGTTCCGCCTCCTGGCCCAGTTGGGCGACCAGCCCGACGAGTCCCTGCGGGCCCAGAACGGCGTGCCGCCCGAGAAGTTCAAGGCCGGCGAGTTCATTTCTCCCCACGCCGTGTGCTTCGACGCCGCGGGCAACCTCTACGTGATGGACTGGGTCTCCACCGGCCGCGTCACCAAGCTGGAGCCCCTGCCGGAAAAGCAGTGAGGCACGGGCGCTGCCCCCCCGTCCCGCCGGTCAACGCACCTTGAGCAAGGGCAGGTAGTAGCGGTAGTAGACTTCCAGGCTCAGCACGCACAGGGCGGTGGTGTAGCTCTTGTCCCCACCGTGGTCCCGGGCGTAGCGCGCGTAGGGATCCAGGGGATCCCAGGCTCCGTCGCTGCCCTGGGCAGGCAGCAGGCACTCTTGCAGGGCCACGTTCCAGCGCCGCCACTCCTCGCCGCCGACGCGGAACATGGCCAGGGTGCCGTAGTACCAGAAGTAGGGATTGCCGCGGGCTCGGCGCACGAAGTCCAGCTCGCCGGTGAAGCGGTAGCCGTCCGGGGCGCGCTCCAACACGTAGTCGCGGGACACGCGATGCCTGGCGGAAGTGACGTCCTCACCCAGCAGCGCCAGGGCAAAGAGCGCGGCCGGCGTGGAGGCGGGCAGTGTGGCGTAGACCGACGACAGCCGCTCGGGCTCGTGGTTGTAGCGGTAGGCACCCAGCTGGGGATCGAACGCCTTCTCCAGGAACGCCCGCGCCGCGTCGAAGCTCCCGTCGGGAACCTGGAGCCCCGAAAGCCGCGCCGACTCCAGCGCCATCACCTGCCAGGCCGTGATCGAAGTCCGCGGCCACGGGTCGTAGTGGGACCCGTCGGCGAAGTAGTAGCCCCACCCGCCCTGGAAGCGCGGGTCGTTCCTTCGCGACTGCATGGCGAGCACATGGGCCAGGGCCTTTTCCAGGGCCGGCCGCAGGCTCCCGTCGCGCGTCAGGGCATAGCACTCGGCCACGGCGTAGGTGGAGATCCCGTGGTCGTAGGCGGACGCATCGCCGAAGTGGCCGCTCTCCTCGTCCTGGGTGGAGAGCAGGAACCCCAGGGCCCGGGCCACCACGGCCGAGTGCTCCGTGTTCGACTGGGGCGTGTGTCCGGCGCCCAGAAACGCGAGCACGCAAAGCGCGGTCTTGCCCACGGCGACTCGGCCGTACTTCGGGTCCACCACGGAGACGTCGCCCCAGGAACCGCTGCTGGGCCCGGAACGGCTCTGAATCTTCGCCAAGTAGGCGAGGCCGCGCGCCACGGCGGCCTCGGTTTCCTCGCTGCCGCCGTACTGTTCCAGGGCCCGAGCCTTCTCGGCGCCGTCGCGGTTGCGATAGGGAGTCGCCTCCCACGGGGACTTGCCCGGCCGAGCCTCGTCCGCGATCTCGGCCGCCGGGGCCCGCGCGAACTCCGGGCCGCCGGCGCGCGGCGTGGCGCGGGCCGAGGCGGCGGCCGGCGACGCCGCACGCGTGGGCCCCTGGGTTCCCTGGCCGGCCGCGGGCCCGCCGCCGGGAGTTGCGGCTGGGACCTCCGGGAGCCACCGGGCCTCGCCGGCGGGGGGAACCCCGCCCGCGGCGCGGGCCACTTCCGAGGGAACGTCTTGCAGCGACCGAGGCCCAGGCGTCGTCCCCGGGTGGAGGGGCGCACGACTGCGACCCGGTGCCTGGATCGGAGCGTCCTCCGCGGAGGCCCATGGGCCCGGCAGCCCTTGCCGGTCGAGGGCAGGCGACGGCGCCGCGGAACCGCGGGCAGCGCGCTCGATCTCCGCCCGGGCCGGCGCGGCCGAATTCGCGCCCCTGGGGCCGGAACGCCCCTCCTCGGGCGCCCACTCCCCCAGGGCCAGTTGGGGTGCGGCGTCGGCCTCTCGCGGCGCGGCGTTGGGCCCGTCGTCCTGGAGCCCGTGGACCGCAGACTGCTCGAGCGTGAACCCGAGGGCGTCTCCAGCGCGGCGCGGGACGCGAGGCCCGCCGGGGCTCCTTCGCTGGCGCGTCTCGCGGGCGACAGGGCCTCTGAACCGCCGAGCAGGGCCTGGTGCAGCGGAGCCCGGGTCGTCGCCGCGCGCTCAGGACCACTGGAGCTCGAGTCGCGGCCCCGGCCAGGAGCCGTTCCAGCGCCGCCGGCTTCCCCGAGCACCAACTCGGGCGCCGAGCCCGCCGCGCGGGCGCCGTCGGACCTGGCGGCGCCCCGCAGGGATTCGGGGGCGGCCCGCCCGCTGACCCCCGAGGCCATCGACATCTCCAGCTCCTCCCGTGCGGCCCTGGCCTGGGCGGCCGGGTCGGCGACCTCGGGTGAGCCGCGGCGGGCCAAGGCGCCCGTGTCGCGGCTGGCCGCGGGGCTGCCGCGTGGCGTGTCCAGGGCGGCACGGGAAGGTGTCCCGATGGACCGCGAGGTGGGTGCCGCCGCGGCGTCGGCCAGGGACTCGAGGTCCAGATGCGGGGCCGGAGCCGCGGTCTCACCGGAGGAAGTGCTCTCTCGCGGCGCCCGGGCCGACGACGCCGAAACGGTCGGCGCGAGCGTGGGCTCCGGCGGGCGCACGCGGGAGGTGTGCTCCGGGGCAGCGGCCTCCACGGACGCCCGCGGCGGAAGGGGCCGGGCCGCCGTTCCCGCGGACTCCAGGCGCTCGGGAGTCCGAGCGGAAACGCCCGTGGGTACGACCGCGGCCAGCTCGGCCAGCTCAGACAGGTCCAGGGCCGGCGGTCGGGTTGCCGCCGTCGGAGCCGCTCGGGGCTCGGGTCGCGGCTCCAAGGCCGCCAGGCTCTCGCCAGGAGGCGCGTCGCTGGGCAGTCGCTGCGCGTGGGGCTCTGCCCGCACAACTTCCGGCGCGCTCGAGAGTTCCGGCACCAGCTCCGCGCTGGGCGTGGGGCGAGCTTCGCTCTCCGTGGGCGCCCATTCCGCTCGGCGCAACACCTCGCGCGGCGAGTCCTGGGGCGTGGCCACCTCCGGCAAGGCGGGTTCGCTGCGCGCGACCTCCTCGCGTTGCACGAGAATCTCCGCGGTCTCCGGGGCTTCCACCTCCGGCGGCGCGACGGCCGGCGAAGGCCGCTCCAGTCGCACCTGCATCGGAGCCCGCTGCTCTTCCCGCCGCCCGTCGCCCAGGTTCAGCCACACGGCATGGAACCACCACACCAGGAGCAGGTGGAGAACCACGGAGACCAGCAGGCACTTGGTGAAGTTCTCCAGCTCGGGGAAGCGGCGCGTCAGCAGGGCGAGCAGCGCGAGCAGCAAGAGACCCGCCAGGGCCAGCCATTCCATCCAGCCGATGGGAGTCCGCGGCCCGAGGAACAACTCCACGGCCGGCGCGCGCAGCAACGCACCCGTTTCGGCGTCGCGCCGACGGGCGAAGCACAGCGCCAGGGGATCGGGATCGAGGCAGGGCGCGCGCTCGTCGTCGGCGGTGTTCAAGGCGCCGAGCGCGAGGGCTCCCTGGAAGCGGCCCTCGAAGCGGGCCGCGCGAAACAGGTCGAAACCGTCCCCACCGTCGCGGGCGAACACCAGCGCCCGATCCTCCGCGGTGAACAGGGCCTCGCGCTCGTCTCCCCGGGTGCAGAGCTCCTCGATCCGGCGCGACTCGCCAGGACCCAGGGGCGCCTCGTGGAGGTCCCAGCCCGCCCCATCCCGATCGGAGGAGAACACGAGCCGCGCCTCGCGCAGCGCGGGCGCCGGATCCCGCTCGTCCCCCGCCGTGTTGGCCGGACCGGGCACGGGCTCGGGCGTCCCGAAGGAACCGTCGGCGAAGCTCGCGCGCCAGAGGTCATGGCCGCCCTGTCCGCCGGGCCGGTCGGAGGAGAAGTACACATGGCCGGGTCCAAAGGCAGGAGCGCTGTCGTCGAAGTCGCTGCACAGTCCGTCGATGCGCAAACCGGGACCGGCGTGGCCCTGTTCGATGGCGTCGAGGCACCGGTCCTGGCTTGCCTCGTTTCCCCTCGCTCGGCAAGGCCCAGACGATCCAACGGCCGTCCGGCGACAGGGCCGCCCGCGTGGCCCCGTCGGCGTTGCCCCAGGGCGCGGGACGGGCGTCCCCCCAGGTCGCCCGCCGCTGCAGGGCCGGGTCGGACACCACGCGCAGGCCGTCGGACCAGCCGCCGTCGCGGCCGAGTCCGAGCCACAGCGCGAAGGCCAGGGCGCCGGCCAGGCTGAGCCCGGCCACCCAACGGGGATGGAACCAGCCCACGGCCTAGTCCCGGGTCCCGAGGGCCAGATTCGACAGCCCCGCCACGCCGCAGGCATCCATCACGGACACGATGCGCTCGTGACTGGTCAGGCGATCGCCGCGGATGGTCACCTGGGTCGCGCGATTCGCGCGCGCCGCCTCCGCCAGCACGCGGTCCAGTTCCCCCTGCTCCACGGCCCGCCCGTCCAGGGTCACGCGTCCATCCCGGAACACGTTGATCACCATTTCCTGGGGCGCGCCTCCCGCGGACTCCCCCGAGCGCGCGGTGGGCAGCTCGACCCCCAGCTCCTTCTCCTGGGTCGCGTAGGTCGTCGACACCATGAAGAAGATCAGCAGTTGGAACACGACGTCGATCATCGGCGCCATGCTGAACTCGGCCTCTTCGACGCCGTCCTCGTCCCGGATGCGCATGATCAGGCTCCCGGCGTGGACAGGCCACGGTCCAGCTCCGCGTAGACGCTTTCCGTGCGCCGCGCGAAGCGTTCGATGCGCGCCCTGAGCCAGCTGTACACGACCACCGTGGGGATCGCGATCACGAGCCCCGCGGCCGTGGTGACCAGGGCCTGGTACACGCCTTCGGCCAACAGTCCGGGCTTGCCGAGCCCGTCGCGGGTGGCGATCGTGGCAAAGGCCAGGATCATGCCCCACACGGTGCCCAGGAGGCCCAGGAGCGGCGCCACCAGGTAGATCAAGTGCAGGGGCTTGAGCCTCGCCTGGAGGCGACGGACTTCCAGCGTGGCCGCATCCTCGACCCGCTTCTCGCGCTCGGCGCGGGAGACGGTGGAGTTCTCCAGGGCCAGGCGCATCACCCGCGACAGGGGCGTGCGCGTGGCGTCGCACAGGACCAGCCCCTGGTGGGGCCCGCCGGTTTGAACCGCCTGCACCAGAGTGCGAGCGAAGCTCTCCGAGCCCAGTGCGGCGGAACGGGTGCCCAGGGCCCGTTCGATGGCGAAGGCCAAGGCCAGCACGGAACACAGGGCCAGGGGGATCATCAGGGGCCCGCCGCTCAGGGTCAGTTCCCAAAGCGAGGGCAGGGTGCTCTGCTGCGCGGGCGTGCTGGCAACGATCAGTGCGATCACGGGAGATTCTCCTGGCAGATGGGTTCGGTGTTTCGCGGCGTCGAACGGGCGGGAACGGGGATCCGGGAGGAACGGCTCGGGGCTCTGTCCCTGCGAAAACTCAACGGGAGGCGAGCGCCACCAGGCGCTCACGGCCGCGGCTCGCCCACTCGGTCTTGGGGGCCTTGGACACGATCTCGCGGTAGCACTCGGCGGCCTTGTCGTGGCGGCCCAGTGCTTCGAGGGCGCGCCCCGCGCCCCAGTTGGAGCGGGCCACGAGCTCCACGTCCGAGAACAGCACGGCCACCTTCAGGAAGTGGCGCAGGGCTTCTTCCGCGCCGGCCGGATCGCCGGACGCCAGCGAGAGTTCGCCCAGGGAGAGCAGGCTCTCGGCGCCGATCCAGCCCCGATCGGCGCGGGCCAGGGTCTCGAAGGTGGTCCGGGCCAGCCGGCGCTCGCCGCGCTCCGCCTGGGCCCTGGCTTGCCACAGTTGGGCCTCGGGCCCGTTCTCGAACTTGGGGAAGCGCTCCAGCAGCACGGTGAGCTCGCGCTCGCCTTCGGCCCAGCGGCCCGCCTTGCAGTGCAGCGTGCCCACGCGGAACAGCACCTTGGGCGCGAGCTCCACGCCGACGTCCTCGGCCCCCAGTCCTTCGAAGGCGGTCAGGGCCTTGGCGCTGTCCCCGGCCCGCAGCAGCGCTTCGGCTTCCAGGAAGCGCGCGGGGAGCTTGAGCGCGGACCCCGGAAAACGCCCTGCAAATCCGGCCAGATCCTGTGCGGCGCCGCGAGCCTCGCCGCGGGAAAGCCGCCAATGCCCCAGTCGGTAGACCGCCCGATCCGCCCAGGGCGCCCGTTCGTCGCGGGCCAGGGCCCGCAGGATGCCCTGGCCGCTGTCCGCGTCGTTCGCGGCGAGGCAACTCTCGCCGACCGTGCAGGCGGCCTCGCGCACGGCCGCGGACTGCGGCGCGGCGCGCCAGGCGGCGTCGATCCGTTGCAGGGCCTGCTCGCGATCGCCCGCGGCCAGGCACAGAAGCGAGCGTTGGGCCTCGATCTCCCCCTTCACGGCCGGCGACTTGGCTGCCCGGGCGCAGCGCTCGAGGAGTTCGGCGCGGCGCGCCCCCCCGGCCTCTGGCGGGAGCGCCTCCAACAGCGCGCTCGCGGCGGCCCACAGGCGCGTGTCGGAGGCACCACGCTCCTCCAAGAGCCTGAAGTGGCGTTCGGCCGCGGCGAGGTCGCCCTGCCTGGACGCGGCGAACACCGAGAGTTCCAGAGCGGCCAGTTCCAACTCGCCTTGGAGGGCCGGGGCGCCGCCGCTCGGCTGGGCGAAGAGGGGCGCCAGCGCCGCCAGGGCTTCCTGATTCCGGCCCCGGCTGAAGTGGCACCAGGCCTGGCCGTAGCGACTGGAGGCCGCCAGCGCGGGCGGCGGGCTGGAGCGCAGCAGGGTCTCGTAGTGGGTCAGGGCTCCCTCGAAGTCCCCCGCCTTGGAGAGCCGCTCGGCGAGTTCGAAGCGCGCCTCGGCCGCGGTGGCCTCCGAACCGGGAGCGGCCAGCGCCGCCTCCAGTCGAGCGTCGGCCTCCGACCCGTCCGCCAGTCGCGCGCTCGCCAACAGGGCTTCGCCGCGGCGCGTGCCCTGGGGAAAGCGCTCCAGGTACTTGTCGTATCCGGCCCGTGCGGAGCGGGTGTCGCCGGCATCCAGGGCCGCCCGTGCCGCCATGAAGCAGGCCTCGTCCGCCAGGGGCCCGTCGCCCGGCGTCCGCGACAGTTCCTTGAACATGGCGGCCGCACGGACGGCATCCCCCGCCAGGTAGCGGCACCAGGCGGCGCGCAGACGCGAACGGCCCCGTCGCTCCGCGTCCTTGTCCGCTTCGGCCGCGGCCAGGTAGGCCCCTTCCGCCTCGGCGTGTTGCCCCAGGGAGAACAGCGCCTCCGCGGCGGCCAGCAGCGCCTCCTGTCGATAGGTCGAGCGAGGATTGCGCTCCAGCAATTTGCGCGCGAGCCTGAGGGCCTCCTCCGGTCGCTTGGCCTCGAGGCTGGCCACCGCCGCGGCTTGCAGGGCGTAGTCGGTGTCCGCGGCCTCGTAGGCGGCTCGTGCCTCGTCGGGCCTGCCTGTCCGCGCGAGCAGATCGGCGCGCAGCGAAGCCCAGCGCGCGGCCTTCTCGCGGTCAGCCTCGCCGCGCGAGGCCCGGGTGGCGAGTTCCAGGGCGGCCCCGTCCTCACCGGCGGCCGACAGGGCCCGCGCGCGCCAGTAGGCGCCCTCGCCGGAGGCACCGAGGGTCTCGGCGGGCAGGGCGGCCAGGGCCCCGCGTGGGTCCCCCGCGGCCAGGCGCTCGACGCCCAACTGCAGCCGGGCCTCCTCGACGAAGCGCGACTGGGGATGGCGTTGGATCAGGAGAGCGAAGGCCTCCGCCGCATCGGCGTGACGGCCGAGCGCCGCGCAAGCGAAGCCCGCGCCGCGCACGGCGGCATCCGCGAAGGCCTCGCCGCTCACCTTGCCGTAGGCCGCCAGGGATTCCTCGGGACGGCCCAGTTCGAAGAGTGCCTCGGCCTTCAGGAACTGCACTTCGCCCGCACGTCCGTGCCCGGGGAAGGCGGCCAGGAACTTCCCGGCGAGGTCCTGCACCGCGGCGTGGTCCTGGGAACGCAGGGCGCACCACGCCAAGCCGCACACGGCGTCGGGTGCCGACTCGCCCTTGGGCGCCAGCTCCAGCACGCGCCGGAAACTGCGACCGGCCTCGTCCACGCGGCCCGCGGAGAGCTGGGCGTCGCCCAGCAAGGCCCGCGCGGGGACCTCCAGATACTCCTTTCCGAAGGACAGCGCGCGCTCCAGGGCCGCGGCCGCCTCCTTGGGGCGACCGAGATCCAGCTCGCACTGACCGAGACGGAAGTTGGCCTCGGGGGCGAGGTCGAAGCCGGAGAGCACCGCGATCGGCGACAGCAGCTTGGCCGCTTCCGCCACCCGGCCCTGCTCGAAGTAGGCCGACGCCAGCCGATAGCGGGCCTCGGACACGCGACCGTGATTGGGGTAGGCGCGCAGGAACTGCTCGGCCTCCCGCTGCAGCTCGGCCGGCAGGCCCTTGGCCGCGAGCCCGGCCATGTAGCGCAGCGAATCCTCGGGTTCGCCCTGCAGGAGCGAGAGGGCGGCCAGGGCCAGGGGAAGCAAGAGGCGCATGATGGACTCCGGATTTCCGGGGGTGGTCGCCCGCGCCGCGGCCCGCTTCCAATCGAAGGAGGTCGAATCGCGCGCAGGCTTCGAACTACCGAGGTAGTCCTACCGCGGTAGTATTGCGAACCACGGCCGCGGGCGTGCGTCCGAACTGTGTAAGTCTTCCCCTGTCTTTCCCGAACGGCGCGCCGCAAGACTCTCCGTGCCCCGGCGTCGGCTTTCGTTTCGGCGGGCGTCGCGACAGAATCCCCCCATGTCGACCCAACGCTGCGCGCGAATCCTGGGAGTCCTGTGCCTCGCGGGCTGCGCCACGGGTCCCCGGGGAGGTTCCGCCGCGGGGACCGCGGAGCCGGCCCGTGCCGAAGCGCGGAAGAGCCCCGAGCAGCCGGCCGACCGGGGTCCGGGGGCCCACCCGCGCTCCACCGGGCTCTTGGTGGTGGGCGGCACGATCCGTTTGGGCGCGCCCCGCTGGGACACGGCCGAGGCGCTCTACATCGAAGACGGCCGCGTGGCGGCCTCAGGCACCCAGGCGGACATGCGCCACCGCGCCCGCGAGCCCTTCGACGTCCTCGACCTCCAGGGGGCCGTGGCCCTGCCGGGACTGATCGATGCCCACGGGCACCTCGAGGGGCTGGGCGAGATGCTGGAGGAAGTGGACCTGCGCGGCCTCGGGGATTTCACGGCCGTGGTGGAACGGGTGGCCCAGCGCGCGGCCGGCCTTCCGGCGGGCACCTGGATCGAGGGCCGCGGGTGGGACCAGAACCTCTGGCCCGGGCAGCAGTTCCCGACCCACGAGCCGCTCTCTGCCGCCGTTCCGCAACATCCCGTGGTCCTGCGGCGCGTGGACGGCCACGCGCTGATCGCCAACGGCCGAGCCCTGGCCCTCGCGGGCCTCGATGGGCCGCGGCCCGGCGAGACCCCCGTGCCGGGCGGCCGCATGCTGCTTTCGGCCGACGGCCGGCCCACGGGCGTCCTCGTGGACAACGCCATGGACCTCGTGACGCGCCACATCCCCGCGGCCTCCCTCGAGGCCCGCGAGCGTCGCGTCCTGCTGGCCTGCCAGGAGCTCGTGGAGAGCGGCCTGACCGGCATCCACGACATGGGCGAGGACCTGGAACTGGCGGCGCTGCTGCAGCGAATGGACGATGAGGGCCGCCTGCCCCTGGAGATCGTGGGCTACCTGGCCCAATCCGCGCTGGCGGAGGACCTGTCAGGGATTCGCCTGCCGGCCCATGGATCGGACACGGCCGCCCCGCGCTACCGGATCGTCGGCGCCAAGCTCTACATGGACGGCGCCCTCGGATCCCGAGGAGCGGCGTTGCTCGCCCCCTACACCGATGAGCCGGGCAACTTGGGATTGCCCTTGCTCTCCCCCGAGGAACTGGACCGCCTGCTGGCGCGCTGCGACGAACTCCGGCTGCAGCCCGCCGTCCACGCCATCGGCGACCTCGCCAATCGCCGCGTGCTCGACGCCTACGGCCGTCGGGCGGCCGCGAGCCCCACGTTCTCGGCCCTGCGACCGCGCATCGAGCACGCCCAGGTGGTGAGCCCGGAGGACTGGGGCCGGTTCGACGCCCTGGGCGTGATTCCCTCGATGCAACCCACCCACGCCACCAGCGACATGCCCTGGGCCCCCTCGCGACTGGGCGAGGCGCGCGTCCCCGGAGCCTACGCCTGGCGGCGCCTCAACCCCGGTCTCCAGCGCCTTGCCTTCGGCAGCGATTTTCCCGTGGAGTCCTGCGACCCACTGGCGGGGATCTACGCGGCCATCACCTGCGCCGATGGTGCCGGTGAGCCTCCCCAGGGGTTCCGTCCCGACCAGCGGCTGGAAGCCGCCGCGGCGCTGGCGGGGTTCACCTTGGGCGCGGCCCATGCGGCGGGACTGGACCTGCAATTCGGAACCCTGGAAGTCGGTCGCTTTGCCAACCTGACCGTGCTGGATGTGGACCCGCTGACCTGCGCTCCGCGGGAACTGCTAGGGAAGGGCCATGTGATCCGCACCCTCGTTCGCGGCGAGACGGCGTTCGCGCGGTCGGCCGCGCACTGAATCACAAGGCCCCGATCAACAAGTGGGGGCCGGTCGCCCCTCGGGCAACCGGCCCCCTACGGCTCTGTCTCGGCCCGCGGGTGGATTCCGCGGCACCGCTGGGGTCACGGCCCGACGACGAACTCGAGACCGTCGCTCAGGGTCGCGTTGTTCGGGGCGGGGAAGCCGTTGTCACGGCCCCAGAACTGGCTGTTGACCTGGGTGCCGGGCACCACCAGGAACGGCTGCGGCGTGCCGCCGAGGGATCCCACCGCGAAGGCGTTGATGTCGATCGCGTACACGCCCGAGCAGTCGTTCGGCGGAGGATTGCCGCCCGAGTTCAGCGGGATCGAGCGACGCACCGGCGTGCCGATGCAGCGCAGGCCGCCCGAGAAGGGCACTGCCGCCTGACCGCCGCTCGTGTAGATCAAAAGACCCGGCTTGTTGTTGATCACGTTCGAGCCGGTCACCGTGAAGCCCGAGCCCGAGGTGGCGCTGGACGTTCCCGTGGAACCGATCGAAGGCGTGCAGCCCAGGGAGTTGATCTTCGCCGTGCAGTAGATGATCGGCTGCGGGAGATTCGGCTCGATCTGCACGCCGTTGATGCTGCCGAAGTCCGCGGTCGTCAGGCCGTCGCCGGTGATCACGATCGATCCCGGAGCGGCAAGCGTGACGACGTCCTGAACGTGCGTCTGGCCGAGCACGTAGCCGGTGAAACCCGGGGATCCGCCGCAGGTCATCGCGCCGTTGGCGCCCCCCACCACGGTGATCGTCGAATTGTCGGTGCGGACGTCGGGCGCCCAGGCGTAGACGGTGACCCGATAGCTGCCGGCGGGCAGGCCCGCGATCGTCCAGGAAGTGGCGCCAGTACCCGAAAGATCCTGGACGTCGTCCATGAGCAGTTCGTCGTTGCCCGCGGTGCCGGTGTTCTGGAAGAAGAAGTTGAAGTTCGTGCCCGCGATCGTGAGCGTCACGCCGTTGTTGACGTTGGTCGTGTCGTTCAGCGCGATCGGCGTGAGCAGCGTGGCATCGACCGAGTTCCAGAATCCGGTCTGGGTGGTGGCGCCGGAGAAGGTGCCCGCGGGGGCCACACTGGCGATGCCGACGTCGATGTTGTATTGGGCGGAGGCGCTGCCGCAAAGTGCGAGCAGGGCGATCGCGCCGGTGACGAAACTTGAGTTCATGAAGAGCTTCCTGGTAGAAAGTGGAGAGGGGCAGGGCAGCACGATTTCACCGAAGCCGTGGACACGGCTCCGTGGTCCCGCGTGCTGATCGGGGATCTTTCTGGCGCTCGGTCGGAGTTGCGCCCAGGCGGTCGGCGCGGCCGAGGTCCCGCGGGACCCCGGCCGCCGCCCCACCGGCATCAGCGGGTCACGGCCCGACGAGGAATTCGAGGCCGTCGGTCAGGGTCGCGTTGTTCGGAGCAGCGAAGCCGTTGTCACGGCCCCAGAACTGGCTGTTGACCTGGGTGCCGGGCACCACCAGGAACGGCTGCGGCGTGCCGCCGAGGGATCCCACCGCGAAGGCGTTGACGTCGATCGCGTACACGCCCGAGCAGTCGTTCGGCGGAGGATTGCCGCCCGAGTTCAGCGGGATCGAGCGACGCACCGGCGTGCCGATGCAGCGCAGGCCGCCCGAGAACGGAACCGCCGCCTGACCGCCGCTCGTGTAGATCAAAAGACCCGGCTTGTTGTTGATCACGTTCGAGCCGGTCACCGTGAAGCCCGAGCCCGAGGTGGCGCTGGACGATCCCGTGGAGCCGATCGAAGGCGTGCAGCCCAGGGAGTTGGTCTTCGCCGTGCAGTAGATCGACGGCGCGGGCACGTCGGGCTCGATCTGGAACCCGTTCAGGTTCGCGAACCCCGCTCCCGAGTTGGCGCAGGTGAAGACGATGTTGCCGCCCGCGGGGAGTTGCACCGTGTCCTGCACGTGGGTCTGGCCCAACACGAAGCCGGTGAAGCCCGGAGAGCCGCCGCAGGTCATCTGGCCGTTGGCGCCGCCCGTCAAGGTGATGTTCGTGATGTAGGCGCGATTGTCGGGAGCCCACGAGTAGAAGGTCACCTTGTAGGCGCCCGCGGGCATGGGGCCGATGGTCCATTGGGTCCCGAGGGAGGCCGTCCCGCCGACATCCTGGAGGTCGTCCATCAGCTTCTCGTCGTCGCTGCCCCCCAGGGTGGTCCCGTTGTTGAACTCGTAGTCCACCAGTTGCCCGGAGATCGAGGCGTTGATCGCCGTGGCGACCCGTTGATGTCCGTCAGGGTGCCGTTGGCGTTGGCCGCGCTGCGGGCGTTCCAAAATCCCGCCTGGGTGGTGGCGGCCGAGTAGCCGGCGCCGGGTGCGGGGTAGTTGACGTTGGCGCCCAGGTCGACGTTGAAGAACGGAACCTGGGCCGCGGCACTGGCGGTCATCACCGTGGCGAGGGCCAGGGCGGAAGCGAGCAATTTGGACACGTGGTAACTCCTCCTGAGTGAGTTGGGGGAACGGCCTTCGATCCCGGGAAACCGCCCGGCCCAAGCAGGCCGCGGGCATCCCGAAGTCGCGTAAGGCCAAGGTACGCCACAGCCCCCAGATGGGGTAGCCCCCCGGCAGGTCGCCCTGGGGGTGACCAGCGCCCGCTCCCAGGCCGCCCGCCGGGCAAGCAACCGCCCCGCGATCCCGGGGTTCCGGGAGCGCGGGGCGGCTGGGCGGTTCCGAAGGGGACCGAGTGAGTCGTGGGGTGAGCTCGGGTTGAGCTCGGGGGCTACTTCAGCTTCTCCCAAAACTCCTCGGGCATGTCGTGGGCGATCTTCAGGGCGCCGTTGGCGCCGCCGTAGATCGGCTCCTCGATCTTGACCACGCGGCCGCCCCCCAGGCGCTTGTTCATTTCTTCTTCGAGGGCGCGGTCCAGGTTCTTGATCATCGAGCCGCCGCCGGCCAGCAACACGCGGTTCTTCAGCTTGTCCTGGAACTCGGGGTGGAAGCTCGCCACCAGCTGGCCCAGCCCCTCCACCAGCGGCGGGACGATGGACCGGCAGGCCGCGCGCATGTCGTCGGTGATGTCGAAGGGTGTCGGCTTGCCGTTGACGGGCAACTGCACGATCACCTTGCCCATGGCCTCGGAAACGTCGGCGTACTTCTCCTTGAACGCCTTGACCATCTCGACCGTAAAGCTCGCGCCGGGGCAGGACTTCTGCATGCGCTCGAACAGCACCCGGTCCACATGGTCGCCGGCGAAGGTGTTCGTCAATTGGTCCGCCTCATCGGGCATGGTGCCGTGCATGCGGCACAGGTCGGTGGTGCCCGCGCCAATGTCGATCACCAGCACGTCCTCCAGCCAGTCCAGCCCGTAGGCCACGGAGAAGGGCTCGGAGCACAGCATCACGCTGTCCACGGTCTCCCGCGCGGCGTCGATGATCGCCTTCTTGTTGTGGATCGAGGCCTGGGCCGGGGCGCCGATCACGGCGTAGATCAACTCGTCCTTGCGGGGCTGGGCCCGGGCGATGATCTCGCGGATCAAGTCCTGGGCCGCCTTCATGTTGGCCTGATTGGCCTTGGTGTCCTTCTCGTCGTGCTTGATCACGCCGTCGCCCAGGGGCCGATAGAGCTCCAGGGACAGGCGCTTCTCCAGGGCTTCCGACCCGAACAGCACGTCCTTCTTCAGCAGCTTGCGGGCCACCATGTCCTTGGGGTAGCCGACGTAGGACGCCACGGTCTCCCGCACGCCGTTGGAGGCGCACACGGAGGTGCGCGAAGTCCCGAGGTCGATGCCGAGGTAGAGGACTCCCTTGTCCTTCTTGAGCCCTTCGGCCGCTTTGTCCTTCTGAGTCATGGATGGTTCCTGAGTGCGTTGCTACGGAATGGAGTGGGATGCGGATCGCCCGCGGCGCCTGGGCCGGGGGGGTACCGGCGTTCAGGCCGGCGGACTGTGCTTGGTGACGGCGTTCTTGAGCTCGAGGTTGGCCTCGAAGATCTTCTGCATGAGGTCCTTCTTCAAGGCCTTGGCCTCGTCGAGTGCCGCCACGCCCTGAACGTTCCTGTAGACCGAAGCCACGCCCGTGTCGATGTCTTTCGTCGCCGCCATGCGAGCCAAGTCCTCTTCGGTCTTGGCCAGCATGTCGTTCAGTTTTGAAATGCGCCGCTCGAGGTTGTCGATCTGGCGCTGGTAGTCCAGCTCGCGCTGCTCCATGCCCGCGCGGTCGGCCTGGGCCTCCGCCTCGGCCGCGGTGCGTGCCTCGGGCGGCCGCGAGTCGGAGCCGATGCCCGCGAGGATGCGCATGCCGTCCACGTAGACGGCCTTGGGCGTCCCCGGACCGTCCTGTCCCAGGAGGGCGCCGGGGCTGGGCGTGGGCGACTCGATGCCGCTGGGCAGGGTGCGTTCGGCCCGGCGCTGGAACCAGTCGTACAGTTCCGTGTGCACGAACCGGTCCCCGCCCGCCTGCAGCGCCACGTCGAGCCCCGACTCCGCCACGGCCAGGAGGGTCTCGTAAAACAGTCGCTGGGTCGGCTTGGCGCTCTGGTTGTGGGAACCGCCCACGGACAGGGTGACCCTCACGGTGCGCCCGTCGGATTCGAATTTCAGTCGCTTGGCGCCGTCCAGGAGTCGGCGCGCCAGCGCGTCCGCCCCGGCCCGCGCGGTGTGGGGCACGAGCACCAAGAGCCGGTCGTCTACCATGACCCCCAGGAGGTCGCTGGCCCGGGTCTCCGTGCGGACCAATTCCGCGAGCGAGGTCAGAATCGTGTCGCGGGTCTCCATGCCGTAGAGGTCGTTCAACCGGTCCAGGCGGTCCACGGCGATCAGGAAGCAGGCCAGGGGGTAGTGGTAGCGCTGGGCCCGCTCGAATTCGATGCGCATCAGGCGGCGCACGTCGTCCGCAGAGAACAACCCCCCCTGGGTGGCGTCGAAATCCGCCGTGGCGACGTCCGGTCGCCCGGGCATCCCGGCAAAGTCGCTGGCGCGTCGAAACGGAGTCATGGAGTCATGGAGGAGGGAACGGTGGAGGCTAGACCCTATCTCAGGCGCTCACCAGATGCACACGCCGCCTCTGCGCACCTGATCGGATCCTGGGATCCCGGATCTGGACCCGCTTCCCACGGGGCGGTTGCGGGATTCGCCGCCGGGAGCCAGGATCCAGGGAAGCCCCGGGTTCGCGCCCCAGAGAGCCCCCCCCACATGAAGAAACTGCACGGTTTTCTCTGGAGTCGGGCCTGGGCCCTGTGCGCGGCCTCCGCTGCCGCGACCGGGGCCCTGGAGGCCTCCCCCCAGAGCCCCTCGGACGTGCTGTTCGGAGTCTCGCCCCAGTCGCTCTTCGGCTACTCGGTGACGGGCTTTTCCGACTTCGACGGGGATGGCCGTGAGGATTTTGCCGTGTCGCTTCCCTGCGACAACCAGCGGGGCCCCCTGGCCGGCGCGGTCAAGGTCTTCACCGGCCCGCGCTGGCACGAGCGGCTCAACCTCCTGGGGAGCAAGGCGGGCGACCTCTTCGGCTCCTCCCTGGCCCGCATCGGGGACTTGGACTGCGACGGCGTGGACGAGTTGCTCGTCGGCGCGCCGGGCGCATCCCCGCGGGGCCGCTCCAGCGGCGAGGCCCTTGTGTTCTCCGGTTCCACGGCCGAGATCCTGTTCCGCGTCCCGGGCTCCAGCGCAGGCGACGAATGCGGCTTCGCCGTGTGCGCCGTGGGCGACCTCGACGGGGACGGCCGCACGGAGTTCGCCGTGGGCTCCCCGGGGGCCCGGTTTCACGGTCGCAACTCCGGCGTGGTGCGCGTCTACGACGGCGCCGACCTGACCGTGCGCTATTCCTTCTTCGGCGCGGAATTCGGCGAGCGCTTCGGCGCCGCCCTGGCCGGCCCAGGGGACATGGACGGGGACGGCATTCCCGAATTGGCCGTGGGGGCCCCCTGTCCGCGGCTCGATCGCCCCGGCTACGTGCGCGTGCTCGCGGGGCGCAATGCCTCGGTGCTCGCCACCTTCGGGGGCCAGCGCACCTGGGAGCAGTTCGGCACGGCCCTGTGCGGGGCGGGCGACACCGACGGCGACGGCCATGCCGATCTGCTGGTGGGCTCGCCCCTGGCCCGGCCGGGCGCGCGGGAAGCGGAAGCGGCCCGCGAGCACGCCTGCGGCGCGGTGACCCTCTTCTCCGGCCGAACGGGCAGGCCGCGCTTCGTCCTGGCCTCCCAGGGCAGCGAGGACCGCCTGGGGACCTCCGTGGCCCTGGGACCGGACCTGAACGGCGACGGCCTGCGGGATCTGCTCGCCGGAGCCCCCCAACGCTACCTGCCCCGCGGGGGCTACGTGCAGGCCTTCAGCGCCGCCGACGGCACCGAGCTCGCCACCTGGATCGGTGCGGGCACGGGGGACCAATTCGGCGCCGCCACGGCGGCCCTGGCGGTCACGGGCCCGGGGCAGGAAATCGGCCTGGTCCTGGTCGGAGCTCCGGCGGACAAGAACCTGATCCCCGACGGCACGCGCGGGGTCAGCGTGGGCAGCGTGTCGCTCATCTCCATCGTTCGTCCCCGTCCCTGAGGGCCGCGGAGGGGCGCGCCGCCTCAGCGGACCAGCCGGAGCACGTCGAAGACGCGCTCGCCGCCGGAGAGCAGCGTGTACGCCAGGACGATCTCGTCGCGGCCGTCGCCGTCCAGGTCCGCGGCCTCCAGCTTCTCGATGCGCGCCTCGTCCCAGGGCCGGATCGGAAACTGGGCCACGCTGGGCTTGCCCCCGGTCAGGATCGCGGTGCGGCGTTCGGCGATGCCGCCGAGCCAGCCCGCGATGCGATCCAAGTCCCAGACCCGCTGCGGATCCTCGAACAGGAGTTGGGACAGGAGCGCCTCGCCGTCGAGCTCTCGCCCGCCCTTCTGGGCGTCGGAGCCGGAAAGCCACAATTCCAGGCGGGAACCGTCCTCGGAAGCCAACACCACGTCGCGCACGCCGCTGCCGTCGAAGTCGCCCCACACGCTGCGGCGGAAGCGCGCGCCCACGTCCTCGAAACGCTTGAGGAAGGACTCGGGATTGCGCACCAGCCGCAGGATCGCGGGCAGACGCACCGCCAGTTCACCGCGCTTGGAGGGCTTGTCCTCGAAGGCCCGGCCGCCCTGGGACAGGTAGCCCGCGGCGGCCACCTCCACGTCCCACTCGCCGAAGATCCCGCGCACCAGGGCCGCGATGGTCGGCACCTGCACCTTGATCAGCAGGAGGTCCGGAAACTCGTCGCCGTCCAGGCGCAACAGCTGCAGCGCCGTGATGTCGTCGGCGGTCTTGAAGATCGAAGAGGGCTTGCTGAACTGGGGACCGTCCGGTCCGCCGTGGAAGACCCACACCTTGCGACGGTGGGCGATCACGTAGTCGGGAATCCCGTCCAGGTCCAGGTCGCGGGTCTCGTAGGTGGCGTCGTCGCTGGCGGCCAGGGTGTGCCCCGGGCGCAGCTCTGCCTTCTCGATCGTGTCGCGGAAGATCGAAAGGTCCACCTGGACCGTGGGCGTCTGGGGGAAGGTGGCGTCCGCCGCCTGGAGGTGGAAGGCGCGCACGTCGCCCTGGGAAACCGTGAGGTCGGGCCGGCCATCGCCGTTGACGTCCCGGGCCGACAGCGCCGGAATGGAAAACGAGGCCGAGAGCACGTCGGAGAGTTTTTCGCCGTCGGTCTGTGCGCTCTGGGAGACGTCCACGGAGAGACTCGCCACCAGGGCGAAGTTGGGCCACGCCGTGCCCCCCTGGGGCTCGACCCGGGGCGGGCCCGCGAGCCAGAGCTTCAGGGAATCCGTGGCCGGCACCACGAGATCGGCGCGGCCGTCGCCGTTGACGTCCTGGGCCACGTCCACGAAGCGCGGCGCGCCCACCCGCAGGCCGTGGAAGGCCCGACGCGCGAGCACCACGCCCTCGGCGGAGAAGCCCTGGGCTCCGCGGGGATAGACGCGGGTGTCGCGGGGCCCCACGACCACCAGGTCCAGGCCCTGGCGGCCCTCCATCCGCATCAGATCCACCAGGGACCGGGCGGGATCGGGAATGCGCCCGGGCGGTCCCTCCTCCAGGGCGTGGAGCGGCCCCTTGCCCGGGGACCCGTCCGCTCGCGAGGCGAACACGCGGACCTCCCCCGAGGCCCCGAGCACCACCAGTTCCTTCGCGGCCGAGGGAGCCGCGGCGCTCCCCTCCGCCCCCTGGAACTCGAGGTCCACCAGGCGGTGGTCGGAAACGACGAACCCCGGCGCGAGAGTCTGGGCCAGCTCCAGGCGATCGCCGGAGAGAACCCAGGAAAGGGGCGCGAGCAGCAGGCCCAGGGTGCCGAGGGAATTCACGGGAAACGGATCACCATGATCTGGTTCTTTTCGAGCACCGCCACGTCCCGTGAGGCGCGGTCGCCGCGGCGCAGGAGCAGGATTTCGGCGTCCTCGTGGATCGAGGTCTCGTAGAGCGGCTTCGGATCCAGGGTCCAGCCCTCCTTCGCGCGCCGGATGGCCAGGAACCGCAGACGTTCCGGCTCCGAGCGCACCGCCAGGTCGGCCATGCGGTCGCCGTCCAGGTCCCCCACCAGGCGCAAGGTCAAGTCGAAGTCGCGGATCGGGATCGGGACGCGCCAGGAGAGCACGGGCTTGCGCGACAACTCGCCGTTCTCGTTTCGATAAACGAGCACGTCGGCGTCGACGCTCTCGCTGCTCGCCGTGCGCAACTGGTCGATCAGGTCCGGTCGCACGCTGCGGACGAAGAACTCAGGCCGGCCGTCGCCGTCCACGTCCTCGAAGTAGGAACCGAGCCCGAAGCCGCCCAGCACCAGGAGCTGCTGGGGGAGGTTCTTGGGACCGAACAGCGGCGCGGAGGCGGTCTTCGCGGCCTCGCCGCGGCCCTTGCCCTGGAGGAACAGCAAGAGCTGCGTGCGCACGTCCTCGGAACGCTTGTCCCCGGCCAGGATCACCACGTCACTTTTGCCGTCGCGATCGGCGTCCACCACATGGGCGGAGTAGGACGCGTCCAGGCGCCGGGTGCGATCGGCGGGCACGGGCAGGGGAAAGGCGCGCGAAGGCGCCCCGGGGAAGGAGCCGTCGGCGGCCTGCAGCCAGATCCACAGGGTGCGCTCGCCCTGGGCCTGGAGGTCGAGGCGGCCGTCGCCATCGAAGTCCGCCAGCTGGGGAGCGGGCACCTCCTCCTCCACGGACACCAGGGTGCGCCGCCGGCCCTCGGTGCTGCCGAAGGAAATCTCGAAGGAGGCGGTGCGCCCGCCGCCCTTGTCCACGGCAGCGGCTCGGATGCCGCCCGACGACACCTCCGGCGGCTCCTGGGGCACGCGCAGGCGTTGGACCCGGGAAAAACCGCCCGCGGCCAGGGCCACGGCGTAGCCGCCGCTCTCCGGCAGCACCACGTCGAGCCGGCCGTCGCGATCCAGGTCCTCGAGGCCCGCGGGATAGGCGCTGCACTCCTGCAGGTCGGCCAACTGCCACAGGAGATCACATTCCACGAGCTTGCCGTAGCGCTTCTCCGCCGGGGCCAGGGCGCGGCACAGGAAAGCGCCGCGGGCACTGAAGAGCACCACCTCCGCGCCGGCACTGGTCCCGTCCAGTTCCCCGGCGGCGAAGGCCACCACATCGAGCGTCAGCTCGATCGAAACGTCCGCGGGTCCCGCGAAGCGCGGCAGCTTGGGGTCCTTGCGCGCTCGGAACAGCGCCAGCTCGCGGCCGCCACCGTCGCGCGACAGCGACAGCAGCAGATCCTCCGCACCGTCGCCGTCGAGGTCCGCCAGGAGTCCGTCGCTCACGGCGCGCCCCTCGCCGGCGCTGAACACGCTGACCTGGGCGGCACGGCGCGCGTCCTGGGGTGCCCCGGAAGCGGGGACGAGGCCCAGCAGGAGGGCCACGGCCGTCCCGGTCCGGGGGGACAGGCCGAGTTGCGGCAGGGCGAGCGAGGGCTTCAATGGGCGACCTTCTCGAGCCGGTCCGCGTCGCCGCCGGAGAACTGGATCAGCCACAGGAGCCGGAAGGACCACGCGGCGCGGGTCTGTTCGACCAGGATCAGGCCCAAGAGCACGCTGGTCTCGCTCGCATCCCGCGAGCGCTCGTAGGAGAACAGCGGCGGAATCGAAATTTCCCGCAGCTCGTGCTCGCGCTCGCTGAGCGGGACCTCGAGGTCGACGACGCCCTCCTGGCGCCAGAGGCCGAGCTTCATGCGCGCGCCCTCCTCCGCCTGCCGGATGCGACCGATCAACACGTCGGGCGCGGGCAGGGGTTCGCCGTCCACGGTGACGATCAGGTCCTCGAAGTTCAGGCCCGCGGCGCGCCAGGGGCTGTCCTCGGAGAGGCCCACCACCACCGCGCCCGCGCCGGGTGCGATCGAGGCCCGGCGCGCTTCCACCTCGGTGGAGGCGCGCACCACGATTCCGGAACGCTGCTCCTCCCGCAGGCGCGCGGCCAGGACGCGTTCCGCCGGGCGGAAGCGCTGCACCAGAGTCAGCGTGGCGCGCCGTTCGACGCCGCCGCGCTCCACCGCCACTTCGACGGCGGTGCCCGGTGCCGTCTCCAACTCGATCCCGCGCCATTCCGAGGTCCAGGCCAGGCTCTTCTCCGCGCCATCGGGCAGCACCCGACAGGCGAGCAACAGGTCACCGGCCTGCAGGCCGGCCTGCTCCGCGGGCGAGTTCTCCACCACGCGGGACACGAGGAGCCCCTCGGGCGCCTCCAGCAGCGCATCGAGGGTGGCCCGCGCGTCGCTGGTCTCTAGGCCGCTGAAGGAACCCGGCGCCAGAGTGGCGCGTTCCCATTCGTCGGCGGGCTCCCCCAGAAGTTCCGTGGGCTCCTGCATCGCCGCCAGGGGCGGCGGTTCCTTGGGCAGCCCGTCCCCGGGGAATAGGCAGCCGGACAGGCACAGTCCCACGAAGCAGGCCTCCGCGGCCGCGGCCCAGGCATGGCGGCGATTCATGGGATGCTCTTGCGGCCCAGGGAGAACATGGCGAAGCACAGGGCCAGGGTGAACCACACCAGGGGCGCCGTCCACTGGGTCGGAGCGTGGAGGAACTCGGCGTTGGAGATGCCCTGCGAGAGATCGGAGTAGTAGGACAGGAAGGAGGTGTCGCCCAGGGGCGAAGGCAGGTGGGCCGAAAGCAACCAGCCCTCGGCGCCGCTGTCCCGGGCCAGGGCGCGCGCCAGGTCCGTGAAGACGAAGGCCCCTAGGCCCAGGGCCATGGCCAGGGCGCCGCTGCGGGCCACGGCGGAGGCGCAGACACCCACCGCGCTCCAGGCCACCAGGGGCAGGATCGGGGCATAGAGCGCGCGCCAGAAGTCCGGCCACAATTCCTGGGCGGGAACCAGGGCAAATCGCTGGCCGTCCGGCAGCAGCTCGGTCACGTCGCCGAATTCGAACCACAGCCTGGCGCACAGGAGCGCGGCCAGGGCCAGCACCGCGTAGGCGAACAGCGTCAAGAGCACCAGCGCCATGGCCTTGCCGAGGACCGCCTGCCAACGCAGCACCGGCCGCAGCAGGAGATTGCGCAGGGTGCCGTGGGCCAGTTCGCTCGCCAGGGTCTGGCTGCTGATGGCGATCACCACCGCCGCGCACAACGGCAGACCGGCCTGAAGTCCTTCGGTCAGGGCCTGGAAGGCGGTGACGTCCGTGGCCGTGGCCAGATCACCCCGCGCCACGAGCGCCGCGTTTTCCATCACGCGGTCGTGGCTGCGGTAGATGTCCGCGGCCGAAAGCACGGCGGGCAGGGCCACCGCCAAGAGCAGCGATCCCTTCGACCAGGCGCGGGAAAGTTCGTAGCCCGCGGTGACCAGCACCGGGGCGCGAGGTGCCCGCCTTTCCTGGGGCGGCGGCGGCGTGGCCCGGGGCGGTGGCGCCTGCGCGGTGACCGGAGCGCCCGCGCGAACGGCACCGAGGGACCGTGCCTGGGCCGCCTGCCGCAGATAGATCTCCTCCAGGGTGACCGGGTAGGGAGCAAAGCGCGAGAGCTCGAGGCCGGCGCCCACCAGGGTCCGCAGGACCAGGGCGGGATCCCGATGGTCGAGCTCCACCACGAGCGTCGTGCTGGGCGGCGTGGATTCGGACTGGACAGAAGCCGACGGAACGCCGACGGCGTCGCGCGCCGCATCGCGCTCGCGGGCAATGCCGTCCTCGGCGTGGATCCGGGGCCGCAGGTGCAGCCGCGCGCTCTCGCGCTCCAGGGCCCCCGCGTCGCGTCCGCTGATCAGGTAGCGCCCGGCCCGATCCGTCAGCAGATCCTGGGCGCGCCCGCTGACCAAGAGGCGGCCGCGCTGCAGCACCGAGATCTTGTTGCACAGGCCCGCCAGTTGCGCGAGTTGGTGGCTCGAGACGAGCACCGTCAACCCCTCCTCGCGCGTCAGTCGCGCGAGCAGCTCGCGCACCTCGGCGATGCCCTCCGGATCGAGCCCATTGGTGGGCTCGTCGAGCAAGACCACCGAGGGCTTGCCGATCAGCGTCTGGGCAATTCCCAGCCGCTGGCGCATGCCCTGGGAGAAGGCCCGCACGGGTTTGCCCCCGGCCTGATCGAGCCCCACCAGCCCCAACAGCCGGCGCGCCTCGACCCTCGACTCGCGGGCGCCCATGCCCTGGAGCCGCGCCAACCAGGCCAGGTTGGTCTCGCCGTCGAGCCAGCCGTGGAAGCCCGGAACTTCGATCAGGCCCGAAAGCCGCGCCCGGGCCTCCCGGGGGTGCTTGCGCGCATCGAAGCCGTCCACGAGGACCTGGCCCTCGAAGTGCGGGTCGAGCCCCAGCGCAATGCGCATGGTGGTGGTCTTCCCGGCGCCGTTGTGGCCCAGGAAGGCATGGCAGTCGCCCCGGTCGACGACCAGCGAAACGCCGTCGAGGACCGTTGTCGCGCCGAAGCGCCGGAGGATCCCAATCAGTTCCAGGCCCATGCGGGGCGCGGATTCTGGCACGGGGGCCCCGCGAATCCAACCCGAGCAGGCCGCCGCCCCGGCGCCTCGCCTCGCATCAAGACCCGCCCAAGGCCGCGGGTCCCGCGAACAAGCGTGGGCCAAGGGGCACGGGGAAACCGCGACCTCGCCGCCGCAACGGCGGAATCGCTGCAACATGCGCAGGAACGGCCCCTTCGCCAGGGAGCCGCAGGCGGGCCGAGTTTGTCAGCGCACTCCTCGATCAGGAGACTAGACTCCCACGGCCCGCGAGCCCACCCGTGACGAAAACGACAGGCGACAGCACGCGCGCCTCGGGCGTGACGCTCGGTCCGCGCACCCAGGTTCGCGCCTCCACGGCGCGCACGGTGACCCTCGGCGAGCGAGAGCTGCTCTTCTTCGGCGGCTGCGGCTACCTGGCGCTGGCCCACGAGCCGCGCGTGCGAGAGAGCCTGCGCGAGGCCAGCTTCCGGCACGGAACCTCCAGTGGCGCGTCCCGGGAGACCACGGGCAACGTGGAGGAGCACGAGCTGCTGGAGGCCGAACTGGCCCGCTTCCTGGGGCTTGAAGCGGCGCTGCTGTTGCCCGAAGGCGCCCTGGCGAACCTGGCCCTGGGCGAGGCCCTGGGAACTCGGATCCCCCATGCGCTCCTCGACCCTGAGGCCCACCCGACGCTGGTGCGCGCGGCGGGCCTGGGTGGTGCGAGCGCCGCGGCCTGGGACCCGCGCAAGGACCTCGCGAGCCAGGTGTCCAAGCTGGACGGCGAGGTGTGCCTGTGGACCGACGGCGTGTTCCCCATGCAGGGCCGCCGCGCGGACGCCGCGGCGCTCCTCGGCGCACTGCCCCGGGGACGGGGGCTTTTGGTGATCGACGATTGCCATGGCTTCGGCGTGCTGGGCGCCCGCGGCCGAGGCTCCCTGGAAGCCGCGGGTGTCTCCGACGAGCGGGCGATCCTCACCGGCACGTTCTCCAAGGCCCTGGGCACCTACGGAGGCTTCGTGGCCGGAACGGCCGAGCGCGTGGGCCGCGTGCGCGAACGCTCGGGCCTCTACACGGGCACGACGCCCCTGCCTCCGCCCCTCGCCGCCGCGGCGCGCACGGCCCTCTGCATCCTGGCGGAGGAACCCCAGCGTCTGGAGCGCTACCGGCGCTCCACGGCAGCCTTTCGCCGACGGATGTCCGACCTGGGGGTGGCCCTGCGGCCCCTGGAGTTTCCCGTGGTGGCCTTCGAGTTGGAATCGGCGGACCGCATGGCCCGCGTGCATGCCCGGGCCCTCGACCAGGGCGTTTTCGTGCCCTACATCCGCTACGCGGGCGCCGGCGAACACGGTTCGTTCCGCATCGTGTGGAACGCCGCGCACACCGAAGACGACCTGGAGCGGCTGGCCGGCGCGCTGGCCCGCGCCCTCGAAACGGCATGAGTCGGCCTCTGCCCGTCGAGCACGTGCGGCTCGCGCGCCTCGCCGAGACCCACGGCACGCCGCTCTACGTCTACCACGCGGACACGATCCGCTCGCGCGTCGCCCAACTCTCGTCCTTCGACGTGGTGCGCTACGCGCAGAAGGCCAACCCGAACCTGTCGATCCTGCGACTGGTGGCGGGGCAGGGCTGCGCCGTGGACGCCGTCTCGGCGGGCGAGGTGCTGCGGGCGCTGGAGGCGGGCTTCGAACCCGACCGCATCGCCTACACGGCCGACGTGTTCGACGACGACGCCCGGGAACAGGTGGCCGGGAATCCCATTCGGGTCAATTGCGGTTCCCTGGACATGCTGCCGGCCTTGGCCGCCGCGCGCCCGGGGGCCCAGGTGACCTTGCGGGTCAATCCCGGCTTCGGCCACGGACACGCTCCGGGCGTGAGCACCGGAGGACGAGCCTCCAAGCACGGGATCTGGCACGCCGATCTCCCGCGCAGCCTGGGCCTCGCGCGCACCCTGGGACTCACGGTCACGGGCCTGCACGTGCACGTGGGCTCGGGCTCGGACCTGGAGAACCTCACCGAGGCCGCGCGGGTTTTCGAGGACAACGCCTCGGCCCTGCGCGAGAGCCTGCGGACCCTGTCCGCCGGGGGCGGACTGCCGGTGCCCTACCGCGACGGTGAGGGCCCCTTCGACGTGGGCGCCCACTTCTCGGCCTGGGACGCCGCCCGTCGGCGCATCGGGGAACGGGTGGGCAGACGGTTGGACCTGGAGGTTGAGCCGGGTCGCTTCCTCGTGGCCGAGAGCGGCGTGCTCGTGGCGCGCGTGCTCGGCACGAAGTCCAACGACGACGTGGTGTTCGTCCTGCTGGACGCGGGCTTCCACACCCTCGTCCGTCCGGCCCTGTACGGGGCCTTCCACCGCATCGTGCCCCTCACGCCGCGCGGCGGCGCCCCGCGCAGGACCGTGGTGGCGGGCCCCCTGTGCGAGTCCGGGGACGTGTTCACGCGCTCGCGCTCCGGCGAATGGGAACCGCGGGTCATGGCGCCCCTGGCCCCCGGCGATCTCGTGGCCATCGCCGACGCCGGCGCCTACGGCATGAGCATGGCCAGCCGCTACAACTCCCAGCCCCTGCCGGCGGAGGTGCTCGTGGACGGCGGCGAGGCGCGCCTGATCCGCAGGCGCGAAACTCACCAGGACCTCTGGCGTCACGAAGTGGGCGACTGAGGCCGACTGTCCAGGAGCCAGCCGAAGCCGGCGGCGATCAGTGCGCCGAGCAGCACGTACCAGACCCAGGAGACGACTCCCAGGGTCCCCGTGCCGCACAGCCCCGGCGCCGCGGCCAGGGCCAGCCCGTAGATCGCGCTGGCCAGGTATGGAAACCCACCCGGCCGCGAAAGGCCGTGGCGGCACCACAGGACGAACAACAGCGCGGCCGCGCTCCACTGGATCAGCACCGCGGTCTCCTGTCGCCAGGCCAGGCAGAAGATCCACAGCACCGAGAGGCCCGCGGCCCAGGGATACCCGTCGCCCCGCACGCCCAGGGGCAGGAAGGCCAGCACGAAGGCCCCGAGCACGGCTCCCTGGGTGTAGCCGGGCATCGCCAGGGCCAGGTTCAGGATCGAGCCGTAGTGACTGACGAGCCGCTCGCACTGCACGGCGATCACGCACAAGAGCACGCCGTAGGCGAGCACGAGGACCCGCGAAAGGTAAACGGCCCGCCGATCGGCCGCCGCCGGGTCCAGACCGGCGGCGGGCCGCCAGAAAGCGCTCAGGGTCGTCTGACTCAAGGCCGCCAGGATCGAATCCAAACTGGAAATCGCCGCGGCGAAGGCCCCGGCCACGATCAGGCCCTTGAGGGGCGAGGGGATGACCGTGGTGATGAAGATCGGAAAGATGCGATCGTTCTTCTCCTGGTAGAGCGCCAGGTCCGCCCCCGTGAGCGGATGCTCTCGGTAGTAGGCGTACAGCCCAAGACCGATGGCTCCCACGCACACCGTGACGAGCATGGCGCCGTAGCTCGCCACCACCGCCTTCTGGGCCTCGCGCCGGTTGGCGCAGCAGAAAATGCGCTGGGCCATCAACTGATCCGTGCCGTACTGGCCGAGTCCGCCCAGTCCCTGGGCGATCAGCGCGGCCCAGAAGGTGTAGTCGTCGGAGATCCGCGCCCCGAAGTCGAAGAAGCGCGTCTTGCCGGCATCCCGCGCCACCTCGAGCACGGTCGCGGCGCCGCCGTCGATGCCGAACAAGAGCGTCGAGAGGGCGATGCCGATCGCCGCCAGGAAGATTCCGAACAGCACCACGTCGGTCCAGATCACGGTGGCGATGCCGCCCATCCAGGTCCACAGGACGGCCACCACGCCGATCGCGAGCACGGCCAGGGCGATGCTCGAACAACCCGTGATCGAGGCCAGGGACTCCAGTTCGTCGTGCAGGATCACCTCGAGCACGACCGCGGTCAGGTAGACCCGCGAGGCCTGGCCCAGCACGCCGCCGACGGAGAACAGCACCGTCGTGGTGCGCCGCACTCCTTCGCCCAGGCGCGCGCCCATGTAGTCGTAGGGACTGTAGATCTCGCGCTCGTAGTAGGCGGGCACGAGGAACAGGGCCACCAGCCAGCGGGCCACGAAGGAGCCGATGATCCCAAGCTGCAGGTACTCGAGATTGCCGCCCTCCTTGTAGACGGTGGCCGGCAGGCTGATCAGCGTCACCGCGCTGATCTCCGTGGCGATGATCGAACCCGCCACCGCGTACCAGGGCAGCCGCCGTCCGCCGAGGAAGAAGTCGCGGATCGTGGCGGGCTTGCCGGCCATGCGGTGGCCGATCCAGGTGGTCAGGGCGAAGACCCCCAGCACCACGGCCCAGTCCCAGATCCCGAAGCCGGATTCGATGGGTGTGGTCATGGGCCCTCGAGCGCGAGCGCCAGTGCGCCGATCGCGGGAGCTTCGCGCAAGTCCGAACCCACGAGACGCTCGGGTGCCAAGGCGCCGTCCCGAAGCCAGACTTCGGCCACGGCTCGGGGCCCCTGCTCTGCAATCCGCTCCGCCAGACGCTCCCGCGCCGGTCGGGCGAAGTGGGCCGCGAGGGCTGGATCGAGGAACAGCCCCCCCAGCCGCTGGCCCACCACGATGCGCTCCAATACGCGGCCCGCGCGGTGCTGGACGAGGCTCAATCTCCCCTGGCACCAGTCCGCGAGCCGCTCGGCCCGCTCGCGAAACAGCTCCACCGCGCGCCGATTCCCTGCGGCCGCGGCCGCTTCGGGCAGTCCCGTCCCGAGGGCGCTCCAGTCGCGATTGAGCCCGGCCGCCGAGAGGTGGACCTCATAGCTGCGTCCGTCGCAGGCAAGCGCCTCCCAGGCGCGATCCAGGCCCAGTCCCGCACCCTCGGGGGCCCGCGGCAGGCCGTCCAGCAGCAGGCACTCGGCGACGCCGCTGCCGCCCCCCAGGTAGTAGCCCTGCTGGAGGCCTGACAGTCGTCCCAGGGCGCCCAGCCATTCCCCAGTGCCGGCCGCGAGGCCGTCGGCGGCCAGGGGGCCCAGGGGACGGACGGGAACCAGGCCCGCCTGCGCCAGCCTGCGCTCCAGCTCGGCGGCGAAGTCGGGAATGCGCGGACCGTGGAGGGCCGCCCGGATGCCGCGCCCGTCGGCGGTCTTGAGCCCCGGCGCGCACAGGCCGATCAGCGGTCGGGCCCCGCGGGCGGGATCGAGCCCCAGACCGAGGATGGCCCCACAGGCCGCCTCCAGCCAACGCTCGCGCAGTTCCCGTTCCAGGGCCCCCGGCGCTTCCCCTGCTTCGGGTCCCGACTGGCGATCCAGGGGCAGTGCCTGGAATCCGGGCACGGGCTCGATGGACCGCCTGGAGGGCAGGCCCTGCGTCGCGAGGCGCGGCCCGTCACGCCCGCGCCCCCCGGGCACGACGCACACCCGGTGGGCCCGGAAACCGCTGGCACCGCCGTCGACGCCGACCAGGGGCACGGGGCCGAGGCGTTCCAGTGCGCGGGCGAGTTCCATCGAAGCTGCGCCAGAGACTGCGCTGGGGAGCGCCGCGAGGCAAGTCCCAATGAAAACCCCGCGCGGCAGGTGCGCGGGGCTTGTGGTTCAGCGGCCCGGAGCGGCGCAGGCGGACGCGCCCCCGCGGATCGGTCGCGGGCTCAGCCGCGCTTCTCGATCGGCAGGATCGCCCGCTGCGTCGCGCCCGTGTACAGCTGGCGCGGACGGCCGATGCGGAACTGCGGATCGCGGCGCATCTCGAGCCACTGGGCGATCCAGCCCGGCAGCCGGCCGATGGCGAACATCACGGTGAACATGTTCACCGGGATGCCGAGGGCCTTGTAGATGACGCCCGAGTAGAAGTCGACGTTGGGGTAGAGCTTGCGCGAAACGAAGTACTCGTCGTGCAGCGCGAGTTCCTCCAGCCGCATGGCGATGTCCAAGAGCTGGTTGTTGCCGCCGATGCGCGAGAGCACGTCGGTGCAGGCCTTCTTGAGGATCTTGGCCCGCGGGTCGTAGCTCTTGTACACGCGGTGGCCGAAGCCCATCAGGCGCGCGGTGTCGTTCTTGTCCTTGGCGCGCTGCACGAACTTGTCGGCCGAGCCCTCGGTCATGGCGATCGACTCGAGCATCTCGATCACCTGCTGGTTGGCGCCGCCGTGGAGCGGGCCCCAGAGAGCGCTGATGCCCGAGGAGATCGAGGCATACAGGTTGGCCTTGGAGCTGCCGACCATGCGCACCGTCGAGGTGGAGCAGTTCTGCTCGTGGTCCGCGTGCAGGATCCACAAGAGGTCCAGGGCCTTCGCGAACATGGGGTCCACGAAGTACTCCTCGCAGGGAGTCGCGAACATCATGTAGAGGAAGTTCGAGCAGTAGTCGAGGGCGTTGCGCGGGTAGATCGACGGCTGCCCGATCGAGTGCTTGTACGAGTATGCGGCCAGGGTCGGCATCTTGGCGATCAGCCGCAGCACCGACTGGTGGATCGAATCCTCGCCCTCGGCGTCCTGGTAGAAGGTCGTCAGCGCGGCCACCGCCGCCGCGCACACCGGCATCGGGTGCGCGTCCTTGGGCAGCGCGCCGAAGAAGCGGCCGAAGTTCTCGTGCAGCATCGTGTGATGCGTCACTTCGTTGGCGAACTTCGAGAGCTGGTCCTTGGTCGGCAGCTCGCCGTAGAGCAGCAGGTAGCAGACGTCGAGGAAGTCGCACTGCACCGCCAGCTCCTCGATCGGGTAGCCGCGGTAGCGCAGGATCCCCTTCTCGCCGTCGATGAAGGTGATCGAGCTTTGGCAGGAACCTGTGTTGCCGTAGCCCGGGTCGAGCGTGACCAGACCCGTCTCCTGGCGCAGCTTGGAGATGTCGACGCCGACCTCCCCTTCCGTGCCTCGCACGAGGGGCATCTGGAACGACTTGCCTTGGTACACGAGCTGCACGCTGTCTCGGGCGCTCATCAGTGTGGTTTCGGGTGTCATGGCGGCTCGGGGCTGGCTCGGTGGGGCTCTCAAGCTCCTCAGATTAGGGAACGGAAGGGCGGAACCCAACGGGTTTGACGTGATCTTCGACCGCCCGGCGCCCGGGGCCCCAGACTTCTCCCTGGGACCCTCCCGATCTTCGCACTGGTCCCCCCCCCTGACTCGTGCCTTGGCCCCCTTCCGCCCTGGCGACCGGGGGGGGCCGGGGGGCCGGGGGCCGAAATCACTACAATGCGCCGATGGGGAACCCAGCAAGCAGCGGCGGCGAACTCAAGATCGCCGTGTTCATCGACCTCGAAAACCTCGCGGTCGGGGTCGGCGACGCCAAGAACGCCAAGTTCGACATCCGCCTGGTCCTGGGGCGCCTGATCGAGAAGGGCGACGTGGTGGTCAAGAAGGCCTACGCCGACTGGGGGGTCTACCAGGCCTACAAGCGTGCCCTGCACGAGGCCGTGATCGAGCTGATCGAGATGCCCGGCAGCAAGCTGACCGGCAAGAACAGCTCGGACATCAAGATGGTCGTAGACGCCCTGGAGCTCTGCTACACCAAGCCCCACGTGGACGCCTTCGCCCTGGTGTCCGGGGACAGCGACTTCTCCCCGCTGGTCTCCAAGCTCCGGGAGAACAACAAGCACATCATCGGCGTGGGCGTGAAGAGCTCCACCAGCCCGCTTCTGATCGACAACTGCGACGAGTTCATCTTCTACGAGGACCTGGTCCAGAAGCCGCGCCGGACCGAGCGCCGGGGCCTCTCGGACATGCCCCAGAAGAAGCGCGAGGCCTTCCAGCAGCTGCTGGACGCCGCTTCGGCCCTGCAGCGCGAGAACCGCGAGCTGCACAGCTCCCTGGTCAAGGACACGATGAAGCGCAAGCAGCCCCAGTTCAACGAGGAGTACCACGGGTACGCCTCGTTCTCGCGGCTCCTGGAGGACGCCCAGGCCAACCGCCTGATCGTGCTGCGCCGGGACCCGAAGAGCGGCACCTACGTGATCGACGAGATCCTGGACGAGGGTGCTTGAGGAACTCCGCCCCATGAGGTCCGCGGGGGCCGCGGCCTGGGCCGTGGCGCTGGCCCTCTGGGCCGCCGGCCGGCACGCGGCGGGCGCCGAGCCCCCTGTCCGCCCCGCGCCCGCGCCGGCGTCCCAGGGACCGGGTCCGGCCGCGACCCCGGCGCCGAAATCCCCGGGGCCCGGTGCATCGACCCTCCGGTCAGGGCCGGTGCGCCTGGGGATCGAGACCCTGCTGGCCCAGGGGGATGGGGGCCTCGCGGGCAAGCGCCTGGGGCTGGTCACCAACCCCTCGGGGGTCGACTCGCGACTGGTGCCCACCGCCGACCTCCTGGCCCGGGACCGCCGCTGGAAGCTGGTGCGGCTCTACGCCCCGGAGCACGGCGTCCGCGGGGACCTGCCCGCCGGGGCCCAGGTCAAGGACACCATCGATGGCCCCACCGGTCTGCCCGTGGAAAGCCTCTACGGCGACCACAAGGCCCCCTCGGCCGCCTCCCTGGCCGAACTCGACGCCCTGGTGTTCGACATCCAGGACATCGGCTCGCGCACCTACACCTACATTTCCACTCTGGGAGAGGTCCTGCGGGCCGCCGAGCGCGCAGAGAAGCCGCTCTACGTGCTCGACCGCCCCCACCCGCTGGGCGGCACCGAATTCGAGGGTCCCCTGCGCGAGGAGCGCTGGGTCTCCTTCATCTCCTACGGCCCCATGCCCGTCTCCCATGGCATGACCGTGGGCGAGGTGGCGCGCTTCTTCCGCGCGGAGTTCGACCTGCAGGTGGACCTGCACGTGGTGCCCCTCTCCGGGTGGAAGCGCAGCATGGTCTTCGAGGACACCGGGCTCGCCTGGGTTCCCACTTCGCCCCACATCCCCCACCCCTCCTCGGCCCACCTGTACATCGCCACCGGCATGGTCGCGGCGGTGACGAAGAACGTGAACGAGGGCGTCGGGTGGACGCTGCCCTTCGAGGCCTTGGCCGCGGAGTTCATCGACGCCCGGGCTTTCGCACAGGCCCTGCAGTCGGCGGGTCTGCCCGGCGTGCAATTCCGCGAAACCCACTTCACGCCGCGCTACGGCAAGTTCCAGGACAAGTCCCTGCACGGAGTGCAGCTCCACCTGTGGGATCCGCGCGCCTTCCTGCCCGTGCGCACGGCCCTGGTGGCCCTGTGCACCCTGCAGCGAATGTACGGCCGACAGCTGGAGTGGACCGATGAGCGCAACCTGGGCATCCACTGGGGCACCACGGAGGTGTTCCAGGCCCTGCGCGCGGGCCGCACCGCGGCCGAGATCGAAGCCCAATGGCAGCCGGGTCTGGCGGCCTTCGCCCGCGCCCGGGAGCAGGCCCTGATCTACGACTGAGCCCCGGGACCGTGGGCCGCGCCGTCCAGCAAAAAACGCGCGTCGGGGTGCAGGGCGAGGAACGAGGCGGGACAGTCCTCCCCCAGCGGGCCGGAGAGCGCGCGCTGGATCGCCGCGCGTTTGTGGGCGCCGAAGGCCAGCAGGCGCACGCGTCGGGCCTCGCAGATCGTGGCGATGCCCATGGTGATGGCCCGACGGGGCGGATCTTCGGGAAAGAAGTCCGCGGCGGCGTCCTCACGGGTGGAGCGGTCGAGTTCCACGCAGCGCGTGCGCGAATGGAGGTCGCTGCCCGGCTCGTTGAAGCCGATGTGCCCGTTGCGGCCGATGCCCAGGAGCTGCAGATCGATGCCGCCCGCCGCGCGGATGGCGGCCTCGTAGGCGGCACACTGGGCCCCCTGGTCGGCGGGACGGACCGTGCCGTCGGGAATGTGCCGCCGGGACCGGGGCCACTCCAGGGGATCGAACAGCACGCGCTCCATCCAAGCCGCGAACGATCGGGGGTCCGAGGAGGACAGGCCCTCGTACTCGTCCAGGTTGAAGGCCACGGCGTGGCCCAGGTCCAGGCCCCCTTCTCGCACGCGGCGGATCAGTTCCCCGTAGATGGCCACGGGAGTTCGCCCCGTGGAGAGTCCGAGCACCGGGGCTCGCCCCTCGGCGCGGCACCGGGCGCAGAGGTCCGCGATCTCGTCGACCACGAGGCGGGCGGCGGCCGCGGGATCCTGGACCAGGACGACCCTGGGCGATGCGCTCTGCCTGTGCAGCATGAATGCCCCCAGAAGAAGCATCGCCGATGGCGGATGCAACCGTTCCGAGCCAATCCCGGAGAGGCCGGGCCCCGACCGTCGGGTCCTCAGGCGCCCAGCACGGGCAGAGCCAGGGTCCAGGGGGCCGCCGGGAATTCGCCGATGCGGCCCATCGCGTTGGCGGTCACCAGTTCCTGCCCGTCCCCCAGCGCCAGGGCCGGGCCCCGTCCGGGGCGCAGGCCCTGACAGCCCAGGGAACGGACGGTGAGGCCAGCCCGGAAGCGCTCCCGGAGGACCCCGTCCACCGCGCCGCCCACGAAGGTGGAGAGCTCCAGGAGAGCGTGCTTGGTGGCCGCGTCCGGTTGGGCCTGGGTTCGCCGGGCGATCAGTTCGGCCTCGGGCAGCAGTTGCAGCAGGCCCGCCAGGGTCAGGGCCTCGGTGAGCGGCATCAGCAGGGCCGCACGGCGCTCCTCGCCGAGGGTGGACACGGCCAGCTTGAAGGCGATGTGCACGCTCCCTCGGCAGCGCGGTCCCTCGCGACCCTGGAGGGCGCGGACATCCTCCACAACCACGTTGCGGTCGACCACGAGCGTCAGATCCGCGGCGATTCGAGCGAACGAGTCCCGCACGAGGGCCGTCGGAAGCCCGGTGTCAGCGGAAGGCAATTGCATGGGTCGAGGGCAAGGGTCGGCCACTTCGGAATCGCCAGGCCGGGAGCTGCGGCGACGGAGCGCGCCGCCACGCGCCCGCTCATCGACCGACGCCGGCCGAGGGCTGGATCCGCGCGGGCGACGAATTCGTCATGGACGCCCGGGGATCCACGGGCGGCCCTCCCGCGCAGTGGCATTTCAAAATTGAAAGAGAGAAACCCCGGCCCCGCGTGCTGCGACGGGCCGGGGTTCCGAGCAGGGCCGCGGAGCGGCCGCGGGCCCCGACAGGCCTCGGGACGTGAACTCCGCCTCAGGGCTTCTTCGCGTTGGCCAACTGCTGCTGGATCTGCACGTTGTCGGGGAACAGGGCCGCGCCCTGCTGCCAGGCTTCGACGGCCTTCTCGTGGGATCCGGTGGCCTGGTACATGTTGCCCAGATACAGATACGACTGCCAATGATGGGGCTGCTTGGGGCCCGCATTCTGCTGCTCGATCAGGGTCTGGAACTGGGTGATGGCGGCGGACTGCTTGCCGAGGAAGGCCGGCCAGTTCGACAGGGCCACGGCCTTGGTGAAGCGCGCCTCCCAGTGATTGGGGTCCAGTTCCAGGGCCGCGTCGAAGGCCGAGTCGGCGCGCATGGCCCACTTGCCCTTGCTCATCTCGCCGGCGGCAAAGACCTCCTGGAGGTAGGCGTTGCCGAGCTCGACGCGCAGGTCGGGGTTGTTGGGTTCGCGATCCACGCGCTGCTTCATGGCGTCCACCACCTGGTCGAGCAGGCCCGCCTGATTGACCTTCTCCCACATCGCGGTGCGCTCGGCGTAGGAGGCCTCGGGGTCGCACAGGCGTGCCAGGGCGTTCTCCACGGAGAGGGGCGCCTCCGCGCCGGCGGGGGCGGCCGGCGCGGCCGCGGTCTCCACCGCGCTCGCGGGTTTCGCGAGGCCGCCGTCCACGGCCGTGCGCTCTCCCCGGGAGGCCAAGAGAGCTTGGCCCTCGCGCAGTTCCGCGATGGAGCGCTCCAGGGAGGCGTTCCGTTCCTCCAGGCGGGCGAGGCGCGGATCGGCGAGGGCCGAGTCCCCCGCCACGGGGGCACCGGCGTTGGCGCCGCGCCCGGCGAGGGCGAAGTGGGCGAGCCCGCCCGCGGCGGCACCGGCGGCGGAGGCGAGCAGTACGGTGAGGAGGGTGGAGCTCTTCATGGTCTCTTCGGTCGTGGTTGGGAAGGGAAGGGTGGACGCGGGAGCACCCTCGATCGCGGCTTCAGACGCGGGGGACGCTCGAATCGACAGGACGTTCGTGGGCGTTTCGTGCCACGGGAGCCGCGGATCCCTCGCGGAATCCGCTCAATCTTCGCGCTTGCCTTGGGCGGCGGGCAGTTGGAGCTCCAGCGACTGTGTGCCGCCGGGCAGACACAGGACCTCCTGACCGACCTTGCGACCGTCGGGGGCCAGGGCCTCGATCCGCACGCGCCCCGCGGGCAGCGTGTGGAGCGAAAACTCGCCCCGCGCGCCGCTGCGCACGCCCCAGGCCGGCTCGTAGCCGAGCCCCTGCTCGTCGAAAAGCCGCAGTTCCACGCCGGGCGCGGGCAGGCCCGCGGCATCGCGCACGACCAGGGAGAGGCTCGCCGCGGGCCCCAGTTCCAGCGCGAGTTCCTCGCTCGCGGGCGAGGCGCCCACGATCAGCCCGTCGCGGCCGGCGCAGGCGAAGCGCTCCCGGGGATAGGCGCGCAGGGCGTACGTGCCCGGCCGCAGGTACGGCACGCGCCAGCGGCCGGCATCGTCGGACTGGACCTTGGCCGCGAACTCGCGCGGGGCTCCCGGGACGTCGCGTTCGAGAACCACGAAGGCCTGGGACGCAGGGGCCCCGTCCTCGGCACCCCGCAGGCGACCGCGGAGTTCGCCCCCGGGAGCCACCAGCACCCGGTCCACGTTCGAGGCCAGGCCGATCTCCACGTGGTCCACGTGCACCACGTCCATGGGCGCGCGCACGCCGAGATACACCTCGTAGCGACCCGGCTCCACTTCCGTGAATTCGAAGCTGCCGTCCGCGGCGCAGGACTGGGAGCGCCACGCTCCGCGTGACACGGACTCGCTCTCCCCGTCTCTCGGCACGGGGATGATCGAGACATTGACGCCGGGAAGAGCCCGCTGGTCCGCCGAGAGCACGCGTCCCGCGAAGCGGGATCCCCGCGGCGAGGCGAGGAAGTCCACGCGGGAGGTGGCGCCCGCGGAAATGCGCGTCTCGCGCACCTCGGTGCCGGCGCTCTCCGCGGCTCCCTCCGGCGGGGCCACGGAATCGGGCCTTCCCGCGGACAGGTCCACGCGCACCACCACGCAGGCCCCGGGCGGCAGATCCTGGATGCGGTAGCGTCCCTGACCGTCGGTGACGGAAATTCCGTAGGAACGCCGAGGGAGGGAGAAGACCGCGGGCTGGGGCATGGCGATCACTCCCACGCCGGGCCAGGGGGAGCCGTCCTCTCGCTCGACCCGGCCTTCGAGAAGGCCCCCGGGCCCCAGTTCCAGGAGAACCTCCGGCATGGCCTGCTGGGGCTCCGGACCGGCCGCGGCCCCGAGCGTGAGGGGCGCGCTCCAGCGGGGGCCGTGCCCCGGCATCCAGGCCCGCAGCACCGTGGTGCCGGGGGCCAGGGAGTCGAAGCGGAAACGACCGTCCGGGCCCGAGCGCGTCAGGGCGGCCGGATTCCCCGGCAGTTCGTCGACGTCAAAGGCGAGCAGGGAGCCCGGCACATCGCGTTCGCTCACGATCACGGCACCAACCAGGGGCACTCCGCTCCCGGCTTCCAGCACGCGGCCCTCCAGGGGCGAGCCCCGTTGCAGTCGCACATCCAATTCCACGGGACCCTGGCCCAGGCTCAGGTGCTGGCGCGTCCACAGGGCGAATCCCTGCGCCTGCACGAACACCGTGGTGGGCCCGCTGCCCGCGTCCTCCAGCACGAATCGCCCGCCCGCCGCCGAGTAGCGCGCGGCCCGCGGATCGGCGGTGCGCGGCAGCTCCACCTCGGGCAGCACCAGCACCTGGAAGTCGTCGACAGCCCGGCCGCTGGTGTCCTGCACGCTGCCGGCAAGGCGCCTGGGCGTTCCGAGGCCCCCGTCGGCCGAAACCGCGGCGGAACCGCCCACGCTGTACGGAATCGGCACGCGCGTGGGATCCACGGCGGATCCGCTAGGGGACGATCCGCCGGGGGACGGGACAGCCTGGGGCGAGCCGGAACCCTGTTGCGCCAGAACGGGCTCGCCGGTCTCGAACACCACGCCCAGGGCCAGGTCCCTGAGTTCGCCCGAAGGACCCTCCCAGCGCGCGAGCCCCGCGGTCAGCCGGGCCCGCAGACCGCCTTCCCGGTCGCAGCGCAGGTCGAGGTCGGCCCCGGAAGCCCCGGGGAGGCCGGAGGTCTCGAGGCGACCGAAGGCGCCATGGACGCTGCCCTGAAAACCCCGCAAGGAAAGGCGCGCGGCCCCCAACTCCAGTTCCGCCCCCGGGCCGGCAGCCGTGAAGCGCGCCTCTCCCGGACCGAGCAAGGCGGCGGCGCCCTGGCCCAACACCACCGAGGCGCGCGCTTCCTCCGGCAGCGCGAGTTCCAGGATCCCCGATTCCAGGACGAACCGCGCGCCGGGCTCGGAGCCCGGGGCCCCGCGCCAGGGACCGTCGTTGGAGCGCGCGGCGATCGTGCCGCGGGCCAGGAGCTGATCGCGAATCCCGTCGCGGCCCGCCCAGGCCCCCAGCAGGAAGGCCGTCAGTAGGAAGGAAGCCGCGCTCGCCAGCGCCGCGAGGCCGAGGCGCCGACCCCAGGATGGCCGGGCGGCCGCGGCGGCCAGCCGGGCCTCCGCCAGGCGCTGCACTTCGGACGCGAAGCCCGGCCGGATCTCCACCGGACGCCAAGCCACGAGCAGCAGCGCCCGCAGGTTGGACTCCAGGACCACGTCGGCGCCGGAGGCATCGCCCTGTGCATCTCTCCCGTTCACTCGTAGCCCCCCCGCCGCTTGGCCAGCAGCGTGAACACGCCCGCGAAGGAGGCGCGGGCCCGGGCCAGCAGCGACTCCGCCGCCTTCGGCGAAGTGTTGCGGCGAGCGGCGACCGCGGCCGTGGACTCGCCGTCCACGTACTTGGCGATCAGGGCCTCGCGGTGATCCAGGGACAGCTGCGAAAGCGTGGCGCCCACCAACTCCTCGGTTTCGCGCCGCTCCAGCACCCACTGGGGCAACTCCGTTTCGTCGATGGACGACAACAGCGCGTCGATTTCGTCGTCCGCGGAGGCGATGGCGTCGGAGAGAGCCATGGGCCGATGCTTGCGCCGCCGGGCTCGGATCTTGTTCTTGGCGATGCCCGAAAGCCAGCTCGACACGCTCGAACGCCCGTCGAAGCGCGCGAGGTTCTCGAAGGCCACGGTGAACGTGTCCTGGACCACATCCTCCACCTCGGATCGCTCGCCACCCATGCGGTAATGGGCGAACTCGTACAGATGCCTGAAGTGGGCGGCGAAGAACTGGTCGGCGGCACCCGGCTCGCGGCCCAGCACCCGACGCAGGAGCACCTGGTCCGAGGGTTCCCCGAGGGCGGCTTCCCCGTCACCGGCACGGCCCAGGACCGGCTCGCGAGAGGCCGCTGCCCCGTCGGATCGCCGCGGACCTGGGGCCCCGGGCCCCGCGCCAGCATGGGAAGGGAACATGCGAGGTCAGTGTGCCTCGACCCGGGAAAAACCCTCGCGGAATTTCGGGTGCCGGGGCCTGGGATCCCGGGGGGACGCCGGGGGCGCCTAGGCAGGGCCCCGGCGGCGGCCCACGTAGGTGTCCCAGCGACCCCGGGTCGAGCGCTGCTCCAACTCCAGGCCGGCCGCGTCCAGGGCGGCCAGGGTCGCTCCCCGCAGATCGGCGCGGCAGCCGCTGATGGCGAACCAGCCGCCGGGCTTGAGCCTGTGGGCCAGGTCCCCGGCGTGGGCCTGGATCAGGTCCGCGAACAGGTTGGCGCACAGGCCGTCGAAGTCCCGGTCCAGGGGGCCCAGGCACTCGAATCCGCCGACGCGAAACGAGCAGCGCCCGTGCACGCCGTTGTCCTGGGCCAACTCGCGGGCGTAGGGCAGGGCCGCCGGGTCGATGTCGAACCCCAGGCAGTGGGCCGCGCCCCGCAGGGCCGAGGCCACGGCGAGCACTCCGTTGCCGCAGCCGGCGTCGAGCACGCGCGCCCCCGGGCGCACCCGCTGCTCCACCGCCCGCAGGCAGCCGCGGGTCGTCGGATGGCGTCCGGTGCCGAAGGCGCCGCCGGGTTCCAACACCAAACGCAGGTCGCCCGTCCGCGGCGTGCCCCTCCAGTCCATGGGCACCACGGCGAAATGGGCCACGCGGAACGGCTTCCAGGTCTTCTTCCAGGAATTGGCGTAGTCCTCGGGGGGCAACTCGAGGAAGCGCACGCTGATGCGCTCCAGTTCGGCCGCGCCCGTGGCCTCCGCCAAACCGGCGAGCCGCGACTCCAGCTGGGCCCGCAGCTGCGCGGTGTCCAACTCCCGCGGAACGAAGGTGCGCACGTAATCCAGTCCCTCGGGCGCGGCCTCGCTGGCCAGGGAGGGCCGGCCGAAGGCCACGCTGGTGCAGGGCGAGAGCGCCAGCGCGTCGGCGACCAATTCCAGCCAGCCCTCGGGGGCCAGCACGCGAATCTCGGTCCAAGCGGGATGGGGCGCGGGTTCCAAGGCGCTCACCCTAGGAGTTCTGTCCCGGGGTTTCATCGGCCATCCGGCCTTGAACGCGGTTTCCCCGCCCGACGCGCGGGGGCCGCCGTTGGCCCATCGCCGGGCGGCGGCACGCTAGGGCGCCGCCCAAGGCACCCGGCTCGGCCCTGGGCGATTCGCGGCCGAGGGTGAGGTCAAACGCGGGTCAGTGCCCAGCGCTCCACCATGCCGACCAGCAGATCCTGCTTGACCGGCTTCGCCATGTAGTCGTCCATGCCGACGGCCAAGCATCGCTCCCGGTCCCCCGCCATGGCGTTGGCGGTCATGGCCAGGATCGGCACGCGCCGCTCGCCGTGCTGTTCCCGTGCGCGGATGCGGCGCGTGGCCTCGAAGCCGTCCATCACCGGCATCTGGCAGTCCATCAGGATCACGTCGAACTGCCCAACTTCGTAGTGCTTCAGGGCGTCCGCGCCGTCCACGGCGACCTGCACGCTGTGACCTCGACGGGTGAGCATGCGTTCGGCGATGCGTTGGTTGATGGCGTTGTCCTCCACCAGGAGCACGCGCAGCGTCCTCCCGGACGGCGCCACCGCGGCGTGGCGCGGCGCCCCCCGGGAGGCGGGCAGCGCCGCAGGCGGGTCGATCGGCTGCGACACGCTTCCCACGCGACCGGGCCCATCCGGCTCCTGGCCGCCGGCTCGAACGTCCGCCACAGCGTGACCTGGGGAATCGGCTGCCGCGGGGCGGGTCTCGGGGCAGGCGGCCAAGACCACCTCGAAGCACGAGCCGGATCCCGGCGTGCTCTGCACGTTGACCTGGCCGCCCATCAGCTCCACGAGGCGCTTGACGATCGCCAATCCCAGGCCCGTGCCGCCGTGGCGACGGCTCATGGAGCTGTCCGCCTGGGTGAAGGCGGTGAACAGCGTGGGCTGGAGTTCGGGGGCGATGCCGACGCCGGTGTCCCGCACGCGGAACACCAGTTGGGGAGCCGCGCCCGGGCGAGCGCTCACGCGCACGCCCAGACTCACATGGCCCCGATCCGTGAACTTCACGGCGTTGCCCACCAGATTGAGCAGCACCTGGCGCGTGCGCAACGGGTCGAGCATCAGCCGTTCGGGCAGGTCCGGCGCCAGGGCCAGCTCGAGCTCGATGCCCTTGCGGTTGGCCTGGGGGCGAAGCGTGGCGATCACATCGCCGCACAGCCCGGCGAGATCCGTGGGCTCGGGCGCGAGCTCCAGGCGGTGGGCCTCCATCTTGGAGAAGTCCAGCACGTCGTTGACGATGTGCAGCAAGGACTCGGCCGAGACCTGCACGTTCAAGGCGTACTCGCGCTGATCGGGCTCGAGGCGGGTATCGAGCAGCAGCGAAGTCATGCCCAGCACGCCGTTCATCGGCGTGCGGATCTCGTGGCTCATGGTGGCCAGGAACTCGCTCTTGGCCCGGCTGGCGGCCTGGGCCCCGTGCAGGGCCGCGGCCAGTTCCTTCAGAGTGCGCTCCTGGGCGGTGTTGGCCAGGGTCAACTGGTCATTCTGGGCCCGCACTTCCCCCAGGGAGTTGGACAGCGAGACGCGCATCTCGTCCAAGGTGTGGGCCAGACTGCCCAGCTCGTCCCGGGAGCGAATCTCGATCGCCTGGTCGAGGGTTCCGCGGCCCAGGCGCGCCGCCTGGCTCTCGAGGTCCCGCAGGGGCCGGGCCACGACGCGATTGGAGAGCATGGCCAGGAGCCCTCCCAAGACGAGGCAGGCCAGAGCCAATTGAACGGCGATGGCGCCGGCGTGCTGGGTGATGAGCTCGTCCATGGCCTGGGTGGAGATGCCGATGGTCAGCACGCCCAGGGAGCGGGTCGAGGCCTCCTCGCGATCGGAGGAACGGATGTCGGCGACGTATTCCTTGTACATGCGCCGGTCGACGATCTCGCCCGATCCGGCCCGGAACACGCGCACCGGCACTCGGCCGTCGGGCAGTTCGATGCGCGCGAGGATGATGTCCTCGCGCAGGTTCACCAGCGCGTTGAGCGACGTGGTGAGCATCTCGTAGTCCTTCATCAGCATCCACTCGGTGCACGACGACGACGACGTGAAGGCCATGGCCTCCCCGACACTGTCCAGGGCATCCTCGAGAATGCGGCGCTCGCTGCGCAGGGTCCAGACACCCAATGCCACGAAGACCGCGGCGACGAAGGTCAAAGTCGCCGCGATCAGCTTGACGCCCAGCCGTGCGCCGGGGAGGCGCGGGTTGATCGTCTCAGTGGCCACTGGGGGGAGGCTCGAACGCGTCCGCGGCGCGGATGCTGCGGCGAACGGCGTCGTAGTCCGAATCCGAGGCCTCGGCGAAGCCGGAGATCTTCATGGCCTTGAGCACGCTCGGGTCCTTGAGGGCCAGGAGGCTCGCGCGCAGGGACTCGACCACGGCGGGGTCCAGGTCGGAGCGGCCGACCCAGGGCTTGGTGACGTTGGGGAACGTCACCAGGGCCCGCAGTTGGCCCTTGGATCCCTCCAGGTTCGACTCCTTCACGGCGCCGGCGTCGAAGTCCCCCGCCAGCACCGCCGCGGCCACCTTGTCATGGCGATCGAGGTACTCGTAGCGGCCGAGGTCCGAGGCCCGGATGTCCGCCTTGAGCAGGAACTCCTGCACCAGGAAGCGGCCGATGGTCGAGTTCCTGTCCCCGAAGGCGAAGGACTTCCCGCGCAGATGGGCGAGTTCCTGGATGCTGGAGTCGCGGGCCACCACGATGCAGCCGTTGAACTGCTTCTTGCCGTCCTCCAGCTCCATGGCGATCAGCCGCAGGTCCGGGTTCTTCTGCTTGGCGAGGATGTAGGGAGCCGGACCAAAGCGCACGAAGTCCACCTTGCCCTTGGCCAAGGCCTCGATCCCCGCGTCGTAGGTCTTGAAGATCTCCATCTCGATGTCCGTGGGTCGGCCGAGACGGCGCTCCACGTCGGCCTGGATGGCCTCGATCACCGGCGTGAAGGTCCGGTACATCTCCGTGGCCTTGTCCGACTGATACAGCCCGAAGGTGAGGTGCAGGGGTTGGGGCTTGGTGGTGCCCGTCTGGATCACCTTGACCTCGGGCGCCGGGCCCTGGGCGGCCACGAACGGAGCCAGGCAGAGAGCGAGGGGAAGCAGGCCGAGCAGCAGGGTGGAGAGGCGCATGGTCGTACCCGTTCGGGGGTTTGCGGATCTGAGACGTGCCAGTGGGCTGGCTGCTCTTCGTCGGGCCTCCGAGGGCGACTTGAGTGCCGGGGGGCGCCGGCGCCCCTCACCCCTCTCAGGGTTGGGCCGCCCAGGCCTTCGGCCACCGGAGAAGAAAACTCCGGATTTCGGCCCCCCCTGTTTCCAAAGGCGCGGATTCGTCGTCGGTTCATTCTGCTCCGGCCGCCAGGCCCCGAGAGACGCCCCGCTGGCGGCGCCCGGGGGCCTGGGAATGGAGCGGAGGAGCCTGCCCCGCCTCAGACGCGCGTGCCCCCCCCGGCCGCGCGGCGCGGGGCATCCCGCTCCGGGGGGACGGCCATGGTCCAGATCCACACCTTGGAGTGCCGCGCGACCCCCCCCGCGAGGACCCACCGCCCCTGGCAAGCGTCGCTGGCCACCGGCTGGGCGACCCTCGTGCTGCTGGCCTTCGTTCTGGTCGGCGACGCCCGGGCCATCCCCTCCCCGGACGTGGTCCTCAGCCTGTTCGCCAGCGCCGCCCAGGTGCTGGGTGTCGGCACCGTCATTCTGGGTCGCTGGTTCTTCGTGCGGAGGGGAACCGCGGCCGGAGGCGGGGCGCGGGGCTCCGGCTACTCCAGGCCGTTCTTCGTCTGCGCGGGCCTCCTGTGCGCCACCCTGGTGGGCTGGGGCCTGTACTTCCTGCACGTGCAGGACCAACGCCTCGCGCGCCTGCAGCTCAACCTGGTGCGGACGTCCACCGAGAACGGGAAGCTGGTGGGCGACGTCAACCTGAAGACGCTCTCCTTCAGCGAGCAGAAGCGGCGCGAGGACGGGCTCACCACCGAACAGCTGGCCCTGGAACTCGAGCGGCAGGGACTGGACCTGCCCCTGTTCGACATTCGGGAGACCGAGGAAGTGGAGATGGGCACGATCGCGGGAGTGCAGCACATGCGCTACCCCGACCTGCTCCGTCGACCCGAGGACTACCTGGCCCCGGGGGCCGAGGTGATCCTGCTGTGCTTCAACGGCAATCGCAGCTCGGAAACCGCCGACGCCCTGCGGGCCAAGGGCTATCGGCCGAGGTTCATGGTCGGCGGGTACGAGAAGTGGTGCGCCGAGGAGCGGCCGCTGGTGCTGCCTCCCGGAGTCGTGCGCCAGGACCTCCGCGAAATCCCCGACTACGTCAACAAGGACGTGCTGCTCGAGACGGACGAGGTCGCGCGCCTGGTGGACGAAGAACACGCCCTGTTCCTCGATGTGCGCTACCCGGGCGAATTCGAACTGCAGGGGCACCTGCCCGACGCTTGGAACCTGCCCATGCGCGGCATGACCACGCCGGAACTCGAGGCGGCCCTCGCCAGCGTGCCGCGGCGGCCCTTGATCGGCGTGTGCTACGACAAGCGCGGCTCGTTCTATGCCCTGATCGTGGGCTTGCGGCTGTCGCGCCTGGGGTACGACTGGCGCGGGCGCTACACGGTGCCCGAGGAGTACTTCGTGCCCGCCAAGGACAAGGCCCACGTGCTGGCCTGGCAGGAGGCCCAGAAGGGCAAGACCCTGCTGGCCGCGCTGGCGGCCCCCCTGGGCGGGTGGCTCGCGGGCCTGGCCGAACTCTGCGGCAGTCTGGCCCTGGGAATCCTCGGACTCGTGCTCGGCGTGCGCCTGCTCTTGCTGCCGCTGACCTGGAAGGCCGAACGGGATCGGCTCGAACAGCGGCGTCTCGAGCCCCTGATCGCCCGCGCCAAGGCCGCCTACGGAGAGGATCGCGCGGGCGCGGCGCGGGCGACGCTGCGCATCCTGCGCGAGCATCGCGTGCGGCCGGTGTTCAACCTGCTGTGCACGTCGGCGCAGCTGCTGCTGCTCGTGGTGTTCTTCTCCGTGGTCTCGCGGGCCTCCACCGAGGCGCCGGGCGAGGGCTTCCTGTGGATCCCCGAGCTCTCCGGCACCGACCCCTGCGCATCTTGCCCGGCGCCATCGCGCTCTTGGCCCTCGTGCAGCTGGCGCTCTCGGCCAAGCGCCGCACGCCGCTGCAGGGGGCGCTCTGGGTGGCCCTGTGCGCGGGTCTCCTGCTCTTGGTGCTGCCCGCCTCCGGCGGAGTGCTCCTGTACCTGACCGCCAACCTGATGTTCATGGTGCTGCACACTCTGGCGGCCCAGGCCTGGTTCGGGCGCGCGCCGCGGAACGCGGAGGTGGAAGCCGCGCGCTTCGCGGCCAGCCTCGGGGCGGCGAGCGTCGCTCCCCTGCGCTACGCGGGCGCCCTGGAAGGCGCGGGCAAGAAGGCCGCGCGTCTGGGGGCCCTGATCCAGGCGGGCCTGGACGTCCCGCCGGGCTTCGTGGTGCGCGAGGCGGCGGTCCGGCGCTTCACGGCCGAGGGCCGCTGGAGCGAGGACGACCGCGCCGCGATCCTGGCCGAATTCCAGCGCCTCGGCGAGCCGCGGGTGGCCGTGCGCAGCTCGGGTGTCAACGAGGACGGCGCCGATTCGAGTTTCGCGGGCATCTACGAATCGGTGCTGGACGTGGGCGATTCCGAGCTCTTCGACGCCCTGGCCCGCGTGGCGCGCTCCCAGACCTCGGAGCGGGCCCGCGGTTACGCCGGCGCCCACCACAGCGAGGAGCGCCTGGGAATCGTGGTGCAGGCCATGGTGCCCGCCGAGTATGCGGGCGTGCTGTTCACCGAGCACCCCGGCGAGTCCGGCACGATGCTCGTGGAGTGCGTGCGCGGCCTCGGAGAGGATCTGGTCAGCGGCCGCGCCCAACCCACCTCACATCGTTTCGGCCGCTTCAGCGGCGCGAGGCTCGACTCGGATGCGGCGCCGATCGACCTGGCGCCCCTGGTGGCCCTGGGCCGCCGCGTGGAAGCGCTGTTCGGCACGCCCCAGGACGTGGAGTGGGCCTACGCCAAGGGCCGCTTCCTGCTGCTCCAGGCCCGCGAGATCACGCGCACTTCCCGCTCGGGCCGCGATGCACGTTCCCTGCGCGAGGAGGAGCGGGCGCGCCTGCTCAAGCTGTGCCAGGGCGCGCGCCCCGACGAGGTGGCCCTGGAGCAGAACGAGCTCTCCGAACTCCTGCCGGAGCCCACGCCCTACAGCCTGGCCCTGATGCAGTCCCTGTGGGCCCACGGCGGCAGCACGGACCGGGCCTGCCGTGAATTGGGCGTGCCCTACGACGTGCACCCCGATTCGCCCCCGATGGTGGAGAGCGCCTTCGGCCGCCTGTACATCCAGCGCCTGGAGGAACGCCGGCGCCTGGCCAAGGGCCCCGGCTCCCTGGCCGCGTTCCGCCTCGCCCGCGACGCGGAGCGCATCGAGGCACGCTTCCGTTCCGGTTTCCTGCCCGCCTTCCTGCGGGGCTCGCGCATCGACCTCGCGGCAGACCTCTCCCGACTGTCCAGCAGCGAAGTGGCGGAGTTGCACCGCGATCGGCGCGCGCGCTTCGTGAACGAGGTCTATCTCCAGGCCGAGATCGTCAACGTGGCCGCCGACCTGCTGTTCAAGGCCGCGGTGCGCGGCCTCCAGAAGCGCGGCCTGGATCCCGCCGAGCACCTGGCCCACACCCCCACCACGGTGGTCGACGAGGGTCTGGCGCTGCTCTCCACCGCCGGCCGGGACATGCGCTCACGGGAGCAGTTCCAGAGCCTCTACGGTCACCGCTCGCCCTTGGACTACGAGCTCTCGCACCCGCGCTTCGACGAGGATCCGGCCCTGGTGGACGAGCAGGCCGCCCGGGCGGCGGCCTCCCCGGGTCACGGGCGGTCGAGCGCGCCCGCTCTGCCCGGGTCCCGGGTGCTGCGCCTCTCCGTGGAGCGCGCCCGGCGCTTCGCGGCCCTCAAGGAGGAGGCCAAGCACCACGCGCTGCGCGAACTGGCCTTCCTGCGGCGCATCCTCGTGGAACTGGGCGCGCGCAGCGGTCTCTGCGAGCGCATCTTCCAACTGACGCCCGCCGAAGTGGACCGTTGGCGAGCGGCGAGCTCTCGGTGCGCACCGCGCGCGAGTGGGCGGACCAACGCCGCGAGCGCGACGAGGCCCTGCGTCAGGTGCCGCTCCAAAGCCGCATCACACCGGCGGAGTTGGAGTCGATGGATGTGGAGCAGGGCCAGAAGTTCCTCCCGAGGCTGTCCCCAGGACGGCTGCGCGGCACGCGCGTGTCCGGTCCCGGCGGCGTGTGCGGCCGCGCCCGGTTGCTCCTCTCCCCGGGCCAGATCGACTGCCTGCTGCCGGGAGAGATCCTCGTGGCCCGCTTCACCGATCCGGCCTGGACGCCGGTGTTCCCGCGCTCCGGCGGCATCGTCACCGAAGTGGGCGGCTGGCTCAGCCACGCCGCCATCCTGGCCAGGGAGCACGGCATCACCGCCATCGTGGGCACCGAGGGCGCCCTGCAGGCCCTGCGGGACGGCGACCTCGTGCGCCTGGGCGAGGACGGCGGCGTCGAGGTCTTCGCCGAGCGCCGCCTGGAGGCCCGCTCCGCGGCCGCGATCCCGGTGCGAATCGGTCGCGTCGAGGCCCTCCCCGGCGGCGCGGACGGGAGTCCCGCGGCTGCGACGGGGACAGGCGCGGAGCCGCAGACCGAGTGTCCCCTGATCGAGGGTCTGCTCAGCGACGTGAGCCGCACGGGCGGCCGACTGTCGCTCGCGGCCAGTTCCCTGACCGTGGGGGAGCGGCTCTCGATCCGCGGTCGGGATGGCAGCCTGATGGCCGAGGCCCTCGTGGTGCGCAACGGGGTCCCCGGTCTGTATGGAATCGCCTTCGAACGCCCCCTGGAAGTCGAGACCGGCTGAGACGGCCGCGGGCCGGGGCTCCCCCCCGGCACTCCATTCGGGGCGAGCCGGGAGCTTCAACGTGCCTTCATCGCCCCTTGACGCTGGAGGTATGGCATGCTCTCCGGCCGCAGCAGGACCGCGGTCTTCCTTGAACCCTCGCAACCCGGGCACCACGGCGTGAGCACTCGCGAGAAGATCCTCGTCATCGAGGACGAAGCGGACATCCTCGAAGTCACCCAGTACAACCTGGCCCGCGAGGGCTACAAGGTCGTCACCAGTCGCGACGGGGAGGAGGGACTCGCCCGCGCCCGACGGGAGGCCCCGGACTTGGTGCTCCTGGACCTAATGCTGCCCGGCCTGGACGGCCTCGAGGTCTGCCGACGGATGCAGTCGGACCCGATCACCGCGACCATCCCGATCATCATGGTCACGGCCAAGGGCGAGGAAAGCGACGTGGTGATCGGCCTGCAGCTGGGCGCCGACGACTACGTCACCAAGCCCTTCAGTCCCAAGGAACTCGTGGCCAGGGTCAAGGCCGTGTTGCGCCGCGGGCCCCTGCGCGAGGACCGCGGCAGCGCCGAGCGCATCGTGCGCGGCGGCCTGGTGGTGGACGCGGGCAAGCACCAGGTGCTGGTGGACGGCGAGGCCCAGACGTTCACCGCCACCGAGCTGCGCCTCCTGCACTTCCTGGCGGCCCACCCCGGCCGCGTCTTCGCCCGTGACCAGCTGCTTTCGCGGGTGATCGGCGACCACGCCGTGGTCATCGACCGGAACATCGACGTGCACGTGGGGGCCATCCGGCGCAAACTGGGCCCCTACCGGGACCTGGTCGAGACGATTCGCGGCGTCGGGTATCGCTTCCAGGAAGCAGGCTGACCCCGATCCCGGCGGGCTCCGACCGAGCATGCTGAACTCCCGCCTCTTCTGGAAGCTGTTCGGGATCCTGGTGGCCCTGGTGCTCGCCACCACCGCCATCTCGATGCTGATGGTGGAGCGGCGGATCGAGGCGGACGAGCGCGCCGGCGTGGAACTGGCCCTGGCCCAGCGGGCCAGCCTGCTGCACGACATGTCCCAGGACGCGCTCACCCGGCGCGACTTCGGGCCCCTGCGCCGTCGGGTGCCCGAGCTGGGTCGTGAATGCGGTGCTCGCCTGACCGTAATCGACGCGGACGGCAAGGTGCTGGCGGACTCCGAGGAGGATCCCGAGCGCATGGACTCGCACCTGGACCGGCCTGAGATCCAGGCCGCCCTGGCGAGCGGCGTGGGTCGCGCCCAGCGCTATTCCAGGACCCTGGGCACGAGCCTGATCTACCACGCCCTGGCGGTGCGCTCGGGCACGGGCGTGGTGGGCTACGTGCGGGTCAGCGTGCCCCTCTCCGAACTGGAAGCGCGGCTGGATCGCATGCGCCTGCTGGTGCTCACCGGCGGCGGCGTGGGCGTGCTGATCTGCTTCGTCGCCGCCTGGTTCCTGGCCCAACGCCTGGGCGCGCGCCTCTGCGAGATGATCGACCTCACCGGTGCCGTCGGCCGCGGCGACTATTCCGTCTCCGTGGACCCTTCGGGCTCCGACGAGTTGGGAGAACTGGGTCGCGCCCTCAACGGCATGTGCCGCGAGCTCAAGACGCGCACGGACACGATCGTCTCCGACCGCAACAAGTTCATCGCCATCCTGGGCAGCATGGTCGAGGGCGTGGTCGCCGTGGACCGCGACGACCGGGTCGTGCACATGAACGAAGTGGCCGGGAGGCTCTTGCGCGCGGCGCCCTCGGAAAGCGTGGGCAAGCGGATCTGGGAGGTGACGCGCCTGGTGGAAGTCTCTGAAATCCTCGACCAGGCGCGCCGCACGCACGGTGAAACGGACGCCGAAGTGCGCCTGGCCCAGGCCAACGGCGAGGCACGCATCGAGCTGCGGGCGACGCCGCTCCTGGACGGCGCGGGCCAGGTTGCGGGCGCGGTCGTCGTGCTCCACGACGTCACCGAATTGCGCCGGCTGGAGGGCATGCGCCGCGATTTCGTGGCCAACGTCAGCCACGAACTCAAGACGCCGCTGACCGCGATCCGCGCTCTGGTCGAGACCCTGATCGAGGACCGCGACATGGAGAGCCCCACGCGCGAGCGCTTCCACGTCAAGATCCGCGACCAGACCGCGCGCCTCTCAAGCCTGGTGGCGGATCTCTTGACCTTGGCGCGCATCGAGTCCCAGGCCGCCCCGCGGGAACGCCGCCCCATGGACGTGCGGGCGGTGGTGCGCGAGTGCGCGGCGAGCCTTGCCCCATCGGCTCAAAAGGGCGGCATCACCCTGGCGGTCCACGCCGCCGCCGAACCGGTGGTGGTCGAGGCCGACGAGGAGTCCCTGCGGCAGATCGTCGACAACCTGCTGGACAACGCCCTCAAGTACACGCCCTCCGGGGGGCGGATCGAGATTCGCGCGCTGGCCTCCGAGCGGGAGGCCCGCATCGAGGTGGCGGACACCGGCATCGGCATCGAGCCCCGGGATCTGGAGCGCATCTTCGAGCGCTTCTACCGGGTGGACAAGGCCCGTTCACGGGAGGTGGGCGGCACGGGCCTGGGTCTGTCGATCGTCAAGCACTTGACGATCTCCCTGGGGGGCGGCGTCTCCGTGGAAAGCCAGGTGGGCAAGGGCAGCACGTTCCGCGTCACCTTGCCCCTGCGCGGCCCGTGAGGCAGGCCGGTCCGCCGCGCTGGGTCCGCGGGGTCCCGAGCAGCCCGAGGGTCCCGGGGAGCCCTGGGGGGGCCTCAAGGGGCTCCGGGGGGGGGCCGGGAGGAGACAGGAGAGGCCCTTTGGCGTGACCTTGAATCAGGCTTGTTCCTAGTGTTCCATCTTTGCGAGCGCCTGATCCAGGCGTGCCGACAGTCCCCCCCCTCCCCACCGATTCGAGAGGTCCCCCCGATGACACACGCTCTGCAGCCGCTCACAGCACTTCTGATCACGGGCCTGGCCGCGACGGCCGCCGCGTCCAACGGCGGCGAAGGCGCGCCGGAGGCCCTGAGCCTCACCGACCAGGCGCCCGCCCCCCAGGCGGCGCCCGCACCGGCGCCCCAGGGCGGCTCCACGGAAGGCACGGTCATCAACGTGTTCTTCAAGGATGGGCTGCGCTTCCAGGCCGCGGACAAGAGCTTCACCTTCAAGCTCGGCACGCGCGTGGCCTACGACACGAACTTCATCAAGGCCAACACCGACTACGAGAACGTGTACGGCCTGGAAGAGGACGGTTCGGCCTTCCGCTTCGCGCGCGTGAGCGCCGAGGGCTCGGTCAACGAGTTCATCGAGTACAAGTGGTCCTTCGAGTTCGCGGGCGGAGTCAACAACCGGCTCAAGGACGTCTACATCGGGTTCAACAAGCTGTGCTGCGGCAACGGCGGCCTGCGCGTGGGCCAGTTCAAGGAACCCATGGGCCTGGAGCAGTTGACTTCCGCCGCCCACACCACGTTCATGGAGCGCGGAGCCTCCGACGTGCTGGTCCCCAACCGCAACATCGGCGTGATGTGGTACGACGCCTGCAAGTCGGGCCGCATGAACTTCGCCGCGGGCGTCTTCCGCGACGACGGCTCGGACACCGGCGCCGACCGCGGGAGTGACGACTACATTTTCACCGCCCGCGTCAGCGGGACGCCGGTGATGCAGGACGCCAAGCACCTGTTGCACCTGGGCGCCAGTGGACGCCGACGCGAGTTCCGCGGCGACGATGCCACGCTGTCCTTCAGCGGCGAAACGCGCGTCTCCAAGCAGGGCGACCTGGCCTCCCTGGACCTCTCCAACGTGGACAACTCCGACACGCTGGGCCTCGAAGCCGCCTGGGTCGGCGGTCCGCTCTCGTTCCAGGCCGAGTACGTCACCACCCACTTCGACCGCAACGACGGCCAGACCGGCGCCACCGTGGACGGCTGGTACGTCTTCGGTTCCTACTTCCTGACCGGGGATTCGCGGGCCTACGACGCCAAGAAGGGCATCTTCAGCCGCGTGAAGGTCGCCACGCCCAAGGGCGTGAACGGTGGCATGGGCGCCGTGGAGCTCGCGTTGCGGGCCTCGCGACTGGACCTGAACGACCAGGGCCCGACCGTGGTGGGCACCACCGGCGGCGCGGTCGACAGCTACACCGCGGGGGTCAACTGGTACCTCAACGACTACGCCAAGATCATGACCAACTACGTGCGGCTCTACCCCCACGATGACGCCAGCGGCACCCCCGTGGCGGACATCCTGCAGATCCGCCTGCAGATCGACGTGTAGCCACCCGCGCCGAGGTTCCCACCGCCGCGTTCGCTCCCCCTTCGGGGCCGGAGCGGACGCGGCGGCTCGACTTTCGGCGGAACCTGAGCCAGGATCCTCCCATGACCAAGCACCTCCAGCACGACCTCGACCAAGTCAAGCGCGACATCCTGACCATGGGATCCATGGTGGAGGAGGCGATCAACAAGGCCATGGCGGCCCTGATCCAGCGCCGGCCGGAGTTCGCCGCCGAGGTGCTCACGGGCGATGACGCCATCGACCGGAAGGAGCTGGACGTGGAGGACAAGTGCCTCAAGATCCTGGCCCTGCACCAGCCGGTGGCCAGCGACCTGCGCTTCATCGTCGGCTGCATCAAGGTCAACAGCGACCTGGAGCGCATGGGCGATCTGGCTCACAACATCGCCGAGCGGGCGGACTTCCTCTCGCGCCACGAGCCCCTGGAGGTGACCCTGGACTTCTCTCGCATGGTGGAGCGCGTGCGCAGCATGGTCTCCGACTCCCTGGACGCCCTGGTCAACCTGGACACGGCCCTGGCCCGCGAAGTTTGCCGCCGCGACGAGGAAGTGGACCAGTACAACAAACAGATGTTCCGCCGCTTGGAGAGCATGATGAAGGAGCGGCCCGAAACCATCGAACGGGCGGTCCAGACCATGTCGGTCTCGCGGCATCTCGAGCGCATCGGGGACCACGCCACGAACATCGCCGAGGACATCGTGTACATGGTGGAGGGCGAGATCATCCGCCACAGCCCCGACGCTCACCCGAAAACCGGCGCGCTCCCGCGCCCGAACCCCGCCCTGCACTAGGAAGCGGCCACGACGCCCGGCGCCGGCCGTGCACCCCCGCGGACCTAGCGCGCCAGCAGGGCCCCCAGGGCGACCGCGCCCAGGGAAAGCACCACGTGCAGCAAGGCGTGCAGGACCGCGCGCCCGATGCCTGCCTGCCGCGCCAGCTCGAGATTTTCGACGGCGAAGGCCGAGAACGTGGTGAAGGCTCCGAGGAAACCCACCAGGGCGAACAGCCGCAGGCCCTCTCCGCCGTCCTGCCGCAGCACCAGGGTCGCCGCCAGCCAGCCCGCGGCCACGCATCCGAGCACGTTGATGGCGAGCACGGCCAGGGGAATCCCGCCGGCTGCCAGGCGCGCACTGGCCAGGAACAGGCCGTGCCGTGCCACGGCGCCCAAAGCCCCGCCCAGGGCAATCAGTCCGAGTTTCTCCATGGGATCACCGGCGTCGCGGGCGCACAGAGCATAGCGCCGGATGGGGCGCATCCCCCGCCGCGTCCCGCGGTGCTCCTCCCCCACCCGCATCCCTGCCGGGCTAGGCCAGCAGTCCGATCCGCTCCAGGAACCAGTAGAGCCCCAGGCAGACGATGATCACCGACCCCCCGCGCACGAGCCAGGGGGGCGCCAGGAGGCCCTGCTCCTGCCGTTTCCCTCGGCCCCACCGCGCCGACAGCGAAAACAGGAGCGCCAGGGGAAGCACGATGGCGAGCTGTCCACACTCGACGCCCAGGTTGAAGCCGAACAGGGCCGAAAGGCGCAGGGGTTCGAAGCTGAGGGCGTCTCGGATCGCGCCGGCGAAACCCAGGCCGTGCACCAGGCCGAAGAGGAAGGCCTCCAGCCAGCGCGACGGAGGCGGCCGCGGAAGCAGGTTCAGGGCCCCCACGTAGGCGATGGACAGGGCGATCGCCATCTCCACCAGGTCCGAGCGCACGCTCAGGACGTCAAAGGAGGCCAGCGCAAGAGTCAGAGTGTGGGCCAGGGTGAAGGCCGTCACCACCAGCACCACCGAGCGCCAGCGGCGCGAGGCGAGCACCAGGGCCAGCAGGAACGCCAGGTGGTCGTATCCGCCGGCGATGTGGCGCAGGCCCTCCAGCCAGTAGTCCAAGAACACCTCGGGCCGCCGTTCCCGTTCGGTGGCGTAGCGCCAGACCTCGCCCTCGGAGCCCGCGAACAGGTGCCGCGCCGGGAGATCCTCCTGGAATTCCAGCCGCGCCTCGTCGCGATGGAAGGGATTCTGCTCGCGGAACACGCGCACCCGGAGCGTGAGCTCTTCGAGCTTCGCGGGGGCCTCGAACTCGAAGCTGAGACGGACCCGGGGCTCGCCCTGGGCGCTCTCGGCCGCCTCCAGGAGCCGGGCCTCGACGAGCCTGCCGCTCAGCGGCACGGCCGACGCGAAGTCGTCGTCTCGGCCGGCATCCCGGGAAGGAAAGAGCTGGTAGCGCTCCAGGACGTAGCGTTCCAAGTTCGCCCGCCCCTGCTCCAGCTCGCGGCTGTCGAGGACTCCATCCGGTTCGCCGCCGGCCGCGCCGTCCAAGGGCAGGCTCTCCAGCACGGTCCGCGTCTGGGCCACGAGCTCGAGCTCCGCCCTGGCGCCCCGCACCACCACGCGCGAGGACGAGCGAGAATCGGGGTGAAGAGGAGCCGCGGGCGCGGTGCTCGGAGCGCGGGTCAACGCCGGCTGCGCCGTGGAGGGCTCGGGAGCGCGGTGCGCCCCCAGCACGACAAGAACGGCCCAGAGCATGGTCATCTTCCACCAGGGTACGGAGGCCAGGGCCCCGCCGATGCAGGATCCTGGCGCGGGCCTTGGCTCCCCCGGTGGCGGTCCTGTCACGGGAGCGTCCGCGCGAGGAGCGAGCGGCCGGCCATGGCGCCCGAGGCCCGCGGGTCGGGCTCCCAGGGGACCGTGCGTCGGGATACGATCTAGGCTGCCCGATGCTGTTCAGTTCGCCGCTGTTTCTGTTCCAGTTCCTGCCCCTGGTCCTGCTGGCGTACTACGCCCTGGACCGGCGCTTCGGGAACGCGGTCCTCCTGATCGCCAGCCTGACCTTCTACGGCTGGGGCGAAGTGGCGATGGTCTGGCTGATGGTGCTTTCGTGCCTGGTCAACTGGGGCTTCGGCCTGTGGGTGGACCGGGCACGGGATCGCGGCCGGGGCAAGGGAGTGATGGCGCTGGCCGCGGTCTTCAACCTGGGCCTCCTGGTCTTCTTCAAGTACGCGGACTGGATCTGGGTCTCGATCAGCGGCGCCCTTCATGCCACGGGCCTGACGGACGAGCCTCTGCCGGTGCTCTCGGCCGTGCTGGGCACCGAGGGATTCTGGAGCCAGGTCCTGATCAACGACCGAGGGAACATCCGCCTGCCCATCGGGATTTCCTTCTTCACGTTCCAGGCCTTCTCCTACGTCATCGACGTCTACCGCCGCGACGGCACGGTGCAGCGGAACCCGGCCAACTTCGCCCTGTACGTCTCGCTGTTCCCCCAGCTGATCGCCGGGCCCATCGTCCGCTACAAGGACGTGGACGAGCAGATTACCCAGCGCACGGCCAGCATGGCGGGATTCGCCTACGGCGTGCGGCGCTTCGTGCTCGGCCTGGCGAAGAAGATGCTCGTGGCCAACGCCGCCGCGGAGCTCGCCGACCACGTGTTCGACGCGGCGGCGCCGGTCTCGACGCTGGTCGCCTGGTTGGGACTCCTGGCCTACACGATCCAGATCTACTTCGACTTCTCGGGCTACTCCGACATGGCGATCGGCCTGGGGCACATGTTCGGGTTCAAGTTCCTGGAGAACTTCAACTACCCCTACATCGCGCGCTCGATCACCGAGTTCTGGCGCCGTTGGCACATTTCCCTCTCGAGCTGGTTCCGGGACTACCTCTACATCCCCCTGGGGGGCAACCGCGGGTCCTCGGGGCGCACCTACTTCAACCTGGTGCTGGTGTTCTTCCTGTGCGGGCTATGGCACGGCGCCAGTTGGAGTTTCCTGGTCTGGGGCCTCTACCACGGCATGTTCCTGGTGATCGAGCGCCTCGGGTTCGGCGCCTGGCTGGGCCGACAGGCGGTCTGGCTGCGCCACGTCTACCTGCTCTTGGTGGTCATGGTGGGCTGGGTGTTCTTCCGCGCCGAGCGCCTGGACCAGGCCCTGCAATTCCTGGCGACGATGTTCGGGGCGGGCGCCCCGAGCGTGCTGCACCCGGTGGGCCTGTACGTGGACAACAGGATCGCCCTGGCCTTGGTGCTGGGCGTGGCGGGCTCGCTGCCCTGGCTGCCCGCGCTGCGGGCACGTCACGAACGTCGCCTAGCCGAGGGCAAGATGGCGGGCGGACTGGCGCTCGAGGCCCTGGGACTCGCCCTGGTCGTGCTGCTCCTGCTGCTCTCGAGCCTGGAGCTCGCCAGCAACTCCTACAACCCCTTCATCTACTTCCGCTTCTGATGGAGCCCTTGAGACAACCAGGGCTTGGGGGCGGAGCGCGTCGCTGGTTCGACGGCCTCACGGTCCTCGTCTTCCTGGCCTTGATCGCCGCGCCCACGTTGGACCTGGAGCTGCGCCCCGACTCCGCCCGCAGTCCCGAGGAACGGGAGCTGCGCCCGCCGGCGGAAAAGCCCGGCCGCCCCGCCACAACCCAGGAGGCCATGCTCTGGCCCGGCCGCTACGAGCAGTACTTCAAGGACAGCTTCGGCCTGCGGGACGTGCTGCTGCGCTGGAACAGCATGGTCAAGGTGTTCGCCCTGGGAGTCTCCCCGAGTTCGGAGGTCTACTTCGGTCGCGAGGGGTGGCTGTTCTACACGGGACAGATGTCCGCGGAGAACCATCGCGGCGCCCTGCCGTTCTCCCAGGATCAACTGGAGAGCTGGGCGCGGGTGCTGGAAACCAAGCGCCGCCTCCTCGAGTCCATGGGCGTGCGCTACCTCCACGTGGTCGCCCCCGACAAGGAGAGCATCTACGGCGAGCTGCTGCCGGGGTTCATGCGGCCCCTGGGGCCCACGCGCTACGACCAGCTGCTGGAGTACCTGGCGGCCCACGCGCCGGAGGTCGAGGTGCTCGACCTGCGCCCCGCCCTGATCGCCGCCAAGCGCGGGGACTCCCCCGACAACTGGGTCTACACGAACCTGGGCACCCACTGGACGGGCCGTGGGTCCCAGGTGGCCCTGCGCGCGCTGGTGGAGCGCCTGGAGCGCATGGTGGGCGGCTTCCATCCCGAGGAACTGGACAGCTACCGGCGCGTCGAATTCTCCGGGCCCGGGGATTCCTGGGCCACGCGCATGTACATCGGCGACCTCCTGGTGCAGCGCACCCACGGCTACATGCCGCCGAGCATCCAGGCGCGCATCCGTTTCGAGGGCAATTTCCGCCTGGGCCGCGTGCGCAAGAGCGAGATTCCCGACTCGGACCGGCCGCGCCTCCTGATCATGCACGACTCCTTCGGCCCCCACATCGAGCAGGGCCTTTCGGAGCAGTGCTCCTACCTGGAATGCCGCTGGGACTTCTCCTTGGACGTGGGCGAGATCGCCGCGGCCCAACCGGTGGTCTACGTGGACATGTTCGTCGAGCGCGCGCTCAACACGCTCGACCCCAAGAAGACCCTCCCGGTGGAGAACCAACCCTGGCCGAGGCGCTATGCGCGCTCCAAGACCACCCTGGTCGCGATCGACCGCTCGGCTTCCGACTGGGGCTTCCGGGCCTTGGGCGAGTCCCAGGTGGGACCCGGGTTGGAACAGCCGCGGCCGCGGCTGCCGATCATCGTGGGCAAGCTCTCGGACACCCTGGAATTCGGCCCCCTGGTCCCCGTGGAGGGTGAGACCCCCGTGGCCCACATCGTGATCGACAGCCCCTTCGCCACGGAGCTTACGATCTGGTACTTGCCCGAGGGCCAGGCGGACGTGGTGCGCCGCAATGGGTACCGGGCCCAGCTGCGGCCCGGCCAGAACGAGCTCTACCTGCCCCTGGACCGCGAGGGCACCTCGGGCCGGCTGTTCCTTCGCCCGGGGGCCCGAGGAGGCACCTACCTGCTGCGGGACCTCGAGATCCGCTCGGCCACGCTCCCCTGACTGCAAGGAAGGCGCCGGGTGGGAACATTCCAATCCCAGGTCCCCCCGAGATGCCCACCACGGCCCCAGTCGATGACCCGGTTCGCAGCCGGGGTGCTCCGCCCGTGCTGACGCCGGAGGCCTTTGCCCGGGCGTTCCAGGCCCAGCGACCGGTCTTCGCCACGCTGGCGGCGGCCGTCCTGGGCCGCCGCTCGGACGCAGAGGACGTGCTCCAGGACGCCTGCGCGGTGGCCTTGGGCAAGCTGGACACCTTCGAGGTGGGAACCAATTTCGCGGCCTGGATGGGCCAGATCGTGCGCTTCGTGGCCCTCAACGCCCTGCGCCGCCGACAGGGGCGGGAATCCCTGTCCCCCGAGCGCATCGACGAATCGTGGCTGGCCGCGCCCGTGGCCGAGGAACCCGCGGACGCCCGGACCCTGGGCGAGCTCTCCCGCGACCAGGAGCACTTCGACGACGAGGTCGTTGCGGCCCTGGCCCGCCTCTCCCCCATGGCCCGCGCGTGCCTGTTGCTGCGCGCGGTCCAGGATCTCGACTACAGCGACTTGAGCAAGCTGCTCGGAATTCCCGAGGGCACGGCCATGAGCCACGTGCATCGCGCGCGGAACGCCCTGCGCGTCGCGCTGCTGTCCCGGGGCTCCCGCGGAGGAAGACCATGAATCAGCACCGAGGATCGGACCGCCCGGCATCGCTCACCCCCGACGGGGACTCTTACGAACTGTGGTTCGACGGCCTGCTGGGCGCCGACGAGGCCGCGGCCATGGCCCAACGCGTGGCCCGGGACCCCGCACTGGCCGCCCAACACCGGGCGGACCTGGAGATCGAGGCGTCCCTGCGCCGCTCCTTCGGCGGCGGCCGGAGCGCAGGGCCGCGCCTCTGGGGCTTCGCCCCGTCCGCGGCCCCGGAGGCCTCCCGGTTTCTGGCCCGACGTCGGACCGCGGCGGCCGCCGCCCTGCTGGTCATCGGCGCCACGGCCTGGCTCGCCACGCGGGACCAAGCTCCGATCCAGGGCCCACTCCCTGGAGTCGGCCAAGGTCGGTCGCCCGTCCTGGCAGGCGGGCAGCGCCCCACCTTCCCGGCCCACGGGGTCCCGGCCACAGGCAGGCCGAGCCCGATTTCGAGCCAGTGCACCCTGGGCGACGTGTTCCTCGACGCCCTGGCCGTCGAGTTTCAGCCGCTCCTGGGCTGCAAGCTCCAAGACGAATGGAATCGCGACCTGCTGGCGCGCTTGGAAACCGCACCCTGCAATCGCGACGAAGGCGTCGTCGTGCTGGGCGAATGGGCGGACCCGCGGGTCGACGTGGCCAACATGGTGCTGCTGCGGCGCGGTGAGAACCCCATCATGCTCGTGGTCCCCAACTGCGAGCTCGAGGCCGACCTGTGCGTGGCCAAGAACTCGGGTCTCTACGTTCACCGGGGCCTGCGGGAGGGACGGCCGATCTACGAGGTTTCGCCCCTGCCCCGCAGCGCGGTGCTGGCCTGCGTCGACGCCACCCAGGTGGTGACTCAGCAGCAGCTCTGAGCGAGCTCCCCGCGACTCAGGGGGTGAACACGATTCCCAGGCCGTTGGAGATGTTCGACGGAGATCCGCAGGGAGCGCACGGACCGCTGCGGTGCCAGGCCTGGAAGTACCAGGTCTGTCCGGGCTGGATCAGGCCCGCGCTCACGGCGGCGGGCGTGGTCTGAACCAGCACCCCCGTGGCCGAGGAGAGGCCCGCGGTCAAGCGCTTGCGCACCACGAGGCACAGGATGCCGTCGTTGAACGTCACACCCTGTCCGCCGTTCAGTTGCTGGTCTCCGGCGATGAACAGTCCGGGCCTGTTCGCGGGCAGGTGCAGGCCCACCAGGACGGCGTCGTCCAGCGCCACGCTGGTGCCGCCCGCGTTGTAGATCAGCGCGCCCTGGCCCGTGGAGTTGACGCAGCCGTAGCCGGGGGCGCCCGTGTTGCCGCAGGGGCAGGGAATCGCCGTGCCGTCACCCGCGCAGTAGCTGAAGCCGTTGGGAGCCTCGCACTCGTCGGGAACCAGGTTCGCGTTCCAGTCCAGGCAGAACCCCTGGAGGATCTCGCACTCGTCGATCAGGCCGTTCCCGTTGCAGTCCAGGCCCACGCCGCTCAGCAGGTCGCACTCGTCGGGCACGCCGTTGGCGTTGCAGTCGGCCGCGCTGCCCAGGGCGATCTCGCAGGAGTCGGGAACTTGGTTGCCATTGCAGTCGAGCTCCGTGGCGCCCGCGATGTCGCAGGCGTCCCGAATTCCGTTGCCGTTGCAGTCCAAGGCCGTGCCACTGGCGATGTCACAGGCATCGGGGATGCCGTTGGCATTGCAATCGAGGGCCGTGCCCGCGGCGATGTCGCAGCTGTCCGGGATCCCGTTGCCGTTGCAGTCCAAGGCCGTGCCCGAGGCCAGGTCGCAGGCATCCGGGATGCCGTTGGCATTGCAATCGAGGGCCGTGCCCGCGGAGATGTCGCAGCTGTCCGGGATCCCGTTGCTGTTGCAGTCCAAGGCCGCGCCCGACGCCAGGTCGCAGGCATCGGGGACGCCGTTGGCATTGCAATCGAGCGCCGTGCCCGAAGCGATGTCGCAGCTGTCCGGGATCCCGTTGCCGTTGCAGTCCAGGGCCGCGCCCGACGCCAGGTCGCAGGCATCCGGAACGCCGTTGGCATTGCAATCGAGGGCCGTGCCCGCGGCGATGTCGCAGCTGTCGGGGATTCCGTTGCCGTTGCAGTCCAAGGCCGTGCCCGCGGCGAGGTCGCACACGTCCGGGATGCCGTTCGTGTTGCAGTCCGGTTGACACTCGTCGGGCACGCCGTTCAGGTCGCAGTCCAGGCTCGCGCCGGAACCGAGGTCGCAGCTGTCGGGCACGTTGTTGCCGTTGCAGTCCAGGGCCGCGCCACTGGCGATGTCACAGGCATCGGGGACGCCGTTGGCATTGCAGTCGAGGGCCGTGCCCGCGGAGATGTCGCAGCTGTCGGGAATTCCGTTGCCGTTGCAGTCCAAGGCCGCGCCCGTGGCCAGGTCGCAGGCATCCGGAACACCGTTGGCATTGCAGTCGAGGGCCGTGCCCGCGGCGATGTCGCAGCTGTCGGGAATCCCATTGCTGTTGCAGTCCAAGGCCGCGCCCGACGCCAGGTCGCAGGCATCGGGGACGCCGTTGGCATTGCAATCGAGCGCCGTGCCCGCGGCGATGTCGCAGCTGTCGGGAATCCCGTTGCCGTTGCAGTCCAGGGCCGTGCCCGCGGCGAGGTCGCACACGTCCGGGAGGCCGTTCGCGTTGCAGTCCGGTTGACACTCGTCGGGCACGCCGTTCAGGTCGCAGTCCAGGCTCGCGCCGGAACCGAGGTCGCAGCTGTCGGGCACGTTGTTGCCGTTGCAGTCCAGGGCCGCGCCACTGGCGATGTCACAGGCATCGGGGATGCCGTTGGCATTGCAATCGAGGGCCGCGCCACTGGCGATGTCACAGGCATCGGGGACGCCGTTGGCATTGCAATCGAGGGCCGTGCCCGCGGAGATGTCGCAGCTGTCGGGAATTCCGTTGCCGTTGCAGTCCAAGGCCGCGCCCGACGTCAGGTCACAGGCATCGGGGACGCCGTTGGCATTGCAGTCGAGGGCCGTGCCCGCGGCGATGTCGCAGCTGTCGGGGATTCCGTTGCCGTTGCAGTCCAAGGCCGCGCCGCTGGTGAGGTCACAGCTGTCCGGAATGCCGTTGGCATTGCAGTCCAGGGCGGTGCCGGAGGCCAGATCGCAGACGTCCGGGATGCCGTTGGCGTTGCAGTCCGGCTGGCACTCGTCCGGGATGCCGTTCGAGTCGCAGTCCAGGCTGGTGCCCGCCGCAAGGTCGCAGGAGTCCGGGATGCCGTTCGCATTGCAGTCCAGGGCCGTCCCCGCCGAGAGGTCGCAGGCGTCGGGCACGCCGTTGCCGTTGCAGTCCAGGGCCGCGCCGCTCAAGAGGTCGCAGGCATCCGGGATGCCGTTGGCATTGCAATCGAGCGCTGTGCCCGAGGCAATGTCGCAGCTGTCAGGGATTCCGTTGGCGTTGCAGTCCAGGCTCGTGCCGCCGGCCAGGTCGCACACGTCCGGAATGCCGTTCGAGTTGCAGTCCGTCTGGCATTCGTCCGGCACGCCGTTCAGGTCGCAGTCCAGGCTCGCTCCCGAACCCAGATCGCACGTGTCGGGGACACCGTTGGCATTGCAGTCCAGGGCCGCGCCACTCAAGAGGTCGCAGGAGTCCGGAACCTGGTTGCCGTTGCAGTCCAGGGCCGTGCCCGAGGCGATGTCGCAACTGTCGGGAATCCCATTGGCGTTGCAGTCCAGCGCGGTGCCCGCCGCCAGATCGCACACGTCCGGCAGGCCGTTTCCGTTGCAGTCCGGCTGACACTCGTCGGGCACGCCGTTCAGGTCGCAGTCCAGGCTGGCGCCCAGGGCCACGTCACAGGAGTCGGGCACACCGTTCCCGTTGCAGTCCAGGGCCGTTCCGGAGCCCAGGTCGCAGGAATCCGGCACCCCGTTCCCGTTGCAGTCCTGCTTGGCACCCGAAGCGATCTCGCAGGCATCCGGAATTCCGTTGCCGTCGCAGTCCGGTGCGCCGCCCAAGAGGATCTCGCAGGCGTCGCCCTCCCCATCGCTGTCGCAGTCTTCCTGATTGGGGTTGAAGGTAGCGGGACAGTTGTCGAGCGGGTCGTCGATGCCGTCGCCGTCGGTGTCCAGCCCGGCCGAGATCACCACGGTGTCCACCACCGGTGTCGGATCGGCGAAAGCGGTCAGCGCGAGCTCGTAGACGCCCGGCTGGGAGAAGGTCACGCTGGTCGCGAGCGCCTTCGGGTCGGCGAACGTGGCCGTGCCCGGGCCGGAGACCTGGGACCACTGGAAGTCCTCCGGCAGGCTGTTGATGATCAACGAGTGCGCGGACACGTCGGGCATCACCGGGCCGATGTTCGTGGTGGCGCCGGTGGTCATGTTGACGTGCTGCAGCTGCCCGGCGCTCAGGTTGCCCTGGGCGTCGAGCAACGCGTCCGAGGCGTACAACTGGCCTCGGTAGAAGATCAGCTCGTCGATGCGGCCGAAGGGCTCCACCGGCATCTGCACCACGAATTGCAGCACGCCCGTGGTCGGGTTGATCTTGATCAGCTTGTCGGACTGCTGGTCGTTGGCGTACAGGAAGCCGTCGGCGTCGTTGTAGGCCAGGGAACGGATCAGGGGATAGCCCACCAATGTGCTGCCGCCGATCTTGGTCACCACGCCCGTGGTGCGGTTGAAGCGCAGGAGCTGCTTCTTGCGCAGATCGACGCCGAACAGCCGATCGCCGGCCGCGTCGTAGGCCAGGGAGTACACGTCCTCCCAGATGTTGGCCGGGCCGATGGGCGTGCAGATTCCGGTCTCGGGAATCACCGTGTAGAGGTACTGCAGTCCCGACTCGATCCCGTAGAGCTGCCCGCCGATCCAGATCAGGTCGCTGGGCCAGCCGAAGAGCTGACCTGCGGCCGTGTAGAACGGCGGCGAGGCGCTGAAGCCGTTGGTGTCCGAGTACTTGACGATGCAGTTCTCGGTGGCGAGGTTGCCGTCCGCGGTCCACCAGTCGACGACCGAACGGTTGTTGAGCACGCCGCTGACCTGGGCCGGAGTGGGAAAGGCCACGAATTGGTCCGGGCCCGCGTCCGGGGAGACCTGGAAGCAGGGCGCGGCCGCGGCGGGGGCCGCGGCGAGGCACAGTGCCCCCACGAAGGAGGCGGGCCAGAGGGCAAGGACTCTGTGGTGCTGGAGCATGCAGTGGGGCTGGAAGGGCCGCGACGGACGGTGGGGACCGGCCCAAGTCGATTCAGACTGATGAACGAAGCTTCAGGTTCCCTGAATTCCGCCCACGTCCTCGACCCCGCTCCCCCGCCCGACCCCAAAAGGTACCCGATCCTGGACCCCGGGGGGCGAGGGGGAGAGAATCCGGCGCGTCCGGCCCTCCCCGGGGCCCCCGGCGCCTGGAAAACCCCTGAAAATCTGTTGTTTCAACCATGCGAATCACCGCCCGCGCCGCCCTGCTCCTGGCCACCGGAGTCCTCTTCCTCGCCGGGCTGGTCCTCGCTCGCCCCCAGGGTGGGGACGCCCAGGTCCTGACCATCCCCATCCGGGGGCCCGTCAGCATGCTGGAAGGCCGCGGGGGGAACGTCGGCGTGTGCGCCGGCCCCGACGGGGTGTGGATCATCGACACCCAGTTCGCTGACATGGCTCCCAAGCTCCAGGCGGCCGTGCGGGAATTGTCGAAGGAGCCCCTGCGCTTCGTGATCAATACCCATTGGCACGGGGACCACACCGGCGGCAACGAGAGCTTCGGGGCCCTGGCGCCGCTGGTGGCCCACGCCAGGGTCCGCGGCCGGATGGCCCAGGGCCGTGCGGGACAGGCCCCGGCGCCCGCCCGCGCGCTGCCCAGCGTCACCTTCGAGGACGGCCTGCGAATGTATGCCAACGGGGAGGAAATCGAGGTGCGCCACGTGGGCCCGGCCCACACCGACGGCGACAGCATCGTCTGGTTCCACACCTCCAACGCCGTGCACCTGGGCGACCTGTTCTTCAACGGCCGCTTCCCGTTCGTGGATCTCGATTCGGGCGGCAGCGTGCGCGGGCTCACCGCGGCGGTGGCCGACCTCTTGGCCCTGCTCCCCGAGGACGTCCGCATCGTTCCCGGCCACGGACCACTGGCCGGCAAGCCGGAATTGCGCGAGTACCACGCCATGCTGGTGGACTGCCAGGCCCTCGTGGCCGCGGCCCACGCCCAGAAGAAGGACGCGGCGACCATGAAGCAGGAGAAGCTCCTCGCCCGCTACGCCCGGTGGAACTGGGAGTTCATCGACGAAGGCAAGTTCATCGACACCCTGGCGCGGGAAGCCGCGCAGCGCTGATCATTTCGGCGCGAGTTCGCGGATGCGCAGATTGCGGAAGCGGACCACGTCGCCGTGGTCCTGGAGCACGATGCGACCCTGGCGCGCCAGGCCGTAGTCGGGCCACTGGGAAAACTTGGAGGCCGCCACCTTGGCCTTCCATGGGTCGGTCCACAGCTCGTAGGAGCACTGCAGGTGCCCGTTGAGCCAGTGCTCCACGCGCTCCCCATCGACCCGCAGCCGCACGCGATTCCACTGGCCCGGCGGGTACGTGGCGTCGAAGGCCGGCGCGTCCAGGGCGTAGTTGGCGCCCGCGGAGGTCAGGGGATTCCTGCCGTCGTCGTGGCCCTGGTTGTCGAGGATCTGCATCTCGGGCCCGGTCTCGTAGGGAGCGCCGTGGTCCTCGGTGGCGCGGAACAGGATCCCGCTGTTGCCGCCGGGAGCGATCTGCCATTCCAGCTCCAGCTCGAAGTCCGCGAACAGGGCCTCGGTGCACAGGTCGCCGCCGCCCTCGATCCGCTCCAGAACCCCATTCGACGCGCGCCAGCCGCTGGGCGGCCCGGCCTGTTTCCATCCGCGCCAGCCCGTCAGCGTCGCGCCGTCGAAGAGCGGTCGGAATCCCTCCGGGAGAGGCCGGCCGGGCGCTTCGGCGGGCGCGGGCGCCACTTCGCCGCGCGGGCCCACGGGAATGCGATTCAGCGTGTACCAGGCTTCCGTGGACCAGGGCGTGCGCCCCGCTTCGTCGAAGAACGGCCCCACGAGATGGAAGTGCACCACGTGCCCTTCCTTGCGGCCCTCCACCTCCAGGAACACGCTGCGCCGGTCGGGGGAGACGCTGGCGGACTTCACGGGGAGCCGCAGGACATCGAGCTTGGGACCGCCGTACTGGGCCGTGGGCCTGTACCACCATTGGGTCAGCGCGTAGCCGCCGGGATCGCTGCCCTGCCCCGGCTCCAGGGGCTCGGTGAAGCGGACCTCGAAGCCGTTCTCCAAGGCCCGGATCGCGAGCATCTCGAACACGGGCCCACCGGTGTAGGAAAGCCGCTCCAGGCCGAAGGAGCGCTTGCCCGCCTGTCCCCAATTGCCCGTGGAGCCGATGCCGCCGGCGTAAAGCGCGCCGTCCGGTCCCACGCGCAGGCGATTGACCCCCGCCTCCAGGCCCTGGGTGAAGCGGAACACGGCCCCCTGCCAGACTCCGTCGACGACCTCCAGCGCCGCGCGCTGAATGCCCCCGTGGGTGACGTCGCCGAAGATCACCTGCCCCCCGTAGGGGCCGTGCTCCATGGGCAGCAGGCAGGGCTCGCTGGGGCTGTTGCCGATCTCGTCCTGGGGAAGCCAGAGCACGGGCGGAGTGACGGCGAGCCCGGCGGCCTCCTCCCCCAAGACGGCGCGGGATCCGTAGAAGGCGCCCCGTTCCAGATGCAGCAGCTTGGAGGAGGGGAGCCAGTCCCCTTGGTTGTCGGTGATCAGGAGCGAGCCGTCGGGGCCCGGACCGATGCCGTTGGGCGTGCGCAAGCCGTGGGCCACGGTCTCGAAGGAGCCGTCGCGCGGGTCGATGGCCAGCACGCTGCCGCGACCGGGAACCTGGGGCCAGAGGCTCTTACCTCCCGGCAGGATCGCCACCGCGAGGTTGGCGTAGAGGCGGCCGTCCTGCTCCGCGAGCCCGAAAGCGAACTCGTGGAAATTGTCGCTGACCTCCCAGCCCGAGGCGATGCATCGGTATTCGTCGGTCACCTCGTCCCCGTCGTGGTCCACGAGCAGCGTGAGTTCCTGCTTTTGCAGCACGTAGATCCGGCCGTCCACGACCTTGAGGCCCAGGGGCTCGGCGAGCCCCGCGGCGATGCGCTTCACGCCGATCTTGGCCCGATCATCGCCCGCCGTGCCGGACAGCAGGAACACGGCGCCCACGCTGTCCCAGGTGCAGAGCACCATGCGGCCGTCGGGGAGCCAGTCCAGGCCGCCGACCCGCGGCTCGAAGTGCTCGGGTCGCAGCCCCTGCAGTCGGTAGGCCGGGTGCACGCCCTCGATGTCCCGGCCGTCTCCGGGGGCACCGCGCACCAGCGCGCGGATGGCGCGCTTCTCTCCCGGCGCCGTGAGCCGGACGATTCCCGTGCGCGTGGCCACGGCCGAGGGCGGAATCACCTCGAATTCCGTGGCGGAGGGCCGCCGCCACTGCAACTTGAGCTCGGCGCCGCCGCCCGCCTCGAAGTGGCGCACGGCGATCGTGTGCCAGCCCCGCGCCAGGTCCACGCTCGCTTCCTTCGCGGCCAGCGCGTGCAGGCCGTCGTGATCGATCACCACGCGGCCGTCGATGGAGAGCCGGCTGCCGTCGTCGCTGGAAAGCCGCAGCCCGTAGCGGCCGTCCTCGGGAACGTGCAGCGCGCCGTCGAGGAACGACAGGTAGTTGGACTCCAGGCCGAAGTCCTGGCGCTGCTCCCCCAGCGCCAGATCGGTCACCACGCGCGAGACGTTCGGCGTCTGCCCGGGCATCAGCTCCACGAGCTCGTCCACGGGCCCGTCCAATTGAAAAACCCGCAGCCACAGGCCGGTTTCCCAGGCGCTGTCGCGCTCCGCGGGCGTGATCGTGAGCGTGGCGGGCGCCAGGCTCGCGGGGTCGAGCGCGGGGATGGCCAGGACCCCCTCCGGCGCACCCTTGGCCGCCGTCTCCGGCGAGCCCGCGGCGGCCGCCGCGGCGGCTTCCGCGCCCGGCGGGGGCTCGCCCGCCCGCGGCGCGCTGTCGCGGCAGGCAGCCAGCAGGAGCAGGGCCAGGGGGCCCGCCGCGGAGGTCCGAAGGGCTGCGGCCCTCATCGCGACCCCTTCACCGGCCTGAAGAACAGGATCACGTCGTTGCCGGGACTTTCGGCGGCCAGCACCAGGCGGCCTTCCAGTCGGCGGCCCTTGGTGCCGTCCGGCAAGGCGACCTCGCGATCGACCGAACCCGACAGGCGGTCCATCAGGTACCCGACGCAGTCCGCCTCCACGGAAACGGACAGGCTCGTGCCCGCGGAGAGCCCCGTGGCGTGGAACGTGCGGCGGAAGCCCACCAGGCCGCGCACCAGCCAGGGCGCGTGGGACGTGGGATCCTCGAAGAGTCGCTCGGGCCGGACGAACTCGGGCGTTTCCTCCACCTGGGCCTCGGCTCCGCCGGGCAGCGCGAAGCTCGACAGGAGCCGCACCTGTCCCTGTTCGAGACGGTACCCGCGCCAGCGCGGCCGCAGTTCCGTCTCGACGCCCGCGGCGTCGCGATAGCGCCACAGGGCGGGGGCCTTGCTCTCCACGTAGGCCGCACCCTCGCTCTTCGGCTGGGGCCCGTGCACCGTGGTGTAGACGGCGCCGTCGAAATGCACGCCCCCGGTCCAGGCCTTGGTGAGGCCGCAGGTGCCCGCGTCGTAGGCGACCCACAACTCGTTGGCCAGGGCCACGGTGACCATGCGGGCCCGGCCGTCGAGCACCGAACGGAACACCCAGGGATCCCGCGGACGCTGCGGCGAAACCTGCACCGGAGCCTGGGGCGGCGCCCCGGCCAGGCACAGGAAGAGCAAGAGCAGCGTGCGCGACATGCTGGGCGCGGGCGAGGTCAGTTGCGCCCCACGCGGGGGCCCTCGCGGCTCGGATAGAAGGCCAGGAGATACGCGAGGCAGGCCAGCGCCGCGAACATCGGCGCCGCGAAGAGCCTGGTGTAGTCCATGGTGCCGGAGGCGCCGGCCCACTTGGCCACCAGGCCCGCGATCCAGCTCCCGACGATGATCCCCACGCCGATGATCACCAGGTTGAAGAGGTTCTGGGCGCTGGCGCGCACGTCCGCGCTGGTGTGCTCGTCCACGATCATGAAGGCCACGAAGATGAAGCAGCCGAAGCACAGACCGTGCAGGCCCACGCCCACGAGCAGCAGCAGGCCGGAGTCCTGCAGGTAGGCGAAGATCGCCATGCGCGCCGCGTAGGCGCACAGTCCGACGGCCAGGAGCGTCTTGCGCGACAGGCGCTTGGAAACCAAGGGAATCAGGCCCAGCACGAGCACCTCGACCATCTGGCCGATGGTCATGAAGCCGCCGCCCCCCACGCCGAAGATCGAGCGGAAGAAGCCGGGCACCTCCAGCTTGGCGTGCAGGAAGCCCTCGGTGTGCACGAAGTAGAACTGGTGGATGCAGCTCACGGGGATCGCCAGCAGGAACAGCGTGAGCAGGGGCTGGCGGCGCACTTCGCCCAGGGCCTCGCTCACCGCGTTGCGCTCGGCCGACTTGGAGGGCGGAGTGGAAGGCAACGTGAAGCAGTACAGGCCCATCAGGCCCCCGAGCACGGCGCTCAGGCGAAAGGCATCGGCCTTGCCGGCCACCTGGGCCAGGTGCGCCACCTCGGCGCTGACGCCGGCGGGCGTGTGCGCGTGGGCCAGCCAATGGCCCATGGCGATGCCCACCGCGATCCAGCCGAAGGTGCCCCACAGTCGCACGCTGCCGAAGTCCCGGTCGCGGTCGGGCAGGTGGTGGAAGGCCAGGCTATTGGTGAGCGCCAGGGTCGGCGAGTACACCAGCCCATAGGCCAGCGAGAACCGCAGGAAACCGTGGTAGCTCTCCACGCTGGCCAACTGCCAGATCAGGGCCGCCCCGATCAGGTGGCTCACGCCCAGGAACTTCTCGGTGGAGAAGTAGCGGTCGGCCACCTGCCCGGCGATGAAGGGCCCGAGGATCGCGCCCAGGGCTCCGGCCGCGAACATCGTGCCGATCTGCTCGCCGGCCATGTGGCGGTGCTCGGACAGGAACGACCACAGAAAAGGCAGCCACGCGCCCCAGATGGCGTACTGCAGGAGCATCATCAGCGACAGGCGCGCTTTCAGCGCGCTCGACGCGGCGGGGGCCGGGGTGTCGTGGGTCATTTCAATGCGCCAGGGGCGTGGGGACGTGGGTGGCCAGGGCCGAGCGGATCATTTCACTTCTCGAAGGCGGCGTCGAACGCGCGGCCCGAGGGTTCGAAATCCAGTGCGCGCACGAAATCGACCGCCTCGGCCGCGCCGTGCTCGCGGTCCATGGCTCCGTCCTCCCATTCGACGGTCAGCGGCCCGGCGTAGCGCGAGCGGTTCAGCTCGCGCACGATGGCCTCGAAGTCCACGCGTCCTCGGCCCGGGGAACGGAAGTCCCAGAAGCGCCCTTCGGCGCCGAAATCGCTGTGCCCGCCGAAAACGCCGGCCGCCGTGGGCGACTCCGACCACCAGACGTCCTTGACGTGCACGTTCCAGATGCGCGAGGAGAACTCCCGCAGGAAGCCCACGTAGTCCACGCCCTGGTAGCCGAAGTGGGAAGGATCGAAGTTGAAGCCGAAGGCCGGGTGGTCGGCCACCGCCTTGAGGGCCCGACGGGTCGAGACGATGTCGAAGGCGATCTCCGTGGGGTGCACCTCGAGGGCGAAGGACACCCCCTGCTTCTGGAACACGTCGAGGATCGGCCCCCAGCGCTTGCCGAAATCCGCGAAGCCCTTGTCCACCGCGCCGGGCCGGTTGGGCGGGAACGAGTAGAGCAGGGGCCAAATGCTGGAGCCCGTGAAGCCCACCACCACGGTGCGGCCGGTGCGCGCCAGACGTTCCTTGACCTCCGGGGGCGCGGCGTCGAAGAAGCGCCGCGCGGCCTTGGCGGTGTCCTTCATCTCCGCGGCGGCGCGCTTGCGCACGCCCTCGGGCTCGCCGTCGCCCCAGATCGCGGGAGGCAGGATCGCGCGGTGGCGCTCGTCCACGAGGTCGCACACGGCCTGCCCCACCAGGTGGTTCGAGATCGCGTAGGAGGTCAGGTTGTAGGCGGACAGGAGCTCCCACTGGCGCTTGGCATAGGTCTTGTCGGACAGACAGGCTTGCACATCGAAGTGGTCGCCCCAGCAGGCCAGCTCCAGGCCGTCGTAGCCCATGGCCCGGGCCCGCTGGCAGAGGTCCTCGAGCTTCAGGTCGGCCCACTGGCCCGTGAACAGACAAACCGGTCGCGGCATGGTGTGGTCTCGCGAAAAGGGGGCTTCAGGGAATCTGGGAGAGCGGGATCGCGGTGCGATTCGCGGCGGAGACCAGGGCGGCCTCCAGCACCCGCTGGGTTTCGTAGGCGTCCTCGAAATCGGGCAGCGGGACCTCGGGCTTCGCGCCCGAGAGCGCGCGCACGATGTCGGCGGCCTGGTTGACGAAGCCGTGCTCGTAGCCCAGCACGTGCCCCTCCGGCCACCAGTGGGCGGCATAGGGATGGGCATCGCCGAAGGTGCACTGAATCCGCTTCCAGCCCTGCAGCCGGCGGGGCTCCCGGCCGTCGTAGTACTCCAGCAGGTTCATGTCCTCGAAGGAGAAGCGCAGGGAACCGTGCTCGCCGTTGACCTCGATGTGGTTGTCGTTGAAGTGGCCCGGGGCCAGGCGCGTGGCCTCGAAGACCGCGGTGGCGCCGCCGCGGAAGCTCGCCAGGAACGACACGCAGTCGTCCACGTCGCTGGCGGCGGTGCGCGAGGTGCCGGCCACGGCCCGGCGCTTGACGAACGTGCGCGAGTGGGCGCCGTGGATCGTGGTCACTTCCTCGCCGGTGAGGAAGCGCGCCAGGTCCACGATGTGGGCGTTGAGGTCGCCGTGGGCTCCCGAACCGGCGAGCTTCTTTTGGAAGCGCCAGGACATGGGCGTGCCCGCCCCGCCCCACCCCTGGAGGTAGTGGGCGCGCACGTGGACCAGTTTGCCCAGGCGATTCTCCCGCAGGAGCTGCCAGGCGAGGGCCACGGCCGGCGCGCGGCGGTAGTTGAACCAGACGAAGGTGCGCGCGCGCTTCCCCGCCTTGCGGGCGGCGTCGCGCATGGCCCTCGCGTCGTCCAGGGTGCCCGCCAGGGGCTTCTCGCAGGCCACGTGCTTGCCCGCTTCGAGCATCGCCAGGGCCTGTTCCCTGTGCACGTCGTTGGGGGTGCCCACGTCCACCAGGTCGATCTCCGGGTCCCGCGCCAGCTCGCGCCAGTCGGCCGTGTGCTGCTTCCAGCCGAAGCGTCGGGCGAAGGCGCCCAGGGAGGCTCCGTCGCGGGCCGCGATCGTGGTGAGCTCCACGGCGCGGGGCAGGTCGAAGAAGCGGCCGGCCTGGGACCAGGCGTTCGAATGGGCCTTGCCCATGAACTTCTGCCCGATCAGTCCGATGCGCAGCGGCGTCCCCGGGGGCGGGGGCGTTTCACGGCGCGGGGCCCGGGCCGCGGCGCGGCGACCGGCCTTGGGGGAGCGGGATTCCATACGTGTCCTCGGGTTCCTGGGGGGGATCGGAAGGGAGGATTCGGGGCCGGGGATCGCGCGATTCCGCTGGGGAGTGTGGCCCGTGGCGGCGATCCTGGAAACCGCGGCGGGTGGCCGCGGCCGTGGAGTTTGGATCGCGCGTGGAGCGTTGTAGCGAATGGCCGCGCAGAGGCCAAAGCTCGCGGCCCCCTCCGCGAGCCCCCTTTCGCGACCCCCCTCGCGCAAACCAGGGGGGTGCGGGGTGGGGCTTGCCTGGGGCGCGGACCCGCACGGGTTCTCCGCCTTCACGGAGGACCCTAGGGGCGGGCCCGGAGGGGCCGGCGGTCCCGCTGGCGGAGGCCTGGGGCCTGCCCTGCCGTCCCACTCCTGGGCCGCGGCCGTGGCCCTGCCGGGAGGCCCCCGCCGGGGGTGCGGGGGAATCGGCCCCCACCCAGGCCGTTCCTCCGGAATTGCCATCCCGGGCTTCGCGCGGGACTTCCCCCGCGGTCAACCCCCGCACACGACCATGATCCGCATCACGATTTCCGCGGCAGCATTCCTGGCCCTTTCCCCCCTGCTCCCGGCCCAGTCCGGCCAGGCGAGCCGCCTCTACGAGTATTCGGGAGCGAACGGGGACCACATGGGCTCCGCGGTGGCCGAGTTGTCCGACATCGACGGCGACGGAGCACCCGACTACGCCGTGGCCAGCATCGGCGCCAACAACGGGCGCGGTCAGGTGCAGGTGATTTCGGGTTCGCGAGGCACGCAGCTCTACACCGTGGACGGCGCGGCGGCGGGAGATCGCTTCGGCCACGGGGTCGACGGCCTTCCCGACATCAACGGCGACGGAATCGACGATCTGGTGATCGGTGCGCCCCTGGCCACCGGGGCCACCGCAGGCTGTGGTCGGGTGTACGTGCGCTCGGGTCGCGATGGGTCCGCGATCTTCACCAAGGACGGAGCGGGCGCCAACGACCACATGGGTTGGAGCGTCGCCTCCCTGGGCGATCTGGACGGCGACGGGGTCGCGGAATTCGCGGGCGGCGCCATCGACGACGACAACTTCGGCTCGTCGTCGGGGTCGGTGCGAGTCTGGTCGGGCGCGACGGGAGCGACGCTGTTCAACCTCTACGGCGCGGCCGGCAATCAGCTGTTCGGCCATGACCTGACGCGGCTCGGGGATTGGAACAACGACGGCGTCAGCGACTTCGCCGTGGGCGCGCCGTCGATCGCCGGCACGGCCGCCACGGGCTACGTGCGCGTGTTTTCCGGCCTCGATCAGACCCTGCTGCGCAGCCTGAACGGGCTCAATTCCGGGGACAACTTCGGCAGTTCGCTCGCCACCCTGGGGGACCTCGACCACGACGGCCGCGCGGACCTCGCGGTGGGTTCGCCGCAGGTTTCCCCGGCGAGCACCGGCCAGGTGGACGTGTTCCTGGCCGCGGGCGGCCCTGCGCTTTGGCGCGTCTTCGGCGTGGGCATCGCCGACCGCTTCGGCGCAGCCCTGGCCGCCGCGGGCGATGTGAACCAGGACGGCACGGACGACTTCGTCGTGGGCGCTCCGGGCGCGGACCTGATTGGGGCCGTGGACACGGGCAGCCTGACCTGCTTCTCGGGCGCGGCCGGTAGCGTGCTCTGGACGCGCTTCGGCCAGGATTTCGGCCGCCCCCTGGGGGCCGCGATCGCGGGCTCCGGGGACGTGAACCAGGACGGCTCCCCGGACCTCGTGGCGGGTTGCCCCGGCAACCTGGCGCTGCCGAGCGAGAAGGGCGGCGCCCTGGTGATCTCCACCCAGCCCATGCCCTTCTTCGCCAGCGACTTCCTGGTGCGGCTCTCCCTGCCCCAGCAGCCGGTGCTCACGATCGACATGGGCCCGGCCTTCGCCCAACACGACTACCGCATCCTGGGCTCGATCACCGGACTCTCGCCCAAGACGCCGTTCGGGGGGGTGCTCGTGCCCCTGGTGGTGGACCGGTACCTGCGCCACACGTCCGCTGCCTCCACCAATGCCCTCCTGAGCGCCCCCACGGGCCAACTGGACGGCGCGGGACGCGCGCAGGTGAGCTTCACTCCGACCCAGGCGCTCCTGTCCGCGGGCTACCTGGGGCTGACCTTCTATCACGCGGCGGTGATCCTCGACGCCCAGGGCCAGGCCGTGGCGGCCTCCAATCCGCTGCCGGTGACGATGGTGCCCTGAAGCGGGCACGTAGGTCTCTCTCGCGCGGGGCTCGGGCGATCCGCCCGGGCCCCGCGCTGTTTCCAGGGCCCCCCCTTGGCGAGGACCGGGCCCATGGACGAGGATCGGGTCCCTGCGATGGTCCTCTCCCTCCTGCGCCTCTGGCCGCACGGGTTCGCCTGCGCGGCGATCGCCATGGTCCTCGCCGTGCCCCAGAAGCAGAAGCCCGTGCGCGGGCCCAAGCTTCCGCCCGTCCCCACGGCCATGCACATCGTGTGCACGCCCACCTCCTTCGTGGCCGACAACGGCCCCGAGGTGGAGTCGAAGAACTCGATCGCCACGGCGCTCTCCATCGCCAAGCCCGGCGCGCGGATCGAACTGACGCCGGGCGAATACAGGAGCTTCAGCATCGGCTTTGCCAAGGACTCCTCGGGAAATGCCCGCACGTCGGGCGGCACGCGCGCGGCACCGATCGTGGTCGACGGCCGCGGGCAGGCGCGCATCGTCGGCACGGGCGACACGATCACGGTCAGCCAGCAGATCAAGAACGGGTTCATCACCTTCCAGAATCTGGAGATCCGGCCGGGCACGCGCGCGGGTGTCTTGTTCTCCCAGGGGGCGGACTGGGTTCACGAGGGCTATCGCTTCCTCGACGTCAACATCATCGGCCAGTGGAACCACGTGACCGACTCGGGACCGAGTTCATCCAAGTGGGGCGTCTACGGCCGCGGGCTCAAGGACTTCGAGTTCCGCGGCGTTCGCGGCCGCGCCCGCATCGTGGACCTGCGGCGCGAGCACGCCTTCTACCTGCAAAACCTGCGCGGCGACGCCTGGATCGAAAACGTCGACGTGGCCCGCGTCGGACGGACCTTCGTGCAGTTGACCGCGCGCATCGAGGAGGGCCCGCCGGGCGTCGGCACGCTGACGATCCGCAACTGCACGGCCACCGATTGCTGCATCGCCGCCGGCGACAACAACAAGGGAGGCAGCGCCTTCACCTTCGCGGGACGCCACGCGGGGACGATCCTGTTGCAGGGCAATCGCTACCGCGCGGGGTTCGCCGCCGAGGTGCGCGCCCTGACGCGACCGGAGTCGCCCTACGGCACCGGCGCCCTGGTGGCCTGGGACGGCAACGAGGGCGTGCCGAGCGCCAAGTTGGTCCTGGAGAGCAACGACTTCGAAATGGCGAAGGGCTGCGGGGACCGGCCCCTGGTGGCCATCGGCGCCTGCGAAGCCGTGGAACTGCGCGGCGCCAATCGGTTCGTTTCCGGCGCCAATCCCGCGGCCCTGGAGTTGGAGCCGGTCCGCGAATCGCGCCCCGAGGGCTCGCCCGTGGGCTCGCTCTTCCTCGATCCGGCCACGGTGGTGACCGGCCCGGTGCGCTGGCGAGGCACCCCGATCGGCCTGAAGGAACTGCCGAAGAAGTACCCGAACCCGCCGTCCCCCGCGCCCGCGCCCACCCCACCCAGCGACAAGCGCTAACGAACCGGATCCCCGGGCCCGTGGGCCGGGGGAGCATCCGTGCGGTTTCCTGCCCTGGCTCCGCGGCGAGGCGTGACTGCTGCAACACTTAGAAAGTGCGCCACGCCAGCCGCGGTGGAACCGGGCTTGGCGGCGGACCTCGCGGGCAGGACACTGGGCGCTGAACCCACCAAGAGAAAGTCACCGCCATGTCGAACGCACGTCTCCTCGGGTCCTCCCTGTCCTTGCTCTCGCTCTTCTGCGCCTGTCATTCCCAGGGACTCGCTCCCGCGGAAGGCGCGGCGGGCCGGGTCTCCGGGGCGGACTCCCCCGTCCCCGGCGCAGACGAAAGTCCGGTCAGCCGTCCCCTGCGCTCGGTTTCGGCCGAGGCCCAGCGGGCCTTCGACCGCGGGCTCTATCTGATGTGGGCCTTCAACCATGACGGGGCCATCGCGGCCTTCGGGGAAGCCGCTCGCCAGGCCCCCCACTCCCCCATGCCCTGGTGGGGCGTCGCCTTCGCCCACGGGCCCCACATCAACAACCCCGCCCTGGATCCCTCCCGCGGCGAGGCAGCCTGGAAGGCCCTGCAGGAAGCCCGGGCGCGCCTGGGGGCGGCCGAACCCGTGGAGCGCGATCTGATCGAGGCCCTGGCCGCCCGCTACTCGGCGGACTTCAGCGCCCCGCGCGCGCCCCTGGACCAGGCCTTCGCCGACGCCATGCGGCGCGTCCAACGGCAGTACCCCGCCGACGCGGACGTGAGGGCCTGGTGCGCCGAAGCGCTCATGGACGTGCACCCCTGGGACCTGTGGACCCAGGAGCAGGCCGCCCGCGACTGGACGCCCGAGATTGTCGAACTGCTGGAGCACGGCCTCGCCCAGGCGCCCGATCACCCCGGCCTGTGCCACCTGTACATCCACGCCATGGAAGCGGGGCCCCTGCCGGGGAGGGCCGCCGCGGCGGCGGAGCGCCTGGCGAATCACCGGGGCGACGCGGGCCACCTGATCCACATGCCCGCCCACATCCACGCGCGCCTGGGTCGCTGGGCCGAGGCGGCAGAGGCCAACCGGCGCGCCATCGCGGCCGACACGGCCCAGGCCGCCCGATTCCCCCGGGACGGCTTCTATCGCCTCTACATGGCCCACAACCACCACTTCCTCGCCTGGGCCTGCATGATGCTCGGCGATCGCGGGGGCGCTCAGGCGGCCGCCCGCGCCATGGTGGACGGCGTGCCGCAGGAGTTCATCCAGCAGATGGCTCCCACCGTGGACGGCTATCTGCCGGTGGATCTGCACGTGGAAGTGCGCTTCGGCCAATGGTCGGAGATCCTCGCGCGGCCGGCCTACGCGCCGGAGCTCAAGATCTGCAACGCCGTGAGGCACTACGCGCGCGGCGTGGCGTTGACGGCCCTGGATCGGCTCGACGAAGCCGAGCGGGAACTCGTGGAATTCGACGTGGTCGTGGCGGGCATCGAGGAGTCCCGGCCCATCGGCAACAATCCGGCGCGCACGGTGCTCCAGATTCCGAGAAATCTCCTGGGCGGCGAGTTGGAGTTTCGCCGCGGCGAGGTCGAGATCGGCCTGGATCTCTTGCGCGAGGCCGTGCGCCTGCAGTCCCTGCTGGTCTACGACGAAGCCCCGGACTGGATGATGCCCGCGCGACACACCCTGGGCGCGGCGCTCTTGGTGGCCAGGCGCTTCGAGGAGGCCGAGGAGGTGTTCCGCGCCGACCTGGCCCAGTATCCCGAGAACGGCTGGTCTCTGTTCGGCCTGCGGCGAGCATTGGAGGGCCGTGGGGCCACGGCGGCGGCGGCGGAACTCATGCCGCGCTTCGAGAAGAGCTGGAGCCACGCCGACGTGCAGCTCACCTCGCCCTGCTTCTGCCAGGCCGGTCGCTAGCCGCCGGGACCCGCACCGCCCCCATGCCGCGGGCGCCCGGGACGGTTCACGTCCGAGGCGCCCGCGGCGAAAGGCCCACGGTGGGCTAGCCCTGGGCGGGCTTCTTCTCCAGCAGCCGCGACAGCCGTGCCGCGCGCTCGCCCGGCTTGGTGCCGGAGTACTTTTCGGCGAGCTTCTTCAGCTCCTTGCCGGTCTTGTCCTCGACGCCCTTCTCGTTGACCTTCCCGAGCAGGTTGTCGAGCGACTTGGCCGCCTCCCGCGCCGCCTTGAACTCCTCTCCGGCAAGCCGCGTGGCGAAATCCGCCAGCTTCGACTCCAGATCCGGAAGCCCCTTCACGGCGACCTTGAGCGCCAGCACCTCGGAATCCGCCTTGGCGAAGTAGGCGTTGTCGATCAGGTACTTCACACGCTCGACTCGGTTGGTCGCGCGCTGAGTCCAGTCGGCGACCAATGTCTTGGCGCGCTCCGCGGCTCCGGCCTTGTCGTCCGCCGCGGGAAGTTCGGCCACTTTTTGGGCACCGAGAATCGCCGCTCCGTAGGAGCCCTTGACGAACTCCTGCCAGGACTTGGCCAGGGCGGGCGGAAGATCCTTCGGCACGGCCTTGGCGGCCTTGAGCTCGGCGGCGATCAGGTCCTTGACCTTGCCGTCGCCCGAGTACCCCGAGGTCAGCACGCGCCCGTCGTTGCCGAGCAGCACGAAGGCGGGAATGCCATCCAGTCCCGACTCGCAGGGACGCTCATGCGTCCACAGGGCCTGGCTCCCGCCCCACTTCTGGCGGTAGATGAACGCCTCGGTGTCGTCCGGACTCGTTCCTTGGGATTCGACGAACAGGATGTTGATGTCGTCGCCGAGTTCAGCCTTGAGCTTGATGGAGGACGGCACGGCCCCCCCGACGCAAGGTCCTCAACGCGTGCCCCAGAACTCGATCAGGAGGGGCCGACCGCGGAAGTCCGCGAGATCGGTGAGCCCACCTGCGTTCATGGGGGACTGGCGGAACTTGTAGTTGACGATGGATCCAACTTCGGGAGCTTGGTCCCCCATCGCGGGGACCGGGGCCGCCGTGGCGGGCTCCGCGGACCCCAGGGCTCCCATCGGGAGCGCGAGAAGCGCCACGAGCCCGACGGCTCCGACGCTGGCCTGAATCACTGAGCGCATGGTGTTCCTTTCCTGGGCCGGTGGCCCGGGACTGATGCGTGAAACCGGGATTACGCTACTCGCCCGTTTGGGGGGACGCAATCCCACAGGGAGTTTCGACCTCCGCCACCACCGAGGTACAGCCGGGGCAGGCTCCAGGGGCGTCCCTTGCACAATCCCTACATCCCCGCCAGCTCCCGCAACAGCTCGATGGGCGCCCCGATGCCCACCACCTCGATCCGCCCCGCAACGGCGCCCGGGCCCTGGGAAGCGGCGCTCAGTCCGGGCTTTCTGGCAGCGAAAGCAAGCGTCAGATCCGCACGGAAACAGGACCCGTGAGTCCGGCCGCTGTCGGCGTCCAGACCGCTGGGCAGGTCCAGGGCCACGCGCAGGCGAGGTCGAGCGCCGCGCGCGGCCTCGAGAGCCTCCGCCACGGCGCCCCGGGGGGCACCCGTCGATCCGGTGCCGAGCAGGCCGTCCACCAGGATGCGCGTCGCGTCCCAACCGGCCGCGGCTCTCGCGGCGCTCCCGGACTCGGCGATGGAGAGACAGGGAAGTCCCATGCGCTGCGCCACACCGCGCGCCCAGAGGGCATCGCCCCGGGCCGACTCGAATGCGTGCGTCGCGAAGAGTCGCACCGGAACCCCCGCGTTGTGCAGGTGTCGGGCGGCCACGAAGGCGTCGCCGCCGTTGTTGCCCGGCCCGCACAGGAAGTCGACGCCCGTGTCGCCCGGAGCAAGCTCCCGCAGGATCCACTCCGCCGCGCCTCGTCCGGCGTTCTCCATCAGCACCATGCCGGGGATGCCGTACTGCTCGATGCAGCGACGGTCCAGCTCCCGCGCGGCCGCCACCGAGCGCACGAGCCGGTCGAGCTCGTCCGTGGGGGTCATCGCTTGTGGTCCACGCGCGAGATCATCCATGTTCGACCTCGTTCGACCTCGTTCGACCTGGGGGGGGGGCATCATCGTTCGACCGCGATCCTGTCCCAGCACCCGGGTTTCCGGCTGGGGCGCCGGCGGCCCCCGGCGCGGCCCGGGGTCGCACTTCAGTTGTCCACGCGCTCGAAGATCAGGTAGTCCTGCTCCCACCAGTCGGGCAGCTGGGCGATGTCCGGAGTGAGCTTCTCGCCGCCGTCGTCGTTGTACTCGTTGAAGCGCCGGATCGGCCGATAGCGCGCCGCGAGCTCCGGATGCTCGACGCAAAACGGCCGCAGACGCGACTTGCGCACCACCAGGATCACGTAGTCGGGCAGGTACTTGGCGATCTGATCCTCGGTGCGGGTCAGCTCGAGCGCCTCCGGCCAAACGAGGCCTTCACTGTCGTAGATCGTGGCGCCCGTGTACCACCCGATGGCGCCGATGTCCGAGGCGGAGATGGTCGCCTTGCGTTCGGCGATGCGCGCCTCCTTGGCCCAGGCTTCGAATCGGGCGTAGACCCTGGGCGTGATGCGGTCGGGCCGCAGCACCGGGAAGATCGCCACCGTGCCCAGCACCGCCAGGGATCCCAGCACGACCAGCGCGCGCTGGGGACCCACCCGATGCCAACCCAGGCGCTCGAAGCCGATCCAGCGCGAGATCTGCTCCGCGCCGAGGCCCAGACAGACCACCCAGGCGGTCAGCGGCGCGTAGAAGTACCACCCCCAGGTCTTGGGCTGGACCACCAGGTACGCCGCCACGATGGAACCCGCGAACAGCCCGAAGGGCACGAGTCGGGAACGCCGCAACAACATCGTCAGGGCGCCGATGGCCACCAGGACGCTGAGCAGGCGCATCGGCTGGGAGGGCCCCAGGGCCTGGGCCAGGATGTCCGGCAGGCGCGAAAAGCCCGGCTTCTGTTCCCCGCCGTGAACGGCCGCCTTGGCCATCACGGAATGGGAGACGGGGCTGCCGTAGACCCATTGCAGGAGACCTGCGGTCACCAGTCCCACCAGGGCCACCGGAATCAGGTAGCGCACCACGGACCGGCGCTCCAGGAGGCAGGCGACGGAGAGGATCAGCACGAGCAGGACGCACTCCGGTCGCAACGTGCAGGCGAAGGCGCTGGCGAACCCGGCGCCCAGCAGGTTCCCGCGGCGGAAGAGGGTGACGGCCCCCAGGGCCGCGGCCACCACCATGGGCGGCTCCATTCCCCCGGCGGACACGCGCGCGATCTCCGGGATCGCCGCGAAGGCCAGCACCGAAACCAGGGACGACACCCGGCGGCGGTCCAGCAACTCGACGATCATCAGCGCCGAGAGGGCGTCGCAGAGGAAGTTGACCGCCAAGGACGTGGCGACCATCGGCAGCCCCAGGGCGGAGAAGCCCGCCAGGATCACCGCGTAGCCGGGAGTGGTGGTGCCGAGGATCGGCTCCCACGGGGCCCCCGGATTGAAGACCATGCCGAGACCGTCGGCGAAGTTGCGCGCGTACCGGTAGGTGATGAACGCGTCGTCGTAGATCGGGAAGGCCCGCGAGGCCAGGAGACGCGCCACGAAGACCGTCAGGGCCAGGAGCAGGACTTCCAGGCGCGCCAGTCGCGGCTCGCCATCGTTGCCTCCGCCCACCGGTTCGGGCCGTCGCAGGCAGTCGATCAGGGAACGGAGGAGCGGCATCGGCGAGAGACTCGGCCCGGACGGGACGAACCGGTGTGGGGAGGGACCCGGCCCCGCAGGGGAACAGGGGAAGCGCTGTCGGTGAGCATACGATTCGCCCTGGGCCGGGGGTACGCCGCATCCGCCAGGGATCGGCGCGGGGACCGCATGGCGGAGGAGAGGCGGGGGGACGGTTTTCTCGGCCGCGTCGAGCGCGGAGCTTGAGAAAGAGCTCCGGCCGAGACCCGATGCGGCCTGCAAGCTCGCCCCCCACGGCACCGGTGGCCCCCGGCAGGCCTCGGGTCCCCGGCCTGCCGGTGGGCAGGCGCGGAAGCACCGGGGCGGCGCTTCGCGCCCTCCCTCAGTCCTGCAATTCGCGCAGGGTCACGGGGAGGGTCAGGGTCTTGGAACCGCGGCGCACTCCCACCTCGACCACGTCCCCGATGGAGCGCTGGTCGAGGAAGTCGAACAGATCCTCGACGCGCTCCACGGCCTTGCCGTCCAGGGACACGATCACGTCCAGTTCCATGGAGCCGTCGTCGTAGCGCATGGCCGGACGCAGGCCGGCCTGCTTCGCGGCGCCCTCGGTGCTCACGTCGGTGACGATCACGCCGCGCACGCCCAGACGTTGGGCCAGATAGTTGGGCGCGGGCACGATGCCCAGGCCGGGCCGCGTCACGCGCCCCTTGGTGATCAACTGCGGCACCACCCGGGCCACGGTGTCCACGGGCACGGCGAAACCGATGCCCGCATAGGCCCCCGAGGGGCTGACGATCGCCGTGTTGATGCCGATCAGGCGTCCCGCGCTGTCGAGCAGGGGCCCCCCGGAGTTGCCCGGGTTGATGGCCGCATCGGTCTGGATGACGTCGCTGATCTTGTGATTCGACACCGAGCGGATCTCCCGGCCGAGCCCGCTGATGATGCCGGTGGTCAGGGTCTGGTCGAGCCCGAAGGGGTTGCCGATGGCGAACACCTTCTGGCCCACGGCCAATCCGGCGGAACGTCCCACCGCCAGGGCCGACAGGCGACCGCGCGGCGCCTGAATGCGCAGCACCGCCAGATCGTGATTGGGCGCGGCGCCCACGTACTCGGCGTCCCACTCCGAGCGGTCCGCCAGGGTCACCTTGAACTTGCTGCCCTTGTCGATCACGTGGAAGTTCGTCACCACGTGGCCGCGCTCGTCCCACAGGAACCCCGACCCGGTGCCCTGGGGCACCTCCGTGGCCGACAGGCTGAAGCGCTGGCGCAGCAGCCCCAGGTTGGTGATGTGGACCACCGCCGGCGAGGCGCGCTTGAACAACGCGATCGTGGACTGCTCGTCCTGGTCGAGGTCGTCGCGGGCCCCGTACTGGAGATTGGACGCCTGCCCGTCCTGGCCCCACTTCTCGGGCCCGAGCAAGGACGCCGTCCCGGCACCCTCCATCAGCGCGGGCGTCGCCGCCGCGAGGCGCCAGAGGAACAGCACCAGCACGGCGGCGAAGAAGGCCAGGGCCCCCAGGACACGGCCGGAGGAGGAATGGACGCGGGCGCCCTTGAGGCACCCGCGCGGACGAATCAGCGGCGAAAGACCGTGGAGCATGGCATGGGTTTGGGCGCGATCCGACGCGGGTTCAAGCGTTGGATTCCAGCGCTGCCCGGCGGAGGATGCAGTCCCCCGCCGGGGCGCCCGATGCGGTGACTACGCGGACCTGGGACAGGTGTGAGCGCCCGGAGTCGGGCGACCCAGGCTGTCGCCGGGGGGGCTCAGTGGCCCGAGGTGGCCTCGGTGTAGGCCTTCTTGGCGGCTTCCAAGGCCTTGTTGGCCTCTTGCTGGAGTGCCTCGACCTTTTCCGGCGCGGCCGCCTTGGCCTCGGCGAACTTCTGCTGGGCCAGGGCCATCTGCTCGTCGAAGGACTTCTTGAACTCTTCCAGCTTGGCGCGCATCTCGGGCGTCGCGGCTTCGATCTTCGTCTTGATTTCGTCGGACTTGCCCTTGAGCTCCTCCGAGGCCTTGTTCCAGGCGTCGGCCAGGGAATCCCCGGCCTGCTTGACGCCCTCCTTCATCTGGTCGAGGGCGGCGGGGGCGGCGGCCTTGCTTTCGTCCTTGCAGCCCGCGAGGCAGGCAAGGCCGGTCAGGATCAGGGTGGCGGACACGGTCGTGAACTTGAATTCCATGGGCTTCTCCGGGTTTGGGGTGAAGCCCCATCCTGCGGTCTGAACAGCGCCGATACAAGCGCCCCGCAGGCGCCGGAAGGCCCCGCGGCGCCCTCCCGGCGGCCCAGGGCCTCCCAGATCCCCCAGCCGCGCTTCGATGCCCCCGCCGGGGCCACGGCGGCATTCGGATCCAGCGGTCCGACGCTTCGCAACCCGTCCGCGGCCGGCGTCCCACACGAGGCTCCAGGGCTGCGGTGCCGCTCCTCATGGGTGTTCCAGCGAACACGCGTCGGCGCGGCGCCAGGCCAGAAACCGCGTTCGGGCCCCCTGGGTCGACGCACTTCTGAATCACGAGACTAGATTCAACGGGCCGTGATTCTCCTGGTGGACAACTACGACTCCTTCACGTTCAACCTGTGGCAGGCCTTGGCCGCGGGCGGCGAGGAAGTGCGCGTGGTGCGCAACGACGAGCGGCCCGTGCAGGACTTGCTGTCCCTGGGCGCCCGGGCCGTGGTGCTCTCTCCGGGTCCGGGGCGGCCCGAACAGGCGGGCGTGTGCGGCGAGCTGCTCTCGCGCCTTGATCCCGAGACTCCGTTGCTGGGCGTGTGCCTGGGTCATCAGGCGCTGGTGGAGCACTACGGCGGGGAACTGGAAGTGGATCCGCGGCCGGTCCACGGCCGCGCCAGCGCGGTGCACCACGACGGAAGCCTGCTCTACCGTTCCTTGCCCAGTCCCTTCGCCGCCGGGCGCTACCACTCGCTGCGGGCCAGGCGCGAGCGACTGCCGGCGGAGCTCTTGCTCGACGCCTGGACCAGCGACGGTCTGGTGATGGGCGTGCGTCACCGCCGCTGGCCGCGCTTTGGCGTGCAGTTCCACCCCGAGTCGATCCTCTCGCCCGGGGGTGCCGGGATCCTGGAGGCCTTCCTGGCCCTGGGACGACCCTGAACCCGTCCGCGGGGGCTCAGTAGCTCTCGTCCGGCGACGGGAATTCCCCCGCGCGCACGTCCTTCGCGTAGCGTTCGAAGGCCGCGCGCATCTCGCGGCCGATCTCGGCGTAGCGCCGCACGAAGCGCGGGTGGAACTTGTCGTAGATCCCCAGCATGTCGTGGGACACGAGAATCTGACCGTCGCAGCCCGGCCCGGCGCCGATGCCGATCACGGGCACGCGCACCAGCTCGGCGATTTCGCGCGCCAGCTCCGCGGGCACCTTCTCGATCACGATGGCGAAGGCGCCGGCCTGCTCCAGCGCGCGCGCGTCCCGGCGCAGCGCCTCGGCCTCGCCCGGTTCCGTGGCGCGCACCTGATAGGTGCCGAACTTGTGGATCGACTGGGGCGTGAGCCCGAGGTGGCCCATGACCGGAATGCCGACGTCGACGATGCGCCGGATGGTCGGGCAGAGGATCTCGCCGCCCTCCAGCTTGACCGCCTCCACCGACGACTCCTTGATCATGCGCCCGGCGTTGCGCAGCGCCTCGTCGGGGTTGACCTGATAGGACATGAAGGGCATGTCGGCCACCACCAGGGCCCGCTCGACGCCCCGGGCCACCACCGCGGAGTGGTAGAGCATCTGCTCCATGGTCACCGGGATGGTGGTCTCGAATCCCTGCACCACCATGCCCGCCGAGTCCCCCACCAGGATCACGTCGACGCCGGCCTGGTCGATCAGCTGGGCCATCAGGAAGTCGTAGGCGGTCAGGGCGGTGATCACTTGGCCCGCGGCCTTCATCTGCAGCAGGCTGCGGGTGGTGACCTTGCGCGCGCGGGCGCCCTTCGCCGGCTCGGGTTGGGTGGACATGATCCCACTGTACCGCGCAGCCCCGCCGCGGCGCCGGACCGGCGGTCCCGCGGGCTGGAGAGGCCGCGCCGCGGATCACCCCGCGCCGTGGGACAGCGCCGCCAGGGCTCCGTTTGCCCCGTCGAGCATGGCGCTCATGATCCCACCGGCCCAGCCGGCGCCCTCCCCGATCGGATAGAGGTTGGCGAATCCCCGGGCGCGATGGGTCGTGCGATCGCGCGGCATGCGCAGGGGACCGGAGCTGCGGGACTCCAGCCCCACGAAGAGTCCCTCCTGACCGGCGAAGCCCGGAATCTGGCGCTCGAACTGCACCAGGGCCCGCGCCAGGGCGACGCGCGCGGCGTCCGGCAGCAGTTGGTCGAGCCGCGCGGGCCGCGTGCCGAAGGTGTAGGTCGAGTGCCGCGTCTCGCGGCCCAGGCGGCCGTCGAGGAAATCCTGGGCGGTCTGCGCCGGCGCGGTGAAGTCGCCCCCGCCGGCGGCGAAGAAGCGCGCCTCGAGGCCGCGCTGGAAGTCCACTCCCGCGAACGCGCCCGGGCCGAAGTCGGAGGGCCCGAAGCTCGTGACGAGGGCCGCCGAGGCCCAGGCCGAGCTGTGCTTGGAATTGGACATGCCGTTGGTGCACAAGAGGCCCGGCTCGTTGACGCTGGCGACGATGCGGCCCCCCGGACACATGCAGAAGGAGTAGGCCGCCGCCCCCTGCTCCCCCGCCTTGCACAGGAGGCTGTAGCTCGCCGCCCCCAGGGCCGCGGCGTCGGGATCCTCGCCGTAGCGGCCGCGGGTCACCAGGTCCTGGGGATGCTCGATCCGCAGGCCCAGCTGAAAGGGCTTGGCCTCGAAGCTCACGCCCTGTGCCGCCAGGGCCAGGGCCGTGTCGCGGGCGCTGTGACCGATGCCGAGGAACAGCGCCGCGCAGGGAAGCTCGCCCGCCGTGGTGCGAACCGCACGCACGCGGCGCGGATCCTCGCCCTGGAGCACCAGGGAGTCCACGCGCGTGTCGAACAGGAAGCGCACGCCGCGGGCCTCCAGTTTCCGGCGCAGCTCCGCGAGCACCCGGTGCAGGCGATCGGTCCCGATGTGGGCCAGGCTGTCGTACACGATGGAGGGCGGGGCCCCGGCGGCCACGAGTTCCTCCAGCAGGGGGACCTCCAGCGGATCGTCAATGCGCGTGTAGATCTTTCCGTCGGAGTACGTGCCCGCGCCGCCCTCGCCGAAGAGCAGGTTCTGCTCCGGGTCGGGCACCCGCGTGCGGTGAAAGCGCGCCAGGGCCCGGGCGCGGGGCTGCAGCGCGGGTCCGCGCTCCACCAGGGTCACGGCCAGGCCGTTGGCCGAAAGCACCCAGGCGGCGAACAGGCCCGCCGGCCCGCTGCCGACGACCACCGCGGGCGCCACGCCGGGTGAGAACCACGTGGAGTGGGGCGCCGGGTGGACGACGGAGCCCGGCGCGGGCGAGCGCGCGAGCTTCCCGCTGCGCTCCAGGCGGGACATGGCCTTGGTGAAGGTCCGCGGGTCCAGCACCAGGTCGACGTTGCAGACGAATTCCAGGCGCCTCTCGGGGTTGCGCCGCCGGGCGTCCAGGGCCTTGCGGACGATGCGCAATCCGCGCACCGCGCCGGGGTCGAGCCCCAGCTCCCGGGCCGCCCGCGAGGCCAGGGGTGCTTCCCCCTCGCGCACCGACAGCCGCAGGTCGAACAGACGCCAGGCAACCGCCCGGGGAGCGGGACCTGTGGGACCTCCGGAAGGGGCGGGGCTGGAATGCATGGCGGAGCCGCTGATGGCCCGAAGTGCCGACGCAGAACGTGGTTGGCGCGCTCCGGGGCGAGCGAAGACGCGTCCCCGCGATGCTACCATGCTGGGCCCCTCGGAAGCCCCCTTGAGCCCGCTGTACAACACCTCGCGCGACGACTTCGCGCCCCTCTGGCCCCACTTCCAGCTGGACCTCCAGCGCATCGCGGTGGTGGACGCCGCCGACCCGTCCCAGGACCGGCCGTCCCTGACGCGCGCGCCGGGAGACATCCTGATCGCCCAGGTGGGCTACAGCCCGGACGTGTCCCTGGCGGTCAAGACCTACCGCCAGCGGGGCGACGCCGCCCTGGCCCCGGACGGCACGGCGATGGTCTTTCTCAAGGACCCGCGCCCCGACGCGGAGGTGGCCCGCTGGCGCAACGCCCTGTGGCCCTGGCTGCACGTCACGGCCCATGTGCGGCTCTCGCCCGGAGCGGCGCAGATCGAGACCCTCGACGGTGTCCGGACCGAAGCCGTCGCCCTGCAAAAGCGCGGGCACCTGCTCCTGGCGCGCAGGCGCGAGCACGTGCTCTCGCCCGCCAACACGGTGGTCAAGTTCGACAAGAACGCCGGCGGGTGGAATCCCGCACCCGGATCACGCGGCTGGGCCCACTACCGCTGGGGTCGGGTCTTCGTGGGGCGCTATGCCCCCGTCCGGCCGGGCGCTCGCATCCTGGACTTCGGCAGCGGTGCGGGCTGGTGCGGCATCGAAGCCGCGCTCACCAGCCCGGGCTCGTCCCTGTGCCTGTTCGATCCTTCTCCGGAGCTGGCCCAGGGAGCGGCGGCGAACGCCCGCTCCAGCGGAATCGAAAAAGTCCAGGTGCGCACCGGCTTCGGCGAAGCGCCGCCCTTCCCCGCCCCTGGCGAACCGGCCTTCGATCACGTGATCAGCTCGGGCGTGGTCAGCTTCTCGCCGGACTTCCCGCGCTGGTTCGACGGCCTGCGCAGCACCCTGGCGCCGGGCGCGACCCTGGTGATCGGCGACCTGAATCGCGAATCCCGGGGCATGCGCTCGCGCCGTGCGCGCAAGCTCCTCCTGGTGGGCCGCGAGATGAATGCGCTGACCCGCGACGAGGCCCGGCGCGAACTGGAGGCCCGCGGGCTTTCGTTCGTCAAGGCCGCCGGCTACCAGCTCAGCACGCCCTGGCCCGAGGCGATGCACGTCTCCGACACACGCCTCAGCGGACTGTTCTCCCCGCTGATCGTCGGCTTGAACAAGTTCTGCGCCGGCGAGGGCGACCCGGCCCGCTTCGACAGCTGGGTGATGCAGTTCAGCGCGCCCCGCTGAGACACTGCCGCAGGAGGGCCAGGCATTCCTCCGCCGCGGGCGCGCCGCGCCAGCGCCGTTGGACCACGCCCTCGCGGTCGATCAGGATCCACTCCGGCCAGGCTTTGACGCGCCAGCCTGTGGCGAGCGGCCCCCAGGGGCCCTGGGGGCCGTCCCACAGGTTCGGCCAGGAGAGCTTCTCCCGCGCCACGGTCTCCCGCAGCGTGGCGAGGTCGGAATCGGAGTTCACGCCCAGGATCACCAGCTCCTGCTCGGAGAACTGACCGCGCAGCTCCCGCAGCCTGGAGTGCAAGGGCCGACAGGAGGCGCACCATTGGCCCCAGAAAACCACCAGGACCACGCGGCCCCGGAACGAGGCCAGGCTCAGGGGCCGGCCCGCGGCATCCTGGCCCTCCAGCGCGGGCGAGGGCAGTCCCACGAGCACCAGGTCCCGCAGGATGCGGGCCTGTTCGGCGCAGAACGTGCCCCAGGTCTTTGCCGACAGCGGGTGCTTGGCCGCGGGGAAGCGCCGTGCGATCTCCTCCAACGCGGCCAGCAGCTCACTGCGCTCCTCGGGGGCGATCTCGCCGCTGTCCAGGGCGCGCTCCAGGACCGCTTCGTGGGGGGCGAGCAGGCAGGCCGCGCGCACCGCATCGGAACCCGTGGTGGCGAACACGCGCTCGCGCACGGCGCGGTCGTGGTCGTCGTTGCGCAGCACCCGCAGCACGAACTCGCCCAGCAGATCGCCCTCCTCCAGGAACTCTCGCACCACGCGCTCGATGGCCCGGTCGCGCAGCGCCACCAATTCGGCGGAGTCCCCGCCCAAGTCCAACTGCGCGGCGAAGCGCAGGGCCTCGTAACGCTCGCGGCCGCGCGCCACGTCGGCCACTCCCAGGGCCCGCTCGGCGAAGGCGAGCCGCGCCCGCGCGCCCAGGGAGCCCGCCCGCGCCGCCGTGCGGAAATCGCGGCGCACGTCGGAAAGAAACTCGAACCCGGGCTCCGCCGAGGCCGGTGCCGAGGCCCAGACGCCGGGCGCGCTGAAAACGAAACCGGGCGCCGCCCGGGGGGCCGCGCCCAGCGTGAGCGTCGCAAGCCCGACGACGGCGGCGAGCGCCTCGGCGAGCTTGCGGAACGTGACCGCGAGATCAGTGGCCCGCAGTCGCCTGCTTGGCTTCCTGCACCAGCGCGTCGATGAGGGCATCGAGCTTCTCATCGCCCGGGTTGCCCGTGAACTTGTGCCGGATCTTGCCCTTGGCATCGATCAGGTACAGCGTCGGCCAGCCGGTGACGCCCCAGCGCTTGCTGATGGGCCCGCCGGTCCCGTCCGGTCCGTTCCAGAAGCTGCGCCAGGTGATCGACTCCTTGGTGTTCAGCTCGGCAACTTTTTCCAGGTCCTTGTCCGAGTTGATTCCGATCAGGGCGAACGGCTCATCCTTCAGTCGTGCCACGAGCGACCGCTCGTGAGGGAACATGGCCCTGCAGGGGGCTCACCAATGTCCCCAGAAATCCAGCAGCACGACTTTGCCGCGGTAGTCCGAAAGCTTGAACGCCACGCCGGCGGTGTCCTTGCCCTCGATGTCGGGCACCTCCATGCCGATGGCGAGCTTCTGGATCGGGAACAGAACCCCGTCGCAGGTCTCGGCCCAGGTCTGCTTGCGCATCGGGTCGGCGACCGAACCATGCTCCTTCTTGAGCTTCTCGATCGCGGCGATCAGGTCCTTGGTCTCCTGCTCGTTGCGGTCGCGCTTGTTGATCTGCGGCAAGAGGTCCATGTAGGCGAAGGTGGCCTTGAGCTCGGGCGCCTTGGTCTTCTTGCGCAGCTTCTCCAGCCGCGCCTCGTCCTTCAGGTTGCGCGCCACGAGGGGCGCGAGGAGCACGCCCTCCTGGGCGTCCTCTTCGATCACGAGATCCCACAGCACGTCACGCTGGGCGGCGAGGTCCGCGCTCTTCTTGCGCAGCGGGATCCTGAGAGCGGCATCGAGGGCGCCCACGCGGGTGGCCGCGTTCTTGCCGGCCTTGCCCATGGCCACGGCGCGGGCCGCGAAGGCCAGGGCCTGGGGCTCGTCGATCTCGGCGCTCTTGGCGGCGGCTTCGATCTCGAGCTTCAGCTCCTCGGGGGTCTCGGGCAGGCGGAGGATGGGCACGGGATCCGGCGGGGGTGAACCCGCGATCCCTCCCAGCAGGGCGAAGAGGAAGAGACACTGCAAGCTGAGCATGGGTTCACTCCTTGGCCGCGCGACCGCGGCGGACATCGTGCTTGACGCGGGGGCCGCGCCCGTAATCCAGCAAGCGCGCCAGCGTGCCGCGCATGTCCGCGCGGCGCACGATGACGTCGATCTGGCCCTTGGCCAGCAGGAATTCGGCCCGCTGGAAGCCCGCGGGCAATTCCTGCTTGAGCGTGGTGGCGATCACCCGCGGTCCGGCGAAGCCGATCAGGGCCCCGGGCTCGGCCAGGGTCAGGTCACAGACCGAGGCGAAGGAGGCGGTCACCCCGCCGGTGGTCGGGTGGCACATGACGCAGATCGAGTAGCCGCCCTTGTCCGCCAGTTCGGCCAGGGCGGAGCAGGTCTTCGCCATCTGCATCAGCGACAGCACGCCCTCGTGCATGCGCGCGCCGCCCGAACTGGTGAAGATCACCAGCGGCAATTTGCGGGCCGCGGCCAGTTCGGCGGCCAGGGCGATCTTCTCGCCCACCACCTCGCCCATGGAACCGCCGAGGAAGCTGAAATCCAGCACGGCGAGCACCACGGGCCGGCCCTCGATGGCCCCGGTGCCGCACAACAGGGCTTCCGACTGGCCCGTGCGCAATTCGGCCTTCCGGACCTTGTCGAGGTAGGGCACCTGATCGTGGAACTTCAGGCGGTCCACCGTGCGCACATCGGCGAAGCGCTCCTGCCAGCTGTCGGGGTCGAGCACCATGGCGATGCGCTCGCGGCCCGGCAGCGTGAAGTGGAACTCGCAGGCCGGGCAGACGCGGCCCTTCTCCTCGAGTTCCTTGCGGTAGATCATCTGGCCGCAGCTCTCGCACTTGAGCCACAGCCCCTCGGGCATGTCCTTCTTCTTGCGCAGGCGCGCGAAGCGCGTCTCCGAAAGAGTGGTTTCCTGGGGCCGAACCTCGGGAGCCTCCCCGCCGGCGGGCTCCGGCGCGGCTCCCGCGTTCGGGCCTTGATGCTGGGCCGCGTGCTCCGCGCGGGCCGCCGCGCGCAGGGCCTCGCGGGCCTCCGCGGCGGAGCGCGCGGACACCTGCGGCGGTGCGCCCTGGGGTTCCGCGGGCTTCGCCTCGCGGGCCGATTCGGCGCGTTCGGTCTTCGCGGGATCAGGATTACGCATGGAGTGCTCTGCCTTGGGCGGCGCTTGCCGCCGCGCGCATGCGCGCGATCGTGGCCGGGATGTCGGGCGAACCGAAAACAGCCGATCCGGCCACGAACACGTTCGTGCCGGCCTCGGCAGGCGGCGATGGTCTTCTCGCCGATCCCTCCGTCCATCTGCACGTGGCCGCAAAAGCCGCGCTCGCGCAACCAGCGCACCTTGCCCAGGACCTCCGGGCATGAACCTCTGGCCGCCGAATCCGGCTGCACGCTCATCACCAGCACCAGATCCACCTGGTCGAGCACGTCCGCGACGTGCTCGATGGGGAGGGGCGGGTTGAGGGCCACGCCCACCAGGGGCACGCCCTCGCCGCGGAAGGTGCGGATGATCTCGGAGAGTCCCGCGGGATGGTCCGCGAGTTCGGCGTGGAACGTGAGCACATGGGCTCCGCTGCGGGCGTAGGCGCGGGCATGGCGCGCCGGCTCGGAGATCATCAGGTGCACGTCCAGGGGCCGTGTGGCCACCCGGGCCAGGCACTCGATCACCGGGGGCCCCAGGGTCAGGTTGGGCACGAAGTGGCCGTCCATGACGTCCACGTGCAGCCAGTCCGCCCCCGCCGCCTCGACCCGCCGCACCTCGTCGCCCAGCCGGGCAAAGTCGCTGGCGAGCAGCGAGGGTGCGATCAGGTTCTGGGGCATCGAGGGGGCGCTGGACATCCGGGGGCCCGCACGGGCGGGCACGGCCGGGATTCTAGCCCAGGGAGGCTCCCCGGGTTCCAGGGGGTCCCGGGCCCAGGGCAGCGTTCACGGGTGGTCACGGGAGGCCCCGGGGACGCCCTCGCGAAGGCCCCTGGGGCCCATGGGCAAATCCTGCACGCGTGTGCGCCCCCCTCGGGAGGAGCTCCGAGCTCAGACGGGCGTGCGCAGGGAGCTGATCCCAGGCAGGTCCCGTCCCTCCAGGAGCTCCAGGGACGCGCCGCCCCCCGTGGAGATGTGGCGGATCTTCGAAGCCAGTCCCAGCAACTCCACGGCCGCGACGGAGTCGCCGCCGCCGACCACGGTGTAGCCCGGGCACTCGGCCACCGCGCGGCCCACGGCCTCGGTCCCCCCGCGGAAGGCCGGCATCTCGAACACCCCCATGGGGCCGTTCCAGACCAGGGTCTTCGCCGTGCGGATGCGCTGGGCATAGAGCGCCTGGGTCCGAGGGCCGATGTCGAGGGCCATCCATCCGTCGGGGATGTCCCCCGACACGACCTTCGAGGGGGCGTCGGCGGCGAACTTCTGGGCGATCACGTGGTCGTCGGGGAGCAGCAGCTCGACCTTGCGCGTCCCCGCCTTGGCCAGGGCGGAGCGCACCGTCTCCAGGTGCGCGTCGTCGCACAGGGACGTGCCGATCTTGCGGCCCTGGGCCTTGAGGAAGGTGTAGGCCATTCCGCCCCCCACCAGCAGGCAATCGACCTTGTCGAGCAGGTTGTCGATCACCGCCAGCTTGTCGGAGATCTTGGCGCCGCCGAGGATCGCCACCAGGGGCCGTTCGGGCTTGTCGAGCACGCGCTGGAAGGCGCGGATCTCGGCCTCGAGCAGGTGCCCGGCGGTGGAGGGCAGGAGCCGCGCCACGCCGCTCACCGAGGACTCGTCCCGGTGCGAAGTGCCGAAGGCGTCGTTGACGAACACGTCCCCGAGCTTGGCGTACTGGGCCGCCAGGGCCCCATCGCCCTTGGTCTCGCCCGCGTTGAAGCGCACGTTCTCGAGGAGCACCACGCCGCCCTGGGCCGAGGCACAGGCGGCCTCGACCTCGGGACCCGTGGACGCCGAGAGCTTCGTCACCGGCACTCCCAGGAGCTCCGACAAACGGGTCGCGACGGGATCGAGTCGCAGCTTGGGATCGACGCCCTTGGGGCGGCCGAGGTGCGACATCAGGATCGGACGGCCGCCGCGCCGCAGAATCTCGCGCAGTGTCGGCAGGGCCGCGCGAATGCGCGTGTCGTCGGTGATGGCGCCGCGTTCGTCCTGGGGAACGTTGAAGTCCACGCGCACCAGAACGCGCTTCTTCTCGATCGCCAGGAGGTCGAGTCCGTGCTTCTCTGCGCCCATGGCGGTCACTTGGGCAGCTGGTCGAGGAGCAGGGCCAGGTCCACCACGCGGCAGGAGTAGCCCCACTCGTTGTCGTACCAGGCCACGACCTTGACCATGCGCTTGTCCATCACCATGGTCGACAGCGAATCGAAGATGCTGGAGTGCGAGTTGCGCACGATGTCGCTGGAGACCAACGGATCGGTCGAGTACTCGAGGATGCCCTTGTAGGCACCCTGGGCGGCGGCGAGGAAGGCCTGATTGACTTCCTCCACGGTGACGTCGCGGGAGAGGCGCGCCACCAGGTCCACCACCGACCCATCCGGCACCGGCACGCGCAGGGAGATTCCGTCGAGCTTGCCCTTGAGCTCCGGCAGCACCTTGCCCACGGCCCGCGCCGCTCCGGTGGTGGTCGGAATGATGTTGAGCGCCGCGGCCCGCGCCCGGCGCAGGTCCTTGTGGGGCAGGTCGAGCACGTTCTGGTCGTTGGTGTAGGCGTGCACGGTGGTCATCAGGCCGTGCTCGATGCCGAAGCGCTCGTGCAGCACCTTGGCCACCGGGGCCAGGCAGTTCGTGGTGCACGAGGCGTTCGAGACGATGCGGTCGGAGGCCTTGAGGGACTTCTCGTTGACGCCCAGCACGACCATGGCGTCGATCTCGTCCTTGGGCGGCACGGTCAAGATCACGCGCTTGGCGCCGGCGTCGATGTGCTTCTGGCAATCGGCGCGGGAGGTGAAGACCCCCGTGGATTCGATGGCGATGTCCACGCCCTTCGCGCCGTGGCCCAGCTTCGCCGGGTCCTTCTCCGCGCTGACCTGCACGGTGCGGCCGTCCACCACGATCGAGTCCTTGCCCGCCTTGACGCTGCCGCGGAAGGGGCCGTGGACGGAGTCGTACTTGAGCAGGTGAGCCAGGGTCTCCGTGTTCGTGATGTCGTTGATGGCGACAATCTCGATCGAAGGGTGATTCTGGTGGATGACCCGGAAGACGTTGCGGCCGATGCGGCCGAAGCCATTGATCGCGATTCGGAGGGCCATGGGAGGGGTGCGGCAGGGGGCCTGAGGGGCCGCCGGGGAGGCCGTGGGGGTCTGGGGGAGAAGGGTTCCTGGGGACGTAAAGCCTGCGCCAGCCTGGGCCAGCGAGCGGAGGGTCGAATTCCGCAAAAGGCGGGGAAAGAGGGTAGCCCCGCCTGCCGATTCGATCAACGCGGGGCGGGAGAATCGCCCCGAGGGCCGACGGCGACGGACCGCCGTGGGAAACTCCGGCAGGACGGTCCGGCGCACGGTTCCCCTCCACGACCCGATGATCTCTCCCCGCGAGCACAGCCTGTTCGACGCACTGGAGCCCCCGGGCCGTGGCGGCCGCCGCGGCGGCGAAGCCCTTGGAGGCGCGTCCTGCGAACCGGCGGCGGCCGCGGCCCCCGCCGGCGGACAGCACGGCGATCCTGCTTTCTCCACGGCACCGGGAGCCGAAGCTCCGTTGGATGCTCGCGCAGCAGCCAGGGCAGAAGTCGGCGGCGAGACCTGGGCGACCCGCTGGGCCGGATTGGCGCGGAGTTCGCTCATCGCCCCAGGGGAGCCCCTGATCGTGGCCCTCTCCGGTGGCGCCGACAGCGTGCTGCTGCTCCACCTCGCGCGACAGGCCGAGCCCGCCCACCCCCTGTTGGCCGTGCACGTGGATCATGGTCTGCGCGGGGAGGAGAGCCGGGGTGACGCGGCGTTCTGCGCGCGCCTGTGCCGCGAGCAGGGCCTGCCCCTCGTGGTGCGGCAGATCCCCTTGGACCCGCGGCCCCAGGGCCTGGAGGCGCGGGCCCGCGAAGCCCGCTATCGCGTGTTGGTGGAGGAGGCCCAGCGCACGGGCACGCGCACGGGATCCTCACGGCCCACCATGCGGACGACGCCCTGGAGACGCTGCTGTTGCGCTGGACCCGAGGAACCGGCATCGGGGGCCTGGCGGGCCTGGCGCGACGCCGTGGCGCGCGCCTCGCTCCGGGAGTCCTGATCGTGCGCCCGCTCTTGAGTCTGCGCCGCGCCGAACTGCGGGCGTGGCTCGCCGAGGCGGGCCTGGAGCATCGCGAGGACAGTTCGAACCAGGATCCGACCTTCGCGCGCAACCGCGTCCGCCACCGCGTGCTGCCGGCGGTGGAGCAGGCCGCCGGGCCCGGCGGCATTGAAAATCTCTTCGCCTTCGCGCGAGCCGTGGAGGAACTGGAGCGAGTGCTCGAGGATTCCACGTCCCACCTGGCCTGGTCCCCGTTGCCCTTCGCCCGGGCCCGCGGCGCCTGCGCCGCAGGCGAGTCGTCCCAGGGGAACTCCGGGGCGGCGTCTCCCCCGGCCCGACTGCCCGGCGCCTTCGACGGAGGCGTGCTCGCCCGGGGCTCCCTGATGGCCCTGTCCCCCACGCTGCAAAAGCGCGCCCTGTCGCGGCTCCTGATCGCCGCCACGGCCCATGCGCCGGGAAAAGCGCTGCTGGAGCAGCTCTGCCGCGACTTGCGCACGGGCCGCCTGGGCCGACACAGCCTGGCCGGAGGCTGGTGTCTGACGCTGCGCGCCGCCGAATTGGTGCTCGAGCCCCCCGAGCCGGCCCGCGGCCCAGGGCCCCGAGCCGAAGCTCCCAGCCCCGCCCGCTCCCCGGAACTGCCCTTCGAGCCACTCGCGGCCAAGGGCACCTCCGCCGCCCCCACAGAGTCTTGCGAATCCCGCGTCGAGCCGGGCCCTGCCGGCGTCGGCGGCACCGTCCGGATTTCCGAAGCGCAGGCCAGCCCTTCGGGGCCCCCGGCGCACTCCAGCGCCGCGGGCGGGGACGCTCCCGGGGCCCGGGCCGCGGGGGCGAGCGAGGGCCCTGCCGGCCCGGAATTCCGCCTGTGGATTCCCGGGCTGGTGAAGCTCGCGGACGGCCGACGGCTCTCGGCCCACGTGCTGCGCACTCCCGCGGGTCGCGCCGTACCCACCGGAGAAAACTTCGTGGAGCTGGATCTGGAGCGCATTGGGGATCCGCGCAAGCTCGCCGTGCGGTTCCCCCGCCCGGGCGATCGCTTCCATCCCTTCGGCGCGCCTGGCTCCAAGTCCCTCTCCCGGTTCCTGGCGGAGCGCGGCATCCCCCGCGGCGACCGGTCCCGGGTGCCCCTGGTGGTCTCCGGATCCCGCGTGCTCTGGGTCGCGGGCGTGAGGCCGGCCGAGCAGGGCCGCGTGGGTCCCCTCACCGCTCGTCGGCTGCGCCTGGAGCTGGACCTGGCCTAGCGGGCGGATCCGGAGGCACGCCGGCCGGGCGCTCCAAGCCCGCCCCCCCCTGGCGGCACCCCGGCCGCCTCCAGGGGGCCGTCGCTCGATCCCGCCCCGTGGGCCTCAGTGACTCACGACGCTCCGGCGGGTACCCTCGGTGTTTCCTGCGCCGCCCCAGCGAAGATCCCCCATTGGTGTCCTCCCCCGCCCTCCCGACCGGCCTCAGCGAGCGCTGGAATGCCGTGCGCGCCCGCATCGAAGCAGCGGCTTCCCGCGCGGGGCGCCCAGCGCCGGTCTTCGTCGCCGTGACGAAGACCGCCAGCGCCGAGGCCACCCTGGAACTCGCGCGCCTGGGCCAGAGCGACCTGGGCGAGAATCGGGTCCAGGCCCTGGAGCTCAAGCGATCCCACTTCGCGGAGCAACAGGCCCCCCGTGTGCGCTGGCACATGCTCGGCCACCTGCAACGCAACAAGGCCCGACGTGCGGTGGAGGCCTCCTTTGCCATCCACTCGGTGGACTCCCTGGCCCTGGGCACGGCCCTCTCGCGCCTCAGCGGCGAAGTGGGCGCCCACCCGGAAGTGTTCGTGGAAGTGGACTACAGCGGCGCCGAGACCCGCACCGGCGTGCCGGAGAACGAGGTCCCCGAACTCGTGGCCGGCCTCTCGGTTCTCCAAGGACTGCCCCTCGCGGGGTTGATGACCATCGCGCCGCTGCCGGATTTCGACGGCGACACGCGCCGGGCTCGCCAGGTTTTTCGCGCCCTGCGGCGTTTGGCTGAGCGCTTGCCCCAAGATCACTTCTCAGAGGGACGGCCCCGCCTCTCCATGGGCATGAGCGGCGACTTCGAGATCGCCATCGAAGAGGGCAGCGATCTCGTACGCATCGGCGGAGCCCTGTTCGCCGAAGCTGGGGAGGGCCCGTGAGCACCGACCGCCGCCTGCTCCTGGAACTGCTCGGCGAGGGTTCGACCCAGGCCGAGATGCCGCGCTCGGGGGTGCTGACCATCGGCTCGGCCATCGACAAGGTCGGCTTCCACGTGCAGGGCCAGGGCGTGGCCGACGTGCACTGCGCCATCGGCCGCGCCAAGGGCGGCGGCTTTGCCCTCAAGGACCTGGGCTCCGAGTACGGCACGTGGGTCAACGGCGAGCGCGTGCAGCAGGCCAAGCTGGAGGCGGGCGACGTGATCCTGGTGGGGTCGCGCCGCCTGCGCGTGGTCGATCCGGCCGCGCCGGCCCAGGCCCCCATGACTCCCACCGGGACTCCCACCGGGACGCCCACCGGGACGTCCACCGGGACGCCCCCCGCGACGCCCGCCGCCGCTGCGACCGCCGCCCGCCCCGAGCCGGCCCCACAGGCCGCGCCCTCGGTCGCGAGCCGCGCGGCGGAGTCCGGCGGAACCCAGAAGCCCCAGGTGGGCGCCACCAACTACGAGAGCAGTCCCCTCCCGCGCATCCCGGGCTACCGCATCGAGAAGCTCCTGGGCCGCGGCGGCATGGGCGAGGTCTTCCTCGCCACCCAGGAACGACTGGACCGCAAGGTGGCCCTGAAGCTGCTCTCCGCGAAACTCTGCGCCGACGCGGACTTCGTGCGCCGCTTCCAGGACGAGGCGCGGGCCGCCGCGGCCCTGTCCCATCCCAATGTCGTGGTCGTGCACGACGTGGGCGTCGAAGGGGGCCGCCATTTCCTGTCCATGGAGTTCATGGATCACGGCAACCTGGAGGCCCAGGTGGCCCGTGGCGCGCGCATGGGCTGGCAGCAGGTGCTCGCCGTGCTGCACGACATCGCCAGCGCCCTGGTCTACGCCGAGGGCCGCGGCATCGTGCACCGCGACATCAAGCCCGCGAATTTGATGCAGGGCGCGGCGGGCGCCACCAAGCTGGCGGACCTGGGTCTCGCCACGCAGATCGAGGCCGAGGCCAGCGACAGCGAGAGCGGCCGGATCTTCGGCACGCCGCACTTCATCTCCCCCGAGCAGGCTCGCGGCGAGCGCGTCGACGGCCGCTCGGACCTCTACTCCCTCGGGGCCACGGCGTATCGGCTGCTCAGCGGCCGGACGCCCTTCGAGGGCGCCACGACCCGGGACATCCTGCGCGGGCACTTCACCGAGAAGCCGCCCTCGCTCTCCAGCATCGACGCAACGATTCCGGCGGAGGTGGTGCGCATCGTCGAGCGGCTGCTGGAGAAGAAACCCGACGATCGGTTCCCCTCCGCGGCCGTGCTGCTCCAGGAGGTGGACCGCGTGCGCGCGGCCCTGATCCACGGCGAGAGCGCCGGCGCGCGCCGCGGCGGCGGAGCCAAGGCCGCGGCCCTGGGCGCCCTGGTGCTGATCGGCGGCATCGCAGCCTGGAAGTTCCTGGGCGACGGCGGCACCCCCGAAGCGCCTCCCACGCCCCACCGGCCCCAGGAGCCCGCGAATCCTCCTGGACCCGGGAACGGCGCCGATCCCGCCCAGGGCGGCGTCGCGACTTCGCCGGTGGAGGGCCAGAACTCGCCCCCCCCGCCGAACCCGGGCGGAGGAGACAACGAGACCCGCATGAAGCTCTTCGAGGCCGAGGCCAAGCTCGCCTGGAAGGACTTGCCGATCGACCTGGTGGGCGCCGAGCGCGCGGCCAGACTGGAGCAGCTGGCCAAGGACTACGCGGGCACCGGCGCCGCCGCCGACATGCAGGCCGAGGCCGACCTTCTGCGGGCGGACCTGGCGCGGGAGCACGCGGCCACGGCGGCGGTCGCCGCGCGCCGAGAGGCCGCCCTGCAGGTCCTCGAGGCCGCCATCCAGCCCTTCCCCGAGGATCCCGCCCGGGCCATGGACGCCCTGTCCGCCCAGGCGATCGAGGCCGAGCTGCAGGCCGATCCGGAATTCCAGAAGGTGCGCCTGGAGGTCTACGAGCGCGTGCTGGCCCGCGGTCTCGAGGCGGCGTCCGCCGAATCGAGGATCATCGACGAGGCCGCGGCGCGGGGTGACTTCGACGAAGTGTCCCGACGCATCGACGCCCTGGTTCCCAGGCTGCGGCTGCCCAAGCTCCCCGAGGGGCTGGAGGCCTCGCGGCTCCCGACCCACGCCGTGATCGAGAGCCTGGCCCGGGAACTCTCCGCCCGAAGCGAGGGCCTGGCGGCCGAGCGCGCCGATCACGCGGTGCGCATCGTCGACGCCGACCGCGAGCGCATCGCCGGGGCCCTGGGACTCAATCGCGAGTTCGAAAGGGAACTGCGCGCCTTGGACTTCGCGGCCCTCCACGGGCGGCTCGCTGCGCTCGAAGCTTCCCTCTCCACCGAGGACGCCAAGCTCGCGGTGCGCGAGCTGGACCAGGACCTCTCCCGGGGCAAGGCCGCCCTGGAGATGCTGGTGCGCGAGTTCGCCGCGGGCACGTGGAAGCGCAGCCAGGTGGCCGACCCACGCAGCACGCGCAACAGCGTCCCGAAGGCCGTGGGCGTGGACGCGTCGGGCGTCACCGTCGATCTGGACGGCCGCACCGATGTGATCCCCTGGTCGACCTTCGGCGGCCGGCCCGACAAGCTCTCCTTCCTGTTCAACGAGCGACTCAGCAGGACCTACACGACCGAGGAGGCCCGGGGCATCGAATCCCTGGTGCGAACCGCGGCCGTGCTCGCCGCGGTGGACGCCGCCAGCGAGATGTTCGACCCGACCGCCGGAGCACGCTTCGACGAAGGGGAGACGAAGGAGCTGCAGAAGGGCTTCGATTCCTGTCGCCCCTGGGCCGCGGCCGCAGGCACGCTGCCGCGCTACGAGCGCGAGGCCAGGGCCGCCGCCCTGCTGGCCCAGTGCCTCGGTGACGCCAGCCGCAACGCGTGGTCTTCGTCGGTGGCGGGGCTGGAGCGCCTGCTGTCGGGATACGGCGACACCCTGCTGGTGCGCATGCTCTCCAACGGCAGGCCCATCCCCGGGCGCTGACGTGGACGAACTCGCGGTCCGCCCTCTGTCCGCCGATCGCTGCACGATCGAGGTGCGCGCCCAACCGGGCGCCAAGCGCAGCGCCCTGGTGGGGACCTGGAACGGACGGGTCAAGGTCGCCGTGCGCTCCCCCGCCGAGGACGGCCGCGCCAACGAGGAGCTCGGGCGGGTGCTGGCCCTGGCCCTGGGACTGCGGCCCAAGGACCTGGAGCTGGCCCGTGGTGCCGCCGCGCGGCTCAAGGAGTTCCACGCCGCGCTGCCCGCGGATGTGGCCCGCGCACGCTTGCGCTCTCACCTCGGAATCGAGTAGCACCACGTCATGGCCTCTGCCCCCCTCGATGCCGCCGTGTTCCAAGCCCAGGCCGCCCTGGAGGCCAAGGGCGTGGCGGCGCCCGTGGCGCTGTTCTTCTCGGCCACGGGCCTGGGCATCCTGCCCGCGCGCCTGGAGGGCGGCCGGCGCGTGCCCCTGGACGGCATCCCCGGAGTGCCCGCGATCTGGCGTGCCTCCGTGCTGCACTGGGGCACGTTCAACGGCCTTTCCGCCTGGATGCTCGAGGACGCACCCGCCGATGACCACGCACCGGGGGCGCCCTGGGAAGAGGCCTTCCCGGTCTGGCTCGCCGCCGCCGCGGGGGCTTCGGCGCTGGTGCACACCAGCGCCGGCCACGGACTGACGCCCGACTTCGCCGTGGGCACCCTGGCCTTGGTCACCGATCACGTGAACCTCTCGGGGTCCAGCGTGCTGCTGGCGCTGGGCGAGAGTCGGCTGGGTCCGATCTTCCCCGATCAAACGCAGGTCCACGACCGGCACCTGCGCCGGGCGGCCGCCTCCTCGGCGGGCAGGCTCGGGTTGCTCTCCTCCGAGGCCGTGGCCGCTTGCACCCTGGGCCCCGCGGTGGACACGCCTGCCGAACGACGCTGGTTCGCCGCGGCCGGAGCCCAGGTGGCCGTGCAGCGGCTGGCCGCGCCGGTGCTCGCCGCCGCCCACGCGGGACTCGGCGCCCTGTGCGTCGTGGTGGTCACCGACGCGGGCGAAGGCCCCCTCGACATCGCCAAGCTGGCCGCCACGGCGGGCCGCATCGCGCCCGCGCTGGACGATTTCCTGTGGACGCTGGCGGGCGACGTGCAACGCGAGGCCGCCGCGCGCCTGGAGGCGGAGGCTTGAGCGCCAAGCTGCGCCTGGGCGTGCTGGCGTCCGGCGGCGGCCGCAGCCTGGAGAACCTGGCCCTGCGAATCCAGGGCGGCGAACTCGACGCGCAGATCGCCGTGGTGGTCACCAACACGGCCGAGGCCTTCGCGCTCGAGCGCGCGGCGCGCCTCCGGATCCCCTCCGCGGTGGTCTCCCACAAGGTCCACTCCACGGCCGAAACCCTGAGCGCCGCGGTCTTCGCCGTGCTCGACGAGCAGCGCGTGGACCTGGCCGTGCTGGCGGGCTGGCTGCGCCTGCTCGTGATCCCGCCGCGCTGGCTCGGCCGCGTGATCAACATCCATCCCTCGCTGCTGCCGGCCTTCGGCGGCAAGGGCTACTTCGGCGAACGCGTGCACCAGGCGGTGATCGATCGCGGCGTGCAGTTCACCGGCTGCACCGTGCACTACGTGACCAACGAGTACGACGCCGGTCCGATCCTGCTGCAGCGCTGCATCCCGGTGCTTCCCACGGACGACGCCCACTCGCTCGCCGCGCGCGTCTTCGAGGAAGAGAAGCTCGCGCTGCCCGAGGCCATCCGCCGCCACGCGCGAAGCGCTCGCGCCTAGCAAGGGCCCCAGGTCGCGAGGGCTCCGGCCCGTCCCCCCCGGGGGCGCGCCGCGTCGGGCGCCGCGTCGGGCGCAGCGTCGGGCGCAGCGTCGGGCGCAGCGTCGGGCGCCCAACAGCGCTCCGCGGGGGCCTCCGGGGAGGCACGGAGCGCCTTGCCCCTGGGGCGGATACGGACAAGGGCGTAAGTCTGCCGCGACTGTGACGAATGGTCGCACTCGGGAATCTGTGGTCCCATTCAGCACAGTTCCACGGGCTCTTCGATGCGCAACCTGATCCACGAATGTCCGCAAGCACACGCGAGGATCCGCCTCCTGGGTAGGAGGCGCCTGCACGGCATCCCCGCCGCGTTCGATGGCGCAGCCAGGGCCCTGATTCACCACCTCTGGAGGGATTGATCATGCGTTTCCTCTTCACCGCACTCCTCGCAGCAGTACCCGCGCTTCTCGCCGGATCCGCTGTTGCCGGTGACTACCACAAGGACGGCACCCTGCTGTGCTCCCAGTGCCACGTGATGCACTACAGCCAGTCCCACGGGTACAACCCGAATGGTTCGGGCTTCGTGTTCACGCCGATCGCCGGCGGACCCCACCACTATCTGCTGCGCGGGCCGGTCAACGACCTGTGCCTCGCCTGCCACGACAACAACGGCATCGCGCCGGACGTCTACGGTTCCGCCAACACCGGCAATGGGCCGACGGACGTGCGCCTGGGCGGCTACCTGAATCGCATCGGCGATCCGAACGAAGCCTCCGGCCACACGCTCGACTCCACGGACACGGCCCCCGGCTCCACGGGCGCGGGCTGGTCCGAGCCCAACGGGCTCAACTGCACCAACTGCCACCACCAGCACGGCGGCAGCGTCTCCGGGTCCACCATCGGCCAGCCGGGCTACAGCCTGTACCGCAACCTGCGCGCCACCGTCGGGCAGGCGGCCTCCAACACCACCGCGATCACCTACAACTACTCCGCCCACGGAACCAACGACCTGACCCGCGACGTGTTCGAGCGTCAATCCGCCGAGTACGACGAAGCGGACATGGACTGGAACGAGCCCAACACGGCCGACTCCGCCATCGCCAAGTTCTGCGGCGGCTGCCACGGCGACTTCCACGGGCAAGTGGGCAGCTCCCAGATCGGCGGCGTGCCCTTCGGCGCCGGCTTCGAGGAATTCGTGCGGCACCCGGCGGCGGGAGTGAACATCGGCGCCGTGGGCGGCGGCCACTCCAGCCTGTCTCAGTTCAACCAACACACCAACAAGGTCAAGGTCATGAGCCCGACCGGCGTGTGGGGCGCGACGCACCCCGCTGACGTGACTCCGACCTGCATCAGCTGCCACAAGGGCCACGGCAACGGCAACGCCTTCGGCCTGATCTTCCGCCAAGGCACGGGCACCCTGACCGAGAACGGCGACACCGCCGGCAACCAACTCGAGGACCTGTGCGGCCAATGCCACGTGCAAGGCCGGTGGTTCTTCAACAACCCGTGATGTGCGAACTGCGCCCCTCACGGGGTGCCCCGAGGGGCTGAGTGCACTCGGGGAAGCGGGGCGGCCGACGGGGCCGCCCCGCGGTTCTTTTGGGAGGACCCTCCCCCGTCCGCCCCCGGGCGGTCCGGGGCAGTTCAACGGCGGACATCAAGAACGCCCCGGGCCGCGGCCGATCCTGGGCAGCGGATGACCTCCCCGCTCCAGCGCCCTCGCACACCTCGCGCACCTCGTGGTCCCCGGACTGCCGGGCTGGGCGCGATCGCTCTGGTTTCCGTGGCGCTCGCGTCGGGCCTCTGGCTCTCGCTCCACGCCGGAGGTGTGCTCCGCGAGGTGTGGGCCGGTGACTACCACGATCGGGGCACACTCGCCTGCGGCGAATGCCACGTGATGCACTTCAGCGCGGCACCTGGCGGGTCCGGCACCGCGACCTCCGGGAATCCAGGAGGCTCTGGTGCCCTCTCGAACGGCACGGTCGGCTCGCTGTTGCGCCGAGACATCAACGAGTTGTGCCTCTCCTGCCACGACGGCTCCCAGCGCGCCCCGGACGTCCTGGGAACGAACCAGGGTCGCGCGCCCGGAGCCCTGCGCCAGGCAGGCTTCCTCAACCTGGAGTCGGGAGTCGGCCTCGCCCCCACCGGACACACGCTGGGCAGCACCGAATTCGCGCCCGGTTCGGACCCGCCTTGGAATGCGGCGAGGGCCACGTCGGCCGGTCCGGGTCGCGGGCTCAATTGCGTCCACTGCCACGCGCCCCACGGCGGCGTCGAAGGCACGAACATCTACCGCAATCTGCGCAGCGATGCCGGCAACAACCGCCCCGGTGAGGGGACCGTGACCTACAACGCGGGCCGGCCGGGATCCAACGACTTGACCCTGGACGTGTTCCTGCGCCGGGAGCGCGGCTACGACGAGGCCGATGTGGACTTCAACGAGCCCCAAGCCGGGGACTCGGCGATGGCGCGCTTCTGCGCCGGGTGCCACGACCGCTTTCACGGGGCGGCAGGCAGCCCCGGGAACATCGGCGGCAGCCCGGCGGGCGGCGGCCTGAGCGGCTTCCTGCGGCATCCCGCCGCGGGGGTCGACCTGGGGGCGGTCGGTTCCTCCGCCGGGGATTGGTCCAGCCCCGTGCTGTTCCTGTCGCGCGAAAACCGCGTCAAGGTCATGAGTTCCCTGGGTGCGTGGGACTCGCCCGCGGGCGGGCTGACACCCACCTGCATCACCTGCCATCGGGCCCACGGCAACGACAATGCCTTCGGGCTGATCTACCGTTCCGGCTCGGGAACGAAGACCGAGAACGGCGACACGGGCGGCCGCGGCGTGGAGGACCTGTGCCGCCAGTGCCACGGCACCTCGCCCTTCGTCCCCTGAGCACGACGGTCGGCGGCCGGACTCGCCGGGCCTTCAGGAACTGTAGTTGAAGGCCACGCTCAGGATCTGGGTGGAATCGCCGGGGCTCGGATCCTCGGCGGCGAACTGCAGCTCCAGGTAGGCGTAGGGATTCAGGCCGTAGCGCACCAGGGCGCGCCAGCGATCCACGTGGGAATCGCCGAAGGACTGCACGCGCGTGCGGTCGTAGTCCAACTGCGTGTCCAGCGTGCCGTCGCCGAAGGGGATCCAGTCCACGCGCAGACGCTCGTCGAGCCCCTCCCCCGCGAAGCTGTCGATCCAGCGCAGTTCGGCCTCGCCGATCAGGTGTTCGCTGGGCCGCCACACCAGGGTCAGCTCGTAGCGTTCCTCGGAGGGATCCGGCACACCCGCCGCCCCGGCCCCAGTGACCTCGGCGGCATCGTTGCGCGCGCGCAGGGTGGCGTCCAGGGTCGGGGTCACCTCGGCGATCAGGCCCGCGCTGCTGATCCAGCGCTCGATCTCGCGCCGGTTGGTGGAGTCATGAGTGTTGTTGTATTCGAGCCCCAGCTCGGCGCGCAGGGTGGGCAAGAGCTCGGCCGAGGCCAGGGTCTGGGCGATGTCGTTCTGCACGTCGTTCGAAGAATCCACGTCGCGGTCGCTGCGCAGGAGGCTCAGGTCGAAGTCCAGGGTGCGCAGGGGCCGGTAGGACACCGCCCCGAGCAAGGTCAGCAGCTCCTCGTCGCGCAGCAGGGGGTCGCTCAGGCGCTGATCGGAGACACGCAGGTTGAGATCCACCTGCTCGTCGGGCGTCCAAGCCGCCCACAGGCCGGTGTCGACCCGTGTCTCGTCCCGGGTGTCGAGACTATTGGATGTCGCATCGGCCTCCTGAACGAACAGGTCGGCGCCCAGGGTCAGGCTCTCCACCAGGCGCCAGGACACGTTGGCGGTGGCGCTCCGGATCGAGTCGTCGAAGGAATTGCGCGAGGAGCCGCCGCCCGCGGAGAGCCTGAAGACCTCCATCTCCGTCACCAGCACCGCCGGCGCCGCCGCGGGCGAAGCGGTGTTCACCACCTTCACGAAGCGGTTGGACACGCTGGGAATCGAGATGCGGAAGCGCTGGAACGCGAAGTCGTACGTGTAGGCGGCCGAATTCTGGATCAGGGTCCAGAAGGCGTTGTCGTCCGAGACCCACACCGAGAAGGCGAACTGGCCGGCCAGGTTCGCGGGCACGGCGGACTGGGTGACCCACTCGACTCGGTCCACGGACTGGCCCGGCGGCAATTGCACAGCCAGGTTCCAGGAGAGCTGGCCGCCCGAGGCGAATCCGCCGATGTCGATGCCCGTGGGACCGGCCAGGTTGCCGTCGATCAGCGCCGGATTCTGGGGCAACGTGGAGACCTGGGGGGTCGTGTCGATGTCCGCGAAGGCCTGCGTCGGAAACACCTGCAGCGTGGGCGTGCTGCCGGCGGGCACGTCGGTGTCGTTGCTGCGCAGGCTGCCGAACAGGCTCACGGTGGTGAACAGCGTGTCCTGGAAGTGGCGGTCCTGGTAACTGAGGCGCGCCAATTGCTCGATGCGGTCCGACTGCACGTCGACACCCAGGTCGTCGGTGCGCTCTCCGCGGAAGCTGTACTCGTAGCTGAAGACGTCCAGGGTCTGGCTCACGCCCAGCCGCGCGTCGAGCCGCTCCTGGTCGACGAAGTACCGATCTTCCGTGGTGCGGTAGTTGAACCAGCCCGTGACCTGGGGCAGGTCCACCGGAGTCCATTCGAGCTTCTCCAGCACGTCGTTGCGCACCAGGCGGTTGTCCTGGCCGTTGTCGATCCACGAGCGATCCTCCTGGGACTGGAACAGCTGGGTCCAGCGCAGGGTCCCGGAGCTGGCGATCAGGTCCAGGGACGGCCGGTGCAGCGTGCGATCCTCCTCGGAGCTGCCCGCGGCCAGGTCCAGGCGCTGCGAGGAATGCACGAACTTGTCGCTGACGCGATACTCGAAGTCCGGGCCGACGCGATCCTGGACGCCCAGCTCCAGGAGCTGGGTCTGGGTGGTGGTCTGGTTGGGACCGGTCTTGGCGCTTTCGAAGGAGCTGCGAGCCCGCTGCACGGGGTTGTTCGTGGTCCCGCACCCCCCGATCACCAGGGGCATCAGGGCCATCAGGGCCGCCCCGGTCACCAGGGCCAAGGCCCGGGGGGACGCCCGGCCAGGGACGGGAGCCCGGCGCGGTCCCCCCACCGGCCCCGAGCCGCCGGCGGACGGACCTCCTTGCCGCCCGGGGGCGACGCTGGCGCGGCGGTGCCTCTGCTGACGGCTCATGGGCGGGGTCAGGGGGTCATTGGGCGATCACCACGTCCATGGGTCGCGTTCCGCAGCGGATCGCCGATCGCCGGCGACCCAGCACCAGGTCGATCACCACCACGGCTCCCTGGTCGGGGGCCGCGGCGAACAGCTCGGCCCCGTCCAGGGAAAGCGCCATGGACTCGACCCGGCCGTCCAGGGGGATGCGGCGCACGATCGAGCCCAGCCGACGCTCGACCACCACGATCTCCGGCGGGTTCGAGCGCGCCACGTAGATCCGACTTCGGCCGGGATCCGCCAGCAGGTCGGTCACGTCGCCGCCGACGAACAGGGTCGCCGTGCGGGCCAGGGAACGCGCGTCCAGCACCACCAGATTGGGGGAGGTGCGGTGGCTCACGTAGAGCTCGCGCTCGTCGCGGTCGAGCTCCACGTCGGTGGGCGCGGACTCCACGGCCACCTGGGCCACCACCGAGCGAGAGTTCGCGTCGATCACCGAGATGCTGTCGTTGCCCGACTCGCAGACGAAGATGCGCGCCAGGGAATCCGCAGAGGCGAGGCGCGTCGGACCACGGCCCACGGGCACGTTCTGCACCACGCCGCCCGAACCGAAGATCAGGAAGGACACCGAATCCTGCCCGGCGTTGGCCAAGGCCACCAGGCGGCCTCCGTCGGCCAGCACCACGTCGCAGGTCCCCGCGCTGAAACCCACGGCGCTGCTGGACTCCACATGACCCCGGCGCAGGTCCAGGATCGAGAGCGATCCGTCGCCCGCGTTGGCGACGCACAGTCGGCGGCGGTCGAGGGAAAGCGCCAGGGCTCGCGGTTCAGCGCCCGCCTTGACCGTGGAAACCACCTGTCCGCTGGCGCGGTCGATCCCGAGCACCGAGCCCGAGCCCGCGTCCGCCACGTAGAGCATTCCCAGGAAGGTCTGGGGCCGCTCGAGGGAACTCGTGAACTGCGGCAGGAACCCCAGCCCTCCGCGCAGGGAATCCGTGGCGCGCCAGTCGAGGAACACGGAAGCCGCATCCCGGGAGCGCACCGAAAGGTCCAGGGGCAGGGAGTAGCTCTGCGTCGCCCCGGGCAACGCAGGGTCCGCCGGGGCTCCTTCGCTGCCCGCCGCCTGGGGGATCTCCAGGGTCAGCGCCCTGCGCTCCCCTTCGCGCTGAATCCAGGCCCGGTCGAGGGTCAAGCGCAGACTCACGTAGCGGCCGGGAGGGACGATCGCTCCGGCCAGCTGCAATCGCCCCGCGCTCTCCTTGGAAAGCACCTCCCGCCGCACGCCGGAGAGCGGCCGCCACCCGCCGTTCTCGTCCCCCACCTCCACCGCCACGAGGCCGAAGCCCAGCTCCGCGGCCGTGCCGTCGACGCAGCGGAGGAACACGTCGATGCGCGAGCTGGTGGCCTCCACGGGCTCTACGTTCGAGCGCTCGGGCCGCTGACAGGCCCCCAGGACGAGCCCGAGGAAGAGCAGCATCCAACAGGCCCAGAGCGACCAGGTCGCCGCGCCGTTCGACGCCCCGAAGCGCGCCTCCACTCCCTTCGAAGATCTGGCTTCCATGTGGGACTCGCTGCGGATGGAAAGTGGCGACGTGGATGGAATGCGAACGGGTCCTCAGCGTCCTGGCGGACCCACGCCGGATTTCCCCGGCCGCTGCGTCAGGGGCCGGCGCGCGAACATCTGCACGCGATGGCCGAAGCGCTCGGCCACCCAGATGGCGCCCTCTGGATCGATGGCGATGTCGGCCGGGTAGAGCAGCTCTCCCGGAGCGCGCCCACGGGTCTCGGGCGAAAACCAGCCGCCGAAGCGCGCCACCATCTTGCCCGCGGGCGTGAACACCTTGACGTCGTGCCGCAGCAGATCGACGGCGTAGAGGAACCCGCGCTCGTCGAAGGTGAGCGCGATGGCCGCCGTGAAGTTGTCGAGGCCGATGTCCTTCTTCCCGAAGGCGTGGAGCATGGTCCCCTGCGGGTCGTACACGTGGATCACCGGCTCTCCGCGCTGGTCGCTGACGGCCAGGAGCCCCTCGGAGGACACGGCGATGTCGGAGATCGACTGGAAACTCGACTTGCCGATGGGCGGCGGGAGCTCCCGCAGGGCCTTTCCCTGGCCCCCCTGGACCTCGAACAGCCAGATGCGGTTCGTGGCGCGATCGGCCACCCACCAGCGGCCCTCGAGATCCCGGGCCGCGGCGGCGATGCTGATCGGTGTCGCGAGGGCCTGCGCAGTGAGCGCCACCTTGAACTCGATCGGCGGTTCGGCCTCGCCGCGGTAATTGAAGCGCGAGAGCCGGGTGCGGTCCCCATCCACCACGAAGAGGGTCCCTTCACGGTCGGCGAACACCGCCTGGGGTTCCTGGAGCACGGCCGCGCCGCCGAAGGTGAACACCGGCGTGCCCTCGGCGTCGAAGACTCCGATGCGCGCATTCTTGGAATCCGCGACGTAGAGTTCGCGCGCCACGGGTTCGAAGCACAGGCCCACGGGCTCGCGGAAATTGCCCTCGCTGAGGTGTCCCCACAACGCGTCCCCTGGCACGATCTCCCACGGATAGGCCGGCGCCGGGGCGGGCTTCGCGCCACCGGAACCGTCCCCGGCCTGGAGCAGGAGCGCCAGCCCGAGGCACCAGCTAGCGCAGGCCGCCGTCATCCGCTTGCTTGACCGGCTTCTTCACCGGCTGGTGGTCCGTGTCGTGGCACTCCAGGCACAGCCCGCGCGACTGGTCGCCGCGCAAGGTGTAGGAGAACGCCGTGCCGTGGGGATCGTGGCAGGTGACACAGGTGATGGGCTTGTTGGTTCTCGGATCGAGGCGGTCCTCGCCCAGGGGGTGGCCGTGCTTGGCGGTCTCGTGGCAGGCGAGGCAGGTGCGGATCGGGCCCGCCGAGAGCAGGTGCTCCTCGCTGGAGGAGTGGGGCGCGTGGCAGCCCAGACAGGCACCCTTCTCGTCCACGATGGGGTGCACCGATTTCGAACGCACGCCCCGCTCGAGCAGCGGCTGGTGGCAGGAGGAACACAGCTCCTTGGATCCCTTGGCCAGCAGTCCCTTGACGTCGCCGGTGTGCTGCACATGGCAAGCGGCGCATTCGCCCTTGCCCACCGGGGCGTGCACCACCGTGTCGCCGGCCTTGGGGTAGCCCTTGTGGCACACGGCGCACAGGCGCCCGCCCGTGGCGCGCACGAGTCGCGGCGTTTCCGTGTCCGTCCTGTGGCACATCTCGCAGCTCTTGTCGCCGAAGGGCGCGTGCACGAAGGCGCGCAGGGGCCCGTCGGAACTCGAGGCATGGGGGTCGTGGCAACCGGTGCAGTCCGAGCCCTGGACGGGGATGCCCGAATGGGCGCTCACCAGCTCTTCGGCCTCGGGCGGGTGGCACAGGCGGCAGAGGTTGGCCGACCGCGCGGTGAGTTGGTCGGGGAAAGGCGTGTTGTGGGCCCCGTGGCAATCCAGGCAGGCGCCGTTGGCGAAGGGGTCGTGCACGAAGGGCAGGCTCGCCTCGTCGTGCTTCTGCTTGTGGCAGCCGGTGCACAATTCGTTGCCCGTGCGCACCAGGAGATGCTCGTTCTCCGAACCGTGGGCCGCGTGGCAGCTCGTGCACTGGCCTTCCTTGATCGGCGTGTGCACGCTGCCCTTCATGAAGGCGGCGATCTGCTCGCCGTGACAGCCGGCGCACAGGGCGCGCTCGCGGGCCTTGGAGCAGCTTCTCGTGGCGGGCCGCGTGGGGCGCGTGACACTCCACGCATTGGCCCTCCAGGGCGGGCTTGTGGGGAAAGGCCCGTTGGAGATCCGCCTTGAGCGGTTCGTGGCAGGAGAGGCAGTCCTTCGTGGGCCCGCCGTGGAGGCCCCCCTCGGGAGCCGGATTCTGGGCCGTGGCGCCCAGGGCCGCGTCCTGGACCGGGGCGGACGGGCCGGCCGCAGTCCCCTGGGCCCCCGGGAGGATCGACGGCTGCGAAGCCGACGCCACCGCCAGGAGCACGGCGGCGAAGAGCGAGAGCGGAATCCAGCGACTAGTGGCTGCCATGGCAGTCCTCGCACTTCTTGTCCGCGAACGGCGCGTGCCGATTGGGCCAGAACAACCCCTCGCCCGGGGCCGAGTGCGGCGCGTGACAGGCCGTGCAATCGGTGGTCTTGCCGGCGAGCGAACGGTGAGCCTTGTCGAACTCCGGCTTCCCGGTGTCGTGGCAGCCGAGGCACAGCTCGGGGATCGGCGCCCGCACCAGGCCGCCGTGCTGGGAGGCGTGGGGCAGGTGGCATTGGGTGCACTCGCCCTCGCGCACCGGCGCGTGGGAGGAGAAGCCCGGCTGCGTGGTCTCCGCCAGCACCTCCCGGTGGCAGGCCGCGCAGGTATCCCGCGTGGACTGGGCCATCAAGTGAGGATGGGGTGCATGGTGGGCCGTGTGGCAGGCGAGGCAGGCCCCCGCCGCCGCGGGCGGGTGCTTCAGCGGGGCCTCGTCGATGGCTTGGCGCGTCAGGCCGTGACAGCTCGTGCACATTTCTCCCGGCTCCTGGCGCGAGAGGTGCTCGTGGGGCGAGGAGTGCGGGTCGTGACAGGTGAGGCACTCGCCCTTCTTGACCGGCGGGTGGGTGCTGCCGCCCGGAGGCTCGTGCGTCACCTTCTCGTGGCAGGAAAGGCACAGGGCGCTGCCCGATAGGCGCAGCAGCTTGGGCTCGTCGGTGCCGTGGGGATCGTGGCACTCCAGGCAGCGGCCCATGGCCACCGGCTTGTGCAGCTTCTCGCTCTTGAGCCGCTGGGCGAGATCCTGGTGGCAGCGCAGGCACAGGTCGCTGGCGGGCGCCCGCAGCAGCGACGGATGTTCGGTGCCGTGGCCGCTGTGGCAGGAACCGCACAGTTCCATGGGTGCGTGCTGCACGGGCTTCGCCAACACGGCCTTCATGCCCTCGTGGCAGGAGAGGCACAGGGCCTGCTCCTCGCCCTTGAGCAGCCGCCGGTCGTCGGAGCCGTGGGCGTCGTGGCAGTCCGTGCAGCGGCCGTCCGCGAGCGGTCGGTGCGGCAGCCGCGGTGCCAGCGACTTGGGGTTCGCCTTGGGGTCGTGGCACTTGGCGCAGGTTTCCCCAGGCGTGCCCAGCAGCAACTTGTCGTGGTCGGAGGAGTGCACGGCGTGGCAGGCGGTGCAATCCCCGGCCACCACGGGAGCATGGATCCCGGGGCGGGCGGAGAAATCGCTGCACTGGCCGGCGTGGCAGGCCTTGCACAGTTTCTGGACGGGCATCAGGAGCGGCAGCTCGAGCGCGGTCCCGCCCGCGGCGGCCGACGGAAGATTGCCCGGCGCGGGCAGATCCTGGGCCGCCACGTGGCACATGTCGCAGGCGGCCTCGCGCACCGGGGAGTGGGTCACCCGGCGCAAGAGCCCCTTGGCCTCCGAATGGTGGGGCGCGTGGCAGGAATTGCAGTCGGAACTCCCCAGCCCGTAGCCTCCGTGGGCCGCGGCGAATTCGGGCCGCGCGGCGTCGTGGCACTGGGCGCAGAGCTCCGCCACCGGGAGCTTCAGGTCCGCGGGCCGGCCGTTGTCGTGGGCCGCGTGGCAATCCAGGCAGCCGTCCTTCACCGGGGCATGCACGCTGCCCGTCTCGAATTCCGTCTTGTCGTGACAGCGGAAACACAGGCTCGCGCCGGGGGCGAGCAGGAGCTGCTTCTCAGTGGAGGCGTGGGGATCGTGGCAGGCGGAGCACTGGACTTCCGCGCCCGGGGCATGGGCGTGGGCCGCGGATTCCCGCAGGGTCCCCTGATCGTGGCAGCCCAGGCACAGCTCGCGCTCGGGAGCCTTGAGCTTGAGCACGCCCACCAGTCCGTGCTTGTCGTGGCAGTCCTCGCAGCGCAGGGCCAGGTCCGGGAAGTGCAGCGTCCGCCCCGCGAGCTGCTGCACGAATTCCCCGTGGCACTCGACGCAGCTGCGGGCAGTGCGCGCCGGCCGGCCCGTGCGGGGCTCCAGTCCGGTCCGGCCCTGGGGCTCCCCCGCGGCCTTCGGCGCGGTGCGCGCCGCGGGTCCCTCGGCCGCGAGCGGATCCGGGGCCCCAGCTGTCCCTGCTGTCTCCGGTGCTTGGGGCGCCCCGCCGCGGTTCGCGGCACCCGCGTCCTCCACGGCCCCCTCGCGGGCGGCCCGGGCTCCGGCGCCGCGGGGCCGCGAGGACTCGCAGGCCATGGCGATCACGGCCGCGAGTCCCACCCCCAGGGCCAAAGCCCGGGCGGCGTTGAGCCAGCCGGTGCGAGGGCCCTTGGTCACGGCTTCTCACCCTCCGCGGCCGGCCGGGAGCCGGCAGGTCGAGGCGCGGGGGCCGCGGCGGCGTCGTGTCCCGCGGGCTTTTCCCCCAGGGGCTTGGCCCGCCGCGCCGCCGAATCGGCGCGGCGCTGGGCCTCCTGATCGAGCCACGCCACGGCCTGCTGCACGCCCTCCTCGACCAGTTGCACCTCGGCCCGCTCCCGCAGGGCCTTGGCCCAGGTGTTGTAGGCCTCCTGGTGACGCAGCTTGATCAGCGCCGCTTCCGCCGCGCGCCGGGCGCGCTCGTAGGGAATCCTCATGGGCTCCTTGCGGTCCAGCACGCGCAGCAGGAAGCAGCCCTCGGCGGTCTCGATGGGACCGTCGAGGCCCCCCTTCGGCAGTCCCTGCAGCGCGGCCTCCACCGGGGGCAGGAGCTCCCCTGGCTTGACCCATCCGATGCGGCCGCCGTGCATGGCCGAGGCCGCGTCCTTGGACACTTCCCGCGCCAGCTTCTCGAAGTCCTCGCCCCCGTCGAGGCGCGCCCGCACGGCGCGGGCCTCCTCCAGGCTCGGCACCACGATGTAGGCCAGACGCACTTCCAACGGCGAGGTGAACTCGCTCGACGCGCGCTCCTCGTAGTACTTGAAGAGCTCCGCCTCGCTGGGCTCGCAGTCCGGCCAGACGTAGTTGTCGCACAGGGTCTTCAGCAGCACGTCGCGGCGGAAGCTGTTCACGCGCCGCAACACCTCGGGCGACTCGAAGACACCCGAACGTCGCGCCGCGGCCACCAAACCGCGGCCGCGCACCCACTGCTTGGCGAGCAACACGCCGGTTTCCGTGCCCGACTGTCCCGGCGCGGGTTCCGCGGCGCGAAGCTTCTCGAGGTCCAATCCCGCGCGCAGTTCGTCCAAGGAGAGGCTCTCGCCGAAGGCCCGGGCCACGATCGACTTCCCGTCCGGACCTTCGAGCAGGTTCTCGCGCGTCAAGGCCGCCTCGTCGATCTCCACCGCCCCCCCCTCCAGCAGCCGCGCCTCCAGGTCGGCGGCCAGCTTCTTCTGCGCGCGCTCCACCAGGATCCCGCGGATCTGGGGCAGCGCCTTCTCCCGCGGCGGCCGGTCGGTGTTGATCGAGCGCTGGTCCAGGCGCGCGAAGGCGAACCCGGTTTCCACGGCGACCACCTCGGTCAGGCTGCCGGGCTCGGAGAGCTGGAAGGCGGGGCCCTCCAGGCCGCGGAACAACTCGCCGCGCCGCACCAGGGTCAGCGCGCCGTCGAAGTTGCGCGACTCGTGGATCGAGGCACTGCGCGCCAGTTGGGCCATGTCCTCGCCGGCCTCTGCGCGCAGGCGCAGGGCCAGGGCCTCCGCCTGCGTCGCGGTGACGATCAGCGTCAGGCCCAGGGCCACATCGGTCTTGTCGTAGAAGCTCTCCACGTCCCCATCGGTGACCACGACCTTGTCCTGGACCTCGCTCGTCCAGTACACGTCCGAGGCCACCTGATCGTGGTAGGAGGCAATCACGTCCACCACGTCCCGTTCCGCGGGCACGCCCAGGGTCTCGGCCTCCATCAGGAACAGCTCACGCTCCACCAGCCGGCCCGCCAGTTCACGCACGGCGTCCGCGCCGCGCACCAGCACGCCGTGGCCGGTGTGCGAGGCCAGGAAGGTCTCGTAGGCGACGTCGAAGGTGAGTTCGGTGCCGTTGACCACCGCCAGCACGATCGGCGGCGGAGGAACCTCTGCGGGGGCCGCCGTGGGTCCCAGGGTCGGTTGCCCGGCCTGTGGGGCTTCCGGGGCCTGGCTTGCGGCCGGGCTCTGTCCGGCCGCCTGGGGCGCCGTCGCGGGACCGGCGGCCAGCACAGCCTGCGAGGGGAAGAGCGCCAGGAACAGGCCGGCGATCGCCGCGGGAATTCCCCTGGAAGTGGACTGGGGGAGTTTGGACTTCATGGTGATTCTCCGCTCAACCTCCAAAGGCCGCCACGAGCTCACGGGCCGCGCGGCGGGCCAGCTCCGCCGGGTCGCGCACCGCGCCCAGACCGAGCAGGGTCTGATAGTCGCTGCCGCGTCGAACGATCGTCGCGCCGGCCACGATGCGGCCGCTCTCGACGTCGAGGATCTGCAGGGAGACCTCGAGCTCCGGGAAGCGCTGGTCTTCCACCAGGACCTCGTCGCCCCAACGGTCGATGGATCCCATGGCGAAGTAGCGCACGCCCAGGCCGCGGCTGATCTCCGAGAGCTGCGGCCGGTCCACGAACTGCATGCTGCGCACCTTGCGCGCCTGCAGCGCGGCCCGTAGGTCCGCCGTCTCCACCACCTGCACGCCCGCGGCGTTGAACCAGGCATCGCCGAGAAACTCGGCCAGTTGGGCATTGGCGTCCGTGTGGCCGGAACGGTTTTCGAAGGGCAGAAGGGCGATGCGGCCGAGCTCGCGCGGGTCGAACTCCGCCCGCGCGAAGGCGCGGCCCCCTTGCGGCGCCAGGACAGTGCTCTGCTCCGGGCCGCGGTGGGCGCAGGCCCGGGGCATCCCGCGGGCATCGAACTTCAGGAGCACCTGTCCCACCGCCACCTCGGCCAGGGACTCGAGGTCCTCGATCCGACCCAGGCCCAACAGTCCCTCGAAGTCCACGCCGCGCAGGGTCACGGCCGCGGACAGCACGCGCCGGCCGCTGTGGTTGTCCATGGCCCGCAGGCTGAAGGAGAGGCGCGGCTCGCTGCCCGGCACGCAGTCGAAGATCGTCGCGATCAGCGTGTGACTGGCACCGGTGCGCTCCCCGAGGTAGGCCAGCTCCGCCGCGGACAGCGAGTCGGTGTACCGCACTCGGTGAACGCGCAGCAGGCGATCCACGTCCTCCGCGGGCACGAATTCAGCCCCGCGGGCCCCCAGAGAGAGGCGCAGCCGCGTGCCCAGGTCCTTTGGCGCGGCGTCATGGCCCGACAGGTTGCGCGGAGGGAGCATCACGAAGCGCACGGTCGCCCGGGCCTCCGGCCTTGCCGCGCCGGGAATGCGGGCGGCCGCGGCCTGGGCGCGCGGCCCGGGGGCGGGAAACGTCGCCGCGATCGCCAGACCCGCGAAGGGGCCCGTGCCGAGGGCCAGGGCCAGGATCCCGCAGGAAAGGGCGCGCCGCATGGAGGTTCCTCGGCGCTACTCGAGCGTCTCCAGCACCTCGCGCACCAGACGCACGCTGGCCTCGGTCCGGCTTTCCTCCCCCACGCCGAAGAGCCGCGTGGCGAGCTTGGCGCCGGCGCGCGCGTCGGTCACGGCCCAGATCACAAGGCCCGTCTCCACGTCCACGAGGCGCAGCGAGAGTGCAATGTCCGGCAGGTTCACCGAGCCCGTGCGGCGCTCGTCGAACTCCATCACGCTGCCCTGCAGCAGCGCTTGAACGCCCAGGGCAGCGCCCAGGGCCTTGGTCTCCGCGGGCCCGATCTCGGCCAGGTTCACCAGCATCTGCGCGCGCAGCATCCGGTTCACCTCGCCCAGCTCCAGGGCCTCGAACAGGCCCTGGGCGTTGATCTCCACGTTGAGCACCTCCCGCAGGCGTTCCGCGGCAAAGCGCTCGTTGGTGTAGTTCTCCAGGGGCAGCACGGCCACCCGCTGGTAGTTGGACCAATCCGCGTTGGGATGGACGTAGAGGGAATTCGAACCGGGAGTACTCGCGCACCCTAGCGTGAGCAAGAGGATTCCCGCGGCGGCGGTCAGGAGCTTCGCGGCGCTGGGGAGGGGATTCAGCTTCATCGGGGAGCTCCTTGTGCGGCCGCGTGGTTGCTTCAGCCGGCGCGTCCTCCCGCGGCTCGGGCGGGAGCGAACTGCTCCTTGGGTCGAGCCTGGGCCTCGAGCGCCTCCTTGCGGGCGTTCTCGATCATGTGGCGCACGCCGCAGATCGCCATCAGGCCCCACTGGCCGATGTAGTACGACCACAGCGCGGTGTGGATGCCGCTGGTGAAGCCGTAGCTGTGCAGCCCGACTCCCAGCAGGTTCACGCCGAACCAGGAGAACGCGATCACCGTGCCCCCGAACGCCGTGGCCATGGCAATGCCGAAGTCGCGCAGGTAGCCGCCCATGCGCAGGTGCAGGATCGCGATCTGGGACAGGCAGATCAGCAGGGCGCCGTTCTCCTTGGGGTCCCAGCCCCAGAATCGGCCCCAGCTCTCGTTGGCCCAGATCCCGCCCAGGATCGTGCCGACCACCGAGAAGATCAGGCCGAAGGCCAGGGCGCCGTAGGTCATGCGCGACAGGCTCTTCAGGTGCGTCGGGTCATCCTTCTTGATTCCGAACAGCTTGGAGATCAGGTACACGTTGGCGAGCAGGGCGGCCAGCATGCCCGCGGAGTAGCCGATCGTGATCGCGGTCACGTGGGTCGCCAGCCAGAAGTTCGTGTCGAGCACGGCCACGAGCTCGGGCATCGTGTCGCGCTTGTCCAGGGCTTCGTAGCGGTTGGCCAGGAAGATGCCCAGGGTGCCGAGCACCACCACCGCCGAGAGTGCCAGCTTCTTCTTGTTGATCCATTCCATGATCAGACCCGAGAGGGTCCCCACGGCGGTGACGAACAGCAGCGTCTCGTACAACGTGCTCACCGGCGGACGCTCGCGGATCACGCAGCGCAACACGATCGTCGCCGTGATGCAGGCCACGGCGGTCACGGCCGAGAGCGCCGTCGCGCGGTACAGGAGCTTGGAGCTCGGCTTGAGCCACAGGAAGGCCACCAGGAGGAAGCCCAGCACGAAGGCGTAGTGGGAGTAATCCAGGAGCTTCGACTTGTAGTAGACCAGTTCCAGCGGGACCTTCTCGTACTCGCCGCGACGGTCCGCCAACTGCTTCGCGCGGCCCGAGAAGCTCGCCAGGGCCAGGGTCATGGCCGGCATGTCGCCGCGGGCCTCCATGGCGCGCTCCAGGTCGCCCAACATCGAGAGGTGCTCCTCGGCGCGGCCTTCCCCGGAGAAGGCGCCCATCAGCACGTCGGAGGGCGTGAGCCAGGCCGGCTTGGCCGTGGCGTCGGTGATCGGCGGGAACATCGCCAGGGCCTCCGAGCTCTCGACCAGGTCCACCGCCCGCTGCAAGAGCGAGTTCAGGGGTTCCTGTTCCCCGGAACGGGCCGGGTCGCGGTCGATCTCCTCCTGCAGCTTGCGCAGGTCGTCCACCTTGGCGATCAATTCGCTGAAGTGGATCTGCTCGCGGCCGCCGAAGACCTGCGAGAGGCCCGCCGAGGCCCCCACGGGCAGCTTGACCTGGGCGAAGGAAGTCTTGCGCGAAACGCGGACGTACTCGTCGACGTTGTGGGCCAGCATGACCACCTGGGTCTGCACGGTGTCGCGCTGCTTCTCGTCGATGGCCAGATAGGACTGGGCGCGCTCGAAGAGCTGGGTCATGTGGGGCGCGAGCTCGTTGAAACTCCAGCGGTCGCGCTTCTGCTTGCCGTCCGTGGGGCCCCCGAACTCGCGCACCGCGGCGATGTCGTCGACGCGGAAGACCTCGTAGGTGTGCGCCTGGTCCGGGAAGAACAGCAGGTCGAGCATCCACTCGGTGGGCGTCAGCCGGTCGCCCGCGGGAGTCGTCAGCGAGCGCTTGCCGCTCAGGCGCAGCATGCTGAAGCCCGCGAAGGTGTGGAACGGCTTGACGCGGCCGCCGTCCTGCACCGGCAGCCCCTCGGCCAGCTCGATCAGGTCCTTGGGCCAGGGCGCCGCCCGCATGGGCCCCGCCTCATGGGGCACGTGCCCCGGGGCGTTGTGGTCGTGTTGCGCGGCGGCTGCCGGGGCCCAGCACAGGGCCAGCAGCACGCACAGGACGGAAATCAAGCGCTTCATGCAGCCTCCCGGACTTCAGAGCGGATGTAGCGGCGCAGCTTGGTGCCGAAGTGCAGCAAGAGGCCGATGGCGATCACGATGCAGGCGTACAGCGGATACTGGTCGGCCGGGTTGCGCACCACGGCCAGGGTCGAGAAGAGCCGATCGCCGGGCCGCGCGTTGGAGGGCCCCCACGAGGACTGGTAGAGCACGAGGCCCTGGGACCTCAGCGGCTCGTTCATCTCGATCTTCACCGGCCGCGACGTGCTGCCTTCGTAGACCGTCACGTCGCTGGAGAAGCTCTTGGCCATGGTCATGCGCGGATGGTCTTCCTTCTTGAAGTCGTCCATGCGCAGCACGAAGGGCAGCAGGTATTGGGAGCGCCGCAGCTCGACCCCGAACGTGCGGCCGTCCGCCTCGACCGTCCAGGGGGAACTCGTCGCGCCCCACAGGATCGCCTCGCGGCGCACGCCGGTCTTGGGTTCGAGGAGCGCCACGTAGGCACCGGCGATGTTCTGCTCGTTCTCCTTGGCCTTGGGCTCGCCGCGCAGGAAGAAGCCGTCGATCACCGGCAGGGGAGCCTCGAACATCGGCCCCTTGGGCATCACGCGGCAGTTGGGCAGGAAGCGCGTCACTTCCAACTGAAACGGCAGCTCCGCCGAATCGAGCACGACGCGCGTGCCGTCCTCGCTCTTCAGGAAACGGCCTTCGGGAGCCACGGCCTCGCGCAGCTTGCCGTCTGGGAGCTTCTCCAGGACGACGATCTCCCAGTGGTGGTAGCTCTCGAAGGTGTTCGCGCGCTCGCCCTCGAAGAGCGTCAGGTGCCCGTCCACCGAAAAGTAGGCCTTGACGAACCCCGCCACCAGCAGGAACGCGATGCCGAGGTGCGTGATCAGGATCCCGTAGGTGGAGGCGCCCTTGCGCATGCGCAGGATGCCGCCCAGGATCAAATTGACGAACAGCACCGCCATGACCAGGGTCGCGCCCGGCAGAGGGATCGGCAGCGGCCCCACCTGGTGCACCAGGAACAGGGATTCGAAGTACTTCTTCTGCACCTCGAACAGGCCCGTGTGAACCTGCTCGAGCGTGCCGAGCCAGGTGAGCAGGGCCAGTAGGGAGACCAGGGTGATCGAGAGCCAGATCGAGGACAGGCCCTTGACGAACGCGTCGATGAATTTCATCCGGATCCTCCTGGGCCTCAGTTTGCGTCCCGGGCGGACTTGCAGAACTCCTGGAAGGCCGTGCGCTCGCGCTCGAGCAGCGCGCGCGGGCCGGTCAGCTTGACGAAGATCGAGCGCTCCGGCAGCAGGCACACAGCGCCCAGCAGGAACTCGGGCGCGGTGCTGGAGGACGCTCCGCGCTCCAATTCCACCAGCGTGGCCTCACTGCCCAGCATCGGCACGCGCGCGAGCTTGGAGAGGTCGCCTTCGGTGAGCGGCGCCTGCCCCATCTGTCCGCACCAGCGGTTCACGTTGGCGAGCATGCCCCCGCCCGAGCCCGAGAGCAGGGTCACGTAGCACTCGGCCTCGCCGCCTTCGGAGGCCTGGCCCAGCACGTAGGTGATCTCGCGCATCGACTTTTCGGCCCCCCGGCGCCAGCCCGCGGGCGGCGTCCACTCGAAGCCGGAGGCCGAGCGATTGCCCGCCACCACCGCAGCCGCCCCGGCCCCCGGCGCTTCGCCGGCGGTGGAGGCTTGGCCGGCCTTCGGGGCCTGGGCGCCGTCCAGGGGCGGATGCCCGGCGGGCAGCTCCCCCGACGGGGCCATGGCAGCGCCGTCCGCGGGCGCGCCGCCCTCGCGGAAGGACGCCGCCAGGTCGCGGAAGTTCGGGAGCTCGCGCTCCAGCACGTCACCGGGCCCGGTCATCTTCAGGAAGCGCGATTGGGAGGGCTCCACGAGCAGATAGCCCACCAGGCGCCAACCCTCGGCGCTGTGATCGCCGCTCATGCCCGTCCAGGTGCCGGTGAAGTCGACGCTCGTGGCGCGCCCCCCCAGCCAGTCCACCTGGGGCAAGCGGGCCAACTCCTCGGGCGACATGGGCGCGAGGGACATCTGGGTGCGCCAGCGATTGACGTTGGCGGCCAGACCTCCCCCCTCTCCGCCGAGGGTGGTCAGGTAGCACTCCGAGTTGGGATCCCCGGCCACGCGGAAGTTGGCCTCGCGGAACTGGGACTTCGGCAATTCGCTCCAACCCGGGGGAACCGTGTAGGCCATGCCGGCCTGGGCGGGGGCGCCGCTGGACTGGGCGAAGTCCTTGGAGGACACGCCGAAGCGCTCGGAGCTGGTGGCGTCCCAGCGGATCTTCTTCCCCACCGGTTCGTAGGTCCGGGCGGGCTCGAAGCCCTGCCCGCCGCCCTCGCCGGAACTGCAGGCGGGCAGCACCGCGAGCCAGGCAACCAGGGTGCCTGCGAAACCCCAATGGAGCCTGGCCGTGGCCCGCCGGGGTCCCGTTCCCCACCTCTTGGACCCGTCCTGAGTGCGCGGAGCTTTGATCATGGTTGGCAGTATAGGGAAGGGACTGTGGCCGAGGGCGTACGCCGGTAGACGTACTCGGGCGATTACGAAGGCGAATCCGTGGCTGGCCTCGAAGTGCGGCCCGGAGGCAGAAGCCCCTTCCGGGGATCGAAGCTCACGGGTCCTGGCGTGCTTCCAGTTCCCAGGATCCAGACCGCCGCTCCCTTGCCCTCGACCATTCTGGGTCCGAGCCCGCCCGCTCTCACTTCGCCCCCCCTCCTCCCCCCATGCTTTCGCGCAGAACTCGGCCTGGACTTGACTCCCCAGGGGGAGTTCCCCGGCCGGGCCCCGGCGTCGGGCCTCCGCGGGCCCTCCACGGCGCTATAGCGACTCGACCGCCCCCTGGGGCCGAATGCGGGCGAGTTTCGTCCCGACCCGCGCGGCCCGCAGGCCCGTCAGATGGGTCAGGGCCAGGGGCCGCGCGCGCCCGTGGGCCTCGCGCGCACGCCCGTGCTGTCCCAGGCGCTGGGCGATCCAAGCCGCCTCGGCCCAGGCTTCGGCGGCCAGTCCATCCTCCGCCGCGCGGGCGAGTGCCTCGAAGTCCGCCAACGCCTCGTCCAGTCGGCCCAGACGCTGCAGGGCGCGGCCCCTGAGGGCCAAGCACTCGCGATCCAGACCGTCATGGAGCAGCGACCGCTCGCTCCATTCCAACGTGCGCGGCCAATCCCGTCGCTGCAAGAAGGCGCGCGCCAGGGCCCGTGCCCGGGCGCGGCTCAGGGCGGGATCGGCGAGCGCGGGATCCGCCGCAGGTTCGGGAGGTCCGGGAGGTCCGGGCTCCAAGACCGCGGCCACGTGGGAGCACAGCGTGGCGAGACTCAACACGTCGAGTTCGTTGTGGCGAAACACCGCCTCCAGGTCGTGCTCCCGGTCCGCCAGGAAATCGAACCACGCGGCCGGCGCGAAGGCCCCGGGCAGGTCGTGCTCGCGGTGCACGCCGCACAGCTCGCGCTCCATGGTCGAGAGCCTGCCGTCCCCGAAGCACTCGCCGTAGAGTCGCCTGCAGGGGTGATAGAGATCGAGGTGCGGCCGCCCGGCGAAGGGCGGCGTCACGCCGTGGAGGCGCATCTGGTCCTCCAACCGATGGCGGTCGAAGCTCTTGCCGAAAAAACTCACCAGTGGGCCGCGGGAACCCACGCGCTCGGCGCAGGCCTCCAACAACGCCGGCGCCTCGGCGGGCGAGCGCAAGAAACCCTGCCACAGCTCGAAGCCCCCGTCCCGGTGGGTCAGGAGCCCCACCAGGAAGACCTGGGTGCCCGCGCCGCCGGAAAGGCCGGTGGTCTCGATGTCGAGGAAGGTCGCGCCGCGAGGATCGAAGGCCGCGAGCCCCAGGTCCCCGGTCAGTGTCGCCAGGTCCGGGCCACGGGCCGCGAGCACCCGCTCCAGGGCCTGGTGGCCGTGGAGGTGCCGCGCTCCGTAGCGCGTGATGCGCTCCCCGAAGGAACCGCGCGCGCTGTGCCCCTCCCCCAGGCCCAGGGGTGCGCCGCGGGTGCGGGCGAGCCCGGCCTGTCGCGCGGGCAAAGCCGTGGGCAGGGGTTGCCGCCCGCGGCCTTCCCCGGCTGCCCCGGGGCCCCCCCCGGGGCCTGGCTTTCGCGCGCAGCGGCGTTCGCAGCCCGCCGCAGGTACCAGGCGGGCAAGGGCTCCGCGGCACGGGAGGGAGCGTCGGCCGAAGCCTCCCCTGGGATCGCGCTCGTCCTCGGCGGGGGCGCGGGCTTGCCCGCGGCGGTACGCAGGGTCCGCGCCAGGCGGGCGGCGAAATCCCCTTGGGATTCGGCGGGTTTTTCAGGGGAGGCCACGGCGTGTCCGGGGTGGGCCTGGATCCCCGTCAGGCTCCGTCGGACAAGAGGTCCGACAGTTCGCGCTCCGCGGGTCCCGGCGCGCGACAGAGGTGCTCCAGGATCGCGACGGCGGTGGGCTTGCCCAGGGCACCCGACTCCTCGGGCGCGCCGACGCACACCGGGCAGCCGCGCTCGCACTCGCAGCGCTGCAGCACATCGAGCGCCGCCTGCAACACCTCGCGGTGGTTCTCGAACAGCAGTTCCGACAGGCCCACGCCGCCGTGGACCCGATCGTAGAAGCACAGGGCGGGCCGCCGGAAGTGCTTGGACTTCACCTGGGCCGAGAGTCCCAGGTCCTCGGGCTGGCAGCGCAGGAAGAGCGGCGCCACCTGGCGCACCAGCTTGCCGACGCCGGCCCAGGCCGCGCCGCGGTCCCCTTCGGCCAGCAGCAGTTCCCGGGCCGAGGCCTCCGACAGGGTCAGCATGCAGGCCTGGGTGTCCAACTCCTCCGCGGGCAGATGGATGTCCTCCGCCCCCACCGACTCGCGGGTGTAGAAGCGCACCTTCTTGTACTGGGTGGCGAGCGTGGTCACGTGCACCTCGCCGGTCCACAGGCCGTAGTCCTCCCCCGCGGGCGGGGGCAGTCCCAGCGCCTCGCGCTCGCGGCGCGCGGCGCGTTCGAGCCGGAGCACCTGCACCTCGGTGTCGGTTTCGGCCTCGGTGAAGTAGTCGCTTTCCACGCGCTTGGCGTAGGCGCGGCGATTCTCGTAGTCGAAGCGCTCGACCTTCCAGGTCTCGCCCTCCACCTGGTAGATCGCGCCCTCGTGCACGGCGGTGATCGAAGCCGCGCGCTCGATCTCCCCGATGGCCTTCTTCGATTCCTGGTCGAGCACCAGCACGTTGTCGGGCCCTGCGCCGCCGAGGGTCACGTCCTGGGCCGGGTAGGCGTCGGCCATCCAATACCAGGTGCCTTCCTTGGCGTGCAGCAGGCCGGACTCGCCGGCCAGGTAGTCGAGCACGGAGGCCACATGGGGCGCCCGGGCGAAGGGCGTGTCGGCGGAGAGCTCCGCTTGCGTGAAGGCGAGCTCGAAGGCGGCGCACTTCACCTGCTCGGAAAGAATCACGAGGTTGTCCGGATCGAGGCCCAGGCGTTCCCGCGGCGCGCCGAACAGGTGCTCGGGATGGGCCGCCAGGTATTGATCCGTGGCGTCCGAACGCGCGATCTGCACCACCAGACTGGGGGAACGCCGGCGCCCCACGCGGCCGGCGCGCTGCCAGAAGGAGGCCTGGGAGCCGGGATAGCCCACCAACACAGCCACGTCGAGCCGGCCGATGTCGATGCCCAACTCCAAGGCGTTGGTGGCCACCACCACCTTCACGCTGCCGTCCCGCAGGCCCTCCTCGATCTCGCGCCGGTGCAGCGGCAGGTAGCCGCCGCGGTAACCGCGGATCTCGTCGGGATCGAGGCCGAACTCGTGGGCCGCCTCCTTGAGGTAGCGCGTCAGCACCTCGACCGCGGTGCGTCGATTGGCGAAGAAAATCGCCTGATGGCCGGGACCCACCAGCTGATGGGCCAGGCGCCGCGCCTCCTCCAGCGCATTGGCGCGCAGACCGGCGATGGGATCGAGCATCGGCGGGTTGTAGAGCGCGAAGGTGCGCGGTCCGGCGGGCGAGCCGTCCTCGCTGACCACCCGGACCTGGCGACCGGTCAGGGCCCGCGCGTGGGCTTCGGGTTCGCGCACCGTGGCCGAACTGAGGAGGAACTGGGGCCGCGAACCATAGTGAGCCGCGATGCGGAGCAGTCGGCGCAGCACGTTCGCCACGCTGGAGCCGAACACGCCCGAGAGCGTGTGCACCTCGTCGATCACGATCGTGGACAGGTCGCGGAACAGCTCGGACCACTTGGGGTGATTCGGCAGGATGCCCGCGTGCAGCATCCAGGGATTGGTGAGCAGGATGTGGCCGCGATCGCGCAGGGTTCGCCGCACCGAGGGCGGCGTGTCGCCGTCGTAGGTGAAGCTGTGCCAGGGCGCTCCGAGTTCTCCGATCAGGCCGTTGAGGGCCGCCGATTGGTCCTGGGAGAGGGCCTTGGTGGGGAACAGGAACAGGGCCCGGGCCTTGCCGTCGGTCTCCAGCAGGCGCTGCATCACCGGCGCCACGTAGCACAGGGTCTTCCCCGAGGCCGTGGGCGTGGTCACCAGCACGTCTTCCCCCGCGAGGGCCAGATCGATGGCCAGGCGCTGGTGGGAATAGAGCTGCTCCAGTCCCCGCGCGCGCAGCAGGGACGAGAGCCTGGGGTCGAGCCCGGGGGGAAGATCGCGCAAGTCCGCGTCGCGCGGCTCCATTTCCCTCCAGTGCACGATGCGCGTGCTCAGGGCGGGATTGGCCTTCAACGAAGCGACGATCGAGGACACGCCCGAGGCGCCGCGGATTCGCCGAGCAGCGCCCCGCGACGGTCGCGGCGCGAGAGCCCCCTGGGCCAGGGCCGGATGGGTGTCCCCCAGGACCGAAAGCGGCGCCAGCGCCGGCCGTGTCGGTCGATCGCCGTCGCGCTCCCCGTCGCGGGCCCCGGCGCGCTCCCCGGCGCGGGCCCCGTCGCGGGCCCCGGCGGAGCTGTCGCCCCGCGGAAGAGCTCCCTCGCCGGAACGGCCCGGCGAGGGGCCTGGCGATTGGGGCTCGCGGGCCCTGTGATCCTGGGGGTCCGGGGGGTCCTGGGAAATCCCGCGCTGGTCCATGGAGGGATGGGGAGAGGCGAGCGCCGCGCTTCGGCACGCTGGTTTGCCGCCTGTTAGGGGAGAGCCTAGGGCCCCGGGGCGGCCCGGGCAAGCCGCAAGTCTCAGGGAATGCGGGAGAGATCCTCCAGCAGGCCGCTGGAGGTGACCAGGCCCCTCTGCCGGCCGTCGTCGAATCCGTGCTGGGCCGCGTCGGAGGCCAGGGGACCGATCCGGTAGGTCACGCGCACGTTCCCACCATCGACGACCACCACCTGCCAGGGATCCACCAGGTCCAGGGGCACGTCCGGGGCCGTCGCCACGTCCGCCCGCAGGGACAGGAGCCGGTCGACGCACTTGAGGAAGCTCTTGGGCGCCTCCACGTCCGCGTCCTTGGGAGACCAGCGGCCGCTCTCCGCGTTGCGCACGAAGACGCGCGTGACGCCCAGGCGCGAAAGCTCGATGGCCGCGATGCCCTGTTCCGGCAGGCGGATCATCTGTCGCTCGACGAACTCCGCGGCGTCGCGCTCCAGGAGCTTCACCAGGGAGTCCCCCACCACGCCGAGCACCTGCTCGCCCCGGCGGCGGAACAGGCGGCCGGGAACGCCCGGGCTCACTTCGTGGGCCGCGCCGAATTCCACCTCGTGCGTGCGGCCCTTGGCGATCAGGCGCACGGTGACCATTGCCCCGGCCGCGCCGAATTCGGGCGGATCGTCCAGCAGGAAGCGCGCGGCGCGGGCGTCCTCCAGCGCGCCGATCAAGTCCAGGGCGGCCGGAGCATCGGCGGGAATCTCCCCCACCGCCGAAGCACCTTGGGAGAGACCCAGGAGCCAGCGCTTCCCATCGCGCCGCAGCGCGAAGGAACCCGCGGCGCGCAGCACCTCGATGCGTTCCACGTCCTCGCGCGTCTCGCGCACGAGCCGCGGGTCCAGGAAGGCCTCCGACGGCACGGCCAGGTAGATCACGTTGACCGAGTCCACGCGGAACACGTGCACCGAGCCCTCGCGTTGGCAGGACCAGCTCTCGGATGGGGGGTCATGGCGGAACAGGAGTGCCACCTCCTCTCCGTTCTCCAGGCCCAATTCCAGCCTCAGGTCCGGCGACTCCAGGCCGAAGCGTGCGGCCTCCACCGCCGAGTCGGCCAGAAAGGTCCGCGCCTGCAGGTTGCAGACGGTGGTGAGCAGGGACCCCACGGCCGCCGGATCCAGGGCTGCCAACCAGGGGGCAGTGGCCTGCCAGCCCGCCTCGCTGGAGGCCGCCTCCAGGGCGAAGTCCATGACTCCCGCCGCCGGATCGAGGGCGTAGAGCCCGCTGCGGCGCACGGAAACCACGCGCGCGGGATCGAGCACCAGCACGCGCCGCATGCGCCAGTCCGAGAGGTCCCGGTCCAGGCAGTTCTCGACGTTGCGCAGGGTGGAGAGCACCACGCCGTCGGCGCGCACGAAGACGCTCTTGCCGTCGATGTCGCGGGCGCCGAGTTCCAGGCGCAGCTTGCGCGGCCCCTCGGGCAGTTCCTCCACCAGTTCCAGCACCGCGCGGGGCGGAGCAAGCGACAGGGCCGCCAGGTCCGGATGCTCCACCGGCAGGCCGCGGTTGCGCGAGACCGACTCGAAGAGCCGCTCCAGGAGTCCGAACTCGGCGGGGAAATCCAAGGGATCGACGATCTGCCAGGAACCGTCGGCGTCCCGATGGATGGAGAGTTGCAGGCCGCGCTCCAGTTGGTCCAGGCGCAGGGAGCTCAGGCGTTCGGGCCGCAGGCCCTCGAACAGCGGTCGATCGCTGGCGAAGGCGCCCGCCTGTTCGCGGTCCAGCTGCCACAGCACCAGCCCCCCCAGGGTCAGCACCGCCAAGAGCAGCCACCAGACATTGCGCGATCCCATGTCAGCACCGCCCCGCGGCGGTGGGCCGCCCATGAGGACCGTTCCGGGGGAAGTTCAACGCCGCCTCCGGTGCCAGGTGAACAGCCCCAGGAGCAGGCACAACCCCGGCAGCAGGAACAAGGCCACGGAACGCAGCTTCACCAACCGGTCGCCCTGGTGGACCTCGAGCACGCGGCGCAGGTCCGTGCGCGGTGCCACGCTGAGCCGATACTCGCGCGCGGCGAGCCAGTTGAAGGCGTTGAGCGCGAAGTCCTTGTTGGTCTCCATGGCGCTGCTGGTGAGCACTTCCGGCGAGCCGAGCACGATCACCCGGCCCTGGCGTGTTTCCGCGGCGGAGGCCGTCCCGTCGGCCAGGGTGATCTGCACCGCCGAGGCCAGGGTCGAGCGCTTGCCCGCCACTTCGAGGGACTTGTCGGGCCGCCAATCGTGGACGCCCGAGTCGTTGGGCAGATCCACCCAGGAATCCTCGCTGCTGCGCAGGAGCTCCGTCAGCACCATGTTGGAGGAAGGGCTCTTGCGCGACAGGGGCCGCGCCAACTGGGACAGCACGGTGCGGCCGAATTTGGACAACGATTCGGTGACCGGGTGGCGCACCGAAAGGGCCGAGGGGCCGGTGCCGAACAGATTCGCGCAGGCGGGCAGGCCCACCATCAGGCCGTTGGGACCTGGGATCGGCTCGGCCACGTAGCCCAGGCCGATGTCCACGCCGAAGCGCGCGGCCAGCTCGCGCGTGCTGCCCGGACCGTCGGGATCGCGGTGGCTCCCCGTGATCAAGAGTCGCCCGCCCCGCTCCACGTAGGCGTGGATCTCGCCCAGCTCGGACTCCGACAGGGCCTGGGTCGGGTCCACCACCGCCAGGGCGGCGCAGTCGCCGGGCACGGCGGCTCCCTGACCTTCGAAGCGCTCGATCTCGAACCCGTCGGCCACCAGCGCGCTCGCCAGGGCGCCCAGATCCCGATTCTCGCCGCCGCCGCTCGCCGCCGCGGCGTACAGCTCGCGCTCCCCGTGTCCGGTGGTGAAGTACAGCTTCGGCTGCGTGTCGGCGCTGACGCGCTTGAGCGCGGCGGCCAGTGCCTCCTCGCCGCGGAACACCGCCACCCGGGCCGGCACGTAGCGGTTGGGATCGATGCTGCCGAAGTCCAGCTCGGCGATCTCCTTGAACAGCGCGAGCCGTGCGCGGTTCTTGCCGCGATGGACGACGATCAGGCCGAATTCGTCGCCATCCACCCGCAGGCGGCTCAGGGCCTCCCGGGCCGTGGCCACGTCCTCACTGGAATGGTCCACCACCTTCACCTTGTCGGGGGCGGAGTTCTGCAGCACGATCAACAGGTCGCGCATGCGCCCCTGGGCCTCGGTGCCGGCGGCGGCCAGGTGCTTCGGCATGGGCTTGAAGAACACCTCGACCAGCGCCTGGTCGGGCAGCTTGCCCACGATGTCGGCCAGCACGGGATCGAGCGTGTTGCGCCGCGACTGGGTCAGGTCGGCCCGCACGCGCAGGCCGGGCCGCTCGGCGAGCCAGGTGACCAGCCCCGCGGAGGCCAGGAACAGCACCAGGGACAGCGCCACCGACGCGCCGATGCGCAGGCGGGTCCAGGCGGAAACCGGTTGGTACTCCGCGCGCTTCATCGCCAGCGCCTCGATTCCACCAGGCGCGTGGCCAGGAACAGCGCGAACAGCGTCCAGACCACGAAGAAGATCACGTGGGACGAGTCGATCACGCCCAGGGTGAACGAACCCTGGACCCGGGCGATCACGTCCACGCGGCGACTGAAGGCCCCGCGCCAATTGTCGGGCGCGGCACCGGCGAGCTTGGCCAGGAACGGCAGCAGCAGCACCACGATGTTGGCCACGAAGGCCAGAAACGCGGCCAGAAGCGGCGTGCCCGTGCCCGCGCTCGCCACCAGGCCGATGCCGCAAAACAGCGCCGAAACCAGCACGGCGCCGAGATAGGAGCCCAGCAGCACGGGCCAATCGGGGGCGGCGCCGAGCCAGGCCAGGGCCAATCCGTAGAACAGGGCGCTGGACCACAGGAGCGCCATGAACGTGGTGGCTGCGAGCAGCTTGCCGGCCACCACCGCCCAGTCGCTGACGGGCGCGGTCAGGAGGAACTCCAGCACGCCGGCGCGCGACTCCTCGCTGATCATCTTCATGGTCAGGAGCGGCGGCAGCACCGCCATCATGGCCCAATAGGGCCAGGCGGTTCCCAGGGCGTTGGAGAGCGAATCGTCCACCGCCCCATCCGTGAGCCCCACGTAGAGCACGAACATGGCCCCGTTGAGCGCCAGGGCGGCGAAGAGCAGCACCCAGGCCAGTGGCGAGAAGAACAGGCCCGCCAGCTCGCGCCGCAGGATCGTCCAGAGGCCGCTCATGGCTTGCAGTCCGTCCCGCCCGGTCCTCGTTCCGCGGGGCCCTCGGCCTGGGGAGCCGCCGGATCGACGGGCTTCGACAGGTCCCGGTGGGCGCCGGCTTCGAACGGATTGAGGTTGTAGGCGGGACGCGGCGGCGTCTTGGTGCCCAGGGGCAGCGGCTTCTTTTCCGCCCCCGGGGTCCCCGGCGCCATCGGTGTCCCCGGGGTCCCGGGCGCCGGCGCCGTGCTCGGGCCCGGCTGGGTCGCGAGCACCAGGAGCCCGCCCGCGGAGTCCGCCGGGCGGGCCGTGCCGGGGAGGCTCGGGGCCCGTGAACTGCCCGCCGCGCCCGGGCGGCCGGACGGTTCGGGGCCGGCGTGTTCGCGCTCCAGATCCAGAGCGATGCTCGCGAACAGCTCCTCCAGCGTCGGCCGCTTCCAGGACAACTCCCGCAGCGCCCAACCGCGCTGATGGGCGAGCGCCCCCACGTCCTCGCGCAGGTCCTCCTCGCAATGCACGTCGAAGACGTGGTGGATGCCCAAGCGGCCCTGATCCCGCACCTCGCCCACGCCGCGGATCCCGGCCAGGAGCCGCGCCGCCTCGGCGGGGTCCTTGACCACGGCCTCCAGGCGCACGGCGCTCTTCTGGCCCAGCCCGCGCACCAATTGCTCGGGCGTGCCGTCGGCGGCGATCCTACCGTGGTTGAGGATGATCACGCGGCCGCACACGGCCTCGATTTCGGGCAGGATGTGCGAGGAAAGCAGCACCGTGTGCTCGCGCGCGAGTTCGCGCAGCAGCGCGCGCATCTCCAGTCGCTGCAGCGGATCGAGTCCGCTGGTGGGTTCGTCCAGGATCAACACCTTGGGCCGGGGCAGGAGCGCCACGGCCAGGCCCACGCGCTGGCGCTGGCCCCGCGACAGGGAACCCACCAGGCTCTCCTCGCGCTCGGCGATGCGCACGCGCTCCAGCACCTGCCGGATCCGCGGGCGCGACTCCCGCGAGGACATCCCGTGCAGTCGCGCCTGGAACGTCAGCATCTCGCGCACCCTGAGCTCGCGGTACAGCGGCACCGACTCGGGCAGGTAGCCCAACTGCCGGCGCACGGAGAGCGAGTCGCGCAGCACGTCCAGGCCCGCGATGCGCACGCTGCCCGAGCTGGCCGGCAAGTAGCCGGTCAGGATGCGCATCGTCGTCGTCTTGCCCGCGCCATTGGGGCCGAGGAAACCCACCACCTCGCCGGCGTCGAGGTGGAAGTTCAGGTCCTCGATGGCGGTGTGCGCGCCGAAGCGGCGGGTCAGGTGCTCGACGGTGATCACGGGCGAAGAGGGTAGCTCCAGCTCCCCTGGGTCACAACGCGCGAAGCCTGCGCGCCGTTGGAGCGATCCGCTGAAAACTCGCGCCGGAGTGTCGCCGCCGCAGGCAGTGTGCGCTTTCACAGCAGCGGCTGATCGAACTCGCACACCAGCGCCCCCGAAAGCCGCGCGCCCCGCCTCCTCCGGGGAGGATGCGGGGCGCGCCCGTGCGTCAGCGGGAGCTCTGCCTGTTCGAGCCGCTCAGGCCTTGACCTCGAAGTCGGCGTCCACCGGTTCGTCGGGGTTGGGGGGATTGGCGCCTCGGCCGCCGGGTCCGGCCGCCGCGGGGCCGCCTGCGGGCCCGGCACCCGCGGACGAGGGACCGCCGGCTCCGGCCTGCTGGGCCTTGTAGACCACCTCGCCGAGCTTGGTGAGCTTGGCCTGGAACTCGTCCACGGCCTGCTTGAGGCCCTCCTTCGTGCCGCCCTCGATGGCCTTCTTGAGACCCGCCTTGGCGCTCTCGATGGCCTCCAGGTCCGCCGCCGGGAGCTTGTCCTTGTGCTCCTGGATCGACTTCTCGGCCTGGTGCAGCGTCTGCTCGGCGTGGTTCTTCAGATCCACCAACTCGCGGCGCTCCTTGTCCTCGGCCGCGTGGGCCTCGGCTTCGCGGCGCATGCGTTCGATGTCCGCCTGGGAGAGGCCCGAGGAGGACTCGATGCGAATGTGCTGCTCCTTGCCGGTGCCCTTGTCCTTGGCCTTGACGTTGAGGATGCCGTTGGCGTCGATGTCGAACGTCACTTCGATCTGCGGCATGCCCCGCGGCGCGGGTGCGATGCCGTCCAGGTGGAAGCGGCCCAGGGTGCGGTTGTCGCGGGCGAATTCACGCTCGCCCTGCAGGACGTGGATCTCCACCGAGGGTTGGCTGTCGCTGGCGGTGGAGAACACCTGGCCCTTGGAGGTCGGGATCGTGGTGTTGCGCTCGATCAGCCGCGTGCTGACGCCGCCCAGGGTTTCGATTCCCAGGGACAGCGGGGTGACGTCGAGCAGCACCACGTCGGACACCTCGCCGCCGAGGATGCCGCCCTGGATCGCCGCGCCGATGCCCACGGCCTCGTCGGGGTTGACGCTCTTGTTCGGCTCGCGGCCGAAGATCTTCTTGACCATGGCCTGCACGGCGGGCGTGCGCGTCGATCCGCCCACCAGGATCACCTCGTTGATCTTGGACGGTTCGAGCCCGGCGTCCTTGAGCGCCTGCAGGCAAGGGCCCTTGGTGCGCTCGACCAGCGACTCGGTGAGCGAGTCGAACTTGGCGCGCGAGAGCGAGTAGTGCAGGTGCTTGGGCCCCGACGCGTCCATGGTGATGAAGGGCAGGTTGATGTCCGTCTGCATCGAGCTCGACAGCTCGCACTTGGCCTTCTCGCAGGCCTCCTTCAGGCGCTGCAGGGCCATGGGGTCCTTGCGCACGTCGATGCCGGAGTCGCGCTTGAACGAGTCCGCGGCCCAGTCGATCAGGACCTGGTCGAAGTCGTCGCCGCCCAGGTGCGTGTCGCCGTTGGTGGCGAGCACCTCGAAGACGCCGTCGCCGATCTCGAGGATCGAGATGTCGAACGTGCCGCCGCCCAGGTCGTAGACCGCCACCTTGCCGCTCTTCTTCTTGTCGAGGCCGTAGGCCAGCGTGGCCGCGGTGGGCTCGTTGATGATGCGCTCGACCTGCAGGCCGGCGATGGTGCCCGCGTCCTTCGTGGCCTGGCGCTGGGCATCATTGAAGTAGGCGGGCACCGTGATCACGGCCCGGGTCACCTTCTCGCCCAGGTGGTTCTCCGCGGCTTCCTTGAGCGCCGCCAGCACCATGGCGCTGATTTCGGGCGGCGTGAACTGCCGGCCGTCGGCGTCGACCTTGACCAGGTCCTCCGAGCCGCCGACGAGCTTGTACGGGACCAGCTTCTCCTCCGAGGCGACCTCGCGGTGGCGGCGCCCCATGAAGCGCTTGATCGAGGCGATGGTGCGCGTCGGGTTGGTGACGGCCTGACGCTTCGCGGGGGCACCGACGAGGCGATTGGTCCCATCCTGGAAGGCCACGACCGAGGGGGTCGTGCGCGAGCCCTCGAGGTTGGTGATGACGACGGGCTCGCCACCCTCCATGACGGCCACCACGGAGTTCGTGGTGCCGAGGTCAATGCCGATGATCTTGCCTTGCTGTGCCATGTGTGCTCTTGGGGTTCTGCGACCGCGCCTCGGGGTTCAAACGCCGTGCCAGCGGCCAGGCACGATCTAAGATTCGATTCCAAAAGGATTTAGGACGGCGAGGCGGGAAACGGGACTGCCATGCTGGCAGGGGCCGGATGCCCAACCCGGCGTACCTGCCAGCGTGGCAGGTAGGCCGGGGCCTCGGGGACCCGAAGCCCCTGGGAACGGGTGCCCGGGGACCTCGGCTCCCCAGGCGGGCGGTCCCGCAGGGGCGAGCAGAAGCGCAGGGAGTTGCGTTCGGGGTCGCGCACGGTGAATTCCCGCTGTCCCCGGGTCCAGTCCTTGGGTGGCAGTTGGATCGCCACGCCCCGGGCCGTGAACTCGGCGAACAGCCGGTTCACGTCGTCCACTTCGAAGAGCACCACGCCGCCGATATCGCCGTCGCCGCCGTGAGCGGAAAGGTGCAGTTCCGCCCCGGCGGGTACCGTCGGCACGTGGGCCGGGTCCCGGAGGGTGCCGTCCGGCTCCGCGCCCCGCGGCACCCGAAAGCCGAGCCGCCCCAGGAAAGCGGACGAGGCGGCGGCGCGACGCGCGCGCAGAACCGGAATCGAATTGCCGGGACGGGGCCGACAGGGGCCGGCCCGTGGATCCCGACGACCCCTGATCCAGCCGCCCGCCGACCCCGGCGGCCCCCCTACGGTGTCCAGGTGACCGTGATGCCGTTGCTCGTGTTGGCGGCGCCGGCGGTGCAGAAGGGCTGGTTGTCGCGGTACCAGGCCTGGTAGCGGAACACGCCGCCGGGAAGGGGCACGCCGCCGATCACCGAGAGGGGCGCACCCGCGGACGCGGCGCTGAGGCTCGCGAAGCCGTTGCTCGCCGTCAGGGCGGGGAAGCGCTTGATCGTGCCCCCCAGGCACAGGATGCCGTCGAAGATCGGCGCGGACCCGGGGCCCGTGCCCTGCAGAACGAGCGTCACGGCGCTCTGAGGCAGCCCCCCCACGTTGAGCACCAGGCTGTCGTTGGCGACGCTGGGCAGACCCTGGGCCAGGAGCAGGCCGCCGCCGGTTCCGCGGGAATTCTCACAGCCGTGACCGGAGAGCCCGCCGTTGCCGCAGGGGCAGGCCGCCGCGCTGCCCTCGCAGAAGATCGGCGCATCCAGGGTGCCGTTCTCGCGGATCGTCACCGTGTCGGCGATTTCGTCGAAGAGCGCCAGATCCAGGTCCCGGTCGCCGTCGATGTCCAGCAGGGAGCAGCAGGCCGGATTGCTCGTCGCGTTGATCGTCTGGTCGAACACGAAAGCCCCCGCGCCGGTGTTGCGCCAGACCTGCCAGACCCCGCCGCCGAAGCTGGACAGCACCCAGTCGATGTCCCCATCGCCGTCGAGATCGCCGAAGTCGGTGGCGGTCATGAAACCCACCGGCGGCGTGGAGAAGGGAGCCTGAAGCGTGCCGTTGCCGTTGCCCTTGAGCACCGAGCCCCGCTGGGCCGACCCGTTGGCGATCGAGATGTCCATGTTGCGGTCGCCGTCCACGTCCGCGGCCACGATCATCCAGCAGTGCCCTCCGGATGCCACCGCGGGCTGGGCCGCGAAGCTGCCGTCCCCGTTGGAGAGCAGCACCATGACCGTGCCGGTGGTGCCGCCGACCACCAGGTCCACGATGCCGTCGTTGTTCATGTCCGCCGCGGTCAGGCCGTAGTCGTTGTTGACCGCCGTGTTGATGGCCGTGGCGGCGGCCAGGGTCCCATCCCCGTTGTTGCGCCGCAGGATCACCTGGTCGTTGCCCGCCAGGGCCACGTCAGTGTCCCCATCGCCGTCACAGTCGAGCACCGCCATGCCGTGGGTGCCCGAGACGGTGAACAGGTACTGCACCGAGGGTTGGAAAGAGCCGTCCCCGTTGCCCAGGAGGACCGAGGCCGTGCCGCCCACGTTGTCGCAGGTCACCAGGTCGATCCGACCGTCGCCGTTCATGTCGGCGTTCTCGTTGGGGCTGGGCGTGTTGCCGGCGGAGTTGGGCGGTCCGAACATGGGACCGAAGGCTCCCGTGGCGTCGTGGTTGGACAGGTACACGCGCACGTCGGAGGCGTTCTCGCAAATCACCGCCAGGTCGCTGAAGTCGTCGTCGTTCAAGTCGCAGGTCTGGCCTCCGTAGATGCGCGCGAACACCGCGGGACTGACGCTCCAGGAGGAATGGAAATTGAACTGGCGCGGCGCGGGGGCCGTGGCGACGCGGAAGGAGGCCACGTAGCCCTGGGTGCGCAGGAACGATCCGTCGGCCGCCTGGAGCTGCTCGTCCATCGTCGTGGTGACGATCTCGTTGGCCAGGAAGGCACGCTCGGGAACGAAGCGCAGGCGCGTGTCGCCGTTCTCCAGGGTGCGCGCGCCCTCGACCGGTCCGCTGACGGAGCCGTAGACGCGCAGGTGGGCCATCGAAGCGGGAGCCAGGGGGCGATCGAAATCGACGACCACGGCCTCGTTGGGCGCGCGATGGTTGGCATTCAGCGGCGGACTGACCGACACCACGCCCAGTTGGGCGGCCGCGCACGGTGAGAACAGCACCAGTCCCAGAAGCACATGGATTCGAGACATGAAAATCTCCTCGAACAACGGCGGTCCCGTGGACCGCCTTTGGATGGACGAAACCTGCCCAGGCGTCGCAGGACACTAGCGCGGATCCGCAGCACGGGGTGGTCCGGCAAGAAAATGCCGCGGAAAGGCGGTCCCGGGGGGCTCCACGGTGACTCCCGCGTCACCCTGGGTTCGCGGCGCCCGGCCCGCTTCCCGTTCCAGGGCCCCAGGCCGGGCGGACCGGTTCAGGGTCGAAAAGCTCCCGGGGATCCGCGCCTCACACGCCGAATTGCCGCAGGTGGTGGTCCAGGTGCTTCCACTGCAGCGTGTCCCATTCCTGCTGGGTCAGGGGCCCGAAGAACGGGTGCGGATCCCGTGAGAGCACCCCGGGCCCCTCGGCGGCAAAGCGCTCCACCAGTCGCACGAGTCCCGCGCGCGCGGCGCCGAACTCCGGCTCCTCCGCGACCTTGAATTGCGGCGCGGTGGGCATGTTGCGGCTGAAGGGCCCCGGCTGGGTGAGCTTGCGCTTGGCCAGGCCGCCGAAGAGAAACCCGATCAGGTTGCGCTGGAGCTTCAACTCGCCGGTGGCCACCTCGAGCGGCCGCTGGCAGTGCACCAGCATGCGCGACACGCTGAGCTTGCCCCATTGGGGCCGCGCGTCGGCCGAGAGGCGCGAAATTCGCGCCACCAAGGCGCGGTTTTCCGCAACGTCGAACAGGCTCGGAGTTTGCGCCTCGTTCAAGACAGTTCGTATTCCTTGAGCTTGCGGTACAGCGTGCGCTCGCCGATGCCCAGGATCCGGGCGGCCTTCTCGCGATTGCCATCCGCCAATTGCAGGTTGGCCTGGATCACGGCGCGCTCCACCTCGGCCAGGGAGCGGCCCGCCAGTTCGTAGCCGCCGGCCCGCGCCCCGTCGCCCTTGTGCTCGTGGACGCTCTCGGGCACGTCCTGGGGGCCGAGCACCTCGCCGCGGGCCAGGAGCACCATGTTCTCGATCACGTTGCGCAGCTCGCGCACGTTGCCGGGCCAGTCGTAGCGCACCAGCAGGGTGCGCGCCTCGGGACTGATGCCGCGCACGTTGCGGCCGTGCAGGGCCGACAGTTCGCCGATGAAGTGGTCCACGAGCATCGGCACGTCGCCCGCGCGATCGCGCAGGGGGGGCAGCTCGATCGTGACCACCTGCAGGCGGAACAGCAGGTCCTCGCGGAACTGCCCGGTCTTGGCCATGGCCTTCAGGTCGCGATTGGTGGCCGCCACCAGCCGGATGTCCACCTTGCGCGTCTGATTGCCGCCCACCGGCAGCACCTCGCGGGTCTCCAGCACGCGCAGGAGCTTGGCCTGGGTCGAGAGCGGCATGTCGCCCACCTCGTCGAGGAACAGCGTGCCGCCGTCGGCGTACACGATGCGGCCTTCCTTGGCGCTGATGGCGCCGGTGAACGCGCCCTTGGTGTGCCCGAACAGCTCGCTCTCGATCAGTCCCTCGGACAGCGCCGCGCAGTTGACCGCCACGAAGGGGCCCTCCTTGCGGCTGGAGTTGTTGTGCACGGCCCGCGCGATCAGCTCCTTGCCGGTGCCGCTCTCCCCCAGGATCAGCACCGTGGCCGTGGTGGCGGAGACCTGCCGCAGGATGTCGAACACGCGCCGCATGGACGGCGAGTGGCCCACCAGCCCCTCGAACCCGAAGCGCTCATCGAGGGCCCGACGCAAGTCCAGGTTCGTGCGCCGCAACAGGCCGGCCTCCAGGGCCCGGGCGAGGCGCGTGCGAAGCTCGGAGATGCGCACCGGCTTGGGCAGATAGTCCGCCGCGCCGAGCCGCATGGCGTCCACGGCGTTCTCGATCGAGCCGTGGCCGGTGATCAGGATCACCACGGCGTCGGGCTGCAGGGTGCGCGCCTGCTTGAGCACCTCCAGGCCCGACACCTCGTGCATCACGAGGTCGGTCAGGATCGCGTCGTAGGTGGCCTCGGCCATGCGATCCAGGCCCTCGCGGCCCGAGTGGGCGCGCTGGCATTGGTAGCCCTCCACCTCCAGGCCCTCGCACAGGGCCTCGGCGTGGCCTTCGTCGTCGTCGATGATCAGGACGCGCGGGACCTTCTGCGGTTGCGCGTGCGGAGCCGGCGGGTTCACTGGATTCCTCCTGCGCTGGGATGCTCGGGCTGGGGCGTCTGGGCTTCCAGGGTCCGCCCGGCGCCGCGCTGACGCCGTTCCCCGGCGAGCTCCACGAACAGCGGCAGATAGAGCGTGAAGGACGTGCCCCGTCCCACCTCGCTGACCACCGTGATCGAGCCGCCGTGCTCCTCGACGATGCGCCGCGCGGTGGACAGGCCCAGCCCCGTGCCGCCCTTCTTGTCCGACCAGTATTCGTCGAAGCAGTGGGCCAGTTGGTCCGGCCGCATGCCGATGCCTGTGTCGGTGACCGAGCACTCGACCCAGTTGCCGTCCCGGCGCAGGCGCACCAGGAGTTCGCCGCCGCCGGGCATGGCCTGGCGCGCGTTGACCAGCAGGTTGAGCAGGGCCTGCTGGATGGCGGATTCGTCGATCAGCACCAGGGGCAGACCCACCTGCAGGTCCACGTGGTGGCGGATGCCGCCGCGGGAATCCTCGGGCTCGACGAATTCCAAGAGATCCCGCAGCAACTGGGCCAGGTCCTTCGGGGCGCGGTTGATCTCGCCGCCCTTCGCGTAGCGCAGGAACTCCTGCACGATGTGCTCGAGGCGCTGCACCTCGCGCTGCAGGGTCTTGACGCGCCGGAGCGAGCGCTGCTCCCGGGGCGAGAGTTCCTCGGGCTGGGCCGTGCGACCGGCCGCGGCACGGGTCCATTCCTCCTCGAGCAGGGTCAGGTTGATCGCCATGGTCGAGAGCGGGTTCTTGATCTCGTGGGCCAGGCCGCTCGCAAGGCGCGAGAGGAAGGCCACCTGCTCCGCGGGCGTGCGCGGCCGCGGCGCCCGCGCGCCGCCCTCGCGCCCCGAAGGCTCGGCCGAGGGCTCGGGCGAGACGGAGTCCGCGCCGCCGCCCGGCCGCGGGGGCCTGGGGCCCTCCGGGGCCGCGCCGGGCTCGCGGGCCGGGTCCGGCCGGGGCACGTCGTGCCCATGGGCCGAGTGGCTCGAGTCGGAGGGGGGCGCAAGGGACATCGGCGGGGGGCCTCGCGGGTGGAGAAGGCCCTGCGAGCCCGATAGGCTAGCACTTCGGGGCATTCGTCTCTCCCGGGCCCGTCCACCTGAATCCTGCGACTGACGCCATGACCGATTCCATCGAGCCCGCGCCCGCCGCGGTCCTGCCCTGGAGCGAGCCCCGGAGCGAGTCCGGTGCGCCCCGCGGGCCGCGATCCGAGGCCGGCGGCAGGTCCGGCCCCGGCGGCGCGGCCGGGCCGGATCGACCGCGCGCCAGGGCCCCGCCGCGGCGCGGGAGTTGGCGATGCGCGTGCTCACCGACGGGGGCGTGGTGGCCGTGCCGACGGAAACGGTCTACGGACTCGCCGCACGGGCCGACCTGCCCTCGGCGGTGGAGCGACTGCGCGGGATCAAGGACCGCTCCCCGGGCCAGGCGCTGACCTGGCACGTGGGATCGCTCCGGCCCCTGGAGCAGGACGAGCTCCGCTGGCGCCTGTCCCCCATGGCGCGGCGACTGGCCCAGCGCTATTGGCCCGGCCCCCTGACCCTGGTCTTGCCGGGAGTGCCCCGGGGTCTGGAGGCCGCCGCCCAGGACGGATGGATCGGCGTGCGCCTTCCCGCCCACGCAGCCACGGCGGAACTGCTGGACTCACTGCCGTTCCCCGTGGTGGCCACCAGCGCCAACCGGCGCGGTCGCCCGGCCCTGGCCGATCCCCAGGCCATCGCCCGGGAATTCGCCGGCGAGGTGGAGCTCGTGCTCGACAGCGGCCCGCCGCGGCTGGGGGAATCCAGCGCCGTGCTGCGCCTCGGTCCCGGCCACTTCGAACTCTTGCGGCCGGGACTGGTGGACCTCGAGCACCTGCGCCGGACCGCGGGGCTGCGGATCGTCTTCGTCTGCACCGGCAACACCTGCCGCAGTCCCATGGCGTGCGTGCAGGCCACCCAGGCCCTGGCGCGGCGACTCGAGGTCCCCCGGACGCGAATCGGGGAATTCGGCTTCGAGATCAGCTCCTCGGGCGTGGCGGCCTCCGGCGGCGGTCGCATCGCCCGACATGCGCTGGAGGTGCTCGGGGAACTGGGCCCCGAGTACGAACGCCTGGCCCGCGAGCATCGCACGGAGCCGGCCATTCCCGAGGACCTCCTGGAGGCCGACCGGATCTATGCCCTGACGAACTCGCACCTGGAAATCCTGCGCGCGATGCTGCCTCCCGCTCGCGCGAAGCACCTCGCCCTGCTGGATCCGTCCGGCAGGGACGTGCCCGACCCCATCGGCTCGGACCTGAGCGAATACCGCCAATGTCGGGGACCACTTGGCGGGGCTGATCGCGCGCCGCCTCGAGGAGTGGGCCTGAGGCGCGGCTCCGCGAACGGCGGCGAAGGAGTTCCGGGCAGCGGAACGACCACCTGCGCGGACCAGGCGTCGGACGAACGCTAGGGCAGGCCCAGGGCCGCGGCCCGCAGGCCCGCGGGAGTCTCGAGCACCCTGGGACAGAGCTCCAGGGCCCGGGCCTTCGCGGCGCGTGCACCGCGCTCGTCCCCCAGCCGGTGCAGCGCGGCGGAAACGTAGAGATGCACATCGGCGCGTTCGCGCCGCAGGAGCGCCGCATCCAGCAGCTGGTCGGCGGCCGCGCGGGGATCCGCCGGGAGCAGCCCCACGCCCAAACGCAGCCGCGCCAGGAAGCGCTGCTCTTCCAGCAACGAGCGGCCCAGTTCCCCGACCTCGTTCGAGGCGGCGAGGAGGCGCGCCTCCTCGGCCGGTGCCGGCCACAGGCCCGCCTGGGACACGCCCTGCCTCGCGGCGGCCTCGGCCGCGGCGGCACCGATGCGCCCCTGGAGCAGCAGCTCGCTCGCGCGCGCGAACTCGCCGGCCTCTGAACCGAGGACCCGCGTCCAGGCCTCCGGCGCGGACCCGCCCACTTGACGCAGCCGTTCGAGGTTCCTCTGCAGCCACAGGAACACCCGTGCGTCGGCGCGCTTCTCCTCGAAGACGATCCAGGGGTCGTCGTCCGAGAGGGGCCTTTCCGGCGCGGGCCAGGGCGCGTCACCCACGAAGGCCACGCGCAGCCGGCCGGGAGCGTCCAGGTTCACGGCCGCCAGGGCCCGGCCCAGGGTCGAAAGGGGCTCGGGAAAACGGCCGGCGAGGAGCTCGGGTGCGTGCTCGGCGCCGATCAACACCAGTTGGGTGCCGAACAGGAAGCGGCCGCTCCAAGCGAAGGAATGGGAGAAACTCTCGCACACGGCGTCGAACACCGCGGGCTCCAGGGCGTGGGGCGGCACCCACTGGCAGAAGATCCCGCCGGGAGCCAGGGAGCGCTTCGCCACGGCGTAGAACTCGCGCGTGTAGAGGTACACGCCGAAGGGCGAGTCGGGCAGCAGCGGCTCCATGGTCACCACGTCGAAGCTCCCCGGGCTGTCGGCGAGCGAGCGTCTCCCGTCGCCGAGGCGCACGCGCACGCGTCCCTGGGCGGCCGTGGCCTCCGGGGCCAGGGCGCCCTGGTTCACGCTCTCGAACCACGGCGCGGCCGCGACCACCGCGGGCGAAATCTCGAGCACTTCCAGACGCTCCACCTCGGGGTGCAGGAAGGCCGCGCCAAGAGTGGTCCCGGTGCCCAAGCACATGACGGCCACCCGGCGCGGCGCGGGGTGCAGGAGCAGCGGCAGATGGCCCAGGGCGCGCATGTACAGGTAGTCGCGACCCGTGCCCGCGGCGCGAAACCGATCGGTGAGCAGCGTGCGTTCGCCGATCAGTCCGTCGTCCACGACGCCCACGGCGAACTGGCTGTCCTCGGCGAAGGAACGCACGGCGAGGGCCGGGTCGGTGTACAGGGGCGAGCGCAGCGCGGGCTCCTCGCCCCGTGCCAGCAGCACGGCGAGCGCCAGCGCCGCCGCGCCGAGGAGGCCGGCCGCCGCGCGACCCAAACGGCCGGTCGGCGCCGCCAGCAGGGCCAGCAGCGCGCCGACCGACGCCAAACCGGCCAGGGCCCCCGCCAGGCCGAAGCTCGGCACCAGCCAGGCCTGAACCAGGGGGGCTCCCAGGAGCGCGCCCCAGGCTTCGTGGATCGCGAGGCGGCCCATGCGCCGGCCCACTTCGCCCTCGCTCGCGCGGTAGAGCGCGGGGAGCCAGGCCCCGAAGCAGGCCAGGGCCGGGCCCACGAGGATCATCGCGAACAGGATCGCGCTGGAGCCGGACCAGGCCCGCGCCAAGGGCGCCCCATGGGCAATCCACCAGGTGCCGAACAGGAGCCCGGGGACCAGGGTCAACACACCCAGCGCGCCCCTGGGCAGGAGACCGGACGTCAGGGCGCCCAGGGCCAGGGCGGCGAGGCTTGCGGAAAGCACGGCATGGAGCACGACTTCCTGGCTCTCGAGCCACAGGAGCGCGTGCCGCAGGGCGATCCACTCGAGCGACAGCACCCAAGCCGTGCCCAGGCCGACCAGCAGCGCCGCGCGCGTTTCCGAGAGCCGGCCGGACGGCACGGCTCCTGGAACTGCCTCCCGGCCGTCGCCGCCGCCGCCCGCGGATCCCGGAGCCGCGGTCCGGGCCGCCGCGCCGGCCAGCAGGGCACCGAGGGCCGCGGCGAGTCCCGCGGCCAGGGCTCCCTGGGAGCGGCCGAAGGCCGCGACGCAGTCGAAGGCAATGAAGCGCGCGCCCGCCAGGCTGCCGGCGAGATTGGCCGCGAAGATCAGGGCCACGGCGCGGGAGCCGGCCAGGGCAGGATCCACCCGCAACAGCGCGGGCAACAGGCCGCCCTGGACCAGGCCCAGGGCGCCCAGGGCCGCCAGGGCCACGGCCGCGGCCACCGTGGCGGACCCGCCGTCGGAACTCGTCGCCAGCACCGATCGAACCCCGACCCAGGTGACGCCCAAGGAAAGCAGCGCGGCCCAGGCGAGTCGGCGAGCGTGGCGATTTCCGGGGACCGCACGGGCGCGGCCCGAGAGCCAGGCGCCCACGGCGTAGGCCGCCACGAACATGGTCAGGCCCACGGCGCTGGCCCGCGCGAAACCCAGCGCCAGCCCCGAGCAGGAAACCAGGATGGTCTGACCCGCCAGACCGCCGGCTCCGATGAGGGCCGCTGCGGCCAGCAGGGCGCCGCGGCGAATCCCGGTGGCGCGCGTCACGATCCCTGCATCCCCGGGGGCGAGGCTAGCGCGCCGGCTCGGTGGCGCCCAGGGCTTCCCAGGCCTGCTGCGAGTCGCTGGCGCCGATCAGGAGTTCGCGCACGTGGTCGTTGCCGAGCACCCGGGCCACGTCGGCGAGCGTGCGGATGTGCAGCAGCTTGTGGGCCCTTGGGATCACCAGCAACACCACCAGCCGCGCGGGCTGGCCGTCGATGCTCTCGAAGGCGAGCCCCTCCTCCCGCTGGACGATGCCCATGCAGGCGGTGACCTTGCCGACCTCGTCCACGGCGGCGTGGGGAATGGCGATTCCACGCTCCATCCCCGTGGACATGGAGCGCTCACGCACCAGGACTTGGTCGTGGATCCGCTCGCCCACCTCGGCGCTGAACCGACCGCCGGCCGACAGGTGGTTCACCAACTGGCGAATGGCGTCCCACTTGTCCTTGGGGCGGAAGCCCAGGATCAGGTCGCTGGGCTGGAACAGTTGCCGTAGGTCCATGCGCGCGGCAGAGAGGATAGCGAGGACCAGCCGCCATGACAGTTCTGGCTCTGCGGGAATCGCTTCCGCCCCCGGGGGACGGCCGCTTGCTCCCCAGGGAGCAGGGGACCGAGGGCCCGGAGGCAGGGGCCTCGAAGGGGGAGCGGTCCACCCCCGCGCCGTGGGATCGACCCGGCTTCCTCCCCCCAGTCCGCTCTCCGGGGCGGACACGACAGACCGGGGGTGGGCGCGCCCCTCCCAGCGCCACGCGACCGGAGCCGGGCCGGCCGGCGCGCTGAGGAGCAGGCCGCCTCGGCGAGGGGACCGGCCTCCCTGACCGGAGCGGGCGCCGAAGTCCGCGCGGCGACCCGGCGGGGAATACCGGGGCCCCCAGGGCGTCCCAGGGCGGAGTCCTCGTTCTCGCGTACAAGATGTGCAGCGGTCCAGTGCGTGTTTGACGACCCCCAAGCGGGTCCCTAGAGTGCGCCACTGGTTCCATTGCAGAGCGACAACGCGGTGCTAAGCCTCGCGCCCCCAACGGGATAGAAGCAACGACCGGCCCCCTCCAACATGATCCAAGCGCTCGCCCTGATCGCCCCCCTGGCCGTCTTCTCTCCTTGGTCGCCGACGGCGCCCGTGCAGGACAAGAAGGAGGACCTCGCGCCCCAGAAGCCCGCGGAAGCGCCGGCCCCGGCGGCTCCGGCGGCTCCGGCGGCCCCAGCGGCTTCGGCGCCCCAGGCGCCCGCAAGCTCCACCCCGGCCCGCGGAGGCAATCCAACCGCGCCCCGCGGCGGCACGCCCCCCGCGGTCCAGGCCCCCAGCGGCTCGGGCGGTCCGGGGAAGCTCCCGATCGTCGCCGACGACGGCGATTTCTGGATCGTGGCCTTCGACGAGACCGAAGGCTGCGACCTGGAGACCCTGACCAAGATCTGCCAGCAGACCACGGGCATCAACTTCACCTACGCCCAGGGCCTGCAGGCCAAGCTGGCCCAGGAGAAGGTCAAGATCTTCGGCCAGAAGCGCTTCCCGAAGAGCGAGTTCTATTCCTTCTACCAGATCATCCTGTTCATCAACGGCTACGTCTGCACCAAGGTCGGCCCGGACATGCTGTCGGTGGTGGTGCTGCAGGACGCGCGCACCCAAGCGCAGCCGGGCAATCCGACGCTGAAGGGCGAATCGATCTACGTCCTGCCCGATGAGCTCGACAAGTACCAGGGCCAGGTCGCGACGCAGATCATCACCGTGCTGCACCTGCCGAACACCGACGTGCGCTCCCTGGGCAACTCGTTGCGCATCCTTTCGCCGGACACCTCCACCGGCGGCGTGATCCCCGTGGGCACCACGAACAGCGTGATCCTGCAGGGCTACGCCAGCAACGTGTGCTCCCTGGCGCGGATCCTCAAGCTGGTGGACAGCGAGTCGGCCAACGACGCGCCCGTGGCGCCGGTGTTCGACGTGCTGCCCCTGGAATTCGCCGCGGCCCAGGACATCTCCGACGTGCTGGGACAGTTGCTGGAGGCCAAGCAGCGTCAGGCGGAGCGCACGCGCACCCAGCCGGGCGCCGCGGCGGCCCAGGGCGCCACGGTCACCGGCGGCGGCGAGACCAAGATCCTGGTCGACGGCCGCACGAACTCGCTGCTCGTGATGGCGCTGCCCGAGGACCTGCAACAGATCAAGGAGCTGGTGGCGCGCCTGGACGTCGAGGTGGTGGAGCCCGAGCGCACCTACCACGTGTACGCCCTGGAAAACGTCAAGGCCAAGGATCTGGCCCAGGTGCTGGAGGACTTCCTGCAGGACGCCTCGCGGGCGACCCAGGGCGGTGCCGCGGGCCGGGCCCAGCCGGGCGGCAACGCCGGCGTGGCCCAGGGCAGCACCTCGCGCGACTCCCAGACCGTGGTGGTGCCCGACGAGGCCACCAACTCGCTCCTGATCGCCGCCAGCAAGACGCGCTACGAGGAGATGCTGGCCCTGATCACCAAGCTCGACGAGCGCCTCGACCAGGTGCTGATCGAAACGGCGCTGGTGGAACTCTCCGGCAATGACTTCCGCGACCTGGGCATCGAACTGGGCGGCGCGGACATTCCCGGCCTCGGGCGCCTCGGCAGCTTCGGTGTCACGTCCTTCGGCCTCTCGACCTTGACCGACACCGACGGCGACGGCGCCCCCGACACGCGCTCGCCGATCCTGGCCGACGGCATCACCGCCGGCATCCTCGACGGCGACAACATCGGCCAGCTGCCGATCCTGCTGCAGGCGATCAAGAAGATCACCAACACGAACATCCTCAACGTGCCCTCGGTGCTGGTGAACAACAACGGCACGGCCAAGGTCGTGTCGAAGGACGAGCAGCCGACGACCACGATCACCGCCACCGGCGGCAACACGGGCCAGACCCAGGAGAACTTCAACAAGTACGAGGAGGCGGGCATCACCATGCAGATCTCGCCCTCGATCAGCGCGGCGGGCTATCTGCGGCTCGACCTGTTCCTGGAGGTCTCGACCTTCGGGGCGCGGGACGCGGGCGACGGCCGTGCCATCCCGCCGCCGCGCTTGACGCGCACGCTGGAAACCTCGGTCAACGTGCCCAACGGGGACACGATGGTGATCGGCGGGATCATCACCGACAACAAGACCGAGTCCACCACGGGCGTGCCGTGGCTGGCCGAGATCCCGCTGCTCGGCGTCCTGTTCCGCCGCGACACGGACACCGCCAACCGCACCACGCTGTACTTCTTCGTCACGCCGCACATCCTGCGCGACAAGGACTTCGCCGACCTGGCGCAGCTCTCCTACGAGAAGAAGCTCGAGGCGGCCCAGAGCATCGGCGCCGACCGCATTCGCGTGATCGACCCGCGCTTCGGCGCCGCCGAGAAGCCCGGCGTGCGCTTCGAGGGCTTCGAGCTGCCGCTGTACGGCTCGCCGGCCCGCGGTGAAGTCCCCGCCGCCGAGGTGGGCATCGACCCGCAGAAGCGCGCCAAGATGACCACCCCCGACGACGGAACCGCGCCTCCGACGGGCGGGAAGAACTGAGTCCCATCGCCTCCCCCATCGCCGTGGTCAGTCTCTCCGACATGTTGATCGACGCGGGTCTCACCCGCGAAAAACTCGACGAGTGCCGCAAGGCCGCCGCCGAGTCGGGCGAAAGCCTGGACCGCGTGGTGCTGGCCAAGGGATATCTCCCCGAGCCGGACCTGCTGCGCGCCTACGCCCAGCACCTGGGCTTCGAGTACCGCGACAGCCTGGAGGACGTCACGGTCCCCGGGGCCTTCGTCAATCGCGTGCCGGTGCAATTCACGCGCAACTACAACTTGATCGCGCTCGCCGACGAAGGCGGGATCCTCAAGGTCGCCACCTGCACGCCGCTCGATCCGCACCCGATGGACGACCTGGCGGCGCTCTACGGCGCCGACGTGGAGCCGGTGCTCGCGCCGCGCCAGGAGATCACGACCCTGATCGGTCGCGCCTACCGCCACAAGGCAGACGGCGTCGACCAGGCCCTGGCCGACGTGGCCGAGGACGGCGACATCGCGGGCCTGGCCGACGAGATCGACGAGGGCGAGGACGTGCTCGACAGCGCCAACAAGGCGCCGATCATCAAGCTCGTCAACACGATCCTGTTCCAGGCGCTGAAGCTGCGCGCCTCGGACGTGCACTTCCATCCGTATCCGGACCGCATGCAGGTCCGCTTCCGGATCGACGGCATCCTCTACGACATGGATCCGATCCCGCGCAAGGCGCAGGAAGCGATCGTCAGCCGCATCAAGGTCATGGGCAAGATGGACATCGCCGAGCGCCGCCTCCCGCAGGACGGCCGCGCGACGATCCGCATCGGCGACGGCGAAGTGGACGTGCGCATTTCCACGGTCCCCACCACCCAGGGCGCGCGCACCGTGATGCGCTTGCTCGACAAGACCGCGCGGCTCTACACCATCGGCGAAATCGGCCTCTCCCCCGCCAACGAGGCCATGCTGCGCGACTACTCCAGCTGGAGCCACGGCATCATCCTGGTCACGGGCCCCACCGGCTCGGGCAAGACCACCACGCTCTATGCGGCGCTGACGGAAGTCGACACCACCGAGAAGAACTGCCTGACCATCGAGGATCCCGTCGAGTACTCGCTGGCCGGGATCAGCCAGGTGCAGGTCAACGTCAAGAAGGGCCTGACCTTCGCCTCGGGCCTGCGCTCGTTCCTGCGCCAGGACCCGGACGTCATGATGGTGGGCGAGATCCGCGACCTCGAAACCGCCGAGATCGCCATTCGCGCCGCCCTCACGGGCCACCTGGTGTTCTCCACGGTCCACACCAACGACGCCGCCAGCACGATCACGCGCATGGTGGACCAGGGCGTCGAGCCCTACCTGGTGGCCAGCTCGATCATCCTGGTGATCGCCCAGCGCCTGGTGCGCACCAACTGCAAGCACTGCACCGTCACGGTGCCGATCAACGACGAGTGGGCCGCGAAGCTCAAGAAGGTGGCCCTGACGCCCGACGAGCTGGGAGGCCAGATCGCCTACGGCACCGGCTGCCAGGAGTGCTTCAACTCGGGCTACGCCGGCCGAACGGCGATCTACGAGTTCATGCCCATCGACGAGATCGTGCGCACCCAGGTCATGGAGGGCGTGACCGCCTCGCAGATCAAGCGTTCCTCCATCGACCGCGGCATGATCACGCTGCGCGCGGACGGCGTGGAGAAGATCAAGCAGCGCCTCACCACGCCCGACGAAGTGCTGCGCGTGACGCAGCTCGACATGGGCTAGCCGGAAAGAGCGCAGCATGCCGATCTTCGAGTACAAGGCCTACGCACCCGGCGGCGCGGTGAAGACCGGCGTCGTGGACGCGGACACGGCGCGCGAGGCGCGCGCCCGGCTGCGGCGCGAGGACATCCTGGTCAGCGAGATCCAGGAGCTGCGCGGCGGGCGCCGGCTCGCCGGAGGCCCAAAACAGGGCTGGCTCGCCAAGCTCAAGCAGTGGCGCCAGCAGAGCGCCACTCCCTCCGGCGCCAACGTGGAGGTGGTGGCCGCGGCCACGCGCCAGATGGGCACGCTGCTCGGCGCGGGCATCCCCTTGACCGAGACGCTCAAGGCGATCATCGAACAGACCGAGGACCGGCGCGCCGAACGCATGTTCCGCGAGATCCGCGAGCGCGTGACCCAGGGCACGAGCCTGGCCGACGCCCTGGCCGAGCACCCGGCCTGGTTCAACGAACTGTACGTCAACATGGTCCGCGCCGGGCAGGCGACCGGCAACCTGGACATCGTCTTCAACCGCCTGGCGGACTACCTGCAAAAGCAGCGCGCCCTGCGCCGCAAGGTGGTCTCCTCGCTGACCTACCCGGTGATGATGATCGCGATCGGCATGATCGTGGTCTCGATCCTGATGACGGTGGTGGTGCCCAAGATCACCTCGATGCTGATCGACTCCGGCCAGACGCTGCCCGGCCCGACGCGCATCCTGGTGGCGGTCTCCACCGGCTTCAAGAACTACTGGTGGCTGGGCCTGTTGAGCATCGCCGCCATTTCCTTCGTCGTCGAGCGCGTCTACAAGACCGACGGGGGCCGGCTGTTCATCGACAAGAACCTGCTGCGCGTCCCGGTGATCGGCGACCTGCTGCGCAAGCAGGCGGTGGCGCGCTTCACGCACACGTTCTCCACGCTGCTGCAGAGCGGCGTGCCCGCGGTGGCCTCGCTCGAGATCACGCGCAACGTGGTCGGCAACCGCGTGATCGCGGACGCCACGGCCATGATCCGGGCGCGCATCCTCGAAGGCACGGACATCTCGACACCGCTCAAGGCCTCCGGCGCCTTCCCGCCCGTGGTGGGCTACATGGTCAACGTGGGCGAGCAGTCCGGCGAGCTGGAGAAGATGCTCGACCGCATCGGCGCCGCCTACGACGAGGAAATCGACGTGGCCACCGAACGCATGACCAGCGTGCTCGAACCGATCATGATCGTGTTCCTGGCCGTGATCGTGGGCTACATCGTGGTCTCCATCGTGCTCCCGATCCTCAAGGTCGGCCAGATCCAGTGAATTCACGCGGGCCAGGCCCGCAACCGCAACGCACCGTTTCCTGAACCAGGCGGGCCGCCGCGCGCGGCCCCGAACCACCATGAAAGTCATTCAAGTCTCCCATCGGAACAACCGCCGGGCCGAGGGCTTCTCGCTCGCCGAGCTCATGGTGGTGATCGTGATCCTCGGCCTGCTGGCGACGCTGGTCGTGCCCAACGTCATGAAGCAGCTGTTCACGGCCAACGACGCTGTGGCGAAGAACGACATCAGCGCGATCTCCCAGGCCATTACCAACTACGCCATCGAGCACGCCGGCAAGTACCCCGAGCGACTCGAGGAGCTGATCACCGCCGACGAGAACGGCCACAAGTACCTGGACCGCAACTCGCTGCCCAAGGACCCCTGGAAGAACGAGTACCAGTACGAGCCGCCCCAGGCGGGCCAGCCGTTCAAGGTGATCTGCTACGGCCGCGACGGCCAGCCCGGCGGCGAGGGCGAGGATTCGGACATCGACAACGTGACCATGCTCGAGAAGAGCAAGTGACTCCCAGGTGAGCCCTCGCGTTCCCGGCATCGGCCCGCGCGCGGGCTTCTCGCTCATCGAGCTGATGGGCGTGATCGTGGTCCTGGGCCTGATGGCGACCATGGTGGCCATCTCCTGGACCTCGGTGCTGCCCAGGGCCGAGCTCAACAAGGCGGTGCGCGAGCTCTCGAGCCAGCTCTATTCCGTGCGCTCCGACGCCATCTCGCGCAAGGCGCGCTTCGAGATCCAGTACTCCATGGAGGAGGCCGAGGGCCGCCCCGTGGGCTACCGGGTGGTCTCGCCGTTCCGCGCCGACGGCCGCGGGGGACTGGCCATGCAGGAAGAGGACCGGCTCGCCTTCCCCTGGCAGCCCCTGCCCGAATCCGTGCGCTTCAAGCGCATCCGCGTCAACGGCCTGGACCTCACCAGCGGCGTGGTCTCGGTGTTCTTCGACCCCCTGGGCACCTCCACCGACCATCTGGTGATCCTGGAGCAGGAACCCGAGGGCGTGTTCTTCACGATCGAGGTGCTGGCGCTGACCGGCGATTTCCGCCTGCACGACGGCGAGTTCGTGCGCGAGCCCGCCCTGGAGTCGGACTTCCAATGAAGCTCTCCTCGACACGTCCCGATCGCTCGGCAGCACGCGGGGGATTCACCCTCGTGGAGGTGGCCGTCACGATCGTGATCGTGGGCATCACGCTCGTGGCCTCGCTGCAGGTGCTGCAGGGGGCCAAGCTCACGGCGGCCCAGACGCGCAACGAGAAGCTGGCCCGCGAGCTGGCCCTGTACACCCTGGGCCGCATCGAGGCCGGTCTCTACTGGGAGGATGTCTCCGACCTGCGCATCGACGGCAGTTACGCCGAGGAGGGCCACCCCGAATTCACCTTCGAGGCGGTCATGGGCGACGAGGTGTTCCGCGAGCGCGACACCTTCGGCAACGTGCGCTTCGACAACTGGCGGCAGCGCGACGAGGACCGCACCGCCCGCGAGAACGCCGACGGCACCGAAGAGGAGACCGAGGACGAGCAGCCCTACGAGAAGGTGCAGGTCAAAGTGCTGTTCCCCAAGCTCGACGAATTCAAGAACGAGATCGTGCTCGAGAAGTGGATGGACTGGCGCCGCGTCCATCCCGAGGAAGAGGCCCTCAGCAGCGGGAAGTCCAGCGACGGCAAGGCCCCGGACCCGGCGTCCACGCCCGCCCGATGAACATGCGCCTGCTGCATTCGCTGGGCCGTTCGGCGCGCAAGGCGCGGCGCCTCGCCGCCTTCACGCTGGTGGAGGTGCTGGTGGTGGTGCTGATCATCTCGGGCATCATGCTGGCGATCACGCAGGTGCTCGACTCGGCGCGCGTCTCCCGCGACACGATCCACAACCTCGAGGAGACTCAGCTGGCCGGTCCGGCGATCATGGACCTGATCGAGCGCGACGTGCGCGCCATGATCACCTTCGACCTGCCGATCGAGTCGCTCTTGCGGGTCAAGAACCGCGTCGTCTCCGGCCTGGATGCCGACAGCCTGGACTTCATCACCTCCACCGACAGCCTGGCCGCCTGGGACGTGGAGCGCCGGGCCTCCAGTCACGACTACGGCGAGGTGGGCTACCGCCTGCGGCCCAATCCCCAGGACAAGGACCTGCTGGAGGTCTATCGGCGCGAGAGCTTCGGCGTCGACGACAAGCCCTTCGAGGGCGGCCAGTTCGTGTTCCTGCACGACCGCGTGCGCCACTTCGACATCCAGATCTACCAGGAGGACGGCCCCGATGCCGACTCGGTCGAGGACTGGAACGTGCAGCAGGGCGAGACCGAGAAGATCGGCCTGCCGGCGCGCCTGGAAATCGAGTTGACGCTCGAGCTCGCCCCGCGCATCCAACGCGAGCAGGTGATCTTCAAGTCCGTCGACAAGCGCACGATCACCTACCGGCGCGTGATCCGCCTCCCCCAATCCCTGCGCGACGCGCTCGCGGGGCCCCCGATCCCCGGCATCCCTGAATTCGCGCCGGCCTCGGGGGCCACCACGGGCGACGGCGCCACGAAGAGCGGCGCCAGCAGCGTCGGGGGCGCCGGCGGAGGCGGCGGCGGCAAGACCGGCAGCGCCAAGACCGGTCCCGGCGGCGGCCCGGCCACGACCACCGTGGGCACGGGCTCCCTGGGGGGCGCCACGAAGTCCGGGAACTGACCCCGGAACCCCTCAGAGCATCCGTTCCATCTCGTCCGCGCGGCCCTGGAAGCCCTGGGCGGCGTACACGGCCCGCCCCTCCGGCGTGGCGTGCAGTCGCAGGCGCGCCAGCCCCTGCCGGCGCGCCGCGGCCAGGGCCGATTCCAGGAGCCCGGTCATGAGCCCCCGTCGCCGCCACGGGGGCCGCGTGTAGGCGCCCAGCAGATAGCCCTCGCTGTCGGCCAGGTTCCCGGGCGTGGGCAGGCGCGGGAAGACGAGCAACATCAGGCCCGAGACGGCCTCAGCCTCGCCCGCACGGCCGTCCTCCGTCCACGCCAGCCAGGCGTGCAGGACTCCCGCGGCGTGGAAGCGCCGCACACTCTCGGAGCAGGCCCGCAGGAACTGCGCTTCCTCCCCCGCGCCGGCCTTCCCCAACTCGCGGAAGAGCTCGAGCCGCAGTCGGCACAGGAGTTCCAGCTCCAGCGCCTGCCCAAGGTCCGCGGGGCGCAGGGTGACGTGGCCGCTCTCGCCGGCGCGTGCCTCCATGGCTCGCCTCGCCCGGATCCTAGAGCGCGCGGCCCAGTTGCGTGCGCCCGCCCATGTAGACCGACAGCGCCTTGGGGAGCCGCAGCGTGCCGTCGGCGTTCTGGTGGTTTTCGAGCAGCGCGATCAGGATCCGCGCGCTGGCCGCCACGGTGTTGTTCAGCGTGTGGCACAGGCGCACCTTGCCCTGCTCGTCGCGGTAGCGCAGGTTGAGCCGCCGGGCCTGGTAGTCGTGGAAGCGCGAGGCCGAATGCGTCTCCCCATAGCCGTTGCGGGAGGGCATCCAGGTTTCGATGTCGAACTTCTGGATCTGGGGCGCGCCCAGATCCCCGCCGCAGACGTTGACCACCCGATAGGGAAGTTCCAGCGCCTCCAGCAGGTCCTTGGAGTTCTTGAGGATCGCCTGATGGTGCTCGATGGAGCGCGCGGCGTCGGCCACGTCGATCACCACCTGCTCCACCTTCTGGAACTGGTGCACGCGGTACAGGCCGCGCGTGTCCTTGCCGGCCGCGCCGGCCTCGCGGCGGTAGCAGGAGGATTGGGCCACGTAGCGAATCGGCAGCTCCTCCAGCCGCAGGATCTCGTCCATGTGCAGGGCGGTGACCGGCACCTCGGCCGTGCCCACGAGGCACAGGTCGTCGCGCTCGTCGCAGCGGTAGGCCTGCTCCTCTCCGCCCGGGAAGTAGCCCGTGCCCACCATGATCTCCGTGCGCACCAACGTGGGCACGGACAGCGGCACGAAGCCGCGACCCACCATCAGGTCCATGGCGAAGCGCATCACCGCGCTCTCCAGGAGCGAGAGGTCGCCCTTGAGCAGGTAGTTGCGCGAGCCCGAAAGTCGGGCCGCGCGCTCGATGTCGAGCCAGCCCTGTGCCTCGGCCAGGGCCACGTGGTCCTTGGCGGCGAACTCGAACTTGCGCGGCTCGCCCCAGTGCTCGATCACCACGTTCTCGCTGTCGTCCTTGCCCTCGGGCACGGCGTCGGCCGGGACGTTGGGCACGCGCAGGAGGAGCTTGTGGAGTTCCGCCTCCTGCTCGCGCTGTGCCGCATCCAGCGCGTTGTGACTGGTCTTGATGGCCGCCAGGCGTTCGAGCAGCGCCTTCTTCTCGGCCGCGGGAGCCTTGGCGACCTGGCCGCCCAGGGTGTTCTGCTCGGCCCGCAGCCGGTCGAGCTCGGTGCCCCGGGCACGGGCCTCCTCGTCGAGCTTGAGGATCAGGTCCACGTCGCAGGCGATGCGCTTCTTGCGCGCGCCCTGCTTGACCAGGTCGGGGAACTGACGGATGAACTTGAGGTCGAGCACGGTCTTTCCTTGGGGGGGCGCGGGGGACTCCGCGCGAGATCTCGCGCGGAACTGGGCGCGCTGGGACGAATGCGTGGGGGCGGTCTCTCTGGCGCGGCTACTTGAGCCAGGCCGATTCGATGGCGCCGAAAAGCTTGTTCTTCTTCTCCGAGAGCTGCACTTCGACGGACTCGCCTTCCTTCAACTTGAGTTCGAGGCTCAGGCTCATGGGATAGAACGTGTCGGCCGCCTCGTGCAGGCGCTTGCCGCTCTCGTCCTCGGCGTTCAGGTCCTCGACGATGCCCAGGCGCTCGGCCTTGGAGCCCTTCTTGGATCCGGCCTTGCGCCAGGAGGCCTCGGGCCGCGGCACGCAGTTCCACAGGCGCTCGTAGCGCTCGTGGTTCTGCAGGCCCACCACGGTGACCGACGGCCCCTTGACGGTCAGCTGGCCGTCCTTGACCTCGCTGCTGAAATCAAAGCCGAAGGGGCCGCCCAACTGGACCACGGCCGTCTTGCCGGCCTCCACGACCCAGGAGGGCGTGCGCTTGCCGGGCAGCATCAGGGCCTTCATGGTCTGCTGCTTCTTGCCCTTGCGCAGCAGGCCGAAGTAGAGGTGGTAGGAGCCGGCGGGCACGCTGACCTCGGCCCCGCCGTTCTGCAGCAGGTCCACGAACATCTTGTCGTAGGGCCCTTCGCCCTGGAGGATCACGTACTCGGGCGACTCGCCCTTGTATTCGAGCTTGAGCTTGCCGGTGGGCAGGGTCGTCGGCACGGCCTGGAACTCGAGCCCGCCCTTCTGGGGCTGGAACTCGTACCAGGTCCCGCCGACCTCGCCGTACTGGCTCCAGGGACGGGCGTGCTTCTCCGCGCCCACCAGGATCGAATCGATGTCGGGCTGCACGGTGCCCTCGCTCAGGCCCACGTACTGCCAGGTCTTGGCCGGCGAGCCGTAGAGGCCGTCCATGTTGTCGTCGAAGACGCGCACGGGCACGCCGTTCAGGGTGCCGACCATGCTGGCCGCGTTCATGACGTAGAGCTGGAACTGCTGGTCGTTGGCCTGGTAGTTGACCTGCACTCCCTGGTACATCTCCTTGTCGCCGCCGACCTCGGTGACCACGGCCCAGGTGCGCTTGGCATCGGCCTCGCCGATCTCGAACTGCAGCACGGCCTTGTTGCCCGCGGTGGGCACCGGGTGCTCGCCCTTGCCGTCGCCGTCCACGTCCACGCTGAGGGCCGCAGCCCCGGTGCGCAGCACCTTGGCCCGGCTGCCTTCCAGGGCCTGGAAGCCGGCGGCGCTGCCCTTCTCGCGCAGGGCCACGACGGGCCACAGGATCGCGATGTCGTCCAGGAAGTAGCTGGGCCGGCTGAAGGCGTCTAGGGCCACGGCCTCGAAGTGCATCGCGGCGCGGATGGGCTCGGCGGCCTTGACCGGCTCGGCGGTCGGGGGCGCGCCCTCGGCTCCGGAGGCCTTGCCGGCGGCTGCGCCCTTGCCCTCGCGCGTGAGTTGCTCGAAGCGTTGCTTGACGGTGATCGCCCAGACCGCGTTGAACTCGACGGCCTCGCAGGACTGCACGCACAGGCCGAACACGTCGGCGGCGCGATTCAGGTCCGCCGCCGGACCGCGGGCCTCGGTGTCGAGGCAGTTGCCGGCCAGGACGAAGCTGCGTGCCGCGTACAGGTGGTTGCCCATCTCCGCGTAGCCCCGGCCGATGGTCTCGAATTGGCCGGCAAGCAACTCGTAGACGCCCTGGTCCTTGGCGGCCTGGTTGCCGGTCCATTTCTTGAATCCGGCCTGGTACTCGCGGTCGAGCCGCTCCAGCTCCCGCGCCGTGCGGGGGTCGAGCAGCGAGTAGTAGTTGTAGAGGTGCTCGATGAAGCCCGACTTGAACGAGGTGCGCCAGCCCTCGCGCAGGGCGGCCAGCTCCTTCTCGGCGCGATCCGTCCCGCCCGCGGAGATCAGGCGGCACAACTCCAGGGACAGCTCCGTGGCCTGCTCCGCGTAGACGCGCACCAGCTTGGCGATCTCCTCCTTGGCGTTGATCTCCAGCGCCTGCCGGAACTTGAGCCGGAACTCGGCATCCCGATCCTGGGGAGCCGGGGGCGGGGTCTGTCCTTCCGCCCGCCGTTCGGGCTGGAGGGAGAGGCCGGCGGGCCCGCCGGGGGCCAGGGAAGCGCTGGAAACGGCCGCAACGGCGAGGGTCGCCAGGGAGAGGCCGGCGACGAACGCTGGGGAGTGGTTCTTCATGGTCGATGCGCGGCCGGGGAAGCCGCCCTGGGACCCGCGGGAAGAGGATCGCGTCGCCTGGGGCGGGTCACCGCCAGAGAGTCTAGCCAGCGCCCCGGGCGCGAGCTACACGGCCCCCGCCCGGGGAGCCGCGCGTCCGTGGCCCGAAAGACCGCCGCCCGCCTGTGCGGGAAAATCCCCAGGGAGGCCGCCCCGGACCCAACCCTCGATTCCCGGGGCCTGGACGGCCCGCGCCGCCCCTCAACGACGCTTGGACATCCGGGCCAGGAAGTCCTTCTCGCGCTGGGAGAGGGCGTGGATTCCCTCGCGGTGGATGCGATCGAGCAGCTGGTCCAGACGCGCCTCGTCGGAGACCTGGGCCTCCCGGGCGCGATGCTCCGCACGCCTCTCCCACCACGCCCCGGGATCGAACCAGACCCAGCCCAGCTTGGCCGCCAGGAATCCCAGGGCCGCCCCCGCGAGGTGCACGTCCGAGGCCGTGCGCTGGTCCTTGCCCAGCAGGGAGAACAGGTCGAGGCCCACCAGGATCAGGGCCATGATCTTCAACTGCAGCGGCACGAAGAAGAACAGCACGCGCGCGTTCGGCTGCAGGACCGCGCAGGCGATCACGGTGTAGAGCACCGCCCCGGAGGCGCCCACCACGGGCGGGTGGCCCGCCATGGCCAGGGCGGCCAACAGGTGCACCACGCCGCCGAAGGCCAGGGCGGCGAAGTACTGCACGGCGAAGCGCCGGGGCCCCACCATCCCCTCCAGCATGGTGCCGAAGAAGTACAGCGCCAGCAGGTTGAACAAGAGGTGCGTCGGCGAGCCGAGCGCATGCAGGAAGCCGTAGGTGACGAGTTGCCAGAGCGCGGGAAAACCCTCGTACCAGGTGTCCGGAGCCAGGGCCAGCCAGTCGTAGAGGGGCGCGCCGACTTCCGGGGCGAAGCGAGTCAGGAGAAAGGTCGCCAGGAAACAGATCCCGTTGGCCCACAGGAGCTTCTTCGTCACGCTGGAAAAGTACGAGCCTCCCTCGGCCTCGTACGGCACGAAGCCCGCGGGGTCGCCTGGATCCGCCACGGGCCTCATCGCGCGAGGAGGGTCCCCGGGAGGGCGGGCTCCAGGGGCAGGTTGCGCTGCAAGGCGCAGGCCCGGGCGGTGTTCGCGAGCAGCATGGCGATGGTCATCGGCCCGACGCCCCCCGGAACCGGAGTGATCCAGGCCGCGCGCTCCGCTGCTTCCTCGAAGGCCACGTCCCCCACCAGCTTGCCGTCCGGGAGCCGGTTCATGCCCACGTCCAGCACCACCACGCCGTCCTTGAGCCAGGGGCCGCGCACCAGGCGGGGCACGCCCACGGCGGCGATCAACACGTCGGCCTCGCGCACCACGGCGGCGAGGTCCCGGGTGCGCGAGTGGGCCAGGGTCACCGTGGCGTTGCGCGCCAGCGCCATCAGGGACACGGGCTTGCCCACCAGCATGGAGCGGCCGATCACCACCACGCGCTGCCCCTCGAGCTTCACCCCGTGGCGGTCGCACAATTCGATGCAGCCCGCGGGGGTGCAGGGATAGAGCCCCGGCGTGCCCATGATCAGCGCGGCCACGTTCTCCGGGTGCAGGCCGTCCACGTCCTTCCTGGGGTCGAGGGCGCGCACGATGCGGCCGGCGTCGAGCCCCTTGGGCAAGGGCAGGTGCACCAGGATCCCATGCACGTCGGGGTCGGCGTTGAGGCCCTCGACCACGCGTTCGAGTTCCGCCTGGGAGGGGCTGGCCGGGAGCTTCTGCGTGCGCACCTCGAAGCCCGCCTCGGTGGCGGCACGGTCCTTGTTGCGCACGTAGACCTGACTGGCCGGGTCCTCGCCCACGAGCACCACCGAGAGCCCCGGCCGCGCGCCGCGGGCCGCAAGCCGCGTCGCCGCCTCGCGCACCAGCGTGCGCACAGCCGCCGCGGTGGCCTTGCCATCGATGATCGAAGCACTCATCGCGTCGTCTCCTGGCCCGGATGGGCGGGTTGAACCTGAGCCGATTCGGCCTCCGCCCCGCCGCTCATGCCCTCGCGGGGCTTGACGCCGTCGTCGGTGTAGCGGTGCAGGCTCTTTTGACTGTCCGGCAGGTAGCCGAACACCTGGAAGGTCATGAACACGCTCAAGGCCCCGCCCGCCAGCACGGCCATGGCCTTCTCGCCACGGTAGCCGCCCAAGAGCCTCAGATGCAGGTAGAGCACGTAGATCAGCCAGGTGATCAAGGCCGAATTCTCCTTCGAATCCCAACCCCAGTAGTTGGCCCAGGCCTCCTGGGCCCAGAAGGCCCCCATCCACAGCCCCGCCGTCAGGAAGGGCATGCCCACGGAGAAGGCGCGAAAACTCACGTCGTCGAGGGAACGCTCCAGCCCCGCGATGCGCTCCCGCGAGGGCAGGCGTCCCGTGGCTCGCAGCACGAGGAACACGAGCCCCACGAGGACCAGCACCGGAAGGGTGACCAGTTGCGCGAAGGGCAGGAGGCACATGCCCGCCAGGATCAGGAGCTGGGAGCGCACCGACCAGCCGCCGCTGTGCACGCCGCTCCAGAAGCGCAGGGCGAAGTAGACGATGGCGATCAGGGCCGCGATGCCCAGGGTCGCGTAGCTGAAGATCAGGCACGAAAGGTGCGGCGGGAACCAGTTCGACTGCAGGGCGGGCGGCAGATCGCGCTGGGCCGTATTGAGCGAACGCAGGTAGGCGTGGCAGGCGTAGGCGCCCAGGCTGACGAACAGCATCAGGGCATCGTCGAGCATGGCCCAGCCCGCGCCGCGGCGGTGGAGCCCCAGGGCGAAGTGCAGCACGAGCATCGAGAGCACCAGGGCGCTGGTGAACATCACCAGCACCTCGTGCATGTTCTGGCTGGGGAAATGGTCCACCTCGACCCAGCGCAGGCCCACGGCGCAGGCGAGTGCCGTGAGCGCCGCCCCCAGGGCCGCCACCGACATGCGCGACCAGACGTGGCTCTCCGCGCCGCGAAGTCCCGCGCGCCAGTGGGCCGCGAGGGAAGCCACCGAGAGCAGGGCCACGAGCAGTGAGAAGCCGTCGGCGACCTCGAGCCACTCGAGGGAGGTCCAGGTGGTGAAGTTCATGGATGGGCTCCCGCGGCGGAGGCGGCCTTGCGGCGGGCGCGCGCCACGGGACGCACGAGGAAGGCTAGCACGGTGCCCAGGATGATCGTGTACATCCCCGCCAGCACGATTTCGATGCCTGGATCGTAGACCACGCCGATGCCCGAGTAGGTCGGGTCCTTGGGGTCCGCATTGGTCTGGAAGAAGCGGTACCCGCGATGGCGAAAGTAGTCGTTGACGCGAATCTCGCGCTGCTTCTTCGTGCCGCGGTCCACGGCCTTGAATTCTCCGTCCCCGTCGCGCTCGTGGATCGTGAGCACGCTGCGCCAATCGGCGGGAAAGCCCTCGAGGTTCTCGAGGAAGCGGATCCCCAGGCGGCCGTCCGGGGACTTCCACAGGTCCACCGGCGAATCGGGGATCGAGGCCATGCGCAGGGTCTCCACGCGCTCTTCCGGCGTGCCCGGGAAATGCACCACGTCCAGCACCAGCCCGCGCGCGCCCGCGGCGTAGAACGAGGGGTCGAAGCCGTCGGGATCCAACTGGCCGGCGGGGAATTCCAGCTCCACATCGGGCCGCGCCCGCAGGAACAGGTCCGTGAGCACCAGCCGAGTGTCTCCGGGCAGGTCCAACTCCTGACCCAGGGCCACCGGGGCGGCGGCCCCGTCCTGGGAGGTGAGCATCCCCCCCTGCGATCCTCCCAGGTGAACACGAAGCGCGGCGCGCCCGGCTCGCTCCAGCGGTCCCAGCGCAGGCGCACGACCACGTCCTTGTGCTTGAACCCCGACTGCAGGCCGTACTCCAGGGGATCGACGTCCTCGCTGACCAGCCGCCGTTCGCTCTCCCCATCTCCGGGGGGGATCACGTCCACCCAGACGGCCCGAAAGCCGTCCGGTTGCTCCTGCAGGGGACGCGGGTCCCCGGGCCCGCCATCCAGGGAATCCCTCCCGGTCTGGAAGTCGCGCGTGGCCCCTCGAACCGCCAGTCGCCATCCGCCGGAGAGCTGGCACAGGTCGCCCACCTTCACCCGCAGGGAGACCGGCGCCTCGAGTCCGGCCCCGAGCACGTCCACGTCCAGGGTGCCGAACGAGAGATCGCCGTCGGTCGGGAACACGCTGGAGGGAGAGACGCCCTGGGCCACCGCCAGACGAAAACGGCCCGCGGGGTCGCTCCAGGGTTCCCGCGAAAAATCGGGAGCCATCACCAGCGGGCCGCGCTCTTCCGTGGGCGCCCCGGGGGCTTCCGTGCCTGTCGAGTCGGCGTCTCCGCGGCACGGGCGCGGCGTCCAGGGACCTTGGGAGCATCGAACTGGACCACGGCGAAGGGGCCGGCGCCGTCCGACCCGTCTCCCTCGCGGAAGCTCGCGCGGGCGACTCGGGCGTGGTCGTGGACCTCGCGAACCACGAGTTCGAGGCGCGGCAAGGGCGGTCCCGCCTGCCCTCCCTCGGCGGCCGGCTGCCAGTCCAAGGGAATGCGCCGGCCCGGCCAGACGGTGTAGCGGGGCGGCCGCGTGCGAAAACCCTCCTGCAGGAAGGCCACGTCGATGGCCTTCCATTCCTTGCGCGCGAAATGCTCCAGGCCCACCGCGAAGGGCATGCGCATGAGCTTGTCCAGGCGGTAGTGGCGGTAGTACGTGTCCTGGGGGGGATCGCCGAGGCGCAATTCCAGGATGCCGCGATCCGTGAACAGGTTGGAGACCAGCCCTCCCGTGAGCAGGGTCAGCATGCCCACGTGCGTGACGAAGTAGCCCGCCTTCTCCACCGAAAGCAGCACGCGCCAGGGGTAGCGAAACGTGTTGGCCAAGAGGCCCGCGGCGAGCAGCGCCATCAGGGTCGCGAACCAGGCCGACTTGTAGGTGCGGTTCAATTCCAGGGCCGTGCACACGGCGAAGGCACGGTCCAGGGCCCCGCGATGGCGCTCGATGAACTGCCCGATCTCGCGCGTCTTCTGCTCGCCGCCCAGGAGGCTTCCCCATCAGCACGCGCCGGTTCTTCTGTTCCTCCGCGCCGTAGACGCGGCCGAAGCGCTCCAGCCCCTCCAACGCCTGGGCGGGGAGCTCGCCCCCGGGGAGGCCGATGCCGTACAGGTGGGTCAGGTGGTAGAGGAAGTAGCCCTCGGCCCAGCGGAACTTCTCCAGTTCCTCGGCGTGGTTCGCGGCGGTGACCCGCTGCTCGGGGTCCTCGAAGTTCTCGATCTGGGGCACCAGCACGCCCGCCAACACCGCCAGGATGGCGATCGCGATCAGGGACACGGCGGTCTGCATGGCACGCAGGAAACGCAGGATCCCCTGGCGGTTCAGCCACAGCACGGCCGCGGCCGAGAGCAGGAACGCGCCGAACAGCCAGTCCCGCGGCAGCATGGCGCCCAGCACTCCGCCGTCGCCGGGCTTCCACGGGCCGGCGCCGGAGAAGGCGCCCAGGCGGTCCAGCAGCGCCCGCAGGGGCGGCCAGGCGGCCCAGAGGCCGCCGGCCACCTGGCCCACCACGAGCAATGCCAGCACGGTCGCCCCGGAGCTGGCGAAGCCCCAGCGGAAAGTCGCACCCGGGTTCTGGCTTGCTTGTGACTGCACGGTGATCGCGCCCGGGGGGCGGCTCCGGCCCTGGAGCTGGCGCCCGGAAAGGCCTACCAGCGACGCGCCAGGACGAAACCGGTCAGGGCCTCCAGGGACCTGCGTGCCGCGCCCTCGGGGAGCCTGGCCAGACGGGCGCGGGCGCTCTCGATCAGCGCCGAGGCGCGGGCCTGGGCGTAGTCGAGGCCCTGCTGCAGGTCGCACTCCTCCCGCAGGTGCCTGGCCCGGTTCTCCAATCCGGGCCGCGTGTAGATGTCGCGGATCCGCCCGCGCATGCCCTCGTCGGCATTGCGGTAGGTGTACAGCACGGGCAGGGTCACCTTGCCGTCCGCCACGTCGGTGCCGGCGCTCTTGCCCAGTTCGCCCTCCTCCGCCACGAGATCCAGGCAGTCGTCGACGATCTGGAACGACAGGCCCAGCTCCCAGCCGAAGGCCCGCAGCGCGGCGCCCAGCTCCTCGTTGCCCGCCGGGTAGCGCGCCCCCAGCTCGCAGGCGGCCGCGTACAGGGTTGCCGTCTTGGCTCCCGCGATGGCCTCGTAGCGCGCCTCGGACAACTCGAAATCGTAGCGCCGGGTGGCCTGCTCGATCTCCCCCACGCAGATCCGGCGCGTGGTCTCCGACAGGAGCCGCGAGCACATGCGCGACGACAGGTCGGTCGACAGGGCGAAGGCCCGCGCGTAGAGGAAATCCCCCAGCAGCACGGCCACCTGGTTGTCCCAGCGCGAGTGGACGCAGGCCACCTTGCGGCGCACCTTGGCCCCGTCCAGGATGTCGTCGTGCACCAGCGTGGCGAGGTGGATCATCTCCACGATCGCGGCGATGGTGGAGTGCTCGTCGGTGGAGTTGCCGGTGGCCTCGCCCACCAGGAGCACCAGGGCCCCGCGCAGTTGCTTGCCCTGGAAGCGCGAGACGTGGTCGGTCATGTCGCGCACGGCGGGCGACGCATCGGCGATCTGCAGGCCGAGCACCTCGCGCATGCGCGCGAGCCCGGGCTGCACCGGCTTCAACAGCGCGAGCAGCGTCGATTCGTGGCTCATCGCGATCCCTGCTGGAAGTGGGCCCAGTCGGCCGGGGTGTTCAGGTTGCGCGCCGAGTCGGCGTCGCGCGCGGGGATGGCCGCCACGGCCAGCGGCCGGCCGGCGCACGGAAGGTCGTGGAAGGAAGTCATGCGCCTGCGTCCGAGGTCGAGGGCCTCGCGAACGGGCCCGAGGCAGTCGCGCGAGTAGACCCCGCACAGGGGCTCGACGCCCGCGGGCGTGGCCAGCAGGCAGGCGTCGAGGTCGCGGGATTCGGCCTCCGCCAGCAATCCGGAGAGCACCTCGGCCGTGGCCAGGGGCATGTCGCAGGCGAGCACGATCACGCGCCGGGCCGTGGTGTGCAGGAGCGCGGCCTCCAGGCCCGCGAGGGGCCCGCCGTCCTCCCGGCGGTCGAGCACCAGGGGCAGGCCCAGGTTCCCATAGCGAGCCTTTGAACCGCAGCAGAGGACCACCTCCCCCGCCAGGGGCCCGAGCAGGTCCCGGGCCCGCTCCAGGAGCGTGCGTCCCTCGGCGTCCACGAGCAGGGCCTTGTCGACCCCCATGCGCGCGCTGCGGCCGCCGCAAAAGATCGCGGCCGAGACCGTGCTCCTCGCGGGCGCGCGCGCCTCCGGGCGTTCTTCGGACATGACCATCGGGTGGATCGTGGAGGACCCTGGGCAGGCAGCGCGGGGGCCGGCCCGGGACGCCCCGGGTCGCCCCAGGAGACGCGGTCCAAGGCGGCGTTGCCCCTCAGGGCTGCTTCTTGGATTCGTCCTCGCTCTTCATGCCCTTCTTGAACTCGGTGATCGACGACCCGATCGACCGAGCCAGCTCGGGCAGCTTGCGGGCCCCGAACAACAGGACCACGACCAGGAGGATGACGATCCACTCGGTGGGGCCGAGAGCTGCGAAGGTGAACATGGGATGGACAATCCTGCCGCGGGACCGGGGGTGAATGCCACCTCGGGTGCCACGGTCGTTTCCGGGGGATTGTAGAACCCGGGGCCCGGCAACGCTCGCCCGGGCATGATTTTTGACCCATTCCGAGCCCTGGCGGGCCCCCCGCGGCGTCCGTGCGGACCCGATCCTCGGCCGCCCCGGGTGGAAGGGCATCGCCCGCGGGTCGCTCGGAGTCGCGCCCGACTACGGCGCTGGCCGCAGCCGCGCCCGCTCGAGCCGCCTTTGGATGCGGCCCGCGAGCGGCGGCACGGTCCCCCGGGAAGCCAGGGTGCCTTCGGCCTTGCGGCCCACCCGGGGGCCGGCACCCACCGCCAGGCCGGCGCGGACCAGACCGCTGCGCACGCGCATGGAGGTCGTGTAGGTGGAGAGCCGCGCCAGGGGCGCCATGCGCCGCGCCACCTCGGCGAGGAAGGGCTCCTCCCACAACGGCGGATCCACCCGCGGCGAGAAGGGATCCAGGAACACGACGTCGAAGGCGAGCCCGGGATCCAGGGCCGGGAGGGTCGCGCGGGCATCCCCGGCCACGAGGCGCAGGGTGGAGGCTCCGTGGCCCGCCAGGGTGGCGATTTCCAGCGGAAGCTCGGGGGCCCCCTCCGCAGCCGCCGCGAGGACGCGCTCCAGGGCGGCGAGCACCCGAGCGTGGGCTGGAGAGGCCGGTCCGTGTTCGCGGGCCAGGAGCAGCGCGGACCGGGGCACCTCGAGGTCCCATTCGAGGCTGACGGCCTCGAGGGCGAGCCCCTGGGACTCGCAGGCTTCGAGGGCCGCCGAGAGGTTGAGCGCGAGCCCGGTGCCGATGTCGAGCAGCCGCAGGCGCCCGCCCGCGAGCCCGTCCGCGGCACGGGCCGCGATCTGGGAAGCGTAGCGCTCGCGGGCCTGGGTCAGGGCACCCGCGAGGCTGTGGCACGCCTCTCCGTGCAGTGGATGCAGAAGCGTCCACGAACCGTCGTCCGTGCGCGCCGGACGCCAGGACGGAGCCCCGTTCACTTCGCGGCGGCGGCGGCGGGCTTCAGGAGGCCGCTCTCGCGCAACCGGTTCTCCATCAGTTCCCCCAGCCGCGCGGGACTGGGCGAAACCACCGCGCCGGCGCGCTCCAGGGCGGCGACCTTTTCCTTGGCCGTGCCCTTGCCGCCGGAAATGATCGCCCCGGCGTGGCCCATGCGGCGGCCGGGGGGCGCGGAGGCGCCGGCGATGAAGGCCACCACGGGCTTCTTCACGTGGGCGCGGATGTACTCGGCCGCCTGCTCCTCGGCGTTGCCGCCGATCTCGCCGATCATGATCAGCGCGTCGGTGTTCGGATCGGCGTTGAAGGCCGAGATCACGTCGATGAAGTTCGTGCCGTTGACCGGGTCGCCGCCGATGCCGACGCAGGTGGACTGGCCGATGCCGCGCGAGGTGAGCTGCCAGACCGCTTCGTAGGTCAGCGTGCCCGAGCGCGAGACCACGCCCACGCGGCCCGGCTTGTGGATGTAGCCCGGCATGATGCCGATCTTGCACTCGCCCGGGGTGATCACGCCGGGGCAATTGGGGCCGATCAGCCGCGACTTCGAGCCCTTCATGGCCTGGCGCACGTTGACCATGTCGAGCACCGGGATGCCCTCGGTGATGCAGACGATCATCTCGATCTCGGCCTCCAGGGCCTCGAGGATCGCCGCGGCCGCGAAGGGCGGCGGCACGTAGATCATCGTCGCGTTGCAGCCGGTGGCCGCCTTGGCCTGGGCCACGGTGTCGAACACCGGCCGATCGAGGTGGCGCGTGCCGCCCTTCTTGGGCGTGACGCCGCCGACCAGGTTCGTGCCGTAGGCGATGGCCTGCTCGCTGTGGAACGTGCCGTGCTTGCCCGTGAAACCCTGACAGAGAAGACGCGTGTGCTTGCCGACGTAGATGCTCATGGATCTCTCCTAGCGGCGCGCCGCGCCCGAGGTCTTTTGCTTCACCGCCGCCACGGCCTTCTTGGCCGCGTCGTCCAGGTCGGTCGCGCCGATGATCGGCAGGCCCGACTCCGCCAGCACCTTGCGGCCCAGCTCCACGTTGGTCCCCTCCAGGCGCACGACCAGGGGCCGGTCCAGGTGCACTTCGCGGGCAGCCGCGACCACGCCGGCCGCGATCACGTCGCACTTCATGATGCCGCCGAAGATGTTGACCAGCACGGCCTGGGTCTTCGGGTCGGCGAGCAGGATCTTGAAGGCCGCGGTGACCTGTTCCTTGGTGGCGCCGCCGCCCACGTCGAGGAAATTGGCCGGCTCGCCCACATAGAGCTTGATCACGTCCATGGTCGACATCGCCAGTCCCGCGCCGTTGACCATGCAGCCGATCGTGCCGTCGAGCTTGATGTAGTTGAGGCCGAACTTGGAGGCTTCGATCTCCAGGGGCTCCTCCTCCGCGAGGTCCCGCAGGCCGGCCAGATCCTCGTGGCGGAAGGAGGCGTTGTCGTCGAAGTTGATCTTGGCGTCGAGGGCCAGCACCGCGCCGTCCTGGGTCGTCACCAGCGGGTTGATCTCGGCGATCGAGCAGTCCAGTTCGACGAAGGCCCGGGCCAGGGCCGTCATGAACTGGGCGGCCTTGGAGAGCAACGCCGGGGGAATGCCGATGCCGCGGGCCAGGCGCTCGGCCTCGGCCTGGGCCAGTCCCTGCTTGGGAGCGAAGGCCGCCTTGAGGATCTTCTCGGGATGGTGGGCGGCCACTTCCTCGATCTCCATGCCGCCCTCGGAGGAGGCCATCATGACCGGCAGCTGCGACTCGCGGTCGATGGCGATGCCGACGTAGTACTCCTTGGCGATGGAGCTGCCCTTCTCGACCCAGATGCGCTGGACCTTCTGCCCGGCGGGACCGGTCTGGTGGGTGACGAGCTGCATGCCCAGGATCTTCTGGGCGGCCAGGCGCACCTCGTCCTCGCTCTTGCAGACCTTGACGCCGCCGCCCTTGCCGCGGCCGCCGGCGTGGATCTGGGCCTTGACCACCGCCACGGGCGCGCCGAGGGCCCGGTACGCGGCCACGGCCTGTTCGACGCTGGTGCACTCACGGCCGTCGGGAACGGCCACGCCGAAGCGCGCCAAGAGCGTCTTGGCCTGGAACTCGTGGATCTTCATGGGGCTCCTGAACTGTCGGGACGGCCTTGGAAAGGGCGAGGATTCTACCCGCGCCGAGGGGCCTTCAGAAGCGGGACGCCGGCGGGCGCAGCGGATTCGGACCGCTTCGGAGCGCGCCCTGGCGCGGGAAGGTGCCCGCGGCCATCCTGATCGGGAGGCCCGCTCCGCGCGCCTGTCCCCATGGCCGACTCCCTTCCTGCCCGCCCGCCCCCTTCCGCCGCCCACAGGTCCCAGGCCCCGCGGGGCGAGTTGCTGGTCGACCGCGAGCTCCGTGCGCTGTTCGCAAGCGCCATCCGGCCCGTGCCGCAGGCACCCCCCATCGCCCCGGAACAATGCCAGCCCGCCAGCCTGGACCTGCGCCTGGGCCCCACCGCCCACCGCATTCGCGCCGGGTTCCTGCCCGGGGCGGCCCCCATCGAGGAGCGCCTCGCGGAACTGGAGCTGGAACGCCTGCCCCTGGGCGCGGGGGCCGTGCTGGAGCGCGGATCCGTGTACCTGGTGCCGCTCGAGGAGGAGCTGGAGCTCGCCCCCGATCTGCGCGCCACCTTCAATCCGCGCAGCTCGGCGGGCCGCTGCGATCTGTTCACGCGGGTCCTGGCGCCGGGCCATCCGCGCTTCAACGAGACGCCGCGGGGCTGGCGCGGCCGCCTGTGGATCGAAGTGGCCCCGCTCTCCTTTCCTGTCAGGCTCGCGCGCGGCGATCGACTGTGCCAACTGCGCCTCTCCCGCGGCGAAGCGTCGCTCACGCGCCAGGAGCTGATCGAGGAGTATCGCCGTGAGCCCCTGTGCTGGAACAACGGCCGCCCCGTGCCCGAGGAGGAAGTGCGCTTTGGCGACGACGGGAGCCTGGAGTTGCACTTGGGACTGGCCGGTCGCGATCCCTGCGGCTGGCGGGCGCGCACGGACGCCGGCGTGCTCTGTTTCGCGGGCGAAGGCCTGCACCCGGCGGCGGATTTCTTCGAGCCGATCCAGGCCCTGGGCGCCCTCGACGTCGCGGGGCGCGCGGGGCATTCGATCCTGCCCCCCGGGGCCTTCTCGATCTTCGCCAGCCGCGAGCGCGTCGTCGTGCCGCCCCACCTGGCGGCGGAGATGCTGCCGGTGGACCTGGGCCTGGGGGAGCTGCGCAACAACTACGCCGGCTTCTTCGACAGCGGTTTCGGCTGGAAACCGGGCTCGAGGCCGGCCCCCGGGGCACCACGGCGGTCCTGGAGGTGCGCGCCCACGATGTTCCGTTTCTCGTGGAGGAGGGGCAGGTATTCTTCCGGCTGCGCTACTTCCGCGCCTCGGGCGTTCCGGACAGGATCTACGGCGAGGGCCGCCCGGGCGGTTCCTATCGCGACCAGGATCTGACCCTTGCCCGGGTCTTCCGCGGTCCCGCGGTCTGAAACCCCATGGAATCCAAGCTCACCCGCTGGCTGATCCTCGCCTCGGGCTGCGTGCTCGGCGCGGTGGGCGTCAGCGTGCTCTCCCCGTTCCAGGGCGGGCCGGCCTCCACCGTCGAAGCCGGGGAGCCCCAGGTCCCCGCGTCGGGGCTCCGTCTTCCGAGCCAGCCCGGCCCCGCGAGCCCGGTGCCGGAGAAGCTCCGGGAGAGCGACTCGCCGCGCGAGGTCGGGGAAGCCGCGAGCCTGCCCACCCAGCGCAGCGAGGTCGATCCTTCCTCGGGGCTCTTGGAGTCCTTCCTCCAGGCCTACCGGCGGGGTGACGTGCCCGATTCCGACGTGGCCGCCCTGTTGTGGCAGTCGCTCGTCGCCCAGGGGCGCCTGGATCTCTCCCTGGAGGTGATCGAACGCCACCTGCCCCACGAGGAATCCGCGTTCTTGGCGCTGGCGGTGGCCTACGCCGAACAGGGCCGCACGGACCGCGGGCGCGAGTTGTTGGCGCGCTGCCTCGCCATGAAGCCCGAGGCGGACTGGATGCTCGAGGAGTACGCCGGGCAGGACCCCGCGGGGGCCTTGCCCCTCTACCGGGCGCGCCTGGAGCAGACCCTGCCCCCGGCTGATCGCGACCTGCGGACCATGATCGCCCAGCTGGCCCTCAAGGCCGGACAACTGGCGGAAGCGCGGGCAGAGGTGAGCGAGCTCCTGGCGCGCGATCCGCGGAACCCGGACGCGCTGCGACTGCTGGCCCAGATCGATCCCGCGGCCGCGGAGCTCGCCGTGCGCGAACTGGCCGCCGCGGGCGGGTCCGACAACGACTGGGGACGGTTCCTCTACGAACTCACGCTCGAACAGGGACGCGTCGAAGAGGCCGTGCGGCAGCTCGAGTCCCGCCTGAGCAGGGGACTGGAGGTGGACACGGAGGATTGGGGCGAGGTGGCCCGGGCGTTCCACGCCCGCGGCGAGAGCGAGAAGGCCGTGGAATATTGGTCACGGGCCCTCGACGCCGAAGAGGGCGACCCCGATTCGTGGACGGCGGCCCTGCAGGAGGCGGCCCCCCAGCTCTTGCTCTCCAAGCTCGAGGCCAAGAGCCTGCAGGGCATGAACGACGAATTCTGGGGAGCCCTGGGCGACGCCCGCTGGCGCGCGGGACGAGGCGCTGCCGCCGCGGACGCCTGGCGCGAGGCGGCGCGTCTCGACCCCGAGGACGGCGAGTGGACCGAGAAGCTGGCCGCGGTGGCCGCCGGCCGGAATCCGATCTAACGGGGACCGGCGGCGACTTGAGCGGGGTCGGGGCGCGCGGCAGCCGGCGCCGGGCCCCGGATCAGCCCGAGGCCCCGGATCAGCCCGAGGCCTTGGATCAAAAGGACCCGTGGCGGGCGCGCTGGCGCCGGTTCACCTTGCGGCCGCCCTTGGTGCGCTGGCGCGTGCGGTAGCCGGTCTTCTTGGCGTGCTTGGTCTTGCTCGAGCGCGTGTTGATCTTCATGCGGTGGCTTCCGGGGTCCGGGGGGCCGAATAGTGTAGTGAGCGCGCCGGCTTTCGCCAGCTCAACCCCCGGAGAGGGACTTCCCGGCCTTGGGGGCCACCATTTCCGAGGGCCGGATGGCCCGGTCGAACTGGGCGGCGGTCAAGAGGCCCAGGTCCAGAACCGCCTGCTTGAGGGTGGTGCCGTCGTGGTAGGCCTTCTTGGCGGCCTTGGCCGCATTGTCGTAGCCGATGGTGGGGTTCAGGGCCGTCACCAGCATCAGGGACTGGTTCATCAGCTCGCTCACCCGCGCCTGATTCAGTTCCAGGCCTTCCACGCAGCGGGTGCGGAAGGAATCGCAGGCGTCGGACAGCAGGCGGATCGACTCCAGCACGTTGTGGATGATCACCGGCTTGAACACGTTGAGCTCGAAGTTCCCCTGGGAACCGGCGAGGCCCACCACGGTGTCGTTGCCCATCACCTGCACGCAGACCATGGTCATGGCCTCGCACTGGGTCGGATTGACCTTGCCGGGCATGATCGAGGAACCGGGCTCGTTCTCCGGCAGCCGCAGCTCCCCCAGGCCGCAGCGCGGCCCCGAGCCCAGCCAGCGCAGGTCGTTGGCGATCTTCATCAGGGCCACCGCGGCCACCCGCAGCGTGCCCGAGAGGAACACCAGGGCGTCGTGGGCCGCCAGGGCCGAGAACTTGTTGGGGGCGGTCTTGAAGGAGAGGCCCGTCTCCGCCGCGACCTTGGCCGCCACCAGCTTCGCGTACTTGGGATGGGTATTGAGACCCGTGCCCACGGCCGTGCCGCCCAGGGCGATCTCGTGCAGCGCGGGCAGGGTGGCGCGGATCGCCCGGCCGGCGTCGCGCAGTTGCTGCACGTAGCCCGAGAATTCCTGCCCCACGGTCAGGGGCGTGGCGTCCTGCAGGTGGGTGCGGCCGATCTTGACCACCTTCTTCCAGGCCTTGCTCTTCCCCTCGAGGGCCTGGGCCAGGGCATCCAGGGCCGGCAGGAGGCGCGCGCACACCTGTTCGGCCGCCGCCACGTGCATCACCGTGGGGAACGCATCGTTGGACGACTGGGAGCGGTTGACGTGGTCGTTGGGGTGGATCGGTTTCTTGGAGCCCAGCACGCCGCCGAGCATCTGGATGGCGCGATTGGAGATCACCTCGTTCGCGTTCATGTTGGTCTGGGTGCCCGAACCGGTCTGCCAGACCACCAGGGGGAAGTGCGCGTCCCACTTCCCGGCGATCACCTCGTCGGCGGCGGCGAGCAGGGCCTGCTGCTCCTTCTTCGAGAGCGCGGAGAGTTCTCCCAGCTCGATGTTGGCCAGGGCAGCGGACTTCTTGACCACGCCCAGGGCGCGGATCAAAGGCCGCGGGAACGTGTGGCCGCCGATCTTGAAGTTCTCGCGGCTGCGCTGGGTTTGCGCGCCCCACAGGGCATCGGAGGGAACCTGGATCGGGCCGAACGAATCGCTTTCGGTGCGTGTGCTCATCGGTGAACCTCTAGAGCAGCGCCAGGGAGCGCAACAACTCGATGTCCTTCTGGATCGCGCCCGCCGTCTTGTTCATCAGGATGCGCGACTCGTTGTCCAGCGGGATCTCGACGATCTTCTCCACGCCGGTCTTGCCCAGGATGGCGGGCACGCCCATGTAGATGCCCTCGAAGCCGTACTGGCCGTTCATGAAGCAGGCGCAGGGCAGCATGCGCCGCTCGTCGCCGAGAATCGACTTGCCCATGGCCACCGCGGCCGCGGCGGGCGCGTAGAAGGCGCTGCCGGTCTTCAGCAGGTTGACGATTTCGGCCCCGCCGCCCCGCGTGCGGTCGGCCATGGCGTCGATCCTGGCCTTGTCCACCAGGTGCGGCAGCGTCACGCCGTTGACCGTGCAGAACTGCGGCATGGGCACCATGGAGTCGCCGTGGGCGCCGAGCACCATGGCGTCCACGTCGGTGACGTTGGCGCCGGTGCTCTCGGCGATGAACCAGGAAAAGCGCGCGGAATCGAGCACGCCTGCCATGCCGATCACCTGCTTGGCCGGGAACGCCGTCTTGGCGCGCATCAGGTGCACCATCGTGTCCAGGGGGTTGGTCACGACGATCACGAAGGACTCGGGACTGCCCTTGCGGATGTACTGGGCCACGCCGGCGACGATCTTGCCGTTGACCTCCAGCAGGTCCGAGCGGCTCATGCCCGGCTTGCGCGGCAGGCCCGCGGTGACGATGAACAGGTCCGAGCCGTAGGTCTGCTTGGGGTCGGCGGTGCCGACCACCCGCGCGCCGATGCCCTCGATCGCGGCCATCTGATTCAGGTCGAGCGCGATGCCCTTGGCGCGACCCTCCAGGATGTCGATCAGGACGATCTCGCTGGCCAGGTGCTTCTGGGCGCAGAGCTGGGCCGCGGTCATCCCGACGTAGCCCGCTCCGACGACGGTGATCTTGCGCTGGGGAATGGAGGGCATGGGGCAAAGACGTTACTCCCAGGGGCGGGGCGGGGGAAGGCCTTGCGAACGCCTGCGGGAGCGCGCCCGCCGATGCGGGTCCCGGCCGCGAATTCTCGCCCCCCCGACACCCCCGGCGGCGGCCTGTCCCTCCGAAATGCCGCGGGGGAAGGCCGCGCGCGCCGGGCCTACTGCCCCATTCCCTCTTCCTGGCTCTTCTTCCACCACTCCTGCCAGGCCTTGACCTTCTTGGCGCGCTCGGACGCGTCCTGGTGCGGGTCGAAGGGCAGGGATTTCTTCGTCACCGCGCACAGGGCCACGTAGGCGGCCTCGCGCACGGCCGCGTCGTTGTCGCCCAGGGCCTCGATCAGCGCGCCCACGGACTTGCTCGAGCCCAGCTCGCCCAACACCCGGGCGGTCACCATGCGCACGAAGATGTCGACGTCCTTGAGACGCGGCAGGATGTACTCGGACACGGCGGGATCGCGCGTTTCGCCCAGGCTCTGCACCGCGAACCAGCGGTCGCCGGAATTGACGCTCTCCAGCTGCTGCACGAGGCCCATCCAGGGCGGGGCGCCGGGCGGCGTCGGAGCCACCTCGGGAACCGTGGGCGACGCCTTCAGGCCCTCCTCCAGCTTCTGTCCCAGGCCGCCGAGGGCGGTTTCGAGTTCGTTGGCCCGTCGCTCGATCTGGGCGAAGCGCAGTGCGCTGGCTCCGAGCTCCTGCTCGTGGCGCTGCACGCTGGGCTCGAGGACCTTGAGTTCGGCCAGCATCCGGCGCAGGTCGTCCACGGCCGTGACGGCGCTGGAGTGCTTGGATTGGGCCTCCTCCAACTTGGCCTCCAGGGCGCGGTGCTGGATTTCGAGCTGCTTCTCCAGCCGCTCCTGCAGGCCGAGGATCTCGCCGCGCTGTTCCGTGGAGCGCTCCATGGCGCGCTGGTCGGCCGCGCGCTGCTCCGATTCGATCCGCGTCAGCCGCGCGCTGACGTCGGAGGCCACCTTGTCGGAACGCTCGAGCAACCAGTAGCTCGCGCAGGCCGTCAGTCCGATGGCCACCAGCCCCACGGCCACTCCACCGCCGGAACCGCGCGACCGCATGGAGTGGTGGGAGTGGTGGTGCGCCGCGGGAGCGTGTCCGCCCGCGCCCGGCGTGGCGCCGGTGAAGAAGGGCGTCAGCGGCCCCTCTCCGGGGGGCGGAGTCGCGCCCGGGGCGCCCGGGGCCCCAGAGACCACCGGAGTCACCGGCGCGCCGGAGGCGGCGGTCCCCATGGACCCGAAACCCGCGGACGTGGCCGCCACGGCGGCTGCCTCCTCGCGCTGGGTCATCAGGCTGTCGCACTTGCCGCAGACCACGCGGCCCTTGCGCATGAAGGCGCGCCCGGCGTCCAGCTCGCCCTGGGGAACCTGATTCGTTGCACAGGTCGCAGAAGTGGATCTTCATGGTGGCCTCGTTTCGAGGGCGCGGTCAGCTGCGGCGGAGGTCGGGGGCTACCCTGCCCCCGACGCGTACGGGCAGTATGGGAAATGTCCGGGCGGAGAACTTCGGTTGCCTCTCGGGGCCGCTACGCTAGCAACGCAAGCCCCGGGGGTCCCAGCCTGCCTTCCCCGCTGCCTGAACTAGACCGATCCGTGACGGAAGAAACACTATCCCTGTCGGAGTCCACGCGCACCAGGCTCGACCGGATGGGCCTGGAGTTCCTGGCCGAGGTCCTGGGTCTGGAGGTCCGCGACCGGCCGGGCAACGCCGCCGCCCTGGTGACCCTGGGCATGGTCCTGACCCAGTTGGGACGCTATCCGGAGGGCCTGGAAGTGGACCGGCGCCTGGTGGAACTCGCTCCCGGCGATGCCACGGCGCGCTACAACCTGGCCTGCTCCCTGTGCCTGACCGGCGATCGCGACGGGGCCCTCGACCAACTGGAGGAGGCCCTGCGGCTGGGGTACGACGACGCCGGGCACATGGCGGCGGACCCGGACTTGGCGCTGCTGCGGGGGGAGCCCCGCTTCCAGGCCATGCTGGCGGTCGGGCCCGACCTTTCGGCTTCCCTGCCAAGCCCGTCTGGATTGCTGCGCCTCGGTCCAGGGCGACTTCTTCAGGTCGCCTGCGGAGAACGCGCGTCGCGCCCAGGCTTTGTCGGTTTCGCCCAAAGCCTAAGTCGGGCTAGCGGATGGGAGGAGAAGGCCGTCGGGAAACTCTCCGCGGTCAGCCTGCGGTGAGACCTAGCGCGAGGAGGCGAGAATGCCCTCGCTGAGCCGTTCCTTCCACCAAGCCTGCCAGCGCTGAACGGCGTCCTCGCGGGCGATTTCGGCCTCCTTGGCGTCGTAGCCGAAACGCTCGCCGGTGGTGTCGTAGAGGGCTTGCGCGCACAGGGCGCGCATCATCAGGGATTCGTGGCGCAGCCCCTCGATGAGCACGGGCGCCTCGCTCCAATCCCCCAGGCGCAGCAGGGTGCGCGCGCGCTCGAAGCGCAGGGTGGGCGGCGCGTCCGGCTTCCACGGCAGTTGTCGCAGCGACGTCACGAGCCGGCTGTCGCGGGTCGCGCCCATGGCCGCGAGGGCGCTGCCGGCCACGTCCGGCCGCTCGTCCTGGGCCAGTTCCAGGAGCTTCTCGTAGGCCGGCTCCCCCACCGTGGCGAACCAGTGGATCTGCTCCACCCGCTCGCGGCCGTGGGTCCACGGAAGGCGCTGGGCCTCGTCTTCGATCTGCTGACGCAGCACCGGGGAGGCCTCCAGCCAGGGGCCGGTGGGCATGCGCTTCGTGGGCCCGTCCTCCGTGGTGGTGACACACCCGGCCGTCGTGACCAGCAGCAGCGCGAACAGGGAGGACAGCCAACGCGAGAGGATCATCGGACGATTCATGCGCATCTCCTGGGGCCCTGACCGGGGTCCCTGGCGCGCCTATCGGAGTTCGCGCCCCAGCCCTTGATTCCCGGAACGCGGGGGGGCCGCCCGGGTGCCGAGTCCGAGCCACAGGCCCAGGGAAAGCAGCAGCAGGCCCAAGGAAAGCAGCCAGGGGACCGCCGGGTGACCGGAGCCCCCAGGAGACAGCCCCGGCTCCCGGGGTGCCCCTCCCGGGCCCCCGAGATCGCCCCCCATGGCCATCCCGACCGCCTCCGGCAGGGCCTCCCTAGGAGCCGTGAATTCCTCGGATCGCCCGCCGGGCATCCCCAGGGCGGCCAGCAGCAGTCCCTCGGGCGAGCCTTCCCCGGGCAGGGAACGAATCTCGAGCACGCCCAGGGCCGGCGGCGTGCCCGCGGGCCCGGAGCTCCGCCCGGGCGGGAGCGTCCCCGAGCGCGTGGTGAGGGCCGACTCCCCGAGGGCCTCCGGGGGCCCCAGGGAAAGCGTGCGACCGTCGGGCAGCCGGGCCAGGACCAGGGCGGGAGTCGAGGCGGGGAGCCCTCGAACCAGCAGGGTCCGGCCGGAGATCTCCGCCCGCGGGAGACGCGGCCGGGCACGGGCCAGTCCCCGCAGCAGCGGGCCCAGGCTTCCGGGCTCCCCCGCGGCCGAACACCAACCCACGGTGGGCAGGCTGGCGAAGGCGGCGGCGAAACCCGAGCCCCAGGGACGCAGGGCGAGCAGGGGATCCCCCTGCGCCGTGCGCCAGAGCACCGCCCCCTCGGCGGAGGAGCGCGCCAGCCAAGCCCGCTCCACGCGGGCGGGCGGCGAGAGGGCCGTGCACAGTTCGCGAGCCAGGGAGCCCGCGGCAAAGGCCTCGCCGTCGCTCTCCACGGCCGAAGTGTCCAGGCGCGTGCGTTCGTCCTCCACCGCGCGCTCCAACAGGACCGCAAGAGGGCCCGCCCCCGCGGCGTCCACGGGCGCGCGGCCCGGAGGCAGCAGTCGGGCCAAGAACTCGCGGTCGGGATCCAGGCCGAAGGCGAACACCGCAAGCTCGATGCGCGCCGCCGCCAGGGACGCCCGCAGGGCCTCGAACGTGCCCGCGAAGTGCTGCGCGGCCTCGCGGCCATCCGTGGCCAGCAGCGCGAGCATGGCCGGCGCATCCGCTCCACGGGAGCGCGCCAGCGCCTGCAGCGCGTCGACGATGCGCGTGGCGCCGCCGGGCTCCCGTCGCGAGAGCAGGGCCGCGACGTCCAGGGAAACGCCCTGGGACGTGGGTTCGGCGCCGGGGGCCTGCTGCGCGGGGATCGCCTCGCGCACCAGGACGGCCGGTTCCAGCTCGCGGGCGAAGAAGGAGAGCCAGAGCCGATCCCCGCGGGGCACGGCGGGAGCGATCCGCGGCAGGGCCTCGCGCACGGCGGCGAATCCGGTCTCCGCCATGGAACCCGAACCGTCCACCAGGAGCAGCACATCCCGGGGATCCCGCGGCGGAGCCTCGGGCATCAGCGGCAGCAGCGCCCACGCGCCCCCGGCGGCCGCGGTCCCCGTGGCGCGCAGGGCAGACGAGCCCGCGCAGTGGAGCCACCCGCCGCCCGCGCCGAGAAAGGCCTCCATCCACGGCCGCGAGAAGCGTTCTGGCTCCACGTCCAGGGAAAGCACGGCGGCAAAATCCCCCGTGCGCGGAACCAACTCCGCAGCCCCGATCGGAAACAGCGCCAGTCCGGGCCAGCGCTCGGAATCGGCGCGGAAGGCCGCGGCGAGCGCGGGATCCTCGGCCACGACGGCGATGGGCAGAGCCCCGGTGCACGGCACCCAGCGCGTGGCCCCATCGTTCTCGGGAATCGGGTCCCCTTCGAGCAAGACGCGCGCCTCGATGCCCGCGCCGCCCGCGGGCGCGGGGCCCAGCTCCACCCGCCAGCGGGCCCTGGTTTCCCCGGCGGCCAGGGTGCGTTCCCACACCAAGGCGCCGGCCTCCCGGTTTCCCGGGGCGCCGCCGGACGGGTCCGCGAGTCCGTCCCGCAGCCGGACCTCGATGCGCACGTTCCTCGGACCGGCGAGCCGCGCCCCCGGATGGAGTTCCACGGAAAGCTCGCAGGCCAGCGGTGCTCCCGCCTCCAGTTGCTCGGGCGCGCCGAGGGAGAGGAGCTCCAGATCGTCGAGGGCGGCCGCGGGAAGCGCCGCGCGCTCCGCGCGGAACCCCGCCGCGGCCAGGGTCCGCAGGCTGTCCACGGCGGCCGCCCCGGTGGCGCGACCGTCGGAGAGCCACACCACGCGACCGCGGACCGCGCCGGCGCGGCGGGCACCGTCGAGGGCCAGTTCCAGGGCCGCCGAAAGTTCGCTGCGATTCCCGTCGCCGGTCCGGGGCGCCTCCCCGGGGGGGCCGGCCGCGCCGGGGCGCACCCACCAGGCCCGGTCGCCCGCGAACACCAGGGCGCCGAAGACCGCGCCCTGCCGGCGCGCCTCCGCGGAACGGGCGGCGAGATCCGCTTGGAGCCAGGCCCCGTACTCGGGCCGCGTGCGCTCCACGCTGGCGGAGCGGTCGTAGACGACCACCAGGGCCGCGGGCCCGGCTGCGGTCGGATCCCGCGGGACCGCGAGCCAGGCGCCCAGGGCAAGACAGGCCGCGGCGGCCGCCCCGCACCAACCGCCCGCGCGGCCCGCGAATCTCGACGCCGAGCCGCGGACTTGCGGCCGGCCGCGCGAATCCGCGCGCGCGGGATCGCCCGGGGCACGACCCTGGGGCTCGAGGTGAGCCGCGCTCACCGCAAGCCGTCCGAGCCTCCGCCCTTCGAGGCCGCCGCGGGCGTCGGGACCTCCGCCGACGGCTTCTCCCGCGTCAGCGGGTTCACCAGTTCGCTCGACTCGATCCAGCCGCCGCCGAGGAGATCGTCGCCGCGATAGAAGGCCGCGCCCTGGCCGGGCGCGATGGCGAGCTGGGGTTCGTCGAAGCGCACTTCGGCCTGGTCGCCGGACACGGCGATGGTGGCCGGGGCCGCGCGGTGGTGGTAGCGAACCTGGACCTCGGCGCGAAATTCCCCCGAGGGCGGCGGGTCGAAACCGATCAGGTTGAGCTGCTCCACGCGCAGGGAGCGCGACTGACACTCCTCGCGGGAGCCCAGCACCACGGTCCCCGACGCGGGATCCAGGGCCACGACATAGAGCGGTTCGCGCCCGCCCACGCCGTGGCCGCGGCGTTGGCCGATGGTGAAGTGCTCCGTGCCCGCATGGGTGCCGAGCCCGCGGCCCGCCGTGTCCACCAGGGCTCCCGGGTGCAGGGCCGCGCCCCGTTGGGCCAGCAGCTCGCGATAGTCGTTGGACGGCACGAAGCAGATTTCCTGGCTGTCGGCCTTGGCCGCGGTGCGCAGGCCGGCCTCCGCGGCCAACTCGCGCACGCGGGACTTCTCCAGGCCCCCCAGCGGCAACCGCGCCCGGGCCAGATGGCGCTCGGCGACGCTGAACAACTGGTAGGACTGGTCCTTGCTTCGGTCCACGCCGCGGCGCACGCGCACGCGACCGGCTTCCTGGTCGATGCGAGCGTAGTGACCCGTGGCCACGAACTCGGCCCCCAGTTCGTCGGCGAAGGAAAGCAGCCGGTTGAACTTCAGGTCGCGGTTGCAGATGGCGCAAGGATTGGGAGTCCGGCCGCGGGCGTACTCCGCCAGGAAGTAGCGGATGATCCCGCCGAACTCCTGCTTGAGGTCCACGGCCTGGAACGGAATTCCGAGATTGCCCGCCACCATGCGGGCGTCGCGGGCGTCGGAGACGGAGCAGCAGCTCTTCTTGTGGGACTCGGCGGCGTCCACGTGCACGCCGTTGCGCATGAACAGGCCCACCAGGTCGTGGCCTTCGCGCTGCAAGAGCCAGGCGCTGACGGAGCTGTCCACTCCGCCGCTCATGGCGACGACGACGCGGGACTTGGACGGGGAGACGACCACGGTGATGGGGGGATGCTGGGTGAACGCGGAGAGCCTGCGGCGGAAGGCGAGGTCCTGGTGCGGGGCGAGGAACGGGTGTGGCCCGGTCCTGGTCCGCCCCCCGGGGCCGTCCCGAGTCGAGGACCGGGGCCGCCATCCCCTGCGACCAACGTCGCCGGGCGCTTTCGGTTCGCCGGGGATTCTAGTAGCCTCTTCGCCCCCTTGTCAGACCTGGAAGCCGGGCCGCGCCCCGGAATCGGGTTTCCGGGGCCCCCAAGGCCCCACCCGTCCGGCGCTCCAGGCGGCCGTCCAGGCAGCCGTCCAGGGACCGTCCACCCCAGAGCCCCTCCCCCGTGAGCAAGCCCATGGATTTCCTTTCGTTCGCCGCGCTCGCCCAGGATCCGACCTCGTCCCCGGCAGCCCCCGCGGGGGCAGAACCCGTCACCGCCGGAACCACCCAACAGCCGACGGACGGCGGCGGGGCCGGCGCCGGGGCCTCCGGGGCGAATCCGTTCATGAGCTTCGTGCCGCTGATCCTGATCATCGGCGTGTTCTACTTCGTGATGATCGGCCCCGAGCGCAAGCAGCGCAAGAAGCGCGAGGCCATGCTCGCCGCCATCAAGAAGGGCGACAAGGTGGTCACCACCGGAGGCATGTTCGCCAGCGTGGCGGCGGTCAACGAGGACGTGCTCACGCTGCAAGTGGCCGACGATGTGCGCATGCGCTTCTCGCGCGCGGCCATCGCCCAGGTGCTCGAGGACGAGAGCGCCGAGAGCTCCGCCAAGTCCTGACTCAGGCCCTGCGGGGCCTGGCCCTGAGGGCGGCCCCGCTGTGCTTCGCCCGGCGCATGTCGCCCAGCCACGCCGAGGTGGGCCTGGCGGGCGAGCGCCTTGCCGCGCGCATGCTCACGGCCCGGGGCCTCTTGATCCTGGGCCGCCGCGTGCCCACGGCCCAGGGCGAGATCGACCTGGTTCTGCTGGACGGTCCGGTGCTCGTGTGCGCGGAAGTGAAAACCTCGCTCGCGGAGCCCGGAGGGCGGTGGTGTCCGGGGGACCGCTGGAGTCGAGGGGCCTTCGCGCGCCTGCGGGCCGCGAGTCGCGAACTCTCGCGCAGGGGCCTCGGACGCGGGGAGCCACGGCTCGATCTGGTGGAGATCTGGATCGGCACGCGCGGCGCGGCCCGCTGGAAGCACCATCGGGGCCTGCGAGCGCCGCCGCGTTGCGAAAGCTAGTTGCGCGCGGCCCCGTGAGGGCCCGTGAGGGCCCGTGAGGCCCCGCGAGGCCCCTCGGGGCCCCGTACGGTCCGAGGGGGGGCTCTCGGTCGAGAATCTTCTTCCCTGGGCGGCAATTCCCGAGGGCCCGCCGCGGGAGCCTCAACCGCGGTGGGACGCGGGGCCGATGAACCCGCTTCGCACACGCCCGCAGCTCTCCGGCGCGGGACGGTCGTGCCCCCCACTGATAAGATCACCCCCTCGGTCGGCCCTCCCTCCGCCGTTCCCTCCTTGATTCGCGCCATGACAGCCTCGATCCGTGGACCGCGCCCCGGCCCGCGCGGTGCGCGCCCGGTCCCACCCCACGCTTTGGGCGGGGTGCGCCACGGATCATGATCCGCGTCCTGCGACACTACCTGCCGCTGAGGCGAGCGCTGCTCGTCTTCAGCGAGACGCTGCTCTTGTTCGTCGTGCTCGGCGCGGGCATGTCGGCCCACCTGTGGGGCGAGTTGGATTCGGCCATGTTCGGCCGCCTCGCCCAGGAGGGACTTTCGCGGGACGACGCCCTGTGGCGCTGCCTGCTCTCGGCCCTGACCCTGGCGGCCGTGGCCCAGATCGCCATCGCCTTCAACGAGCTCTACGACTTCCGCATCTCGATGTCGCGCTTCGACCGCGCCTCGAGGTTCGTGGGTTCGACCGCCTCGGCCGTGGTGCTTTCCATCGTGCTGGTGGGACTGGCACGGGCCTGGCATCTGGGTCGCGTGCTCGACTTCCCGGGACTGCGCTTCACCCAACTGGTGCAGACCCTGGTGTTCACGCTCGTGGTGGGCTTCGGGCTCTTGTACCTGTGGCGCAACGCCTTCCACTTCGTGCTGCGGCGTTGGAACTTCAACGAACGCGTGCTGATCCTCGGGGCCGGCCAGGCGGCGCGCTCGCTCGCCACGGAGATGCTCGCCCACACCGATTCCGGCTATGAACTCGTGGCCCTGCTGCCCGAGGGCGACGTGCCCGCGGACGGCACGGAGCGACGGGGCCGGCGCGGGGAACCGGCGAGCCCCGCCGCCCAGGAACCGACGGGCACCAACGGCAACGGGCTGGGCCACAGGCACAAGAATGGACTGGGCAAGGGCCCCGAAGCGCTGGGCTATTCGGGAAGCCACGGCTTCGAATCGCCGCGGGAGGCACAGTCCGGCGGTCGGCTGCTCCTGGAGCCGGTGCCCATGGAGAAGACGAGCGCCGCGGCCCTGCTGACGCTCGACACCTCCCAGTCGCGGCCCCTGGCCGAGCCCCTGTTCGGGCTGGTCCAGCGGCTGGACATCGACATGGTGGTGGTGGCGCTGCAGGACCGGCGCGGCAATCTGCCCACCGACGAGTTGCTGCGCTGCCGGCTGGCGGGCATCGCGGTCAAGGAGCGCGAGGCCGTCTACGAGCACATCACGGGCAAGCTGGCGGTCGAGGCCATGCGCCCCTCCTACCTGATCTTCAACGACGGCTTCGCCCGCAGTCCCCAAAGCGACATCGCCAAGCGCATCCTCGACGTGGTCTGCTCCTTGGTGGGCATCCTGCTCACGTGGCCGCTGATGCTCGCCACGGCCGTCGCGGTGCGATTGGATTCGGCGGGCCCGGCCCTGTACCAGCAGCGACGCGTGGGCTTCGACGGCCGCGAGTTCACCTTGCACAAGTTCCGCAGCATGCGCACGGACGCCGAAGCCGCCACCGGCGCCGTGTGGGCCCAGGACAACGACCCGCGCATCACGCGCTGCGGCCGCTTCATCCGCAAGTCGCGCCTCGACGAATTGCCCCAGCTCTTCAACGTGCTCGCGGGAGACATGTCCCTGGTGGGTCCGCGGCCCGAGCGGCGGGTGTTCGTGGAATCCCTGGCCCAGCAGATCCCCTACTACTCGCAGCGTCACATCGTGAAGCCGGGGGTCACGGGCTGGGCGCAGATCAACTACCCCTACGGCAACACGGTCGAGGACGCGCTGCAGAAGCTCCAGTACGACCTGTTCTACATCAAGTACCAGAGCCTGCTCTTCGACCTCTCGATCCTCTTCAACACCGTCAAGACGGTCGTGCTGCGCAAGGGCACCTGAACCGCGCCCACGGCCCCGCGCCCCGAGTTCCCCGAATCAGCGCGACTCGGACTGCCCCCGCGCGCGGCGGGCCACGTGGATGGCGAGCAGGGCCACGTCCGGGGGCCGCACCCCGGCGATGCGCGAGGCGGCGCCCAGGGTCCGCGGCCGCAGCCTGGCCAGCTGGTTCTTCGCCTCGTTGGCGAGCCCGGTGAGCGTTTGGAAGTCGAGCCCGGGCGGGATCTCCACCGCCTCCTGGCTCCTCAGGCGCTCGATGGCGGCCTCTTCGCGCACCACGTAGCCCGAGTACTTGAGGTCCACTTCCAGGGCGGCGCGATCATCCACGTCGAGGGCCAGGCCCCGCAGTTCCAGGAACTCCGCCTCCAGGAGTTCCAGGCTGACCTCGGGCCGCTTGAGCACCTCGGCCAGGGTCCTGTGGCCGCGACGGGAATCGCGCAGGGACTCCAGCAACAGGCGCGCCGCGGCCAGTCGCCCCTCGCGCGCTTCCACCCGGGCCACGGCCCCGGGAGCCGCGAGGCCGATGCGCGCCGCGCGGCGCACCAGGCGCCGGTCGGCGTTGTCGGCGCGCAGGAGCAGGCGGTGCTCGGCCCGCGAGGTGAACATCCGGTAGGGTTCGGTCGGCTGACTCACCACCAGATCGTCCACGAGCACGCCGATGTAGGCCTCGTGTCGGCCCAGCACGAAGGGCGGCCGCCCGGAGGCCCACAGGGCCGCGTTGGCCCCGGCCACCAGTCCCTGGGCGGCGGCTTCCTCGTAGCCCGAGGTGCCGTTGATCTGCCCCGCCAGGTACAGCCCCGCCACTTCGCGCGCGGCCAGGGTGTCGTCCATTTGCGCCGGCAGGACGAAATCGTATTCGACCGCGTATCCGTGGCGCAGGAAGCGCGCCCGTTCGAGCCCCGGAATGGTGCGCACGAATTGCTCTTGCACCTCGGCGGGAAGGGACGTGGACACGCCGTTGACGTAGGTGACGTCGCCCGCGAGGGACTCCGGTTCCAGGAACACCTGATGGCGTTCCTTGTCGGCGAAGCGCATGACCTTGTCCTCCACCGAGGGGCAATAGCGCGGCCCGACGCCCTGAATGCGGCCGGCGTACATCGGCGCCCGGTGGATGTTCTCGCGGATCAGCGCGTGGGTCCCGGCGTGGGTCCAGGTGACGTGACAGCGGATCTGCTCCAGGCGCGGGAAGGCGCTGCGCTCCGTGGCGAAGGAAAACGGCGTGGGAATCGCGTCGCCCGGCTGGGATTCCAGGCGGGCGAAGTCGATCGTGCGCGAGTCCAACCTCGGTGGCGTGCCGGTCTTCAGGCGGCCCATCTCCAGGCCCAGGCGTTGCAGATCCTGGGAAAGCCCCTCGGCGGAGGCTTCGCCCGCGCGACCGCCCGCGGACTGGGCCTCGCCGGTGTGCATGACGGCCCGCAGGAAGGTCCCGGTGGTCACCACCACGGCGCGGGCGGTGAGCTCGCGCCCGTCCGCCAGACGCGCCCCGGCGACGCGCTTGTGCCCGCCGCTCCCGTCCACCAGGAGCCCCAGGGCCGCGCCCTCGATCACCTCGAGGCCCGGTTGGGACTCGACCACGCGCGTGGCCTCCTCGCGGTAGGCGTGCCGATCGGACTGGCAGCGGGGTCCGCGGGCCGCCGCGCCCTTGGCCGTGCCGAGCATGCGGAACTGGATGCCGGTGCGGTCGGCGATCAACCCCATGGCACCCCCCAGGGCGTCCACCTCGCGGACCAGCTGGCCCTTGCCGAGTCCGCCGATGGCCGGGTTGCAGCTCATTTCGCCGATGCGATCCAGGCGCATGCTCACCAGGGCCACGCGCCCGCCCAGGCGAGCCGCCGCCAGGGCCGCTTCGATGCCCGCGTGGCCGCCCCCGATCACGACGACGTCGAAGGCCGGGGCGCGCGCGGACTCCCGGTCGGCCGCGGGATCCGGCGAGGGATGCCCGTGGGCGCGGACAGGCTCGGAAATCGATTCCAGGGGTGCCATGGTTCGGGTGCGAACAACGGATTGCACCCCATCCGCGGTCGCGCGCCAAGGGTGGATCCGGCCGTCCTGCTCCGTGGGCCGCCGAGGCCCTCCCGCGGGGCCCGAATTCGCGGATTTTGGGTCCATTTTGCCGCGGAAGGAGGCCGACAGGCGGCACGGATGTTGTCCTGGATTTTCCGCCACCGCGAGCGCCTCGCGGCGATCTACGGCATGGTCCAGGCCCCGGCTCTGCCCGGGTCGCGGCTCTCGGAGACGAAGACGGAAAAGCCGCGCTGGAGCTCGGTGGACAAGCCGGGGCACCTGGTGCGGCGCGGGGCGCGGGTGGAGCTCCGCCCGATGCCTCCTCGCGTACGCTAGGGGCCTCCCCGCGTACGCTAGGGGCCTCCCCGCGTGCGCTAGGGGCCGCCCCGCGTCGCTAGGGGCCGCCCGTCCGGCAGGGGCCGCCCGGGGACCCTGGGTCCGGAAAGCGTCCCGGGCCGCGCCGGGCCGACCCGGGGGCCTTCCAGGGCCACCCCGCGCGGGGCAGGTGGCAGGTCACTTCCCTGGGGGCAGCGACTACACTCTGAGCAATGGCCGCAGCACTCACCCCCCTGGCCGCCCTGCTCCTCTTCATGGGCGCCCCCGTCACGGAGGCTCCTGCACGCGACGGAAAGGATCGGGAGTCCCTGGAGGAGTTCCTCGCCCGGGCGCGCCTCAAGCAGGCCGAGGTCTTCGCGCGGCTCGGCCAGGAACTGGACGCGCTGGTCAAGCGCCTCGAGGCGCTGCCGTTGCCGCCCTCGGCCCAGGCCCGCGATGGCCTGGTGGAGGAGTGCGTGGCGCTGGGCGCCGAGGCGACGCCCCTGTTCGTGCGCTGGCTCGACCCCGGCGACGCCGCGCTGGAGAAGGAGCGCTTCCGCGCCCGGCAGTTGGCCGTCGCCCTGCAGCGCATGGACACGCGGGCGGCGACCGCGGAGCTGCTGAACCTGGCGGCCAAGGGCTCCAACGAGGGCCGTCTGCTGGCGGTCCGCGTGCTGGAGCTGAGCCAGGATTCCGAGCGCGTGCGGCCGGAACTCCTCGGGCTCTACCGCACGGCCTCGGGACAGGTGCGCTCCACCCTGCTGCGCGCGCTGCTCAAGCTCTCCAGCAGCGACACGGCCCTGCTGGACGAAGTGTTTTCAGGGGACGACGCCAGTCTGCGCGACGTGGCCCTGGGAGCCCTGGCCGAGGGGCGCGTCGCCGAGGCGGAGGAACGCGTGCACCGGCTGCTGGCGGACACCGCCAAGGGGCCGACCCACGCGGCCGCGCTGCTCGCCTACTACCAAGCCCAACCGGATCTGGCGGGACCGACCCACGTCAAGGAGCTGATCGCCCTGGCGGCCTCCGCCCAGGTCGGCACGGCCACGCGGATCGCCATCGTCGACGCCCTGCCCCTGTTCGTGGAAACCACCAGCAACGACCTGCGGCGGGCCCTGGAGCCGGTGCTCACCAGCGCCGACCTCAAGCTGGCCGAATCCGCGCGCGTCGTCCTGGCGCGCCTGGGGGATCGGACGATCAAGCGCGACCTGCTCCGGCCCTACGACGAGCTGATCGACAACTCGCCCAAGTGGAGCCAGGCCTTCTTCCGGCGCGCCGAGGTGCTGCGCCGGGTGGGCGACTACAAGGACGCCGAGAAGGACTACCGCACGGCGCTGCAGCTGGGCAAGAACGAGCCCAACTCCCAGCCGGACACCTACATCGGCCTGGCGCGCTGCGCCGCGCTCCAGGGGCACTTCAAGGAGGCCGCCGAGTGGCTGGAGAAGGCGCCGATCCAACTGGCCCAACTCAAGGCCTACGCCGGCGATCCGGACTTCGCCAAGCTCAAGGCCTCGAAGTACGGCGACGTGTTCCGCAGCGACCCCTGAGAGGCCCGCCCCCCGTGCCGGGCGTGCACCCACGGGGCCCGACGCGTTGTGGGCTCTGCCCTAGGGCAGGGCCTGCAGGTCCAGGGAAAGCGCGCTGGCCCCGTCGATCTGGAAGTACTCCAGACCGAAGGCATGGCTGCCCGCGGAGAGTTCCAGATCCACGGTGTCCCGGGTGGGCCCGTGCCAGGTCCAGTTCTCCAGCACCGTCTTGCCGCCGACCGTGACGCGCACGCCGTCGTCGGAGACCACGCTCAGGCGATAGCGTCCCGCGGAGAGGCGCACTTCCGCCGTGGCGATCAGGCCGAAGTTCTGCCGGCCCACGCGCTCCTGGATCTTCGGGTCGGCGGCGTAGGGCGTGTACCAGGTCTCGACCGTCGCGCGCTCCAGGGGCTTTTCGGCCAGCCCGCGCCAGAGGCGCTGGGCCTCGGCGTCGCCGCGGGGATCCGGCCCGTTCTCCCAGGAGAACCACGCCGCGTCCCAGCGGACACCCGCCAGCAGTCCGCCCGGTTTCGGCTGCTCCGGCCGGGGTTCCCCCGAGCGGAAGTCCCAGGGGCCCCATTCCCCCATCACGATCGTGTCGAGCCCCTCGCGGCCCGCCTCGGGCTTGCGATCCGGATCGAAGGCCCGCTGCTCTCCGGGAGCCCGGGGCGGCTCGGCCTTGAGCTCGCGGGCGAGGAGCTCGGGCGGCGCCGCCGGGTCGAGCACGAAGGCGGCGACGTCCACGTCCTCGATGCGGCCGCTGGCCTTCCAGCCGCCGATGCCCGTGAACAGCGGCTCCAGGTCCGCGGGTGTCCCGGCAGGTGCGGGGTCCTGCGCCGCGGCGCCCAGGACGCGCACGGAGGACAGGTGCAGGGGCCGCGCGCCGCGGGTGTAGATGTTTTCGCCGAGGCGCAGGCCCTGGGTGCGAAGCACCACCAGGTCCTGGTCGTTGCGGGCGAAGGAGTTTTTCAGGACCAGGGCGTCGCGGGAGGCCGTGTCGAAGTGCTTGCCGAAGGGCCCGCCCACCAGCTCGGGGTCCTCGTCCCACCACAGCTCCACGCCGATCTCGTTGCCCTCCAGGGCGTTCTCGGCGATCAGGCATTCCTGGCCGTGCTCGATGGAAATCGCGCCGCCCCGGGTCTCCTCGATGGTGTTCCGGTAGACCACCATGCGCCGCGAATAGCCGCCCCAGATGCCGTGCTGGTGACAGCCCCGGATGCGATTGGCCACGCAGCGATTGTCCGCGGAGAACGTGGCCTCGATGCCGTTGGCCACGGCGTAGGAGAAGTCGTTCCCGTAGAACAGATTGCGGTCGCTGCCGCCGACGTCCTGCTCGCCGCGCTCGAAGGCCCGCCCCTCGACGGCGTCGCGCCCCGCGAAAAGGAACAGGCCGTCGCCCGAGTGGGTGGCGCTGTTGTAGGCGATCAAGTTGTCCGAGCAGCGCTCGAACATCAGGATCGCCGCCGAGTCCTGGCCGCGCCAGTACACGCCGTGGCTGTACCCGCGCACGCAGTAGTCGAAGACGTTGCGGCTGACCACGGTTTGGGAGGTGCGGTACATCGCGAGCCCCCAGCCCGAGAGGAACGAGAAGTCGTTGTCGTGGATCGAGAGGCGCTCGCAGCGCAGGGTCAGGATGCCGTTCTGGCCGTGGCGGCCGCGGCAGTTGCGGATCACGGCGTCCCCACAGTCCGTGAGCGAAATGGCGCCGCCGTAGCGCGCGAGCCACTGCCCCTGGTCGTTTTCGTGGGGCCACAGCCAGTCGGCCTCGTTCTCGGCCGCCACGGTGGACAGGAGCCGCATGCCGTACCAGTGATCGAAGTGCACGCCGTCCAGCACCAGGTTCTTGGTGCGCTCGGCCACGATGCAGCCGCCGTAGCCCGTGATCGTCCCGCCCAGGATCGTGACGTTGCTGGAGTCGCGCACGACGATGCCCCAGCCCGCGAGCTTGTCCCGGGGAGTCTGGGGCGGCGCGCCGCGCAGCACCACGCCGCGCAGGTCCAGGGTCACGTTCTCCAGCTTCTCCAGGACGATCACGCCGCCGCGGGCCCCCTCACCCAGGGGAGGCCTGAGGTACTCGCCGGGCGTGACGCTGCCCGAGCGGCGCACCACGAGGGGCGCGCCCGCTGGAATCTCGAGGTCCGGGGCGGCCGCGGCGCCCCGCGCCGGCTCGCCGGCCGCGCCGGGAAGCGCCGCCCATGGGGCCAGGATCAGCGCGTAAAGGAGTGTCTTCGCCAGGATGCGTCGCATCGCCTGCCCGTCTCCGTGACCTCGGAACCCGCCCTGCCCTTCCAGAAGGAGGAGCCGCGGGCCATGCTAGTCTCCAAGCCCCCCGCTCCGCACCCCCGCCGCGGGGGAAGTGTGCGGGTCAGTTTCGGCAGAATCCAGCCGCGGCATGAACCGCGACGCCTTTGCGAATCCAAGACTTGGCCACGCACCGCACCACCCCCGCGCCCGGCGCCACGGGCCTCCGACTCGAACCGGACCTGCCGATCTGCCAGACGGACTTGCCGCTGGACTGGTACCAGCGCGAGTTCAAGCCCTATGCGGAGGAGTACCTGGCGCTCCCCGACCGCAAGCCCGGGACGGTGCTGGCCTGGCTGGACGGGTACATGGGGCCCGCCCTCGACCACTTCGGGGAGACCCTGCTCCTGGTGGCCCACTTCTACATGGGCGGCGAGATCGTCAAGTTGGTGGAGCGCTACGGCGGCGCCGTGGCCGACAGCTACCAGCTCGCCCTGGCGGCCTCGCGCCACCCCGAGAAGAAGGTCATCGTCGAGTCGGCGGTGCACTTCATGGCGGAGTCCATCGCCATCCTGGCGCGCGAGGACCAGGCGGTCTGGATCACGAACCCCAAGGCCGGTTGCACCATGGAAATGCTGGCCAAGGACTACATGGTCCTGCCCGTGGCCGAGCAGTTGATCGAGCGCTACGGCGAGCGCCTGTGCGTCGTGGCCTACATGAACACCTCCGGCCGTCTCAAGGCCCTGGCGGGTCGCACCGGCGGCGCGGTGTGCACCAGCTCCAACGCGGCCAAAGTGGTGCGCTGGGCCCTGGACCAGGGGAAGCTCGTGTTCTTCGTGCCCGACCAGCACCTGGGTCGCAACACCGCCGCGCGCCTCGGCATCGATCAGTCCGAAGTCGTGGCCCTGCGCGATCCGCAAGCGCTGCGCGGCGGCTTCAAGCTCGACGACACGGCCGCCCAGGGCGGACTCGCCGCCCTCGACCGCGCGCGCATGATCCTGTGGGGCAGCTTCTGCGGCGTGCACACCGTGTTCGAGCCGCGCCACGTGCGCTACTGGAAGGAACGCGGCTGGCGCGTGCTGGTGCACCCCGAGTCGCGCCTGGAGGTGGTCCAGGCCGCCGACGGCTCGGGCTCCACCAATTTCCTCTGGGACGCGGTGCTCCACGCGCCGCCGGGCTCGCGCCTCGCCATCGGCACCGAGGGGCACTTCGTGCGCAACGCCCGCGAACTGGGCCGCCAGCGCGGAGTCGAGGTCGTGCACCTCACCGAGATCCCCGAGCCGGGCTATTCGGCCGGAGGCTGCGGCTGCGCCACCATGAGCCGCAACGATCCCCCGCACCTCGCGGGCATGCTCGACCTGCTGCGGCGCGGCACGCCCCCGGACGCCAACCGGGTGTTCGCCGGCGATTCCGTGGACGAGCGCACGGGGGCCCGCGAACGCCTGGATACGGCCGAGCGGCGCCAATTGATCACCGAGGCCCGGGCCGCCCTCGAGCGCATGATCGAGATCACCGAAACGCCGCAGGACTGAGCCCGTGATCGCTGCCCTTGCATCGGAGCTGTGGGGCGAGGCCGGACTCGCGCCGCCCCACGGGGCCCGGCTGATGCAGGCCTGGCTCGCGGGTCGCCCGCTGGATCGCGGGCTTTCCCCCGCCCACCAGCCGTTCCCGGCGTCCCTGCTCGGGCGCCTCGAGGAACTAGCCGGCCGGGCCCACGGCCTGGCGCGCCTCGCCGAGCGGCACGACTCCGCGGACGGCAGCGCGCGCCTCTTGGTGGAGCTGGCCGACGGCCGCACGGTCGAGTCGGTGCTGCTCCCCCGCGACGGACTGTGCATCTCGACCCAGGTGGGTTGCGCGGTGGGCTGCCGCTTCTGCAAGACCGGCGAGTCGGGCCTCGCCCGGCAGCTTTCCAGCGACGAGATCCTGGCCCAGGTGGCCCTGGCGGCGCGCCTGCGACGGGAGGCCGCCCAGGGGCCCACGCGCCGCGTGGTCCTGATGGGCATGGGCGAGCCGGCCCACAACCTGCCGGCCGTGCTGCGGGCCATCGAAATCCTGGGCACCCAGGGCAGGCTCGGCCACAAGCAGATCGTGTTCTCCACCGTGGGGGATCCGCGCGCCTTCGAGGCCCTGGGGAGGTCGAGCGTGAAGCCGGCCCTGGCCTTTTCCCTGCACACCCTGGACGACGCCCTGCGGGCAGAACTGCTGCCCCGGGCGCCGCGGGTTCCCGAGGGCGGAGTGCGCGCCCTGTTGGACCAAGCCCTGGCCTATGCCCGCGCGAGCGGCCATCCCCTGCAGATCCAATGGACGCTGCTCGAGGGACTCAACGACGGCGAGCGCGACGTCGAGGCCCTCACCGAAGCGCTGGAGGGCGCGCGCGCCATCGTCAACGTGATCCCCTGGAACGCCCTGGAGGGATTCGGCTTCCAACGGCCGCCGGTGCTCGCGGCCGTGGAATTCGTGCGCGCCCTCAAGCGCCGGGGGGTCTTCGCCACGATCCGGCGCTCCTCGGGCTCCGACGTCGAGGGCGCCTGCGGTCAACTGCGGGCCCGGAGGCCGCGGCCCGGGGCCGGGCCCCCGGGGAAAATCCACGGCGGCCGGTGGGGCCCGCAGAGGCCGGCGGGTCCTGAGGGACCCTCCGGGCCTGGATTCAAAGCGCGAAGCGGGTCAGTTGCCCGACTGGGGCGCCGGCGCCGCCTGCAGCTCGTCGGCGAGCTTCCCCGCCCCGTAGACCTTGCGCAGGGTTTCGATCATGGCGCGGCTGTCCACCGACACGGCGCGCGCCTGCTCCTCGGTGTAGGCGATCCCGCCGATCAGGCTCTGGATGTTGCCGTCGAAGATCAGGCCCACCACGTCGCCGGCCCGGTCCACCACGGGCGAGCCCGAGTTGCCGCCGATGATGTCGCAGGTGGAAACGAAGTTGAACGGCGTCGAGGCGTCCAGGGCGGACTTGGCCTTGACCCACTTCTCCGGCAGCTCGAACGGGGGGACGTTCTTGCGCTCGGCGGAGCGCTCGAAAATCCCGCCGATGCGGGTCGTGGCCGGCACGCGTGCCCCGTTCTCGTCGTAGCCCAGCACCTGGCCGAAGGAGAGCCGCAGCGTGAACGTGGCGTCGGGGTAGGTCTTGTCGCCCAGCACGGCGAAGCGCGCATCGGCGATCTGGGCGTAGCACTCGCGCTCGACGCTGTCGACCTCGTCCTCCCAGCGCTTGCGCAACGCACGGGCCTCGGGATCGAGATCGCGGACCAGCCGGATCAGCGGATCGGTCGAGGCCGCGATCGCCGCGGCGCCGCCCTCGGCCAGGCGCTTGCGCACGGCCACGTCGATCAGCTGGGTGCCCAGCACCAGTTCCTCGGCCCGGGCGCGCGGGGACTTGCCGCCCAGGGACACGAGCACCGTGGGATCCTCGCCGCCCAGGGCCTCGGCCATGCGCGAGAGGGCGCTGGCCAGGGCGTCGATTTCCATGCCGCGGTCCACGGGCGCGGGCGAGTAGAGCCCGATCTCGAGCGTCTTGCGCGCGCTGTCGCGGTACTCGCGCAGGCGCTTGCCGTCGGCCACGTCGCGCTCGGCGGCCAGCCGCACCAGGTCCTTGGCGATGGCGAAGGTGCGCGACCCCATGTTCATGCCGCTGCCCCCCAGGGCCAGGAAGCGCGGGTAGATCGACTTGGCCGTGGTCCTGGACGCGGAGAGTCGCTCCCAGGCCCCGGCGGCCTTGGCCTTGAGCGCGGGATCGGCCTCGACGGCCGCCCGCAGGTCCCGTTCGGCCGCGATCTTGGCTCCCATGACCCGCGGGTCCAGGAGCCCCTCGAGCGTGCCCGTGCGAGCCTTGCGGCTGTTCTGCACGCTGAACAGGTCGGTCTCCACCAGGCGCGCGTTCTCCGCGCTGCGGCCGGCGAAGGTCTGCATCTGGACCTCGCGGCGCCACAGGCGCTGCAGCGCCAGGGGCAGCACGTTGTCGCGCACCCAACGCAGGTCATCCACGGTCTTGAGCCGCTCGGTGGTGCCCGGGTGGCCGGCCACGAACACCAGATCCTGGTCCGCCACCCCCTGCTTCGACCAGCGCAGGAAGTGCTCGGGGCGCAGGGCCTTCCCGTTCTCGTAGATACGGAAGAAGCACATGTCCAGGCAGTAGCGCGGGTACTCGAAGTTGTCGGGATCGCCGCCGTAGAACGCGCTCTGCTTCTCGGGCGCCATCACCAGCTTGACGTCGGTGTAGGTCTTGTAGCGATAGAGGTGGTACCGGCCGCCCTGGTAGAGCGTCACGATCTCGCTCTTCAGGCCGGTGGCGGCCAAGGACTCCTTCTCGATCGCGGACATCTCCGAGCGGCGCGCCGCGCTCTTCTCGGCCGGACTCATCGACTCCTTGCCGGCGCCCATGACGCGCGCGGTGACGTCCTCGATCGACCACAGGCAGTCCAGGTACAGGTCGTCGCAGGGCAGTTCCTTGTCGGGCGTGGCGGCGTAGAAGCCGTCGAGCAACAGGTCGTGCTCCTTGGTGGAGAATTGCTGCAGCACGTCCGAGCCCACGTGGTGGTTGGTCATCACCAGCCCGTCGGCGGAGACGATCGAACCCGAGCCGCCGGTGGAGAAGCGCACGCAGGACTTCTGCAGGTGCTCCAGCCAGGCCGCGCTGGGCTCGAAGCCGTACTTCTTCTTGAGCACCTCGACCGGCGGCTTGTTGAACAGCCACATGCCCTCGTCGGCGGGGGCACGCCCGGCCAGGGCGGAAAGTGCGAGAACGGAAAGGAACAACGAGCGTGCGCGGTTCGACATGGGCTCACCTGGGCGGGGGAATCGGCGCGGCACTCAGGACGCGCCCGAGAGTCGCCGGCAGGAAAATCGAAGCCGGGTTGTAGCCCCAGACGGCCGTGGCGCGCAATCTCAGCCGCGTTCGACTTCCCAAATCTGTGTGCCGAAGTGGTCCCAGGCGAGGCGGCCCTCGTCGCAGTGCTCGTCCGTGGAGAACTGCACGTCCACGAAGTAAATGATGTGCCCGGGAACCGTCGGGCGCAGGTTTCGGCAGCCGTGGGCCACGCCGGGGGGGATGCGCACGAGGCGCGAATTGCCGTCCCCCAGGACCAGGCGCCAGACCAACCCCTCCGTGGGCGAGCCCTTGCGCACGTCGGCGAGGACCAGCAGCAGCTTGTCCGAGGGCGGCACGAACCACACGTCGGTCTGCCGGTCGTGAAGGTGGAAGGCCTTGATGGCCAGGGGCTCCAGCACGCTGAAATTCATCTGCCGCACTTGGAAACCGGAGAGCTGCTTGTGCAGGCCCCCCTCCAGGCGGCCCAGCTCGGTCATGGCGCCGCCGTCGTCGTTGAAGCGCTTGAGTTCGACGATTTCGACGCCCTCGATGCGGCGCCTGGGACCGTAGTCCTGCTTGGAGTACTTGGACTGGGCGGACGGGCTGAATTCGGTCATGGTGTGCTGGGGCCTGGGTGGAGAGCCCGACAAGCATCCCCCACCCTCGGGCCCCGCGCAAGCCGTTGCGGGTGGTCCGCGATGGAGCCCACGGGCCCGCTGCCGTAGACTCCCCGCCCTATGTCACCCACGCGTCAGGATCAACGCTCCTGCCCCGGAGGCGCCGGGGGCCCCGGGCGCGGCGCCGGCGGCTCCACGGGGCCCGCGCGCGAACTCGCCACGCGGCCCGTCACCGAGACCGAGGGGCTGGACGAACTCTTCGAGCACTCGCTGCCCTCCTTCGGCGGAGCTTACCTGCGGCGCATCTGGACGCTGCTCGACGAGGCCGTGGGCAAGGGCCTGCCCATGACCCTGGCGGTGGCCGGACCGGTGACGGTTTCGGGCCAGCACTACGCCTGGCTCTCCCCGCTCCTGGAGACCGGCTGGTTCATGCTGCTCTCCACCACCGACGCGGTCTGCTACCACGACGGCCACCGCGCCCTCGACGACGCCGCCAAGCACCCCTTCCACGAGGTGGCGATCTTCGGCGACGACGGCGGGCTGCGGGACGAGCGCACGATCCGCGTCACCGACGTGGGTTTCCCCGAGGACGTGCTGCTCTCCCAGGATCGCTTCCTGCGGGCCGTGCTGACCCAGCCGGAATTCCAGCGCACGATGACCGGGCCGGAGTTCCGTCACCTGCTGGGCCGCCGCTACGCGGCGCAGGAGAAGCACAACGGAGCGCGCGAAGGGCTCCTGGCCCAGTGCACGCGCAAGGCGATTCCGATCTTCGTCGGCGCCCCGGGCGACGGCTCGGTGTTCCTGAATTCCATGGCCCTGTGGGCCCTGCGCGAGGCCTGCGGCGATGCCTACCGCTTCGACCTGGACATCCACGGCGAGGTGTTCGAGAGCTGCGCCTACCACCGCTGGGGACTGTTCGAATCGCCGACGCGCGCCCTGGGCACGCTGATCCTGGGCGGAGGCGTGCCGAAGAACTTCAACCTGCAGCCCGAGCCCGCCCTGTCGCAGGTGCTGGGCCTCGAGCACATCCAGGGCTACCTCTACGACGTGCAGCTCACCAGCGCGCCGGTGACCGACGGCTCGCTGTCCTCCTGCCCGCCCGCCGAGGCGGTCACCTGGGGCAAGGTGGACAAGGACCACTACCGCTCCACCTGCGAAAGCATGCAGGTGGACTACTCGATCGTCATGCCCTTGATCACCAAGGCGCTGCTGGACAAGCGCGCGCGCTTCGAACGCTGGGCCGGGCGCATGGGCCGCGAGGCCCTGTTCGCCAAGCACCCCGAAGCCCGCGGCTACCTGCGCGACCCCGCGGGCTATCGCCTGTTCGACCGCCGCGCCGAGCTGGTGGCGAAGCTGATGGCCGATGTCCGGCGGCGCGCGCCCATGCTGCGAGAGGAAAGCAGCTATCCCCTGGCGCCCCTGGAGAGCCAGCCCGCATCCTCCGCTGGGCCAGCCGCCCGGTCCCGCGCCAAGGCTCCCCCCAAGTCCGCCGCGAAGTCGCTCCCCAAGCCCTCCCCGAACACACCGGGGCGCGGCGCGGCCAAGTCCCCGGCCAAGAAGAAGCGCTGAAGCCATGAGCGAAGAGCCCGAAGTCCCCGAGCAACTCCCGCCCTACCGCATCGAGGGCGCGCGCTCCTCGCGCTCCTCCTGCAAGGGTTGCCGCAAGAAGATCGAGAAGGGCACCCTGCGCCTGGGCGTGATGATCGAAGGGCCCTTCGGCTCGGGCTACCTGTGGTTCCACCTGAAATGCGCCGCCAAGCGCCGCATCGAGGACGTGGAGAACGCCTACGGCGAGAAGGCCTGGGACGAGGGCGTCCAGGTGCCCTCGATCGAGTCCCTGCGGCAGATCGCCGCCGAGGCGGCGGTCGAAAAGCAAACGCGCAAGACCGCGCCCTACGTGGAGATCGCCCCCAGCGGCCGCTCCAAGTGCAAGCAGTGCGCCGAGCCCATCGAGCAGGGCGCGCCGCGCATCGTGCTCCTGCGCGCCGTGGAGTTCGGCAACCAAGTGCGCAACGGTCCGATCGCCGTGCACCCGCGCTGCGTGGCCGCGGCCCTGGCGGCGCCCGACAACGCCAGCGAGGAGCCGGGCCTGCGCGCTTCCCTGCGCCAGAATTCCCTCGACGTCGCCCCGGCCGCGGTCGAACGCGCCCTGGGTGAGCTCGGGGCCGTGGACCGCTAGCCTTCGAACCCGCGGCGCCGGCAGAGCCGCGGCGCCGACAGGACCGCGACACCGGGCGCGCGCGTCACCAGAGAATCGTGCCGCCGGCCTCCAGGGCCCGTGCGTCCACGCGTCGCCCCCGCAGGCCGTGCAGGATGCCGAGCCCCTTGGCCAGGACCGCCCGGCCCCTGCCGCGGCCCACCTCGAACAGGGCCACGAAGGGCAGCGAGGCCACGTCGAAGACGAGAAACGAGATCCAGTGCCGCAGCCTTGCGTGCCGGCGCAGGAACCAGATCGAGTTGACGCCCATCATGTACTTGCGCCGCGGGTTGTAGCCTCCACCCGTGGAGCTCGAAGGCAGGTGCAGGGCGCAGGCGGAACCCACCACCCGCGAGCGCCAGCCCAGACGGCGGGCCCGCAGGGCCAGGTCCACGTCCTCGCTGTAGGCGAAGTAGCGCGGATCGAAGCCGCCGACGGCCTCGAAGGCCTCGCGGCGGGCGAGCAGCGCGCAACCCACCACATAGTCCACGTCCCGGACGGCGTGGAACTGCTCGCTGTCCGGCTCACCCTGGCCGATCAGGGTGGTCAGGTTCTGGCGCCAGGAGAGCTTTCCGCCCGCGGCCCAGATGCGCGTCGGATCCCGGGCGTCGAGAACCCGCGGGCCCACGAAGCCCAGGGCCGGATCCCGGGCCAATTCCTCCACCAAGAGTCCCAGCTCCGCGGGCCGGAGCAGCACGTCGTTGTTGACGAACAGGAGCGCGTCGCAGCCCAGCTCGACGGCCCGCTTGGCGCCGCGGTTCGAGGCCTCGCCGAAGCCCAGATTGGCGTCGTTCTCCACCAGCAGCACGCCGGGAAAGCTTTCGCGCACGAGCTCCCGGGATCCATCGGTGGAGGCGTTGTCCACGAACACGATGCGCGCGAGGGCCGCATCCTGGAGCACCGCGAGGCAGGCCACGTTGGCCGCCCCGCCGTTCCAGTTGACCACGATCGCCGCGATGCGCACGCTCAGCGCTCCCCTGCGGCGGGACCTTCGACGCGCGAGATCAGGCTGCCGGTCCTGAGGCGCGTGGAGAGCACTTCGCCCGGAGCCGCCGCCGCGGCGTCCAAGAGCACGCCGCCGTCCGCCCGGGAGGTGATCGAGTAGCCGCGGGCCAGGATGCCCAGGGGCGAGAGCGCCTCCAACTGGGCGGCCGCGCGAACCGTGGAGGCCCGGCGCCGTTCCAAGAGACGCACCGCGGCCCCGGCCAGGGCCACGCGCAACGACTGAAGCCGCGCCGCCGCCGCCGCGAGCCGCGCCGCGGGCGAAGCGCGCTCCAGGGCCCGGGTCGCGGCGAACACGCGCTGCTCCCCCTGGGAGAGTCGACGCGCGGCGCGGGCGCCCAGGGAACTCGACAGCCGACCCAGGCGCTCGCGCCGCATGCCCACCAGGGTGCGCGGGTCCCGCAGCACCCGCGATCCCGCCGCGCGAGAGAGACGCTGGCCCCGCTCCTCGAGGGCCAGGTCCACGGCCCGGGCCAGGTGGTCCCGCGCCGTCAGAAGTTCCTCCACCAGCGCGGCGCGATCGGGGATCACCACCTGGGCGGCGTCCGTGGGCGTGTGGGCCCGCCGATCGGCCACCAGGTCCGCCAGGGTCACGTCGGTCTCGTGGCCCACGCCGCTGACCACCGGCGTGCGCGAATTCCACAGCGCCTCGGCCACGGCCGGCTCGTTGAAGGCCCACAGGTCCTCCAGGCTGCCTCCGCCGCGGCACAGGACGATCACGTCCACGCCCGCCTGGTCGAGGCGTCCGAGGGCGCGCGCGATTTCCGCGGCCGCGCCGGCGCCCTGCACGGGCGTGTGGGCCAGGAGCACCGGATAGAGGGGCCAACGCAACGTGCGCGTGCGCAGAAAATCCTGGAAGGCGGCCCCGTCGCGGCTGGTGGCGACGCCGATGCGCCTGGGGAAGGCCGGGATCGGCCGCTTGCGGTCGAACCAGCCGCGCTGCTTCAGCTCCTGCTTGCGGCGCTCCAGCTCGGCCAACAGGGCGCCGATGCCCGCGGGCTCGAGGCGCTGGACGTTGAGACTGTAGGTGCCCCGGGGCGCGTACACGTCGAGCTTGCCGTGGGCCACCACCTGCAGGCCCTCGCGCAGTTCGAAGCGCGCCGCCGAGGCGACTTGGCTCTTCCAGATCGTGCAGGCGAGCTTGGCGTCCAGGTCCTTGAGATCGAAGTACAAGTGGCCCGAGGCCGCGCGCGTGATGCGCGAGATTTCGCCCTCGACGCTCACCCGACCCAGGCCCGAGAGCTGACCCTCGATGCGCCGGGTCAGCTCGCGCACGGTCTGGACGCGCGAGGCAGGCCCTTCGGCCGCGCCCTCCCCGCGGGGAACAGCCGCGAAGAGATCGTCGCCTGCGGAAGACATGCAGGATCTTATGACCGGCCTGCGCCGCGCGGTCAATCCCGATCGGCCGGCGCCGGCGGCGCCGAGGACCCCGCGGCCGCCGGCGCGGGGGAAAGTCCCGGCAGACCCGCGCGCACCCAGGCCTCCGTGTCGGCGCCCGGCAGGAGCACCCGATAGCGGCCGTCGAGGAACGGAACGCGCTGGTCCTGTCCGCGCACCTGCACGCCGTGGCTCAGCTCCAACTCGACGCCCGAAGCCCCCGCGGAGAGGCGCAGGCGATCGGCGAACAGTCGCCGTTCCACGCCGCCCTCGGAATCCAGCCGCTCCAGATGAACGCGCAGCAGCACGCCCTCCTGGACGCCGCCGAGCTCCCGCAGGCGGTAAATGCCCGAGGACGAATCGCGCTTGAGGAGTTCGTTCAAGCGGGCGCGCACGAGACCGAGGTCCCACAGGCCGTCGTCGCCCGAGAGATCCAGACCGGCGGCGCCGAACAGCTCGCGGAAATCATCGGCCCAGGACAGGGGATCGATGCCCTCCAGGACCACGCGGCGCGCGGCCCGCCCGGTGCCCTTTGCCTCGACCTCGGCCTCGCCCTCGCCCGACGCGGGATCCGCGGCCCCGGCGCCTTGAGCCCGTCGCGGTGTGTCGTCGAAGGGAAAGCGCTCGCCGCCGCGGGTCTCGTACCCGGACTCCAGCACCAGCGTGATCGTGCGCGCCGACCGGCTGGCCTCCAGACGCATTCGCTCCGCGTAGAGGCTCCCCGCCAGTCGCCCGCGACCGTCCAGCAGGCGGAAGACCACCGGGCCGATGGCATCGCCCTCCAAGAGACCGCACTCGAGCAGGTCCAGCGCGCGCACGTCCTCCAGGGCGAGCAGCGTGCGCAGGGACTTCTCGATGGCCTTGGATCGCAGGGCCCGCTCGGCCTGGGCGGCCAACTGGGCTTCCGTGGGGAGCGGCCTCTCGTCCTCGGACCCGGGGCCGGCCCCGGGGCCGGGCGTTGGCTCCACTCCGGAGAGCTCCACCCCGAAGGGCTTGCCCCCGGGCAGGCGCTCGGGGGAAAGCAGACCGAGCAACGACTGGTACTCCAGCCACTCCCGCTCCCGCTCGATGCGGCGCTCCTCCGAGGCGGCGAGGCTCTGATTCAACAAAGCCACCTGGGCTTCCAAGTCGCGGGCCCGGGCCCGCTCCCGCTGGAGCTCCAGTTCCAATTCCCGCAGCCGTTCGCCGGAGGCCGCCTCCAGCGGGGCCGACGTCGCGGCGCCTGCCTCGGAAGCCCCGTCGGGGCGCACACGGGGTTCCGCGGGCCCGTCGCAGGCGCCGCACCACCCCGTCACCCCGAGCAGAAGGCCCAGGCCTGCAAGCGACCTGGATCGGGAACCCCGGGGGTGCCCGAACAGGCTTCGGTCAGTAGCGCGCGTCATGGGAGCCCTGTTGCGGGGCTCTGGACGCGCCCGACTCCGCGCTCTTCCCCGACTCGGGCGTGGAAGCGCGGGATTCGATCCCGTCCAAGCGCGCCAGGGGACCCGCCAGATCCCCCGAGCGAACCGGGCGCGGGGCCAGGGACAGCTCCACGGCCGCGGGCCCGGGAGCCCCGGCGCTCAGGAGGACGCCCTCGACCTTCGGCGACTGTCCGGGAGCACGGCCCCAGAGCATCAGGTCCAGGGAACAGCCCACGCGCAGGGGTTCCGCGCAGGGCGAAAGCAGCGTGGCCAGGGGGTCCATCTCGCGCGGCAGGGCGAACGGAGCCAGGGCGCGCCCCGACTCGTCGGCCACCCACAGGCCCGAAAGGTCCACGGCCGTCTCGGGCACGGAGGTGGCGGCGGGCTCGGGCCGCAATTCCACTCGCATCCGGAAGGCCTGCCCCTCCGGGAGGTCGTAGCGCCTGAGCAGGGCGCGCGCCTGGAACTCTTGGCGCTCGTCGGAGAGTTCCGCCGGAGCTAGCCAGCAGACCAGCACGGCCCCCGGCAGGGCCTGCTCGGCGCACAGGGCCTCGCGGGTCCCTTCCGGATCCGCCCGCGGCGGCGGCCGTCGCGGCACCAGCGCGTCGTCGGGACGGCGCATCCACCACACGGCGGCCGCCGCGGCGAGCAGCGGCAGCACCACGAGCTCGGGTCCCCCACGGCGCCGACCCGAGCGATCCCCCGGCGCGCCGCTGGACCGACCCGGCAGGGCTCCCTCGGGAGCGGCGGGTCCGGACGGGCTCAAGACTTGTCCCAGTTCTTCTTCTTGTTGTCGTTCCACCAGGACTGCCACTTCTGCGGGTCGGTCTCGTTGTTCCCCGTCAGCCGCTGCAAGCTGGTGATGATCGGCGCGGAAATCGTGTCCCAGCGGTCCTTGTCGGCCTGATTGGGCGTCTGCACGTCCACGGCGCCCTTGGCCGGCATCAGGGCGTTCTTGATCAGTTCCTCGACGCACTCCTTGCGGATTTTCTGATCGGCCTCGGCGAATTCCCCCAGGGCCTCGGCGGCGGCGGCCTGCACGGCGGGCGACTTGTCCACCAGGAGCTTCATCAGTTGCTTCCTGCCGTCCTCATCCTTGGTCTTGCCGAGGGAGGTGATCAGCTTGCCCTGCAGGGCCAGGTCCTTGCGATGGTCCTTGTGGCCGATCCACTTCATCAGCACCGGCGCGCTCTCCGGCCCCATGAGTCGCAGGCTGACCGCAGCGGCGAGGTAGAGCTTGTTGTCCGGCACACCCTCGGCGGACTCGGTGCGCTTCGCGTCGAAGCACTTGTCGAGGGCCTTGACGATCAGCACGCGGTCCTTGGGGCCGCACTGCTCGAACTCCTTGGCCATGGAGTCGATCACGCCGATGGCCTCGGTGTCCTCCTTGCCGCGCTTGCCGATGTGGGCCGAGAGCTTGTCCCCCATCTCCTTGATCTCCGGCCGGTTGTCCGGATGGGTGTTCGGGGCCGGAGCCTGGGCCGCGGCGGCGAGCGTGTCAGGGTGCGCGACCGCGGCGCCGCTGAAGGGCGCGAGGGCGAGGGCGAGGCACAGACCGAGGCGAAGCGCGCTGTCGTTCATGGCGGTGGATGGGGGTCGGAGCTGTTCGAGCCGTGGGCCCCCCGCGCTGGGCGCGGAGGGAGTCCCGTGCGTCTACCGTACGCAGCGGAAGGCCCCCAAGGAAGCACGGCGGGCAGAGCCCCCCTGGCGGCCCCTGGTGGCCCCAGGCGGCCCCACGGGAGCCCCTGCAGCGTCCGGTGGCGTCCGGGGTTCCCCGGAGTCAGAAGAGATCGTGGGCTCCCTAGGCGCCAATGGAACCCCTTCCTACGCCGCGGGTGACGGGCCCCGCCGGATTTGCCCCCAAAGCGGCGTGCCCGCGGCCCGGACCGGGCGCTCCGCGCCACCGGGAGGCCCACCCCGGGCGGCAGCACGCCCCCGGCTTCGCTCCGCCGGTCGCGGCCCGAGCCTCCGGGCTAGGACCGCAGGATCTTCACCAGGGGCCGGCCCTTGGCCAGCTCATCGACCAGCTTGTCCATGACCCGGATCTTCCGCATCAGCGGGTCCTCGATCTCCTCGATGCGAATGCCGCAGAGGACACCGGTGACCTTGGCCGCCTGGGCAGAGTACGCCGGTGCATCGCCGAAGAAGGTCTTGAGGTCCTTCTTCTCCTGGATCTGCTTCGCGAGGCCCTGCGGGCTGTAGCCGGTCAACCAGCAGAGGACCTGGTCCAGCTCCCCCTTCGTGCGCCCCTTCTTCTCCACCTTCGCCACGTAGTGCGGATACACGCCGGCGAAGGCCATCTTGAAGACTCGTTGGTTGTCCATGGAGTTCCGCGTCCCGGTCGGAGTGTTTGAATGAGTGGCCCGGCTGTTCCATCCTGCTCCCCGGCGCGCAAGGACTCCAGACCTGGGCCGCCGCTCATCCCGGCAACCGCCAGGGGGGATGGCGACGGTTCGCCCCTGCCCAGTAGAGGCACAGGACATTGCCCGAGGGGTCCAGCAGGCGGGCTTCGCGCCACAGCCAGCTCTCGTCCCGTGGTTCTTGGAGTGAACGCGTAGCCCCGCGCCTGCAGACCACGGACTCGGTCGTCCAGGTCCGCGCACTCGAAGTACACGACGATCTCGGAGGGAGCTTGGAGCGACTCGACCCTGTGGAGCGAAAACGTGGCTCCGCCCTCGGGACACTCCAGGCGCGCATAGCGCGGCAAGGCGCTGACGATCAACCTCAGACCCAGGCCGGTATAGAACTCGACCGACTTTTCGACGTCGCGTGCGGGGACGGTGACTTGGTTCAGCTGCATCGGATGGGGATCAGGATGGGCTGGGAGGCCGGCGCCATGGCCACCCCCTTCTGAACGGGCCCGTGCGGCACTCTACGACTCCACGTGCCTGCCAACGACGTCCCCCTGGGGCGCTTCCCACCGGTCCCTCCACGGGAGCGCACCCCAGCGGGTCACCGAGGGTGCCACCGGCGGACCGCCGCGAAGCGCCTCGATGCCCATGCGGACCCCACGGCCCCCACGGCCCCCACGGCCCTCGGGGAACGCCGCGCGCGGGTGCGACTCTGTCCTGCAAAGTGCCTGCCCCGCTAGGCCCAGGGCCTCCCTCAGCGGGTCGGCTGCAGCGGAGGTTCGGCCGCGAGCTTGAGCCGCAAAACCTCGAACCCTGTTGGATCGTGGATCTGCCGACGCAGGAACTGGAAGCCCAACTTCGCGTAGAACGCCCGGCCCTGTGGGTTTTTCTCGAACACCTCGACCTCGAGCTCTCCCCGCAGGTCACGGGCCCGCTCCATGAGGGCCCGCCCGATCCCGGATCGATGGAACTCGGGATCGACGAAGACCGCACCGACCTCGTTGCCGAGCAGCGAAAGGAACCCGACGACGCGGCCGTCCGCTTCCCAAACCCAGGTCTCCGCGTTGGGAAGATACACGCTGGGGATGTTGTGTCGCTCCTGCTCCAGAAACTCCTGGCTGAGGAACGGGTGCGCCACGGCCGAGGCCCGGGCCCACACGTGCAGCAGATCCTCACAGTCGTCCGGCTGGTACTTGCGAATCATCGTGACGTCCGAATCCACCGGGCGGCGTCTCTTGCCGCTCTCGACCGCCTTGCATCGGCGCGCCAGCAGGACACGACTATTCGCCCTCGCGCCTGAACTCGAAGCGCTGCGGGGTGCCGCCCTTGGTCTGGCCGATCGTGGCGGAAAGAACACCCTCGGCGGACAGCTCGTACACGATGCGTTTCGGATAATCGTGGCGCGGATTCTCGAACACCGCGCGATTTTCCTCCAGCGCGGAGAGCACGAACTCGGTCGGCGTTTTGCCGCCGGGCTGCGCGATGTAGACCAGTCCGCCGTCGCGCTCGACGATGCGCAGGTACTCGAAGGCGACCATCTTGCCGCTCGTGTTGACCGTGCGCGACACGGCGAGCATCGCGCCGCCCAGCGCAGGACTCCAGCGCTCCTCGATCGACGTGCCCGAGCTCCGCTTTCCCACCCACGCTCCGGCCAGCCACTCCATGTCGCCGATCCCGGCCTTGGCGGGCGTCGGCATCGCAATGTCCTCCGCATGCCGGTAAAGACCGATCGACTCCTTCCTCGCCGGGGGATCGATCGCCACGCTCACCAGCAGTCCGTCCGCCGTAGGGCGAAACTTCCTGCGGATCCGCTGGATCGAGTCGGGCGAGTTGCCCGAGACGCGCTCGAACGCGACCTCGTACTCGAACGCGGCGTCCTTCCACGAGCCGCGGTAGCGGGAGATCACCTGCGGCTCGGCGATTTCGGTGATCGCGCCGTCCAGTGAAACGCGCACGTCCCGGTGCCCCGAGCCATGGCCGTTCAAAACGACCGCGCCTTCCACGACCCCCATCGAGAACTTCGAGGACATGGGCGGGCCCAACTCCTCCATCGCACGGCCCTCGGTGCGGTCCTCGACGAAGATCCACTCGCCCTCCAACGCCCGCAATTCGCCTGCCTGCGTCGAACGGGTCTCCGCGGCCAGCGCGATCGACAGCGCGCCGACGATCGCCAGCGCTGCCGCCAGCCAGGTACGCATGTGCATTGCAGGGTTCCTTTCCAAACTTGTGGCCGACGGCGATCCACGGCCCGGCTCCTACCCCTCCCGGCTCTCCACGGAGCGGCCCAGGGGCGGAGCGAACCGGAGTCCGTGTGCACCGGATGACGAAGGACCCACCCTACCAAGGCGGGATCCCCGTCGCCCAGCGCAGCCAACGTGCCCCTTGCAATCGCAGCCTGGCGAAACGGGTGCACACGTCTTCGATGACCATGCGTCCCGTGCCTGGGGTGACGTCGAACGGGCGGGCACGGCTCGTCCCGACCGCCCGGCGGGCACCCTCTCAGCCCGGATGTTTGTACGGGCAGAGTTCCGCCAGGCGATGGGGAGTCTCCGCAAGCTCGGGTGGAACCAGGTCGCCCTCGGGCGAGGCGATCGGCTGAGTGACGTCGAAGAAGTGCAGGAAGAAGCAAACCCTGAAGTCCGGCACGTCGGGCCGCTCAGCCCCGAACAACCGCAACCCGTCCAGGCTGAAGTAGCGTTCGTCATAGGGCGCCTGGTCGGAACCGGGCTGATGCAGCACTCCGACATCGAATTCGTCGTCGGCCCCGCGAACTTCCACCTCCAGCAAGGCCAGGCCTGCCAGTTCCCTCCGCGTCCGTTCCGCGCTGCCCGTGACGTGCTCCGTGATGAACCGCAGCTCCTCCTTGGCGACACGGACTCGGTAGGCACCGAGGAGCTTGAGCGTGGTCATGGGCCCCTCCGTGGCGCGGCGAAGGCCAGCAGAAGGCCGATCCCGTGGACCGGCGACGCCGGACACGTCACGGGAGGCCGTCTCGGGTTGCACGAAGGCAGGATCCGCGAGCGGACGATCACGCCCCTCGCAGCTCCACGCTCAAGCAGAGGCTCAGCGGCAGGGCGGCGGCAGTGAACAGCCGCGAGAGTTGGTCGACCTCCATCGAGCTGATCGTGACGCGAACGCGGGATCCGTCGACGTCCAGGATGGGCATGGCCAAGAGCACTTCACGCACCGCGCACAATCGCGCAAGCCCCTCGAGCGTGTGTGCCGGCCGGACGAGCACCAGGACCCGCAGAACCGGCGAGGCCCCGGCGTTGTCCGTGCCGTCGGCGTCCGAGGCCACGGGCCTGCGGAAATTTCTCACGTTCACGTCCTCGAACAGCCCCCACGCCCAAACATGGACGCCGGGCACCTCCTCATCCGGGCGCCCCACAAAGACCTCCAGGCGGGTCTTGGCGCGGAGGACTTCGCAGAGCGCCACCAGGCCCGAGACCGTCGCCACCATGGGACGCAGCCTAGCGCCTCGCCTCCGCGGGGGCGCGGGGCGCCGTCCACGGCCTGCAGCCGTCCGAGGCGGATGCGCTATCGGTCATGTGGGGTGCCCGGTCGGCGCTGCGCCACGTGCCAAAGGACCCCGGACGGGTCGACCACGTACGCGATCCGCAGGCCCCAGGGCTGGACCGCCGGCGCCTTGGGTGCCGGCACGCCGAATCTCGTGGGCAGGTCGAGCGCAGAAACGTGCCTCCACCACGCATCCAGGTCCTCCACCATGAGTTGCATCATGAAGTTCTCCGCCCAGTCCTTCTGGAAGTAGTTCTGCAGGACGAAGCTGCTCGCGCCGATTCGGAAGATCGCCACCTCGTCGTCCAGCACCTTCGTGAAGCCCAAGGCCTCGTAGAAGCGCTTGGAGAGGCCGAAGTCCCTTGCGGGCAGGAAAGGCCGGGCCATCTCGGTGCCCGCGGGAACGGATGCATCCATGGGGTCTTGGCTCACTTGGTTGCGTGGTGGGGAGAGGACCGGCGGCCTGCGCCGCCCCCAGCGGTCCGCTTCATCGGCTGGTCAGGCGACCGCGTGGGCCCGCCTGCTTGCGAATCGCCGCATTCTCCGACACCGCCCCACGGTCGACGGCCTCTTGGAGCCGGCGGACTTCTTCGATGATCCCCATGAAGCGGCGGCCGAAGGGTGTGAGCACGTACTCGACTTCGAGCGGCGGCTTGTCGCCGAACACGGTGCGACTGACGATGCCGAAGCGAAGCATCTTGCGCAGGCGCTCGTTCATCACCTTGGCGGACAGCCCCGTGGAGGCCCGCAGGATGGCGGAGGGCCGACAGCATCCCTCGGCGAGGAGCCGGAGCAGTCCGACGGACCACTTGCATCCGACAATGCTCTCGACCATCGAAGAGACGGGGATGGGATTGGCGTCGCTCGTCGCGCGTGTGGCTTGGTCTTGCTGATCGTCGTGGACCATTGGGTACCTACCTTACCAGAAGGTGCATTCTTGCCGGGCTCGCTGGGGCGGCGCATCTTCCTGCCCGGGTGGCGTGAGGCCACCGTGACCCGTTCGAAACCCAAGGAGCAGAATCATGAAGCAGAAAGCCGTCTTCTACCACGCAGGATGCCCCGTGTGCGTCAGCGCCGAACAGTCGGTGCTCGCGGCACTCGACAGGAATCGGTTCGACGTTGAGGTCGTGCACCTCGGGACGACCAAGAGGCGCGTCTCGGAGGCGGAGAAGCTCGGCATCAAGTCCGTGCCCGCGCTCGCGTTGGATGGCCAGGTCTTTCACATCAACTTCGGCGCCGACCTTTCCGCCCTCAAGTGATCGCTCGGCCGAGCGCATGGAGGGGAAAGAACGCCCCTCCATGCGCTCCGCGCCTCTGAGTCCCATCCAACGATGTCATCGGCCCTTCCTCGGGCCGCAGGACCCGTTGCCGTCCAGCGGCCGGTTCCACGGCTGAGCCGCTCGGGAGATGTTGAGCTCAGTGTTTCCGTCGAGCTTGGGCCTCGCCCTGCGAAGTTCCTCGAGCCGCTTTCCTCGACAGCGCTGACAGCGAATCTTCCACAATCGCCGTCGGTCCCAATGGAACAGGACGAGAGCGGGAAGCAGCAGGAGCCAGCCGCCGAAAGACCGGTAGTCTCCTCGGAGGAAGAGCACTCCGGCAACGAGGAGGCAAGCCACGACATGCGCCGCATGCCATTCCCGGCCACAACATCTGGAGGCCCGGGTCGGGGCCAGCTCAGGGAGCAGGAGGTCCAGCGATCGGTGGCCAGATCACTCACGAAGCGGATTCGGCTCGACCGACTTGTTCCGCATCACCTGCGGTAGCCAGGAAATCCAGAGCTCAACAACGATCAGCGGAATTACCCAAGACGCCCACTCCCGGGTGGCGTCTCTCATTTCCTCATCCTGCACGTAGAAGAACAGGTAGTCCTGGAAGTCGTCCATCACCCGCAGCCAGACAAGCACCAGGGCCATCGCATAGCTGCGAATCATGAAGGCGCGATGGGCCACGAAGTTCTTGGCGACGGCGGCCTTCCAGGCCACGAGCGTGAAGAACAACCAGAGCCCGCCGGTCAGGACGATGGAAAGGCGCGAGCCTTCGTACTCGATCGTGGCGCCTAGGTAGATGGCAAGAAGGGCCGCCCCGCTTGCCCCGATGACGTAGGCTCGTCCGATCGCTCGATGGAGACGCGGTGCTGATTGGCGAAGCGTGGGAATGAACTGGAGCGGGGCTCCGAATACCACCGGAAGCGCAAGCAGCGCATGGCATGAATACCAGAGTTGCTTGTTGAGCAAACTGGGACCCAGCCTGTCCGCGTGGAGAAACCGATAGTCCACTGCCCGGTATAGGTAATACACGCTCAGCAGGGCAAGTGCCGCCAGCCAGGCATGGAGTAGACGGTTGCTGCGACTTTTCATTGTGAGCTCGCGACTCGCTATCTAGAGCACCTAGCGCTTGAGTCCCCGCGCGGGGCACGGATGGGAGAGCCTGGGCTGGGGCGCCCAGCACCTCATGGGATCAGTCAGCACCTGCGATGCCCTCGAGCAAAGGACCTCCATTCGGGCAGCTCGGGTCGCAGCACTGCGAGCAAGCGCCCATGCAACGGAACCAGTTCCATTCCGGCCACCCTACGGTCAACCGACGGCAGCTTCCAGTTCGAGTGCAGACCGCGTCCGTAGCCACGGCGCCCTGCAACAGCTGATGGAGCAGCCCTGGCCCTCCACAACGACGACTTGCGCCCGAGTGAGAAGCACTCGGTAGGCCTGCGCCGTGGATCGATGAAGGCCACGGACCGGACGCCCGAACTCGCGCGGCATCTCGACGAGGCGAATGCGATCGCCGACTCTCAGGCTACGCCAGGGTTCTTGCATGGACCGCCTAACGTCTTGGGCCCTGTGCAGCCGGCGCCGCTTGCGGCGGTGGTCGGCTGCTGCGTCGTGTTGCACTGCTACTGATGGGAGCGCAGTAGCAAGCCAACGAGTTGATCCCAGCTCTTTACGGGGCTTGCCCATGGCGGACAGAGCATCGCGCCCTCATGTGTGCCGAAGAGATACAGATGTGGGACCGTGTGGCGGAGAATCTGCATCACATGAATACGGTCGTCCACGAGTGGCTGAGCCCCAGGTCGGTGCAGATGACCTTCTTGTCTTCTCGCTGGAGACAGAACTTTACATGATCCGCGCTGAGGCCAGTGCGCGTGAAAACGAAACCGCCTCAAGCCAGTCAAGTGTGCGCGCCTGCATCTTCGGCCCCGCCTTCGACACGATCCACACAGCCGCCATCGCAGGCCGAAACGAGCTGACTCACCGCTTCGAATGCGCCGACGTTGGCGACCTCCGCACCATCGCCTTCTCCGATGCGAGTGTCTTCGCCTTGGGCATGATCCCGACCTCGGACGATTACGCCCCCGAAATCAAGTCCGATGCGCATGCTCATTGGTCGTCCTTGGGTTGTGCCTGCTCATCAGACGTTCGACATGGGCGGCGTCAAAAGGCGCAGCCCCATAGACGTCCGCTTGATATAGTGGTTAGGTCCCAGGCGGTTTGGCGACGCCATTGACCACGATGGACTGGTTCCTCCAGCGTTTAACGACGTAGTCATAGAACTCCTGATTCCCTTGTGCCCCGCAGACTGCAACCAGCTCCTGGCCAATCGTTGTGAGAAGCGCGTGTCCTAGTCGTATTGTGTTGGGACCGTCGCTCGGGAACTCCAGGACTGTTGGCGTTCCGAAGTAGTGAAAATGAACCCGCCTCGTATGACCAGACGTTTGATACCCGGCGACCGACTCAAACGAAAGAAGGCCAATGGAGTCTAGGTGCTTGAGGCTTGCAAACGAGACACCATTCCGCTGGTAGATCTCGTCATTAATCTCGAAGATCATCGGAACTGGTTCTTCACAATCCCAGACGAACTGAGCGACCTGGGTGAAGAGCGCTGCGTCACGCTTATCGATCGTGGACACGCAATCGATCGTCCGCTTGGAGAAAGTGCCCGGGCTAGAGGCTTCCCCCGCCAATAGCTTCGACCACAGGCTCTGCATCTCGCGGTCCGATACCGTATCGCATTGCTTGAAGAAGTGAGCGATCCAATCTTCGTCTAGTTGGTCCGGCTTGGCACCCGGCGGCAACGTGCGAGCCGCCTGCGCGGTGATGGATTCGATGTTCTCCTGCTTGCGCGCTTCTTGATGAACCAGCCTTTCCAGCGCGCGCTCCTCGATTTGACTGAGCTCAATGCGAGCAAGCGCTCGAATGTGATCAGAGTCGGCTTCTGCGCGCGCCATTCGGCGGGCCCGGGTCGGCTCATAGCGAAGACTGGCCTACGGCGTTACCGACCTTCTCACCAGTACGGTGGCCGGCTTCGACAGATCGCCGAGATTGATAAGCCCACCGTCTGATGCCATGCCTCCTCCTGGGACCTAACGTCTTTGGCCTTCAGCCGCAGGCCGCTCGGGGCCGACCGGCTGCCTGGCCTTGTTGGCTGGCCTATTTGACGCTCACGGTAGAATACGGGCCCTGCACGCTGTGGACCAACCCGGCTCGATGGAGGCGTAGAATCATGTCGTCAACCTCTTTCTGGGTGTAGCTAGCCGCATCTGCCTGCAGGTTCTGGACGACGTCAGCTCGGCGAGCCCGGCCGTCGCCATCCATCTGATGGAGAATCTTCATCGCAAGGCTGCGAAGTCGCTTCTTGTGCCCTTCGACTTGCGACCGAACGACTTTGAAAGGAACGTCTCAAGACGCTTGGTGTACGCGTGGCCCAGGGCAGAACTGGCGGAGGAGCTTCTCAAGTCCGTCAGTCTGCGAGTATCGATTCTGCTTCTTCCCGGCCAGATCCGCGATGATCGGTGACTCCTTGAGGCCTTCTTCCGAGGCGCCGTGGACCGAAACGTAGCGCGCGTGGAATGTCCTGGGCATCCGCAAGCCAAACTCCAGGGACACGTTGGCATTGCCGCCGGTTGCATCGAAGATCGCGTGTGAGGACGAAAGTAGACGCTTCTTGATGACCTCCAGTAGATCCTCCGCGTCCTGATTGTCATCGCGCCCGACGATCACGAAGGAGATGGGGAAGGTCTTTTTCAGCTTGTCGACGATGCCTTCGTACTTCGGGCGTACTGTCTTCCAAGGAATCCCGAGGAACACTTGATTGGGGATCACCGCGTACTGAATGGGCGACACCTTCTTGTGCTTCTTCACCATGGGTGAGTCCGGCTATCGTGTATTGGACAGTCCCGCATAAAGTCCGGAATGCGACGGGGCGGTCTGCCTACCGCAGGCATGGCCCATGGCTCGCCTGTCGCGCAACACCCTACCATGAACGGGTGCGGCGGAAGATGGGGTGGAACTCCCGCGGCGCTAGGCGGACGCGCCCAGCACGGCCGCCCGAGGGTGCCAGCCGCTCGTACGAAGAAGGCCGATGGCCGATCAGCACCGACAAAGACTACGCCGCCCCTCACCCACTTCCAAGCCACAGGTCGGCCTACGACTGGGCGCCGGCGGGCCGGCGAGTCTGGGCGTGCGTGTGGATCCTTGTCGTGGCGAGGTTCGTGCGGCCGAGCAGTCCCTGTACCTTCCAAGAGTCGCTCCCGGACTCCAAGAGACGGGTTGTGGACGAATGTCGAAAGGCTTGACAGGTCGGGCGCTTCGCCATCCCCGAGGCGAGCATCGCGTGGCGCGGGGCCTTCTGCGCAACGGGCACGTGCCGGTGATGCCGGCGCCCCTGGCCCGTCACACGCTCCTCGTCGTGCCTCGTGGCTGAAAGCACCCACTGCCAGGGCCACTCGCGCCCGGCGTTGGGCAGTTTCATCCCCAGCGCATCCGGGATTTCGACCCGGCCCCCACCCGCGGCCAGAGCGCGCTGATGCTGAACACGCACGCGCTCTTGGTGCATGGAGAGTGCGCCCCTGATCGACCGCGGCACATCCCAACGCACCCATCTCCCCCGGCCAGCACGGGGTTGAATGGGAATCCAGCGTGAGCGAATTGCTTGCGAGCATCGCGAGCCAGTGTCTGCTGCCGACTCTCGCACCCCCCAGCGCGCGTGTCAACGCCCGGCCGGCATGCCCGACGCGGCCCGCACTCCAGGCACTCCTCGGGCTCGCCCACGCATCCCGCGCCCCCCAGAGTTTTCTCCCAGAATTCCCCTACCCCAACCCGCTCGGCTCCAGGGCCGCCAGCATGCCCGCCGCCTTGGCCAGCGTCTCCTGCTCCTCCGCCTCCGCCTCGGACGACCAGGTGATGCCCCCGCCCACGGAGCACGACAACTCCCCCGCCTCGGCCCCCTCGCCCTCACGCCTCCGCCACAGAAACGTGCGGATCATGATGTTGAAGCAGGCCTGGCCGCGCAGGTCCACGAAACCCATGGAGCCGCAGAAGAAGCCGCGGCCGTGGCCCTCCAGGCGCGCGATCTCGTCCATGGCGGCGAGCTTCGGCGCGCCCGTGATCGAGCCTCCGGGGAACAGGGCGGCCAGCACGTCGAACGCATCCAGATCCGGCCGCGTGCGGGCCACCACGTCGGCCATCAGGTGGTGCACGCGGGCGTAGCTCCGCAGCGAGGGCCAGCCCTCCACTCGCACGCCGCCCGGGATCGCAGAGCGCCCCAGGTCGTTGCGCTCCAGGTCGACGATCATCGCCAACTCGGCCAGGTCCTTTTCGCTGGACAGCAGGCGTCTTGCGTTCTCCGCGTCCTGCCGAGGATCCGCGGAGCGCGCGATCGTGCCCTTGATCGGTCGCGTGCGCGCCTCACCCTCCGCGAACTCGAAGAACAGCTCCGGGGACGCGCACAAGAGCGCGCCGGGCGCCCCGTAGCCGTCGCTCGCGCGCCAACGGGCAAAACCCATGTAGGGAGCGGCGTTGGCCTCCCGAAGCCTCCCGTACCAGTGCTCGGGCGCGCCCTCCACCGGGACGGTCAAGCGGTGCGCGAGGTTCGCCTGGTACAGATCGCCGCGGGAAATCGACGCGCGCAGCTCCTCGATCCGGCGACGGTGCTCCGCGGGCTCGGTGTGGCGCCGCGGGGAACCGGCGCGCGTCCCTCCCGCCGGCGGCGGCCCGTGGAGCAGGGCCAGGATCTCGCGCCGCCGGACCTCCACCGCGGGCCTGCCGTCGCCGGGCTCGTCGCCCAGCACGAGCCAGGTGCGGCGCGCTGCTTCGTCGCGCACCAGGAAGTCCACGTAGATCCCACCGACGAGCCGGGGCTGGCCCCAGGGTTCCGGCGCACAGACCACCGGCCGCTCGCCCGCGGCCCCCAGGTCGTAGGCCAGCGCGCACAGGAGCCCGCCGTGGAAGGGGCCCGGAAGTTGTTCCGCCGGGGCCTCGGCGTCGAAAGAGAGTTCGCGCAGGCGCTCGCGCAGCCGCGCGGGCCAGCCGTTCGACGGCTCCCGCGGCACCTTGGAAAAACCAAGGTCCACGTCCGTCAGGGTCTGCACGGGATCGAAGGCGCACAGGCTCGCCCGGCGCGGCTCCCCCGCCGCGCTGTCGAGGAGCATCGGCAGGCCTCTTCCCGCGAGGCGGGCAAGCACGCGTCCGGGCTCGATTTCGCCGTCGAGTTCGAACACCCGCGGACGAAAGCGAAAGCGCGCCCCCACGCTTCAGGCCTTTGCGCGGGCGAAGCTCGCCCCGTGGCGCCTCCGGTAGGCCAGGGCGATCAGCGACGCCGCCCCCAGCACGAGCGCGGCGGCGAAGAACGGCGACTGGGGACCCAGGGCGCCGAACAAGAGGCCCGCCGCGGGCGGACCGGTCATGCGGCCCAGGCTCGAGATCGATTGGTTGATGCCCATGTAGGCGCCCTGCTCCGCGGCCGGGCTCGCCCGCGACACGAGGCTCGCCAGGGCCGGATTGCTAAGGCCGAATCCCAGCGGCATGAGCACGCAGCCGGTGATCACCAGGGCCCAACTCTGGAACCATCCCCCCAGGCCCACCACCGCGAGGGCGAGGCCCAGGAGGAACGGTCCCACCACGAGCAGCGCCGGCTCGCCGAAGCGCGGCACGAGCCTGCGGATCAGGCCCCCTTGAATCAGTGCGGAGATCACGCCGATGGCCGCGAGGTAGCGGCCCGCCACCGGCGCGGCCGCCAGGATCTCGTCGAGGCTCGCGTTCTCCACCGCTCCCGGCAGATGGAACACGCCCGGAAAGCGCGCCAACCCAAAGCGCGTGAACATGGCCTCGAAGGCGCCGAAGGCGGACACCGTCAGGAAGGTCAGGCCCATCAGCACGCCGATGCGCGGCTCGGTCAGGGCGTGCTTGACCTGCACGGTGCCGAACACGCGCGAGCCGGCCTGGTTGCCGCGCACTTCGGGCAGGCGCAGGTATCCGAAGGCCGCCGCGCACAGGGAGAGCCCGGCCGCGAACCAACCGGGGGCCTGGGGCGAGAGGCTGGTCAATTCGCCGCCGATCAACGGTCCGAGGGTGAACCCCAGGCCGAAGGCCGCGCCGATCAGGCCCATGCCCTTGGCGCGGTTCTCGGGCGTGGTCACGTCGGCGATGTAGGCCTGGGCGGTCGAGATGTTGGCGCCGAAGAAACCCGCCAAGAGGCGCGAGGCGAACAGGAGCGGCATGGAGTCGGCCACCGCGAACAGGGCGTAGGAGGCCGCGGTGCCCACGAGCCCGCCGATCAACACCGGCCGTCGGCCGGCGCGGTCGGAGATGCGCCCCCACAGCGGCGCGAACAGGAACTGCATGCCCGAGAAGCAGGAGAACAAGAGCCCCAGGGCCACCTCGCCGGCCCCATAGGCCTTGCTGTAGACGGGCAGCAGCGGCAGCACGATCCCGAAGCCCAGGAGGTCGATGAAGACCGTCAGGAAGACGAACAGCAGCGGGGACCGGCCGGACCGGCCTCCAGGAGGCGCTCATAGGGCGGCGGAGTCTGGTGTGTCGGACGCCCGGACCGGCCCGCGCGCTCGCCACGGGGCTGGCGACCCTGGCCGGAGCTGGGGCCCCTGAGGCGCGCTTGGGGCGCGCTTCGGGCTTCCGCGGGCCCCCGGCGGGCCCGGGGAGCCTCTCCCGGGGCGCGCGCACGGCCCGCGGCACCGTTTTCGGCACTGGGGAGGGCTCTCCCCAGAAAGTCGGCCGGGAGACCGGGGTGCCCCACTCCTGCCCGCCCGGCCTCCGGGCCGATACTGAGGGTCCCATGAACCTGAAACAAAGCCTGGTCGTGCTCGGATGCGCCGCGCTCTGCGGCATCGCCTTCGCCCAGAACCAGAAGCCGCCCACGGTGGCCGAGCGCCTGGACGTGCTCGAGCGCCAGTCGGCGGAACTGCGCAAGGAACTGGCCAGCGTCAAGGCGGCGGCGGCCGGGACCTGGGCAGCGCGCGCAAGGACGCCCAGGAGGCCCGCGCCCTGGCCAACGCCCTGGCCCAATGGGCCACGACCCAGTCCGAGAGCGCCGCGGAGCTCGCCCGCGTGCTCGACGACTCCGAGGCCAAGGGCTTCACCTTCGGAATCAACCCCGATTCCCGGGTGGCGCTGCTTTCGGGGTGGCGCAACTTCGCCACCAAGCTGCAGGCCGACGTGCCCAAGCCCCTGCCGCCGCCCGCGCCCGCGCCGAGCGAGGGCAGCGCTCCCGCGAAATGACCCTGGGGGGCGGGCCTCCCCGGGGAATCGGGCTTCCAGAGCGCGGTCCCAGGGAGTAGATCTTGGGACCCGCCATGGTCCGCAAGAGTTTTACCCCCGTGCCGGCGCCCTCGACCTGCGCATCCGTGAATTGCAGCTGGAGCTGGAGCGCATCGGCTGCTCCTACAAGGGCTGGGGCTTCGACCTGGGGCTGGTGGATTTTCCCGGCCTGATCGCGGGCGAGAACGTGCTCTTGTGCTGGCGCAGCGATGAGCCCGCCGTGGTCTGGTACCACAGCGCCGAGGGCGGTTTCGCCGGGCGCAAGCCGATCCCCGAGGAGCAGTTGGAGTAGGGCTTGTCCCAGGCCCCGCGGGCCTCGACAATCCGGCCCATGCGACGCCTGTCCTCGCCCTTCCTGCGCGGCGGCAACCTGCGCGACAGCCTGGGGACCACGCTCAACGGCCTCCTGGAGCGCATCCCCGCCGCCGAACGCCGCGCGATCCGCGAGGCGGTGGCTCGCGAGGCACTGGAGGCCGGCATCGTCTACTACGACGACGACAATCGCCCGAAGTCGACGCCCGTGATGCTCCGGCCGCGGGTGCTCGGCGGAAACCAGCGCGCCTACCTGCATCGTGTCACGCGCGTGCTGGAGCACGCCTACATGAAGCTCCCCGCCCTGTGGGAGGCCGATGGGGCCGTGCGCGAAGTGCTGCCCTTCAACGAGCGCGAGCTGCGCTGGATGCGCGAGCTGCACCAGCCCTCCCACGTGGAGGTTTTCTTCGGCCGCTTCGACGCCTCGACGGACTTCGGCTCCCACGACTGGCTCAAGAGCACGCAGTTCTTCGAGTTCAATCCCCTGGGGGCCGGCGGCACGTACATCACGCCGGCGGTGGAAGCGATCGTGCTGCGCCACGTGGCCCCGGCCCTGCGGCGCGCGGCGCCGACCCTGATCCTGGAGGGCAACGACGATCCGCGGCGCGTGCTGCTCGAGGTTTTGGCGGACCACGCGCGCCATTTGCGCCTCAAGCGCTTCCACGTGGCCCTGTGCCAGTACAAGGGCCTGGAGGGAGGCGTCGAGGAGTTTCCCCAGAACGTGGAGTACCTGCGTTCCCTGGGGATCGACTGCTGGCACGTGGATCCCCGCGAGCTCTCGGTGCGCGGCGGCGAGTTGCACTACGGCGACGTGCCCATCGACATCCTCTACCGCGACCACGAGATCAACGACTTGGCCGCCCAGGAGGAGCAGGGCTTCGACCTGTCGGGCATGCGCCACGCCTTGAAGACCGGCCGCGCCGTGTCCTCCCTGGCGGGCGAGTTCGACCACAAGAGCGTGTTCGAGATCTTCAGCACGCCCCAGTTCGCCCTGCGCTTCAGCGCCCTGGAACGGCGCGTGTTCCGCCAGCACGTGCCCTGGACCCGGCGCATCCTGGCCTCCCGCACCACGGACCCCGCGGGGAACTCGATCGACCTCGTCTCCTGGCTGGTGCAGAACCGGCCGCGGCTGGTGCTCAAGCCCAACCGCAGCTACGGCGGCGAGGGCATCCTCCTGGGCCGCGACGTCGACGAGAGCGCCTTCGCGGCGGCCCTGGATCGAGCGCTGGTCGAACCGGGATCCTGGGTGGCCCAGCTCTACTCGCCGGTGGCCGAGAAGGACTTTCCGGTGATCGACGAGCAGGGCGGACTCTCCTTCGCCGAGTACTTCAGCGTGCTGGGCCTGTTCGCCAGCGAGCAACGCCTGGGCATCCTGGGTCGCGCCTCGCGCAAGAAGGTGGTCAACGTGGCCCAGGACGGCGGGTTGGTGGCGGTGCTGCGGCTGCTCTAGTGTCGTGCCGCCGCGCGACCCGGTGTCGTCCCGCCGGGGAGGCCCGTCGCTCCCGCGGGGCGCTCCGGACTACCATGTCCCCCATGGCGAGATCCTCCACGGCTGCCCCCGAAAGCACGGGGGCCCCAGCATCGGGCGGCAGGGGATCCCGCGCGGCGCCGTCGCGGTCCGCCGAGCCCGGCCCCGCGGGGCCACGGGATCCGGCCCAGGCAGGTGGAGCCCTGCAGGCCGAAATCGAGCGCTTCCTCGCCCAATTGGCCGCCGGCCGTGGCGCTTCGCCGCACACGCTGCGGGCCTATGGCGGCGACCTGGCGGAGTTCGCGGCCTTTCTGGACGGATTGGGGCTCAGAGACCCCGCCGACGTTTCGCCGCGGGTGCTGCGGGGCTACTTGTTGCACCTCGACGAGCGCGGGCTCGCGCGCACTTCCGTCAGTCGCAAGCTCTCCGCCGTGCGCTCCCTGTTCCAGTCCCTGGTGGAGCAGGGCCGCGTGAGCGTGCACCCGGCCACGGGCCTGCGCCAGGGCCGCGCCGCGCGCCGACTGCCGGGGCACCTCAGCGGCGAGGAAATCAGCGCCCTGCTCTTGGCTCCCGACGAGACGACCGCCGCGGGCCGGCGCGACCGCGCGCTCCTGGAGGTGCTCTACTCCGCGGGCACGCGCGCCGCGGAGACCGTGGGCCTCGACCGCGGCGACCTGGACCTCGGCCGCGGCATCGCGCGCGTGCAAGGCAAGGGCCGAAAGCAGCGTCTGGCGCCCCTGGGCAAGTTCGCGCGCGAAGCCCTGCAGCGCTACCTCGCCGATCCCGAGCGGCCCACGCCGCGGCCCCGGGCGGGTCTGGCCGTGTTCCTGGGCGCGCGCGGCTCGCGGCTCACCACGCGTTCCCTGCAGCGCATCGTGGCCGCGGCGTTGCAGAAGGCGGGGGTCAAGCGCCGGGCCACGCCGCACACCCTGCGCCACAGCTTTGCCACGCACCTCCTGGATGCGGGCGCGGACCTGCGCTCGGTGCAGGAACTCCTGGGCCACGCGCACCTCGCCACCACCCAGATCTACACGCACGTGTCGATCGAGAACCTGCGGCGCATCTACGAACGCGCCCACCCGCGCGCCGGATGACGAACGATCCTCGGACCATGCTGCTGGAAGTTTGCATCGACACGCCCGAGGGACTCGAACGCGCGCTCGCCTCGGGAGCGCGGCGTCTAGAGGTGTGCTCGCGGCTGGACCTCGGCGGTCTGACGCCGACCCACTCACTGCTGGACGAGGCTCTCGAAGCCGCGCGGCCGCTGGCCGTCCCCGTGCACGCCATGGTGCGCTCGCGGGCCAACACGCGCTACCAGCCGGACCGGGCCGAGTTCGCGGAGCTGTGCACGGACCTGATGCGCGTGCGCGCCCAGGGGGCCCAGGGGGCGGTCTTCGGACTGCTCACGGAGGACGGACGGGTGGATCGCGAACGCACACGCGAGTTGGTGCACCGCGCGCGGCCCCTGTCGGTCACGTTCCACCGCGCCTTCGATCAGGTGCGGGACCCGCTCGCGGAATTGGAAGTCCTGATCTCGCTGGGCGTGGAGCGCGTGCTCACGTCCGGCGGAGCCCCCACGGCCCTGGAGGGTCTGTCCGTGCTGCGCCAGCTGGTCCGGGCCGCCCGGGGTCGCATCGGCATCCTCCCCGGCGGGGGCGTGCGGGCCCACAACGCCCAAGAGATCGCCCGCGAGAGCGGAGCCCTGGAACTGCACGGTTCCGTGCCGTTCCAGGCGGAATGAAGCCCCAGGCGCCGGGAATTCCCGGCGCGGTCGTGCTCCTCGGCCCTCGGCCGGATTCCTAGGCGAACTTGGTGACGCCCGGGACCGCGATTTCGGCCGTGGGGAGCTTGCCCCACTCGTAGCTCTTGGGCGAAAGGTCCTCGGTGGAGTGGAGCGCCTGCTCCCAGGTCACGGTCTGGCCGGTGTAGGCCGCCATGCGCCCCAGGATCGCCATCAGGGTCGAGTTCGCCATGTACTGGGAGTTGTCGATCACCCGCCCGGCGCGGATCGCCGCGAACAGGGCGTTGTGCTCGTTCTGGTACATGTTGTCCTCCTCCTCGGACTTCCAGCGCCAGCTCTTCGGTCCCTTGATCGTGTGGGACTGCAACTCGGCCGAGCCGGCCGTGCCGAAAATCTGATCGGACACGTCGCTCGAGGCGCCGTTCCACTGGCGGCAGGAGGAGAAGGCGCGCACGCCGTTCTTCCATTCGTAGACCGTGTTGAAGTGGTCGTAGACGTTGCCGTAGATCGCGTCGGTGCGCTGCACGCGCCCGCCCGAGGACGTGGCCTTGACCGGCATCTCGTCCTGCATGGCCCAGGCGATCTTGTCCAGGGAGTGGATGTGCTGTTCGGCGATGTGGTCCCCGGAGAGCCAAGTGAAGTAGAGCCAGTTGCGGATCTGCCACTCCATGTCGCTCCAGCCCTCCTTGCGGCCGCGGTGCCACAGACCCCCCGTGTTGTAGGTGGTCTGCATGGCGACGATCTGGCCGATGTCGCCGTTGTGCACGCGCTCCATGACCGCCTGCTTGGCGAACATGTAGCGGTAGCACAGGCCGGAGACGACGTTGAGCTTCTTCTCGCGGGCGATGCGCGCGCTCTCCAGGATCGAGCGCACGCCCGGCGCGTCGGTGGCCACCGGCTTCTCCACGAACAGGTGCTTCCCCGCCTCCACCGCCGCGCGCATGTGCAGGGGTCGGAAGTGGGGCGTGGTGCACAGGAGCACCACGTCGGAGGCCTCGATCACGCGTAGGTAGGCGTCGAAGCCCACGAAGCGGCGCTCGGGCGGCACGTCGAGCTTGTCCTTCAGGTCCGGCTCGGCGGAAAGCGACTTGAGACTCGACTCCAGGTGGTCGGAGAACGTGTCCCCAGCGCCACGAGCTTGACGTTGGGATCGGCCCGCAGGGCGTCCGCCGCGGCTCCGGTGCCGCGGCCGCCGCAGCCGACGAGCCCCACGCGCAGGACCTCCGCGCCGCCGGGTGAAAAGCCGCGCGCACCGGCGTGGGGCGCCAGGGCGACGCCCAGGGCCGTGGCGGAACCGCCGAGGAACGAACGACGGGTGAGTTCGGAGTGGGTGGGATTCATGGGCGCCATGGGGCTTGGGGTGGGACCGCGGGAGGGCCCCATCCTCGCCCCGACGCGCGCCGGGGCGCAAGCCCGAGGGGGCCAAAGGTGGGGCCGCCCGGGACTTGCGTGCCCTGGTTCAGCGCAGGGCCCGCGCGGGGAAGCCCGGCGTCTCGAAGCTCCGCGGCGCGTCCGGGCCGCCCGCCACGACCCGCAGCGCCACGCCCGGGAAGCACGGAAGGAGCCTGGCGCAGGACTCAGGCCCCAGCACCGTGGCCGCCGTGGCGAGTCCGTCGGCGGTCATGGCGTCGGCCGCCAGCACGCTGGCCCCGGCGCGGGTCACCAGGGCGCGGCCCGTTCGCGGGTCCACGATGTGCGAATGGCGCACGCCCCCCAACTCCACGGCGCGGTACAGATCCCCCGAGGTGGCCACGGCCCCGCGGGTCAATTCGATCCAGCGGGGCTGCTCCACGCCCGGGCCCAGGGCGAGCCCATCGGGCGCGGCCCCGAGGGACTGCGCATCGCGGCCGACTTCCGGGGCCCCCCTTCCGCTTCCGTCGCTTGCGGCGCGCGGTGGCGTGGGCGGCGCGAGCCGGATGCGCCAGGCCTTGCGCCCGGGCGGCGCGAGCCCGGCCACCACATCGCCTCCGCCGATCACGAGCGCGCGGGGAATCCCCGGCGCTCCAAGACCAGAAGCATGCGATCCAGGGTGAAGCCCTTGGCGATGCCCCCCAGGTCGAGGCGCAAACCCGAACGGAGCCAGCGCGCGCGGCCTCCGTCCGAGGAGAGTTCCAGAGCGCGCCAGTCGGCGCGGGCACGTTGGATCTCGGATTCCTCGGGCAACTCACCCTCGCGAATCGCGCGCCGCCACAGGCGCGTGGCCGCGCCGCAGGTGACATCGAAGGCCCCCTCGGAGCAGGCCGCGATCTCGCGCGCGCGGGAGAGCACCGCGGAGAGTTCGGGCGAAAGGTCCGTCCAGGCCGAGGGGAGCGGTTCTCGGGAGGTCCGCGAAAGTGCCGAGAGCTCGCTCGCGGGGTCGTAGTCGCTGAGGATCCCGTCCAGGCGGACCAGCTCGTCGAAGGCGGCCTCCGCGGCCCCTTCCGCCGCGCCGCGCTCGCTGCCGTACAGCACCAGGTGGAACGTGGTGCCCATGCGCGGCATCGAGAACTCGAAGCGCGTCGGCTCCGCGGAAGGCGTCGCGCCACAGGCGCAGAGGCTCCAGATCAGGGCCAGCGCCCAGGCCCACCCACAAAAGTTCCTTGGGGAACCTTGGACCGGCGTCGCGCCCCGGGCCGCGGGCTCACTTGCCGTCGATGTACCCATTGGCCCGCAACGCGTCGATCTGGGCCTGGGTCATCGTGGTCACGGACTCGCGCCGCGAGCGTTCGAGCCAACTCTGGATCTCGCCGCGCAGCCTCGCCGCGTCCGCGGGTTGCTCCGGGGCCCGGTTGGTCTCCTCGTGGGGATCGGCCGCGAGGTCGAACAGGTCCACGGGCCGCTCGGCGGTCTCCGGGAGCAGGTACATCTTGGGCGGGTGCTCCACGAGCTTGAGTCCTCCGGCCTCGCGCACGGCGCTGGTCTCGTACGCGTAGGCCAGCACGCGCGAGCGCTCCGTCTCGCCGCCCCCGAAGTGGCTCTCCCCCTCGAGCCACGGCGAGCGCGGCAGATCGAGGGCCTCGAGAATCGTGGGGAACACATCCAGATTCGCGCTCAGGGAGTGGACCCGCTTGCCCCGGGGCATGCCCGGGCCCGCAACGATCATCGGCGTCTCCACAGGTCCTCGAAGAACCAGGAGCGATGGCCGTTGCCGAACAGGTCCGCGACGCCGGAGGGCAGGCACTGGTGCTTGTCGAGGGTCGCCTTGACGAAGATCGGCTGCAGTCGCTGCTCGAAAAGCATCTCCCCGTGGTCGGAGACCACCAGGATCAGCGTCTCCTCCAACTCCCCCGCCGCCTCCAGCGTGGCGAGGATCCGTCCGATGGCGTCGTCGACCTGTCGCACCTCGCCGTCGTAGAGATTGGAGTAGTGGGTCATCATCTCCATCGAGGCCGCGAGGTCCTTGCTGGATTCCCCCGCGTGCCCCAGGGCCTCCTGCTCGGCCGCCCGCCAGCGCGCCTCCAGCCGTTCCTGGCCGGGCCGCGGGCCCCGGAACACGTCGAAGGCCGGCTTGGGCTTGTAGGGCATGTGCGGGTCGAGGAATTGCACCCAGGCGAACCAGGGCTGCTTCCCGCCGTTCTCCGCCGCGCGGCCGCCGTGCCATTCCTCGAAGCGCCGTGCCAGGGTCCCGCCGTCGGCGTTGACCGTCTCGTTGGTGAAGTCCCACAGGTCGAGGCCGCGCTCGAAGCCGCGCCCGTGGCCCAGGACCTCGTTGGCCGGAAAGGCGACCGTCTCCATGCCGCGCGCCTGGAGCACCTCGGCCAGGGTGGGCAGGCTGGTCGGGATCGCCTGCTCCTCGGTGGTCACGCTGACCCCCGTGAGCATCGAGATCATCGAGGGCACGGTCCAGGAGGCCTGGCTGTAGTTGCGCTCGTAGAGCGTGCCCCGGGCGGCCAGGGCATCGATGTTGGGCGAGGTGGGCCGCGGGTAGCCGTAACATCCCAGGCGATCGGCGCGCAGGGTGTCGACGACCAAGAGCAGCACGTTGCGCGGTCGTTCAGCGCCCGGCGAGCAGGCCAGGGCCCCCAGCGCCAAGAGCAGCAAGAAAAGGCCCACGGGGCGACGCGCGCGCAGGGTCCACATGTCCTCGAATCGTAGCATCCGAGCCCGGCGGCCCGGTCCCAGGTCACGGGTCACGCGTCACGGGTCCGCGGTCCCAGGACGGTGGCGGCCCCGGCCTCGGGTGCCCGCGGCGGTTGCCGCGGGAGACTTCGGGTGCCGGGCAGCGCCCCGTGCTCGGCCCGCGCAATTCGGTGCCCGTGCCCGGCCGCGGGGTCCTTTGGTAACGTCAGCCCGCCATGATCCTCGCGCCGCTCATCCTGCTCCTGGGTCAGGCCCAGGAGAAGCCCGCCCCGCAGGCACCGCTGTACCCCGACATGCCCGCGGGCAAGCCCCCCGTGCTCGAGGTGGCCGACGCCGCGGCGGCCGGCGAACAGGAGATGAAGCGCTACACCGAGCGCGTGCCCGGCACGGCGGCGGCCTTCGATCTCGTGCCGATTCCCGGGGGAAAATTCACCATGGGCACGCCCGAATCCGAGGCGGATCGCCGTGGCGCCGAGGGCCCGCTGCACGAGGTGGAGTTGGGCGCCTTTTGGATCGGGCGCACGGAGGTCACCTGGGACGAGTATCTGCCGTTCCAGATGCGGCTCGACAAGGCCGAGCGAGCCAAGGGAGCCGCGCCGACGCTCCCCCAGGATCCCTGGGCCGATGCGGTGAGCCGGCCCACGCCGCCCTACGTGCCCATGGACTTCGGCATGGGCACCCAGGGATTTCCCGCCATTTCCATGACGCAGTTCGCGGCGCGGCAATACACCCAATGGCTCTCGATGAAGACCGGGCGCTTCTATCGCCTGCCGACCGAGGCCGAATGGGAGTACGCCTGCCGCGCGGGCACGCGGACCCTCTGGTCCTTCGGCGACGACCCGGCGGCCTTGGACCAGCACGCCTGGTACATCGAGAATTCCGGCGAGACCTACCACAAGGTCGGTCTGAAGCAGCCCAATCCCTGGGGCCTCTTCGACATGCACGGCAATGTGTGCGAGTGGGTGCTCGACCGCTACGACGATGCCTTCTACGCCTCGGCCGAAGCCCGCGGGCCCGGTCCCGTGGCCTGGCCCGCCCAGGTGCTTCCCTGCGCGGTGCGCGGCGGATCCTGGGACGACGAGGCGCCGCGCCTGCGCAGCGGCGCGCGGCGCGGGTCCACGGCCGGGTGGCAACAGCAGGATCCCCAACTGCCGAAGAGCATCTGGTACCTGACGAACGCCCAGTTCGTGGGCTTCCGCGTGGTGCGGCCCCTGGTGGAGCCCAGCGAGGCCGAGAAGCAGCGCGCATGGTCCGCCGACAGCGACGCGATCCGCGAAATCCAGGCGCGCCAGCGGCTGGGAGCGCGCTAGGCCGGGCGCTCGCCGCGGGCGCGGAGCCCGAGTGCCCCAGGCGGGCCGGGGCGGGCCGGGGCGGGCCACGGCCGCGCGGGAGGGCCTCGCTCCCGGGGCAAAATCGCGAACAGACTCCGCGGCGGGCGGAAGTGGTGACCCCAAGGGGATTCGAACCCCTGTCGCCAGGATGAAAACCTGGTGTCCTAGGCCGGGCTAGACGATGGGGCCACCGGAGGAGGCCTCGGCGAGCCGTCCGGCTGGCTCGCAGAAGTGGGCGGGGACGATACTGGGCCCCAACCGGCGTGTCAACGCGACCCGGCGGTTTCTTCCGCCCAGCCCTCCAGGGCCAAGAGCTGGAGCGCGTGCCGGTACTCGCGCTCGAGGCCGTCCACCAGGGCCCCGGCGCCTCGGGCCGAGCCGGGGAGCACCTCCCAGGTGTAGGTCTCGATCTCGGCATGGAGCTCGTCCCGGCCCCAGCGCCGCGGCTCCCGCAGGGCCAGGCGGAAGGCCTCATCGGCCAGGTCGCGGGTGGTCCACAGGCCCGGCACGCCCAGGTCGGTGCGATCGATGGGCACGTGGAAATGGCAGCGCCACTCCTCGCACTGCCTCCAGGACTCGTCGCCGGCGAGGAAGGCCCCTTGGACCTCCGCCAGGTCCCCCGCCCGCACCAGGCCCGCGGGGCCGCGGCCGGTGACCTGGTGCAGGTAGCGGGGCTCCGCCATGGCGAACAGCGCCTCGCGTCCGGCGTGATTGCGGAGCGGGTCCAGGAGCCGCACCGCGTTGGTGAGTTGGAGCTTCACCAGTCCGGCGCCGCTCGCCTGCGCGTGGTCCAGGGCCTGGGCGGGCGCTTCGAACTCCACGGCGGCGTGGCAGGTGTCGAGGCAGACGCCCAGGTGTCGCTCCACGAGGTCCCGCGGCCGGGCGGCGCACAGTCCCTGCTCGAAGAGCCGCCGCAGGGCCTGGGTGTCGCCGCAGTTGGCGCGGGGCTCGGGCTCGAGGGCCAGCAGCGTCCGCGGGCCCGGCAGGGCGCTCAGTTGGTCGGCCATGGCACCGAAGCACTCCCCCAGGGCCCGCGGCGAGGCGGCGGCCCGCGGGGAGCTGGAGTGCATGCCCGTGTGGGTGCTGATCGAGGTGTGGCCGCGCGCCGCGGAAGGCGACGGGAGTTGGGCGGCGAGGCTCGCCACGGCGAGCGTCCAGCGAGCGCGCGCGTCCTCGAACCAGGTGGGCTCGAACACGCGCTCCTTGAGCCGCGGCCCATGGAAGTCTCCGAAGGGGAACGCGTTGAACGTGAACGGGTCGAGCCGATGTCGGGCGCAGAGCTGGCCGAGCCGCTCCGCGAGCGTCGGCCCGGATTCGCGCTCGGGGCCGGCGCCCGCGGCGAAGAGCGCGGCGGGCAGGTAGAGGCCCACGCCGAAATCGCGGCCGGGGGCCAGTCGCTCCCGCAGGGGCACGGTGATCTGCTCGATCCCCCCCACCACGCCGGCGATGTCCGTCGCCGGGTGAACGTTCAGGCAATACGCCAGCCGGACGGATTTCCCCGGGTGCGCGGGATGCGTGAAGCGCACGCGCGCGGCTAGGGCGTCACGCCCTCGTCGATGAACAGCACCGGGATGCCGTCGCGGATCGGGTAGATGCGCTTCTCGTCCTCGCGCATCAGGCCGTCCTCGAACGCCTGCTCCACGGGCTTGCCGGCCTGGTTCTTGACCTTGCCGGAGGCCACCCGGGCATTCAGCCGGGCCAGTTCCTCCGCCGTGGCCATGCGCAGGCCCTGGTGCGTCTGGGGGCAGGCGAGGATCGAGAGCAGTTCCGGGTCGATGCCGCGCTTCTTCTCGCTGGGAGTGGCCATGGTCGTCGAAGGAGTTTCGCTCGCCGCCGGGGCCCGCACAAGGCCGCCCCGAAATCCGCCGCCGCGAACCGATCCGGCACCGCTGCGTTGACAGCGGGGGGCGCGCGCGTTCCCCTGCATCGGCGTGCAATCCCCCCTGACCCCCTCGGCCTGGCTCTGCCTGGGAGCGATCCTGCTCCACCAGGGGGTCCCGACGCCCGCCCCCTCCGCGGTCGCCGGCGTCACGCTTCCCCCGGGCCCGGCGGCGAGGGCCTTCGCGGGCGTGGGCCCCGCGACCGAGCCGGCGCGACTTTCCGCCGACGGCCCGGCAGCCCCCGATTGGAGCCGGCCCGAGGGCTGGAATCGGTGGGCCGAGGCCGTGGGCGCCGAGGCCCGCGGGGCCCAGAGCGACCCGACGCGGCGCGCGGCCCTGGCGCGCGCCGCCCTCTCCCAGGGGCGCTACGACGACGCCTGGGACCACTTCGCGGCCACGGGCGGAGATCCCCCCGTGGCGGCCGCGCTGCTGCCTCGCTTCTTCCCCGGCGTCGGGGAGCCAGGGGTCCAGGAAGCTCCGGCCGCGGCCGTCGATTTTCTCGCGGACGCCCGGGGCGGCCTCCCCGGCCCGCTGCCCGACGGCGTGCTGCTCAGGCCCTCGGTGCCGCCCCCTTCGCTCCCGGCGGCCCAGGTGGCCCTGGGACGCAACTGGATCGAACGCCGCGAGATGCGCCTGGAGGGCCTGCGCGTGGGAGCGAGCACCCTGGCCATGCGCGTGGCGCTGCAAAGCGACGGCATCCAGGTGGACTTCGACCACCGGGGCGGCGGGCCCGCGCGCGTGCGCGTGATCCTGCCGGAGCCCGCGGACTTCGAGGTGCGCGTGGCCTACGTGGACTGGATGCGCCAGGACGAACGGGGAGGGATCCTGGAGGTGAACCTGGCCCCGGGCGATGAAACCCACTCGGTCTTCGGACGACTGCGCCCGCGCGCACTGCCCTGGCCCACCCAGCTGCCCGCCCGGTTGTCCCAGGGACTTGCGGACCACGGACTGGCCCTGTGCTTCCCGCCCGAAGCCCCCGACGGGGCCATGTTCCGCGCCGCGGCCCCGGGCCTCGCCGCCGTGCTGGGCCTCTCGGTGCGCGTCGAGGCGGCGCGGGAGTTCAGCTTTCCGGGCGTGCGCGTGGACCTCGAGGACCCCGCCCTGGCCCGCAGAAAACTCCTGGGCATCGTGACCCTGGCCGAGCGCTTCGCCCTGCGGCCCGCGTCGCGCTAGGCGCGGTGCGCTGGGGCACGGTAGGCTCCCCTCCCCATGGACGCCTCCACCTTCCACGCGCCCTACGCGGAGAACCGCGCGCGCTTCCTGGCCCGACTGGCCGAACGCGGCGCGGCCGCCGTGATCCCCACGGCGACGCTCAAGTACCGCAACCACGACACCGAGTACCGCTTCCGACCCGACAGCGATTTCTGGTACCTCACGGGCTTCGGCGAACCGGAGAGCGTCCTGGTGCTGCTCCCCGGGGCGCCCGGGGCGCCCGGGGCACCCGCGGCCGGGGGCGCCGCGCGGCCGCGCTCGGTGCTCTTCCTGCGGGACAAGAAGCGCGAGGAGGAAGTCTGGAGCGGCCTGCGCCTGGGCGTGGCCGCCGCGCCGGGCACCCTGGGCGTGGACGAGGCTTTCCCCATGGCGGAGTTCTGGACCAGGCTCCCGGAACTGCTCACGGGCTTCGAGCGCATCGTCTACCGCACGGGCCACGACGAAGCCCGCGATCGGCAGTTTCACGCCGTGCTCGCCCGCCTGCGCGCCCTGGTGCGCTCCAGCGCGGCGTTGCCCGGGGAAGTGCTCGACCCGGCGCCGCTGCTCCACGAGTTGCGGCTGTTCAAGACGCCCCACGAGCTTTCGGTGATGCGCCGTGCCGTGGCGATCACCGCCGAAGCCCACCGCGCGGCCATGGCCGCGGCCACGCCCGGCATGGGCGAGAACGAAATCGACGCGCTCTTGACCTACACGTTCCTGCGCCGCGGCGCCTCCGGCGCGGCCTACGGCAACATCGTCGCGGGCGGGGCCAACGCCTGCATCCTGCACTACGTGAACAACGACGGCCCCCTGCGCGACGGGGAACTCCTGTTGATCGACGCGGGCTCGGAGCTGGAGCACTATGCCAGCGACGTGACGCGCACGTTCCCGATCAACGGCCGCTTCCAGGCCGAGCAGCGCGCGCTCTACGAAGTGGTGCTGCGGGCCCTCCAGGCGGCCACCCTCCAGGTGCGGCCGGGCAACACGTTCGTGTCGGTGCACGACACCGCGGTGCGCGTGCTGTGCGAGGGCCTGGCCGGCCTGGGCCTGCTCCCGGGCACGGCCGAGGAACTGCTGAAGAACGAGGCCTACAAGCGCTTCTACATGCACCGCACGAGCCATTGGCTCGGATTGGACGTGCACGACTGCGGCGCCTACGTGGTCGGCGGCCAGTCGCGCACGCTGGCCCCCGGGCAGGTGCTGACCGTGGAGCCCGGCCTGTACATCGCCCCCGACGACACCAGCGTGGAGGCCCGCTGGCGCGGCATCGGGATCCGCATCGAGGACGACGTCCTGGTGACGGAACAGGGTTGCGAGGTGCTCACGGCCGCGATTCCGCGCACGGTCGAGGAGGTCGAACGGGCCTGCCGGCCGGCCGCCGTCGGACCGGCCGCGGCGGCGTCGGCCATGGCGGCCATGGCGGCCGCGCCGCGGACTTAGACGGAAATCCGCGCGCTCCGCACGCGCAAGCACACGCCCCTTGTCCACGTGGATCGGAACCCCTGACGACCGTCTGAGCCTGCGCTCGGCCCAGGCCCTCTTGGCCGACGCCGCCCGGCAGGCGGCCCGCCCGTCGTGGATCTGGATCGTCGGCCTGTTCTTCCCCTCGGTCCTGGTGGTGCCCGCCGTGGGCTTTCGGGCCGTCCAGAGCGGCGCCAGCGACTCCCTGGCGGCCCTGATGTGGCTCTCCTTCGTCCCGATCCTGTTGCCTCCGCTGGTACGGATGGTGGTGGGCCTCGCGCGACTGGCGGAGCCGCGGCGCTGGAACGAAGCCGTCGCCAGCCGAGGCGCGGCGCGTTTGTCGGACCTGTGGGCCCAGGGTCTGGGCATCACCGCCTCCACGCTGGGCCTGTGGCTGTGCGTGCTGCTCCTGGACCTCTCGATCCTGGGCCTGGGTCTGCTCGTCTTCTGGGCCCTGGGCGGCGACGAGCACGACTGGCGCGCCTACCTGATCGGGGGACCTTTCCTGCTCTTCTGCTGTGCCTACGCCACGGTGGTCTCCGTGCTGTTCCAGCTGAGCCTGCAGAGCCTGGCCCAGAACCAGCGCGGCGTGGTCTCGGCGCTCCAGCACGGCTGGCGGCTGGCGCGCAACGACGGCTGGGCCACGTTTCGCGCGGCCCTGCTGGACTTCGGTCTGAGCGCGGTCCTCGGCTCCCTGGCGGCCCTGGTGGGCTTCGAGCCGTTCTGGTGCTTCTCCTCCGTGACTTCCATCCTCTACGCCTGCCTCTCGGGCATCGTGGGCGTGGCCCGGGCCCTGTACTGGGCAAGGATCTACCGCGTCCTCGGCGGACTGGCGCCCGAGGATGGCGTGCCTGGGCTCGAGGCGGGCACCGCGCCCACCGAGCACTCCCCCTCGAGGCCCGACTCCGCGGGACCGGTGGAGCCGAGAACGCGCGGGGGCACGGAAAGGGCCGCTCTTCCCCGACCAAGGCTCGCCCTGGGGGGGAGGCCTGGTGAGCGCGCCAGGGATCGAACCTGGGACCTACTGGTTAAAAGCCAGTTGCTCTACCGACTGAGCTACGCGCCCGGATTCAGGTGGGCCATCGCGACGCCAGAAGCCCGCGGGGACCGCGGCCTGCCTGGGGTTCTTGGGTGGATGGTGCCCGCGCCAGGGATCGAACCTGGGACCTTTTGATTAAGAGTCAATTGCTCTACCAGCTGAGCTACGCGGGCGGGGGTCGGAGAGCATAGCGCCCGGTCAATCCGGTGCAAGGGCGCGGCGCAGCGCATGCCGCCCCGGGAGCGGGAGCGTGTCCCGGGAAGGCCCGCACCACGGCTTGCGGCGCCTGCGGGGCCTGCGGGGCCGCCGGAGCCGACGGGACCGCGCGACGGCGGTGGTCCCGGTCCCAGGCCGCCCACCGGCCCCACCGGCGCGGCGGCAGCGGGCGCGGATCCTTCGCGCGGCGGGACCGAGTGGCTTCAGACCTGCTGGATCTCGGTGATCTTCTTCTCCAGGACCTGGTCGAGCTTCTTCTCGTACTCCTTGAGGAGTTCCTGGACCTTGTCGTGGAGCTTGCGGTGCTCGTCCTCGGTCAACTTGCCGGCCTTGAGCTCCGAGTCCGCGTGCTTGTTCATGTCGCGGCGGCCGTTGCGCATGGCGATCCGGCCTTCCTCGGCCATTTCCTTCACCTTGTGCGCGTACTTGGTGCGCTGCTCGCCGGAGAGCGGCGGCATGTTGAGGCGCAGCACCTTGCCGTCGGACTGGGGCGTGATGCCCAGGTCGGACTTCTGGATCGCCTTGGTGATCTCGGTGAGCGAGCTGGCATCGAAGGGCTTGATCAGGATCTGGCGCGGCTCGGGCGTGGAGATCGCCGCCATCTGATTCAGCGGCGTCATCGACCCGTAGTAATCGACCTTGATGTTGTCGACCAGGGCCGAGGTCGCGCGCCCCGTGCGCACGCCGCGCAGCACCTCCTGGAGGTGGTGCAGGGCCTTTTCGAGCACGGCCTTCGTGTCGTCCTGGATCTTCTGTGAAACGCTCATGGTCTCAACTCCTGATGACGGTCCCGAGATTCTCTCCGCGGATCACGCGCTCGATGTTGCCCTCGGTGAAGAGGTCGAACACGACCACGGGGAGGTTGGATTCCATGCACAGGCTGATGGCCGAGGCGTCCATCACCTTGAGCTGCTGCTCGATCACCTGCTGGTGCGTCAGCGCGGGGATGCGCTCCGCGTCGGCGTGCTTCTTGGGGTCACGGGTGTAGACGCCGTCCACTTTCGTGGCCTTGAGCAGCACCTCGCAGCCCAGTTCCCGGGCGCGCAGGGCGGCGGCCGTGTCCGTGGTGAAGTACGGATTGCCCGTGCCCGCGGCGAGCAGCACCACGCGCCCCTTCTCCAGGTGCGCGATGGCCCGGCGGCGCACGAAGGGCTCGGCCACCTGACGGATCTCGATGGCGGTCTGCACGCGCGTGTCCACGCCGCACTGTTCGATGGCGTCGGAAAGGGCCAGGGCATTGATCACCGTGCCCAGCATGCCCATGTAGTCGGCGTTGGCCCGGTGGCCGCCGAGCTTGGAAAACTCGGCGCCCCGCAGGATGTTCCCGCCGCCGACCACGATGGCCACCTCGACGCCGATGGAGCTGACGTGGGCCACTTGCCGGGCGATCAGGCCGATCGCGTCGGCATCGAGGCCGTGGCCGCTGGCGGACGCGCCCAGCGCCTCGCCGGACAGTTTCAGGAGGACCCGCTGGTAGGCCATGGCGAGGGTTGTACCTCGCTCAGGCGCCGGCCTGGAAGAGGCTGAACGCCTCGATGCGCGCGTCGGCGCCCAGGGCGGCCGTGACGGCCTTCTGGACGGTGAGCGACGGATCCATGACCCAGGGCTGCTCCACCAGCACGATGCCCTGGAAGAATTTTTCCAGCTTGCCCTCGAGGATCTTGGGGATGCGCTCGGCGGGCTTGCCCTTGACGTCGTCGCTTTCGCGGTAGACGGTCTTCTCGCGCTCGATCACCTCGGCCGACACCTCGCCGCGGCTCTTGGCCGTGGGCTTGCTGGAGACGATGTGCATGCCCAGGGTCTTGAGCAGCGGGTCGACCTTGTCGGCCGCGGCTCCCGTGGTGAGCGAGATCAGGGCGCCCGCGCGGTGGTTGTGGTGCACATAGGCCCCCACACGGCCCGCCGGATTGGCGTAGTGGGCCATGCTGGCGAGCTGCATGTTCTCACCGATCTTGCCCACCAGTTGCTTGAGGGTCTCGTCGATGGTCATCGACGCGCCGTCGAACTTCTGGGCCAGCATGGCCTCCACCGAGGCCGGCCGGTGCTTGAGGGCGTGGGCGCCCATCTTGGCCACCATGTCGCCGAAGTCGGTGGTGTTGGCCGAGAAGTCGGTCTCGCAGGAGAGCGCGATCAGCGCCCCCGCCTTGCCGTCCGGGGAGATCGTCGCGCCGACCCGGCCGGCGGCCATGGAGCGGCCGGCCTTCTTGTCGGCGGTCTTGAGCCCCGCCTTGCGCAGATGGTCGAAGGCGGCATCGACGTCGCCGCCCGTGGCGGACAGAGCGCGCTTGCAGTCCATCAGCGGAGCGCCCGAGCGCTCGCGCAGGTCCTGGACCATTTTCGAGGTGATTTCCATATGCCTGAATTCGTGACTGGGTTCGTGCCCGACTGAGGAACGGGATGCTGGCTCGCTTCTGCTGCGGGGATCTCGCGCCGGCCCGTGAAACTCCCCGACGGAGCGGGCCCCGCGGGGTCTCGGACCGGCCGCGACCCTGGCCGGGCTCCGGGGGCCCGGAGCGCGTCCGGGCCTGCGGTGGCCGAGAGGCCGGCGCGCCCCGCCCCGCGGCCCCCCCCCCGCGGAGCGTGGGCCGGGCGCGGGACCCCGAGCAACGAGGAGGGCGCCGCGCGCGTGCGCGGCGCTCGCTCAGGGAGTCTCTTCCGTGTCGGTGCTCTGGACCTTCTCGAGGCCCGGAACGACGGTGGCGGTCTCGCGCCGTTGGCGCAGCGGCGGCGGCGGCTTGTTGCCGCGCGTCGGACGGGGCTCGTCGCCCATGGGGACGATCTCGCCCTGGCGCTCGCTGTCGCCCATGGCCGCCGACTGTTCGCGGCGCGCGGCGCAGCCTTCCTCGACCGCCTTGACCAGGCGCTCGAGGAGCAGGCGCACCGAACGCAGCGCGTCGTCGTTGCCGGGGATCACGATGTCGCAGACGCTCGGATCGCAGTCGGTGTCCAACAGGCCGATCACCGGCACGCCGAGGCGGCGCGCTTCCTTGACGGCGTTGGCTTCGCGGCCCGGATCGATCACGACCATGGCGCCGGGGATGGCGGTCATCTCGCGGATGCCCGAGAGGTTGCGCTCGATCTTCTTGCGCTCGCGGCGCAGGGTCGAGATCATCTTCTTGGAGTGCACGGCGAGGCCGCCGGACTCCTCCATCGTCTCGAGTTCCTCGAGGCGCCGCAGGCGCGAACGGATCACGGAGAAGTTGGTCAGGGTGCCGCCGATCCAGCGCTCGGTGACCACCGGCATGCCGGTCTGTTGACCGGCGTCCTGGATCACGCCCTTCACTTGGCGCTTGGTGCCGACCCAGAGGATCTGGGCGCCCTCGGCGGCGAGCCCGCGCAGGAAGCTCTGCGCGCGGAGAAGCCCGCGCAGAGTCTCGCGCAGGTCGATGATGTGGATCAGATTGCGCCGCCCGTAGATGTACGGGGCCATCTTCGGATTCCACCGCGACACGCGGCATCCGAAATGCACTCCGGCGTCAATCAGCTGTTGTGCGTTCAGGGGTTCCATGAAATTCCAGGGAGAAGTGCGCGCCGGCCTCCCCCGGCCTCCCGTCGAAGGGCCCGGTCGTGGACCGGACTCGAACGCTGGGACGCGACACGAATTCGTACGCCGGACCATCCGGGTACGAGGGGCGAAGCAGCTTATCCGCAGGCCGCTCGAAGTCAACGCTGGAGCGTCCGGCGCGCGCCGTGCCCAGCGGTCGACGCCCCCGGGGAGCTCGCGGCCGCTGCCCGGTCCGGTGCCACGCAGGCGGGCTGCTTCCGCTTGAGAAGTGCCCCGTCCCCCTGCCCTTTCGGGCCCCCCAAGGATAGAATTTCTGCCCCACTCCGATCAGGGTGGGGCCCTGGCGCGGGGGTACTTCCCCCCCCGTGCGACGACCTTCCGCGGCCCTGGCGGCATCGACGGGACGGGCGTCCACCCGAAAAGCAACTTCCTAAATAAGACACCTTGTCCGGACCGGCCCAGTATGCTTCTCGCGGCGCTACCCGCCCGGCCCCCCTGGGGCCCCGGCCCCTCGATGCGGGGCTGGAAGCCACCGGTACGCCGATCGAAAGCGTGTCAGAACTGCCCCCCGAACGCCCGGAGCCCCTCCCTGCCGAGGGCCTCCACCAGGGCATTGCCGAGGTCGCCCGGCCCGTTTCCCAGGCCGTCATCCTCGTCTGCGACCACCGCGGAGAGGGCACCCTGGAAAAGGTCGCCGCCGCGGCCTCCGGCCATGCCGTCGAGGGGACCGGGCAGTTGCGGGACACCCTGGAGCGTCTGGCGGTGCTGCGGCCGGCCGTGATCGTCGTGGACCCCCTGGCCCGCGTGGGCTCGGTGGAACTGCGCGCCATCGAACGCGCCCGCGCCCATGCGGCGGAGCCCCCCACGCCCGTGCTGGTGGTCACCGATCCGGGCGACCCCCTGATCCCGATCCTGTGCGCCCGGGCGCTCGAGCACGGAGCCTGGGACCTGGTCCACCGCAGCGCCCCGCCCGAGGAAATCCAGATGCGCATGGCGCGCCTGGAGCACTTGTCCGAGCGCCTGGCCGAAATGGAGGTGCTGCGCCACCGCGCGGCCCACGACGATCGAACCGATCTGCTACGGCCCCAGGCCTTCCAGGAACGCTTGCGGGAGCACGTCTCGGCCGCCCAGCGGCACCATTTCGACCTCGCCCTGCTGCTGCTCGACCTCGACCACTTCGGCAAGGTCAACAAGCTCCACGACCACACCGTGGGTGACCTGGTGATCGCCCGCGTGGGCAGCGTGATCCGCGGAGCCCTGCGCACGGAGGACGTCGCCGGCCGGCTCGGCGGAGACGAGTTCGCGGTGGTGCTGCCCTACACGAAGAAGGTGGATGCCGTGCGCGTGCTGCAGCGCCTGCTGGAGGGCATCCACGAACTCTCGGGCCGTCTGCCGGGCGCCAAGGCCGACATCCAAATCAGCGCCAGCATCGGCTTCGAGACCTTCAACGGAACGGATCTCGACGGCGCCCAAACCCTGCGACTGCATGCCGAGGAGGCCCTGCGCCATGCCAAGGCCCGCGGCGGCAACCAGGGCGTGTACTTCCGCGGGCTGGAAGCCGCGCGGGAATCAGGGCTCGCGGACCAGGAGTAGCCGCAGCCAGTCGGCGCGGTCGGCCACGAACGAGTCCTCGTCCTGGTCCACCACCAGGGCCAGCTCCTTGGCGCCCCGCAGGTCGATGCGCGGAATGGGCCGCGCCTCCTCCCCACCGCGCACCGGGCCCGAATCCCAGCGCAGCACGCCGTCCACGTGCACCTGGAAGCGCACGCAGCCGCGGGCGCTGGTGGTGCGCACGGAGTCGTCGATGCCCACTTCTCCGGCCAGTTCCCGGGCGGGGCGCACCTCCGAGCCGGCGACGGGCACAAGGTCCCACACCAGTCGACTCGGAGCATGGACGCCCAGTCCGCGGGCCCGGCGTCGGCCGGCCACCGAGAGCGGCGTGCCCACCACCGAGCGGTCCACTTGGTGGGGCCAGGAGAGTCCCAGCTCGTCGCCGAACAGCGAACCGGCCTGGGCGCGCGCGGGGGGCAGATCGGACAGGTAGGCGAAGCACCCGTCGTCCAGGGCCGCCTCCCACACCCGGGCGAAGGGCACGCGCACCCGCGCCCCGAAGGCCGTCTCGAGATCGAACCCCGGGAGCCGCGAGCCTGCGTCGTCCGCGCCCGTCGGACCCACGAAGGCCCCGGCGATGCGCGAGCCGTCGTCGATGTCCACCACCAGCGGGATTCCCTCCGGCCGCGCCGGTGCCTGGCCCTCTTCCAGAGCGGCCACCAGCAGGGCGCCCACTTCGTCCCAGGGAAACGTGCGCTTCCCCAGGACGCCGGTGAGCACCACGCCCTCGTCGGCGAAGGCCTCGAAGGAGCCGTCCACCCGCTCCAGGGCACCGTCGTGGACCCAGTACAACCGATCGCCCTCCGCGGCCGGCGTCAGGGAGCCGCGGTCCGCATCCGGCAGTCGGCCGTCGAACTCCAGGCGCGCCACGTGGTCCACGGAGACCGAGAGCTCTGCACCCAGGCTCGCGGAAAAGCGCAGGGTGTCGCCGCTCCCGCCCGCCACGCCGCCCATCCAGCGCTGGCCGTCGGAAAGCACCAACCGGGCCGGGGAACGGGGCATCTCAGGGCGCGGGCCCTCGTAGCGCAGGAACACCGTTCCCCGCGGCCCGAAGGTGAACTCGCCCGGCGCGGCGGCGGGACGGAGCTCCTGCTTGCCCGAGAGGGTCTCCAGCACGAGCCGCTCCTGCACCGGGGCTGGAACCTGGTGGGCCGCCCCAAGGAAGATCGCCACAACCCCCAGGGCCATGGGCCCGGCCAGGCGTCCGGCCGCGGAAGTTCGAGGGACCGGGACGCGGAGGACAGAAGGGTCGAGGGGGTGGTCTGCCATGGCTCCCGGCAACATAGCGTCTTCCTTGGGGCCGCTCCCGGGGGATTGCCGTACGGGCCCCAGGACCTCCGCGCGAGCGGCAGACGCCCCACGGCCGAGGTCGAAGCCGCCGGCCGAGCGCCCCTACCCGCGCGAAGAGCATCCCGGAACCCGTCGGACCCCACCGGTTCCAGGACGAGCTCGCCGGTCCCGGATCGTTGCTGCCAGTGTGGCAGCGGGTCCGCGGAGGGCCCCACGCTGCTGCCAATGTGGCAGCAGCACAGGCGCCGCCGAGCCGCCTGGGAGGTCTCGGCGTGTGCGGCACCGTTCTTGCACAGCAGCCGGCGCCAGGACCCCGGTTCCCCCGTGGCCTTGGCGGCGTTCGTATGCACGGCCGCCCCCTCCGGGCCCCGGCGCGACTCGAGTTCTCGGGTCGCAGCGGATCCCGACCCCGTACAACCGCGGCGACGCGGGTCCGTTCCCTCCCCCAGCAGTTCTGCGCCCCCCGAGGTCCCCGTTCGCCGAGCACAGTGCCGGCGGGCGCCGCGACGCCGGGCCGGGCGCCTCTCCCCAACCACCCATGGCAAAACAAATGGTGTTCGAGGCGGATGCGCGTGAAGCGATCCGCCGCGGAGTCGAGAAGCTCTCCAAGGCCGTGACCAGCACCCTCGGACCGCGCGGGCGGAACGCGGTGCTCGACAAGGGCTGGGGCGCGCCGACGATCACGAAGGACGGCGTTTCCGTGGCCGAGGAGATCCAGCTCTCCGACCCCTACGAACAGATGGGCGCGCAGCTGGTCAAGGAAGTGGCCAGCAAGACCAGCGACGTCGCCGGCGACGGGACCACCACCGCCACCCTGCTGACCGAAGCGATCTTCAACCAGGGCCTGCGGGCCATCACCGCCGGGGCCGCGCCCGCGCGCCTCAACGCCGCGCTCCAGGACGGACTGGCCCGCGTGCTGGCCCAGCTCGAGAAGGCCGCCAAGCCGGTCCAGGGCTCCAACGAAGTCCGTCAGGTGGGCACGATCTCCGCCAACAACGACCCGGAAGTGGGCCGCCTGCTGGGCGAGGCCATGGACAAGGTCGGCAAGGACGGCGTGATCACCGTCGAGGAAGGCAAGACCCTGACCACCGAGGTCACGATCGTCGAGGGCATGCAGTTCGACCGCGGCTTCATCTCGCCCCACTTCGTCACCGACCCCAACGCCATGGAGGTGGTGTTCGAGAACCCGCTGATCCTCGTCTACGAGGACAAGATCTCGAACGTGCAGAAGCTCCTGCCGCTGCTCGAGACCGCCAAGAACGCCAACCGGCAGCTCTTGATCATTGCCGAGGACGTGGACAGCGAGGCCCTGGCAACCCTGGTGGTCAACAAGCTGCGGGGCGTGATCCAGTGCTGCGCGGTCAAGGCTCCGGGCTACGGCGACCGCCGCAAGGCCATGCTGGAGGACCTGGCGGCACTGACCGGCGCCAAGGCGATCATGAAGGACCTGGGCGTGGAGCTCGACCGCGTGGTCGCCCGCGACCTGGGCACCGCCAAGCGCATCGTGATCAGCGCCGACAACACCACGGTCGTGGGCGGCAAGGGCTCGCGCGCCGCGGTAGACGCACGCGTGCAGGCCATCCGCGGCGAGATCGAGACGACCACCTCGGACTACGACCGTGAGAAGCTCCAGGAGCGCCTGGCCAAGCTCACCGGCGGCATCGCCCAGATCAACGTCGGCGGGGCCACGGAGACCGAGGTCAAGGAGCGCAAGGCCCTGATCGAGGACGCGCTGCACTCCACGCGCGCCGCGGTCGAGTCGGGCATCCTGCCGGGCGGCGGCACCGCGCTGCTGCGGGCGCGCGAGTCGCTCTTGACGATGAAGAAGAGCGATGACGACTACAACATGGGCATCGACGTGCTGTACGCGGCGCTGTCGCGGCCGATCGAGCGCATCGCCGAGAACGCGGGCCATGACGGCACGGTGGTGGCCCACCGCGTGCTGCGCGAGAAGAACCCGAACTACGGTTTCGACGCCCTGACGGGCCAATACGGCGACATGCTCAAGTTCGGCATCGTCGATCCGGCCAAGGTCACCAAGGCCGCGCTGACCAACGCCGTCAGCGTTGCCTCGCTCCTGCTCTCCACGGACGCGCTGATCGCCAACCTGCCCGAGAAGCCCAAGAAGGGCGGCGGGCCGGGCGGTCACGGCGGCGAGATGGACGAGATGGGCGGCATGGGCGGAATGGGCGGAATGGGCGGCATGGGCGGCATGGGAGGCATGGACTTCTGACCCAGGCGGCCCGACCCACACCCCCACAAAACCACAGCACACACAACCAAGAACAATCCCATGGCCAAGCAAATCCTGTTCGACAACGCCGCCCGCCAGAAGATGCGCGACGGCATCGAGAAACTCGCCAAGACCGTGCGCGTCACGCTCGGGCCCGCGGGCCGCAACGTGATCCTGCAGAAGTCCTTCGGCTCGCCCGTGGTCACCAAGGACGGTGTCACGGTCGCCAAGGAAATCGAGCTGGAGGACCCCTTCGAGAGCATGGGCGCCAAGCTCGTGCGCGAGGTCGCCTCCAAGACCAACGACGTCGCCGGTGACGGCACCACCACCGCCACCGTGCTCGCCAGCGCGATCTTCAAGGAAGGCCTCAAGTACGTGGCCACGGGCGTGGACACGATCGCCCTGCGCAACGGGATCGAGAAGGCCGTGCAGTGCGCCACCGAGTCGATCGCCGCCCAGTCGCGCAAGGTCAAGAAGCGCGAGGAGAAGGCCCAGATCGCCACGATCTCCGGCAACAACGACGCCAGCATCGGCAACCTGCTGGCGGACGCCTTCGAGAAGGTCGGCGACGAGGGCGTGATCACCGTCGAGGAGCACACCAGCCTCGACACGACGCTCGAGGTGGTCGAGGGCCTGGAGTTCGACAAGGGCTACCTGTCGCCCTACTTCGCCACGGACCTGACCAAGCTGACCGCCGAGCTCAGCGACGCCTACGTGCTGATCTACGAGAAGAAGATCAACACGATCCGCGAGTTCCTGCCGGTGCTCGAGGGCGCGGCCCAGACCGGCCGTCCGCTGCTGGTGATCGCCGAGGACATCGAGGGCGAGGCCCTGGCCACGCTGGTGATCAACCGCCTCAAGGGCGTGCTCAACATCTGCGCCGTCAAGGCGCCGGGATTCGGCGACCGCCGCAAGGCCTACCTGGGCGACATCGCCGCCTTGACCGGCGGCGTGGCGATCACCGAGGACCTGGGCATCCCCCTGGACAAGGTCACGACCGAGCACTTCGGCCAGGCCAAGAAGATCCAGGTCACCAAGGACCGCACGATCCTGGTGGGCGGCGCCGGCAAGAAGAAGGACATCGAGGCCCGCTGCGCCCAGATCCGCGCGCAGATCGAAGCCACCAAGTCCGACTACGACAAGGAGAAGCTCCAGGAACGCCTGGGCAAGCTCACCGGCGGCGTGGCCGTGATCAAGGTCGGCGGCTCGACCGAAGCCGAGATGAAGAACAAGAAGCAGCTGGTCGAGGATGCGCTCAACGCCACCCGTTCGGCGATCCAAGAGGGCATCGTTCCGGGGGGCGGCGTGGCGCTGCTGCGCGCGGCCGAGAGCCTGTCCAACCTGAAGGTCAAGGGCGACGAGCGCTTCGGCGTCATGATCGTCGAGAAGGCCCTGGAGGCGCCCCTGGCCCAGATCGCGGAAAATGCCGGCGAGGACGGCCCGGTGGTCGTCGAGATGGTGCGCGAGAAGGGCGGCTCCGTGGGCTTCAACGCCCTGACCCTGGAGTACGTCGACATGTTCAAGGCGGGCGTCATCGACCCGGCCAAGGTCGTGCGGACCGCCCTGGTCAACGCGGCCTCGATCGCGGGCCTGTTGCTCACCACCGACTCGATGGTGACCGACCTGAAGGACGACAAGTCCAAGATCGAAGGCAGCACGATCTGAGGCGCCGCGCCGTGGGCCGCTCCCAGTGCAGGGCCCCCGGCGGCGTCCGGATCGAACGACGAGGCGACTCGCCCGCCCGGCAGGGTGAGCGAGTCGCTTCGCTGGCACCCGGGCACGCAGCACACCGCAGGGCACGATGACCACGAAGCGCGACTACTACGAAGTCCTCGGCGTGTCCCGGGACGCCAAGGAAGACGAGATCAAGAAGGCCTTCCGCAAGAAGGCCATGGAGCACCACCCCGACCGGAACAACGGGGACAAGGACTCCGAGCGGCTGTTCAAGGAGTGCGCCGAGGCCTACGACGTGCTCGGCGACGAGGAGAAGCGCAGCACCTACGACCAGTTCGGCCACGCCGCCTTCCAGCAGGGCGGCGGTCCCCGCGGATTCGGCGGACAGCGCTTCGACAACGTCGAGGACATCTTCCGCGCCTTCGGGGACATCTTCGGCGGCGGCGGCGGCGCGGGCGGCGGGATCTTCGGCGAGATGTTCGGCGGTCGCCGCGCGCGGCCGGGGGAACGGACCGGACGCTCGCTCAAGATCGTGCTCGACCTGACCCTGGAGGAGATCGATGCGGGCGTCGAGCGCACCGTGGCGCTCAAGCGCCAGGAGCATTGCCCGACCTGCAACGGCAGCGGGGCGAAGAAGGGCACCACGCGCAGCACCTGCACGGGCTGCGGCGGCCGCGGTCAAGTGCACCGGAGCCAGGGCTTCTTCACCATGTCAGCCCCCTGCCCGCGCTGCCAGGGCCAGGGCAGCGTGCTGCAGGATCCCTGCCCCAAGTGCCGCGGCAACGGCCAGGAAACGGTGCACAAGGAGATCAAGATCCACGTGCCCGCGGGCATCGAGGAAGGCGTGCAACTGCGCGTCACCGGCGAGGGCGACGCGGGCGATCCGGGCGCGCCCCGCGGCGACCTGTACTGCGTGGTGCGCGAGGTGGAGCACAAGATCTTCCAGCGCAGCGGTGCCGACGTGATCACCGAGATCCCAGTGGCCTTCGCCCAGATGGCCCTGGGCGACGAGGTCGAAGTGCCGACGCTGCGGGGCCGCGCCAAGATGACGATCCCTTCCAGCACGCAGTCGGGCAAGGTGTTCCGCCTGCGGGGCCAGGGCCTGCCCACCATGGACGGCGGCGGCCGCGGCGATCAACTGGTGCGCGTGTTCATCGAGGTGCCCACCAAGCTCAGCTCCCGGCAGAAAGAGCTCCTGAAGGAATTCAACGAGATCGAGCAGAAGAACGCCGGAGAGCGCTCGTTCTTCGATCGCATCCTCAAGTACTTCAACCAGTGAACTGGTTCCATCGAGCCATGAAGAAAAAGTCCGAACATCCCGACGAGGAAACCGCGTCCGGCAGGGAAACCGCCGACGGCGCGCACGGATCCGGCTCCGAGTCGGCGCCGGCGGACGCTCTCGCCGAGGCGCTGCGCGCCCGGGACGAGCATCTGGCGCGCTGGCAGCGGGCGCAGGCCGACTTCCAGAACCTGCGCCGCCGCACGCAGTCCGACATCGACGCCGCCGTGCGCCGCTCCCAGCAGGGTCTGCTCGAGGGCATTCTCTTGGCCATCGATCAACTGGAATTGGCCCTCGCCGCCCCGCGCGGCGACGCCGCCGCGGAGTCCTGGACCCGCGGCGTGGAGATGACCAAGGCCGAGTTGCTGCGCACCCTGTCCAACGCCGGGGCCCAGCCCCTGGCGGGCGTCGATGCCGGCGCGCGCTTCGATCCGGCCCTGCACCAGGCGGTGGCGAGCCGCCCGGCCGAGGGACGGGAGCCCGGGCTGATCCTCGACGTCGTGCGCACCGGCTACACCTGGGGCCAGGTGGTGCTGCGACCCGCCCAGGTGATCGTCTCCGCGGCCCCGCCGGGCGCTGCCGGAGCCGACCTTGGAACCCTGGCAACGGAGAGCTGATGCCCACCTACGACTACATCTGCAAGGCCTGCGGCCTGGCTGGAGATCTTCCAGTCGATCACCGAGTCGCCGAAGAAAAAGTGCCCGGCCTGCAAGAAGTCCAAGCTCGAGCGCCAGATCGGCCGCGGGGCCGCGATCCTCTTCAAGGGCTCGGGCTTCTACCAGACCGACTACCGCTCCAGTTCCTACACCGAGGGAGCCAAGCAGGACGCCGCGCCCCCGTCGGCCAAGTCCGATTCCTCCGCCTCGGGAGGCAAACCCCAGGAGGGCAAGGACGGGGGCTCGAAGCCGTCCGCTCCGGGGGAATCCGGTGCCGGGAAGTCCGGTGACTCGGGCGGGGTCGGTTTCGGGGCGAAGCCGGCCGCGTCCAAGTCGAGCGCCAAGCGGAGCCCGCGCAACGGGGCCTGAGCCCCGGGCTCAGACGAGGAACAACTCCTCGACGAGGTCGGCGATCGTGTCCGTGTGGTTGTGGCCGATGACCCGCGAAGCGTGGGCCCGGGCCTCGGCCGTGGCGTTTCCCATGGCCACGGCCAGTCCGGCCTCCCGGAACATGTCCACGTCGTTGGCCGCGTCCCCCACGGCCACCACCCGGGCGGCGGGGATTTCGTAGCGTTCCTCGAGCACGCGCACGGCCTCGCCCTTGCCCCGGCAGGGAGGGTGCAGGTCCACCACCAGGAGCGAACTTTCGCGGTGGCGGGCCAGCAGGTTCAAGGAAAGTGCGTCAAGTAGATCGGCTGGTCGATGGCGGCCTGCACCTCCGTGGCGAAGCTCGCGGAATCGGCCTGGCTGGCGGAGAACAGCGTGACGCGGATGGCGCGGTGCCGGCGCAGGTCCGCGGCCGCGCAGAACTCGAGCCCCGTCATGTCGTGGAGCGCGAGGCGCTCGACTTCGTCCCGGGGCGCGAGGGCGTACTTCCGGCCGGCGCACATGACCACCGTCAAGAGCCCCAGGCGCTCGCCGTAGTCGAGCACGCGGCCCAGGGTCCGCTCGGAGAGCACGCGCTCCTCGAGGAAGCGCCGGGTCTTGCCGCACCACAGGGCGGCGCCGTTGAACACCACGGCGGGCGTGTCCAGGCCCAGTAGAGCGAGCACCGGCTCGGTGGCCAGCTCGCTGCGGCCGGTGGCGATCATCACGCGCACGCCGGCTTCCTCGGCGCGGCGCAGGGCGGAGAGGGTGCGCGGGTGAATCGTCTCGTCGTCGGCCACCAAGGTGCCGTCGAGGTCGAGGAGCAGGCCGTCGTAGGAGCGGAGCATGGAGTGGGAAACCGCCGAGTGTAGCGCGGGCCACACCCGGCGGCACCCCTTCCAGGCTCAGGGCAAGGTCAATTCCACCGGGACGGTCTCGCGCGGCAGGACGAGCACCTCGCGGGCCTCGCCATCCTGGCTCTCACCCTCCTCGCCCCCAAAGCCGCCCAGGGACTGGGCGTGGAGCTTCCACTTCCCCGGACGCAGCCCCTTGAGGGTCACCGAACCTCCCTGGGCGAACTCCATCTTGGGCTCGATGCGCTTGCCCTCCGGCTGGGGATCCAGATATTCGGCATGGACCAGGCAGGGGCCCGCGGCCGTGCCGGCCGCGGCCAGCACCTTGACCTTGAGGGTGCCCGCCGGCGCCACCTGCACGTCGACGCCCGTGCGCGTCTGTCCCAGGGCCACGATCAGCGGTTCCGACTTGGCGGGCTCGGCGTCCTTGGCGTCCACGTTGACCTCCAGCTCCACGTCGCTTTCGACGCCGCGCAGCACGTAGCGCCCGTCCTCGTCCGTGCGAGCCTTGGAACCGTCCATGCTCGCCGAGGAATCGAAGACCATTCCGCCCTCGCTGGATTCGGCGAAGATGGCGATGCCGCGGGCCTCCGTCACCTCTCCCCCGCCGGCCCCGCGCTTCTTCGAGGCCCACACGCGGGCGCCGGCCACCGGCTTGTTCTCCGTGTCGGTGATGCGGCCCTCGAGAATCGACACGGGAAGGTCGATGTCGAACTCCACCGACTTGCCCTCCACCTCCACGGGGAAGCGGGCGGCCATGGCCCGCGTCGCGTGGCGCACGATCAGGTCGTAGCTGCCGGCCTCCACGCGCTCGAAGCGATAGCGGCCCTCGCCGTCGCTCTTGGCGCGCACGCCGCCGCCGCCGAAGGGCATGTCCTCCATTCCCTCGAAGGGGCTCTGGCCGCCGCGCGGCTTGAGCGTCAGCGACGCGCCCGCCAATCCGCTGCCCGACTCGCGCACCCGGCCGGTGAGCTCCGCCTGCTCGGGCTCGTGGAGCACCAGGCTCGCCGTGGTGGCGCGCACCACCTCCACCTCGCCCCAGCCCTCGGCGGACTCCTCGCCACCGATCATCGAGAAGGCGAAGCCCTCGCCCGCCTCGCCGCCCTGGGCTCCCTTGGCCGGCCGGAAGCGGTGCAGCCCAGGGGCCAGATGGCTCAGGGTCACCTTGCCCTGCGCGTCCGTCGCCGCGCCGCGGCCCTGGGCCGGCCCGCCGACGAAGCCGAGGGCCGCCTCACCCGGCGCGCGGTGCTCGATGCGCGCCCCGGACACCGGCGTGCCCTCGGCGGACAGCAGCGTGATCTCCACGGAGCCGCCCTGGTCCAGGGCCACCTGCTGCTCGACGTCGCCCTCTTCGGGCATGTCGAAGGGCTCGCTCGTGAACGGCGCGTAGCCCTCCTTGCGCACGCTGAGCTTGCCGCGCTTCCCAGGCAGGCTGTTGAGGCGAGCGAGCCCCTGCTCGTCGGTCTTGGCGCGCCCCACGCCGTCGCCGCTGATCTGGACGTCGCCGTTGTTGTCGTTGATCGCCAGGGCGCGCCTCATGCGGAAGCCGCCGCCGGTGGAGCCGTCGGCCTCTTCCACCTCGCGGAGTTCCACGCGGGCCCCCTCGAGCGCCCCGCGGTGCACGGCGTCCACCACGCGCACTTCGACCGTGGGCACCGGCTCCAATTCCACGACGCCCAGATCGGTCTCCAGACCGCGGGCCAGGGCGATTTCCGTGCGCCGGGTTTCACGGTAGCCCGCGGCCACGATCATCAGCGTGGCGCGGTCGTTCGCGTCGCGGGGACGCAGTTCCTCCAGGCGCACGCGGCCCTCGGGGTAGCGCTTGGCGCGACTGGCGCTCAGGTCCACGAAGCCCATGGCTCCGCGGGTCTGGGCGCTGGCGGAGAGCAGTTCCACCGGGGCCTTGGTGCGCGCGTCCACGGCCTGGAAGGTGAGCACGGAGGACGGCTGCCAGGCGATCACCACCCCGCGATCCCCCGACTTGGCCTCGACGCGCTCGGAGGCGCTGCGGGGCCAGAAGGCGTCGGGCCCGCTGCCGCGCACGCGCGCCTGGACCTGGTAGTTGCCCGGCCTCAGGCCCTTGATCGTGAAGCTGCCGTCCGCGGCGATCTTCGCCCGGCGGCGGTTCTCGCTGGAGCTCAGGTCCTCGCCCCCGAGGATCACGATCTCGCCCTGCATGGCCGGAGGCGAGGCCACCACGGTCACGTCGGCCACCGAGGCCGCGGGCACCCCGTGGACCCGACCGGCGATCGGATAGCCGTCCTCCAGGGCGAAGACCAGCCCGGAGACCCGTTCCCCCGAGCGCTGGGTCACGCCGTTCTCCTGCTTGTCGGGGTGCTCTTCGCTGGTGATGCGCAGGCGCCAGGGACCGCTGGCAAGCTCGTCGATGCGGAAGCTGCCGTCGGCGGCGCACACGGAGAGCGGCGGCGGCCCGCTGTCGTTCTCACCCTCCAGGTCGAAGGCGAAGATGCCGTCGCCGCGGGCGCGGTGGAGACGCGCCCCGGGCACCCCCACTCCGCGACTGTCCACGACCCGGCCTTCCAGGATCACGCTGGCCTCCAGGGCCAGGTCGCCCAGGTCCAGGCGCTCGACGGCCGGAACGCCCACACCGGGCTTGCTCAGGGGCACGAAGCCCGGAGCCCGGGCGGTGACTCTCACGCTGCCCGGCTTGACGCCCGGGATCTCGAAGCGCCCCGCGGCGTCGGACTTGATCTTCTCCACGCTGCGCTGCCGGCTGGGGCCGAAATCCAGGTCCCCATCGCCGAAGTCGAAGTCCCCGGAGCGCGCGAGCACCTCGGCGCCGGCCACGGGGCCTCCCGCGGCGTCCACCAGCCGACCCACCAGGGTCGTGCCGACGGCGGCCTTGGCGGGCGCGGCCGCGGGCGGCGGGGTGGCGGCGATGGCGGTGCGCTCCGCCTCGGCGGGCGCGCCGGATCCAGAATCCACGGGAGCCGTGACCGCCTCCGAGCCCGCGGGCCGGTCCTTGCCGGCCGTCGGGGCCGCCCGTCCCAGGACGGCGTCCTCCACGGGTGCCTGGGGTTGGGAACGGCCGAGGGCGAAGTAGAGCGTGCCCCCCACGGCGAGCAGCGTGAGGAACAGGACGAGGGCTAGCGTCGGGCGCATGGATCGGATTCCTGGGGGAAGGCCGCGCCGCTGGAGGCGGACAGGGCGTCGCAAGGGCGGACACCGGGGAGATGGAACCCGCTACCCACGGGCCCTGCCACGGCGTCCGGCGACGCAGAGCCTACGGCCTCGCCGGGGGGCCGTTGGTAGACTCTGAAAGAATTCGTAGAAGCAACATGCCCTGAACCTGGGCGGGGCTGCGGCGCCTTGCACCTTCCTCCGGGTCCGTGCTTTGATCCAGAAGAGAGGCCCCACGGAAATCCGGGCTCCCCTCGGCGTCCCTGTTCACCACGGGCCGCGGCGGGGCCCTGGGGAGAGCCACCATGAAACGAGCATCCACGCAGCCGGTCGTTGGCCCTCCCCCTTGCCGGGGTGGGCATCTGGGACACCTGAATCGGAACGCGGGGTTCTTCCCGCGCTGGGTCCAGGCCCTGTCCCAGGTCCCGCCCCAGGCCCTGGCCGTGATCCTGGGGATCCTGGGACTCGCCGCCCTGGCGCAACCGGCCGCCGCCCAGTCGATCAAGGCCTACGACACCTATGAGGATGCCGTGGACCTGGGCTTCAAGGTCAAGGTGCCCAAGGACTGGAACTTCATTCCGCCCCAGCCCGGGGACAAGAACCTGATCGGCAAGTACGACCCCAAGAACGACAAGGGGATCGACTACAAGGACCCGCGCTACTACTGGGGCTTCCACGTCTGGTTGGTCAAGTTCGACCGTCGCAAGAAGGCCGGCGCGGCCAAGCCCAAGGACGGCGAGCCGCGCTTCGAAGCGCCCGAGCTCAAGAACGTCCACGAGTTCGTGCGCGGCAATGAGACCGGTCTCCCGGGCAATTGGAAGAAGGTGGAGAAGGAAGGCGGCCCGCTGCAGATCCAGGGCGTGCCGGCAAGCTGGAGCGTCTACGAGCTGGTCAAGAACGAGGTGCCGCTGCGCCTGTACGTCGCCGAGTACAAGCTCTCGGACGACCTGGAGATCGCCCTGGTGGCCAACGCGCCCGGCGATCCGAAGAAGTGGCAGAAGGCGGAGGGTGCCCTGCAGACCATGGGGCGCAGTTTCCGGCGCGTCGAATTGGAGGTTCTCGCGGGCAGCGGCGCCCGCGAGGGCGACAGTGTTTTCCGCACGAACAAGCGCGCGAAGCTGGAGGCCCAGGTCAAGAGCCAGCCGGGTTGGGCGCTGCACGAGACCGGCAACTACTTCATCATCTCGAACAACCCCGACAAGGAGTTCATCGAGGAGCTGAAGATGCGGCTGGAGGCGATCCGCAAGAGCTACGAGGAGACCTACCCGCCCGAGCGCGTGCTGGCCCTCAAGCAGAAGCGCGAGGAGGCCCAGGCGAAGCGCAAGGCCGAAGGCGGCGACAAGCCCGAACCCCGACCCGAGGGCGGGGACGGCGCGCCGCCGACCCAGGAACCCGGCCCCGAGGCCGAACCGCCCCAGGAGGGCCGCAGCGTCGCCGCCAAGGCCACGCCGCTGGAGATGTCGCGCTGCAGCGTGGTGCGCGTCGTCCAGAACCGCGACCAGTATGCGAGCTACGGCGGCCCGCCCCAATCGGCCGGCTACTGGAATTTCGTCGACGAGGAACTGGTGCTGTTCGACGACAAGGAACTGGGCGGACGGCGCAACACGTGGGCCGTGCTGAACCACGAGGCCTTCCACCAGTACATCTTCTACTTCTTCGGGAACCTCTCGCCCCACTCCTGGTACAACGAAGGCACCGGCGACTTCTATTCGGGCTACCAGTACAAGAACGGCCGCTTCGAGTTGAAGCCCTTCGACTGGCGCGTCTCGACGATCAAGGAGGCGCTGCGCCAGCGCGAGAACGGGAAGCAGTCGTACATTCCCCTCAAGGAACTCGTGCGCTACACGCAAGCCGAGTACTACGGCCGCAACAAGTACGGCCTCGACGGCGGCGACAACTATGCCCAGGGCTGGTCCTTCGTGTGGTTCCTGCGCACCGGCGCCAAGGGCTCCCGGGCCTGGAACAAGGCCTGGGCGCCGATCCTCGACACCTACCTGGAAGCCCTGGCCCTGACCGACGACCTGGACCAGGCGGTGGACCAGGCCTTCGCGGGCGTGGACTTCGAGGAGTTGGAGAAGGCCTGGATCGACTACACGCTGGCCCTATGAGCCCCATGCTCCCTGCACTCGAACGCGCGGCGCGTTGGCTGCCCCTGGCGCTCGGCGTGCTTCTGTTCACGGCGTCCCCGCTGTGGGCGGACCGACTGGTGACCACCGACGGGCGCATCCTGGAGGTCAAGAAGGCCCGCGTGGAGGGCCAGGGTTTCCGCCTGACCTTCGACAACGGCGAAATCGTGCTCAAAGACTCGTCGCTGGTGAAGGCGGTCGAGATCGAGGGCGACATGTCGGACTACGTGCCCAAGGACGAGACCGAGCGCACCAATCTGGCCAAGGGCTTCGTCAAGTACGGCGGAGCCTGGATGTCCAAGCAGGCCTACGAAGACAAGCTCGCCCTGGAGCACGCGCGCACGCTGAAGCGCACCGAGGAAATGCGCGCCCACGCCGACTTCGACAGCGGCTGGACCAAGGAGACCGCGCACTTCGCCATCCGCTCCAACACCTCGCCCGAGATCCTCGACTACTACGCCGAGCTGCTCGAGACCTACTATTCGCTGATGGACAACCGCTTCGGGATCAACCCGAGCCCGTCCCTGCGGCGCACGAAGATGTCGGTCAACATCTTCAAGAACCGCAAGGAGTTTCAGGAGTACACCAAGGTGCCCCAAGGCGTCGCGGGGTTCTTCAGCCCCAGCGACCAGAGCTTGAATTTCTTCCACGACTACGCGGAGAACGACATCTCCAACTGGGTCAGCCTGCACGAGTGCACGCACCTGCTGACCTTCCTGATCGACCCCCAGTACGTCTCGCAGATCTGGGTCAACGAGGGCGTGGCCGACTACTTCGGCTCGGCCGAGATCGCCGTGGACAAGAAGCGCGGCAAGATCACGATCACCCCGGGCCGCCTCCAGACCGACCGCGTGTTGACGGTCCAGCAGGCCATCAGCGAGGGCAACGACATCAAGCTGGAGAACCTGTTCAAGATCCAGCGCGACGACTTCCACGCCTTCGAATATTCCCACGCCTGGTCGTTCGTCTATTTCCTGAACCAGACGCCGAAGTACAAGAAGGGCTTCGACCGGTTCTTCAAGGACCTCTACTCCCTGGCCAAGGGCATCGAGTACGAGATCGTGGACTACGCATCCTTCGGCGGCGGCCGCGGCAAGCGCGTGCCCCCCGAGGAGATCCGCCGCCTGCTCCTGTCCTGCCTGGGGGTCAAGGACAGCGCCGTGCTGGAGAAGGAGTGGAAGGAGTTCATCGCCAAGGTCCCGATCGAGGGGCCGGCGGCGCGTTTCAAGCGCGCCTACTACATGATCGTCCAGGGGCGATGTTCTCCGACGCCAAGGACCCCGAGCAGGCCCGCGCGCAGACGATCAAGAACCTGGAACGGGCCCTGGCCGACCTCGATGCGGCCATCGATTCGGGCATCCAGGATCCCCGCGCCTACTACGCGCGCTACCGCGCACGAATGATGGCCCCCATGGCGGGCGGCGGCGGGTCCATGGCGAGCCTGCGGGAGGGCATGCGCCAGGACCTCGACAAGGCCATCGAACTCGACCCGCTGAACGCCGGCTACCGCTACGCCCTGGGCAACCTGCTGGCCGCCGACGGACTCCTGGACCTGGGCGACATGGGCTCGGTCCAGGTCGGGGGCGAAAACGCCGAAAAGGTGCCCCTGGTCCCGGAAGCGGCCGCTTCCCTGGGGCTGGCTGTTGAACTTGCTCCCGAGAACGAGTCCTATCGCGAGCGCCATGCAAAGTACGTCGCTTCAAGTAGCTTCCTGTGGGTCCTGTGGATCCTCTCCCTGTGCAGCTCCTGCGCGGGCACCCGCTTCCTGGCCGACCCGGTCCTGGAGGTGCGCTCCGACGGCGGCCGCGAGCTGGGGGTCGCCACCAGCGACGGCGTGGTGTTCCTGGGCCGCACGGCCCGTTCGGGCGAGGTGGAGATCACCGCCTGGTTCGGCGACGGCCCCAACACCGAGGTGGCCGTGGTGGAGCCCTTGGGCGGCGGCCTGTTCACTGCCGAGACGGAGATCCGGCTGCCCAGCGTGCCGATCGCCTTCGAGACTCCGCGCGCCGGCGTCGAGGTCCTGGTGCAGGGCCGCAGCGGCAACAGCCGCTGGGAGGAATCCGCGCGCGTGGACACGGATCCGCGTGTCGAGGGTTTCCTGCTGCCCTGGATGGAGCGCTTCGAGGGCAAGCCGGAACTGGTGGGCGCCGGCGTCTTCGTGATGGATCCGGCCAATCCTCGGCTCACGCGCCTGGTGGGCCTGGTCTCTGGCCGTCTGGACCTGACCGACGCCGCGGGTGAGACCTCGAGCTACCTGGCGGTCGTGGGGCCCAGCGAGCTGTGGCGCCTGGTCACCAGCCGTCGGGAGCACTCCAAGAAGCGCAAGTGGGTCTACCGCGAGGACATCCTCTAGCCCGAAAAAGAACGGGGCGCTCCGGAGCAACCCGCCTTGCTCAGCGCCGGCGCGGCCCCAGCGCCGGGGTCCAGCGCGGGAAGGGGCCGTCCGAGCGGCGCCGCGCCTCGCCGTCGCGGGTCGAGAGAAGCCGCCGCGTGACGAAGACGTAGACCGGTTTGACGCTGCGTCTCCACCAGCGGGCGGCCAGGGAACGCTTGAGGGGCTCCACGCGCGAAAGATCCAGCTCGAGGCCCGCGGGCTCGCGGCCCGTGCGCATGTAGCGCCGGCGGTGCTTCTCCACGTGGCGCAGGTCCTCGCGGCAGCGCGTGCGCCGGGCCCGGGAGTCTCCCTGGTGCACGCTCGCCAGTTGGAAATCCACCAGCCACGGCCGACCGTCGGTCCCCACCAGCACGTTCTGCTCCTTGTGCAGGTCGTTGTGGCACACCCCGCGGGCGTGGACCTCCGCCACCAGCTCGGCCAGGCGCTCGAAAAAATCGACGGGCAGGGCTTCGGTCTCTGAAAGCGGCACACCGTCCACGTATTCGCGCAGCAGGGAGTCGGGCCGGCGCTCGAGGATCCGCGGCACGCTGTCCTGGGCCGGCGCGGCCCCCAGACGCTCCAGGGCCCGGGCTTCGCGGTTCAAGAGCAGCCTGGCCACCAGGGCCGAGCCCGGAAGGGAACCGCCGCAGGCCACGCGGCGGATGGCCAGCATGCCGGCCGCGCCTCCCGCGTCGGAGGGCGACGACCGCACGAGTTCGACTCGACCGAAGGAGTCGCGCTTGAGCAGCCGCTGCAATTCGAACTTCACGCCCCTTCGGTCCGCCGAGGGCTCACTTGCCCTTGCCGAATTCCTCGAGCAACGAAACCAGATCGTCGGCGTGCTCCTCCTCCATGGCGAGGATGCCTTCCAGCATGCGCCGCGTGGTCGGATCGTCCGAGCCCAGGTAGCGGATCACCTCGCCGTAGCTGTCGATGGCGATGCGCTCGGCCACCAGGTCCTCGCGGATCATCTCCGTCAGGTCCTCGCCGTCGTGGTACTCGGCGTGGCTGCGGGTGGCGAGGCCCTCGGGCGAAAAATTCGGCGCGCCCCCCAGCTGCACGATGCGGCCGGCGATCAGATCGGCGTGGGCCTGCTCCTCGTTGGCGTGCAGCAGGAACTCCGCGGCCACCGTCTGGGCGTTGATGCCCGTGGCCGTGAAGTGGTGCCTTCGATAGCGCAGGACGCAGACGATCTCCGTCGCCAGGGCCTCGTTGAGCAACTTGATCACGGTTTCGCGGTGGGCTCGGTAGCCCGCGGTCACCGCGCCGTCCTCGATGTGCTTGCGGGCTCGGGCGCGGATTTTCTTGATGTCGCTTTCGAAATTCTTGGCCATGGCTCGTGCTCCTTGCCGGGTCCGCAACGACCGGCGCCCAGCGGCGTGCGGGCGACCGTCCGAACAGCCGCAGTGTAGCAGCCGGCCCCCTGCGAAGACGGCTGCGCGGAACCGGTTGCGCGAGAAGGTGCGGCCCCCCCACTTGCAGGGGCCCCCTCCAACTCCGATGCTCTCCTGGCCCATGCCGCAGGTACTTTCCACGGCCTCCGATCGCAAGATCCAGGTACGCGAGATCTCGCGGCGCTTCGGTCCCAAGGTGGCCCTGCACCCCACCAGCTTCGAGGTGGGCCCCGGCGGCGTCACCGCGCTCTTGGGCCCCAACGGCAGCGGCAAGAGCACGCTCCTGCGCTGCATCGTGGGTCTCGTGCGCCCGGACTCGGGTTCCGTGACCCTGGACGGCGTGGAGCTCTCGGGCGACGGCACGGCCGTGCGCCGGCGAACCACCTTCGCGCCGGGCGAGATCAGCCTCTACACGGAGCTGCGCGGCCGGGAGCACCTCTCCTGGCTCTTGCGGGGCCGGGAGCGCGAGGCCGTGGCCGTGGCCGAGAGCCTGGCCGATGCCCTGGGCCTGCCGCTGGACCATCGGGTGCGCACCTACAGCCACGGCATGAAGCGCCAGCTGCTGTTCTGCGCCGCCATGGCGCCGCGGGTCCCCGTGCGCATTCTCGACGAGCCCAGCGAGGGCCTCGATCCCTCGCGCCGCGGCGCGATCCTCGAGTTGATCGAGCGCGACGCGGCCCGGGGCACCACGATCCTGCTCTCCTCCCACCACCTGGGCGAGGTGGACCGCGCCTCGTCGCGCATGCTGTTCCTGCACCAGGGGCGCCTGGTGCGCAGCGAGGATTCCGCCGGCGTGCGCGCCCAGGCCGCCCGCACCCTGCGGCTCGACTACGGCTCGGCCCTGGAAATTCCCGAGCGGGCCGCGGCGATCCTCGCGGTGCTCGAGGGTCTCGGCGGCCAGGGAAAGGGCCCGTCCCCCGGTCCCGTGCGGGCAGTGGTTCGCGGGCGGCGCGCGATCGTGACCCTGCCCGAGGGCGATCCGCGGGCGCTCCTGGCCCTGATCTTCGCCCAGCGCGACCTGCCGCCGCCCGAGTCGGTCGAGTACGGCCAACTCTCGCTCGCCGAGTTGTACCGGGACGTCTACGGAGTGGAGGCCGTCTGATGGGTGCCGCCACGCGATCGCTGTTGTGGCGCGCGCTCGCCTTGACGCTGACCCTCGAGGCCCTGCTGGTGCCCGCGGTGTTGTTCTGGCCCAACTTCCGCGACAACCTCGATTCCCTGCGCGGCATGATGCCCTTCAAGGCGGCGCGCGACATGCTCGACCAGTTCGGCTCCGCGGGCGCGGCGGGCTACGTCTGCGGCCAGCAGTTCTTCAAGGCCTGCAACACCCTGGGCACCGCGGCCGCGGTGCTCTTCGCCGCGGGCGCCGTGGCCGGGGAGGCCCATCGCGGCACCCTGGAGCTGTGGCTCTCGCGGCCCGTGCCGCGGCGGAGGCTGCTCCTGGAGCGCTGGGGCGCGGGCGCGCTGGCCTTGGTCCTGCCGGTGTTCCTGACCTCGGCCACGATCCCCTGGCTCATCGGCCAGGCCGACGTCGAAGAGGAAATCGCGCTCTCCGCCATGCTCCTGTGCGCCGCGCACCAGTCGGCCCTGTTGCTCGCGATCTACAGCGCCACGTTCTTCTGCTCCAGCGTGGGCTCGAATCCGATGGCGATCGGCTTTGCCATGCTGTTCCTGACCGTGTTCCAGTTCGCGATCTACTTGATCGAGCGCGTCACCCACTACTCCCTGTTCCGCCTGGCGGACATCCCGCGCTTCATCGCCATCTGCGAGCGGGGCGAGCTGGACTTGCGCATCGTGCTGCCCTTGCTCTGCGCCAGCGGCGTGTTCGTGCTGGCCTCGGTGCTGGCCTTCGACCGGCGCGTGCCCTGATCGGCTCCCCTCTCCGGTCCCAGGCGCCCTGGGTGCGCGGCCCGGAAGGTCCCCGCGAAGTCCCCGAGAGTCGACGCCAGGAAAGGCGTCAACGGGCTCCCAGCTCGCGCGAGAGGGCCCGCAGGAACGCCACCAGGTGGGCGGCATCCTCGTCGGTCATCTCGATCGGCGCGAGCTCCGGCGCCAGGTCCGCGTTCTCCCGCCCGCCCTCGCGGTAGAACCGCACCACGTCCTCCAGGGTCGAGAGGCTGCCGTCGTGCATGTAGGGCGCGGTCAGGTCCAGGCCGCGCAGCGTCGGCGTCTTGAAGCGCCCGCGATCTTGGGAAAGCCCGGTGATCGCCATGCGCCCCGGCTCGGGGACGCCTTCCACCGCTCCGACGCCCGTGTTGTGGAACTTCTCGTCGCTGAAGTTGGGACCGCCGTGGCATTTCCAGCAGCGGCCGCGGCTCTCGTAGAACCACAGTCCGGCCCGTTCCTCGCGGGAAAGGGCCGCAAAGTCGTTCTCGATGCGAAAGCGGTCCACCGGGCTGTTCGCCCGCGTGAGGCGCCCGACGAAGGCCGCCAGGGCGCGACCCAGGCGTTCGGGATTGGCGGGCCCGCCGAAGGCTGCCTCGAAGGCCGCCGCGTACTCCTTCGAGCGGCCCAGGCGCGCCAGGGCGTCCTCCACCGACGAGCCCATTTCCCGCGGATCGGCGATGGGCAGCAGCGCCTGTGCCGCCAGGGAATCCGCGCGACCATCCCACATCTGCCGCTCCGCGAGCCCGCGATTGAACAGCGTCGGCGAGTTGCGCAGGGTGCGCTGGCCGCCGATGCCCAGGGAGAAGCGCTCGCCGCCGGCGAAGCCCCGCGCCGGATCGTGGCAGGAGGCGCAGGAGACACTGCCGTCGGCCGAGAGCACCGGATCGAAGAACAGCCTGCGCCCCAGGGCGATTTCCGCCTGGCCCGCCGGGGGCAGTTCACCCTCGAGGCCCGCAGGCAGCGTCTCGCCGAGGCTCTCCGGCAGGGAGTCCAGCGGCAGCTTCGGCCGCTCCTGGGGGAGCGCCAGGCTGAGCAGGCCGAGGCTGAGGATCCAGAGCGTGCGGGCTCCCATGGCGGAAGCCCAGTGTCCGTCCCCGGCCTCGGGGGGGCAAGGTCCGCTCGCCGACGCGGCCGAAATCCAGGGCCGCGAAGGGGACCCGCGCGGATTTCCCCGGGCCCCGCTCCCGGAGAGGCGCGGCGGGAGGTCAGATGGAGCCCATGGCCGACGCCCACACCAACGACCCCAAGGGAGCGGCCCGGGCCAACCGCGAGTTCTACCGGGCCTTCGAGCGTCTCGACCTCGAGGCCATGCACGCGGTGTGGCTGGACGACGACAGCGTCCAGTGCGTGCACCCGGCGGGCGAGCGACTGGTGGGCCGCGAGCGCGTCCTGGGTTCCTGGGCGGCGATCTTCCGCGCCACGGAGTCGATCGCCTTCGAACTGGAGGACCTGACGATCGAAATCGTCGGCGACCTCGCCTGGGTCAGCGCCGTGGAGCGCATCCGCGCGGGTCCCGGGGCGAGCGCGAGATCCGTGGATCCCCGGCCGGCCGGCGAGGCGGTGGCCACCAACCTCTTCGTGCGCCGCGACGGGGCCTGGAAACTCGTGCTGCACCACGCCTCCCCCGTTGCCCGGCGCTTCTTTCCCGGCTGAGCGCACCGCTCCCCCGCGACTCCCCCGCGACTCCCTCGGGGGTCCCGCGACCGGGGCCGCGACGCGGAGAACTAGACGAAGCGCCGCAGGAAGGCCCCCACGCGCCAACGGGCCGTGCCCCGGCGCGAGAAGGCCGGCAACCGCTGGGCCAACTCGCCCACCTGCCGGAACGCGGCGCGCGCTTCCTCCGCGCGCCCCAGGGCCCGCAGGCAGGCTCCGCGCAGGTAGAGGCTGCGGACATTCTCCCCGTGCTCCCGATCGTGGGCCTCCAGGGCCGCGAGCGCCCCAGCCGGGTTGCCCAGGGAACGCCGGGCCTGGGTCAGTTCGATGGCCACCTCGCCCCAGGCGTGGGCCGGCGCGAGCGACAGAGCCCGCTCCAGCTCGCCCACGGCCCGCTCGGCCTTCCCGCGGGAACGCAGGGCGCTGCCCAGACGGTAGTGCCACTCGGGGTTGTCGGGCTCCCCCGCCACGGCGAGCTCGAGGGCCTCGATCGCCGCGCGGGCGCGTCCATGCTGCAGAAGCAAGGTCCCCAGCTTGCCCTGATTGTGGGCCGTGGCCACGTGGCCCAGCTCGCGGCGCCGGCGCGCGAGCCGCGTTCGCTCCAGCCAACGGGCGGTGCCCCAGCTGGTGGCCCAGGAGACCAGGATCACCGCGAGCCAGAAGCCCCAGATGCCGCGAAAGAGCTCCCCGAAACCGGGGATCTGCCGCAGCCCGCCGGCGACGAGCAACGCGGCCACGAGGAAAACCACCCAACGCACGCCGCCAGTTTGCGGTCCCCGCATCGGGGCCGCCACCGCCGTCGCGCGCGGCGGCGCGGCTCGGCGCCGGCCTCGCGCGCGGCTCTGCGGCGGGCCCGCCACCTGCTACCCTCCCGGCCATGCCCGAGGCCCGCGACCCCATTCCCGCCCATTCCCGGGGCGCTTCGGGCCCGGGGCGAGGTGCGGGCCCGCCCCCGTGGGTCTCGGTGTCCCTGGAGCTCGGCCGAGCCCTGGGCGACGTGCTGCTGTTCCCCCCGCGGTTGGCGTCCTATCTGGCCCACCACCGGCGCGAACGGGAGGAGCTCCGCGGAGACCTCTCCGTGGAAGCCCCGGCCCTGCAGGCCCTGGCGCCCGTGGAGCTGCCGCGGGCCCCGCACATCTTCGTCTCCTGCGCCGAGGCCTCGGGGGAGATCCACGCGCTGAACACGGTGCGCGCCCTGCGGGAACAATGCGCCGCCGCGGGTCAGGGCGAGCCGCGCTTCAGCGGCCTGGGGGGAGAGGCCCTGCGCGGCGCGGGAGTGCGCACCGTGGGCGATCCCGTGCGCAAGGCCGCCATGGGCTTCTCCGCCGTGCTGGGCTCCCTGCCCTACTACCTGGGCCTGCTCCACGACGCGGCAAGATTCCTGCGCGTCGAGCAACCGGACGTCTGCCTGTTCGTCGATTCGCCCGCGCTGCACGTGCCCCTGGGCCGCATCGCGCGCCGCGCGGGCGTGCCCGTGGTCCACTTCGTGGCGCCCCAGCATTGGGGCTGGGCCCCCTGGAGGGCCCGCTCCTACCGCGGCGCGGTGGATCGCTCGCTGACGATCCTGCCCTTCGAGCAGGCCTGGTTCTCGCGCCGCGGCGTGCGCACCGTGCACGTGGGCCACCCCCTTTTGGACGCCCTGGCCGGGGAACCGGGCGGCACCACGGACGAGGGCTCGCGCACCCTGGTGCTCTTGCCCGGCAGCCGTCGCAAGGTGATCGAGCGCAATCTGCCCTGGATGCTCGCGCGCCTGGCGGAGGTGCGCCGCCGCCGCCCCGACTTCGAGGTGGTCCTGCCCCACGGCCGCCGGGAACTCACCGACCTGCTGCGGGCCCATCTGCAGGCGGCGGGGGCCAGCTCCTGGGTGCGCCTGGAAACGGGCGGCCTGCATGCCTGCCTGCGCCGGGCTCGGGCCGCCTTCTCGGTCTCCGGGACGGTGCTGATCGACCTGCTGCACCACCGCCTGCCCACGGTGGTGGTTTACCGCGTGTCCGCCCCCCTGGGCCCGTGGATGTACGAGCACCTCCTGACACCGCCCTGGTTCTCCTCGATCAACCTGCTGGCGGCCCGGGAGGTGGTGCCCGAATTCTGCTTCGCCGGCAAGGGCCCCGCCGCCCGCGTGGAGGCGGCCCTGGAGCAGGCCCTGGGCGACGGCCCGTGGCGCGCGGAATGCCGCCGGGGACTCGACCTGGCGGCGGAGCGCCTGGGCCCGGCCGGGGCCTCCTCCCGGGCCGCCCGGGAGGTGCTCGCCCTGGTCCGTGACAATTCCGTGGGGCAGGATGCCCGGCCGGGAGCCTGAGGGGGCCCCTGTCCTTTTTTCCCATGGAGCCGGCCCGCGACCAGGTGAACAAAGCCCCCGACGGCGAGTACGGCGGGCCCTCGATGCAGACCGAGGCCACGCGCTTGATGATCCTGGTGAAAAACGGAGACCGCGACGCCTTCGACCGGCTGGTCCTGGGCCTGCGCGCCCGGGCCTTTCACGTGGCCCACGGACTGGTGGGCTCCCGCGACGACGCCCTGGAGCTCTCCCAGGAGGCCTTCCTCAAGACCTATCGGGCCCGGGCCACCTACCGCGACGGGGATCCGTTCCTGCCCTGGTTCCACCGCATCCTGCGCAACACCTGCTACACGTACCTGCGCAAGCACGGCAAGATCGCCAAGCGCTCCCTGACGCCGGGCTTCGGCGACGACGCCCGCGAGGATTCCGGCGAGTGGGAGCTCGCCGACCTCGACGGGGGCGCGCCGGCGGACCGCATCGAAGCCGACGAGCGCGCCCAGGCCTTCTGGATCGCCTTCAAGAAGCTCTCCGCCCGCGACCGGGAGATCCTGTCGCTGCGGCATTTCCACGACCATTCCTACCAGCAGATCGCCGACTCGCTGGGCATCCCCATCGGCACGGTGATGTCGCGGCTGTTCCACGCGCGCCGCAGGCTGCGCGACGAACTGGTCCCCTTCCTCGGCGAAGACCCCTTGAGCGACGATTCCGGCGCGGGCGGAGGACGAGCGTGAGCGCGAACATCCAGGAGCCGTCGCGCGAGCAGTTGCTGGCGATGGCCTATGTCGACGGCGAATTGAATGAGGCCGAGCGCGCGGACTTCGAGCGCGAGCTTTCCGCGCGCCTGGACCTGCGACGGGAGGTGGTCCAGTTGCGGCGGCTGGAGCTTCTGGCGCGCCACGCGGCGCCGGCCGAGCCCATGGACCACGAGTGGCGCCGCCTGGAGCGCGATCCGCTCCACCGCGGCTCGACTCTGCTGGGCTTCGCCGGGCTCGCCGTGGGCGCCATCGGACTTGCGGGATACGGGGCCTGGAGCCTGTGGACCAGCACGATGGAGACCACGCCCAAGCTCCTGCTCGGCGCCCTGTGCCTCGGCGCGCTGCTGCTGTTCCTCGCCACGCTGCGCGCGCGCTTGCGCACCCTGCCCTTCGATCCGTATACGGAGATCGAGCGATGATCCTCTGCACGACGGACAACGTGCCCGGCCGCGAGATCCGCGAGACCGTGGGCCTGGTGCGCGGCAACACCGTGCGCTCGCGCCACCTGGGCCGCGACATCTCCGCCGGCTTCAAGCGCCTGGTGGGCGGCGAGATCGAGGAGTACACGAAGCTCCTGGCCGAGAGCCGCGAGCAAGCCCTGGATCGAATGATGGCCGAGGCCCGCGCCCGCGGCGCCGACGCCGTGGTGGGCCTGCGCTTCACGAGTTCCGAGATCTCCGCCGGCTCCGCCGAGTTCGTCGCCTACGGCACGGCGGTCAAGCTGGCGCACTAGGGCGGTCGTCGGCCATCGACGGACGACGACCCGCCGGTGGATCGACGAACACGCAGCCTCACGTTGACGGCCCGGTGATCGGAGAGCAGATCGCCGTCCAGGATCGCGCCTCCCAGACTCTCGAGGGCCAGACCGGCTCCGGAGCGGATCAGCACGTGGTCGATGTCCTTCGAGGGCTCGCGGGCGTTCCACGTGGGGCCGTGGGGATCGGCGTGGCGGAAGCCCGCGGCTTGGAAGGCTGCCAGGGTGCGGCTCCCGGGCCGGTCGTTGAAGTCGCCGGCCACGATGCAGGCGCCCCCGCGAGTCGCGAGCACCGCGAGCAGGGCCGTCGCCTGGGCGAAGCGAGCCCCGTCGTCCTCCACCCAATTGAAATGGACGTTCACGCACAAGAGCCGTTCGCCCTCTACCTCCACCTCCCAGAGCAGGGCCGCGCGCGGCTCGTCGCCGTCGGGAAGCCGCAGGGCGAGCGGCTCGAACGCGGGGAGCCCGGTGAGCATGCCGAGCCCGTACTCCCCGCCCTGGTAGTCCATGAAGGAGGCGAAGGCGGGCCTCTGTTGGGTGATCGCGCCCAGGACCTGCATCTGATCCACGGCTCCCGTGCGCCGGCAACCGCGGTCGATTTCCTGCAGGAAGGTCAGGTCCGCTTGGAGCCCGCGCAAGTACCGGCCCTTGGCCTCCAGGTTGAGCGCGCCCTGCTCGTTCGCGCCATGGAGCAGATTCCAGGTCACGAGGCTCAATTCGCAAGTTTCGGGAACCTCGGCTCCGCGGTCCACGCCGACGCAGGACGCGAGGCAGGCGAGCCCCACGGCCCACGCGAGGCTCCAGGGGCCGCGCCGCTGGTCGCCTCGGGAGCACGCGTTGGTCCGCGGCGCGCAACTCCCCATCAGCGCCAGCTCCGGATCTCGTCGAGGGACTTGCGTCCAATGTCCGGCACCCGGCAACCCGCGGCGGGCAGGCCCACGGGGATCAGCACGTAGGGCTTCTCGTTCTCGGGTCGAGCGAGCAGGGTGGCCAGGAACTTCATCGGGCTCGGCGTGTGGGTCAGGGTCGCGAGACCGGCGTGGTGCAGGGCGGCCAGCAGAAACCCCACGGCGATGCCCACGGATTCCTGGGTGTAGTAGTGGTCGTGCTTGACGCCTGCGTTCCACCCGTAGGCCTGCCGAAAGACGACGATCAGGGCCGGCGCGACTTCGAGGAAGGGCTTGCTCCAATCCGTGCCGAGGGGCGCCAGGGCCGCCAGCCATTCCTCGCTGGCGCGGCCGGAGTAGAAGGCGCGCTCCTCTTCTTCCGCGGCGAGGCGAATCGCCCGCTTCAGGGCGGGATCGGTGACCACCACGAAGGTCCAGGGTTGCTGGTTCGCGCCCGAGGGCGCGCTGCCGGCGGCGGCGATGCAGGGGTCGAGCACGGCCCGCAGCAGACCCTCGGGCAGGGGCTCGGGACTGAATTCGCGCACGCTGCGGCGGCGCGCGAGCTCGGCCCGAAACGCGTCGGCGCGGGCCGCCATGGCGGTGGGGTCGCGGCGCTCGAAGATCAGGGGCACGGTCCGGAGCGAGGCCTGATCGGGCCGGAACTGCGGTTCGGGGGACTCGGGCATGGTCCTGAGCCTCCCCTGGGGGGGATCCGCTCGCAAGCACCGTGTCGGGGCCGATTCTTGGGGGCCGCGAGCCCACGGGCCTGCCGGCGCGAGCCGGGGAGCCCGCCCCGGGGGTGAACCCCGGCCGGGGCCCGGACGTTTGCACAGGGATTGCACGGGCCCTGGCCTGGGCCATGGAGCCCGGATCCACCCTTGCCTACGATCCCCCGCTGCGCCTCACCCCCGCGGACGCGCCGACGATCCGCCCAACGACCATGCTGCGAACCACACTCTTGCGATGGCTGGCCCTGCCCCTGGCGGCGGCTCTCTTCGTGCTCCTGTCCCCCACCGCCGCCACGGCGGCCCAGGGCGGACCGAGCCTGGGGGACGAGATCCGCGCCGGCGTGCGTTGGCTGCGTTCCGGCCAGAACGCGACCGATGGGTCCTATGGCGGCGGTGTCGCGGGCACCGCCTGGGCACTGCGGGCGTTCGCGGAATGTCCTGACCAGTATCGCGTGGTGGACGGCCCCTTCGTGCGCAAGGCGGTCGAGTACCTGCGCGCCCGACAGTCCGCGGACGGCAGCGTCGCGGACAGCGGAGCGAAGCCCGAGGCGGTGCTGCAGCAGACGCGCCTCGCGGCCGCGGCGCTGACGCTGTACGCGGGCCCGGAATCCGCCGCGGCACTGAAGGCGGCGCTGCAGAAGCTGGGGCCCAAGGGCCTGGAGGGGCCCGGTTGGGACACGCCGACGCCCTTCGAGGGCCCAGAGGCCGCGAGGAAGCGCGCCGACGAGGTGCTGCGCCTGCGGGACAAGGACGGCATGTGGGTCGGCGCCGAGGGCACGGTGGTGGAAACGGCGCGCGCGCTGGTGGAGCTCTCGCGCTGCGAGCGGGCCCTGCGCAAGGCAGCCAGGCCCGGCGCGGCAAGCCCCGTGGAGCCCCTGCCGGCCAGCGAGGCCGCGGATGCGGCTCGCGCGCGGAAGGCATTGATCGACGGCGGGCGCTTCCTCGCCGGAGTGGCTCCGGACGGCCGCTTCGGCGCGCCGGGCAAGCCCGACGCGGGCATCTCGGCGGTGGCCCTCGGAGCCCTGTTGTGCGTGCCCGCCCCGCGGCCGCCCGAGGTCCAGAAGGCCATCGACCAGGGTCTTCCCTGGTTGATCTCCCTGCAGAAGCCTGACGGCTCCATCCACGACGGCAAGCTCGCCAATTACGGAACCTCGGCCGCGATCATGGCCCTCGCGCGTGCGAATCGACCGGAATACGCGCCGGTGATCGCCCGGGCGCGGGCCTATCTGCAGGGCCTGCAGGCCGATGAGGGGGAGGGCTACAGCGAAGGCGACCTGTACTACGGCGGCATCGGCTACGGCGGCGCGGAGCGGCCGGATCTTTCCAACCTGCAGATGGCCCTGGAAGCCCTCTCCGCCTCGGGGCTGAAGAGCGGAGACCCCAGCTACTCGAAGGCCCTGAGCTTCCTCAACCGCTGCCAGAATCGTTCGGAGTCCAATGACGTGCGCATTGCCGAGGGCAAGGACGGCCAGGCGGTGATCGTCAGCGGCAACGACGGCGGAGCGGGCTACGCTCCTGGTGATTCCAAGGCGGGATTCGAAACCGTGGGCGACACGAGGGTGCCCCGTTCCTACGGGTCCATGACCTACGCGCTGCTGAAGAGCCTCGTGTTCGCCGGTCTCGACAAGCAGGATCCGCGGGTCCAGGCGGCCTGGAAGTGGTGCCGCGAGCACTACACGCTCGACGTCAACCCGGGCTTTCCGGCCAGCGAGGATCCGGCCGCCGCCTACCAAGGGCTGTTCTACTACTACCACACCATGGGGCGCGCCTTGGACGTGCTGGGAGAGGACACGCTGGTGGACGGCGCGGGGGTTGCCCATGACTGGCGGCGGGAACTGGCGGGTCGCGTGATCTCGCTGCAGGATCGCACCAACGGTTCCTGGACCAATCGCAACAGTCCGCGCTGGTACGAAGGTAACCCGGTGGTGGCCACCGCCTATGCACTCCTGACCCTCGACGCGGCCCGTCCGCGCTGAGGGCTTCCCGCGGGGCGAGCCCCGCCACGAGAATGCCGCAAGTCAGCGGCCCCCGCTTGACGATCCCCACCACGCATGAGTCCAAACGAACACGGCCGTGAAGGCAGCACGGCCCGGGTCCTTCGAATTCCCACTCCCGCCGGCAGCGGCCTGGTGCTCGAGCATCGCTCGCGCACACTGGACCTGTCCCAGGGCCTGCCCCACGCCAAGCGTGGGGATCTCCTGGAGCTGATCGCCCGCGGGCTGTTCGACGATCCAGAAGGGCTCACGGCCGCGACCCTGGCGCAGTTCCCCCGCTGCTCCGCGCCGCTCTCCCTCCTGACGCCGTTCGAACCGCGGCACGTGGGCAAGGTGCTGGCACTGTCCAGTTCGCCGCGACAATGGCGCGAGGCGTCCCCGGAGCAGGAGTCGCGCGCGCGATTCTCCAATCGCTCGCCCGCCACGCTGATCGCCGGCGGCCAGTCCGTGGAGCCCGCCCACCCCGCGGGGAGCGGCGAGCCGGGCGGCAGCTTCCTGATGCACGAGGCCTACCTGGCGCTGGTGGTCTCCACTCGCGCCCGCGGCCTGGATCTCGACTCGTCCCTGGGCGCCATCGCGGGCTTCATGGTGGCCAGCGACTTCACGCGTCGCACCCTGGACGGCCGGCCCTCGACTCCCTGGTTCGGCCCCTCGCCCTGCGGGGCCCTGGCCATCGGTCCCGCCTTCGTGCCCCGCTCCTGCTTCGACCTGGGAGACGTGACGATTCGCGTGCGCCGGACTCGCGGCGGGTCGCAGGAGCCCGAACAACGGCACTCCACGGGCGAGTTCCTTCACGACGCGGCCCTGGCCGTGGCGGCGATCTCGCGCCTGGCGATCCTCCACCCCGGCGACCTTCTGCTGCTGCCCACGGGCCTCGGGGCGGGCCGCCTCGAGGCCGGCGACGAGGTGCGCTGCACGATCGACGGGATCGGCGAGCTCACCACCGGGATCTGTTCGCGCGAGCGCCTCTACAAGCAGGCCTGAACCCGGGGCCCGGCTTGTGAGCACGTCCTAGAGGCCGAACCCTCCGGCCACTTCCAGGTCGACGCCCGTGATGTGGGCCGCCTGGGTCGAACACAGCCAGACCACCGCCGCCGCCACGTCGTCGGGCGTGCCCGGCCGGCCGCTGAGGGGCACCTTTCCGCGCGCGAGCTTCAGGAAGGTGTCCGCATCGGCGTGGGGATGGGCCACGATCCCCGGCGACACGACGTTGATGCGCACGCCCCGGGGTGCTTCCTCCAGGGCCAGGCTCTTGGCCAGCACCAGCAGCGCCGACTTGGCCGCCATGTAGGCCGCGGCCTCGCGCCGTGCCCGCAGGCCGTCCAGGCCCGCCGCACCGAAGAACACGAGTTGGCCCGCGGTCTCCCGCAGGGCGGGCAGGGCCGCGCGGGCGAACAGGAACGCCGACTCGGTGTTGGAGGCGAACATGCGCCGGAACTCCGCCGGGGCCAGCTCGCCCAGGGGACCGGTGACGAACTCCCCCACGGCGTGCACCGCCGAGTCCAGCCGCCCGTCCTGGGCCAGCACGGCGGACAGGAGCGCCTGGGCGTCGGCCTCGGAGGTCAGATCCGCGCGGTGCACGCGGGGCCCGAACTCGCGCCGGAGTGCGTCGGCCTGGGGCGACTCGCTGCGCCAGACCGCGTGGACCCGTGCCCCCGAGGCGGCGAAGCGACGGGCCGTGGCCAGGCCCAGTCCGCGGGCACTGCCGGTGACGAGGACCACGGGGGGGGCGTGGGGCGGCATCGCCGCACTGTAGCAGCCCCGCACGTCCGCGGCCCCCGGGAAGGGAACGCCGTGGGCCTCTGCGCAGGAGGGGTGCTGCCCCGGGGCTCGGCACTCGAGTTCGGCGACGGGGGTCGCCGCCCGCGGCGCTCTCCGCTCACCCACGACGCGCGGCGGGACGCGCGGCGGGACGCGCGGCGGGACGCGCGGCGCGCGGCCTTCAGGAGAGGCTACTGGATCTTGCCCAGACGCTCCAGGGGCCACAGGCGCAGCTCGACTCGGCCGCGCACGTAGTCCATGGGCACCTGACCAAACTCACGACTGTCGGAGGAACGCGGACGGTTGTCTCCGAGAACGAAGTAGTGGGCCGGGAGCACTCGCGTGCACAGGCGCGTGAGCGGGTCGGTGGCGGCCACGTAGGGTTCGTCGATGCGCTCGCCGTTGACGAACACATCGCCGTGGTCGATCAGGATCTCGTCGCCGGGCAGGCCGATCACGCGCTTGATGTAGTCGAGCGACGGGTCCAGCGGGTACTTGAGCACGACCACGTCGCCGCGCTCGACCGGGCCCAGCAGATAGGCGAAGCGATCGACCACGATGCGATCCCCGTCGTGAATGCCGGGTGCCATGGAGCTTCCGCGAACCACGGAGACGTTGAACAGGGCCACGTAGGCAAGCACGGCGAGGCAGCCGAGCTGCAGGCCCGCCAGACGCCGCCTCCAGCGAGGACGGTGCCAAGTCGCCGGCGCCGGCTCGGCGTCGATCGGGCTCTCGGGCGCGCGCGCGGGCCCTTGGAGAGTGGTGGCGAGCGCGGCGGCGGGCAATGCCGCGGGAATTTCGGACAGCTCCCCGGTGTCGAGGTGCGACGCCTCCGTCGGCAAGATCTCGACGGCCGAGCGCGACTCCTCGCTCTGGAGCGTCGAGGCCGCGTCTCCTCGGACCTGGTCGCCGGCGTTCACTCGCGGTACTTCGGTCCCTGGAAAGGGCCGGCTTGAGACCCGCCGGTGGAGAGCGGCGACGGGCCCCGGCCCCCCCGGGGAACGCCCCGGAACGCTCGGGTCCGCACGGCCCCGGGGCGAGTGAGCCCAGGGAACTTCCTTCCCTCCCCGAGCGCCCTCACGGCTTGCTAGGCTCGGCGGATGCCCACGGCGACCCCGACCCGCGCGAGACATTTTTGGACCCTGGCCGTCGCTCTGGCGCTCGCCGCCCAAGGAGCCTGCCGGGCGATCGACGGGCCTTCGGCCTCCCCGCGGCGGCCCCCGGCGACCGCGCCCAGTCTCGAGGAGATCTTCCTGCTGCCCGGCCTCCAGGGCCGTGCTCCGCGATTCGAGCACCTGAGCGCGGACGGCCGCTGGGTGTTCTTCCGCCACGATCGCATGGAGGTGGCCCCCGACGGCACGCGCAAGCTCGCCGAACAGAGCTCCCTCCGGGTGCTCTGCACCGAAGCGCCCGGGCTGTCCGACCTGGCGGGCGTGCCGGTGGCCGATTTCCTGCCGCCGCGGCTCGCGGCGAATGGCAATTCGGGCGCCGCCCCAGCCTCGAACGGACAGTCCGCAACCGCGGAAAGCGGCGGCGCCGAATCGAAAGCCGCCGAGGAGAAGCCCCCGTCCGCGCCGCAGTTCGCGCACTCGCACTTCGGGGCGCGCCTGCTGGCGCGGCGCGGCAAGGAGTTGTTCCTGCTGGACGCGCCGGAGGATGTGCGCGGCGCCTGGAGGGCCACGCTGCTCTTGGCTCCCGTCGGCGATGGAGCCCTGGGATCGCTTGCGGACCCGCGCTTCAGCGAGCAGGACGACGCCGTCCTGGTGGAGAGCGCCGGCGATCTTTGGCGCTTTCCGCTGGCCGGGCTCGAGGCCCGCCAGGGGAGCCTGTCCGGCGCTCCGCAAGCTCCGCTGTGGACCCGCGACGACGGCGAGAATCTGACTTCCGCCCTGGAGCCTCCGGTGGACAAGCTCACGTTCTCCCGGGACCTGCGCGTGGTCTACGGCCGCGATCCGGCCCTGGGCCAGATCGAGGTGCCGGCGACGGACGAGTCGGCGGCCGTCCAGCGGCCGGCCCAGATCCTGTGGCGCGACAGCGGCGAGCGGGTGGAACTGGAGGGACTGGCCGCGCTCACCAGCGTCGAGGGCGCCCAGCTCTCACCCGACGGCCGCTTCCTGTTCGCCTCCACGGTGCTGCGCGCCAACGATCCGGCCCCCACCCTGATCCCCGACTACCTGGCCCCTCGCGTCACCACGCGCCGCGGCCGGAGCGACCTGGCGGAGGACGGCCCCGCGCCGCGCACGCTCCACCTGTGGGACACGCGGACCGGCGCGCGCGTGGAGCTGTCCACCGGCCCGGGCGACAGCTTCTGGCTGCGCACCACCGGCTGGGCTCCAGAACCGCTGCCGGACTCGCCCGCCAAGCTCGTCCTGGGGCGCCTGAGCCTGGACTTCCGCACGCTCGAGACGTTCGTCTGGACCGAGGCCGCGGGTCTCGAGCCCCTGATGGTGGACCGGGATGCGCGCTGGATCGGAGGTCCCGTGGACCGCGCGCGCTGGACGAGCGACGGCAAGCGCCTGGTCTTCGGCTCCGAATCGTTTCCCGGTTCGACGACGCCGGGCCGGGCCCAGCTCTTCAGCGTGGAGGTCCCCGGCGGCGAAGTGCGGCAACTGACGCGGGTCTCGGGCGAGGTGGAGACCTTCGACGTGGGCCGCGACGGCACGATCGCCTTCTGCTTCAACACCGCGGAGCGGCCGGATCGTTTCGAGGCCGCCTGGATCTCCCCCGACGGCCGCATCCACGCCATCGAGGCGCCGGCGGGCTCCAACATGGATGCCCAGGTGGCGGACACGGGCTCCCGCGTGGTGTTCATGCACAGCCGCCTGTTCACCCCCGCCGAACTGTGGACCGCCCCGCTGGTCGAACTCCCCGGCGCGCCCGCCGGCGTCGCCACGGCCCTGACCCGGGTGGCGCCACGGGAGTTCCTCGAGCGCGATTGGATCCGCCCCCTGCGGCTCACGACCCGCGGCCCCCTGGGCGCCGCGGTGCACAGCCACGTCTTCCTGCCGCGCGCGACGAGCCTGGACCACCCCGACCGGCCGCGGCCCCTGGTGGTGTTCATCCATGGCGCGGGCTACCTGCAGAACGTCACCGACTCGATGACCGAGTACGAGCCGAACCTGATGTTCCACTCGCGGCTCGCGGAGCTGGGCTACGTGGTGCTCGACGTCGACTACCGCGGCAGCGCGGGCTACGGCGGAGCGTTTCGCACGGACGTGCAGTTCCGGCTGGGGGAACTGGAGCTCCAGGACATCGCCTCGGCCGTGGACGAGCTGGCGCGCCGCCGCGTGGTGGACGAAAAGCGTGTGGGCTGCTACGGCGGCTCCTACGGCGGCTTCCTGACCTTGATGGCGTTGTTCACCCAGGGCGAGCGTTGGACCGCGGGCGCGGCCCTGCGCTCGGTGACCGACTGGCGCACCTACCACCCGGGCTACACCCAGCCGCGCCTCGGCCGGCCGTCCACCCACGCCGAAAGCTACGCGCGCTCCTCGCCCATCGACCACGCCCACAAGCTGACCAAGCCCTTGCTCCTGCTGCACGGCATGATGGACTCCAACGTCTTCGCCCAGGACACGATCCGATTGATGGAGACGCTGATCGACCAGGGCAAGGAGTTCGAGGTCATGCTCTACCCCAGCCAGGACCACGCCTTCACCGACGGCGCCCACTGGCTCGACCAGTACAAGCGCATCGAGCGCTTCCTGACCGAACACCTGGGCGCCCCCTGAAGCGCCGCCGCTCGCCGCCTCAGGGCAGGGCGTAGAGCGTGATCTTCGGCCCCGGCCGGTCCACGGACCACAGACCGCGCAGCGGGAAGTCCATCTCCGTCGGCAGCAGAGCCTCGTCGGTGGTGCCCTGCGGCCGCGACGGATCGATGGACCACACCGGACTCCAGCCGGCCGCCAGGGGGCCCAGGTAGGGCTCGCGCGTGCCATCCAGGGGCCGGGCCGGCCGGCGATCCACCAGGACGAAGTGCGTGATCCCCAGGGCCTGGAACATGGCCACGGGCGTCGGCGCGAGATTCCGGCGCCCGCTCGCCACGGTGTAGCTGCCGCTCGCGTCGTCGAATCCGAACAGCTCCTCGACGAAGATCGCGGGCACTCCCGGCCGGGCGCCCGATTCCAGGCCGGCCTTCAAGAGTGCCAGGCGCCGCTCCTCGCGCGTGCGCAGGGGCCGCAGCAGGGCCAGCTCCTCCAGGGCCTTCCTGGAGAGCTCGACCTGGGGCCCGTTGTGGTCGATGGCGACCCTGAGGGAGGAACTCGGGTTCGAGACCAGCAGCTCGATGCGCCGCTCGGCCTCGGCGCGCGTGTCCTCCTGGCGCAGGAGCCAGACGAGGCGCGAGGCCTGCAGCAGCGGCAGCGAAAACAGCACCAGCACGGCCACGCGCCCCAGGCGCCTTTCCATCACCAGGTCGCACACCACGCCCGCGGGCAGGGCGAGCAGCACCGTGAGCGGCAGCAGGTAACGCACGTGGTCGGAGGGGTTGAACAGGAAAAACGCGGCGTAGGCCAGCGTGAACAGCAGGGGCCCCCTCAGGCAGGCGATGCGCCAGGCGAAGGGCAGCCCCAGGACCCCCAAAACCAGAAGCACCGGGTCGTAGCCCGCCAGGGCCGAGCCCAGGTGCAGGAAGGACTGCCAGGAAAACCCGGTGCGCAGGGCCTGGCCGCCGATGGAAAAGTGCTCGGCGGCCCGCGTCCCCCCGGCCATGTGCTCCCCACCCACGGAACCATGGAACAGGTAGTAGCCGTGGCCGCAGAGCACGCCCACCACGACGCAGGCGAGCGCGGCGAGCAACGCTCCGGAGACCCGGGTCCACAGCGGCTTGCCGCGCCAGTCGCCGGCCCGCGGCGCGGAGAAGCACCAGGTGGCGGCCACGAGCAGCGCGAAGAACCCGCCGGCCTGGTGGGTCGCGAAGGAGAGTCCCGCCAGGGCACCGGCGGCGATCAGGGAGCGCAGGCGCCGCGTCTTGGCGTAGTCGAGGAGAGCCCACAGGCACAGGCCGCCGAAGAGGACCACGATCACCCAGGGACGTTCCTGAACGGACATCTGCACGTGCAACAGGCCGGTGGCCGTCAGGAACGCGGCCGCCAGCGCGCCGCGGCGCAGGCCCGCCGCGCGGGAGGCGGCGTACACGGCCAGGGCGGTCAGCACGCCGAAGCAGGCCACCAGGGCCCGCGCCGGAACGGCCACGCGCTCGGGATGGGCGGCGACGAAGTTGCCGTACTCCTCGGGCCCGCGCCATTCCCCGTTGGCCTTGCCCAGGGCGTACTGCGCGCCGTAGACCGGCAGCAGCAGGTAGGGCATCAGGTACGGGTAGGTGGAGTACTTGCCCACCGGCGGCGCCAGATCCTTGTCCTTCGCCATGCCGAGCGCGGCGCGCACGGCATGGGTGTCGGGCAAATAGTTGCGGGGCGCGCCGTGCTCCAGCGGCAGGAAGCGCAGGAGCAGCGCCAGGGCCAGCACCGCCGTGAGCGGTAGGAGTTCGCGCCAGCGCCTCGCCATGGACATCACTTGTCCGGGTCGACCTCGAAGCGCTTGAGGAACGTGTCGACGTCGTCGACGTCCTCGAGCTTCGTGATCAGCAGTTCCATGGCCTCGACGAAGTTCATCTTCAGCAGCACGCGCCGCAGGATCTGCACCTGCTTCAGGCGCCGCGAACTGATCAGCTTCTCTTCCTTGCGCGTGCCCGACTTCTCGATGTCGATCGCGGGGAAGATGCGCCGGTCGGCGAGCTTGCGCGAGAGCACGAGCTCCATGTTGCCGGTGCCCTTGAACTCCTCGAAGATCACCTGGTCCATGCGCGAGCCGGTGTCCACCAGGGTCGTGCCCAGAATCGTCAGGCTGCCCGCGGTCTCCGTGTTGCGCGCCGAGCCGAAGAACTGCTTGGGACGCTCCATGGCGCGCGTGTCCAGGCCGCCGGACATGGTCTTGCCTGAGTTGCCCTGCACGTTGTTGTAGGCCCGTGCCATGCGCGTGATCGAGTCGAGCACCAGCACCACGTCCTGCCCCAGCTCCACGAGGCGCGTCGCCCGGGCCCAAACGGCCTCGGCCAGGGCCACGTGGTTGTCGGCGCGCTCGTCGTTGGTGGAGACGAACACCATGCCCGGGGGGCTTGATGATGCGCTTCCACTCGGTGGCTTCCTCGGGGCGCTCGTCCAAGAGCAGCACGAACAGCTGCACGTCGGTGTAGTGCTCCTGGATGCCGCAGGCGAACTTCTGCATCAGGATCGTCTTGCCCGAGCGCGGCGGCGCCACCAGGAGGCCGCGCGTGCCGCGGCCGATGGGACAGATCAAGTCCAGGATCTTCATCGACACGTCCCCGGTCTGGTTGCCGAGTTCGTAGTGGAAGTCCGGGTCGATGCTGACGAGCTTTTTGTAGGAGACGACCTGCGTCCACTCCCGCGGGTGCTTGCCGTCGAGTTCGACGATGTCCGAGAGCTGCCAGCCTCCTTGACCGCCGCGCTGCACGGGACCGCGCACCAGGCAGCCCTCCCGCAGCTTGTGGCGCGCCACCAATTGGGCCGACACGAACACGTCGTCCCGCGAAGGAAGGAACTGGCGCTCGGCGGAACGCAGGAAGCCGGTGCTGCCCTTCTCGGGCATGAACATGCCCACCACCTCCGACCTCGGCTCGGGCGCGGGCTGGGCGTGGCGTTGGGCGCCGTAGGAGCCGTGCTGCCGGGCGCCGGGCCCCGGGGAGAACTCCCCGCGGGGTTCGAGCGCCGTCGCCGAGCCCTCTTCGTCCGCACCGGATCCGTCTTCGCCCTGGGGGAAGCCCCCGGGCCCACCTTGCGGCCCACCTTGCGGCCCGCCTGGGTGGCCGCCCTGGTGCCCACCTGGGTGCCCCCCTTGCGTCGGCGGGTACGCTCCCCCGCCGCCTCCGCGCCGACGGCGCTTGCGGCGGCCGAAGCGTCGGTCGTTGAAATCGCCCCCGCGGTCCCCCGGGTGCCCGCTGAAGCCGGCGCCCCGCTGTCCGCCGAAGTCCCCGGGAGCAGCGCCGGAATCCTCGCGGTCCCCTCGGCCGGGGAGCGAATCGGGGTAGGGGCCGCGACCGGCCGGGGTTCCCCGCTCGCCGGAATCACGGCCGGGGCCCCAGGGGGCCCGCTCCCGCCCCTCGGGCTCGTGTCCGAAGAACTCCCGCTGGTCAGGGTGGTCCCGGCGCAGTTCGCTGGCTTCGCCGTCGCCCTGGGGCCCAGGGCCCTCCTGGCGTCCGGCCTCGCGTTGGGGACCGGCGCCACCCTCGGAGGCGCCTTGCTGGGCTTCCATGGGGCCGTCGGGCCTGCCGTCGCGGTTGCGGCCTCGACGACGGCCACCCCGGCGCGAATGGCCGCGCCGATTCTCGGGCTTGCGCCAGTCGCGACGGTCGTCGCCCCCACCCGCGCCCGGACGCTGCTGGGCCTGGGACGGCTCGGGGCCACCGGCCTGGGAGGGCTGCAGCGCCTGGGGCGGCTGGGGGGGCTGGGCCGACTGGGGCCCCAGGGGCTCGCGCATCTCGCGCGCCTGACGGGTGTCGCGAACGGGCCGGGCATCCCGGGGAGCCTGGCTGTCCCGAGTCACCACGGGCGGCGCCGCTGGCGTCGAAGCGGGTGCCGCTTTGGGCCGGGCGCGGAGGGCATCCGGAGGAACGTCCATGGCTCCAAAGGGGATGGAGTCAGGGTCGAAGGATCGGTTCTTGTCGTCGCGAGGCAAGGTCTGGGCCTCCCCAGAGGGTTTGGAACCACCTGCACAGGTCGCGTTCCCGGCGGCGCCGGGCGCGAATTCGGCGCAGGGGCGCCAGTGAAGGAAATCAGTCGTCCCGCGCCCGGGGAACTCCCCGCGCGGACGGATCGGGCATGGTGCGTGGCCTGGCGTCCTCGCGGGAACCAGCGGTGGCGAGGAGCGTCCGACCGGGTCCGAGAATCTCCGGGGGAGGGTCTCGGAACGTGGATCGATCAATTTCGGTGGCGCGTGGACTGCGGCGCAGTTCGCGATCGCGCGCCGACGGTACCGGACGGTACCCGGAGGTCCCGGAGGAGGACCAGCCGAGCCCCTGGTGCGTCCCTGGGCTCCCCGGGGGCCCCGCGGGGCGTCTTGGGAGCCCGGCGAGCGCTTCGGAACTGCGCAGGCCCAATCAGGCCCGCGCGGGCCGATCAGGGGCCGGGCGGCGTGCGGAAACGTCTCCAGTTTCCCGGCAGCACCGAGGCTGCCCACAGGAAAAGCTTGCCCGATTTGGGGCCCCTGGGAAACAGGAAAACCGATTTCCACGCCTGGGGTCACGCACCCTCCGCGGGTGAAGCCGGGGATACTGGCCCCCATGGCTGGGGAAGTTCGGGCCGGTACCCTCCCGGATCGGCCCTGGGGACCCCGCCAAGGCCGATTTCCGCCCCGCACGCCCGAGCATTCGTAACTGGCTTTCTAGCAGCCGTTTATGCCGACTTCCGCAGCCATGCGGGGCAGTATCGGTCAACGGCCAGGTCGGAAGACGGGTCGAGCATCCCCCAGGGCGCCCCGCAGCCTCGCGGCGAGCTCCACCCACTCCCCATCCGAGGCACCGGACGCCAGCGGGCGTTCCCCGAGCAGCAGCAGAGCCTCCGCAAGTCGCGGCCTCGCCGATTCGAAGTCCGCCCGCGCCAGACGACGCTCGGCCTCCACGGTCAGCGCCTGGGCCAGGGCACGTCGGTCCTCGTCCCCCGCCTCGGGCCCCTGGGCCAGTCGAGCGATCTCGATGGCCCGCAGCATGTGGCGGTCCCCGCGGGCCGGCTGCTTGCGCCCGTCGGCCCTCAGGCCTTCGCGCAACTCGCTGTCCGAAATGCTGCGTGCCCAGCGTGTGTTTCCGGGGTCGGCAGCCCCCAGGGAGCGCGCGAGCGACGCCGGATCCACGGGACTCTCGCCGCTCAGGCGCCACTCGAGTGCCCCGTCCAACAGGTCCACGGCCTCGCGATCGAGGGCATCGCGCACGTCCGCAATCGAGGGTCGGATGGCGATGCCCCGGATCAGGGCCTCGGCGGCCGCGGCGCGCTCGTCCACGAGCAGGTGCGCGAAGCCGCTGCCCAGGGCCGCCAGGGCGCGGTAGTGGTCGGCGCTGTCCTGAAACCCAGGTTCCATGCGCGCGCTGGCCTGGAACGCCGCGTCCGCGAGCCCGTAGGCGGCCAGCGCCGCCTGGGGATCCTCGGCGCGTCGCAGGCTGTCCCCTTCGCGCATGGCGGCGTAGCCCACGTACCAACGGGCGGCGGCGGAACTCCCGTGGCGCTGCGCAAGTTCCTCGCTCTGTCGGCGGGCCTCGCGGGTCCAGCCGCGATCCCAGAGGCCTCGGTAGAAAGCGCCGCGCAACTCCTGGTCCTCCGGGAAGAACTCCAGGGCCGCGCGGGCGATCGCGATCTCCTCGGCGCGGCGGCCCAGGGCCGCGTGGATCGCCGAGAACGTCAGCCAGTCGGTGGGCGTGGAGTTGGGGGAGAGGGCCGCCAACGCGGCCGCCCGCAGGCCCCGGGCCAGGCCCGCGGCTTCGGTGGCGAGATCGCCGCCGGATCGGGAGGCGACGAGCCGCGCGCTGGCGTCGGCCTGCCAGCGCAGCGCCTCCAGGCGGGCGTGGTTCCCCGCCAGGGCTTCGGCGGCGAGGGCCAGCTCACCGCCCTCTCCCTGCACGCGGCCCAACAGCAGATCCTCGTGGGCCGGGTCCAGGGGGGCGGCTGCCCACAAGGCCCCGAGGGCCGCGGTCTCCTCCGCCGCGAAGTCCGAGCGCAGGTAGGCGCAGCGTGCCCACAGGAGCCAGGGCTCGGGGTCGCCGGGAAGAGCGCGCGCGGCCCGCTCCAGGGCGCTGGCCGCGTCTGTGAGCAGCAGGTCGATGGCCGCGCCGCCCGTCAACAGTCGCGAGCGGGCACAGGTCAGGGCCGCGCGACCGAAGCGCAACTGGGCCCGTGGATCCGCCGCTTGGAGCGAGAGCAGCTGATCGGCGGCCTCGAGTTCGGCCTCGAGCTCCTGGGGCGTGGCCAGGCTGTCGTCTGCGCGCCAGGGCGTCCCGCGGGGGATCGCCGCGGCCTGGGTCAGGACCCGCGCGGGATCCAGGGGGCCGCCCGCGGTTTCGATGGCCGCCGCCAGCGCCTCGCTCCCGCCGTCGAAATCGGGAGCAGCCAGGGCGCCCAGGGCGACTCCGCGCTCGTCCTCGCCGGAGCCGGACACCGCGTAGGACAGGATCAGCGAACGACTGGAAGCGCCGGCCCCGTCCAACTGGGCCAGGGCCTCGAGCCATTCCAGGCGCGCCCCAAGTCCCACGCGGACCGGGCCCTCGGGGACGTCCATGATCCCCTCGCGCACCGCCGAGGCCAGCTCGGCCGCGAATCCGCGCGCCAGGGCCGCGTCCACGCAGGCCGGGACGATGCGCCCGGGGGCTTCGGCGGAGCGACCGAGGGCCACTCGCAGGGCCTCCACGCACCCCCCATCCCCCACCTCGGCGATGGCCCGCAGGGCGGATTCCACCTGGGAAACGGGCGCGGGCGCTCGGAGCAGGTTCTCGAAGCGCGTGCGCTCGCGCGCGTCCCGGCCGGCGGCCAGTCCGCGCCAGTCCGCGTCGGACAGGGAGGCGGCGTCGGTGGGGCCGTCGCTCACGGGCGTGGGCTCCGGCGCCAGCGACTGGGCGTCGGCCAGGGCCTGATCCAGATCGCGCAGATCGAACAGCCGGTAGAGATCGAAGTGCTTGGTGCCGTCGGGCAGGATCAGCGCGTGGCGCGGAGCGACGCGCTCGGCGCCGAGGAAGCGCTCGAACAGCACGGGCTCGAGGGCCATGGCTTCCCCGCTGGTGATCTCTCCCAGACGCGGAGAGGGCACGCGCGTGCCGTCGAAGGCGTGGTCGCGCTCCCCATGGCGGAAGGCGCTGGCTCCCAGGCACACGAAGCGCCGTGTCAATGCCACGAACTTCGGGTCGCGATAGCGCTCGCGCACGATGTTCTCGGAGGCGGACTCGCCGTCCATGTTGACGGCCACGAGGATCGGCCGACCCTGGGCCGTGGAGAGGGCTTGCGCATCCGCCAACGAGCGCTGCCAGAAGATCTGCTGCTCGGCGGGCACGGGTGCCGAGAGCGGCGGCCGCGGCACTAGCGCCGGCGCGGGATCGCCCTGGGGAACAGGGAGCCACGGGAGGAGCGCCAGCGGCAGGGAGATCAGGCGGAGCCACATGAGAATCGGTGCCGCCATGCGCGGCGCACGGGAGAGGGAGCGGGGGAATTCGCGCGGGGTAGCGTCGGGCCCCGGCCGAGGCTACAGCGGCCGCTCGGCGAGAGCGACCGGAAGACCGCGGAGTCGCGGTGCTGGCGCTGGAAATCCCGGACCCGGAATCCTCGGGCGCGCGGCCCGCGAGGGGCCGGCAGGCGCCGCGCTGGGCCGACGGGGCCGACGGGGCCGAATCCGACGGCAGCGGGGCCGGCGCGACCTCGGCGGGGGGGCCGGGAATGGCCCGTCGCCCCTGCCCGCGGGGAAAATGTGGTCGGGGCGAGAGGATTTGAACCTCCGACCTCTGCGTCCCGAACGCAGCGCTCTACCAGGCTGAGCCACGCCCCGTTTGCCCATCCGACCGCGCCCCTGGGAACTCCTGGTGGACTCCCCGGAGGCGCGACGAATTTGGGCTGGAGAAGTTACGGACGGCGAGCAGGGCTGTCAATCCACCTGCGCCGCTCTCCGGCCTTCCCGCCCCCCAGTGTACCCCTGCCCCGGGTCCCGGGCGGTCAGCGGCCCAGATCCACGAAAACGCCGCCGTTTTCCTCGGCCAGGCGCTTCATGAAGTCCTTCTGGAACTCGCCGATGGCGATGGTGTGGAGCACCACCTTGCGCAGCTTGTTGGCCGCCCGGAATTCCCGAAGGATGTCCTCCGGGTCCACGTAGTCGCCGTGGGACGGCCGGCCGTCGGAAAGGAAGAAGACGGTGTCGACGGCCACGGCGTAGTTCTTGTCCTTGGCCCCCCGGCCCGCGATGCCCAGGGCCCAGGACAGGGCGCCCCAGGTGTTGGTCTTGCCGGCCTCCAGATTCGCGGCCCCGGTCAGGCCCACGCTGGCCAGGTCCTGCTTCGAGCTGCCGCCCAGGGGCTCGAGCTTGAGTGCCCAGTCCTTGCCAGCGGTCCGGTTGAGCACGTTGGCGGGCACCAGTTCCTTCTTCCACGGCTTCACGTCGGTGCCGAAGGCCAGGATGTTGAATTTGACGTAGGGCTCGAGCCGCTCGATGGTGCGCGCCAGCTCCACCTTGACGATGTCGATGCGCATCATCGAAGGGTAGCCGCCGTCCTGGAAGCGCTCCTTTTCCACCACGAGGTTCTCCATGGAACCGGACACGTCGATCACGAACAGGATCGAGCGCGAGGGCGAATCGATGCCGTGGTAGGTGGTCTGGGGACCCGACGGCTTGTACTTCTCGCGGGTTTCCTTTTGTTGCTGACGCAGCTTGGCCAGCTCCGCGTCCGTGGGGATCTTGAAGCGGTCCTTGTAGCTCGACCAGAACTGCTGCCACATCTCGTGGCGATCCCCCAGGGTCTTGCCGGTGATCTCGTCGAGCGCGAGCCCGATGTCCATGCGCAGCCGGCCCTCCTCCACGGCCAGGCGGTTGATCAGGGGCTCGATGGACTCCTGGCGGCGCACCTTGGCCAGGGCGCCGATGGCGCTGGCGCGCACCTGCCAGATGGGGTCGGCCAGGGACGAGATCGCCGGCGCGATCACGAGCTCGGACTTGAGCAGCGCCAGGGCGTCGAGGGCGGAGCCGCGCACCGCGGGTTCCGGGTCGACGCACAGGGCCGCGATGGCCGGCCCATGGGCCGCGTCCTTGAAGGCGCCCAGGGCCTCGACGGCCCGACGCCGCACGTCCCAGGATTTGTCCGGGAGCATGGCCAGGAGCGCCGGAGCGGCGCTGGTGTAGCGCCCCTGTCCGATGGCCTGCAAGATCCCCAGGCGCACGGACTCGGTCTTGTCGCTCTCGGCGGTCTTGACCAGCGCATCCACCGGCTCGAGAGTCTTGAAGCCGGCGAGCACCCGAATGGCGGCGCGAACCACGTCCGGTTCCTCGGACTTGAGCACCGGAACGAGCACGTCCACCACGCCCGTCGATTCGATCTTCTCCAGGCTGAGCACGTACTCCACACGCTCGGCGGTCGTCTTGGCCTCGCGGTAGAACTTGCGGAAGTCGCGAACGGTCTCCTCCCCCTGGGCTCTTCCAGGTGCCGCGAGGACGAGCCAGGCGACGAGCAGCAGGAGCACGGCCCGCAGCGCGGCGCGCGCCCCCCCCACCTCGGCGTGGGAGCCCGGTCGCGACACGGCGGCCGCCCGGTTCGAGGCGGAAGTCGCCCCGGCCGCGGCCCCCGGATCCCGATGCCATGGGAGACCGCGGCTCGAGGGGCCCCACGGGGAACTGGGCCACAGAGGCGCCGGTCGGGACGAAGCGGGCGGGCGGAGGAGCGCGGAGTGCGTCATAGGGTCAGTTTCGTGCAGGGAACCGATGACTGATAGGGGGCGGTTGGGAGGGAGTGACACTCAGAGCCCGGCCAGCAGGCGTCGGGCCCTCTCCCAGGCCGGGGGCAGGCCGACGGAGGCCTGAGCCAGCGCCTCCCGCAGGCCGGCCGGGCCGACGCCCTGGGAGCGCAGTTTTTCGGAGTACAGGTCCAGCAGGTGCAGGGCCACGGCATCGTCCCCTCCCAGCAGGGCCCGAGCCACGGCCTCGGGGCCGGGACCGCAGGCCGCGAGCCGCGCCGCGGCGGTCTCCCGGGGACTGCTCCAGCCGCCGCCGTCCACGTCCACGAATACCGGATTGGTGGCGGCGAGGGTGTAGGGGTTGGTGGTGGGCCAGAAAGGGCCGGGCGCGTCGCCCACGACCACGCACACCAGGTGGCGATCGTAGTTGCCGTCGAGGGGCACGTCCCACGCGAGGTGCTCGTCCATGGGGGCTCCCGCGCGCGGAACCAGGGGCCGCTCCTGGACGAGCGCGCCGTTCTGAAACAGGAGCGCTCGCCGCGGCGACGCCCAGGAAGGCGCCTGCAGGCGCAGCTCCACCCGCAGCGGTCCACCCTGGAGCGGCGCCGCGAGGGTCTCGCCCATGGCCGCGCTGCCGTTGACCTTCACGGTGGCGAACATCCCCATGCCGATCGAGGTGTGCCCTTCGCGAATCGCGCGGCACAGGGCATCCACATCGAGTCGGGACGGATCCTCGTCCGCGCCGGTGACCCACGTCCGGCCGCCGCCCACGGGCTCCCCCACCGTGTGGGAATCCGAGGAACCCACGGCGAAGATGCGCACGCCGCGGTTGAGCAGCGCGAACCAGTCGGTGAAGAGGAACAGCGGGTCTTCCTCGACCGTGGTCGAGTTGACCAGCTCGGTGGCGTCCATGGTGAGCGAAAGTCCCGTGCCGAAGGCCCCGGTGTCCCGGTGAAGCCGGTGATTGGCGAAGGGGCTGTCCTCGTGGCTGGGCCAGCGCGGGTGGTTCAGGATCACGACTTTGGCGCCGTGCTGGCGAATGCCCGCGACGATCTGCGGAAAGTCCTTCAGACGGTGATCCGGCAACTTGCCGGCGGGGTCGAGAGGAAAGGCGTTGAAGTGTCCCACGTCGGTGGTCACCTCGTTGCCCGTGACCGCCGTGAAGTAGGCGCTGAGTCCCAGTTCGCGCTGGAACGGCCCGTAGTCGGTCTGGTGGTTGTGGTCGGTGGCCACGGCGAACTCGACCCCTTCGCCGGCGAGGGTCACCTGCCGCTCCATGGCGCTGGCGTCGCCGTGGCCGGAGAACTGCAGCGTGTGGATGTGGGTGTCCGCGGCCACGAAACCGCGAGTGTCGAGCTCGCGCCGCAGCCGATGGACCAGGACGTTCTCCGTGTCGGGCCGCACCTCCAGTTCCAGGCGCGAAGCGCTCCACTCGACGCCGCGGGTCGCGTGGGACACGTAGGTCCCCCTGGGGAGTTCGATCCGGGTCTGGCCGACCGAAACGTAGAGCACGCCATCCCGCACCGCCGTTCCTGGGGATTCGGCGTAGTACATGGGCGCCGGCAAGCCCGCCGCGTCGAAGATGCTGACCCGCGCCGGAATCGCGGCTCCGCTGCCGTCGTCCAGCACGCTGACCAGCACCGGCTGCGTGTCGTGGATCTCCCGCAGCGAACGCTCCACCAGTCGCACCTTGCCGATCACCACGTCGTCGTTGGGTTGGTCGGGAACGAAGGCGAGCAGGTTCGCCCCTTCCCGCACTAGGCCCGCCGGCACCGAATAGGCTTGGGCCAAAAGCCCCGGAGCCGGCCGGAGCCGCGCGAATTCGGCCCCGTTCAATCGCAACCGCCAGGGGTCGTCGATGCTGCGCTGTTCCAGATAGAGCGTCCACTCACCCGCGTTCGCCCTCGACTCGAATTTCAGTTCCAGCCGCTTCCCCTCGGGCTTGGGATCGGCCTCCTTCCAGTCCTCGGTCGTGTCGTTGCCGAGGTGGTGGTAGCGATCGGTGAGCATTTCCCCCTCGCGCTGGCAGGTCGCCAAGGCGCCGAGGACCAGCGCCGCAACGAAGATCGGGGCCACCAGCCATTGGGAGTTCATGCCTTCCCAGGGTACGCCCGGGGCCCGCGACCCGTCACCACTGTCCCCGCGAAGGGCCGCGCCCTCGGCTGCGCGTCCCCGCCGCGGGCCGGGCTGCCCCAACCTCTTCACTGTCGGCGCGCACCCTTGGCCCTGCTCCGGAGCGCCTCCGACAGCGGCGATGAGCAGGTCCTCTGACCCCCGCCCCCTTGCGGACAGGTGTCGCGGTCCGGCACCAGGAAACTCCCCGCCCGCCCGGCGCCTTGGGCCACGGCATCCCCCGTGCGCTCACGGGTCCCCGAGCTTCGACCCGGGGAACGCTCCCGCACGTCCAACTTCCGCCCGATGCCCCCCCGGTCCGGGGAGGTAAGCTCCCGCCTCCGTCCCTCGGCCCCCCAGGGAACCCACCATGCACACCGCACTCCTGGCCCCTTCAGAACCCCTCGGTCAACGACTGGCCGTGCTCGGAGTCTGCCTGGCCCTCGGCGCCTACCTGATCCTCGTCGGCCGCAACAACATCCGCACCCGCGAGGCCGAGGAAACCGGCAAGCGCGCCGCACTCCTCTCCGCGCTCGGCAAGCCCACGTCCATGTCCGGCAAGAAGGCGGTCGCCATGGGCTGGCTTCGGATCGTCCTCGGCATCGGGGCAATCCTCTTCGGCTTCGTCTTCCTCGCCTTCGGTGCCTTCCTGAGGAACTGACGGATACTGCCCCGCATGGCCGCGGATTGGTTTCAGGGGAGGACGCGGAGCCGGAGCAGGGACTGGGCGGACCAGGGGCTGGCGTGCAGTCCGAGGGCCATGGCGGGTGTCTTTCCAGGGTCGTGGTTGGTCATGTCCCGGACGTAGTTTCGGTAGCAGATCCAGATGGCGAGGTGTCCCTCGAGGCGCTGACGGAGCTTCGAGGCGGCCCAGCTGCGGCGCACGAGGCGCGAAAGGCCGTCGCGGGTGCGCGCCAGAGTGTGGTTGATGAGCCAGAGCGGGTTTCTGGTGTCGCGCTTCCTGGTCGAGATCGTGCGCTGGTGCAGGCAGCGCGCGCCGAAGATCCTGCGCAGCAAGGTGGCGTAGGTCTTCTTCATGTCGGTGCGCACGGTGATCGGCTTGTCCTTGGGGCTGCACTCCCGCAGCAGCTCGAAGGCCTGCTTGACCTTCGCCCGGGACTCGCTGCGGCGCCGCGCCGGGGGCTTGGAGCTTGGAGGGGGCCCGCCTTGGGGCCCGCCCGCGGCATCCGACGTGGGCGCAGGGGGCTGCCCCGCGTGGGTTTCCGGGCCGGCATTCTGGGGCAACAGTAGTTGGGCCCGGGGTATCTCCGCCCCCTCGGCCTGGCCCGCTGCGCCGCCCTGGGGGGCTGACTCGAGGGCGCTGCCGGCCCTGGCTTCGAGCGTGCGATGGACCACCGGCACGCTTCTCGGATCGATCCCCCCAAGCAGCCGCGGCTCGGACGCCAGCGCCCCGGCGGCCGGGGGGCTGGTCCTTCCCTTGCGCGCCCGCTTCCGGCCTCGCGGCGCCATCGCTCCCGCCCGGGCGTCGAACACGAAGCCGCTCGCCTTCTCGATCAGCACCGGCACCGTGACCGGCTTCTTGAGCCGGCTGTGCTCAAAGGTCTCTTGCTCGTCCAGGAGGAAGGTCTCTCCCAGGCCGCCGCGGGCGGCCATCGACGCCATCTCCTTGTCGTGAAAGGCCCGGCAGTGCTCCCGCAGGCGCTTGAAATGGCGCTCCTCGGTGCTGCGCGAGCACTTGTGATTGCGGGCGGACTGGCGGTGGGTGACCTTCGAGACCCGGTCGAGAAAGAAGCGCTCCAGGAGACCGGGCCGCTTCAGGCGGTAGTCCACCCGCAGGGTCTGATCCGAGAACCCGCGCCCGCAGGCACTGCACTCGTAGCGCTGGACGGCGCGGGGCTCGAGATCGCGCTGAAAATGACCGTCGCGCCGGCAACTGAAGGGCGCTCCGGAACGGGACGGGCAATCAGAATGGGGACAGCAGGTCGGGCGGTTCGACATGGACGGCGCACCTCAGGGTCAGGGGACCCTGAAGCGACCGCCCCAACCGGGCGCCGGTGGCAGGCCAACGGGACATTTCCGCGGCCATGCGGGGCAGTATCGTCACTTGTCGCTGGGTGGGAGTCCCATGCCGCTGCGGTCCGGGTAGGCCGGCCGCCCCGGTGCCACGTAGGGGTGCTTCACCAGTTCCTCCTGCATCAGGGCGATGGCGCGGTCCAATTGAGGGTCGCCGCCCTGCCACATCAGCGCGGGGTCATCGACGACGTCGATGTCGGGGTCCACGCCGTGGCCCTCGATGCCCCAGGTGCCGTCGCGTTCGTAGAAGGCGAAGCTCGGCACTTCGATGTCGCCGCCGTCGATCAGGTGCGGGTAGCCGGAGAGGCCCACGAGGCCGCCCCAGGTGCGGCGGCCGATCAGCTTGCCCAGGCCGGCCTGTCGGAAGTAGAAGGGGAAGGCGTCGCCGCCGGAGCCCGAGAGACCGTTGATGAGCATGCACTTGGGGCCCTGGTGCGAGTCCGGGGGCCAGGTCCAGTCCTTGCCGTCCCGGCGCGCCCAGTAGTTGGTCACGGGGCGGTTCAGCAATTCGATGAAGCGAGTGGGGATCTGGCCGCCTGAGTTCCAGCGCTCGTCGATGATCAACGCCTCGGCGCGCAGTTGTCCCTGCAGTTGCCGCACCAGGTCGTTCTGGCCGTCGAGGCCTGTGCTCGGCACATAGACGTAGCCGACGCGGCCCTCGGTCCGGTCGGCCACGCGCTTGCGGTTGGCCTCGATCCAGGCCCGATACCGGAGGTCGCGTTCGCTGGACAGGGTGCGCACCACCACCGTGCGGGCCGAGGCATCGCGCAGGGGCTTCTGGGAAACCGTCAGCGTCACCACGCGGTCGGCCAGGCCCTGGAACGGGGACCAGGGATCCCGGGTGGCTTCCAGGGGGATGCCGTTGACCGCCAGAACGTAGTCCCCTTCCTTGACGTCCACGCCGGGCTCGGAGAGCGGACCGCGAGCATCGGCGTCCCAGGCGGCGCCCTCGTGGATCCGTGCGATGCGGTAGGCGCCATCCTCCAGGCGGTAGTCGCAGCCAAGCAGGCCCACGCCGCGGCGGGGTTCGTCGCCGAGGTCGCCCCCGTTGTAGTAGGCGTGGCCCACGTTGAGCTCGCTGATCATCTCGCGGATCACGTAGCTCAGATCCTCGCGGGAGGCGCAGTCCTCCAGCAGGACGGCGTACTGGGTGCGCACCGCATCCCAGTCGACGCCGTGCATGCCCGGGTCGTAGAAGAAGTCGCGCATCATGCGCCAGGAATCCTCGAACAACTGGCGCCACTCCGCGCGTGGGTCGATGTCGACCATCATCCCGGCGATGGAAACGGCCTCGAACTTGGCTTCGGCCTTGGCGTCGCCGAGCATGGGCCCCGCTTCCTCCAGACTGAGAAGGCGCTTGCCATCCGCGGACAGGGCGAAGCCCTGGGTCTCCTCGCGCACCGTCTTCGCCTCCGGCTTTTCGGCGAAGGCGTCGAACGCCTGCAGGGAAGTCTTGGCCTTGATCCCCTGGATCGAACCGCGCACGAAGAGCAAGGCGCCGTCGGAATTGACCCCCAACTGCGTGAACACGCCCGGGTCCAGGGGCAGCAGCACGGCGCGCCGTTCGAAGTCCTCGAAGTCGATGGTCACGGCCTTCGCGGCATCCTCCGCAGGGTCCGCGGGCTTCGATCCCGCCGGATCCCCGGCGCCCTGGCCGGCCGCGGCGACCACCGGCTGGGACGCGGCGGCGGCGGAGCCGTCGCCGGCCTTGGCGGTGTCCGGCTGCTTCTTTTCCGGCGACTCGCCCGTTTCCTCGTCGCTCTTCGGCGCGAACGGCGACTTCAAGTCCTTCCGCAGGGGAACCACCAGCAACTGTTCGGTGCCGGCGTAGAGGAACGAGGTGTCGAGCTCTCCGTACAGCGGCGAAAAGTGGCCGCGACGGCGGAAATACAGGTAGTCGCCCTTGCGGTCGAACTGCGGCAGGCTGTCGTCGAACATGCCGGAGGTCACCCACTGCTCCTGGCCGCTCGCCACGTCCACGATCGCGATGCGCGAGATGCCCGTGCGATCGTCCGAACGGGAGAAGGCGGCGAAGCGGCCGTCGCGGCTGAAGCTCGGCGCACTGCCGATCAGGTCGCCGACCCAGGTGTCCCGGGCCAGGAGACGGGCCGGACCTCCCTCCACCGGTTGCAGGAACAGGGCGCCGGTCTTGTCGGTGAACACGAGGTGCTTGGAATCCGCGGAGAAGCACAGGAGCCGGCGGAACATGCCCGGCTCACGGGTCAGTTCGCGTGGTTCCGAGGTGCCGTCGGCCGGGGCGAGCACCACTTGGTATTCGCCGCTCGCGTCCGACATCCAGGCGTGCCACTTCCCATCGGGACTCCAGCAGGCGTCGCGCTCGGCAACCCCCGAGGTGGCGGTGACATTGCGCGGCGAGCCCTCCTTGGCGGGCAGGGACCACACGTCCCCGCGGGCCGAGAGCAGCACCCGCTTGCCGGAAGGCGACAGCTCCCAGCTGTCGATGAACTTGGAGGCGTCCACGGCACGGGGCCGCAGCTTGGGCCGCGCGCCGGGGATCTCGACCTTGATTGTGCGCGTGGTGCCGGCCTGCAGGTCATAGAGCGTGAGTTCGGCGCCGTGCTGGAAGACGATCTCTCCGCCTCCCGCGGAGCCCGGTCCCATGGAGGCCCACTTGACGTCGAAGTCGGCGTAGCGCGTCAGTTGCTTGCGCGCGCCGCTCTTGGGCTCGAAGCTCCAAAGGTTTTGGCGGTGGGTCGGGCCCTCATCGGACACGTAGTACAACGTGCCGCCGTGCCACATGGGCGCGGTGTCCGTGCCCTCCCAGGTCGTGGCCTGCAGCGACGTGTGCTCCTGGAGATCGAAGATCCAAATGTCCGTGGACATTCCGCCGCGGTAGCGCTTCCAGGTGCGGTTGTCCGTGGTGTGCGGCGTGTAGGCGAGCCAGCGACCGTCGGCGGAAATGTCGGCGAAGGCGCCATAGGGCACGGGCAGCTTGGAAGGCAGCCCCCCCTGGGCCGACACGCTGTAGAGTTCGACCATGCGGTCGCGGCCCGCGAAGCCGTTGGTGAAGTAGAGCAGTCGGCCGTCCCCGGTCCAGTTGCACAACGACTCGCCCGAGGGATGAAACGTCACGCGACGCGGAATGCCGCCGGAGGTGGGCAGCGTGTAGGTCGCGATTGCCGTCGTAATTGCCGACGAAGGCGATGCTCGCACCATCGGGGGCGAAGCGCGGCAGCACCTCGAGCCCCGGCGGGCTGGCCAGGGGCCGCGCGATTCCGCCTTCGCGGGGGACGAGCCACAGGTCATCGGCGTAGACGAAGACGACGTCCGTGGCGCTCACGTCCGGGAAGCGCAGCATGCCCGCGGGCACGGCCGCCGCGTCCTGGGACGTCGAGCGCATCCCCTCCACCGCCGGCGATTGTGCGCCCACGGCGACGCCCGCCGCATGGGCCGCACCGGCCGCGCTGGCGCAGGCGGAAAGCAGCGAGACGAGGACCAGCGAGGACGACCGCGCGGCCGCGGGCACGGAGGGAACGGAGGGAACGGAGGGGACTTGGGTGACCCTGTGGTGTCGGTGGGTGGCCTTCATCCCGGCAGCCTAACCGGAACCGCAGGCAGGGCGCTCGCCCCCCTCCCCCCCCTCGCAGAAGCTCTTACACGGCGCCCGGTCAGCCCTGCTTGGCTTCCTGCTTGACCACGATCTTCGGCGGGTCGAGGTAGACCTCGACGTCCTTGGCCTCGACCGTGAGCTTCAGTCCATTGTCGGTGACCACCTTGACCTTGGTGCCTTCGGCCCCGACCACACGGCCGAGCAGCGACGTGTTTCCGGTCTTGATCCGGACCCGGCCCTCGCGCAAGCCAGGCGCGGCATTGGCCGCGGCGGCGTTGGCGTCGGCGAGTCTGTCCACGCTGGTGATGCGCTCGCTGGCGAGCCCCAGGCGACCGAAGGCACCTTCGATCCACACCGAGTTCTGACCCACGGCGTAGAGTCGGCCCTCGAAGACGTCCTTGGACTTGAGCGTGACACGCACGTCGCCCACGCTCGGCGTCAAAAGCTTGGTCGGGCTCGCCACGCGGTCCATGGGCACCGAGGTGCCGGTCCAGACGCCGTCCATGTCCTTGCCCTCGGCGGCGCGCACGCCCTCCATGGCCACCGCCGGCAGCACGACTTCGTGGGGCGGCAGCGCGTCTTCGCGCGTCTCATGGGCCGGCGGGGGCTGAGCCTCGGAGGCGGCCACGGCCTGGTCGGGGGAGGTCCCCGGAAGCGGGGCGTTCCCCGAGTTGGGGGGCCCGGAGGGACCCGTGGGCCCCGGGATTCCAGAGTGGGCGGGCGGCACAGCGGCGAGCGCGGGGGCCACGGGCGGCACCGTGGGCACGGCGGTCGGATGCTCGTCCGCGCCGGGCCGTTGTCCCGCGCCGTCGGCGGGGGTGGCGCTGCGGGCGCCGAGGACCTTCACGCCTCCGGCGCCTTCCGCCGCGAGTGCCCCGCCGTTTTCGGCCGCAGGCGTGGACGTCGGCGCGACCTCAGGGCCCTTCGGGGCCTTGGGGCCGGGCTGCGGACCGCCAGCCGCCACGGGTGCTCCGGAGACGGGCTGGTTCGCGGGCCCGCTCGGGACCGCGGGCGCCGTACCGGGCTGCGCGATTGCGGGGCCGGGCTCGCCGGCCTTCGGCGGCTCGGGAATCACCGCCACCACCGGGTTCGCGGACCCCGGCTCGCCGGGCAACGTGAACCGGGGACGAATCCCAGGGGCCGCGCTCGCCACCGGCGCCGTCCCTTCGGGTGTCGAAGGCGCCGGAGCGGGCGGAAGCGGCGAGGGCTCCGGGAGCGCTCCGGAATCGGCGGGGCGGGGCTCCCTGGCCGCCACCGGAGTGGCCGCGGTCACGGACTCCGTGGGCTGGCTCGTCGACGGCTCCACGGGCACGCTCGGAGCAGGCGAGGCGCCGCTTTCGGGGACTGGAGCCTGCGGCGGCGCGACCCGCGCCACGTCTCCGCGCCCACCGCGCACCTCGGGAACCGAGCCCGGAAGTTCGCCCGGTTCGGCCGGGGGAACCCCGCCGGATTCCGGCGCGTGGCCTGCGGGGATTTCGAACGGCATGGGGTTTTCCACCGGCTTGCCGTTGAAGTCCACCGGCGTCCGACCCGTGGCTTCCTGGACCTGGGCCAGCGGCTCTTCGCTCGGGCTCGGCGGAGCTTCGAGCTCCACCGCCAGAGGCGACTCCGCGGAGGCCTCCGGGGTCGGATTCACGGTCTCGTGGTTTGGATCGACGGTTCCCGCGGCGTCGGCCGCGGGCTCCGAACCCGGTTTCGGCGCGCCCGCGGACGGGGCGTCGGCGGCCGGTCCCTCCGGTGTCTCCCCTGGAGTCGGCGCCAGGGTGGGCGTGTCCGTCGTTCCCGTGGCCACCAGCGTGTCGGTCTGGCTCCCGGGCTGCACGGGGGCGCCCGGAGAGATGTAGATGTAGCCGCCGATGGCGAGCAGGCTCGCCACGCAGGCGCCCACCAGCACCGGTCGCTTGGAGCTCTGCTTCTCGGGCCGCGGCTCCGTCCACGAGGCGTCGAGAACGGCGGGTGCACGCGGGTGCGCCGACACGAGGTCCTGCGCGGAATCCTCGGACTGCGCCTCGTCCACGGTCTCTTCTTCGGAGTACTCCTCGACGGAGGCTTCTGCGGAGGCGACGGAAGCCAGGCTCGCGGGCGTCGGGTTCGGGGCCCTGGGAAGCCCGGTGCCGGGCCGACTCGCAGGCACGCCCAGGTTGGTCACGGTCGGGGTCGGGTGGGCCGTCGGTCGGGAGGCCTCGGGCTCATCGCCGCCCAGGAGCCAGCTCTCCTCAACGGGAAGCTCAGCGGCCGCTCGCGCCCGACTCTGGGGATGGGCAGCCGAAGGACGCGGCTCTCCCAGGGGAACGGCTGCCTGCGCGGGAGCCCGATTCGGCGCCGGCGCCGGGGAGTCGTTCAAGCCCAGAAAGTCGCCGGCCATGGCTCCGCCCTGCCAGCCGAGCTGGGGCCCGAGACTGCCGGGAGTCGCCTGCTTCGCGTTGTCGGCCGGTCGGTTCCCGCGGGGACGGCCGCCGTCGTTGCTTTGTTCTGCCATGGGATGCGCAGCCGGCCCACGGGGAGTGCGCGCGGGTCCGGGGAGTGCTCGAGCCATGGCTCAAGGTCCGCCGCCCGCCCGGTCCCGGGGTTCCGGAGTGCTGGGCGGATATCGGCCCCGGAAGCGCGCGATCCGAAGCCCCTTCGAAAGAGGCCGAAAAAAATGCCGTCTGCCCCCGGCTCAAGGGCGGGTGAGCGCTCCAGGCGGTCATACTGGCCCGCCCAGGGCCGGGCCGCCGGTCCCGGCCCGAGGGCAACCCACGATGATCCACCTACGCCTGCCGGTCGCGACCCTGTTGGCCGTGCTGCTCCAGAGCCAGCCGCCGCCCCTCCCCCACACCCAGGACGGCCCGACGCCGCCCGCCCCGACCCCGGCCTCGGGGAGGACCTCCCCTCGCCCCCGGTGTGTCGGAGGCGGAGCGCGGCCTGGAAACGAAGCTCGCCGCGCTGGTGGACGAGAGCGCCATGCAGCAATGGGTGCGCGACCTCTGCCGCTTGGGTCCGCGCATGGGGGGCACCGAGTCAGGACACCAGTCGGCCGAATTCCTGCGGGCGCGCTTCCAGAAGCTCGGCCTGGACGTGCGCGTGGTCGAGGACCCGCCGCGCTGGTGCCACGCGGAGAAGGCCTGGAGCGTGACGGCCCGCCGCGTCCGCGCGGGCGCTGGAACGGGCAGCCCGCCCGAGGAACCCCGGACCCTCGGCTCGGCGTGGCCCTACGGCTTCTCCCCCACCAGCAGCGGCCGCGCCCCGCTGTCGAAGACCTCCGGCGCCGGCGTGGCCCTGCTGGCGGAGAAGGCGCCCCGAAGACTGGAGAAGGGCGGCGCCCCGTTGCCCGCGGTGGTGCTCGTGGGCGGCAACACCACCCGGGACGGGGCCTATCCGCGCATTTCGCACCTGCGCGAAGGAGCCGACAACCCCGCGGCGGTGTTCGGGCTTTCGCGCCCCGACGCCCAGTGGCTCGAGGAGGCGCTGGCCGCCGCGACCGCGGCCGGCGAGACCCTGGAGATCCAATGGCACCTGGAGGCCCAGATCCGAGAGGCGGCTCCGCGCACGGTGGTCGCGCGCCTCCCCGGGCGCGCACGGAGCGCGGCGCCCTGGACGGACGAGCACTTCCTGTTTTGCGCCCACGGCGACAGCGACGCGGGCGGCCCGGGGGCCGACGACAATGCCAGCGGCATGGCCACCCTGCTGGGGATCGCCACGGCCTGGAAACAGGGCATCGACCAGGGGTTGGTGCCCGCGCCCGGGCGCGAGGTGCGCTTCGCCATCTGGGGTTCGGAGATCCACTCCTCGCGCGCGCTGCTCGCCCGCGCGGACCAGGATGGCCGCGTGCTGGGCGTGCTCAACTACGACCAGGCGGGCTACGGCTCGGGCGCGGACCAGTTCAACATCGAGCCGGACGACCTGCCCGCCAACGTGCCCCTGGTGCGCACGGTGTTGGCGGTGCTGGCCGACCACGGCAAGCAGCCCGGGTTCCCCGAGTTGTGGGCCACCAACAAGAGCCTGGGGGGCACCGACAGCTACATCTTCAGCGGCAGCGAGGCCTTCCGGCAGAGTTCCCGCCCCGCCCTGACGCTGTTCACCAGCGCCTGGGACGAACCCGCCGAGCACCCGCGCACGCCGGGCATGCCCGGGGAGTCCTGGCGCGAGCGGGATCAGGTGCGCGTGGACTTCGACAACTACTACCACTCCGCGGGCGACACGCCGGAGAACACCACCGACAAGGAGCCCTGGAACATGGGCTGGTGCGCGCGCATCGGACTGCTCTCGGCGCGACGGGCCGTGGAGGAAGTGGCGCGCGGAAAGTGATCAGCGGCGCCGCAGCACGCGGTGATCGCCCTGGCGGATCGTCAACCCCACGGCGTCGAAGTGCTCGAGCAGCGGGATCAGGAATTTGCGCGTGGTGGACAGCTCGTCGCGCAGGGCCGGAATCTCCAGCCGGCCGTGCTGGGCGCAATTCTTGGCCACCGCGGCCCGCGCGCGGTCGTAGTTCGCCCGGCCGAGCAGGAGTTCCTTGTTGACGCGCACCAGGGCCCCCTCGTCCACCAGCATGGCCAGGAGGCGCGAGAGCTCTTGGATCGAAAGGGACAGGCTTGCGGACAATTCCGCGGGCGAGGGCGGCGAGAAATTCGCGCCCTCCACGGCGGCCACGATCCGGGCGCGCCGCTCCTCCGTGGCCGCATCCAGCTTCACGGTGCGTCCCGCGGGGCGCACCAGGCCGCCGGGCTCCACCGAGATCGCCCCCCGCTGGGCCTCCTGCGCCAGAAGCAGCGCCAGGAAATCGGGCTCGAAGCCCGTGGCGCGCTTGAGTTCCAGCGTCTCGACCACCTGCCTGAGGGGATTGGCCGCGAACCAGGCGGCGATTTCCTGGCGCAGTTTCGCCAGGGCCTCGCCGAGTCGATCCACGTGCATCCAGCGTCGACGCTCCGGTCCCACGCCGCCGGCGGCCTCCAGGGGCCGCGCCCGCTTCTGGCCTTCCAACTCGGACAGGGCCGCGGCCGTCTCCACGTCGGAGCGCTTGATGGCCTGGGCCAGCTCGTGCAGGGTCGGCGGCTCGAAACCCGAGCGGGCCAGAATGCTCTCCAGGAGCGTCACCGGCGAGGAGAGGCTCTGCTCCTGGCGGGACAGCTCGTCGATCACGAAGCCCTTGAAGCGCTTCAACCGGTACTTGGATTCCTCCAGGATCGTGCCCCCGCCGAGGGTCACCTGGGGCGACACGAGCCGCAGGATGAAGCGGTCACCGGGCGCGCAGACGATCGGGTCGGCGAGCCGGAGCTGCACGAGGCCGGTCTCTCCGGGCGCCAGTTCCTCGCAGTCCAGCAGCACCACTTCCCCGTGGGGGTCGGCCGTTCCGGTGTGCAGCCGGATCGGCGTGCGATCGGCCAGGGGCCGGTCCAGGGTGGGCGAGAGGCTCAGGCGCGCGCCCACCATGTGCACGGCCGAGAAAAAGCCCGGCGTCGCGGCCACCATGCCGCGCACCACCGCGTGGTGGTCCACGTCAGTCAGGTTCAAGGCGCTGGAATGGCCCGCCCGCGCCCGGTCGGTGGCGCGCCCGTAGGCCTGGATGCCGCGCACGCGGCCGCTGACCGCTGCGGGCAGGATCTCCAGGGCCTGCCCCAGCGCGATCTCGCCGCTGACCGGGATGCCCGTGACGATCGTGCCGAAGCCCTTGGCGCTGAAGACGCGCTGGATCGGCATGCGGAACACGCCCGCGGTGGAGCGGGGCTCCACGGTTTGGATGCGCAGGAACAGCAGGCGCTTGAGTTCGTCGATGCCCTCGCCGGTGAGGGCGCTGACCCGCGCCAGCGGGGCGTTTTCGAGAAACGTCCCGCGCACCGCGTCGCGCACGTCTTCCTCCGCCAGGTCGGCCAGATCCCCGGGCACCATGTCGATCTTGTTGAGCACGATGATCCCGTGCCTGACGCCCAAGAGGCCCATGATCTGCAGGTGTTCGCGGGTCTGGGGCATGACGCTGTCGTCGGCCGCGACCACCAGCATCACCAGGTCGATGCCCGTGGCGCCGGCCACCATGTTGCGCACGAACCGCTCGTGGCCGGGCACGTCCACGATGCCCACCGTGCGGCCGTCCGGGAGCGCGAGCGGCGCAAAACCCAGGTCGATCGTCAGGCCCCGTTCCTTCTCCTCCTTGAGGCGATCGGGATCGATGCCGGTGAGCGCGCGCACCAGACTCGACTTGCCGTGGTCGATGTGGCCGGCGGTGCCGAGCACGATCGGTCGGATCTTGAATTCGGCGAGGGTCATCGCGCGCACGAGGCCCACCCAGCGCGTCCGGGCCTTCGAGCGCGGCAGAGGATAGCCGGGGTGTATCCTGGAGGGCGATGAATCGCCGCGAAGTGCTTCCCGCGCCGGATCCTGTTCCCGATCCTGTTCCCGATCCTGTGCCGAGTTCGCCGCCCGGCCCGCCTGGAATTCCCGAGGGGCCGCCCGCCGCGGGAGAATCCCGGCGCGGCCCCTCCGTGGCGGAGGCCGGGTTGCCCTTCCGCACGCTGGCCCCCTGGCTGTGGGAGCGCTTCGGCGCCGAGGTGCACCGGGTGGCCCTGGATGCGGGGTCCTCCTGCCCGAATCGCGACGGCACCAAGGGGCGCGGCGGCTGCACCTACTGCGACGTGGAGGGCTCGGGCACGGGGGCCCTGCGTGCGGGCCTGGAGCTCGCCCGCCAGCTGGAATCCGGCCTGGCCCGCGTGGCGCGACGCGGCCCGGGGACCCGGGTGATCGCCTACTTCCAGTCCTACTCCAACACCTACGTGGAGCGCGCGCGCCTGGAGCAGGTGCTCTCCGTGGTGGAGCCCCACCTGGCCGCCCGCGGCGGGCCCGTGGTGGCACTCTCGATCTCCACGCGGCCGGACACGCTGAACGACGGGGCCCTGGAAGTGCTCTCGCGCTGGAACGAGCGCCTGCCCACGTGGGTGGAGCTGGGACTGGAAGTGGCCGACGACCGTCTGCTCTCGCAGATCAACCGACTGCACACGGTGGCGGACTTCGAGGACTGCGTGGCGCGGGCCAAGGGGGCCGGGCTCACGACGATCGGCCACGCGATCCTGGGCCTCCCCGAGGACGGCCGCGAAGGCGCGCGGCGCACGGCCCAGGTCCTGGCGCGCTGCGGCGTGGACGGCGTCAAGGTCCACCACCTGATGGTGCTGCGACGCACGCAGCTGGCGGCGGCCTGGCGGGCGGGAGAGGTCCAGGTGTTGGAGCCGGAAACCTACGTGGACTGGCTGGCGGACTTCGTGGAACGCCTCGACCCGCGCCAGGTGCTGCACCGCATCACGGGCGATTCACCCCAGGCAGACCTGCTGGCTCCGCTGTGGAAGGTGCACAAGAACCGCGTGCGGGAGATGCTCGCGGCCGAGCTCCGGCGACGGGGCACGGGCCAGGGCTCCCTGGCCGCCGATCAGAGCCGCCTGGGGGGCCCGGGCGCCGCGGGGCCGGATCAGTCCCGCAGGTAGAAGATCCGGTCGCAGCTCGGACAGGTGACGAGCTGGGTCCCGCGCAGCACGCGCACGGACACGTTCGGCGGCACGGTGATGAAGCAGGCCTGGCACACCTTGCCGTCCAATTCGGCCAGCGCCACGCCCTCGCGGGCCGTGATCAGGCGCTGGTACTGGTCCATGGCCTCGGGGGAAATGGCCTTCGAGCTCCGCTTCTCGCGCTCGGAGAGCAGCCGCCCCAGGGACTCGTTGGCCTTGGCCATCTCGCCCTGGACCGTGGTCGAAAACTCGGCCAGGAGCCGCTGGGCCTCGAGGATCTCGGCGTCCATGCGCGCCAGTTCCTTGGTGGCGCTCTCGACCTTCTCCACCAGCCCCAGGCCCTCTTCCTCCGCGGCCGAGATGTCGCGCTTCAGGTTGCGGGCCTCCACCTGATAGGCGGCCAGGGTGGCGGCGTCCCCCCGCGAGGAATTGGCCTCGTTCTCCACCTTGCGCAGGCGCTGGCGGGAGGTGGTGGTCAGGTCCTCGATCTCCTTGACCTGGGCCTCGACGAGGCGCATGGCGCGTTGGGCATCCTCGCGCTTGGCGCGGGCCGCTTCGATCTGCTTCTCGCGGCGTTCCAGCTCCAGGGGCAGGCGGCGCAGTTCGTCGCGCAACCTGAAGATCTGAGTGTCGAATTCCTGGAGCGACCGGAGCGCCTTGAGGGTGTCGCGCATAGTTCCGCCGGGGTCTGGCGGGCGAAGAGTGTAGCGCCTCGGCCCCGGCGGACAAGACGAGGCCCCGCGCCGTTTCGCGCGGGGCCTGAAAAGCCGCCCCGGCCTCGCCTTCGGGCCGGCCCTGAAAATCGCCCCCAGGGGGCGGATCCGGGGCCGCCCGGAACGGATCTGGGGCCTGCGCCCCCAGGCGTCGAAAAAAGCGGCGCCGGGGGACGGCGCAAGCCGTGCCCGGGGGCGGGAATTTGGGGGCGGGAATCCGGGGGCGGCCCGTGCGGGCGGCCCCCGGGTCGCCCCGCGCGCAGGGCCGAACGCCTCGGGGCCCCCGAACCTCCGGGCCCCGGCGTCGCCCCCTGCGGCGGATGCCTAGAGCGGTCCGGCGGTCTCCTCGGCGTCGTCCGGGATGGTCACGCCATCGAGGAACGAGGCCAGGGCGCGGGCCCGCACCGGGTGGCGCAGCTTGCGCACGGCCTTGGCCTCGATCTGGCGCACGCGCTCGCGGGTGACGCGGAAGATGCGCCCCACTTCCTCCAGGGTGTAGGTGTAGCCGTCCCCGATCCCGTAGCGCAGCTTGACGATCTCGCGCTCCCGGAAGGTCAAGGTCGAGAGCACCTCGTCGATGCGCTCCTTGAGCATCTCGTGGCCCGCCGCCTGCACCGGCGACTCGGCCGACTCGTCCTCGATGAAGTCCCCGAAGTAGCTGTCGTCCGACTCGCCGATGGGCCGGTCGAGGGAGATCGGATGCTTGGAGATCTTGATCACGCGCTTGGCTTCGTCGACCGAGATGCCCGTGGCCTCGGCGACCTCCTCCACCGACGGCTCGCGGCCCTTGGCCTGCACGAGCTTCTTGGTGGCGTTGCGCAGCTTCGACATGGTCTCGATCATGTGGACCGGGATCCGAATCGTGCGCGCCTGGTCGGCGATCGAACGGGTGATCGCCTGGCGGATCCACCACGTGGCATAGGTGGAGAACTTGTAGCCGCGGCGGTACTCGTACTTCTCCACGGCCTTCATCAGACCCGTGTTGCCTTCCTGGATCAGGTCGAGGAACGACAGTCCGCGGTTCCTGTACTTCTTGGCGATCGAGACCACCAGGCGCAGGTTGCCGCTGGAGAGCTGGCGCTTGGCTTCCTCGTACTCGGCGAAGTGCAGACGGATCTGGTCGAGCCGGCGCCGGAGCCGCTCCGCGGGTTCCATGGCCTGGAACTCCAGTTCCACGAGCCGGTCCTCCAGTTCCTTGACCTGGGGCCCGGCCTTCTTGGCCGACTTGAGCGCCTGGACCTTGCGGTCGATGGCGCGCATCTCGCGGTAGTGGCCGTCGAGCAGATCCATGTAGGGACGCACCTTCTTGACCTGCAGGTGGCACTCCTCGATCAGGATCACCAGCTTGCGGCGCAGGTTCTGAACCTGCTCGATCTGGGCGGCCCGCTGGGCCGGCGACTGCCCGGCATCGAGCAGCAGCCGATAGTGCTCCTTCAGGCGCTGAAGCAGCGTGCGGATCGTCACCAGGTTCACCGGCAGGCGCTTGGCGAGGAAGTTCTTGCCCAGAGTCTCGACGATCTTGGGGTCGTCGTCCGGCTTGGGATTGGGGTTGACCTTGAGGGTGCGGTCGAAGGCCAGTTCGCCGCGCTCCACTTCCTCCAGGGTCTTCAGGGCGCTGGTCATCGACAGGCCCGAACCCACGCATTTCTTGCGGAATCGCTTGCGGGTGATCTCGATGGTCTTGGCCAGGTGGATCTCCTGGTCGCGCGTGAGCAGCGGGATCTCGCCCATCTGCGTCAGGTACATGCGCACCGGGTCGTCGATCTTTTCCGGCATCACGCCGCGCGTGAACACCGGTGACTCGGCCGCCTCCTCCTCCTCCGCGGCCGCCTCGGCCTCGTCGGCGACCGGACGGTCGTCATCCGCCTCGCCCAACCCGGCGGCGGCGGCGGCCCCCTCCGCGTCGTCGAGGATCTCGACGCCCGAATCCTCGAGGGCCACGAAGACGGCGTCCATCTTGTCCGGGGGCAGGAACTGGTCGTCCAGCAACCGGTTCATGTCCGCGTAGGTCAAGAAGCCCTTCTTCTTGCCTTCGTCCACGAGCAGCTTCAGCGTTTCGTCGACTTTGTCGGTGATCTTCAACGTGCGGGTTCCCTTGGAGCAGGTGGTCGGTGTCGCCCGGGCGCGCCCGGGCGGCTGGTTCGGGGATCTAGTGGGTGCCGGGAGTCGGGACCGTGTGGCGGGCGCTGGGCGCTTCGGGCGAAGGGGAGTGCTGCGCCTGGGCGGCCTGGCGCAGGCCCCGCTCGCGCAAGTCGCGCAGCAGCGAATCGAGTTCCGCCTCGCGGCGGTCGGCCTCCAGGGGCGTGATCTCGGGCAGCAGCGCGCGCTGCTGGGCGAGACGTCGCTCGAAGGCCATTTGTTCCAATTTGCGGCAGGCGCCGTCGAAGGAGGAGCGGGCGCTCTCGGCGGCCGACGCGTCCTCGATCAGGGGCACGATCCAATCGGCCGCCGGATGCGCGCGGAAGGCATCGAGCAGGCCGTCGATGCCGGGCAGGCGGCCCTCGCGCCGGGCGAGTTCCACCAATCCGCCGGCCAGTGACGCCAGATCCGGGTCCGGGCAGGGAGCGTCCCCATCGCGCAACAGAGGTTCGAGGTCCGAAACGAGGCTCTGCTCGATCAGCACCGCGCCGATCAGGCAGCGCCAAGCGTCCACGAGCACGCGCTCGGCGCGGACCTCCGCCACCGACTTGGGCCGCGGCCGCGGGGCGGGGGCCGGGCGAACGGACTCGCCTTCCGCGCCGGAAACCGCGGCGGGCGCGCTCGGCCGCGCGGGCGTCGGGGCCGTGGGCAACGGAGCGGCACGGCGCTGGCGGGAGGCCAGCGTCTGGAACTGCTCGCGCACGGCGCTCGCCGAAAGCCCCAGATGGGCCGCCAGTCGCGTCAGGCAGGCGTCGCGCTGGATCGGCTTCGGCATGCGTCCCAGGAGCTCCAGGATGCGGTCCACGGCCTGCCAGCGGGCCTGGCCCTCCAGCGGATCGAGCGCGGAAAGCAGGAAGTCGAACCAACCCGTGGAGCGTGCCAATTGCTCCTCGAAGGCCCCGGCGCCGCGCTGGATGAGCAGGTCGCAGGGGTCCTTGACGGTGCCCAGGGCGGCGGGAGAGGTCGAGGGGGCGCCCACGGAGAGGGAATCCGAGACTCCCCCGCCGGGCAGGGCAAAGTCCAGGCGCACCACGTCGATTTCCACGTCGAGGACCACCAGCCCGGACAGGGCGCGCCAGGTGGCCTGCTCCCCGGCCGAGTCGCCGTCGAAGCACAGGGTCACGCGCTTGGCGCCCGTGCGGCGCACCAGGGCGGCATGCTCGTCGGTGAGGGCGGTGCCCAGCACGGCCACCACGTGGCGCAGGCCGCACTGGTGGGCGGCCATGACGTCGGTGTAGCCCTCCACCAGGACCATGCGACCCGAACGGCGAATCTCCGCCTGGGCGTGGTCGAGGGCGTAGATCAGGCGGCCCTTGTGGAACACCTCGGTCTCGCCGGTATTGACGTACTTGGGCGATTGCGGGTCGGAGTCGTCGAGCCGCCGCGCGCCGAAGCCCACGGTCCGACCGCGGTCGTCGCGAATCGGGATCATCAGGCGACCGCGGAAGAAGTCGTAGGCGCGCCCGGCGTCGTTGCGGCGCGCGAGGCCCGTGGCGAACAGGGGCTCCAGGGGCTCGCCCTGGGAAAGCACCTTGGACACCAGCACCTCGCCGCCCGGGGGCGAGAAGCCCAGGCCGAAGGCCTCGATGGTCGCACCGCTGAGTCCGCGGCCGCGCAGGTAGGCCAGGGCCGCCGCCCCCTCGGGGCGGTGCAGCATGCGCTGATAGAACCCCGTGGCCCGCTCCAGGACGGCGTACAACGGATCGTCAGCGCCGCGGGCCTTGCGGGCGACGGCGCCGGAGCGTTCCAGCAGGGCCACTCCGCAGCGGGCCCCCAGGGTCTCCAGGGTCTCGATGAAATCCAGGTGGTCGTGCTTCTGCAGGAAACTGATGACGTCGCCCCCCACGGCGCAGGCGCCGTAGCAGCGCCAGGTGCCGCGGCTGGGGTCCACCTTGAACGACGGGCTCTTCTCTTCGTGGAAAGGGCAGCACGCCGTCCACAGACGACCGCGCTTCTTCAAGCCGGGGACCCGCTCCCGAACGACTTCCTCGATCGGGACCCGCAGCTTGATCTGCTCTTTGGCGTGCTGAAAGTCCTGTTGGAATTCGGGGGGCACGGTGTGCGCTCGGAAAGAAAGGCCGGCGCCGGGGCGCGGCTTGCCGGAAAGCCCCATGGCGCGGGTGAAGCCCATGGCGTCCGGGGGGTCCGGGGGGTCGGTGGTGTTCGGTGCCGGGATGACTGGGGAATCGGTGGCGGAAACGAAGGCCCCTGCCCTTTGGGTCACGGGGTCGTGGGCGGCCTGCACTCCCTGCTCTGCGAACGAAGCCTACCCCCGCCCAGGCGGCGAGGCGTCCGTCCGTGGGGTCCTGGGAGGCGCATCAGCTGGAAAGCCCCCCAAGGGGTCTTCCGAATCGGCCCACCGCCGCCGCTTCAGCGGAGGAGGTTGGGGCGGATGTTGACCGTGCGCGACGGGACCAGCGGGCGGAGGGCTCGAACGAATCACAGGACTCAGGCCGTCGCGTCGGGCAAAGGGTTTTCCTGGTGGGGCCCGGGGGGCCAATCGCAAGCCAGGGGAATGCTCCGAGGTGACCGGTAGGTCGCAAGGGGCGCTTTTTAGTCCCTTGACAGGCCCGCGCCAAGGGGAGCAAAGTTCGGGCCACGGACTTTTTTTCGCCGGCCACGTCCCTCCCCCCCGGGCGGCCTCGAAAAACCGGTGGCGGCCGACCCAGGCCCCCGCCCCGGCCCCCAAGCCTCGGCGGGCCGACCCAGGGACCGCGGGGGCTAGGGAGGGTCAAGCCCTCAGGACCTCGCGCGCCCCCTCCAGCGGGGGTCGCGGGCCAGGGCCAGGAGCACCGCGGGCGACAGATTTTCCGCACGGGCCCGGGGCTCGACGCCGTGGTCTGCGAGCAGGGCCACGGCCCCTTCCCGGGAGCCCAGGGACTTGGCCAGGAGTCCCTCCACGGCCTGTCGGCGGTGCTGGAACAGGCGGTCCACCAGCTGGTCCAGACTCTCCAGATCGTCGGGGGGCGGACGATCCGCGCGCAGCTCCAGGCGCAACACGCTGGAATCCACCTTGGGTCGCGGCCAGAACAACTGCGCCGGCACGCGCCGCAGCAGGCGGGGAACGTAGGCCTGTTGGATCCGGATCGTGAGGGGCCGTAGTCGCCGCCGCCCGGCTCGGCGGCGATGCGCTGGGCCACCTCGGTCTGCAGCAGCACGGTGATCGAAGCAGGCGGGTGCTCGAGCCGCGCCGCCACGACGAGGATCGGCGAGCCCGCGGAGTAGGGCAGATTGGAGACCAGGTGCCAGGGCCGGTCCTGGGGAAGCAGGGCCACCAGGTCCGGGTTCCAGGCGTGCTTGGAGGCCAGGGCGTCGCCGTGAATCCACTTCACGGCCGCCTCGGGTCCGAGGGCCGCCCGCGCGCACTCCAACAGGCGGGCGTCGATCTCGATCGCCACAAGCTCCACGCCCAGGGCCGCCAATTGCAGGGTCAGGGCCCCGCCGCCGGGGCCGATCTCGACGACGAAGTCCCCCGCCCGAACCGCCGCGTCCCGGGCGATGGCCCGGGCCATGTTGATGTCCGTGAGCAGGTTCTGTCCCAGTCGCTTGGAGGGCTGAAATCCCTGGGATTCCAGCAGGGCCCGCGTGGCCCCCAGCCCCGCGGGGACTTCGGCGGCGGCCGGATGGGAACCCGGGACTCCGTCGCGCGGGGCCTCGGCGGGCGGCATCCCTTCAGGCCCTTCGCCAGGGGCACCGGCCTCGGGGCTCATCGGCGGGCTCCGTCGTGCAGGGCCTCCAGGGCCTCACGCTCGTCTCCCGCGGGAGCGTTGCTCGCCAGTTCGGCCAAGAGCGGCGCGGCGGCGTTGCCCCAGCGACGGCCCACCGCCTCCAGGCGGCGACGCGCATCCTGGGACCGGCCCAGGGAAGACGCGTGGGCGGCGAGCCAGGCGCGCGCGAAACCAGCGACGCGAAAGCCGAGGTCCTCCAGGCGCGTGCCGGGATGCAGGGATTGGGAGAAAAAGGCCCCTTCGCGGTGCATCTCCTGCTTGTAGGAGGAGAAGGAACCGCCGAAGGCCGTGGCCTGGGTCTCGGGGCCCGCATCGGCGTACAGGTCGTCGGAGGCCCACTCCCAGACGTTGCCCAACAGGTCGTAGAGATGGGTGGCCGTGCGGCCGCCCTCGAAGGTCCCCACCGGCGTCGCGGCCTTCGGCGAAAGCCCCAATTCCAGGGTGTTCGCCCGCCCCTGCTGCCAGGCGTCGGCCCAGGGATAGGTCAGGGCACGGGGCGAGAGCGCGCAGTAGAGCCACTCACGGCTCGAGGGCAGCCGCATGCCGATCGAGCGCGCGTAGTGCTCCGCCTCGTCGCGAGTCAGGAACACGGCGGGCAGCGCGGCGTCGGCCTCGCCCCAGCGATCCACCCGCTGCGCCAGCAGCGGATCGAGCTCGATCCCGGACGTGAGCGCAAAGCGCTTGAACTCGCCCCTGGTCACCTCGTACATGCCCACCAGGAGCGCCTCGGGGCTGGCCACGGCATCGACGCTGCCGCCCGAGAGTGTCGCGGGAATCGCGCGGCCCGCCGGCACGAAGGCCAGTTGCTCCAAGAGGAGCAGATCATCCTCGGGCGCTCCCTCGGCGCCCGGGGGAGCGCAGCCCGCCGGGATCAGGCACGGGGCCGACGCGCCGGCGAGGAGCACGAGCGCCCAGGCAACGACAACGCTCGCCGGCCGGCCAGCGACGGCGCGTCGCGAGCGGCGGGCGAGCGTGTTCATGGGCGTACGCCGGGATCGCGGCTGCGATCCCGCGTGGTCACTTCTTCGCGCCGTCCGGGTTGGCGACGAAAATCTCAACGCGGCGGTTCTTGCGGCGATTTTCCGGAGAGTCATTGGCCGTCACGGGCAGGCTCTCGCCGAAGCCCATGACCACCAGATCCTGGGAGGAGCCGCTGACGATGCCCTGCAGGGCGGCCGCCACTTCCACGGCCCGCTCGGCGGAAAGCTGCAGGTTCCCGTGGGGGAACTTGGCCTTGGTCTCCGGTCGCGACACCGGCACGTTGTCGGTGTGGCCGCGCACGGAAATCTGTCCGTGGGGAGTGGAGTCGATGTCCCGCGCCACGGTCTCCAGGACCTTCAGCCCCTCGGGCGTCAAGGTGGCCGAGCCCAGGTCGAACAGGATCGCGTCGGTGACCTGGTACAGGTTGCCGCCGTCCACCGCGAACTTCATCACGTCGCCGGGATGGCTGCCGAGTTCGGCCAGCTTGTTGTTCAGATCCATCAAGCGCTTGTCGATGGCCTCGATCTCACCGGAGGCCTGCACCGGCATGGACTCGCTGACGCTGAGCATGCGCTTGAGGCGCGCGTTTTCCTCGGCGAGCTCCGCGCGCTGGCGGTCCGATTCGAGGTAGGCCTTCTGGTAGTGCTTCGACGAATCGAGCGCGGTCTGGTAGTGCTCCCGCGCGACGCAGGACGAGAAAAGGAACGCGAGGCATGCCGCGCCGAGCGCGAGCTTCGCATGCGAGAACTTCATCATCGGGAACTCCCTCTGGGGACCCTTGGGGTCCCCGCGTTGCGTGTCAGGCCGACGGCATCCCACCGCCGGCCATGGGTGTGTTTCTTTCGGGCGGATCGCGCGGGCCGCGGCGCGTAAGCGCGCAAACGCCGCCCCTCGATCCGAGGCGTGAGCCTAGTGATCGCGAAAGGGAATACACGAGTTTTTTTGGGCCCTGGAGGGAGCGTTCGCGCCCGGGCCGGAGCCGGGCGGCATCCGCGACTCAGGTCCCGCCGCGTGAGGGGCGGCTCTCGCGAGCACCGGAACTCGCCTCCTCCGCGCGGCGCGGCGACGTCCGCGGGAGGCCGCGCAGAGCAGTCCCCCCCCGGGTGCCCACGGCCCGTGACCCGTCCGCGAGTTCCGCGACGGGACCTCGCCGGGGCCCGGACGCGCGAGCCTCCCTCCGGCTTGGGACGCGGGTCCCGGGCTCCGCTCGGGCGGGCTCCGCTCGGGCGGGCTCCGCTCGGGGGGCAGCGCCCCTCCCCTGCGAGTCTTTCGGGGGCCTGGAAAGGCCGGCAGCCCGCCGACTCCGCGGAGTCGACGGGCTGCCTGGGACCTGGGCTCCCGGAGGGAGCCCTGGTTGCTAGTTGAACTTGGCGAAGACGCCGGCGATGCCCTTGGCCATGTCGCCCGCGTTGCCGGCTCCCACGGAGAGCACCACCGGGAAGGCGGCCACCAGGACCACCGTGGTCAGGATCACGGCGATGCGGAAGCCCATGCCTTCGGTCTCCTCGGGGACCGTGGCCCGGGCGGAGGCCGGCCGGCGCGGGGCCGGGGCGCGTCCCTTGGCCGGTGCGGCGGCGGCGCCCACGTCCTCCACGTCCTCTTCCAGGATCGTGTCGGCTTGGGCGATCTCCTCGGTCGCCATGCCGGCGTCCAGGTCGGAGTCGTCCTCGAAGACCAGCTCCTCGCCCGCGCTGCCCAGGTCGACGACCTCGCCGCCGGACAATTCGCCGCGCAGGTTCTGCACGTCGCTGCGGCGCAGCTTCATCGTGTCGCCCTCGCGGAAGGCGCGGATCTCACCCTCGCTGACCAGGCGCTTCAACTCCTCTTCCTTCAGGCGCAGCTCCTTCAGGGCGTCCTCGAAGGAAATGAACTCTTTTTCGGCCACGGGCAATCGCTCCTAGACGTTGGGGGGTGAGTCGGTCGGGTGGGACCGGACGGGATGGAGGGTCGGTTGTGAACGGCTGAGTATCGGGGCGGGCACCGGGCGCCGCGGGGGCGAGGCCCGGAAGGTCATTGCTTGCTCTCGGAGGAACTGTTTCGGTCGGCGGGCGCCGCGGCCGCGTTGCCCGGCAAGAGCCCCTTCTTCGAGAATTCGTCCTTGAGCTTCTTGTAGGTCCACTCGGACCTGTCGTTCCAACCATCGAGTTGCATGTCGAGGTCGATGCGACGGGCGCCGATGAAGGAGATGCCCCGGGATCCATCGGCGCCGCCCTGGGCCTGATAGACGGCCAGTCGGTTGTTGACCGTGTCCACGAGGTAGAGGATCGACGCCCCGGTGATGTCGGTGCCCGTGACCGCGATCATGCGATTGTTCGAATCGGCGTTGGCGGCCGTCGTCACGGGCACGATCTGGGTCTTGGGCGGCTGCTGCGCCGGCGGCGGCGCCTGCACCGCGGACCGGGCCATGCCCAATGCGCACAACCCAAGCCCGGCCACGAGGAGCCAGCCAGAGGAATGGGCGCGCAGCAGGGAAGCCATGGGCGGAGGGGAGCCGGGTTGCGGGAAAGGCCTGGTCGTCGCGGGGCCGCGGGGCGGTCCTGGGGCGGCCTATCCTAGCCACCCGGGCCGGTTGCGGCCAAGATCGCAGTTGGGCCCCTTACCAGCGCGCCAGTTCCCCGGAGATCTCCTCCACGATGTCCTTGAGGGTCACCAGGCCCAGGGGGCGGGAAGGGGGGCCCACCAGGGCCGCCCGCAGGCGGCTGGCCCGCATGCGAACCAGGGCCGTGTCCAGGGAGGCCTGGGGCTCCAGGCTGATCATGGGCCGCAGGTGATTCGTCACCAGGACCCCCGGCCCCGCGCCCAGGGCCTCCAGTTGGTGGACGTACCCGACCACTTCGCCCCGCTCGTCGACCACGGGCAGGCGGCTGAACCGCGAAGCGGCCACCTGCGCGTACTGCCGCTTGGGGTCGGCTCCCAGGGGCAGGTGCTCCACCCGGCTCCAGGGCACCATGACCCGCTCGATGGGACGTTCCTGGAGCGTCAACACGTTGCGGGCCATGCGCTCCACGTGGGGCACCGAATGCGAGCTGGACTCGTGCAGCAGCTCCAGGACGCTCTCGCGGCTCTGGGCCCGGGTCAGGGCCTCCGGGGCGATGCCCAGGAGCTTCTCGATCAACCAGGCCAGCCCGCGCACCGGCCAGGCGATGGGCATCAGGAAGCCCTTGGCCAGGGCGATGAAGGGCGCCGTGGCCCCACCAGGGCATGGGGCCGGCGGCGGAAAAGGTCCTTGGGCAGCAGCTCGGCGAAGAAGAACACCAGCGGGGTCAAGAGCACCGTCAGCGCCACTTCGCGCCAGGCCTCGGGCACGCCCAGACGCCCCACCAGAATGCCGCTCAGGCGCGAGAGGGACTCCATCGCCAGATTGGTCCCGATCAGGATCGTCGCCAGCAGGGCGGATTCGTCACCCAGGAGGCGCCGGATCAGCTTCCCGCGACCGCGGCCGGAGCGGGCGTCGGATTCGACCCGCAGGCGCGAGAGGGAGTACAGGCCGGTCTCGCTGCCCTCGAAGACCGCCGTCGCCACCAGCAGCGCCGCGGCGAGGAGCAGCACGATCCAGGAATTCCAGTCGCTCATGGGGCACTCCCCGCGGCCAATTCCGCGTGCTGCCCGGAAACGAAGATGTCGAGCACCTCGATGCGTCGGCCCCGCAGGGAGTGGACGCGGAACAGGAACGGACCGAACCGGGCCTCGTCCCCCACCTTGGGGATCCGGCCGAGGAGCACGGTGACGAAGCCCGCCACGGTCTCGAATTCGGTGGCCACCACGCGGTGGCCGAACAACTCGTTCCAGTCGCGGATCGAAAGCCAACCGGCGACCCGGAACCCGCCGTCGGGCAGGGCGGCCACGGGCGACTCCTCGCGCTCGCCCTCGACCCGCAGGTCGCCGACGATGGCCTCGAACACGTCCTCGATGGTCACCAATCCGGCCGTGCCGCCCCATTCGTCCACGACCACCCCGTGGGAGAGGTGCTCGGTGCGCAGGAAATGGAGCACCGCCAGGGCGCTGGCCATCTCGGGCACGAAGCGCACCGGGGAGAGCAGCTCGGAGAGCGGCCGTCGTTCGGGCGAAAGCAGGTCCCGCAGCCGCACCTGGCCCACGATCCGGTCGGGATTGCCGTCGATCACGATGATCCAGTGCAGCTTGCCCGCCAGCCCGCGCGCCACGGCCTCGTCGCGGTCGTGTTCGCTCCGGTCGAGGAACACCATCTCGACCCGCGGCGTCATCACGCCCCGGGCCCGCAGGCTCTCCAGTTCGATCACGCCGGTGAGGAACTCGGCCTCGCTGGCCTGCAAGAGCCCCTTCTCCGCGCTGCGTTCCAGGGCCTGGGCCAGGGCCTCGTTGGTCACGCCGCCCTCCTGCTGGGCCGCGGGTCCCAGGGCACGGTAGAAAAGCTCCAGCAGCTGTTCGAACAGCCTGCGCAGGGGCCGCATCAGGCTCACCAACACCAGCAGGGCGGGAGCCGAACGCCGCGCCATGGCCACGCGCGTGCGCAGGGCCAGGATCTTGGGCACCGTCTCGCCGAAGCCCACCAGGACCACCACCGCGGCCACGCCCCAGATCAGCTCCGCGTAGGGTTCGCCCTCGGGGGCGAGCCGGGCCGCGAAGGCGAAGAACAACAGGTTGATCACGATGTTGGAGAACAACACCAGGATCCGCACGCCGCGCGAGTCATCGAGGAGCCGCTCGGCCTGTGCCCCCACGCGCCGTCGCTCGGTGGGCGTCAGGCTGAAGAGGGCGGTCTCGGAGGCGCTCAGCAGTCCCGAACAGCAGAGCAGAAAAAGGAGCAGGAGCCCGAGCATGGCGTCGCTCACGGGCGTTCCCTCCCCTTGACGCCGCCTTCGGGCCGGCCGCCGGCGGAGGCCTGGAGCACCGGCAGGTAGAGGCTGGCGGAGAAGCCCCTACCGGGCTTCGAGCGCAGTTCCAGGCGCCCGCCGTGGCGCGCGGCCACCTGGTGGACGATGCCCAGTCCCAGCCCCGTGCCCTTGCCCGGAGGCTTCGTCGTGTAGAACAGGTCCGCCAGCCGCGGCAGGCTCTCCTCGGGGACGCCGGGCCCGTCGTCCCGGACCTCGACCACCAGTTCCCGGCCTTCCTGGGAAAGCCGCACGTCGATGCGGCCGCCGCCCGCGGGGGGGGCCTCCTCCAGCGCGTCCAGGGCGTTCACCAGCAGGTTGAGCACCGCCTGGCCGAGCTCGTGCTGCTCGCCCTCCACCGGCGGGAGGGCCTCGAGACGCGCCCGCAGCTCTGCGGGATCGCCGCCCCGGCCGTCGCTCAGGTTCATGCTCACATTCTGACGCTGGGCGCGGTGGCGCACGAGGGCCAAGGCATCCTCCACCGGCGCGAGCAGCGACAGGGGCTCGGGGCTCGCCCGGCGCGGCGTGAAGCGCAAGAGCTGGCCCACCGTGCGGCGGATGCGCTCCAGGCCGGACGACAAGAGTTCCAGGTAACGCGCGCGCTTCTCCGGCTCCAGATCTCCGCGCTCCAGCCGTTCCACGGCGTTCTGCAGACCACCCAGGGGGTTGTTGATCTCGTGGGCGATGCCCGCGGCCAGTTCCCCCATGGCGGCCAGCCGCCGCTGGGTCATGGCCGCCGCCTCCGCGCGCCGGGTCTGTTCGGTCTGACGGCGAACCTCCTGCTCCAGGCGCGTGTTGAGCAGCTCCACCTGATCGGTCATGGCGTTGAAGCGCCGCACCAGCAGGGACAGCTCGTCCTGGGAGGGACTTTCGGACAACCGCACGGAATAGTCGCCGGCCGCCACGCGGTTGGCGGCCTGGGCCAGTTGGCTCACGGGGTCGAGCACGAAGCGCCGCAGGGCGAAGAACGTCGCCAGCGAGATCAACAGCGTCGAGCCCAGGAACGCCGGCACGAAGTAGGCGGTGATCAGGTCGGTGGACAGGGGCGGCGGCTTGAGGCGAAACCAGCAGGCACCCCACAGCCGGCCGCGCACGAAGATCGGCATGGCGCGGCCGCCTTCGACCGCGTCCACGGAGCGCTGCTCGTCCAGGGCCCGGCGCAGGCCGTTGAAGATCACCTGCTCGTCCGCGCCCGGATCGCGCACCTTGCGTCCGAGGGGGTTGACGGCGATGCCGCCCAGGAGCACGCGACCGTCGGCCCGCGTCAGGCGATGGTCGCACACCAGGGCATCGGCGAAGGCGGGCCAGCTCTCCCAGGCCAGGAGTCGGGCGACATTGAGGCCCGCGTCGGGGTCCACCTGGCGCGCCACCGTGTCCACCAGGTTCCCCGCCAGGGAGAAGGCCACCTGCTCGAAGGCCCGGGCCGTGGCTTCGCGGTCGCGCCCCGCCTGGCGCAGGGCGAACAGCAGGGCCACGACGCCGACGGTGACGTTGAGCGCCACGATCAGCAGGGCGACGCGCAGACGCAGCGAGGACTTCATGGACGGGGGAGCTCGCGGGTTCCGCTCCCCGACGAGTGGAACCTAGTGTCCTGAATTGAGAGTCCCGTGGCAAAGGCGGGCCGACCCCGCCGCGAACCCAGAGGACGGAAACCTAACCGCCGCTGGAAATCTTGCCCATGATCTCGGTCAGCGGCAGGAACAGGGCCACGACGATGAAGCCCACGACCACGGCCATGACGATCAACAACGCGGGCTCCAGGAACTTGATCAGCGCCTCGATGCGCCGGTCCACCTGGGCCTCGTAGGCGGTGGCGACCTTGAGCAGCATGCGGTCCAGTTCGCCGGTGGCCTCGCCCACGTCGACCATGTTGACCACCAGGTCGTCGAACATGCCGGTCTCCCCCATGGGCCGCGCAATGCCCTCGCCCTCGCGCACGGTGCGCCGCACGCTCTCGACCCCCTCCGCGACCACGTCGTTGGAGGTGGTGTCGCGCACGATGGTCAGGGCGTCCAGGTGCGGCACGCCGGCTTCGATCAGGGTGCCGAAGGTGCGCGCGAAGGCCGCGATCTGCACCTTGGAAAGCAGCGGCCCCAGGAGCGGGATGCGCAGGTACAGGCCGTGGAAGAAGAAGCGGTACTTGCCCGGCCGGCGCATGGACAGGGTGTGCAGCGTGAACACCAAGAGGGGCAGGCCGAAGATCAGGTACCAGTACTTGACGCCGATCTCGCTGGCGGCGAGCAGCATGCTGGTGATCAGCGGCAATTTCGTGTCGAAGCTGGCGAAGATCTCGCTGAACTTCGGGATCACGAACAGGATCGCGGCCGAAACCACGCCCACCGCGACCACGATGACGATCACCGGGTAGATCATCGCCCCGACGACCTTGGAGCGGATCGCGGCCGCCTTCTCGCGGAAGGTCGCCAGGCGGTTCAGGATCTTGTCCAGGACGCCGGCCACCTCGCCCGCCTTGACCATGCTGGTGTACAGGCGGTCGAAGCAGCGGTGCTTGGCCATGGACTCGGAGAGCGGCGTGCCCGCGGCCACGTCCTCCACCAGCTCGGCCAGCACCTCCTTGAACGGACCCGGCCGGGTTTGGCCCTCCAGGATGGTCAGGGCCTTGACCACCGGGATGCCCGCCTCGGCCAGGGTGGCGAGCTGCACGGTGAAGTCGGTGACCAGCTCGGCGCGCACGCGCCCGCCTTTTTTCGCGGGTCCGCTGGTCTCGCCCCCGGAAGGGCCGCCCGCGGGACGGGAAGTGCCGGCGACCGGTGCCGTGCGCTGGAGTCTCTTGGCCATGGTTGCGTGGTGGAACGATAGCGCGTCACAGCGTCTCGCGCAGGACTTCCTCGATGCTGGTGCGGCCCTCGGTCAGGGCCAGGAGCCCCGCCGAGCGCAGGGAGCGCATGCCCGCCCGGGCGGCGGCGGCCCGGACCTCGGCGGTCGAGGCGGCGGCGAGCACGGCGTTGCGGATCTCGTCATTGAAGCGCAGCACCTCGAACAGGCCCGTGCGGCCGCGGTAGCCCGTGTGGTGGCAGGCCTCGCAGCCCTTCCCGAAGTAGAAGGTGGCGCCCGCAAGGTGCGCGGCGTCGGCGCCCAGCTCGGCCAGCAGGGCCTCCTCGGGCTGATAGGCGCTCTTGCAGCTCTCGCACACCTTGCGCACCAGCCGCTGGGCGATCACGGCCTCGACGGTGGCGGTGATCATGAACGGCTCCACGCCGATGTCCACCAGGCGCGTCACGGCGCTGGGCGCGTCGTTGGTGTGCAGGGTCGAGAACACGGTGTGGCCAGTGAGCGAGGCCTCCACCGCCACCGCGGCGGTCTCGCCGTCGCGAATCTCGCCGATCAGGATCTTGTCGGGGTCCTGACGCAGCACGGTGCGCAGGATGCGCGCGTAGGTGACCCCGATCTCGTCGTTCACCGGCACCTGCACGATGCCGTCGATGTCGTATTCGACCGGGTCCTCGGCGGTGATGATCTTGAGGTCGGGCGTGTTGGTCTCCTGCAGCATGGCGTACAGGGTGGTGGTCTTGCCCGAGCCCGTGGGCCCGGTGATCAGCACGATGCCGTGGGGCAGTTGGGTCAGCTCCCGCAGCACCTCTTCGTCCTCGATCCGCAGTCCGAGAGCCGCCAGGGAGAGCTGCACCGCGCTGCGGTCCAGCACCCGCAGCACGCAGCTTTCCCCGGAGATGCCCGGAATGGTCGCCACCCGCAGGTCCACCGGACGGCCGTCGATCGACAACTCGATGCGCCCGTCCTGGGGCATGCGCGTCTCGGCGATGTCCAGGTCGGCCATGACCTTGATGCGCGCCACCAGCGGCACCGCCAGGTGCATCGGCGGCGACTCCACCTCGTACAGGGCGCCGTCCACGCGGTAGCGGATGCGGAAGCGATCGTCGTAGAGCTCGAAGTGCACGTCGCTGGCGCGGTCCTTGATCGCCTGGTGCAGGATCGAGTTGAGCAGGCGCACCACCGGCATGCTCTGGGCCGCCGACTGCACGTCGCCGGCCTTGGAGGCGTTGGCCGCCTGGCGGATCGCGTCGGCGAGCGTGGCCTCCTCGCCGTAGCTCGAGCGAACCAGTTCGCGGATCTTCTCGCCGTCCCCCACCTTGCCGCGCACGTCGAGGCCGGTGGTGAAGCGCAAGTCCTCCAGCACGCTGGTGTTCAGGGGATCGGCGATGGCGACGATCAACGTGCGCCCCTCCACCGAGAGCGGCAGCACGCCGAACGTGTGCGCGGTGTTGCCGTCCACCAGGGCCAGGGCCTCCCGGGCGGGCTGGATCCTCGACAGGTCCACGGTCTCGAGCCCGGCCTGCTCGGCGAGCGCCAGGGCCACGTCGGCGGAACCCACCGCGCCCAATTGGATCAACAGTTGTCCGATCAGCCCGCCGTGCTTGCGCTGCAGGGCCAGCGCCTCCTGGATCTGGGATTCCTTGACCAGGCCGCGGGCCTTGAGGATCTGGCCCAGGGGCCGGCGACCGCCCCCCGGGGAGGGCGGGACCCCATGTCCGGGGGCCGGAGTCACAGGCGCGCCTCCAGGTCGCGCGGATCCTGGGCTGCCTCGAGCGCGACCTCGCGCTCCACCTGCCCGCGCTTGACCAGGTCCAGCAGGAAATCGTCCAGGGTCACCATGCCGATGCGGCGCGAGGTCTGGATCGTCGACTGGATCTTGTTGGTCTCGTTCTTGCTGATCAGGTTGGCCACGGCCGAGTTCATCAGCATGACCTCGAAGGCGGCCACGCGGCCGGGCTTGTCCTTGCGAGGCAGCAGCACCTGGCTGATCACGCCCTGGATCGAGACCGAGAGCTGGGCGCGCACCTGCTCCTGCTGGTTGGTGGGATAGGCGTCGATGATGCGGTCCACGGTGCGCGCGCTGCCGGTGGTGTGCAGCGTGCCGAACACCAGGTGGCCCGTCTCCGCCGCGGTGATGGCGGCCGAAATCGTCGCCAGGTCGCGCATTTCCCCCAGCAGGATCACGTCGGGGTCCTGGCGCAGCACGCGGCGCATGGCCTCGACGAAGTCGGGCACGTCGGCGCCGATCTCGCGCTGGGTCACCAGGCCCTTCTTGTGGCTGTGGTAGTACTCGATCGGGTCCTCGATCGTGACGATGTGCCGGTCCTGGTTGGTGTTGATCCAGTCCAGCATGGTGGCCAGCGTGGTGGTCTTGCCCGAGCCCGTGGGCCCGGTCACCAGCACCAGCCCGCGCGGCCGCTTGCACAGTTCGCGCACCTGTTCCGGCAGGCCGATCTGCTCGAAGGACAGCAGCCGATTGGGGATCAAGCGCATCACGCCCGAGTGGCGGCCGCGCTGGCGCATCACGCTGACGCGAAAACGATTGCCGCTCGGGTGGGCGTAGCCGAAGTCGGTGGTGCCGCGTTCCTCGACCTCGCGCCAGTGCGAGTCCGACGTGATCGACTTGCACAACAGGCGTGCCGCCTCGTCGCTGAGCACCTCGTCGTTGAGATTCAAGAGCGCGCCATTGACCCGCCCCACGGGTGGGCGCCCGGGGTTCAGGTGCAGGTCGCTCGCGCCGCGATCGATCACCTGTTGAAACAGTTGTTGGATGTCCATGTTCCTCGCGCCTTGTGGCCCTCGGGGCTCAGGCCGTCGCGCCGCGCGCCCCTTGGTCGACCTGCTCCGCCGAGCGCGCCACGCGCAGGATCTCGGTCACCGTCGTGCGCCGTTCCAGGACCTTGCGCGCGCCGTCGGCGATCAGGGGCCTGAGCCGCCCGGTGGCCAAGGCCGTGGCCCGCAGCTTGTCCAAGCTCGCGTTGCGGAAAGTCATTTCCCGCAGGTTTTCGTCCAGTTCGAGCACCTCGAACAGGCCCAGGCGGCCCCGGTAGCCGGTGCCCTCGCAGGCCCGGCAGCCCTTGGCGACCCCCACCAGCGCCTCGGAGTGGACTCGCTCGTCCAACCCCAGGGCCCGCATCTCGGCGGAGCTGATCCGCCGCGTGGCGGCGCACTCGGCGCACAGCTTGCGCACCAGGCGCTGGGCCATGATGCCCTGGATCGCCGCGCTGACCAGGAAGGGCTTGACGCCCATGTCGATCAGGCGCGTCAGGGCGCTGGGCGCGTCGTTGGTGTGCAGGGTCGAGAACACCAGGTGGCCCGTCAGCGACGCCTGCACGGCGATTTCGGCCGTCTCCAGGTCGCGGATTTCGCCCACCAGGATGATGTTCGGAGCGGCCCGCAGCATGGCCTTGAGCACGCGCGCGAAGGACAGTCCGATCTTGGACTGCACCTGGACCTGGTTGAGTCCCGTGATGTGGTACTCGACGGGGTCCTCGGCGGTGATGATCTTGACGTCGGGGCGGTTGAGCTCCCCCAGGGCCGCGTAGAGCGTGGTGGTCTTGCCCGAACCCGTGGGGCCGGTGACCAGGATGATGCCGTTGGGCCGCGAGATCAGGCGCTTGAACCAGGCGTAGTCCTCGCCCTCGAAACCCAGTTGCTTGAGGGACACCAGGCTGGAGCTCCGGTCCAGGAGGCGCATCACGATCGCCTCGCCGTGGGAGGCGGGCAGGATCGAGCAACGCACGTCGATGGGCCTGCCCTTGAGGTCCAGCTCGATGCGGCCGTCCTGGGGCTTGCGCTTCTCGGCGATGTCCATGGAGGCCATGATCTTGAGGCGCGAGATCAGCGGCGCCGCCAGGTGCGGCGGATGGTCGGCGATGTCGCGCAGGATGCCGTCGATGCGGAAGCGCACGCGCACGCGCGTGTTGGAGGGCTCGACGTGGATGTCCGACGCGCGCATGGTCGTGGCGTCGTTGAACATGCGCGTCACCAGGCGCACGATCGGGGCGTCGCCTTCCTCGTCGCCGGCCCGGTCGGCCGCCCCGGAGCCCCCGGCCATGGAGCGGGCCACGTCGGCCTCGGCGGCCTCGCCGTAGTAGGTCGCGATGGCCGCCCGCAGGGCCCCCGGAGCCGCGATGGCGGAACCCACCTCGCAGCCCACCTGGAACGCCAGCTGGTCCACCACGATGCGCTTGAGCGGGTCGTCGATGGCGATGATCAGCTTGCCCGCGCGCTCGGCCACCGGCAGCACCTGTTGCTCCCGGGCGAACTCGGCGGGGATGCGCTCGATCAGGGCCTGGAGGATCTTCTTGCCCGTGGACAGGTCCACGAAGGGCAGGCCCTGGCTCTTGGCGATCACGCGGTAGAGGCTCGCCTCGTCCACGAAGCCGAGCCGCAGCACCGCCTCCTCCAGCTTCAGGGTCCCGCCGCGCTGAAGCGCCTGGGCTTCGCGGAATTGGGCCTGGGTCAGCAGGCCTTGGAGCACCAGGAGCTCACCGAGGGTTTGGGACACGCTGGGGGGTTACTAGTCCGTGGAACGCGGGCGGGGACAACGGGCGAGGAGTCTAGTGTCCCGCCTTGGATGCGCGCCCTGAAAACCGGCCCGAACCGACCCTCGCAGGGCCCCCAAAGCACGGCCCGAGCGGGCCGAGCGGGACCGGCCGCACGGGCCCGGGGCCCCGTGCCCCCATCGCTCTCCGAGCCCCCCACCCGCGGGTGCACGGGGCGCGCCTCCCCCAAGCGCCGCGGCCCGCGCCCTCCGCATGGGGAGGGCGCGGGCCGCGAACTCGAGTCCGATCCGCGGAGACTACTGGTTGCCCTTGACGGGGGCGGGAGCCGGGACCGGCGCAGGGACGGGAACCACGGGCGCCACGGGGGCCGCGCTGCGGCAGACCCCCGAGAACAGCACGTAGATCTTCGGCCGCGAGGGGTGCCCCGTCTCGATCATCACGCGGCCCTGGAAGGCCGAATCAGAACCCTCGGGCATGCCCTTCAGGGTCACGTCGATGTCCATGGTGCGACCATCGGCGGAGGGTTTTGCCAGCACCTCGAACTTGTCGGCCCAACGGAATTCCGGCACCGCGTCGCTCTGGCCCACGAGCTTCATGGACACCGGCTGCGTGAGCTGGAACTTCGGGTCGTAGCAGGAGAGCTTCAGGGTGCGCGTCAGGGACTGCCCCGGCCGGACCAGGCCAAAGGAAAGATACTGGGGCTCGTAGGTGATCAGTCCGCGGACCTTGGCCTGCACCATGACGGAGGCGCCGTAGGACGGAGCCTGACCGTCAGCGCCGATCTGGGCACCCTGGACCAGTTGATCGGAGCGCAGTTGCACCGGGTAGCCCATGTTGCCTTCGCGGCAGTCCGGGCCCATGGTGACCTTGACTTCCCAGCGCTCGGCCGCGCCCTGTTCGTCGGCGGCCACGGGCTTGAGCTCGACCTTCATGCCCGGGATCACGCCCACGGCGTCCTGGCGCAACTTGAACTTGCCCCCGCGCTTGGAGCTGACCGTGGCGGTCAGCTCGCGCATGTCGGTGGTCGAGAGCTCGCCGAAGTCCAGGGAAGCGGGGGTCGAAAGGAAGTACGTGTCCACCATGGCCGACAGCCCCAGGGTCACGATCTGGCGCGGATCGTTGCACTGGATGTTGATCTTCGACTGGGCCAGGTTGTGCTTGTTCTTGGTGTTGAGCTCGGCCTCGATCTTGACCTTCTTGCCCGGCGCGATCGGCTGGCCGTAGTGGTATTCCACGAACTGACCGCCCTCGCCCTCGACCTTGGCCTGGCTGATCGTGCAGCCGCAGGAGGGCTTGGCCGAGACGATGATCAGCGGGTTTTCGCCGGCGCTGGTCATGTCGAAGGTGTGGCGGGCGATCTCCCCCTCGATCATGGAACCGAAATCGTGGTCCGTGATCGGGACCTCCAGGCGCACCTTGGGATCCGGGGGAGCCACGGGGATCGGCGCCGGCTCCTGGGGTCGCAGCGGCTGCTGCACACCGGGGACCTGGGGCAGCGGGGCCGGGGGCACCTGCCCGGCGGGCTGGGTCGTCGTGCCGGCGGGCGTGGTTTGGGTCGCCGGGGCCTGGGCCGCCGGGGCCTGGGCCGCCGGGGCCTGGGCCACGGGGGCCTGGACGGTGGAACTGGGCACCGGCGCCTGAGCGAGCAGGTGGGCCGGCGCGAGCAGAGTCAGGGTCGCGGCCGAACGGGCGGCCCACAGAAGGATCGAGTTCATGGTGCTGGGAATCTCCTAGAGAGGAACCTGTAGTGTACGGGCTGGCTGGAGCGGGGCAAAAGGGACCGAGGACCGGCCCCGAGGGGACGGGCCCCCCGGGAACCGCCCCCTGGGGAATTGACGGAGGGGTGAAAGACGACGCCCGGCCGCCCGCGAACAGGGCCGCGGGCGGGCCCGGGCCCCGGAGAGGGACCTCGGGCAGGGCCGGAGCAGGGGCAGGGGCCGGCGACCCCCCTGGGGCGGCGGCGGAACCCCGAAGCGCTGCTCGCGCGCCGGGGCCCACTCCGGCCCGCGGGTCGTTTGCGCGAAGGCGCGGGCGACGTACGATCCCCGGCCATGGCCCGTGAGCACCGCGGCACACTCCGACGACCGGGCACGGCCGCGGAGGCACAGAATCTCCGGGGGGCCCGGGGGTTCCGGGGTGTGCGGGCGGCGCTGGCGGCCCAGGCGCTCCTGGCGGCCTGCCTGGTGCAGGCGCCCGGCTGCTGCCTCACGCGGCCGCCCGACGCCAAGACCCTGGTGGCCGCGGGGTCCGCGGGCTGGCGCACCCCCGAAGCCGCCTTCGAGACCTTCCGGGTGGCCTTCGGGGCCGACCTGCCTGAGCTCGAGTACCGCAGCCTCTCCCTGGATTTCCGGCGCAGGGAAGGGGTTTCCTACCAGAGCTACCGGGTGGCCCGGGAGCGGCTCCTGGAGGAGAACCCCCTGCTCGCGCTCTTGACGCGAGCCGAGGTGGTCGAATCCAGGCCGGTGGATGGATTGCAGGGCAGGACGAAAAAACATCGCTTGGTGGTCCAGGCGGCCGGACGCCGCTTCGGCGTCGAGCTGGTTCGCGAGGACAGGTACCAGATCTGCTCGGGCACCACTTTGCTTGCAGACGGCACCCTCGACTTCGGTCGCGCCTTGAGATTCCGCGAGTCCCCGGAGGGCTGGCGGACCCTGGCGGACCTGCTGATTCCCGGCCTGGACGTGGAAGGAATCGACCTGTCGAGCGCCACGAGCTTCCTGGTCGAGCAGACCTGGAAAATCGACCGTTTCATGGACGCGCCGGCGCCCTGAGGGCGGCCCGGGCGCGAGGGTCCGGTCCGTAAAGACCCCAGAATCGAGCCGGTTCCGCCCCGGGCCGGAAACCGGGGTTGGGGACCGACATCCTGCCTTCCGATAGGCGGGACCATGGATCGATCCCCGAATCCCCCCGGCCGCGAGGAGCAACCTTCCGGCCACCCGGGCCCCCGGCACCGCGTCGCCCCCCCCGGCGTCGCCCGCAGAGGGACGCGCCGCACGCCGCTGCCCGCCCCGGCGCGGGTGTTCTACTTCGAGGAAGGCGCCGCCGACGGTCACGCGGGCCTGCGGGACCTCCTGGGTGGCAAGGGCGCCAATCTGGCCGAGATGTGCCGCCTGGGCTTGCCGGTGCCCCCGGGCTTCACCGTCTCCACCGAGGTGTGCGCCTGGTTCTTCGAACACGGCCGGGAATTCCCGCCTGAGCTGGAGCGCGAGGTGGCCGCGGCCCTCGCGCGGGTCGAGCGCCGCGTGGGCCGCCGGTTCGCCGACGCGCGGGATCCGCTCCTGGTCTCCGTGCGCTCCGGCGCCCGCGTCTCCATGCCGGGCATGATGGACACGGTCCTCAACCTGGGCCTCAACGACGAAACGGTCGTGGGACTCGCGCGCCAGTCCGGTGACGAGCGCTTCGCCTGGGACGCCTACCGCCGTTTCGTGCAGATGTACGCCGACGTGGTCCTCGGCGTGCACGCCGCGGACGACGTCGAGGAGGATCCGTTCCGGGCGAAACTCGACCTGCTCAAGGCCCGGCGCAAGCTCTCGCGGGACTGCGACCTCTCCGCGGCGGATCTCCGCAAGCTGGTGGCCGACTACAAGCGCCTCGTGCTGGAGCACACGGGCCGTCCGTTCCCCGAGGACCCCCACGCCCAACTGTGGGGCGCGATTCGCGCGGTCTTCGGCTCCTGGACCAACGAGCGAGCCGTGGCCTACCGCTCCATGAACGGAATCCCCGCCGCCTGGGGCACCGCCGTCAGCGTGGTGGCCATGGTCTTCGGCAACCTGGGCGAGGATTCCGGCACCGGCGTGGCCTTCACGCGCGACCCGTCCACGGGCGAGCGACGTTTCTACGGGGAGGTGTTGATGAACGCCCAGGGCGAGGACGTGGTGGCGGGCATCCGCACGCCGGAGCCCATCGACACCCTGGCCCAGCGCTCCCCCGCCGCCTGGCGCGAACTGCTGCGCATCCAGGGCGTGCTGGAGGCCCACTACCGCGACATGCAGGACCTCGAGTTCACCATCGAGCGCGGCAAGCTCTACATGCTGCAGTGCCGGAGCGGCAAGCGCACCGGCTTCGCCGCCGTGCGCATCGCGAGCGACCTGGTGCGCGAGAGCGTGATCGACAAGCGCGAGGCCCTGAGGCGCGTGCCCGCAGAGGCCCTGAACCAATTGCTGCAACCCGTGTTCGACGCGGCGGGACTGCGCGCGGCCCGCGCCGCGGGTCGCGCCATCGCCCGCGGCCTTCCGGCGGGTCCCGGGGCGGCCAGCGGCGTGCTGGCCTTCACCGCCGCCGCGGCCCTGGCCCGCGCCGCGGAGGGCAAGAGCGTGGTGCTGGCGCGCCTGGAGACCAGCCCCGAGGACATCCGCGGCATGCAGGCCGCGGTGGGCATCCTGACCGCCCGCGGAGGCATGACCAGCCACGCCGCCCTGGTGGGTCGCCAAATGGGCAAGGTCTGCGTGGTCGGGGCGGGAACCCTGACCATCGACGCCCGCCGGCGCACGCTGTCCGTGGGCTCCAGCCTGCTGCGCGAGGGCGACTGGATCAGCCTGGACGGCAGCAGCGGCGAGGTCTTCGAGGGCCGCATCGCCACCGAACCCTCGTCGGTGATGGCGGTGCTCACCGGCAAGGCCACCAAGAAACGCGGCGGCGAGGGCTGGCGCGCCTTCGAGCGCCTGATGGGCTGGGCCGACGAGGTGCGCCGGCTCGCCGTGCGCGCCAACGCCGACCAACCGGACCAGTGCCGCATGGCCAAGGCCCTGGGCGCCGAAGGCGTCGGCCTGTGCCGGACCGAGCACATGTTCTTCGGGGAGCACAAGATCGACTGCGTGCGCGCCATGATCCTGGCGGAGACGGCCGAGGACCGGGCCGCGGCCCTGGCCCGGCTGCTGCCCCTGCAGCGCGCCGACTTCGAGGGCATCCTGGAGGAAATGGCGGGCTTCGCGGTGACGATTCGCACGCTCGATCCGCCGCTGCACGAGTTCCTGCCCCACACGGCGACCGAACAGCGCGCCCTGGCCCGGCAACTGGGCCTCAGCCTGGCGAAGGTGCGCGCCCGGGTGGAGAGCCTGGAGGAGCAGAATCCCATGCTGGGCCACCGCGGCTGCCGCCTGGGCATCAGCTACCCGGAGATCACCGCCATGCAGGCGCGGGCCATCTTCGAGGCCGCCCTGGCGGTCAAGGCGCGCACGCGGCGCACGCCGAAGATCGAGGTCATGATCTTCCTGGTGGGCACGCCCCGGGAGTTCGAGCTGCAGGCCGCCGTGGTGCGTGAGACGGCCGAGCTGGTCTTCAAGGAACACCGCGGGCGCGTCCCGTTCCTGGTCGGCACGATGATCGAGCTGCCCCGGGCCGCCCTGGTGGCCGGCGAAATCGCGCGCTCGGCCGAGTTCTTCTCCTTCGGCACCAACGACCTGACCCAGACCACCCTGGGAATTTCCCGCGACGACGCGGGCTTCATTCCCATGTACGTCGAGCGGGAGATCTGGGAGCGGGACCCGTTCCAGTCCATCGACGTGGCGGGAGTCGGTCGCCTGATGCACCTGGCCTGCAGCGAGGGACGCGCGGCCCGCGACGGCCTCAAGCTCGGCATCTGCGGCGAGCACGGCGGCGACCCGCGCTCGATCCAGTTCTGCGAGAAGCTCTCCCTGGACTACGTGTCCTGCTCGCCCCTCAGGATCCCGATCGCGCGGCTCGCGGCGGCCCAGGCCGCCCTGGGCGCCTAGCGGGCGCTCAGAGCTTCATCTCGTCGGCCTGGAGGCCGTCGTTCATGCGCTGCACCAGCCGCGTCACGCGGCGGATCTTGTCGTAGTCGATTTTCTCCGGATCGTCCGTGGAGCGGTGATAGTCCTCGTGCACGTCGGAGAACAGGAAGGTCACCGGGATCTTCAGGTACGAGGCGAAATTGACCTGGTCGGAGCGCATCCAGTACTGGTCGGCGTTGCCGAGCTCGGGAAAGCCCTCCTGGGCGCAGAGCGATTCGGCCAGCCGCGTCAGGCCGTTGTAGTCCTTGGCGCGCGCCTTGGTGGGCGTGATCAGCAAGAGGTCGGGCGCATTGCGGCCGATCATGTCGATGTTGATGTTGCACACGGCCCGGTGGCCGGCGGGGAGCGAAGGCGCGGCGCACCAGGCCCGGGAACCGAACAGGCCCTTCTCCTCGCCGGAGACCCAGATCAGCATCACCGAGCGGCGCAGGGGGCCGTTGACGGTCAGGGCCTCCGCCAACTGCAGGAGACCGGTGGTGCCCGAACCGTTGTCGTCCGCGCCGTTGAAGACCTCGCCGGCGGCGTTGGTGCCCACGTGGTCGTAGTGGGCCGAGACGATGATCACGTCCTTGGAGAGCTCGGGGTCGCGGCCCGGCCAGAAAGCGCAGACGTTCTCCACGTCCACCAGGCCGTCCTGGCTCAGTTCCTTGCGGGACTCGCTGAACACGACTCCCAGGTCGGTGCCCACGGCCGGCCCCTTGGTCGGGTCGGCAAGGGGCCCGGACAGCTCCAGCAGTCGCGCCTTGGTCGCGGCGGAGATCATCAGGTACGGATAGACGTCGCGCTCCTCGTCGCGGTTTTCGGGAAAGCGCACCCCCGGCGACTTGATGTTGGCGAAGTAGTCGCGGATGCGCTTGTCCATGCGCTCCGCGTTGGTCTTCGTGCCCGGGGCGAGCAACACGCCGATGGCACCCGCCTGCTTGACCGCCGTGCGCCGCTCCGGGCCGCTCATGCCGCTGTCCTCGCACAGGGCCCACTTGCCGGCGAGGTCCAAGGCGGCGAGCTGCTTCTCGTCGGCCTCCGCGCAATAGACCACGTTGCCCGAGGCGTTCGAATGGGCGATGGCCGAGGGGTGGAGCGTGTAGTCGGTGCCCAGGTAGAACCCCACGCTGCGGCCTGACTTGACCGCCTGGGCCTTGGATTCGGCCAGGTCCAGCTCGCGGCGCACGAGCTTGTAGTTGAACAGGTAGCCGTCGGGCGTGCCCGGCGGCACGCCGAGCCGCATCATGCGGGCGCGGATGAAGCGCGCGGCGATGCGCTGACCGACGCTGGGCGTGTCGCGGCCGCCGAGCTCGTCGCTGGCCAGGAAGAAGATGTCGGACTTGATCTTGTCGGCCTGGATCGAGTCCAAGGCCGCGGCGAGTCCCGCGCCGCCGGCCCCGCCAGCGGGAACGGCGGGAACGGCGGGAACGGCCGGGACCAGGAGGCCGAGCAGGAGGGCGCAGCAGAGGGAGCGACGGAGGAGTTGGATCATGGGTCCGTGGGATCCTGCCAATGTGGGACGGGACGCGGGCAGACGCTAGCCTGCGCCGAGGGGGGGCAGGGCCAAGATACGTCAGCGGCCCACCGGGCGCGCGGCGCGGCCCGGCGAGCGTGTTCGAAATGTGTTGCGGCCCCGCGCGGGCCTCAGCCGCGGGCCCGGGAGCGCAGATAGCGCAGGGTGGAGGCCTGGACGCGCTCCACCAGGGCCTCGAGTTCCCCCGCCGAGGTGGACTGCCGCAGGTCCTCCAGGTTGGCGGCGCACCAGGGGCAGGCCATTTCCTCGGCGTGGAAGCGCACGTATTCCCGCGGCCCCTCCGGCAGGGAGCCCACCACGGAACGGGCCAGCCAATGCCGCGCCGGGCACGAGACGCGCGCGTCGCGCCAGACCTGTTCCAGGGACATGTCGAGGCTGGCCTCGCCGGACTCCGCGCCCGAGGCGATGGCCGAAAGCAGCTTGCCCGAGGGGTCCTCGGTCTGGGCCAGCTCCCTCAGGCGCGCCAGGGCGCGAAACTTGATCCCCGCCACGGAGGTCTCGTCCCGCAGGCCGAAACGCTGCCAGGTGTCCTTGTTGCGCCAGCCGCCGTGCAGCAAGGCCTCGATCACCATCAGGCGCGTGAATTCCCCCTCGGCCCAGGTTTCCTGCACCCAGGATCGCAGCAACCGCGCCAGCAGGGAACGGGCCTGTGTCTCCAGGTCCTGGCCGCGCACCACGCGGCTCGGCGTCTCCTCGTCGGTGGCGCGGGCCTCGATGCCGAATCGGCTTTGGTCCTCGTCCTCGTGGTCGAGGGTCGAGAGGCGCCGTCGGCGCAGGTGGTCGATGGTGCGGTTGTGGCAGATGCCGAACAGATACTGCTCGAAGGTGTAGGTCGGGTCGTACCCCGCGATGCCGCGCACGGCGCCGAGCATCGTCTCCTGAAGCACGTCCTCCCGCGCCTCGCGATCCTTCACGCGCTTGGCCACGTAGGCGAGCAGCCGGCCGGAGTACTCGCGCTCCACGGAGAGCCAGGCGTCGTCGTCGTAGGCCTGGAGCCGGGCAATGTCGGGCTTGAGTTCGCTCACCGGCGGTGCAGGGAGAGGAAGACGAGGTACATGAGGCCGGCTCCCAGGGCGAGCATTCCGCCGAGGAACAGGGACAGGCGCAAGCCCGCCAGCAGCCAACCTCGCCCGCCGCGCACGAATTCTCCCCCCGCCCGGCCCACGCCGCCCAGGGAGCGCACCACCGGCCCGGACACCAAGGTGGTCAGGACCTCCAGGCCCAGCACGAGCGTGGCGCGCAGGGTCCCGAACACCCCGCGGGTCGAGCGCGGCGGCACGGGCACGGCGGCCGTGCTGCCCGACCAGCTTCCCGACCAGGACACGGGAACGGCCTCTGAAACGGCGCGGCCCGGCCCGCGCCGGGCGGGCGCACCCCGCTGGGCCGCGAATGCGTGCGCAGCGCCTCGGATTCCAGGGTCGCCTCCTCCAGGGTCTGGATCGAGACCACGTCGCTGCCGGCCCCGGCTGCGGATGCCGCCAGCGCCGCGGCCGCGGGGAGGGGCGGGATTTCCGCTGCTCCCGGCTCCGGCGGCGTCCGCGGCAGCGGCGGAATCCCCCCGGCGGACGTTCGCGGCGCGGCGCTGGCGGGAAGGGACTCCGGCTGCGGGGCGCTCGGGATCGGCGGCGGGCGGACCGCGGCGCTCGCGGCCTGGGCCTGGGGACTCGGGGGAACCGGGGGAACCGGGGTGACGGCAGCGGGGATCGGGGGCACGACCCCGGGGAGCGGAGGCTCTGCGACGGGCGAGGGAGGCGGCAGCGTCTTCGGCGAGGATGCCGTGGCGCCCCGGGGCGCGCCGGTCGGGCTCGCGCCGGGAGCGGGCCAGGGCGTCGGCGTCGTCGGGGATCGCGGGCTCTTGAGACCCTCCCACACCCCGCGGGCCACCTCGACCGCGCCCCGGGTCAGGTCCGTGGCCGTGGTGCGCAATTCCACCCGGCGCGCGGGGGTGGGCCGATTCCCGGCCGGAGTCGGGCGCAGGGGGCCGCCCGGCTCGCCCGGCGCGGGGCCGCTCCACGGAGGAAGACTCTCGATGGCCACCAGGGGATCGCCCGCGCGCACGGTCTGGCCGAGGGCCTCCAGGAGTTTCGCCACGCTCTGGAAGCGCTGGGCCGGATCGAGCCGCAGGGAACCGGCCACGGCGATGCGCACCCGTTCGGGCATGTCCTCGGGCCAGGGCGGAGGCTCGTCGTTCTCGCGCAGCACCACGCCCGCCTCGGAGGAGGTTTCGAAGGGCAACTTGCCCGCGTACAACTCGTAGAGCATCACGCCCAAGGAGTAGAGGTCGGCGCGCTCGTCGGCGCGGTTCTTGAGCATCTCCGGCGCCATGTAATGGGGCGTGCCGCGGCCGAAGGACAGCGTCTGGCGGCCGTCGATCAAGAGCTTGGCCAGGCCGTAGTCCCCCACCCGCGCCACGTCGCCCTTGAGGAAAACGTTCGAGGGCTTGAGGTCGAAGTGGGCCAGCCGCCGCTCGTGCAGTGCGGCCACGCCGCGGCAGATCTGCACGAACAACGACAGGGCCGGAGCTCCCGCCAGGCGCTCGCGCTTCTGTCGCCGCGCCAGAGTGTCTTCCCCCGCGTAGCCCATCACCAGATAGGGCACGTCCTGCACCACGCCCATGTCCTCCACCGTCACGAGGTTGGGGTGATCGATGGCGGAGAAGTGGCGCACCTGCTCCAGCTCGCGCTCGATGGCCGCGCGGCTGGTGGCCTCGTCGATCTTCAGGAACTTGATCGCGTAGTGCTTGTCGATCGAGACCTTGCGCGCCTTGTAGACGTCACCAAAGGCCCCGCCGCCCAGTCGATTCTGGATTTCGTAGCCGGGGATGAAGTCCGGCTTGCGGAACGAGCTGTAGAAAAGTTCCCAGTCCATTCAGCGCTTGGTTGCTGGCGAGACGCCGAGGGCCGAAGCCTGCGGCGTGACCGCGGACATGGTACGGGCAAGGGACCCGCCCGTGCACGGCTGCGGCGGGGCGTGGAGACGGAGTGCCTCCGAGCGAGGCCGCGCCGCCTGCCGTTTCGAGGGAGCGCCGCGCATCACGCGTCCTCCAGCGGCGCGAAGGAGATCCAGCGCGGCCGCGCCGACGGACTCTGCATGGAAAGCCGCAGGTGGCGCGCGGCCGAAAGCCGCAGGGGAAGCTCCACCTCGGCGCGGGGCGCGCCGCCCTGTTCCTCGTCGGGAACCAGGCCGCTCTCGCAGCGCACCCGCAGGAGCTCGCCGTCGTGGGAGAGCTCCACCAGGGCGGTGCCCAGGTTCACGGCCACCAGGCAGTCCGAGCGTGACCCGAGCCGCACGCAGCCGTCCGCTCCCGGTGCGAACAGGACCACCCGGCGCGCGCCGGCGGCCTCCACGCTGCCGCCCAGATCCAGCAGCGCCGAACTGGACGCCGGGTCGGAGGCCAGGAACTCCAGTCGCGAATGCTCCGCGAGGCGGATCTGGGCTCCGGAGCGCAGCGTGCATCCGGCCGGTGGCAATTCCACTCCGTCGACTCGAACCCGCGCCGCGCCCAAGGGCTCCACGCGCCAGAAACCTGCGGCGTGGAAGGAGGGCGGCTCCAGCAGGAAGCGGGCGTGTCGCGGCAGCAGGTCCGCCAGGATCGGCACATCGCTCTCCCCGGCGCGCGAGTGGCCCACGGTGGTCCCCGGGCCGGCGCAGATCAGGAACGTGCCCACGTCGTCGATCGACATGCGCAGCCGGAGGGGCCGCGGTCCCGGGGAGCCCCCGGCCGAGGAGTCCTTCCCGGGGCCGGCGGCCGCGGGAGCGCGGGAAGCAGGATCCGCGCCCGCGCTCTTCGCCGCGCGCATTTGGGCCAGGAGGGAAAACAGCTCCCCGCGGCCCTGGCCCTCGCGTCCGAGGCCCGGTCCGCCCGGGGGGGGCGGCGGGGGCGTGGGCACCAGCGGCAGGGCCATGGCCCGCAGGCTCTCGGCCCGCGGGTCCCCAACCAGCAGTTCGTCCCGGAGGATCTCCAGGGCGGAGGCCGCGCGGCCCGCCTGGAGCGCGCGCCTTGCGGCGGCGATCAACCAACGGCGCTGGACGAAGGCGGGAAACAAGCGGCGCATGGCCGGCGAATCAGGCGAACAGGTCGCCGGCGTCCGCCTTGCGCCCACGGACGGCGGAGATTTCAGGGCTCGCCGCGGCGCCCGGGCCGGCGCCCGGGCCGAAAGTCCGGGCCGAAGGGCCCCCGCGGGCCGCGGCGGCCCGTGGGAGTCCAGGGCCGCGGATCACGGGCCCCACGGAAGGCGGCGCCGCGGGCTCAGGCGCCCGTGACCACCGCGCCGCCCTGGCTCTGGGCCTCCAGGAACGCCTGGCGCGTGCGGGCATAGAGGTCCTCGCGGCGCGTGACCTTCGGGTGCGGGCAAAAGGCGATGCCGACCGAAATCCCCAGGCGGTCGCCGACCACGTCGCGCAACTCCTTCTCCAGGGCCATCTGCTGCACCCGTCGGGCCATCACCTGGGCCCCGTCGGGACCGGTGTGCGGCAAGAGGAACAGGAACGAATTCTCGTCGAAGCGCCCGAGCACGTCCGTGTCGCGGGACGTGACCAGGAAGATCCCCGCCAACTCCCGCAGCACCATGTCCGAGGCCTGCCCGTCGAAGCCCAGCATCACGCAGGAAAGCGGCAGGCCGAAGCGCATGGCGCGCTTGTACTCCTCGTCGAGCTTGACCTTGAGGTAGGCGAAGTTGAACAGGCCCGTGTCGGGGTCCGTCAGCACCTCGCGCATGCCGGCATCGGGGTCGCCGTTCGGCGTGGTGAACAGCGACTCGGGGAACACCGGAGGGGCCTTCTTCTCGCGGGACGCCGTGGGCAGGGGAGCGCGCGGCGCGGCGCTGGAGTCCAGGGCACGCCGCAGGGCGGCCCCATTGAGGGGCCGGCTGAGCACGCCGGTGGCGCCGCAGAAGTGCGCGATGCTCTCGGCCGTGGTGTTGCCCGATTCCACCACCACGAAGGTCCGGCAACGGGTCTTGCCCGCCAGGTTCCGGCAGGCCTCGTAGACGTTCGAGCTGCGCAGGGCGTTGTCCAGGAGGATCACGTCGCCCGGCGTCGGGGGCTTGGCGAGCAAATCGTCCACGGAGCGCGCGCTCTGGAACTCAAAGCCCTCCAATCCGGCAGCCGCGGCGCGCGCGGAGGCCTGGAGCGACTCGTCGTTGGTCACCAGTCGAAGGGTGCGAAGTCCGTCGCCCATGGCTGTTCGGTCCTTGTGCTGCATTCGCGGCCGGAGGCCCTGCTGACGGGAAAGCCCGGCGCGCCGGACCCGCCCCACAGGCTCTACGGGCAGAGTCGTGGATCGCGCGTCGTGAGTCAAGGGGACAAGGGCCGGAGGCGGCCGGGGCCCCTGGGAACACGCGGGGGAGAAGCAAGGGGGCCCCTCGTGGCACAGGGGGGCCCCCTCGTGGCAGAAGGGGGGGCGCAGGGGCCTCAGGGGGCCGGAGCCAGTTCCTCGATCCACTCCGCCGGCATGTCGTAGTTGGCGTACACGTTCTGCACGTCGTCGTGTTCCTCGAGCAGCGCGATCAGCTTGAGCAGCTGCCGGGCCGCGTCCTTGTCGGTCACCTGGACGCGGTTGAGGGGCACGTAGGCCAGTTCGGCCGAGAGAAAACTCTCGCCCCGGGCCTCCAGGGCCGCCTTGAGGGGCAGGAACTCGGTGGCCTTGGCGTACAGGATCGCCGCTTCGCCGTCGAGTTCCACGTCGTCCGCGCCGATGTCCAGGGCCAGTTCCGTCAGCGGGTCCTCGCTGCGGGAGCGGCGCTCCAGGGCGAACACCGAGCGCAGTTCGAACAGGAACGAGACCGCGCCGGGGGAACCGAGGTTGCCTCCGCCCTTCTCGAACAGGTGCTTGACGTCCGGGGCCGTGCGGTGCCGATTGTCGGTCAGGCAGGCCACCATCAGGGCGATGCCGCCCGGACCGTAGCCCTCGTAAACCAGCTCCTGCCAGTCGTCGCCGTCCTTGGATCCAGACCCCTTGGCGATTGCGCGCGTGATCGTGTCCTTGGGGACGTTGGCTGCCTTGGCCTTCTCGATCGCGTAGCGCAGCTTGAGGTTGGCGTCGGGATCCGCCCCTCCGACGCGCGCGGCCGAGATCACCACGCGCACCAGCTTGGAGAAGACCTTGCCGCGCTTGGCGTCGACGGCGCCCTTGCGCGCGGCGATGTTGGCGGAGTGTGAGTGGCCGGCCATGGAAGTCGCGGAAATCGCGGAGGGTGGTGCGAAAACGATCGAGGCGGTCCCGAACGCCGAATGGGCTGGGGGCCGCCTCGCGCGCGGGGACTGGACCTCGCGATGGGATCAGCGCTTGGAGAACTGGAAGCCGCGGCGCGCACCCTTGCGGCCGTACTTCTTGCGTTCCTTCATGCGGCTGTCGCGGGTCAGGTGGCCGTTGTCGCGCAGCGCGACTTCCAGCGTCGGATTGATCAGCTTGAGCGCGCGGGCCAGGCCCATGCGCACCGCGCCGGCCTGCCCCACCGGACCGCCCCCGTCGACGTTGCAGAACACGTCGTAGCCCTGGGCGTTCTCCGTCAGCGCCAGGGGCGAGCGCGCGTCGCTCTGCATCTGGCTGGTGGAGAAGTACTGGTCGATGGGCCGGCCGTTGACGAGGAATCCGCCTTGGCCGGGTGCGACGCGCACGCGGGCCACGGCGGACTTGCGACGGCCGAGGCCCCACTGGAACGTAGTTGCGGTGCTCATGCTGGGTGTGTTCGATCAGGAGGCCGGAGCGACCTTGACGGGTTGCTGGGCGGCGTGGGGGTGCTCGGGACCGTCGTAGACCTTGAGGCGGCGCAGCATGTCGTGGCCGAGCTTGGTCTTCGGCAGCATGCGGCGCACCGCGAGGCGCACGATGTCATTGGGCCGATCCTCGCGCACCCGGGCCATGGGAACCTGCTTCTGGCCGTCGTGGTACTGCGTGTAGTGGACGTAGAGCTTGTCGTCGCTCTTGGTCCCCGTGAGCTTGGCCTTGGCCGAGTTGGTCACGACGACGAAGGCGCCGGTCAACTGCCCCGGGGTGTACTGCGGACGGTCCTTGCCCATCAGGGACATCGCGATCTTGCTCGCCATGCGCCCAAGGTTCTGCTCGGAGGCGTCGTAGTGGAGCCAACGCGCTTCGGCATCGGCAGTGCGGACGAAAGTGCTCTTCATGGGTACGGTTCCAGGCGCCGCGAGTCCCGGTCCTTCGCCGCGAGGCGAGGCTCGGTTCCGATCGCAAGGGTCGAAAAGAGTAGCGGGAGGGCGGGGTCCCATCAATGGCCGGTCGGGGATTCGAAGGCCCCGCGCGGCCCCCCCACCCGCGCGGTCTCACATTCCGCTGGCCCGGATCCAGGCCTCGGCGGGCCCCTGCGGGGCCGGGTCCCTCCGGGCGGCCAGGGCCGAGGGATCGGCCAGTCGCCCCAGGAACAGGCTGCCGGCCAGGGGCAGGTCGGGAACCCAGCGGCCGGGCGGATCCCCCGGGGATCCCTCGGGCATGGGGTCGCCGAAAGCCCAGGGTCCCAGGCTGCGCCAGGAACCGCCGGACTCCCGAAACCAAGCCGCCCCAAAGTCGCCCAGGGCGTTGACCTCCCGGCGCAGCGCACGGCCTCCGGAATCGAAGGAGCGCAGTTGGTGCAGCGTGGCGGCCGGGGCCGTCAGGCTCACCGAGCCGTCGGCGGAGGAGGAGGAGAACTCCGTGCGGCACCCGAGGGCCGAGCCCGGGGGGTGGACCTCGATGGAAGCGCGCTGCGGGTCCACGCCCAGGAGACGGTCCCGGGCCGAGCTCACCTCGAGCCAGGGCTCCCCCGTCTCGCCGTCCAGCCGCGCCTCATAGAGCACGAGCTCCCGAGGAGTCTCCCGGGGCGCGAGGCCCACGAGCAGCCACAGCGAAGCGCAGGCCGCCAGCGTCACCAGGGTCGTCAGCAGGGCCCGACGCCGCCTGCCCGCCTGGATCGCGAAGACCGCCCCGAGGACGAACAGCATGGACCAACTCATTCCAGGCCCACCGCCGCCCCGGCCCAGGTCCGGACGGGGTCGCGCGATCAACGTGGGGTCCAGGCCCACGACGGGCGTCGGCGGTTGGACCCGCTCCAGGCGCGCCGGCCCGGCGGCGGCCAGGGAACGCGCCAGCTCGCCTTTCCAGACCTCCTGGGGCAGGGCCTCCGCGGGCCAGGGGACCGCGACCCGAAGCCGTCGCTCTTCCCCCACTGAGAGCGGCGGATCGAAGCCCACGCCGATGGAGGCGCCGCCAGGCAGGTCCGCCCGCAGGCCGGCGCAGGGGCCGCGGAATTCCACGTCGGCCGTGCCGACCCGCGGCACGCCCGATTGCAGCACGGCCCACAGGAAGAGGGCGATCACGGTCCGGGCACCCCAGGGCCCCGCGATCCCGTGGCTCCTGAATCCAGGAGCGCCCCCCCGGCGGCGCCGATCCGCCCCCCGGGAGTGCGCGTCTGGGCCGCGGCCACGGCGCAGAGGGCCGTGAGGAAGGCCGCGGCGCCGATCCACGACCGCGCGCTCGCGCCCTCCCGCGCCACCTCGAAGGCCCACTGCAGCGGAGAGCACGAGCACAGAAAATCCAGGAAAGCAGGGGTGGCCGCGGGCGCGACCCGCGTCCCCCAATGGACGGCGACCCACAGCAAGGGAAGGCCGAGGGAAGTGGCGAGCCACAGGGCCCCGTGGACCCGCCGCGCCGCCGGTCGTGCCGCCGCCAAGTCGCTCGCCAGGGCCGAGAGAGCAACGGCGACGGCGGCGAAAATCCCCGCGGCCCAGGGGGCCTTGCCCGCCGGAGAGCCGGCCCCGTCGAGCAGACAGGCCAGGCACAGCACGGGCAGGGCGGCCAGCGCTCCGCCCCACCAGTTGCGCACCTCGAAGGGAGTCTCTCGCCAGCGGGGAGCGCCCGCGAGCGCCAGCCAGACCAGCGCGCACAGTCCCAGTCGGGGCGCCGCTCCTCCCGGCCCGGCGGCGAATTCCAGCGCGCCGAAGCGTTCCAGCAACAGCGGCGCGAGGGAGGCGAGCCAGGTCAGGGCCAGCGCCGCGATGTGCATCGACGTGCCGCCGCGCTCAGTGGACCCGCGGCCCGGCGGGCTTCGCCGGATCCGCGTGGGAAGGGGAGGACGCCTTGGGGCGGGAGTTGGGCTCAGGCCGGGGCCGTGGCGTCTTGACCGACTTGACCGGCAGCGTCGCGTCCGCCTTTCCGCCCCGCGGCAGCATGGCGGCGTGGTCCCAGCGCACCTCCACGAGTTCCCAATCGGTTTCCCCAGGAAGGGCCGTCGGCGCTCCGCCCGCAACCAGGGGCGGTCCCGAGGGCAGGCACAGCAGCGCATTGGCCACGTGCAGCCATTTCTTCTCCACGGGCAGTTCACCGGGCTCCGTGGTCGACGGCGCGCGGCCGAAAAGGATCCGGCGCCCCTCTTCGAGTTGGATCACGGTGCCCGGCTCCTGCGCGTCGGTGCGGCGCGCCTTGCGGGCGTCGATCATGCAGCGACCCAGCCGCGCCAGGTCCTCGACCTCCAACTCGGCCCACAGGGAGCAGGCCACGGAGAGAGCGTCGGCAACGGCGTCGTTCCAAACCACCTGCCCGGGACGAATTTCCTGGCTCGCGGCCTTGTCGAGGGCCAGCACCGGCAGAAAGCCGCCGCCGCAGGTGGGCGGCGCGGGCCAGCCGCCGGGCAGCACCACGCCGTCCTTGGCGATCGGAAAGAACTCGCGGCCCACTTGAACGCAGGCCACCGGCACACGCAGCTCCAGCGGAATCGTGACGCCGTCGGGCCAGATCGTCTCCGGAGGGGACGCCGAGAGCACGAAAGGCAGGCGCGCCAGCTGCTGCGCGACGAAGAGACCGCTCTCCGCATCGTCCGATTCGAACGGCGGATGGCGCGCCACGAGTTCCTGGATCGCCGCGGTCCAGCGCGGATCGCACCAGGTCACGCCCACGTCGACGCGCGTGGAGCGCGTGTTCACGCGCTTGAATTCGGCGGCCTCGACGTCGGTCTCCAGCAACCAAAGGAACCACCCCGCCGCGACGAGGGCCAGCACGATCGTGAGGCTGGTGAGCACGCCGCCGCGGCGCGGGCCGGTGGGAATCGCGTTCCTGCGACCCATGGGGTGTTGCCGAGCGAAGCCGCAAGCCGTCCGCGCGCGCGGCGTGGACGGACCGCGGCCGCGATCAGTTGCGGGACCCGACGAGCGGAGCGTCGGCCGTGGAGACGTTTTGGCTCGAGGGCGAGAGGCGGCGGCTGGCCTCTTCGATGAACAGGTCGATGCACGTCTGCAGCTCGAACACTTCGTCCCGTGAGAGCGTCACGGTCTTCGAGCTCGACTGGGCATGGAGTTCGTGGCTCAGGAGGCGCGAGACCACCTTCAGGCTGGCCAGTTGACGCGTCAGTTGTTGTGTGGACTTGGGGTTGTTCGTCAGCGGTTCCATCGTGGACCTCGGAGGCATCTGGGCCGACGGCGGTCGGCGCGGGTCTGGCCAGGCGTTTCGGGCCGGCCTGGGGCGGTCGAATTCACTGGGGAGAGCGTCGTCGGAAAGTCGTCCCGCGCGCGGCGAGGAAGCCTGCTTGCTCCCTGACTCCGACGCGTGCTTAGATACAACGATGGAGAGTCGATTCCAAGCGCGGAGAACGAGTTCGTGAATCCGCGCCGGAAGGCCGAGGCCCGCCCGCAGGCCGAGTCTCTCCCGGGGGCGGTGCCCGACGCAGCGAACGATCCTCGCGGCACCGGCGACGGGCGATCGAGCAGGGCCGAAGCTCCCCGAGCCGCCGCGCATCCTGGGGCTCGGGCCTTGGAAAGTCCGGACCTGGCACCCTTCGGGTCGGGACTGGACCTGCCGGCGAGCGACCAAGCACAGAGTACGCGTCCCCAGTCGCCGTCGCGCTCCAGGGATCGGACCGACGGGCCACCGGCGGGATCCCCGCCCCCCGAGGTGCAGCAGCCCACGTCGCAGGCCACCTCGCGGGCCGGGACGCGCTCCGAGGGGACGCGGCAGACCGAGCGGCCGGGGAGCGGCGAATCCGCGGCCCCCTCGAGTTCCGCCGCCCGGCCGGAAGGTCCCGCCGGGCGCGGCGGCCGCCGGAGTCGCGAGGCATCGGACGGCGGAGCCGGGCAGCGGCCGCGGCGCGGACGCCCGCTCGCGCCTGAACAGGGTCCGGAGTCCGCCCCGGGGCAACCGCGCCCCCAGGAACCGGGCCCGGATCGAGAGGCCCAGGGTCCTCTGCGCTCCCGTGGAACGCGACGGCCCGGCAAGGGAGAGACCGCCGGCCGCGGCGAGCGCCCCGGCTCCGGCCGACAGGGGCGGCCCGCCTCGGGCCGACCGCCGGCCCTGGCCGACTCCGCGCCCGGGGAGGTAGGGACGAACCGCTGCCGGCTCGCCCAGCTGATCGCCGCGGCCCCGCCCCCGCCTCCCGCTCCCCCGCGCAGCAGCGGAGGCGAGCCGCGCTTCTGGCGGGGGTTCAAGCTCTCCGAGTTCCAGGTGCGGGCCATCGACGCGGTGGCCGACGGCAAGAACGTCCTGGTGGGCGCTCCCACCGGAGCGGGCAAGACCCTGGTGGCCGAGTACGCCATCGAAGACGCGATCTTGCGCAAGCGCCGCTGCATCTACACCTCCCCGATCAAGGCCCTCTCGAACCAGAAATTCCGCGACTTCCGCGACGATCCGCGGGTCGAGGTGGGACTGATGACCGGGGACGTCACGCTCCATCCGGCCGCCCAGGTCCTGATCATGACGACGGAGATCCTGCGCAACGCGATCCTGGAGAATCCCGGCGCAGCTGTCGGACGTCGAGTACGTGGTCTTCGACGAAGTGCACTTCCTCGACGACGCGGAGCGCGGCACGGTCTGGGAGGAATCGCTGATCTTCGCGCCCCCCTCCGTGCGCTTCATCTGCCTGTCGGCCACCGTGGCCAACATCCACGAGCTCGGCAAGTGGATCGGCCAGATCCGCTCGCAGCCCCTGGAGGTGATCGAGTCCAGTTGGCGGCCCGTGCCCCTGACACACCGCCTGTGGCATCCGCGCACCGATGTGTTCGAGCTCCAGGACCTGGAGCAGGTGCGCCGTCGCACGGCGGGCCTGTTCGACGCGAGTTCCAGGAGCGAGCGCCGCGGACGTGGGCGGCGAGACGAGCGCGGAGGGGGCCGGCCGCCGCGGCCCATGCAGCCCGAGCCCGACCTGCTGATCGATCAGATCGTGGAAGTGGGCGCCTTGCCCGCCCTGGTGTTTTCCTTCAGCCGCAAGGACTGCGAACGCCATGCGCGGCGCAACAGCGGCCGCGAGCTGCTCTCCAGGGACGAGCGCGCGCGCATGGCGACCCTGGAGGCCGAACTCACGGCCCTGTTCCGCCTGCCCCCCAGCGCCGCGGGCAACGAGATCTTCCAATTGGCCCGGCGCGGCATCGGCTACCACCACGCGGGCATGCTGCCCATCGACAAGGAACTGGTGGAGCGGCTCTTCACCAGCGGCCTGCTCAAGCTCCTCTTCACCACCGAGACGTTCGCCCTGGGCATCAACATGCCCGCGCGCAGCGTGATCTTCCATTCACTGAAGAAGTTCGACGGCGAGAAGGTCGACTGGCTGCGCACGCGCGAGTACATGCAGATGGCCGGACGCGCGGGACGCCAGGGCCTGGACCGCGACGGATTGGTGTTCTCGGTGCTCGACGACCAGACCCTGGCCGAGGCGCCCGTGGCGCGCATCCTCTCGGGCGCGCCCGAGCCGGTGATGAGCCGCTTCAAACTTTCCTACTCGACCATCCTGCACCTGATCGTCAGCCTGGGGCGCGAGCGCCTGGTGGAGGCCTGGGAGAAGTCCTTCCACCACTTCCAGCACCGCGCGGGGACCCCCAAGGCCCAGGCGCGACTGAAGGCCGAGCAGCGGGGCCTGCTGGAGGCCCACCTGGCCTTCCTGACGGAGAACGGCTACCTGGACGCCCAGGACCGCCTGACGCCCAAGGGCTCCCTGGCGCGACTGATCAACGGCTACGAGATCCAGCTCACGGAACTGGCCTTCCGCGGGGTCCTGGAGAACCTCCCTCCCCGCGCCCTGGCGATGATCTTCGCCGCCCTGGTGTGGGAGGAGCGTCGGCGCGGCGGCGGACCGTTCCTGCCGTTCCGCATGTTCGGAACCCTGCGCAAGCAGGTGGACGAGGTGCTCTACGGGCTCACCCGCTCGGAAACGCGCCTGGGGATCCCCTCGCCCATGAAAGTGGCGGACTGGGGCCTGACGCCGGCGGTGCTGGCCTGGGCCGAGGGCGCGCCCATGGAGGACCTCTCCGAAGTGACCGAGGCCCTGCCCGGGGACGTGGTGCGCTGTCTGCGCATGGCCCTTCAATTCATGCGCCAGGTGCGCCGGGCCATCGACCCGGGTTGGGACCTGGGGGTCGCCCTCGACAACGCCGTGGCCATGGTCAACCGCGACGAGATGGACGCCCGCGCCCAGTTGGACCTGGGCTAGCGCCGGCGGATCGAGTTCGCCGCCTGCTCGCGCCCGACGGTGGAGTTCTTCCGCCCCGGCCTCCATGACGATTCCGTCGCGGGCCGTGGATAAAAAAACAGTCGCTGGACTGGTTACAGAGTCGGCCATCGACACTAACGTAAATGGGAAGGAGTCGTCCCACGCCTCCCTTCTGGAGCGGCCAAGTCCCCCTGGCGAAGCTCGAGAGATCTCCCTTCCTCCCTGACCACCGCGCGCCGGTCCAGCCGAGACCCCGCCGAGACATCCTCCCCGCGCGGCCGGTCCCGTGCCCTCCTCCGCCACAGCCCCCGACCTCGATTCACCCACCACGACGAATGGACATTCGTAGCCTCATTCGCCTCCCCTCGAGCCGGCTCCCCGGATCCGCCGCGGCGGCCCTGGCCCTCGCGGCGATCTTCGCCGGGGTCCTCCCGTCCACCGTGCGGGCCTGCCCGTCTCCCGCGGCGCCCCGCGAAGGCGAGCCCCAGCGCGTCACGCTGGCGACCGAGGACAAGCTCGCGCTGGTGGGGACTTTCTACGCGCCGAAGGACTCGAAGTCCCGGGCACCCGGGGTCGTGTTGGTCCACGGAGCCGGAGGCTCGCGCGTCGAATTGGACGCCCTGGCCCTGCGGCTGCAGAAGTCGGGCTTCGCCGCCCTGACGATCGATCTGCGGGGCCACGGCGAGAGCGCCACCGACGCGCTGCAGTGGAAGACCATGGACGCCGAGGCGCAGCAGCGAGCCTGGGCGTTCATGTCCCGGGACGTCAAGGCCGGGGTGGACTTCCTCCTGGATCAGAAGGGCGTGCACTCGACCACCGTGAGCCTGCTCGGACGGGGCGCGGGCGCCGCGCTCGTGGCCCGCCAGGCAACCCGCGACGACCGCGTGCGCGACCTGGTGCTTCTGACACCCGAGACCGAGGCCCTGGCTTCGACGCTGGTCAAGGACCTGATCGACCTGGCCGGACTGCCGGTGCTCGTGGCCTTCGACAAGGAACAGGGCGCTGCGGCGCGACGCTTCGCCGAGGCCGTCAACCGCGACGTGGCCGGCGAATCCACCCTGGAGACGCAGGTCACCAAGCTGGCCTGCGACGAAATGCTCTCGGACCTGAAGTTGGCCTCGGAGTTCGGCCGCTTCATGAAGTCCAAGGCCTTGCCGCCCTCCGCGGCCACGCCCGCGCGCTGATTCCTCGGACCGGCGGGAACGGGCCCCCCGAAGCTCCGCCAAGCCCACCTTCGCCGGACCGCGGCCCGGCCCGGCCCGCGGGGTAGACTGGGCCGTTGCCCATGTCGCTCTCCCAGCGCCTCAAATCCCTGGCCCGGCGGGCCCTGCCGGCGGGCCTGCGCCCCCGGGTGAGGCATTGGCTGGACGTGCTCGACACGGAGTGGCACTTCCGCACGTCCAGGGGCCGAATTCGCGCTGAACTGGAGCGCCTGCGGCCGATCCCGCGGGGCCTGCACGTGGAGGGCACGAACACCTGCAACGCCGAGTGCGTCTTCTGCGCCTACCCGCAAATGGAACGCAAGAAGCAGGTCATGACGCCCGAGCTCTTCGAGCGTGTGGTGCGCGAGTACCTGGCCATGGGAGGCCACCACGTCTCGCTGACGCCCATTGTCGGCGACCCCTTCGTGGACCGCTACCTGTTCGACCGGCTCGATTTCCTGATGGGTCTGGAGGCGGTGCGCGGCATCAGCTTCTACACCAACGCCATCTTGATGGGCCAGGACAAGTCCGAGCGCCTGATGGCCTACGCCTCCAAGCTCCACGTCCACGTCTCCTGGGGCGGCTGGGACGCGCCCACGTGGAATCGGATCATGGGCGTGGACAAGTTCGAGAAGGCCCGCGACGCGGTGCTGGGTTTCCTGGAGGTCAAGGAACGCACGGGATCGAAGATCCGTTTCACGTTGGCGCTGCGCTGCCCGGATCCCGCGGAGAAGAACGAACTCGGGCGGCGCATCGAGGCCGCGCGCAAGCAGGGCCTGGTGGAGATCGCTCCCATGGAGGACTACGACTCCTGGGCCGGCAAGATCTCCGCGGACGCGCTGGGGGCCGCCGGCCTCAAGCCGCGGGTGATGCCCTACAAGCGCGGCGCCTGCGAACTTTTGTTCACCAAGCCCGTGGTGCTGGCCGACGGTCGCGTCAATGCCTGCGCCTGCCGCGACGTGGAAGCCGAGCTGATCGTGGGCAACGTCCACGACGAGCCCCTGTCCAAGATCTGGGCCGGGAGGCGCATCAGCGAGCTGATCGAGCGCCACGAACGGGGCGACTATCCCGAGGTGTGCCGGCGCTGCACCTACTTCATCAGCGTCTACAATTCGCGCAAGTCGCGCACCTTCAGCCAGGACGGGGCCCTCAGCGGCAACTGGGCCGAGGACTGATCCCCCGGCCGGCGGTGCGCCAGGACCGTCCCCCGCCATGAGCACGATCCCGCTGTTCCACTATGCCTTCCCCGTGCACGACCTGGCCGCCGCCCGGGAGTTCTACGGCGGCCTCCTGGGCTGCGCGGAGGGCCGCAGCGCCGAACGCTGGGTGGATTTCTCCCTGCACGGCCACCAGCTCTCGGCCCATCTGGTGGAGCAGGCCCGCGCGCGCAATGCCTCGAACCCCGTGGATGGGGACGACGTGCCGATCCCCCACTTCGGCCTGATCCTGGAGTGGGGCGCCTGGCACGAGTTCGCCCTGCGCCTGCGCTCCCGCGGGGCGCGCTTCGCCATCGAGCCCCACGTCCGCTTCCGCGGGCTGGCGGGCGAGCAGGCGACGATGTTCCTGGTGGATCCCAGCGGCAACGCCCTGGAGTTCAAGGCCTTCGAGCACGCGGGGCGCATCTTCGCCACCTGAATCGACGGAGAACAGGGGGGGGAACGGGGATCGTGCTTGAAGTGCCACCGGGAGGCGTTCCAATCGGTCCAGTGTCGGTGAACATGCAGAGGGCCTCCCCCACGATTCCGCCCGCCCTCGCGGAGGCGATCCGCCGGACCTTCGGCTACACGAGCCTACGGCCCCTGCAGGCCGAGGCCATGAACGCGGCCCTGGAGGGCCGTGACGCCCTGGTGGTGCTGGCCACCGGCGCGGGCAAGAGCCTGTGCTACCAGGCCCCGGCCCTGTTGCGCGACGGCCTGACCGTGGTCGTGAGCCCGCTGATTTCCCTGATGAAGGATCAGGCGGACGGCCTGGCGGGCAACGGTGTCCCCGCGGCCATGCTCACCAGCGCCCAGGACGCCCCCGAGCGGCGGGCGGTGCGCGAGCGCATCGCCCGTCGCCAGCTCAGGCTCCTGTTCGTCTCCCCGGAGCGCCTGCTCCTGGACGGCTTCTTCCAGGAGCTGATGGTCTCGGGCATGTCGTCCCTGGTGATCGACGAGGCCCACTGCATCAGCCACTGGGGCCACGATTTCCGCCCGGAATACCGCCAGATCGGCGCCCTGCGCCGCAGCCACCCCGAATTGCCGGTGCAGGCCTACACGGCCACGGCGACCCCCGCGGTGCGCGAGGACATCGCCCGCGAGCTCTGCCTGCAGGCCGCGGTGATCGTCGTCGGCAGTTCGGACCGGCCCAACCTGACCTATCGCTTCCAACCCCGGGGCGACACCTTCTCCCAGGTGCTGGCGGTCATCCGCCGCCACCCCGAGCAGGCGGGCATCGTCTACTGCCTGCGGCGCAAGGACGTGGAGTCCCTGGCCAAGGACCTGGCCGCCGCGGGCGTGCGCGCGCTGCCCTACCACGCGGGATTGGCCCCCGAAGTGCGCGAGAAGCACCAGGACGCCTTCGTGCAGGAGCGCGTGGACGTGATCGTGGCCACGGTGGCCTTCGGCATGGGCATCGACCGCAGCGACGTGCGCTTCGTGGTCCATGCCAGCCTGCCCAAGGGCATCGAGCAGTACAGCCAGGAATCCGGCCGCGCCGGCCGCGACGGACTGTCCGCGGAGTGCGTGATGCTCTACTCCGCCGCCGACTACCACGGCTGGAAGGCGCTGATGACCCGCGGGGCCGAGGAAGGGGACCCGGCCGACGCCGCGCGCGCCAGCGCCGAATTGGACGCCTCCCTGGCGCGCCTGTCGCAGATGCTCACCTTCGCCGGCGGGGCGGTGTGCCGCCACAGGTTCCTGGCCGAGCACTTCGGAGAGGTCTGGCCGAACCGCGGCGTTCCCCCGGGGTGCGGTGCCTGCGATGTGTGCCTGGGGGAACTGGCCCCGACCCAGGACGCCAAGGTGGTGGCCCAGAAGATCCTCTCCTGCGTCGTGCGCTGCGAGCAGCGCTACGGTGCGGCCCACGTGGCCGACGTGCTGCGGGGCGCCGACACCGAGCGCCTGCGTCGCGCGGGCCACGACCAGCTCTCCACCCACGGCCTGCTGCGGGGCCACGAGGCCCGGGAGATCCGCCACTGGATCGACCAGCTGGTGGCCCTGGAGCACCTGAGGGTCACCAACGGCGAATATCCGACCCTGTTCCTCTCCAAGTCGGGCGTGGAGGTCATGCGCGGTGAGCGCCCGGTGGAGCTGTTTTCCCTGCCCAAGCTCTCCAAGTCGGCTCGGGCCCGCACCACGGCCGCCTCCGCGGCGGGGCTCTCGCCCGAGGTGGCCGGCGCCGACGCCGAGCTGTTCGAACGCCTGCGGGCCCTCCGCCGGCGCCTGGCCCAGGAGAAGGCCGTCCCCCCCTACTTGATCTTCAACGACCGGACCCTGGCCGAGCTCGCCGCCCGCCGGCCCGCCACGCCGGCGGAATTCCGGCAGATCAAGGGGGTTGGGGACCGCAAGGCCGAGGAGCTGGGCGCCGTTTTCTTGACGGAAATCAACTACGGCCGCGGAACCTGAGGGGAGCAGGTGGGTTCGACGGTTCACCAAGCCCCAGAACCCAGCACCGGCCCCGTCCCTACAGACCGGCAGCAGGCGACTGGCGGGCGAGGCCCCCGCGGAATGGCGGCGGCGGTGGAGGGAGCGCTCGACCCTCGCCGGCTGTCCCGGGGAACTCGCCGGCCGGGGGGCGCAACGGCCGGTTGTTCCTGAGTCCGCGCCGTTGCGCCCCCCGGGGCGCCTTCCCCGGGCCATTTCCGGCGGCACCGGACGTTCGAGCGCAGCGGCCCGCCCGCGGGCAGATCGCCCCGGAGTCTCCGCTGGGCCCCCGAGTGGGCCCCCGTGCCGGGTTGCGAGCGCCCCCCCAGCGGGCGACAATCGCCCCATGCGGCTCCTGCGTCTTCGCGTCAATGGGGACGTCGTGCCCGTGGCGGCCCCCTCCCATTGGACGCTGCTCGAAGTCCTGCGCTATCGCCTGGGGCTCACCGGCTCGAAGCAGGGCTGCGACAAGGGCGACTGCGGCGCGTGCACCGTGCTGCTCGACAAGAAGCCCGTGCTGTCCTGCCTGACCCTGGCCGCCCTGGCGGAGGGACACGAGGTCACCACCATCGAAGGCCTGACGCCGGCCCACCTGCGCGCCGGCGGCCGGGGAGCGGACCCGATCCAGGACGCCTTCGACCGCTGCGGCGCCCTGCAGTGCGGCTTCTGCCAGCCGGGCATGATGCTCTCGGCGCGCGCGCTGCTGGCGAAAAACCCGCGACCCACACGCCCGGAAATCCAGGCCGCCCTGGCGGGCAACCTGTGCCGCTGCACGGGCTACACCCAGATCCTGGAGGCCGTGGAGCTGGCCGTGGCCGAGAGCGGCGGAGCGGCGGTCCAACCCGCCGATGGGCGCCGGGGCGCCCGGGGAGCCTCCTGATGGCCGCGCGCGACATCCACGGGCCCGCGCCGCCCTGGGGCGACGAGTTCCGCGTGGTGGGCAAGCCCACGCGCAAGCTGGACGGCCTCGCCAAGGCCACGGGCGCGGCGATCTACACCGACGACATCCAGTTGCCGGGAATGCTGCACGCGAAAACGCTGCGCTCCACACAGGCCCATGCGCGCATTCGCTCCATCGACACGCGCGCGGCGCGCGCACTGAAGGGCGTCCACGGCGTGATCACCGGCGCGGATCTGCCGATCCGCTACGGCGTGATCCCCTGGACCCAGGACGAGAACGCGCTGGCGGTGGACAAGGTGCGCTTCATCGGCGATCCCGTGGCCGCCGTGGCGGCCGTGGACGAGGACACGGCCAACGCGGCGCTGAAGCTGATCCGCGTCGAGTACGAGCCGCTCCATGCCTACTTCGATCCCCGGGAAGCCGCGGCGCGCCACGACCCCGCCATTCACGAGGGCCGCAAGGAGGGCAACGTCTCCAAGCACGTGCGCCTGGAGTTCGGCCCCGTGGACGAGCTGGCCGCGGCCGCCGACGTGGTGCTGGAGGACGAATACAGCTTCCACGGCTCGACCCACGCGCCGATCGAGCCCCACTGCGCCGTGGCGACCTGTTCCGCCGACGGCCTGCTGACCGTCTGGTCGGCGACGCAGATCACCCACTACGTGCACCGGGCCCTGGCCCAGGTGCTGGAGCATCCCCCCCAGAAGATCCGCGTCATCCAGCCCTGCCTGGGCGGTGCCTTCGGGGGCAAGTCCGACCCCTTCAGCCTGGAGTTCTGCGTGGCCAAACTCGCCATGCTCACCGGCCGCCCGGTGAAGATGCTCTACACGCGCGAGGAGGTCTTCTACGCCCACCGCGGACGCCACCCGATGTCCCTGAAGTACCGGACCGCGGCGGGACGCGACGGCCGGATCACCTCGGTGGACGCCAAGATCCTGATCGACGGCGGCTCCTACTCGAGCTTCGGCCTGGTCACCACCTACTACGCGGGTCAGCTGCTCACCGGACCCTACGATTTCCCGAGCTACCGCTTCGACTCCACGCGCGTCTTCACCAACAAGCCGCCCTGCGGGCCCAAGCGCGGCCACGGTTCGGTGCAACCGCGCTTCGCCTTCGAGGTGCAGCTCGACCAGCTGGCGGAGAAGCTGGAGCTGGACCCGATCGAGCTCCGCCGCCGCAACTTCCAGGGCGAGAGAACCCGGACCGTCAACGGCCAGCGCATCACCTCCAACGGATTCCTGGCCTGCCTCGACCAGGTGGAGCGGGCCTCGGGCTGGAAGTCGAAGCGCGGACAGATGCCCTTCGGCCGCGGCGTCGGCGTGGCGGGCTCCATGTACATCTCGGGCACGAACTACCCGGTGTACCCCAACAAGATGCCCCAGGCGGGCGTGCAGTTGAAGGTGGACCGCTCGGGCCTGGTGACGGTGTTCACCGGCGGCAACGACATCGGCCAGGGCTCGAATTCCATGTGCGCCATGATCGTCGCCGAGGAGCTGGGCGTGCCGCTGGAGCATGTGCGCGTGGTGGCCGCCGACACCGACTTGTGCCCGGTGGACCTGGGCGCCTATTCGAGCCGCGTGACCTTCATGGTCGGCAACGCCACCATCGACGCCTGCAGGAAGCTGCGGTCCCAGATCGTGTCCGCCGTCGCGCGCGTCTGGCAGTGCGCGCCCGAGCGCGTGCGCCTGATGCCCGGGGTGGTGATCGACCTGGAGGATCCCGCGCGCTCGCTCAGCACCGCCGCGGCCTTCCAGTGCGCCGAGGAGCACTTCGACACCCTGGGATCCACGGGGTCCTACAACACGCCGACCCTGGGCGGCGACTACCGCGGCGGCACCATCGGCGCCTCGCCCGCCTATTCGTTCACCGCCCACGTGGTCGAGGCCTCGGTGGACACGGAAACCGGCCGCATCACGGTCCACGACGTGTGGTGCGCCCACGATTGCGGCCGGGCGCTCAATCCCATGCTCGTGGCCGGCCAGATCGAGGGCTCGGTGTACATGGGGATCGCCGAGGCGCTGCTGGAGGAACACCGCGTCAACCGCCTCGGACTGCACGCCGGCCCGTCGCTGCTCGACTATCGCCTGCCGACCAGCGTGGACACGCCCGAGCTGCACGCCCTGATCGTCGAGAGCCTGGACCCCGAGGGTCCCTACGGCGCGAAGGAGGCCGGGGAAGGGCCGCTGCATTCCTCGATTCCGGCCCTGTCCAACGCGATCTTCGACGCCGTCGGGATTCGCATGAAGCACCTGCCCTTCACGCCGGGCCGTGTGCTGGAGCTCCTGGGCGAGAAGAGCGAACGCGAGGCCCGCGCCCGGGGCGGCGTCGAAACCGGAGGCCGCGTCTAGTGCTGCGCGCGCCGAAATTCGAGCTGGCCACGCCCACTTCCCTGGGCGAGGCCATCGCGCTGCTGGCCGAGGCGGGCCCCAGCGGCATGGTGATCGCGGGCGGCACCGACTTGATGCCGAACCTGAAGCACGAGCTCTTCACGCCCTCCCTGGTGGTGAGCCTGGCGCGCATCCCCGAATTGCACGGAATCCGCCGCGCGACGGATGGCTCGCTGGTGATCGGTGCCATGTCGAGCCTGGAATCGATCGCCGAAAACGCCCTGGTGCGCGAGCAGGCGCCGGCGCTGGCCCAGGCCGCGAGCCTGATCGCCGGCCCGCAGTTGCGCAGCATGGGCACGCTGGGCGGCAACGTGCTGCTCGACACGCGCTGCCAGTGGTACAACCAAACCTACTTCTGGCGCGAGGCCCTGGGCTTCTGCCTGAAGAAGGACGGATCCAAGTACCACGTGGTCGAGGGCGGCGCGAAGTGCGTGGCCGCGGCCTCCAACGACAGCGCGCCCGCGCTGATGACCCTCGACGCCGAACTGGGTTTCGAATCCGCCGCCGGCCGCCGCAGCGTGCGCATCGAGGAGTTCTGGCTCGCCGACGGGATCTTCAACAAGCGGCACGCCCAGGGCGAGATCCTGGTGGAGCTCACGATCCCCAAGACGCCCGCGGGCCACCGCGGGGCCTACGGCAAGCTGCGCGAGCGCGGTTCGATCGACTTCCCCCTGCTCGGCGTGGCCGCGCGGCTCGACGTCGACGACCAGGGCACGGTGTCGCGCGCCGATCTCGTGGTCACGGCCCTCGCCGCCCGCCCCCACCGGGTGACCAAGGCCGGCGAACTGCTCGTGGGCACGCGACCCGGCGACCCACAGGGGGAACTGGCCGCCGAGTTCAGGGCGCGCCTCGCCGAGCTCGCCCGCCTGGCGCACAAGCAGTGCCACCCCCTGGAAAACATTCCCGGCGACGCGGCTTGGCGCAAGGCCATGGTGCCCGTCTACGTGCGCCGCACCTTCGAGGCCGCCGCGCGCCGGGCGGGCCCGGTGCACCACCTCTGATTCCGGCGTCTGGAATTTGCCCGCGTCCATGGCCGGGGTAGGTTTCAGGCGGTCCGAAGCACGGGTGTGCGGAAGGGCCGGCCTGCGCGCGGGTTCAGTGCGGTGTGAGCGGCGGAGCCCCCCCCCTCTCTCCGTCCTCCCCGTCGTTCCCTGCCCGACGAGGCGCGTAAACCGCGCCGCGCCGGCGTGCAGTCGACGTCCCCTGCGAATCCCCACTGCCCCCAGGCCGGCGCCGCCCAGCGTGCGCGGACCACGCGGGAGCCGTCCCCGAAAGGGGCCGGCTCCCGTTCCTGCTTGGGGCCGGCCGCACCCACCCGCGGCGGCCTGCCTGCGCCAGGCGCCGCAGCCGGGACGGACACCGGAAGTTCCTGCGCGGCGGGAAAATTCGAGGTTCAAGAGACAAACGGCGGGCAGGCCGCGCTCTACCCCGCCGAACCTCCATGACGGCTGATGCCCGGGATCCCCTGCTGGAGCCGCTCTCCCGCGGCGACCCCGAGGCGTTCGCCGCCTTCTACGACCGGCACGGATCGGGCCTGTTCGCCGTGGCCCGCGCCCTGCTGTCTTCCCGAGCCGATGCCGAGGACGCCGTGCAAGAGACCTTCCTGAGCCTGTTCCGGAGCCGCGCGGCCTTCGCCCGGGCCCAGTCTCCGCGGGCCTACGCCTTTGCCGCCCTGCGCCGCGCGGCCCATCGACTGCGGAGCCGGCGCACGGCCCTGCCCCTGCCGGCGGAGCCCTCCGTCGAAGACGCCGACCTGCCCCCCGAACCCGATCCGGCCCTGGCCCGGGCCCTGGGGCGACTGGCCGTCGAGCAGCGCGAGGTGCTGGCCCTCAAGCTCCACGGGGGACTGACCTTCTCCGAAATCGCGGCGAGCCTGGGAATTCCGTCGAACACGGCGGCCAGTCGCTACCGCTACGCCCTGGAACACCTGCAGCGGGAACTGGGAGGCCCAGCGTGAGCCCCGAGCCGCTCGACGAACTCGAACTCCGGCTGGCGCGTTCGGTCCCGGCGCCGACGGCCGCGCTGCGCGTCTCCGTGGTGGCCCGCCTGGAGCGGCGTCGCCTGGAGGAGCGCCTCCTCGCGCGAGTCCTGGAGGGCCTCGTGGCCGCGTCCCTGCTGCTCGGCGCATGTTTGTTCCGCGCCGGGGGCGACGCGCGCGCCGCGTTCCCTGCCCATGCACCGCTCGACCAGGCCCGCCTGCCCGAGGCCCCCGAGGCCCCCGAATTCATCGGGCTGGACGGCCCGGAGCAGCTGCGCCTCGCGCGCCTCGCGCCGCTGTTCGCCGTCGGGCGACTCGCGCCCCTGGCCCCGCCCCTGGCCTCCACCGAATTGGACGACGCCCCGACCACCTCCCAGGAACTGCGATGAACCTGCTGCATCCCATGATCTGGACCCTCGGCGCGATCTTGCCCCTGGGGATCCTCCTGGCCCTGCTGCCGTGGCTCGCGCGCATCGGCTCGCCGCGGGTTCGGGCGCTGGTCACGTCGGCGCTGGCGCTGCTCTTCGGCCTCCCCCTGGCGGCCATGGCCGTGGGGTCCCTGTGGTTGTTCCTCGACGCGGGCCTCGAGCAGGGCCCGTGGCTCGGCGCGGGCCTCGCGTTCCTCGCCCAGGCCGGGGCCTCGATCTGGCTGTGCACGCACACGGACCAGGCCCTGCGTTGGCCCCGGGCGCCGTGGCTCCTGGCGGTGCCGCTCCTGTGGGTGCTCTTGTGGACCGCCCTCGTGAACCTCGACCTCGCGACCCAGAATTCGGGCCTCACCATGCAACTGGAGGCGGGCCGCATCGCCTTCCGCGAGACGCCGCCTCCCGTGGATCCCCTGCTCAACGCGGCAGCCGAGTACGAGGCCGTGCGAGCGGCGCTCGACGACGGCCACGGCAAGCTGGTGCTGCGCCCGGAATGGCTCAAGCCCAAGGCGGAAATGGCGCCGTGGGCCGAGTCCGCGCGCGGGGTGCTCGCCCAACACGGGCCCGCGCTGGAGCGCCTCCGCGGCGCGACCGCGCGGCCCCAGTGCCGCTACGAAAGCGGCGACGAGCACGAGCGCTTCTCCTCGTCCCGACTGATGCCCCTCGCGGACTTGGGGCGCGTCCTGATCCTCTCCGGCCGCCTGCGCACGCTCGCGGGCGACCCCCGCGGAGCCCTCGACGACTTGCGCTGCGTGCTTTCGATGGCCGATCACGCCGACGAGACGCCGACGCTGCTCGCCGCCATGCTCGGCACGAGCCTCAGGTCCCAGGTCCTGGAGGCGCTGCCCCAGGTGCTCTCGACTCCAGGGATCACCGCCGCGGACCTCGAGCGGATCCGCCTCGACCCGCGCCGCGATCCACGGGAGACGATCCAGCGGGCGTTGCGCATGGAGGAGGCCTTCTTCCTGGACTCCATGGGGCGGGCCAAGTCCATGAGCGGCCTCCACTTCGCGCTGCTCGCAGACACCCCGGGCCCGTGGCTCGAGCGCCCCGGGGTCTACGCGGCCCTGCGCTTTGCCTTCGAGGCGCAGGTGGGAGGCTATCGCCGTGCTCTGGGCGACTTGCGCGAGGCCGCGGTGCTGGATCCCGCGGCCCTGGCGAAGCACCTGGACGAGACACCACCGGGCCGCGAGCGCTACCGCCACGGCGTCCTCGCCGGACTGTTCGCCCCCGAACTCGACAGGATCCTGAAGGCCGGGCTGCGGGGCGCGGTGCAGCGGGACCTGGCCCGCGCGGCGGTGGCCGCGGCCCAGTACCACCTGGCCCACGGAGGCTACCCGACCCGCGCGGCCGATCTGGGGCCCCTGCCGCCGGGAATTCGCTGGACCGGCGATGCCCTGCACGCGGAATTCGCGGCCGAGGAGGCCCTGTTCCGCCAGGATCCGCCGCGCCTGCGGCTCGGAAGCGGGCATTGAGGTCCCCACCGATGTAGGCTCCTCCCACCTGGAGGTGCCTCGGATGAAGTCAGGACGTCTCTTGCCGTTCGTCCTCGGAGGGCTGGCCCTGCTGCTGGGCCTTGGGGCCGTGGCCTTCCTGCGCAACCAGGCCGCGGAGGAGGCGGCCCTGGCCGCCCTGGAAGCCGCCGCGGCCGACCAGCGGACGCTGGCCCACGAAGCCTCGGGCGCGGCGCCCGCCGTGGAACTCGAGGCGCTGCCCGAGGAACCCGCGCCGGAGGCGGACGCGACCTCGATCGCCACCCGCTCGGAGGCGCGGACCGCGCGCCTGGAACTGGAAGTGGTCGACGCCGCCGCGCTGCCCGTGCCCGGAGCGCGCGTGTTCCTGTTCCGCGACGAGACCCTGCTCGCCCACGGCACCAGCGACGGCGCGGGCCTCGTCCCCTTGCCCGCGGGCGAGGGCCAGGCGAGCTTCGCGGTGCGCCTCGCCGGCGTCACCGCGCTGCGGGGCGAGACCGAGATCAGCGCGGGGCGGCGCACGCTCACGCTGCCCCAGGGCTCGCAGCTCGCAGGGAGAGTCACGGTGGACGGCGGCCTGCCGCCCCGCCCGATCGAACTCACCTGGCGCCCCGGAAAGCGCGAGAAGGAGTCTCCGGAGCTGCCGAAGGCCGTGCTCCAGCTCGTGCTCGCGCCGGGCGGCGCGCGAGAGGGCCTGGAGACCGCGGCCACCACGGACGCCCACGGGGCCTTCGCGTTCCGCTGGCTGCCGCGCGAGAGCGCCGGCTCCTTGCGTTGGAGCGGACCGTACCTGCTGGAAGGCACCGACAATCTCCACAGCAGCCAGCGGCTGGAGGTGCCCGAGCCGCGGACCGATCTGCAGCTCAAGCTGGTGGAAGGCCTGGAGATCGTGCTGCGAATCGTCGATCCCGCCGGCGCGCCGCTCTCCCAGGGACGCCTCATGGTGCGACGCGAGCTGAAGCGCGAACGAGGCTCGAGCTCCAGCTCCACCAGCATGGCCGCCGACGCCTCGGGCGTGGTGCGCTGGACCCTCGGCAAGCAGGGCTTCACGAAGCTCGTGCTCGAAGTGTCGGCCAGGGACTCGTCCGGCGCGAAGTCCTACGAATATGCCAGGCCCAGCCAGAGCCGCGGCACGTGGGATCTCGGCGATCTCGCCACCCGCGCCACCCGCGCCGTCACGCTGCACGTGGAGGACGCTTCGGGCGCGCCGATCCAGGGCGCGTCGGCCTACCCCTGGCCCACCTCCGTGCGCACGAAGGACCCGCGCACGGACCAGGAGGGCAATCTCACCCTGAGCGTCCCCTCGGACGGCGACGGCCTTCCGCAACTGGCCGTCGAGGCCTTCGAGTTCCGCACGCTGCTGCTCCCCGTGCCCTTGGAAAGCACGCAACTCACCGCCGTGCTGACGCGCGCGCCGACGCTGGAATTCTCGGTCAACGGGCAGAGCGACTCGAACACCAGTCTGGCTCTGGAACTGAGCGGCCCGACCCCCCTGTTCGGGGATTCGGTGCACGGCCCGGATCAGCAGCCGCCCACGCCGAGGTCGAGCAGCGGCAGCTGGAGTTCCAGCACCGAGGACGAGATCGAGCGCTTCGAGCTCGAGCCCGAGAAGGGCGGCAAGTGGCGCATCAGCGGACTCGTGCCGGGCGTGGCGCTCCACGCCACGCTCAAGAGCTCCGGCCAGTCCCTCTCGGAAATGGACATACCGCCGCTCCAGGAAGGCGAACGCCGCGCGTACGCCTTCGACTTGCCCGGAGGCGGCCAGCCGGTGCGCTTGCGCGTGCTCTCCCCGGAAGGCACTCCGGTGGCCGGTGCAAGGGTCTGGCTCCTGGGCGCCGACAACGGCTCCTATCGCAGCGTGGGCACCGACGCCGAGGGCCAGGCCGAGGTGGCGATGGTCTACGGAGGGCGCTGCACGCTTTTGGTGACCGCCGAGCGCCTCGCGCCCAAGACCCTGCGGCTCTCGCCGATTCCCGTGGGCATCGTGGACGTGCGCCTCGGGCCCCCGCGCACCGTCGAGCTGGAGCTCGTGGACCCGGCGGGGGTGCCGTTCACGGAAAGCGCCTTCGTGCGCGTGGGCACCCAGGGTCCCGGCCTGGCCAAGGCCCTCCCCCAAGGGGGCGGCCGCTACCGCCTGGAGGGACTGCCCCACGGGTTCGTGCAGCTGGAGGTCTGGTCGGCCGAACTGGGCTCCTCGACCTTGATCCACGACACTTCCGTGCCCTTCGTGCGCATGGTCGTCGGAGAGAAGTGCAGAGTGCAGGTCGCTGTGAAGGGCAATCCCTCGGCGCCCCAGGGCCAATGGGCCGTGGCCATCGCGGTCGCGGGCTCGAATCAGCCCCTGGCCCGCAATCCCCTCGAGGCAGAGCTCCCGGAAACAGGCGCCCACTTCGCGGGACTTGCGGCCGGCAGCTACGAGGTCTGGTTGGAGCAGCTCGATCCCGACTCGCCCGAAGAGAACTGGGTGCGCCACGGAACCCCGAAGTCCGCGGCGATCAGCGCCTCAGCGCCCACGGCCCAGGTCGCGCTGGAGATTCCGTAAGATCGAGTCCGCGGGCGATCCGGCAGGGAGGCTGCCTTCCGCCCGTCACTTCGGCTCCGGTGGATTGCGCAGGCGCTGGAAGAACCACCAGTGATGGCCCTCGGGGTCGATGCACTCGTAGCCGCGGTCGGACCAGTACTCGGGGCCGTAGTCCACGGTGGTCGGTTCGGAGACGATCTGGGCGCCCGCGGCCTTGGCGCGTCGGAAGTGGGCCTCGACGTCGTCCACGTAGGCCATCAGGCTCTGGGTGTTGGCCCCCGACAGGCTCCGCGGCGAGCGACACCAGGCGCGCTTCACGTCGGCGCTGCCCACCATGATCAAGCCGTCGGAGAGCTCGAGTTCCGAGTGCTCGATGCGGCCGTTTTCCCCCACGATCTTGATCCGGACCTCGAAACCGAAGGCCCGGCACAGCCAGTCGATCGCGGCGGAGGCATCCAGGCAGTAGAGGGCGCTGGAGACGCGGGGCCAGCCGGGGGATGTGGGTTTCATGGGGGTTGCTCCGGGGTTTCGGCTGCGTGAGCTGCGTCACCATGCCCCGCTGCCGGCGGCCCGGTCAAGCGCTGGATTCGCCCCGTGCCCGGATTCCGTACCATGCGGCCCATGACCGATTCCGTGCGCCTTCCTGCGGCCCTTCGCGCGCTGATCCTCGTCCTCGGGTTCGGACTCGCCTCGCTTCCCCTCCCGGCGCACGGACGGGCCCTGGGGATCCAGGAGGCCCCGGGCCGGGAGTTCGTGGCCCTCCACTACGACAAGCGCGAGGTGTTGGTGCCCATGCGCGACGGCGCGAAGTTGTTCACCAGCATCTACACGCCGAAGCAGTCCTCCGAAAAGTCGCCGATCCTCCTGCGGCGCACGCCCTACTCCTGTCGCCCCTACGGCCCGGCGGAATTCTCCGAGAACCCGGGGCCCAGCCCCCTGTTCCTCGACAAAGGCTACGTGTTCGTCACCCAGGACGTGCGCGGCGCCTACATGAGCGAGGGCGCGTTCCTCGACATGCGGCCCCACATTCCCAACAAGGGCTCCAACGCACAGGTCGACGAATCCAGCGACGCCTACGACACCGTGGAGTGGTTGGTGAAGAACGTGCCGAACAACAACGGCGCGGTGGGCATGTGGGGCATCAGCTATCCGGGCTTCTACGCCTCGGCGGGGATGATCGACGCCCATCCGGCACTCAAGGCCGTCTCACCCCAGGCGCCCATCGCCGACTGGTGGTACGACGATTTCCACCACCACGGTGCCCTGTTCCTGCCCCACGCCTTCAATTTCCTGTCGGGCTTCGGTCGGCCCCGCCCCCAGCCGACCACGGAGCGCGGCTACAAGCTCGACCACGGCACGCCGGACGGTTATCGCTTCTTCCTGGAGCTGGGTTCGCTCGCCAACGTCAACGCCCGGTGGTTCCACGGTGAGGTCGCCTTTTGGAACGACATCGTCGCGCACCCGAACTACGACGAGTTCTGGCAGGCGCGCAATCTGCTCCCCCATTTGAAGCGGGTCGCGCCCGCGGTCATGACCGTCGGCGGCTGGTTCGACGCGGAGGACCTGTACGGGGCGATCCAAACCTACCAGGCGATCGAGAAGCAGAATCCGGGCATCTACCACGTGCTGGTCATGGGCCCCTGGGCCCACGGAGGCTGGTCGCGTTCCGACGGCGACCGGCTGGGAGAGGCGCGCTTCGGATCCAAGACCGGAGTGTGGTATCGCAAGCAGGTCGAGCTGGCCTTCTTCGAGCACTTCCTGCGCGGCCAGGACAGTCAGCCGCCGCCGGAGGCCACGGTGTTCGACACCGGGAGCAACGAATGGCGCAGCTTCGCCCAGTGGCCGCCCCGGGAGTCGAGCGAGGGCAAGCTCCTGATGCTCGAGAACGCCGAGTTGTTCCTGTTCGACCTGCGGAAGGAACTCTCCGTCAAGGGCGGCCGCGCGCCCCTCGAGTTCACCAGCGACCCCGCGCATCCGGTGCCGTTCACGCAGGCCGTTTCCGTCGGCATGACGCGCGAGTACATGACCGACGACCAGCGCTTCGCCGCGACGCGACCGGACGTCGTCACCCTGCGCAGCGCACCCCTGGCCCTGGACGTGACGCTCGCCGGCCCGATCGAGTGCCTGCTGCAAGTCTCCACCTCGGGGACGGACAGCGACTGGATCGTGAAGCTGATCGACGAGTTCCCCGGCGACGCACCAGATCCCGAGGGCGAGCTGGCCCTGGCTCCCGGCCAGCGCATGGGCGGATCTCAGAGGATGGTGCGCAGCGAGGTCCTGCGGGGCCGTTTCCGCGAAGACCCCTCACGGCCCAAGCCCTTCGTGCCCGACGAGAAGACGCTCTGTCGCCTGCCCCTGCAGGACGTGCTGCACACGTTCAAGAAAGGCCACCGCCTGGTGATCCAGATCCAGTGCACCTGGTTCCCCCTGGTGGACAGAAATCCCCAGACCTTCGTGCCGAGCATCTACGAGGCCCAGGCCTCTGATTTCGTGGCCGCGCGGCAGCGCGTGTACCCCGACAGCGAGTTCCGGGTGCGCCTGCTTTCCCCGGCGGGCCGTTGAGCGGGCCACGGACCATGGCGAACGCCCGCGGCGCGAAGTCCTGTTCCCCGGTGCTCCACCCGTGAGCGCCCCCCCCTCCGGAGCCGCGCCGCGCGCGGTCGACAAGCGCGAGTTCCTGCTGCTCTCGCTGTTGACGCTCTTCGTGGGCTTCTTCGTCACCGCCGAGCTCCTGGGCGGCAAGCTCTTCCACTTCACGCTCTTCGGCTGGGGGCCGAAGGACCTCGGACTCGGCCTGGAGCCCGAATTCGTCGCCACGGCCGGCATCCTGGCCTTTCCGTTGACCTTCGTCCTGACCGACGTGATCAACGAGTACTTCGGCAAGCGCATCGTGCGCCAGTTCACGTTCCTGGCCCTCGGCGTCAACGTCATCCTGCAGTTCGTGGTGCAGGCGGCGATCCGCGTGCCGGCGAAGAGCTTCACTCCGGGCATCAGCGACGACACCCTGCAGCAGGCCTATGCCCTGGCCCTGGGCCAGACCTGGTCGATCGTCGTGGCCAGCATGGTCGCCTTCCTGATCGGCCAGTGGCTCGACGCCCTGCTGTTCACCTGGCTCCGGCGCAAGACCGGCGGCAAGCTCCTGTGGCTGCGCGCCCAGGGCAGCACGGTGGCGAGCCAGTTCGTCGACACCTACGTGGTGATCGGGCTGGCCTTCGTGGGCCTGCCGTGGCTCACCGGGGGAACGCCGTGGACGGTCTCCGACGCGCTCTTCGTGGCCACCACGAACTACGTCTACAAGTTCGTGATCGCCGTGGGCACGACGCCGGTCCTGTACTTCGTCCACGGCACGGTCACGGGCTGGTTGGGCAAGGACCTGGCCCACCGGCTGGCCCACGAAGCGCACCCGCGGGATCCGGAGTAGCTCAGGTCTTCCTGGCCGACTTGCCGGGCCGCCTGCCGGCCGGTTTGTTCGCATCGAAGTCGGGGGAGGGCAGCGCGCTGACCCGCGACTCGCGGAGAGCTTCGCTCAAGGAGAGCGGCCTGGATTCGGCGCGGAAAATCTCCAGGCCCTGGGAGCGGGCGACGATCTCGCGCAAGGTCCGGCCCGCGGGCAGATCCGGCCAGGGCGCGAAGCGCTCGCAGAACTCGAACAGGGCCGGCAGCGTTCTGCGCGCGTAGCTCATGTAGGCCGGGTTGTCGGTCTGGAACACGAACAGCCCGCCGGGTTTCAGCACGCGGTGGATCGCGCCCTGCACTTCGGGCGTCAATTGGCGGCGCGCGTGTCCCTGGGCGTCGTAGTAGGGTTGCGGGTGGTAGAGGTGCACCTCGTCCACGGAACTCGGTGGGCAACGCGACACCACGAACTCGCTGGCGTCGCCCCAGGCGAACTTGACGTGGGAAAGGCCGCGCTGGCCAGCCCGCAGACTGCCGAGGCGCAGGGCGGGCGGCACCAGTTCCACGCCCAGGTGGTCCACCTCGGGTCGCGCGAGGCCCGAGTGGATCATCCAGTAGCCGTTGCCGCAGCCCAGGTCCAGGACCCGCGGAGCCTCGCGGCCGAAGGCGCGGCTCCAGGAGAACGGCTCCCCCGGGGCGCCCAGGGGCACCCGCGTGCGAACCCAGGCCTCCTTGGGGAGCACGACCCCCGGCCAGGCCAGGTCCGCGGCTCGGGCCCAGCTTCCGCGGGCCTGTGGCGCGGCGGCCTGTCCTCCGCGCTGGGGTGCGCGCGGGACTTCGGGCTCGCCGCCGAAGACTCGACCGTCGGAGCGCGCCGGAGCTCGCCCCTTGCCTTTTCCTCGCCGCGGCTTCAAGCCGAGGATTTTACCCCATGCCCCCGGCCCCGTCGGAGTCTCCCCGCGCTGGGCGCCCCTCGCGTCTCCCCGGGGCGCGCGGGCGGCGAACACCCCGACGGACGCCGGGCACGGGTCTGTCCGTGGATCCCGCGGCGAGTTCCTTGCAGAATGCAATCCATGACCAAGGCCGCCACATCCGCCCGGCACGTGGAGAAGCAAGGCTCGAAGCGACGGACTCCGTGGGCCAGGGCCGCCCTGGGGGCCTCCGGGGCCTGGGTGCTCGCCGTGTCCTCCGTGAAGCTCTTCAAGGGCTCCCCCAGCGACCTGCCGTTGATGGTGCAGAACTTCATCGGCGACATGGACGTGGGTTTGAAGTTCCAGCTGGTCGTCGGGATCGAGCTGTCGGTCGCTTTCCTGGCTTTCCTGCGGCCGCGCTGGGCCTGGCCGCTCCTGGTGGGCATGTTCTCCCTGTTCGTGGCCATGCTGGGGAAGATGATCCTCGACGGAGAGACCTCCTGCGGCTGCTTCGGAGGGGCGATCAAGATCCAGCCCGCGACCATGCTCGCGGTGGACGGCGCCTGCCTGGCCGCCATGCTCTTCACCCGGCCCTGGTCCTGCCTGCCCGCGACCCCGGTGCGCTGGCCGCTCCTGGTGGTGGCCCTGGGCGCGGCCTGGACGCTGCCCTTCGTGGCCTTCAAGAACGAGCAGTTGCCCACGCCCCCCTCGACCGCGGGCCAGGGCACGCCGACCGATCCGGGCCAGGGCCCGGGAAGCGTGCAGGGAGAGCCCCAGGGCGGCGCGCCGGTGGCCGCCGCCTGGAAGCTCCCCGACAAGCTGCCGCAGTTCCAGACGATCAACCCGGCCAAGCAGGGATGGCTCGGCAAGCACCTCAGGGACACGCCCATGGGTGCGCTGCTCGACGTGGAGCTCTATCCCCTCGACGCCACCTGGATCCTCTACCGCATCACCTGCGACCACTGCGCCAAGGAGTTCCAGGAAATCGCGGGCGACCCCGAGCGTTCAGCCAAGCTGTACGTGGTCGTGCGCATCCCCGAGCCCGACGAGGAGAAGTTCCGGCAGGTGAACGTCTACCCGCCGATCTATCAGGAAGCGGTGTTGCCGCCCCTGCCGCGGGGCTATTTCGGCCAGACGCCGTGGATGCTCGAGGTGGAGGCCGGCGTGGTCAAGCAGGTCACCGCCGGCGAGGGCGTCGAGCAGGCCCAGAAGTAGCGCGAGCTACTTGAGCGCCACGAGGTAGGCAATCCACGCGGCGCAGTGCTCGCCCCGCAGGCCGGGCCGGAACACGCCGTTGCCGCTGGAGCCGTTCTTGGCGGTCCCCTCGAAGTAGCTGATCACGCGCGAGAATCCCGCCTCTTCCAAGAGGTCGCGCAATTCCGTGAGCGACCATTGCCGCCAGCGGTAGGTGAAGGCGCGCCTCAGCTCGGTTCCGTCCGGAAAACGGAAGTGGATGCTGCAGTTGTACTCGCCCGTTCCGGGGAAGTAGCTCTCCTGCTCCCAGACGTAATCGAAGCCCCGGCAGCGCGTCGTCTCCTCCATGGAGTCGCCGCTCTCGCTGCCGCCGTACAGGTCGATGATGAAGAGCCCGTCCGGGGCCAGGTGCTCGCGCGCCGAGCGGAAGTACTCCAGGAGGAGCTTGCGCGTCTTGAAGCAGTAGTAGGAGAAGTTCTGGGCCACGCGCACGTCGGCCGGGGTTTGGCCCGGCTCGCGCACGTCCTTGAGGTGCACCGTGTAGCGCCGCGCGGCCTCCTCCAGCGGGTCGAAGTTGCGCGCCAGGCCCCAGGCCACCGGCTCCGGGTCGATGTCGAAGCCCTCGGCCGTGTGGCGCGCGGACTGCTGGATCCAGGCGCTGGAGAGCAGTCCCGTGCCGCAGAAATCCTCGCGGAAGTGCAGCGGTTCGCGGCCCCGCAGCTTCTTGTAGACGCGCCGATGGAACTCCACGTCCGTGTCGGCGGACTGCACGGCCTTCTGGTAGAGCTCGTACTTGTCGGCCGTGGCGGCCGTGTGGCGCGAACGCTGCTGCTTCTGCTTCCGCCCCTTGGGCTTGCGGATCACGCGCGAGCCCTCGACCCGCGGACCTTGGCCCGCCGCCCGGGCACGGGGACTCGTCACTCCGGGATGGGCGCCGCTCGGGGCGTGGGCCGTGGGCTTGGGGGACCTGTGCTGAGTCGTGGCGGCCATGGCGTGGGGACTGGAGGAAGTGGGAGAGCGTAGCAGACCGCGAGCGAGGCGGCCCGTGCTCATCCGCCCGCGGGCTTGGGCTTCTCCGGCGGCGGCTCCGAGGGCGGCTTGGCTCCCCCGCTGCGTGCCCGGGGCTTGGACGGGTCCAGTCCCTCGCGCCAGCGGGGACGGAAGGAGCCGTCGGCGATGGCGCGCACGCCGGAGAGCGCGCCGCGGGCGCAGGCTTCCATGTGGACCCAATCCAGGGTCGCGGCCTCGTCCCGCACGGTGTGGTAGTCGGTGTGCATGCCGTAGGAGGACAGGGTCTGGGCCACGACGCCCCGCAGGGCCAGGGCGTAGTTGTCGGAGCGCTGGAAGAACTGCTGTTCGGGCCGCGGATCCGCCACCACCGGCAGACCCAGGCGGGCAAGCTCGTCGCCCAGGTCGCTGCGCTCGTAACCCGTGAGCCACATGCGCGCGGGGGCCGAGAGCAGCGTGTCCGGCCGGCCTAGCATTTCGAAGTTGACGTCCAGCACGATCTGGTCCAAGGGCACCAGGGGGTGCTCCAGGGAGTAGTTGGTGCCCACCAGTCCGATTTCCTCGCCGGTGGCGAAGAAGAACAGCAGCGTGCGCGCGGGCCGCGGCCCGTGGGCCAGGTTCTCGGCCAGCTCGAGCACCACCGCGCAACCCGAGGCGTCGTCGTCGGCGCCGTTGAAGATCACGTCCTCTCCCTCGGCCCCCTGGCGCGGCGGCAGGTGGTCGTAGTGGGCGCTCAGCTCGATGATTTCCTGGGCGAGGTCGGCCCGCTCCTTGCTGCCGCCTCCGCGCAGTCGGCCGACCACGTTGGCGGCCTCCCGGACTTCGGTGCGCACCGGTGCGCTGAAACTGAACCGCGTCACGCGCCGCTCGGCCAGGGCCTTGCGCAGGTCGCCGCGGGCGCTGATGCGCGGCGTGGGGCCCGCGATCTTCGCCCGGGGCCGGGGCGGGCGCTCCATGGGGCGATTGCCCGCGTCCTTCGCTCCCAGGTGAACGACCAGGCCGAAGCCGCCGCCATCGGGAATTCCAGCGGCCTTGAGCCAGGCCACTCGTTCGGCCGCGGACTCCGCCAGCAGCACCAGGGCCAGCGCGGGATCCGCGGGGGCTGGGATTTCCGCTGCCGCGGCAACGTAGACCACGGAGAGTTCCCGGGCCTCGGATCCGCCGTCGACCAGATCGAAATCCACGCCCGCCCGCCCTTCGAGGCGCACGCCCGCGGCGTCCCACCAGGCGAGCTTGGGAATCTCCAGGAACTCGGTCCGGCCGATGGGCACCTTTTGAAAGTAGGTGCCCTCCTCCCCCGCGGGCTCCACGCCGTAGCGCTGGAGTTCGAGGGCCAGATAGCGCGCGGCTTCCATGGCCTCGGGACTCCCGGTGGACCTGCCCTGCAGGCGGTCGGACGCCAGGAACTCCACGTGTCGGCGCAGATCCTCCGCGCGCACCTCCGGGGAGGGAGGCGGGACCGCAGGCCCCGGCGGGGCCTCCTGGCCGGCCAGGGACAGCGAGAAAGCGAGCAGGACGCAGCCGGTTCCAAGCCAGTTCATGGCCAGAGCATAGCCGCGTCCCACGGGATTGGCGCAGGAGAGATCCCCGAGAGGCCCGGCCCGAGTTGTCCGGCCCCCCGGGCGCGCCGGAGTCCGCCGGGCCCGCCGCTGCCCGATGCCCGATGCCCGAGAATCAGGCCACGGCTTCGCGAATCGTGCGCAGCAGGCGCTCGTTCGTCTTCGGGTCGGACACGATCACGCGCACCACGCCTTCGATGTGGCGCGGCACGCTGACCAGCGCCGGATCCAGTCGACGTCCCACGCGGCGCGCCAAATCCTGGGGCTTTTCGCACTGCACCAGGATCCAGTCGCCGATCGAGTGCATCGGTCGCACGCCGGGAATCAACGACAGTCGGGAGTAGAAGCGGTCCTTTTCGGCAACTGCACTCTCGTCGAGCATGGTGTTTCTCCGCGGATGCCTCGCCGGGGACAGGACCTCGGACGGGCGGACGGCGAACGAGAAAAAGCGCCCCTCACGGTGCCCCCCCTCGCACGCCTGGATGAGATCGAAATGCGTCGGCAAGCCCGACCGCGGCCCCCAGGCGGGGTCGCGCCCCTCGAACTCCCCGACGGGCACCACCGTATCTGGTGGAACTAAGTCCCACAAGCACAATGGGTTCCGACGGTCCGGACATTTCCGGTTCGTCCCATTTTCGAGAAAGCGACCGCCTAGTGCCCGGGACCCACGGCCGACACAATCGCCCCATGGATTCGCGCCCACTTCGTGCAATGAACCAGGCGCCCCACCGCCGAGTCCGCGTCAGTGCATCCACGTCCAATCTGGGCCCCGGTTTCGATTTGGCGGGACTGGCGCTCGACCGGTTCCTCGAGGTGGAGCTGCGGCCCAGGTCCAGTCCGGAGGAGGCCGCGCTCACGCTGGGCGCGGGTTGCGAGAGTTGGCCCGAGGCCGCGAACAATCGACTGTGGCAGGCCTTCGAACGCGCGGCGCGCGCGCGGGAGCTCAACCCGCGCGCCTACGTGCTCCGCGCGCGCACGGAGATTCCCGTGGGACGCGGATTGGGTTCCAGCGGCGCGGCGAGCGTCGCCGGCGTGCTCTTGGCCGATTCCCTTTGCCCCGCGCCTTCGCCGCGCGAGGACCTGCTGCTGGAGTGCATTGAGCTCGAAGGACACCCGGACAATGCCACGCCCGCGCTGGTGGGAGGCTTCACGCTCTCCTTCCTGGATCGCGGCCGCGCCGTGGTGATCGAGAGCGAGATCCACGATTCGCTGTCGTTCGCCGTGGCCTGGCCCGAGGAGCCCCTGGAGACCGCGCGCGCGCGCCAGGCGTTGCCGGCCTCCGTGGACTTCGCCGATGCCGTCGAAAATCCGCGCCGACTGGCGGCGCTTCTGGCGGGGCTCAGGCGCGGCGACGCGGCCCTGATCGGCGCGGGAAGCGTCGACCGGCTCCACGAACGTCATCGACTGCCGCTGATCCGCGGCGGACGCGAGGCCCTGGCCTCCGCGCGGGCAGCCGGCGCACTCGCGGCACTGATCTCGGGCAGCGGCTCGGGCATGTTTGCGATTTGCGCCAAGGACCAGGGCGCCCGAATCGCCGCCGCCCTGGTGCGCGGCTTCGAGTCCGCCGGCGTGCGCGCGGAGGGCGGCCCAGCCCGCGTGGTGCGCGAGGCCCCGCGCGTCCTGTGCGACGAGTAGCCGCGGGCTTGGGGGCTCAACCCCGCGTGTAGCCGCGGCGATAGCCCTCGATGAAGCTCGAGGCTTCCTCGCGGCAAGAACTCGCCGCCGTGGATTCGGCTGCCTTGCGGGCACGCCGCGCGTCGATCTCCCCCACGGTGGAGAGGAACTCCCGCAGGTGCACGGGGGCCAGACAGAATTCGCGCAGGCCCAGCCCCACGAGCAGGGGCAGGTTCTGGGGCTGAACCGCGGTGACGCCGAACACGGAGAGCGGCTTGGACTCGCGGCCGCAGGCCTCCACCAGGGTCTTCACCGCCCGCAGCACGAAGGGATGCACCGCGTCGAACATGCCCTGAAGCGCGGGGTTCTCGCGGTCGGCGGCCAAGAGGTACTGGATCGTCTGGTCCAGGGAGAGCATCAGGAAATCGCTCTCGCGCGCCAGATCCTGGGCCCCGAGGAAGGCCGCCGGCGTCTCGACGATCACGCCCAGATCGAGTCGATCCTGGAAGGGCTCCGTGGACTTGCGCAACAGTTGGCGCTCCTCGAACAGGATCTCGCGCACCCGGCGCAGGTCGGCGCAGTCGTCGACGAAGGGAATGGCGATTCGCGCCGGAGCCCCCGCGGAGGCCACGCAGATGGCCTGCAGTTGGCGCCGGAGCACGGCTTCCCGGGCCAGCAGGGCGCGCACCCCCGCGCGCCCCAGCGCGGGATTCTGCTCGCGGCCCTCGTGCAGGTACCCGAGCCCCAGGCTCGAATCCGCGTGCAGCAACCGGAAGGTGACGCGGTTGCCGCCGGCCGCGGCCACGACGGCGCTGTAGTGGGCGACCAGCGTGTCCCGCGAGGGCGGCTCCTTGTCCACGAGGTACAGGAGCTCGGTGCGGAACATGCCCAGGGACGTGAATCCCAGGCCGAAGGCCTGGGCCACCTCGGGCAGGTTGCCGCAGGAGGCCGACACCGAGAGGCGTTCGCCATCCTGGGTGCGCGCGGGCACCAGGGCCCATTGGGGCGGACCGGAGGCCTCCTCGGCGGCCGGGAGCTCCGAGTCGAGCGTGGCCTGGTATTGGGCGCGCACCAGTTCGTCGGGGTTGATGCGCACCATGGCCTCGGTGGCGTCGACGATCACGAAATCGCCCTCGCGCACGGATTCCAAGAGGCCCCGAATGCCCGAGATGGTCGGGATGTGCATGGAGCGCGCGAAGATGGCCGCGTGGCTCGTCATGCCCCCCTCCTCGGTGAGGATGCCGCGCACGTGCTCGCCCTCCAGGTTGAACATGTCGACGATCGACAGCTCGCGGGCGGCGAGGATGTAGTCGCGGGGACGCGGCGCCACGGCCCCGTCCGCGGGGTGTTCCAGCTGACGCAGCACGCGGATCGCCACGTCGCGCAGGTCCACGGCCCGCTCGCGCAGGGTCTCGCTCTTCACCAGCCGGAAGATGCGGTCGAAGTCGGAGATCACCTTGGAGATCGCGGCCTCGAGCGCCAGTTGCTCGTTGAGGATCAGGTTCTCCACGTCGGAGATGAACACCGAGTCCTTCAGGTAGGCGACGTGGGTGTCCAGGATGCGCGCATCGTTGGCGGAGACCCTGCCCGCGAGGCGGGTCTTGAGCCCCTTCAACTGCGCGCGCGCGCCGGACAGGGCCTGATGGAAGCGGTTGAGCTCGGTCTCGACGCTGTCCAGCGGCACGCGCACCAGGGCGGCGCGGGACAGCTCGTAGTCCTTGAGATGCACGGGACCGAGCACCAGGCCGGGGGCCACGCACACGCCGCGCAACTGCAGCGCGGCACGGGTCGCCGCCGGCTCAGGCTCGCCCGTGGAGGCCCTCGGGCTCGCGGGCGCGCCGGGCTGAGCCGGGCCTCCCGCATCCTTGGAGACGCCCCCGGCCCCAGGGGAGTGCCCAGGGGAGTGGGCAGGGGGGACGGCGGCGTCGGCGCCTGACTCGGACGGGGATCGCGAGCCTGGGCTCTGCTGGGACTCGGGAGCCATGGGGCCATGGTACTGGGCGAAAGTCCTGAGAAAAGCAGGCAACCCTCCCGCGACAGGCGGGCCCCCGCCCGGGACAATGGCGCCGCCCATGAACAAGCCCCTGCTCTTCTCCCTCGCCCTCGCCTTCCTCCCCTGCCTGCCCCAGGGAAGCCCCTCGGGCACCGCGTCCGCGCCGGCCCAGGCTCCGGCCCAGGCCCAGGCCTACCCGCCCGGCCCGCCCAAGCAGCTGTACGAGATCGACCGCGTGGTCGACGGCGACACGATCTGGGTGCAGTACCAAGGCCGCCAGGAGAAGCTGCGGCTCCTGTGCGTCGACACGGAGGAGAAGCTCGGGGTGGACGCGGGCTCCGCATCCAAGCCCGGCACGGTGTTCGGCGAAACCTGCGCCCTGTGGGCCCAGAACTTCTTCGCCGAGCTGGGGGGCGAGGGCAAGAAGCCCGCCGTGGGCCTCTACTTCCCCGGAGGCCGCGAGCAGCGCGACACCTACGGCAGACTCCTGTGCCACGTGATCCTGCCGGACGGAGCGGACTTCAACCTGCGGCTGGTGGAACTGGGCAAGAGCCCCTATTTCAACAAGTACGGCAATTCCACCGTGGCCCACGGGGAGTTCGTGGCGGCCCAGACCCGCGCCCGGAGCGCCAAGCGCGGCATCTGGGATCCGGAGACCAACGTGCCGAAGACCGAGGGGGCTCCGAGCGCCCGGCGGGACTACGAGGGGCTGCTCCCCTGGTGGGATGCCCGCGCCCGGGCGATCGACTTCGCCCGCGAGCGCTGCCGGAAGGAGCCGGCCAAGACGGCCGATGCCGAGCTCGCGGACAGTCTGCGCGCCGTCGCCGCGGCCGAGGGTGAGGTGGAGGTGTTCTGCACCATCGAGCGGCTGTTCGACGAGAAGAGCGGCGATTGGACGCTGCTCATGCGCGGTGAGAACAAGGACTCCCAATTGCGCGTGCGCGTGGCGAAGGACCTGCGCGGCAAGTTCGACGCCCTGGACCTGCCCCACGTGAACGACGAGTTCCGTCAGAACTACCTCTGGGTGCGCGGCCACGTGAAGCAGGGAACCCGCGGCTTCGAGCTGGAGGCGCGGGATCCGGCACAGATTCGCGTGGCGGAACCCGCCTTTGCCGCCCCGGCCGGGACCCCGGGGGCGGCGCGCAAGCACTAGCTGGGCTTCACTTGGCCGTCAGGCGCTTCTGGGCCTCGCCGAAGGCCTGGGCCGCGGCGGCGTTCTTCAGTTGTTCCGCCAGGCTCGCGCCCGCGCGCGCGGCCTCCGCGGCGCGCTCGCGGCGCCCCAGGGCTTCCGCCGCGCGCAGCATGAGCTCGAGATCGGCGAGCTCCGCCTCCAGGAGTCGCAGGCCGTGGTTCAGGAGCCGCGCCTGGGCGGCGAAGTCCAGGGCCTGGGCCTCTTCCCCCAACTCCCCGTGGGCCCGGGCCAGGGCGGACAGCGCCATGGCGCTGCCCCACCAGTCCCCCAGGGGACGGGCCAGTTCCAGGGATTCCCGGGCCTTGGCGAGCGCCCCCTTGGGGTCCTTGGCCCTCAGGGCCTTGCTGGCCTCGCCATAGAGCGCCTGACCGCGACGGAAGCGCGCCTGCTCCTCGGGGTTCCAGGAGGCGAAGGCCGAGGCGTAGTCGCCGAAAATCGACGTGCCGAAGGCCCGGTCCGCGGCCTGGGCGCCGCGCAGGGCCCGGGCCTCCATGGCCGCGATTTCAGCCTGGGCCTCGACGCCGTGCTTCTCGAACTTGGCCAGGCTGCCTTCCAGGTAGGAGTCGATCACACCCAGGGTGAGGCCGGGGTGCTCGCGCCAGAGTTCCGCCACGGCCAGGGCGGCCTGCGGGTCCCGCGGATCTCCGTCCAGGGCCTCGAAGCGCGCCCGCAGGTCCGGCCCCTCGCCCTGGGCCGCGGACGGCGGGAGATGGAAACCCAGGGTCAGGAGGGCCTGCAGCGCCAGGGCTGCGGGGCGAAGAAGGCTCGTGCCGAGGAAGGTGGCGATCATGGATCCTGCGGGGGTTGTCGTGGGGACTCTCGGCGCGGCCCGTGGAACCACTCCCCGGGGCGCGCGCGACGGCTATGCTCGCACCCGATGGCCAAGCAACACAAGCGGCGTCAGGACCAGGCCCGGAAGCTCGAACTCGACGAATTGCACAACGGCGATTACGAGGAGCAGCTCCACGGGCTGATGCTGGAGCTGGTGGCCCTGCAGCGCCACAACATCAGGACGGACAGGCGCATCGTGGTGGTGCTCGAGGGCCGCGACGCGGCGGGCAAGGACGGACTGATCCGCACCATGACCCTGCACCTTTCGCCACGGGAGACCCGCGTCGTGGCCCTGGGGAAGCCCACGGACCGCGACCGGAGTTCCTGGTACTTCCAGCGCTACGTGGCCCACCTGCCCGCCGCCGACGAGTTCGTGCTGTTCAACCGCAGCTGGTACAACCGCGCCGGCGTCGAGCGCGTGATGGGCTTCGCCGAGGAGCTGGAGGTGCAGCGCTTCCTGCAGGCGGCGCCGGTGTTCGAGCGCCTGCTGGTGGATTCGGGCATCGTGCTGTTCAAGTACTACCTCGACATCACCCGCACCGAGCAGGCGAAGCGCCTCAAGGCGCGCCGCGAGGATCCGCTCAGGCAGTGGAAGATCTCCCCCATCGACGCGGTGGCCCTGAAGCGCTTCGACGACTACACCCGCGCCCGCGACGAGATGCTGGAGCGCACGCACACGGAGCACGCGCCCTGGACCGTGGTGCGCGCCGACGTGAAGAAGCTGGCGCGCCTGGAGGTGATCCGCCACCTCTTGTCCAAGCTCGAGTACGCAGGCAAGGGCCAGGGCGTCCGCGCCGGCCGACGGCGCAAGTCCGCCGAGCTGCTGACCGCCGACCCGCGCGTGGCGCGCGACTACGAGCCGGGACTGGTGAAGGGCGGCTTCTTGGCTCGCTGACCGCCGCGGGCCGCGGCCCTGAGGGCCGTCAACTCCGGAGGCAGGGCGCATTCCGCGCGCACGCGCTCGCCGCTCGTGGGGTGCGTGAATTCGAGCCGCCAGGCGTGCAGGGCCAGACGCTTGGCCCGCAACGGATCCTGCTTGCCCTGGGCGTACTTGCGCTCGCCGATCAGGGCGTGGCCCGCGTGGGCGGCGTGCACGCGAATCTGGTTGTAGCGACCCGTGATCAGGTCGATTTCCAATTCCGTGGCCTCGGCAAAGCGCTCGAGCACGCGAAAGCGCGTCCACGAGGGGAGGCCCCGCGCGGACACCCGGGCCTGCCCGCGCTCCTGCAACAGGGGATACTTCCACTCCCCCGCGTCCGCGAGCCCGCTGCCGGAAACCAGGGCCCAGTAGGTCTTCGTCAGGGCGCGCTCGCGGAACAGATCCTCCAGGCGGGCGCGCATGGCCTGGGTGCGGGCGCACAAGACGCAGCCCGACACGTCACGGTCCAGGCGGTGCACGGCCCTCGCCTCGACCCCCTGCTCGGCCAGCCGCGACTCCAGGGAGGGTCCGTCGCCCGACACGGAGAGCAGTCCGGCGGGCTTGTGGACCACGAGCAACTCCTCGTCCCCGTGGACGATCTCGATCGGCGAGGGCACGTGGAGAACCTACCTCAAGGAAGCAGGGGATCCTTGAACCCACGGGACAATTCGAGGGAGTCGCCGACCGCCGGCGGGGGCAGGTGGGTCAGGCGACCGTCCTGCCAGACGAGAAAGCGCCAGCGCGGGTCGTCGGCGGAACTCTCCAATTCGAGGTGCAGGGATCCGATGCGGCCTCGATCGTCGGCGCTGGCGTCCACGCGGAACCCCGCGCGCTCCCACCGGCGTCCGCCTCGGGCAGCCTCTCCCGCCGGGCGGGTCAGGAAGACCTTTTCGAACGGACTGCCGAGGAAGGGAGCCTCCCGGCTCTCGAAGACGAGGCTGTGCTTGCCCGTGCGCCGCCAGGAAAGTGCCCGTTGGCCGGCCTGCAGCGCGTGGATCCGCACCGCGGGGTCTCCCCCATGGAAGCGCCAGACGGCCATGGGATTCAGGGCGATCATGGAACTGGGCGAGGCCTGCAGCAGGAAAACGTCGCGCGGCCCCAGGGTTCTGGACCCGACGTCGGCCTCGACCACCGCGCGCGCGAGGTCCCGCGAGCCGCGCGCGAAGCCGGCCCCCAGGAGGACGAGCAGGGGTCCTGAGATCGCCACGGCGCCGAGGCCCACCAGCAGGCCGAGCACCCGCACGTGCCTGGGCGGAAGGGAGTCCTTCGGCGGACGGAGGCTCCGGGCGAGAAACAGCGCGATCACGCACGACCAGGGGATCATGGCCGTGAACATCAAACGGTCCGAGGGCGGCGCGCCCGCCTGGGGCAGCAGGGCCGCCAATCCCCAGAGGAAAAGCAGCCCGGCCGCGGGCTCGCCCCGCAGCACGCGACCGATGCACAGCGCCGCGGGCAGTCCCAGCGCCAGCGCCACGGCCAACAGCGCGGGCGCGCGGTCGGGCAGGAGGACGATCAGGTCGGCCGAGAACGGCGACAGGGCCGCCAGGGGCGCAGAGCTCAAGGTCTGCAGAGCGTGCACGAGGAACGGCCCGGGGGCGCTCCACGGCACGGGGTAGAACAGGGCGTTGGATCCGTAGCCCAGGGCCCCATAGGCCGCCACGTAGCCCACGCCGATCACGGCGGCGGCCATGGCGAGGCGCGGGAACCTGGTGGCGGGGCCGCCGCCGGGCACCTCGGCGCGCCAGAACAGCCAGCACAAAAGGAGCATCACGTGCAGGCCCGATTCCTTGGCGGCCACGGCCAGGGAAGCGAGCGCCAGCGCGCCCAGGGCCTGAACCCGGGATCCGCTCTCGCGGGCCGCCAGGGCCCCGTGGCAGGCCAGCACGGCGAACAGCCCCTCGAGGAGCGAGTTGCGGTTGGCGATCCAACCCACGGGGATCAGGGAGCCGCCGTCGAAGGAGAGCACCAGGAGCGCCGTCAGGCACACTCCCGGTGGGATCCCGAGCCGCCGGAACAGGCGCGCCGCCGCCCACAGCAGGAGGCCGAAGAGCGCCAGACTGGAGGCATGCCCCGCCAGGGCGTTGGCACCGAACAACCCATGGTCCAGGGCCAGGGACGCGCTGCTGAGCGGGCGCAGGAACCGCACGCGCCAGTCGCCATCGACCCACCAGGGGAAGGCGCCCGCGGACTCCTCGGCCGCGCCGAGGTCCGCGTAGGACCCGAAGTCGTAGAGGTTCCAGCGCGTCCAGTGCGACGACTCCGCGCGGCCCGCGAGCACGCCTTGCTGGCCGAAGTCGTCGGCCATGAAGCCGGCGAACAGGCAGGGCCCGTGGACGGCCAGGGCGAGCAGCAGCGTGCCGAGGAGGGCGGTCCTGGAACTCCAGCGGCCCTGGGGAGAAGCGGAGGACACGGCTCCCCAGTGCAACGCCGCGCGGGGCGAATAGCAAAGGCGGCCGAGCCGTGTTCGAAGGTCCGGCTCGGCCGGAATGACCCCGGAGGTGCGCGCCGCGGTGCGATCTGCGAAGCTCTGCCCCTCCCCGAGTCCCCCCATGCACCACCACCGCCCCCTGACGCTCTCGCTTCTGGTCGTCCTCCTGTTCGCGACCGCCTGCGGCGCCCCCGCGAGCACCAAGGCCGCCGACGGCCCGCCGCACGCCGGCCCCGCTGACGGGCTTCCCACGCGGCCGGGCCGCACCTCGAACGCCTTGACCGCGGACCCGGCGCTGCCCCCTGCCGCGCGATCCGGGTCTGGCGATCTGGAACTCCTGGCCCGCGAGGCGCTGACGCGGCCCGGCGCGCCGGCCCTGTTGGCGTCCCTGTGCGCCGCGGCGCCCCGGCGACTGTCCGGATCCTCCGGCGCCGAGGCGGCCGTGCTCTGGGCCGAGTCCACCATGCACGCCCTCGGCCTGGAAAACGTGCGCCGCGAGCCCTGCCTCGTCCCCCACTGGGAGCGCGGAAGCGTGGCGCGGCTCTCCCTGCCGCCCGGCGAGTCCGATCCCTCGGGCGAGGTCACGGAGCTTTCGATTCTGGCCCTGGGCGGCAGTCCGCCGACGGCCCCGGGCGGCCTCGAAGCCGAGGTCCTGATGGTGAACAGCCTCGACGAACTCCGGGGTCTGGGCGAGCGCGCCCGGGGCAAGGCGATCTTCTTCGCTCGGCCCATGGATCCCGCGGCCCCGAACCCGTTCGCGGCCTACGGCGGGGCGGTGGACCAGCGCGGCGTCGGCCCCCTGGTGGCCTCCGAGGTGGGCGCGGCCTTCGCCATCGTGCGCTCCATGACCTTGGCCCTGGACGATCACCCGCACACGGGTTCCATGCGCTACGTGGAGGGCGTGAGCGTGCCCGCGGTGGCGGTGAGCACCCTGGGCGCGGAACGACTGGCCCGCCGCCTCGCCTCGGGCGCGGTGGTGCGCGCGCGCCTGGAGTTGGACTGCCGCTGGCTCCCGGACGTCCCCTCCGCCAACGTGGTGGGCGAGATCGTCGGCCGCGAGCGTCCCGAGGAAATCGTGGTGCTCGGCGGCCACCTCGACGCCTGGGACGTGGGTGAAGGCGCCCACGACGACGGCGCGGGATGCGTGCACGCGCTAGAGGCCGTGCGCCTGATCCGCACCCTGGGGTGGAAGCCCCGGCGCACGCTGCGCGTCGTGCTGTGGATGAACGAGGAGAACGGCCTGCGCGGAGCCCTCGCCTACCGGGATGCGCACCGGGCCGAGATGGACCGTCACGTGCTGGCCCTGGAGAGCGACCGCGGCGGTTTCGCTCCCCGCGGCTTCGACTGCTGCGTGAGCGACGAGGCGCTGCGGGCTCTGTCCGCCATGGCCGAGGGGCTCGAGCCCTACGGCATCGGCTTCGTGCGCGCGTCGGCCAACGCCGGCGCCGACCTTGGACCGCTGCAGGAGTTGGGCGTGCCCACGGTGGGCTTCGTGCCCGACGCGGCGCGCTACTTCGACCTGCACCACTCCATGGCGGACACCCTCTCGACCGTGCACCCGCGGGAGTTGGAGCTCGGTGCCCTGTGCGTCGCGGCCCTGTGCTTCGCCGTGGCCGACGCGGAACGGCCCCTGGCCCGGCTGCCGCGGCCCGTGGATCCTCTGCACGAGCACTGAGCGATACTGCCCCGCATGGCTGCGGATCAGCTACCTGGAAACACCCGCAGCTCGAGCAGGGCGGGCACGGACCAGGGCAGCGGCTGGAGCCCGAGGGCCATGGCGGGGTGGTTCTAGGTTCGTGGTTGGTCTTGCCGCGCACGTAGTTGCGGTAGCAGGTCCAAAGGAAGAGATGGCCTTCGAGCCGTTGGCGGAGCTTGGAGGCCGCCCAGCTCCTGCGCACCAGGCGCGACACGCCATCCCGGGTGCGCGCGAGCGTGTGGTTGATGTGCCAGAGCGGGTTTCTGGTGTCGCGCTTGAGGGTCGAGATCGTGCGCAGATGCCTGCAGCGCTCACCAAAGAGCCTGCGCAGCAGGACCCCGTAGGTCTTCTTCATATCGGTGAGCACGGTGATCGGCTTGTCCTTGGGGCTGCACTCGCGCAGGCGCTCGAAGGCCTCCTTGACCTTGGCCCTGGACTCGCTGCGCCGCCGCGGCTCGGGCTTGGGGGCGGGCGGGGGCTCGGGCGCCGGGGGCACCTGAGCCTGGACGGCGGACTGGGGCTCGGCTCCCGCCGTGGGGGCCGCCGCCGCGGAAACCTGCGGTTTCGCCCCGTCCCCGGCCGCTCGCCGGCCTCGTTTCTTGCCCCGCGGGCCAGGGCTCCCACCCGGCAGTCGAACACGAAGCCGCTGTGGCGCTCGATCAGCACGGGCACGGTGACCGGCTTCTTGAGCCGGCTGTGCTCGAAGGTCTCCTGCTCGTCGAAGAGGAAGACCTCGCCGAGGCCCGCCGCGGGCAGCCATCGAGGCCATCTGCTTGTCGTGAAAGGCCTTGCAGTGCTCGCGCAGACGCCCGAAGTGGCGCTCCTCGGTCGAACGGGAACAGGCGTGAATCCGGGCCGATTGGCGGTGCGTGACCTTGGAGACGCGGTCGTGGAAGAACCGAGGCAACAGCTCGGGCCGCTTGAGGCGGTAGTCCACGCGCAGGGTCTGCTCCGAGAATCCGCGCCGGCAGGCGAGGCACTCGAAGCGCTGGATCGAGCGACGTCCCACGCCGCGCTCGTAGTGGCCGTCGAGCCGGTACTCGAAGGGCGCTCCAGCACGGGAGGGGCAGTCGGAAAACGGGCAGCAGGCGGGGCGAATCGGCATCGGCAGGGCACCTCGGGGTCAGGGGACCCTGGGGCGACCGACCCAAGTGCTTGCCGGTGGCGGCCTGACCCGGTTTTTCCGCAGCCATGCGGGGCAGTATCCAACGTGCTCCTTACTCGGGGATCGCCCGCGGGGGCAGGCCGCGGAGGCGCGGAGCAGCGGCTGGGCGAGACTCGGGTGCTAGACTCTGCGCGCCCACCTCAGGCAGTCCCCTTCCCACTGACCGGGAGTCCAAGCCACGCCATGATCGCCGCGCTTTTTCTCACCTTCCTCCCCGTTTCATCGCCCGCAGAGACCGTCCCGGCCGCAAGCCTGACCCAGGCGCCCGCCGAGGATCCCGCCCTGGAGGCCAAGATCACCGCGGCGGGCAAGGACGTGGCCAAATTGCTGGAGCTCGCCGCGGCCTGCGTGGCCGCGGGCCAGGAGGACGGCGCCAAGAAGGTCTACAAGAAGATCCTTACGCTGGACGCCAACAACGAGACCGCGCGCAAGGGCCTGCGCCACCAGCAGTACGACGGCAAGTGGTTCGAGAGCTTCGCCGAGTTGTCGAAGTACAAGCGCGAGGAGGCCGCGCGCATGAAGCAGAAGGGCCTGGCGCGCTTCAAGGACCAATGGGTGCCCGAGGCGGACCTGCCCTTCCTGAACCTGGGCTGGACCAAGGACGACAAGGGCGTCTGGGCCAATCCCGCCCTGCTGGCGCGAGAAAAGCAGATCGCCGAATGGAAGGCCGCCGGCTACCAGTTCCGACCCGACGACAACAGCTGGATCGCCCCCGCGGACGTGCCGAAGTGGGCCGCGCTGCAATGGAAGTGCGGCGAGGAGTGGGTCGACCTGGCCCAGGCCAACGCCTTTCACTCGAAGGTCGAGCAGAGCTGGGAACTCTCCGGCGAACGCTTCGAGACCTGGGCCACCTGCGACTGGGACGGCGCCAACCTGGCGCGCTGGCACGCGGAGAAGACCTACCCGGACCTGGTGCGGCTGTTCGGCATCGAGCCCGCGCGGAAGCCCCACTTCTTCGTGCTGCGCAACCTGGAGCAATACAACCAGGCCGCGAGCAGTGGGCTCCTGGGCGAGAGCGAGGGATTCTCGTCCCTCCACGGTGCCTACTTCTCCGACGCCTTCTTCGACCGGGCAGCGGCGCCCCAGTATTTGGGCTGCGGCGTCAGCTACTGGGATCGACAGGATCCCAAGCTGGCGGTCTGGGGCCCCTACTGGGTGCGCTGGGCCGCGGCTCAGAGCTTCATCGACGCCATCGATCCCTCCTGGCGCGCCGTGGGTGCCCGCAGTGCCGCCCCGGGCGGCGACCTGGCGGCCTACGCCACGGACTTCTGGGCCGAGAAGAAGATCCCGCGCTGGTTGCGCTACGGCGCCGCCGCTTATGCCGAGCGATTCCTGAAGGATCCCGAGGCCGCCGAGGGCGCCGATCCCTGGGCGATCCGCGCCTTCGCGTTCGCGGAGCTGAAGAAGGCGGGAGGCCTGCGCAAGCTCGATGAGGTGTTCGCCTTCCCGCTCTCCCTGACCGACATTCCCGCCTCCGCCCGGCTCTACAACGAAGCGGGCCTCCTGGTCTCCTTCCTATTGGACGGCGCCGAAGGGAACCGTGACGTGGGCCGTGCCCTGGACGAGTTCCGCGGCGCCCTCAAGTCCGGCAAGAAGGACGAGTGCGCGGCCGCGGCCGTCGCGCTGCAAAAAGCGCTCGCCAAGCACGAGTCCGAGATCAAGAAGTTCGCGGGACTCTGACCCGGGGTCGGCCCGCAACGCCCGCGGCTCGGATCCCCGAGATCACCGGGCCCGCGCTCGGGCGCGACCTGGGTCGCGACGGGCCGGGTCAGCTCAAGAGTTCGTCCGCGAGCCATCCCAACAGCCCGCCGATCGAAGCCCGTCGCGGGCCCCCGCCCGCGGCGCCTCCCAGTCGGAAGGTCAGTTCCGGTGCATCGCCCAGGGCGGGGTCCTCGGCCCGTCGGCGGCGGCGCTCCAGTTCGCCCACCTCGCGGCGGCGCGCCTCCACGAGTCCGCCCCGCTCGGCGAAGGCCAGTGCCTGGGCCAGTTCGCCATGGTCGAGCCACACGCCGTGGTCCTTGCACACGTCGATCAGGATGCCCGAGATCGAGCCGAAGTTCTTGCGGTTCATGGGCTCACCGCAACTCGGGCAGGGAATGTAGGCCCGCGCACTCCCCGCCGGAGGCGGCGGCGTCGACCCCACGGGCGAGGTGGGCGCTGGGCGCCGGGCGGACCCTAGGGCGGACCCTAGGGCGGACCCTAGGGCGGTCCCGGCCGGCGAGCCCTTCGCGGGTGGAGCGCCCGGCCCCTCCGCCGCGCGCGTCGCCGCCGAAAGGGCCGGGGCACCCAAGGCTTCGGCCACGGACTTGCGCGCCCCCGCGTCGTCGCACAGGCGCTGGAGCAGATCGGGCCCGACCCACAGGCCGCCGCAGGCTTCGCACTCCACCAGGGCCGTGGGGCCCACGCGGCGCGAGCGTAGGGGCACGTCGCGGTGCGCGCAACGGGGACAGCGGGCGCCGGCGGGAAGCGAGGCCACGGCCTGGGGCTCGATGCGCACGCCGCAGCTCATGCAGTAGGCGGCGTCGCTTCCCATGCGCGCGAAGCACGACGGGCACACGGAATCGAGCCGGCGCTCCTCGAGCGTGATCTCGGCCTCGCAGTACTCGCAGCTGGCGCTCCCGTCGCGGAGCCGCCCGCCGCAGCGTGAACAGCAAATGGCCCGGGCCGTGACCGCCCGCAGCGCCGCGACGCCGAACTTGGTGCCGCAGGAACAGCTCACGGGGGCGCCCACGTCGAGTCCGGCGACGTCGTACTGGAGCGCGCATCCCGGACAGCACTGCAGCAGGCGGGCCATGGCCTTCCCCTATCGGATTCCAGGCGCCGGGCTCCTTAGGCACGTCCTAAGAGCCGCCGGGCCCATGGCCGCCCCGTGGTTCGCCCCCCCCGCGGGGGACGCCAACCTGGGGGCGCGGGTCGCCACGGCCCGGTCCGGCGCGCTTCGCCCCCGCGACTGCCGGGACCCTCAGACTCCGCGCACCAATTCCCGCAGGGTCCGATTGGCCTTGGAGGTTTGAAGCTCCGTCTCCAGGGAGCGCAGGTGAGCGGCCAGATGCTCGTCCACCTGGGCCTGGTAGGGCACCTCCAGGGCACCCGACGAGCCCTTCATGGCGTCGAGCACGTTCTTGATCGTGATCTCGCCGGGGTCCCGGGCCGGCAGGAACGTCGGCAACTGGCGCTCGTCGCTGACCGCCCCCAATCCGCGCAGGGAGAGCTGCCCCAGGGCCGCCTCCACCGGTCGCGGAGGAACCCCGAGTTCCGTGGCGATCTGGATCGCGCTGGGACGCGGTTCGCCTTCCAGGAAGGCCCGGGCGACGCGCACCATGGCCCGCAGGGCCACCACCTCCTGGAACGCGTGGTCCGCGGGCCAGGTGCGCGCGATGCGCCGGTAGGCGGGCTCGGACTGGTGGGCAAAGGCCAACTCCGCCCCCGCCAGCACCGTGACCCAGGACACGTGGATCCAGGCCAGGAAGATCGGGATCACGGCGAACCCGGCGTAGAGCTTGTTGTAGTTCGCCATTCCGATCTGGAACTTCACGTGCAGGATCTGGGCGCCGTGCCACAGGAGCCCCGAGAACAGGCCGCCCAGCAGGGCCGAGCTGAATTTCGTGTGGGCGTTGGGCAACGTCAGGAACAGGAACGTGAAGAACACCCACATGGCGAACACGCTGGTGAACTCCAGGAGCGTGTCGATGACGCCCCCCAGGTGCAGGCTCTCGCGGAAGAAGTTCGCCACGCTCTCCGCCTCCGCCAGGGAAGTCAGGCTCACCGCGGTGGCGAAGAAGATCGGCGCCAGGATCACCGTCGACAGGTAGTCGGTCAGCTTGCGCAGGATCCCGCGCGGCCGCTTGACGCCCCAGATCTCGTTGAACGACTTCTCGATGGTGCCGATCATCTGCACCACGGCCAGCAGCAGGAACACGAGCCCCGCCGTGCCCAGCTTGGTCACGTCGGTGGCATGGACGAACTCCAGCACGCGCTCCAGCGCGCCGCGGATCGAGTCGCCGGTGGAGCCCGCGCCGGCGCCCTCGCTCTCCAGCCAACGGTCGAGGCCGGCGCGCACCTTGAGCATCAAGTCCTCATAGCCGCCCAGGCCCTTGACCACCGAGAAGGCGAAGGCGAGCAGCGGCACCAGGGACAGGACCGTGATGTACGTCAGCGCCGAGGCGCGGAACATGCACTTGTCTTCCAGGAATCCGCGCACGGCGAGGTACAAGACCCGCGCGGTCTTGTAGTAGGCCGCGCGCAGGGGATCGAGCTCGTCGATCGACGGCCGCCAGACGTCCTTGGCGAAGTAGGCCCAGGCCCGGGCCAGGAGCGCGTTCTGGAACGGCGCGTCCTCGCGGTGGGTTCGGTGGTGGTCGGATCCGAGGTTCAAGGAATCACGCTCGCGGGGGGCAGGGGCCTGGACGCTGCGACGTCGGGGGAAGACAACTCATCGACCGGAGGGCGGGCGGGCCTCGAGCACGTAGGCGGTGCCCCCACGGGCCAGCCAGACGGCCTCGAATTCGGAGCGCTCGTAGGCCAGGAGCCCCTGCCTGCCCGCGGGATCCACGCTCGCCGCCGGGTCGTTGACCAGCACGCGCCCCTGCTCGTCGAAGCCGCACAGGACCAGCAGGTGTCCGGCGGTGGACTCGTAGGGCGCGCCGGTGAGCTGTCCCTTCTTCGCCGCGATGGAGACCACGAGCGGCGTGCCCTGGCCCAGCAGTTCCTCGGCCCGCCTCCAGTGGGGAATGCGCTCCAGCCGCCCCGGCACTCCGAAGGAGTAGGCCGCCTGAACGGCGCGATTCCAGTTGCCGTAGATGTCGTGGAACGGGTCGTAGGAACGCCGCGCCACCTCGGCCGTGGGCGCAAGCACACCGCCGTAGGCGAGCACCATCGACACGGAAGTGGGGCTGCAGATGCGACTCGCGATCGCGGCATCCTCGGCGCGTTGACTGCGGAAAGGCACGGGAAGGCGCGCCAGGGGCGCGGGGCTCCCCGCGGCTCCGACCCCGAGCCGCGCGGCACGCAGGGTCGGCATCAGGGTCAACCGATCGATCGAGTACCTGGGCCCGTCCCCCGCGGCGGACCGCAGACGCACGCGCATCCGCAACGCCCGCCAGGAACTCTTCGAAGTGAACGTGTCCACGTCCACCTGGCCGTCCTCGAAGGTGCCCAGGAGCTCCGGCGGCCGCGCCGCCACGTTCCACTCGCCGATCCACATCCAGGGTGAGAAGGGCCCCGCGGGATCCCGGGCCACGGCCAACTCGACCCCGAAGCCCGTGTCGCGTCCATGGGCCACGTTCCACGACGGGAGGCACTCGTCGAAGGGCTCGAACTCGAAGGGCCCGAACACCCGCACCTGTTCCGCCGGGTCGGGCCGGGCGAAGGAAACCGCGCGCAGCTCGCCCACGTCCAGGGGCAGCGGTCCCTGGGCCCAGGAGCTCTTGGACACGGCGCGGTCCTGGGCGCCGCCCGGACCTGCCGCGTCCGCGGGAGGCACCGGCACCCGGAAGGGCACACCCACGGGCAGCGGGCTCCCCTGGGCCGCCGCCGGGGAGAGTCCTGCGCAAGAGGCGCATGCCCACGCCGCGACGAAGGCCCTTCCCATGGACGGAGAGTATCCAGGGGCGGTGCCTCGAATCCAAATCGGGGCACGCCGACGTCCGTGGGCCGGGCTCGTCGGAGGCCTTCAACGGGAGCGGACGCGCCGCAGCTCGTGATAGGCCCCCGCCGCGGGCACCGGGAATTCCTCCACGCTGCCGTCGGCCCAGCGCACGCGCAACCGCTGGGCCACTCCGCGCGGTCCCAGGCCGAAGTGAACCCGCGGATCGTTGGAGGCCAGATAGCTGTAGACGGGATTCACGCCGCGGAAGCGACTTCGGCCGTCCACCACCAGCTCGACCCGCGCACCGATCGCGTCGCCGCCGTGGGTCTCCCGCACCCACAATCCCAGCCAACCACCGGCCGTGTGGGCGCGGTTGTGCAGCAACCTGGCGCGCCCGTTCCAGTCGACCACCACCACGTCCACGCCGCCGTCGTTGTCCAGGTCGCCGAAGGCCGCCCCACGGCTCGACGCGATGCAGGGCGGGGTGAGGCCTCCGCGGGGCAGGACCTCGCTGAAGCGTCCCTCCTCCCGCTGTTCGAAGAGCTGGTTCTCCTCCGCATAGGGATTCGTCGGGTCCGGCAGGGGGTGCTCCCGCGCCACGCGGCCGTTGGCCACGAACAGATCCAGGTCGCCGTCGTTGTCGAAGTCGGCGAAGCCCGCGCCGAAGCCGGTGAAGGGCAACGTGGGCCGCAAGAGGCCGCAGCGCGCCGCCTCGTCACGGAACGTGCCCTTCGGGGTCTGCACGAACAGCGAGTGCCCCTGGCGGCGCAGGTGCGCCACGAAGACGTCGAGGTCCCCGTCGTCGTCGAAATCCGCGCAGTGGATCCCCATCCCGGAGGCCGCGAAACCGGCGGAATTCACGGCCAGGCCCCAGTCCATGGCCCGGTTCACCAGTCCGCCGTCCGCGCCGATCCAGGCCTGGTTGGGCAGCAGGTCGTTCGCCACGAGCAGCGCCGCGCCCTCTTCCCTCTGCAGACTCGCGACCCCCAGGCCGTGGGCGGATTCGGCGGCGAGGCCCAGTCGCGCGCTCGCGTCCTCGAACCTGCCCGCGCCGGCGTTCCACAAGAGCAGGGCCGTCGAGGGGCGGGCGTAGCGCGTCGGTGCACAGTAGTCGCGCACGTCGTCCCCCGCGCGGCAGTCGAGCTCCCGCTCGGGGGCCCAATCCACATAGCGTGCCGCGAAAAGGTCCAGGCGCCCATCCGCGTCGAAATCCAAGAACCCGGCGCTGGTGGTCCAACCCTCCGCCCGCGCCCCCGCCGCGTCCGTCACGTCTCGAAAGCGGCCGCCCTCGTTCAGGAACAGTCGCGTGTCCCCCACGCCGGTCAGGAACACGTCCACGTCTCCGTCCTGGTCGTGGTCGCCACAGGCCGCTCCCATCGAATAGGCCCCCGGCGTGAAGCCCGAGACAGCCGTGAGGTCCTGGAAGGTCCCACGCCCGTCGTTCTGGAAGTAGCGCGGGGCGGAGCGCGCTCCCGGGAGCGCCCGCGGATCGCCGCCGCCGGGGAAGAGCACGTCGAGATCCCCGTCCCCGTCGCCGTCCAGGAGCGCCACGCCGCCGCCCATGATCTCGGGAAAGTCGAAGCGCTGGACCTCGAAGGCGCGATGCTCGTAGCGCAATCCGCGCGACTCGGCCTGTTCCTCGAACCACGCCGAGGAGGGAGGCCGGGCCGCGGGCCCCTCGGAGCCCGAGCAGGCTCCGCAGAGGGCGGCCGCGGAAAGTGCCCACAGGGGCCGGCTCATCGCTCTCCCCGCGGCTGGTCCAGCGGACGTTCGGCCGGCTGGGCGGGCGCGAGTCGACGGGCCTCGAGCAGGGCCGCGCGCGCGCCCTCGGGATCCCCCGACGCTTCGAGCGCGTGCGAGAGGAGCAGGAAATGGGTCGCCACATGGGGTTCGAGGTCCGTGGCGCGCCGGACCGCGGTGGATGCGTCCACGGCGCGCCCGAGCCCCAGGAGAATCCTCGCGCGCGCCACGTGCAGGGCCCCGGCGTCGGGCTCGAGCGTCAGGGCGCGATCGCAGACTTCGAGAGCGCCGGCCAGCTCGCCGCCCGCCGCCCGTGCCATGGCGAGATTTCCCAGGGCGCGCACCTCCCGCGGGCGCTCCAGGGCCAGCTGCTCCAGGATCCCGCGCGCCTCTGCGATTCGACCGCCGTCCAGGAGCCCCGTCGCGGCGGCGAAACGGGCTTCGAAGGTCACGGCGAACTCCTGGGTCCGAGCGGACCAGGAATCGCCGACGAGGTGCCGCCGCGGCTCGCCCGCCGCCGCGAATTCAGCGCGGGCTTCCGCGAGGAGCCCAAGTTCCCGCAGGGCCGTGGCGCCCAGAAAGCGCGCCAGGCGCAGCTCGTCCTGCGGCTCTCCGTCCGGCTGGGCCGCCAGCGCCCGCCGCGACAGGGACAGCGCCTGCTCGGGCCTGCCGCTCGCCAACTCCACCTCGGCCAAGCCGGTCAGACCCGCCGGCCCACCGCCCGGCAGGTTGGACAGTCGCTCGTAGGCCTGACGGGCTCCCGCGAAGTCGCCGGATTCCCAGCGTGCCAGGGCCAACCGGTGCACGAGGGGTGCGAAGCGATCGTGCACGCGATACGACGCTTCGAGGCGCGCACGGGCCTGATCCAAAAGCCCGGCCTCCGTTTCGCAGAGGGCGGCGTGCAGGGGCCAGAGCGGCTCCTCGGGATCCAGCGCGTGGGCCCGCTCGTAGGGGACGACGGCCTCCACGAAACGACCGTTGGCCTCGAAGGCGAGTCCCAGCTCGGCCCAGGCCAGGGAGGCCTCGGGCTGCCGCTCCGCGCGCTGGAAAGCACGCTCCACCACGGCCTGGATCTCCGGGGATCCCAGGTCGGCGGGCCTGACCGGCGGAGCGGGCGTGGCGCCGGATCCGCAGGCGCCGGTCCAGGCCGCCAACGCCGCGGGGCCCGCGAGCAGGAGCGAACGGGACACCAGGGGCGATCGCCAGCGAGACCGGGGCGCGGAGAATCCACCCGCCGCCCGGAGACACGCGGCGAACCAGGTCGCGCCCGCCGCTGCCCTCATGGTGGTCCGCTGGCGGGTCCGGGCCCGCGGGCCTGGTTCACCAGGTGGGCCGCCTCGGGCAGCACGATCTGCTCCATGGCGAGTTTCAGGGCCTTGGGTGAGCCCGGAAGCGCCAGGACGACCCTGCCCGCGAGCAACCCGCCGATGGCCCGCGAGAGCATCGTCGCGCTTCCGATCTCGCGGAAACTCAGCTGCCGGAACAGCTCGCCGAATCCAGGGATTTCACTGTCGAGCACGCGCCGCAGGGTGGGGAAGGTCACGTCCCGGGGCGCGATGCCCGTGCCTCCCGTGGTGAGCACCAATTCGACGTCCGGGTGATCGGCCGCTCGGCGCACGGCCTGCTCGATGGGCCCGGATTCGTCCAGGCTCCACTCCCGCAGCACCACGCGATGGCCCGCGGCCAGGAGGGACTGGACCAGAAAATCACCGCCCCGGTCCGGAGCGGAGCCCGCGCCGCCGGTGCGCGTGTCGGAGATCGTCAGCACCGCGAAACCGATCGGACGGGCCGGCGCGGCCTTGTGTTGTTCCAGGCTCATTTGATGTAGGCCTTCGCTCCCGGGCAGACTACTGCACGGGCCGTCCGCCACAAGGGCGGCCGAACCATGACCACACGCCCTGCTCCTGCGCCGCTCGGCCGCGCCGCCATTCTGCTCGCGGCGGCGATGCTCTGGGCCATCCTCGCCTCGGCCTGCGGGGCCCGCGACGCGGGTCTGTCCACCCAGGCCGTTCGCCCTCCGGGCGCGGAGGGACTGCCTTCCGGCTCCGAGATTCCCGCCCAGGCGGCGCGGGAGTCGGATCTGGTGAGGGTCTCTGTGGTGCTCGAACCCCAGGCAGGCACGGCGCGGGAAGCCGAGCTCTCGGGGAGCCGCCTGGAGCGCGAACTCACCGGCCTGGGTGCCCAGGTCCGCGTGGATCCTCGGGCCGCCCAGGCGGGCAGCGTCGAAATCGCGGTCGAACTCCCGGCCGCTCGGTTGTCAGAATTTTTGGAGCGCTGCGCCTCGGTCCTCCAGGACCAGGAGCGGGATGTCCCGGGGCAAGCCGCGGTCGTCGACGAAGACTCCGCCGCCCAGGGACGCCGCTGGCTCCTGGGAGGCCTTGGGACCACCGAGGTCCCTGGGGCCGGCAGCGAGGCTCCCTGGCCGCGCTGGCACGCCTCCCTGCTGGCTCCCGAAGGGGCAAGCGGGAGCGCGGCCGCCGCCTTCGGCACTCTGCAACGTGCCCTGGGGCGCACGCCCCACCGCCTGGCGCCCGCCGCGCGGTTCGTGGAAGGCCCGGCTGCCCGCGTGCGCCTGCTCGACGCCCGCGCGAGCCTGCCCTCGGAGCTTCGCTGGGTGCCGCCCGCCCAACTTTCCTCCGCTGCCGGCCCGGAGGAACGGGCCCTGGAATTGGTCGTGGTGGCCTCCCTCGCGCGCGAGCTCCCGGGCTGGAGCTTCGTGCCCGCGAGCGTGGATCTGGGGGGGCGCCGGGAGCCGGCCTACCTGTACTCGGCAGCGGATTTTTCCACCGCCAAGGCGCGCCTCGCGGCCCTGCGGACAATGCTCGCCCATCCCAGCCTCGCCGCGGCGACCAGCGAAGTCCTGGGCGAGCGAATCGAATTCGGCCGCGCCCAACTCGCCAACGAGGAATTCACGCTGCGGGCCCTGCACGGCAACGAGCTCGCGCGCTTCCGTGCGGATCTCGCGGCCCTGGGGAGCCTGGTGCTGGAGGTGGCCTTGCCGCCCCACCTGGGGCGGGGCGGCTGTTGGAGCGTCGTGGGTCCGGAGCACGCCTGGCGGGCCGAACTGAGCTCCATCGCGGAGCCCGAGTCTCCGCGGCCGCGGGGCACGGCGGGCGGCGACGATCTCGCGGAGCCGGCCCTTGCCCGCCTGTGGGCCTCCCTCGGCGGAATCGAACGCTGGCGCGGACTCGGGACCCTGCACCTCCTGGGCACTCTGAGCCAACCGGACGGCTCCCGCCAGGGCGTCGAGCAATGGGTCGACCTCACCCTCGGCCGACTGGCCCTGGCCCAGGCGGTCGGATCCACGGAAACCCTGATCGCCGCCACATCCGCGGAAGCCTGGATCGTGGACGGGGCCAAGGGCGTCGACCTCCCCGCCGATCAGGCGCGCAAGTTCCGCGCCCGCGGCGAGCGCACCTGGTTCAGCGTGCTGCGACGCCTGGCCCAGGAGGATCGCGGCGGTCTGCGTGTGGCGCGGGAAGGCGAGCGCCTGCTGCTGCGGGAGGAAGCTCGGGTCCTGTGCTGGATCGAGCTCGGCGCCGACGGCCGGCCGGCCCGCCTGGGCTACACCCTGGAGGCCCAGGAGGCCGAGGCGCGCTACGAATTCGCGGACTGGCGCCTGGAAGGCGCGCTCCCCTATCCGGCGCGCACGTTTCAGGTCGACCGCGGCGCCACCTTCGTGATCGAGCACCTGGAGGCCAACGGGCGCTTCGATGCCTCGCTCTGGGTTCGGAACTAGGGGCGTGATCCGGAATTGCGCGGGCCAAGGCGGCCTGAAGGCGGTTTCCTGACCGGGCGCCGCGACGACGGGCGCACTCGTTCACACTCGCGCCGGCGGCCACGGAGTCGGGGATGGGCAGACGGTCCGGGCCCGGCGGCGGACCTCGCGCGCGCGACCGAAGCGGTCGCTCCCACTCCGCGAGTGGCGAGGTTCCGTGAGTGCGGGCAGGCCTGGGTCCGTGAGCACGCCTCGGCGCGGACGGGCCTTCCGATCCGTGGCGCCGACTCCTATCCGGCCGCGTCGAAGATGCGCCGCAGGCGTTCGACCCGCGCGGCGTCCACCGGTTCGGCCAGTCGTCCCTGGTGCTTGAGGAAGGTGCCGACGATGGCCCCCTCGGCAAAGCGCAGGAATCCGGCCGCGTTGGCCTCGTCCAGTCCCGACCCCACGAGCAACGGGGCCTCGCCGATGGAGGCGCGCACTTCGGCCAGGAGTTCCGCATCCGGAGGCCGGCCCGTGGAACGGCCGGTGACGATCACGGCGTCGGCAAGCCCGCGCCGCAGGGCGTCCTCGGCGGCGTGGCCCGTGCTCTCACGTCCCAAAGGACTGGCATGCTTCACGTGCACGTCCGCCAGGATCGCCGCCCCGGGGCACAGGCGCGCGCGCTCGCGCAGGGTGTTGGCCGCATCCCCCTCCATCAGGCCCTGATCCGTGACCGCGGCTCCCGTGTGCACGTTGACGCGCAGAAAGCTCGCGCCCGTGGCCGCGCACAGGCCCAGGGCCGCGCGCGCGTCGTTGCGCAGCACGTTGACCCCCACGGGAAGCCGCGGCGCCGCCTCGCGCACGGCGGCCAGGGCCAGGGCCAGGGTGGCCACGGACTCCGGGGGCACCGGCCCCTTGAAGAAGGGCACGTCGCCGAAGTTCTCGACGATCACCGCATCGCAGCCGCCCGCCACCAGCGCGGCGGCATCGCCCCGGGCGCGGTGGAGCAGAGCCTCCACGGACCCGGCGAAGCGCGGCGCCCCCGGCCCGGCCAGCAGGTGCACGACACCGATCAATACGCGCCGGTCCCGGCGCAGCAGAGTGAGCATGCGCAGTCAGGCTCCTCTCCGCGACCCTTCCTCTGAACAAGGAATCCCACGTCCCTCCGAGCCTGGCGCTCTCGCCAGGTCCCAGGCCGGACCCCGACGTTCACGGCGCAATCCGGCTCCGATCATGGGCAGATCGTGAATTCGAGGCCGTTGGAAAGCGTGGCGTTGTCCGGCGCGGCAAAGCCGTTGTCGCGGCCCCAGAACTGGCAGTCCACCACCGTTCCCTGGACCGTGAGGAAGGACGCCGGCGTGCCCCCCAGGGCTCCCACGGCAAAGGCGTTGACGTCGATGGCGTACACGCCCGAGCAATCGTTCGGCGGAGGGTTGCCCGCGGAGGACAGCGGCACCGAACGGCGGATCGGCGTGTTGATGCAGCGCAGTCCCCCCGAGAAGCTCACCGCCGCTCGCCCGCCGTTGGTGTAGATCAGGAGCCCCGGCTTGTTGTTGATCACGTTGCTCGCGCTGACGGTGAATCCCAGGCCCGCGCTGGCGCTGGGGGAACCGCTGGCGCCGATCTGAGGCGTGCAGCCCAGGGAGTTGACCTTGGCGGTGCAGTAGGTGACCGGATTGCCCGTGGGCACCAGGAGCACGTCCTGGACCAGGGCGGAGCTCGACGTGGCGTTCACGGGAATCGTCTGGGAGACGTAGCCCGGCGCGCTGAAGCGAACCTGGGTCGTGCCGGTCGGCAGGAAGGCGTGGAAGCGCTTGAAGGCTCCGAAACTCCCGTTGGTCTCGGCGTGGGTGAAGGCCGCGCTGGGATAGTCGATCGACGCGGCGATGGGCGCGCCGCTGCACGCGTTCAGCACGTGACCGGAGAAGGAGATCGGCCGCTGCAGAAGGTGCTTGGTGCCGCCGAACACCTGCAGGGCCGTGGCCTGGGCCACCGCGTAGGTCGGTTGGAAGGACGTGCCGACTTCGGTCAGGAAGGAGAGCGATCCGTGGAACGCCAGGTTTTCCTGGAACTGCTCCCCCTGGGCGCTCGGCACGCGGATCGAGCCGCCATAACCCGAGTTGGAGGACACCGCCGTGGCTTCCGCGGCCAGATAGCTGCTCCAGGGATGGGTCCAGCACACGTACCCGTACAGAGTCTCGCTGCCGTAGGAGTGGTAGTCGAGCACCTTGGCGAAGCGTCGGCTGTTCTGGAGCGCGAGCACGGTCTGCACCTCGGACTCGGAACCGGCGCTGGGCCCCTTGTAGGTCTCGTTGGAGACCGAGGTGCTGCCCGCACAGGTGGAGCTCCAACCAAAGGGGTAGTTGCGGTTGAGGTCGACGCCCGTGCCCCCGGCGAACACACGCCGGTTCTTGCGCCACAGGTTGTCCACGGCAAAGACGTAGTCGTAGCCGTCCGGGTTCGCATTCGGCAGCACCCAGATCTCCTGGGAATCCACCAGGTTGGTGATCGCCGAATCGATGCCGTACTGGCCGGTCAAGCGCGCGATCGTGTCCAGGCCGATCACTTGGGTCGCCAGCTCGCGGCAGTGGGCGCCGCAGTGGACCAGCACCGCCGGTTCGTCCTCGTCCACGAGCACGTTGTCGGAAATGCGCAGGGCGAAGAGGTGGCGGCCCTGCACGGTGGCAGGCGTGCCGAGCATCGCGGTCAGGTCCACCAGCTGGCAGATCGACGGGTAGGTGCTGGCCGCGAGGGTCATCTCCGCCAGGATCTGCGCTCCGTCGAGGTAGCCCGCCGGCGGCACGCCGTCGGGCCCCCCCGCGGCTGCCTGTTCCGCGAGGATCCGGTAGTAGGGTCGGCCCACTTCGAGAACCTGCGGCCCGTAGCCCTGTTGCTCCAGCCAGGCCAGGGAGTCCACGGAGACCACCAGTTCCAGGGAGCTGGTTCCCACGGACCCTTCGACCACGTCAAAGCCCAGATCGGCGAGTTCCTGGGACAGTGCCTCGGGTGACGGGGAGGCCACCTGGACCCGGCGCAGGGTGGGCTCCTGGGCCCGGACCTGCGGCGCGGCCAGGAACAGGGTCAAGGCCACGGAAGTAGTGAAGAAAGGGGCTTTGGGTTCCATGGGAGAGGTGCGGGAGGTGGGAGCAGGGCGCCGTGGGCCTGGAGAATTCTGCCACGACGGCGGTCCCCGGGGGACTTCCTTGAGGGGCATTCGCACTGCCCGGGGAGCCCCGGCCCGCCGGCGTGTCCCTGCGTCGTTCGCGGCCGGCTTGAGAGGCCCTGAACCGGCGCTCCGCCCAGGGCCATGGGGCTCCCCGGCCGCCACGGTCGGGGTGGAGCGCCCCCGCCCCGCGGCGCCCCGTGGTCAGTGGGGCCCGGAAATCGTGCCTGCGGCCGCACGGGAATCGTGCTGGCCGGGGGGCCGGGGCGCCCCGCCGTGGCACGTGACAAGAGCCAGGCCAGGCCGCATCCTGGCTCCTCCGCGGTCACAGGACGCGGCCAGGACCGAACCCCATGGCTCGACTCCCCCACCGACCCGGATTCCGCACGGCTTCGGTGCCCGTGGCCGGCCCCGGGGAGGAGGAACTCAGCGCCGACGATTTGACGGCGCTGTCCGAACTTCGCCCCGAGGCCCTGGAGCGCTTCTACGACATCTACTTCCCGCGGGTCTACGGCTACGTGGCACGACTGGTCAAGGACGAGCACGCCGCCGAGGACTTGACGCAAGACATCTTCATGAACTTGCACCGGGCCCTCTCGAAGTACGATCCTCGGCGTCCCCTGCGGCCTTGGGTGTTCACCATCGCCGGAAACAAGGTGCGCGACTACTGGTCGAGCCGTGCCTTCCAGGACCGCGCCCGGGGCACCTCCGACGAGGAGGAGACCGAACTCCTGACTGCACCCCTGGAGCCGCGGGCCCCGGAGCGCGGACCCCGGGAGACCCTGGCCGGCGCCGAGCTCTCGGAAGCAGTGGCCGAGGCCATCGAGCGCCTGCCCTCGCAGCTGCGTGAGACCCTGGTGCTGCGCTACTACGAGGAGCTCTCCTTCGAGGAAATTGCGCGGATCGTCGAGCGGAACGAGGTCGCCGTGCGCAAGCGCTACTCTCGGGCCTTGGCGCTGCTGCGCGAGGAGCTGGCCGTGTTGTACGGCCTCGGCCTCGCCGAACGGGGGCGGGGATGAATCGCCACGGTGAGCCCCAAGGAGCGCGACCTTCCCCGGACGAGGGTCGAACCGGCCCGCACCCCGGGTCCGGCATTCCGGGCGCCGACGCCGCGGGGGATGCCCCCCCGGAGCCCGCCCTGCGCCACGCCCTCGATCACGCCCGTGCGCCGCGGCCCCGCGACGGCTTCCGCGACTCCTTGCGGGCCCGGTTCCTGGACACGTCCGACCTCCCGGCGCGGCCCGTGGCCCCTCCCACCCAGCCCCACCTGACGGCTTCCGCCGCTCCACCCCGAGCCCTGGACAGTCGTCCTCCGCGCGGCCCTTGGGTGCGCCTGTCGTCCATTCTCGCCATCGCCGCCGCGGCGCTGCTGATGTTCCTCTGGCCCAGCGAGTCGGCCTGGCGCGTATCCGGCTCCAGTGACTACGTGGCCGTGCGCGTGGACGGCGAGAGTTTCCTGCCCGGCGATGGGCGCCGCCTCGCCGCCGCCCTGCGGGACGGCAGCCTCCTGGAGGTGGAGGGCGGTGCCCTGGAGCTGGTGCTCGACCAGCGCGTCGCCCTGGGCCTCGCCTCGGGCACGCGTGCGGTGCTGAAACGGGTGCCCGCGGAAGGCACCCTGGGCGAGTTGCTCGTGGAGCAGCATCAAGGCAGCCTGGCGGTGGTCACAGGCCCGGAGTTCGACGGCACGAGCCTGCGCATCCAGACTCCCTCCGCCGAGGTGCGCGTGCTCGGCACCGAATTCGCGCTCGACGTTTTGCCCGGCACCGGCACCTGCGTGTGCTGCACGGAGGGCAGCGTGGCCGTCTTCGCGCGCCTTCCCGGCGCGACCGAGGAAGCAGAGCGCGACCCCGCGCGCGAGCCGGACTGGACCGTGCGCGGCGGGAACATGGGATTCGTCACCGACACGGGCAAGCTCTCGGAGAGCGGCGAAGCCGCGTCCCTGCACACGACGCCGCTGGCCTCGCTGCGCCGTGTGTGGGACTAGGGATGGTACAACCTCCAGTTCCACGCCATGCTCTCGCTCTCCGCAGTCTCCAAGCACTACGGCTCCCGCTCGATCCTCGAAGGGGCCTCCTTTCAACTCGATCCCGGCGACAAGGTGGGCCTGGTGGGTCCCAATGGCGCTGGGAAGACCACCCTGTTCCGGCTGCTGGTGGGCGAGGAACGCCCTGACGATGGGGAGATCAGCCTGCCCAGGGATCTGACCATCGGGTACCTGCGCCAGGACGCGGCGGAGATGCGCGGCCGCAGCGTGATCGACGAGGTGGCCCATGGGGCGGGACGACTCGGGGAACTGCACGGCGAATTGACGCGGCTGGAAAGACAGCTCGCCGATCCGGAGCACAGCGGAGACCTGGATCGGCTGCTGGAGCGCTTTGGCGAAGTCCAGGGCGAGTACCAGCAGCTGGGCGGGTACGAACTGGACGCGCGCGCCCGGGAAGTGCTCGCGGGCCTGGGGTTCGCCGAGGACCAGATCGACGGCGATGTGGGGGCCCTCTCGGGCGGCTGGAAGATGCGCGTGCAGATGGCCAAGGTGCTGGTGAGCGGCGCCAGGGTGCTCTTGCTCGACGAGCCCACCAACCACCTCGACCTGGAGTCGATCCTGTGGCTGGAGCAGTATCTGCAGGCCACCGAAGCCGCGATCCTGATGACCTGTCACGACCGCGACTTCATGAACCGCGTGGTCACGCGCCTGGTGGACCTGGATGCGGGCAAGCTCGTGGTGTACGGCGGCAACTACGATTTCTACGAGCGCGAGCGCCAGATCCGCGCCCGCGAGCAGGATGCGGCCTTCTCGCGCCAGCAGGCCATGCTGGCCAAGGAAGAGCGCTTCATCGAGCGCTTCGAGCGGCACGTGGCCAAGGCGGCCCAGGTGCAGAGCCGCATCAAGAAATTGGAGAAGATCGAGAAGCTGGAGCCCCCGAAGCGTCGCGTGGCGAGGCCGTTCGAAATGAAGACGCCGCCGCGCTCCGGCAACGACGTGGCGACCCTCAGCGGCATCACCAAGCGCTACGGTCCACGCACGATCTACGGGGGCTTCGACTTCGAGATCAAGCGCCAGGAACGCTGGTGCGTGCTGGGCAAGAACGGCGCGGGCAAGACCACCTTGCTCAAGCTGGTGGCTGGGATCATTCGGCCCGACGCGGGCGAGGTCCGGCTCGGGGCGAGCCTCAAGCTGGGGTATTTCTCCCAGGCGGCCTTGGAGCAGCTCGACCCCGAGGCCACGGTGTACGAGCACCTCGACCGCGAGTTCCCCACGGCGCCCATCTCGGCCAAGATGAACATCCTGGGTGCGTTCGACTTTTCCGGCGAGGAGACCGAGAAGCGGGTGCGCGTGCTGTCTGGCGGAGAGCGATCGCGCCTGATCCTGGCGCGCATGCTGTTCGATCCGCCGAACTTCCTGGTGCTCGACGAACCCACCAACCACCTCGACCTGTTCACCAAGGAAATGCTGGTGAAGACCCTCTCGAACTTCGACGGCACGATGCTCTTCGTGAGCCACGACCGCACGTTCCTGCGGGGACTCTCCAACCGCGTGCTCGACCTGTCGGGCGCCCGGGCGGGCAAGGGACCGGAGTGCTTCCCGGATTCCTACGAGCAATGGGTCGAGCGCTTCGGCGACGAGGCGCCCGGGGTGCACCGCTAGTCCGGCCACGGGAGCCCCGCGCTTGCGTCGCGGGTCCCTCCCACCGGCCACACCACCATGCCGATCGTCACCCTCGAGGGCGTGCGCGCCTCGGTCCACGACCGGGTGCTGTTCCAGTCGGTGGACCTGTCCATCGACGCGGGGGAGCGCGTGGCACTCCTGGGCGCCAACGGCTCGGGCAAGTCGACCCTGGTCCGACTGCTGGCCGGACTGGAAGCCCCCGAGAGCGGCTCGCGGGTGGCCCGTCGCGGCCTGAGCATCGGCGTGCTGGAGCAGGAACCCAAGCTCGACCTGGAATGGAGCGCGAGAGAGATCGTCCGCCGCGGGCTCGAAGGCCGCGCCGAGTGGGAGGAGGAATCCAGACGCCTTCACGAGGAGCTCGCCCGCCCCGACCTCAGCCCGGAACGCCTGGAAGCGCTGCTGGGGGCCAGCGGCCGCGTGGACCAGGAGTTGGAGCGCCGCGGAGGCCACGACGTCGAACACAAGGTGGAGTCGATTCTCGACCACCTGTCCGTGCCGCGCATCGATCGCCGCGCGGCCCAGCTCTCCGGCGGCGAACGCCGCCGCGTGGCGCTGGCGCGCACCTTGATCAACGACCCCGACCTCCTGGTGCTCGACGAACCCACCAACCACCTGGACGCGCTGGCGGTGGATTGGCTGGAGGACCTGCTGCTCGAAACGCGCTCGGCGGTGTTCCTGGTGACCCACGACCGCTACGTGCTCGACCGCCTGGCCCATCGCATCTGCGAGCTGGAGGGCGGCCGCCTGCACTTCTACGAGGGCAACTACTCGGATTATCTTGCCCAACGCATGGCGCGGCTCGAGGCCGAGGCCTCCAGGGAGTCCTCGCGCCTCAATCTGCTGCGCCGCGAGACCGCTTGGATGCGCCGCGGCGCTCCCGCGCGCACCACCAAGCAGAAGGCTCGCATCACGCGCTTTGGAGCGCTGGTGGCCGCCGAGCCCGGCGCCGGGGCGGCGCCGATCGAATTCAGCCTGCCGCCCGGTCCGCGGCTGGGCGAGCGCGTGCTGGCCTGCGAGCAGGTCAGCGTCTCCCGCGGGGGCCGCCCCGTGCTGCGGGACCTGGATCTGACCCTCGTCGCCGGCGAACGCATCGGCGTGCTGGGCAAGAACGGCGTGGGCAAGACGACGCTGCTGGCGCTCCTGGCGGGCGAACTCGTTCCGGATCGGGGACGGGTGCTGCGGGGCGAGACGGTGCGCCTCGCGCGCATCGACCAGGAACGCTCGGCCCTGGCGCCCGACACCACGGTGCAGCGCGAGCTGGCTGGGCTGAACGACAACGTCTCCGTGGGCGGCCGCGCCGTGCGCATCGAGGCCTTCCTGGATCGCTTCGGCTTCGGCGGATCGAAACGCGATACCCGGCTCGGGGATCTCTCCGGGGGCGAGCGCGCGCGCCTGTGCCTGGCGCGCATGCTGCTCGCGGACGCCAACGTGCTGATCCTCGACGAACCCACCAACGACCTGGACCTCACCACGCTGCGGTCGCTCGAGGAGGCGCTGATCGCCTTCCCGGGCAGCGTGGTGGTCACCAGCCACGACCGTTGGTTCGTGGATCGCGTGGCGACGCGCATCCTGGCCTTCGACGGCCGGGGCCGCGTGCGCGAACACATCGGCGACGTGGCCCCGTTGATCGCCCGCATGGTGAGCGAGCAGGCCCGCGCCGAATCCCCCTCCGCCGAGGCCGCGGCCGGGAGTCCAGCCGCCGGTCCTTGCCGAGGGACGAGGGGCCCAGGAGCGGCGGCGGGGGGTGCCTTGGACGGGATGGCCGCGGGGAATCCCGACGGGGGCTCCGCCGCGGGCACGACAGGCGGCGAGAGCACTCCCGGGGGCCTTGCACAGCATGGCGCGGCGGTCAGCGGCGCGAGCGCGCCCAAGAAGCGCCGACTCGCGCCCTGGGAGGAAAGGGAGCTCGCCACGCTGACAGCGGAAATCGAACGCCTTGAGGCCGAGATGGCCGCCATCGACGCGCGCCTCTGCGATCCGGCGGTCTATGCCGCGGGCCGCGAGGAGGCGGGACGACTGCGGGTCCGCCGGGCGGAATGCGAGTCGCTCAGCGCGGCTCTGTATGCTCGGTGGGAGGTATTGGAGGGTTAGGAACCGACTGCTCGGACGCCGTGAGTGTTGACGAGAAAGAGCTTACAGCGCCGTCCAGGGCACCCTCAGGAGATTCCACAGCAGTGCGCGAGCGAGAAGGTGCATTAGAATGCCCCTCAACGCGAGACCGCGAGGACGACGAGGGGCTGAGGGTCGTGATGCGTGCGTGGCCAACGCTTGCGCCCACGTTGAAGGCTGCGATACTCGGGATTGCTGCTGCGGGTGCAGAGAAAGAGTGAGCACCGTCTCGAGGTCTCCCGGTGGAGAGGATGCCGGTAGGTGTCAAGATAGTTGCCGCCTGAATTGATGCGTGTCGGCGGCGAACTGCTTGGCCTCGTCGGCGCTGATCCGGGTCCAGGTACCGTTGGCCCTCCTGCTCGGGGGCGATGCTACCGGTCACGCTGTTGGGCAAGCAGGCTGTGACCCCCTCCAGTGCAAGGGCGGTGGCTGGAAGGCTGTCAGGGTTAGGCGCTTGGGTCGGGGCGGTTGGGCGTGGGGTGGGAGGGTTGGTCGCGAGCTCGATGATGAGGTATATATACCTCATCATCGAGCAAGTGGCTTCTACGGCTGGATCGTCCCTGTCGACGGGCACCTGGTCCGTGCAGCGCTGAATGGGTGCATCAGGTATATATACCTGATGCACCCGGTGAGCGGCTCACGGCTTCCGATCCCGTAACCGACTTCTAGACAACGACTTACGGACTAAGGAACTCACCGAGTGATGACATCTCCTGGCAAGGTATATACCTTGCCAGGAGCGGAGCCCGCCAAAATGTCAGAACCCGCCCCCTCGAGGTCTCCAGGAACGCGATCGTCCAGTACTTCGATACCCGCCGCCCGCGCGCCTACAAGCTCGCGAACCTGCGTGATGCCATCTACAAGCAGAGAGAAGCCGTCCGGCTGCCGCCGAGCACGCGCGCATCCGAGGTCATCGCCATACTCGAGCGGGAAGGGCTGCTCCGCGAGGTTCAGCTGCACTCCGACGAGTACCGCGGCCTCACCCGCTACCTCTGGAAGGGCTGCACCCCGATCGAGATCGCGAGTACGGTGCGCGACGCGGCCTACATGAGTCACGGAACCGCGGTCTTCCTGCACGGACTGACGCAGCAGCTTCCGCGGACCTTTTACGTCAACTACGAGCAGACGCCGAAGCCTTCGCCCACTGGCTCGCTCACGCAGGATGCCGTCGATCGAGCCTTCAAGGGGAAGCAACGATCCTCTCGGTACACTTGGCAGTTCGAGAACAACCGGTTCACGGTCCTGAGCGGCAAGCACACCGGTGATTACGGCGTCGAGGAGATGAAGGGACCGTCCGGGGAGCCGCTCCGTGTTGCTGGACTCGAGCGAACGCTCGTCGACATCGCCGTGCGTCCCACGTACGCAGGTGGACTCTACGAGGTGCTCGAGGCCTACAAGAGCGCTCGCGAGCGCGAGGTGTCCGTCTCACGGATCTTGGCCACGCTCAAGGCGCTCGACTACCGCTATCCCTACCACCAATCGATCGGCTTCTTGATGGAGCGTGCCGGCTTCGAGCCGAAGCAACTGAAGCGCCTGCGTGACCTCGGCTTCAAATGCAAGTTTTACCTCGGCTACGACATGAAGAAGCCGGACTTCGACGAGTCATGGCAGCTCTACATTCCACAGGGGTTCTAGCCGCCGGACGATCCGGAGCACGAACTCGGAGTAGTAGCGGAACTCCGCGGGCCGATCGGCGGGAATGCTGTTCCTCACGTCGTCCCACTCGGCCTCGTGGAACTCGACGTCACGCTCGAGGTTCGCGAGGAATCGCAGCGGCACGTCCTTGGCCGCGAACACGGACCGGATCAGGTCGTGTCCGGCCGAGGAGGTGAGGTTCACGCCGGCTTCCGTCACGGCAGCGTGGATGTCGTAGAAGTCGCGTGCTCGAGGTTTCCGCTTCGTGGAGTGCTCGTACTCCGACATCTGCTGGCAGAGGGAACGGAGCTTCTCGGCGACGATCATGGATGGCGTGTAGACGCGAACCATAGAGCCGCCAACATCCACCTCGTCGGCACCATCGCAGTACTCGCTCTTGCTGAGCTCGATCATGAACTTGCGCGAGGCTCCGCCGCTGGCCGTGATTCCCCATGCTTGCTTCCTGGCCAGTTCGATGTTGCCGGCAAGGCTCTCCCATCGCGTGGTCTCGATCACCTTGAACTCGCCCTGAAAGCCGCCCCACGTGAACTCGCGCTCGTCCTTGGGTTCCTTGGGGCGCGGAACGAATGTCCAATCAAACACGGTCAACCCGTGCTTCGAGAGGTGGGCCGAGAGGGCGGCCCGAAGGCGCTCCCCGAGTATCGCGTCACTCGGAGCTTCATGGGCAAGGGAGTAGTCGAGGTCGAGAGAAGCGCGCATCCCGACACCGTGCGCAAGGGCGAGGGCGTTGCCTCCCTTGAAGACGAGGAGCTCGAACAGTTCGTCGTCGGCCGCGAGGGCGATGATCAACTGCCGCCGCAGCCAGTCCAGGTCTCGTGCTTCCTCTGCCACACCGGGACAGGTACCTGCGAAGCGGCCCGGTGTCCAGCTGGACATGGAGTTCGCCGCAGGACTTCGCTCGTCACGGCACCTCCATGCTTGAGATGCCCCCGAAGGAGCCGTCGCTCCCGGGACGCATCCCGATGGAGAAGACGAACTCGACCCAGCTCGACGGCCGCCCCCTCGACCCTCGCTCCGAGCCCCTGCTCCTCCGGCCGGCCGAGGCCGCGCGCTTCCTCGCCATCGCGCCGTGGAAGCTCTGGGAGCTGACCAACTGCCGCGAGGTCCCCGCGATCCGCATCGGACGGGCCCTGCGCTACCCGACGGAGGACCTCCGCGCGTGGGTCGCGGCCCGCCGGGCCGGGCAATCTTGACGACCTCGCGGAATCGACCCTAGATGCGCTTCCCTCCTTCCCCGCCGGCCCTGATGTCTCGCCCGCGAGCGCCGCGTACCATGGCCGTCGAAAGCCCCCGTAGATCAGTTGGGATAGAGCAGGTCTTTCCTAACCGATAGCTCGCAATCTCAAATCCCCCCGGTCACACCACCGTAGGAGCGACGGTTCACGCTGCACGCGACGAGCCCGGATTCGAATTGACCCTGAGGCGGCAGGAGATGGCGATGAGGCAGGCCGGGAAACCGCAGGCGGCGTCGACTCCGACGCAGATGCCGCACCCACGCCCCTAGACTCCATGAATCGCCACGGCCAGGATCTCGCTCGCCTGGAACAACGCGGACACCGCGCAGGCACTCGCGGCGGCGCGCGCGGTTCCCGCGGGTTCGCGCCGCGAAAGGAAGGCCAGCAACGGCAGACACAGCGGCACGAGATGGCCCAGGGCCGCGAGGAGTGCCGCGGGACCCAGTGCGAAACTGCGGGTCGAGAGCTCCCAGGCGCAGCGGTGGAATTCGAGACCCAGGGCCCGGGGGGCGAGCACCTCGCGCCAGAAGGCCAGGTCCAGGAAGCCCACCGCCACGCTCGCCGGCGCGAGCAGGCAGGGGAGAATCCACTGCGGCGGCCCTGCCGCGGCGCCGCGACTCGCGCGCCGACCCGCGAGGACCAACGAGGCGAGGAGCAGCAGCTTGGCGCCGCCCCACAGGGACCAGGCCCGGGCTCCCTCCAGGCCCAGCAGGGTCCCCGGTCGCGTCCAGGCTCCCGCGTCGACGGCCACGCGGGCCGCGCTGCAGCACAGGGTCTCCAGGGATTCCTTGGGCGCCGCGAGCCAGAGGACCTCCAGGACGAGCTCCGCACCGGCGAGCACGGCGAGCGGCGCGAGGGCGCGCAGCCGGCCGCGGAGGAAGGGCGCCTCCCCCACGTCGCGCTCGGCCAGCGCCACGGCCCACCACAGGATCCAGCCCCCCAGGGCCAGCGGCTTGGCCCACAGCGCGGCCCGCGCCAGCACCGGGCGCAACTCCACCACGCCGTAGGGGCACATGACGCCCTGCTCGGCGAAGCGCGCCACCGCGGCATCGAGTTCGAGGAAGAACACGCCCCAGGCCAGAAGCCGCAGCAGGCACAGCGCCCCCGCCGCCAGGGCCGCGAGACGCGCCAGATCGTGGACCCGACCGTCCGTGGCCCCAGGGCCCGCGGCGCGTGCCGCGGTCCCGGCCCACAGGAGCAGCGCCAGCGCGGCCGCCGAGAGTGCGTCCAGCAGCAAGAGCGTCAACGTGGGCGCGTCGAGATGCACGCTCAGCCCCCCAGCCGCAGGCACCGATCCGCCAGACTCGAAAGCAGTGGATCGTGGGTGGAGAGCACCACGGCGACGCCCGCGCGGGCGCGGCGGCGCAGGGCCTGGGCCACCCGTTCGGCGTTCGCCGGATCCTGGTTGGAGGTGGGTTCGTCGGCGATCAGGGCCCTTCCGGCCGTGAGCAGCGCGCGAGCCACGGCCGCGCGTTGGCGCTCGCCGCCGGAAAGTTCACGGGGCAGCCGCAGGGCAAGGGATCCCTCCAGGCCCAGCTCGGCGAGGGCCTGCAGGGCCCGCTCCCGCTGCTCTTTGGCCGGAACACCCTGGGCGAGCAGCCCCAGGGCCACTCCACGCCACAGGGGCAGGTGCTCCAGCATGCCGTAGCTCTGCCCCACCACGCCGAGGCTCCCGCGGCGCAGCAGGGCCAGGGCCGATTCGCTGGCGCGCGTCACGTCGCGGCCCCACCACCACACGCTGCCCCCCGCGGCGGAATCGACGCGCTCGACGCCGGCGAGGAGCGCCAGGAGCGTGCTCTTGCCCGACCCGGAGGGCCCCATCAGGGCACAGACTTCCCCCGCGCCCAGGGCGATCGACTGGGGACCCACGGGGGCGGCCCGGGGCCGCGTGCAGGTGGCGCCGCGGAGCTCGAGCACGGGGGGAATCGCGCTCATGCGAAGGCCCCCAGGGGCCGGGCATTCGAGAGCCGCCAGGAGGCGAGCACCGAGCCCGTGACCGTGGCGGCCAGGGCCAGGCACAGCCCCTGGGCCAGGGCCAAGGCCGTGAAGTGAGCGGGGAGCCTGACCGCCGCACCGGGAGACAGGTCGGGCACGAAGAAGCCCACCAGCAGGGCCGCGTCGAAGAGCCGCACCCAAACCCAGGCCCCGAGCCCGGCCGCCGCACCGGCGCACAGGCCCACCAGGGAGTTTTCCGCCAGGGCCAGGAGCACGATGTCGCCGCCGCTGAAGCCCGACAACTTGTAGGCCGCGACCTCCACCTCGCGCCGGCCGTGGACGAACCAGGAAAGCGCGGCGAAGCAGGCAGCGGCCGCCAGCGTGAGCGGCGCGAGGAACAGGGCCAGGGCCCCCGCCCGGCGTTCCGAGGCGCGCGCGAGTCGCGCCTCCACCTCGGCGCGCGTCACGGCAGCCACGGTCGGCGAGAGCCGGCGCGCGGCGCTGGCGACCGAGGCCTCGAATCCCGGACTCGTCCACAGGCAGAACTCCTCGGTCAGGGGACTTCCCAGCAGTTCCTCGGCGTCGGAGAGCGAGACCACCAGCGCCTGGGATCCCGCCACGGCGTCGGCCGAGGAGAGCACGCCGCAGACCTCGAACACGCGCGTCACGCGGCCCTCCAGGGAGAGGCGCGAGCCCGGCGCGAACCCACGCTCCCGGGCCAGTTCGGCGCCCACCAGGCACTGGCCCGCGGCCCGCGGCGCGCTGCCCGCGGCCAGGGGAGCGGCCCGGGCGAGGCGCGGGGCCTCCACGGCCACGAGCAGGATCGCGGCCTCGCCAGAGACCACGCTCGCCACGGCGCGGCGTTCGATCCCCTGCACCCCGGGCAGGGAGCGCAAGCGGTCCCCGAGCCCGGGCTCCAGGGAGGCCGCGCGCCCCCACCGCAGGCCCGAGACCTGCACATCGGGTCCCGCCTCCACGGCCGATCGGGCGTCCCGGCGCAGTCCCTCGGAAATCGCCGAGCCTGCGATCCAGGGTGTGAGCGTGGCGAGGAGCGGCAGCGTCGCCGCCAGGTAGGCCCGGCCGTGGGCCGCGACGTTCTGGAACGCGAGCGAGAGCAGGGCGGAGCACTTGGCGATCATGGGCGGCGAAGGCCCGGGGGGCTCGGGCTGAACTCCAGGGCGCCCCAGGCCCCCTCGCCCACGCTCATCCCCGGTGGGGCGCCGAGGTCGCCGTCGCGGTCGGGCTCCAGGCGCGCGTCCCAGGCGAAGAAGCCCCCCGCGGCGCCCGCGCGGGAGCCAAGGCCCAGACCGGCGGAGAGGCCCCACCAGGCGCCCGGCGCGGTGGGCCGAAACCACTCCGCGAAGAGCGCCGCCCCGCACAGGAGCGCCAGCACGGTCATGGCCCGCGCCAGGGCCCGGGTGCTAGCAGTCCGTTGAATAGGTCGCGTCGCGAGGCGAAGCGCGCGCTCGCGCTGCAAGGAGAGCGACGGAGGGCCCGCAGGGGCCCCCGCGCTAGAGCGCGAAGCGCTCGTGGCGAAGGCTCCTGCGGAGCGTTCGCAGCGGGGTGCGGCCTTCCTGGCCGCTGAGCACGGCCCGACGAGCTCGACGCCGCAACGCGAAGGCGTGCGAAGTCGCAGCAGCGACCTGTTCCACGGGCTGCTACGGTCGCACCACACGCACGACCTCGCCCAGGGCCGGATTCTCGATGGCAAAGGTGTGGGAACCGCCCGGGTAATCGATGTCGATGCGCTCCACCTGGGTGCGCGTCCCCAGACCCACGTGCAGAATCGCGCTGGACTGGGTCAGGTATCCGCCCCCATGGGCCAACTCCCGGTGGACCACGCGACCCTGGGACTGGACTCGCACGCGGGCCCCGAAGGAGGGCCGCCCGTTCCGGTCCACCAGCGAGAGGCGCAGGGCATTCTGCTGGGGCGAGTCGTTGCGCAGCAAGTAGGGCGCTGCGTTGAAATTGGCCACCACCACGTCGAGATCGCCGTCGCCGTCGAAGTCCGCCGTGGCAGCCGCGCGCGAGCTGCGCGTCAGGGCACGGCCGGCGATCTTCCGACCGGGCAGGGTCTCGCCGCCCGCGGGGGGCTCGAGCCCGGCTTCCGCTCCCACGTCGCGGAAGCGGCCGCCCTCGTTGCGCAAGAGCTGGTTGGGCCAGTACGGATAGGGAAAGCCCATGCCCGCGGGCAGGTAGAGATCCTCGCGGCCGTCGTTGTCGAAGTCGCCCACGGCGATGCCCCAGGGCCACCAGGTTTCCAGGCCGACTTCCTGGGAGCGCTCCACGAACTTCGCGCTGCCCTGGTTCTCGAAGAACGTGTTGCCGAACAGGTGGAACTTGGACCCTGAATCCTCGGGCCCGGCGATGGGCTTGCCCCCGGCGATGCTCGTGCCCAGGGGCGTGTTGAACTTCTCCCCGGCGCGCACCTGCTCCAGGTTTTCGGTGCGCACCCACATGTCCGAGTGCATGTCCACGACGTAGAGGTCGGGCCACTCGTCGCCGTTGGCGTCGAAGAAGCGCGAGCCCATGCCGCCCCAGCTGGTGCGACCGAGGGCCGAATCCGTGATCTCGGCGAACTTCCCGCCGCCCTGGTTCTGGAACAGGTGGTTCTTCCCGAACATGTTCGACACGTACAGGTCGAGGTCCCCGTCGCAGTCCAGGTCGCTCACCGCCACATCGCCGTTCCACTCCGCCGAGACGATGCCGCGCGCGGCGGTCTCGTCGGCGAAGGTGCCGTCGCCGCGGTTCACGTACAGGATGTCCGACTCTCCGGGGTTGCGCGTGTCGGGGGCACCGGCCACCTGCTGGAAGGGCAGCGCCACTCCCGCGTACGCAAAGGCCGCCTCCTGACTCACCGTGTCGAGGGTGAAGCGGCCGATGTTGCACAGGTACAGGTCCAGGTCGCCGTCGTTGTCGCAGTCGAACCACGTGGCCCCGTTGGAGTGGCCCGTGTAGCCCACGCCCGCGCGTTCGGTCACGTCCTCGAAGGTGCCGTCGCCGCGGTTGGAGAACAGTCGATTGCCGCCGCGGTAGCTGGTCACGTACAGGTCGGGATCGCCGTCCCCGTCGCAGTCTCCGAAGGCCGCCCCCACCGAGAGCGAGCGGCCCAGGGCCACGCCCGCCTTCTCGGTCACGTTCTCGAAGCGCATCTCCCCCAGGTTCCGGTACAGGCCGTTGGGGCCGAGGAAATCGCAGAAGTACACGTCCTCGCGGCCGTCACCGTCGACGTCCGCGACGGCCACGCCGCTGCCGTGGTCGTAGGGATTGATGCGGTAGGTGGAGCCGCTCTCCGAGTCGAGAAAATGGTGCACGAAGTCGATGCCCGACTGGGCGGTGACGTCCGTGAAGCGGATCGGCGAAGGCTCCTCCTGGACCGCGGGAGCGGGCGGCGGTTTCGAATCACAGGCGGCCAGGAGCCCGAGGGCGAGCCCACCAAGGGCGGGCCAACCGGGGGCGAGCCAACCGAGGGCGGGCCAACCGGGGGCGAGCCCGGCGTGGACCTCGGGACCATGGGACGGGGCCTGGGCCAATCTCGGCGCGTGGGACATCATCGTGGGTGCTGGGGGGAATTCTGTCGGTCGGGATCCGCCGAGTGGTCGGCAGTGTGCCCCGCGAAGGGGTCCGGGGTGCAGAGACCGCCGGCGGATTGCGCGTACAAGGCGGCGGAAGCAGCGTCGCGAAAGGCGCGCCATCGTTCGCGGCCCTCCACCGCCCCGGGTCGGCGTCCCTCGCGCACGAAGGTGGCCGCCCGAGAATCCAGCGCCGAACCGTCGCGGGCGTCGCGCACCACGAAGCGCCGGGGTTCCGCGGAGGGCTCTCTGGCCGCGAAGGAGAGGGCGCACTCCACCCCGCAAAAACTCCGCGAGACTTGTGCGGCGGTCGAAGGGGATGACGCGGCGTCCTGGAGCTCCACCCGCTCCGCGGGCCCGAGGGCGCGGCCGTCGAGGGCGCAGCGTGCCCCCGCGAGTCCGCGCAGTTCGGCACGGGAGCCGAAGGAAGCGGCCAGGACCACCGTGAACCAGACGAGCAGGAAGCGCGCCGACATCGGGCCTGAGTCTATCCCCTTGTGGCCCAGAGAGCCCGGCGGCAGGATCGGTCCCAACACCATGCCGTTCCCACGGACCTCGATCGGACCGCGCGCGTGGTCCCTCGCCATGCTGCTGGGTGCGGGCTGCTCCCCGGAGAGCGAGCGCGCGGCCACGTCGTCCGGCGGGGCGTCCGGCGGCGCGCGCGCCATTTCCCAGGGCGCCTTCGCGGACGAAAGCCGGTCACGGGGCGTGCTGCACCTCACGGCCCGGGGGGGCGACGACTACTTCATGCCCGACAGCATGGGGCCGGGCTGCGCGGTGTTCGACGCGGACGGCGACGGGCGGGAGGACCTGTTCTTCGTGGAAGCGGTGCGCGACCAGAACGGCGCGCTGGAGAGCGAGGCGGGACGGGACCGGCTGCTGTTCCAGCAGGCGGACGGCAGCTTTCACCCGGCGGCCAAAGGCTTCGGCGCCGACGATCCGCGCTACGGCATGGGGGCGGCCGTGGCCGACGTGGAGGGCGACGGCGACCTCGACCTGTTCGTGACCAACTACGGCAGCTCACGGCTCTTCAAGAACCAGGGCCGCGGCACCTTCGAGGACGCGACCGAGGCCTCCGGAATCCGCGAGGAGGGCTGGGCCGCCACCGCCGGCTTCTGCGACTACGACGCGGACGGCAGGCCGGACCTGTTCGTGACGCGCTACCTGGAGCTGGATCCGTCGGTTCGCGGCAAGGGTGCGGGCGGCGCCCAGGACTATCCGTCGCCGCTGCAGTTCAGCGGACTCGCGGATCGGCTGTGGCACAACGAGGGGGACGGGCGCTTCCGCGACGTCAGCCACGAAGCGGGCCTCGCCACGCGCGTGGGTCGGGGTTTGGGACTCGCCTTCCTGGATCTCGACGGAGACGCACGGCTCGACATCTTCGTGGCCAACGATTCAGAGCCCAACTTCGCCTGGGTGCAGACCGCCCCCGGCCGCTTCGAGAACCGGGCCTTCGCCCTGGGGCTCGCCGTGAATCGCGTGGGCCGCGCCCAGGCCAACATGGGCGTGGCCGTGGGCGACGTGGGCGGCGAAGGCGACTTCGAGCTCTTCGTGACGCACCTCGTGGCCGAGGCCAACGTGCTCCACCAGCGCGGCCCCGGAGGCACCTACGCCGACGTGGCCGACCGCGCGGGACTGTCGACCGCGAGCCTGGACCTGACGGGCTTCGGCACCCAGTTCGGGGACGTGGAGAACGACGGCGACCAGGACCTCCTGGTGCTCAATGGTCGCATCCTGCGCCGGGGTCCGCGGGCCGCGGTGGACCTGCCCCTCCACTGGGTTCCGTACGCGGAGGAGTGCCAGTTGTTCCTCAACGACGGCTCCGGGCGCTTCCGGCTGGCCGGCGCGGAGGAGGGCGGTGATTTTTCACGGGCGATCGCCGTGGGCCGCGCCCTTGTCGTGGCCGATCTCGATCGCGACGGCGGGCTCGACCTGGTCGTGGCCAACGGCGACGGCTCGAGCCGGCTCTATCGAAACCGCCTGGAGGATCGCGGGCATTTCCTCTCCGTCCGCGCCCGCGGAGCCGACGGCAAGAGCGACGCCCTGGGCGCCGTGATCGAGGTGCGGGCGGGCGGACGCACGTGGGTGCGGATCCTGGGCACGTGCCAGGGGTACCTCTCCGCGGGTCCCCCCGCGGCCCATTTCGGGCTGGGGGAGCACTCCGCCGTGGACGGGATCGTCGTACACTGGCCGGGAGGCATCCGGGAGAGCTTCGATGCCTCGCCCGCGGACCAGGAACGGGTGCTGGTGCGCGGCACTGGAAAACGCTGACCCTCCGGTCCAGCACACGCCCGTCCCCCACCCACGCCCCGCATGCTCCACCCGCTCCCTGCCCCTCTCGCCGTGCGAGGCCGCGCGACCCTCCTGATCGCCGCGCTGCTGACCCTGGCGGGCCTCGGCGCCGTGCTCTGGTTCGCCAGCCCCTGGAACGCCCTGCGTTTCGGCCGCGCGACGCCCCCCCTGCCGGATCGCCAGGAGTTGGAGGCGCCGCTGCAGGAGCGTCTCGACCAGCGCCTGGCCGCCGTGCGCGAGAATCCCTACGACGGAACCGCTTGGGGCAAGCTGGGCGAGTGCTACGAAGTCCACGAGTTCTTCCCCCAGGCGATCGAGTGCTACCAGCGCGCGGCGCGGCTCTCGCCCGAGGAAGCGCGCTGGCCCTACTGGCTCGGCATCGCCTTGCGCATTGGAGACCAGGCGGTCTCCACGGTGAATTTTCAGCGCGCCGCCCAGCTGGCCCCGGAGTGGGCGGGCCCGCACTTCTACCTGGGCCACGGTCTCTTGGCCCAGGGAGATCACGCCGGCGCCGCGCGGGAATTCGAGCGCGCCCTCGCCCTGAGACCGGACGACGTGGCGATCCTGGTGGGCGCGGCCCAGGCGGCGCTGGCGAAGGGAGATGGTCACGGGGCCCTGGGATTCCTCGAGCGCGCCGGGAAGGGGAAGCCGCGCACCGGAGAATGGCGCTGGCTCGCGGCCGCGGCCTGGCGCGCCCTGGGCGACGAGGCCAAGGCCCTCGAATTCGCCCGTCCCGACGATCCCCCGCCGACTCGCGAGCCCTTCGCGGACGAACTGCGGGAGAAACTGCTCTGGGACGAGGGCGCGACCCTGGCGCTCGTCCGCCAGCGCGCCGATCGCCTGCTGGGTCGCGGCGAGGGGCCGGCCGCCCTCCAGGAGTTGGAGGACTACCTGCGCAAGTCCCCCAGGTCCGTCGCGGCCCTGGGCCTGCTCGGCGACAAGTACATGCAGCTGGGCCGCCACGCGGAGGCCGCCGAACGCTACCAGATCGCCTGCACGCTCGATCCCGCGGAGGCGCGGGCCCTTTCCCAGTGGGGCGTGGCCCTGGCGCGGCAGGGCAAGCGCTCCGAAGCCGTGGCCAAGTTGCGCCAGGCCACTGCATTGGACGCCGCGAGCGTCGAGGCCCGCACGAACCTGGGCTCCTTCCTGTGCGGCTCCCAGGTGGCCCTGGAGCGCGAAGAAGGCCTGAAACTGCTTGGAGCCGCCATGGCCGAGCGCCCCGACGATCTCGGGATCCGGATCAACTTCGCCCAGGCCCTGCGCGTCAACGGGCGGGCCGAGGAGGCCCTGGCGGCCTTTCGACGGGCGCTGGAGCTGGCGCCCGAAGACTCGCGCGTGCGCTTCGAATTCGCCGTTCTGTGCGCCGAGGCCGGCCACATGGAGGAGGCCGAGCAGTCCTTCGCCAAGGTCGTCCTCCAGGAACCGAACCGGCCGGAGGCGCGCTCCAACTGGGTCGAGGCCCTGCTGCGGCTCGGCCGCTACCAGGAGGCCACCGCGGCCCTGCGCGCGGGAATCGCCCTGTCGCCCAAGGACGGCGCCCTGCGCGCGCAGTTGGCCTGGCTCTTGGCCACGGCGACCGACGACCGGGCCCGCTCCGGCAGCGAGGCCCTGGCGCTCGCCCAGGAGCTGTCCCTGGCCGCGAAGAACGAGAATCCCGAACTCCTGGTGATCCTGGCGGCGGCCCAGGCGGAGTCCGGCGATCTCGCCGGCGCAGAGGCCACGGTGGCCTCCGCCCTGGAACTCCTGCGGCCGAAGTCCGCGGACCGAGTCACCGCGCCCGAGGTGGTCGGCATCATCGACAATGCCCTGGCCTGTCGGAAGGCGTTCCAGGCGGGCACGGCCTACCGAGCCACGCCGCGCAAGTGAGCCTGCGTCAGGGCGCCGGCTCGCGCGCTCACAGGCTCCAGGCGAGCCCCACCGACCAGCGCCCCTGCTCGGAATCCAGGAGCGCGCTGACGCTCGGTCCGCCGGTTGCGTCCAGGAACAGGTCGTCCACGAAGCGCGCCACGAAGGTGCCCAGGGCCGCCCCCACGAGAACGTCCGTGGGGTAGTGGGCCCCGGCCTCCACCCGGGACCAGGCCGCCAGGGCTCCGACGCCGCCCAGACCCGCCTCCAGCGAAACTCGCGCCGCGGGCGCCAGGCGCAGGGCGTCGACGTTTCGGCGAGCCAGGGTGACGCTGGCGAAGGCCGACGTCGTGTGCCCGGAGGGCATGCTGCGCCGGTCCGAGTGGTCCGGACGCTCGCGACCGAAGGCGTCCTTGCCCAGGGACGTCAGCTCGCCGGAAGCCGCCTTGGCCGCGAATTGCACGCCAAGACCCTTGGACTTGTTCCACAACCAGGGCCAGGCCCCATCGCCGCTGGGCGTCAGGCAGGCCGAGGCGATCCACAGGTCCTGACTCCAGGCGCGCCAATCGTGGCTACCGTCCTCGGCGCCGCGGGTCGAGCCGAACACCGGGGTCTCGCTGCGGGCCCAGTGGGAAATTTCAGAGTCCACGTCGGCAGCCCAGATGACCGTGGCGCCCGCCAGGGGAACCCAAACCCACGGATCGAGCAGCGCATCGCGGGCGGCGTCCAGCGTGCGACCGAAGCCCGGCGTGATCGAGGCGCGCGCGCCCCAGGGCTCGCCGTGGCGCGTGGCGCCGCAGCCCGCGATCCACAGGCAGGCGAGGGCCAGCCCGGCGGACGAAGGCCCGAAGCAGCGGCGAGCGAGCGGCGAACCGGCGGGAATGCTGCCCCGGGCCACGGGAGGCTCAACGGGGCCCGCCGCGGCGCGGCAGCCACAGGTCCAGGAACACGAGCACGATCGAGAGCGCGCTCGCGGTCGCGTAGCAGGCACCCGCGGCCACCAGCAGGGGCGCGAGCCCGGCGCTGGAGCGCGCCAGCCACCAGGAGCCCAGGTCCACGAGCAGCGCGACGCCGGCCAGGCCGCACAGCGCCGCCGAAAGCCGGGCGGGGAAGCGGGTCAGGAAGAGGAACAGGGCCAGCACCAGGCTCAGGCTCCCCAACCCCAAGGCATGGGCATGGGTCGAGGCGGCGAGCACGGCCGTGGGCAGGGGCTCCACGCGCCGCGAAAAGGCCACCTTGGAGACCTCGGGCCAGGTCCCCAGGGCGATGCGCGCATCCCCGTGCGCTCCCTCGAGCCCCGTCCGCGAATGGCATTCGACGCAGCGGCGCGCGAGCACCTCCGCGGGTGCGTCGGCACCGAGCTCCAGGCTGTCGTAGTCCTCGCTGATGCGTTTGCTGGAGAGCCAGGAGAGCAGCAGTTCCCGTTCCGGGGCGGGGAGCTCCTCGGGGTGGCCGGCGCGCAGTTGGACCACCAGCGGCGCCGTGGCCTCCACGCCGTGGTAGGCGCCCTCGATGTCCAAGAGCGACACGCCGGGGCGTTCGTCGCGATTCTGATGCTGGTTTTGCAGGTGAGCTCCCGAGGCGGCGAGCCCGCCCGCCAGCACCAGGAGCAGCGCAGAAATCCCCACCCGTGCCCCCCACGGGAGCGCGCGCAGGCTGCCGGAAACGAGCGCGGCGGCGACGCTCACAGCCCCTCGAGCAGCTTGGGGTCGATGGCCACTTCCGTTCGTTCCACCAGGGCGCGGCTCGCCAGCACGCTGACCGCGGAGCTCCGGGCGCCGTCGGCCAGGGAGCAGGCCGGGGCCTTGGACCCGGCCCCGTTGGACCCGGCCCCGTGGGACCCGGCCACTGCGGCCACGAAGTCGGCGAGCGAGTAGTACAGCGACGTGTAGGGCAGTCCCACGCCCTCCTGCAGCTTGCCCTGGGCCGCCAACTTGGTCGCATCCGCGATCAGGGTGATGCCCGGCTCGTCGTGGAACTGCTGACGATTGGCATAGACCTCCCAACCCTGGGTGGGAGCGTCGGCCTCCTTGAACATCCAACCATGGGTCCAGGCGAGCTTGATCGCGCCCATGGCCCCGGCGATCTCCTCGTGCCGGCCGCCGAGGGAATTGGCCAGGGTGCAGGACCAGTCGAGCACGAGGCCGTCGTCGAAAGTGAACTGGGCCTGGACCGTGTCGGGCACCTCGCGACCGTCCTTGTGGAGCCGCAGGTCGCCGCGGGCGCGCACGGAAACCGGATGGCGGCCCAGGAACCAGTGGAACACGTCGAACTGGTGCGCGCCCAGTTCGCCGGTGAGCCCCAGGGAGACCTTGGGATCCAGGTGCCAGTTGAGCTCGCGATCGCGCTCGGGCGTCGAGCCCGCCGTGCGCCAGGAAGTCTTCTTGTGATTTTGGGCCGAGAGGTGCGCCAGCTCCCTGAGCGTCCCTGCCTTGAAGAACGAGCGCGCGAGCCCGTAGACCGGATTCGCGCGGCCCTGGAACGCGGCCGCCGCCACGACGCCCGCGCCGCGCGCGGCCGCGCTGATGGCCTGGAGGTCCTCCAGCGTGTGGGCCAGGGGCGTTTCGCAGTACACGTGCTTCTTCGCCTCCAGACACTGCTCGACGATCGCGCGGTGCAGGTGCGTGGGCGTGGCGATGATCACGGCACTCACCGAAACCTCCTTGGCCAGCAGGTCCGCCGCCCCGGCATAGCCCTTGGCGCCGGTGGCGCGCCGCAGGGCGGAGGAGAGTCGCGACTCGTCGTTGTCGCACACCGCAACGACTTCGCAGTCGGGAATGGTGGCGAGTTCACCGAGGATGGCCCGACCCTGGCGGCCCGCGCCGATCAGCGCCAGCTTGACCCGTCCTTCGCCCCCCGAGGTTTTGCGGCCCAGGAGCGGATGCAGCAACTCGAGGTGGGGCGCGAGCCAGGTGGCGGCCATGCCGGCCCCGGTGGAAAGCAGAAAGTCGCGGCGGTCGTTCGTGGTCATCGTGAAGCAGGCGGAACGTGGTGGACGATCTCCAGGGCGGCGCCGCCGGAGAGGCCGCTGCCCCGTCCCGCGACCGGCCGATCAGCAACGACGATGCACTCCAGCCGGGCTGAAGGGAAGCCCGCGTCGAGGGCCTCCGCGGGCCTCGCGCCGCGATCCACGAGCACGAGCAGCGCCGTCGACGCAATCTCGGCTTCCTCGGCGCTCGCGGCCAGCACGGCGGCCCGGCCCTGGGCCCGGAGCCGTCGTCCCTCCCGAGGATCGAGCACGTGGACCTGGCCCCGAGCCGCCGCGTCCCCCCCGGGCCCGCGGCTGCCGCGGACGGCGGAGATCGAAAGGGCGCGATCCCTCAGGGACACCACGCGCTCCGCGAACTCGGGCCCCAGACCCACGGGCCAGCCCTCGGGCCGGTCGGGAGGTGCACCGAGCGCGAGCACGCTGCTCGTGCCGCCGTGGAGCAGGGCGCGCTCGACGCCCGCCGCCCGCAGCAGCTCCGCGGCGCGGTCCAGGGCAAATCCCTTGGCCACGGCCCCCAGGTCCAGGGCCGTCCCCGGTGCGGTGAACCGCACGGCGCGCCGCGCGGGATCCAGCGCGAAGGCGCCGGCGGGCGCGAGCAGGCCCTGGCCGGCGCGCAGGCGGTCCATGGCCGTGCCCAGGCACAGGTCGAAGGCGCCCTCGGTCGCGCCACAGGCCCGCGCGCAGCGCTCCAGGAGCTCGAACGTCTCGGCGTCGAGGGCGACCCAGGCGCTGCCCGCCTCGCGGTTGATCCGCGAGACGAGCGAGTCGCTGCGAAAACGACTGAGGCGGCCGTCGCACTCGACGATGCGCTCCAGGGCCTCCTCGGCCGCGGCGCGCCCATGGACGTCGTCCCGGCCCTCGAGCACCAGCTCGAAGCGCGTCCCCATCGCGAAGCAGGCCGCGCGATGGAGCACGATGCCTAGTCTCCTGATCCAGAAGGACGGTGGCCAAGGCGGGCTGAATGCGGATTCCTGGCCAGGCGCCGCGACGACGCGTGTTCGCTGCAACACTCGGAGGGGTAAGCCCCGGTGCGGCGAAGCCGCACGCGATCGACGAAGTCGGTCGCGAGGGGATCCCGGCAACGCAGCCAGGGAGCCGCAGGCGGGCCGAGTTGGGCGGCGTAATTCTGGATCACGACACTAGGCGCGCACCACGGCGAGCTTGTCGGGATCGAAGGTGTACGCGCCCTTGGACCACAGGCTCTTGGTCGCCAGGTCCACGATCACCATGACCTTGGCCGCCGTCTCCACGTCGCCGATCGAGGGCTTGCGGGTGCGCATACAGTCGAGCCAGTGCAGCCGGTGAGCGTCCTGGTCGGGCGGAATCTCGGGCGACTTGAAGGTCTGCTCCTCGATCTCCTCGGCGAAGATGCGCTCGGGGCGCAGCACGCAGTCGTTGCTGGCCAGGTACAGATTCGCCCGGTGGCCGCGCACCAGGATCTCCACGCCGGTCTCGTTGCAGGTGGAGCCCGCGATGGTCATCGTGTGGCCCTTCTCGAACTCGACGCTCAGGTTGACCTGATCGTGGTTCTCCATGGCCGTGTCATGGAAGTGCCCGCCGGTGGCCACCACGCGCGTGGGCCAGCCCACGTCCAGGGCCCACACCAGCGGCGTGGTCACGTGCACCAGGAGGTCGCCGATGATCCCCGTGGACCACTGGCGGTAGCGCCGCCAGCGGAAGAACACGTTGGGGTCCCAGGCGTGCTTGCCCTCGGGGCCGCACCAGGCATCCCAGTCGAGATTCTCGCCGGGCACGAGCTTCGGATCGACGCCGTAGAGCCACTCGCCGTCCTTGGAATTGCGGCAGTAGGACGTCTGCGAGAAGGTCGGCTTGCCGATGACGCCCGCGGCAATCAGCTCGCGCGCCTTGTGGTACTTGGGGTGCTGCAGGAACTGCGTGCCCACCTGGAAGATCGCATCATTGGCCTGCACCAGCTTGCGCAGGGCGAGGGCCTCCTCCACGTGCAGGGTCATCGGCTTTTCGCAGTACACGTCGAGGCCGGCCAGGATCGCGTCGCTCGCCATCTTGGCGTGCCAGTGCTCGGGCGAGGCGATCAAGACGCCGTGCAGGTCGTCGCGGGCCAGCAGCTCGCGGTAGTCCTTGTAGCCGGCCACTTCGATGCCCTGCTCCTTGGAGCAGTGCTCCACTCCGCGCTGCAGGTAGGGCGCGGCCACGTCGGCAATGGCGGTGATCTGCACCTTGGCCTTGCCCTCCTTGGCCAGGGCGGTGAAGCGCTGGCAGTGGCCGAAGCCCATGGCCGGCGTGCTGGGCGCTCCGATGCCGATCACTCCGATCTTGATCGTCTCCTCGGCGCCCGGCGCCTTGCGCGTGCGCCGCTTCTGCGGCGCCGGCAGGCTCGCGGCCAGTTCGCCGGTGGTTCCGCAGGCCAGACCCGCGCCGGCGACCGCGGCAGTGAGGGCCAAGAGTTGGCGGCGCGTGGTGACTGCGGCCGGCGCGGAGCGATGCTTGCTGCTCATGGGACGTACCCCTGGGTGAAGGACCTCGGGCAACGCGCTCGTCGGCCGGCATCGGCGAAGGCCGCTGCGCGCCGGGAGCGAGCGGACCTCCCCACCCAAGGCGTTGGCGGGCGCACGGGGTGCCCGGTCCCCGGGGGGACCCTCACCCGAACATGCGCCCGCACGACGTGCTTGGAAATGGAGCCAGAGACGGGATTCGAACCCGTAACCCCCGCTTTACGAAAGCGGTGCTCTACCGTTGAGCTACACTGGCCCGCGTGGAGCCGCTCCGGGAAGCGTAGCTTCGCGGCACCCCTTTTCGCTAGTCGGAAGGCTCAGCCTTGAGCCCCCGCAGACCGGGCGGAGCGCAGCAGTTCCGCGCGCACGTCCGCCTCGAGGCGGATCGCACCCATGGCCCGGGCCGCAGCCGTGCGGACGCCCATGGGGGCATCCGACTTGACCGTGCCGCTGATGGCCATCATGTCCTCGGCCGAAACCCCCGCTCCGCGGGTGAAGATGCTGGCCAGGGCGTCCGCGGCGGCGGTGCGCGCGGCTTCCGAGCGGCCGCCGTCCTTGAGCACGGCCACGAGGGCCGACACGTGGGTGCTGTCCCCCACCATGCCGAGGGTGCCCATGGCGCGGGTCGAGACCGAGTCCTCGCGCCCCTTGAGGGTCGCCATCAGGCCCGCGACCGCCGGCGAAATGTCGCCGCCGGCCGAGGCCACGTGGGCCAGGGTCATGGCGGAGTCGCCCGCCAGGCGATCGGCCATGGCGCGGTCGCCGGAGACCGGGCCCACGGCTTCGGCCACGGCGGCCATGTCGCCGCCCGCGGCGAGCACGCCGCTGGCCCGCTCGCCGAACATTTCCTTGGCCTGCTCGGCGTTGCCTGAGACGACGAAGATCGGGGTCTTCTCGAAGCGCGGGTCCGCGCGCAGGTCGTCGATCACCTGGAAGGTGGTCAGGTCCGCCAGGGAGTCGGCCACCAACACCGCGTCCACGCCGGGCACGCGGTGCAGCAGCGCGATCGCATTGGCGCCGAACTCCGCGCCCATGGCGGCGAAGCCCAGCTTCTCGGCCTGGGCCATGGCGGCATTGCGCTGGTCGGCGTTGCCGTCGATCACGAACACGGTGCGGACGACTTCGCGGCCGACGGCCTCGCCCAGGGTCGCCGCCACTTGCGCGCTGACCGGCATGCGGGCGGCCACGGCCTGATTCGCCAGGGCCACGGCGGCCTCCGAACGCATGGCGCCGTCGCGGGAATTGAGTGCGGCCGAGAGGCCCGCGCTCGGGGCGTTGGTCACCTTGGCCAGGGACTGGATCAGGGTGCGGCCGGCGATCGCGTCACCGGTCTCCACCGCGGACTGCAGGGCCGCGTCCAGGGCGTCGGCACCGATCAGCCCCAGACCGATCGCGTCGGTCTCCATCAGGCCGGCCATGGCCGACATGTCGGCCCCGGAGTCCTGCAGGGCGCCGAGCTTGGTCCACTGCGAGGCGTAGGCGCGCGCCAGCCCCGCGCGGGCGGGCAGGGAACCCGCGTCCACCGCGAGGGCGCGCTGGTAGCTCTTCTTGGCCATCTCGTCGGCGTAGGCCGCGCGGGCCACCGGCGACGAAACCAGGCCCTTGGCGCTCCAGTTCCAGACCACGTCGGAGTACATGTGGGCGGCGAGCACGCTGTCCTGACGCAGGGTGTACTCCTGACCCAGCTGCAGGAACTGGGCGAGCGCGTCGCCCGATCCGCCGCACTTGGCCAGGGCGGTTTCCGCGGCGCTGCGGGCGCCGCCGTCCTCGTCGGTCTTGGCCACGTGGGCCAGCATGGCCGCGGCGCGACGGTCGCCGATGTAGCCCAGCACCAGCGCCACGTTGCGGCGCAGGAAGGCATTGGGGCTGCCCAGGGCTTCGATCAGCGGGATCACGACGTCGCGATCCATCTCGGTCAGAGTGTGCATGTAGAGCACGCGGCGGTCATCGTTGCCCTGCTCTTCCAGCGTCGGGAGCATGAAGGGCACCGCGAACTCGCCGTGCTCGGAAGCAAGCGTGTTGCGCGCCTTGCGCGACACCAGCGGATCCTGGGAGCGCACGCCCTCCAGGGTCGACTGGATGGCGCCGGCGTCGTTCTTGCGCGCGGTCTTGCCCATCTCGGCCAGGGACCACAGGCGCTTGGCGATCAGCTCGAACTCGCCGCGCTCGGTCAGGATGTCGAGCCAGACCTGGTGGTCGGTGGTCTTCCACAGCTCATAGGCCTGCTCGTTGGTCGGGTTGGCGGCCAGCACCTCTTGGAGCTTCTTCAGCGCCTCGGGCTTCTTGCCCGCGTTGAGCAGCGCCACGGCCTCCTTGAAGAGCTCGTCCACGTCAGCCGCCGTCGCGGACGTCCAGGGGAACACGGCGAGCGCCGCAGTCGGGCAGGGGATCGCCGAAGCCGCCGGAGCCAGGGTGGCCCATCCGGGCGCGGACAGAACGGACAGCGCCAGAACGAGGCCGATCGTGCGGGGAATCCAGTCATGACTGCTTTCCTCTTAGGGAGGGCGTGGGGGCGGGACTGCGGGACCCGGGGTGGTGAATCCGGGGCGCGGGGGGCGGGTGGGACCGGGTGGAAGCTGGGGATGGCGAAGGTACGGCAGGCGGGCACGTCGGATCCCCCACCGGGTCCGGCGGAGGCACGCGGCCGCCGCGGGGCGTGGGATCTGGCGCCAGTCACCCGCGGGGGCGGGTTCGCGCCGAAAAAGGTTCGGAGATGATAGCGGGGGGACCCCCAGGGTCAAGAACGGCGGGCGCGCCGCCAACGGGGGTCCAGCGCTTCTATCCCAGGCTGGCCGGAAGGCTACCGCCGGCCTCCACCTGCCCCGCGAGCCAGCGCCCCACGGCCGCGAACATCGGGGGCGTCGGAGCGTGGGCCAGGAGCACCGGGACCTCGGGGTCCTCCCACAGGCTCTGGGGCAGGGTCTGGGGCGAGCCGAACCAGACCACCCCCACCTTCCAGCCCAGGCGTCGCAGCTCGGCGATGCGCTCCTGCAGCCGCTCCAGCTCGGTGGCCGAGAGCCCATAGCCACCATGAAAGGCCCGAACCTCGCAGATCACGGGCAGGACCACGCCCGCCGGAGAGGCGTCCCTGGCCAGCTCCTCCCGCAGTCGGGAGAGTTCGCGGCGCGCCTCCGCCGCCGGGTGGTCGGGTGCCTGGAGACCAATCTCGCAGGGTTTGCCCCTCCGCCAGGGCCAGGGGGCCGGGGATCGGACCAGGGAAGCGGCGGCCAGCTCGGTCGCCAGGTCCGCGCGGACCTCGGCGGAGGAAAACTCCCCCACCGATCCGTGGCGCGGGGCCGCGGGGACGGGCTGGGCCAGCAGGCGTCGAGCCAGCTCGCGCATGGACCGGGCAGCCGCGGCGAGGCGCTCCCGGGAGAGCCGGCCCTCGGACAGAGCGAGGAGCAGTTCCTCCGCCGCCGCCCGCGGGTCATGGGGGCAGAGGAGCCCGTCGCAGCCCGCCTCCACGGCGCGGGCGTAGCGCCGACCCTCGCGGGCCAGGGCGCCCATGTTCATGGCATCGCTCAGGACCACGCCGCGAAAGCCGAGCTCGCCCCGCAGCACCTCCTGGATCACCCGACTGGAAAGCGTGGCGGGCAGTCCGCGCTCTCCCGTCAGCGCCGGCACGTCGAGGTGCCCCACCATGATGGTGTCGACGCCCGCCTGGCAGAGCTCGCGAAAGGGCGCCAGCTCGATCTCCCACAGCCCCGCACGGTCGCGAGTCACGCGCGCGATCTCGATGTGACTGTCCTGGGAGGTGTCGCCGTGGCCTGGGAAGTGCTTGGCCGAGCCCCCGGCGCCGGCGGCCTGCAGGCCCTCGAGCCAGGCCCGCGCCAGGCTGCCCGCGCGCTTGGGGTCGTCGCCGAAGCTGCGCACGGCGATGATCGGATTGTCCCGGGCCGTGTTGACGTCGGCCACGGGAGCGAGCACCAACTCCACGCCCAGGGCGCGGGCCTCGCGGCCGGTCAACTCACCCGCGCGGCGCAGCCACTGGAGGCCTGCCTCGGGCTTGCGCGCGCCCAGGGCGGCCGCGGCCAGGGCCAGGGCGGGCGGCAGGCGCGTGGCCTCCGGGAAGTGCAGCCCCGCGCCCTGCTCCAGATCGCAGCAAGCGAACGGCAGAGCCTCGCCGAATTCGGCCAGCTGGGCGCGCACGGCCCGCAGCAGCCGGGCCGGGGACACCGCGCCCGCCGGCGTTCGACCGAAGGCCACGAGCCCGGCCGGCGGGAAGCGCCGCAGATACTCCGCGGAGGGCACGATCTCCGTGGGCGAGGCGATGGTGCCCGCCACGCGGACCTCGGGCACCAGCACCGCGCCGATGTCGCGTTCCAGCTCGCGCTCGGGGGAGTGCGTCGGAGTACCCGCCGTGTGGATCATGGATGGGGCGACGCGGGACGCGCCGCGGCGAATCCTAGTCTCCCGATCCAGAGGCGCGTTGGCAAAGGCGGCGTGCTTCGGGATCCGGGTGCTACCCCCGTCGCGGCGGCGCGGGGCTGAACTTGCCCAGCACACGGCCGGCGAGCGCGCCCGTGGCCGAGGGAAGCGTCGAAGCCTCTCCCAGCACGCAGCGCGCCCCGAGCACCGCGAACACCAGCGCTTCGCGGGCATCGGGATCCACGCCGAAATCCTCTCCCGAAACCACCGGCGCGCGGCAGTGGACTGCCAGCGCATCCAGCAGGGGCAGGTGGTGCACACCCCCGCCGCAGACCACGAGCCAGTCGACCCGCGGCGCGAAGCGCTCCAGGCCCAGGGCCACGGAACGGGCCACGAACTCCGCGGCCGAGGCCAGCAGGTCCCCAGGTGCGGAAGGGTCCGTCGCGAGGCCCAGGGTCCGCGCGCGGGCCAGGACGGAGTCCACGTAGGGCTCGCCGAAACTGTCGCGGCCCGTGCTCTTGGGCGGCGGCGAAAACAGGAACGGGTGACGGAGCAATTCGGCCACCAGGGCCGGCGCGGCCCGACCGCGCGCCGCCGCGCGGCCGCCCTCGTCGTAGGGACGATCGAGCAGCCGCCGCGCCAGCCCGTCCAGCAGGCTCCCGGCGGGCCCGGTGTCCCAGGACAATACCGATCCATCCCGGTCGAGCACGGTCAGATTGGCCATGCCTCCGAGGTTCAAGATCGCGCAGGGCCGCGGCACCGCGCCGAAGATCACGCCGTCCGCCAGGGCCGAGATCGGCGCGCCCTCGCCGCCGGCCGCCAGATCCCGTTGGCGGAAGTCGCTCACCACGGCCGCGCCCGCGCTCTCGGCCACGAAGTCGCCGTCGCCGAGCTGCAGACTCGCCCGGCCCGCCGCCACGATGCCGTCGTGGTGCCACACCGTCTGCCCGTGGCTCGCCACCAGATCCAGCTCCAGGGCGTGCTCCCGGGCAAACTCCCGCGCGGCCGCCCCGAAGGCCCGGCCCAGGTCACGCGACAGCAACGCCACTTCCCCGAGGCCCGCGGGCTTGCCGTCGAGCATGGCGCGCAGGCGCACGAGCAGGTCGGCGGGTGATTCCGGGAAGGGCAGGGTCGCGAAGGCCAGGAGCCGCGGCGCTCCGGCGGCTCCGGGCCGCGCGTCGGGAAAACGCGTCAGGGCCACGTCGATCCCATCGGCGGAGGTGCCCGAGAGCACTCCGGCCACGACGGCTTCCCCGGCGATCAGGCGTGCGGCCTCGCGCTGCATCGGGCGCGAGACTAGCAGACCGGGAGCGCGACTGGCACGATGCCGCCATGCCGCAGCCCAGCGCCCAAGAGGCTCGCACCCACGTCCTGGTGATCGACGACGAGGGCGACATCCGCCAGTCCCTCGAGCTGCTGCTCAAGTACGAGGGCTATGACGTGTGGACCGCCCGCGACGGCCAGGAGGGCCTGGCCCGGCTGGATCGCGAGGAGGCCCAGGGCCGGCGGCCGGGCGTGATCCTGTGCGACGTCAAGATGCCGCGCATGACCGGGCTCGAGTTCATGGCGGCCCTGGAGCGGCGCGCCTCCCGGCCGCCGCTGATCATGATCTCGGGCCACTCCGAACTCTCGGTGGCGGTGGACGCGGTCAAGCGCGGCGCGGCCGACTTCCTGGAGAAGCCGCTGGACACGAGCCGCCTGCTGGTCAGCATCGACAACGCGCTGCGCGTGCGCCGCCTCGCCAGCGAGAACCGGGCCCTGCGCCGCCAATTGGGCCTGCGCTGGCAACTGGTCGGCGAAAGCCCCCAGATCGTCGCCCTGCGGGAGCAGATCGCGCGCGTGGCCGTCTCCGAGGCCTCGGTGCTGATCAGCGGCGAGAACGGCACGGGCAAGGAGGTCGTGGCCCGCGGCGTGCACCTGGCGAGTTCGCGCGCCGCCGGTCCCTTCGTGGCCGTCAACTGCGCCGCGATCCCCGCCGAGCTGATCGAGAGCGAGCTCTTCGGCCACGAGAAGGGCAGCTTCACCGGCGCGCTCGAGCGACGGGTGGGCCACTTCGAGAGCGCCGAGGGCGGCACCCTGTTCCTCGACGAGGTGGGAGACATGCCCCTGGCGGCCCAGGCCAAGGTGCTGCGCGCCCTGGAGTCGCGGGAGATCACGCGCGTGGGCGGCAACCAGCCCTGCGCCGTGGACCTGCGCGTGGTGGCCGCCACCAACGCGGACCTGGCTCTCTCCATCGAGGCCAAGACCTTCCGCATGGACTTCTACTACCGGCTCAACGTGGTTCCCCTGCGCGTGCCTCCGCTGCGGGAGCGCGTGGAGGACATCCCGCTGCTCGCGGGCCACTTCCTGGCCGAGTTGGCGGACCGCCAGGGTCGCGCCCCCCACCCGTTGACGCCCGAGGCCCTGGAGTTCCTCAAGGGCCTCGAGTATCCCGGCAACGTCCGCCAACTGCGCAATTTGATCGAAGGCGGCAGCGCCATGGCGGCGGGCGATGGGATCACGCGCGCGGACCTGGAGGCCATCGTCGGCAACGGGGCCGGCCGCTTCGTGCCGGCGCTCCCCGCGGGCAGCGGCGATCCGTTCCAGGCGGCCACGTTCGAGGAGTTCAAGGACAAGAGCGAGGCGCTCTTCATCCAACTGCGCCTGGCGAAGAACGGCGGGAACGTGAAGCGCACGGCCGAGGAACTCGGCATGCAGCGCAGCCACCTGTACAAGAAGCTGGACCGCTACGGCTTGCGCTGAGCCCTCTCGGCGCCCATGGGGGGCGCACCCGGAAGGGCGCGGGCGCGCGCGCACCCGGGCTGGATGCGCGCGCGCCCGCCGAACGCCTGGCGAGAGCTTGGCGAAAGCCTGTCGGGGCCTTGGGGCGGGGTCCCGCGCCGGTCGAACCGGCGCAGCACAGCCCCGATCGCGGCCGCGACTACTCCGGAATGCGCAGCTTCATGCCCGGACGCAGCTTCTCGGGGCTCGAGAGTGTGTCGCGGTTCGCATCGAGGATCTTCTGCCACTTCTTCGCGGTGCCGTAGTGCTGCTGGGAAATCGTGCCCAGCATGTCACCCTTCTGGACCACGTAGATCTTCTCGCCCGTGGCCAGCGCCTCGGCCTTGGCGCTCTCCGCCACCGGCACCCAGATCCGGTCACCGGCGACCAGGCCCGACTCGGCCCGGCCTTCGTTGGCCTTGGAGAGGCGCGAGAGCTTCTCCTTGGAACCGTAGTAGCGCTGGGCCACGGCGGCGAAGCTGTCGCCCGCCTGCCACGTGTACATCATCGTGTCGCTGATGCCGGTGGGCGTGAGCCCCTCGGTGGTGAGCACATAGGCCGCGGGGGCCGGCACCGGCTGGCCGCTGGGGGGGGTGACCGGGCCCGGAGCGGGGATCGGAGCGGGCGCCGTCGGGGCGCCCTTGGAGCCACCGGCCCCCTGAACGTCCGCCAGGGGTGCGGCGCCGGCGCCCGGCTGCCCTTGGACGGCGGGGGGGGTCGGCTGGACGACGGGGGCCGGAGCCGGCTTGGGAGCGCCCGCCAGCGTCGAGCCGCCTTCAGTGCCCATGTTCAGGAGTCGCTCGTCCAGGGCAGACCCCTTGGGGTCCTGGGCGCTGGGGTCGAAGGCCATCGCTCCTTCGACCGGACCGACGCCGCCGCGGTCGGAATTCTTTTCTCCAGCCGGAGTTAGGGCGACGCCGAGGACCACGGCGACGAGGAACAAAACGGTCAGAACGACGATCTTTTCGAGCCTACCCATGATGACTTGGCCCCCAGCGTTCGGCCTCGCGGGGAGAGGCGGGATGTTGTGTGCGGTCGGGTTGTGATGGATGCGCGCCGGTCGCCGACCCCCTCGCCGGCCTCCGGTCGCGTAAGCCCATTGGCCGGAACGACTTGCGCAGCCGCGGGGCGCGCACGGCAACCGACCTGTGCTGGGCGTTGTTTTCCGCACACCGGGTGACCAAGTCAAAGGGAAACAAAAGAAAGTGAGCGTTTTTCCACAAGGGGATGTGTCCAACGGGAACTCCCACGCTGCATCCGGGAGGAGGTCCGCGAGCGTGCGAAGCCGCACAGTCGGGGCCTGACCCCCCCCTCCGGAACCCGGGACTCCCCCCCCTGCGCCCCGGAACCCCGGCCGGGTTCCCTGTCCCCCCAGGTGCTCTCGGGCTACCCTCGAAGTGAGTGTCAGCGCTTCCCCAAGGCGGCCCTTCCGCGGGCGGATCGAAGCCGTCGGCGAGCGAGGGGCTTGCACGGGCCTATCCGCGGCTGTGGGCCGTCGTGCTGGCGACCTTCGCCCTCTTGATCTGGTCCTGGTCGCGCCAGGAGGGTTACCAGATCGCCGACTCCGTCGAGTACCTCGAACGCGCCCAGGGAATCGCCACCGGCCGCGCCCTGGTGGACAGCCAGGCCATCCGCGGATTCGGATTCTCCGGTCTCCTGGTGCCGCTGTATTGGATCTATGCCGCGCTCGGTCTCGACGAGCCGGTGCTGATCATGCAGGCCGCGCAACTCCTGCAGGTGCTGCTCACGCTGGCGCTCGTGTTCACCACCGCGCGCTTCGCCTCGCGCCTCGTGGGACCCGTGGGAGGACTGGCCGCGGGGGCGCTGCTCGGCAGCAATCCCGTGGTCCTGCGCTGGGGCGTCGAGCCGGTCTCGGGCATCGCGGCCGCGCTGTTCGTGACCCTCGCCGTGTCACGCGCGCTGCAGTCCACGGGCGATCTGTTCGCGACGCCGGCGGCCACGGGGACCCGTGCGCGGCGCGATGCGTGGCTCGCGGGCATGTGGCTGGGACTGGCCTTCCTGATGGCCTACCAGACCGTGCTCGTGATCGGCGCCATCGTGTGCGTGATCGTGGTGCGCGACGCCCGGCGCAGGACCTCGCACGTGTTCGCCATGCTGGGCGCCCTGCTGCTGGTCGTGCTCGTGCAGTGCGTCCTCGACGTGTGGTACTACGGGAGCTTCGGCATCAGCCTGGGCACGTACCTGCTCGACAACTTCGGTTCGAACTTCGCGCGCGTGCTGCACAAGGGCGGCAGCCTGCCGCTGGTGGGCCGCCACTTCTACGACGCCGCGGAGTGGATCTACAACTCGGCCTTCCAGCCGTCCGAGAACACCCACGCCTACCAGGAGCAGGTGGTCGCCGGCGCCGAGTCGATCAAAACCCACAAGCCGTTTCTGTGGTACTTCACCAGCATCGGTCGCTGCCTGGTGCCGCCCGCGGCAGCCTTCGTGGCCCTGGGGCTCCTGCTCTCCCTGGCGCACCGCGCGCGCGCCACGGCGCTTCTGTGGCTCGTGGTGCTGGCCAACGTGCTCGCCATGAGCGTCAAGGGCTCCAAGGATTTCCGCCTGTGGCTGCCCTTCCTGCCCCTGGTGGCGACCCTGGGCGGCTTCGGCCTGGCGGCACTGGCGCGCCGCGGGGCCGCGCTCCAGTTGTTGACCGCGGTGGCGGTCCTCGTGGCGGGGATTCAGGGCTCCCTCGAATACACCTCCACCAACACGCGCAAGTTCGGCGGCTTCTGGCGCGCCATCGCCCAGGTCAACGAACGCGGCCTGAGCCAGCGGGCCCTGCGCGCCCCGGGCGTCCGGCTGCGCGCCTCCGCCGCCTACCATTGGTCGATGTTCCTGCGGGAGTCCAGCGACGTGGAATTGGTCAAGCTCCCCCACCATCTCGACGGCTGGGCCAGCTACGACGCCGAGGCCCGCGCTCTCGACTTCGCGACCCTGGCCACCCTGGACGCGTTCATCACGCACCTGCCGGTGCTGACCCAGAATCCCGACCTGTTCGAGGTGATCAACCGCGACTTCACGGTGGTCGGGGCGTTCTATGATCGCGTGGTGTACGACTCCCTCGGGCCGATCTACGTGCTCGAGCGGCGCGCCAGCGACGCGGACGGCCTGCGCTTCTTCCGCCGCAGGGAAGGCGTCCCCGAGGACGAGGTGCGCCGGGATGCGGGACACGGGCCGCTCGTGATCTTCGAGCGCGCGGCGGGCGAGTTGCGCGAGCATCTGGTGCTGGCCGACGTGCGCTACACGCCGCTCGACGGCGACGGCCACGGGTGGATCACCTACATCTGGCACGGCGGCCCGCTCCCCGGCGAACCCTGGCGCTTCTTCGACCGCCTGACGGCGCCGGACTTCGAGAACTCCTGGCAGAACAACCATCAGCCCGCCTACGGCATGGCGCCCACCGACACCTGGGGGGCGGACACGCTGCTCGAGGAGAGCTACCTGGTGGTGGCCGAGGCGGCCCCCTACCAGCCCGACACCGCCTACCGCCGGTTGGGCGGGGCCTGGCGACGGGGCGACCTGCTTCCGCTGCGGCTGTGGATGGACGTGGTGCGCTTCGACGACGCAGCGAGCCTGCGCACGGACCGCCTGCCGGCCCATGACCCCCTCACGGGCGAGCCGGTCGCGGACGTGGCGCCCACCCAGGACCTCACCTCGCCCTGCGGCGCGACCACCTCGAGGGACGGCATGACCCGCGCCGCGTCGCTCTTCGTGCCGGTCCATCCCGCGGCACGGCTCGAGGACGACGGCGCCCCGATCCGGCTGCGGGAAGCGCCCTGAGGCCGCCCGTCGGGCCGCGGCGGAGCCGGTCCAGAGGCTTGGCTCGCGGGCCGTGGCTCGCTATGCTCTGCCGGTCCCGAGGCACGCCTTCGGTCGCGGGACGAACACCATGAAGTTCGCCCTCCTCGGCCTGTCGTGCGTCCTGCTCGTTTTCGGGCCGGCGTGCACCTCCAATCCCCCGGCCAGCTCGGGCTCCTCCAACGCCGCAGCGGGGTCCATGGGATCCGCCGACGCCGAGGAAGCAGCCAAGCCCGCCAAGCCGAAGGGCCCGGCCTACCTGTTGCGCTACATCGAGTACCGCTCGGGCACGCGCCTGGAACTGGTCAACCCCTCCCACACCACCGCGGTGGAGCAGTACTCCACCGTGCGGCAGGACCCCTCGCGCAAGGTGACCAGCGAGGAGTGGATGGACGAATTGGTGCTCTTCATGGCGGAGCACGGCTGGACGGAGGAAGTCAAGGCCGGCCAGGCACCGACCATGGCCAAGGACTCCTTCAGTTGGGCCCTGGAACTCACCGGCCCCCAGGGCACGAGTTTCGTCGCCCAGCCCGTGGGCGCCCGCGACGCCCAACTCAAGCGGCTCTTGACGCTCAAGGCCGCGTTCCTGGACACCTACAACGCGACGCCCGGCTTCCAGACCGTCAAGACCGAGCCGGGCAAGCTGCCGTTCAAGCAACCCCAGTACGGCCGCAAGCCGGGACAGTAGTGCAGCACCCCGCGCTGACGATCGACGCACGGGAGTGCCCGCGCGAGCGACGCGCGTGGGGAGTCCGCCGCGGGTGCCTCCCCGGGGACGTGCGAAACGCGGGACAGGACCGGCCATGAGGGCCGCGGCGCTGCTCCCGGCGCGCCTCGGGTCCACGCGCCTGCCGCGCAAGATGCTGCTTTCCGACACCGGTCGGCCGCTGATCGAGCATTCGGCGCGCAACGCCCTGCAGACCGGCCTCTTCGACCGCGTGGCCGTGGCCACCGACAGCGAGGAGATCCAGGCCGCCCTGGAAGCCGCCGGGATCGAGGCGGTCCTGACGCGGGCCGACCATCGCAGCGGCACCGACCGCATCCTCGAAGCGGCCCAGCGGCTCGACCTGCACGACCATGACGTGATCGTCAACGTGCAGGGCGACGAGCCCGAGGTGGCGCGCGCGGACCTCGCGCGCCTGATCGAGGTGTTCGACGAGGCCGCCGGACCCGGGGTGGAGATCGCGACCCTGTGCACGCCGCTCGACTCCGCGGAGGCCTTCGCCTCGCCCCAGGTGGTCAAGGTGGTGCGCGACGGCGGCGGGGACGCGCTGTATTTCTCGCGCGCACCGATTCCCGGCGCGGGGCACCCGGGCGCGGAAGGAGGCGCGGCGCCGCGCCTGCGCCACATCGGCGTCTACGCCTTTCGCCCGCGCGCCCTGTCGGAGTTCTGCTCGCTCCCGGTCGGGCGGTTGGAGCGCGCGGAGAGCCTGGAACAACTGCGCTGGCTCGAGGCCGGGCGCAAGCTGCGCGTGCTCGACGCCGCGCACGCCGCCCTCGGAATCGACACACGCGCCGAGTACGATGCCTTCGTCGCACGCTGCAAGGCGCGCGTCACGTCTTGAGCGAACCGGCCCGGTTTGCGGGAAACACGACATGGTCAAGCACATCTTCATCACCGGCGGCGTGGTTTCGAGCCTGGGCAAGGGCCTGACTTCCGCGGCCATCGGCATGATCCTGGAGCGCCGGGGCCTGAAGGTCTCGATGCAGAAGCTCGATCCGTACATCAACGTGGATCCCGGGACCATGAGCCCGTTCCAGCATGGGGAGGTCTACGTGCTCGACGACGGCTCGGAGACCGACCTCGACCTGGGACACTACGAGCGCTACACCCACGCCAAGCTCTCGCGCAGCTCCAACTACACCACCGGCAAGATCTACTCCGAGGTCATCGCGCGCGAACGGCGCGGCGACTACCTGGGCAGCACGGTGCAGGTGATCCCGCACATCACCGACGCCATCAAGGACGCCATCGCCGCCGGCGTGACGCCGGAGAGCGACGTGGCCCTGACCGAGATCGGCGGGACCGTGGGCGACATCGAGAGCCTGCCCTTCGTGGAGGCCATCCGGCAGTTCGCCCTGGAACGGCCGCAAGGCGACGTGCTGTTCGTGCACCTGACGCTCTTGCCCTACCTGCGCGCGTCGGGCGAACTCAAGACCAAGCCCACCCAGCAATCCGTGGGCAAGCTGCGCGAAATCGGCATCCAGCCCGACGTGCTGATCTGCCGCACCGAGCAGCCGATGACGCCCGAGATGGCGCGCAAGATCTCGCTGTTCTGCAACGTGCGCCCCGAGGCGGTGATCGAGGAGCGCGATGTGGACTTCTCGATCTACCAGGTGCCGCAGATGCTCGTTCAGGCCGGCCTGGACCGCATCATCGCGCGCCACCTGGGCCTGCCGTCGGACCTGGAGACCGATCTCGGCGACTGGAATCGCATGCTCGATTCCATGCGGCGCACCACCGACACGGTGGAGATCGCCGTGGTGGGCAAGTACATCGAGCTGCACGACGCCTACAAGTCGATCTACGAGTCCCTGAGCCACGCCGGCATCAAGAACCAGACGCGGGTCAAGATTCGCAAGGTGCGCGCCGAGGACTACCAGGCCAAGGGAGCGAGCCTGATCGAGGGCGTCGACGGCCTCCTGGTCCCCGGCGGATTCGGCGAGCGCGGCGTCGAGGGCAAGATCCGCGCGATCCAGCACGCGCGCGAGACGGGCCTGCCGTTCTTCGGCATCTGTCTGGGCATGCAGTGCGCGACGATCGAGTTCGCGCGCAACGTGTTGGGCCTCGCGGGCGCCCACACGGCCGAGTTCTCCGGCGACACGCCGCACCCGGTGATTCACTTGATGGCCGACCAGCGCAACCTGCACGAAAAGGGCGGCACCATGCGCCTGGGGAGCTTCGCCTGCCGCATCCGGCCGGGCACGCTCGCCCAGCGTCTGTACGGCGCGGAGGTCGTCCACGAGCGCCACCGGCACCGCTACGAGTTCAACAACGCCTACCGCGCCGCCTTCGAACAGGCGGGCATGGCGATCTCGGGCGTCAACCCCGACCGCGACCTGGTGGAGATCCTGGAACTGGCCTCGCACCCCTTCTTCCTCGGCGTGCAGTTCCACCCCGAGTTCAAGAGCCGGCCCCTGGCGCCCCAGCCGATCTTCGACGGTTTCGTGGCCGCCGCGCGCGAGCGGGCCAGGAAGCGCGCCCGCGTGGCCGCCGACGGCCCCGGCGCCAGCCCCACCCAGGAAGGCGGCCCAGGGAGCGCGGGCAGTGAGTCCCCGGCCTCCCCGATTTCCCTCGTCCGCCCGGGCGCCTGCGTGACCTGAGCACGCGGGCCACGGCCCGCGGCCGTGGCCAAGAGTCGGCCAGGCCTACTTCCAGCCGAAGTGGCTCTGGGCGAGCCAGAGCCTCGGGCGAGCGTCGAACTCGCCGACCAGGGCCGCGAAGCGCGCGCTGTCCTGGGCCTCACGTGCGGCCTTGAGCTCCGCCGCGAACTCCCGGGGAAGCGTCCCCTGCAGGGCCTCCAGGCTGCCCAGCAGCTCCACGGCGGCCGCCGCGGCGTCCGGGTCCTTGCGGGCCATCAAGTTCTTCCAGCGCGTGCAGGCCTTGCGCGCGGCGGCCCATTCCTTGTTGCCCTTGGATTCGAGCAGCGGCTTCAGCTCCTTGGCGAGCTTGGGCGTGGTTTCGCCGCCGCACAGGGCGTACCACTCCAGGAGCGTGGCGATGGCCGGGTCGGCGCCGTCCCGGATCAGGCCCTGGGCCGTGGAAACGGGATTCGCGAGCGCCGATTCCAGCATGGCGAGCCGAGCCTGGGCCTGGGCCACGTCGGGGTAGTAGTCGGCCTCGAACTCCCGGGATGCCCGCAGGGTCTCCAAGGCCGCGGCCAGGTCGCCCTTGGCCAGGGCCGGAACGGCCTTGTCCTTCCAGGCGGTGGTGAAGGCGGGCAGGCGATCGAGCTTGTGGCGCGCCACCAGATCCTCCAGCGGGGCATCGACGAAGGATCCGTCGCCGGCCTTCCACGGCGTGGCGGCCACGAGTCCCGGATCGCCCTCCCACACCACCCGCTGATCCACGTCGAGCAGCAGGATGCGCGGGAGGTTGAACCTGCGGATGAAGAACTGCTCGAAGCTCTCGCCGATGCCCGTGGCCTTGGGCGCGCGATAGTCGAAGGCCACCGCGCCCGGCAGCGGGTGGGTCTTCAGGTACTCCTCCAGGCGCTTCTCGTCGTTGGGCGAGGCGATCGAAACCACCTGGACTCCGAAGCGACGCGCGTCGGCCTCGAAGGCCGTGAGCCACTGGTCGAGGCGCACCATGTCGTTCTGCTCGATCGAGAAGAACACCAGGAGCTGGGGCACGCGGCCCGCCTCCTCCCAGCTCTTGCGCTCGCCCTGGACCCAGCGGCCGACCTTGGGCCAGGGAGGAACCACGCCCAGGTAGCTGCCCGTTTCGCGCGCGCTGCGGCCGGCCAGCTTGGCCAACCGCAGGGTGCGCTCGATGCCCGCCACCGGATCCCGCGGATCGCTGGCCAGGTAGCGCACGTTGCGAAAGCGCGCGCTGCCATGGCCGGTCATCAGGCCGAAGCTGCCGCGCAACACGTCGATCGACGCGAACTCCTGGGTGGCGAGCAGGGTGCCGTCGAACCAGAAGTCCACGAAGCGGCCCGCCACGTCCACGCGCAGCTTGTGCCACGCTCCCGCCGTGGAAGCCCCCTCGGCCACCGACGTGTCCACGGGCATGTGCCGCCAGGTCTTGATCACGTTGGCGCCGAAGCTCGACAAGAGGTCCACGTAGCCCGGCGCCGCCAGGCCCTGCTTCTGCTCCTTGCCGGGGAAGAAGAACAGGCCGTGGAAGCTCGACACGTCCTTGCGGCCGAAAACGAAGCCGGCGAAGGTCACCTTGCCGCGCTCGGCCAACACGTCGGCCTCCATGGAGAAGTCGCCGCTGGTGGTGCGGTCCAGGGTCAGGGCCTGGTAGTCGAAGTTCTCCGGGTCGAATTCGCCGAACTTGGCGTCGAGGAACGTGCCGGAGGCCGAGAACGGCCCTGAGGCACCCGCGGCGCTCCAGCCGGTCAAGTCCCGCTCGTTGTAGGCCAGGTCCCAGATGCGCAGGGACTTGCCCGAGACCCGCGCGGCCCGCTCGTAGTACGCAAAGAGCTCCGAGACCCCGAGGTCCGTGCCCAGTCGCCAGGCCACGTCCATCACGAGCAGGGGCCGCTCGGCGGCCGCGTAGCGCTCCACAATGCCGCGCGCGGCCACGGCCATGTCCTTTTGCAGCGCTTCCAGGCTCTCGCGCTTGGGGTCGTAACGGGCAAGCAGGCGCTCGGCCGCGGCGATGGCCTTGGGGTCGGGCACCTTGGCCGCTTCCAGGAGCGACAGGGCGCCTTCCACGAGCTTGGCCGCGCGGTCGGGGTTCTTCAGTTTGTCCGCCAGGAGTCCCGCGAACTCGAGCCGCACGGCCACGTCGGACGGCCCTGCCACCAGCCCCTTCTCGAAGTGTTCCTGGGCCGCTTCGAGATCCCCCGCCAGAATCGCCGCCCGGGCCCAATCCAAGTAGGGCCGCACGCGCTCCAGTTTGCCCTGCTGCTCGTCCCGGAGCTCGAGCATCCAGCTCTTCCAGACGGAATCGAGGTCGGCCGCGGTCTTGGGCAGGGCCACGTCCACCGCCCCCTCCGGGCGCACGAAACCCTTGATCGGCGGCATGGGGTTCTCGAGCACCACCTTCTCGAAGTTCTCCACCGCGCCCTCGCCCTCGCGGCCGCCGGAGGCGTTGACGAAGTCGCCGAAGGACTTGCGGTAGACGAAACGGCCGTCCACGGGATCCTGGTAGTTGTAGAGGAAGTACACCACGCCCCAGGTGGGCGCGTACCAGGGCGGACCCCAGGCGTACTTGTTCTCCAGGACGATCGAGAACGTGGGCGCGCGCTCGGGCTCGCCCTTGCCGTCGGCGCCGATGCCGTCGGTCGGTCCGCTCATCCAGCCGCGTTCCATGCGGTCGGCGAGCGGGAACAAGCGGTGGTTCGCCGGCAGGTTCATCAGCACCGTGCCGTTGGGCAACATGCGCGTGCCCTCGAAGAACGACGCCAGCCCCTCGTTGAGCCAGCCCGCGGCCGAAGTGGCCAGGGACACGAACTGGTGGGCCGCCTCGTGGAACAGCGTGCCGGTCATGCCGTCGAATCCGCCGTCGATGTAGGTCTCGACGCTGTCGCCGGTGAAGTGGCCGGCCGACCACTCCACCGGAGGGCCCTTGCCGAGCTTCAGGTACTCGTCGCGGTTCTTGAAAATGTGCAGCGCGATGCGCGGCACGCTCCGGCCGTCCTCCTCGGTGCCGTAGCGGAAGAAGCGCCGGTAGAAGGCGTTCATCTGCTCCATGGCCTCGCCCGCGCGCACCAGCACCTCGTAGCCCGCGTCGGTGTACGTGTCGTAGTTCTCGCGCTCCAGCTTGGCGCGCGTGTCCCAGTCGGCGTGGGTCCGGTCGTGCTCCTCGATCCACTCCCGGGACACGTCCGCGAACAGGTCCTTGGGCTTGGCATCCGCCGCAAGACTCGGGTCGGGCCGCGCGGCGATGCGCTCGATGGCCGCCGCGGCCCCCTCGTTCAGGGGATCGAGCGCCAGCACCGTTTTCAGCACGGTGATGGCCGCGTGGGGCCGGCCCTCCTTCTCGTAGCGCGCGGCCAGGTCGCCGAGCTTCTTCGAGTAGACCGTGTCGAGGGAGTACAGATCCTTGGCGATCGGGTCGGCGGCCAGCACGGCCTGCTTGTCGCGCTCCACCACGGCCGCGCCGAGCTTCTGGGCGCGCGCATGACGGAAGGCCTGGTGCAGGGCGTAGACCACTTCGTCCGGGTCCTCCCGGGCCTCGGCCCAGCGGACCCGCAGCCGCCAGGCCTGGACCGAGCGCGGATCCCGTTCCAGGGCGCGCTCGATCCACTCGCGGGCCTGGTCGAGATTCTTGGCCTCCAGGGCGCGCTCGGCGGCCGTCATGGCCTGCAGGAATCCGCCGCCGGGCTCCTCCTGACCCGCCCGGGCGCCGGGTCCCTCCCAAAGGCCCAAGAGCAGCACCGAGGCAGCCACCCACCGTCGCCAGGAACCGCCGAAGTGCGTCATGGTGCCCGGTTGTACCCATCCCCCCGCACGGCGCAACTTCCTCCGGCCCCCCTACCCGAGATTGACACACGCCGGCCGCCGAGCGGGGCCGGCAGGTCCCGGGGGCGGCCCCAGGCTAGACTCTGCGCCCCATGTCCAAAGAATCCCCCGACCACCACGACGCCGAGCTCGTCCTGCGCCTCTACGAGCTGCGTCGCGAATCCGTGATGCGCTCCTCCCGCGACGCCATGATGCGCTTCCTGCCCAGGACCTGGGAGGAACTGCTCGCCGTCACCGCCCCGACCCACCCCAGCAACGCCGCCTGGCGCCAGGTTTCGAGCTACTGGGAGATGGCCTACTCCTTCGCCCGCCACGGCGTGGTGAATCCCGATTTCCTGATCGAGAACGGCGGCGAGGGCCTGTTCCTGTTCGCCAAGGTCCACCCGCACCTGGAACGCTTCCGCAAGGAGCTCTCCCCCACCGCGTTCACCAACGCCGAGTGGATCGCCACCCAGTGCGCGACCGGCCGCCAGCGCTACAGCCTGATCCGCGCGCGAGTGGCGAAGATGATGGAGAGCTAACCCGAACGCCGCAGCGCGGCGGCGAGCTTGTCCCGCAGGCTCGTCCCCTGGGGCGAGGGCGCGGCGGCGGTGATCCTCAACATCTCCATGCGCGAGGCGGCCTCCCCCGGAGCAATGCGCGCACCGGTGCGGTGGCGCAGGGAAAAGCTCAGGCGTTCGCGCTCGGGATCCAGTTCGGTGACGCGCACGGAGAGGCTGTCGCCGCTCTTGAGCACGTGCTCCGGGCGCTCGTGGGGCCCCAGCAGGCACTCGGCCGCGGGCAGGAAGCCCTCGATGCCCTGGGCGAGCCAGAGGAAGGCGCCGAATTCGCGCACGCGCGTCACGCGCGCCTCCACCAGATCGTCGCAGGCGAGGCGACCCGCCAGGCCCTCCCAGGGATTGGGCTCCAGTTGCTTGAGGCCCAGGGCGATGCGCTTGCCGCCGTCGCGGATCGCCAGCACGCGCGCTTCCACCTGCTGGCCGGCCCGCAGCCGATCGGCGGGGTGCTGGACCCGCTCATAGGAGAGATTGGAGACGTGCACCAGGCCCTCGAGGCCCTGGCCGAAGGCCACGAAGGCGCCGTACTCCTCCAGGCGCGTGACGCGGCCCTGGACGTTCTCGCCGATGCGCAGGGAGCCGATCTCGCGCTGACCGGGGTGGGCGCGCTCGCGCTGCAGGACCAGCTTGCGCGAAAGCACGACCCGCTGGCGCTCTTTCTCGACCTCGATCACCTCGCAGGTGAATTGCTTCCCCACCAGGACGTCGAGCTTCTCGTCGCGGGCCAGCCCCGTGTGGGACTTGGGCAGGAAGGCGTGCAGGGGGCCGACCTTCATCTCCAGACCGCCGAAGGCCGCGCGCGCGGCGCGGGCGTGGACCCACGAGCCCAGTTCGAGATTCTCCCAGGTGCTGAGCACCTGCTCCTCGCGCAGCGCCAGCACCCACAGGCCGTCCTCCTGGCCGCGCAGCGTGAATTCGAAGCGCAGGCCGACCTCGGGCGGCTCGGGGAAGTGGTCCAGGGCGATCACGCCCTGCATGCGCACGCCGAGCTCGACGAACACGTCCTGCCCGAAACGGCCCACCACGGTGCCCGTGTAGACCTTGAGCGTGTGGGATCCGTGGGAGGGCCCCTCCCCGGACGCGGGCGGCGAATCCGATTCGCGGCGCATGGCCCGAGGATTAGCACGCGGAGGGGGCCGGTTCCAGACGCCAGCGGGTCAACCTGAGGGACCACGCCAAGCCACCTCGGCCCCAGACCCGGGCGAGGCCCGCGGGCCCCACCCCGGGGGAGGGGGCTATGCTCTGTGGGGAGGAACCCCTCGATCACGCTCCCTTCGATCCTGTTGTTCCTGATCGGCCTGCTCGGAGCGGCCGACATCGTCCTCTTCCACACCCGGGCCCAGCGGCTCCATGCCCACCGGCCGGCCCGGGCGGAGTTGTTCACGCACTTCCTGCGAGGCCCCACGTACGCCGCGCTGTTTCTCGGCGTACCCAACCTGAGCTTCGGCGGGAACTGGTTCTACGGGCTGTGCGGGCTCTTGGCCTTCGACCTCGCGATCTCGATCGCCGACTTCTGGCTGGAGCCAGAGAGCCGCAGCCAGGGACACTAGAGCACCTCCGACCAGCGCGGCGAGGAGGTGAAGGCGGCGTGGATCAGGCCCACGTGGCTCAGGGCCTGGGGGAAGTTGCCCCACTGGCGGCCGGTGGCGGGGTCCACGTCCTCGGAGATCAGCCCCAGGGGCGAGCAGGCTCCGCGCACCCTGGCGAACAGCCGTTCGGCCTCCTCGGGCCGGCCGATGATCGACAGGGCCTCAACGCACCACAGGCTGCACAGCACGAAGGCCACCGTCGGCTCGCCGAAACCGTCGTCGATCCGGTAACGCTGGATCCACCCGCCGCGGTCGAGCTCGCGGGAAATCGTCTCGATCGTGGACACGAGGCGCGGATCGCCAGGGGCCAGGTAGCGCAGAGTGGCCATCTGCAGGAGCGAGGCGTCCACGTCGCGGCCGTCGTAGGTGCCGACGTAGGTGTTGCGCTCCGGGCTCCAGGCCCGTTGATCCAGTTCGCGCCGCAGATTCAGGGCCGCGCTCGTGAACTCGGATTCCAGATGGGGTGCGTGCAGTCGGGCCACGCCGGCCATGCGCTCGGCCCCGGCCCAGGTCATCAGGGTCGAGAAGCTCTGGGGCTTCCAGGCCGTGCGCAACTCCCAGATGCCGGCGTCCGGGCTGCCCGCGTCGGCCACCGCCCGGCGCGTCAGGCGCACCAGGAGCTCGAGCACCTCCTGCGTCTGCTCGGCGCGGAAGCGCTGATCGTGGAACACCGGGGCGAGGGCCAGCACCAACTCGCCCAGCACATCGTGCTGCACGTGCAGGGCCGCCTGATTGCCCACGCGAACGGGGCCCTCACCCTCGTAGCCGGGCCAGTCCTCCAGCAGGTGTTCCTGCAGGTCGGAGCGGCCGTCCACGCGGTACAGGGGGCGCAGCGCGAGTTCCCCTGCCCCCCCGACGATGTCCAAGAGGTACTGCACGAAGCTCTCGCGCTCCTCGAAGTGCCCCAGCCGGCGCAGGGCTCCGAGCACGTAGTAGGCGTCGCGCATCCAGCAGTAGCGATAGTCCCAGGTGCGTCCGCTGCCCGGTGCCTCGGGGATCGAAGTGGTCATGGCCGCCACGATGGCGCCTGTGTCCTCGTAGCAGTGCAGCTTGAGCACCAGGGCGGAGCGGATCACCAGGTCCTGGTGCTTGGGAGGCACGTTGCAGTGCTTCACCCAGCGTCGCCAGTAGCGTTCGGTCTCCGACAGAAAGCGCTCGCACACCTGCGGCAGCGACTCCTGCAGGGGCTCCCCGAAGCTGAGCACCAGGTAGCGCCGGCCGGTCAGCGTGAAGGGCCGGCCCTCCAGGTAGGCCAGGGGCACGTCCGTGCACAGCCGCAGTTCCTGGTCGTACCCGAGGTAGCTGGCGTGGTTCGAGCCGTCCACGCGCGCGGGCCGTCCCCGGGACCACCCCAGGATGGGCTCGCAATGGACGGCCACCCGCGGGCTCCCCCGCAGAGGTTCGATCACGCGCACGATCAGGGCGGGCCGGAAGGAGCGGTCGTGCTGCAGGAACCGCGGTGCGAAGTCCACCACCCGGAAGGCGCTGTCGCCCTGCTCGAACGTGGTCTCCAGGACGTTGGTGTTGTCGCGGTAGCGCTGCGTGCCGCGCCGCTCCCTCCCGCTCTCCTCGGCCGGCGCGGTCCCGGGTCCCGGCGCCGGCCCGATCCGGAAGCCCCCGCCCGCGACCGGGTCCAGGAGCCGCGCGAACACCGGCGCCGAATCGAAGCGCGGCAGGCAGCACCAGACGATCTCCCCGCCAGCGTCCACCAGCGCGGAAATCCGGCAGTTGCCGATCAGTCCCAGGTCCCCGAGGTCCACGAAAGTCAGGCTAGCACCATTCCTTTGCGGTACCAACCATTTCGTGCAATACTGGAGCCCATGAACCGCGCCCTGCGCTTCGCGCTGCTCCTGGTGATCGGACTCGCGGGCTTGACCTACGGTGCCTCGCGCTGGGTGCAGGGCGAGACCCGCACCTGGTTCGAGAAGGACCTGAACCTGCGGGCCCAACTGGCGCTGGCGGGAGCGCGCTTCGAGTTGGCCTCTTCCTGGCGCACGGCACCCGACCGACTCGACGACGTGTTGGTTTCCCTGGCCCAGGACGAACGCATCATGGGAGCGGCAGCGTGCTCGCCGGAGGGCAAGCTCCTGGCACGCAGCGCGGAGTTCCCCCGGGCCGTCTCCGGCACGGACGTGGTGCTGCGGATCGAGCGCGAGGGCGCCGATCCACGCTTCGGGCACTGGACCCGCACCGAGCTCCTGCCGGGCGGCGAGGTGCACCTGGCGGCCCTGCCCCTGGCCGATGCGGACGGCCCCCTGGGCTACCTGCTGTTGGCCCAGGACCTGTCGTTCGTGGCGCGGCGGGAGGACCAGGCACGCATTTTCCTGGCGGTGGCCTTCGGCGTGTTGGCGCTGCTCGCTTCGTTGATGACTCTGTTCCTGTCACGCATGTCCTGGCGCCATTGGAGCGAGGAGCTGCGCCGGATCCTGCGCGGCGGCCACGAGCGCAAGGAGTTCCAGCCCATCCTCTCGGACGTGCGCGAGCTCGTGGATCGGCTGATGGAGCAGGAGGGCCGCTCCTGGACGCCCGAACGCCTGCGGGAAACCCTGCGCCAGCGACTCTCGGGCGAACGCATCCTGGTGCTCGCCAACCGCGAGCCCTACGTGCACCAGCGCGACGCCGCGGGCCGGCTGCAGGTCATGCACCCCGCGAGCGGTCTGGTGACGGCCCTCGAACCGGTGCTGCGGGCTTGCTCGGGCACCTGGATCGCCCACGGCTCGGGCTCCGCGGACCGCGAGACCGCCGACCGCAAGGGCCGGTTGCGAGTTCCGCCGCGTCCGGACGGAGCTCCGGCGCGGCCGGGGGAGCCAGGGACCTACGTGCTGCGTCGCGTGTGGCTCGAACCCGCCATGGAGCACGGCTACTACTACGGCTTCGCCAACGAGGGCCTGTGGCCCCTGTGCCACATCGCCCACACGCGGCCGATCTTCCGCAGCGACGATTGGCGCCAATACCGGGCGGCCAACGAGCGCTTCGTGCGCGCGGTCCTCGACGAGGCGGACGCCGACGACCCCATCGTGTTGGTGCAGGACTACCACTTCGCCCTGGCTCCCGCCCTGATTCGCCGGGCCCTGCCCAAGGCCACGGTGATCGTGTTCTGGCACATTCCCTGGCCCAACGCGGAGCTCTTCGGGATCTGCCCCTACCGCAACGAGATCCTGGAGGGGCTCCTGGGAGCCTCGATCCTGGGCTTTCACACCCAGTTTCACTGCAACAACTTCCTGGATGCCGTGGACCGCTTCCTGGAGGCGCGCATCGACCGCGAACGCAGCGCCGTGGTCCACCGCGGCCGCGCCACGCTGGTTCAGCCCTACCCGATCTCGATCGAATGGCCCATGGACCGCCTCGCGGGCGTGCCCTCGGCCGCCGACTCGCTGCGCTCGGTCCAGGAGGAGCACGGCATCGCACCCGGTGTCCAACTGGGCATCGGCGTCGACCGCTTGGACTACACCAAGGGGATCGAGGAGCGCCTGCTGGCCGTGGAGCGGCTCTTCGAGCGTCATCCCCGCTTCCTGGGCCGGTTCACCTTCGTGCAGCTCGCCGCGCCCAGCCGCACCGAGATCGAGCGTTACCGCGACCTGAACACCCAGGTCGAGACCCTCGTGCGGCGCATCGACGCCCGCTTCGCCATGGCGGGATGGCACCCGCTGGTGCTGCGGCTCGCGCACCATGAACCGCCCGAGGTTTTCCGCCATCTGAGGGCCGCGGATCTCTGCTATGTTTCGAGCCTGCACGACGGCATGAACCTGGTGGCCAAGGAGTTCGTGGCGGCCCGCGACGACGAGCGCGGCGTGCTGATTCTGTCGCAATTCACGGGGGCCGCCCGCGAGCTCACGGAAGCCCTGGTGGTCAATCCCTACAACCTGGACGAAGCGGCGGACGCCCTGGCCGCGGCCCTGGACATGCCCGCCGAGGAGCAGGCCGCGCGCATGGGCTCGATGCGTTCCTACCTGGCGGAGTTCAACGTGTATCGTTGGGCCGGCCGGATGCTGATCGACGCCTCGCGGTTGCGGCGCAAGGAACGCCTGTTCGAGAATTTCTCCGACCCGGAGGCGGCGGTCGTGGGCGTCCCTTGAAGCACATTCTGGCCCCCGCGCAGCGCGAGCTCCTGGCCCAGCTCTCCTGGTCCAACACCCTGTTGGGTTTCGACTTCGACGGCACCCTGGCCCCGATCGTCACCGACCCGCTGCGGGCGAATCTGCGCCCCGGCACGCGGCGGCTGCTCGCCGAATTGTGCGGGCTGTACCCGTGCGTCGTGATTTCAGGGCGCTCGATCGAGGACCTCGCCCCGCGCCTCGCGGGCGTGCCCCTGCGCGCCCTGGTGGGCAATCACGGCCTCGAGCCCTGGAAGGCCACCGAGGAGATGCGGCGCCGCGTGGCGAGTTGGCGACGACGCCTGGGGCCGCGGCTCCTGGGGCTGCAGGGCGTGGAGCTCGAGGACAAGACCTATTCCCTGGCGATCCACCTGCGCCGGGCGCGGGCCAAGAAGGCGGCGCGGGCGGCCATCCTCGAAGCCCTGGGGACCCTCGGCCCGGCGCGCCTGGTGGGCGGCAAGCAGGTGATCAACGTGCTGCCGCCGGGCGCCCCCCACAAGGGTCTCGCCTTGGAGCGCGAGCGCGAACGCTGGGGCTGCGACACGGCCTTCTTCCTGGGGGACGACGAAACCGACGAGGACGTGTTCGCCATGGGAACGCCAGGTCGCCTGTTCTGCGTGCGCGTGGGTGCCGTGCGAGGCTCCCACGCGGCCTACTGCCTCAAGAGCCAGCTCGAGATCGACGGCTTGCTGGACCGCCTGATCGCCCTGCGCAAGGATGGGGTGAGCCAGAGACGACACGCTCGCTGAGCGCGCCTGCCCGCCCCCCACGATGAAGGCACTGCCCCCGACGCCGGCGCCCAAGCTGGGCCCGAACCTCGACTTCCTGCGGGCCCTGTGGCAGCTGGACCACGCCCTGCAGCGGCGCTCCAAGCGCATGATCCGCGATCTGGGGCTCAGCGGGCCCCAGCGCCTGGTGCTGCGCATCGTGGGGCGATTTCCCGGAATTTCGGCCGGCGATCTGGCGCGTCTCCTGCACGTCCACCCGAGCACCCTCACGGGCATCCAGCAACGCCTGGAGGCCAAGGGCTGGATTCGCCGCCGCAGCGACCCGCTGGACGGTCGGCGCGTGCTGGTGGGACTGACGGAGGCCGGGCGCGAGTTCGACGCGGCCGATCCGTCCACCATCGAGTCCGCGGTGCGCCGGGTGCTGGCGCGCACTCCGGGCGCGGACGCGGAGGCGGCGCGGGCCTTGCTGCAGGCCTTGGCCGAGGAACTCACCGACCCGAGCCCCCCGGAAGCGCCGGACGCCGACCGAGAGGCTCCGCGGACCTGAGGAGCGCCCCAACCCCCCGCCCTCGGTGGAGGCGGCCCGGGGAGAGCTTCGTGGGGCCCGCCCCGCCCTGGGGGCTAGCGGGACTGCGGCTCCTGGTCCGCCCTGGCCGGCCGGAACACGAAGCGTTGATAGAGGAAGGAAACCAGGAACAGCGACAGGGCGAGGCCCAGGATCGCCGCCACGCGGAAGAGCCCGCGCAGGTGCGCCAGATCCAGCAGGAACACCTTGGCGATGGTGGCCAGGAAGAGCACCAGGCTCGCCCAGCGCAGCGCGCCCAGCTTGCGCGCCACGCCCACGCCCAGGATCACCAGAGCCATCAGGGCCCAGGCGATCGAGGTCGCCAGCCCCACCCCCGGCGCGCCGCGCAGGCTCCAGCGCACCCGCTGGGCGTCGCTGGACTCCTCGGCGAAGGCGTCGGCCACCTCGATGTTGAGCCAGGCGAACAGGAGCGCGAGTCCCGCCACGGAGAGGGCCGCGGTGGCGGGCAGCAGGCCCGTGGGCAGCCAACGCGCCTCCACTCCGCGCAGACGGGGGCCTTCCCGTCGATTCACGAGCACGGCCGCGGCGATCAGCGCCACGGCAGGCAGAAGCACCCAATAGCCGCGCTCGTTGAACACGCGCGTGGCGGCGGCGGCGTGGGATTCGAACAGGGCCGAGGATCCCAGTCGGATCGCGGCACACACACCCAACAGGGCCGCCAGGTACTTGAGCCCGCGGTGATCGGAACGCTGCCACCAGGCGATCCAGAAGAGAGAGGCCAGGGACGCGGAGACCGCCAGGCCGTGCAGCTCGTAGCGCTCGAGTCGCGGGTCCACGTACAGGGGCAGCGCGAGGCCCACGTAGAGAAGCGCCATGGAGCCGTACCAGCAGCGCGCGAAGCTCAGCGTGCGCAATGCCTCGCGGCGCGCGGCATCGGACAGCCCGCTGCGCGCCGCGGCGTCCACCTCGGGCTCGCCGCGCTTCCACAGGAGGCGCGCGCACAGGCCGAGGAAGGCCGCGAACGCCAGGGGCATCGCCGCGCCGAAGTGGCCGCCGTGGCGCTCGGACCAGAGCGCGTGGGCCACCAGGAACCACGGCAGCTGGCTCACCGCGGCCACGCGCCACAGGCCGGCGCGTGCGGCCATGGACGCCGGCGCGAAGAAGGGCCAGAAGGTGAACAGCGCGAGGCCCAGGCCCAGGGCCCCAAGCTGCAGGGCCCAGTCCGGCCGCTGCGCGAGCTCGTCGATGCGCACGGAATCGCTCGCGCCGCCGGCGAGCAGGGTGCCCAGCACGGCCAGCGCGAACAGCAGCACCGATCGCGCACCGTTCGCCGCGAGGGCCAGCAGGCCTCCCGTGGCGAAGAGCACCAGCAGGAAGGCTGCCGCGCGGGGGGGAGGCACGGCGCCGCCCGCGGCCAGGGCGACCAGGGCGGACATCAAGAAGCAGCTCGCCGCGAAAAACCCGGCCCGCCGCGCGAGCTCCCCCAGCCGGCGCGCCGCGGCGAGCACCAGGGCCCCCAGTCCGAGGAAGATCAACCCCAGGCCCAGGGGGCTTGGATCCCGCGTCGGGGCAGCGTGCACCACCGCCCAGGCGGCGAGGCCGGCTCCGGCGCACAGGCTGCCCAGGCAGCTCGCCACGGCCGGCGCGCCCAGGGCCAGCAGTCGCTGGAGGACCAGCGGCAGGAGGGCGGCCGCGGGAATCCAGCGCATCAGCGGCACGGCCTCGGCCAAGCCGCAGGCGATGGCCAGGGCGAAGGCCAGTCCCGTGCAGGCGACGGCCGCGGTGGTCGCCGCCGCGCGCTCGCCGGGAGAACGCCGGTGTTGCCATTCGGCCAAGCAGAGCTGGATCACGGCCAGGCCCACCACGGTGCCCGTGAGCTCCAGGGCGAGGGACGCGTCCATCCGCCCCGCGCTGCGCAGTGTCCAAACCAGCACCAGCCCCAGGGTGCCCGACACGCTGCCGAGGGAAAGCCAGGGGGTGCCCTGAAGCTGAGCCAGGACCCCGCCTGTGAGCGAGAGCACCGCTCCCAAGAGCGCCAGCGGGACGAGGTGGCGGCCGAACTCCGCGTGCTGCGCGAAGTAGAGCGCGTAGACGAAGGGCAGGACCAGGGCCGCGACCTGGGGCGCGAACCACTGCCGCTGCTCGGCCTTGGGTCGCAGGGCCGAAACCACCGCGAACAGGAGCCCGAAGACCGCCAGCACGCCCACGGCGAGCAGCAGGTCGCCGCCGTCCATGCGCCGGCCGATCCACAGTCCCTGGATCACGAAGGTGCACAGCAAGGCCACCAGGCCGATGCGCGGCCAGCGCCGCTTGTGGGCCACGAACAGGAAGGCGAAGTCGAGCAGCAGCGAGTACCCGAACAGCCCCAGGGGCCGGTCCGCGCCGGTGGAGAGGGCCACGGGAGTCGCGAAGCCGCCGATCAGGCCCAGCACGGCCACGAGCTGCGAGGCGTAGCGATAGGAGAGCACGCCGCACAGCGCCGTCACCGCCACCATGGCGGCGAACGCCGGGAGGAACTCCAGCACGCCGTACATGCGGTGCGCGGCCCAGGCGACCGCGTAGAGGATCACGAGTCCCGCGCCGGTCAGGGAGTTGGAGAGGATCCCGTAGCCGCGCCCGCGCAGGAAATGCTGGACCAGCAGGCACACCCCGCCGGTCACGGCCCCGGCGATCAGCCGCACCTCGGGCGTGACCCAGCCGCGGTCGATCGAGTACTGCAGGAACAGGAAGCCCGCGACGATCAGCGAAATGCCGCCGAGCACGGCCGCGCCGCGCACGCCGAGCCAGCGCTCCAATTCGAACTTGGGCCGGGCGGCGCGGCCCGGCTGGCCCGGCTGAGACGGCGGCGGCGGCGGCGGCGAGGACAACGACGCGGCGCCAATGGGTCTCGCGAGACGGTGCTCCGCGTCCGAACTCCACTCCCCCCCCGCGGGCGCCGGAGCGGATCCCAGCGAGGGGGCCGGGGCAACCCGGGCGGGGTTCGCGGGCGCGGTCGGGGCTCGGGGCGTGTCGGCCGCCGGTCCCTCCCGGGGCGGCCCCGCGGGGGTCGGGGGTCGGGCAGGCGCCGTCGGGGACGAGACCGGGGGGGGCGCCACAACGCCGGCGGCCGGCGCGGGCCCGGCGGCGCGCGACCCGGCTGGACCCTCGCCGGGCGGGGCGGCCCGCAGGGCGCGCAGCTCCTGTTCCGCGTGACGGAGGCGACGCTCGAGCTCCGAGGTCCGCGACAAGGCCATCCAGCCGCGCACGGCCCCGATGCCGAGCAGCACGAACACGCCGAGCACGGCGAAGCAGATCAGACCTACGAATGCCTCTCCCATGGTCCGCGCGGCCGGGAGGACCGCACGCGGGAAGGGTAGTCACCGGCCGGGGGAGGCTGCACGGGGATTCTGCACAGCGGGGCGAATCGAGTCGATTCGTCCCATCACATGGGAGTCATCCCCGCCTCCCCAGCGTCCGGCGCAGGAACTTGCGCCGCGGGTCCTGACGTGGAAATCGCGCGGCTCCTTGTTCCACCACCCTGGGACATGCCTGCAGATGTGCGGGACGGTCGGGCCCGGGTTGCGAATCCCATCGGCGTCCCTGACTCCAGAAGATGCACTTGTCCTCGATCTCAGGGATTCCCGCCAGAGGTCGAGGACCTACGCATCAGGTTGGCGTCGGAGGAGAACCGATTCGGACCGTAACGCCCCCCCCGCCGACAATCACCATGCCACTAGTTCTGGCAAGGGCAATTGACGTAGATGGCTTGAACGGTGCCGAGTTCGGGGCCCGAATACAACCACAGAATTACGGGTGGTGCGTCACATAGGGTCTTGATTCGTTTTCCAAAGGCGGCGGTCCCGCCCGTCCCACCCCCGAACTCCTCGCCAAACTCCCACGCCCAGTTTTCTGTCGGCCCCCCCATGAACTGGTACAGCACACCCGCTTCGCACGGGTGTGCCGCGCAGGGTTCGCAGGTGGGGTAGGCGTTGCCGGGACCGTGGGACAACACAGTAATCGCCCATGGCCCTACGCCAGCGTGGACAACGTCATCGGGGCAGGGCTTGCTGCAGCCATCCGGACGTGCGAGCGCACCCATCGGATCAGGGGCACCATAGGACCAAGGATTTGATAGCACAGCCAGGCAAGCCAGGATCAGGATCTTCATGTTTTGTCTCTTTGTTCGAAGTCATGGAATCCGCTACTTCGCTAGCGCTGACGGCTGCAGGCCCTGCCTCGCTTTCGAGTAGCACTCAATGATCGACAACACTAATTCAGGAGAAAGCGCTGGCCGGGCGTAATGCCCCGGCTTCTTGTCGACAGGTGGATTGAAGAACAGGGACCCAACATCGTCGAATGCGGGGTACTCTCGTGCCTGAAATGCATAGAGCCTCCCACCAGCGAGTATCCGTCGCTCACCGTCGGGGACCTTTGCCCCCGCCATGGATACGTGCTCGTCTGCTGAGACCAGTGAGTACCGCTCTTGTCGCTCTAGGTCGAGGATAATACTCCTTCGAAGAAGAGCGAGAGCACCCTCTGCTGCATGAGTGTTCTGATTCAATGCGACTTCGAATCTCTCCCTGAGTTCATCCAATTCCCTCACTGTTGCCTCACGAGTGGCGTGCCCTTCGTCATTCGCGCTCGGGTTGGCCTCAAGGGCTGTCGACAGCCGCGACGATCCGGGTCCCTCCCCGCCATCTACGGGCTCGACAGCAAGAACGCCCTGGGCATTTTCGGGAACCTCACTCGCCTTCGCCAAATTCGGCACATCGACATTTTGGAGTTCCTCGTGGGAAGTTCCCGTGAAAGAGCGCGAGAACCACACAACGATCGCCAGTGCTAGCACTCCAAGAACAGGCCCAGCCCATCTGCGCGTGGTCGAGAACATGAACGTCTCCCCCTGCTTGTTCGATGCCTTACACCCGTGAAGTCTCAAGGAGTCTACCCCCCCCCCCAGGGGCTCGCGTGCAGGGAATTGGCCGAGAATTTCACGGAAACCAAAATTTCCACTTCCCGACAAGTGGCTGCCGCCCCACTAGGAGCGGGGCTGATCAGCCAATCGAGCGGGGGCGTCCCGCCGCCTCGATACCCAGGCATCCCGGGGCGCACGGATCGCCAACAGCGCTCGGCGATCGGTTCACTCTGGTCGGGCAGCGTGGAGGTCAGTCGCTCGCGTCCGGGATCTTGTGCCGGCACGTCAAGCCGCGGGGTCGTTGAGACGTCCCGCGAATTTCCCACCAAGTGAGCTTTTCTCCTGGGCAGGGCCATGCAGACGAGCGCCCACCGTGCCTGTCCACTCCACGCGCGAAGCCCCGGAAGCCCAGGAGCCCTGACCACGACGGCGACGACGCCTTCCGTTCCGGGCCGCCGGCCCCTCAGTTTGAGCCGTCGCGACACGGCGCGCCGGCCATGTCTCGCGCACAAAGCTCGGTGGGACCGCCGCACCCAGCCTCCCGGCGCCCGCGCCCGCCGTCCCCGCGCCCAAGTTTGGCCACGGCCCTCGCCGCCGCCGCACCGGCGTCACGCGACGGCGCCGCGCTCCTCGGCGCGGCGAGCGCCCCCCTCTTCCCCGGCTGTCTGACTGCGCCTTGTCCTTCGGCTGCCGTTGGGCCCTTCAGGTTTCGCTTCGACCGCTCGTGCCGGCGCCGCCCTCGGCCTGCTCGTCTTCCAGCCGCTTCTTTGCCGCGCGAATCGTCGCCAGGCGGTCCTTGCGGCGGCGCAGCTCAGCCGGAAGCTCATCGCCGCGAAAATCCGGGCCGAATTGCGCGTCTTCCGCTTCGTCGGTGCTGCGCGCGAGGTCCGTGATCTGGCGGATCTCGTCTTTCAGGCGGCGCGCCTCTTCCTTCATGCGCCCGTAGCTCATCGCCTTGTGCTTGCTCGCGTTGGCTTTTTGCTTCGTGCCGTCGACCGCGATCGTGCCGAGCTTGACCAGCCCCGACGCCTGCGCGATGCGCACGACCTCGACGAACAGCCGCTGGAATTCCTCAAGGTGCTCGAGCCGAAAGCGGGCGATCGTGCGATGGCTCGGGAAGTTACCCGCGGCCAAGTACCGCAGCGCCACCTGGTCCTCGATCGCGGCGGCGATCCGGCGCGAGGAGAACAGCCCGACGCTGTAGGAGTAGATCAAGAGCTTCACCATCAGCGCGGGGTGGTACGCGAGCTGTCCGCGACCATCTTCGCGCTCCTCGTACTTGCGATGGAACGCGGAGAGGTCGAGCTCATCGACCGTGTCCGAGATGAAGTGGGCCGGGTGCTCGTCCGGCAACCAGTCCCGAAGGGACGGCGGGAACAGCAGCGGCTGATCGGGCTCGTAGGGGTGGAAGGTCTGTGCCATGGCTCAGACTATCCATCGGTGCCGAACCGGCCTGTCCGTACCACGATCTGGAGATCCGTGGCGCAGGCTCCTAGCGGAACGCGGGAATGCCCGTCAGTTCCTGCCCGATCGCCAGGGTGTGGATGTCGTGGGTGCCCTCGTAGGTGACCACGGACTCCAGATTGCACATGTGGCGGCCCACCTGGTACTCGAGGCTGATCCCGTTGGCCCCCAGGATGTCGCGACAGGTGCGCGCCACCTCCAGGCCCAGCATCACGTTGTTGCGCTTGGCCATGGAGACCATCGCCGCCGTGGCGCGGCCCTCGTCCTTCAGGCGGCCGAGCCGCAGGGCGAGCAATTGCGCCATGGTGATCTGGGTCCCCATGTCGGCGAACTTCTTCTGCGGCAATTGGAACCCGGCCAGGGGCTTGTCGAAGACGATGCGCGACTTGGAGTACTGCAGCGCCTCGTCGAAGCAGGCGAAGGCCGCGCCGAGTCCGCCCCAGGCGATGCCGTAGCGCGCTTGATTGAGGCAGCCCAGGGGGCCCTTGAGTCCCTTGACGTTGGGCAGCAGGGCGTCCTTGCCGACCTGCACGTCCTCCAGGACCAGTTCGGAGGTGATCGAGGCCCGCAGGGAGAACTTGTGCTTCTGCTCGGGCGCCGAGAAGCCCTTGGCGCCGCGTTCCACCAGGAAGCCCAGGATGCCCTCCTCGGCCCGGGCCCAGACCACGGCCACGTCGGAGACGGTGCCGTTCGTGATCCACATCTTGCGGCCGTTGAGCACCCAGCCGTCGGCCGTCTTCTTGGCCGTGGTGAGCATGCCGCCGGGGTTGGAGCCGAAGTCGGGCTCCGTCAGGCCGAAGCAGCCGATGGCCTTGCCCGAGGCGAGCAGCGGCAGCCAGCGCTTCTTCTGGGCCTCGCTGCCGTAGGCGAAGATCGGGTACATGACCAGGGAGCCCTGGACCGAGACGTAGGAGCGCAGGCCCGAGTCGCCGCGTTCCAGTTCCTGGCAGATCAGCCCGTAGGCCACGCTGTTCATGCCGGCGCCGCCGTACTCCTGGGGCACCGTGGGGCCGAAAACCCCCAGCTCGGCCAGTTCGGGGGTCAGCTCCAGGGGGAACGTGCCCGCCTCGAAGTGCTCCATGGCCAGCGGCAAATAGCGCTCGGTGACCCACGCACGCACGGTGTCGCGCACCATGCGTTCGTCTTCGCTGAACTGGTCGTCGAGGAGGAGGTAGTCGAGTTGCTGGAAGGCCATCGAAGTGGTCCGTTGCGGTCGGGACGGGAGCCCGGGCAGGGGGAGCCCCAGGAGGATCCTCCGGGGTGCGTCGTCGGGCCGGGTATGGTAGCGCCTCCGCCCGCCCCGGCGAAGCCGGTGGCGGCCCCCGCGGCGGCCCCGCCTTCGGCGCTTCTGAAACCGCCGCGGGAGGGGGCCCCCGCGCTCAGCTTCCAGACTCCAACTCGCCACCCACCCTTGCGCTCGATCGTCGTCCCCTGCGCGCTGTGCGGCTATGACTCGCCGGAGGAGCTCTGCCCCCACTGCCGGGGCGCCGTGGCCGACCGTGAATTCGCCCGGGGCGCCGCGCCCGCGACCGGTCGCGGGGCCGTGGCGGCGGGCTTCGCCGCGTTGCCGCGGGGCCTTTCGTTGCTGGCCACGACCCGCGGGACCAAGCGCTGGCTCGTGCCGCCCTTCGTGCTCACCAGCGTGGCCTTCGCGGCGCTGTTCACCTGGGCCTGGAACGGGTTCGAACGCCTGGTGGAGTACGCACGGGAGACGGGCGAACGGATCCAGGGGCCCGAGGTGTCGTGGTACCTGCGCGCCCTGGACTTCGTGCTCGAATCCTGGGCCTTCGTGCTGCTGGCCAAGCTCTCGGGCGCGCTGCTGTTCCTGGTGATCGGCTTCTTCGCCGCCCTGTACGCCTTCTCGCTGTTCTACGAGGCGATCTCGGGACCGTTCCTCGACGAGGTCCAGGGCCGCATCGAGCAGCGCTGGTTCGGGGTCGATCCGCGCAACGCAACCCAGCGCCCGACCGACTGGTCGGTGGCGCGCTGCGCCGCCCACACGGCGGCCGTCTCGGCCGTGGCGCTCGCCCTGGGGTTCCTGGCCCTGCGCCTCACCTCCGGCGCGGGCCTCCTCTGGAGCGTGCCCTCGATCGCGCTCGCCCTGGTGCTCCCCTTCGCGGTCTGGGGCCGGATCGCCCGCTCCTGGGGCCGCTGGTTCCTGTGGGCCGTGGGGGTCGAGATCGTCACCCTGTGGACCAGCGTGCGCACGAGCCTGTTCGCCCTGCTGCTTCTGGTCTTCTGCCTGCCGCTCAAGTTCGTGCCCCTCGTGGGGCCGCTCCTGTTCGGCGCCGCCGCGGGCTTCGCCACGGCCATCAGCCTCTTGGACATCCCCTTCTCGCGCCGCCGCTGGAACCTGGGCCAACGCTTCAGTTTCCTGGGCCACCACGCCCCCGCCCTGGCGGCCTTCGGGAGCGTGGCGAGCCTCCTGTTCCTGATTCCCTTCGCGGGCCCGATCCTGATGGTGCCCGCGGCCTCCATCGGCGGCCTGTGGCTCTTCGTGCGGCTCGACAAGTCGCGCCTGCGGGTCAATAGCCAACGCATCGCCGAG
>JADJQU010000004.1 GCA_016712565.1 Planctomycetota bacterium | reverse complement strand
GGCGGAGCCGGTCACCGGGGTTTGGAACAGGCAGTACGAGCCATCCGGGATCCGAGGCTCCATGGACTTGCCGACGACCTGGGCGACGAACATGCCGGCGCGGAGCGGTCGTCGCGAGTCCACCTCAACCCAGTCCCACTGCCCCTCCTCGACGAACTGCGGATCGCCGAAGCCTCCGGCGGCCGCCTTGAGGGGGACGAGCGGCACGCAGGTCCGGTAGCGGTCGGCGCCAGCCGGCCGCACGATCTTGAGGCTCGGCCGTGCTGTGGCGTGCTGCTCTGCGCTCGCGCGGGCGAACCAGGTCCGATCCTTGTCCAACACGGACCTCAGGCTCGTCGCTCCAAGGTACCCAGCCAACTTGCGGAAGTGCCGGGTCATGGCGTCGGGATCGTCCAACTCGACGACGGAGATCTCGATCACCTCCCACCCGTGGTTGCGCAACCAGGAGCGGATCCGCTGGTCTTGCTCGCGCGTCTGAGCATTCCCGTGAAGGTGGCCGCTCAGGCCGTCGAGGTAGATGCAGATGCCCTCGTCGGGACCGTGGTCCGGCGAGCGGTAGATCACGTCAGGCGTGGTCGTGCCGATCGAGCGATCCAGCTTCAGTTGCTCGCCCTGGTCACCTCTTCGAAGCCCGCCGCGCGTAGCAGGTACCGAAGCCGCCGTTCCTTCTCGTTGACCGGATGCCTGCCCTCGCTCGGCTCCTGCGATGGATGGAGCGCCGGAATCGCGTGGTCGAACTTGAGCGTGCGTCCCCACGAGTCGAGGCACTGGAGCGCGAGCTTGCGATCGAGATGCTTGTGGTAGAAGGCGTTGCGGAAGGTCTGCAGACAGTCGACGCAGGACGACGTACACGCCGACGGGCACTTCTCAACGACCTCGCGCGCGGCGGCCACGACTTCCTCGAAGCGCTCGCACAGCTGATCGAGAAGACCCGACCCGCCTGGCATCGGGTCCCAGAGCAGGGCATCCACATCCTCGCGATCCACGTGCCCGACGACGAGGACCTGCAGGTCCTCCATGTGCATGTCGAGGACTTGCGTGGCCGCGAACCGGATGGCCTCCAGGACACTGTAGGCGGTCGAGCGATCAGTGCACGCGGGCAGCGAGAGCGCATCGGCGACGACATCCGCGTAGAAGCCAACCGGTGTGATCTTGCGACCGCAGCGCTCGAGGTGGTTCTCGCCGAACTTCCGCCGCTGCTCGTCGGAGGAAAGCGGAGACACGCTCTGCCCGCACACCGTGCACACGGGGTAGCCGAAGCGGTCGGGGCGAGTCTGGCGTTCGATCGCGCCACTCGCGCCCACATTCACGAGCCGCAGTCGAACTCCACGTCGATGGTGCAGCGCTGGCGTTCCCCAAGCGTAGGCCTTGCCGCCGTTGTGTTGGTCGCGCTCCAGCCCGTAGACCGCGACACCCATCTGAAAGCGCAGTTCCTCCTCGTCGGAGATGTGGGATTGGTGCACGAGGTCCACGTCGCACACCGCGATCGTCTGGAGCACGGTGGACCCCAGCGCCGATGGAGTCGCGCCCACGTTCGTTTCCTTGACGGCTTGGCGCTCGGTCGAGACCTCGAAGTTCGGCATCTCGATGCGCTGCTCGTCGACGTCGCGGTGGAAGCGCCGCGCGACGAACCGGTTGCCGTTGGCGTAGATCAGGTTGCCCGGTACGTACTCGCGGAGCGCCACGCTCGGTGAACGTGGAAGAGCGAACTCCATCGCCCCCGTACGCCAGAAAGGGATCTCCGGCTGTCCCAAGGATCGAGCCGACTTCGCGAGGTCGGAGCCAGGAGGAAGCCTCGGCCGCAAGAACGCCGAACGTGTTGACGTCGTCGTAGCCTTCGGCTTCGCGGCGCTGGCGCCGCGCAGTTCCCTTGAAGCGTTTCACGAGGCCGTCGCATCGACGGAACAGCGCTTCGTCCTCGGGCTCGAGGGTTCCGTGTTGCTCGCGCAAGCGGTTGAGGCGCGTGATCTGGGCGATCGCCCAGCGCAGCCTCCCGGTGAGTCGCGCGACCACCTCTTCGAGGCGTGCCACGATGTTCTCGACATGCCCGCGCAAGGTCTCGACGAGGACGACGGCGGCATCCTCCACCGGCCAGCCTTGCGAGAAGGCGCGCTCGACGTAGCTCACGAGATCCAGAGCGTTGCGCGCCACGAGATCTCGCAGCGGCGAGAAGTCGAAGGGCTGGTTGGATCATGCCGGCGTCGAACAGTGTAGGCCGACACCTGGCTGGGGAGGCACGCTTTCAACGTGTCCTCGATGCCGCGACGCTCGGACTCCGATCGGCCCAAGTCCCGCTCGTATTGATGCAACCGAGTGAAGGTCGAAGCGTGCACATGCTTGGCGACCATCAACTCGTTCCGCAGGTTGAACGCGGGCGGATCCACGCGCCCGGCGAGCAGCTTGAGCGGATCGGCGAAGTACGCTCGGTCGTGCGAGACCGGGCGGCAGTAGGTGAGGTTCACCGCCATGCGATGGCGTCGTCCGGCTCGTCCGGCCCGCTGCCAGTAGTTCGCGGGCAGCGGCGGAACGTTGCGCATGAGAACCGAGTCGAGCTGCCCGATGTCCACGCCCAGCTCGAGCGTCGGCGTGCAGACGAAGGTGTTGAGCGCGTCGGACTCGCCCTTGAACAAATTCTCGAGCCGCTCGCGTTCCTCACGCGGGACCATCGCCGTGTGCTCTTCCGGTCGAAGCATTGCGTAGCCCTGGTCGAGCACTTGCAGGTCGTAGTTGTCAGGGTCCTCGCGCACGAACTCCAGCTCGCCTTCGCAGCGCCACGCCGGACACTTCTGGAGCGGAGTCCGCCGCGTCGTCCGCCGGCGACAGCTCTTGCAGCGCCAGACACCGTGGTTCTCTTGCAGGCGCAGGCGATCGGCATCGACCTGGAACACGTTGCTGACGTTGGGCAGCGGGTTGCCCCTCGCGCCTTTGAGACGCACGGGGGTGAGCAGGGCCTTCTTCGTGAGCAGAGCGAACAGCTCCTCCAGGAGAGGCTCGACCTCATCCGCAGGCACGCCCCACTTCTTGGCGATCTGTCGGATCGTCGTGTCGCCGCGATCGCTGAGCCACTGCGTGACGAGTTCGGGCTTCTCGTTCGGCTCGCGGTGCAGCTTGGTCCCGCACGGTCCACCGAGTTGCGGCAAGTAGCCTTGCTGGATCTCGAGATCGCCGTCCATCCAGTACTTGGTGAAGATCTCTCGCTCGGGATCGTGGAGGACCCGCTTGCGACGCAGGTAGTCGAGCAGAGTTGCGACCCCATCGCGGAGATCCTCGGGCGGCATGCCGAGCTTGTGCGCCTGCGTCTGAATCCACGGCAGCGTGGCATCGAGACCCCTCGTACTCGACCTTCATGCGTCCCCAAGGCTCGAGGCCGATGGACTGACGCGAGGACAACGTCACCTCGCGTAGCACCTGAATGCGCAGGAACTTCTTCCGCTCCTGCTCGTGCCGACCGCCGCCGCCCTCCTTGCGCACGACCTGCCAAACCTCGGGGATCAACGCGCGAGAGCGCCTCGTCTTTCTCGAGCAGATCATCAAGGTGGAGCGCGAGATCGCCGATCGAAACCCGAGCGGCGCGCAGTCCGTCTGCCATCAACGCGCGGATGCGGAACCGACGAGCATGGTCCTTCATCCATCCGGCCTGGAACGCAGCGTCCTGCCGGTTGTCGCAGAACACGAGGAGTCGAGGCCGCTCGGCGTGCTGCACCATGTCTTGCGCCAGCACGTGAACGTCGGCGACGTTTGTTGCGCGCACCGGGCGTGCGGCCTCTCGGTAGCGAGTCCCGATGCGCCGGCCCGTGGTTCCGCACGATAGGCAGCTCGACAGGACACCTGGGTTGTCCTTGTTCTGCCGAACGGCGTAGAGCACGACGCGGGTTCCCAACTGGCCGCAGTGCAAACAGCGCGTGCCTTCCTCCCGGTGGCCGGCTCCACAACGACGGCAGAAGTGCATCGCCGCCGTGCGGTCATGCTCGTCGAGATCCTGATCGTCGCTACCACCGACGATGCGATCGGCCGGGACGACGCGACAGCCACCGCGCGATTCCTCCGAGCGGCTGCCAGTAGCCCGTGTCTCCGGTGGCTTGGCCGCCTCCAGGCAGCTTGCCGGTGAACTCGAAGTCCTCGAGGACCGCGATGTAGTAGTGCTGGCCGCACGTCGTGCATGTCGTCACCGGGAAGTGGGCGTGCTGCTCCCCACCTTGAGCCGAAGCGATCTCGTCCTCCGCGGCGAGCCACAACTTCGGACCCTCCCCGCCTTCCGGGAAACTCACGACCGCGCCACTGATCCCTCGGATGAAGCCGTGGACTACGGGCCGCAGCAACGGCCGCCCGTCCTTGCGGGCCGCGGCGCCGAGTGTGAGCCAGCACAGGATCTCGGGCTCGCTGACCGTTCGTTCCACGCGCTTCGTGATGGCCAGTGCAAGCTCGTCGAGGCGCCGGGGCGCAGCGAGCAGCTCGCTCAAGCCGAAAACGAGTTCGCTCTTCGAGAGCGCGGCGTGGAGTGCCTCGGTCCAGTCACCGGCGGACAGATCGCCCCCGGCGAGATCCCGGTAGACCGACCTCACGTCCTTGCCATCGTTCTCCTTGGTCTCGATGGCACGAACGCAGGCGTTCGAAGCTCGGCCGTGTCCTTCTTAGGTGCGCCCGACAGGCTAAGACCGCTGGCCCACACCTCGGGCTCGTACGCCTCACCAACGGTCGTGACGCTGTCCGTGGGGACCCCGAAGAACCTCGACGCGAAATCGCGGGCAGCATCCGGGTGCCGCTTGTCCGCGATCGTCGCCGAGGTGGCCACGCACACCGTGTCTTGCGCACCGCGACCGCAGAAGCTCCGCAGGCGACGGATGAGGCAGGCGGTCTCGGCTCCCTGGGCGCCGGTGAACGTGTGAGCCTCGTCGAACACGAGGAAGTCGAGGCGCGCGTCCGCGAACAGCTCGACATCGCGCTGGCGAGTCAAGAGCAGCTCGAGCTGCTTCACGTTCGTGAGGAGAATGCGCGGCTGCTTCCCGCGTGTCCGCATGATCTCGCGCGAGCAGACTTCCTCCGGCGGGTAGACCGTCTCGCTGCGCTTCTCTTGGCGCACCTTCTCGACCGCGGCCTCGTAGTCCGCGCGCGACGAACCGACAGGAAGTCGGATGCCCGCGACCTCGTTGTCCAGCTCCGGCGTCTTGCCCACGTACATGCCGAAGGGAATGCGCGTCCCCGCGAGAAGGGAGCGAAGCCGCTGGAGTTGGTCCTCCGCGAGCGCGTTCATCGGGTAGACGATGACGGCACTGATCCCAGCCGGCGCATCGACGTCGCGCAGCTCGAGGCACTTGCTGACGATCGGGTAGAGGAAGCACGACTTGCCCGATCCCGTTCCCGTGGAGACGAGGGTCGTGCGTCCCGAACGGATCGCGCGGATCGCATCCTCTTGGTGACCCGTAGACGTGCGTGATCGCAGCGGGGATCCGCTGGCGCATGTGCGGATGGAAGACGCCCTCGCGCACGAGAGTCTCGACGCTCGCGCCCTGTCGGAACGGACGCGACAGGCTGATGTAGGGCCCTTTGAGGAGCGGCGAGTTGCGCGTCTGGTCGAGCGAGAGCAACGTGCGCATCTGCGCGAGCAGTCGTTCGTCCGCGAACGGGTAGGCCGTGAGCTGGTAGCGCAGGAAGCTGCGCACGACCTTCTCGGTGTAGACGATCGGGTTCAGTGCCATGCAGGTCTCCGCGTGCGAGTGAGATGCGACGTCATGGGAGCACGACCTCCTTTGCCAGCTCGCGGAAGCGGCACAGGCTGTTCGCCCACCGCATTTGCTCCGGCGTCCGGCACTCGGGCTCCATGAGTCGCGTTGTTCCGACGAGAATGCAGATGCACTTGGCCCGGCTCGTTGCAACGTTCAGCCGGTTGGGGCTGTACAGAAACGACATTCCTCGCGGCGCGTCCTCGGCTGAGGAACTCGTCATCGAGTAGATGACCGCCGGGGCCTCTTGTCCCTGGAACTTGTCAACGGTTCCAACGCGAACACCCGGTAGGCGCTCAGTCAGCGCAGCGACCTGTGCGTTGTACGGCGCGACGATGAGCACGTCGCTAGCGCGGAGCGGACGATCAACACCCTTGGAGTCCGTCCATGTCACTCCGTCGCGAACCAGCGCCGCAACGATGGCGGCCACGGAGTCCACCTCGTCGGGAGCGACGCTCTGGTTGCCCGTGTGTTCGACGGGAACGTAGAAGAGCCCACTACCGGCGAATGGCGTATCACCGTGAATCGCTTGTCCATCGAGACCGGGCCGCGCTTGCAGGCGTCCCTCGTAGAAGAGTTCCGAGGTGAACGTGCAGATGCGCGGATGAAGCCGCCACGTGACGTCGAGGAAGAGGCCTCGGTCATCCGGGATCGTCGCGTGACCGTCGAGCGCGTGTACCAGCGCAGCAACTTCGGCGCCCTCGGGGTGCGCTCCGCGTTGAGGCTGCTCCAGTTGTTGTGGATCGCCAAGCAAGACGAGATTGCGAGCGGCACGCGAGGCCCCGATGACCTGTGCAAGCGACATCTGCCCGGCCTCGTCCACGAAGAGGTAGTCGAGGGTTTGGTCCATCTCGGGCCTGGCCCAGAGCCAAGCCGTGCCGCCGACGACCAGACCATGCTGGACTGCCGCGAGTGCCCGATCGTTGGCCGTCGTCTCCTCGATGCCCGGCGGAACCCCGTTCCAGCCTCGCTGACCTGTGGACGAGGCGGAGCGAAACGCCGTCCTCAGCGGCCGCGGTGAGAACTTCCTCCAAGAGGTGTCGGATCACCTTGTGGCTGACGGCAGTCACGCCGATTCTCGAGCCCGATCGCGCGAGCCCGAGGATCATCCGAGCGCTGGCGTAGGTCTTCCCCGAACCGGGTGGTCCCTGGATCGGAGCATGCCCAGGTTCAGGTCCCGAGCAAGCCGTACGGCAGCCTCGACGACAGGCTCATCTTTGCCGGCGCAAGGCACCGGCCGACTCGTCACGAAGCCGAGGCCTGTACTTGAGAAGCAGGTCTCGCGTCGCGCGATAGGGGCCAGCTCCGTCGAGACCGTGCTCCGCGATGGACGACGCGACATGAAGCAGAGACGTGTCGATAGGGCGTGGGGACACGACCTCCCTTGACGACCACGGCCGATGGTGGACGCTCGCCGCGTCTCCACGCTTCTTGATGTCGAGCCGTCGAGAAACCGCGTCGATGCGATCTACGGTTCCCAGCCGTCGCCGCCGGCCTCGTGCAGCTTATCGCCAACGGCGAGTCCGACTTCCTGCATCGGGTATCGGTAGCGGTGGATGGGACACCGGGCGGTTCCGCCGGCCTCACGCTCGAACTCGATCCCGGCGATCGCCTTGCGCTCCTCGAGCAGCGCTTCGGTGTCGAGTTCGTGCAGCCGGAAGAACTCCCACCACGCGCAGCGATCCTCCCGGCGGAAGTACTCAAGTTGATGGGCGAGCAGCCACCTTCCCCGCTCAATCGGTCCCCAAGCAGCACGATCCTCCGGCAACCCGGTGACGAGTCGATCGAAGACCGCCTGGACCTCCTCCGCGCGCTCGGCGATGGCGTCGCTCGCGTTGCCGTCCCTCTCCTCCGGTCGGACCAGGTCCGTTGACGTGAGGGCGGCCTCAGCGCGCGCTGCTTCGAGCCAGTGGCGCAGTGCGCTCGTCGAGAGGCAGTCCTCCTTGTTGTAGGTCTCCACCGTCGCGCGGTCTGCTTCCGTGATCTCTGCCGGCACCGACAATTCCAAGGCACTCGCAACACGTCTCAAGGCTGCCGCCGCGTCACGAAGATCCGCCTGACGCCGGAAGCCATAGAAGCGCTCCAGTTCCTTGAGGGAGTAGCTCTCGACGCTCGCGCGAATCCCCTGGCGGACGACCGCGAACAGGTCGATGAACCGCATGGCCCTCAAGAGTCGATCGACCTGCGCCTCACGCGTGCCGTGCCGACTCATCAAGCGCTTGATCGCGGCGGGCTCGTAGGGAGAGAAGTGGTAGATGTACGCCCGCGGAAAGCGAGCCCATCGATCCATGACGAAGTCGATGAACTCCTCGAAGGTGCGGCGCTCTGTTCCGCGGTCGAGTGCCCACCACGCGCGGTACTCGGTGTGTCCGCCCTCGCCGACGAAGGCGAGGCCAAGGAGGTACTCCAAGCCGCCGCCAGCAACGAACGGGTCGGACTCGATGTCGAAGAAGAGGTCGCCCGGCGACGGTTCTGGAAGCAGGTTCAGCCCGAGGCCCGACTGGATGGGGAGCAGCGTGTGGATCGGGCGGCCCTCGTTGCGTCCACGTAGCTGGATGCGCGCCTGCTCATGCCCCTTGGCGAAGGCTTCGATGTGACCGCGCTGTGGACGCTCACGAAGCGGCGTCTCTTGCTCCGCGAAGTACGTCAGTGTGGCCGCGCCCTGTCGCTTGATCTCGTCGATGTGCAGAGACCGAAGACCAGCGACGAAGGAGAGAGATGGTCGTCAGATCGACGGCGTGAATCGCAACGCCGTGACCACCGACAGGTCTCGCACATGGGGACCGGCTCGGGGTAGATCGTGGCCGGTTTCACCCGACACCGCCTTCTCCAGGCGACGGCTTACGAGCCGGTAGTAGGCTCCGGAATTCCGCGAAGCGGAAGGTGTCCATCGGGAAGCCCTCACCAGGGCTTGACGACGTGCATGCAGCTCCGGCGGGCCGTCCTTGGACGCGTCCCACGAGGTCCGCGTAGAGGCAGAGTTGGAGGATCGTCCCGCCCCGAGTCTCGATAGCCAGCTTCGTGTCCAGCGGCTCGTAGGACCAGCTGCCAAGCTCACTAGGCTCGGGCACGCGCAGGAGGACATCGGCCCGCCCGCCACAACGGCCGTCCCGCAGATCAGCCTGAACGATGACTTCGACGCCCTCCGCCATCGCCGTGCGAGTGCGTGAGACCGCGTCCGCGCCCTCGACATCCCGCAGATCAACGACGCCCAGCCCCTGGGCTCGCAGATGCTGAACGTAGGCGGTCTCGTGGGCGAGCCCGCGCTCCTGAAGGAGCGCTAGCGCAGGGTCATGCCAGTCAGGAGGGTCAAGCCGTCGCTCGGCGACTGCTCGCTCGAGTTCGGTCAGGTGATGGCAGGCGAGGTGCTTCGCAAGGTCGGTGGCCGAGAGGCGCAATACATCGTGGTGAACATGCATGACTCACGTCACCTCCTCGCTCGGAGTCCAGCGCGGCCAACACGAGGTGCGTCTACTTGCATAGCGCCTTGATCCCGAGAGCGAGGTCCTTGAGCACACTGGAGTCCAAAGCGCCGCGTTCATCCTCGACCGACGTGAACAGAGTCGCGCCCTCGACGAAGCTGTTCCTGAGGTACCACTGGCGCTTCCACTCCCAGCCGCGTCGGTAGCTCTCTCGGTTGAGTAGCCCCAGGTGTTCCCAGACGATCACGTCTCCGTCAGGAGTGGCGAACGAGAAGTCCGGTCGAAGGCGGCCTGGCTCGTTCGTCCCTTCGCATACGCGCTCGTACTCGTACTCGACGCCGTGCTGGAAGAGCATGTTGGCGATGACGAGTTCGGACTTGCTCCGAACCATATGTCCCTTCTCGGTCCGGTGGATCAGATGTTCGGCGTAGGCATCTCGTCGTCGCCGACGCGGATCACGCCGTGGAACAGGTTAGTGTTTCGCCTAGCAGTCTCCGAGCGTTCCGGTCGCGTGAGATCGAACAGGACCGACGCGTCCTTGCCTTCGATGAGCAGGATCATCTGCTCACGAGAACGGGTCAGCGCCGTGTAGAGCAGCTCCCGCGACAGAAGGCGGCAGTTCTTCGGCAACACGACGAAGACCTTCTTGAACTCGCTGCCCTGCGCCTTTGTGCACGGTGAGCACGTAGGCGAGTTCGAGAGGCCCGCCACCCGAGTGAAAGTCCTGCTTCCCGTAACCGAACCGCAGGTTCGGACGGCCGGCGAAGAGAACATTCATCCAGCCGTTCTTGTTGGTGGCAGCGAGACCAACCTCGCCATTCGCTAAGTAGTGCTTCTCCGACGCCAAGCCGTCATACGCGCTTCGCCATTGGTTGATCGTCTGGATGACCTTGTCCTTGATGACGATGCTCTCGTCGCCAAGACTCATGCCCCATGGATGCGACCCCGCCTCTAGTTCCTTCGAGCGGAAGCGACGTTGCACCCAGCGATTCAAGTCGTGGACGCCATGCGATTGGCTTCGGACCGGCGAGAGAATCTGCCAACGCTCAGATCCGTTCGGCGCGTCGAACGGAACCCAACCACGTTCGTCCAAGCCGAGGGACTGGTCGAAGCCGGCGAGATCTGTGGAGTGCGCGAGACCGAGGTGCTTCTGAAACGCGCCGAGGAGGCATGTACGTAGTTCGTCCGCGGTCGTCCAGAAGAGAAGCTCCAGGTCGTTGAAGCTCCTCCCGAGTTCGAGGTCGCTCAATACACGATCCGCATCCACAGGCTGACGCTCGCGCGTGAACCACGAAGCGAGCCTGAGCGTGTCCGATGTGTCGCTGGCGGTTGTCGCTCGAACCTCGACCGTAAGTCGACCCAGAGCGTCCCCGAGGGGCACTCCGTCCCCGACCGGCGGAGTCGGCGTTTCGAGGTAGGAGACGAGGTCGGCGAACGGGCGGCCGACCCCGATGGGAGGCAACTGGTTCGGATCACCGACGAGGATCAACCGCTGCACGTGCACCAGATCCAGCGCTTTCGAGCACGGCCGAGAGATCGTCCATCGTGAGCATCGAGCACTCGTCGATGACGACGGTCTTCCTTGCGATATCGATCTGGCCCTGTGAAAAGGGGTCGCTGCCGCGACCCGTCGTATCGATGAAGGCCGTGAAGGAACTGTGCGACGGTCATCGCCGCGCCACGTGTCGCTCTCCCGAGACGGACGCGTGCCTTGCCCGTGGGCGCAAGTAGCAGGATCCCGTCCTTCGCCAACGGTTCACACTGCATGAGTGCGCCGAGGACGGATGTCTTTCCCGTACCGGCCTTCCCCACAAGGACGGTCAGCCGGCGGGCCGTCAGGCGCGCGAGAGCCTCGGACTGTTCCGCCAGTGCTGCAACGTGACGCTCATTCTTCGGATCAAACGTCCCTCCTGCATCTGTGATCGCCTGCTCCAGGAGCGCGGGCCAACCTGCCGGGATGGACGGGATCTGCTTTGCCGCTCTCTTCGAGAGAACCGAGCGAAGGCGGTCCTCTCGTTCACGGAGGTCATGTAGCTGGAGCGCCGGGGTTGTCGATCGACCCGCGGTGACCGTCACCGGGTCGACGACACCTCGAGCGCCGCGGTGTTCGCCTGTACCCAGTCAGCGCTGATCGTGCACGGGTGTGCGAGGTCGAGTTGCGCAACCCTGCGCAAGGTCTCCGCCACGCTGAGCAGTGCATCGCCGTTCGTAGCAGCCTGTCGCAGGACGGCGACAATGGCGGCGCGGACGCGCCTGGGCTCGTTGGGCGAGCCGATGAAGGATGGGACCGGGACCGGGTGCTTCGCCGCGATCGTGCTGTCCGGCAGAAGACCGCGGTCCACCATGCCAACCGAGATCGCGGAGTCGGTCCAATCTCCGAGATCCACCTCGCTCATGCGGTAGGGGCCTCGAGGATCTCTCGGTCAGTCACGGGACTGACGTCCCCTTCGCGCGTCCGTTTCGTTGAACCAACGCTGCGCCTGTCCGGCGTCAGCGCGAAGCGACATGAGCAGGAGAAGTGCTCGACGCTCATCTGGGAGCTTCTCCCACGTTTCGCGCGCCGCCTTGAGGTCCGCTGCATAAGCAGGCTGGGCGGGCCTTCTTGCCGCGGAGCGAGCCGTCTACGGTCGGCCACGGATCGGCCTCCCGGTGTACAGCCCCTGACGCGATCAACTCGAGGGAAAGCGCGGTGCCGAGCCGTACGCCGAACGCCTCGAGAGTCGATCCAAGGCCAGGAAACGCTCCGCGGTCCTTCCAGACGGACGCAATCTGAGTGTTGAGCCACTCCTCCCGCCTCTCCCACGGCCCCTTGGCGATTCCATGGCGACGGATGACTCGTACAGCCTCCAAGCAACGCACTAGGCTCGAGAGCGCGATGTCCGGCGGGGCCAACTCCGCGGCGTAGGAGAACACGCGAACATGAGAGTGGTCAGCCGGCACGGCGATCTCCCGCAGGAGATCGAGCCGGCGAGCGTCTTCGATTGGATCTCCTGTGGGTTCGAGGTAGTCGTGGTACGGGATCAAGAACCCGTCCTCGCCATCGGGCCGGATCGAGTGGCGGAAAGCGCGGTCCCACATCGGGTAGCCAGGCTTACCCCCGTCCCCTTCGTAGTGGCGCACGGTATCGACGCCGGTGATTCGACCCACACCGACGATCAAGCGGGTGATCGAATCACCGAGGGGGTTGCCTTCCTTGCAGTAGAAGAAGACGAGCGACTTCTCCGGGACCAAGCGGCCGAAGAAGAGCTTGACGAGCGCCTCCTGACGCGCGCGCCCGAACACCCAAGGACTGGGAAAGGGCGGAGTGTCATCGGGCGGCAGAGGCTCCGGGCAGCTTCGCCTCGATGGTGGCTTGGTCTCGGCTCACCATCCACGCGAAGGGGACCCGAACGCCGAGTACGGTGCCACCTTCAGACGCGTCGGCTTCGCGCCCGTGTGTAGCCGCCGCTTTCTTTGTTGTCGGCATAGGGGTGAACGAAGACTCGCGTCCACTCCACGGGGCTCATGAAGGCGCCCGATTCTGCCTTGCACGCGGGAAGCTGATCCGGACCTAGCTCGGCCCAAGGTCGGCCCGCGACGGCGTCCTCTGCTTCGTCGTTCCGTTCCTCTCGAACGCGATCGAGCGCGACGCAGAACGAGTTCCCAGATGGCGCGAGGCACACCTTCCCGTTCCAGCGGGAGTCGTGCCAGGCCACGCGAGCTGTGAGGTGGAACATGGTGGATGCCTCCGGGGTGGAAGCCATCACTCCTTCGAATAAGTGCGAGGGTCTTCGTCGTCAGGGATCTCTCGCCGTCGTTGCGCGATGACGAATCCTTGCGGGACAGGCTTGTAGGGGTCGTTCTCGCGCGGCCAGTTCTTCGCGCGTGACTGGAATCGCCGAAGGCGCGTGACATCGAGTTCGACGATCACCGCGTAGTCGTCCTTGCCTCCTCGGATTCGGCAAAGGTCGCGGAGGTGCGGCCCTTCGCGGGACAGCGCACGCGACTGTCGCCGTACGCGCGGTTGTTCACGAAGGACACGTACGCGTGAACGTCCAGCGCCGCCGACTCGATGAGGGCCGAGAACGTTTCCAGGTCCTTGTTCCAGGCGAGGATCATCAAGCTGTCCACCTCGCCCTGAATGCTTCGCGGTAGCGGACGTTCTGTAGCTCCGAGCACACCAGCACGCCGAAGTCGAAGTCCTTGTGGCGGTACACGCGGACCTTGTCCGGGGCCGATGCAGGTGACCACCCCCGATGGTGAAGTCGGAGCAGCTCCTCTTCCTCTCCGGGAGCCGGTGCTGACTTGTGCTGCCAGATCAGCACCGACGAGTCGAAGCCGAGTCGATCGTCAGTGAGCGCGAGTAGCGCATCGTTGTGCACACGTTCGCCAGGCACATGCTCGTACTCGACGCCGGCGATAACGCTGATCTTGGATTGAAGGAGCCGGTTCACGACGCTCGACACCCACTGCCGCGGAAGCGAAAGCTCGGGCAAGAGGAGATAGTGCGGCTTCGGGTCAGCTCGCAACACTGAGTTCACGAGGCGTACCAGCTGGCGGTACCGCTTCATCGTCAGGGTCGGCTTGCCCTCCGCGGCGGCGTGCCACGCGTGAGGCTCGGTCCGGAGATTCGCAAGGCACAAGAGCGGGCGCTGCGGTGATCGAGGCATTCCTATGCGCACAACATGCGCATCGCCCGAGTCGCCCGACGGCGCAGCGACCAGCGCCTCCACGTCGATCCGCGTCCAGCTCCCACGAAACGCGCGAACCAGCTTCCCCATCGCCTGCGGCCGCCGCCGGCTCCAGCCCAGCCTTCTCATCATCCTCGCCGAGTCCGACGCACACGGGGTCAATCTCAGCGATCTCTCGTGGCGTGAAGGGTCGTGTGGGGAACAGGTAGGGAACGAGCGACTCCCTCGCCGTCGATGAGCGTGCCCCGCGGATGGGTTGCGGCGATGAGCCTTCGCCTTGCCCAGGAACCCCGCATGACGTCGATCTCGTCTGCATCGAAGCAGGAGACGACTCCTTGGCGAGCTGTCGCCCCAAGGCCGTGCTCAGCCGGCAACCCGTAGAGTCGCCGATGTTCCTTCAGCGGCGTGCGACCGAGGTCTGCTTCGCACAGCTTCACGACCTGTGCGCGGTGGTCGACCAGCTCGATGGAGAGCCGGTCCATCAACTTCTCGGTAGCGCCCGGCGTGAACTCGGGCAGCGAACCGAACGGTCCGGTTCCCCACGGCCAGGCGCGAAGAACGGCCTCACGCGCCATCTGCTCGAAGCTGGAGCGCACGAGGGCCCACGCGCCCTCGGAGTCCTGCGCGACGCGGTGCCCGTTCAACTTGAGACCGTTGTGCGGATCGCTGCACACCGTCTGGACCCTTCGTAGCGCGTCGAGCGCAGCGTCGTACAGGCTCAGCGCATCGGCCCAGTCACGCGAAGCCACCGCGAGGCCGAGGAGGCGCGGCAGATAGTCCATGTGCTCCAACAAGCACTCAGGGCGCAGCACGTGGTCGCGCGCAAACCGGTAGAACTCGCGGCGTCGCTCCGTCCATTCCTCATCCTCCGCTGGCAAGTCCAGCGCGAGCGTCTCTGCGCTGCGAAGCTGGATCGCCCAGCCCATCCTGCGGATGGAGAGACCCTCAGCCCTGCGTAGGGAGTCCGCGCTCTCCCGCGAATCCGCGGCTGCGGTGAGCGCTCGAGCAGCCGGCGAACGCGTTAGGGCGTCGGGGTCCGGCATGAGCCGTCGCTCACTGGAGAGATCAACGATCTCACGGCGAATCACGCTGAGAAGATCGAGTCCAGCACGCCCGTGCAGGAAGAAGATCCGGTGCTTGCCATCCTGCAACACCAGCTCGGTCTTGCCCTGATACGGTCCGAGGTGAATGCGGCGCTCGACGCCTGAATCAGTCTCCCTCTTGGTGAGCATCTCGGACGGTAGGAACCGGGCAACCCGGTCCATGAGCTCCCCAGGACCCGACACGTTCTCGGGATCCCGCAAGACGAGGAACATGTCATCGACGTACTGGCTGTAGTAGATCGGCGATAGACACTGACGATCTGTTTGTCCCACTCGCACAGGAGGACGTTCGCCATCAAGCGGACGCGGTGACCTGATCGGAAGTCCACCGATGCCTTGAAACACTTCAACACCCGTGGCGCCGCCCTGGCTGTCTCGGATGGTTTGCGCGGCGTGCTCGCCCCACGCATGGAGAACACCGAGCAGGATCTTGGTTAGCTCAAGTTCAACGGGGGTCAGGGCCGGCCTTGCGCCCACGTCGGCCGCATCGTCTTCGTCTCCGAGACCGATCGAGTTGTGGAACGCCGGGTCGAGGATGAACTGAGGGTCAACGCGGTGGAAGTAGTTCCGGATGTCCAGCGTCACGGCGACGATCTTCTGATCCTCGTCGAGCGCCGACTGCATCGCCGACAGCCCGTTCTCCCGCCAGCTCCGGTAGGGCAGGAAGTACGGAGCCATGCTGCCCAGCGCCTTGATCTGGTAGGAGCCCGTGTTGGGCGCACCGTCGTCTCCGTACCGCCGAACGCGCGATCCATATGCCCGGTCTTTCAGGCACGCGTCGAAGCGATGACCGACGCGGTTGACCCACAACGCAGAGAGGGTGTGCAGATCAACCGGGAACCTGCTTGCGATGCGAAACTCTGCGGTCAGGTTCTGCGTGCCCGCGACATGCTCGAACGCACGACGTTTGTCCGAGAAGTAGGCATGTTCGATCGCCTTCGCATTCGCTCGTGATGCTCCATCGCGTGGTTCGATCGAGAGCTTCTTCGCAACAAGATGTGTCGTTCCGAGCAGGCGTGGATCCTGACCAGATCGGTGCGCTTCGCGATCGAAGGCGGCGCAGTAGCGCGTTGAGATTCGTTTCGAGATTCTGCTCGTAGTCGGCGAAGTCCTGTGCAAGTGAAAGAGCGCGCTCGAAAAAGCAGTCGGCCTTGGCCTTGCGGTACGCAAGCACCATGTCCGTGAGTTCGAGGTCACTCCATTCGGCAAGGGGGGATGTGAACTGATCGAGGTGCATCGTCTCAGCTCTTGGGCTCCGGGAAGAGCGACGGCTGCTTGGACGGCGTTGCCGGCGGCGCCTCGGCGCTCGCGGTTGGCTGGGCGCCGGTGCTACGGGTGGAGGCGGCCGAGGAGAGGCGCGTGAACCGCTGCGGATCGATGCAAGCGCGGATCAGGTTGCGCCAGGCGGTGTCGGTGTCGTCCTCCTGATCTTCAGGAGGCGCGTGAGGATCGCATCGACGTCCGCGGACCCGAGCAAGTCCAGCGTCGCCCGTAGGGCAGGTTGTCGCCGCTCCCCGAAGGTGGATCGAAGTGTGCGCTCCACGAGGGCCACGCGGTGGGCGTGCTCGAACGGGAGGCCGCGAGAGGTGATGAGGTAGCCGATGGCGTCGAGTGACGAGCGCCAGGTGTCCGCGGCGAAGTGCGCCAGCGGACGGGTGAAGACGTGGATGAGGTCTTCCGTGGCCGTGATATCGCTCGCGTGCGTGAGCGCTTCGGCCCATGCCGAGACTGGCTTGTCGAGCAGCGTGTCGGCGAGCAGGTCGAGGTAGCCGGGCTTGCCGAGCAGGTTGCGGGCGTGGAGGTGGCATTCGCGCCAGGATTCTTCGGGGGACTGGGCGAGTTGCCAGTCGTAGAAGCGAGAGCCGAAGCGGCTCGCGACGGGTTGGGGTTCCTTCGCGCGGTCGTCGTGGCCGAGGTCGTAGTCGGCGAGGCGCAGGGTCTCGGGGAGCAGCCAGCCTTCGCCGTCGTTCTGGGTGAGGAAGGCTTCGATACCTCGACCTCGGTCGCCACCCGCAGCGGCGATCTTCTCTTGGAGATCGTTGAAGGCGACGAGCGTCAAGACGGTGTGGCGCCGTTTCCGGGTCCAACCTTTCTCGATGCGCCAAAACCCTTTTGAATCAGGACGCGCGCGAATGCGTCAGTTGTGACGGCTCGACTGCGGGTGGGCGCAGTCTCCGAGTAGGCTCGCTAGGTCATCGAGCGTGAGTCCGAAGAGAGCTGCGACAACTGCATCCACAGCACAGCTCATCCGCAGACGCTCGTGCGCAGTGAGGGACCATTGGGAGCGCCAAGTACGTGACTCCTCCCCTTGCCCATGACGTACAGCAAGCCAAACCGCACTACCACTCGCCCAGGGCGGTGAGCGACACACCCATGGGCCAAGAGCGCAGGCATGAGTAGCGCGGGCAGAGGATTTTGCCTCGTACACGTGATAGTCGAGGTGCAAGCTTCACCCAGCCGAAGACGCGTGATCCTGCAAAGCTCAGAGAGGTCTCCAAGACTGCCGAGTCGCAAGTCTGGATCTACGCTGGTGCACCAGAACAGGGCAGCGGTGTCCCCCCGGAAACCAGGAAGCACGCAGGCGATCATCGAACGCTCATTTGTGGCAGATCCACCCGCTTGTGGCTTAGGTCGTATCCACCGCCGTCCGCTGATTTCCGCTGTCGCGCACCCGCAGAGATGAGGAATTGGGGGTCCGGTACTCTTTCGTTTCGGCGGAATCTTCTCCCACTTCGCACCGGGGCCCTTGCCACGACCCAACCCTTGGCCGTAGGATCATTGGTGGCGATCGCTCCTTCGTGTAAAAGGCGCCGTGCCTTCGACGACGGTCTCCCGCAGCCACGCGTCGGCGTTGCGCGAGAGGATGATGCCAGCGGGGATGTCGGCGCGGGGGATTGGGAGGGTGTCGTAGGGAGGTTGGGCGCAGCGGCGCTCGCCGGTGGGGAGCGGTTGCACGCCCAGTTCGGCCCACAGCTCGGCGATCGGGCGCCAGTCGCCTTTGAGCCAGCGGCTGTACTCGTCGGGGCGGTAGCCCTGCTCTTCCCACTTCGTGCGCGGGGGGAAGAGCTTCGAGTCGCTCGTCATGTTGAAGTCGCCCTGCGCGTACTTGATGCCCCAGCCGTTGGGGCCCTCGTCGCCGAGGAGTACGGAGTTCGCGTAGATCTTCTCGAGGATCTCGAGATCGCGCTTCGACTGGATCTCGAGGATCGCCTTCGAGCGCGGGCTGAACTGATCGACCTGCGCGCGTGTGTACGGCGTCGCGAGCGACTCCGGCGCGCTCCCAATCCTCGAGCTTGCGGCGCATGAAGGCGGTCTGGATCGCCTCGGTCGTGCCGCCCTTCTCGATGACGATCGGGTTGAACTTGAAGCTGCGGTGGATTTCGAAGATCGCGTCGCGGTTCTCGAAGCCGAAGAGCCACTCCCACCGGCAGCGGTCGAGGAACAGCGCGCGTAGATCGCCGGTCCCGTGGTCGGAGTACAGGCCGGAGGGAACGATGAAGCCGAGGCGCTCGCCGATCCGCAATAGCGCGTGCGCTTGCTCGAGGAAGAGCTTGTAGGTGTAAGCCTTGCCTTCGCCTCGGTGCTGGAACGGATGCTCGGCGTCGGTGAAGCCGCGACTCTTGCTCCGGATCTCACGCCAGCGCTTGTGAAGCAACTCGTTCTCCTTGCCCCGCTCGATTGAGAAGCGCTCGACGTTATCTTGCGCTCGATCGGGATCGCCGAAGGGCCGAGCTGCGAGCTTCATCCAGTTCGAGTCGCATGCGAACCCTGCGGTGTAGTCGAGCCACTTGCTCCCTGTCGCTCGTCCGAGCGTAGTCGTCGGATCCGCCGATGGCGTCGTGTCTCCGAAGTACTCCTTCTGCTTGCCGAGGGCTTCTTGCTTGCCGTACGAGCGGTAAAGCGGATCGATGTCCGAGAAGAACTCCTTGGAGTTTGGCTGCAAGGTCTCCCACGGAGGATTCCCGAGGACGCCATCGAAGCCCGAACGTGCGTCGCGGAACACGTCGGGGAACTCCAGTTCCCAATGGAAGAACCGCTTGTGCGCGGCGACGTGATTGGCGACGTCGAGCGTCGGCTCCGGCGGCGAAGCGAACGTGCTCGGCAGCGGCGTACTTCGATCTCGGTCCGTCGGCCAGAACCAGCACGCGCACCACAGGTCCATCGCCGCCTTGAGCGCGCGGTAGCCCTCGCCCCCGACGAAGTCGTCGCTGGTAGAGCCGAGCCCGTTCTTCGCTGTCCTGCACGGACAGCTCGTGCATCTTCGCCAGCGTCGCGCGCGCCTTCGCCAGGGCCTCCGCTGGTGAGCCGCCCGGTGGCGCGAAGAGCCGCATCTGGCCGCGAACGGCGTCGCCGAGATTGGGGCCCAGCTCCGTGACGAAGGCCTTGATGGCCTTCGTGCGCACCTCCTTCTCGAAGTGCACGCCGTTCGTATGGCCCTTGTCGCCGCCCTCGCGGTTCTTCCAGGCCATCACCGGGTAGTGCTGGAACTGATCGAACCACGCGCCGACGAGCCCGTTGCCGCACTTGATCTTGTGGTCGAGGAACGAGAACGGCAGCGTCCGGTCCATTGTCTCGATCCACAGCGCCAGACGGCACAGCTCGACCGCGAGCGGATCGAGATCGACGCCGTAGATGCAGCGCTCGACGACGTGGCGCCGCAGGATCGCCTTCGCCGCGGCTCGAAGTTGGCGTCTTCGGGACGGCACGGAGCCAGCTCGTCGCCAGCGCGCCCTGGCACGACGTCGACAGCCGGCGGAGCCTCGAGCAGGCGCACGACACCGCGTTCGCCGTCGGACGTGATCCGTCCGTGATGGTGCAGCGACTGGAAGATGGCGTCCGTCAGGAAGCGCAGCGCGGCGACGGGGAACGTGCCCGAGCCGCACGCGGGGTCGCAGACCTTGAGCGCGAGGATCTCCTCGGGGCGCTTGGGCTTCCACGCCGCCGCCGGGGGCCATGCGATCGGGCTGGCCGTCGGCACCGATTGGCGTCTCGAAGGCGAGCGGTCGCAGCGTGCGCTGCACCGTCGGAATCGCAAGGCCGGGACGCGTGTAGAACGTGCCCGAGCCCTTGCGCGTCCCGCCCCAGCGCACGAGGAAACGCTCACCGGGCAGGATGACTTTGGCGACGATCTGGCGCGCCTTGCGCTCGATCGCGTGATCGTGCGCGAGCTGCTTCTCGGGCGTGAGCTTGCCCTTCGGCTTGCGAACGAGCCTTGCCCATGACCACGGCGCGGCGTGCCCAGACCTCGGCGCGCGTGCGCGTGCTGTGGCGTTCGTCTTGGTGGCCGTCGACATCCTGCTCGGCGGCGGAGTCCACCTCGTCCCCAGACTCGTCTGCGTCGTCGACTTCAGCGCCCTCGGGAGAGTCGGGCTCACTCTCAGCGTCGTCGGAGGCCTCCGCCTCGTCGTCCTCGTCCTTGCTCGTGTCCTTCATCTTCTCGAGCAGGTTGGCGAGGGCCTTGTCGTCCATCGCCTCGAGACGAGAGAGCGGCAGCGCGGGCTGGTTGCCGACGGCGAGGAAGATGATCGGGTCGCCGCTCGGAGCGGTCTTGAGCTCGAAGTCGAGTAAGCCCTCGTAGAGAATCCCGATGTACTCGCTGGAGAGGTCGGAGAAGTCGACCGGAGCCGGTACCCAGGTGTTGGCGCGGCCCTGGCGGATCTTCACGCGCGTGCGCGTGATGCGTTCTAGGATCGCACGCACCTCATGGTCGGAGAGCAGGTCGCGATCGAAGCAGGCGGTTTCGAACACGTGCAGCGCGCGCGTGAGTCCGTCGATCGCGTCCGGGCGGCTAGCGCGAACAGTTCTCCGCCATAGGCCGGCACGGAGAGGTTCGGGTGATGGAGCCGGCCGAGACCAGGCGGAACAGCGCAAGCACGCGCGGCCAGGCGTTCCAGGATCGGGCGAGACGGTTCCCGCCCCGCGCGGCGGTCTTCTCTGGCTCCTCGAGCAGGCCGCCGAGGCCGTACGAGCCGTGGTAGATGGCGTTGTCCGCGGCAGGAGCTCGCGTGACTCGGCGAACAGCACGACGACCATCCGCATGACGACCCGGCACGCGGCGCGGCAGATCTCGGCGGGGTCGACGTCGGCGCAGTGCTCGTTCAGGCTTCGTTGGCGCCTGAACCAGCAGCTCGACTGCTTCGCGCACTCGCTCGCCGAGCACCGCGGAGAGTTCTGCCTGTCCCTTCCGGCTGTCGAGGATCGCCTGGAGGAGTGGAGCGGGCGCGTCCTTGTTTGCGTTCGTCCATAGAGCGGGCGAGAGCAGGGAGCGCAGCGCCGTGACCTGCGGCGACAGCTCGCCCTCCTCGAACCACAGGTCGACGTCCCACTCGGCGTACGCGTCGAAGTCGAGGCCGGCGAAGATCAGCCGCCATTGCCGGTCGTTCGTCAGGAGCGCGAGTCGCTCCTGAGCCTGCGCGCAGCCACTGGACGACCTGGCTCGCGGTCTTGCGCCCGCGGCCGATGCCAATGCGCGGCTCCTTGTCGTAGAAGACCGGGAGCGTGCCTCCCGCGTTGGCGCGCCAGAGCTGCCGCGGCTTGACCGCCTCGCCGGTGACCGAGGTCCGGCTCCACTCGGCGCCGACCTGTGAGCCTCGTTGCCACGTCCCACCGTGCTCTGCCGTGGCGTCGTTCGAGAGGCTGCACACCTTCTGGAGCACGAAGGACAGGAACTCGGGCACGTCCGCGCTTCCATCGAGGACGGCGCTCGCCTGGCGGCGCAGCTCGCGCTCGTAGAAGGACGGCAGCGGGGGCGGGACGTAGTCCGCGAGTCGGCGCAGCCGCCGCGCCTCGAGCATCAGCCCGCCGTGGCGCAGTCGGTCCCAGCCGAGCAGCTCCGGTGCGCTCACGCCGGGACTCCGGGCAGGCGGATCTCGACCCCGACCGGGAACGCCTGAGCGTCCCCGGGCATCTTGTGTCGCTTGGGCAGCAAGTGCTCGAGGATCCGCTTGCGCTCGCGATCGAGTTGATTGCGCACCTCCTCGTAGTGGCTGCGCCGGCGGGTGACCTCGGACTGCTTGTCGCCGATCAAGTCGTCGAGGCGTGCTCCGTCCTCGAACAGCAGGCCCTGTTGCCGTTCGCGCTGGAGCCGCTCGATCTCGCGCTCCAGCTTGGCGAGGGTGTTCTCGACGATCAGCTTGGAGACCTCGCCGAGCCGGCTCTTGTAGCGTTCGTCCTCCTGCGCACGCGCTTGCGTGTGAGACTGTTCGAGAGCTTGGCGAAGGCGTGTGGTGAGCGTGCGGGCGTGCTCGCCGAGAGCCCTGCCCAACTCGGGCTCCAGGTCCTCGTAGAGGGAGCGGGCCCGCTCGAGATGCGCGGCATCGTGCGTCGTGCGCGCGCCGCGCAGTTGGATCGCCGGGTTGTGCGGGAGCGGCACACCCAGCGCACCTCGGACGATGGGGAACGCGATCGTCCGCACCCAGTGGTGGAACGCCTCGCGCAGGTCGTTGACCGCGAGTTCTTCGACGCTGAGCAGGATGAGCGCATCCACTCCCGCAGGCACTCCGCCGAGCCTCACGGTCCAGCGCGACACGGTGTCGCCCGTACCGGGGAAGCGCCGGCGGGTGAGCGAACTGAGTGCCTTCTGCAGCATCGGGTGCGAGAGGTGCATCAGCAGCACGTCAGGCCGCGGGCAGAAGACGGTCCGTTCGCCGATCTTCTTCAGGAAGGGATCGGCCGTGAACGCGAGGCGCGCAACGAGTCCGCGCGGTCCCTTCGGGCGCCGCAGGAGTCGTCGATCGTCCCGCCCAGCCGGCGAGGTTGGGGTGGATGAGCTTGCAGCTCTTGACCTCGTCGGAGCAGTCGAGCTGGGGCCGGCCCGCGTGTATGGCCATCGCGGACTCGAGCGTGTCGCGCAGGGACTTGGGTCGAGGTCGATCTCCGCCACCAGTGCCTCCAGGTCGCGGCCCGCGGACGTGCCGTCCGAGGTCGTCTCGACGGTGGCGTCCGCTTCGATCGCTGACCGGCCGCGCGCCTTCTCGACGCGGGCGTCGAGGTCCGCCTTGACCGAGAACAGGCTCTCGCCGTCGACGAGCCGGCGGTGCGCGGCTTCGTCGAACAGTTCGTTGACCGAGCCGAGGTCCTCGCGGATCTCGTCGGCCTTGCGCAGGACGTGATCGAGGAAGCGCAGGTCCTGGTCCTCGTCGCTGACGAAGTGGTGGATCGTCACGTCGCGCGCCTGGCCGTGGCGGTCGATGCGGCCGTTGCGTTGCTCGAGCTTCGAGGGGTTCCAGGGACAGTCGAAGTGGAGCAGGTAGCGCGCGGTCTGCTGGAGGTTCAGGCCTTCGGCGGCCGCGTCGGTCGCGAGCAGGATGCGCACCGGTGTCGACGCATCGTTGAAGGTCTGCTTGACGAGGTCGCGTTCAGTCTCGTCCATGCCGCCGAAGAGGGTCAGGATGCGCTCCGCCTCGTGGAGCGTGCGCAGGCGGCGGGTCAGGTAGTCGAGAGTCGTCTTGTACTCGGTGAAGACGACGAGGCGCTCGTCGGCGCGCCAGCGCTTGTCGGTCCGCAGGAGTTCCTGGATGAGGGCGCCAGATCCTCGAAGCGGGCGTCCCGCTTCGGGTCCTGGTCGATGATGTTGTCGCGGGCGAGGTTGAACCCGAGGTCAGCCAGGCTCTGGTCGAGGGCCGCGATCTCCGGCACGAGGTCGTCGGCGACGGCCTTGAGCCAGGCGCCGACCACGCCGGCAGCGGTCGCTTCACGCGACTGCGCCTCGCGATCGTCCCCGGTGTCTTGGCGCACGTTGCGCTCGACGGCGGCGAGTTCGGCGTCGGAGGCGGCCTTCAGCTCCGCCAGGCCTTCCTTCGCTCGGCGCCAGGACTCCGCGAACGACGTGGGGCAGCTCAGCAGGCGCTTGCCGAGGATCTCGACCGCGAAGCTGCCGGACCGACGACGACGGCCTTCGCCGGTGCTGACGAGTGCTCGGACCTTCTTGCGGAACGCATCGAAGGCGGCGGAGAGGGCTGCCTCCGGGGCCGAGAGCTTGAGCAGCCGTGATCGCGGGGCGTTTCGCGTGCAGAAGCGCGGTGGGTTCGTGCGCGCGTTGATCTCGCGTTTGAGGCGCCGCAGCACGACCTGCTGGATGCGCGCCTTCTCGGCGGGCTTGAGTTCGTCGGTCTGGCTGAAGCGCACCGGATCGAGGATCTCCAGCAGGCCGGTGAACGAGCGAGTGTGGCCGTTGTGCGGCGTCGCGCTGAGGAACAGGCGATGCTCGAACTGCGGCGCGATCAGCCGCAGCATGAGGCAGAGGTCGCTGTCCTCCCCGAACGCCGAGGGCATCAGGTTATGGCACTCGTCGACGATCAGCAGGTCCCACGGAAGATGGGGGGATCCGTCCGGCGTGCGGCAGGCGGCGAGGAACTGGTCGCGAACGTCGTCCTGCCGCAGGTAGTGGTACGAGGCGATGATCCGGCTGAACGACCGCCAGGGATTCGCATCCATGCCGAGGCGCTTGCGCAGCGCGTGGGTTTCGGCGCGATCGACCAGGTCGAACGGGAGCGAGAATTTGTCCCACATCTCGTCGCGCCACTGCAGGCGCAGCGAGGCGGGCGTGAGGATGAGGACGCGCTGGATGCGGCGGCGGAGGAGTAGCTCGCTGAGGATCAGGCCGGCTTCGACGGTCTTGCCCAGTCCGACGTCGTCGGCGATGAGCAGGTTGACGCGCGGCATGCGCAGGGCTTTGAGGAGCGGGACGAGCTGGAAGTCCTCGACCTGCACGGCCCCGTGGAACGGGCTCGAGATGGGGGGCGGGTCCAGGCCGCCGTGCCAGCGGGATCGAGCAGAGGCGTCGCCGAGGTCCAGCGTGCGGCTCGCACGAGGGCGTCGTAGTCCTCGACGGGCATGGGGTCGGAGGACGCCTGGGGAAGCGCGGTCGGCTCCAGGAGCTCCCTCCGGGGTTCGAGTTCCCAGAGCAGCTGTTCCTCGAGCGGGTGCTGGTCGTCCTTGTACTCGAGGTGGACGAGGTGGATCCGGCCTGCGTGACCATCGAACGGCTCGACGGCGGAGACGACCCCCCGACGATTGCGAACGGTGGCGAACATCCCCACCCGGGTGTCTGGGCAGATGCGGATTCACGCATGGGGTGGAGCGAATGGGCCGGCGGGGAGGAGGCGACTCGCCCTGCTGCCGCAGTCGGGGGCCAGCAGGGGGGCTGGGAAGTCCCAGAAGTAGACCAGACTGGGCCGGAGCGGCCAACGGCCACGGACTATCCCCCTGCGAATCTCCCACCCTCGGCGGGGGTAGCTGGTGGCGCTGAACTGCTGGGGCCGCAGTCACGCGAGGAACTGCGACAACCGGGCAGCTGTCTGTGGCGCCGTTCCTGCGGGTTCGGGGCGCGACCTGTACAGGTCCCGGCTGAACCCGGCGCGGGGACTGATCTGCACCGCGCACGTGGATGCGCCTCCGGGCGACGGCTCCACCACCGGGCGCCCGCGGCTGGGTGTCACAGCTCGGGGTTCAGAGCCCCCCGTAGTTCGGCCAAGTGGATCCACCCTGCTTCGGCCAAGCGGATCCACCCCCCTGGGGGGGGCCTCGGTCCGCGTCCGGGCTGCATCGCCCGCCCTCCTTCTCGGCCATCGGAGCCAAGGAGTACCCGGGATGGCTGCCAGGAGGACGGACATGCATCGACTGCAGGAGGTGACTCGACTTCATCGGATGGGCGAGAGCGTGCGTCGGATCGCGCGGCAGCTCGCCATGGGCCGGAACCCGATCCGGGAGTACCCGATGGGAAGATCGACTGTCCAGCGTCTCCTCCCGCCAAGGGCCTGGGTCGAAGCCCCGCATTGACGGTTACGCGGCTGGTCCAGCGGGGCGCTCCGTCGCGAATGACCTCTGGGCGGTCCTTGTCCGCAGGCAGCCGCAGAGGCACCCTCGCGACATGCTCCTCGGCCGCGTCACCCAACGTCCATGAACAGCAACCTCGACCGCGAGTCCCTGCGCGCACGAATCCGTGTCTGGTCGGACCACGAGTTCCGAATCGCCCTAGAGCGGGTCGTCGAGCAACTGCCGGACTCGGACATCGAACGGCTGTTCCGCGGACTCGTCCACCTGCACGAGCACCGCGTCGAAGGTGGCGCACCCGCGCACTCGCTGCGCGAGCGGATCGAGGCCCACGCCGACGCCACGCGGCGCGGTGAATTCCGCGGCGAGCTCGTGCTGCGCAACGCCCCTGGCCAACGCGAGCCCTGGCAGACGGCGGCGTGGCTCGCAGCGACGTCGCACACCTTCGACCTCGCGCTTGATCGGATGCGCATCGACGCCGACGCTCCGAGCCTGGCCGGCCTGAGGGCGATCACCATGCGGGTGGGGGAGGTCGATGAACGCCCCGACGAACTCGTCGTGTTCGAAAGCGGCGGCGCGCGAGAATCGCTGGCTCACGAACTCCAACAGGCGTCTCTCTGCTTGGCCGGCACGCCGCGGCCGGGTCCCGGCGATCGATGACGGACGGCCCCAGGCGCTCGGCACAGCACACCCTCGGGTCATGTTCATTCGAAACGCCGCGTCGCCCGCCACCTCCGACGGCTGAGGCCGGCGAGGTTGCGAGCGACTGCGTTCGGACGTCTCGGACTAGCGGCGCCGCGAGTAGTAGTACCCGCCGCCTCCGCCGAAGAGCAAAACCAGGACGACGATTACGATCAGGGTTGTACTCATGGGGTGCTCCGTGTTGTTGTGAATGGCCGCTCGGCAACCGAAGGTGCTCCGCAAGAGCGATCCACCGTGCCGGGCGAGCCCTGGCCCTTGATCAGGCACTCGCCTGCGCGCGACGTGGCCCGTCGGCGAGCGCCCGAGTCGTCGTTCTCAGACTTTCCAGTAGGGATCGGTGCCGTAGTACGTGTGGATGCCGGTGCCCCACGTCCGGTCGGCGAAGTCCGGCCACTTGGCGGACGAGTCGAAGCCGGGGGCCGACTTCAGCTTCTCCTTGTCCACATTGAGGATCAGCTTGTTCTCCGTGGAGGAGAACTCGAACGCACCCCAGGGCATGGCGAACATCTTGTTGCCCATGCCCAGGAAGCCGCCGAAGGAGAGCACGGCGTAGGCCAAGCGACCGCTCCTGGCGTCGAAGACGAGTTCGTTGATCTTGCCCAGGTTCTCGTTCTGGCGGTTGATCACGGCCTCGCCGATGATCTTGGACGCCGAAACGACGCCGTACTTCTCCGCTGTCAGGGTGTTTGCTTCGTTCATGGTTTGCTCCTCGGGCTGGCGTCTCGGGTGACCGACGACGATTTCGTGGGGGGGGATGGATGCGGGAACACCCGATTTTCTGGGTCCCCATGAGCCCTCTGCCCGCTCACGCGACGGCAGGGGACGCATGCACCCGGCGGGCGCCGCTCGTTCGCCCTCAACATAGGACCGCCACCCGCGGCACGGGGATCGACGAATACCTTGAGCCACGTCCCCATAGCTGAGTAGTGACCCAGGTCCCGCCGGCGCCACACCCGCGGGCGCGCTCCGGTCTTCTCGCGCTGTGGCCGTGGCCCTAGCCATCACGGCGAGCCCGGCTTCACCGACCAGGCCCACAGGCTCCAGCACGTAGACAGGTCCGCGGGTTCAGCCTCACTGCCCCGGCGCGCGGATGCGTTGACGCGTCGGGCCTGGGGGGCCTGCTTCGTGGGCTCGCCGCCGGCAGGAGCCCGCCAGACGCCCTCGCCGTCGCATTCGGTGGACTGGATGCCGTGTGGAGTGGCGTTGCAGGACGTCCATCCCTGTCTGAGAGAGCAGCCTTGGCTCCGCCGACTATGCTCAACCGGGCGCAGAGGCGGAGCGTGCGAGCCCGTGGACGCCTGCGGGCGTCGAAGTCACCCGTCGAAGGTCCGTGGTTCGCCGCGTGCCCGCGCCAGGTCCAGGGGCTTGCCGCGGATGCGGTGGCGAGCGAGGAACTTGCGCGCGACCAGGCTGTCGCAAGTGCGATCGACTTCTCTGCGCCGCCGGCTGCCTTGCGCTGGTCGAGCCTCGGCCACCACGGCGAGCCGGAACCACGGAATGTGGCCGCTCCGTGGAGGGTCCTGATCCTTCCGAAGGATCACGATCCCCCCCCTCCCGCACCGGCTCACACGAATCCAACGAATGCCCGGTCACGGCTCCTGTCAGGGGAGCACGAGGCCTGCATCCCAGGCCCTGGGATCGGGCGATGCCGTAAAGGAGTTTGGGGCAACTTCGGTAGGGACCATCCGAGAGTCATCCCCAACCGAATGCAAAATCTGTGTTTCGGGATCGGATCTCCTGCGTCGCCCCAAGGTTGCCTTCACGGGGCGGAGGCGCGGCCCGAGGCTGCCGGCGCGGACCGGCGCGGAGGGGGAGCGGCCCACGCGCAAAGTTGCATCCTAGCCAGGGGGTGCTACCCTTCGACCAGGAGCCTTGGAGGCCTTGTTCTTCCGAACGAGGGCGCTTTTCGGGGCTCCAACGCATGTGTCACTTCCGCCTCATCAGCGCTTGCCCGGGCATCCCCGACCCCAGTGGATCCCGGACAAGCTCCCCTTGCCGAAAACTCAGGAACCCAGAAATCAGATGAAGACCACCAACTTGCTTCTCACTCTCGCGAGCCTCGTCGCTGTCGGTTCGTTGGCCCCGGCCCAGTCGACCATCTACGGAATCGACTTGCGGCAGGCCCGATTCTTCCGCAGCGAGGCCTCGGCCAACTTCGTGGCGAACTTCGTGAACGTCGGTCCCCAAGCCGCCCCGCTGTTCGCGATCGATTTCGACGAGACGGCGACGACCCTCTATGGGGTCGACAACGGCTCGCTGAGCTTCGGCACCTTCGACCTGAACACCGGCGTGTTCACGTCGGCGGGCGTGGTCACGGGTCCTGTCGTCGGGGCGGGCGCCACGGGCATCACCTGCACCACGTCAGGCACCTGGTACCTGAGCCAGTACGACGCCACCCTGGGCGTGTCCAACCTCTACACGGGCGACATCACCACGGGCGTGTTCACCCTCGTCGGACCGATCACCAACGCGATCATCATCGACATCTCGATCGACAGCCAAAACCGGCTGTTTGGCAACAACATCAGCACGGACACCCTCTGGTCGATTGACACCACCACGGGCGCGGGCACGCTGATCGGCGCAACCGGCCTGGCGACGAACTTCGCCCAGGGCATGGACTTTGACTGGTCCACGGACACGCTCTACGCCACGGCCTACACCGGCGGCGGCACGGGCACGTTCGTGACCCTTGACCTGACCACCGGCGCCTCGACGCCCGTGGTCGTCACCACCCCGCTGAACGCGGAGATGGAGATGGCGGTCCAGGTCGGCGCCTGCCAAAGCAACGCGCTGGTCTACTGCACGGCGAAGATCAACTCGCTCGGCTGCACGCCGACGATCTCCTCGACCGGTAACGCCAGCGCCACCGCGGGCTCGGGCTTCACGGTGACCGGTTCGAACGTGATCAACAACAAGCCGGGCCTCTTGATCTACACCAACGGCGGTCAGGCGGCGGTTCCGTTCTCGGGCGGCCTGCGTTGCATCGGCACGCCTGTGCGTCGCTCGATCCCGCTGAACTCGGGCGGCAATCCTCCGCCGAACGACTGCTCGGGCGTGTACTCGATCGACATGAACGCCTTCGCGGTGGGCGCTCTGGGCGGCACCCCGCAGGCCTTCCTGACGGTGTCCGGCACCGTGGTGAACTGCCAGTTCTGGGGCCGTGACAACGGCTTCCCCGCTCCGAACAACGCGACGCTGTCGGACGGCCTCGAGTACACCATCTGCGACTGACATGGATCGGAGACGCGTCGAGTGACCCTCGACGCGGTCTCCGCTCGGATTTTCGGAGCCGGCGCCCGCGGAACCTCCGCGGACGCCGGCTCCGAGTCCTTTGTGCGGGCATCCGGCACTCGTCGTGGTGCCCCAGATCGCGCGGGCGTGGGCGAGGTCGGCCCGAACACGCCCACTGGGGAACAGGCGGGGGACGGGGCGCCGTTGCAGCGGCGGGGGGCTCCTCATCGTCGACGGGGCGGTGCAACCCCGCCGCGCGTGGCCGCGAGCGGGGCTCGCATCCGGTTGGGCCCGCGCCACGCCGGCGGCAGCGCGCTCGACGGGCCTCGGCTTGCCCGCGGGAATGGGGCTCGATTCGACCGCGAAGTCGGTGCCTGCCGACACCGTGGGAACCCCCGTGGGATCGCCCCTGAGCGCTGCCAAGGCTCTTGACCCTTGTGGGCGCCCCCGCGGAATCCTCCGGCCGGTCGAGGCCCCGATTCGACCACGAATGCTAGGCTCTTGGTGGCAGGCCGCTTTCGCGGCTGCCTGCGTGGCCACCTGGCAGGCGGCCGATCCTCTGCTCCGCCTTCCCCAGGCGAACCCCTGGGGTGGGCACGATCTCCCTCCGAGGCTCTCCATGAAGCCCATCACACGCTTGGCCCTGATTCGGTCGTTGGCGTTCGCCCTGCTGGCGGGAACCGGTTTTTCCCAGGCGACGCAGCGCGTGAGCCTCTCGTCGTCGGGCACCGAGGGCGACGACGAGTCCCTGTTCTCGGCGCTCTCCGCGGACGGCCGCATCGTGGCCTTCGAGAGCTGGGCGGCCAACCTCGTCCCCGGGGATGGGAACGGACTGGTGGACGTCTTCGTCCGCGACGTGCTCGCGCAACAGACGAGCTGCGTGAGCGTCACGCCCGGCGGCGCGGTCGGCAATAGTGTCTCGAGCGGCGCGTCGATCTCGGGGGACGGCCGCTTCGTGGCCTTCGAGAGCCTGGCCTCGGACCTCGTGGCAGGCGATGCCAACAACGTCACCGACATCTTTGTTCGCGATCGGCTCCTGGGAGTGACGACCCTGGTCAGCGTGGCCTCGAACGGCCTCTCGTCCAACAGCGACTCGCGCGAGGCGGCGATCTCCGTGGACGGCCGCTTCGTGGCCTTCGAGAGTCTGGCGACCAACTTGGTGCCGGGCGACACGAACATGCAATACGACGTCTTCGTGCACGACCGTCAGACCGCGCAGACGATCCGCGCCAGCCTGTCGGCCGCGGGTCTCCAGTGTGGGGCGGGCCGCCACCCCTCGATTTCAGCCCGGGGCCGCTTCGTGGTGTTCGTCAGCGGCGCCACCGACGTCGTGGTTCCCGACGTGAACCTCGTTGCTGACGCTTTCGTGCGCGACCTGCTGCTGGGCACGACGACGCGCGTCAGCGTCTCGACTGCGGGCGTTCAAGCCAATCAGGCCACCGGCACGACGACCGCCGTCTCGAGCGATGGCCGATTCGTGGCCTTCGCGTCCCCCGCGTCGAACCTGGTGAGCGGCGACACCGACTCCAACTGGGACGCTTTCGTGCGCGACCTCGTCACGGGAGAAACCACCTGCGCCAGCGTCGACCTGACCGGGGCGCCGGCCGCCGGCTGGTCGGATCTGCAGGGGATGTCCCTGGACGGCCGCTTCGTGGCCTTCTATTCCGGTGCCGCGAACGTGGTCCACGGGGACACCAACGGCGTCGTGGATGCCTTCCTCCGGGACCGCTGGGCAGGCCAGACGACCCGCGTGAGCGTCGATGCCCTCGGCGGAGAGAGCAACGGGAACACGGACGGCATGCTCTCGATGTCCGCCGACGGTCGCTACGTGGCCTTCGACAGTCGCGCCTCGAACCTGGTTCCCGGGGATGCCAACGGGGTCTTCGACGTGTTCCTGCGCGATCGCTGTTCGACACCGGTCGTGTTCTGCTCGGCCAAGACCAACAGTCTGGGTTGCACGCCGGCGATCGGCTCCTCGGGACTGCCGAGCGCGAGCGCCGGATCTGGATTCACGGTCACGGCAACCCAGGTGATGAGCCAACAGGTGGGCCTGTTCCTGTACTCCCTTGAGGCCCAGGCGCCGTCGACGTTCCAGGGCGGCTGGCTGTGCCTGAGGTCGCCGTTGCAGCGCACGGTGGCCATGAACTCCGGAGGCAATCCGCCGCCTCGCGATTGCTCGGGGAGCCTCGCCCTGGACTTCAATGCCCATGTGGCGAGCGGTGTCGACCCGCGACTCCTCGCCGGCGTGAGCATCTATGGCCAGATGTGGTCCCGAGATCCCGGCTTCGCCCCGCCGAACCACTCCAACCTGACCGAAGCCCTGCACGCCATCCTCGCTCCCTGATTCCGCGGGCCGGTCCCAGGGAGCCTGGACCCAGCGCCTCGGCCGCCCGTCGCCGTCCAGAGCGGCGGCCACGGCGCGAGGTCCCCACGGGGGGCCCGAGCCCACCGTGTTCGAGGGCCCGGTTCAGGGAGGCGTGGCCGCCGGCCCGCGACGCAGGGCGAGCCCGTAGATCAGCACCAGGGGGATCGCGATGGCGACCGTGGTCTTGCCCGCGGAGCTGACGCCGCCGACGGTTTCGGCGCTCGCCGCGGCCGAGGCGATCGAGAGTCCGTGGGCGAGGGCGCCGCCGACCACGAGGCCGCAGACGCCGACGAAGGCATCGCCGTTGCCCTCGCCCGCCATCACCAACTGGCGCACGGGACAGCCGCCGGCGAAGGCCCAGCACAGGCCGACCAGGACCAGGGCCAGGGTGTTCCAGACCCAATCGCCATGGGCGACGGGTTGGGTTCCCATCGACCATTGGGCCTGTCCGGCGAGGCGAGCACGAGCCCGTAGGCGGCCACGAGGAGAGTCGCCGCGAGCAGCATCCCGCGCGGTCCCGAGAACACCTGCCGCGCCGCGCTGATCACGCAGAAGCCCGTCGCCGAGAGGATCCCGCCGGCGGGCAGCGCCAGGCCCAGCGAGAGGAGCCACGGCGCGTGGGCGGGTTTGCCCTCCTCGCCGGGGCCGGGACCGAGAAGCACGTCGGTGCCCACGAACAGAAACAGCAGGGCAGCGAAGGTCAGCGGGCCCAAGAGGCCCACCGAGAGCGGAGCTTCCTGGGTTTTTCCCGGAGAGACGCCCCCGCGTTCGAACCAGCGCGCGATCCCGACGCCGAGCACGAGCCCGGGCAGGGCGGCCCAGGCGTGCAGATCGCCGCCGCCGAGCCGCTGCAGCAGACGGAAGGGACATCCGAGGAACACCAGGGCGCCGAAGGCCATGGCGACGCACAGAAGAAAGCGCGCGACCGCAAAACCGCCGGAGCGCCCGATGTGGCGGCGCGCGAGCGCGGACCACAGCAAGGCGCCGAGCACGATGCCCAGCATCTCGGGGCGGAAGATGGCCGGGCCGGAGTGCAGGTGCAAGGCACCTCCCAGGTCCCGCAGGAAGCAGGCCCCGCACAGGCCCATGTTGCCGGGGTTGCCGGCGAGCACCAGCAGCGCCGCGAGGACGCCGATCCCTGCGATCAGGGCGATGCCGACCGCACTCTGGGATCGGCCGGGATCGCCGCGCAACATGGCCGAATGATGTCGCGGCCCTGGGCGCTCGTCCACCGGCCGTTCCTCTTCTCGGGCGTGGGGCGGTTCCTTCCCTGGGGAACGCGGGAGGAATCGCGCCACGGGGTCGTGCAGGCCGCGAGCTTGGTCCGGATCCTCGCTCCGGAGCCGCGGCGCGAGTCCCGGCCCCGGCGATGTCAGGGCGGGGGAGGGCTGCAGGTTCGCCCGGCCACTCGGGCGGACGATCCGCGGACGATCGAGCCGACTCGGGCTGGCGCATCCGCTGCTGCCCGCCCTGCGTAACCCCGGAGGCGGGGGATTCGTCCAGCCTCCGCTCACCGGCCCCTGGTCCCACCGCCTTTCGAGCGCGAGACACCCCATGCGCATCCATGCCAAGCACCTGCTTTCCTGCCTCGCCGGGCTCGTGGTCGCGCTGTCGTCAGCGGCCTGCCAGTCGCCGGTCCAGAACCGCAACCCGGTGGGCGAGGAATTTCCGGCCGTCGTCGGGGAGTCCCTCGACCGGCGGGAGTGGCGTCTGCCGACGGCCCTGGCGGGCCGGCCCGCCGTCGTGCTCGTGGGCTATGCCCAGGACGCCCAGTTCGACGCGGATCGCTGGCTGTACGGGCTCCTGCAGGCCGAATTGCCGCTGCGAATCCTCGAGCTGCCGACGCTCCCCGGCATTTTTCCCAGCGTGTTCTCGAGCAAGATCGACTCGGGAATGCGTTCGGGCATCCCCGCGGAGGACTGGGGCTCGGTGGTGACGGTTTACGACTCGCAGGCCGAGCGTCTGGTGAACTTCACCGGCAACACGTCGCCCCGCAACATCCGCGTGCTGCTCCTGGACGCCGCGGGTCGCGTGCTGTGGTTCCACGACCGCGGCTTCTCCGCGGGCAAGTTGCTCGAGCTGCAGCGGGCGCTGCCCCGGGACTAGCCCGCGGACGTGATCCCCGACCGGGACCGGGCTCGGGCCGGCCTGCCGCGGCACCTCCGGCCTGGGCCTGCGTAAGCACTGGGGAAGCAAAGGATTACGCCCGCCGGCGGTGCTCCCGGCGCGCCGCGTGGGGCCTGGCCTTCCCCGGCGGAATCACGGGCCGGGCTCCGGGGCCTCCGGCAGTGTTAGGTTGGGCTCCGCGCCCCGTGGACGAACAGGGGCCGGCGGGGGCCGCAATCGTCCCGAGGGGCCCCGCCACCGTACGCCCATCATGACGCCCAGCACCGGCGACCTCTCCGAGCCCTCCGGCGAGGACGCACTCGTACTGCGGTCCCGCATTCCCAGGGGGGCCCAGGGCCTCTCCCTGCTCGAGTACCTCCTGCAGCGCTTCCGCTACCTCGACCGCGACGCCTGGCTCTTGGAACTGCGGGCCGGACGCTTGAGCTTGGATGGGAAAGTCGCCTCGGCCGAGGTGCCCGTTCGCGCCGGAGCCATCCTGTCGTTTCGCAAGCTCGGGCGGGAACCCGAGGTCTCCCGCGACGTGCGCGTCGTGCATGCGTCGCCGGCGTACCTCATCGTGGAGAAGCCGGCCCACTTGCCCATGCACGCCGATGGACCCTTCGTGCGCAACACGCTGGTCCATGGGCTGCGCAGCGGGAGTCATCCGGAGGCCCTGCTCGTCCATCGACTCGACCGCGAGACGAGCGGGCTGTGCGTCGTCGCCCGCACCGCGGCGGCGCGCGCCTCACTCGACCGTCAGTTCGCCACGGGCGGCGTGGGCAAGGCGTACCTGGCCGTGGCGCGGGGCGACGTGGCCCGCGACTTCACCGTGGAGGCCCCGATCGGGCACAGCACCCGGAGTTCCATTGCCCTGCGGCGCAGCGCCGAGGCGGATGCGCGCGATCCAAGGCCCGCGCGCACCGAGTTCTCCGTGCTCCAGCGGGGTTCCGGCCTGACCCTGCTGCGCTGCGTGCCGCGCACCGGCCGCACGCACCAGATCCGGGTCCACCTGGAGTTCGCGGGCCACCCGCTCCTCGGAGACAAGCTCTACGGCTCTCCCGATGACGACTACCTCGAGTTCGTCGCGCGCGTGAACCACGGCGGGGACGCCCGCGAGGCGAGGCCGGGCCTGCCCAATCGCCAGTTGCTGCACGCTTCCGAACTCTCCTTCGAGGACCCCGACACGGGAAGCCGCGTGGAATTCCGCTCGCCGCCGCCGGGTGAGTTCGCGGCTTGGCTCGGGTGAAGGCCCCGTTCCGCCGCTCGCGCGCCGAAGGCCCTGGGGCCCGGCTGGTCTACTCCAGCACCAGCTCCCGCAGGCGCGGGTCGTCTCGCAGGGGTTCGAGCTGCTCGATGCCGAGCAGCTCCTCGGTGCTCGCGCCTCGGTGCTTGGCGGCCACGAGCAGTTGGAACACCGTTTCCTCGGCTGCTTTTCGCTCGGAGTCCTGAAGCTCCGGAAAGGCCAGCACCGCCGCCAGTTCCGCGGCGGCGCTGCACAGGGTCTCTGCGTCCTCGCAGTTGGAGAGCCGCGCCGCGGCGCGCGTGGCCTCGGCCGCCTGCTTCAGGCCCCAGTGGGCCCGAATCCGGTTGAGCGTGTTGACCTGCACCGTGCGCACGAGGTTCTGCTCGCCGGGTGATTGTTCCAGCAACTCGGCGAGCAGGGTGTCGAAGGGCCCCAGCCGCTCCAGGGTCGCCGCGTAGTGCTTTTCCTGCAGGTCGAAGGCCACGAGGTTGGAAGAGGCCGCGATCCAGTGGGCGCGGTATTCGATCCGGCCCGGCTCGGCATCCAGGAGGCGACTGGTGATCGACCGCGAGCGTTCCATGCAGCGCCGCGCGGCTTCCAGGTCGCCCCGCTGGTAGTGGATCCCTCCCAGGTTGATCAGCACTCCCGACAGGTGGAAGCGGTAGTCGGGCAGGCCCGGAAATGCCTCGACTTGCTGTTCGCCCAGTTCCGCCGCGCGCTGGAGCAGCGTCAGGCCGGCATCGATCTGGCCCCGCTGCAGGTTCGCGGCGCCCAAGTTGGAGAGCGAGACGATCAGTTGCTGGCGGGCCACGCGCGAATTCGGTTCGCGGAGGTGGAGCGCCTCACGCAGCTCCAGGGCGCGCTCCAGATGGATCCGGCGCGCCTCGGGATCGCCCAGGGCGCCTTCCAATTCCGAGAGTTCGCTGTGGGACCAGGCCGCGAGTTCCAGGGGCCCGGAGTCCGCACGGGCGGCTTCGGCGCCTCCCCCCGCGGCATCCGGGTCGGGATCCTGCTCCTCGTTCTCGGACAGGAGCGCCAGGAGCTGTTCCCGCGCTTCCTCCCGTCGTCCGGCGCGGCGCAGGAGCTTGCCGCCCAGGGCCTGGAGGTTCGCGCGGGCGAGGAGCGCCTTGGGGTCGGTCCCACCCGCCGGCACCAGGGCCAGACCTTGGTCGATCAGCTCCAGGGCGCGCCCGCGATCCCCCTGGCGCTCGTGCACGCCGGCCAGCAGACGACAGGCGCCCGCCACGTCCGCGGCGCGCGGCGAGCCGGCTTCCACGGCCGTCGCCTGGAAAGTGAGCAGGGCCGACTCCAGTGCGTTGCGAGCGCCCGTCAGGTCGCCCAGGTCCTCGCACAGGTCGCCCAGGCGGACCTGGGCGCGGGCGCGCTCCACGGCCACCTCGGCGGCGGAGCCCGGTTCCTCGGCGGCCTCGCGGAAGAAGGCCACGGCGCCCTCCAGCATCCTGCGCCGGCCCGGCTCGGCCATGGGCACGTCCGAGAGCTCGCCCACGGCCACGTCGACCACCAGGTCCAGCGCGTCGAGCGAACGCTGGTAGTTGCGGTCCGCGCGCAGGAGCTGGGCCTCGAGCCGCTGCTTCGCGCGACCGGCCTGCAGGGCGTAGAGGCTCGGCCCGAGGGTGGCGATGCCGAGCACCAGCGCCGCCGCCGTCGCTGCCCCGGGATGGCGACGGGCCCAGCGCGTGAAGTGCGTCAGCGTGCCCGCGGGCTGGGCCAGGATCGGGCGATGCTCCAGCACCGCGTCCAGATCCTGCGCGAAGAGGGCCGCGCTGGCGTAGCGCCGGGCCGGGTCGCGGTCCATGGCCACCATGACCACGCTCTCCGCGTCCTTGGGGAGTCGCAGGCTGAGCCTGCGCGGCGAGACCGGGCGGCCCTCGAGGATGCGGGAGCGCGTGCGCTCGGTGCTCTCGGGGTCCAGGTGGGGGGACTTGAGCGTCAGCATCTGGTAGAGCGTGACCCCCAGTCCGTACACGTCGGTGCGCGCGTCGAAGGCCCCGCGCCGGCCTTCGAGTTGTTCGGGCGCCATGTAGGGCAGGGAGCCCACCAGGCTGCCGCTGCGCGTCGTGGCCTGCTCGCCGACCAGGCTCGCCAGTCCGAAGTCGAGCAGCAGCACCCGGCCCTCGGGCGTCAGCATGATGTTGGAGGGCTTGACGTCGCGGTGCAGCACGCCGCGCCCGTGGGCGTGGGCCAGGGCTCGGGCGATCTCGCTCGCCACGCGCAGGCAGGCGTCGTGCCAGGAGCCGGAGAAGAAGGGAATCGGCTGTGGGGCCGCGCCGGGCCCCGCGGGCACGGGATCGGCGGCAAGGTGCTGGGATTCCCCCTGCAGCAGGGCGCGCTGGAAATCCGCGGCCGTGAGTTCACGAGGGTTGCGCCCCGCGACCGCACGCAGCACGTGGTCCAGGGAAACGCCCGGCACGAACTCCATGACCAAGTAGGGGATGCCCTGTTCCTCGCCCGTGAGGTGCACGGCGACGATCCCGGGGTGTCTCAGGCGCGCGACGGCCTCCGCTTCCCTGGCGAAGCGCGCCCGCGATCCGGGGCGGTCGAGAAGGCCCGGGCGCATCAGCTTGAGGGCCACCTGCCTGCGCATGGAGCGCTGGGTCGCGCGGTACACGACGCCCATGCCGCCCTCGCCCAGCAGGGCCTCGATCTCGAAGTCGCCCAGGCTGCGGGGCAACTCGCGCGGCTGCGGCTCCTGGGAGAGATAGAGCAGGCCCATCTCCCGCAGCGCGACCACCCGCTGGCGCAGGGGCTCGGCCCATTGGGGGTGCAGCGCGGTGAGTTCCGCCAGCACGGAGGCTTCCTCGGAACCGCTGCGTTCCAGGCGCTCGAGGAACTCGACCACCAGCTCCTCCAGTTCCTGTGCCACGGCAGGATCGTACCCCGCCCGGGAAGCCGGGGACGCCGCGGCCCGGGTTGCGCGGCCCCGTCGGACCCCCTGGGCGGGGAGAGCCGCCGCGACCCCGTGGCCCGGCGGCCACGGCCGGGTCCAGTGGCGGCGGGCCCCTGGGCGGTGCTCGGGGTCTCAGCGCCGGAGTTCCGCCGCCTCGAAAATCCCGAGCAGGTGGCGCTTCCAGTCCTCCCGCGCATCCTCCGCGCGTGGGTCCGCGACGCCCGCGGGGAGGCCGGCGAGCTCGGTCAGGGCGCTCCACGCGGCCTCCCGGAGCGCACCGACCGGCTCGCCCGTGAGATGCCACAGGGAGAGCGCATCGCGGGGCTCGCGGCAGGCGGCGATCACCTCCAGGGCCGCCTGGGTCCGCCCGCTCGATTCGCCCGGGCCGCCGTGACTCGCGGCGTCCAGGCGCTCGATGGCGGCCAGCAGGTGAGGCCCGCCGTCGTCCCAGCGCGGGGTTCCCGAGCCGCGCGCGGGAGAGGCGCGGCAGGAAGCGCCGCGGGGGATCCAGGTTTCACGCCCGCCGTCCACGAAGGCCACTTCTCCCTGGTCCACGCGCACGAAGGTGCTGCCGTCGTCCTCCACCGTGAGCGTGTAGTGGCAGCCCAGGTCCACACACAGCGTGGCGGGGGTTTCCACCTGGAACAAACGGGGCCGCGCGGCCAGCGTGATGCGCGCTTCGATCGTGCCGCGCTCCAGGCGCAGCCGGATGTCCTCGTCGCTCTGCCGCAGCACGGAAACCACCGCGCCCTCGCGGGCATGCACGGTTCCGTATTGCTTCAAGTCGATCTCGCGGGCCGCGGTCCGGGGCCCTTCCCCAGAAGGCGCCGGCGGGCCCCAAGGGCGCAGGAAGAGGAGGAGCACGGCCGCCACCGCGAGCCCGCCGATCGGGAGGCCCCAGCCCCGGCGCGGCTTGGGCGGCGGCGCTCCCTCGCGGCGCCGACCGTGCCCCAGAGGGGAGAGCAATTCCTCGAGGGCCCTGACCTCCGGGTCGCGGCCCGTCTTGTTCCAGAGATATTCGTCGTTCACGGCCAGCCTTCCTTTTTCAGCAATTCGCGCAGGAGCCCCATCCCGCGGCACAGGTTCACGCGCACCGAGCCCTCGGTCAGGCCCGTCGCCGCGGCGATCTCAGGCCCCGAGAGGCCCTCCACGAGTCGCATCGTCAGTGTCTCCTTGTAGGCCTCCGGCAGCGAGCGCAGGTGCTCCATGACCCGCTCGCGCAATTCGTCCCGATCCGCGCCGTCGCCGCCGTCGCCCGCCGCCAGCCCCCGTGCAGCTCGCGGGTTTCGGGCCGGCCCCGGGCCCGCGCGCCGGCGATCCCGAGCCACATTGCGGGCGATCGCGTGGAGCCACGGCCCGGCCGCGCAGACGTCGCGCAGGGAGTGGATGCGCTGCCAGGCCAGGACGAAGGTCTCCTGCAGGCCGTCGTCCGCATCCGTGGAGGTGAGACGGGCGAGCAGCACCGCGTGCACCGAGCGCGCGAAGTGGGCGTGGAGCCGGTCGAAGGCCGCCGCGTCTCCGGCCTGTGCGCGTTGGACCTCCAGCGCGATCGGGGAGAGTTCCTGCCCGTCCGCGGTGCGAGGCGGCTGCGCCATGGGGAGCGATTCTAGATCCACGGCGAAGGAGCGCGGGCCGCGGGGCCCAGGGGACGTCTCGGGCCCCAGGGCCCGTCCCCCGGGCGCTTGTCCCCCAAGACCCACGGCAGCCCGCCCATGTCGGCCGGAGGGGGCTAGGACCCCGCCTTGGCTTCCTCGACCGCGCGGATCACGAGGAAACAGAACTCGCACTTCCACTCCACGCGGGTCGTGCAGGCCTCGCACTTCTTCGCCCCCAGGGAGCGCATGCCGCCCGCGACCGCCTGCTGCAGGGTGCTCTTGAGCCAACGCAGTTGCGCCGTGCGCAACGCGGAGAGTTGGGCCGGCGTCAGTTGGGCCTTCAGGGCCGCGGCCCAGTCGCGGCGCACGTCCTCGCGCAGGCCGGCGAGCACGAGGGCCTCCTTCTCCTGGGCCGCGGACAGTTCGGCGAACTCGCCCGCGCGCCAGGCGAAGCCGGCTTCCATGCCCCGGCGCACGCCGAGGCACAAGGGACACCAGGCCTTCTGGTCGCCCCGGGCCTTGGCCTCCAGCGCGGCCGCGTCGGCCATGTCGAATTCACCCGCGGACTCGACGTCGATCAGCAGGGCCTGGTCCCGCACGGCCTGGGCGAGGAAATGGGTGACCAACTCAGGCAGCGGCCGGCTCTCCAGGTCCGGATTCGACTCCTTGGCCGTACCCCGCGGAAGCCCTGCAACGCGCGCCTCGATCTCGGCCAGAACTCCCTTGAGCCGCGTGTCCACAAGGGCCAGCGCCTCGATCTGCTTCGCGCTCAAACGTGCCTCCGCCGGCACCGGAGTCTCCTTCGATCCCATGACCAGTTCCGCCAGCCCCGGCGTGGGCACCGCGGAAGCGGCGACCTGACAGGCCTTGCCGCCCGGGGCGGGCGACGACGGGGCGGCGGCGGCGGTGAGGGAGGACAGGGCCAGCAGCAGGGTTGCGATCAGTTTGTTCATGGAATCTCCTCGGGTTGAGTCCCCAGGACGGCCCCTGCCCGGACGGTGTTAGCGGGAAAATTCGTCCCGGGATCCCGGACGGTTTCTGGGATTTCCGCGGTGGCCGCACGGGGGGGGCCCGTTCCCGGCCGCCTCCCCTGGGCGGCGAGCCCCTCGGGGCTGTTCCCGCAAGCTGCGGTCCCCGCGAGCTTCGGGGTCCGCACGGACATCGCCGCGTGGGCCGCGAATCAGGCGCCTTCAAGGTCCCGGCCGCGCGAACTCGATAGGGACGCACTGCCCCGAGCACGATTCCCGAGCCGCAACGATCCGCGCCATGAGCCGACAGGAAGCCCAGCGTCGCTTGAGCGACAAGATCACGATCCCCACGCCGCCGGAGATCGTGTTGCGGATCACGTCGATGGTCGACGACCCGGCCGTGCGCATCAGCGACATCGGTCAGGTCATCGCCAAGGATCCCGCGATCACGGCCAAGGTGCTGCGCGTCGCCAACAGCTCCTTCTACGGACTGAAGCAACCGGTGATCTCCCTGGACCAGGCCGCCGCGGTGGTCGGGGGACGTTCCCTGCGCAACATCGCCGTGCAGGCCTCGCTGATGGGCCGCTACGAGCACCTGGGCCAGAAGTACCAGTTCGACCTGCCGGGGCTTTGGGCGCACTCGATCTTCACCGCGCGGCTGTGCCAGGAACTGGGCAAGCGCTTGCCCCAGGCCTGCGACCTCGGGCCCGAGGAACTCTACACCTGCGGCCTGCTCCACGATGTCGGCAAGGCGGTCTTGCTGGACGCCCTGGGGGAGGAATACGACGCCGTGTACAAGACCGCCAGGGACACCGGCGTGGCGATCCACGTGGTCGAGGAGCGCGTGCTCTCCTTCACCCACGTCGAGGTGGGCGCGGTCGTGGCCCAGCGCTGGCAACTTCCGGCAGCCGTCAGTCGCGCCATCCAATTCCACCACGGCCCGAAGGGCGAGATCCTCACCACGCCCTCGATCGCCGTCGTGGCCCTGTGCGACCAGATCGCCTACCGCATGGAGTCGCCCGATTTCTTCTCGGCTCTGAAGCCGCTCATGGCCCTCGCCCAGGAGACGCTGCGCCTGAGGCCCGACACGTTCGTGGACTTCGTGCAGTGGGCCACGAAAGTGCGCGCCCACGGCGAAGGCTAAGAGCACGTCCTAAGACCTGTGGGGTCCCTTGGCCGCCCGGTGGCTCGCGGCCGCCCCGTGGCTCGCGGCCGCCCCGTGGCTCGCGCCCGAGTCGTTGCGCCTCCTCCGGGGTCTTTCCAGGCGAATACGCGTCGTCGCCGCGCCTCGCGGATCGCGGCCCCGGAACACCCAAGGGACCCCACAGGTCTTAGGACGCGCTCTTAGGGAGCGGCCGCAGTCGCCTTCCGCCGACCGCAGTGGAGCAAGGGCCCGTCCCTTCCCGCCGCGGGGCCCGGCCGCGGGGGCCAAGGGGGGGAGTGCTCGCCGACTCGTCGGTTCGTGACGCGAGGCGTTCCGCGATTGCACGGGGATCCCCTGCCGAGTGGACGCCGGAGGGTGCTACTGTCGGGCGCCGCACCGGCTCTTCGACGCCGGGCAATCGCCAGGGCCCCAAGCTCCGTCCATCCCCATGTTCGATCCCCAGATGGAATTGTTCTCCACGCTGCTTGCGGCAGCCGTCCAGGAGCCGGACTCCGAGGCGGTCTGGCACGCTGCGCAACAGGCGCGCGGCCCCTGTCAGGTGGAGGATCTCGACGTCTCGGCCGCCCTGGAGTCACGGGACGCCGTGGTTTTGGCCGTGATCCTCGAGCAGTGGAGCTCCGGCAAGCGCCTCAGTCCTGAGCACGATCGCGAGGTCCTGAAGCGCGCCATGAAGGCCTTCCGCAAGAGCCTCAAGGTGACACGCCTCGACGCGGAGTCGTCCCTGGGCGTGGGGCCCATGAGCAGCGGCCGCCACTCGGGCATCGTCGGCATGCGCCCGCCCGACCGCTATCCGCCCGCGGTGTGGGAGGAGCTGGCGCGCCAGGGCCGGCTCGTCGCGGGCAAGTTCGGCGTCTACGAGCTGCCCGCGGAAGCCGGAAACTAGTCCGCGGCGGCGCGGCGGCGGCCCCGAGCTCAGGACAGGATCGCTTCGAGGTCGGCGCGCGTCAGATCGCGCAGCATGCTGCCGGCGCCTTCGAAGAGCGCGTCGGCCAGGGCGCGCTTGTGCTCCTGCAGGGCCAGGATTTTTTCCTCGACCGTGTCGCTGGCCACCAGCCGGTAGGCGGTCACCGGCCGCGTCTGTCCGATGCGGTGGGTGCGGTCGATCGCCTGGCGCTCCACCGCGGGGTTCCACCAGGGGTCCAGCAGGAACACGTAGTCGGCCGCGGTCAGGTTGAGGCCCACGCCGCCGGCCTTGAGGCTGATCAGGAACACGCCGGCGTCCCCGCCGCGCTGGAAGGCGTCCACCCGGGCCTCGCGGTCGCGGGTGGCGCCGTCCAGGTAGTCGTACCGGATTCCACGGGACTCGAGCTCAGGCTTGACCAGTGCCAGGAAGCTCGTGAACTGCGAGAAGACCAGGGCCTTGTGACCGGAGTCCCGCAGCTCCTCCAGCATCTCCACCAGGGTGTCGAGCTTGGCCGAGCGGGACTCCCGGTGTTTGGGATCCACCAGCGCCACGTGGCAGGCCGCCTGGCGCAGGCGCAGCAGCGCTTCCAGCACGTTGATGCCGGCGCGCTCGATGCCGATGCTGTCCACCTCCGCCAGCAGCGTGCGCCGGTAGTGCTCGCGTAGGCCGTCGTAGATGCGTCGCTGGGCGCTTCCCAGTTCGCAGCGGATGCGCTGCTCGGACTTGGGGGGCAGGTCCGTGAGCACCTGTTCCTTGGTCCGCCGCAGGAGGAACGGTCCGAGGGTGCGCGCGGCGAGTCGCGCGGTCTCGAGGCCCTCGGCGGCCTCCAAGAGCTTGCGCAGCACGCGGCTCGAATCCAGGAGACCCGGGTTCAGGAACTCGAAGATCGAGAGCAGGTCCTCGACGCGGTTCTCGATCGGCGTGCCGGTCAGGGCCAGCCGCTGTTCGGCCTTCAGCAGGCGCACGGCCTTGGCCGACTGGCTGCGCGCGTTCTTGATCGCCTGGGCCTCGTCGAGCACCACCAGATCGAAGCGCAGGCCGCCGAACAGCTCGATGTCCTGCCGCAGCGTGGCGTAGGTGGTGATCAGGAGCTCCACGCCCGCGAAGGCCTTGGCCCGCGTGGCGCGTTCCGCGCCGTGGTGGATGCGCACCGAAAGGCCGGGCACGAAGCGCCGGGCTTCGCGCTCCCAATTGAAGAGCAGGGTCTTGGGCGCCACCACCAGGGTCGGTCCCCGGGCCCCCGGGCGACGGCGCTCGACGAGCGCCAGCACCTGCACGGTCTTGCCCAATCCCATGTCGTCGGCGAGGCAACCGCCCATGCCGACCTCCTCGAGGAAGGTGAGCCAGCCCAGGCCGATGCGCTGGTAGGGCCGCAGCTCGCCGGCGAACTCCGGTCCCTCGCGCAGGGGCGCGGGGTCCCGAGCCTGGGCCAGGCGCTGGCGCAACTCGCGGAAGCCCTGGTCGATGCTGACCTCGGCGCGCTCGGCCTGCATGACCTGCAGGAGCGCGTCCAGCAGGAAGCCCTGGCTGCGACCGAAGCGCAGGGCCCCGCCGTGGAGCTCGCCCAGGGCCCCCAGGGCCTTCCAGCGGGCCAACCAGGACTCGGGCATCAGGCCCAGGGTTCCATCGGCCAGCCGCACCATGGCCTGGCGCCGCTCCAGGGCTTCCAGCAGGAGTTCCAATTCCACGCCCACACCGTCGAAGCGGATGTCGGCCGACAGTTCGAACCAGTCGATGCCGGAGCTGACCGCCAGGCTGAAATCGCCGCCGGTGCGCAGCTGTGCCCCTTCGCCCTCCACGAGCCAGCCCGCGGCCGCCAGGCTGCGCACCAGATCGCCGAGACGCTGCACCTCGAGCGTGCCGTCGCAATCCTCCCCGTCGGGCGCGCGCAGTCGGCCGCCGGCGGCCGTGAATTGGGCCTCGGCCAGGGCCTCCGCCTCACGGTCGCGTCGAACGCGCAGCACGCAGTCGCCCTTGAGCATCACGGGCGGCGTGCCGCGGCCCAGGCGCGCCGTGCCGTAGTCGAATTCGATGCGGGCCCTCAGTCGCGGCGTCGCGACCTCCGGCGCGAGCAGGGAGAGCACCGGCCGTGGCGCCCCCGCCAATTCCTCCAGCAGTCCCGGGGCCCGCACCGGCAGCTCCACGGGCGCGCGGGACAGGAGGCGTGCCAGGGCGGGGCGCTCGGCGCCGGCGAGTTGTTGCTCGTCCATGCCGCACAGGGCCGAGGCCCAGCCCAGCGCGCCGTGCCAGTGGACCGGGAGCAGCCGGCCGTGCACCACGGCGAAGCCGCCGCCCAGCACCGCGTCCACGGTGCCGAGCGGGATCCTCTCGCCCTCGCGTTCCAGGGAACCGCCGAACCGCAGGGACTTGCCCGCGCCGCGCACCTCGATCGTGAAGTCCCAAGGAGAAGCCTCATCCAGGATCAGGGCCTGGCCCAGGGCGCTGGCGGAGCGCAGTCTCTCCGAGGCGAAGGTGACTCGACCGTCGCGGGCCAGGGAGGGGAGCAGGAGTTTCTGCAGGGCGGGCGGCAGGCTGAAGCGCGTCCTGCGCGGCTGAAAGGGCGCAGCGAAGGCCTCTTCGCGTCGCGGCTCCATCAGGACCGCCACGGCCAGGCGGTCCGTTTCGTCCAGCTGGGACTCCGGAGGCGCGATGGCCAGGGTTCGGTAGGCGCCGGAGAGGCCCGACGCCGACAGGCGCGCGGCCTGGATTTCCAGTGTCGGGGGTTCCGAGGGCGAGGGGGGAGCCCAGAGCCGATAGCGCAGGCAGAGACCGCGGCGCGGCTCCAACTCCTCGGGAGCGCTGGCCTCCAAGGTGTCCAGGAGCAGTCGGCCGCCTCGGCTGGGAGAGGAGACGCCGCGCGCCCTGAGCGCCGTGGGATCTCCCCGCTGGAGCCGCGCCAGGAGGGCCATGCGGGCGCCGTAGGGCAGGGAGCGGTCGTTCTGCGTGCGTTCGATGGCCAGATCGAAGAGGTCCGCCAGTTCCTCGTCCAGGTGCGGGGCCCCCTGCGCGTCCAGGCCCTGCTCCCCCCGTGCGGCGTCCCCGGGGAGCGCCTGGGGCGTGAAGTCCCAATGGTCGCCCACGCCCCAGGCCCTGGGCGCCGGGGCGCTCTCGGGCTGGATCGCCCAGAGCAGGGCCCCCACGTGCTTGCAGACGCCGTCGTTCCCGTGGGCCGGGCAGGTGCAGCGGTGGGTCCACCCATCGTCGACGAGTTCCAGGACCACGCTGTACTCGCGCGTGCCGCGCACCAGTGCGTGGGCATGGTGCGGCACGCGGCGCAACACGCGCACCCGGCCCTGATCCCGGTACTCCGCACCGCGCGCGCGCGCGTGCTCAGGAAGACTGTTCAGGAGATCCTGGAGAGAATGCATGTGCGAGAAACGCATCGCCGTGCGCCGCGATCGCCGCGGGATTCTACACGCGCGGCCCGCGCCGGTTGCGTCCGCACAGGCGGGATCCTCGCGCCCCGTCCGGCGGAGCGGCGCGAAGCGTGCGCGAGGAACGGGCGGGCTCGCGGAGACGGCCCGCGCCGCGCCCCGGGGTCAAACGCCGATCGTGTACTCCAGGGCGTCCGACAGACTGGCGTTGTTGGGCGCGGCGAACCCGCTGTCGCGGCCCCAGAACTGCGTGTCCACCACGGTGCCCGGAACCGTGAGGAAGCTCGCCGGAGTTCCGCCGAGCGCTCCCGCGCCGAAGGCGTTCATGTCGATCGAATACACGCCCGAGCAGTCGTTGGGCGGCGGATTGCCGCCCGAGCCGAGGGGCACGGAGCGCCGAACGGGGGCGTTGATGCAGCGCAGCCCGCCCGCGAAGGGCACCGCGGCCTGACCGGTGTTGGAGTAGATCAGGAGCCCAGGCTTGTTGTTGATCACGCTCCCCGTGGAGACCACGAACCCGGTCCCGGCCGAGGCGCTGGGGAACCCGCTGCATCCGATCACGGGCACGCACCCCAGGGAATTCGTCTTGGCCACGCAATAGGTGGTCTGGGCCGGGCAGGCGCCGAGGAACAGGCAGTCGACCCACTCCGGGTGGTCGATGAACGGATTGCGGTTGTGCTGGAAGCCGAACACCACGTCGTTCTTGTGGCGCTCCCAGGCATCGGGCGGGTCCTCGTGGCTCCACTGGACCAGGACGGCCTTCATGCCCATGTAGGCCAGGCTCTCGTTGCTGCCCGTGGCCGAGTTGGCGATCAGGGACTGGCTGTCGGTGACCACCAGGTTCGGCTCGGCGCAGCCGCTGCCGCCGTGGGTGCCGCCTTCGTAGCGCACGTCCGCGTAGAGGATGGCCCGCGCCACGTCCCCGCGCCGGCCCCGCCAGGTTTCCCAACTGCTCGTCACATCCGAGCCGTCGCTCCAGTTGGAGTTGCCCGGGTAGACGCCGCTGCCGCCGCCCATGCCGCCTCCCGGCAGCGTGGTGAATTCCGTGCAGCCCCCGCAGGCTCGGAAAGGGGCATTGCCGCGCGAGGCGTTGTAGGCGATGTCGCACACGAACAGCATGTGGCAGTCCGTGTAGGGGTAGTTGCACGTGCCGTCGTTGGGGAAACCGTAGCTGTTGGGCCAGGTGTGCTCGCGGTTGTAGAAGTTGTTGCCTCCGCTCTGCTTGGACAGGCTCCGGTTCTGGTAGAGGTCGAGCACGTTGGCCGTGTTCGTGGGATCCTCGCTGGCGAGATTGAGAACGTCCCAGGTGTCCGTTCCCGTCGCCGTGTAGGGGATGCGCGTGTGGTCGTCGATCACCGCGTGCAAGGTCGAGCGCAGGCTGCTCGCGTTCGCGGTGTTGACCGAGGCGTAGTACCCCGGCGGCGCCTGGGCGAGCAGGCAGGCGGGGAAGGCCAGGAAGGCCAGGAGGACCAGGGGGCGCGCGGGTGTGGGCATGGGGGGTGGGGCGTGGTCGGCCCTACAAGCTACTGCACGCCGAGCCCGTCGGATCCGCCCATCCGCCCCGGCCCACCGTGATCCCCATCCCCGGGCTGCGGGAGCCCCAAGACCTCGCCCCCGACAACGGTCCGGCGGGCCGTGGCGCCCGGCGGGCCGCGGAGTGGGCCAGGGGGTGCCCGTCGGCCGGCGCGACCTGGGAGGTGGGGGGCCTCACCGGGAGCGGATTTCGCCCCTAGACTGCAACCGGCGGGGCCCCCGGGGCAAGCAGGCGAACCGGAGACCCATGCAGCGCGACGATCAGGCCCGCGAGAGTTTCCTCGAGTTCAGGCGCACGCGTCGGCCCCAGGACTTGAGCCGGGTCTTCGACCTCTGCGCACAGGAGCTGTTGCTCGTCTCCCACCATCTGGCCCAGCCCGGCGTGGCACCCGAGGACCTGCTCCAGCAGACCTTCCTCGCCATCCTCGGCTCCGTGGAGGACTACGACGAGTCGCGCCCCCTGATGCCCTGGATGCTCGGAATCCTGGTCAACGTCTCGCGCAGCCACCATCGCCGCGAAGGCAGGCGGCCCGATCCCCAACGCATCGGAGTTCCCGCCGACCTCGATCCCCTCGAGGCGGCCCACGCCCACGAGTTCGCCCGCGCGGTCTTCGAGGCCATCGAGCGACTGCCCGAGCCCCAGCGCAAGGTGCTGACCCTGCGACTGGTGCACGGACTCACGCCCACGGAAATTGCCCACGCCCTCGGACACCCCGTGGGTTCGGTGAAGAGCTGGCTGCACCGGGGAATGGAGCGACTGCGCCTGCTGCTGCCCGCGGGCTTCGCGGCCTCCCTGGCGGGCTTCCTCGACGCGGGCACCGGCCTCGAGCGCGCGCGCCAGGCCGTGCTCGACTCCGTCGCTCGCCCCGAGCCCCTGGCCGCCGAGCCCCACGGGCTTCCGAGCCCGGGGGCTCCCGTGGGAACCGCGGCTTCCCACTCCTCGGCCTGGATCGGGCTCGCGCTGCTGCTGGCCGTGTTGACGGGCGTTGTGGCTTGGGTGGTGGAGCGCGGTCCCCAGTCCGGGGAGCTGGCCCAAGGGCCCGCGCCGCGAACCGAGCAGCAGAGGGACGCCTCCGCGAGCGTGGGGGAACCGGACCTCGCGTCCCCGACCTCCACTTCCCAGGAATCGCGACGCCCGGCGGACGGCCCAAGGGAGGCGCTGCTCCCTGTTCGGATCGCACCGGGCCTCAGCGCTCGCTTCGCCAGCGACGGCGCGCCGGCCTCCCTGGCGATTCAGGTGGAGCCGCGCTTCGGCGCCGAGTCCGCCCTGCGCGGATTCGAACTGCGCACCGACGCCCGCGGGGAAGCGCTGCTCTCCGACCTGCCGCCCGGACTCTACGAGTTTCGCCCCGACCGCGGCGATCCCCTGTACGTGCAGTGGCCCGAGGAGGGGCCGCGGATCCAGTGCGCGATCGCTCCGGGAACCCGGGTCCGAGGAGTGGTGCGGGGGCCCGAGGGCCGGCCCATGGCCCATGCGCGACTGTGGCTCGCGCGCGCGGATCGACCCGGCGAGGGTGCCTTCGTGGGCACGGCCGACGACCAGGGTGCCTTTCTGCTGCGGGATCTCCCGCCGGGGCGACTCCTGTCCGCCGTGGCCGAGGGCTTCGCGCCCGGCACCTTGATCGTCGTGGAGGCCGCTTCCGGCGGCGAAGCCGGCGGCCTGGAGAACACCATGGAGTGCGTGCTGCGGGTGGGCACTCCCGCGGCCGGCGTGCGCGGGCGCGTGATCGACTCCGCGGGGAAGCCGCTTCCCGGCGCCCGGGTGCTCGTGGGCGCGGACTTGCCGGCGGGCTTCGGCCCCGAGCTGGCGCGCATTCACCCGCGGCAGGCTCCGCTGACCTTGGTCTGCGACGGGCAGGGGGCCTTCTCCACGGACAGCGCGCCCACGGGAGCGTCGATCCGGCTGTGGGCCCGCGCTCCGGGCCACGCCCTGGAGGGCCGCCTGATGGACTTGAAGGAAGGCCAGCGCGCGGAGATCGAGTTCACCCTGCGGACCAGCGCGCGCTGGACGGGAACGGCCGAGGGGCTCGCGCCCGGGGCCGGCGGCCTGTACCTGAGCGTGGAGGCCGGACCCGACAGTGGACGGGCCGTGGACGAATTGCTGCCGCGCTGGGCCGTGCCCTCCACCTATGTGACGCTGGGCGCGGCCTTCGATCTGGGGGGCCTCGCTCCCGGGATGTCCCTGCTGCGGGCCCAGGACGACTTGGGCCACAACCTCGAGCGCGTGTGCGTGCTGCGCGACGGGGAGACGGTGCAGTGGTCGCCCGTCACCGCGAACCTGGGCGTGTTGCGCGGCCGCGTGCACTGCCCCGAGGCTCCGCTGCCCACGGGCCTGCGCCTGCGGGTCGTGCCCCAGGCGCCCCGAGCGGGGGCCGCGCGGCGCATCGAAGTGGCCGACGACGGCAGCTTCGAGGACCCGGGGTATCCGCCGGGACCTCTGCGCGTCACGTTGCACGCGGCCGCCGGCGGCTATCCGGGAGCCCTGCTGGACCTGGGGGAGGTGCGCGCCGATGGGAATCCCCTGGAAATCGAGCTGCCGATCGCGCGCCTTCCCACGGGACGGATCGTCGCCCTGGCCCTCGACGCCGGTGGCCGGGCGCGCGCCGACTTCAGTGCGCTCGCCCAGGACGGGACCGTGATCGGGGGCCGCGGCCAGGGGGACGGTCGAGTGGAGTGGGGCCCCCTGCCCGCCGGCCGTTACCACTTGATCCTGCCCGCGCCCGGGGGCATTGAGGCCCTCCACGGACCCGTGGAACTGGCGCCTGGGGGCCTGCTCGACGTCGGCCCCCTGCTCGTCCAGGAATGCGGCCGACTGCGCGTGGAGTTGGAGCTGGGGGAGCGGCCCGCGGCCGGCGATCTGCGGGCCTCGGTGCTTTCTTCCGATGGCAGCGTGATGCTCGGGTTCAACCGCTTCGTCGAGGGGGCCTGCGAGATTTCGGTTCTGGCGGCGGGCCGGCATCGGCTCTCGATCCACGAAGGCTCCGTGCTGCTGGCCCAAGAGTGGGTGGACGTGCCCGCGGGCGGAGCCGTGACGCGGCGCGTGGACGCCAGGCCCCGGCCCTTGGCGCGTGTCCTCGTTCGCGGCGCTCGGGTCTTTGCGCAGAGCCACCTGCGGCTGCGCGCATCTCCCTCCGGCGGCGGCGAGGATCGCCTGCTTCTCGCCCGCGCACCCGCCGGCACGTCGGGCGAGGTGTGCCTCGAACTCGAACTGGCTCCGGGCAGCTACGGCCTGGAGGTCCACGTCGACGGCGGCGCGTCCGCACGCGGCAGGTTGGAATTCGGTTCGGACGGCGCCCCGCCGCAGGCCGTGATCGAACTCCCCTAGGGCACCTCCCCAAATCTCGGCGCCCCAGGACGGGCGGGGGGGCCCGACGGAGGGTGGCGGACCCCGGGACGTCGGGTTTCCTGCAACCGCGGGAGAGGCCGGCGGCAAGTAGCGCCGTCCCCGCGGTGCTTTTTTCGACTCTCCACGACCCCAGACGCCCTCCGAGGGGCCCCTTTTCCATGAAGACCCTGCTCGTCCATCGGCGCCTCTGCGCCTTCGCGGCGCTCGCCTTGCTTCCCTCCGCGGCCCTGGCCCAGTTGAGCTGGACCCAGGTCAGGACCGGTGCCTCGCCCGCGCCCCGGTTCAGTCACGCGTCCGCCTTCTCCTATCCGGCCTTCGAGACCGTGATGTTCGGCGGGAGCGACGGCGTTCAGTGCTTCGGGGACACCTGGTCCTGGGACGGAGCCCAATGGGTTCTGCGGTCCACGGTGGGCCCGGCGCCGCGCGACGAGCACTCGCTGCGTCGCTACGACTTCCGCGACGACCGCCTGCTGCTGTTCGGCGGACGGGACCCCTTGGGCAACGACCTGGGAGACACCTGGATCTGGAACGGACAGTCCTGGGGCCAGATCGCCACCGCGGTCGCTCCCAGCGCGCGCCACGGACACGCCATGGCCGTGGACGAGTTCGCCGAGCGCACGCTCTTCCTGTTCGGGGGGCGCACCCAGGCCGGATGCAGCGACGAAACGTGGAAGTTTGTCGAAGGGGTCTGGAGCCAGATCACCACCGCCCACCGGCCTCCGGCCCGTGAGGATCACGTGTGGATCCAGGATCGCCTGACGATGGAGTTCGTGCTCCACGGCGGCCGCGACGAGGCCGGCAACGTGCTGGCCGATCAGTGGGCCTTCGACGGCGTCGACTGGCGCCTCGTGGACGGGCAGACGCGGCCCATGGCGAGCCACGCCGTGGAGTACCAGGAATTCACGCGCGGTCGCGTGCTGATCGTGGGCGATGGGGCGGCGGACGCGACGCTGGAGTGGGATGCGCAGGTGCAGTTCCTGGTCCATGCCGCCCTGATCACGCCGCCCGCGCGCAGCGAGTCGACGGTGTTCGAGGAGTGGGTGTTCAACGGGGCCGACACCCGAGGCGGTCTGATCTTCGGCGGGCGCTCGCCCACCGGGCAGGCCCTTGGAGACACCTGGCGGCTGGGCTCGGCCACGGCTCCGGCCAGGGTCGAGTTCGGGACGGGCTGCGGCCCGAGCCCCTGGGGGGCCACGGGCGGACCGCTGCTGTTCGCCGGCACGGCTCCGCGGCTGGGCAACACGGTGGACCTCAACCTGCTCACGCCGGTCGACGCGAGCCAGGCCCTGGTGGTGCTGGGCCGGCGCGAAATCCCGTTGCCCGCGGGGACCTGCGGACTGGCCCTGCGTCCTGAGCGGCGTCTCGCCATGGAGCTGTCGAGCCTCTTCCCGGGCCTGACCAGCGGCGTCGTGACGTTGCCGATCCCCTTCGATCCCGCGCTCAGTGGAGAGCAGTGGCTGGTCCAAGCCTTCGTGCGCAATCCGGCGCATCGGACACAACTGGACAGCTCGCGGCCCCTGCGCCTGACCTTGGCGGAATAGCCCTCGGCAGCTGACGCGAGCCGCGGTCCGGGGCGGTGGGCCTCGCGGTGGAGAGACTGCGGCAGCGACGGCGCGGGTGGGTGCCTGACTCCAGGCGCCTGCCCGCTTTCCATTCCTGGCAGCCCGGGGGGCCGCGGGGCCCCGCACGGCACACTCCCCGAGGGAGGTACAGCCGGCGCTGGGAGCCGAGCGAACGATTTTCGGCGCCCCTCGCAGGGCTGGGTCGCCGGCGATCGGCCGCCCGCGCGGGGGCCGTCCCCGGGACCCGTGCCGAGGGCCTGGGCCCTCCATGACCGCAGTGTCAGGCCGCCGGGCACCTGGCAGGGTCCGTGCCTCCGCCTCGCCCGGCGTTTCCCCGGTAGGATTGCAGGGGAACCCCTGCGTGCTCTCGGTGGACGCTGCGTTCCACCCGCACCGCCGGTCACCCGAGGAACACACTCTTGAACCACTCCAGCCTGCTCCGCCTCGCCCCCTCGTTCGCCTGCGGCCTCTTGGTGCTCACCGGGCACGTGGCGAGCGCCCAGGATCGCGCACCGCGCACCTACGAGCAGCGTGGCGCCGATTGGTACGTGACCGACGGCACCGGCAGCTACCGGGTGGACCCCGAGGTGATCTCGGTGCGCTTCCGCGCGCCGATCGGAAGCCTGGAGCAGTTCCGAGCCGCCTCGGTCGAACTCCCAAGGCCCGAGGGCGCGGCGATCGCGGCCCTGCAAGTGGTGCGCTCCAACCGCCTGGGGATTCACGACCTCAGGCTCCCCGCCGGGGCGGACCTGTTCCTCGTGCTGGCGGCGCTTCGCTCCACCGGAATGGTGGAGTTCGCCGAGGAGAACACGATCGGCGTCTGGGACGGCGTGCCCAACGACCCCCAGTACAACCAGCAGTGGCACCTGCAGAACACCGGTCAGAGCGGCGGCACCGTGGACGCGGACGTCGACGCGGAACTGGCCTGGGACGTCACGGTGGGCTCGCCTTCGATCGTGATCGCCGAACTCGACAGCGGCACGGAGATCACCCATCCCGACCTTTCCGCCAACCTGTGGAAGAACCTGGGCGAGATCCCGGCCAACGGCATCGATGACGACGCCAACGGCTTCATCGACGACTTCGACGGCTGGGACTTCGGCAACGGCAACAATCAGGTGGCGGGCCCCTTCTTCCACGGGACCTTCGTGGCCGGTGTGATTTCGGCCCGCACCAACAACGCGGTGGGCGTGTCGGGACTCGCCGGCGGGTTCACGTCCAATGACGGTTGCCGCCTGATGCCCCTGGGCGTGGGGGACGCGTCCCCCGTGGGCTCGATCCTCGACGACGCGATTGTCTATGCGGCCGACAACGGGGCCCGCGTGATCACCCTGAGCCTGAGCGTGGCCCAGACCTCGGCCATCGACCTGGCGCTCGCCTACGCGCGCACCACCAAGGGCGTGTTCATCGACTGCGCCGCGGGCAACACGTCGGGCAGCGTCACCTACCCGGCGAACAACGCCCTCGTGGTGGCCGTGGGCGCCACCGACCGCCTCGACGCGCGGGCGAGCTTCTCCTCCTTCGGCCCCCAACTGTGGGTCATGGCGCCGGGCGTCGCGATCCGCTCGACCACCACCGGGGCCTCGTACACCAACAGCGACGGCACGTCCTTCTCCGCGCCCCTGGTGGCGGCGACGGTCGGGCTGATGCTCTCCCTGATGCCCTCCCTGACGCCCGACGAATTGCAGCAGGTGCTCAAGCTCACCGCGCGGGACCTGGGGACTCCGGGCTTCGACACGCTGACCGGTTGGGGGCGCATCAACGCCAACGACGCCGTGCGGCACATCGCCGCCTCGGACTGCAACGGCAACGGCCTCTACGATCCCACGGAGATCGCCCAGGGCTCCTCCCTGGACGTCAACGTCAACGGCATCCCGGACGAGTGCGAGACGGTGGTGTACTGCACGCCCAAGGTGAATTCCCTGGGCTGCACGCCCGCCATCGCCGCGGTCGGCATCCCCAGCGCCAGCGCCGCGAGCGGCTTCACGGTCAGCGCGGCCAACGTCATGAACAACAAGGCGGGCCTGTTGCTCTACGGAGTCAATGGGCGGGCTGCCTCGCCCTTCACCGGCGGCACCCTGTGCATCGGCGCCCCGGTGCGCCGCACCACGGGAGTGGGCTCCGGCGGCAACCCGGTCGGCAGCGACTGCTCGGGCCTGTTCGCCATCGATGTCAACGCCTTTGCCCGCGGCAGCCTCGGCGGCACGCCCCTGGCCGCGCTTTCCGTGGTCGGCACCGTGGTCGACGCCCAATGGTGGGGCCGCGATCCCGGCTTCCCGGCGCCCAACAACGCCACGCTTTCCGCGGGCATCGAATTCTCCGTCGGGCCCTGATCCCGGCCGGCCGCCCTCGAAGGCGGCTTGCGATCCGCTCCGGGGACGCCCGGCGGCCCAGGCTCAGGCCGGCCGCTGCTGGCGCGCCGCCCCGAGGCCCAATTTTCCGCCCCCGTGGTCGTCGGCGTTCGGCCGCGGCGCCGGCGCGGAGTCGACCTTGGTCAGGGCGCTGTCCCACTTGGCGATCTCGTTCGAGCGGTGCACGATCCAGTCGGTCAGGGCGTCGATGTGGGAGGAGATGCCCTCTTCCGTGATGAGATCGAAGGCGAGCCCCAGGGTCACCTGATCGCGCAGTTGCGTGCGGCGCAGGATCGCCGCGCGACCTGTGATCTCCTTCGTGTTCCGCGGCAGCACGAAGCGCACGTGCACGTGGTTCGCGCCGTCGAATTCCTTGGCGGCCGCGCGCGCGAGCCGCACCTGCATGCCCTCGGTGGAGAGGTCCACGAGGTCGGCGGCCCGTTCCAGGCCGCCGAGGAACAGTTGGACCGGGATGCGCCTGTCGAGGGGCGTGCCCACACGCTCGGTCTTGCGCCGGTTGAAGAAGCGCGCGTAGAAGGAGTCGAGCTGACTCGCCAGCGCCTTGGGCTCGGTGAAGGCGAAGCCGCAGTGGCGGCCGCCGTGGGACTCCTTGGCGAACAGGACCCGCGCCTTGGCGATCACCTTGCCGGGCCGCGACAGCGAGCCGATGGTCAGCACCACGGTCTGACCGACGCTGAGCACGTTCTCATGGATCGCGAACTTGGCCGAGGCGCCGCCGATCGACAGGTCCTGGAAGTTCCCAATGAGTTCCTCGCCCTTGGCGGTCCGGACGGACAGGCTCAGGCGGTGGGCCTGGGTCTGCTTGCGGCGGTAGGCCGCCCTGCGGTCCGCGCTCTGGACCTCGTGGATCTCGATCTGCTTGCGTTTGGTCAAGGGCTCGCTCCTCTGCCGCGGGCGCGGCAACGCTCACCCGGCGGGCGCCCGCGGGGGAGCAGCGCGCCGGATCCGGGTGACCGGGCCCTATACTTCGGCCGTGGCGGCGGCTGAACCCAAGGCGAGGCGCGGCGTCGGGCCCCCCGGGGGCCCCTCCCAGCTCCATTCCCTGGCGTGGGGCCTCGGCCTGGGGCTCCTGGGCGCCCTGCCGGCCTGCCTGGGGGCCGTCCCGCAGGTGCTCTCCGGGCCCGAAAACCCGGGTAGCGCCTGCGACGAATTCGCGCTGCTGTGCTGGATTGCCTGCGTGGCGCCGGCCGCCGGTGCCTTGGCGGGGGCGCGGGGCCTCGATCTGCTGCGCTTCGGGCCCGTGGCGCCCGCCCTGTGGGCCGCGGCCCTGGCCCTGGTGGGGGCGGCGGCCGTCCGGCCCGGGCTGCCCCAACCCGTTCTGGGAGCTGCCTGCTGGACCGGGCTTTTCGGCCTGGGGTACGGGCTGGGTGCTTGGAGCGGAAGGGGGCTTCCCTCGGCGGCCTTGCTCCTGGCGCTCTCGGCGCTGCTGGTGGGCGCCCCCGGGCGCTGGGGCCTCGCGGGCCGTCCCTGGTCTCCCCCGGCCGCGGCCGCGCTCCTGGATGCGTCACCCTTCATGCTCCTGGGAGAGTGCTCCGGCGTGCGGGACATGGCCTGGCACCGCTCGATCTACGCTTCCGCGGGGACCGATCGCTTTCAGCGCGAGCCCTGGAGCCCCGCACCCACGGCACTGGCTGTCTTGGGGTTGGGGATCGCGGCCGCCGGCCTGGGCGCACGCCGACGGCGCACGAGGCTCGCGCGTGGGACCTCCACGGGGGAATCGCAGCCTCCGCTGGGTTGAACCGCTTGCCACGCCGCGCGCGCTTCGTTGGGATAGGAGCCCCGGCTCGCCAAGACCCCTGCGCGACCCCGCCCCGCCACGGGGTGCGGCGCCCACCGACGAACGGGAAACGCCATGGCCCTGCGCAAATACTTCTGCACCTTCCCGCAGCACCTGATCTCGGAGCCGATCATCAGCCACACCCTGGGGGCCAAGTTCGGCGTGATTCCGAACATCCGCGCCGCCAGCATCAACGACACGCTGGCCCTGGTGGCGGTGGAGATCGAAGGCGCCGAGAGCGCCATCGAGCAGTCGGTGGTCTACATGCGCGAGCGCGGCGTCAAGGTCGAGGAGATGGGCGACGGCGACAGCGGCTTGTGAGCGGACGGCCATGGCCCACCGATGGACGAGAGCCGCGTTGAATCCCATTGCGCGCGCCTCGGCCTTCGGTTGGCTCCTGTGCGCCTGCGGAACTCCGCCGGCGCTGGATCCCGCGCCGCCCCGGCCTCGGCCGAAGACCGGCATGGTGGTCTGCGAATCGCCCCTGGCGAGCGGCGTGGGGGCCAAGATCCTGCGGGACGGCGGCAACGCGGCCGACGCCGCGGTGGCCGCGGCCCTGGCCCTGGCCGTGGTGTTGCCCCAGGCGGGCAACCTCGGGGGCGGGGGCTTCGCCCTGTTCGTGCCCCACGAGGGCGAGCCCACGGCCCTGGATTTCCGGGAGCGGGCGCCGCTGCTGGCGGACCCGGCGCGCTTCCTGGACGCGGCGGGAGCGCCCCGGGCGGAACTCTCCCTGGAGAGTGCCTGGTCCGCGGCCGTGCCGGGCACCGTGGCCGGCCTCCAGTCCCTGCTCGAGAAGCACGGCTCGGGGAAATTCAGCTTCGGCAAGCTCTGCGCGCCGGCCATCGAACTGGCGCGCAGTGGATTTCTGGTGGACGGAGCCCTGGAGCGCGACCTGGGCGACGAGGAATTGCGGCGCCGGCTGGAGCAATCCCCCGGCGCGCGGGCGCTGTTCTATCCCGAGGGCAAGCAACTGCTGAAGGGCCAGCGTCTGGTGCAGCCGGAGCTGGCCCGCACCCTGGAGCGCCTGGCGGACGAGGGCCCCGAGAGTTTCTACAGCGGCGAACTGGCGCGGGCGCTGGTGGCCGAACTCTCCTCCCAGGCGGACGTGAACGGTGCGCCGGGCGGCGACGCGGTGGCCGGGCGCGGCCTGATCACCGAGCAGGACTTGGCGCAGTATCGGCCGGTGTGGCGCAAGCCCCTGCGCGGCTGGTTCCGCGGCATGGAGCTGATCACCATGCCTCCGCCCAGTTCCGGCGGCGTGGCGATCCTGGAGACCCTCACGGTGCTCGACGGATTTCCGATCGAGACCGAGCGCCGCGCGGCCCGCGCCGCCCAGGCCGGGACGCCCCGGGATCCCTCGTCCGCCGCGGGCGGCGACTCGCCTCTCGGCGCCGCGCCGCCGAGCGAGGGCGAGCCCTTGCCCGAGCGCGCGGTCCACTGGTGGATCGAGGCCCTGCGCTGCGCTTTCGCCGAGCGGGCCGCCCATTTGGGGGATCCCGACTTCACGCCGGTGCCCCTCGAGTGGCTGCTGTCGCCGGAGTGGGTGGCCCGCGCCCGGGTCGCCATCGGGGAATCCGCCGCGCCGGGCCGGCCGGCGCTCACTCCCGCGCGGGAGCAGGGTGAGACCACGCACCTGTCGGTGCTCGACCCCCAGGGCAACGCGGTCAGCCTGACCACCTCGCTCAACGCGTCCTTCGGCTCGGGAATCCTCGTGCGCGGCGGAGGCTTCCTGCTCAACAACCACATGGACGACTTTGCCCTGTTCCCCGGCGTGCCCAACCAATTCGGCCTGGTGGGTGGGTCGGCCAACGCCCTGGCGCCGGGCAAGCGGCCCCTGTCCTCCATGGCGCCCACCGTGCTGCGCCGCGGCGGCGGGTCGGTGGCGCTGGTGATCGGCTCCCCCGGCGGTCCGCGCATCATCACCTCGGTGGTGGCGGTGATCGTGCGCACGCTGGTGTTCGAGGAGAGCCTGGGCGCGGCCGTGGCCGCGCCGCGCTTCCATCAACAGTGGGCCCCGCCGGCCACGGTGTTCGAGAGCGGCTGGCCCGCGGAACTCCTGGAGGCCCTGCGGCGTCGGGGGCACTGGATCGACGCCCCGGGAACTTCTCCCGCGGATGCCCCGCGCCGCTTTGGGCGCGTGCAGGCCATCCGCGTCGGAAGCGACGGAGAAGTGGAAGGCGTCAGCGACTGGCGCGGCACCGGCGCGGCCGTGGCGGCCAAGCGCTGAACGCCGCGCCGCTCAGAAGTCGTCCACCTTCTTGGCGGGGGCGGCTCCAGCTTCGCCCTCGGCGGGGGCCTCGGCCTGGTCCTGCTTGGTGAGCTTCTTCCAGTACGCCTCGTCGGTACTGGCCTTGGTCCACATGTCGCACCAGAGCTTGATGGCCTTCTGGTCGTACTGCAGCCAGTTCTCTTCCGTGCGGTACTTCCAGCCCGCGTTGTGGCCGTGGCAGATCTTCTCCAGCATCTTCTGCGTGGCGTCGGCGATGCGGTAGCCGTCCTCTTCCTCGAGGTTCAGCTTCTTCAGACCGTTGAGGATCGCGGGGAAGGCCTGCTGGGGATTCTCCTCGAGCTTGGCGCGGGCCCGCGAGGCGCGCGCGCCCGCCAGCGGATCGAACCAGGTGGTCGCGAGCTGCTGGATTTCCTCCCACTGCTCCGGGGTCGTTCCGGGGTAAGGTTCGAAGTCCGGGATCGTGGAGAGGTCGAAGCCCTCCACGGGTCCCTTGGCCGCGGCCGCCTTGGCGGCGGCCTGGGCCTCGGCATTCAGGGTCTTCTCGGCATCCTTGGCCGCCTTGGCCTCCGCGGCCAGCTTGTCCTTGGCGGCCTTCTCCTCGATGCGCTTCTGCTCCTCGCGCTGAGCCTCCTCCAGGTCCTGTTGGGCCTTGGCTTCGCGCTCCTTGTCCTTGGCGGCCTTCTCGGCGGCGGACGCCTCGGCCAGTGCGGCCTTGGTGGCCTTGTCGTCCGACCAGAGCTTGAAGACCACCACGCCGATGGCGGCAAGTCCCACCAGGGCACCGCCCAGGAGCAGCAGATTCGGACCCTTCTTCTTCTCCACGCGCGCGCGGCGGCTGGCGCGCTCGTCGTCGTCCTGCTCCTCGATTTCCTCGACCTTCTTCGAGGGCTTGTGCGCGGCCGGCTTCGCCGCGGCGGCCGCGGGCTTCGGGGAGATCTTGGCCGCGGCGGGCAGGACGGGCTTGTGGGCCGGGGCGGCAGGAGCCTTGGGCGCCGTGGACGGGGCGGCGGGCGCCGGGGCCTTGGCGGCCGGCGCGGCGGCCGGCTGGCTCACCGGGCGCGCGGGCACGGGCCGGGGTGCGCCGGAAGCCGGCGCGGCGCCGGGTTTCTCGGCCAGCCGTGCCGCGGCCGACGCCACGGGCGCGGACACCGCCTTGGCGGCCCCGGGCGTGGGGACGGGCTTCGCGGGGGCGGCGGCCTCGCTGGTCACGGGGCCGATCTCAACCACTCCACCGCACTTGCTGCACTTCGCCTTGTTGGCGGTGAACGTCGCGGGGATCTTGAAGCTCGCCTTGCAGGCGGAGCACGTGCCGGGGCGGAATTCCATAATGCGAAGCGCGGTGGGGGAGAACGCGGTGCGGGATGCGCCGAGGGGCGCCGTGGGATGGGGGGAGAGGCGGCGGGGCGCGCCGCGGGGTCAGTGTACTCGCTGGGCGGGGGGGGCCGGCGCGGCTAGCCTCCGCCGGCTTGCTTGGACTTCTCGATCTCGCGCTTGTCGCGCTCGGTGGGCGTCACCAGGTCCTCCAGCAGGTCCTTGCCCGGGGGCGGCGGCGCGGTGAAGCTCTTGCCCTTGCGCTCCCACCAGGCGAAGTAGGCCTTGAGGGCCATGGTGCGCCGCTCCTCCGTCTGCCCGGGCATGGCCGTGAAGCCGGGGTCGTAGCCCGTGATGCGCCGCAGGGTCTCGTAGACCATGTTGACGTGGATCAGCGAGGGGTCGTCCTCGGCGTCCACGATCTTGATCTCGAAGAACTTGTTGAGCAGCAGCGGGATCGCCGGCCTGCCGATGGCCACCAGCTCGTCCCGGGCCAGGTTGTTCTCCTTGGGCCGCAGCGTGAAGTCGAGCATCGTGGCGATCGCCTTCTCGACCTGGGCCACCTGTTCCGGCGTCGTGTCCGGGTAGGGGTCCAGGTGGCGCATTTCCGCCTGGAAGAGCGACGTGCCGTCCTCCAGGGTGACCTTCTGCACCTTGGTCTTCTTGCGTGCCAGGCGCTTCTCTTCCTCGGTGACGAAGTGCTCCCAGGACCAGACCTTCCACTTGGACTTGTCGTCGGGGCGCGAGAGGCCCCAGTGGAACTTGCGCGTCACCGGCAGCTCCGTGGAGCCCGCCTCCAGGCGCTTGTCGGCGGTGATCTCCACCGTGAGCTGCAAGAGGTCGAAGGGCTCCAGCAGGCGGCCGTCCACCGGCTTCCAGAAGTGCGGGGAGTTCTCGTCGGTCCCGCGCATCATCTCCTGGGCCACGGATTCGAGGAACGCCTGCTTCGCGGCCGCGTCGAGGGTCTCGAACTCCGCGGGCTTCGGGGCGTCCGCGGGGGCGCTCTCGGCCAGGCGCTTTCCGATGCGCGCGCCGTCGAGCATCTTGACCAGCGCGCCCTCGTTCATGGACAGCGTCATGTCATAGACGCTGCGCACGCACTTGACGTACTCGCCCTCCCAGCCCGAGTTGTCCACCATCGGCGGCGGAGCCTGCACCACCGGCGGCGGCGTGGGCTCCGGCTTGGGCTTCTCGTGGTTGTTGGCCACGTAGGCGAAGATCGCGATCAGCACCACGGTGCCGATGCCGATGCCGAGGGTGGTCGGATTGACGCCGCCCTTGCCGCCCTTGGCGCGGCTGCCCTTCTCATGGGCCACATAGACCTTGCTGCAGCCTGAGCAACGGACCTTGGCGCCGTCCTTGTCCTCGGAGATTTTCGCCGTCGCGTGGCAGAAGGGACATTCGATCAGCATGGTGGCGCGCCGGGCGGTGGCCGGCGATTCGAGGGGGAGGCCTGGGGAGCGGTGTGCGGGGGCGCTGGCGCGTGGGGAGGCCGGCGCCCCCGTGTGACGAGGTGCGGGGCGCAGGCGGGCTTGCCCCGGCGCCGGCGGAGGCGGCAGGGGCCCGCGCCGGACTCACGGAACTACCCCGCGCCCGCGCCCAAGTACCGCCGGACGACGGAATCCCGCGGAGCGTAAGGCGGGCGGCCTCCGCTAACAAGTCGAGGGGCCGGGACCTGGTCCCCGGGGCCCTGGCCTGGCCCCCCCCTAATGCACTTCCCGGGGCCCCTCGCCGGGCCTGGAAGCGAGGGGCTGCCGTCAGGGACCCCTGGGACTCCCCAGGGGCCGGAGAACCGGCCTCCTGCCCGCAGCCCAGGGCGGGACCCTGGGTGGGGCTCCGGCCGGGGGGCCTCCAGCGGTTCTCAGGGCCGCGGGTCGCGGGTTACTGTCTCCCCATGGCGCGCAGGAAGGAGAACGGCGGAGGGGGAGGGCGGCCCCCTCGTCCGCGCGCGTCGGCCGGCGCCTCCCCGGCTCCCGAGGAGACCCGGGGGGCCCTGGCCGCCGCGCGAGCCCCAGGGAACCGGCCCGCGGAATCCAAGGCCGCCCCGCCGCCGCCGCCGCCCAATCCCCGGCCGGGCAGCTTCCACCTGGTGGCGCCCTTCGAGCCCACCGGGGACCAGCCGCGGGCCATCGAGCGCCTGGTCCAGGGCGTGCGCGAGGGCGCGCGCCATCAGACGCTCCTCGGCATCACGGGCTCGGGCAAGACCTTCACGGCGGCGGCGGTGATCGCCTCCCTGGACCGGCCGACCCTGGTGCTTTCGCCGAACAAGACCCTGGCGGCGCAGCTCTACTCGGAGTTCAAGGAGCTCTTCCCCAACAACGCCGTCGAGTACTTCGTTTCCTACTACGACTACTACCAGCCCGAGGCCTACGTGCCCTCGAGCGACACGTACATCGAGAAGGACGCTTCGCGCAACGAGAACATCGAGCGCCTGCGCAACTCGGCCACGCGCTCGCTGCTGGAGCGGCGCGACGTGATGATCGTGGCCTCGGTGTCCTGCATCTACGGCCTGGGCAACCCCGACGCCTACGCGGAGATGGCCTTCACGCTCAAGGTCGGCGATTCAATCGTGCGCGAGGACCTCCTGCGGCGCCTGACGCAGATGCAGTACGCGCGCAACAACCTCGACTTCCGCCGCGGCACGTTCCGGGCCCGCGGCGACGTGATCGAGGTCTTTCCGATCTACGAAGAGGATCGGGTGCTGCGCATCGAGATGTTCGGCGACGAGATCGAGGCCCTGGTGGAGGTCAATCCCCTGCAGGGCCTGGTGTTGCGGGATTTGGAAAAGGCGACGCTCTATCCGGCGGGCCACTACGTCACGCCCAAGGACCGCGTGTTGCGGGCCTGCGAGGGCATCGAGCAGGAGTTGGCCCAGAGGCTCGACCAGCTGCGCCGGGCGGACAAGCTGGTGGAGGCCCAGCGACTGGAGAGCCGCACGCGCCACGACCTGTCGATGCTGCGCGAGGTGGGGGTCTGCAACGGCATCGAGAACTACTCGCGCTTCATGGACGGCCGCGCGGCGGGCGAGCCGCCGTTCACGCTGCTCAACTATTTTCCCGAGGACTGGCTGGTGATCATCGACGAGAGCCACGTGTCCGTGCCCCAGATCGGCGGCATGTTCCGCGGCGACCAGGCGCGCAAGACGACCCTGGTGGAGCACGGCTTCCGCCTGCCCAGCGCCCTGGACAACCGCCCACTCAAGTTCGAGGAGTGGGAGAAGCTCGTGCAGCAGGCGATCTACGTTTCGGCCACGCCGTCGGCCTACGAGACCGGGCATTCGAAGGGCCGCGTCGTGGAGCAGATCGTGCGCCCCACGGGTCTCCTGGATCCGGCCATCGAGGTGCGGCCGGCCAAGACCCAGGTGGACGACCTGCTGCACGAGATCCGCCGCACGGTGGCCGCGGGCTGGCGCGTGCTCACCACCACGCTGACCAAGCGCTCGGCCGAGGAGCTCACCACCTATCTCTCCGAGCTGGGCGTGCGCGTGCGCTACCTGCACTCGGAAATCGACGCCATGGAGCGCTCGGCGATCCTGCGCGACCTGCGCCTCGGGGAGTTCGACGTGCTGGTGGGCATCAACCTCCTGCGCGAGGGGCTGGACCTGCCGGAAGTGGCCCTGGTGGCGGTGCTCGACGCCGACAAGGAGGGGTTCCTGCGCTCGACCACCTCGCTGATCCAGACCTGCGGCCGCGCCGCGCGCAACGTCGAGGGCCGGGTGATCCTCTACGCCGACCAGCTCACCGATTCGATCCGCGCCACCGAGGCCGAGGTGGCTCGCCGCCGCATCGCCCAGACCGCCTACAACCAGCAGCACGGCATCGTGCCGCGCACGATCCTCAAGCCCATCCGCGACGGCATCGAGGCCCTGTACGAGATGGACTACGTGGAGCTCGCTCCCCGCGACGAGGAAGGCGGCGCGCCGCGCGACGAGGCGGAGAGCTGGGACCTCGGCCGCCTGCGCGGCGAGATCCTGCGCGTGCGCGAGGACATGCTGCACGCCGCGACGGAGTTGCGCTTCGAGGAAGCCGCCAAGCTCCGCGACCGACTGACGCGGCTGGAAAAGCTCGAGCTGTCGCGCTGAACCCAGAGGAGGCGCGACCCGCAGGCGGGCCGAGCGGCCGCTCCGGGGGCCTACTCGTTGGTGGCCTTGATCGGGAAGAAGCTCGTGATCGGCGTGCTGTCGTCGATGCAGCGCAGCTTGTCGGTGGGGAAGGGCTTGCGGCACATCTGGCAGCAGAAGAACAGCTTGTCCTTCTCGGCCTTGGCGCGCACCCAGGCGACGAGCTCCTCGACCCTCGCGTCGGGCAGCGCGCCCTTGGCGCCCGCGGCCGCGATGCGCGACTTGGCGCCGAAGGTGTAGGCGATGCGCTCGTCGCCGGCCTGCGTCAGCCGGAAGAGCGAGTAGTAGACCCAGGGGACGATTTCCTTCTCCAGGGCCAGTTGCGACAGGATCTCGTCGCAGCTCTCGGGCTTGGAGAGCTCGGGCCAGGCGTCGAATTCGTTCTGCACGGTGCTGGAGAACCCGAGGCGCGTCAGGGCCACCATGCGGTACAGGTCCAGGCGCCGCCCGGCGGACTCGACTCCGACCGCTTCCAGGTCCGCGGGCAGGAGCTTCGTGCCCTCGTCGGCGGCCTTTTCGCCACGGGCCTTGGGCGCCAGGTCCCGCGCCAGGCCCGCGTAGTAGCCGGCGGCCACCAGGTGGGGCACGTCGGAGTTCCGCGGCGAGCCGATGCCCGGCGTGCCGCTCTCCTCCGTCAGGAACGGTCCCTTGACGGCAGCCTGCATGTGGGCCATGGAGGCCAGGTAGAGCGCGAAGTAGCGTTGCAGGCGGAACTTGTCCGCCTCGTCGGCCCGGCCCGCGTACAGACGTTCCGCGCCGCGCGCGGCGGCGGAGGAATTCTCTCCCGCCAGGTTCTTCTGGGCCAGGACGAGCGCCTCGCGGTTGACCTCGTAGGGGTTGACCGAGGAGCAGGCGGCGGCCATGGAAAGCGCCGCGGCGAGCAGGGTGCGCAGGATCGATCGAGGGGTGTGCATGAGAGCTCCTAGCGGGCGACTCCGATGAAGAAGGGCGTCGCCGTTCCGCCCCGCGTCAATTTGAACGACAACAGCGAACGCGACAGGTCCAATTCGCGCTGCACGCCGTCCACCACGTGCACGAGTTTGCCGTCGTCGTATTCGTAGGCCTTCTGGGGCGCGAGTTTGAAGTACAGGAAACCCTCCTTGACGCCGCCCGAGAGTTTGAGGAAACCGTGCTGGAGCGCCTTCTCGCTCAGCACGTCGGTGAGCTTGGCGTCACCCCGGACGGCGTCCTCCGCACCCACGGCCTGGAGCGTGGTTCCATCCTGGAGGATCAGGCGGAAGTCCATCTGCTCGGGCGTCAGTTGCACGTCCGCTTCCGCGGCGGAGCTGGAGGGCAGGCCGATCCGCACCAGGATCGGCACCAGGCGCTCCTCCTCGAGCAGGTCGAAATGGCCCTGGCGCGCCACGGTTCCCTGGGAGGCGGGGTTTTCGACCACGCCGAAGACGCGCGCGTGGTCGGCGGGGAAACGCGCCTCGGCGATGGCCAGGCCGGGCACCTGGGCGTTGGAGACGAAGCCGTTCAGGGACTTGGGCTTGGAAATGCTCCCGCCCTCGGGGATCTCGCCCGCGGTGGAGGCGCAGGCCAGGCAGCACAGGCCGAGGACGAAGACAGCGGGCGAGTTCTTGATCGGAGGACGCATGGCGGGAAGTTTTCGGGTTCCGTGGGGGGCTGGGCTCTGCGGGCGGGAGTGGGCGAGGGCAGGCCTGGACTCAGGGGCTGCCGCGGAAGTACACGATCTCGCGGGTCCAGCCAGCGGTGATTTCCTCGCGCACCAGGCCGAACTTCGGCGAGAACCAGCGCGTGGCCCCGCGGTCGTCCTGCACCACGAGGCACAGGCTCTCGGCGGAGGCGCCGTAGAGCCTGCGGAATCCCTCCAGTTGCTGGGGCGACAGGAGCGCATGGGGCACCGCGCCCGCGAAGCACGCGGGCAGAGGCTCCACGCGCGTGTCGCCGGCGCGCGACTTGAACTCCAGGAACACGGCGTTCCCGTCTTGGGCGCGGATCGAACCGTCCCCGCGTTCCAAGGCCAGATGGAACGTCTCGGCGCTGAAGTTGCCGTCCGCATCGGCGATGCGGCGGCGGATGTTCCAGTTGCGGCCGTCGTCGGACTTGCTGCGATCCTCGAATTCGATCCAGCTCACGGCACCGAATTCGTCCACCTGGCGCACCAGCGCAAGGCCCTTGTGGCGGATCGGATAGGCCGAGCCCGGCTGGGCCAGTGCATGCTGGAGCTTGAGCACCTGACGCCAGTCGGTGCTCTTGCCGCTGACCGGCGGCAGGCTCGCCTTGTCCCAATCGAAGCCGTCATTGGCGGCGTCGGTGTCGTGCCAGCGCTGGGCGAACTCGAACAGCCGCAGCAGGCCGGCGGCCGCGGCGTCCAGCTCCACCTGCTTCCCGTCCACGAGCTCGACCCATTGGCCCAGGGACCGGGTGCGATCCAGGGCTTCGAGTTGCAGGCGGCCGGACACCTGTGCCTCGGCCTGGAGCGTGTCCACCACGCGCCTGGCCGCGGCGGTCATGTGCTCGCGGCAGCCGAAGCGGTTGAAGTGTTCGAAGAACGGGCCCGGATCCGCCGACGCCCGGGCCAGGTCGAGCTGCTTCCAGGCGGCCAGATCCAGGCCCGCGGAGGCAGCGAGCTCCGCCTGCAGCTCGGCCGCGAGTTTGTCCACCAAGAGGCGCGCCTGTGCCATGCGCTTGGGCGGTTCCGCTCCGGACGGGGCCACGGTTTTCCACTCGCCGGGGTTCGTGTCGAGGGCCGAGAGCAGCTCGCGCGCCGATCCCAGGCGGGTCTCCGCGGCGCGAATCGCGGCCAGTTGCGGCGGCCCTCCACCTTCTACGGACTTCTGGTGGGCCTCCAGCGCGGCGGAGGCGGCCACCACGGCGGAGAGGAACTGGTGCAGCTGGCCGTCGTCCTTGGCGAACACCGCGGCGCTCTCGTACTGCTCCAGGGCCGTGCGCGCGAAGGCCCCATAGCCGCCCTCGAGCAGCGTGGCCACGCGATCGAAGGCGCCCGCCAGTTGGCCCTTGGGGCTGCCCTGGAGTCTCGCCTCGTCGCGCTCCGCCTGCAGCCGCTGGGTTTCCTGCTCGGCTTCCTTGAAGTCCTGCTCCAGTTTGCTGACGCGCAGGGACAGGTTGGACTTCTCGTCGCGTTCGCTGGCGAGCTGGCCCTTCAGGTCGTCGATCTGGGTCTGCTTGTTGCGGACGTCCTCCAGGGCCGAGATCAACTGGGTGGACTTGTCGCCGGCGCTGCCCTCGGCCTGGGCCACCTCGGCGCGCACGCGATCGAGTTCGGACTTCAGGGCCGAGAGTTCCGTCTGGCGCTGTTCCAGCTGGGAGTCGCGTTCGCGGATGACCGCGTCCTTTTCACCGCGGGCCGTGTCCACGGCCTGCAGGCGTTCGCCGTCGGCCTTGGCCAGGCGCTCGCGCAACGAGTCGGCCTCGCCGGCGCGCGAGAACAGCAGGAAGCCCTCGGCTCCGGCCACGCAGGCCGCGGCGGCGAGCCCGCCGTAGATCCAGGCGGGCACGTTCTGGGGCAGGCGATAGGCGGCGGACTTGGCGATGGCCTCGGCGAACTCGCCCGCCGATTGGAAGCGGCGATTGCGGTCCTTCTGCAGCGCGCGCTCCAGGAGCTTGCGCACCTGTTTGGAGAGGCCGGGGATCTCCCCCAGGCGCGCGGTCAGGTTGGTCTCCAGCACCGACTGGACCAGGGCGCGGGTGGTGCTGCCCTCGAAGGGGCGGTGGCCCGAGAGCATCTCGAACAGCAGGACGCCCACGGCGAACAGGTCGGAGCGCGGGTCCAGTCGCTCGCCGCTGGCCTGCTCGGGGCTCATGTACATGACCGTGCCGGCCCGCGAGCGCTCGTCGATCTGCGTGGCGAGCCCGGCGATGCCGAAGTCGAGGATGCGCACGCCCACCCCGTAGGGATTGGTGTCGGTCTTCGGCACCCGCGCGGCCAGCATCACGTTGGAGGGCTTGATGTCCCGGTGGACGTAGCCCTTGTCGTGGCCGCTCTGCAGGCCGAGCAGCACCTGGCGCGTGATCTCCAGGGCCTGGCGCTGACCCAGCAGCTTCTCGCGGTCCAGGAGGGCCCGCAGGGCCTCGCCCTCCACCAGGTCCATGGTCAGGAACAGGCTCCCGTCCTCGGTCTCGCCGGTGTCGCGCACCTGGCAGATGTATTCGCTGACGAATTCCTGGGCGGCGCGCACTTCCTGGAAGAAGAGCTTCCGGAAGTGCGCGTTCTTCGAGTACTTGGGCAGCAGGACCTTGAGGGCCACGTCGCGGCCCTCGATCTGGTTGTCCTGAACGGAGAAGACGCGGCCCATGCCGCCCTGGCCCAGCAGCCGGTGCACGATGAACCGGTTGGCGATCACGTGGCCTTCGCCGGGTGTGGGCGCCGCGGCGCCGCGGCCGGCGGCCTGGCGTTCCTGGGGCAGCGGCTGGGAACCCGAGGACTCGCCCGAGAAGCTCGCGGTGCGTTCGAGGCCCACGGTGGGCTCCGCGCCGGCCGAAGGGGGGGAGGCCGGCTCCGCCGACTCGGACGGGTTCGCCGATTTGTGGTGGTCCAGGTCGTGGTGGTCCAGAGTCTCGGCGACCGGGTCCACCGGGCCTCGCCCTGCGGCTGGGGCGGACGGGCGCGTGCTTTCCAGGGAGGCCGGCGTCGGCTTCGGACCGGCGCTGCGCGGGGGAGTGCCCGGAGCCGCGCCGCGCGGTGCAGGCTTGCCACCGTCGGCCGGCTTGCGGCCCGCGGAGCCTTCGGAACGGTCGTCGGCGCTCGGGCGGCTCGGGTTGTCGTTCATATATAGGTGGGCGCTCCCTCTCCAGCCGGCGTGTCCGTGGGCTGGAGGAGCGTACCGCATGGCCGGTCCACGTTGCTAGACTCCGCCCGCCCGCCGATTCGGAAGGGCGGAAGGGCGCGCGTCCCGCGTTCCAAGGGCCAAAAACTTGTTCAAACTGCGCGTTCACTCCCAGAGGGGCGACCTCGACCAGGAGTTCGTCGTGGAAGGCGAAACCGCCATTCTCGGCCGCTCGAGCGATTGTCACGTGGTGATCGATCGAGCGGACATCTCCCGGCGGCACGTGGAAATCCGTCGCGGTTTGGTGGTCGAGGATCTGGCCTCGCGCAACGGCACGCACGTGGACGGCACGCGCATCGTGCGCGCCACCGCCCTGGGTCAGGCGCGTTTCGAAATCGGTGACGCCGGCAGCAAGAACGTGATCGTGGTGGAGGTGCTGGGCGAACCCGAGTCGCGTCGCGAGCCGCCTCCTGACCTGCTGAAGTCCTCCGTGGACCTCGGCCGCCCGCCGGCCGCCGCACCCGCGGCCCAGGGACCGGCGGCGGTCTCCGGGTCCCCCAGGTCCCCGCGTCGGTCGAGGCCGAGCTCCCCGCGTTGACCCGCTTGCGCAAGGAACTGTCGGACGAGGTCGAGCGCTACCGCACCCAGTGCTCCCGCATGGAGCAGGAATTGGGAGAGCTGCGCCGCCAGATGGACGCCCTCGGCAAGACCCCCGCGGCGGCGCGCGGCCCGTCGGTCCCGCAAGACAGTCCGGCCGCGGATCCGGACGAACCCGGCGCCCTGGGCCGGGCCCTGGCCGAAGAGCGGGCCCTGAACCTGCGGCTCGCCCAGCGCGTCGCCGAGCTCGAGCGCGGCCGGTCCGGCTAGCCGGTCTCGATCACGCGCGCCGGCCGCGGCGTGGCCAAGGCGGCGGCGTACTCCTCCGGCGCCGGAAGCTCCACCAGGCTCCAGGGGCTGCCCGCCGCGCCGGTCTCGCTCGCCAACTCCAATTTCCCGGGGCTGAACACGGAGAAGCCGCCGGGGGCGAGTTCCAGGCCCAACCCGCAGGCCTTCATGACGCTCTCCTTGGCGCTCCAGAGTCGAAAGAAGGCGCGCACCTGTTCCGCGCGCGGAGCCCCCGACCAGCTGGCGAATTCCTCGGCGGCCATCACGCGCCGGGCCAAATCGGTGCCCACGCGGGCGGGCCTGACTTCCTCGGCGTCCAGCCCCAGGGGTTCCTCGGCCAGGGCCAGCAGCACGTGATCGCCCGTGTGCGTCAGGCTGAAGTGGAGCTCGGCCCCCGCGAGCCGCGGTTTGCCGCGCGCCTCGATCTCGAAGGACAGGCGCGCCGGATCCCGGCCCAGGGCGCGGCCGAGGACCTCGCGCAGGAATCCGTGGGCCGCCACGAATCGCTGCCTGTGGCGCTCGAAGACGAAGCGCTCGGCCCGCGCCCGTTCCTCGGGGTCCAGGAGCCGCGCGCGGCGCTGCAGCAGGGCCGCGTCCGACGCGCAGGCCTGGGTGCGATGCAGGCGCACTTCGAGGGGCGAGGGAACCATGGCGCTGGGGCGTGAGTCTGGCAGGGGGAAGGCGCCGCGTCATCGGTTCCGCGCGCCGGGTCGTGGCCCCCTCCCGCTCGGGCGGGCGGCTGACCCTTCGCGGCGCTGGACCTATCATGGTGGAGATGACCGCCGAACCCACGGATCAAGCGCGCGGGGAACCGCCCTGGAGCCTGGACGGGGTCCCGGAGGCACCCGGCGTGTACCTGTTCAAGGACGCGGCCGGGGCCGTGCTCTACGTGGGCAAGGCCCTGTCCCTGCGCGCGCGCCTGCGCAGCTACCGCCGCCCGGGGGGGGACGGACGGATCCTGATCCGATTCCTGTTGGAGGACGCGACCCGGCTGGAGACGGTGGTGACGCGCACCGAGCAGGAGGCCTTGCTGCTGGAGGATGCCCTGATCAAGCAGCACCGGCCGCCCCACAACGTGCTGCTCAAGGACGACAAGTCGTTCTTGATGCTCAAGCTGGACGGCGGCGAGGAGTTTCCGCGCTTCCGCTTCGTGCGCAGCCACAAGCTCGACCGCTCGGCGCTTCCGCGGCCGGCCCGGGCGGGGGAGAGCCCCGGCCGTGTGCGCTGGTTCGGTCCCTTCGCCGACTCGCGCTCCCTGAGGCGCACGCTTCAGGACCTGCACCGCGTGGTGCCCCTGCGGGATTGTCCCGATTCGGTCTTCCGGCACCGTTCGCGGCCCTGCATGAAGCACCAGATCGGTCTGTGCTCGGCGCCCTGCGTGGGCCTGGTGAGCCGTGAGCAGTACGCCCAGCACCTGGCGCGGGCCGAGCGCATCCTGGGCGGCGACATCGCCGAGCTGGAGGCGGAACTCCAGGGGCGGATGCTGGCGGCCAGCGAGGTGCGCGAGTACGAACGCGCCGGCGAATGGCGCGACCGGCTGGCGGCCCTGCGCAGCACGGTGGAGCGCCAGGGCGTGCGTCCCCAAGATGCCGTGGACCGCGACGTCCTGGCGCTGGAGCGCGCGGGCCGCGACGCCCTGCTGTACCGCCTCGCCTTCCGGGGCGGCCAGCTGGTGGAGAGCCGCGCCCACGCCTTTCGCTCGGAGCTGCCCGACGACGAACTGTGGGGCGACGTGCTGCGGGCCCTGTACAGCGCCGCCCTGATCCCGCCGCCGGCGGAGATCGTGCTGTCCTCCGAGCCCGCCGACGACGGGCTCTTCGCCGCCCTGATGGGCGAGCGCACGCGCCGCTTCGTGCCCCAATCCGGCGAGCGCCGTCGCATGCTCGACGTGGCCCACGCCAACGCCCGCGCGGCGCTGGCGTTCCACAGGAGCTCCAAGGCGTCCGAGCTGGAGGCCCTGGAGGCCCTGGCCCTGCTGCTGGACCTGCCCGGCGCGCCCGAGGTGATCGACTGCTTCGACATCTCGACCACCCAGGGCCGCCACACGGTGGCGAGCCGCGTGCGCCTGCGCGCGGGCCACCCGGACAAGCAGGGCTATCGGCGCTTTCGCGTGCGCAGCGTCGAGGGCCAGGACGACTTCGCCAGCCTGCGCGAAGTCGTGGGCCGCAGCCTACGGCGCGGTGCCCGCGACAACGAACTGCCGGACCTGGTGGTGATCGACGGCGGCGCCCAGCAGCTCGCCAGCGCCCTGGAGGCCCGCGCCGAGGCGGGGACCCACGATGTGCCCATGGTGGGCCTCGCCAAGGCGCGCCCCGAGCAGAAGCGCGGCGGCCGAAGCAAGGCCGCCAGCGAGGAGCGCCTGTTTCTGCCCGGCGCCGCCGAGCCCCTGGAACTCCCGCGCAATTCACCCGCGCGGCTGCTCCTGGAGCGCGTGCGCAACGAAGCCCACCGCTTCGCCATCACCTACCACCGCAAGGAGCGCGGGCGCATCCGTTCGCGGCTCGACGCCATCGACGGCCTCGGGCCGGTGAAGAAGCGCGCGCTGCTCTCGCGCTTCGGCTCCGTGGCGGGCATCCAGGCGGAATCCGCCGAATCCCTGGCGCGCGTGCCGGGCATCGGGGAAAAGCTGGCCCGCCAGATCCTCGAGGGCCTGTCCAGGGACCGGGGCGGCTAGAACTCCGAAGGCCGGGCTCAGGCCCGCGGGTGGTACAGCCGGTGCAGGGCGAGCAGTTTCTCGCCGTCCACGTGCGTGTAGATCTCGGTGGTCGCCATCGCGTTAAAACCCAGCATCTCCTGCACGCTGCGCAGGTCGGCTCCGCCTTCGATCAAGTGCGTGGCGAAGGCGTGCCGCAGCGTGTGGGGCGACACGTCGCCATTCAGTCCCGCCGAAAGAGCGCAGCGGCGCACGATGCGCCAGGCCGTGCTGCGGTCCAGGGGCGCGCCGTTCTTGGTCAGGAACACCTCGCTGCGCTGGCGGTGGCCCGCGAGGCGCGTGCGGCCGTCGGCGAGCCACGTCTCCAGGGCGGCGCGGGCGCGCTCGTTGCAGGGCACCAGTCGCACCTTCTTGCCCTTGCCGAACAGTCGCAGCACCCGCAGCCCCGGCTCGATGCCGTCGGTGGTGAGTCCCACGGCCTCGCTGACCCGCGCGCCGGCGGCGTAGAGCACTTCCAGCAGGGCCCGATCGCGCTGGCGGCGCCAGGGGGGGAGCGCGGTGTCCCGGCTGGGGGCCTCCAGCAGGCGCTCCACGTCGCCCACGTCGAGGGAGTGGGGCAGGGGACGCGAACGACGGGGCCCGCGGACCAGGTCCGTGGGGTCGCGCGTCAGGCGGCCCTCGCTGACCTCGTGGGCGAACCACACGCTGGCCGCGGAGAGCTTGCGCGCCACGCTGGCGGGGGCCAGGCCCCGTTCCCGCAGGGATTCGAGCCAGCCGTAGACGTGGTCGCGGTCGAATTGCTCCAGGCGCTCGACGCCGCGCGCGGCGCCGAAGGCCAGCAGGTCGCGGAGGTCGCGACGGTAGGCGTCGAGCGTGTTGCGCGAGAGACCGGACTCGACCCGCAGGGCCATCAAGAAGTCCGCCAAACGCGCCGTGGACGCCGCGTGCGGAGTCGCGGCCGCCGCGGCGGGGTCGCCGCCCGCCCGGGCCGGCGCGGACATCGAGGCCCCCGCGGGCGGGCCGAGGTCCTCCCGACCGCCGGGTCGCGGTGCTCCACGGCGACTTTCGTCGGCGGTGGGCCGCCGGCGGCTGGGCCGCTGAACTCGTGCCTCCCGCCCCGTGGGAGGGCCGGCCTCGGGGGAGGACGGGCCGGGCGGCGGGGCGGCGGGGGAGTCCATGGGCTGTTCCTGAGCCTTCACCCTCGCGGGCCGCGGTGCAAGCCGGATCCCGGCTTGACTGTCCCGAACTCGCCACCATAATGCTGCGCCCCTTGGGGGCAGGCACCCCATCCTGGACCGCGGCCGAGCGGTTCGGGACCCCGAGGGAGGCACCCCGGCCCCTGGGACGGTTGAGCCGCCAGGGGGACAACCCGGGACCGCTCGACGCTACCCAGAGTCCGCAGCACTTTCCGAGACGGCCCGTCCACCCGCTCCATGAACAAGAAGCTCAGCGCCAAGGACCTCGACGTCTTCCGCAACAGCCTGACCCGCGCCCAGGCGCTGCTGTCCGGGGACATGAGCCTGCTCCAGCAGGAAGTGCTCAACAACGGCACCGGATTCGAGACCCGGCCTGGGGACACCTCCGACGGCTACTTCCAGGAATTCAATCTGGAACTCCTGGAGCGCGACGGCGACACCCTGCGGGAGATCAACGAGGCTCTGGGGCGCATCGACGCCGGCACCTACGGGCTGTGCGAGAACTGCCAGTGCGCGATCCTCAAGGAGCGCCTCAAGGCCGTGCCCCACGCCCGCTACTGCATCGAATGCCAGCGCAAGGCCGAGCGCGACCTGCTCTGAGGGCGGCTTGGAGGCAGAAAACGCACCGCTCGAGGTCCCCGGGCAAGGGCGGCCGCCCCTGCGCTCGCTGGCGCCGCGCTTCGGCTGGGTCGTGGCCCTGGTGGCCCTGGACCTCTGGTCCAAGGCCTGGGTCTTCGCCCGGCTGGGACCGCCCCTGAGGCCCCTCCCCGGGGCCCCGGTGGTCTACGACGGCCACGGCCACCCGCGGGAGGAACTGCTGGGCGAGTGGCTGGCGTTCATGACCTCCCTCAACCCGGGGATGGCCTGGGGATTCGACGGCCTGCCCAGCCACGTGCTGGTCCTGGGCCGGGCGGCGGCGGTGCTGCTCCTGATCTGGCTCCTGGCCCGCAATCCCCGCGCGCGGACCTGCATGACCTGGGCCCTGGTGCTGGTGCTGGCGGGCGCCCTGGGGAACCTGCACGACAACCTGCTGACCGAGGCGCCCGGGCGGCCCTTCGGCATGGTGCGCGACTTCATCGACGTCTACTTCCCGGTCTGGGATTGGCACTTCCCGACCTTCAACGTCGCCGACAGCTGCATTTCGGTCGGCGCCGTGTTGCTGTTCCTCGCCAGTTTCGAGGCGGATCGCTCCCGCCGGGAAGCCTCGGCCGCGGCGAGTTAGACGCGCCTCGCCCGTTGCCAAGGGCGCTCCGGGGGCGGCAAACTCAGCCGCCCGGCGCAGAGTCCCCGGCGCGCGAGCTTGGCTCCGCGCGCCGGCGGCCTTCGCGCACCCCCGTGCCCCCATGCGCTTCGAGGACTTGACTCCCGCCCACGTGCGGCATGCGATCGAGATCTTTCTCGAGCATGCCTGGCCCGCCGAGCCGGACCACCCGCAAGGAGGTCCGCGCGAGGCGGCGGGCCCCGGTGCATCCGTCGCATCCGGTGCACAGCGTGCCGCGGGTGCCCGGAGCACCGTCGAGCCCCTGGCCGCGGCGAACACGCTGGAGGAGTTGTTCGCGCGCTTCGAGCGCTCCCGCGACGACGACATCGAAGGCGCGCGCTCCTACCTGCTGCGCCTCGGCAATCGGCGCTACCCGTTCATGAAGTTCGTGGTGCAGGAGTACCTCGTGGACAACGAGTTCTTCTTCTCCGTCGACACCCACGACAACCTCGACGTGCGGCCCAACGCCCCCGACTTTGCGGCCTGGCAGGAGCTCAAGCAGTTCAACCGCGCGCTCAAGGACCAGATCGAGGCCGCGTGGCGCCGCGAGGCCCTGCCGACCTTCGCCGACCTGCGCGTCCTGTGCGAGGGGCTGGCGCCCGTGGAACGCGAGTCCGACAAACGCATCCGCATCGCCCTGGTGGACGACGAGGAGAGCGTCGCCATCGGCCTGGGGGCGCTCCTGCGCGGTCGCGGCTACGAGGTGGAGTTGTTCCACTCCGGCGAGAGCGTGCTGGAGCGCCTGGCGAAGCCGCCCCGACCGGACCTGTTGATCCTCGACTACGAGTTGCCCGCCCTGGACGGCGAAGCGGTGCTGGCCGAAATTCGCGCCACGCCCGAGCTGGCGGACCTGCCGGTGCTGATGGCCACGGCCTCCTCGATCCAACTGGAACGCCTGGGACCGATCAACGGGTTCCTGCACAAGCCCTACCCGCGGCGACTGCTGTTCACGACGATCGCGCGCTTGACTGAGCGGTCCGCGCGGCCTAATCAGCGCCCTTGAGCGCCCAGGCGCTTGCCGGGGAGGCGGCCGGGGCCCTGCGAAGACGTCCCGCGCGCCTCCCTCCGGGATCCCGCTCGCCCCTGATCCAGCCCGCGCCGCGGTCCTGCCCTTGCGATTTCTCATTGGCCCCCCCAGGATTTTTTTCGCCGGTCTTCCGGGCCGCCCGAGCAGCGCCCCGACCCGCGCCGGCGAGCTTCGCGTGGGTCCCGGGGGGGCGTGGGTGCCTTCCCGCGCGCTGGGGAGCGCTTCCGGACGCCGCCCGCAGGGGCTCCAGCGGGGGGCCGTCCCAGGTCCAGTGCCCCTGGCCCTTCCCTGGGGGCCCTCGCTTCCGTTCAATGTTGCGCCCCAAGGGCGCCCAAGCAGCGCCCCGCCCGTGTCCCGACTGGCTGACGGCCGGGGGACGGGCAGGCCACCGGAGGGGATAGGAACTGCCAAGCGATGAACTGGGAAGCATTCAACGACAAGCTCTCCGCCTTCGGCGACGGCGTCGGACGGCGCCTCAAGGAGCTGTTCGGCTCCCACACCGAGCGCCAGGTCAAGGGCCTGACGCCCCTGGTGGCCGAGATCTCCGCCCTGGAGGGTTGGGCCCAGGGGCTCACTCCCGAGCAGTTCAAGGCCCAGACCGCCGAGTGGAAGGCGGCCGTCGCCGACGGGCGCACGAGCTTGGAGGAGATCCTGCCGCGGGCCTTCGCCCTGGTGCGCGAAGCCAGCGTGCGCACCCTGGGGCTGCGGCACTTCGACGTGCAGATGGTGGGCGGGATCGTGCTGCACCGCGGCAACATCGCCGAGATGATGACCGGCGAGGGCAAGACCCTGGTGGCGACCCTGCCCCTGTACTTGAACGCCCTGGCGGGCAAGCCCGTGTATCTGGTTACGGTGAACGACTACCTGGCCAGGCGCGACTGCGCCTGGATGAAGCCGATCTACGACTTCCTGGGGGTAGCCAGCGGTTCGATCCAGTCGAACATGCAGGCGGCGGAGCGCAAGCCCCTGTACCAGAACGACATCGTCTACGGCACGAACTCCGAGTTCGGCTTCGACTACCTGCGCGACAACATGAAGCTCAGGGTCGAGGATCAGGTGCAGCGCCACCTGACCTTCGCGATCGTCGACGAAGTGGACTCGATCCTGATCGACGAGGCGCGCACGCCGCTGATCATCTCCGGCCCCGCGGAGGAATCCTCGAGCAAGTACATGATCGCCGACCGCGTGGCCCGGCGCCTGAAGAAGGACAAGCACTTCGAGGTCAAGGAGAAGGAACGCCAGGTTTCGCTCCTGGAGGTCGGCATCGAGGCCGCCGAATCCCTGGTGGGCGTCGATTCCTTCTATTCGCCGGGCAACGAGGACTGGCCGCACTTCCTGGAGAACGCCCTGCGCGCCCACCACCTGTACTTCAAGGACAAGGAGTACGTGGTCGAGGAGCAGGAGATCACGATCGTCGACGAGTTCACCGGCCGCAAGATGCACGGCCGGCGCTGGTCGGACGGCCTCCACCAGGCGGTCGAGACCAAGGAGGGGATCCCATCCGCGCCGGAGAACCAGACGATGGCGACGATCACCTACCAGAACTACTTCCGCCTGTTCAAGAAGCTGGCGGGCATGACCGGCACGGCGCTGACCGAGGCCAGCGAGTTCTACAAGATCTACCGCCTGGACGTGATCCAGATCCCCACCAACCTGCCGGTGGCGCGCGCCGACCACAACGACGTGGTCTACCGCACCGAGCCGGAGAAGTGGCACGCGATCGTCGAGGAGATCACCCAGGTGCACGAGCGCGGCCAGCCGCTCTTGATCGGCACGACCTCGGTGGAGAAGTCCGAGCACCTGAGCAAGCTGCTCAAGGAGCACAGCATTCCCCACGAGGTGCTCAACGCCAAGAACCACGAGCGCGAAGCGAACATCGTCGCCCTGGCGGGCGCCCGGGGCGCCGTGACGGTGGCCACGAACATGGCCGGCCGCGGCACGGACATCAAGCTGGGCGGGAACTTCGAGTGGCGCCTGCGTCGCGCCCTGGAGGAGGCCAAGCTGCGCGAGGGCGATCTGGAGCACCTGGCCCAGATCGACGAGGTCCGGAAGCGCGTGCGCGCCGAATGCGACCAGGACCAGGCCGAGGTGCTCAGCCTGGGCGGCCTGTACGTGCTGGGCACCGAACGCCACGAGGCGCGGCGCATCGACAACCAGCTGCGCGGCCGTTCGGGCCGGCAGGGCGACGCGGGCACGTCCCGGTTCTACCTGTCGCTCGAAGACGACCTGATGCGTCGCTTCTATCGCGATTGGGTGAAGAACGCGATGAAGAGCCTGGGCATGACCGAGGGCCAGCAGATCGAGTCGCGCATGGTGTCCCGCGCGATCGAGAAGGCGCAGAAGAAGGTCGAGGACTACCACTTCGAGATCCGCAAGTCGCTGCTCGAGTACGACGAGGTGATGGACAAGCAGCGCAAGACGATCTACGGGGTGCGCCAGGAGGTCCTGGAGTCCGTGGGCCTGTCGGAGAAGGTCAGGCTGTGGATCGCCTCGTCGATTCAGCGCGCCGCGGCCATCCACGGCGGGGATCCCGAGGGCTTCAAGGGCTGGATCCAGCGCACCTTCGGTTTCGAAGCCAGCGAGGCCGCCGTGACCTCCGCGCTCACCGGGGGCAAGGAGAACGAGCCCGACCTGGAGCCGATCAACGCCCTGGTGCTCGCCCAGTACGAGGCCCGCGAGGCCGAAGTGGGGGAACCGACCATGCGCCGCGTGGAGCAGTACCTGTTGCTCAACGCCATCGATTCCAAGTGGAAGGACCACCTGCACGCCCTGGATTCGCTGAAGACCGGCATCGGCCTGCGCAGCTACGGCCAGCTCGACCCCAAGAACGAGTACAAGCGCGAGGGCTTCCAGCTGTTCGAGAACCTGATGGGAGCCGTGGAGGACGAGGTGGCGAGCCTGGTCCTGCGCATCCGCGTCGAGAAGCCGCAGACGACCGCCTGAGCCCATGGGCGGCCCCGAGGCCTCCGGCGGGACGGGCGAGCGCCGGCCTCCGGGCCCCGTGGGATCCGCGGCCGGGGCTGGCCACCCCGCTGTCCGCGCGGCGCCCCGGCCCCCCGGCGCGGCCCTGGACGCACGGCCGATCCACGCCGATCCCAACCCGGGGCCCCTGCGCTGGCTGTTGCACGGCTTCTACGACCTGGTGTGGCTCAGCGCCGCCGGGCTGGCCTCGCCCTGGTGGCTGTTCCGCGCGGCCCGGGAGCCTGCCTTCCGGCAAATGACCCGCGAGCGGCTGGCCCTGGGACTCAGGCTCTGCGCCGCGACCGCCCCGATTCCCGGCCCGGGTTCCACCCAGGTCCTCGGATCGGGTTCCACCCCGGGCCTCGCCCCGGATTCCCTCCCTCGGCGGCGCGTGCTGGTGCACGGCGTCTCGGTGGGGGAGATCAAGGGCGCCGCGCCCCTGGTGCGCAGGATCCTCGAGCAGTTCCCCGACGCCGAGGTCGTGTTGAGTTCCACGACCAGCACGGGCCTGGCCGTGGCCCGGCAGGTGTTCCCCGAGCACGCCGTGGTGCGCTTCCCCCTGGACATCTCCTTCGTGGCGCGGCGCTTCCTCCGCAGCATCGACCCCATGTGCGTGGTCCTGATGGAGCTGGAGATCTGGCCCAACTTCCTGCGCGAGTGCAACCGCGCCGGCGTGCCGGTGGCCGTGGTCAACGGCCGCATCACGCAGAAGAGCTTCCGCCGCTACCGCTGGTTCCGCCGCTCGCTGCCCCAGTTCAATCGCATCTCGCTGTTCTGCGTGCAGAGCGAGGACTATGCCGCGCGCTTCAGCGCCCTCTCGCGGCGGCCCGAGCGAGTGCTCGTGACCGGCAGCATGAAGGCCGACGGACTCGTGATCGGCGCGCGCACGGTGCCTCCCGCCCTGGCCGCGCTGCTGGGGGGCCGCCGGGGGGAGAAGGTGATCGTCGCCGGCAGCACCCACGAGCCCGAGGAACTCCTGGTCACCCAGGCCTGGCTCTCCGGCGCGCGCGAGGCACGGCTGGTGCTCGTGCCGCGCCATCCCCAGCGCGCCCGCGAGGTCCAGGAGGCCCTGGGCAAGGCGGGCACGGGGGCCCAATTGCTCAGCGACCTGCGGCGCGGCGTGCCGCCCGACCCGCGGCTGCCCGCGATCGTGGACACGATCGGCGAACTGGAAAACGTGTACGCCCTGGCGGATCTGGTGTTCGTGGGCGGGAGCCTCCTGCCCCACGGGGGCCAGAACATGTTGGAACCCGCGGCCCAGGGCAAGGCCGTGGTCTACGGGCCCCACGTGGCCAACTTCGTGTCCGAGGCGGCGCTGCTGGAGGCCGAGGGCGCCAGCCGCCGCGTGGCCGATCCGGCCGAGCTGGAGCGGGTCTTCCGGGACCTGTCCCAGGACGACGGGGCGCGCCGCCGCATGGGCGCGGCGGGCCTCTCCGCCGTGGAGCGCCAGAAGGGGGCCACGGCCCTGACCCTCGAGGCCCTGGCGCGGCTGATCGTGCGCTAGGAACCCGCCTTTCGGCGCGGTCGCAACCCGGACCGGCTTGACGACTTTCCCGACTGTGCCGCACGCGGTATCTTTCCCTGGCTCTGGATCCGGCGCGCGATCCGGGAATTCCTTTCCCGGCGCACTACCGCTCCCGCAGCGCCCGGGGGCCTCCCTGGGACCGCCCCCGGCCGACCGACCCGACCGACGACCACCCAAGACGACATGACGTCACGCAAGCTGTTCACCTCCGAGTCCGTTTCGATGGGGCACCCCGACAAGGTGGCCGACCAGATTTCCGACGCCGTGCTCGACGCCTGCCTGGCGGAGGACCCCCATTCGCGGGTGGCCTGCGAGACGCTCGTCACCACCGGCCTGTGCGTGGTGGCCGGCGAGATCACCACCGGCGCCAAGGTCAACTTCCAGGACGTGGCCCGCCGGACGATCAAGCGCATCGGCTACGACAACGACGCCTTCGGCATCAACGGCGACTCCTGCTGCGTCATGGTCACGGTGGGCCGTCAGTCCCAGGACATCTCCGTGGGCGTGACCGAGGGCGAAGGCCTGCACAAGGAGCAGGGGGCCGGCGACCAGGGGCTGATGTTCGGCTTCGCCTGCGACGAAACCGACGTGCTGATGCCCTTCCCGATCTACTACGCTCACCGCCTGGTGGAGAAGCTCGCGGAGCTGCGCCAGAACGGCGCAATCAAGTGGCTGCGCCCGGACTCGAAGAGCCAGGTCACGGTGGAGTACGAGGGCGACACCCCGGTGCGCGTGCACACGGTGGTGATCTCGACCCAGCATGCCCCGGAGGTTTCCCACGAAGAGATCACCAAGCGCGTGATCGCCGACGTGGTCAAGGCCGTCATCCCGGCCAAGTACCTCGACGACAAGACCATCTACCACATCAATCCCACGGGCCGCTTCGTGATCGGCGGGCCCCACGGCGACTGCGGGCTGACGGGCCGCAAGATCATCGTCGACACCTACGGCGGCATGGGCCGCCACGGCGGCGGCGCCTTCTCGGGCAAGGACCCGTCCAAGGTGGACCGTTCGGCGGCCTACGCCGCGCGCTGGGTGGCGAAGAACGTGGTGGCCGCCGGCCTGGCCCGGCGCTGTGAGGTGCAAGTGAGCTACGCCATCGGCGTGGCCAAGCCCCTGAGCGTGCGCGTCGACACCTTCGGCACTTCCACGGTGCCCGAGGCCACCATCGCCTCGGCCATCGACAAGGTCTTCGACCTGCGCCCCGCGGCGATCATTCGCGACCTGGACCTGAAGAAGCCCGTCTACGAGCGCACGGCCTACCACGGACACTTCGGCCGCCCGGAGTTCGCCTGGGAGAAGACCAACCGCGTCGAGGCCCTGCAGAAGGCGGCCGGCGTGCTGGCCGCGCGCTAGGCCAGGGACGCGGGCACGGGGGGAGGCACGGGAGGCACCCAGGCCGGCATGGCCGGGGGGGGCGTGACCCCATGCTGCGCGTCCTCGGGCCCGTGGTCCGTTCCCCGCGCCTCTTCCTCGGTGCTCGCCCCAGTACCGCCCCGGGCATCAGCCGGGGTGCCGCGCGGCCTTCCCCGGCGACTCTCCGGTGACTGGGCAGGCCCGGTCGGGTACAACCCGAGCAGGACGCCCCTTCCCTCCGACCGCGGCGAGCGACGCCGCGCCCTCCATGCAAGTCAACCGCACACTCGCCCGCGCCGCGCGCGCGGGCTTCACGCTGGTCGAGATGCTCGCCGTGATCCTGATCATCGGGATCTTGATGACGTTCCTGATCCCCAAGGCCATCGAGGCCATCGATCAGGCGCGCGTCACGGGCTGCAAGAAGAACATGCAGGAGATCTACTCCGGCTTCCAACTCTACGAATCCAAGTTCGACCGCCTGCCCAACAAGAGCGGCGTGCGCTTCTTCGCGGAACTGGTTTCCCTGAAGGTCTGGGAGGACACCAAGGAGACCTCCAAGCGGCTCAACTGCCCCGGGGCCAAGACCCCGCCGGGCACCCAGGGGATCCCCCAGCAGGAGTGGTACACGGAACTGGACCGCCTGGACGGCGGCTGGTCCAGCTACGCGGGCCGCAACTGCGCCGAATTCCCGCTCAAGCGCTTTTCGGGCAAGGAGGTCCTGGTGGCCGACGACAACGAGGGCGAGTTGAACCACCGCACGGCCACGGTGGCCCTGTTCGGCGACGGGACCGCCCAGACCTATGAAACGGGCATTCTGGTGAACGAGCTGCACGTCCTGCAGGAGAACGAGCTCCTGCTGGTGGGGCCGGAGTCTCAGATCGAGGATCTGCGCAAGCTGTCGCTGGACTAGCACGCTTCCGCTTCGCACGCTCCAGGACCTCGCACGGTTCGCCCGAAAAGACGCGGGCGCCGGCGAGGTCCTCGGCGTTCCCCACCCCGTGAAACTTCTCGCACTCCTCCGCGCCCTCCGGCCCCACCAGTGGGTCAAGAACGTCTTCGTGCTCGCCGCCGTGGCCTTCTCCTACGGCGAGGTGGGGCGGGCGCACCCGGCGGACCACGGGGACGTCCTGCGGGCCCTGGAGGCCTTCCTGGCCTTCTGCCTGGGCGCCAGCGCCATCTACCTGGTCAACGACGTGTGCGACGTCGAGCAGGACCGCGCCCACCCGACCAAGCGCCATCGGCCCATCGCGGCGGGCCTGGTGGGCGTGCCCCTGGCCCTCTCCACCAGCGTCCTGTGCGTGGCGGGATCCCTGCTCTTCGCCTGGTTGGCGGGCGAGCGCGGATACGCCGTGGTGCTCGTCACGGCGGGCTACATCGCGCTCAACTTCGCCTACAGCCTGCGGCTCAAGCACCTGGTGCTGGTGGATGCGTTCTGCATCGCCGGCGGGTTCCTGCTGCGCATCGAGGCCGGCGGCCTCGCCGCGGGAGCCCAGGTCTCCCACTGGCTGCTCCTGTGCACGATGTTCCTGGCCCTGTTCCTGGCGCTCTGCAAGCGGCGCGCCGAGATCGACCTCCTGGGCGAGGAGCGCGGCAACCATCGCGCCAACCTGCGCGAGTACACCGTGCCCTTCCTGGACCAGATGATCACCGTGCTGGCGGCGGTCACCATCGTCAACTACACCATGTACACGGTGGCCGACGAGACCGTGGAGAAGTTCGAATCCCGGAACTTGATGTGGTCGGTTCCCTTCGTCGTGTTCGGCATCGCGCGCTACATGTTCCTGGTCCAGACCAGCCGCGCGGGCGGCAATCCGACCCGCGTGCTCCTGGGGGGCGACGGGATGTTCGTCTGCAATGCGCTGGCCTGGGCGGCGGCCGTGGCGGCGGCGTTGTTCGTGCGCTGAAGCCGCCGCGGCGTTGGGCCGCTTGAGGCTTTCCGGCGGGGCGCGTACCCTACTCGGCTCACGCACGCCCGCCACCCTCCAGGAGTCCCATGAGTTCCGCCGCGATTTCGCTCGCCAGCCGCATGTCCCAGCTCGGGACCGAGTCCGCCTTCGAGGTCCTGGCCCGCGCCCGGGCCCTCGAGGCCCAGGGCAAGAGCATCGTCAACCTGGGCATCGGCTCGCCGGACTTCCGCACGCCGGCGAACATCGTCGAGGCGGGCATCCAGGCCCTGCGCGACGGCATGCACTTCTACACGCCGGCCAAGGGCCTGCCCGTGGTGCGCGAGGCGGTGGCCCAGTACATGGCCCAACAGTGGAAGGTCCGGGTGGACCCCGACCACGTGCTGATCGTGCCCGGCGGCAAGCCCACCATGGCCTTCGCCATCGAGATGTTCGGCGAGCCCGGGGCGGAGATCCTCTACCCCAATCCCGGATTCCCGATCTACGAGTCCCTGATCCGCTTCACCGGAGCCACGCCGGTGCCGATCCACCTGCGCGAGGAGAACGGCTTCAGCTTCAGCGCCGAGGACGTGCTCTCGAAGATCACGCCGCGCACGCGACTCTTGATCTTCAATACGCCCGCCAACCCCACGGGCGGCGTGGTGGCGAAGCGCGAGCTCGACCGCCTGGCGGCCGGGCTGGAGGCGCATCCCCACGTGGCGGTGCTGGCCGACGAGATCTACTCGCGCATGACCTACGACGGCGAGGTCCACACCTGCTTCCTGTCCTACGAACACCTGCGCGACCGCACGATCCTGCTGGACGGTTGGTCGAAGACGTTCTCCATGACCGGTTGGCGCCTGGGCTTCGGCGTCTGGCCGGCCAAACTCGTGGCCCACGCCGAGCGGCTGCAGATCAACACCACCTCCTGCGCCTCGGCCCCGGTGCAGATGGCGGGTCGAGAGGCCCTCTTGGGCCCCCAAACGGAGGTGCAGGCGATGATGCGCACCTTCGACGAGCGGCGAAAGCTGATCGTGGAGGGCCTCAACGGCATTCCGGGAATCCGCTGCGTGATGCCCAAGGGGGCCTTCTACGCCTTCCCGAACATCACCGGCACGGGCATGGCCTCCAAGCCCCTGGAGGTCAAGTTGCTCAACGAAGCGGGCGTGGCGATCCTCTCCGGCACGGCCTTCGGCCAGTTCGGCGAGGGCTTCCTGCGCTTTTCCTACGCCTCCAGCACCGAGAACATTCGCGAGGCCTTGCGTCGCGTGCGGGAGTGTCTGGCGGGGGTTCCGCTCAAGGAATCCAGGGGCTGAACGTGCGGGCGAGCGACTTTCGCAGCGACACGGTCACCCGGCCCACGCCGGCGATGCGGGAGCGCATGCACTCGGCCGAGGTGGGGGACGACGTGCTCGACGGCGACCCGACCGTGCGGCGGCTGGAACAGACCGCGGCCCGCATGCTCGGCAAGGCGGCCGCCCTGTTCGTGCCCTCGGGCACCATGGCGAACCAGGTGGCCCTGGGCGCCTGGACCCGGCCCGGGGACGAGCTGGTGGCCGAGCGCTCGGCCCACGTGGTCACGTGGGAGGCCGGCGCGCCGGGCTATCTCCACGGGCTGCAGTCGACGACCCTCGAGTCGCCCGGCGGCGGCCTGGAGCCGGAACTTCTGGAGCGCGTGCTGCGACCCAAGTCCGTGCACTGCCCGCGCACGGCCCTGATCTCCCTGGAGCAGAGCTTCATGGGCGGCGGCGAGGTCCCCGGCGGGCGCGTGATTCCCCTGGACTCCCTGCAGCGCACCCAGGCCTTCGCCCGGGCCCACGGGATCCCGGTGCACCTGGACGGCGCGCGCCTGTTCCACGCGGCCGTGGCCTCCGGCATCGAGGCGGCGCGCCATGCCGCCTGCGCCGACTCGGTCTCGATCTGCCTTTCGAAGGGCCTGGGCGCCCCGGTGGGCTCGTTGATCCTGGGGGACGAGGCCTTCGCCGAACGGGCGCGCCTGGTGCGCAAGCGCCTGGGCGGCTGGATGCGGCAGGCGGGCTCCCTGGCGGCCGCGGGCCTTTACGCCCTGGAGCACCACGTGGCGCGGCTCGCCGACGACCATCGGCTGGCCCAATCCCTGGCCCGGGCCCTGCACGGCCTGCCCGGGCTCAGCTGTGATCCCCGGGACGTGGAGACCAACATCGTGATGGTGCAGGTGCGCCATCCGCGCTTCGACGCGGCGGGCCTGATGGAGGCCCTCAAGCCCGCGGGAGTGCTGGTGCTCCCCATGACCCGCCACAGCCTGCGCTTCGTGACCCACCTGGACGTGGGACCCGCCGACGTCGCCCGACTGGAAGCGGCGGCGGTGAACCTCCTGGGAGCGCGGCCCTAGGCGCGCTAGGCTCCCCAACCACAAGGAAACCATGGGAATCTTCAAGGCCTACGACATCCGCGGACTGGTGCCCAAGGAGCTGGACGCCGCACTGGCGCGCAGGATCGGCCGGGGCTTCGCGCGGCTCCTGGAACAGCAGGGTCTGCTGACCCGGCGGCGCCTCCTGGTGGGCCGCGACATGCGCACGCACTCGCCGGAAATCGCCGCGGCGGTGATCGAGGGCATGCGGGACCACGGCTGCGACGTGCTCGACATCGGGCTCGCCTCGACGCCCATGGCCTACTTCGCCATCGGATCCCAGGACGTGGACGGCGGCCTGAACGTCACCGCCAGCCACAATCCCGGCGAGTACAACGGCATGAAGCTCTGCTCCCGGGGCGCGCGGCCGATCTCGGCCGCCAACGGCATCCTGGAGATCGAGCAGTTCTGCCGCGCGGCACAGCTGCCGCCCGCTGCCCGCCGCGGCAGCGTGACCCAGCTGGACTTGCTGGGCGCCTACGCCGACCACGTGGCCGGTTTCGCGCGCATCGAGCGGCCGATCACCATCGGCATCGATGCCGCCAACGGCATGGCCGGCTACACCCTGCCCAGCATTCTGGAGCGCCTGCCCAACGTGCGCGCCAAGACGCTCTTCATGGAGCCCGACGGCACCTTCCCGAACCACGAGGCCAATCCGCTCAAGGAGGAGAACCTCGACGGCGTGCGGGAACTGGTGCGGCGCGAGAAGCTGGAGCTGGGAGTGGGCTTCGACGGCGACGCGGATCGCTGCTGTTTCGTGGATGAGACCGGCCGCACCGTGGCCGCGGACTTGATGACGGCGATCCTGGCCCGGGAGCTGCTGGCCAAGAAGCCCTCGCGGCCCGTGGTCTACGACCTGCGCTCCTCCTGGGTCGTCAAGGAGGAGATCGCCCGGGCGGGCGGCGTGCCCCTGCGGGACCGCGTGGGCCACTCCTTCATCAAAGCCACCATGCGCAACCACGGCGCGATCTTCGGCGGCGAGCTGTCGGGCCACTTCTACTTCGCGGACAACTTCACCAGCGACTCGGGCGTGATCGCCATGGTCACGGCCATGAACCTGCTGTCGCGGGAGCCGCGCCTGTCCCTGTCCCAGCGCGCGGCCGGCCTGCGGCGCTACTTCTCCACCGGGGAGATCAACTTCCACGTGGAGGACAAACAGGCCGCCATCGCCGCGCTCAAGCTGCGCTACGCCGACGCGCGCCAGGACGAACTCGACGGAATCACGCTCGAATACGGCGACCTCAAGTCCAAGGAATGGTGGTGGTGCAACGTCCGGCCGTCCAACACCGAACCGCTCCTGCGCCTGAACCTGGAAGCCTCGAGCGCGGCCCTGCGCGAGCTCCGCCGCAACGAAGTCGTCGCCCTGCTGGGGGAACCCGAAGCATGAAGCACCTGTCGAAGCACACCACCCAGTCCCGGCCCCGGGTGCGCCCCGCTCCGCTGGCCTTGGTTTTCGCGTTGGCCTCCTTCGGGGCCTGCCATCCGCCCTCCTCCGGAGTTCAGGTGGGAGGCACGCTCTACCCGGCCCCGCCCCCCGAGGATGGAGCCGTGGTGTCCGGAACCGTGATGGACCTCTCGACCAACCGACCCGCGGAGGGTGTGGACGTGACCGCGCCCGGCGGGCGCTCGGCGCGCACGGACGAGGAGGGCCGCTTCGAAATCCGCGGCATGGCCCTGGGGGCCTCGGGCGAATTGCTGGCCCAGAGCTCGGACGGTCGCCGGGCGGAGCTCACGCTGCTGCCCCTCGGCCGGGAACGCCGCGAGGTGGTGCTCTACCTGCCGGTGCGCTGAGTCCGCGCCGCGGGCTTCCGGCCCGGATTCCCGCCGCCACTCGCGGACCCCGGAGGCGGGCCGTGGTCTTCCCGTTTCCGGCGCGGGCGACAGCCTGCCTGTTCGCGCTGCCGGGCCTCCGGGCTGGCCGATGGGGGCGCCTTGGACCGCGAGGGAACCTGCTCGCGGGCATGGTCCCGGGGGCCGCCCCGGCGCTCCGGCTCCCTGGGGGCCCGGGGGCGACGGGGGCGACGGGGGCGACGGGGGCGACGGGGCGACGGGGCCCGTTCCCCGACCCTCCCACCGGCTCCTTCCGCGGGCTCCTTCCACGGGCCCTCCGTTGACTCCGGGCCGCGGGGGCGGGATCTTGGGCCCCCCGGTGGTTCGTGCGCCCGGGCCCCCCCAGCCGATACCCTTGCCCCATGCGCCCCTCCCCGACCCCTCCCGGCGCCCTGCCCCGCCCCCCGCGATCCGCCGCCCGGCTGGCCGGCGGCCCCCAGGGCGAGCCGACCGACGTGCTCCGATGCCTTGGCGGGCAGGGTGGCCCCTCCAGCCGCCTGCTGATCTCCGCCCTGGTGTGCCTGGCGGCGACCCTGGGCAGCGCGGGAAGGCTCCAGGCGGATCCCCGGGGGCCCTGGATCCAGGAAGCCGCGACGGCGAACCCGGCGCAGGCGAACGCCGCCGCCTCCGCGGAGGAGTGGTCCGCTTGGATCGCCCGCAACACGCGCACTTCCTTCAACGCCCACTCGGCCGAGCTGGCCCTGGCCGCCCTGGCCAAGGGCATCGACGGACCCCGACGGGCCGCGGCCCTCTTCGCCCTGGGTGCCGCGGGGGAGCGGGCCATGACGCCGCGCCTGGAGTCCTGGGCCCTGGAGGGCAGCCCCGAGGATCGCGAGGCGGCCATCCTGGGCCTCTTCGACGGCGGCTTCGCCACCTTCGAGCTCCTGGCGCGGCTGGCGCGCTCCAGCGTGGCCGAGGTGCGCGACGCGGCCATGCTCTCCCTGGCGCGCTCCTCCGGAGAGAAGGAACGGGCCTGGTTCGAAAAACTCTGCGAGGGCGACGGGCCGGGTGCCGAGGCGTGCGCGCGACTGCGCGCCTTCGCCCAAGATCCCGCCGCGGTGAGCGACTGCACTCCCGGGCGCGCCTGGATTCAGCTGCGCTGGGATGCCGCGCGCCGCTACGGCCTGGTGGATGGCGAGCCCTGGCGCGCGCACATGCTCCAGCGACTGGAGCAGGACAGTCAGTTCTTGGACGATCTGGTCTACGGCGCCTCCAGCGAAGTGCGCCGCCTGGGAACCGCGGACTCCTTCTTCGCCATCGCCCTGGAGGCCGGCGCGCCGCGGCGCATGCGGGCCGTGGTCAACGCGATCCCCAGTGAACTCGATCGCATGATCTCCGCCGGCGTCTGGTACCCCACGGGGCAGGAGGAGTGGGCCGAGCTGCTCTACGGCATCGACGAGAAGCGGCTGGAGGGATTGACCCTGGAGGTGCTGCGTCAGGCGCGCGCCTTCCCCGACCTCGCGCCCTACGCGGCCATGCTCTTGGTGCGCGCGGGCAAGCTCGAGGGCGTGGCCATGCTGGAGCTGGACATGGCCTCCAGTGACGCCCTGCGGCGCCAGCGCATCGCCGAGACCTTCGGCAGCAGCCGCGAGGTGCGCTACGTGGAGATCCTGGAGGGCATGCGCGGCGACCTTTCGGCCGCGGTGCGCGCCACGGCGACCTTGGCCCAGCTGCGGCTCGGCCACGTGCTGGCGGCCGAGGCCGTGCGCAACACCCTTGCCGACGAGCCCGGGGAGGAGCGCACCGCCATGGTGCAGGCCGTCTCGCGCCTCGCCCACCTGCCCGAGCTGGCGGCGCTGCTGCGCGACCACGTGGACAACTTCGGCCCCGAGGAGCGGCTCACGGCCGCCATTGCCCTGGCGCGCAACGGCGATGCCGGGCAGATCGCGGTCCTGCGGGCTGCCCTGGGCGAGGAGATCCTGCGCTCCGCCGAGGGTGCCCACTTCGTCCAGGCCCTGGCGCGCGTCGGCGCCAACGGCGACGTGGAGCCCCTGTTCGCGCTGTTCCCGATGGAGGATCTGCCGCTGATCAACGTGGAGCTGGCCCGCGCCATGTGCGCCCGACGGGACGCCGGGGTGCTGCCTCTCTTGCGCACGGCGCTTTGGCAGGGCCCCTTCGACCGCAGCCTCTTGGCCGGGGCGCTGATGGCCCACGTGGCGGGCCTCGACTCCATCCGCATCGAGCTCGAGCGTCCGCCGCGCGGCGCCCGCGCCGTGGACATTCGGCGCGTGGGCTACGCCCTGGGAGAGTGGGGCGGCACGATCGAGGTCGAACGGCTGGCGCGCCGTCGCACCGCGGCCGATCCGGCGCTGCAGGGTGCCCTGCTGGGCGCCCTGGGGGCGCGCACGCGCTGAAGCCCGATCCCTTGGCCGAGACCATGGCAGAAGTGGGTCCGCTGGTGCTGCTCACGGACTTCGGTCTGGGGGATCCCTACGTGGGCGTGATGCACGGCGTGATCGCCTGCCACGCTCCCGGTGCGCGGGTGATCGACCTGACCCACGGCGTCCCGCCCCAGGCCGTGGGCCTGGCGGCCCTGTTCCTGGCCCGCACCCGGCGCCATTTCCCCCGCGGTTCGATCTTCGTGGCCGTGGTGGATCCCGGCGTCGGTTCCCAGCGGCGGGTGCTGGCCGCCCAGGACGACGGCCAGTGCTTCCTGGCACCCGACAACGGCCTCTTGGCGCCGGCCCTGGGCCCCGCTGCCCGGGTGCGCGCCGTGGACGTCGCCCGCCACCTGCCGAGTCCCGAGAGCCGGACCTTCCACGGCCGCGATGTGTTCTGTCCCCTGGCGGCGCGCCTGGCGAGCGGGAGCCTCGCCTTCCCCGACCTCGGGCCCCTGGTGGGGGATGCGGAGCCCCTGGAGCTTCGCGCGCCCACGCGGCAGGGCGCCCGAGTGCGCGGCGAGGTGCTGTTCGTCGATCATTTCGGCAACCTGATCACCAACGTCGAGCCCGCGGCGCTGGAGGGCCTGCCGGGCCATTGGCGCGCGGAACTCCAGGGCCGGCGCCTCCCCTGGGTGGAGACCTATGCCGAGGCGCGCGCGGGCGAGGCCTCGATCCTGGTAAATTCCTACGGCCTGTTGGAGATCGCCGTGCCCTCGGCCAGCGCCGCCCGGACCCTGGGCTGCGGCGTCGGCGCTGCGGTGGAATCGAGCGCCAGGCGAACCCGAACCCCTACCTCCCGTGAACTCCGCACCGAACCTCGAAGCCGTGCCCCCGCGCCGGGTGGGCTTGCTGGGCGTGCCCATGGACCTGGGCGGCGGCCGCCGGGGCGTGGACATGGGCCCCAGCGCCGTGCGCATCGCGGGCCTCCAGGAGGCCGTGCAGCGCCTGGGGCTCGCCTTCACGGACCACGGCAACGTGGGCGTGCCCCAGCCGGAATCCCGCGAGGCCAAGGATCCGCGGGCGCGCTTCCTGTTCGAGATCGCCAATTGCTGTCGGCGCCTGCGGGGACGCGTGGAGCGCCTGCTGGAGGCGGGCGAATTCCCCGTGGTGGTGGGGGGCGACCACTCGATCGCCATGGGCACCGTGGCGGCCCTGAGCTCGTTCCACCAGCGACGCGGCGAGCGCATCGGGCTCCTGTGGTTCGACGCCCACGGCGACTTCAACACGCCGCTCTCCAGCCCCACGGGGAACATCCACGGCATGCCCTGCGCGGTGTGCCTGGGACGGGGCGTGCCGGAACTGGTGCGCCTGGGGGACCGCGTGCCCATGGTCGATCCCTCGCGGGCGGTGATCGTCGGCGCGCGCGACATCGACAGCGCCGAGGCCCTGGAAATCCGCGACTCGGGCGTGCGCGTCTTCACCATGCGCGACGTCGACATGCTGGGGATGAACGAGGTCATGCGCCGGGCGCTCTCCATCGTCAACGACGGCACCGCGGGCTTCCACCTGTCCTTCGACATGGACGGCACGGACCCCTCGATCGCGCCCGGAGTCGGCACGCCGGCCCAGGGCGGAACCAACTGGCGCGAGTCGCACCTGGTGATGGAGCACGCCGCGGAATCGGGCCGGCTCCTGGGCCTGGAGCTGACCGAAATCAATCCGATCCTCGACCTGCAGAACAAGACCGCCGAGCTGGCCGTGCACTTGACGCTCTCCGCGCTCGGGAAGCGGATCCTCTAGTGCTCGAACTGGCCCGTTCCCTGCGCAAGAACCGCCGCCTCCTGGGCGACTTCATCGTGCGCGACCTGCGCGGCCGCTACGTCGGCTCGTCGATGGGCTTCTTCTGGTCGGTGGTCTTCCCGTTCCTCAACCTGGTGATCTACATGTTCGTCTTCAGCCTGGTGCTGCGGACGCGCTTCGACGACTCCAGTTCGCCCAAGCAGGTGGCGCTCTGATGCTGGCGGGGATCACGGTCTGGGCGGCCTTCGCCGAGACGATCTCGCGCTCCACCAACACGCTGGTGGAGAACCAGAACCTGATCCAGAAGGTGGTCTTCCCCTCGGAGATCCTGCCGCCGTTCCTGTGCGTGTCCTCGCTGATCAACATGTGCATCGGCCTGCCGATCGTGATCCTCGGCGTGCTGCTGTTCATGTTCTTCCCCGACCTCCTGGGCGCGGCCGAGGCCCTGCCGCCCCTCGCCGACCCGTCCAAGCAGCCCACCATGCCGCCCCTGGGCCTGTCGTGGTCTCTGGTCGCCCTGCCGGTCCTGATGGCGCTGCAGGCCGTCTTCACCGTGGGCCTGGGCTACTTCTTCGCCACGCTCAATCTGTTCCTGCGCGACGTCTACCACTTGATGGGCGTGTTCGTCACGGTGTGGATGTTCGCCACGCCGATCTTCTACCCGCCCCAGAAGGTGGTCATCGAGGGCTACGGCTGGTTGCTCACCTACAATCCGATGCACTGGCTGATCAGCTGCTACCGGGACATCCTGGTCTTCGGCCGCTGGCCCGACGGGCTCCTGCTCCTGCAGTTCGGCGCGGTGGCCGTGCTGGCGCTGTTCGCGGGTTCGCGTTTCTTCCTGTCCCAGAAGCCCAACTTCCCGGATCTCCTGTGAACCGAGCCGCCAGTCAGGGCCGAGCCGAGTCCGGGCGGGAGGCCGGCGGCCCCTCCGCCGCCCTTGGGAACCCGCCGCCTGCCCCGGGCCGGCCGGGCTCGGAGATGCCTCCCGGCAGCGCGGTGTTCGCCAAGGACCTTTCCAAGGCCTATCGGATCTACGACAAGCCGATCCACCGCCTCTACGACCTGGTGCTGCCCGGCAAGCCCCGCTGTCGTGAGTTCTGGGCCGTGCGCAACGTCTATCTGGACATCCCGCGGGGCTCCACCGTGGGCATCATCGGCGAGAACGGCGCGGGCAAGTCGACCCTGCTCAAGCTGCTCACCGGCATCAGCCGGCCCACCACCGGCAGCGTGGGCGTGGCGGGCCGCGTGGCCTCGCTCCTGGAATTGGGCGCGGGCTTCCACCCGGAGTTCTCCGGCCGCGACAACATCCGGCTCAACTGCTCCGTGCTGGGCATGAGCGAGCAGGAGATCGCCGAGCGCTACCCCAAGATCGTCGAGTTCTCGGAGCTGGGGGACTTCATCGACCGGCCAGTCAAGACCTACAGCTCGGGCATGTACGTGCGCCTGGGCTTCGCCGTGGCCGCCAGCGTGGATCCGGACATCCTCTTGATCGACGAAGCCCTGTCCGTGGGCGACGAGCACTTCCGCGGCAAGTGCATCAACCGGCTCAACGATTTCCGCGACGCCGGCAAGACGATCCTGTTCGTCTCCCACGACATGGGCGCGGTCAAGTCCATGTGCCAGTGGGTCGTGCTGATGGACAAGGGCGAAGTGCTGGAGCAGGGCACGGCCGAAAAGGTCGCCGACGCCTATTTGAAGCGCGCCAAGGCCCGCGGCAACGAGCGCATGTCGGCCATCAACCGCGGCACCAGCGCCTATCCGCGCTGGGGCACGGGCGAGATCGAGGTCACCGAGGTCGAGCTCCTGGGCTCCGAATCGAAGCCCGTGCACGCCTTCACCACCGGCGAGCCCTTCCGCGTGCGGATCGGCTGGCGCGCCCACAAGGACACGCCCCTGCCGGTCTTCGGCCTGGGGCTGTACCGCTCCGACGGCACCTACGTCAACGGCTCGAACCACCACTGGCGCGACCGTCCGATCGAGGTGCGCGACATCAAGGCCGGCGAGAGCGGCGTGGTGGAGATGGCCGTGGACGGCCTGCAGCTCCTGCAGGGCCAGTACTACCTGACCACCTTCGTCTACGACCATTCCAAGGCCGCGCCCACGGCCATCGACCACCGCGAGCATGCCAGCACCTTCGAGGTGCTCGACCCGCGGCACCTGCAGCACGGCATGCTGTTCCTGCACAGCCGCTGGAGCGTCAGTCGCGGCCAGGAGGGTCGCGAGACACGCGAGGAATCCCCGTCGTGAACGTCGAGCGCCTGCCCTTCGACCAGTACCAGCGCTACCGGCTGGTGGCGGACCTGCTCACGCGACTGCGGAAGAAGCAGCCCCTGGAGGTGCTCGACGTGGGCGGCCGCACGGCGCTCCTGCGCGGATTCCTGCCCAAGGACCGGGTGACCCTGGTGGACATCGAGCCCTCCGCCGAGGCCGGGCTCGTGCTCGGGGACGGAGCCCGATTGCCCTTCCGCGACGACGCCTTCGACGTGGTGGCGGCCTTCGACACCCTGGAGCACGTGCCTCCGCAGTTGCGCGAGGCCTTTGTGGCCGAATGCGCCCGGGTGAGCCGCGGCTACGTGGTGCTCGCCGGTCCGTACCACACCGAGCGCGTGGCCGAGGCCGAGAAGCTGCTGCAGAAATTCCTCAAGGACAAGCTCCAACTGGAGCACCGCTACCTGCAGGAGCACCGGCACAACGGCCTGCCCTCGCGCCAAGCCACGGAGGAGCAACTCGCGGGCCTGGGCGCCACGGTGCAGAGCTACGGTCACGCCAACCTGGAGCGCTGGCTGGCGCTCATGTGCCTGTCGATGACCCTGGACCACGACCCGGCCCTGCGCGGACTCGCCTCCCGGGTGCACGAGTTCTACAACCGCGCCCTGTACGACTCCGACCACGCCGAGCCGGTCTATCGCCACGTGGTCGTCGCCGCCTTCGCCAAGCAGCCCCTGCCCAAGGCGCAGGATCTTCTGGGGCCGCCCCGGGCCCCGGCCGGTGCCCTGGAACCCTTCCGCGAACTGACCGGCGAACTGGCGGCCTTCGACCGCGAGCGCGCCGCCTGGCGCGAGGAACGCGGCAAGCTCGACCAGATCAACCTGGACCTGCGGCGGGACCTACAGGGCCATGCGACCACCCTCGAGGAGGTGGAGCGCGACCTGGGCCTGGAGCGCGACGAGACCGCGCGGCTCAAGGCGTTGCTGGAAAGCGAGCGCGTCCAGTCCGAGGCGGCCATCGGGGTTCTGGAGCAGGATCTCGACCAGCATCGCCGGAGCCTCTTCGAGCTCGAGACCGAGGCTCGGCAACTGCGCGAAGCCCAGGCGGGGCTCGAGCAACTGCTCGCCAGCGAGCGCGAGCAGGCCCTGCAGTCCATCGCCGCCCTGGAGTCGGACCTCGCCGGACATCGGGAGCGCCTGACGGATCTGCTGCGCGAGGGCGAGGCGCGGCTCCAGGACTTCGAGCGCGAGCGGGCCGAGCTGCGCCTGGTGATCGACGCCCTGGAACGGGACCTGGCGGGCCACCGCGAGTCCCTGGCCCACGTGGAGCGCGAACTGGCGGCCCGCGAGGAGCACGTGGCCGAACTGGTGGCCGTGGCCGCCCGCGAGCGGGCCGAGGCCCTGGACTCCATCGCCCAGCTGAAGGCCGAGATCGAAGCCCGCGGCCGCCTGTCGGAGACCCTGGAGCAGGAGGCCCTGGCGCTGCGGGAAGAGGGCGTGCGCGTGCTCGCGCTCTTGGCCGACGAGCGCGGTCAGGCCGAGCGTTCCCTGTTGGCCCTGCGCCAGGAACTCGCCGCCCACGGGGCGCGCGGCGCGGAACTGGAAGCGGAACTGGCGCGCGAACAGCAGGCCTCGCGCGCCGTGGCCCAGGCCCTCGAGGCCGACCTGGCCGAACACAAGGCCGTGATCGTCGATCTGCGGCGCGAGGTCGAGGCCGTGCTGGCCGCGCGCGCCGCCGAACTCGAGAGCGCCCGCGCCGCGGAATTGCGCCTGGAGGGGGAGATCGCGGCACACCGCTCGTTGGAGGCCGATCTCCAGCGGGAAGCGGCGGCCCTGCGCGAGGAGGGCGGCCGGCTGGTGGAGCTCCTGGAGCGCGAACGCTCGGAGGGAGCGAGCTCGCTCGCGGCCCTGCGGCAGGAGATCGCCGCCCACGAACGGCGCGGCAGCGAGCTCGAGGGGGAGCTGGCGCGGGAGCAGCAGGCCTCGCGGCAGACGGCGGCCGCCCTGCGGGAGGATCTGGCGCGCCACCAGGGGCTGATCGGCGACGTGCGCGCCGAGAGCGAGGCCTTGCGCGACGAGCTGCAGCGCGTGCACGCGCTGCGCGGCCAGGAGCTCGAGGCCGCCCGCGCCACCGAGACCGTGCTGCGGCAGGAGCTCGCGGCCCACCGCGGCGTGCAGGCCGAACTGGGCGCCGAACTCGAACGCCACCGCGCGGTCCTGGAGCAGGTCCAGGCCGAGCTCCAGCGCACCCAGGCCGCGGCGCAGTCGATCCAGCGGGACCTTCAGAACGCCAACGCCTCGGGCGAGGTGTTGGGACGAAACCTCGCCCAGCGCGAGGCGGAGGTGGCCATGCTGCGCGCGCTGCTGCGCAACCGCCTCGGCAACCTGAAGCGCGGCCTGTGGCCGAAAAAGCCGGCCTTCTGAGCCAGTGGGCGCCGCCGGGTGCCGGTCAGCGCGACTCCAGGCGGAACACCAGGGCTTCGCCCGCGGGGAGCAAGACCCGGCCGTCGGTGCCCGGCGCGGGGCGGATCCAGGAGAGCTCCCAACCCTCGCGCGGCTTCACGCTCACCCAGAGGTCCGAAAGCCGGGGCGTCGAGGGCCCGGCGCGGCCCGTGCTCGGCGGCTCGCGGTCGGCCTGCTCGGGGAGATTGGGCAGGGCGGCGCACAGGAGGCTCTCCTCGGCGGCCGTGCTCCAGGCGCACAGCCACGGGAACCCGGGGCCCTCGCTTTCCAACGTCCACGGTGCCGTGGGCACGCCCGCTCGGGCCAGCGCCAGGGACGTCCGCCGTCGCAGCCCGTCGCCGCCGATCAATCGGTCCCCGAGGTACGTCTCCAGGTCCTCGCCCCAGAGCGCCACCCGCTCCGGAGCGCGGGCCCGAAGCGCGTCGATCCAGGGCTTTTCCGGCCGCCGTCCCCGGGCGTCGGTCACGCCCAGGTCGCCGCTGACCAGGAGCCGACCGCCGGCCTCCAGGTAGTCGAAGAGCCGCGCCGCGCCCTGTCCGTCGAGCACGCGCAGGTGGTTGAGGACCAGCAGCGGGAAGCGCTCCACCGTGGACTTGCCCACCTGTTCCAGGGGCAGGGCGCCGGGCATGGCACCGCAGTCCTCCAGGAGCCGGAGGGAGGCGCGCAGCAGGCGCTCGCGGCTGCCGCGCTCCTCCTGGAACCCCTGCAGGCGTCGCGGCCAGGTGGGGCCGTCGAGGCGCGCGTCGAACAGCCAGCCGTAGGCGATCGAGTCACCGTCGTTCACCAGGGCCACGCCCGCGGGACGGGGCGAGAATCCGGGGGCGCTCGCCTCCACGGCGCGGATCGAGGCCACGGCCCCCAGCAGGCTCTCGGCGTAGCCCCGCCGGGCGGCCAGTTCGCGGTCGCTCCACAGCACCAACCCGTCCGCGCCCCGCAGCCAGCTCTCCCAGGCGAACCACACCGGCGCCGCGCCGGAGCGTTCGTCGAAGAAGATCGTCTGCAGCACCCGCTGCTGTCCGCTCCGCAGCGTGAACAGGAGCTCGCGCGCATCGCCGACGCGGTAGCACTCGGCGAAGTCGAGTCTCGGCAGCACACGCTCCACCGCCACGCCCCCGAAGGCCGTGCGGCCGATCATGCCCATGAGCCCCAGGGGCGCCGCGGGAAGCCGTGCCCGCGCGGACCCTGCCAACTCCGCGAGCCGCCGTTGCATCACCTCCTGGGTGAAGGCGCGGCGCAAGAGCCAGGCCTCCACGGCCTCCGCCTCGCCCGTCTCCAGGGCCTGCCGCGCGCGGTCCGTGGAGGCTTGCGCCAGGGGCATTTCGGCGGAGAGGGCCGTGCGGCCCGAGCGGCGCGCAGCTTCCAGAAACGCGCGCCAGGCGACCGCGCAGTGCTCGCACAGGCAGGAGTCCTCGGGCCCGCCGTAGGGCGTGAAGGAGACCTCGTCGCCCAGGGAGAAGCCCAGGGAGAAGCGGGCCGAGGGTCGCGCCAACGTCTTCGAGAGGGTCTGGTCCAGGCGCTCGATCACCGCGGGGTCGTTGAGGCAGGGCTCGCGCACGAGCAGGCGATCGTCGCGCTCGGCGTACCAACGCTCGAAGCGCTCGGTGTAGGCGCGGTCGCGATCCAGGTGCAGTTCGTCGCGGCCGGCGGCGTTGTCCACGTAGAACGCGAGTCCTTCCCGTGCCAGGTCCAGGCCGTCCTCCCCGCGGCCCAGGTTCGCGCCGCCGAAGGCTCGGGCGAATTCCATCCCGGGCGCCTCGGCGCGGCGGTCCTGACGCCAGACGAAGACCGGGAAGTCGCCCCAGCCGTGGGCGGCGCGGTCGGGGCCCGGGCCCTGGCCCGAGGGGGTGCTGGAAGCCGCGGCGGGGGCCCCGATCGCGACAGCGACGAGCAGGGTCCAGCCCAGTCCCGTGCCGGAAGCTCGAAGGATCGCCGCGGGGTTCATGCTGGTCGGGAGCGGGGGGGTGGTGCGTTGGGGCGGAACCGGGCGCGGGGACGCCCGAGGCAACCGGGCGCGGGGGCGCCCGAGGATCGTCGCGGGCAACCGGGCGCGAGGGCGCCCGAGGATCGTCGCGCTTGTCCCCGTGCGTCCTCCGCCGCACCCTTCCGGGAGCACCCGCTGCGTGCTAGGACTATCGCCCCGAAGCCTCGGACGCCAGCAGCGGCCCGCAGCAGCAGCTTGAACAGCCCCGTCCCCGACCTTCACCGCTTCGCCGACCGCCTGGGGCGCTGGATCTCCGAATCCGGCCCCGAGGGCGACGTGGTGGTCACCAGCCGCGTGCGCCTGGCCCGCAACGTGGAGGGATTCCCCTTCGTCTCGCGCCTCTCGCCGGAGCGGGCCGTGGAGCTCTCAGGCTCCCTCCAGCCGGTCCTGACCGGCCTGGACCTGTCCGCCGAGACCCACTGGGTCGACATCCTGGGGGCCTCCCCCGTGCTGCGGCTCCTGTTGCGGGAGCGCCATCTCGTCAGCCGCGACCTGGCCCCCAGCGCCGAGGAACGCCCCGCCCAGCCCGGCCGGGCCGTGCTGTTCACGCACGACGAATCCGTCTCGGTGATGGTCAACGAGGAGGATCACCTGCGCGTGCAGGCCATGTCCGCGGGCTTTTCCGTGGAGGCTGCCCTGCTCATGGCGCGCGCCGTGGACCAGCGCATCGAAGCCCGGCTGCGCTTCGCCCACACGCCCCAGTACGGCTACCTGACCTGCTGTCCCACCAACGTGGGCACGGGCCTGCGCGCCTCGGTGATGCTGCACCTGCCCGCGCTGTCGCTGGTGCAGAGCGAGCGCGACAAGGTCTTCACCGCGGCGAGCCGTACGGGCCTGGCGGTGCGCGGGCTCTACGGCGAGGGTTCGCGGGCCTTCGGCGACTTCTATCAGGTCTCCAACCAGGTGACCCTGGGCCGCAGCGAAGAACAGCTGGTGGCCGAGATTTCCGAGATCGTGCCCGCGATCGTGCGCTTCGAGCGCTCGGTGCGCAGCGCCCTGCTGGAGGACAACCGCGCGGGGCTCGTGGACCGCGTCTCTCGCTCCTACGGCGTGCTGCTGACCTCCCGCTCCATGCCCACGGGCGAGGCCCTGGCGCACCTCTCGAACCTGCGCCTGGGGCTGTACCTCGGCCTGTGGTCCCAGGGGAGCCTGGAGACCCTGAATCGTGTTCGCGTGCAGATCCAGCGCGGTCACATCCAGGCGCTGCAGCCGAAGCAGGAGGAGGGGCCGCTGCTGGATTCCAACGAGCGCGATCGCCTGCGGGCGGCCTTTCTCCGGCAGGTGCTGGCGGCGCGCTGAGTCCCGCCCCGGCGCCTCGGGCTTCCCCCGGGTCTTTCAGGGCCTCCGGGGCCCTTCCGGTGAGCCGGGCGAGACTCCCGGCCGCCGTCGCAGGCTCCGGCCGGGCACGGACGGCGGCCCCGACCCTGGGGCGCGGGGGCCGTCCGGGGGCCGTCCGGGGGCAGCCCGCGGATCGGAACGCACGGGGAGCGCTCTCTCGCTCAAGAATCGCCACCCTCGACAGTCGAAAGACCTTCCATGCTGCTCGCAGGCTGCGTGGTCACGGCGCTGATCGCCACGTCCCAAGGACCCGCGGCCGCCCCCGTGGCGGAGGGGCCGCGATTGGAGGTGCTGGCGGGTTCCGCTCGCGTGCTCGCGGGGGAGGGTTGGCGTCATGTGGCCCGGGGCGAGCGCCTGCTCGACGCCCCGACGGAGTGCGCCCTGCGCCTGGAGGGCGACGCCCACGCGCGACTCGTGGGCCGCGGTGCCGCCCTGGAGATCCACGGCCCGCTGGAGCTGGTCTCCCAGGCCGAGGTGCCCTGGAAGCTCTCGGCCGCGGGCCGGGGCCGGATGCGCCTCGAGGTGCGCTCCGAACCGGTGCTGCTGGAACTGGAATCCAACGCGCAGTTGACCCTGTCGCGCGGCGTCTATTGGGCCGAGGCCGTCACGGGCGGCGGCTGGCGCGTGGGCTGCGACGCCGGCGAGCCGATCCTGTTGTCGCCTCCCGAGGGCCTGCGCTGGGCGAGCCGGCCCCGCGTGGGCTGCGGCGAGGTGCTGCGCCTGGTGCCGGTGCGCTTTGCGGGCCCAGAGAGCGATCTGGCCGGTCGCCCCGTGCGACTGCGGCCCTGGTCGGGCTTCTCCTGGCCCTGGCACTCAGTGGGCGGCGACGCGCGCGCCCAGCAGCATGCCGACGAATTCCGCCAGGTCCCGGGCGACGAAGACCGGGTCCACGTGAAGTTCGCCGTCGGAGAGTGACGCGCCGGTGCGCACGCCGGCGGTGCGCAGGCCGGCGCGCTCGCCCGCGGCCAATTCCAGGCTGCCGTCTCCCACCACCCAGCTCTCCTCCAGGCGAATGCCGTCCGACTGGAGCGCGTGGTAGAAAACGCCCGTGTCGGGCAGCAGGAACACCGAGGGGCGACGGTGGGCGCCCTTGCCGAGCGGGTGATCCAGGCAGGCGTAGTTGCGCTGCACCCGCACGCCCTGGCTGCCGAGGCGCGTCAGGATCTCGCGCTCCACGTCGAGCCAACGCTCGGTGGCCACGCGGCCGTGGGCCACTCCGGACTCGTTGCCCACCAAGTAGAGGTTCCAGCCTGCCTGCTGGGCGCGGAACAGGGCGTCCACCGCCCTGGGAACGAAATTCCAGGTCTGGCGGTCCGGTTCCAGACAACCTTCGGCTCCATCGATCAGCGTTCCCCAGCGGTCGACGAACAGTCCGCGAGGGGGGGCTTCGGTTCCTTCCAGGGGACGCGATCTGCGGTTCTGGCCCATGTCGTTCAAGCTCGGGTCGAGCGGCGTCTGGCCGCGGAGTAGAATCGAGGCGCCAGCGTTTTCGGCTGCAATCCCAGCCGCTTGAGCCCCTGGCGGCTTCTGCCTGTCAAGAACAGGTTGTCGCCGGGTCGATCACGGCCGGGGGGCTCCCCGCGCGGTCCCCCCTGAAAAACCTGCGCGGCGAACCACCACCCCGTCCTTCGATGCGCATCGCCCTGGTCGTCGACCCGCTGTCCGCGCGCGTGCTGGGCGGGCAGCATGCGGCGGGGCTGGCGCGCGCCCTGTCCCTGCGCGGCCATGAAGTGGCGATCCTCGGGGCGCCGTTTCCCGCGCCCGAGCCGGGCGGTCCCCAGGCCGACCCGTCCGAGGCCCAGCAGCCCGCCCTGGACCGGCGCCGATTCGAGCGCGGTCGCGCCAGCGGCCGCCGCCAGCTCCTCGCCTTCGCGCCCGAGGCCATCGTGGCCTACGACGCCATGTCCCCGAGCGCCTGCCAGGCGGCCCAGGTGGCGCGCAAGCTGCGCGCGCCCCTGGTGCTCGTGGAGCACGGCGCGGGAACCCACGCCGCACGGACCCTGCTGCGGGGCCTTTCACGGGTCGGTTCGACTCTCTGGGGCCCCTATGTGCGCCGCGCGACCACCTGCGTCGTGGCCCTCGATCCCTGGTCCTTCGCCCAGGCCCGACGCGAGGGATTCGAGCTGGAGCGCGTGCGCGTGGTGCCCCACGGCGTGGACACGACGCGCTACCGTCCGGGTCTGTCCTCCACGCTGGCGTCGCGCCATCGCATCCAAGGCCGCGTGGTGATCGCCGTGGGGGACCTCGAGCATCAGTCGCGCCACGAGCTGGTGATCGACGCCTTCGCGCACACGGTGGGGCGCCGCGCGGACTGGTCCCTGGTGGTGGCGGGCGACGGTTCGGCCCGCGTGCGACTGCGGGCCGCGGCGGACCGGGCCGGGGTGGGCGCGCGCGTGCATTGGATCGGCGAGCTCGGCGCCGCGGACGAGGCCGCGATCCTCTCCTCCTCGACCCTGGCGGTGCTCGCCAGCGCCGACCCGCGCGCGGCCCTGGTGGCCAAGCTCATGGCCTGCGGCGTGCCCATCGTGGCCGAGGCCGGCGGGCGCGCCGAATTCCTGGTGGGCGATCAGTGCGGCGTGACCGTCGCCCGCGGCGGCTGGACCGGCGGACTCTCCCTGGCCGCCTCGGCGCCCGAGCTGCGGCGGCGTTGGAGCCTGGAGGCCCGGCGCATCGCCGAGACCCAGCTGGACTGGCAATGCGTGGCGGCCGAGTTCGAGGCCGCGATCCTCGAGCGCGAGGCGCGGCTGGCCGGCTGAGGGCCCACCCCTGGCCGTGGAGACGGTCGCGGGCGCGGGGCTACTTCCCCGTGGCCTTGCGCAACTCGTCCTTGAGGAACTTCAGGTCGGCCGCGTACTGCTTGACGCCGGCCAGGGTCTTGTCGTCGATCTTGGAGAAGGCCGCGCCGACCTTGACGCCGTCCTGGCGCTCCTCGATTTCTGCCACCGTGGCCAGGGCCTCGACGAAGCCCTGCTGGAACATCGGCATGCGGAACTTGACCTTGAGCTCGGTGCCCAGGGAGAGCAGCTGGCCCATGGCGAAGGCCTCCAGCTGGGTGTCGTTGCCGTCCCAGGTGAACGCCAGCCCGCGCTCGTCCAGGGCGAGCATGCGACCCACGCCGCGCCAATTCTGACCGAAGGCGTGGCCGTGGACGGGGTTGACCACCTGGGCCGCCGCGGCCCGGCTGGCATTGAGGAAGTGGCCGATGCGCGTGGGATCGGTGGGGGAGAACAGCACCGAGGATTCGTCCAGCTCCGGCATTTCACCGGAGGCGGCCTTCTTGGCCGGCGCTCCCGAGCGCATGCCCGCGGCGGCCTCGTCGTCGGAATCGTAGATCGACACCACGCGGTCGAGTCCCACCTTCTCGATGATGCCGCGGCAGAAGGGCGAGGGGCGCGAGAGCGCCAGCTTGCCGCCCTTGGACTGGCACAGGCGCGAGGCCTTGATGATCGAACCCAGGGCGGTGGAGTTGATGAACTTCACCAAGCGCAGGTTGAGGATCAGCCGGGTGGTTCCGGCCGCCACCAGGGCATCGACCTCCTCCTGGAGCTTGCGCACGTAGTAGGTATCGAACTCGCCCCGCAGGTGGAGCACGGCGTGGTCCTCACGGTGGTCGACGTTGATGTGCATGTTTCGAGTCCTCGGGGGGCGGTGGGGATCGACGGGAGCAGGCGGCCCTGGCGGCGCTGCGGTTCGTCTTGGGGGCTTTGGGGATCCGGCCCTGGGGCGTCCTGGGCCGCAGGATTCTCGCCGGATCAAACGGCCGCGCAAGGATTTTCGTGGGGGACTGTTACACTCCCGGCCCATGTTCTGGAACCGGAAGAAGGAAGCCGCGAAGAAGGCCCCGCCGGCCGCCGGACGGGGCGTCGCGGCCCAGGAAAACCCCCGGGCCGCCGCGGGCGCCGGAACGGGGGGGGCCCGGGCCGGGGCCGCCGCCGGATCCTCCGGACCGCCCTCCAGCGTCCAGTTCCTGACCGGAGACTCCGACCTGGACCGGCGCTCGGTGGAGGTGCTGCTGGAGGCCATCGCCCGGCTGTCCACGGTGCAGAACCTCGATGAGCTGCTGGTGGACATCGTGGACCGTTCGATCGAGATCGCGGGCGCCGAGCGCGGCCTCTTGATCCTGGCGGACTCCAGCGCCTCGGAGACCACGAGCGGCGAGGGGGGACTCAGCCTGCGCGTGGCGCGCTCCCGCGGCGGCAAGTCCATCAGCGACGACGTGCGCTTCTCCACCAGCATCGTCAAGCGCGTGCTGGAGCAGGACAGCCCGGTCAAGGCCACCGTGCAGAGCGACTCCGACGCCCTCGAACTGGGGCGCTCGGTGTTCGACCTCAAGCTGCGGGCCGTCATGTGCGTGCCGCTGTCCGCGCCCACCAACCAGGGCGGCGGAACCGAGCGCGCCGCGCGCGGCGTGCTCTACGTGGACTCCAAGGCGGCCACGCGGGAGTTTTCGGCGCGGGACCTGTCGCTGTTCGCCGCGCTCTCCCAGCACATCTCCATCGCCCTGGAGAACGCGCGCCTGCACCTGCACAGCCTGGAGAAGACGCGCCTGGAGCATTCGCTGGAACTCGCCAGCGCGATCCAGAGCGGACTGATGCCCCAGATTCCGCGCGGTCTCTCGACCCTGGACCTCCACGGTTGGTATCGGCCGGCGGAGCGCACCTCGGGGGACTTCTTCGACTTCGTGCGCGCCAAGGACAAGCGCCTGGCGGTGATCGTCGGCGACGTCACCGGCCACGGCATGGGGCCGGCCCTGATCACCCCGGCCGCCCAGGCCAGCCTGCGTTCGTTCCTGCGCGTGGTGCCCGACGTGGGCAGTGCCGTGACGATGCTGAACCAGGACCTGTCCGAGCGCGTGGAAGCGGGCATGTTCGTGACGCTCCTGGTGTGCGCCATCCGCGACGACGGCGACTGCGACGTGCTCAACGCCGGCCACCACGCTCCGCTCCTGTGGCGCAAGCAAGGGGGCGGCATCGAGACCGTCGTGTCCGGCGGCGTGGCCCTGGGCATCGTGCCCGATGGGGAGTATGCGCCGGACGCCCACGTGCAGTTGGAGCACGGCGACGTGATGCTGGCCTTCACCGACGGCCTGATCGAAGCCTCCGCCAAGGACGACAAGGAATCGCTCTACGGCGAGGAGCGGCTGCGGGAGACCTTCGCCAAGCTGTGCGCGGAGGGCGCCAGCAGCGAAGCGATCGCCAAGGGCCTCGCCGAATCCGCGCTGTCCTTCTCGGGCGGCGCGCACGAGGACGACATCACGCTGGTGGTGCTGCGGCGCACGTGAGCGGGGGCGACCTGATCGTCCGCCGCGCGCGGAGCTATCCGCCCGGCACACCCGGGGCTCCCTCGCGGCCCCAGGAAATCCGCATCGAGTCCGGCCGCGTGGTCGAGGTCGCCGAACGCGTTTCGGGATCCGGACCGGAACTGGACGCCGAGGGCCTGTGCGCCATTCCAGGCCTGATCGACCTGCACGCACTTCCGCGAGCCGGGTCTGGAACGCAAGGAGGGCTGGGATCGCGGCAGCCGCGGCGCGCTCCACGGCGGCGTCACCAGCGTGGGCGAGGTGCAGAACAACCCGCCCCTGACCACCACGCGCCGGGCCCTGGACGAGCGGCTGGCCCTGGTGCGCAGTCGCTCGCGCGTGGACTTCGGCTGCCTGGCGAACCTCCTGGAGTCCTCGCTGCCGGAGCTCTCCGCGATGGCGCCGCGGACACCCGCCTTCAAGTGCTTCCTGGGCGGCTCCACGGGCCTGGGGGGCCAGACCGATCCGGAGACGATTCGCCTGCTCTTCGAGCAGGCCGCGCGCGCCGGCCGTCCCATCGTGGCCCACTGCGAGCAGGAGGAACTGCTGCAGGCGGGCAAGCTGGCCTATCCCACGGCCAGCGTGCGCGAACACCACCTGGCGCGCTCCCACGCCGCCGAGACCGAGTCGATCCGCCACTCGATCGAACTCGTGCGACGCTGCGGCGTGGAGCTGCACGTGTTCCACCTCTCGACCGCGGGCGGCGTCGAGCTGGTGCGCGCCGCGCGCCGCGAGGGCCTCCCCGTCAGCGCCAGCACCGGGCCCAACTACCTGTTCCTCACCCACGAGGATGCCGAGCGTCTCGGCAACCTGCTCAAGGTCAATCCCTCGATCAAGACCTACGCCGATCGAGCGGCCCTGCGGGCCGGCCTGGCGGACGGCACCGTGTCCGCCATCGCCACCGACCACGCTCCCCACCCTCTGTTCGAGAAGCTGCGGCCCTACGCCCACGCGCCCTCGGGCATGCCCTCGGTGGACCTGCTCTGGCCCCTGACCTGGGAGCTCGTGCGCCAGGGCCTTCTGGGACCCGAGCGCGCCCTGGACCTGGTGACGCGCTCCGCCGCGCGGACGCTGCACCTCCAACGCAAGGGAGAGCTGGCCCCCGGGTTCGACGGCGACGTGGTGCTCTTCGACCCCCACGCGTCGCGCCGGGTCGAAGGTGCCTCCCTGCCCTCCACCAGCCGCTGGTCGGCCTTCGAGGGCTTCGAACTGGCCGGCTTCCCGCGCTTCGTCGTGCGCCGCGGCGTTCTGGCCTGGGCCGACGGCCAGGCCCTGGGAGAGGCCGGCGGTGAACCCCTGGAGTTCGGCCCCGTTGTGCCGGCCAAGGGCTGAGGCCCCGGGCCATGGACTCCCGCCGCGCACACCGGCCCAGCGAACTCGCGCCCCGAGCGGGGCACTTCCCGCCGGGCTTCGAGGCGCGCGTGGCCCGCCTGGTGCACGAGGCGGCCGCCCGCCGTCGCACGCCTCGCGAGGACCAGGCCGGCGCCGCGCTCCGGCTTCAGGGCGCGGGGGGCGAATTCGCCGGCCGACGCCGCTACCGCCCGGGCGACGACCTGCGGGCCTTCGACTGGGATCTCTACGCCCGCGGTCAGGGGGAGCACCTGCGCATCACGAGCCCGGAGTCGGGCGAGCGCTGGTGCGTGGTCGTGGACTCCAGCGCCTCCATGGGCGTGGGAGCGCGGACTGGGGCACACGGGGGCCGACCCAAGCTCGAGCTCGCGGTGCAATTGGCCTACGGCCTGTGCGCCCTGGGACTTTCCTGGGGCCATCAGGTTTCCCTGGCCGTGGGAGAGCGTTGGGTGAGCTTGAGTAGCTCGGCGGATCTCCCCCTGGCCCGCGCCGCCCTGGCCGAGCTTCCCTGGGCGGGCCGGGCGGAGCTTGCGCCGTGGTTCGGCCGACCCGCGCTGGCCCGCGTGCGGCGTTGGATCCTCGTGGGCGACCTGCTGGATCTCGAACCGCGCCTGATCGCGGGCATGGCCGCGGCCCGGCGGCGCATCGACGCCGTCGCCGTGCTCGCCGGCATCGAATGGGCGCCCCTGGAGCACTGTGGCGGCGCGGTGAAGTGGCTCGATCCCGAGTCCCTCGAAGAGCTCGAGGTCCACGTGGATCCGGGCCGTGCCCGCGACTACGCCACGGCCCTGGGCCAGCACCTGGAGCACTGGCGCAGCGCCCTGGCCAGGACGCGCGGCGTGCTGCTCCTGGCCCGCGCCGACGACGACTTCGAGCCGCACCTCGCGCGCTACGCCCGCACCTGTCCGTGAACTCCCTGGCCTTCCAGCACCCCTGGGCGCTGTGGGCCCTGTGCCTGCTGCCCGCCGTCGCCTGGCTCGCCCTGCGCGGCCGGCGCGGGGCCGTGCACGCCACGGGGACCCTCGGTCTGTGGCGCCGGACACTGGAGACGCCGCGCACCGAGCCGCCGCGGGCGCGACGGACTCTGCCGCTCTCCGCCTGGGTCGCCCTGGCTGCCCTGGTGTTCGGCATCGCGGCCCTGGCCCATCCGACGGCGCAGGCGGCGCCGCGCGCGGGCCCCGCCTGGACGCTCGTGGTGGACCGCTCGCCCTCCATGTACCTTCCCGCGCCCACGGACGAGCGGTCCCTCGCGACGCTGGGCCTGGCGTCCGCGGGGGGCCGAGCCGCGCGCGGCGACGCGCCTGGAGCTGGCCGTCCGGGCGGCCGCGAGGATGTGCGAAAGCGCCGGGATTCCGCCCGAGTCGCGGCGCTGGCGCAGCGACGGTCCCCTGGGGAAGTCGGAGTTCGTGGGGCCCCTGCCCCCCGAGGACTGGTTCACGGCGCCCACGCGCGGACTGGATCCACTGGGCGCTTCGCCGACGCCCTTCGAGTCCCTGGACCGCTCGGACTGCATCTGGGTCAGCGACTGTGAGCCGCGCACCGCGCCCCTGTTCGCGGGCCGTGTGTGCAGCGGTGCCCGCACCGTGCCCGGGCCCGTGGCCCAGGACGGCGCGACGCTCCGGGTGTGGAACGGAGTCGGTCTGGAGGAGCGCACCGTCGAGCGCCGCGGCCTGCGCATCGACCGTGGTTTGCCAGAACCCCTGCGGCGCTTCGCGGCGGTGTGGGCGGAGGCCCGTGGATTCGCGCGGGAGGAGGTCGAGCCCGAGGGACTGGACGCCTTCCGGCCTGACCGGCACGCCTTGGACCTCGTGGGCGCCGAGCGCGGTTCGGGGCCCGCCCAGGCCGGGACCTTCTTCGCGCCCGAAGAACGCGTGCGCTTTTCGGCCACGGGCTTCGAATTCGCCCTGGCCCGGGAGCCGGGCCCGGGGTGGGAACCCTGGGGTCGCCTTGAGGATCCCGAGGGCCGCGCGGGGACGGTGGTGCGCCGGCGGCTCGGACGGGTGGAGTTTTCGTTCGAGTCCCTGGCACCAAGGACCCAGGACGCGGCGCCCTTCGCCGTCGCGCTGGGCGAGCTCCTGGACGGCGCCGTCGTGGCCGCTCCCGAGGTTCTCCCCTGGAGCGAGCGGGCCGCGGTGGGGGAAGCCTGCTTCGAATTTCCCAGCGAGGCCGGGATCCGGCCCGGGGCCTCTGCCGGTCCACGGGGCGGGCCTCGGCCGGTCCCGCCCGGGGGTGCTCCTCGCGGCCGCAGCCTGGTGTCCTGGTTCGCCTGGGCGGCGGCCCTGCTGGCCCTCGGAGGCCTGCTGCTCGCCTCCCGGGGGCGTTGAGGCACGGCCGCGCGCAGGGCGCGCGAGCGTGTTTTCGAGCTTCCTTTCCGTGCGCTCTCGCGGCCGCTCCGGCTTGGGGTAGGATCAGGAACCCCATGGCCAAGGCCCGGAAAAAGATTCTCAGCATCGTGGCCGGCCTGGGCCTCGTCGTCTTCACGGCCGGCCTGGGCGGTTGCTCCAAGCACTACCACGCCCAACAGAACCAGGCGATCAACCCCGAGGGTGGATCCGGGCTGGGTGCCACGCGCAGCTCGCGCCGCAATGCGCGTCTGGCCAACTGGGGCGCCCACAAGCAGCAGGCCGATCCCATGGGGGGGCTTTTGGGCGCGGATCCCGTCCTGGGCGGGAGCACCAAGTCCAAGGCGCCCAAGCGCACGTTCGGCAGCGATTCACCGCTGGGCAAGCAGAAGAGCGGCATCCGATCCAACCCCCGGCCCAAGCCCCGGCCCAAGCCCCTCGACGACCCGTTTGGAACCGCGACCCGGCGCCGCGGCTCGGGCGCGGCCGACCCCTTCGCCGACCCCTTTAAGGGGCTCTGAGTTCCCAGAGCCGAACGCGGTCGCCCACCAGGGCCGAGATGCGGCCACCCGGCAGCGGCTCCAGCGTGCGACCCAGCTCTCTCGCCACGGGCAGGACGATTTCCAACTCCTCGTCGGTGGTGCACAAAAGGGCGCGACGGTCCGCGCGCTCCAGCACGTTGCGCGCCAATCGTCTTGCGACCCCGCGCTCCCCGTGCAGATCCCCGCGGCCCGTGGCGAGCAGGCCGCCCGCGCGTTGGTACAGCTCATCGTGCAGCGCCGGGAACGCCTCGGGATCGGTGAGGACGCTGACCAGCCACAGGTGATCGCAACATCCCGCCTCCAGGGAATCCGAAGCCCTGCTCGAGGGTGCGATGGGAGCCACACCCTCCCGTTCGCAGACCGCGCCGAGGGCCCGGGTCAACTCGCGGCACTCGGGGTTCTCGGTGTTGATCCAGTGCACGCGGCGGCCCAACACCACGTGCTCGAAGAGGATCGGCGCCAACTCGGCGACGGCGGCGCCCAGGTAGAGGCTCTGGTGCTCCAGGCCGGGCGCCAGTCGCCCGCCCAGGTCGTCGGCAAAACGCAGGCCCACGTCGAGCACGCGCTCGCGGCGCCCGGCGTCGAAGAAGTCCGTGCCGTCGCCGTCACAGTAGGCGCGCCCCAGGAGCTCCCATTGGAGTTCGTCCTCGAGGGCCGCCATCAGGGCGCCGAACCTGCGCACCCGCTGCTCCACGCCGCCCTCAGGCCTCCGCCTCGCCGCCGCCCTCCCCGTCCACCTCCCCGAACGTGCGGCGGAAGATCGAGGTGGCGATCAGGCCGACCACCACGGCGAACCACAGCGTGCACAGGCGCGTCAGGAGCACCGCGGCCGTGGCCTGGGTGCGGGCGACTTCGAGGGAGAGTTGCGCCGGCGAGTTGGAATACTGCTCGCGCAGGAGCTTGCCGATGGAGAACTCGGTCATGCCCAGGCCGCCGGGGAAGATGATCAGCACCGCGCCGGCCACGGCGCCCAAGGCGTAGGCGAACACGGCCGCCAGGAAGGGCACCTCGGCGCCGCTTCCCAGGGCGTTGGCGATCAACCAGAAGCCCGCGCACTCCATGCCCCAGCCGAGCACGGAGATCAGGGTCGGCAGCACGATCTCCCGCGGCGCGAGCAGGGTGCGCGTGGATTCGAAGGAGACTTCGACGCGCTCCGACAGGCGCCACAGGTAGGGCGTGCGCTTGAGCGTGCGCGCCACTCCGCGGGCGAAGGCGCGACTGCCCGCCAGGGCGAGGCCCACGCCCGAGACGGCCAGGGTCAACCAGAAGACCCACTGGAACTCGGGGTAGCTGGCAATGCCGCCCAGGGCGATCAGGATCAAGTACGCCAGCAGGTCGGTGAAGCGCTCCGCGATCACGATCGGCGCGCTGGTGTGGATCGGCGTGCCCGCAAGGCCCTTGATCAGCCAGGACTTGAACACCTCGCCGAGCTTGCCCGGCGTGACCGAGAGGGCGAAGCCCGAGAGGTAGATCAGCCACGAGGCGCGTCCGTGGATGGGGATCTGGAGCAGGTTCAGGTAGCGCTGCCACTTCCAGAAACGGATCGCGTAATTGGCCAGGGACAGGACGCAGGCCGCCGGCAGGACCCACAGGGGCAGCCGGCGCACGGCGCTCGCCACCTCGCCCGCGTCGGCCCACAACACGATGCCGAGGTAGACGACGACGCCGAACAGGATGCCGCCGAGCAGTCGACGGCTGAAGGACTTGGGCAGGGCCACGGGTGCTTGCGAGGAGGGCTGAATCAGGGCGCCTGCGGCGCGCCGACGGGTTCCGGAGTCGGCGCCGTTTCCCTAGGTGCCGCGACTTCCACGGGGCGGCGTTCTCCGCCGCGCGAGAGCCAAAGGAAGACCACCAGTTGAACGGAGAGCACCAGGGTCAGGGCGCCTGCGCTCCCCAGGCCGAACATGCCCGCGGGCAGGAAGCCGAAGAGCAGCACCGAGCCCGCCGAGAGCAGTGCATAGGGGTTTTGCGTGCGCAGGTGGTCGGCGTGGTCGGCGCCCGCGCCGATGGAGGCCGAGAGGCTGGCGAAGCTCCAGGGCGAGACCAGGGCGCCCGCCAGGGTGCCCTCGAAGAGTCCGGCCAGGGCGAGCACCTCCAGGGCCTCGCGGCCCGGTCCGAAGTCCCGGCCCAGCCAGGCGGCCAGGGCGCACACCAGCGGCACCGCGAGCGGCAAGAGCACCCAGGCCGAGCCGAAGCAGTAGGCCGCGCCCGCCCCCAGCAGGAAGGCGAAGGCGGGCAGCAGGCCGGGCGCCATGCGATCGCCGAGGCAGGCCGTCAGCACCTCCGGCGCGCAGAGTCGCGCGGACACCACGGCCAGGGCCCAGGCGCCCAGCAGGAACAGGCAGGGACGGGCGGCGCTCTGGAGGCTGCGGAAGAACGCCGCGGGGACGCCCCGTTCGGCGCCGCCGGCCGCGGAGAGCGACAGGGCCGCCACCAGGGCGGCCAGCGAGGCCGCCAGGGCCGTGTCCGCGTGGGACACGGCCGCGAGGAGCGACTGCCAGGAGGCGCGGCTTTCCCATTGGAACCCGCCCCCCAGGGCGCCGCTGTCCCGCAGGCCCACGATCAAGGCGGAGACCACGAACACGCACCAGGGCGCGCAGAACCGTCAGGCTTGCAGCGCCGTGCGCGGGTCGGGCTCCGGTGCCGCGAACGCGCGCCGGGCCTCCCGGTCGTGGAAGCCTAGTCCCTCGCGACCGCGGCGCTCGGCGGCCAACATGGCGCCGAAGTCGCGCCCGCTGAGGCACACGAGCAGGCCCAGGGCAAGCGTCGAGAGGCAGAAGCCGCGCCAGGGCAGCGTGGCGAACCACAGGTCTGCGGCGGGCGCCTCCGCGAAGCTCGCCTTGGCGAAGCCGAAGGCCTCGCGGGTCCAGGGCGAGAGCGCGCACAGGCCCACGGCCGCCAGACCCATGCTGTCCATCAGCCAGGCGAACTTTTCGCTCGACACGCGCGCGCGCAGGGCCGTGGTGCGCAGGCTCCAGCCCACGATCAAGTTGCGGCAGGGGGCCTCGAAGGGCGCGGCGACGGCCGCCGCCCAGGTGAGCAGCTGGGCGCGTCGCGGCGTGGCCGCCGGGCCCGCGAGCCAGCCGGCGAAGCCGCCCAGACCTCCGTTGCGCGCCGTGATGGTCCAGGTCGCGAGCAAGGCCGCCACGCTCACCAGGGGTTTCCAGGCGGCGCTGTCCCAGAACTCGCCCAGCAACATGCGCGCGAGGACGTTCGGCGCGCTGCCGAAGTGCACCGCGGCGTCCCCGCCGGCCTGGGTCGAGGCGGACTGTTGGGCCAGGACCAGCCCTGCCCCCAGGCACAGTCCCGCCAGCAGGGACAGCAGGGGACGGCGCCAGAGGATCATCAGCGCGATGGAGAGCAGAGCGGGCAACAGGGCGCGCCGATCGCCGCCCGGGGCGGGGATCGAAGCCCCGTAGTCCACGCCGCCGCTGCGCACGCGGCCCGAAAGACGCCCGTCGTGGAGACTGAAGAGCACGGTGGGTGCCGAGGCCACGGCGGCGTCGCTGCCGCGGATCTCCAAGTCGATCCCGCGCCGGGCCGCCTCGGCGCGCAGGGCCGAGACCACGGCCCGCCGCGCGCGGGCGTGGATCGTCAGGTCGTCGATGCCGGCGCCGGGGATGGTGAAGCGCACGCCGCCCAGGGCCAGGCCCATGGGTGCCGCACCACTCCCGCCGACGGGCCCGGGGAGCGCCTCGGCGCTTTCCAGGAGACGCTGGGCCAGGGACCAGGGGGGGGCGGTCCCGTCCCCGGCCGCAGGAGCTCCCGGCGGCGGGTTCACGGGGGCCTCGAGCAGCGTCGCGATGCGCTGCACGCCCACCGCCGCCGCCTCCGGGGCCGGCAGTGCCAGGACCGCGAGCGCCAGGCAAAGCACGGCAAGCCAGGCAAGCGGGCGCATCAGGTACGGCCCTTCGTCATCCTCGGCCACTTCCCATGAGTCGGACCATGAGCCGGGTATCGTAGGGTCGCGCAGTGGCCGGACAAGCGCGGGCGCGTCCCGCGGATGCTACCCTGCCCGCCCCGTGCAGCCCTTCTCCCTGCAGAGCCTGCCGTTCGGCCTCGAGACCGACGGCTCGGCATGGTCCTGGCTCCAGGCCGCCCTCCTGGGTGCCTCGGCGGTGGCCCTGTGGGTCCTGGTGGCCCGCCTCGCGGCGCTGGAGCGCCGCCTGGACAAGCTGGGCCCGCTCACCGGGGCCGACTCCGCCCCCGGAAGCGGGGAGAGCCCGGCGGCCCGGCCCGCCCTGGCCTCCGCGGACCTCCGGCGCACCGAGCAGCTGCTGGGCGAATTGCGCGACGGCACCAAGCGCCTGGAGGATGCCCTGCTGCGCAACCTCTCCCAGGGCCTTCCGGGGGGCTCGCAGCGCCCGGCGCCGACGGCCCTCTCCACCCCCGCGGACCTGGCCGCGCTGCTCGCGGAGCGGGTCACCCATCGCCTGCTGGCCCTGGGCTACGAGCGCATCGTCGTGATCACCCCGCGGGAGCAATTCGCCTCGATCCTGCAACACGGCGGCGACGTGCTCGTGGAGGCACGCCGCGACGGCGCCCTGTGCAAGGGCCGGGCCAGTTTCCGCGACGGCGCCCTGATCGACGTCGCGATGCAATCCGCCTACGCCACGTTCCCCTGATCCCTCCGCCGCCAAGTCCATGATCGAAGTCGTCACCGTCGAGCGTTTGAAGCAGCACGTGGGCCAGACCGTCTGCGTGCGCGGTTGGCTCTACAACCTGAGCTCCAAGGGCAAGCTGCACTTCGCCCAGGTGCGCGACGGCACCGGCATCGTCCAGTGCGTCGTGTTCAAGAACAACGTGCCGCCGGAGTTGTTCGAGGCCCTGGGCCACGCGGGCCAGGAGTCGTCGATCACGCTGACGGGTCTCTTGCGCGAGGACCCGCGCGCGCCCGGCGGATTCGAGATCGACGTGACCCAGGGGGAGATCCTGCAGTCCGTGCAGGGCTATCCGATCACGCCCAAGGAGCACGGCATCGAGTACCTCCTGGAGCACCGCCACCTGTGGCTGCGCTCGCGCCGCACCTGGGCCATCCTGCGCGTGCGCGACGCGGTGATCACGGCCATCCGGCGCTTCTTCGACGAGCGCGGCTTCGTGTGCGTGGACTCGCCGATCTTCACGCCCAACGCCTGCGAGGGGACCTCGACCCTGTTCGAGGTGCCCTACTTCGAGCAGACCGCGTACTTGACCCAGTCGGGGCAGCTGTACGCCGAGGCCGCGGCCATGGCGCTGGGCAAGGTCTACACCTTCGGGCCCACGTTTCGCGCCGAGAAGTCCAAGACGCGCCGGCACCTGACCGAGTTCTGGATGCTGGAACCCGAGATGGCCTATGCCACGCTCGAGGACGTCATGAAGCTGGCCGAGGAGATGCTCGCCTACATCGTGGCCCAGGTGCTCGAGCGCCGGCGCGTCGAACTCGGCGTCTTGGAGCGCGATCTCTCCAAGCTGGAGCGGATCCAGGCGCCGTTCCCGCGGCTCTCCTATGACGAGGCGGCCAAGATCCTCGCCGAACACCCCGAGAGCACGTTCAAGTACGGCGACGACTTCGGCGCCCCCGACGAGACGATCCTCTCCAACCGCTTTGATCGCCCGGTGCTCGTGCACCGCTATCCGAAGGAGGTCAAGGCCTTCTACATGAAGCGCGACCCCGAGGATCCGTCCAAGTGCCTGTGCGTCGATGTGCTGGGCTCGGAGGGCGTGGGGGAAATCATCGGCGGCAGCCAGCGCGAGGACGACCTGGAACTGCTGCTGGGCCGCATTCGCGAGCACCAGCTGCCCGAGTCCGCCTTCCAGTGGTACCTGGACCTGCGCAGATACGGCAGCGTGCCCCACGCCGGCTTCGGACTGGGCCTGGAGCGCACGGTGGCCTGGATCTGCGGCATCGAGCACGTGCGCGAGGCGATTCCCTTCCCGCGCACGATCTACCGTCTGACCCCTTGAGACCGCGGTCTCTCCGCGGATCCCCACGATGCCCCAGGCCAGTCCCGATCCGCGGCCGGCGCCCCAGGCGCCCCACGGGCCCCATGCGCCGTCGGAAGCCCTGCCCTCGTTCTGGCTGTCCCTGATCCCTGTGCTCGCGCTGGTGGCCATGTTGTTGGTCAACGTGCGCTGGCTGGGTTCGGCGGACAACCACGTGCCCCTGGTGCTGGCCACGGCCGCGGCCGGGCTGCTCGCCACGCTGGTGCTGCGCCAGCCCTGGAAGCGGCTGGAGAAGGGGCTGATCCACTCGATCACCATGGCGCTGCAGGCCTGCCTGATCCTGATGGTGGTGGGCATGCTGATCGGCGCCTGGATCGACGCCGGCGTGGTGCCCTTGATGATCGTCTGGGGCCTGGAGCTGATCAGTCCCTCGGTGTTCCTGGTGACCGCCTGCGTGGTCTGCTGCATCGTGTCCCTGGCCACCGGCAGCTCCTGGACCACCGCGGGCACCGTCGGCGTGGCGCTGATCGGCGTGGGCACGGCCATGGGGCTCGAGCCGGGCATGGTGGCCGGGGCGGTGGTCTCCGGTTCCTACTTCGGCGACAAGATGTCACCGCTGTCCGACACCACGAACCTGGCCCCCGCCATGGCGGGGGCGACCCTGATCGAGCACGTGCGCCACATGGTCTGGACCGTGACCCCGGCGCTGCTGGGGGCCCTGGCCGTGTACGCCTGGCTCGGGATGGGGCACACGAGCGGTCCGGAGTCCCTGGGACGCGTGCGGGCGGTGGTGGATCTGATCGAGGGCCATTTCGTGCTCTCACCCTGGCTGATCGCGCCGCCCGTGGTGGTCCTGGTGCTGGTGGCGCGCAACTTTCCGGCCCTGCCGGCGCTCCTGGTGGGCACCTTCCTGGCCTCGCTGATCGGCTTCGTGGTCCAGGCGCACAGCGATCCGCGCCAGGCCGTGCAGACCGCCTGCGCGGTGCTCTATGGCGGCTATGCCATCGACCTCAGCGGAGCCCTAGGCGCGGACGCGACTGAAGTCCAGCGCGAAGCGGTGACCACCGTGCAGTCGCTGCTCGACGGACGCGGCGGCATGAAGAGCATGATGGGCACGGTCGCCCTCATTTTCTGCGCCCTGTCCTTCGGGGGCATCATGGAGGCCTCGGGGATGCTGGGCGCCATCGCGAAGAAGCTCTTGTCCGTCGTGCGCGGCACAGGCTCCTTGATCGCCGCCACGATCTTCACCTGCCTGGGGGTCAACGTCCTGGCCTCCGATCAGTACATGGCGATCGTGGTGCCCGGCCGGATGTTCCGCACCGCGTACCTGGATCGGCGGCTGCATCCGAAGAACCTGTCGCGGGCCCTGGAGGATTCCGGCACGGTGACCTCGGCCCTGATTCCCTGGAACACGTGCGGCGCCCAGATGGCCACGGTGCTGGGGGTCGCCACGGCCGCCTACTGGCCCTACGCCATCCTCAATTGGCTCTGCCCGCTGGTGTCGATCGTCTACGGGATGACCGGCTTCACGATCACGCGCATCACCGACGAGGAAGCCCAGCGCTACCGGGACGCCTGAGCCGCTCGCCGGGGGAGAGCTTCGGGCGCTCCGACCGATTCAGGGGACGAAGGCCCTGAGGCCCGCGCCATCGGCGATCCACAGGCGACCCGCCGGCGTGCGCGCGGTGGGGGCCTCCCAGGCCACGTAGGACCAGTCGCCCAGGCGGCGCACGGAGAACCAATAGGCCTCCTCGCTCTGTTCCTGGACCAAGTAGCCCTCGCCCTGGATCGAGATCGCCCAGTCGGTCCACTGGGACTTGAACTTGAAGCCCTCGCTGGCGTCGCGCCGGCGCAGGATCGAGAGTCCGGCGTCGGAGCCGCGGTCGGCCTCGCCGGCGGCGGGATCCGCGGATTTTTCCATCGTCTCCGGTCGCAGGCGCGTGTCCCAGAGCAATTCCCTTCCGTCGGAGAAGCGCGCGCGCACGCCCGCCTGGTCGACGCTGGGCCCCGCCAAGGGCGGAGCTCCGACCTCCCAGGGGCCTTCCAGCTTGCCGTCGGCGCAGTCCAGGAGCCAGGCATTGCCGTCCTCGGTCAGGCACAGCAGCGTGCCGGGCCGCGTGGGCAGGAACAGGGGCGCGCGCGCGAAGCCGGACAGGGATTCCAGGTCCCGCTGCCAGCGCAGGGCGCCTCCCGCCCCCAGGCGCACGATCGAGCCGTGGCGGTCCACGAGCACGTGATCCTCCTGGACGCTCACCGGTGGCGCTTCCACGCGGCCGTCGGTGCGCCACCAGCGTTCCGGGAGGCGCGAGAGCACCACGTCCATGTCCGCCGGGCCGTCCGAGTGCACGTTGAGCGTCTCGAACCCGCCCAGTTCCAGCGTGAAATCGAGCTTCTCGCCGGGCGCCGTCTCGATCACGCAGGGGGCCACCTTGACGCTGCCGTCGGCGAAGCGCGCGCGGCCCCCGGTGGGCACGGTGGTGATCTTCCAGGGCAGCAGGTGCTCCCAGGGCTGTTCGCAGACCTTCTTCAACTCGGCCACGGCTTCCCCGTGGCGTCCCTCCGCGGCGAGCGTGCGCGCCTTGGAGACCGCCCCCAGGTGTTCCTTGAGGGCTCCGATCTCCGGGGCCAGGGCCCGTGCGAGCAGGCCCTTCTCGTCGCGCTCGAGGAGTTCCTCGTAGCGCAGGGCGGAGCGTTCCAGGTCGCCCTCCTTGGAGAGGGCACGGGCAGCACCCAGCAGTTGCTCCTGGCGGTCGGCGATCTCGCGCGCGGCGGCGGCGCTGATCAGCGCCGCGCGCTCCTCGTCGCGGTCGTGCAGCGTCGAGAGCAGATGACGCAGGCGCACCAGGAAGGCCTCCAGGGCTTCGCTCTTTTCGCGCGAATCCCCCAGGGCGATCAGGTCGCGCACCTGCATGGACAGGCGCTTCTCGTCGTTGTTGTCCGAGTTGATCGTCGGGGTCCCGTGGCCCAACTCGCCGACGCTCTGCTCCAGGCGCCCGGCCAGCCCCTGCAGGATGTCGTAGACCGAGGGCCAGGGTTCGCGCACGAACTCGAGCTCCGGCGGCTTCTGCATGTTGAGCGTGCGCACCAGGCCGAGCAGCGGGTCGCCGTCGTTGCACTCGGCCGCGCACTCCGTGTACTGGGAGAGCCACGCTTCGCGCTGCTGCATTTCGCGCCGGCGCACCAGGTCCACCGTGCGGCGCCGCAGTTCGAGCACCCGCGGGTTCGTGTTGTCCGGGAACTCCTCGTGCAGCACGCGCAGCAGCACTTCCGGGCGCTGCTCGCTGGCTTCCATCTCGGCCACGCGTTGTTCCACCGCCCTGTCGGCGTGCAGTTGCACCAGGGCCCCCAGGCCCAGCACGCCCACCAGGGCCAGCGCGATCCACAGGTTGCGCGTTTTTGCCTTGCCCTGGGTCGACCTGGAGCGCGTGACGTTGAACAGGCTGCGCGCGTCGCGGTTGGTGGGGTCGGCCGTCACCAGGGCCCGCAACGGGCCCAGGGCCTTGTCGGCGAGTCCCGCGTCCAGCAGCGCCCGGCAGGCCTCCAGGATCCAGGGCGTCGAGGCCTCCACCAGGCCGCAAGCGAGCAGGCGATTGCCCAGCTCCAGCCGGTTCTGCGTGCCCTCCGGATTGCGGGTCGCCGCGGCCACCAGCATGGCGCCGGCGCGGCCCAGGCGGCCCTGGTCGGAGAAGTGCCGCGCGACCTTGAGCAGCTCGGTGAAGGAGGGCTTCTGGGATTCGTCCTCCAGGGCCAGGCCGAGTCGCAGCAAGTGCATCTCGGCGATCATGTCGTGGCGGTGGTGCTTGCAGATCTCGCGCCAGCGCGCCATGGAGGCCTTGGGATCGGCCTCGGCCAGTTCCATGCGGCGCAGCACGGTGCGCGTCTCGGCGTCCGACATGCAGGCCAGCGCCAGGGCCAGCTTGCCGCCGTTCCACTCCTCGATCAGGAGCTCCGCTTCGCCCTGGTCGGGCATGCCCGGAGTGGCGTTGTGGGCCCATCCGGCCAGGCGCGAGGCCGCGCGCTGGAAGCGATTCTGGACCAGCTCGTCCCGGGTCAGGGCGGCCAGTTCGTTGGCGTTGGCCAGTCGCAGGTGGCCGCTGGCCAGCCGGGCGAAGACCGCCGCGCGCGTCTGTCGCAGGGGCCAGGAGAGGCGGTCGGAGATCTCGACCACGTTCGAGGCGCCGTCGCACTCGGCGAACATCTTGTCCCCGGAGAGCGAACGCGGATCCACCAGCGGGCAGGGGACCTCGTGGAGCGACAGTCCGCGCGAGTCGCCGTTGGCCGTGCATTCATCCGAGAGTCGCGCATGCTCCAGCAGCAGGAACTCGACCGAGATCGGCGAGCAGTAGACGTGCGTCTTGGGGGCGATGCGGCCCGCCCGCGGCTTCTCCACTTCCGTCGAGAGCTCGGGCTCGGTGGCCAGGGGATCGGAGTTGGGCAGCGGGCCCGGCTCGAAGCGGAAGTGGACGCCCTCGCAGTCGAGGAGCTCGAACATGCGCTCGAGCCGCGCCGCGTAGGCGATGTCCACCATGCGCATCGAGTCGATGCGCCCGTCCTCCTCCTCGGGGTAGGCGCGACCGCAGCGCTTGCGCCAGGTCTCCGGGTCCTCGTCGGGCTCGGGCAGCAGGTGGAGCTGCCCGCTCAGAACCCCCAGCGTGGCGCTCAGGCCGCCGCCATAGAGCGTGAGCACGCCTTCGCGGCCGCCGCGAGCCAGGCCCTGGAGAAGTTCGCCCAGACCCAGACCGGCAACGTCACCCTGAAATGACATGGGAGGTTGCCGTTATCGGCCCGGGCGGGCGCGGACTTGCGCCGGTCCGGGGCGAATTTGGAGCCCTGCCCGGCCCTCTCCCGCGTGCTTCCCGTCCCCTGGACGGCCTCATTCCCCGGCCCGGAGGGGGGGAGCCGGGCTCAGGGCCCTCCCAGGCGCGCCTGCAGCGCTCGCCAGTCCTCCGGCGTGTCGAGGTCGTCCAGGATCGCGGCGTCCTCCACGGGCACCTCCAGCAGGGGCGAGGCCCGCTCCCGGAGCTCCCGCAGGGGCCGGTCGGGCTCCAGCCGGCAGGCCTCGGCCGCCAGTTCCGCTCCGAGCAGGACCGGGTGGCCGTGGCGGCCCCTGGCTCCCCAGCGCGGCGCGAGCCAACCCCGCGGCGGGTTCCCGGCCCGCTCCCAGCCCGCGAAGAGGTCCCGGAACACCTGGGCGCCCACCAGGGGGACGTCGATGGGCGCCACCACGAGGGCAGCGCCGCCGAAGGCCCGGGCTGCGACCGCCAGTGAGCCCATGCGGCCCGCGCGCCAACCCGGGTGATCGAGGAACAGCAGGCTCTTCCCGTCCACGGCGCCGGCGAGGGCCGCCGCGATCTCCGGCCCATGGAATCCGGCCACGACGGCGATGCGCGCGGCGCCACCCGCGCGGGCGCTCTCGATCAGGCGTTCGAGTGCGCTTCGGCCGCCCAGGTCCACCAGGGCCTTGCAGCGGCCCAGTCGCTCGCTGGCGCCGGCGGCCAGGATGGCGACCGCGGGTTTCACGAGCCCACGTAGCGGTCGTACACCGCCCGGGCCAGGCCGGGATCCTCGGTGCCCTCGATCAGGGCCCGGCCGTCGGGAAACAGCGTGATCCGCAGGCCCTCGACGTCGAAGCGCAACAGGGGACCGGCTTCGATCACCTCGCGGGCATGGGCGCGCACCACCGCGCGCACGCGGGCCGCGTCCGGCCGCCCGGGGCCGCGAACCTGGACGGTGTTGCGTCCGCAGAGCACCACCGCGGCCGGATTCGAGGCCTGCTCGAGGAAGGGGAATTGGCGGCCCACGCAGCAGGGACAGTCCGCCTGCCGGGGCGCCTCGATGGCGAGAAAGTCCTGGGTCCACACGTCGAGCTGCATCAGCCGCGGCCGGAAGGTGGCGCGCGCCGCGGCGCTGCCCGAGAGCCAGCGCAGGGCCGCCGCCGCCTGCAGGGCAGCCACCGCGGAAACCGCGGGCAGAATCACCCCCGCGGTCTCGCAGGTCTCCAGCCCCTGGGCGGGAGGGGGCTCCGGAAACAGGCAGCGCAGGCAGGCGCCGGGGGGCTCGCCCTCCGGCAGCACCGGCAACACGAGTCCGTGGGAACCCACCACCCCGCCATAGATCCACGCCAGCCGCCGGGAGACGGCGAAGTCGTTGATCAGGTAGCGGCTGGCCAGATTGTCCGTGCCGTCGAGGATCAGGTCGATCCCCTCGGCGAGGTCCGCCAGGGCGGCTCCGTCCACGTGCAGGGCGTGGGCTTCCACTCGCGTGGGGCCCCCGATGCGGGCCAGGCTCTCCTGGGCCGCGAGGGCCTTCGGCACCCGATCCCGTGCGTGCCGGTCCTCGAAGAGCACCTGCCGCGGCAAGTTCGTGGGCTCCACCACGTCGCGGTCGGCCAGCACCAAGCGCCCCACGCCCATGCGGACCATGGACTGGGCCAAGGACCCGCCCAGGGCGCCCACGCCCACCAGGAGCACGCTGGAGGATTCCCACCGCGCCTGTCCGGCCTCCGCCAAGGGCGCGAAGCGCTTCTGGCGGTCGAACCGACGGGCCATGTCCGCTGCCCCGGCCTCGGGGCCTCCGGATGCGGGTGGGTGGGGGGTGGTCATCGCAGCAGGAACCACCCTAGAGAGGCGCACGCCAGCAGCACCAGGAGGATCCAGGGCAGGATGTTGCGGGCCTCCCGACGGGGCGGCTCGTTCATCTCGACCCAGTTGAAGTAGCGCCGCACGCCCGCCTCCACGGCGGCCCCGCAGTGGGGGCAGGCCTCCACCGGCGGCTCGTGGGGGATCACGCCGTCGCACTCCATGCAGTAGAAGTTGCGCGGTCCACCTCCCTCGGCGACGCCCGGGGCCCTGGAGCGCTCGCGGTAGTAGTCGATGGCCTCGCGATTCCGCTCGCCCCGGGAACGCGACCAGTGTCGCTCCGACATCTTGCCGTAGCTGGGTTCCCGCTCTTCGCCTGCTTCGCCGCCCATGGCGAGGGCACTGTACCGCGCCGCGCCGCGGGGGGTGCGAAATGCCGAAGCGTGGGCAAGGAGCGCCCTAGGTCAGCCGATGAGTTCCTTGATGCAGGAGTTGACCCCCACGGCGGAACCTGAACTCGACGACTACGTCCTGCCCGTGGGGACCCCGTTGCCGCGGGAGCTCCCCAGCGCAGGTCCCTTCGCGCCCGTCGATGGCCCGCCTGGCGAGAGAGTGCCCGGGGTCACGGGCGAGCGCCGGGCCCCCGAATCCTGGGGGGCAACCTCCCGCGCGCCCGCCGCATCGGGGCTCCGCGTCGTGGGCCCGGGGCGCCGCGAGCGTCGCTACCGGTTGGAGATCCAGGATCTGGCGGCCCAGTTGGCCCGGCGGACGGAGAGGTTCCGGCAGCGCGAGGTGGAACTCGAGGGGGATTTGCGCCACAGCCGGGCGGCCCTGGAAGTGGGCCAGAGGGTCGAGCGCAGTTGCCAGCGGCGCCTCGACCGCCTGGAGTCGACGTTGGAGTCGCGCACCCAGGCGCTGTTGGAGTCCGAGCGACAGCACAAGCGGCTGGCCCTGGTCTTGGGCGCCTTGCAGCGCGAGAACACCCAATTGCGGGCCGAACTCCTGCGCGCCCTGCCGCCCCCGACGGAGGACCGCGCTTCCGCCGGGACGCCAGGACCCCGGGCCCCGGGTTCCCGGGGAGCGAATCCGCTCCTCGAAGCACAGCCCCCGGCCTCTTCAGGCGCCTGCTGGGCCGGTTCGGTCGCTGAGGCGGGCCGCCCGGCTTGACAACGGCCCGGGTCGGGCGGATCCTCTTGCGCCCGCGAGTTCGCGGGGGCCGGCAGCGCCGGTCTCGGACGGTGGCTGTAGTTCAGTTGGTAGAGCACCAGGTTGTGATCCTGGAAGTCGCGGGTTCGAGTCCCGTCACTCACCCCATCCCTTTTTGCGCCGTGGCTGGTCGCCCGGGCCCCGGTCCAGGGCTAGAATGCGCGCGTCCACGCACCGGCCGACCCCGGCAGGGGGTCAATCCCAATCGGGTTCCCTCGATCGAAAAGCCCGGTGCGCCCATGTCACGCTCGCAGCCGTGAAAAGGGGTGGTCATGCCGTTAGGGGCGTTGTTCGTCAGGGCGGTGCGGAGGGTCTGCCAGGGTGGCCGGCGTCCGTGTGCGTGCCCAAGCGACGCCCGGGTTTCCCCTGCCAGGGTGGTTGCCCCGAGCCTCGCACTGGCCTTGGGTCTTTGCGCGGGAGCCTGCTCCGACTCGGACCCTGACATCGCGCCCGGGATCGTGCGGCTGGACGTGATCGCCACGGCCCCCGAAGCCGGGGAACGCGCCTGGGTGTCCGCGGGGGAGATCCCCTGGCCCATGGACCAGGCGGGAGTCAGCGCCGAGGGAGCCCGCTTGCTGATTCGCGAGCGCGTCGACCCGCGAGCTTCGCCCGTGCTCCAGGTGCACAGCGCCTCCGAGGCCGGCGGTTTCCCCGAACTGGTGACGGTGACGCTGCGCGGCACGTTCGACACGACCACGTTCAATCGGCTGGTGGTCCCGATCGACTGCCAGCGCGAGGCGTACGTGCACTGCACGCTGCTGTGCAAGGGCGTGCCGATGCTGGGTTCGACCAACAGGGCGCGTGTCACGCCGCGCTCGATGCTCGGCGCGGTGGCCGCGGGCGACGGTCCCGCCGCGGCCGTGGTGCTCGACCTTCCGGGGGCACGGGAGTTCGCCGGGGTCCCCGACGAGTTGCGGCTGATCTTCGACAACGTGCACGGCCCCCTGCGGTTGGGCTCGATCGAGTTGTTCCGGCAGCCCCTCTGGGCCTGGCTGCCCTCCGCCGAGGAGGGCTTCGGGATGGTGGCCCTGGGGGACGACGCGCGCAACGCCGTGGGCGTCTCCAGCGTGCGCACCCTGGAGGCCGTCACGCGGGTGCCCTCACGGGCCCAGATGCGGTTCGCCGTGGGCATCCCCCAGGCCCTGCGCCGGGGCCGCGCTCGGACCCACTTCCGCGTGGAGGTGCACTCCGAGGGGATGAAGCCGCTGCTGCAGCAATTGCGCCTGGAGACCGATCCCCTGGCCGAGTCCCAGTGGCACCGCGTGCGCGTGCCCCTGGACGCCTATGCCGGGCGGCGGGTGCGCATCGTATTCTCGCTGCTCGTCGACGGCGGGCATGAGGCCGTCTGCGCCCTGACCCGCCCGCGCATCGAGACCGGGCGGCCGGAGCCGCGCACCGTGCTGCTGGTGACTTCCGACACGCACCGCGCGGATGCCCTCGGGGCGACCACGCCGGACGCCGCCCAGCGCACGGTGAGCACGCCCAACCTGGACGCGCTCGCCGCCCGCGGCGTGATGTTCGAGGATTGCTGGTCGACCACCAACGTGACCCTGCCCTCCCACGCGGCGATCATGACCGGCACCTCGCCCAGGGACATCGGGGTGTTCGACAACTACACGCGTCTGTCGCGGGAAGCGCTGACGCTGTCGGAGGAGTTCCAGGCTGCGGGTTTTGCCACCTACGCGGTGGTCAGCGCGCCGCACCTGGCCGACGTGGCCAGCGGACTGGGCCAGGGCTTCGACCGGATGTGCGCGCCGTTCAACGTCAACAAGCGCCGCAGCGAGGAGAGCATCTCGCGGTTGCGCGCCTGGATCGACGACGCCGAGGGCCAGGACCTGTTCGTCTGGCTGCACGTGTTCGACGCCCACACGCCCTATGAGCCGCCGGCGGATTTCGAACGCCTTTACTATCCCGGGGATCGCGACGCCTTCGATCCGTCCCTGCCCGAGCCCCAGGTGCCCAGCCACTTCCGCACCAATCTGCCCGAGGGTGTGCGGGATCTGGGGCTCTTGAGCGCGCGCTACCTCGGCGAGGTGAGCTCCCTCGACCAGCAACTGGCCCGGGTCCTGGACCTCCCGCGCATCGCGCGCGGCATCGTGGCGGTCACCGCCGACCACGGTGAATCCCTGGGCGAGCACGGCATCTTCTGGGAACACGAGGGCCTCTATCCCCAATCGATCCACGTGCCGCTGATCCTCAGCTGGCCCGGGGCGCCCGCGGGGCGACGCGTGCCCGAGCCGGTGTCCCACCTGGATCTGGGGCGCACGCTGCTTTCCCTGGCGGGCGTGGAATCCGAGCAGTTCCCCGGCGCAAGCCTGATCGAGACGGAGCGCTCGCAGGGCGCGGCGCGCTTCGCCATGGGCAGCGGCGCCGATCGCGCCAGCATCACCCAGGATGGCTGGCACCTGATTCTCGGTCTGCAGTCCACGCTGGTCACCGAGGGCGCCCTGCGCAGGCCGATCCCGCCCCATCGAGTGGAGCTCTACGATTTGACCGCGGACCCGGGGTGCCTGGTGGACCTCTCGGGAAGCGAGATCGACCGCGCGGCGGAGTTGCGCGCGGCGCTGTGTCGCTGGCTCGATGGGTCCAGGCCCACGGGCTGGGCCCTGCCTGGGGCCGAGGACCCGGAGCTGCGGGCGCGGCTCGCCCAATTGGGCTACGCGGCCTCCCAGACCGCCTCGACGTTTCAGGCCGTGCCCGTGAACTGCCCCTGCGCCGAGTGCGCGCCGTTCCAGCCGACGAAATAAGAGCTCCGAATCGCTACAACCCGGGCATGGAGCCCAGTTCCCGCAGGCGTCGCGCCCTGCTCGCGGCGTTGGCTTTGGCGTGGGTCAGCTCGCAGCTCACCCAGGCGCTCCGGACCGAGCCTGAGCCGAGCGCCCCCCCGGGCTCCGAGCGCTGCACCCTGGGTCCCGCGACGGAGTCCCTTTCCGCCCTGAGATGGCGGGCTGCGTCGCCGGCGTTGCTCCCTCACGGCCGCGAAGCTGTCCCCGAGCCGCTCCCGCCGGAAAGAACTTCGCCAGGCATGGGAGAGCGACGACTTCCCGTCGTGTTGCTGCACGGCTCGCCCGGGGAGGCCTCGAACCTGTCGGCCCTCGCGGAGCGTCTGTCCCTGGCGGGGCGCGAGGCCCTGGCCGTGGACCTGCCGGGCTTCGGCGCCAGCGCCCGCGCCCCCGGGGGCCGTTCGATCGCCGCCCACGCCGCCGCCCTCGAGCGTTGCATCCCCTACGGGGAGTTCCACGTGGTCGGCTGGTCCATGGGGGGTGGAGGGCCTGGAATGGGTGCATCGCGCGCCGCAACGGGTGCGCTCGCTCGCCCTGGTGGCCTCCATCGGCGTGCAGGAGGCCGAGGGCTCCGGCAGCTACGTCTTCGAGCACGTCAAGTACGCGGCCAACGGCCTGCTGGCCCTGGGCGTGGTGGAGTTGCTGCCCCACTTCGGCCTGCTCGGTTCCCGTGCGGAGCGGCTGGGCTACGTGCGCAACTTCTGGGAGAGCGACCAGCGACCCCTGCGCGGCCTGCTGTCCGCGCTGGACACGCCGCTCCTGCTGGCCCACGGCCGCGACGATTTCCTGGTGCCCCTGTGGTGCGCGGAGGAGAGCCATGGGCTGGCGCCCCAGAGCCGGCTCGTGATCTTCGAGGCCGGACACTTCCTGCCCCTGCCGCATCCCGCGGGGCAGTTGGACCTCCTGTGGCCCGAATTGGAGAGCTTTCTTTCCCGTCACGACGCGCGCGGCGTGCCCGAGCCGCGGGCCCGGGTGGAGCCCCTCACGCCCGAGCGGCGGGCGCGCCCGGAGCCCTTTCGCCTGCCGCGCCTGGTGCCCTGGTGGGTCAGCCTGGCCCTCTGCGGCGGCCTGGCGGCGGCCCTCGGGGCCTGGAGCGGTTTCATTCTGGGGAGCGCCGTGGCGCTGCTGCAATTGGACGCGGGGCTCGCCCTGATCGCGGCCTCGGTCGGCCTCTGCCTTCCCGCCCTGGGCGCCCGGCGCGGGCACCCGTCGTCCAACGTCTTGCTCTCCCTGTGGGCGGGTTGGTGGCGGGGCGCGCTGCGCCTCCTCGGCGCCTTCCTGGCGGCCGCCGCCTTCACCGGCGCGGCCGGCGAGGCCCTGTGTCGCGCCGCGGGAAGCGGAGCGGGCGTGGCGCTCGCGCTGGCGCTGCCGCCCGCCGCGGCACTGGCGCTGGCGAGGCTCTTCCGCCTCGCCCGCGGGAGGTCGGGCTAGTGTCGTGATCCAGAAGTACGTTGGCAAAGGCGGCCTGAATGCGGATTCCTGGCAAGGCGCCGCGACGACGCGTGTTCGCTGCAACACTCGGAGGGAAGCCCGGGCCAGCCGCACGCGAGCGCCGCAGTCGGCGCGAGGGGATCCGGGCAACGGCGGAGCCGAGGCTTTGTCGGCGTACTTCTGGATCAGGACACTAGAGGTTGGCCAACGCCAGCGCCACCAGCACGGCGGCGGCGACGCCCAACACCGCCCCGAGGACCTTGATCCAGGACACGGGGGCCTCGCCCTCCACGCGGCCGGTTTGCCCGTGGATCAGCACGGTGTACGGCTTGCCGTTGCAGCGATAGGTCAGCGTCCAGACCGGCAGCAGGATGTGCTTCCAGCGCACGCCGCGGATCGTGTTGGCGACCTGCAGGCTTCGGTAGGTGTCTCCGGGAACATCGCGGCCGCAGCGCGCGATCTGTTCGGCCTCGATCGTCCCCTGGGCGCTCTTCCAGCCTTCGGCGAGGTCCAGCCGGTACTCCTCCGCGTGCCACCCGGCCAGGTATTCCGGCCGGTAGGGGACCAGGGCCCCCAGTTCGAAGTTTCCCAGGCGCTTCAATAGGTCGCCACGCACGAAGCCCGAGGCCGGAACCAGGAGGTCGTCGTAGGCGTCGCTGCGTTCGCCGGCGGCGGGGGACCAGCGCACGTGCCGCACCTGCTGGGCCATCATCGTGGTCTTGCCATTGAGGACCACCGGAACCATGACGGTCACGTAGTAGTAAGTGCCCGATTCCGCCGACCAGCGCGAGTGCACGGCGGCATCGAAGGTCCAGAAGGGGACGTAGACCCCGCGAGCCTGGAAATCCGCCACCCGCTTCAGGGCGCCCGGACGAAACCACAGCCCGCGGGTCCAGGCGCGGAAGTGCTCCCGCACCTTCTCTCGCCCGATGTCGAGGGGCACCAGGGATTCGGGTCGCAGGGGATTGCGCCGCTCCCCCTGGTCGAGCACCGAGGCCGCGCCGCAGAACACGCAGTCCGTGGAAGTCGCGGAGTCGTCGAAGGAAACCCGCGCGCCGCACTTGCTGCACTGGGAGGCCCGTGCGCTCTTGCCGAACCCGCGCGCCGCACCCTGGGCTTCCTCCAGCGTGCGCTCGACGATGGTGGCGGAGCTTTGGAGCACCTGGCGCTTGTAGTCGCAGTGGCCGCACAACTGGGCGTCGATGTCGGGATCCCAGACGAGCTCGGAGCCGCAATTGGGGCAGGGGAAATTGCGTTGCTGGGCGAGGCGCGCCCCGGGGGCCGCGGCCGGACCCGCGCCGGGCACCGCGGGGGCCGCGTCGGAAGGGCTCCCGGCCTGGGGGCGGCCTTTCGGGGCCGTGGCTCCTCCCGCCGGCCGAGGAGGCGGGGTCGGCGGGGGCGGAGGAGGGGGAGTGGAGGGGGGCACGCTCACGGCTCGAGGACCGTTCTACGCGCAGTGCGGGGGCCTGTTCAACGCGCCGGGGCCGGATCCGACCCGGGCGGCCCCGGCTTCTCGTTGCTTGCCGTGAAGGAATCCCTATCGTCTGCGTAGTGGCGCGCCGACTCCCGTTGGAGGAGGGCGATTCCATTCGAGGGCACACGAGCCGGCCCTGTGCGCCGGCAGGAGCGAGCGAGATCCATGGGCGTGATCGATTGGTTCAAGCGCGGCGTCGGCGAGATGATGATCGCGCGTCCGGACGACGCGAAGTCCCACGTCGTCTGGAAGCACCCCGACCCCACGATTCCGATGAAGTCGCAGCTCACCGTCGAATCCGACGAGGTGTGCGTCTTCTTCCGCGACGGCAAGGTGGTGGCAACCCTGCCCCCCGGCCGCCACACCCTGGACTCGGCCAACCTGCCGTTCCTGTCGAATCTGGTGGACAGCTTCACCGGCGGCCGGGTGTTCATCGCCGAGGTGTTCTTCGTCTCCATGGTGGAGCAGGTGGGCGTCAAGTTCGGCGGCCCGATCGGCCATGTCGAAGACCCCAAGAGCGGTGTGCCCGTGCAGACCATGGTCCACGGGGAGTTCAGTTTCCGCGTCACCGATGCCCAGACCCTGATCACCGCCCTGGTGGGCATGGGCCGCGCGGAGAGCTTCCAGGTGCGGCTGTGGATGAAGGAGCAGGTGCTCAAGGTGTTGCGTGATCGCATCGCGGAGCTGGTGGTCAAGAACAAGTGGCCGCTGCTCGACGTCACGTCCGGCGCCTACACGGAGGAAGTCGAGGGCGACGTGCTCAAGAGCATGGACCAGCACGTGGCGAGCTACGGCCTCGACATCGTGCGCCTGGGCAACTTCGTGGTGGCCATCGACGAGTCGGACGCCTCGAATCTGAAGCGCCTCTACACCGATTCCGCCTACGTGCGCTCCATGGGCGGCGTCGGCAACTACCAGCAGTTCGCCGCGGGCAAGGCCATGATGGGCGCCGGCGAGGGCATGGCCAAGGGCGGCGGCCCCGGTGGTGACGGCGCGGGCGGCGCCGGCCTCTTGGGCGGAGCGGGGCTCGGCGTCGGCATGGCCATGGCGCAGATGCTGGTCAAGGACAACCGCGGGGGCACGAGCCTCGCGCCTGCCGCCCCGGGCGTGGTGTGCAAGTCCTGCAACGCCAGCGTGGCTCCCGGCAAGTTCTGCGCGGCCTGCGGCAAGGGCCTGGAGTCGGCCTCCCCGGCGGCGGGTTTCTGCGCCGGCTGCGGCGCGGCCATGGCCGCCGACGCGCGCTTCTGCGCCTCCTGCGGCAAGGCGCGCTGACTCTTTCCTCGGCTTCGAAAACGAACCGGGCCGGCCCCAGAACAGGGGGCCGGCCCGGGTGCTTTTCAGCGGCCCGCGACTACGGGCAGACCTGGAACTCGATGCCGTTGGTCAGCTGGGAGTTGAAGCCCGCCGGATAGCCCGGGTCGCGACCCCACCACTGGGCATTCACGACCGTGCCCGCCAACTGCAGCGCGGCCAGGGGATTGCCCCCCAGGCTTCCCACGGCGTAGGCGTTGAAGTCGATCGAGAACACCCCCGAGCAGTCGTCGGCCGGGAAGGGCGAGCCGCCGGAGTTGACGCCGGGCGTGCGCTTGATCGGTGAGTTGACGCACAGGGTGCCGCCCTGGAAGGGGCTGCCGGCCTGCCCGTTGACGCCGTAGAGCAGGATGCCGGGCTTGTTGTTCATGCAATCGGTCGCACGGACCAGGAAGCCCGAGCCCAGGGTGGCACTGGAGTAGCCGCTGTAGCTGATGGTCGGCGCGCAGCCGCTGGAGGTGAACTTGCCGGAGCAGTAGACCAGCGGCGTGGCGCAGTCGCATTCGTCCGGCACGCCGTTGCCGTTCACGTCGAGCGAGTTCCCGAAGGCCAGGTCGCACACGTCGGCGATCCCGTTCGAGTTGCAGTCCGTCTGCCCCACCTGGGTGATCTTGTAGAGCTCGCCGCCGCCGTCGACGATCAGGAGCTCCCCGTAGCCGTCCTCACCGAAGGAGGTGATCGAGTTGATCGCCTGGCCCAGGCCGGGGGCGAGCTCGCTGGTGCGCTCGATGGTCGGCCCCTTGGCCCCGGTGACCGCGTCGTAGGTGAAGGACCAGATGCGGGCCGAGCAGTAGTCGGCGTAGAAGTAGGTGCCGTGCAGCGCGGGGATGGCGCAGCCGCGGTAGATGTAGCCGCCGGTCACGCTGCAGCCGAAGCTGTGGGTATACGTGTCGATGGGCAGGCTCAGTGCCGGGGCATTGCAGGTGCAGCCCGAGAGGCCCGTGCAGTTGGTGCCTTCCATGCAGCGCCAGCCCCAGTTGCGGCCGCCGCTGCCGGCGGGCGCGAAATCGATCTCCTCGCGGGAACTTTGACCCACGTCCCCGATGAACATGTCGCCGCGCACGCGGTCGAAGGAGAAACGCCACGGGTTGCGCAGGCCCAGATCCCAGATCTCGTCGCGCACGTTCGGGTCGGCGGTGAACGGGTTGCTGGCCGGGATGTAGGGGGCCGGCGCATCGACGTCGTAGCGCAGCATCTTGCCCAGCAGGGTCGTGCCGAGCTGGCCGTTGCCGATGGCTCCGTGCTGGTCGTTGCCGCCGCCGCCGTCGCCGAGGCCGTAGTAGAGCATGCCGTCGGGGCCGAACTGGATGCAGCCGCCGTTGTGGTTCGATTCCGGCTGGGCCACGGGGCCGATCATCACGAAGCCGCTGCCGGCGTTCGCCACGTCGGGGTTGGCGCTCACCTGGTAGCGCTCGACGATCGACGCGCCGTCGCCCGTGCGCGTGTAGGAAACGTAGAACAGGCCGTTGGTGGCGTAGTTCGGGTGAAAGGCGAGACCGAGCAGGCCCTGCTCGCTGCTGATCACGATCTTGGTCGAGATGCTGAGGAACGGGGTGGCGAGCAGCGTGCCGTTCTTCAGCACGCGGATCTGGCCGCCCTGCTGCACGATGAAGACGCGCGAGGCATCCCCCGGCGCCGCGCAGGCGTAGAGGGGGGCGGAGAGGCCGGCGGTGAGGCGCACGGCCTTGAGCGTTTGGGCCTGGGAAGGGGCAGCGAGGCCGATGCCCGCCGCAACCAGTGCGAGCGCGGCGAGGAGACGCTTTGCGGACTGCTTGGCTGAATTCATGGAGCGGTGCTGGGGTGGGAGGCCACGCACCCCCTGGATCGGAGCGGCGCGCGCGCAGTTCGGTGGTGGTGTGGGCATCGCCGACTCCCGGGGCTGTTCCCCCAGCGTGGCTGGGGAACTCCCCCGGGGGGCCGGCGGGGGCGAGGGAGGGGCGCTGCCGCACCCCGTCTCGCCGGGAATATTCTACCCGGTCCGGCCCACGGGACTTCGCCCGGGAACGTGTCCGTTTTGACAGGTGCGCGAAGCCGCCCGTATAGTCCGCGCCCATGACCCACCCCCGGCACCCCGGCGCATTTGGTTGAGTGCGCCCTGAGCGGCGGTCCGCGCGGATTCGCGGCCGTGACGCGTGGGGGCCGGTCGGTCTCCGGAACGACGCGCGGGCCTGAGGTCCGCCGCCCGGACCGGAACTGCAGGCGCCAGGCGGCGGCGCGAATTCGGGCGAGCTTCCCTCGCCGGGTCCCCCTCCGACCCGAACCGAGATCTCCATGAAGTCACCGTCGAGCACCCTCCTCGCGCTCTGCGTTCTCTCCCTGGCCGCCCAAGGCCAGGAGACGCCCGCCTCCACGCCGCCCGCGCAGCCGACGGGCCTGACCTGGAAGGACCTGATCGGCGACCCGAGCCGACTGAAGTTCTACGGGTTCCTGCGTCTCGACCTCCAATACGACGACTCTCGGGCCAACAACGCCCAGACCATCGGCTGGATCCTGTCCGAGGACCCGACGGCCCCGAGCGGGGGTGCGAATCCGGTGGGGGCCAACGGGCGCAACAACGAGAACTTCAACATGCACCCGCGCCTGACGCGCTTCGGCGTCGATCTCGACGGGGGGGTGGTGCAGTCCCTGGCCGGCGCCAAGCTCACCGGCAAGGTCGAGGTGGACTTCTTCAACAGTGGATTGGCGGGCCAGAGCGAGTCGCGGGAGGCCCTGCGCATGCGCCACGCCTGGCTGAAGCTCACCTGGGGCGACCTTTCTCTGCTCGCGGGTCAGACCAACGACCTCATTTCCCCGCTGTTCCCGGTGGTCAACGCCGACCTCGTCATGTGGGGCGCCGGCAACCTGGGGGACCGCCGGCCCCAGATGCGGATCGACTGGGCCAAGCCCATGGGCGAGTCCAAGCTCCTGCTGCAGGCCATGGCGGGCCTCACCGGTGCCGACGACAACCAGAACCTGGACGCCAACGGATCCCTGTTCCGCGATGGCGACACCTCGGGCCGGCCGACCCTCCAGGCCCGGGCGGCCTTCGCCTTCCCCATGGCGGGCGGCAAGGCCGAGGTCGGGGTCTGGGGCCACCAGGCCTGGGAGCAGACCGACACGCCGATCGGCACCAGCGCCACCACCGACTTCGAGTCCGATGCCTGGGGATTCGACGCCAGCCTGCCGATCTACCAGGACCGGGTGGCGCTCAAGGGCGAGGCCTGGCAGGGCCGCAACCTGGACGACGTCCGCGGGGGCATTTTCCAGGGGATCAACACCACCACCGGCGAGGAAATCGACAGTACGGGCGGCTTCGTGGAGCTGGGGGTCAAGACCACCGAGCACAACACGCTCTACGCGGGCTACTCCAACGACAACCCCGAGGCCGGCGACGTGGCCAATGGAGGTCGCGCCAACAACCGGATCGCGTATCTTGCCAGCCGCTGGAACTACAAGCCGGTCTCCTTCGGCCTGGAGTACCTGTACTGGACCACCAAATACGTGGGCTTCGACGAGGGCACCGACAACCGCATCGTGGCCTTCATCGCCTACAACTTCTAGGCGCACCGAGCCCCAACCCCTCCGACCCCTCCGACCCTAACGGGCCACCATGAAACTCCTCCCTCTCATCGCCGCCGCGGCCGCCCTGTTCTCCGCCTGCCAGTCCGCGCCCAAGCACGGCGACTTCACCGTCAAGAACCAGATCGTGGTCGACGTGCCCCCCGGCGCCTCGAACCTGCGCATGTGGATGGCGCTGCCGCAGAACGACCCCCACCAGCAGGTCTCCGGCCTGCGGATCGACTGTCCCTACCCCAATCGCATCAGCGGCGATTCGGAGGGCAACCGACTCCTGTACATCGAGGCGGACTCGCCCAAGGAGGGCAAGTTCACCGTGGCCACGACTTTCGACCTCACGCGCTCCGAGCAGCGCGCCGAGATCAAGCCCCAGCGCACGCGCCCCCTGAACGACGAGGAGCGGGCGCGCTTCGCCAAGGAACTGTCGGGCAATGCGAACGTGGTGATCAGCCAGGAGGTGCGCGACCTCGCCGCGCGCACCCTCGCCGGAGAAACCAACCCGGTGCTCGCCTCCCAGAAGCTCTACGACTGGACCCTGAAGAACATCGACTACTGGGTCAAGTCGCCGGCCGACCGCAAGGCCTCGGCCGTGGGGTCCAGCGAGTACTGCCTCTCGAGCAAGACCGGCAACTGCACCGACTTCCACTCGCTCTACGCGGCCCTGTCGCGGGCCTCCGGCATCCCCACGCGCATCCTGTACGGCTCGTTCCTGAAGCAGGAACTCGACGGCCAGGACGTGGACCAGAGCTACCACTGCTGGATCGAATTCTGGGCCCCCGAGCTGGGCTGGATCCCCCTGGACGTGGCGGTGGCCGACATTTTCGTCGGCGACTTCAACGTCACCGAGGCCAACGCGGAGATGGTGCGCCGCACCACGGCCGCGGGCTACTCCGGCCCGGACCCCGCGCTGGTGCAGTACTACTTCGGCAACCTCGAGGAACGCCGCGTGCTGTGGTCGGTGGGGCGCGACCTGGAACTCGATCCCAAGCCCGCGGCGGGAGCGGTCAACGCCCTGCCCAAGGCCTACGTCGAGATCGACGGCAAGCCCGCGGCCGAGAAGAGCGCCTGGACGCGCAAGCTGACCTACCGCCAGCTGCAGTGAACGCCGGCGAGGACGCGGACCCCGGCGCGGCGGCCCATTGGGACGCCGGCGCCATGGGTTGCGGAGAACTCGTGCTGGAGCTCCGCTTTCGCCTCGCCGACCTGCCGAGCGGGGCGCTGTTCCATCTGATCGCCGTGGATCCCGGCGCGAGCGAGGACCTGCCGGCGTGGTGTCGCATGACCGGCCACCGGTTGATCCGCCTTGAACCTCCCCACTACTGGATCGAACGCTCTTAGGAAGAGGCACCCATGTCCAACAAGTTCTGCGTCACGCTCACCCATGCCAAGAACGACCCCGACAAGGCCACCGTGGCCTTCGTCGTCGCCAATGCCGCCGTGGCCTCGAACAAGGAGACCATGGTCTTCCTGTCGATCGAGGGCGTGCGCGTGGCCACGCCGGGCTATGCCGACGACATCGCCGAGCCCGGGTTCGCCCCCCTCAAGGACCTGATGTCCAATTTCGCCAAGGCGGGCGGCAAGATCTTCGTCTGCTCGCCGTGCTTCAAGCGCCGCGGGCTGGACGAGACGAAGCTCGTCACCGGCGCGACCATCGTCGGCGGCGCGAAGCTGGTGGAGTTCCTCTCCGACGGCTCGCCCTGCGTCTCCTACTGAGCCGCGGCGCAGGTCCGGCCATGGACGCCCTGGGTCCCACGGAGGCCGGGTTCTCCGCCGACGCGATTTGCGAAGGCGGGGATCTCGACTGCGGCAGCGGCCTGTTGCTGATCATCCGCGAAGCGCTGGAGCCCCTGGGCCCGGCGCGCGTGCTGGAGATCCGCAGCAGCGAGACCAGCGTCCGTGAAGACCTGCCGGCCTGGTGTCGGATGGTGGGCCACGAGCTCCTGGGCGCGACCCCGGGCGCGGGGCGCTCCACGTCCTACTTCGTGCGCAAGGGCGGCGCCGACGCGCTTCTGGCGCGGGACCTGCAGGCGGCGCGGGACTTCCGCTGGCGGGCCCGGGCCAAGGCGACGGAGTCCGGCGCCACGCGCGTCTTCGCCCGCAACCACGCCTTCGACGTGGGCCAGCCGGCGAGTTTCGACACCGCCGACGCGGCGCCCAGCGCGGTGGAGTTCCTGCTGGGCGCCATCGCCGGGGAGCTGATCGCGGGCCTGCGCTGGCGCGCTTCCCGCGCGGGCATCCCCTGTCAGGCCCTGGAGCTTTCGCTCTCCACGGGAGCCTCCGACCCAGGCGCCCTCTTGGGGCTCGCGGGCGCGGGGCGCGCGGGATTGTCCGAGATCGCCGGCCGACTCTACGTGCAGTGCGACGCCGGCGAGGAGGTCCTGGCACCCCTGTGGCGGGAGACCCTGGAGCGCTCCCTGATCGTCAATTCCCTGGGACCCGACATTCTGCTCAAGCTCGACTTCAAGGTGATCCCATGAGGGGACTGCCCCTGTTTCCCGTGAGCGTGGTGGGTTCCTGGCCGCGGCCTTCCTGGCTCTTGGAAGCCACCCGGAAACGCGCCCCCGACTTGGGCCTCCTGCGGGACCGGGCCGCGGCCCAGGCCATCGCCGACCAGGTGGAGTCGGGCGTGGACGTGCCCAGCGACGGCGAGCAGCGACGCGACAATTTCTACTCGTTCCTGTGCGAACACCTCGCGGGTCTGCGGCTCATGTCCATGGCCGAGCTCTTGGACTACGTCGAGGACAAGGCGGCCTTCGAGGGACTGCTGCGGGCCCTGGACGTGCCCGCCTTCGCCATCAAGAACCCCACGGTGGTGGGGCCCCTGGCGCGCCGCGAGGCCCTGGTGGCGGACGACCTGGCCTTCGCGCGCCGCCACACGGACCGGCCCCTCAAGGCCACCCCTGCCCGGGCCTTACCTGCTGTCGCGCTCGATCTGGGTCAAGGCGCTTTCGGAATCGGCCTACCCCACGCGCGAGGCCCTGGTGGAGGACCTGGTGCGCATCCTGCGGGAGGAGGTGGCGGAGCTTCTGTCGCGCGGAGTGCACTTCGTCCAGTTCGACGAGCCGGTGCTCTCGGAGCTGGTCTTCGCCGGAAAATCCGCGACGCGGACGTTCATGTGCGCCGCCCTGGCGGCCAAGGCGAGCCCCGAGGCGGAGCTCGAGCTCGCCGTGGACCTGATCAACCGCGTGTGCGCGGGCTTCACCGGCGCGCTGTTCGGCGTGCACGTCTGTCGCGGCAACTGGAGCACGCAGGAGGACGTGCTGCTTTCGGGCTCCTACGCCGCCCTGATGCCCACCCTGGCCCGCATGCGGGTCGATCAGCTGGTGCTGGAATATGCCACGGAACGCGCCGGGCCCCTGGAGGTCCTGCGCGACCTGCCCGAGGGCGTGTCCATCGGCCTGGGGGCGGTCAATCCGCGCACGGAAGAGCTGGAGCGGCCCGAAGAGGTGGCGGCGCGCGTGCGCGAGCTGCTGCGATTCCTGCCTCCGGAGCGAGTCTGGCTCAATCCTGACTGCGGCTTCGGCACCTTCGCCGAACGACCGGTGGCGAGCCGCGATCTGGCGCGACGAAAAGTCGCGGTGCTCTCCGAGGCGGCCCTGCTCCTGCGCCGGGGCTAGGGAGCTGTTCCAGGAGTCCGGCGACCCGGTGGGTTTGCCCGCGGCTCCCCGCCGGGCCGCCGCCACGACGCGAGTCCCCGGAGAGCTCCCGGGGCAAGCCGCGGAGTTCCCGGTCGCGAGCAGAGACCCTCAGAGCTTGCGCACCCAGACGTTGCGATAGCGCACGGGGTTGCCGTGGTCCTGCAGGGCGATGGGCCCGCTGGCGGCGTGCTCGGCGTACTGGGCCACGGCGCGGTGGGCCGTGGCCCCCAGGAAGGCCACGTCGTGGTGCACCAGGACGCCGTTGTGGAAGACCGTGATGCGCGCGGGGCTCTTGAGGCCGCCGTTCTCGAAGCGCGGCGCGGTGAACACCACGTCGTAGCTCTGCCACTCGCCGGGCTTGCGGCAGGCATTCACCAGGGGCGGCGTCTGGCCGTAGAGGGCCGCCGCCTGTCCGTCGGAGTAGGTCCGGTTCTCGAAGGAGTCGAGCACCTGCAGTTCGTAGCGGCCCATGAAGAACACGCCCGAGTTCCCGCGCCCCTGGGAGGCGGACTCGATCCCCTTGGGGGCGGCCCACTCCAGGTGCAGTTGCAGGTCGCCGAAACTCTCGCGGGTCTCGATCGTGCCGGTGCCGTTGACCTCCATGGCGCCCTCCGCGACTTTCCAACGGGCCTCCTTGCCCCCGGAGGTCCAATGGGAGAGGTCCTTGCCGTCGAAGAGCACCACGGCGTCCTCGGGCACCGGAGCCGGGGCGGCCGGAGCGGGCCCCGGGTTGACCACCGCGGGCGCGGGCCGCGCCACGTCGTGCACGCGCCACTTTCCGTCGGGCAAGAACGGCGTGTCGGAGTAGCCCACCGGGGGCGCGCCTCGCCACCGTGCTGGGCGGCCAGGGAAAGCGTGGCCAGGGCTGCGAGCGCCAGGGAGGGAACGAGCGGAAGGAGGAGCAGCGCGGCGTGCTTCATGGCCCCATTCTCAGGCGTGCACGCGGGGTGGGGCAAGTCCGGGGCCCAAGTTCGCGGTGGCGCATCCGGTGGGCACGGGCATAGGATCCCTCCCGTTGGACCAAGCCCCCGAGCAGGGCCCCGGCGGCTCCGACGCCGCGCGGGCGAGCGGTGCGACCCGCGGGGCCGGCCCGGCCGGGGGCCGGGGCGTGGCCCCATCGGATGCCGGCCTGAAGTCCGGCTCGGGCCTGGGGAGCGACCCGGAACCGAGCTCGGGACCCGGCGAGTCCGCCACGGGCCTGCGACGGGAGTTGGGGCTGTTCGACTGCACGATGATCGTCATGGGCACGATCATCGGCGCGGGAGTGTTCAACACGCCCAGCGCCATCGCGGCCCAGATGGGCTCCGCCGCCGGCGTGCTCGGAATGTGGGTGCTCGGCGGGGCCATCGCCATGACCGGGGCCCTGGTCTTCGCCGAACTGGGCTCGATCTTCACGCGCGCGGGCGGGCAGTACGTGTTTCTGCGCGAGGGCTTCGGGCGCTTCACCGCCTTCCTGTTCGGCTGGCTCTTGCTGACGGCGATCAACTCGGGCGCCATCGCCTATGTGGCCAACGTCTTCGTCGATCACCTGCAGGCCCTGTGCGCCTACGCCGGCCGTGATCCCGCCTGGAGCAGCGGTGAGCGCCGCGGGCTCGCCCTGTTCGGCATCGTCGTGCTGGCCGCCCTGAACATGCGCGGCGTGCGCCTGGGGGCCTCGTTCCAGAACGCCGCCATGCTGGCGAAGATCGCGGGCATCCTGTTCATCATCGTCCTGGGGGGCCTGACGGCCCTGGGCGTCCTGGAGCCCCGGCTCTTGTCCGACACCCCCGGGATCGCGGCCGCACCGGTTTCGCCCTCGGGCGTCGGATGGGCCGGCATCGGCGCGAGCCTGTTGGGCGTGGTCTTCACCTACGGCGGCTTCCAGAACGTCACCGCCGTGGCGGGGGAGGTGAAGGACCCCGCGCGCACGGTGCCCCGGGGCATCCTGATCGGCACCCTGTGCGTGATCGGCCTGTACCTCGCGATGAACGCCTCCCTGGTGGGGATCCTGGGCATCGACGGCGTGGCCGCCACCCGCACGCCTGCGGCAGCCGCCGCCGGGCGGGTGGTTTCCTGGGGCGAGCCCCTGGTGGCCGGACTGGTGATGGTGTCGACCCTGGCGATCACCCAGGCGCTCTTGTTCGTCACGCCGCGCATCTACTACGCGATGGCCCTGGACGGCGTGTTCTTCCGTCAAGCCGCCTGGCTGCACCCGCGCTGGCGCACGCCGGTGGTGGCCATCGGGCTGCAGGCCTGCTTTGGAATCCTGCACCTGTTCCTGGGGGAGACCCTGAACTTGCTGCAGATGACCACCATCGCCGACTTCACGTTCTTCGTGCTGTGCGGCACGGCCCTGTTCGTGTTCAGGAGGCGCGGCCTGGGAGCCCCAGGCGTCTTCCGTGCACCCGGCTATCCCTGGCTGCCGGCCCTGTTCGTGCTGGCCTCCGCGGCCGTGGTGGTGAGCGCGGTGTTCAACGCCGAGCGCGTGGCGGTGCTGCGCGCGGGAGTCATGCTCTCCCTCGGCGTCCTGGGCTATCTCCTGTGGAGCCGGCCGGGACGGGCGAACGCGCGCCCGTGAGCCGGAGGGGAGCGGGGGGCGCTCAGGCGCTCTCGCGGGACGCGTCCGCCTCGGGATCCGTTTCGAGGCCCAGCGCCAGGGAGGCCTTGCCCTGCACGTGCTCGGCGGTCACCACGTGGTGCAGGGTGTCGCGGCGCGAGGGAAGCTCGTAGAGCAGGTCCAGCAGCAGCTCCTCCAGGATCGAGCGCAGGGCGCGCACGCCGGTCTCGCGTTCGATGGCGATGTCGGCGATGGCCGCCACCGCCTCGGGCTTGAACTCCAGGGTCGCCCCGGCCATCTCGAACAGGCGCTGATACTGGCGCAGCAGGGCGTTCTTGGGCTCGGTCAGGATGCGCACCAGGTCGTCGCGCGTCAGGGTGTCCAAGGTCGCCACCACGGGCAGGCGTCCCACGAACTCGGGAATCATGCCGAATTCGACGAGGTCCTTGGGCGTGATGTTGCGCACGAACTCGTCGCGGGTCGAACGATCGGACTTGGTGGGCAGGGGGCCCTTGAAGCGCCGGGTCGAGGCGTCCTTGCCGGCGGCGTCGGGCTTGGTCGGGGCCTCCGACCGGCCGGATTCGCGGCTGAAGCCGATCACGTCGCGGCCGATGCGCCGGGCGATCACGTCCTCGATGCCCACGAAGGTCCCGCCGCACACGAACAGGATGTTCGTGGTGTCCACGTGCAGGTAGGCCTGCTCGGGGTGTTTGCGGCCCCCCTGGGGCGGCACGTTGGCGATCGTGCCCTCCAGGATCTTGAGCAGCGCCTGCTGGACCCCTTCGCCGGAAACGTCGCGGGTGATCGAGACGTTGCCCGTGGTGCGATTGATCTTGTCGATCTCGTCGATGTAGACGATGCCCTGCTGGGCCCGCTCGATGTCGAAATCGGCGTTCTGCAGCAATTTGAGCAGGATGTTCTCCACGTCCTCGCCCACGTAGCCGGCCTCCGTCAGCGTGGTGGCGTCGGCCATGGCGAAGGGCACGTCGAGCATGCGCGCCAGGGTGCGCGCCAAAAGCGTCTTGCCGCAGCCGGTGGGCCCGATCAGGAGCACGTTGGACTTCTCGATCTCCACCGGAGACGCGGCGGCGGTGGCGGCCAGGCCCGAGGCCTTTTGGCCGTGCTGCAGGCGCTTGTAGTGGTTGTGCACGGCCACGGCCAGGATCTTCTTGGCGCGGCTCTGGCCGATCACGTACTCGTCGAGGTGTCGCGCGATCTGGATCGGCGTGGGCGTGCGGCGCTCGGCCGCGGCGGGCGCGAGCGTGCGGCCGCGCACTCCCGCAGGGCCCGGCGCTCCGGCCGTGCCCGCGGCGGCGGCCGCCCCGGCGCCGGCCTCGGGCGTCCTGCGACTCTCCTCCTGCAGGATCGAGTTGCAGATCTCGATGCACTCGTTGCAGATGTAGACGCCCGGCGGGCCGGCGATCAGCGAGGCGACGTGATGACGTCGCTTCTCGCAGAAGGTGCAGCGCTCGACGTGTCGGCCGCGGTTCGAAGAAGGGCTCATGGTTTGCGCTGCGGGTCGCGGTACTCGGGCGTCTGCTGCGGGCTGCGGCCCCTTGCCGCAGGCCCGCGTGCCTCACCCCATGGTACGCGGGGGCCCCGTAGCGGCTAGGTCTTGCCGGCGGGAATCTGGACCACGTGGTCGATCAGGCCGAAGGCCTTGGCGGATTCGGGATCCATGAAGTTGTCCCGCTCGGAGGCCTTGGAGATCTCCTTGCCGGTCTTCCCGGTGTGTCGACCAAGGATCTCCTCCAGGTTGCGCTTGAGCTTCAGGATCTCGTTGACCTGGATTTCCATGTCCATGGCCGTGCCCTGGGCGCCTCCCCAGGGCTGGTGGATCATGATCCGGGCGTGGGGCAGTGCGAAACGCTTTCCCTGCTTGCCGCCCGCCAGGAGCACCGCGCCCATGGAGGCCGCCTGGCCCAGGCAGTAGGTCGAGACGTCGGCCTGCACGAACTGCATCGTGTCGTAGATCGCGAGGCCCGAGGTCACCGACCCGCCCGGGGAGTTGATGTAGATGTTGATGTCCTGGGTCTTGTTGGCCTTGTCCAGGAACAGGAGCTGCGCCATCACCGAGTTGGCGACCGTGTCGTCGATCGCCGTGCCGATGAAGATGATCCGGTCCTCGAGCAGGCGCGAGTAGATGTCGTAGGTGCGCTCGCCGCGGCCGGTCTTCTCGATGACGTAGGGGATGTAGTAGTTGGCTTGCGCGTCCATGCTGTGCGTTGTGCGGTGCGGTGGGAGGGGGAGACGGTCCCGACGGGGGGAGTCGTTGAACATGGGATCCACGGTAGAGGCAGATAACGCTTCGGAGAGCCCGACTCAAGCACGGGCTCCGGCGGGAAGGCGGGACGGCCGGAAACATCGGCTCCCTGGCCGGAAAAAAACTCTCGACGGGGCTTTGGAGTCCGGCGCAGGCTCCAAGCTCGCTCGGAGGGCGGTTCGGGGCGTCGCTCCCGGTCCCGGCGCGCGGGCGGAACACACGGCGTCGACGGTCGCGGGGCGCGGGGCGCGGGTCGCGGGGCTCCCCGCCCCGCGATCGGGGCGCGGCTAGCCCGCGCTCTGCTTGGCGCTCTCGCGCAGCATGCGGCGCACGCGGCGCTCGACCAGCTCCATGGCCAGTTGCCCGAACAGGTTCTGCTCTTTGTAGTGCTTGGTGACGTCCTCCAGGCTGGCGCGGTTCTTCTGCGCGATGACCCTGAGCTCGGCGAGCAGGTCCTCTTCGGCCACCTGGATGGATTCCTTTTGGGCGATCGCCTCGATCAGGAAATAGCCCCGCGAGGCCCGGATCGCGGCCTCCCTGGCGGCGGTCTCTTGGCCGGTGATTTGCTCCGCGATGGCGCTTTCGTCGGCTCCACGCTCCGCAAGCTCCCTGCGCAGCTGCTCCCGTCGGGCGCGGATCTGCTCCTCGACCATGGGGGCGGGCAGTTCGAAGCCGTGGGCGTCGATCAGGCGCTCGAGGATCACGTTCTCCACGCGCCGGTCCTCCTGCTCCTGGTGGGCCTCCTTCAGGCGGTCGTGCACGAAGGACTTGAAGGAGCTCTCGTCCGCCTGTCCGAGGGTCTTCATGACCGCCTCGCGGCTGGGAAGCACCACGCGGAAGGCCTGGTCCACGGTGATGGCGCAGCGACCGGACTTGCCGCGGGCCGCCTCGTGCTCGAAGTCCTCGGGGAAGGTCAGGTCGATCTCGAAGGAGTCCTTGTCCTTGGCGCCGACGATGCGCGTCTTGAAGGCCTCCTGGTCCATCCCCGGCATCTGGGTTCCCGGCCCCAGGCGCAGGCCCTCGCGCACGAACACGCTCTGGCCCTCGAAGAACAGCTCCACCCGGCAGAGGGCCACGCCGTCCTCGGGCATGCCGAGCTCGCCGGCGGGCTCGGGGTAGGCCTGCTGCTGGCGGATGTTCTCGATGGCCTGCTCGACCTTCTCGTCGGTGACGGCCTCCACCTTGGAGTCGACGGCGAGGCCCTTGTACTCGCCCAATTCGAACTCGGGCCGCAGGCTCAGCTCGAAGCTGGCCTGAAACGGCAGGCCGGCGAGCATCGAAGGCTCGCCCAGGTCCACCCGCGGGTGGGCCAGGGGGCGCATCTTCTCCTTGGCCACCGCCTGCTCGTAGGCCTGGTTGAGGAAGCGCTGGCGCGCCTCGTGCCGCAGCTCCTTGCCGTGCTGCTTCTCGACCAGGGCCGTGGGCACGTGGCCCGGGCGGAAACCCTTCATGCGCACCTGGGTCGACGCCTGCTTGAGCAGGCGCGCGACCTCGCCGTCGAAATCGGCGGCGGGCACGGTGAAGGAAATCTTGGCGACACAGGGACCGGTGCGTTCGACGGTGACTTGCACAGCGGGGTCTCTAACGGCGGAAACGAGCCACGCGGGCCCGGGAACGGGCCGCGCGGGCCCGGAGAATAGTAGGGGGAAGAGGGTACCCGACGCCGCCGGGCCGCGTCCATGCGCTGCCGCCCGGGGGAGCGATCACCGTGGGCCGGAGGGCGGATGGTGAGCCGGTGGGCCCCGCGGCCCCGTGGGCCCGGCGAGGTCGCCCCGCCGTGCCCCAAGACCGGCGATGGCAATCCGCGTCGAGGGGCCGCAGGATGGCGCGCCATGGACACACCGGCGCCCACGGAAGTCGGCCCCCGCGGCGAGCCGCAGCGCACGGCGGGAACTCCAGGGCCGTCGGGCGCCGTGGGTTTCCGGCGCATGTTCCTGCTGGCGGGGCTTGCGGGCCTGGGACTCGCGGCCCTGGCCGTCCTGAGCCTGTGGCTCCACTTTCGCAATACGCCCGACTTTCGCGCCGCGCTGGCGCTCCATCCCGTGGCCGATCCCGCGGCCGCGGCCGGCTGGCCGGCGGCTCCCTGGACCTCGCCCGAGGGAACCTGGCAACTGGGGGACCCCGATCCCTTCGCCGAGGCGCCTCTGGACGGGAGCCTGCGGATCGACCGCTTCCGTTTGATCACCACCGTGAGCCACGGGGACCAGACGCTTGCCCGGGTGCGGCACGAGGTCGCGATCGCCGTGGAGGTGGCCAGCGAGACGCGCCGGTCCCTGGCCGTGCGCTCGGCGGTGCTGGATCAGGCCCCCGAGGTGGGCATTCGCGCCCGCGTCTGGGTCGAGGGTGAGCCCCTGGTGGGGACGGGTTCGGACCTGCGCGGTGAGCTGACCTTCGACGTGGTCGTCCACGCCGGGGCCGCGACCCCGCGGTGCGACGTGGCCGGCGCGCCCGCGGAGGGGCTCCCCGAACTGCCCGAGGAGCGATCCTCGGGCCTGGCCGGAGCCCTTTCGGATTGGATCCATCCCGCCGGGCCGGCCGATCCCAGCGGCGTCGTTCACGTCGTGCGCCGCAAGGTCTTCCTCACGGAGAAAACGACCGCGGGCGGCCGGCAGGGCATCAGCCACTCCGAGACGGGGCACGTCCCGAGCACGCGCGAGTACTCGTTCTCGGTGGAGAGCGCCCTGGAATCCAATTCCACCCGCACGACCCACACCCAGAGCCTGACACGCACCTGGAACGGTCGCGTCTGGTAGGGGCGCTCGGCTTCAGAACGCGAGACCGAACAGCCTGCGCAGGGAATCGTCGGCGGCGATGCCGTCGAGTTCACCAGGTGCGATCCAGGCCACGCGATGGGACTCCTCGCTGGCGCTCTCCCGGGCCCCCGCGGGGGCGTGAACGAGGAAGCGCGCGTCCAGGTGCAGGTGCCGCGGCTCGCCGGGCCTGGCCGGGATCGGATGGACGTCCAGGTCCACGATGCGCGGATCGATGAGGAGATCGTCGATTCCCGATTCCTCCCGGGCCTCCCGCAGGGCCACCGCAGGCAGGTTGGAGTCGCCGTCGCAGTGTCCGCCGAGCTGCAGCCAGCGGTCGAGCTTCCTGTGATGGGTGAGCAAGGCCCGCGAGCGCGTGGCGTCCAACACCAGGCAAGAGGCCGTCAAGTGCCCCGGCACGCAGCTGCGCCGGTGGGCCTCCCCGGGGAAGCGCTCCACGAACTCGAGCATCTCGCGCCGGAAGCGCGCCTGATCGGCGTCCCGCGGCTCGTAGGCCATGAGCAAGCGCCGGGCGGTGGCCAGGGTCGGGTCGGCGGCCAGTTCGGCCCGCTGCGCGCTCCACAGGACTCCCACGGGGTACTCAGTCCCGCAGGAGCTTCTTGTACTTGCCGGCCCGCGAGCGGCCGCCGATGCCGCGCTCGGCCCACTGCTTGTCCCGCCACTCGTGGTAGGCCTCGTAGTCGCCGGGGTAGAAGTTGATCTCCGGCCCCTTGCCGTCCTCGACCACGCCCTCGAAGGCCAGGATGTGGGTCGCGACGCGGTTCAGGAAGTAGCGGTCGTGGCTGACCACGATCGCCGAACCCGGGTACTCCTCGATGGCGCCCTCGAGCACGCGCAGCGTGTCCAGGTCGAGGTCGTTGGTGGGTTCGTCCATCAGGATCACGTTGGCGGGCTCGCGCAGCATCTTGGCCAAGAGCACGCGGTTGCGCATGCCGCCCGAGCACTCGCCCAGGAGTTTCTGCTGATCCTCGCCCTTGAAGTTGAAGCGCGCCACGTAGGCGCGGGCGTCGAGGGTCCGCGTGCCGAAGGCGATCTGCACGTTGCCCTCGGTGATGTTCTGGAACACCGTCTGGTCGTCGTGCAGCACCGCGCGCGACTGGTCGAGGTAGCGCAGCATCACCGTCGAGCCGATCGTCACCGTGCCCTTGTCGGGCTGCTCCTGCTGCATGATCATGCGCAGCAGGGTGGACTTGCCCATGCCGTTGGCCCCGACGATGCCCAGGATGCCGCCGGGGGGCACCTCGAAGGTCAGGTTGTGGATCAACGCGCGGCCGCCGAAGCCCTTGGTGACGTTCTTGAACTCGATCACCTTGTCGCCCAGTCGCGGCCCGGGCGGAATGCGCAGGTCCACGGACTCGACCTGATCCTCGGCCTTCTCCTGCTGCATCTGCTTGAAGCGTTCCAGGCGCCACTTGGCCCGACCGCGGCGCGCGGCCGGGGACTGGCCCAGCCACTCGCGTTCCTTCTTGAACAGCTTCTCGCGCGCCGCGTCCTTCCCGGACTTCTCCTCCAGGATGCGCTGCTTGGCCAGCAGATACTCGGAGTAGTTGCCCTTGTAGGGATTGGCCCGGCCGCGCTCGATCTCGAGCATCCAGCCCACCACGTTGTCGAGGAAGTAGCGGTCGTGGGTGATCAGGATCACCGTGCCCTGGTACTCCTTCAGATGGTGCTCGAGCCATTCCACCGTGGCCGCGTCCAGGTGGTTGGTGGGCTCGTCGAGGAGCAGGATGTCGGGGTGCGACATCAGCAGCTTGCACAGGGCCACGCGCCGGCGCTCGCCGCCCGAGAGCTTCCTCACGTCGGCGTCCATGGGCGGCAGGCACAGGGCCTCGGCCGCCTGCTCCAGGTGGCTGTCGAGTTCCCAGATCTCCCGATGCTCCATCAGCTCGGAGAGGTGCATGAACTCGTCGCCCATGTCGCCGGCCTCGGCGAGTTCGTTGTAGCGCTTCTCGATGGCGAGCAGCGGCGCCACGGCCTCGCGCAGGTTGCCCAGCACGGTCAGCTCGTCGCTGAGCGGAGGCTCCTGGGAGAGGTAGCCGATGGTCTGCTCGCCGATCGGCTTGGCGGTGCCCTCGTACTTCTTGTCCTCGCCCGCGATGATGCGCAGCAAGGTGGACTTGCCCGCGCCGTTCGCTCCGATGACGCCGATCTTGGCGCCCTCGAGGAAGGCCAGGGTGATGCCCTCCAGGACCTTGTTCTGTCCGTAGTACTTGGAGAGCTCCTGGAGCTGGTAGATGATCTTGTCGGCCATCGGGGCAAACAGGATAGTCCCCCCCGGGCCCGCTGTCAGCCGTTGTTCAGGGCCGCGCGGTCCAGGCGAGGCCGTCGGGCTCCCGCCCGGCCCGCAGGCGGCCGGCCAGGGCGAGCCGTTCCAGGTCGAGCACGCTGACCACGTCCGCGTTGGTGTTGGCCACGTAGGCCCGCTTGCCCGAGGGTTCGATCAGGATGCCCACGGGCACCGGGGAGCCCTGGAAATCGACGCCGAACAGGCGCTGGCCGTGTTCCACGCGCTCGAGCTCCTCGGGCGTCACGGACAGCGACAGGCGGGCCAGCTGCTTGCGGCCGGGCACGTCGTAAACCGCCACCTCGCCGGCCTTGGCGCAGGACACCAGCGCCCGGGATCCGTCGGGGGTGACCTGCACGCGGATGGGAAAGCCGGGGCAGGGCAGCGTGGCGAGCACCGCGAGCTTCTGCGTGTCGACGATCGAGAGGCTGTCCCCGTCGCGATTGCCGACCCAGACCTCGGCGCCGTCCGGCGTCACCGCCAGGCCCTCGGATCCAGCTCCGGTGGCGACGTGCCCCAGGAGCGTCCCCGCCTCCAGGTCGAAGGCGCTCAGGGAGCCCGAGCCGATGTTGGCCACGAAGGCGCGACCCCCGTCCGGGGCCAGGACCACCATGTGGGCGTACTTCTGGTCCGTGGCGAACTCGCGCACGACCGCGCGCTCCTTCAGGTCCACCTCGATCAGGGCCTGGCTGGCCTCGCAGGTGACCAGCACGCGCCCCTTGCCGCGGAAGGCGATGCCGTGGGGCCGTCGGTGGCGACCCAGGTCGAGGGTGTCCAGGGGCAGGCGCTTCGTCAGGTCGATCACCGTCAAGGAGCTGCCGGGGCGTCCCGTGCCGTAATTCGTGACCACGGCGCGCGCTCCGCCGGGTTCCACCGCCAACTCGTGGGGCCCCACGCCGGTTCCCACCACCGCCAGCGGCGCGCCGGCGGGTTGGTCCGGGGCCAGGAAGGAGAGGGTGGCGTCGGTTTTGTTCAGGACCAGGAGCTCGCCCTGCGCCCGGGAAGGGGATGCGAGCAGGGCAGCCAGGGCCGCCGCGAGACAGGCGAACGGGATGTGCATGGGTTTTCCTCCGCCGCGAGCATCCCATGGCCGCGGTCCGGGACAAGTTCGAGTTGGGTCAGTATCCTGCTTGCCCTCGGACCCCACGCACCATGAACACAGACTTTCTCAAGGAACTGGGCATCGAAGGCTCGAACAGCGGCGCCTACGCGGGGGAGTGGCTCCCCGCCACGGGACCCTGGCTCGAGTCCCGCTCGCCGGCCACGGGCGAGCTGATCGCCCGGGTGCGTCAGGTGACGCCCGCGGAGTACGACCTGTGCGTCGAACGGGCGGTGGAGGCCTTCGAACGCTGGCGCCTGCTCCCCGCGCCGCGCCGCGGCGAGATCGTCCGCCGCGTGGGCGAGCGCCTGCGGGAAAAGAAGGACGCCCTGGGGCGGCTGGTGAGCCTGGAGATGGGGAAAATCCTCCAGGAGGGCTGGGGGGAGGTGCAGGAGGCCATCGACATCGCCGACTTCGCCGTGGGCCAGTCGCGCATGCTCTACGGGCTCTCGATGCACTCCGAGCGGCCCCAGCACGCCATGCGCGAGCAATGGCATCCCCTGGGAACCGTGGGGGTGATCACGGCCTTCAATTTCCCCGTGGCCGTGTGGGCCTGGAATTCCATGTTGGCCTGGATCTGCGGCGACAGCTGCGTCTGGAAGCCCTCCAACCTGACGCCCCTGTGCGCCATCGCCACCACCAACGTGGTGCGGCCGGTGCTGGAGGCCGAGGGCTTCGGCGCCCTGGCCACCCTGGCCATCGGCGAGCCCGTGGAGATCGGCCAGCGCATGTGCGAGGACCCGCGCCTCCCGCTGATTTCCTTCACGGGTTCGTCCCAGGTGGGCCGGGGCGTGGCCGCCAAGGTGGCGGGCCGATTCGGGCGCACGATCCTGGAGCTGGGGGGCAACAACGCGATCGTGGTCAGCGAGCACGCGGACCTGGACCTCGTGCTGCCCGCGGTGCTCTTCGGCGCGGTGGGCACCTGCGGTCAGCGCTGCACCACCACGCGGCGCCTGATCCTGCACGCCAAGGTGGCCGATGAGGTGGAGCGCCGGCTGGTGAAGGCCTACGCCGGAATCCGCATCGGGGATCCGCTCGATCCCAAGACCCTCTGCGGCCCGTTGGTCAGCACCCGCGCCGTGGACGGCATGCTTTCGGCCTTGGCGGCTGCCCGCAACGAAGGTGGCGAACTGCTCTGCGGCGGCGAGCGCCTCAAGCTGCCGGGGCCGCTCGCGGGTGGCCACTACGTCAAGCCCGCGATCGTGCGCATGCCCGCCCAGACGGACGCGGTCCAGCGCGAGACCTTTGCGCCGATCCTCTACACGCTGCGCTACGAGGACTTCCAGCAGGCCGTGGCGCTGCAGAACGGCGTGCCCCAGGGACTGTCCTCGTCGATCTTCACGCTCGACATGCGCGAGGCCGAGCGTTTCCTGGCCGTGGACGGGTCCGACTGCGGCATCGCCAACGTCAACATCGGCACCTCCGGTGCCGAAATCGGCGGCGCCTTCGGCGGCGAAAAGGAAACCGGCGGTGGGCGCGAGTCGGGATCCGACTCCTGGAAGGCCTACATGCGTCGCCAGACCAACACGGTCAACTACTCGCGGGAACTGCCCCTCGCCCAGGGCATCCAGTTCGGCTAGGGATGTGCCCCGGCCCGCCGCGTCAGGCGGCGGACCGGGATCCTGCTCCTCGGGCGGCCCGGGGCGCGCACGGCCCCGCGCCCGCGGCGCACATGCAGCGCCGCGGGCGCGAGTTCCGATCCCTAGGGGAGCGTCTGGGCCAGAGCGATCAGCGCGGCGCGATTCTCGAGATTCGAGAGCCCGCCGTTCTTCATGGTGTTCAGCAGGTTGGACCCGCCGCCCATGATCAGGGCCTTCTGCAGGAAGATCGGGTCGCCGGTGAGCTCGTAGCCGTAGGCGAAGCTCGACCACGCCTGATACTTGTCAATCCCCGCCGAGGTGCCCAGGGGCGGCAGCACCCCGCAGAACGGCGGCTGCTGGTCGTCAATGGGTGCCACGGCGACCTGGGACCAAGGACCCTTCTTCGCGTCGCTCCAGGCCGGGAACTGCACCATCGAATAGGTCGACTTGCGGATCACGTCCTTGAGGTCGGTCTCCTCGCGGGCACCGGTCCCGCGATAGACGCTGCCCAGCATGCCCATCAGGCCGTGCTCGACGATCGCCTGCTCGATCGACTGGCGCGCGTAGTACAAGCCGCCCAGCAGCTTGTTGGACTTCGTGCGCTGGATGACGCCGCTGCAACTGGCTTGACCATCCTTCAACATCGGCACGATCTGGTCGAACCACCCCAGTGCCTGGGAACGCCAGGCCGGCGAGTTGATCGAGTAGGCCGCCGCCATGGTGTCGATGGTCCAGCCCTCGCCGCGACCGAAGTTGAGGCCGATGCCCGGGAAGGTCTGGGAATGCTCGATGTCCGCCAGCATGCCCGTGCCGATCACGGCGCCCGCCGGAGAGACCGGGTACTCGTGGTAGGAGAGCCGGGCGATCTCCGCGTGCATGCGCAGCGCTTCCTTCGCCAGGGCGTCATTGCCGAGCCACGTCAGCACCTTCATCGAGCGCGTGATGCGGATCTGGTGCTGCAGGTCGATGGGCTTGAAGGCCAGCAGGGTCGCCTCGTAGGGCGGCTTCTTCCCTTGCTGGGCCACGTAGTCCACCTGGTGGCGCGGAGCCTGCCCGAAGCCGAACGGATCGGGTCCGCCCGGCAGGAGCCGCAGGTAGAACTGCATGTAGATGTAGTCGAAGCTGGGCCCGTGGGTGATCCAGTCCTTGTACGTGGTCGGGTTCCCGTCCTTGTTGAACAGGGCCGTCGGGTTGCGCTCCAGGTACATGCGCAAGGACATCTGCGACAGGCGGTAGCCGTCCGTCGAGGCCGCCTCGGCGGTCTGGACGCCGTCGTAGAGGAAGATCTCGGTGCCGCTGGTCATGCCGCCGTACTTGACGCCCCAGGGGTGGGCCCAGCCGAGCGCGGGACTGCTGATGGCGCCGTTGTTGACGCCGCCCAGGGTCAGCGTGCCCGCCGCCTTGGCGAGCGAGGCGCTGAGCTTGGACTTGATCACCGACGGGGCCACGTGATCCAGGGCCGGAAGCCGGTGGCGCTGGGGGAAGTAGTTGGCGGTCGCGGGGTTCCACCACGAGTACAGCTGGGCACCCTGGGCATTGATTCCGCGCCGGCAGAATCCGAGCCACTGCTCTTCGAGCAGCGAGTGCGCGCGGGCCTCGAAGCCCGCCCGAACCAGCACGATGCGGCGCTCGAACTGCCCCTGGGGAGGCACCATGTGCAACTCGCCCGTGGGGATCGGCGCGACGATGGGCAGGACCTTGAAGGCACCCTGCACGCGCACCTGGCCGTAGGCCGGATCGCGCCAGTCGATGACCGCGTTCCAGGTCGCCGGGAACCACAATTCCAGGGCCTGGAAGTAGACCTTGTCCTGGGGATTGTCGATGTCCGTCTGGGAGTCGCGGCCGCTGGAGGCGTTGTTGACCCTGAGGTCGACGCTGACCATGTCCTCGCCCAGCCATTGCGTCACATAGGAGTGGGCATTCAGCAGGCGCGGCAGGGGTCCCGAGGGGGGGCCCACCGGGCTGCTCAGGGGCCGCATGGCCTCGTAGTAGCGGGTTTGCACGGCCGCCAGGCCTGAGCGCATGGGCTGCACGCCGTCCATGCCGCGCAGCAGGTCGGCCCGGTACTCGTGATGGAACACGTCCTTGGCGCGCAGGGTCACCAGACCCGGGGCCGCGAACAGCGAGGCCACCGCCGGAGTCGGCGTCAGCACCGAGGGCGTGTGGGGGAAACTGACCACGTTGTACGTGATGCGCGCGCCCGGCTGGACGCCGGCGGGGCGTTGCACGCGGGCCAGGAGCTCCACCACGTCGGCGCCCTTGGCGTCGACGGGGTAGCGGCTGACGATCTCGCACTGGGCCGGCACCGTCGCGCCGTTGGCGTCGACCACGCCGAAGGGGTGCTTGCCGTCAGGTCGGGGGAACGTCCCGGGGGGCACCGGCAAGGTGCCCCGCAGGACAAAGCTGCTGACGTCCGGAGCTCCCAACTCGAACTTGCCCACCACCTGCGCCCCCTGGGGCGTCAGGGCGTGGAGGGAGGAGCCGCCGAAGAGGCCCGCCAGGAGCGCGAACGATGCCAGACAGCGGGCGGCCGCGCGGGCCGCGGGGCCGGAATAGGGCCCGGATCGGGGTCCCACCGGACGTCCTGAGCGTCCTGCCCGGGCGTCGGTGGCCTTCAGGAGGGCGAGCGGGCTGGCAACGACAGCCCGGACGCCGGCTCCCCAGAGGGAGCGGAGTTGTGAAAACATGCTGAGATCCCCTCGTCCGCGGCGCAGCGCGGAGTTCGAAACGTCGCAATCGCGCCCGGAAAAAAACCTGTGGCCCCTCGCACCCTCTCCAGACATCCCTCGACCCGTGGCTCCGTCGCGCGGATCCACATCGCGGACATCGGCGCCTGAACCGAACCATCTCGGACCCGCTCCGGGCGCGGACCACGGGTCGAGACAGTTGTTGGCCGCACTTGGCAAACCCCGTGCCTCACGGTCCCACCCCGGGGTCGCGGAGCCCATCCAGCGTCACGAATTCGCCCCGGGCGAGCCCAGTGCGACGACGCCGTCATCCGGCTCCGCGCGCAGGGGCCCGCGCGATCAGGGAGCGCGGTATTTTCGGCCGGCCCCCCGGAGACCCGTGGGGAGAATCTGCTCCGAGAACTTTCGATTCAGCGCGGTGAAGGCCGAGTTGGGGCAGGGAAAGCTCCAGGCAAAGGGCTTTTCCGCACATAGTGTGCAGGATCGCACACTCAAGCGTGCGATCTTGCTCACCCTGGAACGTCCGTGGGGCTCCTCAGGGAAGCACCCGGGCCGCCGCGGAGTCGAGGACGAGGCCCCGTCATTCGAGGGGCGGCGGGTCCGTCGGCTCCCCGGGGCGCCTTCGCGGGCCTGCCCTGGGGCTCCCGGGACCGGGCACCCTCCGACGCCTGCTCCGAGGGGACCTCCGCGGGCACCGAGGGACGCCGGGAGGGCCCGCGGCAGGGCCCGCTCGATCACTTCACGTAGCCCAGTGCGCGCATGGCACGGGCCGTGTCGTCGTCCAGGGGGCCTGAGGTCGCCGATTCGATGCCCAACTCCCGGCGCATGCGCTCCGCGGTAGCGAGTTCCTCCTCCAGGAGGGCGCGGCCCCGGGCCACCAGGTCCGGCCTGGCTTCCGCCAGGTTCTTCTGTTCCCCCGGGTCGGAGGCCAGGTCGTAGAGCTCCTCGCGCTTCGAAACTCGGAACTTGATGAACTTGAAGCCCTCGAAGACCACGGCCGAGCGCGCCTCGAAGTAGAGGATCCCGTTGGCCACCAGGGGGCGCGGCTGGACATCCAGGGTCAGGTCCCCGCCGGGGCCCGAGCGACGCACCAGGGGCGGTGCGGACAGTTCCGCCTCGCGGTAGGGCACGCCCGCCACTTCCAGGATCGTGGCGGCCACGCTTTGGTTGGAGACGGGCTCCGAAACTCGGCCTGCCAGGGCTCCTCCCGGCAGCTTCATGAACAGCGGCACACCGAGGACCTCGTCGTACATCGTGTGACCGTGCTCGAAGGCGTCGTGCTCCCAGAGTTCGTCGCCATGGTCGGCGGTGAACACCAGCGTGCAGTCCTCCATGAGCCCCTCGGAGTCCAGGGCCCGGAACAGTCCCCCCAGGTCGCGGTCGGTGGCGCGCACCTCGCCCGCGTACAGGTCGCGGATCCATTGACGCTCCGAGGCGTCTGGGTTGAAGAAGCCCCCGCGCACTCGCGCGGCGTCCTCGAAGTTGCGACCCACCTGGGCCGGCGGCGTTCCCTCGGGCTGGAACTCGCGCGGCGGGTTGTAGGCCATGTGCGGATCGAAGTAGTGGATCCACAGGAAGAAGTCGCGGTCCTTGTGGTCCGCGATCCACTGTGCGGCGCGTCGCGATTGGATGCCCGCGCCCACCTGCGCCAGGTAGATGTCGGGCAGGACCCCGCGCAGCAGCACCTCGGCCAGGGCCGAGGGCGAGTGGGGTTCCCGCTGATAGTGATACTCGTCGAAGCCCCGGTCGATTTCCGTGTAGCGTCGCAGCGCCGGATTGCGCACGAAGGCCGCGGTCAGGAAGCCGGCCTCCGACATGCGCGCCGCCAGGGTCTTCACCGAGCGCGGCAGGGCATCGAAGGGCCGCAGGCCCAGGTGCACCGATGGGGCAAGGCCCGTCAGGATCGAGGAGACCGACGGGAAGGTCCAGGGCGCCGAGGAACGGGGGTTCTCGAAGAACAGGCTCTTCGCGGCGAGGCCGTCCACCTCGGGCGTCGGGGGCGCTGCCTCGGAGTAGCACGAGAGGTAGTCCGCCCGCAGCGTGTCCACGACCACCAGGATCACGTGGCGCGGCTTGCGTCCCGCGGGGGGCCGTCCCTTCGAGGCCTCGGCGCTCGAATCGGGGATCAAGTGCATGCCGCCCAGCACCAGCGAGCCCAGGAAGAGCGTCCGCTGGAGGTAGACCGCCGGCATCGCCCCCGTCGTGCGCCAGGCCCATCGGGCGTAGAAAAAAAGCAGCGCCAGGAGCCCGAGCAGCGCCGGTCCCTGCTGCGCGGGGCCCGCCAGCCGGCCCGCCTTGGACAGAGCGAGCAGTCCGGCGGCTCCCAGGGCGGCCGCGGCGGTCCAAGCGGAGAACAGCACGGCCACCGTGGTGCCGCCCGCCTTGGCGGTGAAGGGGCGCGCGATCCAGTAGACGCCCACGGCCACCGCCAGGGCCGCGGGAACGGCGAGCAGGCTGGCCCGCGGCGTGGGATCCACGGCGCGGTAGCAGGAAAGCAGCGTCGGAAGGGCCAGGGTCAGGGAGGCGGCGGCCACGGCCCAGGCGCGCGCGCCCAGGATCGGCGCGAAACGCTGCACGGTGGAAGAGAGGGCCCAGAGGAGCAGGTGCAACAGGAAGCCCGCCAGGGTGGAGACCCCCAACGCGGTCCAGGTGGACAGGGGCGAGGCCGAGTTGCTCGAGCGCACGGACAGGTCCACCAGGGCATCCAGGGATCCCAGGGTGAGACCCGTGCCCAGGGCCGTGGAGTAGGGAAGCTTGTGGGCGGCAAATTCGCTGCGTTGGATCATCGTCGGGGCAGTCCTTGTCGGACGGCCGGGGGGAGAACCTATGCGCTGGCCGGGCGGCCTTCCAATCGCCGCTCCGGAATCCGGCGCGGGGACGCGCCCCTGGATCGGGGGCGGGCCGGAAAGCACGGCGGGCGGCCCCCAGGGGACCGCCCGCCGTGGAATCGACGACCCCCGAAGGGTCGCCCGCGCTGGGACCTAGGGCCGCTGCAGCAGGGCCAGGAGCGCCAGCCGCTGCTCGAGGTCCTTGAAGCCCTTGGCCTTGATCACCGTCAGGAGGTCGCCGCCCATCTGCGTCTTGGCGAAGTTGAGCAGGTTCTGGTTGTGGCTGATCTCGTAGCCGTAGGCGTAGGAAGACCAGTTCTGGTACTTCTCGACGCCGGGGCTCGTGCCGCCCGGCGGGACGAAGTTGCAGAAGGGCGTCGTCGGGTCGTTGAGCGCCGCCATGGCCAGGTTCTTCCAGGGGCCCTTCTTGACCGGGTCCCAGGACTGGGGCGAGATCATCCCCTGGATCTGGCGATCCAGCACTTGGGTCATCGTCGTGGCATTGGTCGGGTCGACGCCTCGCAGCACCGACTCGATCGCGCCGCGCATGCCGTTCTCCAGGATCGACATCTCGTACTGCTGGTGCATGTAGTAGAGGCCGTTCAGCTGCTTGTTGCTGACCTGGGACTGGATGTAGCCGTTGCAGGCGACCTGTCCCAGGGACAGCGTGCGAGTGAACACTCCGTACCAGGGCAGCACGCTCTGGCGGTAGTTCGAGTCACCGAGCGCGTAGGCCGCGTTGACGGTGTCCAGACCCCAGCCCTGGGCGCGGCCGATCTTGAAGCCCGCGCCCGGCGCGTTCGTGACGGCGCGGAAGCTGTCGAGCAGTCCGCCCCCCTGGGCCTTGTTCGTCGAGCTGTTGGGATACTGGTGGTAGGAGAGGCGGAAGATCTCCGCGCGGCTCCTCAGGTCGTCCTTGGCCAGGCTGTCGTTGCCGAGCCAGGCCAGGGTCTTCATCGAACGCGTGGTGCGCACGACGTGTTGCAGGTCCACGGGCGAGAAGGACGCCAGCAGGGTTTGGTACGCGGGCTTCTTGTTGTTCGCCGTGACCCAGGTGACCTGGTGCTTCGAGGCCACCTTGAAGCCGAACGGGTCGTTGCCCGCCAGCAACCGGCCGTAGAAGTACATGTTCACGTAGGGACCGTTGGGGCCCTGCTGCAGCCACTGGGAAAGCTCCGTCGGCCGTCCGTCCTTGTTGTAGAGGGCGTCGGGCTGGCGGTCCATGTAGGCGCGGTGGGTCAGCTGCGTGGCGCGCCAGCCCTCGTTGGAGGCGCCCTCGGCCACCAGGAACCCGTCGAAGAGGAACACCTCGCTGCCGCCGGTCATGCCGCCGTACTTGGCGCCCCAGGGATGTGCCCAGCCCTGGTTCGGCACGCCGATGCAGCCTCCGGCCGTGCCGGTGGTCAGGGCCGTGTGGATGATCGCGTGCTGGTTCTTGAGCTTGAGGCGGATGGCGTCCCCGCCCAGGTGGTCCAACTCAGGCAGGCGGTGGCGCTGCGGGTAGTAGCGTGCCGTCAGCGGGTTCCACCACGAGAACAACTCCTGGCCGCTGGTGGGGGAGTTGCCGCGCTTGCAGAACGCCTGGCCTTCGCTGTCCAGGAGCGCGTTGGCCTTGGCCTCCTGGCCGATCTTGCACAGCGCGAGGCGGCGCACGAACTGGCCCTGGGAGGGCATGTAGTGCAGCGTGCCGTCGGCGTTGGGCTCGATGATCGAGTAGGCCGTGTAGTTGCCCTGGGTGCGCGAGCTGCCGAACATCGGGCCCGGCGCCTGCTGCAGCAGGTTCCAGCCGTTCTTGACCCACAACTCCAGCGACTGGAAGTAGACCACCCCCAGGGGGTTGTCCATGTTCGTCGCCGGGTCGAGGCCCGAGGCGCCGTTGTTCACGCGCATGTCGAGGGAGATCACTTCCTCGCCGGCCCAGGAGGTGAAGTAGCCGTGGACGCCGAAGAGGTGCTGCAGTGCGCCGCTGGGGGCACCGATGTTCGAGGTCTGGGGCATCATCGTGCCGTACACCAGGGTCTGCTTGGCGCCGGCCCCTGCCTTCAGGGTGGTCACCGTCACCGAGGGCGTCGCCGGCGCGCCGGGCGAGAGCTCCGTCGAGTAGCTGTTGCCGAAGCAGTCCTTGGCCACGACCAGGATCGTGCCCGGGTTGGAAAGCAGTGAGGCCGCCGTGGGGTGCACCTGGGCGGGCGTCGGCGTGTGCAGGTGATCGATCACCTTGTAGAGGAGCCGCGTGCCGGCGGGAGTGTTGGCGGGCACGCTGACACGGCCGAGCACTTCGACCACGTCCGCGCCGTCGCTGTCCTTGGGGTAGCGCGTGACGACTTCCATCTGCGTGTCGACCACGGTGCCGTTGGAATCGACGATCGCGAACGGCACGCGGCCGTCCTGCCGCGGGAAGGTTCCCGGGGGCACCGGGATCGTGCCGTGCAGCACGAAGCTGGAGGAGGTCGGCGCACCGAGCTCCATCTGCGCCACCACGTTGTAGTTCCCCTGGGCTCGGGCCTCGCCCGCGGCCGCCACGAAGGCCACCGCCGTCAGGGCCAGGACTCCGATGCCCCGCAGGGCGCGGCCGCCGTGGCCGAGTGAATCCGTCCCTGCTTCATTCCACACGCGGGGCGCGGTGTTGCCGCGGCCCGCTCGACTGTTCCATCTGATCATGTTGACTCCGGATTGGGGCCGCCCCCCGGCGGCCGTGCTTGACTTCCGGAGCCCTCATCGGGAGCGCTGCATCGAGCGCTTCAAGGAAAATGGGAGTTCCTAGGCGGGCCTTGAATTTCGAAGGCGCCTTGCCCGTCCATGGGGCCTCGAAGGCGCGGCGGCGCCAAGGCCGCGGCCCCCCCGGCCAGGGACGCCGGGCGGGGCGTCCAAGGCCGGGAGGGCCGCGGAAAGAACTTCCCGGTGCGGGCGGCGGGTCACATGCGCACGTACTCGTAGTCCACCGGCATGCCTTGGATGCCCTTGGCGGGGGGCGCGATCCAGCCGGCGGTCTTGCCCTTCTCGTAGCAGGGCACCATCAGGCTCTTCACGTAGGCGCGGTCGGAGGCGGACGGCAGCCAGCGGTCGACGTGGGCGACCCAGGCGGCTTCGTCGATCAGCTTGCCCTCCAGGTCGAAGCGCGCGCCGGCGTAGACGCCGATCCTGCGGTTGAAGCGACGGTGGGGCAGCGCGAAGCGGAAGTCGTTGCCGGCCCGCTCGCAAATGCGATTCCAGTACTCGATGCCGCGCTCGTTGTCCTTGACGTACTCGTCGCGCAGCACTTCGTTCATGGCATTGCGCAGGGGCACCTCCTCCATCGACAGGCGGCCCTCCACCAGGTTCTCGAAGCGATAGGTGCCCTCCAGGGCCAGGTGGTCGGCCTGCTTGTCCTCGTAGGCCCGACCCTTCAGGCCCGAGCGGAAGAAGTTGGCCGAGTTGGAGGAGATCTCCGCGCCGTACAGGTCCGTGGAGGAGGAGGCCCCGAAGTTGACGTAGCGTTGGATCATCTCCAACGGCACGCCGCCCAGGGCCTTCACGTCCTTGCCCGGGTTTTCCTTCATCAGCTGGCAAGTGCGCTCGATCACGCGGCCCACTCCCGTCTGCCCCACGAACATGTGGTGCGCTTCTTCGGTCAGCATGAAGCGCGTGGTGCGCGACAGGGGATCGAAGCCCGACTCGGCCAGGGCCAGGAGCTGGAACTTGCCGTCGCGGTCGGTGAACATCGTGAAGCAGAAGAATGACAGCCAGTCCTCGCAGGGCTCGTTGAACGTGCCCAGGATGCGCGGGTGATCGGGATTGCCCGAGCGGCGCTGCAGGAGCTCGTCGGCCTCGTCGCGGCCGTCCTTGCCGAAGTAGGTGTGCAGCAGGTAGACCATGGCCCACAGGTGGCGGCCCTCCTCGACGTTGACCTGGAACAGGTTGCGCAGGTCGTAGAGCGAGGGGGCCGTGTGCCCGAGCAGGCGCTGCTGCTCGACCGAGGCAGGCTCGGTGTCGGCCTGCGTCACGATGATGCGCCTGAGCCAGTTGCGGTACTCGCCCGGCACCTGCTGCCAGGCCGGCTCGCCGAAGTGGTCGCCGAAGCCGATCGTGCGCGCCCCGTCGCGCGGCTCGAGGAAGATGCCCCAGCGGTAGTCGGGCATCTTGACGTAGCCGAAGTGGGCCCAGCCGTCGGATCCCACGTCCACGGCCGTGCGCAGGTAGACGTCCTTGGTGTTGAAGTCGGTGGGCCCGACCGAGTTCCACCACTCGAGGTAGTTGGGCTGCCAGGCCTCCAAGGCGCGCTGCAGGCGCTTGTCCGAGGCGAGGTCCACGTTGTTGGGGATCTTCTGCGAGTAGTCGATGCTGGGCATGGCGTTCGGTGGGTAGGAGGTGAGCTTGGGCGTGGGCGCGTGGGTCTCAGGTACGCGAGCTGTCGAACTCGGGGGCCTCGGGCGTGCCGTAGCAGGTCAGCGCACCGCGCTCACCCACGGCATTGGGCCGCTGGAAGATCCAGTTCTGCCAGGCGGACAACCGGCCGAAGATCTTCGTCTCCATGGTCTCCGGACCAGCGAAGCGCAGGTTGGCCTCCATGCCCGTCATGGCGTCGGGGGAGAACGCGGCTCGCTCCTCCACGGCCAGGCGCAGCTCGTCGTCCCAGTCGATGGAGTCGGGTGCCACGGTGGCCAGGCCCAGCGTGCTGGCGGCCTCGGCGTCCATGGTCTCGGTGCGGGAGATCCGCTCCGCCGCGGCGGGATCCCCCAGGAAACGCGTGGCGAGCCGCGTGAGCCCGTTGGCCATGGGGAACAGGCCGCGGTTGGCCTCCGTGGTGCCGAGGGACACCGGCGCGTCCGGGTCGTTGAGCACGTAGATGCGGTCGGCGGCCAGGGCCAGTTCCAGGCCCAGGCCCACGAAGCAGGAGCCCTGATCGGCGATGGCGTAGAAGCTCTTGGCGGTGTTGTCCACGCGCTTGAGCACGCGCTTCCCGAAGTGCCGCACCTCATGGACGAACCAGTGCTTGGAGCCCGCGAACAGCGCGTCCGTGGCGCGCCAGGCCGCGGCCTGGCCGCGCACGCGGAGGAGCACCAGACCGATCTCGGGCTCGTTGAGCCGCAGCTGCAGGAGGCACTCGTCCAGCTCGCGCAGGGCGCGCAGGATCCACCAGGCGGCCCCCTGGTCCACGGCTTCCTTTTCGCTCGTGGCGAAGCGCTCGGGCGCTTCGAGGGTCAACTCCGCCGTGTGCTGGGAGCGATCGAGCTTGCAGGACACGTAGTTGCCGTTCCAGGCGTCGGATTCGAAGTCCATGGCCAGCGCTTCAAGCTGGATCCCGCGCTCGGCCTTGCGGGGCAGCGAATCGGCGAGGCTCCGTGCCATCTCACCCACGGACTCGTTCCAGCGGGAAAGCGGCGCGATGGCGTCCACCAGGTTCCACTCCACCGCGCGCTTGCCCTTGATGCCCTCGGCGATCGTGGAGAAGACGTCGGTGCGGTCGCGGCGGATCTTGCGCTTGTCGGCGATGCGCGTCAGCCCGCCGGTGCCGGGCAGCACGCCCAGGAGCGGCACCTCGGGAAACGACACCGCGCTGTTGCGGTCGTCCACCAGCAGGATCTTGTCGCAGGCGAGGGCCAGTTCGTAGCCGCCGCCGGAGGCGGTGCCGTTGAGCGCGGCCAGGAAGCGCACGCCGGAATTCTGGCTCGCGTCCTCCAGGTACAGGCGCGTCTCGTTGGTGAACTTGCAGAAGTTCACTTTGAAGCCGTGGGTCGAGGTGCGCAGCATCACGATGTTCGCGCCGGCGCAGAACACGCGGTCGAGACCCCCGGTGATCACCACGCAGCGCACCTCGGGGTGCTCGAAGCGCAGGCGCTGGACGAAGTCGGCCAGTTCGATGTCCACGCCCAGGTCGTAGCTGTTGAGCTTGAGCTCGTAGCCCTCGCGCTGGCCGCCGTGGGGATGGACGGCCATCGTCAGTGTGGCGATGTCGCCCGCGTAGGCGACCTTCCAGTGGCGGTAGCGGTCCGGGCTCGTCTGGAAGTTGACCCGGGTCTGGGGGGCGAGAGTCGCGGCCAAGGCTTTGGAGGGGCTGGGGGCGTGGGGGACTGGAATTGCGTCCGAGCGGGCAGTATACTGCCCATGTCGGTCGGGAGTAGCGCACTCTAGCTCACAGTTCGGAGCGCGGTCCAGCCCCCGCCGACGGATTTTTGGGCCCGCCCCCGCCCAGGACCCATGGAACCCCAGCCCATCCTCGCAGAACTCGGTCGCCGACTGCGGACCGCCCGGCTCGCGGCCGACCTGTCGGTGAGCGATCTCGCGCGCCACTCGGGCGTCAGCCGCCGCCATGTGACCGAGGCCGAGGCGGGCCGCGCCAACCTGACCGTCACGACCCTGCACGCCCTGGCGGAGTCCCTGGGCCTGCGCGCGGGGGAGCTCGTCGACTTCGACGTGTCCGCCCTGCGCGCGGGACGGATCGCGCTGCTGGGGCTGCGGGGCGCGGGCAAGTCCAGCGTGGGGCGTGCACTGGCCCTGGCTCTGGAGGTGCCCTTCGTGGAACTGGATCAACGCATCGAGGAGCAAACCGGCATGGCCTTGGCCGCGATCTTCGATTTGCACGGCGTGGCGGGCTTCCGGCGCATGGAGCGCGAGGCGCTGGAAGCGGTGCTCTCCGGCGGCGGCTCGCTGGTGCTGGCCACGGGCGGCTCGCTGGTGCGCGCCAGCGACACGTTCGCGCGTCTGCGCCAAACGTGTCACACGGTTTGGTTGCGCGCCCGTCCCGAGGAGCACTACCAGCGCGTGGCAGCCCAGGGCGACGTGCGTCCCATGCGCGGGCGTCCCGAGGCCATGGCCGAATTGCGCGCGCTGCTCTCCGAGCGCGAGGCGGATTACGCGCGCTGTGAGCTGACGCTGGACACTTCGGGACGCGGCGTGCCTGATCTGGCGGCCGAACTGGCGGCGCGCTTTTCCGCAGGCTGAGAACGCGCAGCGACGCCCTCGACGGCGGCGCAAGTTTGTGAGTTGCGCTGCAACCGGGCCGTCCGCGGTGTGGTCGCATCCATGAGATGCCGTTGCTCCTCGATCCGCGCTTCCCGCTCCCCGGTCACGTCCTTGCACCGCCGCTCGCCCAGGCGGGGCTGTTCGGGACGGCATTGGGAGTCAAGCCATTGGATTCCTGGGCAGGCGTCCGCGCGCCCGCCGGGTGCCCGGCGTCGACTTCAGGGGGTGTTGCAACGCACCCCGAGGCACCCTGGCCGGCTCTGACGAGGGGGCAGGGCGCCCAAGACCCGAAATCCGCTCTCGGCCCCCTTGAGGCGCCGACAAACGGCCGATATCACAGGCATCCAGGTGCCAGCGACCGGTGGACGATCCAATACTTCCAGTTCCCACGGAGGTGATGCATGTCGGCTAGTTTGCAGCGCGCGAGCGCAACGCGCAGTTCGCTCGCGGTCCTCGGTGCGGCGTGTCTTGGATTGTGTGTCTGGCTCGCCGTGCGACAGGCATTTTTCGACGGAGGATCCAGGCGAGCGCTGACGCAGCTGCCTCAGGACGCCGGCGGGGGTGCTGACGCGTTTGCCACGGAGTCGAGCGAGGCCTGCGCGCGACAAGCGGAATCTCTCTGCAGCGGCGCCGCCGCTGACGAACTCACGGCGCATGGCGATGGTCAGGCCCCGCGTGGCGAACCGCAAGAGTTGTGCGCCCAATCGCTGCGCACGGCGATCGAGACCACGCTCGTTTCACAGATCGACCCAGGCGAGTTTCTCGACACGGCCTTGGCGCTCACTCGCCTGGATGTGCGAGCAACGCCTATTCCAGAGTCACATCCCAGCGGCGCTCTGCGCTACCCCGTGCTGGGCACTCCCGAGGGTGTGAATGCCGAACTGTGGGTGCGCCGTTCGGACAATGCCGCCCACGGCGGTCCTGTGCTTTCCTACCGCATCAGTTTGCCCGCAGCGGAGGGCTATTTGATGGAGGGCGCGGAGCGCACGGGACTGGACGCCGAAATCACGCTTTGACGGACAAGTCCGGCCAGTGCAAGAACTTCGCCATCTACACGGATTGCCGCCCGACGCCTGATACGGTTCGAGCCAGCTTCGGCTCCGCGGAGCAGATTCCCACCGGGGCTTTGTTCAGTTGCGACACCGAACACCCCATGGAATGGACGGCCAAGGACTGTCTGCTCCAGGGCGGGATGCCGAAGGATTCGACCCAATCGCAACCGGCCGTGCGCGGACAATGGCCGCGCACGGACGATCTGAACCGACTGAAGACCAATTTGCAGCGCGTCTACTCGAGCTTGTAGTCCCCCCAATCACGGAAGGAATTCTTGTGGGAAAACTTGTCCTCCCGCTGACCCTCGCCTTGACTCTCCTCGGACTCTCCGGCGGCCACAGCGCCGTGCTGAGCGCCGCACCCAACTTGCCGGCGCCTGCGGCGCCCTGTCTGTCGGCTCCTGCCGCACCGGCCAACGCCGCTGGCTGCTGGAACTACCAGGGTGGCGTTTGCATCAGTTGCCCGATCCAACGCGAGAACTGGTGCTACCCGCAGGAACACGGGCCCTACAGCTCCTGCACGGATTTCGCGAATCCGTGCCAGAACACCTTCTGCAAGAACGTCCAGATCACCACGGGGCCCGGTTGCCCCTGACGGCGGCGCGGCCGGGCCTCAGGTCTCGGGAGCCACGCTGACCGGCATTCCGCGGACGCGGATTTTTTCGGCGAAACTCTCGAGCCAGTCCCCGTCCAGTGCCTTCAACCTCGGGGCCTCGGGCTGGCGCGAGGGGCGCGCGAGCGTGTAGAGGTGCACGCCGCGCAGCGGGACCTCCGCGCGCACGAGCGCCTCGATTTGGGCCAGGTAGGCGGCCTGCTCGTCGGCGCTGGGTTCGACGCCGTCTTGGGCGAACATGCAGGTCTGGATCCACGTGGGCGCGGCGCGGGCACAAAGTTCCAGGTGCCGTGCCTGGCGCGCGCTGCCGCCGGCGTAGTTGTTGACGCGCACCAATCCCCGATCGGTCGCGCTGTCGAGCTTGAACCAGACTTCGCCCCCAAGCTGCGCCAGGCGGCGGATGGCGAGCTGCACGTGCTCCAGGTGCATCAGCGAGCCGTTGGTGATCAACACCACCCGTATCTTCTGGAGCAGTGCCTGGGCCTCCAGGGTGCGCGCGATGATCGCGAGCACCTCGGGAAGCGCTCTGGAACTGGTCGGCTCGCCGTCGCCTGAGAGCGCCACGTCGTTGAGACGCCGCGAGCCCTCGGGGGCATGCCGTTCGAGCCAGCCGGGCGCCAGCACCTCGGCGAGTTGCTCGCGCAGCTCACGCTCGAGCAGCCCCAGATCGATCGCCGGCGCGTTGCCGAACACCAGCCCGGGCACCTGACAATAGACGCAGCGCCAATTGCAGGCCTGATTGGGATTCAGGTTGATCCCCACCGACACGCCGCGGGCGCGGCGCGAGACCACCGGGTACACATAGGTGCGCCCGCCTCGGCGGCGGTCGTGGTCCTGGGTGGAGAGCGGCTGGGACACGGGGCTAGAGTATCCAAGACCACCCATGAGCACCTACGTCCTCGAGACCGGCGACCGAGAACTGGCGCGTCTCACGTTTCAGCACGAGGTCTGGGGCCCGGTGACCGAGCGCTTCCTGGATCGGCTGGGACTGCGGCCCGGTTCGCGCATCCTGGACCTGGGCTGCGGGCCGGGACTGGTGCTCGAGTCCCTGGCGCGCCGCGCGGGGCCCACGGGCAGCGTGGTGGCCCTCGATGAGTCGCCGAAGTGGATCGAGCGGCTCGAGCGCCTGGGGGACCGCGGAGAGCTGCCGTCGGTCCCGGGCTCGGCGAGGATCCGCTGCGTGCGCGCTCGACTGGAGGAGCTGCCCTTTCCGCCCAGGAGCTTCGACTTGATCTTCGCCCGCTGGGTGCTTTCTTCCCGCCGGGGATCGACCGCGTGGTGCGGCGACTGGCCGAACTCTTGTCCCCCGGTGGGGTGCTCGCGGTGGAGGACTACCAGCACGAGGGCATTGCACTGTTCCCCGAAAGCGAGGGCCTGCGCGCCGCGGTGCGCGCCACGCGCGCCTGGTACGCCAGCCGCGGCGGCGATGCGTTCGTCGCCGCTCGCCTGCCCGGCTGGATGCGCGCGGCCGGGCTGGAGATCATCGACCAGACCCCCCATGTGCTCTGCGGTGGTCCCGACTCGCCCGCTTTTCGCTGGGCCGGCGCTTTTTTTCCGCACTACTCGGCCGCCCTGGAGGAACAGGGTCTGCTGAGCACGGCCGAGCGTGCGCGCTTCCTCGCCGAATGGGCCGCGGCCGAGGCGAACCCCGACGCCATGTTCTTCTCGCCGATGGTCGTGGACCTCGCCGCGCGACGCAGGAGCGCCGAAGCAAGCTCGGCCGCGGCAGGGGGGGCTTCAACGGGCGGCTAGACGGCGCGCAGCAACTGCTCCACGTGAACGCGAGCCGAGGCCGCCAGGGCCGAGAGGTGATAGCCGCCCTCCAGAACGCTCACCACGCGGCCGCCGCAGTGGCTGCGCGCGAAGTCCACCAGGGAGCGCGACATTTCGCGAAAGCCCTCGGTCGTGACGCGCGTGCCGGAGAGCGGGTCTTGCCGGTGGGCATCGAAGCCGGCGGAGATCAGCAGGAACTGCGGACGGAATTGCTCGAGCTCCCGCAGCAGGCGTCCTTCGAGGGCCTCCAGCCATTCGCGATCGCCGCTGCCCGCCGGGAGCGGGCAGTTGAGCGTGGTGCCCTCGCCGGGGCCCAGGCCGCGCTCGCTCGCCGCGCCCGTGCCCGGGTAGTGGGGGTATTGGTGTTGGCTGCCGTAGAAGATCGTGGGGTCCCGCTCGAACAGGTGCTGCGTTCCGTTGCCGTGGTGCACGTCGAAATCGACGATGGCCACGCGCTCGACACCGCGCGCGCGCAGGGCCCGGGCGGCCACGGCCACGTTGTTGAACAGGCAAAAGCCCATGGCCGCGCTTTCTTCGGCGTGGTGGCCGGGCGGGCGGACGGCCACGAAGGCGGACTTCCAGGTCCCCGCGAGCACGTGCTCCACGGCCGCCAGGGTTCCGCCGACGGCGTGCAGGGCGGCCGTGTAGGACTCGCTGCAGACGTAGGTGTCGCCATCGTCGAGCAGGGCGCGACCCCCCAGGCAGGCGGCCTGGATCGCCGGGGCCAGGCGCGTCGAGTGCACGGCCTCGATGGCCGCGAGGTCGGCGCGGGGGGCCTGGAGCCACACGGTTCCCGCGGGGCACTCGGCGTCCGGCGGCCCCGCTTCGGTCTCGGCGCCCAGGGCGCGGAGCACCGCCGTGAGGCGCTCGGGGCACTCGGGATGTCCGGGCCCCGCGTAGTGCTCCAGGCAGGCGGCGTGGGTGACGATGCCGGTCGGCGCCAGGCTGCCCGCGAGGCCAGCGGAGCCGCCGGCCCCCGAGGCCGCCGGATTCCGCCGCGGGTCGCCCGCCCGCTCCCGCGCCCTGGGGCCCGGGCCGTCCCCGGGAGCTCCGGGGGGCCCGGATCGTCGGGGCTGCGGGGTTTCCATGGGGAGATTGTCCCCCAAGGCGGGCCGGTGCTCCACAGGCTCCCTGCTGGACACTAGTGTCGTGATCCAGAAGTACGTTGGCAAAGGCGGCCTGAATGCGGATTCCTGGCAAGGCGCCGCGACGACGCGTGTTCGCTGCAACACTCGGAGGAGGGGCAACGCAGCCAGGGGGCCGCAGGCGGGCCGAGTTTGTCGGCGTACTTCTGGATCAGGACACTAGTCTCTTCCGCCCGCTGCTCACGTGGCGGTGCTCCCCGGGCCGATAGGCCGCCATTCCCCATGCTGCAGCAAAAGATCGAATCCCGCCGGGCCGTCGTCGGTGTCGTGGGCCTGGGGTACGTTGGATTGCCCCTGGCCGCGGCCTTCGTGGACGCAGGCTTCCCTGTGCTCGGGTTCGACACCGACCCGACCAAGATCGAGCAACTCGCCCGCGGCGAGCAGTACCTCCACCACCTGGGGGAGGACATGACCCGGCGCATGCGCGACTCGCGCCGCTTCGAGGCCACCGGCGAGTTCGGCCGTTTGGGCGAGGCCGACGCCATCCTGATCTGCGTTCCGACACCGCTGGGGGAGTTCAAGGAACCCGATCTGTCGTTCATCGAGCGCTCGGGCGAGGCCATCGCCAAGACCCTGCGCCGGGACCAGCTCGTGGTGCTCGAGTCGACCACCTACCCCGGCACCACCCGGGACTTCCTGCGGCCGATCCTGGAGCGCTCGGGGCTCGCCTGTGGTCAGGACTTCCTGCTGGCCTTTTCGCCCGAGCGCGAGGACCCCGGTCGCAAGGACTTCGACACGCGCACGATTCCCAAGCTCGTCGGCGGAACCTGCGAACGCTCGGGCGCGGCGGCCCATGCGCTGTATGCCGCGGCCGTCCAGCAGGCCATCCGGGTCAGCTCCGCGGAGGTGGCCGAGTCGGCCAAGCTCCTGGAGAACATCTTCCGCTCGATCAACATCGCCCTGGTCAACGAGCTCAAGGTGATCCTGGACGGCATGCACATCGACGTCTGGGAAGTGATCGAAGCGGCGGCCACCAAGCCCTTCGGGTTCATGCGCTTCACTCCCGGGCCGGGCCTGGGGGGCCACTGCATCCCGATCGACCCGTTCTACCTGACTTGGGTCGCCCGTCGGGCGGGCCACGCCACCAAGTTCATCGAGCTCGCGGGCGAGATCAACACTCGCATGCCGCACTACGTGGTGGAAAAGTCCATGCTCGCCTTGAACAGCGTGGGCAAGGCCGTGCGGGGCTCCAAGCTGCTCGTGCTGGGCCTGGCCTACAAGCCCGACGTGGACGACGTGCGTGAATCGCCGGCCATCGAATTGATCGAGTTGTTCGAGGGACTGGGGGCGCAGGTCCGCTACTCCGATCCCCACGTGGCCGTTCCGCCCCGGATGCGCGAGCACGATCTCGGCCACCACGTGTCCCTGGAGCTTTCGGCCGAGAACCTGGCCGGCTTCGACGCCGTCGTGGTGGCCACCGACCACCGGCGCTTCGACTGGGACCTGATCGCGCGCAGTGCGAAGCTCGTCGTAGACACGCGCAACGCCCTGGCCTCGCGCATGGCGGGCCAACCCAACTACTTCAAGGCCTGAGAGCGGCCCAGGGGGGGACCCGACCCCCTGTCCGGAGCACGACCCGGTGGCGGGAGCCCGGGGAGCGAAATCCCCACTCCGATTCCTCCGGTTTCGGATTGAGGTGCGAGAACCGCGGGCTACGAATCGCGCCCATTCCCCCGGCCGTCCCAGACCGCGGGTCTCTCCCCCAGCTCCCCCAGCGTTCAGCCCATGCTCGCGACTCTGAGCTTGCCCACCGGGTCGTCTCCGGTCCTTTCCACACTTCTGGAGCAGTCCGCGGAGTCCCCGGGAGTCTTCTGGGCCTACGCCGGCTTCCTGGTCCTGGTGCTGACGTTCCTGGCCCTGGACCTGGGCGTGTTCCACCGCGAGGCCCACGTGGTTTCCATCCGCGAGGCCTCGATCTGGACGGCCGTGTGGGTCACCACGGCGCTCCTGTTCAACGTGCTGGTCTACTTCGCCTACGAGCACCACTGGCTGGGGCTGGGCATCGACGTGCCCCAGGTGAACGGCAGCATCCAGGCCCTGGTGGGGGGGCGCGAAGCGGCCGAATTGTTCTTCACCGGCTACGTGGTCGAGAAATCGCTGTCGATCGACAACGTGTTCGTGATCGCGCTGGTCTTCAGCTTCTTCGCCGTGCCCGATCGGCTGCAGCACCGGGTGCTGTTCTGGGGCGTGCTCGGAGCCTTGGTCATGCGCGGAGCGATGATCGCCGTGGGCGCGGTGCTCCTGCAGAACGTGTCCTGGATCATCTACGTCTTCGGCGGGATCTTGATCGTCACGGCGCTGAAGATGGCCTGGATGTCGAGCACGAACATCGACCCGGAGAAGAACCTGGTCGTGATCCTGGTGCGCAGGCTGTTCCCGATCACCCGTGATTTCCAAGGGGATCGGTTCTTCGTCCGGATGGCCGATGCCCAGGGCAAGTCGAAATTCTTCGGCACGCCGCTCTTGCTCGCCCTGGTGATGGTCGAGTTCCCGGACGTCGTCTTCGCGGTGGACTCCATTCCGGCGATCTTCGCCATCACGGCCGATCCCTTCCTGGTCTTCACCTCGAACGTTTTCGCGATCCTGGGGCTGCGCTCCCTGTACTTCTGCCTGGCGAGCCTCCTGTCGCGCTTCAAGTACCTGAAGCCCGCCCTGATCGTGGTGCTGCTCTTCGTGGGCGTGAAGATGATGCTGGTGCACACCCAGTGGAAGGTGGACACGGACGTGTCGCTTGCCGTGATCTGCGGCGTGCTGGCCCTGGGCGTGGTGGGCTCCCTGGTGGCCACGCGCAAGCGGGCCTGAGTCAGCCCGGACGCGCCGTGCGCCGCAGCCAGTAGGCCAGGCACAGGGCCGTGAAGGCGTCGGCGAAGCGGCCCGCGTCCAAGAGCCCCTCGATCTCGGCGCGCGTGAAAAAGCGCCGCACCAGTTGCTCGCTGTCCTCGGGCTCGGGCTCGCCCGCCACGCTGCAGCCCTCGGCCACGAAGGCGTGGGCGAAGTGGGGGCTGATGCCGTTGATCGGATAGAAGCCGGGCAGCGGGTTCCAGGAGGCGGCCCGCAGTCCCGCTTCCTCCCGCAGCTCGCGCACGGCCGCGTCGCGGGCCGACTCGCCCGGGGAGACGCGCCCGGCGGGAACTTCCCAGTGGGTCTTGCCGTGCACGTAGCGGTACTGGCCGATCAGGGCCACGCGGCCGTCCTCGAGCACCGGCACCACCGCCACGGCGTCGCTGATTTCGATCACGTGGTGCTCCTGCTCGCGTCCGGTGTGGAGCCGCAAGAGGTCGCGCCGCAATCCGCACCAGCGCGAGTCGTAGATGCGCAGCGTGGAAAGGCACGGGAACGGCGCGAAGGCCGCCGGCTCCTCGGGGACCTCTGCGCCCACGGGAGCCCCTAGGCGTGGTGGGAGCCGCCGGCCTCGGGCCACAACTCGCGCCAGTCGGGGCGCGCTGTTCCGCGGCCGGCGATGCGCTCGAGGAGGCCCGGGGAAACCCGCAGGTCCTCCAGGGCCGTTTCCGACAGCACCCGGCCCGCCGCCTCGACGATCGAGTCCGCGTCGAGGTGGTGGTAGGCGTAGACCTCGTCGGGGCGGCCGCACTTGGAGAACTTGCGCACGGCCAGCGTCTGCTGCTTGACGCCCACGACCGAGCCGATGTTGTCCACGAGCCCCGCCTCGCCGTCGCAGGTGGCCACGATCGGCACGCGGCGGCCCGCCAGGGACAGGAGGCCGACCTCGGAATCCCCGGCGCCCTCCACGGCGTACAGATCGCCCGTCACGCCCAGGGTCTCGCGCAGGTGGCGGTACTCGCTGCGCTCGCCCAGGATCCCCAGCAGCAGTTCCGGGGAGCTGATCACGATCACGTTGGCGCAGATGCCCCGCTCGCGCAGCCGGCGCGAGGCCTCCACGGCCTCGGTGGCCACCGAGCCCATGGTGAACACGTGCACCACGTTGTCGCCGGGCTCGTACTCCGCGTCGCCGCGCCGGTCGATCAGGTAGTAGGCGCCCTGCAGGCAGTGCTCCCGGGTGCGCGCCAGGAGCTCCCCGTCGGAAAGCTCCCCCTGGGCCGGCGTCTCGCGCAGGCATTCCAGGAGCAGCTTCTGGGGAATGGCCCGGGTCACCGCGCGCACCAGCACGCCGCGCCGACCGGTGTTGTCGTCCTCCATTTGCCGTCGGATCGCGTCCGACAGGATCCAGTCCATCTCCACGGCGAACAGGGGCTCCCAGGTCACCAGATTCGGCATCTGGATGTCGCTCTTCCAGGAGTGCTGGGCGCCTTCGCTGGAGAGCGTCACGCCCGAGGGCGTGCCCAGGAGGATGAACTCCGCGCCCCAATAGAGGTCGTAGTAGAGCTGGTCGAGGGCGCGCTTGATGAAGAAATCGTAGACGGTCATGATCGGCACGAACGGCAGGCCGGTGTAGTGGCCCAGCTTGCCGAACGAGCCGATCGCGGACATGCAGTTCGCCTCGGCGATCTCGAAGCGCACGTGGCGCGTCCACTTCTCCGTGTGCGTCACGAGCTGCGGGTGGCGCAGCTTGAGCTTCAGTTCCTGGTCGAGGGGCACGTGCCCGTCGGGTCCGTAGATCCTGCTGTCCATGGCCCCGGAGATGTTCGTGGAGGTGCCCACGTCGGGGGACAGCGTGAGCACCAGGTCGGCCGCCGTGCGCCAGCGGGCGTCGTGGGCCGTGAGTTCGGTGCTGCCCGTGTGGGGGCCGCCCTCGTCGGCGGTGCCGATGCGCACCAGCTTGGCCGCCAATTGCCCCCACATCCATTGGGTGTGGGCCACGGGGAACAGCGACAAATCGATGTCCAGGGAAGCGGGAATCCCGCCGTCCGCGGCGATCCGCTCGCGCACCAGGTTGCGGTTCCTGGCGCGCAGTTGATCGTGGGCCTCCATGCCCGCGCGGAACTGGTCCCGGCGCCGGGCGAGGAAGCTCCCCTCGGGGGACTCGGCGGGGAACAGCGCGAAGGGGTCGTCCCAGGTGAGGCCCGCCGCGGCCAGGATCGCGCCCTCTTCCTGCTTGTCCGGCAGCGCGGAGTGGTTCGACGGGTCGGCGACGCACTGCAGGTTCCAGCCCTTGATCGTGTGGGCCACGATCAGGCAAGGTTGGTCGGAGGGTTGCTTGGCGAAGTCGAAGGCCGCCACGATCGCCTCGAGGTCGTGACCGCCCAGGTCGGCGAAAGCGCGCACGACCTCGGCGTCGCTCAGCTTGGCCAGCAGGGCGAAGGCCTGGGGCGACTTGGCCCGTGCGCGCTCGCGGATCGTGGTCGCGTCGCGCTTGAGCAGCAGCATCTGGTATTCGTAGTCGGTGAAGGCGCCCTCGAAGAGCGCGCGCAACGCGGCGCCGCCCTCCTGGGCGAAGAGCTCCTCCCGCCGCCTGCCGTGGCGCAGCTGGACCACGCGCCAGCCGTTGGCGGCCGCCGTGCGCTCGATGCGCTCGCAGTCGGCGCCCTGCAGGGCCGTGGGATTCGAGGTGCGCGTGCCGTCCAGGTTCTGGCGGTTGTAGTCCACGATCCAGACCACGTTGCCCAGCTGGCGCTCGGCGCACTCGGGCATGACCTCGAGCAGCGAGCCTTCGCGGAACTCCGAATCGCCGATCAGGGACCAGAACGTGGCGTCCTTGGGCACGTCCCAACCGTGGTCCCGGGCGTAGCGGTAGGCCAGGGCCAGGTAGGCCGAGTTCACCGGCGGGATGCCCACCGACCCCGAGGGCAGGAAGTGGAAGGAGTCCAGGTCCGAGCGCGCGTGGTAGCTCTGAAAACCCTCGGGCTCGGCGGGCGTGGCGAAGCGCCGCAGCCCGTGCATGGCGCGCTTGGCGGTGGCGCCGTCCACCCAGACGCTGCGTTCCCCCAGGGGAGGTTCCCGTCGGAACAGCTCCAGGAGGTGGTGCAGGGCGTGGTCCGCCGGGGACGCGTGGGGCTTGCAGGCCACGAAGTCCTGGGGTTCGCGCATCACGAGGTGCAGGGCCGACAGCAGGTGGATCGAGCTCGCGCAAGAGGCCGGGTGGCCGCCCACCTTGGGGTCCCCCGGGCGCTTGTCCGGGCGCGAATTGGCCACGTAGATCATGTGCATCGTCTGCGCGAAGGCGCGGGCGATGACGGAATCCAGGACCCCATGGTCGAGGGTGCGCGCGGTTTGCATCAGCAGGGCTTTGGCGCGCAGGTCCTCGCGCGGGGGGCGGTTGGCGATCGGGGCTTTGTGCAGGCCGGCCTCCGGCGTGCTCGAGCTGGTCTCGGTCGGTCGAGTCATGGGTGAACGTGGAGAGCCAAGGGACGATCGCGAGCCGGTCATTCTAGCCCCGGCGGGAGCTTTCGGTACGCGGTGGGCGCGCGCCGCGGCGGCCTCCCGGGGCTTCCGCCTTCCTTAAATGTGGAGGCTCTGGGCCGGGCGCCCGGGCAAGCTTCGGAGGGGCTTCACGGGGAGCCCAGGGCGCCGCCGTAGACCGCGCGGTAGGCCTCGACCATGGCGCGCTGGCTGTAGAACTTGCGCGCGCGGTCCAGGTTGCGTTCCCCCAGGCGCTCGCGCAGGGCGGGGTCGGCCGCGAGGCGCGCGAGGGAGCCCGCCATGGACTCGATGCACGCCTCCCCGCCCGGCAGGGCGATGAACGGCGACTGGTCGCCGGGGAGCATGGCCACCACGTCGCCCACGTTGGTGGCCACCGCCGGGAGCCGCGTGGCCATGGCCTCCAGGAGCGAGAGCGGCATCTGCTCGGTGTCCGAGGAGAGGGCGAAGACGTCCATCATCCGGTAGTAGGGCCGGGGGTCCTGCTGGTAGCCCACCAGATGCACGCGCCCGGCCTGCTCCGGGAGCGCGGCGAGCCGCGCCAGCTCCTCGCGCATGGGCCCGTCGCCCAGCACGACCAGGGCGAGGGAGCCGCCGCCCGGGGCCCGGCGGGCCCGGGTCAGGGCCGAGAACAGCCGCGGCAGGTTCTTCTCGGGCCGCAGGTGCCCCACGGCGCCCACGACCACGTCGGTTTCGGCCAAGCCCAGTTCCCGCCGCAGGGCGGGATTGCCGTCTCTCGGGGTGTGTCGTTCCAGGTCGATTCCGTTGGGGATGAAGGCCAGGTGCAGCGGCGTCTCGTTCCAGTGCTCCAGGGCGATCTTGCGCAACGTCTCGCTGATCACCACCGTGCGCGCGGCCCGCGGCAGGAACAGGCGGCGCATCCAGATGCGGCGGCGCTTGAACCCCTGGGCCTCGTCGGGGCCGAAGCCGTCCTCGTGGTGGACCGCGGGCACGCCGCGGGCCCAGCAGGTGGCGATCAGGCCGTCGATGGCGCCGAAGTTGTAGGTGAGCAGCAGGTCCGGCCGCAGGCCGCGCAGGAGGCCCGCCAGTCGCCGAGAGGTGCGGAGGGAGCCCGCCTTGGGGAAGCTCTCCAGGAGGTCCACCTGCACGGTCGAGGGCAGGAGCTCGCGGGCCTCCGTGCGCCCATCCAGGGCCAGGATCGAATGCCGGAACTCGGTTCCAAAGGCCGCGATCAACTGGGCCGTGCGCACCTGGGAGCCCGCCGGAACGAAGCTCGGGAACACGTGCAGCAGGTGCGCTGGCTGGCTTCGGATGGACATCGGGGGGAGGATACTGCCCCAAGCCGAGGCCCCTGGGAAGCGTGGTCGGCCGCGCGGGGCTCCGGGCAGGCCGCCCGCGGGGAAGCGCGCGTTCAGGACGGTCCTTCTTCGGGACGCTTGCCCAGTTGGCCCTTTCAGCGGACGCCCCGGCTCGCTATCCTCCGCCCTTTCCACCCGCGGCGGCAAGCTCCGGGGGAGTGCCTCACCTCCCGCCCGGCGCGCCGGTGCGAATTCTGCACCCCCCACGCCCTCAAGGCCCACGCCGCGAGGGACCTGAAGCGAGGAAACAGGCAGCCATGCCGGCCGACTTCCCTCTCGGGCTCACCTTCGACGACGTCCTGCTCGTCCCGCAGCACTCCGACGTGCTTCCGCGGGACGTCTCGGTGGCGACGCGCTTCTCGCGCAACGTCCCGATCAACGTCCCGTTCTCGTCCTCGGCCATGGACACGGTCACCGAGTGGACGCTCGCCGTGGCCCTGGCCCGCGAGGGCGGCCTGGGCGTGATCCACCGCAACCTGACCATCGAGGGTCAGGTGCGCGAGGTGGAGAAGGTCAAGCGCTCGGCCAACGGGGTGATCCTCGATCCCGTGACCCTGCCGCCGACCGCCAAGGTGGGGGAGGCGCGCGAGATCATGACGCGCCACAACATCTCCGGCCTGCCGATCGTCGAGGGCAGCACGGTGGTGGGGATCCTCACCAGCCGCGACTGCAAGTTCCAAACCTCTCCGGAGACCCCCGTGGCCGAGGTCATGACCAGCACGGACCTGGTCACCGCCCCCCCGGGGACGTCCCTGGAGGAGGCCCGCGATCTGCTGCACCGCCGCAAGGTCGAGAAGCTCCTGATCGTCGACGGCCGCATGCACCTGCACGGCCTGATCACGATGAAGGACCTGAAGATGCTCACGTCCTTCCCGCACTCGGCGACCGACGCGCGCGGCCGGCTGCGCGTCGGCGCGGCCATCGGGGTCCAGGACTACGAGCGCGCCGCGCGACTGGAAGCCGCGGGCGTCGACGTGCTGGTGGTCGACACCGCCCACGGCCACAGCAGCAACGTGATCGAGACCGTGCGCGAATTGAAGCGCAAGTTGTCGGTGGACGTGGTGGCGGGCAACGTGGCCACCGCCGCGGCCGCCCAGGAACTGGTGGCCGCCGGCGTCGACGGCGTCAAGGTCGGCATCGGGCCGGGCTCGATCTGCACCACGCGCATCGTGGCGGGCATCGGCGTGCCGCAGCTCACCGCCGTGATGGAGTGCGTCAGCGCCGCGCGCGCGAAGAACGTGCCGGTGATCGCCGACGGCGGCATTCGCTACTCGGGGGACGTGGTCAAGGCCCTGGCGGCCGGCGCCTCGAGCGTGATGCTGGGTTCGTTGTTCGCCGGCCTGGAGGAGAGTCCGGGCGAGACGATCCTGTTCAAGGGCCGCTCGTTCAAGAGCGTGCGCGGCATGGGTTCCATCGGCGCCATGATGCAGGGCTCCAAGGAGCGCTACCGCCAGGGCAACGTGGATGAGCAGCACAAGCTCGTGCCCGAGGGCATCGAAGGCATGGTGCCCTACCGAGGCAAGCTCTCGCCGTTCGTCTATCAAATGGTCGGCGGCGTGCGCGCGGGCATGGGCTACGTGGGCGCGCGCGACATTCCCGAGCTGTGGGTGCGGGCCAAGTTCCTGCGGGTCACCTCGGCGGGCGTGCGCGAAAGCCATCCCCACGACGTGACGATCACCAAGGAATCCTCCAACTACTTCCACAACCAGGAATGAAGCAGGAGCAGCACGACACTCCGCGCGGGATCCTGATCGTCGATCTCGGCGCCCAGTACGCCCAACTGATCGCGCGCCGCGTGCGCGAGGCGGGCAGCTACTGCGAGATCGCCCCGCCGCGCCTGGCCCTGGAGAGTGCCGCGCGCATGAACCTGGGCGGCGTGATCCTCTCCGGGGGGCCCGCCTCGGTCTATGGGGCCGACGCGCCCGTGGTGCCTCGCCGGCTCTTGGAACTGGGCGTTCCGGTGCTGGGCATCTGCTACGGGATGCAGTGGATGTGCCAGAGCCTGGGCGGCGAAGTGCTGCCCGCGGACAAGCGCGAATTCGGCCGGGCCTCGATCGCCGTGGCGCGGCCCGAGGCGCTCTTCGAAGGCATCGGCGGCCACACCGTGGTCTGGATGAGCCACGGCGACCAGGTCTCGCGCCTGCCCGCCGGCTGGGAGGTCTTCGCCCACACCGACACCTGCCCCTTCGCCGCCGCGGGCGACGTCCAGCGGGGCTTCTTCGGACTGCAGTTCCACCCCGAGGTGACCCACAGCGTGCGCGGCTCCGAGCTGATCGAGAATTTCCTCTCGACCGTCTGCCGCACGCCGGGCGACTGGCGGCCGGAGGGCATCGTCGAGCGCGAGGTGCGCCGGATCCGCGAGCAGGTCGGCGAGCGGGGCGAGGTGGTGCTGGGCCTCTCCGGCGGCGTGGACAGTTCGGTGGCCGCCCTGATCGTGCACCAGGCGATCGGGAAGCGCCTGCACTGCATCTTCGTCGACAACGGCCTCCTGCGGCACGCCGAGCGCGAGTCGGTGGAGCACACCTTCCGCGATCACTTCCACGTGGACCTGACCGTGGTCGACGCGGCCGAGCGCTTCCTGCGCTCGCTCGCCGGCGTCACCGATCCCGAGAAGAAGCGCAAGCTGATCGGCCGCGATTTCGTCGACGTGTTCAAGGGCGAGGCCACGCGCTTCGGCGGGGCGAAGTTCCTGGGCCAGGGGACGCTCTATCCCGACGTGATCGAGTCAGTCAACGCCTTCGGCGGCAACACCGCCGTGATCAAGAGCCACCACAACGTGGGCGGCCTGCCGGAGGACCTCGACATGCAGCTCGTCGAGCCCCTGCGCGAGCTCTTCAAGGACGAGGTGCGCGCCATCGGCCGCTTCCTGGGACTGGACGAGTCGATCGTCGCCCGCCAGCCCTTCCCCGGACCGGGACTGGCGGTGCGCATCCTGGGCGAGGTGACGAACGAGCGCTGCCGGATCCTGCGCGGCGCCGACCGCATCGTGCGCGAGGAGATCGAGGCCCGGGACCTGCACCGCTCGCTGTGGCAGTACTTCGCCGTGCTCCTGCCGACCAAGTCCGTGGGGGTCATGGGCGACGCGCGCACCTACGAGGACGCCTGCGTGCTGCGGGCGGTCGAATCCAGCGACGGCATGACCGCCGACTGGGCCCACCTGCCGTACGATCTCCTGGGCAAGATCTCCAACCGCATCATCAATGAAGTGCGCGGCATCAACCGCGTCGTGCTCGACATCTCCTCCAAGCCGCCGGCGACGATCGAATGGGAATAGCCGGCTGGAACCCCTGCTCCATGAAATCCATCACCAGCACCTTCGGTCCTCTGCCCCTCGGATTCCTGCTGCCGGGGCTCGTCGCCATCCTCGCGACCCTCGAGCCGCAGGCCGAGGAGAAGCTCGTGTTCCGCTCCGTGGCGGAGCGCTCCCTGGAGAAGCACTTCGTGCAGCATTCCTCCATGGACATGGTGGAGATGAAGGTCACGCTCGACGGACCGGAGGGCCCGCAGGAGCCGGAGATCGAATTGCCCAAGCTCAAGATCGTCGATGACGAGACGATCGAGTTCACCGACGAGACGCTCGCGGCCGGCGAGGGCCGGCCCAAGAAGTTGAAGCGCACGTTCGACTCCATCGAGAACTCGGTCACCTTCGAGAGCGAAGGCAGCGAGGACGAGGAGGGCGGGTCGGAGACCACCAAGAACGTCACCGGCCTCACGGGCAAGAGCGTGCTGTTCACCTGGAACGACGAGGAAGAGGCCTTCGAAGCCGCCTGGCCCGAGGGCGAGTCCGGCGACGACGACCTGCTCGAGGACCTGGTGGAGGATGCCGACTTCCGCGGCTGGTTGCCCCAGGGCGCCGTCTCCGAGGGAGACACCTGGAAGATCCCCGGCGCGGAGTTCAACAACCTCCAGGAACCCTCAGGCCCCATGGGCTACCGGGCCGAGGGAGAGGAAGAAGCGCGGGACGACAGCGAGTCCGATGAACTGCGCGACAACATCGAGGGCGAGATCGAGGCCACGTTCAAGGGCACGCGCGATGAGGGCGGCGTCCAGGTGGGCGTGATCGCCTTCGAGGCCAAGCTCAGCTCCAAGTCGCAGCGCGAAGTGGAGAACGACGAGGGGCCGGCCGGAGAGAGCACCACCGAGAGCGCCATGGACCTGCAGGGCGAGATCCTCTGGGACCTGGCCGGCGGCCACTTCCGCGCCCTCAAGTGCGATTCCGACTTCAAGTTCACGTCGGCCCAGAAGCGCACATTGGAGTTCGATCAGGGCACCCTGACCATCACCGAGCGGCGCGGATTCGAGGGCAAGAAGACCTACCGCTTCACCTGCGCCCCGAAGAAATGAGGTGAAATGAGGGGAAATGAGGGGAAATGAGGCGCAGTGAGGCCGGAGCCCGCGGGGCTCCGGTCCGGGGACAGGGATCGCGCGCTTGGGTGACTCGGGCCCGAGGGGCGGCGCCCCTGGCTTGACAGCCCCGAGGGAGCGAGCAGAATCGGGGCTCGACCCGCAGCCAGCGCCGCGCCCTCCGCGCCGCGCGAACGGCGGCCAGTTTTCAGGAGCCGGTCTTCATGTCGCGTCCCGTCCCCGTTCGGCGTTCCCTGGCGTTGCGTTCCCTGGCCGGCCTGGCCGTGGCGGCCTTCCTCGGCACCGGCCTGGCTGAGGCCCAGACCTGCGGCCCGAATGAGGTCTTCCTCAAGAACGACACGCTGCCGGCGGTGCCCTCGGGCCCGCTCTCCGTGGCGGTGATTCGCGGCCTGTGCGAGGGCGAGGCCATGGGCGCGGTGTTCGACGTGTCGGGCATCGGCACCCAGGTCCAACTCCAGAATGCGGCCTTCGGCTTCTTCAACGTCGCCGGCGCCAACGGCATCCAGGCCGTGGTGAATCTCAAGGTCCACGACGGCATCACCTGGAGCGGCGGCGTGCCGACCCTGGGGCCGGAGATCTTCGACTGGGCCAACGTCACGGGTTCCTCGATCGCCGCCACCACCCACGCGATCAACACGGTGGACACCAGTGCCCAGAACATCGTGGTGACCTCGGGCAAGCTGGTGATCACCTGGTGGATGGACATCAACCCAAACGGCGACTGTCCCTCGGGCTACACCTCGAACTTCGGCACCGACGACGGCTCGGGAGCGTGCAGCGCCGTGCCCCAGCAGAACCTGCTCTACATCTCGGGCACCGGCTGGCGCGACCCCTCCACGGCGGCCATCGGGCCGTTCCCGCTGTGCCCGCTCTATTACAACGGCAACTGGATCCTGCGGGCCTGCGTGAAGAACGTCTCGACCACGACTTCCTACTGCACGGCGAAGACCAACTCCTTCGGCTGCCTGCCCGCCATCGGCTGGACCGGCAATCCCAGCGCCACGGCCGGCAGCGGCTTCACCATCCGCGGCGCCAACGTGCGCAACCAGAAGCCGGGTCTGTTGCTCTACACGATCCAGGGCCGGGCCGCGACGCCCTTCACGGGCGGCTTCCTGTGTCTCGTGCCGCCGGTGAAGCGCACGCCGGGGGTGAGTTCCCTCGGCAACCCGCTGCCGTTCCAGGACTGCTCGGGCATGTACCAGATCGACATGAACGCCTTCGCGGTGGGGGCCCTGGGCGGCAATCCCCTGGCGCAGCTGCAGGTGCCCGGGACGAAGGTCCAAGCGCAATTCTGGGGCCGGGACAACGGCTTCACGCCGCCCAACGACACCACGCTGACCGACGCCATCGAATTCGACGTCGGGCCCTAGCAGCCCGCCGCGTCACCGGGCGGGCTGGCGCGCGTGAGGCCTCCGGGCCTCAGGGCATTTCCGCGATCAGGCGCAGCAGGATTTCCTGCACCACCTGGGGGTTGGCGCTGCCCTTCGAGGCCTTCATCACCGGGCCCACGAGGGCGCCGGCGGCCTTGACCTTGCCGGCCTTGACGTCCGCGATGATCTTGTCCTTGCCCACCAGAGCCTCGCGGCACCATTGCTCGAGCGCGGCGACATCGTTGATCTGCTCGAGGCCCAGCGACTGGACCAGCTCCTTGGGCCCCTTGCCGGTTTCGAACATGGCGCGCACCACCGTGCGGCCGGCCTGGCCCGAGATCGTTCCGGCTTCCACCAGGCCGATCAGCAGGGCCAGGTCGTGGGGCCGGAAGGGCAGTTCGTCGATCGAGTGGATGCCGAGCGTCGCGTCACCCATGTGGCGCAGCACCTCGTTGGCGATCCAGTTGGCGGCCTCCTTGGGCCGGTTGGAGAGCCGCGCCACGATCTCGAAGAACTCCGACACGGCGCGGTCGGCGGTCAAGACGCCCACGTCGTAGGCGGACAGGCCGAACGTCGCGGCGTAGCGCGTGCGCCGGGCCGCGGGCAACTCGGGCAGGCTGGAGCGCGCCCGCTCGAGCACGGCCTCCGAGATCGTGATCGGCGGCAGGTCCGGCTCCGGGAAGTAGCGATAGTCGTGGGCGTCCTCCTTCCTGCGCATGCTGCGCGTGACGCCCTGGGCGGCGTCGAACAGCCGCGTTTCCTGCACCACGCGCTGGGAGGGATCGCCGGACTCGTAGGCTTCCACCTGGCGGCGGATTTCGTACTCGATCGCGGCCTCGACGTTGCGGAAGGAATTCAGGTTCTTGAGCTCCACCTTCGTGCGCCAGGGTTCGCCCGGCTTGTGCACGGAGATGTTCACGTCGCAGCGCAGGGAGCCCTTCTCCATGTCGCAATCGGACGCGCCGACGTACTGCAGGATCTGCTTCAGCGCCGTCAGGTACTCGTAGGCTTCCTGCGACGATTGCAGGTCCGCCTCGGTGACCGATTCGATCAGCGGCACTCCGGCGCGATTGAGGTCCACCAGCGTGGTGGCGCCGCGATCGTGGATCGCCTTGCCCGCGTCCTCCTCGAGGTGGATGCGCGTCAGGCGCACGCGCTTTCCGGAGGCCAGCGTGATCCCGCCGCCCTGGCAATAGGGCTGGTCGAACTGGCTGATCTGATAACCCTTGGGCAGGTCGCAGTAGAAGTAGTTCTTGCGGTCGAACTTCGACTGGCGCGCCACCACGGCCTCCAGGGCCAGCGCCGCGCGCAGGGCGAGTTCCAGGGCCTCGCGATTGAGCACCGGCAGCGCGCCGGGCTGGGCCGTGCACACCGGGCAGGTGCGCGAATTGGGCGGGGCGCCGAACTCGTTCCTGCAGCCGCAGAACAGCTTGGTCCAGGTCTTGAGCTGGCAGTGCACTTCCAGGCCGATCACGGGGATCCAGCGCTCCCCGGTCACTTGGGAGACGACTCCGACAGGTGCGCTCACGTGGACTTCGACCATGGGTCAGGATCCGCCTCGGGCCGCGGCGGCGAGCGGGGGGCGGCGCAGATGGTGGCCGGTAGCGGCCTCGAAGATGCGGCCCGCGCGCAGCACGCGCGCGTCGGCCAGGGCCGGCCCGATGATCTGCATGCCGATCGGCAGGAGGGGAGCCTGCCCGTCCTCGCCGGCGACGAAGCCGGCGGGGATCGACAGGCCCGGCAGGCCCGCCAGGCTCACCGGCGCGGTCATCACGTCGGAGAGGTACATGGCGATCGGATCCGAGCTCTTCTCGCCGATCTTGAAGGCCGCCGTGGGCGCCGTGGGACCGATGATCAGGTCCACCTGCTCGAAGGCGCGATCGAACTCCATGCGCAGCAGGCGTCGCACCTTCAGGGCGCGGTTGTACCAGGCGTCGTAGTAGCCGCTGGAGAGCACGTAGGTGCCCAGGAGGATGCGGCGTTGGACCTCGGGGCCGAAGCCCGCCGCGCGGGTGGCGGCGAACATGCCCTGCAGGCTGCCGTCGCCCGGCACGCGCAGGCCGTAGCGGATGCCCTCGTAGCGCGCCAGGTTCGAGGAAGCCTCCGCCGTGGCCACCACGTAGTACGTGGGAATCGCGTGCTCGGTGTGCGGCAGATCGACGTCCACGAGTTGGGCTCCCAGCGCGGTCCACTGGGCCTTGGCGGCGTCCAACACGGAGCGCACGTCCGGGGCGAGCTCCGCGGGGAAGTACTGCCTGGGGATCCCGATGCGCAGTCCGCGCAGGTTGCCGTCGGCCGGGTCGGGATCGAGGGCGGGCAGCTGGGCCGTGGTGGAGTCGCGCTCGTCCACGCCGGAAATCACGTGGGTCACGAGCTCCAGGTCCCGCACGCTGCGGGCGAAGGGGCTCACCTGGTCGAGGGACGAGCCGAAGGCCACCAGCCCGTAGCGCGAAACGCGCCCGTAGGTGGGCTTGAAGCCCGCGATGCCGCAAAAGGCCGCCGGTTGGCGCACGGAGCCGCCGGTGTCCGAGCCCAAGGCCAGCGGCACCATGCCCGCGGCCACGGCGGCGGCGCTGCCGCTGGAGGAGCCGCCGGGCGTGCGCCGCGTGTCCCAGGGATTGCGCGCGATGCCGAAGGCCGAATTCTCGCCGGAGCTGCCCATGGCGAACTCGTCCATGTTCGTCATGCCCACCGGAATCGCCCCGGCGGCGATCAGGCGCTCGACGAACGTGGCGCTGTAGGGCGGACGGTAGCCCTCCAGGATCTTGCTGCCGCAGTGGGCCAGGACGCCCTCCCAGCACATGTTGCTCTTGAGCGCCACGGGCACGCCCGCCAGGGGGCCGGGGGTGATGCCCTGGGCTCGCTCGCGGTCCACGGCGCGAGCCAGGGACAGCGCGCGCTCGCGCTCCAGCACCGCGAAGGCCCCCAGCTCGCCGTCCAGGAGTTCGATGCGCGCGAAGGCGGCTTCGACGTTGGCCTCGGCGCTGCAATCGCCGCGGTGGAAGCCCTGGGCGAGCCCGCTGGCGTCCCACTCGTGGAAGGTGCCGCTCACGCTTCCCCGCCGATGGTCTTGGGAACGCTGTAGAAGTCCTCCACGCGCGCGGGGGCATTGGCCAAGGCGGCGTTCACGGCGAGACTCGGCCGTTCGCGGTCCTCCCGCAGCACATCGGTGAGGTCCGTGGGCCGCGTCATGGGCTCGACGCCGGTGACGTCCAGGGTGGTCAAGGTCTGGAAGGCGTCGAGGATGCGAGCGAATTGCAGGCCCACCTCGCGCTCGCGCGCGGGATCGATCGCCAGTCGGGCGAGGCGCGCGATGTGCATCACGTCGGGCGCGCGGGGCGGGGATCCCTCCGGATCCCGGGGGTTTTCGGTCGCCATGGGCTGGGGGTCTTCTGCGGGGAGCGCGTTGCGGCCGGGCGGGCGGCGGATGATAGACCCCTCTCTCAGTGGGGCCAACTGCGCCGCCGGTGTTCGTGCCCCGTGCTCGGCCGAGGACGGGCCGCTCGGGCCCGCGGAGCGGGACGCTCCCCGGTTCGAGACCGCGGGTGGTTGCCAGGGGACCACGGCGGACCTACCGTCGCCCCATGCTCGAGCCGGACTTGGCGGTGCAGCGCCTGTGGGGGCCTCCCGATTGGGGGAGCCTCGGGCTCGTGCTGTGCCTGGCGGGCGGACTGCTCCTGGCCCACGGGACCCTGGTGCGCGACCCCCAGTCGCTCGTGGAGGAGCGTTTCGGGCGGCCGCGGGCCGACCTGCGTTCCCTGCGCTCGATGTTGTTCCACCGCGTGCAGACTCTGCTGGGTTTCGGTCTGCTGCTGGCGGGCTTCGCGGCCCAGCTCTACGCCCGCGCCGTGCCCGAGCCCGCCGAGAGTCCAGGGTCCTCCGCCCTGTGGACCGGAGGCGTGGTGCTCGCCGCGGCCCTGCTGGAATTGAGCGCCTGGTGGTGGTCGATGGTGACGGCGCGGCGGCACCTGCGCGCCTGGTTCCGTCAGCACCCGCCGGATTTCGACCGCGATCCCGGCCTGGCGAAGGAGGTGGGAGACCTGTTCGGCATCGATTCCGCGGCCGGGGAGGCCGTGCAGTCCTATGCCGAGCGCCTGCGCCGTGAGTTGGGTCTGGCGCTGCCGAGGGCGGGCACGCGCGCCCCCGTGATGCTTGACGAGGACGAAGCCGGCGCCTGAGGTCTTGCGCAAAATTGACCCGCCTGGGGCCCGTCGACCGGTCGAGGAGTGGTGGACCTGCAGGGATGGGCTCGACTCGTGGGGGCGACGCTGGCGGAATTCGCCGACGCCCTGTTCCCCTGGAACTGCGCCCTGTGCGGCGCGCGGTCGGAGGCGGACGTGTGCTGCGCCGCCCATCGCCTCGGACCTTCCCCAAGCGCTCCTCGCCTCTCGGCGGGGGAGCCCCACGGGGGGCCGGACGCGCGCTGCGCCCGCTGCGCGGCCAGGCTCGGGCTGCGACTTCCCCCGGGGAGCCTGTGCGCCGCCTGCCGGCGCGACCCACCCGGGTGGAGTCGACTCGTGGCCCTCGCGGACTACGGCGACGATCCGCGGCCCGGGCCTGGATCCTGGCGCTCAAGCACGGCTCGCGACCGGACCTCGCGCGGCCCCTGGGCGAGCTCCTGGCGGAGTGTGTGCGGAATTCGCGTCCAGAGGGGAACTGGCCTCGGGTTCCGGGTGGCCGCGGGCGCCCCGGGGCCGCGGGTCCGCCCGGCCCGGATTCCCCGGGCGGGCCGGGGCCGGATCGGCCAGGGGAATCGGCTCCGGAACTGGTGGTCCCGGTGCCCCTGCACCCCCTGCGACGTTGGGCCCGCGGTTACGACCAGGCTGCCCTGGTGGCCCTGGCCCTGGCGGCGAGCCTGGAACTCCCCTGCGTGACCGCGCTCCGCAGAGTGCGCGCCACCTCGCCCCAGGGGGCCCCCGGGGCGCGTTCCCGCTCGGCCAACGTGCGCGGTGCCTTCGCCGTGCGGGAGGGTGCGCGCCCGCGGATCCAGGGGCGGCGCGTGATCCTCGTCGACGACGTGGTCACTTCCGGGGCCACGGCCGGCGAGTGCGCCCGGGCACTGCGTTCCGCGGGCGCCCGAGAAGTGTCGGTGGCCTGCTTGGCCAGGGCAGCCGCTCGCCAGGGTCTCGGCGATTCCGCGGACGGATCCGCCGGCGCCGCGGCCCCCGGGGAGACTCCGGAGGGACCAGCGGCTCGCGACTCCCGCGGGCACGACCCGGCGCCGGCGATGGAGTGCTCCCGCGCGGCGGGACCGTGCCGCGCGAGCAGGCGCCCGCGGAGTGCGGCGGGCGCCGGGCCGCCGGTCCGGGTAGATTCCGGCCATGACCGAAGCGACCACGCTGTTCCTGGAGCCCTACTCGGGCCTCGCGGGGGACATGTTCCTGGCAGCGTTGATCGCCCTGGACGATCCGCGGTTCGGATTGGGGCACCTGCAGGCCATGGCGGACGGCCTGGACCTGGGGGAGATCCGGTGCACGACCCAGGTGGCCTGGCGCGGATCTCTGTCCGGACTGATGCTGGACGTCCACACGCCCGAGCACGGGCCCGCGGGGACCAAGATTCCTCACCGGGGACTTTCCGACTGCCTCGCCGTGGTGGGCCGGGCGCCGATCGGACCGGGGGCCCGGGCTCGCGCCGGTGCCGTGTTCCGCCGCATCGCGGAGGCCGAGGCCCGGGTGCACGGAACCTCGGTGGAACAGATCCACTTTCACGAGGTGGGGGCCATCGACGCCCTGGTGGACGTGTGTGGGGCCGCCCACGCGCTCGAGCTCCTGGGCGTGCGCCGCGTGTACTCGATCCCCCCGACCACCGGCACCGGCACGGTGCGCTGCGCCCACGGCGAAATGCCCGTGCCCGCGCCCGGTACGGCCGAGATCCTGCGCGGGCTGCCCATGGTGATCGGCGGCGGAGGCGGGGAGCGCCTGACGCCCACGGGGGCCGCCTTGCTGGCGGAATTCGTGGACGAATTCGCCCCCCCCGGCGCCTTCGAGAGCCGTCGCATCGGCTACGCCGCGGGACACCGCGATCCCCGGGACGGGCCGGCGAACATCCTGCGGGTGCAACTCGGCCGGGAGCTGCAGGCCAGGCGTTCGGGCCAGGCCTGGCTCCTGGAGGTCAACCTCGACGACATGGGCGGCGAGGAACTCGGACACCTGAAGGACCTGCTGCGGGCCGCGGGTGCCCTGGACGTCTGGTCCACCGGCGTCCAAATGAAAAAGGACCGTCCCGGGGTCGTGCTCTCGGCCCTGTGTCGAGCCGAGTCCCGGCGGCCCCTGGAGGAGTTGGTCTTCCGGCACTCGACCACCCTGGGGCTGCGCTGGACCTCGGTGGAGCGCACGGAATTGGAGCGCGAGGTGCGCAGCGTGGAGTTCCTCGGCCGCACGGTGCGGGTCAAGCTGCGCCACGGGGCCGCTGCCGCGGGCCCCCTGGACCTGTCTCCCGAGCACGACGACCTGGCCCTGCTCTCGCGGGCCACGGGACGGCCCCTGCGGGAGTTGGAGCGCGAGATCGTCGAGCGCCTGCTTGCGGAATTGCGGTCCGGCACCAGGTCCGGCACCAGGTCCGGCGCCGGCGGGGATTCAGGCCCGGCAGGCGGCGATTCCCCGTCCTAGGCGTTCCAGGGCCTCGGCCAGGCGGTCGGGCTCCTGGCCGCACCCCAGGCGCAGGTGGCCGGGAAGGTCGAAGAACTCCCCGGGCACCACGCCCACGTCGAATTCCTGGGCCAGCCGTCGTCCCAGGGCCCGCGTGTCGCAAACGCCTTCGACGCGGGGAAGGCGGTCAGGCCCAGGGCGGGTTCCACGCACGACAGGCCGGGGGTTTGGCTCAGCCAGGCCTTGAGCAGCGGCAGCGAGCCCTGCTGGACGCGTTCGATGCGCGGTCTCTGCTCCTCGCGCGCTCGAAGGCGGCGAGGCCCGACCGCAGGGCCGGCGTCGGCAGGTCCACATAGGTCAGGTAGGCCAGGTCCAGGATCCTCTCGCGCTGGTCCACGAGGCCTTCGCCCAGGACGATCCAACCCAGGCGCAGGCCTCCCAGCCCGTAGGCCTTGGTCAGGCTGGAGACGGAAACCGCGTTGGGGGCCAGCCGGAAGGCGGGTTCGCGGCGATCCGGCGGCGCGAACTCCAGGTAGACCTCGCAGCAGACCAGGACGCCGCCGGCGCGTTCGGCTTCGCGGGCCAGGAGCGCCACCTCGGACCCCGTCATCAGGGCGCCCGTGGGGTTGTGGGAGTTGGTGAGGAACACGTGGCCGGGACGGGCGCCCGCCAGGGCTCGCCGCACCCGCTCGGGGTCCAGGCGCCAGCCGTTCGACGGATCCCGCCCAACGCTCACCCTCTCGGCTCCGAAGGCCTGGGGCAGGGAGCGCAGCGGCTCGTAGGAGGGGGTCTCGCTCGCCACCCGGGACCCGGGGCAGAAGAAACTCCAGGCGGCGAGGTGCATGCCTCCGGTGGCCCCGAGGGTGACGATCACGCGCCGCGGGTCCACGCCCAGGGAGGCGGCGATGGCGGCTTCCATGGCGGGCAGGGCCTCGAGGCCGGCGTAGCCCGCGTCCACGGCGCCCGAGGCGAGCCGCAGGCCGAAATCGTCGGGCGGGGGAGGCATGCCCGATTGGGTCAGGCTGAAGCGCGCGGCGTGGGCCTCCCCTCGCGCGAAGACCATGTAGGGAAAGTAGGTCACGGAAAGCTGCTGGATTGGGCGCGAAGTCGCTGTGGAAGTGGTCCCCCTGGACCGCTACGATCCGGCGGACGGAGCGAGGGTGAGCGCGCGCGCGTCGCGCCCGCTTCGCGCCCGCTTCACGAGCGAGCTGTACCAAAAGTTCGCGGCCGCGTGGCGCAACATCCTCCGCGAAGCGACACCATCTCCGCGCAGCGAAACACTCACGAGCCTTCGTTCGAAGGGCCTGCACCCATGATCAGCACGTTCACGCCGAGTCCTGTGCGTCCTCTCTGCTTTCTCTGGCCTTCTCCGTCTTGCTGGCGGCGAGCGCCGCGGCCCAGGAGACGCCGGCGCAGCCGGCGAATCCCGCGGCAGCCGCGGGCAGCTCCGGCGCCGCGACTCCGCCGGCCGCGCAGAAGTCCAAGTACATGCGCTACCTCAAGGTGGCCTCCGCCGGCGCGACCGCGCGGAATTTCGGCGATGCCAACGGCGCGAGCGTGTCCAAGCTCCCGGCGGGCACGCTGGTGGCCGTCTACGAGGAGCGCGGCGACTGGCTCGAGTGTGAAGTGCCCGGCGGTTTCGAGATCTGGGTCTACGGCCAGTTCGTCAAGGCCTCCTCCGAGGCGGGCGTGCTGGAAATCACCGGCTCGGACGTGCGCGCACGGCCCCTGCCCTCCAGCGGTCCGGAGAGCTACCCGCTTCAGCCGAACCTCTCCAAGGGCGACCGCGTGCGCCTGATCGCCAGGAACGACGCGGCCAAGCCGCTGGCCGAGGACTGGATCAAGGTCTACTCGCCTCCCGGGGTCCGGGGTTTCGTGGCCAAGTCCGAGTGCGAGGCCCTGGCCTCCGGGACCGATGGCGCGGCGGCCTGGGCCGGGGCGGTGATCGAGGCCAGGAAGCGCACGCCGGCGAGCAGCCTTGGCGCTGCCAAGGCCGCCGGGCCGGCGGGCATCGCCGCCGACTCTGGGGCGGCCGCCGCGGCCGCGGCCGGTGTGGAGACCGCCGCCGGAGATTCCGGCTCGGCGGCTCCCGCGGGTCCCCTGTCTCCCCAGGAGGCGGTCGAAGCCCTCAAGGCAGCGGACGCGGCCCTGGCTCGCGAGAAGGCCAGTGCTCAGCCGCAGTTCGCTCCTGTGCGAGACCAGTACCAGCGGGTCTTCGACAGCCTCCAGGACGGCGCCACCAAGGAACTGGCGAAGAAGGGGCTCGACCAGGTGGACACCCTGGTGCAAGCCCTGGAGCTCAAGCGCGAACTCCAGGCCCAGAAGGAGCGCATGGAACAGGACAATCTGCGCCGGCAGGAGGCCCTGGCCCAGGCCGCCAAGAACAAGGACATCTACAGCGGCCGCTTCGACACCCGCGGTTGGATCGAAAAGAAGGTCGTCTCCGGCCAGCCGACGACCTACTTGATTCGCTGGGGCGGCGACCCCGTGGCGGAGATCCAATGCAACGGGCGCTACGACCTGGCCGATTACGTCGGCTACGAGGTGGGGATCAACGGCAGCGAACTGCGCTCCTACGCGCCGGGCGACATCGGCAAGGTGGCCGTGCCGCGCCTGATCGACGTGCGCCGCATCGAGGTGCTTTCCGGCCGCAAGGAGCGCTAGGGGAGCTGGCCCGTTCCGACGGGGAGGCCCGTGGGCAAGCTCTTCTCCTCGCTGCGGGATTTCACGCGGCGGCTGTTCGGGCTCGAGCCCGCGCCGCCGCTGTGCGACTCGTGCAAGCTGGATTACGGCAACGTGTGCAAGCGCCGAGAGCGCCCCAACGCGCGCCAGTGTCCGGACTACCAGCGCCGCTGAGCACGGCTGCGCACCGGTGAGCACCGGTGAGCACCGGCGCGGGGGCCCCTAGCGGGCCAGTTCCTTGGCGCTGACGCGGCGCATCGCCGTGGGCAGCACGGCTTCCCGCAGGCGCGTGAGTTCGCCGCGGGGAATGGCGCTGCGCATGCGTTCGAAGAGCCGCGCGAAGAAGCGCAGGTTGTGCAGGGTCAACAACTGGGCCCCGAGCATCTCATTGGACTTGCACAGGTGCCGCAGCGTGCCGCGGCTGAAGCCCGTGCAGCAGGGACAGTCGCATTCCGGATCCAGGGGGCGCAGGTCGCGCGCGAAGTCCGCATTGCGCAGGTTGAGCTGGCCCAGGGAGGTGAAGGCCTGGTGCGTGCGACCGTGCCGCGTGGGCGTGACACAATCGAACAGGTCCACGCCCTGGGCCACCGCGTCGAAGAAGTCTTCCGGCATCCCGACGCCCATCAGGTAGCGCGGCTTGTGGGCGGGCAGCAGCGGCGCCGTGCACTCGACGGCCGTGCGCATGTCCTCGCGCGTCTCGCCGACGCTGACGCCGCCGATGGCGTAGCCGACGAGGTCGTGGGCGCAGACGGCCTCGAGGCAACTCTGGCGCAGGTCGGCGAACACGCCGCCCTGCACGATGCCGAACAGCGCCTGGCCGCGGGATTCTCCGCCCAGCGCGCGGTGGGCGCGCACGCAACGCTCCAGCCAACGCTGGGTGCGCAGCACGCCCTCCTCCACCAGGCGCCGGTCGCGCGGATCCGCGGGGCACTGGTCGAAAGCCATTTGCACGTCGGCTCCCAGGGCGGCCTGGACCTCGACGGCGCGCTCGGGCGTGAAGCGCACGCGGGCACCGTCCACGACCGATTGGAAGGTCACGCCGTCGTCGTCCACCTGGCTGATGCCCGCCAGGCTGAACACCTGGTAGCCGCCCGAATCGGTGAGCAGCGGCCCGTCCCAATTCATGAAGCGGTGCAGTCCGCCCAGGGCGCGCACCACGTCTTCGCCGGGCCGCAGGTGCAGGTGATAGGTGTTGGCGAGCAGCATGCGCGCGCCCAGTTCTCGCAGCTGCGAGGGCAGCACGCCCTTGACCGTGCCGCGCGTTCCCACCGGCATGAAGGCCGGGGTCTCGACCTCTCCGTGGGGCGTGCTGAAGACTCCGCAGCGGGCGCGCGTGGCAACGTCCTGCGCCCGAAGCTCGAAGGAGAATCCCCCGCGACTCCCGCCGCCCGCGGGGGCGCTGGCGGGACCGCCGGCCTCCACGGAGGTCGAGCCGGCGGCGCGCCGCCCGTCGCCCTGCAGGCCTGCCGCGCCGGCGTCCACGGGGCTAGCGGCGTCCATCCACCACGGCGCTCTCCGGATAGAAGTGGGCCAAGATCCGTTCCGCCGACCAGCCTCGGGCTGCCGCGACGCGACAGCCGTTCTGGCACAGGCCCACTCCGTGCCCACGGCCGCGCCCCACGAACATCAGACTGCCTTCGATGGGCTTGCCCGGACGGGGCTCCGTGAGCAGCACGAGGTTCGAGGCCACGGCGTTGTCGCGCAACTCGCGCCGCAGGGTCTCGAAGGAGATCTGGCGCCGCTCGCGGTCGCCGGTGACTTCCACTTCGACCCAGCGGCCGCCGCGATCCCGGCGCAGGGGAGCCAGAGTCAGCAGGCGCGTGCCCACGCCCAGGGCGCGCGCCAGGAGGTCGAGCCGTCCCCGGTCCAGGGATGCGCGCCACGAAAGGTCGGCCCCTTGGGCGGCGGGAAGCACCGCACCTCCCTCGGCCGCGGACCCGCCGCAGGCCGGACAGTCCACGCTGGTGAGCGAGCGGAAGCGCGCGGCTTCGGGGAACACATCGGCGGCATCGGCCGTGCGGCCGCCGCAGGCGGCGTGGAAACGCGCATCGAGCGTGGCGCCGTTCTCCTCCAGCACCAGACCGCGGGTGGCCTCGATCGCGGCGGCCAGTTCGCGCGCGGCACGCTGGGAACGCTCTTCGCGCGTGGGCTCGAACACGCCCACGTAGCGTTGGTCGCGGGTGCTGTCCTGGAGTCGCACTTCCAGGGAGCGCGCGCCGCGGGCCTCGAATTGGGCCAGCGCGAAGCTGCGCGAGGCGATGGCCTGGGCCTCCAACTCCGCGCGGGAGGAGCCCAGGAGCTGCACCTCCCCGGCCACCACGCCCGCCACGTAATCCTCCAGATCCAGGAGGTTGTCGACAGAGAGGCCGCCCTCCCCATGGGGCCGCAGGCGCAGCTTGCCCCGGTAGCGCGCTCCGTCGAGCTGCAGGCCCGCGGCGGGATCCTGGGGCTCGATCAGCGCTTCGGCCGAGGGCGCCGCGCCCTGGGCCACGCGCAGCGCCGCACCCTGACGGTGCACCTCGATCGACAGGGACGCGCCCCGGCCTCCGCGAGCTCCGCGCACGACGAGTTCGCCGCGCTGCTCGAAGCGCGAGAGCCGCACAGAGACCAGGCCCTCGGCCTTCCAGCGCGGGGCCGCGGCGCCGTTCTTGGCCGGAGCGGGAGCCTGGAGCGCCGCCACCGCATTCCCGGCGGCTTCCCTCGAATCCGCGTCGGCGCGGGCTGGCTCCGGCGCCCGGGTTCCCTTGGGCCCGAGCCCCAGGGGTGCGCAGGCCAGGGCCGCCAGGAGGAGCAGCAGCGGGGCCGCGGGTGCGAGCCCATGGGACCAGGCGCCCGGGACGGTGGCCATCAATGCCTCATCCGGGGAACAGTCCCGCCGCGCGGTCGCCGCCTTCGCGCACGCGGGGCGGCAGTCCGATGGCCCGCAGCCCCTCGTCGGTGATCGCCCGTCCGCGCGCAGTGCGCTGCAGGAAGCCCGAGCGCAGCAGATGGGGCTCGAAGACCTCCTCGATGGTGTCCTCGGCCTCCCCGACTTCCGCCGCGATGGTCTTCAGGCCCTGGGGACGCTCGGGATCGCGCGCGAGCAGCGCGAGAATGCGGCGGTCGAGGTCCTCCAGCCCGTGGTCGTCGACCCCCAGCCGAGTCAGGGCCGCCACGGCCACGGCTTCCTCGATGCGCCGCGCGCCGCGGATCTGGGCCAGGTCGCGCACGCGCCTCAGAAATCGGTTGGCGATGCGCGGCGTTCCCCGGCTGCGCATGGCAATCGCGCGCGCGGCGGCGGACTCCAGCTCGACGCCCAGGATGGCCGCGGAACGCTCCAGGATCTTTTCCAGATCCCCGGTGGGGTAGGGGCTCAGGCGCTCCAGGTGGCCGAAGCGGCCGCGGAAGGGCGCGGACAAGAGGCCCTCGCGCGTGGTCGCTCCCACCAGCATGAAGGGCGCGAGCTTGAGCGGCAGGATGCGGGCGTTGGGACCCTGGTCGAGGGTCAGGTCGACCGTGAAGTCCTCCATGGCCGTGTAGAGGAATTCCTCCACGGGCGCGGGCACGCGGTGGATCTCGTCGATGAACAGCACATCCCCGCGCTTGAGCTGGGTCAGGATGCCCACGAGATCCCGGGCGCGTTCCAGGGCCGGCCCCGTGCTGGAGTGCAGCGTCGCGCCGATTTCGCCGGCCAGGATCCGCGCCAGACTGGTTTTTCCCAGGCCCGGGGGCCCGGAGAGCAGCACGTGATCGGGGACTTCGTCGCGCTCGCGCGCCGCGCGCAGGGCCACCGCAAGATTGTCGAGGCAGCGCTCCTGGCCCACGAACTCGGCGAAGCTCTTCGGCCGCAGGCTGTTCTCGAATTCCAACTCCTGACGGGGCAGTGCGCCCGTCTCGTCCTGCAACTCGGATCGGAACGCTGACGGTTCGGCGGGCATGGGCCGAGCATAGCCCCGCGAGCGCATGCCCCGAAGGGCGCAGCGACGCTCCCTCGCCCCTGGGGCGGCCCGCCCCGCGAAGGTCTCCGACCCGCCTCGCCCCGTGGGCCTCTCCCTCGCCTCTGACCCGGAGGGCGAGCCCCGCTCCTCCCTGCCGGTCGGGCTGGCCGTGTGCGGAGGCCCCCCCGGGCCCCAGGGCCCCGAGCCCGGGGGACGGGATCCGGGGGACGGGATCCCGGGGGGACGGGATCCCGGGGGGACGGGATCCCGGCAACCGCGGCATGGGCAAAGGGTAGAGCCGGCGTGCGCCGCCGTCCTTCCTCCCTGAACCGCTCCCACAGCCGTGCCCGCAGGCCCGCGGGGGGGGCCCCGGGCAAGCCGCGGCGGCCGGCGGGGCCCGGGGGAATGACCCCGGGCAGGCTCCCCGGCACCCCACTCCTGGGGGCCCAGGGGGCCCTGGGCCTCCATGGAACCGGGTCCGGCGTCGTAACCCGGCCTCCCCGAAGGTGCTGTGGGCCCTGGAGGGGGACCCGCGCGGGCCCCCGATCGAATGCCGCCCCCCCCGGGCGGCACCCGGAGGGGCCGCGGGCCCAGGGAACACAGTTCGCGGACCGCCCCCGTGGGGGAGGTTCAGGCGTACGGACGGCAATTCACCGACACCCGAGAAACAACGCAGGTTTTCGAACGCGTGGCGCGCTATCCTGGCCACCCCCCCAGCGGGATCGATCCTGCACTACCCACCTGGCGAAGATGTCCATGATTCAACGGTCGGCACTGGCCTTCTGCGGCCTCTCCACCCTTTTCCTTGCCGCCTGCGGCGGCTCCGGCGCGGGCGGATCCGGGTCCTCGATGGACCTGATCCAAATGTCCAACGGCTTCGGGGTCATGGTGCCCTATCAGGTCCACAAACCTGACGCCCTGGGCAACCCGACCAACGAGATCATCTCGATCCGAAAGCTGTCGGATCTGGCCGACAACGTGCGGCCGTCGAACCCGCTGATCGCTCCCACGGAGCTGCCGACCACGACGATCCTGCCCAACGGGGATCTGGGCAACCAGTTCATCTTCCTGGAGTTCAGCGCCGACCTCGACATCGACACGGTGCTGAGCAAGTCGCCGGCCGGCCAGGCCAACTCCGGCCTGACGACGAACATCGCCGTGATCGCGGTGGATCCGTCCACGAACACCACTTCGCTGGTGCGCGGCCGCGGCTTCGTCGGGGGCAAGACCTACTCGACCACCGTCGTTGGCAATCCGCCCCAACTGCAGTTGGAGCAGTGGGTGAGCGCTGACTCCACGGGCAAACCCATCGCCAACACGGCGATCCCGCCCCTGGCAGGCTCCACGGTCGCGCCCGGCGTGGGCTTCCCCGGCACGGAGAGCACGGTCGCGTTCAACGGTGCGGACGTGCTGCTGAAGAATTCCACGTTCGTGTTCATCCCGGACGCCGACGGCGACCTGGCCACCCACGAGACGTTCCCCGCCAACCGCCAGATCCGCGTGCAGGCGACGACCGCGGTGCGTTCGAAGAGCGGTCGCGCCTTCGCGCGTCCCGCCCTGGGCAGCACCACGGTGGGCGCCGACACGATCAAGCCCGAAGTCGCCCAGACCCCTTCGCCCAACAGCCACCCGGACACCATTCCGGCCCTGGGCGACACGGGCGTGGATCCGCTGACCAACGTGCTCGTGCGCTACACCGAGCCGGTGCAGCCGCTGTCGGTGGGCAACCTGCCCAGCGCCCAGGTGCCCGTCACCAGCCCCGCCATCAGCCTGACGTTCGGTCCCACGACGCAGGTGGTCACGGTGCCGTTCTCGATCCTGCCGGTCAGCATCTATGACTTCTCGACCTGGGAACTGACGCCCGCCTTCAACTTCCCGGGCTCCGGGCCGGCGACCTTCGGTTGTGGGACGTTCAACACGGTCACGATCGCCTTCAACTCGAACCAGGTGCAGGACCTGCCGGGCAACCTGAACGGCACTGCGGCCCAGACCTCGTTCGAGACGGGCGAGGGTCCCGGCCTGATCAATGCCCCGGTGACTCCGGATGCGATCTACGCCATCCGCGCCGGCGGCCAGATCCAGGGCGTGTCCGTGATCGACCTCAACGGCTTCGGCCAGTCGACGGGCAATCCGACCTTCAACAGCAACCAGATGATCCAGGGGAACACCAACTTCCCCAACAACCCGAACCTGATCCAGGGTTCGATCCTCAGGCCGCCCCTGGCGCCTGGAAGCTGCACGGTGGACGGTGGTTCGTCGGGTGTGTTCACCCTGACGAAGGACTCGTCGCTCAACGACCTGCTGCTGCGCTCCCCCGTGGTCACCACGGTGGGGGACATGGCGATCGGTTGGCCCCTGGACGTGGTCTTCAACAACGGCCAGGAAGCCTCGGGCTGCCAGGCGGGCGGCGGCAACCTGTGCGCCATCCGCGGTCGCAAGTCGATTTCCGCGGCCTTCGGTTCCCAGAGCTCCCAGTCGACCATCGTTCCCTCCAACGTCCCCAATCTGCCGGGCGTCGGTCTGGCGGTGTTCTCCCTGGGCGGCGGCAACCTGGTCTCCTGGGCGCCGCACCCCAATCCTCCGCCGCTGGTCTTCCCCCCGCTGTGCATCTCGCCCTTCATCGGCGGACAGGAACCGACCTCGTTCGAGATCATCCAGCCCCCGCCGCCGGCGAGCATCAATGGTCTGGGTCGCAGCAACCTGCTGACGCCCGGCGACCCCTTCGGCGTGCCGATCAGCAACACGCGCCCCAGCGGCCTGCTCGCCAAGCAGCAGAACGGCTGGTTCGAGGGCCCGAGCCCTGTCCGCCCGCTCGAGCAGTGCGTCGACTACATGATGCGCCAGCAGGTGGGGCACTTCCTGTACGTGATCGACCAGGCCCGGCGCGAGATCGTGGTCTTGAACTCGAACCGCTTCACGGTCCTCGACCGCATCGCGGTGGCCGACCCGACCGAGTTCGCCATGGCGCCGAACCTGGACTTCCTGGCCGTGACGAGCCGCGATTCCGACAGCGTCACGTTCATCGACATCCAGCCGGCCTCCTCGACCTTCCACCAGGTCGTCAAGGTGCTTGAAGTCGGTCACGGACCCCAGGGCATTGCCTGGGATCCGGGCAACGAGGACATCATGGTCTGCAACGAGCTGGACAGCACCGTCTCGATCATCGGCGTCGCCTCCCTGGCGATCCGCAAGACGGTCTCGAGCCAGTTGTCCCGTCCGTTCGACGTGGCGATCCAACAGCGCAACGTCAACTTCGGGTTCTTCCGCAACGTCTACAACGCCTTCATCCTGAACCGCGACGGCGCGCTCGCCGTCTTCGAATCGGGCCCGAACGGCGTCAACGGCTGGGGATACGACGACATCCTCGGCGAGCCCCCGTTCATCTTCGACTCGCCGAAGAAGATCGTGCTCGACTTCAACCGTCTCGAGGGCAGCATCTGGATCCTGCACGAGAACAAGCTGAACCTGAACGGCAGCCAGTCGGGCATCGCCGGGGGCGCGGTCACCAACCTGGTGATCGACTCCGCGATCCCGGGCGTGCTGCCGATCAACATCCAATCGGTGTTGATCCCGAACTTCCGCGACATGAGCTTCCGGGTCAACGTCTCGATTGGTCCCGACGAGTTGACCGGCGTGCCGGTCGACATCGCCTTCGACGACATGATCAACCTGGGCGGTACCCCCAACCAGGCGCCGGTGCAGAGTGCGGGCACGCCGATCAACACCAACGGCAAGTCGTCGGTGCGCATCGGTCCGGGCGTGGTGGTCGCCGCGAAGTCGCCGAACTTCATGTTCCTCGCCATCCCGACCTCCACCGAGGGGCCGGGCGTCGTGGACGTGATCGACGTCGGCTCGCCGGGCTATCGCCGCTTCGACACCAACGTGTTCCTCCCGAACATCCAGTCGATCCAGGCGTCCGGCATCACCGGCCTGTGCGACTACTGGCGCCAATAGGCGGCACGGCCCTCTGAGGAGTGGGCGGCGCCCGCGGAAGTGTCCCTTCCGCGGGCGCCGCCGTTTTCGGACTGCCGTGAGGCGGGTGGCCAGCTGCTATCCTCTCCGCCGGCCATGCCCGATCCCGCCCGAGTCCGCGCCATGTTCGCTCGCATCAGCGGGCGCTACGACCTCCTGAACAGGCTGCTTTCCCTGGGCATCGACCGGGCCTGGCGGAACACCACGGTCGAAGCCGCGGGGCCGATCGAGGGACGCGTGGTGGTGGACGCCTGCTGCGGCACGGGGGACCTGTCCGCGGCCTTCGCCCGCCACGGCGCGCACGTGGTGGGCGTGGACTTCACGCCGGAGATGCTGCAACGCGCGCGACCCAAGCTCGCGCGATCCGGGGAGAGCGCGGTGTTCCTCCACGGCGATGCGCTGGCCCTGCCCGTGCGTTCGGGCATCGCGGATGTCGCCAGCGTGGCCTTCGGCGTGCGCAATCTGGCCGATGCGCGCGCGGGCCTGGCGGAGCTGGCGCGGGTCACCCGCCCGGGCGGCCGCGTCTTGGTGCTGGAGTTCACCACGCCGCGCGGTGCGATCCTCGGGCGGCTGTACCGCTTCTACTTCACGCGCGTGCTGCCGACCCTGGGCCGACTGGTGTCCCGGGACGTCGAGGCCTATCAGTACCTGCCGCGCACGGTGCTCGCCTGGCCGAGCCCGGAGGAATTCCAGCGGGATCTGGAGGCCGTGGGGCTGACGGAGTGCGGTTTTCGGCCTCTGACGCGCGGGATCGCCTGTCTGCACTGGGGACGCGTGCCCGCGGCGCGGTAGATGGCCCGCAGGTCGCCCAAGCCGGAGGTCCGCGGCGCGCCCTGGCCGGGGCACGCGCTCTCGCCGGCCTGGATCTCCATGCTGCCCATGTTCGCCTGCTATGAGCTCGCCGTGCGGCAATACGACGGCGCGCGGCGCAATGGGGCCGAGGTGCTCCTCTCGCTGTGGCTCTCGCCCCTGGGCGAGTGGGCCGATGGAGTGCGCCTGGGGCTGATCGCCGCCTTCACCGTGGTGGCGCTCCACCTGTGCCGGCGCCACGGCGTTCGGGTGCGCGAGTCGCTGGCGCGCATCTGGCTGGAATCCTGCGTGGCAGCGCTGACCCTGGGACCCGCGCTGGTGGGAGTCACGGCCTTGTGGATGCGCTGGACCGACCAGATCGACGTCGCCTGGGACAGCTCGCGCAGCGCGCCCGAGCTCGGGACCGCGGCGCTGGTCTTCGGCGGCTCGGTGTACGAGGAACTCGTGTTCCGCATCGGCCTGTACGGCCTGCTCTACTGGACCCTGGTGCGCGCGCTCAGGCTCTTGAAGGTCTCCGAGCGTCCCGCGATCTGGGGCGCCGATCTCCTGGCGCTCACAGGCTCGGCCCTGGGCTTCGCCGCCTTTCACTTCCGGCGCTTCACCTACTTGTTGTGGGAGGGCGGAGCCGCCTTCACCTGGCCCGCCTTCCTCTGGCTGGCCTCCGCGGGCCTTCTGCTGGGGATTCTGTACCGAATGCGGGGACCCGGGGTCGCGGCCGGGGCCCACGCGTTGTTCAATCTGGGCCTCTTGATCGGGATCGATCCCGACGTCCTGACATGAAGCGCGCCTTTGTGGGCATCACCGGAGCGAGCGGCCACGCCTATGCGGCGGCGCTGATTCAAGCCCTCGTGCGCGCGGAGTGGGCGTCGACGTGTCGATCACCGACGCGGGTTGCAAGGTGCTGCGGCACGAGCTGGGCGTCGAGGCCGGCCTCCACGGCGAGGGGCTGGCCGCGGCACTTCCCGGCTGGCTGGGCGCGGAGGTGGCCGGCCATGTGCGCGCCTTCGACTCGGCCGCGGTCGAGGCGCCGCCGTCGTCGGGCACGGCCCTGACCTCCGGGGTGATCCTCTGTCCGTGCAGCATGGGCACCCTGGCGCGAGTCAGCGTGGGATTCAGCTCCAACCTGGTGGAGCGCGCGGCCGACGTGGCGCTCAAGGAGGGCCGCACCTTGATCCTCGTGCCGCGGGAGGCGCCCCTGTCCGCCATCCACTTGGAGAACATGCTGCGACTCGCGCGCCTGGGCGCCGTGATCCTGCCGGCGTCTCCGGGCTTCTACCATCGGCCGAAGACCGTGGAGGACCTGGTGCACCACGTGGTGGGCAAGGTGCTCGATCGATTGGGGCTCGCCCACGGCGTGGGTGCGCGCTGGAAGGGGCTCTCGCCCGCGGCCGAGGATCCGGGCACCGGGGCGGCACCCCCCAGGGATCCCCTGGCGGGCAATGGGGGAGCCGCGATTCCGTGAGCGCACTCGCCGCGGTCCTGGGCCGGGCGCGCGACTGGGGGCGCCTGGTGGCCTTCTCCCACTCGATCTTCGCCCTGCCCTTTGCCCTGCAAGGGGCTTGGCTGGCGCGCCGCGGCACTCCGCCCCTGGGACTCCTGGCCGGGATCGTGCTGGCCGCGGTCCTGGCCCGCACCGCGGCCATGGGCATGAACCGGCTGGCGGACCGCCATCTGGACGCGCGCAATCCGCGCACGCGCGGCCGTGAGCTGCCCGCGGGCAGGATCTCGCCCCGCGCGGTGGCGTGGCTCGTGGCCCTGTGCGCGGCGGCCTTCCTGGCCACGGCCTGGGTGCTAGGTCCCCTGTGCGGCGCCCTGTCGCCCCTGGTGCTGGGTGTCCTGTTCCTCTACAGCTTCACCAAGCGCGTCACCTGGTGGTGCCACGCGGTGCTGGGCTTCTCGCTCGCCATGGCGCCGCCTGCCGCCTGGCTCGCCGTGCGCGGAGCGCTGGACGCCCGCTGCATCGAGCCCCTGCTGCTCGCCGCGGCCGTGCTCACCTGGGTCGCGGGGTTCGACATTCTCTACGCCTGCCAGGATGCCGAGTTCGACCGCGCAGAGGGGCTCCACTCGGTGCCCGCGCGCTTCGGCGTCGGCCGCGCGCTGTGGATCTCGCGCCTCTGCCACGTGGGCACCGTGGTCTCTCTGGGCGCCTTTGCCCGGGAGGCCCACTTGGGTTGGGTCTACGGGGGTGCGGTGGTCCTGGCGGCCCTGCTGCTCGCGATCGAACACACGCTGGTGCGCGAAGGCGATCTGTCGCGCGTCAATCTGGCCTTCTTCACCTTCAACGGCTGGGTCGGCGTGGGCCTTTTCGCGGGCCTCGTCCTGGATCTGGCGGCCTGAAAGGGCGCTACAATCGCCGCCCGTGGCCAAGGAAGCGCATCCAGAGGAAGTGCTCGACGGACTGCGCGCCTCCCTGGGGCGCGGGGCACCGGCCCCCGGCTATGTCGTGCGCGGGGAAGAGCTCTTCTACCGCAACGGAGCCCTGGACCTGCTGCGCGGCCGGGCCCGGGAGCTGCAGTACGAGGTGTGCGTCCACGACGTCAAGGAAAGCGCCTTCGAAGTCACGCGGCTCCAAGACGATCTGGTGGGCGGCGGGCTGTTCTCCGCCGGCCGGCTGGTGGTGATCCACGCCCCCGAGGATCTGCTCAAGAAGGACGGCGGCGCCGAGCGGCCCGTGGCGCGGGCCATCGGCAAGTTCCTCACGGCCAAGGCCGGCAGCGTGGTGCTCGTGGCCGAGGGCCTTCGAGCTGACAACGCCGTGGTCAAGGCCATCGTCGCGGCGGGCGGAGCCCTGCTCACGTTCCGCAGGCTCTACGACAAGCCCGCGCCCTGGGATCGCGATCCCGACCCGCGGCGGACCGAGGTGGTCCAATGGACCGTGGCGCGGGCGAAGGAGCTGGGGCTCAAGCTCAGCGGCGAGGGCGCGGTCCTGGTGGTGTCCGCCGTGGGCTCCGATCTGTGCGCCTTGGACAGCAAGCTCGGGGAGTTCCGCCATTCCGGGGGCCAGGAATACCTGCGGCAGCTGGAGGCCTCCGCGCCGGTGTCGCCCTTCGACCTGGCGGGCAGTCTGGCGCGCGGTGAAGTCGCCGCCGCGCTGCGGGGCCTCGAGGGCCTGTTCCATTCGGGCTTCAAGGCCAAGGACGGCAAGCTGGAGGTCAAGGGCGACGCCCTGCGCGAGATCCTGTTCAACGGCCTGCGCTCCCAGGTGCGCAAGGGAGCCGCCGCCAGCGCGGCGCTCCAAGCCGGCAAGTCAGAGGAGGAGGCCCTCGGCCTGGCGGGCGTCAGCGCCTACCAGATGCGCGACTTCCAGGCCGCGCTCGGGGCCCGCGATGCCGCGGGTTGGCGCGCCATGTCCGCCGACCTCACGCGGCTGGAGCGCAAATCGCGCCGCGGACACGAGGTGGACGTCAACGACCTGTTCCGCTTCGCCCTGCGCTGGCGTCGCGCGCGCGCCGCGGCCCGCCCATGAGCTCCGCGGCGGGACGCATCGAGGTGCTGCCCGAGCTGGTGAAGAACCAGATCGCGGCGGGCGAGGTGATCGAACGGCCCGCGTCGGCCGTCAAGGAACTCCTGGAGAACGCCCTGGACGCGGGCGCCCGCCACGTGGAGGTGGACCTGGCCCTGGGCGGCGTCTCCCTGGTGCGAGTGCGCGACGACGGCATCGGCATGGGGGCGAGGGACCTCGAACTGGCCTTCGCCAGCCACGCCACGAGCAAGCTGCGGGAGGTCTCCGACCTGGACCACATCGCCACGCTCGGCTTCCGCGGCGAGGCCCTGGCCTCCATCGGCGCCGTGGCCCGCGTGCGCATCCTGTCCCGGGAGCGCGGGGCGGCCTTCGGCGCGGAGGTGCGCGACGAGGGCGGAGCGATCTCCCCGGTGCGCGAGGCTGGATCGGCCGAGGGCACCACGGTGGAAGTGCGCGACCTGTTCTTCAACACCCCGCACGGAGGCGCTTCCTCAAGTCCACGGCCACGGAGCTGGGCCGCTGTCTGGACGTGATCCAGCGGCTGGCGCTGGCCAACGAGGGCGTGGGCTTCGTGGCCACCCACGACGGACGCAGGTTGTTCGACGTGGAGGGATCCATGGGCCTGCGGGAGCGCGTGCGTCGGACCTTCGGCACCGAGCTCCATGACGCGCTGGTGGCCGTGGAGGCCCGCGATGGGACCAGCGTGCTTTCGGGGTACGTGGCCCCGCCGCGACTGGCGCGCCACGACACCGCGCGACAAATGTGGTTCCTGAACGGTCGGCCCCTGCGCGACAAGCTGCTCTCGCGCGTGCTCAAGGACGCCTACCGCGGCTTCCTGATCGAGGGCCGCCAGCCGGTGGCGTTCCTGTCCCTGTCGATCGATCCGTCCCTGGTGGACGTCAACGTGCACCCCGCCAAGGCGGAAGTGCGCTTTCGCGACGAGCGACGCCTGTTCGGGTTCCTGGTGCACCACCTGCGCGAAGCCGTGGCGCGCACGGACATGGCGACACCGGGGGCGGCCATGCTGGAACGCGCCTGGAAACGCGAAGGGAGTTTGGACACCGCGACGCCGCTCCTGGGTTTCGCGACCGGCGCGGCCGCTCCCACGGGCTGGCCCGCGGCCGGGCCCCAGGCAGGAACCCCGCTGCTGCGGGAGTCGCCTCCGCGCCCGTTCGCCGCCGCGGCGGGAGGGCGCCCGGGCGAAATCGCCCAGGACACCCGCCCAGGCCCTGCGCGACCCGCGGAGGAAATTCCGGCCGCGGACCTGCCGCTGATGCAGGTGGCGCGCACCTTCATCGTGCGCGCGCTCGCGGACGGCTTTGAGATCCTCGATCAGCACGCGCTGCACGAGCGCATCAACTTCGAGGGGCTGAAGCGCGAGCTGGAGCGCGGCGCCATCGAGGCCCAGCGGCTCCTGGTGCCCGAGATCCTGGAACTCTCGCGCGTCCAGGTGGGCCTGGCCCTGGAGCACCAGTCCGCCCTGGAGCGCCTGGGCATCCACGTGGCACCCTTCGGGGCCACCTCCGTGGCGATCCACGGCGTGCCCGCGCGGCTCGCGCGCGCCACGCCGGGCGAACTGGTGCGCGACGTGCTGGCGGCCGTGGAGGAGCGCGGCGCGGCGCCCACCAGCGAGAAGGTGCTGGAGGAAGTGCTGCACCGCGCCGCCTGCCGCTCCTCGGTCATGGCCGGCGACGCACTCTCGCTGGAGGAGATGCGGGCGCTGCTTCTCCAGGGCGCCGGACTCGCGAGCGACCAGACCTGCGTCCATGCCCGGCCCACCCGCGTGCGCTTCAGCCTGGCGGACCTGGAGAAGGCCTTTCACCGGCGCTAGTCCCAGGACTCCGGGCCGCGCCGCGGCACCGGGGGATCCCCACCCGGCTACCGGGCCCGCTGGGGACGGAAGTCGTCGGCGGTGAGCTTGGGCCGCAGCGTGCTGCCGGGCTTGACGAACACCGAGGCCCGCGGCGCATCCTGGAACACGAAGGGCGACGAGGGCAATCGCGCGTCGTAGACGTTGAACCAGCCCGGCACGGTGCGGCCGTCGAGGGGCCGGAAGTGCTTGGACTCGATCAGGTCCACGAGCACGGCCCCTTCCGCCACCATGGTGCCGGCCTCGTCCTGCCAGATCGTGGCGAGCAGCGGCAGATGGGTCTTGGGATCGAGGCCCAACTGCACGCGGTACATCAGCGCCTGCTTCGACTTCCTGGCCTCGACCACCTGGAAGTCCGGACTCGTCAGGGCAATCCAGGTGAGTTCCGCCGCGCGCGGCAGGGCCGTGTCCTTGCGAACCTTGTCCTTGGGAAGGGACGGCAGGCCCGCGGGCGGTCCGGAGAGCATCTCGAGGGTCGCGATGCGCAGGCGGGCGGGCTCCGCCAGGGCCAGGTAATTGCGCGCGATCGAAAGCGTCTGACCCAGTTCGCGGCGGTCCTGGGCGAAGTCCTGGCCGCGCAGCTCGATCGCGTCGCCCTTGGCGGGATCCAGGAGCCAGTCCCCATCGGGGCCACGGAGGCGGTCCACGCGGCTGTCGAGCATCGTGGTGCGCACGAAGCCCGGGCCCAGGTACCGATAGCGCATCTTCAGGTCGTTGGTCTGCTTGCCCCCTTGCTCGCTCTCCGAGGTGACGCGCGTGTCGATCCACAAATCGAAGGCATCGATGGCTGCCTCACCGCTGGCCCCAGCGCCCTCCACCGGCACGGGCTTCAGGGCCGCCACCAGTTTCGACCAGCACTCGCGCGCCGCAGGCGACGCGTCCTGGGGCAAAGCCCCGGGCAGCAGCTCCTGGGGCCCGCGGGTCACGGTCGGGACCGCCGGAGGAGTCGCGGGCGGGGTTGCCGGCGCGGGATCCTGGACGGCGCACCACAGGAGCGGGCCTTGGAGGAGCAGCACGGCGGCAAGCACGGGTTGGATCATGGTCAGAGAGTAGTTCCTGGGCCCGCGACCGTCACGGGAGGCCCCAGGCGACTTCGCCCGGGGCCCCCTCTGGCCTATCCTGCGGAGCGATGGTCCAGGAGGAATCCCCCGGGGGCGACCCCACCGACCCCTTGGAGAGCGGGCCGCTCCTGTTCCTCGTGGGGCCCACCGCCTCGGGCAAGAGCGAGCTCGCCCCCGAGGTGGCCGCGGCCCTGGGACTGGAGATCGGGAGTCTCGATTCCATGCTGGTGTACCGGGGCATGGACATCGGCACGGCCAAGCCCGGGGCCGACCTGAGGGAGCGGGTGGCGCACCACTTGATGGACCTGGTGCTCCCCAGCGAGTCCTACTCGGTCTCGCGCTACGTGGAGGACGCCCGCTCGCTGCTGCGGGACCTGGGCCGACGGAGCAAGGGCGCCCTGTTCGTCGGCGGGACCGCCCTGTACTTGAAGGCCCTGACCCACGGGCTGTTCCGCGGCCCCGAGGTGGATCCGATGCTGCGGGCCGAACTCGATCGGCGCTGGGAGGAGCAGGGCGCCGCCGCCCTGTTCGCCGAGTTGGCCGCCGTCGATCCCGAGAGCGCGGCACGACTTCATCCCAACGACCGCAAGCGCGTGGTGCGGGCCCTGGAGGTGCACGCCCAGTCGGGGCGGCCCCTTTCCCAATGGCAACGCCAGTGGCGCGACGGGGAGGGCCGGTCCGCGGGGAGGGAGCGGCGCATCGTGGCCCTGGAAGTCAGCGTCGAGGAGTTGGACAGGCGCATCCCCCTGCGCACCCGGGCGCTGCTCGAGGGGGGATGGGTCGAGGAGGCCCGGCGGATCCGCGACGGCGTCGGATTCGGCCGCACGGCCGCCGCCGCCCTGGGCTACGCCGACGTCCTGGAGTTGGCCGACGGCCGCATCGACCGCGCCGTCTGCGAGGCCCGCGTCAACCTGCGCACACGGCAATTCGCCCGCCGCCAGCGCACCTGGCTGCGGCAGTTTCCGGAAATCCGCTGGGTGGCCGCCGGGGACGGCGCGGCGCTTCGCCAGATCCTCCAGCACCTGGGCCGTTGACCTCGCTCAGGGCCGGCGGGGGAGCCCCGAAAAACGACCAAGACCCGCGGGCCTCTGGCCGGCGGGTCCTGGGGAGGGACCTGGAAGGGTCCCGGAACGCCTGAAAGTCGCGCGGGGCGAATCGCGCGGCCGGGGCTAGTCGCTGGTCAGCGGATTGTCCGGATTGGAGTTCAGGAGCCGGCGGCGCAGGGTCTTGCCGATGCTCGAGGCCTCGCGCAGGCCGTAGTGCAGGCGGAGCCGTCCTTCGTGCCGTCGTACCCGAAGAAGGTGTAGGTGATGCGCGGGCCGATGGACTCGATCCGCCAGTGGTTGGACTGGTTGGCGGTCGGCGTCGAGCATCCGCTGCAGGCGAGGGTGGCGAGCAGCGCGGAGGCGAGCGTGGCGGGGAGGAGCTTCATGAAGGGCTTCGGGCGGTCCGGGACGATCCCAGGGGTGCTCCCGGCGGGCGGGGCGGCTGGGGTCGACGCGCGGGCGGTCTTGGGGTGAGAGCGCCGGCGGGGCCGACGTCTTTGGGGGCAAAACTTGCGCCAGAGTCTAGGGGCCGGTTAGGAGGGGGTCAACGTGGCACGACCCGAGGATCCAGAACCGAGCGTTTCCAGGCTGCCCCCCGAGTCCCCGGGTGCGGCCCAGGGCCGCGGTCCGGAGGCGCCCGGGGGCTCCGGTGCTGCCCACCACTACCCAGGGGCCGGGCCGGGTAACGGCCCCGAGGCCTCCCCGCCGGTGCCCCCCGGTGCCCCGCGGGGTGCGGCGCCCGCCGAGGGGAGGCCCCCCGCGGGTTTTTCCGGCTCGCGCCCTGGGACGGCTGCTCCGGGATTCCCGGGGCTCTCGCGCATCGGTGTGTTCGGCGGCAGCTTCGATCCCGTGCACCAGGGGCACCTGCATGTGGCCGCGGCGGCCCAGGCGGCGAGAGGACTCCAGCGCGTGGTCTTCGTGCCCGCGGCCCAGTCGCCCCACAAGCCGGGCCAGGGGCTTGCCGAGGCTCGCGACCGGGTGGCCATGCTGCGCCTGGCCCTGCAGGGCCGTGACGATTGGAGCCTCGACGAGATCGAATTGGACCGGCCGCCGCCCTCGTACACCATCGACACGCTGCGGCAGGTGCGCGAGCGCTGGCGGCTGGACCCGGGAGCCAAGCTCTATTTGCTGCTGGGCAGCGACAACCTGGAGAAATTCGGCACCTGGAAGGACGCCGCGGAAATCCTCGAACTGGCGGAGCCCGTGGTGGTGCCGCGCGAAGGGGATTTGGAGCCGCTGCGAGAGCGCCTGCGCCGGACCCTGGCGCCCGAACTGGCCCGGCGTCTGATCGCCGCCCTGGTCCCGTCGCCTCCGGTCCCGGGCGCCTCCCGGGACATTCGCGCCGCCTTGGGATCCGGCGCGGATCCGGCGGACCTGCTTCCGCGGGCCGTGCGGGAATACATCGACGCGCGGGGCATCTACCGCGCGGGCTCGAGCCTCCCGGATTCCGAGGGCGCGGCCACCGAAGCTCCCGAGGATCGCCCGCGTCCATGACTCCCGCCGCCCACCTGGTGCAAGCCGCGACCCTGGGACAGGCCGCGGAGGATCCGTCGCTGATGGCCCTGCTGGCGGCGCCGTGGACCCTGGTCGCGGCTCTGTTGCTCTCGAAATTCGCCCGGGTTCTGGGCCTGGAGGACACCGGTGGAGGCCACGGCCTCCATCGTGAATCCAGGAGCGAGCCCAAGTTCCTGGTGGGCGGGCTCGCCCTGTGCGCCGGCCTCGCGCTGTGGCAACTCCTCGAGGTTCCCGCGGCGGCCCTGGGCCCCCGTGAGGGTGGTTTTCTGCTGCTGGCGGCCGCGGTCGGGCTGATCGACGACCGCTCGCGCCTGGGCCTCGGGGCCCGTTCGAAGTTCCTGCTGCAGTGCCTGCCGGCCGCGGCCTATGCCGCGAGTGCCTGGCCCGCCGTCCCCTGGGAATGGACCGTCGCCGCGCTGCTCGCGGCGCTCTCCGCCCAGAACCTCGCCAACACCTGGGACAACGCCGACGGAGTGCTGCTGTCCACGGCGGCCGCGGCCCTGTGCGTCGCCCGTCCCGCCTGGGGCCTGATGCTCCTCGCCTTGCTCCTGTGCAACCTTCGCCCGCGGGGCGGAGCGCGCATCCTGCTGGGGGACAGCGGCAGTCACCTGATCGCGCTGCTCGTCCTGTGCGAGCCGCGGGCCGTGGGAGCCTTCGTGCTGCCCGGCCTGGATCTGGCGCGCGTGGTCCTGGTGCGCCGGCGCGAAGGCCGCCCCTTCTGGCGCGGGGATCGCGCCCACTTGGCCCATCGCCTGCAGGCCCGGGGGGCGAGCGCCCCGGCCGTGGCGGGGCTGCTGCTCGCCGCGTCGCTGCCGGCGATTCTGGGCTTCGCCCTGGGGCCGCGGCCCTGGGGACCCTGGGCCGGCGCCGGGGCCACGGTCCTGCTGTTCCTCGCGCTGCTGCGCGGGACGCCCGACGTGGACGGCCGCGGCATGCCGCGGGTCAGTTCACCGGAAACTCGATCCGCGCCGCGGTCCTGAGGCGCAGCGCGAGGGCCGCGACCTCGTCCAGGCTCGGCGCCTGGGAGGCGTGCTCGGCCGTCAGTGATTCCTGGACGTCGTCGAATTCGGTCTTGACGCGGGAAACGACCTCGAACAGATCGATCCCGCTGGAGGTGATCACCGGCGCCTGCACGCCGCCCAGGGGCGCGCGCTCCACGGCCGCCACGAAGGCCGCGCCCCGCAGCCGCCATTCCTCGTCCCGGCACAGTCCACCGGTCTTCACCACGGAGAGGTCGGAGCTTTCGGCGCGAATCAGGTTCTCGAAGGACTCGCCCGCGGCGGCGCGGGCGCGCAGGGACTCGGCCCGCCCGAGCAGCAACTCGTCCAACTCGGCCGCCGTGGGAGTGGGGCGGTTCGACTCGCGCGAGAGTTCCAGGGAAAGGCGGGCCCGGGTCAACACCAGGAGGCGCACGCCGGTGCGCACGCCGCCCGGGCCGTACAGTTTTTCGAAGCGCTGCTTCAGGCGCTCGGGCTCGACCCCGCGATCCAGCAGGACCAGTCGGTGGGCCAGAAGTTCGCGCCGCTTCTGCCAATGGAACCAGCGTCGGAAGCTCCCGCGGTCGTGGCCCTGGCGGCCCAGCTCCGCGTCCAGGAGCCCGGGGTCCCCCTGACAACGCTCGCGCACCCATTTCTCCAGCAGCTCCTCCCGCGCGCCCTCGAGCTCCTCCTGGGTCACCACGACCCCGCGTCGGCGCGCCTCGCGCTCCAGGAGCCACAGGTCCAGGTAGTCCTCCCGCGGCGGCTTGCCGTAGGTGTCGGAGAGCCACAGGCGATAGGGCTCCACGGGGAGTTCTTCACCGTCCACGACGGCCAGGACGCGATCGTCGCCGCCGGGGCCGCCTGGGCCGCCGGGGCCGGCGCCGCCCGAGAGGCATCCGGCCAGTCCCAAGAAAGCCGGAAGGGCCAGAAACATGGTCCGCATGGGGATCCGCATGGTGGGTGGGGGGGGTCGGAAGGGCGCGCTTGCCCTCGCCGCCCGCGACCAGGATACTCTCCGCCCCGCGCCGCCTGCTCGTGAGGGCGGCGCTTCTCCTTTTCGCCGCAGCCGAACTCTCCGTGCCCTACCCGAAGACCGCGCTCATTTCCGACCTGCACGGCAACTGGCCGGCGCTCCAGGTGGCGGTCCAGGACGCCAGGCAACGGGGCGTCGAGCGCTTCGTTTGCCTGGGGGACGTGGTCGGCTACGGGGCGCGCCCCCGGGAGTGCCTGGAACTCGTCATGGGGCTGATCGACCCCACAAGCCCCGAGGGTGCCGGCCTCCAGCCGGGCCGGTGTTTGATGGGCAACCACGAGTTCGCCCTGCTGAACTCCGCGGAGGACTTCAACCCGAACGCGCGCGCCGCGATCGAGTGGACCCGCGGGGCCCTGGGCAAGGACGTCGACGCCGCGCGCGTCGACGAATACTGGGAGTTCCTGGCCCGGCTGTCGCCCCTCGAGGTGGAGCCCGGCGCCCTGTACGCCCACGGCTCGCCTCGGGACCCGGTGCGCGAGTACATGCTGCCGCGGGACAGCCGCGACCCGGTCAAGATGAAGGCCGTCTTCGCCCGCATGCGGGCCTTCGATGCCCAAGGGGCCTACGCCTGCTTCGTGGGGCACAGCCACGTGCCGGCGATCTTCTACGAAGACGGCCGCTTCTACCGTCCGAAGGACACCGAAGGGCCCTATGCCCTGGCGGCCACCGCCGAGAATCGGGCCCTGGTCAACGTGGGATCGGTGGGCCAGCCGCGCGACGGCGACCCGCGGCTCTCCTACGCGATCTACGACGGCGCCAACATCACGTTCGTGAGACTCGCTTACGACGTGGCCCAGGCCCAGGCGGACATTCGCTCGGTGGCGGATCTGCCCGCCTACCTCGCCGAGCGACTCGAGAAGGGCCAGTAGCCCGCCCCGCATCTCCTCCCACCGCCGCGCCGCCGCAGCGTCTCCTTCGAGCGCGGCGGCCCTGGCCCTCTGAATCAGGACTGACGAAAACTCCGTGGACAAGCGACTGCCGATCGCGCTCTTGCTCTCGATCGCCGTCTTCGTGGCGTGGGAGTACTTCTTCGTTCCCAAGCCCCCGCCCAAGCGGCCTGAGCCGCAGGTCGCGCGGGAGGCCCCCAGGTCGGAGGCCGCGGGCGCTCTCCAGGTCCCGGCCGCCCCCGCGGCCCCTGGAGCCGTCGCCCCGGAGAGCGGCGAGCCCGTGCTCGGCACGCTGCTTTCCGAAAGCGAGGAGCGCCTCTTGGAACTGCGCGTGGGCACGCCGGGCAAGCGCGGCAGCTACTACGCCCAGTTCTCCAATCGCGGCGCGCGCCTGGTGGACCTGCGCCTGGGGGATTCCTTCGACCGACCCAAGCTCGGCCTGGCCGAAAGGGCGGACATCGCTCACTGGACCCGGCTGGTTCGGGGCGTCTCGGCGGAGTCCGGCACCAGCGGCTCCCTGGCCTGGCGGGCCACGGGACTGAGCACGGCCTACGAGCGCGGGGCCCTGGACCGCGCCCTGTGGACCATGACGCCCCTGGGGCCCGCGGAGGCGCCCACGGGCGTGCGCTTCGAACTCCAGCCGGGCGCCGGCGTGCGCTTCCAGAAGACGGTGCGCTTCCGCCCCGATTCCTACGACCTGGAGGTGGAACTCGCCCTGGTCAACGAAGCCGCCTCCAGCGTGGGACCGGCCACGTTCGTGTTCACCCCGGCCGAGGTGGTCCCCCTCGAGTCCGGCGACACGATGTACGTGGAGCCCCAGGCCGTGGCCGCCGCGCGCGAGTCGGCTCGGGAGAAGCTCCAGTTCGCCTTCGAGCAGCGCGACGATTCGGGCAGCGATCCAAGCGGCGATTTCGGCCTGCCCGATGGGAAGCTCTCCTTCGCGGGCGTGTGCAACAAGTACTTCGCCGTCCTGGCCCGCGGCGACTCGAAGAGCGCCCCGACCGTGCGCAACGCCAGTTGGAGGCGCCTGCGCGACGCGGACTGGGCCGCCCTCTCGCCCGCCAACGCGGCCAAGCCCTGGCGCTTCCTGGCCACCGACATTCGTTTGCAGTTGGAGGTGCCGCCCGTGGGCACCAGCGCGGCCTGGACCTACCTCGTGTACGCCGGCCCCAAGAACCCGGACACCCTGGCGGCGGCCCACGGGGATTTCTCCGCGCTGCTGGCCCACGACCTGGGCTTCTTCACTTCGATCGCCCACTTCCTGCTCGCCGTGCTGAACTTCTTCCACGGCGTGGTCGGCAACTGGGGCGTGGCGATCATCCTCCTGACCCTCTCCGTGCGTCTGGTGCTGTTCCCGCTCAACCGTCGCTCTCAGACGGCCATGGCGCGCTACCAGGCCAAGATGAAACGCATCCAGCCGCTGATCGAGGCGCTCAAGAAGCGCTACGAGAAGGACCCGGCGAAGCTGCGCCAGGAGCAGACCCTCTTGATGCAGAAGGAGGGCGCATTCCCTCCGCTCGGCGGCTGCCTGCCGATGTTCCTGCAGATCCCGGTGTTCTTCGGACTGTTCTCGGCCCTGCGCGCGAGCTTCGATCTGCGCCACGCGCCCTTCGCGCTGTGGATCCACGATCTGGCGCGGCCGGACGAACTGTTGGAGATCAACCTGCAGTTGCCGCTGATCGGCACGATCCACTACTTCAACCTGTTGCCGATCCTGATGGTCGTGCTGTGGGTGCTCCAGCAGCGGCTGATGCCCAAGCCCACCGAGGAACAGGCCCTGAAGATGCACCGCATGATGATGATCATGCCCGTGTTCATGGGCTTCTTCCTCTACGGCTACGCGGCGGGACTGTCCCTGTACATGATCACCCAGTCGACCCTGGGCATCGTCGAGCAGGTGGTGATCAAGCGCTTCTGGCCTCTCGACGCCACCGAACTCCCGCCCAAGCAGGGCGGCTTCTTCGCCAAGCTCGCCAAGTTGCAGGAAGAGCAGTCGAAGAAGCTCGCGGCGGGCGGCGCGACGAAGAAGAAGCGCGCGTAGGGGGGGCCTTGGTCGGCGCCACCACGATTGCCGCGATCTCCAGCGCCCCGGGGAGCGCCGGTCGCGCCGTCGTGCGCCTGAGCGGACCCGAGGCCCGCTCGATCACGGAGGCCTGCTGCAGGGCCCTGACCCTGGGGCCCCGGGCCGGCCATCGGGCCAGGCTGTTCGACGGCGAAGGGGAGCAGCCCGTGCTCGTGCTTTGGATGCCCGGTCCGGGTTCCTTGACCGGCGAGGACGTGGTCGAGTGGCACCTGGTGGGCTCGCCGCCCCTGACGCGGAGAGCCCTGGAGCGCGCCCTGGAGTTGGGCGCGGTGCCCGCGCGGCCCGGCGAATTCCTGCGCCGCGCCTTTGAACGTGGGCGCATCGATCTGGCCCGGGCCGAGGGCGTGCTCACGCTGGTCCACGCCCGCAGCGAGGTCGAGCGTCGCGCGGCCACGGCCTTGCTGCTGGGCGGACTGTCCCGCCGCGTGGAGGCCCTGCGGGAACGCCTGGTGGAAGTGCGCAGCCTGTGCGAGGCCGCCCTGGACTTCGATGAGCGCGACACCGGCGGAATCCCGCGCGACGAGCTGGCGCAACGGGCCGCCGGCGTGCAGGGGCTCCTGGAGGAGGCCCTGGCCTGGGAGAACGCGCGAGAGGCGCCCCTGGGTTTGCCGCGAGCCGTGCTCGTGGGCCGGCCCAACGCCGGCAAGAGTTCGCTGTTCAATCGTCTCACCGGCGGGTCGGTCCTGGTGAGCGAACTGGCGGGCACGACCCGCGACGCCCTCACGGCACCCTGGTCGGCGGGGGAGCTCTGCTTCGAGTTGTGGGACGTCGCCGGCCTCTACCCGGCGACGGACGGCCACGCCCCGAAGGAGGACCCTCCGGCCGCGCTCGGCCAACCGGAGCGACTGGCCCAGGAGCGCGCCCGGGCCGTGGCGCGGTCCGCGGACCTTTGGATCTGGGTGGTGGATCTGACCCAGGTCGCGGCCGCCCCGGGGAACGAGACTCCCGAGGGGGACATTCTCCGGGGCGACATTCTCGGGGGCGACTTCCTGGTCGGCCCCTGGGAGGAACTGCGCTCCCTGGGCCAGCCTCCGCCCACGCTGCTCGTTTTCCACAAGGCGGACCTGCGGCCCGATCTGGCCTCCGAGGAGGCGCGGGCCGCCCATCGGGCGGCCCTGGCCCCGGGGCTGCCCGAGGAGGTGCGCGCCGTGCTTTGGGTTTCCTCTCGCACGGGATCGGGGCTCCAGGCCCTGGCCCAAGACGCCGCGACCGTATTCGCCCGGGACAGTTCCGGCGGGGAGATCCGGGAATTGGCCTCGCGGCATCGGGCGGCGTTGGAGGCCGCGCGCCGGTGGGCCGCCGAGGCCCGCGAGCTGCTGGAATCCGGAGCGCCCCTGGACCTGGCGGCCCACGCCGAGCGGCGGGCCACGGACGAGCTCGACCAGATCCAGGGCCGGACCACGCCCGAGGACCTGTTGGACCGCATTTTCGCGCGCTTCTGCCTCGGCAAGTGACGCCGCGGCTCCCTGACTTGGGCGACGGGCGGAGGCTCCGCTCGGTGATTGACACCCCAGGGGTAGCGTGTGATCCTGACGCACCCACCACGGGTCGGATTCCAGATGAAATGCCCTCGCTGCAAGCAGGACAACGACCGCGTCGTGGACTCCCGGTCCGCCTCCGACGGCAGCGCCATCCGGCGCCGGAGGGAGTGCCTGGACTGCTACCTGCGCTACACCACCTACGAACGGGTGGAGGACACGCCCCTGAGGGTGGTCAAGAAGAGCGGCGAGCGGGTGCGCTTCGAGCGCGAGAGGGTGCTGGCCGGGATGATGCGCGCCTGCGAGAAGCTGCCGGTGGTCACCGAGGAGCTCGAGCGGGCCGCGGCGCGGGTCGAGAGCCGCTGCCATGAGGAATACGACCGCGAGGTCCACAGCTCGGTGATCGGCACCCTGGTCATGGAGGAGCTGCGCCAGCTGAACCAGGTGGCCTACGTGCGCTTCGCCAGCGTCTATCGCGAGTTCAAGGACGTGACGCAGTTCCTCGACGAACTCAAGCCGATCCTGGAAAGCCGGCGCGACGCCTCCGCGCCCGAGCGCGCCCCATGACGCCCATGACGATCGCGCGCGTCAAGAAACGCGACGGCCGCATGGTGCCGTTCGACGAGACCAAGATCCGCGACGCCATCCAGCGCGCCATGCTGGCGGTGGGCGAGGGGGATCTGGGTTTTGCGGGCGAGGTGGCGGGCGTGGTGCGGCTGGCCTTGGAGAGTCGCCGCGCGAGCCTGGAGGGTTCCGCCGACGACCAGACCCCCGGCATCGAGGAAATCCAGGACCTGGTGGAGCACGCCCTGATCCAATTGGGGCGCGCCTCGGTGGCCAAGGCCTACATCCTCTACCGCGACCGGCGCGCCAAGGTGCGCGAGGTGCTGGAGGTCCATCGCTCGCCCAAGCCCGGCGTGCGCGTGCCGCGGGTGCGTACCTCCGATGAGGGCGCCCCGGCGGCCTGGAGCAAGGGCCGCATCGTCGCCGCGCTGATGAGCGAGGCGGAACTGGCGCGCCACACCGCCGAGGACGTCGCGGGCCGTGTCGAGGCGCGCGTGTTCGCCCTGGGCCAGCAGCGCATTTCCACGGCCCTGGTGCGCGAGCTGGTGGACAGCGAGCTCGCCAGCCTGGGGCTGGACGCCGCGCTCCATCGCCAGGCGAGCGTGCTCTTGCCGGTCCACGACCTCAAGCGCCAGCTCGAGTCGCCCGCGCGGCTCCTCGACGAGTCGCGGCCGGCCACGGCCGAGGAACTCGGCGACGCGGAGGTCTCGCGGCGGCTCTCCGGGGAACTCCTGCGGCGCTTCGCCTTGGACCACGTGCTCGACGAGTCGAGCCTGGAGCGCCACCTGGGCGGCGACTTCGCCGTGGTGGACCTGTCCGCTCCGCATCTGTACCTGTGGGCCGGGCTGCCGGCCGAGCTGTTTCCCGAGCACGGGGAGGGGGAGGCCGCGGCCTTCGCCCTGCTGGGGGAGTGCGCGCGCGCGCTCCAATCCGTGTCCCAGGGCGTGGTGCTCGAAAATGCGGAGCGCGCACTGGCCCCCCTGGCCGGGTCAGGTCGCGGACGGGCGGGCAAGCGCGGCTCGGGTCTGGCCCATTGGATGCGCGCCGCGGCGGCCACCGCCCAGGCGAGCGGCCGGCGCATCGAGCTGTCCCTGGCGGCGGAGAAGTCCGGCGAGTTCCTGGAGCGCGCCCTGTCAGCGTTGGCTTCCGTGGAGGGGCTGGCGGCCGCGCCGCGGCTCTTCGTGGACGAGAGGATCCTGGAGTCCCTGCTGGGAGCTGCCCCCGGCGACGCCGCGCGCGCCCAGGTCCTGGACCGCGCCCTGGAGCGCGGCCAGGTGGTGCCCACGTGGGGGCGCGACGGCGAACGCTTCGCCGCCCCTGGCGCCCAACGGGGCGCCCGCGAACGGGCCGCGGTCTATTGTGCCGGTGCCGTGGCGCTCAATCTGCCGCGCCTGGCCCTGCGCGCCGGGCCATGGCGCGAGGATCGTCTGCTGGAGTCCCTGGCGGGGGCGGTGGAAGCCGCACTGCTGGCCCTGGCGCGCCTGCAGGAATTCCAGGCCGCCACGCGAGGATCGAGGCCCCATGAGTTGCGCGGCCGCCTCGTCTACGGCCTCGCGCCCGTGGGCCTGCGCGAGGCCCTGCAGGTCCTGGGCGACGGCGGAAATCCGTCCCGAGCAGGGCGCGCGCCTCCTGGGCTTCCTCGGGGACGCGGCGCGGCGCTTCTCCCAGGCCCGCGGTCTGGCGCTGGTGCCCACTCCGTTCTTCGGCGAGCGCGCCGCGGCGCGCTTCGCGGAGGCGGACGCGGAGCTGCCCCAACTGCACCAGCGCTTGATGTTCGCCGAGGGTGGACCCGTGGAACCGGGCCGCCCCTATTCCAGCGGATTGCGGATCTCGCCCGCGCCGGGCTTCGTGCCCTGGGCGGCCGAGGCCCGCATGCTCACCACCCTCGCCGTGGGCGCGCTGCACCCGCTGCCCGAGGAGCGTTCGCGCGGGGGCATGCTGAGCCTGGCGGAATCCGCCGTGCGCTTCTTCCGCCTGCGGCGCGAGGGGGGCGCGGGGGATCCCGACGCCACGCCCGGACCCGCGACCTCCACGGCCTCGCCCGCCGCGCCGCGCGATGGCGCCGGCCTGTTCGACGAGACGACTTCCCCGGCCCGCGAGCGGGTCTTGCCCGACGCATCCCGCCCTCCGCCCCCCGCCCTGCCCTCCTGAAAAGCATGCGACTCAAGCGCCTCGAGCTGTTCGGCTTCAAGTCCTTCGCGGATCGCACCGCCCTCGACTTCCCGCACTCGCTCACCGGCATCGTCGGTCCCAACGGCTGCGGCAAGTCCAACGTCGTGGACGCCGTGCGCTGGGTGTTGGGCGAACAGCGCCCCACGTCGATGCGCGGCGGCGAGATGAGCGACGTGATCTTCAAGGGTTCCACCAGCCGGCCCGGAATGGGCGTGGCCGAGGTGAACCTGGTGCTCGACAACGACCAGGGCGAGCTGGTCGGCCACGGTTCGGAGGTCTCGATCACGCGCCGCGTGTTCCGCACCGGCGAGGGCGAGTACCTGATCAACGGCGAGCGCGTGCGCCTCAAGGACGTGCGCGACATGCTGTTCGACACCGGTCTGGGCAGCCGCGGCTACGCGGTCCTCGAGCAGGGCCGCATCGACGCCGTGCTCTCGCAGAACCCGCTCGATCGCCGGGCGATCTTCGAGGAGGCGGCCGGCATCAGCCGCTTCCGCATGCGCAAGCGCGAGACCGAGACGCGGCTCAAGCGCGTGGAGGCCGACATGCTGCGCCTCGAGGACGTGCTGCGGGAACTCGCCACGCGCGTGCGCTCGCTCAAGATCCAGGCCGGCAAGGCCGAGCGCTTCGTGACCGCCCGCGACGAGTGGCGCCGCGAGCGGGCCCGGCACCTGCGCCAACGCCTGGGCACCAGCGCGGTGCTGCTGGCGGAGCTCTCCTCGCGCATCGCCGGACTGGAGAGCCGCGCCCAGGAACTGCGCGCGGCCCGCGAGGCGGGGGAGGACGAGGCCGGCCTGCGCGGACGCGAGCAGGCTCTCTTGTCGGCCGAGATCGAACGCACCGCCGAGGAGGTCTCGCGCCTTGCCGGAGAGGGCCGCGCGCTCGCCGAGCGGGAGAGCCAGCTCTCCAATCGCATCCGGGCCTGGCGCGCCTCGGCCCAGGAGGAGTCTTCCCGTTCCACGTCCCTGGGCCAGCAGCTGGCCGCCCGGCGCATGGAATTGGGGCAGGTGGAGGCCACCCAGGCCGAGTTGGCCCAGCGCGTGCAGGACTCCGAGCGGGAGCTTGGACTGCGCGGCGAGCGACTGAGCGCCGCGCGCAACGCGTATCGGGCCCTCCGCGAACGCTCGGAGGCCCACAACGACGAGGTGCTGCGCGCCCTGCACGAGAAGACCGCGGCGGCCAACAGCGCGCGGCTTCTGGAGGTTTCCCGCACCCCGTTGCTGGCGCGCCGCGAGCGCTCCCTGGCGCGGCTCGCGGAGAACGAGTCCCTGGCGCGGGCCCTGCACGACGAGGCCGGCGAGGCGGCTTCCAAGGTGGAGGGCATGCGCGTGTCCCTGGCCGGCAGCGAGCAGGAGCGCGAGCGCCTGCGCGAGGAGTTCGCCCGCCTGGAGCTGGAGGCCCGCGAGCGCGGCGCGCGGCAGAAGAACCTGGAGCTGGAGCGCGCGCGCATCGGCTCGCGCATCGCCGTGTTGCGGGACTTCGAGCGCGAGCGCGAGAGTCTCGACGCCGGCGCCCGGGCCCTGCTCGCCGAAGTGCGCGGCGGCAAGGGCCCGATCGAGGCCCGGGAGCTGTCGGGCCTGCTGGCCGACCACCTGCGCACCAGCACGGATCTGGCCCGGGCCCTGGACGCGGCCCTGGGCGAACGGGCCCTGGGACTGGTGGCCCAAGGCGACCCTACGGCCGAGCGCGCCGCGCGCTGGCTCAAGGATCGCAAGGGCGGGCAGGTGCGCCTGGTGTTCGCCGGTCCGCAGGCCGAGATCCCCCTGGCCCCCGCGCCCGTCTTCAGCGCCGAGGAACAGGCGCTGATCGTGGCGCGACTGTGCGACGAGGTGAGCGCCGAGGGCCTGTTCCTCCCCATCGCCAGGGCGCTGGTGGGCGACGTCTTCGTGGCCGTGGACGTGACCGCCTGCCTGTCGCTCGCCCGCGCCCACCCGGGTTGGCGCTTCGCCACGCGCGAGGGCGACCTCGTGGACGGCGCCGGGTTCGTCGGCGGCCACCGCGACATCGTCCAGGGCGCCGTGGGACGCCGCTCGAGCGCCGACCTCCTGGATCGCACGGCCGCGGAACTGGGCGCCAAGATCGCCGAGCTGGAATTGGAGGAGCAGGTGGCGCGCGCGGCCCGCGAGCGGCTGCTCGAACTGCGCGCGGGCACCGAGAAGCTCTTCGAGGAACGACGCCAGGCCCTGGCCGTTTCCGAACGGGAGGCCCACACGGCGCGGGCCCGTCTCGTGGACCTGGAGTCGGCCCTGACCCAGGCCCGCCGCGAGTGCGAGAGCATCGCGGCCGAGGTGGGGAGGCTGGACCAGGACCAGGAGGCGGCGCGCGAGCGCGTGCGCGTCGGCGAGGCGCGCTTCGCCGAGCTGAACCAGGAGCTGGCCCAATGGGAGCGCGCGCGCCACGAGGGCGAAGCCCAGCGCGACCTTCTGGCGCGCGAGGAGCAGGAGTTGTCGGTCGAGTGCGCGCGGCAAAGCGCCGAACTCGAAGGCCTTTCACGGCGGCGCTCGGACCTGTCGCGGGCCGTGACGGACGCCCAGCTGGAGCTGGAGCGCTCCGTGCGCCTGGCCCGGGAGCACGCGGCCAGCGCCGACGAAGCGGCGGCGGAGATCGTCGAGCAGAAGCGCGCCTCCGACCTGCTGCTCACCCAGCGGGCCGAGCTGGAGGGGCGTCTGGCCGAACTGCGGACTGGGGAACGCTCCGCGCGTGAGGCCGTCGACACGTTCCGGCGACGCCTCGACGCGGCCACGCGGGAACTGGAACTCGTCCAGGACGGCCTCGCCACCGCGCGCATGGAGGAGCAGCGCCTTTCCATTGATCGCGAGGAGGCCCTGGCCCGCGCCCTCGAGGACTTGGGCCACGACGAGCAGGCCCTGTTCGCCACCTGGGAAGAGGCCCAGGGTCCGGAGCCGCTGCTCTTGAGCGCGGAACTGGCCGCACTGGAGAGTCGCGTCGCCGCGCTCAAGCAAGACCTCGACCGCATCGGGCCGGTCAACACCGAAGCCGTGGCCGAGCTGACCGAGGCCGAAGGACGCTTCACGTTCCTGGACGGCCAGCGCAAGGACCTGGCCCACTCCCGTCAGTCCCTGGCGGAGACCATCGCCACGATCCACGACGAGAGCTCGCGGCTGTTCCTCTCGACGTTCGAGGAAGTGCGCACCCACTTCCAGGAGCTCTTCCGCCAGCTCTTCGGCGGCGGCCGGGCCGACCTGGAGTTGCAGCAGGGCGTCGATCCCCTGGAGGGCGGCATTGAAATCTCCGCCCGACCCCCCGGGCGCGAAATGCTCCCCATCGGCCTGCTTTCGGGCGGCCAACGCACGATGACGGCTTTGGCGCTCCTGTTCGCCGTCTTCAAGGCGCGCCCCAGCCCCTTCTGCGTCCTGGACGAAGTGGACGCCGCCCTCGACGACGCGAACATCGGTCGTTTCCTGGCCATGCTCGACGGCTTCCGCCGCGGCACCCAGTTCATCATCGTGACCCACAACAAGGGCTCGATGGCGGCCTGCGAGGGACTCTACGGGATCACCATGGAGGTCAAGGGCGTCTCGCGCTACGTGGCGGTGGAGTTCGGCAACATCGAACGGATCGATCCCGAAGCCACGGGCAACGCCTCGGCGGCCGCCCGCAGTCGCGAGGAAGTGGGGGCCCGCTCCCTGGCCGCCACCGAAGCCCAGGACCCGGCGACGGCCCAGGGGGCGCGGGGCCCAGGGAGGCCCGGCGGGAATCGGGGCCCCGAATCGAGTCCGGCGGAGGGCGGCGCCGATGAGGTGCCGAACCTCAGGACCGTCGAGCTGACGCCCAAGAGCCCCCAGACCGCCTCCCAGGAGGCCGCCACAGGGGATACCAGGGGCGAGCTTCTGGCCGCGGCGCCCGAGCAGTAGGCTGGTGGGCGGCGCTGAACGCGCCCACCCCGACCATGCAACCTCGAATCGCACGAACGGAAGCGTCGCCGACCCTCCCGCGGGCCCGCCGTGCCCCGACCGCGTGGGGAATCCGCCCGGCGGCCCATGGGGGTTCGTGGACCACAGCCGCCCGGGTCGCCCGCGGGCTCTGCCTTGCCGGCCTGGCGGTGCTCGCGACGGCCGCCCGCGCCCCGGCCCTTGGCCCGGCCCCGCTTCGTGCCTCGGAGTTCCAGGAGCCCGCGACCGGCGGAGTGCCGCCCGAGGCTCCGACTCCGGTCGAGCAAGGGGCCGCCGGCCAGGATCCCGCGCCCCCGACGCCGCCCGCCGACGGGCCGGCGCCGGCTCCTCCCGCCTCACCCGTGCAGCAACCGGCGCAGCCCGGCGTCCCGGCGGCCGCCGCCCGGTCCGGCGCCCGGGGCCGTCCCTCAGTCAGGCGGCACCGTGGCGCCCCCGGACTCGGGCAAGCCCGTGGAGCCCTCCACCCAGAAACCGGACGAGGGAGCCCCCGGTGCCCAGGGCCCCGTACCCCAAGGTCCCGGTACTCCGGGGGCCGCCAGCGGCACGCCCGACCTTCCATCCCCCGAGTCCACTCCCGCCGCAGCGCCGGCCGCGAACCCCGCCGGGGCTGCCGCCGCGGCCGCGCCGCCCCCCGGGAACGTCGCCGCTTCGGCGGCCGGCGCCCTCGACATGCCGCGGGACCTGAACGCCGTCGCGGCCGGAGTCGAGCGCCTGATCAGCGAGCGCACGCCGTTCGCCAGAAGGCTCGACCTGGGCACGCTCCCCGGAGGCCGCAGGGTGCCCGCGATGCTCTTCGGAGCCGAGGGGCCCTTGCCCCTGGAAGAACGACCGGTGGTGTTGATGCTCGGCTCCCTGGACGGCGAGAGCCCGGCCGGTGGTCTGGCCGTGCTGCACGTGGCCGGTGAGCTCCTGCGCGAGCCCGCGGGACTCTCGAACGGCGTGGCCTTCGCGGCCGTTCCCTGGGCTTCCCCCAAGGCCCAGGAGCTTTCGCTCCAGGGCCGCTCGGCCGACGGCCGCAACCTGCTGCCCGTGGACGAAGACCGCGACCGGCGCGTGGACGAGGACGGTCCCGACGACCTCGATGGCGACGGCATGATCGTGCAGATGCTCGTGGAGGATCCCGAGGGTCTGTGGGTCCGCGCCCCGGGCCAGCGCCTGCTGTCGCGGGCCAAGGCGGGCGACGCACCGCGCTACTCGCTTTGCCTGGAGGGCAAGGACGACGACGGCGACGGACGATTCAACGAAGACGGTCCCGGCGGCGTGGTGCTCGACTTGAACTTCCCCGTAGGCCGCGAGGGCCCGTGGAAGGACAACCTCGCGGGCCTCTCGCCCCTGTCCGATCCCCTGGCGCGCAACTACGCCGACTTCGCCCTGGTGCGCCACGCGGCGGTGGTGATCCTGTTCCAGGGCAGCCACGGCCGGCTGGCGATTCCCGGGGGATCCAAGGCCACCGCAGCCGCGGGCTGGATGCCGGAGGCCGATCGCGGCGTCTACGAGAAGCTCCTGACCTCGTTCCAGACCGCCACGGGCCGGCGCACGGGCGCCCTTTCCACGCTGTACGAGAGCCGCGGCCGTGAACGACGGGGCGCTGCCCTGGACTGGTTCTATTCCGTCGCGGGGGCCCTGGCGGTGGAGGTGGCGCCCTGGGGGCCGGCCCTGGACGCGCCGGCCGAGAGCGCGCCCGAGAATGCGCGCTTCGACAGCACGCGGGGCGACGAGAAGAAGAAGCCCCTCGAGGGCGTGGCCGCCGAGGATCAGGCCTGGATCCGTTGGCTCGACGACACCTCGGGCGGCATCGGCTTCATCGACTGGCACCCGGTGGACGTGGGGCTGGGCCGACAGGTCCTGGTGGGCGGCTGGGAGCCCGGCGCCCGCAGCGCGCCTCCGCCCCAACACGTGGCCCGGGCCCTGCAGGGCCTGGCGGAATTCACCCGTCGCGTTTCCGCCAGCCTGCCGCGCTTGGAGGTGCGCCTCTCCGAGGTGAGTCGCGACGGCGAGGTGTGCAGGATCCGCGCCCGGGTTGCCAACGTGGGGCAGCTGCCCACGGGCCTCTCGGTTTCGGATGCGCGCGTGGATTCCGTGGGCGCCTGGCTGATGCTCGAGCTCCCGACCGGGGCCAAGTTGATCGCGGGTTCCGAGCGCTGCCGCCTCTCGCGGCTCGCCGGCGGCGGCAGCTCCCGGGAATGCGAGTGGATCGTCGTGGCGCCCGCGGGATCGAGCTTCGCCCTGCGTGCGGGCGGCGACTGGGCCCTGTCGGTCTCGAAGGAGGTGACGCCATGATGCTGGCCCTCTGCGCCCTGCTCGTGGCGCTCGCGCCCCAGGACGCGCCCAGCGACAAGCGCCGACTCACCTCGGCGCCGGACCGGCGAGTGGAGCTGGATTTCCAGCACTACTACAAGACGCGCGAGCTGCGCAACGCGTTGTCCTCCCTGGCCGCCGCCTACCCCGAGTTCCTGCAGATGGGGTCCCTGGGCAAGAGCCGCGGCAACGAGGAACTGTGGATGGTGCGGCTGGCGGAGAACTCCTCCTCCGATCCGGAAACGCGCCCGGCGATCTTCGTGGCGGCCTCCCAGAGCCTGTCCGACGTGCAAGGCACCGAATTGGCCCTGGCCGCCCTGGTGGAACTGCTGCAGAACCACGCCCGGGAGGACCGCGTCACCCGCGCCCTGCGAGAGACCACGATCTACTTCGTGCCCTGCGCCAATCCCGACCTGCGCGGCATCGTGCTCGGCGCCCTGGAGTCCGGCACGGCCAGCAGCCAGGACTGGCCCGCGCGCGTCGACCTGGAGCGCAACTACCCCGTGGGCTGGAGCCCCTTCCGCGATGCGGGGGATGCCCTTTCGGGCAACCCCGGGCCCTATCCCCTGTCCGAGCCCGAGTCGCGCCTCGTGTTCTCGTTCCTCGCCGAGCACGAGAACGTGGGCGTGTTGCTGGCCTTCGCGCCCCAGGAGGGGTTCCTGGCCCTGCGGCCCTTCGAACAGCCGGGATTTCGCGAGCCCGCCGGCCTGCGCCGGGTGATCGACGGTCCCTTGCAGCAGACGGGCCTCGCCATCCAATTCTCCGGCCGCGTGGCCCATCCGCGCGGCAACCTGGACGACTTCGCCTTCGGGCAGCTGGGCGTGCTGCCGCTGCGCGTGCACTGCGGCGAGAGCGATTCCCAGACCGGGCTCGCGCTGCCGCGCACCGAGGAGATCGCGCCCCATTCACGCCGGGTGGCCGCCGCACTGTTGGCGCTCACCGAGGCGTTGCCGAGGCTCTCCATCGCGGGCACGTCGGTGCAGCGGCTGAAGAACGACCTGTGGCAACTGGAAATCACGGTGGCCAACGTGGGCACCCTGCGCACCCAGTCCGTCCTCGGCTCGGAGCGCGGCGCCGTGGGACTGCCGCGCCTCCTGGTGCGCGGCGGCAAGCTGGCGGGCGCCGGCGTGCGCACGGGCCGCGAGGAGATCTACCAGCCCCTGGGCGTCGAGCAGGGAGAGATCGCGCTCACGGAACTGGACGGAGGCGCCGAACTGCGCGTGCGCGTGCTGATTTCGGCGCCCGCGGAGACCAGCGTGGAACTGCTCGCCTCCTCGCCCCGAGCGGGCAGCGCGACCACGGCCCTGGTCCTGCGCTGAACGCGACGCGCCCTGTCGACAAGCGTCCCCGGCCGCTGCCGCCGGGTCCGGAGCACGCCGGAGCGTCCCGCGTGTCCGCGGGCCTGCCGGCAGCTCCCTAGCGCCCGGTCAGTTGACGCTCCAGGGACGGGAGCCCGCGGAGCACCACGCGGCCCACCACGCCGAGGCTCGCCTCCGAGCAGTTTTCCAGCTTGTCCTCGGGCGTGTGCCAGTAGGCGTTGTTGGGGCCGTAGTCGAAGTCGATCAGGTTCACCGCGCGGATGCCCACGGCCATGAAGCTCAGGTGATCGTCGAGGATTTCGCCCGAGCGCCGCGTGGCCATGTGCTTGGACAGGCCCAGCTCGCGGGCCGCCCCCGCGAAAAGGGCGAACAGGCCGGCGTCCGAGTAGCCCTCTTGCTGCAGCAGCAGGTCCTTGTCGCCGACCATGTCGAGCAGGACGCAGGCCTTGAAGCTCGAGGCCCGCTTCGCCTCGCGCAGCTTGGCGGCGTGATGTCGCGAGCCGTAGCGGTTGTCCGGATCGCGCCATTCGGGGTTGACCGCCTCCTCGCCGTCGAGGAACACGAGCCGGTAGCCGACCGGACGCGTCTTCCCCGGGGCCAGGGCGCGCGCCAGTTCCAAGAGCACCGCCGTGCCCGAGCCCGCGTCGTTGGCGCCCACGAACTGGGGGAGGCGCTTCGTGTCGTAGTGGGTGCAGAGCAGGATCCAGGGGGCGGAGGAAGCGGCCTTGCCGGGCGCGGGCGGCAGGTCCACGTAGACGTTGGTGAAGTCCAGGGGCCCGACGGGCGTTTCCTCCCGGAAGCTCTCGCGCTGGGGCTCGAGCCCGACGGCCTTGAGTTCGCGCTCCAGGTACTGCCGCGTGCTCTCCGCGCCCGGCGTGCCCGAGGCGCGGGCGCCGATGCCCACCAGGCTCGTCAGGTCCTTCCAGGCGCGAGCGGAGTCGAAGGGCCGGGCCTCCTGGCCCTGGAGGGGGCCGGCAGCGGGGACGCCCGGGTTGCCGGCGGATTCGTGGCTGCAGGCCGTCGCCAGGCACAGGGCGGCCAGGAGAGCCGCGACCGCGGGCCGGGGCACGGCCCCCCGTCGCAGGCGGCCCTCGCCGGGGAGGCGGGGGGTAGTGAGTGAGCGCGTCCTGGGGAGGTGCTTCATCGTGGGGGGCAGTCTAGCTCCGCGGGCCACGGGGGGGCGTTCCACATTTGGGCCCCCTGGACAACCCGCGGTGGGGGGGAGCCTGACCCCGGATCCAGTTCCTCCGCGGCCGGTCCGAGAGGAGGGCGGGGCGCCGCCCGTGCGCGCCCCGAAGGGGACCATGAATCCGACGCGACCGAGCCTGTCCGAGTTGGCCCGCGAGAGCGGGGAGCGCGAACGCGCACGCGCGCTGCACTGGGAAGGCAGCTTCGACGAGTACCTGGGCCTGGTGGAGGAGCGGCCGGCCTTGGCGCGCAATGCCTGGCAGCGCCTGTACGACATGATCGTCTCCCACGGGAGCGTTCCGCCCGGGCCCGAGCGGCCCCTGCGGCACTGGACGCTGTTCGACGACCCCGAGGGCGGCGGCCGCGACGCGGTGTTCGGCCTGGACGCGGCCCTGGACGAATTGGTGCTGACGATTCGCGCGGGCGCCCGGGGGCTGGGGCCCGAGCGGCGCGTCTTGCTGCTGCACGGGCCCGTGGGCGCGGCCAAGAGCACCATCGCGCGGCTGCTCAAGCGCGGCCTCGAACACTATTCGCGCAAGGACGAGGGCGCCATCTACACCTTCGACTGGCACGTCGACGGGGAAGTGATTCCCTCGCCCATGCACCAGGATCCGCTGCTGCTGCTGCCAGCGGACGCGCGCCTCTCCGTCGAGGCGCGACTCGCCCGCCGGCATCGCGGCGAGTACCGCCTCGCCATTCAGGGCGAGCTGGACCCGGTGAGCCGCCACACCTGGCGCGAACTCTCGCGCCGCTACGACGGCGACTGGGAGAAGGTCGTCGGGCACGTGCGCGTGCGACGCTTCGAGATCTCCGAGCAGGACCGAGTCGGCATCGGGACCTTCCAGCCCAAGGACGAGAAGAACCAGGACTCCACCGAGCTGACCGGCGACCTGAACTTCCGCAAGATCGCCGAGTACGGCTCCGATTCCGACCCGCGGGCCTTCAACTTCGACGGGGAATTCAACGTGGCGAACCGCGGCATGCTCGAGTTCATCGAGGTGCTCAAGCTCGACATGGCCTTCCTCTACGACCTCCTGGGCGCCACCCAGGAGCACTCGATCAAGCCCAAGAAGTTCGCCCAGACCTCGATCGACGAGGTGATCCTGGGCCACACCAACGAGCCCGAATACAAGAAGCTCGCCACCAACGAGCTGATGGAGGCCTTCCGCGACCGCACGATCAAGATCGACGTGCCCTACAACGTCCGCGTCCAGGACGAGCAGCGCATCTACGAGCGCTCCTTCGGGCGTTCCGAGCGCGGCTGGCCGACGCTCGCGCCCCACACCCTGGAGACCGCCGCCCTGTGGGCGGTGCTCACGCGCCTGGAGGAGCCGACCCACGCCAACATGAGCCTGCTGCAGAAGGCCCGCCTGTACGACGGCCAGGCCGTCCAGGGCTTCGGTCCCGAGCACGTGGCGGACCTGAGGGCGGCCGCACGCCGCGAGGGCATGGGCGGCATCTCGCCGCGCTACGTGCAGGACCGCCTGGCCCAGGCCCTGGTGCGCAGCGAGGGTTCGGTGGACGCCTTCGACGTGCTGGAGGAGATCGAGGCGGGTCTGCGCCACCACAGCCTGATTTCCAACGAGGAGACGCGCCGGCGCTACGTGCAGCTGGCGGGAACGGCCCGCGAGGCCTACGAGCAGATCCTCCAGGAGGAAGTTCAGGCGGCCATCGCTTCCGACGCCGAGGAACTGGACCGCCTGTGCGCCAAGTACGTGGACAACGTGCGCGCGGCCACCCTGCGCGAGCCGGTGCTCGACGCGGCGGGCCGAGCCAGCGCCCCGGACGAGCGCCTGATGCGGGCGATCGAGGAGCGGATCGAGATTCCCGAGGCGCGCAAGGACGACTTCCGCGCCGAGCTGATGAACTTCATCGCGGGCGTGCAGCGCGAGGGGCGGACCTTCCAATGGCGCGAGAATGCGCGGCTGGCACGGGCCCTCGAGCACAAGGTGTTCGAGGACCGGCGCGACGTGATCCAACTCGTCTCCGTGGTGTCCACGGTGGTGGACCCGGACGCACGCCAGAAGATCCGCGTGATCCAGGACCGGCTGATGCGCCAGTTCGGCTACGACGAGCTGTCCGCGGCGCGGGCCCTGTCCCACGTGGCCGGTCTGTTCGCCCGCACCCACGCTCCCAAGGCCGAGCCGCAGGCGGCCTGAGGCCGCGCGGGCACCAGGCCCCCTTGATCCCATGCTGCGCATCGAGGCCGACCGGGCGCGCTTCCGAGAGATCGTCCGCGGCAAGATCCGCGGCGACCTCAAGCGCTACCTCTCCACCAGCGAACTGTTCACGCGCCGCGGGGAACGCGCCGTCAGCGTGCCGATTCCCCAGATCGAGCTGCCCCGGCTGCGCTTCGGGGACAACCGCAAGTCCGGTGTGGGGCAGGGCGCCGGGGAGCGCGGCGACGCGCTCGACCCCGAGGGGGGCGAGTCGGCCGCAGGCGCGCCCGGGGAGGCCGGAGCCGAGCACGCCCTGGAGGTCGAGGTGGAGCTGGAGGAGCTGGCCGCCATGCTGGGGCGCGAACTGGAGCTGCCCTTCATCCAGCCCCGGGGCCAGCGCTCGCTCCTGTGCGAGGGCGGCCGCTACGACCACATCCGGTCCCGGGGACCCGACTCCCTGCGCCACTGGCGGCGCACCTTCCGCCGCGCCCTGGAGCGCAGCGTGGCGAGCGGCCAATGGGATCCCGCCCGGCCGCGCATCGTGCCGCTGCGGGAGGACTACCGCTTTCGGGCCGATCGGCCGCGGCCGGTGCCCCATTCCTCGGCGGTGATCCTGCACATGATGGACGTCTCCGGCTCCATGGGCCGCGAACAGAAGGAGATCGTGCGCATCCAGGCCTTCTGGATCGACACCTGGCTGCGCAGCCAGTACGACCAGATCGAAGTGCTCTACATCGTGCACGACGCGGCCGCGAAGATCGTGGACCGCGAGTCGTTCTTCCACCTGCGGGAATCGGGGGGCACGAAGATCAGCTCGGCCTACGAGCTATGCCTGGCCCAGATCCAGACGCGCTACCGCCCCGAGGACTGGAACATCTACGCGTTCCACTACTCCGACGGCGACAACTGGAGCGCGCGCGACACCGAACGCTGCATGGCCCTGCTGCGCGACGAGCTCCTGCCGCGCGTCAACCAGTTCTGCTACGGCCAGGTGAAGAGCGCCTACGGATCGGGGCAGTTCAAGAAGGACCTCGACCAGCATCTCGCGGACCTCGACCGGCTGGTGACCGTGGCGGTCAACGACCGCAGCGACATCGCCGCCTCGATCCGCGCCTTCCTGGGGAAGGGCCGCTGAAATGCAGGCCAGGGCCCGTGCTTCCAGCGGTCTTTCCGCCGAGCTCTGCCTGCAGGCCGAGCGCATCCAGGCCCTGGCCCGTGCCCAGGGCTTGGACTTCGCCGAGATCGACTTCCGCCTGCTGGACGCCCAGGACGTCAACGGAGTCGCGGCCTATGGGGGCTTTCCCGTGCGCTACCCCTCCTGGCGCTTCGGCATGGAGTTCGAGCGCCTGGAGAAGTGCCGTCACTACGGCCTTTCGCGCATCTACGAGCTGGTGATCAACACCGAGCCCGTGGTGGCCTACCTGGTGCGGAACAACTCGCACCTGGAGCAGAAGCTCGTGATCGCCCACGTCTGCGGGCACGCCGATTTCTTCAAGCACAACAGCTGGTTTTCGGCCACGGATCGCTCGATGCTCTCGCGCATTGGCGAACACGCCGGGCTGGTGCGGGCGGCCATGGAGCGCGAGGGCCAGGAGTGCGTGGAGACCTTCCTGGACACGCTGCTGTCCCTGGAGACCCTGATCGATCCCTACCTGCCCCTGCGCGCCAGGCTGGGGGCGGATGTCCAGCGCTCGGCCAAGGCTCCCACGTTCGACGTCCTGGGATTCATCGCCGCCCGCGCGCCCCTGGAGGACTGGCGGCGGGAACTGTTGGAGATGGTGCGCCGCGAGGCCTACTACTTCCAACCCCAGCGCATGACCAAGATCATGAACGAGGGCTGGGCGTCCTACTGGCACGCGCGGCTGCTCACGGCGGGCGTGCTGACCGACGCCGAAGTGGTGGACTTCGCCGATTGTCACTCGGGCGCCACGGCGGATTCCCCGGGAAGAATCAACCCCTACAAGCTCGGCATCGAGCTGTTCCGCCGCGCGGCGAGTCGCGGGGCGGACCTGTTCCGCCTCAGGCGCGCCCACAACGATGCCAGCCTGATCGATCAACTGGTGGACGCCGAATTCGTCGAGCGCTCGCGCCTGTTCCTCTACGGTGCGAATCCCAAGACCGGCCGCGCCGAGGTGGTCGAGCGGGATCCGGGGCGGGTCAAGGCCCGACTGCTGCAGGACCTGGCCTGGGGCGGACTGCCGCAGATCGAACTGGTGGCCGCCGAGGAGCAGGGCGAGCGAGCCCTGGAACTCGTGCACCACCACGACGGACGCGACCTCGACCTGGAGGCCGCCAAGGCCACGCTCCTGTGTCTCGAGCGCCTCTGGCGCGGGCCCGTGACGCTCACGACCCGCGAGGGCGGCGAAGTTCGGCGTGTGCAGGCCCGCCGCGGCGAGGCGGAGATCCTGGAGGCCTGAACGCCCGTCGCGGAACCCCGCGCACCCCGGGGGCGCGCGGGTCCCCGGGACACGCTCCTAGGCCCTTGAGATCCAAGGACTGGCCCCGGGCCCCCCCGGCCGTGGGGAGAGCGGACCTGGACCCGCCCGCCGGCTTCCGGGGTGACCCGGGCGTCGATCCGGTCCGGGTCAGGGGCCGCCCGATCCCTGGGCCGTCGCGCCTCGCTGGCGCCGGGAGCGGCCTTCGGACAGACTGCGCCCCATGCCGTCCCTCGAGTTCACCGCCCGTCGCGCGCTTTCCGTGCTGTCCCCGGCGCTCCTCCTGGGCCTGGTTCTCCCGGCCTGCCGCGATTCCAAGGGCGGCCCCCAGGGCGTTCGGCTGGTGCCCTCGAGCCTGGGGGCCAACGGCTGCAGCGGGCCCGACCAGACCTTCGCGCCGCCCCAGACGCCCACGGCCGTGCCCCTGGCCACGCTGGTGCCCGGCCCCTTTTCCCAACTGGCCGCCGCGGGGGACAGCGAGACGCTCTTCGCCACCGGCGCGGGCGCCACGCTGGTGCAGATCGACGTCTCCGGAGCGCTGCCCGTGGAAACGGAATTGCTGTCCGCGGGCGAGGTGGACCAGTTGCTCGCCGGCGCGGGCATCGCCGCGGCCGCGGAGTTGAGCGGCCTGTGCGTGCTAGACGCAGGCACGCTGCTCGCCGTGGAGCATGCTTCCAACACGATCCTGGCCGTCGACCGCAGCGGCGTCGGGGCGCCGGCGTTCTTCGCCGGAAGGCCGAGCAGCGTCGGCGGTTTCGCGGACGGCCTGGCCTTGGGCGTGCCCGGCGCAGGACAGGCGCGCTTTCACTTCGACGGGCCCACGGCGCTCCTGGCCACGGATGCCAGCGTGGGGTTCGTGCTGGTGGCGGACACCGGCAACCACGCCGTGCGCCGCATCGGACAGGGATTCGTGGGCACCCTGGCGGGCAGCGGCGCGCCGTTCTTCGCCGACGGCGACCTGAGCGGCGCGGGCTTCGATTCTCCGGTGGGCCTCACGCTCACCTGTTCGGGAACCCTGCTGGTGAGCGAGTCGGGAGCCGCGGGAGTGGGCGGCCATCGCCTGCGGCAGATCGTGCTCGGGCCCGCCACGTTCTTCGGTCAGGCGGGCACCGTGATCACCCGGGCCGGGAACGGCACGGACGCGACGCTCCAGGGCGACGGCGTCGCGGCCTCCCTGTCCGGTCCGGTCGCGGTGCTTTCCACCGCCGACCAGGACACGTACTGGATCGACTCAGAGAGCGGCATCCTGCGGCGCATGCGCGGCGCGGCGGACGCCAGCGATTGCCCGCTGTGGAGCGACTGCGCCACGGCGGTGACCGCCGGCGGCGACTTCACGCCAGGGGGCGTGCTCTCCCTGGCCCAGACGCCCGCGGGCGTGCTCTACGTGCTCGATGCCGACGCGGGCACGTTGTTGCGCGTCACTCCTTGAGCAGCGCCGCGGGCGGTGAGCCCGTGGCGCGCGGGCGAGGCGGGGTGACGGCGCGATCGCCTTCCCGGGCCGCGGCAGGAGGGCGCGGGAGCAAGGCCGGCCCGGGCGGCTCTGTGGGCCCGCGGAAGTCCTCCTTGCGCAGGTGGTAGCGCCTCAGCTTCTCGAACAGGGAGCGCGGCTGGATGCCCGCCTGGGCCGCGGTGCGTCCGATGCGGCCGCGGTTTTGCGCCAGCAACTCCGCCAGGTAGGCGCGTTCGATGGCCTCCACGGCCCGGCGTCGAACTTCCACCAGGGGCTCGCGCGTCCAGGAGGACGGATCCCCCAGGCCGAAGGTCGCACCCGGGGCGGCGATGGGGGAGGTCTCTCCCGCCACGGGCGTGCGCAGTCCCTCCGGCAGGTCCGCCAGGGTGATCTCCTCGCCGTTGCACAGGAGCATGGCGCGCTCCACCAGGTTGACCAGCTCGCGCACGTTGCCCGGCCAGGGGTAGGCCAGCAGGGCCTCGATGGCCTCGGGAGACACGCGCCGCACATCGCGGCGAATGTGTTGCCGGTAGTACTCCACGTAGGCCTCGGCCAGGGCACCGATGTCCTCGCGCCGCGCGCGCAGGGGTGGGATCGCCAGGGTGACCACGCTCAGCCGGTAGTACAGGTCGTTGCGGAAGCGCCGCGCGCGCACCTCCTCGCCGATGTCGCGATTGGTGGCGGCGCAGACCCGCACGTCGACGGCGATCTTCGACTCCGAGCCCAGGCGCTGGATCTCCCGTCGCTGGAGCACGTGGAGCAGCTTCGACTGCAGGTGGGCGGGCAGCTCGGCGATCTCGTCGAGGAACAGCGTGCCCCGGTGGGCCATCTCGAAGCAGCCCCGTCGCGGCCGCGTGGCGCCGGTGAAGGCGCCCTCCTCGTGGCCGAAGAGCTCGCTCTCCAGGAGCGTCTCGGTCAGGGCGCCGCAGTTGACCGACACGAAGGGACCGCCGGCCCGGGGACCTTCGGCGTGGATGGCGCGCGCGAGGTGCTCCTTGCCCACACCGGTCTCCCCCAGGATCAGGAGCGATGCGTCGGAGTCCACCACGCGCAGCACGAGCCCCATGAAGCTCTGCATGGCCGGCGAGGCGGTGACGAAGTCCGAGAGGCGCGGCGTCAGTCCCAGGGAGCGCTCGCCGCGGGCCTCCAGTTGCTCGCGCCGGGCCAGGATCGCCGTCAGCACCTCGCGCAGCGTCGGCGGGGAGAGGTGCGCGAAGAGCACCGACTGCGCACCCGCCGCCAGCAGGCGCGCGCGGTCCTCGGCGTCCTCGGCGCGCGTCAGCACCACCACGTCGGGCACCTCGGGCAGGGAACGCATGGCTTGGATCGACGCGGCGGCGGGCTCGGGCAGCAGGCTGCGGCTCACCAAGAGCAGGTCGCCGGAATGGCGCCCCAGTTCCGCCACGATCTCCGAGCGCGCGTTGAGGACTTCCACGAGGACGTCGGGCAAGACCAGGGCCCGGCGCAGGCGCCTCAACAGGGCCGGATCGTCCAAGGCCAGGAGGATTCGGGAGAGCATGGGCCCGCAAGGCTAGCGATCCGCCCCTCGCGATCGGAGGGTGGAGTTCCGATCGTCTGGAAATCGGCTCCGGAAACTCCGATGGAATCGGAATTCGAAGTTCCGATCCGCGCGGATCGCCCGCGCCCATCCGGCGAGCGCGGTCGTGGTAAGGGGTTCCCCCCCAGCCACTTACGCTGGACTCTGACGCGCGCTGGAGGTCCGAGGCATGGACCTTGCTCGTCCTGGGCGCGCCAGGCTTCCCACTGCAGCCCCGCGCCCTCCCCCCATGCCCATCGACCTCGCCGACTCCGCCTCCTCGACCCCCTCCACCGGCCCCGCGTCGGCCCCAGGAGAGGGCTCCGCCGACCCAGCGTCCCCACGTTACGGACGGGCGCACTACTACCCCGACGTTTCGGACGCCGACTGGAGCGACTGGCGCTGGCAATTCCGGAACCGCGTCACCTCGCTGGAGACGCTCGCGGCGCATTTGGAGATTCCCGCCGAGGAGTGGCACGACCGGCTGGAGGTCCTGCGCGACTTCCGCATGGGCATCACGCCCTACTACCTCTCGCTGATCGACAAGGACGATCCCGACGACCCGATCCTGCGCCAGGTGGTGCCCCTGGCCGAAGAGAACCTGTTCCGGGCCGTGGGCGAAGAGGATCCCCTGGGCGAGGAACAATTCTCGCCCGTGCCCGGCATCACCCATCGCTACCCGGATCGGGTGCTGATGGTGATCTCCAACAACTGCGCGGTGTACTGCCGCTACTGCACGCGCAAGCGCACCATGTACGAGGGCGCGACCCCCGACGTGGAGCTCGATCGCATGGTGGACTACATCGCCCGCACGCCCGCGGTGCGCGACGTGGTGGTCTCCGGCGGCGACCCGCTCAACTACTCGACCGCCAAGCTGGAACAGATCCTCTCCAAGCTGCGGGCCATTCCGCACCTGGAGATCATCCGCATCGGCAGTCGCGTGCCCGTGGCCCTGCCCCAGCGCATCGACGACGAGTTGTGCGCCATGCTGCAGAAGTACCACCCGCTGTGGATCAACGTGCACTTCAACCACCCGCGCGAGCTCTCCCCGGAGGCCCATGGGGCCTGCGACCGGCTCTCGCGCGCGGGCATTCCGCTCAACAACCAGGCGGTGCTGCTCAAGGGCGTCAACGACTCCGTGGAGACGATCCGCGCCCTGTGCCACGGGCTGATGCGCATGCGTGTGAGGCCCTACTACCTGTACCAGTGCGATCCGGTGCGCGGCGCAGAACACTTCCGCACTCCGATCTCCAAGGGCCTGGAGATCATCGAGGGCCTGCGGGGCCACACCAGCGGGCTCGCCATTCCCACCTACGTGATCGACGCCCCGGGCGGCGGCGGCAAGGTGCCGGTGGCACCCCAGTACCTGCTGCACTACGACCGGGAGCGCGGGCGAGCCGTGCTGCGCAACTTCCAGGGCAACCTGTACGAGTACTTCGAGCCGCGCGCCGACAACGACGAGCTGAATCCCGAGCCCGCGCCCAGCGGCGGTCGGCTGGTGCCCGCCCACGGCCGCGTGCCCAAGGACGGGCCCGGCGACGGGGGCCGCTCGACCGCGGTCGGTGCGGTCCCCGGTGCCCCTGGTCTCAACGGCCGTGGCGAGCCGCCCGCGACTCGCGGGTCGGCCCGCTCCAATGGCAAGCAGGACGCGGCCCCCGGGGCCGGAAGTCCGCCCGCCGAGGGGGATTCCCGTCCCAGCCGGCGTCGCGGGTCCTCCAAGTCTCCCGGCGTGGACGCACCGCTGTACGAAGCCTATCTGGCGACCCCGCCCCAGCCGGGATCGGACGCCACCGACGTGGTGGGCAAGAGCCGTTGGGTGCACCGTGGCGCGACCACGCGCACCCCCCGCACCGCCGCGAGCACGGAAGCCGGCGTGGCGGGCGGGCGTTCCCGTGCAGCCCAGAGTCCGGCGCCGCAGGCGCGCCCCACGAACGGCCACGGGACCCACTGAGGGGCCGCGGGCCCCCAGAACGGATGGCACGACCGATGCGCATCGGCCTGGCTTACGACTTGAAAGCCGACTACGTCGAGGTCGCCGCGCGGCAGGGCGGGGCGGACGACCTGTTGGAGGAATTCGACTCGCCCGCCACGGTGGACGGGATCGAGCAGGCCCTGCTTTCCGGCGGCCACACCGTGGTGCGGCTCGGCGGCGGCAAGCGCCTGTTGCGGGCGCTGCTCGACGATCCGGTGGATCTCGTGTTCAACCTGGCCGAGGGATTCGGCACGCGCTCCCGCGAGGCCCACGTGCCCGCGGTGTGCGAGATGCTCGGCATCGCCTACACCCACTCCGATCCCCTGACCTGCGCCGCCACCCTGGACAAGTCCGTGGCCAAGTCGATCGTCGCCGCGGCGGGGATTCCCACGGCGCCCTTCCAGGTGCTGTCCCTGGCTCTGGAGGCGGAAACCTGCAAGCTCGAGTTCCCACTCTTCGCCAAGCCCCTGTGGGAGGGATCGAGCATGGGCATTCGCGATCGCTCGCGCTGCGACGATCGCGCGGCGCTCCACGCCCGCGTGGCGGCCATCGTCGAGCGCTACCGCCAGCCCGCCCTGGTGGAGGAGTTCTTGCCGGGCGTGGAAGTGACCGTCGGCATCCTGGGCACCGCCGAGGGGGCCCGCGTGCTGGGCACCATGGAACTGGTGCCGCTGGGCCTGCCCCGAGAGGACTTCGTCTACTCCCTCGACGTCAAGCGCGACCTCAACTACCACGAGCGCCTGGAGTACGTGCTGCCCCCGCGCCAGCCGGCCGCCCTGGTGGCGCGCATGGAGCAGGTGGCCCTGGCCTCCTACCGCGCCCTGGGTTGCCGTGACGTGGGCCGCGTGGACCTGCGCGTGGGCCGCGACGGCGAGCCCAAGTTCCTCGAAGTCAATCCGCTGCCGGGACTGAAGCCGGGCTGGAGCGATCTGGCGATCCTCGCCGGCAAGGCGGAGCTCGCCTACGAGGCCTGATCCTGGCCATCGTGGACGGCGCCCGCGGGCGCCTGGGGCTTCCCCGGTGAGCGGGTCCCCGCGGGTGCTCGTCGTCTACAACGACGACGGCGCTCTGTGCGCGGGCGCGGAGGAGGATCGCCTGGCCGTGGCGGGCGTGCGCGGCGCCGTGGACGGGATTCTGGCCTCGCTGGCGGTCCTCGGGGTGCATGCCGAGGCCCGGCCCGTGCCCGCGAGCACCCGCGACGTGCTGGGATTTCTCTCCGGCCTGGACTGCGAGCTGGTGTTCAACCAGGTGGAGTCCCTGTGCGGCGACGCCCGGGGCGAGTCGCGCTTCGCGGCGGCCATGGAGCTTTCGGGGCTCCCCTTCACGGGCAATCGGCCCCGGGCCATGACCCTGTGTCTGGACAAGACCCTGGCGCGGGCCGTGCTGCGGGATGCAGGCGTGCCCGTGGCCCGCGGCGTGGTCCTGGCCCCGGGATCCCTGGATCCCCGCGGCCCCGGCGCCCGGGCCCTGGGGGAGCTCTCGTTTCCCGTGATCGTCAAGCCCGCGCGGGAGGACGCCAGCCACGGCATCGCCCTGGACTCGGTGGCCGCCGACGCCGGCGGCGCCCTGGGCCTGTGCCGGCGCATTCACGACCGCTATCGCCAGCCCGCGCTGGTGGAGGAGTACCTGGCCGGCCGGGAGTTCAACCTGGCGCTCCTCGAGGGGGCGAGCCCCGACGAACCGCGCCTGCTTTCGATCTCCGAGATGGACTTCACCGGCTTCCCCGAGGGGGCGCCGCGCATCGTCACCTACGGCGCCAAGTGGATCGAGGACTCGCCCGAGTGGCGCGGCACGCGCTCGGTCGCGGCCGTGGTGGACGAGCCCCTGGCGGATCGGCTGCGCTCCGCGGCCCGCGGCGCATGGCGCGCCCTGGGTCTTTCCGGATACGCTCGCGTGGATCTGCGCGTCGAGGACGGCGGCCGCGGTCGGCTGGCCGTGATCGACGTGAACCCCAACCCCGACCTGTCGCCCGACGCGGGCTTCTCGCTCACCGCCCAGCGCAGCGGTCTCACCCATGCCGAACTCGTCGCCTGGATCCTCGACGCCGCCCAAAGCGGCCGTTCTGCGCGGGCTTGAGCCGCGCGATCGGGAGACGCTGGCCCTGCTGCTCCAGGGCACGGAGATGTTCTACGCGGCGGAAATCGCCGTGGCCATGGAGCTGATCGACCTGGGGCTCACGCCCGGCGGCGGAGGCTACGAGTTCGCCGTGGCCGCGGCCGCGAACGATCCCGAGGGCCGCGCCGTGGGCTACGCCTGCTTTGGCTTGAACCCCATGAGCGACGGAGTGTTCGACCTCTACTGGATCGCCGTGGACCGGCGCGCCCAGGGCAGCGGCGTGGGCCGGGCGCTGCTCACGCACGTGGAGTCCGTCGTGGCCGGCCGCGGCGGCCGCTCGGTGATGATCGAAACCGGCGGCAAGGCGAGCTACGCTCCGACGCGGGCCTTCTACCTGGCCTGCGGCTACCGCGAAGTGGCGCGGCTCCTGGACTTCTTTCGCGTGGGCGACGACAAACTGATGTACGAGAAGCGGCTTTCGTCATGAGTCCCTCACGGAAGTCTCCGGCGGCCGGGAAAGCCCTGCCCGAGCTGCACGTCCTGAACGGCGCCACGGCGCGCTTCGAGTGCGTCTTTCCCAGTTGCGGCGGCATCTGCTGCAAGAACGGCCGGCCGGGGATTTCCCCCGGGGAGGGGACGCGCATCTCCGCCAACCTGAAGAAGTTCCTGCCCCAGCTCCTGCCCAAGGCTCGCAAGCTGGTGGAGACCCGGGGCTTCCTCACGCGGCGCGTGAAGGAGGGTCGGCGCACCCTGGCGGTCTCCGAGGGCTGGTGCGTGTTCTTCAACCAGGGTTGCGTGCTGCACAAGGTCGGCGCCGCGGAGGGACAGCGCTTTGCCTACAAGCCCTGGCACTGCGTCGCCTTTCCGCTGGAGAAGGACGCCCGCACCGGCGAGTGGTACGTGCGCCAGCACGGCTATCGCGGCGAGGGCTGGGACCTGTTCTGCATCTCCCCCAAGGAATCCCCGAAGCCGGCCCTGTCGACCCTCGGGGACGAGTTGGCCTTCGCCGCGGGGATCGAGCGCGGCGACGAGGACTGGCGCCGGATCGGGGCCCTGCCGGCACCGCCCGCTCCGGCGATTCCTCCTTCGAGCTCCCGAGGTCAAGGGGAGTCCGCCGCCGCGGGCGTCACGCCGGCCCGCGGCGCAGAGGGCGCCCAGGCCCGCAGGGCCGCTCGCCGCGTGACGTCCAAGGGACGCGCGACGTCCCGGTCGACAGGGGCGCGCCCCGACCAGGCCGCCGGCAAGCGGGGGACCCCCCGTGGAACCTGAACTCGGCCCCCGCGGATCCGGGCTCCCTTCGCGGGCATCCTCCTAGCATGGGAGCGGCCGCGCCGAGACCTTCCGAGGGCTCCCACGGGGAGGCCCGTGCCGGCCGGCGGAGGCCCGCCGTGGGTGCATCAGGAATCGACGTGCTGAAATCCGATCGGAGATCGCTCCCATGAGCGCGCCGCGCGTCTCGATCTGCCTGCCGACTTTCAACGGGGCCCGGGACCTCAGACGCCTGCTCCCCATGCTGGCCGCCCAGCGCCTGGATTCCCGTGGATCCGCTCCGCCCGGGCAGGATCTGGAAATCGTCGCCGTGGACTCCTCTTCCAGCGACGACTCCCTGGACCTGCTGCGGCGGGCAGGGGCCCGCGTCGAGGTGATTCCCCAGTCCGAGTTCCGCCACGGGGGGACCCGCAATCGCATCGCTTCCCTGGCCCGCGGCGAGATCCTGCTGTTCCTGTCCCAGGACGCGCTGCCCGTGGGGGAGCGGTTCATCGCCAACCTGATCTCGGCCTTCGACGATCCGCGCACCGCGGGAGCCTGGTCGCGGGTGCTGCCCCACGACGAGGACGACCCCCTGACGCGGCGCACCGTGCTCTCGCGGCCGGAGGCCGGAGCCGAGGCGCGTTCCTACGACCTGGACGCCGTGGACGGGCTGTGGTCCGTGGAGGCCGCCCGCCGGGACGAAATGCTGGCCTTCAACGACGTGGCCAGCGCCATTCGGGCCGAGGTGTTCCAGAACCTGCCCTTCCCCGACGTGCCCTTCGGCGAGGATGTGGCCTGGGCCGCGCGCGCCCTGACCGCGGGCTGGCGCCTGCGGTTCGAGCCGCGGGCGGTCGTGCTCCACGCCCACCGCTACACGCCCGGGCAGGCCTTCGGGCGCTACCGCACCGACGCGCGCTTCCGCCGCGAGGTCCTGGGACAGGCGGTCCGGCCGACCCTCTGGTCCGTGGCCCGCGGGGTCAGCTACGAGGTGCGCGAGGACCTGCGTTTCCTCGCCAGGGCCGGCTCGCCGGGCCGACTGGGGGCCTGCCTGCGCTCGCCCTGGCTGCGCACGGCCCAGGTGCTCGGCCAATATGCCGGCGCGCACGGCGCCTGAGGGGACAGGAGAGGGGCTCGGCGCGGCGGGGGAGGCCCTACCGCGCAGTTCTTTCCCGGCGCGGGCAGGCCCCGCCCCGTCCATGAACCGTGCCTTGCCGCGCGGGAGGGGGACCCGTGCCCCCCTGGTGAACGGGCCGCCGTCCAGCCGATAGCGGCTTCCTGCGCCGGCGGTGCTTCCCCAGCGGAGGGCCCGCCGCGTACCCTGTTGCGCCCTGGGTTCGTCCTGGGGACGACTCCGACCCCCGTCCCCTCCCCGGAAGCATGCCCTCGGTCCGTTCGATTTCGGTCTTGATGCCGACCTGGCAGGGGGAGGAATTCCTCGAGCGGGTGCTCGCCGCCCTGGCCGCCCAGGTGACGTCGATTCCCTGGGACTTCCTGGCCATCGACTCCGGTTCCAGCGACCGGACCCTGGCGATCCTGCGGGAATTCGCCGGGCGCTTCCCCGTGCCCCTGCGGGTGGAGTCGATCCACAAGACCCAGTTCGACCACGGCGACACCAGAAACTTGCTGGCGGCGCGCTCCACGGGCGAGCTTCTGGTGTTCCTGACCCAGGACGCGATTCCCGCGGGCAGGGATTTCCTGGAGCACCTGGCGCGCAACTTCGAGGACCCGCGGGTGGCGGCGGCCACCTGCCGCAACCTGCCGCGGCCCGACGCCGAGCTCCTGACCCGCGTCTTCGGCGAGCACGATCCCGGATACGCGCCGGGCCGGCGCGAGGTGCGACTGCCCGACGCGCAGGCCTACGCCGCCCTCGGACCCCACGAGAGACGGCTGCTCTACAACTTCAACGACGTGGCGAGCGCCGTGCGCCGCTCGGTGTGGGAACTGCACCCCTTTCCGCGCACCGAGTTCGGCGAGGACATCCTGATGGCCCGCGCGCTCCTGGAGGCGGACCACACGGTGGTCTACGACGACCGCGCCTGCGTCGAGCACAGCCACGACTATTCGCCCGAGCAGATGCTGGCGCGCGCGCGCATCGATGCCAAGTTCAACGCCGAGTGGCTGGACCGCATCTGCGTGGCCTCGCGCTCCGACGCGGAAGTGCTGGTGGGACGACAGCTGGAGCAGGACCGCATCGCCCTGGAGGCCGCGGGCCTGCGGGGAGCGGCCCTGGACACGGAGCTGGCGCGCGCCGCGAAGCTGCGCCGCGCGGCCTTCGTGGGCCTCTACGAGGGCGGGCTCACTCGCGCGCGCTTCCCCTCGACCAAGCTGTTGGAGAGCCCGAAGCTCAGGATCCTCTACGTGGTGCACGGTTTCCCTCCGGACACCCTGGCGGGCACCGAGGTCTACACCCTCGAGTTGGCCCGCGAGATGCAGCGCCGCGGCCACCGCGTGGCGATCCTCACCCGCGCGCCGGCCGCCTCGAGCGTCTCCCAGGGCGGTGACGAGGACTTCACGCTGCGCTCCGAGGACTACGCGGGCGCCCACTGGCCCTCGGGCGAGAAGTTGCGCGTCTGGCGGCTGACCCACCGTCTGGAGCACCGGGGCCTGCGGGACACCTACGACCAGCCGCGGGCCCACGGGCCGTTCCGCAGGGTGCTCGCGGAGGAGCGTCCCGACGTGGTGCATTTCCAGCACCTGATCCACCTTTCGGCCGGGCTGGTGCGCGAGGCCGTCTCCCAGGGTCTCGCCACGGTGGTCCATTGCCACGACCTGTGGCCCACCTGCGCGCGGGTGCAGTCGATCCGCCCCGACGGCGTGCGCTGCGAGGAGAACATGGGCGCGGGCTGCTACCTGTGCGTCAAGGAAAAGTGGCTCGAGCAGATTCCGGCGGCCAAGGCCGCGGGCTCGCTCCTGGGCCCGGTGGCGACGCTTCTGGCCTCCGCGGCCGGTCAGGGGGAGTTCGCCGACCTGATGGCGCGCCAGGACTTCGTCCTCGACGCCTGGAACGCCGCCGACCTGCGCATCGCTCCCAGCCGCTTCGTGCGCCAGAAGCTCCTGGACACCCGCGCCTTCGAGCCCGCGCGCTTCCTGTTCTCCGAAAACGGAGTCAACCAGGACCAGTGGAAGCGCCAGGAGAAGCGGCCCGACCCCGCAGGGCGCGTGCGCTTCGGATTCATCGGCTCGCTGGTGTGGTACAAGGGGCTGGAGGTGCTCGTGCGCGCCCTGGCGCAGTTGCAGGGCACCCGAGCCGTGCTCGAGGTCTACGGCGATTTCCGCCCCGACGGCGATCCCTACCACGCCCGACTGCGGGACCTGGCCCAGGGTTCGGCGATCGAATTCCGCGGCCGCTTCGACAACGCGCGACTGGCCGAGGTCTACACCGAGGTGGACGTTTTGGTGGTGCCCTCGATCTGGTTCGAGAACGCGCCGATCACGATCCAAGAGGCCTTCCTGGCGCGCACGCCCGTGGTCGCGTCCGACATCGGGGGCATGGCGGAGTACGTGCGCCACGGGGTGGACGGGCTGCATTTCAAGGCCGGCGACGCGGCGGATCTGGCGCGCGTGCTGCGCCGCTTCCTGGAGGAGCCCGGATTGATCTCCTCGCTCTCGCGCGAGTTCCCGCGGGTCAAGACCGTGCACGAGGACGCCGCCGAAATGGAATTCCGATACCGCGGCCTGGTTTGCCGCAGGCGGACGCGCACCGCGCGCACCTGGCTCGAGTACCGGGGCATCGATGCCGAGAGGCGCGAGGGCACCGTGGACGTCCAGGGGGCGGAGATGCTGCTCCTCCGGCCCGAGGACGGCGCCATCGAGTTCGACGTGTCCGCGGCGGCCGGCGGCCTGCGCTCCATCGAGGTCCTGATCCAGGCCCTGGGTGCCGAGCGGCGTGTGGAATTGGGCGGCCGCCTCCTCCTGGACGGGACCGAGATCGGCCGCATCGCGCCCTTCACCAGCGGGGCGCGGACTGCCTCCGGAGCTTTGCCTTCCAGGCCGAGCTCCCGCGCGGCGCGCGGGCCCTGCGCCTGGAATCCCGCACCTCCGCGGGTGGTCGGGCCGTGTTCCTGCGCGTGCTGCGCGTGGCGGTCAAGGACCCCGTGGCGGCGGGCGCGGCGGGTTCCGCGCAGGAGCTCCAGGCGTGAGCGGCTTCCTCGACAAGCTCCTCGGCCGGCGCCCACAGCACAGCCCGCGCCCGAGCTCCCCGCAGGCGGCCCAGCGCGAGGGATCCTTGACCATGGACTCGCTGCGGGTCACCCCCGGCCCGGCCCTGGCTCGCGAGCGCCTGCCGCGGGTCTCGATCGTGATCCTGAACTACAACGGCCGCCACCACCTGCAGGGCTGCTTCGACTCCCTGGCCGCGCTCGACTATCCCAAGGAGCGGCTGGAGGTGATCCTGATCGACAACGGCTCGGACGACGGCAGCCAACAGGAGCTGCGGGAGAAGCACGGCTGGGTGCGACTGATCGAGAACCCGCGCAACGTGGGCTTCACCGGCGGTTGCAACCAGGGCGCCCTGGCCGCCGCGAACGCGGAACTGCTCGTGTTCCTGAACAACGACATGCGCGTGGAGCCGCGCTGGCTGGCCGAGCTGGTGGCGCCGATCGTGCGCGGCGAATGCCAGTGCACCACGGCCAAGATGTTCTCCTGGGACGGCAAGCTGATCAACTCGGTCGGCGGCGGGATGAACTTCCACGGCATCGGGATCCAATCGGGTTACCTGGAAGTCCCTGCCCCCGAGCACGACGTGCCGCGGCGCACGCTGTTCGCCTGCGGCGGCGCCATGGCGATCGAGAAGCGAGTGTTCCACGAAGTGGGCGGCTTCGACCCGGAGTTCTTCGCCTACTACGAGGACGTGGACCTGGGTTGGCGCCTGTGGATCATGGGCCACTCGATCCACTACGTGCCCAGCGCGGTGTGCTACCACCACCACTCGAGCACCAGCCGCACCTTCCCGCCGGAGACGATCCGTGTGCTGCAGGTGCGCAATCCCCTGTACTCCTGCTTCAAGAACTACGACGACGAGAATCTGCGCCGCATCCTGCCCGCCATGCTGGCGCTGGCGACGCGGCGCATGCTGCTGATCTCGGGCATTCCCAGCGACCGGCCCTTCCGCATCGAGGACGTGGACCTGGACCGGCCGGGCACCCTGGGCAAGCTGATCGACAAGGCCAAGCGCGGCTTCGATCCGGAAATGACGATCCGGCGCAACGCCGGGGCGGATCTGATCGCCATCAACGACCTCCTGGGCAACTGGGAGCACTGGATGCGCCGCCGCGACGCCGTGCAGGCCCGGCGCCGCCGCTCCGACGCGGAGATCCTGCCTTTGTTCATCAAGCCCCTGTGGTGCGTCGAAGAGGAGGGGGCCTACCAGTCGCTGCACCATGGACTCGCCAAGTTCCTCGGCATCGAGACCCTGTTCGAGGGACTCACCATTCAGGGCCGCGACCCGCACCGCTGATCCACCTTCCCGAGAGCCAGCGCATGAAATTGTCCGTCGTCATTCCCGTCTACAACGAAGAGCGCACGCTCGCGGAGATCGTCAAGCGCGTGCAGGCCGTGCCCTTCGACAAGGAGTTGATCCTGGTCAACGACTGCTCGAAGGACCGCACGCGCGAGATCATGACGCAGCTGGAGCGGGAGTACTCCAACGTCCGCTGCTTCCACCACGAGTCGAACCAGGGCAAGGGCGGCGCCCTGCGCACGGGCTTTTCCAAGGTCACGGGCGACGTGGTGCTGATCCAGGACGCCGACCTGGAGTACGACCCGGCGGACTACCCGGTGCTGCTGCGGCCGATCCTGGAAAACAAGGCCGACGTGGTCTTCGGCAGCCGCTTCCTGGGCGGGCCCTACATGCGCGTGCACCTGTTCTATCACTACGTCGGCAATCGGATGCTGACGTTGATGTCGAACTGCTTCACCAACCTGAACCTGACGGACATGGAGACCTGCTACAAGGTCTTCACGCGTCCGGTGGCCGACCGGCTCGACCTGCGCTCGAAGACCTTCGCCGTGGAACCCGAGATCACCGCCAAGGTGGCCAAGATGCGCGTGCGCGTCTACGAAGTGCCCATCAGCTACGCCGGCCGGGACTACTCCGAGGGCAAGAAGATCGGCCCCAAGGACGCGGTCTACGCCTTCTTCGCCATCGTGCGCTGGTCCCTGTTCTCCTGACGGGTCCGTGACGGCGGGCGCGACGCCGCGGGCCCGGTGGGGCGACGGGCTCCCGGAGCAGCACTCCCGATGGGCGGCGACGTTCTCGCACCGGGGACTTTTCCCCGTTCGGGCGGGGGACTCCCGCGGGGAGGGCCGCACCGGGCGCCCGACCCGGAGCTGCCTCCGGGCGCGGGAGCCGCGGCGGACGATTGTTCGGCGCGGCCGCTTTTCCTAACGTGGGCCTCCCGCGCTCCGCGGCGAAATTCCCATGCCCCCGAGCGACTCGCGCGCGTTCCCCCCGAGCGACTCGCGCGCGTTCCTCGGATTCGAAGCGGGTTTCCTCCCGCGCTCGGCGCGGGTCTTGCTCGAGACCCACGGCGCGGAACTCGGTCGCGCCGTGGTCCTGGTGCCGGGCCGCCGCGCGGGCCGCAAGTTGCTCGAAGCCCTGCTGGACCTCCGCGGCGGGGTGATCGAGCCGCCGCGGATCGTCACCGAGGCCGGACTGGGGCCGGCCCTGGCCGGGCGGGGTCTGGTTCAGGCCTCTCAGGCCTGCGTGGAATGGGCCTGGTTCGAGGCCCTGGGGGAGGCGCCCGCGGAGGATCTCAAGCCCTTCGCGCCGCCGGGCGAACCCGAACTCACCTGGCCCCTGCGCTGGTCCCTGGCCCGGCGGCTCGCGGCCCTCGACCGGGAATGGGCGGCCCGGCGCGGGGAGGATGCCCGGTCCCCGGGGGCGGGCAAGGACGATCGTCACCCCGCGCGGCTCGCGGCCCTGGAGCGAATCTCGGAGCGCGTTCGCGAGCGGCTCTCCCGGGTGGGCCGCGCGAACCCGGACCACGCCCTGCGCGCGGCGCGCGAAGGGCTGGCGGCACCCGGCGCGGGGGCTGCTCCCTCGCCCTCGGGCCCCTTGACGCTCGTGGGCTGCGCCGAGATTTCGCCCGCCCTGGGGGCGTTGTTGCGGGTCCTCGAGCCGCGCCCGCGGGCCCTGATCCAGGCCTCCGCGGACTTCGCCGCGGGTTTCGATGAGTTCGGCGCCGCGCTGCCTGAATTCTGGGAGAGGCGGCCGATTCCCCTGGAGGATCGCGCCTGGGAGGTGTGCGCCAACCCCGCCGCGGCCGCCGAGCGGACCCTGGACTGGCTGGCCGAACTGCCCGCGGACACGCCGGTGGAATCGGTGGTGGTGGGCGTGCCGGGACGCGACGTGCTTCCCGGGCTCTCGGCGGCCCTTTCCCGCGAGGGCCTCGGATTGCATTCGGCGCTGGGGGGCGGATTGCGCGAGAGCTCGCCGTGGCTCGCGCTCGAACGGATCCACGAGTGGATCCTGCGCCACGACTATCAGGCCCTGGCGGCGGCCCTGCGCCACCCGCGCATCGAGGCCTGGCTCGAGCGCGACGTGGCCGAGGGATCCGCGCCGGGGATCCCTTCCTCGCCTGCTTCCACCGAGGATTCCGCCGAACCCGGCCTGGATCGGATCGGCCGCCTCGATGCCTGGCACGGCGAGCACCTTCCCGACCGCCTGACCGGTCGCCTGCCCGGGGAGACGCCCCGACGCGAATCGAGGCCGGAGAATCCGTCCCTTCCGGAGAGTCCGCGCGAGTCCGTGGCCGAGACGCTGCGTGGGGCCCTCGAGCGCCTCACTCGGGAGCTGGATCTGGACGCTCCGCGGCCCTTGAACCAGTGGACCGCACCCCTGGGCGCGCTCCTGTCGCGGCTGTTTCCCGAACTGGACCCCGAGCGCGGCCACGCGGAGCGCAGGGACGCGGCTGCCCTGCGTTGGTTCGCCGACCTGGGCCAGGACCTGGCGACGCTCTCGCCGCAATTCCTGGAGACTCCGCTGCGCGGGGCGCAGGCCCTGGGCCTGTGGCTCGACTGGTCCGCGGACCATCCCGCGCCCGTGGAACCGACGCCCGGGGCCGTGGAAGCCCTCGGCTGGCTCGAGCTGGCCCTCGAGGATGCTCCCCACCTGCTCCTGTTCGGACTCAACGAGGGTTGGGTGCCCCAGGGCGAGCGCTCGCACCCGCTGCCTGGGATCGAGGCCGACGGGTCCGCCACGGACACGGCGGCGGTCGACACGTCCCGGGCGCGGGCGCGCTACGCGCGGGACGTCCACGCCCTGACCGCCATGGCCCTGCGCCGCGCCGGAACGGGCGAGCAGGGGCGTTTCCTGGCGCTGACCCTGAGGGGCTCGGCCGCGGAGGATCCCCTGCGGCCCAGCCGCCTGCTGTTCCACTGCGACGAGCCCACCGCGCTGCGGAGGGCGCGGGCCTTCTTCCAAACTTCCGTGGACTCCCGTCGCGCCGGCGCGCGGGAGGGCAACTCCGCGGAAGGGGAGGCGGGCTCGGGCGGCGGGGCGCCGCTCCCCGTGCCCCATCGGCCCGTGCTGCGGCGCATTTCGGTTTCGGCCTTCAAGTCCTTCCTCAACTCGCCCTACCTGTACTACCTGGAGCACGTCCTGCGCCTCTCGCGGGTGCGCGACGATTCCTGGGAGATGGACCCGCTGCGCTACGGCTCCTTCGCCCACGACGTGCTGGAGCGCTGGGGTCGAGGGCCCTGCAAGGACAGCCAGGATCCGGCGGAGATCCTGAGTTTCCTCGCGGCCGAACAGGAGCGCCTGGCCCAGGAGCGCTTCGGCGCGCATCCACTGCCCGCGGTGCGCCTGCAGCTCCAGCAGTTGCGGCGCCGCTTGGAGTGTTTCGCCGAGCGACAGGCCCAGGAAGCCCGGGCGGGTTGGCGCGTGGAGCACGTGGAGCTGGACCTGGAGGGCGCCTGCCTGGAATGGGACGGTGTTCGAATCGAGATCCACGGCCGCGTGGACCGCATCGACCGGCACGCACAGACCGGGCGTCGGCGCATTCTCGACTACAAGACCGGGAACGAGAGCCAGGACCCCCTGAAGGCCCACTTCCGCGGCGGACGCTGGCTCGACCTGCAGTTGCCGCTCTACGGCCACTTCCTGGCGCCCCGACTGGGTTCGGCGGTGGAGCTGGGGTACTTCGCCCTGCCGCGCCAGCTCTCGCGCTGCGGCGTGCACCTGGCGAGCTTCTCGGCCGAGCAACTCCAGGGGGCCCTGGAGGAGGCGCGCCGCGTGGCCCGGGAAATCCTGGAGGGCGACTTCGCCCGCCCGGGACGGGCCCGGCCCAAGGACCGCGTGCAGCGGGCCCTGTGCGGCCTTTCCCTCCTGGCGCTGGAGGACGGCGAGAATGAAATGGCGCCCGGGGACTCACCGGGCGACGCCGGAGAATTCGAGGGCCAGGACGACGGGGAGTCGCTTCCGTGAGCCGCGAGCAGAGCCTGGTGCTCTTGGCGAGCGCGGGCACCGGAAAGACCTTTCAGCTGACCAATCGGCTGCTGGCCTTGTTCGCGCGCGGCGTGGGCCCCGAACGGGTGCTGGCCTCGACCTTCACGCGCAAGGCGGCCGGCGAGATCCTGGAACGCCTGATGTTGCGCCTGTGCGCGGCCGCCGCCTCCGAGCAGGCGGCTGCGGAGCTGGCCTCCCAGATCGGCGTGGGTCTGGACCGCGCTCGCGTCCAGTCCCTGGCCGCGGAGCTCCTGCGCGCCGTGGACCGGCTGCGGATCTCGACCCTCGACGCCTGGTTCAAGGAGCGCGTCCAGGCCTCGGCCTTCGAGTTCGGCCTGCCCGCGGACTGGGACGTGGCCGATCCGGAGTTGGAGCGACGCCTGTGCGGTCGGGCCCTTTCGCGGGCCCTGGACCGGCCGCGCACCGAGTCCGAGTGGAGCACCCTGATTTCCGACCTGAGTCGCGGCGGCGCCGAGTCGAGGGTGCACGCCGGCCTGTTGGCGGGCCTCTCCCAGGCGGCGCGCTTCGCCCGCGAATGCAGCTCGGAGGCCTGGGAGTTTCCGGCCCTGCCCGCGGATGCGGCGGAGGCCGACGTGCAGCAGGCGACGGAGGTGCTCGCGCGCGCCGCGGTGCCCCTCACCAAGGCCGGCACGCCGAGGAAGAACTTCGGCACCGCCCTTGCACGGCTGCGGGCCTCCGTGGCCGCGGGGAGCTGGCAGGAGTTCGCCAAGGACTCCCTGACGGCGAAGGTGATCGGGGGCGAGGACCGCTTCGATTCGACGACGATTCCCCCGGAGCTGGTCCAGGCCATCCAGGTGCTTCTGAAGCGCGCCGCCCACCGCCTGGCCCGACTGGTGCGGAATCAGAACCGCGCGCTCCGGGCCTTGGTGGCGGACTACCTGGAGGAACTGGACCTGGCCACGCGCGAGGAGCGGCGCATCTCCTTCGACGCCCTGCCGCGCCTGTTGGCGGCGCGCGCCTCCAGCGGCAACGGCGGCGACGGCGGCGAACTCCCGCAGCATCTCCTGCTGGACGAATTCCAGGACACGTCGAGCCTCCAGTGGCGGGCCCTGGAGCCTGGAGTGCGCGCGATCCTGGAGCGCGCGGGGCAGAGCTTCTTCTGCGTGGGGGACGTCAAGCAGTCGATCTACGCCTGGCGCGACGGCAACCCGCGGCTCCTGGCGGAGCTTTCAGACCGACTCTCCGTCCCCAAGCAAACCCTGGCGCTGAATCGCCGCTCGGCGAAGACGGTGCTCGATTTCGTCAACCTGGTGTTCGAGAACATCGACTCCAACGCGGCCCTCTGCGATCCCGAGGCGCACGCGGCGGCGCTCCAGTTCCGCCAGGGATTCGAGGCCCACCTGCCCCACGGCGATCGGACGGGCAGCGTGCGCATCTACGCCTGCGGCACGGTCGAAAATCGGGTCCTGTCCAAGCCGCGGGAAGGGCTGCGCCTCGCCCGGGGCGTGGCCGCCGCCGCCCAGATCCGCGCCGAGCGACCCCATTGGTCGATCGCCTTCCTGGTGCGCAGCAAGAAGCTCGTGCCGGAACTCCTGGAACTGCTGGCGCGCGAGGGCATCGCCGCCAGCGGTGAGGGCGGCAATCCCCTGACCGACTCCGCGGCGGTCAACGCCGCGCTGTCGTTGCTGGAATTCGCCGACCACCCGGCGGACGACTTCGCCTACTTCCACGTGGCCACTTCGCCCCTGGCGCGCGAGGCGCTCGTGGGCTTTCCGGCGAGCCCCGAGCAACGCCGACGCGCCGCACTGTCCCTGCGGGAACGCTGGCTCGCCCTGACTCCCGCGGAGTTCCTGGCCAGGCTGCGTCCGGCGGTCTTCGAGCATTACGGCCCCTTCGATCGCCGTCGCTTCGACCAGTTGCTGGCCCTGGCCCTGCGCATCGACGCGCCCCAACGGTTGCGGCCGGCCAGCTTCGCCGAGCGCCTGGCCGCGGAACGGGTCGTGGATCCGGCGAGTTCCGCCGTGCGCGTGCTCACGGTCCACGGATCCAAGGGCCTGGAGTTCGACGCCGTGATCCTGCTGGACCTCGACGGCAGCCTGAGTCGGAACGAACGCGGTGTGATCGCCCATCGTCGCGACGGCGATCCCCGCGCCCCCTACGACGTGGTCACGCACACCCTGGACAACCACTCCAGGGCCCTGCTCCCCGACCTGGAGGAGGTGCATGGGGCGGCCAGGACCGCGCGGCTCCAGGAGGAGCTGTGCGTGCTCTATGTGGCGCTGACCCGAGCCGTGCGGCACCTGGAGATCGTGGTCGACCATCCCGGCGACAACCTGGCCCGGGCGACCTTCGCCGGGATCCTGTTGCACGCCACGGGCGTCGCCCGGGTGGAACCCGGATCCTTCGTGGGCGTGGAGCCCGGCCCGCCGCCGGGCCTGGCCGAGGAGTCGGCGTCCACATCCAGGGCCGCGGAGTCGAGCAAGCCCGCCGCGCCGCGGGCCCCGCGCGGGATCCGCCTGGGCGGCGGAGTCGCGACAGCCGTGCCCCTGGCACCATCACGGCAGGCTGCGCGCTCCGGGGGCCAACGCCGGCCCACGGCGGACCTGTTCCAGCCCGCGGCCCTGGCCCGGCGCCGGGGGATCCTGTGGCACGTCTGGTTCGAGAGCCTGGCCTGGAGCGATGGGCCGCGCCCCTCCGTGGAGGAGTTGCTGGACGCGGCGCGCCGCGGGGGAATTTTCGACGCGGCGCCGGCCGAGGCCCGCGAGTGGCTTGCGGCCCTCGACCAACCCGGAGTGGCCTCCGAGCTCTCGCGGGTGGAGGCGGCGCGGCGACTCGGCGCCGACCCCGGGGAGCTGCTCTTGCTGCGGGAACGGCGCTTCGCCTATCGCGTGGATTCGGCCCGCGGCCGCGAAACGGTCCAGGGGGCCTTCGACCGGGCCGTGGTGTCCAGGGCCCGCGGCCGCGCGGAAGTGCTGGACTTCAAGAGCGAGTCCCTTCCGGGAGCGAGCCAGGAGCTCTGTCTGGAGCGCGCGCTGCTGTACCGGCCCCAAATGGACCTCTACCGGAGCGCCGTGGCGCGCCTCCACGGCCTGGCGGAGGAATCGGTGGCTCTGCGCCTGTGCTTCGCCGCCGTGGGCCGCACGGTGGAGCTTCCCTGAGGGGGCCGCCGCCCGCGCGGCTCAAACTTCGAGGTTGGGTCCGGCGGCGTGCTGCTCGGCCACCAGCACGCGCACGTGGTCCAGGCGGCGGCGCGCCAGCACTCCGTGGGCCTGCTCCAGGGCCAGCTCCCGCGTGTTGTTCTTCTCCGAGAGGTGGGCGAGCACCAGGGTGTGCAGTTGATCCCCGGCGAGCCAATCGAGCATCTGCGCCGCCTGCTCGTTGGAGAGATGCCCCGCGTTGCCGAGGATGCGCTTCTGGAGTGCCCAGGGGTACGGCCCGGCCCGCAGCAGGCTCGGGTCATGGTTGAACTCCAGCACCAGCACGTGGGCGCCCGAGAGCGCTTCGGCCACCTCGGCCCGCGGCACGCCCATGTCGGTCAGGATCACGGCGCGACGGCCCTCGTGGTCGAGGCGAAAGGCCACCGTGGGCAGGGCATCGTGGGGCAGGGCCACGCTGGTGGCGGTCAGTCCATCGTCGCCGCGCCGGCCCGGCAGGCGCTGGGTGCCGCCGACGCTCAGGGTGTTGAGGTTCTTGCAGCGTCTGATCGACGCGTTCGATTGCAGGGCCGCCGCCGTGTGCAGCAGCGAGCGCTCGCGACGGGCCAGGGCCCCGGCGCTGCGGGCGTGGTCCAGGTGGCCGTGGGTCACGAGCACGTGGTCCAGGTTGGCCGGGGCGAAGCGCGCGGTTTCGAAGCGCAGGTCCAGGTCGGCGAGGGTCAGGCCCGCGTCCACCAGGACCGCGGTCTCGCCGGCCCGAATGAGCGCCGCGTTGCCGCCGCTGCCGCTGGAAAGAACCTGGAGGTGCACGGCCCCTCAGGATACCCGGGGGGGGACCCCGGCCCCGCGCGCCATCCAGGCCGCGGCCAGCAGGGCCAGGAGCGAAAGCCAGGCCCCGTGCTTCAGGGAATCCGGACGGTACTCGAACTGGAGCACGTGGTCGCCCGCCGGCAGGGCCACGCCGCGCAGGGCATGGTCCACGGCCACCACGGGCACCCGGCGGCCGTCGAGCAGGGCCTTCCAGCCGGGGTACCAGGCGTCCGCGAGCACGAGCCAGCCCTGGGGCGTGCCCCGGGTGCTCAGCGTGATCCGCGTGGAACTCTCGTGGTCGATGCGCACTTCCCCCGTGCTCGGTCCCCCGGGGCAGGACCACGGCGCCACGTCCTGGGTGACCACCGTGCAGCGGGCTGGATCCGCGAGGCGCGTGGCGAGCACCGCGATGGCCGCGCTCCCCGCGGGCACGCGCAGCTCCGTGGTCGAGAGCCGCGCCCGGGGCGGCACGCCGGTCCGCTGGTACACGTGGAAACCCTCGCGTGCGTAGATCTTCTGGAGCCGAGCGTGCTCCAGGGGCCGCTTCGAGAGAATCGCGGTCACCCGCAGCACGTCGAGGACCGGATGGTCCAGGAGCTCGAGGTCGGAAATCCGCGCGATTCCGCTGCGCCAGCGGGACCTTGGATCCACGGCGGTCCACAGCTCCACGGCGCGCCGCGGTGTGAACACCACGTAGGGCGAGAGGTCGCCGATGCCGTAGGCGGCCGGCAGGTTGGGCCGCGCGAGTTCGAGGACTTCCCCGATGCCGCTGGGGCTAGCGTCGAAGCGCAGCACGCGGCCGTCGCCCACGGCCCGGGCCAGGGCCTCCAGACCCTCGGAGCGCGGCCAGGTGGGTTGTGCGCCGAGGCGCGGGGCCCCGTGGGGGCGCGCATACCAGGCGCCCTCGGCGGCGGCGGCGAGGAACAGCGCCGCGCAGGCGATCTTCCTCCGTGGACCGCGGCCGAACCAGGCCGCCAGGGACGCGGCGAAACCCAGGCTCGCGAAGGCGAACAGCGTGAAGCCTGCCGCGCGCACGCGGCGCGCTCCCAGGCCCAGGTCCGCGGCCGAGAGCAACTGGTCCACTTCCGCCCGCGACACCTGGAAGCGCTGCGCGAATTCCCCGGGCAGGAGTTCCTGCCAGCGCGCGGGTTCACCCGCGGCCGCCAGGGCGAGCCCCAGGACCGCGAACAGGAGGCAGGTCAAGGGACCGGCCCAGGCGCGACGCTCCCCCGCGAGCAGGGCCTCGGCGCCCAGGGCCGCGAGCCACGCCCAGCCGCACCAGGCGAGCACCGCCGCGCGCGCCGGGGAACCCAGGTCGAGCCCCGGCAGCGCGGCGAGGCTCGAGAGCCCCGGCCAGCCCTGGGCGAAGCCGATGGAGGCCAGGGCCAGGGCCAGGGGAAAGACCGCCTGCCGCGGGCGCGCGAAGAGCGCCGCCGCGGCCAGCGACAGCGCCAGGCTGCCCGCGAACAGGTTCCACTCCAACAGGTTGGCGTGGAAGGCCTGCTCCCGCTCCCGGGGTCTTGCGAGCCACCAGGCTCCCGCGTTCGAGGGCGCGAACACCGGCTCGTCGGCGCGGCCGAACACCTCCGGAGCCACCAGGGTCAGGCTGCTCGACAGGGGCAGTCCATCGGCGGCCGGGGCTCCCCCCAGGCTCGTCGGGCGCTCCCCGCGGGTGGATTCGGAGAAGGCCTCGCGCGTCGGCACCCACTGGATCGCGGCGAGGCCGAAGCCCGCGAGGATCAGTCCCAGCCCCCGGGCCACCAGGAGCGGAGACGCGCGGCTCGCGAGCCCGCGCACGATCAAGAACAGCAGCGCCGCAAGCGTGCAGAACGCCGCGATGGGGGCGAAGCCCGCGAGCCAGGAGAGGGCCACCGTGAGGGCGAGTTTCCACGGGGCCCCGCGTTCCCCCGCCAGCAGCGCGAGGATCGCCGAGAGCGTCCAGGGGAACCAAAGGCCGGCCTCGAGTTTGTTGAAGTCGTGCAGGTTCGCCACGGCGAAGCCGGCCCCCTGGCAGCAAACGGCGCCCACCAGGGACGCGCCGTGGGACAGGCCCACTCGGCGCGCGAAGCCGTACAGGCCGAGACCGGCGAGCACCAGGGCCGAGAGGGCGATCCAGCCGAAGGCCAGCGACGGCTCGAGCACGAAGGCGAGCCAGTGCGGCGGGTAGAGCGCGCCGAACATCGACTGGGCGAAGAGCGGCGCCCCGAGACCCGCGCTGGGATCCCAAAGGGGCCATTCCCCCGCGGAGAGCGCCGCGGACATCCGTTCGGCGTCGCTGAGCAGCGGAAAGAGGCCGTCGGAGGCCAGGAAATCGACGCCGCGCAGGGCGGCGGCGGCCGCGGCGGGATTTTCGGAGGCCAGGGGCTCCAGGGCCGCGGGCGCGAAGGGGAGGAAGCGCGCGCCGGGAAGGAGCGAAGGTCCCACGAGGACCAGCGGAAAAAGCAACAGGGCGGCCAGGGCCAGCCAGAACTCCCGTCGACGATGGGCGACGGGTGCCGAAGGTGGTCCGGCGCGCGCCCCGTCCAGCGCCATGGTCTCTCTGGGCGCGTCCATCGTCCGGCTGTTGTCCCAGGCGCGGGGCCGGAGTTCAACGGCGAAGCAAGCCTGCCCAAGGGGCCCGGGCCCGGCTCGCCGCGCGCCGCGCGGACTCCCGGAGTTGCCGCCGCCCCGGTCGAGAGGAGTAGGATCTGCGCCATGGACTCCACACGCGTTTCGCCCGCTGCACGCCGTTGCTTCCCGTTGCTGATCCCGATCCTCGCCTGCCTGGCCTGCGCGCCTTCCCAGCACCTCTCGAGCGGCCCGTCACCCGCGGAGCCGACCCGCGGATCAGGGACCGCCACCGAGATCGGCGGCGCGGCATCGGCGGGCACGGAAAACGCTCTGGCCGCCGCGGCGCCGGCCCCCCTGGCGGCCCTTCCCGCCCGCGAGCCGGCTTCCGCCGCCCGCATCGACGCGGATGTGCGCTGGCTCGCGGACGACGCGCGGCGCGGCCGCCGGGCGGGCACCCAGGACGCCCACGACGCGGGTCTGTGGATCGCGGAGCGCTTCCGGAGCCTGGGGCTCGAGCCCGCCGGCGACGGCGGCACGTTCCTGCAGTCCTTCGAGGTGCCCCTGGCCGCGCGGCCGGACGACGGATCTTCGGTGCGACTGGCGGCCCCGGGCAGCGAAGCCCAGGACTGGAAGAACGTGCTGCCGCTGTTCTGCTCGGAGGGGGCCGCGGCCCAGGGGCCCCTGGCCTTCCGCGGCTACGGCATCGACAGCCTGGACCAGCAATGGAGCGACTTCGGCGCCGAGCGCCTCGACGGTGCGGTCGTGGTGCTGCTGCGCGGCACGCCGCCCGCGTCCGAGTTGCTGCCGCCGTCCTCCGCTCCTGCGGATTCCGGCGCCCCGGCCGGCGGCCCGCCCAAGGTCCAGCACGCCGCGGCCTTCGACGGGTCCATTTTCCTCAAGGTCATGAACGCCAAGCACCGCGGCGCCGCGGCGGTGATTCTGCTGCAGGAAGAGGGCGTTCTGGAGCCCATGGCCTTCGATGCCAGCCAGGCCGCGCGCGCGGGAATTCCCGCGCTCTCCGCGCCTCGCTCGCTGTTCGAGGCCTGGGTGGGGGAGGCGCGCGCCCGAGATTGGTGCGCGGCGGCCGCACGCCGCGGCCACGCCCCTTTCGGCGCCCCGGACGCGGCGCAGGCCGTCCGGGTCAGCGCCGACGTCCGCCGGGAGCGCGGCGCCGCCTACAACGTGCTGGCGCGGATTCCCGGCGCCCAGCGCGGCCGCACGGTGATCCTCGGTGCCCACTACGACCACCTGGGCCTGGGCGGCGAGGGCTCCCTGGCCGCGGAAATGCAGGGCCAGGTGCACAACGGCGCGGACGACAACGCCAGCGGCACGGCGGCGGTGCTGGAGATGGCGCGGATCGCCGCCCAGGGCCCGGCCCCCGCGGGGGACCTGGTCTTCGCTCTGTGGTCGGGTGAGGAACTGGGGCTGCTCGGCAGCGAGTTCTGGTGCTCCCATCCCACCTTCCCCCTCTCGGAACTGCGCGCCAACCTGAACCTGGACATGGTGGGGCGGGCACGGGCGCCGGAGACCCTCGGGACCCCCGGCGCCCAGCCCACCCTGACGGTGCTCGGCGCAGGCACGGCCGAGGCCTTCGCCGGATGGCTCGAACCCGACGGGGCCCGCGCCGGCCTCGCTCTGCGCGTCAATCGTTCGGGCCAGGGCGTCGGCGGCAGCGATCACATGTCCTTCATGAAGCGCCAGATCCCGGTGCTGCACTTCTTCACCGGCCTGCACTCCGACTACCACAAGCCGGGGGACGACAGCGAGAAGGTCGACTGCGAGTCCATCGCGCGCATCGCCGCCCTGGGGCTCGACCTCGTGACGCGCATGCAACTGGAGCGCGACCTGCCCTGGAACCCGGACCAGTCGGAGGAGAAGAAGGCCTCCGAGGAGCGCAAGCCCGCGCCCGGCGGCGGCGGCTTCAAGGTCTGGTTCGGCAGCATCCCCGACTACGCCTACGAAGGACAGGGCGTGCTGCTGACCGGCACCTCCTCCGGCAGCCCGGCCCAGAAGGCGGGCATGCTCGCCGGGGACGTCCTGGTGGGGGTCGGCGACGTGACCGTCGACACGATCCACGACTTCGTCTACGCCCTGGGGATCTACAAGCCCGGGGACGTGGTCGAGGCCCGTTTCCTGCGCGCCGGGGAGGAGCAGCGCGTGCGCATCACGCTCGCCACCCGCGGCGCGGAGTGACGGGGTCGGGGCTCGGCGATGGCGGGAGCGAGCGGTCCGTGCTTCAGGGCCGGGCGTCCGCCCCCACCCCGAACGGCGAACTCACGGGCGCCACTCCGCGATGAACAGGTTGGTCTCCCCGGCGACGCTGCCGCCGCGATTGGAGGCGAACACCAGGAAGTTCCCGTCCGGGGAGAACATCGGGAAGCTGTCGAAGCCCTCGTAGTGGGTGATGCGCTCCAGGTCCTGCCCGTCGACGCCCAGGGAGTACAGGTCGAAGTTGCGGCCCTTCTCGCTGGCGTGGTTGCTGGAGAAGATCACGCGCCGGTCGTCGGGATAGAAATAGGGCGCGAAGTTGGCCCCACCGAGCTTCGAGAGCTGCCGACGCTCGCTGCCGTCGGCGTTGCAGACGTACAGCTCCATGGACTGGGGCCGCACCTTCCACTCGGCGAGCAGGTCGCGGTAGCGCGATTCCTCCTGCGCCCGCTCTGCCGGGGAGAACTCCGTGCAGCGGAACACCAGCTGCTTCCCGTCGTGACTGAAGAACGCGCCCCCGTCGTATCCCAGGTGGTGGGTCACCTGCTTCAGGTCCGAGCCGTCCAGATTGCAGGTCCACAATTCGATGTCGCCCGAGCGAGTCGAGGTGAACACGATGCGGTCGCCCAGGGGCGAAACCGTGGCCTCGGCGTCGTAGCCCCACAGTTCCGTCAGGCGCCGCTCGGCGCCGCTCTGGAGGTCCCGGATCCACAGGTCGTACTCCGGGTGCACGGCCCAGGTGTAGCCCTTGGAGTGGTCCATCTTCGGCGGGCAGGTGCTCTGCCACTGCTGCGTCGAGGCGAACAGGATCTCCTTGCCGTTGGGCAGGAAGTACGAGCAGGTGGTGACGCCACGGCCGTCGGAAACGGCCTGGGCCGCGCCGCCCTGGGGATCAGTGACGAAGATCCGGTCGCAGGGCCAGGTGGTCCCGTGCCGCGCGTCGTCGTTGGTGTACTGGAAGACCAGGCGGTTCCCCTCGGGGTTCCAGTAGCCCTCGGCGTTCTGGCCGCCGGCGGTGATCTGCCACAGGCGCGCGAAGTGCGTCTCGCCGGGCTGGATCAACTCGTCCGCGGCTCGGGCGCCCGCGATCGGGCAGGGGAGCGAGGCGCAGCCGACCTGGAGCAGGGCGAGGAACAGGGCGAGGAAAATCTTCATCGAGAGGGGGCGCTTGGTTGCTCTGCGGGATCGCCTGGCGGAGTCGTGGAGCGGGCAGTGTCCACATCCGCGCCCTCGGCGCAAGCGCGAGCGGCCCGCTCGAGGGCCGAGCCGGGAACGGGGTCGAGACCGCCCTTGCAAAGGGGCTGGCAGCGCAGGATGCGCCAGGCCGCCAGCCGGCCGCCACGCCACAGTCCGTGCAGGCCCAGGGCCTCCTCGGCGTAGGCGCTGCAGGTGGGGTGGAAGCGGCAGGAGGGCGGCTTCAGGGGCGACAGGAACCGCCGGTAGAAGCGCACCGGAAGCGTGGCGAGGCGAGCCGCGATCGAAGGACGGGCGGGCTTCACGTCGCGGGATTCCCTCCGGCCTGCTTCTCCCGCAGTCGCGCCACCGCCTTGGGGCCGAGGCGCGCGAGCTCCCGGCAGGTGGCCGCCAGGGTGGGCTCGAGCTTGGGGGCGGCGGGCACGAGGATGTAGTCGTGCCCCCCCGGCAGATCGTGGCGCGTCAGGCGGAAGGCCTCGCGGAAGATGCGCCGCACGCGGTTTCGGTCCACCGCGCGCTTCCAGATCTTCTTTCCCACCGAAAGGCCCACCCGCGCCCCCTCGAGGCCGTTGCGGTTGGCCACCACCACCAGCAGCTCCCCGCGCGCGCGGCTGCCCAGCTTCCAGGCGCGTTCGAAATCGGACCCGTGGGTGACCCTGGCCGTGCGGGGCAAGGTGAGGCGCGGCCTCTGGACGCTCGGTTGAGATTCGGATTCCATGGCCCGCGACGCGTATCCTAGGCAGTTCCGAGGGGCTCCACGGCCCTCCATTCCGCGAACCCCTCCCCGAGTCGCAAGATGCCGCCCCTGGACGAGCCCCTGGCCGCCGGATCTTCCACGCCCAGCGGGTTCCATTGGATCCAGGGCCGGCCTCGCCCGAGTCTCTCGGGGGCCACCTTCCTCCAGCCCCTGCCCGGCGGGGGAGGTGCGTGCCTTCCGCGCGCGGGTCCCGGGGATTGGGCCCTGGCCGTGGAGGAGTGCGCCTCCGCTTCCGGCGCGGGACGGCGCGCCCCGCACTCGCGCGAGCGCCTCGGGCTGCTCCGGCACCTCAGCGGCGCCCTGCGGGCTCCCGACCTGTTCGAGCCCATGGCTCTCGGCGTGGAGCAGTGTTTCGGCCTCTCCGCACCGGAGGCGCGTCTGTGGCTCGACCAGGACCTGTTCCAGCTGGAACAGGCCCTCGAACTGCTGCGGGACGGCCCGGCGGCCCCGTCCCGAGGCACGGGCCTGTTCGTGGCCCACTGGAGCGACGGCGTGGGCCGGCTCGTCGCGCGGCTGGCCCGTTCCCTGCTGGCGGGGGAGCCCGTGGTGCTGCTGCCCGACCCGCGACTTCCGTTCGGGGCGGAGGCCCTGGCGCGCGTGCTGTTCTCCGCGGGGCTGGAGGACGGGGGGCTCGCGCTCCTGTGGGACGACACGCGCACGCTCCAGCGCCTCGCTCTGCGGGATCCCCGCGTGGCCTGGCTGAGGGCCGCCGGGCCGTCCGCCACCCTGGAGGAATTGGCCCTGGGGGCCCGCCCGGACCAGGAACTCGCGCTGTGGCCGTTGCTCAATCGCAGCCTGGCCCTGCCCGAGCAGTTCGACGCCGGCGAGGCCGCGCGGGAAGTGTTGCAGCAGGCCTACGGCCGGGCGGCTACAATATGCGGTCAATCTCCGGGTCACGTCGCGCGCGCGATCTGTCCCGAGCGACGTTTCGCGGCCTTCAGCGAGGCCCTGCTGGCGACGCTCCGGGAAGAGACCGCTCCCGCGCCGCTCCCGGGCCTGGAAGCCGACCACGCGAGCGACCTCGACCAAGCCTGGCAGCTGGCCCTCGACGAGGGCGCCTGCCCGTTGCAAGGCCTGCAGGGAGAGCGCGTCCCGTCGACCCTCCGGGTGGTGACCAACGTGGACCCGCGGATGCGGATTGCGCGCGAGCGCAGGCCGCGCCCGCTGCTCTGCCTGTTGCGCGCCAGGAACGCGGCCCAGGCCGCGGAATTGGCCCGAGAATTGGACGCCACGGCGCCCCAGGCTTCACGCCCGGGGGACCGGGCGACGAAAACGACCCTGATCCCGACCCCGCCAACGCCGGAAGCCCTCACCATGAGCTACGCCCATCAAGTCCACGAGATCCTGAAGCGCCACCAGCTGGCCGACGGTTTCCCCTTCGTGTTCGACCTGGAACGCTCCCAGGGGCCTTGGATGGTGGACGCCCGCGACGGGTCGAAGTACCTGGACCTGTTCACCTGCTTCGCCAGCTGGCCGGTGGGCTACAACCACCCGCGCATGTCCGAGCCCGCGTTCCGCAAGGAACTGGACACGGCCGCGGCCAACAATCCCTCCAACTCCGACTTGTACACGGAGTCCATGGCGCGCTTCGTCGAGGCCTTCGCCACGAAGGTCACGCCGGCGGGCTTCCCGCACCACTTCTGGGTTTCCGGCGGAGCCCTGGCGGTCGAGAACGCGATGAAGGTCGCCTTCGACTGGAAGGCGGGCAAGCTCGGTCGCCGCAACCTCGACGACGACGCGAACGATCTGGTGGTGCTGCACTTCCGCCAGGCGTTCCACGGCCGCTCCGGCTACACGATCTCCGTCACCAACACCGACCCGACGAAGATCGGCTTGTTCCCGAAGTTCCCCTGGCCGCGCGTGCACAACCCGTTCATCGAGTTCGACCTCGAGGGCGGCATCGCCAACGACGTGCAGAAGGAAGAGGCGCGCGCGATCCGCGAGATCGAGGCCGCCTTCCAGAAGCACAAGCAGAAGGTCGCCTGCATCCTGATCGAGCCCATGCAGGGCGAGGGCGGCGACAACCACTTCCGGCCGGAGTTCCTGGCGCGCCTGCGGCGCTTCGCCGACGAAGAGGAGGCGTTGCTGGTCTTCGACGAGGTCCAGACGGGCTTCTTCGGCAGCGGTTCCCCCTGGTTGTGGCAGAAGCTCGGCGTGCGGCCGGACGTCGTGGCCTTCGGCAAGAAGACCCAGATCTGCGGCCTGTACGCCGGCCCGCGCGTGGACGAAGTCCCGGACAACGTTTTCGTGCGCGCGAGCCGCATCAATTCCACCTGGGGCGGCAACCTGACGGACATGGTGCGCTCGCGCCAGTTCATCGAGATCATCCTGGGCGAGAAGCTCCACGAGAACGTGGCCGCCATGGGAGAGCGCTTCCTCGCCGGCCTGCGCGGCCTGGCCAAGTCCCGCGGCGGGATCGCCAACGTGCGCGGCATGGGCTCCCTGATCGCCTTCACCCTGGAAAGCCCGACGGTCCGCGACGAGATGCTGGCCAAGCTGCGCGAACAGCGCGTGCTGGCGCTCAAGAGCGGTCCTGAGGCGATCCGTTTCCGCATGCCGTTCGTGATCGGGGCGGCGGAGATCGACTGGGCGCTTTCGCGCATCGAGGCGTCTCTGCCCGCGGGCTCGCCCGCGGCGCGGTGAGGGGCGGGTGACTCGCTACCGGATCGTGTACTCGAGTCCGTCCGTCAGCGTCGAGGAATTGGGCGGCGGGAACGCGGGATCGCGGCCCCAGTACTGACAGTCGACCACCGTGCCGGGCACCAGAAGGAAGGCGGCCGGTGCGCCGCCCAGTGCGCCCTGCGCAAAGCGGTTCATGTCGATCGAATAGACTCCGCTGCAGTCGGCGGCCGGCAGCGGCGACCCGCCGGAGTTGAGCTGGATCGTGCGGCGAATCGGACTGCTCACGCACAGGAAGCCACCCTGGAACGGAAGCGTCGCGCGGCCCGTGGAGGAGTAGAGCAGGAGTCCCGGCTTCTGGTTGCGCACCAGGGAACCCGAGACGACGAACCCGCTCGCACTCGCAGCATCGGGGAACCCGACTCCGGCGATCGAGGGCAGGCAACCCAGCGAGTTGAGTTTGGCGGCGCAGTAGGCCGTCGCAGGGGGGAGACCGTCGCCGACGCTCCAGTTGTCGATGCTGCCCAAGTGCCGAGTCGTGAAGCCCACTCCGGTGCCGAGGGACATGTTCGCGGCGAGAATGCCGCTGCACTGGAACTGCTCGTCGAAGACCCCGTTGGAGTCGACGTCCACCTCGAAGGTCGCCGTGTCCCCGCCGTTGGAGAGATACAGCCTCATGCGACCGGACCCCGTCGGCGTCGCCAACGTCATCAGGCAGTTCGCGTTCCAGGGATTCCATCCCCGGTAAAAGCGAACCGACTCGTAGTTGCGATCGTTGTTGTAGTCGCTGAGCGAGACCAGGATCCGATCGTCCCCCGTGCCGGCGCCGAGAATCAGGCCCGCAGAACACGTAGGCAGGCTCGAACTGTTGTACGGGAAGTCGGCTTCGACGACCGCCAACAAGGGGTCGAGCTGGATCGTCGCATGTCGGGCCCAGCGCCAGCCGATTTCGGCCGAGATCGCTTCACCGTTCAGGATGTGGTACTGCCCAAAGCTCATTTCCACCCAGTCCTGCCCCAAAGTGGCAGCGTCCGGGCGGTTGAAGTCGTCGGTGACCACGGCCGTGTAGCCGACTTGGCCTGAAGCAAACGTCCCGAGGGCGAGAAGGGCGGTACACACGTACGCAATTCGTTGGCGCATGGGGTCACTCCAGGCTGGCGGCGTAGTCGTCACTGGTCTGGGCTACCAGGCAGCCGCCGAGAGGTTACCCTCCGAGAGCCGGACTTGGACGTTTGGTTGGGCACCTTCGTTCGGCAGGGCGGGACCCACCTGATCCATGCCCAACTCGCATCGGCCCTGAGGAGCGGAGCCCCGGCGATCCGGTTTCGAGTGCCGTCCGTGATCGGCGCGGCCGAGCTTGAAGGAGCGTTCGAACGCGTCGGGGCCTGACCACCCGCGGGCTCGTACCTTGCTCGTGGAGGGGCGCGAACTCGGGCCGACGCGCGCGCGAGGCCGCTCAGGCGAGCTTGCGGATGCGCAGTTGACCGCAGGCGGCGTCCTGCTCCACGCCCCTGGACCAGCGCACGGTGCAGACGACGCGCCGGGCCGCCAGGGTCTCCTGGAAGCGCTGGGCGGCCTCCTGCAAGGGCCTGCCGAAGGCCGCGCCCTGGACCGGGTTGAAGGGGATCAGGTTCACACTGCAGCGCCGGCGCGCGAGACGCTCGGCCAGGCGCTCGGCATGGCCTTCGCTGTCGTTGGTGCCCGCCAGCAGCACGTACTCGTAGGTCACCTCCCGGCCGGTGGTCTCGAACCAGAAGTCGGCCGCGGACAGCACCGCCTCGATCGGCACGCCGGCCATGGCGGGCACGAGTTCGCCGCGCTGCTCGTCGTCGGGCGTGTGCAGGGAGATCGCCAGTTGGAAGCGCGGCTTGGAGGGGGCGATGCGTCGCAATCGGTCGGGGAAGCCCACGGTGGACACGGTGATGCGGCGCGCGCCCAGACCGTGTTCGCCCATCTCGTCGTGCACCACGTCCAGGGCCGCGGAGAGGTTGGCGAAGTTGAGCAGCGGCTCGCCGATGCCCATGACCACGCTGCGCGAGATCACGCCCAGGGCACGGCCGCGCACGTACTGCTCCACGATCTCGTGGGCTTCCAGGTTGCGCACCAGGCCGTCCTTGCCCGAGGCGCAGAACGGGCAGCCCACGGGCAACCCACCTGGGTGGAGACGCACAGCGTGGCGCCGCCTCCCAGGGTCGGGTCCCGGGGCGGGATGTGCACCGTCTCCACGGTGGCGTCGCGCTGCTTCTCGCGGCCGAAGGACAGGAGCAGCTTGGTGGTCCGGTCGCGGGCGACGACGCGCTCGAGCTCCCGCGAGGCGAGCAGGGGCACTTCCCGGGCCAGGGTCTCGCGCAGGGCCCGGGGCAGCGAAGTCATGGCCGCGAAGTCGAGCACGCCCTGTTCCAGCACCGCCTGCCGCGCGATGCGGCCGTGGAAGGGCCGACCGCCGAAGCCCTCCACCAGGGACGCCAGTTCGGCGGGTCCATAGGAGAGGAACGGCCGCGGCGGAGCCTGTTCGGCCGCTCCCGATCCGGCCCCCTCCGAGTCGGCCGCTCCCGCTTCGGATTTCAAGGCGTCGTGCGCGCCTCGAGCGCCTTGCGCAAGAGTTCGGCGATCTCGCCCGCCACGCGGCGTGCCGCCTGCAGGGATTCCGGATTGGCGCCGCCGACCGAGCGGTGGCCGCCGCCGCCGTAGGCCTCCATGATCTGTCCGATGTGGGCCGTGGGCTGGCCGGCCGCCGGCGGCGGGTTCCAGGGGTTCTCTCCCGCGGAAACATGGAACCCGGCCCGCGTGGGGATCACGCCCACGCAGTAGTGCACCTCGGGGTGGTGATAGAACGGCGCGAAGCGCTCGCGGCGGATCTGGTGGCTGGAGGCGTCGTAGAGCAGCACCTTGCCGCGCCGGGACTCCACCGTGGGCGGGAACTGCTCCAGGGCCCGATCGCGGTTGCGCGCCGCGCGCTGGTAGACCTTCTCCAGGTCGGGCCGGGCCGCCACCGTTTCCAGGTCGTCCTCGGCCAGGGCGCCGACGATCTCGTCGATCCAGTCGTTGTTGGGGGCCGCCGTGAGCGCCCGCGAAATGCGCAGCGCCGCATGGTCGCCGAAGACCGCCTCCTCGACGTCGACGTAGCGCGCCGCGTCGATCTTGTCCGACCAGCGCGCCATCTCGAGGAAGCGCTCCGGCGCCTGGTAGCCCCAGTGGGCCTTGCCGTGGGCCAGGATCAGCGGCGGGCAGGAGGGCGAGGTCTCGTCCCAATGCCAGCGGTCGCTCTGCTGGTATTGGGCCCGCAGGGCGGGGGTCAGGAAGGTCGTGGCGTGGTGGTCGAACCAATACTCGGCCCGGGGGTGGAAGTGGAAGTCCACCACGGCGAAGCGTTCACCGGCGCCGAAGGCCGTCCAGTCCGTGCGCTGGTCGTAGTTGATGCTGGCCCAGCAGGGGTCCTCGGCCCGCAGTTCGCGCAGGATGGTCGCGAGCACCGCGCCCGCGACCATGCCGTCGAAGTCGCGGTGGTAGTGGATTCGCAGGCGGGCGTCGTTGGGCATCGCGTCCCAGGATAGCCCAGGCCGAGCCGGAGTTCAGCCCGCAGTTCCTACCAGGAGGGCCGGGCGCCGATCAGGGTGCCGGCGTCCTCGCTGGTCAGGGGCCTGGAGATGAAGTAGCCCTGGGCCCCCTCGCAGGACAGGCCGCGCAGTTGCTCCATCTGCTCGGCGGTCTCGACGCCCTCGGCCACCACCCGCATGCCCAGGTTGTGCCCGATGGTGACGATCGTGCGCGCGATCTCGGAATTCTCACCTCGGACGCCCATGGGGGAGACGAAGGAGCGGTCGATCTTGAGCGTGTCCGCGGGGAAGCGCTGCAGGTAGGCGAGCGAGGAGTAGCCGGTCCCGAAGTCGTCGATGGAGAGCTTGACCCCCAGCGTGCGCAGTTCCTGGAGCATGTGGCTGACCATCTCGGGCCGCTCCATGACCACGCTCTCGGTGATTTCCAGGCGCAGGCGGCCGGGTTCGAGGCCCGTGTCGCGCAGGGCCTCGCGGATCTCGCCGACCACGTCGGGCAGGGCGAGCTGGCGGCCGGAAAGATTGACGGCGACCTCCAGGGGGTAGCTGACCCCGAAGGCGTCGCGCCACAGGACCATCTGCCGGCAGGCCTCGGCGAGCACCCAGCGGCCGATGGGCAGGATCAGGCCGGTCTCCTCGGCCATGGGGATGAACTCGGCGGGGGAGACCAGGCCGCGGGTGGGGTGCTGCCAACGGGCCAGGGCCTCCACGCCGGCGATCCGGCCCGTGGAAAGCGAGACGATCGGCTGGTAGTGGACCCGCAGCTCGGAGCGTTCGATGGCCCGCCGCAGATCGGCTTCCATGCGCAGCAGCACCACCGCGCGCTCGTGCATGCCCGTGTCGAACATGGCGTGGCGCGCCTTGCCCTGGGACTTGGCCTTGTACATGGCCGTGTCGGCGTCGCGCAGGATGTCCTCCGGACGCTCGTAGCCGGTGGCCGAGAGGGCGATGCCGATGCTGGCGCTGGTGAAGAACTCCTGGCCGCCGACGTTGAAGGGCATTTCCAATTCGCGCTGGATCCGGTCGGCCACGCGCGTCGCGTCGGTGACGTCGCGGATGTCGTCCAGCAGCACCGTGAACTCGTCGCCGCCCAGGCGCGCCACCGTGTCGCCGGGCCGCAGCGAGAGTTCGAAGCGGCGCGCGATCATCACCAGCAACCGGTCGCCCGCCATGTGTCCCAGGGAGTCGTTGACCAGCTTGAATCGATCCACGTCCAGGAACAGCACCGCGAACAGGTAGTCCTTGCGGCGGCTGGCGCGGCGCAGGGCCTGGCGCAGGCGGTCGAGGAACAGCGCGCGGTTGGGCAGGTTGGTCAGCGGGTCGTAGAAGGCGCGGTGGGCCAACTGCTCCTCGGCCAGCTTGCGGTGCGTCACGTCGGCCTGGGAGCCCGCCATGCGCGTGGCGCGGCCCTGCTCGTTGCGCACCGCCAGTCCCCGGCACAGGACCCAGCGCCAGGACCCGTTCTTGTGCAGCATCCGATACTCGATCTCGAAGTGCACCGTGCTGCCCTCCACGTGCGCGGAGACCGACTGCCGCACGCGGTCGAGGTCCTCGGGGTGCACGCGCTCGAACCACTCGGTGGGGGCGCTGCCGATCTCGGCTTCCTCGAAGCCCAGCATCGTCTTCCAGCGCGGCGAGAAGTACAGGCGATCGTCCAGCAGGTCCCAGTCCCACAGGCCGTCGTTGGCGGCCCGGGCGGCCAGGGCGTAGCGCTCCTCGCTGATGCGCAGCAGGGCCTCGGCGTCTGCGTGGCGCGTCACGTTGCGCAGGGAGGCCAGCATCACGCCCTCGCCGCGCCAATGGGTGTCCAGGGCGTGCAACTGCACCACGGTGCGCGCGCCCTCGCGCACCACGTCGAGCACCGTGGGGTCCTCGCCCGGGCGCGGCAGGCCCAACCAGTGGCCGGTGAGCTCACGAGCGCTGATGCCGAACAGCCGTTCGGCGGAGGGGTTGGCGTAGCGCACGCGACCGTCGAGGCCGACCATCAGGACCGCGTCCGATTCCCGTTCGATCAGGCGCAGCAGGTGGGCCTCGGGGGCGGGCCGCTCCACGGGCACGGCCACCTCGCGGCAGGAGGCGCGCACGAGTTCGAGCACCGCGGCCGGATCGGCGAAGTCCCCGAGCACGCGGCCTTCGCCCTCGGCCGTCTGGACCACGAGCAGCGGCGTCGCGAGCACCCCGGCGGCGCGGGCGGCGGCGATCTCGTCCTGGACGTCGACCAGCTCGAAGGCCTCGAAGCGCCCGTCGGCCTCCGAGAAGCGCGCCACCTGCTCCGCGGCGCGACGCGCGCCGGCCGACTGGGCCCCGCACACGAAGAGTCGCAGCGCGCTCGGGCCGGCGGCGGTCGATTGGAAGTCTGCCAAGGGTCGCGGCATTCAAGGCCGCGGAGCAGTGTCTACCAGTCGAGGGAGCGCCATTCAACTGTGCCGGCCGCCGGCCTCCCCGCCCCAGGCCGCGGCCCCCAGGCGTCGGCGCATCCCGGCCCCTAGCTAGCCGGGGCTCAAGCGGGCGTGAACGGCCCAGCGGCCGTCGCCCTGAGCCACCAGCCAAACGACTTCGGCGCATTCCAGGTCCCGCACCTCGGCGGCCCCGAGATGCTGGGCGATGTTGGCGAGCCAGGGCTGATGGCCCACGAGCACCAGCCGGCTCGCGCGGCCCGCGAGCGCCGCCTCGGAGAGCAGCGCGCGCCCGGCGGGGGATTCCAGCTCGCTGCACAGGCCCAGGTGCACGGTGGGCGTGACGCCCACGAGCGCGGCCAATCGCTCCGCGGTCCGGCGCGCGCGCAGCCACGGCGAATGCCAGAGTGCGTCGCAGGAAAAACCCAGCTTGCGGAGGCGCTCGCACTGCTGCTCCAGTTCGGCGCGGCCCTGCTCGGTCAGGTCCCGATCCTCGTCCGCTTCCCCGGCCATGGGCCGGCGGGCCTGGGCATGGCGGATCAGGGCCAAAAACGTCCCTTGGGGCGGTCGCGGGGGGGGCAAATCAAGGCTCCGTGAATTCGTGCCGAAAGGCCCGGGGGCACCTTGGGGGCCCCGTCGGCTCGGCGCCTCCCCAGAGTATCCTCTGCCCCATGCCTCCCGCCCGCGACAGTTCCCCGAAGGACCCTGGACGCTACCCCTCGGAGGGTTCCTCTCTCGGCGGACAGCCGCGCCGCGCCAGAGAGCACGGGCCCCGCGAAGCCGGGGACTCGCCGTCGGGCGGCGGGCCCCTCGAGGCTCCGGGGCAGGCGCGCCGTTCCGCGAAGCGCGCGCCCAGGGCCGCCCCGAGCGCCCCCGGCCCGGGGACCTCCGGGCAGGGCCCCGGATCGGGTGCCCACAGCGCGGCGGGCTTCAGGACCCGTCGCTGTACCTCAATCGGGAGCTCTCCTGGCTCGAGTTCAACGCGCGGGTCCTGGAGCAGGCCCGCGATCCTTCGGTGCCGCTGCTCGAGCGACTGCGCTTTCTCGCCATTTCCTCCGCGAACCTGGACGAGTTCTACGAGATCCGCGTGGCCGGTCTGCAGCAGCAGGCGGCCTTCGGCATCCCCACGGGCGAACCCGACGGGCTCTCGCCCGCCGCGATCCTGGAGCGCATTTCGGAAACGGCCCATCGACTGGTGGAGCAGCAGTACGAAGTGCTCAACGGCGAGCTGCTGCCCGCGCTGCGCGCGGCCGGCGTGCGGCTCCTGGACTCCGACGGGTGGACCGCCTCCCAGGGGCGCTGGCTCAAGCGCTACTTCAAGAGCCAGGTGCTGCCGGTCCTGACTCCCGTGGGGCTCGACCCCGCGCACCCCTTCCCGCGCATTCTCAACAAGAGTCTGACCTTCATCGTCTCGGTCACTGGACGCGACGATTTCGGCCGCGACTCGGGCGTGGCCGTGGTGCAGGTGCCGCGCTCCCTGCCGCGCCTGATCCAACTGCCCCCCGGCGAGGGCTTCGGGCCCCACGATTTCGTGCTGCTCTCCTCCATCGTTCACGCCCACATCGGCGAGGCCTTCGGCGGCATGCAGGTGACCAGCTGCGCGGCCTTCCGCCTGACGCGCAACAGCGACCTGTGGGTCGACGAGGAGGAGGCCGACGACCTGATGCGCGCCCTGAAGGGCGAGCTTTCCAGCCGCAACTACGGCGACGCCGTGCGCCTGGAGGTGGAGAGCGAGTGCACCACCGAGATGGGCGAGTTCCTGCTCTCGACCTTCGAACTGGAACCCTCCGTGCTGTTCCGCGTGCCCGGGCCGGTGAACCTGCACCGGGTGCTCGCGATCCACGAACTCTGCCAGCGCCCGGATCTCAAGTACCCGCCCTTCGCGGGCCGCGTGCAGCCGAGGCTGGAGCACGAGCGCGACCTGTTTTTGGTGCTGCGCCGGGGGGACGTGCTCCTGCACCATCCCTTCGACGCCTTCACGCCCGTGGTCGAGTTCCTGCGCCAGGCGGCCCTCGATCCGGCGGTGCTGGCCATCAAGCAGACTCTCTACCGCACCGGGCCCGACTCCCCGATCGTCGAGACGCTGATCGAGGCGGCGCGCGCGGGCAAGGAAGTCACCGTGGTGGTGGAACTGCGTGCGCGCTTCGACGAGGCCGCGAACATCTCGCTGGCCACGCGCCTGCAGCAGGCGGGCGCCAACGTGGTCTACGGCATCGTGGGCTACAAGGCCCACGCCAAGATGCTCCTGGTGGTGCGCCGGGAGGAGCGCGGCCTGAGGCGCTACGTGCACCTGGGCACGGGCAACTACCACGTGCGCACGGCCAAGGCCTACACCGACTTCTCGCTCTTGACCGCCGACCGCGGCATCGGCAACGACGTGCACAAGCTGTTCCTGCAGCTGACGGGCCTGGGGCGCGTGGGCAAACTGCGCTCGCTCTACCAGGCGCCGTTCACGCTGCACAAGGAGCTGCTGCTCTTGATCGACGCCGAGGCCGCGTCGGCCCGCGCCGGCCGTCCCGCGCGCATCGTGGCCAAGATGAACTCCCTGGCCGAGCCCCAGGTGATCCAGGCCCTCTACCGCGCCTCCCAGGCCGGCGTGTCGATCGACCTGATCGTGCGCGGACTGTGCTGCCTGCGGCCGGGAGTGCCCCACGTGTCCGACAACATCCGCGTGCGCTCGATCGTGGGGCGCATGCTGGAGCACTCGCGCATCTTCTATTTCCACAACGGCGGCGAGCCGCGCGTGTTCTGCTCGAGCGCCGACTGGATGCAGCGCAACTTCTTCCGCCGCGTCGAGGCCTGCTTCCCGATCGAGGAAGAACGCGTCAAGGAGCGCGTGATTTCCGAGGGCCTGGAGCTCTACCTGCACGACAACACCCAGGCCTGGTCGCTCTCCTCCGACGGCCGCTACCGGCGCCTGCGGCCGGGCCGCGAGAAGCCGCGCTCCGCCCAGCAGTCGCTGCTGGAGGCCCTGTGCGGCCTACCCGACACTCAGCACGACGCCGACGTCGGCCAGGATGCGAGCCTCCTCCTCCAGGTCCGCGCGGGTGAGGGCGTGGCCCTCGAGCCAATCCGGCGGAAAGAGGAGCTCGATCGCGAGCTTCCTGACGCGCAGGCGCAGCGGGGGCAGGGGCCGGGGGCTGCGGCTGCGGTTGAGCCGGGCGGCGAGCCGCAGGAGAACGCAGAGCTTGAGCGCCAGCGGCGCGCGTAGGCCCGCCATCCCGGCGAAGGTCTCCTCGGAGAGCTTGCGGCGGTGGCCCAGGATCAGCGAGGCGAGCAGCGCCTGCTCCTGGCGTGAAAAACCCGGCAGGTCCCCGTGGAGCACCAGGTACGCCCCGTGCTTGTGGTAGCCCGACCAGTTCACCGAGAGCCCCAATTCGTGCAGCCGCGCCGCCCAGGAGAGCAGACGGCGATTCTCGGGGGACTCCAGGCCCCAGTCCGCGGCCACGCGCTCCAACAGGTACGCGGCGGTGCGTTCGACGCGACTGGCCTGCTCCACGTCGATGCCGTAGCGCTGCATCCAGCGCCGCACGCTCTCGTCGCGCACGTCCGCGTGGTGGATGCGGCCCAGGAGGTCGAACAGGAGGCCTTCGCGCATGGCCCCCTGGGAGGTCTGCATGGCCTCGATCTGGAAGCCCTTGAACGCCGCCCGCAGGATCGCGTAGCCCCCCGGAAGCACCGGTCCGCGGTCGCTGGGCATTCCCGGCAAGTCCAGCCGATCCACGTGGCCCAGGTCCACCAGGGCGCGGCCCAGCTGCTTGAGACCGGCGCTGTCGATGCCGTGCTCGCACCAGTGGCTGGCCGCCAGCACGCTCTCGATGCCCAGAATCGTGCCCGAGGAGCCGATGCACACGTCCCATCCCAGGCTCTTGTAGGTGCGCGCGATGGGCGAGAATTCCAGGGCGGCGGCCACCTCGGCCTGCTTGAGGCGCTCGCGCGTGATCACGCCCCCCGGGAAGAAGCGCTCGCTGTAGTTGACGCAGCCCATGTGCAGGCTGTCGGTGCGCAGGGCCTCGTAGTCCTCGCCCAGGATGCACTCGGTGCTGCCGCCGCCGATGTCGACCACCAGGCGGCGGGCGGCCGTGCCCGCCGAGAAGTGGGCCACGCCCAGGTAGATCAGGCGCGCCTCCTCCCGCCCGGAGACCAGCTCGATCGGGTGGCCCAGGGCCTCCCGCGCGCGGGCCAGGAAGGACTCGGAGTTCTTGGCCTGACGCAGGGCACTGGTGCCCACGGCGCGCACGCTGCCCGGAGGGTGTTCCCGCAGTCGCTGGCCGAAGCGCGCCAGGCAGGCCAGGGCGCGTTCGCTGACCCGCTCCTTGAGTCGCTTGGAATCGTCGAGGCCCTCGGCCAGGGCCACCCGCTCCCGCAGTCGGTCGAGCACCACCAGCTCGCCGTCCACGTGCTGCGCCACCACCATGTGGAAGCTGTTGGAGCCCAGGTCCACGGCGGCGACGGTCTCCGCGCGGGTCTCCGGGGCGGTCGGTTCGCTGCTCATGGGAGGCCCACCCGATCCATAGGCCACTCGTCGTAGCAAGCGCTCCCGCGCGGAGCAAGCGACTCGGGCCGGGGCGAGCGATTCGGGCCGGAGCGAGCGACTCGGGCTAGGAGCCCAGGGTCGCGCGGGTCCAGTCGCGCCAGGCCGTGTAGCGCTTCGTCAGCGCCTCGGCGTTCTTCTCGGGCTCCACCTCCCGGGTCGGCGCGCCGGCGGTCTCGCCGTCCAGGCCCAGGGCCAGGGCGGCCGCGCCGAGCAGCGTCGCCTCGGGCTCCAGGCACACCGACACCGGGCGGCCGAGGTGCGTGGCGATTCGGCGGCAGAGCGCCTCGTCGTGGAGCGGACCTCCCGCGAGCACCCAGCGCGGCCGGGCCTTGGCCCCCGCGCGGCTCTGGGGGCGCGAGAGGGCTTCCAGGTCCAGGAGCAACTCCCGCACGCGGAAGCACAGCCCCTCGAAGGCGAGCCGCGCGCGCTCGTCGAAGCTCAGGTACGCCGCTCCCCGGGACCAGATCGGTCCCAGATCGGCCCGCCAGTGGGGTGCGCCGAGGCCGTTCTCGTCCACCAGGCAGAAGGCGTCGTCGGGCAGGCTGGTGGGCGCCCGTGCGCCCGCCGCCGGAACGGTGGGGTCGGCGGAGCCCTGGGCCAGCAGCCTGGCGCCCGCGTTGATCGTGCCCTCCAGGGCGAAGCGGCGCTCCCGCAGCCAGTCGTCCGCGCCGGGCAGCGGGCGGCTCTGCAACAGGCCGGAGAGGTAGCCCGGGGCCTGGACGAAGCGCTTGCCCGTGGGCGCGAGGACGAAGGTGCCCGTGCCGAAGTTCACCAGCAGGCCCGTGCCCGCCGCGCCCACCGCCTGCAGGGCGCCCGCGGCCTGGTCGGCCACGCTGGCGACGAGCTCGACCCGCCCGGGCAGCAGGGAAAGGTGCTGGGCGTCCCGTCGCAGGGTCGGCCGGGGCCTGGGCAGGGCGGCCAGGGGCACGCCGAAGATCTCGCACAGCCGCGGGCTCCAGGCGCCGCGGCGCGCCTCGAAGAGCAGCGTGCGGGCCGCCATGCTCTCGTCAATCTCGTGCAGCAGCCCCGCCGACCAACGCCACAGGAGCCAGCTGTCCAGGGTGCCGATGATCACGCTGCCGCGCTCCGCGGCGCGGCACAGCTGCCGGTCCTGCTGGAACAGCGCCGCGAGCTTGGGACCGACGTAGTGGGCCGAGAGTTCGAGACCCGTGAGCGAGCGCACTTCGCGGGCCAGCTCGCCGCGGGCCGCGCCGCCGCGGCCTTGGATCCAGTCCTCGGCTCCGCGATCCTGCCAGGAGATCGCGGGCGTGACGGGTTTGCCGCCGGCGCGCTCCCAGAGCAGGAACGTGGAGCGCTGGGAGGCGAGCGCCAGGCGTTGAGCCGGCGCGGAATCCGCGCCCGCGGCGGACTTCGCCAGCGTCTCGAGCACCATGCGCGCCCGGCCTTCGTACTCGAGCGCGTCGAATTCGCGGCGGGTGCCGTCCCCGGACAGGGGCGGTGCGTCGAAGGCCGCGAAGTCGACGATGCCGGCTCCGACCTCGACCCGCGCGGCCTTGATACGCGTGGAACCGAGATCCAGCGCCAGCACGGTCATTCGGGGTCCGTGGCGGCCGTGCGCGCGCGCAACCACTCCAGCTCGTGGAGGCGCTGGTAGAGCTCGGGATGGGACTCCGGCCCGAGCGTCACGATCTGGTACTCGAAGCTGCCCTCCACGTCGCCCTCCTCGCCGGCGGGCTCCTCGCGGGCCACCATGCGGCAGCGGCGCAGGATTCCGTCGGAGTCGGTGGGGGAGAGCACGTCGTAGGAATCGTCGAGGCCCTCCACCTCCGAGGCGTCCACCACGCGATACTGACCGGCGTCGAAGCGCGCGTCGCAGGCCTGGTCCACTTCCAGCAGGAAGAGGGACTCCAATTCCGTCAGGCGGTCCTGCAACCGATCCTGGGGCCAGTCGGCGTAGCGGGCCGCGATGTCGGGAGCCACGACCTCCTTGGGCTCGAGGTCGTCCACCGGAACGAGACCTCCGACCGAGGCCGAGAGGGCTCCCTTCGGACGCTGGGCTCCGTCGCGTTCCGCGTCGGGGGCTTCCAGGGTGTCGGGATCGCTGCCGGCCGGCGGTCCAGAGGCGACCGTCGGTTCGAGCGTGCCCACCACGGGCGCGGGCGCCGGTGCGGAACGCGTGGTCGCCCAGCGGCGCGCGATGAACGCGGAGAGGCCTACGATGGCGAACAGGATGACGACGAGGAGGGCCCGCATGGCGCTCAGTCTATCGGCAGCCGCGGGGGCCGATCCTCAGTGGCTTCTCTTCCGCCCCCGGGCCGGGCCCGACGTCCGTGGTCTCCCGCGGCAAAGGAACTCTGCCCCGGGTCCTGCTGCTCAAGTCCCTAGAGCCCCGCCAGGACGAAGCCAGGCCCGCTGGCCGTGCCCGCGCGGCGCGGCGTGCTTCCCGGCTGCCAGCGCACGAGCACGGCCGCGGCGGGCGGCGCGCCCAGTCCCACCAGGACCTGCCCGTTCGCTCCCAGGGCGATCCCCGGACCGAACCCCGGCGTCTGCACAGGGAAGGGGAACAGCGTTCCCGAGGTCAGATCTCCCGCCCGCAGTTCGAGGGTGGTCAGGTTGCGCTCGTAGAAGGCGAGCCGGCTGCCGCGGACACTCACGGATTCGAAACCGTCGGCGGAGGTCGTGCTGTGCCGCAATTGGAGCGCGTTCGCGGGGTTGCCATCCCAGAGATGCAATTGGCGGGGCTGGTTGCCCGAGCTGCGTCGCAGGGAGAGGACCCATGTGCCGCCGGAGAATTCGACGCCCTCGAAGGACTTCACGTCGGCCAGCAGAACCTGTCCGGGTCCACCTCCGCTCGCCATCCACACCAGCTCTTCCTGGTCGCTATCCAGGAGCAGGCGACCCCCGGCCCCCGCCATGTCCAGGGCACCCTCGGGCCGAATGGTCCCGGGGACGAGGTAGGGGGGATTCAGCACCCCGGAGGACATGGAGAGGTTCTGCAGCGTGGGAGTCGGGGCGCCCGCGGGCAGCACGGCTCGGAAGATGTCGATCTTGTCCACCCCGCCCGCCGCCAGGTCGCGCTCGCCGGCGGTGAACACGAAGCCCCCGTTGGGTCGGAATCCGAACTGCCCCACTTCATCGATGGTGTCGGTGAACAGGGTGTCCGCGGTCAGTTGCGCCGAGACGGGGGTGCTCTGCCAGGGCACCCGCGCGAGGAAGGCCTCCCGGGTGGTGCCTTCCGTGCGCCAAGCGCAGGCGGAGCCGTCGTCGGCCACCGCCAGGAACGGACCGTCGATTTGCTCGGGGAGGTAACCGGCGGGGGAGATGGCCGCGGGCTGTGTCGTGGCGCGCGCCAAAAGACCGTCCACGGACAGCACGTAGACGTCCGCGGTCAAGGCCGTGGACCCAGCCACGAACGCGGCGAAGGTCCCGCGCGCGGCCAGGGCCACTTCACCGGAGAACCACGTGGGCGCGGGTGCGGGGAACGCGAGGGGGACGGCCAGGGCGCCAGGATCGCGGCTGAAGGAGGCCGCGCCCTGCGTGTGCATGGCGATGCCGAACTTGGGTCCCAGGTGGAGGCTCTGGGGCAGCCAATCCGAGGCCGGAAGCGTCGCCGTGCGGTCGCTCACCACGCCGCTGTCGAGATCGATCTCCAGGAGGTCGCCGCCGGCGGCCAGTGTGGTGGCGCACAGGATCGACCGCCCGTCGCGCGAGCCACCGACACGTCCGTGGAAGGGGTTCTGATCGTGCAGGGGGCCCGTGCCCTTGCGCTCGATCAAGAGCCGCACGCCGCCGGAAGCATCCACGAGGAAGAAGCCGAAGGCCCGCGCGCCGCCGCCGAGGTCCTGCTCGTGGTGGTACAGCGAACCGCGCCCGGCGGGGAGCCGGATGCGACTCGCGGCGGGCACGTCGTCGTAGCGCCAGGGGACGGAGGGGTCGCCCCGCGAGAGCTCCGTGCGGCCGTTGGTCTCGAGGGGCAGCAGGCGCACGGGGGCCTGTCCCAGGGGCTGGGCGGCCGGGAGCGCGGCCCCCAGGTCGAATTGCTCCAGGTGGCCGAAGCTCCCTGGGAGTCCGCGGAAGAACACCGCGTGCTGGGACTGGGCGAAGCCCGAGGCTTGCGCACAGGCCAATGCCAGTACCGCCGCAGCCGCCCGGAGATGCCGCTCCTGCCGCCGAGGCCCGTTCCAACGATCCATGGTCTTTTTCATGATTCCTGCCTGCCCGAGCTTACCCCGGCATCTGGTCTGCAACTTGCATACCATCCCCCCATGGATGAAGCCCCCCAAGCACTCCCGCGCCGCCGAGTGGGGGGGCAGAGGACCCGCCGCAAGGTCCATGGGCCCCCCGGGGCGCCGCCCACAGCCACTTTCTCGGTTCGGCCCGGGCGGGATCGGGGACGGCCGCTTCGGCTCCCGTCCGAACTTTGGACCGGCCCGGCCGCGGATCTTCATCCAGACTTTGGACAATGACCTCCCTTTCTCCCCCTCCCCAGGACCTGCCCGGCGGATTCCGCGGACTGCGCCGGCTCGCCGCCTCGCCCCTGGCGGAGGTCTGGCAGGCGGAGCGCGATGGCGAATCCGTGGTCCTGCGCCTGGATCGCGGCCCCGACGGCCAGGGGCTGGCGGAGCTGGCGGTGCTTTCCGCGGTCGAGCATCCCACCCTCGCGCGACTCGTGGACTACGGCGTGCTCCCCGGCGGCGGCCGGTACCTCGCTCGCCGTTGGATCGAGGGGCAGGACCTGCTGACTTGGCTTCAGACGCCTGCCGCCGTCGATGCCCTTGCGGTGGGCCGCCTGATCGCGGGGATCTGTCTGTCACTCTCGGCCCTGCATCGAGCGGGATTCGTCCACGGCGACCTCAAGGCCCGCAACGTGATCGTCGACCCCCACGGCGATGCGCGCCTGACGGACTTCGGCCTCGCCAGGCGCTCGGGGCTGGCCCGCGAGACGGTCGCGGGCTCCGCCTACGCCATCGCCCCTGAACTGCTTTTCGGCGAGGCGCCCGACCCACGCTCCGACCTCTTCGCCCTGGGGGCGCTGATGGTCGAGGTCTTCGGTGGGCTGCGCGCCTCGCCGCAGAAATTCTATGCCCGCTTCCCGGCGGTCGATTTCTTTCAGGCCGCGGAGTGCCGCCCGAGCGAGCTGCCCGAGTGGCTCGCCGATCTGGCGGCCCAACTGGTGGAGCGCGACGGGGACCGGCGGCCCAGCTCAGCCGCGCTGGTGGGCCGTGTCCTGTGCTCGCGCCTGGGATTCAAGGGACCTTGCCCGGCAGTTCGACGAAGAACTCGATCGGCCCCGGGTCACGGCACGCTTCGGTCGCGAGCCGGTGTTCGAGGCCTGGTCGCGGGATCTGTTCCAGCCCGGCACGCGGGCCTGGATTCGCGTGGCGCCCGAGGAGGACGCCGAGGGGGTGGCCCGCGAGCTCTCGGTCCAGGCCTGCCTCGGCGGCCGCGCCGTGCGACGGGAATCTCCGCCCCCGGGCGGCACGGAAAGCGACGTGGAGGGCTGGATCGCATCCCTCGAAAGCCTGGGTCTGGGCGACGCTCCCGCCTTTGCCGTTCTCGCCCTGCAGGCGGGCGACCCGGCCCAACGCCGCGCGGCGAGCTTGCTGGCGCGCGCGCTCGCCCCGACGTGCGGGCTGGTGGTGGTGTCCAGTGAACCCGCACCCGCCGCGGAGCCGCCGTGGCGGGCGGCCGTCCTGGAACCCCTGGAGTTGGAGGCCCTCGAGCCCTGGGTCGAGCGTTGGATGGAGGCCGAGCCGGAGGCCCATCGCCGCCAGTTTGCCCGAGCCCTGCACACGGCTTGCGGCGGAAGCGCGTCGGCCCTGGACCAGATCGCCGAGCGCGCCGTGCAGCGCAAGTGGGTGCTGCGCGGAGGTCGCTTGCGACCGGGTCCCGTGCCCACGGCGAGCGAGCTCGGGCTGCGCGGCGATCCGACCCAGGAGGGACTTTCCCCTGGAGAACTGGCCCTGGCGCGCGTGCTGGCCCTCAGCGGCGGGCGCGCGGCCATGGGACTGTGCCTCGCCGCGCTGGGGCCGGACCTGGTGCAATCGAAGGCCTCCCTGGCGGCATTGGCCTCCCGCGGACGGCTGCGCTTGCACGGGGGCCGCGAGCCCACGCTCGAATGGTGTGGAGCCCTCGAGGCCCAGCGCTTTCCCCTGGAGGATCGCCGGGCCACGGCCGCGCGGGTGGCCCTGCACCTGGCGCGCGTCGAGGGCGAGGCCCTGAAGTCGGGATCCGGCGCGGAGTCCGGCCTGGCCGCCTCCGGGCGGGTCCTCGCCCGCCAGGCCTGGGGCGCCGTGGCTGACCCGATCCGGGCCGAGGAATTCGCCCGGGCCCTGGGCGAAGCACGGGAGCGAGGTTCCCCCGAGGCGGCGATCAGCAGCGCGGAATTCGTGCGCAACGCCCTGGGGCAGGCCTGCGACTCGCGCCTCACCGGAGAACTGGCGCTGGCCTACGGGCAGATCGGGCTCCTGGACCGGGCCCTGGAACTTTCCGCCGAACTCGCGCAGGACGATCAGGCCCGCGGCCCGCTCGCTCCGCCGCGGGATGCGGCCACGGCCGAGCGCGTGCGCGGCCGCGTGGCCCTCCTGCGCCACGAGCCCGCCCTGGCCCTGGAGCACTTCGAGCGCGCGGCGGGCCTGGATCGCGACGACGGCGGCGAGGCCCTGCTGGCGCGGGTGCAGCTCGCGGCCCAACTGGGTCGCGACGCGGAGGTGCTGGAGCTGGTCGGGACGGCCTCGGCCACCCCCGCGGAGGTTCAGCCGCGCCTCTTGCGGGCCATCGAGGTCTACGGGGCCATGAGCCTGGTCCGCACCGGCGAAATCGGCCGCGCGCGGGAAATCCTGTCCACCCAATTGGCGCAGGCGATCGAACTCCACGACGACTTGCGGGTGGCGGCCCTCTCCATGAACCTGGGGACCCTGGAGCGTCGCGCGGGCGAGCTCCATCGCTCCCTGGCGCACTTCGAACGGGCCGACGCCTGCGCGACCCGGGCGCGTTCGGCCACCCAGTCGGCCCAGATCCGCGGGGCCTCCGCGGCCCTGACGCGGGACCTGGGGGAGCTGGCCCGGGCGGAAGAATTCTCGCTCTCCGCCCTTTCGATGCGCCTGCGACTGGGCGACCACGCGGGTGCGCAGGTGGCCCGCGGCATTCTCGCCCTGGTGCTGGCCGAGCGCGGGCACGTGGGTCGAGCGGCCGCGGAAGCGGAACTGGCCGCGGCGGAACTGGGCAAGTCCGGCCGACTGCAGGACGCGGAGCTTCTGTCCTGCACCGCGGTCGAGTGCCGCGCCCGCCTGGGCGTGGCGCCGGAGGAGGTGCCCGAGGGCGTGCGCGACCCGGCCGGTGCCGGCGATCCACGGGCCCTGTTGACCCTGGCCCGTGCCCAGGCCTACTCCGGCCACCTGGTTCCCGCGAGGGAGCCGGCCCGACGGGCCGCGGACCTGGCGGGCCGCTTGGGTCTGGAGCCCGTGCGCGTCCAGGCCCAGTGCTGGCTGGAGCTCCTCGCGGCCCCGCGCGCGATCCCCCAGGTGGCGGGCGCCGAGGACCAACCCCTCTTGCGGCTGGACCTGGAGCTTCAGCGGCTGCTGGCCAGCGAGCCCCTGGACGTCCCCGCGGCAGGCCGGCTGGCCCTGGAGCTCGAGCGCCGGGGCCGCGACGACCGGCTGGCGCGGCTGTGGATCGCGGTGGCGGCCCGGGCGTCTGGAATCGAGACGCAGCGCTCCGCCTGGGCCAAGGCCGAGGCGGCCCTGGCCCGCTGCGCCCTCGGAGCGCGGCAAGGCACGGAACTTGCGCTGCGCTCCAACCTGCTCTCGGTTCCCGAACCGTGGCCCGAAGACCACGTGCTCGCGCGGGCCGCTGCCCAGCAGGACGGGGAACACGAAATGGACGTACTGCGACTGCTGGAGATCAACCACCGCCTCGTGGAGCAGCCGAACCTCACGGCGCTCCTGGGAGAAATCGTCGACTGCGCCCTGTCGGTCAGCGGAGCCGAGCGCGGCTTCCTGGTGCTGGAGAAGGACGGCGAGTTGGAATTCGACACGGCCCTCGACTCGCGGCGCGGCGACATTCCGCTCCCCGAGATGGAGATCTCGCGCTCGATTCTCTCGGAGGCCCTGGGCGCCATGCGGCCCCTGCGGCTTTCCAACGCCGCCGAGGATCCCGCCCTGGGCGCGGCGGCGTCGGTGATCGCCCTGGAGCTGCGGTCCGTCCTGTGCGCGCCCTTCCGCATCGACAAGCAGGCCCGCGGCGTGATCTACGTGGACCACCGGCTGAAGAGCGGCGCCTTCACGGACCGCGCGGAGCGCATGCTCTCGCTGCTGGCGGACCAGGCATCCCTGGCCATCACCCAGGTGCGGCGCATGGACGAGATCCGGCGCCTCAACCGGCGCCTCAACCAGCGGATGGTGGAGGCGGAGTCGGAGCTCAAGTCCAACCAGCGGGCCCTGGCCCGGGCCGGCCTGCCCCTGGCCGCCGGTGGACTGGTGGGCAGCTCCCCGGCCATCCGCGAGGTCCAGCGCCAGATCGACCTGGCCAGCCAGGCGCGGCTCGCCGTGCTGTTGCAGGGCCCCAGCGGGAGCGGCAAGGAACTGGCCGCCCGGGCCGTGCACGCGCGCTCCCCCCGCAGCGAGGACCCGTTCGTCTGCGAGAACTGCGCCGCCCTGCCGCCGGCGTTGATCGAGGCCGAGTTCTTCGGCTCCGTGCGCGGGGCCTTCACAGGCGCGGAGCGCGACCGGGCGGGCCTGTTCGAGCGCGCCGACCACGGGACCCTGTTCCTCGACGAGATCGGCGAGCTGCCCCTGGAACTTCAAGCCAAGCTCTTGCGCGTGCTGGAAAGCGGCGAGGTGCGGCGCCTGGGATCCACGGACGTGCGCAAGGTGGATGTGCGGCTGGTCAGCGCCACCAACCGCGATCTGGCCCGCGAGGTGCGCGAGGGCCGCTTCCGGGCCGATCTCTACTATCGCATCGAGGGCATGCGCATCGTGCTGCCCTCCCTGGAGGCGCGCGGCGAGGACATCCCCGAACTGGTGGACCACTTCCTGCGCCTGTCGGCCGAGCCCGGGGCCGCGCCTCGTCGGGTGTCGCCGGCGGTTCTCTCGCGGCTCGCCGCCCGGCCCTGGCCGGGCAACGTGCGCGAACTGCGCAATGAGGTGGCGCGCCTGTGCCTCCTGTCGCCGGGGGATCTGCTGGATCCCGATCGGGTGAGCGAGCCGGAGTTGGCGCTCTCGCCCCACGCGCCCGATCAACTGCTGACCCTGGCGGACCTGGAGCGCGACGCGATCCTGCGCGCCCTGCGGGCCACCGGCGGCGACAAGAACGAGGCGGCTCGCCGCCTGGGCATCTCGCGGGCGAAGATCTACCAGCGCCTCAAGGAATGGGGCGTGGGTTGATCAGTCCTTCTTGAACAGGTCCTTGACGCCCTTGAGGGCGCCCTCGGCCTCCTTGCCGATGTCGCGGGCCTTGTCCTTGAGGTCCGAGAGGTCCCGCTTGAGGTTGACGCCGAGCTCCGCGGAGAGGCCAGGCAGCTTGCCCGCCGCGGCGGCGTCCAGCAGGGCTTTGAAAATCTCCAGGGTGAGCTCCTCGATCGAGAGGCTCTTGCCATTGCCCACGTTCGACAGCCGGATCTCGGGCACGGTGATTTCGCTGGCCGCGGCGGACTTGCCCAGGGACTCCGAGATCGAGTAGTCGGCGACGATGCGCACGTCGCGGATCACCAGTTCGCGCACGACGAAGCGTTTTCCTGAGGCCTCCTGGCCGTCCTTGGGGCGGTCGGCGTCGCCCGGCGCGGGCGCGGGTTTGGGCGCACCGCCCGACTTCAGTCCCTCCACCACGGCGCCCACGTTCGTCTTCAGGCCCTGGCCTTCCACCCGCAGGTGCAGGCCGCTCAATTCGAAGCGCGGCACCTCCACCTCGTCGGCCCACAGGCTCGCCAGGCTCACCTGCATCGAGGCGCCACCCAGCTCCAACATGGCCCGGTCCGAGAACCCCGGCGGGTTTTCCACGCGCAAGCCCTCGAGGTCGAGGCTGCCCGCGAAGGGGCGCAGGCTGACGGAGCTGAGGGTGGTGGTGGCGGAGAGCGCCCGGGTCGCGCCGTGCTCGACCGCCGCCTTGGCGCCGCGGTCCAGCAGCATCAGGCCGCCCACGGCCAGGACGAGGAGCAGGACGAAGCCGATGCCGACGAGTCGCAGGAGGAAACGCATGGGCCTCCTGTACGCCATCGCCGTGGGCCGTGCAACGCGTTCGGCGGCGGGGCAGCGGCGGCCGAGAGAAAAAGCAGATTTCGGGCCGCGCGGGGCCCGCGGGTCGGTCGTGCTTGTGCCGCGCGCACCGGGTTGGCGCGCGGTCGGGCGCGCAGGGTTCTGCGGCCCGTTCCGCCCGGCCCAAGCCTGTGAGGAATCGATGATCCAGTGGTATCCGTTGGCGGCGATCGCTTTCGCCGCGTGGGGCGTCCTGTCCGAGCAAACCGACCCCCGATTCGTGCCGGCTCCCTCTGCCCAGGCGCCCTTTGCCCAGGAACGGGGAGCTCTAGAAACCCAACCCGGACCGTGGGGGGCCGAGGAGCCGGAGTGGGCCGAGGAATCGGAGTGGGCCGAGGAATCGGAGCTGGCCCAGGAGTCGACCTCACGGATTCCACTGGGGCCGGACGGCGAAGCGCGCCTGTGGATCGACGAAGGGCGCTCCCCCCACGTGGCCACCCTGCGCCTTTCACTGGCCGGTGCGCCGCCGAATTCCTGGGCGATTCTCGAGCTGGGGGAGCACCGCGGTCGGAACCTGGCCGGCGTGGCCCGCTCCCTCGTGGCGGTGGACGGGGAAGGCCGAGCCCAGCTCACCTGGACGGGCGCGCGCGGCGCCCGACTCGGGGCGCGGGTGCTGACGCGCAGGCCCGGGGGACCGACCCGCTGGTCGCCCATCGCGAGCCTGCCGGCCGCGGGGGGCGGCGCGCGCGCGTTGCCGCCCCAGCGCGGCGACATCGTGATCACCGAGATCATGAAGGACCCCAACTTCGTCGAGGATTCCCACGAGGAGTGGTTCGAGCTTCAGAACGTCACCAACCGCGTGATCAACATCGCCGGTTGGAAGATCAGCGACCTGGGCAGCAACTCCCACACGATCCTGAACGGCGTGCAGCCGATTCTGCTCGTGCCCGGCCAGCGTCTGGTGCTCGGCAACGACGCCGATCCCCTGACCAACGGCGGCGTGATCGTGGACTACGAGTACGCGAACTTCACCCTGGGCAATGCCGCGGATTCGATCCTGTTGACCTCCCGCAACCTGATGTTGGTGGACGAGGTCGACTACGACGACGGCATCCTGTGGCCCGACGTGCCCGGCAAGAGCCTCTCCCTGCACCCGCTCTCGACCGACGCGAGCCTGAACGACGACCCGACCCAGTGGTGCCCCGGCAGCAGCTTCATGGCCTCCGGCAGTCCGGACATGGGCACGCCCGGCCAGGCGAACGATCTCTGTCCCTAGGCCCGATCTCCTGACCCGCGCGGGCCCCTGGAAGGACGCGTCCACGCCGCGGCCTCCCACGGGGGCGGTGCCAGGGGAACAGGAGTCGCCGGGGGGGCCGCTGCGCTCGGCGTGGGCCCCCGATCCACCCGGACAGGGCCGCGCGGGGTGAGAGGCGCGCGGCCTGGGGAATCGCTCGTCCACCGCGGGCTGGGCGTGATAGAAAAAGGAGGCGGCTTCTGGGCCGCCTCCACCGATGACCCACACCCCGCTCCGTCGCGTACTTGGCCTGTTCCTTTGCCTCGGTCTCTGGTGGGCAGCCGCCCCGGCGGCCGCGGCCCAAGATCTCGAAGTGCACGTGATCAACGTGGACCAGGGGCTCTCCGTGTTCGTGCGCTCGCCCACCGGGCAGCGTGTGCTGATCGATGGGGGAAACCCGGGGGACGGCACCGCGCTCGTTCGGCCCTACCTGCAGTCGATCGGCGTCACGGCGCTCGACTACTCCTGGATGACCCACTGGCACACCGACCATTTCGGTGGCCTGACGGACCTGTTCAACAGCGGCTACAAGCCCCTGACCGCGGCCTACGACCGTGGGGACACCAACAAGCCCTCCAACTCGTTCGTCACGGCCTACTCCTCGGCGGTCTCCGGCAAGCGGCAGATCGCCACCCTCGGCCAGACCCTGGCCCTGGGCGGCGGCGCCACCCTGCAGGTGATGGCGATCAACGGCGCCTGGATCGGCGGATCCCTGGATCCGACCTCGTCCTCCCAGGAGGAAAACTCCCGCTCCCTGGCCCTGGTGATTCGGCACGGCGACTTCGACTGCTACGTGGGCGGCGACTGCACCGGCAATGGCGACGGCTCGACTTCCAACGTCGAAGGGCCGGCCACGGCGGTGATCGGGCAGGTGGAGGTGGCGGTCACCTCCCACCACGGCTCGACCACCGGCTCCACCACCCAGGTGGTGACCAACCTCTCGCCGGCGATGGTGATCCACTCGGCGGGCTTCGACAATCCCTACGGGCACCCGACCAAGACGGTCGTCAATCGCTGGACCACCACGGCCGCCGCGCGCGTGCAGTGGTGCACCACGGACGGCGACACGACGAACGGCGCGGGTGGGTTCACGGGCGTCAACGGCAGCATCGTGATCCAAAGCGATGGCAACGGGTTTCGAGTGACGCGTTCCAATGGGCCCCAAAGCGTGGACTTCGCCACCTGGGAACAGCCCGTGGCCGGGGCCTCGATCACGAATCTCGTGATCGGCGAGGCCCTGGTGGACCCCGTGGCCTCCAATGACTTCTATGGCGAGTGGGTCGAGCTCCAGAGCACGGCCCCGGCGCCGATCTCCCTGGCGGGCCTCAAGGTGAGTTCGGGCGTGAACGCGTTCACCATCGCGAGCCCGATCGTGCTCGATCCCGGGGAACGTTTCCTGTTCGGGGTGGACGGTCGTGGTTCCCGCAACGGCGACGTTTTTCTGGATCTGGGCGCGCCCTGGGAGCAATTCGGGCTCTCGAACAGCTCCAGCTCGGTCTCGATCCGGACCGCCGCGAACGCGTTGATCGAGACGCTCGCCTGGGGCAGCGGGGGCGCGGCCCTCGTGGCGGGGAAATCCCTGGAACGCATTTTGCCCAACGTGCCCGCGTCCAGCACCAACTTCGCCCCGGCCCTCACGGATTGGGCCCTGGGGGATCTCGGCACGCCGCGCGCGGTCAACGGCAACGACCCGGCCGCCTGCCCCGCGCCGATTTTGTTCGGCACGGGCAAGCTCTCCTCGGTGGGCAGCCTGCCGACGGTGGGCTGGACGGGCACGCCCAGCGTGTACACCAATGACTTCCACTTGACCGTGGCGAACGCGGTGCCCAACAAGCCGGCCCTCGGCCTGTACTCGAACAATCCCGGCTCGACGCCGTTCTTCGGCGGCACGCTCTACCTGGGCGCCCCCGTGCGCAGGCTCCCCGGCCAGGTGCTCACGGCCCTGGGTGGCGGAGACTGGCACTTCCCGCTGGCCGCCCCCGACGCGGGTCTGACCTACTACATGCAGGTGTGGTTCCGCGATCCGGCGAACATCGACGGCACGGGGGTCGGGTTGTCGAGCGCCATGCAGGTGTTGATCTGTCCCAGTTCCGTGGGGCCTCCGCCGCCGCCGTCCGGGGTCGGTTCGATCATCGTCACCGAGATCATGAAGGACCCGACCGCGGTGACCGACAGCAACGGGGAGTGGCTGGAGGTCTACAACACCACGGCCCAGGCCATCGACATCGAGGGCTGGACCCTGCGCGACGACGGCACGGATTCCCACGTGCTGGCCAACGGCGGCGCGGGAATCGTGATCCCGGCGGGTCAGTACCGTGTCCTGGGCATCAACGGCAGCTCGGCCACCAACGGCGGCATCACGGTCCTCTACACGTACTCCAATTTCTTCCTGGGAAACTCGGCCGACGAGGTCGTGCTCTTGGACGGCGGCGGGCAGGAAATCGACCGCGTCGATTACCTGGGCGGCGCTCCCTGGCCCAGCACCGCGGGGCGGGCGCTCAACCTGAAGGCGGGCGTGCTCGACTTCACCGCCAACGACGACCCCGCCAATTGGTGCACCGCCAGCGTGCAGATCAGCGGCGGCAACACCGACCGCGGCACACCCGGGTCGCCGAACTCCACTTGCCCCTGACGACCCCTGACCCGTCTGTGATCCGTCCCTGATAGGCGGGGCCGGGCACCGGTCGCGGCCATGACCCGGGCCGGCCGGGGTGGCGCGGCGGGCGTGCCCCGCGCCCTGGGCGGAAGCACGCGCGTTGGCGGCGTCCGTTCGCCGCGGACTCCCGTGGGGGGACCGGTTCGCCGACTCCCTTGGGGCCGCGCGCGAAGGCCGCGAGTCAAGGGTCATTGGCGCCGGACCGGCCAGGCGGCAGGATGGCGCCATGAACGGTCACAGAGAGCACGCGGGTCGGTGGAAGGCGCCGGGAGCGGCCTGGATCGTGGGCTGCTGGTTCTCGGCCGTCGCCCTGGGCGCCGCGCCTCCCCAGGGCGCGGATCCGGCCAAGGCGATCAAGTCCAAGGTGGTGGCGGAACGGCTGGCCGCCGTGGAGGCCCTGCGCAAGTCCACGGATCCCCAGGCGGAGAAGCTCTTGCTTTCGGCCCTGGCCGACAAGGACTTCGAAGTGGAGGCCCGTGCCTGCGCAGCCCTCGGCGAGCGCGGAGGCGAAGGCGCCTGGTCGCCCCTGGTGCGCGAGTGCATCGACGGACCCATTCGCCACATTCGCGCCGCCGCCGCCCGGGCACTGGCCCAGGTGGCGCCGGAAAGGGGCTCGGCCGAGTTGGCCAAACTCTGCGCCGGCAAGAGCGCCCAGCGGGCCCTCGAGGCCCTGGCGGTGGTGGGCCGTGCCCAGGCCGACGACTCGGTGGCGCCCGCGGTGCTGCGGGCCCTCAAGGCCAAGGAATTTCCCCTGCGGCTCGCGGCCGCGGGTTCCATTCCCTGCCTGCCCGAAGGGGCGGCCGCCACGGCGCTGAAGGAGGTGCTCGCGCTAGGAGATGCGGAGATCGGGGCCGCGGCCCTCGACGCCGTGGCCGCCAGCGGCGAGGCCCACTTCCTCGAGGTGCTCCTGCCGGCCTTCGCCGGGGGAGCCCAGCCGGACACGCTGGAGCGCCGCTTCCGCGTCGCCATCGCGGCCTGCCTGCGCAGCCAATGCGCAGCCGGTGCCGGTGAGAGCGCGGCCGCCGCACTGGAGAAGTTCGCGACCTCCCTCAAGGGACCGGAGGCGGAGGCCCAGGCCGCGCGACTCTTCGGCGTGCTGGCGCGGGAGCCCCTGGACCGTGCGGACTTCACGGCCCTGCGAGCGGCCCTCGAGCCTCGGATCGTCGCCGGGCTGGGAGCCGCGGGGGCCAATGTTCGCAAGGCCTCCCTGGCGGCAGCCCTGCGGGCCGCCCAACCCCTGGGGCGGGAGGAAGTCCTGGCCCTGGGCGCCAGGGACCCCGATCCCATGGTGCGCGCCCTGGCGCTGCGGGAACTCACGCGCGCCTTCGGAGCCCGGGACGAAGCCCTGCTGTCGTTGCTGCTCGATCGCCTGGCCGGCGACGTCGATCCACGGGTGCGCGAGGAGGCCGCCGTGGCCTTGGGGATCGCGGGCGTGGAGTCGATCCCACCTGCCCTGGGCCGGGCCCTGGGGGACCCCCAGTGGCCCGTGGCCACCTGCGCAGCGGTCTCCCTGGGAAAAACCCGCGGCGCCGAGGCCCGTGGGCTGCTGGAGGGCGAACTCACCCAGGCCGATTGGCGGCGCCGCGCCAGCGCGGTGGTCGGGCTCACGTGGTTGTGGGACAAGGCCGCCGTGCCCGCGCTGATCCGCGCCCTCGCCGATGAGGACGGCTACGTCAAAAAGTGCGCCCATGCCTTCCTGGTGCGCGAGTTGCGGGTCGACCTGGCAGCGGACCGCGGCGCCTGGGAGGCCTGGTGGAAGGAGAACGAGCCGCGGGTGCGCCTGGTGGATCCCCAGGTGCTCAAGGAGCGGCGCGAGAAATACGGCTACGCCTCCCGCGCGGCGGAGGTCTACACCGACTTGGATGTGGTGGTGCTCGAAAGTCGGGGCGACCACATCGAGCGACTGCTGGAGCGCCTCAAGATCGGCCACCGCCGCACCCAGGCCGCCAAGCTCGCCGAAGCCGGGCTGCATCCTGGCGCCATCTACGTCTCCAACTGCACGGGAGAGGTGGAGGACCGCGACGTGGAGCGCATCGCCTGGTACGTGCGTTCCGGCGGGGTGCTGTTCGGCTCCTGCTGGTCCCTGACCGAGACCATCGCGCGGGCGCATCCGGGCGTGATCCGCAAGTTCGAATCTTCGGGCGACGTGCTCGACGACGTGGAGGCCCGCGCCGTGGACGCCTCCAGTCCCTACCTCAAGCAGGTCTTCGGCGAGGACGTGGAGCCCCTCTACCACCTGGAGGGTTCGCACCTGATCACCGTGGACGAGCCCGAGTTCTGCGAAGTGCTGATCGACAGCCCCCAGGCTCAAAAGCGCTGGGGCGCGGGCAACCTGGCGGCGTGGTTCTCCTCGGGGGCACGGCCGGATCCTCGACTCCGCCAACCACTTCGAACTGCAGGGCCTGGAAGTGGCTCCGGGCCTGCGCACCGCGGAGGATCGGATCGCCTTCGCCTTCGATCGGCTGGGCCTCGACTTCGAAACCTGGCGCCGCACCCAGGGAGAGAAGTGGTGGGACAGCGCCCTCAAGGCCTCCCAGAACGTGTTCGACTATTCGGCCCTGAATTTCGTCACCAACTTCGTGCGCGAGAAGCGCCTGTCGGACGGATGAACGCGCGCCCGCCCGTCCCGGGCCTTTGGGCCGTGGGGGTCCCAAGGCTGCCCTGGCCGGCTTCGCTCGCCGCGCCCGCGCTCGGCCTCGGCGTGCTCCTCGCCGCGCTCTCGAGCCACTCCCGGGCGGCCGTCGCCGAGGGTGGGACCGCGGGCCCCGGCACGGTTCAGGCTCCGGGACAGGTCGAGGGCGGCCAGGGGAACCGGCCTCCTGCCGCCGCCGCTCCCTGCCCGTGGTTCCAGGGCAGTTTCGCCGAACTGGCGGCGCGCTCGAAGAGCGAGAGCCGCGCGGTGGCGGTGCTCGTGACGGCGGGGGAGTCCCGTTGGGGGCCGCGCTTCGAGGCCGAGGCCTGGTCCGATCCGCGCACGGCCGCGGCCCTGGGCCAGACGATCCCCTGGAAGTGCGACGCCGGCTCCGCCGATGGCGCCTTTCTGCTCCAACGCGTGGGCCCCGGCCGAACGCCGCTGACGTTGTTCTTCGACGCCGGAGGCAACCTGGTGGAGCGCGCCGATGGCTATCTGGCGGCAGACGCCTTCATCGCCCTCCTGGAGCGCGTCAGCCGCGGCCAGGGCACCCTGCCGGACCTCGCTCGACGCTCGGCGACGCTGCCGGAGGACCTGGAGTTGCGCGCCGCGCTGGTGGAGAAGCTCGCCTCCCTGGGCGACGCCGCCGGCGCCGAGCGGGAGCGCGCGGAATTGCGCCGCAGGGACCGCGCGCGCCGCACCCTGCCGCTGCGCCGCGAGCTCTACGCCGAACGACTGGCGCGCATCGAGGAGCACTTCCAGAGCACGCGGGAGATCAACCCCGGTCCTCTGGTGCGTTTCCTCGAGGAGGAGCGCCACCCCGAGCTGCTCTTCGAGGGGCATCTCATGTTGGCGGGACTGCACCGCCGCCGGGCCCAGGAATTGGAGGCCGCACAGCAATTGATCGTCGCCAAGTCCAAGCGCGCCGACCTGCGCCGGGCCCTGGCCGGCGCCGCGGACCACCTGCCGGAGAGTCCCTCGGTGCGCGTGGAGTTCGCCCTGGAGACCATCGGGGCCTTCGGCGAGTGGGCGGACGAATTGCAGGACGCCGACAAGGCCCTGATGTCCAGGCTGGCCGCGACGGCGGTGCTGCTCTCGCCCGAGGACGCCCGCGCCCACGCCGCGCTGGCCACCTCCGCCTTCGTTTCGGGCGACAAGCCCGCGGCGGCGGCGGCCCTGAGGCGCGCCCTGGAACTGGAGCCCCTGCATCCCGAATGGCATTCGCTGGCCAAGGCCCTGGGACTTTGAGACCGCTTCCAGCCGTGGGCATCGGGGCGCGGAGGCTCGCGGCCGGAGATCCGCTGCGCGTTCCCCGCGAGGACCGGTGTCCCCTGTGTCGCGCGCCCCTGGGCCGCGCGCCCCTGGGCCTCGCCTCCTCGGGACCCTGCTCCTGCCCGCCTGATTCCTGAGCTTCCGCGCCAGCCCCAGGAATCCGCCCGGCTAGGATGACCGGATCCACCACGCCATGAAACCCGTTCAACGCACCGACCTGCTGGATTACGTCACGTATGAGACCGAGCGGGAGCGCATGCGCGCGGAGGTGCTGGCCATCAAGGCGCCCCGGCGCGTGCATCTGGCGGGCGTGCTCACCTTCCTGTTCGAGAACACCGCGACGATCCGCTACCAGATCCAGGAGATGATCCGCGCCGAGCGGATGGTGCGCGAAGCGGACATTCGCCACGAGCTTTCGACCTACAACGAGCTGTTGGGCGCCCCCGGCGAATTGGGGGCCACGCTGCTGATCGAGATCGTCGACGCCGAGGAACGCGCGCGGAAATTGGCCCAGTGGCTCGAATTGCCGCGGGCCCTGTACCTGCGAATGCCGGGCAAGCACCTCGTGCGAGCGCGCTTCGACGAACGGCAGGTGGGCGACGAGCGGCTTTCCAGCGTGCACTACCTGAAGTTCGACGTGCGCGGGGAGGTTCCCTGGGCCGTGGGTTCGGATCTGCCCGGTTTCACGGCCGAGGTGGAACTCTCCGCCGCCGCTCGGGCCGCGCTGGCCGAGGACCTGCGCAGCGATCTCTAGTGTCCTGACCCAGAAGTACGTTGGCAAAGGCGGCCTGAATGCGGATTCCTGGCAAGGCGCCGTGACGACGCGTGTTCGCTGCAACACTCGGAGGAGCGGCAACGCGGCCAGGGAGCCGCAGGCGGGCCGAGTTTGTCGGCGTACTTCTGGGTCAGGACACTAGGGGCCGGATTCAGAGATTCGCCGAGCCCGTCGGCCCCAGGCTCCCTGCCAGCGCTGGCGCGAACACGCGTCGTCGCGGCGCCCGTCCGGGAAATCGCCTTCAGTTCCCCGCGGCCCACGCCCTGCGGGATCAGGACACCCACCTCCCGCCTCCGGGCCCGGGAACGTCCAGGGGAACTTGCAGCTGCAGCCCGGGGCCGTTCCTCGGGGATTCCGCGGGAGCGCGCAGTGCCCCGCGGAGACCTCGCCGGGCGCGGAACCCACGGGCGAGCCCTGGGCCGACGGCCCGTGACGTCACCGACACGAAGGGGCCGCGTTTCGAGCCCGGGTTCTCGGTGACCGGTGGAGCGGGCACCACTAGGACCCGGTGGAAGGTCCCCTCGATGCTGCTCCTCCCGGCGATCCTGTGGCGTGAAATCGAAGAGCGCACGCGCTCGGCGCTGCCCCTGGAAGCTTGCGGATTCTTGATCGGCCGCCGACGCGGCGAGGAATTCGAGGTGGCGGCCCTGGCGCCGGGCCGCAACGTGGCTCGGGAGGCCAGGACTCACTTCGAGATCGACGCGCTCGACGTCCTCGCCGCCGAGGATGGGGCCCGCGACGCGGGCTTGGAGGTGCTCGGCGTTTGGCACAGCCACCCGCGCGGCCCGCTGTCGCCCTCCGCCGCCGACCGGGGGCTGGAGCCCGCGGGAAGGGGGGGACCTGGGGGAACCGGCGCGCGCGGCGACAGCAGGGGCAAGGTCAAGAACCGCCAAGGAACGGCCGCGGGTGCCCCCTCCCAGTGGCTCACCGTGATCGTGGTGCCCGAAGGCACTTGCGAATCCGAATCCGACGGCCGCGGGACCCGGGAGGGTTCGGCCGGCATCCGCCTGGGCTGCTGGAGGCGCGTGGGAGCCCACGGATTCGAGCCGCTCTCGGTCGGCCAGCCCTGCCAATCCAGGCGCTGAAGGCCGCCGCTCGGCGGGCGCGCCGGCGGCGACCCACGGGCCCAGGACGCGACCCCCGGTCGGTCGGATCCCCGGGGGCGAGATCGCCGGCACAGGCGCGGCGCGGCTATGCTCGGCTGCGATGGCGGGTTCCACGGGCGATCGATCTTCCCCGGCGCCGCGGCCGACCTGCGGCTCGCAGACGCAGCAGGCCGGTGCGCGACTGGCGGCCCTGATGCCGCGCCTGCGCTGGCTCGCCCTGCATGCGGCCGGCCGTGCCTTGCGGCGACGACTCGACGTGGAAGACCTGCTGCAGGAAGCCTGCCTGCGCGCGTGGCAAGCTCGCGATCGCTGGCCCGCGCCGTCCGCGATCCCCGAGGCCGGCGGGCCCGGCGCGACGGACCCCGGGAAGGGCGCGGCGCGGCACGGGCAGGAACCGGCGGCCCTCGGCGAGGATGAGTTCGCCCGTTGGCTTTCGGCGGTGGTGCGGCACACGGCGGTGGACGCGGCCCGCGCCGCACGGGCCCGGAAACGCTCGGGAGGCGAGGCCCGCTTGGAGCGCACGGACTTCACCCGCGGAGGCGAAGGAGGCGAATGGGCCGCCGACACGGGGGGGCCCGCGACGCGGGCCGTCCGGTCGGAGCAGCGGGTCCTGCTGGAGCGTTCCTTCACCGAACTCTCCGGCGAGCATCGGCGCGTGCTCGCCCTGCGGCAGTTCGAGGGGCTTTCGGCCGCCGCCGCGGCCGCCCGCCTCGGCCGTTCCGAAACCGCGGTCCATTCGCTCTACCGCCGGGCCCTGCAGGCCTGGCAGGCCGGGCTGGACGGAAAGATCTCGCTTTCCGACGACGAGTCCTCCGGAGTTCGACGCTCTGGATCCCTGTGAACACCGAATCCCTCGACGACCGTCTCGATGCCCTGGTGGCCCAATACGCGGAACGCCTGTCCCAGGGCCTGAGTCCGGACCCGGAGGCCCTTCTTTCCCAGGTGCCGGAGGGGGCCCGGGGGGAGCTGGCGCGCTGCCTGCGGCTGATCGAAGTGGGTCGCGGGCGGGGGGCCCTCGCTCCCGTTCCCATCGGGCCGGGGACCGTCTTCGACGGCCTGCGCCTGGAGCGCGAGCTGGGCCGCGGCGGCATGGCCGTGGTGTACCTGGCCACGCAGCTGGATCTGGCCCGTCCGGTGGCGGTCAAGGTGCTGCGCCCTGGGCTTGCGCTGGATGAGCGCCACGTGGAGCGCTTCCGCCGCGAGGCCCTGGCCATCGCGCGCCTCTCGCACCCCCACATCGTTCAGATCCACGGCGTGGGCACGGGACTGGGCCATCCCTACCTGGCCATGGAGTACGTGGAGGGCCCCACGTTGGCGGAGGTCTACGCCAAGCTGCCGCCGGCCGGCGAGCGCACTGCCCTGGACCTGGCGCGACTCGTGGGCTGGCCCGCGGAGCGCGTGCTGGGAAGGAGCTTCGAGGCGGCCCTGGCGGAGCTCTTGGCTCCCGCCGCGCGCGCCCTGGCCACGGCCCACGAAGTGGGGCTCGTGCACCGCGACGTGAAGCCGTCCAACATCCTGATCCGCAAGAACGGCGGCGCGGTCGTGGCGGACTTCGGTCTCGCCAAGGGCGACGGGGACCTCGGGCTGTCGCTCTCCGGCGAGCCGTTGGGCACGCCGTTCTACATGTCGCCCGAACAGGCGACGATGGTGGAGGCCCGCGTGGATCGGCGCACCGATGTGTACAGCTTCGGCGTGGTGCTCTACGAGGGCATCGCGGGAGTTCGGCCCTTCACCGGCCAGACGTTCGTCGAGGTGCTGGACGCCGTCCGACACCGGGAAACGGAGCCCCTGCGCGCGCGCGACAAGCGCGCCAGCGCCAACGCCCAGGCCCTGGTGCGGCGCGCCATGGCCCGCGAGCGCGAGGGCCGCTATCCCTCCGCGCTGGAGCTGGCGGTGGATCTCGGGGCCCTGGCCGAGGGGCGCGCGACCCAGGCCCACGCGCAGTCCGGCACGGGCCTCCGGCGCATGCTGGCGGGCGTTGCCGCGGTGAACCGCGGCGATGTGGCCGAGTACAAGAGCGACCTCGTGCTGCTCGGGCTGCCGCTGCTCTGCGTGCGCTCCAGCCAACGGGTGCCCGGCAAGGGACTCACGGCCCGAGGGTGGATCGCCATCGGCCCGCGCGCGGTCGGAGGGTTGGCCTTCGGCGGCATGGCGGCGGGCGGCGTGGCCTTCGGTGGCCTCAGCTTCGGCCTGTTGGGCATCGGCGGCCTGTGCGCCGGGCTGCTCGCCTGGGGCGGCATTGCCGTGGGTGAGTGGCGGTGGGCGGTGGCGCGGCGGGCTACGCGGCCGTCGGCGGCTTTGCCGTAGGGCAACACACGTTTGGTGGCGAGGCACGCGGCACCCACTGTGTGGACGCCGAGCAGCGCGATCCCAAGGCCGTGGACTTCTTCCGCGGCAATCGCTGGATCTTCCGCCTCATGCCGGGGGGGACCGAGGCCGGGGAACAGGTGCTGTCCGACGGACAGTGAGGCGGCTCGTCGCCGGCGGAGGGACCGCTCCGCGGCAGGCGGCGAGCTGCATCCCACCGCGGACGCGCTATCCTGACGCGGTGAACGACGCCGCTGCGCAAGGACTGGTCGTCCGCCGGGCCCAGTGGGCGGACCACGGCCAGCTGGTGGAGTTCAACGCCGCCATGGCCCGCGAAACCGAGGGCCGAGAGCTGGATCCGGAGCGCCTCGCCCGCGGAACACGGGCCGTGTTCGAGGCCCCCGAGCGCGGCTTCTACGTGGTCGCGGAGGATGCGGGCGAGTTGTCCGGGGGGGCCCTGGGCGCCCTGCTCGTGACCCGCGAGTGGAGCGACTGGCGCGACGGCTGGTTCTGGTGGGTCCAGAGCGTCTACGTGCGCCCCCGAGGACGCCGCCGGGGCGTGTGCCGCGCCATGCACCGTTGGCTCGAGGCCCAGGCCCGTGCCCAGGGGGACCCCCTGGACGGCCGGACGGTGGTGGGGCTGCGACTCTACGTCGAACGGCACAACGAACGGGCCATGGCCACCTACCGGGCCCTGGGCATGGAGCAGGCCCACTACCAACTCTTCGAAACCGACTTCGTACTGCCGCGCCCCGACGGGCCGCGGGAATTCCGCCCGGCCGTGAGCCGGGCACCTCCTCCCATGAGCACCAAGACGCAAACCCACACCTTCCAGGCCGAGGTCAAGGAACTGCTCGGCCTGATGATCCATTCCCTCTACAGCCACCGTGAGATCTTCCTCAGGGAATTGATCTCCAACGCCAGCGACGCCCTGGACAAGCGCCGCTTCGAGGCCTTGACCGATCCGGCGGTGGGGGCCGCGCCCCAGGGCGGACGCATTCGGCTCGAGTGCGATTCCGTGGCCCACGTGCTGCGGGTGATCGACGACGGCATCGGCATGTCGAGGGCCGAAGTGATCGAGAACTTGGGCACCATCGCGCGCTCGGGCACGCGCAAGTTCCTGGAGGCGGCGCGAGCCAAGCAGGCGGCCGGTCTGCCCCAGCTCATCGGGCAGTTCGGCGTGGGTTTCTACGCCAGCTTCATGGTCGCCGAGGAGATCTGCGTCGTCACCCGGCGCGCCAACGAGGCGGCCGGCACGCGCTGGCGCTCCAAGGGGGACGGCGAGTTCGCCATCGAGGAGGCCCCCGACGCGGTGGTGGGCACGCAGATCGAGCTGTTCCTCAAGGCCCAGGGGCCCGACGAGGATCCGGAGTCGTTCCAGGATTTCGCCGAGCCGCGGGTGCTGGCCCAGTTGGTGCGGCGCTACTCCGATTTCGTCGAGTATCCGATCGTGATGGAGACCGCCCAGTTCGGCCCCGCGGGCGCCCTCAAGGAGGACCAGCTCGAGGACGGCACGAAGGTGGTCGTGCTCAACACGCGCCGCCCCCTGTGGGCGCGGCCCAAGGACGAGGTGACGCGCGAGGAGCACGCCGAGTTCTACCGCCATCTGACCCACGACTGGAGCGAACCCCTGGAGGCGGTCCACTTCAAAGTGGAGGGCACCAGTGAATGGACCGCGCTGCTCTACCTGCCGACGGAGCGTCCGCCGGGTTGGTTCGAGGGCAAGGTGGACAAGTGCCAGGTGTCGCTCTACGTGCGCCGCGTGTTCATCCTGGCCGAATGCGAGGCGCTGCTGCCGGCCTGGCTGCGCTTCGTGCGCGGCGTCGTGGACAGCCAGGACCTGCCGCTGAATGTCTCGCGCGAGATCCTGCAGGCCAACCGCCTGCTGCCTCAGATGAGGAAGCGACTGGTGCGCAAGCTCCTGGACACCTTCCTCCTGCTGCTGAAGGACCGTCGCGCGGACTACGAGGCTTTCTGGCGCCAGTTCGGCACGACGATCAAGGAGGGGCTCGTGTTCGACGACGAGCACCGGGCCCAGATCGCCGAGATCGCCCTGTTCGCCCACTCCGGCGGCGCGGGGCTCACCACCCTGGGAGAGCACGTGGCCCGGCTCCCCGCGGACGCCAAGGAGATCTACGTGTTGAGCGCGGCCGACGCGGCCGGCGCGGCTCGCTCGCCGCACCTGGAGGCGCTCAAGGCCCAGGGCCGCGAGGTGCTGTTCCTCGTGGATCCGGTCGACGACTGGGTCCTGGAACACCTGCGCGAGTTCCAGGGCAAGCCCCTCACCCCCGTGGGCCGCGGCCCGGCGGCGTGGGAGAGCGAGACCGCCAAGGCGGACCGCGAGAACCGCGAGCGGGAGGCCCGCGGTTTCCTCGAGGCCCTGGAGAGCGCCCTGTCGGACGAGGTCTCCGGCGTGCGCTTCTCGGGCCGCCTCCAGGAGTCGCCGGCGGTCCTGGTGGACGAACCGGGCGCCCTGGGACTGCACATGCAGCGCGTCTTCGAGCACTCGCGCATGCCCCAGCCCCCAAAGAAGCGCGTCTTGGAGCTGAATCCCAAGCACCCGCTGATCGCGGACCTCGAACGGGCCCATCGGGAGGCGCCGGACCGCGCGCGCGTGGAGTCCGCGGCCCACCTGCTGCACGGCCAGGCCGTGTTGGCGGAGGGCGGCACGCTCAAGGACCCGCTGCGCTTTTCGCGCCTGGTCAGCGAGCTGATGCTCTCGAACTCTCGTTCGAAAGCGACTTGATCAACGGCGCGAGCCCGGCGGCGATCAGCCCGTGGCCCTCCCGGTTGGGGTGATAGGCGTCGAGGAACAACTCCTCGAAGTCCCGTTCGGGAGGCCCCGTCAGGGCCTGGAGCACGGCCCCGCGCGCGTCGAAGCAGGGCGCCCCAAGCCGGGCGGCTCCGTCGAGCACCGCGCGGTTGTAGAGCGGGAGCACGGGCGCCGCCGCCTCGCGCTCGGGGTGGCGCGGCATGGAGACCAGGACCAGTCGCGCGCCCTCGGCGCGCACGCGCCTGTCGAGCTCGTCGAGGGCCGCCGCGAAGCGCGTGAGGCCCACACGCCGCTCGCCGGGCCAATCCGGTTGACCGGCGTTGACGTTGAAGGCGTCCTGCTGGCGGCGCTTTTCCCGCAGGCGTTCGCGCATGGCCTCGCGGTCCTCGCCCCGGGCGGTGTCCAGGACCCAGCCCGACAGGTGCAGGAGCCGCACCTGGTAGCGGCAGTCCAGGAGGAAGCCCGCCAGTCCCTTGGGGCGCTTGCGCTCGTCGATCTTGGGCCGATCCGGCAGGGTCTGGCACCACAGGTGCTCGTTGATGGCGCCGAAGGCGGCCACCACCACGTCGGGGTGCAGGGACCGCCCCAGGGCCTCCCAGCGCTCCAGTCCCTGGTCGATGGTGAAGCCGATCACGCCGCCGTCGAGGACCTCCGCCTGGACGCCCTCCCGGGCGAGCTGCGCCTCCAATTGGGCGCACCAGGTGTCCGGGTAGGGGACGCCCATGCCGAAGGTGGAAGAATCCCCGAGGGCGAAGACTCGCAACACGCCCGGCCGGCGCTCGCCGCGCTCGGGCCCGCGGAAGCCCTGGGAGTTGATGCGTTCCCCTTCCGCGCTTCCGTAGGGGACCTCCACGCCCGGTTTGGGCACCCACAGCTGGGCCGGGTCCTCGACGAACATGCCGAGCTTCTTGCGCAGGTTCCGGTCCTCGTCGTCGTTCCAGACGATCGGCGGAAGGATCGCGGGGAAGTGCGTGAAGGAAGTGAGCCGCAGCAGGAGCTCCAGGCCGCCGAGGGCGGCCAGGGTGGAGGCTGCGCAGAGGCCGAGCTTCCGAGGCCAGGGGAGCTTCGGTCGGGGGGCGTCCATCGCCGGCCAAGATAGCGCCTTTCCAGCGCGCACCGCAGGGGAGCACCGGGCGCGGGGCTCCAGTCGCCGGGTGAAGGCGCTCCAGCGAACGGGCCTTCGCCCTCGATCGCGCGCTCCCCGAGGCTAGAATCGCGGCGCCTTCCGCACCCCAGGCCGTTCCCCGCGCTCCGCCCGAGCCAGGAGACCCCATGCCCCCGGAATCACCCGACCCGCGACAGCACGTTTCCAGGCGTTCGTTCCTCAAGGGTGCCGGCGGAGTCGCCGCCGCCGGCGGTGCCCTGGGGGCGGCCAAGGCCTTCGCCGCCGCGCCGACCACCGAGCGACTTTCCGGGACCGTGGAGATCGAGCTCCTGGTCAACGGGGAGCCGCGCAAGGTCAAGGTGGAGCCGCGCACCACGCTGCTCAATGCCCTGCGCAACCACTGCGAGCCGCCCGTGACCGGGCCCAAGCTGGTGTGCGACCGCGGCTCCTGCGGCGCCTGCACCGTGTTGCTGGAAGGACAGCCGGTCTACTCGTGCATGCAACTGGCCGTGGACTGCACCGGCAGGGCGGTCACCACGGTCGAAGGCCTCGCCGTGGACGGCAAGCTCTCCACCGTGCAGGAGGCCTTCGTGGCCCACGACGCCCTGATGTGCGGCTTCTGCACGCCCGGCTTCGTGGTGTCCATCAGCGCCTGCCTGCAGAAGAACCCCAAGGCCACGCGCGAGGAGCTCCAGCAGGCCTGCTCGGGGAACTTCTGCCGCTGCGGCACCTACCCGCGCGTCTTCGAAGCCGCCTTGGATGCCGGTCGCAAGCTGCAAGGAGGTCGCTAGTGGAACCCCGCACGACCGAGGACGGCCCGCAGTGGGGGCCGCGCGAGAAGCTCACGCTCCTGAATCACCACCTGCGCCGCGTCGACGGTCCCGAAAAGGTCACCGGCCGCGCGCGCTACACCCACGACATTCGACTGCCGGGGATGGTCTACGCGCGGCTCCTGCTGTGCCCGCACCCCACGGCGGAGGTCACGTTGGACTGCTCGCCCGCGACCAAGATCCCCGGCGTGCTGCTGGCCCGGGGCCTGGGTGGCCGCAACACGGTCAAGACCGGCTACCTGGGCCAACCCGTGGCGGTGGTCGCAGCCCTGACGCCCGAGCTGGCGGAGGACGGGATCCGGGCCATCGCCGCCGCCTACAAGGTGCTGCCCTTCGCCCTGGATGAGGATCAGGCCGTGGCCGAGGGCGCGCCCAAGGTGCGCAAGAACGGCAACGTGGGCGAGGCTCGCACCAAGGGCGATCTCGCGGACTTCGAGGCGGCCCTGGCCGGCAGCGCGGCGAAGCTGGAGGCGCGCTACCGCTTGCCGGTGCAGCACCACTGTTCCCTGGAGACCCACGGCGTGGTGGTGGACTTCCGCGGCGGCGAGGAGGCCACGGTCTACGCCTCGACCCAGGGCGCGTTCACGATTCCGGCGAGGCCGCCGAGGCCCTGGGACTGCCGGCGGGCAAGGTGACGACGATCGTCGACTACATGGGCGGCGGCTTCGGGGCCAAGTTCGGCCTGGGGGTCGAGGGCCAGGCCGCCTGCGAGGCAGCCTTGGAACTCAAGCGGCCGGTGCACCTGATGCTGACCCGCGAGGACGAGTTCCTGACCGCGGGCAATCGTTCCGGGGCCGTGATCCAGGTGCGCGCCGGCGTCGCCAAGGACGGCACGCTGACCGCGCTCCAGGGCGAGATCCAGCGCCTGGGCGGCGTGGGCGGCGGCTCCTTCAGCGGCTTCCCCTACATCTACAAGCTGCGCGACGAGAAGGGGCTCCACTCCTCGATTCGCTCGGTCTACACCCACTTCGACGCCGCGCGCGCCATGCGGGCCCCGGGCCACGTGCAGGCGTCCTTCGCCATCGAGAGCGCCCTCGACGAGCTCGGCTACCTGGCGGGCGTCGGTGCGCTCGACATCCGCAAGCAGAACCTGACCGATCAGGTCTACCACCGGCAACTGGACCGCGCGGCGAAGGAGATCGGCTGGGAGGCCCATCCCAACAAGCTCGCGCCCCAGGAGCGGCCCGACGCCGCCGGTACGAAGACCGGCATTGGATTCGCGATCTCCACCTGGGGCGGCGGGGGGCACGAGGAGTGCCGCGTGCGCGTCGCGGTGGGCCGCGACGGCTCGCTCACGGCCACGGTCGGCACCCAGGATCTGGGCAACGGCACGCGCACCTATGTCGCGGCCATCGCGGCCGAGGAATTCGGCCTGCCCCTGGAAGCCGCCACGGCCAGGATCGGGAACACGAGCTACGGTCGTGCCAACGCCTCGGGCGGCAGCACCACCGCCGCCTCCCTGGCTCCGGCGGTCAAGGACGCGGCCTTCAACGCCGCGAAGGCCCTGCGCGAGCACCTGGCCAAGGGCCTGGGGCGCGGCGCGGCGGAACTGGCCTTCCGCGGGGGCTCCGTGGTCGAGTCGAGCGGCGGCAAGGCCCTGATGACTTGGAAGGAGGCCTGCGCGACCCTGGGCTCCGCCGGGATCTCGGCCGACGGAGAGTGGCGCTCGGAGCTCGCCGGCAACGGCGTGCACGGTGCCCAGGCGGCCAAGGTCCAGGTGGATCTCTCCACCGGCCGCGTGCGCGTGCTGAAGATGGTCGGCGTCCAGGACTGCGGCCTGCCGCTGAACCGCACCGCGGTCGAGAGCCAGCTGAACGGCGGCATGATCCAGGCCCTGTCCTACGCGCTGCACGAGGAGCGCGTGCTGGAGACGGGGCTCGGCCTGATGCTCAACGCCAATTTCGTGGACTACAAGATCGCCGGTTGCCAGGAAATGCCCGAGCTGGTGCCCCTGATCGACGAGGAGGACATCGGCCGCGGAGTGATCGGCATGGCGGAGCCCGCAATCGTGCCGGGCCACTCGGCCATCGCCAACGCGATTTTCAACGCCTGCGGCGTGCGGCTGAGGTCGCTGCCCTTCACGCCGGACAAAGTGCTCGACGGACTGGCGCTCCTGGCCGCCAACGGAGGTGCGAAGTGAAGGCCTTTGAACTGCTGCGACCCGCGTCCCTGGAGCAGGCGCTGGAGCTGCTCCCCAAGCCCGCGGATCGCGAACGCGTGCGCGTGGTGGCCGGCGGCCAGGACCTCTACACGGAGATGAAGGACCGCCTGATCGAGCCCGACCAACTGCTGGACCTCAAGCGCCTGGCGGGGTTCGACCGGCTGGAGATCGACGGGGCGGGCAACGTGACCCTGGGGGCCCTGCTGACCCTGTCGCGTGTGGCCGAGCACGCGGGGCTGCGCGCGTCCCTGCCGCTGGTGGGCGAGGCCGCGCTCTCGATCGCCTCGACGCAGATCCGCAACGTGGGCACGGTGGGCGGCAACCTGAACCAGCGGCCGCGCTGCTGGTACTACCGCCACCCGGGCGCCCACTGCCTGAAGAAGGGCGGCAGCGAGTGCTTCTCCAAGGAGGGCTTCAACAAGTACAACGCCATCCTGGGCGGCGGGCCCTCGTACATCGTGCATCCCTCGGACCTGGCGCCGGCCCTGGTGGCCGCGGGTGCCGAGGTCGTGCTGGCGAAGAAGGGTTCCTCGCGCACGCTGCCCCTGGAGCAGTACTACACCCTGCCCCGGGACGGCGATCCGCTGCGCGAGACCGTGCTGGGCTCCGACGAGATCCTGACCCACGTGCGCATCCCCGCGCCCGCGGCGGGATGGAAGAGCACCTATCTCAAGTTCAAGGAGCGCGGCTCCTTTGACTTCGCCCTGGCCTCCGTGGCGGCGGGGCTCGTGGTCGAGGCCGGCGTGGTCCGGTCGGCGCGGCTGGTGCTGGGCGGCGTGGCCCCGATTCCCTGGCGCGCCAAGGCCGCCGAGGAGTTCCTGGCGGGCAAGCCCGCCCAACCGGCCACCTGGCGAGAGGCCGCCGCCATCGCGCTTTCCAAGGCCGAGCCCCTGTCGGACAACGAATACAAGGTGGCCCTGTCCCAGAACCTGATCGAGCGGGCCTTCACCCGCCTCACCACCTAGGAGGTCCCGTGGAATCCCACAGCCAGCCCTCAGCGCCCGCCTCCGCCGGGCTCGACTTGCCCCTGTGCGCCGACCTGCGCAGCAAGAAGTACTACTTTCTGGAAAGGCCGGCCCGGGTGCCCGCCGATCTCCTGGACGCCAGCAACGACTGCTGGTGCGCGCGCACCCAGATGCGCATGGGGCCCGACGACATGGTGGTGGACCCCGTGGACTGCGTGTCCGGCCGGGCGTGCTACCGTAGGGAGGGCGCGGATCGGCCCGCGCTCTGACCGAGAGCCCCTTTTTTTCACGGAAACCACGCCATGGCCAGCCTCACGCTTTCGCTCGCCCTCGCGGCCTCCGCCTGCGTCGGCGCCGTGTTCACCTACAACCATCTGCCCTGCTGCGGCTCCGCGGGATGCGAAGCGGGCCCGGGGACCACCCCCGCGGCGCTGTCCGCCGCCTCGACGTCGGGGCGGGTGCCTTCGGAACGGGTCACCGCCCGCTGCGTCGAAGTGCGCTCCGCCAGCGTCTTCGCCGGTGCCTGCCACTTCAACGGCGAGTTGATGACCCAGGGCGGCGAATTGATGCTGGCGCTCTCCGTGGAATCGGGAGGCCTCGGTGGAGAGGATCTCGCGGGCCTGTGCGTCGTGGCGCTGGTGACGAGCGAGGCCAACCTGAAGCTCGAAAAGCCCCGTCGCTCGATCGTCTATGTCTCGGAGGCGGCCGGCGAGGCCCAGCGCGCGCGGCTGGTGGAGTTGCTCGAGGAGCGTTCCGGGCACGGACTGGGCGAGGTGCTGGCCGTGGAGTCCGCGTCCGTGGCGATCGCCTCCACGGACGAACGCTTCGAGGTGCGCGTGGGCGAAGTGCTCGCGCTCTCCGGTGAGCCCCTGGCCAACCGCGAGTGCTGCAAGATGCCGAACCTCGTCTGGTACGAACCCCTGGTGCCCCTCAAGCAGCGGCGGGTGGGGTTCACCCGCTCCTGGAGCGTCAGCGAGCCGCGCCTTGGCCTCGAATTCCACCGCGCCGAGGAGAACTCCGCGTTCGTGGGCGAGCTGGCCCTGTTCGCCGGCGCCTGCGCGGCCGAATAGACCGCGCTACTTCCACCAGGCGTGGAAGTGATGCACGGGCCCGTGGCCGTGACCCAGTCGCCAGCGCGCGCCCGCCTCGATGGCGGCCGTGACGTAGGCCTTGGCCTCGCGCACCGCCTCCAGCGGCGAACATCCCCGGGCCAGGGCGGCGGCGACGGCAGCCGAAAACGTGCAGCCGGTGCCGTGGGTGTTGTCGGTGAGCACGCGCACGGCGGGCAGCCGCTCCCACACCGTTCCGTCGAAGAACAGGTCCTCGCTGTGCCGCCCGCCGGCGTGGCCGCCCTTGAGCACCACGCTTCGCGCGCCCAGGCCCAGCAGCCGTTCGCAGGTCCGCGAGGGTTGGCTCGCCACCTCGGCCTCGCTGCAGCCCAGGAGTTCTGCCGCCTCGGGCAGGTTGGGCGTCAGCACCGTGGCCAGGGGCACCAGGGCCTCGATCAACGTGCGCACGGCCTCCGGTGCCAGCAGCCGGGCGCCGCCCTTCGAGACCATGACGGGATCGAGCACCACGTTGCGGGCGCGGTGTTCGGTGAGGCCCCGGGCCGTGGCCAGGATCACCTCCGAGCGCGACAGCATGCCGACCTTCGTGGCGGCCACGTCGAGGTCGCCGAAGACCAGCTCCAGTTGCAGGCGCAGGAAGTCGGCGGGCACGTCGTGCACGGCGCGCACCTCGCGGGTGTTCTGGGCCGTCAGCGCGGCGATGGCGCTGGCTCCGTAGACCCCCAGGGCCGAAAAGGTCTTCAGGTCGGCCTGGATGCCCGCCCCGCCGCTCGAATCGGAGCCGGCGATCGTGAGCGCCACCTGGGGCGACGGGGAGCGTGCCATGGGCCCCACATCATGCCCTGAGCGCCGCTCCGGGGCCACGGCGCGCCGCTACACTCGGGGCCATGTTGTACAACCGCATGGGCAGGTCGGGACTGCGGCTCTCGGAACTCTCCCTGGGCTCCTGGATCACCTTCGGCCGCCAGACGGATCTTGCCGCCACGCGGGCGATCCTGCGCCGCGCCTTCGAGGCGGGCATCAATTTCTTCGACACCGCCGAGGGCTACGCCGCCGGTGCCGCCGAGAGTCTGATGGGGGAGGCGCTCAAGGACTTCCGCCGCAGTGATCTGGTGGTCAGCACGAAGATCTTCCACGGCGGCGCGGGGCCCAACGACACGGGCCTGTCGTGGAAGCACGTGATCGAGGGCACGCACGCCTCCCTGGAGCGCCTGCGCCTCGACTACGTGGACATCCTGTTCTGCCACCGGCCCGACCCCCACACGCCCATCGAGGAGACCGTGCGCGCCATGGACGTCCTGGTGCGCCAGGGAAAGACCTTCTACTGGGGCACCTCCGAGTGGTCCGCGGAGCAGATCGCCGAGGCCCTGCGCATCGCCCGCGAGTGCAACGCCGCGCCGCCCACGGTGGAGCAGCCCCAGTACAACCTGCTCTGGCGCCAGCGGCTGGAGCGCGAGTACGAACCCCTGTTCGAGCGCCACGGCCTGGGCACGACGACCTGGAGCCCGCTGGCTTCCGGACTGCTCACCGGCAAGTACGAAGCGGGGATCCCCAAGGGCTCGCGCTTGGATCTGATCGAATGGCTGCGGGCCACGCGCACCGAGGACAACCTGCGCAAGGCCGGCGCCGTGGCCGCGTTGGCGAGGGAGCTTTCCTGCACGCCTGGCCAGCTCTCGATCGCCTGGTGTCTCAAGAATCCGCGCGTGAGCACGGTGCTCCTGGGAGTTTCCCGCCGGGAACAGCTCGAGGAGAACCTGGGCGCCCTCTCGGTGAAGGAGCGACTGGTGCCCTCCGTGATGGCCGAACTGGACCGCATCTGTCCGGTGCGCGAAGCATGACCTCCGCCGGAGAGCCCCCGCGCACGTTTCGGGCGCACGGCCTCGCGCTGGGGCTGCTGCTCTTCTGCGGCGCCTGTCGGGTTCCCGGTCCGCCTCCCGAGGGCCGCGGCCGGGAGTGGCTCTCGGTCTTCGCCGCCAGCGTGGACCGGCGCGGTTCCGATGCCGATCAGGTGGACGACTCGGCCGCCTTCGCCCTGGAGGGCGGCTACGACGTCTTGGCCACGACGCGAGTGCGGGCGGGCTTCGAGATCGGCGTCTCCTGGTCGAGGCACGACGTGCCGGTCACCACGGGCACCGACGAGAATCCCAAGCTTAGCGTGGCGCGCTACCAGCTCGGCGGCCGCGCCGGCCTGGACCTCACGCCGCTCAACGCGGTGCTGTACGTCAACGGCGGCATCTACGTGCGCAACGAGAACTCCAACGACGAGCCCGACTTCGAGCAGAATGGCCGCGGCAACTACCTGGGCGGCGGCCTGGACTTCTGGTACGACTCCACCGGTCGCATGGGGCCCTTCGTGCGCGCCTACGATTTCGCCGACAGCGACCTGACGGAGGTCATGGTGGGTCTGGCGGCCACCTTCTCGCTCTAGTGAATGGACCCCGCGGGGCGCCGACCCGGTGGTGCCGCCCGCGGCGCCCCGGGGAAGTGGCAGCTCCTGGCCGTGCTATAGGCCTCGGGCCTCGTCGCGCCCTGCCGGCCCGCCGCGGTTTTGCTCCACGCCCGAGCAGGTCCTTCGCCGGGGGGCCCGCAGCGGGCAGTTCCCCCCGTGTTCCAGCGCGTCTCCCCAAGGCCACACCCATGGAAAACCAACTCGCGACCCAGCATTGCCGTCCCCTGCCCCCTGGGACACCGCCGCTCCCCTGGCCCGAGGTCCGGGCGTTGCTCGAGTCCCTGGACCCCGGCTGGCGGGTCGTGGACGGTCCCTGCCTGGGGCGCGAGTTCCACTCCGGGGACTACGGACGGCTGCTGCGACTGGCGGGCGGGGTGGGGGACCTGGCCCAGGCCGAGGACCACCATCCGGATCTGGAACTCGTCTGGGGGCGCCTCTCGGTGTCGGTGTCCACCCATTCCATCGGCGGGCTTTCGCAGAACGATTTCGTCCTGGCGGCACGGATCGACCTCCTGGCGCGGGAATCCAGCTTCTAGGGAACTCTCCCGCGCTCTAGAGTGTCGGCCCGAATGCAGGTCGGGCTCCACCCCGCGAGCCGGCCCGCTCGTTCGTCCCCTTTCACCCCACCCCTGTTCCCCAGGCTCACCCAGGAATTTCCGAGGCCCCCCATGGCGATCCACATCGGCGACACGGCACCCGACTTCACGCTCAAGACCCAGGACGAAAAGGAATGGAAGCTCTCCGCCCAGCTCGGCAAGAACGTCGTCCTGCTCTGGTACCCGCTCGATTGGAGCCCCACCTGCGAAAAGGAGAACTGCTCGATCTCCAATGAGCAGTCCTTCAACATCCCGGGCGCCGTGGTGGTCGGCATTTCCCGCGACTCCACGTGGTCCCACAAGGCCTGGAAGAAGGCCCACAACATCAGCCACGACCTGCTCGCCGACCCGCTGCTGGACGTGACGAAGAAGTTCGACCTGGTGCACCCCGCGGGCTTCATCAGCCACCGCGCCAGCGTGGTGGTCGACAAGCAGGGCAAGGTCGCGTTCGTGCAAGTCCAGGAGAAGACCGGCGAAGCACGCGACATGCAGGCCGTGATCAACGCCGTCAAGAAGCTCGCCTGATCCCCAGTCCACGACCCAAGGCAGAACCATGAAACCCATCGCCATCCTCGGCTCCGTCGTCGTCGCCCTCTCCCTGGCCCTTCCCCTGGCCCTCCTCGAGGCCCGCGGTCTCGCGGCTCCGGCCCCGGCGGCCCAGCCCTCCCCGGCCTCGAACCCCGCCGCGGGCGCGTGGGAAATCGACGCCGTGCACTCCTCCGTGGTCTTCAAGGTGCGGCACATGGGCGTCGCGCCGTTCTACGGCAGCTTCAAGCAGATCAGCGGCAGCGTGACTCTCAACGCCGACAAGCCCGCGGAGTCCAAGGTGGAGATCACCCTGCCGCTTTCGGGCATCGACACCAACAACCCGGGCCGCGACGATCACCTCAAGAGCCCCGACTTCTTCAACGCCGCGGAGTTTCCGGAGGTCAAGTTCTCCTCGAAGACCGTGCAGAAGACCGACAAGGGGTACAAGGTCGAGGGTCTCCTGACCATGCACGGTGTCACCAAGCCGGTGACCCTCGACGTGGTCTCGGGCGGCACGGCCAAGTCGCCCAAGGGCGAGGTGGCGGGCTTCGAGGTCAGCGCCAGCTTCAAGCGCTCGGACTTCGGCATGGACTACGGCCTCTGAGGGCATCGGGGACGAGGTCACGTTGATGGCCGGCATCGAGTGCAAGCCCGCGAAGTAGCAGCCGCCCTGCGCGAACTCCGCCGGGAGGCGGCCCTGCCTCCCGGCGAGTTTCACGGCGCCCCGGGCCGGACGGCCCAGGGCCCGGGGTCGGCCCTCGGGCCCGGCCCCACACTCCCATGAACCCCGCCGAAATGCTCCAGGCCGTGCTCGTGCCGGCGGCCGTGGTGGGGGGTCGTGCTCTTGGCCCTCTGGGGGCTGGGCTCGGCCGCCGCGCGGCGCAATTCCGACGCCTCGGCCCCTGCCGCGGCGTTCTCCGTGTGCGCGGGAGCCATGGCGGGCTTCGTGCTGTCCTTCGGCTGGAACCCGAAGCCCGTGGACTCCTGGAAGTGGATCCTGTGGCTGTTCCCGGCGGCGGCGCTGCTGGGCTCCCTCTCCTCGCGCCGCGACGCCTCCACCGTGACGCGACTGGGCTATTGGACGTTGCTCGCCCTCGCGGCCACGGGTCTCGTGTTCCGGCGCGTGCTGCTGCCCTCGGGCGGCGAGTTCGACCTGGACCGCGCGGCCCTGTTCGTGGCGCTGCCGGTGGCGCTCACGGCCCTGTGGAGCACCGTGATCCCGGCGCTGGGCGCGGGCCTCGGCGCCTCTGCCCTGTGGCTCGTGGCCAGTGCCACCGCCCTCCTGTGCCTGTGTGCCCACAGCCTGGCCTTCACCCAGACGGCGGCGTCGGTGGCGGGAGCCCTGGGGGCCCTGGTGGTGGCCTGTCTTCTGCGCCCCTCCACCTCGGGTCTGGCGGGGGCCGTGGCCCCGGTGGCCGTGCTGCTTTCGACGCTCAGCCTGTGCGCGGTGGTCTTCGCGCGGCCCTACTACTCGCGCTCGCTGTTCGTCCTGGTGGCCCTGGCGCCCTTCGGGGGTCTGCTGCCCGCGGGAGGCCGGGCCTGGCTGCGCTTCCTCTACATCGCCGTGCCCGTGGCCGTGGCGGGGGTGCTGGCTCTGCGCACCTACGACACCGGCTACGGCTAGTGTCGTGATCCAGAAGTCCGCTGACCAACTCGGCCCGCCTGGGGCTCCCTGGCTGCGGTGCCCCTCCTCCGAGTGTTGCAGCGAACACGCGTCGTCGCGGCGCCTTGCCAGGAATCCGCATTCAGGCCGCCTTTGCCAACGTACTTCTGGATCACGACACTAGTGTCCTGATCCAGAAGTCCGCTGACCAACTCGGCCCGCCTGGGGCTCCCTGGCGCAGGGGCCGCCCCCGCGCTACCCGCGGCGCGCCGCGATCTCCGAGTCGATCTTCAGCGTCGCGAGGGCGTTGGCGCGCCAGGTGAAGCCCCGCGTCAGTTCCCTGCGGGCGCGGCGCGCGGCGTCGTCATCGGCGGAGGCCAGGGCCCGCTCCAGGGCCCCCAAGAGACCCGCGGGAGCTTCTGGATCGCCCTCGACGTAGTGGGCCAGACCTCCCAGGGCCTCGCGGAACGCGGGCAGGGGGCTTGTCACCACCGCCGCCCCGAAACCCATGGCCTCCAGGGGCGTGACCGCTGTCCAGCTCGCGCGCTCCAGGTGGACCAGCACGTCCGCGCCCGCGGCGAGCTCGGGCATCGCGCTCTCCAGCGGTTCGTCGATCCAGCGCACGTCGGTCCTGAACGGCGACGAGCGCAGGGCACTCTCCAGGCGCGGGGCGGCATCGCCCCGACGGCCGCAGATCACCAGGTCCAGGTCCGCGCCGCCGCCCCGCAGGGCGTTGAAGCTCTCCAGGATCGCCCCGTGACCTCGGCCCGCCCGCACCGCGCCGAGCACCAGGATCCGCGCCCGTCCTCCCGCCCGCCGGCGGTCCAGGGGCTCCTTCATTCCGCGGCGCCAATGGTCGGCGCCCACGGGCACGCGCTGCACGAGATCCTCGCGGACTCCGTGGACTTGGACCAGTTGTTCGCGGGCGTGCTCGCTGAAGACCAGCACGGCGGCCAGGGAGGACAGGGCCTCGCGCTCCGCCGCGCTAGGCGGTTGTGCCAGCGCGACCACGGCCGGGGCCCGCGAGCGTGGACTGCCCAGGGGATGGGCGCGGTGGAACACGTCGACCTTTCCAATCCAGGCCTCCACCGGAAGGCCCAGGCCGCGCTCCAGGAGCGCGGTCCAGCCCCGCCGAATGCGCGCCCGGCGGCGGCGCACGCGCGCTCCCGCCGCGGCCAGGCCCAGGGCCTCTTCCGGAATCGAATCGCCCGCCGGCCCCACGTCGAACAGGGCCAGCCTGGGGCCCTGCTCCAACTCCGCCAGGGCTCGGGTCCATTCCCGAAGGTAGCGCCCCACCCCCGGGGCGTGGGTGGCCGCCAGCCAATAGTCGATGCCGATGGAGAGTTCGCTCACGGCCGCAGCGCGATGCACTGCAGCTCCACGCGCGCACCCTTGGGCAGGGCCGCCACCTGGACGGTGGCGCGCGCCGGGGCTTCACCGCCCAGGGCCTTGCCGTAGGCGTCGTTGAAGGCCGCGAACTCCTCCAGGTCCACCAGGTAGGCGTTGACCGAGACCACGTGGCGGAAGTCGAGGCCCTCCGCGGCGAGCACGGCCCGCAGGTTCTCCAGGGCCCGCTCCGTCTCCGGCACGATCCCGCCGGACACCAGAGCACCAGACTCCGGATCCAGGCCGATCTGGCCCGAGAGGAACAGGAAATCCCCCCGGGCCACGGCCTGGGAGTAGGGGCCGATGGGCTTGGGCGCGTGGACCGTGAGCACGGACCGCGGGGCCTGATCCGTGCGGCAGGCCGGCGCCGCGAGGAGCCCCAGGCACAGCAGCACCTGACCAAGAAGCTTGGGGCCCAGAAGCACGGAGCCCGGAAGCACGGAGCTACGAGGCGCGAGCCGGCTCACGCGGGGATTCCCTTGGCGATGGCCGACTCGATGGCCTCGCAGAAGCGCTCCAGCTCCTCCAGGGTGGTCTGGACGCTGGGCGTGATGCGCAGGCCGTTGAATTCCTCGTGCACGATCGCCGTGGTCCAGATGCGGTGCTTCGTCCACAGATGCGCCTGCAACTTCACCGTGTCGAGCCCCTCGACCCGCACGTTGCCGATGCCGATGGAGTGGCGCCGATCGAGGCTGGTGTTGAAGCGCACGCGCGGCTGGGCGCCCAGCCTGCGGGTCCAGACCTCGCGCAGGTAGTACAGCCGCTCCAACTTGCGCCGCGGGCCGATGCCCTGGTGGAACGTCAAGGCCTCGGCGATGGCCAGGGTGTTGGCGGCCGGATGGGTGCCGATCTCCTCGAACTTGCGGATGTCCGCCTGCATGGCCTCGGGCGCGGCCATCAGCGGCCAAACCGAGGGGATTTTGTCGCGGCGCACGTACAGGAGTCCCGTGCCGTGGGGCGCGTAGAGCCACTTGTGCAGGCTGGTGCCGAAGAAATCGCAGTCCAGGTCGGGGAAGGTGAAATCCAAATGGGCGAAGGTGTGGGCCCCATCGACGATCACGGGGATGCCGCGCTTCCTCGCCATGCCCACCACCTCGCGCACCGGCAGGAGCTGGCCGGTCAGGTTGATCGCGTGGCACATGAGGATCATGCGCGTGCGCGGCGTGATCGCCTCCTCGAAGCGCTGGACCACCAGCCCGGGGGCCTCGCAGGGCACCGGGATCTGGATCTTCTTGAGCACGATTCCGTCCCGTCGTCCGCGCTGCTCGAAGGCCGTCAGCATGCGCGGATAATCCTGGGTGGTGGTGATCACCTCGTCGCCGCGCTGGAGTTCGAGGCCGAACTGCAGGGTTTGCAGGGACTCGCTGGTGTTGCGCGTGAAGGCCAGCTCCTCGGGATCGCACTTCCACTGCTTCGCCATGCGCTGGCGCAGGGGCTCCCGCTGGGGCTCCAGGATCTGCCACAGATTGTGGGTCGGCAGGTCGTTGGAGAAGGCCAGCAAGCGCTCCATGGCCTCCTGCACCACGCGCGGCGAGGGGCAGCAGCCGCCGTTGTTGAGGTTGATCTTGGTCTTGTCGCCGGTGAAGGCCAGCTGGACCTCGCGCCACAGGTCTTCGTTGCGCGCGTCCTGCGCGGGATCGTCGCCCGCCGCTGCGAAGGCTTCGAGCATCGACAGCAGGGCCTCGGGCCGTGACCACTCCGGCGCCGGGCCGGGTGACGAGAAATCGGTTGCGGCGGGCAAGGACAGGGCTCCGAGGAATTGACGCCGATTCACGCGTGGGGCTCCTGAAGGGGGGCGAGCCCAGGGATCTTGCTCTGCGCCGCCGCTCCCGTCCATGGGGCCGCGGGATCCGGGGGGGACCCTCAGCCGCCCCGGGCGTCGCGCCGCGAGAACCCGTGGGGGGGGCGAGTCTTGCCGAACCCAACCGCGGGCGAGGCCTGGCGTGCCGTCGCGCCGGAGGTCGGCCGGGACCCGGTGCCGGCGCTCGCTCCCGCGGGCCCGGTCCGAGCGCCGCCCAGGGGCTGGCGCGGATCGTCGGGGTCGCGCTCACGGTTGATCAGGGGCGAGGGAGACAGGTTGGGGTCCCTGCGCAGGGCCTTGAGCTCCACGTCGCTGGGCGGCCGACCGAACAGTCCTCCCTCGGCCACGAGTGCATCGTTCAGTTCCTTGAAGACTGCCTTGACGAACGGAAACCACAGGGGCGCCGTGCACAAGAGCAGGAAGTACTTGAAGATGTCGCTGTTGAGGGAGCCGAAGGGCATCGCGGACATTCTATCGAACCCTGGGCGAGTGCCCTGAAGTCTCCTTTCGGGAGCCAGCCGGCGGACGCTAGGCTACCCCCATGGTCGGCCCCCTGACCCGCTACTTCCTGCGCGGACTGCTCGTCGTCGTGCCCCTGGGGCTGACGATCTACGTCTTCTTTCGGGTGCTGGACTGGGTGGACGGCCTGCGGCGCCTGCCCCTGGTGAAGGAATACGACTTCCCCGGCCTGGGGGTGGTCTTGACCCTGCTCCTGATCACCGCGATCGGGGCCCTCGCCAGCAACTTCCTGGCCCAGCAGGCCATCAAGGTCGTGGAGCGCTGGGTGGGGCGGCTGCCCCTGGTGAAGCTGGTCTACAGCTCGTTGCGTGACCTGACGGACGCCCTCTTCGGCGACAAGAAGCGCTTCGATCAGCCGGTGTGGTTCGAGGAGAGCGAGCACTCCGAAATCAAGCGCATGGGGTTCGTGACGCGACACTCCATGGAAAGCGTGGGCCTGGCGGACCACGTGGCGGTCTACCAGCCCCTGTCCTTCTCCTTCGGCGGCTTCCTGTTCCTGGTGCCGAAAGCGCGCGTGCACGCCATCGACTTGGACAGCGGACGGGCCATGGCCCTGATCGTCTCCGGCGGCGTGTCGGGAGGCGACGGCGAAGAGCCGCAGGCCTAGTCCGGCGGGCCCAGGGCCTGGATGGGGCCCGCCGGCCCCCCCCCGCCCCCCCCCCGCCCCCCCCCCCCCCCCCCCCCCCCCCCCCCCGCCCCCCCCCCCCCCCCCCCCCCCCCCCCCCCCCCCCCCGCCCCCCCGCCGCCCCCCCCCCCCCCCCCCCCCCCCCCCCCCCCCCCCCCCCCCCCCCCCCCCCCCCCGCCGCGCCCCCCCCCCCCCCCCGCCCCCCCGGCCCCCCCGGGGGGGGGCCCCCCCGGGGGGGCCCCCCCCGGGCCCCCCGCGGCCCGCCCCCCCCCCCCCCCCCCCCCCCCCCCCGCCCCCCCCCCCCCCCCCCCCCCCCCCCCCCCCCGGGGGCCCCCCGGGCCCCCCCCCCCCCCCCCCCCCCCCCCCCCCCCCCCCCCCCCCCCCCCCCCCCCCCCCCCCCCCCCCCCCCCCGGGGGGCCCCCCCCCCCCCCCCCGCCCCCCCCGGCCCCCCCCCCCCCCCCCCCCCCCCCCCCCCCCGGCCCCGGCCCCCCCCCCCCCCCCCCGCCCCCCCCCCCCCCCCCCCCCCCCGCGCCCCCCCCCCCCCCCCCCCCCCCCCCCCCCCCCCCCCCCCCCCCCCCCCCCCCCCCCCCCCCCCCCCCCCCCCCCCCCCCCCCCGCCCCCCCCCCCCCCCGGGCGGGCCGGCCCCCCGGCCCCCCCCCCCCCGGGGCCCGGGCGCCGCGCCCCCCCCCCCCCCCCCCCCGCCCCCCCCCGGGCCCCGCGGGGCGCCCCGGCCCCCCCCCCCCCCCCCCCCCCCCCCCCCCCCGCTCGCCGACGTGCGTGCCCGCTCAGGGCTTCTTGTGCATGGCCTTCTTGAACAGGGAGCCCAGGTTCGTGCCCTGGGGCGTCGAGGATTGGCTGCGGGCCAGGGCCTCGTCGATCACGCCTGAGTCCACCGAGTCCTCGGAGCCGATCAGGGCGCCGCGGGGATCGAGGCGTGAGAGCGACAGCCGCTGGCGGGCGGCGTCGATGGTGGCGATGCGCACGGCGATCTCCTGACCGACCTTGAGCACGTCCTGGGGCTTGCGCACGCGTTCCTTGGCCATGGCCGAAACGTGCAGCAGGCCGTCGATGCCCGGCTCGATCTCCACGAAGGCGCCGAATTCGGTCAGGCGCACCACCTTGCCCGGCACCACCTGATCCAGCTGGTACTTGCCGCCCAGGGACTGCCACGGATCGGCTTCCAGCTGCTTGGTGCCGAGGCCGATGCGCTTGCCGCCCTCCTCGATCTTGAGCACGAGCACTTCGAGCTCCTGCCCCTTCTTCACCACATCGTTGGGATCGGCCACGTGGCCCCGCGACAGGTTGGACACGTGCAGGAGCCCTTCGACTCCGCCGCCGATGTCGACGAAGGCGCCGAACTTCTCGATGCGCGTGATCCGCCCGCGCAGCACCTTGCCCACGGCAATGGCGCCCATGCTCTGTTCGCGAGCGGCGTCCCGGGCGGCTTCCAGCAGGGCCCGGCGCGAGACCAGCATGCGCCGCCGCTCGGGATCCACCTCGATCACCATGACTTCGAGGGTCTTGCCGATGTACTGGGCCAGATTCTCCTCGCGCGCGAGGCCCACTTGGGAAGCGGGCATGAACGCGGGGTTGGGGCCCACCTTGAGCTCCAGGCCGCCCGTGTTCTGGCCGGTGACCTTGGCCTCCACCCGCGAGCCCTTCTCCACCGCGTCCCAGGCCGCCAGGGCCTGCAGCTCGCGCCGCGAGAGGATCCACAGGCCGTCGGGGTCCTGGCCGCCGAGCGTGAACTCGGAGCGCTCGCCGACCACCGGCTCCTTGTCGAATTGGGCCCGGGGGCAGATGCCTTGGCGGGTGGGGGACAGCTCCACGATCACGTCATCGCCGTGGACGCCGACGATCAGCCCGGGCACCAGGCCCCGGCTGCCCCCGGGGCCCCGGGCCGAGCCCGCGGGCTTGCCGCCGTCGCGGGGTGAGCCCGTCCGCGCGGGCCTGTCTGCGTCGAGGTTCTGCAGTTCGACGCCGTCGAGGGCCGCCTCGATTTCGGCGGAGAGGGCGTCCTTGGGCGTGTTCTTCTTGGAGCTCATGAATTCGTCGAAAGTGCGCGTGGCAACGCTGGGGGTGCCCGCGGAAATCAGGGGAACGGCGTCAGGCGGATCCCTCCGGGGGGGCGTCGGCGCGCAATCGGCCGAAGATTCTAGAGGAACGCCGCCGCCTGCGTCAGCTATTCCTATGGAGCCATGGCCATGGCCAAGATCCCCGTCGCCGTCCTGGGCGCCACCGGCGTCGTGGGACAGCGTTTCCTCGCCCGCCTCGCGGTCCACCCGGCCTTCACGGTCCAGCACCTGTGCGCCAGCGAGAAGAACGTGGGAAAGCGCCTGCGGGAGGCCTGCGCCTGGCGCCTTCCCGATCGGCCGTTGCCCGAGGGTGCCGTGCTGGGCCCCTACGCCGGCCTGGGGGAGCGCGTCCTGGCCGCCGCCGACCCCGACCGGGCCTTCGCGCCGGTGGTGTTTTCGGCCCTGGATGCCCCCGTCGCCCGGGAGGTGGAGCCGTCGTACGCCCGCGCCGGGGCGCTGGTGTTCTCCAACGCCAGCGCCTTCCGCATGGACGAGGACGTGCCGCTCCTGATTCCGGAGGTCAACGCAGGCCACCTCGAGGCCCTGACCCAGCAGCGCGCGCGTCGCGGCTGGCGCGGGGCCATCGTCTGCAATCCCAATTGCACCTCGACGATCCTGACCGTGGCCCTGGCTCCCCTGCACGCCGCCTTCGGGGTCGAGGCCGTGAGCCTGGTGAGCATGCAGGCCGTGTCCGGCGCGGGCTATCCCGGCGTGGCGAGCCTCGACATCCTCGGCAACGTGATTCCGTTCATCCGCGGCGAGGAGGACAAGCTCGCGGCCGAGACTTCGAAGATGCTGGGCCGCTGGGCGGGTTCACGGGTGGAGCCGGCGCCGCTGTTGCTCTCGGCCAGCTGCAACCGCGTGGCGGTGGAGGACGGCCACACGCTGTCGGTCGGCGTGCGGCTGCGAGGTGCGCCGGGGTTGGCGGACGTGCGCGCCGCCTTCGAGCGTTGGCGGCCCCTGGAAGGCAGCGGGCTCCACTCCGCGCCCGCCCAGCCCATCGTGGTGCACGACGAGGAGGACCGGCCCCAACCGCGGCGCGATGTGGACAGCGCGGGCGGCATGCAGGTTCACGTGGGGCGGCTGAGGCCGTGTCCGATTCTGGGCCTGCAGTTCACCGCCCTGGGCCACAACGCCGAGCGCGGCGCCGCGGGCGCCAGCGTGCTCAACGCGGAGCTGGCCCTGCTCCGCGGCTTCCTCGACGGGGCGCGCGGCCCCGAGGGCCTCAAGTCGCGCGCTTGACCACCGTCGTGCTGGCCTGGGCCGAGGCCCAGATCACGATCTCGCCGATGTTCACGTGGGGCGGCCGCGTCACGGCGTAGAGGATCGCGTCGGCAATGTCCTCGGGCGTCAGGGCGTGCACGCCGGCATAGACCTTCTTCGCCCGCTCCTCGTCGCCCTTGAAGCGCACGCGGCTGAAGTCGGTCTCCACCATTCCCGGGTCCACGGTGGTGAAGCGCAGCCCCGCGCCGGCGAAGTCGACGCGCAGGGACTCGTAGATGCCGCGCACGGCGAACTTGGTGGCGCAGTAGACGTTGCCGCCGGGATAGACCTGCCGGCCGGCCACGCTGCCGAGCAGGACCACGTCGCCGCGGCCGCGGCCGCGCATGCCGGGCGTCACGGCCTTGAGCGTGTGCAACAGCCCCTTGACGTTGGTGTCGAGCATCGTGGACCAGTCCTCGATGGAGCCTTCATCGAGGGGGCCCATGCCGAGGCCGAGGCCCGCGTTGACCACGGCGAGGTCGAAGGGCTCGTTTTCCAGGGCACGCAGCACGGCGGCGCCGTCGCGCACGTCCAGCGCCAGGGCTCGGGCCCCCGGCAGTTCACGGGCCAGGGTCTGGACGCGGTCCAGGCGGCGCGCCACCAGGACCACGCGCGCACCCTCGCCGGCAAGGGCCCGCGCCGTGGCCATCCCGATGCCCGCGGAGGCGCCCGTGACCAGCGCCAGTTTGTCTTTCAAGCGTTGCATCGCGGTAGTCTAGTGTCCCCATTCTCGCACGACGAATTCCGCCACGGACGATCCATGGTCACGATCACGATGAACTACCAGGGCGAGCTGCGCTGCACGGCGACGCACGCTCCCTCCAAGCAGGCCCTCACCACCGACGCCCCGGTGGACAACCAGGGCCGGGGCGAGTCCTTCTCGCCCACGGACCTGGTGGCCACGGCCCTGGGCACCTGCATCCTGACCACCATGGGGATCGTGGCGGCGCGCCACGGCTGGCCCCTGGCCGGTTCCACGGCCACGGTGATCAAGGAGATGGTCGCCGACCCCGTGCGGCGCATCGGCAGGCTGCGGGTCACCCTGGTGATGGCCCACGCCCTGGAGCCCAAGGCCCGCGAGGCCCTGGAGCGCGCGGCCCACACCTGCCCGGTGCACCAGTCCCTGGCGAGCAACGTGGAGGTCCCCGTGGAATTCCGCTGGCCCACGGCCTGAGGGAATCGGGAGCGGGGGCGGCCCCGATCGGGGTGTTGCAGCGCCTCCGAGCCCCGGCCGGGCCAGAGGCCTCGTGAACAGGGCAGCGCCCGCCTCGTCCGGGGGGGCTTCGTCTACACAGAGTTTTCACGGAATCCCTGGTCTTTCGGGGCGTCGAAGCGGTTCCAACCCCCTCAGCCTCGCTAAGAAGACCCTGCGCGTCTTCGTTGTGTTCGCCCCATCTTGCCCAAGTCGACGACCATGAAGTCCTTCCTCTGCGCGATGCTCCTTGCCCTGCCCAGCTATTCCCAGGCGCCCGCCGGCGACCCGCCGGTGCCCTTTGCGGAGTTTGCGGACGGCTTCCGCAAGGCCCACCACATCGAGGTGTCCGATGGGGCCGGCTTCGATGCGCCGGCGCTCCTGGCCCGCGACTGGGTGGGCGCGCGCCTGGGGGTGGTTGATCTGCTCTACCCGCGGGCCGGCCTGGAGGCCAAGCCGCGCCAGGAGGAGCTGCGCGGCGTGGCGGCCTGTGTGATCGACCTGCAGGCCCTGTGGCTCGAGTGGTTCGGCAATGGGGAAGCCGCGGTCAGCGCGCGGGCCGATCTGCTGGCGCTCAAGAAGTGGATCGCGGGAGCGAAGTTCCAGTCCGCCCGCCTCTCCGAACCCTCCTTGGACCTGCTCGCCGTGCTCGCGGCGGGGGAGAAGGAACTGGCCGCCGCCGCGCGTGCCGCCGCGGCCTTCGAGGACGGCAGCGCCCTGGGGTACAAGCCCCGCGGCGAGGTGCGCTGGAAGGTGATGGTGGCGCCCACACGCAAGGAATTCCTGGACCTGGTGGCCTTCTTCGGCTGGGCCGATCCGGACAATCGCGCGAGTTTCTGGGACAACGGCGCGGCGCGCTGGAGTGAGTGCTACTGGAATCAGGTGCAGGTGCTTTCCCTGGAGGATCCGCCGGGCAAACCCAATCCGGCCTCGCCCTGGGAGGGCGTCACCATGAACCTGAAGGCGCCCACCGGCGTCGTCGAGCACGTGGCCACCCGTGCGGCCCACACGCTTTGCACGACGTTTTTCGGCTACACGTTGGAGGCCGCCTTCGAGTCGGGCCTGGCGCAGAACACGGCGATCGCGCTCTACGGGCGCAACAATTCGCGCTCCGGCGGCTCAGGCCGCGGCAACTCCGTGGACGGCTGGTCGATGTTCATTCCCGGCGGCAGCAAGCACGGCGGCCATTTGCCGGGATTCTCGGCCGACTCGCCCTGGCGCGGCACCGCCGGGGCCGACTGGTTCGTCAAACCGCTCAAGGATTCCCAGCGCGTGGCCAGCAAGGACGCGAGCCGGGGCACGGAGAAGACTTCGACCTTCGAGCTGACCGCCACCGACAATGTGAAGAAGCACTTCGTTCGTGCACCGTTCCTGGGCCGCGCGGCGGAGACCCAACCGGTGCCGTCGGCGGAATTCCTGCCGGACTACCGCGAGTTCTTCCGGGCCTACAAGAGCTGCTTCGTGCACTGGCTGTTCGAGGAGGCGGGGGGCAAGTCCGCCAAGCTCTCCCACGCCAAGCTGGCGGAATTGCTGCGCAGCGTGGCCACCGCGGCCGAAGGCGCGAACTTCGAGGACCTCCTGGCGGCCTGCTACGGCATGGCCTGGTCGGGACCGGAGGCCAAGCCCGAGAGCCTGGAGTGGAATTTCCTGAGCTGGCTATCGCGCCAGAAATAGGCGGCTTTGGGCGGCGCCCCTGGGCCCGTTCGCGCCTGCCTTCGGGCTTGGGGCCGAGGATTCGGCGCGGGCCCTGAGCGGGGGCTCCCGGTCGGGCGTCCACAGCCCCGGGCAGGCCTTGCTTGCGCCGGGGGGGCCGGCGGGGGACACTCAGGGTCGTTCTTCGATCCATCCATTGCCCAGGCAGCCCGTCGCTCCGCGTGAGCCGTCGGGTTCGGGGGAACCCGGTGTGAATCCGGGACTGGCCCGCAACCGTGAGCCGCGCGCAGCGCGGCGAGTCGGATCGCCCGAAAGCCCAGGCCGTCCACTCTCGGAAGCAGGGTTCCCATGGTCCCGTTCAATTCCCGTCGCCCAGGGCGCTGGGCCGTCGTGCGAGAATTCCCTCGCGCGGCCCCCAGGCTGGTTCTGCTGCTTCTGCTAGCGGTCCTGGCGGGGCCGGCCTGCGGGCCCGACGGGGAATCGGGCACGGAGCCCGGAGCCGCCGCGTCGCCGCCGAACGCCCTCGCGGCGCCCTCCGGCGGGTCCGCGGAACGCACGGTCGCGATGCCCGACGGCAGGAGCGTGCGCCTGCGCTCCAGGGCCCAGCGCGTGTTCCCCGCCAGCTCCAGCGTGGTGGACTTCCTGGTGGCCCTGGCGCCGCCGGAGCGCCTCGCCGCCCTGCCCGAGCAGGCCCTGGACTACGCCAGCGTGGCCGGGGATCCCGCGGCCTGGGCCTCGGTTCCGCGCTTCAACGTGTACCTGGCCGAGACCGTGATCGCCCTCGCTCCCGATCTGGTGATCGTGGAGCCGTCCCAGGACAGGAACACCTCCGCGCGCCTGCGCTCCGCGGGCCTCGAGGTGGTCGAACTTCCGGAGGTGCGCAATTGGGCCGAGGCCCGCGCCACGCTCTTGTGCGTGGAGAGCTGTTGGAGTTGACGCCCCGGGCCGAGGCCCTGGCGCGGGAACTGGACCAGCGCGTCTCGCGTCTGCGGGCCGAACCCGGCCGGCGCGCCACCCTGCGGGCCCTGTGCTACTCGAACTTCGGCGGCGCGGGTTGGAGCGCGGGCAGCAACACCACGATCCACGAGCAGATCGTCCTCGCGGGCCTGCGGGACGCCGCGGCCGAATCCGGTCGCGAGGGCCACGTGCAGATCACCTTCGAGGAGTTGATCGCCCTCGACCCCGACCTGATCCTGGTCTCCAAGCCGCTGCGGGGTGGAGACAGCACCTCGGGTGATTTCGGCGGAGCGTCCCAGCGCGTGCTGGAGTCCGAACCCAGCCTGCAGAGCCTGCGGGCCGTGCGGGAGCAGCGCATCCTCGCCCTGCACCCCAATCTGTTCGCCACGTCTTCCCACAACCTGGTGCTCGGAGCGGAGGAATTGGCCCGGGAGGTGGACCGGCTCCTCGCGCGGGAAGAGCCGCCCGCGCCGGGGCAACCGGCCGGGTCGCGGGGAGAGCGAGAGTGATTCAGCGGCGCGGCACACGCTCGCTGGCGCTGCTCCTCGGGATCGGGAGTCTCTTGCTGCTCGCCATCCTGCTGGGCTCCGTCTGCGTGGGGGCCACGGGCACGCTGTCTCCTTCCGCGGCCCTGGGTGGCATCGCCCGCATGGCGGGCCTTTCCTCGGAGGGGATGGGGGAGGCCGCGCCCCTCGCTTCCGAGGCAGGCCGTCTGCAGTTGATCGTCGAACTGCGCGTCTGGCGCGCGCTCACGGCGGCGGGGGTGGGCGCGGCCCTGGGACTCTCGGGCGGATTGATCCAGGGGCTGTTTCGCAACGCCCTGGCCTCGCCCTCGCTGCTCGGCGTCAGCGGCGGCGCGGCCCTGGGCGCGGCCCTGGCCATCGCGGCCATCGGCGGCTACGGGATCCTGGACCGCGAGTTCTCGCCGGGCGCGCTGTTCGTGCCCCTGTGCTCCTTCGTCGGCGCCCTGGCCACGGTCAGCCTGGTGGCCTACTTGTCCACCAGCGGCGGCAGGACCTCGGTGCCCACGCTGCTCCTGGTGGGCATCGCGGTGAACATGTGCGTGGCGGGGCGTTTGCCGCGATCCAGTCCCTGACGCTCAAGGACTTCGAGGTGTCGCGGGCGATCCTGGCTTGGACCTTCGGCACCCTGGAGGATCGTTCGAGCCACCATGCGGCGATCGTCTGGGCGGCGGTGGCCCTGGTGGCCGCCGCGGTGCCGCTGGTGGCGACGGAGCTGGACCTTTTCCGGGGTGGAGAGGCCGACGCCGAATCCCTGGGCGTGCACGTGGGCCGCGTGAAAACCCTGACCCTCGTGTGCGCGGCGCTGTGCGCCTCGGCGGCGGTGTCGGTGGCCGGACAGATCGCCTTCGTCGGATTGGCCGTGCCCCATCTCGTGCGGCTCCTGGCGGGGGCTTCCCATCGGCGCGTGCTGCCGCTGTGCGTGGTGGGCGGGGCCCTGTTCCTGCTGGGCGCGGACTTGCTCCAGCGCGCGCTCTTCGGCGCGAGCACCCTGCAGCCGGGAGTCCTGATGTCGCTCTTCGGCGGACCCTTCTTCGTTTTTCTGCTGGTGCGCCACCGGCGCGAGATCGGGGCGTGGTGAGGGCCCGATGTCCATGAGCTGCCTGCTGGAAGCGCGCGCCGTGGCGCACACCTACCGCGACGGACCGCGGGCCGTGGACGGCGTCGACTTCCGCCTGCGCGAGCGCGAGCTGGTGGTGGTGCTGGGCCCCAACGGCTCGGGGAAGAGCACGCTTTTGAAACTCCTGGGCGGCCTGATTCCCTGCCGCGAGGGCGAGGTGCTGCTGCGCGAGAAGCCCATCGGGGCCTGGAGGTTTCGCGAGCGCGCCCGGCACGTGGCCGTGGTGCCCCAGTTCCTGCCCGCCTTGCCCGACCTGCTGGTCGCCGACTTCGTCCTGGGCGGCCGCTACGCGCACCGCCACGGCTGGAATCAGAGCGGTGCCCACGATCGCCAGGTGGTGAGCCATGCCTTGGAGCGCTGCGATGCCGCCGACGTGGCCTGCCGTTCCATGCAGGAAATTTCCGGCGGCCAGCGCCAACGGGTGTTGCTGGCGCGGGCCCTGGCCCAGGAGGCGGATGTGCTGCTGGTGGACGAGCCCACCAACTCCCTGGACCCCGAACACCAGGTGCGCGTGTTCGCCCTGCTGGCGGAGCTCGTGGCCGCGGGCCGCGCCGCCTGCGTCGTGACCCACGATCTGAATCTGGCCAGCCAGTTCGCCACGCGCATCGGTCTGATGGCCGCCGGTCGCATGGTGCTCGACGCGCCGCCCGAGGCCGTGTTGCGCCGCGAAGTGCTCCAACCGGTCTACGGCGAGCACCTGTACTACGGCCGCTTCGACGACGGTCGGGGCGGGGGCGCCCCGTTCGTCCTGCCCTGGCTTCAGAAACCCTGACCCAATCCCGGCGGCCGGTCCGGGGCAGGCCCGCGCGATTGATCGCCGGGCCTGCATGCCCGATGCTACGGCCATGTCCGCCGAAGCCTCGCCCGTCACCGCCGCCCACCACCGCTACATCCGCGAGCACGTTCCCGCGGAGGACCCCCTGCTGGTCCAACTCCGCGCCGCGGCGGCGGCCGCGGGCATACCCGCCATCTGGATTGCCCACGAAGAGGCCCATTTCCTCACGGTCCTGCTGCGCCTGATCGGGGCCCGGCGCGTGGTGGAGGTGGGAACCCTGGCGGGCTATTCGGCGATCGCGATGGCGCGCGCCCTGCCCGAGGACGGGCGCCTGGACACGATCGAACTGCTGGCCCGGCACGCCGACTTCGCCGAGAGCTGGGTGGCGCGCAGCGACGTGGCGGGCCGCGTGCGGGTGCACCGCGGCGCGGGCATGGACGTGTTGCCAGGCTTCGCCGCGGGCTGTGCCGACGCCATGTTCCTGGACGCTGACAAGGGGAGCTACGGGCTCTACCTGGAGCAGGCCCTGCGCATCGTGCGACCGGGGGGCCTGATCCTGGCGGACAACGCCCTGGCCTTCGGACAACTGCTGGAGGCCCGGCCCACCGACCGCGAGGTGCCCGCCGTGCGCGCCTTCAACGAGCAGGTGGCCCGACATCCGGGCGTGGAGGGCGTCATCGTTCCCCTGGGCGACGGCGTGTGGGTCCTGCGCAGGCGCTGAAGGCCCCGGAGCCCGGCCCCCCCGGCCTGCGCGGGGTCCAGCGCGGGGTCCCGTGATGGGCGCTCAGCGCGTCGGCCCCTGAGTGGCGAGCGCCAGGCCCTGCCGGGCGGCCTCCAGACCGGGCGCCAGTTCCAGGGCCCGGCGATAGCACTCCGCGGCCCCGAGCGCATCGCCCGCCGCGAGCCGGGCGCTGCCCAGGTTGACGTGGGCCACGGGATTTCTGGGGCCCTCCTTCACGGCGCGCGTCAGGAGTTCGAGCGCTTCCTCAAGGCGGCCCGCGGCCAGGGCCACGCGGCCCAGATTCGACCAGGCGCGGCTGTAGCGGGGATCCAAGGCGCTCGCCCGCCTCCATGCGGCGAGGGCTTCGTCGGCCCGGCCCTGCTCCTCGTACGCCAGTCCCAGGTCGTTCCACGAGGGCACGTCCAGGGGACGCTCCGCCAGCACCGCGAGGCGATAGGAGGCGCGACTGGCGTAGACCCGCGCCCGCCACCAGCAACCTGCGCACAGGCCGAGGACCATCAACGATGCCGAGAGGCGCGCCAAGGGCCGCCGTGGCCGGTCGGGGGCCCCTGGATCCGCGCGGAACAGTCCCAGCACTCCGGCCAGGGCCGCACCCGCGAAGGGCACCGAGAGGAGCAGCGGCAAATAGAGGAAGCGCGGGGCGAAGACCTCGCCGGAGGGCACCCATTGAAGGAATGGCGTCCAGGCGGCCAAGGCGAGCGCCAGCGACACGGCGGAGGCCGAGCGTGCGCGCCACAGGGCCCACAGGGCCGCGGCTCCCGCGGCGGCGAAGAGCGAGAGCCCGAGCACGCCGGGCCAGGGGTTGGACTGGAGGGCCGCGGGTCCGAAGGCCGGATCGCCGCTGACGTTGGGTGCATGGCCCAGGGGCACCACGAGGATGCGCGCCGCCTCGAGCAGCCCGCGGCCCGCCACCAGCAGTCGGCCCGTCCAGGGCACGCCCTCCAGGGGCGCGTGGGGCGCCTGGATCCACGGGGACCCGAGGGCCAAGGCGCGCAGGAAGAGCGCCAGCGCGAGGCCGCACCCGGCGCCCAGGGTGCCGACCATCGCCGCCCGGAGAACCCGCGGGCCCGCCGCTCGGGCGCGCTGGAAGGCGATGCAGGGGAGCACCAGCGCCCAGAGCACTCCGTCCTCCTTGCCCAGCATGCTCGCGGCTGTGCCCAGGAGGCAGGCGCCGAAATCGAGGGCCAGACCGGCGGGGGCAGAGCTTCCTTGCGAGCGCGGCCGCGCCAAGGTCCAGGCCGCCCACAGGCCGAACAGGGCCGCGAGCATGGACGAGCGGCCAGAAATCCAGGCCACCGAATCGGCCAGGGCCGGGTGGGCCGCGAAGAGCGCCAGTCCGAGCCACGGGGTCCTGTCGTGGGCCCACAGTCGCCGGAGCAGGAACCCGGCGACGAGCACCACCAGCGCGTGCAGGAGCACGTTCGTGAGGTGGAAGCCCGCCTCCTCGGCGCCCCACAGCGCGCGGTCCAGGCGCAGCGTGAGCGTCGCCAGCGGCCGGTAGTGTCCCGCGGCGCCGCGGTGCTCCCAATAGTCGCGCCGGAACGCCTCCTGCCAGGGGACCGTGCCCAAGACCACGGGGTTGTGCTCGACAGCCTCGCGATCGTCGAAGGAAAAGCCCGCGCCCAGGGCCGAGGGCAACCAGGCCGCCAGGGAGAGCAGCGCGGCGAGCCAGGGCCAGGCCCGGCGCGGGGACTTGCCGCGGGCCAGAAGCTCGTCTCCCTCCGCCATGGCACCATTGTGCCTGCCGGTGGACCGCTCCCAAGACAGGGGAGTGCCCTTCCCGTAGACTGCCGTTCCCATGAAGGCCGAGGACCGCGGCGCAGCCAAGGGCGCACAAGCCAAGACCGGGGCCGAGCCCGGATTCGACGAGAGCCTCGCCAAGCTCGAGGAGATCGTCGCGCTGCTGGACCAGGAGACCCTGGGTCTCGAGTCCTCCCTCGAGAAGTACCGCGAGGGCGTGGCCCTGGTGAAGAAGTGCCAGGGGATCCTGGCGTCCTTCCAGAAGCAGGTGGAAGAGCTGTCCGCCGAGGACGGCTCGACCCGCCCCTACGCCGGCGATCCCGATGTCCAAAACCCGGCGGGCTAGGGCCGAGGGGGGGCCCGGGGGCCCCGGGGAGCCGGGCCAACCCGGGGACCGCCTCGACGCGCCGTCAGTGGAGGCCGGACACCGCGAATTGGAACTCTGGCTCGAAGACTCTCGCCAATGGGCGGAGGGCCTGCTGGGGCGTCACATCGTTGCGCCCGCGGCGGATCCCACGGGCGGCCGACTCGAGGAAGTGATGCGCTACGCGCTCCTGGGCGGGGGCAAGCGCACGCGGCCGGCGCTGGTGCGCCTGATCTGCCGCGAACTGGGCGGCAGCGACCTCGACGCGGAGCGCCCGGCGGCCGCGGTGGAGGCGATCCACGCCTACAGCCTGGCCCACGACGACCTGCCGTGCATGGACGACGACGACCTGCGGCGCGGCAAGCCCAGCTGTCACAAGGTCTACGGCGAGGCCCTGGCGCTCCTGGCGGGCGATGCCCTGCAGACCGCCGCCTTCGAATGTCTGGCGGCGGAGGGCACGGAGCGCGGCCTGCGATGGGTGCGCGTCCTCTCCGCGGCCGCGGGCGCGCGCGGCATGGTCGGGGGCCAGGTGCTCGACATGACGCTCAGCGCGGACGCGCTTTCCCTGGAGCGCGTGCGCGAGATGCAGCGGCGCAAGACCGGGGCCCTGATCGCCGCCTCGGCGGAACTGGGGGCCATCGCGGCCGGGGCCACGGCACAGCAGTGCCTCGGGGCACGGGACTTCGGCGCCGCCCTGGGCGCCCTGTTCCAGGTGGTGGACGACATCCTCGACGTGGTGGGCAACGTGACCGAACTGGGCAAGACGCCCGGCAAGGACGCGCGCCACCAGAAGCCCACGATCGTGGCCGTGCTGGGCCTGGACGGCGCCTGGGCCGAGGGCCAGCGGGCGGCCGAGGAATCCCGTCGTGCCGCGGCCGCCCTGGGATTCGACCGCCAGGGCCTGGCGTTCCAGATGGTCGACTGGCTCCTGCTGCGCCGGCGCTAGATCGTTTCCGCGCGACGTCTCCACGGCCTTCAGCGGCGCATGCTCGCGCCGACGGAGTGTCCCTGGCCCCCGTGCCCGGCGGCTACGATGTGCCTCCCCGACCAACGAGGATTCCATGCCCAAGCTCGCTTCGCTCCTGGTGATGCTGCTGCTCTCGGCCTCCCTGGCCTTCGGCCAAGGCGCCTCGGACTACTCGAAGGTCTTCGATCAGGGCGTCGCCGACCTGCGGGCCGGCCGCCACGACGCGGGCATCGCGGCCTTCCAGCGCTGCATCGAGCTCCTGCCCCAGGACCCCAGCAGCGCCTACAACATTGCCTGCGGCTACGTCATGAAGGCCGAGCCCAACTCCGCCTTCCAGTGGCTGGACCAGTCGATCCATTGGGGCTTCGGCAACGAGGATGGTCCTGACGGCAAGCCCAACTCCGATGTCTTCGAGGCCGATGGAGACCTGGCACCCCTGCGCGGCGACGCGCGTTGGGCACCGCTGATCCAGCGCATGCGCGCCATGCGCGCGGCCCTGGAGAGCTTTCGCGGCGAGCCCGCGGTCTACGTGCCCAAGGCCCTGGAGGGCAGGGCCGAGGTGCCGCTGCTCGTGGTGCTCCACGGCGATGGGGCGACCAAGAACCAGATCATCGAAGGCCGTTGGCGCAAGCTCGCCGACGAGTTGGGCACGGCCCTGGTGGCGCCCTCGGGTCGGCTCGCGAAGGTGGCGGCCGATCCCGCGGCGGGCATGCGCTGGACCTATCTGACGGCGTCCTACGGCACCACCTACGCGCGCGATTCCGCCCCCGTGGTCCAGGCCGTGGAGCAGTTTCGCAAGGCGCACCCGCTGGACGCCTCGCGCGTCTTCCTCGCCGGCGAGGGCCAGGGCGCCCTGGTGGCCTACGACGTGGCCACGCGGGAGCCCGCGCTCTATCGGGGAGTCCTGGTGATCAACGGGGTGGTCCATGCGCGACTGACCGCCGCGCGCGTTCCCGCGGCACTCTCGGCGGGGCTGCGGGTCCACGCCCTGCTGGATCGCGGGGCCCTGGGGTCGGTCGTGACGGGCGTGGGGCCCGACGTCGTGTTGGACTCCCTCGCCCGGACCCTGGCTCCCTGGAAGCAGGCGGCGACGCTGGAGGTCTTCGGGGGCTCCGAATCCGGCGGCCCCGGCGCGGGGACCCCCTCGAGCCCGGCGGAGCTCGACGCTCGGATCCTGGGCGCCCTGCGCGCGTTCGCCGTGCCCGCCAAGCCCGCGGAGGCGGTTCCGCCCCAGGCGGGGGCTCCAAGTAGGGAGGATCTTGCCTCCTGCCGCGGATGGCCGGGCCGAGACCCGCGTTCCCGGGGCCTGGTAAGGGGGCGCTCCCCAGGCCAGGGGGCCCCTGGGAGCCCCTCGGGTGTCCGCAGCCCTGGCGGGGCAAGCACCCGGCGGAAGTCGCTTTCAGGCAGCGAGGGGGGCCGGCAGGCCCGGGAAGGCGGTTCCACGCTCCGAAATCCACGCGCACTGGCAGCGCGAGCCATTCCGTCGCAAACTCGTCCTTCCCATGACCGACGCCGCGCACCCAGAGGGGGCCCCTTCCAAGAGACCGCTCCTGGACTCGGTCGATTCGCCCGGGGACCTGGCCCAGATCCCCCTGGAGCGACTGCCGGAGCTGTGCGCGGAGATGCGCGAGTTCCTGCTGGAGACCGTGCCCGTCACCGGGGGACACCTGGGCTCCAACCTCGGGGTCGTGGAACTGACCGTCGCCCTGCACACCGTCTTTGACCTGCGGCGCGACCGCTGCGTCTGGGACGTGAGCCACCAAGCCTATCCCCACAAGATCCTGACCGGCCGCAAGGGGCGTTTCGACAGCCTGCGGCAGACCGGCGGATTGTGCGGCTTCACGCACCCCGAGGAATCCGAGTACGACCTGTTCCACACGGGCCACGCGGGCACGAGCATCTCGCTGGCCCTGGGCCTGGCCTCGGGCCTCGGGTCGGGGAAGGACGCGCCCCATGCCATCGCCGTGATCGGGGATGCGTCCCTGGGCGCGGGCGTCGCCTTCGAGGCGCTCAACAACGCGGGGGCCTCCAAGCAGCGGCTCCTGGTGATCCTGAACGACAACGAGTGGTCGATCTCCAAATCGGTGGGGTCCCTGGCGCGCTACCTGACGCGCATCCGTTCCGCGCGGGTGATCCAGCGCGCCGGCCAGGAGATCCACGGCCTCCTGAGCGCCATTCCCGTCATCGGCGAGCGGGTGGACCGCGCCCTCGACGATCTGGGCGAGGTGATGCGCCACGCCGTCGTGCCCGGGCACGTGTTCGAGGAACTGGGCGTCACCTACGTGGGGCCCGTCAACGGCCACGACGTGCTGGACCTGGTGGAGCAGCTGGAGCGCGTCAAGGACCTGGAGGGGTGCGTCTTGCTGCACCTGCTGACGGAAAAGGGCAAGGGGCATCCGGGCGCGCCGACCCACCCCGAGCGCGTGCACGGCGTCAAGCCGGGCTCGGCGCCGCGCACGGCGGGCGCCGATTCGCGCAAGCTGCCGGGCCGCGAGAGCGCCGTGGCGAAGAAACCCCAGGGTCCCGCCTTCACCAGCGCCTTCGCCGACGCCCTGCTCAAGCTGGCGGAGGGCGACGTGCGCGTCCACGCCATCACCGCGGGCATGCCCTCGGGCACGGGGCTGGAGACCTTCGCCGAGCGGCTCTCGCTGCGCTTCCACGACACGGGCATCACCGAGCAACACGCCGTGGCCTTTGCCGCGGGCATGGCCAAGGCCGGCCTGCGCCCGGTGGCGGCGATCTACTCCACCTTCCTGCAGCGGGCCTACGACCAGGTCTTCCAGGAGGTGGCCCTGCAGAACCTGCCCGTGCTGTTCTGCATGGACCGCGCCGGGCTCGTGGGCCAGGACGGTCCGACCCACAACGGCGTGTTCGACATCGCCTACCTGCGCACGCTGCCCAACTTCGTGATCGCGGCTCCGCGGGACGCCACCGACATGCGCCGCATGCTGGAGATGGGCCTCAGGCAGGCGGGGCCGGTGGCCCTGCGCTACCCGCGCGCCAACGCCAGCGGCAGTGAGCGCATCCACTCCAGCGAGCGGCGCGAGATGCTGCCGGGGCGCGCCGAGGTGCTCTGCGAGGGAGATCCCGCGGGTGTCGTGGTCTGGGCCCTGGGCCCCATGGTGGACTGCGCCCTGGAGGCCGCCGAGCGCCTGGCCGCCGACGGCATCCGGATCGGCGTGGTGGACGCGCGCTTCGCCAAGCCCCTGGATGGGGAACTCTTGGCGCGCGACCTGTCGACGCGGCGCGCGCTGATCACGGTCGAGGAACACCAGCGCGCCGGCGGCTTCGGCTCGGCGGTGCTGGAGGCCGCGAGCCGCCTGCCCAACGTGCGCGCCTCCCTGCGCGTCTTGGCGATCCCCGATCGGTTCATCGAGCACCGCACCACGCGCGAGGAGCAGCTCGAGGAGAGCGGCATCGACGCCGCGGCGGTCGAGCGGGCCGTGCGCTCGGTCCACAATTCCGGCCATCCGGTCGGCTAGGAAAGAACTCCTTGCCCAAGCGCACGACCCGTGTCGAGGAACTCCGCGCGCCCGTCAAGGGCGGCGTGCGGCGCGTGCTGGTGCTCGCCGACCTCGAAAAGCAGGGCGTGCGCTCCTTCAAGGCGCCCCTGTGCGATTGGCTGCGGGCGCGTCAGTTGGGCGTGGATTTCGAGGGCGAACTGCGCGCCTTTCTGCGGCGCCACGAGGCCCTGGAACCGTCGAAGCGCCGCGCCGCGCGCCCGGATCTCGTGGTGGTGCTCGGGGGCGACGGCGCGATCCTGGCCGCCGTGCGTGCCTTCGCCGAGCACCCGGTGCCCACGGTCGGCATCAACTTCGGCCGCGTGGGCTTTTTGGCCTCGACGCCGGTGTCCCACTGGGAGGAGGTGCTCACAGGAATCCTCGAGGGTGACGGTCTCCTGGAGCCGCGCATGCGGCTCGTGGCGCGCCTGCGCACCCACGACGGCGACGACCGGGTGGCCATTGCTCTCAACGACGTGGTGCTCCAGCGCGGCGCGACCCAGGGCATGCTGACCTTGGCCCTGCGCGTGGATGGCGAGTGGGTCACGGACTATCGCGCCGACGGCCTGATCGTGGCGACGCCCAGCGGCTCCACGGCCCATTCGCTCTCGGCGGGCGGGCCGATCCTGATCCCCTCCATGTTCGGCATGGTGGTGACGCCCATCTGCCCCCAAGCCCTGGCCCACCGGCCCCTGGTGCTGCACCCCGACTCGCGCCTGGAGTTGGCCATCCGCGCCAGCGCGGGCCTGACCACGCTCGCCGTGGACGGCCAGGCCTACACGCCCCTGCACCAGGGCGAGAGCGTGTTCGTGGAGCGCCACCCGCTGCCGTATCCGCTCTTGGGCTGGGCCAAGCTCGATCCCTACCGCAGACTGCGCGAGCGGCTGGGATGGAGCGGGACCATGACCACCCTGGGCCTGGGGGCCGGCGAGGATTCGGTCGCCCTCGACGACGGCGCGGGCAGCACGGGCCCCCCGCGCGGGACCGGCCAGGACGACAGCGGGCTCTGACGGGAGGAATCCCGTCCCCGGCGCCGCGCCCTACTGCGAACTCTCGCCGCCCAAGAGCAGCAGCAGGAACAGCAGCAGGCCCAGCGCGATCATCACGAACTCGGCGAGGCCGTAGCGGGTCCTTGCCGGCTCGACGCCCGACGCGGGGTGTGCGGCGTTGACGCGCTGCGCGGTCCGTTGGACCGGAAGCATCGCCAGCACGGCGGCGAAGCTCACCCAGGACCACGGTTCCGAGAGCCTGCCGAGGGAGAGGATCAGCAGGTGCAGGGTGGCCAGGACTCCACCACTCCAGCCGACCGCGACGCCGTTCGAGCGGGCCAGCTTCTGGATCCTGGGAAAGAGCGAGAAGACCCACAGGTTCGAGAACAGGGCCCGCCAGAAGGGGCTCAGCTCCTCCCCCGAGGCGCGCTTCAGCCGCTTCCAGTTCTGGTAGCACCAGTAGTACGGGTAGAGGCCGCAACTGAGCACCGTCATGAGCAGGAACTTGTGCGTCGGAACCGGGTACAGGGGCACGCTGACCGGGGCCGAGACCCGCTGCCTGCGCGCCCGCGACTCTTCCCGCGCGGCTGCGGAGGGCAGGCGCTCGGAGGAGATCATGCCGTCGGTCATGAACAGGCGCCGGCTGCAGCGCTGGGCCAGGCGCTCGTCGTGGGTGACGAGCAGGAGCGAGAGCTTGCGGCGCTCCTGCTCGCGGAAGATCAGTTCCAGGACCTTCTCGCCCGTGGCGCTGTCGAGATTTCCCGTGGGCTCGTCGGCGATCAGGATTTCCGGATCGTGGAACAGGGCGCGCGCCAGCGCCACCCGTTGACGCTCTCCGCCCGAGAGCTGGCTCGGCCGGTGCGTGCCGCGGTCGGCGAGGCCGAAGGTGGCCAGGAGCTCGCGCGCGTGTTCGGCGTGTTCGCGCCGCTTGCGCGAGAAGACCGCGCGCGACTCGTGGATCATCGCCGGCAGCATGACGTTCTCGACCGCGTCCAGTTCGGGAAGCAGGTGGTAGAACTGGAACACGAAGCCGATGCGCTGGTTGCGGATCAGGGCCCGCTCGGCCAGCGAGAGCTCCCAGGCACTCACGCCGTCGAGGGTGACGCGGCCCTCGCTGGGCCGATCCAGGAGGCCCAGGATGTGCAGCAGGGTCGACTTGCCCGCGCCCGAGGTGCCGGTCAGGGCCAGGAGCTCCCCGCGGTGGAGGTCGAGATCGACTCCGTGCAGGATCTCCAGCGTGCGGTCGCCGATGCCGAACGACTTGCTCACGCCGCGGGCAGAGAGGATCGGCCGGGAGGGGGCAGGCCCCTGGGTGGAGGAAGCCGACTGGCTCATTCGTGCCTCAGAGCCTCGAGCGGGTCGAGCTTGGCGGCGTTCCAGGCGGGAATCGCCGCGAACACGATCGCGCACACGAACGCGCCCAGGACGATCAGGGCGACGGGGACCACTTCGACCACGCTGGGGATGGTGTCGAACAGGTACACCTCGCGGTTGAAGATCTGCACGCCGAAGCGGTCGGAGAGCCAGATTTCGATGGAGTCGATGTAGATCGCGCCCAGGGTGCCCACGACGGCGCCCGCCAGGGCGCCGATCAGTGCGTCCCAGAAGGCGATCATCAGGAAGCTCGTCATCACGCCCCGCGGCGTGGCCCCGAGCGCGGTCAGGATGCCGATGTCGCGGCGCTTCTCGGTGACCATCATGGACAGGATGGCGAAGACCGTGAAGCCCGCCACCAGGAGCACCAGGCTCAGCATGATGGCCATCAGCACGCGTTCGTTCTCGATGGCCCCCAGGAGCACGCCGCGGAACTCCTTCCAGTTGCGCACCTCGGTGCTGCCGCTCATGTCGGGGGTAGCCGTGGATCAGGCCCTTCTGGGCCAGGTGCGGGCCCAACTCTTCCTGGAAGCGCTCGCCATCGCGGTCGAAGTCCACGAGCCTGACCAGCACTTCGCTGTAGCGCACGGGGCTCGAGAGGAAGTCCACCATGTCGGCGCGATCGAGGTAGATGCGCGACATGTCCATCTCGTTTTCCTTCGAGCGGAACGTGCCCACCACCACGAAGGTGCGCGAGGGAGTCAGGAACTTGCGCGAGTCCCCCGGGTCGGCCACCACCGTGGCCAGCGTCACGCGGTCACCGCAGCGCAGGCCCAGGTTGGAGAACAGCTTCTCCCCGACCACCACGCCCGTTTCCAGGGGCGTGGGGGAAAAGCGCTCGGGCACCAGGAAGGGCTTCTCCGGGTCCTCCACCAGGACGCCGTTCTTGGGCTCGATCTCCAGGGCCCGCCGCAGTTCGGTGGCGCCGAACTCGTCGGGCACGTCGATGCCCACGAGTTGCACCGCCGCCAGGTTGCCGCTCTGGGAATTGGAGAGGATGCGCCACATGGAGGATTCGGCGCCCTCCTTGGCGATCTGGCAGTACCACACCAGGTGTGGCGCGGCGCCGGCGACGCGCGGGTCCTTGCGCAGTTCCTCCAGGAGCCTGGCGGGTTCCTCCGGGATCGGTCGGCGCGGATCGAGTCCGATCAGCGGCGTGACCACGATGTCGGACAGGCTGCCGCGCACCGAGCGGCGCGTCTCCTCCAGGAAGCCGGTCATGATCGACAGGATCAGGATCAGGGCGCCCACGCCCACGAAGATCCCGCCGATGCCGATCAGGTTGGTCTTGCGCGAGCGGAGGTAGCGCAGACTGAGGAACCAGCGGAACACGCTAGGCCTCGCCGGGAGCGGCGTGGGCCGCGGCGTCCCCGGCGCTCTCCGCGGGCTTGGGTCGCAGGGCGGGGAACAGGAGCACGTCGCGGATCGTGTCCTGGCCGGTCAAGACCATGACCAGGCGGTCGATGCCGATGCCCAGACCGCCCGCGGGGGGCATGCCGTACTCCAGGGCCTGCACGTAGTCGACGTCGATTTCACCGGGGGCCTCGGGGTCCTTGGAGGCCACCTGCTCGGCGAAGCGCTGGTACTGGTCCGCCGGGTCGTTGAGCTCGCTGAAGGCGTTGCCGAGCTCCATGCCGCCCAGGAACACCTCGAAGCGCTCGGCGATGCGCGGCTCACCCGGCTTGCGCTTGGCGAGCGGACTGATCTCCACGGGATAGTCGTAGACGATCACCGGACCGCGCAGGTGCTCCTCGACGCAGGCTTCGAACACGTCGTTGGAGAGCTTGGCGAAGTTGCCGGGGTCGGGGATCTCGAGCTCGCGGGCCTTGGCGCGCACGCGCGGCTCGTCGTCGTAGGCACAGCCGGCGTGGCGCAGGAACAGCTCGCAGTAGCTCTCGCGCTGGAAGGGCGCCTTCAGGTCGTAGCGCTCGCCGCGGAAGCTGACCTCGGTGCCGCCGTTGGTCTCGCGCGCCACGGTTTCGATCAGCGTCTCGGCGATCTCCATCATGCGCCGGTAGTCGGCCTGGGCCTCGTACAGCTCCAGCATGGAGAATTCCGGGTTGTGGCGCGGCGAGAGTCCCTCGTTGCGGAAGTTGCGCGCGATCTCGAACACGCGCTCCAGGCCGCCGACGATGCAGCGCTTCAAGTACAGCTCGGGCGCGATGCGCAGGAAGAAGTCGTGGTCGAGGGCGTTGTAGTGCGTCACGAAGGGCCGCGCCGTGGCCCCGCCCAGGATCGGGTGCAGGGTCGGGGTCTCCACTTCGATGTAGCCCTGGGCTTCCAGGAAGCGCCGGATGCCGCTGACGATGCGCGAGCGCTTCAGGAAGACCTCGCGCACGCCCTCGCTGGCCCACAGGTCCACGTAGCGGCGGCGGTAGCGGCTCTCCACGTCCACCAGTCCGTGCCACTTCTCCGGAGGCGGGGCCACGGCCTTGGCCAGGAGCCGGATTTCCGTGACCCACAGCGTGGGTTCGCCCTTCTTGGTGTGGCCCAGCACGCCGCTCGCGCCCACGAGATCGCCGCCGTCCAGGTACTTGCGCTCCGGCCACCAGTCCCCGAGTCGGGCCTGCTCCAGGCCGATCTGCAGGCGCCCGCCGCGGTCCTGCACGGGGGCGAAGACGAGCTTGCCGAAGTCGCGCAGGGACAGCAGCCGGCCGGCGATCGTGGCCGGCGTGCCGCAGCGGGGGCCCGGGGCGTCGGGCGTGCCCATCAAGGAGAGCAGGCGCGCGATCGGCTCGGCGCTCACTCCCCGGGCCGGGTAGGGATCGATGCCCGCGGCCCAGGGGCGGCGATCTTGGCCAGGCGATCCGGGTGGGCGAGCTCGGTCATGGGGTCGCGCAAGATACAGAACCGGGCCGCGAAAGACACCGCGGGGAGGCTCGGCCGGCGAAAAGCCCCTGCAAGGTCGCGGGATCGGCGCGCCGCCAGCGGGCCGCAAAGGGTCGCGGCCGCCGGCTCCTTCGAGCCAGCGGCCGCTGGGTGGTGGAGGATAGGGGATTCGAACCCCTGGCCTCTACAATGCCATTGTAGCGCTCTACCAACTGAGCTAATCCCCCGGTCGCTTCCGCCGCGCGGGGGCGCAGCTGCGGATCGCGGGCTTCCAGGGACCGACGGCGGGCGCCGGTCCGCGAGGAAGGTCGAGGAGCATGACGGCCGTCGGCGCCCGCGTCAACCTCAAGCCGGAGTCCCGTGCCCCCTCCCGCGGCCCGGGGGACCGAGCCGACCCACGCACCTCCTCGGCCCCGGCACCGGTCCGGGCCCGCCGCCGTGTCCCTGCGTCCGGTGGAGGCCGGTCGCGCGGGGCCGCACAGGGCCTCCATTGGTCCCGGAACGCCCGTGCCTCTATCTTGTGGGGCTTCTTCGACCCGTGGGCCCGCCCTGGACACGGCCCTTGCCCGGTTCCCGCGGCCCGCGCCGCCCCCTACCCTCCCCAGGCTCCCCGTGAACCCCAACGTCTACGACGCAAACCGGATCGACGCCCGCTGGCAGGCGGCCTGGGAGGAGCACGGCATCTACCGCGCGAAGAACCCGGGCGAGCCCGGCTTCGACCCCCGGCAGCCCAAGTACTACGTGCTCGACATGTTTCCCTACCCCTCGGGGTCGGGGCTGCACGTGGGACACGCCGTGGGCTACATCGGCACCGACGTGGTGGCGCGCCGCAAGCGCATGGAGGGCTGCAACGTGCTGCACCCCATGGGGTGGGACGCGTTCGGCCTGCCGGCGGAGCAGTACGCGATCACCACGGGCGTCCATCCGCGCCAGAGCAACGCGGTCAACACGGCCAACTACCGCAGGCAGCTCAAGCTGATCGGCCTCTCCTTCGATTGGTCGCGGGAGATCGACACCTCGGACCCGGGCTACTAGCGGTGGACCCAGTGGATCTTCAAGCGCCTGTTCGAACGCGGGCTGGCCTACCAGGCCGAGGTGCCGGTGTGGTGGTGCGAAGAGCTCAAGACCGTGCTGGCCAACGAAGAGGTGATCAACGGCCGCTCCGAGCGCGGCAACCACCCCTGCGTGCGTCGGCCGCTCAAGCAGTGGATGCTGAAGATCACGGCCTACGCCGAGCGCCTGCTGGCGGATCTCGACGGCATCGACTGGCCCGAGTCGATCAAGATCCAGCAACGGGAGTGGATCGGCAAGAGCGAGGGCGCGGAGATTGCCTTCGAGGTGGAGGGCGCGCCCGAGGCCCTGGTGGTGTTCACCACCCGCCCGGACACGCTGTGGGGCGCCACGTTCATGGTGGTGGCGCCCGAGCACGCGCTCCTGCGGCGCGTGCCGGCCTCCCAGCGGGCGGCGGTCGATGCCTACGTGGCCCAGGCCGCCTCCAAGTCCGAACTGGAGCGCACGGATCTCGCCAAGGAAAAGAGTGGCGTCTTCACCGGCCTTCACGCGCGCAATCCGGCTTTCGAGAAAAACGATCCGCGCGGTCGCATCCCGATCTGGACCGCCGACTACGTGATGGCCGGTTACGGCACGGGGGCGATCATGTCCGTGCCGGGGCACGATGAACGCGACCACGAATTCGCCCAGAAGTTCCACTTGAACGTGGTGGAGGTCGTGCGGCCGCCGGCCGGGTCCCAGGGGCCGGCCCCGGGCGCGTGCTTCACCGGCGAGGGCGTCGCGGCGAACTCGGGCCCCATCGACGGACTTTCCACGGCCGAGGCCAAGTCCAAGGCCATCGAATTCCTGGTGGCCCGCGGCGTCGGCAAGGCGCGCACCACCTACAAGCTGCGAGACTGGCTGTTCTCCCGCCAGCGCTATTGGGGCGAGCCCTTCCCCCTGGTGCACACCGCGGACGGCCGCACCGTGGCCGTGTCCGACGCGGACCTGCCGGTGCTGCTCCCCGACATGGCCGACTTCAAGCCCTCCAGCGACGGCTCGGCGCCCCTGGCGCGGGCCAAGGACTGGGTCAGCACCACCTGGGAGGGGGCACCGGCGCGCCGGGACACGGACACCATGCCCGGCTGGGCCGGCTCCTGCTGGTACTGGCTGCGCTTCATGGACACCGGGAACCGGAGCGCGCCCTGGAGCGCGGCGGCGGAGAACTACTGGGGTCCCGTGGACCTGTACGTGGGCGGCGCCGCCCACGCGGTGATGCACCTGCTCTACGCGCGCTTCTGGCACAAGGTGCTCTTCGACGCCGGTCTGGTGCACACGACGGAGCCCTTCCAGCGCCTGTTCAACCAGGGCCTCCTGACCGCCTTCGCCTTCGAGGACGCCACCGGTCGGCTGGTGCCCAACGCGGGCGTGGAGGAGCGCGACGGCAAGTACTTCAAGCGGGGCGGCGGCGAGGAGCTCAAGCAGATCGTCACGAAGATGGCGAAGCAGCTCGGCAACGTCGTCAACCCCGACGACATCGTCCAGGAGCACGGGGCCGACACGCTCAGGCTCTACGAGCTGTTCATGGGCCCCCTGGCGGACTCCAAGCCCTGGAACACCCGCGACATCCCCGGCCCGCGGCGCTTCCTGGAACGAGTCTGGCGCCTGTACGTGGACGAGAAGGCCCCCTCGCCCCTGCGGCCCAGCCTGGCCTTGGACCAGCAGCCGGCGGCGCGCTCGGGGGACAACCTGGAGATCGAGAAGCACTTGAATCGCGCCCTGGCGCGCGTGGACGACTCGTTCCGCCAGCTCAATTTCAACACGGCCGTCGCGGCCCTGATGGAACTCGTCAACGTGATCCAGCCGCGGCAGGGGGCCTTCGACCGCGGTCAGGCCGTGCGCTTCGCGGCCATGCTGGCCCCCTTCGCTCCGCACCTGGCCGAGGAGCTCTGGGAGCGACTGGGCTGTGCCTTCAGCGTTCACCAAAGCCCCTGGCCCACGCTGGACCGGGCGCTCCTCGAGGACGACGAGCTGGAGTTGCCCGTGCAGGTCCTGGGCAAGGTGCGCGGGCGCGTCAAGGTCGGCAAGCACGCCGCCGAGAGCGAGGTGCTCGAGGCAGCCGGGCAGGCGGTGTCGTCCTGGCTGGCTGGGAAGACCGTGGTGAAGACCATCGTCGTCCCCGGCAAGCTGGTCAACTTCGTGGTGCGCTGAAGCATGGGTCTTTGTTCGCGCGAACGCGCCCTGGAACTCTCCCTGGCCCTGGCGCGCGAAAGCACGGCCCTCGAAACCGAAGTGACCTTCGAGCACGGCGTCGAGCGCTTCGCGCGCTTCGCCGCCGAGGGCGCGACCCAATCGGCCGATCGCGAGCGCTTCGAGATCGCCGTGCGGGTGCGACTCGACGACGTCGAAGGCCTGCGGGAGGCCCGGGCCACGGTGTCCGGCAGCACCCTGGAGGCCGGGCGCGCCGCCCTCGCGCGGGCCATGGAACTCGCGCGCTACTCGCCGCCGAATCGTGCCCTGGTGCCCCTGGGGGGTCCGGTGGAAGTGCCTCGAACCCTGGCCGAGCCCTCGACCCTGGCCCATTCCTTCGCCGACAAGTCGCGTTGGATCGCGCGCGCCCTGGAGTTGTGCCTGCCGCACTTCGAGCCCGCGGGGCTGTTGCAGTCCAGCGCCCTGGCCAAGGCCATCGTCAATTCGCGCGGGCGGGCGGTCTACGGCCAGACCGGCCGCTTCGCCGCCTCGCTCACCGTCAGCGGCGGCGGCGGGTCGGGCATGGCCCAGGCCTCGGCCGCGCGGCCGGAACTGGTGGACCACGAACGCCTGTTCGAGTCGGCCCGGCGCACGGCCGAGCAGAGCCGCGACCCGCGACCCCTGGAACCCGCGGAGTACACCGTGGTGCTCGAGCCCCTGGCGGTGAGCTCGATCCTGTTGTTCGCCGCCTATCAGGGCTTCGGCGCCCGCGAGGTGGAGGAGCAGAGCTCCTTCCTGTGCGGCCGCGAGGGCCGGCGCCTGTGGAGCGAGCGCTTCACGCTCACCGACGACCCCGACCACCCCGCGATGCCCGCGCTCGCCTTCGACGGCGAGGGCACGCCGAAGCGCCGTCGGGTGCTGGTGGACCGCGGCACGCCCACGGGGCCGGTGACCGACCGCCACTTCGCCGCGCGCCGGGGCGAGGAATCCAGCGGCCACGCCCTGGCCCAGCCCTCCAGCTCCGGCCCCATGCCCCTGAACCTGGTGGTGAGTCCCGGACAGGGAACCCTGGCCGAGCTGATCTCCGGGGTCGAGCGCGGCCTCTTGGTCAAGCAGTTCCACTACACGAATGCCATCGATCCCAAGGAACTGCTGCTGACGGGGATGACGCGCAACGGTACGTTCTGGATCGAGGACGGCCGCGTGAAGTTCCCCGTGCGAAACCTGCGCTTCACCCAGTCCCTGGTGGAGGCCCTGGCCAACCTGCGCGCCGTGGGCGCGGGTGGCGAGGCGGCCGGGGCCCTGTTCGACGGCGAGATCGTCACTCCGCCGCTGGTCGTGGATCGCTTCCGCTTCACCTCCTCCACGGACTTCTGAGCCCATGCGCGATCTGGCACGCATCGCGGTGGAGGAGGCCCTGCGCCTGGGAGCCTCCCAGGCCGACGCGCGCGTGGAGCGCGTGCTGGTGGAAGAACTCCTGGTGCGCAACGGCGAGCTGGCGATGGCCCAGACCCGCGAGGAGTTCGGACTGGGCATCAGCGCGCGCCTGAGCGGCGGCCAAGGTTTCTCTGCCGTTCCGCTCCAGGGCCGCGCGGACCGGGAGGCGGCTCTCGCCGCCGCGCGCAAGGCCGTCCAGGCCGCCCGTGAACTCGCGCCCACCTGCAGCTCCCCCAGGCCCTTCGCCCCCGAGCCCGGCCACCGCGGCGAGTTCCGCACGCCGTTGGTCATCGATCCGTTCCGCGTGCCCCTGGCCCAGAAGGTCGAGCACCTGCGCGCCGCCGAGGGCAGCCTCGCCGGACGCCCGGAGGTGGTCAACCGGGAGGCCGCGCTCTCCCTGCGCCGCGAGGAACGCTGGCATGTGTCCTCCGAGGGCCTGGACGTCCATCAGGATCTGCTGCGCACGGGCGCCGGCATCGCGGCCACGGCCGTGGACGCGGGGCAGTGCGAAAGGCGCAGCTATCCGGCCTCCTTCGGCGGCGACTTCGCGGGGCGGGGCTACGAGCACGTGCTGGAGATGGACCTCGCGGCCCACGGGCCGCGCGTGCGCGACGAGGCCATCGCCCTGTGCCGCGCTCCCCAATGCCCGGGGGGCGTGCGGGACCTGATCCTGATGGGCAACCAGCTGATGCTGCAGATCCACGAGTCCGTGGGTCACCCCACCGAGCTGGACCGCGCCCTGGGGGCCGAGCGCGACCTGGCCGGGGGCTCCTTCGCCACGCCCGATCAATTGGGTCGCCTGCGCTACGGCTCGGAGCTGGTGAACCTGGTGTGCGACTCCACCGCCGCGGGCGGACTCGACACCCGCGGCTGGGACGACGAAGGCGTGGCCTCGGGCCGCTGGCCCATCGTGGAGCGCGGACTGTTCGTGGGCTACCACACCAATCGCGCCCTGTGCGAGCGCATCGGCGAGGCGCGGAGTCGCGGAGCAGCCCGCGCGGAGAGCTGGTACCACCCGGCGATCATCCGCATCACCAACCTGTCGCTGATGCCCGGGGACTGGTCCCTGGAGCGTCTGATCGCCGACACCGAGGACGGCGTCGTGTGCGACACCGTGAAGACCTGGTCCATCGACCAGCAGCGGGTCAACTTCCAGTTCACCACCGAAGCGGGCTGGGAGATCAAGCAGGGCAAGCGCACGCGGCTCCTGCGCAGTCCGACCTATCAGGGCCGCACGCTGGACTTCTGGAATTCCTGCGACGCCATCTGCGACGCCTCCCACTGGCGCCTGTGGGGCGTGCCCAATTGCGGCAAGGGCAATCCCATGCAGGTGGCCGAGATGAGCCACGGCGCGTCTCCGGCGCGCTTCCGGCGGGTGCTTTTCGTCACATGACCGAGGGCGCACCGGCCGCCGGAGGATTGGGCAGGAAACGGGTGTTCCTGTTCGTGTCGGCGTTGCTGCTGCGCCTCGTGGTGCTCCTGTGGCTCGCGCCCCATCGGGACGCGCTGCACAGCAGCACCTGGGACTTCGGCCACGAAGCGGCCTGCCTGGGGGAGTCGATCCTGCGCGGTGACGGTCTCTCGGATCCCTGGGCCAAGGGCACGGGCCCCAGCAGTTGGCTGACCCCGCCCTATCCCGCGCTGCTGGCGGGCCTGATGGCGCTTTTCGGCGGTGTGAACCCGGCCATGGCGCTCTCGCTCTTCCTGCTGCAGTCGCTGCTCGGCGCGCTGACCTGCCTGGGAATCGAGCGCCTGGGCCGCAATCTCGGAGCCCCCCGGGCGGGCTTCCTGGGGGCCCTGCTGTTCGCCCTCTATCCACCGGCCCTGTGGAACGCGACCACGGTGGTCTGGGACACCACCTGCGTGGCCTGGGCCACGGTCTTTGCGCTCGCGCTGCTGACTTCCCCCGGTGCCGTGGCGCGGCCCGCGGGGGCCCTGCGCGTGGGCCTGGCCTGGGGCGGGCTCGCCCTGCTCAATCCCGCGCCGCTCTCGCTCCTGCCCGCGGTGCTGGGCTACCTTTGGCTTGGGGAGGGTCCGCGGGCGCAGAGGGCCGGCCGGTGCCTCGCCTTCCTGGGGGCCCTGGTGTTGATTCCCGCGCCCTGGATGGTCCGCAACGCCCTGGTGCTCGGCACGCCGGGCCTCAGGCCCAACTTCGGGGTCGAGCTGCGCCTGGGCAACAACCCGGAGGCCAACGGCCACCCGGTGCCTTTCAAGTTCCATCCCTCCCACGTGGAGGCCGAACTCGCGCTCTATCGCTCCCTGGGGGAGCGCGACTATGCGGGCGACTGTGCGAGGCGCGCCCTGGAGTGGATCCAGGCCGAGCCGGCGAGTTTCCTGGGGCTCTGCGCGCGGCGCGTGCAGTACTTCTGGCTCGGCGATCCGCCCTGGGCCGACCCGCGCAGGGCCGGTGCCTCCGGCGCGCGGTTCGATCCCAACGCCTGGGCCAAGTTCCTGGCCTTCGCGGCCCTGGGGCTCCTGGGCATCGCCGGAGCACTGCGTTGGTCCGGCCCGGCCCGGGATCGAGTGTTGCTCCTGGGTTCCCTGGCGGGCTTCGGCCTGGCGTACTATGTGACCCACGTGTCCGAACGCTACCGGTTCCCGATCGACCCGCTGCTCGCGTTGCTCGCGGCTTCCCTGCTCGTGGGACTTTCGGATCGGCTCGGCCGCCTGGCGCCCCGTGGACCCGGTGGACCCGGTGGACCCGGTGGAGTCCCGCGGTGAGTTCCGGCAACCATCCGGGGGGAGCGGACCGGCCCGCCCCCGGCGGCAAGCCGCTCAAGAGCTTCAAGGACCTGGCGCGTTCCCGCGGCATCGAGCCCAAGGCCGAGGCCGCCCCGCGGGACGACAAGCCCTTCACCTTCGACGGTTCCCTGGACACGGACGCCGCCTCCGACAGCGAGAGCCTGCGGCACGGCACGGCGCGCGAGCGCATCGCCTCGCGCCCGCGCGCCTTCGGGCCCATGGCCCACGGGCCCGCCTGCTACCGCGACGACGGATCCGAGGAAATGCAGATCCTGGCCTCCTTCCGCGTGCGCACGGTCTTTCCGCGGGACGTGCGCGAGGAGACGGCGCACCTGCCCGCCAATCCGACGCCCGAGGACCTCGTGGGCCGCCTCGACCTGCGCGACACGACGATCTTCACCATCGACGGCGACGACGCCAAGGACTTCGACGACGCCATCTCGATCGAGCCCCTGGAGAAAGGCGCCTGGCGCGTGGGCGTGCACATCGCCGACGTGGCCCACTACGTGCGGCCGGGCACGGCCCTGGACGCGGAGGCCCTGGCGCGCGCCACCAGCGTCTACGTGGCCGATCAGGTGGTGCCGATGCTGCCCGAGGAGCTCTCCAACGGCCTGTGCTCGCTGGTTCAAGGCCACGACCGGCTGACCTACAGCGTGCTGATGACCTTCGACGCCGCGGGCCGGCGCACCGAGGCCAGCGTGCACAAGAGCGTGATCCACAGCCGGCGCCGCACGACCTACCGCGGCGTGCAGGAACTGCTGGATCGGGCCGGCACGCCCGAGGCCCAGGGCCTCGAGTTCCTGCGCGTGCCCCTGGAGCAGTTCAAGGCCTGGACCCTGATCCAGCAGAAGCTGCGCGACCAGAAGGGCTCGCTGCGCATGCCCTCGCGCGAGCGCAAGTTCGTCTTCGACGAGCGGCACGAGGTCGTCAAGGTCGTGGACTACCCGCGCTACTTCTCGATGACCCTGATCGAGGAGACGGCCCTGGCCGCCAACCAGGCGGTGGGGGACCTGTTCCGCGAGCGGGGGCTCCCGACGATCTACCGCGTGCACCCCGAGAAGAGTCCGGACGAGATCGAGGCCGTGGCGAAGCAGCTGGAGGAATTCGGCCTGCACGTGCCCACCAAGGAGCGCCTCACGGGCCGCGACATCGGCCGGCTGATCCGCGCCGCGCGCAAGAAGCCCAACGCCGAGGCCCTGATCCAGCGCATCCTGGGACTGATCGAGCGGGCGGTCTACGAAGTCCACGACCACGAGGACGTGGCCACCCACTTCGGACTGGCGCGCAAGGCCTACCTGCACTTCACCTCGCCGATCCGGCGCTACCCCGACCTCTTGGTGCACCGCTGGCTGTGGAGCGTCGAGAGCCGGCCTGGGGAAGCGCGCACGGAACTCCAGGCCGAGGCGCTGCTCGCCGACCTCAACGAGATCGCGAGCCACTGCTCGGCCCAGGCCGAGGTGGCCGAGATGTGCGAGACCGCCATCGGCGACCTCAAGGTCTGCCAGTACATGCATCCCCACGTGGGCCTGAAGCTCGACGCCAAGGTGGCGCGCGTTTCCCATGCGGGCCTGGAGCTCCATCTGACCGCTTTCAACGTCAACGGCTTCCTGCCCGCGAAGAAGATCGGCGACCGGGTCGAGGTCAGCGGGCCCACGCTGCAGATTCGCCAGGGCAAGAAGCGGCTGTCCTTCACCGAGGGCTACCCGATCGCCGTGCGCCTGGTGGACGTGGACTTCCTGCGGCTGCAACTGATGTTCGAGCTGGCCTGAGACGGCCGGTGCGAGGTCCCCCATGGTTTCGCGAATCCACAGGAAGGCCGCCGCCTTGGTGCTCGCGGCGCTGCTTTCCGCGGCCTGCGACCGAGAGCCATCCGGGCCCGCGCCCGGGGGCGTGACGGACGCCGGCCGGCCCCAGGCGCCGGGCGAGGCCGAGGACTTCTCCGTCGCGGCCCAGCGCGCGCGCTTCGAGGCCCACCCCGCGGCCCCAGGCGCGATCGAGGGTCTGGTGCTCTACGCCGGCGTGCCTCCCGTGCGCACACCCATCCACACGGCCGCCGAGGGCGGCTGCGGGCTCGATCCGAACGAGCCGGCCCTGACGGAGGCCTGGGTCGTCGACCAGGGCCGCCTGGCCAATGCCTTCGTCTGGCTGGAGAACCCGCCTGCCTTCGACGAAGTGCTGCCCTTCCCCGAGCTCACCCTGCGCCAACGGGGCTGCGTCTACCGGCCCCACGCCCTGGGCTTGCGCGTGGGTCAGAAGCTCCTGGTCACCAACGAGGACCGCGCGCGCCACAACGTGCGCGCCATTCCGCGCACGAACCCCGAGTTCAACGCTTCCCAGGAAGCGGGCGCCCCGGCCCTCGAGCTGGTCTTCACCGAGCCCGAGGTGGCCGTCGCCCTGGTGTGCGACCTGCACCCGTGGATGAAGGCCTGGATCGGCGTGTTCGACCAGCCCTACTTCGCGGTCACCGATGGCGAGGGCCGTTTCGCCTGGAGCGGCCTGCCCGCGGGGGAGTACCGCCTGCGCGTGTGGCACGAGGCCCTGGGCAAGCTCTCCGGCAGCGCGCGCGTGGGGCCCGACGGCGGTGCGCGCGTGTGCCTCGTCTATCCCCCCAAGGACTGACTCCATGGCAGGCTGCGCACTGGCCCTCGCGACGGACGGCTTCGACCAACTGATCTACCGCTGGGCCCACATCCTGGGCGGCGTGGCCTGGATCGGGATGCTCTACGGGTTCCTGCTGGTGCACCAGCAGGCGGCGGCCGCGCTGGACTCCGAAGCGCGGCGCCGGATGGTGCTGCAGGTCGTGCCGCGCACCGTGTTCTGGTTCCAGTGGGCCTCGCTGCTCACCTGGGCCAGCGGAGCGGCCTTGCTGGCCAAGCTCTACTACTCCTCGGGTGCGTCGCCGCTGATGTACGCCGCCACGAGCCCGTCTTCGGGCACGCACTTTTCCTGGGAGCGCATCGGCCTGGTGCTCCTCTCGATGGTGGGGGCCTGGCTGGTCTATGAATGCGGGGCACTGGTCGCGGGCCGGCACGCCGTGCCGTCCTACCTGCTTCTGTGCGCCCTGGCCGTGGGCTACGGCACGCTCCTGGAGCGGCACTTCGAGCTTTCCCAGCGCGCGATCCTGATCCACCTGGGCACGCTGCTCGGCACGACCATGGCGATCAACGTGTGGCTCCGCGTCGCGCCCGCGCTCCTGGCCCAGAGCTCCGCCCTGGCCCGCGGACAGACGCCCGACGCGCGCGGCCTGGAGCACGCGGCCTCCCGCTCGCATCACAATCTCTACCTGTCGATTCCGCTCCTGCTGCTGATGGTCGGCGTCCACCAGGAGGCGCTGCTCGGCGCGCGACCCTGGCAGATCCCCGTGGGGGCCATGCTCGTCCTCGGCCTGCTCGTCGGCTGGGCGCTGCAGCGCGGCTCCGCCCTGGTGCGGGGAACCTAGTTCAAGCGTCAGCTTGGCAGCCCCCGGGCCGGCTCTCTGCCGAGTTGACAGGAACGTCTCCCGGCAGGTGGCTCCCGCGCGCGCTGCGACGGCTTGGGGAGCCCCGCCGAACGTGGCACGCAGGTTGCTCTCCCTTCGGCGTCCCTAGACAAGGAGACAACCATGAACAGACTTTTTCCCTCCACGTGGCTCCGTCCCGCACCGATGGCGATGGAGCTTGACCGCCTGATCCAGGACTTCTGGACTTCCACTTCACCTTTCAGCGCCGCCATGCCCGAGCTGGCGGCAGGGGCCCTGGCCGACGGTGGACCGGCATGGAACGTGAGCGAGACGCCCACGACCTTCGAGATCGAAATGGAGCTCCCCGGCCTGGCCCTCGAGAACGTCGAGGTGACCCTGGAGGGCCGCGACCTCTCGATCCGCGGCGAGCGCAAGACCGCGATTCCCGAAGGCGCCTCCTGGCAACGCCGTGAACGTTTCCATGGGAAATTCTCGCGCTCCCTGCACTTCGGCATGGACCTGGACGCCTCGCGCGTCGCTGCCAGGTTGGAGCAGGGCGTGCTCAGCGTGACGCTCCCCAAGGCGGAGACCGCCATGGCGCGTCGCATCCCGATCCAGGTCAAGTCGATCGAGGCCAAGGTCCAATGACGACCTCACGTGGAACCCCTTTGGAGCAAGCCATGCGAACCGAAATCACGAATCCCAAGGATGAGCCCGCCTCCCGCGCGGCCGCGGAGAGCGAACGGCCGTACTTCACGCCCGCCGTCGACATCGTGCGCTACAAGGAAGAGGTGCTGATCTACGCCGACCTGCCGGGTAGCCGTCCGGAGGACGTCGAGGTCACCTTCGACCGCGGCGTGCTGCAATTGCGCGCCGCCGTGAGCCGCCGTGTGCTGCCCGGCCAGTCCGTGCGCGAGGAGTACGCGGTGGGGGACTGGCGCCGCAGCTTCACGCTCTCGGAGGACTACGACGGTGCCCGCGCCAGCGCCGAGGTCGAGGCCGGAGTCCTGTGCCTCCGCATTCCCAAGGCCGTGGAGGCGCGGGCCCACCGCGTTCAGGTGCGCGCCGGCCAAGGCTGAGGCGGGCACCGGAAAGCGCAGCGCCGCTGCACTCCAGGGCCGTGAATCCTGGGCCGTGAATCCTGGGCCGCGTCCGTCCCCGCGACGGGCGCGGCCCGGCGTCAATCCCGGGGAATGCGCCAGATGCTGACCCGTTCGGTGCGCGCCACTTCCTCGAGGCGGCCGGGGGCGATTTCCTGGAGCAGGGCGAGGCGCTCGGTCTCCGAAGGTTTGAAGTACTCGTTGGGCCGCGGGGCGTTGATCACCACGTAGTCCGGTCGCTCGTCGATCAAGGCCGCTGCGAGCCGCGCGCGGTTCCCGGTGACCGGCAGGAGCGCCACGCTGCGGCCCGTGGCGTAGCGCAAGGCGGCGTGGTCCGTGGCCAGCACGCAGGCGTCGGGCGGCGCATGCTCGTTGATCCACTCGGCCGCCTGCTGGGCCCCCAGCTGCCGCAGCGGCGCGCCCGAAAGCTGCAGGTTGGTGCGCGCCACGCGCACGATCGTGCCCGCGCCCAGCAGGAGGAAGCAGGCCGCGAAGCTGCCCCGCGCGAGCTGCGGCAGGCGGGGCGCCCGGCCCAGGAGCCGCGACGGGGCGAGCGGCCTCCAGGCCCAGGCTGCCGCGGCGGCGAAGAGCATCCCCCAGAGCGCCAGATCAAGACGCGACTGCAGGCTGGCGGGCTGGCCGCGCAGGAACAGCGCTCCGGCGTGGAACAGGAAGCCCGCCGCGGCGCCCAGGGCCGCCAGACGACTGGCGCTGCGGGGCGTGGAGCGGCGCCAGCGCCCGGCGAGGTCCCGCAGGCCCCCCGCGGCGAAGACGAACAGCAACGGCGCGAGCGGCATCACGAAGCGCCGGCCCTCGTCGTAGGGCCACAGGGAGATCAGGCCCGCGTAGGCGAGTCCCACCCAGGCGCCCAGGGGGTTCTCGCGCGCGAGCTCGCGCCGCCAGCCCAGGAAGCAGACCAGCATGGCGACGGCGAACACCGGAGAGAGTCCCGTGCTGGGGATCCAGGGCAGGTTCGTGAGCACCTCCGCGGCGTGTCGCCCCTCGACTCCGAGGTTCTCCGACAGCCGCGGCAAGAGACCCGCGGCCCCCAGCATCCCCCGGTCCGGCTCGCGGGGGTCGGCCAGGCGCCAGAGCGCCAGATACGAAGTCTCGTGCCCCAGGTCGCCGCCGTGGGGCCGCTCCGGGGGTTGGGCCGTCCACAGCATCCAGGCGCCGGCGGCGAGGAGCCCCGGCAGCCAGGCGAGCAGGCCGCACAGGCGGCCCGCCGGGCCTCGAAGAGCCGGGAGGCCGCGCCAGTGCTGGTGCACGAAGGTGGCCAGGATTCCCACGGCCACGGCGAGGCCCGCGCTGCGCAGGAGCACCAGGGCCGTTCCCAGGAGTCCGAGCAGCAGGGCCGCCGACACGTTCGGGCGCGGGCCGCGGAAGACCCGTTCGGACACGGCGAGCAGCAGGAACAGCGCCAGGGCGAAGGGCGCCTCGGAGAGGGATGCCCCGGTGGAAAACTCATGCCATCCGGCGCTGGCCGCGCACAGGCCGAGAATCCACGGGCCCCGCTGCTCGCCGCGGCGCGCGAGCCACCACGCCGCCGCGGCCAGGGCCGCGAGCGAGGTCGTCACCACGATGCGGTAGAGCAGCGCGAAGTCGCCGTCGAACCAAGCGGCGAAGGGGGCCAGCAGCAGCGGCACGCCGGGCGGGAACTTGGTGTGGCGCTCCCCGTCGAACACGTAGCCTTCGCCCGCGACCAGGGAGCGCGCGAGCTCCAGGTAGGTGCTGGTGTCGCTGTCGTAGAAGTACGTGCGGCGCGCGGTGAGGTAGTAGAGCAGCGCCGCGCCGGCGAAGATCGCCGCCACGACCGCGCGCCGTCCCCACGGGCGCGCGAGCCAACCCTGGGCCGGTGCCGCGGCCATGTTGGCGCGGATCATACTTCTGCGCGGCGCTCCCGAGCGTGCGGCCTCGGAATCCGGCAGGCGCCGGGGCTGTCGCCCTCGTCATCTTCTCCGAATCCGGAGCCCGAGCCGGTTTCGGGCCTGTCGGGCGTGGGGCTATCCTCGTCCGGCATGGATCCCATCGCCGGCTTTCCCGACGTTCCGGTGAACCGCGAGCTGGGCTTGCGGCTCGTCGAACACACGCCGAGCACCTGCCGCGTGGCCATGGCCGCCCAGGAGCGCCACGTGCAAGGGGAGGGCCTGATCCAGGGGGGCGTGCTCTCGGCCCTCGCGGACACGGCCGCGGTCTACCTGTTGCTCCCCACCCTCGCCGAAGGCGAGACCTGCACCAGCATCGAGTTCAAGTTGAACTTCCTGGCCCCGGCGCGCGTGGGGGCGGGTGAGCTCGTCGCCGCCGGCCGGCTCGTCAAGCGCGGCCGCAGGCTCGCGGTGTGCGCCGTGGACGTGGAGCAGGCGGGCCGTCCCGTGGCCACCGGGCTGTTCACGTACCTGTTCCTGAAGCGCGGCTCCTGAGGGCGGCCGCCGCGCGCTCCCGCAGCTTCCCGGGGCCCGCGCGGGGTGGCGCGCCCGGCAGGACTCGAACCTGCGACCGTCCGATTAGAAATCGGATGCTCTATCCAGCTGAGCTACGGGCGCCCTTGGTCGGGGAGATGGGACTCGAACCCACGACTCGAAGCACCCAAAGCTTCGCCTCTACCAACTGAGGTACTCCCCGCGGTGCGGAAGAGGGTACCGCGGGGCGGGGGATGGAGCGAGGGTGGGCACGGACGCTGGCGCCGGGGGGCGCGCTTCGCGTACCCTGGGGGCTCGCCAGTCGGCGTGCACTGAAAACGAGGCGGTGAGGTGTCAGGGATGAAGGTTTTGGTCGTCGGTTCGGGCGGGCGCGAACACGCTCTGTGCTGGAAAATCCGCTCCTCGCCGCTGGTGCAGGAGGTGCTCTGCGCCCCCGGCAACGCCGGCACCGCCGAGGTGGCGCGCAACGTGCCGATCAAGGCCACCGACGTGGCCGGCCTCCTGGAACTCGCCGCGCGCGAGAAGATCGATCTGGTGGTCATCGGACCCGAGGAGCCCCTGTGCCTGGGCCTGGGAGACAAGCTGCGGGCCGCGGGCGTGCTGGTCTTCGGTCCGGACGCCAGCGCCGCGCGCCTGGAGGGCTCCAAGGCCTTCGCCAAGGAGTTCCTGGTGCGCCACCACATTCCCACGGCCCAGTTCCGCCGCTTCGACCGCTCGGGCCTCGCCAAGACCTACCTGGAGTCCTGCACCCAGTGGCCCCAGGTGATCAAGGCCTCCGGACTGGCCGGCGGCAAGGGCGTCTCCATCGTGCGCGATGCGCGCGAGGGCTGCGTCCTGATCGACGCCCTGATGGAGCAGCGTTCCCTGGGCGAGGCGGGCAACGAGGTGGTGATCGAGGAGTTCCTCGAGGGCGAGGAAGTTTCCGTGCTGGCCATCACCGACGGCGAGGCGCTGTTGATCCTCGATCCGGTGATGGACCACAAGCAGGTGGGAGACGGCGACGTGGGGCCCAACACCGGCGGCATGGGCGTGTGCTCGCCCGTGAGCCTGCTCTCCCGGCGCGTGATGCGCCAGATCGAGCAGCACGTGCTGGTGGCGACCCTGCACGGCATGCGGCGCGACGAGCTCTCGTTCCGCGGCGTGCTGTTCGTGGGCCTGATGCTCACCGAGAGCGGTCCGCGGGTGCTGGAGTACAACTGCCGCTTCGGCGATCCCGAGGCCCAGGCCCTGATGCGGCGCATGAAGTCGGATCTGGTTCCCTTCCTGGTGGCCACGGCCCAGGGGAAGCTGGCGGACATGCCCGAGGGGCCCGAATGGGACCCGCGCGTCTGCATCGGCGTCGTGGGCGCGGCCGAGGGGTACCCCGGCAAGGTGCGCAAGGGCGACGGGATCTTGGGCCTGGAGGAGGCCGGCAAGGTGCCCGAGGTGGTGGTCTTCCACGGCGGCACGCGCTTCGCTCCCACGCTGAAGAAGGAAGTGGTCACCGACGGCGGCCGCGTGGTGTGCGTCACGGCGCTGGGCAAGGACGTCGAGGAGGCCCGCCGCAGCGCCTACGCGGGCTTCGACAAGCTCACCTGGGACGGGCGTTTTTGCCGCCGCGACATCGGCCACAGGCACCTGACGCGCAAACCCGCGGGGGCGCCGGAGCCCCAGCGGCGGCCCCCTAGCCGCTGACCGGGGCCGCTGACCGGGGCCTGCAGGCGGGCAACTCCTTGCGCCGGGCCCGGCCAGAGGGGATCCTCGCGCGAGAAGGAGACTCGAGTCGATGAAGCAAGCCGAAATCCTGCGCGCCTTCGAGTCGTTCCTCAGGGGCCGCAAGCTCAAGCTCACCTCCCAGCGGGCGCGGATCTTCGAGCGCGCCTTCGCCACCCACGAGCATTTCACGGCCGAGCAGCTCTACTCGTGGCTCTCCGGGGAGCCGGGGGCGCGCGTGTCGCGCGCCACGGTGTACCGCACCCTGGGCATGCTCCTGGAAGGCGAGTTCATGAAGTCCATGGACGTGGGCCGCGGGGAGCTGGTCTACGAGCACGTGCTGGGCCACGGCCACCACGACCACATGGTCTGTCTCGGTTGCGGCCGGATCGAGGAATTCCACGACGAGCGGATCGAGGAGCTGCAGTTGGAAGCGGCGGCCAAGAAGGGCTTCGAACTGGTCAAGCACGATCACCGCCTGATCGGCTACTGCAAGGGTTGCGCGGGCAGGCGGCGCAAGGCGGCCGGCGCGCGCGCGGCCGCGGAAAAGGAGGCGGCCGGCGGCCCCGCGAAGGAGCCACCGGCCGCGATCTCGTCGAAGCGGATTGCGCTGTCGTCGCCCGAGAACTAGCGCGGATTCTCCAGACGGCCCACGATCCGCTCCTGGATCATCTTGGCCATCTCGGCGTCGTTCAGGGTGCCGGCGAACTTCATGGCGCGCGTGCGCATCACGGTCTTGTCCAGGTCGTAGGCCTCGCACCAGACATGCACCGAGGCGCCGTCGATGCGCGCCTTGGCCGTGCGCGTGCCTTCGTCGATCTCGATCGTCTGCATCGAGGCATCCGAAAGCGTGGTCTTGACCGTCGGCCAGACCTTGGTGACGTCCAGGTTGAGGCGCGTCTCGTAGATGTTGCTGCTGTCGAGCTCGCTCTTGAGCACGAGGCCGCCGACGGCGCCCGCGGCCACGGCGAAGCAACCGGCGAAGAGGGGAAGGGCGAGAAGGCCCGCGAACAGTGCAGTGCGCATGTGTGTTGTCCTTGGTGTCTAGGTGTTGGTTGAAACCCGCGCGGAACGGACGGTCGCCGACTGCGAGGCGGCCGCCACCATTCGGCGGTAGAAGTCCAGTCCCTCGCCCTCCGTGCGCGTGGACGCAAGTCGCGTCCAGCGCGGGTGGTGCCAGGGGGTCACGTTGCGTTCGGGGTGCGGCATCAGGCCCACCACGCGGCCCGTGAGGTCGCACAGGCCCGCGATCTGGTCCACCGAGCCGTTGGGGCAGGTCTCCAGGTCGTCGGAGCGCGAGCCGTCCGGCCGCACGTAGCGGAACACGATGCGTCGCTCGGCGGCGAGGCGCTCGAGGACCTGGGGCCCCTGCACGGCGAGCCGTCCCTCGCCGTGGGCGATGGGCACGGGCCAAACCCGCCCGGCGGGAAGCCAGGTGGCGCGCGAGGGCTCGTTCAAGAGGTGCACCCAGCGGCACTCGAAATGGCCGCTCACGTTGTTGGTCAGCGCATAGCCGCGGCCGGGGCCGGCCGGGTCCTCCAGGAGACCCGTGTCCACGAGCACCTGGAAGCCGTTGCACACGCCGAGCACGAAGCCGCCGCGGGCCACGAATTCGCGCATCGGGTCTTCCAGGTGCTGGCGCACCTCGAAGCCCTGGATGCGGCCCGCGGCCACGTCGTCGCCGTAGCTGAAGCCTCCGGGGAAGACCACCAGGGAAGCGCCTCCCAGGAGCCCCTGCTCCTCGATCAGCCGGTGCAGGTGCACGAGCTGCACCTTGGCGCCGGCGGCCTCCAGGGCGAGCACGGTCTCGCCGTCGCAGTTGGTGCCCGCCGTGCGCACGGCGATGGCGAGGGGAGCGGTCTTCATCCCTGGAAGCCTCCCTGGTGGGCGCGCCGCAGGCTCTCCAGATCCAGGTCCACCCGGGGACGCGCCCCAGGCCCCAGGATTCGCAGGCGCGGCACCGCGGTCACGCGGCCGATGGGCGCGCAGTCGTGATCGGCCAGGCGGCGCTCGAATTCGGCCGCGTGCTCGGGACGGACCTCCACGAGGAAGCGCGTGCAGGACTCGGAGAACAGCCGCACGCTGTCGCCGTCGTAGCCCCCCTGGAGCGGCGCCGTGGGCACGCGCGCGAGTTCCACCTCGGCGCCGAGCCCGCCGGCGAAGGCCATTTCCGCCAGGGCCACGGCCAGTCCGCCCTCCGAGAGGTCGTGGCAACTCCTCGCCAGGCCTTGACGCAGGGCCCCGTGCAGCGCGGCGAGCCTGCGCGGAGCCAGCGCCAGGTCCGGCCGCGGAGCGCGTCCGCCGAACTCTCCCCGCTGCAGCAGGTACTGGGACGCGCCCAATTCCCCGTGGGTCAGGCCCACGAGGTAGATGCGGTTTTCCGCTTCCTTGAAGTCCATGCTCACGGCGCGGCCCACATCGGGCAGGGGCGCCACGGCGGTGACGAACAGGGTCGGCGGGATCACGATCGTCTGCTCGCCGACGCGGTACTCGTTGTTCAGGCTGTCCTTGCCCGAGATGAAGGGCGTGCCGAAGGCCTTGGCCGTGGCGTAGCAGGCGCGCGAGGCCTCCACCAGGGCGCCCAGGTTCTCCGGCTTCGCGCAGTTGCCCCAGGAGAAGTTGTCCAGGATCGCCGTGCGCTCGGGATCGCCGCCCACGGCCACCACGTTGCGCAGGGCCTCGTCGATGGAGGCGGAGGCCATGGCCCAGGGGTCCAGTTGCCCCTGATCGGGATTGGCGCCGCAGCCGATGGCGAGCCCGCGCCGAGAGTGCTCCAGGGGTTGGAGCACCGCCGCGTCGCCGGGGCCGTCGTCGCGCACGCCCACGAGGGCCTTGAGCACCGAGCGGCCCTGCACCTCGTGGTCGTACTGGCGCAGGATCCACTCCTTGCTCGCCACGTTGGGGCGCGCGAGCAGCTGGAGCAGCGTGGCCGAGGCATCGGCGCAGGGGGGCGCGCCGGGGTCTGGGTGCTCCACCGGTTTCCACACCGCGCGGCGCAGGGGCCGCGGCGTGCCCTCGTGGAGGAAGTGCATTTCGAGGTCGCCCACGCGCACGCCCCGGTGCTCCAGCACCAGGCGGCCCGTGTTCGTGAACTCGCCGATCACCGTGGCGTCCACGTCCTCGGCGGCGCAGATTTCCAGAAGTCGCGCCAGCCTGTCGGGCGGCACGGCCAAGACCATGCGCTCCTGGGCCTCGCTGATCCACACCTCGGCGGGGGGTCAGGCCGGGGTACTTGAGCGGCACGAGCTCCAGGCGCACGTGGGCGCCGCAGTCCGCGCCCATCTCGCCCACCGCGGAGGAGAGCCCGCCCGCGCCGCAGTCCGTGACCGCGCGGTAGAGGCCCTCGTCGCGGGCCCGCAGCAGGGCGTCCTGGACGCGCTTTTCCGTGATCGGGTCGCCGATCTGCACCGCGGCGCTGGAGACCACGTTGGATTCGTCGTGCAGCTCGATGGAGCTGAAGGTCGCGCCGTGGATGCCGTCGCGGCCCGTGCGGCCGCCCAGGACCACGATGCGGTCGCCGCGGTCCACGCGCTTGAATGCCGCGCTGCGCGGAAGGAGTCCGACCGTGCCCGCGAAGACCAGCGGGTTGCCGATGTAGTTCGGGTGCTCATAGACGCCTCCGGCGACCGTGGGGATGCCCATGCGATTGCCGTAGTCGCGCACGCCCGCCACCACGCCCCGCAGGATGCGTCGGGGGTGCATGCAGCCCTTGGGGACGTCCCGTTCGGAAAGCCCCGTGGGGCCCACGAAGAATGCATCCAGATTGGCGATCGGCCGCGCGCCCAGTCCCACGCCCAGGATGTCGCGGATCACTCCGCCGATGCCCGTGCCCGCGCCGCCGTAGGGGTCGATGGCGCTGGGGTGGTTGTGGGTCTCCACCTTGACGCACACGTCGAAGCCGCCCTCGGACTCGTCGGTGAATTCGACGATTCCCGCGTTGTCGCTGAAGACGCTGACGCACCAGGGCCGGGCCAACTCGACCGTGGCGGCCTTGATCGTCTCCTTGAGCAGGTTCTCGATCACCTCGGTGCCGGCGGGGGAGGTGTATTCGATGCGACCGGTGAACGTCTTGTGCTTGCAGTGCTCCGACCAGGTCTGGGCGACGGTCTCCAGTTCGGCCACGCTGGGTTCTCGCCCCAGGCCTCGGAAGTGGGCGACCACGGCGCGCATCTCCTCCAGGGAGAGCGACAGGCCCCCGTGGCGCGAGATGCGCGCGAGCTCCTCATCGGAGGCCTTGAGGACTTCGACGGAGCCGTCGCTGCGCTCGCTGGAGGCGTGGGGCAGGTCGAAGTGCAGGTCCTCGCGGTCCACCAGCAACTCGTCGATCACCTCGTTGGCGAACAGCTCGCGGCCCGCGGCGGTCAGTGCCTCGCGATCCAGGAGAGCCTCGATCTCGTAGGCGGTGAAGGTCAGCGCGCGCACGGGCTCGCCGCCGGGGAGGCGCGCGAATCCGCTGCGGGCCAGGGTGCGCTCGATGGTCCTGGCCGAAGGATCCATGACTCCCGGCTTGCGCATCACCAACAGGCGATGCACACCGGCGCGAGACGGGCGCGGGGCCGCACCGGGCGCCAGCACGGCGGCCTGCTCCAGCACCGGATCCGCCAGCAATTCCCGAGCGACGCGCTCCACCTGGGGGGCGGTCAGCGCCGGGGAGAGCAGAAAGCCCTTGCCCCCTCGCACGCGGGGCGGCGCGCCGGCGCGCGCGAGACCCTGCTCGCACAAACCCGCGGCGGCGCGCGCGCCCGCGGGATCGTCCTGCTCCGGCCTGCGGAACACTTCGATGCGCCAGGCGTCGACGGAATTCGTGCGCACGTTCGAGGCGTTCTGGATCGTCGTCGAGGAAGTCAACATGGAGGGCCGGTGGGTCGTTCAGCGCGGCGCTGCGTCCGCGGGCCGTCGCACGCGGCGCGCGCGGCGACGGATCACGGGCGTGGGCGCGGACGGCCTCGAGCGCTTCGTCGATGCAGCGCGCGCGTTCACGCGCGCCCTGGCAAGGACCAAGTCGAGGCCGTGCGCGGCCCAGGGCCGGCTCCGGGGGAGGCCGAAGTCGTGCCGAGGTCCGGAGGGGAGGGAAGCTCCCTCCTCCACCGCCACCCTGCCTGTGCCGCCCCCCGGCGATGGCCCAGCCCCGGTGGGCCGGAGGGCCCGGCCGTCCAATGAAAAACTTCCGTCGCGCGGGCGAGCGGGGGGAGAGCGAGCCCGGGGCCCAGGGTCCTTGAACCCTGCTCGGCCGCGGCGAAGGGCATTTCCACGGACGGCCAGGGAAGGGAGACCCGGCCGGGAGGAGGAAATCGCAGTTGCGCCCAGGGTGGAGCTGTCCCAGCATGGTCCGGGCGAGCTTTGGCCCGGTCTCTCGTTGCCGCGGCCTCGACCTCGCCCGGAGGAACCTTGAAGGACAAGCGCAAGAGCGATTCCCGGGCCACATCCACGTCGGGCTCCGGCGCTGGGAGCGGACTGGGCGGCGGCATGGCCTTCGAGCATCCGATCCAGGAGCTGGAGGCCCAACTGGCGGAGTTGGAGGCGCTTTCCCTGCGGACGCGCCTGGACATTTCCAGCGAGGTGGAGGCGCTCAAGGTGCGCCTGCGCTCGGCCATCGAGGACACCTACAAGGGCCTGTCCGCCTGGGAGACGGTCAACGTGGCCCGGCACGCCGACCGGCCCGTGGCGGGGGACTACATCCAGCACATCCTCGACGACTGGGTCGAGCTGCACGGGGACAAGGCCTACGCCGACGACCACGCCATCGTCACCGGGCTCGCCACCATGGACGGCCTGCGGTTCATGCTCATCGGCCACCGCAAGGGCAAGACCACGAAGGAGCGCCTGGCCTGCAACTTCGGCTGCGCCCATCCGGAGGGCTATCGCAAGGCCCTGCGGAAAATGAAGCTCGCCGAGCGGCTCGGTCTGCCGATCGTCTGCCTGGTCAACACCCCTGGCGCCTATCCGGGCATCGGCGCCGAGGAGCGCGGGCAGGCCCAGGCGATCGCCGAAAACATCCTGGAGATGCTGTCCCTCCGGGTGCCGATCCTCGTGATCGTGATCGGGGAAGGGGGGTCGGGCGGGGCCCTGGGCATCGGCGTGGGGGACCGCGTGCTGATGCTGCAGTATTCGTACTACTCGGTGATTTCCCCCGAGGGCTGCGCCGCCATCCTGTGGAAGGACGCCGAGCGCACGGCCGACGCGGCGGCCTACCTCAAGCTCACCGCCGACGAGCTCCTGAAGCTCAAGGTCATCGACGCCGTGATCCCCGAGCCGCCCGGCGGCGCCCACCGGGCCCCCACGGTGACCATGGACGAGGTGCGGCGGACGATCCAGCGGGAGCTGGATCTCCTGGTCCGCGTTCCCGCCGAGACCCTGGTGGCCGAGCGGCGGCGCCGCTACCGCCAGATGGGCGTCATTCCCGGCCGATTCCCCCAGGTCCAGGAGGCCTGAGGGGGGGCCGGGGAGGGGGGCCTGGCCCCCGCCGGGACCAACACCCCCCGGCGGAGTGCGTAGCCCCCAGTCCGGCCCCGGGCCGGCGCCCATGCCCTCGCCCATGTCCGTGATCGGCCCGATGCAGCGCTCAGGAAGGTCCCCGGAGGAGAATCCCCGCCCCGGCCGGGGCAACTCCGTCCCCAGTTCCGCCCCGAATTCCCCTTCGCGTTCCCCGGACCCGGCCGGGAGCTCCGGAAGCCCGGCCCCCCTGCACCGGGACTCGGGCGCCCGGGACTCGGCGGCCGCGGGCCCGGCGGCCGCGGGCCCCAGGCCGGACCCGGGCGAGCCCAGCGACGCCGATTGCGTGCGCCGCGCCCAACGGGGTGATCAGCACGCCTTCGAGCTCCTGGTGCGGCGCCACCAGGCCCGCGCCCTGCGGGTGGCCAAGAACCTCGTCGCCGATCCGGAGGAGGCCCAGGACTTGGCCCAGGAGGCTTTTCTGCGGGTTTTCCGTTCCCTCGATCGCTTCGATTTCCAGCACGAGTTCAGCACCTGGCTGTACCGCATCGTGACCAACGTGGCCATCGACCACCTGCGCCGCAGGCGCGTGGCCGTCAGCACGTCAGCGGGATCCGAAACCGAGGGCGGGGAAATCGAATTGCCCGACGACAAGGTCTTGGCGCCAGGCCGGCGCATGGAGGCCGGCGAGACCGCCGCCCGCGTGCGGGCCTGCATCGGCAGCCTCGCTCCCCATTTCCAGTCCGTCCTGGTGCTGCGGGAACTGGAGGGTCTGCCTTGCACGGAAATCGCGCGCATCGTCGGGGCGACCCACGTGACGGTGCGCTGGCGCCTCCACCGGGGCAGAAAATTGTTCCAGGAGGAATGGGAACGCCGCGAGCGCATGGCCGCCGCGGGCCAGCACGAGCTCGCCAACGAACCCACTCCCTACGACGTAAGCCAATCCGTGGAAGCCCAAGGCCCCGATGCCTTCGGACTCGAGCAAGACCGATGAGCCACCCTCGCCTCGACTGCCCCCAGGCCCGACAGCACCTGACGCTCTTCGCGGGCCAGGATCTCGATTCCGAGCTCCAGGGGGCCGTGGAGCAGCACCTCGCGGGCTGCGAGTCCTGCGGCCGCGAGCTGGAAGCCATGCGGGCCTGCCGCGATCACATTGGGGTCCTCGGGGCCCACACGGCTCGCGCGGTGGAGGCTGTCGATCTGTGGCCTGCCCTGGTGTCGTCCCTTCGACAGGAAGCCGCCACCGAACCGGCGCGGTCCGCCGAGGCCCCAAGGCTTCCCGCCCCACGCTCCGGGCGGCGCCGCACCTGGATCCCGGCCTCCCTGGCGGCCGCCGCACTCCTGTTGCTCGGACTGCGCTTCGGCCTGCCGGGCGAAGGGGAGCCGCGCCCCGGGCCGGCCGCGGGCGGTCCAAGTGCCCACGTGGCCGCCACGCCGCCGGCAAACCCCGCGGGCGCCCAGGGCGTTGCCGCCGCGGGCCAGGAAGCCACCGCCATCGGCGCTCCGACGGCTGGCACCCTGCGCCGGGCGGGGCCCGCGGACGAACGCCTGCGGGACTCTTCCACGCCCTTCGGCCTGCAGCGCGTCCCCTGGTCCTCGGATTCCCTGCTGGGACGTCCGGGCACCGCGGGCGGCGCACCCCATACACTCGCCTCGGACCTCGAGCTTCGATGAAGCTCCGCTGAGCACGCACGCAAGGCGTGCAGAACCGTCCAGGGCGAGCCATCCAACATGAATGCGATTGCCTGGACCTCGATCGCGGCGCCCTGCCTGGCGCTCGCGGGACTTTCCTTCCACAACTCCTCAGCGCCCGGCCAGCACGGAGCCTCGGTGGGCGCCTCGGGCTCCGTTGAGGCCCCCGCGGAGGAGGCCCAGGGTCAGCTGCGGCGTGTGGCGCCCGCGCACCCCGAGCAGGACGCGGAAGCGGAGGCCTCGGACTGGCGGGTGAAGCTCGCCTCCCAGGACCTCGCCGCACGGGAGGCCGACTTCGATGCCCTGGTGGCGCGCGCGGTGGCGGACCCGGCGTTCCAGGGACGGCTCGCCCAATGGGCCGAGAATCGCGAGCCTCTGGAATTCGCATGGACCTGCCGACTCGCGCTGCGGGAGGCGAAGGCCAAGCTGGAAGAGGGGAGCAGGGGCGCGTTCGGCGGCCCCTGGTGGCGCGACGGCTCCCCCGGAGATCCCTTCGAGGACATGCGTCGCCGCCTCTTCGGTGAGGGGGACATGCTGGACCCCGCGGACCCGATGGATCCCATGGGGGGCCTGTGGGTGGATCCCTTCGGCCGCGGATGGCGGGGCCGCTTCCAGCAAGTGCCGCCGTCCCCAGAGCCTCCCTCAGGCTCGCCGGGCCAACCTGGAGCGCCGTCCGGATCCCAGTCGAGCGCCCAGTCGCTGCACTTGGAGATGGGCCAGGACGGCGTCAAGGTGCGGCTCAAGAAGCAGGAAAACGGCCAGGAAACCAGCGAGGAATTCAGCGCCGGTTCTCTCGAGGAGCTGCTCGAGGCCCACCCGGAACTCTCGAACCAACTCGGGGGCGCGAGCCGCGGCGGAGCGGGCTGGTTCCGATTCGGCGGGCCGGGCGTGTCGGGCGCAATCCCGGGCAACGGATTCCGATGGGAGCGGACCGTGGAGCCCCTGCGCACGGATCGCTTGGGCGTCTACCTGCGGTCCGAACCGCGCACCGAAGGGGGCCTGGAGATCGGCGCCGTGCAGCCGGGTTCACTGGCGGAGCGCCTGGGGCTCGAGCCCGGTCAGGTGCTGCTCAAGCTGAACGGCCGGGAGCTGCGCACGCGGGACGACATCAGCGACGAACTCCGCCGGCGCGACCCCGAGGCCAGTGTCGAGGTGGAAGTCCGCGCCGCGGACGGGACCCTCACCACAAAGTCGTGGGCCCCGAGTCAGAACCCGCGCGGAGAGCCCAAGCCCCTCGCGCCGGGCGCCTTGCCCGGCACGCGCAAGGTCTAGTGGGGTTGCCGGCCCCACGGACCCGTGCCTTCTCGGCACCGTGGGCCGCGGGCACGGGACCGAGCAAGCGATCGGGCACGCGATCGGGCCCGTGCACGCGATCGGGCGCCGGACGCGCGAGTTTTCATGGGGCGGCGAGTCAGCTCGCCGCCCGCTTCATTTCCCGCCGCCCAGGGCCTGCAGCCGGCGCTCGCAATCGGACTTGGTCTCGAAGGCGCGCTGCACGAACGGGTGGTCGAAGGGCAACTCGGTGATCCGCAGGAAGTCGTCCAGGTTCGCCCGGGCCTCCTCGTAGCGGCCGAGGTCGTGGAGGATCTGGCCGCGACGGCTGTAGGCCACCGATTCCTCCGGCGTCATCTCCACGATGGCGTCGAGGTGCTCGACGGCTTCGGCCTTGCGGTCCAGCCGCACGAGATGGGCGCTGATCAGGAAGTGCGTGGCCACGCAGACTTCGCGCGTCACGGTCATGCGCTCGCGCAACTGGGCTTCTTCCTTGGCGCCGAGATCCGGTCGCTTGAGCTGGTTCTGCCAGAAGTCCAACTCGGACTGGCTCTGGGCCAGGAGCTTCCCGCCCCAGGCCAGGCTCTCCTCGGGCTCATCGAGCAGCGCGTGGGTGCGCTGCAGGCCGTTCATCGCCTGTCCCTCGGTGGGCTTCTGCTCGAGGACCGCCTGATAGTGGGTCAGGGCCTCCTTCCAGAACTTGCGCGTGTCGTTGCGCAATTCCAGGGCCCGTTCCTTGGGATCCGCGGAAGGGGTCTCGGCCTCTCCGGCCTCGATGCGGTCGGCGGTTTCCGCGTAGAGCTTGCCCTTGCGCTCCAGGCACTCCGCCAGACCCAGGAGGGCGCGGTAGTCCTTGCGCGGAGCCAGGTCCCGGAAGACGCGCTCCGCCACGTTGAGGTCGTCGCGCGTGCCCCGGCGCTGCCGGCACCAGCCCAGCATCAGTTTCAGGTTGTCGTCCTTGGGGTCGATGTCGAGCCCCTTGCGGATCTGGTCCTCCGCCTGACCCAGGGCTCCGGCCTCGTAGTAGCCCAGGGCCTGATCGCGGTGCATGTCGAGCAGGGCCTGCTTGTCCACCTTGGGCGTGGTCGAGTTGCAGGCCCCCAGCAAGAGGCCCAGCGGAAGGAGCAGCGGAAGGACGGGCGAGCGGAAAGTGGATGTCATCGGAGAGTGCGAAACGGGGCGTGGAGAGCAAGGCGCCGCGGCGGCATCGCGGGGAGCTTCAGGGGGCCTCTGGGGTGCCCAGGGTACCGGAGACCGGCGGCAAGGGCCCCCGGGCCGTGGACAGTAACCGCCGAAGCCGGTCCGGTTGCATCCGAACCTCCAGGGACTTGCCCCCCGAGAGGGCCACCAGGCCCGGCTTGGCGCCGCGGGGCTTGTGGACCTGCTTGCGCCGAGCCACGTGGACCGCGGCCTTGTGGGCCTCGGCGAGGGGGGAGAAGTGCACCGCCAGCGTGGCGGCGTCCAGGACCTCCTCGGAGTCGGGTTCCGCTCCGCGCTCCAGGCGCAGCACCACGTGGCTGCCGGGGGCGTCGCGCGTGTGGAGCCAAAGGTCGTTGCCGCGGGCCACGCGCAGCGTGAGCTCGTCGTTGTCGGCCGCGTTGCGACCCACGAGGATCGAGGAGCCCTTCAGGCCCGTGTACTCGCGGTAGCACTTGCGCGGCGCTGGAGCCTCGCGCTTGCGCGGGTCGGCTTCCTGGGGCGGCTCCAGCAGTCCCTGGGCCAGGGCCCGGGCCTCCAGGGCGGCGGGATCCGAGGAGGGCCCTTCCAGCAGCCGCAGCAGCTCGGCCAGGGCCGAGGCCTTGGAGCGGGCCAGGGCCAGTTCCTGCTCGACGCTCTGGGCTCCGCGCAGGAGCTTGTGGTAGCGCTCGAAGATCAGTTCCACGTTGTCCTGGGGCGAACGGCGCGGATCCACGGCGATGCTGCGCTTCGCGCCCTCCGGGTCGAACCAGTCGTCGACCTCGATCGACTTGGCGCCGCGGGGAACGCGCCCCAGGTTCGCCTTGAGCAACTCACCGTCCTGGAGCACCCGCTCGGCGGCGCGGGTCGAGAGCAGGCGTTGCTCCAGCCCCTTGACCAGGGCGTTCGTGCGTTGGGCGCGTCGCTCCAGGCGCTCGCGCAGATCGCGCGCGGCGCGGGAGTGCCTGAGCTCCCGCAGTCGATCCCCGAGCACGCGCTCCACGCGCCAGGAGAGCGGGGCCTGGGGCAGAGTTCGCGGGCCGTGGGCCGCGGAGGGCCCCGCGCTCTCGAACTCCGGTTCCGGTTCGGCCGGGGCGGGAAGCAGCAGGGAGAGGGGCGTGTCCAGCGCCGCTTTTCCCGGCCTTCCGGGCGGTGCGGCCCAGGGCTCCCCGAGCACCAGGCGGGCGACCTTGGCGGCGCCGTCCGGGGGGGGAATCAGCCAGTCCCGCAGGCGTTCTCCGGGCCCGGCGAGCAGCAGGTTGGCGTGGCGGCCCACGAGTTCGGCGAACAGGAGACGGCGCTCGCCGTCCTGGGCCCCGTGGAATTCCAGGCGCACGATCCGGTCGAGCGCCACCTGCTCGAGCCGCGCGAGAAGCGCACCCTCCAGTTCGGCGGCCAGGCGACGGAAGAAGGGCCCGGTGGGGCCCTCGTGCCTGGCGCGTCGTTCGCGCGCCAGGTACACGCGCGGCAGATCCGGGTCGGCGCTCAGGCACAGGCGTCGCGGTCGCGCCGGCGGTCCCCCGCCCGAGGCTTCGGAGCCAAGCTCCAGCACGAGCTCCAGGTCCCGGGGAGGGAAGCCGCGCACCTCGACCACCCGCGCGCCTTGCACGAGGGGCGTGAGCTCGGCCACGAGCTCGCCGATGTGCGCGGCCGCGAGGTTCAGCGCAGCTCTTCCTCGACCGAGTAGATCCAGCCCAGGTTGGCCGGTTCCCAGGCCACGGTCTCCTCGGCGCCGGGGAAGAACAGGGCGAGTTCGGTCTTGGCCGCCTCGGCGCTGTCGGATCCATGCACCAGGTTGTTGGAGAAGGACATGCCCAGATCGCCGCGGATCGTGCCGGGCTCCGCCTGGCGGGCGTTGGTCTTGCCCATCAGCTTGCGCGTGACTTCGATGGCGTCCTTGCCCTCCAGGGCCAGGGCGACCACCGGGCCCGAGCCCATGAACTTCACCAGGTTCTTGAAGAAGGGCCGTTCCTTGTGGGCGGCGTAGTGCTGCTCCAGGAGCGCGGCGGGGAACTTGCGCAGCTTCAGGCCCACGATCTTGAGGCCCTTGTCCTCGAAGCGACCGAGGATCTTGCCGATGAGTCCGCGCTGGACGGCGTCAGGTTTGAGAAGGACGAGCGTGCGTTCCAATTCGATCTCCGCACCCGGTTGGCGGGTGCCCAGGGGGGGTCTCGGGACAGGGGGTGGCGGGGGTGGGGCCCAGGGGGCCGCGGAAACCCCGCGAAAAGCACCCCAGCGTAGCGCTGGGGCCGGGGGCTGTCGATGCGAGCCATGTCCGTGGATTTTCTTGCCCGGGCATTTGACCCGTGGGCGGAGATCACTACATTCTCTGCCCCACAGTGCGGAGAGCCGCGCTCGATCCCCAGCGCCCCGGCGAGGGGGGGAGGGCCGCGGAAGCACGCACAACCCGCACGCATGACCCATCTGGGGCTCGAACCGGATAGGCCGCGGCGCGACGACGGGCTTGCCCGTTACGGCGCCTTGGGCCTGCAGTTCGCGGCTTCCGTGGGGCTGCTGGCCTGGGGTGGGTTCTGGCTCGACGGTCGACTGGGGACGAGTCCCTGGTTCCTGATGGCCGGCGCCTCCCTGGGCTTCGCGGGCTCGATCCTTGCCATCATCCGCGCGGTCCCGCCGCCCCGGCCTCCGAAGTCACCGAGTTCCCCCCCGAACCCGAGGACCCCGGGGACCCCGGGAACCCCGGGAACCCCACCGTCCCCTGCGATCGGACGCCCGGACACCGGGCCCTCCGGCCGCGAGCCCGATCGGCTCGAGCCCGATCGCCGCACGGACCGAACGCAGCCCCCCTGACCCACAAGCGCACCCCACACCCCCGCCCATGACCATCACCCGCACCAGCCTCAGCCTCGCCGCCGGACTCGCGGCTGCATTGGCCATCGCCCTCCAGCTGGAGGGCGGCGCGGGAAGTCCACAGGGGACGGGTCTGCTCCTGGGCTACTGCCTGGGAGGCCTGCTGGCCGCCCTGGGTGTCGCCTGGCAGGCCCATTGGCTGGCGCGCAGCCCGGCGCGCGCGGGGCAGGCCCAAATCGAGGCCGTGGCGGCCAAGTTCGGCGCGGCCCTCCTGTTCGCGCTGCTGTTCCGTTTCGTGGAGGAACTGGCGCAGCTCGCCGATTGGCAGGCCTTCCTGCTGGCCTTCGCCGCGGCCGTGCTGCTCACCCTGCCGCTGTCCACCTGGGACCTGTCCAAGTTGATTGCCGCCCGGCGCGCCCAGGGGGCGCTCGCGGCCTCGAGGAGAAGCGCGTAGACCATGCTCCGCTGGATCCTGATCCTGGCGATCGTGCTGGTTCCGATCGCCGTGTGCTTCCAATTCGTGCCGCACCACGGACCGGACCCCGAGCAGTCGGCGAGCGTGTTCACCGCGCTGTACATGCACTTGATCCCGGCGACCTTGGTGGACGCGAACCACCATCCGCTGTTTTCGCTGACCCTGCCCCAGCTGCCCGCGCTGTTCGACATGGACCAGCACGCCGACGGCGTGCAGATGGTGCTGACGAACCTGCAGCTGTTCCAACTGGCCGCGGTGCTGATCATCCTGGTGGGGTTCTCGGGCGTCCCGGCCCACCTGAAGCGCGGCGGCGGCGATGCCCTGACGCGCGTGCTGGCGGGCTTCGCCGCCTGGGTGCGCGACGACATGGTCTACCCGACCATGGGCAAGGAGAGCGGCGGCAGGTTCCTGCCCTTCTTCCTGACGCTGTTCTTCTTCATCCTGTTCATGAACCTCTTGGGCCTGATCCCTGGCGGCGCGACCGCCACGGCGAGCATCTGGGTCACCGGGGCCCTGGCCAGCGTGACCTTCCTGGCCATGATCGGCTGCGGAATGGTCGTGCAGGGGCCGTTCGCGTTCTGGAAGAACCTGGTGCCGCACGTGCCGCTGGCCCTGTGGCCCCTGATGTTCTTCGTCGAGATCGTCGGCCTGGTGGTCAAGCCCTTCGCCCTGACCATCCGTCTGTTCGCCAACATGAACGGCGGGCACATGGTCGTGCTTTCGTTCCTCGGCCTGGTGTTCTTCTTCGCCGCCGAGAACGGCCCCCTGGTGGGCTGGGCCACCTCGCCGCTGGCGATCGGGTTCGCCGTGTTCATCATGATCATCGAGTCCTTCGTGGCGCTGCTGCAGGCGTTCATCTTCACGCAGCTCTCGATCCTGTTCGTTCAAATGTCCGTCCACCCCGAGCATTGATTGCCCGGGGATCCTTCCGCCTGATTTCCACTTCTTTGCAACCCTTGCGGCGAACGAGCCGCGCTCAGGAGAACCAATGACCCTTCCCGAAATGCTTCAGACTGCAGGTGACGTCGGCCCCGGCCTGGCCAAGATGGGCGCAGGCATCGGCGCGGGCATCGCCGCCATCGGTGCCGGCCTCGGCATCGGCAAGATCGGCGCGGCCGCCAACGAGGGCATCGCGCGCAATCCCGAGGCTTCCGGAGAAATCCGCGGCAGCTCGATCATCCTGGCGGCCTTCGTCGAAGGGGTCGCGCTGTTCGGCGTCGTCGTCACGCTCTTGATCGCGCTGAAGTAGCGCTCGCGGGCGGAAGGGGCGCGCGTTCGCGGGCGACGGTCGCCCGCGCGCGCCCCGGGAACTCCCCCCGTCCGCCCGCGGCCCCGAGCCCATCCAAACCATGTCGATGCTTGCCATGCTTCCGCTCGCCCTGGAAGAGGGACACGGCGGGGGATTCAACCCGCTGGAGCTCTCGCACCTCGGCAACTACCTGTGGACGCTCCTGATCTTCGCGCTGGCGCTGCCGGCGATCTGGAAGTTCGTCATGGGGCCGATCACCAAGGCCCTGACGGAGCGCGACGGCCGTGCCGAGCGCGCCATCGAGGCCGCGCAGAAGGCGTCCGCGGACGCCGACCGCGCCAAGGTCGAAGTGGAGGCCCGGCTCGCCGAGGCGCGCGCGGAAGCGGCGCGCATCGTGGCCGAGTCCCGCGCGCGCGCGGAGCTGGTGGGCAAGCAGGTGGAAGCGGCCTCCAAGACCGAGGCCGACAAGCTCCTGGAGCAGGCTCGACGGGAGATCGAGGTCGAGAAGCAGAAGGCCCTGGCCGCCATCCGCGGCGAGGTGGTCGAACTGACGCTCTCGGCCGCCGGAGCCGTGCTGCAGCGCAATGTCGGCACGGACGACGACCGCCGGCTGGTCGGGGACGTCCTGGTCAAGATGAAGTCCGGGGTGCGGCGTTGAGCCCGGGGCTCGACGCAGGCAGATCCAGGTGAAATCGTGAACGAATCCCTCGCAGACACCGTCAAGGTCGGCCCGGTCGCGGCGCGCTATGCGTTCGCGCTCTACCAGCTCGCCAAGGAGAAGGGCGAACTGGAGGCCGTCACGCGCGACGTGGCGCAGCTCGCCCTGCTGCTGGACAGCGAGGCCCAGTCCGCCTGGATCTTCGACGCGCGCGTCCCGGCGAGGGAGAAGCGCGAGCGGATCGAGCGCCTGGCCCTCACGCTGGCGCCGATCACGGCCAATTTCCTGCGCTTGGTGGCCGACAAGCGCCGGCTGGAGCTCTTGCGCGAACTGCCCGCGGCCTTCAAGCGCTGCGCCCTGCGGGGACGCAACGCGGTCGAGGGGCGCGTGGAGTCGGCGCGGCCCATGGCTCCCGGCGAACTGGCCGAGCTGTGCGTTTCCCTGGGCCAGGTGCTGGGCAAGGAAGTCACGCTCCGCTTGCAGGTCGAGCCCTCGCTGCTGGCCGGCGCACGCATCTACGTCGACAACCGCATGCTGGACGTCTCGGCGCAGGGACGCCTCGAAGGTCTGCGCACCCATCTCAACTCCGCGCGACTGCGCTGAACTCAGGAACCAGGAATCAACATGGAACTGCGACCCGGTGAAGTGACCTCGGTCCTCAAGAAGGAGATCGAGACGTACAAGGGCGAGACCTCGCTCCAGTCGGTGGGGACGGTGCTCTCGGTCGGCGACGGCGTGGCGCGCGTCTACGGCCTCGACGACTGCATGATGAACGAGCTCTTGGAGTTCCCCGGCGGTGTGCGCGGCGTGGCGCTGAACCTCGAGGAGGACAACGTGGGCTGCGTGCTGCTGGGCTCGGCCACCAAGGTGAAGGAAGGCGACGTGGTCAAGACCACCGGTCGCATCATCTCGGTGCCCACCGGCCCGTCGCTCTTGGGCCGCGTGGTCAACGCCCTGGGCGACCCGATCGACGGCAAGGGACCGCTGGCGGTCAGCCAGTCGGACTACATGCCCATCGAGCGTCCGGCCCCCAACGTGGTCGAGCGCGAGCCGGTCAAGGAACCGCTGCAGACGGGCATCAAGGCCATCGACGCGATGATCCCCATCGGTCGCGGCCAGCGCGAGCTGATCATCGGCGACCGCCAGACGGGCAAGACGGCGCTTCTGATCGACACGATCCTGAACCAGAAGACCACCGGCGGCGGCGATCCGAAGAACCCCGCCCAGGTGATCTGCGTCTACGTCGCCATGGGCCAGAAGCAGTCGACGGTGGTCGACCTGGTGCGCCGCCTCGAGTTGGGCGGGGCCCTGTCCTACTCGATCGTGGTCTGCGCCAGCGCCAACGACGAGGCCTCGATGCAGTACCTGGCGGCCTACGCCGGCGTCACCATGGCCGAGCGCTTCCGCGACGAGGGTCGGCACGTCGTGATCATGTACGACGACTTGTACAAGCAGGCGCTGGCCTATCGCCAGGTGATGCTGCTCTTGCGCCGCCCGCCGGGCCGCGAGGCCTTCCCCGGCGACGTGTTCAACCTGCACAGCCGCCTCTTGGAGCGCGCGGCCAAGCTCTCGCGCGAGGCCCACAAGATCAACCCCAAGGCCTACAAGGCCGGCGGGGGATCGATCACCGCGCTGCCGGTGGTGGAGACCCAGGAGGGCGACGTCTCGGCCTACATCCCCACCAACGTGATCTCGATCACGGACGGTCAGATCTTCCTCGAATCCTCGCTGTTCAACTCGGGCGTCCGCCCGGGGGTCAACGTCGGCATCTCGGTCTCCCGCGTGGGCGGCTCGGCCCAGATCCCGGGCATGAAGAAGATCGCCGGCGGTCTGCGCATCAACCTGGCGCAGTACCGCGAGCTGCAGGCCTTCGCCCAGTTCGGCTCGGACCTCGACAAGGCCACCCAGGCGTCGCTGACGCGCGGGGAGAAGCTGGTCGAGATCCTCAAGCAGGGCCAGTACCAGCCGGTCCCGGTGGAGGAGCAGATCATGATCATCCACGCCGGCACCAGCGGCGCCCTGGACGACTTCCCCACCAAGCGCATCCCCGAGTTCGAGACGGCCTTCCTGGCCCTGATGCGCGAGTCCCACGCGGCGGTGGGCAAGGAAATCCTCGAGACCAAGCAAGTTTCCGACAAGTCGAAGAGCGTGATCGACGCCGCGATCAAGTCGGTCAAGAAGCAACTGGTGGGCTAGCGTGGCTTCAGTTCGCGATCTCCGCGTACGGATCAAGTCCGTAGGCAACATCAAGCAGATCACGCGCGCCATGGAAATGGTCGCGACGACGAAGTTGCGTCGCTTCCAGGATCGCGCGGTGGCCTCGCGCCCCTACGCCACCGAGATCGCCCAGCTGCTCTCGCGCCTCGCCGGTGACGAGAGCCTGGCCGAACTCTCCGCCTTCCGGCGCGGCAAGGGCGAGGCGCTGGCGGTGCTCCTCGTGACCTCCGACCGCGGACTGTGCGGCGCCTACAACTCCGGCGTGTTCCAGGCCCTGGAACGCTGGCTTTCCGCCCGCCCGGGAGCGGACGTGCGCTTTTTCGTCTACGGCCGCAAGGGCTACCAGTACGCCCAGAAGCGCGGCTTCAAGGTCGAGCGCTACTTCGTGGAGCCGCCGCTGGAGAAGGTCGACTACCGCCTGGCGAAATTCACCGCCCGCGCGCTCTCCGACGCCTTCGGCACGGGGGCCTACCGGGAGGTGGTCGTGCTCTACACGGCCTTCGAGTCCATGGCCAAGTACGTGCCGACGTTCACCACGCTCCTGCCGGTGCAGAAGCAGGGGGGCGCGCAGCAGAAGGGCGCCGCCAAGGACGCCTCCAACGTGATCCTCGAGCCGGACGTCACGACCCTGGTGGAGAAGCTCGTGCCGCGCTACCTGGAGACGCGCGTGTTCAACGCGCTGCTCGAATCGATCACTTCGGAATACGCCAGCCGGCGCATGTCGATGAAGAACGCGACCGACGCCGCCACCACGATGCAGTCCGAGCTGAAGAGCGTCTACAACCGCAAGCGCCAAGAAGGCATCACCAAAGATCTGCTCGACATCGTCGGCGCCGCCGAGGCGCTGCGCTGATGGCGAGCGAACCCGAGAGAACCCGCATGAGCACCGCCAATACCGGCACCGTCGCCCAGATCTTCGGCCCCGTCGTCGACGTGCGCTTCCCGGCCGGGAAGTTGCCGGCGATCTACTCCGCCGTCCACGTCAAGGACTCCGCCAAGGACATCGACCTGACGCTCGAGGTGGCCCAGCACCTGGGCAACGACGTGGCGCGCTGCGTCGCCATGTCGACCACCGACGGCTGTCGGCGGGGCATGACGGCCCTGGACACCGGAGGACCGATCAAGGTCCCGGTGGGCGAGGTCACCAAGGGGCGGATCTTCAACCTCCTGGGCCAGGCCCTGGACCAGCAGTCCTCGGGGGCCTTCAAGGCCACAGAGTTCTGGCCGATCCACCGCGAGGCCCCGGCCTTCGAGAAGCAGAAGGCGATCTCGGAGGTGTTCGAGACCGGCCTCAAGGTGGTCGACCTCCTGTGCCCCTTCGCCAAGGGCGGCAAGATCGGCCTGTTCGGTGGTGCCGGCGTGGGCAAGACCGTGCTGATCCAGGAACTGATCCGCATCACCGCGGTGGAGAAGGGCGGCTTCTCGGTCTTCTGCGGCGTCGGCGAGCGCACCCGCGAGGGCAACGACCTGTGGCTGGAGATGTCCGAGGCCACCTACAAGACGCCCGACGGCAAGCAGGCGCGCGTGATCGACAACGCCGTGCTGGTCTTCGGCCAGATGAACGAGCCGCCCGGCTCGCGTCTGCGCGTGGCGCTCTCGGGCCTGACCATGGCCGAGTACTTCCGCGAGGTCAAGAACCAGGACGTGCTGCTGTTCGTCGACAACATCTTCCGCTTCGTGCAGGCCGGTTCCGAAGTGTCCGCGCTCCTGGGCCGCATGCCCTCGGCCGTGGGCTACCAGCCGACCATGGCCTCGGAGATGGGCGCGCTCCAGGAGCGCATCACCTCGACCTCCGACGGCTCGGTGACCTCGATGCAGGCCGTGTACGTGCCGGCCGACGACATCACCGACCCGGCGCCCGTGGCCACCTTCGCGCACCTGGACTCGACGATCATCCTCGAGCGCAAGATCGCCGAGCTGGGCATCTTCCCGGCCGTGGACCCGCTCAAGTCCACGTCGCGAATGCTCGACCCGCAGGTGGTCGGCGCGGATCACTACCAGGTGGCCCGCGCGGTGCAGCAGATCCTGCAGCGCTACAACGACCTGAAGGACATCATCGCCATCCTGGGCATCGAGGAACTGTCCGACGAGGACAAGCGCGTGGTCGCCCGCGCGCGCCGCATCCAGCGCTTCCTTTCGCAGCCGTTCTTCGTGGCGGAACAATTCACCGGCACGCCGGGCGTGTTCGTGTCCCGCGAGGACACGGTGCGCGGCTTCAAGGAGATCGTCGAAGGCAAGCACGACGCACTGCCCGAGCAGGCCTTCTACATGTGCGGGAACATCGAGTCGGCCATCGAGCGCGCCAAGAAGCTGCAGGGCTAGGAGCCATGGCCGGCCAACTGACCCTCAGGGTGATCACGCCCGACCGCATCGCCCTCGACGTGCAGGTCGAGAGCGTGCGGCTGCCCGGCGCCGACGGCGCCTTCGGCATCCTGCCCAGGCACGCGCCCATGGTGACTGCGATCGCCATCGGCGAGCTGCGCTACGTGGAGCACGGCACCCCCAAGACGCTGTTCGTTTCCGAGGGCTTCGCGGAGGTGCGCGAGAACACCGTGCGGGTCGTGTGCGAGGCCGGCGAGCGGCCCGAGGAAATCGACGAGCAGCGGGCCCGCGCCTCGGAGAAGCGCGCCCGCGAACGCCTGGCGGGGCGCGGCAAGCCCGCGTCTCCCATGCCCGCCGAGGAAGCCCTCGACCTCCTGCGGGCCGAGGCCTCCCTGCGGCGCGCCCTGACGCGGCTCTCGGTGCAGACGAGCGCCGGCCGCGAGCGCGTGAGGACCTGATGGCGGCCGCGGCGGGCAACTGGCGTCGCACGCACACCTGCGGCGAGCTGCGCCACACCGACGTGGGCAAGACCGTCACGCTCAACGGCTGGGTGGCTGCCCGGCGCAACCACGGCGGCATCTACTTCATCGACCTGCGCGACCGCTACGGGCTGACCCAGGTGGTGCTGGACGAGAAGCTCTCGGCCACGGTCAAGCTGGGCGGCGAGTACGTGATCAGCGTCACCGGCCCGGTCCACGCCCGCGACGCGGCCAACGTGAACCCGGACCGCGAGACGGGCCGGATCGAACTGGTGGCCGAACGCCTGGAGGTGCTCTCGCCCTCGCGCACGCCGGCCTTCGTGATCGACGGGGACGAGGAGGTCTCCACGGAGACGCGCCTCAAGTTCCGCTACCTGGACCTGCGCCGCTCGGCGATGCAGAAGAACCTGGCCCACCGCGCGCGCCTGATCAGCGCCATGCGCAAGGCCTTCGAGGCCCAGGGCTTCATCGAGGTCGAGACTCCGATCCTCACCAAGGCCACCCCCGAGGGTGCCCGGGACTATCTGGTGCCCTCGCGCGTGCACCCGGGCGAGTTCTACGCGCTCCCGCAGTCGCCGCAGATCTTCAAGCAGCTCTTGATGGTGGCCGGCCTCGACAAGTACTTCCAGGTAGCGCGCTGCTTCCGCGACGAGGACCTGCGCGCGGACCGCCAGCCGGAATTCACGCAGCTCGACATGGAAATGTCCTTCGTCGAGGAGGAGGACGTTTTCGCGGTCTGGGAGCAGGTGATGCGCGAGACCTGGCGCGCGGCCATGGGGCTCGAGCTCAAGCTCCCGTTCCCCAGGCTGCGCTGGGAAGAAGCCATGGAGCGCTTCGGCGTGGACAAGCCCGACCTGCGCTTCGGCCTGGAGCTCAAGGACTTGGCCCCCTGGGCCTCGACGTCGGGTTTTGGAGTGTTCACGGGGGCCCTGGCCGCGGGCGGCCGCGTCATGGGGCTCGCCGTGCCCGCGCCACACGCGCTCTCGCGCAAGGACATCACCGGCCTGGAGGAAGTGGCCAAGGGTCTGGGTGCCTCGGGCCTCGCGTACTGGAAGGCCGCGCGGGAGGGAAGCTCCGGCCCCCTGGCGCGCTTCGTGCCCGACGCCGCCTCCGCGGAGCGCCTGATGACCCTCTTGGGGGCCCGCGAGGGCGACACCTGCCTGTTCGCCGCCGGCGACCAGGACATGGTCCGCAAGGTGCTGGGAGAGCTGCGCGTGCAACTGGGCAAGCGCTTCTCCCTGGCCGACAAGTCGATCCAGGCCTTCGCCTGGGTGACCCACTTCCCGCTCTTCGAATACGACAAGGACGCGGGCCGCTGGTTCTCCGCCCACCACCCGTTCACGGCGCCCGAGGACTGGACCTTGGGGGGGGAGTCGGCCGATCCGGCCCAACTGGCCTCGCGCTCCTACGACCTGGTCTACAACGGCTGGGAATTGGGGTCGGGTTCGGTGCGGATCCACCGTCCTGACGTCCAGGAGCGCGTTTTCCAGATCCTGGGCATCACCCCCGAGGAGCGGCAGCGCAAGTTCGGGTTCTTCGTCGAGGCCCTGGCCTCCGGCGCTCCGCCCCACGCCGGGTTCGCCATGGGGCTGGACCGGATCGTGGCCCTGTCCCTGGGAATGGACAACATCCGCGAGGTGGTGGCCTTCCCGAAGACCGCCTCCGCGGCCGACCTGATGTGCGAGGCGCCCTCGCCGGTGGCCCCCGAGCAACTGGCCGAAGTCCACATCCGCACCGTGGTTCCGGGTTGATCGCGCCCTGGCCGGGCATTTTTAGCCGCCGGGGCTCGACTGGCGCGCTAGGCTGATCCGACCTATCTTCAGGGGCCCGTCGCAGCCGGGTCCGGCCCTCCGTCCTTCCCCGGTCCTTTTTCCGCCCATTTCCGCGCACTCCGCCGAACCGAAAGCCCAGTGACTTCACGCCAATTCCGAGTCAACCGACAGATCCGCATCCCTCAAGTCCGCCTGATCGACGAGAAGGGTGAGCAGCTCGGAATCGTGAACGTCGAGGACGCCCGACGGCGCGCGGAGGAGGTGGGCCTGGATCTGGTGGAGGTCTCGCCCACGGCCGTGCCGCCGGTGTGCCGGATCCTCGACTTCGGCAAGTTCAAGTACGAGCAGCGCAAGAAGGACCGCGAGGGGCACAAGCACCACACCTCGCAGCTCAAGGAGTTGCGCGTGCGCCCGATGATCGACCCCCACGACCTGGAATATCGGGTCAAGCAAGGCCGCGAGTTCCTGATCGAGGGCCACAAGGTGCAGGTGGTGTGCGTCTTCAAGGGCCGGCAGATGGACCACCCCGAGCACGGCTACCGCGTCATGCAGCAAGTCGCCGAGACCCTGGCCGACGTGGGCCGGGTCGAATCGACACCCAGGATGCTGGGCAAGCGCATGACGATGCTCCTGGCGCACAAGTAGCGCCGCGCCGCGGGCCAGGGCTTCGCGCTCGAAATTCCCTGGGCCCGACGATCTAGCCGCCATCCCTGCTGCGCAACGCCACGCGCGCGGAGGCGATCCAACCCTCGCGGCGGATGCGCTCCGCACCGATGCCCAGTTGCTTCGCCAGGGCCTCGATCTCGGTGCGCGTCAGGGCCGCGAGTTGCTCGAAGGACTCGACGCCCAGGCGCTGGAGCTTCTTCGCCAGCACCGGGCCGATGCCCGCGATGCGCCGCAGGTCGTCGGCGGCGGAACGCTGGGCTGGGCGCTGAGCCGGGCGCTGGCCTCCGCTCCGTTCCAAGCCCGTCTTCGCCGCCGGTCGGCCTCCCGGGCGCGCGTCCTTCGGTCGCGGCTGGGGGACCAGGGTCTTGATCCGTTGGTCGCGGGCGGCGAGCGCGGACTCCAGGGCGGCCACGCGTTCGGCGAGTCGTGCGCTGCTTCCCTGGGCGGACTCTGCGCCGGCCAGCGCGAGGGAGAGCTCCTTGGCCAGGCGAGCGGACTCGCGCTTCTCCGTGCGCAGGTCCTCCGCGCGCGCGACCTGGGCCGCCTCGAGCTTCCCGACCTGCTCCCGCTCGCGCGCGAGCTGGGCCGCGAGCGCCTGGCCGTCGCTGAGCGAGCGTGCGAAGTCCGCGCGCAGGCTCGCGAGCTCGTCCGCGGAGGAACGGGCCTCTGCGAGGCGCGCCTCCAGGTCGTCCCCGCGGGCGCCCACCCGGGCGAGTTCCCGCTCGAGTTTCTGGGCGAGTTCCTGGGCGCGCCGGGCGCGAGGTTCCACTTCGCCGAGACGTTCCACCAGGCCCTGAACCCGCAGAACTTCCTGTCCCAGACGGGACTCGAGCTCCGCCCGCTGGAGTTCCAGCGCCGGCACCCGGTGCGCCTCGCGCTGGATCCCCTCGAGCGTTTGGGCCAGTCGTTCCCCGTCGGCGCGGGACCGTTCGAGGTCCGCGAGCAACCCCGCCCGGGCATCCTGGGCCTGGTCCAGCGCGAATTGCACGCGCGCGAGTTCGGCGCTCGAGCGGCCGCAGTGCTCCTGGGCCTCGGCCAGCCGCCCCTCGCTCGCGGAGAGCCGCGAGTCCCGGTCCATCAGCTCGTCGTAGGCCTGATCCACGGCTTGGGCCGCCGAATCCGCGCGACCCCGCGCGTCGGCGAGCAGGAAGTCCCCCAGGGCCCTGGCCCGCGTGCCCTCCAGCGCCGACTCGCGGCAGAGGGCGAAGTCGTGCTCCCGACGCTCAAGCAGGGCGAGCGCCCGGCGTCGATCGATGTCCGCCTGCTGGGCCGCCTCCCGCAGGGCCTCGAACTCGGCTGCCTGTTCCGCCAGCCGGGCCGCCCACTGGCTCGCCTCCTGGCGCGCCTGGGCCGCTGTCCTGAGCGCCTCCTCGCGCTGCTGGTCGGCCAGCTTCCACTTGCGCGAGTACAACTCGTCGAGCACCCGCCAGCGCGTGGCCTCCTTGGATCGATGGGCCATCCACCCGCACGCGGCGCCCAGCGCCACGGAAACCAACGCAGTCGCGATCATGGTCCCCTCCCTGGGCCGAGGGTCCGACACCGGCCTGCCCGGTGTCCATCGCTCCAACGGCCTGTCCGTCCGCTGGCGCGCTCGGCCCAGACCTTGGTACGGAATGCCCGCGGGCCGATCAACGCCCAGGCCCCGGGCGACCGGGGGAACGGACCCGCGGAGGGCCCCCGTATGAACTGTCCGTCACGGGGGAGGCCGGACCGCCGCACTCTCCTGGGGCCGTCGGGGGCGGGCCTTCGGCGGCTCGGGGTGGGCCCAGGGACGTCTGCCCGCGGGGGAGGAGCACCCCCCCTCGGCACCGGGGGCCTGGAAAGGCCCCTCGAGCCCCCCTGGGGGCCCTGGAGGCCCGGCGGGGGATCGCCCGGGGGCCCCTGAACACCCGGGGCGGTGCTTGCTTCGGAAGGCCTGGCCGCTAAGCTCTTCGGCCCTACGGATCCGAATCGGGTTCCCAAGTCGCGGTCCTGCCCGCGCTCCGCCAAGGTCCCTCACGCAAGGCAGTTCGATGCCCAAGATGAAAACCAAGAGCTCCGTGAAGAAGCGCTTCCGGATCTCGAAGCACGGCAAGGCCGTGTGCAGCCACCCCGCGCGCGGCCACGGCCACGCTCCGTACCCCGGGAAGACCAGTCGCACGATCCGCAAGCGGATGGTGCTCGACAGCACCTGGTCGACCTTGATCCGCAAGATGATGGGGGGCTGATCCATGACACGCGTGACCTACGGCCCTCCGAGCCGTCAAAAGAAGAACCGTCGCCTGAAGCTGGCCCGCGGCTACCGCGGGGGCCGTTCGCGCCTGTGGCGCACGGCGAGCGAAACCCTGCTGCGCGCCTGGGCCTACGCCAGCCGCGACCGCCGCGCCCGCAAGCGCGACTTCCGCGCCATGTGGATCGTGCGCCTCAACGCGGCCACGCGCATGCGCGGGATGCCCTACTCGCAGTTCATCGACGGCCTGAAGAAGGCCAAGATCGCCTTGAACCGCAAGCAGCTGTCCGAGATCGCGATCCACGATCCGGCGGCCTTCGACACGCCTCGTCGCCGAGGCCAAGTCCGCCCGCGGCTAGTCGTTTCGCCCCGCCGCGATCCGTCCTCGGCCTGGGAGTTTCTCCCGGGCCGTTTTTTTCCTGGGGCGATTTTCGGAGCATGGTTCCGGGCTGGAAACCTCGATGGAGACCACGACGAACTTGACCAATCAGGCCCGCGAGCGCATCGCCGCCGCGGCCACGGAGGACGAACTGCGCGCCATCGAGCGCGAGTACCTCGACAAGGGCGGCATCGTGGCCGGTCTCTTGGCCGCGGTGCCGAGCCTGCCCGGTCCTGAGCGTCCGGCCGCGGGCCGGGCCGCGAATCAACTCAAGCTGGAGATCCAGGCGGCCCTGGCCTCCTCGCGCGAGCGCCTGGCCCAGGCCGCGCTGGCCGCCCTGCGTTCTTCCGCCGGCTTCGACGCCACGCTGCCCGCGGTGCGCGCCGAGCGCGGCTCGCTGCACCCGATCACGCAGCTGACCCGCGAACTGACGGACCTGTTCCACGCCATGGGCTTCCTGGTGCTCGACGGCCCCGAGGTGGAGACCGACCTGCACAACTTCGAGGCCCTGAACATCCCCAAGGACCACCCGGCCCGGGACATGCAGGACACCTTCCGCTGCGATCCCGAGGGCAAGCTCGTGCTGCGCACGCACACCTCCGCCGTCCAGGTGCGCGCCATGCGCCGCCTGAAGCCGCCCTTCCGCGCCATCGTGCCCGGCAAGGTCTTCCGCCAGGAGACGACCGACGCCAGCCACGAGCACACCTTCCACCAGATGGAGGGCCTGGTGATCGACAAGCACATCTCCGTGGCGCACCTGATCAGCACCATGAAGGTGCTCTTGCGCGGCGTGTTCGGCCGCGAGATCGAGGTGCGCCTGCGGCCCGGCTATTTCCCTTTCGTCGAGCCGGGCTTCGAGCTCGATGCGCGCTGCCCGTTCTGCAAGGCGGGCTGCAGCGTCTGCAAGCAATCCACCTGGATCGAGCTGCTCCCCTGCGGCATGGTGCACCCCAACGTGCTGCGGGCCTCGGGCATCGATCCCGAGGTCTGGGGCGGCTTCGCCTTCGGGTTGGGACTGTCGCGCCTGGTGATGCTGCGCTTCCAGATCGACGACGTGCGCCGGCTCCTGGCCGGCGACCTGCGCTTCCTCGAGCAGTTCTCCTAGGAGCCCGCGCCATGCACCTTTCCTATCGCTGGCTCGCCCGCCACGTGGACCTCTCGGGCATCACCCCGCAGCAGTTGGCCGCGGACCTGACGCTGTCCACCGCCGAGGTGGAGGGCCTCTCGCGCTTCGCGCCCTGCCTGTCCGACGTCACCGTGGGCCTGGTCAAGACGCGCGTCAAGCACCCCGACTCGGACCACCTGAGCGTCTGCACGGTGGACGTGGGGCAGGGGGAGCCGCTGCAGATCGTCTGCGGCGCGCCGAACGTCGACGCGGGCCAGAAAGTCGCCGTCGCCCTGGCCGGGGTCGAGCTGCCCGGCGGCTTGAAGCTCAAGAAGACCAAAATCCGCGGGCAGGAATCCAACGGGATGATCTGCTCCGAGCGCGAGTTGGGCCTGGGCGAGGAGCACTCGGGCATCTGGGTGCTCGCGCCCAGCGCCGAAGTGGGCCGGCCCGTGGCCGCGGCCTTGGATCTGGAGGATTGGGTGATCGAGATCGACAACAAGTCGGTCACGCACCGGCCGGACCTGTGGGGGCACCGCGGATTCGCTCGCGAGATCGCGGCCATTCATTCGCGCACGCTGAAGCCCCTGGACACGAGCCTGCCGGCGGCCGGCTCCGGGCCCGCGATCCCGGTCAAGATCGAGTCGCAGGCCTGCCCGCGCTATCTGGCCCTGGCCCTGGAGGGTGTCGCCAACGGCCGCTCGCCCGATTGGATGCGGCACTTGCTGCTGGCGGTGGGCCAGCGGCCCATCGACCTGCTGGTGGACCTGTCGAACTTCGTGATGCTCGATCTGGGCCAGCCCAATCACCTCTTCGACCGCCAGCGGCTCGCCGCGGACGGCATCGTCGTGCGCGAGGCGCGCGCGGGCGAACGCATGCAGACGCTCGACGGCGAGGAGCGCGCCCTCGAATCCACCGATCTGCTGATCACCTCCGGCGGCGCGCCCGTGGCCCTGGCGGGCGTGATGGGCGGTGAGGCCTCGAAAGTCGAGGCAGGCACCCACTCCCTGGTGCTCGAGGTGGCCAGTTTCCTGCCCGCCGGCATCCGCCGCACCAGCGCGCGCCTCGGCCTGCGCAGCGAGGCCTCGGCGCGCTTCGAGAAGCACCTGTCGCCGACCCTGGTGGCCCAGGCCGCCGGCCACCTGGTGCGTCTGTTGCAGTCGATTCAACCCGGCGCGCGCATCGCGGCTCCCGTGAGCGACGCCGGTGCGTGGCAGGATCCGGCCCGCACGCTGAGCCTGCGGCCGGCCCGCGTGCGCGAGGTGCTGGGGATCGAGCTCTCCGATGAGGACATCCGCTCGATCCTGACGCGGCTCGAGCTTCTGCCGCGCGGCACGGGGGCGGAGTGGAGCGTGTCGGTTCCCGCGATCCGGGCGACGAAGGACCTGACGGCGGAGCACGACCTGATCGAGGAGGTCGGACGCATCCACCGCTACGGCAACATCGCCGAGCGGCCGCTCTCGGGCGAGCTGACGCCCGTGGCGCGCGATCCGCGCCTGCAACTGGTGCGGCGCATCGAGGACCGACTGGCCGGGGGCGCGTGCTTCCACCAGACCATCAGCTACTCGTTCCTGCCCGATGCGCTGCTGGAGTCCTTGGGCACCCTGGCCCAACCCCACGTCCAGGTGGTGAACCCGGTGGCCGAGGGCGTTTCGCGCCTGCGCCGCGAGGTGTTCCCGAGCCTGCTCACGGGGCTCGTGGAGAACCGCCGCCAGCGCGCCGACGTGCGCGTGTTCGAGATCGGCAAGGGGTACCTGCCCGAGCATTCCGACGCCTCGGGCGAGCCCCGCGAAGTGCACGAGCTGGCGCTCCTGTGGGCGCGTGCCAGGGGCTCCGACGCCGGGCCGGCCGCGAGCTGGGACGCGGACCTCTTGCTCCACCTGCAGGGCGTCGTCGAGGACCTGCTGCTGCACCTGGGCCTGGCGAGCGAGAGCTTCCGCGCCGCGCCCGTGGAGCCCGGGGAGCCCGGGGAGCCCGGGGAGCCCGGGGGCGGGCTGCCCCGCTGGGCCAACCCGGGCCGGGCGAAGCGCCTCGGAAACCTGGGCTTCTTGGCCCACCTCGATCCCGCCCTGGCGCGCCGCCTGGGCCTTTCGGGGGAACTGGCGAGCGATGCGGCGGGGGCGGTGCTCTCGATCGACGCGCTGCTCTCTGCGCCGCGGCGCAGCGTGCTGTACCGCAGCGTGCCCCGCTTCCCCGGCACCAAGGTCGACGTGGCCCTGGCCGTGCCCGCGGAACTGCCCGCAGACCAGGGGGTGGCGGCGATCGAACGGGCCGGCAAGGGACTGGTGGCGGGCACCGAGCTGTTCGACCTTTACCAGGGCCCCAACCTGGGCCCGGGCCGGAAATCCCTGGCCTGGCACGTGCTGCTGCAGGACGAGAACCGCACCCTGGACGAGCAGGACGGCCAAAAGTTCCAGAAGCGCCTGCGGGCCGAAGTGGAGCGGTTGGGCGGGGAGCTGCGCAGCGAGTAGGCTTGGCCTACGAGTCGCGCCCCGTGAAAGTCGTCCTGGTCAACCCCCCGAGCCCGCCCGAATTCCGCGTCAGCCGCGGGTTGATGGGCGGATTCGGCATGGCGGTCAACCCCAACCTGCTCTACCCGCCCATCGAGCTGGCCCACGTGGCCGGCGTGCTGGAGCAGGCGGGCTTTGAAGTCTCGATCTTCGACGCCGACGCCCGTGGGGCCCAGACGGCGGCCGCACAGACCGCGATCCTGGCCCTGCGCCCGGACTTCGTGGCCCTGGACTCCTCGTCCACCTCCCTGGACAAGGACCTGGAGCTGGCCCGCGGCCTGCGCCGGGAGGGCAAGATCCCGGTGGCCATCCTGGGCTCCCAGGTGACCTTCACGCCCGGGGAGCTCTTTTCCGGCGAGAACGTGGACGCGGTGGTGCGCGGCGAGCCCGAACTCACCGTGCTCGAGCTGGCGGAGCGCGTGCGCGACAAGCGCTCCTTCGCCGGCGTCGCGGGCATCACCTGGAAGGACCCCGAGAGCGGCCGCATCGTGCACGAGGAGGAGCGCGAGAAGATCAAGGACCTCGACAGCCTGCCGCTCGCCGCGCGCCACCTGTTGGACAACCAGGCCTATCGCTTCCCGGGAATCGCCGGGCCGGTGACCACGGTCAAGAGCTCGCGGGGCTGCCCCCTGGACTGCAGTTTTTGCGGCTACACCCTGGCCCAGGGGCTGCGCTTCCGCTTCCGCTCGCCCGAGAACGTGCTCGCCGAACTGGAGGACATCGTCAAGGTGCACCACGTGCACCATGTGGTCTTCCGCGATCCGATCTTCACCACCCAGAAAAACCGCGTGCACGCCATCTGCGACGGGATCCTGGCGCGCGGACTGAAGCTCGAGTGGCAGTGCGAGACGGCGGTCAAGGTGCTCGACCGCGAGCTCCTGGAGAAGATGGCGCGCGCCGGCTGCAAGCACATCTCCCTGGGCGTCGAGTCGGGAAACGTGGAGATCCAGAAGAAGCACTGCGGCGGCAAGCTCACCGACCACGAGAAGGCGGTGCAGGTGTTCAAGGACTGCCGCGCGGTGGGCATCGAGACGCGCGCCTTCTGCATGGTGGGTTTCCCGGAGGAGACCCCGGCCATGGCCGAGGAGACTTTTCGCCTGGTGGAGCGCTGCGATCCCGACCAGGTGCAGTTCTGCGCGGTGACGGCCTACCCCGGCACGCCGCTGTACAAGATGCTGCGGGGTGAGCGCGACTTCGACTACGCCACGATGACCGGCTTCCAGGCGCTGGAGGGCAACGAGCACATGAGCGCGGCCGAGATCGAGGCCAAGATCCGCGAGGGCTACCGGCGCTTCTACGGCAGGCCCCGACGCCTGGTCCGGGAGTTCCGCCACCCCCTGCGGCTGGCGGGCAAGGTGGCGCGCTACTTCACGCTTTTCGCGCGCCGCGCGGGCGCATAGTCTCTCCACGTTCCGGTTTCGCGGGGGCGCCCCCGCGGCGGCCCAGGTCCCGGGGGAATTCCCGAGCAGCACCCAGCAGCACCCAGATGAGCGGAGAGATCGAGAACGTCCTGCAGGAGCATCGACGCTTTCCCCCGGCCGCGGATTTCGCCGCCGAGGCGCGCCTGTCGAGCGAAGAGGCCTATCAGCGCATGCTGCGCGAGTCCCTGGACGAGCCCGAGCTCTTCTGGGGGCGCGTGGCGCGGGAACTGCCCTGGATGCAGCCCTTCGAACGCGTGCTCGATTGGTCCAAGCGGCCGGTGGCCCAGTGGTTCGTGGGCGGCAAGCTCAACGTCTCGGTCGCCTGCCTCGACCGCCACGTGAACTCGGTGCGCTCCGGCAAGCGCGCCATCGTGTTCGAGGGCGAGCCCGGCGACCGTCGCACGCTGACCTACCAGGAGCTGCACCAGGAAGTCTGCCGCTTCGCCAATGCGCTCAAGGCGCGCGGGATCAAGAAGGGCGACCGGGTGGCGATCTACCTGCCGATGGTGCCCGAGGCCGCCATCGCCATGCTGGCCTGCGCGCGCATCGGCGCGGCCCACTCGGTGGTCTTCGGCGGCTTCAGCGCGCCGGCCCTGCGGGAGCGCATCCTGGACGGCGGCTGCACGGCCGTGATCACCGCCGACGGCTCCTGGCGGCGCGGCCTGGTGCAGCCGCTCAAGGCCCAGGTGGACGAGGCCCTGAGCTCCTGCCCCGACGTGCACAGCGTGTTCGTGGTGCAGCGCGCCAAGAACGAGGTGGTTTGGAGCGCCAGGCGCGACGTGTGGTGGCACGACGCCGTGGCGCTGGTTTCCGCGGAGTGCGAGCCCGAGCCCATGGACTCGGAGGACCTCTTGTTCCTCTTGTACACCTCCGGCTCCACGGGCAAGCCCAAGGGCATCGTGCACACCACGGCGGGCTACCTGGTGGGGACCTACCTCACCAGCCAGTTCGTCTTCGACCTGCGCGACGAGGACGTGTACTGGTGCACCGCGGACGTGGGCTGGGTCACGGGCCACAGCTACGTGGTCTACGGGCCGCTCTCCAACGGCGCCACCGTGGTCATGTACGAGGGCGCGCCCAACACGCCGCACTTCGGCCGTTTCTGGGAGATCATCGAGCGCCACAAGGTGACGATCTTCTATACCGCGCCCACGGCGATCCGCTCGTTCATGCGCTGGGGCGACGAGCATCCCAAGAAGTTCGACCTGTCGTCCCTGCGGCTCCTGGGCAGCGTGGGCGAGCCGATCAACCCCGAGGCCTGGATCTGGTACCACCAGATCATCGGCCAGGGGCGTTGTCCGATCGTGGACACCTGGTGGCAGACCGAAACGGGGTCGATCATGATCACCCCGCTGCCCGGGCTCACGACCACCAAGCCCGGTTCGGCCACGCGGCCCTTCTTCGGCGTGGACGCGGCCATCGTGGACGAGCACGGCAACGAGCTGGGCCCCAACCAGGGCGGGTTCCTGGTGATCCGCCGGCCCTGGCCCTCGATGCTGCGCGGCATCTGGGGCGACATGCAGCGCTACGTCGACACCTACTGGAAGAAGTTCGAGGGCCGCTTCTACTTCGCCGGGGACGGCGCGCGGCGCGACGAGGACGGCTACTTCTGGATCGTCGGCCGCATCGACGACGTGATCAAGGTCTCCGGCCACCGCTTCAGCACCATGGAGGTGGAGAGCGCCCTGGTGAGCCACGCCGCCGTGGTCGAAGCCGCGGTGGTCGGCCGGCCCGACAACATTACCGGCCAGTCGATCGTGGCCTTCATCACGCTCGGGCCGGGCTTCAAGCCCTCCTCGGAGCTGCGCGCGGACATCGACAAGCACGTGATCCACGAGATCGGCAAGGTGGCCCGGCCCGCGGAGATCCGCTTCACCGAGGCCCTGCCCAAGACGCGCTCGGGCAAGATCATGCGCCGCCTCTTGCGCGACATCGCCGCCGGAATCGAAACCGTCGGCGACACGAGCACCATCGAGGACTACACGGTGCTGGCCAAGCTCAGGGCGTATGAGGACTGATGAGCGACCCGCGGCGGAGTTGGGAGGGGGCCGCACCGCCGTGCTGCTCGCGAGCGTGCTTCTCCTTTTGGGGGGCGGCGCCACGGTGCTGTTCGTCTCGCGGACTGGGCCTGGGAGAGGCGAACCCGCCGCGCTGAATCTGCCGCCGCCGGAGCAGGGGAGCCATGCGGAGGGGCTCGAAGGGGAGACTCCCACCACCCCGCCGGCGCAGGAGCCGCGAACCGCCGAGGACCTGTCACCGCCCGCAGGGAGCGCGGCAACGGCCCCCATCCAGGAGCCGACGGCGTCCTTCGACCTGCTCGGGCAGCCCGCCGATTGGCCGAGCTGGTACGCCGGCAAGTCGATCGAGGAGTTGGCCCTGGAGGAGCAGCGCTTGCGCGGCGAACACAAACTCGAACTCGCCGCCGAGATCGACAAGCGCTTCGCGGAGGGGCGCGTGGAGACCTACCGGCAGGGAGAGCAGCCCGCGACGCCGATCTACGGGGTTCGCGCGGGGAGGGGAGATGACACCCACATGCGGTTCGTGGACATGGACTCGACGCGAGATCCCTCGTTCTTTCGCAAGGAGAAGCTGGCGAACTGGCTCCTGGAGGAACTGCGGCGACGCCGAGCGAAGCACGACTGATCAGCGCTTCGCGCGCTGTTCGATTTCCCGGCGCCACTCCGCGGGCAAGAGGGAGAGCGGCGTGATCAGGCCCACGGAGCCGTTCTCGTCGGCCACGTTGGCGGAGGGCACGCCCACCAGGCGGCCCTGCTGGTCCAGTGCCGCGCCGCCGGAGTTGCCGGGGATCACGGCCGCGTCGGTCTTGAGCAGCACGCCCTCTTCCTCGCGCGCGAAGCCCGAGAGGATGCCGCGGGCGCAATGGATCGAAACGCGGCTGCCGGTGCCTCCCAGGCTCGGATAGCCCACGATCCACAGCGGATCGCCGATGTCGAGCTGGTCCTCGCGGGCCAGTTCCACGCTGGGGAAGCGATAGTCCGCGGGGAGCGGCGTGCCGTAGAAGCCGCGGTCCACCTGGATCAGCGCCAGGTCCAAGTCCGCGTCGAAGCGCACGACCGTGGCGCGAAAGCACTCCTCGGGCGGCCGCCGTGGATCCAGGTTGGCGGCCAGCACCACGGAGTCCACGGGCGTTCGGTCGCCCTTGTCCACCACGTGGGCGTTGGTCAGCGCCAGCCCGTCGGGTGCGATCAGCGTGGCGCTGCCGCCGCCGTTCTCGGAAAAACCTCGAGCACGGACACCAGCGCCCGGGCCAGGGGCTTTTCGGGTGCGCGCGGAACAAGCCGGGGCGGAACACTCCATTCCGCGGGCGGCGCGGGGTCGAAGGACACGCGGATCTCGAAGGGCGTCGAGACGCTGGCGGAATAGGCGTCCATGACGTCGATGAACCAGGGGCCCTCCTGGACCGAGGGCCGCGAAGTGGGCGTGAGCAGCAGCGTTTCGGCGCCCCAATCGTGGCGCGCCTTGGCCAGGGCCGTTTCCAGGCCCGTCATGGGCGAGCCGCGGCGGGCGAACAGGTCCAGGTTCGCCGGCACGCCGTGCAGGTCCACGCGCAGGGAGGCGTCCTTGGGCACGTCGATGCGGAACGTGCGGAAGCCGCCGCTCTCGGGGTCCAGGGCAAACGACCGGGCGGGACCGGGGCTGAGCACGGCGTCCGTGCGCGGGGCGAGCAGCACGACTTCCAATGTGTAGGGGACGTTGGGGCGCGAGTTCTCGTGGGGCGACAGGGGATCCCAGATCGGCGTGGCCACCGAAAACCACCACAGCCCGGGGGCCAGCGGCGGTTCGCTCAGGCGGTCGGCGACGATGCGCTCCACGCCGATGCTGGACAGGGAGGCCAGCGGGGCGTCCTCCAGGTTCAGGGGCGCGTCGCCCGGGCCGCCGAACAGGTCGATGTCCGGGCCGGCCGACTTGGCGGAAAGGGCCAGGAACACCTGGCCCTCGGGCACCTCCAGCTCGAAGTCCTGCCGCGCGTGGGCCAGGCGGTGAAGCGCGCCCTGGAAGGGCGTGCCCGGCGTCAGGCGGATCGGGTCCTGGAGCGCGGGGGCGAGCAGCGCGAGGGCGGCGAACACGTCTACTCCGGAGCGGCCCTGCGCCACCAGTCGCCGTTCCCGGCCTGGGCCACCTCGCGAATCCCCTGGGCGTAGGGCCGGGGCTTCCAATCGAGTTCGTGGAGCGCGTTGGAGATGTCGTGCTCGTGGTGCAGGTTGAAGTACGTCGATGCCCGGCGCGCCTCGGTCACGTCGGTGAACAGGCCCTTCAAGAAGATGTAGCTGTCGACGACCTTCTTGGGGACGTTGCGGCGGCGGATCTTGCCGCCGGCCGCGGCGATGGTCAGGTCGATGAACTCGTTGTAGGGGATGCCCGCGGGGCCGGCGAGCTCGTAGACGCAGTCGATGCCGCGCTCGAATCCGAAGAAACGGATCACCGCGTCGACCACATCCTCCACGTGCACGGGGTTGACCCGCGCCAGGCCGTGGTGGGGCACCCAGAGCGTTCCGCCCTGCTGGGCGCAGCGGCGCAGGAGCGGCGCGGTGTGGCGCGTGTCGCCGACGCCGTAGACCAGGGTCGGACGGAAGGAGGCCCAGTCGATGCCCGAGCCGCGGATGATCTTCTCCTGGACGCGCTTGGAGTCGCGGTAGTAGCTGTAGCCGGGCACCGTGATGGCGGCGGAGCTGATCACCCAGATGTTGAAGTGCTTGGGCGCCCGGCGCTTGGCTTCCGAGAGCAGGGCCTCGGTGCCCTTGATGTTGACCCGCTGCATCTCCTCCTGGCCCAGGTGCTCGTGGGCGCTGGCCACGTGCAGCAACAGGTCGCAGTCGTCGAGGAAGCCCGCCAGGGAGGCCGGGTCGGTGAGGTCGCCGACGTGGACCTCGAGGGGGGCGCCCGGGGTGCCCGTGGGAAGGGGCTGGAGCGCGGACTCGCGGCCCTTGCGGACCAGGGCGCGGACCTGGTGACCCTCGCGGGCCATGCCGCGGACCAGGTAGCTGCCGATGAAGCCCGTGGCTCCGGTGATCGCGATTCGCATGGGGACGGGCCGAGGCGAAGATCCTACGCGGGGGCGTCCCGCCGCTCCAGGCTGTGCCGCGGAAGCCGCGCGGGACCGCGGGGGCCTGCCGTCGTGCACAATGGCCCCATGGGTTCCCCGCCACGGAGCGAAGAGGAGCAGTCGAGGCCCCCGTACGCCGTGCTGGCCGCGCTTCCCCAGGAACTCTCGGTGCTCAGCGAACGCCGCGTGGGGGCCGAGCGGATCCAGGGCCTGGAGATTCTGGAACTGGACCTGGGGGCGGCTCGGGTGGTGGCCTGCGTGGGCGGCGTGGGCAAGGTCAACGCCGCCCATGCCACGGGGGTCCTGCTGAGCCGCGGCGGCGAGCGGGGCCTGTTCGTCGTGGGGGTCTGCGGGGGCCTGCGGCGGCACCTCGCCCCGGGCACCCTGGTCCACTGCGAGCGCGCGGTCCAGGCCGACCTGGCCCTGCGCGAGGAGCGAGAGATCCAGAGCGACGGGGAACTTTCGCGGGTCTGGCGGGAGGTGGCCCAGGGGCGCTCGGGCTGGTTCCTGACCGCCGACCGTCCGGTGCTGTCGCTGTGGAGGCGCCTGCGCCTCGCCCGGGCATTCCAGGGAGATTGCGTGGCCGACATGGAGACGGCGGCCGCCGCCCGGGTGGCGCGTCGGGCGGGGGTGCCCTGGGCGGCCCTGAGGGCCGTCACCGACGGGGCCACGGAGGGGGGGCTCCTGGAATTCAGAAGGAACTTCGCGCTCCAGGCCGGCCGCGCCGCGGCGACCCTGCCGGGGCTCCTGGAGCGGCTGGAAGCCGGCCGATAGGGCTTGCCCCGTACGAAGCGCCCGCGCCGATTCGCCCGGCCCCTCCTTTGGCCCCGCGAGTCCACGCGCAGTAGAGTTCCCCCGCAAACCCACGCCCTGTCCGGACCCGCCCACCGGCGGGCCGGGCGCGCCCGGGCTCTCCCGGACGCCACAACTTGGATGATCGCCTCCTGCGACTCGGCCCTGATCGCGGCGCCCACCCCGCGCCCGAACCTGCGAACGCACCCGAACCGCCGCGCCACCCGCGACGGCTCGGGCGCCCCGGCCGTGGGCCTGTCCTGCACGCCGGCCCCGGACCGGGCGGGGACGCTCGGGGCGGCGCCCCTGCGGGACACGAGGCTCCTCCCGTGACCGTTGCCGGGACCGTTCTGCGGCGCAACTTCGAGCCCCTGGTGCTGTCGCTCCAGGTGCTGCTGGACCTGGCCATGGTCATGCTCGCCTGCTGGCTGGGGTACGTCACGCGGGAGCACTTTGCCGTCTCTCCCACGCGGCTCGAGCACTACCGCGAGATCTTCCTGCTGACCGGGGCGGTCTCCCTGGTCTGCTTCCATGCGTTCCGCATGTACTCGCCGATCAAGAGCCTGCTGAACGTGGAGGAGTTCGCCGCGATCGCCAAGAGCACGGGCATCGCCTTCCTGATCGTGCCGGCCCTGATCGTCTTCCTGCGCAGCACCGGGGATCCCACGGGGAAGCAGATCTCCTGGATCGAAGCGCTGCACCGCTACGTCGACATGGACACGCCGGTCGGATTGTATGCGCGTGCAGCTGTGTTTCTGGCGTTCGGCTACATCCTGGTGCTGATGACCTTGAACCGGTTCATCTCCTTCAAGGTGATCCAGATGCTGCACCGCCGCGGCATCGGCAACCGCAACGCCCTGATCATTGGTACGGGAGAGACGGCCGGCAAGCTGCAGAAGAAGTTCGTGCTGGTCCCCACCCTGGGGCTCAACCTGATCGGCGTCGTCAGCCTGGAGGAGAGCGAGATCGGCAGTCTGGTGGGCCGTTCACGGGTGCTCGGCACCGTCAAGGACCTCGAGCAGCTGGTCCTGCAGCACAAGATCAGCGAGGTTTTCGTCGCCATTCCGGAGGTGGACGAGGAGCCGGTGATGCGCATCATCGAGGAACTCGAGCGCCTGGGCGTGATCTACCGGGTCGTGCCGCGCTTCTACCACTTCCTCTCGGGCAAGGTGCGCATCGAAAGCCTGGACTCGATTCCGCTGTTCACGCGGCCCGACCGCGATCTGGGGCTTTTGACCCGCGCGGTCAAGCGCGGCCTCGACGTGCTGATCGCGCTCTCGGTGCTCGCCATGACGCTGCCGGTGTTCGTGATCAGCGCGCTGCTGATCAAGCGCGAATCCAAGGGGCCGGTGTTCTTTCTGCAGACGCGCATCGGCAAGGACGGCGCGCCGTTCCGGATGTTCAAGTTCCGCACGATGCACGAGCACCTGTCCTACGACGCGCCGGCCCCCAAGAGCCACGTGGACCCGCGCATCACGAACATCGGACGCTGGCTCAGGCGCTACAGCCTGGACGAGCTGCCCCAGTTGATCAACGTGCTGCGCGGCGAGATGAGCGTCGTGGGGCCACGTCCGGAAATGCCGTTCATCGTGGACACTTATGGGCCCATCGAGCGCGAGCGCCTGCGCGCCAAGCCCGGCATGACGGGCCTGTGGCAGATCTCCTACGCCCGCGGCGAGGCGATCCACGAGAATCTGGACTATGACCTGTACTACATCGAGCACCAGTCGATCATGCTCGACCTGGTGATCATGGGCTTGACGGGCTTTGCCGTGTTCAAGGGCACGGGCGCCTACTGAGCGCCCCGCACGTGCGTATCCTGCACGCGATGGAGTGCACGATCGGCGGCACGCGCCGACACCTCGTCGACGTGGCGCGCGGTCAGTTGGCGCGGGGCCACGAGGTCGGGCTGGCGGTGTCCTGCGAGCGCGAGCCGCGCTTCCGTGCCGACCTGCAGGGCCTGGCGGCCGCGGGCGCCCAGGTCTTCGAGGTCCCCATGGTGCGGGCCATCGCGCCCTTCGCGGACCTGGCCCACCAGCGCACCCTGGGGCGCATCCTGCGCGCCTGGCGGCCGCAGATCGTGCACACCCATGCCAGCAAGGCGGGCGCCCTGGGCCGCTGCGCCTCGCTCCTGGAGGACATCGGCACGCGCGTGCACACGCCCCATGCCTTCGCCTTCCTGTTCGCGGCGGAGTTTTCGGCCCGGAAGCGCGCCCTGTTCCGCGGCGTCGAGAGCTTCCTCGCGGGATCCACGGCGCGCATCGTGGCGGTCAGCGAAGGGGAGGCCGAGACCTTCCGCTCGTCGGGGGTCGTGCCCGCGGGGCGCGTGCGCGTGGTGCGCAACGGGATCGAAGCGGGCCCCTGGCTCGACGCGAGGCCCGTGGATCGCGCCCGCCACGGCTTCGACAGGGATCGGCCCCTGGTGGTCGTGGCGGGACTCCTGCACGTGGCCAAGGGGCAGGATCTGGCCCTGGAAGCCCTGGCGCGGCCGGAACTCTCCGACGTGCAGCTGGCGATCCTGGGCGAGGGGCCCATGGGGGAGTCCCTGCGAGGGCGAGCGGCGGAACTGGGCCTCACGGAGCGCGCGCGCTTCCTTGGCTGGAGCGACGACGTGCCGGGCTGGATGGCCGCGGCCGACCTGGTGCTCGTGCCCTCGCGCTGGGAGGCCATGCCGTACGTGGTGCTGGAGGCCATGGCCAGCGCCAGGCCCGTGGTGGTCACCCGGGTCGACGGCGCCCGCGAGCTGGTGCAGGACGGCCGGCAGGGTGTGCTGTGCGAGATCGGCGATCCGGCGAGCCTGGCCGCAGCCGTGGCGCGCGTGCTCGCCCTTCCCCAGGACGCTCGCGCGCGACTGGGCCAGGCCGGCCGCGAGCGGGCCCTGGGCCTCGGCAGCGCTGAGCGCATGGTGGACGAACTCCTGGCCGTCTACGGGGAGGTCCTGTGAGGATCCTGCACGTGATCACGACCCTGGACGTGGGGGGCGCGGAAATGCACGTGCTGGCCCAGACCCGCGGTCAGGCGGCCCGGGGACACCAGGTGCGCATCGCCTACCTCAAGGGAGCCGGCACCCTGGCCCCGGATTTCCTGGAGGCCGGGGCCGAATCGGTGGTGCCCGTGGGCTCCGGGCCGCTGGCGCCGGCACGACTCTTCCCTCACCTGCGCTGGGCCGAGATCGTGCACACTCACCTGCTCAAGGCCGACATGCTCGGCGCCCTGGGTGCGCTCGTGGCCGGCCGCCGCGGCGGCCTGATCGCCAGCAAGCACAACGACGAGGCGGCCCTGCGGCGGCCGTGGTTCGGGCGCATCCACGGATGGCTCGGGGCCCTGCCGCGGCGCACGATCGTGCTCTCCGATCACGTGGGCCGCTTCATCGCCGAGCACGGCAGGGTGCCCCTCGCGCGCCAGACGCGCATCTACTACGGACTGGATCCCGCGCCCTTCGAGTCCGCCTCGCGCATGTCCCCCTCCGAGCGCAGCGCCGCGCGCGCCGAATTCGGCTTCGGGGACCGGGATGTGGTCTTCCTCTGCGTGGCGCGGTTCGCGGCCCAGAAGGCCCACGACGTGCTGCTCGCCGGCTTCGAACGGGCGCGCGCGCGCCGCCTGCCGCAGGATCCCACGCTCAGGCTCTTGCTCGTGGGCGACGACCCTTTCGGCGACGGTCGCGCGCGGGCGGAAGCGCTGGCCGCAAAACTCTCCCTGGGAGGCGACGTGCACTTTGCCGGAGTGCGCCGGGACGTGCCGCGACTCGTGGGGGCCGCGGACGTTTTCGTGATGACCTCGCTGTGGGAGGGACTGGGGCTTGTGTTCCTCGAATCCATGGCCGCCTCGCGGCCGATTCTCGCCACCGCGGTGTCGGCGGTGCCGGAGGTCGTGCAGGACGGCGAGTCGGGCCTCCTCGTGCCGCCCAGGGAGACCGAACCGCTGGCCGAGGCCATGCTGCGGCTGGCGCGGGACCCCGGCCTCCGGGAGCGCCTCGGTCGGACAGGCCACCAGCGGGTGATCGAGCGTTTCGCCCTGGCGCGCATGATCGAGGAGACCCTGGCCGTCTACCGCGAGTACGGCCTGGGCCGAGGCCGTCCCGGCTGAGCGTCGCGCTCCGGCTCCCGGAGCGGCCGCGCCGTGCGCTCGGGGGCCTGGAGGGGCCCGGGCAGCCCCGCCCGACCCTGGGGGATAGGATCAAGGGCGCGCCCGCGGTGAACCGATAGGCTGGGGCGCCCCCTCATCGTGGAACGAGCGGAGTCCAGAGAACACCCTGCCCCGCGCGCGGCGCAGCAGCCAGTACCCGCGGAACAGGGGGCCCCCGCGGTCCATGGATTCCGCGGGGAGGCCGCGGCGCGCCTGAACGCCGGGTCCGCCCCCGGGATCGCCGGCCCGGCCCCCGAGGGCGGGTTCGACGGGGCCCTGCGGCGCGGCCCCGATCGGCGCAAGCGGCCGACACCGCGCTTTTCGCGCTACTCCTGTGGGGCGGCTGGCGTCGGGACGTGCGGCGCGACGAGGAGCGCGAGGGCACGTTCGTGGACCAGTATTCCGGCCGACTGTTCCTGCTGATGGTCTGGATCGGGCTGATGAACATCGGGGACAGCTTCTTCACGCTGTTGCACCTGCAGGCCGGCGGGATCGAGCTCAATCCGTTCGCGGCCATGCTGCTCGGCACGGGGCGCACGGGCTTCGTGGTGGCGAAGTCGCTCTTGATCAGCATTCCGCTCCTGGTGCTGTGCCTGCACAAGAACTTCCACCTGGCTCGCGTGGGCCTGTGGGTCGCCGCGGGTTGCTACAGCGTCCTGTTCCTCTATCACATCTACCTGCTCTAGCCCGCCCAAGCACCCAGAGGGGCCTGCCCCGTGCTCCCGCGGGGCTGCCGGGCCTGCGCACCGGGGTCGACAGGGGGCGGGGCCAGGCCGCAGACTGTCGCCCCATGTCCTCCGGCCTGCGCATCGCGCGCATCATCGCGCGCCTGAACCTGGGCGGGCCCGCGCGCCAGATCCTGGCCAGCGATCCCTGGCTCACGGCGCGCGGTCACGTGGTGCGCGTCTTCGCCGGGAGCTCCGAGCCGGGGGAAGGGGACCTGTTCGAGACGGCGCGGGAGCGCGGCATCGACGTGGTGCGCGTGCCGGGCCTGTCCCGCGGCGTTTCGCTTCCCATGGACCTGCGCGCGCGGTCGTTCCTGCGCCGGGCCCTGCGTGAGTTTGCTCCGGACGTGGTCCACACCCACGCTTCCAAGGCCGGAGCCCTGGGTCGGCGCGCCGCCGCCGTGGTGCCCCAGGCGGCGCTCGTGCACACGTTCCACGGGCATGTGCTGGAGGGCTACTTCGGCGCGACGATTTCCAAGGGGCTCGCGGCGCTCGAGCGTCGGCTCGCGACCCGGACCGATCGGCTGATCGCCGTGTCCCATGCCACGGCGGACGACCTCCTGCGCTTGGGCGTGGCCCGGCCCGGCCAACTGGTGGTGGTGCCGCCGGGGCTGGACCTCGAACCTCTGCTCGAAATTCCCCTGGCGGCTCCCGCGCGGCGCAGCCACGCGCTGCGCTCCCTGGTGGGCGCCGACCCCGGGGACTTCCTGGTGGGCGTCGTGGGACGGCTGGCGGAGGTCAAGCGACCCGAATGGGCCCTGGACGTGTTCCAGTTGCTGGCCGCGCGCCACCCGCGCCTGATGCTCGCGTTCATCGGGGACGGGGATCTGCGCGGCCTCATGGAGCGGCGCATCCAGGCGCTCGAGCCCTCCCTGGCACGACGCGTGCACCTTCTGGGTGCCCGAACGGACATGCCGGCGGTGCTGGCGGATCTCGATGCGGTTCTCGCCACATCCCGCAGCGAGGGCCTGCCCGTTGCACTGGTGGAGGCCGGCGCGGCAGGCCTGCCGGTGGTGGCCACGCGCGTCGGGGGAGTCGAGGAGCTGGTGGCGGAGGAACGCACGGGGTTCCTCGGCACGAGCGTGGACGAACTGGCCTACGGTCTCTCCAAGCTGCTCGCGGATCCCGCCCTGGGCAGCCAGTTCGGCCAGCGGGCGCGCCTGCGCGTCGAGAAGCGCCATTCCGCTCCGGCCCTCGGCACCCAGCTCGAACGGCTCTACCAGGCCGTGGTCCAGGAACGCCGGGCGGCGCCCTGAGCATGCGACTCCTGTTCCTGACCCAGACCCTGGACCGCCAGGACGCCGTGCTGGGCTTTGTTCCGCGCTGGGTGGAGGAGTTCGCTTCGCGCGTCGAGGCCGTGCGCGTGGTCGCGCTTTCGGCGGGGGACCTGCAGGGGCTCCCGCCCAACGTCGATGTGCGCGTGGTGGGCCGCAAGGGGATCGTGATGCGGGCCCTGCGCTACCGTTCCTACCTGCGCAAGGCCCTGGGGAAGGAGGGCTTCGACACGGTGCTGGCCCACATGATTCCCCGTTACGCCCTGTTCGCGGCGAGCCCCGCGCGGCGGGCCGGGGCGCCGCTGTTCCTGTGGTACACCCACGGGGCCGTGGACGGCCGGCTGCTGCGGGCCGAGCGCGTCGTGGATCGCATCTTCACGGCCAGCGAGGAGTCCCTGCGCCTTTCGACGCCCAAGAAGCTGGTCACCGGCCACGGCATCGACCTGGAGCACTTCGATTCGCGCGGCGTGCGGCCGCTGGGGACGCCGCGTCTCTTGAGCGTGGGCCGCCTGTCCGCCGCCAAAGATCCGCTGACCGTGATCGAGGCCGTCGGAAAGCTGATCGCCCAGGGCCGCGACGTGGCCCTGGACATCGTCGGCGCGGGCCTCGCCAGCGGCGACGCCGCCTACGAGGCGCGGGTGCGCGAGCGCATCGCCCAGGGTGGCCTCGCCCAGCGCGTGCTGCTGCACCCGGGAGTTTCCTACTTGCGCATCCCCGAGCACTACCGGCGCGCCAGCGTGTGCGTCAACGCCAGTTCCACCGGCAGCGTCGACAAGGTGATCCTGGAGGCCATGGCCTCTGCGCGGCCGGTGGTCTCCTGCAACGATGCCTTCCCGCGCGTCGTGGCCTCCCTGGGCGAGGCCGGGCGCGCGCTGTGTTTTGCCCCCGGAGACGCGGACGGTCTGGCGACGCAACTCGGGCGGCTGTTGGATCAGGCGCAGGAGCGGCGCTTCGAGCTCGGTCTCGCGCTGCGGGAGATCGTGGCCCGGGACCACGAGCTCGGTGCCCTGATCCAGCGGCTCGTGAGCCACATGGGAGCCGGGAGGTGAAGCACGGGGCCGAATGGGCCGTGGTCGTCGTCTCCTGGAACACGCGCGACCTCTTGGAGCGCTGCCTGGCTTCGCTGGCCGGGGACTTTCCGGCCCCCGAGGTCGTGGTCGTGGACAACGGCTCGCGGGACGGCTCCGCCGAAGCGGTGGCCCGGCGCTTTCCCGGGGCGCGGCTGATCGCCAATGACCACAACCGCGGCTTCGCGGCGGCCGTGAACCAGGGACTGCGGAGCAGCTCGGCGGAGTTCGTCCTGCTCTTGGGCAGCGACGCCGAGATCCTGGGGGACGCGCCGCTCGCGCTGCTTGCGTTCCTCAAGGCCAACCCCAGCTACGGCGCCGCCGCGCCGCGACTGGTGGACGAACAGGGGGAGACCCAGCGGGCCTGCATGAACTTCCCGAGGCTCTCGACGGCCCTGTGGTTCGGCACGCCCCTGGAGCGCTGGGCTCCGGACAGCCGCGAGCTGCGCCGCTACTTCGCCCGCGACTTCGACCACGCCCACGACGCCGACGTGGTTCAGCCGCCCGCCACGGCGCTCCTGTTGCGCCGTTCGGCCCTGGAGCAGGTGGGCCTCCTCGACGAACGGCTGGTGCTGTACTTCAACGACGTGGATCTGTCGCGGCGGCTGGCCCAGGCCGGATGGAAGACCCGTTTCCTGTGCGACGCCCGGGTGAGGCATGTGGGAGGGGCCAGCACGCGGCTCCTGCCCGAGCGGCTGGAGCGCTGGCATCTGGATCGCCTGCGCTACTTCGTGAAGCACCACGGTGCGGCGGCGGGAGCGTGGGTCAAGGGCTGCACGGCCCTGGCCTGGGCGGATTTCGTCCTGGGGCGGTTGTTGGCGCCGCTGCTCTCCGGTCGCGACCACCCGCGGGGCCCCGAGTCCGACGTCGAGGCCGGAGTCGCGGCCGTCACCCGCGCCTTCCTGCGTTTCCTGTCCTCCAAGGGCCTGCCCCGCGAGTCCGAAAGTGCTCGCTTGGGTCCGCCCGCGGGCCGGGGGTAGACTTCGGTCGTCACCGTGACCCAGCCGCCCCAATCCCCCGCGAAGCCCGCCGGCCTGGCCGTGACGCTGCGGGCGGCGGTCAACGCGGGGTTGATGAACGGCCTTTTGTTCGGGCTGGCGGATGGGATCGTCGCCGGAAGGTCCAGCGCTCCGGGCGGGCTCGGAGCCTGGCTGGGGTGTCTGGCCCTGGCGGTGCTGTCCTACGGCGTGGTGTGGATCTGCGTGCTCGTCCCCCTGGGGCTCCTGGGCCACCGATGGATGAGGGCCCAGGGGCTCTACGGCCGCTTCGGGGTCCTGCTCTCCCTGGGCGTGGGGTTGGGCCTGTTCCTCGAGTCCTACTGGTGGTCGAGGCCCTACGTGTTCTCAGGCCTTTCGGCCCTGGATCCCCGGCGGCTCGCCTTCGCGGGCCTGCTCCTGGTGCTCTGCCTCGGCGCGGCCTTCCTGTTGCGGCGCGGGTCGCGGTTCCTGCCGGGGGCGCTGCGCATGGCGGCCACGGTGGTCGTGCCCGTGTGCTGGATCGGCGGAGCGGCCTATCTCTTCAGCCTGCGCGGCGAGACCGAGGGCCGCGGGGAGTTGAACCCGCGCAATCGCGAACGGCCCAACGTGCTCTTGATCGTCTGCGATGCGCTGCGGGCCGACAAGCTCGGCGCCTACGGCAACACGCGCATCCAGACGCCGGTCATGGACGGGCTTGCGCGCCGCGGCGTCCTGTTCGAGCGGGCCACGGTCACCGCGCCCTTCACCTGGGCCAGCTTCGGCTCGCTCCTGACGGGCAAGTACCCGCGGCGGCACGGACTGGTGAAGATGGACCCCACGGTGCGCATGCGCCGCGAGAACGTCACCCTGCCGCTGCACCTCAAGTCGGCGAACCTGCGGGGCGGCGGGGCCCTCGAGGACCAGGACTTCGCCAGCGCCACGTTCATGACCGGGACCCTGTCCCACGGTTCGGGCCTCGCGCGTGGCTTCGACGTCTACTACGAGGCCCTGGTGGGCCACGACCTGGTGGACACCGCGTCGCCGTGGAGCGAATTCCGTTCGCAGCTCGTGCTCTCGATCCTGCGCGACAAGCTGGCCCAGACCTTCGACTCCAGCCGCGTGGTCAGCGTGGCCCGCGACTGGTTCGAGTCGATCCGCGGCCGCCGCTTCGTGGCCATGGTGCACCTGTACTCGACCCACACGCCCTACGATCCGCCCCAGCGCTTCCGGGATCAGTATTGCGATCCGGCCTACACCGGCCCCGTGCGGGCCTTCTATGCCGAGCACCGCATCATGATCGAGGACGGCAAGGTGGTTCCGACGGAGGCGGACAAGCGCCAGATCCGCGACCTCTACGACGCGGGCGTGGCCGAGGCCGACGAGATGATCGGTGAGTTGCTGGACACCCTGCGCGCCCAGGGCGCCCTCGACGACACCCTGGTGATCCTGACCGCGGACCACGGCGAGGAACTGGGCGAGCACGGGCTGTGGGAGCACGATTGGCACTTCCAGAGCAACCTGGAGGTGCCCTTGATCATGGCCTGGCCTCCGGGTTTGCCCGCGGACAAGCGCGTGGCGCCGGGCGTGCAGTTGATCGACGTGCTGCCCACCATTTGCGAGCTTCTGGAGCTGGAATTGCCGGCCGATGCCGCGGGCGCCGATCCAGAGGGGCACATCGACGGAACTTCCCTGGTGGCGTTGGCGCGCGGGGCGGCCGGCTCGGTGAGGGCCTTCGCCTTCGCGGAGAACGAGAACTTCCTCGCCGTGCAGGACACGGCGGCCGAAGGGCCGCGCTTCAAACTGGTGGTGGCCGCGGGCGTCGAATGCGCGAAGGCTCTCGAACTCAGGGCGGACTCCGTGTTCCCCCTGCTCTATCGGCTGGACCTGGATCCCGGGGAGACCCGCAGCGTGCTCCAGGAGTACCCGGCGGAAGCCCAGCGGCTGCTCGAGGCCCTGTGCCAGTGGGACGCCTCGATGCCGATTCCGCAGTCCGACGTGATTGCCTCCGACCGCGACGTGCGCAACTGGCAGATGCTCTTCGAGCAACTGGGCTACGCGGGTTCGAACGAGACGAGGTGAGCGTGCCCGCCGCCGAGTTCGTGTTGATCGCCAACACCAAGATGCCCGCCCAACGGGCCCAGGCCCTGCAGGTGGTCCAATCCAGCGCCGCCTTTGCCCGCGCCGGACTGAAGTCCACCTTGCTCGTGGCGGACAGGAAGCACGTGCAGGCGCTGCCCCTTGGCACGGACCTGTGGGACTACTACGGCGTGCCCCGGGGACCGCGGCCGACGCTCGAGCGCGTGCCGGTGCTCGACTGGATCGAAAGCGTGCCCGTGGCCCTGCAGTTCCTGCCCGCGCGCCTGGAGGAGTTGTCCTTCGCGCGCCGTGGCGCGCGGATGCTGCGCGAGCGTTTTCCCGGGGCCCTGGTGCTGGCCAGGGAGCTCGAAGTGGGGCTCCTGCTGGCGCGCTCGGGCCGGGGAGCGTTCCTCTTGGAGCAGCACCGGGTGCCCGGCGGCCGCTTGCGCCGGCGCTGGCTCCTGGAGGCTGCGCGCGGTGCCCTGGGCGTGATCGCGATCTCGGGCGGCGTGCGCGACGACCTGCTGGAGCTCGGCGTCGAAGCGGCCAAGATCCGCGTGGAGCACGACGCCCTGGAGCCCGGGCGCTTCAGCGCCTTGCCTGCGCGGGACGAGGCGCGCCGCCGGCTGGACCTGGGCCTTTCGGACACCGTGGTGGTCTACACCGGGGGCCTGATGGCCTGGAAGGGGGTCGAGGTGCTGGTGGAAGCGGCGCGACGGCTTCCGGCGCTGCGTTTCGTGATCGCCGGCGGCACCGCGGACGACGTGCAGCGCCTGCGGGCGCGGGCGGCGGGGCTCGCCCATGTGCGCATCGACGGCTTCCAGGCTCCCGAACGCTTGGGGCTGTACCTGGCGGCCGCTGACCTCGGGGTCGTGCCCAACCTGTCGACTCCCGCCCTCAGCGCGCGCTACACCTCGCCGCTCAAGGTGTTCGAGTCCTTCGCCGTGGGCTTGCCGCTGGTGGCGAGCGACCTGCCCTCCCTGCGCGAGCTCCTGGTGCACGGGGAGGATGCCCTGCTGGTGGCGCCGGACGACTCCGCCGCCCTGGCCCAGGGAATCCTCCAGCTGGCGGGGGACCTGGAACTGCGCAGCAAATTCCGGGCGCGGGCCTGGCGCGGGCCCCGCAGTGCACCTGGGACGCCCGTGCGCGGCGGATTCTCGATTGGGCGGACCCGTGCTTGGGTCGCGGCCGCTCCTGAGGCGATCATCCCGTTTCGCCATGCGCGTCCTGTTCCTTACCGATTCGCTCTCCGACCTGGACGGGGTCGGCCGCTACTGCGTGCGGCTGATCAGCGCCCTGGAGCGGCAGGAGCCCGGCCTGCAGGTGCAGATTCTGCTGGCGCGCAAGCATCGGCCCACCTCCGCCGACGTGCCGGCCCATTGGCGGGTGCGCGTGGCCTTGCCGCCGGACTATTTCTTCCACATGCGCGGGGCCAAATTCTGGCTCTCCTTCATCTCCGCCGCCTGGAACGTGGCCCGGGCCGCGCGGGGCGCCGACCTCGTGCACGCCGTCAAGGACTACCCGCACAACTACGCCGGGCTGGCGGGCGCGCGTTTCGCCGGCGTGCCCTGCGTGGCCACGGCCCACGGCACCTATTCGGTCCAGCCGTTGCTGGACCCGCGGCACGTGCGCCGCGCCCGCTGGACCTACCGGCGGCTCTCCGGACTCGTTTCCGTGAGCCGCTACACCGCCCGCAGGCTCGAGGGTCTGCTCGCGGAGCACGAACGTCCGGCGGGGGGCATCGTGGTGATCCCCAATGCGGTGGCCGCGGAGCACTACCTGGCCCCGCGCGTGCTCGACGGGGCCCGGCCCTGGCACGGCGTGCCGTTCACCCTGGGCATCGGCGAACTCAAGGAGCGCAAGGGCCACCACCTGGCCCTGGCGGGTTGGGTGCGGGCCGCGGCGCGCTTTCAAGACCTCCACCATTTCATCATCGGCAGGGTCTCCCTCGACGCCTACCAGGCCAAGCTGGAGGCCCTGGTGAAGGAAGCGGGGCTCGCGCAGCGCGTGCACTTCCTCGGCAACGTGAGCGAGCTCGAGAAGGTGGACCTGCTGCAGCGCGCGCGCGTGTTGCTGCACACGCCGGTGACCGCCGAGGGCGGAGGCTTCGAGGGCTTCGGCCTCGTCTATCTGGAAGCCGCCGCGGCGGGCATCCCGTCCATCGGGACCTTGGACTGCGGCGCCGAGGACGCCATCGAGGACGGCGTCACGGGCCGCCTGGTGCCCCAGGATCCCGGGGCCGTGGAGCGCGCCCTGGTGCAATTGCTGGGGGATGACGGCCTGCGGGAGCGCATGGGGGCCGCGGGCAGGGAGCGCGCGCGCAACTCGCCCTGGGAGGACAATGCCCGGCGCATGCTCGAGGTCTACAGGCGGGCCCTGGGGGTGTCGGCGTGAGTCCCGTGCGCCACGTGCGCCGCGCGGCCAAGAGCAAGTTCGTGCGCGATGTCGCGACCCTGCAGGTCTCGGGAATCGTCAACCAGGCCGTGCAGCTGGGCTCGTCGATGGTGTTGGCCTTCGTGCTGGGTGCCGAAGGCCAGGGGGCCCTGGGCGTGGCGGTGATGCTCCAGGGCCTGTTCTACAACCTGATCGCCGTGGGCGTGGTGCAGTCCACCGTGGGACAGGTGGCCTCGGCCACCGCCCGCGACATGCGCGGCAAGGTGGCCGCCTGGCTGGCCTTCGTGGCCAAGGTGTACCTGGCTTCCAACGGCGTGCTGATCGCCGCGGGCTTCTTTCTGCTGCCCTGGATCGGCCGCACCTGGTTCAACAGCGAAGGCAGCGGCGAGCGACTGGGCTGGTGGGCCTGGTGGCTGTCCCTGTGGCCCCTGATCGACACGCCGCGCTCGGTGGTGTTCGTGGCCCTGCAGGGCACGCGGCGCATGCTGCCCCTGGCCCAGCTCGAGACCACCCAGGAGCTGGGCCGCGCGTTCCTGGTCACCGTGGGCGCGATCATCACGGGCAGCGCCGAGGGCGCGATCGTGGGCGAGATCATCTCGCGCGTGCTGGCCATGGTGGTGGCGCTGGAGATCTACCGCGAGGCCCGCCAGGACGGCGGCAGCTATCTGCCGACGCCCGCCGAGGTGCTGCGCCAGATGAAGGAGCTGCCGCTCTCCAAGGGCCTGCCCCTGGCGCTCAAGGTCGGCTTCGTGAAGAACGTCAGTTCCACCTTCCTCAAGGTGCTGCCGCGCCTGTTCATCGGCAGCGCGGCGGGGCTCTCCTGGGCGGCCTACTTTCAGATCGCCCAGCGCATCATGGACATCCCGATGATGTTCCTGCTGGGGGTGTCGCGCACCATGCTGCCCGCCCTGGCGGAGAAGCGCGGCCTGGGCGACGTCCAGGGATTCCGGCGGCTGTACCTGCGCTCGACCCTGATCGGCGGGGGCCTCGTGGCCCTGGGGGTGCTGCTGGTGCTGCCCCTGATTCCCTGGATCGTGCACAGCTTCTATCCCGACGACTACGAGAAGCCGGTGTACGTGGTGGCCTCGATCCTGGCCTTCGGCTACGTGCCCATGTCCTTCGCCGTGGGACTCGAGGCCTTCTACATGGTCAGCGATCAGATTCGCGCCAGCATCGTGCTGACGCTCCTGGGATGCCTGGTGACGATCCCGGTCAACGTGTTCCTGATCCGCCATTTCCCGGAGACCGGCGCCATCTGGGGGCTGTCCTTCTACATGTCGTGGGTGTTCGTTCACTTCGGCTACGTGGCCTGGTGGTTCCGGCGCGCGGCCCGCAGTGGGAGCCTCGCCTGATGCGGATCCTGTTCCTCAACGACCTGTCGGATCCGCGCATCGGCTCCTCGGTGCGCCAGATGTACCAGGAGGCTTCGCGCTTGCGGGAGCTGGGTCACGAGACGGCCCTGGTCACCGCCGTGCAATACGTCGCCCAGGCGACGCCCACGCAGATCCTGGGCCTCGACACCTGGCGCCTGTTTTCCGACTACAACCCGCGCTTCCGCTCGTTCCGCAGCCTGGACAACCCCGCGACGCGCGCGCCGTTCGCCCGGGTCCTCGCGGAGTTTCGGCCCGACGTGGTGCACAGCCACCTGATCCACACGCACTTGTCCTACCGGGCCCTGGAGCAGGCCCGGGCGGCGGGGGCCGGCGTGGTCTTCACGGCCCACGACGTGATGACCTTCTGCTACCAGAAGCTCACCTGCTTCCATGGGGGCGAGGCGAACGGTGGGCGCTTGCGCGACTACCGGGCCGATTGGCAGAAGTGCCTGCCCTGCCAGCGCCTGCGCTACAACCCCTGGCGCAACGCGCGCATCCGGCGCGTGCTGGAGCGCTGCGTGGACCGCTTCACGGTGGTCAGCGATGAACTGGGGCTCGCCATCCGGGCCAACGGGATCCGCGTGGACCGCACCGTGCACAACGCGATCCAGCGCGCGCCGCGCCTCTCCACGGAAGAGGAACTGCAGCGCTTCCGCGCCAAGCATGGGCTGGTCGGCATGCAGGTGATCGCCATGGGGGGCAGGCTTCACGAGCAGAAGGGCGTGGCCCAGCTGTTCCTCGTGCTGGCGCGCCTGGCGCCGCGCTTCGAGCGCCTGCGGCTCCTGGTGATGGGCAAACGCGAGGTCTACGAAACCGAATTCCGATCCCTGGCGCGGCGCCTCGGCATCGAGGAACGCATCGTGCCCACGGGCTGGCTCGATGGGGAGGAACTGGCGGCGGCCTACGGCACGACCGACGTGTTCGTCACGCCCTCGATCTGCTTCGACACGTTCGGACTGGTGAACCTGGAAGCCATGGAGCACGGCAAGCCGGTGGTGGCGACGAGCTTCGGCGGCAGCCGCGAGGTGGTCGTGGACGGGGTCACCGGGTACGTCGCCAATCCCTTCGATCTGGACAACTTTTCCGAGCGCGTGGGCCGGCTCCTCGCGGAGCCCGCCCTGGCCGCGCGCCTGGGGGCCGCCGGTCGTGAGCGGCTCTCGGCCCTGTTCTCCATCGAACGCCTCACGGACGAGTTCCTGGAGGAGTACGGGGCAGCAGGGGCGGCGGCCGCCGCCCGGCGATCCCCGCGGCCCCGCTGAAAGCCCCAGGCGGCAGGCCCAGAGCCCCTTCCCATGGCCTACAAGCCGTCCCCGAGTTGGGCCCCGTCGAGCCGCTGGCCGATAAGGGAACCTGACCGGATCTTCATCTGCAACTCCAGGGGCAGAGCCAAGTTGCCGGAAGCTGCCGTTCGCGGTAGGTTTCTGTGCGGCTTGGGCCGGCCCGAGGGCCAGGCCACCGGCCCGCGCGCCGTCCCCGCCTGACTCCTTCGACCGACACCGCGATGCGCAAGACGCTGCTCACCTACGTCAAGCCCCACGTCCAGGAAGACCCCCTGGCGATGATCCTGGGGACCGTCTACCTCGGCGCCTGCCTGGAGAAGGAGAAGATCCCCGTCGAGTGCATCGACGAGCGCGTGGTCACCGACCAGGAGATGAAGGCGGCCATCGAGCGCAACGACGTGATCGGCTTCGGCGCCCTGACGCCGAACATCCGCCGCGCCATCGCCTGGGCCAAGTACGCCAAGGAGAAGGGCAAGATCACGATCATGGGCGGGCCGCACGCCTCCGTCGACCAGGGGATTTTCCTCGACAGCGGGCACTTCGACTACGTGCTCAAGGGCGAGGCCGAGGAGACCTTGCCCCAGTTCCTCAAGGCCCTGGAGGGCGGCAACGACGCCGAGATCTCGGCCGTGGCGGGTCTGGCCGGCGTGCGCGAGCGGCAGGTCTGGGTGGACAACGCCGCACCGCCGCTGATCAAGAAGCTCGACGAACTGCCGCTGCCCGCGCGCCACCTGCTGCCCATGGAGAGCTACTTCAAGCTCAATCCCGAGCGGCTGACCTACATTTTCACCACCCGCGGCTGCCCCTTCAAGTGCATCTTCTGCCAGAAGGAACTGACCGGCCGCGGCTTCCGCGTGCGCTCGACGCAGCTGATCGTCGACGAACTCGAGCACATCGTCCGGACCTACAACCCCGGCGTGGTGCTGTTCGTGGACGAGATCCTGACGCTGCGGCGCAAGCGCATCCACGAGATGTGCGACGAGATCCTGCGCCGGGGCCTGAAGTTCGAGTGGATCGCCAACACGCGCGCCGACTGCGTGGACTACCCGCTGCTCAAGCACATGCACCGCGCGGGCTGCCGCCGCATCTACTACGGCTGGGAGTCGGGCTCCCAGCGCATGCTCGACGTGCTGAAGAAGGACCTGACGCCCGAGGTGATCGTCGAGGCCGCGCGCATGACGCGCCGCGCCGGCATCTGGGCCAAGGTGTACTTGATCGTCGGCAGCCCCGGCGAGACGCCCGCGGACATTGCCGAGACCGAGAAGGTGCTCAAGCTCGCGGGCCCCGACCTGGTGCGCATCTCGGTGTTCAATCCGCTGATCGGCACCGAGTCCTGGGACAACTACCAGGCCAACATCGACCTGTCGGACCTGCGCGAGAACTACGTCTCGTCGAACCGCTCGGCCTACGTGCACGAGCACTTCACCCAGGTGGAGCTGGAGGAGCTGCGCAAGAACATGGTGCGCTCCTACGAAAAGTGGTTCTACGGCTACCCCCAGCGCGCCAAGCGCTTCATGGAGCGGGCGCTCTACTACATGGAGAACCCGCAGTACGGCAAGCGCCGCGTCGGCCGCGCCGTGGGCCTGGTGCCCGCGCCCAAGCGCGTCGGCGTGACCTGATCCGAACGGACCGGGAGCTTCGGCCCGCGCGGCCCTGCTCCCGGCCGAACGGGCCCAAGGGCCGCGCCGTGGTCCGCGGGACTCAGGCGCTCGGGGGCCGGCGGGGGCCTCGCGCACGGCTCCCGGCGCGAGCGGAGAGGAACCCGGCGGGTGCTTGCGGCGTGCGGGCACCCCAGGCGATGCTCTCGGCGATGCCCCCCGTCGAACCGGCTTCTCCCGCGCCCGGCCAGCCTTCGGCGAGCGGGGAGCTCACGCTCCACGATTGCGGTCCCGGCGACCGTGCCGACCAGCTCGCGCTCTACAACGCCTGCTTCAGGAAGACCCTGGACCTCCCGGGGCTGGTCTGGCGCTACGACCAGAATCCCTGCGGGACCACGCTGTCCTTCGTGGCCCGATCGCCCGCGGGGCAGGCGGTCAGCGGCTACGCCTGCAATCCGCGCATCGCCACGGCCCGCGGGGAGCACGCCGCCGTGGTGGGCGAGACCGGCGACGTGATGACCCACCCCGATTGGCGCAAGCGCGGGATCTTCAGCGACCTCGATCGGCGCGCCATGGCCGAGGCCCGCCGCCGCGGTTGGCCCCTGGTCTTCGGCTTTCCCAATCGCCGCTCGGCGCACATTTTCCTCGAGCTGGGCTGGACGCGCATCGGGACCCTGCGGCCCTGGACCCTGGTGCTGCGGGCGGACGCCGCGGCCCGGGCCGAGCGCGCCAAGGAGGGCCGGCTGGCCCTGTGGGGCACGGGACTGGCCGAGGGTCGCGCGCGACGGGCGCGCCATCGGACCCGGGCCCGCGGTGCCGGCTTTGCCACGACGCCCCTCCTGGGCGGCTTTCCGGCCGAAGTGGACGCGCTCTCGCGCAGGCTCGAGGCCCGCTTCGCCTGGATGATCCGGCGCGAGAAGCCCTACCTGGACTGGCGCTTCCTGCGGGCTCCCTCGGGGCTCCACCGGGCCCTCTCCGTGCGCGACGGGGCTGGACGTTTCGCGGGCTATTGCGTGGTGCAACTGCCTCGACCGGGCTCGGCGGTGGGCTACCTGGTGGACGTGCTGGCCCCGGAGGACGGCGCCCTGGCCGCGGCCCTCGACGGGGGGCTTGCGACACTGGAGCAAGCCGGCGCCTCGGTGGTGCAGGCCACGGCCATCGACGGGTCCTGGTGGCGGGACGTGCTCGTGGGCCAGGGCTTCGTGGCGCCGCGCCGGGCGAACCACTTGACCATCATCCTGCACGTGCACGACGGGGCCCATCCCCTGGCCGCGGCGGCACGGGACCCGCGGGGCTGGTACTTCACCGACGGCGACCGCGACGACGAGACCATGGGATAGGATTTCCTGTTTCCGTGTCGCTCAAGCACCAAGCCAAGGTCCTGCTGCGCGAGGTCTACGCGCGCGCCCTGTTCCACACCGGCCTGTGGGCCGTGGTGGACCGTTGCATGCCCCGCCGCTTGACGATCCTGGCCGGCCACTGCGTGGCCCCCGGGGCGAGCCTCGTCCCCGGGCATCTGCCCGCGGACATGCAGATCACCGAGGCGCGACTGGAGCGCATCCTCTCCTGGTTCCAGGCCCGCTTTCGGCTGGTGACCGTGGGCGATGGGTGGCGGGTGCTCCGCTCGGGTGAGGCCGAGCGAAGTCTCGTGGCCCTTTCCATGGACGACGGCTACCGCGACAACGCGCGCGTGATGCTGCCGTTGCTCCAGCGCCTGGGTGCGCCGGCCACGGTGTACCTGGAGTCGCGGCCCCTGGACGAGCGGCGCGTCAATTGGTCCCACAAGTACTTCTGGCTGTGCGCGCGCGTGGACTTCGAGGATCTGGCGCGCCGCTACGGCGCGGCGACCCGGGACCCCAGGGCGTCCGCCGCCATCGCCGCGGCCCTGGCCAAGTCGTCGGAGGACGCGCGCTACCACGTCAAGCGCGCCCTCAAGTACGACGTCGACACCGAGGACCGCGACCGGGTCATCGATGGCCTGTTCGCCGAGGAGGGCGGCGACGAGCGCGGGCTGTGCGAGGAGCTCTACATGGACTGGGACGAGGCTCGCGCGCTCCAGGCGGCCGGCGTCGAACTCGGCGGTCACACCGTGAACCACGTGATCCTCTCGCGCTGCGACGGCGCCACCGCCCAACGGGAGATCGAGGGCGGCGCGGCGCGGCTGCGCGCCGAGCTGGGTTGCGCCACGCCCTCCTTTGCCTATCCCTGGGGCCGGCGCTGGGACTTCGACGCGCAGAGTTCCGCCCTCGTCCAACACAGCGGCTTCGAGAGCGCGGTCACCATGCACGCGGGGGTCAACACGCCCTCGACACGGCCCACGGAGCTCAAGCGGCTTGCGATCGCCGACGACGCCAAGCTACACCTCCTGGCGACCGAAGCCTGCGGCGGCTTCGAGCTGCTGCGCCGGGTGGGGATCAACCTCTCGGAGTGAGTGCTCCGCCCCGGCCGCCGGCTAAGAGCGCGTCCTAAGACCCGTGGGGTCCCTTGGGTGTTCCGGGGCCGCGATCCGCAAGGCGCGGCGACGACGCTTCGCCGGCATCCTCGGAGGAGGCGCAACGACGCGGGCGCGAGCCACGGGGCGGCCAAGGGGCCCCACAGGTTTTTGGACGTGCTCTAACCGCCGCTGTAGTCGAAGGGGGCCACCTCGGGCTCCTGGCCGAGCCAGGCGACCAGCAGCACGGCCGCCGCGACCACGAAGATCGGCGCGACGATCCAGACCCAATGGCGGCGCAGGAAGTTCATGTCCCGTCGTGGCCGGCTCAGTGGATCGGGTAGACGAAGGGGGTCACCGGATCGTCGTTGCCGCCGCCGAAGTAGGCCAGTGCGATCAGCACGACGGCGACGATCACGATCGGCGCCAGAATCCAAATCCAGTTCTCGCGGATGAATCTGATCATGATGGCAGTGGGGTGGGGGCCGCCCGGCTCAGAACAGAGTGTAGATGAAAGGCGCCACCAGCGGGGAACTGGCCGCCACCACCAGCAGGCTGCCGATGGAAAGCAGCACCACCAGGAGCGGCATCAGGTACCAGTGGCCCCGCAGCACGAAGGCCAGGGTCAGTTCGCCGATGGTGGCGAGCCTGCGGCCCAACTTCCAGAAGACGAAGCCCAGCACGGCCAGCACGAACAGGATCACGAGCTTGGGGCCCAGGGCCGGCGGCACGAGCTTCATGGCCGCGCCGATGCCGAGCACGATGGCGAAGACCACCGAAAGCATCCCCAGCACCTTGAGCGGCGGCTGCCACTTGGGCTCGTCCTTGTAGTTCCCGTAGTACAGGCCCGTCAGCAGCACCCACAGCCCGGCGAAAACGTAGGGCCACTTGGCCGGATGGGGGGCCGGCGGCTCGGGCTTGAACGGAGCCGTGGTGCCGTTGCCGCGCGGCACTCCCAGGTTGGCGAGTTCCAGGGAATCGTGCAGGAAGCGCGCGAACTCCAGATTGCCCCGCGGGTTGAAGTGCCAGTCGATGGGGAAGTAGAGCTGGGGCGCGGCCTCTTCGGGGTCGCCCCCGCTGGAGCCCGCCCTGCGCTCCTTGGTTTCCGCCACCTGCTTCAGCCGGTCGGTGGCGTCGAAGGCGGGGATGCCCAATTCCTGGGCGCAGGCCAGGAACGTCCGCAGGGCCTGATTGGGATGCCACAGCTCATCGCGCAGGGAAATCACCGAGCGCAGGGCGCCCTCGGCACCCTTCTGCACCGCGGCCTTGTTGGGGATCGGCACCACCGCGAGCTTTGCCCCGCGCTTCGCGCACTCGCCCTGCAGCACGGCGAGCGCCCCCTTGGTGCGCGCAATGGCGTCCCCCATGAAGTCCGGCGGTTCGACCATCAGGGCGGCCCACTCGCGGGGCAGGCGGCCGGGCTTCTTCACGACCGGGGCGTCGTCGCGCTTGTCCGTGAGGGAGAACTTGGTCTTCTCGAAGGGGACTTCGAAGCTGCCGCTGGGATCGCCCGCGTTGGGCTTGAACAACAGGCCCAAGGCGGTGTGCTCCCACCACGGCACGGGGCCGGGATCCACCAGCTTGCCGCCGTCCAGCTTGCCGTCGGCGGAAAAACGCGGCTTGGGGAAGCGCGAGTAGTTGGTCTGGCTGTTCCAGTACAGGTCGTTCTCGTAGGGGAAGATCAGCACCAGGTCGGGCTCGAACTTGACGCCCTCGTCGAGGAACCACACGACTTCCTGGTCCGTGGACCAGCCCTCGGTGCCCGCATTGACCAGGTCCACCTTGCGGCCCTCGGAATTCCAGGCGTCCTCGAGCTGCTCGACGAACAGGTCGTGCTCGTCCACGGTGTAGCCCAGGGTGAAGGAGTCGCCCAGGCACAGCACCCGGAAGGTGCGGGGGGCTTGGCGTGGGAAGTGGTGCTCTGATCGCGCAGGCCGAGGCCGTTGATCTCGTAGGTGACGTCGAATTCGCTCGTCTTGCGCCGTGTCCGGCTGTCGGGCCGTTTCGACCAGCCCGTGGCGTCGTCGTAGCGGTTGATGGTGGGCTTGGGGCCGCGGCCCAGGAGGCGCAGGCCGCCCTCCAGCACCAGGGCCCCGCAGACGAGGCTCACCAGCACGGCCAACAGGATGTTGATGAAGCGCATGGGGGCCCTAGCTCACCATTTCCGTCACGCTGTCGCCTTCATGGCGCAGGGTGAAGCGCGTGTCGGCGATCTTCTTCTTCGCCTCCTTGCGCACGATGTAGTTGTTCATGAACAGGTAGTCCATGCCCGAGAGGCTGAACGTGTTGAAGGCGTGGCTCGGGTCCTCGACGATCGGCTCGCCCTTCAGGTTGAACGAAGTGTTCATGATCACCGGCACGCCCGTCAGCTCGCCGAAGCGTTCGATGATGCGGTGGTAGCCCGGCGAGACGTCCTTGAAGACCGTCTGCAGGCGGCCCGAGCCGTCCTCGTGGGTGATGGCGGGCAGGTCCGCGCGCTTTTCGGGCCGCACGGGCGCCACGTAGAGCATGAAGCGCGCCGGGTAGTGCCGGGCGGCGTCGGGGATGTCGAAGAACTCGCTGGCCGCCTCCACCGTGACCGAGGGCGCGAAGGGCCGGAAAGCCTCGCGGAACTTGATCGTGGCGTTGAGCTTCTCCTTCATCTCCGGCTTGCGCGGGTCGGCGATGATCGAGCGCGCGCCCAGGGCCCGCGGGCCCCACTCGAAGCGGCCGCGCATCCAGCCGCAGACCGCGCCGTCCACCAGCTGGTGCGCCACGAAGTCGTAGAACTTCTCGTCGTCCTCGATCTTCTCGAAGGGGATGTCGTACTTGCGCAGGAAGGCCTCCACCTCCGCATCGCTGTACTCCGAGCCCAGGTAGGGCGAAGTCAGGGCCTCGCCGCGGGGCTGGCCCAGCACGTGGTTGTAGGCCCAGTAGGCCGCGCCCACACAGCCGCCGTCGTCGCCCGGCGCGGGGTGCACGAACACGTCCTCGAAGGGGCCCTCGCGCAGGAGCTTGTAGTTGGCCACCGAGTTGAGCGCCACGCCGCCGGAGAGGCACAGGTTCTTCATGCCCGTCTCGGCGTGCAGGTGCTTGATCATCTTCATCAAGACCTGCTCGGTGACGACCTGGATCGAGGCCGCCATGTCGCAGTAGTACGGGTCGAGCGTCTTGTCGCCCAGCTTGGGATCCCGGGCCGGCTTGCCGAAGTGCTCACCGAACCGCTTCGCCAGGGTTTGGTCCCGCGAATAGTGGTAGGCGAAGTACTGCATGTCGTGCCACAGCGAACCGTCCTCGGCGACGTGGATCAGCTTGTAGATCTCGTCGACGAAGCGCGGCTTCCCGTAGGGGTGCATGCCCATCAACTTGTATTCGCCCTCGTTGATTTCGAAGCCGCAGTAGGCGGTGAAGGCCGAATACAGGAGCCCCAGGGAGTGGGGGAAGCGCAGCTCCTTGAAGATCTCGATCTTGCGATCGCGGCCCACGCCCATGGTGGCCGTGCTCCATTCGCCGGCTCCGTCGACGGTCAGGATCGCCGAATCCTTGTAGGGCGAGGTGTAGAAGCTCGCCGCCGCGTGGGACATGTGGTGGTCGGCGAACAGGAGCTTGGCGCCCGGCACGTCGAGCTCCCGCTGCATCATCGACTTGATCCACAGCTTGTCGCTGATCCAGCGCTGCATGGATTCCCTGAACACCGCCGACGAGCGCGGGAAGGTCGCCAGGGCGGTCATCAGCATGCGCTCGAACTTGACGAACGGCTTCTCGTAGAACACGACGTAGTCCACGTCGTGGATCGAGATCCGGCCGCGCTTCAGGGCGAACTCGATGGCCAGCGTGGGGAAGCCCGAATCGTGCTTCTTGCGGCTGAAGCGCTCCTCCTCGGCGGCGGCCACCAGTCGGCCGTCCTGCACCAGCGCGGCGGAGGAGTCGTGATAGAAGAAAGACAGCCCGAGGATGTTCATCAGTCCTGCCTCCGGGCCTGGGCCAGGGTCTCATTGCGCGCTATCCAGGCCGTCCAGTTGCCGCTGGGGCGGCGCTTGATGTGCAGTGGGTCGGCGAACAGCTGGTAGACGAGCGCGAAGGGCCCGAGCAGCAGGAAGTAGAGGAGCGTCAAGAGCAGCCGGGAGAGCATGCTGCCGAAACGCTCGGAGAACTGGAGCAGGGCCTTCATTGCGGGTGATTCCAAGGGCGGGTGGAGCGGGGGCGCGGCGAGCTGCCTCCGGAGCCTGGGAGGTCGGTGGGCGAGCCACCCCCTTCGGCGAGCCCCGAGGGGCACGAAGGTTCAGAGGGGGGGTCCCAGGGGGCCGCGGTCGAATGTCGGGGGGACGTTGCATGGAGCCCGGCGGTGGAACAGACCCGGTCGAGGCTGGGGAGGCTTGGGGTTCGGGGGGAGGATGCCCCTTCGGCAGGCCCAGGGGGGGCCCTGTAGGGCCCCCGAGGATCCGGGAGGGGGATGGCGCTGGTCCCCGCCCTTCGGCGCGGAACGCCGCAGGACAAGGCCAAGAATGCTACCCGATGCCCGAGGTCGGGGGCCAGGACCGTCCCCGGGGGCTCCCGGGGCTGGGAGCGGGGCGATTCCGGGCACGCCGGCGAGCCCCAGGAGTCCCGGCCTCCCCGCCCACAGGCGCCGGGGACCCTAGCCCGACTGATTCATGAGCTTCGGCTCCAACCCCCGCCTAAGCCCGTCTGGACTGCGTTGCGCCGGCGCGTTCGGTCCAGGGCGACCTGCAGGTCGCCTGCGGGAGAACGCGTCGTCGCGCCTTGCCAGCCAGGCTTTGTCGTGGGTTTCGCTCAAAGCTCATGAATCAGTCGGGCTAGCGCAGCACCAGGCTGCCCTTGAACAGCTCTCCGGTCTCCAGCAGAAAGTCCCGGTCCTCGTCGCGCAGCACGTCGATTTCCAGGGTCGATTGGGCGGGCAGGGCAAACACGAGTCGCGCGAGCCCCTCGGGCTGCGACACGCTCCAGGTCCTCCCGTCGGGGGAGCGCAGGGCATCGATCAGGTCGCCCTTCACGAGGCCGATGGCCGCGGCCGGCCCGCCGGGGGCCACGCGGTCGACCGAGAGCATCGTGCCCGCGCCCACGCGCACCCTGCCGACCGTGAGTCCCAGGCGCTCGTAGAGGATGCCGTCCACCTTGGGCCAGCCCCGCAGGGTCACGGCGCGCAGGCCGGCGGCGTTCCGCAGGGTCAGCGGCACTTCGACCCCCGGCAGCAGGGTCAGGCGGCGATTGTTGTACTCCCCGCGCGGCGTGCGCGGCGACTTTCCGTCGGCGGCGCGCGCCTCCGAGGAGACCTCCGCCAGCACGAACCCTTCGATGGCGGTGATCTCGTCGCCCACGGCGATCCCGGCTTCGGCGGCCGGGGAGCCTGCCTGCACGCGCGCCACTTTCAGGGAGGGCTCGCTCTCCAGTTCGAAGCCCATCCAGGCCTTCTCCCACTGGGGCGCGAACAGCTCATTGAGCAGCACGTCGCGCACGCGGTCCACGGGGATCGCGTAGCCCATGTTCTCGGCGCCCTCGCGCACCACGGTGTTGATGCCGATCAATTCGCCGTTGATGTTGAGCAACGGCCCGCCGCTGTTGCCGTGGTTGATCGAGGCGTCGGTCTGGATCAGGTCGTTGAAACGGTACAGGCTGCCCTGCACGGTCAGGTCGCGGTGCAGGCCCGAGATGATGCCGGCGGAGACCGAGAGCTTCTGCTGGAAGGGATTGCCGATGGCGATCACGCGCTCGCCGATCATCAGGTCGGAGCTGATGCCCAGCTTGACCGTGGGGAATTTCCGCTCTCCGGTGATCTTGAGCAGCGCCAGGTCTTCGCTGCGCGCGAAGGACACCAACTGGGCCTGGTAGGTCTTCGGGTCCACCTCGCTGTCGAACTGGACTTCGATGCGCGCCCCTTCGGACCGGGATCCCTCCAGGGCGGCCACGTTGGCCACCACGTGGAAGTTGGTCACGAGGAAGCCGTCGGCGTCGACCATGACGCCCGTACCCGCGCTGCGGTTGGGCTGGCCCACGGGCCGGCCGAAGATGTCCTGGAACACCTCCACGCCGGTGGAGACGATGTAGACCACCGCGGGGGAAGCCTCGCGCACCACGAGCACTTCGGGCGTGATGCGCCGCTCGGCGCGTTCGTCCACGGCGGAGTCGCGCTGCAGTTGGAGCGGGGCCAGCAGGACGAGGCAGAGGGCCGCGATCATGGGGTGCACTCCAGGGTCCGTTCGTCCCCGCGGCCCCCAGGGGACCGGCGGTGGGCAGGAACCAGTTCGGCGATCCTAGCCGGAGCCTGCGCCCCGGCCGGAGGTCCACCACCCGGCCCGCAACCATTCATGGCTGGGTCATGGCTGGCCACCCGGCGGTGCCTGGGTCCCCGGGTCCGGCCCTAGGGAACCCAGTGGCGGCAGGGGTGCGAGGGGTGATGGTGGGCCATGTAGGACTTGAACCTGCGACCTCTACGATGTCAACGTAGCGCTCTAGCCAACTGAGCTAATGGCCCACGGGTTGTCAGCCCCGCAAGCAGCGCCTGCGAGGGGCGAGAGAGTAGTCCGCCCGCGGCGGGCTGCCAAGCCAAAACTGGCCCGGCAGGCTCTCGCGCGGGCCGCCGCGGCGTGGCGCTCCAGCGACGGGGGGCGGGCCGGCCCGCGGGCCCCGCGCCGGGTCGTTCCGCGGGCCCGGCGAAGCGGGTAAGCTCTTCGCCCCACATCCGCGGGGGCCGGGACCCGGGACACAGGCCGCGGCCTGCCCCGCCTTCCCCGCCCGCCACCCAGCCCCAGCATCCTCCAAGGAGTCCAGCGTGAAAGTCGGCGTCGTTCGCGAGATCAAGGTCCACGAGAACCGGGTTGCCCTGACCCCGGCCGGCACCGAGCGGCTCGTGGCCAGCGGCCACGAAGTCATGGTCGAGACCCAGGCGGGAGTCGGCAGCGGCCTCGAGAACGGGCTCTACGAGCAGGCCGGCGGACGCATCGCCAAGTCGGCCGCGGAGGTGTGGGGCGCCTGCGACCTGATCCTCAAGGTCAAGGAACCCCTGGCGCCCGAGTGGCCGATGATGCGCAAGGGCCAGACGCTGTTCACCTACCTGCACCTGGCGGCGGATCGCGCCCTCACGGAAGCGGTCATCAAGACCGGCTCCCAGTGCTTCGCCTACGAGACCCTCGAAGTGGGCAACACGCTGCCGCTCTTGACGCCCATGAGCGAGGTGGCCGGCCGCATGGCGATCCAAGCCGGCGCCCAGTGGTTGGAGCGCTCCCGCGGCGGTTCGGGCATCCTGCTCGGGGGCGTGCCCGGCGTGGAGCGCGCCACCGTGCTGATCCTCGGCGGCGGCGTGGTCGGCACCCAGGCGGCGCGCATGGCCTGCGGCCTGGGCGCGGACGTGACCCTGATGGACATCAACATCGACCGCCTGCGCTACCTGGACGACGTGATGCCGAAGAACTGCCACCTGGTGTTCTCGACTCCCTTCGCCCTGCGTTCCTACCTGTCGAAGACCGACCTGATCGTCGGCGCGGTCCTGATCCCGGGCGCAGCCGCGCCCAAGTTGATCCGCCGCGAGGACCTCAAGCTGATGAAGCCCGGCACGGTGATCGTGGACGTGGCCATCGACCAGGGCGGCTGCATCGAGACCTGCCGTCCCACGACCCACGCCGACCCGGTGTACACCGTGGACGGGATCCTGCACTACTGCGTGGCCAACATGCCCGGCGCCGTGCCGCGCACGAGCACCTTCGCCCTGACCAACGCGACCCTGCCGTACACGCTGCGGCTGGCGAAGCTGGGGGCCAAGCAGGCCATCGCCACGGACCCGGCCCTGCGTTCAGCGGCCAACGTGATCAACGGCAAGATCGTCTACAAGGCGGTGGCCGACGCGTTCGACATGCCGTACACGAGCGCCGAGCAGGCGATCGGCTGATTCTCCGCGGGCGCGCCGGAATCCGCCGCGGCGATTCCGGCGCCCGCGATCCAGGCCCCCCGCGCCACCATGGACCTCTGGCAAGCCGCGCTGCTCGGTCTGGTGGAGGGCCTGACGGAGTACTTGCCGGTCAGCTCCACGGGCCACCTGCTCTTGACCCAGCGGGCCCTGGAACTGCCCGCGGATGCGGACTCCAACGCCTTCGCCATCTGCATTCAACTGGGGGCGATCCTGGCCGTGTTCGCCCTCTATCGCCGGCGCATCCTGCAGGCGTTCCTGGGTCTGGCGGGAAGGCACGCGGACGGCCGTCGTCTGCTCCTGAACCTCGTCGTCGCCTTCTTTCCGGCGGCGGTGATCGGCGTGATCTTCGACGACCGCATCGAACGACATCTGTTCGGCCTGTGGCCCGTGGTGGTCGCCTGGGCGGCGGGCGGCCTGTTCCTCCTGTGGCTCGCCAGGCGACGCCTGGGGGAGGGGGGACTCTCCCTGGAGCAACTGTCCCTGCGCGCCGCGGCGATCATCGGCCTGTGCCAGTGCATCGCCATGTGGCCCGGCGTCAGCCGCTCGCTGGCCACCATCGCGGGCGGCCTCCTGTGCGGTCTGGGCTTCGGCGCCGCCATCGAGTTCAGCTTCCTGTTGGGCCTGCTGACGCTCTCGGCCGCCACGGTCTACAAGGGCGTGCAGCAGGGGGCGAGCCTGGTGGAGCACTTCGGCCCGGCCAGTCTGCTCCTGGGCCTCTCGGTGGCCTTCCTCTCGGCCTGGCTCAGCGTGCGCTGGATGGTGCGCTCCCTGAACGCGCGCACCCTGGCGGGCTTCGGCATCTATCGTCTGGCCCTGGCGCTGCTGGTCGCGGGCCTGTTGTTCGCCGGAGTGCTGGAGAGCGCCTGAGATGTCGAAGCGCGCCCTGATCACCGGCGTCAGCGGTCAGGACGGCAGCTACCTGGCCGAGCTGCTGTTGTCCCAGGGATACCAGGTCTTCGGGCTGGTGCGCCGCAGCTCCAACGAACGCCTGGAGCGCATCGCCCACCTGGCCGACTCCCTGGTCCTCGTGCGCGGGGACCTCTTGGACCACACCTCCCTGGTGCGGGCCATGGAGGAGGCTCGCCCCGACGAGGTCTACAACCTGGCCGCCCAGTCCTTCGTGCCGACCTCCTGGCAGGAGCCGGTGCTGACCGCGGAATTCACGGCCCTGGGCGCCACCCGACTGCTGGAGGCCCTGCGCCAGGTGGCGCCACGGGCTCGCTTCTATCAGGCCTCCAGTTCGGAGATCTTCGGCAAGGTGCGCGTCTCTCCCCAGGACGAGCGCACGCCCTTCTGGCCCCGCAGCCCCTACGGCGTGGCCAAGCTCTACGCCCACTGGATCACGGTCAACTACCGCGAGTCCTACGGGCTGTTCGCCTGCTGCGGCATCCTGTTCAACCACGAATCTCCGCGCCGGGGCGTCGAGTTCGTGACCCGCAAGATCACGCGCGAGGCGGCGCGCATCCGCCTGGGCCTTGCCCGGGAACTGCGCCTGGGGAACCTGGAGGCGCGCCGCGACTGGGGCTTTGCGGGCGACTACGTGCGCGCCATGTGGCTCATGCTCCAGCAGCCGTCGCCCGAGGACTACGTGATCGCCACCGGGGAAATGCACTCGGTGCGCGAAGTGTGCGAAGTGGCCTTCGACGAGCTGGGACTGGACTGGCGCGAGCACGTGGTCCACGACGCCAAGCTCGTGCGACCCGCGGAGGTGGACCTGCTGGTGGGCGACGCCTCCAAGGCCCGGCGCGACCTGGGTTGGAAGCCTGAAGTGGGCTTCCAGCAGCTGATTCGCGACATGGTGCGCGCGGACCTGCGGGACCTCTCGGGCCGCATCTAGTGTTGTGCCCCGGAGTGTTGCGTCCCGGGGGGGGCGGGCCACGGGGGGGCGCGCAACGGCAGCTTCGCGCGCGCAAGGCCCCAGAGGGAGCGCGCGGCTCCCCGCAGAGACCCCAGGCCAGTCCCCGCGATTCAGTCGTACTTGTTCTTGAGCCAGGCGGAGAGCGCCGGGCCCGGGCACTGGGTGGTCGTGAATTCCTTGTGGGCGTAGACCCGCGTCGCTGGGATCTTGTACTGCCCCCGCAGACTCTCGATCAGCAATTCCAGGCTCTTGAGCGCCGCGGGCGTCGGAGGACGCTTGAGGAAGTCGCCCAGCATGCAGATGCCGATGTTCTGCGTGTTGTTCACTCCGCCCGGGCCGCCGGCGTGGGCGCCCTGCCACCGGAGCTCGCGTCCCTCGAAGATCCGCCCCGCCGAGTCGATCAGGTAGTGGTACCCGATGTCGCCCCAGCGGTGCTCGGGATCCTCCATGTGGAACTTCTGGATCAGACGCGCCACTTCCTCGGATTCCTCGATCGAGCCGCCGGTCTGGCTGCTGCGGGACTCGTCCGAATGGTGCACGGTGATGCGGCTCCAGGAACCCTTGAGGGCGGTCAGGCGATCGGTGCGCGCCGGTTTCGCCTTCCATCGGGAACGGTCGACGATCACCAGGTCCAACTTGGAGGCCTTGGGCGAGTCGAGCAGGGCCACGGCGCTCTGCACGCCCAGCTTGGCGCGCGTCTTCGAGGCCTGCCCGGCGCTGGGATCGTCGAGCACCTGCTGGAAGCCCATGCGCGCCAGTTCCACGCGATCGCGCACGGTCTTGGGCGGCGCCGTGCCCTTGTCCAGGTCCAGGCGCGAGTAGTTGACGCGCCCTTCGTTGAGCCGCAGCCGCGCCTCGCGCACGAGATCGGCGTTGTGGGCAGTGCTTTGGTTGTCGAGCCAGTCCTCGATCTCCACCAGCGTCTCCCACGACAGGTCCTTGTCGAGCCACGGGGGCCTGACCACCACGGGGTCCGGCTCCAGGGGCGGCCGGGGCGGCGGCTTGGGCGTCGTGCAGCCCAGGGACGGAAGGAGGCCCAGCAAGGCGAGCAGCAAGGTGAACAGGGCGCCGCGGATTGCGCGGGGGCCCGTCGCCACGCGCGCGGCGCGGCGGGACGAGAAGCGATTCATGGCTTCCGGAGATACCTTTCCGCAGTGTCCGCGGCAACGATTCGTACGATTTAGCCAACCCTCCGCATCTTCGCCCATATTCAAGCTCCCCTGGCCCCGGCCCCGGCCCCGGCCGTGGCCGTGGACCCGACCGCTCGAGATCGACCCGCGGCCACCGCCCCGACTCCACCCACGCAGCTCCATGTCGACGTCCATCCTTCGCCGGCTCCCTCCGGGCCTGTTCGCTTTGTGCATGGGACTCGTTCCTCCGGCGTGGTCGGCGGTGACGGCGTCTCCCCGCTGCCCCGGGGCGCCGTCGTCGGAGCCCGGGTCGGACGCGACGGCCGGAGACCTCGACGGGGCCTCCCAAGACGAGGCGGAGCTGGCCGCGGCCCTGGCCGGGGAGCGCCGGGAGGCCGACCGGCTTCGGAGGCGCGGGGAAACCGCCAAGGCGCAGAAGGGGCTGACGGAGCTTCTGAACGACGACCCGGCGGACGCGGCCGCGCGGGTGCTGCGCGGCATGCTGCGGATGGACGAGTGCGACTGGGAGGCGGCCCGCAAGGACCTGGAGCGGGGCCTGAAGGACGCCGCGGGCCTGGCCGACGCCGCCGGGGCGCGGATGTGGACCGCCCAGGCCCTGCGACAGCTGTTGAGCCTGGAGTTGACCCAGGGGCGCTCCGAGGCCGCCGGGGAGCTCGCCGGCGCGCGCTCCAAGGACCTTGCTCCCGCCGTGGACGCCCGGGACGCCTGGGTCCTGGCGCGGACGGCCGGCGCCCTGGGCCGGCGCGAGCAGCGCCTGGAGTTGCTGCGGCAGGGCGCCGCGGCCACCTGCGGCATCTGGGAGGAGTGGCTCGCCCGGGCGCGCTGCGAGCGGGCCCTGGGGAACCTGGAGGCCGCCTCGCGCTCCCTGGTGGCGGGGGACCGGCTGGCGGCCTCGGGCGACGGCCCCGAACCCGACGTGCTGGCGGAGCTGGCCTCGGTGTACTTCGAGGCCGACGGCGAGATCGCCCACCCGGAGGCCCAGGGGCGGGCCCCGGGCGTCCTCTACAAGCAGGCCCTGGAGCTCAATCCCCGGCACGGGCCCGCGAACCTGGGGCTCTACGAGCTGAACCGCTTCAACTGGAACCGCCAGAGCCGGCCGGCGGGCGAGATCCTGGAGGAGTGGCTGCGGCTGCGGCCCGCCTCCATCGAGGGGCTGCTGGCGGGAGCCGCCGCGGACCTCGACGATGGGCAGTTGGTGGCCGCCCGCGGGAAGCTGGCGCGGCTCCAGGAACTCGCCCCCGGACGGCGGGAGCTGCGCACGCTGCAGGCCACCCTGGCCTGGATCGAGCACCGCGAGGCCGACGCCGAAGCGCTGCTCAATGCACTGGCCTCCGAGGATGCGTTGGACGGCCGCCCCGAGCGCGAACTGGGGCGAATCCTGTGCGAGCTCTATCGCTTCGGGGAGGGCCGCAAGTTCCTGGAGCGCGCCGTGGTCCGGGACCCGGCCGACCACGAGGCCTGGACCCAGTTGGGCCGCTCCCAGGCCAACACCGGCGCGGAAAAGGAGGCCATGGCGTCCCTGGCCAAGGCGACCGAGCTGGCCGCCGGCCGCCAGAACGCCTGGCGCTTCAACACCTCGAAGGTGCTCGAGCGCATCCATTCGCGCTACGTGACCGCCGCGGCGGGGGCCCACACCTTCCTCTGGGCGCCCGACGCCTCGAAGGTGCTCGAGGCCTACCTGGTGCCCTTCTATGCCCAGTCCAGGGACGAGCTCTCCGCGCGCTACGGCTTCACCCCGGGCCCGGTGCAGATCGAGGTCTTCGAGCGCCATCGGGATTTCTCCGTGCGTTCCACGGGCTTCGAGGGCTTTCCGGCCCTGGGCGTGTGCTTCGGCCCGGTGGTGACCGCCGTCTCTCCGGTGAGCGAGATGCGCGGCTCCTTCTCCTGGGCGCGCACCTCGTTCCACGAGTTCACCCACGTGATCCACCTGGGCCTGTCCCACAACCGTTGCCCGCGCTGGATCACCGAGGGACTGGCCACCTGGGAGGAAGTGAATCGCGAACCCTCCTGGACGCGCAACATGCGCCGCGAGCTCCTGGATTCCCGCCGCAGCGGCGAGTTGATCGGCGTGCGCGATCTGAACCGCGCCTTCCGCGGTCCGCGCATCCTGTTCGCCTACTACCAGTCGGGCCTGTGGTGCCAGATGATGATCGAGCGCCACGGATTCGCGGCGCTCGTGCACCTGCTGGAGGCCTTCGACCGCGGCCTGGACCTGGACGGCGCCCTGGCGGAGGTGTTTCACGCCACCCCCGAGGAATTGGACCGTCGCTTCGCGGAATTCGTGGACGCAGAGATCGCCGAGCTCTGCATCGAGCCGCGCTGGTCCTCCGCCTTCATCGCCCGGCTGCAACTGGAACTTCCGCCCCAGCCGCCGACGGCCCCCGGCCCGCGACAGCGGTGGCTCGAGGACACCCTGAGCCTGGCCTACGGCCACTGGCAATCGGGCTCGCGCATCGATGCGGAGCAGGTGCTGCAGCGCCTGGACGGCGCGGGGCTCACGCATCCGCGGGCGGAATTCCTGCGCGGTGAAATCTCCATGCACGCGGGCGACAAGGCGCGGGCGATCGAGTTCTGGCGCAAGGGACTGGCCCAGGGCGGGGAGGACTACCGGGTGCGCTTCGCGCTCGGACGGCTGGCCGTCCTGGCGGGGGAACTGGAGACCGCCGCGACCCAGTTCCGCGCCGCCGAGGGGCTCTTCCCGGGCTACGACGACCCGGAGATGTCCGCGGAGACGGCCCTGGCGGATGTCTGCACGGAACTCGGGAAGACCGACGAGGCCATGGAGGCGCGCTCGCGCTGGCTCCGCTGGAATTCGGGTGAGTACGAGCCGCGCCTGCTGGTGGCCGCGTGGCATGCCAAGGCCGAGCGCTTCGCCGAGGCGCAGCGGCTCTACGCCGAGGCCAACGAGATCCACCCCTTCCGCCGCCGGTTGCACCTGGAGCACGCGGAGGTGCTGCGGCGCCTGGAACGCCATGTCGAGGCCCTGCGGGAATACGAAGTGGCCGCCCTGGTGCCGGTGGAATTGGACCAGGACCGCCCGCCGCCCCTCTCCGACGAGGACCGTGCGCGGCTCCTGGGCTTGCAGGCGGACTGCCTGGTGGACCTGGGCCGCCTGCCCGAGGCCCTGGGGCGGATCGCCGGCGCGCTGGAACTGGATCCGCAGTGCGAAACCGCCCTGGTGGCCCGGGAGCGGATCCCCGAGGGATCCCGTTGAGCCGGGAGACCTGGCCCCACATGGAGTACGCTCTCGCGCGATGAGCCCTGCACGCCCCTGGTTCGTGGTTCTCGACGGCGTCGACGGCTGCGGCAAGTCGACCCAGGCCCGTCGCCTCGCGGCCGCGCTGTCGGCGGAGCGCGGCCGGCCCGCCTTGCACGTGCGCGAGCCCGGCAGCACGCCGCTGGGGGAGCGCATCCGCGAGCTGTTGTTGTCGCGCGAACTGGAAATCGCCGCGCCCAGCGAGGCCCTGCTCTTCGCGGCGGCCCGCCGCGCCCTGCTGGACCAGCGCGTGGCTCCCGCGCTGGCGGCGGGCCAGGACGTGGTTTGCGAGCGCTTCCACGCCTCCACCTTCGCCTACCAGTCCGTGGGCGGCGGGCTCGAACCCCTGCGGGTCCTCGAACTGCTGCGGGAGTGGGCCGGCAGCCCGGCGCCGGACCTGACGGTGATTTTGGACCTGGAGGTGAGCGAGGCCGCCCTGCGCCGCGGACCGGCGGGGGATCGCATCGAGGATCGGGGGCTCGACTTCCAACGCGCCGTGGCCCGCGGCTACCGGCGCTACGCCGAATTGGACCCGCGCTCGCGCCTGGTGGATGCCGCGGGCAGCGAGGACCTGGTGCAGGCCCGTGTGCGCTCCTGCCTGGAGCAGTGCGCGGCCGAGGAGGCTCGCCGTGGCTGACGAACGGGCACCCTGGCCGCTGTACGGCCACGGGGATCTCCTGCGCGGGCTCTGGCGCGCCGCGCGGAGCGAGCGCCTGCCCCATGGACTGCTGTTCCACGGTCCCGTGGGCCTGGGCAAGTTCCGCGCGGCACGGGCCCTGGCCCAGGGACTCTTTTGCGGCGCGCCCGGCGACGACCTCGGTCCCTGCGGCGCCTGTGGACCCTGCAAGCGCTTCCTCTCCGGCGGGCACCCGGATCTGTTCGTGATCGATCCGCCGCGGGAAATCGACGAGCAGATCCGCGTGGGCCACATCGTCCCCCGCGATGGGCCCGGGGAACCCGGGGAGTCGGCGGCGAGCTTCCTCGCCCTGCGTCCCTCCGAGGGCGGCTGGCGCATTGTGATCCTGCGCCAGGCCGAGCGCATGGGGGAGCAGGCCCAGAACGCACTGCTCAAGATGCTCGAGGAGCCCGGCGAGTCGGTGCTTTGGGTGCTCACGACCGAAAAGGTCGGGGCCCTGTTGCCCACGATCCAAAGCCGGGTGGTGAGCCTGCGCTTTCGGCCGCTGCCCCAGGAGGAATGCCTGGCGGTCCTCGCGGCAGAGGGGCTTTCCCCCGAGGACGCCCGGCGCCTGGCGCGCTGGAGCGGCTTTTCCCCGGGCGTGGCGCTTTCCCTGGGGGAGCGCGGCGTGCCCGCGATGCGCAAGCTGGCCTTGGCGCTCCTGTGCGGCGAACTCTCGCCCTTCGAGGCCGCGGCCGCGGTGGGGGAGGTGGACGGCGTGTTCGAGGGCAAGACCCCGAGCGGCAGGGAACGGGAGCGCGCGCGCACCTGGATCGACCTGTGCGGGGCTCTGCTGGGGGATCTGGCACGGCTTGCCGCGGGCGCCGATGCGGCGCGCCTGGCCCACGGCGACATGGCCCAGGCCAGCGGGAAGATCGCCCTGCTGCGGGAGCCACGGGTGCTGGCGTCGGCGGTCCACGGGCTCACCACGGCCCGGGCGGACGTGGATTTGAATCTGGACCCCGGTGCCGCCATCGAGCGCGCCGCCCAGATGCTCGCCGCCCGCGAATGGGCACAACTCCCCGGTTGATCCCCTGCCGGCGGCCTGAGTTCGCGGTGCGCCGACCCCGGGGCCCGCCTGCGGTTCTCGGGCGAAGTGGCCGCTGCTCCGCGTGGGGCCGCGAGCGCGCGTCGTCGCGGCGCCCGTCCAGGAAACCGCATTCAGGCCCCCCGGGCCGACGAACTTTCGACTCGGAACACTAGACTGGTCGGGCCCTCCGCCGCGAGGACACCGAATGAACGAGGCGTTGCGCAAGTTGGCCCTGAGCGACGGACGCTACTCGCCGGAGGCGTTCCGCTTCCTGTACGAGTCCTTGGAGTACGCCCTGCGGCTGGCGGGCCGCGAACACGCCGAGGGCACCGACCGCCACGTCAGCGGCCGGGAGGTGCTGGCGGGAATGAAGGCCTGCGCCCTGCAGCAGTTCGGCCCCCTGTCGGCCCACGTCTGGCGCTCCTGGGGCGTGCGCGAGAGCCTGGACTGGGGCCGCATCGTTTTTCTCTTGGTGGAGCACGGCATGCTCAAGCGCCAGGACGGCGACAAGCTCGAGGATTTCTCGGAAAACTTCGATTTCGACGCCACGTTCGAGCAGGCCTACCGTCCCCAGGTGCCCAAGCTCGAGTCCGGTCCGGGCGCTGCGCCATGAGCGCTTCCCCGGCCTCCACGCGGCGCCGCTGGGTGCTCCTGGTGCTGTTCGCACTGCTGGTCTGGTTTTCCTGGACCGTGCGCTCGGTGTTGAACCCGATCCTGTGCGCCTACCTGCTGGCCTACGTGCTGAGCCCCATGGTGGTGCGCCTGGAGCGGCGGGGCTGGTCGCGCCGTGCCGCGGTGGGCGTGATCTTCACGGTCTTCGCGCTGTCGATCCTGGTGGTCGGCCTGGGGGTCGGGTTGCAGGCCCAGGCCCTGTGGGGCGACATGGCCCAGGAGGGCGGCGTGATCGAGCAGATCGACGTGCGCCTCCAGGCGGGAGTGGAGCGGGGTCTGGCGGCGCTGGAGCGCTGGGGCCTCGTCAGCCGGGCCGCGGACGAGAGCGGCGTGCGGCCTGGATTGCGCGACCTGTTCACCCAGCTCAGCGCCCTGTGGAAGGACGACGTGGACGTGGCCCAGGCGGGGAAGGTGGGGATGACCGCGGCCGGAGGCGCTCTGTCGGCCGTGCGCGGCTTCTTCGGCTCGCTCATGTCCCTGGCCACGCTGCTGTTCCTGTTGCCGATCTACACCTACTTCCTGATGTTCGAGCTCGGCCGCATCCACGAGTTCGTGCTGAAGTACGTGCCCCTGCGCGACCGCGACAAAGTGGTCTCCATCGGGACCCAGATCGGCGCCATGCTGTCCGCGTTCCTGCGCGGCCGCCTGCTGGTGAGCCTGCTCAAGGGGGGATTCGTGGCCCTGGGCCTGGCGGTCCTCGGCGTGCCCTACGCGCTGCTGCTCGGACTGGTGGCGGCGACTCTGTCCCTGATTCCGGTGCTGGGGCCCCTGGTGGCGTACGTTCTGGGCTTCGGGCTCGCCATGCTGAGCTTCGACCTGCCCGAGGCCCTGTGGCGCACGGCGGCGATCTACCTGGCCGCGGAGTTCCTCGAGGGCTACGTGCTCACACCGAAGATCCTGGGGGACAGCCTGGGTCTGCACCCGGTGGTCGTGCTGGCCTCCTTGATGATCGGAGCCGCGGCCCTGGGCCTGTTCGGCCTGCTCTTGGCCCTGCCCCTGGCGGCCACGCTGATCATCCTGATGCGGGAGCTGGTGCTGCCCGCCCTGGCGCGGGCCGCGGAAGAGCGACGCTAGCGGCGCGGGCCGCCAGTGAGCGGCGCTAGCGCCGCGAGGGGCCCGCCGGCAGGCCCCTTACTGGTTCGTGCCCTCGAGGGACTTCTGCAGGATCTCCTGCAGGCGGTCCAGGAGCTCGGGCGACAGCTTGCCGTCCGTGCGCTTGGCCGCCGCCAGTTGGTCGATGGTCTCCTGCATCGAGCGGCGCTCGATCGTGGCCACGGAGCGCGCCCGAGAGGCGGGCGGGATCGCGGCCTTGTAGTCCTCGATGTCCGCGGTGGTCTTGCCCAGCTTGCCCAGCACCACCCGAATGGCCTCCTGGAGCTGCAGGTCCTCGACGAAGTCCCCGCCGGGGAATTCCTTGCCGCGCAGGTCCTGGACCCGGCGGCGCACCTCGATGCGCACGAGTTGCCGCACCTCATCGGCGCCCAGGGGCGTGCCCAGCCCGTTGAAGAACTCCTCGAACCCCGGATAGCGAGTGCTGTCCTTGCGATCGTTCTCGGCCAGTTGCGAGAACAGTTCCTTGTTCGCCGGGAACTGCTCGTCCACGTACTTGCGCACCTTGCCCGAGCCCTGCAGGCGCACCATTTCCTCCAGGCGCCAGGACTCGTAGTTCTTCGCCTTGACCTCGAGGTCGGGCTCCACGCCGCCCTTGCTCAGGATGTTGCCCTCACCGTCGAGTTCGCGGTGGATCGAGCGTCCGGAGGGCAGCAGGTAGCGCGAGACGGTCAGCTTCAAGTGCGGCGCGAAGTCGAACTCGCCGTTGCCGTTGTAGTCCTTGGTCAGGGGCTCCCAGTTGTCGTGGCGGCCGTTGCCGTTCTCGTCCTTGTACTGGTCGTCGCGCATGCCGGGAACGGCGAGCAGCTTCTGCACGGAACCCTTGCCGAAGGAGCGCTGGCCGACGATGGTGGCCCGGCCGCTGTCCTGCAGGGCGCCCGAGACGATCTCCGAGGCCGAGGCGCTGAAGCGGTTCACGAGCACGGCCACCGGCATGTCCAGAGGCAGCAGCGGCGGTTCCTTGGTCTTGTGGGTGCTGGAGGGCTCCACGCGGCTCTCGGTCCTGACCACCACGGAGCCCTTGGGCAGGAACGGCGAGGCCACGGCCACGGCCTCGTCGAGCAGACCGCCGGGGTTGCCGCGCAGGTCGAGGATCAGGGATTCCATGCCCTGCTTCTCGAGCTCCACCAGGCCGCGCGCACTTCCTGGGAGGCCACGCGGGAGAACTCGAGCAGCGAAATCAGCCCGACCTTGCCCGGCAGGAGCTGCCATTGGACCTGGGGGATCTCGATCACCGCGCGCTGCACGGTGACCGCCATTTCCTCGCTGGGGCGATCGATCAGGCCGACGTCCATGCCGTGGCGCCAGATGTAGAGCTTCACGGCCGTCCCCGGCCGGCCCTTGAGGCGCTTGATCACGTCCTCCTGGGACTCGCCGATGGTGGGCCAGTCGTCCACGCGCACGATCTTGTCCTCGCTCATCAGACCGGCCTTGTAGGCGGGGCCCGAGTAGATCGGGTGCGTGATCGTGAACAGGTTGTCGGTGCGGTCGGTCTGCACGTAGGCCCCGATGCCGCCGTAGCCGCCCTCGAGGTTCTGCTCGAAGCGGCCGAAGGCCTGGGGATTCATGTACGACGAGTGCTCGTCGAGGGAATGCAGCATGCCGTTGAGGGCGGCGTCCAAGAGGTCCTGGGTCTTGACCTTGTCGCCCTCCAGGTGGGCCTGGCTGACCACCGAGAGCACCCGCAGGAAAATCGCGCCGGGGTCGTTCGGGTCGATCTTGGCCTCGTCGGGGGCCTTGGCCTCGTAGAGCTCCGCCTGGCGGCGCAACTTCGTGTTCCAGTACTCCTCGGTCAGGGCGTTGCGCAGGAAGGCATCCGCCATGCGACCGCGCTCGCCGGGCACCGCCGCCATGCGGCGCAGTTCGTCGCGCAGGGCGCCGGTGACTTCGGCGTGGGTTCGAGCCAGGGCCAGGGCCCCCTGTTGACGCAGCTCGGGATCCTGGGATCCCAGAAAGCCGTTCATCAGGCGCCAGGCGCTGCGGCGTTCCTCGACGCCGCCCAGGGAGTGCAGGGCCACGGCGCACTCCAGGCGCAGTTCCGGCGTGCGCGCGCCGTCCTCGGAGAGCTTGGAGAGGGCCCCCGAGAGGGTCACGCGTTCCTCCTCGGCCAGTGTCTTGAACTGGGGATCCGTCGCGAGCTGGGCGGCCGCCAGGGTGATCTCCGGCCGCGCGTCTTGGAACAGCGGGCCGAGGACCCCGGCCATCTTGGCCACGTCGGGGTCGGCGGCTTGCAGGCGCAGGGCCACGGCGAAGATCCGGGCGGAAGGGGTGAGCGTGGTGTCCGCGAGCAGGGGATCCACGGCCGCGGCCAGGTCCTGCCCCTCCACCTTGCGGGACAAGTCGGTCAGGGCGCGCACCTGGCGCCAGAGATCTTCGCCGGCGCGCTCAGGCAGCTTCTCCGACTGCTCGCGCACCAGTTTCGCCAGGTCGGGCCCCTGCTGGGGGCGCAGGGCCAGTGCGGTGGGCACCGCGGCGACGGAGATCAGGGCCAGGAAACCGAACAGGGAGGGTCGGAACATGGAGTGCGGTGGCGGAGGTGGATGGAACGCGCCTGGTCCGGTGTAGCACGCCCGGGCGAACGGGTCGACGGGACCCCGTTCCGACGTGTGGGGCGTTTCGGCAGTACTGTAGGCTCGGCTTGGGGGTGCAGGGCGCGGGTCACGTAAAACCTGCTCCCGCGGCCGCCGGCGGGGGACGGGGTACGAAAGGGAAGCTGCCGGGGGCCGAAACGACCCCGTGGGTGGCGGGACACGCCTCGCCACTGCCCCCGGCCTGCGTGGCCGCGATCCGTGGCGCAGGGCGTAGACTCCCGAGGCGAGGTTTCCAGGTTGGCCCAGAATCCCAAGCTCCCCCAAAGGCCCAAGGGCCCGAAGATCGAACGCTCGCGGGCGCGCCCGGGACCTGCGCTCCAGGACGAAGCGCTGCTCGCGGGCTGGAGCCACGTGGCGGCCAAGGGTGGGAAGGCCGAATCGCGGATGGTGGACGTCTCGAAGAAGCCGATCACCCGGCGCGAGGCACGGGCCCGGGCCATCTTGCGCTTTCCCGCGGGACTGCTCGACCTGTTGTGGAGCGGAAAGGGCCCCAAGGGGCCGGTGTTGGAGATGGCGAGGGCGGCCGGAATCCTGGCCGCCAAGCGCACGGGAGAGCTGATCCCCCTGTGCCACCCGCTGGGACTGGACGCCGTCGACGTGATTTTCAAGCGCGACGGTCGCGACCGGCTGCTGATCGAGACCCGGGCGGCCAACGTGGGCCGCACGGGCGTCGAGATGGAGGCCATGACCGCCGCGGCACTGGCAGCCTTGACCGTCTACGACATGTCCAAGGCCCGCAGTCACGCCATCGAGCTGGAGCAGCTGTGCCTGCTGGAAAAGCGCGGCGGGCGCTCCGGGCGCTGGGTGCGGCCCGAAGCCGCCGGAGGACGCGCCGCCTCCGCTGCTCGGGACGCCTGAGGCGCCGCGGGCTCGCGCCAGGTACCCGATCCTGGGCCATGGGGGCAGCCGGGTCCGGCCCGGCGAGCCGCGCGGGGCGGGTGGTTTTTGCGCCGCGCCCGGAACGGGGGAGCCGGCGTTGCTATTCTGTCCGCCGCCCCCAACCTGCCCCGCCCGCCTGGGCCCCTCCCCTGGCCCCCGGGCCTCCCCGTTCCCCCCTCGGCGCCCGTCCCCGGGGCCCTCGGCCGCAGCACCGGACCTCCATGCAAATCCGCCTGATCCAACGCCTGATCGCCCTGATGCAGAAGGGTGACGTCACCGAACTGGAGCTCGAGGATTCCTCCGCCGGGCTGCGGGTGCGCCTGCGCCGCGGACCGGAGACGCCCGTCGCGGGCTCGCCCGTGGTCCACGTGACCCAGGCCGGCGGCGGTCCCGCCCCGAGCCCGATCACCCTGACGTCCGCCCAGGCCGCGGCCGCGGGCCCAGCCCTCGCGTCCCCGGGGGCCCCGGTCGCCGCCGAGGTTGCTGCTCCGCCCCAGCCCGCCGGCACTCCCTTCCCGAGCCCCATGGTCGGCACGTTCTACCGGGCCTCCTCCCCGGAGTCCGAGCCCTACGCCCAGGTGGGAACCACGTTCGGGCCGGACTCGACCCTGTGCATCATCGAGGCCATGAAGGTCATGAACGAGATCAAGGCCGAGAGTTCAGGCCGCGTCGTCCAGGTGCTGGTCCAGAATGGCGAGCCGGTGGAATTCGGCCAGCCCCTGTTCCTGGTCCAACCGAGCTGACCCGCGCCGCATGTTCAAGCGCATCCTGGTCGCCAATCGGGGCGAGATCGCGCAGCGGGTCATCCGAACCTGCCGCGAAATGGGCATCGAGACCGTGGCGGTCTACTCCCAGGCGGACGCGGACGCGCTCTACCTGCGTCAGGCGGACGAGACCATCTGCATCGGGCCGGCCCAGGGCGCGCGCTCCTACCTGAACATTCCTTCGATCATTTCCGCGGCGGAGATCGCCGACGTGGAGGCGATCCACCCCGGCTACGGGTTCCTGTCGGAGAACTCCCACTTCGCCGAGGTCTGCAACTCCTGCAACATCACGTTCATCGGGCCGAGCCCCGAGTCCATCGAGGCCGTGGGCAACAAGGCCAACGCGCGCGCCCTGGCCAAGCAGGCGGGCGTGCCCGTGGTGCCGGGTTCCGACGGGCCGGTGGGGGACGAGGACCTGGCCCTGCGCACGGCCAAACGCCTGGGCTACCCGGTGATGATCAAGGCGGCCGCGGGAGGCGGCGGTCGCGGCATGCGCATCGCGCGCAACGACCCCAGCCTGGTTTCCGGCTTCCACGCGGCGAAGAGCGAGGCCGAGGCCGCCTTCGGCGATGGGACGGTGTACCTGGAGAAGTTCATCGAGAACCCGCGCCACGTGGAGTTCCAGATCCTGGGCGATCAGCACGGCAACCTGATCCATCTTTTCGAGCGCGACTGCTCGGTCCAGCGCCGCCACCAGAAGCTGATCGAGGAATCGCCCTCGCCCCTGATGACGCCCGAGCTGCGCAAGGCCATGGGCGACGCCGCCGTGCGCGTGGCCAAGGCCGCCGGCTACCACAACGCCGGCACGGTGGAGTTCCTGGTGGACAGGAACCGCAACTTCTTCTTCATCGAGGTCAACGCGCGCATCCAGGTGGAGCACTCCGTGACCGAGCTCGTGACCGGCATCGACCTGGTGGAGCAGCAGATCCGCATTGCCTCCGGCGAGGTGCTGAGCCTGCGCCAGGACAGCGTCCAGCAGGTGGGCCACGCCGTCGAGGTGCGCATCAACGCCGAGGACCCCGATCGGGACTTCAAGCCCTCCCCGGGCCGGATCGACATGTTCGTGCCGCCCGGGGGGCCGGGGATCCGTCTCGACAGCCACGCCTTCAGTGGCTACCGCATTCCGCCGAACTACGACTCCATGATCGGCAAGTTGATGGCCCACCGCCCCACCCGCGAGCACGCGATCCGCTGCCTCTCGCGGGCCCTGGAGGAGTTCGTGATCGAGGGGCCCAAGACCACCATCCCGATCCTGCGCAAGATCTTGAACCACCCCGATTTCCGTGCGGGCGAGCACGACACGGGCTTCGTGGCGCGCTACTTCGCCGCCAATCCGCCCCCGCCCCCCGGCCGGGGCTCGGCCCCCGCGATCCCCGCCGCTTCCGCCGCCAAGGAGAGTCGATGAGCCCGTGTCCCTTCCGATCGTTGACCCTGGGCGCAGCGGCCGGCCTCCTGGCGCTCGGCGCCGGTGCCTGCCTGTTTCCGAACACCCAGCGCTGGCCGCCGCCCATGGGCGGTGACTTCGCCACGCTGCCGGCGGGCGACGCCGCGGCGCGGCTGGAGGGTGCCGAGGAAGTGACCGTGCTGCGGCACGCCGACCCGGTCCGGGTGCGTCCCCCCGGGGCCCTGGCCGGGCAGCCCCTGGCCTTCTACGACAAGCGCATGCGCACCAACGCCGGCAGCTCCGTGATCGTCTCCCCGGGAGGTCGCGCGGAGATCCTCTGGACCTCGGGCAGCTCGATCGTGATGTTCGGCAAGGGCGTGGCCTGGATCGGTTCCACGGGCCGCGGCGAGCCCATGCTCGACTTCCAGGAGCTGGACCGGGCGCGCATGACCCTGCACGAGGGCGACCGCGTGCGCCTGATGGGGGGCGCCGAACTGAGCGGCAGCGCGGGCCCGTACGTGGTCGAGCGCCGCGAGGACCAGCGCCTGGACGTGATCAACCAGTCCCAGGGGGACCTGCAGGTGGCCTTCCGCGAGGAGCTGTTCACGCTCGGGCCGGGTCAACACGTGCTGGTGCCGCTGCTCTCCGACGGCGGCGCGCCGATCAAGCCCGACCCGGCCGCCAAGAGCGCGGCGGGCCCGGGCTTCTCCGTGCGCCTTTCCGGCGCCGCGGAACCGCGGCCGGACGGCTCCGCCCTGGAGTTCGGCTCCAACGGTCCCTGCCTGTTGGAGGGCCTGGGCCAACGGGTGCGCCTGGAGGCCGGCGAAACCGGCCGTTTCTCCGGCTTCGAACAGGCCGCGGACGGAGCTCAGCGCCCGTGAAACAACGTCGAGCCTTGATCACCGGTGGCGCCGGTTTCCTGGGCAGCCACCTGTGTGAGCGTTTCCTCGCCGAGGGCTACGAGGTGATCTGCATGGACAACCTCCTGACGGGGGACCTGCGGAACATCGAGCACCTGACCCCGCGGCCCGATTTCCACTTCCACCACCAGGACGTCACCGAGTTCATCCACGTGGCCGGCCCCCTCGACGCCGTGCTGCACTTCGCTTCTCCCGCCTCGCCAAGGGACTACCTGGAGTATCCGATCCAGACGCTCAAGGTGGGCTCGCTCGGGACCCACAAGGCCCTGGGGCTGGCGCGGGCCAAGGGCGCGCGCTTCCTCCTGGCTTCCACCTCGGAGTGCTACGGCGACCCCCTGGTGCACCCCCAGCGCGAGGACTACTGGGGCAACGTGAACCCGGTGGGGCCGCGCGGCGTGTACGACGAGGCCAAGCGCTTCGCCGAGGCCATGACCATGGCCTACCACCGCTTCCACGGCGTCCAGACGCGCATCGTGCGCATCTTCAACACCTACGGCCCGCGCATGCGCCTCAACGACGGGCGCGCCCTGCCCGCGTTCATGTCGCAGGCCCTGCGCGGCGAGGACGTCACCGTGTTCGGCGACGGCACTCAGACGCGCTCCTTCTGCTACGTGGACGACCTGGTGGACGGCATCTACCGCCTGCTGCAATCGAAGGAAGTGCTGCCGGTGAACATCGGCAACCCGCGCGAGATGACCGTGCACGAATTCGCGCGCACGGTGATCTCCATGTGCGGCTCGCGTTCGAAGATCGTCTTCCAGCCGCTGCCCGAGGACGACCCCAAGGTGCGTCAGCCCGACATCACGCGGGCGCGCACGCTGCTGGGCTGGGAGCCCAAGGTCGAACTCTCCGTGGGCCTGGAGCGCACGCTGGCCTACTTCCGCAAGCGCCTGGACCTCGTTCCCGGCGGAGGCTAGCGCCATGTGCGGGATCGTCGGTGGAATCTCCAGCGCGGGGACGGTGCTCCAGCACCTGATCGAGGGCCTCCGGGTCCTCGAATACCGTGGTTACGACTCGTGCGGCGTGGCGGTCGCCGAGGGCGGCGCGGTCACGGTGCGCCGCAAGGTGGGCCGGCTGTCCGAGCTGGAACGCGTGCTCTCCGACGGCGCCCTGGCCGGCGCTCGCGCGGGCATCGGGCACACGCGCTGGGCCACCCACGGCAAGCCCTCCGACGAGAACGCCCACCCCCATTCGGACGGCAGCGGGAGGCTCGCCCTGGTGCACAACGGCATCATCGAGAACTACCTGGAACTGCGCCGGGAACTCCTGGCGGAGGGTCGGGTGTTCCACAGCGAGACGGACACGGAGGTGCTGACCCTGCTGGTGGGCCGCGAGTACGAGCGCGGCCGCTCCCTGGGGGACAGCGTGCGCGCCGCCCTGGCCCGCGTGCGCGGCTACTACGCCATCGCCGTGATCTCCACGGGCAAGAATCCGGAACTGGTGGGGGCGCGCCACGGGCCGCCGCTGGTGGTGGCGCGCACGAAAGACGGCGCCTGGCTCGCCTCGGACGTGCTGGCCCTGCTGCCCCACACCCGAGAGGTCACGTACGTCGAGGACGGCGAGGTGGTCGAGCTCTCGCCGGGCCGCATCGTGATCACGGACCTGGCGGGCCTGCCCATCGAACGGGCCCCGCGGCGCGTGGACTGGGACGCCGAGGCCGCCGGCAAGGGCGGCTTTGCCCACCACATGCTCAAGGAGATCTTCGAGCAACCCGACGTGCTGGCGCGCACGGCCTTCGACCGCATCGCCCAGGTGCACGGCGACGTGTCCTTCGAGGGCGAGGGCTGGCAGGACGAGCGCCTGGCCCGGGTCCAGCGCGTGCAGGTCATCGCCTGCGGCACGGCGCTGCACGCGGGAATGATCGCCCGCTACTTGATCGAAGGCCTGGCCCGCGTGCCGGTGGACTTCGATTTCGCCTCGGAATTCCGTTACCGGGGGCCCTGCCTGGTGCCGGGCACCATGGCCCTGGCCATCACCCAGTCGGGCGAAACCGCCGACACCCTGGCCGCCCTGAGACTGGCGCGCGACCTGGGCGCCTTCCCCGCCTCGATCTGCAACGTGATCGGCAGCACCGTGGTGCGCGAGAGCGGGGCGGTGATCCTGACCCACGCCGGGCCCGAGATCGGTGTGGCGAGCACCAAGGCCTTCACGGCGCAGGTGGTGGCGGCCTTCCTGCTGGCCGTGCGCCTGGCCCGCGCCCGGGGCACCCTGGACGAAGCCCAGGGCCGGTCCCTGCTGGACGACCTGCGGCGCCTGCGGCCGCGCATGGAGGGCCTGCTCACCGAGGCCACGGTGGACAAGGTGCGCCGGATCGCCGAGCGGCATCTGCACGCCAAGGGGTTCTTCTTCCTGGGTCGCGGAGTCAACTACCCGGTGGCCCTGGAAGGGGCCCTGAAGCTCAAGGAAATCAGCTACGTGCATGCCGAGGGCTACGCCGCCGGTGAAATGAAGCACGGCCCCATCGCCCTGATCGAGCCGGGGATGCCGATCGTGGTGCTGTCCTCGCCCGGTGTCGTGCAGGACAAGGTGCGCTCGAACATCGAACAGGTGAAGGCCCGCGGCGGCCACGTGATCGTGATCGGCGCCGATCGCGAGGCCTTGGCCCTGGCCGACGAGTCCATCGAGGTGCCGGAGGCCATCGAGTGGCTTTCGCCGATCCTCAACGTGATCCCGCTGCAATTGCTCGCCTACCACCACGCCCTGGGGCGCGGCTGCGACATCGACAAGCCGCGCAACCTGGCCAAGAGCGTCACCGTCGAATGAAAATCCTGGTCACCGGCGGCGCGGGTTTCATCGGCTCCCACGTGTCGAGCGCCCTGCTCGCGCGCGGCGACCAGCTGGTGGTGCTCGACAATTTCAACGACTTCTACGATCCGGCCCTGAAGCGCGCCAACGCCGCCCACCTGTCGCTCCAGCGCTCGGTGCAGATCGTCCACGGCGACATCCGCGACCAGGCCCTGGTGCAGGGCCTGTTCGCCCGCGAGAACTTCGACGCGCTGATCCACCTGGCCGCCATGGCGGGCGTGCGTCCGTCCCTGGAGAATCCGTTGCACTACGGCGACGTCAACCTGCGCGGCACCCAGGTGCTGTTGGAGGAGCTGCGGCGTCGTCCGCGGACGCGCTTCGTGTTCGCCTCCAGTTCCAGCGTCTACGGCAGCAACGACAAGGTGCCCTTCCGCGAGGACGACGACATCCACCATCCGGTTTCGCCCTACGCCGCCACCAAGCGCGCGGGCGAGCTCCTGGCCTACACGCACCACCACCTGTACGGCATTCCCACCACCTGCCTGCGCTTCTTCACGGTCTACGGGCCCCGGCAGCGGCCGGAGATGGCCATCGCCAAGTTCACGCGCGCCGTGATGGAGCACCGGCCGATTCCGTTCTTCGGCGACGGATCGACGCGCAGGGACTACACCTACATCGACGACATCGTCGACGGGGTCGTCAAGGCCCTCGACCACTGCGAGGGCTACGAGATCTACAACCTCGGCGAGTCGGCCACCACGACCCTTTCCCTGCTCGTGGAGTTGATCGGCAAGACCGTGGGGGAGGAGCCGATCCTGGACCGCCAACCGCTCCAGCCGGGTGACGTGCTGGTCACCTACGCGGACATCAGCAAGGCCAGGTCAAGGCTCGGCTATGCGCCGCGCACCAGCGTGGCCGAGGGCCTCGAGCGCTACGTGGCCTGGGTCCGAAGCTGCTAGGCCGCGATCCCCGAAGTTCGGCGCGCAGCGCAGCCGCGGATTGGCCGGGCCCGTTGCCACGGGATAGAATGCCCTGCTCGGCGAACCACGAACGTCCCCGCAGGTCCCCAACCTCACCCCCAGCGCACCCATGAAAGGCGTGATTCTCGCGGGTGGTCTCGGCAGCCGGCTCTACCCGCTGACCAAGATCACCAACAAGCACCTGCTTCCGGTCTACGACCGGCCGATGATCTACTACCCGATCCAGGCGATGGTCAACGCCGGCATCACCGACATCATGATCGTCACGGGCGGTCGCAAGTCGGGTGATTTCCTGTCGCTGCTCGGCAACGGCTCCTGGGCGACAACATCATTCAGTACAACGTCGCCAAGGCGGTGGCCGACTTTCGGGCCCAGGGCCGCGGCGCCAAGATCATCCTCAAGGAAGTCCACGACCCCGAGCGCTTCGGCGTGGCCGAGATCTCCGGCGGCAAGGTGCTGGGGATCGTCGAGAAGCCCAAGCAGCCCAAGTCGAACCTGGCGGTGATCGGCATCTACCTCTACGACCCGCGGGTGTTTCAGATCATCAAGACGCTCAAGCCCTCCGCGCGCGGCGAGCTGGAGATCACCGACGTCAACAACTGGTTCATCAAGGACGGCTCCATGAGCTTCGAGGTGCTCCAGGGTTGGTGGACCGACGCGGGGACCTTCGAGTCGCTTCACCGCGCCAGCACCCTGGTCAAGGAAGCCGGCGCGAACCTGATGGAAGTTCCGCCGGGGGCCTGAGGCGCCCGCGCCCGACGAGAAGGCAGTTCCGGCGTGACCCAACCGTTGCGACGCGTCTTGATCACCGGCGCGGCCGGCATGCTCGGCCGGCGGCTCCTGGTCGACGCGCCGCAGGGCACGCTGTGCGTGACCACGGATCTGGCGTCCGCCGAGGGGCTGGACGCTCCCGGCGTGGACCTGGCGGACTCCGCCCGGGTCGAGCGCCTGTGGGCCGAGGCGGGGCCCTTCGACGCCGCGATCCACTGCGCGGCCTACACCGCCGTGGACCTGGCGGAGAAGGAAAGCGCCCCGGCGGAGCGCGCCAATGCCCTGGCCTGTGAGGTGCTGGCCCGGCGGGCCTGCCTCTCGGGCACGCGCCTGGTGGCCGTGTCCACGGACTTCGTCTTCGACGGCACGGCGAGCCGCCCCTACCGGGAGGAGGATCCGCCGAACCCGCTCTCGGTCTACGGCCGCACCAAGCTGGCCGGCGAGCGCGCCGTGCTCGAATTCCACCCGCGGGGCGGGCTCGTGGCGCGCACCCAGTGGCTCTACGGGCCCTGGGGCAAGCACTTCCCGCGCACGATCGCCGCCGCGGCCCGGGACAAGGGGCGCCTCAAGGTGGTGGACGACCAGCGCGGATCGCCGACCTCGACCTTGGCCCTCTCGCCGGCCCTGTGGGACCTGGCGCGCGCCGGTGCGCCGGGCCTCTACCACGCCGCCTGCGACGGCGAGTGCTCGTGGTTCGAGTTCACGCGCGCGATCCTCGACGCCCTGGGCCTCACGAGCGTGGTGCTCGAGCCCTGCAGCAGCGCCGATTTCCAAAGGCCCGCGCGCCGGCCGGCCTACTCGGTTCTCGATTCCTCCAAGCTCGCGCGCCTGCGCGGCCGCTCCCTCGGCCCCTGGCGCGAGGCTTTGACCTCCTACCTCGCCGCGACCCGCGCCTTCGACCCCCTATGAGCTCCACCGTTCTCGTCACCGGCGGCGCCGGCTTCATCGGCGCGAATTTCATCCACCTCTTGGCGCGCACGCGGCCGGATTGGAACATCGTCAACCTCGACGCGCTCACCTACGCGGGCAACCTGGAGAACCTGTCCGCGCTGGAGCAGAGCCCGCGCTATCGATTCGTGCACGGGGACATCCGCCGAGCCGAGGACGTCTCGCGGGCCTTCGACACCTGCGGCAGCGGTCCGGTGACGGTGGTGCACTTCGCCGCCGAGAGCCACGTGGATCGTTCGATCACCTCGGGGCTCGCCTTCGTCGAAACCAACGTGGTGGGCACCCAGATGCTCTTGGACCACGCGCGCGCGCGCAAGGTGAAGCGCTTCGTGCACGTTTCGACGGACGAGGTCTACGGGTCGCTGGGGAAGGAGGGTTACTTCACCGAGGAGACGCCGCTGGCGCCGAACTCGCCCTACTCGGCCAGCAAGGCGGCCAGCGACATGCTGGTGCGCGCCGCGGTGCACACCCATGGATTCGAGGCCCTGACCACGCGCTGCTCGAACAACTACGGGCCCTACCAGTTCCCCGAGAAGCTGATCCCGCTGATGATCGCCAACGCCTCCGAGGACAAGGAAGTCCCCGTCTACGGCGACGGCCAGAACGTGCGCGACTGGCTGTACGTGGAGGACCACTGCGAGGCGATCCTCGCGGTCCTCGAGCGCGGTCGCCCCGGCGAGGTCTACAACGTCGGCGGGCACAACGAGTACCCCAACCTGGAGATCGTGCGGCGCGTGCTGGCCCTGTTGGCGAAGTCCGAGAGCCTGATCCGCTTCGTCAAGGACCGGCCCGGCCACGACCGGCGCTACGCGATCGACGCGGGCAAGATCGAGCGCGAGCTGGGCTGGAGGCCCAGGTTCACCTTCGAGCAGGCCCTCCCATTGACGATCCGGTGGTATCAGTCGCAAACCACGTGGCTGCAACGGGTTAGGAACGGTGCCTACCGGGACTACTATGCCCGGCAATACGGTTCTTGACCCGGCAGTCAACCTGTCGCGAGATCTGACCGATCCTAGAGGCCACCTGCGATAGGCTCCAGTTCGAGCTGGGGGCCCGAAAACACCCTCAAGCCCCATGAACGTTCCGCTTTACCGCACGAAGCTCTCCGTCGCGCTGGCCCTGCTGCTGGCGCTGCTGGCCGGCTGCTCCAGCACCTCTCCGGACAAGCGCCTGCTGCAGTACCTGAACCAGGAGGGCTTCGGCAACCGGTACACCGGCAACGCCGAGGAGGAGAACTGGATCACGATCGACGACACCCTCGACATCACGGACAGCTACCACCCCGACGAGCTGACGCTCACCGGGCTGATCGTGGACATCGACGGGACCGTGGTGCTGCCGGAGCTCGGTGCGGTGCACGTGGCCGGTCAGACGCGCAGCGAACTCGAGGCCTACCTGCTGGAGAAGTACTCGCCGTACTACACCAAGCTCGACATCAAGGTGAAGATCCGCACCCAGGGCAAGGTGTACTTCATCTTCGGCGAGGTCACGAACCAGGGGGCGCAGCCCTTCCGCGGGGACCTGACGGTCTTCCAGGCGGTGATGGGCGCCGTGCCCGACACGCGCACGGCCAACCTGGGACGGGTGCAGGTCATTCGGCCGGACCCGCGGGACGGCTACACCATCTACGTCAACATCGACGATATGTTCCGGCACGATTCGACCTCGAACGTGCACATCCAGGAACGCGACATCATCTACGTGCCCCCGACCATGGTGGCCGAGTTCGGGTACTTCCTTTCGGCCATGATCTTCCCCATCACGCAGGTGCTCAACGACCTGCGAGGCGCCCTGTTCATCTTCGGCTACGGCGGCCGCGGCAACGTCCGCGGCGGCGGCACCGTCTTCTAGGCCCCTGCCTCCCCCAGAACCGTGGCCCTGCAACGTCAAACGACCAATCCCCTGACCGACTTCGCGGCGCTGGTGCGCCGGCAGCTGTGGAGCATCCTGCTGCCCTTCGCCTTCGTGACCGCGCTGGGGATCATGGTGGCCGAGCTGATGCCGCGCACCTATGACGTCACCACGATCGTCAAGGTGCCCGAGAGCGGCATTCCCGGCAGCGGCAGTGCGATCCAACGCGACGTCAGCGCGGCCCTGAACGACATGAAGGCCGAGCCCCTGATCCGCTCGGTGATCGAGGCTCAGGAGTGGCCCGACTACATCGGGCTCTCCGAGGAGGAGCGGCGCGTGTACGTGACGCGCGTGATCAAGAACCTCACCATCCAGGTCAAGACCATCGCCAAGAACTCGGCGGGGTCCTCCTACATCACGGTGTTCTACCGCGATTCCGAGGGCCTGCGGGCCGAGCGCTTCCTGAATTCTCTGCGGGATCGCTACATCGACGGCGTGGTCAAGAGCGTGCGCGACGACGCCAAGCAGACTCGCGACATGCTCAGGGATCTGGTCGAGGAGAAGTTCGAGGCCTACAAGGCCGCCGAGAAGGCCAAGAACGAGCTGGTCAAGCTCAAGAACCTGGCCACGGTGATCGCCACCCCCGGCGGCGGCAGCGCCCGCTCCCAGGACCCGATCTACGCCAGCCTGGTCACCAGCCGCGACCAGTTGGCCGCCGCGCGGATGGACCTCAACGAGAAGCAGGCCAAGCTCGAGTACACGATCCACCTGCTGGAGGTGCAGCCCGACAAGGTCCCCGAGGACGAGGTGCCCACCAAGCCTGGCCTGAACGACCGCGCCGACCCGCTGGGCGACCTCGAGCGCCAGATCAAGGACCTGGAGAACGGGATCGCGGACAAGCGCGAGAAGCTCAAGGACTACCGTCCCCTGGCCAAGGCCTATCAGCGCATCGAGGACGAGATCCTGCGCGACGAGAACAAGATCGCCCAGCTCAAGGGCGAGACCGGCCCCAACACCGCGCGGGCTTCCAGCACGCGCTTCGTCACCAATCCGCTGCGCGTGGCCTACGACCAGACGCGGCGGGAGCTCGAGGCCGAGATCGAGAGCCTCAAGGTGAAAATCGCCAGCCTGGAGTCCTCGATCATCGAGCTCTCCCGCGACAACGACCAGCGTCAGGACGCCTACTACCAGCTGACGCTGCTGGAATCCGACGTGGCCCTGGCCCAGCAGGCCTACGATGGCGCGCGCGGCGCCTACGAGAGCCAGACCACCCGGGTGGCCCTGCTGGACGGGCCCCAGGCCAATCCCTTCGAGCTGGTGCAGGTCGCCAAGGCCTCCCCCGATCCGATCTTCCCCAACGTCCCGATCTTCATCGTGGTCTCGGTCTTCCTGGGCCTGGCCGCCGGCCTCGGCACGGCGATCACCAGCGAGTTCCTGCGCAACGGGTTCTCCGGCCTGGGGGACCTGACCCGGGGACTGGCCGTGCCGGTGCTCGGCGCCGTCAATGTGATCACCACCCGCGCCGAGGCGCGCCGCATGTGGACGCGACACGTGATGATCGCCGCCTCGAGCCTGGTGATCGTGTCCGCGATCCTGTGGATCACCTGGGCCTACCAGGACGACAGCCTGCGCTGGCTCGGGCCGCAACTGACGCAGCTGATCGAAGACGTGCGCCTCGCGTTCCGGCCCTGACCCTGGGCCGCGAGGCCGATGCGCGACGTCATCTTCTCGATCATCCTGCTGGGACTCCTGCCGGTCAGCTACCGGCGGCCGTTCATCGGGCTGCTCGTGTTCTCCTGGCTGGCCTACATGCGGCCCCAGGACCTGTGCTGGGGCTTTGCCCGGCAGCAGCGCTGGTCCTTCCTGATCGCCTTCGTGACCATGGTGGGCTACGCCCAGCTGCGGCCCGACCTGTGGTTCCGGCGCAACACGCGCTGTTACCTGATGATGTTCCTGGTGGTCTGGGTGACCTTGGGGGTCATCGCCGCCAACACCTGGTCGCCGGGGCAGGTGGACCGCTGGGTGGAACTGGCCAAGATCATCGGCGTGGCCCTGTTCACCACGGCCGTGGTGCGCACGGCGGCGCAGTTGCGCGTGATGGTCTGGGTGATCGCCCTGTCCCTGGGCTTCTACGGCGTGAAGTCGGGCCTGACCGGCGTGCTGACGGGCATGAGCGCCCAGGTGCTGGTGGGGCCCGGGGGCATGCTGGCCGACAACAACGACTTCGCGCTGGCCATGGTGATGGCGCTGCCGATGCTCTTGTTGATCGGGCTTTCCGAGGCCAACAAGGCCCTGCGACGCGGCATCCTGTTCATGGTGCCCATGACCCTGATCACGGTGATCATGACCCAGTCGCGCGGGGGCTTCCTGGCCTGCGCGGCGGCCATCGGCGTGCTGGTCTGGCGCTCCAAGAACCGCGTGGCGGGCATCGTGATCGGAGTCCTGGCCGTGCTGGGGGCGGCGGTGCTGGCCCCCTCGTCCTACATCGAGCGCATCCAGTCGATCCAGGACTACGAGCAGGACGGCTCGGCCATGGGGCGCCTCGCGGCCTGGCAGACCGCGATCAACATGGCCAAGGACAACCCGGTGCTCGGGGTGGGCCTGACGCTGTTCATCCGCAACTACCGGCAGTACAAGTCGGGAGACCGCGCCGAGGGCGTGCGCGTGGCCCACAACAGCTACCTGCAGATCTGGGCCGAGTGCGGCACGCCCGCCCTGGCGACGTACTTGACCATGATGCTGCTGACGCTCGTGTCGCTATGGCGAATACGGCGCAAGGCCCGACAGCGCTACTTCACCACCTGGATTTCGAACTACGCCACGATGTTCGAGGCCACCTGGGTGGCCTTCATCGTGGGCAGCACGTTCCTGAACCGGGCCCACTTCGATTTGGCGTACCACTGGATTGCCCTGGTCGTGGCCTTCGAGCACATCGCCACCCAGGAGATGGCGAACACGACGGCCTATCCCAAGCGCATGGGGCCAGGCCACGGCGCTGAACTGCGCGCCGTGCCCCCGAGCGGTTTCCGTCACCGGGCGTCGACGTACGGCGGCACCCGCCCCGTCATCGGCGGAGCCCCCTAGGACAGCGCGGCATGTGCGGTCTGTGTGGCGTGGCCTTGGACGACCCGGCGGGTTCCCCCGACCCGGGGGCGCTGCTTTTGGCAGCGCGCACCCTGGCGTTGCGGGGCCCCGACGACGAGGGCGTGCACGTGCTGGGCAGCGCCGCCATCGCCTTCCGGCGGCTTTCGATCATCGACGTCTCGGGCGGCCACCAGCCCATCGAGAACGAGGCCCGCGACATCGCCATGGTGCTCAACGGCGAGATCTACAACCACCACGAGTTGCGGCGCGAGCTCCAGGGCCGCGGCCACCGGTTCCGCACGGGTTCGGACGTCGAGGTCTTCGTGCACCTCTACGAGGAGTGCGGCGAGCGCGCGGTGGAACGCCTGGTGGGCATGTTCGCCTTCGCCTTGATCGACCTGCGCGACAAAGGCCGGCCGCGTGTGCTCCTGGGGCGCGACCGCCTGGGGATCAAGCCGCTGTACTGGGCCAAGACCCGGGCGGGCATCGCCTTCGCGAGCGAGCCCAAGGCGATCCTCGCCATGGGCGATGCCCAACAGGACCTCGGCCGGCGGCTTTCCCGGGAGGCGCTGCTCGAATACCTGATGCAGGGCTACGTGGGCGGGGTCCGCTCCGCCTGGGAGGGGATCCAGCGCCTGCCGGCGGCGCACACGCTGACCTTCGAGCCCGGGGCGGAGCCGCGAATCCGGCGCTACTGGGACCTGCCGCTCGACTCCCTGCGCGACAGCGGGCCGGCCGAGACCCTGGACCGCGAGGTCCTCGAGTGGCTCGACCGCGTGGTCTTGGACCACCTGCAGAGCGACGTGCCCCTGGGGGCGTTCCTCTCCGGCGGCGTCGATTCCAATGCCGTGGTCGACAGCATGGCGCGGGCCGGCGTGGACCCGCTGGTGGCCTGCTCCGTGGGCTTCCGCTCGAAGACCCACGATGAGCTGGACCTGGCGCGCACCAGCGCCGCCCGCCTCCGGGCGCAACACCACACCGAGGTGCTGGATCCGGATCCGCGGCTGGTGGTGGACACGCTGCCCTGGGTGTTCGACGAACCCCTGGCGGATCCGTCCACCCTGCCCACGTTCCTGGTCTCCAAGATGGCCCGCGCCCACGTGACCGTGGCGCTCTCGGGCGACGGCGGCGACGAGGTGTTCGGCGGCTACCGACGCTACGTGCACGACCACGCGGAGAACCGCCTGCGGGCGCGCCTGGGCCCGGCGGGTCGCCGGGCGGCGGGGATGCTGGGACGGGCCTGGCCCAAGCTCGACTGGGCGCCCAGACCCCTGCGGGGCCGGACCTTCCTCACCAACCTGGATCGCGACCCGGCGCGCGCCTACTACCACAGCGTGTCCCAGCTTTCGCGGGAGGAGGCCCTGCTGCTGCTCGACCCCGAGCTGGCGCGCTCGCTCGCGGGTTCCGATCCCTTCGAGCGCTTCGCCGAGCACTACGAGCGGCCGCGCGTGGACGACCCGCTCTACCGCGCCCAGTACGCCGACATCCACACCTACCTGCCCGATCAGATTCTGACCAAGGTGGATCGCGCGTCCATGGCGGTCAGCCTGGAGGTGCGGCCTCCGCTGCTGGACCACCGTTTCGTCGAGCGGTTCGTGGCCTTGCCGGCGGCGGAGAAGGTGCGCCGCGGGCGGGGCAAGTTCGCCTTCCGGCGGGCCCTGAGGCCGCGGCTTCCAACGCAGATCCTCGACGGCGCGAAGCGCGGCTTCGACACGCCCCTGGATCGGTGGTTGCGCGGCCCGTTGCAGGAATTCACCCGCGAATCCCTGCAAACCCTGCCCGCCGATTGGTTCTCCCGCAAGGTGCTGGAGGAGCGCCTGGCCGAGCATCTCTCGGGCCGGCGCAGCCACGCGCGGCTCCTGTGGAGCCTGCTGGTCCTGGAGCACTGGCGCCGCGCCCATTCGGTGCGCGGGCTGTCCCCATGAAGATCGCCGTGCTGACCTCGCTCTACCCCAGCAGCGTGCGGCCCCAGGAGGGCATCTTCGCCGAGCGGCGTTGGGTCGGCATGGCCCGCAGGGGACACTCCGTGCACGTGTTCCATCCCCAGCCGAGGGCACCCCTGGCGGCCCTGGGCCCCCTGTTCGGCAGGCCCCACTGGCGGGAGATCGCTCGCATGCCCGCGCGCGAGACGCGCGGGGGGCTTCCCGTGGAGCGGCCCCGCTACCTGCACGTTCCTGGGGCCGCGCTGTTCAACGCGCGCTCCTTCGCCCGCGCCGGCGTGGCGGCGCTCCTGGCCCGCGGCCAGCCCGACGTGGCCGTGCTCGACTACGCCTGGCCCGCGGCCCTGGCGGTCGGGCCCCTGCGCGAGGCCGGCGTGCCCGTGGTGGTCAACGGCCGCGGCAGCGATGTCCTGCAGGTGGCCGAAGTTCCGGCCCTGGCGCGGGAGTTGGGTCGCGCCCTCTCCCGGTCGGGACACTGGTGCGCGGTTTCCCGGGACCTCGTGGCCGCCATGGATCGCCTGGCCGGGGTTTCCGGCGTCGGCGTGCTGGTGGCCAACGGCGTGGACCTGGAGCTGTTTCGGCCCGGGGACCGCGGCGCGGCCCGCGCCGGACTCGGTCAGGCCGCGTCCGGTCCGCTGGTCCTGGTGGTGGGGCATTGGATCCCGCGCAAGGACCCGTTGCTGGCCCTGGAGGCCTTCGCCCGGGCCGCCGCTGGGGAAGCCAGATTGGTCTTCGTGGGATCAGGCCCCCTGGGCCCGCTGATCGAGCGGCGCGCGCGGGAGCTGGGTCTTGGGGAGCGGGTCCGCCTTGAAAACACGGCCACGCCGGAGCGCCTGCGGGACTGGTACCGCGCCGCGGACGTGCTGCTGCTCACCAGTTCGCGCGAGGGCCGTCCCAACGTGGTGCTGGAGGCCCTGGCGTCCGGACGCCCCGTGGTCGCCACGTCCGCCGGCGGCACCGGTGAACTGCTGGAGGGTCTTCCCGGCGCCTTGGTCCAGGGCCGGGATCCAGGGCAGATCGGCGCGGCCCTGGCCCTGATGCTCAGGGCGCCCCCAGGGCCCGAAACATGCCGCGGTCTGGTGGCCGCGCTGTCCTGGGAGGCCTGCTTTGCCGCCCTGGAGGCGCTGCTCGAGCGCGCGCGCGCCGCGGGAAGGGCCCCGTGAAGATCCTCTACCATCACCGCACCCAGGCCGAGGACGGGCAGGCCGTGCACATCCGGGCCCTGCAGAGCGCCTGGCGTGAATTGGGCCACGAGGTGGTGGAGTTCAGTCTGGTGTCCCGGGCGGGATCCGCGGTCCAGGCCGCGCCTTCCAAGCCCTCGCCCTGGGGCGCCGTGGCCCGTCTGCCGCGCTTCGCGCGCGAGCTGGCGGAGTACGCCTACACGGCCTACGCGCGGCCCAAGCTCGCCGCGGCCATCGCGCGCGAGGAGCCGGATTTCGTCTACGAGCGCTATGCCTTCGGCAACGCGGCCGGGGTGCGGGCGTCGCGGCGCATGGGAGTTCCGATCATGCTGGAGGTCAACTCGCCCATGGTGCTCGAACTCTCGCGCACGCGCGGGCTCTCCTTCGCGCGCACCGCCGAGCGGCTCGAGCGCTTCATCTTCACCGAGGCCACGCGCGTGTGCGTGGTGACCCAGGTGCTCGGTCGCATGCTGCAGGACCTGGGCGTGGAGCCCCGGCGCATCCTGGTGACGCCCAACGGCGTGCACCTGGAGCAGTACGAATATGCCGATCGCGGGGCGGCGCGGGCCGCGGCGCGGGCGCGCTTCGAGCTCGCCCCCGACCAGCTGGCCCTGGGTTTCGTGGGCTACTACCGCGACTGGCACCGCCTGGACCTGGTGGTGGATGCCCTGGCGGCGCTGCCGCGGGCCGTGCTCGTGCTGGTGGGGGAGGGACCCGCCCGGGAGTCCCTGGAGGCGCGCGCCCGCGAACGCGGCGTGCAGGACCGCGTGCGCTTCGCCGGTCGCGTGGCCCATGGGGAGATTCCGGGGCTCTTGCCCGCCTTCGACGTGGCCCTGGTGCCGGCCATCAACCCCTACGCCTCGCCGCTCAAGCTGCACGAGTACATGGCGGCGGAACTCTCCTGCATCGCGCCTGACCAGGACAACCTGCGGGAAGTGCTCACCCACGGGGAGAATGCCTGGCTCGTTCCCGCGGGGGATGGTGCCGCGCTGCTGGCCGCACTGGAGACGCTGGCCCGCGACCCCGAACTGCGGCTGCGACTGGGTCGGGCGGCCCGGCGCACGATCGTCGAGCGGGATCTCACCTGGCGCGGGAACGCGCGGCGCGTGTTGTCCGAGATCGAGGACCTGCGCTCCAGGAAGGAGAAGCCGTGGTGAATCCGCGCATGCTGCACGCCCTCTCCTTCGATGTGGAGGAGTACTTCCAGGTGGCCAATTTGCGGGGCCACTTCGCCCGCGACGATTGGGACGGCGTGCCCTCAAGGCTCTCGCTGGGCATGGACCGCATCCTGTCGGCCCTCGAACGCCACCGGGCCCACGCCACGTTCTTTTTCCTGGGCTGGATCGCCGAGCGTCATCCCGAATATGTGAAGCGTGTGCTCGCGGCGGGCCACGAGGTGGCGAGCCACGGCTACGAGCACCTGTTCCTGTTCGACATGGACCGCGAGCAGTTCGTGCGCGACCTCCAGCGCACGGAGGAGGCCCTGATGGCGGCGGGCGCGCCGCGGCCACGGGGCTTCCGCGCCTCGACGTTCACCCTGACGCGCAAGACCTGGTGGGCCTTCGACGTGCTGGTCGAGCGGGGCTACCTCTATGATTCCAGCGTGCATCCCGTGCGCCACCCCGTGTACGGCGTGCCCGACTTCGAGCCGGGCATTTCGCTGGTCGAAGCCGCGGGGAGCAGCGTGGTGGAATTCCCGGTGTCCACGCTGCGGTTCTGCGGGGCCAACCTGCCCGTGGGCGGCGGCGGCTACTTCCGCCTGCTGCCCGGTGCCCTGACTCGCGCCGCCGTGCGCCGCCTGGAAGGCAGCGGCCGACCGGCGTCGATCTACTTGCATCCCTGGGAATTCGATCCCGACCAGCCGCGGTGCAGCGCCAGCCCGACCCAGCGCTGGCGGCACTACCTGAACCTCGACCGCACCCTGCCGCGCCTGGAGGAACTTCTGGGAGCCTTCCGCTTCGGGTCGCTCCGCGAGGTCTTGACCGAGCAGGGCCGGCTGTCCTAGCCCGCCGGATTCCTGAGCTTCGGCTCCAACCCCCGCGGCAGCAGCCGGGCCGCGGACCTGTCAGCGGGGACGGGCCGGGATCTGGCTCGCCAGAGCGGCCAGTGCCTGCACCAGGTTCTTGCGGGCCCCGTCGTTGCGCAGACCGGCGGCCACCTCGGTCAGCAGGTTGGTGGCCAAGAGGCGGTCCGCCGGGTCGGCGCGTTGAAGCAGCACCGTGCCGTAGAGTTGGCCGATGTCCTCGGCGCGCACATACCCGAGGGCCGATTCCCGCTGCTGCCAGAGGCTCGCCAGCACCTGGATGCCGCGGGCCTCGCTCTGGGGCAGGGACGAGAGCGCGCGCGCCAGGGCATAGAGCAGATCCACGTCGGGGGCCCTGCGGCTCTCCAATCGGACCGCCGCGGCGATGGCACTCTCCACCCGGGCGGTTTCGGCGGCGGTGTCGGCGTAGAGCCGCGCCAGGGCCCGGTGCGTCTTTCCGTCGGGCACCATGCGGGCCACCAACTCGAACAACCGGATGGCCTCGGCGCTGCGGCCCTCGGCGACCAGGGTCTCGCCCAGCATGCGCCACAATTCCAGGCTGCCCGGGCGCCGGTCCAGTTCCGCGCGCACGAATTGCTCGGCGCGGGCGGGTTCCAGGGCCTGATAGAAGTCCTTCCACTGCGCCGTGGAGCCGGGACGCAGGCCCTCCAGGGACGGACGCTGCACGCGCACGAGCCGGGGACCCGCGGGGCCCCCCGCGACCTGGACAGCGCTCGCGCCGGTGGAGGGCCGCGCGCCTGTTTCCGCGCCCGTGCGCGCCCCTGTGCCGTCGCGCGAGACGCGCCCATCGCCCGCACTGCCGGCGGCCGGATCGGTGGACCGACGGCTTTCGAGTTCCGCCTGCTCGGTGATGGCCCGCAGCATCGCCATGTCGTCGATGTGGGCGCGGAACCGGTCGAGCTTCTCGTAGGCACGGGCCACGCGCACGGCGGGGGAGATGTCCTCGTGGTCCAACTCCGCGCGGGCCAGGGCCAGGGCCACGGCGGGGTCGTCTGGGAAGCGCTCGGCCAGCAGCGCGAGATCGGCGCGCACCTCCTCGGCGGAAATGCCGGGAGGCTGGGCCAGGCGCGCGTCGCGCAGCACGGCCACGAATTCCTCGACCACGGGCGAGGCGGTTTCCACGCTCGCCGCCCGGGCAGCGCGCCGCAGCGCGTCGATGGACTCCTCCCAGCGGCTCACCCGGCGACCCAGCTGGCCCAGCTTGAACAGCGCGGGGACGAACTCGGGGTCCCTGGCCACGGCCGCCCGCACGCTCTCCAGGGCGCCCACCAGGTTGCCGGCGATTTCCCGGGACCAGGCTTCGGTCAAGAACTCCTCGGCCTCTTCGCCGGGGCGCCGGCCGGCGGCCAGGCGGCGGTCGGCCCGCAGTCGGACGAGCTCGACATTGTCGAAGCGCTTGAGGCGCTGCAGCTTGATCTGCTCCAGGGCATTCCAGGCGGGCTCGAAGGTCGGCCAGGTGCGGACCAGTCCACGCCAAGTGCGTTCCGCCTCCCGCGACAGCCCCGCCGCCGCCTGCCCGCGACCGACCTGGTAGGTGGCCCACAGGGAGCCGGGCATCGGGGCTTTCAGCCGGGCGAATTCCGCCGTGCCCCACAGGCGCCACTCGGGGCTCTCCAGGGCGAGCAGGCGCGCGAGCAGCGGCCGAGGATTGCGCGCCCGGTCCCCGCCGCGAACCATGAACAGCGTCTCCTCGATGCCGTTGGAGTCCACCAGGGACTCGACCTCGGGGGTTCGGCCGCCGAGCACGTCGAGCGCGAAGGCCAGCAGGGCCCAGTTGGGTTCCTGGGGCTCCTTGCGGCGCATCTCGGAGATCGAGAGGGCCGCCTCGTCGAGCCGTTCGTCGAGGATGGCGAGGATCGTGGACTGCAGGCGCGTGGGCAGGTAGCCGGCGGCGTAGACGTCCCGCACGAAGATCGGCAGGCGGTTGTACTGCCGGCCCTCCAGCGCCGCCAGCAGCCGGCCGAAGGCCACGCTGCCGCTGCGGTCGAAGGGCTCGGCGCGGTCGAGCTCGTCCTGGACCACGGCCATGTTGTGGTCGTACAGCGCCAGGACCGCCCGGCGGAGCAGCACCTCACGGCTGCGCGTGGCCGCCTGGCCATCGAGGAAGTCGAGCAGCGCCCGTGCGGGTTCGATCAGGCCGCGGACGAAGAACCCGTCGACGCGCTCGATCATCCCCGCCTGGTCCAACCGCTCGGCCGGCGGCGGGCGGGCGATGATCTCCAGGAGCAGGTCGTCGCGGCCGGAGAGCCGCGCCGCATCCAGGGACAGCTCGAAGGCGCGCGCGCTGGCGCGACTGGCGGGCCGCAGCCGCTCGAGCATCGCCAAGGCGTCGGCCTCGCGACCGATCTCGATCAAGAGCTCGCTGGCCAGGAGGATGCCCTCGTCACCCAGGGGCTCCAGGGGCAACGCGTCCAGCCCGGCGAAGGCCTCGGCGGCGCGGCCCTCGGACTTGAGCGTCCGGGCCACCTCCAGTCGTCCCGTGTTCTCGGGATCGAGCTGCATGACCTCGATCAGCTGAGCGGACGTCAAGGTGCCCGCGGGCAAACGGGCCAGGCGGCGCAGGGCCAGCTGGTCGCCGGGGACCAGGCGCAGGCGCTCGATCCAGATGCCCGCCGCCGAGGTCCAGTCGCCGATGTCCCGCAGGGAGTCGGCCAGCAGGTCCATGGCCGGCAGGAAATGGGGGAATTTCACCAGCAGGCGCCGGGCGCAGGCGGCAGCGGCCACGTTCTCGCGGGCCTCGCGGTGCATCTCGCCGAAGCGGAACAGCTCGTAGGGTCCGGCCTCGGGAGCGGGTCCGACGCGGCCGGTCTTGCGCTGGTCCGCCAGGAGCAACTCGAGCTCGGTGCCCGAGGCGCGCATGCGCCGGCGGCCGATGTCGAGCCAGGTGGGCATCAGCTCCTCGGTGCGGCCGGGCAGCAGGGCGATGGCCTGGGTCAGGTGTTCCTCGGCCTTGTTCAGCTGGTCGGGTTCCGATTCCTGCAGGATGTGGAACAGTCGCAGCCAGGTGTTCCCGTCGGCTTCGGGAGCGAGCTTGACGGCCTGCAGCAGGGCGGCCTTCTCCTTGGCCAGTTCGCCTCGGGCGCGCCACGTTTCACCGACGGTGCGCCAGGCCAGCGCCAGGGCCCCGGGAAAGGGCTCGACAGGTTCGCGCTGGGCGTAGAACTCCAGGGCGTTGCTGGCGGGCTCGGGCTGGCCGATGCGGGCCTGACCCAAGCCCAGGTAGAAGACGGCGATCGAACGGTGCCTCTCGTCGCCTGCCTTGCGCAGCAGTTGGGCCACCTGGATCAGGTCGCGCCAGCGCGCCGATTTGTACAGGGCCTCGCACCAGGTCAGGTAGAAGCTCTGGCCCGCCTGGACGTTGCGGTTCCAGTGGCGCTTGATCGTGTTGTCGGCGACCGCGGGTCGGCCGGCGTCGATCAGGACGCGTGCCAGGCGCTCCATGAACCCCGGCGCGGAATTGACCGTGCGCTGGGAGGCCACGGCGAGACCGAAGTCCATGGCATCCTGGGTGCGGCCCGAGCGCGCCAGCAGCTCGAAGTAGGCCTGCACGGCCTCGCGATCGGGCTGGCCGGTGAAGGAGTGGGCCAGGGCGTCCCGGGCCCGTGACGTGGCCTGGCTGGCCTGCTCCACCAAGCGCATGGCCTCCAGGGAATCCGCCTGGTCCGGAGGCGTGAACAGCGAGCGCAGGCCGGCGAGCTGGGAAACGCGCAGGGGATCGTCGACCTCCATGCCCGCGGCGCGGCGGGCGTAGAGCAGTGCCTTGCGGGAGGCCTCGCCGGGCAGGCTCGATTCCACCAACCGCTGGAACTCGTCCAGCCGCTGTTCGGAGATTCGCGCCAGGATCTGGCCGGCCCGCGTCCATGCCTCGAGTCGTTCGGGGGCCCGCTCGGTGATGCGCAGCGCGCGCTCCAGGGCGGAAGTGAGATCGCCGGTCTCCTCGTCGAGGCGCACGATCTCCAACTCGATGTCCACCGAGCCGGGACGGTAGCGCTCCAGGGCGCGCTCGAAGTCGGAGCGGGCCGGCCCGAAGGCGTCCACGTCCCGCAGCACGCGGCCGCGGGCGATCAGGATGTCCGAGGCCAGTTCGTCGTCGCCCTCGGCTTCCGCCGTGCGCAGGGCGGTCTCCAGCTCTCGCAGGGTTGCGGCGGGGTCCTGTTCGGGCCCGTGGAAGCGCAACATCGCCGAATCGAGCAGGTCCCGCGGCTCGCGGCGGCCGCCCGAGAGCATCAACCCGCCCAAGGCGCCGAGCACCACCACGGCGAAGGCAACCAAGATCCAGGAGGTGGCCTTCACAGCCGGGCTTCCTGGGCCCGCGACGGGAGCCCCTGGGGGTTCATTTGCTGGAGAAAGTACATCGCTGGGGAAAGCCTAGCCTGCGGCTCCAGGGGGGCCGTGTCCAGCGCCCCGGCCGGTGCTCCTGGAATCCGAGAGGAGCCCGTACTTGCGCATCTTGTTGAACAGGGTGCCCCGCGTGACGCCCAGGAGCGCCGCGGCCCGCATGCGATGGCCCCCGGCCAAATCCAGGGCGCGCTCGACCAACTCCCGCTCGGGCATCTCCAGGGCCTGCCGCAGGGGCTGGACGACGCTGGGAGAGACCTCCCCATCGCCGTGCCCGGGCCGCGAACGCCCGCCGTTGGCCGCTCCACGGGGCAAGGCCGCCCGCGGCAGGCCCACGGACGACGGCCCCGGGCCCTCCTGGTCGCGGGGGGCGAGTCCCAGATCCTCGGCCGAGAGGCGCGCGGTGCGGGCGAGAAGCACCGCGCGCTCGACGCAGTTTTCCAACTCGCGCACGTTGCCCGGCCAGCCGTGGGCCACCAGGGCCGCCAGGGCGTGGGGCTCGAAGGCGAGACCGCTGCGGCCGTGGCGTGCCCCGTGGCGCTCCAGGAAGTGCTCGGCCAGGAGCGGCACGTCCGCCCGGCGCTCGCGCAGGGGGGGCAGCCGCAGGTGGATCACGTTCAGACGCCAGAAGAGGTCCTCGCGGAAGCGGCCGGCGCGCACCTCCTCCTCCAGGTCGCGGTTGGTGGCCGCGATCACGCGCGTGTCCACCGTGCGGGTCACGGATTCGCCCACGCGCTCGAAGCACTGGTCCTGGATCACGCGCAGCAGCTTGACCTGCAGGTCCAGGCTGGCGGTGGCGATCTCGTCGAGGAAGATCGAGCCGCCATCCGCGCTCTGGAAGCGTCCCGCCACGTCCCGCGTGGCGCCCGTGAAGGCGCCGCGCACGTGGCCGAAGAGCTCGCTTTCCAGCAGCGTGGAGGGCAGGGCGCCGCAGTTGACCTCGACGAAGGGCAGCGCCCGGCGGGAACTCGCCTGATGCAGGGCCCTGGCCAGCAGCGTCTTGCCGGTGCCGCTCTCGCCGGTGATCAGCACGGTGGTGCGCGTGTCGGCGACCGCGGTGACCACCTCGGCGATGCGCGCGAGTTGGGGATCGCGGGAGATCAGGCCGGCGATGGAAAAGCGCTCCCCGAGGTCCCGCCGCAGGCGCAGGTTTTCCAGGTGCAGGGAGCGGGACTCCGCCGCCCGTTCCACGGCCACCGCGATCTGCTCGGGCGTTTGGGGCCGCTCGAGGAATTGGGCCACGCCGCGCCGCACGGCCTCCACCGCGTCCTCCGCCGAGGCGAAGTCCGCCAGGGCCAAGAGAGCCGGCGCGTCGGCCTGGAGCGCGGTTTGGGCGCACAGGCCGCGCTCCAGCTCGGGGGCATCGACGATCAGCACGTCCGCGTCGCACTCCGCCAGCAGGGCCGGCCAGGTGAAGGGGCCCTCGCGAACCTCGGTTTGCTGCCCTGCGGCCTGCAGGTGGTCCGCGAGCCGACGGGCCTCGCCGGCTCGCGCAAGGCACAACAGTACGCGCGGTCCCTTCATGGAGCGGTGGCCGCTGGGGCGGGGCGACTGTCTTCGACCCCCAGCGGGGGGGGCCTTGACCGCGAAAACCCCGGAAATCCCGTTCCCAGGCCCCCTGACCCTCCCCGGGCGAACGGGGGTACGGGCCGGGCTCGGCGGGGCCCCGTGGCTCAGCCGTCCTGGCGGGCGGCCCGGCCGGGCCGTTCCCCGCGACCGGTGGTCCCCAGGGGGCCCGGGACTCCCCGAGGGGTGGGGGGCTCCAGGGGCGAGACGGGTGCCAGGGACAGGTCGAATTCGGCCTGGGAGGCGGGGTGCTTGTCGGGCCCTGACGAGGCAGGGGATCGGGGGCCGGCCACCCGGCGGCCCGTGAGCTGAATGCCCCGCGCCGCCGCGGCCCGGGCCAGGGCGTGGAGTTCGCTGGAATCGACTCCGGGGAGCCGCGTCCCGAGGCCGCCCGGCTGGAACCACAGGGCGGGCGAACCCTCCAGGAGCAGGCCCGCGGCGACCCGGACGCGAACCGTGGGGCGGCTGGGGGGGCGGCTGAAGGGGCGCGGGCTCCCCTCGCTCGCCGGGATGGCGAGGGAGGAGAAGGCACCGGGACTCCCAAAGGGACCGAAGGAATCGTGCTCTTCGCCCTGCGGTTCGGTGGGCACGGCCAGGGTCAGGACCTCGATGGTCTCGCTGCTGCCCGACAGGGCTCGCGCCACATCGAGGAGCGCGCCCAAGGACTGGATCAGTCCCTCGCGGTCCGCGCGCACCGGAAGGGGACCCCCGCCGTGAAACCGAACCCGCGGCACGCCGCGGCTGTGGAGAGCGAGCACCGCCAATTCCTCCTCGACGAGGGACTCCAGGTCGAAGGTCTCCAAGTCCACCGTGGGGGACCCGGGCACGGGGGCCGCGGAGCGGGTCTTGGGGGCGGGGCTGCGCAGGGCCAGCTGCACGCGAGCGATCTCCCCGGCCAGGTCCGGATCGGTCTCGGGGGCCCCGGCGCGCGGAGCGAGGTCCGCGATCGGCGCGGGGCCCCGGGAACCGCCATTCCACTCGTTCCACGGGGGGGGGACGACATCCGCGTCCAGGGGAGCTTCCGGCGGCGGGGACACCGGCGGTGCGGCGGAGATCCTGCCCCCGGGAGGAAGCGGCTCGGCCGGGGAGGCCCGCGGGGCCGTCCGCCGGGCCGTGGGGGCGGGCTCGGGCAAGACCGGACGGTCCGGGGCAGCGGGGGAAACCGGGCTCGCCGGTTCCCGCGGGGGGGCCTTCAGCAGCAGTTCCAGCTGTCCCAATTCCAGCGGCCAGGCATGCCAGCGAGCCTGGGGCATGGAAAGAAGTGCGCGGCCCACGGAGGACGAGCGGTCGCTGCCGAAGCACTCCAGGGACGCCAGCGGCCGCGACGCAAGGAAACGCCGCACGAGACCGATGTCCTCCATCGGCATATGGTCCGCATCCAGCACCACCCGGTCCCGGGGCCCGAAGGCCAAGAACTCCGCCGCGTCGAACCAGCGCGAAATGCGCGGGGGCGGAGCCTCGCCGCGATGGGCGAGCAGCGCCTCGACCCGCAGGACCTCGCACAATCGGGCGGCGCGGTCGAGCTTCGGCCCCGGGCCGAAACGCAGCAGGGATTCACGGGGCGAGCTGTCGCGCGGATCCAAGGAGTGGCCTGGAAGAGTGCCTGGGAAGGTGCCTGGACGAATGACCGCGAGGAGGCCCGCCGGGATGGCTCCGGGGGCGCTTCCCGCGCGGACGCGCCGATCCTAGCGGCCACGGGGCGCCGAACAAGAGCACGCCAGGGCCGCTGGGAAAATCGTCGGACGCTGCCCGCCGCTCGGGTAGTCTGCCCGCTGCTCGTCCAATGACACGCGCCACCACCGTGGAGCTCTCGATCGTCGTGCCGATCTTCAACGAAGCGCCGAACCTCCGGGCGCTGCACGGGGAGATCTCGCAGGCCCTCGCGTCGGTGGGGCGCGAGAGCGAGATCCTCTACGTCGACGACCGTTCCACCGACGGCAGCCTGGAGCTGCTGCTGGAGCTGCGGGCCCTCGATCCGCGGGTGCGGGTGATCCGCTTCCGCCGCAACTTCGGCCAGACCGCCGCCCTGGCGGCAGGGTTCGAGCACTCCCGCGGCCGGGTCGTGGTCACCCTGGACGGAGACCTGCAGAACGACCCCGCGGACATCCCCGCCCTGCTGGCGGAGATCGACCGCGGCTGCGATGTGGTCGCCGGCTGGCGCAAGCGCCGCCACGACGGCCTGTTGCTGCGCCGCATCCCCTCGTGGATCGCCAACCGCCTGATCTCCCTGGCCACCGGCGTGCGGGTCCACGACACGGGCTGCACGCTCAAGGCCTTCCGGCGCGACCTGGTCCAACGCCTGGCGATCTATTCCGAGCAGCATCGCTTCCTTCCGGCCCTGGCCCTGGGCAGCGGTGCCCGGGTGCGCGAGCTGGAGGTCAACCACCGGCCGCGCCTGGCGGGGGTCTCGAAGTACGGCATCGGCCGCGCCTCGAAGGTGCTGCTGGACCTGCTCGTGATCCTTTTGATCTCGCGCTTCGGCACGCGCCCGCTGCACTATTTCGGCCTGCTGTCCCTGTTCTGCACCGGTGGGGCGGTGGTTTTCCTGGCCATGAGCACCATCGACTGGAAAACCTTCACCGTGGTCGACAAGTGGATCCAGTTCTCGCTGTTCGTCTTCTTCATGCTGCTCCTGCTCGTGACCTACTTCGTGCTGCTGGGGCTGCTTTCGGAGCTGGCCGTGACCGCCAGCGGCACCCACCGCCGGCGCGTGTTCGACCGGCTCCTGATCCGTTCCCATTGAGACCTTGAGCTCGCCCCAACACCCCTCCGCCGCCGACGATGCCCGGGACGCCGTCCCGGGGGAGGACTCCGTGCCCGGCACGCCCGGGCCCTCCGGCGGGCCGTCCGGCGGGCGGCGCGGAGGCGAAGCCGCGGGCGATTCCACCCGCGTGGCGAGCGCGGGGGCCCGCGGCACGGGCGGCCCCCGCGGCCCGGAGGCCCCGCCGGCAAGACTCGCCGCGGTCCCCTCACGCGGCACCCAGGCGCCCGATCCGGCCGTGCTCGCGGCACTCGATCCACTGGCGGTGGCGGCCTCGGGGGAGATGCTCGCGCCCCGGCCCGCCGCGACCCTGGACGTGACCGTGATCGTCCCCGTCACTTCGCCGCGGGCGGAGGTCCACGAGGTGGTCCCCGCCCTGGCCCACGAACTGGAGCGCGCCGGCAAGACCTACGAGTTCGTGCTGGTCTTCGACGGCGTGCGCGGCAAGGCCTGGAGCGCGGCCCAGGCCCTGGTGGAGCGCTACGGGGATCGCGTGCGGCTGGTGTCCTTCGAGAATCCCTTCGGCGAGTCCGTGGCCCTGTCCGCGGGCTTCGAGATCTGCCACGGCCGGGTGATCGTCACCTCGCCCCAGTACGTCCAGATCGATCCCCTGGAATTGCCCGCGATGCTCGCCGCCCTGGACCAGGGCGCCGACTTCGTCACGCCCTGGCGCAAGCCCCGCGTGGACGCGCTGCTCAATCGCGTGCAGTCAGCCTGCTTCAATTGGTTGATCCGCCAGATCATCCGCATGGAGTTCCACGACCTCAACTGCTACTTCCGCGCCATCCGTCGCGAGGTGCTCTCCGAGGTGGCGATCTACGGCGACATGTACCGGTTCCTGCCCGTGATCGCCCACCGTCAGGGATTCCGCGTGGTCGAAGTGCCCGTGCGACACCTGCGGGAATGGGGCCAGAGCGGGTTCTTCGGCCTGGGCGTCTACGTGCGGCGCTTCCTGGACGTGCTGGGGGTCATGTTCCTGACCAAGTTCACGCTCAAGCCGCTGCGCTTCTTCGGCTCCATCGGCGCCCTGTGTTCGTTCCTCGGCGCGGTGATGCTGGGCTACGTCGTGTGGCAGAAACTCACCGACGCGAATCAGGGGCTCTACGGCCGGCCGGTGTTCCTGATTGCGATCATGCTGCTCGTGGTGGGCGTGCAGATCATCGGTTTCGGCCTGGTGGGCGAGATCATCATCTACACCCAGGCGCGACACCTGCGCGAGTACCGCGTGGAGCGGGTCTACGAATGAGCAGCACGGAAGGTGCACCCCTCGCGTCGGCGCCCCAGATCCCGACCACCGAGCGCGGAGAGTCTCTACCGGCCGCCGCCCCCCTGGGTGTCCAGGAGCTCGGCGCGCCGTCCGCGACCGACGCCCAGTCCCTCTCTATCCGCCCCGGCCGACCGGCCGACGACCCGGCCCGGGACCGCTTCGTGCGCGCCCACCCCAGGGGCACGTTCTTCCATCGCAGCGGCTGGCGGCGCGTCGTCGAGCGCGTCTTCCGCCACGAGCCCTCGGACTGGATCGCCTGGCGCGGCGGCGAGATCGTCGGCGTGCTGCCGCTGATGCGCACGCGCTCACTGCTGCAGAACACGCAGTTGATCTCGATGCCCTACGCGGTCTACGGCGGCGCGGTGGGCCTCTCCCCGTCGATCGAGGCCGCCCTGGTGGACGCCGCCCGACGCGAGGGAGCCCGCGAGCGCGCCGGTCGGGTGGAGCTGCGCTACCGCGACCCCTCGGGGCTCGGCCTGGTGCCCTTTTCGCTCTATTCGACCTTCATCCGCGACCTGCCGACGAAGGTCGAGGACGTGCTGGCCTCGATTCCCAAGAAGGCCCGCGCCGAATGCCGCAAGGCGCGCGACAAGCACGGCCTGGAGTTCACCGAGGGGCCCTGGTACGTGCGCGACCTGTACCGGTTGTTCTCCAACAACAAGCGCAACCTGGGATCGCCCGGCCTGCCCCTGGAGTGGTTCCAGGGCCTGCAGGCCGAGTTCGGCGAGGACCTGGTGATCCACGTGGTGCACCGCGGGCGCGAGCAGCTCTCGGCGGTGATGAGCTTCGTCGACAACGACACCTTGCTGGCCTACTACGCCGGCACCGCGGATCGCGCGGACCGCGACTATTCGGCCTCCAATTTCATGTACTGCTCCCTGCAGGAGTGGGCCGTGAAGCGCGGGCTCAAGCGCTTCGACTTCGGCCGCAGCCGGCGTGGGTCGGGCGCCTTCAGCTTCAAGGAACACCAGGGTTTCGAGGCGCGGGACCTGCCCTACCAGGTGGCGCTGCTGCGGGAGCGCGCGCTGCCGAGCTTCAACCCGTCGAATCCCAAGACCGAGCGGTTGCGCAAGACCTGGAGCCGGCTTCCGCCCTGGCTCGCGGCCCGGCTTTCGGTTCCCCTGTCCCGTTACCTGCCCTGATCCAGGGCCAGCCGCACCGCTTCGTCCACGCCGTCGACGACGGCCTGGGGGCGCGCGGTCGACGCCAGGGCCGCCGGCCCCTGCAGCTTCGAGGCCTCGCGCACACCTTTTCCGGTCCGCACCAGGATCGATCGCGCGCCCACGGCCGCCGCGGCCTCCAGATCCCTCAGGGCATCGCCCACGACCCAGGAATTCGAGAGGTCGATGGAATGGCGCAGGGCGGCGAAGCGCAGCAGGCCCGGCGCGGGCTTGCGGCACGCGCAGGAGCGGACGTAGGGGGCCACGCCCTCTCCATCGAAATGGGGGCAATGGAACACATCGTCGAGGCGCGCCCCCTCGAGCGCGAGGAGCCGTCGCAGTTCTCCGTGGACCTGTTCCAGATCCCAGGCATTCATCCAGCCCCGGGCCAGGGCGCTCTGGTTGGAAACCACGATGGCGAGCCAGCCGGCCTGGTTGGCGCGCATCACGGCCCGGGCCGCGCCCGGGAGAAGCTCCAACTGGTCGCGGCGCGCCAGGGCCCCTTGCACCTCGCGATTGAGGGTCCCGTCGCGGTCGAAGAACAGGGCGCGGCGCAGGGCGCTCACGGTGCGACCCCGCTCAGGTGCCCAGGGGCGCGGGGAAGCGGTCCCAGGGCGGGGAGCTGGGCGCGGGACGGAATGCCGAACTCAGGGGGCAACCGACGGCCGCATGCGCACGAACAGGCGCTCGGGCGAGTACGTCTCCTCGAAACGCACGGGCACCAGGCCGTCGTACAGGTTGAGGAACAGCGGGAAGTGGTAGCACTTGGGGCCGATGTAGCCCTCATCCCAGTAGATCAGGTAGGTGCGGTTGTCGTCGTCCACCACGCGCGTGGCGGTCTGGAACCCGTCGAGCACCAGATCGATGCGCTGCTTGCGCTCATCGAGGGCGAGGCAGCAGGGCGTCGAGAAGCCCGAATCGACGCCGTCGATCAGCACGCGCGCACCCTGGGGGTGGCTGGCGATCATGACGCCCCGGGATTCGGGGAAGGCGTTGAGCACGGCGGTGGCCACGTAGGCACCGGCTCCCACCGCAAGGGCGCCGTTCAGGGTGCTGGAACTGGCCTTGAGGAAGCGCGTGTCGATGCTCTGGCAGGCGGGCAGCGCGGTCGCGAAGAGCCCGGCGAGGGCGATCAGGTGGGGGAGGCGCATGGTCGGGCTGGGGGTGACCTCTTGAGCATAGCCGAGGGGCGCTCAGGTTGCCTTCGTCGGTCGGCTTCTGCACCCTGCTGAAGTGAGCCACCAGGAAAGTCCTTCGCCCCAGACCCCGGGTTCGTCGGGGCGAGCACCCCGGAGGGGGCCATGAACCCGCCCTCCGCGGAGGTCCGTGGCGAGACGGCGGGCGGATTCTCGGGATTCCGCCCCGCTGGGGAGACCTCGCTCTGGCGCGAACCGCTGTTCTGGCTCGCCCTGACCTTGGCCGCCACGCGCTTCCTGCGGCTGGGCGAATGGTCCCTGTGGGAAGACGAGGTGTTCACCCTGGCCGACGCCCGGGAATGGCTCGAGCCCGGCTCGGCGCGGGGGCCGCGCAATCCCCTGGGCTACATGCTGTTCGCAGGCCTGATCCACGGCCTGGGGCCGGTCCCCGGGGAATTCGGGATGCGCTTCGTGCCCGCGCTGCTCGGAGTGCTGGGAATCGTCGCCACGGGCTTCGGCTTCGCGCCGCTCTTCGGCGCCAGGCGCGCGGCGGCGGCCGCGGCGATCGTGGCGGCCTCCAGTTGGCACCTCTACTGGTCCCAGAACGCGCGCTTCTACACCCTGGCCCAGGACTTCGCCCTGATCGGCGGCGTGCTGGCCATGCGCGCTGTGCTGGCGCCCCGCGGTGAGCGCTTCCTGGGAACGGCCCTGACGGCCCTGGCGGCCCTGCTGCTGGCGGCCATGGCCCAGCCGGCCTCGGCGCTCTTGATCCCCGCCTGGTTCGGGGCCGCGTTGCTCCTGCCCCGCCGGCGCCTCGTCCCCGTGCCGCGTCCCCTGCCGATCTCGCGGGCCCTGTGGCTCGGCGCCGGTCTCGTGGGCCTCGCCCTGGCCGCCTGGGTGGTGCCCATGTGGCTCGACTTCGCGCGCACGAAGCGCGATCCGACGGTGCTGCACCTGTTGGCCACCTCCGGGTGGTACTTCACGCCTGCGCTGCTCTCCGCGGCCCTGTTCGGCGTCTGGTGCGCGTGGCGAGGGCGCTCGGCGCCGGACCTCCTGGCCGGCCTGGCCTGCACGTTGACGGCCGGGCTCGCGCTGCTGAACGCCTGTTTCCTGCGGGCGGCGGCCCAGTACCTGTTCGTGCTACTGCCCTTCGTGGCCGTGCTCGCCACGGCGCCCTTGGGCGATCGGCGGACGAGCGGCCGCTGGCGATGGGGCTGGCTGGCGGCGCTTTTGCTCCCCGCGCTGTGCGATCAGGCGCTGTACTTCGCCGTGCGCCACGGTGACCGGCCCCCGTGGCGGGAGGGCTTTGCCGCCGTGCACGAACGCAGCCAGCCCGGGGACCTGGTGTTCACCAACAATGCCAACGTGGGGGAGTACTACCTGGCTCCCCGGAGCGACAGCCTGCGCCATCCGGTGCACGTGCACAACCTGGACCGCTACTCGTACCTGGCGGAGCAGCACTGGGCCCGCCAGGGCCGCCGCACGTGGTTCGTGCTCAACCTCGAGCGCCTCGGGGAGTGGCCGCGCGAGGCCGAAGCGGACCTCCGGCGCATGCTCGCCTCGGAGGCGCGCCTGGTGGCCGCTTTTCCGGTGGACGTGGGCGTGCGCGACCTCGACGTGCTGGTTTACTTGCGGGAATAGCCGGTCCCTGCCCGTTGGGCAGGGGTTGAGCCCCCCCCCCCCCCCCCCCCCCCCCCCCCCCCCCCCCCCCCCCCCCCCCCCCGCCCGCCCCCCGCCCCCCCCCCCCCCCACCCCCCGCCCCGGGGGGGGGCGCCCCCCCCCGCCCGCCCCCCCCCCCCCCCCCCCCGCCCCCCCCCCCCCTGGAATTCGCCGTCGGCCGTGCGCACCTTGACCATGTCGCCGATCGAGATGTGAATCGGCACCTTGATCTTAATGCCCGTTTCCAGAACGGCGTCCTTCTTGACGTTGGTGGCGGTGTTGCCGCGCACCGCGGGTTCGGCCTCGGTGACCGCCAGGGTCACGGACGCCGGCAGTTCGATCCCGATCGGCGTGTGGTCGTGGAAGGTGATGGCGACCACCGTGTTCTCCTTGACGTAGCCCATCTGCTCCTCGATCAACTCGTTCGGGATGGTCACCTGCTCGAAGGACTCCTGATCCATGAACACGTAGCCGCCGTTGACCTCCTTGTAGAGGTACTCGCAGGGCTTCTTTTCCAGGTAGGCCACGTCGAGCACGTCGCCCGAGCCCAGGCGCATGTCCTTGGTGCTGCCCGTCTTCAGGGAGCGCAGCTTGACGTGGATCACCGCGCGCAGGTTGCCCGGCGTGTGGTGCATGTACTCGGTGATCAAGAGCAGGTCGCCGTTCATCTGCAGCACGACGCCCTTGCGCAATTCGGTGGCCTTGACGCCCATCGGGGGGTGCGGGGGGTAAGCGGGAAGGCCGCGCCCGCGGGCGCAGCGGAGGATCGACCGGCAAGCGTTCGCCGGGCGTGAATCAACAGCACAGGATAGCCTGCGACTCCCGCGCCCGGCCAGGGGCCCCGGGGAATGTGCGCCGGGCGACGGAAAGCCGCCACGGCCCCGCCTGCGGCCGAGCGTGATGCGGCGACCCCGCGACGCGCCCGGGACCCGTAGCTCGGCGGCCGGGAGGGCCGCCGGTGCGCCGCAATCTGCCGCGCTCCGCGGCTCGGCTTCCCATGCAGGCCCCGCGACGGGAGCTTTTCCGCGGACGCCTAGAACGCGCGGCGCTGGGACGAGGAGGGGATCTCCAGGGCCTTGCGGTACTTGGTCACCGTGCGCCGCGCGATTCGGATCCGGTCGCGCTTGCTCAGGAGCTCCGCCAGTTGGTCGTCGGAGAGCGGACTGGCTCGATCCTCCTGGCGCACCAGCTCGGCGATGCGGTTCTTGATCGCCGCCTGGCTCGCCACTTCGCCGGATTCCTTGGTGGTGCCGCCGGTGAAGAAGTACTTGAGCGGGAAGATGCCCCGAGGAGTCTGGACGTATTTGCCGGAGACGGCGCGACTGACGGTGGAGATGTGCACGCCCACTTCATCGGCCACCTCCTGCATGCGCAGGGGCTTGAGCGCGCGCACGCCCTTTTCCAGGAAGCCTTGCTGCCGCACGAACAGGCAACGCGCGATGCGCTCCAAGGTCGACTGCCGCTGCTGCACCGCGTCGATGAACCAGCGCGCCGATTCCACGCGCTTCTTGACGAAGTCCGCCAATTGGCGGTCCTTCTTGATGACCCGCAGCAGTTGGCGGTAGGTGGGGGAAAGGCGCAGCTCGGCATAGCGCTGGCGCGTCAGGCGCACGTCGAACACGCCGTCCTGCTCCTCGACCTGGACGTCGGGCGTGATGGCCGCGGCGGTGTTCTCGCCGAATTCGCCGCCGGGGGCCGGATCCAGGTGGCGCAGGGACTCGATGGCGCTCTTGACGTCCTCGATCGAGCGGCCGGTAGCCTTGGAAATGCGCGGCAGCCGGTTGGTGGTGATGTCCTCGAGATGGTGCTCGATCAGGGCCCGCAGGAGCGGCGCGTCGGCGCCGGTGGCGTCGAGCTGCAGCAGCAGGCACTCCTTGAGGTCCCGGGCGCCCAGGGCGGGGTGGATCACGCGCCGGATTTCCGCCAGTACCGCGGCCACTTCTTCCACGCTGGTGCCGGCGAGCTCCTCGGTGGCGGCGCACTCGGCGGCGATTGCTTCCAGGCTCTCCTCCAGGTAGCCCCGCGGATCCAGGGAGTACACCAGGTACTCGGCGATGTCGCGGCCGCGCGGGTCGAGGTCCAGGAACGCCAGCTGATCGAGCAGCGCCTCCGCGACCGACTTGGGCGCGTCGGGCGTGTTGGCCATGGCCTCGAGCTTCTTGTCGGCCTCGCCGTTGTCGCGCACACGCCGGACCGGATCCCACTCTCGCTCGTAGCGTTCGAAGCCCTCGCCCGGACCGTCGTCCAGGGGAGCTTCCCCGGCGACGACCTCGGGACCGTTCCCGGCGGCGGGGGCGCGACCGTCCTCGCCCGAGGCCGAGGCCTCCGCGCCGGCGTCCTGGCCGGGCTCCACCAGTTCCAGGAAGGGGTTCTCGATCAGCTCCTGCTCGACCCGCTCGGCAAGATCCTGGCTCGAGAGCTGCAGGATCTGCATCGCCTGGATCATCTGCGGCGACTGGAGCATCCGTTGCTCCATGCGCGCGGATTGATGCAGGCCGAGTTTCATCGCAGGCGGGGGGGTGGGCAGGAGAAGCGGGGAAGGCCGGGACGGGGGGTGTGTCGGGGACCTGCCCGGTTCTTGGGACAGGTTCGTGAAGTCTACACCCTCTGGGGCCCTGGGGCATGGGCCCCGCGGGCCTGCCGATCAGCGTTCAGCGCCACCGATCGGCGTCCTGGGGCCGACCCCAGCGGGTGTAGACATCCACCAACAATTGACGAATCCGCTGCTCGAGCGCCGCGTCGCTGGGGGCCGTGCGCTGGGCCCGCTCCATCAGCTCCAGGGCCAGGGGCTCGGCCTCTTCGAAGCGCCCGAGGCGCTGGAGCACCGCGGCACGGGAAAGTTGGGTGAACAGCGTCGGTTCCGCATCGGGTCCCAGGAGCTTCAGGCGCAGCTCCAGGGCCTGGTCCAAACGTCGCAGGGCCTCGGGCATTTCGTTGCGGTGGAACTCCGACATCCCCAACTGGTGCAGCAGGTAGCCCGTCTGTTCGTTCGGCAGGCCGGGCATGGCCGCGCGGCAAGCCAGGGCCTCCTCGTAGGCCGCCAGGGCCAGTGCGTGGTCACCCTCGCCGTAGGCCAGATCCCCGCTCAGTCGCAGGCACTCGCAGTGAAGCGGCGAACCGGAGAGGCCGGCATCCTCGATGCGCTGGAGGGCGTCGTCGGCCGTCTCGCGCGCTTCGGCCGTTTGCCCGGCCGAGCGCAGCACCATGGCGAGGTTGAAGCAGGTCTTGGCGGTGTCGGGGTGGCCGGCGCCCAACGCCTCGGTGCGCCCCGCCAGCACGGCGCGCACGCCTTCCAGGGCCTCCTCGGATTTCCCCACGCGGAACAGAAGCCCCGCGAGGTTCTCCTGGACGATCAGCGTGTCCGGGTGCAAGGGCCCCCGGGTGCGCTGACGGGTTGCCAGAGCCTCGCGCAGCAGGGATTCGGCGGCGGCGAAATCCCCCGACCTCTGATGGCCCACGGCGGCACTGTTCATGGACATGAGCGTGTCGTCGTGCTCGGGCCCCAAAGTGCGCAGGCGCGTGGCGAGCACCGGGAGCTCCATCTCCAGGCCCTCCGGGAAAGCGTCCGTCTCCAGCAGGGCGGCGGCCAGGTTGTGTCGCGCACCCAGGGCGTCGGGGTGCTCCTCGCCGAAGCGCGCCACCAGCAGCGACGCGGCCTCGCGGAAGCAGGCGAGCGCCTCGTCGGCTCGGCCGAGGCGGAAGAGGAACGTGCCCTGGTTGCCCAACTCCCGCGCCACCTGGGGATGGTCGTTTCCCAGCACGCGGCGGCGGATCTCCAGCAGCGCCCGCGATTCCTTCACCGCGGCCTCGAACTGCCCCAGCTCGGACAGGGCCTGGCACAGGTTGCTGGCGGCGTTGAGGGTTTCCGGATGCTCCTGGCCCAGGGATCGGTTGCGCAGGTCGAGCACCTCGCGCAAGCGCACGGCCGCGGCCTCCAACTCGCCGCCCCGCATCTCCAGGATCGCCAGATTGTTGGCCGCGGTCAGCGTGGTCGGATGCTCGGGCCCCAGTTCCTCCCGGGCCGTGCGCAGGGTCTGCTCGAGGATCGAGCGCGCCTCCGCGCTGCGGCCCGACTCGCGCAGCAGGGTGGTGTAGTCGCACTGCAGGGACAGCACCTCGGGGCTCTCCGCGCCCAGGCTTTCGCGCGCCGCGGCGATCGACTGCTCGAACCGCCCCAGGGCCGCCGCCCGTTCCCCCAGGGCCCCCTGGACCCGCGCCAGCGTGCCCTGGGTCTCGAGGGTCAACCGGGCGAGGGGGCCCTCCGCGGCAAGTCGCAGCTCGAGGGCCCGCTCGAGATGGGCGCGGGCGGTCGGGTAGTCGCCCAGGGCCTCAAGGCTGCGGCCCAGGGTGCCTCGCAGGGCCGCCTCCACCAGGGGTTCCCCGGCGAAACGTCCCTCCAGGCGCCGGCCCGCCTGTCCGAGGATTTCGCGCACGGTGACATCGATGCCGCCGGACTCCGGCGCCACCGCGGAGAGGAGATCCTCGTTGAGGAACGCATTGGCATTCTCCGCGATGGCCGCCTGACGCAACGCGGAGGCGGCGCTGGATACCGCGTCGGTGCGGCGGGCTTCCGCCAACTGCGCCTGGGTTTCGGCCTCGCGGGCGAAGCGCAGGCTGGCGAACAGGCCCACCACCAAGGCCACCAACAGCCCCGCGAGGGAACCCGACAGCGCGCGATTGCGGCGGATCCACTTGCGCGCCTCGGCCCAGGCGCCGGTCTCGAAGGCCCGCACCACCCGGCCCTCGAGGAACGCGCGCAGATCCTCGGCCAGGGCCTGCATGTCGGGATAGCGGTCGTCGGGCTCCCGGGCCATGGCCCGGGCACAGATGGCCGAGAGTTCCGCGGGAGCGGTCGGAGCCAGGCTCTCCAGGGAATCCGGCGGCCCCTCGAGCACCTGGATCACGATCTCCGACGCCGGGGGCATGGTGCCCGAGGTCGCGTAGGGCGCCGCTCCCGCCAGCAGGCGATAGAGCATTGCCCCGACCGCATAAACATCGGAACGCTCATCCAAGGCCGCGACCTGTCCGCGGGCCTGCTCGGGAGGCATGTAGCAGGGGGTGCCGACCACCGAGCCGTCCATGGTCATCAGGGCCTCGGCGGCGCCGCTGGCCGCCGCCTCGCGGCGGTCCGTCTCCACGGCGCGCTCCTCGGAGGGCCTGGGCGACTCCGAGGATCGGGCGCCGGCGCCCGCGCGCGCCGCCTCGGCGGGCGAAAGGCCGCGGATGCGCAGGTCATGGCGATCCTCCCGATCGCGCACGCGCGCCAGGCCCCAATCCATGACGTAGACCTCGCCGAAGCGGCCGACCATGACGTTGCCGGGCTTGAGGTCCCTGTGGACCACGCCCTTGCTGTGGGCATAGGCCATGGCCTCGCACACCTTGAGCAGCACACCCACCGCGCGGGCCTGACTCCAGCCCTCCTCGTCGCGGAGTGCCAGGTCGAAGATCGACTCGAGATCGCGACCGTGAACCAGTCGCATCGTGAAGTACACCTGACCCTGCTCGTCGAGACCGAGTTCGTGCACGGGCACGATGCCGGGGTGGTCGAGCTGCCCGGTGACCTGGGCCTCCTCGAGGAAGCGGGCCAGCAGCGACGGATGGACGCTCGCGGCGTCCGTGGTGGTCTTGCCCGAGCGGGGATCCAGGATCACCTTCATGGCCAGGGGACGGCGCAGGTCCTCGTCGAAGACCTCGAGGATCGCGCCCATGCCCCCGCGGGCGATTTCGCCGCGCAGCTGGTAGCGGGACGCGGCCAGGCTGCGGGTCCCCAGGCGATCGAGCACGGGACCGGATTCGGAGAGCCTGGACTCCGAGGGCAAGTCCACCCGCGGGTCCACCTCCGAGCCGAGGGTCAGGGCCAGGCGCGCGGCCACGGTGTTCGGCCGCTTTCGATCCTCTCCGCCAGTTGCTTGGGACATGGGCCAGAGTCTACTGAGCGCCACCGTCGCCGGATCGAAGTTCGAGACTGCGCGGGGGCAGGCTTCGCCGCGCGAGCCGGCCTGCGGGCCGGCCGAGTTTCTCGGCCGAGTTCGGGACCAGGACCTTAGAGCGCGTCCTAGAACCTGTGGGGCCCCTTGGGTGTTCCGGGGCCGCGATCCGCAAGGCGCGGCGACGACGCGTATTCGCCTGGCAATACTCGGAGGAGGCGCAACGACGCGGGCGCGAGCCACGGGGCGGCCAAGGGGCCCCACAGGTTCTAGGACGTGCTCTTAGGGAGCGCGCAGCGTGATCGACAGGCCGCTGTCCCCGGAGAGCGCGGCCGTGGCCCCGGCCCCGGCCCGTGCTTCGCCGCGCGCCGATCGCCAGGTGCGTTGGGGCAGTTCCAGGCGCCCCAGGGGAATGCTCGAGCGCTCGGCGACCCGGCGCTCGGGGGTGGCCGCCGTCCAGGCGACGAAGCTCGTGGCCCGCTCGGCGGTCCGGCCCTGGGCGAAGAATCCGTCGAGTCGGCGCTCCACCCGCGGCCCTGGCATCCAAGTCTCCGGCGCGATCTCCACGTCGTAGTCCACGACGGCGGTGGTCTCGTCGGCGAACAGCACGCGCCAGCGGGCGCCGTGGGTCACCGGCAGACGCACGCTGGCGCCCTGTCGCTGCACGAGGATCTCGGTCGTGCGGGTGCGCAGGCTCTCGAAGGCCGTCGCCAGGTCCTCGATCGCCGTCCACGCGTCGGTTTCCTGGCGCGGGCCCAGCACCACCCCGCGGCCGCCCACGAAGGCGGGCCGCGAGCGGGTGTTCGCGGTGCGGGCCGACTCCACCTCCTTGGCCAGTTGGGCGCTCGGCAGGGGCGCCCAATCCGCGCCCGCGCCGTCCTCTCCGCCCGGATCATCCGGCAGGCGAAGTCCGCCGCCCGGGGAGACCAGCGGCAGGATCCAGGGGGCGGCCTCGGCCAGGGCCGAGTCGTAGAGCCGCCAGCGCCCCTCGACAGCCTCCGGGGCCGACTTGGGCACGATCCACAGCGAACCCTCGGCCAGATCCCCCAGGCCCGTCAGGCCTGTCCAGGCCACGCGCAGCGGGGCGCCCGAATCCACGGCGCCGGAAAAGCCCACCTGCAGCGCGGTGACCTTGGGGCGCTGGACCGAGCCCAGATCGGTGGCGCTGAGTTCGAAGTCCTCGATGGACTGCAGGCGCGAGAGGTCCAGGAATCCCTCGAGGAACACGCCCTTTCCCCGGCGGATGCGCATGGCGCGCAGGTGCAGCACGTCACCGGTCAGGGCGCGGCCCACCACCGGCGCGGCCACCCCGGCGTCGGTGGCCACCTCGACGGAGTAGTTGTGGACGTAGGACTGGGACAGTTGTTCGCCCAGCACGGCCGTGTCCCCCGAACGCAGCCGGGCCGTGGCCCACGGCGCGTCCTTGGGAGCGGCGGCCTGGGGCTCGGCCGTGGAGGGGCCGCGCACCAGCCAGACCCCCAGCTCCAAGTCCAGGGCCCGCGAGGCCGAGTCGATTTCGGCGCAGAAGGCCGCGGCGTTCTGGAGGCCGGGTTCCGGACCCCGCACCAGGAGCGGCGGCGAGGTGGGGTAGACCGTCACGCTCCAGCCCTCGCGCCGCGCCTCCTCCCCGAGCAGCGCCGAAAAGGTCGCGCTGGACAGGGGCGGCACGGGGCTCTCGCCGTGGCCGCCGTCGACGTCGCCCTCGGAGACGATGAGATGCGTGCCGTGGACCAGGCGCGGCGCCTCCAGGGGCGTCGGGGCGCCGCGGCAGATGCCCGGAAGGGGGAGGGCGCGCCAAAGGCCCGAATCTCCGCCCTGGGGGAGCGCGACGCACAGGAAGAGCGCGGCAATCGGCATCATGGGGATCACGCGGTGGAGCCTGGTTGGCGGCCGTGCGTCGGCCGGAGCGGGTTCGAGGGGGGGGCGGTGGAACCGGGAGCGTGGCCGGAGGAGGCTTGAGAATGCCTGGGGCCCGAACCCGCGCCCGCACGATAGTCGACCATGGGGCCCGCCACTACAGCCGCGACCCAGGGGACGGCGGGGGCCGGGGACGGCTCCGGCTTCGCGGCCCGGCGTGCACCGGGGCCTCGGATCGAGTAGGAAGGGCCTCCATGAGTTCCACAGCTCGCGCGTGGCTGGACCTCGCCGGAACGGCGGCGCCTACGGGAGGATCCAGGTTCGAGCTCAAGCCGGGTCTGACGCTCCTGGGCGGCCCCCGGGGAGACTTGCCGGTGAGCCAGAGCGGCAACGACTGCCTGCATCTGTGGAGCCATCCGCCCAAGCTCGTCTTCGTGGGCTCCGGTCAGGCCCCGCGCGTCAACGGGCAGGAAGTGCAGGAGATCTCCCTGCGGCACGGCGACCAGATCCAGTGGCGAGACCTTCTGGCATCCTTCGGTTACGACGACGGGGAGGCGCGGCTGGAGGAAGTGCCGGCGGAAACCGGCGCGGGTCCCGCCCCGGGTAGGGCCCCCATGACCTCGCCGATCTCGCCCGCGAGTGCGCCCCGAGCCCCGGCCGCCGCGGTCGGCGAGGCCGCCGCGCCGCCGCGCTCCGTCTCGGCGACGCTCGCACCCACCGCGATGCCCATGGGGCAGGCCCGCGCGGACGCGCCGGGCGGGGCCACCTGGGCCAAGCTCAAGGCGGGCCTGATCGCCGAGATGAACCTGGGGGATCCCGCCGCGGCGCGCCGCTGGCAGGAGGCGGTGGTGCGCGGCGAATTCGACGCCGACGGGGCCGCGCGGGACCTCCTGGCCTCCGCGCCGGGGCTGCCCGACGACGATCGCCGCCTGGCCGACCGCTCCACGCGGCTGATGCGCGACCTCCTGATGTCCTCGGTGACGAAGAACCCCATGCGGCAGGTGCGCAAGGCGGCTCGGCACGGCTTGGCCTTCGTGCTCGTGCAGCTCATGATCTTCCTGTTGTTCACCCTGCTCGTGCTTGCCGGCCTGTTGCTCGTGCACGTGCGGTTCGACGTCAGCATCGACGGCTTCCTGGAAAGCGTCCTCGACTTCTTCTGATCCCGCGACTCGGCCACACCCCCGGAAATCCACGCGCAGAACCTCGCCCCATGGCCCAAGAACCGACCTCGCAACCCGCCGACTCCGAGTCGGGATTGTTCTCGCTGTCGCAGATCATGCACTTGATGCGCGTCGAGTTCGGCCGCGCCCAGCGCTACGGCTATCCGATCTGCTGCATCGAGCTGGCCGTGGACCGGCTGGCCGAACTGCGGGACCTCTACGGCTACGACTCCAAGGAGGCGATCCTGGACGAGGTGGTCAAGCTCGCCAAGCGCAATGTGCGGGAGTGCGATTTCCTGGGCCGACTGGCCGACGACCGCCTGCTGGTCGTGGTGCCCCACACGGATTCCAGCGGCGCCCGAACCCTGGCCGAGCGGCTCCTCTCGGGCGTGCGCGAGCTGAAGTTCGAGAGCGAGGGCCGTCGCCTGCGGGTCACGATCTCCCTGGGGCTCACCTGCTCCCGGGGCAACGACACGATGTTCTTCGATGCCCTGCTCTCCGCCTGCGAGGGTGCCCTGGCCGAAGCCCAGCGCGGCGGCGGCGATCGCATGGGCGAGCGTGACCCCGGCGCCCTGTCCGCCTAGGGGAATCCTGGCGGACCCTGGAGCCGCCCCGCACCATGCGCGTACTTCTGGCCGAGGACGAGATCACCATCGCAGTGACCCTGGGGGATGCCCTGGTGGAGGCCGGCCATGAGCTCTGCACGGCGGCGGACACCGACACGGCCCTGGCGCTGCTGGAGTCCTTCCAGCCCGACGCGCTGATCACCGACATCCGCATGCCCGGCAAGGGCGGCATGGCGGTGCTGGCCCGCTCGATGGAGCTCGATCCCCAGCGCCCCGTGATCGTGACCACGGGCTTTGGGACCATCGACCAGGCCGTGGAGGCCATGCGCCTGGGAGCGCGCAACTACGTCCAGAAGCCCTTCCGCAACGAATCGCTGGTGTCCATGGTGGGCACCTTCGCCCGGGTGAAGCACCTGGTGGCCGCCAACGCCGCTCTCAAGGAGGAGCTGCGCTCCCACGGGGCCTTCCAGGGCATCGTCGGTGCCTCGGCCGCCATGCGCGCCGTCTTCGAGCGCATCCGCACCGTGGCCCCCAGCGAGGTCACCGTGCTGATCGAGGGCGAGAGCGGCACCGGCAAGGAGCGCGTGGCCCGGGCCCTGCACCAGGCCAGCGCGCGGGCGGAGGGCCCCTTCGTGGCACTGTCCTGCGCGGCCCTGCCGGAGTCCCTGCTGGAGGCCGAGCTCTTCGGCCATGCGCGCGGCGCATTCACCGACGCGCGGCGCGACAAGAAGGGGCGCGTGGAGCTTGCCGACGGCGGCACGTTCTTCCTCGACGACATCGACGACATGCCCTCGAGCGTGCAGGTGAAGCTCTTGCGCGTGCTGCAGGAGCGCACGATCGAGCGCCTGGGAGAGGAAAAGACCCGCAGCGTGGACTTGCGCGTCGTGGCGGCGACCAAGTTGCCCCTGGTGGAGCTGGTGCGCGCGGGCAAGTTCCGCGAGGACCTCTACTACCGGATCAACGTGGTGCCGATCCAGTTGCCGCCCCTGCGGGCCCGCGAGGGCGACATTCCCCTGCTGTTCGAGCACTTCGTGCGGCGCCACGGCGGAGGTCGGCGCTTCACGGTTTCGGCGTCGACGCTGGCGGTGCTGGCGCGCCATCCCTGGCCGGGAAACGTGCGCGAGCTCGAAAATGCCGTGCAGCGGGCCATCGCCCTGGCAGGCTCGCGCGAGGAACTGGCCCTGGCCGATCTGGTGCCCCTGGACCCGCGCTGGCGCGGCGCCACCGAGGTGAGCACCGAGGTGCGTCCCCTGCGGGACGTGCTGCGGGAGGTCGAGTCGGCCCACATCCTGCGTGCCCTGGAGGCCTGCGGCGGGCACCGCTCCCAGACCGCGGAACTCCTGGGCATCTCCCGCAAGGTGCTGTGGGAGAAGATGCGCGACCTCGGGCTCAACGCGGCGGGCTAGTGTCGTGATCCAGAAGTACGTTGGCAAAGGCGGCCTGAATGCGGATTCCTGGCAAGGCGCCGCGACGACGCGTGTTCACTGCAACACTCGGAGGGGTAAGCCCCGGTGCGCCGAAGGCGCACGCGAACGACGAATGTCGTTCGCGAGGGGATCCGGCAACGCCGCCAGGGAGCCGCAGGCGGGCCGAGTTTGTCGGCGTACTTCTGGATCAGGACACTAGCGTGGGGGATCCCGAGAACGTCGTTCTGCCTGCGGGGACCCTGCTGATCGCGGATCTGCATCTGGACGCCGCGGACCCGACCGCGGGCCAGGGCTTCGGGCGTTTTCTCGCCGCCGCCGCCGGCAGGCCCGCGCTGGTGATTCTGGGGGATCTTTTCGACGCCTGGGTCGGGCCCGCCCACGGGCGGCTCTCGGGCGCCGCCGCGGTGGTGCAGGCCCTGCGTCGGCTGACGGACGAAGGCACGGTCCTGTACGTGGTGCCCGGCAATCGGGACTTCCTGCTGGACCGTTGGTTCGAGCGCGAGACCGGGGCCAGGCTCGCGCCGGAGGGGCTCCTGTGCGCCGCGGGGCCCGCGGCGCGTCTCCTGTGCGTGCACGGCGATGAGTTGTGCACGCGCGACCTGGCCTACCAACGCCTCAAGCGCGTGGTGCGGTCCGGGGCCGTGCGCTGGCTCGCGCCGCGCCTGCCCGGCTCCCTGGCCCTGGGGGTGGCCCGGCGGCTGCGCCGCGCATCCACCCAGGCCGTGGCGCGCAAGCCCGCGGAGACCAAGCTCCAGCAGACCTCCGAGGTCCTGCGGCTCTCGCGCAAGGCGGGGGCCCAGACCCTGATCTGCGGCCATGCCCACGTGTTCCGCGACGAGCGTCTGGAGCACGGGATCCGCTGGGTCGTGCTCGATGCCTGGGGGAGACCGCGACGTGGCCGAACTCCTCGGGGGGGCCGAGCTCTGCTTTCACGCCTCCAGCAGGCCCCTGCCCGGGTTCTCCAGGCCCCCTTCCGGGGCCCGCTGACCGCGGGCTCCCGCGGGGAGGGGGCCCCGGGGCGTGCTCCTGGCGGGCCCTGGCGGCGAGGGGCTCCGGCAGGGCGGCCGATGGGCGGCCGATGGGCGGCCGATGGGCGGCCGATGGGCGGGGCGATGGGGGAGGCCGGCGGGCCCTGCGCAGGCCCGTGGGGGCGTCGGGCTTGATCCGGGCCCCGCAGCGCGTATCCTCTTTCGCCCCTTCGCGAGTGGGGAACACCGACCCAACCGCTGCATGATCATCGCCATCGACGGGCCTGCCGGCGCCGGAAAAAGCACCGTTGCCAGGCGCGTCGCCCGTGAACTCGGGCTCGTGTTCCTGGACACGGGCGCCATGTATCGCGCGGTCACTTGGCGGGTCCTGCAGCAGGGTCTTGACCCCGCGAACGAGGAGCAGTGCGCCCGCGTGGCGCGGTCGACACGTCTCACCTTCGACGGGGACGGGCACATCCTGGTGGACGGGCGTGAGGGAGAACCCCACATCCGCAGCCGGGAGGTGACCGCAGCCGTCTCCGCCGTCAGTGCCCACGCGAGCGTGCGCACCGAGGTGGTGCGCGAGCAGCAAACCGTGGCCGCCGGCCGCGGGGGGCTGGTGGCCGAGGGGCGGGACACGACGACCGTGGTCTTCCCCAACGCGAGGCACAAGTTCTTTCTCATTGCAACTTCAACGGAACGCGCCCGACGCCGCGCCTTGGAACTCGGCCAGCCCGAACGGCAGGCGGAAATCCAACGCGAAATCGAGGAGCGCGATCGACTGGACACGACACGAGCCCACTCACCGCTGGTGCAGGCCAAGGACGCCCTGGTGATCGACACCGACGTGCTGACCGCCGACCTGGTGGTGGCGCGCATCCTCGAGCAGGTGCGCCGCACGGAACCGCGGGATGCCCAAGCCCCTGCCCCGGCCGACGAGGCCGCCCTGCGCCCGGCCGAGGCGGCCGCCCTACAACGGGAGCCCACCCGGCCGCCGCCGGTCCAGGCGCCCCTGGTGCGCATCACGTTCGTCTACTGGCTCACCCGAGCCCTGATGAACCTGTGGTACCTGCCCTACTTTCGCCGGCGCGTGCGCGGCCGCGAATTTCTGCCCGCCACGGGAGGAGTGCTGATCGCCGCCAACCACCAGTCCTACCTGGACATCCCGCCGATCGCGATCGCGGCCAGGCGGCACGTGTGCTTCGTCGCCCGTCGCAGCCTGTCCAATTCCGCGGCCCTGGCCTACGTCATGCGACAGTGCGGCGCCGTCCTGGTGGAACCCGGCAAGGCCGATCGTGCCGCCCTGCGCGAAATGGTCGCCCACCTGGAGGCAGGCGACTGCGTGGCGATCTTCCCCGAGGGCACGCGTTCCGAGGACGGCTCCCCTGCGGGCCTTCAAGGCCGGGGCGCTGATGGCCGCCCGCTCCGCCGGCGTCCCGATCGTGCCCTGCGCGATCCGCGGCACGTTTCGGGCCTGGGGCAAGGGCGTCGGCTTCCCGCGACCCGCGCCCATCGAACTGGAGTTCGCGCCGCCCCTCGACGCCTCGGCTCCCGAAGCCCTGGAATCGACCCGCGCCGCCATCGCCCGCCTGCTGGAGCCCGGGGCTTCCCGTTCCCCTTGATCGACCACCACGCACACCCTGACGGAGCCACGCGCTCCGGCGGGGCTTTCCCTTCCGCACCCCTTTTCAAACCCGTTCCCTAGGACATTTTTTCATGGCTCTCGCTTCACGCCGAATCAAGCAGTTCGAAATCGACCCCCTGGAGCTGGAACGTCAGATCCAGTCGTCGATGGGGCTCCTGTCGACCGGCGACCTGCACACCGCACTGACGACCTCCGTCCGCGACATCCGCCCCGGCTCCATCGTGCAGGCCTCGGTCGACTCCGTCGACGAGCGCACGGGAATGGTGGTCATGGACATCGGCGGCAAGTCGGAAGGTTCCATCGCCCTGGCCGAGTTCGGCGAACTGCTGCCCAAGCCGGGCGAGACCTACGAGGTCTTCTACGACGGCCTCGACGAGCACGACACCGCCCAGATCTCCAAGCGCCGCGCCGATCGGCTGCGCGCCTGGGAACGGGTGTCGACCAAGTACCACGAGGGCGACGAGATCCAGGGCGTGGTCCAGCGCAAGATCAAGGGCGGCCTCCTGGTCGACGTCGAGGGCGTCAACGTGTTCCTGCCGGCGTCGCAGGTCAACCTGCGCCGCACGCACGACATCTCCGACTTCCTGGGCGAGCCGATCCGCGCGCGCATCATCAAGATCGACGCGGAGCGCATGAACATCGTCATCTCGCGCCGCAAGCTGCTCGAGGAAGAGCGTCAGAAGCAGAAGGAAATCCTGCTCTCGGACATCAAGGAAGGCCAGAACCGCGTCGGCACGGTCAAGAACATCGCCGACTTCGGCGTGTTCGTGGACCTGGGCGGCATCGACGGGCTCCTGCACATCACCGACATGACCTGGGGCCGCATCAACCACCCCAGCGAAATGGTGCAGATCGACCAGCAGATCGAGGTGCGCGTGCTGCGCGTGGACTCCGAGCGCGAGCGCATCGCCTTGGGGCTCAAGCAGAAGCAGGCCTCGCCCTGGGAGGGCATCGACGCGCGCTACCCGGTCAACTCGCGCCACGTGGGCGAGGTGGTCAACATCATGTCCTACGGCGCGTTCGTGAAGCTCGAGGACGGCGTCGAGGGCCTGGTGCACATCTCCGAGATGAGCTGGACCCGCCGCATCAACCACCCCTCGGAGCTGGTCAAGACCGGCGACAAGGTCGAGGTCGTGGTGCTCGAGTACAACAAGGAGAAGCAGGAGATCTCGCTGGGCATGAAGCAGGCCGAGACCAACCCTTGGGAGCTCGTCGAGCAGCACTACCCCGTCGGCACGGTCATCGAGGGCACGGTGCGCAACCTGACCTCCTACGGCGCCTTCATCGAAATCGAGGAGGGCATCGACGGCTTGCTCCACGTGACCGACATGTCGTGGACCAAGAAGGTCACGCACCCCTCCGAGATGGTCAAGAAGGGCGACAAGCTGCGCTGCGTCGTGCTCTCGGTCGACACCGGGAAGAAGCGCATCGCGCTGGGCTTGAAGCAGCTCTCGCAGGACCCCTGGATGGACACCATCCCGGCCAACTACCACGTCGGCGACCTCTTGACCGGACACGTGACGAAGATCACCAACTTCGGCGCGTTCGTGAAGCTCGAGGACGAACTCGAGGGCCTGCTGCACGTCTCCGAGCTCTCGGATCACAAGATCTCGAGCCCCGAGGAGATCGTGAAGCCCGGCCAGAAGATCGAAGTGCGCGTGATCCGCGTCGACACCGACGAGCGCAAGATCGGCCTCTCCTTCGTCCACGCGGACTTCGAGGAGAACAAGGCCATCCTGGCCGAGCATGCGCGCCGTCAAGCCGAAGGCACCGCGGCTCCCGCGCCGGAAACTCCGGCCTGAGCTTCGACTAGGCTCCCCATGAATCGGGCCCTGCTCGCGGGATGGACGACCTGGGTCGTCGTCTCGTGCGCAGGGCCCGCTGCTTCCCCCTCGGCGCCGCGTGTGCTCACGCCGGAGCAACGGGCCCAGGCGGAGGCCGAGCTGGCGCCCTTCCAGCCGTCCTTCCAGAGCCTGGATGCGGCCCTCGAGGCCAGGGACGAATCCCTGGCGCGGCGCATCCTGGATCGCATCCTGGCCCGCGGCCCCCAGGGTGCGGCCCTGGAACGCGCCCAGGGGTTCCAGCGCATCGTCGAGGGCCGTGAATGGACCCGTGTGCTGGAGTTCCGCCTGCTGGCCCAGCCTGTCCATGAAACGGCGCAAGGCGCCGCCGCCGGAGCTGCCGCCGGGGACCAGTGGCACCTCAGGCTGCTGGCCACGAACGGCGGCGACGCCGATCTGCTGCTCAGCGGCGCCCCGCCCACCCTGCGCGTGGCCGTGCTGGGGGTCGACCCCGCCGGGATCGAGCAACGCTTCTCCACCTCGTCGCCGGTGGAGCACCTGGAACGCTGGTCATTGCCGGGCCACGGCAGCGCGGAGCATTCCCTGGGCTCGTTCGCCATTCCCATCGGGACGGCCCTGGCGGTGCGCGCCGTGTTCGAACTGGAGTTCCTGCCCGGCGACGTGACGCGCGACGGGGAGGTCCGCCCCGCCAGCCGCCTCTCGACCCCGCGGGTCGAGGTGCTGCGCCTCGCGCCCTTCCTGCCCACGGCGCCGGTGGCCCCCGAGGAACTGGCGCGCTACGTGCGCGAGGAACTGATCCGGCCGGCGCCACTCCTGGAGCGCGCGGTGCGCATCGAGGCTTCCCAGCGCGGCCGGGCCCTGGACCTGCTGACGCCGGCGGTCTTGGAACTGCCCTCCGGGGAAGTGGAGAAGGTCACCGTGGCCCTGCGCTGGCTTTCGGGCCAGGGGGAATTGGGTTCGGACGCGCGCAGTTGGAGGCAGTGGCTCGACCGCCGTGCCCAGGCCCGCGCCCGGCGCACCCAGGGCCCGGGCTCGGCCCTGGAACTGCCGGCCGAACGCCCGTAGCTTCGGGGGTCTCCCATGTCCACCCACGCGACCGGCCCGGAGTCCTTTGCGCGCTCGTGCGTCGACTTGATCGAGCGACGCGATCTGGAGGAGCGCCTGTCCGCGGGCCGACCGCTGCGGGTCAAGTTCGGCATGGACCCCAGTTCCCCGGACCTGCACATCGGCCATTGCGTGCAGCTCTTCAAGCTGCGCGCCCTGCAACAGCAAGGCCACCAGATCGTGCTGATCGTCGGCGACTCGACCGCCATGGTGGGGGACCCCTCCGGCCGCAACAAGCTGCGGCCCCAGCTGACGCGCGCCGAGGTGGAAGCGAATCTGGACACCTATGTGTCCCAGGTTTCCAAGGTGCTCGACCTGGGGCGCACGGAGGTGCACCGCAACTCCGAGTGGTTCGACGCCATGAAATTCGAGGACGTGCTGCGGCTCGCCTCGCGCATGACGGTCGCGCGCATGCTGGAGCGCGACACCTTCCAGAAGCGCGTCCAGGAGAGCGAGCCCATCGGCATTCACGAGTTCCTCTACCCGCTGATGCAGGGGTGGGATTCGGTGATGATCCGCTGCGACGTCGAATTGGGGGGCACCGACCAGTTGTTCAACCTGATCGTGGGCCGGCACCTGCAGGAGCAGTGCTCGATGCCCCCGCAGATCGTCATGACGCTGCCGCTGATCAACGGCTTCGACGGCCGCAAAATGTCGAAGAGCTACGACAATTCCGTGCCCCTGACGGATTCGGCGCGCGAGATGTACCACAAGGTCAAGCGCGTGGACGACGCCCAGGTGGCGCGCTGGTTCGAGCTCCTGACCGAACTCCCGCCGGCCCAGATCGCGAGCCTGACCGCCGGGGACCTGCTGGACGCCAAGGACCGCCTGGCGGCCGAGATCACGCGCTTTTTCCACGGCGAGGCGGGCCTCGCCACGGTGCGCGAAGCGCCCGAACTCCCCTGGCCCAAGGGCGCGGCGGCCCGCCTGCCCCTGGCCAATCTGATCCAGGCCCTGGGCCTGTCGGCGACCACCTCGGAGGCGCGCCGCGCCAGCGAGCAGGGCGGGGTCAGCGTCGACGGCCAGGTCGTGCGCCTGCCCGGCCAGATCGTCGAGGCGGGCGCGAAGGCGCTGCTGATCACCGTGGGCAAGCGGCGCGCGGCGCGCGTGCTGCCGCCCACGCCGGGCTAGGGCATCGGGAGCCCCCTCAGGGCGCGGCCTTGCGCACGTAGGGGATGCGCACCTGGGGAGTGGCCGGATCGTCGAGCGTCACGACCACGTGGCCGGAGAAGGCGCCCGGGAGCCGCGGCGGCTCGACGCAGGTGAGTTGAACGGTCCACTGCTCGCTGCGGCCCTGGTCGTCGGGTTCCACCGGGCTCGCCGTGGCGCTGAAGCACTCCGCCGCGGGGCCCTCGGGCCGGACCGCGAGCACGCGCAGGCGGTTCCCGCCCACCAGGGATCGCAGGTTCACGGCACCGCTGCCCGTGCCCTTTTCCAGCCGGCCGGGCACGCTGAACAGCAGGGGCTCGGCGACCACGTTCTCGACGCCGATGGCCTGCACGCGCACCGTCAGGGGGCGGCCGAGGCCTTGCCCCCCCGGGCCGCTGGTCTCCAGCACCACCTCGCGCTCCTGGGGACCCGGCTCCAGGGGAGGGAACCAGCGCACGTGCAGGCGCCACAGGGAAGTGCCGGTCTGCTCGGGGGTTTCCAGCACCACGTCCATGGCGTCGGGCTTCTGCAGCACGCCGAGGATCAACTCGCCTCCGCCCGTGGCTCCGGTGATCTCGGTCTTGCCCTGGGCGATTCCGCCCACCGGCACCTGCCCCAGGTCAATCCGCTTGGGCACCACGTAGAACGGCATGTCGACGACGAAATGGACCTCCAGGGTCTTGGCCGGGTCCACCGTCGAGTCGGAATGGATGCGCACGAGCACGCGCTTGGCGGCGTTGGGATTGGGCGAGCTCGCCGAATCCACGCGCAGGCGGATCTCCAGGACCTCTCCGGCCTCGACCACAAAGGGGGCCTCGCCCCACAGGGAGGGCCCTTCCCGGCGCACGCCGGCCCCGTTGACGGCCGCGGCGCGGGCCATGGTGCACGAACAGCCTGAAGTGATCTGCTCCACGGCCACGGCCCGGCCTTCCTCGTTGCGCAGGCGCACCACGTGCTCGCGCACCTCGCCGAAGGGGATGCGCCCCAGGGCGATGTCGTAGTCGATTTCGGCCTGTTGGGGGTCGAGGATGCGCCAGCCGGCGGGCTTGGAGCAACCCGCGGCCCAGAACAGCAGGCAGAGCAGGATCCCGGCCGCGAAAACCCGGGAACCGGGGCCCGTGGCCGCGTCGGCGGCGGGCGCGAAGGCCGGCGCCCGCGCGCGAAGGACCCGGTGGAGGAGCGTCGTCATGGGGGGCAGTGGTTCTATCCTGGGGCGGCGGGGGAGTCGACTGCGCTTGGAACTTCTGCCGCGCGGCGCGACAATGGTTTCATGAATTCCCCCAGTCACGGTCCGGCGGGCGCACCCGCCGGTCAGGCGCCCGGCCGCTCCCCCCACGGCGACACCTCGCCCCACACCGATCGCGAGGTCTGGGCCGCGGTCGAGGCCGAACGCGGCCGGCAGGAGGCCCAGCTGGAGTTGATCGCCAGCGAGAACCACACCTCGCGGGAGGTGATGGCGGCGCTGGGCACCGTGCTCACCAACAAGTACGCCGAGGGCTATCCCGGCAAGCGCTACTACGGCGGCTGCGAGCACGTGGACGTGGCCGAGAACCTGGCCATCGAACGCGCGCGGACGCTGTTCGGCGCCGAGTGCGCCAACGTGCAGGCCCACTCCGGCACCCAGGCCAACATCGCCGCCCTGATGGCCCTGGTGACCCCGGGCGCGAAGGTGCTCGCCATGTCCCTGGACCACGGCGGCCACCTGAGCCACGGTCACCCGAAAAATTTCTCGGGCGTGTTCTACGCCTTCCAGAGCTACGGGGTGGAGCAGGCGAGCGAGCGCATCGACATGCAGCGCGTGCGCGAGGCGGCCCTGGCCTTTCGCCCCAGCCTGATCATGGCCGGCGCCTCGGCCTATTCGCGCACGCTCGACTTCCCCGCCTTCCGGGCCATCGCCGACGAAGTGGGGGCGAACCTGCTCGTGGACCAGGCCCACATCGCCGGCCTCGTGGCGGGCGGCGTGCACCCCAGTCCCGTGCCCCACGCCGACGTGGTCACCATGACGACCCACAAGACGCTGCGCGGCCCGCGCGGCGGGCTGATCGTCTGCAAGGAGCGCTGGATCAAGGCGATCAACTCGGCGGTGTTCCCTGGAGGCCAGGGCGGGCCCTTCATGCATGCGATCGCCGCCAAGGCGGTTGCCCTGCGCGAGGCCCAGGATCCGGCGTTCGCGCGCTATGCCGCGCGGGTGGTGGCCAACGCCAAGGTGCTGGCGGAGACGCTGGCCTCCCGCGGCCTGCGCATCGTTTCCGGGGGCACCGACAACCACCTGATGCTGGTGGACGTGACGCCCATGGGCCTCACCGGCAAGGACGCCGAGACGGTGCTGCACCAGGTGGACCTGACCTGCAACAAGAACCTGATCCCCTACGATCGGAATCCGCCCTCGAAGGCCTCGGGCATCCGCCTGGGGACGGCGGCCATCACCACGCGCGGCCTGGCGGCGGAGCACATGCGCACGCTGGGAGGCTGGATCGCCGACGTGCTGCGGGAGCCCACCAACGACGGCCTCAAGGCACGCATCCGGCGCGAGGTGGGCGAGCTCACGCGCGCCTTCCCGATCTACGCTTGAGGGGTGGGAGCTCGGACTCCGCGGCGAACCGCCCTGGAGTCACTGGGTGCTGAGGTCCATGCGCCTGGGCCCGCGAATCTCCGTGGGCTCCGTGGGCTCCGCCCTGGGACCCTGGGGAACCCCGTGGGACCCGTGGGCCGCGCCTAGGCGCTCTTCCCGTAGCCCAGGGACTTGACGATCCCGAACACCTCGCTCCAGCTCGGGAAGGGACGGCGGTTCAGGCGTTTGTAGGCGTCGATGGCGTGGATGAACTCGAGCACGTCCGGCGACAGTTCCGTCGGCGCCGTGGGCGAGCCGTGGCCCGTGCCGTCGGCTTCACGCTCCTCGACCGACGTGGAAGCCGCCTTGGCGCCCGAGCGCTTCTTCACGCTGCCGGGCAAGGCCGGCGGCAGCGCCTTGGACTTCGGCTCGCGCTTGGGCTCTGCCGCGGGTTTCTTGGGGGACTTGCTCGGAGACCGCTTCGAGGATTGCTTGGACGTCATGGGGGACCTGCCCGGCCGAGGCACGGGGCGAGGGGCAGGGCCGTCATCGGCGCACCCGCGGGCGATCCTTGAGTCCACGAGGGGAGCCCGCGAGGAAAGGACCGGGCGCTCCTCAGGCCTTGCGGCGGCCGCGGGCCAGGGCTGCCGCCACGCCCTCGGTGTTGGGCCGTTCGATCAGGCCGACCTCGGTCACGATGGCGGTCACCAAGCGGGCCGGTGTCACGTCGAAGGCCGGGTTGTAGACGGCCACGCCCTCGGGCGCCGTTCGAACTCCAAAACCCTCGGTCACTTCGCGCGGATCCCGTTCCTCGATGGGGATCTGGGAGCCGTCGGCGAGGTTCGCGTCGACGGTGGAGAGGGGCGCGCAGACGTAGAACGGAATCCGATGCTCGCGGGCCAGCACGGCCACCGAGTAGGTCCCGATCTTGTTGCACACGTCGCCGTTGGCCGCGATGCGGTCGGCTCCCACGAAGACCGCCTGGATCCGGCCCTCGAACATGACGCGGCCGGCCATGCTGTCGGTGATCAGGGTCACCGGGATGCCGGCGGCCTGGAGCTCCCAGGCCGTGAGCCGGGCGCCCTGCAGGAGCGGCCGCGTCTCGTCGGCGAAGACGTGCACGTCCTTGCCTTGTTCCTTGGCCACGTAGACCGGCGCCAGGGCCGTGCCGTAGTCGGCCGTGGCGAGCCCGCCGGCGTTGCAGTGGGTCAGGATCGACTGACCGTGGCTGATCAGCGTGGCGCCCACCTCGCCGATGCGCCGGCAGGTGGCGCGGTCCTCTTCGAAGATCGCCCGGGCCTCCTCGAACAGACCCTCGACGATGGCGGAGCCCGTGGCCCGCAAGGTGTGGTCGCGGCGGGCGCGGGCCACCATGCGCTCCAGGGCCCAGAACAGATTCACGGCCGTGGGTCGCGACTTGCCCAGGTGCGCGGCGGTGGCCTCGGTCAAGGTGACCACGGCGTGGGCGGTCTGATCCGCCGCATGCTGGATGCCCAGAAGCACGCCGAAGGCCGCCGCGACGCCCAGGGCCGGGGCCCCTCGCACGGCCAGGCGGCGAATGGCGTCGAACATTTCCGTCGCCGTGGTGAGCTCGACGTAGCGCTCCTCGCGGGGCAAGAGGGTCTGCTCCAGGATCACCGCCCTGCCGGGACGGCCCCCCAGCCAACGGATCGTCTCAACGGCCATGCACTAGCCCCGCTTGGCCTGGAGTGCGCGATCCTTGGCCAGCACCTTTTCGGTTTGGGCCGAGCGGTGGGCCGCCAGGCGCTTGGAGAGGCCCGCGTCCCCCAGGGCCAGGATGCGAGCCGCCAGAAGCGCCGCGTTGACCGGACCGCCGGGGCCCACGCCCAGGGTTCCCACGGGCACGCCTCCGGGCATCTGCACGGTCGACAGCAGCGCGTCGAGCCCTCCCAGGGGCGGGTTGTCCATGGGGATGCCGAGCACCGGCAGATCCGTGTGGGCCGTGACCACGCCGGCCAGGTGGGCGGCCCCGCCCGCGGCGCAGAGGATCACGCCGAATCCGCGTCCCGGGGCGGCCTCCACGAAGCGGATCACGTCCGCCGGCGTGCGGTGGGCCGAGAGCACCCGCGCCTCGCATTCGATGCCGAGCTCACGGAGCTGGGCGATGCAGGGCTCGAGTCGGGGCAGATCCGAATCCGAGCCCATCAACAGGGCAACCTTCACAGCGTCACTCCTTCCGGCAGTCGTCCGGTGATCTTCTTGCACACTTCGAGGTACTTCGCGCTGGTGCGTTCCAGGATCTCCGGTGCGATGCTCGGCGGAGGCGGCTCCTTGTTCCAGGGCTGGGCCTCCAGCCAATCGCGCAGGATCTGCTTGTCGTAGCTCGGCGGATTCTTGCCCGGTTTCCATTGGTCCCTGGGCCAGAAGCGCGAGCTGTCGGGCGTCAGGGCCTCGTCGATCAGGATCAACCGCCCTTCCAGGAGGCCGAACTCGAACTTGGTGTCGGCCAACAGGATGCCGTGGGCCTCGAGCACCTCGCTGGCCCGCGCGAAGAGCGCCAGGGCCGCCCGATGAGCCGGGTCGAACACCGCCGGGCCCACGCGCTCGCGGGCCTCCTCGGGCGAGAGCGGCAGGTCGTGGTGCTCTTCCTTGGTCGTCGGCGTGAGAATCGGCTTCGGCAGGCGCGAGGCCTGCTCGAGCCCGGGGGGCAACGCCACGCCGCAGATGCTGCCGCGGGACTTGTATTCCTTGAAGCCCGAACCGGCCAGGTAGCCGCGCACGACCCACTCCACGGTGGTGGGCTCGGCCCTGCGCACGACCATGATCCGGCCGCGGAGCTTGTCCTTCCATTCCCCGTCGAGGCCCGGCACGTCGTCGATGGACGTGGAGACCAAGTGGTTCGCGATCACATCGCGGGTGTGCTCGAACCACCAGGTGGAAATGGCGGTGAGCACGCGGCCCTTGTGGGCGATGCCCTCGCGCATCACCACGTCGAAGGCGCTGACCCGGTCGCTGGTGACGAACAGCAGGTGGCGCCCGTCGAGTTCGTAGATGTCGCGCACCTTTCCGGAGGCGACTTGCTTGAGCCCCGCCAGGGCAGCGTGGCGGCCGAAATAGACTGCGGACGAGTTCATGGGGCGACGAGTATGGCCCAGGGGACCCGCGGCTACAATCCAGCCCGTGAGCCCCACGCGACGCGGCCTGCGACCGGGAAAGCCCGTCACCGGCGCGCTCCCGGTGCCGCCGTCCAAGTCCTTGGCGCAGCGCGCGCTGGTGCTGTCCTCCCTGTGTTCGGAGCCGGTCTGGCTCGGGGGCTTGACGGGCCGATCGGCCCCGGGCGACGACATCCTTCGCACTCGCGCCGCCCTGGAGAGCTTGGGCGTCGCCGTGGATTCGCCCCTGGGCTCGGCGCTTCGCATTCGAGGCCTCCCTCCCGGCCCGGGGCGCGGCTGGCGCGCGGCGAACCCGGTGGACGTGGGGGAATCGGGCACCCTAGCCCGGCTGGCGGCCGCGGTCGCGGGGCTCTGCGGTCGGCCCGGCGCGCCGATCGAATTCCAGGCTCGGGGAAGCCTCTCCCGTCGCTCGAGTCCGGCCCTGTTCGCGAGCCTCTGCCGGGCCGGCGTGCGCGTGGAGCACCTGGGGATCGACGCCGGCTGGCCCCTGCGACTCTGGCCGGTGGGGCCGCCCTCGTGCCTGGAAATCGTGGCCCCCAGCTCCAGCCAGGAAGTCAGCGCGCTTCTGTGCGCCGCCGCCGCCTGGCCCGATGCCCTCGAGGTGCACGTGCGGGGCGAGATCCCGAGCCTTCCCTACGTGGCCATGACCACGGCGATGCTGGAGCGCTTTTCCGTGCGCGTGGAATCCCTGGGCCCGCGGGAAGCTCCGCGCTTCGTGGTGCGCGGGCCCCTGCGGCCGCCCGCGGGCGTGATCCCCGTGGAGCCGGATGCCAGCGCCGCCGCCGTGCTGCTGGCCGGGGCCTGCCTGAGCGGCGGCGAGGGCAACGTGGCGGGTCTCGGCCTGGATTCGCTCCAGGGGGACGTGCGCGTGGTGGAACACCTGCGCGCCTTCGGTTGCGCGGCGGGCCTGGACGAGCGGGGGGCCTTCGCCGGCGGCGCGCCGAGTCGCGGCGCGGAACTCGACCTCGGGGGCGAGCCCGACCTGGCTCCGGTGCTTGCGGCCCTGGCCGCCGCCGCCGCCCAGCGCGCGGGCGCCACGAGCCGCCTCTCGGGGCTCGGGACGCTGCAGGGCAAGGAATCGGCCCGCATCGACGTGCTGGCGCGGGGACTCGCGGCCCTGGGATTCTCGGTGCGCGCAGGGGCCGCGAGCCTCGAGATCGCTCCGGGATCCGCGCCGCCGCGGGGGGCCGTTCTCGACCCGCGGGCCGACCACCGCATGGCCTTCGCCTTCGCCCTGCTGGGACTCGTGGTCGACGACGTGGATGTGCTCGATCCCGACTGCGTGTCCAAGTCCTGGCCGGGATTCTGGGCCGACTGCGAACTCGCGGGGGCACGGGTGACGAGCCAGGGATAGTTGCGCCGGGGAGGCAGGCGCGGGCCGTGGGTCGCTTTCGTGGCTCCGGCCCGGGGATCGTTCCTCGGGCTGTGGCCCGGGGCTCCCTTGGAGGGCCGTCGGCGGTACGCTGGGAGGATGTCTTCCAGGAGCAGTGAACCGCGCGTCGGGCTCAGGGGCCCCGTCCTGATCGCCGGCGGGGCCGGTTACATCGGCAGCCACACCACCAAGCTCTTCCGCGAGCTGGGGGTGGCCACGGTGGTGCTCGACAATCTGTCCACCGGCCACCGGCGCTTCGTCCAGGGGCCGTTCGAACAGGCGGATCTCGGGGACCGTGCAACCCTGGCGCGCGTCTTCGCCGAGCACCGGCCCGCGGCGGTGGTCCACTTCGCGGCGAAGACCTATGTGGGCGAGTCGGTCACCGACCCGTCGAAGTACTACCTGGAGAACGTGGCCTACACCTGGAATCTGCTGGAGGCCATGCGGGCCGCGGGCTGCCGCGACATCGTCTTCAGCTCCAGCTGCGCGACCTACGGCAATCCCCTGCGAGTGCCGATCGACGAGGACCATCCCCAGGCGCCGATCTCTCCCTACGGCCGCACCAAGCTCCACATGGAACACATGATGGAGGACTACTCGCGCGCCTACGGCCTGCGCTTCGCCGCCCTGCGCTACTTCAATGCGGCCGGGGCCTCCCAGGGGGGAGAGCTGGGCGAAATCCACGTGCCGGAGACTCACTTGATCCCGCTGGTGCTGTTCACCGCCCTGGGACTGCGCGAGAAGATCAGCGTCTTCGGCGACGACTACGACACGCCGGACGGCACGTGCATCCGCGACTACGTGCACGTGGAGGACCTGGCCCTGGCCCACGTGCTGGCCCTGTCCAAGCTCCAGGCCGGCACGGAAAGGCTGGCCTGCAACCTGGGCACCGGCCAGGGGTTCTCCGTCCTGGAGGTGATCGAGACCTGCCGCAGGGTCAGCGGCCGGCCCATCGCCGTGGTCCAGGCGCCCCGGCGCGAGGGGGATCCGCCCAGGCTCGTGAGCGGCGGCAGCCGGGCCTTCGACCTCCTGGGGTGGAAGCCGCGACGCCCGGGACTCGCGGACATCGTCGGCGACGCCTGGCGCTTTCACTCCGCCGAGGCCCGCCGCCCAGAGGCCTGAGGGACACTCCGCAGAAACTCCGGTGGCGGGGGCGCAACGCGGCGGCTGCCGGGGCGGCCCGGCGCCCCCGCCCCCCCCGCCCGCCCCCCCCCCCCCCCCCCCCCCCCCCCCGGGGCCCCCCCCCCCCCCCCCCCGCCCCCCGCCCCCCCGCCCGCGCCCCCCCCCCCCCGCCCCCCCGGGACTCGCGTTTCTCCCGCAGCACCGCGATGAACCCTCCGTTGTCCGTGATCGGCGCCCTGTGCCTGTGCCTGCCGCCCGGTTCCCCCGGGCCCGGGCCGGCTCCGTCGTCCTTCCAGGACCGCGCGGCAGGGGAGAAGAGCATCACCGCCGCGGATCTCGCCAAACACCTGGTGCAAATCGCTTCCCCGGAAATGGAAGGCCGGGACACGCCCTCGGTGGGGCTCTCCCGTGCCCAGGATTACGTGGCCGAGGCCTGGTTCGCGGCGGGCGTTGCGCTGCCGCCGGATCTCACGGCGCTGGGGGCGGAACTCACGGCCGAGGAGCGCCGGACGAAGACCCTCGAACTCTACCGGCGCAGCTACCCGATTCCCGGGGCCCTGCCGGATGCCGACGGTTCGTCCTTCGGTCTGGAGGTGGCGCCCCTGGAGCCCAAGCAGTTCCAGCTGGGCCGCGACTTCGTGCCCCTGTCCCACGCCGGAGGCGAGGCGCGCGGCGAGGTGACCTTCCTCGGCTACGGCATCGATTCGAGCGAGGAGAAGTTCGACGAGATCCCCGACAAGGGCCTCAAGGGCCGGATCGCCCTGATCGTCGAAGGGGAGCCGCGTACGCCCAAGCGCTTCGAGGGGCCGGAACTTTCGCTGGATGCGAGCCTGTGGTTCAAGCTGGTGAACCTGAAGAAGGCCGGTGCGGAGGGTGCCTTGGTGGTTCGCCGCCCGCCGAAGCGCCCGAAGGGCAGCCCTGGGCCCGGTCAGCCCTCGAAGGAGTTGGACCCGCCCGCCCTGGGATTCCGCCACACCTTCGCCACCTGGAATGACCAGCGCGCCAACCGCGAGGGCCGCGATCCCCAGCGCTTGGAAATGGTGCCGGCCCTGGAAATCACCATGGCCGCCGCCAGCGAAATCCTCGGGGAGGACGTGGAGGCCTTGATTTCACGGGTCGATTCCACGCTGCGCCCCCTGCGCAAGGACGGCAAGCAGCGCGTGGTCACGCTGCGCTCCAAGGTGAAGCGCGGCGACGTGGAGGCCTCCAACCTGGTGGGTTGGATCCCCGGTTCCGACGGACAGGCGGCCCGGGAGGTCGTGATCGTCGGCGCCCACCTCGACCACATCGGCGTGGACGAGCGCGGCCGCATCGGCGCCGGCGCGGACGACAATGCCTCCGGCTCGGCGGCGCTCCTGGAGGTGGTCCAGGCCCTGTGCGCGGCCCGGCCCAGGCGCTCGGTGCTGGTGTGCGCCTTCTCCGGCGAGGAGGACGGTCTCCTGGGCTCCAAGGCCGTGGCCGGGCGCCTGCCGGTGGACGTGCGCTCGGTGGTCGCCATGGTCAACCTCGACATGGTGGGCTTCGGCGACAAGGGCGCCTGCGCGGTCCTCGGCGTGGTGCAGAATCCGAGCCTGGAGAAACTGGTCCAGCGCGCGCAGAAACTCTCCCGCACGGGCATCCGGGAGGTGGACATCTGCAAGGACGAGGGACTGTTCACCCGCTCGGACCACTATTCCTTCCACACCCTGGGGATCCCGGTGCTGTTCTTCCTCGAGAACGGCAGCCTGGACGCCAACGTCGACTACCACACCTGGCGCGACACGCTCGACCGGCTCGATCAGGAGAAGGTGCTCAACGTCGCTCGGCTTGCCTACAACTGCACATGGCTTCTCACCGACGACGAACATCGGCCTCCCGCGCCTTCCGCCTCGCGCTGATCCTCGGCGCCAACGTGGCCGCGGGCTGGTTCCTGTGGAGCTTGCTTGGGGACCCCGCGCAGGAGGGCGGCCGCTCCGCCTCCGGTGGGCCCGCGGTGCTCGCCGCCGATGGAGCCAGCAGCGGCTCCCAGGCCGCCTCCGGGTCGGGATCCCCGACGGCCCTGGCGTCGCTCGGCGCCGCCGAGCCCTCCGGCGCTTCCGCGCGCCGCGGCGCGGCCGCGCGCCTCACGCGTGTGGGTGAGCGAGTGCGCGCGCTGGCCTTGGCCGCGGAACGGCGTGCCTCGGAACTCACCCAGGGCCGCGTGTCGGCCAAGGACGTGCGCATCAGCGTGCACCTGCGCGACGTGGAGACCGGGGCGGAGTTCGGCCTTTCCGCCGACGAGGCCCTGGCTCCCGCCTCCAACATGAAGCTCGCCACCACGGCCGCGGCCCTGGTGCTCCTGGGGCCCGACTGGAATTTCGAGACGCCCCTGGAAGCCGTCGGATCGCTGACGGCCGGGCGACTGGAGGGCGACCTCGTGGTGCGTGCCGCGGGCGATCCGCTGTTCGATCCCGATTCGAAAGGCAGTGTGCGAGCGCTGCTGTCGACTGCCCTGGAGGAACTCCAACACAGCGGCCTGAAGGAGGTCAGCGGCCGACTCGTGCTCGACGAGGGGAGCTTCGACGCACCCGCGCGCCCCTCGGGCTGGCCCGATCCCAAGCAGCGCGCCGAGGAGTACTGCGCGCTCTCGGGCGGCTTCAGTGTCAATCGCGGCTGCCTGACCATCCAGGTCACGCCGCGGACCGCGGGTTCCGCCGCGGACGTGCAGGTGGAGCCGCGAGGCCACGGCTTCGCTCCGCGCTTCGAGGCCGGCACCAGCGCCGGGGGACGCTTGACCCTGGGCTTCGACGCGCGCCCCACGGGCTTGATCGTGCGCGGCACGATCGCCCAGGGCGCCGAGCCCTTCGTCGATTCGTGCGCCGTGCCCGATCCCGTGGAACTGTTCGGGGCCGTGCTGCGCCACGAATTGGCCGCCCGGGGAATTCGCGTGGCCGGGGCCACGGTGCGCGAACGCAACGTCCCCGCGGGCCGCGTCCTGGCGCGCATCCGCACGCCGCTCGCGGACTACCTGGCGCCGATCCACCAGGAATCGAACAACGCCGTGGCCGATCAGGTCTATTTGGGCACCGCCAAGGCCTTCCTGGGCAGCGGAGCCCGAGCCCGGGCCAGCGAGGCCACACTGGCGGCGCTCAAGCGCCTGGGGGTGGCACGCTCCGGATTCCGGCAGGTGGACGGCTCGGGACTTTCGGACGAGAACCGCATCTGCGCCTCCCAGCTCACGGCCTTGCTCGTGGCGGTCAGCGCGGGCGACGTGGAACGCGCCAGGTCCTACCGCGAGTCCCTGGCCGTGGCCGGGGTGTCCGGCACCTTGAAGTCGCGCATGCGCGACTCGCCCGCGAAGGGACGCGTGTTCGGCAAGACCGGGTTCATCGCGGGCGTGAGTTCCCTGTCGGGAATCGCCCTGCCCAAGTCGGGCGGAGCGATCGCCTTCTCCATCCTGGTCAACTACCAGGAGCACGGCGGACTCAACACGAGCGTGTGGAAGCCCCTGGGGGACGACATCTGCGAACTGCTGGTCGGGATGCGGCCGTGACGGTCCCGGCCCCGGCGGACGATGACCTGCGTCAGCGGGCCCTGGCCGCGGCCCTCGGTGCGGCGCGGGACGCGGGAGCCCTCTTGATGGAGCACTTCGGCCGGCTGCGGCCCGAGCAGGTGCGCTCGAAGCAGGTGGAGCGGGACCTGGTGACCGCCGCGGATCTGGCCTCGGAGCGCCTGATCGTGGCGCGTCTGCGGCAGGCCTTTCCCGAGCATGCCATCGAAGCGGAGGAAGAGACCCGCGATCGCCCACGCGCGGGGGACGGCGCGGAGTGGCGCTGGTTCCTGGACCCCCTCGACGGGACCGTGAACTTCGTGCACCAATTGCCGTGCTTCGCCGTCTCCCTGGCCCTCTACCGGGGCGCCATTCCCCAGGTGGGCGTGGTCCTGGCCCCGAGGCTGGGGGAGACCTTCCATGCGGTGCGGGGCAAAGGGGCGTTCCTGGACGGCCGTCCGCTCTCGGTTTCGAGGACGGGGGAGCTCAAGCACGCCATCCTGGCCACGGGGTTTCCCTACCGGCGCGACCAGCCCGCCAACAACCTCGAGAACTTCGGACGTTTTTTTCACGAAATCCGCGGGGAGCGGCGCTTCGGGTCGGCGGCCCTGGACCTGTGCTACGTGGCCGCGGGGCGGTTCGACGGCTATTGGGAGTTGGCGCTGTCGCCCCACGATGTGGCCGCCGGGGCCCTGATCGTGCTGGAGGCCGGGGGGCGGGTCAGCGACGCCCAGGGGGGCCAGGACTGGCTGCGCGCCGGTCACATCGTGGCCTCCGGCCCGGACTTGCACGAGGCGATCCGTTCGCGCGTCCGGGTCTCTGAGAATTGACCGGTTCGCACTCTTTCGCACCTGGAAGGGGGGTGGTAGGGTGCACGACGCTTCCCACTCCACCCCAAGCGAACCACGGCCACCCCGGAGTACCCGGCCCGCGAGCCTAAGCCTCGTGTTGCCAGTCACTTGCGTTAGCCATTCGATGCCCGGAACGATCGAGATCCACGGCGCTCGGCAGAACAACCTCCAGGGGTCTTGGTCATCCTGCCGCGCGACAGCCTGGTCGTCGTCACGGGGGTTTCCGGGTCCGGGAAGAGCTCGCTGGCCTTCGACACCCTGTTTCGCGAGGGGCAGCGCCGCTTCCTCGAGACCCTTTCGGCTTACGCGCGGCAGTTCCTCGGCCGCATGGAGAAGCCCGACGTGGACTCCATCGTCGGGCTCGCGCCGGCGATCGCCGTGGACCAGAAGACGCAGTCGCGGTCCTCGCGCTCCACGGTGGGCACGTTGACGGAGATCTTCGACCACCTGCGGGTGCTCTACGCCCGCGCGGGCGTGGCCCACTGTGTCGCCTGCGGCCTGCCGCTGGAGTCCCAGACGGCCGAGGGCATCGTGCAGCAGTTGCTGGCCCAACACGCGGGTCGCGCGACCACGCTGCTGGCCCCCGTGATCCGCGATCGCAAGGGCAACCACACCGCCGTCCTCGACGACCTCAAGCGTCGCGGCTTCGTGCGCGCCCGCGTCGACGGCAGCGTCCTGCGGATCGAGGAGGCGCCGGAGCTGGAGCGCTACAAGCGCCACAGCATCGAGGTGGTGATCGATCGCCTGAAGCCCGACCCGGCGAATCCCGGCCGTCTCCGGGAGGCCGTGGAGCAGGCCCTGCTGCACGGCGGCGGGGAATTGGTGGCGGTCTTCGAAGACGGCGAGCGCGGGTTCTCCACCAGCCGTGCGTGCCGGAAGTGCGGCGCCGAGTCTCCGCCCCTGGAACCACGCCTGTTCTCGTTCAATTCGCCCCATGGCGCCTGCGAGCGTTGCGAGGGCCTGGGCCTGCTTCGGCGTCCCAGCGAAAGTCGCGTGGTGACGGACCCCGCGCTCTCGATCCGCGGCGGTGTCCTGGCGGTGACCCGCAAGAGCGGCGGGGCGCTCCTGTACCCCAAGGTGAAGTTCGATTTCCTGGAGCAGGTGGCCCTGGCCCACGGGTTCGACCTGGAGACGCCCTGGCAGGAACTTTCCAAGGACGCGCGCAAGGTGATCCTGCGCGGCAGCGGCGACGAGCGCTTCGAGGACACGGCCTCCTGGAACGGCAAGAAGTTCCAGGGCAGCGTGCGCTGGCAGCGGCGCTTCAAGGGCGTGCTGACCGCCCTGGAAGAGGCCTTCGCCGGCGGAGTGCGGCACGTGGAGCGTTACCTGGCCACCAGCGTCTGCCCTGACTGCGAGGGCACGCGCCTCAATCGCGCGGCGCGCTCGGTCAGGGTCGGCGGCAAAACCCTCGCCGAGTTGATCAACGCCCCGGTGCGCGAGCTGCGGCCGCGCCTGGAGGAGATGGTGCTCACGCCGAGGGAGGCGCGCATCGCACGGGACCTGCTGGCGGAGGTGCGCCGTCGCGCGGCTTTCCTGGAGCACGTGGGCCTCGACTACCTGACCCTGGCGCGAGCGGCGGACACGCTCTCCGGCGGCGAGGCCCAGCGCATCCGACTGGCGGCCCAACTGGGCGCGGGCCTGCAGGGTGTGCTCTACGTGCTCGACGAACCCTCGATCGGTCTGCACGCCCGCGACCACGAGCGCCTGCTGTCGGCGCTTCTGTGCCTGCGGGACCGCGGCAACACGGTGGTCGTGGTGGAGCACGACGAGGCCACCCTGCGGGCCGCCGACTGGGTCGTCGACGTGGGCCCCCTGGCGGGACGGCGCGGCGGCCGCGTGGTGGCCCAGGGAGTGCCGTCCTCGATCGCCGCCGCCGACTCGCCCACGGGACAGCTCTTGCGCGGGGAACTCCACCTGCCCGCGCCCAGCGAACGGCGCGCCGGCAACGGCAAGTGGATCGAGATTCGCGGCGCGCGCGGCTTCAACCTGAAGGGCATCGACGTGCGCTTGCCCCTGGGCACGTTGATCGCGGTCAGCGGCGTCTCGGGTTCGGGCAAGAGCACCCTGGTGAACCGCATCCTCGTGCCGGCCCTGGAGGCGCGCCTGGGTCGCGAGGGGCCCCAGGCCCTGGAGCACGACAAGATCGTCGGGCTGGCCCACGTGGGCGACCTGGTGGTGATCGACGCGGCGCCCATCGGCCGAACTCCGCGCTCGAACCCGGCCACCTACACCGACGTGCTGACCTCGATCCGCGACCTGTTCGCGAGCCTGCCCGAGGCGCAGATGCGCGGGTACGACAAGTCGCGCTTCTCGTTCAATGTCGAGGGTGGCCGCTGCGAGGCCTGCGGCGGCGCCGGGGCCCAACTCGTGGAGCTGCAATTCCTGGCTCCGGTCACCGTGCCCTGCGAGGAGTGCGGCGGCGAGCGCTTCCAGGCCGAGACCCTGGAGGTGCGCTACGCGGGGAAGAGCATCGCCGACGTGCTGGCCCTGACCGTGGACGAGGCACTGGAGCTGTTCCGCGACCACCCGCGCATCGCCGGGCCCCTCGAGGCCCTGCGTGACGTGGGGCTCGACTACCTGACCCTAGGCCAGCCGTCGACCACGCTCTCGGGAGGCGAGGCCCAGCGCATCAAGCTGGTCAGTGAATTGAAGCGCACGCCGCGGGCCCACACGCTGTACGTGCTCGACGAGCCCACCACGGGGCTGCACCAATTCGACGTTCAAAAGCTCGTGGGTGCCCTGCAGCGCCTGGTGGACGCGGGCCACACGGTGGTCGTGATCGAGCACAACCTGGAGGTGATCCGGGCGGCCGACCACGTGGTCGACCTCGGTCCCGAGGGCGGCGCCGCGGGTGGGCTCGTGCTGGCCACGGGTACGCCCGAGGAAATCGTGCGCCTGGGCAGACTCGGGCGCTCCCACACGGGCCGGGCCCTGGCGGGGCTCGACCTGCTGCGGGAATCCGCCCGCAAGGGCCCGGGAAAACTCGCGGCGCCGTCCGGGGACGAATTGCCGCGCGAGTCGGCGTCCGACCACATCCGCGTGGTGGGGGCTCGCACGCACAATCTGCAGGGCATCGACGTCGAGATCCCCCGCAATGCCCTGACCGTGATCACGGGGCCCTCCGGTTCGGGCAAGAGTTCGCTCGCCCTGGACACGATCTACACCGAAGGCAAGCGCCGGTTCGTGGAGTCCCTCTCGACCTACGCGCGCCAGTTCCTGGGATCCAGGGACAAGCCGCCGGTGGAGCGCATCGACGGGCTGGGGCCCTCGGTGGCCGTGGAGGCCGGCACCTCCCGCGGCCATCCGCGATCCACGATCGCCACGACCACCGAGATCCACGACCACCTGCGCGTGCTCTTCGCCCGCGCCGCCAGCGTGCGCTGTCCCGAGCACCTGGTGGAACTGGCCGCCACCGACCCGGGCGCCATCGCCAAGCGCGTGCAGAAGGCCCTCGCGGGCCAGCGCGGGTTCGTCTTGGCTCCGGTGGCACCCCTGCACGGCGAGAGCGAGGAGGCCCGCAGGGCGAATTTCACGGCGACCGTGGGCGCCTGGCGCAAGGCCGGGTTCCTGCGCATCCTGGTGGACGGGGCCGAGGTGCGCCTGGACGGCGAACTCCCGTTGCCCGCCGAGGGCGCGCGGCTGGACCTGGTGATCGACCGCCTGTCCTTCGAGTCCGGCACGCGCGCGCGTGGCCGATGCGGTGGCCCAGGCGGCGGGCGTCTCCGCGGGTCGCGTCAGCGTGCAGACCGCCGGCCGCGGCGAGCCCACGCGGCTCGAATTCTCGACCCAGGGGGCCTGCCCCAGCTGCGGTTTCCACCTGGAGCACCGGCTCGATCCACGGCACTTCTCCTTCAATACGCATGCGGGAGCCTGCGTGGATTGCGACGGCCTGGGCAGCAAGTCCCAGTGCGACGGCGAGCTCCTGGTGAACCACCCCGAGGAATCGCTCTTGGACGGCGCCATCGGCGGCAAGCTGCAGCGCTACCTGGTGCGCGGCAAGGGCTACTACGAGCACCTGCTGCTGGCCGTGGCCAAGGCCCACCGCATCGATCTGGCGCGGCCGTTTTCCAAGCTTGGCCCGGCCCAGCAGGCGCTGTTGCTGTCCGGGGAGGGGACCAAGCCGGTCTACCACGTGGAGATCGAGAAGAACTTCGCCAACGCCGAGGTGCAGGAGCGCTTCAGCGCCCCCTGGCCCGGCCTGTGCGGCCACGTGGACGCCTGGCACGCCAAGGCCGAGGACCCCGAGTGGGCCGCTGTCCTGGAGACGGTCATGACCCGGCGCACGTGCCCGACCTGCCGCGGCGAGCGGCTCAAGCCCGAAGCGCGCTTCGCGCTGCTCGACGGCCGGCGACTGCCCGAGGTGCTTGCCCTGGATGTCTCCGCCTCGCTGCTCTGGGTGCGACGACTGCGGGGCCTCGAACGCGTGGCGCGCAGCGTCGACAACGTGCTGGGGGAACTGGAGTCGCGACTTTCGCTCCTGGAGCGCGTGGGACTGGGCTACCTGACCCTGGATCGCGCCACCTCGACGCTGTCGGGCGGCGAGGCCCGGCGCGTGCGCCTGTCCGCCAGCCTGGGCTCCCAGCTCACGGGCGTGTGCTACGTGCTCGACGAGCCCACCGTCGGCCTGCATCCGGCCGACATCGAGCGGCTGACGCGCGCGCTGCTCGCGCTGCGCGACGGCGGCAACACGGTGATCGTGGTCGAGCACGACGAGACCCTCATGCGCCGCGCCGACTGGATCGTCGACCTGGGCCCCGGCTCGGGCCGCCTGGGAGGACGCCTGATCGAGAGCGGAACGCCCGCGCAGGTGCGCCAGTCGGAGCGCTCCCTGACCGGCAAAGCCCTGCGGGGAGAGATTCGCCTCGCGGCCCCGCGCTCCCCCAATGCTCCGGGTGCGCCGGCGGCGACGGGTGCGCCGGGCGGCGTCGAGTTCTCGATCAGCGGCGCGCGGCTGCACAACCTGAAGGACGTGGAATTGCGTGCCGCCTTCGGCGAGCTCACCGGCGTGTGCGGGCCCTCGGGCTCGGGCAAGAGCACCCTGATCCTCGACTGCCTCGTGCCCGCGCTGCAGGGGGAGGCCGCGGCGGGGCGCTGGAAGCGCTTCTCCACACCCCTGGGCGAGCGCCCCAGGCTGGTGGTGATCGACGCCTCGCCCATCGGCCGCAGTCCCGGGTCGATTCCGGCCACCTACACCGGGCTGATGGACCCGCTGCGGGAACTGTTCGCCCGCACGCCCGACGCCCGGGTGCGCGGCTTTGGACCGGCGCATTTTTCCTTCAATTCCACCAAGGGCCGCTGCCAGGCCTGCGAGGGCCGCGGCGCCACCCAGGTGGAGATGCAATTCCTGGCGGACCTGTGGCTTCCCTGCGAGGAGTGCGGCGGCAGGCGCTTCACGCCCGAGGTCTTGGAGGTCAAGTTCCGCGGCAAGTCGATCGCCGACGTGCTGGACTTGACGGTGGACGAGGCGCGGGTCTTCCTCGAGCACCAGCCCGAGGCCGAAAAGGTGCTCGCCACGCTCGCGGCGGTGGGGCTCGGCTACCTGCCCCTGGGCCAGAGCGCCACGACGCTTTCGGGCGGCGAGGCCCAGCGCATCAAGCTCGCCAGCGAACTGCAACTGGGCGAGGGCACCGGCCGCAGCGTCCTGGTGCTCGACGAGCCCTCCACGGGACTGCACGCCTCGGACGTGGCCCAGTTGGCCGGCGTGCTCCAGCGGCTGCGGGACCGCGGCCATGCGGTGATCGTGATCGAGCACCACACCGGTCTGTTGGCGATCTGCGATCGACTGGTGGAGCTCGGGCCCGGGGGCGGCGCCGAGGGGGGCCGCATCATCGCCCAGGGCACGCCGGAGGAACTGAGCCGCATGGCGGCCTCGATCACCGGACCGTGGCTCGCGCCCGAGCTCGCGCGCGAGTCCCTCCCCGCGGCCGGTGGGGCCTCCTCCGCGCCCGCCGCGCCGCGCCGGGCCAAGCCGCCCTCGCGCCGGAGGGTGGTCACATGAGCCTGCGCGCGGACAATCCGTTGATCGTGCAGAGCGACCGCTCGCTGATGCTGCACACCGTGCGCGCGGTCACCGACGCGCGCGGCAACCCCGTCAAGGACGAGCAGGGAGAGCCCCTGACCGAGGAGCACCCGCGCTTCGCCGCGGCCCGGGACGCGCTTTCGATCTTCGCCGAACTGGAGAAGAGTCCCGACTACCTGCACACCTACAGGATCACGCCGGTCTCGATCTGGAATGCGGCGGCCATGGGCAAGAAGGCCGACGACATCGCCGCGGTGCTGGCGGAGTTCTCCTGCGTGCCGGTGCCGAACAGCGTGCTGCACGAGATTCGCCAGTGGGTCGGCCGCTACGGCCTGTTGCGCATCGAACGGCGCGGCGAGCGCTTCGAACTCACCAGCGAGCACAGGGACGCCCTGGCGGACGTGCTGGGCCACGAGTCGATTCGCAAACTGGTGGAGATCGACGGCGAGGGACGCGTGTGGGTCGGCCCTTTGGCGCGCGGCTCGATCAAGCAGGCGTTGATCAAGATCGGCTTCCCGGTGGACGACCGCGGAGGCTACGTGCAAGGGGACGCCTTCGAGATCAGCCTGCGCAAGACCACCCGCGGGGGCCGCAGCTTCGAGCCGCGGGCCTACCAGCAGGGTGCGGCGGCGGCGTTCCACGCCGGCGGCACGGTGCTGGGCGGCAGCGGCGTGGTGGTCCTGCCCTGCGGCGCCGGCAAGACCGTGGTGGGCCTGGCGGTCATGAGCCTGGTGCGGGAGAAAACCCTGATCTTGACCACCAACACCGTGGCCGTGCGGCAGTGGCGCGAGGAGATCCTCGACAAGACCGGACTGGGCGAAGCGGACGTGGCCGAGTACACGGGCGATCACAAGCAGGTGGCGCCGGTGACGATCACCACCTATCAGATGCTCACCTGGCGACGCAACAAGACCGACGCCTTCGAGCACTTCAGCCTGTTTTCGCGGGAGAACTGGGGCCTGGTGATCTACGACGAAGTGCACCTGCTGCCCGCGCCGATTTTCCGCGTCACCGCGGATCTCCAGGCCCGTCGCCGCCTGGGACTGACCGCCACCCTGGTGCGCGAGGACGGCAAGGAGGACGAGGTCTTCTGCCTGATCGGTCCCAAGCGCTACGACGTGCCGTGGAAGGTGCTCGAGGGCAAGGGCTTCATCGCCGCCGCGACCTGCGTCGAGGTGCGCGTGCCCTTGCCGGCTTCCCTCAAGGCGATCTACGCCGCCGCCAGCGCGCGCAACAAGTTCCGCGTGGCCAGCGAGAACCCCCTCAAGCTGCAGGTGATCGAGCACCTGCTGGCGCGCCACAAGGACGGCCACGTGCTGATCATCGGCCAGTACATCGACCAATTGAATCAGCTCTCGCGACACCTGCGCGTGCCGCTGATCACCGGCAAGACCCCCAACTCCGAGCGCACGGAACTGTACGAGGCGTTCCGCGCGGGGCGGCTGCCCGTGCTGCTGGTGTCGAAGGTGGGGAACTTCGCCGTGGACCTGCCGGAAGCCAACGTGGCGATTCAAGTCTCGGGCACCTTCGGCTCGCGCCAGGAGGAGGCCCAGCGCCTGGGACGCATCCTCCGGCCCAAGGCGGACGGTTCCGCCGCCGTGTTCTACTCGGTCGTGACCCTGGGTTCCCGCGACCAGGAGTTCGCCGAGAAGCGCCAGCTGTTCCTCACCGAGCAGGGCTATGCCTACGAGATCGTGGAGGCCTCCGGTTGGCTCGACGCGCGCGGCGCGGCGGCGGAGGCCCTACCGTGAGCGGCAAGCGCGAGGGCGAGGACCGCAGCATGGAGACCGGAGACGCGCTCCCCGCGGAACGACCCGGCCCGGCCCCGGAGTCGGGCGCAGCCGCGCCCCAGGGCCCGGCCGCGCGACCCAGCCATGGACGGATCTCGGTGGCGGAGATCTTCGCCGCGGCTTCCGAGGTCGAGCTCGAGGAACTCTACAACTACTGGAACCGCAACCAGGGCTCCCAGCTGCCCCGCGAGACCGCGGAGGTGCGCCGGGCTCTGCAGGCCTTCGTGGCCGACGACGCCCACGTGGGGGCGCGCGTGCTGTCCCTGGGACGTCGATTGAATCAGGTGCTGGGCCTGCTGCTGGAGGCGCCGCACTTCCAGCTGTCCTTCGCGGAGCTCTCCTGCCACAAGCAGCTGGCCTACCTTTCCCACTACGACCTGGAGGCCGCCCTGGCCCAGTTGGCCCGGCGCGCCCTGGTGGCGGAGTCCAAGGATCGGCGGGTCAAGAGCTTCGGGGCGCGCCTGCTGGTGGTGCCCGAGGAGATCGCCGACGCGCTGCTGCGCCAGCAGCGCGCCAAGCGCCGCGGCGTGTTCGACGTCCTGACCCTGCGCGGGCACCTCGACCGCCTGTACGACGATCCGGCGCGGGCTCGGCGCTCGGCTCCGACGCGCGTGCGCGAGATGTACAAGATGTACTCGGCCGAAGCGGCGGCGGTGGCGCGCATCGAGCGCCTGGAGGCGCCGCTGCGGGGCCTGGTGGAGAAGGCCATCCTGCAGTTCGGCGGCATCCTGCCGCGCAGCCTGTTCGAACGCATGGAGACCGAACTGGGCGCCTGGAACGGCGCGCGCTGGAGCCAGAAGCTCGAGGAGTCCCTGCTCGGCACCGTGGAGCGGCTGGAACTTTCGCCCTACGGCATCCACCACAACGAGGAAGCCCTGCTGGTCTTCAATGAAGTGGCCCTGGCCTGGCTCAAACGCGTGGCCGTTCCCGGGGACCCGGACCGGCCCCACCGCGAGTCGGCCCTGTCGGTGGACCTCGTCAGCAACATCTCGCGCTTCATGGGCTTCCTCCTCGAGCACAACGTGCGCTTCACGGTGCGCGGCGAGATCTTCAAGACCACCGAGAAACGCATCCTGCAGGAGTTGATCCCCAATCCCGGCCGCGAGCTCTCGCGCGAGGCGGTGCTCGACTTCATCTACGACTTCACGCGCTTTGCGCGCCTGATCGAGTCCACTGGGGAACGCACCTTCGCCATGTCCGGCGAGGGGCGCGTGTGGGAGCAGAAGAACCTCGAGGAGAAGCTGACCGCGCTGTTGGAATTCGCCATCGAGGAGAAAGCCGTGGCGGGGGACTTCTACCACCAGGTGCGCCTGCGGCGGATCTTCCTCAGGCTGCTCAAGCGCATCGAGGCGGGTACCTGGTACGACCTGATGTACCTGCCGTTCCTGGCCCGCAACACCTATCTCTCGAGCCTGGACCAGCTGGCGGTGGACGAGTACTTCGCCTCGCGCAATCAGGGCGGCCAATACGCGCCCATGGAGGATCCGCAGCGGCTGGCCTGGAACCTGGCCAAGTGGGTGCGCAGTCGCATGTACCTGCTCGGCCTGGTGGACCTGGGCTATGACGCGAGCGACCGCCCCGTGGCGCTGCGGCTCACCAAGGTGGGCGCGCGGCTCCTGGGGGCGGTGGACGGCGCTCCCCAACTTTCGCCGTCCATCGGCAGCCTGATCGTCACGCCGGACTTCGAGGTGGTGCTGTTCCCCACCGGCGACGATGCCGAGCTGGTCCACGAGCTCGATCGCTTCGCCGTGCGCGAGCGCCAGGGGGAGACGCTGCATTTCCGCCTCAACGAAAAGTCGGTGCAGCGGGCCCTGTCCGAGGGCATGTACCTGTCGCGGATCCTGGCCACCCTGCGCGGCCAATCGCGCACGCCCGTGCCCCAGAACGTGCTCTATTCCGTGCGCGACTGGGGTTCCCGCGCGGGCCTGATGCTGCTCGACGAACGGGGCGTGCTGCGCTGCGACGACGAGGCGACGATCAAGCGCTTCCAGCAGGACGCGGGCGCGAAGCAGTACATCCGCGAGGTGCTCGACGACAAGCGTCTGCAACTCAAGATGCGTTACACCACCAAGCGCACCCAGGCCCTGCTGCGGGACCTGGGCTACCTGGTCGAGGCCGAGGGATAGCCTTGGCCGCCCGATCCGGTGTGCCGCCGGTCTTCGTGGCGCTTTCCCCCGGGGATCTCGCCGGGGATCCCGCCGGAGATCTTGGTGGATCCCGCGTGGACGCCTTCACGGCCCAGGCCCTGTCCGCACTGGACGCCGGGCTTCCCGGACTGCTGCTGCGGGAGCCGCTGCTGGGCGACCGTGCACTCTTCTCCCTGGCCGCTTCCCTGGCCCAGCGCGCGCGCGCCCTGGACGCGTGGTTTTGCCTGCACGACCGCGCCCACCTGGCCGTCGCCGTGGAGGCCGACGCACTGCACCTGGGCTTCCGCTCCCTGGAACCCGAGGCGGCCCGTCGCCTGCTCCCGGACTCCATGGGCCTGGGCCTTTCGACCCACGCCGGCGAGGCGCCACGGGGACTGGAACTGTGCACCTATCGTGTGCACGGTCCGGTGTTCGACACGCCCTCCAAGCGCGGGTGGAAGGAGCCCCTGGGCCTGGAGGCCCTGGGGAACGCGGCCCGCGCGTCCCCGATCCCGCTGTGGGCCATCGGCGGACTGCGGCCCGAACACGCCGGGCCGATCCTCGCCCGTGGGGTCCGGGGTCTGGTGGCCCGCGCCTCGGTCTTCAGTCCCGGAGAGTCCCCGTCGCTCGCCGCGCGGCGCGTGGAGGCGTGGCTCGCCGCCCTGGCGGACGCGGGAGGGCCCTCGGGGGTGGTGCGCCGTGGGTGACGCGACAACACGTCCGGGGACCGCGCAGGGGGGCCGATCGCGAAAACTGCTCCAGTGGGCGCGGCGCCTGATCCTGATCTACTGCCTGGGAGCACTGGTCTACCTGACCTGGCGCTTCGAAGTGCAGACGCTGCCCGCGGCGGGAGTTTCTCCGTTGGCGGCCTTCCGTCCCGGAGCCCACCTGTTGGTGGATCGCGGCGCGAGCGGCGGCGCCGTGGGTGATGCGCTGCTCTACCGCGACGAGCAGGGCCGGCTGCTCCTGGGCCGCCTCGCGGACCGCCCGGTCGGCGAGGAGCGACCTGGACTGTGGCTGCTCTCCGACGGCTCGGGACCGGACGGGGTGGCCTTCCCCGACTCGCGATCCCTGGGACCGGTCGCGCCCGAACGGGTGGAGGGCCGCGTCGTGTTCGCGATCCCCGGCTTCGATTAGCATCGCGGCCATGTCCGCCTCGCTCTCGAAGGCCGCGGAGCGGCGGAGGTCCGGCCCCCGGTCGGGACCCGGCCGACGTCCTTGGAGCGAGAGCCGGGTGCACCGCTGGCTCCTTCGCACCCACGCTCCCCGCGGACTTGCGGCGGGGTTCGGCCACGACGCCGCGACGCTCGCGGGCCGCCTGGTGCGGCCGGTGGCCTGCGTGGACCTGTGCATTGAGGGCGTTCACTTCGAGCGGCGCGCCGGCTTCTCCCGCGCGGCGGCCAAGGCCGCCCTGCGGGCGCTCTCGGACCTGGCGGCGGCGGCGGCCCTGCCCCGCGCCTTGCTGTTCAGCGCGAGCTTCGGGCCGCGGGACATCGAACAGGACGTGCGCGCCGCGATTCGTGCCGTGTCCCGCACGGCTCGCTGCGTGGGAGCGGAGCTGATCGCGGGAGATCTGGCCTGCTCCGCGGGGCCGGTGGTGTTCTCCATCACGGCCGTGGGTGAGCTCGGACCCGGAGCGCCTCCGCCCGGGCGCGACCGTGCCCGAGCCGGGGACTGGCTCCTCTCGACCGGCCCGTTCGGCGGCAGCCGGCTGGGGCGCCACCTGCGGATCCGTCCGCGCCTGGCCGCCGGTCGAACGCTCTGGCTCCGCGGCGTGCGGGCCATGACCGATGTTTCCGATGGGCTGGTGCGCGACGCCTCGCGCCTCGCGGACCGCTCGGGCCTCCAGGTGCGCCTGGACGCCGTGCCGATCCACCGCGACGCCCTGCGGGCCGCGCGCGCCAGCGGCCGAAGCGCCCTGGAGCACGCCCTCTACGATGGGGAGGACCACGAACTTCTCGTCTGTGCCTCACCCGGCCGCGCCCGAGCATTGTTGGCCCTGAAGCAGGATGAACTCCGCGGACTCGTGCGCGTGGGAAGCCTGCATCCCGGGCGCGGCGTGCTCGTGCCCCGCGACTCCGGCGCATTGGACCTGGTTCCCGCGGATCCTCGGCGAGGTTGGACCCATGGGGCGCCCTGAGTCGGGGCAGGGTCCTTCGCGCCGGTTCCTGAGCCGGGGGAGCGAGGCCACCGAGGCCCTCGGGGCCGCCCTGGCGCTGGCCCTGGAGCCGCGGACGGAACTGGTCCGCGGCGGCGTGGCCATTTCCTTGGAGGGAGACCTGGGTGCCGGGAAAACCGCCTTCGTCCGCGGGGTAGCCCAGGGGCTCGGCTCCCCGGACGCCGTGCACAGTCCGAGCTTCACCTTGATGCACACCTACGAGGGCCGCCTGCCGGTCTACCACTTCGACGCCTGGATGGAGGGCCGCGGGCGTGCCTTCCTGGAGGGCGGCGGGGCGGAGTGGCTCCAAGGGGGCGGCTTGGCCCTGGTGGAATGGGGTGGGCGCGTCGAAAGCTGGCTTCCGACCCCGCGCCTGCGGGTGGTCCTGGCCCATGTGGCCGCCGACCAGCCCGAGACCCGTCGGGTGACCCTGGAAGTGGTGAGGGCGGTGGGGGGCCCCGGAGACAACCCGGCCCGCGAAAAGGCCCTGGTGGAGGCCCTGGAGGCCCTGCGGGTGCCCGTGGGCGTCGGCGGCGACGAATGGAGCCTCCAGGAGGCCTGATGGGACTTCCCCGGGACCTTGAACCGCGGGGCACGGCCTGCGTTGGGCGGAGCTGGTGAAGGGCTCCTGGGACCGCGATCGCGACCCCCTGGCCGCCCTGAGCCGCGGTGAGCAAGGTCTGTTCGAGGACTTCGTGCGCCGGGAGGCCGGGACCCTGATCGGTTTCTTTCAGCGCCTGGGCGCCTCGCGCACCGAGGCCGAAGACCTGACCCAGGAAGTGTTCGTCAAGTTGTACCGCCACGCCGAAACCTACCAGCCCCAGGGCAACTTCGAGGCCTTCGCCTTGCGCATCGCGCGCAACGCGTGGATCGACCGGCGTCGGCGGGATGCCGCACGGGTGAATTCGCGCCCGTTCTCCCAACTGGAGGGCGAAGGCGACCCGTTGGATCAACCTGCCGTCTCGGGGGGCGGCCCCGATGCGGCCCTGGCGGCGCGCGAGGAGCGCTCGCGCATCGCCGCGGCCCTGCGCGAGCTCTCGCCCATTCACGCCGTGATCTTCGAACTGGCGGTGATCCAGGCGCGGCCCTATCCGGAGATCGCCCGCGAGCTGGACATTCCCGTGGGCACGGTGAAGTCGCGCGTGTTCCACGCCATCCGACACCTGCGCCAGGTGCTCGGCGGCGACGATGCCCCGGCCTCGAGCACGCCCGCGCCGTCCGAGGGGAACCCTCGGACCCAGCGGACCCCGGGCGCTTCGGGCCCCAGGCACTTGGGAGGCGCCGCATGAACCCCGGCGGTCAGCCCTTGGAGCCCGGGCGCGGCACGCCGCACCCCGCGCACCTCTCTCCCGGGCACGTTTCCGCGGAGGACCTGTTCGAGCTGGCGCTCGCGGCCGAAGCAGGTCGGATCGCGCCCGAATCTTCCGCGGGAGAGGCCGGGCCCGCCGCGCCCGTGAAGTCGTCCGGGGAGGAGGCTCCCCTGGCCCAGCGCTGGAAGGAGGCCCTGGCCTGCGGGGAATGCGCACCGGTGCTGCGGCGGGCTTCCCTGGAAGTGCGCGCTCTGCGATCCCTGGCCCTGGCGATTCCGGAGCCGGATTCCTCCTCCGTGGAGCGCACTGTGCGCGGCGCCCTGGCCTCCACGCTCGGGGAGGACCTCAGTTGGCGTGGAGATTGGCGCGTGGTCTCGCGCTTCCTGGGGGAGCGCCTGCGCACCTCGCGGGTGCTGCGACTCGTGGCCGCGAGCCTCTTGCTCCACCTGCTTGCCCTGCCCGTCATCGGCTTCGTGCTGCTGCGGCGCGCCCAGGAAAACCACGGTGTCTCCCTGTGGGTCGAGACGCCCAGCCGAGAGCTGGCTCCCGCCGCAGCGCCGGTCGCCGAGCCGCGACGCGAGTTGGAGCGGAGTCCCGCGCCCGAGGCTCCTGGACCGCTTTCCTACGCCATCGAAATCGCGCCCCATCCCACGCGGCTTGCCGCCGCCCGGCGGGAATTGCTGGGCCCCGGAACCCCGGCACCCCGGGGAGCCGCGGGCGGGCCTCGCCCCGAGGCCACGGGTCGAGCCACGCCCCAGGCCGGAGCGACCTCGGAGCCCGCCTCCCAGGCCGCCCGAATCCTCGAGGCACGGGCGCGGCGCCTTTCCCTGGGAGGACTGGACTCCACGCTTCGCGCGCCCTCCGCGGGGGCCCCGCTCTTCCTGCGGGCCCTGTGGGCGGAGCTGCTCTTGGACGACTGGATCCTCTCGGGCCAACCGGATGGACGTTTGCGCCCGGCCTTGGAGGCCCTGGTGAGCGAGCGCACGGCCCAGGACTCGAGCGCGGAGCTAGCCCTCGCGAGACTGGCCCTGGACCGGGCCTCCGCCGCCGGGGCCCTGATCCCCGGGGTGGCCCTGCCCCAGGACCCGACGGGGCCCCTGTCGCAGGAGTGGTTCAGGACCCTGGAGTCCGCGCTGGGCGGGATCACGGAGCAAGACCCCAGCGGGACCCTCGCCGCCTGGATGGCCTGGGGCCGGCAACGGGCGCGCTGAACTTCGGGAATTTCCGCCGCGTCGGAACGTGTGGGGGCCCGGGAAAGGGCTTGAGGCGTGCCCCGGGTGCTAGGGGAGTAGTCCACGCCGATCCCGCCCCCTATGCTCTCACGCTCCATGCTCGATTTCTCACGAGTGCTGCCGCTGCTCCTGGCCTGGGCGGCCCCGCTTGCCGCCCAGACACCTCCCACGGACGCCGCTTCCCCTCCCCAGGCGAACCCGACCGCGGGCGTGCGACTGGAACTCTCCCTGGAGCAGGCGCTCAAGATCGCCGTGGACAACGACCTGGGCCTCAAGCTCGACGAGATCGAGAGCGTGGTGGCCGGTTACGAATACGCGGGCAGTTGGGGCAGCTTCGACCCGATCCTGAGCGCGACCGCGGCCGTGACCAACAGCGAGTTCGAGGCCAACTCCAGCCTGTCGGGCGCCACGGTGGTGCGCGAGGACACCCAGGAGCTCGGGGGCGGACTGCAGTTCCCCCTGACCACCGGAGGGTCGTTCAACGTCGACTACGGCCGCGTCAATCGCAAGACGAACTCGAGCTTCCAGCTCGACAACCCGTCCACCACGGACACGCTGACCCTGACATTCCGCCAGCCGCTGCTGCGCGGCGCCTGGAGCCGCTACGCGAAGAGCAGCCAGCGCGAGGCGGAAATCCAGTTCAACAAGAGCCTGGAGAAGTTCCGTCAGACGCGGCAGCAGCTGTTGCTCGACGTGCACTCCGCGTACTGGGACCTGGTGGCCACCCTTGAGCAGCAGGGCGTGGCGGACAAGACCCTCGATCTGGGCCGCCAGCAGCTGGACCAGAACCAGCGTCGCCTGGCCGCCGGCGTGGGCACGGAGGTGGAGGTGCTCCAGGCCGAGGCCAACGTGGCCCTGCGCGTGGAGGAGCGGCTGCTGGCGGAGGTCAACTCCCGCGCCGCCCAGGACAAGCTCAAGTCCTACCTGTTCCCCGGCAAGGACCCGGTTTCCTGGGACACGCAAGTGAGCCCGGTGACCCCTCTGCCCCAGAGCACGCCCGCGGACGTCCCCCCCTGGGATCAGGCCCTGGGCGTGGCCCTGGAGAACCGCGCCGAATTGCGCCAGCTGCGCCTGGAGATCGACGCCAGCGACCTGCGCATCTCCCGCACCAAGAGCGAGCGGCAGTGGGATCTGGACCTGGAGTTGTCCTCGGCGAATCGCGGCTTCGACGGCGAAAGCGCCGAGGCCTTCGAGAGCGCCACGAGCTTCGAGTTCCCGGCCAATCGGGCGGCCCTGGTGCTCTCCGTGCCCCTGGGCAATCGCACCGCCAGCAACGCCGAGCGGGCCGCCCGCGCCCGCGGCCGCGTGGCCCGTCTGCAGTACGACCGCACCGAGTCCCAGATCGTGGCGGAGGTGCGCGAGGCGGTGAGGCAGATCGTTTACCAGGCCGAGGCGGTCAAGGCCTCGGTCAAGTCCCTGGAGCTGGCCCAGCGGCAGTTGACCGCCGAGGAAGCGCGCTACCGCGAGGGACTGTCGACCAACTTCCAGGTGCTCGAGTTCCAAAAGCAACTGGCCGAAGCGCTCTCCAAGGAGAAGCGGGCCCGCGTGGCCTATGCCGAGGCCATCGCGGGACTCACCAAGGCCCAGGGAGTCTTGGGAGAGAAGGAACTGCGCTAGCCCGACTGATTCATGAGCTCCGGCTCCAACCCCCGCCCAAGCCCGTCTGGACTGCGTTGCGCCGGCGCGTTCGGTCCTCGGCGACCTGCAGGTCGCCTGCGGGAGAACGCGTCGTCGCGCCTTGCCAGCCAGGCTTGGTCTTGGGTTTCGCTCAAAGCTCATGAATAAGTCGGGCTGGGGCGAGCGCACCATGGGCCGCACCCTCCTGGGCAAGGACTCCGTCCTCGCGCGCGGCCTCGCGCGGCTCGCGGCCGTGTCCAGGGCCGCGATGCTGGCCGCGGTGGGGACGGCGGGCCTGCTGGCCGCCTGCGAGAAAGAGGCGCCGCCAAAGACGCCGCCGGCGCTCGACGATCGGGTCCAGTTGCTCTTCAGCCCGGACATGGCCCGCGGGCCCTACACCGCGGATCTGGCCGACCTGACCGCGCACCTGGTCGAGGCCCTGGTGGTGTCCGAGCACGACGTGCAGCGGCGGGCCAAAATGGAACTGGCCGCCTCGGGCGCCCGCGGGGTGACGGCCCTGCGTCGCTTCGTCGAGCGCTACCGGTCCGACCCCGGGGGCGCCGACTACCTGCGCAACGCCGCGGACGTGCTGTCCCTCTCGGAGGACCCGGCTGCCCAGCCGATCCTCTGCGGGCTCCTGGAGCATCCGTCGGAATCCCTGCGCATCCAGGTCCTGCGCGGGCTCTTGGTTCACCCAAGCCCCGAGTCCTACGAGCCGGTGCTCAAGCTGCTGGCCAATTCGCCCCCCGGTTACCAGGCGGAGATCTGTGCTGCACTGGCCAAGCTCGACCTGGAGCGCGCCCAGCGACAGTGGCTCCTCTGGGTCGAGCAGGGGGACAACCCGTCCGTGTGGCCGGCGATCCTGCCCACCCTGGCCCTGATCCGGGACCCCGAGCTGGTTCTCCGCGTGCGGGCCGTGCTTCAGCGCACGGATCTGGACACGCTCACTCGACTGTGGCTCTCCGCGGTGGCCTGCCAGGCCGGCGACTTGCCCAAGGACGAGGCGGCGCTGGCCACGCTGCGCGCCGCGCGAGAGTCCAAGAACCCGACCGAGCGCGATCTGGCGGTGCGGGCCCTGGCCTCGGCCGGCCGCTACGACGAGCTGGCCTGGACCCTGGAGCACGATGAGGCCCCGGGCCTGCGGGAACTGGTGGCCCGCGCCGCGGCGCGCCAACCCGACCACGCCGACGCGCGCTTCCTCTTGGAAAGGGCCGCCAACGATCCCGAGGAGTCGGTGCGCACGCCGGCCCTGACCGCCCTGGCCCTCCACGGCCGCGGCGAAGCCGTGGACGAGGCGCTGCAGTGGCTCTCCAGTCCGGTCTTGCAGGAAGTGCAAGGGGGCCTGCAGATCCTGCGCGAGGCCATGGCGAGCCGGCCCGAGGTGGCACGTCGCGCCTGGGATGTCCTGCGGCCGCGCCTCGACACGCTCGCCACGCGCACGCCGGTGGAGCGCGCCATGCTGCTCAAGGTGCTCGGTCAGATCCCCGATCCGGAGGCCACGCGCACGCTGCTGGAGCTCGGCCGCGGAGCCCAAGGCGACCTGGAGGGCACGCGCGCCCAGCGCTTCATCCTGCGCCAGTCGGTGAACGCAGGACCCATCGCCCAGGACGCCCTGTACGAGCTGTGGCGCGCGAGCGAGGACGGCCTGCTGCGCCTGGATGCCCTCGAGGCCTTCTCGGCCCTGGGTGGCGACCACAGTCGGGAACTGCTGCTCAAGGTCTTCGACGATCCGCGCACCAGCTCCACCGAGATGGTGTACGTCGCCGATCGGCTGGCGCGCATCGGCCCGGCGAGCGAGGTGGCCTGGCAACTGAAGCGCGCGGCCCTCGCGATGCAGGACCCCAGCGCCCGCGAGGCCCTGCAGGGCATCCTGTGGCGCTGGTACCCGCCGCCCTCGCAGCGGGACTGACCCCGGGCCGGGCTCGAGGTCGGAGGAAGAGCGGGCTAGTCGCCGCCGGGATCCGTGACCAGCTCCCAGCCGCGCGCCTGCAGGTCGGCCAGGTGCGGCGTGAGGAATTCCGGCGGACGTTCCAGGCCGCAGGCCGGCGGCTCCAGCCTGCGGTGACGCAGCAGTCCGGCGTTCGAGAGGGCCACGTAGGCCGGCGAGGCGGCATCGGTGCAACGCTCCGGCCACGCGCGCACGGCCATCACGCCGCGGCTGTCTCCCGCAAAGCCCGGCAGCCGAAGAAACTCGAAGTAGTAGCCGTGGCGCAGGATCAGGCGTCCGTCCTCGAGCACGATCTGATCCTCGAATTGCCGGCGCGCAACCCGCGGCAGCCGCTCGAACAGATCGAGCGTGTCCCGCGGGGGCGCGGCCTCCAGGGAGTCGTCGCCGAAGGGAAGGGCGAGGCGCCGCAGCAGTTGGCGCGCATCGGATTCGTTCTCGTGCTTGGCGAAGGCCGAAAGTCGCGGCAGCGACACGATGACCACCACGGCCACGACGCCCACGAGGATCGCCCAGTCCAGGAACCGGCCCGGGCGCCGGGGCGTGACCGGACTGGTTGCGGGCGGCTGGGGAGGGAGCGTGGCCATGGGACGGCAGGAGGATTCTTCTGCCTGGACTGCTACGCTGCAAGCTCCATGGGAAAGCCCTCGGCCAAGACCCTGCCGCCGGCGCTGTTCGAGGCGGCGTGCTTCGTCGCGCGCGGCGCGGCCGGGGCGGGCGCCCGGGCCTGGATCGTGGGCGGGCCGGTGCGCGACCTCGTGCTGGGGACCACCGCCACGGACCTCGACATGGCCAGCGGCCTGCGGCCCGAGGAGGTCGAACGGATCTTCGAACGCACCACGGCCGTGGGCAAGGCCTTCGGCACCGTGCTGGTGCATTCCCACGGCCTCGACGTGCAGTTGACCACCTTCCGACGGGAGCGGGGTTTCTCCGACGCCCGCAGGCCGGATCTCGTGGAGTACAGCGAGCGACTGGAGGAAGACGCGCGCCGGCGCGATTTCACCTGCAACGCCATGTACCTCGATCCCCTCAACGACGAGTTGCGGGACCCTGAAGGGGGGCTCGCGGACATCGCGGCGCGGCTCCTGCGGGCCGTGGGCGATCCAGAGGCGCGCTTCGCCGAGGACGGTCTGCGACTGGTGCGCCTGGCGCGCTTCGCCGCGGCCCTGGACTTCCGCGTGGATCCGGCGACCCTGGAAGGCGCACGCGCCTCGGTGCGCGCCCTCTCCGGCGTGAGCGCGGAGCGGCGCCTGCACGAGCTCGAACGCATCTTCGGCCATCCGCGCTCCGCCCAGGCCCTCGGGTTGCTTGCGGGGGCCGGACTGCTGGAACCCCTGCTGCCGGGCCTCGCCCGTCTTTCCCCTGGGGAGGAGGGCGCCACGGCCGCGCTCCGTCGCCTGGAGCAGGTGGCGCAGGAGGGGCCTCCGGGTTCCGGCCTGGGGCTGGCGACCCTGCTGCTCTGCGCGGGAGAAGGGGACCGGACGGCCTCGGAGGGGTTGCTGGATTCCCTGCGGCCCTCGCGATCGCTGCGCGCGTCCGTGCTGAACCTCTGGCGCCTGTCCGCCGAGGTGGTCCGCGAGCCCGCCCCGTCGCGCTCCGCCGCGGTCTTCTTCGCGCGCCACGGCGAGGCCCAGGATGCCCTGAAGCTCGCGGCGGCCCGAGGCGCGGCCCCAGGAAACGTGGACGCCTGGCGCGCAAGGGTCTCGGCCCTGGAGCCCGGGCATCTGCATCCGACGCTTTGGCTCCGGGCGGAGGACCTCCAGACGGCCGGGATTCCGCGCGGGCCTCGCTGGCGCGAGTTGCTGTTGGAGGCCGAAATGCACCAGCTCGAGGGCCGCCTGGGATCCCGGGAGAGCGCGCTGGCCTGGCTCGCCGAGCGATCCCAGCGACTGTCCTAGGATCCCGCCCGCGCCGCGACCCTTCCGCCGGCTACAGGAGCGGCGTGCGCGAAGCCCGAGGGCCCCGGGCAGGGCTGGTCAACTGGGGGGAAACACGCGCCGCAGGCGCACGGCGAGGCCCAGGCCCACGAGGATCGCCGCGGCCACGATCAGCCCGTCATGGACCGGCCGGCGCCAGGCGAGCGCGGCGCAGCAGGCGCCGAAGATCGAGAGCCGCCGCAGGGCAAGTCCCATCGTGCTCTCCACGCGACCCCTGGACCAGTCACCGCCGCGGAAGGCCGCCAGGAACAGTCCGACCGCCGCGGGCCAGGCGAGCACCGCGGCCACGGCGCGGGCTTCCAGGGGAATCACGAGGGGCTCGAAGGGCGGAATCAGCGGCACGAGAAGCAGCATCGTGGCGGCGGAGGAGACGAGCCCCCGCGGACGACCGCCGAGAGCAGCGGAGGAAAGGTCCTGCCCCGCGCCCGAATTCCCCAGGGCGGCCTCTCCATCCTCCAGGCGACCCAATTGGGAAACCCGCAGCACGTAGAGGCCGTAGAGCGCCAGGGGCGCCAGAAGCAGGCGGGTGGGGGCGCCGCCACCGAGTTCGCCGCTGCCCAGGAAAAGTCCCAGTCCCAGATTGCCCGCGCGACAGGCGGCGAGGAGCAGCGGCCCCAGCAGCGGTCCGCGCCCCACGAGGTCGTAGCTCGCGGCCAGCAAGGAGAGGCCCAGGGACCACAGGGCCGCCTCGCGGCTGTGCTGCAGGGCGAGCAGGGGCCCGAGGCCCAGGAGCAGCAGCGCCAGGAAGAGGGCGGTTCCCGCAGGGACCGCGCCGCTGGGGATCGGCCGCGTCGGCCGCGTGGCACGGTCGTGCTCCCGGTCGCGCCAATCGTTGAGCGCCATGGCGCCGTGGTAGACGCAGGCGCTCGAACCCAGGAGCCACCAGGGCCCCGCACCGACGGGCCAGTGGCCGAGGTTGCCGAGGACCACGCCGCCCGCCACGTCGGCCAGCGCGCTCGGCAGGAGCGAGAGGCGCAGCAGCCGGCCCAGGTCCCGAAGGCTCAATTCGCGAACAACCGCTGCAGGTCGTTTAACGTGACGAACACCACCAGCCCCAGGATCAGCACCAGGCCCACCATCTGGCTGTAGCCCAGGATGCGTTCATTGACCGGCGACCCCTTGATCTTCTCGATCAGCAGGAAGAACAAGTGGCCCCCGTCCAGCACCGGGATCGGCAACACGTTGATGAACGCCAGGTTCAGGCTCAGCATGCACAGGAAGAACACCAGCTTGGTGAAGCCGATGCCGGCGAACATGTAGCTGCCCTGGGAAATGGCGATGATGCCGCCAAGGTTCTCGCTGGAGACGCTGCCGCGGAAGATGCCCGAGAGGAAGTGCCAGATGTCGACCATGATCCGCACGGAGGCATCGAAGCCCACACGCACGGCCGCGCCGAAGCTGGGAGCGCGGTAGAGATAGGTGGCCGTGCCCAGTTGCAGCCCGTATTCCGGCCCCGAGGGCGCCCCGGGCGTCACTTGGAAGTCGAGGAAGCGCGGGCTGCCGTCCGCGTCGCGTCGTTCGACGCTGACGTTGACGGGGGTCCCCGGCGAGGCTTCGGCCTTGAGGGCCGCGGGCACGTCGGGCCAGCGCTGGGTGGTGCGAGTTCCGATGCGCAGGATGCGGTCCCCGCTCTGGAGCCCGGCCGCCGCCGCGGCCCCTCCGGGCAGGATCACGGCGCGGGTGCTCTCGGCATCCCGCACCAGCGCCACCGAGCGCAGGGCCTGTTCGAGGTCGTTCCCCGCCAGGGCCGCCACCTGCCAGCTCTCCTCGCGCCGTCCGCGCTCGACCACGAGTTCGAAGGCGCGGCCCTCGGCGGCCCGCAGGGCCAGCTCGAAATCGCCCATCTGCAGCACGGGCTTGCCGTCGAGGAACAGCACCCGGTCCTCGACCGCGAGGCCCAGGGGACGCGCCCCTTCGGCGCCGCGCAGGTCGATCACGCGGCAGGAGGAAGCCTCGGCGCTCAGGAAGCGATCGTCCCGCTTGGCGGGGCGGGTGGCGATGCGTGGGACCACGGTGAAGCTGAGGCGTTCCACGGACCGCGGGGAATCTCCTCCCTGCGCCGCGCCCCCCTCCGCCGGCCCCAGGTCGCGCTCGACCACCAACTCGACGGCCTCGCCGCGGCCGATGCGGTTCATCAGGCGAGTGGGGGGGTCGTTGCCCGGGCCGTCCACCGCGACGAGGCGATCCCCCGTGCGCAGACCGGCCGCGAACGCAGGGGAGTCCGGCACCACCGTGAGTTTGCCCGCCGGGTCGGGCGCCATGGACACGTCGATGGTCCGCAGGCCCAGTCCCGCATCGTAGGCGGGGCTCACGCGCACCAAGGAGTCCGCCCCGGCCCCCGGCGCGCGCACCAACATTTCGACCTCGTCCTCCCGGGCGAGACCAATGCGCGTGTGCAGGTCCTCGAAGCTGACGATGGGCTCGCCATCGATGGCCAGGATTCGGGTGCCGGGCTCGAGGCCGGCCTTCCAGGCCGGGCCGCCGGGCTCCACCTGGCCGATCAGGGGCTCGGGGAACGCCACGCCGAAGAACAGGATCGGCGGGAAGACGAGCAGCGCGAACAGCACGTTCATCAGCACGCCGCCCGAGTAGATGAAGAAGCGCTGGCCCACGCTCTTGGCGGGCAGCTCGTCGGGCTCGTGGGCGCCGCCTCCAGGGGACTCCTCGCCGGCCATCTTCACGAAGCCCCCCATGGGGATCAGGGCCAGTTGATAAACGGTGGAACCCCGTTTCCAACCGAGCAGGCGCGGTCCGAAGCCCAGGCTGAAGATCTCCACGCGCACGCCGCACAGGCGCGCGGCGATGAAGTGGCCCAACTCGTGCACGAAGATGACCAGGCCGATGCCCAGGGCCACCTGGAGCCCGCGCGCGATCTCAGTGAAGTCCATCAAGGCGAGTGTCATCGATTGCGGTCCGGTCCTTGGAATGCGTGTTCGAGCCCATTCAGGGAGTGCTTGCGGCGCGTTCTTCCCGGTCGATCCTCAGGCGGGCCAGGGCCCGCGCGTCTCGATCGGCCCGCAGGGCGGCCGCGACCCCCTGGGCCGGGGAGGCGCGCTTTGCCAGCACGTCCGCGGCGATCGGAGCGATTTCCGTCAGGCGCAGCTTGCCCGCCAGGAAGCCCTCCACGAGCACCTCATCGGCCCCGTTGAGCACCGCGCCCGAGTCGCCGCCGCGCCGGGCGCAATCGTAGCCCAAGGCCAGGGCCGGAAAACGGTGCGGATCCACGGTTTCGAAACTCAGACGCGCGAACAGGTCCAACTGGAAGCCCCGCAGGCTGGAGGGCGCGCGCTCCGGGTGGAACAGGCAGTAGTGCAGCGGGCCGCGCATGTCCGGCGGTCCCAGCTGGGCCATGACCGAGCCGTCGACGAACTCGACCATGGAGTGGATCACCGATTGACGGTGGATCCAGACGTGGACGTTTTCCGGCGCCACGCCGAAGAGGTGGTGGACTTCGAGCACCTCCAGCGCCTTGTTCATCAAGGTCGCCGAGCCGATGCTGATGCGCGGCCCCATGGACCAGGTGGGGTGTCGCAGGGCGCCGGCGGGCGTGGCCTGCTCCAGGGTCGCGAGGTCGGCGTCGCGGAACGGGCCTCCGCTGGCCGTCAGATGCACCGCGCGCACGCGCTCCAGGCTCTCGCCCCGCAGGCACTGGAAAATGGCGCAGAGCTCGCTGTCCACGGGCAGGATCGTGGCCCCCCGTGTCCGGGCGAGTTCCACCAGCTCCGCGCCGGCCAGGACCAGGGATTCCTTGTTGGCCAGGGCCAGGTCCTTGCCGCGGGCGAGCACCGCCACCGAGGCCGGAAGGCCAGCCGCGCCGACGATCCCGTGCACGGCCACGTCGTAGGCGGCCGCGTTGCAGAGTTCGAGCACCGCCTCGGGGCCGGAGAACAGGACCGTTCCCAGGGGCAGCAGGGGAGCGAGCCTGCGGGCGGCCTCGGCGTCGGTCAGGGCCACGAAGCGCGGCCGGAACTCCTGTGCCTGGGCCGCCAGGAGTTCCCAGGATCCCCGCGCCGCCAGTCCAGCCACCGAGAGCCTCCCCGGCTGGGCCCGCACGACCTCGAGGGTCTGCCTGCCGATCGAGCCGCTGGAACCGAGAACGAGCAGGGATTTCATGCCGGGGTGGGGTGCCCTGCCGGAACTTGGTCCACGGCGGGCCGGACTGGTACTGTATGCCCTGCGCGCGGCGGGGGAAACGGACCTCGCTTTTCGAGCGCGGGACGGGGCTCGCGGACGGCCTTTCCAAGGCCAGGGTCGCGGCCTCTCGGACCCGGCCCGGCCCGGGCCCTTTCCGGGACCACGCACAGCCACCCAAGGACCGCGGAGGACCGCGGGAACGACCAGGGACGATGAGTGAAACGCGACCCGCCGCGGCCGCCCCCCAGGCGCGCCACTGCCCGCTCTGCGGCGGGGACTTCGCCCCGGCCCGCATCGAGGGCCGGGAGCGCCTGTGTTGCGTGCGCTGCCGTCACGTGCTCTATGCCAATCCCGCCGCGGCCTCGGCCGGCGTGGTCCTCGACGAGGGGGGACGCGTCCTGCTGGTGCGGCGGGCCATCCCGCCCCACCGCGGCCTGTGGGCCCTGCCGGCGGGCTACCAGGAGGTGGACGAATCGCCCGCCCAGGCCGCGGGACGGGAGGTGCGCGAGGAGACCGGCCTTGAAGTCCAGGTCGGACCGTTGTTCGATCTGCTGTTCGTCACCGACAATCCAGCCAAGACGGCGAACCTGGCCGTGTACCTTTGCCGCGCGACGGGAGGGGTGCTCGCCGCCGGGGACGACGCCGAAGACGTGCGCTTCTTCGCGCTGGACGAGCTTCCGGCGGACATCGGCTTCGAAAACACGGCGCGCATCCTTGGCCGCCTCGCGGCGAGCCGCGAGTACCAGGAATTCCTGCAGCAGATGACTCAATCGAAATCAACGGGCGCGCGCTCGATCTCCTACAAGGACGCGGGCGTCGACATCGAGAACAAGTACGCGGCCGTGGAGGGCGCCTCGGCGGCGATCCGCGCCAGCTTCACGCCCGGCGTGGTGGGCGACGTCGGGGGCTTCGGCGGCCTGTTCGACCTGGCCCGCGCGGGTTGCGGCAAGGGGCTCCTGGTGGCCAGCGCCGACGGCGTGGGCACCAAGCTCGAGATCGCGGCCCGGGCGCGGATCTACGACACCGTGGGCCGCGACCTGGTTCAGCACTGCATCAACGACATCCTGGTGCAGGGGGCGCGTCCCCTGTTCTTCATGGACTACGTGGGCACCGGCGTGCTGGACCCCCAGGTCACGGCGGACCTGATTCGCGGCTGCGCCCATGCCTGCCGCGACAACGGGCTGGCGCTCCTGGGCGGCGAGACCGCGGAGATGCCCGGGCTCTATCGCCCCGGGGATTTCGATCTGGTGGGGTTCATCGTCGGCGTGGTGGAGCCCGACAAGTTGCTGGACGGCAAGCGGGTGAAGCCCGGGCAGACCTTGGTGGCCCTGGCCTCGGCGGGCCTGCACACCAACGGATACTCCCTGGCGCGCAAGATCGCCTTCGACGCCCTCGGGCACGAACTGTCGGACCGGCCCGAGGCCCTGGAGGGCCGCACGGTGGGGGAGGCGCTGCTCTCCGAGCACCGCTCCTACCTCAAGCTGCTCTGGCCGCTCTTGGAGGAACGCCGCATCTGCGGCATGGCCCACATCACGGGCGGCGGCCTGGTGGACAACCTGCCCCGCGTGCTCAACGGCACCGACGCCGTGATCGAACGCGGCACCTGGCCCGTGCCGGCGGTGTTCCGCTGGCTGTGCCAGGGCGGCAACGTGGACCCCGAGGAGCGCTACCAGGTGTTCAACATGGGGGTCGGGATGGTCCTGATCCTCGACGCCGGCGAGGTCCAGCCGGTCCGCGCCGCCCTTGAGGCCGCCGGTGAGCCCTCCTGGGTCATCGGGCGCACCGTGGCGGGCACCGGCGTGGTGCGCTGGGCCTGATCCGGGACGGTTCTCCGGCCGGACTGGAACTGCGGCGGGGGCCCGGCGATGATCCGGGCCCGTTTCCTGATACCCCAAGCGCCCCGTGCGCTACGTTCCCCATGCTGAACCAAGCAGCCTGCGCCGCCCTCGTTGCCGCCGCGCTCACTCTCGCCGCTCCGGTCCCCTCGGAGGCGGCCTCCCAGGGCCCCGCGAAGGCCGAGACTTCGCCGGCCAAGGACGGCCTGACGCCTCGGGAGCAGAAGGAGTTGGGCGGGCTCTTGAAGTACGCCCTCGACCCCGAGAAGCAGGGCAACCTCAAGGAGAAGGACAAGGCCGTCGGCGACCTGCGGAAGTTCCTGGAGAAGGTGGGCAAGACCCGCAATTCCAAGGACCCGCTCCAGGGCGGGCTGGCCTTGACCCAGGACCTGTCCCGGGGCTTGCACATCGCCAACGAATACCGGATCGAGAAGACCAAGCCGGGGCAAGTCAGCACCGCCACCACGGGGCCCAAGAGCGATCCAGTGAGCTACGCGCTGTGGCTCCCCAAGGTCTATCGGCCCACGGAGGAGAGCTACCCGCTGCTGGTCTGCTTCCCGGGGATGAAGGACGGCAAGGTGCTCTCGGGCGAGAACTTCCTGCAGGACAACTGGATCGAGCCCGCCGTGCGCGAGAAGGCCCTGATCGTGGCCCTCAACCTGCCCGAGGAAGTCAAGAGCTGGACCGAGCGCCAGACGAGCGCCGGGAAACCCGGCGGCGTGGACGTGGCCATGCTGACCCTGCGCGAGATCAGCATGCGCTACGCCATTGATTTCGACCGGATCTACGCCTGCGGCCGCGAGTCCGGCGTTCCGGCGGCCCTGGCCCTGGCCGGACGCTTTCCCCAGAACTTCGCGGGCGTCATCGGGCGCGCCGGGGACTGCGGTGAGGTCCTGGTGGACAACTACCGCAACCTGCCGACGTTTTTCGCCGGCGCGGGCGCCCAGGCCGCGGCCTTCGAGGAGGCCGCCAAGAAGCTGGGCTACGAGAATTGCACCCTGAAGTCGGACGGCACGGACGCCGACGCCTGGGCCTGGATCAGCACCCATCCCAGGGCCTCCAACCCCCTGCGGGTGACGCTGGTTCCCAAGCCGTTCCCGCTGCGTTCCTACTGGATCAAGATCCCGCCGATCGACATGGGCGGCGGCGAGGTGCGCGTCGAGGGCGAGATCGATCGCTCCAAGAACCAGATCACGATCACGAGCACCGGGGTGCGCCAGATCTCGGTGATGCTCAACGACGACCTGGTGGATCTGAACAAGCCGGTGACCTTCGTGCTCAACGGCACGAGCCAGGAGGCGCTGCTTCCGCGCAGCCTGGACGAAACCCTGAGCATGATGTTCTCGGGCGCCAGCGAGCCGGGCCGCATCTACACGGTGCGCAAGGACTTCGACCTGCCGGCGGCGGCCAAGTGAACGGCGGCCCCTGCGCGGCACTGGACCGCGCGCCGAACGCGCCGCTGGACGCGCTGCTTGCGAGGGTGCGGTGAAGGCCGTGGCGGGAGGAGGATCCGCGGGGCACAACGCCGCACCCCAGGGCGAAGTCGAAGCCCGCCCGCGTTGGTTGCTCCTGTGGGTGGGCCTGGCGGGGGCCGCGACGATGATCGTCGAGCTCTCCGCGGTGCGCATGGTCTCCCCGTGGTTCGGCGCGTCCAGCGGCGTGTGGACCAACGTGATCGGCGTGATCCTGCTGGCACTGGCCGCGGGCTACCTGCTGGGTGCGCGCTGGGCCGCCTCGCCCCAGCTCCGCTCGCGCCTGTCCCTGGCCCTCGGCGCGGCCTCCCTGTTCACGGCCGCCCTGCCCTGGCTCGCCGCGCCGGTGTGCGGCTGGTTCATGCCCAGGGGGCTCTCGCTGGAATTGGCGGGGCCCCTGTTCGACTGGGGCAGCCTGGCGGCCACCTGCGTGCTGTTCCTGTTGCCTGCGCTGTCCCTGGGCGCCGTGGGGCCCCTCGCCGTGGAACTGGAGGCCCGGGCCGTGGGCCGTGCCGACTCGCCGGGCGCGGCCGGAGGTCGCGTCCTGTGCGCTTCGACCCTGGGCAGCCTCCTGGGCACCTTCGCCACCACGCACCTCCTGCTGCCCCGGGTGGGAGTGGCGGGCACCATGGGCCTTTCGGCCTTGGTCCTGGGTCTGGGGGCCGTGGCTCTGGCGGGCAGATCCCGACCTCGGGCCGCGGGCCTGCTCGTTCTGAGCCTCGCGGGCGCGGCCGCCGCTTCCCGGGCGCCCTCCGGCCTCTTCTTGCCCGAGGGCGTGGAGCTTCTGGAGGCGCGGGAATCGCCCTACCAGAGCGTGCGCGCGGTCAGCGACCGAAGGGGGCCGGAGGAGCTGCGGCTCTTGCAGGTCAACGAGGGCCTGGATTCGTTCCAATCCGTCTGGAAGGCGCGCCCGGGTGCCCTGGGCCCCGGCTACTACTACGACGCCTTCGCCCTGCCCCCGTGGTGGTCGGGGCGTCGTGAGGGCTCCTGGCGGGTGGCGATCCTGGGCCTGGGGGCCGGGACGACCTTCCGGGTGCTCGAGGGGGCGGCGCCCCAGGGCCTCTCCATCGACGCCGTGGGAGTGGAGATCGACGCGGTCGTGGTGGAGGTGGGCCGGCGTTGGTTCGACCTGCCCGCAGCGGGCAGCGGCGGCCGGGTGGTCTCCGGCGTGGACGCCCGCAGCGCCCTGAGGACCTGGGAGAACGGTTTCGATCAGATCGTGCTGGACGCCTACGCGCACCAGATGGAGATTCCCGCGCACCTGTGCTCGCGCGAGGCCTTCCTCGAGATGCGCGAGAAGTTGGCGCCGGGCGGTTGGCTCTCGATCAACCTCGGAGGCTTCGGCTTCGAGGACCCGCTGCTCGTGGCCGTGGCCGCCACGGCGGCGAGCGCCTTCGACGGCCCCGTGCTGGTCCTGCGCATCGGCGGCGCGCGCAACTTCGTGGTCTTTGCCCGCAACGGCGTGCGACCCGTGGACCCACGGGACGTGGACGCTCCGCGCCCCTGCCTGGAGCTCGTCCACCTCTGGGGGCCGGCCCAACTCGATGGGGGAGCCCGCTGGGTGGCGGCCACGGACGGCCCCTGGTTGAGCGACGACCTCAACCCGATCGATCTGCTGCAGCGGCGTTCCTTGGCGGAGGCGAGCCGTGCCCGTCCCTAGTCTTTCGAACGGGCCCCGGCTGCGGCTTCGCGCCCCCACGTTCGCGACGGGCGCCACGGGCGCCGCGGGCGCCGCGGCACGGATGCTCCTCTGGGCCGCCCTGGGGGCGAGCCCGGTTCTGGCCCGACAGGACACGCAGATGGAGGTGCAGTCGGCCGCCGAGCGGGGCGAATTCGCCACCGCGCACGAGAGGGCCCTCGCCGAGCCCGATCCGCTAACCCGCTCCCGAGCACTGGTCTGGCTCCACTACCGCGCACGGGATTTCGTGGCCGCCCGCAACGCCGCCGAGGCCGGGCTCGCGCTGGCCCCCCAGGACCTGTGGCTCGCCGAACGGGCCTTGGCCTCGGCGCTCTGGCTGCGGGATCCCTGGGCCGCTTCGCGCTCCCTGGACCGCCTGCAGGCCCTGCTCGGGGCCGCGCCGGAGGAAAGCGCAGCGCCGTTCCGGGCGAGCCTCGAGGAGGCGCGCGCCTCCGTGGACAGGCTGCGGTCGGACACCGAGGCGGCCCGCGGTGCCAGGAACCGGTCCGTCGGCGTGGCGGGAGTGCTCCTGGGGGGCATGGCGCTGCTGCTCTCCGTGCTGGCTCGCCCAGGGGCTCGAACTTCCTAGGGGGCCCGCGCCCCAATTGCCCGTCGTCGCCGGACGGCGCCCGTCGTCGCCGGGCGGCGCCGGGCGGCGCCGAGTTCGGCCCCAAAAGCAGCGCGCCGCGCGGAGGGCTGCTCCGCGCGGCGCGTGAATTCAAGGGCTCCCGCGGGTGCGGGGGCCGCGAATCAAAGGATGTCGAGGATGCCGCCCTTCTGGTCGGTCAGGGAGGGCGTGTTGGCGCGGTAGTTGGAGTTCACGCCGATCTTCGAGTTCCAGGGGAAGGGTTCCTTGTCGGCGATGATGCCCAGGGCCACCGCGGCGAAGGCGCGAGCCAAGGCCGAGACTTCCTGGTTCTTCATCATGTCGATCAGCGGTTCCACCGAGCGCGAGTCGCCGATGAAGCCCAGCGCCGAGCTGATGGCCGCCTGCGAGGCGAGACCCGTCGAGGACTTCAGCATGTCCACCAGGTCGTTGACGAGCTGCTTGTCGCCCAGGAGACCCAGGGCGATGGCGGTGCTCTTCAGCAGGTCGGGGCTGTACTTGGACTTCTTGACGATCTCCTGGATCGGAGCGATCGCCGACTGCTCGTCCATCAGGCCCAGGCCGATGGCCGTGTAGCCGCGGGCTTCGACGTCGCTGACCGCACCCAGGTGCTTCAGCAGCGCGTCCTTGGCCCCGCGGTTCTTCGAGATGCCGCAGGCAATGGCGAAGGCGCCGACGTCCTCGGGGGCCTTGGAGGCCTCGAGGGTCGCACCCATGGCCATCAAGGCATCGGCCGATTGGCCGGCCTTGGCGTCCAGGAGCGAGCGCTCCAGCACACCCAGGGCCAGGCCCGACCAGGGCTTCGCGTTGCTCTTGCCCCTGCTGATCTCGTTCAGCAGGAAGGTGCGGGCATTCTCCTTCTTGTCCTTGGCGTTGACGCCGTAGATCGGGTCGCCGGTGCCGGTGCCCGGGCGGCCCGCGGCCTGGGCCAGGGCGATCAGGGCGAAGTTGCGCGTCTGCTGGTCCGTCAGGTCCTCCTTGACCTGCATCAGCGTGGCCCGAATGGCCTTGTCGGTTTCGTCTTCGTCGCAGTCACCGATGACGCCCAGAGCCAGGGCGCAGCTTTGCTGGATCGCGTCCTGATCCTTGGAGTCCTTCGACAGGCTCTCCATGAGCATCCCGGTGGCGACCTTCCGGAAGGCGAAGTCCTGGGGCACGTCGCCGGAACCCAGCAGGCGTCCCAGAGCCGTCGGGACGTGGGCGCGGATCAGGTAGTTGTTGGACGAATCTCCGAAGTAGGAGATCAGGTAGCGCAGTTGATCCTGGCGGCTTTGGACGGACTCCGGCGCCTTGATCTTCTTGACCTCGTCGACCGTGTTGTCGTCGGGCGAGATGTCCAGGGGCGTCAGGCCGATGGACGTGATGCACGCGACCTGGATGTCGCGCTGGGCCATGGTCTTGCCTTCGCCATCGAGCACCGCGCGCAGGGTCGCGACGATCGCCTTGCGGTCGTCGTTGGAGGCCTTGCAGCCGATCAGACCCAGGCCGTAGGCGGCAAACGCGCGCGTGCGCGTCGTCACATTGCCGTTCTGCTGCACGTCCAGTGCCCGCAGCTTGGCCTGGTCGTTGTTCAGCACCGCCGAGAGCAGGTCGATGTTGTCGCGATTGGCCAGGATCCCCAGGGAGACCGCCGCTGTTTCCGACAACTCCTGGCTGCCGCTGGTCAGGTACCCGTGCTTCTTGATCGCTTCGCCCAGGAGCGACTTGCCGTCCTCGCTCTTGGCGTCGCCGATCTTGGCCAGGGCGATCATGCAGCTGGACTGCACGTCGTTGGAGTTCTCCTTCTTCGGGTCGAGCCCGTCGAGGAGCATGGGCACGATCACGCTGCGGATTTTCTCTTCGCTGACGCGCAGCGTGTCCTTGGCCTGCTGGCTTTCCCCGCGGCCCAGGTAGTACTCGTCCGAGCCGGTCTGCACCGCACCGCCGAGGTGCGACTTCAGGTTCAGGTACGGCTCCTTGTTGAAGCCCCACCAGAACTGCCAAACCGTGAGGTCGGGGCCAGTGTCCGTGCCGCCCGTCTTGGGCTTGGCCGGGCCGGGGCCGCCGGCGGGAGCACCGGGAGTCACCGCGCCGGGCGTGCTCGGACCGCTGGGGCCGGGCGCGCCGGGACCCGCCGGTCCAGGGGTCGTCGGACCACCGCCGCCGCCACCGCCGCCGCCCGAGGGGGGCGTCGTGTCACCGGGTCCGCGATAGGTCCCGCCGTGGGCGAACGAGAAGCTCGGCAGGGCGAGGCTTGCCGTGAAGGCACCGACGAAGAAAAGTTTGTTCATCTGTTTGTGGATTGGCTGTCGAGTCGATCGTGGCCCACGTAGGTTCCGGCCGAAACCCGATGTTTGCAAGCCCCATGCCAGGGAGAATCGGGGGGCCCAGGAAACCAAAAAGGGCCTCCCCGGGGCTGGGAGGCGGCCTTCCGGCCTCCGCGCGGGAGGACTTCTCTGCCTGGGGCTGCCGCTCGCGTTCCGACATCGTAACGCCGCATTCCCCCCAGGGAACGATCCCGGGCACATCCGAGGGCCCGCGCGGCCCGCGCGCAGCGGTCGGCGGGGCCGGGGCGTTCGCCGCCCTCCGGCCACCCCAGAAGGCTCACTCCGGGTCCGCCAGGGACGCCCAGAGGTACTCGCGGTTCAGGCGCGCGATGTTGGCCACCGAGATGCCCTTGGGGCAGGCGGCCTCGCACTCGCGCTCGTTGGTGCACCCGCCGAATCCCTCGGCATCCATCTGCTGGACCATCTGCAGGGCCCTCCGGCGGCGCTCGGGTTTGCCCTGGGGCAGCAGCGCCAGGTGGGACACCTTGGCGCCCACGAAGAGCATGGCCGCCGCGTTCTTGCAGGCCGCGACGCACGCGCCGCAGCCGATGCAGGCGGCGGCGTCCATGGCCAGATCGGCGTCCACCTTGGGCACCGGCACCGAATTGGCGTCCGGGGGCGAGCCCGTGCGCGCGGTGATGAACCCGCCCGCGGCCAGAATGCGATCGAACGCCGAGCGGTCCACCACCAGGTCCTTGAGCACCGGAAACGCGGTGGCGCGGAAGGGCTCGATGTAGATCGTCTCGCCGTCGTGGAAGCGGCGCATGTGCAGCTGGCAGGTGGTGGTGGCGCGATCGGGCCCGTGGGGCGCTCCGTTGATCACCAGGCTGCACATGCCGCAGATGCCCTCGCGGCAGTCGTGGTCGAAGGCCACGGGCTCGCGGCCTTCGCGCGTCAGGCGCTCGTTGAGCACGTCGAGCATTTCCAGGAACGACATCTCCGGCAGCACGTCGTCGACGCGGTAGGTCTCGAAGCCCCCGGCCGAAGTCGCGTTCTGCTGGCGCCAGATGTGGAGCGTCAGGTGCATGGGTGGGTGCGAATTCTCGCGGTTCGTGCTGCTCACGCGTAGCTCCGGGTCGCCAATTGGACGTTCTCGAAGTTCAGGGCCTCCCGGTGCATCTGCCAGCCCGTGCCCGCGGAGTCGCGCTCCCAGGCCGCCACGTAGCAGAAGTTGGCGTCATCGCGCCGGGCCTCGCCGTCCTTGGTCTGGTGCTCCTCGCGGAAGTGGCCGCCGCAGGATTCCTCGCGCTGCAGCGCATCGCGGATCATCAACTCGCCCAGTTCGAAGAAGTCGGCCACGCGGCCGGCGTGCTCGAGGGACTGGTTGAGGCCCTCGGACGTGCCCTGGACGCACAGGTCGCGGTGGAATTCGTCCTTCAGGGCCGTGACCTTCGCGAGGCCGGCCAGGAGACCGTCGCGGGTGCGGGCCATGCCGCAGTGGTCCCACATCGTCAGTCCCAACTCGCGGTGGAAGCTGCGCACGCTGCGCTTGCCTCGAATCGAAAGCCAGCGGCGCGTGCGCTCCCGGGCCGCCTCGACTGCCTCACGGAATTCCGCGCGCGAGGAATCCACCTTCGGCAGTTTGCGACCCGCCAGGTGGCCCCCCAGCGTGTAGGGGATGATGAAGTACCCGTCGGCGAGGCCCTGCATCAGGGCGCTGGCGCCCAATCGGTTCGCGCCGTGGTCGGAGAAATTGGCCTCGCCCAGCACGAACAGGCCCGGGACGGTGCTTTCCAGGTTGTAGTCGACCCACAGTCCGCCCATCGTGTAGTGCACGGCGGGGGAGATGCGCATCGGTTGCTGGTAGGGATCCTCGGCGGTGATGCGCTCGTACATCTCGAACAGGTTGCCGTAGCGCGCGCGGATGGCTTCGACACCGTCCCGTTGGATGGCGTCGCCGAAGTCCAGGAACACGGCGCGGCCGCCGGCGCCGACTCCGAAGCCCGCGTCGCAGCGTTCCTTGGCCGCCCGCGAGGCGATGTCCCGGGGCGCGAGATTGCCGAAGCTCGGGTAACGGCGCTCCAGGTAGTAGTCGCGCTCGGCCTCGGGGATCTGCCCCGGCGGGCGCTGATCGCCTTGCGCCTTGGGCACCCACACGCGTCCGTCGTTGCGCAGGGACTCGGACATCAGCGTCAGCTTGGACTGGTGGTCGCCGCTGACGGGAATGCAGGTGGGGTGGATCTGGGTGAAGCAGGGGTTGGCGAAGTAGGCGCCCCGCAGGTGCGCTCGCCAGGCCGCGGTCACATTGCAGTTCTGGGCGTTGGTGGACAGGTAGAAGACGTTGCCGTAGCCGCCGGTGCACAGGAGCACCGCGTCGCCGGCGAAGGACTCGATCTCGCCGGACACCAGGTCGCGGGTCACGATCCCGCGGGCCACGCCCTCGACCAGCACGAGGTCGAGCATCTCGTGGCGCGGGAACATCTTGACCCGCCCGGAGCCCACCTGCCGCATCAGGGCGCTGTAGGCACCGAGCAGCAGTTGCTGGCCGGTCTGGCCGCGGGCGTAGAACGTGCGCGAGACCTGGGCGCCGCCGAAACTGCGGTTGGCCAGCAATCCGCCGTATTCGCGGGCGAAGGGCACGCCCAAGGCCGTGCACTGGTCGATGATGTTCCCCGACACCTGGGCCAGGCGGTAGACGTTCGACTCCCGGGCGCGGAAGTCGCCGCCCTTGATCGTGTCGTAGAACAGCCGGCGCACGCTGTCCCCGTCGTTCTGATAGTTCTTGGCGGCATTGATGCCGCCCTGGGCCGCGATGGAGTGGGCCCGGCGCGCGCTGTCCTGGATGCAGAAGGCGCTGACCTGGTAGCCCAGGTCCGCCAGGGTCGAGGCCGCCGAGGCGCCCGCGAGTCCGGTGCCCACCACCAGCACGTGGAATTTGCGCTTGTTGGCGGGGTTGATCAGCTTGAGCTCGAAGCGGTGCTTGTCCCAGCGCTCAGCCAGGGGGCCGCTGGGGCACTTGGCGTCGAGTCGTGAATTCGTTGCAGACGCGGTCGGGGTCGACATGGATCAGTGTCCCTGGCCGTCGGCCGAAACGGGGAGCGGCGCGAGACCGGGATCGGCGGGGGTCGTGGGAGCGCCCTCGTCCGCGCTGCTGCTCGCCAGGGTCGATCCCAGCCGCGAGCCCACCACCACCAGCGGGAACGCGGCGAAGCCCAGGAACAACACGCCGGCCAGGGTCAGGGCGCCGCGCTGCAGGAGTTCGTTGAAGCGCGGATGGTCCGCCCCCAGGGTGCGCAGCGCGCTGCGCACGGCGTGGCTCAGGTGAATTCCCAGGGCGATCACGCCCAGCAGATAGATGCCCGCGCCGATGGGCTCCGAGAGCCTGCGCTCCAGCATGGCGCCCAGTCCGTCCGGGGCCCGTTCCTTGAAGCGGAAGTCCAGCAGGTGCACGACCACGAAGGCGAGCACGAGAATCCCCGTGATCAGCATGGTCGAGGATCCCAGGGTGCGCTTGCCCAGGGCCTGACTGACGCGGTAGCGCGTGGCGCGCGCCTCGCGATTCTGGCGCGTCGTCAGGAAGGCCAGGCCCAGGTGCACCACGAACAGCACCAGGAGCCCGATCTCCGCCAGGGGCAGGAGGGGGTTTTCCTCGAGCATCTGCGCGTAGTGATCGAAGGCCGAGCGGTCCTGGTCCTTGAAGAACAGCAGGTTGCCGGCGAGGTGCGCGATCAGGAACAGCACCAGCAGGAGGCCGGTGATCGACATGGCGACCTTCTTGCCGAGGGTCGATCCGAGGAACGTGCGGAGGCGGTGGAACATGCGCACTTTCTGTGGCCGGTGGAATGCCATGTTGTAGAGCGCCGAGCGCTCCGATGCCAGGGGCTCGAAGCCGCGGGAGCCAAGAACCCGGCCGGAATCGGCCCCGACACGATCCGACGCGGCCGCGGACCCCGCCGAGCGGGACGGATCCGCATCCCACGCGAGACGCTGGAACCCCTGGCGGGCCCCCGGGCGCGCGGATCACGAACTCCGTGGGTCCAGGCGGGCCGACTTTGTCGGTCCCGCGGGATCCCCCCCCCCCCCGCCCCCCCCCGGCCGCGCGCCGCGAGGCGCGACGGCGAGTTTGTCGGCGTACTTCTGGATCAGGACACTAGCATGGCCCCATGGAAGCGGTGACTCGCCTGTTCCTGGTGCGCCCGCCGGAGGCCAGAAAAGACGGGACAGCTCGCGAAGCGGCGTCCGCGGAGGCGCAGGGCTCCGCCACCCCGGGAACGGGCCGACCTGAACCCGCGAGCCCCGCGGCTGGGGACGCCTTCCAATCCCTGCTCGCGCGGCTTGCGTCGCGGCCCCTGGCCGCGATCGTGTGCTCGCCGGCCGAGGCGGCCGTGGAGTGGGCCAAGGCGCTGTCCCTGCGCTGCGGAAAAGCCGTGCACATCGACGAGGGCCTGGAGCCCGCCAACGGTGCCCGCGGCGCCCGATGGGGGAGTGCCGTCCGGGCCCCAGGGACCGCGGAGGACCGCGCCCGCGTGCTGGCGGTGCTCGACCGCCTCGCCCAGGGCCACCCCCGTGCGGAGCTGGTGGTGGTGCTGCACGCGCAGGACATCGGCATCGCCCTCGCGCGGGCGCTGGCCCTCGAGGCTCCGGGAGCGCTGGCGCTGGAGCCCGGACAGGCGGCCGCCGTGGACTGGGCTCACCCGGAGGCGCGGGAATTCCAGCACGCGGTCATCGCCCTGGCCTTCGACTGGGACGTGGCGCCCTCGGCCACGAAGGTGCAGCGCTTTCCCGGCGGAGCGTCGGTGTTGCCGACTCGCCAGGCGGGCGAAAACGGCCGCTGACTCCCCGCCCGTCGGTCCCGGCCCAACTTTGCCAGGCAAAGTTTAGCTGGGGGAGAGCTCAGTTGAAGCCCTTGGGACCCTTGGGGTGCATCGGCGGAGGCATCGGGCCGCCACCGGGCATGCCGCCCCCGCCCTCCAGGGACTTGCGGATCTCGTAAAACCCCTCGCCGAAGTGGTAGGCGAGCCAGATGAAGTAGCAATCGATGTTGTCGACCGGGTCGTCGACCTCGAAGGCGGCCTTGCAGGTCAGGTCGCAGGGCCGCTGGGCATTCATGAAGCAGTTCTTGCGGTTCACTTCGTGGGTTCCTCGCCGCGGGTGCGCGGCGGCCTTGAGCGCGCGAGCAGCGTCAGCCACTCGCCGTCGATGACCGTGACGCCGTCCTGGTTGACCACGCGGGTGCGCCAGCGCACGTGACCTCGGCGAGGTCCGGGTTCCGGCTCCTTGGACAGCACGCTCAGTTCGACGCGAATGGTATCACCGGGCCGCACCGGCGACTCGAAGCGCATGCTCATCCCGGCCAGGGCCACGATGGTTCCGCGGAACACGCCGGTGCGCCAGGCCAGGCCGCTGGCCACGGACTGGATCAACAGACCGTGGGCAATTCGTCCGCGGAACGGCGTGCCGCGGGCGAAGGCCTCGTCGAGGTGCACCGGGTTGTTGTCCCCGGAGAGCGCGGCGAAGGTCTCGATGTCGTCCTGGGTCAGGGTCTTCGAGCTCGAGGGGAAGGTGTCGCCGACGTTCAGCTCGTCGAAGGTGCGCCCGACCTGGGCATTGGGAGCCGGCCTCGAGCGCCGACTGGGGGGCCTCTGGGCCGCCGGAGTTCAGCCGAGCCTGCCTGGCCGTGGAATCCTGCCCGTGAGTCTCCATGGCCCCGACGGTACCGCGGAAGGCCCCGGGGTGGCTGTTGCGCACCATAATGTACATTATCAGACGCCGAGGGTGCGGCGGGAGAGGGGCCTGGGGCGCCAAGCGATCCGGGGATTCCAGGGCGCCGACCGGGCCGGCCGCCAGGCCCCTCCAGGGTCCCAGGGCGGTCCCTTCGGGCTGGAGTCCGTACCCACCTCGGGGCACGCCTCGCCGGCCAGCGGACGCCAGGACCCTCACAGGTCCCCGCTGCGCCCGGGTCCGGGCACGGGGACCCTCGAGCCTCAAGGAATGGGCCCATCGCTCCGACAGCCTGGGCATGAGTTCTTCCACGCGTCTTTCCTTCGCGGTTCTGATGCTCGGTCTCGCCGCCTGCGCCGTCCCCCAGGTGGCGACCGTGCAGCCGGACGCCTTCGAGCCGACCGACCTCGAGATTTCCCGGGCGCCCTTCTCCCAGGTGTTCGCCAACTGGAAGCAGCGCATCGATCAGCCGTACGTGTACGTGGACGTGACGGGCAGCTATGCGCGCACGGGCGATGCCCTGGGCCGCGCCCATGGGATGCTGCTGGAGCAAGGCATCGAGCCCAGCGGCCCCCCGTTCGCGCTGTTCTATGACGATCCCGGCCAGGTGCCGGTGGAGAACCTGCGCGCGCGGGCCTGCTTCCCCGTGGACCTGGCGATCACTCCCAAGGCCGAGTTGCGCTTCGACGTGCTGGAGAGCACGACCGTGGTGTACGCCTACGTCTCGGGCCCCTACCCCGAGGTGCCCCGCAGCTATCCGGGGCTGTTCGAGTACATGCGCGGCCTGGGCTGGCAGGAGAACGGTCCGATCCGCGAGACCTACCTGGTGGACCCCGGGCTCGTCAGCTCCTGGGACCAACTGGTGACCGAGGTGCAGATCCCGGCCGCGACGCGCTGAAGGGCGCCGCGCCGATCACGGCAGGTTCGCCAGGCGCGCCGTCTGGGGCGGATAGACGCACAGGACCTCGAAGGACTCGCCGGCCGCGGGCTTGAGGCGCAGGAAATCGCCGGGCGCGAGTCGCGCGAGAAACTCGGCCGGGGCCAGGATCGGTCGGGGCTCGCCTCGGGACGTGCGCGCCAGTCCAGGGGCTTCGTACACGGCCATTTCGCCCCCGGACTGCAGGGCCTGGCGCGGGCCGCGCAGAACCCCATTGAGCTCGACGGCCCGCGGCAGCGCTTCCGCGAGTCCGGCGCGAGAGGCTGACAGGGCCGTGGAAAGCAGCACGCCGTGCTGGGCCTCGGCCCAATCGCAGAACTCCCCCAAGGCCACGAACCAGCGGGAAGCCTCGTCGCCGGAAGGCGCGTGCTCGGGGAGCCAGAGGCAGGCGTACAGGAGCAAGTCGCGCTCGCCCAGGTTCTCGAACACGCTGCGCTCCTCGGCGAACTGGGCGAAGTTGGCGATGGCGGCCAGGGGCCGCGCGGCGGCGGCGCCGCGCTCGCGGTCCATCTCCCACAGGAACTCCACGACCATGGCGCCCACGACTCCGGGAAAGTCAGGCGCGGCATCGACGTCGGCTGTGGAATCAGGCTCCAACTCCAGGACGCGCTCCAACTCCGCGAAGGTGCTCTCCAGGTCCGCTCCGGAGGCCCGCTTGCGATCGAAATCGGACAGTGCCGCCTCCACCTGCTTCTGGATTGGGGTCGAGGGCTTTGTTTTGTGCGACTTCGCGCCGGAGTTCCCGCGAGTCACCGACGGCTCGCGAGCGCTGCCTTTCACGGTTTCCGGCCGGGGCTCGCGACGACTGGGCGGCGAGCTGAGATCCGGCCACGCCAGGGCCAGGGCGCGTCTTGCCGCCTCCAGATCCACCTGAGTTTCAAAAGCCAGCGTGGCCAGGATCTCGCCCAGACGATCCCCGGCCCCCGGGAGCACGGCCGTGGGGTCGAAGGGCTCCGACGCCAGTCCGGCGAAAACGTCCTCGATCTCCGCTTCGGCGAGCCCTCCGCGGGCCAAGATCGCGCGGGCTTCGGCCACGGGGGAGACCTGCAGGCCAGGCAGGCCCGCGGGCGCGGGATCCACCGACGCAGAGAAGAACATGGCCTCCAGATCGCGCTGGGAAAGCCGCAACACACCGCGGCGGCCCTCGCGCGCCCGCTGCAGGTCACGGCGCACGGCGCGAAGCAACACCGGATCCCGGAAGCAGCCCGAGGCGTGGGAGATCCGGTAGAGCGCATCGCCCACCGGGAAGATGCGGCCCACCAACAGGTCGCCGGAGGACAGGGCGCGGCTCACTTCCGCGTCCTCCAGTGGGTATTCACCCACGCCGGCAAGGTCGCGAATCCACAGGCCCTCGCCCGCGCTCACGCCGGTGACCTCGAACACGCTGGCGAAGGAGCCCAGCAGCGCATCGCAGCCGGACTCCCAGTCGTCGGGGATCTTCTCCCCCGGTTCCGTGGTCAAGGAGAGCGCCGGCACGGAGTCGAGCGCGGCCGAGGGGCGCTCCAGCAGGAACCACTCCGCGTGGCGTCGCTGGGACATGGCCGCCCCGTGGGGGCCGCCGGGTCTCGCTTCGATGAGGGAGAATTCGGCCCAGCTGGCCTGGAATTCCTCCGCCACCTGGGGATGTTGTCGGACGCGCTCCAGGAGCTCGTCGAAGGCGCGTTCGAGGGTGGTTTGGGGCAGGATCATGGTCGCGGGAGGCCGATCGGCGACCCAGTGTATCCGCGGACCTCGTCCGGCCGAACCGACGTTGACAGGCCCGCGGTGGCGGGCTACGGTCTCGTGCGTCTGTGACAATTCACCCGCAGCACGGACGGGGAAGCAGGTGCAATGCCTGCACGGTCCCGCCACTGTAAGTCGCCGCTGCGATCCGCGGCTCGAGGCCCTTCACGGGGCCCGGGCCGGCCACTGAGATTTCTTCGCCCGGTGTGTGCCGGTCGAGAAGAGCTTGGGAAGGCCAGGGTCGCGAGCAACCAGCGACGAGTCAGGATATCCGCCGCGCCGCACAACCCGCTGAACTCCGGTGAAGGGTTCAGTGCGCGCAGGTTCCCGTGTCGTGCTTCCGCCGCTCCCAGGCGGCCGCAGGACCCCTGGACCCTGTGTTCACGGACGCTCTCCGGGTTCGGCCTCGACGGAAGATCGAACCATGCAGAGCCAACCTGTCTTTTCTTCGCAATCCCCCGGGCGCGCGCAACTCCACGGCGGAGCGTCCTTTTTCTCCGCCCTCGGCCTGTGCCTGGGCCTCGTCGCCACGGCCCCCGGCCTCCTCGGCCCCCTCGGCCTTCGGCTTTGGGCCTGCCCCCGCGGCGTCCTTCGACGTTCCCGCACCCGGCTACTCCGCCGCCAGCGCGCCCAACCCGGCCTTCGGGGCGCCCCTGACCAGCTTGCCCGGGGGCGATTTCGTGACCTTCGACGGCACCCGCGTGGAGCGCTGGAGCTCCCAGGGTGTTCTGGTGCAGAACCTGGGCACGCTGCCCGCGAGCACCTTCCCGAGTTTCGTGGTCGCCGAACCGTCGGGCGCCGCGGTTGTGATCGGAGAGAGCACGAATCACGAGCTCTATCGGGTCCCCACCGACGGATCAGGCCCCACGCCCCTGGCCTTCTTCTTTTTCAATTACGACGGGGCCTTCTCTCCCAGCGGTGAGCTGTATGTGAGCGGCGCCGCAGGGGGCTTCGGCCAGGGCAACGACATCTTCCGCGTCGAGCTGCCCTCGGGAGTGCTGCACCCGGTCGCCCATGTCGCGGGCCCCTCGGGCCCGATCGCCTTCGACGCCGCGGGCAACCTGTACTACGCCACCCAGGGCATCGGCTTCCCCGCGCCGGCCGACTCCACCGACGTGATTCGCTGGAACGCCTTCGAACTCCCCCTGGGCAACCTCACCGAGCTCGACGCGGTCACGATCTGCTCGGGACTCGACGGCGGCGCATCCCTGGCCGTGGAGCCCCTCTCGCAGCGCGTCTACCTGGCTGAGACGAGCTTCCTCTTCGGCACGAACTTCGTGCGCCGCATCGGCAACACGCCGGCCGCCTCGCCGATCGTCGTGGACACCGGATCGCTCGCCATCCACAGCCTGCACTTCGTTGCCGGCGCGGGGCCCGCCACCTTCGACGCCTTCCAGCCGGCCAGCGGCTCGCGCATGGTGTACGGCGCCACGGACTTCTTCTCCACGAGCCAGCGCTGCGAGGTGCGTCCGGCGCGTCCCCAACTGAGCCTGAGCGGCCCGGGCCTCACCGGTCCTGGCACGGTGACCCTGACGGTCACCGGCGGCGTCCCCGGCGGCAGCGCCTACCTGCTGCACTGCGCCCAATCGTCGCTGCTCCCCGGCGAAGTTCCGGTCCAGTTCCCCACCTTCCTGCTGCACACGCCCTTCTTGCTCTCGGCGGCGCGGCGCGTGCCGTTCTACATTCCGGCCGACGCGGGAGGCACGAGCGTCTACCAGATCTACAACCCGGGCGGGTTGCAGGGAACTCGCGCCTACCAGTTCCTCGTGGCGGGTCCGACCGGCACGTTCGTCGGCAGCACGAACGCGGCACAGTTCTAGGGCGACGCTGAGGATTCGGCCCGCACGCCTAGCGCGTTTCAGGGGCGCTCCGGGGCGGCGAGGTTGGAGGGAAGCTCCAGCCGCGCCGCCCGCTCCCCCACCCAGAGCCGGGTGCCCTGGATCCGGCGCGCGGCCCCCAGCAGGGCGCGCTCCAATCCCAGGGCGGGCCGGGCGTGGATCTCCAACCCGGGGGAATCCCCGCTGAGCTTCAGGGTCCAACGGGCATCCTGGACACCGGACGCGTAGGCGATCCAGGCCATGGAGACGCACAGGGCCCGGGCCTCGCGCAGTCCCGCGGGAGTTTCTGCCGCCAGGTCCGGAACCTGGGCGGGGTGCGCCGCTCGACCCTCGAGGGCAAGCATGCGCCCCGCCAATTCCAGGGCCCGGGAGAGTCCTCGCGGGTCGTGGCGCAGGAACAGCACGTCGCCGCCCAATTCGGCGGCGAAGAGCCCCAGGAGCCAGCCGTCGCACTCCAGGGACTGAACCGTGCGGGCCAAGGAGGCCTCTCCTCACCGACGGTCAGGCAGAGGCGCAGCCCGTCGAGCCCGGCAGCGCGCTCGCCCAGGCCGGCAACGATGCAGCCCAGGGCCGCCGCGGCAAATTCCGTCGACCCCGCGGGCGGGCCCGGGGGCTTCACTGGGCCTTGGCCAGGGTTCGGCGCACGGCCCGGGCCAGTTCGTCGTGGGAGAAGGGCTTGGTCAACAGCCGATCCAACTGCCCCGCGTCGAACTCGCCCAGGTTGTCCCCCGAGTATCCCGACATGAACAGCACGCGGGCCTGGGGACGAAGCTCCGCGAGCTTGCGCGCCAGGGCGGGGCCGCTCATCTCGGGCATCACCACATCGAGCACGCACAGGTCGAGGGGGCCCCGGTGCCGCTCCAGGCAGGCCAGGGCCTCCAAGGGCGAAGCGGCCTCCAGCACGCGGTACCCGCGGGACTCGAGGCCCTCCACGAGCACCCGTCGCACCGTCGGCTCGTCTTCCACCACCAACACGGTCTCGTTGCCGGGTTCCACCGCGACCGAGGGGCGCGAATCGTCCCCTTCCACCGCGGCGACCCAGGGCAGCCAGACCCGCATCGCCGTGCCGCGGTCCGGCAGGCTCTCGGCGGCGATGTGACCGCCGCAGCTGCGCACGATGCCGTAGCAGGTGGCGAGTCCCATGCCGACTCCGCGCCCCACCTCCTTGGTGGTGAAGAAGGGCTCGAACACCCGGGCGCGGACGGCCTCCGACATGCCGACGCCGGTGTCGCGCACCGTGATTCGGACCCAGGATTGCGGATCGCGCGCGGCCTCCTCCATCCGCTGCAGGGGAGACTGGCCCGACTCCCGCGCGGCGCCGAGGATCGGACCGCGGGCCGGCGCGCCGCGGGAGAGGTGTTCGACCTCGATGGTCAGGCGCCCCTCACCGCCCATGGCATCCCGGGCGTTGATCGCCAGGTTCATCAGCACCTGCTGCAACTTTGCTCCGTCGATGGACGCCCCCAAGGGGCCGTCGGGAACGAAGATCTGCAGGTCGATGCGTTCGCCCAGCAGGGGACGCAGCATGCGCTCCAGGTCCGCGACCGCGGTCCGCACGTCCACGCTGCCCAGGGCGCCGCCGTCCTTGCGCGCGAAGGCCAGCAACTGGGCCGTCAGTGCGGCGGCTCGCTCCCCGGCCGTGCGAATGCTGTCCAGGCACTTGCTCCGCGTGAGCGCATCCGGGGCGCTCGACGCCAAGTCCGTGTAGGACAAGAGCACCGTCAAGAGGTTGTTGAAGTCGTGGGCGATTCCGCCCGCCAGCCGCCCCAGGCTGTCGAGCTTCTGGGACTGCAGCAGCTGGGATTCGAGGCGCTTGCGCTCGGTGATGTCCTGCATCACGCCGATGATGTACTCGGGGCGGCCCGCGGCATCGCGCACCAGGGCCGCGTGGAGTTCGGCCCACACCGGACTGCCGTCCTTGTGCAGGTAGCGCTTCTCGAGGCCGTAGGTCTGGTATTCGCCGGCCATGGCGCGGGCGATCAGGCTCGCATTGACGGGCCAGTCCTCGCGGCAAGTGATCTCGCGGATGGACTTGCCCGCAAGTTCCTCCCGCCCGTAGCCCAGGATGCGGCAGAAGGTCGGATTGGCTTCGAGGATGGTGCCGTCCACGCCCACCTGGGCAATGCCCACCGCGGCCTGCTCGAAAATGGCGTGGTAGCGTCTCTGGCTGGCCGAGAGGTCGCCCTCGATGCGGCGCCGCTCCAGTTCGGGCCCCGCCCGCGCGGCGAACGCCCGCAGCACCGTGGCGAGAGGCTCGGCCGTCGGCAGGGGCTGGTCATGGATGGCGAACAGCACGCCGATGACCTCGCCCGTGCTGGAGAGCAGGGGATGGCCCACATAGGACTCGGCCTCCAGGTCCCGCAGCACGGCGCAGTCGGGAAACTGGAGTTGCACTCCCCGCAGAATCGTCTGGGGCTTGAGCAGCGCGGTCAACTCGCAGGGGCCGCCCGCCAGCGCGTACTCCACCGGCCCTCGGAACGCACCGTCGGTGAAGAAGGCCAGGGAGCGCACGGACTCGCGCCTGGGCAGGCACACCTCCCCCACCAGGGCGTGCCGCACGCCCATGACCTGCGACAGGGAGCGGGTCAGGGAGCGGAAGAAGTCCTCGCCGGTGGAGAAGGACGTCTGGGCCAGCATGGCCTGCAGGGCGGCCTGGGCCGGCTCGGTGACGCCCGCGGTCTGAATTCCGGGGGCCCCGGGAATGGCGTGGGACGGCATGCGCTCAGGATTCTCGCCCATGGGAGCACAACGCGCCACGGCCTCGAAACCAGGGGCCCGAAACCAGGGGCCCGAACCGGACGCCCGGGGATGGTGCCGGGACGGGGACTTGAACCCCGACGCCATTGCTGGCGGTGGATTTTGAATCCACTGCGTCTGCCATTCCGCCATCCCGGCCTGGGAAGAGGAATCCGTTGCGGCCGCGAGCATAGGCCGCGGCTTGGGCGATGCAAGCCGAGTCAGGGGGGAAGGTCGAAGGCGTGCTCGATTCCCCGGGCGACTCCCAGGCGGCCCGCGACGCATCGCAGGGCGGAGAGAATGCCCGGCCCGTAGGCCTCCGGCGAGGACACGTCGTGCACCAGGGTCAAGGTCTCCCCCGGGGATCCGAACTGGACTTCCTGGCGGGCCTGCAGACCGTCCAGCCGCACCGAGTGGATCGGCACGGATCCGCGCTGCGCTCCGCGCGCCGCCACGATGCGCCGGGCCGTTTCCCTGGCCGTGGCCGAGGGCGCGTCCAGTTTCCGGGCGTGGTGGCGCTCGATGATCTCCACCTGCGCGAAGTGGGGCGCGAGCCTGGCGGCCTCGCGCATGAGCAGGGCCGCCCCCAGGGAGAAATTGGGCACGATCAGGCCGCCCCGTCCAAGCTCCCGGGCCCGACGATCCAGCAGGATCTCGTCCTGTTCCTCCACGCCACTGGTGGCGATCACCACGTGGGCCCCGGCCTCGAGCAGCACAAGGCCGTGCTCGCCGCCCAGGCCCGCCCGCGTCGCCTCCAGGGCCACGTCGATTTGCAACTCGCGCACCAGACGGGGCCACGGGTCCTCGCGCGTGAAGCGGCCGACGAGTTCGAGTCCCGCCTCGGGACCCGCCCGCTCCAGGATCGCGCAGGCCGCGGCGCCCAGGCGGCCGCGCGCCGATCACGGCCACGCGCAGAGCGGCGCCCGGCCGTGAACCGGATCGGGCGTGTCCTTGGGAGACTCCCATCGGACTGGGGCCGCTCAACGCTGGGCCGCGCGGGACACCAGCGCCAGGCACAGGTCGTCGTACTCCACACCCACCGCCCGAGCTTCCTGGGGAAACAGGGAGCGGGGCGTCAGGCCGGGGAGCGTGTTGACCTCCAGCAGCACGGGCCGCAGAGAATGACCACCCTCGGGCACGATGAAATCCGTGCGCGAATAGCCGCGACAGCCGCACAGACGATGCATCCGCAGGGCCTCGGCGCGCACGCGCCCTTCGGCCTCCGCGGAAAGCGAAGGCGCCGGACACACCTCGCGGGCCCCCGTCTCCGAGTACTTCTGTTCGTAGTCGAAGAAGCGCTCCCCATGGGGCTGGATCTCGATCGGAGGGAGCGCCCGCGCGGCCTCGGACCCGGAGTCGAGCACGCCGCAGGACACTTCGACGCCTCGGATGCGCTGTTCCACCAAGGCGTCGTCGCCCGAGGCCAGCACCTCCGCAACGCGCGCGGACAGTTCCTCCGCAACGCGCACCGCGTGGGTGTTGACGGAGGAGCCTCCGCGGCGGGGCTTGACGAACCATCCGTCGGGCGCGGGGCCGAGGGCCAGAACGGCGGCCACTTCCGCGGCTGGATGGCCGTCGAACCCAGGCCGGTCGATCACACGGCCAAGGGCCACGGCGATGCCCGCCGCGGCTGCCAGGCCGCGCGTGGCGGCCTTGTCCATGCACAGGGCCGAGGCTCCCACGGAGGAGCCCGTGTGCCGCCGGCCCGCCGCCGCCAAGAGCCCCTGGATCGTGCCGTCCTCGCCCGCGCCGCCGTGCAGGGCCAGGAAGAACACGTCGATGTCCCGGGCAAATTCCAGTGCCTCGGCGGCGTCGCGGGCACGCCCCCCGTCCACCCAGCGGCCGCCGGCGTCGATCTCGATGGCGCGCACGGCGGCGAGGGCGCCCAGACGCACGGAGCGCTCCAGGGCCTGCAGCACGGAGCGGCCGCTCACCAGGCTCACCTCGCGCTCGCCGGAGGTGCCGCCCATCAGCACGGCCACGCGCAGGGTGGAAAGCGCGCTGGAGCGCCTGGTTCCGATCTCAGTGATGCTCATGGACGTAGAAGTGGCCGCGTTCCGTGATCAGCGGGCGACGCGGGCGCCCGCGGAAGGTCTCCGCGTCCTCGGCCAGCAGCGGGTCCACCTCGATCGGGTGCAGGCCCTCGGGATCCGGGGGAGGAAGTTCGAAGCCCGCACCGCGCGCCCATTCGGCGTGCAGGCGGCACAGGTCCCGTCGCGCGCTGGCGGGAGAATCCTCGCCCGAGGCGTTCTTGACCGGGGAGAACTCCTCGGACCGGGCCACTTCCAGGGTCACCGAGCGCTCGCTGGCGGCCAGGGCGTCGAAGACGAAGGCCTCGAACTTGATGCCCTCGCGCTGCACCAGTTCCCCGCGCTCCCAGACCAGCATCTTCTTGCGAGCCAAGTGCCAGGGCAACAGCAGTCCCCCGCGCGTCAGGCGCTCGACGAAGCCGATCTCGATGGCATGGACGGCGATGTTGCCCGCGCGGAAACGCAATTCCCCGGAGTCGTCGCGCTCCTCGCGCAGGGCCGCAGGCAGGTCGGAGTATTCGATGCAGCCCAGCTTGTCGCCTGCCCGTCCGATCACGCCGACCTTCTCCGCGGCGTCGCGCTTGGCCACCACCTTGGAGGACATCCCAGCCCCCTGCAGGGCGTGCAAGCCCAGGAACAGGGGATCCGCGGGTCTGGCGAGGGGGTTGTCCACTTGGAAGTACGAGAGCTGGGTGAGACCGCGCGCGCGCGCGTCCGCCAGGGCGCCCGAGCGTTCCATGGCCAGCAGGACGCCTCCGTGACCGTTCGGCGCGAGGAAGAGTTCGCCGGGACCCGCGCGCAGCAGACGGCCGGCCGGGTCCATGGCCGGGATCATGGCCTGGGCGAAGAACACCACGTCCCGCGGGTCCAGCCCGAAGTGGTGGTGCTGCTCGAAGAACGCCCGCGTGGCCGCGTCGTTGGCCGGCGAGGTCATCACGTACCAGGGCGCGCGCACCTGGTGGCGCTCGCGAACGGCCAGCAGTCGCCGGGCCTGGATTTCGAACAGCGAGCGTTGGCTGACGGGCCCGATCTGGAAGGCGCCCTTGGGGCCGTCGTAGCCCAGCCGCGAGGCTTGGCCGCCGGCTACCAAGAGGAAACCCACGCGACCCTTGGCCAGGAGCTCCGTCCCGGCCGCCACGGCGTCCTGGGCCAGGCGCTGCTGGCGTGGGTCGCGGCGCAGGGGGAAGGTCTCGGGCGGTTCGAACCGCTGCGACCCGGCTTCCTCGGGGCCACGGGAGAGGAGCGCGGCCTGGACGGCCACCTGCTCCAGGTCCACGGACGCAAGCTGCGTCAGGAATCTGGCGCGCTCCTCGGGGGAGAGCACGCCCCACTCGTCGAACAGGTGGCCCTGGCCCGCGCCGGCGAACAGGGTGCGCAGGCGCTTCTCGTCAGGGGCATTCATGGCGTGGCAATGGCGAGCCCCGTGCGCGTGCCGCGCGACGGCGCCCGGGCTTCGTCAGGAGGCGGCCCTGTCCTGGCGCTCGCTCTCCCCGCGGGAGAGCAGTTCCAGCAGCTGCTCGGTCAGCCCCACCAGGGCGTTGAAGCGCCGTTCCAGGCGGATCTGGCGCGAAACGAGCTTCTCGATCACGGGCGGCAGGATGGCCTCGCGGGTGTAGTTGTTGATCATGTTGATGATCTCCGCGCGGTCCGCGTCCGCCAGCTCGTGGAAGTGGTAGTGGTACTTCTGCTTGAGCACCTCTTCGGTGACGTGCAGGCACTCGGACGTGATCTCGGAGACGCTCTTCTGGTCGTGCTCCTTGCGGAACACTTCGACTTTGTACTGATGCAGCAGTTCCTGATATTGCTTCTTCACAGCGGGTCTCCGAAGGGACAAGGAGCGTGGCAGAGAGGACCGGAGCGGGCCGCAGCGCGGCGGGCGCCGGTCGAGTGAATTGTACCTCGCGGCCCGCCTCGGGCGCAGCCCGAACCGCGCATCCAGGGAGGCGAACAGGACCGCGCCAGCGCAAGCCCGCGGCAGGTGACGGGCCCCCGTGCTGGGGCCGCGGATCTCAGTCGGGCGCCCCGATGCAGATCGAGACGTTGTGGCCTCCGAAGCCCAGGGAGTTCGACAGGGCGTTGCGGACCCGGAGCTTGCGCGCGGAGCCGGGAACGTAGTCCAGGTCGCAGTCGGGGTCGGGGGTCGTGTAGTTGCGCGTCGGATGGACCACACCCTGGTGCACGGACAGCGCCGTGGCCACCAATTCCACCGCGGCGGAGGCCCCCAAAAGGTGGCCCACCATCGACTTGGTGGAGGAGACCGCGAGGCGCTTGGCATGCTCCCCGAAGACCAGCTTCAGGGCCCTGGTCTCGATCGCGTCGTTGTACTTCGTGCTGGTGCCGTGGGCGTTGACGTAGTCGACGGTGGCCGGGTCGATCTTGGCGTGCCGCAGGGCCTCGCGGAAGGCGCGGGCCGGCCCCTGGCCGTCTTCCTTGGGAGCCGTGATGTGGAAGGCGTCGTCCGTGGAGCCGTAGCCCTTCACCTCGGCGTAGATGCGGGCGCCGCGCTTCTTGGCGCGCTCGTACTCCTCGAAGATCAGGATCCCACACCCCTCCCCCATGACGAACCCGTCGCGGTTCAGGTCAAAGGGCCGCGAGGCCAAGGACGGGTCGTCGTTGCGGGTCGAGAGCGCCTTGGCCGAGCAGAATCCGGCCAATCCCAGTCGGGTGGTCGCGGACTCGGAGCCCCCGGTGACCACCAGGTCGCAGTCGCCCCACTGGATCGCCCGCCAGGCCATGCCGATCGCGTGGGCGGCCGAGGCGCAGGCGGAGGAGGTGGTGAACGTGGTGCCGAGCAGACCGTGCTCGATCGCCACCTGGCCGCTGACCGCATTGGCCATGATCTTCGGGATGAAGTGCGGGCTGACGCGACGGGGGCCCTTCTCCAGCATGGTGAGGAACTGCTCCTCGATGCCGGTGATGCCGCCGATGCCGGTGGCGATGATCGCACCGAAGCGCTCGCGCTCGGACTCGGGCACCGCGGCCACATCGATCCCGGAATCCCGGAAGGCCTCCCGGGAGGCCACGATCGCCCACATCGTGAACGGATCCAGCTTGCGCTGGTCCATCACGTTGAAGTGCTGGGCAGCGTCCCAATGGACGCTCGCGGCGAAGTGGACCGCGTAGTCCGTGGTGTCGAAGGACGTGATCGGCCCGACGCCGTTCTCGCCGGCAAGCATGCGCCGCCACGACGTCTCGACGTCGTTGCCGAGGGCATTGATCGTGCCCAGTCCGGTGATCACAACTCGACGCATGAAGAGCCTCGCTCGATGGGTCTCTGGGGGATTCGCGGATGAAGTCCTGGAGCGCCGAACCGGCCCTGGCGCCCACGCCGGCGGGGCGGTCCGGTGGCCGCCTGGGAGCCTCTGCCCCTCAGGACTTCTTCGTGATGTACTCCACGGCGTTGCCGACGGTCTGGATCTTCTCGGCGTCCTCGTCCGGGATCGAGATCTCGAACTCGTCCTCGAACTCCATCACGAGTTCGACGGTGTCGAGCGAGTCCGCGCCGAGGTCGTTGATGAACGACGTCTCCGGCGTGATCTTGTCGGGCGTCGTGCCCATCTGATCGCAGACGATCTTGACCACGCGTTCTTCGATCGAGGGGTTGGTCACCTTCGTTGTCTCCACTGATTCGGGTCTCTAGGGGGCTGGGGATCGGTGCGACCGACGGTCGGCCCGCGGCGCGGGACGGACCGGCTCGGTCGCGTGGGTTGGTTGAGTCAGGTTGTCGCGGTGCACGCGGCCTCGGCGAGGCGCATCCACTCTAGTGTCCCGTTGCGGAAGTTCGGCGACAAAATCGACCTGCCGGGGGCCCCCTGCGGGGGCTCCGAGCCTGAGGACGTCGCCGAAAACGCGCGTCCTCGCGCTGCTTGGCCAGGCGGCCGATCCGCTCGACGGACATCCGAACGAGGCACGGGTGTGGGTGGGCCGCAGCGTCCGTCGCCGGCGGGCTACAGGGACAACCCTCCGTCGATGATCAGGGTCTGGCCCGTGACGTAGGCGCCGCCAGGTCCGCAGAGGTAGTCGACGGCGGCGGCGATTTCGTCGGCCTCCCGATCCGTCCCAGCGGGATCGCGGCCTGGATGGCCTCCGAGGCCTTGGCGTCCAGGGCCGAGGTCATGTCCGTGGCGATCCACCCCGGGGCGATGGCGTTGACCGTGACTCCACGGGAGGCCAGTTCCTTGGCCACCGAGCGTGTGAGCCCGATCACGCCCGCCTTGCTGGCGGCGTAGTTGGCCTGCCCCGCGTTGCCCGTGACCCCCACCACCGAGGTGATGTTGACGATCCGGCCGCGGGACTTCATCAGGGTGCGCGCGGCGGCCCGAATGAAGTTGTAGGTGCCCTTGAGGTTGACCGCCACGACGCGGTCGAAGTCCTCCTCGGTCATGCGCAACAACAGCTGGTCGCGCGTGATGCCCGCATTGTTGACCAGGATGTCGAGGCCCCCGAGTTCGGCGACCACGGTGCTCACCAGGTCGTTGACCGGCGCGGAGGCCGCCACGTCGACCCCGTAGGCCGCCGTCTGGACGCCCAGGGCCTGGCAGGCCGCCGCCGTCTCCCGGGCCCGCTCGGCCGTGGTGGCCACGCAGGCCACCTTGGCGCCCCGCTGGGCCAGCCGGAGGGCGATGGCACGGCCGATGCCTCGGGAGGCACCGGTGACCAGGGCGACCTTGCCTGCGAGAGGCCGTTCAGTGAGGGGCGTGGGATCGGTCACGGGAGGATGGGGCTTTGGAGGGCTTCCCAGGGGGGCCTGGGCCGCCATCGGAAGCGAGGATTCGAGCGTCGAAGGCTCCCGAATGCAAGCGCAAGGGGCCGGGGTGCCTCTCGCGGCCCCCCCCCACGGAACCCGCGCGGGCGATCCGGAGGCGGCTTCGGCCTCCGGATGGGACAAAGTTGCCCAGGGTGCCCCCCGGCGCAGCTCCCGCCGGGGGCCCCGGCTCGGAAGGCCCCGTTCGAGCACCGCCCGGCTGCCCCGATCGCGGCCGTGGCCTCGCCAGCGACGGAATCAGGCGGGCGTCAGATCCGCAGGCAGTGCCGCCGAGCGGCAGACCGCCTGCTCGTCGATCTTGCCCAGCAGCCCCCCCAGGACCTTGCCCGGCCCCGGCTCGAGGAAGCGCGTGATGCCGTGGGACAGGGCCCAGCGCATGCTGCGCTCCCAAAGCACGGGGGCGCAGACCTGCTGGGCCAGAAGCCTGCGGATCTGTCCTGCGTCCGCGCAGGGCTCGGCGGTCACGTTGGGCAGGAATCGGGTGCGCGGGGGCCGGATCTCGATCCTGTCCAGGGCCTCGGCCAGGCGCTGGGCGGCCGGACGCATGCACTCCGAATGGAAACCGCCCGCCACCACCAGCCGGCGCGTGCGCCGGACACCGTGGTCCTTGGCGGCGGCCTCCAGGGCGTCGAGGGCCGCGATCTCGCCGGAGACGATCACCTGCCCGGGCGCATTCAGGTTGGCCACCGAGCAGATGCCCACGGCCGCGCCCACCTGAGCGAGCTTCGCGGCCTGCTCCTCCGTGGCCCCCATCAGGCTCACCATGGAGCTCGGGATGGCCTCGCTGGCCGCCTGCATCGCCATGCCGCGCAGGCGCACGAGCCGCACGGCATCGGCGAAGCTCAGGGAGCCCGCGGCCCACAGGGCGGTGTATTCGCCGAGCGACAGCCCCGCCACCAGGGGCACCGACGCCAGGTCGAGGCCGCGGCTCTCCAGGACGCGCACGATGGCGACGCTGGTGACCAGGATCCCCGGCTGGGCAACATCGGTGCGATGGACGGTCTCGCCGCTCGACCAGCAGGCCTCTTCCAGGGAAAAACCGAGCACCTCGCTGGCCTCGCGAAAGGTCTCGCGGGCCACGGGATGGACCTCCGCCCAATCGCGGCCCATGCCCTCGTACTGGGCGCCCTGACCGGGAAACAACAGCGCTTCGTTCATGGTGATCTCCTACCAGCGCAGCAACGTGCCGCCCCAGGTGAGCCCGGCGCCGAAGGCCACGAGCACCGCCAGCTTCTCCTTGCTCAGGCGGCCCGCGCGCACGGCTTCGTCGAGGGCGATGGGCACCGAGGCCGCCGAGGTGTTGCCGTACTTGTCGATGTTGATGAACAGCTTCTCCATGCCCCAGCCCAGGCGCTCCATGGCGGCTTCGAAGATGCGCTGATTGACCTGGTGCGGCACGATCAGGGACACGTCGGCCGGATCCTGCCCCTGGACCATCAGCTCGATCATCTCCGCCATCTTGTTGACGGCGAAACGGAAGGTCTCGCGGCCCTGCAGGCGGATGAAGTGGTCGCCGCGGGCCACGCTTTCCTGGGTCGGAGGCGTCACCGAGCCGCCGCCCTTCATGTGAATGAACGAATAGCCCGAGCCGTCCGCTCCGAGCTTGGTGCGCAGGATCTCGCCCTGGCGGCAGTCCTCCCACGGCATCAGCACCGCGGCACCGGCCCCGTCGCCGAAAATGATGCAGGAGGAGCGGTCCTTGATGTCCAGGAACCGCGATAGGGATTCCGCGCCGATGGCCAGCACACGCTTGGCGCGGCCCGAGGCGATGAACGCCTCGGCGGTGTGCAGCGCGGTCAGGAACCCCGTGCAGGCCGCGGAAACATCGAAGGCGCCGGCATTCTTGGCGCCCAGGCGGTCCTGCACCAGACAGGCGCAGGCCGGCAGCAGGAAGTCCGGCGTCAGGGTGCCGACGATCACCAGATCGAGTTCCTCGGGCTTGACTCCCGAGGCGTCCAGGGCCCGGCGGGCCGCGGACAGGCACATGTCACTGGTCTTCTCGCCCTCCGCGACCCAGCGGCGCTCGCGGATGCCCGTGCGCTGGACGATCCACTCGTCGGAGGTGTCGATCCACTTCTCGAAGTCGCGGTTCTGCAGCACCCGATCGGGCAACTGGGAGCCGGTACCGGCAATGCCGACGCGAACGCGTGAAGTCATGCGGTGGTCCGAAGGGCCGAAGCGGGGCGACCGGGAGGCGTGGAATCGCGCGCCCGCCGACCGGGCCGCGGCGCCGGGATTCTAGCGGCAGGGAGGTCCCATACCAGCCTGGGGGGCCTGCGGGAGCCCGCGCGGCACGGGCGGAGCACGCCGGCAGGGCGCAAACTCGCGCCGACCAGCGGCGCGCGCAGATCCGGCGGCGGTCCCGTGGCGATCAGGCACGGGACCCCGGCCCGGGCGCGGCCGCAGGAAAGCCGGCGGGGTTCAGGACTCGACGGTGGCCCCGGCTTCCGCCAGGCCCTGGACGATGTGCTGGTTGACGCCCGCGTCGAGGGCGCGCAGGGCCTGCACGAGGGCATTGGAGACGGCGTTGGCGTCCGAACGGCCGTGGCCCTTGACCACGATCCCCTGGACTCCGAGCAGCAGCGCTCCACCGTACTCGGCGTAGTCGATGTGCTTCTTGATCTTGCCCAAGGCCTCCGGGCCCCACTGCACCGAGTGGGCCTTCAGCTCACCGAGCACCAGCTTGAGGATGAAGCCGGAGAACTCCTCCATCAGCTTCAGCACCACGTTGCCGGTGAATCCGTCCGTGACGATCACGTCGGCGACTCCCTTGAAGAGCCCGCTGGATTCGACGTTCCCGACGAAATCGAACTTGCTCGCGGCCAGCAGCGGATAGGCCTCCTTGAGCAGGTCGGTGCCCTTGGAAGCCTCCTCGCCGATGTTGAGCAGGCCGACGCGCGGGTTGGCGATGCCCAGGCAGTCGCGGGCATACACCGCGCCCATCAGGCCGTACTGCACCAGGTGCTGGGCCTTGGGCGCGATGTGCGCCCCCATGTCGAGGATCGTGATCGGATGCTGGGTGAGCTTGAGGGTCACGGCGATGCCCGGCCGCTTGACCCCCGCCAGGGTGCCCAGTCCCAGGGTCGACGCGCCGACCACGGCACCGGTGTTGCCCATGCTGACGATCGCCCCGGCCGCGCCGGACTTGACCGCCTTGACGCACACATTGATCGAGGCGTCGGGCTTGGCGCGCAGGGCCGTGGCGGGCGATTCGGCCATGCCGATCACCTCGGAGGCGTGCTGCACGAGGAACCGTTCGCGGGCCCCGTGGGCGTCGAGGAAGGCGTGGATCACGGCCTGGTCGCCCACCAGGAGCACGCGGCCGGCGGGGAGTTTCCAGGGACCGTCCTCGGCCACGGCCTGGAGCGCGCCCTGGAGCACGGCCAGGGGAGCGTTGTCGCCCCCCATGACGTCCAGCGCAATGCGTTGCGAGGCGGAGAAGCTCACGCGATGGGACTCGGAGGTCCGGCCGGCGGGGCTAGACCTCGTCCTTCTGCAGGACGTCGACGCCCTTCTTCTCGCCGCCCTTGGAGAATCCGTAGTGACCGCAGTTGTCGCACACGCGGTGGGGCTTGGTGGCCGCGCCGCAGCGCGGGCAGTAATTCGGCGTCACGACGGCCAGCGCATCGTGCGAGCGGCGCTTGCGCGAGCGCGTGTTGGAGTGGCGGCGCTTGGGATTGGGCATGGAACGAGTTCTTGGAACGGGGCGGAGGCTGGGGAACGGAACGCGACAGGGCCAAAGGCGCCGGGGTGCCCTTGGATCGCGGGCCTCTCGCGCAGCTTAGGAGGGCGGAGAAACTACCCCCCTGGCCCGGCCGCTGTCAATTGCCGAGCTTGTCGCCCCACAGCGCCTCGACCTTCGCCAGGGCCTCGGCCACCGCATCGGAGCTGAGCCCCTGGCCCTGGGCCGTGTTGGGGCGGCCGCCGCCCCCACCGCCCAGGATCTTGGAGAGGGCCTGGGCCGTCTGTCCGGCGTGGAGTCCGCGCTCGAGGGCCGCCCCCTCGCACAGGACCAGGAAGGGCACCTTGCCCTCGGCCCGGGCGAAGAGCGCCAGGGCCAGATGGGGCGCCAGGCCCTTGGCCTTCTCGCCCAGGGCCCGCAGCCCCTCGCCGTCCAGGTCTAGAAGATCCACGACCGCCGTGCTGACCCCCTGGCGGACCCGCAGGGAGCTCTGCAGGGAGGCCAGTGCGGCGTCCACGTCGGCGGCGCCGCCGGCCGCCTGCTTCTTCTTGGAGTCCTTGAGCTGCTGCTGCAGCTGCTCGATGCGCGACGGGAGTTCCTCCGGAGAACTCTTCATCAGGCGCGCGGCGGCGATCAATTGACGGCGCTGCTGCTGCAGGTGCTCCACGGCGGCGGCACGAGTCAGGGCCTCGATGCGCCGCACGCCGGCCGAGAGCGCCCGTTCGCCCAGCACGATGAAGGGGCCGATGTCGCCCGCGGCGCGCACGTGGGTGCCGCCGCACAATTCGGCCGAATACTCGCCCACGCTCACCACGCGCACGCGCTCGGAGTACTTCTCGCCGAACATGGCCACCACGCCGCGGCCCTTGGCCTCCTCCAGGTTCTCGATGCTCGTGGCCACGGGCGAGTTGCAGGCGATCTGCGCGTTCACCAGGCGCTCCAGCGTCTCCACCTGCTCCGGCGAGAGGCCCTGGGGGTTGGAGAAGTCGAAGCGCAGCCGGTCGGGGCCCACGTAGGAACCCTGTTGGCCCACGTGATCGCCGAGGACCTGCTTGAGTGCCTTGTGCAGCAGGTGCGTGGCGGTGTGACTGGCCCGCGTGGCGTCACGACGCTCGAGGTCCACCTCCGCGGTGACCGCGAGACCCGGCGCGGCCGAGCCCTGGGCCTTGCCCACGTGAACGATCAGCTCGCCGAGCTTCTTCGTGTCCTCCACGACGAAGCTGAAGCTGCCGTCGGCGGAGCGAACGTGGCCCGCATCCCCCACCTGCCCGCCGCTCTCGGCGTAGAACGGGCTCGACTCCAGCACCAGCCGGTCCTTCTCCGCCGGAGTGGCCCCCGGGAAGCAGCGCGCCACCCGCGTGACGGCCCGCGTTCCCCGTTCGCCGCTTTCGTGGCAGGTGGAAACCGTGGCGCCCAGGCCGGTGAGCTGTTCCGCGGAGAGCAGTTGCTTGAAGGCCCCCTCGACCCGGCTCGCGGCGCGGTGCACGGCCTGGGCGGCGTCCCAGCCGGCGTGATCCAGGGACCAGCCCCGCTCCCGCAGCATCTGCTCGACGAGGTCCTGGGGAAACCCGTAGGTGGCATAGAGTTCGAAGGCCTGGGCTCCCGGCAGCGTGCGAGCCGCGGGAGTCTGCTTCTCCGTCCGCCGCAGGAGGTCGGCGAACACGGAGAGTCCGCGCTCCAGGGTGGCGCCGAAGGACTCCTCCTCCGCGCGCACGACCAGTTGCACGTGCTGGGAGCGCTGGGCGAGGTCCGGGAAGGCCCCCCCGAGGATCTCCACCACCGTGGGCACGAGCTCGAACAGGAACGGCTTGTCGGCGCCCAGGGATTGCTTGCCGAAACGGGCCGCCCGCCGCAACAGGCGCCGCAGCACGTACCCACGCCCCTCGTTGGAGGGCGTCGCGCCGTCGGCGATGGCCACGCATACGGCCCGCAGGTGGTCGCCGATGACCCGGAAGGCGATGTCCTGGCGCTCGTCCGTGCCGTAGGTCTTGCCGGTGAGCACTTCGATCCGGCGGAAGATCGGCGTGAACAGATCCGTGTCGTAATTCGACCGCCGGCCCTGCAGCACGGAGAGCACGCGCTCGAAGCCCATGCCCGTGTCCACGTGCTGGGCGGGCAGCCGCACCAGGGATCCGTCATCCTGGCGGTTGAACTCCATGAACACGTTGTTCCACAGTTCGATGAAGCGCTCGTTGCCCGCGTTGACGCCGATCTTGCGGTCGGCGCCGTCCAGGGGATTGGAACCCGGTCCGCCCCGATCGATGTGGATCTCGGTGCAGGGCCCGCAGGGCCCGGTCTCGCCCATCTCCCAGAAATTGTCCTTGCGGCCGAATCTCAGGATGTGGGTCGGGTCGATGTCGGTTTCCTCGCGCCAGATCCGCGCGGCTTCCTCGTCCACCGGCAGGCCGTCCTTCTCGTCGCCGCCGAACACCGTGACCCACAGGCGATCCTTGGGCAGGCCCCACACCTTGGTCAGCAGTTCCCAGGACCAGACGATGGCGTCGCGCTTGAAGTAGTCCCCGAAGGACCAGTTGCCCAGCATCTCGAAGAAGGTGTGGTGGTAGGTGTCGAGCCCCACCTCCTCCAGGTCGTTGTGCTTGCCCGAGACCCGGATGCACTTCTGGGAGTTGACCGCGCGCCTGTAGTCGCGCTTGCCGGTGCCCAGGAACACGTCCTTGAACTGGTTCATGCCCGCGTTCGTGAACAGCAGCGTGGCGTCGTCCTTGGGGAACACGGGACTGGACGGCACGAAGCGGTGGCCGCGGGCGACGAAGTAGTCGAGGAACTGCTGACGAACCTGAGCTGCGGTGGGCATGGGGCGAAGAATCTAAGAAAAGCGCACCGCCGTAGACAGCGGTGCGCTTCTGGATTGCGGAAGGCGCCGGCCCTGGGGCCCGGCAAGGGAGTCGGAGGCGCGCGGCGAAGACAGGGGCTCTCCCGCCTTCGGCCGCTGCGGGTTCGGCCCGCGATCAGGCCTTCACGGGCGGACGGACCGGCTTCTGGGGCCGCAGATCCGCCTGATTCACTCCCGAAGCGCCACCCGGGGCGCCACCCGGGACGGACGAACCGGCGCCCACCGCTCCAACAGCACTGGGAGAGCCCTGGGGGCCCGCGGGCTGGGCGGACTCGGCCTTGGGCATGAGCATCCCGCGCAATTGAAGGTCGAATTCGCGGGCAAGGTCCGGATTGTCCACCAGGAACTGGCGCGCCTTCTCCCGGCCCTGGCCCAGGCGGATCTCGCCTTCCTTGGGCGTCTTGATCGAGAACCAGGTGCCCGACTTGATCACCAGGTTCTTCTCCACACCCAGATCCAGGAGGTCACCCTCGTAGCTGATGCCCCGGTCGAACAGGATGTCGAACTCCACCTTGCGGAAGGGCGGGGCGATCTTGTTCTTCACCACCGTCACCTTGGTGCGGTTCCCGATGACCTCCTCGCCTTCCTTGATCTGGCCGATGCGGCGGATGTCCAGGCGCACCGAGCAGTAGAACTTGAGCGCCTTGCCCCCGGTGGTGGTCTCCGGGCTGCCGAACATGACGCCGATCTTCTCCCGGATCTGGTTGATGAAGATCACCAGGCAGTCCGACTTGGCGATGGCGCCGGTCAGCTTGCGCATGGCCTGACTCATCATGCGCGCCTGCAGGCCGACGAAGCTGTCGCCCATCTCGCCTTCGATCTCGGCCCGGGGCACCAGGGCGGCCACGGAGTCCACGACCACCACGTCCACGGCGTTGGAACGCACCAGGGTTTCGACGATCTCCAGGGCCTGTTCGCCGCTGTCCGGCTGGCTCACCAGCAGGTCGTCGAGGCGCACGCCGAGCTTGCGGGCATAGGCCGGGTCAAGCGCATGCTCGGCGTCGACGAAGGCGCAAATGCCGCCCTCGCGCTGGGCGCTGGCCACCACGTGCAGCGTCAGCGTGGTCTTGCCCGAGCTTTCCGGGCCGAAGATCTCGACGATCCGCCCCCGCGGCAGGCCGCGGCCGCCGATCGCGACGTCCAGGGAAATGGAGCCCGTGGAAATTCCGCGGATCTCCGCGAAGGCGCTGCGCTCGCCCAGGCGCATGATCGCGCCCTTGCCGTAGCTCTTCTCGATTTCGGCCACCGCGGCCGTCAGCGACTTGGACTTGCTGGCCTCGGTTTGGACTTCGCGCACGCCGCTGGACAGCGGGGCCGGGGAGGAGTTCGAGGGGGAGGAGGCTGAGGACTGGGGCGCCGACGGGATCGACATGGGAGAAGGGGTGGTTGACGGTAGTGGGAGGTCGCGCTCGTTCTGGCTTTGTTAGGGCCTGGGGCCCATCCTATCCCCCGGGAGGGGCGATTCAAGGCCCCGGTGAAAATTCCCAGGGCCCATCTCCTCGACTCCCCGGCGGGCCCCGGGGGGCGCAGAATTCCGCGGAATCCGACCTCAGACGGTCGTGATTTCGAGCAGTTCCGCGTAGCGGCGCTCGATGTCCGGGCGGCCGCGGCGCTCGATGTCCTCGATACTGAAGCCCTGGACGCAGTAGGAGGCCGTGACCGTGCCGTAGAGCATGGCCCGACGCAGCGAACGGGGCGCCACGTCGTCGGCCGCGGCAACCGCCGCCATGAACCCGCCGGCGAAGCAGTCCCCCGCCCCAGTGGGGTCCACCACGGGATCCACGGGGTACGCGGGCAGGGAGAAATGGGCGTCCTGCCCGATCAGGAAAGCGCCGTGCTCGCCCTTCTTCAGCAGGACATAGCGCGGCCCCATGGAGAGCACCTGGCGCGCCGCGCGGATCAGGTTGTGCTCCCCGGCGAGCATGCGCGCTTCCTCGTCGTTGAGCACGATGCCGTCGATGTGCTTCAAGAGCCGCCGCAGGTCGGGCAGGTACTGCTCGATCCAGAAGTTCATGGTGTCGGCCACCACGAATTTGCGCTGCGTGCACTGGGAGAGCACGTCCAATTGCACGGCCGGCTCGGCGTTGGCCAGGAACACGTACTTGGAATCGCGGAAGTGCTGGGGCAGGACCGGCCGGAAGTCCTGCAGCACGTTCAAGTGCGTGAACAGCGTCGTGCGCGTGTTCCAATCGGCGGCGTAGCGGCCGCCCCAATGGAAGCTCTTGCCGGGCTTGCGAACGACCCCCGCCGTGTCGACGCCCCGCTCGCGCATCCTGGCCAGGTGGCCCTCGTCGAAGTCCTCGCCGACGACCCCCGCGAGCCGCAGGGGGCCGAAGCTCGCGGCGGCGGTGGCGAAGTACACCGCCGAGCCCCCCAGCGCCCGTTCGCGCCGGTCGAAGGGCGTCTCCACGGTGTCGTAGGCCAGGGTTCCGATGACGAGGAGCGACATGGGCGTGAGGTGGGCTGAGGGCAGAAGGGCGCAGCGAAAAGATACCGCGCCGGAGCGTCGAGGCGAATCCCGTCGCCTATTGGGGCGCGGACTGGCTCATGCGCTTCATGTCGGAAAGCCGCGCGCTGCCCGGGGCGAACAGGAACAGGCCGGCCACCAGGGAGATCGCCATCTGCAGCAAACGGAAGCTGATGCTCGTGGCGAGGCCGATGGCCGCCGAGGCCCCGAGCATCGCGAACAGCGAACTGTAGACCGCCTCGCCCCAGCCCCAGCCGCCGGGCGCGATGGGCAGGGCGCTGACGATCGTCGCCACCGGGGCCACGGCGAAGTAGCTGGTCCAGGAGAGCACCGTGTCGCCGAAGGCCCGGCCCAGCACGAGGATGCCCCCGATCACCGTCAGGTGGTTCAGGAACGACAGGAGCACGCAGAAGGCCAGCTCCCCGGGGACCGTGGCGTACGTGGTCACCGCATCATCGAGCTTGCGCAGCACGCCCCCCAGCGGAAGGCGGGCCAGGAGCCATTCCAGTCCCAGGGCCCGACGCAGGCCGCGGCTCAGGAGGGCCACGGCCCCCAGGACGCCGGCCACGGCGGCGGCCAGCACCGGGACGCGGATCTCGTCGAAGACCGACCCCGAGGCCACCACCGCCGCGGCCGCCAGGAGTGCCATGCACAAGAGCCCCAGGAGCCGGTCGAAGACGATCGAAACCACGGCCTGGGGCTTCATCTCGGGATGGGCCCGGGCGGCGAGTACGGCCTTCACCAGGTCACCCCCGGTGAGGCCGGGCACCGCGAGATTGAAGAACAGGCCCAGGCACGTGAGCCTCAGGGATTCGAACCACGGCACGGAGATGCCTGCCCCGCGGAGCAGTCGCCACCAGCGCGTGGCCACGATCAACTGCCCCACCGCGAACAGGGACAGGGCCAGCGCCAGGCCGCGCGGGTCCATCTCGCGGAACACGCGCAGCATCCCCGGCCGCCAATCGAAATGGCTCTCCCCCGCGGCGCCCGAAGCCACGGCCGCGCCGCGCTCCAGGGTCCAGGCGCCTTCCCCGTCGCGCGCCAGATCGCGGAAGGCCTGGGGGAGCTCCGCCTCCCCCTCTCGAACGCGGAAGCGCACGCGATCGGCCTTCCACTCGCCCAAAAACTCCCCTTGGACCTGACTGGCCCCCTGGGCCCCGGTGTGCAGGGCCACATCCGTCCAGGGGATCATGCGCAGCACCCAGGCCAGCACCAGGACCGCGCAGCCGATCTGCAGGGGCCAACGCCAACGGGCCAGCCAGGACTTGCCCTTGGCCGGGGGAGAGCTAGCGGGCGCCGCCATGGAAACCTCCGCCCTCCCCGCTCCCCTTCCGGGGCCGGGTCGCGAGTTCAGGCGAACCTGCGTCTTGCACCGGGGGTCTCAACGCGCCGACGGGGTCGCGTCCCCTGCGTGCCACCACTCCTGCCAGTCCTCCTCGCGCAGGCTCTGGAAGCCGGCGCCGGAAACGGCCCCCAGGGCGCGCATGCCCGCCACGCGCACCGCATCCTCGGGATGCTCCGTGGAGGCGCGGTAGATCAGTGCCAGCGCCTCCGGTCGGGCGCCCTGCGCCGCGGGCTTGGGGGGCACTCCGGGCTCCCCCGGGTCTTCGGGCGGGAGGCCCGCGACGCGCACGCCCTCCAGGATCGCCAAGGTCATCGGGGGCTCGATCTCGGTGCCGATTCTCGGCAGGACGCGCGTCAGGAACCGCGGCCCGAGAGCCGTCAGGCCGGCCCGGACCGCCGCCGCGCGCACGTGGGGCGAAGGATCCTCCAGCCCCTTGGCGAGGGCCATGTGGACCGTGCGGCGTTCCAGGTCCAAGAGCAGTTCGAGCAGCGGCGCCCGGTGGGGACTGGCATTCGCCTCGCGATTGAAAATCGCTCCCACGGCGGACAGGGCCCGCAGAATCCCCTGCTCGTCGTACCGCAGGCCCCCGAGGGTTCGGCAGGCGGCCGCCACGTCGGTGTCCTCGGGGATCCTGCTGCGCGGATTCTTCACGTCCACCAGCGGCGCCAGGGCCGCCTGCAGTTCTTCCGCGGTGACTGGAGAACCTGCGGTGCCCGTGGGCGGGGCGTGCCGGTCCAGTTCGAGGCGCGCGCCCGCGAGACCCAACTGGTCGAAGCACACCTGCCGCGCCAGCTGCCACTCGTCCACGAGGGCGTAGCGAGCGAAGTTCTCCACCTTCATGGCCTCGAAGCCCTCGCTTCCCGCCGGAGTCTCCGAGAGCTCCAGCAGGTTCTCCACGCACGTCGCGAGCGGGTTCTTGACGCGCTTCTTGGCGGCCTGAAACGGCTCGCCGCGACGGAGGATGCGCGCCAGGCCGTATTGCACGAGGTAATCGGCCTCCGACAGGATCGATGCCGAGCGCAGGTGATCGCCGTCTTCGTCGTGAAGCTCGCGCAAGTTGTAGGTGTGCGACTCCAGGGCCTGGCAGGCAGAAGCGCCGAAACCGAGCAGCAGCGTGCCCGCCGGGGCGGCCCAGGGGGTGGAGCCTGCCGCCGCGCGGCCCGGCGAACCTCGAAGGGGGCGCGAGTTCACGGAATCAGCAGCAGGTGCCGTGCACGGACGCGAAGGACTCGCGGCCCGCGGCCGCCACGCGCTCGACGGTGAAGCCGAAACGCTCCAGCACCATCTCTCCGGGCGCGGAGGCTCCGAAGCGATCGATTCCCAGGGCGACCCCGTGGTCGCCGACCCAGCGCTCCCAGCCGAAGGTGGCCCCGGCCTCCACGGAAACCCGCGCCTTCACATGGTGGGGCAGCACCGACTCGCGGTAGCTGGCGTCCTGGGCCTGGAACAGGTCCCAGGCGGGCATGGACACGACCCTCGCGCGCAGGCCCTCCTTGGCCAGCAGCTGCCGCGCCGCCATGCACCACTGCAGTTCGGAGCCCGTGCCCATCAGGATCAGCTGGGGCGCACCGCCCTCGGCCTCCGCCAGCACGTAGGCTCCGCGCTCCACGCCCAGGGCCGCCTTCTCCTTCGTCCCGGGAAGCACCGGCAGCTTCTGCCGCGAGAGCACGATGCACGTGGGCCGCGCGGTTTGCTGGAGGGCCACGCGCCAGGCATGGGCGGTCTCGTTGGCGTCACAGGGCCGGATCACGGTGAGTTGGGGCATGGCGCGCAGGGACGCCAGGTGCTCCACCGGCTGGTGCGTGGGCCCGTCCTCGCCCACCGCCACCGAGTCATGGGTCCAGACCGAAATCAACGGCAGGTGGGACAGCGCCGCCAACCGCACCGGCGGCCGCATGTAGTCGGAGAAGACGAAGAACGTGGAGACGAAGGGCCGCAGGCCCCCGTGGTAGAGCATGCCGTTGGCGATGGAGCCCATGGCGTGCTCGCGCACCCCGAAGTGCAGATTGCGGCCCACGGCGCCGTCCCTGCCCACCGAGCCGCCCTTCTCCAGGGCCGTCTTCGTGGAACAGGACAGGTCGGCGTCCCCGCCCAGGAACTCGGGCAGCCGCGCCGCCAGAGCATTCTGGGCCTTGCCTCCCGCGTCGCGGGTGGCCACCTGGGCGCCGGTCTCCCACACGGGCAGGTCCTTGGCGAAGTCCGGGGGCAACTCGCGGGCCTGGGTGCGGCGCCATTCGGCGGCCAACTCCGGGAACGCCTTGGCCCAGGAATCGAAGCGCTGCTTCCAGGCCCGGTGCGCGGCCGCGCCGCGCTCCTTGGCGCTCAACAGGTGAGCGCACGCATCGGCAGGGATCTCGAAGCTCTTGGTCGGGTCGAAGCCCAGCTTTTCCTTGGTGAGCGCCACTTCCTTCGGGCCCAGGGGCGAGCCGTGGGCTTCGCTGGTGCCCTGCTTGGCCGGCGAACCGTAGCCGATCGTCGTGCGCACCAGGATCAGCGTGGGCCGCAGGCTGTCGCGTCGGGCCTCGCTGAGGGCGCGGTCGATGGCATCGACGTTGGTGTCCCCGTCCTTGACCTCCAGGACTTGCCATCCATAGGCGCGGTAGCGCGCCCCCACGTCCTCGGTGTCGAAGGCAAGCGACGTGGGCCCGTCGAGGGAAATCCCGTTGCAGTCATAGAGGTAGATCAGCTTCCCCAGCTGCAGGTGCCCCGCCAGGGACGCCGCCTCGCCGGAAAGCCCCTCCATCAGGTCGCCGTCGGACACCAGCGCGTACGTGTGGTGGTCCACGATCGTGTGCCCGGGCTTGTTGAAGCGCGCCGCCAGCAGCCGCTCCGCGAGAGCCATGCCCACCGCGTTGGCGCTGCCCTGGCCCAGGGGGCCGGTGGTCGCCTCCACGCCGGGGGTCTCGTGGAACTCCGGGTGGCCCGGAGTCTTGCTGCCCCACTGGCGGAAACCCTTCAGGTCCTCGATCGAGAGGTCGTAGCCCGTGACGTGCAGCAGCACGTACAGGAGCGCGCTGCCGTGGCCGGCCGAGAGCACGAACCGATCGCGATCGGGCCAGGAGGGATCGCTGGGATCGTGTCGCAGATGCCGCTGCCACAGGGCGTAGGCCATCGGGGCCGCTCCCATGGGCAAGCCGGGGTGGCCGGAGTTGGCCTGCTGCACCGTGTCGATGGCCAGCGTGCGGATCGAGTTCACGCACAGAAGGTCGAGCGAGGATTGGACCGTGGTCATGGAATTCCTGGGAAGGGGGAGGCGCGCGCGTAGATTGGCTTCGCGCAGGACACCGCGCAAGCACCGACCCAGGGAACCGCCGCGCCACGGCGGGACCCGTGCGGACCGACGCGGGCCGAGGTGACCGCGGACCGCCTCGACCCTGTGCGCGGGCGTCCTGGGCGCCCCTGCGGGGAGCCCGGCGGCCCGAGGGCCCGGGGCAGTGGCTTTTGCGCCAATGCGCCTCGGCCGAGAGTGCACTCCAGTTCCGCCCGCCCTCCCCCGGGCGAGGCGGCGGGAACGGCCAAACGTGGACGCACCCTCGTGCCCAAGGCTCAACCGTGCCCTCGGGAAAAACTTTCGGGACCCTCCGGACCGCGACTGCGGCTCAAGTCCCCTCGAAGCGGCGGACGACGGACCCAGGAGCGTGGGGCCCATCGTTGCGCGACTTCGGCCCAACGACCGCAGCACCCGTGATCATCGACCATCAAAGGTGGGGGCTCGCTCCCGCGGCGCGAGTCCGGGCGGCGCCCCGTCGGCGTCAGGGCTTCACCCTGATCGAAGCCTGCGTGGCCCTTGCGGTGCTGTCCATTGCCATGGTCATGCTCGGCTCGACGATCGCCTCGAGCTCGCTGATGCGGGCGGAGAAACGCGAAGCGAGCATCGCCGCCCACGCGGCGCGCAGCACCCTGGAGAACCTGCGCAGCGAGAACTTCTCCAGCCTTTGGGTCCTCCACAACGCGAGCCCCGACGACGACCCGGGCGGCATCGGCACGGCCCCGGGGCCCCACTTCCAGGTGGCCGGGCTGGTGGTGGATCCCCTGGACGTTGACGGCTTCGTGGGCGAGATCGTGCTGCCCAACACGGCCGGCGTCCTGCGCGAGGACGGGCAGAACGCCGACCTCGGCATGCCGCGGGACCTGAACGGCGACACGCTGATCGACGCCGAGTCGAGGGCCGCGGACTACCGGATCCTGCCGGTGCTCGTGCGCCTGCGCTGGCAGAGCAGTCTCGGCCCTCGCCAGCTGGAGATGTACTCGATGCTGGTGCACTACGAGGAGGCCCCGTGAGGCGAGCAGGGCTCCCGAGATCGGGCTTCTCGCTGCTCGAGATGCTGATCGCCGTCGCGGTGGCGGGCCTGATCCTCGGCAACGTGGCGATGGTGCTGGGTTCCAGCAACAAGGCCTTCGAGAAGGAATCGAGCGCCTCGGCCCTCGAGCTGCAGATCGACCAGACGCTCGATCGGATCGTCCTGGCCCTGATGGGCGCGAGCCTGGAGCAGCTCGATCCCAATGCCCAGTTGCCGGCCTTCCACCCCCAGCTGGAGTTCGTGCAATCCATGGGCATGCAGGACGGCGCGGTCGTCGAGTCCCCGCCGGAACGCATCGAAATGACCCTGGCCAACGGCGAGGTCACCTGGCGCGAGAATCCCGGCGCTCCCAGCGAGCGCGCGGTGCTGTGGAGTCGCTGGGCACGGCGCTACCTGGAAGGCGAAGTGCCCAACGGCCTCGACGACAATGGCAATGGACTCGTGGACGAGAGCGGGCTCGCCTTCGTGATCGACGGCTCGCGGCTCACCGTCCACCTGTCGCTCGAACGCCCGGACTCCGAGGGCAACCTGGTCGCCTACTCGCGCAGCAGCGTGGTCCACTGCCGCAACTGAAGCAGAACAACCGCATGAAGACTCAATTTCGATTCGGGCGGGCGGCGAGTCCCTCGGGGCCCCGGCGCGGCGGCGTGCTCATTGCGACCCTGATCCTGGTCATGTCGGCCGGTGCCATCAGCCTGTGCCTGCTGCAGGTGGACTCGGCGCGCCTGCGGGCCCAGGTCGCCGGCATCGACAACAAGCGCGCCTTCAACCTGGCCGAGGCCGGCCTGAGCGAGGCCTACTTCGGGCTGACGACGGGCCGCACGGGCAACGTCGGCAGCTCCGCGGCACCCGCGAAGTTCGGCGACGGGCTGTTCTGGGTCGAGGCCACCGATCTGGGCAACCACCGCGTGGGGCTGGAGAGCACCGGCATGGCGGGCTCGGGCCGCGCCACCTTGGGAATCGTGGTCGAGGTCGAGCCGGTGACGATTGCCTCCCTGGGCGTGCTGGGCGCAACGACGGTGACGCTGGGGAACCGGTCCAGTGTCGACGCCTTCGACTCGAGCGATCCCCAAGGCCTCCCCGTGGAACTCGCGGAAATCCCGGTTCCCCTGTCGAGCAACGGCGACATCGTGCTGGGCACCCTGGCGGTGATTCACGGGGACGCGACACCGGGCCCCCAAGGATCCGTGACCTTGGGCTTGGGATCCCTGGTCACCGGCTCGACCCGACCCGGCGCCACGGCGCTCTCCTGCCGACGATCCTCGTTCCCGAGGCGCCCCAGCAGGCGGACGTGGTCCACGCCGCGGGCAGCCCACGGGTGCTCGCCGATCCCGAGGCGAGCTACGACTCCATCCGCCTGCTTCCGAGGGCGGACCTGACCTTCAAGGGCCCCGCGACCGTCGTGGTCGATCAACTGACCGTCCAGGACGGGGCGACCCTGAATGTCGACTCCAGCGAAGGTCCGGTGCAGATCTACGTCACGGATTGGTTGAATTTCCAGTCCGGCTCGAAGCTCGCCTTCTCCAAGGAAGACCCTCTGGGATTTTCGCTGCTGGTGACGGCCACCGGCGAACGCGATCGCGATGGCGACGGCCTCGCCGACGCGCCGATTCTGTTCCAGCCGGCAAGCCGGAAGCTCTACGGGACGTTCTATGCGCCCAACGCGCCCATCACGCTGCCCGAGAACTTCCACCTGTACGGGACGACGGCGGCCTCCCAGCTGACGCTGGGCAACGGAGCCAGCGTGCACTACGACATCTCCCTGCAGAATTCGGCCACGGCCGGCGGCCTCGTTCAATTGCTCTCCTGGCGCATCGTCGAGATTCCGGTCACGATCGCGCGCGACCTGCGCGTCGACCCGTTCGAAGCGTTGGCCGTGAACCCCGCGCTCCTGCTGGCGCCCGCCGAAACACACACGGATGCGGGGTTCCTCATTCGCGTGGAGTACAAGGACCTCTCCAATGCCACCCACTACTACTCCGGTCCGGAATCGGGCTTCGACTGGGGACAGGTTTCGCGCGTGCTGAACCTGAAGCGGCTTCTGCCGTGAGTGCTCACTGATGCGGAGCCTCGTTCCTCTGGCCCGGGTCGCGCTGGCCCTCCTCTGTGCCCTGCCGGCAGGCGCGCAGACGGCGGACGAGCTGCTGCGTCGCTGCGATCCCGCAAACGTGGAGGCGACCGCCGCGCAACTTCGGCAAAGGGGTGCTCCGGCGGCGGAGGCCTGCATCACCCTCCTGGTCCAAGGCGGGGAGGGTGCCACTGCGGCATCGAACGCGGCGGCACTGGCGGCCCTGCCGGCCTTCCTGGACGAGCTGCGGGAAGCACTGGCCAGGACCACCCGGGAGGGATCGCCCGTCGAGAAGCAACGGGGCCTGGACGTGCTCGGCAGCGTGGGCTTTGTCCGCGATCTGACCCTGGCCTTGGAGCTCGCAGCCGCCTACCCGCTGTGCCAGAACGCCTGCGTGAGCGAGACCGCTCGGGTCGACCTGCGCGGCTCGGCCACACGCATCGTGGCCCGCCACCTCAAGGACCTGGCGGGGATCGAGCAGGTCCTCGAGCACTGCCCGACCGAGTTCATGCTCCCCATGCTCGATGCCCTGGCCGCGAACGCTTCACGGGAGGGTCTGGTCGCACTGGGCCGCCTGCTCGAAGGTGTGGAACCCTCCAGCGGCCTCTTGCTGGTGGCCATCGGGCGGATGGCACGGAACGTTCCAGCGCCCCACGATCCCCAGCTGCGAACCTCGGTGCGCTGGATCCTCGAACGCGACGGGGCGAGCGGCTTTCGCGAGGCGGTGCTGTGCGCCGGCGCCCTGGACGACGAACTCGCGGTCGAGCCCCTGATCGGTCTCCTGGAACACGAGAACCCCGGCGTGCGCCTGGACGCGCTGTGGTCCCTCGAGCGCATCACCGGAACGAAGCTCGGGCCGCGCAAGGAGCGCTGGACGAACTGGTGGCGCGAGCAGGAGCTGTGGTGGGACACCCAGGCCCGTGCGCGGCTCGAGGATCTGGGTTCCAGCGACGGCGCGGTGCGCGGCGCGGCCCTCAACGAGCTCTTGCGCCGTCGATTCCCCCGTCATCCGCTGGCCAGGGGCCTGGCCGAGAAGCTCGAGCTGCTCAAGGGCGCCGATTTCCAGCAGGCCTGCGCGACCCTGGAGGGCCTGGGATCGCCCGCCGCCCTCGAACCGCTGCGGCAAATCGACCGCAAGCGCCTGGGGGCCCCCCAGCAGGCCGCCCTGGAGAAGTGCCTGGCGAAGCTCGCCCCCCCGCCGCCGGCGCGCTGAGGCCGCGACCTGCCCTCTGAGGACCCCGGCTCGGTCCTTTTTCCGGGCTGCCCGCGGGTTGCCGACCCCGACTCAAGTGGCCGCCCCCCGGCGTCGAAATTCAATCTGCCCCCTCCCCGGGGCAGGCTCCCCATGGCCCAACATCGCCGTCACGTCCGACTGCTCCGCCCCCGTCTCCAGCTGAGGCTGATGGCGAGCTTCCTCGGCCTCTGCCTGCTGGCCCTGACGCTGCAGGCGATGGTGTTCCTCGACATGCTGGGGGAACTCGCCCGCTCGCTGCCCTCCGACGGCGCCGTGCTGATGACCGAGGCCTCCGAGCGCACCGTTTGGGTGTTCGCGCTTTCGTTCGGCCTCTTGCTTCCGGCCACCTTCCTCGTCGGCCTGCTCGTCACGCACCGCCTCGTGGGACCGATCTACCGCTTCGAGGTCTACCTCAAGCAAGTGATCCGCGGCGAGACGCGCGAGCCCTGCCGCATCCGCAAGGGCGACGAGTTGCACGAACTCTGCGACTTGATCAACCGCGCCACCGAACCGGCCCGTGGGGTTGAATCGAGCGCGCCGAAGAGCGCAGCCCACGCCCGCCCTGCGGCCTGAGCGCGCCGCGGACTCCCGGGAGGCCGCGATCGCGCGCCCGCGAACAACCGCGCGGCGCCTGTGGCCGCGAGAGGGGTGGTGGAGGCGGCGGGAATCGAACCCGCGTGCCAGGGTCCATCCGGACCGAGCGTCTACGTGCGTAGCGTGGGTTTGGTTCTCGCCGGCCTCGCGCTCCCACGCTTGCCCTCGGTCGGCATGCCCCGGTACTTCTCGCTCGATCGCCCCGGGGTGGAGCTCTCGTGGCCAGCCCGCTGTTGGCGTCCCCACGGAACCGCGGGCGAACCCCGCGGGGACGGCTACCTAGTTACTTAGGCAGCGAGAGCAAAATCATTGGCTGTTTAGGCCGTCCCGAGCTGGATTTTACGGGGAGGCTCGAGATCCCCGGCACGCGACCCGGAGCATCCAAACCCCGGTCGAAACCGGTGCGCCCCCACGTCGAGCGCCCATCGTAGCCCAGGAGGCCCGGGAAGTCACCCCCTACCTCACCGGCAGGTTGGCGAAGGCCAGGGCCCCCACGCCGCGGCTGTTGATCAACCAGGGACCATCCAGGGGATGTCCGTCGTAGTGGATCCGCGCGGTCGAGCTGGTGGCGGCAAGCTGCAGCACCACGCTGCCGCCATCCACGGTTCCGCCGAGCACTGCCACGTCGTCCTCGGTGAGGAAGTCGAGCTCGGCCCCCGGCTGGAACACCAGCTGATCGTCGGGGTCCTGGAACTTGAGCCGGATGCGCGAGTGGGCGGGGTCGTCCCAACGGGCTTCGATCACGTTGGGCGCGTCGATTTCCTGGGTGTCCAGGGATCCGTAGCAGTCCCGGCCGACGACCCGGGCGAGCCGGTCGCCGATTTCGCGATAGCCGGCGTAGCGGAAGTGGCAGCCGTCGTGAAACGGAACGGCCGTGGTGGACATCACGGCCACCCTGGAGCCAGGAGCCCCAAGCCCGCGCTGGATCTCCCGCAGTTCACGGCCGCCGGCGCTGCAGTCGTCGCGCAGCTGGAGAACGTAGACCCGCTCCAGGGCCGGGTAGTCCAAGGACCAGGCTTCCTGGAGCTCCTCCCACTGGCGCGCCCAATCGAGGGGAAACTGCGCGTCGGCCTCGCCCTGATACCAGAGCATGCCGCGCACGGAGGACTGCACGCCCGCGGCGGCCGTGCGCTGCAGCAGGCGTCCGTAGATCGTGGAGAGATCCTCGGGCTTCTGGTCGTTGCGCAAGTGCTGGATCAGGGCACTGCCGCCGAAGGCGCCGTTGATCAGGCAAACGGGCACGCCCTGGTCCCGCTGCAGCAGGTACCCGAGCCGCAGGGCCCAGGCGCCCACGGCGCCGTGCTCGTAGATGTCCTCGCCCTCGGCCAAGGCCCAATGGAGATCCTGGAGGCTCTCCGGCCCGGCCACCGAGCTGCCGAAGGAGCGCACCCAATGGGAGCTGTTCTCGGCGTTGGCCGAATGCTCCGCATGGTAGTCCGCGGCAACGGCATTGCTCTGGCCGTTGACCAGCCACACGTCCCCCACCACGACATTGGGGACGACCTCCAGGAGCCTGCTTCCCCCGGCGTCCGCGACGCGCAGCGAGAGGCTCCAATCGTGCAGGCCGGTGTGCAACTCGCTGGCGATGGAAAAGCCGGCCCGGCCCCCGGCGTAGCTGAGGGGTTGGCTCGCGACGGCGAAGGGCGCGCCGTCGCGCCTCGTCTCCAGCACCAGGGTGTCCCACGTCCCTCCGGAGAGTTCGCCCGTGAACCTGGCCGTGGCGCTGCCGGTCTCGGAGCGCGGCAGCAGGGCTCCGGGTTGGGGCACCTGGCTGAAGCGCACCGACGGGGCCGATCCAGACACGTAGCGCGCGCGCAAGTAGTCGTGCAACAGGTCGAGCTCGACGCCCGCGAGGACGCGGTCGTAGACCATCACCTCGGCGACGAGGCCGCGCAGACCGCCCGCGAGACCGTCGCCGCCCACGGAGAGGCCGGCGCCGCCGAGCGGCAGGCGTCCGCAGGCGGCCTGGGCCACGGGAACGCCGTCCTGGTGAATCCGCAAGGCCCCCGTCACGGCGTCGTAGCTCGCCACGAGGATCACCGGGCGTCCCGCCTGGACGATCACGGAACTGGTGGCCGTCGTGGATCCGCGACGGCAGCGCGCGCGATTGAACCCGGCGAACTCGAGGTCGGAGCCCGACGTCGTGTGCATCAACCCCACGTGGTCGCCGGCAAACACCGGCTCGTCCAACTGGCAGACGAGCACCTGGGTGCAACTGCCGCCGGGCATGCCGTCGCCCGCCAGCCAGTCGTTCCCGTCGAAATGCAGCGCGGGCTCCCCGTGGACGGCGGCGGCCCGCCACAGGGGCTGGGTCCCGCCCCGCGGGTTCACCAGCACCTGCTGGTTCTGCTCATCGCGCCAGGTGCCCACGAGGTTGGAGAGGCTCCGGCTGACCCCCGGTCGGCGCGCAACCAGAGCACGCGGCCGGCGCTGGGGCCCCAAGCCTCTTCCGCGGAGGCCTCCTGGGCGGCCAACGGGGAGGCCAACGCCAGCGCCAAGAGCGCGTGCAGGCCCAGCCGAAGAGATCGGCCGCCGGAGCGGATGCGGGGGAACGCCATGGACAGGCATCAGCCTAGCAGGGGATGAAAAGTCCGCGAGGGAGACCGCGGCGTCTGTCCCCGCACCTGCCGGGCACGTCCCCCGGACGCGCGCTCAACCGCGGCGTCGCTGGGCCATGGCGCGGGCAATTTCCCGCTGGTCGGTGCGCTCGCGCTGGGTCTCGCGCTTGTCGAACTGCTTCTTTCCCCGGCCGAGGCCCAGCTTGACCTTGACCCTGGAGTTCTTGAAGTAGAGGGAGAGGGGCACGATGGTCACCCCGCGCTCCTTGACGCGCTTCTCCCAGGCCGAGAGCTCTTTCTTGTGGGCCAGGAGCTTGCGCTCCCGGGCCGGCGGGTGGTTGTGGATGTTCCCCTGGCGATACTCGGGGATGTTGGCGTTCATCAGGAACAGCTCACCCCGGCGAAAGTAGGCATAGCTCTCCGCCAGGGAGCACTGGCCCTGGCGCAGGCTCTTGACCTCGGTGCCCGTCAGCACGATCCCGCATTCCAGCTCGTCCTGGATCTCGTACTCGTGGCGGGCGCGCCGATTGGAGGCGATCGGCCGCAGGCTGGGAGCGTCGCTCGGGGTGGCCATGACCGGGCAGAATAGCCTGGGGGCCAAGGAATCCCGTCGAACCGTTGACCGGCGCCTGCCCGCGCCCTACCCTTCCGCCGCCTGAGTCCAAGGTGCCCGGGTGGCGGAATTGGCAGACGCGCAAGGTTCAGGTCCTTGTTCCCTTTACCGGGAGTGGGGGTTCGACCCCCCCCTCGGGCACCAACTTGCTCCCGCGCCGATCGTGTCGGCCGGGCCGGCGACGCCGGCCGTGCGGGCCGGCTCAGCCCACCCCTGGCCCGCCCACCCCAGGCCAGCCCACACTCGGCCCGGCGGCCGGGACCTGGCCTAGAACGAGTTGTCCTTGGGCCAGAAGAGGATGGCGACGACGACGAGCACCAGGATCGCCGCCAGGGCCAGCAAGGCGATCCACAGCGTGGTGGACACGGCTCAGTGCCCTTGCCCGCCCGGGGCCCGGTAGACCAGGATCGCGCGATCTCCCATCTCGCCCGGGAGCTTGTGTTCCCAGACGGTGTCCAGCCGGAATCCCAGGCGTTCGGCTTCGCGCTCGGCCGCGCGCACCTCCCGCGACCAGGAAGCCCCTTGAGCATCAACAGGTCCTTGTGGGAGTGCTTGACCTTGCGCAGGAGCCGCACGTTCTCGCGCACCGAGCTGACGGCGCGCACGAGCACCATGTCGTAGCGGTTCCGCGCCAGGTGGTCTTCCGCGCGCTCCCACGTGGCCGAGGCGCGCGTGAGTCCCAGGGCCGCCAGGGACTCCTTGACGAAGTCGATGCGCTTGCGCGTGGAGTCCAGCAGCACCACCTTGGCCTGGGGTTCCGCCAGGGCCACCGGAACCCCGGGAAAGCCCGCGCCGGTGCCCAGGTCGAGCACCGTGCGACCGAGCAGCGGCAGAAGCCGCGTCACACGCCAGGAATCCAGGTAGTGCTTGGCGGCCACTTCGCGGGGCTCGACGATGGCCGTCAGGTTCATGCACCGGTTGCCGTCGAGCACCAGGCGCGCGTGCTGGGCGAACTGGTCCAGGACCGCCGGAGACACATCTTCCTTGTCGAAGGCCCACTGCATGGCCGCCCGCAACTCGTCGAGACTGGGCACCGGGGTGTCCGCGTGGGCCAGCACGGCATCCGGGTCGTCGGCCGACGATGCGGACGGGGGGGACAGGGGGGACGGAGCGTCCGAGCCCTCCGACAGGGCCCCGCTTGCGGCCACGTCGGCCGGGGGCGTGGCCTCGGCATCCAGGTCGGACCGCGGCGCGGCGGAGTCCTTGCGCCCCCGAACCGGAAGTTCCTCGGGTCGAGGATCGGGACCGGGGTCGCCCGCGGAAGGCCGTTTGGCTGCGCTCATGATCGAGGAGTTTGGCAGGCCAGCAGGGATTCGAACCCTGAACCTACTGATTTGGAATCAGTCGCTCTAACCGTTGGAGCTACTGGCCTATCAGGCGCGGGAAGGTACTCGAAGGCGCCGGGTGGGACAAGCCGAACGGCGCCCCATTCCCGGCCCGCGCCATGGGGCGGCGTGCGTTCTGTGGATCGCCGCTGCTAGAATGCTGGAATCCAATTCATGATTCCGAGGGAAACCACGCGCGAGGAGCCCGACCGACCGTCGGGGCGCAGCCTGAACCCCACCCACTCCGCGTCGCTGCGCATCGTGCCCGCGCGCGACATTGCCGCCGAGGCGCTGGACCAGGACGCACTGCGCGTCGTCTCGCGACTGCAACGACATGGCTACCAGGCATACCTGGTGGGCGGTTGCGTGCGCGATCTGCTCCTGGGCCGCAGGCCCAAGGACTTCGACGTGGCCACCGCGGCCCATCCGCGCGCGGCCAAGCGCCTGTTCGCCAACGGCCGGATCATCGGCCGGCGCTTCCGGCTGGTGCACGTGGCCTACGGGCCGCACATCGTCGAGACCGCCACCTTCCGCCGCGCGCCGGCGGACTCCAAGGGCCTGGGTGACGACCTGTTGATCACCGAGGACAACGAATTCGGCACCGCCGCCGAGGACGCGGTGCGGCGCGACTTCACGATCAACGCGCTGTTCCTGGACCCCGCGCGCCACGAGATCCTCGACTACGTCGGCGGTCTCGAGGACCTGGAACGCGGCTGCCTGCGCACCATCGGCGACCCCTTCGTGCGCCTGGCGGAAGACCCGGTGCGCATCCTGCGCGCGGTGAAGTTCGCCACGCGCCTGGGCTTTCGCATCGACGACGAGACCTGGGACGCCATGTGCGAGCACAGCGCGGAACTGTCGCGTTCCGCCAAGCCGCGGGTGCTGGAGGAGATCCTGCGCCTCTTGCGCTCGGGCACGGCCCTGGGAGCCTTCCGGATGTTGCGGGCCTGCGGTGCCCTGGCCGTGATCCTGCCCGAGGTGGATCTCTATCTGGGGCAGCGCGACGATCCCGATCCGAAGGCCCACGACCGCGCGGATCAGTTCTGGCGCCTCATGGAAGCCCTCGATGCCTACGTGCACGACGGCCACATGCCGAGCACCGCCCTGTGCATCGCGGTGCTGTTCCTGCGCGTGATCGAAAGCGAGGCGGACGAGGCCACGCGCACGCTGCCCGGCCCGCCGCCCGAGGACCTCTTCGAAGTCACGGGAGAGGTGCTCGAACCGTTCGGACTCTCGGCTCGACTGCCGCGGCGCGACTGCGGCAATGCGCGCCGACTGATCGCGGTTCAACGACGGTTCACCCAGGTCGCCTCCAAGCGCTTCCGGCCCGCGATGTTCCTGCACAGCGAGGAATTCCCCGAGGCCCTGGCGCTGTTTCGTCTGCGTTCCATGGCCTGGGGCCAGGGCTGGGATGTCTACGAGGCCTGGGTCCAGCGCTACCGGGCGCTCCAGGAGACCCCGGGCGCATTGCCGCCGCCCCTGGAACCCCGCAAGCGGCGCCGTCGTCGCCGGCGCCGCTCCGGCGAGGGGCCCCAGGACGGCAGTGACCGCCCCGAGTACGGGGGCGGGGCAGGTACCGAGGAAACCGCCGAGGACGACTCGCCCCCCGCGGGCGACGCCGAGTCCCCCGGCGGGGACGACGGGGACTTCGAATAGTCGAGGCCCCCAGCGCCTTTTGCCCCTTGCCCCGGGTCCTGGGGTAGATTTCTGGTGTTCGCGGTGCGCGGTCCTCTGGGGCAGCCGGCGAGCGCGGCCTGCCCGGCGCGCTCGATCCAAGGCGCCCCGCGCGGGAGGGCCGCGCACCGCGAAAGCCTTTCCCGGCCTGCCGGTCCTGCAGGTCCTGCAGGTCATGGGAGCCCTGGGAGCCCCCTCGACCCCGCTGAGCAGGGGACCCGGACCTGGGCGGTGGAATCCTGACCCCGTGCCCGGGAGTCCTGGACCGGGCCCCAGGGGATCGGACTGACGCGGGCCCCGCTCCTTTGGCATCTTGGGGCCCATGAATCCCATGCACGAGGTTCTGGCAGTTCTCGCCACGGTGGCCGGCGCGGCGTTCCCCGCCTTCGAGAGACCGGCAAGCCCCTTGGATGCAGCGGCGGGAGAATTCCAAGGCACGGCCCCGGCGGGGGCCGCCCAGGCCCAGCCGGCGGCGACTCCCGCCGAGCCCACACCGGAGCGACTGCGGGAGGCCTGGAGCTTTCTGACCGAGGCCGAGCAGGTGGACGCCGAGGCCTACCTGCGGGAGGCCACCCGGCACATGGACACGTTCCAGCAGAGCCTGATTGCCTTCGCGCGCGGACTCGATCCGCGGGACCCGGGCCTCCTGCCGGAGGCTCCCCCCACGCCCTTCTATTCGCCGGACACCCACGCGCCCCGCCAGCCCATCGACCGCCGGCGCCTGGAGCCCCAGGACCCGCGCGCCCTGCGTCAGCAGAAGACCATGTTCACCTCCGTGCCGAAGACCGGCCACGAGCTGGGCTGGCGCTATGACTGGGCCAGTCGCGAGGTGCTGCGCATCGGCGCACCTAGCGAACCGACGCGCGTGTTCTTCAACGCCCTGGCGGGTTTTCCGCCGCAGGCGGACCTGGCCCAGGCCTTGATCGAGCAGGCCCTGGACGACGGCGGCCAGCAGAAGACCCTGGCGGCCTTCGCCCATGCCTACACCGACCGCTCGGGCAGCGTGTACCCGGGGCTCTCGCTCTACGATGCCTGGTCCAGCGGCGCCGAAATGGAAATGCCCGACGTGGACGTGCTGGGCATCATTCACGACCTGGCCAACGATTGGACCACCTGGATCGCGCCGGTGCCCGACAGCCAGCACGACGAGCTCTACGGCAAGGTCTTCGCCTACTTCCAGGATGCCAAGCGCCACCGCGGCCTGCGCACGGCGCTGGCGATGACTTACGTGAACGGCAGCATCCCCCTGCGCGACGGCTACGGCGGCCACCGCGACCGATTCCATAGTTGGTGGGACGAGCAGGCCTCGACACCGGCGGGAATCGCGGAGTTGCTGCCCAAGCCCGCGGATTGGGCCAAATTCCTGGAGGAGTGGTCGGCGCGCATCGACCAGGATGCCGACCTGACCCAACGGGGACAGGTGCGGCGCGCCACCCTGGACGCCGATGCGGCGCGCGTGCGCGCCACGGCCCTGGCCATTCTCGTGGAATTCAAGGCCCTGGAGCGCAAGGCCCGTCCGTCGCCCCCGCCTCCGGCGCCGCCGCCCGCTCCGCCGCAGAAGCAATGACCGCTCGCGGGCACGACGCCGGACTCGCTGCCGGCGCCGGCGCACGCTCGCCACGGCCGAACCGCGGCAGCGAAACCCCGCCCCTGGAGGCTATGATGCCCGTTGCAGAGGCCACTCCCAACCCGCCCCAATCCACATGAGCTTTCACAAGGAACTCGAAACCACCGTCCGACTCCTGACCGCCAGCGGCAAGGGCATCCTCGCCGCCGATGAGTCCACGGGCACGATCGCCAAGCGGTTCAAGGAAGCCAGCATCGAGAACGTGGAGGAGAATCGCCGCGCCTATCGCGAGCTGCTCTTCACCACTCCCGGCATGGAGCAGGCGATCTGCGGCGTGATCTTCTTCGAGGAGACCCTGAGCCAGAAGGCGAAGGACGGCACCTCGTTCCCGGCCCTGCTGGCCAAGAAGGGCGTGGTGCCCGGCATCAAGGTCGACAAGGGCACGATCGGTCTCCCCGGCGCCCCCGGGGAGTTGATCACCCAGGGGCTCGACGGCCTCGGCGAGGCGCTCCAGCGCCACAAGGCCCTGGGCGCGCGGTTCGCGAAGTGGCGCGCCGTGATCACCATCGGCGAGGGCATCCCCTCGAGCTACTGCATCGCGGCCAACGCCCACGCCCTGGCGCGCTACGCCGCCCTGTGCACGGAGAACGGCATCGTGCCGATCGTGGAGCCCGAGGTCCTGATGGACGCGGACAACACGCTGGAGCGCTGCTACGAGGTGACCTCGCTCACGCTGGACGCGGTCTTCCGCGAACTGTTCCAGCAGCGCGTGGTGCTCGAGCACATCCTGCTCAAGCCCAACATGGTGATCGCCGGCAAGAAGTGCCCCACCCAGGCCGGCGTGCAACAGGTGGCCGAGGCCACCGTGCGCTGCTTCCGCAATCACGTGCCCGCGGCCGTGCCCGGCATCGTGTTCCTCTCCGGCGGGCAGTCGGACGAGGCCGCCACCGCGCACCTGGACGCCATCGCGCGCCTGGGACCGCACCCCTGGTCGGTGTCCTTCTCCTACGGCCGCGCCTTGCAGGCCCCCGCGATCAAGACCTGGGCCGGCAAGGAAGCCCAGTGGAAGGCCGGACAAACGGCCTTCTCCCACCGCGCGCGCATGAACGCCGCGGCCCAACTGGGCAAGTACTCCCAGGCCATGGAGCGCGAGGTCGCCAAGGTCTGAGCCCCGGCTCGACCTGCCGCGCCCTGCCACGTCGGCCTGGGAAATCTCTCTAGCCGGCGTCCAGGGCCGATTCCCAGGCTTCCAACTCCTCCGCGCTGTGGGGGCCGCGGGGCGGCGTGTCGTCGTCCCGCTGCTCCAAGTACCCATGGGGCAGGGCCACCCGTTGCACGCGGGTGCCCTTGCCGCGGTGGGCCCGCAGAGCGTGCAGAGGAAACGGCGTCGCCGGATCGAGGTCCCCCACCAGGCCGCGCAGGTCCTCCAGGGACTCGATCTCCATCATGCGCGCGCGCACGGCGGCGGAGCCCGGGAATCCCTTCGTGTACCAGGAAGTCCACTTGCGCATCTGCAGGATGCCCATGCGCGGACCGAAGAACGCCACCAGGCGCTCGGCGTGGTCGAGCATCACGGCGCTGATCTCCCCCAGGTTCGGCGGGGGCGCGGGCTCGCGGCCCAGGAACACGTCCGCCAGTTCCCGGAACAGCCAGGGGCGGCCCAGGCAGCCGCGACCGACGATCACCGCGTCGCAGCCCGTGGTGCGCATCATGCGCAGGGCATCCCAGGCCTCCCAGATGTCGCCGTTGCCCAGCACGGGCACCGCCAGGTGCGATTTCAGGTCGGCGATGGCGTCCCAGTCCGCCTCGCCGGAATAGAGCTGGGCCGCGGTGCGCGCGTGGAGTCCCACGGCGCTGACCCCTTCCTCCTGCGCCACGCGTCCGGCCTCGAGGTACGTGCTGGTCGTCTCGTCGATGCCCTTGCGCATCTTGATCGTCACCGGCACGTGCTTCGCGGAGCGCACCATGGCGCGCACCAGCCGGGCCACCAGCCGCGGCTTGACCGGGATCGCGCTGCCCCCGCCGCAGGAGGTCACCTTGCGCACGGGGCAACCGAAGTTGATGTCCACGTGATCCACGCCCTCGTCCACCAGGCGCTCCACCATGCGGCCCAGGTCCAACGGGTCGCTGCCGTAGATTTGGATCGAGCGCGGGTGCTCGCCGGCCTGACTGCTCGCCAGGAGCCCCGTCAGGCGGTTGCCGTTGAGAAAGCCCCGGGCGGTGATCATCTCCGAGACATAGAGCCCGGCCCCGAACTGGCGGCACAGGGCCCGGAAGGGATAGTTGGTGACCCCCGCCATGGGCGCCAGCACCACCGGCGGCGAGATGCGCAGGCCCCCCAGGGCCAGGGGCCTGAATTCACCCGCTCGGGCCGGTGGAACCGAGGCGTTGATCGGCGTGGCGAAGCGCGCGGCGGCGCTCATCGACCGCCCCCACCCCCGGCGGGCCGTGCCCCCTCCGTGCCGGGCGGGGTTTCCGGGGGCTTGCCCGGGGAATCGCCCGGGGGCGCCGCCTCGTGCTTCGCATCCTTGGCCGCAGCCTTGAGCGCTGCTTGGGCGCGCTGGATCACGGACTTCTTCGCTTCGCTGAAGGGCAGCCCCGGCCGGTTCTTCGCCAGGGTGTTCGTGCCGACGGTTCTCACGCCCGAGCTGCCGCGCTGCTCGCTCAGTTCCAGCACCGCGCCGCGTTCATCGAAGCGCATCCACTTGACTCCCTCGGGCGTGCGCAAGAAATGCGCGCCGTCGGCCTCGATCGTGAGCTCCCAGCGCACGACCTCCAGCTGCAGGGTCTCGTGGAAGAGCATCACGGGGAAGCGTCCGCCGTCCTGGGTCGCGCCCAGCACCAGCGCCGTGGTCACGCTGCCCGCGTCCACCGCCACCACGTGGTCCATGGTGGAGGTGATGTCCAGGTGTCCGCCGTCCAGCCGGCGCTGCACGCGAAACTGATTCGCGGTCCAGAAGCCCTCGACGGAAAGCTCGTGCTTGGCGCTGCGGACCTTGGTGCTGAAGTACTCCAGCTCGCGGCCCACGAGGCGCTGCACGGACTCGACCTCGATGCGCGATCCGTCCTCCTGGGGCACCACGCGCAGGCCGCAGAAGGAGAGCTTGCCGTCCGCGCCGCGCACCACCGTGTAGCGCTCGGCGGCGCTGCGCACCCCCAGGGCCTGGGATTCGCAGTATCCCGCCAGCACCAGTTCGCCCTCGACCCGCGGCGGGTCCCCCACGTCGATGGGCCGGGCGGCGGCCTCGCGGGCCCGCGCCATGCGCCGACGCAGGGACTCCACGTCGAGGTCGAGCTCGGCGCGCGACCTGGCCTCTCCTCGCAGCACGACCCACTCCGGGGCCCGCAGCGCGGCGATGTTCAGGCAGGGGTTTTCCCGCAGCAGCAGGAAATCGGCCCGCTTTCCCGGGAGAGACTGCCGCGCAGCTCCGCCACGCCCAGGGCCTCCGCGGCCCCCGCGGTCGCCAGGTGGACCAGGACCGCCGGAGCGAGGCCCGCGGCCTGCCACAGGGCCAACTCGTCGTGGAGACCGCGGCCGGGAAACAACCACGGATGGGGCGCACCGCTGCCCGGCACCAGTCGCACGCCGGCGCGATGGAGACGCAAGAGCAGCTCCCGCTGGAGCTCCATGGCCTTGGCCCCCTTGGCCTGGAACTCGGCCCGGGCCGCGGGATCGGCGAACAGGGTCGAGCGCGCGGAGACCTCGCTGCGCCAGTAGCTCGCGAATTCCGGACTGAGGTTCTCGAGCTCGGGGAGCTCGGCGGTCCAACGCTCCAGGAGCCGGGCATTGCCGGAGAGCAGGGGCACCAGGCGTGCCCGGGCAGCGCCGAGCTTCTGGATGCCGGCGTCGAAGTCCTCCGCGCGCCGGCCCTCCCAGGTGGTCCCGGGTTCCAGCAGCACGTCCATCATCAGGAAGCCGTCCTGGCCGCCCGCCACGGCCTCCGCCAGCGTCAACCCGCGGGGACGGGGCCCCCAGACCTGACGCGACGCCCCGTGGGCCACCTCGAGCAACTTGCGCCACGGTTCCGCGGTCAGGTTGGCCTGGAAGGCGACGAAGTCGATGCCCTCCTCCAGCAGCGGTCGCAGCTGGGCCTCGGCCTCCAGGGGCGTGCGCGCCACGGAGGCATCCGTGGTGGACGGCGGAAACCCGTCGATCACCGGACCACAGATGCGCAGGTCGGGGTACCCGACGCGGGCGGAGTTCGCTCGCGCATCGAAGATGGAGAGCACGCGGTTGCCATGGTCGGCGACCAGCGCCACGCCCGCCGACGCGTAGAGCGGATCGTGGGCTTCGTCCCAGTAGGCGAAGCCGTCCAGGGGCGCGGCGCACAGGAACAGGCCCGTCCCATCGAGCACACGCGCCTCGGCGGGCAGGCCCGCGGGGGCGCTGCCCGCGGGCAGGATCTCGCGGACCTTGCCGGCCTCGACCACCAGGGTCACGGGCCTCGGATCCGGGGCGGCCGTCCCCGCCCCAGGGGCGCCCGGGGTGCCGGTCACGAGGCTGGCCCCCGTGACCACCAGAACCTGCGCGAAAACGAGACTTAGCATCGCCGGCAGGATCGCATGGGGGCCCACGACCCGCAAACCGCGGGGGCGCGGTTCCCACGGGAGCCGCGCGATCCCGTATCCTCTTCGCCCCCATGAGCTCTCCCGAAAGCGACGATCGCGGCGGCCCCCTGCGCCCGGACCGAGGCTCGGACTCCCGCGGGGGAGGACGCGGCGGCGGTGGCGGCGGCGGTGGCGGCCATTGGGGGGCGCGCTCCGACCGCCGAGGATTTCGCGGCCGGGGCGGAAACCGCGGCGAGGAGCGAGCCCCGGGTGGAGCCGGCGGAGGCCGGGAGCGCGGGGGGGATTGGCCCGCGCCAAGAGCGCGGGGGTGACCCGCGCCAAGAGCGCGGGGGTGACCCGCGCCAAGAGCGCGGGGGCGCGGATCCGCGCCGGGACGGAGGCGGGCCGATCCAGGACGGGGGCGCCGAGGAAGATCCCGAGGAGCGTGAACTCGAATCCGCGCCGGAGGGACTGGGCCATGGGGGCAGTCGACCGGGACAGGCTTCCGCCGACGTGCGCTCGGTTCAGCTCGATTCCGACGAGGAAGTTACAGGGGGGCCCTGGATCTTTGCCCGCCAGGTGCGCGACTTCCTGACGCGGCCCCTGGACGGCGCCCTGGTCGAGGTGCTCGATCGCTCGGGCCGCTTCCTGGGCCACGGTCTGTACAACTCCGCCTCGGACATCCGCCTGCGCATGCTCTCGCGGGGCCGGCGCACGGACCTGGATCAGCCGCGCCAATTCCTGCTGCGGCGCCTCAAGTCCGCCGACGACCTGCGCCGCAAGTTCCTGCGCCTTCCCGACGTCACCGACGCCTATCGCGTGTGCCACGCCGAGGGCGACGACCTGCCGGGCCTGATCGTGGACCGCCTCGGGGGCGTGCTGGTCTGTGAACACCACTCCCTGGGCTTCTACCTGCTGCGCGCCCACGTGGAGTGGGCCCTGGGACAGCTCTACCCCAACCTGACGATCGTCCACCGCGTGCCGCCCAACGCTGCCCGGGCCGAGGGCTTCGCGCCCGAGGATTCCCTGCGCGATCCGGGGGAGCAGGTGCTGCGCGAGCACGGGGTCGAATTCACCGTGCGGCCCGGCGGCGGCCACAAGACGGGCTTCTTCTGCGACCAGCGCGACAACCGCCAGATCGTCGCGCGCCATGGGGCGGGCCGCGACGTGCTCGACCTGTGCTGCAACCAGGGCGGCTTCGCGCTGCACGCCAAGAAGCAGGGCGCCCGGCGCGTGCGCGGCGTGGACATCGACGAGGTGGTCCTGGAGCGCGCGGAGGAAAGCGCCCGCCGCAACGGCCTGGAGATCCAGTTCCAGCACGCCGACGCCTTCCCCTTCCTGCGCAACGAGCGAGCCCGCCCCGAGTCCGAGCGTCCCCAGGTGGTGGTCGTCGACCCCCACAAGCTGATCGGCAGCCGGGCCGGGATGGAGGACGGCCTGAAGAAGTACCACGACCTGAACGCCCTGGCCCTGGAGTGCGTACGCCCGGGGGGCCTCTTGGCGAGCTTTTCCTGCTCGGGCCTGCTGCCCGAGAGCGCCTTCATCGGCATGCTCTTCCAGAGCGCGCGCCGGGCCCAGCGCTCCGTGCGCCTGATCCAGCAGTTGGGCGCGGCCCCCGACCACCCCCAGCGGCCGGACTTCGCCCGCTCGCGCTACCTCAAGGGCGCGCTGCTCTACGTCGAGTAGCCCCCGTCCCCCCGCCGGGATTGGCGTGTGGAACGGCCCTGCGTTCTGCTACACTCGCCGGCAGTCAGACGACCCCGCCCTCACCCTGGAGCCCCCGCTCCGGTGTGAGGGCGCGTCCGTCCCTGGCGACGTTTCAAAACTCCGCACTGCCCGCCACCGGGGCCCCACCGGCAACGCCGACTGCACACGATGACCCTCTCCATCTTCGCCAACGAGGACAACTGGCAGGCCTTCGACGACGCTTGGACCGACCTGATCGCCCAGGAAGGCCCCATCGATGACCTGCTGGTGGCCCTGGAGATCGCCGGCGCCAAGCGCAGGCTCTCGCGCTGCCTGCCCACCCTGCGGGAACACGCCGAGCAACTGGCGGCGAGCAAGCGCCACTCCGACGCGGCCAGCCTGGTGGGCGCCGCGGTGCGCGGTGGCGGTCCGATCGGCGAACTGGCGCCCCTGCTGCTGGACTACGCCCAGCAAGCCTGGGGCTCCGAGGGCTGGTGGAACTCCTTCGTGGAGCACGCCGAGTTGCGCCAGGGCACGCCCGATCTGCGCAAGGCCTGGGAACGCTTCGAGGAAATGCGCGGCTACGCGGTCGGCAGCGTCGTGTTCCATGCCGCGGGCTGGGGCTGCGGCGAGATCGTCGAGATGAACGCGGCCGAGTTGGAGGTCCAGGTGGCCTTCGCCAGCGGCCGCAAGGACCGCTTCCCCCTGCGCACGGCGGTCGAGATCTTCGAGCGCCTGCCCGAGACCGACCTGCGCGTCCAGGCCCTGCGGGATCCGGAGGGACTGAAGAAGCGCGTCAAGAACGAGCCCCTGGAGATCCTGCGCTCGGTGCTCCTGCGCTACGAGGGCAAGGCTTCGACCCCCGCCATCAAGAACGCCCTGATGCACATCGGCGTCGACGGCAGCGCCTGGACCAACTGGTGGCGCAAGGCGCGCCTCGCCGCCGAGAACAGCGAGTGGTTCCGGGTCTCGGGCAACGCGGCCCGCGCCGAGGTCGAGCTCCTGCGCCGCGCGGTGGACCCCGTCGAGGGCCTCAAGCGCCAACTGATGCACGCCCAGGACCTGTACGACGCCCTGGCGCGCGTGCGCGACCTGATGGGCGGCCAGAAGCTGGAACCCGCCGCCCGCGAGGCCGCGCTCCTGACCCTGGAGGAACTGGCCAACGACACCAAGCAGACCCTCGAGAGTCGCCTGGCGGTGTGGATGCTGCTGCGCGAGCACCGCAATGGTTCGACGCCCGAGGAACTGACGCGCCTCCTGGCCGCGGCTTCGGGCAAGCCCGAGCCCAAGGACCCGGCCCTCGCGCCCGAGCTGTGGCGCATCCTGGCCCGCATCCCCAACGCCCGCGAGCAGGAGCAGTCCGTGGATCTGCTGGAGGAAATCTACGGCGAGGAGTGGGTGCCCCAGGCGATCAAGAACTTCCCCCACGCCGCCCCCGGAGCGGTCAAGCCCCTGATCGACCGGCTCTTGGAGCGCGGCCACCGGGCCGAACTCGGCGCCATCTACGTCTCGCTCCTGGCGCGGCCCCTGCGCGCCCCCTTCCCGCTGATCTGGCTCGCCCGGGTCGCCGAGGACGGCAAGCTCGAAGGGAAATTCCCCACCGGCGTCCAGCGCGCCCAGGCCCTGATCGAGCTGGCCGTGCACCTGGAGGCCGAGCGCAAGGGCGACGCCCTGATGACCCGCGCGGCCACGCGCCTGTGCGACTTGTTGATCAAGGGCACTCCGCCGCTCCTGGAGACGCTGCTGGAGGACGCCGATTCCGCCTCCCTGCGCAGCCTGCGCCAGATGCTCTCCCGCGGGGTCGACGAACGCCTCGACACGGCGCTCAGCGACTACCTGTTCGCCCGCGGCCCGGAAATGTTCCGCGCCGAGAACGAGGCCTTCTGGAAGGACGACCACATCTGGACCACGCGCGCCGGCTTCGAACGACGCGACGCGGAACTGCGCGAAATCACCGAGCGCAAGATCCCGGCCAACGCCGAGGCCATCGCCCGCGCGGCGTCCTACGGCGACCTGTCGGAAAACTCCGAGTGGGAGAACGCCATCTCCGAGCAGCGCATGCTCACCGACACGGCCGCGTCCATCGAGCGCGAGCTGCGCCAGGCGGCCCTGCTGGAGAACGCCACGATTCCCGAGGGCACCGTGGCCCCGGGCACCCTGGTCCGCTACCGGGAGAGCCGGTCCGGCGAGGTGCAGGAAATCGAACTGCTGGGCCCCTGGGACAGCCACCGCCCCAAGGCGGTCTCCTACCGGGCGCCCCTGGCCCAGGGCATGCTCGGCCTCAAGCAAGGCGGCAAGGCCGAGGTGGAACTGCCCTCCGGCAAGCTGGCCGTCGAGATCCTCGAAATCCGCATGGCGACCCTCTAGGGCCGAGGCGGCCTCCGGGGAACGCCTGGGGGCCCTCCGCAGGGACCCCGGCCGCCCCGCGTTGCGTCCTCCACCCCGCGACCGGGTCCCGGGGTGCCCCTGGCAGGGCCCAGGGCCCCGCCTGGGGCCCCTGGGGGCGGCCGGGGCTTGTATATCAGCACGTCATGATGTAGTGTATTGGCGTGCTGTTGAACGACCCCCTGGCTGGCCTGCTGAAGCTCCTCGGCGACGCCACGCGCCTGCGGATCCTGGCCCTCTGCGACCGGGCGGAAATCTCCGTGGGCGAGCTGTCCCGGGCCCTGGACCTCTCCCAAAGCCGTGTTTCGAATCACCTGCGCGTGCTGCGGGATTCGGGTCTCCTGGCCGAACGCCACGTGGGCGCGAGCACCTTCCTGCAGCTCTCCTCGGACCCCGCGCTCGCGGGCGGCGCGGGCCTGGCCACGGAGCGCCAGCGACTGGCCTTTGAACTGTGGCGCACGGTGCGCGCCGGCCTGACGCAGATGCCCGAGCACTCCGCGGACCTGGTGCGACTGGAGGCCGTGCTCGCGGAACGGGATTCCTCCCAGCGCGCCTTCTTCGACCGCGTGGCGGGAGAATGGGACAAGCTCGGCGATGAGTTCGCCACCGGCCAGGCGCGCCAACGGGCCGCCGCCAACCTGATCCCCCCCGGGCTCGTGTTCGCCGACCTGGGCTGCGGCACCGGCTACCTGGCCCAGAGCCTGCTCGGCCTGTGCGCGCGCCTGATCTGCGTGGACCGCTCCGAGAGCATGCTGGATCGCGCGCGCTCGCGACTCTCCATGGCCCCGCGAGGCACGCAGGTGGAGCTGCGCCACGGGGAATTGGACCGGCTGCCCCTCGCCGACGCCGAGTTGGACGGCCTGGTCTGCGGCATGGTGTTGCACCATCTGGCCTCCCTGGAGCGGCCCCTGGCGGAGATGCGGCGCGTGCTCAAACCCGGCGCGGCCGCGGTGGTGCTCGACCTCGCTCCCCACCGGGAGGAATGGCTGCACGAGACCCTGGGGCACCGCCACCTGGGCCTGGAGGCCTCCGACGTGGTGGCGGCATTCCTGCGCGCGGGATTCGCCACGGCCGAGATCGAGCCCCTCGACGACCGCTACCTGCCGCGCCGCCCCGCCTCTGTGCAGCCCGACCTCGAGAATTCGTCCGAGGCCGCGCCCCAGCTCTCCCTGTTCCTCGTCCGCGCCCGGCGCGGGCGATCGTGATCTCCCCTTTTCAACCTCCACCGAAACCGACTCCTTCCATGAGCCCCGCCGCAACGAGCAACGCCGTCGACTTCAAGGTCAAGGACCTCACCCTGGCCGACTTCGGACGCAAGGAAATCGAACTCGCCGAGCACGAGATGCCGGGCCTGATGGCCCTGCGCGCGGAATACGGCAAGAAGCAGCCGCTCAAGGGCGCGCGCATCACCGGTTCCCTGCACATGACCATCCAGACCGCGGTGCTGATCGAGACCCTGGTGGATCTCGGCGCCCAGGTGCGCTGGGCTTCGTGCAACATCTTCTCCACCCAGGACCACGCCGCCGCCGCGGTGGCAGTGGGCCGCAAGGGCACCCAGAAGAATCCCAAGGGCGTGCCGGTGTTCGCCTGGAAGGGCGAGACCCTGGAGGAGTACTGGTGGTGCACCGAGCAGGCGCTGACCTGGCCGGACGGCAAGGGCCCGAACATGCTGCTCGACGACGGCGGCGACGCCACGCTCCTGGTCCACAAGGGCGTCGAGTTCGAAAAGAACGGCCGCGTGCCCAAGCCCACCAAGGAGGACAGCCACGAGTACAGCCTGGTGCTGGCGCTGCTCGCGCGCTCACTCAAGAGCGATCCCAACAAGTGGACGGCCGTCGCCAAGGACATCCGCGGCGTCTCCGAGGAGACCACCACGGGCGTCCACCGCCTCTACCAGATGAAGGAAGCCGGCACGCTGCTCTTCCCGGCGATCAACGTCAACGACTCGGTCACCAAGTCGAAGTTCGACAACCTCTACGGCTGCCGCCACAGCCTGGTGGACGGGATCATGCGCGCCACCGACGTCATGTTGGCCGGCAAGGTGGCCGTCGTGCTGGGCTACGGCGACGTGGGCAAGGGCTGCGCCCAGTCCCTGCGCGGCCAGGGCGCGCGCGTGGTGGTCACCGAGATCGACCCGATCTGCGCCCTGCAGGCCGCCATGGAGGGCTACGAGGTCACGACGCTCGAGGACGTGGTCGAGACCGCCGACCTGTTCGTCACCGCCACGGGCAACAAGGGCGTGATCCTGGCCTCGCACATGGCGCGCATGAAGCACAACGCCATCGTCGGCAACATCGGCCACTTCGACAACGAAATCGAAATGGTGGGCCTCGCCAAGCTGAAGGGCGTCAAGAAGGTCAACATCAAGCCCCAGGTGGACGAGTGGCAGTTCTCCGACGGCCATTCGGTGATCGTGCTCGCCGAGGGCCGCCTCTTGAACCTGGGCTGCGCCACGGGCCACCCGAGCTTCGTGATGTCCAACAGCTTCACCAACCAGGTGATGGCCCAGATCGAGCTGTTCCAGAATCACGAGCTGTACGAGAAGAAGGTCTACACGCTGCCCAAGCACCTGGACGAACGCGTGGCGCGCCTGCACCTCGCCAAGCTGGGCGTGAAGCTCACGGTGCTCTCCACCGAGCAGTCGTCCTACCTGGGCGTGCCCAAGGACGGGCCGTACAAGCCCGACCACTACCGCTACTAGTCGCCGAAACGCATGCTCTGGGGCCATGGGCTCCGCGGCTGCATCGAAGTTGCGCCCCGTCGGGAGGCTCGCGCCGAGCCCGACGGGGCGCTTGCATGTGGGACATGCGCGCACGTTCCTGCTCGCCTGGTGGCACGCGCGCTCCCGCGGGGGCCGGATTGTCCTGCGCCTCGAGGATCTGGACACGACGCGCGTGAAGCCCGGCAGCGTGGAGTCCACGCTGGCGGACCTCACCTGGCTGGGGCTCGACTGGGACGGAGAGGTGCTGCTGCAATCGGCCGACACGCTGGCCATGGAGTCGGCCTGCGCCGGCCTGCTCGCGTCGGGTCAGGCCTACCCCTGCGTGTGCACGCGCGGCGAGATCCGCGCCCTTTCGGCCCCCCACGCGGGCGAGGAGGAGCCGCGCTACCCGGGCACCTGCCGCGGCCGCTTCCGATCCCTCGAGGAAGCTCGGGCCGCCACCGGCCGCGATCCCGCGCTGCGCCTCCGGGTCGCCGACGGACCGGTGCGGATCGAGGACGGATTCGCCGCGGCCCGGGATTTCGACGTGGCAGGGGACGTGGGCGACTTCGTCCTCCGCCGCCGGGACGGCGCCTTCGCCTACCAACTGGCCGTGGCCGTGGACGACGCGCGCCAGGGGGTGAACGAGGTCCTGCGCGGGGACGACCTCTACTCCAGCGCCGCCCGGCAATGGCACGTCCAGGAACACCTCGGCCTCCCCCACCCGCGCTGGTGGCACGTCCCGCTGGTCCTGGACGGCACCGGGGAACGGCTAGCCAAGCGCCGGGACTCCCTGAGCCTGGAGTCCCTGCGCCTTTCGGGCGCCGACCCGCGGGCCCTGGTGGCGTGGGCGGCCCGCAGCGCCCACCTGCCCTGTTGGCCCCGTGCCACGCCCCAGGAGCTCCTGGGGGGCTTCGACCTGGCCCGGCTGCCTCGGGAGCCGGTGCGCTTCACGGACCAGGATGCCGCGGCCCTGGCAGCGGCCCGCTGAGCCCCTCCCGAGCCTCGCGCTTGACTCCCCCACGGGCCGGGCTACCCTTCTCGCGTCCCGCGATCCCCGATAGCTCAATGGTAGAGCACCCGGCTGTTAACCGGGTTGTTGTAGGTTCGAGCCCTACTCGGGGAGCCACCACCGCCGTTGGAGAGCGGACGGGGGAGTGGCCGGGGGTGAACAGGGCGGCTTTGGAGCCCGGTCAGGCCGCGACGTAAGTCCGCGCTGGCGCAGCGGGTTCCGCGGGCCCGGCGCAGCGTGCGGTTCTCCGTTCGCATGTTGCGCGGGCGAGCCCGAGCCCAACCCCGGGGTTCCGCGCGGGCGCGCCTCGACAGCACTCCGAACTCTCCGAGGGCAGGTTCTCCGTGGTTAACAGGGGGAGCCAGCGAGACGCAGCGATGGTGGGGCGGTCCTCCCCGGTCGGGCGGAACACGTGGCTCGGCGGCCCATGGCGCGTGTACGCGAGCTGACGCACAGGGAGGGGCGACTGCGCGCTGGTTCAATCGGCACGTATCGCAGGGGAGCGGAGGCCGTTCTATCGAGGACCAACTGTCGCCGGCGGGCGCAGCGCAGGGAAAGACTTCCGCCGCACCCGCCCAGTCGGCGCGGTCGAGCGCAGACCACCATTTGCCAGGCCCAGTACCCACGGGTGCAAGACCCGAAACAGCCGGGCGCCCAATAGCGAGCGTCGTCCGGCGTGCACGGCCTTCAAGAGCGGATCCGCGCAACTCCCGGGGACACCAACGGCCCTGCGATGAGTCTTGAGGGACACGCATCCACCGATATCCGGCCTCCAGCCAGCCAATCGAATCTCTCCCCACATGCGGTCGGCGAGACCGGAGTTGCACCTGAACCAGAGAATGCTGGGAGAAACGAGAGGCCCAACAGCACAACGTTCACAGCGAAGACGCCTCGCAGCAGCCAGTCCACGGGCGTCATGGTTGAGGGAACCCGAGCCTCAAAGTCGTGGCCTCGCCTCCCGGGCATGGTTCGATTCACAGTCTTCATGCGTCTCGCTCGCGAGTCTACGGCATCTGCATGAACCCTGCGCGGATCGAGGGCTTCGCAGACGGGCACCGTCCGCGACTACGGACACATGAAGAACTCCAGCCCATCGCTGAGCGAGGTGTCCAGCGGAGCCGGGAAGCCCGGATCGCGGCCCCACCACTGGCAGTTGACCTTGGTGCCCGGGATTCGGAGCTCGAAGGGTGGCGAACCGCCCATGAAGCCGGCGGCGAACGTGGCAAAATCGATCGAGTACGCCCCGGAGCAGTCTTGGGCAGGCGCTGGAGTCCCGCCAGATTGGACTCCAGGCGTGCGCCGAATCGTGCTTGCGATGCACAGCCGCCCGCCCTGGAAGGGCAGGTCGTTCCTCCCAGTGAGGCTGTAGAGCAGAAGGCCCGGCTTGTTGTTCCGGACGTTCGTATCGGTGATCACGAAGCCACTGATCGTCGTGGTGCTGTGAATGCCCGTCGCACCGACGGCAGGGAGACAACCGAGTGAGTTCAGTTTGGCTTGGCAGTACGGCACAGGGGCGGGGCAGGCGTCCGGCTCGTGGACGAACACGTCGCTGCTGTTGTTCGTGTCGTTTGCCACGAGGTTGGATGCCCCACTTGAGAAGACGACCACCGCACCATTCCCCGACAGCGCCAACCAAGAACAGGGCCCATTGCCTTCACCGCCTCCATTCGCCACGCTCACTCGCGTCGTGCGGCCAGTCGCCAACTCACGCATGAAAACATCCGGCTCGCCGTTGCTGTCGTTGAGCACGAGGTTCGTGGCCCAACTGCGGAAGCACTTGGCGAGATCCGTCCTGCCATCGACGCGGCCCGGAGTCCCTATTGCCTTCCACGCCATAGAGTCAACGCTGATGTGCGGGTGGTAGTCCCAGCCACGCGATCTCGAACGAAGACGTCCTGCAGTCCGTTCGTGTCCGCCGGGACGAGGTTGTTCGCGTAGCTAGAGAACGCCACGAGGCGGCCATCCGAACTAACCCGCCAAATTCGTCAGGGTATCTCTGATCCACTCGTGCCGTTGCCCTGGAGCCCAGTGGAGTCCACTGAAATCAACTCAGTTGTCTGGAGCAAGCGATCCCGCAGGAAGACATCTCTCCAAGTATTGGTGTCGCCGACCGCGAGGTTGCTCGCGTCGCTGGCGAAGATCACTAACCTCCCGTCAGCTGAGATTCTGGCTGCAGATCTCGATCCGGAATTCGTTTGATGCGTCCCCGATGTACTGACGCTAACCGGGTCCATCGCCCCAGTGAGAAGGTCGCGGACATAGATCTGGTCGCCTGGCGCACCTGCCACCACATTCGGGGAGCTGCACCAGAAGGCGACATAGCGCC
>JADJQU010000003.1 GCA_016712565.1 Planctomycetota bacterium | reverse complement strand
ATATCGGCCTCCAGCGAAGTGGCGAACACCATCGTCTGGATGCCCGCCACGCTGCAGTGGTCAAAGCCCAACACAAGAAGTCCAAGGAGAAGAAGGGGCGGACGCCGGACCGCTTCTATCCCGGGTATCCGCCGGGACCGGCTGGTGGCGAGATCTGGTTCGTGAATACCGGGCAGACCAAGGTATTGGGGAGCCACTCATCGAGTCGACATCGGTAGGAGGTCCCCATGGAGTCGGTGATGAAGACGGCCCGGAGAGCGGAGTGACTTCAACGGCCCATCCATTTCGCTTCAATCGAGGCTCGCGCGCCCCGTTGGCGGTCCGAATCAGGCTGATTCTCGAGTCAAGTCGTGAGTGAGCCTCCTAACTCGTCCGGTCCCCGCGCCGGCTGGATCTCCGACCTCCCGACCTTCCGCTCCACCGAACCGCGGATCGTCCGCCTCAGCCTCGAGCACTTCGTCACCACACCCGGCCCCGACCAGATCTCCGCCTGGAAAGGCTGGATCCCCGACCTCCAGCGCGAAGCGAACTCCCTTCTCCACGTCCACGAGCCCGCCGCCGAGTACACCGCGATCCTCGAGTACGAGCTCCCGCGCGACCAACGTCGCCCCGACGTCGTCATCCTCGAAGGCGGCGTCGTGGTCGTGCTCGAGCTCAAGGGCCCCCAGACCGGACTCCAGGCCGGGCTCGATCAAGTCGCCGCCTACGCGCGCGACCTGCGCGCCTACCACCGCGAGTGCCACGACCGCCCCGTCGTCCCCGTGCTCGTCCGCGCCATGGAGCCCGACACTCCGCGCGAGCACGACGGCGTCACCATCGTCGGGCCGCGCGGCCTCCATCCGCTGCTCAAGGACATCTCCCACCGACTCGCCGGCAGCCCGCTCGCTCCGCTCGACTTCCTCCACGACGACGCCTACTGCCCGATGCCGAGCATCGTCCAAGCGGCGCGCGAGCTCTTCGAGCGCGGCGAACTGCCCTTCATCAAGCGCGCCCGCGCCCACACCGATCCCGCGCTCCGGGCCATCACCGACATCGCCCTCGAAGCCGCCGCCAAGAAAGAGCGGCACGTCGTGATGCTCACCGGCGTGCCCGGCTCCGGCAAGACGCTCGTCGGACTCCAACTCGTCCACGCGAACTGGCTCAGCCCCCTCGCCGTGCCGCGTCAAGGCAACACGCCCACCGTGCCAGCGGTCTTCCTCTCCGGCAACGGCCCGCTCGTCGCCGTCCTCCAGGACGCACTCGCCTCCGCCGGCGGCGGCGGGAAGACCTTCGTGCAGGACATCAAGAAGTACGTCGCCACCTACTCCGGAAGCGCGCGTCCACGCCGCCCGAGCATCTCGTCGTGTTCGACGAAGCCCAGCGCGCCCACGATGCCGGGCGCGTCGCCCACGTCCACAAGGCCGACGTCGCGCAGTCCGAACCCGAGCACCTCCTCGAGTTCATGCTCCGCGTCCCCGAATGGAGCGTGCTCGTCGCCCTCGTCGGCACCGGGCAGGCGATCCACGTCGGCGAAGAAGGCGGCATCGCGCTCTGGCGCGACGCGCTCGCCAAGCTCGCGCACGGGAACTGGATCGTCCACGCGCCCGCGAACATCGAGCACGCACTCGCCGGAGCCAGCCTCCGCACGCGCTGGAATCCCGCCCTCAACCTCGACACCGAACTCCGCCACCACCTCGTTCCCCGCGTCCACGCCTTCGTCGACGGCCTGCTCCAGGACGCGCCTCCCGGGCAACTCGCCGGCATCGCGCGCGAGCTGCGCGACGGCGGCCATCGATTCCTCGTCACCACCGACCTCGACGCCGCGAAGCAGTATCTGCGCGAGCGCTACGGCGAAGCACCGCGCTCGCGGTACGGCCTCCTCGCCTCGTCCAAGGACAAGCTCCTGCCCGACTGGGGGGTCGACAACACGTTCCAGACCACCAAACGCCTGCGCGCCGGACCGTGGTTCAACCAGCCGCCCAGCGGTCCGCTCTCCTGCTGCCGCCTCGACACCGTCGCCACCGAGTTCGTCGCCCAAGGCCTCGAGCTCGACATGGCCCTGCTCGCCTGGGGCACCGACTTTGTGCGCGAGAACGGCGCCTGGACCAATCGCCACGCCCGCGGGACCAAGGGCCCCGTCCACGACACCCTCGCCCTCCGCCGCAACTCCTACCGCGTCCTCCTCACGCGCGGCCGCGACGGCACCGTGCTGTTCGTCCCGCCGGTCGGGGAGCTCGCCGAGACGCTCGCGCACCTCGAACGCGCGGGGGTCGAGCGGTTGGCGTAGGGCGGCGTGTCACAGCTCGGGGTACCGGAGCCACCCGCAGTTCGGGCAAGCGGATCCACCCTGGCTCGGGCAATCGGATCCACCCCCTCCCACGCCTTCGGGGCTGTTGGTCCACGTTCAGAACGGATCGCCCGCACTCCTGCTCGGCGCGGCGACGACGTCAAGAGCAACGTCGTACACCAACCGCCAGGGGGGCCTCACGAACAGCCTGGTGGGGGGCCCTTTTCAGTCCGCCGCGGGGTCCCTTTTCAGGGTGCCGTCAGCAAGGCTCGGCGTGCGGGGTAGGGGAGGGCCGAGACCGGCGCCTGGCAGGGACGATACCCCTGGCCGGGAGTCGCCGTTGTCCGGTTCTCGGTGGTCCTAGTCCGACATAAACCGCATTGACCATGCATTCGATGTCGGCCATACTCAAGCTCCTGCAGCCAGGAAGGCACCCTCACGCGTGCGGGAAGGCGACGACACCATGACTCAGACCCCTCAAGACCTCGGCAGGCGCCTCCAAGAAGCACGGGAAGCCGCCGGGCTGACCCAGGCGGCGGTCTCCGAGCACCTCGGGGTTCCGCGCTCGGCGGTCGCGGAGTTCGAGGCCGGACGGCGGAAGGTCACCGGCCTGGACCTGGACCGGCTCGCCCGCCTCTACGGGAGGTCGGCAGCCGAGCTGCTCGAACCAACCCCGATGGCACCCGATCCGGTCTCCACGCTGCTTCGCGCGTCCCAGGAGATCGCGAGGGACCACGCCCTGGAGCAGAGGGTGCGAGGCTACTGGCGGCTGTGCGACGAAGTCGATCGTCTCGAACGGGAACTTGGGATGCCGCGCAGGCCCTCGGCGCTGTTCGCGTACGCCATCGCGGCCCCGAACACGAAGTGGGAGGCGATCAAGCAAGGGCAGGACGTGGCGGCGCTCGAACGCAACCGGCTCGATCTCGGCACCTCGCCGGTGTGGGAGCTACCGGAAATCCTCCAAGCCCAAGGTGTTCGCGTGACCGAGGAGGCTCTGCCTGACGGAGTCTCCGGCGCGTTCCTGTACGGGAAGGACCTCGGCCCGCTGATCCTCGTGAACGAGAACGAGCACCGAGTGCGTAGGCTCTTCTCGTACGCGCATGAGTACGCGCACGCGCTCCTCGACCGAGCCCGCAACGCGACGGTGAGCCGCCGATCGGACAAGGACGACTTGATGGAGGTGCGGGCCAACGCCTTCGCCGCGCACTTCTTGATGCCGGAAGCCGGTGTCTTCGCGTTCCTCGCGACGCTCGGCAAGGGCGAGACTGGGCGACAGCTCCAGGTCGTGCCGGACTCCGCGAGCACCGGCAGCGCGGATGCCGTCTTCGCCTCGAAGCGGTTGACTCCTTCGAGCCAAGCGGTGCAGATCCACGACATCGTGCTCCTCGCGCACGTGTTCGGCGTCAGCTACTCCGCCGCCCTGTTCCATCTGCTCAACCTGAAAGTAGTTACGCGAGATCAGTTCGAGAGGCTCCAGGTCCAGGAAGACCACGCCCGACGACTTGCACGAGCGTTGCGCGGCGACGCGCTCGATGAGGACTTCCACTGGAAGCTCTCCTCGCAGGTTCTCTCGCTCGGACTCGAAGCGTACCGACGCGAAGTCATCTCGCGCCGCAAGCTCGTCGAGCTGGCGAAGGAAGCCGGGATCGCGGGGTCCACCGTCGATGAAGTCCTCACCGACGCCGGGCTCGACGACGATCCCGTCCCCGCGCAGTTGGCGGAGTGATCGCAGTTGGAGGAGGCCGCCGATCCCCGCGCACGAGTCGTCTGCGACACGTGCATCCTCGTGAACTTCGCGCGCATCGCGCGGCTCGATCTGCTCGCCCTGCATCCTGACTACCGTTTCGTCGTCCCCGAGCAAGTGCTGGTGGAGCTGACCGAGCCTGGACAACGTGTCTACGTGGATGCGGCGATCGCGAGCGGAGGTCTCGAACTCGTCGTGTCGTCCGACCTAGCAGAGATCGAGAAGGCCGTGGAGCTGCGACGGCACATGGACCGAGGCGAGGCCGTCGCGTTTGCGGTCGCCGAGCATCGAGATTGGTTCATCGCGACAGACGAAGGGCGGCGGACCCGACGCATGATCGTCGAACAGCTCGGCGCGAAGCGCCTTGTCACGACACCGGCGATTCTTCTGCGCTGCATCCGCGCTGGAGTGCTGACCGTTGCCGACGCCGACGCGATCAAGGCGGAGCTGGAGCGGCATCGGTTCCGAATGGCGTTCGCGAGCTTCGCCGAACTGATCGGGGAAGGCGGCGGATGATCGAGCCCGAGCCCTCACCTCCGAGCAAGCTCTGCGGAGCGCACGCGCCGTTGCAGAACTCGCACATCTGCCCGAGTTCGTGTACGCGCCGATCTGCGACGAGAAGCACAAGGGGTACCTTCCCGAACGCGCCCGGAGCGATCACCCCGTCCATCGTGTGCCGGATGCGCGGTCGAGGGTGGGCCGACACATTCGCCCCCTCTTCGTCGGTCGCATGCAACCTCGCCTCCACCGCTGGCGATCGCTGTGGCCGCGCCGAGCTTGGACCTGCGGCGACCACGCCCCCTTCCAAGGGCGACCCCCGACGGATCTGCCCCGAACGGCAGCCCGCTCTCGCGGCCGGCGCCCCGACAGCAGGTCCGACTCCCTGCGCGCCCACTGGCCGACTCCGCAGATGCCCCCTTGCACGGTAGCCAGGTATCGGCTAGCCTTAACCGGCGTGATCGTCTCGTTCGCCGACCGAGCCACCGAGGCGCTCTACCACGGCGAGGGCGCCGGATCAGCCCGGCGGTTTCCGCCGGCGATCCGCGCATCCGCCCTCCGCAAGCTCGACATGCTCAACGGTGCTCACACGCTCCAGGACCTGCGCTCTCCGCCCGGCAACCGCTTGGAGGCCTTGCGCGGCGACCTCGCCGGACGGCACTCGATCCGCGTCAACGCCCAGTGGCGTGTCGTGTTCCGCTGGAGCGACGCAGGCCCCGCCGAGGTGCGCCTGACCGACTACCATTCCTAGACAACTTTCCACGATGCAGCCCAAGAACCGTGTCCCGAACCACCCCGGCGTGATCCTGATCGAGGAGTTCCTCACCCCGCTCGGGGTGACCCAGGTCGACTTCGCCGCCCACATCGGCGTCCCGATCCAGCGCGTCAACGAGATCGTGCGCGGCAAGCGCGGCGTCAGCCCCGAGACGGCCTGGCTCTTCGCGCAAGCGCTGGGCACGACGCCGGAGTTCTGGATCAACCTGCAAAACCAGTTCGACCTGGCGCGGACGAAGCCGGCGCACAAGATCGCGCGCCTGCGACGCAGTGCCTGAGCGCGCTGGCTCGAGTGACCCGCGCGTCGTCAGGCGCGGCCTGCATCCACGCGCTGCCTGCGCTCGGCGGCCACTCGAGACTGGCCCGCGCAATCGCTCCCGGGCCTGAAATCACCGCCGCGACCGCCGCGCCTTCGCCAGGATCCCCCCGACATCCTCGATCGACGCGCAGTCGACCCGCTGGCGGATCACCGGCGGCAGCAGAGTCCGCCGGCCATTCTGATCGGTCTCTGTACCCTCGTCGCGAAAGGCCGTCGCCGCGGCCTGCACTGCGACGACTGCGCCGGTCGCGTCGACGGCGGGCCCACCGCTGAACCCTCCGGTCGGAACCGCGCCCGCGAGGGGCGTGGCGTAGACTCCGCGCTCGTCGTCGATGCGCGCCAGGAGCCACGTCGGCGAGAGCGGCGTGCCGTCGCGATTCGCGACCACGACGCCGGCGGCCCCGAGCCCCGCATCGCCGCCGAAGCCGAGCAGGACGACTTCGACCCCAGCGCGCGGCTCACCGAGCGGCAGGGACGGGGGCAGCCTCTCCGGGTCGCCGCTGACCTCGAGTAGCGCCCAGTCGTTCACGTCGCCACCGTGCTCGGACGCCCCGCGACCGAGCACGATGGCCGGGAACTCCCTCCCGTCGGCGAGCTGCACCGAGAGCTTGGCCTTGTCGTCGTATTGCGCCAGCACGTGACCCACCGTCAGGACACACCCCGACACTCCGACGAAAGCACCGGTCCCGCGCTCGCAGATCTCCGTGCCGTCGCTTTGGAAACGGCATTGGACCCGCACCACGCTGGCGGCGGCGGCCGCGGCGGCGTCGAGCAGCGGCTTGCGCTTGGGATCGGCGCGGAGCCCTTCGTTCGCGCGGCGGTGTCCCAGCGCGACCGCGGACAGCGCGGTGACGACGGGGGAGTCGGCGGGGTCCTCCGGGACGGACGCACCCTGGCTCGCGATGGCGGTGGCGAACCACGCGCCCATCAAAAGGAAGCCAACCGAGACGAGCGCAGCCCGACGGAAGGGGCGACGCAGCAGAACGCGGGAACGTTGCGGCACAGGATGGTCCTCGAGGATCGGAGCGACGGAGCAGGAACGACGGGCGCGCGACGAAGGATCGAATGGTAGCCAGCGGGGCGCGGAGGTGGGGCAGCTACGCGAGCCGCGGTTCGCGGAGGAGCGTCTCGCAGTGCTCCGACAGGCGGGCTTCGTGCACTACGCCAAGAATACGCCTCGCGAATGCCATTCTATCGCGGCCCGGCTCGGCCGTTCGGCGGGGTCCTCCCGCGTACCGGCGGGCCTCAGGCCGGGATCCCGTGCTTCTCCCCGCCGACGCTGCTATCGTCCCGCACCCATGCCCTCCAAGCCCGCCAGCTCTTCCTTCGAAGGAGACTTCGCGCCGGGCGAGGTCCTGATCGGGCGCTATCGCGTGATCGCCCTCGTCGGCGAGGGAGGGATGGGGCAGGTCTACCTCGCGGACGACCTCGTTCTCGGCCAACCCGTCGCGCTCAAGTTCCTGCCGCCGCATCTCGCCGAGCGCGACGGGGGGCTGGAGCGCTTTCGAGCCGAGGTCCGCCACGCGCGCGAGGTCACGCATCCGAACGTCGCGCGCGTGCACGACATCGGCGAGGTCCAGGGCCGCCACTTCCTCTCGATGGAGTTCGTCGACGGCGAGGACCTGGCGAGCCTCATCCGACGCATCGGGCGCCTGCCGCGCGAGAAGGCCGCCGAGATCGGACAGCAGATCTGCGCCGGTCTCGCCGAGGCGCACCGGCGCGGCGTGCTGCACCGGGACCTCAAGCCCGCCAACGTGATGCTCGACGGCGAGGGGCGGGTGAAGCTCACCGACTTCGGGCTGGCGGTGTCCGCACAGGCCAGCAGTTCGAGCGCCTTGGCCGGGACGCCGCAGTACATGGCACCGGAACAGCTCTCGGGCCTGCCCGCCGACGAACGCTCGGAGGTGTACTCGCTCGGCCTCGTGCTCTACGAGCTCTACACCGGCCACCGTGCGCTGCGCGGGCGCACCGTCGAAGAGCTGCGGCGCGAACATGAGGAAGGGCCGCCGAGCCCGCCGTCGAGCGTGCAGGGCGAGGTCGAGCCGCTGGTCGACGCGATGCTCACGCGCTGCCTCGCCCGCGATCCCTTGCAGCGGCCGGCTAGCGTGCTCGAGGTGGCGCGCGGCATGCCGGGTGGGGATCCGCTGGCCGCCGCGCTCGCCCGCGGACAGACGCCGGCGCCGGAGATCGTCGCGGCGGCCGAGGTGAAGGGCAGGCTCTCGCCGCGAACGGCGCTGCTGCTCGCCGTGGGAAGCATCCTCTTGTTCGTCGGCTTCGCGTTCGGGCGCACCTGGTACCTCGACCGCCTCGGGGTCTCCTATGGCAAGGCGCCCGCCGTGCTGGACGAGCGCACGCGGGAGCTCTTCACCCAATTGACCGGCGAGCCGGCGCCCGAGTTCGAGGTGCACTGGTACGCGCTGGAGAACAAGTTCCTTCCCGCGGACGTCGGCGGGAACGAGGGGGCGCCGGCGCTCGGCTTGCAGGCGCTGCTGCGCCACACCCGGATCGCGGCGCAGGCCTTCGCTCCGGCCGGAGGATTCGTGAGCGTGTTCGACCCGATGCCGTCGGCCGGGACCGCGCACGTGGTGCTCGACGCGGGCGGGAAGCTCGTGTCGTGGACGCATTGGCCCACCTCCATGGGAAAGGCGGCGCCCGGGAGCGAGGTGGATTGGTCGCGGCTCTTCGCGCTCGCGGGGCTCGACATGCAATCCGCCGTCGCGATCGACCCGGAGTTCGTGCCGCGCGCGAACGCCACCGAGCGACGCGCATGGAAGTTGGGCGACGGTTCGTGGCGCGTGCAGGGCGCGGCGCTGGACGGTCGCGCGGTGCAGTTCGAACTGCTCGACAAAGAGCGGTCGGTCGGATGGCCGCCGGCCCCGACCGGCGATGGCACGGCCTGGGTGATCCTCGGGCTCACGGCCATCGCGGCCGTGGTTGCCTGGCGGAACCTGCGTCAGAAGCGTGCCTACCTATCTGGCGCGTTGGTGGTCGGCGGGTTCGCCATGGCGACGCACCTGGTGCTCGTTTTCGACGGAGTCATCCCCGCGGACCCGCAAGGGTTCGGCACATCGCTCTTCCTGGTGGTGGCGATCTCGGCGGGCACCGCGCTGAGAGTGTTCCTCTTCTTCCTGGCGCTGGAGCCCTTTGCCCGACGTCACTGGCCCGGCGCGCTGATCTCGTGGACGAGGCTGCTTGAGGGGCGGTTCCAGGACCCGGCCGTCGGCCGCGAGGTGCTGGTGGGGGTCTTCTCGGGACTGAGCGCGACCCTGGTGATCCTGCTGGTCGGCGCGGGACTCGCGGCGCTCGGACTCCAGCCGTGGGTGGCGGGCCCATTGCTCGGGATCACGGGCATCAGCAGTCCGATCCAAACGCTGTTCCAAGTCGTCCACTTCTGGGGCGACACCGTCATGTACGGCGGGATCATCCTGGCCTTGCTCGTCGCGACTCGCACGCTGGTGCGACGCGCGTGGTTGGGGAACGTGATCTGGCTCGCCCTGACGGTGCTGCTCTTCGGTGGATGGAAGTTCGAGGACCCTGCGACGATCGCCGCGACGGTCGGCGTGTTGGTGAGCTACCTCTTCCTGTTGACCCGCTTCGGATTCATGGCCGTCTTGGCGTTCATGGGCGTGCTCGGGACGCTCACATCCCAAGGACTCACTCTGCGCCCCGGGGATTGGTACTTCGCGTCGGGGCTGATCAGCCTGCTCGTCTTCGGCTTGCTCGTCTTCTGGGGATATAGGGCGTCGTTGAGTGGGCGAGCGGCCGTGCGGTGAGCGGAAGTCGGGACGCGGACCTGCGGATGAGCGAAGGGAAGTGGCTGCACCGCAAGTTCCACAGGAAGCAGTGGAAGCGAGTCAACGACCCCGCGGCACGCCGCTACCGGGTGAACGCCTACCGCGTGCTGCCGACCCGCGCGCGACAAGGCATGGCGATCCTCGTCCCACCAGGAGACGAACACGACCCGACGCGCCTCCCCGTGTTCCACGACGGGACCTCCGACTACTTGACGTCCCTCGGCATCGAGCGCATCTAGTCTCTGCACCGATGACGCCTACCCTCAAGGCCCACCTCCGCCCCGGACTCCGCCGCGTCGTGGAATCAATCCCTCGCCTGAGCGCCGGCCACTACCAGGGTCGGGCGGGGAGCCTTCGGCGACTCCGTCCCACGGCGCGCTCAGGACGACCCGCCCCCGGCCGCCGCCCCCCCCCCCCCCCCCCCCCCCCCCCCCCCCCCCCCCCCCCCCCCCCCCCCCCCCCCCCCCCCCCCCCCCCCCCCCCCCCCCCCCCCCCCCCCCCCCCCCCCCCCCCCCCCCCCCCCCCCCCCCCCCCCCCCCCCCCCCCCCCCCCCCCCCCCCCCCCCCCCCCCCCCCCCCGCCCCCCGCCCCCGCCCCCCCCCCCCCCCCCCCCCCCCCCGCCCGCCCGCCCCCCCCCCCCCCCCCCCCCCCCCCCCCCCCCCCCCCCCCCCCCCCCCCCCCGCGCCCCCCCCCCCCCCCCCCCCCCCCCCCCCCCCCCCCCCCCCCCCCCCCCCCCCCCCCCCCCCCCCCCCCCCCCCCCCCCCCCCGGGCCCCCCCCCCCCCCCCCCCCCCCCCCCCCCCCGCCCCCCCCCCCCCCCCCCCGCCCCCCCCCCCCCCGCCCCCCCCCCCGCACCGCACCGCGCCACCCCCTCGCCCCAATCCCGCTCCCCAGGTTCCATCAGGTATACCTACCCCCCGCACCATCCCGCCCGCGGCCGCGGGACGATCGCCCGGGTGCTGACGTACCCCTACCTCAGCACCCAGCCGGCACCCCCCCTTCACCGCACCGGGCTCCCCTCACCGGCCGGGCTCCACCAAGAAGCCCGCGCAGGCATGAGCAGCACTCTCCCCCCGAGCACGATGAACGACGGCACCTGGACCCGGCTCGGCGCCGACGAGGCGAAGCTGTTCGCGAGCGAGACCCTGCTCTCGAGCTCGCGCACGCTGCCCGTCGTGGCGATCACCACGCCGTCCGGCGTGCTGCACCCCCTGATCGACCCGGACCAACTGGCCCAGGAGCTCGCTGGCAAGGCGACCGTGGTCCTGCTGGAGACAGGGGAGGCGACCTGGGCCCTGGGCGCCGCGCTCCCCAGGCGACTCGACGTGTACGGCGGAGCCGCGCGCATCTGGTGGCCGGGGCTCACGCGCGAGTCGGACCCGTTCGACCACGTCCTGCTCCTCATCCGCGACGAGCACAGCGCCGCGAACGTGCACGCGCGGATCCTCTCGGCGATCCTGGGTGGCGACACCGAGGCCGGGAAGTGGAACCAGGGCCGGCCACCTCGGCCCGTGGCACCTCGGGAGGCACCGGATCCACAGCGCGACCGCGCCGTGAAGGTCGCCGCCCCGGATCCCTGGCGGCGGATCGCCGAGGTCTATCAGCCCGGTGACGTGGTCCCGGCTCGCGTGTTCCGGCTCGACCCGCGCTTCGCCCTCGTCGAGCTCCTGCCGGGGGCCGGTGTCATGGTCCCGCTCGCGGAGATCGACTACACCTGGGTCCGCGATCCCGCGGAGGTCCTCACCGTGGGCGAGCGAGTCAACGTCCAACTCCTCGAGCTCGATCCGGCCGGACGCCGAGGCCTCGCCTCCATCAAGCGGGCCCTGCTCGCGACGCCGCGCGAGGGCATTGCTCTGCGGCCGGGCGACCTGCCGTACGTCGCTGCCGAGTCGGTCGAGGAGACCGACGCGCATCTCCGCCGGGCCGTCCAACGCGAGCGCGAGGTCAACGCCAGGCAGGCCGAGGAGCTCGAGGCCGCGCTCGACGATCGCCGGCGCCTTGCCCAGCAGTGCGAGGAGCTCAAAGGGCAGGCCTCTGCCGCTCGCAAGGACCTCAAGGGCGCTGAAGACCGCATCCGCGTCCTCGAGGCCCAGGCCGCCGAGCTCGACCCGCTCGCCTCCGAGACCTCCTTCCTCGCGGCGGTCCGCGTCGAGTACGCACGCCGCTTCGACGAGGCCGACCGCCAGCTCTACCCGCTGCAAAAGATGCGCGTCGGGCGGTCCTTCCTCGAGCGCGCCCGCAACCTCCACGGCATCGACATCGACAAGGTGATCGAGGTCTGCGCCCAGGTCGCCTGCAACAGGGCGCACGAGATCCAGGGGCGGTTCGTGCACGAGCTGACCGAGGGCGTCGCCGGCCGCTCGACCGTGCGGCAGTCCGACGGCGCGAAGGCCTGGCGCTGCGCCCTCCAGGTCGGCAGCCCCTCCGCCCGCCGGCTCCACTGGTGGAGTGTCTCCCAGAAGGATGGCGCGACCATCGAATTCGCGAGCGTCGCCGTCCACGACGATTACTCCATCCCCGTGTGACCGCCGCGCCGGGCCGTCCCGCTTCGGATCCCGTGCTCGCCCCTCGGGGCCGGACCCGTGCCAGACGACGCTAGAGGAACCGAAGGATCGCGAGCACCGTGGGAAGGGTGCCGCAGGTGTCAAGGGCGATCGTCGAGGCCACTGAAGGCCCGCGGTCATCCTCCGGCAGCGAGACATGCAGGCGCAGGGTGCCAGGCCGAGGACCCTCCGCCGCCGCCGGCGGCCTGCTCGCTCCAGCCCCCTCGGCCAGGGCTGGTTCGTGCCCCGCGACGATTCGCTCCGCGAACCGGACGCCGAGGTCGTGCGCGCGGGCCCTTTCGCGGCCCTGACTGGACATCCCGCCGGCGACGGGTGGAATGGGCCGTGCGTTCACCTTCGACCTAGACACCCTCCCGCAGCGCTCCCCATGCCCGCCATGACCCCCAAGAAGCCCGCGAAAGGCGCGAAGCCGTCGGCCGGCCGCGCGACGCCCGCCGGCAAGCGGATCGACCAACGCATCCGCGATCTCGCGGACTGGCGCGGCGCCACCCTCGCCCGCATGCGCGCCCTCGTGCTCTCCGCCGACCGCTCGATCATCGAAGAATGGAAGTGGAACAACCCCGTCTGGTCGCACGGAGCCCACGGGGGCATCCTCTGCACCGGCGAGGCCTACGCGAAGGTCGTCAAGCTCACCTTCGCGCGCGGCGCGGCCCTCGCGGACCCCGCGGAGCTCTTCAACGCGAGCCTCACGGGCAACACGCGGCGCGCGATCGACATCCGTGAAGGCGAGCGCATCGACGCGCGCGCGTTCAAGGCGCTCGTGAAGAGCGCCATGGCGCTCCACGCGACGGGCACGACGCCGAAGAAGAGCTCCTCACCGAAGAAAGAGCCCGCCCAACCGCGCCTTCTCTCCGGCGGCAACCCCCAGATCGCGAAGGCGGACGGCGACCTCGCCGTCCAGGCGTACATCGCCGCCATGCCCGGCTGGAAGCAGGCCGTCGGCCGCCGCATCGACGCCGTGGCGACGCGCGCCCTCGCGAACGTCCCGGGCGCGCGCAAGGCCGTGAAATGGAACTCGCCGTTCTACGGCGTCGAAGGCCAGGGCTGGCTCCTCAGCTTCCACTGCTTCACGAAGTACGTGAAGGTCGCGTTCTTCAACGGCGCGTCGCTGCGGCCGCCCCCGCCCGGCCCGTCGAAGAGCGACGACACGCGCTATCTCGACGTCCACGAGCACGACTCCCTCGACGAAACCCAGCTCGCCGCCTGGATCCAACAGGCCGCCGCCTTGCCCGGGTGGGGGAAGGGCTGAGGGCGCCGCCGGGACGCCTCGCGGCGGCATCGACCAGGGCCGCAAGCACGGGGGGGCGCCAGTCCGTGCCACTCCAGTGTTCTGCTCCCGAAGCACGCCGACAAGGGTGGCCCGCCCCTGTCGGCGTACTTCTGGACCACGACACCAGCGGCGCAACAACGTCGCGTCAGACCCTGGAGTCCCCCCGCGTGCCCCTCGGGCCGGACGCTAGATCGAGAACTCAGGCCCGTCGCGCCCGTCCCTGTACTCGACTCGATACAGGTCGGTGCGCCGATCGTTCCAGTTCTGCACCGAACCGCGCTGCTTGTGGCGTCGCAGGAGCTCGATGTCGACGTCCTGGACGATCAGGGTCTCGATGTTCGGCATGCACTCGGCCGCGACCCCCTCGCGCGCGAAGCTGAAGTCGGCCGGCGTGAAGATCCCCGACTGCGCGTAGTGCACGTCGGCGTTCTCGACGAACGGGAGGTTGCCGACGCAGCCCGAGATCACCACGTATTGGTGGTTTTCGATGCAGCGCGCCTGCGCGCAGTGGCGGATGCGCAGGTAGCCGTTGCGGTTGTCCGTGTTGAAGGGCACGAACACGATCTGGGCCCCTTTGCTCGCGGCGATGCGCGCCAGCTCCGGGAACTCGACGTCGTAGCAGATCAGAATGGCGATCTTGCCCCGGTCGGTGTCGAACACCTCGACCTTGTTGCCTTGCTTCACGCCCCACCAACGACGCTCGGCGGGCGTGATGTGGATCTTGTACTGGCGGCCGATCGTCCCGTCGCGGCGGAAGAGGTAGGAGACGTTGCGCAGCTCCCCGTCTTCGACCGCGAACTGGGAGCCGCCGACGATGTTCACGTTGTAGCGGATCGCGAGGGCGGTGAACGTGTCGAGGTAGCGGGGCGTCAAATCCGCCAACTGACGCGCCGCCTCGGCCGGGTGCTTGGCCTTGATCGTGGTCAGGAGTTGCGAGGTGAAGAGCTCGGGAAACAGCACGAAGTCCGACTTGTAGTCCGAGGCCGTGTCGATGAAGAATTCGCACTGAGTGGCAAATTCCTCGAAGGAGTGGATCAGTCGCATCTCGTACTGCACAGCGCAGATTCGAACCAGCGAAACACGCTGCATCCGGAAGCGTGACCCCGGCTGGTAGTCGAGATTGGTCCACTCCAGGAACGTGGCGAAGCCGCGCGACTCTACGTCCGAAGGGAAATACTCGGGGATCAGGCGCTTCAGCACGAAACCATTGGCGGTCTGGGTGGTCAGGACCGGGTCGTAGAGGCCGCGATTGATGACCTTCTCGACGTATTCGCGGGCGCTGAGGGTGTGCGAGTGCTCGTGATAGCCCGGGATGCGACCGCCAATGATGATCCGCGCCAGATTGAGGCGACGGCACAGGTCCTTGCGGGCCGCGTACAGTCGGCGAGCGAGCTTCAGCCCGCGGAAATGCGGGTGGACCATGACCTCGATCCCGTAGAGCGTGTCGCCCTCCGGGTCGTGATTGCGGATGTAGCCTCCGTCCGCGATCACTTTCCAGTTGTGCCAATCGGCGTACTCGTCGAAATCGACGATCAACGAACTGGCCGAGGCGACGATCTGGCCCTGATGCTCGATCACGGACTGGCCGTCGGGAAAGCAACTGAGCTGGGACTCGATCTGCTCGCGCTTCCAAGTGACCATTCCGGGGAAGCAGGCTTCCTGCATCGCCACGAGTTGCTCGAAGTCCTCGATGCATAGCCGGCGCAGCACGACGTGACGCTCGAATTCGCCGAGCCGCAGCTTCGAGCTCGAGGCGAGGCCGTCCGACGGCCCGGAGGGTGTCCTTGAATCGTCGGGGTCGGGGGCGGCCATGTCGGCGAGTCTACACGATGGGCCCTCGCCCTGCCTGCTCGGGCCGCCTCCGCAGCAGTGAAAGCAGTGGCAGCGCGAGGAGGCCGATCACGGCCGGAGCGGCGAAGGCGGTGGCATAGCCATGGTGCGCGGACAGCGTGCCGCCGACGCGCGCGCTCCAGGACTCGCACAGGTTTGTCGCGCCCATGAAGGCACTGAACTGTGTCGCACCCAACGCCGGATCGGTCAACGCCATGAAGAGCGAATAGCTGGATGCGGTGAATGCACCGATGGCGAAGTAGATCGCGGTCATGCTTGCGTTCAGCAACTCGGGGGGCGGTGCCTGGCGCGCGAGCCAGGCCAGGACCATCAGGCATGCGCCGAGCCCGAGGCCGGAGATGGCTGTCGAAAGCCGCACACCGTACCGGTCGCTGGCGAAACCGCCGAGGAAGCCGCCCGCAGCCATGGCGACCACCGCCGTCAGGCCGAAGAAGCGACCCACCATGCGATCGTCGAATCCGCTGTCGATCAGGAAGGGACCGGCCATGGCGCCCAGCGCCTCGAAGCCGGCACCCGCGGTGGCCGCGAACAGCAGGCCCAGCCAGGTCGCGCGCCGGCGCAGGGCGATCCCCAGGTTGCGCCACACCGGCTGGGGCGTCGAGTCGAGCCGCGCCTGTGGCGACCAGCTCGTGCGCAGCGCCAGCGCCAGCGCCGCGATCCCCAGGCTGGCGGACAGCGCCAGCACCACGCCCCGGTCGCCGACCCAGGATCGCGCCAGCAGGGCTCCGCCCCCAAAGAGCGATCGCCCGGCGAGCATGCCGAACTGCATCCATCCGTTGAGCCGACCCTGCTGGCCGGGGGCCACGCTGCGGATGGCGAGCGCATCGATCGCCGCGTCCTGGCTCGCCGCCGCCAGCGCGTGGACCACAAGCGAGCACGCGATCCACCCGAAGTTGCGCTCCAGGCCGGCCAGGGCGAGCGGCAGCAGAGTCGCAGCCATCACCAGTTGGGCGCAGACGATCCAGAGGCGCAGGTTGCGGCCGTTTCCCATGTCCAGCAGCGGGGCCCAGAGGAATTTGAGCGCCCAGGGCAGGACGAGCCACGAAACCAACGCGCCGATCCGATCCACAGCGACACCGCGCTCGCGCAGGATCGTGGGCAGCGCCCACCACAGGAATCCGATCGGAGCCCCCTCGCACAGGTAGAGGCCCGCAAAGCGCCACATCAACCCGGATCCCAGCCCGGATTTCAGCAACCTGGCCCCCCTCGGCTCGCGACCCGAGCACGCCGCGAGCGATCCGGAGTCAGCCGCGGGCCGCGGGGGTTCGAACACCACGACGGGAAGGCCCAGTGCACCCCGGACGAGGCTTGCCAGGGCCGGCGAAACAGCGGGTCTCGATCGACTCCTCCCGGCTCGCTGTCGAAGCGCGGAGCTCGCATCATTCTCCCAGCGTAGCGCACGAATTCGGGACGACAGCCAGGATTCGACCCTGCGAGTTCAATTGTCGGGCGGGGCCGCAAACTCCCGTGACGGGGTGGCGACCGTGCGCTACGGTGCAGGTTGAGGAGGAACACCATGCAATCTCGACCCGAATGGAGACCGCTACTCAAGCTTCCACGCACCTGCCTGGCGTTGTTGTTCATGCTCGCGGCACTGTGCGAGGGTGCCGTGGCCGATGGAGGCGCGGGCCCGGTCCCGCCGCAAGGCCAGCCTCCCCGGGAGGCGACGCCGCTGGAGGCCCAGCTCGACGCCCCGCCCGACGACGTCTGGGATCGCGGCACGCCGCGGTCGGCCGTGCGCGGCTTCCTGCAGCACTGCAGGGAGAATCGCTGGACGGCGGCAGCCGAGTTCCTGGACTTGTCGAGGCTGCCCGCGGGCAGTCGCGCGAACATGGGGCCCAGATTGGCGCGCCAGCTCAAGTTTCTGCTCGACCGGAGCCTGTGGATCGACCTGGACCTCCTGAGCGACGAGCCGGCGGGCGAGCAGGGCGACCGACAGAAGCCCGGTCAGGATCTGGTGGGGGTGATCGCCCACGAGCGCGGCGACTGCCAGGTCCTGCTGGCCCGCGTGGAAGGCCAGGACAGCCAGCTGATCTGGAAGTTCGCGTCGAGCACCGTCGCGGACATCGAGCCGATCTACTCGGAGATCGGGCTGGCCCCGGTGCTCGAACACCTGCCGAATGCGCTCACCGGAACGCAGTTCCTCGAGATGGCCCCGTGGCAGTGGATCGGCATGCTCCTGCTCGTCCTGGGGGCGTGGTTGGCCGCCTGGGTGATCGCGAGCGTCATCGTGCGCATCCTGAAGCCCCTGACGCGGCGCTCGGAAACCGAGCTCGACGACAAACTCCTCGAGCTCTTCGTGGGCCCCCTGAGGCTGGTGGCGACGATCGGCGTTCTCAACGCCGGCCTGCACCTGCTCCTGCTCTCGGTTCCCGCGAACCACTTCGCTCGCGAAGTCAGCAAGGTGCTGCTCATTGGGGCGGTCGCCTGGCTGGTGTTCCGCGCGATCGATCTGCTCGCCGCCGCCACGCGTGGACGCCTCACCGAGCGCGGACAGGTGGGCGCGGTCTACCTGGTCCCGCTCGGCGCGCGGGCGATCAAGATCGCCGTCGGCGCGATGACCGGCCTGGCCACGCTGGACACCTTCGGCTTCGACGTCACGGCGATCATCGCCGGGCTCGGCGTGGGCGGACTGGCGCTCGCTCTGGCGGCTCAGAAGACCCTGGAGAACTTCTTCGGCGGAGTCTCGGTGCTGGTGGATCAGCCCGTGCGGCCGGGCGACTTCTGCCGGTTCGGCGACAAAGTCGGCACGGTCGAGGACATCGGCGTGCGCTCGACGCGGATCCGCACGCTCGATCGCACCGTGATCACGGTGCCCAACGCGGAGTTCTCGGGGCTGCAGCTCGAAAACTTCGCGAAACGCGACCGCATTCGCCTGATCACCACGCTTGGGCTGCGCTACGAGACCACGCCCGATCAGCTCCGCCATGTGCTCAACGGACTGCGCAGGATTCTGCTGGCCCACCCCAAGGTGCTGCCTGACCCCCAACGGGTCCGAATGGTGGGCTTCGGAGCCTACTCGCTCGATCTCGAGGTGTTCGCCTACGTGGGCACGCAGGACTTCAACGAGTTCTTGGCCGTGCGCGAGGACATCTTCCTGCGCATGATGCAGGTCATCGAGGAGAGCGGATCGGGCTTCGCCTTTCCGTCCAGCACGACCTATTTGGCGCGAGACGGCGGCCTGGATCGCACTCGCGGCCGGGCGGCCGAGAACGAGGTGGCACGCTGGCGCGCCGAGGGCAAGCTGCCCTTTCCCGACCTCGCGCCCGACGAGGTCCAGGCCATCGACGACACGCTCGACTGGCCCCCGAAAGGTTCGATCACGAAGACGGCCGGTTGAGTCGCCGGCGCAACCAGCGGCGCGGGGGCTCTCGGCTTCGTCGCTGCGCGGTGGCTCCGGCGCCTGCTGGTCCCGCAGCGTGCTGGAGTTCCTCTCGCGTCCAGGTCCTCGACCCGGCCATCTCGTCGCGTTTGGAGGGGTCGACGCCGTCGCCGCCCTCCGCAAGCAGCCGTTCGGGAGGGGCTTCCCAGGGTCTCGGGGCGAGCCAGGGGGCCCTGGCGTGGGATGGGGGACGGCCTGCGCCGAAGGTCCGGCCAGCGGGATCGTGCGCACCCTTACAACTCCCGTGAGGCCCTGACTGGACAAAGGGTCGCAGGCGGGTGGAATGAATTTCTCCTCTGCCCGCGACCGCGAGACCCTCCCGCAGCGCTCCCCATGCCCGCCATGACCCCCAAGAAGCCCGCGAAAGGCGCGAAGCCGTCGGCCGGCCGCGCGACGCCCGCCGGCAAGCGGATCGACCAACGCATCCGCGATCTCGCGGACTGGCGCGGCGCCACCCTCGCCCGCATGCGCGCCCTCGTGCTCTCCGCCGATCGCTCGATCATCGAAGAATGGAAGTGGAACAACCCCATCTGGTCGCACGGAGCCCACGGGGGCATCCTCTGCACCGGCGAGGCCTACGCGAAGGTCGTCAAGCTCACCTTCGCGCGCGCGTTCAAGGCGCTCGTGAAGAGCGCCATGGCACTCCACGCGACGGGCACGACGCCGAAGAAGAGCTCCTCACCGAAGAAGAATCCCGCCCAACCGCGCCTTCTCTCCGGCGGCAACCCCCAGATCGCGAAGGCGGACGGCGACCTCGCCGTCCAGGCGTACATCGCCGCCATGCCCGGCTGGAAGCAGGCCGTCGGCCGCCGCATCGACGCCGTGGCGACGCGCGCCCTCGCGAACGTCCCGGCCGCCAAGGCCGTGAAATGGAACTCGCCGTTCTACGGCGTCGAAGGCCAGGGCTGGCTCCTCAGCTTCCACTGCTTCACGAAGTACGTGAAGGTCGCGTTCTTCAACGGCGCGTCGCTGCGGCCGCCCCCGCCCGGCCCGTCGAAGAGCGACGACACGCGCTATCTCGACGTCCACGAGCACGACTCCCTCGACGAAACCCAGCTCGCCGCCTGGATCCAACAGGCCGCCGCCTTGCCCGGGTGGGGGAAAGGCTGAGGGCGCCGCCGGGACGCCTCGCGGCGGCATCGACCAGGGCCCGCTAGCGCAACACGCGCTCGAGCAACGCCCCGACCTGCTGCGCCGACGCGCGCCCCGGCGCCACCACGCCGTAGGTCATCAGGCCCATGTTCAGGGCCGTGAGCACCCGCGCGAGCCCGTCCACGTCCGTGGTCGCGGCCAGTTCCCCGCGCTCGCGGGCGGCGGCCAGGTTGCCGCGAAGCTGCTCCTCCGAGTCGGCCGCGAAGCGCTCGATCGTCGCGAACACCCGCTCGGGCACCACGTGCTTCTCGCGGATCGTGTTCACCGCCAGGCAGCCGTGGGGGAAGTCCCGGGAAAGCAGATCGGCGTAGAACGCCCGCAGGTTCGAGAGCCCCCGGGGCTCGCGCCGCAGGATCGCCCCCAGCGAGTCCATCCGCTCCAGATAGGCGTCCAGGGCGGCCTGGAAGAGACCCTCCTTGCCGCCGAACTCCTTGTAGAGGCTGAAGCGGTTCAGGCCCGTGACCCGCACCAGCTCCTCCAGGTGGGCGCCCTCGTAGCCCTTGCGCACGAACAGGTCCGCTGCCCTGCTCACCACTTCGTCGCGCACGTAGGTTCTGGGGCGGGCCATCGGGTCTCTAGGTTCCTTGCTGGCAACAGTTTAGGACGGGTCCGGCGAATTTGCCACCCTTCGTTCTGGAATTCCGTTCGGCCCTGCCTAGGATCCGGCCGTTACGGATCAGTCGTTCTGAAACAGGCGTCCGCTTGCCTCCCACGTCGACCCCGTGCTCCACGTACCCGACCCACCTCGATCCCCTGCGCAGCGCCCCATGAACACCACCACGAATCCGAACCAGGCCCTTTGGGAGAAGGGCGACTTCACCCGCATCGCGGAGAGCATGCGCTCGAGCGGCGAGGCGCTCGCGAAGAGCCTCGGCATCGCGCCCGGCACCAGGGTCCTCGACCTGGGCTGCGGCGACGGCACGACCGCCCTGCCCGCCGCGCGGCTCGGGGCCGATGTGCTCGGGGTCGACATCGCGAGAAATCTGGTCGAGGCCGGCAGGCGGCGCGCCCAGGAGAGCGGGCTTGCGAACTGCACCTTCCAGGCGGGGGATGCCGGCAACCTGCAGGGGCTCGCCGACCAGAGCTTCGACCTGGTCGTCAGCATCTTCGGCGCGATGTTCGCCTCAAGGCCGGTCGAGGTCGCCAAGGAGATGGTGCGCGTGACGCGCCCGGGCGGCCGGATCGTGATGGGCAACTGGATCCCCAACGATCCGACGCTCGTGGCCCAGATCCTGAAGACCTGCTCCGCCTACTCGCCTCCGCCGCCGGAGGGATTCGTCAGCCCGATGACCTGGGGCGTGGAGGAGCACGTGGTCGAGCGCTTCGCGGCCGCGGGCGTGGCGCGCGGGAGGATCTCGTTCGCCCGGGACACCTACACGTTCTCGTACCCGCGGCCCCCGGCGCAGTTCGTCGCCCTCTTCCGGGAGTTCTACGGGCCCACAATGAACGCCTTCGAGGCCGCGGCGAAGACCGGTCGGGCCGCGGAGCTCGGGCGGCGGCTCGAGGAACTGTTCGAGGCGGAGAACCGCAGCCCCAGCCCCGGCGCGACCCACATCCCCGCGACCTTCCTGCGGGTATCGGTGGCCGCCTGAGCCCGGTCCTCCGGGATCTCTGACGCCGCCGCCCCCTCTCGAAGCGCGCGGACGCTCCCCCGCAGGTAGGGGAACCAGGTGTCTCCCGTCCGTGGAGGAAGCGTGCGACCCCACCTCAGGCGGCCTCCACCCGGGGGCCACGTGCCGCGGCACGTGACAACGAGGTGAAGCCCTTGCCCTTGCTGCCCGCCACATGCACGACGAGGAGGTTCTGGGCGGGATCGCCGAGCCGCGCGCGAATCGCGCACGGGCTCGAGGCTGGAGCGCGTAGCCGACGTGCGCCGCATTCGCACCCACTTGATGCTCGCATCCAGGCACGCCACGACGGCGGCCAGCCGGGGCGCGTCCCGCCCTCGGTTTCCATCACCCGCCACAGTCTCATGGTGAGGCCCCGGGGCCCTGGTTCGACGCCGCACCGCCGCAGCAGGCTGGCAAGACGGGCGACACGAGCCATCCTCCCGGCGTCCGATGCCCACATGGGCCAGGCCGTAGTCCCGCTCGGCGCAAACATCGCCGCCCCCTGTCGTAACTCATGACGGTGTAATGCATTGCAAGGCAATCCACTCGCAGGCGAAACCTCTTCCGTTACCTCGCAGTCCAGGATGCTATGATCTTGTCGGTGGTGACACTTTCGTGACTCCATTTTCGACAGGAGATTGTCAGCTGATCAAATTTCTGGCGTTGGCTGTCTTGCTCGCCCCCTCCCCCGCTAGCGCGCCGGTAGTACAAGGGGACTCACTCCAGTGCGTCGGCGGGTGCGTTCCGACTGTCTACAACTGCGATTGCGGTAACGTCCCCTGCAGCGCGCAGGGCTACATCGATCCGACTCCCGGGTTTCCGTGCGGTACGGGATGCACGTTGCACTGGCACATCAACATCTTCTGTACCGGAGCGAACTGCAATTCCCCCACAGACATCAGGGGATGCGGTACTGGACTGCGATGACAGCGTTGACGTCTCGAAGAGATGTCCTGGTGACCCCTCGGCCATCTACGTCAAGCTCCACCTGACGTGCTCAGCGTGCATGTAGCGATGGATCGGCGAGGGCTAGCGCTGTTGCTGCTCGCGGGTGTTGCAGGGCTTGCACTGTACGTCCTGCGCCCAGACGGCCACCCAAGCGCTAGCCCTCCAAGTGCCGACGGCTCGTTGTCCGATGAATCGATCCGTCGTCTTGAGGACGATCCTAGCCGCCCGCCAAGACTGCATGGTGCTGGAACCCGATTCACCAGCCAGCCCTAAGGTGGTCGTGCCACCGAATGAGGACCCAGGCAGCCGCGAGGTTTTGCCGCAGCCGACCCTGGAACAAAAGTACGAAGGCGTTGATTTGGCCCAATTGAAGAACTCTGCGGCCAGTCTAACCGAAACGTGCAGATTGGTGGCTGAGGAGATCTTCGCGGAAATGCGCGCACGAGGACAGGTGGAGACGACCTTCTCCGCTACGGGAGAAGGCCCCTTCATCCCGAGTACGTTCCCCCGATGGCAGCATTAGGCTGTCCCAGTGGTGGTCCTCTCCCGGTTTTGACGGCCAGATGAAGTTCGAGGTGGCGTCCGTGAATCCGGCCACTGTTCCCGAACTCAAGGATATTCACCGAGAGCTGGATTGGCTGAGACGAAGAATTCGTACCTTGGAAGCGCCCAGGCTGAAGTGATCGCCAATCCTCGCACAGGGCCATGGCCCCAAGCCAGGCCGCGGACCGCGAGATGCCTCGGCCGTTGAGTGGGGCGGGCCGAGGCAGATGCGAGTTCATGCGGTGCGCGGAGAGCACTGACAGGCGCCCTTGTGCGACCCCACCTTAGGCGGCCTCCACCCGGCGACGGGGCCGCGCAGGGTCATCCGGGCACGGTAGGGGGGGATTGACGGGGGGGACGTCGGCATGGTCCGATCTTAGTTGGCTGACCAACTACCACCGCCGCCACGCCCCGCCGCCCCGGCCCCTCTCCGCCCATGACCACCCGAGCTGACACCCGCGAAAAGCTCATCGAAGCCGCCATGGAGCTGTTCGTTTTCCAAGGCTACGGCAACACCGGGCTGGCGCAGATCGCGCGCAAGGCGGGGGTGCTGCCGGGGTCCCTGTACTACTTCTTCCCCACGAAGCAGGACCTGCTGCACGCCACGCTGGAGAAGCGCAAGGAGCTGCTCTACCCCGAGGTGCTGGCGGCGATCTGGGAGCGGCACCCGGATCCGATCGAGCGCGTCTTCGGTCTGATGGCGGGCTACCGCTCGATGCTGGAGATGACCGAGTTCCGGCACGGCTGTCCGATCGGGAACCTGGTCCTCGAGGTCGGCGAGACCCATCCCCAGGCGCGGGCTCTGCTGGCGCAAAACTTCGACGGCTGGCTGGAGGCGATCGCGGAGTGCTTCGGCGCCTCCAAGGACCGGCTGCCTCCGCACACCGACCCGCGGCGCATGGCCGTGTTCGTGCTGACCACCATGGAGGGCGCCGTGATGCTCGCGCGCACCTACCGCAACTTCGAAGCCTACGACGCGGCCATCGTGCAACTGCGCGACTACGTCGAACGCCTGCTGGCCGAGGGGCGGTCCCTGTCCCAGCCCAACCGGAAACACGCATGAAGATCGAAGCGCAAGCGAGCCCCGAGATCCACGACGCCTCCGCGAAGGAGAAAACCGGCAAGACCTTGGCCCAGTGGTTCGCCGCGCTCGACCAGGCCGGAGGACTCGCCAAGGGCCGGCGCGAGCTCTCCAACCTCGTGCTGGAACAGGTCGGCAAGGACGCCTGGTGGGCGACAACGATCGTGGTCGAGTACGAGCGCGCCAAGGGGCAGAAGGAGAAGGACGGCAGGCCCACGGGCTATTCGATCTGCTCCACGAAGACCGTCGCCGCGCCCCTGGGGCGGGTCTTCGCGTCGTTCGGCAGCCAGGCCGACCTCGACCGCTGGCTCGGCGCGGGCACGCAGGTGAGCTTCGCCGAAGGTGGCGCGCTCACCAACGGCGACGGCGATCGCCTGCGCTTCACGCGCATTCGCGCCGACAAGGACCTGCGCCTCGCCTGGGAGCACGCCACGCGCGCTCTGGGGAGCCAGGTCGAAGTGCTCTTCGCGGACAAGGGGCAGGGCAAGACCGGCATTACGCTCAACCACACGCGCATCGCGACCCGGCGCGAGGCGGATGAGCTGCGCTCCGGTTGGGGGGCCGCGCTCGAGGCCCTCAAGCGCCACCTGGAGGGTGCGTGATGCAGGCCCTCGCCCTCGCGCTCTGTCTGGCCCTGCCCCAGGAGTCGCCGGCCCGCAGCCTGGAATGGCGGCTGTACTGCGCGGCGATGCGCGCCGCGGAGACTTCCTTGCGGCTGCACGAGACCGACCAGGTGGCGCGCTGGCTCGCGGAGGCCCCGCCGCAGCACCGCGGCTTCGAGCACCAGTACATCGCCCACCTCGCTTCGCGCAGCGCGGCCGTGCACGCGCTGCACAGCGCGACGATCACCGACCTCGCCGTTTCGCCGGACGGCAAGTGGCTCGCGACGGCCTGCGGGGACGGCTCGGCCCGCATCGTGGAGGCGGAGAGCGGAGCGACGCGCCACGAGCTGCGTGTTTCCAAGGCCGCCGTCTGGTCGCCCGAGTTTTCACCCGACGGCGCGCGGCTCGCCGTGGCATCCTCGGACGGCAAGACCCGGCTGTACGAGGTGGAGAGCGGGCGCGAGCTCGCGGTTCTCGCCGGGCCGGGCAAGGGCGTGGCGGCGCTGGCCTTCGGGCCCGACGACCTCCTGGCGGTGTGCTCTTGGGACCGCACCCCGAGCGCGGGGCGTGTGGGGCATCGTCGAGCTGTGGGACAGCGTGAAAGGGGTGCGGCTCGAGCACCTCGAGCACGGCGTCAAGCCGATCGCGGCCATCGACTTCAACGCCGACGGAACACTGCTGGCGGCGGGCACCTGGGACGGCGACGTGGCCCTGTGGACCGTGGGCGGGTGGGGGGAAGCGCGGCGCCTGTTCGCGCCGAAGAACGACGACTACCAGGCCGTGCGCGACCTGGCCTTCGCGCCCCCCGGGCCCGCGGGAGACGAGCTCGCGGTCTCCTACGCGGACGGCCGCGCGCGCCTGTACGACGCGCGCACGCTGGCGCTGCTTCGCACGCTCGACACCACGGCGCCGGGAGTCGCCAAAGGCGAACTGAACGACCTCTGCTACCTGCCGGACGGCGCGCGCCTCGCGACCGTCGGCGCGGACCTGACGCTGCGCCTGTGGGAGCGGGCCAGCGGGAAGCTGCTCAGCGAGTACGCCGGGCACACCCGCAGCGTGCAAAGCGTCGCCGCGCACCCGGGCGGGAAACTCCTCTTCACGGGCGCCGCGGACGGCAGCGTGCGCACCTGGGACCTGAGGCCCCTCGAGCCGGCGCGCTCGATCTGGCGCGGTCCGTCGACTTCCTATTCGCTCGCGCTCTCCCCGGACGGCCTCGCGCGCCGCGACCACGGGCTGGGGCGGCTTCGTCCGCATCGTCGAGGTCGAGACCGGCCGGGAACTCGCGCGCTGGGACGGCCACGGGACCTCTGGAGTCGGCGTGGACTGGAGCGCCGATGGACGCTTCCTCGCCACCACCGGCAACGACGGACGCATCGTGCTTTGGGACGCCGAGACGCGGGCCGAGTTGAAGGTCCTCGCCGACCACGAAGGTCAGGTGCTCGCGACGGCGTTCTCGCCTGACTCTCGCCTGCTCGCGGGCGCGGGCGCGGGCGGCGACGTGTGCCTGTGGAGCGTTCCCGACGGAGCGCCGCTGGCGACGCTCGCGGACGCGCCCGGGCGGGTGGACTACCTGCACTTCTCGCCCGACGGGACCCGGCTCGCCGCCGGGCACTCCGACGGCATCGTGCGGCTGTGGGACCTCGGCACCCACAAGCTCGCGGCGCGGCTCGAGGGCCATCGGCCCGGTGCGCTCGCCCTGGCCTTCCACCCGCTCGAGAACGTGCTCCTGAGCGCCGGGGGGCCGAGAGGTGCGGCGCTGGGACGCACACTCGGGCAAGGCGCTCGGGGCGTTCCCGGAGGCGTCGAGCAGCGTGCTTCACCTGTCGTTCGCCCCCGACGGCCGGCGCATCGCGGCCGGTCTCGGCAATGGCGACCTCGAGTTGTGGGACGCGCAGTCGGGTGAGGTCCTCCTGCGCCAGCCGCACACGGCGGGGGTCTTCTTCACGCGCTGGTCGCGCCGGGGCGACGCGCTCTTCGCCCTGCCCATGGACGACACCGTGCGCGTGCTGCGCACGCGCTGAGGCCGTACCCGCGCCGCGCTACTGCGCAGAAGCCGCCGGACCATGGTCCAGGGCCTGTGCGTCGGGCAACGCCGTGTCCGAGGATCCGTGCGACGACCCAGTGCCGCGGGCCCCACGATTGGGCGTTTCGCCCGCGCCCGCGGGGGATCCCAGGCCGGAGGGTGCCCGCCTCCGGTGCCAGCGTTCCCCCCGCGGAGCGCGGAGCGCGGCCGCTACTGAAACACGAACTTCTCGGGCATCCGCTCGAACATCGTCTTGCAGCCCTCCGCGCAGAACAGGTACGTGCGCCCTTCGTGCTCGCGGCGCAGGGGGGCGGTGGGGAGGACCTCCATCTCGCACACAGGGCACAGGGGATGCTCCGCGGTCGAGATCGGCCGCTCGAGGTAGGCCGTGTTTGAATCCGGATCCGTCCAACCGGTGCCCTGGTATTCCAGGTCCAGCGCCGTGCGGAGCGCGGCCTTGCGGCCGAAGAAGCGGTCCACGGCATGCAGGGCCAGGTCGATCCCCGAGGACAGGCCGCCGGCCGTGGCCACGGTGCCGGAGTCGACGTATCGCGCACCGCGACGCACCGAAACGTCGGGGAAGCTCGCCGCGAACATGCCGTAGGCGCTGTGGTGCAGCGTCACCGTCTTGCCCGTGAGCAGCCCGGCCCGTCCCAGGGCGAACGCTCCGTTGCAGACGGACATGGTCAGATCCGTCTTCCGCGAGGCTCTCCTGAGCCACTGGAGCAGAGCCTCCGAAGCTCGTTCCCCAGGGCCGGAACGACGATGATTCGGGGCTGCGGCGCCGAGTCGAAGGAGTGGTCGGGAACGACCTGCAGGCCGCCGCTCAATCGGATGGGCTCGGTCGTCTCGGCGACCACGTACATTTGGAACGGCGAGTCTTGGCGGCCTTCCACGTGGGCGTACAGGAACACGCCCCAGGGGCCGGAGAAGTCCACGACCTCGGCTCCAGCGTCGAGCACGAAGGCCACGGGGACGTGCTCCGTCGGGGAGAGCGCGGCCCACTCGCCGCCCGCGGGTTCCGCGGCCGGCTGGGCGGGCCGTTCGAACAACGAGGGAGCTCCAGGCCCGAAAGCCCTGGGATCGGCGGCGAAGCTCTCGCGGCAGAAATCGCAGCAGAACCAGTACGTGCGACCCTCGAAGATCGACGAGGGCGTGTCCGCGTTCACCTCCACCTCCATCTTGCAGACGGGATCGATGCGCGGCTGTGATTGCGAAGTCGCGCTCTGGCCGTCCTTCGCTTCCCCCGCGCCGGCCGGGGACTGGAATTTGGGATCGGTCAGGAAGCGATCCCGGCAGTACTCGCAGCAGAACCAGGTCGTGTGCCCGCCGACGACGGCCGAGGGGGTCTCTGCGGTCACCGTGACCTTCATCTTGCACACGGGGTCGACGGCCTGTTCGGTCGCCAGGGACTCCGCGCGCGCGCCGCTCTTCCCGGGCAGTTCTCCGGCTCCGACGAACTCGACCAGCGCCCGCAGCCGATCCGCGTTCAAGTGAGCGCGGTAGTTCGGCATCGTCGGACCGTAGCCCGCCACGAGCAGCGCCCAGGGATCCACGATCGACTGCTCGAGGTAGGCCGCGTCGGCGATGACGGATGTGCCGCCCTCCAGTGGCACCCTGGCCCCGAGCAGTCCACCCAGGGGCGGAGCGAGGCGGACGTCCCCGTGGCAGGCCGCGCAGCCCAAGGCGCTGAACAGCGACTTCCCGTCGAGGGCCGCCAGGGCGTCCCCTGAAGCCGCCGCACCCCGCTCGTCGCCCACCAGGTGGCGCGCATGCAGGACCAGTTGTTCCAGACTCCCATCGTCGCTGCTGTCGTAGGCGCCCCGCACGCGGCCCTCCGCGTCCACCAGCAGGAACCGGTTGCTGTGGAGAATCGGGTCCTTGACGTCGTCGGTGGCCTGGACGCTGACCTTCATCCCCGCGGCGGTGCGAGCCAGACCGTCGGGGGTGGTGCTCAACAGCCGCCAGCGAGATTCACCGGGGTTCCAGTCCTGGGCATAGCGGGCCAGGATGTCGGGAGTGTCGTGATCCGGGTCCACGGAGAAGGACACGAATTCGAGGTCCAGTCCGGAGAGGCTCGTCTGCAAGAGCACCATCTTTGCGGTCATTCCCGGGCAGATCGACGTGCACTGGGTGAAGAAGAAATTGGCGATCCAAACCGAGCCACGCAGGCTCGCGTTGGACACGGGGCGGCCCTGCTGGTCCTGGAAGGTGAAGGCCGGGGCGTCCCAGAGCACGGGGAGCTCGGCCTCCTCGGAGGCGTCCCCGTCGGGGTCCGCGTCGCGCGAGGCGCGCTGCTGGACGAACAGGATGGTGCCGAGAATGAGCACGATCAGGGCGGCGACGCCGGCACCGAGCCGGGTCCAGAGATTCTTGTTCATCGGATGTCTCCTTGGGATGGTTGCGGTGCGGCTGGGGCGGAGGCTTCGGATGCGAGAACCAAGTCGTCCGCATCGTGGGCGAGCCACACCAGCTGTTCGGGAATCTCCGCGTCGTAGGAGCCCCTAAGGCGCCCTGGTGATCGACGAGGAAGAAGCGCGGTCGAAGCGTGCAGAGCAGTGCCCGCGCCAGGTCCTCCGTGGCGGCCATGTCGAGCCAGACCAGCAGGCGCGGCACCTGGCGAAGGTCGGCCTGCAGCAGGGTCCAGCGCTGCGGATCCGCGCGGCGGTACTTGGCGCGGTGCTGGGCCAGCGTTGCGGGCGTCGCGGAGGGGTCGATCGAGAAGGAAACGAAGCGCACGGACTTTTGCTGGAGCCGCTCCTGCACCTCGGCGATCCGGCCGCTCAGGGGAGGGCAGACCGTGCACTGCAGGGAAAGCACGTCGGCAATCCACACGCTGCCCAGCAGGTCGCGGAGCGCAAGCCGGCGCCGGTCCTCGGTCGTCAGGGTGAAGTCCGGCCAATCGAGCGGAACGAGGTGACGTCCCGTCGTGGTCGCGCGGCGCTGGTCCTCGGCACCGGCGCGGAGTCGTCGCGCGGTCGCGTCCGCGAGCAGCATCAGGCCCCCCAGGGCGGCCATGACGCAGAAAAGGGCGATCCAGGGCCGTTTGGATCCTGGAGCCCCGGCGGTGTCGTGCGGTTGGAGCGCACGAACTTCGTCGTTGTGCATGGAAACGCAATCGCAGGGAAGCGAACGGGCCCTGCAGCTCCCGCCCCCGCGGCAGGCGGGGCGGAACGGTCGTCAGGATGGTCCACGCTGCGGCCAGGCCCTCGGCCATGGTCGCTTGCGGCGCGACGGCGCGTTCCAGCAGGGTGCGCGCGGTCGCAGAGCCGTCGAAACGCCCGGCGCGTGCGCCGTGGCGACGTTGGCGGAGCGCCGGTGTCCTGTACTCGAAGATCGCCGGCGGGAGCCGTCCGAGGGCGGACTCCCGGCCTGGCGCCGCCATGGCGTGTGTCTTGCAGCACCGCGGAGGAGCGGCGATGCAGCCAACGGGCCGCAGGCGGGCCGGGCTTGGCGGCGAACTTCGCGTACGGGTCCCCAGCGGAGAATCCCGCAAGCCGCCCAGCAGAGCGGCGGCGCAGGATTCAGTTCCGGGGGGCCATGTCCCGGGGCGGCGGCGGCCGCGGGGCCGCGCGCAGCGCGGAGTGGACGGCCCCAATGGGTGCAGACGAGGACCGGGCTCCGAGGGGAGGCGCCGCGAGGGGGCCTGGGGCCGGGGATGGGGCCGCGCTCGGTGGCGAGCTGGGAGCCAGCGGGTCGCGCCGCTCGGAACAGCCGCAGTCCCCGGACTCGTAGTGTCCCCCCTGGGGCTCCACGGGATTTACGCTGGAGGGCGGATGGGGGAGGCCCGCGGGGACGCCGCCCACGGGAGTATTGGACTTCGCCGTTCGCGGCGCGGAGGCCACGGGCTTGGCCTTGGCATGGCTGCAGCAGCACTTCTTGCCCGCGGCCTCGCAGCAGCAGCCTGGTTGGGCACAGCTTGGAGCGTCCTCGGATCCGTGGCGTGCCTCGGCGCGTAGGGGGAAGGCGGCAAGCAGGATCAGGACGAGGGACAGAATCCGGCCCAGGGGATGGCGGCGGGGGATCCGCGGCCCGGCTGGGCCCATCCCCGCCGCTTGGGCGGGGGCGGCCCTCGGCTCACCCGCGACGGCGGGCCCACCGGCGCTTTCCAACCGGTACGACCGGTCCAAGCGGTCCAAGCGGGATTCAGGCGCCCAGGGCGAGCCGCAGGGCTCGATTCGCGGGAGTGCCTGAGCGTGGACCGGTGCCCCGGGTCGTTCCAGGGCACCGCGAGGTGTGGAGCACTCGTCCCCGACAACCGTGGTGGCAAGCGCTGGAGCCATGATCCACTTCGGAGGCTAGCAGTGGGGAACCGAAAGTGTCAACCCAAGCCCGAGGCTGCGGCCATGGGGCGCTGCGCGGCCCTGGGTCGGGCTACGGTCTCGCCGGGAACGCGCCGGCACGCCGGGCACGGCAGGCCTGCCGCCCGGGCAAGTCCCTGAGCCCAAGGCTAGGTCCGCTCGCGGTGCTTCCGGAGGGTGCTGGGTTGGAACGAGGGCAGGCGTTAGATATCGTCGATTGACGATGAAGCATCGGACCACGGACGGGGGCGAATGTTGCCCCCCTGCCAACGAGAAGCCCGACACGCGGCCGGTCGAGGGGCAGCGGGCGGACCTGGAGCTGGCCATGCTCGCACGAGCCATCGGGCATCCGGCGCGCGTGCAGATCCTGCGCACCCTGGTGCGCCGGACCAGTTGCATGTGCGGTGAAATGGTCACGGAATTGGGCCTGGCCCAGTCCACGGTTTCCCAGCACTTGAAGGTCCTCAAGGCCGTCGGCCTGATTCGCGGGGAGGTCTCCGGGCCGCGGACCTGCTACTGCATCGCCGCAGGACGCTGCGGAGGTTCAAGGCGCTCGTGGGCGGGATGTGAATCGACCCCAGGACCCCAATGATCGTGTGATGACGATGAAGCAGGCCACCTTGATCGCGAATCCACGGCCACGGACCGAAGGAACGCCATGAGCCCGTCCCAAGGCACCGCCGGCCGCCTCTCGTTCCTTGATCGCTATTTGACCCTCTGGATCTTCCTGGCCATGGGCCTGGGGGTGGTCCTGGGGAAGTTCGCGCCGGGATTCACCAGGGCCCTCGACCGAATGAGCGTCGGAACCACCTCGATCCCGATCGCGGTGGGGCTCGTGCTGATGATGTACCCGCCGCTCGCCAAGGTGCGCTACGAGGAACTCGGCCGCGTGTTCCAGAACAAGCGCGTGCTCTTGCTCTCGCTGGTGCAGAACTGGGTGATCGGACCGGTCCTGATGTTCGGCCTGGCCGTGGTCTTCCTGGGCGACAAGCCCGAGTACATGCTGGGGTTGATCCTGATCGGGCCTCGCGCTGCATCGCGATGGTGATCGTCTGGAACGACCTGGCCCAGGGGGACCGGGAATACTGCGCCGGCTTGGTGGCGTTCAACGCCCCTGTTCCAGGTGCTGTTCTTCTCGGTTTACGCCTGGTTCTTCGCCACGCTGCTGCCGGGCTGGCTGGGCCTCGAGGGCGCGGCGGTGGACGTGGGCATCGGCGAGATCGCGGTCAGCGTGGCGATCTACCTGGGGATTCCCTTCGCGGCGGGCTTCCTCTCGCGCCGGCTGCTCGTGGGTTCCAAGGGGCGCGAATGGTACGAGCGCAAGTTCCTGCCGCGCATCGGACCGGTCACGCTGTGTCGCTCCTGTTCACGATCGTGGTCATGTTCTCGCTCAAGGGCGAGACGATCGTCGAGCTGCCCTGGACGTGCTGCGCATCGCCGTGCCGCTCCTGATCTACTTCGTGGTGATGTTCTGCGTGTCCTTCCTGATGAGCAAGCGCGTGGGGCGCGAGCTACGCCGAGTCGGCCACGCTGTCCTTCACCGCGGCCTCGAACAACTTCGAGCTGGCGATCGCCGTGGCCATCGCGAGCTTCGGCATCCACAGCGGCGCGGCCTTCGCCGCCGTGATCGGGCCCCTGGTGGAGGTGCCGGTGTTGATCGCGCTGGTCCACGTGGCCCTGTGGGCCAAGCGGCGTCATTTCCCCTGCGTCGGCGCCGGGAAGGGTCCAACCATGAAGCGCGTGATCTTCGCCTGCGTGCACAACGCGGGCCGCTCCCAAATGGCGGCCGCCTTCTTCAACCAGCTGGCGGACCCGGCCCGGGCGCGGGCGATCTCCGCCGGAACGAACCCGGGGCCCCGCGTGCATCCGGAGGTGGCGCTCGTCATGGGGGGAGGTGGGCGTCGATCTCTCGCGGGCCGAGCCCCAGCGCTTGACCACGGAGCTGGCCCAGGGCGCCGCGCTGCTGATCACCATGGGCTGCGGCGAGCAGTGTCCGGAACGTGCCCGGCCTGCGCCGCGACGACTGGCCCCTGGAGGATCCCGGGGGACAGGCGCCGGCCGCCGTGCGGCGAATCCGGGACGAGATCCGCGCCCGGGTCGAGTCGCTGCTCGCGGCCGAGGGCTGGGGCCCGCGGCCGAAGTAGGCAGAAGGGTTCCCCGGGCCCGCGACCACCGCCGAGCGCGCTGCTTCTCCGCAATCGGCGCGTCAGCCCCGTCCGTCCAGCAGCGTGCGCGCGCGCTTGGCGTAGGAATGCTCGAAGGACGCGCGCGGGAGCGCCAGGCGCTGGCGCAGGGCGGAGTCCTTCAATTCGCGTCGTTGGGAGGCCGCGAGCTGTGGCGCGAGGCGCGCGAGTCCTCCGGGCAGCTCGCGCTCGAAGGCCGACAGGGCGCGGTAGTAGCCCAGTTGTCCGGGCACCTTGCGGCAGCCGTCGAGCAGGGCCGCGACCACCAGGGCACGCTCCGCGTCACCCCAGGGCCGCCAGCGCGCCAGACGCTCGCCCCAGGCATCGAGGAACGGACCGACGGGGAGCAGGAGGTCCGGGTGGGCGCGCAGGCACTTCGCCTGGCGCAGGGGGTAGTGGCGGTGGCCCTCGGCCGCGAGCAGCGTGCGGTAGAGCAGCCCGGCGCGGGCGAAGGCGCCGCCGAAGCGCGTCGGGTCCGCGGTGGAAAGGTCCGCGAAGCGCGCCTTCAGGCGCCCGAAGGCGTCGTCGCCGGAGCGGGCGCTGTGCTGGGCGGCCTTCGCGGCGTCGCTGGAGGAAAGCGCCTGATTCACGTCGCCCGCGTTGTGGGTCAAGGCCGCGGCGGCGCGCAGGCAGTCGAGCTCACGGCCCCGGCTTCGGGCCAGCGCGTCGAAGCCGCGCGCCTCGCGAGCCAGCTCGTCCGCCACGCGCTCCTCGAATTCACGGGCCGCCTCGCGCCAGCCGAAATGCTGGCAGGAAAGCAGGGCGCCGCACCAGACCGAGAGGCGCTCGCCGTCGTGGCTGCTGACGCTACCCGCGCCCGACTCGTCGGGGACCGGAACCAGGCGCGCGCTGAAGCCGTCCAGTTCCCAGGCGCCGTGGGCCAGGGCGAGCGAGCGCATGCGCGCGTGCTCGAGCTCCTCGGACTGCTCGAACCACAGCGCATGGCGGATCTTCGCGTCCACGTCGGTGGGCACGTAGGTGGCCACGCTGGCGTGGTGGGCAGCCAGGCACAGGGCGAAGTAGTCGGTGCGCGCGGCGGCCGTGGGGGCGTCGCTGGCCTCGAGCCCGCGGGGATCCAGGAGGAGCTGCCACCAGCCCAGGGCGCCGTGGGCGCGTTCGCAGGGCGCGGCCGAGCCCTGGGGCAGCGCCAAGAGTTCCCCGCAGCGCGCGTGGGAGCCGTCGAACAAATAGGGCGCCGCAACGCGCACGTTGCCAATCAGGGTGCGCGGGCCGATGAATCCGCCGAAGGCGCCGCGGCCCTCGGCCGGGCCCGGCTCCTCGGCAGGGCGGGAGTCGCAGGGCAGGGTCCGGCCTTCGCTCTCGGGCTGCATCGCGGGCGGCGAGGATAGCCGCCCGCCCAGGTTCACGCCCAGCGCTCGAACACGGGATCCCGCGGCGGCACCCAGATCCGGCCCTCGCGCCGGTCGCGGGCCGTGCGCGGCAGGCGGGCGAGGCGCGGGAAGTCGCGGGCGAAGCGCTGCATGGAGGCGGCGCTGACCGCGGCGTCGAAGGCATCCTCGCTGGAGGCCGCCCGTTCCAGCAGCGCCCTGGATTCACCCCCGTGGCGCGCCTGAAGGTACATCGATCGTGCCAGGGCGCTCGACTTGTCGACGGGACCGGTGAGCGCGCGCGGGTAGATCTCCAGCACCAGGGGCAGACGCGCGCGATCGAAGGGCCAGATGGAGAAGCCCGCGCGCCGCAGCTCGGCCAGGAAGGGCATGCCGCGCAGCGAACCGGTGCCCACCGTGCCCGCGCCGCCGATCTGGAACACGGACTTGGGCCGGATGCCCGCGATCGGGACGTGCTCGCTCTCCGTGGCGCGCCAGGGGCCCTTGCCCGGCACGGGCTCCGGGCGGGGACACAGGGGCTTGCCCCAGAAGGGCGGCGAGCAATCCTCGAGCCAGCGCTCGCCCTCGCGGGCCACGAGGGCCCACAGTTCGCGCGCGCTGCGCAAGCCGAGCTCGTCCAGGAACCACTCGGGGAACGAGAAGGCGAAGTCGAGCCCCACCACGAGGCTCGGATCGCGCCGCGAGCGGGCGATCAGGTCGAGGACGAGCTCCTCGCGCGTGAAGCCGCGGTCCAGGCGCACCAATCTGCGCTCGCGGGATTCCGCGAGCCACATGCGCGAGCGCACGGTCGCCAGGGCGCCCGACCAATCCACCGCAATGCAGGCGCGGGGCAGGAGCGGGTGCTCCCGTTCGCGCATTCCCCGGGCATGGCGAGCCCCAATCCCCCGCATCGCCCCATGGTAGCGCGCGCTTGCGACCAGCCCGAATCGCGCCCCCTACTGGATGAACAGCCGGTCGGCCTCGGCGCGGAAGCGGGCCACCTCGGGATCCCTGCCCGCTTGAGAGTTCATCAGGCCCAGGGCGCGGTCGTACCAACTGCGCGCCTCTCCGGCGTTGCCCAGGCGCTTGTGCGCCATGGCGAGAAACAGCCAATCGACCACGTTGCCCGCGCCCTGGAGGCGCACGGACTCGCGCAGGGCGTCGACGGAGCCGCTGAGATCGCCGCTGTAGTACAGCGCCACGCCCAGCGTGTTCCAGGTGGCGTCCGTGGGTTGGAGTTCGATCGAGCGCCGCGCCAGCGTCACGGCCCGCTCCAGATCGCGCATGGCTTCGTTGGGGGTCGAGGCCAGGCCCCAGGCGATGTTGTTGAGCGTTTCGGCGTTGTCGAGATACTGGGCCAGGGAGCTCTCGAGCAGGCGGTCGCGCTCCTCCACGGAACCCGAGGCCAGCACGGCGTCGATCAGCCCGCCTTGGAACTGCGCCTGCGCGGGATTGGACGCCACCGCGCGTTCGAACAGCGCGATGGCCTCCTGCGCGCGCCCGCGAGCTAGCTTGCAGCGGCCGAGAACCGACGCGGCCCAGCCGGCGACCCAGTCCGGCGTCGTGAGGTCCAGGAGGCCGCCGAGTGCCGCCTCGGCCTCGTCGAGCTGGCCCGCGCTCATGTGGTTCAGGCCCAGGTGGAACAGGAACGTCGGGTCGCCGGGGCGCTGGCCCAAGGCGATGGTGAACTGCTCGATCGCTCGCGGGTAGTCGAAGAGCTTGAAGTACATGCGGCCGAGGAAGTAGCGCAGCACCGTGCTGTCGGGTCGCAGGGCCAGGGCCGCGCGGTAGCTCACCACGGCCTCGCGCAGGTCGTCGCTCAGGCCGCCGTCCAGTTCCGGCGGTGTCAGCAGGCGTCCCAGGCGGTAGTGCAGGCCGAAGTCCGCGGGGTAACGGTCGATGCCGGTGCGGTACACGCGGCGCGCCGCCTCGCGGTCGCCGAGCTGCTGCAGCGCGGCGCCAAGCAGTTCGATCGTGATCGCGGGCTGGTCGGAGAAGCCGGAATCGGCGATGCCCCGCAGGACGTCGAGGGCTTCCGCCCCGAGGGCTTCGCGCAGGTCCGCCCGCAGGGGGTCGGGGTCCAGGGCATGGGCCACGTCCAGGGCGCGCGCCGTGCCCGCGCTGTCGCGTGCCAGTCGCCGGGCCGCCGTCAACGAATCGAGGAACAAGGCGGTTTCCGAGCCCAGTCCACGGGCGGCGAGCGCGGCGGCCACGTCCTCCGGCGTGCCGAGGTCGAGCTCCAGGCCGTGGGCGTGGAACACTTCGACGAAGCGCTGGGCCGCGCGCGCGGGGTTGTCGCGGTCGGAATCCCAGATCGGTTCGCGGGCCTCGAGAAGTTCCGTGAGCAGCGTGCGATTGTCGGCGAGGCGCTTGGCTTCGTCCTCGGCGCGGGCCTGCTCCCGTTTGAGTTCGGCGGCGACGGATTCCACGCGCGTGGCGAATTCGGCGCCGCCCCCGGCCTCGGCCAGGGCCTTGGCCCGATCCACGGCGGCCAGGGCCGGAGCCCAACGGCCGCCGCCGCGGTGCTCCGCCGCCTCCGCCAGGGCATCGCCGACCTCGGCCGCGAGCTTGGCGTCCCGGGCGGCCTTCTCGGTGATCCGCACCGACTCCTCGTGCTCCCGCGCGGTGCGCTCCCTCTGGACCAGGAGCCAACCGCCGCCGCCCACCAGCAGCACGGCCACCACCGCCGCGCCGAGTGCCGCGGTCAGGCGGCGAGCCTTGCGCTCCTCCTCCACGCGCACCTGGGCCGCGGCGCTTTCGACCTGGGCCGCGTGGGCGCGCTCCTCCACGGAGACGATGTACTTGTGCAGGCGATCGGCCAGCACGCCGGCGTTGGCCGGCCGCGCGGCGGCGGCGGGCATCAGGCACTGGCGCGTCAGCTTGACGAGCTCGGGATCCGCGCCGCAGGCGTCCAGGCGCGCGAGGGCGCCCTCGCAATCCGCAAGGGCCGCGGCGGCCAGGATCTCGTCGCGCTCGCCGGTGTAGGGCGGCAGCCCGGTCAGGATCTCGCACAGGATCGCCCCCAGGCCGAACACGTCCGCGCGTTCGTCGAGTCGGTCCACGTGCCCCGAGGCCTGTTCCGGCGGCATGTACGCCGGCGTGCCGAGCACCGAGCCGACCATCGACTCCGTGCCGCTGCTGGAGCCCTTGCTCGAGCGCACGGTCTCCAGCACGGTCAGGTGCGAGCGGGCCTGTTCGGCGCGCTTCTCGTCGGCGGTGCCGCCCCGCGCCAGCACCTTGGCCAGGCCCCAGTCCACGACCTGCACTTCCCCGAAGGCTCCCACCATGATGTTGGCGGGTTTCAGGTCGCGGTGGACCACGCCCCGCGAGTGGGCGTAGGCCATCGTCTGGCAGACCGATTCGAAGACCGCGATCAGGCGTTGGCGATTCGCGCTGGGGGATTCGCGTTCGGTGAGCAGCGTCGCCAGGGTGCGGCCCTTGACGAGCTTCATGGTGAAGAAGGGACGCTGGTCCTTCATCGTGCCCAGTTCGTAGACGGGCACGATGCCGGGGTGCTGCAGTTGGCCGCCGATTTGGGCCTCTTCGACGAAGCGCTGCACCACCTCGGGCCGGTTGGCCAGGCGCTGGTCGAGCACCTTGACCGCCACGTCGCGGCCCAGATCGGTGTCGTGACCCTTGAGGATCACGCCCATTCCGCCCCGGGCGATCTCGCCCAGGAACTGGTAGTTGCTGCGCCCCACCGGCACGGCCGTGCGGTCCTGGGCGCCGGGGTCGATCACCGGCGAGGAGGCGGCGGCGGAGTCCTCCTCGCGCAGGGTCACGCGCGGCGTTTCTCCGATGCGGGTGGCGAGCAGGTCGAGGACGGAGGGCTCCGGACGATCCGGCGGCCCCCCGGTCGAACGGGTGGGTTCTTGGGGTTGGCTCATGGGCTTCGCCCACGGAACCCGGGGGCGCGGACCAGGGTAGCCTCGGCGGAACCCACCGCCATGCGGGAGAGCCCCCTAGCCCGACCTAATTCATGAGCTTCGGCCCACCCCCAAGCCTCTCCGGTGCGTTGCGCCGCCTTCGGTCCTCGGCGACCTTCAGTTCGCCTGCGGGAGGACACGTCGTCGCGCCTTGCCGGCCAGGCTCTGTCGTGGGTTTCGCTCAAAGCTCATGAATAGGTCGGGCTAGGGGCAAGCCGAACCAGAGCAGGGTGACCCCGAGCGTGCCCGCGGCGGCCAGCAGCAGGCAGAGAATCTCCCGTGCCCGAATCGGAGCGTGAGCCAGATGTCGTGCCATGGAACCTCCTGGAGAAGTTGGGACGAAATCGAGTGCTCGTCGTTCTCCGGGGAGCGGGCGGGCAGCGGGGCCGCCTTCTTGGCGAGTCCTCGGCACGACGCCGTTAGTCTTTATCAATAAATGACTTATGCCGGATTGCAGGCGCGAGACTCGGGCCGCCATCCGAGCGCGGATCCGTTCCCAGCACGGCCCGCCCGGGTCGGCAGCCGCCTCGTTCGCGGGGCGGGAGGGGAGCTGCCCCAAAGCTCGTGCGTCCGCTGCCGATGCGCGCCGCCTCTGCTTCACCGCCACGGGCGGGCGTGGGCCGCCGGCGTCCGTTTCCCTGGACCGTCGCTCCCTGCGAGGATGTGCGGCCCATGGACTCCGCGGATTCCGCGCCGCTGCGCATCCTCGCCACCGGCGGCACCTTCGACAAGGCGTACCTCGAACTCGAGGGCCGCCTGCACTTCAGCGAGTCCCACGTGCCCGAAATGCTGCGCCTCGGCCGCAGCCGGTTGCCCGTCGTGGTCGAGACGCTGATGCTGATCGACAGCCTGGAAATGACCGAGGCCCATCGAGGGCAGGTCCTGGAAGCCTGCCGCCGGGCCGGCGAAGACCGCATCGTGATCACCCACGGCACCGACACCATGGAACTCACCGCGCGGACGGTCGGCGCGGCCCGGCTCGCGAAGACCATCGTGCTCACGGGGGCGATGGTGCCCTACACCTTCGGCAGCTCGGACGGGCTGTTCAACCTCGGCAGTGCCCTGGCCTTTGCCCAGGCGCTGCCCCTGGGAACCTACGTGGCCATGAACGGCCGCGCCTTCCGCTGGGACGACGTGCGGAAGAACAAGAGCACGGGCGTCTTCGAGGGGCTCGCCTAGTCGCCGCGGATCCGAAGCCCGGTGGCCGACTCGAAGGCTTCGCGCGTCGGCACCTGCAGGCCGATCAAGGCCACCAGGATCGCCACGGGGATGAAGTAGAGGCGGTGGCCGGAGAGCAGCAGGGCCACGCTCCACAACAGCGCGGGCCCTTCGAGCATCGCGGCGCCGATGATGCGGCTGGAGCGGAAGGCGTTGGCCCGCGCGTCGGGAGTGCCTTCGCGAGCGGCCTCCACGACGCGGCCAGGCACGAAGAACGAGGCCGCGACCGCAGTGAAGGAAAGGAACACCGCCAAGAGTGCAATCGGGTCGAGACCGAAGGCGACGGGCTCCATGGGATGGCTCATTGGGCCGACCACGGCGGCCACCGTGGCGAACAGCACCACTCCGCCCGCGAGGGCGAGCACGATGACCTGGGTGCCCCGCAGGGCGAGGCTGGGGTCGTTCGTGAGGGAGGGCTTGGACATGGCGACGGGGCTCCGAATCTGGGCCGGTGCGGCGATCCGAGGGCTCAGGAAAGCACGCAGGGCACGGGCCCGTCAACAGGCGCTCGGCCCGTGCCGCACGCGCTTCCCCCTCTCGGATCCGCGCTCGACCCCAGGCAGCCGAGCGGCTGGCGAGCCGCCCGCGCTTGTTCAGAACCCAGGGCCAGTAGTTGTCGAACTTGTCCTTGGTTTCGAGCCGCACGAGAGCGGACCCGGCCCGACCGCGCCGACGCCGTAGGTGAACTCGGTTCCGTCGTCCTCTCCGAGAGCTCCCCGCCAGAGTCCTCGAGTCAGAGGAACACGCCGACCCGGGCGAGGGCTCCCGCCCCAGACGGTGTGGCCCACGACGCAGGCTTGGGCCGGTCGCCTGAAGACGAACGCGCGAAACGCTAGGTCTCCCGCCCAGGTCCTGGTAGCCCAGCCGAAGGCGTAGCGAACAGCCCGAACGCCGAAGCCCGTGTCGGTTTCGTCGACGTCATTGCCGGAGACGTCGCCGCTGGAGCTGTCGACGCAGGTGTAGCCGCCCGAGAGTGCCAGGCACCACGTCGACCAAGTCGAGGAGTCTTCCTGCGCCGGGGTGGAGCGCGCGGCTGCGGCGGGACCAGCGGCGGAGAGTTCCTCCCTGCCGCCGGCCTCGGGAGCCGACCGACCGGGAGCATGGGGGCTGCGCGCCTCGCCGGCGGCCACGCAGGACGCGAGCGAACCGAGGATCAGCGGCAGGGAACGGGTGAGCCAACGTCGATCGGCGGCCGGAGGAGAAGTGAGCATGCGAGTCTCCAGTGGGAGGTGATGGATTGGACGCGACGTCTCCGGGGACGTCGCGTGTGGGAATGTTCCGAGTCTACGGTCGGTCCGGCAGCCTGGGGTGGATCTGCCGCGGGGCCGCGGGACTCTCCAGCGAACGTTGACGTGCGAGCCGATGCCCGCGGTTTGGATTCCGCCCCCGACGGCGGGCCCTGCGGCTTCGCGCGGCTACGGTCATCGAGGCGCGCGCAGGCGGCTCTGATCCGCACCATGCGCGAACTTGCTTACCACCTCGTCTTCTGTGGGGGCGACGCGACACGGCCCATGAACTGGACAGGTCGGGAGGGCACCGAACGCTCGGCGCGGGCTCCACAGCCTGCCCGCGATCGGTCGGTCGAATCCCGCAAGCAAGAGGTGGGTTATGAAACTCGATCATGGCATCCAGGGCCTGGCCCCGAGGCTCGGCGCGGCGATGTTCGCCCTCAGTCTCCCGGCCGTGGCGCAGTTTTCCTTCGGAACTCCGGTGACCTACGACCTGGGCTCCGATCCCCATGACGTCGCCGTGGGCGACGTCGACGGCGACGGGGATTTCGACCTGCTGACGACCCTGCACGAGCCCGCGCGCGTGGCGGTGCTGCGCAACGACGGCAACGGCGTTTTCGCCTCGCCGCAGCTGCTGGCCTTGGATCCGGGCGTGGTGCCCGAAGGACTGATCGCCCCGGACTTCGATGCCGACGGTCTGTCCGACATTGCGATCCTCTCCAGCAGCACCAACGAGCTGATCCTCGAGCACAATCTCGGCAACGGCGTGTTCGCCGCGATCGCTCGCATCCCGATCGGCCTGGGACCGACGGAGCTGTGCGCCACCGACATGGATGGCGACGGCGATGTGGACTTGGCCGTGTCGAACACGCTGGAATCGACGGTCCTGATCCTGCACAACAGCGGCTCGACCCAGTTCGACCCGGTGCAGGTGGTGGGCGTCCCGAGCGGTCCGAAGGTGATCGCGGCGGGCAAGTTCTTCGGCGAGCCGCGGCCGAGCCTGGCGGTGGCCGTCCACGACTCCCACGCCGTGTACATGCTGCGAAACGACGGGACGGGCCAGTACTTCGTGCAATCGATCCTGACCTGCCCCAACGGCACGCACCCTGAGTGCGTGGAGGTCGCGGACTTCGACGAGGACGGCGACGACGACGTCGTCACCACCTTCTCCGAAGGCCTGCTGAACAAGTTTGCGGTGTACTACCACACGCCGAGCGAACCCGGCTTCGAGCCGAGCGCCTACTTCAGCGCGCCGTTCTGCCACAACGTCGGTGCCCTGCACCCCGCCCACGTCCTGGCGGCCGACTTCGACCTGGACACGCGCGTGGACGTGGCGATCGTGAGCTCCGTCTCCAACGTCGTCTCGATCCTGCAAAACCAGGGGAACACGGTCTTCGGCTTCCAGCGGATGATCGATCTCCCCGGCCCGGCCTCCGACCACATGGCGCTGGCGGATTTCGACCGCGACTACTTCGCCGACTTCGTCGTCACGAACGACGGAGGCACCAGCCTCTCGGTGCTGAAGAACCTCCTGCCGGAGGCCAACCCTTACTGCCTGTCCGTCCCGAACTCCACGGGAGTCGGGGCGCGAATCGGCATCCTGGGATCCACGAGCATCGCGCAGGACAACCTGACGTTGCGCGTCGTGAACGGTCCGGCTCTGCGGCCGGGGCTGTTCCTCCACAGCGTGAAGCCCGGGCTCATCCCCTTCAAGGGGAGCTTCCTGTGCCTCGAACCGCCGGTGCATCGCCTGACTCCGGGCGTGCAGTTCGATGCCGGAGGCAGCGCGAGCCTGTACCTGCCGTTGCGGCTGGAGAAGCTCGGCTATCCGCCGTTCCTCGTGCTGCCTGGCGAGGTGGTGAACTTCCAGCTCATCTACCGTGACCAGCGCAACGCGGGTTGGCCGATGACCAACTTCTCCGACGGCCTGCGGATCGTGTTCACGCCGTAGGCCTGCAACGCAGGCGATCCTCTCCAGAGGGTCAGCGCACCCGCCCGGATCCGAGTGGTTCCGGGCGGGTGCCTTCGTTGGCTCACAGTCCGAGGAACAGGATCGCCAGCCCGGAGAGGGAGATCACCGCGCCGGCGAGCGAGTGGGACCAGCGCTCCAGACGGCGGGTGGGCACCAGTGAGAGGCCTCGGCTCGCCGCGGCCACCATGCCCAGCATGGTGGCGAGGGTCACCACGGCAAACACCGCCGTGGTCCATAGGGCCAGTGACCAGCGGCCTTCCTGGGCGGGCAGGATCAGGAGCGGGATCAGGGGCTCGCAGGGCCCCAAGACGAAGACGACGAACAGTGCCCAGAAGGTGAAGCGGCGATCTCCCTCGTCCTCCGTCCGGGCCGCGGCCGATCCCCGCGCGGGCGAGGCCCCGTGGAAATGACCGCGGTCCCCGTGGAGGTGCAGGTGGGGGAGGCCCCCGTGCGTGTGCAGCTCGATGCCCTGCCCCCGTCGCAGGGCCTGTCGCAGTCCCCACAGCCCGTAGGCCGCGCCGAAGAGCACCATGGCCCAGGCCGCGAGGTCGCCCCGCAGGCCCTCCAGGGACTGGAGCGCGCCGGTAGAGATGCCGATCAGGACGCCGATTCCTCCCAGGAGCACGGAGGACAACACGTGACCCGCGCCGCACAGGGCCGTGATCGCCAGCGTGCGCCGGAGGCTCCAGCCCCTGGCGCGGGCGAGCATCACGAACGGCAGGGTGTGGTCCGGCCCCAGGGCGGTGTGGGCGGCCGCCACCAGGCCGGCGGAGGCGAGCAGGTTGAACGTCAGCGCGTCGGAGAGCATCGAGGGCCCGCGGGACCGCACCGGGCCGGGCCGGCGGACACGTCGGGCGCGGAGAGTACGCGAACCGTGCTCCACCGTCAGGGGGGTGCTACGGCCAAATCCGTAGACCGAGGCGGTGCGTCCCTACGCAACGGGGCCCATGGACCGTCCCGGCACAAGCCGGTAAATCGGTACGCACTTACCTCTTTAGCGGCCAGCGGGCCGGAAGGACGCCTGGAATGAAGCCTGGGACCAAGGTCGTCGCCTGGGAAATGCGCGCGGTGGGAGAACCCCTCGTGCGCACGGAGCTGCAACTGCGGGCCCCGGGGCCCGACGAGGCGCTCGTGCGGGTGGCGGGCTGCGGCGTGTGCCACACCGACCTCGGGTTCCTCTTCGAGGGCGTGCCCACGCGCCATCCGCTGCCCTTGGTGCTGGGCCACGAGGTGGCCGGCGTGGTCGAGGGAGTGGGAGAGAACTTCGCCCAACTGGCGGGCAGGCCGGTGATCGTGCCGGCGGTGCTGCCCTGCGGGCGCTGTGCCCAATGCGTCCACGGACGAGGCGACATCTGCAAGGCCCAGGTGTTCCCCGGCAACGACGACCACGGCGGCTTCGCCACGCACCTGGTGGTGCCGGCGCGCGGCTTGTGCCCCGTGGCGACAGGCACGGGGAAAGAGGACCTGGCCCGCCTCTCGGTCACGGCCGACGCGGTTTCCACGGCCTTCGCGGCGGTCAGGAAGAGCGGACTGGCCCGCGGCGAGTTCGCCGTGTTCGTCGGCGGCGGGGGTGTGGGCGGTTTCGGCGTGCAGATCGCCGCCGCCCTGGGTGCACGAGTCCTCGTGCTCGACGTGGACGACGAGCGCCTGGCCCTGCTCGCCGGCCACGGCGCATCCTGGACGCTCAATGTGCGCGGGCTCTCGCCCAAGGACGTGCGCGCCAAGGTGCGCGACCTGGCCAAGGCCGAGAAGCTCCCCGCCGTGGAGTGGCGCATCTTCGAGACCTCCGGAACGGCCGAGGGCCAGCAGGCTGCCTTCGCACTGCTGGTCCACGGCGCCACGTTGGGCATCGTGGGCTTCCACCCTGGCGACGTCAGCGTGCGCCTGTCGAACCTGATGGCCTTCGCGGCCCGTGCCGAGGGCACCTGGGGCTGTCCGCCCGAGTGGTTCCCCGCCGTCCTGGAGCTGGTGGAGAAGAGACAAGTCGCGCTGGAACCGTTCCTGGAGTTCTTCCCGTTGGAGAGCGTCAACGACGTGCTGGCCAAGTTGCAGCGCCACGAGTTGCGCCGCCGGCCCGTCCTCATCCCCTGAACCTGTCAAGGATCGCCATGCACTGGAAAGATCACGACCTTCCCGTTTCGAACTCCTCCGGAATGGTGCGCTACGAGGAGCGTGCCGTGCGCGACAAGCAGGGCCGGCCCGTCGAGGGACTGCACTCGGTGTGGATCACGCTCGACAACCCGTCGCAGCTCAACTCCTACACGACGGAGATGGTCAAGGACGTGATCCTGGGGTTCCGCCGCGCGTCGAACGACCGCGCCGCGGTGGCGGTGGTGTTCACAGGCGCGGGCACGCGCGCCTTCTGCACCGGGGGCAACACGGCCGAGTACGCCACCTACTACGCGGGGCGGCCCGGGGAGTACCTGCAGTACATGCGGCTGTTCAACGATATGGTCACGGCCATCCTGCACTGCGACCTGCCGGTGATCTGCCGGGTCAACGGCATGCGCATCGCGGGCGGCCAGGAGATCGGGATGGCCTGCGACTTCACGCTGGCGAGCGACCTGGCGAACTTCGGCCAGGCCGGACCCAAGCACGGCTCGGCGCCTGACGGCGGCGCCACGGACTTCCTGCCCCTGTTCGTGGGGGTCGAGCGGGCCATGGTCTCCTGCTCCCTGTGCGAGCCGTGGAGCGCGCTCAAGGCCTACAAGTACGGCCTGTTGACCGAGATCGTGCCCGCGCTGGAGGTGGGCGGGAAGTTCGTGCCCAACCCGCTGGTGCATCCGGCAGGGGCGGTCGATGGGCTAGGCCGGCCCGTCGACGGGGAACCGCTCGAGGGCGAAGCGCGCGCGAAGGGCAAGGCCGTGTTCGACTCCGGGCGCGTGGACCTGCGGCTCCTCGACGAGGCCGTGGAGCGCACGATCACCAAGCTGCTCTACACCTTCCCGAACTGCACCTCGAAGACGGTCCAGTCGATCCGCAAGCAGAAGCTGTTCCATTGGGACAGGAACCGCGAGAGCAACCGCGCCTGGCTCGGCCTCAACATGATGACCGAGGGTCGCGCCGGCTTCCGCGCCTTCCACGAGGCCACGGGCAAGGACCGTGAGGTGGACTTCATCGACCTGCGACGCAGGCTGGCCGCCGGCGATCCCTGGGACGAGGAACTGACCCGCGCCGTGCAGCCCAAGGCGGGGAAGGGCGTGCCCGCGTGATCTCGAGCAGCCGAGCCGAAGTCCTCGTGCGCGCGATCCGCAAGCAGGACGCGGCGGCGATCACGCGCATCGACGCGATGCACACGGGAACGGCGAAGCGCAAGTGGTGGGAGGGGGTGATCGCCCGGCATCTGCGGCGCTCCGCGAGCGTCGGGCTGCGCGTCGGGCTCGTCGCGGTGGACGCGCGGGGAAGGGTCGCGGGCTTCCTCTTCGGCCAGGTGCGCGCTTTCGAGTTCGGCTCCGATCCGTGCGGGTGGATCTTCGCGGTCGGCGTGCGCCCCGCCGCGGCGCGCGGCGGGTTGGCGAGCCGTCTGCTCGCCGAGGCGAAGGCGCGCTTCCAGGAGGCTGGCATTCCGGTCGTGCGCACCATGGTGCGCAACGACGACGTGCCCGTGCTGACGTTTTTCCGCTCCCAGGGCTTCGCCGCAGGGCCCTTCGTGGAGCTGGAACTGACCCTCGAGGAGACCCGGTCATGAATCTCGCTGCCGCATGCGTCCGGAAGTCGGTCGAGCTGGAAGGCTCGCTCGTGCGCCTGGTGCTCAACCGCCCCAAGGCGAACCTGCTCGATGCGGAGATGATGCGCGCGCTGCGGGGGGAACTGAACGAGCTGGCCCTGCTGCCGGGCGTGCGCACGCTGCTGTTCGAGGGCGCGGGCGCGCACTTTTGCTTCGGAGCCTCGGTCGAGGAGCACCGTCCCGAGCAGGTCGCCGAGATGCTCGGCGCGTTCCACGCACTGTTCCGCGAACTGGCCCGCAGCCGCAAGGTGCTGCTGGCCGCGGTGCGCGGCAACTGCCTGGGCGGAGGGCTCGAGCTGGCGGCGTACTGTCACCGCGTGTTCGCCTCGCACGACGCCAGGCTCGGCAACCCCGAGATCAAGCTGGGAGTTTTCGCTCCAGTGGCCTCGCTGGTGCTCCCTGAGCGCATGGGACGCGGCGCCGCCGACGAGCTGCTGCTCACCGGGCGCACGCTCGACGCCGAAGAGGCCCGCGCGGCCGGACTCGTCGACCAGGTGGCCGACGACCCGGCGGCGGCCGCGCTGGCCTGGCACGCGTCGCACCTCGCTCCGCTCTCGGCCTCGTCACTCGGCTTCGCCGTGGAAGCCGCGCGCTACCGCTTCGACCTGGCGTTCTTCGCCGCCTTGGAGCGGCTGGAGCGTCGCTACCTCGACGACCTGATGCGCACGCACGACGCGAGCGAGGGCCTCGAGGCATTTCTCGCGAAGAGGGCACCGACATGGAAGCACCGCTGACCTCCGCTCCCTCCAGTCCGCGCGGGAAGATCGTCGCCCAGGCGGAGGAGCTCTATCGCGATCTCAGCTTCGGCGCGGTGCGGCGCTGGAAGGCCGCCGAGCCGGGCCGCAAGGCCCTGGGCTACCTGCCGGTGTACGCGCCGCTGGAGCTGATCCGCGCCGCGGGCATGTTGCCGGTCGGCATCGTCGGAGGTGGCGACATGGAGGTGGTGCGCGGCGACGCCTGCTACCAAAGCTACATCTGCCGCATCCCGCGCAGCACGATCGAGCTGGGCCTGAACGGCGCCCTGGACTGCCTCGACGGCATGCTCTTCCCCAGCACCTGCGACGTCATCAGGAACCTGTCAGGGATGTGGCGCATGATGTTCGAGGGCCGCTACGTCCGCTACCTGGACCTGCCGCAGAACTTCGACCCGGCGGTCGGGGGCGTGTTCTTCGCGCACGAGCTCAGGGCCTTGGCCAAGGACCTGGAGAGCCTCGGCGGCCGGCCGGTGACCGACGCGGCGTTGCGCGAGGCGATCGCGGTCTACAACGAGAACCGAGCGGCGATCCGCGAGCTGTACGACGTCCGCGCGCGGGAGCCCTGGCGCGTGCCGGCGAGCGAGCTCTACCTGGTGATGCGCGCCGGGAACGTGCTGCCGGCCGAGGAGCACACCGAGCTCGTGCGCGCCTATCTGGCCGCGGCGCGGGCCGAGGACCGTCGCCTGCAGGACACCGCGCGCGTCGTCATCCGCGGCTGCTTCTGCGAGCAGCCGCCGGTCGACCTGCTGCGCACGCTGGAGCGCTCCGGGTGTTCCGTCGTGGACGACGACTGGCTGCTCGCCCTGCGCTGGTTCGACGCGGACGTGCCGACCGAAGGCGATCCGCTCGACCAACTGGTGCGCGCCTTTCTTTCGCGCAGCCCCGCGTGCCCGTCGCTCTACTTGAGGCAGGGCAAGAAGGGTGACGCGCTGCTGGAGCGCGTGCGCGAGACCGCCGCCGAGGGCGTGGTCTTCGCCGCGCCGAGCTTCTGCGATCCTGCGCTGCTCGAGCAGCCGATGCTGCTCAACGCCGTCAAGGCCCAGAAAGTCCCCTGCACCGCCTTCCAGTTCGCCGAGAACACCGGCCAGTTCCAGGTGATCCGGGAACAGGCGGGCGCTTTCGCCGACTCCATCCGCCTTGCCTGAGGAATTCCCATGACCGTTGCAGCCGCCAAGGACCGGAGCCAGGACCGACAGAAGGAGATGATCGCGCGCCACTTCTCGCGGCTCGCGCGTTCCGAGGAGACCGGCGAGAAGAACGTCTACACCTTCGTGCCAGGAAACTTGACCGAGCTCTTGCTCGCCTTCGATCTCCTGCCCGTGCTGCCGGAAATCAACGCGCTCCAGGCGGGCATGCGCAAGATCTCGGGCGATCAGGTGACCAAGGCCGAGAAGCTCGGCCACTCCGAGGACGTCTGCGCCTACGTCAAGGCCAGCATCGGCGCGCTGCACTCGGGCAACCTGGGGCCCACGGGCGAACGCCTGCCGAAGCCCGATCTGCTGCTGCTCTCGTACACCGGGTGCTTCACGTTCCTCAAGTGGTTCGAGCTGTACCGCGAGGAGACCGGCGCGCCGGTGACGATGCTGCACGTGCCCTATCAGGCGGACGGGTGCTACACCAAGGAGATGGTCCAGTACGTCGTCAAGCAGCTGAAGGAGGTCGTGATCCCCGACCTGGAGCGCGTCAGCGGCCGGAAGTACGACGAGGACAAGCTGCGCGAGCACCTCAAGCTGTCGGCGGCGGCCGAGGACGACCTTGTGCGCGTGCTCGAGTCGGCGAAGCACCGGCCCTCCCCGATCGACGGCTACTTCGGCGCGGTCTACTACGTCGGGCCGATCTTCTCCTCGTTCCGCGGCACGAGCGACGCCGTCCTGTACTACCGCGAGTTGTGGGAGGAGGTGCGGGAGCGCATGGCCCGCGGCGAGGGCCCGATGACCCCCGACGGGCCGATGGGGCCGGAGCGCTTCCGGCTGGTGGTCGAGGGACCGCCGAACTGGACGCACTTCCGCGAGTTCTGGCGCATGTTCCACTCCGAGGGAGCGGTGGTCGTGGCCTCGACCTACTCGAAGGTCGGCGGCACCTACGACTTCGGGTTCCGCCACGATCCCGATCGGCCTCTGGAGTCGCTGGCCGAGTACTGCCTGGGCTGCTACACGAACCTGGACCTGCCGTCGCGCGTCAAAATGCTCTCGGGCTACGTGCGGGACTACGGCGCGGACGGGTTCTTGATCAACTCGATCAAGTCGTGCGACTCGTTCTCGGCCGGCCAGCTCGTGATCATGCGCGCGGTGGAGAAGGAGACCGGCGTTCCCGGGGGCTTCTTCGAGAGCGACCTCGTGGATCCGCGCTACTTCTCCGCGGCGAACATCAAGAACCGCATCGAGTCGTACCTGCAGATGCTCGATCAGCGCCGTTCCGGTGCGGGTCGGCGGGAGGGGGCCCTGTCATGAAGTGCTGGATCGGCATCGACCTGGGCTCGACGACGACGAAGTCGGTGATCCTCGACGAGTCCGGCCGCGCGGTGGGCCGCGGCATCACCAACAGCCGGAGCAACTACGAGACCGCCTGCAACGTGGCGCGGATCGAGGCGCTGGCCGACGCGCGGCTGGGCCTGTGCGCGGCGGCGTTGCCGCCCAGCACCGCCGACGGGGCGCTCGTGGGGGATGTGCGTGCGGCGTTCCTGGCCGACCTGCAGCGCGAGTTCCGCCTGGCCTGGCACCTGGCCCGCCTGCGAGGCCTGTGGGCCCACATCGAACGCGAAACGCCCGCGGTGGAGAAGTACTTCTCGGGCGTGCGTCTGGGCGGGGTGCTCGCGGCGCTCTACCAGGCGTTGGTCGCGGAGGCCCCGTCCCTGTTCGCGCCGGGGGCCGCCAAGCGCAGCGACTTTTTCCGCGACACGGCGACGAGCCGCTATCACGCGCTCGCCACGGGCCGGGCCAAGGCCGCGGGCGTGCCCTTCGAGGCGCTGATGGCCGCCTTCGACAAGGCGATCATCAAGGCCGAGAACGAGGAATCCGACTTCGGCATCGAGACCGGGGCCTCGGAAGCCGCCCAGCGGGCGCTGGCCAAGGCCCCGCTTTCGGCGGCGGCGCGGGGCACGGTGCTCTCGGCCATGCGCCGGGCGCTCGGCGAGCCGTTCGAGGTGGTGGCGTCGGTCGGCACGGGCTACGGGCGGGCCACCTTGCCGTTCCCCAAGGAGCAGATCCGTTCCGAGATCCTGTGCCACGGTCTGGGCGCCCACGCCATGTTCCCCAGGACGCGCACCGTGCTCGACATCGGCGGCCAGGACACGAAGGCGATCCAGGTCGACGAGCAGGGCCTGGTGACGGGATTCCAGATGAACGACCGCTGCGCCGCCGGTTGCGGCCGCTATCTGGGCTACATCGCGGACGAAATGAACCTGGGTTTGCACGAGCTCGGGCCCCTGGCCCAGCAGTCGACCCGGCCGGTGAAGATCAACTCGACCTGCACCGTGTTCGCGGGCGCGGAAATCCGCGATCGCTTGACGCTCGGCCAGCGCCGCGAGGACATCCTCGCCGGACTGCACCGCGCGGTGATCCTGCGCGCGATGTCGCTGCTGGCGCGTTCGGGCGGCATCAAGGACGAGTTCACGTTCACCGGCGGCGTGGCCAAGAACGTGACGGCGGTGCAAGTGCTGGAGAAGCTCGTGCGCGAGAACTACGGCGAACGACGCATGAACGTCTCGGCGGATTCGATCTACACCGGGGCCCTGGGAGCCGCCCTGTTCGCCCAGCGGCCCTCCCTGGCCTCCCAGAAGCAGGAGCTCGTCGCATGATCCTCACGGCCGGAATCGACGTCGGGTCGAGCGCGGTGAAGTCCGTGCTCGTGCGCCATGGGGACGAGGGCGTGGAGATCCTGGGACGCAGGATGGACCGGCTGCGCCACCGCGACCCCGCGGACGTCGCCCGCGAGGGCTGGAACGCGCTGCTCGCGGCGACCGGCACGCGCGCCGAGGACGTCGGCTACATCGCCACCACGGGCGAGGGCGAGCGCGTGGAGTTCCGCACGGGCCACTTCTACGGCATGACCGCCCATGCGCGCGGCGGGGCGTTCCTGGTCCCCGGCGCGGCCGCGGTGCTCGACGTCGGCGCGTTGCATTGCCGCGCGATCGTCGTCGATGCCGGCGGACGGGTCCAACGCTACCGCATGACCAGCCAGTGCGCCTCGGGCTCCGGGCAGTTCATCGAGAACATCGGCCGGTACCTGGGCGTCGCGTTGGAAGAGGTCGGCTCGCTGTCGCTCGAATCCGACGCACCCGAGAAGTGCTCGAGCATTTGCGCCGTGCTGGCCGAGACCGACGTGATCAACATGGTCTCGCGCGGCATCAAGACCGCCAACATCCTCAAGGGCATCCACCTCTCGATGGCCGGGCGCTTCGTCAAACTGCTCGAGGCCGCCGACGCCGAAGGGCTCGTGGCCCTCTCCGGCGGCCTGGCCGCCGACGTGGGCCTCACCGCCGCGCTGGGCGAGGAGGCAAGACGCTCCGGCACTCGCCTGGAGTTCGTGTCGCACCCCGACGCGGTGTACGCCGGCGCCATCGGATCGGCCCTGTGGGCCAAGTACCGGCTCGACAAGCTGGCGCGCCTCGTCCCGGCGTCGGCCGCGGGAGGCTGAGCGTGCAGTCGCTTTCGCTCGAGGGTCGGACCGCGCTCGTCTTCGGCGGCTCTGGCGGAATCGGGGGCGCGGCGTCGAGCCTCCTGGCCCATCACGGCGCGAGCGTGTGCATCGCCGACCTCGACAGCCGGCCCGAGCTCCCCGGCCGCTTCCTCCGCTGCGACGTGCGCGAGCGCGACTCGGTGGAGGGCGCCGTGGCCGCGGCGGCCGCCGCGGGCGACCTCGACATCGTCGTCTACGCCACGGGCGTCACTCGCGACGCAGTCCTGTGGAAACTCTCCGACGACGACTGGGACGAAGTGCTCGACGTCAATTTGCGCGGAGCGTTCTACGCCCTGCGCGCGGTCGCTCCCAGGCTGCGCGCGCGCGGGCGCGGCGCGATCGTGCTGGTCACCTCGATCAACGGCGAGCGCGGCAAGTTCGGCCAGTCGAACTACGCCGCCAGCAAGGCCGGCCTGATCGGCCTGACCAAGACCGCGGCGCGGGAACTGGGCCGCTTCGGCGTGCGCGTCAACGCCGTGGCGCCCGGCCTGACGGCCACGGCCATGACCCGCGCGCTGCCCAAGGCGGTGGTCGACGCCGCCGTGGCCGAGACGGCCCTGGGTCGCGCGGCCACGCCCGACGACGTCGCCTCCGCGATCCTGTTCCTTTCCTCCGACCTCGCCGGCCACGTCACGGGACAGACCCTGCGCGTGGACGGCGGCCAGTACCTGTGACCGCGACCCAGCCCCGCCGGGTCAGGAACCGCCATGACACTCCACACCGACGACGAACTTTTCCGCGAACCGGGCACCACGGGACTCGACCAGGTGATCGTGCGACGCCTGGAGGCCCGTGACCTCGAGGCCGTCCTGAAGATCGACGCGCGCCACTCCGGGCGCTCGCGCCGTGGCTACTACGAACGCAAGTTCGCGGAGGCCACCCGCGAATCGGGCGTGACCATCTCCCTGGTCGCGGAGTTGGACGGTCGGCTGGCGGGCTTCCTGATCGGACGACTCTACTACGGGGAATTCGGCGTGCCCGAACCCATGGCCATCGTCGATTCCATCGGAGTCGACGCCGAGCAGGCTCACCGGCACGTGGGCTCGGCGTTGTTCGCCCAGCTGGAGACGAACCTCCGGGCCCTGCGCGTCACGACCCTGCGCACCGAGGTGCCGTGGTCCGAGTTCGGGCTGCTGGGCTTCCTGAAGACCCGTGGCTTTTCCCCGGTGCCCGTGCTGACCCTGGAAAAGCGCATTTCCTGAGGCCGCCCGTGCCGGTGGCGCGCCCCCGAGGGTCCCGAGCCGGAGCCGCGCCGGTCGCATGGCCCAGGCACCTGCGCGATCCGGGCACTAGGCTCGCCGCCCCCGATGAACTTGAACAAGAGCACCCGGTTGGCGCTGGTCGCGGTCCTGGAGATGGCGGCGGCGGGGGACGCGCTCGTCACCGTCGCCGGCACAGCGGCCAGGCACGGCATCTCCTCGCACCATCTGGCCAAGGTGTTCCAGCAACTGGTGCGCGCCGGCCTCGCCAGCGCCGAACAGGGCGTGCACGGCGGCTATCGCCTGGCCAGGAGCCCCAAGGAGATCTCGCTGCTGGACGTCGTCGAGATCTTCGAGGGACCCGTCGAATTGCAGACCGGTCCGCTCGGGGACGCCCCCGCGGAGGGGGACGACCCGGTCGCCGGCCGCCTGCGGCGCGTGTTCGACGAGATCCAGCGCCAGGCCTACTTCACGTTGAAGTCCACGCGACTCTCGGCCCTGCTTCCCGCGCCGGGCCTGAGCGCGAAGCGAACGACTCAGTAGCCCGCGACCAGGTACTCGCGGGCGATGGCCGCGATGTACTGGTGCAGATTCTGGTCGCTTCTGCCCACCGACCAGCCGCCGGCGGTTCCGCTGGCATCGCGGGCCACGCGCGCCTTGGCGAGCGTCAGGCCGCTTTCCTTCTCGGTCAGCACCAGGTCGAGGTCGATCGAGGAGTCGCCCGCCATGGCGCCGGCCCAGAAGCGCGCGCCGCCGCTGATGATGCGGATCCCGGCGAGCTGGGGCTCGATCACCAGCGTGCCCGAGCGCGCGCCCGCGGGGGCCATGCGCCACTGGGTCAGGAGCGGCTCGATCTCGCCCTTGAGCCGCTCTTCCAGCTTGGCCGACTCGGCCACCTTCTTCGGGTCTGCCTGGACGTCCGTGCCCAGCGCCAGGGGCTTGAGCTCGTAGGACGCGAAGCTCGAGAGCGCCTTGGACGGCCGCATCATGCGCGCGGCCTCGGTGCGGGCCACGTCGTTGATCTTGGCGGGCGACGCCGCGCAGGCGCCCAGGGCGAGGATCGGGGCCAGGCTGAGCGCGGCGAGCAGGGAAGCACGCCACAGGGATGCGAGTCGCAGCATGGAAATCTCCTTGGTTCCCGGAGGTGTCGCATGTCCGAGACGAGTTCGCAATCCGCCAGGGTCGGAATCCGTCTACGCACCGCGACCCAGGGACACCCGGCCCGCTGAACTCGAATCCACGGCGGGCAGATCCCGGTGCGGCGCCGCTTCGGTCAGGAGCCCGGTTCCGGCCCGACTTCGGGCCACGGATCGGGCCCCCGGGAAGCCAGGATGGCCCGGGCCCGGCGCTCGATCCCGGCCCAACGCGCGGGGGCCTCGGCTTCGCGTCCCGCCTCGCGCAGGCAGAGGCGATGGACCTCGGCGAACTTGGGATCCATGCGCAGGTTGAAGTGGAGTCGCGCCCAGCTTTCTCGCTCCAGCCGGCCGTCGAGGCCCGGCAGCGCCGGCGGGCGCAGGCCGTCGAGGTCGAGCAGCCACCACGTCGTTCCGTCCCACAGCAGATTTCCCGGATGGAGATCCCCGTGGCGCACGCGGTGCGCGTCCATGGCGGCGAGGAAGCGCGCCAGCGCCTCGCGGCCCTCGTCGGGAACGCGCGGCGAACGCCACACGTCTCCCAGGGTCCGGCCGGCCACGAACCGTGACACGAGCAGGCCGTCGCATCCGTTGGCGGCACGCGCGAAGGCCAGAGCCGCGAGCGGTTCGGGACTGGCGACGGGCAGGATCCTGGCATGGGCGCGCGCGGTGCGCAGGGCCCGGTGGACGCGCAACTTCCGGCCGGCCCCGCCGCGCTCCGCATAGAACTTGAAGACCCAATCCCCCGCGCGCCAGACGTGCGGTGCCTTCAGGGCCGTGGCTCCCTCCACCTTCCCCTCGCGCACCGCCCGTTCGAGTTGGGCGTGCCATTCCGGGGTCAGCGCGCGATAGGCCTCGCCCCGCGCGGCATGGGCCGTGCCCTGACCGATCACCAGCGGACTGGGGAAGCTTGGCTCAGGGTGCGCCGGAGGAAATTGCTTCACGGGTCCCGGGTGGCGGGCTTCTGGAACCAATACCAGCGCCGCAGGCGCAGGCCGAGGTTGGTCAGGACGCAGCGGCGCGCGGTGCGGGGTTCGCCCCCGAACAGCCGGCGATAGGCGTCGTTCTCGGGGAGGTGGTCGGGGTTGCGCGGGGAATGCTCGAAGAACGTCGTCAGGAACAGGTGTCCGCCGGGTCGCAGCAACTCGATGTAGCGCCGGACGTAAGCCACAGGATTCTCCTCACCCGCCCCTGACAGCCGTGTCGTTTCCAGCGAAAGTGCGCGAAATCCGAGCAGGGCCCGGCGAAGTCCACATACGTGACTTCCAGCCCGTTGCCCGCGAAGGCCAGCGTCGTGTCCCCGATGCCGCCGCCGCAGTCGATCACGCTCAGCCGCTCCTTGAGGGCCAGCCCGACCATGCGGTCGTGCAGCTCATGCTTGTCGCGGTCCTTGCGGTGCCACTCCGCGTATTTCAGGAGGTCCAGCTCGCCCAGGGACGAGTACAGCGAATCCCGTTCGCTCTCGACCTTGGGGGCGGCCTCGGTCCACAGGCGATTGCGCTCGTCCCGAGCGCCGGCCATGCGTCGCGCGGCCTCCTCGACGGTCCAACCTCGGAACGCCGCCACGTCGCCGAGCAGGGAACTCGCGATCCTGGCAAAGGGGAGGGCGAGGCGCATGGTCGCCGCAGAGGGTCCTGCGGGCATTGCGGCTTGTCAAGTCACGCTCCGATGAGCACAGTCAGCATCGTGAACGGGCGCGGCATCCCTCGAGCATCCTCCGCGAGCATGGTGGTGGACTGGTTGCAGGTGCTGCAGGTGCCGTTGCGCATGGCCCACGGCCTGCAAGTGATCCGCAGCGCCGATGCGCTCGCTCGTCGGGAACATCAGGTGCGCGTGTTCCTGCGGGGAGGCACCGCGCGGGACGGTGTCTCAGCTTTGGAATCCGCGCTGGGGCGCGCAGCCGCGCCGGGACTCTCGCTGGTCCACCTCGCCGCCCACAAGGGGCTGGCCGGACTTCAGTTGCGCGCCGCGATCCTGCGCTTCGCCTTGGGCGGGCGGAGGGCGAGCCCGGCGCGAGCCTGGGTCGCCCGCGAGCGCTCCCTGGCGCGTTTCGCCCTGGGCGCGACGCGGGCGCTGCATTCACGGGCCGCCCTGGTGTACGAGCTGCACAATCTGGAGCACGTGCTCGCCGCGGAAACGGGCCGCGGGGCCGAGGTCGACGGCCTGCTGCGCGAGGAGCGCGCGCTCGCGCGCCGTGCCCAGGGCCTGCTCGCCATCAGCGCGCCGCTGGCCGCCGACGCGGAGGCCGCCCTGGAACCCGCGCGGCCGATCCAGGTCGTGCCCGACGGCGTCGATCCACGGCCCTTCGACGAGCTCGCCCCGCCGCGGCTCTTCGAAGGCGAGGTCCTCCAGCTCGCCTACGCGGGCAGTCTCTACACGCACAAGGGCGTGGACTCGCTGTTCGACATGGCCGCCGCCCTCGCGCGGCGGTCCGGAAACAAGAACTTCGTGCTGCGCATCGCCGGCGGAGAGCCCGCCAGCGAGCTCGCGCGCCTCGGCGAACGCGCCCGCGACCTGGCGCGCGAGGGCGTGCGGATCGAACTGTTGGGCAACCTCGACCCTCGGGAGGTGCCCGCCTTCCTCCGCGGGGCCGACCTCCTGGTGCTGCCCGCCAGTCAGGAGGCCCGTTCCCAGCGCTACACCTCGCCGCTCAAGCTCTTCGAAGCGCTCGCCAGCGGCGTGCCCATCGTTGCCGCGGCCAGTGAAGCCCATCGCAGCGTGCTGGAGCACGGACGCACGGCCTGGCTCGCCGCCGGCCGCACGGGCGAAGAGCTGGCGGCCGCGGTGCAGGCCGCAGTCCAGGATCCCGTGCGTTCCCGTGCCCTGGCGCGCGCGGCCCGCCAGGAAGTGGAGCGCTACACCTGGGACAGGCGCGCCGAAGCCCTGGAATCCGCGCTCGCCGAAGCCGTGGCGGCGCGGGGCTGAGCGAGCACCCAGGTCCGGTACCAGATCTCCAGGGCCAGCAGGGCCCAAAGCAGTTCGCCCAGGTTGCGCGCACGCGAGCGGTGGGCCTCGCGCACGGCGGCCAACTCGCGGCCGTCGAGCCAGCCGTCGGCGGCGAGGCGGCTGTGGGCCAGGTAGCCGTCGGCCAGCGGCGCCAGCTCGCGGCGGAACCAGCGACCGAGAGGCGTGCCGAAGCCGCGCTTGCCGCGGTCCCACAATTCGCGCGGGACGCGCCGGGCGAGGTGCTCGCGCAAGAGCAGCTTGCCCTGCCCGGCGGAGAGCTTGAATTCGTCGGGCAGGCCCGCCGCCCATTCGACGAGCCTGTGGTCCAGCAGCGGGCAGCGCAGCTCCAGGCCCGCCGCCATGCTGGCGCGATCGGCCTTGGTGAGGATCAGCCCCGGCAGCGTGTGCTCCAGGTCGAAGGCCATCATGCGGCCCGCGAGGGAGCCCGGTCCGGTGAGTTCCTGCTCCCACTCGCCCTCGAGGTCCCGCCCCGCGGCCTCGCGGGAGCGCGGGCCCAGCAGGCAGCGCCGCAGGGGCGCCTCGGCGGCCATCAGTCGCGCCAGGTAGCGGCCCTCGGGCGAGGAGAGCCGCTCACGCAGGGCGCGCGCGAGCTTCCAGCCCTTGAATCGATGGCGCGGCAGGAGAGCCAGGGCGCGCCGGCAGGCGGCCGCGACCGCACCCTCCGCGCGCGGCCGGCCCGCGTCCCGCAGGACTTCGCGGTAGCGCGTGTAGCCGCCGAACAGCTCGTCGCCGCCGTCGCCGCTGAGGCACACGGTCACGCGGCTGCGCGCCAGGCGGGAGACCAGCGCCGTGGGCAGGTACGACGGATCCGCGAAGGGCACGTCCACGTGGGAGAGCAGGCCCTCGACTTCCTCCAACATGCGCGCCTCGGTGAGCTCGAACTCCGTGTGCTCCGCGCCGAAGTGGGCCGCGAGGGCGCGGGCGTGGGGTGCTTCCGATTCGTCCTCGCGCGAAAAGGCCACCGTGAACGTGCGCACGGGGCCCGAGGTGCGCCGCGCCATGGACTCGAGCACGGCGCTCGAGTCGAGGCCGCCGGACAGGAGCAGGCCCAGGGGCACTTCCGATTCCAGGCGGCATTCCACCGCGGCGTCGAAGCGCAGGCTGAACTCGTCCTGGGCCGCGTCCCGGGTGATCGGCACGGGACGTGGCGCGGGCGGCCGCCACCAGCGACCTCGCTCGGTGCCCGAGGGCGAGAGGCGCAGGAACGAGCCGGGCTCCAGGGCCTCGACGCCCAGGTACCCGCTGCGCGGAGCCTCCACGTAGCGCGGTCCGAGCACCTGCTCCAGGGCCCAGGGGTCCGGTCGTGCCTCCAGATCGCCCAGGGCCAGGATCGCCCGCGGTTCGGAGGCGAAGGCCAGTCGCGCGGCGTCGCGGTGGAAATACAGGGGCTTCTTCCCCAGGCGGTCGCGGGCCAGCAGCAATTCGCCGCGCCGGCCGTCCCACAGGGCGATGGCGAACATCCCCTGCAGGCGCTCCAGCATGCAGAGGCCGTGTTCCTCAAAGAGGTGCACGATCACCTCGGTGTCCGAGCGCGTGCGGAAGCCGTGGCGCGGCCGGAGCTCCTCGCGCAGGGCGGCATGGTTGTAGATCTCGCCGTTGAACGTGACCCACACGCTTCCGTCCTCGTTGCCCACCGGCTGCCACCCGCCCTCGAGGTCGATCACCGACAGGCGCGCGTGGGTCAGGGCCAGCGGGCCGTCGCAACGCACGCGCCGGCCGTCGGGCCCGCGGTGGCGCAGCGCCTCGGCCATGGCCCGCGCGGCGGATTCGCTCGCCAGCGCGCCGTCGAACCGAAGGAATCCGGCGATGCCGCACATCGAGCACGGGATCATACGGTTCGCTGGCGTGGGGGACACGGTTCCCGTTCACGGCCGATCCACAACACGTGCCCAGCGCTTACGTGCCGCGCGGTCCGCAGGGGTCACACTGATTTTGCGCGCCGCTCGGGAATCCAGGGCACCCTGATCCGTTGGAGCCGACGTTCCGCGCAGCGATCTCCCTTGCCCGAAAGGACCCGTCCATGGCACGTCGTCTCCCCCCGCACGCCATCGTGGCCCTCGCCTGCCTTCACGGCGCATCCGCCCTGGCGGCATCCGGTGGAAGCGCAGGGGCGGGCGGAGCCGACCCCGATGACGTCCGCCGCGCCCGCGGCTCCACGGCCCACGGGCCCCATGGCGATCCTCTCTCGCCAACGGACGCGGCCCGCGCCTTGGCCGGGATTTCAGGGCCGTCGGCGCCGTCGGGTGGAGGGAGCACGGCCCCGCTGACCGTGCTCCACGCCTTCGACTTCTGGCAGGAGTCCGAGTCCCTCGAATTCGTTTCGCGCACTCGCGACGCCCTGTGCGTGGACCTCGACGCCGACGGCCTCCCGGAACTCGTGCGCCTGGGCATCGCCATGGGCGACCCCCACGGCGGCAGCTTCGGCATCACCCGCGGCGGCCCCTACGGACCCGCCGGAGCCGAGCTCGGAGTCGTGCTCCTGCCCTCGCCGCGCAGCGTGCGCGCCGCCGACCTGAACGGCGATGGGCGCATGGACCTGCTGGCCGTGCACCTGCGGCCGGTGCCGGGAAGCCCCAACATGTTCGTGCGCTGTGTGCGCCTGTTCCTGCAAGCGGCCCCGACCCCAGGGGCCGGCGGCGGGCCCCAGTTCCTCGACCCCGCTCCCAGCGTCGACCTGGCTCCCGGCGGCGAGATGGTCCTGGTGGCGGACGTGGACGGCGATCAGCTGGACGACCTCGTCAGCGTCGGCGTGGGTCACGAGCTCTATTATCAGAAGGGGTTGGGGCTCTTGCCGGGCAACCCGGCCGTGCCCCAGTTCGCGGCCCAGGCCGTGAGCGTTTCCAAGCTCGCCGCCCAGGCGGCGGGTCTGCCCCCGGGTTCGGCCTACAGTTTCGGCCTGGCGAGCGACCTGGCGGCGGGCGACTTCGACGCGGACGGCACCGCCGACCTGGCCGTGGCCGCGGGCAGCGCCCTGGGCGGCGGGCTGCACCTGTTCTTCCAGCGCGCCACCGGCTGGGCCTACCAGGGGTTCGGACTGGCGGCCCCCGGTCAGGGGCCCGTGGCCTACGCCAGCCTCGCCACGGGCGACTTCGACGGGGACGGGCGCCTGGACCTGGTGGCCACTTCGCCCATGCGGGATCTGTGCACGTTCCTCAACGCGCGCGCGGTCTCGGGCGCGGTGGACCGCTCGGGGTCCTCGGGCATGACCGCCGTGCCCTCCGCGGGGCTGGGGCTGTCCGCCCAGCAGGTGGTCAGCGGGGACTTCGACGGGGACGGCCGCGCGGACGTGGCCTTCTTCGATCCGCTGACCGAGCGCGTGCAGGTGTGCTTCCATGCCGCGGGAGCCGCCGCGCCCGGAGCCTTCTCCCCAGGGCCCGCCCACGGGGCGAGCTTCGCCGTCCGGGGCTCGGGCCTGTGCGCCTTGGACGCGGTGGACGCCGACGGCGACGGCGACCTGGACCTGGTGGGCTCCTACCTGCTGAGCCAGTCCACTTCGGTGCTGTCCAACGAGCGGCTCGCCAATTCGCGCAAGTCGGTGGGGGTGCTGCGGCTCTTTGGATCGCCGGGCCCCCTGACGACTGCGCCCACCTTCGTTCCCGACGGCGTCGAGTTTCTGCAGCGGCCAGGGGCGAGCCCCACGCCCGCCGTGGCCTTGGACCGCTTCACGTTCCGGGCCCAGGCCCTGCCCGGCCAACAGCTGCGGGTGCGAGCCCGACTCCACGGCCTGCGGCCCGGCGTCAGGGTTCGACTGGGACTCTTGGACACGGAAAGCGGGAGCCTGCGCTGGGTTCACGGCGGGTCCGTGGGCACCGAGTCCCAGGAGCTGCTGATCTTGGCCCCCGAGGCGCGGCGCTTCGTTTCGGTCCTGGGCGAGGTCCAGGTCTTCCTGATGTCCGACGCGGGAGGCGCGGACTTCGGCCTGGCCGTGGATCAGCTCAGCGCGGAGGTGCTCCACTAGCTGACCCAGTAGCACGCCGACCGGAAGGCGGGATCGCGGCCGTCCGCGGGCTCGCCTGTCCCCGCGACCCCGCGGGCCGCGCCGCGGTCTCGAATCGACGGGTGAGGGGCGGAGTGCCGCGCCGATCGAGTATCTTGGACGTCCGGATGGACACGGCTTCCGCGATCGCACTGGCACTCGCCGCCCTCGCAGTGGGCGCGCTCTCCGCCTGGCTCGCGGCGCGGCAGCGCGCGGCCCGCGAGAGTGCGTCGCGAGAGCAGGAGCTGGCGCTCCTGCGGCAGGAGGCCGCCGCCAGGACCGAGCGCATCGCGGGGCTCGAGCGCGAGATGCTTCGTCGCGACGGCGAGGCCCGGGAATTGGCCGCCTCGGCCAAGGAGCTCGTGGCCCTCAAGGTGGAGCACGGTCGCCTGGCGGCCACCCAGGCCGCCGAGCGCCAGGCCGCCGAGGAGCGGGTGCGCCTGCTGGAGGAGGCCACGGTCAGGCTGCGCGAGACCTTCCAGGCGCTCGCCGCCGAGGCCCTCAAGCAGAGCCAGGTCTCGTTCCTCGACCTCGCCAAGTCGCGCTTCGACGAGAACCGGGCCCAGGCCCAGGGCGACCTCGAAGTGCGCAAGAAGGAGGTCGAGCAACTGGTCCAGCCCCTGAAGGAGACCCTGGTGAAGCTCGACGTGAAGGTCGGCGAGCTGGAATCCAAGCGCGAACGGGCCTACGGCGCCATCTCCGCCCAGGTGGGCCAGCTGGTGGAGTCCCAACAGAGCCTGCAGCGCGAGACCCAGAACCTGGTGCGCGCCCTGCGGGCTCCCGCGGTGCGCGGCCGCTGGGGCGAACTGCAGCTCAAGCGCGTGGTCGAGCTGGCGGGCATGCTGGAGCACTGCGATTTCGTGCAGCAGCAGTCCAACGACGCCGAGGAGGGCCGCCTGCGACCCGACCTGGTGGTCCGGCTGCCCGGCGGCAAGACCATCGTCGTCGACGCCAAGACGACGCTGGCGGCGTACCTGGATTCCCTGGAGGCGCCGGACGAGGCGACCCGCGACGCGCTGCTCGTGGATCACGCGCGTCAGGTGCGCACCCAGCTCCAGAAGCTCAGCTCGAAGTCCTACTTCGAGCAGCAGGAGGTCTCGCCCGAGTTCGTGGTGCTGTTCCTGCCCGGCGAGACGTTCTTCAGCGCCGCGCTGCAGAAGGACCCGCGCCTGATCGAGGAGGGCGTCGAACAGCGCGTGATCCTGGCCACGCCGACGACCTTGATCGCGCTCCTGCGCGCCGTGGCCTACGGTTGGCGGCAGGAGAAGATCGCGGAGAACGCCCAGGAAATCAGCGACACGGCCCACGAGCTCTACACGCGCATCACGACCTGGTGCGAGCACCTGGAGCGCCTGCGCAAGGGGCTCAATTCCGCCGTGCAGTCGTACAACGACGCCGCCGGTTCCCTGGAGCGGCGCGTGCTGCCCCAGGTGCGCAAGTTCAAGGAACTGCGTGCCTCCCACGGCGAGGAAATCGACCCCCTGGCCACGATCGAGATCTTGCCTCGGCCGGTGTCGATCCCCGAGTTGCCCAACGCCTCCGAGGTCGCGCGTTCGCCCGCGGCCGAGGGCGCGGACGGAGACCCGCTCACTCCCACCAGCCGCTGAACGGTCCGTCGCGGCGGCCGCACTCCATGACTTTCCTGTTCACGCCCCTGGGCCTCGTTTTGCTCTCCGCCGCGATTCAGGCCCCTGCGGCGGCACCGGTCCCTGGGACCCAGGGAGCCCCGGCTCGGAGCGACGTGGGCGCCGCACTGGACCTGCACGTCGGCAAGCTGTTGGTCTACCGTGGGGAGGCCAACCACCGCGAGGGCAAGACCAGCTCGCGCATTCCCTTCGAGCAGCGCGCCGTGGTGCTCGGCGTGGCCGCGGACGGCGGCCTGGAACTGGCTTTGATCCACGAGCACGGCGAGGGCCTGTTCGTCGGCGGCAACCTGCCGCGTCCCATCGAGCCGAGCGGCGGCTTCGTGGTGCGCAAACTGGATGCGGATTGGACGCGTCCGGCGCTGCCCGAGGGCGTGTTCCCCGCACTGCCCGCGGGGCCAGGGGCCCTGGCCGCCATCGGCGAGGCGCCGATCCCGCCCGCCCACGCGGCCACGTCACCGGGCGCGTCCGCGGAGAGCCCGCGGGTGACGCTGCCCTCGGGACTGGAATTCGCCGCCCGGCGACACTGGGTCACCGAAGGTCCCGCCTCCGACGGGGTCGGCGTGACCCTGACGGCCAAGGCCGTGGGTTTGCCGCTGGCCCACCCGATGATCCCCACCATGCGCCTTGCGGAGCACGAGGAGCGCTTCACGCTCGACCCCGCGCGGCGCGTGGTCACGTCCTTCGGCGCCCGTTGGTCCGTGGAGGGCGAGGGACAGCCCCCGCGGCGGGACGAGTACTCCTTCGAGCTCGCCCTGGTGGAGACCGGTGAGCTGGACGCGGCGAAGCTCGCCGCCCTGCGGTCCGACCTGTCGAGCTTCGAGGCGGAGCGCAGGAGCATCTACCGCGAGAAGGACCTGGAGCGGGCGGGCGTGGCGGCCCGTGAACTGAGCGCCCGGCTCAGCGCCTCCGAGTCCATGCTCCAGCACGAGGCCCAGCGGCTGGTGAAGCAGGTGGCCGCCAACCGGGCCTTCGAGGAAGCGTCCAAGACCGACCACCAGTGGGCCGCCGAGCTCGTGGGCAAGTCGGCCGCGGAATGGCTGGGCGACGTCGTGGGCAAGGACCTCCAGGGCCGGGACGTCAAGCTCTCGGACCTGCGCGGCAAGGTCGTGGTGCTCAATTTCTACGCCTCGTGGTGCGGCCCCTGCAATCAGGAGATTCCGCACCTCAAGTCCCTGGTGGAGAAGCACGGCCAGGACCTGGCGGTGATCGCGTTCAATAAGGAAGCCGACCACGACAAGGAGATCCTGCACGCCAAGCGCATGGAGATTCCCTGGCCCGTGGTCCTGGGATCCGACCGAATCCACTCGCGCCTGCGGGTGGGCGTGTTTCCGACAAACTTCTACTTGGACCGCGAGGGCCGCATCCGCTCCCGCGAACTGGGCTTCGAGAGCGCGTCCGCCCTGGAGCGCACGCTCACCGGGCTCATGGCCGCGAAGTAGCGGCCCGCCGCCGCCCACTCCCGGGCGGAGGTCGTGGTGCCCGCCCCGGGGCCCTTGACGATCGTGCCGCAAAGCGTGCGGCACCGCGTCCACCGCGAGGCTGCGCCCCTGGAGGCCCGGGACTGCGCAACTGTGCCCGTTGTTCCGCTGCGGGTGCCGGTGGTACCACGTACGCACACGGAGGAATCCCATGCAGAGGACAGTCTTGGGCGGGCGCGCCTGGCGTCGTTGGCCGGTTCTGGGTGCTTGCGCGGGTGGGCTGCTCCTCGGCGTGCTGGCCGCCTGCCGGGCCTCCGCGCCGACGAATTCCGACCCCTCGGCGGAGGGCTCCGCGCGGGCGGCAGCTCTGTACATGCGCCACTGCGCGGCGTGCCACGGAGAGGAGGGCCGCGGCGATGGAACCGCGCGGCCGTACCTCTATCCGCCGGCCCGTGACTTCTCCGTGGGGCGTTTCCGTCTGGCGAGCACCGTGAACGGCACGCCCACGGACGAGGACCTCATGGCCACGCTGGCGCGCGGCATGCCGGGCTCGGCCATGCCCGCCTGGAGCTGGATGTCCGAGAGCGACCTGCGACTCCTGGCCCGGCACGTGCGCGAACTTTCCGGGCGCGCCCTGGTGGAGCGGCTGCGCAATCTGTCGGCCCTGGAGCGGCAACCGTTCGATGAACCCATGGCCGAGGGGCTGGTGGCCCTGAGGCTCAAGCCCGGGCGCGCGGCGCTGTTGCCCAAGGACGCCCACTACGACAAGGCTTCTCCGGAGCGGGGCGGCGAGCTCTATGCCACCCTGTGCGCCTCCTGCCACGGCGCCACGGGGCGCGGCAGTGGAGCGGTGCCGACCTGGAATGAGGACGGCTCCCTGAACTGGGCCCGGGACTTCACCGCGGGAGTGCTCAAGGGTGGCGGCACCCGCGATGCCCTGGCCCGGCGCATCCTGGTGGGCATGCCCGGCTCGGCCATGCCCTCCCTGGCAAGCCTGCCGCCAGAGGACACAGCTTCCCTCGTGCTGTTCGTGCAGCGCCTGATTCCGGGAGGCAGCGACCAGCGGCTGGTTCATCGTTCCGGCGAGCTGCGGGTGGCCCGAACCCCTCCGCCGGAGCCGGGCCAGTCCCTGCAGGCCGACGACCCGCGCTGGCAGGCCGTCCCTGAACTCGACGTGGTGCTCTCGCCGCTCCTGTGGCACGAAGGCGCGGTTCGCAGCGCCAGCCTCTCCGCGCTCCACGACGGCGAACGGATGTATGTGCGCGTGCGCTGGGGCGACCCCACGCGCGACGACGAGGATCTGGGGGGCCAGGAGATGCCGCGGGGAGCACCGGCCCGCGACGGCATGGCCTTGGCCTTCTCCAATGAGGAGGCGCCCCCGCTGTTCGGCATGGGTTCCCACGAGACGCCGGTGAACCTGTGGCACTGGAAGGCGGCGCGGATGATCGACGCCGTGGGGCTGCTGGACCTGCTGGGGGCCCAGGTGCACGTGCTGAGGGATCCGGTGTTCCGCGAGTCGCGGCTCGACGTGGCTCCGCTCTACGTGCCCGCGCCGGGCAGCGCGATCTCCGGGGGTCGCACCCAGGCCCTTTCCGGTGAGTCCATCGGCGAGCCGCGCGACCTGGAGGACGTCGCGCAGCCCATCGCCGCCGACGCGCGCTGGGAGGAGGGACGCTGGACCGTGGTGCTTTCGCGGGCCCTGGCCGGCCGCGCGCCCGAGGAGGCCAAGTTCGCCCCCGGAACGAGGCTCGTGGCCGCCCTGGCCATCTGGGACGGCTCCGGCGGCGACCGGGGGGGATCCAAGTCGATCAGCATTTGGCAGCGGCTCGTGCTCGAGTGAGCCTCTCCGATACTGCCCTCGATGGCTGCGGATGTGGATATAAGTGGTTTATTGACAACAACTTATGGGGATGATTTCGCGGCAGCCAGAAATCGGCCCTGGCGGGGCCCCCAAGGCCATCCGGAGGGGGTCCCGGCGCGGAAATCCGCAGCGATGCGGGGCAGTATCCCCGGAGGGGCGCTTACCTGCGCCCGCGGCCCCCGCGGGGGCCCTGGCGCGTGCCCGCGAAATCGGGTTCCTCCAGGAGCTTGGAGTCCAGGCCGTCCATGGCCGCCTTGAGTTTCCCGGCCAATTCCGGCTTCGAGTCCTCCAGCAGGCGCGCGTGCAGCAGTTTGGCGGTCATGCCCGGCGTCCAGTTGAGGCCGTCGAGGGTTCCCGTGGACGCGGGGCGCCGCTCCAGGCCGGCCAGCAGCTCCCGGGTGGCCTGTTCCAGCTCGCCGCGCTCGATCATCACGCGCGCTCGACCCGCCCGCGCGAGGGCGATGAAGTGGTCGCAGTCCTCCCGGCCCTCGGGCACCTGGGCCAGGCTGCGCTCGTAGAGGGCGATGCCGCGTTCGTAGGCCGCCAGGGCCTCGGACGGAGAGTTGCGTCGACGGTATTGCTCGGCCGCCACTAGCGAGGCGTAGCCCGCGAACCACGTGAGCTGGAGCGAGGGCGCCGGTTCGGCCAGGCGGCGCCCGTAGTCGGCCTCCAGTTCCGCGGGTCCCTTCTCCCACAAGAGGCGGCCCCGCAGGCGGTCGTGCAGCACGCCCGAATCGGGGAAGCGCCGCAGGGCATCCTCCAGGAGCGCCGAGGCGCGGCGCGTGCCGCCGAGCCAGCTCAGGAAGTCGTAGTAGGACACCAGGTTGTCCTCGGTGACCAGCGGGTGGGCCGCGAGCCGGGCGTAGGCCGCGTTGACGTCGGCGAGCCACTCCGGCGGCCAGGGGGACTTCTCCTGATAGGCCTTCCGAATCGCCTGCTGCCGTGCCTGGGCGAAGAGCGCCAGCACGCGCACCTTGACGAAGTCGGTGGTGCCCACCTCGGGGTTCTGCGTGCCCCACATCCCGCCCTCGACCGCGCGCACGGCGCGCTCGCGGGCCAGTTCGTCCAGGCCCAGCTCGCCGTAGGCCGCGGCCAGGGTCGCATCCACGCGCCAACCCTTCTGTCCCAGTCGCTCGGCCGCCTCGGCGTGCAGTCGCGCGTCCTCCAACAGCGCCTTGGTCCACAGGGGGTCGTGGACCTCTGAACCGACGCGCGCCAACAGAGCCTCGGCGAACTCCAGCTTGGCGGCGGGGTCCGCGGGGCGCTGCTCCGCGGCCAGGCCCCGCTGGCCCATCGTGGCGGCGCTGGCGGAGTACTCCGCTTCGCTGGCGCGCGTGTCCAGGGCCGCCGTGGAACTGATGTGGCTCGACTGGAGCTGCATGCCCTGATGGAGGGCGGCCAGGGTCCGCGCTCGCGGGTACTTCTCGCCCAGGCGCGCCGCGGCGTTCACCAGGGCCTCGCGCTCGGCGGGATCCAAGGGGACCTTGAGGGCCTCCGCGATCACGTCGATGGAGCCCTCGGATTCGCTCTGGGCCAGGGCCTGGCGTGCCACGCGGGCCAACTCCACGTCGAGGCCGAAGACCGCCAGACGCAGCAGGTCGTTCTGCTCGACTCCCCGATGGCGCAGCGTGGCCCGCAGGATCGCCAGCCGCGCCCCGTGGTCCCCCTCGGCGTAGGCGCGCTCCACGGCGGCCCGGTCGGCGGCATCGGCGCTGGCCACGCGGTCAGGCATCGGCACGCCGTCGCGCAGCGGCTTCTGGGGCAGGGGCAGGTTCTCGACGCCCTTCGCGTAGGCCGTGAAGACGGTCTGGGTGTCCCAGGAGTAGTAGACGTCGTAGCTCTTGGAGCCCGACAGGTCGAGCATGATGTGCCGCGGCGAAATCCGCTTGCCCTCGAAGTACTTGGCGTAGAGCTCCACCTCGCAGGCGATGTGCTCTCCGCAGGTCACGGTGCCGAAGCGCGGGCAGGGCACGCGACGGCCCTGCTCGTCGTAATCCCGCGGCGTGTGGCGGTAGACCGAGGCGATCACGCAGACGTAGCGCTCCAGGAGCTTGGCGGTGGCCGGATCCCGGTAGCGCACGCCCGCGAAGTGCTCGCTGGCGATTTCCCCATCCATGTTGACGCACACCAGGATCGGCGCGCCCGTGGACTTGGACACGGCCAGGGCGTCGTGGAAGCTGCGTTGCCAGGGGATCAGGCAGGGCTTGGCCCAACCCTCGGCGCTGGCCGCGGGCCACATTTGCTCCTCGGTCGTGCCCTGGGCGAGCACCGGCGGCGAGCCGTACTTGAAGGCATCCTCGGAGGGGGCTGCTCCGCCCCCCTGGGGCCGGGGCGCCTGGCCGGCGGGCGCGCCCTCCGGCGCCTGCTGTCCGGTCCCCGAACTGCCCGCGGCCGGGTTCGGCTGCGCGGGAGCCGCGCCCTGAGGGGCTTGGACGGGCGTCGCGCCCCAGGCCAGAACACCGAGGATCAAGCCGAACGGGACCACGAGAATCGAAGGTTGTGCCATGGCGCGAACGCACAATCTCGCCTGCGTGCCGCCCCTTGTCCACTGGGGGCCCCCGGCGGGGCTGTGGAGCGTCCCCGGTTCGGGGAGGATCTGAATCCGGATCCCCAAGTCCGGAGACTAGGACATCAGCGTCATCGGCGCGTTCGAGACGCCCAGGTGGGCGCGGGCCCCGGAGATCGCCAGGGCCCGATCCGGAGCAATCCTGCCGGCCAACAGATCGGCGAAGGCCCCCAGGATGCGCGTGGACAGCTCGCGGTCCTCGCGCACGAACTCGACGCGGAAGCGGCGCACACCGCGGGCCACGAGCGCCGGGGCCAGCCGCGCGGCGGACTGGGCCTCACTGTTGAACACGGTGTTGCGACAGCCCACGTCGACGATCACCGGGTGATCGCGGCCGGTGTGGTCCCGCAGGGACAGCGCGTGCTGCTCGCAGGGCCGGCCGCAGGTCAGGTGGTCGCGGCCGTTGGACAGGAGGTGCGAGTAGACGCAGTGCTCCGTGTGGAACGTGGGAATCCTGTGGTAGAGCACCACCGTGAAGCGCTCCGGCGGCGCGTGGTCCAGGAGCGCCTCCAGTTGATCGCGATCCAGGTCGTAGGCGGGCGTCAAGGTGTCGAGGCCCCGTTCGAAGAGCAGCCCGGCGGTGATCGAGTTGGTGACGTTGAGCGAGAAGTCGCCGTGCAGCAGCGGGCCTCCGCGGGTTCCGTCCGCCTGCCCTCGCGCGCCTTCGAAGTGCACCAGGGCTCCCCAATGGCGCACGAGCACGGCGTCCGGGGAGAGCGCGCCCAGGCGACGGTCGTAGCCCTGCTCGCCCGGCTTCTGCACGCGCACGGTGGCGAGCGTCACGGCAAGACCCGCCGCCCGGGCCCGCTCCACGGCGCGCCCCAGGCCCACGAGTTCCATCCAATCGAGCTCCACTTCGCGGAGGTCCGCCGCGATGGCCGCTTCCAGTTGCTCCTCGGTGCGGCACAGGGCCACCAGTTGCGGCGTGGCGGGCGCGCGCCAGCGGCCCTTCCCGTCCCCGGTCGAAGTCGAGAGGCGCGTCGCGGTCCGTTGCGCGATCCGCTCCACGGCGCACGCCGGATCGACCGCGCGCGCGGGTCCGCGCTCGAGCTCCGCGAGCAAGGCCGTCGAGAGCTCGCGCCGCAGGGCCTTGAGTTCGGCGACGGAGACGTGCAAGCCCGGGGCGAGTCCCCCAAGGTCCAGGCGCTCGACACGGAAGGGCGTGCCGCCGAAGGCCCCGAGCTTCTCGCGCAGCAGCTCCGCGTCGAGACCGCGACCCGTGGAGCGTTCCAGGAGCGAGGTGCTCGCGGCCCGCGCGCGCGCGCCACGGCCGGCCCGATCCGAAAGCACGCGCGCCTCCACTTCCAACGCCTGGCCCGCACAGCCGCGGAGGCAGAGTTCCAGCGCGATGCGGCCCTCGGGCTCTTCCGCGGCCACGGCGCGCTCCACCTCGCGGGTCAATTTCGGATCGGAGGTGACCCACACGCGCTCACCCACGGACACGCGCGCCAGATCCGGTCCCGGTCTTCCGAAGCCGAGTCGCCAGCCGGAAGCCGCGCGCGCGGCGGAGAAGATCGGACCGCCTTCCTCGTGCTCGTCCTCGGGGCGGCCCGCGTCGAAGACCACTCCCATGCCCGCCCGCGGTTCCAGGGGCGCGGCGCGGGGTCCGTCGCTCGAATCGCCGGATCCACCGAGTCCCGTCAGCGCCGCGGAGGGCTTTCCCATGGGCGCGCTCGCGCGGTCCGGTGCGGCCCGGGCCCCGGTCCAGGGCCGTCCCTCGGGGTCGGGCTCCACGAGCACCTCGGCGCCGCGGACCTGCGTCACGCGACCGAGCAGCACGCCGCGGCTCTTGGGGAAGCGGCCCTCCACCAGGGTCTGGTGGTCGCTGCCGCCCAGAAACCCGTCGCTGAAGCCGCGGGTGTAGGCGAGGCCCGCGCGCAGCAGGTCCTGCCGCGCCTCCTGGTCGATCTCCGGCGTGACGCCGCCCGAGGCCTTGAGGCCGTCGACGAAGCGCCGGTACATTCCGGTGGCCGTGGCCACGTACACGGGTCCCTTCTGGCGGCCCTCGATCTTCAGGCCATGCACGCCGATGCGCGCCAGCTCCTCCACGGCCCGCAGGCCCGCGAGATCCTTGGGGGACAGGAGGTACTTCACGTCACCCAGGTCGCGGACTTCGCCGTCGAGCACCAGGTCGTAGGGCATGCGACAGGACTGGGCGCATTGGCCGCGATTCGCCGAGCGGCCGCCCCAGGCCTCGGAGGAAAGACACTGCCCCGACCACGCCACGCACAGGGCGCCGTGGATGAAGACCTCCAATTCCACGTCGCTCTGCTCGGCGAAGCGGCGCAACTCGGCCACGGAAAGTTCCCGGGGAGCCACCACGCGCGTGGCGCCCAGGCTCTGGGCGAAGCGCGCGCCCTCGGGGCTCGAGATGGTCATCTGCGTGCTGGCGTGCAGCGCGAGTTCCGGGCACAACTCCCGGGCGATCAGCGCCACGGCGGGGTCCTGCACGATCAGGGCGTCGACGCCGCAGGCGGCCGCGCGGCGCAGCACGCCCTCGACGAAGGGGAGCTCCGGCTCGAACACCAGGGTGTTGACCGCCAGGTAGGCCCGGGCCCCGGCGCGGTGGATGCGCGCCACGGTGGCCCCCAGGTTCTCCAGGCTGAAGTTGCCCGCCCGCGCGCGGGCGTTGAAGCCCTCCTGCAGGCCGAAGTACACGGCGTCGGCCCCGGCAAAGAGCGCCGCCTTCAAGGCCTCGAGATCGCCCGCCGGCGCGAGCAGCTCGGGCTTCGCCGGGCGCGTGGATCCGTGGGCAGCCATGGCACGACGGTATCATGCTGCGCCATGGGCTCGAAACCTGGTCGCACCACGCTGCGCGGACGCCGCACCGGCGAGTTCCCTCAGCAGCGCGCGCAACCGGCGAAGGGGCGCCCGGACCCGGTGGCGCGGAGCGAGGATCTCGCCCGCCTGCGCGCCCGCATGGATGCGCTCAATGGGCGGCTGCTCACGCTGATCGAGCAGCGCGTGGCCTTCGCGCGCCGCATCGGACGCGCCAAGCAGGCCCTGGGCCTCGCCGGTGCCGATCCCGCGCGCGAGCGAGCCATGCTCGCGGCGCTGCTCGGTGCCGCCCGCGGGGGAATCCCCCGGGTCGACCTCGAGCGCATCTTTCGGGCCGTCTTCGGCGCTTCTCGCCGGGCCGTGCAACGCGACGGGCGCGGCGGGCGCGGCAACAGGCGTTGAGGGCACGGCCCGCGCCGGGCGGCGGCGAGCCTCGGGAGCCCTGCTCCAGGGCTGTTACCGCCGAAACTCGAACCAGCTCATTCCGCCCGCGGGGATGCGCACGGGGAGCTCGACCCGGCCCTGTCGATCGAGGGCGAACGTTCCCACCGGCCCCGCCGCACCAGCCACGTGGGTTTCCTCCCGGGCGCCCGTGTTCGTGAGGTCGATCACGAGCGTGCGCTCCACGTCGCGCTGCAGGGGATTGTAGACCACGAGCATTCCGCAGGGATCGCCCAGGGGAAGCACGTGCAAGAACCAGTCGAGGTCGCGTCCGTCCGCGCGGCGACTCGCCGCGTGGTCGATGTCCGCCTCGAGCACCTCGCGGTGGGCTCGGAACCAGGCCACTTGTCGGGCCACCATGGCACGCGTTTCCTCGGTGTCGAACAGGCGCGGCCCGCGGTAGCAGGCCTGCACGCCCGCGCCCAGATTGCTCTCCAGCATGCGTTGGTAGTGATCGAGGTGCTGCGCCAGGGGCTCCACCGTGGCCTGCGCGCCGCCGCCCTGGTACTCGGTCAGCGGCACGAACATCCAGCCCATGCTCGGCGTCTTCGTCCAGGTGCCGTCGAAGATGTTCTGGCGCGTGTGCAGCACCTGATCGGCCCGGGGCAGGGACCAATTGACCTCGCGATAACCCATGGCGGACTTGTTGGTGCCGTTGAGCACGTACCAGTCGGGCGCGTTGACGAAAATGCCCTGGGCGCGGCACCAGCGATAGAAGCGCGCGGCAAGGCCGAACTGGACCCACTGGGAATCGGCCAGGCCCTTCTGCAGGGGCGGCCGCGCGGCGGTGTCGTAGTCTCCCGGGTAGGGGCCGTCGTGCTCCAGCATCGTGAAGCCCGTGGCGGGGAAGAAGTCCCGCAGGCGCCGCAGGTACTCCTGGCCCCAGGCACTGGCCAGGGACGGACAGCTTCCGTGGGCCGGCCGTTCTCCCGGCGGAGAAACCACGTCGTCGCCGTTGCCCACCGAGCGGCTGGAGAGCAGCGAGTAGCCGCCCAGCTCCAGGCCCCGTTGGCGTGCGAGATCGGCGAATCCGCGCCATCGCTCGCGGGTGCCAGCGCGCTCGTCCTCCAGGTCGAAGCCGCTGCCGAAGGAGAGGATCGCGAGCTCGAAACCCACGGCCGCGCACTGTTCCAGGGCCGCCGCGACCACGCTCGGATCCACGCTCGTGACGTGCATCATCAGCGGATTCTCGGAGGTCCACGGCGCGATCGTGCGGTACATGCGGCAGCGTGCCAGCCCGTTGCGGGAACGATCCTCGCTGTCGTGCAGCAAGAGAAACGTGCGGAAGCTCTCGAAGGTCGCGCCGGGGGCCAGGGTCTGGTCCGGCCCGACCGCGGGGCCGCACTCCAGGAGACAGGGCGTCTGCAGCAGGTAGTTCACCTGCGACGTGTAGCGTGGATCGGCGACCCAGCGCAGGCCGAAGCGCTGGGCGTCCTCGTCGCTGCCTCCGCAAGCGTAGTCGGTCTCCACCCACAGGTTGGGCAGGCGGTAGGGGATGCCGGGGCGCGTCTCCACCTTGGACTCGCCCTCGACGGCGGCCAGGAGCTCGCTCCAGAAGTGTTCCAGGCGGATCTCGCGCGCCGTCCCGTTGTGCACCTCGATCCACTTGGCGAAGCACGGCAGTCCGTCGTAGAGCTCGTGGTGCACGCGCACCACGAGGCCCACCAGCTCTGGATGCTCCTTGGCCAGCAGGGAATCCGGCGCCACGCCGAAGTCCAGTCGCAGTCCCTTGCCCCTGGGCGGCCAGGGGGCGTCCCCGGAACGACGAACGCGTTTCCAGGGGAAGCGTTCCGCGGGCTCGACGATCTCGAAGCCCGTCCGTTGCAGGGCGCGCGGGTTCCCTGCCAGCGGCTCGAGATCCGAGGATCCGCCGGCCCCGCTCTCCGTGCGCAGGAAGGCGCGGTTCACTTGGCCCTCGAGTCCACCCACGTCGATGGAAATGCCGTCCAGAACGAGGCGGGCCTCGGGTTCCACGGCCCGCAACACCGCCCGCCAGGCGTCCGTGCCCCGCGAGGAGCGCACATCCAAGCCGATCGTCGCCGTCCCGGGCTCCAGCAGGAACTCGCGCCGCGCGATGCCGTTCTCGAGCACCAGGGAACGCGAATCGCTGGAGCGCCGGACCTCCGCGCCGTAGGGCCGCGGATCGCTCAGCCAGTCCGGGGCGCTCGGACGGGCCTGGAAACTCGGCAGGGACGCGGCGGCCACGGCGAACGCGAGGAACATGGTCGGAGGCCAGGACATGGAAGGGGAGTACACTGCTCCCATGGCCAAGAAGAAAGCCCCGACCCGCGCCAAACCTCCCGCGCGCGTCGCGGCTGACGTGCCCCGCTTCTTTCGTCTCAACATCGAGGTGGGGGACCTCGGCCGGGCCCTGCGCTTCTACGGCCGACTCCTGGGCATCGAAGGTCGCGAGGGCCCCGGCTCGCGGGCCTACTTCCAGTGCGGTCCGGTCACCCTGCAGGTGGTGCAGATCGGAGCCGCGGCCCACCCGGCGGCGAAGTGCCTGTACTTCGAGGTCTCCCATCTCGAGCGCATCCACGCGCGTGCCAAGGCCCTGCGCTGCCTGAGCAAGGGCGACGTCCACGACGACTCGGGCGGTCGCATCGTCACTCGACCCTGGGGCGAGCGCTCCTTCTACGCCGAGGACCCCTGGGACAATCCGCTGTGCTTCGTCCAGGAGGGCACCCGGTACGCCCCCTGAGGCCGGCCGGGCGACGATCCGCGTGCGATTCCTCGTCGTCTCGCCCAACCAGTTGACCGTGCCCGATCCCGTGCCGCCGCTCGGCGCGGCCTACGCGGCGGGCATCGCGCGCGCGGCGGGCCACGAGGTGGCCCTGTACGACGCGTGCTTCGCCGGCGAGCGCATGCACGGGGAACTGGCGGCCACGATCGCCGAATTCCGTCCCCAGGCGATCGGCATGTCGCTGCGCAACGTCGACGAGGCCTCCTACCCGCGGGCTCTGAGCGCCCTGCCCCGCTATCGGGAGGCGGTGCGCACGGTGCGCGCGGCGGCGCCCGGCGTGCCGTTGCTGCTCGGCGGCTCGGCCTTCACGCTCTTCCCCGAGGCCCTGCTGGCGGCCCTGGACGCGGACCACGGGGTTGCCGGCGAGGCGGAGACGGCCCTCCCGTCCCTGCTCGAGCGCCTGGCCCGCGGCGCCGTCCGCCGCGGGGAAATCGTCCAGGGCACGGGCTCCGACCTGACGGATTCCGCGCTCCCGGCCCGGGAGCTCCTGGACCTGGCGCGCTACGCCCGCGAGGGGGGCTCCGTGAACGTGCAGACCAAGCGCGGCTGCGTCTTCAGCTGCGGCTACTGCACCTATCCCATGCTCGAGGGGCGGCGTGTGCGCGTCCGCAACCCGGAGCGCGTGGTGGACGAGCTCGAGGCCATCGTCCGAACCCGCGGCATCGATTCGTTCTTCTTCGTGGACAGCGTGTTCAACGTCCCGCGGGAGCACGCCCGCGCCCTGTGCGAGGCCATCCTGCGGCGCGGGCTCTCCCTGCGCTGGACCGCCTACGTGACGCCCGCCGGCCTGACGGCCGAGCTGGTGGACGCCATGGCGCGCGCGGGCTGTCGCAGCGTGGACCTGGGGACCGATGCGGCCAGCGCCGGGACCTTGGCGGGAATGCACAAGGGCTTCGACGCGGAGGACGTGCGCCGAGCCTCGCGCCTGCTGCGGGAGGCGGGCATCGCCTTCTGCCACAGCCTGATCTTCGGCGGCCCCGGCGAGACCTGGAGCACGCTCGAGGAGACCGTCGCGGTCGTGGAGGAGACCCGACCCGCCGCCGCCGTGGCCATGGTCGGCGTGCGCGTCTATCCCGGCACCCGCGTGGCGGCCCACGCGCGGGCCCACGGCGTCCAAGTGGATCCCCTGTCCCTGACGCCGGTCCACTGGATCGAGCCGGCGGTGGCGGACCGGCTCCTGGAGCGGCTGGAGGAACTCGTCGCGGGCTCCCCCCTGTGGGTCGTGCCCGGGGTGAGTCGGGACCTGCCCGAACCCCTCCGCAAGCGCCTGCGAGCCCGGGGCGCCCAGGGCCCCCTCTGGGAGCAGCTGGGCCGCGGATCACGGCCGCTCCCCGGCGATTCGCGGGGGTGAGCAGGCGAGAGCGGCGCGGCGCCCGGCGCTGAAATGCGCCACGAAGGGGCGAAATCCGCTGGAGGCCCGACGGCGACGGTCCAGAATCGGCGACCGGTGCCCGGCCCGGCCGAGCCCATGGCGACGGCCAAGCCCACCGGCGTTCCAGTCCCCCCCGGAGTGACCATGGCCCAGCCCCACGAAGACGATCTGCCGGTCCAGCCCATCGACCGGCTGCTGGGCCCCCTGGAGCGCTTCATGCACGTGGAGGCCGCCAGCGGCATCGTGCTGCTCGTGTGCACGGCCGTGGCCCTGGGGCTCGCCAACTCGCCCCTGGGCCCTGGATTCGAGGCCTTCTGGGAGACGCCGATCTCCCTGGGGGCCGGGTCCTTCCGCATGGAGTACCCCCTGCGCACGTGGATCAACGACGCGCTGATGGCGGTGTTCTTCTTCGTGGTGGGCCTCGAAGTGAAGCGCGAAATGGTGATCGGGGAGCTGCGGGAGCTGCGCCGCGCCGCCCTGCCGGTGTTCGCGGCCCTGGGCGGGATGCTGGGGCCCGCCCTGGTGTACCTGGCGTTCCAGTGGGGCGAGCCCGCGGAGCGGGGCTGGGGCATCCCCATGGCCACGGACATCGCCTTCGTGGTGGGCTGCATGGCGGTGCTTTCCCGGCGCGTGCCCCCGGGGCTGCGCATCCTGCTGCTCTCGCTCGCCATCGCCGACGACATCGGTGCGATCCTCGTGATCGCGGTCGGCTACACGGAGAAGATCCACCTCACGGCCCTCGGTCTGGCGGCGGCCGGCCTCGGTTTCGTCGTGCTTCTCGGCCGGCTCGGGGTGCGCAATCGCGGCGTGTACACGCTGGTGGGCGCCCTGGTCTGGCTCGCGGTCCACGAATCGGGCGTCCACGCCACAGTGGCGGGCGTGGCCCTGGGGCTCCTGACGCCGGCCCGGAGCTACCTGCGGGACGGACTCGCGCCCAGGATCCTGGCCCGCGCCGCGGCCACCCTGCGGGGGGAGGGCTGGGGCACCGGAGAGCGTCCCGCGGACCTGGCGCGCAGGCTCGCGCACGTGGCGCGCGAGTCCTCCTCGCCCCTGGAGTACCTGGAGCACGTGATCCACCCCTGGGTCGGCTTCGCGATCATGCCGATCTTTGCCCTGGCCAACGCCGGCGTGGCCTTCAGCCTCGGCGAGCTGCGGGACCCGGTGGCCGTGGCCGTGGGGGCGGGCCTCGTGCTCGGCAAGCCCCTTGGAATCCTCGGGGCGAGCTGGGTTTCCGTGCGATTGGGCGTGGCGCAACTGCCCGAGGGCGTCAGCTGGCGGATGCTCGCCGGGGGCGGCCTCCTGGCGGGCATCGGCTTCACCATGGCCCTGTTCATCTCGAGCCTGGCCCTTCCGGGCGCGGAGGGCGACGCCGCCAAGGTCGGCATCCTGGCGGGTTCGGCCCTCTCGGCCCTGCTCGGCATGGCCGTGCTCTGGCGCGGCCGTCCTTCCCCATAGCCGCCTCCGGGAGCCGCGCTGTAAAAATAACAGCAAGCAGTCGGATCGACCTCCGTGTCTGCTGTATTTTTAGCAGCATCCCTTCCGCGGCAGTGCTCGTCCGGGCCCCCGGCTGAGCCTGGAGGCGTTGGGGGCCGCCTCGGCCCCCCTGGCACGGATCGTGCGGTGTCCCTGGTCGCCGCCCTTTTCTCCAGCCCACCGGAGCCCCCATGAGCACGACCGCCGCGCCGATCACTCCCCAGCGAACCCTGGCCGAACTGGCCGCCACCTACGCGGGGGCCTCACGGGTCTTCTATCGCCACGGGCTCGACTTCTGCTGCCACGGCCAGGTTTCCATGGCCGAGGCCTGCGCCAAGAAACAGATCGACGTCGCCGCGCTCGTGCGCGAGGTCGAGGCCGAACTGCGGGTCCCGGGTGACTTCACCCGTTGGGACGAGCGGCCCATCGCCGAGCTGATCGAGCACCTCCTGACGCGTTTCCACGCCGCCCACCGCGCCGAGCTGCCGCGGCTCCTGGAAATGGCCCGGCGAGTGGAGAAGGTGCACGCCGAGAAGCCGACCTGCCCTGCGGGGCTCTCCCAGCACCTCGAACACGTGGCCGAGGCCCTCGAACTGCACATGCAGAAGGAGGAGCAGATCCTCTTCCCGCTGTTCCAGTCCTCCCGCGCCCACATGGCCGCCATGCCGGTGCAGATGATGGAGGAGGAGCACCACGACCACGCGCTCAACCTGGCGCGAATCCGCGAGCTGACCGGCGACTTGAAGGCGCCGCCGGAGGCCTGCGGCACCTGGAGCGCCCTCTACCTGGGCCTCGCCGACTTGGAGCAGCAGCTGATGGAGCACATCCACCTGGAGAACAACGTGCTCTTCCCCCGCGCCCTGCGGCGCTAGCCCCCCGCCGAGCCAGGCTCCGGACTCAGCCGAATTGCACGGAACGGCGGGTGAAGGCGCCGTCCATCCAGAAGCCCGTGATGGGGAACTTGGCGGCCGGGCGCTCGTCGGCCACGGCCCCGGCGGTGACCAGCACCGGCGCGTAGTGCTCCCAGGTGGGCAGGGCCGTGCGCGCGGCCGGCGCGCGGTGCTCGAAATCCAGCAGGGCCTCCACGTCGAGTCGCCCCAGCGCCTCGGCCGCCCAGGCATCGAACTCCTTGGCCCAGGTCGGCACGCCCGGCTGGAACGCGTAGCGCATGTTGTGGGTGAGGAAGCCGCTGCCGAAGATCAGCACGCCCTCCCGGCGCAGCGGTGCCAGCGCGCGGCCCAGGTCGAAGAGCAGTTTCGGTTCCAGGGCGGGCAACGAGAGCTGCAGCACCGGCACGTCCGCCGCGGGGTACATGGCCACCAGCGGCACGTAGGCACCGTGGTCCAGGCCCCTTCGCGGGTCGTCGGTCCAGGGAATGGCCCGGAGGTCGAGCAGCTCGCGCGTCCGCGCGGCGAGTCCCGGAGCGCCCGGCGAGGCGTACTGGGTGCGGTAGTAGGGCTCGGGGAACCCGTAGAAGTCGTAGACCAGGGGCACCGGGACGGTCGCCCCCAGGGTCGCCGGCCGGGCCTCCCAGTGGGCCGAGATCATCAGCACGGCTCGGGGGCGGGGCATGGCGGCGGCCCAGGCCGCCAGCTCGGACATCCAGACCGCGTCGTCCAGGAGGATCGGGGCGCCGTGGGCGGCGAAGATCGCCGGCATGGACGAGGGCGCGGGGGGGTGGGTCTCCAGGGGGGCCATGGTCGTCGCTTCGCGCGGGTTCCTCACGCAGGCGAGGCCCGTGGAGACACCGACGCCCAGTGCGCCGAGGCCTTGGAGCGTCTGTCTGCGATCGAGGGGCGAGGCCATGGCCGCGATGCTCGCCGAGAGCGCCCCGGCCCACAAGCGGGCGGACCGAAGGTTCCCTGGGGAAGCTCCGGGCCGCCGTGGATGCCGTGGCCGTTTTGCGGCCGGGTACCGGCTGATCAGTTCGTCTTGCCGGAGATCTGCGTCGAGTGGAAGCCGATGATGTTGCCCAGCACGCCGACGAAGGACGTCCAGTCCGCGGCCGTCGAGTGGCTCGAGGTCACGGTGCCGTTCGGGTACTTCTCCGCGTGCAGTTTCGCCGCCGCCGCCTGGTCGTCGCCCGGGATCGCGAAGCCGAAGATGCGGAAGCTCTCGGCGTGCACCGTGTAGTGGCCGTCCGCGGCGCGCGTGCCGACGCAGCCGGTGAGCGAGAGCGACAGGGCAATGGCCAGCGGAGCGAGGAACTTGATTTTCATGGATGTCTTGGTTCGGGTTGTGCGCGACCCGAAGTGGGTACACGCGACAAGAGCGTCCCCGCCGGGCGCCTCGGAGTCAAGCGCCGCGCGTTTACGGGCAGAATCGGACGCGCACCGCGTCGGTCAGATTGGAGCCCGTGCCGCCGCCGGCCGGATCGCGGAACCAATACTGGAAGTACCAGGTGTCGTCCGGCGTGAACGGCAGGGCGGCGAAGTCGAGCGGCAGCTCGGCGAAGCCCGTGGGGTCGGTCCAGACCGCCTGCATGCGGTGCAGACCCGAGAAGGGATCGATGCACAGCCGCCCGTTGGCGAGCGGTATGTTGGCCGGCCCCGCGCCGTAGAAGAAGATCCCGGGCCGAATCGCCGGGCAGTCCAAGGCCTGCAGGGACGTCGAGGTGCCGCTGAGGGACAGGTCGCCCGCGACCTGCAGGATGGCGGCGGCGCCGGAGGAGTTGGGCGTGCTCGTGCAGTACTCCAGGCCGAAGCAGGGCAGGACCTCCAGCGTGAATTCGTACCAGTCGGCGCCGCCGATGGGGCTGTCGTCCAGGCCCACGACCGCGCGGAAGCCGTTGGCCGCGCTCGGCACTTCCACCAACGTGACCTCGCCGCGGTAGAGCAGCGGAACCAGGCGAGGCAGGTAGTCCACCGGCGGGAGGGGCGGCGAGATCAGCGCCGCCGCACTCGACAGGCATCCTCCGCAGAAGCGGTTCTCGCAGGTCGGCACGTCCGGCCAGGTGGGGTACCACGCGACGCCGTTCACGAGCGTCGGCTCTTCCGGCGTTCCCGTGTTGCAATTGAGCCTGCCGGGCGCCGCGAAATCGAAGTGGCGCCACTGGACGTTCGCCCCCGTGAGCGTCAATTCGCTGTAGCCGTCGATCCACGCGCGCACATGCACGACTTGGGTCTGGCTGGAGGCGGGAGCGGTCCCCGCGAGGAGCACCAACAACGCCCCGAGTCCCGAGCCCGGAATCGAGAACTTCATGGCCATCCTTCGCGCCGATCGCGCACACGACGCGGGCGCAGGCGGCTCCTAGCCCGGGCGGCCGTTCGCGCTCCACGGGCGAGCTGCGTAGGCACATCAGGGTCTTGTCCGTAGCCCCGTCACGGGCCCTTCGGGGTCCATGGATCAGGCTCCACTCCGGACCACTTTCCCCGGCGCCGCAGGGCCGGTGGGAGCGGTTCGAAGTGGAGCCTGAATGCCGTGCGAAGGATTCGCTACCGCGGCCGCGTCAGGGGGCGCCCGACGCGGCCGCCCCCATCACGGTCCAACCGTGAACTCGAGGCCCGCGGAGAGCGTCGAGTTGTTCGGCGGCGGGATCCCGTTGTCGCGGCCCCACATCTGGGACGCCACCACGGTGCCCGGGATCAGCAGGTACGGCGCGGGGGTGCCTCCCAGGGAGCCCGTGGCGAAGGCATTGACGTCGAGGGAGTAGACACCCGAGCAGTCGTTCGGCGGAGGATTGCCGCCCGAGCCGAGCGGAATCGAGCGCCGCACCGGGGCGCCCACGCAGAGGAACCCGCCCTGGAAGGCCGTGGCCGCGCGCCCGCCGTCGGTGTACAGCAGGAGCCCCGGCTTGTTGTTGATCACGTTGCTCGCGCTGACGGTGAATCCCGAGCCTGTCGTGGCGCTGGAGGTGCCCGTGGAGCCGATGGCCGGCGTGCAGCCCAGGGAATTCACCTTCGCCGTGCAGTACACGACCGGCGGCGGCGTGCCCGCGGGCAAGTCGACGCGGCCGAGGACGGCATTCGTGGCGACCGTCATGTTGATCCGGATCACCGTGCGGCCGAACTTGTTGCAACCGAGGGGGGAGTTGTCGCCGTTGTTGAATTGCACCAGGCCGAAGCTCGCGATCGTGTCGGCGCCGCCCACCGGCAGGTTGATCGTGTCGCCCTTGCGCAGGATCATGGACAGGCCCAGGGTCGGATCCCAGACCCACAGGCCCGAGTTGTTGGTGCTCACCGTGTCCCCACCGACGGTGTCGGCCTGGAAGATCACCTGGCCCAACTCGTTGAAGTACATCGGCAGGCTGCTGATGCTGCCGAAGGTCGCGCCCACCGTGCCCGGCGCGGGATCGCCCTCCCGGGCGGCGATCGAGAGGTTGCCCGGCGTGCCGGAGAAGATCAGCGAGTCGTCGGCGGTCGTCGAAGCGCCGCCCTTGATCGTGCACTGCATGGCGATGCGGCCATAGCGGTTGATCTGTTGGCTCGTGTTGTTGACGACGTCGTAGGTCTCGCCGCCGAGTTGGGGCACAACGTCGCCCCTGCGGAAGACCATGTTGATGCCGCTCGGGGAGACGATGTAGACCGCCGCGTCGTTGACGCCGGCGACCGTGTCGCCGCCGGAGAGGTCGCAGCGCATGATCGTCTCGGCGTTGCGGGTGAAGGTGTTTGCCCCAGTGTTGACGCTGCCGGTGAACACCGCGCCCACCGTGCCCGGAGCCGCGTCGCCCTCGCGCCAGATCACCTGGGTGCCCGATCCCGGCGTCCAGACCGTCAGGACCTTGTCGCTGGCGGTCGTGGCGGGCGGCGTGCCCAGGGTCGTCGACAGCGAGTGGTCGAGCAGCACCTGGCCGCTTTCGTTCATCTGGCTGACGAAGCCGAAGGCGGAGAGGACCTGGCCGCCGGGCAGGGTGTCACCCTTGCGCTGGACCATTTCCAGGGCGCCGGCGACTCCGGAATACCAGGCCGCATTGTTGGTGGATCCGCTGACGTCGCCGCCCGTGAGGCTCGACTGGAAGAGCACGCGACCGGCGCGGTTGATGCCGGTCGGCTGGTGGCTCAGGCCGGAGAAACTCGTGTTGAGCGTCGCTCCGAGGGTGCCCGGAGCGGCGTCGCCCTCGCGCACGAGGATCGAGAAGTTGCCCGGAGTGCCGACCCAGACCGCCGTGTCGTCGGCGGTGGTGACCGCGCCCGACATCGTGCTGCCGAAGAACATCAGCCCGCCCGGAGAGAGGCGCGGCGATCCGCCGACCCCCGAGGACGTGGCGGTGCCCAGAATCGCGCCCGGAACGCCGGGGGCGGCATCGCCGCCGCGAATCGCGATCACCAGGTTGCCCGTGGCGTTGCCGTAGAAGAGCGCGCGCTCGGTCGTCGTGGTGACGGGCCCGCCGACCATGCGTCCGCGGAAGAGCGCGTTGCCGGTCTCGTCCACCACCGGGAGGTCGAACATGCTGCTGCCTCCGAAGACCTCACCGCCGGCATTGGGCACGGTTTCGCCGGACGAGGCGATGATCACCCCGGAGGTCTGGAAGAGGCTTTGCGCGAAGGCCGACTGGCCGGCGAGGAAGATCGCTGCGACGATGCCGGCGGAACCGAGGATGTGTTTCGAGTCTTGCATGATGGGGCCCTGGGGCTGACGAACAAGGGAGCGGGATCCGCGAGCGGGGAGGGGTTCCGTGCCCGCGCGGTGGCCCGAGGCCGGACTGCGCGCGACTCGATCCCGACCCGACTTGCCTGAGGCGGATTGCTCTCGCGAGCCTTGGACTCCGCCACCCGATCACCCTCCATGCTCGGGCACCCGTTCCGCGCGCGTCAGTGTCCCTTGGTGCACCTGAACTCAAGGGAAGGCACGCGCGTCCGCTGCCGCGCGAACTCCGACGAAACCGTCATTCCCAACGCGCACTGCCCGATGGGACAGGTCGCGGCGTCGAAGGAATTGTCCTTGAATGGCCCCTGGCCGGAGCAACCGTGCTCGCGCGGCCGCCGATCCTCGGACCGCGCCGCGAGCCGGACATTCACAGGCCCTAACCGACGTCGAGAGCCACCATGAAGGCAACCACCCGTTTCGATTCAAGTCGCCCTCGACTGCGGAGTTCACCCCGCGCCCTCCTCGCCCGGGCACCTGTGTCGGCGGGCCTGTTCCTTCTGGGTCTCGCGCCGGGTGTCCTGGCGCAGACCGCGAGCTTCACGCCGCTCGGCACCGCGGGCACCACGGTCACGGGCATTTCCCACGACGGCCATGCCGTGGCGGGCTACTTGACTTCCGGAGGCTGCTTCCTCTGGACGCCCGCGGGCGGCGTCCTGTCCATCGGCGGCGACGGCCTCAATGTGAAGGTGGCCAACAACGGCGTCGCGGTGTCGGCCGACAAGGTCGATCCCCTCACGGGGGACACCCACGCAGGGCGCTGGACCCCCGCCGGCGGGTGGCAGTTGATCGGCGGTCTCGGCTCCCAGAGCGGCACCAGCGTGGCCACCGGCTACAACATCAGCGCCGACGGCCAAGTGGTGGTGGGACTCGGCTGGATCACACCGGGCTCGGCGCACGCGTTCCGCTGGACCGCGGCCACCGGCGCGGTGGACCTCGGCCCCCAGGGCTGGTCGAGTAGCGCCAACGGCGTTTCCGGCGACGGGCAACGGCCCGTGGGCTGGTGGGGCGGGACCCACAAGGCGGCCTATTGGAATGGAACCACGCTGACCACGATTCCGGGCACGGGCGTGTCCGACGCCTACGCCGCCAACTTCGACGGCAGCGCGATCGTGGGCAGTTCGGACAAGCGCGGTTTCCTCTGGACCCAGGCCGGCGGGTTCGTGGATCTGGGCGAGTACCCCGGACAGGTCTTCCCCGAGAGCACCCTCGCCACCGGCGTCAGCGACGACGCTCTGACCGTGGTGGGGCTCAAGGCGCCGGGTTTCGCGGGCAAGGCCTGGATCTGGCGCCAGGCCCTGGGCCTGGTCGATCTGGAGACCTACTTGATCGGCCAGGGCGTCAACTTGACGGGCTGGAGCCTCCGGGCGGCGACCGGCATCTCCGGCAACGGCAACGTGATCGCCGGGTGGGGCGTCAATCCCGGCGGCCAGATCGAAGGCTGGATCGCGCAACTGGGCGCACCGCCCCAGCTGCACTGCGCGGGGAAGACCAACTCCCTGGGTTGCACGCCGAACATCGGCTGGTCGGGGTTCCCCAGCGCGTCCCTTTCCGCGGGATTCGTGGTCCAGGCCGTCAACCTGCGCAACCAGAAGCCGGGCATTCTGCTCTACAGCGACGGGGGCCGCGCGGCCACGCCGTTCAGCGGCGGCTTCTTGTGCATGAACGGCCCGATCCGTCGTGTGACGGGCCTGAATTCCGGCGGCACGAGCCTGCCCACCAACGACTGCACGGGGATCTTCGCCGTGGACATGAACTCCTTTGCCGTGGGCGGGCTCGGTGGGAATCCCGCGGGCTTCCTGATCGTCCCCGGCACCCTGGTGAACACCCAGTTCTGGGGCCGCGATCCCGGCTTCGTCCCGCCGTTCAACACGCAGTTGAGCGACGCCCTGGAGTACACCGTCCTGCCCTGAGGCGGCTGCCGCCGTGCGCGGGAGAGCCTCCCAGGTTTCGCGCGGACCCCGGGAACGGCGCAAGAAAACCGGGCGGTCTTCTCAGCGCGGGCCCAGGCGCTCGGCGATGCGGCCCAGGTCCGCCAGGGTGGCCGCGCCCATCTTCGAGAGCACGTGGGCGCGGTGCAGCTTCACCGTGCGCTCGGTGATGCCCATTTCCTGGGCCGCCTGCTTGTTGCGCGCGCCCAGGCTCAGGGCGCGGAAGACCTCGCGCTCCCGCGGGGTCAGCGAGGCGAAGCGCCGTTCGAGCTCGGCCCGGTCCCCTTGCTCGCGACGCAGCAGGGCGTCGCGCTCGAGGGCGCGCTGCAGGGCCGCGAGCAACTGGCTCTCGGACACCGGCTTCTCCAGCACGTCCATGGCGCCCTCCTTCATCGCGAAGACGGTGGTCGGCACGTCCGCGTGCCCGGTCAGGAACACGATCGGGATGCACGATCCGCGTTCCCGCAGCATTCGCTGCAGTTCCAGTCCGCTGGTGCCCGGCATGCGCAGGTCCAGGAGCACGCAGCCCGGTTTCGCGGGGTCGAAGTGCTTCAGGAACTCCTCGGCCGAGGCGTAGGCGATCACCGTGTGGCCGCACGCCGCGAGCTGGCGCGTGGTCGCCCGGCGCAACGCCTCGTCATCGTCGACGAGGAACACGTTTCCGACGTGGGTCATGGGTTGGGTCGAGTGGGCAGTTCGATCGTGAACACCGCGCCCCCCTCCGGCGCGGGGGCGGCGGACAATCGACCACCGTGGTTCTCGACGATGGTACGACAGATGGCGAGTCCCAGTCCCATCCCCCCCGGCTTCGTGGTCACATAGGGCTGGAAGAGCCGGCCGGCGACCTCGGGGGAGAGGCCGGGCCCGTTGTCGCGGACCTGCAGCGCCACCATCCCGGGGCTGGTCCGGCCCTGGATGTGGAGGCGCCTGTCGCCGCGGACGCCCGACAGGGATTCGCAGGCGTTGTGGATCAGGTTGACCAGCACTTGCTGGAGCTGGATCCGGTCGGCCGAGACGCAGGGCAGGTCCTCGGGCAGCTGCAGCTCCACCTGCACCCCGTGTTGCTCGAGTTCGCGGCGCAGGAGCGGCAGCGTGGCGCGCAACAGCTGCGCGATCGAAAGCTCCTCGCGCACGGTCTCGTGCTTGCGAATGAACTCCCTCAGCCTGCGAATCACCTCCGAGGCGCGCTCGCCCTGGGCCGCGATGTCTCCCAGGATCTCCCGCAGTTCCTCGGGGTCGGGTGCCGGCTGGCTCAACTTGCGCCGCGCCGCGGAGGCGTTGGCGACGATGGCCGCCAGCGGCTGATTGACCTCGTGGGCCAGGGACGAAGCCAGCTCCCCGGCGGTGGTCACGCGGCCGATGTGGAGCAGCTGCTCGCGCAATTGCCATTCGCGCGACTCGGCGCTGCGGCGGCCTTCCACGGCGGAGAGCAGCAGCTCGCCGCGCCGGCGGACCGCGGCCACGCGCCGGTTGTGCAGCAGGAGCAGGCCGCCCAGCAGGACGGCGAACAAGAGCCCCTGCACCCAGAGCACTTGCCACCACGCGGGCAGGACGGTGAACGCGAGCCGCGCGGGCTCGGCGCTCCACAGTCCGTGCTCGTTGCGCGCCTCGACCTCGAAGGTGTACTCGCCGGGAGGCAGTGTGGAGTACTCCGCGCTGCGCACCTGCCCGATGTCGATCCAGCGCGCGTCGAACCCCAGGAGGCGATGGCGGAATCGCACCTGTGCCGGCACGGAGAGGGCGAAGGTGGTGTAGTCGAAGCGCAGTCGCCGGATCTGGGGCGGCACGCGCCGCGCCGCGTCCGGGGGCCTGGGGCTCTCGTCCCAGGCGACGGTCTCGATGCGCGGGACAGGCCGCACTCGGTTGAAGGGGAATTCGGCGGGATCGATCCGCAGGCCCCCGTGGACCGTCCCGAACACGAGCGCTCCGTCCGGGGCCTTGAAACCCGCAGGAGCTCCGTGGTTCGCCTCGCTGACACCGGCTTCGGGGCCCAGGAGCACGGCATCGACGCCCGTGCGCCGGCCCGCGAGCACCGCGAGCAGTTCCACCCGGGGCACCACGATCAGCCCGGCGTTGGACATGATCCACAATCGGCCCTGGGCGTCCGACAGCACGCGGGTCAGCGAGGCGTTCGGCAGGCCCTGGGCGCGGGTGATCGTCGCCGCCGTCCCCCCTTGGAACCGCGCCAGCCCGCCGCCGTAGGTCGCGAGCCACAGCCCGCCGTCCTCGTCGTGCAGGATGTCGCGCACATTGGCCTGGGGGATGCCGTGATCGGAGCCGAAGCTCGAGAGCTGCCCGCCCTGAAGCCGCACCAGCCGGCCCGCGCCGCCGACCCACAGGCTGCCGTCGGGAGCCGGCGACAGCGAGTCGATTCCGCCTTCGATCAGGAACGTGGCCTGCAGCGTGTCCTCGGGTCCGAACTGCCTGAGGGTGCCGTCGGCCGTTGCGATCCAAATCCCGCCGACGGCGTCCTCGGCGAGGTCCGTCACTCTTCCCAGGGCCAGATCGAGCCCCAGGCGTTCGAGTCGCGTTCCCTCGCGCCGCAGCACGCAGCCCTGGGACCCGATCCACAGGCGCTTCCGGGAATCCAGCAGGAGCGCGAACGCGCAGAGCGGCTTGCCCGCCTCCAGGGGCAGGTCCAGGCGTTCGAGGTTCGCTCCACGGTCGTCGAAGCGTTCGAGCAACGTGCAGTCGCGGGCCATCCACGTGCCCCCCTCCGCGGCCGCCGTCAGGGCCGAGGCGGGTCGCGCGCCGCGATCGATGGAGAACCCGCGAACCCAGTGGGGTCTCAGGCGTGCCAGTCCCTTGTCCTGGGAGCCGGCCCACACGTTCGATTCCCGGTCGCGCAGAAGCCAACGCACGCCGAAGTCCGAGGGCAGCTGGTCGACGCGGCTTTCGACGCGAAAAACAGACTGTCCGGGCTCGCGCGCCAGCTGGCAGAGACCGGCGGCCGTGCCGACCCAGAGGTGATTCTCGTCGACGGGCAAGAGCGCCGAGACCGTGGAGATCGGCGGCGGGTCGATGGTGAAGCTCTTCAGCTCGCCGTTCGCCACCAGCCCCAGGCCCTTGCCGACACCCGCCCACAGGCGTCCCGCCGCGTCCTGGGCCAGGCAGAACACCGCGCTCGACGTCTCGAGGTGCTGGACCAGGGTGCCCGCGGAGTCGAAGCGCACGAGGCCCCGCTCCGAGGCGGCCCACATCGTGCCCTCGGGCCCGGGGCAGAGCCCCGAGTACCTGCCCGGCGAGGCGGCGCGCATGGCGTCCGTCCAGGCGTCCCCCTCGCGGCAGTAGATTCCCCCGGCGCTGGCTTGGATCCAGGGGCGGCCGCGATCATCGATCGCCAGCGAGAGGACCTCGGTCTGCCTGGGAACAGGCAGCGCGTCGATCACACGCCCGGCGCGCAGGCGGATCAGGCCGTCGGTTTGCGTGGCGATCCACAGGTCGCCCGCGCGGTCCAAGGCCAGTGCCGTCAAGCGCTGCGACGGCAGCCTGGGCGAGCTGTCCAGATCGAGATTGCGGAAGCGCACGCCGTCGAAACTGGAAAGGCCGCCGAACGTGGCCAGCCACAGCTCGCCTCCATCGGTCTGAACGATGCCGTTGACGGAACCCTGGGGCAGGCCCTCGGCGATGGACCACACGGTGACATCGAATCCGGCTCCCGCGAGGTGTTCCTGACTCCCCGCGACCCCGGTCAGTGCGATGACCGAGCACCACAGGCCCACGGCGCGGCAGGGGAGGCATCCCACTCCTAGAGCGTAGCGGCGGAACCGGCCCCGCGCCGCCGTTCCAGCCCAGACCCGCGCGCCGATCGGCGTCTGGACCACGAGGGGATCGTCCACGCGCACGTGGGTGCGCTGCCCCAACCACCCGTGGTCAGGATCGCGAGCTCCGCGGCCGGTTCCCCGGTTCCACCGACCCGTCCGGTGGGTCAGGCCCTCGGCGAAGTCGGCCGTGGGCACGCGCTCTCGGCAGGCGCCGGGGGCCTGCGTCGATGGCGCGCGGAGAGGCAGGTTCAGGAACCCGCTCCGCGGGCGACTACTGTCGCGGAGCGGGCGCCGGATCGGGGAGCGCTGCGGTGCCGGGCTCGGGGGCGGGTTCCCAGCCGCCGCCCAGGGCCTTGTAGAGCACCACGAATTGGCTGGCGATGGCCGCGTCGCTGGAGGCGAGTTCGTCCTCCAGGTCGGCCACCGCGCGCTCGGAGGTCAGCACCGACTGGAAGTCGGAGAGACCCTCGCGGTATTGGGCGCGGGCCAGTCCCACGGCGCGCCGGGCCTGGTCCGCGGCGCGCAACAGGGAGCTCCGGCGCGTTTGCTCGCGCACGAAGCCCACCAGGGCGTTCTCGGTCTCCTCCACGGCCACCAGGACCGCCCGCTCCCAGCGCAGGCGGGCCTGCTCCGTGCGCGCCTCCTGGGCCGCCACCCGATGCTTCAGGCGGCCGGCGTCGAAGACGTTCCAGCGCAGGGACGGACCGATGCCGAACAGCGTGCTGTCGGACTCGAACCACTTGGAGAACGTGTCGGAGGCGAGGCCCAGCTCGCCGCTGATCGCGAGCCTGGGATAGAGCTCGCCTTCGCTGACGCCGATGCGCGCGTGCTCGGCGGCGAGCTGCCGTTCGGCGCGGCGTACGTCGGCGCGCCGGCGCAGGAGATCGGCGGGCACGCCCACGGCGAAGCGGAGCGGCGGCACGGGGATCGGCCGGGCCGCGGCCAGGAGGAGCGCCACCGACGCGGAACCCGCGGCGCCCGGGCCCCCCGGAGCCTGCGGCGCGCCCGGCGCTTCGCCGGCCAACCGCGCCAGGCGATTCTCGGCCGAGCGCAGGCCCACTTCGAGCGACGGCAGGCGCGAGCGCGTGGACTCGACGTTGGTCATGGCCTGGGCCACGTCGTGTTCGCCCACGAGACCCGCCTCGAAGCGGCCCTGCACCAGTTGCAGCGTCTGCTCCTGCAGGGACACGTTGCTCTGCGCGATCTCCAGCCGGCGCTGGAACGAGCGCAGCTCCACGTAATTGAGGGCCACCTCGGCGCAGACGGACAATCCCACGGCGCGAACGTCCTCCAGGGAGGCCTCCAGCGACGCGTCGGCGGCCTCCACGGAACGCCGCACGCGACCCCACAGGTCCACTTCCCAGGCGGCGTCCACGCCCACGGTGAACGTGCCGTTGTCGGGGACGAAGCTGCCGAAGGGAGTGTTGTCGCTCTCGCCGCGGCGCACGTAGGAGCCCTTGGCATCCAGGGTGGGGAAGCGCTCGGCGGCGGACACGCCGCGCAGGGCCCGCGCCTCGGCGAGTCTGGCGTAGGACTCGCGCAGATCCAGGTTGCCGCGGGTCGCGCGCTCGATCAGTTGATCGAGCACCGGGTCGGCGAAGCGCGTCCACCATTGGGCGGACTGGGCGGCCGAGGAATCGAGGCCGGAATCCGCCGGCGCACGGAACGACTCCGGCAGCGCGCGGACGGGAGCCTCGTAGTCCTCGCCCACCGTGGTGCAGGCCGCCAGGGCGGTCGCCGCGAGGAGCGCGGACCAGGAAGCGGGACGCGGGGAACGCGCCGCGGAGAGGTGCGGTGTGCGGATCATGCTCGCCCCAGAACCGGTTGGACGTTGTCGTTGCGCCCGGAGGCCGCCGCGCTGGTGGACGGCTGCAGGGCGGCGGAGCGCTCGGCCGCGATCAGCGAATAGAAGACGGGCACCACGAACAGCGTGAACAGGCTGCCGATGATCATCCCGGAGACCAGCACGATGCCGATCGAGTTGCGCGCCTCGGCGCCCGGGCCGCTGACGAACACCAGCGGCAGGTGGCCGAACACGGTGGCGACCGAGGTCATCAGCACCGGCCGCAGGCGCGTCTGGGCCGCCTCGCGCAGCGCCTGGGCCTTGGCCAGGCCGCGTTCCTGCAGCGTGTTGGCGAATTCGACGATCAGGATGCCGTTCTTCGCGATCAGTCCCACCAGCGTGATCAGTCCCACCTGGGAGTAGATGTTGATCGTGGTGAGGCCGAGGAAGCTGAACACCAGGGCGCCGGAGATGGCCAGCGGGACCGAGCCCACGAGCACGATCAGCGGGTCGCGGAAGCTCTTGAACTGGGCCGCGAGCACCAGGTAGATCAAGACCAGGGCGAAGGCCAGGGTCACCACCAGGGCCGAGCCCTCGCGGCGGATCTGGCGCGACTCGCCGGCGTAGTCCACGGTCAGGTCGGGGTTCTCGGCCGTGGCGGCCGCCGCCTCGAGCACCCGCAGACCCTCGTCCTTGGTGATGCCGGGCTTGACGCCCCCGAAGACCCGCACGGCGTTGCGCTGCTGGAAGCGCGTCAGCGTGCGCGGCGCCGTGCTGCTCTCGATGCGCGTGAAGGTCGAAACGGGCACGAGCACTCCCGACGGCGTGCGGATCTTGAGGTCCAGGAGCGGGCCGAGCGTGGCGCGATCGGCCGAGCCGATCTGGGGGATCACCTTGTAGCTGCGGTCGAAGTAGTTGAAACGATTGACGTAGCCGCCGCCCAGCAGCACGCCCAGTTCCTGGCCCACGCCGGCCAGGTCCAGGCCCAGGTCCGCGATGGCCTCGCGGTCGATGATCACGCGCGCCTCGGGCCGGTCGATCTTGAGGTCGGAGTCCACGTAGAGGAACTTGCCGCTTTGCCAGCCCGCGCCGACGATGCCCATCACCGTGGGCAGCAGTTCCTCCAGCGGTTGGCCGCTCTGGAGCACCAACTCCACGTCGTACTGCCCCGCGTTGGGGAGCGGCGGATCGAGACGGGGGAAGACCCGCAGGCCCGGAACCTGGGACACGGCGCCGAAGACCTCGCCGTACATCTCCTCGGTGGAGCGCTCGCGCTCGCGCCAGTCCTTGGTGACCATGCCGCCGAAACCGCCCCAGGCCGCCGTCAGGGACCACATGAAGCGCGCCTCGGGGAAGTTGGTGATCGTGGCGATCACCTGCTGTGCCTCGCGGTCCACGGCCTCCAGGGTCGAGTCCGGCGAGGCCTCGAGGAACATCGTGATGTGCCCCTGGTCCTCGATCGGCGCCAGTTCGCTGCGCGAGAACGAGTACAGGGGCCAGGCGGCCAGCATCACGGCCATGGACGCCAGCACGATGGTCCAGCGCATGCCCAGGGCGAAGTCCAGGTGCCTGGCGTAGACGCGCTTCAGGGCCTCGAAGCCGCGGTTCACGAGGCGCGTCAGGCGGCCCTCCTGCCCGCCGGCGTGGACGAACTTGGAGCTCATCATCGGCGAGAGCGTGACGGCCACGAAGCCCGAGACCACCACCGCCGCGGCCAGCGTGATGGCGAACTCCAGGAACAGCGTGCCGGTGAGTCCGCCCTGGAAACCGATCGGCGTGTACACCGCGGCCAGGGTGATCGTCATGGCGATGATCGGTCCCACCAGTTCCCGGGCGCCCACCAGGGCCGCGTCGAAGCGCGACTTGCCCTCGCGCACGTGGCGCTCGACGTTTTCCACCACCACGATGGCGTCGTCCACCACGAGGCCCACGGAGAGCACGATGGCGAGGATCGTCAGCAGGTTGAGGCTGAAGCCCGCGAGCAGCATCACGATCGCCGCGCCCACCAGGGACACGGGCATGGCCACCAGGGGCACCAGGGCCGTGCGCACGGAGCCCATGAACAGGAACACCACGAAGCCGACGATCAGGATCGTCTCGGAGAGCGTTTTCGTGATCTCGGTCAGCGCGTTCTCCATGAAGGTGGTCGCGTCGTAGGCGAGCTTCATGTCGATGTCCGGAGGCAGTCCCGGCCGCAGGCGCTCCATCTCGTCGCGCAGTCGGTGGGCCACCTCGATCTCGTTGACGCCGGCGAGCGGCCAGACCGACAGGTAGACCGCCTCGCGGCCGCTGAACTTGGCCACCAGATCGGCGTCCTCGGCGCCCAGCTCGACCCTGGCCACGTCGGCGAGACGCACCACGGCGCCGTCGCGATCGGCCACGATCAGGCGCTCGAATTCCTCCACGGAACGCAGGTCGGTGTTGGCCAAGAGATCCACCTGCACCAGGTTGCCCTTGGTCTGGCCCACCGCGGCGAGGTAGTTGTTGCGGCGCAGGGCCGCGCTGACGTCGCCGGGCGCGAGCCCCAGGGCCGCCAGACGGTCCGGGTCGATCCACACGCGCATGGCGATCGGCCGTCCGCCCTCGATGCCCACGCGCTGCACGCCCTCCAGGGTGGCGAGCTGCGGCTGCAGCGTGCGCGCCAGCCAGTCCGTGATGCCCGGCACGTCGCGTTCGCTGGAGGAGAAGCTCAAATAAAAGGACGCGTAGGGCCGGTCGGCGCGTTGAACCTCGACCACGGGCGGTTGGGCCTCGGCGGGCAGCTCGGCGCGCACCTGCTGCAGGCGCGCCGTGACCTCGGCCAGGGCGGCGGTGCTCGAGTGGTTGAGCTTCATCCGCACGGTGATCAGGCTGACCCCCGCGCGGCTCGTGGACTCGATCGTGTCCACGCCGCTGATGGCCGAGACCGCCCGCTCGATGGGCGTGGTCAGGAACCCGCGCACGGTCTCGGCGCTGGCGCCGGTGTAGACCGTGGTGATCAGCACCGACGAGCTTTCGATCTTCGGGTACTGCTGCACCGGGAGCGCGCTCAGGGCGCGCCAGCCCACCAGCAGGATCACCAGGTTGACCACCACGGCCAGCACCGGGTGCTTGATGAAGACGTCGGTGAACGAAGCGCGGCCCTCGGCCGCCTGGGGGGCTCTCGTGTGCTGCATGGAGGAGCTCACTGGACCGGGGCCGCGGGCGCCACGGCGACCTTGACGCCCTCGCGCAGCTTGAAGGAGCCCGAGGCGGCCACCTGTTCGCCCAGGGCGAGCCCCTCGACGATCAGCACCAGGTCCCCCAGCATGGGGCCGCCCTTCACCATGCGCATGTGGGCCCGCGGCACGCCCTGGTCGTCGGGCGCCACCACGTACACGTGGTCGCCCGCCGGGCCCCGGCGCAGGGCGCTCACCGGCACCACGACCGCCGGTGCCGCGTCCCCGATGGGCACGCGCACGCGCACCGCGGCTCCGGGGGAGAGCACGGCCAGGCCCGGAGCGGCGTCGAGGCGCGCGCGCACCCAGGCGTTGCGGGTCGCGGAGTCCACGCGGGAGTCCACGGCCACGATCGACGCGCGCCGGACCGGCGCCGATTCGTCGGCCGCGATCTCCACCTCCGAACCCTCCCGCAGGCGGACGGCGACCGCCTGGGCCACCGAGAAATCGATGTGCACGGCCTCGTCGACTCCCTGGAGGGTGGTGAGCTCGCTGCCCTCGTTCAAGTACTGGCCCACGTGCACGTCCGACATGCCCACGCGCGCGCGGAAGGGCGCGCGCACGGTCTTGCGGTCGATCACGGCCCGGGTGCGCGCCAGGTGGGCCCGGGCCACGTCGCGCTCGGCGCGGGCGCGGTCCACGTCGATTTCCGAGGCCCCGCCCTTCTCCAGGGCCCGCTCGACGCGACCCAGCATCGTCTCCGCCAGGGCCACCTGGGCCTCTTGGGCCTGCTGCTCGGCCGTCTCCACGGAGACGTCGAGCAGCACCAGCAGCGTGCCCTGCTCGACCACCTCGCCCGGCGTCAGGTGCACCTCGCGCACGGTGCCCGCGAGCTCGTTCCGCAGGCGCACGGACTGGAGCGCGTGCACCGTGCCGATGGCCGTGGTCGTGCGCACGTAGGGTCGCGATTCCGCCACGGCGATCGTGATCGCCTCCATGGGCTCGTAGCCGCCGCCGGAATCCGCGCTGGCTCGAATTTCCGAGCGTTTCCAGGCCGTGAGGCCCGCGCCGATGCCCGCCAGGGCGCCGAGAAGCAGGATCGATCCGATCCAGGATTGCCGATTCATGGGAGTCGTTTTCTTCGAACGCCCGGCGCCCACGAGGGTCCGGTTGGACCGCGGAGCCGCCAGGAAAGGGGAGTAGTGGATGCTGAGTAGACTGGTCGTCTAGCAGGGCCGAGCCAGGGCCGCCCGGCGTGGTTCGAGGGGCGCGAGGTCAAGGCCGCGCGCGCAGCAGGGACTCGAAGGCGAAGCCCAGGAAGTCCTCGATGGGCTGCTGGCTGCGGTCGATCTGGGTGCGGAGCGTGGCACCTTCCCAGAGCATCACCAGCAGGCGGGCCAGCCGATCCGGGTCATGGGAAGGCGGAATCTCGCCCGCCGCCTGGGCCTCACGGATCACGCCCGCGAGCAGTTCGCTCCAGCGTTCGTAGGCCCGCTTGACCGCCGAATGGACCGGCTCGCTGAGCTGGGAGGTCTCCAGGGCCAGCTTGGGGATCAGGCACTGGCGCTGGGGGCCCTTGGCGGCGCACTCGTCGCGGCCCAGCTCGAAGACGGTGCGCAGGCGGGCCAGGGGACTGCGGCTTGCGTCGGCGAGGACAGGGCGCAGGAAGTCCACGTACTCGGCGCAGGCCCGCTCGATCAGCGCAACGCCGAACTCCTCCTTCGACTCGAAGTAGTGATAGAAGGAGCCCTTGGGCACGCCCGCCGCGGCCAGGATCTCCGCCAGGCCGCAGGCGTTGAAGCTCTTGGCGGCAATGGCCTCGGCTCCCGCCTCCAGCAGGCGTTCGCGGGTCCCGGTTTCCTTGGCCAGGGGTTGCATGGCCGCGAAAGTAGACCGGTCGACTAGTGGCGTCAAGTGCCATTATCGAGGTCGCCGAGGGCCATCCCTCGCCTCCCGCGACCGATCGGACCGGGGGGACCCGAGGCCGCGGTCGGCAATCCCGAGTTCCCAGACCGTACGATTCAGGGCTTCAGGCGTCGCGGGTCGACCTTGCCTTCCCAAGGCGGTCTGGGGGGCGATCTTCCCCGGCCGCCACGACGCTCCATCCATGTCGCCCCAGCGCATCAGCGTCGTCGTGCCGGTCTACGACGAGCACGAGAACATCCAGCCCTGCCTTCGGGGGCTCTGGAAGGCCCTGGAGCACCTCGAGCACGAGATCCTGGTCTGTTACGACTTCGACGGGGACTCGACGCTTTCGGCGATCGCGGCCATGCCGGATCGGCCCCCCAGCGTGCGGCTGGTGAAGAACGACCTGGGCCGCGGCGCGGCCAACGCCCTGCGAGCGGGCTTCGCGGCCGCCACCGGGGACGTGGTGGTCACCACCATGGCGGACCTCTCGGATCCGCCGGAGGTGATTCCAGCCCTCGCGGCCAAACTGCGGGCCGAGGGGGTCGCCGTGGTCAGCGGCTCGCGCTACATGCCCGGCGGCTCCCAGGACGGCGGGCCGCGGTTCAAGGGCCTGTGCTCCAGGGCCTCGAGCCTGGCCCTGCACCGGCTCGCGGGCGTCGGCACCCGCGACGCCACGACCAACTTCCGGGCCTACGACCGCGAGTTCCTGCGCCGCACGCCGGTGGAGTCCACGGCGGGGTTCGAGATCGCCCTGGAATTGACCGTCAAGGCCCACCTCTCGGGCGCGGGCGTGGCCGAGGTCCCGAGCCGGTGGACCGACCGCACGGCGGGGGAGAGCCGCTTCCAGATGTGGAAGTGGGCGCCCCATTATTTGCGCTGGTACTGGGAGGCCATGGCGGCGCCCGCCTTCGTCTGGATGGTGCTCGGCGTCCTGTTCCTCGCGGCCCTGGCGTTCGTGGGGACCTACGCGGGCGTGGTGCCCCAGCGCGACGACCTGGAGTGGGCCAACGTCATCGCCCCCGGCCAGTGGCCCAGCGCGGAGTGGTGGTGGTCGCCCTTCAACGAGCATCGCATTCCGCTGCCCCGGGTGTTCTTCCTGGCCCTGGCCTGGACCACGGGCGACATCCGCTCCGGCATGTTCTTCGACGTGTTCGTCCTGGCGGGGCTCGCCTCGGCGATGGTCCTGGCCGCGCGTCGCCTGCGGGGCCGCACGAGCTACGCGGACGCGTGCTTTCCGCTCCTGTGGCTCTCGGTGGGCAACGCCGAGAACCTGCTGATGATGCACCAGGTGTCCTTGGTGGTGCCCACGGCGATCACGAGCCTCTTGCTGCTCCTCGTGTGCACGGATCCCCGGCCGCCAGCCCTGGGGAGGAGCCTCGGCATCGGGCTTTGCGTCCTCGGCCTGCCCCTGTGCGGAGCCCCGGGCCTGACCGTCGCGCCGCCGCTCCTCCTCTGGTGCCTGTACGCCGGCCGGCGCGCCCAAAGTGGGTCAGGCGGGTCGGGCGGATCGGGCGGGACCCCGTCCCAGCGGGCGGCGGGGCGCGTGCTCTTCGCGGCCGCGGGCCTGACCGCCGCCCTGATCGGGTTCTACTTCGTCGACTTCGACAACCCCGCGCGCACCGCCTATCTGCTGGAGCCCCTGGGCGTGCTGCGCCAGGCGTGGCTGTTCCTGAGCCTGGGCTTCGGCCCGGCGGCGCGGGAGGCCTGGCCCGTTTCCGGTTGGCTGAGCGGCGCCTTGCTGACGGCCGTGCTCCTCATCCTGGGCCAGGTGCTGGTCAGGCGCCCCGCCGAGCGGCTGCGGGCCCTGGGCATCCTGGCCGTGGGGGCGGGGATCTTCAGCATGGCCGTGAGCACGGGCATCGCCCGCGGCAACCAGGATCCGTTCGCCGGCTTCGCCCTGCGCTACGTGACCCTGCCGACGCCCTGGCTGTGCTGCGCGGCGCTGACCTTTGCGCTCTATCCGCCGCGGGCCGTGGGGCGTTTCCTGGGCGTCACGCTCTTCAGCGCGACGTTGCTGGCCTGCATGGAGAACGCCCGCATCGGCGTGGAGTTCGGCCGCCGCCGCGCCGAGCAGGACTTCCAGTTCCGGGACGCGATCCGCCGTGGCTTCACCGTGCGGGAGCTGGCGATCACCTTCTGGCACGACTACTACGGCAACCCCCAGGACCTGGAAGATCGGCTGGAGCGCCTGCGCCTGGCGCGCTTCGGTCCCATGGCCGACGCCCAGCCCACGATCGAGGCCCTGCCCATCCCCATGTTCGAGGCCCAGCCGTGGCTCGTGACCACGCTCAAGGCCGGGCCGCGCAAGCTGGAGGACCAGAGCGTCTATCTCGTGCCGCCGGAGTGCGAGCTGCACTTCCCGCTGCCCTACGGCAAGCGCCGCATGGAAGCGCGCTTCGGGCTCTACCCCCTGGCCTACGAATTCACGCCCGAGGGAGGCGTGCGCTTCTCCCTGGAGTTCCTGTCGGTGGGACGCGAGCCCCAGATCCTCCACGAGCGCGTGCTGGACACCGCGCGGAGGAGCGAAGACCGCGGGACCCACTCCTTCGTCGTCGATCTGCCTCCCGGCGCCGAGGGGGCCCTGGTGTTGCGCACCGCCTTCGCCGGCACGGCCCGGGACGAGCGGGCGTTCGGCTACTGGACCGCGGTCGCGATCCGCTGAGCCGTGCGCGGCCGGGAGTCGCCCCCGCGCGGGTCCCCTCCGAACCTGGCCCCAGGAACCCCGGTCGCCGCCCTGGCTGGGGCGCAACGGGTTGCTAGATCTTGCCCGCGGCCACCTGCTCCCGCACCCAGGGGATCACTTCGTCGAGGATCGTCTCCAGGGGAGTCAGGGCCTCGAATCCCAAGAGGCGCCTGGCCTTGGAGACGTCGGGGACGCGCAGTTGCACGTCGTGGGCGTAGGGCGGGTCGCTCACGAAGCGGAAGGGCTCACCCGGCTTGAGCTTGCGCCAAAGGAGCGCTGCGAGTTCCAGCACCGTCGTGGAGCTCGCGGTCGAGACGTTGAAATCCTGATTCAGCGCCGCCGGATGCTCGATGCACACCCGAATCCCGCGCGCGAGGTCGCCACCATAGGTGTAGTGCCGCACCTGCTTGCCGTCGCCCAGGATGTGCAGCGGGTCCTGGCCCTTGAGCACCTTCTGCACCAGGTCGGGCACCACGTGGCTCATGGCCAGCTTCACGTTGCCGGAGAACTCCTCGACGTCGCCCAGGGCCCGGCCCTCGCCCGTGCCGACGCAGTTGAAGGGCCGCACGATCGTGTAGGGCAGGCCGTACTGCTCATGGGCGCCCTTGACGAAGTACTCGGTGGCGAGCTTTTGGAATCCATAGGTCGAACGCGGCGGCGGCGAACGCAGCTCCGCGCCCTCGGGCGTGGGAAATTCATCGGCGCATTCGTAGACCATCGACGAGGAGAGCAGCGTGAGCTTCTTCAGGCGGCCCTGCCGGTGGGCCCAGATCGCGGCGTCGAAGGAGGACGCGGTGATGCGTTCGTTCTCGGCGATCAGGTCGTAGGCGTACTTGTGGAAGTAGGAGATGCCGCCGATCATCGCCGCGCCCGCCACGAAGTGGTCGCAGTCGGCGGCCAGGCGCTTCAGCGCCTCCACGTCCTTGGCGTCCTGGACGTGCAGCCGGTAGCGCGGGTGGGAGTCATAGGACTTCGCCACGCGGCCGTACTTCGAGAAATTGTCGACACCGACCACGTCGTGGCCGTGGGAGAGCAGCTCCTCGCACAGATACCCGGCGATGAAGCCGTTCGCCCCGGTGACCAGGATCTTCATGGGCGCTAAATGACGGTGGTTCCGCCGGGCGTGGCGTTCCAGATGTCGATCACCGGCTTGCCGCGGAAATCGGTGGTCCTGTAGACCGTGTGCGGGGCGCCGATGAACAGGATGTCGGCGCGCGTGAGGATCTCCTCGAGCGACACGAACGTGGGGTCCTCGAGGAACGGGTCGGAACACAGCACCTCGCGGCACTCGACCTGCAGGCTCTTCTTGAGCTTGAAGGACAGGGAATCCCGCGCATCGTCCGAATCGGCCTTGAAGGTCATGCCCAGGATGCCGGCGGTCATCTTCGACAGTTCGTGGCGGCTCGCCGCGCGCTTGACCACGTAGTGGGGCAGTCCTTCGTTGACCAGCATGGCCGCGTGGCCCAGGAACAGCGCATTGTTGTTGAAGCACGACAGCTGCATCGTGTCCTTGAACAGACAGGGGCCGGCGGCGAAGCCGGCGCGCGGGAATCCCGCGGCCCGCGGATAGCCTTCGGTCATGGCCTGGCGCACCTTGTAGAAGTCGATGCCGTAGTCGTTCGCGATCATGTAGAACTGATTGGCCACCGCGAACTGGATGTAGCGCCAGGAGTTGTTGTAGAGCTTGGCCAGTTCGGCGGCCAAGGGCTCCAGGGGGATCAGCCGCGGAGTGAGGCAGCTGAAGAGCTGCTCGGCGCGGCGTTGGGCGCGCTCGCTGCAGCCCGAGACGATCTGCGGCAGGGAGACGATCTCCTTGAGCGCGAAGCCCTCGGCGACGCGCTCGGGGCAGAAGGCCACGTCGATGTCGAAGCCTTCGCGCTCCAGGGCCTTGGCCATACGCGCCGTCGTGCCGGGATAGACGGTGCTGCGCAGGATCAGGAGCTGGCCGTCGCGCAGGTGCGAGCGATCCTCGTCGATCAGGTCCTGGTAGACCTCGAAGCGCGGATTCAGGTGATCGTCGAGCGGCGTGCCGATCACGGTGATCACGTTCTCCGCTTCGCGGATGGCGCTGGGGTCCGTGGTGCAGCGGAAGTGGCCCGAGGCGAGCACCTGGGGCAGCAGCTCGTCCGTGCCCTCGTCGTCGAAGGGCATCCGGCCCGAGCCGGCCTCGTGAACTCGCTCCGCGGAGGTGTCCACGGCGACCACGCGCTTCCCGGCCCGGGCGAAGGCGAGGCCCAGGGGCAGACCCACGTGGCCGCAGCCTCCGATGATGGCGATGTCCGTCAAGGTCTCTTCTTCGCTGCGAGGGGGAGGTGCAAGTCCTCCCCGCGGCGCGCGCCGGGGTCGGGCGGTCCGGGGCGGACGGGAGAACACTACGGCGTCCGGCGGATCTTGCAAGCAGGCGGGACGCGGGCCTCCAGGTCGGGCTCAAGGCACGCCGAGCGCGACCTTCAGGTCCGCCTCGAGCGCACGCCAGCGCTTCAGGCGTTCCGGCGGCTCGGTGGCCGCCGCGCCGAAGCTCCACTCCACCGCGCGGCTCTCACCCCCGGGAAGTCCGGACGCCTGCGCGCGCTCGACGAGCAGGATGCTGACGCGCGGCAGGGCGCGCTGGGGGCCGGACAGCACGTCGAAGGACCAGCGCCGCAGGGGCGACTGGGCCTCGAACACCAGGAGCAGCGCGCGACCCGCGGGATCGGCCTGCCCTCGAGCGCTGATCTTCCATTGGAATTCGAGCACCGAATCCAGGTCGTTTCGCTGGGCGAAGTCCAGTGCGGCCTCTCGCAGTGGCTCCATGGCGGTGCGCGAGTCGGCGCGCGCACCCAGTTCGAGGCGCGGCTTCATCCCCAGCGGCACGCGCTCCGCGGCGCACCAGGCCGTCAGCACGGTGACGCTGACGAGCACCAGGACCGGCTGCCCCAGCTCGCGCCACCCCAGGCGCTTGGCATCCAGGAACAGCACCAGGGCCGCCGCGATCCAGCAGAGCAGCGCCGCCAGGTCCCAATGGCTGTACTCCAGCGCGGGAACGTGGTTCAGGTGGGTCCAGGTGGACAGCTCCGCCTTCCAGGCGCTCGCGTCTCCTGCCTCCGCGAACAGGGCCAGGGCCCGCCGCGGTCCCTGGCTGATCCAGGCGGCCACATGGCTCGGGGCATGGTAGTCGGCCGTGGTCCACTCCCACTTCGCCAGGACGTTCAAGACCCAGGCTCCGCACCCCAGGAGCCACAGCGGCGCGGCCGCCCAGCCGCGCCACGGGGCCAGGCGCACGCTCGAGCCCCGGTGGACGAAGTACACGGTGGACAGGGCCAGCGCGGGAAGCGCGAGCCAGGCGCTCCAGTGGCCGAATCCCGACCAGAAGATCGTCCACAGCACCAGGCTTCGGACCAACCAGCCGCCGAGGATCCACAGGGAACCGGCCGCCGTGCCTTCGTCCGCGGCGGGCGGCGCCGCCGCCTGCCCAGGGCCCGCGTCGGCGGCCCCGGACGGGCCGATGCCCTCGACGTCGGTGCGCACGTCCACGGCGTGCTGGTAGCGCCGCGCGGGTTCGCGCTCCAGGGTCTTCAGCACGATCTCGTCCAGGCGCACGTCCACGGACACGCGCCGGGACGGCGGCTCGAAACGGCCCAGGGGCAACTCGCCGGTGAGCATCTCGTAGAACACGACTCCCAGGGAGTAGATGTCCGCGCGATGGTCCACGTCGGCCGAACTCCTGGCCTGTTCGGGGGCCATGTAGTGCGGCGTGCCCATGACCGCGCTCGCGGCCGTCAGCCGCGGCCCCGATTCGCGGGTCTCCAGGAGCTTCGCCAGGCCGAAGTCCGCCAGGCGCACCCGCCCCTTGGAATCCACGAGCACGTTCTCCGGTTTGATGTCCCGGTGCACGATGCCCTCGTCGTGGGCGTATTGCAGCGCGTCGCACAGCTCGCGCACGATGGCCAGTGCCGCCCGCGGCTCGATCGGCCCGGCCCTCAGCATGGCCCGCAGGTTCGTGCCGGGGACGAACTCCATGCTCAGGAACCAGCGGCCCTGCGCGCGGCCGAAGTCGAAGACGCGCACGATGCCGGGGTGGTCGAGGCGGGCCAGGGCGCGGGCCTCGGCCAGGAAGCGATCGGCGAAGCGCTCGTCCTGCTCGGCGCCGGGGGCCAGGATCTTCAGCGCCACTTCGCGCCCCAATTGCCGGTGCCGTGCGCGATAGACCACGCCCATGCCCCCCTCGCCGACGCGCTCCAGGATTTCCAACTGGGGGAAATCCGCGGCCAGTTCCGCCGGGGTCGGCGCCGGCGCGCGACCGGCCGGGCGGGGGGCCGAGGCTTCCGCTTCCGGAACCGGGGGCGCGGGTGCCGCCGCCAGGGCCAGCAGGCAACGCGGGCAGGTGGGGCGCTCTCCTGGAAGCGTGGCGCCGCAGCGCGTGCATTTGCGAACGGAGGTCATGGCACTAGCCCCTGACGGAGCGTCCGCCCTCCGTTACAGGATTTTCGATCACCTTCCCAGGGCCTCGAGCAGGGCCTGCAGTTCGCCGTCCACGTCCCCCGGCTCGTGGACCAGGTCGGCCACGGCCTGCCGCATCAGTTCCCCCGCGCGCCGCCGCAGGCGGTGCAGGGCGACCCGCAGGGCGCCCTCGCTGGTTTGGAGCCCCTGGGCGAGCCGGGCGTAGGGCGGCGCGCCCTCCGCGGCACCCAGCCACTCGCGCAGGGCGGCGAATTGCACGGCCTTGCCCGCGTGCTGCTGCTCCGCCTGAAGCCGCTCCAGGGACTGGTCCACGAGGGCCAGGGCGAAGGCGCGCTCGTAGCAGTGCTCCGGGGAGTCCGACAGGGGGGCCTCGCGTTCGTAGCGCAGGCGGGCGTCGTCCGCGGAAACCCACGCCTCTCCGCCGCCGCGCTTCAGGGTCCGCGCGCGCTCCCGCTCATGGGCCAAAAAATTCCGCAGGGCGCCCAGCAGGAAGGCGCGGAATCGTCCGCGCAGCGGGTCCGCGTGCCAGTCGCGCTTTTCCAGGAGCCGGGCGAAGAACGACTGGATCGCGTCCTCGGCCGCCTCGTGGCCGAGACCGGTGCGCCGCGCGAAGGCGTAGAGCGGGTACCAGTAGGCCGCGCACAGGGTTTCCAAGGCCGTTCGCGATTCGCCCTGGAGCGCGGCATGGGCTTCGCCCTCGGGCCCCAGGGCGGAGAGCACCACGCTCCAACGCGTGGTGTGGAACTCGGCGCGGTCGGGAGCGGCATGGCCCATGGCCAAGAGGATACGCGGACGAGCCCCCGAGGGTCGGGTCGCCCGCCGACGCGGCCGCCCGCGGGGCGGGGCCTACCAGCTGTAGTGCGCGCGGTAGCGCAGGGTGTGCTCGCCGTTCGCGGGAACGCGCACCCGAAACTCGATCGTGCGGCTGTCCTTCTTGGTCCACTCCTGGGTGGTGTCCAGGATTTCCCAGTTGGTCCAGCGGTACAGGTGCTCCACCACGCGGAACTCCACTTCCTCCGTCTTGTGGTTGCGCAGCTTGATCTCGAAGCTCTCGTCGAACCAGTGCCGGTTGGAGTCCACCTTGAAGTCCGTGCGCACGCGCTCGCCCACCAGATCGAACGCATTGCCGGTGTAGATGCGCAGATCCTCGTCCTTGGGCGTGTGGTCGATGCTGTTCTCGCCCGTGAACTCCAGTTGGCCGTCGTCGCCCTGGCGGTAGAAACGCACCCGGCCCTTGGGCAGGGGAATCCCCAGGCCCGAGTCGGCCGAGTTGCGGAATTCACGCATGACCCAGACCTTCTTCTGGGTCTGCGTGCCGTAGTTCGGGTCGTTGCGCTGGCCCTCGGAATCCCAGCCGGCCCATTCGCCAGCGTGGATCGCCGCGCCGTCGTAGACGTAGAGCCGCTGCGACGGGATCTTCGTCCCGCGCACGAATTCCACCTGCTTGGATTGTCCATCCCGCAGCGTTGTCGCGTGGGCCAGGGTGTAGAGGTGATACTCGTCGAAGCTCTTCTCGGTGACCACGGCCGACATGTCCGACTTCGCCATCCCGGGTCGGGCGGCCGCCGGGTAGGCCCGCCGCGGGTCCTGGGGTTGGATCTTGTTGACGTCGCCCGCCAGCAGCTTGATCCGCGCGCTCTCGAAGGTCTTGCCGCTGTTGTTGGCCATGGTGATCCAGCCCACCAGGTCCAAGAGGTCGCCCTTCTCCGGCGAGACGATGTTGTAATCCGCGTGCCAGGCCATGCCTCCGGTGACGTAGGCCAGCTCGGCGCCGAAGGAACCCGGCGCGTCGGTCTCGATCTCCCAGGACAGAGTGGGCTGGAGGATCGAATCGTCGCCCAGGGAGGGGAACAGAGGCTCGCCGGGCAACTGGAAGCGCAGTTTGCCGTCGACCTCGATCACGGGCTGGAACTCGCCGCGGTATTGCAGGTTCCCGTACACGTCGAAGACCGGCGGCTGGTAGCCGCTGCGCACGATCCGGCCCCGCAGCAGGGTCGTGTAACCGTCGGCTGCCGTGCGCAGGAACTCGATGGTCTGTCCCTCGAAGTGCTGCAGCAGCCGCTGCTGGGTCACCGGGTCGTTGCGATAGTTCTGCTCCAGGATCTGCAGCGCCCGCGTGCCCGCCGGGTCGCGCAGGATCACCGAGTCCGGTTCGAGCCGCGCGGTCATGCCGGCGTAGCTGACCGAGTTGACCCCGGCGCGCAGGGAGAGCGGGATCACTTCGCGCACCACGGCGAAGTCCTGGTTGTAGATCGTCAGCGCCGGGCCGTCGGCCGCGGGCGTTTCGGAGTGGGGAGGAAGTGCGGCGCAGGCCGCCAGGAAAAAAATGCTCGCAATCATCTTGGCCGTCCTCGGACTCATGGTGTTTTCTTCCAACGGCGCCGGACGACCGGTTCTTGGTCCAACCCGGCAGAGGGTCATTCCCGTGTCAGCCGCTGACCGGCGAGGCGCACGGCGGCGAGTTTTCCGGCGGCGCTTTCCAGAACCAGCTTGGGCGACTCTGCGCCGCAAAGTAGACGCCCCGAGCCGTCGGCTTGAATCTCGATGCGCGCCTCCACCAGGAAGGCGGGCCCGTTCCAGTCCAGCAACTCCAGTCCCTCGGCGCTGAAGGCCACGAGGGCCTGCCGCGGGCGCGCCTCGTGCTCCAGGACCAGCAGCACTTCCAGGCGGCCGTCGTGCCCGCGCAGGCTCACGGCGCGCACCCCGCGCAGGGGGCCGTGCCGCGCCACCTGTTCAGGCCAGAGACTCTCCTTCACACGATCCGGCCAGCTGGCGGGAATGCGCTTCGCCATGTGGCTTCGCAGGGGCTCGGCATCGCCCCGGCCCAGGGCCTCGACGATCTCCACCGCCTGGGCGGCGAGCCGCGACTCCTCCGCCTTCCAGGGCAGTTTCTCGCTGGCCCCCACGGCCGCGAGCAGCTTTTCCCCTTCGAGGCCGGCCCACAGGACGCCGGGGGCGGAGCGAATCACCAGCGCGCCCGATTTTCCCGCGAAGCGGCCGCTGCAACCCGCCGCGCGCTTGGGGTCCAGGGGCTCCGCCCTGGGCGCGCGCACCAGCGACGTGCCGAACAGCAGCGCCTCCAGGTGGTCTGCGATCTCTCCCGGATTGCGATCGTCGCGGTTGCACAGGACGGCGATGCAGGCGTCCGCCTCGGGGTAGCGGCGGAACTCCGAGACGAAGGCGCGCACGCCTCCGCCGTGGGATTGGCGCGCCGTGCCGTTGGGGGCGCGATCGATCCTCCAGCCCAGGGCGTAGCCGTCCCGCTGCGGCGTGAAGAGTTCGCGCTGGTGTTCCGCGGTCAGGATCGTCCCCGCGGCCAGGGCGCGATCGAAACGGTGCAGGTCGCGCACGCTCGTGACGAGCCCACCCATGCCGCGATACTGGTACCCGTAGGAGCCGTAGGGATGCTCCGACGCGCGCCGGGGCTTGCCCTGGGCGGAGATGCCCCAGGAATCCCGCTCAGGGTCCAGGTCCGCGTCGCCGGTGAATCCGCTGCTCGTCATTCCGGCGGGCCCGAAGATCTCGCGCTCCAGGAACTGGGTGTAGGAAACCCCGCTGCCGCGCTCGATCACGCCCGCCAGCAGGGCGTAGCCGCCGTTCCAGTACTCGTACTGGGTCCCTGGAGTTCGTTTCGGGCCCGCGCCCAGGTATTCGGCCACCGCCTTGGCCAGGTCCTCCCCGCGACCCGCGGCATTGCCGCGCGGGACGCCCGAGGTGTGGGAGAGCAGATGGCGCAGGGTCACGGCCCGCGAACTTTCGGGCACGCCGGGCAGGTGGGCCGCGATGGAATCGTCCAGGAGGAGCTTCCCTGGGCCGCGAGCTTGACCACCGCCGTGGCCGTGAACGGCTTGGTGATCGAGGCGATCTCGTACAGCGTGTCCCCGTCGTTGGCCCGGTTCGCATCGAAGTCGGCGAAGCCGAAGCCCGCCGCGAGCAGGATCTCCCCGCGCGTCGCCACCAGGGCCGACCCCGAAAACCCTTCGGCGGCGTGGCGCGAGAGGAGCTCCTCGAATGCGGCCGGCTGGGCGCGCGTCGACACCGCGCGTTCGGGCGCCTGGAGCCCCAGGAGAAGCAGCACGGCGAAGACGAGGCCCGACATCGCGGCGTCAGTCTAGAACGCCCCCGCGGGGGAGTCGCAGGGCCGGGTCAATTTCCCGTGGGAATCACGTAACGGGAGGCCACACCCAAGGGCAGGTCGAGACCCCAGAAGGCCAGCAGCAGGGCGCTCCAGGCCACGAGGAACGCCAGGGAGTAGGGCAGCATGGCCGAGGCCACCGTGCCGATGCCGGCGTTCTTGACGTAGCGCTGGGCCACCACCACCACCAGGGGGAAGTAGTAGTTCATCGGCGTCACCGCGTTGGTGCAGGAATCGCCGATGCGGTAGGCGGCCTGGGTCAGCTCCGGCGCGATGCCCACCTGCATCAGCATCGGCACCAGGATGCCCGAGAGCAGTGCCCACTTGGCCGAGCTCGAGGCGATCAAGAGGTTGATCGCGGTGGCGAGCAGGACGGCCGCGAGGACCGTGAATGCGCGCGGCAGGGCCAGGGCCTGCAGCAGGCTCGCGCCTTCGAGGGCGATCAGCGCGCCGAGGTTCGACTTGGCGAAGGCGTCCAGGAACTGCGCGGCGAAGAAGGCCATCACGAGGTAGTACCCCATGGACGACATGGCCTGGCTCATGCCCTTGACGATCTCGCGGTGGTTCTTCGCGCTGCCGGAGACGTAGCCGTAGACCACGCCGGGAACGAAGGTCCCGAGGAAGATCAGCGGCACGATCGACTTCATCAACGGCGCCGCGGATTCCGTGAGGCCCCCCTTGGGACCGCGCAGGGAGGAACCCGGGTCCCGGGCCCACAGCACGAGTCCCACCACGGCCAGCAACCCCACGAGGGCCGCCAGGGCGAGGCCGAGTTTCTCCCGCGGAGCCAGTCCTCCGTCCACGGGCGCCGCCTGGCGCTCGCCCTCCGAGGTCCCATCGCCGTCCACCGCCACCGCGGCGAAGCGCGGCTCCACGAGGCGCGTGCCCACGAACCAGGCCACCAGGGTGATCCACACCGACGAGACGGCCAGGAAGGTCCAGTTGCACAGCGGATTGACCTCGTAGGCCGGATCCACGATGCGCGCGGCGGACTGGGTGAAGCCCTGCAGCAGGGGATCGATGCTCGAGGGCACCAGATTCGCCGCGAAGCCCGCGCCCACGCCCGCGAAGGCCGCCGCCACGCCCGCCAGGGGATGTCGGCCGGCGGCGTGGTAGATGGCGGCGCCCAGGGGCACCACGAGCACGTAGCCCGCGTCCGCGGCGGTGTGGCTCAGCATGCCCGCCATCACCACCATGGGCACGACCAGGAAACGGGGCGTCACCGACAGGAACGCCCGCAGGGCGGCGCCGATCAGGCCCGTGCGCTCGGCCACGCCGACGCCGAGCAACGCCACGAGCACCAGACCCAGGGGCGGAAAGGCCGTGAACACCTCGACCATGCGCGTCAGGAACACGGTCAGCGAGGCCGTCTCCAGCTGATTGACGATGACCAGGGGCTTCTGCGTGCGCGGATCGGTCAGGCCGAAGTCCACTCCCGCGAGGCCCCAGGAGAGTCCCCAGGTGGCGAACAGCGCCAGGAGGAACAGGAACACCGTGTCCGGCAGGCGATTGCCGACGTGCTCCACCAGCCCCAACGCCCGGTCGGTCCAGCGCGCGGGGGAGGCACTGCTTGCGGGGGGGCGGTTCATTCCGCGAGGGTGGGCGCCGCCCCGAGCCCAGTCAAGCCGCCCCAGCGGCCGCGGCCGGAATCTCGCGCACTCGGGTCCGCGCTGCGGGCGCATCCCGGCCGGTTCGAGCGACTGGATCGGCGGACGAAACGGCTCTCCCCGGCGAGAGCTGCCCTGGAGTCGGCTCTGGACTCCACTCGGATCGAGGGTCCAGGGGGCCATGGATCGCGCCCTCTTGGTGCTCGGCTATGCTCGTGGCTCCCGAATTCACCTGGAACCCAGCCGTTTCGAGGCCAGCCCTCCAGCCACCGCCATGGTCACCCGTGATCCCCGTGTCGACGCCTACATCGAGAAGTCGGCCCCCTTCGCCCGGCCGATCCTGAAGCACCTGCGCGCCCTCGTGCACCAGGCCTGCCCCGAGGTGGTCGAGACCATCAAGTGGTCCATGCCCGCCTTCGAATACAAGGGGCCGTACTGCAGCATGGCGGCCTTCAAGCAGCACGCGGTGTTCGGCTTTTGGAAGCACGAGCTCGTGGTCGGCGGCGACTCCAAGGCCAAGGAAGCCATGGGCAGCTTCGGCTGCCTGAAGTCCCTGGACGATCTGCCCGGCAAGGCGGCCCTGCTGCGCTATCTCAAGCAGGCGAAGTCACTCAACGACGACGGGGTCAAGGTGGTGCGGGCCAAGACGCGGCCCAAGCAGGCCGTGCCCATGCACCCCCAGTTCAAGGCGGCCCTGGCGAAGCGCGCCGGGGCCATGGCTCACTTCAAGTCGTTCGCGCCGGGCCAGCAGCGCGAGTACCTGGAGTGGGTGGCCGAAGCCAAGGCCGAAGCCACCCGCGAGCGTCGCATCGCCCAGGCGGTCCAGTGGATCGCCGAGGGCAAGACGCGCCACTGGAAGTACGCGAACTGCTGATCAGCGAGTCGCGGCGGCGAAGGCCTGCACGAAGCTCGCCACCTGGGTCCGCAGCTTCTCGTCGGTCAACTTGCCCGACTCGTCGAAGGCCTTCGACGCGCCGGACACGTGCAGCTTCGCCCCGAACCAGGGCGCCGTGCCCAGGGCCCGCAGCACCGGGAGCCAGGCCGCCTGGGCCAGGATCGTCCCGCCGGGACCGACGGTGGCGCCGATCACGGCCACGGGGCGTCCGTGGAAGACGCGAGCGATGTCCGCGGACGGCCGCGAGAGCCAATCGAAGGCGTTCTTCAGCACGCCCGGCAGCGAGTGGTTGTACTCGGGCGTGGCGATCAAGAGCCCGTCGCAGCGCGCGATCTGCTCCTTCAGGGCCGTCACGCTCGCGGGCACTCCGTTGGCCGCCTCCTCATCGCCGTCGTAGAGCGGAATGCCGCGGATCGAGCCCAGTTCCAGGTGGACGCCCTCCGGCGCCAGCTCGGCGGCCGCCCGCAGCAGCAGGGCGTTGTAGGAATTGCGACGCAGGCTTCCTGCGATGCCGAGCAGAGTGGTCATGGGCGGCCTTCGGGGTTGGGTGACCCCGGCACGGTACCACCCGGGAAGGGATCTTCCCCCTTGACCCCCGCGCGGGGCGTGCGCTCAGGAGGCGGAAAGCCCGGCCTGGATTCCGTCGGACCAGGCCAAAGCCTCGAGATAGGCCGCCTGGGCCTGGCCGGCCAGGAAGCGCGAGCCTTCGAGCTTCTCCCAATCCGCGCTCTCGCAGGCGAGCGCGGCTTCGAGGACCAATCCCAGCTCCCCTTCGTGGCTGACGATCGCCCGGGCCACGTCGTCCGCCAGGGCCATTTCCTTGATCAGCGACGCGATGTCGCGGTCGAGGAAGGCGTCGATGGCGGACATCAGGCCCACCAGGAATCCGCGCTGGGCGTCGAGCCCCTGGAACTCGCACAGGAGTTGGCAATAGCGCGCGCGCACCAGGGAGACCGTGATCAGTTCGTCGGGCCGTTGGTCGAGCGAGGTCAAGAGCAGCACCATGACGCAGGCGCGCACGCGCTCCAGCCCCAGGGCCATGATCGCGTGGCGCAGGGACTCGATCGGGGCCAGCATGCCCACCGAGACCGAGTTGACGTAGCGCAGGAGCCGGTACGAGAGGCCCACGTCGGAGTGCACCAGCTCCTCGACGCGCTCCAGCGAAGCGTGCTCGTCCTGCAGGCTCGCCACGACGCGAAGGAGCGCCAGCCGGTTGCTGGGGATGCGCTTGCCGTGGATCAGTTTCGGCTTGGCGAAGAAGTAGCCCTGGAACAGCTCGCAACCCAGCGCGCGCATGCGCTCGCTCACCGCGTAGGTCTCGACCTTCTCGGCCAAGAGCGCGAGCTTGGGGCGGCGCAGGTCGTGGATCAGGCGCTCGAGCTGCGCCTCGTCATGGGCCATCACGTCGACCTTGACGTAGTTGGCGAAGGGGATCAGCGGCTGCGTGCGCTCGTTGAGCACGAAGTCGTCCAGGGCGATCGAGTAGCCCTTGGTGCGCGCCCGGCGCAAGGCGGTGATCACCTCTTCATCGGCCTCGATGGTCTCGAGCATTTCCAGCACGACGCGGTCGGGGGGGAAGAACTCCCACAGGCCGCTGACCAGCGCGCCGCGAGGGATGTTGATCCAGGCGCGCCGCGAACCCACCAGCCGGTCGAGGCCGATGTCGAGCAGGGCCTGGACGCCCACCTCCGCCGTGGCGTGGTCGGGCGTGGCCGTGCCCAGCCGGGCGCCGCCGCTGGAACGGAACAGGACCTCATAGCCCACGGCCCGGTGCTTCAGGTCGAGGATCGGTTGCCGAGCGAGCAGTGTGGACTGCGAGGTCGTAGGGGGAGCACTGGGGCCCCGGAATGCCGTCCCGGGAAACTCCGCGCCCCTGATCGGAGTCGCGGGCTCTCTTCCCCAACGAATTCCGTGAAACCCCGGCTGGCGCGGAGGCCCGGGGTGGAACAAACTGCCGCCTGGACCGCCCCCCATGGAACAGCCTTCCCCCGACGACGCGTTGATCGAGCGCTGGCGCCGCGAACCGGCGCCCCTGCTGCCGCTGCTCCATGCGTTTCACGACCGTGACGGCCACCTCTCGGATCCCGCCCTGCGGCGGATCGCCGAGGCCCTGCGCATCCCGCTGGCGGACCTGTTCGGGACGGTGACCTTCTACCACCACTTCTCGCGGACGCCGGGGGGCAAAGGGGCCCCGCGGGTGTGCGACGGATCGATCTGCAAGCTGGCGGGCTCCGACCGCCTGACCCGGGAACTTTCTGCCGTGTCGATGCCCTGCGCGGGCCGCTGCGACGAGCCGGTGCCCGTGCTGCGCGGAGACCAGGTTCTCGTGGGCCTCCGAGCCGCCGAGCTGGTGGCGCGGCCCTCGCCGCTGCCTCCGCCGAACCCTTGGGGGCGCTCAGGCAGCGCCCGGTTCGAGGAATGCTGCTTCGCCGGGATCCGCGACCCGGGGCGGGCGACGCTGGCGGGCTATCGCCGCGGGGGGGCTACGGAGGTCTGGAAGTGGCGCTTCGCAGGCTCGACCCCGCCCAGTTGCTCGACATCATCGAGCAGAGCGGCCTCGCCGGTCGCGGCGGCGCGGGCTTCCCCACGGCGCGCAAATGGCGCGCGGTGGCGGCGGCGCCCGGCGAACCCAAGACCGTGGTCTGCAATGCCGATGAGGGCGAGCCGGGGTGCTTCAAGGACCGCGCCTTGATGGACCACGATCCCCACGCCCTGATCGAGGGCATGTTGCTGGCAGGCTACGCCACCGGCGCCACCCGGGGCTTCCTCTACCTGCGCTACGAGTACCCGGACACCCTGGCGATCCTGGAGCGCGCACTGGCCGAGACCAGGGCGGATGGCATGCTGGGTTCGGGCATCCTCGGAACCGGCTTTTGCTTCGAGATCCACGTGCGCCGCGGCGCGGGCGCCTACATCTGCGGAGAGGAGACCTCGCTGCTCAACAGCCTGGAGGGCAAGCACCCCTTCCCGCGCAACCGACCGCCCTATCCCGTGACCCACGGCTTCGAGGACAAGCCCACGGCGGTCAACAACGTCGAGACCCTGTGCTCGGTGCCGCCGATCGTGACCCGGGGAGCCCCGTGGTACGCGGGCCTGGGCCTGGGCGGCCACAAGGGCACGAAGATCATCAGCCTCTCGGGCGACATCAGGCGACCGGGCAACTACGAGGTTCCCTTGGGGCTCCCGCTGGCCACGTTGCTCCACGAATGGGCGGGCGGTCCGCGCCCCGGGCGCACGGTCCAGGCCGTCACCATGGCGGGCCTGTCTGGCGGGTTCCTGGCGGGCGCCGACCTGGACGTCACCCTGGACGAGCCCAGTTTGCGGTCCAAGAAGAGCTTCCTCGGCGCGGGCGGCGTGATGGTCTTCGACGATTCCCGCGACATGGTCGAGGTGGCCCGCGGCGCCATGGCGTTCTTCGCCCACGAATCCTGCGGCAAGTGCTTTCCCTGCCGCATCGGCACCCAGCGGCTCACGGAGCGGCTGACGGGGACCTCGGGCCCCGCCGACCTGGCGGCCTGGGAGGCCGAGGTCCGCGACATCGGCCGCACGATGATGGCCACCAGCGCCTGCGGTTTGGGCACCGCTGCTCCCGCCATCACCGAGAGCCTGCTACGCTACTTCCCGGACCGCGTGAAGCAGCACGTGGGATCCACGCGAGCATGAGCCCCCTGGACGCATCCGCCGTTACGAGCGCCAAGGTCGCCGCGACGACCAGCACGGCCGTGTTGATCCTCGACGGCGAGAGCGTCGCGTTCACGCCGGGGGAGACGCTCTACCAGGTGTCGCGCCGCGCGAAGAAGCAGGTGCCGACCCTGTGCTACGACGAGCGGCTGGAGGCCTTCGGCGCCTGCCGCCTGTGCGTGGTCGAGGTGGAGGGGCAGCGGAATCCGGTGGCCTCCTGCACCACGCGCGCCGAGCCCGGCATGGTGGTGCGCACCGGCACGCCGGGCCTGGAGCAGCACCGCAAGACGCTCCTGGAACTCGTGGCCTCCGAGAATCCGGCGGGCGTGCACATCGACCCCCTGCGCGGTCAGGCGTCCCAGGAGCTCTCGACCCTGGCGCGGCGCTACGGCGTCGACGGCTCGCGCTTCGCGGGCGCGAAGTCGGGCCACTCGCGGCTCGACGACGCAAACCCGATGATCCTGCGCGACTACGACCAGTGCATCAGTTGCTACCGCTGCGTGCGCGTCTGCGCCGAGCAGGAGGGCGACTACGCGATTTCGGTCTCGGGCCGCGGCTTCCACACCCAGATCACGACCGAATTCGGCGGTCACCTGGAGGATTCCTCCTGCACGTTCTGCGGCCAGTGCGTGCAGACCTGCCCCACGGGCGCCCTGGCCGACCGCCGCGCCCTGCAGCACGAAAAGACGCCCGGAGCGATCGAGAAGACGCGCTCGATCTGTCCCTACTGCGGCGTCGGCTGCTCGGTGGACATCCTCTCCAAGGGCGACACCATCGTCGGCGTCCAGCCCGCCATGGACGGCCCCGCGAACCGCGGCGCCCTGTGCGTCAAGGGGCAGTTCGCCTGGGAATGGTCCCAGCACCGGGATCGCCTCAAGCGGCCCCTGGTGCGCAAGCACGGCGTGCTGGTGGAGGCGTCCTGGGACGAGGCCCTCGACCGCGCCGCCGAGGGCTTCCGCGCCGTGCGCGAGAAGCACGGCCGCCACGCCGTCTACGCCATCGCCTCCGGTCGCGCGCCCCACGAGTCCGCCTACTCCGTGCAGAAGTTCGTCCGCGCCGGGTTCATGTCGAACCACGTGGACAACTGCAGCCGTGCCTGACACAGCCCCACGGTGGCCGGTCTGGCCGCCACACTCGGACGCGGGGCGATGTCGAATCCGCTCTCGGACATGGAGCTGCCGGATGTGATCTTCTGCATCGGCACGAACATGACCGAGACGCACCCGGTCGCCGCCACGCGCCTGAAGAAGGCCCTGCGGCGCGGGGCGAAGCTGATCGTCGCGGACCCGCGGCGGATCCCGCTGGCCCAGAAGGCCGATCTGTACCTGCCCCTGCGGGTCGGCTCGGACGTGGCTCTGCTGGGCGCCATGGCCCACGTGATCGCCCGGGACGGACTGGTCAATCGCGAGTTCCTGGCCGCGCGCACCGAGGGGGGCCAGAGCTTCCTGGAGCACGTCAAGAAGTTCACGCCCCAATGGGCCGAGTCGATCAGCGGCGTGCCCGCCGCGGACATCGAACAGGCTGCCCGCTGGTATGCCCGGGCCCAGCGCGGTGCGATCTACTACACGCTCGGGATCACCGAGCACATCTGCGGCGTGGACAACGTGCAGAGCCTGTGCAACCTGGCCCTGATGACCGGCCACATCGGCCGCGAGGGCACCGGCATCAACCCGATGCGCGGCCAGAACAACATCCAGGGCGCGGGCGATTGCGGCGCGCTGCCCAACAACTACCCCGGCTTCCAGGCGGTCACCGATCCCGCGAATCAGGCCAAGTTCGAGAAGCTCTGGGGCGTCCGGGTGGACCTGGAAAAGGGCATGACCAAGGTGCGCGCCCTGGATCTGGCCGGCGAGTCGATCTTCGCCATGCTGATCTGCGGCGAGAACACGCTGGTGTCCGACCCGGACCGCAAGCACTGCGAGCACGCGCTCACGAGCCTGGAGCACCTGGTGGTGGTCGACATTTTCCGCACGGAAACCGCGGAACTGGCCAGCGTGGTGCTCCCTCCACGGCCTGGGGCGAGACCGACGGCGTGTACACGAACACCGAGCGGCGCGTGCAGCGCGTGCGCGCCGCGGTGAAGCCCCAGGGCGACGCGCGACCCGACTGGTGGATCGTGGCCCAGATCGCCAAGCGCCTGGGCGTGGCCGGTTTCGACTGGCAGTCGCCCAAGGAGGTCTTCAACGAGCTGTGCTCGCTCTCCCCGATCTACAAGGGCCTGGACTGGGATCGCATCGACCAGGGCGCCTACCACTGGCCCGTGCCCGAGGCGGGCCATCCCGGCACGCCGGTGCTCCACGTGGGCACCTTCCCGCGTGGCAAGGGCCTGTTCATGCGGCCCGAATACCGCGATCCGGCCGAGGTGATCGACGCCGAGTACCCGGTGTGGCTCACCACGGGCCGGCGCCTGGCCCACTACCACACGCGCACGATGACCGGCCGCTCGGCGGCGAGCGAGTACCTCGTGCCCGAGGAACTGGTGGAGGTGCACCCCGACGACGTCGTGAAGTACGGCCTGGAGGACGGCGGTCTGGCGGTGCTGTCGAGCCGCCGCGGCGAGGTGCTGGTCAAGGTCCACGCCACCGAGCAATCCCCGCGCGGCACGGTGTTCTGCAGCTTCAGCTTCAGCAACGTCCCGGTGAACGCCCTGACCGGCTCGGGCTACGACCCGCTCACGGACACCGCCGAACTCAAGGTCTGCGCCGTGCGCATCGAGCCGGCGAACGGCGACTTGGGATAGGACTTCGTTGGACGGGGCGCAGAGGCGCGGCCCATGCGGCCCGCCACTAGCCCCCGACCACGAAGGCCAGGGCGTCGGAAAGCGACGAGTTGTCGGGCGCCGCGAAGCCGTTGTCGCGGCTCCACCATTGGCAGTGGACGAAGGTGCCGGCCCAGGTGAGCTCGACCTGGGGCGTGCCTCCCAGGCTGCCCGCGGCGAAGGCATTCAGGTCGAGGGAGAGCACGCCGCTGCAGTCCACGGGCGTGATCGTTCCGCCGGAGTTGACGCCGATCGAGCGGCGCACCGGAGCGGCCACGCACAGGAAGCCCCCTTGGAAGGGCGCGGCGGAGGCTCCGTCCACGCCGTAGAGCAGGATGCCGGGCTTGTTGCTGAGCACGTTGGCGGCGTCGACGGAGAATCCGGACGCGGCGCTCGCGCTCGAGGTGCCGCTGGAGGAGATCGTCGGCGTGCAGCCCAGGGAGTTCACCTTGGCCGTGCAGTACACCGAGCTGGCGGCGAGCGGCGCGCGCAGGAAGGCGTCCCACTTGGCGTTGGTGTCGCCGGGCACCAGATTCGGCGCGCGGCTGGCGAAGGCCACGAAGGCGCCCGTGGCGGTGACGCTGCCCTGCACCGATTCCAGGTTGCCCTGGCCCGTGGGGTCGGCCTCGCTGATGCGCTCGGTGCGGGAGAGCAGCAGATCGCGGCGGAACACGTCGGAGACGCCGTTGGTGTCGCCGGGGACGAGGCCCGCGGCGAGGCTGGCGAAGGCCACGAAGCGGCCGTCGGCGCTGATCGAGGCCTCGTCGGAGAGGCCGAACACCTCGCTCCCGTCATCGGCGACGCTGACGCGCGTCAGGGTGCCGCGCAGGCGGTCGCGCACGAACACATCGGGAACCAGGTTGGTGTCGCCGGGCACCAAGTCGGTGGCGCCGCTGTGGAAGGCCACGAAGCGGCCGTCCGCCGACACGCAGGGGCGGAAGGAGCCCGAGTCGCCTTGGGTCCCCGCGCTGGAGAGGCTCACCAGCTCGGTGGTGCCCGCGGCGAAGTCCATCAAGTAGATGTCGGTGCCGGGAAAGGCGTCGTTGGCCACCAGGTTGGTGGCCGGACTCTCGAACACGCACACCGCACCGTCGCCGGAGAGGTCCGGGAATTTGCATTCGCCGTCGACGGCCCCGCCGCCGAAGCCCTGGGTGATGCGGACGAGGTTCTGGGTCGCCACGTCCACCAGGAACAGGTCCGCGACTCCGTTGGCGTCGCCGCTCACCAGATTGGTCGCGCTGCTGGAGAACACCACGGTGGCCCCGTCGTCGGTGATGTCCGCGTGGGTGCAATTCTGGTTGGCGAGGCCGCCGCCCTGGGGCACGCTGACGATCACCGTGGTGGCCAGCGTGCGGTCGTGGACGAAGATGTCCTGGTGCGACGAGGAATGGGGCTGCACCAGGGTGCGCGAGAAGCTGCCGAAGACCACGAAGCGGCCGTCGGGCGAGATGCGCGGGTCGCGGCTCTCTCCGTCCGCCTCGCCGCCGCCGGTGGCCACGCTGACGCGCGTGGTGTCGCCGGTCAGCGTGTCCTTGACGAACACGTCGAAGGCGTTGTTGGTGTCACCGGCCACCAGGTTCGAGGCCTTGCTGTAGAAGGTCACGAAACGGCCGTCCGCGCTGGGGTGGGGGCCGCGGAAGCCCAGGACGGCGCTCTCCTTGTTGCCTTGGACGCCCGCGGAGGAGGTGCTCACGCGAACCGTGGATTGGGCCGGGGTGCGCGGGGCGAGGGCCAGGCCGGCCAGGCACAGCAGGGCGAGGGTCGTCGGGGGGGTGCGGAGCATGGTGGGGAGGCTTGGGGGGACGGAGGGGATCCCTTGGAGCCTATCCGCAGTTGGGCGGGCGGGGCGGCGATTTCGGGGCCCTGCCGGCGAATGACCTGCGCCCCGCGAGGGCTCCGGGCCGGGCTGAACCGCCGGGCCCCGGGTGCTAGGCTCTGCCTGCGATGCCCCAACCCGCAGGACGACCGTTCCCGCCGGCGGCGGCCACCCCGGCGGCTCCCGCCCCCTCCGTCCCCACCAAGTCCTGGTTGGAGCAGGGGACCCACGCGCTGCGGGCCCTGGCCTTCGTGCTGATTGCGGCGGTGATCGCCTACTGGACCTGGTTCGCGCGCAGTCGTTTCGCCGAGCAGGAGCGCGAGATCGGCGTGCGCGAGGAGCGGATCGCCGCCCTGGGCGTGGAGCTCGAGGCGCGCGACGAGAAAATTCGTCAATTGGAGAGCGCGCTGCGCCTGCTCAAGGTGGACCACCGCGTGGCGCGCTTGGAGGTGCTCGCCATGGAGACCGGCGCCGACGGCGTGGTCACCACGCGCGTGCGCTTCACCGAGCTGCGCCCGGACGGCGCTCCGCTGGCGCCTTCGATCGAGGCCGAGCTGCGCGGCTCCCGCGTCTACGTGGAGGCCCTGGTGATCCGCTTCGACGACACCTACGTGGAGCGGGGCGACGCCCTCCGGGGCACCTCGGTCTGCCTGTTCGAGCGGCTGTTCGGCGACAAGCAGGAACCGGCCCAGGGCACGCCGATCGACAAGCGCGGGCAGTTGCCGCGGGCCTATGGCGACGAGGAAGGACCCGATCCGTACTACGCGGATTTGTGGCAGCACTTCTGGGACTACGCCAACGACCCGCGGGCGGCGGAGAAGAAGGGCGTGCGCGCGCTGCAGGGCGAGGCGCCTTCCGTCGAGGCCCGCGTGGGCATGACCTACAGGATCGAGCTTCGGGCGAGCGGCGGGCTCGTGCTCAAGGCGGAGTAGGCGCGGCTTCCGGGCCCGGGCCGTGTCGGCAATGCCGGCTCTGGTCCGCGGCGTGTTCCAGGAAGGCGCGCCACAGGGCGGGCCGCTCGGATTCCCCGGCGCCGCGCCACATCCAGAAGAACTGGAACTCGTGGGAGGTGGCGTAGGGGCGCCGTTCGGCCGAGTGCTCGACGGCGCGCAGCAGGAACACGGCCTCCAGGTAGAAGGCGAGGCCGTTCCAGAAGCCGACGGTACCCTCGCGAAAAACCACGTGGGTGGCCTCGTGGAGCACGATCTCGGCGATCGCGTGGCTCGGCGCGGGCCGACCGTCCTCCCCGGCGAACAGGGAATTCTCGATGCTTCGGTCGCGGCCTCCCTCGCGCAGGCCGACCACCATGCCGTAGTCGCGTTCCTGGGCCACGAAGCCGAACCCGTTGACCAGGTCGCCGTACCAGTTGCTGTGCACCTCGAGGGGCAGGCGCCCCCGCGGGAGCCGCAGCGCCATGCCGTCCGCCCCGAATTCGACGCTCGACGGGGGCAGCGTGCGGCGGAAGGGCGAGGCCAGGAACTCGTTGGCGAGTTCCACCGCCTCGGTCCAGGCCGCCAGGGTCGCGGCGCGTCGCTCCGGCGCGGCCTCGGCCTCGCGGATGCTCGCGGGAGTCACGACGGTGGTGCAGGAAACCGCGAGCACGGCGGCGAGGGCGCCCCAGGGGAGGATCCGGCCCGCCACGTCAGCCCCCGCCCCCGCGGGCGGCCGAGAGGCGCACGAGGATCACGCCGCAGGAATCGTGCTTGCCCGAGATCTCGATCTCGTCGTGGGCCAGGGTGCCCGTGATCGCCAGGGAATCCCCGGCGGCGAGCTCGAAGGGAGCCTCTTCCCCGCTGACCCGCGCGGTGGCGCGCGCGAGCACGTGGGCGAAGACCAGGGCCTCTCCCAGGGACTCGCGCAGCACCCGGGCGCCCAACTCCACCGCCAAGGCCTCGGCTTCGAAGCGGCCGCGGCGCGCCAGGACGTTGAAGTCCTCCACGGGGCCGCCCACCAGCTCGGCGCCGGTGGGCCAATCGCCCGAAAACCGGTAGGGCTCCATGCGCCGCAGGCGCGCGCGCGGTGCGTGGGGTCCGTGTTCCAGCACCAGCCCCGCGCCCGAGGTGACCACCAGCACGCGCTCGAAGCCGTGGAACACGGAGAAGGGCCCCGGCTCGGCGACCCCGGCCGCGGAGATGCGCCAGTCGAAGTCGCCGCGCTCGAAGCTCGCGTGCTCGGGGCCGAGCGCCAGCTCGCGCGTCGAGCCGCGCCCGTTCTTCCAGGGCGAGACGCGAGCGTCCGAGGCGCGCAGGTGGCGCACGAGGCGCGCCGCCATGGGCTACTTGCCCCCGCGGTCCTGCTTGAACTTCCCGTGGCCCGTGGACTTCAGGCCGCCGAGCTTGTTGCGCACCAGCGTGTCCGCTTCCTTGAACTTGCCGTCGAGGATCGCGGTCTCGGCCGCGCAGGAGAACTGCAGTGCCTCCACCAGCGTCTTGCGATAGTCGGCCACGAAGGCCGCGCGCTTCTTTTCCTCCACCTTCTCTGCGGATTCCGGAGTCTTCTCCTTGGCGGTCATGACCGCGGATTGGAACTTGGCCAGTTCGGCGAGCTGCGCGTCGCGATTGTCGGCCTTGACGCCCTTGCCCAGGGCTTCGAGCGCCTGCTCCATTTGGTGCATGGCTTGGGAGAGGGCCTCGTCCGGCAGCGGACTGGGAGCGGGACGTCCCTCCGCCTGCCGCACGAACAGGGCGGCGGAGCACAGGGCGGCGAGGGCGAGGGCGAGGAGGATCGGGCGGTGCTGGACGGGGAGGTTCATGGTTTCTGGATGGAGACGAGAGGGGCTTCGAAGGCCAGGATGGTAGCGCCATTCTTGCGCCCCCCGGTTCGCGCAGGGTCCCGCCGAGGGCCGCCGGACCCCTGTTGGTTCGGTCCCCCGCGGCCCGCGGGGATCGCGCGGAACCCGGGCGGTCGGCCGCTGTTTGAGCAGCGCGGACCTCGGTGCGTTCCTTCCCCATTGGTTCAGTCCATGCACGAATCCCAACCCATCTGTTCCACGCCCTTCCGGCCGCTGGGTCGCCTGCGGGCCTTCCGCTGGGCCGCCGTCGCGCTGCTGGCCATCCCCGGGGCCGCCTTCGCGCCCCTGGCTCGCCAGGACGAGCCCCCTCCGCCGCCCCCGGGCGGCGCCCAGGGGGAGGAGCGCGGACCGCGCGGCGGGCGGGGTCCCCAGGGCGGCGGTCCCGGCCAGGCGCCGGAGGTCAAGCTCGTCCAGCGTTTCGACAAGGACGCCGACGGGCGCCTCGACCGCGACGAGCGCGCGGCGGCGCGGGCCTTCCTGCGGGAAGAGGCGGCCAGAAACCCGGCTCCCGAGGGGCGCGGTGGATTCGGCGGCCCGGGCAATCGGGGCGGTCCCCCCGGCATGCGGCGGGGCAATGGCGAGCCGCCCAAGCCCGGCGCCCGGGTCGATCCCGCCCTGGTCAAGCAGTTCCCCGAGGCGGGGCCCTACGAGCCCGGCGTGCTGCGTTCGGTGTTCCTCGATTTCGAGAACGCGGACTGGGAGAAGGAACTGGTGGAGTTCCACAACACCGACGTGGAGGTGCCCGCCCGACTCCTTTGCGACGGCAAGCAGGTCGAAGGCGTGGGCGTGCGCTTCCGCGGCGCGTCGTCCTACTTCATGGTCGGGGACGGCTACAAGCGCTCCCTGAATGTGTCCGTGGACTTCAGCGACAAGCAGGCCCGGGTCCTGGGCGTGAAGACTCTCAACCTGCTCAATTCGAACGGCGATCCGAGCTTCCTGCGCGCCGTGCTCTATTCGCACATCGCCCGGGCCTACCTGCCCGCGCCCAACGTGAATCTCGTGCGCGTGGTGATCAACGGCGAGAACTGGGGCGTCTACGCCAATGCCGAGCAATTCAACAAGGACTTCCTGAAGAAGTGGTTCCCCAAGGCCGAGGGCGTGCGCTGGAAAGTGCCCGGCAGCCCGCGCGGCGGCGGCGGACTCGTCTACCAGGGGGAGGACCCGGCCGCCTACCAACGCCAGTACGAGATCAAGACGGAGAATCCCGAGCAGGCCAAGCGAGGCTGGACGGCGCTGATCAAGCTCTGCCGCACGCTCAAGGAGACGCCCGCCGACCAACTGGAAGCGGCTCTCGCGGGCCAACTCGACGTGGACGGCGCCCTGCGCTTCCTGGCCGTGGAGAACGCCACGATGAACAGCGACGGGTACTGGATCCGCGCCAGCGATTTCTGCCTCTTCCTCGACGAAGGGGGCGTGTTCCACGTGATACCCCACGACATGAACGAGTGCTTCCAGTCCGGCGGCGGCCCCGGCGCGGGCCCCGGCGCGGGCCGACGTGGACGGGGCGGTCCCGGGGGCCCCGGCGGTGGACCCGGGGAGCCCGGCCCGGGATTCGGGCCGCCGCCGGGGGGCGCGGGCCCCGAGGGGAGCATGGGGGCCGGCGCCGGGATCGCGAGCGTCGATCCCCTGGCGGGCGCCGACGATCCGAGCAAGCCGCTGCTGAGCGCCCTGCTCGCCGTGCCGTCCTTGCGGCAGCGCTACCTGGGCTACATGGCGGACCTGGCCGAGCGAGGGCTCGACTGGAAGACCCTGGAGCCGGTGGTGGCGCGCTACCGCTCGCTGATCGAGGCCGAAGTGGCCGCGGACACGCGCAAGCTCGACACGACGGAGGCCTTCCGCGTGTCGGTGGGACTGGATCCGGCGCCCGCGAGCACGGGGGCCACCGGGGCCGCCGGGGCCGCCGGGGCCACCGGGGCCACCGGGGCCACCGGGGCCAACGGGGCCAACGGGGAGCCGCGCGGCCCCGGACCCCGACGCACGGCGAGCCTGCAGCAGTTCGTCGAGGCGCGGCGGCAGTTCCTGCTGGCGCACCCGGAGATCGCCAAGCTGCGGGCCAAGTCGCCGCACTGAGGGGCGCCCAGGGGCAGAGGGTCGCCCGGAATGGGGTGAACCGCTGTCGGTGGGGGGCCGCTGGGGGCGGTGGAGCGAGCCTCTTCGCCGGTGCGGTTTCTTTTCAGGGATGAACTCGCTCCCGCGCCCCGGCGGTTCAGGTTTGAGACATGGCGGGACCGATGAGGGGCGGTGCGGCGAACTCCCGCCCTCCGCACTCCCTTGTTGCCCGCCTCCACCGACGCGTCCGACGAGACTCGCCGGGCCAGCCTCTCCGCGCGAAGGACCTCGCTCGGCGGTCGGCTCACGCGCCTCATCGTCTTGACCAGCAGCACCACCCTGCTCGTGGGGGCCGTGCTGTTCGCTTGGTACACCTGGAGCGAGGCCAAGGCCGTCCTGACCCGCGACGTGCACCTGGTGGCGGGAGTGCTGGGCTCCAACCTGCGCCCGGCCCTGGAGTTCGAGGACGCCCGCTTCGCGACCGAGGAGCTGGCGAAGCTGGAACGGCAGCCGCACATTCTCGCGGCGCGGTTGTACGCGGTGTCGGGCAAGCCCCTCGCCCAATGGCAGCGCCCGGGCACGGGCCCCCTGGACTTTCCGGAGTCCCTGGGGGCGGGCGAGTTCGGGGGAGCTGAAGCGGGGGACCCGGCGGCCGGCGAGCAGGACGTCGTCGGTCCGGGATCCACCCTGCGGGTGACGCACCCCGTGACCCAAGGGGATCGCGTGATCGGGACCATGCTGGTCGAGAGCACGCTGTCGCCGGTGCACGCCCGCGTGGAACGCCTGGCCTGGATTCTGGCCGGCGGCTGGCTCACCTGCGTCGTGCTGGCCTGGGCCCTGGCCCGTCGGACCCAGCGACGGATTTCGGCGCCCATCGTCGAGCTTTCCCGCACGGCGCGCAATGTGACGCTGGCCTGCGACTACAGCCTGCGGGCCGAAGTGCCCGCGGGCGCGAACGAGAGCCTGGAAACCTGCGAGCTGGTGGAGTCCTTCAACCGCATGCTCGTGGAGATCCAGTCCAAGGATCTCGAACTCGAGGCCCAACGTGCTCACCTCGGCGCCGAGGTGGAGCGCCGCCGCCTCGAGCTGGCCCAGGTCAACGGCGCCCTGCGCGTCTCCATGGAGCAGACCACGGCCGCCACGGTGGCCAAGTCGCAGTTCCTGGCCAACATGAGCCACGAGATCCGCACGCCGATGAACGGCGTGATCGGCATGACCACGCTGCTGCTCGACACGGACCTCGACCTGCATCAGCGCGACACGGCCACCACGGTGCTGTACTCGGCGGAGGCGCTGCTGGTCCTGCTCAACGACATCCTCGACTTCTCGAAGATCGAAGCCGGCCGCATGGAGCTGGAGGTGATCGACTTCGACCTGAAGCAACTGGTGGAGGAGAGCCTGCAGACCCTGGCGCACCGCGCCGAACCCAAGTCCGTCGAGCTGGTCAGTTGGGTGCGCCCCGGCGTGCCGCGGCGTCTGCACGGCGACCCGGGCCGCCTGCGGCAGGTGCTGCTCAATCTGCTCACCAACGCGATCAAGTTCACGGAACGCGGCGAAGTGGTGGCCGAGGTCGCCCTGGAGCGGCCCGAGGATGCCGCCGACGCGCCCGGGCAGTGCCTGCGCGTCAGCGTGCGCGACACCGGCGTGGGCATTCCCCCCGAGCGCATCGCGCGGCTGTTCCAACTCTTCAGCCAGGAGGACGCCTCCACCGCGCGCAAGTACGGGGGCACGGGCCTGGGCCTGGCGATCTCCAGGCAACTCGTGCACCTGATGGGCGGCGAGATCGGCGTCGAGAGCGTCCTGGGCCAGGGATCGACCTTCTGGTTCAAGATCCCCTGCGTGGAGGCCAAGAGTCCGGCGGAGGTGGCCGCCGCCGTGCCGCGCCGGATTCCGCGCACGCGCATGCTCGTGGTCGACGACAACACCACCAACCGCAAGCTGGTGCGCGAGTACGTGCGCTCCTGGGGCTCCACCTGTGACGAGGCCAAGGACGCGCGTCAGGGCCTCGAAGCCCTGCGCGAAGCCCGTGCCCAGGGCCGACCCTACGGGCTCGTCTTCGTGGACCACGACATGCCCGAGGCCGACGGCGAGGACTTCGCGCGCGAGGTGGCCGCGGATCCGGAGCTCGCCACCGTCCCGCTGGTCATGCTGACCTCCCTGGGGAGCGCGGGCGAAGCCCAGCGCATGGAGCAACTGGGCTTCCAGGCCTACCTGGTGAAGCCCGTGCGCGAGGCCAATCTGGTGCAGTGCGCCATGGCGATCCTGTGCGCCCCCGGACCCGGCACGTCGCCCACGGCGATCCTGACCAGCACACGACTGGAGCACGCCCCGCGCATTCGAACGGCCCACCTGCTGCTGGCCGAGGACAACCTGGTCAATCAGAAGGTGGCCATCGGCTTCCTGCGGCGCCTGGGGTACACCTGCGACGTGGCGGCGGACGGGCTGGAAGTGCTGCGGGCACTGGAGCTCAAGCGCTACGACCTGATCCTGATGGACTGCCACATGCCCGAGATGGACGGCTACGAGTCCACTCGACGACTGCGGGCCATCGGCTCGCGCATTCCCATCGTGGCCATGACCGCCAACGCCATGACCGGCGATCGCGAGCGCTGCCTCGCCGCGGGCATGGACGATTTCGTGACCAAGCCCATTTCGCGCGCCAGCCTGGAGGCCGCGCTCAGGCGCTGGATCGGCTGCCAGCACGGAGGCGAGGCTTCCCCGGCGAGCGAGGCGGCGCCGGCGTCCGAAGTGTCCAGCGCACCCGGCGGGACCCCCTCCGGTCCCGGGGACCGGGAACCGGGCTAGCCCGACCTATTCATGAGCTTTGAGCGAAACCCACGACAAAGCCTGGCCGGCAAGGCGCGACGACGTGTTCTCCCGCAGGCGACCTGCAGGTCGCCCTGGACCGAACGCGCCGGCGCAACGCAGTCCGGACGGGCTTGGGCGGGGGTTGGAGCCGAAGCTCATGAATAGGTCGGGCTGGCCTTCCGCGGAGTGAGGACTTGGCCCCCAGGGGGGGATTGAGCCAAGATGGCCTTCCACGGCGGCGTTGCCAAGCGGGTGGTCCCGACCCGACCCACGCCCCTGAGGCATGCTGTCCTCCTGTTTCATCGCCTCGCGCTCGCAGCATCGTTTCGAGCCCCTGGCTCGACTCGCGCTGATGCTGTGGACGCTCGTGGTCCTCGCGCTGCAGCCCTGCCTCTTCGCCGGTCCCCGCGAGGAGGACTTCGAAGCGGAGCGGGCAGGGGCCGCGCGGGAGTTGCTCACGGGCCTCACCGAGTATGCCGAGTGGTGCAGCGACAAGAAGCTCTGGGTCGAGCGCAACCGCGCCTTGGAGGCCGTCCTGGCCCTCGACCCCGCGAATCTCGCCGCCAAGCGCGGGCTCGGTTGGGTGCAGGTGGCTGACGGCGTCTGGGAGCCGGCCAAGGATCGCAAGCCGCCCAAGAACTACGACCCCGGGGCCCTCAAGGAGGCGCCCGAGCGCTACGCGGCCGCCGTGCGGCCCTGGCGCGAGCGGCTGATGGCCCTGGTGGAGCAGCACGCGGCCACCTTGACGCCCTTTCAGCGCGAGTCCGTGTACGCCGAGCTGCTTTCCGTGGATCCCGACGACGCCTACGCGCGCGGAGCACGCGGCGAGGTGAAGGGGCCGCGCGGGTGGGTCCTGGAGAAGACCCTGGTGGCCAAGGCGCGCCGTGCCGAGGTGCGGGCCCTGGTCCAGGGGGCCCTGGCGGCGGTGCCGGCGCCCGTGGACGTCGAGCCCGAGGCCCAGGATCTCAACTATCAGGTCTCCTGGCGCGCCTCGGTCGGCACCGATCGCGTGCGCGTGTTCACCACCGGGGAACGGGCCGAAGCGCTGCGTGCCGTCCAGGTACTGCACGCCTCCCGCGACGTCTTCGACGGACTGCTGGGCGTGCACGTGGACCTGGGGGAAGTGCTGCGCGTCTATCTGCTGTGCGACCCCGCGTCGAAGGCTGCCTTCCTGGAGCACATTCCCGACCTTTCGGCCGAGCGGCGCGCCTTCTACGCGCAGTTGGAGGGCACGGGCATCGGCCCGACCCACGCCGCCTGGTGGGCGCCCAGCCCCGAGCGCCGTCTTGACGGCATCGTGCGCCACGTGCTCGGCGCTTCGCTCACCGCCGAATTCGGCCTGACGGTGGACACTGCCTGGGCCTGGGAGGGTCTGGGCCTGTACCTGACCCGCGAGCTCGTGGGCACGCGCCTGACCTGGTACGTGCGCCAGACGGAAACGGGCGGCACCGTCGCCGCGCGCGGAGTCCAGGTGGACTGGACCAAGAAGCTGCAGACGCCGGGCACCAACTGGATGAACGAGGGCTACCGCCTGTTGCGGGCCAGGGAGACCCTGGGGCTCGGCGCGGTGCTGACGCGCCCCTTGAACAAGCTCACGCCCGAGGACCTGTTCGTGGCCTACGTCGTGGGCGCGTACCTGATCGAGGCGGAGGCGACCGAGCTGCCGAACCTGCTGCGCACCCTGGGAGGCAAGCATCGACCGGCCCAGGCCGGACCGGCGGCGATCCAGGGCGCGCTCGGCCTGGGCCTGGAGGCCTTCCACGGGCGCCTGACCCGCTGGCTGAAGGAGAGACGATGAGGCCGTTGCTCGCCTTGCTGCTCACCGCGCTGTTGGCACTGGCGGCCGAGGCCCAGGGCCCGAAACCGGGCACCGTGAACTTCCGCGGCAAGAACTACGAGGCAGCCGCCCTGCCGGCTGAGGCCGGCGGGGCGGCGAAGTCCGCTGTGCTCTTCTGGGCGCCCTGGGCGAAGAGCAAGGGCTATCGGCTGGACCTGGATCCCTCGCGACGCGTGCTGCTGCTCACCGCGCGCGCCAACGTCGACGCGCCCCTGGGGCTCGTGCTGCGCACCGAGGCCCTCTTCGATGGATTGTTCCCAGCGCCGGTGCTTGCTGCGGGGCCCGAGACGGGTTCGGGAGGCGCACCGGTGGCCGCGGGCAAGCCCGCGGGGGCCGGCGGCAATTCCGGCGCCGGTCGCGGCGGAGATCCCGAAGATCCGGAGGTGATCCCCGAGGATCCCGAAGCTCCCCCGCCCCTGGCGCCGAAAACCGCTCCTCCAGGCCGCGACGATGCCGCCCTGGAGGCCGCGAGCCGGCGCGTGGAATCCGTCTTCCGCGCCGATTCGGAGACGGCCGCGCTGCTCATCGCCAAGAACACCGAGGACTACGCCTCGGCCCTGGCCCACCTGGCCGCGGCCCATCCCTACCTGGCGGAGTGGAAGGCCAAGGCCGTGGGCCAGATCGGATTCGCCCTGGGCACGCCCCTGTGCGGCGCCTACAACGAGAACTCGCCGGGACAGGAGGAGTGGAGTCCCGACAACGAGCTCGTGCACCGCACCATGGCGCTCCTGGTGTTGAGGCGCTTCTCGTCCCAGCCCTATTGGCTCCAGACCGCCCTCGCCTGGCACGCCGAAATGGCGATCCAGAAGAGCATCTACTGCATGCCGTATCGCGACGGATTCGTCGGCATCGGCGAGCACGGCGGCTGGATCCAGGAACTCTCCTCGCTCTATGGAAAGCGCGAGAAGGAGCCCCTGCGCCTGGAGGAGTTCCTGATGAAGCGCGGCGTGTGGAACGACAAGGCCTCCAAGACCGCCCTGGGCATGGTGGACTACATGGCGCGCACGAATTCCAGGGCCCTGGCGGCCATGATGGAGGAGCTGCGCCGCTTCGCCGAGCAGGACAATCGCGTGACCAACGCGGACGGCACCTGGATGCGCAATCCCGAGTACGAAGTGCCCCCGGCGCAGCAGCAAGCGCTCCTGGAACGCTACTTCGGCGAGCGACTCTTGCGCACGGTGATCGCCCACTGGGCCGGCGCCGCCCCGCCGAAGTGAGCGGCGGCGCACGGCGCGTGCAATACTGGGGCTGACGAGGAGCGTCCTTCCGCGCGTGCTGTTCAGCTCGACCCTCTTCCTGTTCGCCTTCCTGCCGCTCGTCCTGGCGCTGCACCGCCTCGCCGGACCGCGGTTCCAGAACGGCGTGCTGCTCGCCGCGAGCCTGGTGTTCTACGCCTGGGGCGAAGCCTGGCTGGTGGGCCTAATGGTCGCCTCGATCGTGGCCAACTGGCGCTTCGGTCTGTGGGTGGAGCGCGCCCAAGACGGGCGCTCCCGCCGCCGCGTCCTGGCACTTTCGGTGGCCTTCAACCTCGGCCTGCTGGTGGCGTTCAAGTACGCGGACTGGCTCTGGCAGGGTCTCGCGCCGCTCTTCGGTGCCGCACCCGGCGAGCCCCTGGGGTCGCTCCTGGTGAGCTCGGAGTGGGGCCGCGGCGTGTTCCTCAACTCCTCCGGCGAATTGCGCCTGCCCCTGGGGATCTCCTTCTTCACGTTCCAGGCCCTGTCCTACGTCGTGGACGTGTACCGGCGCGACACCGAAGCCCAGCGCAGCCTGGGTCGCTTCGGCCTGTACATCTCGATGTTCCCGCAACTCGTGGCCGGCCCCATCGTGCGCTATCGCGACGTGGCCCTGCAGATCGAGGCGCGCACGGAGAGTCTCGCGCGTTTCGCCTCGGGCGCGCGCCGCTTCGCCGTGGGTCTGGGCAAGAAGGTGCTGATCGCGAACACGGTCGGCGCGGTTGCCGAGCAGGCCTTCGCTACGCCCGCCGACCAGGTCACGGCGGCGGTGGCCTGGCTGGGGGTGTTCGCCTACACGCTGCAGATCTACTTCGACTTCTCGGGCTACTCCGACATGGCGATCGGCCTGGGCCGCATGTTCGGGTTCGAGTTCGTGGAGAACTTCGACCACCCTTACGTGTCGCGCAGCGTGACCGAGTTCTGGCGCCGCTGGCACATCTCGCTCTCCACCTGGTTTCGCGACTACCTCTACATTCCCCTGGGCGGCGGGCGCGCGCGGCCCGCGCGGGTGTATTTCAATCTGGCGGTCGTCTTCGTGCTGTGCGGCCTGTGGCACGGAGCCTCGCTCAACTTCCTGCTCTTCGGCCTGTACCACGGAGGCCTGCTGGTCCTGGAGCGGGCCTTCCTGGGCAGGTGGCTGGAGCGCCTGCCCGCGGTCCTGCGCCACGGCTACCTCGTGTTCGCCGTCATGCTGGGTTGGGTGTTCTTCCGCTGCGAGAGCACGGGGCTGCTCGGCACCTGGTTCCAGGCCCTGTTCGGCTTCGGCGCCGGCGACGGGCGCCTCGCCTATCCGGCCCTGTATCTGGACCCCGCGCGTCTCTTGGCCATCGCCGCGGGCGTGCTGGGCTCGCTGCCGTGGATCGCGGCGATCCAGGGGCGTCTCGACCGCGGCGGGACCCGCGCGAGTCCAAGTGCCGCGCGCCCGCTCCTGGGCGCGGCCTCGGACGTGCTGCTGGTTCTGGTGCTGGTCCTGTGCGCGCTGGAGCTCAGCGCGGGCACGTTCAACCCCTTCATCTACTTCCGTTTCTAGATGGCCGAGCACGCCCGAACCCAGCGCCTGCGCGATCGCTGCCTCGCAGCGGCCTTCCTGGCGTTCCTGCTGGCGCCGCTGGGCGCGGCCGGACTGCGTCGCGCGACGGGCAGCGCTGCACCCGCCGCCTGGGGAGCCGAAAACCGCGCGGCGGCGGAATTCCCCGCCGCCCCCGCCGACGTCGGCGATTGGTCCCACTGGCCGCGCAGGGTCGAGAGCTGGCACGACGACCACTTCGGATTGCGCGTGGAAATGCTGCGCGCCCACGCCTGGCTCGCGGTGTTCGTGCTCGGCCGGGATCCCTCCCCGCGGCTCATCCTGGGGCGCGCGAACTGGATGTTCACTCCGCCGACGAGCCTCGACAGCTGGCGCGGTGCGCGGCCGATGACCGAGCCTGAGCTGGAGGGCTGGGCGAAGGCGCTGGAGAGCCGCCGGCGCGAACTCGAGAAACGCGGGATCGCCTACCTCTTCGCGCTCGCGCCCAGCAAGTCCGAGATCTACCCCGAGTACCTGCCGGCGCGGTTCCGGAAGCAGGGACCCTCGCGGCTCGACCAGTTCGCGGCCCGCATGGGGACCGACGCCGAGGGCTGCTTCCTCGACCTGCGCCCGAGCCTGCTGGACTCGAAGTCGCGGGATCGGTCCGAGGACAGGGCCTACTTTCCGCTGGGCACCCACTGGACGGAGCGCGGGGCTTTCGACGGCATGGCGGCGATCGTCCGGCGCCTGGCCCAGAAGCGGCCCGAATTGGCCGAAGTGCCGGACGTCCTGGCGGGCACCAAGCCCCAGGACGACCTGGGAGACTCACTGGCGCGGCAACTGTTCCTGGGGGATCGGATCCGTCAGGCGGTGCAGGCCGTCGAGCTGGACCCCGGCTCCAGGCGCGAGCTGGAAATCGAGCCCGAGCCCGGGACGCGCAACGCCGTCGTGACCCAGGCGGGGACGGCCCTGCCCCGCGCGGTGATCTTCCACGACTCCTTCGGCATGCCCCTGCCGCCGCTCTTCGGCCGGCACTTTTCCCGTTCCGTCTATCTTTGGCAGCCGGACATCGACTGGAAGGTCGTCGAGCGGGAAAAACCCGACTTCGTGCTGCAGATCCTGAGCGACCGGGTGCTCGACTTGCCTCCTCCGAGCCTCGTGGACGCGGAGGGGGAAGCTCGCATCCGCGCGCAGTTCGAAGCGTCGACGGAAGTCGTGCTGCAATTCGATCCCGCCCGCAACTCGCCGCGCATCTCGGCCACCCGGGCGGGCCGCGTGTTCGTGCGCGGCGGCGGCTCCGACGCGCGGGTCGTGTGTTCGAGCTCGAGCGCGGCCGACACGTTCCTGCTGCCGGGCTTCACGAAGCGTCCGGGAACCCGTCCCGTGGTGCGGCTCGTGTTCGAGAGTTCCGTGGCGAGCTCGGCCGGACTGTTCTTCCAGACCCGCGCCGACCCGAGCTACTCGCGGCGCCGGCAATTGCAATTCGAGACCCACATTGGCACCAACGAGTGCATCGGCGAGATCGTCGATCCCGACTTCAGCGGTCGCCTGATGTTCCGACCCGCCCAGGAGGTCGGCACGTTCGAGGTGCGGCTCCTCGAAGTACGGCTGGTCCCGGATTGAAGCCTGGCCGCCGGCGGCGTGGGGCGCCTTCGGTCAGGAATCCCCGTGCCGCGAAGGGGCGTCGGGATCCCGCGGGACCGCGGTCGCGGGGGCGCGTGCGCGGCGGGCCACGCAGCCCAGGTACACGAGGAACAGCACCGGTCCGGCGTACAGCGAGGCCTCGGTGAGCCAGAGCACGAACAGGTAGGCCCCGTCGTTGGGGCCGCGCTGCTCCTCGCTCAGGCCGGCCATCAGGTCGAACACTACGTGTTCCAGGTTGAGCACGGCCAAGACGGTCACGATGGCCGTCATGGGGAGCAGGGCGGCGGTGGTGACCTCGATCCAGCCGAGGCCCGCCGTGCGCCTGAGGAACGTGCACAGGAGCGCCACGCGCCAGGCGGCCACCACGCCCAGGAACCAGACGTTGATCGTCGCGGCGAGCTCGAGCGACAGGAAGCGCTCCACCGGGATCGCGTAGAGCACCGCGGGCGGCGCCGTCAGGCAGACGAACAGCAGCACGTTTCCATAGCTCCAGTGCCGCGGCCGCAGGGGCCGCACCACGACCCACAGGATCGCCGCCAGCACGAAGGCGTAGGCGACCGACCCCAGACCCAGGTGCTGGAACAGCGAGGCCCGCGGATTGTCCCAGTAGCGGCCGATGCCCGCGAGCCAGGTGGCGCACAGGCCCAAGGCCAGCAGCGCGCGCCGTCGTTCGGCGAAGTCCGCTCCGGGGGACCGGAAGCTCAGGAACCGGAGCTCTTCCCGGAGCAGTGAGCAAAACCTCGCGCCCACGATGCGCGGCGGCGGCTTCAGCGCGCCCGGGCGGGTTGCGGCTTGGGGCGCTCGATCAGGGCGTGGTACGCCTGCACGCTCTTGACCGCGTAGTCGCCCTTGTGCATGGCCGAGAGCGCGCTGACCACGGCGCGGATGCCGTGCAGGGTGGTGATGCAGGGGACGCCGAGCTGCACGGCCGAGGCGCGGATGGTCGAGTCGTCGCGCCGTTGCTGCTTGCCGAGGGGCGTGTTCAGGATCAGGTCGATCTCGCGGTTCTTGATGCGGTCGACGATGTGCGGGCGCCCTTCGTGGACCTTGTTGGCGCGCTCCACCGGGATGCCGGCGGACTTCAGCGCGCGCCAGGTGCCCTCGGTGGCCACCAGCTCGTAGCCCAGGCGCGCCAGCTCGCGGGCCTCGGGCACGATCGAGCGCTTGTCGGCGTTCTTGACCGACAGGAACACCCGGCCGCGGCGCGGGAGCTTCATGTTCGCCGCCTCGAAGGCCTTGACGAAGGCCGAGCCCAGGTCGGCGTCGATGCCCATCACCTCGCCGGTCGAGCGCATCTCCGGCCCCAGGAGCGCGTCCACGCCCTGGAACTTGCTGAAGGGGAACACCGGCACCTTGACCGAGAAGTAGGGCGGCACGACTTCCTGCGTGAAGCCCAGTTCCTCCAGGGTCATGCCCGCCATCACCTTGGCGGCGAGCTTGGCCAGGGGCACCCCGATCGCCTTGGACACGAACGGCGCGGTGCGCGAGGCCCGCGGGTTGACCTCCAGCACGTAGACCTTGTCGGCCTTGACCGCGAACTGCACGTTCATCAGGCCGACCACGCCCAGCTCCCGGGCCATGGCCTTGCTGGCGGCGGCGATCTCTTCCTGGATCCCGCGGTCGAGCGTGTGGGGCGGCAGCACGCAGGTCGAGTCGCCGGAGTGGATGCCGGCCTCCTCGATGTGCTCCATCACGCCGCCGATCACCACCGTTTTGCCGTCGGAGATCACGTCCACGTCCACCTCGATGGCCTCCTCGAGGAACTTGTCCACGAGGATCGGCCGGTCAGGCGTCGCCTGGACGGCGTTCTGCATGTAGAGCTCGAGCGCCGTGTCGTCGTAGACGATCTCCATCGCGCGGCCGCCGAGCACGTAGCTGGGCCGGACGATCACGGGGTAGCCGATGCGGCGCGCGACCTCGAAGGCCTCGGCCGCCGTGCGGGCCATGCCGCTCTCCGGCTGCGAGAGTCCCAGGCCCGACAGGAACTCGGTGAAGAGCTTGCGGTCCTCGGCGCGGTCGATCGACGCGACCGAGGTGCCGATCAGCGGCGCGCCGGCCTCGTGCAGGCCCTGGGCCAGGTTCAGGGGCGTCTGGCCGCCGAATTGCACGATGATGCCGTCGGGCTTCATCGCGTCCACGACGGCCATCACGTCCTCGTGGGTCAGCGGCTCGAAGAACAGGTGGTCGGAGGTGTCGTAGTCGGTGGACACGGTCTCCGGGTTCGAGTTGACCATGATCGACTCGAGGCCCATCTCGCGCGCCGCGAAGGAGGCGTGGACGCAGCAATAGTCGAACTCGATGCCCTGGCCGATGCGGTTGGGGCCGCCGCCCAGGATCATGATGCGCCGGCCGGGCGGCGCGAGGGGCGCGGGCGCCTCGCTCTCGTCTTCCCAGGTCGAATAGTAGTAGGGCGTGAAGGCCTCGAATTCCGCCGCGCAGGTGTCCACCAGCTTGTAGCTGGGTTCCAGGGCCCATTGCTTGCGCAGGGCGCGCACTTCCTTGGGCGACAGGCCCACGGCGAGCGCGATCTGCCGATCGGAGTAGCCGAGCTTCTTCGCCGCCGCGAGGCGCTCCCGCGTGAGCTTCGCGCCCGACAGCTCGCGCTCGAAGTCGCACAGCTCGCGGATGTTCTCCAGGAACCAGGGATCGATGTTGGTGGCCGCCTGGATCTCGGCCGTGCTCCAGCCCGCCATGTAGGCCGAGCGCAGGGCCAGGATGCGCAGCTCATTGGGCACGCGCAGTGTGCGGCTCAGGGCCTCCGGATCGGCCGCGATGCGATCGGCGGGGTTGCGCGGATCGAGCCCCATGCCGGGCCGCCCGGTCTCCAGGCCGCGCACGGCCTTCTGCAGCGCTTCCTTGAACGTGCGACCGATGGCCATGGTCTCGCCGACCGACTTCATCTGGGTCGTCAGGGTCGTGTCGGAGCCCTTGAACTTCTCGAAGGCGAAGCGCGGGATCTTGACCACCGTGTAGTCGATGGCCGGTTCGAAGCACGCCGGAGTCTTGCGCGTGATGTCGTTCTTGATCTCGTCGAGCGTGTAGCCCACGGCCAGCTTGGCCGCGAACTTGGCGATCGGGAAGCCGGTGGCCTTGGAGGCCAGGGCCGAGCTGCGCGACACCCGCGGGTTCATCTCGATCACGATCATGCGCCCCGTCTTGGGGTCGATCGCGAACTGCACGTTGGAGCCGCCGCACTCGATGCCGATCTCGCGCATGACGCGGATGGACGCGTTGCGCATGTTCTGGTACTCGCGGTCGGTGAGCGTCTGGGACGGAGCCACCGTGATCGAGTCGCCCGTGTGCACCCCCATGGGGTCCAGGTTCTCGATGGAGCAGATGATGACCACGTTGTCGGCGCGGTCGCGCATCACCTCCATCTCGAATTCCTTCCAGCCGATCAGGCTCTCCTCGACCAGCACCTCGCTGTTCATCGAGAGCGAGAGGCCCCGTCCGACGATCTCCTCGAACTCCTCGACGTTGTAGGCGATGCCGCCGCCGCTGCCTCCCAGCGTGAAGCCGGGCCGGATCACGCAGGGCAGGCCGATCTGGGCCAGGGCCCGCCGGGCGTCCTCCATGTTGTGGGCGACCCCCGAGCGAGCGGTCTCCAGGCCGCAGGCGGCCATGGCCGAGCGGAACAGGTCCCGGTCCTCGGCCTTGCGGATCACGTCCGCCCGGGCGCCGATCATCTCGATCCCCAGGCGGTCGAGCACCCCGGCGTCGTACAGGCCGAGGGCCGTGTTGAGGCCGGTCTGCCCCCCCATGGTGGGCAACAGGGCGTCCGGGCGCTCACGCTCCAGGATCTTGGTGATCGCGGCGACCGTGATCGGCTCGATGTACGTGGCATCGGCCGTGTCCGGATCGGTCATGATGGTCGCCGGGTTGGAGTTGACCAGGATCACCCGGTACCCCTCCTCGCGCAGCGCCTTGCAGGCTTGGGTCCCCGAGTAGTCGAACTCGCAGGCCTGCCCGATGACGATCGGACCGCTTCCGATGATCAGGATGGACTTCAGGTCGGTGCGGCGCGGCATGGAGATCCGCCTCGTCGATCGGGCGCGGGGTGCGGGGGCACGCGCCGGTCGCGGGCAAACTGCGGGATTGGAACAAACCTCACGCGGGCTGTCGACCTCAGGGTTTCTTCAGCGCCGCGGGAAGTGCTTCGTTCTCGGGCTCGAAGGTGGTCGGGACCCGGCCCTGGTCGAGGTCCACCCGGGCGTCCGCCTTGGGACCGAGGTGCACGAAGGGGCCCAGCAGGACCAGCTCGTGCAGCTCCCTGGGGAAGGGGTAATCGCGGGCCCCCGAGGGGGGGGAGTCCACCTTCCAATCGAGCACCAGGCGTCCCCCGTGGCGCGCGTGATCGCGCACGAGCTCCCTCGCGTCGTACCACCAGTCAGCCCTCAGCTCGGACGCCAGCTCCACCGGCGTCCGCAGGTTGATCGTGCGCACCCGAAAACGGTGGTGCAGCAGGTAGTCGTGGACCTGGTCCTTGGTGATCACCATGTCGCCCGGATTGAGCGTCCGAGCGGCGCTGGCGACCCACTCGCGCGTCGGGTCCCCCAGGCGCATGGCCCAGTGGAAACCCACGTTGAGAGCCATTTGAATGCCAAATAGGGCCACAATGAGGCCCATGCGGCGGCTCTCCGGCAGGCGTTGGAGGAAGGCCGCAAGCCCCAGGGCGCAGACCGGCAGGAGCACCCAGGAGCTCGTGTCGAGACCCGGCGTTCCCGCCAGGACCTTCACCAGAATGGGCACCCCCACGAACGCGGCCAGCCATCCGGGCGCCGGGCCTTCGTGGGCCTCCCCCGGCCGCCGGAAGAGCTCGACGACGCCGACCACGGCGACACCCAGGGAGGGCACGAGCACCGCCAGCCAGATCAGGCTGCCCGGGGACCCCAGGCTGGTCGTGCCCACCAGTCGCGCGAGCAGGTGGTTCAGGGTGTCGCCAGGACGCTCCCCGGAGCCAAGGAACGCGCAGCCGATCATCAGGGCCAGCAGCAGGCCCGCGGCGCACAGCCCGCTCACCACGAAGCGCCAGCGCTTGGAGCTTTCGATCTCGCCGGAAATTCCGCACCACAGCACGGCCGGCAGCAACAGGACCAGGTTCGGCTCCAGGAGGGCGACCGCGATCCAGAGGCCCAGGAGCGCCCCGTTGGACTTCGGGGAGCTCGGGGAGACTTGTGCCACGCCCAGGCTCGACGGGTCCGCCCCGCCGTGTTGGCGCGCACGCTCGAGGGCGGCGAACAGGACCGCCGACCCGAACACCAGTGGGCCCGCGGGGCCGGGCAGCGTGCCCGCGAGCACGGCGACCGGGCTCACGAGGCAGAGCAGTGCGCCCGCGCCGGCCGCCAGGCGCGAGTATCCAGCACGGACCCCCAGGCGGGCCAACACCGGGTAGGTGGCCGCCCAGGAGATCGCGGCGATCAGGAACCAGGCTCGCTCGGCCCCGAGGGAGGGGCCCCGGGCCAGCAGCTGGGCGAGGGGCTGGAGCAGGAGGTGGAGCGAGAGCCAATGGCCTTCGTGGGTCCAGCGAACCAGGGCCGGTCCATCGCCCAGGAGCCGCTCCGTGGGTTGGGACAGGGCCAGCAGGGCCAGCCCCAGGGCGATGGCCCCATCCTGGACCATCTCCCGGCGGCGCCCCGAGGCCATGCCGCGGGCCACCAGGTCGCTCACCTCCAGCCGCGGGAAGGCCTCGGTTCCCGGCGGGGTCCCGGCGCCATGGCCGTGGCCGTCTCCATGGGCGCCGGGTCCATGGTGGTGGCCCGGTGCCGCCGCGCCCCCCCGGGGGGAGGGTTTCGACGCAGGGTCGGCGGAGGAATCGTGGGACGGCACGGCGATCGCGGGCGGGGTCTCCCGCACCCACTAGCGTACCCCCGGCGCCCCCCGGGGCCCATTCGCTCCCCCGGGTTGCTCCGCTTCAGGGGGCGAGCCAGCTCTCGATCAGGGCCCCGTCCACCGGGACCTCCAGGTCGAGCCGGCCGGCCGCCCGGGCCAGGACCAGGTGGACGGCCCCCCCGCGGGACTTCTTGTCGAGCCGCATGGCCCGGACCAGCTCCTTCGGCGAAAGGGCCGCGGGCATGTCCGACAGCCGGGAGCTCCGCAGCTCCGCGAGATCGGCGGGCAGCCCCAGGCGACCCATCAGCCGCCCGAGGCGCCCGGGGAGCTCGCGGTCCTCCAGGAGACCCAGCTCCCGCGCGGCCCTCAGGGCGATGCCCAGGCCGACCGCCACGGCGATGCCGTGGGGGACCCGGCCGAAGCCCGCCGCGTGCTCGATCGCATGGGCGAAGGTGTGGCCCAGATTGAGCGCCCGCCGGGGACCGCGCTCCAGGGGGTCGGCGGCCACCACGGCGGCCTTGGCGCGCACGCAGGCCGCCACGATCGCCGCCAGGGTGGCGGGGTCCCGGGCCGTCAGGCCGGGAGCGCCCTGCTCCACAAGCTCCAGGAGCTCCGGGCCGGCCACGAGGGCCGTCTTGAGCACCTCGCCGAGGCCGGAGCGGTACTCCTCCTCGCTCTGGGTCGCGAGCACGCCCACATCCGCGTACACGGCGCGCGGCTGGTGGAAGACGCCGGCCAGATTCTTGCCCGCCGTCAGGTTCACCGCCGTCTTGCCGCCCACGGAGGCGTCCACCTGGGCCAGCAGCGTGGTCGGGCAGTGCACCACGCCGATCCCTCGCATGTAGAGCGCCGCCGCCAAGCCCCCAGGTCCGCCAGGGCGCCGCCGCCCAGGGTCCACAGGGTCCCGCGGCGATCGACGCCCGCTCCGGCCAGGAACTCCAGCACCCGGGCGAGCTCGGGAAGCTCCTTGGCGGATTCGCCCTCCGGCCCGAGGTGGACGGAGCCGCTGGAATCCGGATCGAGGCGCGCTCCGTGGAGGCCCAGGACCCGCGCGTCGCTGAGGAGCACGGCCGGCTTCTCGCGTCGAAATTCCTCCCGCGCGAGTTCGAGAACGCCCGGGCCCACGTGCACCGCGTAGGGAGGCGCGCACTCGACCTCGATGCGCACGGCGGGCTCGATGCGCACGGCGGGCTCGATGCGCGCACCCGCGGCGGGCTCGGGGGTCACGGCTTGGCCGCGGCGGCGACCTTTTGCCGACGCTCGCGCCTGCGGCGGAGCAGTTCCGCCTCCAGGGCCTCGCTGGCCTTGCGATCCCGGCGGACCATGATCACGGCGCCCAGGGCGAGGACGAGCAGCGAGCCCGCGACGATGTACCCGATCTGCCGCAGTCCCGCCGTGTCCGGAGGAATGAACTCCTCCATGGACTCGAGCACGAAGAACGGCGCGATGGCCGCGCCGCCGTTCTTCGGCACATACCCCAGGTTCTTGAAGAAGTAGCCCCGCGCCGTGAAGTTCTTCTCGATGCTGGGGGGCACGTCCGTGTAGGGCGCGACGAAGCTCGCCACCTTGGCCTGACCCACCCAGTCGCCGCGGCCGAACCAGCCGGTGACCAGGTGTTCGACGCGCAGCGGATTCTCGGGCTGGGCCTGCCTCCACACGGTGAGCATGCGCGCCACGGGGATGCGCACGGGTTTTCCGCGCCACTCCGCGCCGTTGGCGAACAGGGCCATGATCGTGGAGTTGTCCAGCACCGGGACCTGCTCCCAATCCACCTGTCCGGGTTCCAGGTGCTTCACGTAGGAGACGAGTTCCCAATACGCCTGGTAGCCGAGCCCCTCGAAGCCGCGCGCGACGCTGTCGTCCTGCACGCCCAGGAACTGCTGGGGAGTGAGCTCCTTGACCGGGGCGAGCTTCTGGAACGACTCCAGCATGCGCGGGCCCACGAGCAGCGGCGCGTCGATCCAGCGGCCCTGCACCTCGGCCCGATGGGCCCGTGCGAACAGCGTGTCCACGCGCACGAAGTCGCCGGGGACCGGCGCCAGACCCACGATCTCCTTGACCGCGAAGAACAGGTCGCAGCCGTCCTCGAGCTTGCCGCGCAGGAACCAGCGCTGATCCTCGGGGGCCTCCGCGCCCGTGATTTCCCGCATTTCCTCCACCATGCAGCGCACGCGGAACAATTGGCCGCGGAACTGCGTGGGCGTGCGCACCATTTCCGCCGCCAGGGCCGCGGTGAGTTCGCGGCCGCCAAGCGGCTCGTACACGCCGTCGTAGATCTGCGCGCTCTGGGCGAAGCCTGCTTCGAGCACCGCGCCCGGCAGCACCACGCGGTGGGCGGGATCCAGGTCGTCCGCGACGGCCTCCAGGCCGGCCACGTCGATGGTCGGCACGGAAATCTCCGTGGGCAGCGCCTGCGGGCCCAGTTGGGCCGCCGCCTCCAGCCGCGCGGTCTCGCGCTTCCTCGCCTGGATCTGGGCCGCGATCACCGCGCCGAGAATCAACAGGAAGGCGATGCCCAGGAGCACCAGGCGCTTCTTCTCCCTGCCCGTGAACCAGCCGCTGTTCGGGGCACCTAACGTCTTCGGGTCGTAGAGTTGCATCGGGTGTTTCGCAGGAAGATGGAGCTCAGCGCGCCGCCGCGGCGGTCAGGCGTCGTGCCGCCGCGACGCCCGCCGCGCCCACCAGACCGCGGAACAGGCGATCGTGGGGACTGCCCTCGGGCGCGAGCTCGGGATGCCACTGCACCCCGAGCGCGAAAGGATGGTCCGCGCGTTCGATGGCTTCGATCAATCCTTCGTCGTCGCGTGCGCAGATCGACCAGCCCGGCCCCACGGAGGCCGCCGCCTGGTGGTGGCGCGAAACGACGTCGAGTTGCTCTACACCCACGATGCGGGCCAGTTTCGAACCGGCGGCCAGAGTCACGGGATGGATGGCCCCGCCGCGGTGCTCCCGGCGGCCGGGGCGGTCCTCGGGCAGGTGCTGGAGCAAGCGGCCGCCCTGGACCAGGGCCAGGAGCTGCATGCCGTAGCAGATGCCGAGGATCGGCAGGCGCCGCTCCAGGGCCATGCGCGCCAGCAGCACGTCGAAGTCCTGCTTGGCGGGGGGGGTGCGCTGGGCCGCGGGATGGGTCGCTCCCATGCCCAGGCGCTCCATGTCGAAGTCGTCGCCCCCGGAGAGCAGCAGGCCGTCGAGCAGGTCGAGCATCCGGCCCACGTCGCTGGGGCCGCCCACGGGCGCGAGTACGAGGGGGATGCCCCCGGCCTTGAGCACGGCCTCGGCGTAGCGGTGGGCCAGGGCCACCTTGGGCGTGTCGCCCGGGGCGGCCACGCCGTTGATGCCGATCAGTGGATGCTCGACGCGGGTCACGGCGGAGATGTTAGCCCCTGCCGTGCATCCCGGCCTACCCGGCCTGCTCGATCGCGGCCTCCGTCAGTCGTTGAGCAGGCGCAGCGTGAGCGGATAGCGCCAGCGCTTGCCGTCGGCCGCCTTGATCGTGGCGATCAGGCCCAGGACGATTCCATAGAAGGGCAGCACGGCCCAAACCAAGAGGCCCACGCAGCACAGGAGCAGCAGGGGCAGCCCGGCGAGCCAGAACAGCAGCAGGTTCAGCTGGAAGTTGAGTGCCTCGCGGCCGTGCCAGTCCAGCTCCGGGTCGTCGTCCTTCTTCGCCAGCCAGAGGATCAGGGGCCCCAGGAAGCCGATCAGGAGCCACGCGAACCCCAGGGTGAGCACCGCGGAGAGGTGCATGGCCAGGGCCCAGCCCTCATGGGAGGGCCTGCGTTCCGGCCCGGGACCGAAACCGGCCCCCGTGACGTCCGGCGGCGGCCCCGCGGGCGGCGGCGGCCCCGGCGGCCAGATCGGGGGCTCGGGCTCCACGGGAACCGGCTTGGGCTCCCGGGGCGGGGGAGTGAAGAGGGGGGGCATGGGCGCGGAGCGCGCCGGCTCCCGCGGCGGCTCGGGGGCCGGGGCGGAACTTCCCAGGTGGGCGGCGGCGCTCGGCACCAGCGGGGGAACGGCCGGGGCGCGGTGGGCAGGGGGCGCTGCGTCGGAGGCGGACCCCACCGGACCGAGCAGGGGAACAAGGGCCGGAACCGGGCTTTCCACGGCCCCGTGCCCCGGCCATGGCGCCTCGCCCAGGTTCGGCGGAGGCACCGGCGCGAGCACCGGTTCGCCCACGCAGGAGGGCAGCGCGACCTGCTGGAGGTCGGGCGGGACCTGGGGTTCCGCCCCCTGCTCGTGGGCGGGCCTGGGTTCCAAGGGCGGCGGTGCGTCGGGTTCGGTCATGGCGTGTTCCTCGCTGTGAACCCCGCCAGTACGGCACCCGCCCCCCCCCATTTGCGGCTCGGGCGCCGAGGCCCCGAGCCGCGCGCCTCCTCAAGGGCCCACGAGGAACTCCAGGCCGTTGGAGAGCTGCGTGCTGTTCGGCGCGGGGAGGCCCGGGTCGCGACCCCAGAATTGGGTTTGGACCAGGGTGCCGGGCACCGAGAGGAACGCAGCCGGACTGCCGCCCAGGGTGCCGGCGCGGAAGGCGTTGAGGTCCACAGTGAACACGCCGCTGCAGTCGGTCGTCGGAGGCGGCGTGCCGCCGCTGCCCAGGCCGCTCACGCGTCGCAGGGGAGAAGCCACGCACAGAGTCCCGCCGCTGAAGGGCACCGCGGCGCGACCGGCGTCGGTGTACAGCAGGAGGCCCGGCTTGTTGTTGAGCATCGACGTCGAACTCACCACGAAGCCCGAGAGCTGGGTCGCGCTCATGAAGCCGCTGGATCCGATGCTGGGCAGGCAGCCCAGGGAATTGGCCTTGGCGCTGCAGTAGGGGATGCCGGAGGCGGGCTCGTGGATGGCGATCAGCTCGTTGTTCAGCGGGCTCACCTGCACCCAGCGATGCCCCGCCGGGAGCACGGGCAGCGTGCCCTCACCGGCGAAATTCTGGCCGCAGGCGGCGAGGCTGCCGTCCGCGTTGCGCGCCACCAGTTGGTAGCTGCTGCCCAGCAGTTCGAGCATGGCCGACGGGCCGGCAGGCGGCGAGCAGGGCGTGTTGCCCCAGCCGATCACGGCACCATCGCTGCGCAGCGCGTAGCTGCGGTCATACCCCGCGGCCACGTCGACATAGGTCAGGCCCGCGGGGAGCGGCGGCGTGTTGAGTTGCCCCGAACCGTTGGCGCCCCAGGATTCCACCTGTCCATCGTTGCGGCGTGCCACTCCGTGGACGCTGCCGAGCGCCACCTCGACGTAGGACAGCCCCGGCGGAAGCGGCGGCGGCGGAGTCAGCGTGCTCCCGGCCCCGTTGAGCACGTCCACCTGCCCGTCATCGCGCAGCAGGGCGAGCACGAGGGTGCCCGCCTCCACGTCCACGTAGGAGACGCCGCTGGGGGGCGAGTAGGTGCCGCAGGCGAACGTGCCGCAGTTCAACCAGACGGACACGCTTCCATCGGAACGCAAACCGGCCGCGATGTAGTCCGAGCCGGCGAGCTGCGTGTAGGTGACGCCCGCGGGCAGCGGCGTCGGCGGAACTGCCGCACCCCAGCTCACGACCGTGCCGTCGTCCAGGAGCCCGTAGGTGGACGGCGTGTGCCACAGGCCCGCGGAGACCACCTGGAGGTAGCTCCGACCGGCGGGCGGCGGCGGGACATTGCGCTGCCAAAGCGTGTTGGCGCCCCAGTACTGCAGCGAGCCGTTGGCCAGGCGCACGAGGGAGTGGTTCAAGCCGCATTCCACCTGCGCGTAGGCCCCGTTGGGCAGGCCGGGCGTGTCGCTGACCTGCTGGAAGGCGTCGTAGCCCCAGGAGATCAGCCGGCCGTCGCTGCGCAGCGCCGCTGAATGGAAGCCGCCGAGGGCCAGATCCACGTAGGTCATCCCGGGGGGCAGTGCGGGCACGTTCGTCTGTCCCACCGTGTTCATGCCCCACTGCAGGATCGAGCCGTTCGAGAGCAGCACCGCGCTGGCGTTGCGTCCCGCGAACACGCGCACCGCCGTGCTGCCGGCGGGGAAGGGCGGCACCGTGGACTCACCGGCGGCATTGGATCCGAAGGCCACCACGCTCCCGTCGCTGCGCAGGGCGAGCGAATGCAAGTGGCCGGCCGCGGCGCCCGTGTACGTGAGGCCCGGTGGCAGCGCGGGCGGCGTGGCCTGTCCGTTGGAATTCGATCCCCAGGCGGCGAGCACGCCGTCGCTGCGCAGGCCCAGCGAATGGTCCTGCCCGGCGGAAACTCGCGTGTAGGTGACGCCCGGGGGCAACGCAGGGACGGTGGCCTCCCCGAAGTCGTTGCGACCCCAGGCGCGCACCGTGCCGTTGCTTTGGATCGCCAGCGCGTGCTGCTCGCCGGCGTCCATGTCCACGTAGGTGAGGCCGGCGCCGACCGTGGGCACTTCGCACTGGCGGTTGTCAGAACTGCCCCAGCCGACGAGGGTCCCATCGGCGCGCAGGCCCAGCGTGTAGTCCTGGGCCGAACTCACGCGCAGGAACACGTCGTCGAGGTAGGCCGTGTTGCCGGCGAAGCGGCCCACCGCCACCACTTCACGCTGCTGGGCGGTGAGCGCGGGACTCAGCGCCGCGAGCGTCGCGAGCACCGGAGAGACGACCTTCACGACTTGGGGGAAGCGGCTTGCCATGGGTGGGCTCCTTCGCGGTCCTGGGAAACGCCGCGGGCCCCGGGCCCGCGTCCCCAGGCTACCCGGGCCGAGGAGCCAGTTTCTGGCTTTCCCGAGGGGGCCCGCCCTCAGCGGGTCGCCAGGGCCGTGGCGATCATCCGGTAGAGGAGCCGGGCGCCGACGATGGCGTCCCAGGCGTCCTCCTCGCCCGGGGCGGGTCCGGGGCTGACCTCGTTCAGGTCCAGGCCCACCACGGTCCGGCCGCTCGCGGCCAGCTCGTCGAGCCAGAGATTCGCCTCGCGCCAGGTGAGGCCTCCCGGCACCGGGGTGCCCGTGTTGGGGCACAGGGCCGGCTCGAGCGCATCGATGTCGAAGCTCACGAAGACCTTCTCCGGCAGGTGGGCCAGGTGGGCGCGCACGAGCTCCCGCAGGGGCTTTCCGTCGAAGCGCGCCGCTGCCCAGTCGCGGTCGAAGAGCGTGCGAATCCGGCCGCCGGAATTCCCGATCGCGTCGAACTCCTGCTCGCAGAAGTCGCGGATGCCCACCTGGACGAGCCGCGACACCTCCGGGATGCGACGCGTCACGTTGTCCATGATCGAGGCGTGGGACCACTGGAAGCCCTCGTAGGCGACGCGCAGATCCGCGTGGGCGTCGAAGTGCAGCACGCCGAGGCCCGGGTGCCTGTGCGCGCACGCCTCGATGGCCCCGAAGGGCGTCGAATGGTCGCCGCCCACGACCACGGGAAGCGCACCCCGGGTCAGCAGCTCCTCGGTCGCGGCGCGCACGGCGCGGTTGACCTCCAGGCCGAGGGCGTTCACCCGCGCCAGGGCGCGCGCGAGGGAGGGGTTTCCGTCCACGTTCCCGCCCACGGCGATCACCCGGTCCGCTAGGGCCCCCGCCTCGGCGTTCCAGGCGTCGAAGCGCCCGTCGATGGGGGCCATGGCGATGCCCGCCTCGTAGGGTCGGCCGTGGACGAGGTCATAGAGGTCCACCTGCAGGCTGGCGCGCAGGAGGGCCCGCGGGCCCCCGGCGGCGCCCTTCCTATAGGAAGCCGTGGCGTCGAAGGGCACGCCCAGGACCACGGCCGCCGCCTCGGGGAGGGGCGTACCCAGGCCGTAGAGCCCCGCGTCGGCCGCGGCGGCGGCATTGGGGTCGAAATTCTTGCTCACGGGCAGGGATGATGGGCGCCGGGAGGGGCCGCTGCAACCCGCGGGAATTCCCGGACCCGCCCCAAGAAGCCCCCCGGCGCCTCCGTTGGGACCCCCGAAGCTGCAATGAGCTCTATGGACGAAGCCTCCGACGGACAGCTCCTCGACGCGTTCCAGCGCGGGGATTCGAATGCGCTCGCGGTCCTGATCGCCCGCCACCAGTCGGCGCTCCTGCGCCATGCCAGGTCACTCCTGGGCGGCGACGGATCCCACGAGGACGTGGTCCAGGAGGCCTTCATGAAGCTCGTGCAGCGGCCCCTGGAACTGCCCGCCGAGGTCCGCGGTGACGCGGCCGCCGAGCGGGCGCTCCTGTCTTCGTGGTTGCACAAGGTGGTGAGGAATCAGGCCATGGACACGATACGAGCGGAGGAACGTCGCAAGCACCGCGAGGAGCGGGCCGCCGCGGCCGAGGTCGCGGGCGTCGAAGCGAGCGGCATCGACGAGCACGATACGCGGGCGGCGGTCGAACGCGGCCTGCAAAAGCTGCCGCCCGACCAGCGCGAGGTGCTCGTGCTGCGGCTGTTGTCGGAGAAGAGCTACCGCGAGATCGCGGAGATCACCGGCAAGAAAGTGGGCACGGTCGGCTGGCTCGTCAGCGTCGGCTTGCGCTCGCTCAGTCAGGAACTGGCGCCGTTCTTCGGCGCCGAACGCAGTGGTGTGCAGGGTGCGGCGGTGGGGATTGCGGCGGGCGGCCAATCCGTCCAAGGAGTGCGGTCGTGAGTGACATCGAGATGGACCAACAGGCTTTGAGCGAACGGGATCGTCTGCAGCAGCTCCTTTGCGCCCACGTGCTCGGGGAGTGCGACGCGGAGGAACGAGCGGAAATCGAACAGGCCCTGGCCAAGGACGAGGGCCTGCGCGCCGAGCGCGAGCGGCTGATGGCCACCGTGGGCCTGGTCAAGAACACCCTGGGCAAGGGGGAGACCCTGTCCTGGAAGGCCACCAGCGAGGTGACGCGTGCGGCGGCGCAACTGCATGCCGGGCCGCCGCCCCAGATCGCCTGGTACCGGAGGTCCTCGTTCCGCGCGGCCGCGTCGTTCGCCGTGCTGGTGGGCGGGGCGTTCCTGGGCTGGAGGGCGTTCGTGGTCTCGGGGCCCATGGAGACGGGCCGGATGGCTCCCTCGGACAGGCACCGGGAGACCACCACCGCGCTCGCGCCGGCGAGCGAGGAGATGCCCAAGGTCCAGGACGCGCTGACGGCGCTCGGCTACGGCGCTCCGGCTTCGGGCTCGCCCGTCGTCGATTCCCGCAGGGCGGGTCACGATTTCAAGGACGAAGCAGGCGCCCGGGCAGCCCTTTCGGAACCGCAGGCCGGTGGCGCCGTTGACCAGCGGAACCTGAACCGGGACAAGTCCGTGGAGCAGGTTCTCGCGGTGCGCGAGGTTCCGGCGCTGCAAAAGCGCGGATCCGAGCTCAAGCAACTGCCGGATGCGACGGCCCCCGCCGCGAAGGCCGGTGAGGGCGACGTCGGGCTCCTGGCGAAGAACCTGCTCGCCCCCGGAGACCCCTCCGATGGAAAGCTGAGTGCTCCGGGCAATGCTCCGGCCGAACTCGGTGCGCTCGTGCTGACGATCGAGCCCACCGGTCAGCCTTCTGCAGTGTCGCCGGCTGGACCGGTCGGCGGTCTCGCTGCGGGCGCCGACGAGCACTCCCTCGGGCGCCCCGCGGCGACTGCCGCCGTCGGCGCGGCCACGCCCGGCGCGCCCTCGACGCCCGGCGCGTCCGGGCCAGGGTCGCCCGGTCCCGGCGGCACCTGGTCCCGTGGACTCGCCCCAGCACCCACCGTCGGTCTGCCCCTGACGGCGACCGGAGGTGGCGGTGGGGGAGACCCGCGAAGCAAACTGGGTCGCCAGGGGGAAGCGAAGTCCAAGGCGCCCGGCGAGAAGGGCGAGGAAGCGAAGCGCGACCTCGGTCTCTCCTTCGGCGAGACGTTGGATCTTGCCGAGGAGGACGCCTCGTCGATCGCGGGCTTCGTGGACGTGGCCGTTCTGGAGGAGGCCGAGCTGGACCTGCAGGACCATGCCCGCGCCGATTCTCGCGAGCGACTGACCGACTTCGAACAACTCGACCGCTTCGCCGGCGGCGGGGGCGCACGGGACGACGACGAGGGGCGGAAACAACGCCGGAACTGGACGCCGGAGGAGCGCCGCCTGCGCGCCGAACACATCGTCGCGTCGTGCAAGCGTCTGCCCGACGAGCGGCCGCGCGACATGTTCTTCCGCTTCTGGGGTGACAATCCCTTCGAGTGGACGGCCAACGACCGCCAGTCGACGTTCGCCATGGACGTGGACACGGCGAGCTACACCCTGGCGCGCAAGTACCTGGTCGAGAACCACCTGCCCGAGAAGGCCCAGGTGCGCACCGAGGAGTTCGTCAACTACTTCAAGCCGGACGTGGCGGCGCCGTCGAAAGGTGGGGGCACCTTCGCCATCGCCACCGAGCTGGCGCCGAGCCGCTTCAGCGATCCGCGCGACAACAAGTGGATGCTGCGCGTCGCCGTGCGCGGCATGGAGGTCGCGCGGAATGAACGCGCTCCGCTGGCCTTGACGCTGGTGGTGGACGTGTCGGGTTCCATGAAGGAGCAGCAGCGCCTGGAGCTGGTCAAGCACGCCATGCGGATGCTCGTGAGCCAGCTCGATCCGCGCGACATGATCTCGATCGTGACTTTCTCGGCGGACTCCCGCCTGATCCTGCCCATGACCTCGGCGGGACAGCGGGGCTGATCGAGAGCGCCATCGACCCGCTGCAGCCCGACGGAGGTACCAATACCGAAGCGGGACTGCGCATGGGCTACGAACAGGCGCTCGCGGTCCAGGCGAAGCACACGATCAACCGCGTGGTGCTGCTCACCGACGGCGTTGCCAACATCGGCATCACCGACCCCAACGTGCTCGTGTCCACGGTGGAGCGCCAGCGCAAGGCCGGCATCTACCTGAACACGATCGGGGTGGGCATGAACAACCACAACGACCACCTGCTGGAGCAGCTCGCGGACAAGGGCGACGGCCTGTGCAACTACGTCGACGACGCGGCCGAGGTGAAGAAGGTCCTGGTGGACGATCTGCTCAAGACGCTCGTGCCGATCGCGCGCGACGCCAAGGTGCAGGTGGAGTTCGACCCGGCGCAGGTGGAGAGCTATCGCCTGCTGGGGTACGAGAACCGCGCCATCGCCGACCAGGACTTCCGCAACGACAAGGTGGACGCGGGGGAGATCAACTCCGGCCACCAGATCACGGCCCTGTACGAGATCGTGCGCACGGCGAACGCCTCGGACGCTCCGCTGGCCAAGGTCCAGGTGCGCTTCAAGCCGCCCCACAAGGACGGCATCGCGGGTGCGGCGAGCGAGGAAGCGAGCGAAATCTCGAGCCCGGTGTTCGCCCGCAACGGGACGGCGCGCTTCGAGCAGGCGAGCTACGGCTACCGCCGCGCGGTGCTCTCCGCGCAGTTCGCCGAGTTCCTGCGCCGCAGCGTGCACGCCCGCGGCGATTCTCTGGACCAGCTGATCGCCGAGGTGCAGAAGCTCACCGGCGAGCGGAACGACACGGAGACGGCGGAACTGGCCGACATGGTGGTCAAGTCCTGGGCTCTCTTGGACGCCGAATTCGCCCGCCGCGGGCGGATCGAGCAGGCGGTCTTCGACCTGCGCCACTCCTGCTTCGAGCAGGCGCGCCTGGAAGCCCGTCGACTGGAGAGCGACCGCGTCCAGCTGGCGGCGCTCGAGCGCGAGATCGCCGAGCGCGAGCTCAATCTGCGCAAGCTGCTGGACCCGCCCCAGGTGCGCTGAAGCGGCCTCAGCGCGTGCGCTCGAGCGTCACGCGCAGCGGATAGTGATCGGAGCCCGCGTCGGGGAGGACGCGGGCTTCACGGCTTTCGAAGGCCTGCGTGTGCCAGACGAAGTCGATGCGCACGAAGGCCGGCAGCGGGAGCCCGTGGTACTTGCCCGGAACGGGAAACGTGAGGCCGAGCCCCCGGCCCGACTCGCGGAAGGCGTCGCGCAGGCCGAAGCGTTCCAGGCTGCGGCACAGGTTCATGTTCTCCGTGGCGTTGAAGTCGCCGACGATCAAGGCCGGCGTGTTCTGCGCGGCGGCCTCGCCCAGGCGCTCGAATTCCTGGGCGTTGGGGGACCAGGGGCCCACGAGCAGCCGGGAGAGCCCGGGGTGCACGTTGAAGACCGTGGTCGCCTCCCCGCGCACGTCGAGCACCACGCGCTGGTAGGGACGTTTCGCGAAGATGCGGAACAGCTCCTGGTCCAACAGGGGGAACTTCGACAGCGCCCCCAGGCCCTCGATCCCCAGGCCGTGCAGGTCGCGGTGGGGGTAGAGATCCAAGAGGTCGCCCGCCAGCGCCCGCGCCTGGTCGGCCGTCAACTCCTGGATCAGCACCAGGTCGGTGCTTTCGCGGCGCAGCAGGGCGACGAGCTCCGCGTAGCTCGCCAGGCCCGCCCCCACGTTGAACGTGAGCACGCTGAGCTCCGGGGCGCGGCCCCCCGGTTCCGCGGCCGGGGAGCGCGGCGGGCGCTCGGCGGGGGGCACCAGGACGTGTCCGAACGTGGCGAGCCAGACCGCGAGGATGAACGCGTGGGTCAGGGCCGCGATGCGCTTCTTCCGTGCCAGCGCCGCAAGCAGGAGCACGGCCGAGGGCAGGCAGATCCAGAACAGCACCGGCTCGACGATGCACAGGGGCCAGAGCGCGGGTCCGAAGGCCGCGCGCAGCGCCAGGTAGCCCGCCAGGCAGAAGCGCGCGCCCACGGCGCCGATCAGCAGAACCTGGAGCACGCAATAGCGTACACGGACGGGGGCGCGGCCGCGGCGGCGACCCGCCCGCTTGGTAGGGTGGCGCCATGATCCCCAGACATTGGGTTGCGGCGGGAGCGTTCACCCTGTTCGTGGCGGTCGCTCTCGGGGCGTTCGGGGCCCACGGTTTGAAGCAGGTGGTGGGGCCCGAGCAGGTGGCGATCTGGACCACCGGGGTGCACTACCAGGCCCTGCACGGCCTGGGCCTGATCGCCCACGGACTGTGGCGCGAGCGCGCGGCCGGCGGCGCGACTCCCGCATGGCTGTTCTCGGCCGGAATCCTGTGCTTCTCGGGTTCGCTCTACGGCCTCGCCCTGGGCGCGCCGTCCTGGGTCGGGCCCCTGACCCCCCTGGGCGGCGTGCTCTTCCTGGCGGGCTGGCTCGCCTTTGGTGCGCAGGCCCTCCGGCGCTGACGATCACTGGAGCCACGGCGCGTGGACGCCGTGGTCGAAGGAGATGCCGCGAAACTCCCGCGCGGGCGTGAGCACGAAGGACAACTCGCGCGTGATCGAGGGTCGCAGGGTGCGCAGGATGTCGACCACCTTGGAGCGCGAAAAGGACCAGGCGGCGAAGCGCGCGCGACTCATGCCGCGCTGGGGATCGTCGAGGCGGTCGACGCTGTCCCAGGTGCGCTCCTCGTAGCGGCCGTCGCGGCCGAAAATCCAGATCACGCTCTCCCCGGTGGAGTCGCCGTTGCCGCGGGAGGCCGAGGCGGCGGGCGCGGGCGGCAGGGGTTCCTCGAACCAGCCCGATTCCTCCAGGTCGCGCACGGCGCTCTCCACGAGCCGCCGTTGGAGAATGCCCGCCAGCAGGCGGGGCTGGTCCGCTTCGGCCCAAGAGGAGCACAGCGCCGCGCCATCCTCCCAGACGGCCAATTCCAGGCCCAGGCGCTCCTCGGGGCTCGCCAGGGCGCGCCGCAGGCCCGTGAACAGGAGCGGCCGGCGAGGCGCGGCGTCGAGCAGCGCCGACTCGATGAGCTTCGGGCCGAACCCGGGGTCCCCGTCCAACGACGGGAACGTGCCCTGGGCGTCCAGGGGAGGCGCGGGTGGGCCCAGGCGCGCCCACGCGGCGTCGACCACGGTGGCGGGCGCCAGGTCACGGGCTTGGCGGCCGTCGGCATCGCGGACCGACGGATCGACCCCGGCCTCCAGCAGCAGCGCCACGCAATCCACTTCGCCGCGTCGGGCCGCCAGGTGCAGGGCCGTCGCTCCCCGCGCCGTGCGCGCGCCGAGGGACGCCGGATCGTATTCCGGGAGCAGCAGCCGCAGGGCGGCCGTGCGGCCCAGGGCCGCCGCTTCGTGGAGGCTCGTCCAGCCCAAGAGGTCCCCGGCATGGGGGTCCGCGCCCGCCTCGAGCAGCGCCTCGACGATCTCCGGATCGCCCCCGGCGGCGGCCAGTTGCAGCACCACGCGGCCCCGCAGGTCCCGGGCGCTGAACTCGGCGCCCCGTGCCAGCAGCGCGCGCACGGCGGGGAGCCGTCCGGCGAGCACGGCCCGGGCCAGGGGAGTGAAGCCCAGATCGTCGCGGGGCTCCAGGCTTGCCGAAGCGTCCAGCAGGGCCGTCACGGCGTTGGGGCGGCCGCACTCGCCTGCGCGATGCAGAGCCGTGGCGCCTTCGAGATCGCGGGCTTCCACGGCCGCTCCGGCGTTCACCAGGAGCGCGATCAGGAAGGCGTCGTCGTGCTCGGCGGCCAGGATCAGATCCGCGGGCCGGCGCGCGCCGCCGGAGGACACCTCGGCGCCGGCTCGCAGGAGCGCTCGGGCGATTTCCGTTTCACCGGCACGGATCGCTTCCGTCAGCGCGCTGCGCCCGCGCGGCGAGGGCGAGTCGGGGTCGACGCCCGCCTGCAGGAGCGCCGTGACGGCTTCGAAATCGCCTCGGGCCGCCGCCGCCGGCAGGGCGGCATCGATTCGGCCGCGCGCCTTGGGGCGCGGGGCCAGGGCTCGATGGGAATCGCGGCGGGCGGGCGGGTCCTCGCGGCCGGCGAGCCAGCCCACGAGCACGGCGACGACGAGGAGCCCCGCGAACCCCAGGAGCAGGGCGCGCGTGGTCAGGACGGGCCGCTGCTCGGCCCCGTGGTCGAACATGACCCCAGTCACGCCCCGATTCTACGTTCCCGGCACCCCTTCGCCCGCCGTCGTTTCGTACGCTCTCGTCAAGCCGAGGCCCGCCACCAGCTATTGGGATTACATCCAGGTCGAGGAGCTCCTGGCGCTCCAAGGCGGCCTGGACCGCGACGAATCGCGCCTTGAGAACGACGAGGTGCTTTTCATTACCGTGCACCAGGTCTTCGAGCTGTGGCTCAAGCTCATTTACCGCGAGCTGCGCGCCTCCCGGGATCTGTTCCAGCGGCCGTTCGTGGAGGAGCAGCAGTTGTCCGGCGCGGTCCATTCCCTGGAGCGGATCGCCACGATCTTCCGCGTCAGCACGTCCCACTGGGAGGTGATGGAGACGCTCAACACGCGCGAATACCTGGGCTTCCGGGACAAATTGATGGGGGCCAGCGGGTTCCAGAGCGCACAATTGCGCCAGATCGAGCTGATGCTCGGCCTGCAGGAATCGGAGCGCATCGCCCTGGGTGCCGAGGGCAGCTACCTCGAGGCCCTCAAGTCGGCGGACGGGCGTCCCTCGCCGGCCCATGCGCGCGTGACCCAGGCCCTGGCCGACCGGCCGACCCTCAAGGAGGCCATCGAGCAGTGGCTCCAGCGCACGCCCATCGACGGGGTCGGGCCCGGGGATCCCGGGGCCGAGGCCGCCCTGGAGCGCTTCGCGGAGAACTTCCTGGCGGCCCACGGCCGCGCCGTGGACCGCAGCGCGGCCCGGGCCCTGGAGATCGCCGGCAGCGGCGCCGATCGGGCGCGGCTCGCCCAGCGGTACGAGGGGGAGAAGCAGGCCGTGCGCGCGTTCCTGCATCCGCCCGAGAGCGAGGGCGGAGCGCGCGTCAAGCGCATCCGCTGCGCCATGATCCTGATCGAGACCTACCGGGAGCTGCCGCTGCTCGCCTGGCCCCGGGCGCTCTTGGACCGGCTGGTGGAGGTGGAGCAGTTGTTCGTGGTGTTCCGTCAGCGCCACGCGCGCATGGTGGAGCGCATCATCGGCCGCCGCACGGGCACCGGCGGGAGCGCCGGGGTCGAATACCTGGACACCACGGCGCTCAAGTACCGCGTGTTCCGCGACCTGTGGGCGATTCGCACGCTCCAGATCCCGCGGGAATTGGCGCCGGCGCTGTCGAATCCGGAGTACTACGGTTTCAAGAGCGCTCGGGCCTGACGTTCCTTACTTCGCCCCGCGTTCGACGTCGTTGAGGCGCCAGTCGTAGGCGAGCGGCCGGTAGGCGAGTTCGACGCCGGCCCCCAGGCGGATCTTCTCCTCCAGGGAGGCGTGGCTCAGGATCCAGGCTTCGACCGAGCCTGCTTCCCGGGCGAAGTCCGCGCGGCAGGCCTCGAAGGTGACCGAGGCTTCGACCACGGGCTCGGTCTTCGAGAAGCGCGTGCGCAGGGGATCGGCGATCCAGGCGCGGGCCGCGGCCGTGAGCTCCCGGTCGACCTCCTTGGCCGTGAAGGCTTGACGGCCCAGGGCCGGCGCCCCCAGGCAACCGTTGGTCAGGGCGGCATGGACCCGCGCGTCCTTGAATTGGGGCCGCAGCACGCGCTCCACGAGCTCCTCCAGGGACAAGTCCGCCGTGGAGAGCCCGGGCACCAGCCGGCCGAGCCGCAGGTTGCGTTCCTTCCAGACCTTGCCGCTGTGCTTGCCGCCGATGTCGCGGGGCGAATCGAGGTTCTCCAGGGGATAGTGCAGCAGCATCGCCTGCAGCGCGAAGGCGTTGTGGGCGTTGAGCCAGAAAGCGAGGCGTTGCTCCTTGGTCCAGTTCGCGAAATCCGAGGGCTCGACGGTGCACAGCTCCTGCGCGTAGCGGTCGAGGTCGGCGGTCCGCTTGGAGAGTTCCAGGTAGTCCACCCGGCCCTCCACCACGAACTCGGCCAGCACCTTGGACCACAGGCCGTGTTCGTGGTCGAAGCCGGGCCGGGCGGGTTCCTGGGGGGCGGACGCGCCGAACCAGCCGGAGAGCAGGGCCGCGAGGCACAGGGCGAGGGAGAGTTTCATGGGGTGCTCTTAGCCCATGACCGGGAACTTGGACCGGCGCTCAGTCCAGGTGCGCCGCTTCCGCGTCGCCCATTTCGACCCGGCCCGCGGGGAAGTACTCCTTCCAGCGCCGACTCACCAGGGCGGCGGTGGCGGGGTCGCTGGAGAGCTCCTTGGGGTACCAGGCCTTCATGCGCGCGTCGATGGCGATCGGCGCCGTGTGGCTGGCGTGGTTGTGCACGAGTTCGGTCTTCGCCGCGTGGATGTCCGCCGCGGGATCGAAGCGCGTGAACGTGGTCCAGAGGAAGTTCATCGAGCTGCGCGTGGCGCGCAGGGCGTCGTCGCTGACCACGATCAACGGCCAGTCGCGAAACGCGGAATGGCCGGCGAGGCGAGCGGGGGCCCCGGGATCCTCGGCATGCCCCGCCGCGGTCAGCACCAGGCAGCCGGGAACGAACACTCGCACGTCGCGGACCCCCGCGGGCGGGACCCCGTGGAATTCCCGCGGCAGTTCGCGCTTCTTCGCCCCGCAGCCCAGCAGCACGCCCTTGCCGCCCTCGTTGATCCGCGGGCCCGCGTAGTCGAGGGAGTCCATGGACAGGTTGGCGAACACGAACAGGTCCGTGCGGAAGTCGGCGCGTTCCAGCACGTGCACCAGCGTCTGCTTGAAGTCCCGCAAGTCCACCGGCGAATCGGTGAGCAGGAGGAACTTGGTCAGGGCCAGCTGGCCCTCGCCGAGGATGCGGAAGGCGCTCGCCATGGACTCGCGCTTGTAGCGCTCGCGCACCACCGCGGCGCCCAGGGAGTGGTAACCCGTTTCGCCGTAGCTCCACAGGTCGCGCACGCCGGGCATGACCAGGGGGAAGAGCGGCGAGAGCAGCTCCTGCAGGTAGTCGCCGAGGAAAAAGTCCTCCTGACGGGGCTTGCCCACCACCGTCGCCGGAAAAATCGCGTCCTTCCTGCGGCACAGGCTCTTGCAGGAGAACAGCGGATAATCGTGGATTTCGGAGTAGTAGCCGTAGTGGTCGCCGAACGGTCCTTCGGCCCGGCGCGCGCCGCAGGCCACTTCGCCCACCAGTGCGAATTCCGCGTCGGCGAACAGCGGCAGGGGGCCGGCGGGGTTGTCCGCGAGGCCGAGTTTGCGCTTCAAGAGCAGGCTCGCCAAGAGCACCTCGGGGACGTTCTCCGGAAGCGGCGCGATGGCCGAGAGGATCAGGGCGGGCGGTCCTCCGACCGAGATGTTGACCGAGAGCGCGCGGCCCGCCGCCTCGGCTTCCGCCAGGTGGAAGCCGCCGCCCTTGCCGATCTGCATGTGCAGTCCGGTGCGCGAGCCGCCGTCCGCCTCGTCGTACAACTGGATGCGGTACATGCCCAGGTTGGGCGTGCCCTTCACGGGGTGTTCGGTGGTGACCAGCGGCAATGTGATGAAGCGCCCGCCGTCGCGGGGCCAGGTCTGCAGCGCCGGCAGTCGCGCGAGGCGCGGCGGCGAGTCGACCACCTCGCTCACCGGACCCGAGGACCTGCGCGACAACCCGATGCGCGCCAGCGAAGCGAACAGTCCGCGCTTGGCCCACAGTTTTCCGAGCGTGGGGGGCATCAGTTCTTCGGGCAGCCGCGCCACCTCGCCGATGAATTCCCGCGGCCGGCGGCCGAAGGCGCGCTCGACCCTCGAGGCGGTGCCGAACAGGTTCGTGACCAGCGGGAAGTCGCAACCGCGCACCTTGGAGAACCACAGGGCCGGTCCTCCGGCCGCGATCACGCGCCGATGGATCTCGGCCGCCTCCAAACGCGAGTCCACCTCGGCCTCGACCACGGCGAGGTCGCCGGAAGCGCGCAGGTCGGCGATGAACTCCCGCAGGTCGGGGGGCGTGGTCCGGGGGTGAGCCATGGACCGCGCACTTTGGGCCCCGAGGCGGCCGGAGGGAAGTGGGGAGGTGCGGTTTCGCGCCGTCCCCGGCCCGCGCGGGGCCCCGTGACACGGGGACTTGCCGGCGACGGCCTTGCAAGGGGCCCCGGAGCCGCGGGCTGGGAGGTCCTGGGCCGCTCGACGCGGCATTCCGCGACAGCCGGGGCGCCGCGCGCGACGGACGGGCGCGACGGCACTCTCTAGTCGCGGTCGAGCTCGCGCAGCACGCGTGTCAGGTCATCGGGGTCGGGCCCCGCGAGAAGCGCTGCACGGGCGAGCCGTCGGCCGGCACGACGAACGAGTTGCCCGAGTAGTCGGCGCGCAGGCCCCAGTTGCCCTCGCTGCCGTCGGGCAGGCGCTGGCGCACGACCCATGTCACGCTCCAGGTTCCGGACTGCGGCAAGAGCAGCTCGAACTCCGGGCTTCCGTCGAGCGCCCATTCGACCTGCGGGGATCCGCCCCACTGCCTGGAGGGCTGGTCCCGTGCGTCGAACACGCGTTCGGTCGCACGGCGCGGATGGTCCGCATGCCAGAAGCCCAGCCGCATCCCGACGGGCTCCGGGGAAAGCGCAAGCCCGACCGGCAGGCGGACCCGAACCTGGAAGCCCGGTTCGAGCGCGATGCGCCGCGAGGCGCTCACGTCCTCGACACGCACCGTGCGGAACCCTGGAGCCACGACCGTGACGTCGCTCGACCGACCGACGCCGCACAGGCGCAGGGCACCGCGCTCGAAGGCCACGCGCACCGTGGGTTTCACCGTTCCAGAGGGCCCCACGGGTTCGCCGGGCCCATGGGGCTGCAGCGCGACGTGACCGAGGGGCACGGGGGCGCCGCGCTCGTCGACGATCTCGAGCGTGAGCGCGTGCAGATGTTCGCGCAGGTCCAACGGGTCGAGCCGCGGGTCGCGGTGCACCTCGCCTTCGGACACGAGCACGTCCTGCACCAGGGCCAGCGCCGCACCCTCCCCGTCCCACGCGCGCCGCACGCTGACCCGATAGGAGCCGGCCGCGAGACCCCCGAGGTCGAAAGTCCCGTCGGGTCGCGGGGCAACGACCGAAGGTCGGCTCGCTCCCGACGCGATCTGGGCCTCGATCGTGACTCGCAGACGCGCGGCCTCGACACCCTCCGGAAGAAGCAACCGCCCGGCGAGTCCGCCCAGCGAGGGCAGGCGCACCACGAGATCCTGCTGGCCGCGCTCGAAGGGGACGAACTCGCCGAAGCCGAACTCGCCCGTGCGCGCCGCGATGGCGTAGCGCCCCGGCGGCGGGTCGTCCCGCAGGTGGAAACGACCCTCGGCGTCGGTGTTGGGCGACTGCACGCCACTGGTCCAGTTCCACATCTCCGGCGCGCCCTCGCCGCCCATGCGCGTCCAGCGCGCGACCGACACCTGCACTCCGGGCGCGGGCGCGCCGCGCGCGTCGAGCACCTGGCCGGCCACGAACGTCGCTGGCCGTGAGAGCTGCACGTCGCCGAGGTCGAGTTCGCCCGACGCAAGGGGCACGAGCGTGCGAGCTTCGGCGACGAGCGGTTGGTCGGTGTGGGCCTTGGCCACCAGGCGCCAGCGGCAGCGCGCGCCGCGCAGGGCCCCCGGCACCCCCAGGACGATGCGCCCATCGTCGCCCGAAGTGCCGCGCTCGAGACGCTCGCCGCGCGCGACCTGGGCATCCATGGCCTCGAGGTACATCTCGACCCAGCGCGCGCGCACGGGTGAGCCGTCGGGTCCGATCAGCCGCGCCGCGATGCGCGATCCCTCGAGCTCGAGCGGCAGCTCCACGAGCACCTCCTCGCCCTCGCGCACGGGGCCGCGTACTCGTTTGGGCGCGGCCCGCAGCACGCCCTCGGGCTGAGCCTCCACGAGCAAATCGAGCCCCAATCCCACGTGCGCCCAGCGCACTTCGGTGCTCCCGTCCGCGAGCGTCGCGGTCAGTCCATGCCGCTTCCCGCGCACGAACTCCTCGGGCAGCCGGCCAGGCGTCAGTTCGGTGACGTGAACCCAGAACGAGTTCGCGGGAGTTGGTTTCTCGGGGGCTGCGATGCGCACGCGGAGCGAGCCGCACGCCGGCAAGGTCAGGCGCACGGGATCCTCGGGCGGGTTGAGCGGATCGACCGCCGTGATCTCGCTGCCCGACGGGCCCACAATGCCGACGAAGGGCAGGTCGTTCGGGTACGCGCCATTGCGCATGGCGTGTTCGAGCTTGGGGATCGTCGCCCGGCCGTCGGCGCCCGTGCGCGAGGTCCACGTCAGCGTGTCGCGGTGGTCGACGCCCCTCATGGAAAGGCCCACGGGCACACCCGCGATGGGGCGTCCCTGGACGTCGAGGACTTCGAGCACCAGGCGGTGCGAGGGCTCGAGCACCAGCACCACGGGCTCCTGCGTGTTCGCCTTGGCGATCGTCCAGTTCCACAGCCCGCCCGCGCGCGCCCCCACGGCAAGGTCGCCTTCCTCGGCGGGCAGGCGGCATTCGCCCGCGGAGTCGGCGGCGCCCGTGCGACCCGCGGCGGCGATCCGACGCTCGAGGTCCGGTGCTTCGCCGGCCTGCTCAGCGCGCCAAAAATCACTCAGGATCTCCGAGCTCGCCCACGAGATCTGGGCTCCCGTCACGGGCGCGCCGGCGGCATCGACCACGCAGAGCAGCACGCCCTTCGCGAGCACGTCGGCCCGACGGGCCGGCTCGGCGGGCGCCGAGACGCGTTCGGCAGAGAGCCCGGCGCGCTCCGGCGACGGTTCGCGCTCGTCCGAAGGCGGCTGGGCGATCTCACCGGGCCCGCGGGCGCTTCCAAGCGCGCGCTCCACTGGGGTGGAGCCAGCGTTCCACCACCACAGCGAACCCAAGAGCGCGAGCGCCGCGGCGCCGGCGATCCCCAGCGTTGCCTTCGTACCCACGGCAAGTCCTCCGAGCGCAAGTGGAGCCATCGAATCCGGTCGAACGAGCAGGGGCGCCACCGCCGCGAACCAGTCCCGCGGCTCGCGACCGTCGGACTGCTCGAGCTCGCGACGCAGCAGGGCACGCCCGCGCGCCAGTCGGTTTCGCACAGTCGAGGGGGGCAGCCCCGCGCGGGCGGCGATCACGCTCGGGCGCACGCCGTCGTAGTAGTGGGCGATCAGCGCGGCGCGGTAGGGCTCGGGCACGGCGAGCACCGCGCGCACCAGGGTGCGGCGCGCTTCCTCCCGTTCGAGCACCCGCTCGGCGTCCGGCACGGCCCCGTCGCGGGCCGCAAGCAGCTCACGCTCGGCACGGCGGCGCTCGCCGCGTCGCCCGTGCCACACGGCGTTGCGCACGACGCGTGCGACCCAGGCGCGCAGCGAGCCCGCCTCGCCGCCGGCGACGGGACCCCGCAGGGCGGCCAGGCGCGCCTCACCCAGGGCATCCTGGGCCTCGGCCTCGTCGCGGCAGAGCGCGTGGGCCAGGCTCCAGGCCCAGCCGGGGCGCGAGAGCAGCTCCAGAGCCTCGATGCGGTTCGCCTCCATGCACCGATCAGAGCCCGACCGCGCCAAAACGTCCCCGGAATTCCGCTGCCGAGGGGCGGCGTTCGCCCAGTGCGGTGTGCTCGGGGGGGCCCCTTCTGCCCCTCGGGAGGGGCCTGGTGGGAACCCGTCGGTCTGGACCGAGCGGTTCTTCGAGGGCGCGGTCGAGCGAATCGAGGCCGGCGTCGTTACCCGCCGCTGCAACACCACGCAATGGGGCAAGGTCACCGGGGGGAGTGCCCGTGGGCGGTCCTGCCGCGTACCCGCAAGGTCAGGGGACCGATTTTCCGGCCAGGGCGAGGTCGAGGAGGGGGGGACACGCCGGTCCCTCGCATTCCGGGGCCGGAAGCCGAAACTAGGACCGGCCCGGGCGGTTCAACGCCCCGACGCCCAGCGCCCAACACGAGGTCCCAGGCATGTTCAGGCATTCTTCACGTCTCGCGCTCCTGCTCTTCGCAGCTTCCCTGGGCCTTGCAGGGCCCGGTGCGGCGTCGGCTTCCCCGCAGGCTCCCGCGCGCGCGCCGACGTCGGCTCCCTGGGACGCCCGCGCGGCTGAGCACCTGCTGAACCGCGCCGCGTTCGGCGCCACCGGTGTCGAGGTGGACGCCGCGATCGCCCTGGGCCGCGAGGCGTTCCTCGCGCGCCTCTTCACGGGCACCGGACGGCCGCGGCCGGCGTTCGAACTCAGCCAGCCCGAGCGACCCTCGCGGGAGGAACGGCGCGCCATGTCCGAGGAAGAACGCCGCCGCACGTACCAGCGCCTGCGCCGCGCGGACAACGAGCAGCTCCTCTCCTACACCGGCTGGTGGTTCGACGGCATGGTCTCCGACGAACACCCGCTGCGCGAGCGCATGGTCCTGTTCTGGCACGGCTTCTTCACCAGTTCCGCCCGCGAGGTCAAGAACGGCGAGGCCATGATCCGCCAGAACCAGCTCTTCCGCGCGCACGCGCTGGGAAGCTACGCCGAGCTCTTGCACGCCATCGTTCGCGACCCCGCGATGCTCGTCTACCTGAACAACACGAAGAACACGCGCGCGGCGCCCAACGAGAATCTGGCTCGCGAGCTGATGGAGCTCTTTTCCCTCGGCGAGGGCCACTACACCGAGCAGGACGTCAAGGAGGCCGCCCGGGCACTCACCGGCTACACGCAGTTGGACGCGAACTTCGTCTTCAACCGTCGCCAGCACGACGGCGGGACCAAGACCGTGCTCGGCGTGACCGGCGAGCTCGATGCCGACAAGCTGGTGGACATCCTGCTGGCCCAGGACGCCTGCCCGCGCTGGGTGGCGGGCAAGTTGCTGGAACACTTCGAAGGCCGCGTGCCCCCCGCGCCACGGGTGGAGAGGTATGCGAAGGTCCTGCGGGCCGCGAACTGGCGCATCGACGCCTTCCTCGGGACGCTGTTCGACGATCCCGAGTTCTACTCCCCAGAGGTCGTCGGCCAGCGCATCGTCGGGCCGGTGGAGTTCATGGTGGCCAACTGCCGCAGGCTCGAGGTGCTGCCCCCGGGCGGCGTCCTGGCCGCGGGGGCCTCGCTGCTCGGCCAACAGGTCTTCGGCCCGCCCAACGTCAAAGGCTGGGACGGCGGCCGCGCCTGGATCACCACTTCGACGTTTCTGCAGCGCGGCAACATCGCCGGCATGCTGCTCGGGGTGACGCGCCTCGAGGACATCTTCAAGGAGGATCCGGACCTGTTCGGCGCCGAGGACTCGACCATGGAACCGGCCATGGACGACGAGTCCATGGGCGGCGACGAGCCCATGGAGCCCGCCCCGGGCCCCGCGGGGTCCACCGGAACCGAGGGCGGGCGCAAGCCGCGCCAGGATCTGGGCGGCGGTCGCGGCGTGTCGGCGGGGCTGCGTCTGATGGAAGCGCCCCGCTGGAGACGGGAGCTCGACCTGCGCGGACGGCTCAAGGCCTGCGGCGCCGGCCTGGACGCGGAGCTGGTGGATCAGCTCGGCAAGGACTTGCTGGCGGTGGAATTGAGCCCCGAAGCTCGTCAAGCCCTGGTCGAGTATCTGCGCGCCGAGCGCACGGCACGCGACATCGCCGAGGGCAGGCTGCTCGACCAGCGAGCCTATGGCGAGGCGATCCTGCGCCAACTGGCGCACCTGATCCTGAGTCTCCCGGAGGCGCAGCTCAATTGAGCGCGAGAAGCCGATCCATGACACTCGATCGACGACAACTGCTGGGCGCCGCGGGCCTGCTTGCCGGCCAGGCCCTGCTCGCGCCGCGCGCCCAAGGCGCCGTGCGGCTCTCGGCCTCGCCGCTGTTCACCTCCGAAGTGCCGCGCACCCTGGTGCTGCTGCAGCTCGCCGGCGGCAACGACGGTCTTTCCACCGTGGTTCCCTACGCCGACGACGCCTACGGCCGTGCGCGCCGTGCCACGCGGATCGAGACCAGGGACCTGCTCAAGCTCGACGACTATCGCGGGCTGCATCCCTCCCTGCCGCGACTGAAGGCGCTCCACGACGCGGGCAAGCTCGCCATCGTCGAGGGCGCGGGCTATCCCACCCCGATCCGCTCCCACTTCAAGAGCTACGAGGTCTGGCACACCGCCGACCTGCGCGGCCGCGGCGCGGGCGAAGGCTGGGTCGGCAAGCTCGTGGGCGCCGCCTGGCCCGAGAATCGCGATCCCAACCTGGTGCTGCACATCGGCAAGAACGTGCCGTATTCCCTGTATTCCCTGACCCATCCCGCGGCCTCCTTCGCCACTCCCACGGGCTACAAGTGGGCGGGGGACGTGGCGAGTCGCGCGGCGCTCGAGAGGGGCGGCGAGGTCTGCGAGCACGGCGAGCAGGAGCTCGAGCGCGAGCCCGCGAACAACCTGGAGTACCTGCGCAAGGTGCTGCGCGACGGCCAGGCTTCCAGCGAGACGATCCGCAAGGCTGCCGTGCGCTACCGCACGAAGACCGCCTATCCGGACGACGAATTGGCCCAGGCGCTGCGCGATGTGGCGGCGCTCTCGGTGGGGCAGATTGGTTCGCGCGTGTTTTCGGTCGAGCTGTCGGGCTTCGACACGCACTCCGACCAGAAGAACCGGCACGACGCTCTCATGGCGCGTCTCGACGCGGCGTTGCCCACGTTTCTCGCGGACCTGGCGGGCACCGAGGCCGGCCGGCAGACCGTGGTGGTGGCCTTCAGCGAGTTCGGCCGGCGCGTGCGCGAGAACGGCTCCGGCGGCACCGACCACGGCGTGGCGGGCCCGATGTTCGTGGCCGGCGAAGCGGTGCGCGGCGGTCTCTACGGCAAGCATCCCTCGCTCGAGAACCTGGACGACGGCGACCTGATCCACACCACGGATTTCCGCAGCGTGTACGCCACGCTGATCCAGTCCTGGTTCGGCGTCGACGCGCAGCGCGTGCTGGGGGCGAAGTACCCGCTGCTGCCGCTGTTCAAGGCCTGAGAGCGCCTCCTTTGGGCCGCGCGGCGACCGGGACGCCGCCCTGGAAATTCCGGGCTGCCTCGCGCGTAGGCTGCTGGGCCGGCGAACCGGACTTGGTACGCTGGAAGAAGCACCTAGAGCACCTCCCGGCAGTGCTTGTCGACGACCACGGCCGCGTGCGCCCGGCGGAACCCACCCGCGGAACCCACCCGCGGAACCCACCCATGGAATGGAACAAGATCGGCCGTTGGATTCTGCTCCTCGGCAGCCTCGTGCTCGGAGCCCTGGCCGGCTGGGGCGGCTTCGTGATCTTCGAGGTCAAGGTGCCCGCCGCCATGCAGACCGCGATGCTCTCCGCCGAGGCACGGCTCTACTACCTGGTCTCCGGCGTGGTCTTCGGCCTCTTGATTTTTGGCTGGGTGAAAATGTGCGTTTGGATCGCCGCGAAGTCGGTGGTCGCGCGCACGAAGCGCGAGCTCACCGCCCAGCCCTGACCCACCCGAGCCTTCTGCCTGGAGCCAGCTTGCAGCCCGTCGGACTGCGAACCCTGAACGCCTGCCCGGACTGTGCCCGACAGTACGACGTCTCGTACCTGAGCGCGGACGCGCCGGTCCGTTGTCAGTGCGGCCGGCTGTTTCAAGCCCGCTTCCATGCGCCGCTCTCGCCGCGCGCCCTGCGCTGCTCGAGCTGCGGGGCCCACCTGGAAGCGGATGCTCCGGCCTGTCGCACCTGCTCGGCGCAGATCTCGCTCTCGGACCGCGGCTTCTCCGTGCTGTGTCCCGGCTGCTGGACGCGTCTTTGGAGCGAAGCCCGGTACTGTTGCTCCTGCGGGTTGCAGATCCAGCCCCAGGCGCTGTTGGCGCTGCCCGTTTCGAGTCGCTGCCCGGCGTGCAAGTGCTCGCTGCGGCAGCGCGACGTGGGGCAACTGTCGGTGGTGGAGTGTTCGAGCTGCGCGGGAGTCTGGCTCACAGCAGCGCTGCTGGAGGAGCTCTGCCGGCGCGCCGACCGGCCCCATCCGGAGCTCTTGGCGGCGCTCGATCGCCGCCGGGGACAAGGGCCGGCGAACGAACGGCCGGTGGTCTATCGACCTTGTCCCGTGTGCGGCAGCCTGATGTCGCGCCGACGCTTCTCCGGCGAGGCGCGCATCGTGCTGGACTGGTGCGGGAACCACGGCCTGTGGCTCGACCACGGCGAGCTGGAGGGCATCCTGGCCGTGGTGCGCACCCACGGCGGCCGGGAGCTGAAGTTCCCGGGGCGCCAGCCCGAGCCAGAGGGGCCCAAGCCGGCGACCAGGCCCTCCGTGGGCAGGCGACGGCCGACCCGGAGCGCGTTTTCGGAGGCCGTGTTGCCCCTGTTCGAAATCCTGGCCGAACTTGCCTCGGCGCTCCTCGGCCGACGGAGCTGACTCAGCGCCCCGATTCGACCGGGGCAGCGGCGTGGCGCGCCCCGATTCGACCGGGGCAGCGGCGTGGCGCGCCCCGTTCCAATCGGGGAAGCGGCCCGCAGGCAGCGCCGGAAGGTCACATCGCGCGCGCGATCCACAGGGCACGGTCCATGCGGTGGTCGGCGAGCTGCTCGGGCCAGGGGCTCCATTCCAGTCGCGCCACGTCGCCGAAGCCCGCGCGCGCGAGCAGCCGGCGGATTTCCGCGTCGGTGTGGAACTTCTCCTTCAGCACGGTCGTGCGCCTCTCGAATCGCCCGCGGTCCACGCGCGCGTAGCTCGTCATCCGCGCGGTTCCCGTGCGTTGCCTGGGCTCCCAGGAGCACTCCATGACGAGATCGCCGGCCGGCGAAGACATGCGGTAGACCTTGTCGTCCCAATCGCACTCAAAGCAGGCTTGGGTCAGGGAATCGAAGACGAGGAGGCCCCTTTGGGCCAAGGCGGCGCGGGCGTGGACGAACACGCGCCCCAGCGCGGGGAGCGCCTGGATATGGTTCACGATGTCCCCGCTGGCCGTGGCGAGCTCGGCGCCGCGGGCCGGCAGGGGCCGGGTCAGGTCCGCGCGCAGGAAGCTCACGCGCTTCCCGAATCGCCGGCAACGATCGTGGGCGAGGTCGAGCATGTCCCGCGACAGGTCGAGGCCCACGACCCTCGGCACGTGCTTCGCCAGGAGCTCGGTGAGCAGTCCGCTGCCGCAGCCCAGGTCCAAGGCGAGCTGCGGCCGGAACGAGCGTCCCAGGGCCCGCACCATCGTGGCGTGGAACTCCCGGGCGACCTGCCGGTGGGCGTCCTGGTCGTAGACGCGCGCGAAGCGGGCGTATTGGCTCAACGGCGACGGCTCCCGCCCGAGCTGCCGGAGGTGCGGGAGGGTGAGGCGGCGCTCGCGAACCGGCGGCGGTCCGGGTTCGTCTGCCGCGAAGCGGCCGGTGCGGGAAGGGGGAATCGGCGGGAGCGCGCGAGGCGGGACATGGGGCCGCCCATGATAGCGCCCCAGGGCCGCGGCCTTGCCCGCGGCGGCACCCGTGGACCGCGGCCTAGGACGTGCTCGATGTGCCGGGGCCGAGCTCAATCCCGCCGCAGTGCCTGCACGCGCAGCCGGCGGTAGTCCGCGATCCAGCGGCCCTCGCGGAAGAGCCGGGGCCTGGCGTGGTGCTCGACCCGAGCCAGGAATTCCTCGCGCCGGGCCGCCTCGACCCACTGGAGCCAGACGCCGCCGAACATCTCGATCCAGCTGCGCAGGCCGAGTTCGCCCTCCAGGGGCGTGGGCCGTTCGGTCAGGGTGGCCGTGGCCACCTCGAAGCCCGCCCTGTCGAGCAGGGCACAGGCGCGATTGAGGGACAGGTAGCGGTTCTTCTCGCCGATGGCCGCCAGGGGAGCCCCCTCTTCCCGCAGCGCCAGGCCGACGGCCTCGCTGACGGCCGCCAGGTTCCCCGCGCCGCCCATTTCGAACACGAAGCGGCCCTTGGGCCGCAGGTGGGCGTGCACGCGCTCGAAGACGCGCTGCTGATCGCGCATCCAATGCAGCGCGGCATTGGAGAAGACGGCGTCGAAATCCGTTCCCAGGTCCAGCCGGGCGGCGTCGGCCAGCACGAACCGCAGGCCCGGGTAGGCGGCGCGCGCCTTGGCGACCATCGTCTCGGACGCGTCGACGCCGACGACCTCGGCGCCCCGCTCGCTGATCCGTTGGGTCAGGTGACCCGTGCCGCACCCAAGGTCGATGATGCGCTCCTCGGGCTCCGCGGCCAGCAGGGAGAGCACCTCGTCCGTGAGCTTCCAGACGAACGCATGGCGGCCGTCGTACAGGTCTGGGTTCCAGGTTGCGCCGGCCACGGCCGCGAGCCTACGCCGCGTTCACCAGCGTGTGCAATCGCATGATCGCCGCCCGATCGCCGTCCAACTCCAAACGGGGGTAGGCCTCGGCGAAGTCGACCCAGCGGAAGGCCGACCAGCGGCTGGCGAGCCGCAGCTCGGCCTGGTCGCTCGGCGTGCGGAACCCGAAGTTCCACTCGATCACTTCCTCGTCCCCCAGGAGCCAGCGCGCCGGCATGCGCAGGTCGATCAGGTCCATGGGCCGGTAGATTCCGACGTCGTCCATGACCTCGCGCCGGATCGCGGTCTCGAGCTTCTCCCCAAAGCCGATCGGGCCCTGGATCGGCCCCCAACAACTTTCCATTCCCTGGCCCCGCAGCAGCAGGTAGTCCGGCCGCCCCTGCTGCAGGCGGTAGACGAAAATGCGGATGCGGTGGGAGAGTTCGTTCATGGCCCGGGGCGTGGCCGTGCGGGTCTCGGTGGTGTGCCCCTTATCGTAAAACCCACAGCCGGACCTGCGGGGAAAGCGAATCGGGCACCTGAGCCCGGCGCGCGATCGCCCGGGTCCCGCCCAGCGCCCCGGGCCGGCCGGCGAAGCTCCGCTCGGCGGCTCGGGTCTCCCGACGGGCCGCCTCGCCGCCGGTCGGATGGGCGGCGGGGCGGCGCCGCGCAACTACTGGCAGACCGTGTACTGCAGCCCGTTGGAAAGCTGCGAGTTGTCGGGTGCGGCGAAACCCGGGTCGCGGCCCCACCATTGGCAGTGGACGACCGTGCCGGGCACGCTGAGGGCGGCCAGGGGCGTGCCCCCGAGCGTCCCCGCGGCGAAGGCGTTCATGTCGATCGACGGAGCCCCCGAGCAGTCGTTGGGCGGCGGATTCCCGAGGCTGTTGCCGCCCGGCGTGCGGCGCACCGGCGGCGCAAGGCACAGGGTCCCGCCCTGGAAGGGTGCCGTGTCCGGGCCGCTGGTGCCGTAGAGCAGGATGCAGGGCTTGTTGTTGATCATGCCCGTGGCGCTGACCACGAAACCGGAGCTCGCGCTCGCCGAGGGCATGCCCGTGGAGCCGATGCTCGGGGTGCAGCCGTTGGAAGTGAGCTTGGCCGTGCAGTACGAAGCCGCCGGCGGGCTGACGTGCAGCGCAGTGGGCGTGCTGGTCGCGCTGCCGGCCGCATTGCTCACCACGCAGTCGTAGTCGCCCTCGTCGAGGGCAGACAGGTCTTGGATCGAGAGTTGGGCCGTGGTGGCGCCCGAGATCGTCGATCCGCCAGGGGCAGGACCGTTGGACAGAGAGGCGCCGGCCTTGCGCCACTGATAGGTGAGGTTCGTGCCCGTGGCGGCGACGTCGAGCGTCACGTCGTCCAAGCCGCAGGCCGTGACGACGGACGGAGTCGGGGCCAGGCTCGGCCCCAGGGTGGGCCCGAGCCAGACGTTGTTCACGATGTTGAGCTCGGGGCTGTTCACGGTGTACCCCGCCGGCACCGTGAACACGGTCGCGCCCGGCAGCAGTCGAATCGAACCCGTGCACGAACGCGAATGGACCTGCAGGCCTCCTGCACTGGCCGCGACGCTCAGTGACAGGTTCAGCGTCGTCGGCACATTGGGCACGACCGAGCCCGCGAGCACGAACGGTGTCACGAAATTGGGGCTCGAGAGGAACCCCGTGTTGAAGGCCGATCCTCCAAAGGAGCCCGTGGCCTGAGCGCCGGCATTCGAGATGGGCCCCTGAGCAGGCGTGGAGGACACCGCGACCTCGACCGTGACGGCTACCGCCACGCTCGCCGCGGCCGGTCCGGAGACGGTCACCTGCGCGTGAAACTCCGAACGGCTGGCGTTGGCAGCGCACGACGTGTTGATGCCAGCCCAATGGGCGTAGGCGTAATCCACGAGCAGACCGCAGTCAGCCAAGGCGAACCCATCCCACAGGGCGCCAGGAACTCCAGGCGTGCTGCAGGAGCGTGCTTCGAACAGCGGTGTCGGAGACGACTGCTGCGGCACGCCGCAAGGGAGGATGGAGCAGGAAGTTCCACCGCCCAGCCCCAACTTGAACTGCTGCGCCTGGGCCGTGGGGACCAGCGCGAGCAGAGTGAACAGTGCGAGCGGGGCCGTGCGCGGACTCCGGGAGCAGGGCGCGGGCATGTGGATCGGGTTCTGCAGGACCATGGGAGTGGACTCTTCGCTGCGGGTCGGGAGGCGACACGGGAACGCCCCGGGCCTTCTCCGCCGGGTAGCGGGAGTGGGGGCGGCTTTGGACACGGAGCCCGGAAATTCGGTGTTAGGCTCCGGGGGCGCGGACCGCCCCTCCCAGGCGGCGCGCCGGACCATGTCCCACCCCGTCGAAGGAACGCGCGCCTCCCTGCTCGACCGGCTGCGGGAGGGACCCGATCCCCAGGATTGGGCCCGCTTCGACGCCCTGTATCGGGACCTTCTGGTGCGCTTCTGCCGCTCCCGCGGGCTGCAGCAGGCCGATGCCGAGGACGCCGTCCAGACGGTTTTCGGGCGGCTGGTGGGGGTCCTGCAACGCTTCCAATACGACCCAGCCCGGGGGCGGTTCCGGGATTACCTCTACCGCTGCGCCAGGAGCGTGGTTTTCGAGTCGACGAGGCGTCCAAAACCCGACGCGATCGACGTAGACGGGGTTGAGGAGCCCGTGGCGGACGATCCGGATCTGGAGCGCAGCTTCGAGCAGGAATGGGTCAGCCACCACTACCGTCGCGCGATTCATGCCCTGACGTCGAACCTCGAACCGCGTTCCATCGAGGTCTTCGAGGCGCTCTTGGCCGGTGGCGAGATTCGCGCCGTGGCGGAGCGCTTCCAGCTCAGCGAGGCCGCCGTGTACAAGATCCAGCAACGGGTGCGCGAGCGCCTGCGCGAACGCATCCACGAGCAGGTGCGCGAGGAAGACCGTGTCGAGTGGTGAGCAGGGAGGCCCGCCCGGTGGCGAGCCCGGGCCGGGGCTCGACGCGCTGTTCGGTCTTGCACCCGAGCAGGGCGATTCCTGGGTCGAGTTGGCCCGGGCGGCCACCCAACCCGCGCCTCCCCTGGGACGCCTGGGCGAATACGAGTTGCTGGAGGAGCTGGGGCGCGGCGGCCAGGGGACCGTGTATCGCGCGCGGCAGCCCCTGACCGGTCGCACCGTGGCCCTCAAGTGCCTGCCCGCGCGGGTGTTTGCGAGCCAGAGTTCCCGCGAGCGTTTTCGGCGGGAAGTGGATGCCCTGGCGCGCCTCGCCCACCCGGGGATCGTCGCCATCCACGGCGCCGAGGTGATCGAGAACCACCCGGTGCTCGTGATGGAATGGGTCGACGGCCGCCCGATCGACACCTGGGCACGGGGCCGCGGCGCCCGGGAGATCGTGGAGGTGCTGTGCGCGATCTGCGACGGACTCTCCCACGCCCACCGGCGCGGGGTGTTGCACCGCGACCTGAAGCCGTCCAACTTGCTGGTGGACCGCGCCGGAAGGCCGCGGCTCCTGGACTTCGGCCTCTCGAAGTTGAGGGTGGACGAGGAGGGCGCCCAGGTCGACGTGTCGCGCACGGCGGCCTTCCTGGGCACGCCCTCCTTCGCGCCGCCGGAGCAGGTCGAGGGGCGCTGGGATGACGTGGACACCCGCAGCGACGTCTATTCCCTCGGGGCGGTGATGCACCTGCTCCTCGGTGGAGCCCCCGCCTTCGAGGCGGGCGCGGGCCTGCCGGAGCTCTTCGACCGCATTCGCGCGGGCCTGCCGGATCGGCCGACGCCCGTGCTGGCCCGCGCCGGACGCGAGCTGGATTGGATCGTGCGCACGGCCCTCGCCCCGGAGCCGGACCGACGCTACGCCGGCGTCGAGGAACTGGGGGCGGACCTGCGTCGCTGGCTGCGCGGCGACTGGGTGGCGGCACACCCCCCCAGTTGGGCCTATCGCCTGCGCAAGTCGTTCGCGCGCCACCGCGTGCTGTACGTGACCTCGGCCCTGCTCCTGGCGGGGATCCTCGGCGTGGCGATCACGGTCTCGGTGCTGGCGCTGCGGCTGGATCGCCAGGGCGAGCAGCTGGAGCAATCCCTGGCGGGCGAGCGCAAGGCCCTGCGGGCCCAGCGCGCGGGATCGGCCTTCCTGGGCAGTCTCCTGGCGGGCACCGGAAGCCTGCGTCGCGCGGGGCCCGACCTGTCGCTCGCGCAGCTGCTCGACCAGGGAGTCCTCGAACTCGACCACGGACGCCTGGCGGACACGCCCGCGGTCGAGGCGGAGATGCGCATGCAGCTCGGCCGCGCCTACCGGGGGCTGGAGCGCTTCGAGGCCGCCCTCGTGCAGCATCGCTCGGCGGTGGAGCTGGCCAGTCGTTCCGAGGGGGCCGACAGCGTGCTGACGGCGCGCGCCTTGGACTACTTGATGCGCACGCTGGAGCTGGCGGGCCGTCTGGCCGAGGCCGAAGCCGCCGGACGGCGCTCCCTGGAGATCTTGGAGCAGCGCCTCGGGCCCGACGCCGTCGATGCTACGGCGGTGCGCAACGACCTGGCGTCGGTGCTCGACGAGCAGGGCCGCTTTGCCGAGGCCCTGCAGCTCTACCGCCGGGGCCTCGAATCCGCCGAGCGACAGGGCAACTACTCGGCCACTGCCCTGAGCGGGATCCATCGCAGCCTGGGGCTGGAACTGCTGGAGTTGGGGCGACTGGACGAGGCCCTGTTCCACACGCGGCGGGCCCTCGAGCTCATGCCGCCCGGGGACGCCGCCACGGAGCGCATGGCGCGCACCCGGCGCAACCTGGGCCGCGTGCTCGCGGCGCGTGGGGAGTGCGAGCAGGGCATCGCCCTGCTGCGCGAAAGCCTGTCGCAGTGGACCTCGCTGTACGGTCCGGGGCACTGCCTCGTGGCCGTGGAGACCGTGCGGCTGGGTGAGCAGCTGGCCGCCCAGGGCGGTCACTCCGAGGCCCTGGAACTCCTGCGGGGCGCCGTGGCGACCCTGGAGCGAGCCTTGGGGAACGCCCACCCTTGGACGATCCGCGCCCGTTGCGCCACGGGGGTGGCCCTGAAGGCCGCGGGGGAGGCTCCCGCCGCCCTCGAGGCGCTGCGCGCAGCCCACCAGGGGGCCCTGGACGCCGCGGCGGGCAACGAGGCGCTGGTGGCGGCCACCGCCCGGGCGCTCGCCGGAGTCCTGGAGGAGGCGGGCTCCCAGGACGAGGCCCTGGCCGTGCTGGTCCAAGCCGGCGCCCGGCTCGCGGGGCGGGTGGAGCACTCCGAGGAGTTGCGCCGCGGCACCCTGGGCGTGCTGGACGGCCTGCGGGAAAAACTCGCGCCCGGGGCCCTGCGCTGAGGGGCTCCACGGGGCCGTCGTTCACGGCGGGGGCATCGCCCCGGCCCCGCGGGCCCTACCATGGGGATCGTGACCCCTCACGACGGGACCGCGGAGGACGAAGCGCGGCTCGCCGCCGTGGCCGCGCGCCTGGACGCGATCATCAATTGGGAGCGCATGAAGCGCACGGCGGCGACGCGCTTCAGTCTGGAGCCGGCCCGCGATCTTTGCCTGCGGCTCGGCGATCCCCAGCGCGGCCTGCGGGTCGTCCACGTGGCGGGCACCAAGGGCAAGGGGTCCACCGCCTCCCTGATCGCCGCGGGCCTGCGGGCGGCGGGCCTCGCGGAGGCCCTGTACACCTCGCCCCACGTGGTGCACCTGCGCGAGCGCCTGCGCCTCGGCGGCCGCGACGTGGGGGCAGGGCCCCTCAGCCGGGCGCTGGAGGCGGCCCTCGACGCGCGCGAAGCCGCCCTGGGGGAGGGCGCTCCGGCGGGGCAATCCACCTGGTTCGACGTGGTCACCGTCGCCGCCTTCCTGGCCGCCCGGGAAGCCGGCGCGCGCTGGATCGTGGCCGAGTGCGGCCTCGGGGGCCGGCTCGATTCCACCAATGTGCTCGACGGCGAGGTGTGCGTGATCACCAACATCGAGCTGGAGCACACCGCCGTCCTGGGAGCCACGCGCGAGCGGATCGCCTTCGAGAAGGCGGGCATTCTCAAGCCCGGCTCGAGTCTGGTCACCGGCGTGCCCGCCGAGGATGGTGCGGGGCGAGTGATCGACGCCCGGGCCCGGGAGCTCCATGTGCCGGTCCTGCGGCCCCTGGCGGGCCGCTGGGACGCTGCGTCGATCGCCGAGCGCAATCGAGCCCTGGCCGCGGCCGTGCTCGACCTGCTGGGCGCCCGCGGTGTCCGCGGCGGCGGGGGACTGGCGTTGGCCGGGGACGGGCTCACTCCGCGGGTGGAGGCCGAAGCCCGGCTGCCGGGGCGCTTGGAATGGTTTTCCAAGGATGACGTTCCCGTCGTGATCGACGGGGGACACGTGCCGGCCAGCGTGCGCGACGTGCTGCGGGACCTCGAGGCCGCCCGCGGCCGGTCCACCCCCCCGGTGGTGATCCTGGGGCTCGCCCGGGACAAGGACCTGGGCGGCATCCTCAAGGCTGTGGGGGCCGTGACCGATAGGGTCGTCTGCACTTCCGTGGGTAGCGACCTGCACTTCACGCCGCCTGAAATCGAGGCGGCGGCGAGGCGCGCAGGTCTCGAGGCTGAAACGGCCCCGAACCCGCGGGTTGCACTGGAGCACGCTCTGCGCCTCGCCCGGGCCCGCCCGGGGGAGGGGTGGGTCGTCGCGACAGGCTCCCTGTACCTGGCAGGCGCCCTGCGATCCCACCTGACGAACGACGACAGCCCACGCCGATGTTGACCATCGTCTCCGACCTGTTCTTGACCGACTCGTTCCTGATCAAGGGCGAGATCGAGAACAAGTACACGCGCCTCCAGAACCTGCTGGACGAGCACCGCCGCTACTTCATCAAGGTGCGCAACGCCACGCTGGTCGATCTCAACACCTGTGATCGCATCACCACGCCGGTGCTGCACATCAACATGGACGAGATCCTGCTGGCCCACGAGTTCCTCGACACGGCCAGCGATCCGCGCCAGGCGGAGCTGTTCCGGCTGCAGAAGTTCCACAAGGTGCGCGTGTTCTTCACCGGCCACCTGAACCTGGAGGTGGGCGGCGAGGTGCGGCCCGGCTCCTACGAGGTGGACGACCGCGCCACGCGGCGGTTCTTCGCCATGCGCGCGCCGGTCCTGCGCGGCTTCAATTCCCGCGAGGATCCCGACCTCAACCTGCTTTCCAAGCTCTCCTACGTGATCGTCAACAAGACGCGCCTGTCGTACATCTACGACTTCAACGGCGAGTGACGTTTCCGAGGGGAGCAGGACTGCGTATCCTGCGCGCATGACGCGCGGTGCCGGACACTGGACCGTCGTGGGCCTGTCGATCGCGGCGCTCCTGGCCCTCGTCTCCCTGCGCTGGCTCACGACTCCCGATCCCCTGGGCCACGGCACCCACGAGCAGCTGGGCCTCGCCCCCTGCTGGAGCATGGTGGCCTGGAATTTCCCCTGCCCCGGCTGCGGCGTCACCACCGCGGCTTCGCAGTGGGTCCACGGCGACTTCGCGGGGGCCCTGGCCACCCAGCCCTTCGGCGTTCTCTCCGCGATCCTGGTGGTGTGCGGCGCCGTCGGGTCCCTGGCGGCCACCGTCCTGGGACGCGATGCCTGGGAGGACCTGCGCCGCCTGTGGCGGGGCTGGATGGGCTGGGCCCTGGTGGCCGCCCTGTTGGCGGCCTGGATCTACAAGTACTTCAGCCTGCGGGCCTGAGGGCCGGTCAATCGGGGCCCGAGGCTTGGCCCGAGCCGCGGTCCGAGTCGCCGCCGGATTCGCCGCCGGGAGCCTCCTCGGCGTCGGGCACGTCCTCGCCGCCCGTGGAGTTGCGGAGCTCGTCGAGCATCTCCAGGTAGCTGCCATAGCGCGTCGCCGGCAGCTCCTCTTGCTCGACCGCCTCGAACACCGCGCAGTCGGGTTCGTGGTCGTGGGAGCAGTCCGGGAACTTGCAGCGGTCCTGGAAGCGCACGATCTCGGGGAACAGGCCCCGCAGCTCGCCCACGGAGAGCCGGTGCAGGCGGAACGTGCGGATGCCCGGCGTGTCGATCACCCAGCCGCCCTGGGCCAGGGGGATCAACTGCGAGTGGGCCGTGGTGTGCTTGCCCGCGTCCCAGAACTTGCTGATCTTGCCCACCTTGAGCTTCAGGCCGGGCTGGATCGCGTTGATCAGGCTCGACTTGCCGGCCCCCGACGCCCCGTAGAACACGTTGACCGCGCCCCGCAGCCGCTCCGCCAGGCGGTCGACTCCGCGCCGGTCGAGGGCGCAGGTCTCGTGCCATTCCACGTTGGCTCCCGCGTAGGAGGCCCGCAAGGCGTCGAGGTCGCCTTCGCGCGCCAGGTCCACCTTGTTGATCACCAGGGCCGCGGGGATGCCGTGCCAGGCGCAGGCCGCCAGGATGCGGTCGGTGCGATTCGACGAGAATCCCGGCTTGCCCAGCGAGCCGATCACGAACAGGCGGTCCACGTTGGCCACCAGGACCTGCTCGCGCGGATCGTGACTGGAGGCCGTGCGGCCGAGCCAGTTGCGGCGCGGCAGCACGGCCTCGATGGAGCAGGGATTGCCCTCCAGGTCCACCTGGACCAGGTCGCCCACGGCGATGGGGTTCTTCTGTTCCAGTCCCTCGAACAGCTTGCCCCGCGGAGCGCAGAGCAGCACCTTGTCGCCGATCTCGACGTGGCAGACCTTCGCGTCGGTTCTCACGACGCGCCCCGTGGCGAACTCATGCATACAATCGGGGATCCACGGGGCCATGGTAGAACACCGCGAGACGATGGGACAGCGCAGGGAGGCTTCCTCGCAGGACGATGGGCGCGGGCCGATCCGCTCGGCCGCCCATCCGCTGCTCAAGCGCATGGGCGCGATTCTGGCGGGCAAGGAGCGCCAGGCGTGCGTGTTGGAGGGCGATCGGCTGGTGGACGACGCCCGCGCGGGCCGCGCGACCATCGAAGTCGTGTTGGTGGCCGCCGACCGCGAGTCCAGGGCCCTGGAACTCGAGCGCGGCGGCCTCCGGGTCGTGCGTGTCGATCCCGAGCTCCTGGCGCGCAAGAGCGCCCTGCGTTCCTCGCCCGGCATCGCGGCCCTGGCCGCAGCGCCACGGACCGCGGGCCTGGACGAGCTGGCGCTCGCTCCGGACGCGCTGCTGCTCGTGATCGCCGGCGTTTCCGATCCGGGCAACCTGGGTGCCCTGGCGCGCAGCGCGGAGGCCGCGGGCGCGCGCGGCCTCGTGCTCCTGCCGGGCACGGCGCATCCCTTCGGCGACAAGGCCCTGCGCGGTTCCATGGGCAGCCTCCTGCGTATGCCCGTGGCCTTCTGCGGGAGCGCCGCCGAGGCCGCGGCGGGCCTCGCACAGCGCGGATTCCGATTGGCGGCCGCGGCGACCCGCGGAGGCGTCTCGCCGGCGCGCGCGAATTGGTCAGGGCGCGTGGCCCTGTGGATCGGGTCCGAGACGGGTCTGGAGCCGCGCGAGATGGAGCGCTTCGAGCGCCTCACGATCCCCATGGCGGGCGCCGTGGAGTCGCTCAACATCACGGTGGCGGCGGCCTTGCTCCTGTTTGCGGCAGGCCGCGCGGGATCGATCGCCGAAACCGCCGGCGGCGATCCGCGGGCCGAGGGGGCCGTCCGCAACCCACGGGAGCGGCCATGAGCGAGCTGTTCGGAGACGATCCCCGCGAGGTCGCGACGGACGCATCCGCCGCCCTCGGTCCCCTGGCGGACCGCATGCGGCCCCGTCGCCTGGAAGAGTACGTGGGCCAGGAGAAGCTGCTCGGCCCCGGCCGTTTCCTGGAGCGCGCCGCCGGGGGCCTGCTTTCCCAGAGCCTGATCCTGTGGGGGCCCCCCGGCAGCGGCAAGACCACCTTGGCGCGCCTTTTGGCCGCCCAGAGCCGGATGCGCTTCGTGCCCTTTTCGGCCGTGCTTTCGGGCATCAAGGAAGTGCGCGAGGTGATGGCCGAGGCCGAACGCAACTTCGCCCGAGGAGGGGGGCGGACGCTGCTCTTCGTCGACGAGATCCACCGTTTCAACAAGTCCCAGCAGGACGCCTTCCTGCCGTTCCTGGAGAAGGGCGAGATCGTGTTGGTCGCGGCGACCACCGAGAATCCGTCCTTCGAGCTCAACAGCGCGCTCTTGTCCCGCGCGCGCGTCTTGATCCTGGAGCCCCATGCCCCGGAATCCCTGGCGCGTCTCCTGCGCCGGGCCGTGACCGACACGGAGCGCGGGCTCGCCGGCCGCGTGGTCGTGGACGACGCCTGTCTCCTGCGCATCGCCCATGCCGCCGACGGCGACGCGCGCAGGGCCCTCAACCTGCTGGAGACCGCGGCCGGGCTGGTGCGGGACGGCGGCGCGATCACCGAGGAAACACTCGCCACGGCGTTGCAGACCAAGGTGCTCGCCCACGACAAGAGCGGCGAGGAGCACTACAACCTGGTCTCCGCCCTGCACAAGTCGGTGCGCAATTCGGACGCCGACGCCGCGCTGTATTGGCTGGCCCGCATGCTCAGGGCGGGCGACGATGGAAACTACGTGGCGCGGAGGCTGGTGCGCATGGCGGTGGAGGACGTGGGCCTCGCCGATCCCTTCGCCCTGCGCGTTTCCCTCGACGCGGCCGACGCCTTCCATCGCCTGGGCTCGCCGGAGGGCGACCTGGCCCTGGCCATGGCCGCGGCGTACCTGGCGCGCGCCAAGAAGTCGAACGCGGTCTACCGGGCCTTCGGCGCCGCCCTCGAGGATGTGGAGCTCACCACGGCGGAGCCCGTGCCTCTGCACCTGCGCAATGCCGCCACGCGCCTGATGAAGGAGTCCGGCTACGGAGCGGGCTATCGCTACGTCCACGACGACCCCGCGGCGGCCAAGGAAATGACCTGCCTGCCGCCCTCCCTGGCGGGCAAGCGCTACTTCCCGCCGCCCAAGGGCACGGCCTAGCCCGCGGGACGAAGAGGACTCGGGCCCCGGTCACGAGCCGGTCGGGGCCGCACCACGGCCCGCGCTCCCGTCCGCACGCCGACTTCGAGGCGCCGCCGGATCGAGGAGATCCTTCGGACCGTCCATCGCGCACCCACGGAGACAAAAAATGCGAGCGGCCCCGGCCTTTGCCGGAGCCGCCCTTGGTTCAACGGGGGTCGCGGCCGGGGCCGCGGCACCGGCTCACTTCTTGGTCGAGGTGGTGGTGGAGAACTTGCCGGTCAGTTCGATCTCGGCCTCGACCTCCTGGGTCTGGCCGCCCGCGTCCACCGAGGCGTCGAAGCCGATGTTCACGGTGAAGTCGGCGCCCTGCTCGGCGGAGAAGATGTGGCCGGACTTCATGTCCCACAGGATCTCGCCCTTGCCGGCCATCGACAGGCCCATGACGGCCTTGCCGATTTCGAAGGAGACCTCCTGGCCGGACTTGCTGATTTGCTCCTCGATCAAGGACTCCAGCATCGACTTGAAGTCGAGATCGCCCTTGCCCTCGATGACCACGGCGATCACGCCGGCGTTGACGCCGTCCGCGTCGCGCTGGCCCTTGTACTCGCAGGTGGTCTTGAACTTCTCCAGCAGCTTCTCCATCTGGGGAAACAGTTCGTCCTGCAGAATCGCCGTCATGGCGGGTTCCTCGCCGCCCATGTCGCCGTTCTTCATGGCCTCCAGCATCTGCCGGATGAAGTCGGTTTGGACTTCCCACTTGTCACCCACCGCCACTTCCTTGGTCGGAAGCATCATGCGGTAGTCCATGTCCACTTGCTGGGTCTTGAGGAGCTTCTCCTCACCCTCGCACTCGTGGTAGGTGATGTCGTATTCCTTCTTCTCCTCGTTCCACTTGAACTTGATCGACTTGCCGCTCAGGGCGTCGAAGTCCGGGATCTCGTTGTTGTTGCTCTCGCCGCCGCCGCTCATGTCCATGGAACCGGACATGGCGTCGTAGGAGCGGATCAACTCCAGGGGCTTGTTGTTGTCCTTGGAGTCCAGCTCGACGTAGGTGTCGGTCCAGGTCATCGACATCTTCAGCGCGCCGCTGACGTCGGTGGGGATCTGGCCGCTCATGTCGTTGCCGTTGAGCACCACCGAGATGTCGCCGAGCTCGAACGACATGTCGATGTCGGTGCTCTTGGTGAGCGAGGAGTCCTTCGCCGGGTGGAAGGTCAGCCCATCGGCGCGCGGCTCCAGGGCGAGGAGGAGAGGGGAGGCCAGAAGGGCCGGGAGCAGGAGGCGCGTTGCGTTCATGGTTTTGGGCTTGGACCGGGTTGGCTTGGAAGCTCGCAAGGATAGCGAATCCCCGGGCTACGTCGGTTTTCAGGGGCTATTCACGGGCCTTCCGGGGCCTTCCGGGGCATTCGGGGGGCCTTCGGGGAGGTCACGGGCCCTCGACCCCGTCCGGACCCTACCCTGGCCCCTGCGGCGGCCCCTGTTCCCGCAATGGCCCGCCCCCCGGCCCCGGGACCCCCGTGGGGCGCAGTCGCAGGGCCAGGGCCGAGCGGCGGTGGGAGGGTTCGGCGTTCTGGATCGCCATTTGGAGCGCCCGCCGGGAACCCACCAGGACCAAGAGCCTCCTGGCGCGGGTGACGGCCGTGTAAAGGAGGTTGCGCTGAAGCATCATGGCGTGGGCGGTCACCAGGGGCAGGACCACGGCCGGGTACTCGCTGCCCTGGGAGCGGTGGACCGTGATGGCGAAGGCCGGCTGCAGGTCCCCGAGGGCGTCGGCGGAGTAGGCCACGTCCCGATCGGGAAATCGCACGAGCACGCTCCCCGCGCCGTCCAGGCTGACGATGCGACCCATGTCCCCATTGAAGACCTCCTTCTCGTAGTCGTTGCGGGTCTGGACCACGCGGTCGCCCACGCGCCAGGTCCGGCCCCCGGAGGTCACCTCCAGCCCCGGATCCCCCAGGGCCTGCCGCAGCCGCTGGTTGAGGGCGTCCACGCCGCAGTCCCCGCGGTACATGGGCGCCAGGACCTGCACGTCCTCGACCCAGTGGAGGCCGAAGCTCTGGGGGATGCGCTGGGTCACCACCTCGACCACCCGCTCGGCGGCCGTGGCCGGATCGTCCGCCGGGAAAAAGTAGAAGTCGCTGGAGAGATCGCCCCGCGGGGGCAGGCGGGGTTCCTCGCCCCGCAGGATCCGGTGGGCGTTTTCGACGATCAGGCTGCCGCCCTGCTGGCGGTAGACCTCGGTCAGTCGGTGCACGGGCACGCGCCCGGAGCCGAGCAGGTCCATGAGCACGTTGCCCGGCCCCACGGGCGGGAGCTGGTCCGGATCGCCCACCAGGACCACGCGGGTCGGCGCCACCACGGCCCGCAACAGCTGGTGGGCGAGCACCACGTCCAGCATCGAGACCTCGTCCACCACCAGGAGATCGCACTCCAGGGGATTGGCGGCGTTGTGCAGGAACGAGCCCGCGGCCGGGTCCCAGCCCAACAGCCGGTGGACCGTCGAAGCATCGCAGCCGCTGGCCTCGCTCAGGCGCTTGGCCGCCCTTCCCGTCGGCGAGGCCAGCAGCACGCGGGCCCCCGCCCCCTGGGCCAGCCGCACCACCCACTGAATGATGGTGGTCTTGCCGACCCCGGGCCCCCCGGTGAGCAGGGCCAAGGGCTCGGCCAGGAGCCCGAGGACCGCTGCACGCTGTTTGGCATGTAGATGAACCCCCTGGAGGTCCTCCATGGAGCGAAGTTCGGATTCGACGGCCAGCGGGCGCGCGGCCTGCCTGCGGGCCAGCATGGCCTCGACACTGGCGGCCACCCCGGCCTCGCAGGCCGAGAGCCAGGGGAGGTAGACCAGGGGCTCGTCCCCGAGCGTCGATTCCAGGGTCACCTCGCGCCGGGCCACGAGTTCTTCCAGGGCCGCGCCGAGCTCGGCGTCCGTCAGGGGCACCTCGAGGAGCTCCCGCACGCCGGCTCGCAGCTCGGCCTGCCCGAGCAGGGTGTGTCCGTCGCCCGAGGCCTCGCGCAGGGTGTGCAGCAGCCCCGCCCGGACCCGTTCGGGCCCGGCCGGCGTGAATCCCAGCCGTAGGGCCAGGCGGTCCGCGATCGCGAATCCGATGCCCTCCACCTTCCCCGCCAGCCGGTAGGGGTCCTCCCGCAGCAGGGCCTCGCTCTCAGGACCCAGGGAGCGGGCCACGGCCGCCGACTGCCGGGGGCCGAGCCCGGACCCGCGCAGGAAGGCGTGCAGCTGGTGGGCGGCAAACTCCCGTCGGACGGTCTCCACCAGGGCCGTGCGCGCCTTGGCCTTCAGGCCCTGGACCTCGGCGAGACGTTCGGGGTGTTCGCGGATCACCTCCAGCGCCCTGGGGCCCAGGGTTTCCACGATCCTGTGGGCGAGCACTTCCCCAATGCCCTCGAAGGCCTTGGAGGCCAGGTAGCGCTCCAGTCCGGCCGCGTCCGCCGGCGCCAGCACCTCGAAGTCGCTGAATTCGAACTGACGACCGTGGGAGGGGTGGGTCGTCCAGCGCCCATGGAGCCGCACCCGCAGGCCCTCCCCGGGCTCGGGCATGTTCCCGACCGCCACGAGCCTGCTCTCGCGAAACATGGCCGTGGACCCCGGGTCCCGAAAGCCCGGATCCGGGGCCACCCGCAGCACCGTGTACAAGGACTCGGGTCGGTGGAAGGTGACCACCTCGATGCTGCCCTGGAGGGTCTCCTCGCCGTCCCGGGGGGGGCCGCCACCCGCGCTCCCGCCGCGGCCCGATCCGCCCTGGAGAAGGTCAGGACCCACCCGCCGGGGGGCGTGCTCCGCCTCGCCGGGGCCTCGATCCTGGGGCTTCACGGCCTGAGCTTCCCCGGCCAAGCGGCACTTTTCCAGCCTGGGGCGGCCGGGCGGCCCACCGGCGGGCCCCGGCCCGGGCCCGAGGAGGGCGTCCGGGCGTGCCGGCGCGACCCGGGCAGCACCTTGCCCCGGGATCGGCGAAGGAGTAACCTCTCCGCCCCTCTCGTGCGGGCTGTCCCCGGCACCCAGCGTGCCCGGCGCCCGTCTGCTTCCCCGGTCCACCGCCTACCACCGCCCGTCGTCGTCAAAGGTCTTCGCGCTTGGTCATCAAAGTCCAGATCCGTCCCAACGAGTCTCTCGAAGCCGCGATGCGGCGCTTCAAGCGCCAGTGCAACTACAGCGGCGTCTTCCGGCTGGCCAAGGCCAACACCTGGCACGAGAAGCGCTCCGACAAGCGCCGCCGCGAGCGCCGCGAGCGCCTGCGCACGATCCAGCGCGCCACGCGCCTCGCCCGCCAGCAGGCCTCCGGCCGGGTGCCGACCAAGAAGCGCCGCGTGGTTCGCAAGGGCGCGGGCCGCATGGGCTCCCGCGACCGCGAAGCCCCGTCGATGATGTGAGCCGCCCCGCTCCGGGCCGGTCCCGGACATCCAGTTGAGCTTCAGGAAGCACGCGTCCCACGCGTGCTTCTTGCTTGTCCAGGACCCGCCAGGCGTCCGCGCCCCCAGAGCCCCATGCGAGTGTTCAAGAAGGACCGCGACCTGAACGCCAGCGTCGACTCGGTGGAGCTCACGGTCGACGCCAGCGCCCTGCGCGTGACCGCGGCCGAGGTGCACGTGCGACTCGACGTGTTCCTGGCCATGCACCTGACCTGGCGCTCCCGCAGCGCGGTGCAGAATCTGATCCGCGAGGGCGCCGTCAGCGTGGACGCCGCCACCCCGGACCAGCCGAAGGGCTCGGGCGAGGCCCGCGTCGAACGCCGCCCCGGCCGCAAGCTGGGCCACGGCAGCCGCGTGATCATCGCCGTGCCCGAGGACCAGCCGGTGCGGCGCATCGAGCAGCCCAGCACCACGGAAATCAGCGTGCTCTACGAGGACGACGACGCGCTGGTGGTCGACAAGCCGCCGCTGCTCGCCGTGCATCCCTCCGGGCGCTACCTCTCGGACACGTTGATCCAGCGCGTGCACGCCCATTTCCACTACGACCGGCTGCACCGCGACGCGCGGCCCAGGTTGTGCCATCGGCTCGACCGGGAAACCAGCGGGCTGATCCTGATCGGCAAGACTCCCGAGTCCCACGCCGAGTTCATGCGCCAGTTCGAGGAACGCAAGACCGAGAAGGAGTACCTCGCCATCGTGCACGGGGCCGTCGAGGGCCAGGGCGGCACCATCGACCTGCCCATCGGCCCGGCGCGCACGAGCTCCGTGGGCCTGAAGATGGCGGTGGTGGCCGACGGCCAGGAGGCTCGCACCGACTGGAACGTGGTGTCCCGGCACGGGCGCTGCACCCTGGTGGCCTGTCGCCCGTTCACCGGCCGCCAGCACCAGATCCGCGTGCACCTCGACGCCATCGGCCATCCCCTGGTGGGGGACAAGCTCTACGGCGTCGACGAGGGCGTGTTCCGGCGCTACGCGGAGGACTGCCTCTCGGCCCGGGACCGCGAGCACCTGGAACTCGAGCGCCACGCCCTGCACAACCACAGGCTCGCCTTCACTTCGCCCTCCACCGGCGCCCGCATCCGCGTGGAGAGCCCCCTGGCCCTGGACCTCAAGCAGTATCTCGAGCTTCGCGGCTGAGGGCGCGGTCCTGGCTCCATTCCAGGAACAACAACACCGCCACCGCGGCGAGGGCGACCCAAGGCGAGGCGAGCAGCCGCTCCGCGAACACCGCCAGGACGGTGAGCAGCAGGGCGATCACCATCATCGCGTTGAACCACGACTGCTCCACGGCCACGTTGTCGGGGGCGGTGGACAGCGGTTTCTCGATGCCGAAGGCGCGCCACACCTGGCGCACCACCGCCAGGGTCACCAGGAACGTGACCGGCGCCACGTGCAGGGTGAACACCGGCCCGCACAGGAACCAGGCCAGTGCCGACAGGGCCCCGTAGAGCGGCACGAGGAAGCGCAGCGTGACGGCCTTGATGGCCCCGTTGTCGATGTCCGCCCGCGCGATGGGAGCTCCATCGAGGATCCAGCGGGCGCGGTGGGAGGCGCTCACGGGCACGTGGGCCAGGAGCACCGGCAAGTACACGCCGGGCGTGAAGAGCAAGAGTGCCAGGAGCGCCCGCGCGCCCGCCGCGTCCTCGCCGCGCATGCCGACGACGAGGAAGGCGAGCGGCAGCCCCACCAGCGGATAGGTGCGCAGCACGAACTCGCGCTCGCGCGGCAGGCCCTCGAACACCAATTCGAACACGCCCCGTTCGCGCGGCCGCACCCACAGCCGCAGGGCGAGGTTCCGCAGGGGCGCGAGCAGGCGGCCCAGGAGCAGCGGCGCGCCGCTGGGCGGCGGGAGTCGCGGGGCGGGCACGAACAGCAGGGCCGCAAGCGCCGCCGCGCTCGCCAGGACTCCCGCCAGGGACCAGGCCCAGCCCGTGGTGGAGCCCTGAGCGGTCGCGAAGGGCGCGGCGAACCAGGCGGACGGCAGCCAGTAGAGACCGCGGTCCACGGGCGAAGCCAATTGTCGCAGCTCCGACATGTGGCGCAGGGCCAGCGTGCCGCCGACGATGGCGAACAGGAACAGGGAGGACTGCAGCAGCACCAGGAGCGCGCTCGCGCGCCGGGCGAAGGCACCCATGGCGACCGACAGACAGGCGGCCAGGCAGGCCGATTGGGCCAGGGCCGCGAGCACCAGCCCCAGGCGCTGGCCGGGGGAGAGTCCATCCAGCAGGACGGCCGCCGGGAGGATCGCGCCCAACGTCAAGAGTCCCAGCTCGATGCCCAGGTGCCCGAGCCGCGCCAGGCGCAGGTCGCGCTCCTCCACGGGCAGCGCGCTGACCCAGGCTTCCGCTTCGTCGCGCACCAGGAGATCGCCCAGCTCGCCGAACAGCGGGATCGCCACCAGGCAGGCCGCGGCGCACAGGCCGAACAGCGCGGCCGCGAAGGGGGGCAAGTCCGGCGGAGTCAGCGCGCAGAGCGCCGTGGCCGCGAAGGCCTGCATGAACAGCGAGGCGATCGGCAGGCGGGCGCCGTCGCGGCCCGCCGCGAGGCGGGCCCGCAGCAGGATCAGCGCTCGGGAAGCCATCGGTGGCGGGTTACAGTACGGCTCGCGATGAGATTCTTCATCCCCGGACCCGCGGGACGCCTGCAAGCCGTGCTGTGGGAGCCCGAGCCCGCCGCCGGTGCTCCGCCGGAAGCCGGTGTCGCCCCGCGCGCCGCGGCGGTGGTCTGCCATCCCCATCCCCTGGGCGGAGGCACCCTGGACAACAACGTGGTGTTCCGCACGGCGCGAGGACTGCAGCATGCGGGTCTGGCCGTGCTGCGCTTCAATTTCCGCGGCGTGGGGGCCAGCGAGGGGATCCACGACGGCAACGGAGCCGAAGAGGGCGACGCCTCGGCGGCCCTCGACTGGCTGGAATCCCGCTTCCCCGGGGTGCCCCTTTGGGGCGCGGGCTTCTCCTTCGGCGCGCGCACGATCGCCTCCCTCGCCGGCCGCGACCGGCGCATCGCCCGCGTCCTGTGCATCACGATGCCGTGCCTGAAGTTCGACTGCTCGTTCCTGCGTCGCGTGCGGGTGCCCACGCACCTGATCACCGCCGGCGCGGACGAGTACGGCAATGGGGCCGACCTCGCGCGGCACGTGCCGGATCTGCCTGCACACGTGGACAGCGAGGAGATCCCCGGCGTCGATCACTTTTTCAAGGGCAAGACGCCGGAGCTGGAAGCCCGGGTACTGGCCTGGTCCCGATCCATGCTCGCCCACGCACCATGACCCATCCCCAAGCGGCGTTTCCCCAGCAGCAGCAGCCCTCGATCCGGCGCGTCATGATGCCGCGCGACACCAACGCACTGGGCACGATCTTCGGGGGCGTGATCCTCTCGGAGATCGACTTGGCGGCCGCCATCGAGGCGCACCAGTACCACCCGGACAAGATCGTGACCATCGCCATGGACCAGATCGAATTCCGACACCCCGTGTTCGTCGGCGACCTGGTTTCGTTCTTCACGAAGACCCTGAAGGTGGGCCGCACCTCGATCACCGTGGGCGTGTCCGTGTGGGCCCAGCGCGCCCGCGATCGCACCCAGACGATCCACGTCACCGAGGCCAAGGTGACCATGGTCGCGGTCGACGACCAGCTCAAGCCCACCCCGATCGCGCGCCGGCCCTGACGGGTTTCGGTGGGGGTTTCCAGCGTGGAGGGGCATCGTCCCCACGGCTGCAAGTTCGCCTCCCCCGCGCGTTCTTGTAGTCCAGTGGGGGACCGCCGCTGGACTTGTGGGGTGGAACGGGATCACCCTGCAAGTGGTCATTCCAGATGCTACTGCTGTACAATGGCCGTCAATCGGAAAAGGACGGAAAGCACTACAACGAGTGGCACTATCCACGCGGTAAGCTCCGGTGCCATAGCAGTGGAAGCCCCTTCCATGGTTGACAGAATGCGAGCTTCTAGCGCAGGATTTGGTTCGCGATGCTCACTCCGGACATGGATCCCCGATGCATTGGGGCGCAGCGCACTCCTTGCCGCGCAACATGCGGGCGCGGCAATGGCACGACCGCCTGCGGGTCATGTGCTCGATCCATAGATCGCGAGGTAGTCAAAGGTCACTGCGGCTGCCTGTGCCAGCATTCCCGGATGCGAGCCACTGGGGAGACGACGTGGTCAGGAGCGCACCCCAAACAGGTGAAACAATGCGTATCCTAATTGCTCTTGCAGTCGTGATCGCGCTCGGCATTGCAAGCCTGCTCTTGCTAGGCGACGGACGGTTGGCATCGATGGAAACACCCGAACCCGTGCACACCACGCCTGATCAATCACCGTCACTGCAAGTCGCAGATACAGGAAGCGACGCGGAGGCGAAGGCCGCCCCTCGGCAAGCCGTTGAGCTCCCCAGGGATGGTGAGCTTCCGAAGGCAAAAGTCAGAACGCCCAAAAAGGCGCGAGGAACAGAGAATCGCATTGTCCTCCAGAACCCAGAATACTATCTGGCCTCTGACCAGTTCAACCCGGATGGTAAGAGTCCGACCGCTGGGCAGATGCAGGCCTTGAAGGCGCTTGTGGAAAGCGAGGCCCTGGCGGCAAAGGCAGCGGAAGCGAAGTTCTTCCAGGTTTTGGATCGGTGCATGGACCAGAAGCTAAAGGACGGGGCATATGCCTCAATCCCACTCAGGCCCATTGACGAGTACTCTGGATCTTACATTTCGAATCTTTCAGGCAAAGGCCCTGATGGTCGTCCGTATTCTCATAACATCGAGGTGCGCCTGGGGGAATTTTCCGAATTGGACGTGTCACACGCGGATCGACTAGGTGCACTGGCGGCCGCTGAAGCCGCCGTCGGGGCACTGATTCGTGAGTGGTAGCTGTTGTTCCGCCATGATGACAAGGAGACAGCAAACGTGCTCGCATTGCCGACCGGGATCTCTAACCTCTGTGCGGCGTCTTGCCTTTTGGCGTTCGCGAGCCCGGGCTACGCAACTCAGGAATGCACGTCAGAGTGCATTTGCTTCGAAGGCCTCCACGTCGTCGCCCCTAATCCTAGTGAAGAGCCGGACAGCTTCGACCACATTTCGATCACGGTACTGGCTGAGCTGGACGGATGCTGCGGCTTGGGCGAGTGCCCCGAAGACGGCTGCTACTGGGCTCTTCGAGTCGCTTGCTGGGCAGATGCTCCGTGTGAGATCTTCATCGAGGGGCCCCATGGTTCGACAGACGATGACGGCGGGCACGCCTCGCTCACTGACTACGGCGTCCTTCAGTGCGGCATGCCATCCCAGAAGCTCTTCAGTGTCGTCGTGAAGGACATTGAGGTCCGGGCCATTTCGGGTTCCTGCATCTCCTGCTCTAGCTGACAGGGCGGGGGAACCCAGACTGAGCCCGCGTCATTCTGACCACCACTAGGTGTGATCCCGATTGGGATCTGACGGACACGCAAGGACAGCTTCGGTAGCTGTGCCAGAGGCCAGCGGCTCACTGCGGTCGGCTGGCCTCGCCTGATTGATGTCAGGGGACGGTGTATCAGGCGGCTTGGGGGACGGAACTGTTGCGCACCCCATCCGAATCGTCGCGTTCTGTCCGGGCCGGTTCGCCTGCGATGCTTGGGTCGTCGAGTTCATCGAGCCCGGGGCCGCAAGGCCGCCCCACCACGGCCAGCGCCGGGGCATGGACCCCACCGAGCACGAGAGGATCGCCCGGAAGCTAGGAGCAAGGACCAGAGTGTCGGTACCAGGACAACCGCCATCGGGTCCTTGACGGGAACACGCCGCGGAACGAGGATCGCGGGATCGTGCCTGCTTCACGACTCCTGCGTCGCTTTCGCATGGCGCTCGAGTGTCTCGGCTTCGTCGAACAGACACAAGGCATCCCGCATGGCTGGGCCCTCGAGTCGGAAGGAATTACGTGAACGCCACACCTCCGGCGAAGCCAAAGGGGCAGACCGATCGCCCGACGTCCTGGCCGCCGAAGCCGCCTCCAAGATGAAGTACCTGAACCTGACGGAACGTGGTGGGATACCTTCGGCCTTGGTCGGAGTATCATCCGCAGTGATATTCTTGCTGTTGGCGCTTCTCGCGAGTGCAAGCTACTACATGCAGGGCCCCGACTTGAATCTATATGGTTTGCAGGAGTTCGCAGCTCAGACCGGTTTCGACGTATGGGCGCTTGCCGCGATTCCAGTCACCGTGGTGATTGTCGGAGCGTTTGGGAGTGATCTCAGGAGTGGGAGGTCAGGCCACACGGGGTGGTGGGTGCTATTGGCATGGTCACTGGTCGGCACGATAGCTCAGGTATTCTGTGTTAGTGCTGCCGATTTTCGCTCATGCGGATAACATGGACAAATATCGGTTGCCGGTAGTCCTCACACACGGGATGATGCTGCTGGGAATATCTCCGTGGGGAGGACATATTGTAACCACCGTGAGCATAATTGCTCTGCCTTGGTCGTTTTGGTCTCCACAGGCCACTGCGATAGTTGTGGTGTTCACGTAATTCCTTCCGATTTGAGGGCCCCGGACGGGCAACCCTATCCATCCCGGAAACTCTGGCGCGCGTCTGAACGCAACCTGTTACCTCTGTCCCCGAACGGACCCCAAGAACAAGAAACGCTGGCCCCCCGTGGGCCAGCGCTGATCCGTCCAGTGGCGCGTGACGTGCGGCGTCCGGGTCGCGCAGGGCCAGTGGGGCGACCAGAGCGACCTGGACGCCTGGAGGTCCCCCATCCGTTCGATTCCAATCTCTCCGCGGGGTCGCCTGGAGCGACCGCGGGAGGCAACGAGGTGATCTCAATGAGTTCGTTCCTGTCCGTCCGTGCCCTCCACGAAGAGGCGTCCCCAAGAAGACGATCGCTCGCCGCCTGGGCATCGATCGGCGCACGGTGCCGCAAGTCCATCAGCCGCATCAGGCGGTGCCGACGAGCCGCGTCGCGCGGCTGTTTCCGAAAGCTCGATCCCTTCGTCCAGGTGATCGGGGCAGAAGGTGTGCGCAAGGTCTCTCGGCGTGCAGATCTACCAAGACCTCTGCACGCTGCCCGGCCTCGGCGCTTGCTACGAGACCGTCAAGCGTGCCGTGCGTGCGCTGAAGCGTCGAGCCCGAGTCTACTGCCGCATGAGGCTTCGCGCCCGGCGAGGGCTCAGATCGACTTCGGCGACATCGGCACGCTGCTCGTCGATGGGAGCGCAACGCCGGGTGTGGCTGTTCGCGATGACCCTGTGCTTCAGCCGCTACTCTTACTACGAGCTCGTGCTCGACCAGACCGTCCAGACGTTTCTCGGCGCGATCCGGCGCGGCTTCGAGGATCTTGGCGGCGCGCCGACGCGCATCAAGCCCGACAATTTGAAGTCCGCCGTGCTGATCAGCGCGCTGGGCGAGCGCTACCAGGAGGACTTCTTTCGCCTGTGCCAGCACTACGGCACGCTGCCCGACGCCGCGCGGCCGAAGCGCCGACGGACAAGGGCCGCACCGGCCGCGACATCGGTTACGTCAAGCACAGTTGCTTCGTGGGACGAGGCTTGGTCACCTTCGAAGATGCCTGTGCCTGGCTCGCGCGCTGGCGGCGCGAGGTCGCGCTCGTGCGCGTGCACGGCACGACGCGCCGGCGTCCCGTCGATCTCTTCGAGGAATCAGAACGCCCGCGCTGCGTGCACCGCCGGCCGATCCGTACGAGATCACGAGTTTTTCCCGCCACAAGGTGCGCAGGACTGCCATGTGCACGTGCTCTCGAACTACTACTCGGTGCCGTACTCCTTCGTCGGCACATCGGTCACCGTGCGGACCAGCGAGCAGCGGATCGACGTACGCCAACGGTGAATGCATCGCCACGCACGAGCGTGCGCGCGCGGGCGCGGCGTGGCGGTCACACTCGACGAGTGTCAAGGCTCGGCCATTCGGATCCACCCTCAGTTCGGTCAAGCGGATCCACTTGGGCGCGGCTGGAAAAGTCGCCTAGGGCGCCTGGCAGGATCGGGATGAGGCTCCTGGAAAGCCAGGCTCGGGGTAGCCGGAAAAATCGGGCCCCAGTTCGGGCAAGCGGATCCACCTCGACCATGAGCCGATCTCTCAGCTCGCCTTCCGAGCCCCAGGCGGGTTGCGGTAGGAGTGTCCTTCCATGACCACGACGTGAGCGTGGTGCAGCAGCCGGTCCATGGCCGCCGAGCCGATCAGCTCGTCGAGGAAGAGCGGATGCCACTCCTCGATCGCGCGGTTGAGGTGACGATCATCGCGCCGCGCTCGTAGCGCTGCCGGATCACCTCGTAGAGGTCGATCGGTTCCTCGTCCAGGGGCCGCAAGCCCAGGTCGTCGACGATCAGGAGATCGGGCGTCGTGTAGCGCAGGAGCTTCTTGTCGTAGCTCTGGTCCGCACGCGCGCCGCGCAGCGTCGAGAGCATTCGGTGCGCCGACGTGTATGCGACCGAATGCCCGCCACGGCAGGCGCGTTCGCCGATTGCCTGCGCGAGGTGTGACTTGCCGACGCCCGTCGGGCCGATCAGCAGCACGTTTTCCTGCTTCTCGACGAAGTGGCAGGCCGCGAGATCGACGAGCTTGGCCTTCGGGATCTTCGGATTGAAGGACCACTCGAAGTCCTCCAGGCGCTTCGTAGTCTCGAAGTTCGCGCGACGCAGGCGCTGCTCGAGCTGCTTGGACTCGCGCCGCTGCACCTCGTCGCAGCAGACCCGGAAGAGGAAGTCGGAGTGCGAGATCACCCCGTCGGTTGCTTCTTTGGTCCGCAGGTCGAGCGTGTTCAGCACGCCGGAGAGCCGTAGCTTCTTGAGCACCGGCACGAGTTCGTCAGTGATGGACATGGAGGCCTTCTTGGTGAGCGAAGAGGGACTCAGTGGGTCGACGAGCGAAGCGTGCCCCTTCGACCACGCTCGCACGCGCTCTCCGGGGAGGGGCTCGAGGTCGAGTCCCTTCCGCAGGATGTTTTTCAGGCCGCGGTACTCGAGGCAGCCGAAGTGGAGGCCCGCTTGCTGCCTTGCAGGCACGGTCTTTGGGGAAGGTCTCCAGGTGCGTGACGATCGCCTGCACGCGACGTAGCTGGGTCAAGACGTCGTCGGCCGAAAAGACCGCAGCGACGAGCGCTTCGACCTCGGGACCTATCCGCTTCGCACGCCCCTCCCAGTGCGAGCGGCTGCGCTCGCACCAGTCACGCCGATGCTCGGGCAGGTGTTCCCTGACCGTGCTGCGGCCGCCGCGTGGAAGCCTGGCGTGCGTCCACAGGTGTTCTTCCCCAAGCCAGATCGCGATCGATGTCCTCGTGCAGCGCACCCACAGGTCCTGATGCAGATGCTTCCAGGGCGCGGAGTAGAAGGCGCCATCGACCTGCACGTGGCTGTCGCTGTGTAGCCGCGCCAGCTTCCAGATCACGATCTCGAAGCGCGCCTTCGGCAGCGGGATCAGCGCCGAGCGCTCCGCTTCTTCGAAGAGCTCGATTGGACGACGAGCCGTCGTCCCATGCACGCGCCGATCTGAGACCTCCATCGTCCAGCGCTCGAGCGCAGCCTGGTCCTGGACGATATCGGTCGACTCCAGGTCCTGAGGAAGTTGCCGCTGACGTAGCGCACGCCGGCCTCGACCTTGCCCTTCTTCTCCGGCGAGCGCGGCGGCGTCGGGTCGATCTGGAAGCCGTAGTGGCGCGCCAGCTCGCGATAGCTGCGCTGGATCAGCGGATCGTCGTCGACGCAAAAGGCCGCCCGCACCACCGCGGCCTTCGTTGTCCGGCACGATCACCCGGGGCACACCGCCGAAGTGCTCGAAGGCTTCGATGTGCAAGCGGATCCAGGTCTCGATCTTCTGGTCGAAACACAGGGCGCAGAAGGAGCGGCGACTGAAGCCGAGCGTCATCACGAAGACCCAGCTCTTGCGCAGGATCCCACGCACGGGGTCGTAGCGTTTGCCGGCGTAGCCGAAGTCCACCTGCGCGACATCGCCGGGCGGCGTCTCGACGCGCAAGGCTATCGGTGGCCTTGGGGCCCTCGCTGTTCTCGAGCCGCAGGCACAGGCGCTTGATCGCCGAGAGACTGCCCGAGTAGTCGGGCTGATTCACCCGCAGGTGATCGTGGATCGCCGTCGGACCCGCGCCCTGCGAGCGCAGACGAGCGATCTCGTTGCGCCAGGTGTCGACCGTGGAGACGACGATCCGCCGGCGGCCTCGTGCTCGCGCACCAGGGACGCGAGCACGTCCTGCTCGGGAAGGGCGTCGGCAGCCCCTCGAGCAGACCCGCCGTCGAGACCACGCCCAGGTACTCCCGGATCGTGTTCCGGCCCATGGCGAGCTGCCGCGCGATCCGACGCACGCTCTGCCCATCCGATGAAGTCGAATCACTTCCTGCAGTCGATGCATGTCCGTCCTCCTGGCAGCCATCCCGGGTCCTCCTTGGCTTGGGTGGCCGAGAAGGATATGGGCGATGCAGCCCGGACGCGGATCGATGCCCACCCCCAGGGTGGCTCCGCTTGCCCGGAACCAGGTGGATCCGCTTGGCCGAACTGAGGTGGATCAGCTTGCCCGAACTGGAACCCCGGTCAGGGCACCCGCGGGGTGGATCCGCTTGCCCGAACTACGGGTGGCTCTGATACCCCGAGCTGTGACAACGAGCACTACCCGCCGACTAAGAGACTCGCCACGCACGAGATCCATCGCCGCCGCGTCGAGGTGGTGCGGTCCGCGGGGCCGTGCACGATCGAGTACCTCGGTCGGCTACGCGAAGGGCCGTGGGTCTTCGGCGACCAGGTCGCGCGGCTCGCTCGGCTCGTCACGGCCTTCGGAGACGCCGCACTCGAGCGCGCTTGCGCGCGGGCGTTGCACTTCGGAGCGCTCGACGGCGCTGCACGCGTCGAGTCGATCCTGCAGCGTGGCTTGCAGGACCTGCCGCTCGAGCCGCTGCAGGCGATCGGCGTCCGGCCGCGGCAGGACTTCGGCCGATCGCTGGACGAGTACGACGCGCTGCTGTGCGCGGGGAGGGCCGCATCGTGAGCAACGCAATGGACACCAAACTGCGGCGCCTGCGCCTGGCCTGGATGGCGCAGTCCTTCGAGGCGCAGAACACCGAGTCGATTCGCGGCAAGCAATCGTACGTGGAGTTCTTGGGAGCGCTGGTCGATGGCGAGCTGGAGTCGCGCGACAACAAGGGACTGATGAATCGCGTCAAGGCGGCGCATTTCCCGCTGGCGAAGACGCTCGAAGAATTCAACTTCGACTTCCAGCCCAAGCTGGACGTGAAGCTGATCAAGACGCTGGCCGCGTGCGACTTCGTCGAGCGCCGCGAGAACGTGATCTTCGTCGGACAGCCCGGCACGGGGAAGACGCACCTCGCGATCGCGCTGGGTCTCAAGGCCTGCGAGCGCGGCCTCGATGTGCGCTTCACCACCGTGCAGGATCTCGCCGCCGATCTGCGCGCCGCCCATGCCGACCACACCGTCGAGCAGCGCATCGATGCCTTCGTCGAGCCCGATCTCGTGATCCTCGACGAGCTCGGCTTCACGCCGCTCGACCGGCTACTCGCCGATGCCTTCTATCGCATCATCGCCAGCCGCTACGAGAAGAAGAGCATCATCGTCACCAGCAACAAGAGCTTTGAGTCGTGGGCCGAGGTCTTCCCTGACCCGGTCATCGCCAGCGCCGTGCTCGACCGCCTCGTGCACCACGCGCATCTGGTGCCCATCGTGGGCGAGTCCTTCCGCATGAAGGACCACAAGACGCGCCAGAGGCAGGAGGGCACCGCAAAGAAGTAGGCCTCGCAAGCCTCATGATACCGACCTCCAGGAGGGGGTCACGTTTCATGCCCGCAGAGGGGTCATTTGACATGCCCGGCCACAACCCCCGTGCTGGGGTCAGGAGGAGCAGCCCATGCAAAGGTTGCTTGCCGTCAGCAACGCGGGATACTCGGTCGGCTACGTGGAGACCTCAGCACTCTCGTCGCCGCACTCGAGTCAGGCGTCGCTGCAAGTGGTTGTAGCGAAAGAGGTTGCAACCTGCCGCCATGTTCCAGAGAATTCTTTTGGACTCCCCCTATCTATCGGCAGCCAGAAGGGTATCAAGAGATGTGGGAGGCCCACCACGCAACAAGGATGCTCATATGGTCTGGCCGCCTAAAAAACGAGTGAAAGATCGCCGGGGATAGCGACACATGCACAAAACAGTCGTACCTACAAACTGCGTCAGGGCGTGCATCAACAGGTTGAGCCCTGCAAGGCTTGGGTCGTTGTTCCGAGGATCCATCAGCCTGTTTTTGGGCGCCGTGCATGCACACATATCTCGTAATGAACCCACTTCATTCGTAGCGTATGCTTCCTAGGATTGATACTGAAGTCTCTGTTCGCCCGGGAGGGACAGTCCGAGCTATAGGAACGCGCTTGAGGCTTGCGTCCGTAAGCCTACTACTGTCGATTGGACTGCTATCGGTTTTCGCCGTTGTTTACCTCCGGCCATCGCCATCGAATGTTGCAGTTGTTCCTGATGCCTACCTCACGTCGAAGGTGGCGAATTCTGTATCAGGAGTTGATGATGCGGTCAGCGAACTCGAGCCGATTCCCATCCTGCCTGACGAGGCCCAATCGGCCCGAGCACAGCCGTTCCCCCAAGCTTCTAGCCCTGAGATAGGGACAAAGTTATTGGTAAGCGTCGTTGACGGACAAGGCATGGCCATTACCAATGGTCAGATCTTCGTCAAATTCTCTTCCGCTAGGCCAGTGGAGAATGACCCCGCAATGGGGCGGATTCAAACGGCGATCCGCGGGCCAGTTACCGACGTTTTACTCCCCAGCGAAGCTCAATACGCGGTCGTAGTGGCTGCGCAGCCAGGCAAGCCTCCCTCACAGATCTCTCTTAACCAATTGCGCATCCCGAACGGCCTCCCAGTGTCGGGCGAGCAATTGCTCCTGTACGAAGTCGACATTGTCGTTGACGGGGTATTCCGCCCTGCCGACGTCACAGGAACGATCTTCGTTGATGGAGCCCCAAGGACACCCCGCGGAATCAAGATCATTGCGCCCGGTCCCACTCTATACCAGGGAATTGTGGCGGCTGAATCCTGTACGTATTATTTGATTGGAATGCGCACTCCACCGGACGCGGTCTGGGTCACGAGCGACGAAACCACGCCCCTCTATGTAAGGTTGCCCAAGAAGTCGGCCAACGGTATTCAGCAGGATTTGCATTGCAAATCGGGAGCTCTAGTATCTGTCTACCTCACTCGGCGCGGGGCAACCGCTGGTGAGTTGGCCAACATCCCGATCACAGCTGAATGCTCTACTCCGACTGAACGTACTCCGAAGAGTACAATGTACCGCAGCTACGTGCTGGTCGAGCCAACTGACATCGATGGCGTATCTCGATTTCGTGGATTCCCTATGGAGGGTTCTGTGACCATCGTTGTTCCAAACTCGCAATATGTGGCACGCACAGTGCGCCGGCATTTGAGCATCGAGGACATCGCGAAGCGTGGTTGGAGCGTTACTATTTCCCTTGATGAATCGAACGAACTTGTGAAAATTGGCGGCAAGACTCCAACTTGGAATAGCTTGGCCCTGTCTGATCTCAGCCCCCCTCTGGTGGTAAGAGTCTTGGCGGCAACTGATGGTGGTGCGTCACGTCCACAGACAGCGCAAACCAATCGTGATGAGTGGTTTTTCGAAACAACTGCCAATGCTAAATGCCAGATATGGGCTGAGCAGAATTCTAAACGAGTGTCAACCGTCGTGGAACTAGTTGCAAGCTCCAACAAGAACGACGTGATCTTGGCGCCGCTGATCCGAAAACGTGTGGAGTTGAGCTGGACTGGGGCCGCACGCGGAACGAACTTGGCCATTTCCTTCGTAGATGGAGTTAGTCTTGACAGGGCTCCAACGGTGCTGTCCGGCATAGAGCAGAATGGAAGGCAAGTACTTGATGCTGTTCCGGATACTACAATGCAAGTTGCAATCCATAGCGCCGGAGGCGTCGGGTTCCGAGCCTTTAGTGTTAATAAAGACCCGGATCAGCTGGTGGAGATTAAGCTGACTGCAGTTGAGTTCAATTGTACGATTAATGGCGCGCCAGCGAATGGCAAACTCCAGCTCTTTGCGGTGGGTGGCGCCACAGGCTCCTGCGGCGCCTTGGCGGACCTTGCAGGCGGCGCTTCGGCTTCTGCAGTTGCAATTCCTGAGGGGAGATATGTATATCGAATGGTACTGCCGGAATTTGAGGGTCTGCTCCTGGGGCTTTGCGAGGTAAACGCAGAGGCGCATCAACGCGTCGCTATCGGGTGGATAGGGGAGCTCGTTCTCCTCGCACAATTATGCCCTAATACACCGAGTCCTCCCTCGGCAATCGTTGTGACCGGATGTGACGGTCAAGATCTCACGAGTCTCCTAGCAGCTTCGCGCAGCATCATACTGTCGGAGAGCGAGGGTGCCGAACCATCATCATGGTGGTTTGACCGAGATTCATATGAGTACTACTGCCGTTAAACAAGCCAACATGCAAGCGCCAATGTTGGTAGTCCCCCCCCCCCCGGAAAAAAAAAAAAAAACCAACCCCCCCGCGGGCGGGCGAACCTGGGCCTTGCTGGCTGGATGACGTACGGTTAGTTGCGCACTTTCGCAAGCGAGTTGGTGGCCCTCGGTTGGGTCGGGTAAACGAACGGTGCTTGAAACCGAACCCGAGCCCAGAGCGAGTCTCGCGGTCCTGCCACTGTGGCAGCATCCGCTTGGTGTGGGCGCAGTTTTCGAGGCTGCGAAACGTGGAGGTCCCTCGCGCCCATGTGGGCGCCGCCACACTCTCAGCCCCTCACCCCAGCCGGCCTAGCACCCTGCGGGCCTGAGCGAGCGGATCCTCCGCGTGGGTCACCGCGCGGAAGACCTGATCCAGGGTCGCGGCTCCGCCGGTGGAAGCGGATTGCGCGCGCAACTCCTCCAGGGTCCCCTCGGCCACCAGGGCCCCCTGGTGCAGGATCGCCATGCGGTCGCAGACGCGCTCGACCACGTCCAGTTGATGGGAGGTGTAAAGCACCGAGCGTCCGCCGCGCGCCCACTCGCGCAGGAGTTCCTTGACCATGGCGGTGGTGGGCGCGTCCAGGCCCTCCAGGGGCTCGTCGAGCACCAAGAGCTTGGGGCGGGGCAGGATCGCGCAGGCGAGGGCCGTCTTCTGACGCATGCCGCGGGAGAACTGGCCCACCGGGTCGTCGCGACGCTCCCCCAGGCCCAGGCCATCCAGGAGTCGAACCGCCTCGCCGGCGATGGCGCCTTCGTCCATGCCGAACAGCCGACCCACCAGCTGCAGGTGTTGCAGCGGCGAGAGATTGGCGTACAGGGGCGCGCCGTCGGGCACGAAGGCCATCTTGCGCCGGGCCGCCAGGGGGGCCTCGGCCACGGCAATGCCGTCCACGAAGGCCGCCCCCGAGGTTGGGCGCAGTTGGCCGCACAGGATCCGCACCGCGGTGGTCTTCCCGGCGCCGTTGGGGCCCAGGAGGCCGTAGACCTCACCCTCGCGGATCTGGATCGAGAGGGAGCGCAGCGCAGCGCGCTCGCCGAAACTGTGGGAGACGCCGCGGAATTCCGCGAGGGCCATGGACCGTCAGACCGTCAACGGTTCTTCCGCCAGGACCGTGGTGGCGATGCCGGTCTTTTCGGTCAACTGGGCGGCGATCTGCTCCAGGCGCGCGACCGACACCGGCTTCTGCTTGGCCGCCTTGGCCTTGGGGGCCTCCAGGGTCTGGATCTGCACCTCCTTGGGGCGCAGCTCCTCGACGCGCTTGATCCAGGCCTTGACCTCGGCATCGTTGGCGTTGTCCACGGCGCCCTGGACGAAGGTCGCCGAGAGAATCAGGCGATCCATGCCCGTCACGTGGGTCACCAGGGTCTTCAGGTCGTCCTGCTTGCGGCCGGTCATGGCCGAGAAGGTCTTCGCTGTTCCCCATTCGAAACGCAGGATCGGCAGGTCGTAGATCTGGAGCGCCCGGCGGTGGTCGGCGGGTTCCAGGTTCGAGCCGTCGGTGAGCAGGGCCAGGTCGGCCTTGGGGAACCACTTGTTGCGCAGGTCCCGCAGGTTCTCCGTGATCGTCAGCAGCTGGTGGTGCCGGGTCGGGTCCAGGTTGCCCGAAAGCACGATGCAATCGATCTTTTCACCCGCCTTGGACATGCCGATGATCCGCCGGGCGGCGGCGGTGACGATCACCCCCGCGCTGGGGACCGCGTTGGCCCGGGCCACGATCGGGACGGCATCGGCCTGACCGGTCTTGCAGAAGATGCAGTCCGCGGCGCAGGTGTCGGTGGCCGTCGGGGCCGGATTGACCCCCAGGGCGATCCCCAGGCGGCGGGTCTTGAGAGGGCCGTAGACGACGGAGTGAAAGGGGGCGTTAGGCATCGGCATCCGGGGCTCTCGGAACAGGCGGTAAGGCGGAAATCGCCTTGGGGCAAACCGGTTCTGCCCAACCAAGATGTCATCGTAACTCCGTGTCTCCCACATGGCTAGGTGCGCTCTGGGCGATTCAGGAGGGCCCTCAGGAGGTCCACCACGGCCAGCAACGCCAGGGCGAGGCCGAGGGGGCCGCGGATGGGGTGCTCCGCCAGCGCTCGCAGCCAACGCAGCCCATACGATTCGCCGCGAACCGGATCCCTGGCCTCCAGGACCCACACGAGGAGCTGGTGGGCTGCGAAACACAGGGCGAGCGTGGGCAGGAACCTGCCGCGGCGCCGGCCTCGATTTTCCTCGTCCGGCGGCGTCGGGTCGGTGCCTGTGGTTTCAGCGTCGGTCATTGCCGTTCCCTAGGGACCTTGGACCCGGGCGCGGCGCGGCGGTGGCGGGGCGGCCGGCTTTTCGGGCCTCGCGCTGCGATTCCCGCCGTGCTTGACTGGCGTCCAGCCTCGGCGAAGACTCGCCCGGGGGACCCGTGGGGCGCCTCCCAATGCACTTCGATCTCTGGATCGTCTTTGCCTTCGCGGCCGCGGGGGTCGTGATCGCGCTCTGGAGCGGCCGTGAGGCACGGACATCCGCGCCGGGCCGAGGTGCCCGGGGCGATGCACCCGGGCCGGCCGCGACCCCGCATCTCGCCGCGGCGACTCTCGGCGCCCTGGCGACAGGTCTGGTGGTGTTCCTGTTGCTGCCCTGGGTCCTGGCTCTGGGCGAGGCCCAGCCCAGGGGCTCCGCGGACGCCGGTGCGGTCTGGGCGCGCACCTGCCTGCTGGGTCTCTTGGCCGCGGCCTCGCTCGGCGCGGCGCTCGTGGGGCTTGCCCGCGCCGTTCGACGCACGGAGGCGGGAGCCGGGGCTGGATCCTCGGCGCCACCCGACGCGGAGCCGGGCCCGGGCAAGGAGCGGCGCTGATGTCGGGCTCGGGGAGCAACGCCTTTCTGGATCTCTTGCGCGTGCTGGCGCCCCAGGGCGTGCCGGAACTCGTTCTGCTGGTGGCGGCCGCGCTGCTCGCGGTGATCGCCGCGGGCACGATCGCTTTTCTGGCGGCTTGGTTGGGAGCGTGGCTCGAGCGGCGACTGGCGCCGGATGGGTCCGGGGTCCAGGACTCCGGCGGCGCGGAGAGCGGCGGCCGCCCCCTGGGGCGCGTCTTCGCTTGGGCGGGGGCCTTCGGCGCCTTGGCCGCGTGCCCCATCGCCCCCAACGTCTTCTTCGCGGACCTGAGGCACGGGGCGGTCGCCATGCTCGCGCTCCTGGGCCTGTCGACGGTGGGGGAGGCGCTCCAACGGCCCGATGGGCGCGGGGCCCGCGCCTTGGCGGCCTCCGGCGCCGCGGGTTTGGCGCTGCTCGCCGCGCTGCTCGCGGCGGGCACGCCCAATCTGATCGCCGCCTCGCTCACCCAGTCCGCCGGGATCGGGCTGGCCTGGTCCGCGTTCACGGATCCCTTCGTGCTGCTGTCGTTCGCGGTCTTCGTGGCGGCCCGCGCGGGCGAGCCCCGGGACGACGCCTCGGGCAGCTTCAGCGCGGCTCGGGTGCGGCGCTTCGCCTGGGCCGTCCTCGGCGCCTGCTACTTCCTCGGTGGATTCGAGAGTCCCCTGACCTGGACCCTGCGTCAGTCCCTGGGCGAGGCCCCCGGCTTCCTCAATCACGGCGTGGGGGCCGATGGCCGCGAATTCACCCAGGTGTCCCTCGGCGGATTCCTGTTCCAGATGGCCTGCGCGGCGACGCTGTTCGCCAAGGCGCTGCTGCTCGAGGCGGCCGCCGCCCGCCTCGGAGCACAGTCCCGCCGGGCGGCGTCTCCCTGGTCGACCCGGCTTCCCTGGCCCGGCATGATCGCCCTGGCCACTCTGGCCCTGGCCGGAGCAGGGGCGTGGGAGTGGTTCGCCGCGGTCACGGGCGCGCGCTGATGGACACCCCGAGTCCCGCAGCCCGAAGGCTCCCGGTCGCCGCCGTGCTCGGCGTGACGGCGGTCCTCAGCGCGGCCTCGGCCCTGGCCGCCATGGATCCGGAAGGGAGGGCGGGCGAAGGCCTCGCGTTCGTGCTGTTCGCCACGGTGAGCGTGGGAGGTGGCGGCCTCGCGCTCTTCGCCCGCGACCCGGGCCGGGCGGCGGTCCCCCTGTTCGCCTCGACGCTGGGGACGGCGGGGCTTTTCGTCCTGCTCGGGGACGACTTCACCGCCCTGGCCGCCGTGGCGCTGTTCGCCGCCGTGGGCCTGGGACTTTGGAGTCTGGCCCCCCTGGTGGGGGGATCGCGCGGAGAGACCGGGCAATCCCCCGCGGTGGGGCGTCCCGCGCCGCGGCGCTGGATCCCGACCGTTGTGGCGGGCGTTGCTCTCGGCGCGCTGGCGTGGCGCTGGGGTCCGGCCTTCGTGCCGGAGTCGGGCCCAGAGGTCTCCAGCTTCGTCGGTGTGCCGAGCCCCCTTTCGGAGCCGGCCTCCTTCACCGTGCTCGTCCTGCTCGCGGTGGTCGCGATCGTGTTCGCCGCCGCCGCATGGACCCGGGGCCGTGGGGGTCGGCCGTGATGGGGGCGGGGGCCTACATTTCGGTGGCCGCCGCCCTCTTCGCCATGGGGCTCTTGGGCCTCCTGGCGCGCAGGACGCTGCTCGCCTGCGCCGTGTCCCTGGCCCTGGCCCTCAGCGGAGCGGCTCTGGGGTTCGCGGCCTTGGCGCGCTTCGGCTCGGAGCCCGCGCACCGGCCGCCGCCCTTCGCCTACCTGCTGATCGTGCTCGCGGCGCTCGAGGTCCTCGCCGCCCTGGGTCTGGCCCTGCGAGCCGCCCCACCGGCCGCTGGACATCCGGCCGCTGGAGATCCGGTCCCTGGAGATCCGGCCCCGCGGCGCGAGGACCTGCACCCCCTTTCCAAGGGTCCGTCGGAGCCGCGCGAGTGACACCGGCCTTCCCCTTGCTTCTGGTGCTGGCGCCCCTGGTCGGGCTCGCGGGCCTGGCCCTGGGGGCGGCGGCGCGCGGAGGATTCGGTCGCTGGCTCGGCGTCGGTTTCGCGCTGCTTCCGGCCGTCCTGGGGACCTGGGGGGCCCTGGGTGGCCCTGTCCCCGCGGGAGAGGTGCGCGTTCCCTGGCTGCGCGCGATCCGCGCGGACTTCCACCTTGCGGTGGACGGCCCGACGCTGCTCCTCGCGGCGGTCACCGCGCTGGTGAGCGCGAGCGTCTGGGTGGGCATCGACTTTCGTTCCCGCGGGGCGAGGGCCCGGGCGGCGCTGCTCCTGATCGCGGAGAGCGCCACCCTCGCGGCCCTGGCCTCCCGCGATGGGTTTCTGCTGTTCGCCTGCTCGGAACTCGCCGTGTTCGCCCTCCTGGCGGGTGCCGTCCTGGGTCGCGAGCGCGAGGCCGCCCCCCCCGTGATGCGCTTCGTCGCACTCCACTGCGGCGCGTCCGCGCTCTGCTGCGCGGCGCTCGTGGGTCTGCGACTGGAGGCCGGAACCTCGTCCCTGCCCGTCCTGGCGGAGTTGGCGCGGCTCGGCCGCCTCGACGGGGCACACCTGCCCAGGGGAGGCGCGCTCGGGGGCCTGGAGTTCGTCGTGTGGTGTCCGCTGTTTCTGGGGGTCGCCTGCGCCCTGCGTTTCCTGGCCGCGCCCTTGCCCCTGCTCTGGAAGGACGCGCGCGGGCCTGCCGACGGCCGGCGCGAGGCCTGGCAGATGGCCTGGGCGGTGTTGCCCGCGCTGACGGCGGGGGCTCTGCTGCTGCGCGTGGGCTTGCCGCTGGCGGGTGTTCATGCCCAACGCGCGTCCCTGGGTTGCGCGTTGCTGGGCGCCCTGTCCTTGCCTGGGATCGCGAGCTGGCTCGCCCGCGGGGATCGGGAGGCTTTGCCCCCGCGCACCGTGGCGGCCCTGGCCTGGGGTCAGTTGGCGGCGTGCCTGCTGGCCGCGGGGACCCTGGCGGAGGGTTCTTCCCGGGCGGCCGTCCTGCAGCTGCTCCACTTCGGCCTCACGATCCCCGCCCTGGCCTGGGCGCTCTCGCTGCGACCGGCGCGCTCCGGCCTGGCCAGCCTGGCGTTGCTCGCGGCTCTCGGCCTGCCGTTGTTCTCGGGGGCCGGCCCGCTCGCCGCCGCGCTCCTCGGGGGACTCCTGGGCCGGGCCCCCCTGCTCCATCCCCTGTTCCTGTGGATCGCGCCCTGCGCGGCAGTGGGTTGGATCCTCCTGGCGCGGGCCGCCTGGCGGGCGCGTTCCCCGGCTCCGATCGGCACGGCCGAACACGGAGCGGGTGCCGCCGAATCCCGCGAGGGCCGGGCCTGGATCGCGGCGGCTCTCCTGGCCCTTTCCGGAGCGGTGGGTCTGGTGGAGGGTCTCGCCTGGATCCTCGACGGGGCGGCCTTCGCGGCCTGGAGGATCGCGCCGTGAGTTTCGCCGCCCTTTCGCCGGCCTCGAACGCCGCGGACCTGGCGCCGCTCCGCACGTGGATCGGACTCGACGCCTATGGGGCGGCCCTGGCGCCCGCGCTGTTGTTCGCCGCCCTGGCGGTGGCGGCGGTGCTCGGGAGCTCGCCCCCGCGAAGGGGCGGGCGCGAACGGGGAGCCCAGTGGGTGGCGCTGCTGGGCGGCCTGTGCGGCGGGCTGGTGATGCTCGCGGCGAATCAGGTGACGACCCTGGTGCTTGGCGCGGCCCTGCTGGAGCTTTCGGGGGCCCTGCTCGCCACCGCGGACCTCGAGCCAGGTTCCGGACTGGGATCGCGGAGGTTCCGCGGCCAGGCGCTCGCCCTGGCGCTCGCCGCGGCGGGCGCCGTGCTCCTGTACGGCCTCAGCGGACGCGTGGACTTCGCGGGCATGTCGGGGGCCGGGGTGAGCAGCGGGGGCGCGGATCCCGGGCCCGCCCGGGTGGCGCTGCTCTTGTTGCTGGTCGGCATCGGCCGACCCCTGATCACCCTCGCGCTCGGGCCCGCGCGAGGATCGGGGATCGGAGCGCCGCAGAGCCTCGCGGGAAGCGCCTTCGATCTGCTGGCGGCCGCGGCCACCGTGGGAGCCCTGGGACGCCTGCTCGCCCTGCTGTGCCTGGCCGATGGGGTGGCGGAGACCGCGACCTTGCGCCTCCTGGCCCAGCGGGGCGCCCCCTGGGCGGGCGCTCTCTGCACCCTGTGGATGGTCCTCTCGGCCCTGGGCGCGCTGAGGGCTTCGACCTTGGGTGCCCTGGCGTCGCGGATGGGTGCCCACTGTCTCTGCTGGTCGGGATTGGCCCTCGCCGCGGCGAGCGAAACCGGTCTTGGCGCGGCCCTCGTTCAGGTCGCGGTGGCCGCTGTTTCGGCCGGCGGCCTGTTCGCGGCGGCGGCCCGGCTCGAGCGCCGCGAGGGAACCGACGCGCTGGTGCTGCTGCGGGGCGCGGGCTGGCGCTCTCCGGGGATCGCCGCGGCGTTCTGCTTCCTGATGCTGGCCGCCGCGGGGCTCCCGCCCAGCGCGGGCTTTGCGTCACGGCTGCGGGTGCTGCTGGAGCTTGGGCACTCCGGCCAGGGGGAATTCGCGCTGCTCGCGCTCCTGGCCTCGGCCGCCTGCTGCCTGTGCGGCGTGCGCGCGGCGGCCTTTCTCTTCGGAGCCCCGGGCCCGAATCTCGGCCCAGAAACGCGGACCGCGGGCGCCTCCCTCGGGGCGGCGTGCGGAGCCGCCCTGTGCACCCTGGCGGCGCTGGCCGTGCTGCTCGGCGGCGTCTGGACGCGTCCCCTGGAGGCCTGGATCGGCACGGCGCTCGCGGTGTTGCGTCCCGGGGGCTGAGGGCCGGTGGCCGCGGCCAGAGCCCGAGGGCGATCAGGCCCGGCGACCTAGGACGGCTTGGTCGCCCGGATCCACAGGCTGCCGTCGGCCTTGCTGGCCTGGTGGGCGGCGGCGGAGGGCGGGGTGGGGCGGGTGTCGAACAGGCGCTCGGTGTCCACGCCGGTGAACCCCGCGCGCTGAAAGGCCTCGCGCCAGTCCTGCGTCGAAAGGTAGTGCATCGAAAGCCCCGTCTTCGACGGCCACTCGCGTGTCGACGGGCTCTCGACGAAGAAATCGACGATCACGTCGGCGCGGCCGCCCGGCTTGAGCACCCGGTGGGCCTCCGAGAGGGCGCGGTCCAAGTCCACGGCGTAGTAGAGCGCTTCCACGGAGAACACGCGGTCGAATCGGCTGTCTCGAAAGCCCAGGTTCTCGAAGGCGCACAACTCGTAGCGCGCGCGCACCGTCAGGCTGTGCAACTCCTCGGCGCGCGCGATCATGCGCGGCGACACGTCCACGCCCACCGCGGTCGCTCCCGCGGCGCTCTTGGCCAGGAGCCGCGTGGCCCAGCCGTTGCCGCAGCCCAGGTCCAGGATCTGCTCGCCGGGGCGCACCTGAAGCACCGCGAGCACCTGCCGGGCGACGTCCCCGTGCTCTTCTTCCATGCCTGCGTCGCGGCCTTCGGCGGCCCAGCGGTCGAACGTGGCGGCGACTCTCTCGTGGCTCATGGGCGGGCGGTGGGGGTGGCCTCTGGGGCCAGACGTTCCAGCAATCGGTCGAGGGGTTCGAACACGCGCTCCCAATCGTACTGAGCTTCGACGAAGGAGCGACCACGGGCTCCCAGGGCGCGGGCCTCCGCCGGGTCCTGGAACAGGCGCTCGATCGCGCGGGCCTGCTCCTCGGCCGAGTCGGCCAGGAGAAAGTCCCGTCCCGGCAGTCCCTCGATGCCCTGGGTGGCGCTCGAGGTGCCGACCACCGGCAGGCCCATGGCCAGGGCCTCCAGCACCTTGTTCTGGATGCCCCGGGCGATGCGCAGGGGCGCCACGGAGATCGAGGCGCGCGCGAGCCAATCCCGAGTGTCGTTGACGAAGCCCGTGACCGTGACGCCCGGGAGTTCGGCCAGCCGCATCACGCGCCCCGTGGGTTGTGAACCGACGATGGTGAAGCGCACGTCGGGGAAGCGCGGGCGCAGGAGCGGCAACACCTCGTGGGCAAAGAACTCGCAGCCGTCCACGTTGGGCAGGTAGTTCATCACGCCGGTGAACACCAGGTGGCGCGGCTCGGCCGCCTCGGGCCGCGGCGTGTACCAAGCGAGGTCCACGCCGTTGCGCAGGACCATCGAAGGGGCGCCGGGGATCCGCTCCTGGAAGATGCGCTGCTCCAGGGGCGTGCAGAAGACGTTCTCGGAGAAGGAGTGCGCGACCCGACGCTCGAAGTCCAGCAGCGTGCGGCTTTCGCGGCCGTACACCCAGCGCATGGGCGGCCGGCTGCGCAGGGCGTATTGGCGCCACTTGTCCGAGTCCAATTCGGCGAAGTGCATCACGCGCGCGAGCTTCGCGTGGGAGAGCAGGAACGCGCCCATGGAAGAGCTGTAGGCGTAGCCCAGGTCCGCCTGCGCGGCTTCCCGATCGACGATCGCCTGCATGGCGCGGGAGCCGAACACACCCAGGGTGAGCGGAGTGCCGCCGAAGATCAGCGGCAGGGACCGCAGCTTGGCCGCGCGTTCGTCGTGGTCCACCGCGAAGGTGGAGAGGCCGATCGAGTTCAAGTGCGCGGCCGCCTCGCGATCCCCGTCGTCGTGGGCGAAAGCCGCGATGCGCACCTCGTGGGAACGCCGCATGCGCTCCACCAGTCGCCAGGTGGTGATCTTGTCGCCCCGATTGGGCGGGTAGGGGACACGCTGCGACAGGAACAGGACGCGCATGTCAGGTCGCCCGGATCCCAGGAGGATGGGCGAGGAACACACGGACGGGAGGCGCTTCACGATCGGCGTGATTCTAGTGTCCTGATCCAGAGGTACGTCGCCAAACTCGGCCCGCCTGCTCCTGTGGCCGCCCTCCGTGCAGCGAACACGCGTCGTCGCGGCGCCTTGCCAGGAAACCGCATTCAGGCCGCCTTTGCCAACGTACCTCTGGATCAGGACACTAGCCTCCTGATCCAGAGGCACGCCGACCCGGTCGGCCCGCGCGCGGATCCTCAGGGAGCCGAATCGAGCACCCGGCGGCGCAGGTCGTGGGCCTTGACCAGGTAGATGATCAGGATCACCAGGGCCGCGAGGCCGGTGAACATGCCGATGCAGGGAATCACCGAAACCGCCGAACAGACCGAGAGGGCGATGCCCAGAGTCCTCCCGCAGTCTCCGACAACGTTCGAGTCGGGTCGCTTGTCGAAGGTGGCGCGATAGGAATCGGCGAGACCCGGATAGACGAAGAAGTTCCAGACCAGATTGAAGAGCGGGATCATCAGGAGCCAGACGCGGCCCGGCTCCATCTTGCGGTGCTCGCTCGGGATGGCCGTGAAGCAGTTCATCAGGAGCCAGCAGACGAGCGCCTGGATGACCAGCCAAAACACGAACGATCCGCCCCAGACCAGGAGCAGCCAAGCCATGTCCTGTGCGTCATTTCCCATGAAATCTCTCCGTCCTCCGTGGGGAATCGAGTGGGGGGCCACCTCGTCGGCATCAGCGCCGGCAGGGTGCTGCCGCGGGCGGATACCCTAGCGTCCGGTGGCGCTCCTCAGCCACGCTGAACCCAGTCAATCGTGCGCTTTGCTTTCTTGGCGCGGCTTGGGCGGCACCTGGCGGCACCTGGTGGCGGCACTCGGCGGGCTTGCTTCACTTGCGGTAGTCCAGGGGCGGCTCTCGGTCGCCAAAACGCGAACGCCAGGTCCGGCCTCCACGCAGCCGGTCGAACTCGGCGCGGGCCTCGGCCACCTTGGCGGGGTCCGTGTACAGGTCTGCCATGGTCAAGGCCAGTGTCTTGGCGGCCACCAGCATGCCCTTCTCGCCGATCGTGGTCCCGCCGGAAGCCACGGCCTGCCAGGAGTGGGCGGGCGTGCCCGGCACCCAGGTGACGGCGAAGAACTGGGTCGTGGGCACGGTCCAGGAGACGTCGCCGACGTCCGTGGAACCCACGTTCGCCTGGGGATCGTGGGGAAGGATCGCGGCCTCGGAACCCAGGGGCAGCGAAAGGTCGGCCAGTGACTTGCGCAGCTCCGTGGCGAACTCGCGCTCGCGCTCGTCGTAGCGCACGCCGCCCACGCGGCGCATGTTGGCGTCCTGGAGCGCGGTCAGGGTCCCGTTCCCCAGGATCGGGTAGTAGGCGCTGATGATCTCGTGCTCCACCGTGGTGCCGGTGCCCAGGGCGGCTCCATCGGCGGCCTGAAGCACGCGCGCCAGCACGTCGTCGAGCACGGCCATGTCGGGGTGGCGCACGTAGTAGCTCACCACGGCGCGCGCCGGGACGATGTTGGGGGCGTCGCCGCCGTCCTTGATCACGTAGTGGATGCGCGTTTCCTGGGGCACGTGCTCGCGCAGCATGTTGACCATGAAGTCCATGGCCTCGACGCCGTCGAGGGCCGAGCGACCGCGCTCGGGTGCTGCCGCGGCGTGGGCGGCGATTCCGTGGAAGGTGAAATTGGCCGAGACCACCGCCAGGGAGTGAGCCATGCCCGGGTCGTTGCGGTCCCGCGGGTGCCAGGCCAGCACTGCGTCCACGTCGTTGAACAGCCCCGCGCGCACCATGTAGCACTTTCCGCCGCCGCCCTCCTCGGCCGGCGTGCCGTAGACCCGCAGCGTGCCGGAGGTGCGCGAGGACTTCAGCCAATCGGCGGTCGTCACGGCCGCGGCCACCGCGCCGGTGCCCAGCAAGTGGTGACCGCACGCGTGGCCCGCAACCTGCCCGGCGATGGGCTCGCGGGTCGGCTGCGCGGTCTGCGACATGCCCGGCAGGGCGTCGAATTCCGCCAGCACGCCGATCACGGGCTTGCCCGAACCAAAACTGGCCACGAAGGCCGTGGGCATGCCCGCGACGCCGCGCTCGAGCCGGAAGCCGGAGCGTTCGAGCTCCGCGGCCAGCAGGGCGCTGCTCTTGGACTCCTGATAGCCGAGTTCGGGCTCGCGCCAGATGCGCCGCGCGACCTCGGCGTAGTGCCCCTGGGAGGCTTCCAGGGCCGCGATCAGAGCATCCTTGTGGTCGGGCGGCGGGGCGGAGAGCGACACCATCAGGAGGGCGAGCAGTTGAAGCATGGGCCCATCCTAGTGTTCCGCACCCGAAGCGCGGCGGCCTGGTCCGTTCCTGTGCGGGTCCCGGGCATGGCGTCGCGACGGCGCACGTTCCCAGAATCCTCGGAGGCCCGGCGGCCGCGCCGGCGAGCCGCAGTCCGCCCGGACCCGGCCGTGGGCGTCGCCCACGGGAAGCTGAAAACTACGGCCCGTCGCCCCCGGCGCGGCTCCCCTTGGCGCTCTCCGGCCGGTACGCCGAGGCATTGGGCGTCTTCTCCAGCAGCAGCACCAGGTTCTCGTCCATCAGCACTGAAGGCGACAGCAGGATGCGGCGCAGGTCGCGGCACGCTTCGCGTTGCAGCGGCGTGTCGTTGTCCGGGAGCGGCCGCGCGTAGCGGTAGGTCCAGACCCGGATGAACGGATACAGCAGCACGAAAGGCACGAAAGCCCAGAAGCGGCGGCGCGTGCGGCCGATGCCCTTGACGCGGAAGCCGTACTGCCAGAGCAGGTAGTGCAGCACCGGCAGGGGCGGAACGAAGAGGTTCTGGTAGATGCCGGGCGGTCGCGCGTAGTTGGCGGGTCGCCGCCGGCCCTTGACGAAACCCGTCAGCAGGAAGTGCAGGCGCGAGGCCGCGCCCGAGGAATTGGGCGTGGTCAGCACCCACCAGCCGCCGGGGCGCAGGATGCGGCTGAACTCGCGCACCACGTGGGCGGGGTTTTCCAGGTGCTCGATCACCTCCTGAAGCACGGCGCAATCGAAGCTGCCGTCGGCGATCGGCAGGTCGCGGTTCAGGTCCACGTTGGGAAGGCAGCGCACGTGGGGGCCGAAGTCCGGCGGCTCGCCGGAGGAGGACACCGTGATCTCGAAGCCGCGGGTCAGCAATTCGCGAGTCAGCTTTCCGCGCCCGCAACTGCCCTCGAACAACTTCACCCCTGGCGGATGCGCGAGCATCTGCAGGACGTCGGGGGGGCCGTGCATCCCGGGACTCTAGCAATTCGCCCGGGGGCCTTCCCCCGCGCGGCGATCAGGCGGGGCGGCCCATGTGCCCCAGGGCCTCGCGCAGGCACTCCTCGGTGGTGCCCCGCGCCAGGCGCGCGCCCGCGACCGCCGTGGCGTCGCTGCCCGCGCCTCCGGCCAGGGGCAGTTCCGCCAGGAACAGCCGGTGCCGGGGCTCGCGAGCCCGCGGGTCCAGGAGGAACACGCACCCGCGGTCGGTCTCCCGCCGCATCAGGCGGCCGAAGCCCTGGCGGAATTTGGCCAGGGCCCGCGGCATGTAGATGCGGCGGCGTTGCTCCGAGGATCCCAGGGCCGCGCACTGGGCGTGGTGGTAGCGATCGGGCACGCCGTAGGGCAGCTTGACGATCACCAGGTACTCCAGCGTTTCTCCCGGGAAGTCCGCGCCGTACCAGAACGTGTCGACGCCCATCAGGATCGAGTCGATGCGGCCGCGGAACAGGCCGGCGAGTTCCTCCTTGGCCACGCCGCGCATGCCCTGGTACCAGAAGGGAATGCGGCGCGCGGAGAAGAACCCCGCGAGTTCCTCGCCGAAACGGCGCAACTCCTCCTGATTGGTGAACAGCACCAGCATGCGGCCGCGCGTGCGTTCTCCCAGCTCGGCGATGAAACGGCGCACGTAGGCGTTCCACTCCGCGCGCGCATCGGAATAGGAGGGCGCGTCCGAGGGCAGGGCCACCAGCACGCGACCGTAGTCGAAGGGATCCGGCGCGCGCATGCAGCGCACGCTGCACGCCGGACGTTCCTCGCCCGGCGCCGGGTTCTCGGCGCGGTCGAGACCCAGGTAGGACTTGGCGCTCTCGAAGCCGCCGCGCAGCCAGGTGGTGGCCGAGAGCAGCACCGCGTTCTTGAGCTCGGGGTAGTAGTGCCGGCCCAGGTACTCGTTGGGCAAGAGCACCCGCGCGGCGAGCACCTGCCGGCCGCGGGCATCCAGCTCCACGTCGTAGAACGTGTGCTCGTTGTACTGCACCCGCTCGTCGCCCGAAGGCATCCAGGCCTCCAGGTCGAGGGCCAGCTCGTCGATCTCCACGCGCACGAGGTCCAACTGCCGCCGCAGTCGCGGCACGCCCCGCAAGGCCAGCGTGTCGAGCAGCTCGGCCACCACGGACAGCGACGCCGAGAGGCTCGACAGGGAGGAGTGCAGGCCTCCTCGGGCGGCGACGAGCTTGGCCGAATCCCCGTTCAGCACGTACTCGCGCAGCAGCGAATGGTCGTCGCGGCCGTCCCGGGCACGGGCCTCCTCGGCGCGCCAGACGAGGAACTTTTCCAGCTCGATCTCCAGGAGGTCGAGCCCCGTGGCGCAGTCTCGCCAGGCCTCCGCGGCAACGGCGACGGCCTGGGCCACCGCGGACGAGGGCAGTGCCAGGCGCTCCAGGCGGTCCAGGGGCGCGCGCGAGGAGGAACGCGACTCCTGGCGCACGCGCTGCAGCAGTTGCCGCGCCTCCTCGATGGAAGTGGAGTGGCTCCAGGCCGCGTGGGCCTGCTCGTGCAGGTGCTCGCACTCGTCGAAGATCACGTGCTTGAAGAAGGTCTGCTTCACCAGCGCGAAGGCGTGGTTGGCGATCACCACGTGCGCCCGCTCGGCCCGTTGCCGCGCCGCTTCGGCGCCGCAGGTGGCCCGATCCTCGCGGTGCTGACAGCAGCCCACCTGCGCGCGCACCTGCCGCACGAGGGTCTCCAGCTCGCGGTCCTCGCGCGCGCGGCTCCCCACTCCGAAAGCCGCCCGCAGGGGCAGCCGGTCCAGGTCGCCCGTGTCGTCGCGCAGGCCGAAGAGCGTCACGTGCAGCCAGGCGAGCCAGGTCTCGTGGCCGTCCTCCTCGCTGGGCGCATGCAGCCGCAGCGCGCGCCAGCAGACGTAATTGGCGCGGCCCTTGAGCAGCGCCACCCGCGGCCGACGGGGCAGGCCCAGATCGCCCAGGGCGGCGGCGCGCTCCAGAACCCGCAGGGCCCGCGGCACTTCGCGGTCCATGGCCTGTTCCTGCAGGGCGCGCGTGTAGGTCACGACGCCCACTCGCACGTCGTGGCGCGCGGCCCAGATCAGCGCGGGCACGATGTAGGCCAGGGTCTTGCCGGTCCCCGTGGGGGCGTGCACCAGCAGGAGTTCCCGGGATCCCAGGGTTCGAGCCACGGCCCGCGCCACCTCGTGCTGGCCCGGGCGGTAGCTGAGTTCCTCGCCGTCCTGGGCCGCCAGGGCGCCCAGCTCGTGCTCGAAGATGCGGTCCACCAGGGCCAGGTCCTGCTCGGAAAAGGGCAGGTCCTCCTCACCGGTCACGGGCACCGTGGGTTCCCGCCCCGCGTCCACGGCCTTCCAACGCGGCTCCAGTTCCTCCACGGCTTCGCGCACGACCTCGACCGGATCCCGGCCCAGGCATTCGGCGTGGGCCGTCTCGAACACCGTCCGGGGACGGCTCGCTCCCGGCTCCTCGAAGAGTCCCGGTTCCCGCAGCACCCCGAGGGCGAGTTCGAAGCGCAGCGCCGCGGCGTCGTCCACGCCCCGCAGGAGCTCCAGGGCCCTCAGCGCGGACGCCCAGACCAACTCCGCGGCTTCTGGGGAAAGTTCCTGGGCGCGGCGCGTCAGCACACCCAGGGCCGCGAGCACGTCGCGGGCGCCCAGGGGCCCGTTCGCGGGCAGCGGCCGAGCCTCCCTGCAGGCGCCGAAGCCATTGCTCCGGGGAGCGTTCGCGCCGGCCCGGCATCCACAGGGCCGCGAATTCCACGAGGCCCAGCAGGCAGCGCGAGGAGAATTCCTGACCCTCGAAGTGCACGCCCCAGGCCGTGAAGCTCTCCGCGTCCAGCGCGATCCAGGGCCGTCCCGCGGCGAAGAGCGCGAACTCGTGCCAGGCCTGCTCGGCGGTCAGGGCGACCACGTCGGCGGCGTCGTGCTCCGAGGGGCTGTGCCGCGCCGTGCGCGGCGTCTCGATCCCGGGCGCGTCCGCGGGGAGCTCGGGCCGCACGCGCCGGACGAACGACTCGAACCGTCCCGCGCCCGTGGGCCGCAGGGCCTCGATGCCCAGGAGGCCGTCCAGCGACGGGTCCTCCCCGCTGGTGGTCAAGTGGACGAAGACCGCGCGCCGCGGACCCTCGCGGTCCAGGTCCAGGGCCGGGCGCGCGCCCGGTTCCGGGAACGGCTCTCCCCCCTGGTGGCCCCCCGCAGGTTCCCGCTCCGCCACGATCCAGGCCTCCGCGTCCTGGGGCAGCCGACGGGGGGGATCCAGACGACCGCCTCCGCTCCCCTCGGGCTCCGGGTCGTCGCGGTGAATGGGCTCGAAGTCCGACATGGGCGGTTCCTGAGCGTGCCGAAAGCGCCCGAGGTCGGCACCCTGCGCGGCGAAATCCGACCGCTCCCGGCCAGAGGTCTCGTAACCCCTTGTCCCGCAACGCCTTAGGCGGGTCTTTTCGCGCGCGCGCGCTCGCGCGCGAGGCCTGCGGATCATAGCGGACCCAAACCCCTGTCCACAAGCGATTTACGCCACGACCGGGGACCGGGGTGCCCCTCGGGTCCCGGCCTGGGGTGCCACCGCGACCGAGCTTGACTGGTCGGACCTCCACCTTATGTATGGCCCCCTGGCCGGGACCTGAACTCTCCGAGCAGCTCTCCCAGCGACCCACGATGGCAAAACGCAAAACGAAGCCCGCCAAGGCGGCCGACGACCTCGACGAGGCCGCCGATTCCAGCCAGGACGAGGCGCCGGCCGGCATGGGCCGCAGCCTGGTGATCGTCGAGAGCCCCGCCAAGGCGAAGACGATCAACAAGTACCTGGGCTCCGCCTACATCGTGCGGGCCTCCATGGGGCACGTCCGCGACCTGCCCAAGGGCCGCTTCGGCATCCAGGTCGACAAGGGCTTCGAGCCGGACTACGTCATCATCACCGGCAAGCAGAAGGTGATCGGCGAGTTGAAGAAGCTCGCCAAGGCCGCGCCCGCCATCTACCTGGCGCCCGACCCCGACCGCGAGGGCGAGGCCATTGCCTGGCACCTTTCGGAGTCCCTGGGCGTCGACCCCAAGCTCATGCACCGCGTGGTCTTCAACGAGATCACCGAGAAGGCCGTCAAGGCCGCCGTCGACCACCCGAGCAAGCTCGACATGTCGAAGGTCGACGCCCAGCAGGCGCGCAGGGTGCTCGACCGCATCATGGGGTACAAGCTCTCGCCGCTCCTGTGGAAGAAGGTGGCCAAGGGCCTTTCGGCGGGACGGGTGCAGTCGGTGGCCGTGCGCCTGATCGTCGAGCGCGAGAAGGAAATCCGCGCCTTCATCAAGGAGGAGTACTGGCGCGTCACCGCCAAGTTCGTCGAAGGCGGCCAGCCCTTCGAGGCCCGTCTGACGCGCCTGGGGGACACGCGCATCGACCAGAACCTCGACGAGCAGCGCGCCAAGGAACTTCTGGCGCGCATCGGCAAGGATCCGCTGGTGCTGGCGGAGCTGGAGGAAAAGCCCAAGACGCGGCCCACGACGCCGCCCTTCACCACCTCCCAGTTGCAGCAGAAGGCCTCGACCATGCTGCGCTTCTCGGCCAAGAAGACCATGATGGTGGCCCAACGCCTGTACGAAGGCATCGAGGTGGGCAGCGAAGGCGCGGTGGGCTTGATCACCTACATGCGCACGGACTCGACGCGCGTCTCCGACGATGCGCTCTCGGCCGCGCGGGCCCTGATCGCCTCCGACTACGGGCCCGCCTACCTGCCGGACAAGCCCAATTTCTTCCGCACCAAGTCCAAGGGCGCCCAGGAAGCCCACGAGGCGATTCGCCCCACGGACGTGCGGCGCACACCCGAACTGCTGCGCTCCGTCCTGAGCGACGAGCAGTTCAAGCTCTACAAGCTGATCTGGGACAAGTTCGTGGCCAGCCAGATGAAGCCCGCCCTGGCGAGCATCACCACGGCGGCTTTCGAGCACGGGGACGCGCGTTTCGTCGCCCAGGGCGAGGTCGAGGTCTTCGACGGCCACACCCGCGTCTTCGGCGGCGGCGACAAGTCCGAGGAACAGGCCCTGCCCAAGTCCCTGGCCCAGGGGAAGTCCTACCGGCCCGAAGCCCTCGACGCGACCCAGCACTTCACCCAGCCGCCGCCGCGCTACTCGGAGGCCACGTTGGTGAAGGAGCTGGAGAAGCGCGGCATCGGCCGGCCGTCGACCTATGCCACGATCATCTCGACCATCCAGGATCGGGGCTACGTGATCTCGGAGGCGCGCAAGTTCCGCGCCACCGAGCTCGGCGAAGTGGTCACCGACTTGCTGGTGGCCCACTTCGAGAACATCATCAACACCGATTACACGGCGCGCATGGAGTCCAACCTCGACCACGTCGAGAGCGGCGAGACCCAGTGGCGCACGGTGGTGAAGCAGTTCAACGACGTCTTCATGGCCGACCTCGCCACCGCCGAGGTCAACATGAAGGACCTCAAGAAGCAGCCGATCCTGTCGGACAAGCTGTGCGACAAGTGCGGCGCTCCCATGGCCGTGCTGTTCAACAAGCGCGGCAAGTTCCTGGGCTGCTCGCGCTACCCCGAGTGCAAGAACGCCATGGGCGTCGACGGGCCCCGGGAGCAGATGGAGGTGGTGGCCACGGACTACACCTGCCCCAAGTGCCAGAAGCCGATGGTGCTGCGCTCGGGCTCGCGCGGGAAGTTCCTGGCCTGCACCGGGTTCCCCAAGTGCAAGTCGACCCAATCGGTGGGGGAGGACGGCAAGCCCCTGGAGTCCAAGCCCACGGGGATCAAGTGCGACAAGTGCGAGAGCCCGATGATCATCAAGGGCTCGAAGCGCGGGCCGTTCCTGGCCTGCAGCGCCTATCCCAAGTGCCGCAACGCCAAGCCCCTGCCCGACACCCTGCGGGAGAAGCCCGAGGAGACCGGCGAGAAGTGCGACAAGTGCGGTGCCTCGATGGTCAAGCGCACCTCGCGCTGGGGCAAGCAGTTCCTGGCCTGCTCCTCCTACCCCAAGTGCAAGAACGCCCGCAACGTGGGCGCCCCGGCCTCGGGCCCGGACTCCGGCACAGACGGGCCCGACGCCGGGCCCGAGGGGGTCGAGCGCGAGGAATCCGAGGGTTCGGACGACGCCGACGGGGGAGACGCGGGGGACGGGCCCCAGGCGGCCCTGGCGGAGGGCGCGCAGTCCGAGGAATAAGCCGCCGGGCGTAGTTGGCGACTACGTCCTCGTCGGGGCTTTGCAGCGCGCCTCCACGCCCGTAAACTCTTGCCCCCCATTCCTCACCAGGGCCGTCCCACTCCAGGGAGTCGGCCCGGGGCAAACGCGCCAAGGTCGAACCGATGGAAATCTCCGAAATCAAAGTCGATGGCTACGAGCGGGTCGCACGCTGCCGCGACCAGGCCTCCGGCCTGCACGCCCTGATCGCCGTGCACGACACGACCCTGGGCCCGGCCCTGGGCGGCATGCGCATGCTGCCCTACGTGTCCGAGGACGAAGCGCTGTTCGACGTGCTGCGACTCGCCAAGGGCATGACCTACAAGTCGGCCGTGGGCGAGACCGGACTCGGCGGCGGCAAGTCGGTGATCCTGGGCGAACCCTCCAAGGTCAAGTCGCGGGCCCTGTTCGAGGCCATGGGCCGTTTCGTCGAGAGCTTCGGCGGCCAGTACATCACCGCCGAGGACATGAACATCGGCATCCCCGACCTGGAGATCGTCAAGACCAGGACCCGCTGGGTCACGGGACTCTCGCGCGAGTCCGGCAGCTCGGGCAACCCCAGCCCCTACACGGCCCGCGGCTGCTTCCTCGGCGTGCAGGCCGTGGCCGAAGACGTCTGGGGTTCGAAGGACGTGCGTGGCAAGCGCGTCCTGATCCAGGGCGTCGGCGCCGTGGGCGGCCGGCTGGCCGTGCTGCTCAAGGAAGCTGGGGCGGCCGTCACGATCTGCGACATCAACGAAGCGCGGGTCAAGGAGCTTTCCGCGGCCCACGGTTTCGCCGTGGTCGCCGACGAGAAGCACCTCGAAGTGGCCTGCGACATCTACTCGCCCTGCGCCCGCGGCGCGACGCTCAACGGCGAGACGATCCCCAAGCTCCAGTGCAAGGCCATCGGTGGCGCGGCGAACAACCAGTTGTTGGCCCCCGAGCACGGTGACCAGCTGCGGCAGCGCGGCATCCAGTACGCGCCCGACTACGTGATCAACGCGGGCGGGATCATCAACGTCGGCGTCGAAATGCTGCCGGGCGGCTACCGCGAGGAAGAGGCGCTGCGCCGCATCGATCGCATCCCGCACAACCTGAAGAAGGTGTTCGAGATCTCGCGCCGCGACAAGATCAGCACCCAGCTGGCCGCCGACCGCCTGGCGATCGAACGCATCCAGGCCGCGAAGGCCTCCAAGGTCGCCCGCTAGGGCGTCCCTGCTCCCCCCGGCGCGGGCGCGCGGCGCGCGCCCGGGGGGGCCCCGGGGGGCCGCCGCCCGGGGGGGGGGGGCGGCGGGCGGGCGCCCCGCCCGCGGGGCCGCGGCCCGGGGGGCGGCCCCCGCGCGGGGGGGGGGCGGGCGCGGGGGCGCCGCGCGCGCGCGGCGGGGCGGGGCGCGGGGGCCGCGGGGCGGGGCGCGCCGGCGCGCGCGGGGGGGGGGGGGGGGCCCCCGGGGGGGCCGGGGGCGGGGGCGCGCCCCCCGGGCGGGGGGCGCGCCGGGGGGGGGGGGGGCGCCGGCCGCCGGCGCGCGGGCGGGGGCCGGGCGCCGCGGCCGCGGGCCGGGGGGCCGCGGCCGGGGGGGGGCGCCGCGCCGGGGCGGCGCCGCCCCCCCCGCCCGCGCCGGGGCGGGGCGGCCCCCCCCCGCGGGGGGCCGCGGCGGCCCGGCGGGCCCGGGCGCGGGCCCCCCCGGGGGCGGGCCCCCGGCCGCGGGCCCCGCGGGGCCCGCGGGGGCCGCGCGGGGCGCGGCGCCCCGCGGCGGGGCGGCGGGGGCGCCGGGCCGGGGCCCGGCCGCGCGGCCGGGGCGGGGGGGGCGCCCCCCGCGCGCCGCGCGGGCGCCCCCCCCGCGGGCCCCCCGGGCGGGGGGGGGCCCGGGGCCCGCGCGGGCCGGGCCCCGGCGGGGCGCGCGGGCGCGGCCGGGGGCGCGGGCCGGGGGCCCCCGGGCCGCCGGCCCGCGCGCGCCGGGGCCGCGGGGCCGCCCGGGGCCGGCGGGGGCCCGCGCGCGGCGGCGCGGGCCCGGCGGCCGCGCCGGCGCGCCCCCGGCGGCGGGCCGGCGCGCGCGGGGGGGGGGGGGGCGGCGGGGGGGCGCCCCCGCGGGGGGGGCGGGGCGCGGGGGCGCCGGCGCCCCCGGGGGCGCGCCGGCGCGCGGGCCCCGGCGCGCCCGAGCGCGGCGGGGCGCCCGGGCGGCCGGGTCCCTGCGGCGGCGCTCAGTCGCGCCGCAGGAAGTCCACCAGGTCCTTCTCCAGCTCGGCGAGGCCGTAGCTGTCGATGGTCAGGCAGCGGTAGATGATCTTCTCCAGGGCCTCGGGCGTGTTGGCGTTCAGGTCCCGCGGCGGCGTGTAGGAGAGGAAGTAGGAGAGCGACAGGCGCTCGACCTCGCCGCCCTGCTCGTTGCCGGCGAACTGCCAGGGCACGTTGTCGAAGGGCAGCACGCCCGTGAGGATCTCGTAGAGCATCACGCCGATGCCCATCACGTCCGCGCGGCTGTCGCGCAGGAGCAGCGGATTGTAGTGGGGCGTGGTGGTGATCACGCCCTTCTCCGGGGCGCGCATGGCCGGGTCGATCATCACGATCGAGCCCGAGGGCTTGACGATCAGGTTCTCGGGCTTGAGGTCGCCGTGGTAGGCGAGCTCGCCGGTGCGCGAGAGCTTCTGCAGCGCGCGCACGATGGTCAGGAACCAGTTGAGGCGGATCCCCTCCAGGGCCCGGATCTTCTCGCGCAGGGTCTTGCCGCGCACGTAGTCGAGCACGATCACGCTGCGGCCCTCGTGGGAGAAGGTCTCGCGCACGCCCACCAGGTTCTGGTGGCGCGCGCCGCGCAGGAGGTCGCCCTCGCCGCGGATCAGTCCGTCGATTTCGTGGGCGTCGAGGAAGTCCACGCGCGCCCCTTCCTTGCGGAAGAAGATCGCTTCGGCGGGCGTCTCGTCGGGACTCACGCCCTCGGGGCGGCGCTCGTTGGTGATCTCCATGAAGCGCGAGACGTAGCGGCCGCCGCCGGCGACGTCGCCCACCTTGAGGCAGACCTTCTCGCCATCCGCGTCCAGGGCGAGGTACACGAGCGCGAACCCGCCGCGAGCGACGAATTCGGCGACCTTGTACGCGCCCAGATACTCACCTGCTGCCAGCTTGATCATGGAGGAGTCGGAGATGCGGGGGATAGCGGGGAGGGGATGGGGGGCCGCAGGACCTCCCGGGGGCGGGGGGCCCCGGGGGCCGGGGGCTTCGGACGACGGTTCTTGTCGGCCCGCGGGGCGGGCCCGATGGAGTCCTTTTCGAGCGCCCCCTCGCCGGACCTTTGCTCCCGGATCCCACCCCGCGCGGGTTGCCGAAATCGGGACTGGCCGGAGGCCCCCGACCGGCTCCCGGGCGCGCAGCGCCCCGCGAGGCTCAGTGCGTTTCGGGCGCGGACTGCAGCAGGCTGTCCAGCTCGACGGGCTCCAGGAGGGACGCCTCGCCCGTGCCCAGGAGTCGCGCCGCGCCGCGGGTCAGGGTCGACGTGCAGACCCATTGGGCCTCGCGTTGGTGGGGCACGAAGCGCCACACACGACCCAGTTCGTCGATGCTGCCCAGTTCCTGTTGCAGCTCGTTGCGCACGCTGAAACAGCACCGTCCAGGCTGGTTGGCGTCGGCGAAGCGCACCACGTAGCCCCGCAGGCTGCCGCCCTCGACCACGCGCCAGGCGCGGTCGGGGTGCAGTTCCTGCACCACTGCTTCGTCGGCGTTGATGGGCTGCATCTCGCTCGACGTCGTGCAGGCGCCGAGGGCCGCGACGAGGCAGGCGAGCAGCGCGTGGCGAAGTCCCGGGCGCTCTGCGGAGTGTTTCACGTCCAGCACATCGGCTGGGGCGACCCGCGCACTCCAGCCCGGGGCCCGGGCTCCGGCCTCAGTCCCGATCCCGGGGAGAAAGGACCCGGCAGGAGCTCGATTTGAACACCGCGAAGGCCGCCCGGCCGGGTTCCAGGCAGAGCTCGCGCACCGCCTCGGCCGTCAGGGTCGCCGAGAGGGGCGCCGGAACGTCCTGGCCGGGGGCCACGGCCTGGCCCGCTCCCAGGTGGAGATCCACGCGCACGCCGCCCTGGCCCGCGGTCAGGGCCAGGACCCGGCAAGGCAGCACGTTGCGCGCCGAGAGCCCCGCGACGGCCTCCCGGGCCAGCAGCACGTCGTCGGACCCGAGGGCGAAGGCCACCCGCTCGCCTGCCCGCAGCTGGCCGCGAGTCACGTGGATGCCGACCTCCCCCACGTCCACGCGAGCAGTGCCGAGCCCCAGCTCGCCCACGCTGCCCTCCAGGACGTTCTCGAAGCGTTCCTCGCGCGAGAGCACCCGTCGCAGGGTCGCCCCCGGCGCCCCGCGGGCCACCACCGTCCCGCGCTCCAGCGCCAGCACCTCGTCGCACAGCACCTGCACCTCGGTGGGGTCGTGGGAGACGAAGACCATGGGCGCGAGGGCCGCGTCCCGCAGGCGCACCAGCCAGGGCAGGATGCGTCGGCGCAAGGTCAAGTCCACGCCGCCGAGGGGCTCGTCGAGCAGCAGCAGCGCGGGTCGCGAGAGCACGGCACGGCCCAGGGCCACGCGCTGGCGCTCGCCGCCGGAGAGCGCGGCGGTGGAGCGGGAAAGGAGCTTGGAAAGGTCCAACAACTCCACGGTGCGCAGCAGCAGTGCTTCGTTCTCGGCGTCGGCTCCGGAGCGTCCCATGCCGGCGCGCAGATTCCGCTCCACGTTCCAATGCGGGAACAGCAGCGCATCCTGGGGCACGTAGCCCACGCGACGAACGTGCAGCGGGAGCGCCTCGCCGCGATCCGTGTCGAAGAGTACGTGGGCGCCGAGGGCCGCGCGGCCACGGGCGCCCCGACGCCAGCCGGCGAGGGCCTCCAGCAGGCTCGTCTTGCCGCTGCCGGAGGGGCCGAAGATGCCCAGGCAGCGGGCGCCGCTCTCGCAGGCCACTTCCAGCGTGAAGTGGGCCAGCTCCAGGCGCAGGTCCATGGACAACCGCGCGCCGCCCGGCTGGGGGAGCGCGCTCACGGAAGAGGCTCTCCGGCGCGTCTTGCCTCGCGGGCCCCCGTGGCGAGCACCCGTTCGCTCGTCCACAGCACGCCGAAGGCCAGCAGGGTCGTCAGGCCGACCAACTGCAGCGCGTGGCGATGGTCGCCCAGTTGGATGTCGTTGAAGATCGCCAGGGCCAGGGTCTGCGTCCGCCCCGGGATGTTGCCCGCCACGATCACCGTGGCGCCGAACTCGCCCAGGGCCCGGCCGAAGCCCAGCACCAGGGCCGCGGCAAGTCCCCGGGCCGCCAGGGGCAGGCTCACACGCAGGAAGCTCCGCCAGGGGGCCATGCCCAGACTGCGGGCCATGCGCTCCAGGCGCGGATCCACGCGCGCGAAGGCCTCGCGGGCCGTGCGGGCCACCAGCGGAAAGCTGACCACGGCGCTGGCCAGGGTCGCTCCGCGCGCGGTGAAGAGCACGCCCGGGTCGAAGCCCAGGCGTTCCGGGCCGAGCCAGCCATCGCGGGCGAAGAGCTCGAGGAGCAGATAGCCGATGGCGGTGGCGGGCAGGACCAGCGGCAGCGCGGTCACGGTCTCCACCAGGCTTTTCCCCGGGAAATGGCCGCGGGCCAGCAGATACCCCAGCAGGATCCCAGGCAGCGCCGCCAGGGCCGTGGCTCCCAGCGCCACCTGGAACGTGATCCCCAGCGCGTCCAGGGTCGCGTCCTCGATCATGGCGCCGAGGGTAGGCCCCACGGCACCCCGGCTCAACTCGACTCTGCCCGACCGCACGCCGAAACCCGCGCCTGGGGCGCGTGACTCGAGCCTGCTGCTCGTAAGCCCGCCCCCCGGCCCGTATCTTCCGTCCATGGTTCCCGGCCCGAATCCCTCGCCCGAGTCCCAGCGGGCTTCACCCAACTCACCGCGGGCTTCGCCCGACGCACCGCGGGCTTCGCCCGACTCACAGGGTCCCCCGCCCGTGGGGCCGCGTCCCGCGGAGGAGCTGCGGCTGGAGGAGGACGCCCAGCGCATCCGCAATTGGAAGCGCTGGGGGCCGTACCTCTCCGAGCGCCAGTGGGGCACCGTGCGCGAGGACTACTCCCCCGACGGGGCTGCCTGGGACTACTTTCCCCACAGCCACGCCCGCAGCCGCGCCTACCGCTGGGGCGAGGACGGCCTGCTGGGCATCTGCGACAGGCAGGCGCGGCTGTGCTTCGCCCTGGCCCTGTGGAATCACCGGGACCCGATCCTGAAGGAGCGCCTGTTCGGCCTGACCGGGCCCCAGGGCAATCACGGCGAGGACGTCAAGGAGCTCTACTACTACCTGGAGTCCACGCCGACCCACTCGTACCTCAAGGGACTCTACAAGTACCCGCAGGCCGAGTACCCCTACCGCAAGCTGATCGAGGTGAATCGGGGCCGCGGGCGGCACGAGCCGGAGTACGAGATCCTGGACACGGGCGTGTTCGAGGCCGAGCGCTACTTCGACGTCTTCGTCGAGTACGCCAAGGCCGACACGGACCCGGACGACGTGCTGATCCGCATCACGGTCGTGAACCGCGGGCCCGAGGCGGCGTCCTTGGACGTGCTGCCCCAGCTCTGGTTCCGGAACAACTGGTCCTGGGGCGGCGAGGACGAGGAGAGCGGTCCCAAGCCGCGCCTGTTCGCCCCCGACCGCGCCCCGGGGAGGACTCCGCGGAGCCCGGCCGCCGGCCCCACCGCCGGCGCCGACATCGAGGGGCTGCACCACGCCCTGGGGACCTTCCACCTGCGCGCCGGGCCGGGGCCGGACGGCCGGGCGCCCGAGCTCCTGTTCACGGAGAACGAGACCAACAACGAGCGCCTGTTCCAGTGCGCGAGCCCGAGTCCCTACGTCAAGGACGCCTTCCACGAGGCGGTGGTCCACGGCCGGACCGAAGCGGTCAATCCGCGCCTCGAGGGCACCAAGGCGGCCTTGCGCTACAGCCTGCGCCTTGCCGCGGGCGCGACGGCGGAGCTGCGTCTGCGCCTGCGTCTGCGCCGGGGGATCGTCGCGGCCGAGCTGGGCGCCGACTTCGAACGCACCTTCCAGTCCCGCGCACGCGAGCTCGACCTGTACTACCTCGCGCGGCTGCCCCAGTCCTTCAGCGACGACGAACGCCTGGTGGTGCGCCAGGCCTACGCGGGGCTCGCCTGGTCCAAGCAGTTCTACCACTACGTGCAGGAACGCTGGATCGACGGCGATCCGCTGCAGCCGCCGCCGCCGGCCACGCGCAAGGCCGGCCGCAACGCCGACTGGGGTCACATCTACAACCGCGACGTGATTTCCATGCCCGATGCATGGGAGTACCCGTGGTACGCCGCCTGGGATCTCGCCTTCCACATGATTCCCTTCGCGCGCCTGGACGCGGAGTTCGCCAAGTCCCAGCTCGAGCTGTTCCTGCGCGAGTGGTACATGCACCCCAACGGCCAGATCCCGGCCTACGAGTGGTCCTTCTCCGACGTCAACCCGCCCGTGCACGCCTGGGCGGTTTGGCGCGTGTACAAGAAGACCGGCCGCGACCGGCGCTTCCTGGCGAGCTGCTTCCAGAAGCTGCTGCTCAATTTCACCTGGTGGGTGAACCGCAAGGACGCCGAGGGCCGGCACGTGTTCTCCGGCGGATTCCTGGGGATGGACAACATCTCGGTGTTCGACCGCTCCCAGCCCCTGCCCACCGGAGGCTTCCTGGACCAGGCCGACGGCACGGCCTGGATGGCCTTCTACTGCGGGACGATGTTGCAGATGGCCGTGGAGCTGGCGCTCCACGACCCGACGTACGAGGACATGGCCTCGAAGTTCCTCGAGCACTACGTGCACATCGCCGACGCCATGAACCACCTGGGCGGCAGCGGGCTGTGGTCGGTGGAGGACGGCTTCTATTACGACCAGATCCGCCTGCCGGAGGGCAATCAGGTGTTGCGCGTGCGCTCCATGGTGGGCCTCGTGCCGTTGATCGCCGTGGAAGTGCTCGACGGGGCCACGATCGACCGCCTGCCGGCCTTCAAGAAGCGCCTGCAGTGGTTCCTGCGTCATCGCAAGGACCTGGCGGGAACCCTGGGATTCGTGGAGCGCAACGAGCTCCAGGAGCACGACCTGCGCCTGTTCTCGATCCCCTCGCGCGAGCGGCTGGAGCGCATCCTGCGCTACGTTTTCGACGAGAACGAGTTCCTCTCGCCCCACGGCCTGCGCTCGGTGTCCCGCGTGCATGCGGACAAGCCCTTCTCGATCCGGGTCGACGGGGTCGAGCACCGCCTGGACTACGCCCCGGGCGAATCGCTTTCGTCCCTGTTCGGCGGCAATTCCAACTGGCGCGGGCCGGTGTGGTTCCCGATCAACTTCCTGATCGTCGAGGCCCTCGAGCGCTACGGCCGCTTCTACGGCGAGAGCCTGAAGATCGAATGCCCCGTCGGCTCGGGCAACTTCGTCAGCCTGCAACTCGCCGCGGACGAGCTGGCGCGGCGCCTGACGCGGCCCTTCCTGCGGGGCGAGGACGGCTCGCGTCCGGTGCATGGGGGGGACTCGCGCTACCGGGATCTCCCGGCCTGGCGGGACCTGGTGCTGTTCTACGAGTATTTCCACGGCGAGACCGGCCAAGGCCTCGGCGCCAGTCACCAAACCGGCTGGACGGCCCTGGTGGCGACCCTGATGGAGAGCCTCGGCCGCGGGCGCGAGCGGGCGGCCGCCCTGCCGCGACACGTGGGCAACATGCCCCGGTCCTGGCGCTGAGGCTGTACCCCGGCCTCGGCCGGGAAGGCCGCGCTCGGACCGGCGCGGGGCGCCCTAGCGGACCTCGAAGCCCTGGCGCTGGAACTCCGCTCGGGCCGCGTCGCCGGCCAGGAATTCCAGGAGCTTGCGCGCGCGCTCCGGGTCCTGGCTCGCGCGCAACATCGCGCAGGGATAGACGATCTCCGGCGCCTCGTCCGGATCGACCTCGTGGACGATCCGCACGCGGCGCGAACGCAGGGCGTCGGACCGGTAGACGATGCCTGCCTGGGCGCCGCCCGATTCGACCGCCGCGAGGGCCGCGCGCGCATCCACGCCGGGCAGCACGCGCCCCTGGACGCGCTCCCACAATCCGCGCCGCTCCAGCCAGGCCTTTGCGTAGCGTCCCGCCGGCACGGTCTCGACGTTGGCGAGGGAGAGCAGCCGGATGCGCGGCTGTGCCAGGCTGGCCGGGTCGAAGGCCGGGCCTGCGTCCGGGGAATTCACGGTCGGCTCTTCGGCCGGCTCAGCCGCGGGCTCGATCACCACCAGCCGGTTCCCGAGCAGGGCCCGGCGCGTCGGGTCCGCCACGAGGGCCCGGTCCGCGAGCCGGTTCATCTCGAGCTCGTCGGCCGAGATGAACACGTCCGCGTGGCCCCCCGCGAGGATCTGGCGCGCAAGGTCGCCCGAGGAGCCCAGGTTCAGGACCAGCTCCCCGTCGACGGCCTGCTCCAGCGCGGGCTGCAGGGCCTGCAGCGCATCCCGCAGGGAGGAGGCCGCGTAGAGCGTCACGCTGCCCGGCGCGGGCCCGGCGCCCCCCTTCGAGCACCCGCCTCCCCAGAGGGCCGGCCATGCGCAGAGGAGCACAGCCGCCGCCCGGCGGAGCCAGTGCCTGCGGCCCTCGGTCGGACCTCGCCCGTGCAGTGGATGCCCCATAAATCTCCCGCGACAGCGCGGCCCCACGAGCCTATTCTCTCCGCGTGGATCAGCAAGCCTTGGAAAGTTGGCGTCGCGCCGGCCGCATCGCCTCGGAATGCCGTGAATGGGCGAAGCAGAACGTCAAGGCCGGCGTGCTCGTGCGCGACGTGCTCGAGACCGTCGAGCGCATGATCCGCGAGCGCGGCGGCGAGCCGGGCTTCCCGGCCCAGTCCTCGCGCAACAACATCGCGGCCCACTATTGCTCGCCGCCGGGCGACGAGACGCGCTACGAGGAAGGCGATTGCGTCAAGATCGATTTCGGCGTGCACGTGGACGGCTACGTGGCCGACACCGCGGCCTCCATCGACCTTTCCGCGGACAGGCGCTGGTCGCCCCTGGTGCAGGCCTCCTCCGATGCCCTCGCGGCTGCGATCGCGGCCATCGGCGTGGACGTCAGCGTCGGAACCCTGGGCGCGGCCATCGAGCGCACGATCCTGGCCGCGGGCTACAACCCGGTGCGCAATCTCACCGGACACGGTCTCGGGCGCTGGAAGGTGCACATGCCGCCCCAGATTCCCAACCAGGGCGAGTCGTCCCGTGAGCGCCTGCGGGCGGGCATGGTCTTCGCGATCGAGCCCTTCGCCTGCAACGGCCGCGGCTACATCACCGAGAAGGGCAAGGCCGAGGTGTTCATGATGGTGCGACCGCCGCTGCGGGCCAAGGGCCTCGACAAGGGCGTGCTCCGCGTGATCGAGTCCTGGCGCGGGCTGCCGATCGCCCGGCGCTACTTCGAGGGCCACGACCCGGCGGTCGTGGAGGACACGCTGACCAAGCTGGCTCGCCAGGGGTCCTTGATGCGCTACCCCCCGTTGGTGGAAGCCGAGGGCGTCATGGTCGCGCAGACCGAGCACTCGATCTACCTGTCAGCGGACGCGGTCGAGATCCTGACCGCCTGAGGCGCGAGCCGTGAAGCTCGCGCTCGTCACCACGCCGCCCTCCCTGGCCAGCGGCATCGGCGACTACACGCGCCAATTGGCTGCCCAGTTGGCGCACCACGCCGAGATCCACGGCTTCGTGGAGCACGGACGCCAGGGAGAGACCCTGGAGGGCCGCGCCCAACGTTCGGTCGCCGAACTGGACCCTCGGGAGTTCGACCAGATCGTCTACCAGCTCGGCAACGAGATCGCCCACGCCTTCATGGGGGCGGTGATCCGTCGCTGCGGCGGCACGCTGGTGTTGCACGACTGGGTCCTGTTCGATCTGGCCCTGGCGGCCCATCCCTCCCTCGCCCGCGGCGGACCCAAGGGCTTCGCCCTGGCCCTGCGCGAGGGCGGCTTCGAGCAGGCGCGCGTGTTCCTGGAGAACACCCTGGAAAAACGCCGCGCGCGCCGCGCCTCGCGCCGGGCGTCCGAGAGCCCGGTCGGGGGCGGGGATCCCGCGGGGGGCACCCTGCTCGACGGCTGGCACGGGCTCGAGCCCGGCGGTCGCTGGACCAGCGAACGGGCTCGGGTGCGGCTGCCCGGCCGCGGCATCCTGGAAGCACGGGTGGAGTGCACGACCGAGCCCGGCCGCGAAGTGAGCCTGTCCTCGGGGGCGCGGCGCTCGTCGCAGCGGGCCCTGGAAACGAAACGGGATCTCGCGGTCCAGCTCGACCTGGAGGGCCTGGACGATCCGATTCTGTCCATCGAAGCCTCGCCGGTCTTCGTTTCCGACGACCAGCGGCGCCACGGCGACACGCGGCGCCTGGGGGCCTTCGTGCGCCGAATCGTGTTGCGCGACGGCGCGGGAACGCGCGAGATCTCCCTGGCGGAGGCGCCGAGCGTGCCGCTCACGGGCGTCGATCTCTCGCGGGACCGCTTCCGACTCCCGTTCAACCGCAGCATCGTGGCCGCGGCCGACTCCTGCATCGTGCACTCCCGTTTCATGCGCGAGCGGGTGCTCGGCGCCCGCGGCCCCGAATTTCCCTCGGCGGTGGTGCACCACGGGGCCGAGGCGCGCTGGCTGACCGAGGACCGCCGCGTCACCCGCGCGCGCCTGGGGCTGTCCCCGGAATGGCAGACCTCCGTGCTGCTGACGAGCTTCGGCCATGTGCAGGAGCACAAGCGCATCGAGCCCCTGCTCAACGCCTTCGCCCACGCGCGACGGGAGCGGCCGGATCTGCGGCTCTCCCTGATCGGCGCCGAGCATCGCGACTCCTTCGACGCGCGGCGCCCGGTGCGCGAATTGGGGTTGGAGCCCTACGTCCTGTTCACCGGCCGCGTGCGAGAGGAAGAGGCTTGGCCCTGGATCCACGCCGGCGACTTCGCGGTGCAATTGCGCGGCCCGTCCACGGGCGGGACCTCGGGGGGCGTGTTCCAGTCCCTGGGCCTCGGCCGGGCGGTGATCGCCAGCGACCTGGACGAACAGCGGGAGCTGCCCGAGAGCTGCGTGGCGCGGGTCCCGCCGGGGGAGGGCGAGGTGGAGCACCTGGCGCGGCTGATCCTCGCCCTGGCCGCGGACGCGGCCCGACGCGAGCGCATGGAGGCGGCCGCGCGGGATTTCGTGAGCCGCGAGTGCAGCTGGACCGCCGTGGCCGCGCGCTACGCCGAATGCCTGGCCGCCTTCCCGCGGCCGAGGGGCGGGCGCTCCTCCGCGCGGGCCCGGCGAGGCTCGTAGCCCGCTGAACCTATCGCTGCTGCGAGTTCGCACGCCTTCGCGTTGCGGCGTCGAGCTTGCTGGGCCGTGCTCAGCGGCCAGGAAGGCCGCACCCCGCTGCGAACGCTCCGCAGGAGCCTTCGCCACGAGCGCTGCGCGCTCTGGCGCGGGGGCCCCTGCGGGCCCTCCGTCGCTCTCCTTGCACCGCGGAGGCGTGCTTCGTCTCGCGATGCGACTTCCCCAGCGGACGGCTAGAGCCGCCGTCACGATCCCAGTAGACTGCCGTACCCTCGCGCGCGGCCAAGGCCGCACACCATGAATCCCGACTTCACCGGACGCCACGTCGTCGTCACCGGAGCCACGGGCGCGCTTGGATCCGCCGTGGTCCAGGCGCTGCTGGCTTCCGGCGCCACTTGCCACCTGCCTTCCCGGGGCACGGAGGCCTTCGAGGGACTGGCCTCCCTCGGCGCGCTCCAGCGCACCCGCGTCCATCCCGCCGCGGGCGTCGACCCCACGGACGAAGGGGCCGTGACGGCCTTCTACGCCGGCTTGCCCGGCCTGTGGGCCTCGATCCACTGCATCGGCGGCTTCGCCATGGCCGCCCTGACGGAGACGGGCGCCGCGGATCTCGATCGGCTGATGCAGGCCAATTTTCGCTCGCCCTTCCTGTGCTCCAGGGAGGCCGCCCGGCGCATGCTTCGGGAGGGCGGCCGTGGGGAGCCCAGCGGCGGGCGAATCGTCGGCGTGGCCGCCCGCACGGGCCTGGAACCCCGGGGGGGAGCGGGCATGGCGGCCTACACGGCCAGCAAGGCCGCCCTGGTGGGTCTGACCCAGGCCCTGGGGGAGGAACTGGCCCCGGCAGGCATCCTGGTCAACGCGGTGGCGCCGTCCCTGATGGACACGCCCGCCAACCGCAAGGCCATGCCCCAGGCGGACCATTCCCGTTGGCCGCGAGTCGAGGACGTGGCGGCGACGATCCTGTGGCTCGCCTCGCCGCAGAACGTGCTCGTGCGCGGGGCCGTGGTGCCCGTGTACGGCCGCAGTTGAATCTCCCAGGTGCCCCTTTGAGCGCGGAATTGACCATGGACGACCCCGCATCCCAACCCGCGACGATCGACTGCGCCACGGCGCCCCTGCAGCGCGAGTGGCTCGAGACCGACGGCTTGGGGGGCTTCGCCTCGGGTCGCGCCGATGGCACGCGTTCGCGTCGCTACCACGGCCTGTTGATCAGCGCGAGCCGGCCCCCGGCCCAGCGCGTCGCCCTGCTGCAGGGTGTCGAGGCCTGGCTGGTGCGCGGTTCCGAGCGCCTGCCGCTTTCGACGAACGTCTACGGTGGCGGCGCTCTGCATCCCGATGCCCGCCCGTCGATCGTCTCCTTCCGCCACGACCCCTGGCCGCGCTGGGTCTTTGCGCCCGCGCCGAACCTGATCGTGGTGCACGAGCTGTTCATGCCCCGCGGCCGATCCGCGGTGGTGCTCTCCTGGCGACTGGTGACGCCCCAGACGGACTGCCGGCTGGAGGTGCGGCCGTTCCTTTCCTGCCGTGATCCCCACGCCCTGCACCACGAGAACCCGAACTTCGATTTCGACAGCAGGGTCCAGGGCACCTCGGTGATCTGGCGGCCCTACCCGGACACGCCCGCGCTGGTCGGCATGGGCGACGGCTGCTTCGCCGAGGGGCGGGATTGGTATCGCAACTTCCACTACGCGGACGAGGCCGATCGCGGATTCGATCACCGCGAGGATCTGGCCTCGCCCGGCACGTTCCACTTCGACCTGTCGGCGGGGGAGGCCGCGCTCGTGTTCGGAAGCGAGGGCGCGCTCGGGGACCTGCGCAAGAAGCGCACGGCCGTGCGCGACCTGATCGCGCCCTGGCGCGCGGCCGAACTGGAGCGCCGCGAGGCCCAGTCGCCCCTGGAGCGGGCCGCCGAAGCCTACGTGGTCGAGCGCGGCAAGGGTTCGACGCTGATCGCGGGCTACCCCTGGTTCGGCGACTGGGGCCGCGACACGTTCATCGCGCTGCGGGGGCTGTGCCTCGCCGGTGAACGACTCGAGGACGCGCGCTCGATCCTCCTGGAATGGGCGCGGCACGTGTCCGAGGGCATGCTGCCCAATCGCTTCCCCGACGCGGGGGAGGCTCCCGAATACAACTCGGTGGACGCGGCGCTGTGGTTCGTGATCGCGGTCCACGAGCTGCGGGCGGCCTCCCAACCGGCGCGGGGCGCGTCACCCTCCCGTCGCGCGAAGTCGGCCAAGCCGGGTCCGCTGCTCTCGATCGCCGACGAGCGGATCCTCTCGGGCGCCGTGCAGGCGATTCTCGACGGCACGGCCCGCGGCACGCGCCACGGCATCGCCGTGGATGCCGACGGGCTCCTCTGCGCGGGCGAACCCGGCGTGCAGCTGACCTGGATGGACGCCAAGGTGGGCGAGCACGTGATCACGCCCCGCATCGGCAAGCCGGTGGAGATCCAAGCCCTGTGGCTCAACGCCCTGTGGAGTGCCTCGCGGCGCCGCCCCTCCTACCGCAAGGCCTTCGAACTGGGCCTGCGGTCGTTCCAGGCGCGCTTCTGGAATCCCGGGACGGGCGCGCTGTTCGACGTGGTGGACGAAAACCACGCGGCGGGCAGCAACGACGAGTCCCTGCGGCCGAACCAACTGCTGGCCGTGGGAGGCCTGCCGCTGGTGTTGCTGGACCGCGAGCGCGCGCGCTCCGTCGTGGACAGCGTGGAGCAGCACCTGTGGACGCCCATGGGGCCCCGTTCCCTGGATCCGCGGGACCCGCGCTACCGGGGCCGCTACGAGGGCGGCCCCCTGGAGCGCGACAGCGCCTACCACCAGGGCACCGTCTGGCCTTGGATGGCGGGCCCCTTCGTCGAGGCCTGGGTGCGCGTGCGCGGCTGCACCAACGCCGCCCGCCGCGAGGCTCGCGAGCGCTTCACGGCGCCGCTGTTCGCCCATCTGGCGGACGCGGGCCTGGGGCACGTGTCCGAGATCGCCGACGGAGACGCGCCTCACACTCCGCGGGGCTGTCCGTTCCAGGCCTGGTCGGTGGGGGAGCTCCTGCGCCTCGACCGCGCCGTGCTGGCTCCCCAGGCCATCGACGGCGCACCCTGCGACGCCGCGGCCTGCGTCGAATCGGGCTGCAAGCGTCCCAAGGATCGCCGGGTGTCATGAAGGCCGCGGCCTGGAAGCTGCGGCGCCTCGAGACGTTGGGCGAGCGCGAGATCGAGTCCCTCACCGACCTGCTGGTGGACTGCGTCGAGGGCGGCGCCTCGGTAGGGTTCCTCCTGCCGCTCACCCGTGACCGGGCCGCGGCCTTCTGGCGCAAGGTGGCCTCGGCCGTGGCCCTGGGCGAGCGCGCCGTGCTCGTGGCCCTGGACGAACAGGGCGTGTGCGGGACCGTGCAACTCATCCTGGCCCAGATGGAAAACCAGCCCCACCGCGCGGACCTGGCGAAGATGCTGGTGCACCGGCGCGCGCGCAGGCGGGGCTTGGGCGAGACCCTGATGCTCGCCGCGGAGCAATTGGGCCGCGAGTCGGGCAAGACGCTCTTGGTGCTCGACGCCGTGACGGACGGCGACGCGGCGCGGCTCTACGGCCGGCTCGGTTGGGTGCGCGTGGGCGACATCCCCGAGTACGCGCTCTTCCCGCGCGGCGGCACCTGCAGCACGACCGTGTTCTACAAGCAGATTTCCACGGGGCCGTGACACGCCGCAAGCTTCTTTGGCGGATCGCGGCGGTGCTCGTGGCCGCACCGCTCCTGATCCTGCTGGCGCTCGCTTCGCCGTACTTCTGGAGCAAGGCCTTCGAGCACAATTTCCACGCCGTCGTGCCCGGGCGCTTCTACCGTTCGGCGGAAATGCCCCCGGACGACCTGGGCCGTCTGATCGACGAGCACGGCATCAAGAGCGTGCTCGACCTGCGACTTTCCGGAGACGACCCCGACGCCGAGGGCGTGCGCGAGGCCGACGTGGCCGCGCGGCACGGAGCCCAGTACCGCAACGTGTCGATGACCTCCAGCCGCGCGACCCAGCGCACGCGGATCCTCAAGCTGCTGGACGCCTTCGACGAGCTGCCCACGCCGATCCTGGTCCACTGCACCAGCGGCTCGGAACGTTCGGGCGTGGCCTCGGCGATCTGGCTCATGGAAAAGGAGCGGCGGCCGGTGGACGAGGCCCGGGGCCAGCTGGCCCTGCGCTACGGCTTCAACGAGGTGGAGCGCGACCTGCGCTGCTTCTTCCAGGGCGAGCCGACCCTGGACCGCATCGTCTCCGAGTACGCCAAGGTCCGCGCCGGGCGGGAGGTCAGCTTCCGCCAGTGGGTCGCCGAGGCCGAACTGACCGCCGACAAGCCCAAGCGCTGAGACGGACGCCTCCTCTGGAGGGCGCATGGAGATCGCCGGCCGTTCCGTGCACAATCCTCCCATGATCCATGCCCGCACGCTGCTGCCCCTCGCCCTGCTGGTCGCGCTCTCCTGCGCGAGCGCTCCCCAGACGCCCCAGTTGCCCTCGTTGCCCATGGGCGCCGACGGTTTCCGGCCCCTGTTCAACGGCGCGGACCTGACCGGCTGGGTCAACGTCAACGGCGCGCCGGCCACCTGGACCTGGCGCGACGGAATGCTCGTGTGCAGCGGCGTGCCCACGGGCGTCCTGCGCAGCGAGCGGATGTACGGCGACTTCGTGCTGGAGCTGGAGTGGCGCCACCTGAAGCCGGGCGGGAACGCCGGCGTGTTCGTGCGTTCGGAGGCCTTGCCCGCCCGGGGCGTGCCGTTCACGAAGTCGATCGAGGTGCAGGTGCTCGACGGCACGGAGACCAAGGACTACACCAGCCACGGCGACGTCTTTGCGATTCACGGCGCGCGCTTGAAGCCCGATCGGCCCCACCCGTCGGGCTGGGAGCGCTGCCTGCCGAGCGAACGGCGCGCCAAGCCCTCGCCCCAGTGGAACCACTACAAGGTGACCTGCCGCGGAGGCGTGCTCGAACTCGAGGTCAACAGCGCCCTGGTTTCCGGGGCCAGCGAGCTCTCCGACCCGAGCGGCTACCTGTGCCTCGAGTCGGAAGGCAGCGAAGTGCACTTCCGCAATCTGCGCGTGAAGGAGCTCTCCCCGCCGCGCGCTGCGCCCCAGGCGGACCGCGGCTGGAAGACCCTGTACGACGGCACGGGCTTCGCCGGTTGGCGCAAGCCCTCGGGCGCGGACGCGGCCCACTGGCTTCCCCGCGACTGGACGCTCGCCTGCGAGTCGCCCGCCGCGACGCTGTGGACCGCCGCGGACCACGGCGACTGCGAGGTCCTCCTGGACGTGCGCGCCGTGGAGGGCAGTCCCACCGCGGTGCTGCGCGCGCGCGGTGAGAAGGGCTTCGAGATCGCAGTAAAGCCCAAGTCCGGCGGCGAATGGACGCGGGTGCGCGCTCGTTTCAAGGGCGACGCACTCGATGTGGACATCGACGGCGAGAGATCCGAGTTCGAAATGCCCGACGTCGCCGCCCGGGGCACCCTGGGCCTCTTGGGCGAGGGCGGCGGCCGCCTCGAGTTCGCCAACCTCTTCGTGCGCGATCTGCCCTGAGGGGCGGGCCTGGGCCGGGCTGTTTCCCGCGGCCACTGCGGCCGGACTTCGGCGCGAGGCATGCGCCTCTGAGTGGTGCGCAAAGCACCCGCGGCCGATCGCGATCCGGAGCGTGGATTTCAGTTCCCCCGGCACCGGCCCAAGGGCGCCGGAGCACCGTTGGAAGGCCGACCCGCACCGGGGCGCCTGCCCGCCCCTGACGCGTCCCACGGGCCTTGTGTTTGAAGTTCGTTTGGGCCGCGGGATGGGGTAGCCGTCCCGGAGGCCTCGGCTACCCTGGCCCCTCCCGGGCGCTTCGCCCCGGGCCCAGGCCACCCTGGCGACCCCTTCGCCTCACACCGACTTCGGAGCTTCCCATGAGCGACCAGTCCGCGCCCCCGATGCCGCAGCCGACCGCCGAGCACGCCCTCCTCAAGGAACACGCCGGCACCTGGAAGGTGGCCTGCAAGTTCTACATGGACCCAAGCCAGCCGCCCATGGAGACCCTGGCGACCGAGAAGATCGACATGATCGGCGAGTTCTGGACCGTGTCCCGCTACGAGACGAATTTCATGGGCGCGCCCTTCGTGGGCTCGGCGACCATGGGGTACGAGCCCCACAGCGGCAAGTTCGTCTCGACCTGGATCGACTGCATGGCGCCGGTGCTCTGCACCTTCACGGGCAAGCAGAAGGGCGACACGATCCACCTCGAGGGTTCGTTCTTCTCCTGCATGACCAACTCGGTGCTCAAGCACCGCGCCACGGAAAAGCACATCAACAAGAACGAGCGCCTGTTCGAGATGTTCTGCACGCTGCCGGACGGTACGGAAGTGAAGATGATGTCGAGCCACTACCGCCGCGCCTGAGCGCAGGCGCGGTCCTTGGACAAGCGGGGCGCGCCCGGGATTCCCTCCCGGGCGCGCCCCGCGCCATTCAGGTCCGCCGTCCGTTCAGTAGTAGCAGACGAAGTACTCCAGGGCGTTCGACAGGGACGAGTTGTTGGGCGCGGCGAAGCCCGGGTCGCGGCCCCAGAACTGGCAGCGCACCAGCGTGCCCTGGACCAGCAGCTCGGGCGCGGGCGTGCCGCCCAGCACCCCGTGCGAGAAGTCGTTCATGTCGATCTGGTACACGCCCGTGCAGTCGTTGCCCGTGGGGCTGCCGCCGGAGCTGAGCGGCGTCGAGCGGCGGATCGCCGCCGCCAGGCACAGGGTGCCGCCCTGGAAGGGCGTGCTCGCCTGTCCCGTCGTCGAATACAGGAGCAGCCCCGGCTTGTTGTTGCGCACGTTGGTGGCACGCACCGGGAAGCCCGTGGTCCAGTACACGCTGCCGTGGAACGTGGAGGAGATCGACGGCGTGCAACCCAGCGAGTTGACCTTGGCGACGCAGTAGGTGCTCACCGGCGCGATATTGAACAGGTACGGACCGGCGTGCGTCGTGGCGCTCCAGTTGCCGACCGCGTCCACCGCGCGCACGTGGGCGTAGTACGCGCCGCTCGCCGGGATGCCGGCGGAGTAGAGCGTCGAACTCGCCGGATTCGTCATCACGCCGGGCACCGTGTTCGGGTTCTGATCGACCACCACGCCGTAGCCCGCCACGCCCGAGTGCAGGTCGCCGCAGGGGCTCCAGGTGATGTCGAAGTTGTTGGAGCCGATCCAGTTGCCGGGCGCGTAGAACGAGCCCACGTTCACCGGTGTGCTGGGCGGCGTGTTGTCGACGAAGAACGGGCCGATGGGGGCGTAGGACGACCAGTTGCCGCACTTGTCGACCGCGCGGATCGACATGTAGGACGGTGTGGAGCCCGTCCCCGGCAGGGTGACTTGCCAGCTGTTGACCGCCCCGAGGTTCTGCACCAAGCCCGGGTCCACGGGGGCTCCCGCCGAGACCGCCACGGCGTAGCCGTCGACGCCGGAGAGGTTGTCGGCGGGCGTGTTCCACAGGAACGTGCCGGTCGGATTGGCCGACCAGGTCCAGAATCCGTGGGACGTGCTGATGGGCGAGGGATTCGACGGGGGCGTTCCGTCCACGGTCACGTAGGCCTGGGTGTTGCCCGCCGCATTGAAGTTGTCCCCGTACACGGCCGGATTCCAGGGCCAGTTGCCCTCCCCGGACCAGCTGACGTCCCAGGTGACCGCGCGAGCGTAGTTCTTCGGAATGTTGCCCAGCTCGATGTCGCGGCCGCCCTGGTGGTTGCCCGACACGTTGGCGACCGATCCGTCGAACAGGTTCACCAGGGCCGAATGCACCGTGGCGAAGGTGTCCAGGACGTCCAGATAGGCCGCCGAGGCGCTGAACGAGGTGGTGTTCGTCACGGTCGTGGAAATCGTGGTGTGTTCATTGGGCTTGATGAACGGATCGGCGATGTTCGTCTGCACGCTCATCACCGGCTGTGTCGGGCCCCCGACGAAGTAGACCGTGACCGACATGCGCACCGTCTGGTTGACCGGCGTTGCCCGGGGCCAGACCTTCCAGCGCCAGGCGCCCGCGTTCGGGTTGTCGAGGATGCGGATTTCCGTGTTGTCCCGCGAAGACTGCTGGGCGACCCACTCGCCGCTGTTGCCGTTGGGATCGATGGGCGCCTGATCCAGGTAGAGGTCCCAGTCGTTGACCAGGGCCTGGCCCGCGCCGGGCGAGGCGCTCTCCTCGTCGTAGTGCATGGCCACGACGATGCGCGTGGTCCCCGCCGGCACGGAGAAATCGCCCCAGTTCCAGGTGTTGTCGTTCTGATCGAAGGTCCAGGTGTTCCACCAGGAATCCCCGGTGCCGAGCATGGCGCGCATGCCGTCGATGCGGCCCGCGCCCCAGGTGTTCAAGTGCTCCCAGCTCGCCGTGGGCGGCTGCGTCAGGACCTGGTTGTTGAAGGTCGTGGCGCTCGCCATCAGCACGGTCTGCAGGGCGCAGGAGCGATAGCGCAGCCAGGGCGCCATGTCGCACAGCTGGGCCACGAGTCCGGTGACGTGGGGGGCGGCCATGCTCGTGCCGTACATTTCCTTGTAGGCGTTGCCGCTGTTGGCATCCACGGACTTGATCGCGCCGCCGGGCGCGCACACGTTCGGCTTCCAGCGGCCGTCGCCGCAGGGACCCGTGCTGGAGAAGGCCGAGGGGTTTCCCGGCAGGTAGCCGTTGACCATGTAGTCGTCCACGGACCCGACCGTGATCACGTTCTTGGCCGTGCCCTCCTGGCGGATGTTGGGGCCGTAGCCCTCGTTGCCCGCGGCGAAGATCCAGGCCTGGCCGGTCCAGTACACCTGATAGTCCAGCTCCCGGGCGTTGGCCTCGCTGCCGATCCAGTTGGAGCCCAGGGTGCCCCAGGAGTTGTTGATGGCGATGGGTTTCGGCGAGATGGCGAAGCCGTCGTTGAAGTCGGCATTGAGCACGCCCGCGATGGTCGAGAGCGACGTGCCGTTCGAGGCACAGGCGTCGTTGTACTTGCGAGCCATGAAGACGCGGCCCGCGCCGCCGAAGCGGCCGAGGCCCGGGGCGTTGCCCTTCTGACTGCCGATCACGGCCCCGTTGCCCAGGATCGTGCCCATCACGTGGGAGCCGTGCTCGCAGCCGTCGGCGAAGGGCGTGGTCGAGCCCGAGAAGTCCCAGCCGACGCCGGCGATGTTGGCCAGGTCGGGGTGGGTCAGGTCGGCGCCCGAGTCCACGTGACCCACGGTGACCCACTGGGAGGTGCCGCCGTTGAAGTAGGCCCGCGTGATGTCGTTGGAGACCATCGGCGTGGATTCGTCGTGGGCCAGCTGGGCGGGCAGGTCGGCCTCGAGGAACTGCACGAAGTCGAGGCCCACCAGGTTCTCGATCTGGCTCGGCAGCACGCGCGCGCGGAACGCTCGAATCGAGTCCACGTACTCGACGAGCGACACTCCCTGCGCCCTCAGGGCGGCCTCCTGCCAGCCGCCGCTCGCGACTCGGAAAGCGCCGTTCGCGGGCGCTTCGAGCTCGCTCCCTGAATTCCACAGTCTGGCCACGCCCACGGATTCACGGCTGGCGGCGGCGCTGAGGTCGGACTCGAACACGTTGATCCACACGTCCACGGTCCGGCCGGGGGCCGTCTGGCCCAGTTCCTGAACCAGACGCGGGTGCAGTTTCTGCTGCGGCGTCGCGACGCCGATCCAGCGCACGAAGTCCAGGCTGGCGCAGGCGTCGATGGAGAGCACCGGCAGCTTGACGCTCAGGCAGTAGTGGGGGTGGAAGGACTGCACGCGCGCCCCGAGCCCCTCCAAGACGGCCAGACGCGCGGGCGTCATGCGCTTGGAGAACATCACGAACGCGAAGGTCTCACTGCGGCCGGAAGCCAGGGCCGCGGAGGCGGCCGACACCAGGGCGGGGTCGATGCTCTCGCCGACCGGCGGGAAGTGGCTGCCGCCGGCGAAGGAGAGGAAGAAGGGGTCGCCTGCCCCTTCCTCGACGACCACGTCGCCCGACTCGGTGGTCTGCACCCGGCGCTCGGTCGGCGCGGGAACGCCGTCGTCGAGCAGGGCCGGCAGGCCCGAACCGCTCGGAACCAGGGCATTGCGCGTCTCCAGCGGCGGCAGGGGCATGCCGGGGTAGACGATGTTGTTGGCCGGCGGCTCCGCGACCGGGCCGAGGGGAGTTCCGGGGGCCGGATCGGCCGCGTGTCGAGCCTCCTGGGCTCGGATCGAGGGAACGAACGGGGCGCTGATCAGGAAGGCGCCCAGGGCAATGGATCGCATGGGAAGGGACCTCAGCGGAAAGGGGAGGGGGACGGCGCCGGTGGCGCCACACCCCTCCACGCAGTCGGGGGCCGCGGTCGATCAGAGTCCTCCAAGGGAACGCCTGAGCTGTCCTAAATGGCTGGGTAAAAGCGACTTAAGCTCGCCGTGGACGCCGAAAATCCGCGGCCGACAAGAAAGTCGTAGGAGGCGACTGGACTCTAAAGTAAACGCGTTCATATTTATGGCATGGAGATCGACAGCCCCCAGCCCAGGCGCCGGCGAAGCGAAAAGGGCGCCCGAACCCGCGAGAGGATCTTCCAGACCGCCCTGAGGCGGTTCCAGGCGGACGGATTCCACTCGGCTTCGCTCCGCGCCATCGCCGAGGAGGCCGGAGTGACGCCGGCGCTCTGCTACCGCTACTTCGAGAGCAAGGACGCCCTCGTCGGTGAGGTCTACGGCCGCCTGCTTGACCAATGGGTGGAGCGCTCGCGCGCCATGCCCGCGGGCACCTGGACCGCGCGCACCCTGTGGCTCACGCGCATGTCGATGGAGGTCCTGGGGCCCTACCGGCCGCTGCTGGGGGCCCTGCTGATGCCGATGCTCCAGGGGCACCCCACCGTCAGCCCGCTGCACAACCGGGATTCCCGTGAGAAGGGCGCGCCCCAGTTCCTGCGGGCGGTGGTCGAGGCCGAGGATGCCCCCCGCCACGCCGAGGAGTTGGCGGACGCCGCCTACCTGGCCCAGCTCGCGATCCTCTTCTTCTGGGCCGTGGACCGCAGCCGGGACCAGCGGGCCACCCAGGCCCTGCTGGCTGCCGTGGAGGGTGCCTCGCCGCTGATCGGCATCGGGCTCAAGCTGCCCTTCGTCGGGCCCAAGCTCCTGGCCATCGGCCGCAGCGTTCGGCTGGGCCTCATGGGCGAGGGACAGCCCGGCCTCACCCCGGAGGCCGTGCCATGAACTTCCGCCGCCGCGCGTCGCTGGATCCGCCCGTGCCGCCGAACCTGGGGAGCGTCCGCTTCTCCTGGCCCAAGTCGATCTGGCTGTGGGGGCACGGGATCGCGACCCTGCTGCTCCTCCCGGGGGCCCTGGGGGGCGCGCGAACGGCCTGGGCCCTGGTCCTCACCTACCTGACGCTGTGCCTGGGCCATTCGGTCGGGCTGCACCGAGGGCTGATCCACCGCACGTACGAGGCGCCACGCCCGGTGCGCCGGGTCCTGGTGGGGCTGTTCGTGCTCACCGGGCTCGGCGGCCCGCTCTCCTGGATCCGGCTGCACCGCGTGCGCGACTTCTGGCAGAACCGACCCGACTGCCCGGCCTACTTCGCCTACCGCCACGGTCTCGCGCGGGACTTCTGGTGGAACCTCCACCATGGCTTCAGGCCGGCTTCCTGGGAGGCGTATGGGCTGGACCCGGCCCTGGAGCAGGATGGCACGCTGCGTTTCCTGGAGCGCACCTGGTGGCTGTGGATCCTCGCCTCCTACGGTCTGCTGGCCTGGCTCTTCGGACCCGGCGCCGCGGTGGTCTGCGGCATCGCGCGCACCAGCGGCGGCATCGTCGGCCACTGGTTCATCGGCTACTGGACCCACAAGCACGGCGAGCGACGCTTCACCCTTCCTGGAGCGTCCGAGCACGGCTCCAACTCCCTGCCCCTGGGCTGGATCTCCTTCGGCGAGGGCTTCCACAACAACCACCACGCCCTGCCGGACTCCGCGCGCATGGGCATCCTGCGCCGGGAGTTCGACCTGGGGTGGGTGACGATTCTTGGCCTGGAACGGCTGGGATTGGTCACGGGGGTGAGGTCCTGGTCGCGGGGGATACTGCCCCGCATCGCTGCGGATCCGCACCCCGGGACCCCCTCCCGATCGGCCCGGAAGGCCCCGCCAGGGCCGTTTTTCGGCTGGGCCAGGCGAGCGTTTGTAACCGCCTTCTCAAAAGGCACTTAGGACGAAATCCGCAGCCATGCGGGGCAGTCTCCAGATTGGGGCCAGCCCAGGCCGATCCGCCTCTGGAATCGCGGGGGGAGCCTCGGGGCGCGTGGGCCCTGCACCCCCCTTGGGCACTGCAACAGGGGAGTGAGCTGCGATGGGGACGGGGTGCATTTCCAGGTCGGGTTCCTGGGTGGGTTGGGCCGTGCTCGGCGGTCTCGCGCTCGCAGGCTGTGGTGGCGGCGGCGGTGGGGGCGGGCCCAAGTCCTCGTTCTCGTTCACCCTGCCGTCCGGCACCGCCGTTGAGGGCGGGGCGCCGCTGTCCCTCGGCGTCGTGCTGCACACCTCGGAGGCAGCGCTCCCCGCCGACGTCCAGGTCGACGTGGTCGATGCGGCCACGGGCACTGCGTCCTCGGGCGGCGACTACTCCGTCTTCGCCCCGGTGACCCTGGTCTTCCCCGCGGGTTCCGTCGACGGAGCAACCCAGCAGGTGCCCTTCAGCGCTCTGGACGACCTCCTGGTGGAGGGAACCAGCGAGACCGTGAGGTTCACCCTGGCCAACGCCGTCGGCGCGGGCACCAGCGGCCAGCGCACGTTCACGGCCACCCTGACCGACATCCACGTGGCCAGCCTGGACTTCGCCTCCGCCTCCAGCGTGACCCCCGACGAGAGCACGGCGCCGCGCAATGTGGCCGTGCGCCTCGACCTCCCGCCGGGGGCTTCCCTGGGCCTGGCGGTCAGCGCGCGCGTTGCCGACGCGGGCGGCGGGTCGGCGAGCCCGGGCAATGACTACCACTCCGTGGCGGCGACCAACGTGAGTTTTCCGCGGGAAGCGCCGATGGCGCCCAGATCAGCTTCGCCGTGGGGGTGATGGACGACAACGTCATCGAGGTCGACGAGACCGTGCGCCTGTCGGTCTCCCAGCCCAGCGCGGGCGCGACCTTGGGAGCGAACGTCCTGCACCAGCTCACCATCGCCGACGACGATGCCTCGGGGCCCTCGGCCTTCGTGGCCACCGAGGGAGCCACGGGCACGGAGAATTCGCTGGTCCAGGATGAGGTCGTGGGCCTCGGGACGCAGTCCGTCGGCGGGGGCCGACCACCGGCACTCTGCTGCGCGTCACCAATGCGGGCGGCGGCGCCATGGGACCTGGGAGCGCCCCGCCTCGCGGGCTCCCACCCGGGCGACTTCTCGGTGGTGATCGAGTCGGCGCCGCTCTCGAGCGCGCCCGGGCCGGGCGAGCCGGGCTTCCAACTGGCCCCCGACGTGGCGCCGCCCTGGGCGAAGCTCGGACAGACCACCACCGGCGGGGTGACCCTGTCGATCTCGCAGCCGCTGGTCGCGGAGCTGTCCCGCAGCACCCGCGCCACCCTGGCGGACTTCCCCGCGCCGGGTTTCGGGTCCCTGACCCTGGCCCTGGAGCGCAAGCCCCTGCCCCTCGCCGCGGGCGCGGTGCTGCGGGTGGACGGCGTCGATCAGCCCGGCGGGCTCGCCGCGGCGGTGGGGGATCTGTCGATCTGGACCGGGCACGTGCTCGAAGTGCCGGGAGCGAAGGTCTTCCTGGCCATTTCCTCACAGGCCACCCACGGCTGGATCGAACTCCCGGAGCGCACCGACCGCTTCGTGCACCTGTTCACGGAACGCGCCGGCGCCGCGGACGGCACACCGGCGCTCTGCCGCGTGGTGCGGGGCCCGGAGCTCGCTTCCCTCGGCGCCCTGGACGGGGTCCAGCTCTGCGGCGGGGAATTGGAAGTTCCCGGCCGTCCGATGGGCACTCCGTCCTCGCTGCCGCCGGAGGGCGGGGGCGTGCCGCCGACCCAGCCCCTGACCGCGGCCGACTGCCAGCTCGCGCTGGAAACCGATTACCAGTTCTATCAGAAGTTCAACTCGACGCTGCTCGCCACGAACTACGTGACGCAGTTGATCGCGGCGATCAGCGCGCAGTACGTCACCGACGTGCAGACCACGCTGTCGATCGCCTACCTGGGGCTGTACTCCACGCCGGCCGATCCGTGGACTGCCCAGGATTCCGGCGGCGATGCGAGCGACGTGCTCGACCAGTTCCGCACCGCCTGGAGCACCTCGGGCTGGCCGGCGAGCGCGAACCTGGCCCACTTCCTCTCCGGCGCGAGTCTCGGCGGCGGCGTGGCCTACGTCAACGTGCTCTGCAGCCAGTCGTTCGGCTTCGGCGTCAGCGGCAACCTCAGCGGTTCGATCAACTGGCAGACCTGGACCGGCGCCCCGGGGAACTTCACCTGGGACTTCGTCGTCGTGGCCCACGAACTGGGTCACAACTTCGGCTCGAACCACACTCACTCGTTCTGCCCGCCGCTCGACCTGTGCTCGACCAACTGCAATGGGACGACGTCGTGCTCCCAGGGCACGATCATGAGCTACTGCCACACTTGCGGAGGCATGGACAACATCGATCTGGAATTCCACCCGGTGTGTGCCAATGTGATGCGCCAGGCGGTCAACTCCAGTTGCTTGGGTCTGTCGGCCCTGGCCGGCGGGGACCACGTGCAGTACCAGGTGCGGTTCGATCCGACGACCACCGGAGCGCGCACGGCGAATCTGGAGTTCACCCACGACGCCACCAACGTGCCGAGCCCGTTCCGGGTTGTCTTGACGGGCACGGGGAACTGACACCACGCGCGGGGCCGCGGCGAGGCCTGGGACCGCGCCGGTACCTGGAAGTGAGGGCTCGGCTCGGTGGAACGACCGAAGGTGAGACCGCGCCGGTCTGGCCCAGGAGAGGTCGTACCGCCACCCCACCCCCACGAGGACCCGCCATGCACACTGTTCGACTCTCCCTGTTCCTGGTCGCTTCGCTGGCCCTGACGGCCTGCGGCGCCCTGTCCACCGACCACACGGTCAACGACTCCATGGTCAGCGGCCTCAGCAACGCAGAGCGGGCCCGCATCGACGCGGCGCGCACCGAACACGATCGCTGCGGCGACGAGCTGTCGGCCGCCCGTCAGGCCGTCGTGCGTACCGAGGCCCAGTGCACCCTGGCCAAGCGGCAACTCGACCTGCTCGAGGCCAAGGTCGACAAAGCCGAGGCCGGAGTGGCAGTTGCGATGACGGGCACCACGGACGAGCTGGAGGCTGCCCAAGAACAACTGAAGACGGCCCAATCGGCCGTGGGTTCCCAGCACGGACTCATCGGCTGGCGGGAGTGTGAAGTCACGCAGAGCGAACGGGCCATGAACGTGGCGGATCGCACGCACGAACTGGCCGGGGCCAAGGTCGAACTCGAGAAGGCGCGTGCCTTCTCCGGGAGCGACAAGGCTCTCGCGATTCAAGTGGACGTGGGCAAGTGCGAAGCGGACGTCCGCGACTGCGAGGCGCGCGTGGCCCACGCGAAGATCGAGCTGGATACCGCAACCAAGGAATGCACCGTGGCCGAGGAAGCCTACGGGGCCGGCAGTCCGGTCTCGAAGTGAAAGCAGACGAGGGCAACCGACGCGGCCGACCTGGTGCCCGCGCTTGCTTGCACCCCGGATCCAGTCGCCTTGCATGGGCGACTCTGGCCTGCACGGGGCGCCGATCGGCTGGGCATGCACCGGCGGCGGCCGCGCGCGGCGTCCCGAGGCCGCAACAGCATCGGCCTGGCCCGCCAAGGCGACTCCGGGGAGTTCCCCGTTGGACTACCCAGTTTCGTCTGTAGGCGCGGCAATGGCCCGTGCGCTAGTGTCGCCCCCATGAACAAAAACCAAGTCAAGGGCAGCACCAAGCGTGTGGCGGGAACCATCCAGCGAGCCGTCGGCGAGGCGGTCGGGAGCCCGAAGCAGCAGATCCTCGGCGCGGCGAAGCAGGTCAGTGGCACGCTGCAACGCAAGGTCGGCGACGCACAGGCGGCGGCCAAGGCCAAGCGCAAGCGCAAAGCCTCTCCCAGGTAGCCGCGCGTCCGGTGTGGGGCGGCGGGCAGGACCGCCAGCTCTTCCCAGCGTCGCTACGAGCGCTGCGTCCCGTGTCCCGGCAGGTTCACGGGGCGCGGCGCTCCCTTTTGGCGACGACGACAGCGGGATTTCCCATGTCGTGGTCGGGCCCTGAGCGCCCAATGGCCCTTGGGCGAGCTGCTGTGGCCGCGCCCCGCCGAGCAGGCTTGGTCCGCGAGCGAGAGCCCTTCCCCAGCCGGGGATTGCCTGTCACGATTCCGGTGGCCGGGCCAAGAACTCCCTGCCGCGGCCGGATCCCTGCCCGCGGCGGGAACGCCCACCTGGGGCGACCACCCCTCCACCGGACCTCCTGCGACAGGAACCCCATGCTGACCCGCACACTCGTACACGTCTTCCTCGCCACGGCCGCCGCCGTGGTCGGCTCCTCGGGCGCGCGCGGGCGAGGTGCGCATCGCCGAGCGCCCCAATGTTGGCCCCTTCGCCACGATCCAGGACGGGGTCAATGCCGCGCTGGAGGGCGAGTCGTTGCTTGTCATTCCAGGGCCCTACGCACCGTTCGTGGTCGACGGGAAGTCCGTGCACGTGTTCGTCCATGGAGCGGCCCAGGCCACGATCACGGGGCAAGTGATCGTGCGGAATCTGGCCCAAGGTCAGTCCGTGTTGCTGCATGGACTGGACGTGACCAGCACGGGGCACAACACCGTCGTCACTCTCGACGTCGCCAACGTACAGGGCCACCTGAGAGTCCAGCGTTGCGGCTTCTTCGGTTCGTACAAGTACGGCGATCCGGACCCCGGCGTGCGCGTCACGAACTCGGTCAACGTCGTGTTCAGCGACTGCAGTCTCTCGGGCGGCAACGGGGACAGCGCACCGAGTTTCTTCCCCTTCGACGGAGGGCCGGGACTGGAATCGACCTTCTCCGCGATCGCCGCCTACGGCACGCTCGTGCGCGGCGGCACCGGCAGCACCACCACGGATCCCAGGGGTGGGCACGGGGGCGTGGGATACGCAGGGCAGGACCTGGGCCTGTTCGCCTCGGGTTGCAGCTTCCAGGGTGGCAACGGCGGCGACGGCGATTGGCCGCCCTACACGGTCGGCGGCACGGGGGGCACCGCCTTCGTGATCGATTCCGCCCAGGGTTTCCTGCTCGATTGCGTGACGCTTCCGGGGGCGGAGGCCTGGGGCACCGGCATCCAGGCTCCGGCCGGCGCGACGGTCCAACACCTGAATGGCGCCATTACCAACGTGCTCCCGGGTGCCGCGCGCCGTCTGTCCGCGACGGCCGTCACTTCCGACGACACAAGCGTGGGCATCACGGTTCAGGGACAGCCGGGCGACATCGTGTACCTGGTGATGTCGCGCAGGCCGGCCTTCACGGTCCAGATCTCCGCGGGGGGAGTGTGGATGGTCCCCCAGCCGGCCTTCACGACCGCCTTGCCGTTGGGCACGGTGGGCCCCAGCGGGACGCTGGTCGTACAGCGGAGCTTCGCCATCCCGGACGGCACCGTGGCGGCCCGCCTGTTCTGGTTGCAGGCCATTTGTGTCGACCCCGCGGGCCAGCGCACACTCACGGGGCCCGCCCACGTGCTGTCGCTGGAGTGAAGCGCCGCAAGTTCGGGCGACCGCGCTTCCCGCTGCGCCAGGAACCGGTCATCCGCGCCGCGCCCGTGCAGAGGCACGGGCGCGGTCCTCGTTTTGGAGCGCCCTCCTGGACGGCATGGCCGCGAAGTCAGTCGCACCACTGCACGGCAGCCACCGCGGCGCAAGCAACGCAGGCTTGGAAGCCCACCTCGGCGGACTCGCTGCCCGTGAAGCCGCGGGGATCCAGGTTGGAGTTGCCGAAAACGGCGAAGCCGGTCATGGCTTTCCCGCACAGGGCGCAGGCGTGGGACCTGACTTGGCTCGCCAGTCCGGGCCCGGCGCGGTGGCGCGGGACCAGCAGGTGCCGCAGGTCCGGTTCGAGGTCGTGCCACAGGGCTCCGGCGCGGATCTGCTCCAGGGCGCCCAGTTCACGCGGCGTGGGCTCCACGAGCACCAGCGCGGCCCGCGGGAAGGCCCGGGGGTAGTCGGGGTAGGGGAAGTCCACCTCCACGGCCCCGCGGCCGAAGGAGAGGAGTTCCACGCTTCCCTCCGCTGACAGGCGATAGTGCAACGGTGCTTGGGCGAGCGCACACCGCCAGCAGAAGACGCAGTTCACTTGCGCGACGCCCAGTTCCCCGAGACCGAGCCTTCGGTCGCGCGGGTCGAATTGGGCGTAGACGAGCAGGGGCGCACGGCAGTTGGGGCAAGGGGGCATGGAGCCCGCCGCCGGACCGCAGAAGAAGTGTTCGAATTCCCCGCCCGACGCGCGGGGCTCCAGCCAGTGCCAGAGGGGGCTCGTCATCGCTCGCGAAGGCTCAGCGGACCGCGTCCAAAGCTCTCAGGTCTGGCCGATCCAGTCGGGCTTGGCGACTTCCTTCCAACGCGCGCGGATCCTGGCCTCGAGTTCCGGCGAGAGCGGGCCCGCGCGCAGCAGGTCGGCATTCTGCTTCCAGCGCTCGGGCCGGGTGGTGCCCACGATCAGCACCTGCACGCCCGGTTGCATCGCCGTGAAGCGCATGGCCACGCCGGCGGGCCCGTCGGCGTCCTCGCGCTTCCGGGCTTCTCCCTGCGCGAACTCGTACCGCAAGGCGTCGAAGCGCTTCCAGTACTCCTGGTGGTAGCCGTTGTCGGGAAGGCCCTCGTGGCGCCAGACCGCATTGGCGATGGGCCGCTTGGCGACGACGCCCATGCCGCGCTCCTTGGCCTTCGGCAGCACGAGGTCGATGCACTCCTGGTCGCAGAAGTTGACCGAGGTCTGCAGGGCGTCGAAGCGTCCGCTCTCGACCGCGAACAGGGCGGCGGCCGAGTCGCCGCTGTAGCCGATGTAGCGCGTCTTGCCCTCCTTCTTCGCCCGCTCCATGGCCTCGATGCACTCGCCCTTTTGCAGCTCCTCTTTCGAGCACGAGTGCAGCTGGAAGAGATCGACAGCATCGGTCTTGAGCCGTTTCAGGCTGCGTTCGAGCGACGCGAGGATGCCGGCCGTCGTCCAGTCGTTGCCGCGCGAGCCGTCGGCGGCGATGTGGCCGCACTTCGTGAAGAGGTGGTAGTCCTTGCGCCGATGGGCGATCGCCGCGCCGATCTGCAGCTCGGCGTCGAGGTAGCACTCCGCGGTGTCGACCACGTTGAGGCCGGCATCGAGCGCCGCGCCGAGCAGCTTGTCGACGGTCCCCTGCTCGATCTTCTGGTAGCCGATTTCCGCGCTGCCGAAGCCCAGAAGCGCCACCTGCATGTCGGTCTTGCCGAACTTGCGCCGCTCGAGCGGCTTCGGCTCCGGTGCCTTGGCCGGAGCCCCCGGTTCCTGCCCCAGGGCGCGCCCCTGCGCGGCCAGCGACCCCAGGGTCGCCAGCGCGGCGAAGCCCGTGACCGTGTGCAGGAAATCGCGACGCGAGTTCGAAGGTTGCATGACGATCCTCCGTTGGGCGCCCCCCGTGGGGCGCGGAATGAGGGCGCTCGGAGCCAGGTCCCCGATGCTACTCGCCCCGGGATCGCGACCCAGGCGCGGGCTCCGGTCTCCCGCCCCCCGCGGCCTGGGCCCCGGGGAGTACGGAATCTGGACCGGCTCCGTCCTTGCAGGGCCCCGCGGCAGTCCTACCCAAGGCCTACAGCGACGTAAATACTGTACAGTAAAGTGTTTACGACTGGTTCGACCGCCGCGTCACGGGCGGTCATGGGCCGCGGCACGGAGCGTGATCCAGGAGGTGTGTCCCGCCTCCCCGACCGACCTCGCGCCTCGCGACTCCAGCCATGCAATCCGTATCCATCGCCCGACCGCTCATCGCCCTCTTCCCGCTGTGCCTGATCCACGGCGCGCTGCTCGCCGACTCCGGGCTGCTCGGCACCCAGAGTCGTTCGTACCACACGGGGAACATCAGCCCCACCAGCGCCTATCGGCCCGAGGCCCATGCGCTCGTGGACCTCGACAACGACGGCAAGCCCGAGGTGGTCTGTGCCCACCAGGGCAATTTCACGGCCGGCGCCCGCATCAGCGTGCAGCACAACGACGGCGACGGATCCTTCGAGGCACCCGTGTCCTATCCGGCGGGCGGCGAGACCATGGACGTGGTCGGCGGGGACTTCGACGGCGATGGATGGAACGATGTGGCCTTCGCGCGCACGTCCAACAGTTTCAGCGGGTCGACGGTGATCGTGATGCTCAACGACCAGACCGGCGGACTCCTCCCCTACACGGCCACCACCGTCGGACGCGGGCCCACCAGTCTGGTGAGCTTCGATGCCGACGGCGACGGCGATCTGGACCTGGCCACGGCCAACTCGTATTGGGGTGAGAACGACGTCACGCTGCTCACCAACGACGGGCAGGCCCAGTTCGGGGTGCGCACCGACTTCGCCCTCGGCGTCGGCGGCGATCCCTGGCGCATCGCGGCCGGCGACGTGGACGGCGATGGGGACACGGACCTGGCCACGAGCTTCCGCGACGGTGCACCCGGCATCGCGATCCTGGCCAACGACGGCCAGGGGCAATTCACGCACGCCCAGGTGCTTCCGTCCCCGGCCGCCTACATCGTCGCGGTGCCCGGGCTCGCGCTGGCGGACGTGGACCGCGACGGGGACGTGGACCTGCTCTATGCCACCTCGGGTCAGGGCGGGTACGCCCTGTTCCGCAACACCGGGGGCGCCAACTTCGCCGCGCCGGTGAACCTGGGCGGAAGCCTGCCCTCGGGATTCGCATCCGATTTCGCCGTCGCTGACGTGACCCTCGACGGTTGGCCCGACGTGATCGGCGTGGGCTATTCGGACAAGTACGGCTTCGCGCTGGTGCCGGGCGACGGGAATGGCGGCTTCACCGCGGGCAAGACCCTGCGCGCGGGCGAAATGTCGCGCTCGGTGTCCACGGGCGACCTCGACGGCGATGGGGATTCGGAAATCGTGGTCACGAACCACGGCTCGATCAACGTGACCGTGCACCGCAACGAGGTGGGGCAGTTCGAATTGCCCGCCGTGACCAGCACGGGATTCCAGGCCAACCAGTCGGCGGTGGGAGATCTCGATCAGGACGGCGATCTCGACGCGGTTTGCGCCGACTCACAGATCTACCGCTTGATGAACGACGGGGCCGGCCACCTGACGGCGATTGCCGGCGGGACCAGCGCGGGGGGGCTGTACCTGTCCCCGGAGCTGGCGCTGCTCGACAACGACGCCTATCCGGATCTGATCGCCATCCGCTCACAATTGGTCGTGCTGTTCAATGCGGGCGATGGGTCCTTCCAGCCCGCCACGCAGATCACCGTGGGGGCCGGTCTCAAGCAGGCCAAGGCGGTGGACTTCGACAACGACGGGTTGGTGGACATCGTTTGCGCTGCCCAGGGCGGCTTCGGACAGCCGAACCTGTACGCCGTCCGCAACCTCGGCAACGGACAGTTTGCGCCGGCGATCCCGTCGACGAACACGAGCATCCAGGCGGCCTCCAAGCTGATCGTGGGCGACTTCACCGGCGATGGTTTTGCCGATGTGATCACGGGACAGGGCTCGGCCGTGGGACTTTGGACCGGCGCGGGCGGGGGGCTGTTCACGCTGGCGAGCCTGCCGACCCTCGGCACGGGGGGAGCGAGCTTCCTGGCCGGCGGCGACCTCGACAACGATGGCGACCGGGACGTGGTGGCGGCGAGCATCGCGGGGACCGACGGCCCCAGCGTCACGGTCCTCTGGAACAATGGCGGCGGCGGTTTCGGCGCGCCGAACACGATGATCTCGCTGTTCTCGCTGCAGTACTCGGGTTGCACGGGCCTCGCCTTGGTGGACTGCGACCACGACGGCGACCTGGACATCGCGGCCGCATCGTGGGGAGGTCACGGAGTGTCGATGTTCCAGAACACGGGCGCGGGCTTCCTGCCGGAGGCGCGCTACGGTTTGAACGGCGCCTTGACGGGCGTGGCCGCCGGGGACTTCGACGGCGATGGGCGCGGGGACGTGATCGCGAACCTGGCCACGGAGCCTCCCCTCGGGGGCGGCGTGAGCCTGCTCTTCGGCCGGCCCTACGCCGCGCCGTATGCGTTGTACTGCACGGCCAAGGTCAACTCCCTGGGCTGCACGCCGCAGATCTCCGCCGCGGGGGCGCCCTCGGCCTCGGCCTCGAACGGTTTCGAGGTGCTCTGCACCAGTTCGAGAAACAACAAGCCGGGCCTGCTGCTCAACGGAATCGCGGGCCGGTACGGTCTGCCGTTCCTCGGCGGAACGCTGTGCGTCCGCTCGCCCCGCCGCACTCCCGGCGTGAATTCCGGGGGAACTCCCGGGCCGGCCAATGACTGCTCCGGGGTGTACAGCCTGGACCTCAACGCCTTCGGACGCGGCCTGCTGGGCGGCTCGCCCTGGCCCGAGCTGAGCCAGCCCGGCACCGTCGTCAATCTCCAGTGGTGGGCCCGCGACCCGGGCTTTCCAGCCCCCAACGGCGTGGCCTTGTCCGGGGGCCTGGAGGTGGTCGTGGGGTTGTAGTTCGGACCTGGGGGAGGAGCTCCGGCCCGCCGCGAGGTCGGCTAGCGCAGGCGCTGGAAGTCGACCAGCAGCTCGGCCTTGGTGTAGGCGACGCCCAGGTCGCCCTGGGCCATCAGGCCCGCCACGCGGCCGTCCACTTCGTACTCGGTCCGCTGTCCATCGGTCCGCTCCAGGGTCGCGTGGTACTTCGTGGTGGTGGTGCTGTCGGCGCCCGAGATCTCCGTGCGCTTGTCCACCACGCAGGCGAGGTCGCGCGCCAGGGGCGCGGCGTGAATTCGCGAGCCCCGTTTCGTCGCGGCCGCCAGCAGGAACAGGCCCAGCAGAACGAAAAACAGGGGCACGACCCACAGGGGCGAGCGGCGACTGGCCGTCAGGAAGACCAGCAGGCCAATGGAGGACAGGGTCGTGAACAGGGTCAACCCGGCGACGCTGCAGCCCTCGCCGAGCATCTGCCGAGTCACGCTGGGTTCCCGGCGCATCAACTCGGGGAGCTCGGGGTGGCGCTGCGCCGCCTCGAAGCGCGCGGCCAGGGAGATCGCCCCCGCGGCCGAGAGCGGGCCGACGCCGGAGCCGACGTTGGGGTGGGCGCCGGATGGGAGCCAGGATGGGCGCCAGGGTGAGTGACCGGGCCGGCCGGGCTCGCTGCCGGCGCCGGGGCCGCGAGCTCGTAGCCGCAAAACTCGCAGAATCGGCCATCGGCTCGCTGGATCCGGGCGCCGCACTGGGGGCATTTTCGAGGGTCGGCCATGGGGGCAGGGTAGCGAGGGACCTACGAGCGAACCCGCTGGACATTCGACCCGCGGGCCCACCCGGGGGCGCGAGCGAAGCGTCCACGGGCGGAAGCGGGCTTTGCCCACTCGCGCGCGTCACCTCCGCGGGCGCACCTCCCGCGGCCGAGAGATCCGCCCCGGAACGGCGCTTCTCGGCGCTGGCCGGGGCCAGGGAGAGCGCTCCTCTGTATAAATGGAGTACCCCCTCCGCCCCCGCGGATGGCCCCGGACCATGCACATCCGAAAACTCCTGTTCCAGGGCTCGCTCCCGCTCCTCGTCCTGACCGTGGCGCTGATCGCGGCAGGGGCCTCCGAGGCTCTTGAGGCCCCCGGGGGCCCCGTGCGCTACGGCCGCGACATCCGCCCGATCCTCTCCGACCGCTGCTTCATCTGCCACGGCCCCGACTCGGCCAAGCGCAAGGCCGACCTGCGGCTGGACCAGTTCGAGAGCGCCACCCTGGCGCGCCAGGGCGTTGCCCCGATCGTGCCGGGCAAGCCCGAGGAGTCCGAGTTGTTGCGGCGCGTGGCCTGCCTGGACCCCGACGACCTGATGCCGCCGCCGGGCAGCAACAAGCGCGCGATCAGCGCCGAGGAGCGCGAGCTCCTGAGCCGCTGGATCGAGCAGGGCGCGGCGTACGAAGCGCACTGGGCCTTCGTGCCGCCCCGGCGGCCGCCCCTGCCGGAGCCGGGCCTCGCCGCGGAAGCCGCGCCCCACGACTCCCATCCGGTCGATGCGTTCATTCGCGCGAGCCTCCAGGCCCGTGGCTTCGAGCCCGCGCCCGAGGCTCCCCCCGAGGTGCTGCTGCGCCGCCTGTTCCTCGACGTCACCGGCCTGCCGCCCACGCCCGAGGAGTTGGATGCGTTCCTGGCCGACCGTGAGCCGCGCCGCTACGAGCGTTGGGTCGAGAAGCTGCTCCACGAGGAGCCCTATGTGACGCGCTACGCGGAGCACATGACCACGCCCTGGCTCGACGCGGCGCGCTACGCCGACACGTCGGGCATTCACATGGATGCCGGCCGCTCGATCTGGCTGTGGCGCGATTGGGTGCTCGCCGCCTACCGCGACAACCTGCCCTTCGATCGCTTCGTGACCGAGCAGATCGCGGGCGACCTCCTGCCCGGGGCCACGGACGCCCAGCGCACGGCTTCGGGCTTCAACCGCAACCACGTCACCACGGACGAGGGCGGCGCCATCGACGCCGAGTACCTGGTGGAATACGCCGTGGATCGCACGGCCACGACGGGGTCGGTGTTCCTGGGGCTTACCCTGGGTTGCGCGCGCTGCCACGAGCACAAGTTCGATCCGATCAGCCAGGACGAGTTCTACCGTTTCTACGCGTTCTTCAACTCGAACGCGGAGCCGGGACTGTATTCCCAGGTGCCCGACGCCAAGCGGGCCCTGGAACCGTTCATCTCGGTGCCGTCGGAGAAGGACCGTGCCCGGATCGCCGAGCTGGAGGCGCGGGGAGAGCGCGAGCGCGCGGTCCTGGCGGAGAAGGACCCCGCCGAAGCCAGCGAGCGCAGCGCGTTCCTGGCCGACCTCGAGCGCACGAGCGCGGTCGCCTGGGTCCCCTCCACGATCCTCGAGGCCCGTTCGGCCGAGGGCGCGGCGTTCACGCTCTTGCCCGACGGCTCGGCGCTTGCCGGCGGAGCGAATCCGGACACCGACGACCACACGCTGCGACTGTCGACGGACGGGCAAGACCTGCGCCTGATCGCCCTGGAGGCCCTTCCCGATTCGAGCTTCCCCAACGGCCGCGTGGGCCGCGCCTACAACGGCAACGCGGTGCTCACCGGGATCGAGGCCCAGGTCGCCTCCCGCCGCGACCCGAGCCTCCAGCGGACGCTGAAGCTCGCCTGGGCCTGGGCCGACCACGAGCAGCCGAACGGCGACTTCCGCGTGGTCAACGCCCTCGACGACAACGGGGCGAGCGGCTGGGCCGTGCAGGGCCACGAGCGCGAGGGCGGCCGCGTGGCCGTGTTCCTCGCCGACGAACCGTTCGGCTATGAGGGCGGAACCGAAGTCACGCTCAAGCTGGGCTATCGCTCGATGTACACCCAGCACGTCCTGGGCCGGGTGCGCCCGCGCCTGGGCGTGCTCGGCGCCGCGGGCCTGGACCTGCTGCCCGCGGCCGCCGGGTCCTGGGCCGTGGTCGGTCCGTTTCCTTCGCCGCGCGCCGAGTCCTTCGCGGCCGAGTTCGGGCCCGAGGCCGCCGGCGCCCTGGATTTCTCGCGCAAGTTCGGCGAACAGGGCCTGCGCTGGAAGACGCGCTTCGATTACGCCGACGGCGCGCTCTACAACGACCTGCCCTCCGGCGAGGCGGTCACCTACCTGGGTCGCCGGCTGTTCGTGCCCTCCAAGCGCAAGCTGGCGGTGAGCCTGGGCAGCGACGACGGATTCCGCCTGTTCGTGGACGGCGTCGAGGTCGCCAAGCAACAGGTGGATCGGGGCCTGACGGCCGACGCCGACCGCGCCGAGTTCGAGCTGGGACCCGGAACCCACGACGTGGTGCTCAAGGTGGTCAATACCGGCGGCATCGGCGGCTTCCAGTGGCGCCCGTCGGCGGAGCGCGTGCTCGCAGGAGAGCTCATGCTGGCCTTGACGCCGGGTGGCGCCGCGGATCCCGTCGACGATCGCGCGGGTCGCTTCGAGCGCGCCTGGCGGCTCGCCTTCTCGCCCAGCTACCGCGAGAAGAGCGCGGCCGTGGAAAAGACCGCGCAGGAGCTGGCCCAGGCCCGCGAGGGCATTCCGCGCACGATGGTCATGCAGGAGCTCGAGATGCCGCGCGAGACCTTCGTGCTGATGCGCGGGGCCTACGACCGGCCCGACCCGCAGCGCAAGGTCGAGCGCGGCGTGCCCGCGGCCCTGGGTTCCCTGCCCGAGGGCGCGCCCCTGGACCGGCGCGGGCTGGCCCAGTGGCTCACGGCCCGCGAGAACCCGCTGACGGCGCGCGTGGCCGTCAATCGGATGTGGGAGCGGCTCTTCGGCACCGGCATCGTGCGCACCAGCGAGGACTTCGGGCTGCAGGGCGAATGGCCCAGCCACCCCGAACTGCTCGATTGGCTCGCGGTCGAGTTCGTCGACAGCGGCTGGAACGTGAAGCACATGCTCACGCTGCTCCTGGAGAGCGAAACCTACCGGCAGAGTTCGGTGCAGCGTCCGGAAGTCGCCGCCGTCGATCCCGGAAATCGCCTGCTCGCGTTCTTCCCGCGCCAGCGGCTTTCGGCCGAGGCGATCCGGGACGGCGCACTGTACGTCTCCGGCCTGCTGGTCGAGACCCTGGGCGGCCCGTCGGTGAAGCCCTACCAGCCCGACGGCCTGTGGCAGGAAGTGGCGATGCTGCAGTCGAACACGCGCGTCTACGAGCGCGGCATGGGGGACGATCTGTGGCGTCGCAGCCTGTACACCTATTGGAAGCGCGCCTGCCCGCCGCCGTCCCTGTTGACCTTCGATGCCCCCACGCGCGAGTTCTGCACGATCCGGCGCGCGTCCACGAACACGCCGCTGCAGGCTCTGGTGCTGTGGAACGACGAGCAGTTCGTCGAGGCGGCGCGCGTCCTGGCCGAGCGCACCCTGAAGCTCGCCCCGGCCGACGATGACGCGCGTTGCCGCGACCTGTTGCGGCGCTGCACGGGTCGCGAGCCGCGCAGGGACGAAGGGGCCCGGATCCTGGCCGCGCTGCAGGCCTTTCGCGAGCGCTTCCGCGGCGCGGAATCCGACGCCAAGGCCCTGGTCGAGATCGGCGAGCGTGCCGCGGACGCCGCCCTCGATCCGGCCGAGCTGGCGGCCTGGACCCTGATCGCCAGCGCGCTCCTGAACCTCGACGCCGCGATCACGAAGAGCTGACCATGGAACCCTTGGACGAACGGCGGTTGCTTCTCACCCGCAGGCGCTTCTTCGGTCGCGCCGCGGGCAGCCTGGGTGCGGGGCTGGGAGCCCTGGCCCTGGAGCAGTTGCTCGGACCCGCGAAGCTCTTCGCCGCGCCGAGTCGTCCGGTCAGGCCGGCAGGACCTGGGGGCGACTTCGCCCCCGCGCCGCACTTCGCCCCCAAGGCGAAGCGCGTGATCTACATGCACATGGAAGGCGGGCCGAGCCAACTCGACCTGTGGGACCACAAGCCGGGCCTGCGCGAACGCTTCGACCTGGACCTGCCGGACTCCGTGCGCAACGGGCAGCGGCTGACCGGCATGACCAGCGGACAGGCGCGCTTTCCCGTGGCGCCTTCGGCGTTCAAGTTCACGCGCTATGCCAACGCCCAGGATGGCGCCTGGATCAGCGAGCTGATGCCGCACACCGGCGCCCTGGCCCACGAGTTGTGCTTCGTGCACTCGATGCACACCGAGGCGATCAACCACGAGCCGGCGATCACGTTCTTCCAGACCGGCAACCAGCAGCCCGGGCGGCCCTCCTTCGGCGCCTGGACCAGCTACGGCCTGGGCAGCGCCAACGCCAACCTGCCGACCTTCGTGGTGCTGATCACCCAGGGCTTCGGCAACATGCAGGCCCTTTCGGCGCGCTTCTGGGGCAGCGGTTTCCTGCCCAGCGAGCACCAGGGCTGCAAGCTGCGCAGCGCGGGCGATCCGGTGCTCTACCTGAAGGACCCCGCGGGCGTCACCCGCGAGGACCGGCGGCGGATGCTCGACCTGGTGGGGGAATTCAACGCCCGCGAGGCCCAGGAGAGCCTCGATCCCGAGGTGCGCACGCGCATCGCCCAGTACGAGATGGCCTACCGCATGCAGATGTCCGTGCCGGAACTGACGGACTTCTCCGACGAGGACGAGGAAACGCTCTCGCTCTACGGCCCCGAGGTGAAGAAGCCCGGCACGTTCGCCGCCAACTGCCTCTTGGCGCGGCGCCTCGCGGAGCGCGGCGTGCGCTTCGTGCAGCTCTACATGCGCGGCTGGGATCAACACGGCAACCTGCCCGGCGAGATGCGCCTGCAGGCCGCCGCCGTGGACCAGCCCCAAGCGGCCCTGATCCAGGATCTGCGCCGGCGCGGGCTGCTCGAGGACACGCTGATCCTGTGGGGCGGCGAGTTCGGGCGCACCTGCTACTCGCAGGGCGCCCTGACGACGAGCGACTACGGCCGCGACCACCACCCGCGCTGCTTCACGATCTGGATGGCGGGCGGCGGCGTGAAGCGCGGCATCTCCTACGGCAAGACGGACGACTTCTCGTACAACATCGTCGAGAACCCCGTGGAGGTGCACGACCTGCACGCCACCCTGCTGCACCTCCTGGGCTTCGACCACCGGAGGCTTGTGTTCCCTCACCAAGGCCGCGATTTCCGCCTGACGGACGTGTCCGGCCGCGTGATTCCGGAGCTCGTGGCGTGAGTTCCTCGGGTTTCTCGCGGCGGGGCGTCCAGCTGGGCCTGTGGCCGTTCGTGGCCGTGTTGGGCGGGACGCTCGCACTCGGGGCCGCGCTGGCCGTCGGGGCCTGGCTCTGCTTCGTCGACGGCGCGATCGAGAGCCTCGCCGGACGTGAAAGCACGGAGGACATCCGCGCAGCCCTCGGGGAGCCCGCGGCGCCGGTGCTGCCCGAGCCCTCGACCTACGACGCGGCGATCCGGCCGATCCTCGATGCCAAGTGCGCCGGCTGCCACGGCGGAGAGAAGCAGAAGGGCGAGTTGTCCCTCGCCACGCGCGAGGCGATGCAGGCCGGCGGCAAGCACGGCCCCGCGGTGGACGCGACGATGCCCCGGCTCGGACTGATGCTGGCGCGGATTTCGCTGCCCGTGGACGACGATGACCACATGCCGCCCGGCGAGGAGGACCAGCTCACGGCCGAGGAGTTGGCCGTGTTGCGCCACTGGCTGGAGCAGGGCGCGCCCTTCGAGGGCCGCCTCGCGGGTTCGCCGGAGTTTCACGCCGCGGGCGTGGAGCAGGCCTCGGCCGGCCGGGCTGGAAGCGCCGAGGCCCCTGGGAAGTCGGCGCCCGCGGCGGACGGCCCCCCCGCGGCCGATGCGTCCGCGCTCGCGGCCCTGCAACAGGCCCTGGTCCACGTGCAGCCGCTGAGCGAGGGCTCGCCGCTCCTGTGGATCGACTTCGCGGCCGTGGCCTCCACGCTCGACGACGCGCGCGCGCGGCAACTGCTCGCTCCGCTCGCGCTCCAGGTGGCCGACCTGTCGCTGGCCCGCAGCCCGGTGGGGGACCCGACCTTGGAGCTTCTGGCGGGCTTTCCCGAGCTCCGGCGCCTCGATGTGCGCGCCACGCGGGTCGGCGCGGCGGGGCTCACGGCGTTGTCGAAGCACTCCAGGCTCGCGGAGCTGGTGATCTCCCAGAATCCCCTGGGCGACGGCTGCCTGGATGCGCTGCTTTCCATGCCGGCCCTCGCGCGGTTGCACGCCTGGCGCGCGGACCTGTCCCCCGAGGGACTGGCCCGCCTGCGCGCGGCGCGGCCGGGCCTGCTGCTCGACGACGGTGCCGTGCCCCCCAGCGCAGCCCTGGAAGCCGAGACCGAGGTCAAGTTCACCAAGCCCGTGGGGGCCGCGGAGATCGTGCCCCCTTCCGCCGGGAACGGCGGCGCGCTCCAGGGCTCCCTGGCGCCCGCGAACACCAAGTGCCCCGTGTCCGGCGCGCCGGTCGTGGCGAAGTTCTCCATCGTGCACGAGGGCCGGGTGATCGGCTTCTGCTGCCCCGAGTGTCCCAAGCAGTTCTGGGCCGATCCGGCCAAGTTCCTGGATCGACTGCAGTGAATCCGGCCGCGGGTCCGTCATTCCCCTGCCAGTTCCGGCCATGAGCGTGCAGCAGGACGACCAGGCGCCGACGTCGGCCCCAAAGCAGGAGGGGGCCGCGTCCTTCCGGCCTGCGCGCGCCCGATCGGAGCGTTCGAAGCAACGCCCGGCGACCGGGCGCCCCCTGACGGCCTGGGCCGGGCGATCGTTGCTGGGGCTCGCCTCGCACACGCCCCTGTCCTGGCTGCACGGCCTGGGAAGCGGGTTGGGCCGCCTCGGGGCGCGGCTTCCCCTGCAGGAGGTCCGCGCCACGCGCATCAACCTGGAACTGTGCTTCCCCGAACTCCCGGCCGCCGAACGTTCGCGCCTGGCACGCGCCAGCCTGGGCCAGACCGCGGCGATGCTGCTCGAGCTCGGTCACTTCTGGATGCGGCCGGTGGAGCAGATTCTGGCGCGCGTGGTGGAAGTGCGCGGCCTGGAGCATTTCGAGCACGCCATGGCTCGCGGCCGCGGCGTGATCTGCGCGGCGCCGCACCTGGGGGCCTGGGAACTCGCCAGCGTGTGGATCGGCGCCCGCACGAAGGTCACCACGATGTACCGCCCGCCGCGGGTGCGCGAGCTGGAGGACCTGTACACGGAGGCCCGCAGCCGCAGCGGCTCGAAGCTCGTGCCCGCCGACGCGGGCGGCGTGCGCGCCGTGTTCCAGGCCCTGGAACGCGGCGAACTGACCGTGCTGCTGCCCGACCAGGACCCGGGTCGCGGCGCGGGCGTGTTCGTGCCCTTCTTCGGCGTCAGCGCCAACACCAGCACGCTCCTGCCGCGGATCGCCAGCCGCAGCGGGGCCGCCGTGGTGGTGTCCTTCATGGAGCGCCTGCCGCGGGCGGCGGGCTACCGCCTGCACGTCCTGCCCGGCTCGGAGGAAATCGGCTGCGGCGATCTGGAGCGCGGCGCCCGAGCCATGAATCGCGACATCGAGGCCTGCGTGCGCCTGGTCCCCGACCAGTACCTGTGGAGCTACAAGCGCTTCAAGTCCACGCCGCCCGGGGGGACGAAGCGCTATCCCGCGGACGCCTGACGGCGCGGCGGGCCGGGCCTCACAGCAGGCGTTTCAGGTCCCGCAGCGCGAGCAGCGCGTCGATGGGCGTCAGGCGATCGGGGTCGAGCTTCTTCAGCGCCGACTCGACCCGCGAGGGCGGGGCCTCGAAGAGCGAGAGCTGGGACCGCTCGGCCGCCTTCGAGCGCGCGCCGCCCGTGCTGCCGCCGATGCGCGGCCCGAGGCCCTCGGCGTCGCGCTCCAGGTCGGCCAGGATGGCCGCCGCCCGGTCCGAAAGCTCCCGGGGCACGCCCGCCAGGCGCGCCACGTGGATCCCGTAGCTGCGGTCGGTGCCGCCATCCTGGATCTTGTGCAGGAAGACGATCTCGTCCCGCCACTCGCGCACCGCGACCGACTGGTTGCACACGCCCTCCAGGGTGTCCGCCAGGGCCGTCAGTTGGTGGTAGTGGGTCGCGAACAGGGTGCGCGCGCCGACGGTCTGGTGCAGGTGTTCGACGATGGCCCAGGCCAGGGCGAGGCCGTCGAAGGTGCTCGTGCCGCGGCCCACCTCGTCGAGCACCACCAGGGAACGCGCGGTGGCGTTGTTCAGGATGTTGGCCACCTCGACCATCTCCACCATGAACGTGGACTGATGGCGCGCGATGTCGTCGCTGGAGCCCACGCGGGTGAAGATCCGGTCCACCACGCCGATCTTCGCCTCGCGGGCGGGCACGAAGGAGCCGATCTGCGCCAGCAGCACGATCAAGGCCGTCTGCCGGATGTAGGTGGACTTGCCGGCCATGTTGGGGCCGGTGAGGATCGTGATGCGGCGGGCCGCGCGGTCGAGCTGGCTGTCGTTGGGCACGAAGCTCTCGCCCTGCAGCGTGCGCTCGATCACCGGGTGGCGGCCGTCCAGGATGCGGATCACCTCTCCTTGGTCGATTTCGGGGGCGCAGTAGCGGCTCTCGGCGGCGCGCTGGGCCAGGGCCGCCAGCACGTCGATCATCGCCAGGGCGCCCGCGGTGTCCAGGATCCGGCCCAGGTGCCGCGCCACGGAGGCGCGCAGCTCGTCGAAGAGCTTGTACTCCAGCTCGAAGGCGAGTTCTTCGCTCTTCAGCACCTTGGTCTCGAACTCCTTGAGCTCCGGCGTGATGTAGCGCTCGGCGTTCTTGACCGTCTGCTTGCGGATGTACTGCTCGGGCACACGGTCGATCTGGCCGTGGGGCACTTCGATGAAGTAGCCGAACACGGAATTGAAGCCCACCTTCAGGTTCGGCATCCCCGTGCGCGCGCTCTCGGCCGCTTGAAAGCGCGCCATCCACGACTTCCCGTCGCCGGAGATCTGGCGCAGTTCGTCGAGCTCGGCGCTGCGGCCGGGGCGCACCAGCCCGCCCTCCTTGAGCGACAGGGGCGGCGCGTCCACCAGGGTGGCGCGGATTTCCCCGGCCACATCCTCCAGCGGATCCAGGGCCGACAGCAGATCCCCGAGCAGCTTCGAGTAGACGTTCGAGAGCTTGAGCGCCACTTGGGGCACCAGCTCCAGGGAGTCCGCGAGCCCCACCAGGTCGCGCGCGTTGGCACGGCCGGTGGAGAGCTTGGCCACCAGGCGCTCCACGTCCAGGACCTTCGACAGGAGCTCGCGCACGTCCGTGCGCACGAACGGGCTGTCCACGAACTCGGCCACGGCGCGCTGACGGTGCAGGATCGCCTCGGGCTTCTTGAGCGGCGAGAGCAGCCATTCGCGCAGCATGCGGCCGCCCATGGGCGTCACCGTCTTGTCGAGCACGTCGAGCAGCGTGCCGTCGCGTCGGGCGTCGCGCTGGGTCACCACCAGCTCGAGGCAGGAGCGCGTGGCGCGGTCGAGGGCCAGGTACTCGCCGGAGTCCACGCGCTCGATCCGTCGCACGTGGCCGCAGGCGGACTTCTGGGTCTCCTCGAGGTATTCGATCAGGGCCCCGGCGGCCGCCACGATGGGGGAATCGTCCTCGACGCCGAAACCCTCCAGGGTGGCGACCTTGAAGTGGCGCTCCAGGGCGCGCCCCATGGCGCCGCGTTCGAAGCGCCATTCCTCGCGCTCGGTTCTCCGCGGCCCGCAGATGCGCTCCACCTCCTGGGCCAGCTCGGGGGCGCGCTCGGCCAGCGTCACCGCGCACAGGAGCTCCGCGGGCGCGATGCGCGCCAGCTCGTCCGCGGCCCGCGCCGTGTCGCATTCGCTGGCGCACAGGCGTCCGGTGGACAGATCGACCCAGGCGAGTCCCACGCGACCCTCGGCCAGGCACAGGCTCGCCAGGTAGTTGTTGGCGCGCGCATCGAGGGCCTCCTCCTCGGTCAGGGTGCCCGCGCTGACCACGCGCGTGATGGCGCGCTCCACGATGCCCTTGGCGTCGCGGGGGTCCTGCATCTGCTCGCAGATGGCGACCTTGAAGCCCTTGCGCACCAGGCGCAGCAAGTAGCCGTCCATGGCGCGCACCGGCACGCCCGCCATGGGCAGGGCCTCCTCGCCCTTGGAGCGCGACGTGAGCGTGATGCCGAGTTCCCGGGAGGCGACCACGGCGTCCTCGCCGAACATCTCGTAGAAGTCGCCCATGCGGAAGAACAGGAGCGCGTCGCCCGCCTCCTGCTTCGCCGCCAGGAACTGGCGCATCATGGGCGTGCCGGCCTGGGCGCCGCGCACGCCGTGGCCGGCGCTCGCGCGCTGCCCGGCGGCCGCGGGAGGCGTGCGGACGTCCGGGGCGCCGGTCGCCTCGGGGGCCGTTTCGTGGGCCGACGGGGGGAGCGCCTCCTCTCCGCCGGGCACAGCGTCCGATTCAGCCGACTTAGAAGGGGGGCCCGCCGCGGGTTCTGCTCCCGCGCGGCTCGGTCGTAGGTAGCTCGTGCGGCGCATGTGGGGGGGAAGGGCGACGGGTCGGGGGGCCCCTGGGGCCGCGAGGCGCGTCGGGGGTGGCGGGGCAGCGAAGGGAGCGGAGCGGGCGTGGGGGCCCGGGTCGCGCCCGACCGGCGCCTGGGACGCCGAACGGTCCTTTCCCGTACCTTGGGTGCAGTTTATAGAGGACACTCCCGTCCACCAAGGTGCCCTGGGGGCCGCCCTCCCGCGCCCACGGGGCACCCGCCGTTCTCGATTTCGCCTTGGCCCGGCGTTTGCGCTAGCGCCCCGCCGGCCGGCCGGGTCCCACCCCTCCCTCCAACTTCGTGTTCCAAGCACCGCGTCCCATGCTCCTCGCCCTCTGCTGCGGGCTTGCCGCCTGCGCGAGCTACCCCGAGCGAACCGCCGAGGCCTACGGCGCGTTCGAGAGCGGGCGCCTGGAGGACGCGGCCCGACTCTACGCCGACCCGAAGACGACGGACTCGGAGTTCCTGGGCGGCGCCGAGGCCGGTTCCGTGGCCCTGGCCGCCGGCGATTGGGACGGCGCCCTGAAGCACCTGCATCAGGCCGCGGCGAGCGTCAAGGAGTACGAGGACCGCGCCCTGGTCTCGCCGACCTCGGCGGGGGAGTCCCTGCTCACCTGGACGGTCAACGAGGGCATGGCGGGCTACCGCGGGGAGGGCTTCGAGCGCGTCATGGTCCACGCCTGCCTGGGACTTGCCTACCTGGGCAAGGGCCTGTTGGACGACGTGGGCGTCGAGGCGCGGCTCTCCAACAAGCTCCTGGAGAGCGAAGAGGCGCTCTACGAGAAGCAGTACGCCGCGGGAGGCCTGGGGCACCTGCTCTCGGCACTCGTCTACGAGCTGCAGGGCCAGCCCGACAACGCCTACATCGACTACAAGCGCATGCTGGAGAAGCAGGTGGGCGTGCGCTTTGCCGGACGGGCAGCGCTGCGGCTTTCCAGGCAGCTGAACCTCGACGACGAATACGACCACTGGAAGGAACTCCACGGCGAAGACGTCGAGCGGCCGGACGGAGCCGCCTCGATCGTGGTGATCGCCGGCGTGGGGGCCGGGCCCTACAAGCAGGAGATCACGATCCCGATCCCGACGCCCACGGGGATCCTGCAGTGGTCGGTGCCCTCGCTGGTGGGCCGGCCCCAGCAGATCCAGGCCCTCGAGCTCGGCCTGGGCCAGGGTGAGCGCGTGCGCACCGACGTGATCGAGGACGTGTTCAACGTCACCAAGCAGAACCTCGACGACCGCATCGCCTGGCTCGCCGCGAAGTCGGCGGTGCGCGCGTTCTTGAAGCGCGAGCTGACGCAAAGGCTGCACAAGGAGAATCCGCTCCTGGGCGCCATCGCCGGCACCGTGTACACCCTGGTGACCGAGCACGCCGACCTGCGCACCTGGCAGACCCTGCCGAACACGTGGCAGGCCGCGCGGGCGTTCGTGGCTCCGGGCGAGCACGACCTGCAACTGTCCGCCGAGGGGGGCGAGTCCCGCTTCCTCGGCCGCTACCGTTTCGCGCGCGGCGAAACCGTCTTCATTTTCGCGCGCACCTTCGGCGGCCGGCTCGCGGCCCACGTCATCGGCGGCGAGCGGCTCGACCTGCCGATCGCCGCGGCGAGTCCCAATCCGGAACTCCCGGCGGCATCCACGGGCGCCGCCCCCGGTGCCCCGTCCCCACTCCCAGGGCCTGTGCCCTGAAGCAACCACCCCGGGGCAGCCGCCCAGGGGCAGACAACCCGAGGCAGAACCCATGAAACACTCCTTCCACCACGTCGCGCGGGGCGCGCTGGCTGCGTCCGCCCTGGGCCTGGCCCTGGGCGCGTGCACCTTGACCCCCACCGGCTCCGAGAACACCTACGCCGGGGGCGGGGGCAAACTGGAGCTCGAGCGCATCGAGGGCAACCAGTTGCTGGCCGCCAACTTGAAGATCCTGAACCCCGTCACGAAGATGCAGGACGGCCACCAGATGGTGCAGTTCGAGCTCAAGAACACCACCTCGAGCACGCTGCGCTTCGCCTGGGCGGTCGACTGGTACGACGCCGACGGATTCGTCGTCAACGCGAACGACCGCGCCTTCGAGCCCATTGCCCTGGGCGGCATGGCGTCCAAAGCGATCACGATCGTCGCGCCCAAGGCCGGCGACAAGATGCAGTGGAAGCTGCACCTCACCAGTCCCAACGAGATCCACTGATTTCCAACGCCGAATCCAAACGATGAAAACCACCCACCTGATCCTGGCGGCCTTGCCGCTGTTCTCCTTCGTCTCCTGCAGCAGCGTCGGCTACGAGGATCCCGACAAGGTCGAGACCCTGACCATCGACTTCGGTTCCACCGACCTGCAGACCATGGCGGCCGCCATGGTGACTTCCCTCACCAGCTCGCCGGCCCTGGCCTATTTCGACAACCCCAACAAAGGTTCCGACAAGCGCGTCATCATGTACATGGGCGCCGTGGTGAACCGCACCAGCGAGCACATCGACACCGAGGGCATCACCGACTCGATCCGCTCCTCGCTCCTGCAGGGCGGACGGTTCCGCTTCGTCACCGGCCAGCAGGGCCAAGCGGAGGTGGGCGAGCAGGTGCGCTTCCAGCAGGGCTCCGGCCGCGTGGATCCGACCCAGGCCCGCGCCTTCGGCAAGCAGATCGGCGCCGAGGCGCTGCTCTACGGCACCCTGCGCTCGATCGAGAAGACCAAGGGGCGCACGCTCGAGGGCGGCCTGATGAAGAAGGAAGACGTCTACTACCAGTTCGTGCTCGAGTGCGTGAACATCGAGACGGGCGAGATCGTCTGGTCCAACATCAAGGACATCCGCAAGGGCGAGAAGCGCGGCCTCTTCGGCTAGGGTCGCGGTTCCGCCCGGCCAGGGGCCGCGAGAGCTTTGCCGCGCGCTCCGACTCCCCAGGGAGCTCGGGGCGCGCGGTCTGCCTTGCGGCGCCCCCTCGCCGCGGACCGGGCCTGTCTCAGGACCGCTCGAGGGCATCCGCCAGGTGGTCCAGGTCCTTGGCGCAGGTCTGGACCATCTTCTTCATCATCGGCCGCATCAGGAAGCCCATGACCTTGGCCATGGCGGTCAGCGGCTCGGCCGCGAATTCCATGCGGATCTCCGTGCCCCCGTCCTGGGGCGTGAAGCGGAATTCCGAGCGGTAGCGGGCGCCGCAACTCTCGCAGCCGACGGCGTAGGAGCGCGGAGGATCGAAGCTCGTCACCTCCATTTCCTCCGTCGCCTCGCGACCGAACATGCGCCGCGTCTCGCGAAAGCGCGTGCCCACGCCGATCGGCCCGTCGGTCAGGACCTCCAGCCGGACGATGGCCGGGATCCGCGAGGGCGCCCCGCGCAGGTCGGACGCCAGTGCGAAGGCCGCCGCCTGGGAAGCGCGCACGAAGCGGCTAGAGGTGATCGAGGTCATGGCGTCACTTGACCCGGTTGTAGGTGATCTCGACCACCTTGGTGTTGGTCTCGCCGATGGGCAGATCGTGCACCTCCAGCACCAACTTGTCCTCGGACAGGAAACGCCACGCGTACTTGACCATCTTGTCGTGCTCGCCGGTCAGATACTCGTCCAGCGTGCCGTACATCAGCAGCGACTTGCCGTCCTGGGTCAGATCCCCTTCGGCGTGGTTCATGGCCGTGTCCACGTCGTTCACGGTCGTCATCACGTAACTCATCTTGAAGTTGTCGTGACCGATCCACATGGCGCCCCGGACCGGGCGGCCCATCATGTTTCCGGCCCACTCGCTCTCCAGCCAGCGGCCTTCGAGCTTCCAACGGAAACTCGCCTTGCCCATTTCCGGAGCACCGGCCTTGTCGCCCATGAACATGCGCGTTTCGGTGCTCCACTCGCCGAGGAAACGCGTCAGCCGCTTGTGGTTCTCGCCCACGGCGGTGAATTGCCTCGCCTTGGCCATCATGGCCGCCATGTCCTCCTGGCTCTGGACGGGGACCGGGGAGGGAGCGGCGCTGAGCAGGAGGCCGGCGGCGAGCCAGACGCAGAGTGTCGAGTTCATGGGTTGTGGGGCGGGTTGGCTGAAAGGTCGGGAGGAGTCGAACCGTGCTCCACGGCCGCCAGGGCGGCCAGCACGGCGTAGCGCTTGCGCAGGCAGCCCTGCAGTTCGTCGAAGGCGAGGTGCGGAGACTTCACCGCCACGGCGAGCGGGAGGGCGCAGCACCCCAGCGCGGCGAGGGTGGTCGCGGCCAGGGACCGCGCGGCGAGACTCCCCAGGCGCCGGGGATGCTGCAGGGCCTCGAGGCGAGAGAGGATCGCCGCCTGTGGAGGAAGAAAGGCCGAGCTGCCGAGCGACGGCCCCCGGGCCAGGGGGCGCGCGGAGAGCAGCAGCGTGCGGCGGTAGGCACGGGGTTCGCGGACGGCGGCTGCCGCACGCTCGTCGGCGCCGATTTCCCGCAGGGTGGCCGCCCGGGCCGCGGTCCAGTGGATCAGCGGGTGGAACCAGAAGACCACGCGGGCGGCGAGCCAGGCCGCGGCCGCCAGGCCGTCGCGGCGGGTCACGTGGGCGAACTCGTGCAGCAGCACGTGCTCCAGACGTTCCTCCGACCAGGCCGCGCACTCCCGGGGCAGCAGCACCCGTGCCCGGAAGACCCCGTGGGTCAGGGGGCCCGGCGCGCCGGGAGAGAGGAAGACCGGCGGAACGCGGCGCAGGCCGAGGCGCCTGGCGGCTCCCTTGGCCGCGCGGGCCGCCCTTCCCGTCGCGGCGGTGCTCCCCGACCGGAGTCGCACGCGCTCGTGGTGGAGGCGAGCCAGGGCCGTTCCACCCAGGGCCAGCGCCACGAGCAACCAAACCGCCGCGGCCGGTCCCGCAAGGCCCGCCGCCGGCAGTTCCACGAGCTCCCGCAGGCCGTTCAGGGGGGCCTGCGATCCGATCCACCCGAGGGGGGCTTCCCCGACGAGCGGCAGGTCCCACTGGGCCGGCAGGCACAGGCGCAGCCACACGGCCCAGGGGAACACCGCGCGCACGGCGCTGGGCGCCCGGTGGGCGATCAGCCTCTCGCACAGGCCGAACAGCAGCGCGAGCAGGGCGGCCTGCAGGCTCACGGCGGCGGCCCATTGCCACCAGGAAGCGGCCGCGGAGGTGAGGAAGGCGCTCACGGGCGCTCCTCCGCGTCGTCGTCCCCCAGTTGTCTGGCCAGGCGCTCCCGTTCCTTCTTCGAGAGTCGCTCCTCGCTCACGATGTGGTGCACCAGGGAACCGAAGGAGCCGTCGAAGGAGCGCGTGAGCAGCGCGCGCAGCGCCGACGTGCGCGCCTCTTCGCGCGAGATCCGCGGCTCATAGATGCTCGCGTTGGCGCGCTTCTTCTCGCGCAGCGCGCCCTTCGCCACCAGCCGATCGAGCATGGTCTTCACGGTGGTGTGGGCCCAACCCCGCTCGGCGCCCACGCGGTCCTGCACGTCGCGCACGCTCGCGGGAGCCTTGCTCCACACGGCGTTCATCACGGTCCACTCGGCTTCGGAGAGGTTCATCGGCGAGGCATCTTCTACAAACGTAGAAGATAGCCGGGCCTCCCGGGGATCCGTCAAGCCCCCGCATCCCGTCCGCGGTGCGCCGGCGGGCGGCGGCGGGCACCCCGGATCCCCGGCCCGCTACGCAGGCTTTACCCGCCCGCGGGTCGCCCCGCGGGCACAATGGGATAGGACCGTCGTCCGAGCCGTTTCCCAACGTCCCTGACCCGCGCCTTGCCCCCGGTGAAGCTCCTCCTCGCAATCGTCCTTGGCTCCTCCGTCCTCGCCTGCCGGGGACCGGATGCCCTCGAAGACTCCGCCGACCGGGCGGCCGACCTCGTGCTGCGGGAGAAGGGAGCCGAACTCGAGAGCCGTGAATCCACGGTCGTCCGTCCCGATCGGGCCACGCCGGCTGCCTCGGCCCCGGTCCCCGAAGCTCCGGGCACCAGAACCGGCTCGGGCGTCCCCGAGGGGGCCAAGCCGGGCGAGCCTGCCTCCCTGGGCGGCGGGCAGGCAGGGGCCGACTCCTCACCCCAGGCCGCGGGCAGTGCGCGCGCGCCCAGGGTGCTTTCGCTGCGCGAGGCCCTGGAGATCGCGGTCACCTCCGGCCGGGACTACCTCGCGCGCCGCGAGTCCCTGTACCTGACGGCCCTGGGGCTCACCGGCACGCGCTACGAGTTCGGGCCGCGGCTCACGGCCGCCCTTTCCTACACCTTCGCCGACTCGGGCGGGGGAGCGGCGAATCACGGCGCGGGCGCCACGGCGGGCGTCTCGCAGATCCTGCCCTGGGGCGGCAACGTGGCCCTGACCGCCAGCGAGAATTTCGCCGACAGCTCCGACAGCACCAGCCGGGGCGCCTTCGATGCGGGCCTCGCCGTGACCCTGACCCAGCCGCTCCTGCGCGGCTTCGGCCGTGAAGTGTCCCAGGAGGCCCTGACCCAGGCCGAACGCGACACCCTCTACGCGATCCGCGACTTCGAGTTGTTTCGCGAGGACTACTCGATCCGCGTGGCCTCGAGCTACTACGACCTCGTGCAGCAGAAGCAGACGGTCGAGAACCAGCGCCGCAACATGGAGAACCTGGCCGAGGAGCGGCGCAAGGCCGAGGCCCTGTTCCAGGTGGGCCGCAAGCCCGAGCTGGAGCTCTTGCGCGCCCGTCGCAGCGAACTGACCAGCAAGAACGACCTGATCGAGGCCGAGGAGGGCCTCCGGCTCGCGCTGGATCGCTTTCGCATCTTCCTGGGCCTCTCCGCGGAGGATCGCGTCGACGTGCGGCCCGAGGAGCCGGCCTTCGTGGAGATCGACTACGACGTCAGCTCCGCGATCCAGTGCGCCCTCGCGAACCGGCTCGACCTGCTCAACGAGAAGGAACGCCTGGAGGACGCGGCGCGCTCCCTGCGCATTTCGAAGAACGGACTGCTGCCGGACCTGACGCTCAACGCCGGCTACGACCTGGCCGCCGACGCCGATCCGTCGTTCGCGGGCCAGGACCTCGACCGCGAGAGCTACTCGGCCGGGCTGAACCTGTCGATTCCCGTGGATCGCGTGCTGGACCGCAATGCCTGGCGCAGCGCGCGCATCCGCTACCGGCAGGCCCTGCGCGGCTTCGAGCTGTTCAAGGACGAGCTGGTGGTCAGCGTCCAGAGCACTTTCCGGGAACTGGAACGCCGCAAGCAGTCGGTCGAGATCCAGAAGGAACTGATCGCCGACCAGGAAAAGAACGTGCGCATCGCGCAGTTGCTCTTCGAGCAAGGCGACAATTCCAACCGCGACGTGGTCGAAGCCCAGCAGTCGCTCCTGGATGCCAAGAACAGCCTGATTCGCGAGCAGGTCAGCTACGAAATCGCGCGCCTGGGCCTGTTGCGCGACCTGGGGGTATTGTTCATCGACGCCAACGGAGCCTGGAAAGAATGAAGAAGCTGCTGCTCGCCTTGTTGCTCGCGCTGGCCGTCTACGGGGGGTGGCGCTGGTTTGGACCGGGCACCAAGGCCGGCGGCGCCGCCGCCTTCGCCCCCGAGGCCGTGGCCACCACCGTCGTGCAGCCCATCGCGATCACGATCACCGAGAACGGCTACCTGAAGGCCAAGAACTCGGTCGAGGTCAAGCCGGAGTTCGAGGGTTCGGGCAAGATCACCTGGCTCAAGGAGGAGGGCAAGGCCGTGGTCCTGGGCGAGAAGCTCGCCGAGTTCGACAAGACCGAGGTCGAGCAGCGCCGCGACGAGGTGACCAACGACCTGACGGTGCTGGAGACCTAGGCGGAGACGGCCCGCGCGGAGCTGGAGATCGAGAAGCGCGACGGCAACGCCCAGGTGGAGGCCGGCGAGTTCGCGCTGAACATGGCGCGCATGAAGCTGGAGAAGCACCTCAAGGGCGAGGGGCCCAACGAGGAGCGCAAGAGCCGGCTGGCGGCCGAGAAGGCGCGTTCGGAGTACGAGCGGGCCAAGGAACGCTACCGGCAGGTCCCGGAACTGGAGCGCGAGGGCTACCTGACCAAGACCCAGGCCGAGGAGGAGAAGATCCGCCTGCGCGAGGCCGAGATCAACCAGGAGAACGCCGACAAGGACCTGGAGCTGTACCTCGAATACACCGAGCCCATGGCCGTGAAGGAGCTCGAGAACGCGGTCAAGGATGCCGAGCGCGTGCTCACCAACGCGCGCGAGAAGGCGCAGATCAGCCTGAAGGAGCACGAGGCCCGGGTCACCAACGCCGATCGGCAGGTGAAGTCCACCCAGCAGCGCCTCGGGAAGCTCGAGGACCAGCTGGCCAAGATGACCATCACGGCTCCGATCGCCGGGATCCTGCACTACGGGGATCCGCGCGAGCGCTGGTGGGGCGAACAGGTCAAGGTGGGCAACGAGGTCTACTCGGGCAACACGCTCTTCACGCTGCCCGACCTGCGCGAGATGCAGGTCGTCGTGCGCGTGCACGAGGCGGACATCGACCAGCTCAAGCTGGAAATGACCGTCAACGTCACCCTGGAGTCGCTCAAGGGCCGCACCTTGAAGGGCAAGGTGACCGAGATCGCTTCGGTGGCCAATTCCGACTGGGGCGAGTCCAAGACGTTCGAAGTCGTGGTCACCCTGGATCCCACCGAGGAGACGCTGCGGGCCGGCGTCACGGCCAAGGCCGAAATCCTCGTGGAGACGCTGCCGGAGAGCCTCTCGATCCCGATCCACGCCGCCTTCGCCGAATCGGGCAAGCACTACGCCTTCGTTTTGGGCGGCGAGGGCTACGAAAAGCGCGAAATCACCCTGGGCAAGAACAACGTCTACCTCGTGCACGTGGCGGGCGGACTCAACGCCGGCGAGCGGGTGCTGCTCTACGACCCGCGCCAGGGCGGGTCGGCCGGGGAAAGCAACGGGGAGTCCGGCGGCGAGGCTTCGAAGGCGGGGGCCCCGGGGGCCCCGGGGGCACCGGGCGGCGCGGGCACGCAGGCGGCGGCCTCGCCCGGAGCCGGGAGCTAGCGCCCATGGGCCAGGCCGTGGTGCAACTGGAGGGCATCGAGAAGGACTATCCGTCCGGGGACGGCGCCCTGACCGTGCTGCGCAAGGTCGACCTGTGCATCGAGCGCGGGGACTTCGTCGGCATCGTCGGCGCGTCGGGGTCGGGCAAGTCGACCCTGATGAACATCCTGGGCTGCCTGGACCGGCCGACGCGCGGCCGCTACGTGCTCGACGGGCAGGACGTCTCGCGCCTGGACGACGATCAGCTCTCCCGTGTGCGCAATCAGAGCATCGGGTTCGTGTTCCAGTCCTTCAACCTGATCGCCCAGTTCAGCGTGCTGGAGAACGTCGAAGTGCCCCTGTTCTACTCGCGGGTTCCGCGGCGCGAACGCCGCGAGCGGGCCCAGGCCGTGGTGGCCTCGGTGGGGCTGTCGCACCGCGTGTCTCACCTGCCGGCCCAGCTCTCCGGCGGCGAGTGCCAGCGCGTGGCCATCGCCCGGGCCCTGGTCACCGAGCCCGCCCTGCTGCTCACCGACGAACCCACGGGCAACCTAGACTCGAAGAACGGCGAAAAGGTCCTGCGGCTCTTCGGGGAACTGCACGAGAGCGGCCGGACGCTGGTCATGGTCACCCACAACCCCGACATCGCGCGCCGACTGCCGCGGGTCGTGGAAATGAAGGACGGCCGCATGGGGGAGAAGCTCTACGAGGAGGCCACGGCGTGACCCTCGGCCTCACCGCGCTGGGCGAGGTGTTCCTGCTGGGCGTGCGCAACCTGCGCCGCAACAAGCTGCGCTCGTTCCTGACCATGCTGGGCATGATCTTCGGCGTGGGAAGCGTGATCGCCATGCTGGCGGTGGGCGCCGGTGCCCGGGCCGAGATCCTGGCGCGCATCGCCGAGCTGGGCGTGCAGAACATCATCGTCAACTCGATCAAGCCGCCGGAGGAGTCCAAGCCCCAGACCACGAACCGGCGTTGGATCGACCGCTACGGCCTGACCTTCAAGGACCGCGAGATCATCGAGAAGACCTGTCCCGCCGTGGAGCGCATCCTGCCGGTGAACATCGTGCGCCAACGCCTGTGGCACGGAAGCCGCGGCATCGACTGCTCGATCCTGGGCGTCGAGCCCGAACACCTGCGCAGCTTCGGACTCCAGGTCCGCCTGGGCCGCACCTTCAACGAGATCGACGCGGCGCAGGCCGCCAAGGTCTGCATCGTGCGGCCCAGCCTGATCCGCGAACTCGAGACGCTGGCCGACCCCGTGGGCCTGGAGGTGCGCATCGGCGTCGAGCCCTTCAGGATCGTGGGCGTGCTCGACGACGCGCAGTTCTCCTCCCACACGAGGAAGGCCCTGTCCATCGACGGCCAGCACCAGGAGGTCTACATCCCCTACACGACCTCCATGCGCGACTACGGGACCATGACCATCCTGCGCCGCGGAGGCAGCGAGGAGCGCTCGGACGTGCAACTCGACCAGATGATCGTGCGCGCGGTCGACGCCGACGCCGTCGAGCCCACGGCCAGCGTGGTCGCGGCGGTGCTGCAGCGCTTCCACCCCAAGAAGGACTACGAGATCGTCGTGCCCAAGGAACTCCTGCGCCAGAAGCAGGAAACCCAGGACGTGTTCAACATCGTGATGGTGCTGATCGCGGCGATTTCGCTCCTGGTGGGCGGCATCGGGATCGCGAACATCATGTTGGCCACGATCACCGAGCGGACCAAGGAGATCGGCATCCGCCGCGCCATGGGGGCACGACGCAACGACATCCTGCTGCAGTTCCTGACCGAGACCGCCGCCATCGGCGTGGTGGGGGGGCTGTTCGGCTGCCTGTTCGGCCTGGGGGCCATTTGGGCCCTGGTGCACTTCGCGGCCTGGCAGGCCGTGGTCGCCTGGTCGTCCTTCGCCCTGGCGCTCGGCATCTCGGTGGCCGTGGCCATCCTCTCGGGCATCTACCCCGCGCGCCGCGCAGCCCACATGGACCCGATTCGGGCGCTGCGATATGAGTGACGTAAACGGCTGTCAACACAGTAGTTACGTTGTCCTTGGAACATTTTGGAAGGGCCGCGTTCGCCCCCTCGTCCAACCCGGCTGGAACGGGGTGTGAGCGATTCGCTCCCGCCCGCCGGGGCGGCTGCGAGGGCCTCACGGGGGTGATGGGACCCCGATCGAGAGAGACGACTCCTGAGCTGAACGGACTTTCCTGAGTGCTCCTTCCGGACCCGAGCCTGCCCTCCTGGCGGGCTCGGGTCTTTTTCGGTCCCCGGTTTCCCGGGGCCGTGGCATCCTGGACCGTGCGCCCCCGAACGATCGACCCCCTTTCCGGGAGAACGCCATGGGTCCCCTGACTCGCTGTTTGCTGGCCCTCCTCGCCGGCGGTGTGCCCGCCGCCGCGCAGAGTTTCAACGTCGACATCGGCAGCAACGTCGTCTACGGGCTGCCCAGCGCCAACTATGGCGGCGGGGCGCTGCAACCCGGCGCCTGGAACGCCTGGCCGGGGGCGGGTCCCCTCTTGCTCCACGCGCTCGACGGAACGCCCACCGCGGTGACGGCCCAGTACCTGCCCGTGGGCAGCACCTTCAGCCACACCGAGACCGACCTGCCGGGGTCCAGCGGCGGCGACGAGCGCCTGATGGACGACCGCTACGCCTCGAACACCACCTTCGGCGCGATTCTCGACATCGAAGTGGCCGGGCTGTGGAACGGCGACTACGAGGTCTCTACCTACGCCTTTGCCGCGAGTTCGGCCGACCAGACCTTCGTGCGCGTGTGGAACAGCCCCGATCCCCTGGTGGTGTTGGGCTTCGGCACGTTCCCCGGCGGTCACGTGCAGAACACGACCTTCGCGAAGCACCGCGTCACGGTGACCGGCGGGACCCTGGTGATCGAGATCGACACGGCGAACAACTTCTTCTCGACGATCTCGGGCTTCCAGTTGAGCTGGCTCGGGCCGCTGCCGCCCGTGCCCTATTGCACGGCCAAGCTGAATTCACTGGGCTGCCTGCCGAACTTGATCGCCACCGGAACGCCCAGCGCCTCGGCCCCGAGCGGTTTCCTGCTCTCCTGCGGCAACGTGCTCAACGCGAAGCCGGGACTCCTGCTCTACAGCCTGGGCGGGAGCAGCGTGGCCCCGTTCCAAGGCGGTTTTCTGTGCCTGGCCGCGCCGATTCGCAGGACTCCCGGGGTGAACGCGGGCGGCTCGCCGCCCCCGAACTCCGACTGCAGCGGCCAGTGGCAGCTCGACTTCAACGCCTTCACCCAGGGCGGATACGGGGGCAATCCCTCCCCCGCGCTGCTCGTCCCCGGCACCCAGGTCAACGCCCAATGGTGGGGCCGCGACCCGGGCTTCGCCTCGCCCAACAACACGGCACTGTCCTCAGCGCTGGAATTCGTCCAGGGATTCTGACGTCGGGCTAGGGGGCCGTCGTTTGCGGCCGGCCCAGGAGGCCCAGCTCCGCGGCGTGGGGGCGCAGGGCCTCGATCACGAAGGCGACGTGGGCCGCGAGGTCCACCGACAGCAGGTCCACGCCCGCCTGGACCTCGGAGCGCTCGACCTTGGCCGCGAATCCCTTGTCCTTGAGCTTCTTCAAGACGCTCTTCGGCTCGAGGCTCAGGATCCCGCCTTCGCGCACGTGGCAGCAGGCGCCGATGAAGCCCGTCAGCTCGTCGCAGGCCAGCAGCGCCTTGTCGAGCGGGCTCTCGTACGGGACGCCCCACTTCGTGTAGTGGGCCGAAACGGCGTGGGCCACCTCGGGCTCGCCGTGCTCCACCAGCCAGGCCACGATGCGACGCGGGTGCTCCTCGGGCCAGGCTTCGTAGTCGGCGTCGTGGAGCATGCCCGCGAGCCCGAAACGCTCGACGTCGCCCGGGCCCGCGCCGTGGCGCAGCGCCGCCGCGCGCATCACGACCTCGACCGCGCGCGCGTGCTTGCGCAGCGCGTCGGTCTTGGTCCATTCACACAGGTGCGCCCAGGCGCGCGCGCGGTCCAAGCCCATGGCGTCCACGGTTCAGCCCCTGGGCCACAGCCAGCCGAAGGCGCCGGCGGTCACGAGGCCGTAGAGCAGGCCGTCGAACATCTCCTTCGCGGTGATCGACCAGGGCTTGCCCTTCCAGATGGAATCGCTCGGCCCCTGCCAGGCGTAGGCGAGCCAGGCCGTGAAACCCACGACGCGGAACACCTGCATGTAGTCGGTGCCGGCGGGGAGCGCGATCCGAGCCACGTAGGCGACCAGGGCGGAGACGACCACGGTGTAGAGCACCCACTTGCCGAGGAAGGGCCCCAGCTGCATGGGGCCGTTGGGCCGCAGGTGCATCACCAGGTTCGGACCCTCGGCGAACTTCTGGGCCATTTCGGGCGAGCAGGCGTCCTTGCTGTCCTTGCAATGGGGGACGATGTACTGGCCCGGGGCGGCGGCGCTCCTCTTCAGGACGGCGCGCACCTCCTCCTCGTTGGGGAGCTTGCGATAGTCCGACTGGTGCCACTTGATCACCATGTGGATCAGGCTGCTCACGACGAACACGAGCGCGGCCGAGGCAAGGATCGGGAACAGAAGCGCGGACCAGGGGACCATGGGACCTCCTTGGGGAAGATGGGGGCCGTGAGGCTCGCCCCAGGGGCCTGGGAAAGTCAAGTACCGGGCTCCGGGAGTCGCCGGGACGGGCCGGTCGGGAAGATCCCGGGGTCGCCGTCGTCGGACGGAAGGCCGGAGGAATTGCCCCAACCCTGCGCGTAGCGCATCCTTGTCCAACTGCATGAACCTCCATCTCGTCACCGGCGGCGCCGGCTTCATCGGTTCCCACCTGGCGACGGCGCTCGTGAAGCGCGGGGCGCGGGTGCGCGTGCTCGACAACCTTGCCACCGGCCGGCTGGAGAACTTGGCGGAGATCGCCGACCGCATCGAATTCGTGCGCGGCGACATCACCGACCCCGCCGCCGTGCGCAAGGCGTGCCAGGGCGTCAGCGCCGTGTTGCACGAGGCGGCCCAGGTTTCCGTGCCCCAGAGCGTGGCGGACCCGCTCAAGAGCTACGAGATCAACGTGACCGGCACGCTGCGCCTGCTCGAGGCGGCGCGCGAGGCGGGCGTGCAGCGCTTCGTCTTCGCCGCGTCCTCGGCGGCCTACGGCAACTCCACCGACTTGCCGAAGATCGAGACCATGCTGCCCACGCCGCTTTCGCCCTACGCCTCGGGCAAGGTGGCCGGCGAGCACCTGCTGCAGGTGTGGGCCAACTGCCACGGCATGCGCACCATTGCGCTCCGCTACTTCAACATCTTCGGCCCCCGGCAGGCGGACGACTCGCCCTACACGGGCGTGATCGCCATCTTCGCCAAGGCCCTGCTCGAGGGGCGGCAGGCGACGATCTACGGCGACGGCGAGCAGACCCGCGATTTCACGTACGTGGAAAACGTCGTCAGCGCGAACCTGCTGGCCCTCGAGCGAGACCTGGCACCTGGGGCGATCGTCAACGTCGGCACGGGGCAGAGCATCTCGATCAACAACCTCTACCGCGCCATGTGCGAGCGCCTGGGCGTGGCCTGCGCGCCGAACTACGCCACGCCGCGGGCCGGCGATGTGCTGTACTCCGTGGCTTCTCTGGAGCGCGCCAGGCGCGTGCTGGGCTACGAGCCGAAGGTGGATTGGCGCACGGGACTGGGCGCGACGCTCGACTGGTACAAGGCGCGTTTCGCAGCGGTCCGCGGGTAGGGGCCCAAGAGCCCGTCCTGGAACCCCTCGTGCCGCGGAGACGCTGCGTGGCTCGCGCCCGCGTCGTTGCGCTTCCTCCGAGGCCTGGCCGGGCGAATGCGCGTCGTCGCCGCGCCTGGCCAGGAAACCGCCCTCAAGGCCCGATCAGCACCTCGAGGGCGTCCGACAGCGTGGTGTTGTTGGGCGCGGGGAATCCCGGGTCGCGCCCCCAGACCTGGCACTGGTAGTTGCCGCCCGCCAGCAGCAGCGCCGGAGAGGGATTCCCGCCCAGGAGTCCGGCCGCGAAGGCGTTGAAGTCGAGGGCGTAGACGCCGCTGCAGTCGTTGGCCGGCAACGGGGTCCCGCCCGAGGAGATCGAAGGAGTGCGCCGAATCGGCGCGCCGCCCAGGCACAGGGTTCCGCCCTGGAACGGCTGCGCCGAGGGCACGCCGCCGGGCGTGTAGAGGAACAGGCCCGGCTTCTGGTTCCTCACCTGGCTCGCGCTGACCACGAAGGCCGCGAGGTTGCCGGCGCTGGGGTTGCCCACGCCGCTGATCGTCGGCGTGCAGCCCAGGGAGTTCTGCTTCGCCGTGCAGTAGCTGGTCCAGTCGCCCCCCAGGCGGCTGGCGAAGATGTCGCGGAAGCCGTTGCTGTCGCCGGGGACGATGTTGCTCGCCGTGGAGGTGAAGGTCATCCAGCGCTTGTCCGGCGTCATGTGCGGGACGAAGTTGTCCGAATTCGTCTGTGCGCCGTCGAAGGCGTAGGCCACGCGCTCGGTCGAGGAGAGCAGGCGGTCGCGCACGAAAATGTCCTGGAATCCGTTGGTGTCGCCCGCCACCAGGTTCGACGAGAGCGAAGCGTAGATCACGAAACGGCCGTCGAAGGTGAGCGAGGTGGGGGAGCGCACGTAGCTGTTCGCCTGGGCCCCGTTGGGCTGGAGGTTCAGCCGCGTCGTCGTGCCGCTCGGCACGTCGAAGGCGAACAGGTCCCACTGGCCGTTGGTGTCCCCGCCGACCAGCGTGTTCGCCACGCTGCAGTAGGTGACCACTTGGCCGTCGCCCGAGATGCTGGGCCAGATCGACTCGTTGTTGGCCTGGACGCCCGCGGTGGAGACGTTGACACGCAGCAGCGTGCCGGTCTGCAGGTCCTTCCAGAACACGTCGGCCCAGTTGTTGGTGTCGCCGGCGACCAGGTTCGAGGCGCTGGAAAAGAAGCACACGAAGCGGCCGTCGTCGGAGGGCTGGGCGGCGTAGCTGATGCTGTTGCCCAGGACGCCGGCCGCCGTGACGCTGACCAGCGAGAGCGTGCCCGTGGAGCGGTCGAGGGCGTAGCAGTCCTTCAGGCCGTTGGTGTCCGCGGGGAGCAGGTCGGCGTCCGATTCGAAGGTCACGAAGCGGCCGTCGGGCGTGATGCGCGGCTGGTCGCTGCGGAGCAGGGCCTGGTTGCCGCCCGCATCGAGGCTGAGCCGCGTGCTGACTCCTGCGACCATGTCGCGCAGGAACACGTCCCAGGTGCCGTTGGTGTCGTTCGCCACCACGTTCGTGGCATCGCTGGACCAGACCACGAATCGGCCGTCCCCCGAGACCGCGGGGCTCAAGCCCAAGCCGTTGGCGGAGTTGCCCGTGGTGCCGACGCTGGCGAGTTCCGTGACTCCCGTGGCGAGGTCGCGGCGGAAGATGTCGTAGCGGCCGTTGAAGTCGTTGGGGACGAGGTTCTGGGCCTCGCTCTGGAAGACGACGTAGCGTCCGTCGGCCGAGATCAGCGAGTAGTACGAGTTGTTGTTGGCCAGGGCTCCCAGGCTGGACACGCTGACGGGCGCGTTGTTCTGGGCCAGGGCCGCGGGGGCGAGGAAGAGCACGATGGAAAGTCGCTGGATCATGGAGGGCTCCTGGGCGGGGACACTTGGGGCGCCACCAGCCTAGCCGTCACGGGCCCATCCGGCCCTGGGACCGTGGGACGGGCGGCTCTGGCTCCCCGCCAGGACCTGGAAGGCTGCTCGCACGTAGGGGACGGGCGGCCCCCCGATCGGTAGAGTCTGCCCGACCGTCCAGAATTCGCCGCGGCCATTCCGCAACCCCGACTCCCAGGGATCCCTCCATGTTCCTTTTCTCCAACAGGGCCCGCGCGCAGGGCACCTCGCTCCTCGCCTCGCTCACGCTCGTCTCCCTGGGTGCACTCGCCCCCGCACAGGGCCAAGAGCCCGTGCCCGCGGAGCTCCCGACCACGCCCGCGGAGCTCGAGAACCCGCCCGACGAGCAGCCCACGGAGCCTGAGCTTTCGCAGATGCCGGGTCTTGCGGGCCCGGCCGAGGGCGACCTCGGCGAGTACGCGAAGGTCAACGTGCCCGAGGGCTTCCATTTCCTGGGGGCGGACGACGCGCGCTCCTTCCTGGAATCCATGGGGAATCCGGCCAGCCAGCGCGAGCTGGGGCTCGTGTTCCACGCCGCGGATTCTTGGTTCGTGGTGTTCGAGTACTCCGACACCGGGCACGTCAAGGACGACGACAAGGACGAGCTCGACGCCGACAAGCTCCTCGCGTCCATGCGCGAGGGCAACGAGCAGGGCAACCAGGTGCGCAAGGAGCGCGGCTGGGCCACGATCGAACTCCTGGGCTGGGCCCAGTTGCCCCATTACGACGAGGCCACCCAGAACCTGGAGTGGGCCATGAAGGCCAAGAGCGACAACGGGGAGAGCGTCAACCACAACACGCGCATCCTGGGCCGCACGGGGGTCATGGAGGCGACGCTGGTGTGCGGCGCGGAGGATTTCGAGCGCGTGTTGCCGGACTACCGCACGTTCATCAAGGGCTTCGACTTCAAGCAGGGCCAGCGCTACACGGAGTACGTGGCAGGCGACAAGCTGGCCGCCTACGGGTTGACCGCCTTGGTGGCGGGCGGTGCGGGCGTGCTCGCGGCCAAGACGGGGCTGTTCACGAAGCTGTGGAAGTTCCTCGTGATCGGGGCCATCGCCGTCGCGGGATTCGTCAAGCGGATCTTCAGCCGCAAGTCCGACAAGAGCGTCGAGGCCTGAGCAGCGGCCTCTCGCCACCGTGGGGCCGATCGAGTCGCTGATCGCGCTGCTCTCGGCGTTGTACGTCACCGATTGCTGGTGTCTCGTGGGCCACGGGGCCGTGGTGTTCCGCTCTCCGTGGCTCGGGGGCTGGACGGCGGGTCCGGGACTCAGGCTCGCCACACCGGCGGGCCACTGGGTGCTGCTGCAGGTCCTGCCGCCCCTGGGCCGGCACGCCGTGGTGGACGTCTGGCCCCTGGCCGTCGCCGACCACGTGGTGGTGAACCGCGCGGCCCCGCGGGACCTCGGCGGGCGGATCCACACGCTCTCGCCCACGGTCCTGGCGGACACGGAGCCCGTGCGCGTCGAGGGAAGGCGGATCCTCATCGGCGACCGGGAGCTGGCCCGTGCCTCGTCGGCCCTCTCGGCGCGCCTCGCGGTGCGTCGACTGGCGCGCTGGCGCGCGTGCGCCCCCGAGCAGCGCGGAGCCCTGATCGACGCGGACCTGGCGGAGGCCTTCGACGTCGGGGCAGTGAAACGGCGCGCGGACGAGGCGCTCGCCGCCACACGGCCGTTGCTGCTGGCTTGCAACGTGCTGTTTCTTTTCCTGATCGCGGTGCTGCCGGTCGTGCTGTGGCGTCTGGGCCTGGAGCTGACCTGGCCGTACCTGCTTGGGATCCTGATCGCGATCCAGGCGTGGGTGCTGGTCCAGTTCCATCGCACCCACCGGGCGCTGTTCCCCGCCGAGGGCGCGGAGCGGCGGCTCCACCTGTTCCAACTCGCCATCTCGCCGCCCCTGGCCGTGCGCGCGGTCGATGCCGCGGTGCGCGATGCCTTCGTGGGGTTCCACCCGCTGGCGGTGGCGCGCGTGCTGCTCTCGCAGCGCGAATGCGCGCCGCGTCTCCTGCACGCCCTGCGCGAGGTGCGCCTGGGGGCCACGCGAATCGGTCTGCCCGAGAGCGTGCGGGCCGCGCGCGCCGCCTTCGATCGGCGCGAGGCGCTGCACCTGGATCGGCTCGCGCGCGCGGCGGATCTGGACCCGGAAGTCGCGCTCGCTCCGCCGGCGCGCGAAGCAGACGTCACGGCCTATTGCCCGCTGTGTTGGACGCAGTTCGCGCGCGCGCAGGGACCTGACGGGAGCGCGGGCAGCTGCGCGGATTGTGACGGCGTGCCGTTGGCGTCGTTTTCGCCGGGGAATTGACGTCGCCGCGTCGCCGCTCGCGTCCACAGTTTGGACGCGTTGGACTCGCAGCGGCTCGCCGACGACCCAACCGCCCACTTTCGTCCAGTTCCTGGACGCAACGGCTCCGTCATGCGTTCACCGTGCGGTGTGCGCTACGTCCATGACCGTATCGTCGTGGCGGGATCGAGCACCTAGGGTCATGGAAGCTGCGCGATCATCGGGGCAGGAAACCGAGATGTGCAGCGATCGAAGTCCCCAGCTTGGAGTGCTCACGTGACGATCCTCTCCCATGTCCTGCTCTCGGCGATCCCCGTGCTCTGCGCGGCCGCCGCGCCCCAGTCCATCAGCCTTTCCCCGCGCCATGACCTCGCGGGGGATGCCGTGATCACCGCGGCCGCGGGCGACCAGACCAACGTCGCCATCGCCGCGGGATCGGGCGGCTTCCTGGCGGCCTTCGCGGATCGGCGCGCCAAGCTCTCCACGCACTACGAGGCCAGCGGGCTGGCCCAGTCCGGCATGGACATCTGGGTTCGCCGCCTCGATGCGAGCGGCGCGGCGCTGGACGTCGTGCCCCTGGCCCTCGATGTGGCCGCCGGCGAAGACCGCACGCCGGAGGTGACCTGGAACGGCCGGAACTGGCTGGTGAGCTGGATCTCCCAGGCTCCGCTCGCTTCGATCTACTCCTCGGCGATCGTCGGCGTGCGCGTCGCGCCGTCGGGGCAGATCCTCGATCCCGATCCGATCGTCGTGATCGGCTATCCCTTCTCCGAGGTTTCCTCCTACGCGGTCGAATCCGACGGCGCGAACTGGGTCGTCGTGGCCCAGGGAAGTTCCGGCGGTTCGTCGGATCCCGTGGCTGTGCGGCTCTCGGCGAGCGGAGTCGTGCTCGATCCGACGCCGGTGACGCTGATGACCTCGAGTTCGCTGCTGGGCAGCTTCGACCTGGCCTTTGCCCAGGGAACGTTCCTGTTGACGTGGTCCGACTGGCGCACGGCCACGAACTGGGACGTCCTGGGACTGCGCTTCAATTCGGCGCTTCAGAAGCTGGACCTGGGCCCCCTGGCGCTCGCGCAGACTTCGTTCAACGACGTCGGAGCCCGTGTGGCGTCCAACGGCGCGCAGTTCCTGGTGGGCTTCGAGCGCAACGTCTCGTCCACGGGCCAGGCGGACGTGCAGGCCGTGCGCGTGACCCCCGCCGGAGTCGTCCTGGATCCCACCCCGATCGACGTCAGCGGAAACCTGCCCTACGGCAACGCCATGGGCGTTTCCGTGACCTGGGACGGTGCACAGTGGTTCATGGGCTGGACCTATTCGGACTTGTTGTTGGCGCGGATCAGCGCCGCGGGGAACGTGCTCGACCACGGCGGGTTCCCCATGACCCCGGCCATGCCCTTCAACACGCGCACGGGCGCCCGGCTGGCGGGGGCCGGCGGTGGAGTGCAGGTGGCCTGGACCGACAATCGCGCCGGCAGCTACGAGGGACTCGACGTGTACGGCGCGCGAGTCAGCGGCAGTGCGGTGATCGGCGCCGAGAACGTGCTTTCCACGGGAGCCGGTGCCCAGCTCGACGTGGATCTGGCGACCGACGGCAACAACACGTGCGCCGTGTACCGCAGCGAGTTTTCCGGCGGCGCGAGGATTCTGGTCTCGCGGCTGGACGCCCTGGGGATGCCTCTGGATCCCGAGCCGATCGAAATCGCGAACGGTCTGCATGACATCAGCCCCTCGATTGCCTTCACCAACGGCATCTGGCTGGTCACCTGGAGCCGCCGCTTCGACACCGTCAACGGCGTGGCAATCTACGGGCGCCGGATGGATTCCGCCGGCGTGCTGCTCGACGCCCAGCCGATCCTGCTCGGCAACGGCTACTGGCCCGAGGTCGCGGGCCTGGGCGACGAGTTCCTGGTGGCGTGGACTCGGCCCTCGGGGTTTCCCGAAATCTCCTTGCCCAACGTCCGGCGCGTGCGGGCCTCTGACGGCGCCGTGCTCGGCGCGACGCTCGTGATCAACAGCACCTACGCGCTGCGGCCCGACGTCGCCGTGGTAGGCGGCCGCTGGGCCGTGGTGTGGCAGAACAACTGGTCCCACGACAACCCCTGGGCCAACGTGGTGGGGGCCTTCGTGAACCTCGACGGCACCCTCGGGGCGATGTTCAACCCGGGCACCGGGCCGACCACCTACAACTACGCGCCCCAGATCGCCTCGTCGGGCGACCAGGCCCTGCTCGTCTGGCAGTCCGGGCCCGGCTACGGCTACGGCCGGCGGGTCTTCGCGCGGCGACTCAACGCCGATGGATCGTTCGCCGATCCGGCGCCGTTCCAGGTCGTGAACGGGGTCAATCCCCAGCAGGTGCGCCCGATGGTCACCTGGGACGGCCAGGAGTACGTGGTCGCCTTCGAGGACACCCGCGCCGCGGGGTCCATGCTCGACGAACGCACGGACGTCTATGGCGCCCGCGTCGGCCGGAACGGCGTGGTGCAGGATCCCGCGGGCTTCGCGCTGCTTTCGAGCGCGGTGCCCGAGCATTCGGCCGCCGTGGTCGGAGTCGGAGCCGGCCGCGGCCTGTTCGCCGCGTCGATTCTGCGCACCGAAGCCCCCTGGGCCGCCGATCGCATCGGCCTGATCGCCTTCTGCGGACCCTGCCCGACACCCGTCTCCTACTGCACGCCCAAGGTCAATTCCCTGGGCTGCGCGCCCGTGATTTCCGGCCTGGGAACGCCGTCGGCCACCGCGAGTTCGGGCTTCCTCCTCTCGGCCGTGAACTTGCGCAACAACAAGCCGGGCCTCTTGGTCTACACCGACGGCGGGCGCGCGAGCACGCCCTTCGGCGGCGGAACCCTGTGCGTCGGCGGCAGCGTGCGCCGATCCCCGGGCTTGAACAGCGCCGGTACGCCCGCGCCGGCCAGTGACTGCTCCGGCGTGCTCTCGATCGACGTGAACGCCTTCCGATCCGGCATCCTGGGCGGCACGCCCGCGGCCTTCCTGTCGATGCCCGGCACGGTGGTGGACGCCCAATTCTGGGCACGGGATCCCGGCTTCGCCGCCCCGAACAACGTCCAACTCTCCGGGGGGCTGGAGTTTGTGATCGACGTCTGAGCGCGGAGCCGGAGCACGAGCAGGTCCCAGAAGACGGCGCGCCCCAGGGGCGCGCCGTCGCTCGTTTCCGCGTCGCGGGAGAGCTGGGCCCGTTCCCGCCGCCCCGCGTCCGCGCGGGCGGCAGCGAAGGGGTCGCGGCCGGGGCCACCGGGCCGGCCTCTCCATCTCCTGGAGCCCTGGGCCCCGCGGCGGGCTCGGGTCCGGTTCCGCGCGCGGCCCGTGATCGGTTCCAGGGCCCAAGGGGAGCATTTCTCGCCGGATCCTGCCGCGTCACCGCCACGGGACCACGCGCAGGGCCGCAGCGCACTGGCGTCCACCCCCCGGACGGCTAGACTGTTAGGCTCGCCGGCAAGCATCGAACTGTCCCCAGAGCCTCGGACACGACGGCCGGCTCCGCCCCGAACCACTCCCATGACCACTTCCTCGACACAACCCGCCCCGAACGTCGCGGCGGATCTGCAGCGCCTGCTCGGCCTCTCCTCGGTCACCTACAAGTACAACCTGACCAAGGAGGAGCTGTTCCACGAGGCGATCGCCCACGACCGCGGTCGCGTCCAGAAGGACGGGCCGTCGGACGCGCAGAAGGCCTTCCCCACGCGCCTGGGCGTCAAGGGACCGCTGGTCTACTACACCGACCCGGACTGCACCGGCCGCCGCGTCAAGGACACCTTCGCCGTCGGATGGCCCGAGGTGGAGAACGTCATCTGGTGGAAGGACGACCTGGGCAAGTACGACCCGGTCAAGTACGAGGGTTTGCTCAAGCGCGTCGTCGCGCACCTGAACGCGAAGCAGGCGACGCTGTACGTCAAGGACGTCTTCGTGGGCGCCGATCCCGCGTTCTCGATTCCGTACCGCTTCGTGGGTGAGTACGCGACCCACGCCATGTTCGCCCACAACATGTTCCCCAAGAACCTGAAGGGCGTGAAGGACGTGGAAGGCCGGCGCTGGACCATGCTCAACGCGCCTTCGTTCGTCTGCGACCCGGCGCGCGACGGCTCGCGCTCCGAGGCGGCGATCATCATCGACGTGCGCAACAAGATCTGCCTCGTCGCCGGCCGCGCCGACTACAACGGCGTGGTCAAGAAGACGATCTTCACCGTCGGCAACCTGCTGATGCCGATGGAAGGTCTCCTGTCGATGCACTGCTCGGCCAACGTCGGCCCCCAGGGCGACGGCGCGATCCTGTTCGGCCTGTCGGGCACGGGCAAGACCACGCTCTCGGCCGACCCTGACCGGCGCCTGATCGGCGACGACGAGACGATCTGGAGCGACAACGGCCTGTGCAACCTGGAGGACGGCTGCTACGCCAAGCTGATCGACCTGAACAAGCAGGCCGAGCCGGTGATCGCCGCCGCCCTGTCCAAGGCCGGCACCATCATCGAGAACGTGCCGCCGCTCAAGGGCAAGAAGATGTCGGAGTGCCATCCCGACGAGCTGGACCTGACCGACAAGTCGATCACGGAGAACACGCGCTTCTCCTACCCCCTGGACGCCAATCCCAACGTGATGCCGGGCGCCCGCGGGCCCCATCCCGAGACGATCGTGCTCCTGACGGCCGACGCCTTCGGCGTGCTGCCGCCGGTGTCGATCCTCGACTCGAAGCAGGTCATGTACCACTTCGTCTCGGGGTTCACGGCCAAGCTCGCGGGCACCGAGGTCGGCGTGACCGAGCCCAAGGCCGCCTTCTCGGCCTGCTTCGGCGCGCCGTTCATGGCCCAGAAGCCCAGCGTCTACGCCAAGCTGCTGCAGAAGAAGATGGAGCAGCACCATGCCCGTTGCATCCTGCTCAACACGGGCTGGAGCGGCGGGGCCTACGGCGTCGGCAAGCGCATCTCGATCGGACACACGCGCGCGCTGCTCAATGCGGCCCTGCGCGGGGACCTGGACAAGGTTCCGACGGAGACGCACCCGGTGTTCAACCTGAAGATGCCCAAGACCTGCCCGGGCGTTCCGCCCGAGATTCTCAATCCGCGCAACACGTGGAAGGATCAGGCGGCCTACGATGCGGCGGCGAACAAGTTGCGCGAGCTGTTCCGCAAGAATTACGCCGACAAGGGTTTCGCCGCGCTCAACATCGAAGCGGCGATGTGAGATCACGATGGCCGACCCCAAAGTTGTTCACCACATGGCCGGACTGAAACAGTTCGGCCAAGGCAAGTTCGAGGAGGCGATCGCCGAGTACCGCAAGGCCTTGGCGCTCGCGCCCGACTGGCCCGAAGTGCTCAACGCGGTCGCCATCGCCCAATCCAAGCTGGGCCGGCACGACGAGGCGGTCGCCACCATCCAGCGCGTGATCCAACTCACGCCCGAGGACCCGTTCGCGTTCACCAGCCTGTCGATCTTCCTGCAGCGCCAGGGGAAGATCCCCGAAGCCGAGGCGGCGGGCGCCAAGGCGCGCATGCTCAACTGGAAGCAGGAATTGAAGACCAACCCGAACGCGCCCCCGCCCGACAACGGCGGGAAGATGAAGGTGATCCAGTAGGGTCACGAGGGCCAGTCGATCGGGGTGCCTGGTCTTTACCCTCCAGGCGGCCGCCGATCGCCGGGGTTGCCGGCCGGGCGGCCCTGGGGGGTGAGGATGCCGTGGGGGGGGGCGCGGCCGTGCCCGCCCCGGGCGGATGCGAACTTCGCCGTCCGTCCCCTGGGTCCATCGGCGCATTTCGTGGGCGGGAGTTCCGTTGCTAACCTAGCCCGAATCGAAAGTGCCCCCCCGATGCCCACAATCTTCATCCCCCGCGAAGTCTCCGCCGGCGAAACGCGCGTCGCCGCGACCCCCGAGACCGTCAAGCGTTACGTCGGCACCGGACTCTCGGTCCAGGTGGAGTCCGGCGCGGGCCTCCAGGCCGGCCTGACCGACGAGGTCTTCAAGGCCGCCGGGGCCGCTCTCGTCGGCCGCGAGGGCTTCGGCAAGGCCGAAATCGTCATCAAGGTCGCTCCCCCGACGCCGGAGGAGATCGCCCTGATGCGGCCGGAGACCGTCTTGGTGGCCTACGCCTGGCCCACCACGCACCTGGCCGAGGCCCGCAGGCTCGCCGAGCGCAAGATCTCCATGCTCGCCATGGACCTCGTGCCGCGCATCACCCGCGCCCAGGCCATGGACGCCCTGTCCTCCCAGGCCATGATCGGCGGGTACAAGGCCGTCCTGCTTGGGGCCACGCACCTGACCAAGATCTGCCCGATGCTGATGACGGCGGCGGGCACGGTGCCGCCCGCCAGGGTCGTGGTGTTCGGGGCGGGAGTCGCGGGCCTGATGGCCATCGCCACCGCCAAGCGCATGGGCGCCCAGGTGGAGGCCACCGACGTGCGCGCGGCCTCGAAGGAGCAGGTGCTCTCGCTGGGCGCGCGCTTCATCGAGGTGCCGGGCCTGGCCGACATGGAAGGCGCCGGCGGCTACGCCAAGGAGGCCGGCGAGGACGTGCTGCGCCGCCAGCGCGAGGAAGTCGCCAAGCGCGTCGCCGAGGCCGATCTGGTGGTCACCACCGCGCGCGTGCCCGGCAAGAAGGCGCCGCTCCTGGTCAACGAGGCGATGGTCAAGTCCATGCGCCCGGGCTCGGTGATCGTCGACATGGCGGTCGAATCGGGAGGCAATTGCGAGCTCTCCGTCGAAGGCGAAACGGTCGTGCGCCACGGCGTCACGATCGTCGGCACGCGGAACCTGCCCGCGACAGTGCCGACCCACTCGAGCGAGCTCTATGCCAAGAACATCCTCAATCTGGTCAAGCTCTTCGTCGGCAAGGAAGGCGCCATCGCGCGCGATTTCAAGGACGAGGTGCTGGCCGGCTGCCTGCTCGTGCACGGCGGGGAGATCGTCCACAAGGCCACCGCCGAGGCGCTCTCGGCAGGAGTGAAGGCGTGATGTCGTTCGCACTGGTCGCCGCCGAAGGCGGCTCGGGCTCAATGCCCTTCCTGATCGTCGGCCTCTGGGTCCTGCTGCTCGCAGTGTTCCTCGGGTTCGAGCTCATCCAGAAGGTCCCGCCGACGCTGCACACGCCGCTGATGTCGGGATCCAACGCGATCTCGGGCATCACGATCGTCGGTTCGCTGCTCTCGCTGGGCTCGGGCTACCCCCTGCCCGGCCTGATCCTGGGCGCGATCGCCGTGGCGCTCGCGATGGTCAACGTCGTCGGCGGCTTCGTGGTGACCAGCCGCATGCTGAGCATGTTCCAGGCGAAGGGAGAAGTGAAGAAGTGATCGCGCTCCCCTTCGCGGCCGTCAGCGCGCCGCCCATCGAAGTCGCCTACATGGTGGCTTCCGCGCTGTTCATCCTGGGCATCCGCTTCCTGGGCAAGGTCAAGACCGCCAAGCGCGGCAATGACGTCGCCGCCCTGGGCATGGCCGTCGCCATCGGCGCGACCATGTGGGAGCTGCTCGCGGGCGGGAAGTACGACGGCACCTCGTGGGCGCTCTGGGCGCCCGCGATGGCGCTCGGGTCGGGTCTCGGCTTCGTGCTGGCCAAGCGCGTGCCGATGACGGCGATGCCCGAGTTCGTCGCCGTGTTCAACGGGCTCGGAGGCCTGGCGTCCCTCCTGGTGGCGCTGGCCGAGGTGGCCCTGGTGGCCGAAATCTGCGGGCAGACCGGCCTCAACGGCCTCCTGCAGGGCAACACGACGCTGTCCGGTCACGGCGGCGTCGCGTTTGCCGTCGCGGTGTTTCTCGCCGTGATCATCGGCGGCGTCACGTTCTCGGGTTCGATGATCGCCTACGCGAAGCTCGCCGGGAAGGTGAACAAGAACCGCTTCGGCGCGTTGGGCACGACGCCGGTCAACGTCGTCCTCGCGATCCTGATGCTCGGCGCCTCGATCTGGGGCGCGTTCCTGGCGGACTCGCCGGAGATGCTCTGGCTCTCGAACGGGCTCGTCGCGCTGATCGCGCTGGTGCTCGGCATCGGTCTGACCATGCCGATCGGCGGCGCGGACATGCCGGTGGCGATCGCGCTGCTCAATTCCTATTCGGGCATCGCCGGCATGACCACCGGGTTCGTGCTCTCCAACAACGTGCTGATCGTCGCCGGAGCACTGGTCGGAGCGTCGGGGATCATCCTGACGCAGATCATGTGCAAGGCGATGAACCGCTCCCTCGGCAACGTGTTGCTCGGCGCGATCAGCGAGAGCGGAGGCGCCGCGTCCAAGGAGGGCTACACCAAGGTCAAGACCACCTCGGCCGAGGAGGTGGCGCCGCTCTTGGACGCCGCGCGCCTGGTGATCATCGTTCCGGGCTACGGCCTCGCCGTGGCGCAGGCGCAGCACAAGGTGCGCGAGCTGGCGGGCCTGCTCGAGAAGAAGGGCTGCGTGGTCAAGTACGCGATCCACCCCGTCGCGGGACGCATGCCGGGGCACATGAACATCCTGCTCGCCGAGGCCAACGTGCCCTACGAGCAACTGTTCGAGCTCGACCAGATCAACGACGAATTCGCCCAGGCCGACGTGGTGCTCGTGCTCGGGGCCAATGACGTCTGCAACCCGGCCGCCAACGACGACCCCAAGTCGCCGATCGCGGGCATGCCGGTGCTCAACGTCTGGAACGCGCGCACGGTCGTGGTGGTCAAGCGCTCGCTCTCCGCGGGCTACGCGGGCATCCGAAACGAGCTGTTCCAGCTCGACAACTCGCTGATGCTGCTCGCCGACGCCAAGAAGGCCATGGAAGACCTGGTCACGGAGCTGAAGGCGCAGTAGCCCGGGCTCCAACGCCGTCGCGGCGCGCGCGGCGATCGCGCGCGCCCACGGCCACCCCCAGCACGACCAGCGGCAGCATTTCGCCGTAGACCCGCAGTTCATCGAACTGCGCGAGGACGTAGCTCACGACGAAGAACAGCGGCACGAGCACCAGGCTCCGGCGCACGAACGGATCGCGCACGTGGCGCGAGAGCCAGGCCAGCGGGATCCACAGGAACCCGTAGACCATGGACAGCGTCCACCAGCGCTCGGGCTCGCCGCGCAGGGACCAGTTGTAGCTCAGGGCCTCGGCGAAATAGGCCCCGACCCCCTCGTTCTTGATGAACGTGAATTGCAGCAGCGCCTTGATCGTGATCCAGATCGCGGTCTGCACGGCGAGGTGCGCCGCGAGCGCCGAGAGCCTCAGGCGGCCGAACTGGGTCAGGGCGAAGACCGCGATCAGGAACGAAGTGGACTCGCGATTGAGCGTGGCGAGGGGGAACAGCCAGTAGTACTTGGGCCAGTCCTGGTCGCGGATCCACAGCACGCCCAGGGTCATGCACAGGACCGCGGTCGTGTCCGACGGGTACCAGTAGGGCCACATCCGCGGCAGCAGGTAGAGGAACGGCAGGGCCCACAGGGCGAGCAGGGCCCAACGCCCGGCGGCGGCCCGATTCGCGAGGAAGCGCCCGAGCAGCGCCCGCGTCGCGTAGAAAATCCCCACGACCACCAGGCCGTCGATCCAGCGTGCCAGGGCCTCCAGGCTGAGGCCCAGGAGGGCCGGCAGCCCGAGCTCCTCCAGGCCGCGGATCAGGAGCGGAACCAGCAGGCGGTACTGGTAGGGGGTCTCGGCCTTGAACTGGACGAGGAGGCTCAGGTCCGCCGGAGGGTGGACGAGGTTCCATTCCCAGTGCCCATGGGCGAACACCGCCGCGTAGGCCGCCACGGCAAGGAACAGGGCCGCCTGGACGGGGCGCGCCGGGGGGGAGGCCTCGGCTTGCATCGGACGCAGGATACTGTCCGGCCCCGGGCAAGTGTCCGGATCCGGACGTGCGCCGCCAGGGTCGGCCCGCCCGCGGCTCCCCGGCGAAGGGGCCGCGCCCGCGAGGGTCGCAGCGAGCACGCGTCGCCCCGGCGCCCGGCCCGGAAACCCCAGTCCGGCCGCCGTGGCCGGCGCACCTCTGGAACAGGAGACTAGGATGCAGCCATGTCGCGCCAGAACCTGCTCGTGTCCCTGCTCTTGGGCGGAGCGCTGCTCACGGGCGTCGCGGCCTGGTTCGCGACCCGCGAGTCGGGAGCGGGCGTACGTTCCCCCTCGCCGGTGGCGCTCCCCGCCGTGCGGGACGGTTCCTCGGGCGAGCCGCTGCCTGGCGGTCGTGACGCCTCCGCCTCGGGTCGCGGGGGCCGCGTGGCCGCGAATCCCGCCCTCGGCGGCACGGGCCTTTCCCCGGAGGGAGCCCCAGGCGACCTCGCGGCCCTGGCCCCTGGCCGGATCCGAGGACGGATCGAACTGGCGCGGGGGACTGCCTCGCCCGCGCGCTACGAGCTGCTGGTGGAGAGCCCGGGGGAGCCCACCAAGGTCTTCGTGTTTCCGGGGGCAGAACGGCTGGTGACCCTCGACCTGCCCGTGGGGCGGTCGGTGCTGCGGGCCCGAGCGGACGGTCTGGGTTCCCGGGCCCTCGCCGTCGAGCGACCAGGTCCCGCCGCGGCGCCGGGCACCAGCGGCGAGGCGCCGCTTGCGCCCTTCGATCTCACCCTGGAGCCGGCCGGGTTCCTCGGCGGCTCGGTGGTGGACTCCCTGGGCGCACCCCTGGCGGGGCTCCCGGTGCACCTCCTGGATCGGGGGGCCAGGGCGGTTCGCAGCGTGCAGACGGACCCCGCCGGGCGCTACGGGTTCGAGGACCTGCCCCTCGGTTCCTACCGGGTGGCCTTCGGCTCCGCGGAAAGCCCCGTGGCCCCCGTGGTCGGCGCCGAGGTTGTCCCGGGTGAGGTCCGCGACGTGCCGCCCCAGGCCATGCCCGCCCTCGGCGAGGCCGAGGTCCTGGTGCGGGACGCGGCCGGCAATCCGCTCGCCGGGGCGCGCGTCGCGGGCCGAGGACAGCACGGTGGCGCCTTCGAAGGTGCCACCGACGCGGGGGGGCGGATTCGCGCACGCTTCCTCCCCGCCGGTTCGCTGTACGTCGACGTGTCCGGCTCCAAGGGCCGCGGCGCGAGCGCGGTGCTCGAGGTCGAGCCGGGCCGGATCGTGACCACGACGCTGCGCGGCGATTGAGCGGCGCGAACCCGAAAAACACGCGCGCGAACAGGGTTCGCCGATTGCGCGTTCGCGAGCCCGCCGGGTAGATTGAGTCCGCGCCGCACGGAGGGCGCATGCACCGAGTCCTGGGCCGCGGCCCGCGACGCTCCAGAGCCGCGCACTCGGGGCGCAGTGCCGCCGGGCACGCGGCAGCAGCCTCCGGTCGTACCCCACCCGCACCCACACGTTCGTCGATCCGAGCATGAGCGAGCTCGAACAACCCGCAGTCTTCGACGCTCGTCTTTCGGCGGCGGATCTGCGCGACGCGTGGCGGCTCCTGGACATCGCCGAGCGCGCCGAGGGGTTTCGGCTCCTGGATCCCACGGCCGGGGAGGAGTTCTTCAGCGAACTCTCCACCAGCGACCAGTTGACCCTGTTCTCGGCCCTGAGCCCCGCGGAGCAGCGCTTCTGGATGCGGGCGCTCGCGCCCGACGACTGCGCCGACCTGCTGCAGGAGGCTCCCCAGGAGAAGCGGGCCGAGCTCCTGGCGCTCCTGGACGAGACCGCCCGCCGCGAGGTGCGCACCCTGCTCGCCTACGCCGAGGACGACGCCGGCGGATTGATGAGCACGCGCTACGCCCGCGTCCGGCCCGACATGTCGGTGGACGAGGCGATCCTCTACCTGCGCAAGCAGGCCACCGCGCGGCTGGAGACGATCTACTACGGCTACGTGCTCGACCAGGAACAGCGCCTGCTGGGCGTGGTCTCCCTGCGCCAACTGTTCCAGGCCAAGGGCCATGCGCTGGTGCGCGACGTGATGCACACCGACCTGGTGCAGGTGCCCGAGGAGATGGACCAGGAGGCCGTGGGGCGCATGTTCGCCCAGCACGACCTGGTGGCCCTGCCCGTGACCGACGCCACGGGGCGCATGAAGGGCATCGTGACCGTCGACGACATCGTCGACGTGGTGCAGGAAGAGGCCACCGAGGACATCCAGAAGATCGGCGGTAGCGAGGCCCTGGACGCGCCGTACCTGGAGGTCAGCCCGCTGCAGATGGTCAAGAAACGGGCGGGGTGGCTCGCGATCCTGTTCCTGGGGGAGATGTTCACCGCCCCCGTGGTGCAGAGTTTCGAGCACGAAATGAAGCGCGCCAGCGTGCTGACCTTCCTGATGCCGCTGATCATTTCCGGCGGCGGGAACGCGGGTTCCCAGGCGTCCACCCTGGTGATCCGCGCCATGGCCCTGGGGGAGGCGCGGCTGGCGGATTGGGCGCGCGTGCTGCGGCGCGAGTTGCTCGCGGGCTCCCTGCTCGGCCTGATCCTCGGCCTGTTCGGCATGCTGCGGATCATTGCCATGGAGTCGATCTTCCCCACCGAGGAGGTCGGCAAGCATGCGGTGCTCCTGGGGGCCGTCATCGGAGCCAGCGTGGTCGGCGTGGTCCTGTGGGGCACGATCACGGGCGCCATGCTGCCCATGATCCTGCGGCGCTTCGGCTACGACCCGGCGAGCGCCTCGGCGCCCCTGGTCGCCACCCTGGTGGACATCACCGGATTGTTCATCTACTTCAGTCTGGCCACCACGTTGCTCGCCGGCACGCTGCTTTGAGGAAGGAATTCCCATGACCGCATCCGGAGTCCCCCGCAAGATCCTGGTGGCCGTGGCCGAGGGCGGCCTGTCCGACGCCGCCTGCGTGCTGGGGGCCGAAATCGCCGGCCGCGCCCGCGCCGAAATGGAGCTGCTCCATGGATTGCCCGTGCCCACCCTGCCGGGCGCAAGATGGTCGGAGCCGAAGGTCGGCGAGTACGCGGAGGAGCGACGGCTGTCCCTGCGGCGAGCCCTGGCCGAGCCCCTGAAGGGCTCCGCCACGGGTTCCGATGCGGCCGAGCTGGCGTCGAAGCTCTCGGTGGTGCCCGGCCAGCCCGCCAAGGTGCTTCTGGAGCGCGCCCGGTCCTGGCCGGCGGACCTGCTGGTGCTCGGCACCAGCGGCAAGTCCAAGGAGCTGGATTTCGGCGGCGTGGCCCGTGCCGCCTTCTCGCAGGCCCCGTGCCCGGTGCTGCTGGTGCCTCGCCCCGCGCGGCCGATCCGCAAGCTCCTGGTGCCCGTGGACCTGTCGCCGGCGAGTCTCGCCGCCCTGGCGGTGGCGCGGGACTGGGCCGCGCTCTTCAGCGCGAGAGTGCTCGCCGTCCATTGCTTCAGCGTTCCCGAGCTCGTGGCCTACGGGATCCCCGAGGCGCCGCTCGCGCCCATGGACTTCGGCGTGGAGGAGCTGCGTGAATCCGCCAAGCAGCGCTTCGAGCGCGCCATGCACGAGTTCGACTGGCGCGGCGTGCCCTGGGACGCGCGTCTTTTCGACGGGCCCCCGGAGCAGATCGTGCTGGAACTCCAGGACGACCACGACCTGATCGTGATGTCCACCCACGGCCACACCGGCCTCGCGGCGGCGCTCCTGGGCTCGGTGGCCTACGACATCCTGCGACGCACCCACACGCCGGCCCTCGCGGTGCCGGTCCGGAGTTGACATGGCCGACCTGGACGCCGGTTTCCTCGCGGGCCACGACCTCGCCGTGTACTCGGCCACGTGGTGTCCCGACTGCACGCGGCTCAAGCGCTGGCTGGCGGGGACGAAGATCGCCACCCGCGAAGTGAACATCGATCACGTGGAGGGCGCGGCGGAGAAACTGGAGGAGGAAACGGGCAAGCGCGCCATCCCCTTCGTGCTCGTGGACGGCGTGCGCTGGGTGCGCGGGTACCACAAGGAGCATCCGTCGCGTTTCGATCCCGCGCTGCTGCTCGCCGAGCTGCGCGCCGCCGTCGAGTCGCCCAGGTCATGAGCACGGCGCTGGCCCTGGTGCTCTTCGCGGCCCTGCCCCAGGATTCCCCGGCCAGGCCGGAAGTTCCCCTGCTCCTCGCGCCCGAGGGCTTCACGGTCGAGTTGATCGACCAGGCGCCGGACCTGCGCTGGCCCTCGGCGGTCCACTGCCGGGCCGATGGTTCGCTCCTGGTGGCCGAGGACCCCATGGACATGCCGGGGCCCACCGACCAACCCCTGGATCGCATCTGGCTGTACCGGTGGAACCCCCAAGGCGGTTTCACGCGCACGCTGTTCGCCGACAAGCTCTACGCGGCCTTCGGCCTGGAGGAGTTCGACGGCGCCGTGTACGTCATGAACATGCCGCGCCTGACCGCGCTGCGGGACTCCGACGGCGACGGCGTGGCCGAAGAGCGTCGCGAGTTGATCACGGACCTCGGGCCCGACGCTCCCGGCTGGCCCGGCGGATTCAACGACCACATCGTCTCGGGCCTCAGGTTCCACGACGGCTGGCTCTACGTGGCGGTGGGGGACAAGGGCGTGCCCCTGGCCCACGGCACGGACGGGAGCACGCTCACGCTGCGCGGCGGCGGAGTGATCCGCCTGCGTCCCGACGGCTCGCAGCTCGAACTCGTCGCCACCGGCCTGCGCAACATCCTCGACGTCGCCATCGACGCACAGGGCGAGCTGTTCACCTACGACAACACCGACGATGGGCTGGGCTGGTGGACGCGGCTCACCCACGTGGTGCACGGAGGCTTTTACGGCTACCCGTGGGACTACCATGGGCCGCCCGATCGATTTCTCCCTCCCCTGGCGGAGTACGGCGGCGGCTCACCCACCGGCGGGCTGGTGAAGCTCCACGGCGGCTGGCCCGCACCCCACGAGGGGAGCCTGTTCTTCTGCGAATGGGGTGACCAGACGCTGCGTCGTTTCGAGCTCATCCGCGACGGCGGCAGCTTCCGCGTGGCCGCCATGGAGGAGTTCCTGCGGGCCGGCGAGGTGGAGAACTTCCGGCCCACGGACGTGGCCGAGTCGCCCGACGGCCGCTTCCTCTACGTGAGCGACTGGGGCTTCGGCGGTTGGACGGCCAAGGACGTCACCGGCCGACTGTGGCGCGTGGGCCGCGCGGGAGACGCCGGCCCCGGGGCCCCGAGCGCGGCGCCCGCCCCATCCGAGACCGCGGAATCCGGCGCGCCGCAGTTGCTGGGGCGGCTCCGCTCCACGGATCCCGCGGAGCTCCCGGCGCGTCAGCGCGCTCTGCGGGAACTGGCACGGCTCGCCGACGGCTCGTGGACCGCGGATCCGGAGGCGCGCGCCACGGCCTGGCGGGTGGCCGGCGAAAGCGCCATCGCCCGGCACCACTGGCGCTCCCTGGCGGCCGGCTCGCTCGCTCCCGCGCAGCTCTCCCTGTTCTTCACCGACGGGGAGGCCCAGGCCCTGGAGTTGCTCGACGCGATCGGATCGGCGGCCCTGCGCAAGAGCGAGATGCGCCGCGGGCCCTTGGAGTCCCAACCGCCGCGGGGGCCCTTCGAGGACCTGGAGGCCTGCGGACTGATCGGGCTGGCGCGGGGGGAAGGGGCCGGCGCCAACCCCAGGCTGCGCGCCAAGGCGGTGGAGACCCTGGGGCTCCTGGCGCGGGTTCCCGAGCCCTGGGACGGTCGGTGGTGGAACATCGACCCGGCGCGCCGGCCGCGACCCGCGCGCACCTTGGACTGGCGCGGCACGGAGCCGGCCCTGGCCGCCCTGCGGATCTCCCTGGTGGACTCCGATGCCGGTGTGCGGCGCGCTGCGGTGCTGGCCGCCGACGGGCTCTCCGACGCGCGGCTCCTGCCCGAACTCCAGCAGCGCGTCTTCGACGAGCAGGATCCTGACCTGCGGCGCATCCTGATCGAGCTCTACGGCCGCCTGTGCCGGCCCGAGGACGCCGGGCTGTTCTCGATCCTGGCCCGCAGGGCGACGGACCTCGACCTGCGCATGCGCGCCCTGCGCATCGGGGCCAGGATCGCGCCCGAACTGCTGCACCAGAGCGCCCAGTGGATCCTGGCCCAGGACGCCACGCCGCCCGAACTCGCGAGCGAGTGCCTGGAGGTGCTCGCCGGCATCGATCTCCCGCTCCTGGAGGCCGACCGCGAGAGCCTCTTGGACACGGCGCGCATCCAGTGCAGCCACCCGACCCCGATCGTGCGCGGCTCGGCCTCGAAGCTGCTCGCGCACTTGGCGCCCGAGGAGGCCCTGCCCGCCCTGATGGGACAGTGCCGCGACGCCGAGGTGCGCGCCGCGGCGTTCGCGACCCTGGCCGGGCTCTGCGACCCGCGGGCCGCGCGCATCTACGCCGCCGCGCTCGCCGATCCGGATCCCGAGCTGCGCAGCCTGGCGCGCAGGACCGTCGTGCGCGCGCGCGACGAGTTGCGCGAGCGCCTGGAGGGCATGGTGGCGCGCCAGGAATTCGAGGGCGCGGTGGTGCGCGAGTTGCGCACGATCTACGCCGGCTATCAGCCGATCACCCGGTGGGAGATCTTCGGTCCCTTCCCCGTCGAGGGGCCCGAGGCGGCGCTGGACTTCGCCGCCGGCCGGGAGCTGCACTCCCTCGCCGCGCTGCGCGCCACGGGCGGCCGCACGGCAGCCTCCGAACGCGAGGACGGATTCGTGGACCTGCGGGCGCTGTTGGGCTCCAAGTCGAACCAGGCGGCCTTCGCCGTGGCCCTGGTGGACAGTCCTGCGGCGCGCGAGATCGAAATGCGCCTGGGCAGCGACGACCAGGCGCGGGCGTGGCTCAACGGCGAGCGCGTGCACGACTTCGACGGCGCGCGGGGCTTCAGCGCCGAAGCGGATCGTTTTCCTGTGCGGCTCGCGGCCGGCTCGAACCGCGTCGTGGTGCGCGTGGGCCAGATCGGCGGAGACTGGGGCTTTGCCGTGGCGGTGCCCGAGCAGGGGAGCGGCCCGATCTTCGAGACCGCCTTGCCGGCCCGGCCCACGGCCGCCGAGTACGGCGCCTTCGCCGACCGGCACCCGGGCGATCCCACCCGCGGCGAGACGGTCTTCCGCGACGGCAACCGCACCCTGTGCATGCGCTGCCACGCCGTCGGCGGAGCGGGGGAGAGCGTGGGCCCCGACCTGACGGGCATCGGCGCGCGCTATTCGCGCTCGGAGATCCTGCAGTCGATCCTGGCGCCCTCCCAGCGTCTGGCCGAGGGCTACGCCGCGGCCATGGTCGTCACCCGCGACGACCAGGTGCTTTTCGGCCAGGTGAGGCGGGACGATCCTCGCGGCGTGGCCCTCGTGGACTCCACCGGCACGCTGGTGGAGGTCGAGCGGGCCGACGTGCTCGAGGTGCGGCCTTCGAAGCTCTCGGTCATGCCCGAGGGCCTATGCGGTTCCATGAGCCTGGAGGAGTTCGCGGACCTCCTGGCTTGGCTTTCCAGCTTGCGATGAATGAGGAGCGCCGATCGGCGAACGTGTGCCCATGATTCACCCCTACATGGTCTTGGTTCAATGCCGCCACAACGATGCCCCGACCGGCGAGGGCTGCGACGCCTGCGAGGGCTCGGGCTTCGTCAAGGTCGTGCTCGGCCGTGACGGCGAGCCCAAGCTCTGCCTGCACGCCTCCAACGAAGGTCTGATCGAGGACTGCGACGCGTGCATGGGCTCCGGCTGGGCCGGGCTGTGCGACTGATGCCGCGGGGGGTCGAGCCGAGGACGGGGGCCAGGTGCCTGGCAGAGGGAGGGGCGCGGGGGGGCTCGTCATGGGCCTTCGGCGGCTGGCAGGCCACGCAGGCGGGGTCCAGCGTCGGGTCCGCGCAATGACACGAGTGACCTGACCGTCCGCCCAGGTATATTGAGTGGACGGCCCTGAGGCTGCTGCCGAGAGGGTCCGAAGGAGCAACATGGCACAAGGTGTAGCAGGTCCGCACGCCCGACTGTGGGCCGCCACGGCCTTGGCGGCGCTGGTCATTCTCGCCGGAGTTCTCGCGGTTTCGCTCCGCGAGGATGAGTTGGCAGCCAATGATCTCAGACTGGAATCCGACACCATTCCAGGTGGCGTCCATGCCGATTCGACCAAGCTCGAATTCGCAGACACGCAAGCACGGGTCAGCCAGGACCTGCCGGCAAGCAAGCCCCTGGAACTGCCTCTGGCTGAGGATCCGACCCAAGTCCTACCCGCCTTGAGCGCGTTCTCTGTGGGAGACTGCGTGGCCTCACCGGAACTGAACCCGGACCGCAAGGTGCTTGACGCCGAAGGTGCTCGGCAACTGCAGGACCTGCTGTGGCGATTGAGCAGCGAATCCCAGGCGATTGCGGATGAGATTGGCCAGCACACACGCGACCTCGTCCAACTCAAGATTGATTCGGGTGACTGGACACCCGCTGAGACCGACCGTCCTGCGGTGCGCTCGCCAAACCTCATCAGCACGACCCTTCGCGTTGGCCGCGACGGTATCGCAAAACGCGTAGACATCTTCCAAGGGCAATCCGCCCTGCTGGATGATGCGATCGCCCGAGGTAAGGCGCACCCAGTTCAATGCCAGGCGACCGTTGTCGACTTTTTCGAGTCGAAGTGATGCCTCGAAGGCCCCGAGCCGCAGTCAACACAGTCCCACTTGCGTCGCACGAGGTCGCATGGGAGAAGTGCCCGATCAGCTAGGGCTGTTCGCGATGGGCCGGGAGCTTGGCCCGAGGACGGCCAAGAGGAGAGCGCCGGATCGCCATCGACAACGCCGCCCCCGGTGCGTTTCCAGCGCACCAGACGGCGTGCAGGCAGGTGCGCGAAAGACCGTGGTTGGGGAGCAGGATGGCGTCGCCGGGGGCCAGTAGGGCGCCGTGGCCCGCGTCGAGGGCCAGTCCCAGGAACTCGGGCGAGTAGTTGACCAGGCGCGCGAACTCCCCGCAGCCACTGGAGGCGAGCTGGGCCCCGAGCCAGGCCGAGTCCCGGGCGCGGACTTGCAGCCGCTTCAGGGCCCGCGGGCCGTCGAAGTGCTCCTCGGCGATCCAGGGCGCTTCGCCACGGGCCAGGGCCGCGAGCACCGCGCGCACGTGCCGCGCAAGGTCGGCGCTGGAAAGCGCGAGCCACAGGGTGGCCCCCGAGAGCTGCACGTAGCACACGCCGCGCTGCCGCGTGCGGGCGGGCTCGGCGAACGAATCGTGGTGCAGCAACGCGCCGCCCTGGGGCGCATTCCAATAGGCGATGTGCTGGGTCAGCAGCACTGGTCCGCCGCACAGGCGCTCCAGCCGCCTCAGGTGGCGACGGGAGCGGGCCAGGGCGTCCGCCACGGGAAGCGCGCGCCGGGCCAGGCGGGCCACGGCCCGGTGCCGCGCCTCGTCGCTGGAGGCATCGTCGTCCCCCTCGGCGCCGAACGAGAAGCGAATGCGCCCCGATTCGTTGCTCGCGGGCGAGGTCAGCGTGGCCGACTTGATCCACAGGCCCTCGGGACCCGGCAGGCGGAACTTCTCCAGGTCCCGCTCGGGGTCGTCGAGAGCTGCCACGGCTTCCGCCTCGATCCCCATCTCGGCCAGCAGGCGCCCCAGGGTCCCAGGACGGCGCAGCTTGGAGAGCGTCCGCTCCAGCTTCGCCAGGGAACCGCTCCGGTCCTTCAGCAGGCTCGAGGCCCAGCCCCGCAGCACGATCGGGCGGGCCCCGCGCCAACGCCGCAGGAGGAACTCCTCGGCCTGTTCGCGCTCAGGTCGCGCCGCGCTCCAGGGCGGAAACACGGCCACGGATCCCAGGGGCCGGCCGAAGCGTGACAGGGCCTCGAGGCGCTCGGCGCTCCGGGCCAGCAGCGCAAGATAGGCCGGGTCGTCGCCGGGGCGGAAGGCAACGAGTTCGCGCGCTCCCGGGGAACGATCGCGGGAGCGGGCGCCAAGCAGGCGCTCCAGGAGCTTCCGCGCCGCGTCCGCGGGGGCGCCGGCCCGACTACTTGTCGCCGAACTTCGGCGCCTCATACTTCGCGCCCGGATCGACCGGCGCCGCGTAGGGGGAGTTCCAGGTGCTGGCGAAGAACTGTTCCAGTTCCGCGGCGATGGGCGCGCCCTCGACGACCAGGCCGAGGTTGCGGCTCGACATGAAGTAGTCGCGTTCCCAGTTGCTCGTCCCGATCCAGCCGCGCGCGCCGTCGACCACCAGGTACTTGGCGTGGCACACGCGGGCGAAGGGGATGTAGCCGCCCGACCACTGGGGCAGGGTGGTGAGGCGCACTTCGACGTTGTCCAGGGGCTCCAGGCTCTGCAGGCCCTCGATGGTGCCCTTGCGCTTGGACCAGTCCGCGCACAGGAGCTCCACCTTGACTCCGCGGGCCGCCGCGCGGCGCAGGGCGGCGTCCAGCTCGTCGAAGTAGACCTTGTCGCGGCCCAGGGTCTTGTAGGTCATCACCTGCACGCGCAGGGTTTTTCGGGCGCTGTCGATCAGCTCCACGAGCTTCGGCAGCTCGAAGGTGGCGGGGTCGCAGAGGAACGGCTCGGGGGCCACGGTCAGGCTGGCGCGCACGAGGGCGGCGCCCGAGCCGAAGCTTGCGGGGAAGGCGTAGGGCCGCGCGGGCGGTTCGGGTTTGAGTCCCCCGCCGGGGTTCGCGGCCAGGGTCCAATCGAAGGCGAAGACGTCGTTCACCGCCCGGGCGATCTCCGGCGCCACCACGCGCACGCCGAGCTCCTGGATGTGCTCCAGGGAGCGCCAGTCGAAGTTCTGGCTGCCCAGGTAGAGCTCCTCGCCGTCGACCACGAAGTACTTGGCGTGCAGCACGCCGCGGGTCGTGGCGGAGAGGTCGAGCACCCGCAGCTCGAGGCCCTGCACGCGCTTGAGGCGCGCCAAATCCTCGGGGTAGGTGGCGGTGAACTGCTTGTCGAGCAGGAAGCGGATCCGGACTCCGCGGCCCCCCGCGCTCTCCAGGGCGGCGAGCACGGGCTCGAGGCGGCCGGTGGGCTCTGAGCTGACGTAGAACTGGCCGAAGTCGAGGCTCTTCCGCGCGCCGCCGATCATCTCCAGCCAGACTTGGTCGGCGTTGCGGATCCCCGGGTGATCGAGCACGGTCTCCACGGGCGCGGTCTCCACCAGCTCGAGCGCTGGAGTCCGCGGGGTGGCCTCCTGGGAGGCGGGGTGCGGAACCCCGGTGCCCTGGAGGGAGAAGAGCGGGGCCGCCAGGCAGGGGAGCAGGGCGAGGCCCCGGCGGAGTCTTCGGCGGAGTCTTCGGCGGAGTCTTCGGGGAAGGTCCGGGCCGCAACGGGAGAGCACGGTGGGGGTGGGCACGCGGAGAGCCTACTCCCTGGCACGCCCGCGGCCCACGGGCCGGCCGCTCCCGCGGACCTTGGCCGGTTCTTGCCCCCTCGTTGGCCCGAGCTTGCCCGGGCCCGGGCCGAATGGAGTTTCAGGTTCCCCGCGGGCGGGAGAATAAAAATCCACCCTTGCAGTATTCCGGCGACTATCTATTCTTCCTGCTCCTCCATGCAAGCCACCACCGAACGCCGCAGCGCCCTGCGCGAGCTGATCGAACGCGGTCAGTTCCAGAGCCAGTCGGAGCTGCACGCAGCCCTCGTCCGGCGCGGCATCCAGGCCTCGCAGCCCGCGCTCTCGCGGGACCTGCGGGCCCTCAAGGCCGCCAAGCAGGACGGGGTCTACACCATGGTGCCCGAGGAGCGCGTGACGCCGCTCGACGCCCTGCGCTCCCTGGTGCGCGGCCATGCCCCGGCCACGCACTTCACGCTGGTGCGGACCGAGCCCGGCGCCGCCTCGGCGGTCGCCCGCGCGATCGAGTCCGAGGACCTTCCCGGCGTCACCGGCACGATCGCGGGCGACGACACGGTGCTCGTCGCCACTTCGTCCCTCGCGGCGGCGCGGCGCGTCCGCGCCCGCGTGGCTTCCCTGCTTTCCTGACCCCAAGACCCACGGCCTTCCGGCACACGGGGAAAAATCCGATGCGCGTATTGCTCGCCTATTCCGGTGGACTCGACACTTCCTACCTCGTCGCGTGGCTGATCCGCGAGCAGGGGTGCGAGGTCACGGCCCTGACGGTGGACTGCGGCGGTTTCAGCGCGGCGGAGAAGGAGTCGCTCGCCTCGCGGGCCAAGGCCCTGGGCGCCGTGGAACACCGCTTCGTGGACGCGCGCGCGGAGATGTTCGAGCGCGTGCTGCGCTGGCTGGTGGCCGCCAACGTGCGCCGCGGCGGCGTCTATCCGTTGTCGGTGGGGGCCGAGCGCGGCCTGCAGGCGGAACTGCTCGCCCGCGAAGGCCTGGCGGGCGCCTTCGACGCCGTGGCCCACGGCTGCACCGCGGCGGGCAACGACCAGGTGCGCTTCGAGGCCGCGCTTTCGACCATCGCTCCGGGCCTCAAGGTGCTGGCGCCCGTGCGCGACCTGGCGCCCAGCCGCGACGCCCAGCGCGCCTGGCTCTCGAAGCACGGCCTGCCGGTGCCTCCGGCGGGCGGCCGCTACTCCGTCAACGCCGGCCTGTGGGGGCTCACCATCGGCGGGGGCGAGATGTCCGGCAGCTCGGAGGCGCTGCCCGAGAGCGCCTGGCAGTGGACCCAGGGGGGCGGCGGCGACGCGCGCCTGTGGATCGATTTCGAGCGCGGCGTCCCCGTGGCCCTCGACGGCCGGCGCCTGTCGCCGGTGGAGCTGATCGAGCGCTTGAACCTCGAGGGCGGCCGTCTGGGCGTGGGCCGCGGCTACCACCTGGGGGACACCGTGCTCGGCATCAAGGGCCGCATCGCCTTCGAGGCGCCGGCGGCGGAGATCCTGCTGGACGCGCACCGCGAGCTGGAAAAACTGGTGCTGACCGAGGACCAGCGCTTCTGGAAGGACCACCTGGGCGACATCTACGGCCGCCGCCTGCACCAGGGCCTGTTCCACGACCCGTTCCAGCGCGACCTGGAGGCCTTCTTCGCCTCCAGTCAGTCGCGCGTCAGCGGCTCGGCCTGCGTGCGCCTCGCGGGGCGCGCGATCCTCGTCGAGGGCGTGCGCTCGGACTACAGCCTGCTGGCCGCCAGCGACGCCCGCTACGGCGAGCGCCCGGCCACCGGCTCGGATGCTTCGGGGGCCGTGGGCCTGGCCCGCGTGCTGGCCGAACCTGCGCGCCTGCACCGTCGTGCGGGCGAGACCGCCGCCAAAGTGGCCGTTTCCCGGGAGGTGCTGCAATGAGACGCGTTCAACTGGACAAAATCGCCTCGGTGACGCTGCGCCTGGGCCTGAACAAGAATGCCGTGCTGGGCGACGAGATTCCCGCGCGCGCGGGCACCGTCGTGGCGGCGCGCGTGCTCAACGCCAAGACCTCCTACAACACCCTGGAGGACGTGCACGGCCGCATGGTGACCCTGCACCCGGGCGACGTGATCGCGGGCGCCCTGGGCCATCGCGACGCGCTGTACGGCTATTCCGGCCGCGTGCCCGAGCAGGTGGCGGTGGGCGACCAGCTGCAGTTGCTCAACATCGGCGGCGTGATCGGCATCGGCGCCGAGGCCGTGCCGGGACTCGGCGAGCCGTTCAAGATCGAGGTGCTGGGTTCCGTGCTGGAATTCCCCTACCTCGGCACGCGCTTCGGCGTGCCCGCGAACATCGAGCGCGCGGCCCTGCCCACGGTGCCCTTGGCCTCGGATCTGCCGCCGATCGTGGCCCTGGTGGGCACCTGCATGGACGCGGGCAAGACCACCGCGGCCTCGGTGATCATCGGCGAACTCTCGCGCCGCGGCCTGACCATCGGCGCGGGCAAGCTGACCGGTGTGTCTCTGCGGCGCGACGTGCTGCAGATGGCCGACTGCGGCGCGGACACCACGGCGATCTTCACCGACTTCGGCGTGGTGACGACCCACGAGTCCACGGCCCTGGCGGCCGCCCATTCGCTGGTGAGCCACCTGGCCGAGGCGGAGCCCGACGTGATCGTGCTGGAGATGGGCGACGGTCTCCTGGGCACCTACGGCGTGCACTCGCTGCTCTCGGATCCGGGCCTCTCGGGTGCGATCACGGCCACGGTGCTGTGCGCCCAGGACCCGGTGGGGGCCTGGGGCGGCCAGCGACTGCTGACGGAGCGCTACGGCATGACGGTGGCGGCGATCTCGGGGCGCGTGACCGACTCCGCCGTGGGCATGCGCTTTTGCACCGAGAAGCTCGGCGTCGCGGCCTGGAACGCCCTGCGCGACGGCCATCGGCTGACCGAGGCCCTGCTGCCGCACATCGAGCGCGCCAGGCGCCTTCCGCGCCAGGAGGTGGGGGCATGAAGGGCACGACCCACACTCTTTCCGCGCGCCCCGCCGTCGCCGAGCCGCGCTCCGCCACCGCGACGCCGCTGTTCCTATGGGGCGGCGGCGGCATGCTCGCGGGCGAATTCCTGCGCCTGTGCGAAATGCACCCCGCGCTGCGCCTGCGCGCCGCCGTCGCCCGCAGCGGCGCGCCCCTCTGCGAATCCCAGCCCCATCTGGCCAGCGGGCCCGACGGGGTGCAGAAGACGGCCTCGTCGGAGGAGGCCCTGGAGCTGCTGCGAGAGTCGCTCGCCGCGGGCGAGCGGCCCGCGGTGGTGCTGGCCCTGCCCCACGGAGAGTCTCCGCGGCTGTGGAGCCACTTGCGGGAGGAGCTCGCGGCCGACGCCCAACGCGTGGTCGTCGTGGACCTGGCGGCGGACTATCGCCTGCGCGATCCCAAGCTCTACGCCTCCGCCTACGGCGAGCCCCACGCCGACTTCGCCGAGGCCCAGCGCTTCGCCTACGGCCTTCCGGAGTACCACCGCGAGGCCATTGCCCGCGCCACCCGCTGCGCGGCGCCGGGCTGCTTCGCCACGGCGATCCAGCTCGCCACGCTGCCCGCCGCCTACGCCGGCCTGCTGGACTCGGATGCGCCCTGGATCCTGCATGGAATCACCGGATCCAGCGGCAGCGGCAACGCGCCCAAGCCGGGCACGCACCATCCGTTCCGCCACGGGAACCTGTGGGCCTATTCCCTGGACGGCCACCGCCACGAGGCGGAGCTGGCCCAGGCCCTGGCCCTGCGCGGCCAGGAGGCCCGGCTGCACCTGGTGGCCCACTCGGGGCCCTTCGCGCGCGGCATCCATCTGACCGCCGCGCTGCCTTTGTCGCGCCGCGTGGAGGTCGACGTGGTGCGCTCGATCTATGCCGAAGCGTACGCGGGCGAGCCCTTCGTCGAGCTGCTCGACGCTCGCTCGGGCGCCGTGCCGGACATCCGGCGCGTGGCGGGTTCCAACCGCGCGTGCCTGGCGGTCTCGGTGCGCGACAGCGTGCTCACGGTCGCGCTGACCCTCGACAACCTGGTCAAGGGCGGCGCGGGTCAGGGGCTGCAGTGCCTGAACTTGATGCTCGGTGTTCCGGAGACCTGGGGATTGTCCCGTTCGGGACTGGGAGTCTGCTGATGAGTCTGAACGAATGGCCGGCCTACAAGCGCATCGCCGTCGACGTGGTTTCCGCCACGGGGAGCGAGCTCACGACCCGGGACGGGCGCACGGTGCTCGACCTCTACGGGGGGCACTGCGTCAACACGCTGGGGGCGGGGGACGCCGAATTGGGTCGCGTGTTGTCGCGCCAATGGCGGGACTGGTCCTTCGCGACCAACCTGCTGGACCACGGGCCCAGGCGTGAATTCCTGCAGGCCTTCGAGCGCCTGATGCCCGCGGGCGACTGGTGCGTGTTCGTCACGAACTCCGGCGCGGAGGCCAACGAGAACGCCCTCAAGGCGGCGCTCGCGATCACCGGTCGCCGCCGGGTCGTGGCCTTCTCAGGCGCCTTCCACGGCCGGACCGGGGGCGCGGCGTCGGTCAGCGACACGAAGCGCCCGGCGTACCCGTCGATGCCCTTCGAGTCGCTGCGCCTGCCGTGGAACGACCTGGCCGCGGCCGAACGGACCATCGACGCCAGCGTGGGCGCCGTGATCCTGGAGCCGATCCAATCCCTGGCCGGCGTGCAGGAGCCCGCTCCGGGCTTCCTCGAGACGCTGCGCCGCCGCTGCGACGCGGGCGGCGCCCTGCTGATCTTCGACGAGGTGCAGACCGGCAACGGCCGTCTGGGCACCTATTGGGCCTCCCAGCGCTTCGGCGTGATGCCGGACCTGTTCACCACCGCCAAGGGCGCGGCGGGCGGCTATCCCATCGGCCTGACGGTGGCTCGCGCCGCGCTCGCGAGCTCGACCCCCGAGGGGTTGATGGGCACCACCTTCGGCGGCGGCCCCCTGGCGCTCGCCATGGCGAGCGCCGTGGCGCGCCGCATCTCCGCGCCCGGGTTCCTGGAGCACGTGCGCGCGGTGGGGGCGGATTTCCGCGCCTGCTGCGTGCGCGGCCCGGTGGCCCAGGTGCGCGGAGAGGGCCTGCTCCTGGGCCTGGTGCTCAAGCCGGGCCACAAGGCGGCCGTCGTTCGCGATGCCTTGCTCGCCCAGGGCGTGCTGGTGGGCACCTGCGACGATCCGTCGGTGCTGCGGCTCTCGCCCGCGCTGAATCTGCCGAGCGACGCGCCGGCGCGGCTCGCGGCGGCCCTCGACGCGGTCGCCGCGGAGACGGAGAAGGCCTCGGCGGCCGCCGTCCCCACGCCGCCGGTGGCTGCCACACCGGCCCTCGGATCCAGCGCCTCGCCGCGTCCGGCGGGCAAGCCCGCTGCCCTGGGAGCCGGTTCTTGAACGGTCTCTACCACCTGGGTGAGCTGCCCACGGCCGCGGTCGAGGCACTGGCGGCGCGCGCCCTCGCGCTCCGCGCCGGGGCACAGCCCCAGCGCTTCGACGGCCGCGCCCTGGGCCTGCTGTTCTTTTCGCCCTCGCTGCGCACCCAGGCGTCGTTCCAGCGCGCCGCGGGGCTCCTGGGCCTCGACCTGGTGCAACTCCAGGCCGGCGCGGGCGGCGTGTGGGGCATCGAGACCGAGGAGGGCGCGGTCATGGACGGCGCCAACGCCGAACACGTGCGCGAGGCGGCGGCCGTGCTGGGCCGCTTCGTGGACGTGCTCGCCGTGCGCGCCTTTCCCAAGGGGCAAAACCGCGCCGAGGACGAACGCGACCCGATGCTCGCGGGTTTTCGACGCTTCGCCGGCGTGCCGGTGATCAACATGGAGAGCTCGCGCTGGCATCCCTGCCAGGCCCTGGCGGATTGGTCCACGTTGGACATGCTGGGCGTGCACAAGCGCGCGAAGTTCGTGCTCACCTGGGCCTGGCACCCCAAGGCCCTGCCCCAGGCCGTGCCCAACTCGACCCTGACCATGGCCGCCCAGCGCGGCATGGAGGTGGTCGTGCACCGGCCACGCGGCTTCGAACTCGCCCAGGACGTGATGGAGGAGGCGCGCGCCCTGGCCGCTCGCTCCGGCGGCTCGGTGGTCGAGAGCGACGACCGCGGCTGTCTGGACGGCGCGCAGGTGATCTACGCCAAGTCCTGGGGCAGCCTCGCCCACTACGGCGACGCGGCGGCCGAAGCCGGCGCCCGCGGGCCCTTTCGCTCCTGGTGCGTCGACAGCACCTGGATGGCGCGCGCGCGCCCCGATGCCCGGTTCATGCACTGCCTGCCGGTCCGACGCAACGTGGTCGTGGCCGACGAGGTGATCGACAGCCAGGCCTCCGTCGTGATCGACCAGGCCGAGAATCGGCTTCACGCACAGACGGCGCTGCTCGAGGCGGTGCTGTCCGGCGCCGGCAGGCCGGAAAGTCCAGCAAGCACGGCCGGGAGGGAGAAGTCCCCCGGGCGTCCGATCCGCGACCCTAGTTCCGCCATGGAGATGAAACGATGATCGACCTGTTCAAGGCCGCACCCCACATTCGCCTGCACCGCGGCGCCACCATGGTCATCAAGGTGGGCGGCAACGCCCTGGCGCGGCCCGCCAACGTGCGGCAGTTCGCGCGCCAGGTCTCGATCCTGCAGTCGCTCGGGGCGCGCGTGGTGCTGGTGCACGGCGGAGGTCCCCAGACCGACGCGGTCCAGCGCCTGCTGGGCGAGGAACCGCGCATGGTGGACGGCCGCCGAGTGACCAGCCCCGTGGGCTTGCGCGCCCTGCGCATGGCGACGATCGGCGAGCTCAACTGCGAGCTCGCCTCGGTGCTCACCTCCGAGGGCGCTCCCGCCGTGGGCCTGTGCGGCGCCAGCGCCGGCGTGCTGGAGGCCTTGCGGCGCAAGCCGTTGATCACCAGCGAGGGCGTGGTGGACTTCGGCGAGGTCGGCGACCTCGAGCCCGCCAATCCCGCGCTGCTGAACGCGCTGCTCGACAAGGGCTTCGTGCCGGTGGTGGCGCCGCCCGCGGGCGACGGCCGCGGCGGGTTCCTCAACGTCAACGCCGATCTCGCGGCCGCCTCGATCGCCGTGGCCATGGGGGCCCGCAAGCTGGTGCTCGCCACGGGTGCGGCCGGCATCCTGCGGGACGTGAACGAGCCCAACTCCCTCGTGTCGGCGCTGACCCTGGCGGACCTCGCGCGCATGGAATCCACCGGCGCGCTGCAGGGCGGCATGAAGGTCAAGGCCAAGGCCATGCGCATCGCCCTGGAGGGCGGCGTGCAGCGCGTGCACGTGGTGGCGGGCGGCGATCCCGAGGCACTGCTGGTGGAGCTGTACACCACCCAGGGCGCGGGAACCCTGGTGACCCTGGAACCCGAACGCGCACCCGCGGAAGCGGGCACGCCGCCCGTCGCTCCAGTCGCCGGCGGCACGGGCGTGGCCAGCGGGGCCGGCGCGTGATGCCCCAGCGAGGGGAGGGCCGGGCTGCCGAGGGCGGGCGCGCGACGGGAGTCGGCTCCCTGCTGCGCGAACTGGTGGCGATCCCCAGCGTCTCCGGCGCCGAGGAGGCGCTCGCGGAGTTCGTGACGGGGCGCCTGGCCCGGGCGGGGGTGGATCACGAGCGGCAGGGCAACACCGTGCTGGCCTGCTTCTCGCGCGGCGCGGGGCCGCGCCTGCTGCTCAATTCGCACCTGGACACCGTGCCGGTGGGGCACGGCTGGACCCGCGATCCCCATCGCGAGGACTGGCGCGACGGCCGGCTCTACGGCCGCGGGGCCAACGACGCCAAGGCCAGCGTGGCCGCCATGCTGACGGCGCTGGAGGAACTTGCGCGCGCGCCCCAGGGGATCCGCGGCGAGGTGTGGCTCGCCCTGACCGCCTGCGAGGAAACCACCAACGCAGGAATGGCCGCCGCCCTGGAACGACTGGGCCTCCCCGACGGCGCCGTCACCGGCGAACCCACGGGCCTGGAGGTGGTGCGCGCCCAGTCGGGCCTCGCGGTGCTGACCGCCGAATGGCGCGGCCGCGCCTGCCATGCGGCCCACGTGGCGCGCGTGGATCACGACAACGCCCTGCTGGCCGCGGCGCGGGAGCTCTCCCACTGCGCGCCCTACGTGGAGGTGGGGCGCGAGCACCCGCTGCTGGGCAAGAGCACTCTGGTGGCCACCGTGTTCGAAGCGGGCACGCGCCACAACATCGTGCCCGATCGGGCCCTGGCCACCTTCGACGGCCGCATGGCCCCGCCCTACGGCGCCGGGGACGGCGTGGCGGCCCTGGCGTCGCGCCTGCCCTCCGCCCAGGTGGCCGTGCGCTCCGCGCGGCTCGCTCCGATCGAGACCGCCGAGGACCATCCGCTGGTGCGCGCGGCCCTCGCGGCCGCGGGGCGGACGCGGGCCGTGGGTTCCTCGACGCTCTCGGACATGGCGCTTCTGCAGGGCGTTCCCTGCGTCAAGTGCGGACCGGGCGAGACCGCGCGCTCCCACACCTCCGACGAGTTCGTGCTGCAATCCGAGCTGGAAGCCGGCGCGACCTTCTACGGCCGTTTCGTCCCCGCCGCGCTCGAAGCGCTCCTGACTGTCGGCGCCCGGGGAGTGACGCCGTGAGCGCGCCCGATGCAGCGAGCGGCCCCCGTCCCATCTGGGATCGCGGGGACGCCATCGACGCCCAGATGCTTTCCTTCACGATCGGCGACGATCCGACCATGGACCGGCGCCTGGTGGAGCACGACATTCGCGGCTCCCTGGCCCACGCGCGCGGCCTCGTGCGCGTGGGCCTGATCAGCGGCTCGGACCTGGCCGCCATCGAGCGCGGCCTCGGCGAACTCCTCGCGGAGCGTCGCGCGGGCCTTTGGGACGTGGAGGACGGCGACGAGGACGTGCACTCGGCCGTGGAGCGCCGCCTGATCGCCAAGGTCGGCGACCCGGGAAAGAAATTGCACACGGCCCGCAGCCGCAACGAGCAGGTGGCCGTGGATCTGCGCCTGTGGTTGCGCGATGCGGTGGACTCCACCTGCGCCCTGGCCGACGAGCTGGGCGACGCGCTGCGGGAATTCGCCCTGCGCCACAAGGACGCCGCCCTGCCGGGCTACACGCACCTGCGGCCGGCCATGCCCTCGACGGTCCGCGATTGGGCCCTGGCCCACGGTCGCGCCCTGGTGGACGACGTGGCAAGCTTCGCCGACGTGCGCCGGCGCATCGCCGAGTGCCCCCTGGGCAGCGGCGCGGGCTACGGGCTGCCGGTGGAGTTGGATCGCGCCTTCGTGGCCGAGGAACTGGACTTCGACCGGCCCGCGGAACCCGTGACCGCCGTGCAGCACGGCCGCGGCCGCGCGGAGCTCTCCTATGTGACCTCCCTGGAGGCCCTGGCCCTCGACATCGGCAAGCTGGCCGCGGATCTGTGGATCTACTCCTCCAAGGAATTCGGCTTCGTCAAGCTGCCCGTGGAACTGACCACCGGCTCCTCGCTGATGCCCCAGAAGCGCAATCCGGACCTGATCGAGCTGTTGCGCGCCCACGGACGGCAGGTGGTTTGCGATCGCGCGGCCCTGCTGGACGTGCTGCGGGATCTGCCCTCGGGCTATCACCGCGATTTCCAACTGATCAAGCCGCCCCTGTTCCGCGCCCACGACCGTGTGGCGGCCATGCTGCCCCTGTGCACCAAGCTGGTGCAGCGCCTGGAATTCGACAGCGAGGCCGTCGCGCGCGTGCTCGCCGATCCGGGACTGGCCGCCACGGCCCGCACGCTGGAGAAGGTGCGCCAGGGCGTGCCCTTCCGCGAGGCCTACCGCGAGGAGAGTCGCGCCGGCGACTCTTGAGCGGCGGCGGTGCGGCGGCCATGGGCGGGACCATTCACTTCGCCGAGAACCTCGAGGTGCTGCGGGCCCTGCCCTCGGAGTCCGTCGAGCTGATCTACGTGGATCCGCCCTTCAACACGGGCAAGGCGCAGGTGCGAACGCGCATCGCCGCCCGGCGCGCGGCCGCGGGCCGGCGGCGCGGATTCCAGGGGCGGCGCTACGCGACCCGCGCCCTGGGCACCCGGAGTTTCGACGACCGCTTCGAGGACTACCTCGCGTTCCTCGAGCCGCGGCTGGTGGAGGCCCGCCGCGTGCTGGCGCCGGACGGTTCCCTGTACTTCCACGTCGACTACCGCGAAGTGCACTACTGCAAGGTGCTCTTGGATCGGATCTTCGGGCGCGCGTCGTTCATCAACGAGATCATCTGGGCCTACGACTACGGCGGCAGGCCCAAGGACCGCTGGCCGGCGAAGCACGACAACATCCTGTTCTACGCCAAGAACCCCAAGGACTTCGTCTTCGACGTGGCGGCGATCGAACGCATCCCCTACATGGCGCCGGGCCTCGTGGGGCCGGAGAAGGCCGCGCGCGGCAAGCTGCCCACCGACACCTGGTGGCACACGATCGTGCCCACCTCGGGCCGGGAGCGCACCGGCTATCCGACGCAGAAGCCCCTCGGCGTGCTGCGGCGCATCGTGCAGGCTTCCTCGCGCCCCGGGGGCGTGGTGCTCGATTTCTTCGCCGGCAGCGGCACCACCGGGGCGGCGGCGGCGGAGTTGGGCCGGCCGTTCATTCTCGTGGATTCCAACCGCCAGGCGCTCGAGGTGATGGCCCAGCGCTTCGCGGACCAGCCCGGCGTGCGCTTCGTGGATTGGCCTCCCCAGGGGAAGCCCGGAGCCGCGCGCCGGGCGAAGCTCCGCGCACGGCCCGCCGTCGGTCAGGCCCCCAAGGCCGCGGCGTCCCTCAAGAAGCGGAAAGTCGCCGCGCGCCGCGGGCGCGCTTGATGCGCGCTTCGACGCGCTGGGCCTCGCCGCGATCGGGATAGGGGCCGTGCACGCGCGCGCAGGCCCAGGGCCGTCCCGCCCGGGTGCGCCGCGCGCCGCCGCGCTCCAGGCCGTTGTGCTGGCGCAGGCGGGCCTCCGCGTCCAGGGCCACCCCCACGTACGTGGCTCCGCTGCGCGGCGAAACGAGCACGTAGACCCACCAACACTCGGGGTGGGGTCGCGAGGGCGTCGAAGGGCGAAGGAAACTCAAGGGCGGAGGCTCCGCCAGCGAGGCTACAATCCGCGACCGCCGCGGGCAGCACGAAAGCTCCATGGTCCTCGACGCCCTCAAGCTCCTGGTGATGCCGCCCCTGTGCCTGTGCCTGGCGGCCGCCGCGGGCCTGGTGCTCTGGAAGCGCCGTCCACGCCTTGCCCGCGGGCTCCTCGGCGGGGCCTTCGGCCTCTTGCTGTTGTTCTCCTTGCCGGTCTTCGCCAACGCGCTCTTGATCTCGCTGCAAGGCGAGCCGCCCACCGGGGAACTCGAGGCCGGGGACGCACAGGCCATCGTCGTCCTGGGCGCCGATGGAGCCTCCTTTGCCCCGGAATTCGGCGCCCCGGGCGTGGGCGCACTGACCCTGGAGCGCGTGCGCTACGGCGCGCGACTGGCCCGGCGGACGGGGCTGCCCTTGCTCCACTGCGGCGGTCCCCCGCGGGCCGGCGAGAGCCCGCTGGCGGACCGCATGGCGGCGGTGCTGGAGCAGGAGTTCGGCCTCGGAGCCGGTTGGCGCGAAACCCGCAGCGCCAACACGCGCCAGAACGCGGAGGGCGCCGCGAAAATTCTGCGCGCGCAGGGCCTGGAGCGCGTGCTGGTGGTGAGCCATGCGTGGCATCTGGCGCGCGCCCTGCCCGAGTTTCGCAGGGCGGGCCTCTTTCCCCGCGGCGCGGGAACGGGCTGGCGCGAACTGCGGGCGGGCGAACCCGGCTCCTGGATCCCCTCGGCCCGGGGCCTGCGCGAGACGAGTTGGGCCCTGCACGAGTGGCTGGGCCGGCTCTGGTACAGCCTGACCTGACCCGCTTCTTACGGCCCGCGACTCAAGAGTCGCACTCGCGACCGACGATTTCGCGCCCGGGGACCCGACCAACCGAGGGGGACCGCGCGAGGCGAACGTCGCCTCGGGCGGACCGGGAGTCAGGGCCCCACAACCGCAGGGGGGAAGCGTGGGGGAACAACTGCATTCGCGGGGCCAGCCGGAAGCACGGCGCCGGGCCGTCGACCGCGACAAGGAACTGGATCTCAGCGTGGTGATCGCCACCGCGGACGACGCGCAGCGCATCGCGTCGAGCCTGAAGCGCGTGGCCCAGTTCATCGATCGCAACCGTATTCCGGCCGAGGTGCTGGTGGTCGACGACGGCAGCGGCGACCGCATCGCCGACGTCGTGGCGCCCTGGCTCGGCCGCATCGAGCGTCTCAGGCTCGTGCGCAGCGACCAGCGCAAGGGTCTGGGCGCGGCCGCGCGCACGGGGCTCCTGGTGGCCGAGGGGCGGCACGTGCTGCTGGCCGAGGTGGGACTCTCCGCGCCCATCGAGGACGCGGGAGACCTGCTCGAGAGCCTGGAAGCGGGCGCCGACGTGGCCATCGCCTCGCGGCGCCTGGACGGCGCCTTCGTGCGCTCACCGAGGCCGGCGGGCCGGCGCACGGCCGAAGCCATGTTCTCCATGGCGGCACGCATGATGGTCCCCCTGGGGGCCCGGGACCTGTTCTGCGGCCTCTTGGCCTTCCAGCGTCCGGCCGCCCGTCGCATCGCCGAGCGCGCGCGCCTGGAACGGGCCACCTTCGCCGTGGAATGGCTGGCCCTGGCGGAGCGCATGGGCCTGCAGGTGATCGAGTGCCCAGTGCGCTTCTCCCACAACCCAGGGGCCAAGGACACGCTCTCCTGGACCGACTTCGTGCGCCTGGACGACCTGTGGAAGGTGCGCAGCCTCGTGAATCACGCGCGCGCGCCGATGCCCCAGCCGCCGGCGAAATTGCTGGAGGAGACGAGCTTCGTGCGCCTGGACCGCCAGGCGCTGCTGGCGGCCAGGTCGCCGGGACGGATGCACTAGGCGACTGAGCCAGAAGTGCGCCGACCCCGTCGGCCCGCCACTGGCTCCCTGGTGAACGGGCCGCTCCCGCGAGGGTTGCCGCGAACGCGAGTCGTCGCGGCGCGTGGCCACGAAACCGCATGCAGGCCGCCCCGGCCCACGCACTTTCGCATCCGCCCACCCGCCGTCCCGTTCCGCCCGCGGCCGGCTCGGGCTAGACTCTTCGCCCCATGTCCGGCGAGCTGCACTCCCAATTGTTGTCGTTCTTCGACGTCGCGATCGACAGGATTCGCGAGCACCCGTCCTACGGCCCGAAGCTGGAACGCGCCGCGCGCGACCAGCGCGAGCTGGTGCTCAACTTCCACACCCACGGGCCGAGCCACGGCTATTGCGCCTCGATCTGCACCGAGGAGGGAGGCGTGCCCCTGATCGGCCTGCCCGGCGAGCTGAACGAGCTGGCCCACCTGCGGGGCATCGCCAAGGACCTCGAGGCCTGCGAGCCGATGATGAACGCCTTCGCCGAGCGGCTGGTGGAGCGCTACGGATTGCTGAACCGCCCGGTCACCTGGATCGACGGCAAGCCCGGAAGCCCCAAGAGCCCGCAGGGCTCGCGCCACGAATGAGCTCCGAGCAACTGCTCCCCTGCGTCGAGCTGGATCCCCCGGAATCCGTCGGCCCGGCCCGCGCCGCGGTGATCTGGCTCCACGGCCTGGGTGCCGATGGCCACGACTTCGTGCCGATCGTGCCCGCCCTGGGGCTGCCTGAGGAACTCGCCGTGCGCTTCGTCTTTCCGCACGCGCCGAAGATCCCGGTCTCGATCAACATGGGCTTCGTGATGCCCGCCTGGTACGACATCGGCGACATCGACCTGGAGAAGCGCCACGACCAGGTGGGCGTGAGGCGGTCGGCCCAGGCGGTGACGCGCCTGATCGAGCGCGAGAACGCCCGCGGCGTGCCCTCGGAGCGCATCGTCCTGGCGGGCTTCTCCCAGGGCGGAGCGATCGCGCTCTTCACCGGAGTGCGCCACCCCCAGAAGCTCGCGGGCTTGATCGGGCTGTCGACCTACATGGTGCTCGGCGATTCCCTGGCCGCGGAAGCCGGCGCCGCAAACCGCGACACCCCGATCCTGATGTGCCACGGCAACCAGGATCCGATGGTGGGGATTTCCCGCGGCCGAAAATCCGCCGAGAGCCTGCGCGGTCTGGGCTACCGCGTGGACTGGCGCGAGTACCGCATGCAGCACGAGGTCGTGCTCGAAGAGATCGCCGTGGTGGGGGAGTTCCTCGCCGCGGTGCTGCGCTGACCCGCGCCCCAGCCCGGCATCGTCGCTGACGCAGGCTGCCCCCCCGCGCCCCACCCGCGACCCGTCCATCAGCCTCGCGCGGAAATGGCCGATAGGGGAGGATTCGCCGGCCGGGGCGAGACCCGGCCGTGCGCCAGAACCCCATAGGAAGCAGGCACCCATGCAATATCGCGGCGGCATCGATCTCGGAGGGACCAAGATCCAGGCGGTGGTCGTCGACGAGGCCCACCGGATCGTGGCCCAGAACCGCTGCGCCACACCTTCCAGCGGCGGTCCACAGGCCGTGGCGCGCGCCATGGCGCAGGCGCTGCGCGACGCGGCGAGCCAGGCGGGTGTGGACACGGGGCACCTGGCGGGAATCGGTGTCGGTTCCCCCGGCCACGTGGACTCCGCGGAGGGAACGGTCGCCCGCGCCGGCAACTTGCCCGACTGGCAGGCCCCGTTTCCCCTGTCCGCGGCGCTCTCCGAACTGCTCGGGCCGCCGGTCTTCCTGGGCAACGACGTGGGCGTGGCGGTCGACGGCGAAGCGCGACTGGGCGCGGGCCGGGCCTACGACTCCTTCCTCGGCGTCTTTTGGGGCACCGGCGTCGGCGGTGGGGTGGTCCTGGGCCGCAAGCGCTGGCTCGGCCGCGGCGCCTCCGGCGAGATCGGCCACATGATCGTGCGCCGGAACGGTGCACGGTGCCCCTGCGGTCGGCGCGGCTGCGTCGAGGCCTACGCCGGCCGGCGCGCCATGGAGGCCAGGGCGCGGCGCGACGTGGAACGCGGCGCGAAGACGACGCTGTTCAAGATCATGGAGAAGAAGGGGCGCAGCCAGCTCTCGAGCGGCGTGTTCGCCAAGGCGCTCGAGTCCGGGGACGAGTACGCGATCCGCCTGATCGAGCGCGCCGTGGAAGCGCTGGGTGCCGGCATCGCCTCGGCCTGCAACCTGCTTGACGTGGAGGCCGTGGTGATCGGCGGGGGGCTCGGGACGCGCCTGGGAGATCCCTACGCGAAAAGGATCAGCGAGGCGATGTTGCCGCACCTGTTCACGCCCGAGCGGCCGCCGCGGGTCCAGGTGGTCCAGCTGGGTGACCTGGCCGGTGCCCTGGGCGCGAGCCTGCTGGTGCCGGGTTCGGCGGGGAACGCCGAGCAGGCCCGGCGTTCCGAGTCCTCCGCGCACGTCGAGCCTCCGGCGCCCCACGGGCATCCCGGCCAGCCCGGGCGCCCGATGACGAAGCGCTGATTCGGACGGCGGCGCAACCCGGCGGCGGGTTGCCCGAACTCTGCGGCAGGAGCTCGCGGCTCTACGGCAGGAGCTCGCGGCCCTACGGCAGGAGCTCGCGAATCGCGGCGACGCGCTCCTTCGCCTTCGTGGCGGCGAGCAGGGCCGTCTTCAGGTCGGCGAATTCGTAGTAGCGCACGCGGTTGACGCAGAGGCGCCGGTCCTCGCGGTCGAGCCGGTTGAGCGCCTCGCCGATCGCGCGCGGGCCGAGGCGCTCGTGCAGCGCCAAGAGCAGCGCCAACACGTTCTCGCGCTTCTCCAGCGAGGGCTTCACGTCCTTGGCCGCCTCGCGTTCCTTGGCGAGCGAGCGCCACTGGACGTCGCGCAGCGGCTTCATCCAGTCGGGGGCGTCCTTCTGGGAGCTGAGATGCTCGACGATCGCCACGCCCGTGTAGTGGGCCCAGGCGTGGTGGTCGGCCTCGCGCCGCGGGTCGCCCCACATGGCGATCACGTGGCCCAGTTCGTGGCACAGTCCATAGAACAGGAACTTGCCGTCGGCGGTGGGGGAGCTGAAGCTCCCCACGTCGGCCACGGGAAAGTCGATTTCGGAGTGGTAGGGAAACTCCGGAGCGAAGTGCGGCGGCGCCGTGATCGCGTCGACACGGTGCACGCGCACGCGCAGCTTCTTGCCGGGCACCTTGCTCCACTGCTCGAAGCCGAACACCTCGTCGTAGGCGTCCAGGATGCCGTCGAAGACCCGCGCGAAGCCCTCCAGGTAGGACTCGCCCACGCCGTTCTCGCCGCGCAGCACGAAGCGCGGCCGCGAAAGCAACCGGTCGAGCTGGTCCGCGCGCGCCGGCTCGAGTTCCGCGAGTCGTGCACGGATGCGGTCGAAATCGCCCGTCCGATCGAGGTCCGCGGCCGCGTCGCAGACGGACTGGAGCGCCGCGCCGAGATCCTCGGACGGCTTCGCCGCCAGCAGTCCCTCGAGGGCCTTGGTCGCCGCCGCGGGCAGTTTCTTGGCCAGCTCCTCCTCGGTTTCCTTTCCCGGAGCGCGGGCGTGCTTTTCGTTCAGCTCGCGCACGGCCTCGACGTAGACCTTGGCCAGGTCCGGCGGTTTCGTCGGGGCGGCGGCCAGGGCGATCAGCCCGACCGAGAGCAGCAGCGTCTTCACGGGGGTCGGTGCCGGCCTTGGGCGCCGGCGAGGCAGGTGCAGGGCCGAGTTCGGCGGCGCGAGGGGCGCCCCGCGGCTACTTCAGCTTCTTCGCCATCTCAACGGCCTCGAACGCGGACAAATTGGCGACCGGCGGCTTGTTTTCGGCGATTCCGAGCACGGCATTGATGGCGGCCACGCGCACGGTGTTGTCGTTGGAGTCGAGGAAGGCCTTCACGCGCGGCAGCGCGCCCTTGTCGCCGCAGCCCGCCAGCAGATTGAGGCAGGCCACGACGCGCTGGCGATCGTCCTTGGAGAGCAGCGGGCCGTTGAGGACCGGCTTGTCGCTGTCCTTGAGCATGGCGAGCAACTGGCCGGCGGCCTCCGCTCCGCGCACGCCCTCGAGGGCGGCGCGGATCTGGACACCGCGCTTGTTCCAGTTCTCGACGGCCGCGAGGTGCAGCGCGGCGAGCCCCGCGGTGGAACCCGTGGAGGTGGCGAGCAGCGCCGCGGCGTAGCGTTCCTCGGGGTCGGCCTTCTCGCCCTCCTTGACGAGCCGCGCGAGCAGGGGCTCGGCCGCGGTGCGCAGCTCCGCGTCGGGGAACAGGGCGCAGCGGCCCAGCGCGTAGAGTCGCACGTCGCGGGACTTGCTGGTGAGTTCCTTGGCAAGCAGGCGCGTGTGCTCCGCCCCGGTGATCTGGTCGAGGACCTGGACGATCCTCCCCCGCACGGTCTCGTCCTTTTCCTTGCCCAGGGCCGCGAGCAGGAGCGGCGCTGCTCCCGCGCCCGCCTGGAGCAGCCCGGCGCGGCCCGCCGCGCCCATTTCCTCGGTGGAGGCCTTGCGCAGGCGCTCCAAATCGGTCTGCACGGTCTTCTGAGCCTCGCCCTTCAGCTCGGGCCAGGCCTCCAGGCGCGGCTTGGGTGCCTGGCCGGCGGGGGCTTCCTTGGGCGGCGTCGTGCCCGGAGGCGGGGTCTGGGCCACGGCGCCGGGGCCGAGGAGGCCCGTGAGGGAGAGCAGCGCGGCGGACACGCGGCGGAGGGAGTGCTTCATGGGGATCGGATTCCCATCAGGTACTTGGTGCGTTCGGGGACGATCGTCTCCCAGCTGGGGTCGACGATGGTCAGGCGGTGGGCCTTCAGCCTCTCGTCGTTCGACACCCGGGAGGACGACGGGTCGCCGAAGGGGCAGGAGATCGTATCCAGGCGGAAATGGGTGGCGGCGGGGACGGGGCCGTCGGTGCGTTCCAACACGCAGAGGCGCAGGAACGAGCCCGGGCACTCGATCACCTCGGACCACTGCCCCGGGGCGAGGTTCATGGCCTCCCCCCAGACCCCCAGGCCCAGTTGCTGCCAGTGGCCGACGACCTCTTGGCCCACGGCCCCGGAACTGGTGGGCGGACCCACCTGATTGCCCGCCATGATGCGCGCGAAGTCCAGGTCGAGCTTGCGGCGCGCATCCTCGCGGGCGCGGGCCGGCGCGGCGGCGCGTTGGAGGGCCCTGGGGAGCGCCAGTTCGTTGAAGGCCAGTCGCTTGTGCTGGACCTCGTTCCACTGGGGCTCGATCAGGATCACCGGAGCCATGTCCGCGGCGATTTCGGCCGCCGTGATCGGCACGTCGTCGACGGCCAGCACCGTGCCCGCGGGCCAGGCCGTGGGCGGCGCCTCCCCCGGGCAGGCGCCGAGCATCGCGAGGACCGGGACCAGGAGCAGGGGAGCGGACCGGCCGGGGAATGCGGCCGCGCGCAGCGGAAGCTGCCGGAGTGCCCAGGAAATGAGCTTCCCCCAAGGCGCCGGGCGCTTTCCGATCCCGCGCCAGCCTGCGCGCTCGTTGCCGCTGGAGTCCGCCACCGTTACTCTCCTATCGCCGATCCGACTTCTCGGCGCATGAAGATCCTGCTCCTCTCGCACAAGGTACCCTGGCCGCTGCACGATGGGTACAACCTGCACAACTACCACTATTCCCGCCAGCTGGCGGCCCGTCACGAGATCCACCTGATCACGCTCGGGGAGGGGCCCTGCCCGCCTGAATTGGAGGGGCTGTACGCGTCGATCCAGATCCTGCCGCGCCGGCCGGAGCCGCGGCGCCAGTGGCTGGCCTCCAGGGCCCTGCACGCCCTGTCCGCGGACGAGGTCCACGACTTCGACCCGGCGGTGATGGCCGTGGTGGAGCGCACCCTGCAGCGCGTGGCCTTCGACATGGTCTGGACCGGCGGCGCCAAGATGCTGGTCTACTCGCGGCGCGTGCCCGACGTGCCCGTCCTGGGCGACATCGCCGACGACGGCGTCAAGGACAACTGGACCCAGATGTGGGCCAGCCGCTCGCCGCTCCTGTTCCTGCGGCGTTGGCGCGACTTCACTTCGACGCGGCGCTTTCAGCTGGCCTATCTGCCCCATTGCCGCATGGTCAATGTGGTGGCCGAGGAGGATCGCCGCTCGCTGCTGCGCCAACTGCCGGATCTGGACGTCAGCGTGATCCACAACGGCGTGGACGCGGACTACTTCCAGCCGGGAGAACCCGAGTCCGACGTGCCCACGATCGTCTTCGAGGGGGCCATGGGCTTCACGCCCAACGCCGAGGCGGCCCTGTACTTCTGTCGCGAGGTCCTGCCCCTGGTGCGCGAGGTGGAACCCCGGGCGCGCATGCTGGTGGTCGGGAACAAGCCCACGCCGGAGGTCAGCGCCCTCGCCGGCCCGGGCGTGGAGGTCACCGGCTTCGTGCCCGACGTGCGGCCGTACCTGGACCGCGCCTGGGTGTTCGTTTGCCCGCTGCTCTCCGGCTCGGGCATCAAGAACAAGATCCTGCAGGCCTGGTCCATGCAGAAGGCAGTGGTGGCCACGTCGATCTCCACCGGCGGGCTGATGGACGTGGACGCGAACCTGCTGGTGGCCGACGGGAAGACCGCCATCGCGGCGGCGATCCTGCGCCTGTTCCAGGACAAGGACGAGCGTGTTCGCCTGGGCGAGCGCGGGCGCGCCACGGTGGTGCAGCACTACTCCTGGGCGGCCAAGGCGCGGCAGATGGAAGCGGTGCTGTCGAAGGCGGCCGGTCCAAGGCCTCCTTCGCGCGCCGCCGCGCCCGCGGGCGCCGAGTGACGGGCTTGCCGATGGGACGGGGGGGTCGGGGGGGACGGGCGGCACGGGCGGGACGGGCCGGCTCGCGCGCTCGTGGATTCGCGCGGGCTCGAACCCTCCAATAGCAGCGCCGTGTCCCCCTCGGAAACCGACGCACGCCAGGAAGCCAAGCTCTCCAGCCTGGCGCGACATTCGCTGGTCTACAGCATCGCGCCGCTGGCTCAGCGCTTCCTGGCCCTGGTCCTGGTCAGGTACTACACCGAGGCGTTGGACAAAGCCCAGTGGGGCGTGACCCAGATCACGGACCTCCTGTTCACGGCGCTGATCCAGATCAGCGGCACGAATCTGCTGGCCGGGGTCGTGCGCTTCTACTTCGATCAGAAGGACGAGCGCGACCGCAAGTCGGTCATCAGCTCGTCGCTGCTGTTGCTCTCCGCGGTTTCCTGGACCCTCGTGGGCCTGGGAATCCTGTTTCGCGCGCCGCTGTCGCGCTTCCTGTTCGACACCGCCGATCCCCGCCTCGCCCACGACAACCTGCAGCTGTGCCTGATCCTCTCGCTGCTCTCGATTCCCCTGGCGCTCTCCAGTGAGACGGCGTTTCGCTACCTGCAGGTCCAGCAGAGATCGACCCTGATCACCACGCTGAAGATCTCCAAGTCGTTCCTGGAGATGTCCCTGCGGATCCTGTTCCTGCTGGTGCTCGACTGGGGCATCGCCGGGTTTCTGGCGGCGACCCTGGTGGGGGAACTCCTGACCAGTCTTCTGATCGGGGGCTGGGTCCTGTCACGCGTGGGGTTGACGTTCTCGTGGCGCGTGCTGCGGCCCATGGTGGCCTACTCGGTGCCGCTGGTGATGGTGGGCCTGTGCCAGATGGGCCTCAATTACTTCGACCGCCTGCTGCTGCGCCAACTCGGTCCCCAGGACGAGAAGATGGGCTGGGTGGGCATCTACGGCCAGGGCTATCTCGTGGGCTGGCTGGTGCAGCTCGTGGTGGTGGGCTCGTTCATGCAGATCTGGCAGCCCTGGATCTTCGGCGTGAAGGAGCCGGAGCGGCAGAAGGACCTGATCCGGCGCGTGAGCACCTGGGCCCTGTTCGCCGTGGGTTCGGCCAGCATCGCCGTGATGCTCCTGGGTCGCGAGCTGGTGCACGCCCTGTCGGGGAGCCCCGAGTACTGGGATGCGTTCCCGGTGGTGCCTTGGGTTTGCGCCGGGTACGTGTTCTTCGCGCTGAACGGGCTGAGCCAGGTGCCGATGTTCATCGCCAAGCGCACCTGGCCGATGTTCTGGCTCAACGTGGTTGCGGTGGCCGTGAAGGTGCTGCTCAGCGTGGTGCTGATCAGGAGCCATGGCTACGTGGGCGCCGCCATGGCGACCCTGGCCACGTTCATGGTGCTGGGCACCGCTGGGCACTGGATCGCCGTGAGGACCGTCGGCGCGCGCTTCGAGCACGGACGCATGCTCGCGATGCTGTCGCTGGTGCTGGCCGCCATGGGAGCCGCCCTGTGGATCGACGGCCGCTGGACGTCCGGCTACACGGCGCTGCTGACGCCCTACACGGCGCTCAAGGGCGGACTGATCCTGCTCTCGCTCGGAGTGGTGTGGGGCGGCCTGCTCGAGCGTGACGAGCGCGGGGAATGCCTGCGCGCGCTGCGGGCGAAGCTCGGGCGCCGCTGAGGCCGCCGGGGCGGGGCCGAAGGGGCCTCAGCGCGCGCCGAGCACCGTGAAGTGCTCGAGCGACCAATCCTCGGCCGTCTCGTAGCCCAGTCGCACGACGAGGTCGCCGTAGAGCTGCTTGAAGTGCGCGACGTGATCGGGCGTGAAGTGGTTGGCCCAATCGCCGGCCTTGCCCGAGCGATAGTGGCTCTTCTCGTCCGCCTGGCCCTTCTTGCGGCCGCCCGCGTAGTTGGAGAAGCGGTTGTTGTGCACGATGCCGAGCAGCCGCTCCGCGGGAATGGCGTTCATGGGCCGCCGCCAGGGCAGCTTGCCCTGCCGCCACCAGATGTTGTTGGCGGCGCGCAGCAGGTAGGGCAGTTGGCGCTTCTTCGAGAAGTTCGCCTCGTCGAGCACGCCCAGGAACCCGAACACCTGGAGGAAGCCGCGGTAGGGATCGGCGGTGAACTCCTCCTGGCGCAGTTCCAGCACGTTGTCCTGCTGGTAATTCCAGGCCGCCATTTCCTCGAGCACGGGCCGGTTGAATTCCATCTCCAGGAAGATGCCCTCCTCCTTGGAGACCTGGAGCAGCCGCTCGCGGTGGGCGGGGAGCTCGGGCCAGTCCTGGGTGGGGTGCGAATTGCGGTGGCTGAAGTAGGCCGAGACCACCAGGTCGCGCGGGTCGCGCACCAGGTGGAAGCCGCGGAAATCCCGCAGGTTCACGAACTTCGCGTTGGCGTTGACGTAGGAGACGAAGTCGATGTTCTCGCGCGCCACGTAGCCCGCCAGATCGTCGCCGAAGGGCTTCTCGTCGTACAGATAGGCGAGCTTCCAGCCGGCGTCGGCGCAGACCCAGTCGACGATGCTGTGCGTCCAGGTGCTGGCGCACTTGTGGTGGCCGAAGAAGGCCAACAGGGGGCGCGGGCCGGGCGCCGGGGGGGCGGACGGGGCGGCGGGAGGAACGGACTTGGAACTCATCGGGCGAGGAGTCGGAAGCGGCGGTATCGGCGACCCGCGCAGGGTCCCTTGAGTCCCACAGTCTAGCCCGACCTATTCAGGAGTACTGAGCGAAACCACGACCCAGCCTGGCCGGCCAGGCGCGACGACGCGTTCTCCCCCAGGCGACCTGCCATTCGCCCTGGACCGAACGCGGCGGCGCAACGCAGCCCGGACGGGCTTGGGCGGGGGTGGGAGCCGAAGCTCATGAACAAGTCGGGCCGACGTGCCGGGACGGAGGCCCGGGCGCGGACAGCGGCAGCTGTCGTACCGGTCACGTCTCCAGCTTGGCGTCGAAGCGGCTGACGAAGCGCAGCGCCCGCTCCACCAGGAAGCGATAGGTCTCCAGGATGTTGGTCTCCACCGTGGCGAGGCCGCGGGAGGCCAGCACCGGCGGGAAGGTGGCCATGTTCTCGATGTACACGTCGCGCGTGTCCGCGTGGTACGACTCGATGCGCAGCGAGAAGGTGTGCGGCGACGATTCCTGGGCGGGGAACACCATGCGCACGCCGAAGAGCTGGGGCTCGCGCCCGAAGTCCTCGGTCTCGCCCTCCAACCCCAAGAGCCCCTGCTTGAGGAAGGCCCGGCTGTCCTTGAAGTGGCGCGGGTTGAGCAGCGTGCGCACGGTCACCTGCTGGGTGGTGAACACCTGCACGCCGGTCTGGGCGGCCACGAGCTCGGTGACGAAGCGCGCGCGCAAGGCGAACTCCTCGACCGTCAGGCTGGAGAACTCCTCGCGGAACTGGAATCGATCGGCGAGGAACGCGGCCATGGACGACGCGCCGGGACGCGTGGTCGGATTGGACAGCACCGGCCCCTGGGGCGTCACGACGAAGCCCTGGTAGGGCGAATGGCCGGTCTGGAACAACTGGTTGTGCACACGCTGCACCGGCGCCGGATCCGGGTGGATCGGCGGATGGAACAACTCGGTGATGATCGCGATGGTCCGCGGCGCGTAGTGCATGGAGCCCGGGAGTGGGTGCTGTCTCAGGAAAGCGTAGCAGTCGGCGCGAGAACGGGGCGACTGCGAAGGCGCGGAACCACCCGCCCTCGCCGCAGGCCGAAGTCACGGGGGCCCTTCCACCGGGCCCAGGGACCCGGCCGCGCCGAGCGACCGGCCGCCGGTTTTCGACGGCTGGCGCGCGGCGACCCCCGAGCGCGGCGCGGGCCTGCGACCTGACGTCCCACGTCGTTCACGCGCAGCCTGGGATTGCCCCCCCCCCGATGGCGAATCGTCGGGCGAATCGTCGGGCCCCTCCGGCCTGGGACGCCGCCGGCCGGCCCGCGCGGGAGGGGGCCCGGGGCCCGCCTGGGGGGAGATAAGGTGCCCCACTGCAAGCTCCCAGTCCGGGCGCCACATCGGCCCGGGTCAGTCCTCGGGCCGCCCGGCCGGGGCGGGTGCGCACTCTGGGTGCTCCGGGGGCCGCCGCCCCGAAGCGCCCGCCCGGGGAGAAGACCCAAACCCCACGCTGCCCTGCTCCGTAGGGTCGCCCCACCGGCCCCGTCGCCCGTCCAGCCACCCCAGAGCCCCTTCCAACTCACCCAGGCGGACTCACCCCGGCAAAGTCACCCAGGGCGGCACGCCATTCCAGTCGGCCGGAGTGCCCACACGGGGTTCCCTCGCTCCGCCCGACTTTCGCCCGAGCACCCGGTACCCTAGTATCGACGCAAAGCGCCCACAGGCCCCGACCGCCGGAAGTACCCGACCCGATCATGAAGCCCACTCTCGCACCGCTCCTTCCCCTGCTGCTGCTGGCCTGCGCCGCGACCAGCCAGCCCGAGCAGCCCGCCCAACCCCGCAGCAGCCAGCCGCCGGCCCCGGTCGAGGTGGCCCAGGCCGCGCCCGCGACCCGGTCCACGGACCCGGTGGCCCCCGAGGCCGCGCCGGCTCCCGCGCCCACCCTGGCCCTCGCGCCCCCGCGGCACCGGCGGCACCGGCGGCACCGGCCGCCCAGGCACCGGGGGAGACCCACGTCCACGCCGACGGCACCACGCACACGGGGAGCCATGACGCTCCCGCTGCGGCCCCGGCGACGCCCGCCGCCCAGCAGGGTCCGCCCGCGGCGGCGCCCAAGCCCTCGGCTCCCGCCTTCCAAATGCCGACGGCGGCGCCGTTGCCCCTCGAGGTGGTGCCGGGCCCCGCGTCCACGGTGGATCCCCTGACGCTCTCGGGCAAGAACCTGGGCGGTCCGATCCGCGTCCATGACCGCACGATCACCGAGAACGACATCCGTCGCTTCCTGTGCTTCGCCGTGGGCGGCAAGCAGATCGACTCCCACAAGTTCGGCGTGCTGACCCAGCAGGAGATCGAGAAGCGCAAGGCCGCGGGGGCCGACGTTTCCGCGCTGGTCGTCACCGACGCCGAGTTCGACAAGGCCCTGGAGAAGACGCGCAAGGACTTCCTGCTCAAGTACCCGTCGCTGGACTTCCCCGTGGAAGTGGGGCGCGCGTTCCTGCACCTGGACATCTACAAGCACGAGCTGCGCCGCACGATGCTGTTCGACAAGGTCTTCTTCCCCGAGGATCCGAACAACTGGCCCAGCGTCACCACCGAGGCGATCATCCTCGCCAGCAACGGCACCAGCTTCATCGACGACGCCAAGGAGAGCTACATGCTGCGCAAGCAGATGCAGCTGGACCAGAAGCTCGAGGACCTGCCCCCGGACGACCCGATCCTGGTGGACACGCTGCGGTCGTGGCTCCTGGATTCGCTCAATCAATACTCCGCGATCGAGTTCCACCAGGACAAGCTGCCCGCCGACACGCTCATCACGGTCGAGGGCGTGCCGATCAAGATCGACGAGATCTGGGGCCTGATCCAGCCCCACGTGACCTGGGAAAACGTCGCCCACGCGCGGCGCTTCCTGGCCCAGATGGCCGTGGTGGAGCGCGAACTCGAGCAGGCCGGCAAGCTGATGCCGCAGGAGGAGTTCGAGACCAGCTTCATGCCGGGCTACCCCTTCAAGGACGCCATGGCGAGCTTCGAGATGGTCGCGATCGTGCTGCAGGGCTTCCCCTCCATGCACGCGGACCTGCGCTACGAGCGGGCCCTGCGCAGTTTCAGGAAGGTGATCGCCGACGAGCACCTGACCGACGAGGCCATGGCGCCGTTCCTGCAGCGCGCCAACATGATCGCGGGCGCCGCCAAGATCGACGCCGAGGTGATCCTGGCCAGCGCCTTCGACTATGCGCGCTCCGCCTGGAAGCCGGACGGCTGGAAGGCCGCCGAGGCCAAGGCCACGGAGCTGAAGAAGCAGCTCGATGCCGGCGCGGACTGGGGCGAAACGCTGGAATTGCACTCCGATTTCTGGGACCCCCCGATGCCGGAGGTGGGCCAGAAGCCGCAGTTCGGCTTCAACTTCAAGGGCCGCTTCGGCGACCAGACCCGCAACCAACTGGCGGGCGCCCTGCACGAGAGCGATTACCTCTATTTCCTGAACGGGTCGAGCGTCGCCGACAAGGTCTTCTTCGACCAAACGGGCGGCACGATTTCGGAGGTCATGAAGGGCCAGCGCGGCTACTACATCGCGCGGGTCAACCTGCGCAAGCCGGGCCAGTCGGGCTTGAATCTCAAGGTGCCGCAGAACCGCGAGTTCATGGTCAATTTCGTGGCCATGCAGCGTTTCGGCGCGCATGCGCGCAAGCTCCTGACCGAGGCCCTGGCCAAGGGCGACGTCAGCGGCTTCTGAGCCACCTCCTTCCCGAGCACCAAGGCGCCCGGCGCGTCCCCCAGCGGGGGCTCGCCGGGCGTCGCTTCGAAAAAGCACTGGCAGGCCGCGCGGGTGTCCACGACACTACGGCCGCGTGAATAGTTCCAGCTTCCAGAGCCTCTATTCGCTGCTCAAGGGCGAGGTTCGGCCGCGGCTGCCCGCGTTCGCGGCGGTGTTCGCCTTCGCCGCCCTGACTGCGTTCGCCCAGAAGGCGCCGATCCTGCTGATGGAGCCGCTCTTGAAGCGCGTGCTCTTCCCGCTGGAGGGCGCGGCCGAGGTGCGCGAGGCGGGCAAGGGGGTCTTCGGCTGGATCCGCGACCTGAAGCACCAGGCGACCGACTACTGCTTCGGCGCGCCGGGCAGCTCGCTCGATCCGACGAAGGCGATCGGCATGATCCTCGCGCTGATCGCGCTGTTCGCGGTGGTCGGGGCGATCTCGGAGTTCATGTTCAACTGGACGTCGCGCCGCGTGGCGCTCGGTCTGGTGATCGACATGCGCATGCGGCTCGCGCGCCACCTGCTCAGCCTGTCGATGCGCTATCACGGCGAGCGCCACTTCGGCGACCTCCTGAGCCGCATCTCGAGCGATGTGAACTCGACCCTGCAGTCGGTGAACGTGATCCTGAAGGACGTCACGCAACTGCCGTTCCTGGTCGTCGGCTCGCTCCTGGTCGCGTTCTTCACGGCGCCGATGCCCACCCTGTGCGTGCTCGCCGTGATGCCGCTGATCGCCGTGCCGATCGGCGTGCTGGGCAAGCGCGTGCGCAAGCGCAGCAAGAAGAGCCTCTCGAGCCTCGGCGCGTCGGTCGAAGTCCTGACGCAGATGTTCACCGGCATCCGCACGGTCAAGGCGTTTCGCGCGGAGGAGCGCGAGCTCGCGCGCTACGGCGCCGTGAACGACCACTACCTGTCGCTCGCCATGCGCACGGTGCGCGCGATCGCCTCGATCGAGGCCTGGACGGCGTTCCTGTCGACGCTCGGCCTGGGCCTCCTGATCGCCGTGATCGTGCTGATCAACAAGGACCGGAAGTTCTTCAACGACTCGGGCGAAATGGGGGCGTTCCTGCTCTCGATCGCGCTGATCTACGGGCACGTCAAGCGCCTGACCAACGCCATCGGCAAGGTGCAGGAGTCGGCCGGCGCCGCCGACCGCCTGCAGGGCCTGCTCGACGAGCCCCCGGACATCGTCGAGCGCCGCGGCGCCCACGCCTTGGAGTCCCTGGGACGCGGCGTGCGCTTCGAAGGCGTGACGTTCACGTACCCGGGCACGGACAAGCCGGCCCTCCAGGGAGTCGACCTGGAACTCCGCACCGGCGAGACGCTGGCCCTCGTCGGGGCCTCCGGTGCCGGAAAGACGACGCTCGTGGACCTGGTCGCGCGCTTCATCGAGCCGAGCTCGGGCCGCATCACGGTGGACGGCCACGACCTGCGGGAGCTGACGCTGGATTCCTGGACGAAGCAGTACGCCATGGTGGGGCAGGTGCCGTTCCTGTTCCACACGTCGATCCTGGAGAACATCCGCTACGGCAAGCCCGACGCGACCCCGGCGGAGGTCGAGGCGGCGGCGCGCGCGGCGAACATCCACGAGTTCATCCAGGGCCTGCCCGAGAAGTACGAGACGGCCGTGGGGGACGCGGGCGCGCGACTCTCCGGCGGCCAGCGCCAGCGCTTGACGATCGCTCGCGCGATCCTCAAGGGCGCGCCGCTGCTCTTGCTCGACGAGGCCACCAGCGCCCTGGACTCCGAGAGCGAAGCGGTCGTGCAGGAGGCCCTCGATCGCCTCGTGGTGGGCCGCACGGTCGTGGTGATCGCGCACCGCCTTTCGACCATCCGCAACGCCGACCGCATCGCCGTCCTGGAAGCCGGCCGGGTCGTGGAGCTCGGCACCCACGACGAATTGCTGGCCAGGCGCGGCGCCTACTGGCGCTTCCACTCGGTCCAATTCCCCGAGGGCCGCGACGCGCCGCTTGAGGCGGAGACGCGCCGATGAGTCCGGAGCCTGGGACGCCCTCAGGTCCGGAACCCAGGGTTCCGGGGAGCCCGGCCGGGGAGGGGCCAGGTTCGGCCGGCCCGCGCCTGGGGCCCTCGGCGTCCGCGGTGGATCTGATCGGCCTGGAGAACGTGCCGCCGGGACTGCGTCTGGGCGGGCTCGCCATGCTGCTCATGGGAGTTGCCGCGCCGCTGATCTGGAGCGGCGTGAGCGACGATCCGCGGCTCGAATTGGCGGCGTGGATCTTCTGGGCCGCGAGCGTGCTCGCGAGTGCCACCGCGTACGCGCTGCTCAGTCCTCAGCCTGGGTCCGGCAGCCGGCTGAGACTCGCCTGGTGGGTGATGTTCGGGCTCTTCGCCTTGATGCTCGCGGGGCCGGCCATGCGCATCGCCTTCGTGCTCGACGACAGTCTCGGCAGCTTCAACGCGCTCAAGTTCTCGCGCTACCTGGTCACTCTGGCGGCCGCCATCGTCGGCAGCTTCCCCAGGCTTCTGGCGAGCTTCTGCCCGCGCTCGCTCGTCGGGTTGCGCCGCCTTTGGAACGGCTTTTTCGTCCTGGTCGTCCTCACCGGCGTGTGCGGCATCTGGTTCCCGCAAAGCCACTGGGCCTTTGCCGCGCTCGGCCTGATCGCCTTCTTCCTGGCGCGCCGCACCGCGCGTGAAGTCTGGCTCGAAGGCATCGCGCGGCATGCCAAGTCGTTCGCCCACGAGGGCCCCGCGCCGGTGGTCGAGGGCCTGCGTCCGGCCGACGAGCGCTGACCTTCAGTCGCTCGCCAGCAGGCAGATCGCCTGGACCGCGACGCCTTCTCCGTGGGCCAACGCGCCAAGGCCTTCGAGCGTCTTGCCCTTGACGTTGACCGCGTCCCCGTCGACGCCGAGGAGTTGGGCCATCCGGGAGCGCATGGCGGCGCGCATGGGCGCGATCCTCGGGCCCTCGGTGGCGACGACCACGTCGGCGTTGACCACGCGCCAGCCCTTGGCGCGCGCGAGCCGGACGCATTCCTGGAGCAGCACGGCGCTGTCGGCCCCCTTCCAGCGCGGGTCGCGATCGGAGAACAGGCTGCCCAAATCGTCGAGGCCCGCCGCGCCCAGGATCGCATCGGCGAGCGCATGCAGCACGGCGTCGCCGTCCGAATGACCCTCCGGGCCCCGGGCATGCTCGAAGGGCACTCCCCCCAGGATGCAGGGTCGGCCCGCCACCAGCCGGTGCACGTCGAAGCCCAGTCCCACGCGCGTCTTCATCGTTGTTCCTTCGCGCGCCGGGCCAGCAGCGCTTCGGCCATGGCCAGATCGGCGGGGGTCGTGATCTTCAGGTTGGTGGGATCGCCGGCGACGATGGGCACGGGGCCCACGTAGCGCTCGTGCAGGCCGCAATCGTCCGTGGGCTCGAATTCCTCCGCCTCGGCCCGGGACAGCAGCTCCAGCAGCAGCACGCGCCGGAAGGCCTGGGGCGTCTGGGCCGCCCACAGGACCGAGCGATCGATGGTGCGTTCGGCGTGGGTGCCCGAGGCGGAGGTCTTGAGCGTGTCGTGGACCGGCACGGCCACGACGCTGGCGCCTTCGCGGGCCGCGACCCGCGCGGCCTGTTCGATCACCTCCACGGACACCAGGGGCCGCGCCGCGTCGTGGACCAGGATCACGTCGATCTCCGGGGAGACTCCGCGGGCCCCCAGGCGCACCGAGTGCGTGCGCCGCTTGCCGCCCGGCACGAGCGCGCGCACCTTGCGGAACGCGGGGTGCTTCGAATGCGCGTCGCGCGCCATCTGGGCATAGACCTCCAGGTCGGCGGCGTGGCCGACGATCACGATCTCGCTCACGGAGGGGGCCTGATCGAAGGCGGCCAGGGTGTGCTCGATCAGCGTGCTTCCAGCCAGCACGAGCAGGGGCTTGCGCGCTCCGCCGCCCATGCGCGTCGAATCGCCGGCCGCCACGATCACCGCGGCGGCCGAGAGGGCCTTGGGCTCCGCGCCGGTATCGTCGCTCGGGGATCGCATCGTGCGGCGCAACTTCCAGCGGCGCGCGCCAAAGCGTAGGGTGAGCGCGTGCCGACCGAAAGACCGCCGACGCGACGAACGGCGCGCCCCCACGTGGCGCCGAGCCTGGAGGAGCGCGCCGCGGCTCTGGCTGCGGCCCCGGTTCCCGGCGCGCCTTCGCCCCCGGCCGCCGCGACCGCCAGGTCCCGCGCGCGCACCGCCGCGGCCAGGCCGCCGACGACGGGTCCGCTGAAGTCTCCCAAGGCGACGGGAGCCGCTCCCGCCCGGCGCGGTGCGTCCCGGCCGGCCCCGCCCCTGGAGGTCCCCCGCGGAGCCGGGGCTCGCCCGGCGGGCCGGGTGGTCCTGGGCATCGACCCCGGCACGCGCGTGGTGGGCTGGGGTGCCCTGGTGGTCACGGCCCGCGGCCCGCGGATGCTGGGCGCCGGGGTGATCCGCGCGGGCGACGGGGAGCTGTGCGGCCGTCTGGGTCTGATCCGCAAGGAACTCGACCTCCTGATCCAGCGCTTCCAACCCGAGGCGCTGGCCGTGGAGGAGGCCTTCGCCCACAAGAACGTCCAAAGTGCCCTGCGCATCGGCGAGGGCCGCGGAGTGGTGCTTTCCTGCGCCGGCGCGGCGGCGATCCCCGTGCACCAATATCCCCCGGCCACGGCCAAGAAGGCGCTGGTGGGGCATGGGGCGGCCCACAAGACGCAGGTGGCGGCCATGGTCGCGCGGCGCCTGGGGCTCGCGGAGGCGCCGGGGCCCCTGGATGCCAGCGACGCCCTGGCCCTGGCCCTGACCCATGTGATCCGCGCCCGGCTCTGAGCCCGGGTTTTCCGCCCTTCCACCCCTGGGGGACACGCGGGGCCGGGGCCAACTGGGGCCAACTGGGGCCAACTGGGCCGGGTCCCGGCGCGGGACGATCCGGGAGCCGGGGGGGGGCCACCGGAGGGCGGCCGAGGAGCAACCGGGGGGGGCCAGAAACGGACCGAGGCCGCCGGGTCGGCCCTGGCGCTTTGGATTCCCGCCCCCTTCAATAGGCCCATGCCTGCGAAACGTGGGACACCCGCGGGGACCCCCTCCGGCGCCTCGGGCCCGTGGGCGAGCGCCCTGCGCGAGGCCTTCCCCGACGTCGATTGGATCGACGCCGAACTGCAGCTGGGCGACGGCCGTTCCATCGACAGCGTGGGCGTCGATCCTTCCGGCCGCGTGGTGCTGGCCTCCCGTTGCTCGGGCGACGGCGACGAAGCCCTGCTCGCCACCGTGGACGCCCTGGCGTTCTTCCACCGCAATCGCGCGGCCATGGGCCGTCACCTGGGTGCGGGGAGAGTGCGCGCCGAGCTCCCACCCCTATTGGTTCTCGTGGCCCAGACCTTCTCCGAGCGACTGCTGACTCGGCTCGCCTGCCTGGGCGTGCGGGAGCTGCGCCTCTTCGAGATGCGCGAACTCGCCAGCGCTCGCGGGGAGCACGCCTACCTGGTGCCCGTGTCTCCGAGCTTCGGCCACGGCGAGCCCTCTCCGCCCCGTGGGCCCGCGGCCTTCCTGGGTGTGCTGCCCGACTCCCTGCGCCCGTTGGGAGAGCTCGCCGTGGACCGGCTCTCCCGCATCGACGACCAACTGCAGCCCATCGCGAGCGACCGGAGCCTCTCCTGGCGCATGGGGCCTGCGCTCCTATGCTCGCTGGCCGAGGTGGGGGGCGTGCTGGAGGGGCAGGTGCTCCCTTCCGGCAAGCCGCGTCCCCTGCCGACCGCCGCGCGGGTCGAGGAATTCGTCGACCAGGTGCTCGTGCGCTACGTGGAGAACCTCGGCAGCGACTCCATGACGTCGCCGTCAGACTCGCCGCAGTTGGTGGCCGTGGACGCGGGGATGACCTTGACCGCCGAGGAAATCGCGGCCTTTCGGCAGTCGGGCTAGCCCGCGTCCTCGCACCTGCGGCGCCCCGTGGGAGCAGCGGCCCGGCGAACCCCAGGCGCGGCGACGACGCGCATGCCCCGGGCGATGATCCGAGGAGACGCAGCGACCCGGGCGCAAGTCGCGCAGCGGCCGCCGTGGGCGCCGGGCCTTTTTAGGAGGTGCTCTTGGGCCTTTCCGGAGCGTAGGATCGACCTCGCCGCGGGAAACGGGCCCGGGGCTGTCGCACGCGTTCGCCGCTGAAACGCCCTCCGCGAGCAGGGGCGCGGACCCGCGCGCGCAGCCAGCACCGTCCCGCGCACACGATGAACTGGGACCAGGCCCTGCGGATCCTGCAACCATCGCGGACCGGATCACCGGCCTCTGATTCCGTGTCCCGCGGGTTCCCGGCGTTGCATCGCTCGCACGCTCCTTCCCTGTGCGTTGCCAGCGGCAAGGGAGGCACGGGCAAGTCCGTGGTCAGCGCTGCCTTCGCGGCCCTTTGGTCCGAAACCGGGCGCACCCTGCTCGTGGACGCGGACCTGGGCGTGGGCAACGCCCATTTGATGCAGAGCGTGCAGCCCACGCGCACGTTGGTGGATGTGGTGCGCGGACGGGCGAGCGCAGCGGAGGCCGTGACCCCATGCGCGTCCCGCTTGGACCTCCTGGCCGGGGGCAGCGGCGTCTCGCAGATGGCCTCGCTGACGCCGGGAGAATTGCGCCTCATCGCCGAGGCCGTCGAGGCCCTCGACTCGCGCTATGACATGCTGGTGGTGGATTCCGCGGCTGGAATCTCCGAGCAGACGATCGCCTTCGCATCCGCCTCTGATCTGGTGGTCATCGTCACCACGAGCGACCCGACGGCCATGACCGATGCCTACGCCTTCCTCAAGGTGCTCTTCGCCCGTCGCCGCGATGCGCACGTGGACCTGATCGTCAACCGGGCCCTGGAGGAGGAGGAGGGCCAGCGCACGGCCTCGCGCATCGAGACGGTGTGCCAACGCTTCCTGGGCCGCGGCGTGCGCTTCATCGGATCGGTGCCCGACGACCGCAGCGTGCTGCGGGCGGTGGCCCAGCGGCGTTGTGTGATCACCACCGAGCCCGAAAGCCCCGCCGCGGCGGCCCTGCGGAGCCTGCAGCGTTCCGTGGCGGAGGAGTTGGTCCAGATCGCCCACCTCGGCCTCGGCCGGACCCTGGGGGCGTCCTGCGGGACGGTGTTGCCGCGCTAGGGGCAAGCGGCGGTGCCCCGCCCGGTGGGGCCCTAGGGAGAAAAATCCGAGAAAGAGGGGCACTTGGGCCGCGTCGGGGAGTCGTCCTTGCAGATGGACTTCCCCACGGAGGCTGAACCGGGATGGGGCCGCCCCTCGTCAGGCGGCACCCGTCCCCAGTCCGCGACCGCCGCGAGAGAATCGGTCGGCCCGGGGCCCGCGGCCTGGGGCCCGGGGCCGGGCTCCCCTCCAGCCTTCCGACCCGCTTCCCGGCCCGCTTCCCGGCCCGCTTCCCTGCACGCTGCGCCCGAGGCCCGTGGTTTTCCGCCACTGCAGGTCGCCGTGGCCCCCCTGTGGGTCTGCCTGCTGCTGGGCCTCCTGGCCGGAAGCGCGCTTCGTGTCCCCGAGCCCGTTCGGGTGATCCTCGCCGACCACGCCTGGCGCCACACGCCTGGGGCGTCCGGCGCGGGGGAAGATCCCACGGTGCCCAGCGCCCCGCGGCCCGCGGGCCCGGGGGAACTGAGCCAGCTGAGCGCCCGGGAATGGAGGCAGCTGCCCGGGATCGGCGAGGGGCGGGCGCGCGCCCTGGTGCAGGCCCGCTGGTTTCATCCTCGCGGCGGGCCGCCGCTGCTCGCGGGCGACGTGCCGGGTATCGGACCGATCACCGAGTCGCGACTGCGCGCGTGGAGGGAATCGCAGCCGCCTCCCACCGTGCCCGTTCCCTGGGAACCCGAACTGCGGATCTCGGACCCACCGGCACCCGTGACCTCCCCGGGATCCGAGCCCACGTCGGGGCGGGCCCCGCCTGCGGCCGGTCTCGAGGGGCTTCACGCCCTGCTGCCGGTGGTGTCTGGGGCGGTCTCGAAAACCCCGCGCGCCCCTGGACGACCAAGGGTCCGCGCCCGGCTCGCTGCATCTTCCCCGAGGGGCGCCCGGGGAATGGGGGGCGTCCCCGCGCTGGGGGGATCTTCGCCAAGTTGCAGCCGCGGTGTGTTCGGGGTTCTGGGGCGTGCCTCCGGGGCCGGGATCGGCTGGAAACCGGACCCTGGAGGGGCTCGACCGGGCCTGGAGCGGGCCCGGGATAGTGGGGTCGCCGCACCTCGCGTACACTCGCGCAGTTCACCTTCTGGCCCTTCCCTTGAGCCCCACGACCCCCAGCCTCCCGAACGGCCCATCCTCGCCGGAGCTGTCGCCCGCCCTGGGACCCCAGTTCCCGGCAGCGGCCGTCGAGGCGGCCCTCCGGATGGCCCTGGACGAGGACGGCATGGCCCCCGAGTGGGCCCCCGGCCGCGCGTGGGCCCCGCCCCCGGGGCGGACGGCCGAATCGGGCAACCCCGGTGCTGGACCTCGGCGCCGCGTCGACCTCACCTCCGACCACTCGATCCAGCAGGGGGCCCGGGCCCAGGGACGGCTGGTGGCCAAGGCCGAGGGTGTCCTCGCGGGGCTGCCTGTGTTTGCCCGCGCCCTGGAGATGTGCGACGGACAAGCCCACGTCCAGTGCCTGGCCCGGGACGGCGACCGGGTCCAGCCCGGCCAGGAGGTGCTCCGGGTCGAGGGCCGTTCCCGCGCACTGCTCTACGCGGAGCGCACCGGACTGAACTTCGTCCAACGCCTGTCCGGCGTGGCCACTCTCACGGCGCGCTACGTGCTGGCCTGTGCCGGTCGGGCACGGGTGCTCGACACGCGCAAGACCACGCCCAATCTGCGGGAGCTGGAAAAGTACGCCGTGCGCTGCGGCGGTGGTGTCAATCACCGCTTCGGGCTCTACGACGAGGCCATGGTGAAGAACAACCATGCCGACCTGGCGGGCGTTCCCCTCCTGGAACTCCTGATCCGCCTGCGGGCGGCCCTGGGCCCCGGTGCGCGCATCACCAGCGAGGCCCGGGACTTCGACGAGGCCTGCGCCGGCGTGCAAGGGGATGCCGACGTGGTCCTGCTGGACAACTTCTCCGTGGCCGAATGGGCCCGGTGCTCGCCTCTGCTGCGAGAGCGGGCCCGCGGGCGAACGCGCCCCCTGGAGTTGGAGGCTTCCGGCGGAATCCACCTGGGCAACATCGGCGACGTGGCCGCCTCCGGCGTGGACCGGATCTCCGTGGGGGCCCTGACCCATTCGGCCCCGGCCCTCGACTTTTCCTTCTACCTGCGCCCCGCCTGAGCATGGCCGGCAAGTCGACCCCTCCCCAGGTCCTGGACATGCTGCTGCCCGCGGCCCACAGCGCGGTCCGCATGGCCCGGCAGGTGGCGCGCAAGTTCGCCCGCGACGCCGGCGTGCGCGGGGAATCCCTGGACACCTTGGTCCTGGTCATTTCGGAGCTCCTGGCGAACGCCGTCGACCACGGCGGGGGCAACGCCGCCCTGGAGGAGTCCGATCTCTCCAGCCCGGTGACGATGCACCTCGTACTGGAGGCCTCTCGCAGCGGCTGGGTGGCGCAGGTGGCGGATCAGGGCGGCGGAGACCCCGAAGCCCTGCGATCACGGCTCGCCCCGGGCGACCTTCCCGACCTGGACGATGAGCGCGGCCGCGGGTTCTTCCTGATGCAGGCCATGGTGGACGAGTTGACGATCGAGCGCAGCCCCGATGGGAAGGGGATCCTGATCCGGGCGGTCAAACGCTCCTGAAACCTTGACTTGGGTGCCACTCGCGGCCGAGGTGCTCTCCGTGAGGCAAGCTCGACACCACTCCGCCGAGGCCACGGCCCCGACGGTGGGGCCCCTGCTGGGCGCCCTTCGCAGCCTGGCGCGCCGCTTCGCGGCTCTGCCCCGGCCCCTGGGGTGGGTGCTCGCCGGCGGCTGGTACCTGTTGATCTACGGCCTCAGTTCGAATCCCGGCACCGGCGATCCCGGGCCCCTGGGGGGCGGTTGGATTCTGAACACCGGACACGCCGCGCTCTTCGGCCTCTTGGCGTTGTGGATCCTGATGGCCTATCCCCGCGAGGGAGCGTGGCCGCGCCTGCGTCCCCTGGGCGTGGGCCTGCTGCTGGGGACGGTGCTCCTCCTCGGCGTCCTCGACGAACTGCACCAGAGTTCCGTGCCGGGCCGCAGCACCTCGGTTTCGGATGTGGTCACGGATCTGACCGGGGCCCTGTGCGTGCTGTGGATCTGTGCCTATGCCCCGCGCGCGGCCGCCACGGAGTGGGGCGCGCGCGCCCGCCTCGCCCTGTGCCTCGCGGCCTGCGCCGCCGCGGGTGCCCTGGCGACCCTGACCGACCACCTGGGCAACTGACCGCCCGGCAGGCCGCGGCCCGGGCCCGCGGGGGAGGCTCACCCGGTGCGCGGGGCCGCGGCGTCCCCGGCGCAGCGGCTACACTGCCGCGTCCCCCAGGGAGGCCCCGTGTCCCACGACCACGACAACTACCAGAGCACGCTCTCGACCCGTTACGCCAGCGCGCCGATGCGCCAGTTGTTCTCCGATCGGCGGCGAATCGAGATCTGGCGCGAGCTGTGGATCGCCCTGGCGAAGTGCGAGCGGGACCTGGGCCTGCCGATCAGCGCCGAGCAGATCGCCGAGCTGGAGCGCCACGCGGGCGAAATCGACTTCGAGGCCGCCGCGCGGCACGAGAAGGAGCTGCGCCACGACGTCATGGCGCACATCCATGCCTACGGCGACCTGTGCCCCAAGGCGCGCGGGATCATCCACTTGGGCGCCACCTCGTGCTTCGTCACCGACAACGCCGACCTGATCGTGTTTCGCGAGGGCCTGCGCCTTGTGCGGCGACAACTGGTCAGCCTGATCGCCAAGCTGGCGCGCTTTGCCCGCGAGCAGCGCGCCCTGCCGACCCTGGGCTTCACCCACTTCCAGCCCGCCCAGGCCACGACCGTGGGCAAGCGCGCCTGCCTGTGGATCCAGGACCTGCTGCACGACCTCGAGGACCTCGATCACGCCGAGCGCCACATCCGCTTCCGCGGAGTGAAGGGCGCCACGGGCACCCAGGCGTCGTTCCTGGAACTTTTGGGGGGGGACCACGCCAAGGTGCGCGAACTCGACCGGCGCGTCACGGCGGCCATGGGCTTCGAGCGCACCTTCGCGGTCACGGGGCAGACCTACCCGAGGCAGATGGACTTCCGCGTGGGTCAGGCGCTCTCCTCGGTGGCCCAATCGGCCCACAAGTTCGCCACCGACCTGCGGTTGCTCGCCCATCGGCGCGAGCTGGAAGAGCCCCTGGAGGAAAAGCAGATCGGATCCTCGGCCATGCCGTGGAAGCGCAACCCCATGCGCAGCGAGCGCATCTGCGCCTTGTCGCGCTTCGTGATCAGCCTCCTGGACAACAACGCCCACACGGCGGCGAACCAGTGGCTCGAACGGACGCTCGACGACAGCGCCAATCGGCGCCTCGCCATGTCGGAGATGTTCTTGGCCACCGACGCGCTGCTCAACCTGTACCTGAACGTGGCCTCCGGACTGGTGGTCAACCCCGAGGTCGTGCGCCGCAACCTGGTGGAGGAACTGCCGTTCCTGGCCTCCGAGCACCTGATGATGGAGGCCGTCAAGGCCGGCGGGGACCGTCAGGCCGTCCACGAGGCCCTGCGCGTGCATGCTCGGGAGGCGGCCCGCATCATCAAGGTCGAGGGCGGCCGCAACACCCTGCGCGAGCGCCTGACGGCCGATCCGGCCTTCGCCGCCGTGTCGAGCAAGTTCGAGGAACTCCTGGACCCGCGCCGCTACGTGGGCCGCGCCCCGGAGCAGGTGGACGAGTTCCTGGCCGAGGAGGTGGAGCCGGTGCTGGCGCGGCACACGGCCCTGCTCGGCGCCGAGGGCGTCGTCCACCTCTAGGCAATCGAAGGCGGCGGCCCGGTCCAGGGTGTCTCTGGCACCGGCAGGTCCCATTCGCGGCTCGCGCCTGGGCCCTCTCCCGAGCACGCCGCGGTTCGGAGCCAGCGCGAAAAAAGGTGCACGTGGGGGGCGGTCCGCGCGCTGGGCCTCGCCCGGCGGCGCGGGAGGGCCCGCGGGCCCCGGCGTCCCAAACCTGCGATGGCCCGCGCGGCTCGCCGCCGCCCCCGGGAAACCGGTCCAGGAGCACCTCGACCAGCTCCCTGCCGCCGCGGGCGCGCGGGAATCGGGCCCGCGGACGCCAGGAGACACGAGCCGTCATTTCCTCCCCACCCCCCCCAGGGGGTAAGTTTTCGAGTGTAGGTGCCCGCGGAGCCGATAGGCAGACCACTCCGCCGGCCCCGCTCCCCACCCCACCCCGTCCGAAGCCCGTCCGCCTTGACCGCCCCGGGAATACCCAACGACTACGTCCGCTCGACGTCGTGCTTCGGCGACCGCCTGAAGACCATCGAGGACCAGGCCTTCGCGGCGGTCGCGATGGGCTTTCGGGCGATTGAGCTGGGGCTCTCGGAGTCGCCGGTGCCGCTGACAGGCTTCGAGGACACCCGTCGGGAGACCGGCGTGAAGCTCGCCGCGGTGGTGGCCGGCTGCCTGCGGCCGCGCGTCGAGCGCATGCCGTGCACCATGCTCTCCAGCCCGCGAGACGAGGAGCGCGAGCAGGCGAAGCTCTCGATCCGGCGCCACATCCAGTTGGCCCAGCGCTTGGGTGCTCCGGTGGTCGTGCTGCGGGGCAGCTCGGTCGCCGATGCCAAGTTGCACAGCGAATCCGAGGACCTGACCCAGCGCATTGCCCGCGAAGGCGTCAACGACGAGCTGCGCGAAGCCGTCCGCGGTTTCGTCGGGCGTGTGCAGAAAAAAGGGCAGCGACAGCTGGACCACCTGTGCCGCTCGCTGCACGCCTTGCGCCAGGAATTCCCCGAGACCCAACTGGCCCTCGCGCCCGGCGCCCACCTCGACGATCTGCTCTCCTTCGAGGGCATGGGTTGGGTGCTCGACGATCTCGCCAAGCAGGGCCTCGGCTACTGGCACGATGTGGGCAAGGTCCACCTGGGCGAGCGCATCGGACTCGCTTCCCAGGGGAATTGGCTCGACACCTATGCGCCGCGCATGGTGGGCATCCACCTGCAGGATGCGGCCGAGCAGGAGTCCGAGATGCCCCCGGGTCTGGGCGAGGTCGATTTCAAGCTGGTGGCGGGCTATCTGTCCTCCGGGGCGACCCGCGTGGTGGAGATCAATCCGCGCCACGGCCGCGCGGAGGTGCTCGCCAGCGTCCAGTTCCTCCATTCCCACGGCATCTGAGCCGCGGGAGTCCGGCTCCGGGGGCGCGCCGGACGACGGGCCGCCTGTCCCGCCGGCAACTTGTCCAGCGACCGTCGTTTCCCCAGGCCGCGCCACCCGGCCCCGTGCTCGCGCCCGGCCCCTCCGGGGGATCCGCGAGGGAACCCTGCCTTGGAGGTTCTGTCCCTCCTGGCGCACCCCCCCGGCCCGCCTTAGGAACTCCCCCATGGCCACCCAGAGTTCAGCTCACCTTCCCAAGGACCTTCTGGGCACGTTCTCCCCGCGCGCCAACCACTGGGTCGGCGACGGATTCCACGTCAGAAACCTGTTCCCCTCCAATGCACTGGGGGAACGGCTGAGCCCCTTTTTGATGCTCGACTACGCGGGGCCGACGCGCTTCGAGCCCACCGAACGCGCGCGTGGCGTGGGCCTGCACCCGCACCGCGGCTTCGAGACCGTGACGATCGTCTACCAGGGACAGGTGGCGCACCGCGACTCCGCGGGCAATTCCGGCGTCATCGGTCCGGGGGACGTGCAGTGGATGACCGCCGCCCGCGGCGTCGTGCACGAGGAGCTGCACGCCCCCGAGTTCGCCCGACGCGGCGGCGTGCTGCAGATGGTCCAACTTTGGATCAACCTGCCCGCGAAGCACAAGCTGTCCACGCCCAAGTACCAGGGCATCCTGGCCGCTGACATTCCCGAAGTGCCTCTGGGATCGAACGGCGTGCGCGCGCGCGTGATCGCGGGCCGGCTCCACGGTGAGGCCCGCGGCCCCGTGGGACCCGCGAGCACGTTCACGCCGGTCAACGTTTGGGACGTGCGCGCCGGTGGGGGGGCCGCCGCCACGTTTCGCCTGCCGCCCACGCACACGGCTGCCGTGGTGGTGCTCGAGGGAAGTGCGCGCGTCAACGGTTCTCTCCTCCTCGGAGAGGCACGGCTCGCGCTCTTGGATCGCGGCGGAGAATCGGTTTCGATCGAGACCGAGGCGGACAGCCTGCTCCTGGTGCTCTCGGGCGAGCCCCTCGGCGAACCCGTGGTTTCCCAGGGTCCGTTCGTGATGAACACTCCGGCTGAAATCCGCCAAGCCTTCGCCGACTACCAGTCCGGCCGCATGGGGCACCTGCCCGAGGCACCACGCGCATCGGCGCGCGTCCCGGAGCCGGGCACTTCTTCGCGGGTGAGCTCGAACCGCGGTGGACCGCGCGGGGCCTGAACGCCCCTGCTCCTGGCTCGCCGCCTGGAACCGGAGCGAGCCCCGCGCGAGCCCTGCGTGCGCGAGCTCCCTGGGAAATGCCTCAGGGGCCGCGCGGCGCGCACCTGCGCCACCGCACCGCGCTCAGGGCCGGCGCGCCACGAGCATCCGCCAGGGCATCTCGTCGACTTGCTCCTCGAACCGAAATCCTCCGGCCTCGAGCCATTGCCGCGGGTCACGCCGGTGCCAGGACTTGACGAAGGGCTCGTGCACGCGCAGGGCCAACTCGCGGAAGTACACCCCGCGCCAGCCGTGGGCGCGCCACATCTCGCGCCGGGTGGAATACCACTGCTCGGGGGAGGGCTCGACCACCGCCAGCGTCCCTCCGGGAACGAGCAGGCGGTGCAACTCCTTGAGGGCTTTGTCCGCGGCGGGAGGCGGCACTTCGTGGAACACGAAGCAGGCGCCCGCGCCGTCGAAATGTCCGTCGGGAAGACCGCTGGACTCGATCACACCTTGGACGCAGCGAGCCCGCGGATTGCGCCGTGCCGAGATCCGCAGCAAATAGGGCGAGGGCTCCAGGGCGACCACCTCGGGGATTCCCGCGTCGAGCAGGGCTCGCGCCAAGTTTCCGGCGCCCGATCCAATGTCCAAGGCACGGCGCGAGCCCCGCAGTCGCTCGGCGATCTGGCGCCGGGCCCGCTGCATGGTCCAGAGCATCACCGCGTCGAAGGCCCGGGCATAACCGCCCGTGATCGACTTCGAGTAGTTGCCGTTGGGCAGGTTGTGGAATTCCTGCAGCAGGTACTTGGGCAGCACCTCCGATCCCGGCATGCCCTCCGGGAGCACCACGCGGCGCGCCTGCTTGCGTTTGACCGCCAAGGCCACGCGCCACGGATGCGCAAGGCGCCGCCAAGGCAGGCGGTCCGGCCAGGCGTCGGGCAACTCCGCCTGGGCCCAATCGACGGGGCCTCGGTCGTGGGGTCCTGCGAGGGACGGCGGCCTGTTCATGGAGTCGGCGATTGTAATTGCCGGACCGGGATCTTGGCTCGCGGGCAGGCCTCGCCCCGGGCGGATTTTCGCCCCCGGCCGGGCGCGCGGAGAGCGGCGCGGACCCACCGGTTCGGGCCCGGGCGGCGGACGGGTGCTTCCCCCGGGCGGGGAGGGCGACGGAGACGGCGGGGGGCCCGCGCGGGCGGTTCTGTCGCGGAGGGAGCGCCCCGGTCCCATAATGAACGGCCGCGCGCTGCACCCGTAGCTCAATTGGATAGAGCATCGGTCTTCGGAACCGAGGGTTGGGGGTTCGAGTCCCTCCGGGTGCGCCAAGGGCCCCCGCGGTCTCGCGCGCCGGTTGCTCCCGCTGCTTCGCGCGCCGGCACCCCGCGGCCGGCGGTGTCCGAGCGAACGGGAATTCTCGACGAAATGTCAACGCGTGACTACGCCGACGAGCGTATGGGAAGCCCCCCCGCTTCGACGAGAATTGAGATTGTCCAAGGAGGATTCAAGGCCATGAAGCAACCCCAAGTCACCGATGCGATCCTGATCGTCGTCGCCGACCAACGTCGGGCTCGGCTGGCGGCCGGCAAGCGCCTGCGCAACGGCCGGGTGCACGTGGAGGCCCTCTCCAGGCTCGAGGAGCAGTGGGACGAGTCGCTCCACAAGAACCCGCCCTCGCGCTCCGACGTGTCCGGGCACGTCTTCGACAACCGCGGCCACACCGACGGCGAACGCATCCATCGCTTCGCCAGGGAAATGCTCCAGTGGCTCGACGGAGAACGGCCGAAACACGCCTGGGAGCGAATGATCCTGTTCGCCGAGCCGCGGCTCCTGGGCGCCCTGCGCCGGGAAGCTCCGTCCGCGCTGCAAAAGGAGTGGAAGGAGTACGCCCTGGACCTTTCCGGGCTTTCCGATGGGGAACTGGCCCTTCGACCGGAGGTCCTGGAACTGCTGCCCAAGCTGCCCGTCTGAACCTAGCCGATCTCGCCCTTCCCCAGAACATTCCCGGGGGATCCCCAAGGGAAGGGACGGGAGCCGCCGCCGGATTCCGGGGCACGGAACCGGCGGCGGCGCCCATTCGGGTCCAGGACTCAGAGACTGATCAGGGGCCTGGAGTCCCGCGGCTCAGGGGCCGCGAGCGTGCGCCGCACGGCCGGAACCGCCCCGGGGGCTCCTTGCGCGGCCTGCTCACCTCCGCCAGCGTGTCGGCCACCGTGTCCAAACCCATGCGCGGATGGACCTTGCCGCGTTCCAGGGCCGCCCGCCGGGCGAGGTCGCTGAGAGCCAGCACGCCGACCGTGGCGCCGTTCCCGTCCACCACGGGCAGACGGCGCAACTGATGCAGCCGGAGCTTGAGGACCACGCTGGGGAGATCCTCCTCCGGGGCACACGTGACGACGTCGCGGGACATCACGTCCACCAGACGGATCAGCGTGAGCGGCTGGCCGCGCGTGTAGGCGGCCATGCACAAATCCCGGTCCGTGACCACGCCGGCGAGCTTGCCCTCCGGGGTTTCCACCACCACGAGACCGCAGTCGTGGTCCCACATCCGCTGGGCGGCGAGATTCGCGTCGTCCCAGGTCGAGCAGCGGACCACGTCGTGACTCATCAGTTCCTGGACCTTCATGGGATCTCCTCGGCGCTCGTTCATCAGAAGTTGCCTGCCAGGGTGATCAGGTTCTCGACCTTGTGGACACCCGGCGTGTTCATGGCCACGCGCTCGATGGCCAGCCGCTCGGCCTTCGACTGCGCGCTGCCCGACAGTCGCACGACCCCGTTTTCGACCTTGATGGAGATCGACTTGGCCTCGCGCTGGGCCCGCCGCGCGAGCGCGCCCTCGATGGCGGTGCGCACCTGGGCCGCGTCGGCCCGCGCCGGCTTGACCACGATCAGGTTGCTGACGCCGCGCACGCCGATCAGGCGTTCGATGGCGCGGCCGGCGTCGGAGCGCTCATGGGCGAAGTCCACTTCGCCCTCCAGCGTGACCCAACCGTTGCTGACCGTCGAACGAATGCGCTCGTCGGGCACGAACACGTCCCAGGCGAGCGCCGAGCGCACGGCCTGGGAGATCTCCACGTCCAGGCGCTGGGCGCCGGCCGGCTTGACCAGGATTTCGTCGACCACGTCGAGCACGCCCTCGACCGCGTGGGCGGCCTCGCAGGCGGCGAGCTTCTTGGCGTAGCTGTCGACGTAGCCCGCGAGGGTCACGATCCCGTTCTTGACTCCCACGGCCAAGGCCTTCCCGTCCACGCGCGGATCCCATTCCAGTTCCTTGGTCACCGCACGGTCCAATTCCGCGTCGCTCTTGAGAATGGTGGTTGTCATGGCTTGCCCCGGTGGGTGGGGGCCACGCACTCGGCGCGTGCGGGATTGCAGCGACCGTGCAGGCTCTCCCTGGCGACCCTAGGTCGGGATCCGCTCCCGTGCGCGGTGCCGATGGGCGTAGTGCCCCGCGGCTCAGGGCGGAAACGGGCCTACGCCCCGGGCGGCGTCAATGCCCAGACCGCGCGATGGAGACCAGCAGGCCCACTCCGAGCACCAGCGACGACGCGAAGCCCAGGAAGGCGAAGGCCGGAAGGCCCAGGACGGTGGAGCCGCTGGGCACGGTCAGGGCGATCGACGTGCCGACGATCAAGGCCGCGGTGACGATTCCCACGGTCAGCCGGTTCACGCTGCGTTGGAAGTCGTGGCTCAAGTCCTCGATGCGCGAGAGCTCGATCTCCAGATGGAACCGGCCGTGCCGGAGTCGCGCCAGCAGCGGACGCAGCCCACGGGGCAATTCGCCCACGGCCCTGCTGATCTCGCCCACCCCGCGGCGCAGCACGGCGAGCGGCCGGCGCTCGGCCCGGACCAGTCGGTCGACGAAGGGCTCGACCTCGCGGGCCAGGGCGAAATCGGGGTCCAGGGCGAGGCCCAGGGAATCCAGGGTCACGAACACCTTGAGCAGCATGGCCACGTCCGCGGGCAGGGCCAGGCCGTTGTCGCGCACGAGCACGGCGATGTCGGCGAGCAGCGCGGAGAGGTCGATGTCGGCCAGGCGCGCGCCCACGTGGCGATCGAGGAACAGGGCCACGTCGTGGTTCAGGAGCGCTTCGTCCACTTCGCCTTCGCCCGCCCAGTCCAGCAGCACGAGGGCGACCTCGGGCGCGCGCGACTTCACCACGGCCTCCAGCAGTTCCAGGAACTCGCGCCGACGCTCGTCGGTGAGCCGGCCCACCATGCCGAAATCCAGCAGCCCCAAGCGGCCGTCCGGGAGCACGAGCACGTTTCCGCCATGGGGATCGGCGTGATAGAGGCCGTGGACGAAGACCATCTCCAGGATCGTGGCCGCGCCCACGGCGGCGATGCGGTGCGGATCGAAATGGCCCGGCCGACCCTTGGCGATCCACTGGTCCAAGCTCGGCCCGTCGAGAAACTCCTGCACCAGGAGGCTCGGCGTGGTGAAGCGCTGGTGCACCCGCGGAATGACGATCTCGCGCCGGGCGACGATTTGTCCCGCGATGCGCTCCAGTTGCCGCGCTTCCAGGGACAGGTCGAGCTCCGCGCGCATGGAGCTCTCGAACTGTCGCGCGATGGCCCGCGGCCGCAGCCGGCGCACCTCTGGCAGTTCCTTCTCGGCGATCTCCGCCAGCCGCGCGATCAGGCGCAGGTCGGCCGCCACCCGAGGCACGATTCCGGGCCGGCGCACCTTGAGCACCACTTCGCTGCCGTCCGCAAGGCGCGCACGGTGCACCTGGGCGATCGACGCGGCCGCCAGCGGCTTGGGGTCGAGGGAGGCGAAGACCTGCTCCGGCGGACGGCCGAGGTCCCGGGTCAACTGGGCGCGGATCTCCTCCCAGGCGACGGGCGCGGCATGTTCCCGCAGTTTGGCCAATTCGCTGGTCCACTCCGGCGGCAGCAGGTCCGTGCGGCCGGACAGCAGTTGGCCCAGTTTGACGAAGGTGGGGCCCAGCTCCTCCAGGGCCCGGCGCATGCGCACCTCCGGCGGCGTCTCGCCGAGGGAAGCCGCCCTGGGAATCCGCAGGGCCAGTCCCGCACGCCGCAGGGCCCGCGCGAAGCCCAGGCGCGTGAACAGATCGCCCACGCCGTTGCGCGCCAGGACGCCGACGATCTCCCGCAGGCGCGAGAGGTCGCGGGCCGTGGAGAGGGTCTCGATCAACATGGGCCGTCACCGGTCAGAGGCTCGGCGGTCACGGGGATCACCAGGGACGGGTCGCGAGGCATCATGGCTCGAAGCCTCCCGGCGCCAGTCCCCGGCGCTGCCCCAAAGCCAGCTCGCGCGCGGCCGCGCTCTCCAGGCAGGCGATCACCTCGGCGTCCGAGGTGGGAGCGAAACTGCCGTAGAAATGACCCACGGCCCGGAACGGCTCGGGCGTGGCGGTGCAGAGGCAATCGTCGGCAAGCTCACCCAGCTCCAGGCAGGCCTGCCGCGAGGCCACCGGCACCGCGACGATGATCCGCGCGGGCGCCCGGCGCCGGAGGGCGCCCACCACGGCGCGCATGGTGGCGCCGGTGGCCATGCCGTCGTCGATCACCAGCACGGTGCGTCCGGCGATGTCCGGCGGCGGACGACCGCCGCGGTAGAGGGCTTCGCGTCGCTCCAACTCCGCGCGCTCGCGCCGCTCCACCTCGGCCAAGGCCGCGGGCGACACGCCGAGTTCCCGCAGCAAGAGTTCGTCCACTTCCACCTCGCCGCCGCTGGCGAGAGCCCCCATGGCGAACTCCGAGTGGCCCGGGAGGCCCAGCTTGCGCACGACCCAGCAGTCGAGGGGCAGTCCGAGACGCGCGGCCACTTCGGCCGCCACGGGCACGCCGCCGCGGGGGAGGCCCAGCACCAGCACGTCCGCGCGGCCGGCGTAGGGGGCCAGTTGCTCCGCGAGGACACGCCCCGCTTCGGCGCGGTCGGCGAACCAGGCTCGTCTCGAACCCTGGCGCATGGCAGACCTCCTCCACGCCCATCCTCGGCCGCCGGGCCGTCCGTCACCATGGCCCCTGCGCCGCAGATGCGCCGGGCCTGAATGCGTAGGCCGCGCCGGGCCCGCGCGGCTCAGGGTTGCTTGGCGGCCGCGACGGCCGCCCGCAGCTTCGCCTGGGCCGCCTTCTGCTGGGGTTGGTCTTCGGGGAGCATGCAGCTCGGCACGGCCGCCAGCAGCACCGCGGCGGCCTCCAGGGTCTGGTCCCGGGGCAGGCTCGCGGCCAGTTCCACCGTGCGGTCCTGCAGCGCGCGGAACGCCGCGCCCTGGGCCACGGCGGGCCTGCGCAGGGACTGCGCCTCGGGCGGGAGCCGGGCCGCGCGCTGGCGCGCCGCCGCCACGCGCGAGGAGAGGCTCGGGTGGTCGCTCATGCTCTCGTTCTTGGTCTCGAACCCCAGGTCGATCATCTGCTGGAAGAAGTCGCCGAAGCGTTCGGGATCCCAGCCTGCCCGCGTGTAGAACTCGAAGCCCAGATCGTCGGCCTCGGTCTCGTCGTCGCGGGTGAAGCCCATGTTGAGCACCTGCCCCGCGGCGAGCCCGAGTCCGGCGGCCAGGGCTCCGTACTCGGTTCCGTGCTTCTCGCCGCCCAGCAGATAGCCGCCGATTCCGGCCGCCGCCGCGCCCCCGAGGGTCAGGTACTGGCGGTTCATGCCCTTGTGCACGTGCCTGGCGTAGACGTGCCCGTACTCGTGGGCCATCACCGCGGCGAGCTCGTCCTCGCTGCGGCACTTCCGCAGCAGCTCCGTGTAGATGTACATGTGCGTGCCGCCGGTCGTGAAGGCGTTGAGGGTCTCGCTGTTCACGAAGTGGAACTGCATGCGGTCGGAGAACATCCAGTCGTCGTCCTCCTTCTTGTGGCTCTCGGGCCCGAAGCCCTGGGCGTCGAGCTCCCGCGCCGCGTCCACGATGCGCCGGCCCATGGTCGAGAGGTAGTTCGCCAGGGCCGGGTCCTCGATCACCGCCGGCTCCAGCTGTCGATGGGTGTCGGAGGCCTGATCGATCACCTGGCGATCCGTGGCGCAGCCTCCCAGGGAAGCGAGGAAGGGGGCGAGCAGGGCGAACAAGACGAGCGTGAAGGATCGGCCCATGGCGACGGTTCGGAGCGGTTCGTGGAAGGGGCGGTGGGGGACTGGAAAGGCGGATCTGGCTCCCGCGGAGGACTCACCAGGGCCAGAGCATCGGGACCATCACCATGGACACCACGAAGGCGACCAGTGTCAAGGGCGAGCCCACGCGCAGGAAGTCCACGAATCGGTAGCGACCCGGCCCGTAGACGAGCAGGCAGGCCGGTTCCAGGGGCGTCAGGAACGAGCACGAGGCCGCGAGGGCCACGCCGATCACCAGGGGCCTGGGATCCATTCCCAGGGCCTGGGCGGCATCCACGGCGATCGGCACGACGATCAGGGCCGCCGCCTGATTCGACATCGGCTGGGAGAGGGCCAGGGTCAGCACGTAGAAGGCGGCGAGGATGGCCCGGGGGCCCAGGGGGCTGACGTGGGTCACGGCCAACTGGGCCAGCCAGCCGGAGGCCCCGGACTTCACCATGGCGGTGCCGAAGGCGAGCATCACGCCGATCAGCACCAGGAGGCGCCAGTCGACGCTGCCGTAGGCTTCCTCCGCCGTCAGGCAGCGCGTCAGGAGCAGGAGCAAGACGCCCAGGAGGAAGGCCACCGGCATGGCCAGCACCCCCGTGGCCGCCAGGGCGATCGAGCCGACGAAGATGGCGCCCGCCAACACGCCCTTCGAGCTGCGGGGGTGGTGCGCCGAGACGTCCCCGAGGACCATCAGGCCCTCGGGCAGGCGCTCGAAGTCCTGACCGGCGCCCTCCAGGAGCAGCACGTCGCCCGCGCGCAGGGCCCGGCGCGACAGTCTGACCTCCTCGTCCTCTTCCCCCGCGGAGTGGATGCCGAGCACCGCGCAGCCCGTGCGGTGGCCGAAGCGTGTTTCCGCCAGGGTGGCCCCCACGAGTTCCGAGCGCGGAAGCACCATGACCTCGAGCATGCGACGGTCCGGCGCGCGCGCGTCCCCGGCCGAGTGCCGGACCTCCGGTCGGATGTCGATTCCCGCGACGTCCTTGACGCTCAGGATGCTCTTGGCCCGGCCCTCGACGATCAGTCGATCCCCGGGTTGCAGGCGCGCGTTGCGACCCAGGCGCAGGAGCCGGCGGGTGCCGCGGCTCACACCGACCACGAGCAGGTCCAGGACCTCCGTCAGGCGCAGTTGGGCCAGGGTCTTGCCCGCGAAGGGCGAGCGCTCGCTGACCACGACCTCGGAGGAGAAGCGCCGTTCCACGGCGGCCACGGGATCGCTGGCCTCGCGCGCGGGCAGCAGCCTGGGGGCCACGAACAGGAGATAGAGCAGGCCCAGCACGGCGATCACGCCGCCCACCGGGGCCATCTCGAAGAATCCCAGCGGCGCGAGGCCCTCCTTCGTCAGCAGTCCAGACACCACCAGGTTCGTGGAGGTGCCGATCACTGTCAGCGTGCCGGTGAGGATCGTGGCGAAGGCCAGGGGCATCAGGAGCGACGAGGCCGGCATCTTGGCGCGCTGGCAGGCCCCCAGGGCCAGCGGCAGGAGGATGGCCGTGGTCAGTGTGTTGGAAACGAAGCCCGAGAGCAGGGCCGCGGCGACCAGCATCAGGCGCGCGAAGGTCGCGGGGCGGCCGCCGCCGAAGGAGGCCAATCGCAGACCCAGGCGCTCCACCACGCCCGTGCGCGTCACGCCCTCGGTCAGCACGAACAGTGCGATCAAGACCACCAGGGTCTCGCTGCCGAATCCGGCCAGGGCCTCGCCCGCGGTGAGCAACTCCGGGACCCAACGGGCCGGAAGCGTGAGCAGCAGCAGCAGGATCAGGGCCACCACGTCCACCCGCAGGCGATCACTCGCGAACAGTGCGAGCCCCACCAGCGTCAGCACGAGCACGTAGGCGGCGGCGAAGGTCATCTCCCGGGCAGCGTAGCAGTCCAGGGGACATCGCCCGACTTATTCATGAGCTTCGGCTCCAACCCCCGCCCAGGCCCGTCCGGACCGCGTTCGAACGCGCCCTGGGGGCCGTTCTCCGACCAGTGGCCGCCGCGGAGCCGTGGCCGCCGCGGAGCCGTGGCCGCCGCGGAGCTAGTCCGCGAGCGCGGCCCGGGCCGCGGCCCGCGCCATGGGCGACTCCTCGTCCACGCCGATGACCTGCACGCGCACGGGGGAGTCCTCGGTCGAAATCGTCGCCTCCAGGCCGCCCTCGGCGTTGCGCTGGGGGTCGAGCCGGACGCCGCACCAGGCCAGGGAGTCGGTGATCGTCGCGCGCACCAGCGGCGAGTTCTCACCGATGCCTCCGCTGAACACCAGCAGGTCCGCGCCGCCCAGGGAAGCCATGGCGGCGGCGATGTGTCGCCGCGCCCGGTGCACGAAGACGCCGAAGGCCAGGCTCGCTCGCGGGTCGCCCGCGGCCCGCAGGCGCTCGATCTCGCGCATGTCACCGCTCACGCCGCTGAGGCCCAAGAGCCCTGAATCGCGGTTCAGGCGCTCGAGGATCAGCTCGGCGGAGCAGCCTTCGGCGCGGGCGAGCCAGGGCACCAGCGCCGGATCCAGGTCGCCGCAGCGCGTGCCCATCACCAGGCCCTCCAGGGGCGTGAAGCCCATGGACGTGTCCACGGGTCGGCCGTCGCGCACGGCGGTCACGGAGGCGCCGCCGCCCAGGTGCGCGACCACCATGCGCAGGGCGCCGCCGTCCGCGCCGTGGACGCCCCGTTGCTTCTCCAGCACCGACGTCAGGGCAAAGCCGTGAAAGCCGATGCGGCGCACGCCGTGTCGCAGGGCCAGGTCCCGGGGCAGGCCGTAGGTGCGCGCCACCTCGGGAAGATCGGCGAAGAAGGCGCTGTCGAAGGCGGCGAATACCCGCACGCCCGCCTTGCGGCGCAGTTCCTCGATCAGCGCCAGGGCCGGGCCGTCGTGGAGCGGGGCCAGTTCCCGGAAGCGAGCGAGCCGGGCGAGCAGGTCGGCGTCCACGGCGCGGGCCGCCTCGCGGCTTCCACCCCCGTGCACCACGCGCACGGCGGCCGTCTCGAAGCCGAGGCCCTTGTCCTGCAGCCACTGGAGGGCGCGCTCCAGGCCCGCCGCGTGATCTTGGACGTCCACGGCCAGGAATTCGGCCTCGGTCCCCGCCAGGCGCGCCCGCAGCGTGGCCCGACCCCGTCCCTCTCCTTGGCCGGCGAGGCCGGCGATCCCACCGCCCCCCAGACGACAGGCGAGCCATCCGGCACCCTCGCGGCGCACGTCGACGACCTGGAAGCGCAGCGAGGAGCTGCCCGGATTCAGCGCAAGGACGTGCAACGCAGTGGAGGGCTCGCGCACCGGGCGCGAGGCGGCGCGCCACGGTAGCCAGGGAATCCGGCGCAAGCGAGATGGAATCGATGCACCGGTCGGCGAGCCACTCGGCGAACGTCGGACGGTCCCTGGTCTCCTGGCCGCGGAGGCCCGCGGGACCACCGGCACCGTGGGCTTCGATCCGGCGTCGAACCCCGGGGTCGTGCAGGTCGAGCGCGTGGGCCAGTCGCACCGAATCCCGGTCGACGCCGAGGGTCAAGGGGTCGGTCGTTGGAGCCGATCGAGAGGCCGTCGATGAGCTCGGCGAATTCCAGAGCAGCAGGCCGTGGGCCTTCAGCTCCTTCCGCAACTCGCGATCCAAGGTCGGCGAGAGGCAGAAGCGGAGCCTGACTTCGAGGCAAGAGAGTCCCCGGTGTTCCGCACGCGTCAGGCCGCGCGCGCTTCCGGGGCGAACCCGCCGGGCGCGCCCACGCCGACCGCCCCGAGCTCTCCCCGGACCTCCCCCCGGACCTCCCCAAGGGACACGTTCCGGCCTCCGACCGCGGCCGGTATCGAGATGTCCACGTCCGCCCCGTTCAGGCCCGGTTCAGCAGGACTCCGGGCCTCCTCGGCCCCCCTCGGGCCACAGGCACAGGTCGGCGGAAGTCGGCTGTGCAGTCCGCTGCCCACGCCTCGGGAGGGGGCCACGGGATGGCCTCCGCGCGTCCATTTCCTGGAAGATCTCGAGTCCCGGGGACTCTGACGCTCGCGAAGACTGCCGAGAATTGTGACGTCGACGACAGGGTGACGACGTCGTAATTCATGGAATGACAGTAACTTGCAATCGAACCGGGCCGACTAGACTGGGCGCGCGGGCCTGACCCGCGGGACGAACGGTGGGTGGGGCTCGGGGTGGCAGAGCAGTTGCCAGGATCCACCCGCATGAAGGACAGGGGCAGAGGGGACGGGGGCGCGTGCCGACGGACCTGGAGCAGGGGCGGACCCAAGTCCACCTCCCGCGCCGGTCCTTTCGGGCCGTGATCCACCGGACAGGGGCAGGGCAGTGACTTGAGCTGGACCATACTGACGTCGATCACACTCGGGCTCGCGCTCGCCGTGATCGCCATGTTCGTTCGCCGCCGCGAGGCGCGGGCGCTGGCGGCCGGCCTGGAGCAGCGGCGCGTGGCCAAGGAGCGCGGCAGCGACCGCGCCCGGCTCCAGTACCCGCACGTGGATCTCACGCGCTGCATCGGCTGCGGGACCTGCGTCCGCGCCTGCCCGGAGGACGGCGTGCTCGATGTGATCCACGGCCAGGCCGTGGTGGTCCACGGTGCCCGCTGCGTGGGCCACGGCCGCTGCGCGGAGGCCTGTCCCACGGGCGCGCTGTCGATCACCCTGGGCGACCTCAGCGGCCGCCGCGACATTCCGGCCCTGGAGGAGAGCCTTGAGGCCGTGGGCACCCCCGGGCTGTACCTGGCCGGTGAAGTCACGGGCCACGCCCTGGTGCGCACGGCCCTGGCCCAGGGGCTCGCCGTGGCCCACGAAGTGGCTCGACGCCTGCGCCAGTCCGCTCCCTTGCCCGCGCGACGTTCCCGGGTCGCCGTCGGTGCCGGCTTCAGCGAGTCCACGGGGGGAGATCCGCCCGAGGGCGTGCACGATCTGATCGTGGTCGGCGCGGGCCCGGCGGGGATCGCCTGCGCCCTGGGCGCCAAGGAGCGCGGCGTCCAGTGCCTGGTGCTGGAGCAGGAGGTTCTCGGCGGCACCGTGGCCAAGTACCCGCGCCGCAAGCTGGTGATGACCCAGCCCATCGATCTGCCTCTGGTGGGTCGTCTGACCCGCGACAGCTATTCCAAGGAAGAGCTGGTGGAGCTGTGGGAGCGCATCGTGCGCGAGCAGGAATTGGAGGTGCGCTACGGCTCGACCCTCACCGGCGTCCAGCGCCAGGCCGACGGCACCTTCGTGGTCAGTTCCAGCGACGGCGTCCGGCGCGCGCGGACGGTGTGCCTGGCCCTGGGACGCCGCGGCACGCCGCGCAAGCTGGGCGTGCCCGGCGAGGAGCTCCACAAGGTCAGCTTCAGCCTGCTGGACGCCGAGTCCTACACCGACCGGCGCCTCTTGGTCGTCGGCGGCGGCGACAGCGCCGTGGAGGCGGCCCTGGGCCTCGCCGAGCAGCCGGGAAATCGCGTCACCCTGTCCTATCGCAAGGGGGCCTTCTCGCGCCTGAAGGCCCGCAACGAGAAGCGTGTGGAGGAGGCCCTGCGCGAGGGCCGCCTCGACGTGCTCTTCGAGAGCGAGGTGCTCTGCATCGAGGCCGAGCGCGTGCTGCTCGCCGTGCAGGGCGCGGGCCAGGTGGAGCTCCCGAACGACGACGTGTTCGTGCTCGTCGGCGGCCAACCGCCCTACGCGCTGCTCGAGAAGAACGGCGTGTCCTTCGATCCGGCCCTGCGGCCCGCGAGCGCGCCCCTGGCCGAACGCGGCAACGGATTGCTCGTGGGGTTGGGTGCCGCCCTGGCCCTGACCGCCGTGGTGCTGGCCTGGACCCTGGTGTTCCGCGGGTACTACGCCCTGGCGCCCCACGACCGCGTGGCGCGCCCGGAGCACGACTGGCTGCGGCCGTCGGCGGGCGTGGGCCTGGGCCTGGGCATCGTCGCCGCGGCACTGATCGCCACGAATCTGGCCTACCTGCTGCGGCGCCGCGTCGGCGGCCCGATCCGCTTCGGGTCCCTGTACGCCTGGATGACCTCCCACGTGGCCACGGGAATCCTGGCCCTGGTGCTGGCGCTGGTGCACGCAGCCCTGGCGCCCGGGAACACGGTGGGCGGACACGCGCTGATCTTGCTGGGCGTGCTGGTCCTCACCGGCGCCATCGGTCGCTACTTCTACGCCTACGTGCCGCGCGCGGCCAACGGCCGGGAACTGGAGATCGAGGAGATCGAGGCCTCCCTCGCCGGTCTCTCCGGGGAGTGGGACCAGGGCCAGCGCGGCTTCGGCGAGCGCGCGCGGCGCGAGGTCCAGCAGTTGGTGGATCGCGGTCGCTGGCGCACGTCGTTCCTCTCGCGCCTGACGGCCCTGTGGCGCAGCCAATCCGAATTGGGACAGTGCCTGCGGCGGCTGGAAGGCGACGCGCGGGCCGAGGGCCTGCCCGAGCGACAGATCCAGGAACTGGTGTCGTTGGCGGAGCGCGCCCACCGCGCGGGGCTGATGGCCTCGCACTTCGAGGAGCTGCGGGCGCTCTTGACCTCCTGGCGTTACCTGCACCGCTGGGTCGCGCTGCTCATGGTGCTGCTGCTGGTCTGGCACGTGATCAACGCCCTGCGCTACTCAGGGATCGGGAGCTGAGCCGCCATGCGAGTCTCTCCCAAACTCCTGCTCTCGCTGCTCTCGCTTGCCGTCGTGCTGTTCTTGTTCACGCTGGATTTGGGGCGCACCTCCCCGGGGGAGCTCTCGCCGGTGCACCAGCAGGTGGCCACGCTGCAGGGGGCCGAGGGTTGCGACGCCTGTCACGGCACCTTCGGGCAGTCCCTGCGCGAGGCCTGCCTGAAGTGCCACGGGCCCATCGCGGCGGCCTTGGAGTCGAAGCGCGGGCTTCACGGCGTGCAGGCCGCCGAGGACTGCGCCCACTGCCACCTGGAACACCATGGCGCCGAACTGGAGCTCTCGGGCGAGCGCGCCTTCGCCCAGGCGGGCATCCCCGACCGATCGCGCTACGACCACGCATCCCTGGGTTTCCTGTTGGCCGGGGCCCACGTGGGACTTGCCTGCGCCCGTTGCCACCTCCAAGCCGACGCCGCGGTGCTCGCGGCCGGAGAGCAGCGCTTCACGGGCCTGAGCCAGGACTGCGCCAGTTGCCACAAGGACCCCCACGAGGGCCGCATGCGCCGGGCCTGCGCCGATTGCCACGGCCAGTCGCTGCCCTTCACCCAGGTGGCGACCTTCGAGCACGGCGCCGCGTTCACCGGCCGCGGAGCCCACGCCCGCGCGGCCTGCCTGGACTGCCACCCCAAGGGCGGCCCGAACTCGGTGGAGAGCCTGGGGGAGCGCGAGTCGGCGCCGCGGACGCGCGCCTGCGCCGAATGCCACGAGTCGCCCCACGGCGCCGGCTTCGTCGAGGGTGCCGTGGCCCCCATGGGCGCGGCCTCCGCCGACGCGGCGTGCAGGGTGTGTCACGATCCCGAGCGCGGCCCTTTCCGCGAGGCGCGCCCCCTGGAGTCCACCGACTGGCACGGGGCCACGGGCTTTCCCCTCGAGGCTCCCCACCAGCAAGTGGCCTGCGCGGGCTGCCACGGGAATTACGCGCAAGGCGTCGCCGTCGCGGCGAGCTTTGGCGAGCGCTACCCCGGCCGCAAGCCGGACGATTGCGCCGCCTGCCACGCGGATCCCCACGGGGGCCAATTCGCCGGCCGGGCCGCCTCGCGGCGCGGGCCCGAGGGCAAGGACTGCCTGGCCTGCCACGGCCGTCAACAGTTCAAGCCTTCCCTGTTCGGCGCGGCCGAGCACGCCGCCACGGGTTTCGTGTTGGAGGGCGCACACGGGCGCGCCGAGTGCTCCGCCTGTCACCAGAAGGACCCGGGGCTTCCCGGCGGCGGCGTTCGGTTCGTGGGCACTCCCGCGGAATGCGGTGCCTGCCACGTGGACGTCCACGACGGCAAGTTCACGGGACCCGAAGTGCGCGCCACCCTGCCGGATCAGGGGCGCGGGGGCTGCGCCGCGTGCCACGACACCCGCTCCTTCTCAGGCCCGGGCCCCCTGCGCGAGCGCTTCGACCACGACCGATCCGCGGGCTTCCCCTTGGACGGCGCCCACCTGCGGATCGCCTGCGAAAGCTGCCACCGTCCGAGCGCGACCCCGGATTCCGGCGGCCGGCGCTTCGGGCGCGCCGCGGAGCAGTTCGGCGCGACACGGGAACGCCTGCGGGAATGTGCCACCTGCCACGTGGACGTCCACGCCGACGCCTTCGCCACGGGGCCGGGCCGTGCGGTCGCACCCGCGGACCTCGCCGGCGATCCCCGCGGCGGAGCGTGCGCGGCCTGCCACACCACCGAGTCCTTCCGCGGCCCGGTCGCGCGTCGCTTCGATCACGGCGCGTGGACCGGCTTCTCCCTCGTGGGCGCCCACCAGCGGGCGGACTGCGCCGTGTGCCACGAACCCCTCAAGGGGCAGGGCCCGGGCTCGGCCGTGCGCACCTTCGGTCGGGCCTCCGAGCGCTTCCCCGAGTGCGCCGGGCGCCAGGAACGTTGCGAGGCCTGTCACGTCGATCCCCACGGCGGCCGCTTCGATCGACCCGGCACGCCCGCGTCCATCGGTGGGGCCGCCGGCTGTGCCCGTTGCCACACTCAGGAGTCCTTCGCGGGCGCCAGCTCCGCGGGCTTCGACCACCTGATCTGGACCGGGTTCCGCCTGGAGGGCGCCCACGCCGAAGCGGCCTGCGTGGCCTGCCACGCGCCGGACCAGCAGGCCCTGGCCCTGGGCAAGAGCACCCTGGGCCGCGCGGCGGGCGCTGCCTGCATCGACTGCCACGCGGACCCCCACGGGGGACAGTTCGCCGAAGGGCCCTCGGGCACGGATGCCTGTTCGCGCTGCCACAGTTCGAGCGGGCCCTTCACCCAGGTGACCTTCGACCACCAGCGCGACGCTCGCTTCAGCCTCGATGCGACCCATGCGAAGGTCGCGTGCGCGGCCTGCCACGTGCCGCTCACGCTGCCGTCCGGAGCGCGCCTCGTGCGCTACCGGCCCCTGGGGAGGGAATGCGCCGACTGCCACGGCTTCAAGAAGGGCGGCTAGCTCCATGCGAAATTTCCAAGACGCCCTGTTCCGTTGGAGCGCGGCCGCCGTGCTCGTCTCGGCCGCCGGAGTTCCCGCCGTCGCCGCTCAGCAGGAGGTCGAGTACCGCCGCGTCCCGGTGCGAGTCACCGCCGTGCAGGGGGAGCGCGCCTACCTCGACGTGGGCAGCGACGCGGGCCTCGCGGTGGGGGATCGCGTGCAGTTGTTCCCCGACGGAGCGCCGATGTTCGAGTGCGTGGTGCGCGGGGTCACCAAGGGTTCCTCGCGCATCGACTGCAGCGGGGCCAATCCGCCCGTGATCGGCACCTCGGGCGAGGCCCTCGTGCCCCTTTCGCGGCCGGCCGGCGGCGTCCAGCCCGGCGCGCCGCTCCCCTGGACCCAGCCCGCGGAGAAGTTCGATCCCAACCAGCCGTTGCTGGCGCCCGTGCAGGGCCCGGCCAACGACGAACGCGAGCGGTCGTTGCGGGGCCGCTGGTTCCTCCAGGGGGACTGGACGCAGGCGGATTCGGGGGGCAGCCAGGACTACACCTTCGCCCGCAGCGGGCTCGACCTGGAGCTCCAGAATCCCTTCGGCAAGGGCGGCGCCCTGGAGTTCGACGGCGAGGTCTACCGCCGCGCCAGCTCCCTCTGGGACGACGGTGACGACGAGCGCACCGGCGGCCGCATCGACCAGGCCTCCCTGTGGTGGGGCGGCGTGCGCGGCAACGGGAGGCGCGTCGAATTGGGCCGCTTCCTGCAGCACGAATTCCCCGAGTTCGGCGTGCTGGACGGGGCCGAGGTCACCTGGCGCACCCAAGGCGGCGATCGCTTCGGTGCCAGCGCGGGCCTGCTGCCCGCCGTGGACCTGGACCGTTCCACGGGCGACGACGTGGCGGCCTCGCTCTACTATCGCCTGGTGGCCGGCGAGGACGAGCATGGGGCCCTGGGCGTCGGTTTCCAGAAGACCTGGCACGAGGGCAGCGCGGACCGCGACCTGTTCGTGCTCAACGGCCACTGGCGCGCGGGCCAGCGTTTGTCCCTTTATGGCTCGGCCTGGGTGGACCTGTACACCTCCAGCGACGGGACGAAGTCCGCGGGCGCGGAGTTGACCCAGGCCTTCGCCCAGGCGACCTGGCGCTTCGAGAACGGGCTCAGCGTGGGCCTCAACGCGAGCCAGTTCCGCTGGCCCGAGCTGTTGCGCGACGAAATTCCGGCCGCCACGGCCGCCACGCTCTCCGACGGCGAGGTGACGCGCGTGGGCCTGTCCGCCTCCAAGTCGCTGACCCAGGACTTCCGCCTCTCGGTCCGCGCGGACCATTGGAGCGACCAGGACGACGACGGCGGCCACGCGGAGCTGCGCGGGGGCCTGCGGGGCGTCGTTTTCGGCGCGGGCGAGCTCTCGGGCTCGCTGTTCGCCACCCAGGGCAAGTTCAGCGACGTGCTGGGCCTGCGCCTGGGGGTCTGGCGCGCCACCTCCCTGGGCACCTGGCGCCTGGACGCCGAGGCGGCCGAGGCCGACCAGCAGGACTTCACGGGCAGCCAGGCGACCCTGCTCCAATACGCCGTGCGCGCGGGCTGGGACCTGCAGCTCGGGAGCCACACCCTGCTTTCCCTCAGCGGCGAAACCCGATTCGGCGACGAGCAGGATTCGCAGGCGCTGGGCCTGTTCCTCCAGCGTCGCTTCTAAGCCCACCGGACCCGCGCCATCCAAGCCATGAACCACAACGAAGATCGCGAGCCGCAACGTCGGATTCGCCGCCGCGGCTGGGTCGGGGCCCTGTTGCTCCTCGTCGCGCTGTCCTGCGCCTTGGGCCGCGAGGGCGTGCCGCCCCAGGGCTGGTGGGAGGGCCGCGGACCGGTGGTGCCCCACGAGTCGTTCCCGGCCGACTGTTCCCTGTGCCACACGGGTTCGGGCTGGAACGAGCTCAAGGCGGACTTCCAATTCGACCACGGGGCCGAGACAGGCGTCGTGCTGCAGGGCGCCCACACGGCCGCCGAGTGCCTGCGCTGCCACAACGACCGCGGTCCGGTGGCCGGTTTCGCCGCCCGCGGCTGCGCGGGCTGTCACGAGGACATTCACCAGGGCCTGGCGGGGAATCAATGTGAAACCTGCCACGGCCAGGAGCACTGGCGGCCGTCGCCGGAGATCGCCTCCCACTCGCGCACGCGCTTCCCGCTCGTGGGAGCCCACGCGGCGGCGGCCTGCTGGCGCTGCCACGAGAATGCGACGCTCGGCCGCTTCGACCACGCCGACGCCGAGTGCCTCGCCTGCCACCGGAGTGATCTGGCGCGCGCCACGACACCGGATCACCTGGCGCAGGGTTGGACCTCCGACTGCGACCGCTGCCACATTCCGACCACGTGGACCGGGGGCGGCTTCAACCACGGCGGCTTCCCGCTCACCGGCCGTCACCTGGCTGCCAACTGCATCGATTGCCACGTGGGAGGCGTGTTCGCGGGCACGCCCAGCGACTGCGTCGACTGCCACCTGGCCGACTACAACGGAGCCCAGAGCCCGAATCACGTCGCGCTGAACATCTCGACCGATTGCGCGAGTTGCCACGGAACCTCCGGCTGGCAGGGGGCGAACTTCAATCACACCGGAATCTCGAACGGCTGCGTCACCTGTCACCTGGCCGACTACAACGGCGCCCAGAACCCGAATCACGTCGCGATGAACATCTCGACCAACTGCGAGACCTGCCACGACACGTCCGACTGGCAAGGGGCGAACTTCAACCACGCCGGGATCTCGAACGGATGCGTCGCCTGCCACCAGGCCGACTACAACGGCACCACGAACCCCAACCACGCCAATGCGGGCTTCCCGACGAGCTGCGAGACCTGCCACGGCACGAACAACTGGGTCCCGGGGAATTTCCAGCACGCGTGCCCGCTCAACGGCGGCGGCCACGGCAACCTCGACTGCGCCGACTGCCACCTGCAGCCGTCGAATTACCAGGTCTTCTCCTGCACCCACTGCCACGAGCACAGCCAGTCGAACATGAACGGCGAGCACAGCGGCGTGAACAACTACGTCTGGTCCTCGCCGGCCTGCTACCAGTGCCACCCCGACGGCAATGAGTGAGCGAAGGGCCCCGCTCGCGCCGCCTGACTCCGCTCACTTCCAGGCCAAGACCCTGGGCGCGCGCCGGGGGGGTGTCGGCGGCAGTTCGCGCGGGTGGCCGACGATGATCGGCAGGACCACCGCGTGGTCGGCGGGGATCGAGAGCTCGGCCCGCAGGTCCGGTTCCTCGAGGGCCGCGCGGGCGAAGCCGATCGGGCAGGTTCCCAGACCCATGCCGTGGGCGGCCAGCATCAAGTTCTGACCGGCGAGGCAGCAGTCCTCGTTCACGTGCCATTCGCCCGGGGAGGCCACGATCACGATCAGCGTGCCCGCGCCGTAGAGCACGTCGAAGTCAGGATCGAGGAGCATCTCCCGCCGCGCCCACTGGGGCGTTCCCGGCCGCATCGACGCCAGGGCCTTTGCCTTGCTGCGCGCGGAGATGCGCGCCAGGAGCAGAGGGTCCTGCACCACGACGAAGGCCCAAGGCTGTGCGTTGACGGCGCTCGGCGCCCTGACGGCGGAGTCCAGCAGCGCGTGGATCTGCGCGGCGTCCACGGGCACGCCGGTGTAGGAGCGCACGGCGCGCCGGTCGTGAATCGCGGCCAGCACGTCCACGCCGCAGGTCGCGGGCCGATCGGAGGACTCGGAGAGGCACGGCGGGAATTCGGGATGGGCGGATTCCATGGTGTTGGACCTGGGGCTCGCGCCGGGCAGCGGTTCCCCGGCGGGGCAGGAGGACGTTGGATGGACGACGCTAGGGCGTGCCGTCGTGCTCACCCCTGGAGCCGGTGGCGTATTCGAATCCGCCCATGTGCGCAGAGGGTCCTTCGCCGTGCGTTCCCCGGGCCACGCCCGCGACCCGCGGTGGGGGGGGCCTCGGCCCAGGGCGGACGCGGCTCCGCTACGGACTCCAGCAACTCGCGATTCGAATTCGGGCCGATGGGCACGCGCGCCTCCGTGCCGCAGGATCTTGATCGGAAGGTCACCCCATGGAGCTCACGTACACGGACCTGCCATCGCCCTTCGCCTTCGAGGTCGCCGTCGGCGGCCAGCAGTTGAGCGGAGACCTGGCCATTCCCCGGTTGGCCCACGGCGTGGTGCTCTTCGCCCATGGGTCGGGCAGCAGCCGCAAGAGTCCGCGCAATCAGGCCGTGGCCCGGGCGCTGGCGTCGGTGGGCTTCGCCACCCTGCTCCTCGACCTGCTCTCTCCCGAGGAGGAGCTTCGGGACGAGTTGGGCGGGCGGCTGCGTTTCGACGTGGAGCTGCTGGCCCGGCGGCTGGACGCGGCCGTGGACGAACTGGAACGGCGCATGGACACGCGCAACCTGCCCATCGGCCTGTTCGGCGCCAGCACCGGCGCCGCCGCGGCCCTGATCAGCGCCTCACGCCGGGGCAGCATCCACGCCGTGGTTTCCCGCGGCGGCCGCCCCGATCTCGCGGGCGACGCCCTCGAGCACGTGTGCGCGCCCACGCGCCTGATCGTCGGCGGCCGCGACGAGGAAGTGCTGCGGCTGAACCGCGAGGCCTACCTCCGACTCTGCGGCAAGAAGGACCTGGTGGTAGTCCCCGGTGCCTCGCACCTGTTCGAGGAGCGCGGCGCCTTGGAGCAGGTGGCCGAATTGGCCTGCGAGTGGTTCGCCCAGCATCTCGGCGGCTCCTGGCCCTCCTGTTGATTTCCCGACTGCCCGCGCGGACCTTCGGGCGCGTTGCAGGATGGGAGCCGGCTGCGCAGGGAGTGCGCCCCGGGTCCCAGCGCCGCCATGGTCGCGCGCACGCCATGAGCCTCGCCCGAGGTGGCGCGTGCTGTAGCGGTGGCGGGGGACCGGCCCCGGCACGGCCCGGCAGGGTGCTGTGACACCGGGGCAACCGTCGGGCATGACGGGAGAGTCACTTCGAGGCCGCCGCGAGGCGGAATGCGCGGCGATCGCGGTGAGAAACCGCCCCACGGGCACCCGTGGCCGGGTACATAGGAGCTGGACATGCCCTCCCAACCCCTTCGCGAATCTCCCGGGCCACAATTCGGCGGCGAATCCGCGGGGACCGCGGCGACCTTCGCTTCCCTTGCGGGCATCGGCGCCCGGGCTGGATTGCTCTTCGCGGCCTTCGACGCCCTGGCGGCGTCCTGGCTCGCGCGCGCGCTCCATGGAGGCCTCGACTTCCGGCCCCAGAGCGTGCTTTCGTTTCTGCTGTCGGGGGCCCTGCACGCGCTGCTGGGAGCCGGCATCTGCCTGCTCGCCGCGGTGCCGCTGCGGCGGGCGTCCGCTCGCCTGGCGCGGGATCCCGCGGAGCTGGCGGCCCGTTGCGCGACCCTCGGCGTCCTGCTCGCGATCCTCGGCCACCAGTGGAGCCTGCTGCCGAACGGCGCCCTCGAAATCCGGCTCTCCCTGGCCCTTTCGCTCGGCCTCGGCGCGGCGATCCTGGCCTCCCTGACCACACGCTCCCTCTCGTCCCTGCTGGCGGGATTGGCCTCCCCCTGGACCGCCGCCGGACTCCTGTGCCTGGTGCCTTGGATGGTCGCCGGGCCCCTGGCGGACAGCGGCTGGAGCACACGGCAGACCTCCGCGCTGGCCTGCGCGGCGCTCGTCGCCGTGACGGCCACCCTGGGCGGACGCTGGTTGGCGACGCGGCGGGCGCTTTCCCCGCTCGTGGTCCTGGGCTGGACCCTGGCCTGTTTCGCGGGGGCCGCGCTGGACCAGGGCGTGATCGACGATCCCCGACCGGGTCCCGCCGGAGCCCGCGGCCCCAACGTGATCCTGATCGTGCTCGACACCGTGCGCGCGGACCACCTCTCGGTCTACGGCTACGACCGCGACACCACGCCCTTCCTGAAGGAGTTCGCCCGGGAGGCGGTGGTTTTCGAGCGCTCCACCTCGGCCGCCGACTTCACCCTGGCGAGTCACGCGAGCCTGTTCACCGGCCGCTACCCCATCGACCACGGCGCGCGCCCGGATCCGGATCGCGTGATCTCCCGCCCCCTCTCCCGCGAGGCCGAGACCCTGGCCGAGATCCTCGCGCTCAACCGCTGGTGGACCTGCGGCGTGGCCGCGAACTGCGTGTTGCTGCACCCCCAATTCGGGGTCGCCCAGGGCTTCGAGCATTACGACGCGCGCACCCGGCGCATGTTGTTCCCGCGCACGCCCCCCTGGACGCTGCGGGCGCGGCTGCACGACTCCCTCGAGCCCTGGATGCCGCGCCGCGAGTTCGACGTGCCCTTCCGCAACGCCGCCGAGATCAACGGCACCGTCCTGGCCCGGCTGCGGGAACGGCCCAGCGAGCGTCCGTTCTTCCTGTTCGTGAACTACATGGACGCGCACATGCCCCTGCGTCCGCCCAGGCCCTTCGACTCGCTGTTCCAGCCCGACACGACTCCCGTGGACATGCCGCGCTTCCTGCAGCAGAAGGAGGTGCTCTACGCGGGCAAGGGGAAGCTGCCGGAATCGGACCGCGAGCAGTACCTCTCCCTCTACGACGGGTCGATTGCCTATCTGGATTCCCAGTTGGAAGCGCTGTTCGGGCAGCTGCGGGCCCTCGGCCTGTACGACGACTCCCTGATCCTGGTGACGGCCGACCACGGTGAGGCCTTCGGAGGACACGGCACCCTGGAGCACGGCATGTCCGCCTACCAGGAGCAGGTCCGAGTGCCCCTGCTGATCAAGCGGCCCCACGCCCGCGAGGGTTCCCGTTCCGCGGCCGTGGCGAGCGGTGTCGACGTGCTGCCCACGGTGCTGGCGGTGCTCGGCCTGCCCCTGCCCGAGGGTTTGCCCGGCGTCCCCCTGCTGGGCGCGACGCCTGCGTTGGACCGGATCGTGTTCAGCGAGCACTATCCGACCTCCTGGCACCGCGAGCTCAATCCCCAGCGCGCGGTGCACCAGACGGCGGCGAGCGTCGGCGGGCTGGTGTACTTGCGGCGCGATCACGGGGAGACGGAGATCTACGACGTGGACGCGGACCCGCGCCAGGAGCACCCCTTGGCCGCGCTGCCGCCGGGCGCCGCGGATCTCAACGAAGTGCTGAAGCTCTGGGTCGCGCCCGAGCGCAAGGGGGCCCCCGGCGACGATCAGCGCACGCTCGACGCCCTGCGATCCCTCGGCTACGCGAAATGACCCGCAGCGGGTCGCGCGGCCCGCGAACTGCGAACTTGGGCGGCCTGGACAGGCCGAAGTGCCGTTCGGATCGTGGTCGCGATGCTGCTCGGACGACCGACCCGCGGAGGCCCTCTGGGTCGAATCCGCATCCCGGACGGCGGTCTCGGCCAGGATCCGGTCGGCCGTGGCAGCCTGCGCCTCGGCCCCACGGGCGTGCTCCCGACGTTCTGAACCGGCAGTCCCTACAGCTCGAGCTGACTCCAGGTTTCGCGCGCGGCGGCGACGACTTCCAGGAGCATGCCCTCGCTGAGGCCCGGGAGCGAGGTCTCGATCTCGGAGCGCAGGAACTTGGTCTCGGCGGCCGGATGGCGCGCCACGGCGGCCGCAATCTCGTCGGCGCAGCGCACGGCCAGGGTCAGGTCCGCCAGGTCGTGGGGAACGGCGCGCCGGTGCAGGTTGCGGATCATGCCGGGGATCGGATCGGGAATGCCCCAGAAGGTGACGGCCATGTGGCCGATCTCCGAGTGGCGCATGCCGAGCACCCGTTGCTCCTCCAACTCGAGCGCCTCACCGCGCGCGCTGTTCTTGCGCAGGATCTCCCCGTAGCGCTCGCCGCAGTTGTCGTAGAGGATGATCTTGCCTACGTCGTGCAACAGCCCACAGGTGTGGTAGTCGTTGGCATCCCAGTCGCTGTTGCGGCGGCGGACCCGCAGGGCCAGGGTCTCGCAGACGTGACCGGTGAGAATCGAATGCCGCCAGATGCCCTCGACCGTGGCGCGCTCCTTGAGGTCGAGTTCGTCGAAGGCGGCCATGATGCCGGCGCGCAGCACCACCATGGAGAGCGTGCGCAGGCCCAGGAAGGCGAGGGCGGTCTGCACGGAGATCGTCTTCTCGCGCCTGCCGTAGTAGGCGCTGTTGGCGATGCGCAGCACCTTGGCCGTCAAGGGCGGGTCGGCCAGGAAGGCCTCGACGATGTCCGGCACCGTCACGTCGGGGCGAGCCATCAGCGCGCGCACGCGTTCCACGGAGCGCGGCAACGTGGGGATGCGGATCGGCTCCTCGTGGGGAGCAGGCACTGCGTTGGAGGTCATCGTGACTTGCCGATGCACGCGCGGCGTGCGGAGTGACGCGGAAGGCGGGTCGTCCGGATCCTCATCGGACGCCCGGCGATCGGAGCTGAGGGGGCGCGGCTCGGGACTCCGGGGCCCGGGGCTCGGACCTACGCCCAGGCCCGAAAGTGAGGCTGGATCGTCCGCTTCCGGGGCAGTCCGCTGCCCCGCCTCCCTCGGCCTGACGCCGAGCCGGTTCCGGCGGGCCCGGCGGGCTCGGCGGGCCATGCGGGTCGCCTCACTTCGTCGCGGGCAGGGGCCGTGCGCTCTCCACCCGCGTGCTCCCCGCGCCCGCGTGGCTTTCGCCCGCGCTCCGGCTACCGCCCACGACGAGCAAGCGTTCGCCCAGCACGGCGGCCCTGGCGTAGTTGCGCGCCGTGGGCAGCGGAGTCGCTTCCGTCCAGAACTTCGCGCTCGGATCCAGGCACAGGACGCTGTCCAGGGTGCGGCTCTCCGCCTGGGATTCGCCGCCCAGAACCAAGATCGTCCCGCCCCAGACGGCGGCGCCGCAGGTGCCGCGGGCGGGGATGGCCGGTCCCGGGGTCCAGACCCCCGCGGTCTCGTCGAAGCACTCGACGTCGCCGAAATCCTCGGGGCCGCTGCGGCCCCCCAGGGCCCACAGGCGGCCCGCGAACACCACGGCGGCCGGACTGCCCTTGGGTCGCGAGAGGGGCGCCCGCGCCGACCACTTCCGGGTCCGAGCATCGAAGGCGCAGTGGTCCGCCAGGGTCGAGACCGAGTTGCCGCCGCCGAGCACGTGGATGCGATTCTCGAACACGACCGCCGCGTGGCCGCCGCGCGGGGCGGGCAGTGGGGGACCCGAGTCCCATCGCCCTGTCCCCGGGTCGTACACGCGCACCTCCGCCGTGGGCACGTTGGTGGTGGTGCCGAAGCCCCCGAGCACCCACAGCCGGCCCTCGAAGAACACCGCGGCGGGAGCGTTGAGCCCCTCGCCGGGCAGCTCCGTCTCGACGCTCCAACGGCTGCCGTCGAAGCGTTCGACCTCCAGGATCGGCCCCACCGCGGCGGCCTGGCCCGGATCGGCCGGGAGGCTTCCCGTGCCGCCGACCACGAAGAGGGCCTTGTCCGAGGACGCCAGCGCGTGGGCATTCCGCGGGAAGCCGAGGGACGCCTCGTCGCGCCAGGAGAGACCTGGGCCTCGAGCGAGCGCCGCGGGCAGTCCGGCCGCGGGCTCCTGCGCCGCGGCCGGCTGGGCGGCCACCCAGCTCAGAAGGAACCCCGCGGCCCAGCGGCACCAAGCAGGCGCGCCGTGGCCGCGATTCACGGGCAAATCGTGAACTCGAGGCCGTTGGAAAGCGTCGAATTGTCGGGCGGGGCGAAGCCGTTGTCGCGACCCCACGTCTGGCAGTCGATCACGGTGCCGGGGACCGTCAGGTAGGACTGCGGCGTGCCGCCCAGGGCTCCCACCGCGAACGCATTGAAGTCGATCGAGTACACGCCCGAGCAGTCGTTGGGCGGCGGATTGCCGGCCGAATTGAGGGGCACCGAGCGACGCACCGGACCGTTCATGCAGCGAAGGCCGCCCTGGAACACCACCGCGGCGCGGCCGGTGTTGCTGTAGAGCACCAGGCCCGGCTTGTTGTTGATCACCTGGGTGGCGCTCACGACGAAGCCCGAACCCGAGCTGGCGCTGGGCGTGCCCGTGGAACCGATTTGGGGCGCGCAGCCCAGGGAATTGACCTTGGCCGTGCAGTAGGTCACCGGCGGCAGGCAGGCGCCTGCGGTGTCGATGCGGACCAGCGCATCCGGGGTGCCGAAGCTGGGCGACGAATTGAGGTCGTTGCCCGCGCCGTCGTTCAAGAGCAGCACCAGGTAGATCTCCCCGCCGTCCGTCAGGCGCAGCTTGTCCGCCCCGAAGGCCGCCAGCGTGTTGTTGCCCCTGCCGATGAACGCGCCGTCGTCGAACAGGCCGTTGCCGTCGACGTCCACCTGGTCGCCCTCGCGAGCGAGCACCGCGCCGTTGAAGACCAGCACTTCGTCGCGGGCCGGATCCACGGAGTCGGTCCGCCCCGCGATGGCCCAATCCCCGGCGTCGTTGGTCGCCACGGCGTAGAACGTGTCGCCCCAATTCTCGCCGGGGGCGACCACGTCCCCGGTCTCCGCCACCAGCACGCCCTGGCGCACGAACCAGTCGGGCGCCGCGGTGCTGCCGTCACGGCCGCGCGCGTACCAGGTTCCCTGACCGGTGATGCCCGCGTTGAGGATTGCACCCAAGGTCAGCGCCGAGCCCGGCACCGGCGAACCCTCCTGGAGCACCACGCTCCCGTCGGCCACCAGCACGTCGTCGGTGGTCGTGGTGGCGACGATGCGCCCCAGGGCGACCCAATGGGCGCCGTCGAAGCTCGAATAGAAACCGTTGGCCGTCAGCGAGCTCCACAGCACGGGCGCGCCGCCGCCCAGGGGCGTCACGCCGGTGACGCCGGTCTGGTGGAACGCGGCCAGGTCGTAGAAGATCGCCGGCCGCCGCGACGTGTGGATGTTGACGATGGTCGAGTCCTGGGATCCGATGCGGCCGTCGTCCAGCAGGTGGATCGAGCCGATCGAGTTGCCGATGGTCTCGTCGCCGGAGGGATTCGGTGCCAGGTCCACGAGTCCCGTGTACAGGTCGCCCATCTGCATGCGCAGCGTGGTGCCCGTGCCGTCCCAGTGCAGCACCTTCTGGAACACGCTCGCCACGCCGCCGCGCGCCCGGGCCGAGTAGGCGAATTCGCCCAGGCCGTTGAAGCGACCCGTGGCCGAGCCGAAGAAGTCGAACAACTCGCCGCTGGCTCCGCCGGGGATCGGCTGGCCCTCCTGGGCGAAGTTGACGGGCGCGGCGAGCGACGTGCCGAGCACCATGATGTTCTCCAGGTCCGTGCCCTGCTGCGTGCGGCCGCGCACGATCCAACGGGAGCCGTCGGCGCTGACGAAGAGATCCTCCAGGGACTTGAAGTTGGTCACCGCGGGGGCCCCGGCGAGGTCCAGGGCGCCCGGCACCAGGGACTTGGGGCTGGTGGGGATCTCACAGAAGAGGACTTCGGTCTGCTGCGCGGCCGCGCTCGTGGACGCGAGGATCAGCAGGGAGAGAACGCGTGTGCCGTGGGTCTTCATGGTGTGTGTGTTGAAGTCGTTGGGCGGGGTCCCGCGCCGGACCGAGACCGCGCTGCCTCCCGGGCGCAAGCGTCGGGAGGACGTCCTCCGCGGCGCTGCATTCACCATTGAACCGCGAGGGTCCCGGGGCGCCAGACACACCGAGGTAAATCCAGGTCGTGGCCTCACCCTGGGGCACGCGTGGCCGGCGAATCGTGTTCGAACACTTCGAGCCCCGCGGGCCGTGCCGTTCGCCCTGCGCCGCCGCGGGGGGGCGGCCGGACCGCGCGAGCGTGGGGCGAATGGGGGGGCCTTCCGCGGCGCGGCAGGCTATTCTTGGCCGCCCCAGCCCCAGAACACGATGTTGAAGACCCTGTTGATCCTGCCGCTCCTGTTCGCGCCCGCCTGCTCCGGCCCCGCCTCGACGGAAGCGACTCCGTCCGGCGTGCAGGAGCTCGGCATCCCCAACCTCGTGGCCGTGGACGCCCGGCTGTTCTCCTCCGGCCAACCCTCGCCCGCGCACCTCGCGGCGCTCTCGGCGGGCGGCGTGCAGCACGTGATCCAGCTGCGCCCCGCCACGGAGACGGGCAGCGGATGGGAGGAGCAGCGCACCGCGGAACTGGGCCTGGGTTTCACGCGCATTCCGATCGCCGGCAACGACGACATGACCGAGGAAAACGCCCGGCGCCTGGACCGCGCCCTGGCCGAGGCCCAGGCCGAGGGCGGACGCGTGCTTCTGTCCTGCGCCAGCGGCAACCGCTGCGGCGGGCTGCTCGCCCTGCGTGCCTTCTATTGCCAGGGCGCCACCCCCAAGGACGCCCTGGCCCTCGGCAAGCGCGCCGGCATGACCCGCACCGAACCCGCCGTGCGCCGTCTTCTGGGGCTGACGGAGGAGTAGGCCGGCGCGCCCCGGCCGAGTCGGCTGCGACGGCCGCGCCGGGGACCGGCGACGGCCGAGATCGCAGTCACGGGCAGACCGAGTACAGGAGCCCGTCGCTCAGGGTCGTGTTGTTGGGCACGGGGAAGCCCTGGTCGCGGCCCCACCATTGGCAGTGCACCACGGTTCCCGGCAGCAGCAGCGAGGCGTGGGGCGTGCCCCCCAGGGCGCCACTGGCGAAGGCATTCATGTCGATGGTGTAGACGCCGCTGCAGTCGGACGCGGGCAGGGGCGAGCCGCCCGAGCCGACCCCGGTGCTGCGGCGGATCGGCGCGGCGACGCACAGCGTGCCGCCCTGGAACGGATTCGCGGCGGGTCCGGTCACGCTGTAGAGCAACAGCCCGCTCTTCTGGTTCAGGACGCCGGTCCCCGTGACCAGGAAGCCGCTCGCGCTCGAGGCGCTCGGCGTGCCCGCGGTCCCGATGAACGGCAAGCAGCCCAGGGAGTTGACCTTCGCCGTGCAGTACACCTGGGGCGTCGGGCAATCGCTGGTGCCCGGGCCCAGGGCGGAGAGCTTGAACTCGTCGACGTTCCAGCCGCCGAAGGCCACGCCGCCGTCGGAGATCAGACGGAACTCCACCTGCACCGCGGGATTGCCCGCCGCCTGGGCCGAGATGTCCAGGGACACCGGCATCCAGGCCGTGTCCACCAGGTCGCCGGTGGTCGGATTCGACCACACGATCACGTTGTTGACCCGGATCTGGGCCTGGTCGAACTGGCCGGATTCGACGCTGAGCCAGCGACGGAACTCCAGCGTGACGTTCGTGTGGGCCGAGCAGTTGATCAGCGGCGAGCGCAGGTAGCTGTTCGTGTTGTTCGGATAGGCGCCGTTGAAGCCCGATCCGCCCAGGTCGTTGCCCCAGGCCTTCGTCCCGGCGAACGCCCCGTTGGGATCGCCCGCCTTGCCGGCCGGCGTGCCCCGTTGCCAGTCGTCCGTGCCCGCGCTGACCCCGTGGGTCCAGCCGTTGTCCGTGGCCTCCTCGAAACTGGTGCTGGTGATGCCGATCTTCGTGCCCACGAAGAAGGAGAAGGGCGTGCCGCCCGCGTCCGCGCCGCCGGGCAGCACCTCGCTGCCGTTCTGGTCATCGAGGGCCGTGAGGTAGTACCAGATCGTCCGCGGCGATCCGAAGGAGGGGATGTAGCCGACGTAGTTCGCGCCGTGGAGGCCCATGGGCTGGACGGTCCACTGGAGCCCCTGGTCCCCGGACACGTGCAATTCCACGCTGGTGACCCCTGATCCCACCAGGCTCGTCACCTGGGCCGCGACCGCGTAGGGGCCCGTGGCGTTCTGCGTGTCCGCGAGCGGCGTGTGGACGATGCGCAGGTCCAAGGGCTCCAGCAGCGTTGCCGCCGAGGCCACGACGCCCTGGGTGATCATCTGCGCCAGATCCCAGTCCGTGGTCGAGAGCGCGCCCGTGTCGTTCGCGGTGTGGATGTACGGCGAGTACTGGCTCGCGTCCTCGAAGAAGAACACCGCGGGGAAGCCCTCGGCGTTGAAGGACGCGTGGTCCGAGCTTCCGCCGGAGAGCGAGCCCGACACCGAGGCCCAGCCCGGCACGTACAGCGCCGACGTCGCGGCGCAGAAGCTCGTCAGGGCGGTCGAGGCGTTGTTGGTGATGAAGTCGCAGTCGCGCGCGTCGCCCGCCGCGCGGTAGGCGTTCATGTCGGTGTTGAGCATGCCCAGGATCTCATTGCCCGCCAGCCGCGCCTGTTGCGCGTTGTAGGCCGAGCCCAGCAGGCCCTGCTCCTCGCCCGCGAACCACACCAGTCGCAGCGAATGCTCGCAGGCCGGCGCGCCGGCGAACACGCGCGCCATCTCCAGCAGCGCCCCGCTGCCGGAGGCGTTGTCGTCGGCGCCGGGCGCGGGTTGCGACGCGCCCGAACCGTTGAGGGAATCGTAGTGGGCGCCGATCACCACGAAGCGATTCGGCGCGACCTGGCCTTGGATCTCCACGATGATGTTGTCCCCGTGGGCGGCGTTGAAGCTCTGCAGCGTCGGGCTGTAGCCGTAGCCCTGGAGCTGGGCCACGATCTGGTCGCGGGCCGCGTCGATGTAGGTCGCGTTGGTGGAGATGCGGCTGTAGTTCGAGGCGAGCAGCGCGCCGTTCGCCTGGACGTTGGCCTTGACCACCTGATTCACGAGCGCCTGGACGCGCGGATCGGCGCTCTGCATCGCGTACTGACCCGCCGCGGGCGCGCCGTGGCCGAGGAACGGGGCCGTGGGGCGCACGGGCCGTTGGCGGATCGCCGTGTGGCCGTCATGGGTCACCTGGCCGGGGCGCAGGGACGCGGGCAGGTTGTCCGCATCGCCGGGAACGGCCACCAAGGCGAGATCCCCGTGGCGGAAGACCACCCGGCCGCCGCGGGCCACGTCTTGCTCCAACGGGGGTCGCGAGAGGTCCATCAGGGAGAGCTCGTCGCCGGGGAGCAGCGAATCGAGAGTCGCCACCTGGAGCCCGCGGTCGCGCAGCGTGGCGATCGTGTCCCCATCGGCGGCGCCCACCAGGAAGCTCCCCGCGTCGTGCCAGACCTGCGCGCCGCGCACCAGGGTCTCCACCCAGGCGGCGTCACCGCCGTGGACGACGACCACCGGGGACAGCTGCGGATGCTCGCCGGGACCCGGAAGCCCCACTTGGGCCGCGGTGGGGGAGGAAAGCAGGCACAGGGCGGCCAGGGCGAGGCCCCGGGCGGAGAGCAGGGTGCGCATGGGAGGAGGACCGGCTGGGGGGAAACGGGCGGAAGTTCCCGATCTCCGTCCTCGTCTCGGAGCGGGCTGGGGCGGGGCCCCCCGGACGGGCCGCGCATGGGGCGCCTGAACGGCGCCCAGGCCCGGGGGGGACCTCCACTCGAACCCTACCCGGCCCCCCGGACGGCGGACATTCGACGCAGTGCGGATCGCCGACGCGCACGGGGAGTAGGCGCACCCTGGGGCCATCCGGAGCGTCGTTCCGCAGTCCCGGCGGGGGAGCAGGCCCCTCGGCCCGTGCCCCTCACGGACCCGGCGGCTCCACCGGCGCGTGCATGCGCCAGATGCCGCCGAGGTTCCAGCAGCCGGTGCGCCTCCAGTCGTGGTCGGCGCAGACATCGATCCCCTTGGCCTGCCAGGGCGCGCGGTGTTTCACATCTGCGCTCCCGTGGAGCCACAGCGGGCCCACCCGCCGGCCTTCGCGCCGCGCCCCGCAGTCGCCGCAGGTTTCCGTGCCCCCGCCGGTGCTCGCCACGAGAAGGGCCCCCAGGCCGCAGAGGCAGAGGCCGATCCCCACGGCGGCGAGGCGCGCCTTCGATCTGGAAATCGGAGGCGGCGGCACCCCGGGAGCCGGCCTGTCACGACCCTCGGGCTTCACGGCGTCGCCTGGGCGCGGCGGGGGACTCGGCGCGCGTTCAGGCGCCCTCCTGGGCCGTCCTCGTCCGTCCCGTACTCAGCCACGCCGCCGGAACCCCCGCGGGGAGGCGGCCACGGAAATCCAAGATTCTCCGCCGCTTGGGGTGCGGGGCTCCGCCCTAGGTTCCCGGATACCCACCGTTCCCACATGCTCTCCTCCTGGCCCAATACCGAAGTCCGAGGGAAACTGCAGGACATGGACTCCTCCACTCCCTTTGACGAGGCCCTGCGTGCGGCCCGGCAGGGGGACGCGGGGGCGATCGACCTGCTGACCCAGCGCTTCTACCCCACGGTCAAGAAGCTGGTCCACCATCGGCTGGATCGGGACCTGCGCAACGGCCGGCCCTGGCTCGCGGCGCGCTTCAGCACCGGCGACGTGGTCCACGAGGTCTTCCTGTCGGTACTTCGCGATTTGAAGGCCTTTGCGGGAGAGAGTGAAGGCGCCTTCGTCGGCTACCTGGCCATGGTCGTGCGCAATCGGCTGATCGACGCGGTGCGCTTCCACGAGGCCGAGCGCCGCGACGGCCGCCGGCTGGCCCCCGGGCAGGAGGAACGGAATCACCCCGGCAGCGCCACCGATCCGGCCAACCGCGCCGACATCAGCGACCAGGTGGAGCAGCTGCAGCGCGCGTTGCTCCTGTTCGACGAGCGCGAGCAATTGCTGCTGCGCGCGCGCATCGAGAGTCTGGCCACGTTCCGCGAGTTGGCGGAGCAACTGGGCTACGAGTCCGAGTCCGGCGCGCGGCGAGCCTACTACGCGGCCCAGGCCCGGCTGGTCCTGGTCCTGAAGGGGCGCTGAGCCGGGCCATGCCGAACCGCGCTGAGAGTGAGTCCGCCCCGGGGGGGCTGTTCGAGTCCGTGCTGGCGCGGGCCCTCGAACTGCGCGACGAGGGCCGCACCGACTGGCTGCGGGAGGCCTGCGCCGCGTGCCCGGAACTCGAACTGGCCGTGCGCGAAGCCGTGGCCGGCACGAAGTTCGTCGCCGGCATGTTCGCCGGATCCAACCCCGCCGACGCCGCCCTGGGCCGCACCATCGCCGGCCGATTCCGTCTGACGCAGCGCATCGGGGCGGGCGCCATGGGAGTGGTCTACTCCGCCCAGGACCTGGAACTCACGCGCACGGTGGCGGTCAAGATCCTGCGCCGCGGCCTGATGGACCCGGACGAGTCCATGCGACGCTTCCTGCGCGAAGCGGAGGCCATGGCGAGCGTCCAGCATCGCTCGATCATCACGATCCACGACCGCGGCCGCACCGACGACGGCGAGCCCTTCATCGTGATGGAGTGGATCGACGGTAGCTCGCTGTCCGAGCTGGTGGAGGAGGCGCGGCGCAAGTCGGAGGCCAAGCGCGTCGAAGCCACCGCCTGGCTCGCACAGGGCTTCGACATCGACACCCAGGGCGAGAGCAGCTACCTGAGGACCGTGGTGCGCTGGGTCGCCGACCTGGCGGCCGGGCTCGAGGTGGTGCACGCTGCAGGCATCCTGCACCGCGACATCAAGCCCTCCAACATCCTCGTGCGCAAGGACGGCCGGCCCGTGCTCTTGGACTTCGGGGTGGCGCTGCTCGACGGCGATTCGACCCTGACGCGCGGCCCCACCAGCGTGGGCACGCCTTCCTACATGCCGCCGGAGTCCCTGGTGCGCGGCGGCCATCGCAGCCCCGCGGGCGACATCTACAGCCTGACGGCCACGCTCTACCACCTGCTCACCCTGCGACCGCCGTACCTGGGCACGCCCACGGAAGTGCTGGCCGCGATCGCCACCCGCGACCCGGTTCCCGCTTCGCGCCATTGCCCCGGCTTGCCCCGGGACCTCGAGGCGATCCTCGACAAGGGCATGCACCGCAATCCGCGGGCGCGCTATGCCGCCGCGACGCTGCTGGAGGCGGACCTGCGCGCGTTCTTGAACCACCAGCCGGTGGTGGCGCGGCCGGTGTGGCCCCTCACGCGGGCGGCGCGCTCGCTGTTCCGCTCGAAGGCCGCGCGCGGGGCCACATTGGCCGTGGCGTTGATGCTGATCACCGGCGCGTGCTTCGGCGTGCAGCGCGCCATGGAATCCCGCCGCAAGGCCCAGGCCTTCGAACTGGTGCGGCGGCTGCCGCCCAATTTCACGGTCGTGGGCACGGCCAACCGCGTGTGGCGCTACGAAGCCGACCGCGAGAAGCTCGCCGCGCTCCTGGACCGCGCGGTCGGCGTGGGCGCCGATCGGCTGCGCGTGCACTTGCTGCGGAGTTCCTTCCGCCTCGACCACGGCGATCCCGCGGGGGCGGCCCGCGACATGGCGGCGGTGGCCGAACAGGTGGGCACGGACTTCGCGCGGGCCCTGGCACGCAGCTATGCCGCGCTGGGCCCGGAGGCCCGCGGGGCCGCCGCCCTGGAGCTCTCCGGCCTGCCCGAGCGTTCCACGCCCGAGGATCGCTACCTGGAGGCCTACCACCTGCTGCGCATCGGCCAGGAGGCGCGCGGCCGAGCCCTGCTCGCCGATCCCCTGGTGCGCCGAATTCCCCACGCGGAGGAACTGCGGCTCGCCTTCACGCCCTTCGACGACCTGGACACCCGGGGCGAGCACGCGCGGGCCCTGGAGGCCTACACGGACGTGATCCGCCTGGAGGCCCAACTGGGCGGTCGAACCGCGGCCACGGCCCACATCGCCGGGCGGATGCTCGACGTGATGGGCCGCTACGACGAGGCCCTCACTCTGCTGCGCGAGGGGGTCTTGCTCGCCGACCGCGCCCACACGATCCGCATCAACGCCGGCTTCGCGGCCCTGGGCGCCGGGCGCTACGACGAAGCGCGGAGCCACCTGGAGGTGGCGATCGACCTGCGGCCCAACTACGGCAAGCCGCTCCAGGACCTGGTGTGGGTCCTGGTCGCCCAGGAGAAGTTCGACGAAGCCGCGGGCCGCATCGAATCCGCGCCGCTCGCCGACACGCCCGACCAGAACCAGTGGAAGCGTCTGGCGCTGTCGAGCGTCGAGACCTACCGCGCCCTGGCCCTGCGCCGCGCCGGTCAGCGCGACGAGTCCCGCGCCGCCGTCCAACGGGCGGAAGCACATCTCGCCGCCGCGCGGGCCATGGGCAAGGTCGAGGGAGGCGCCGACCTGGCGATTCTCGCGGGCCTCTCCGCCGACAGCGAGGTGCAGATCTTCCGCGGCCTGGCGCGCGTGCTGCAGGCGGATCCCCACCACGCCTGGCGGCTCGAAGGCCTGCTCGCGAACATGCCGCGGGACTTGGACGCCGACTCCACCGCCGCCCTGCGCGGCGTGATCGAAGCCCTGGCCGAGCGGCAGAACGGCCACGCCTCCCCCGCCCCCCCGACCCCTGTTTCCGCCCGTTGACCGAGCCGACCCGGAACCCTGGACCACGCGCGACCCGCCCCCGACCCCGAACCCCAGATCCAACATGCAGAACACCCTCAGGAACTCCCTCGCCACCGCCTCCCTGGCCGTGTGCATCGCCGTGGCAGTCTCAGGCAGCACAGCGCAGGCCCAAATCTCGGGCGGGACGCAGTGGCAGACGACCCAGATGCAGGGCATGTTCACCAACGCGCCGGTGGGGCTCATGCTCAGCACGAGCACCGTGCCGAATCTCCTGACGGTGCGTTCCCCCGGCGTGGTGATCGGTCCGCCGACCGAGTGGACGGTGGCACGCTTCGGGCCGCCGACCGCCTCGCACCCGGACTATTCCACGGCCGAACTGCTGGCCGGGCTCAACCGCGCACCCCACAACCTCCCCGATGCGGCCACGCTCGAGTTCGGGGGCTTCTCCACCGGCGGCGACGTCTGCCCCAGCCTCGCCAGCGACGGGCGGCTGATGATCTCCAACTCGTGGTACTTCCTGTCGGTGACCGTGGGCAGCAGCCAGCCGGGGCACGTGTTCGGGAATGCGGGCAGCGCGCTGCGCTCGGTCGCGGAGCCGGAGCGGGCGATCCTGAGCTACTACGCCGAGGGCAGCACGGGCATCGACGCGACGCTGGTCAATTCCACGCTGGTGGAGCAGACGGCCGCCCAGGTCGGGTTCCCCGTGGGTTCCACCGTGAAGCTCACGGGGCTGGACTGGGGCATGGGCGCGATCTCCGTCGATCCCAACAGCCTGCGTTCCCTGCGGTTCGCGCCGGTGCGCGACCGGGTCTACTTCTCGGTCAGCAATGCCTGGCTGGCCGTGAATCCGAGCTTCACGGCCTGGCTGGACGTGACCCCGGTTCCGATGGACGCGCGCACGATCTACTCCATGCGCTGGGTGGTGCCCGGGGGCCTGGCCGCGCCCTACTGGGCGGCGCCCGAGGTGGCGGTGACTTCCGAGGAGCTGTTCGGGGCGGCCGACGGCCCGACCGTCGAGCTGGATGCCATCTCCGTCTTCACGCGCCCGGCTCCGTACAACATCATGCGCGTGGTGTACTCGACGACCCGCGCCTGCACGCCTCCGGACGAGCTCTTGGCCTACGACTGCGGCACCATGGGAGGCGCGACGCGGCCCGGTCCGGTTCCCCTGCGCACGGCATCGGGCGCACCGGTCTCCGGCCGGATGGGCCTCAAGACTTCGCCTGAGACGGACATCGACAACGTCACGGGCACCTGCGGCGCCGACCCCGAAGCGGGAGTTCCGGGAGACTGCTACGGCGTCGGCATGTCGAAGCTGGTCCCCAGTGGAAAGCAAGCGATGGGGCTGTCGGTCTGCCGTTCGATCTCGAGCACCGGACCGACCTACGCTCCGGTCGACATCGTGGACATGCAGGTGAGCGGCCTGGACCTCGCCCCGGGAAAATCCGGGCGGGTGCACTACTACGTGGGCTTCCCCACCCTGGCCTCGCTGCTGAGCTTCTCCGGCGCTCCGCCGGTCTGGTACTACCTGGGCTCCGCGCCCACCGTGCCCGGTCAATCGACGGTGAACCTGCAGATGCCCGGCAATCTGGGCAACCTGGGGCCCGTGAGTGTGTCCGCGGTGCTGGTGATGGACGACGGTTCGGTTCCGCAGCGCTCCAGTTTGATTTCGGTGATCAGCTACTGAGAGCGGAGGCCCGCGGGGCTGTCGCGACTTCCTTCAGGTCGGCCTCACGACTGGTGCGGTGGCGGGAGGCAGGGCCTTTCACGCCGTGGAGCGTGGACGGATCGCCCGGCCAGGGCTCGTGGGCCTGGCCGTGAATTGCCAAATCGGCGACTCGGCGGCCGCAGCGCCGACACGGAGCTGAGGGATGCGCCCAACTCAACCTGCGCCCGGTCGCCGAGCCACGCGTCGCGCGCACTCAGGCCCATGGAGCGCCGCGAGCTCGAGGCTGCGCGGCCATTGTCCGCCAGGGGGGCGCAGGGCGAGCAGGCCCGGGTCCGACCGGCATTCCCTCACGGGCCCACCACCCGCGGTCGCCAAGGGGCCCGCCCCTGGCCTCCCAGGCGCCCTGGAGGGGTGGGAGGCCGAGCCACCGCGACCCCGGGGCGGCCCCCGGCGCCACGCCAGCCCCTGCCCCCTTGCAGGGAGCCCCGGGGCTGGTATCCTTCCCGACCCTCAAGCGGGCGTAGCTCAGTGGTAGAGCGCAACCTTGCCAAGGTTGATGTCGAGGGTTCAAGTCCCTTCGCCCGCTCCAGCTTGCCGGCGTGATCGTGACGGTCGCAGTCGGCGTCGAGGTGCGGGTCCGCCCTGCGGGGCGTCGAACCCCGCGGGCGTGGTCAAGAACGCGGGTTTTCGCGGTGATTCGCCCCGCGGCGGCGTCGTGCGGGCGTGTCGCCGAGGACCTGCCGTGGCGTGCGATGTGAACAACCCTGCGCGCTCAACACGCGCTCCCAGCGGGGCCCGCTCGACGTGACAGGAGGTGACAGGAGATGACAGAAGGTGACCTGAGCTGGGCGCGTGACTGGCGCTAAGTTGGCACTCTCACGTGGGCGGAGAGTTGGGGAGGCGGCTCGGGGTGGGTGCCGAGCGAGACGCGAAGCCGGTCGCCGAGGGGCGGGCCGGAGGCGGCCTGGAGGAGGGGCAGCCGGTCTTCGCGACGCGCACGGCCGCACGCCTGGCTCGCCGAACAACAGCGCGCCAAGAACGCCCCGGCGGGCTGATCCGGCCACGGCCAGTCGGAGGCAGGATGCGAATCCGTCGATACCGGAGCTCGACGACAGCGGTCGACACTTCACCCTTTCGATCCGTCACTTCGACGCGGTGCAGGCCCTTGCAGCGGACATCTTCCATCTCGGCTGACACCCTGTGGTCGCCCTCACCAGCGAGACGGTCCGTATGGGTACGGATCACGAAGTGCGTGCCGAGGTCAGCAGCCAAACTGAACAGCTCGTAGATGTCGGCTTCACGGTCGCCGATGTGCACGCAGCGCGCTGGATCACCAAGCCGTGCACAGGACAGAAGCATGTTGTTCAGCCACCGCACGCTCTCCTTATCCTCGATCGGCACGCGCGTGCCGTTGATCCTGCGGATGACGTACGGTTAGTTGCGCACTTTCGCAAGCGAGTTGGTGGCCCTCGGTTGGGTCGGGTAAACGAACGGTGCTTGAAACCGAACCCGAGCCCAGAACGAGGACCACCATGCAGACGCAGGAATCTACCACCACGCCCCCGACAGGCAAACTAATCCAGGTCGACGAGTCGCGCGTTCGCAATCACCTAGCGGAGATCGTGCGCGGTTCCGTCGAGGAGACTCTCAACACGATGTTGCAGAAGGAAGCCGACGAGCTGTGCCAGGCGCGTCGCTACGAGCGCAATCAGGGCCGCGTGAGCACGCGTGCCGGCACGTACGAGCGCAAGCTCGAGACGAAGGCCGGGGAGGTGACGCTGCGCATGCCGAAGCTGCGTTCAGTGCCGTTCGAGACGGCGATCATCGACCGCTACCGCCGGCGCGAGTCCTCGGTCGAGGAAGCTCTGATCGAGATGTACCTGGCCGGGGTCTCCGTGCGCCGTGTCGAGGACATCACAGAGGCATTGTGGGGCACGCGGGTGAGCCCCAGCACGGTCAGCGAGCTCAACCAGAAGATCTACGCGACGATCGAAGCCTGGCGCGCGCGACCCATCGATGCCGAGTACCCCTACGTGTTCCTCGATGGGATCTACCTCAAGCGCAGTTGGGGGGGCGAAGTCCGCAATGTCTCGGTGCTTGTGGCGATCGGCGTGGGTACGGACGGATTCCGTGAGATCCTCGGGGTCGCAGAGGGCATCAAGGAAGACAAGGCAAGCTGGGCCAACTTCCTGCGCTCGCTCAAGGAGCGGGGGCTCTCGGGCGTAAAGCTGTTCACTAGCGACCGTTGCCTGGGTCTGGTCGAGTCGCTTGCGGACTTCTATCCGGACGCGATGTGGCAACGCTGAGTGGTGCACTTCTACCGCAACGTGTTCTCGCTGGCGCCCTCCAACAAGGTGCGCGAGGTCGCGACCATGCTCAAGGCGATCCACGCGCAGGAAGCTAAGGCGGAGGCCCTGGCAAAGATCGAGCAGATCGCGGACAAACTCGAGGCGATGAAGCTGAGCAGGGCCGCGGAACTCGTGCGAAGCGGGGCCATCGAGACGCTGTCGTACTACGCCTTCCCGAACGAGCACTGGCGGAGAATCCGGACCAACAACCCCATGGAGCGGATCATGCGAGAGATCCGGAGGCGAACACGGGTCGTGGGCTGCTTCCCCGACGGCAACTCAGCCCTGATGCTCGTCGGAGCCAGGCTGCGGCACATCGCGGGCACCAAGTGGGGCACACGCGTGTACCTGGACATGAAACACTTCCGGCCAGTAGAGGAACTCACCCAGCAGGCAAACGAAGCAGGGTGACCGACTTCCTCGCGGCCGCCCCTCGGGGCGGCCGCGAGGAGCCCACCGCCACCGCCAACTCAAACCCCTACCTGACACCCCCGAACCGACCCCGGACCACCGGCTCGCCAACGAAAGTGCGAAAGACTCTGGACACTACCGCGTTTACCCGACCCAACCGAGGGCCACCAACTCGCTTGCGAAAGTGCGCAACTAACCGTACGTCATCGTAGCCGATCAGCGGACTCGCAGCCGTCGCCCTGGGTGCGGGAGGTCACCTGGTAACTTCCGAATGGAAGCCGGCCTTTCGCGGAGCAGCAGGCCGTCGCCGTTCGGCAGCGGACTGTGCAGGGTTGAGCAAGGCGGGCGAGCCGTCAGGCGGGCCTGAAACCCTCGGTGGTCATCCCGGTGAGCCCGTAGAGCTGCCCGAGGCTCCAGACGACCCAGAAGTCCTTCTCGACGACAATCGTCGACACGCTCGAGCGCGCCGCCGTGATAGGTGTACTCCACAGTCGAGGCCCATGGAAACGCTCGTTCTCGTCACGCCATACGCCCGCAACATTGAACACTAGGTCCGGCACTCCCAGGGCAAGTGTTTGTCTAACAAGTGCATCAATCGACTCCGGTGTCTTTAGGTCCGCCGGAATCGCAATGGCACGGCTTCCACATGCGTGAGCAACTTCATTGTGGTGTTCACGTAATTCCTTCCGATTTGAAGGCCCGGACGGCGCGTTAACAGAGGTTCTAGCCCGGAGTATTCACCACGTTCCCGGTTGGTGGCCCTTGGATGACGGAATCGGCCTGGACGTGGGTCGATCGCGGCCCGTCCGGGTTTTGGCGTGGGCCGAGCAGTGTGTTTCGGTTGCGCAGGCTCCGAATAGCAGGGGCCAAAGGCGCTGCGGGCAGGCAGTCGCCTATGAAGATGTATTCCGTGAGAGTTCGATTGCGTCGCTGTGCGCCGTCAACACGCCGACGCGCCGACGGCCAGCGCCGCTCTCCGCCACGCATCCGCGAAGGCGTGCACCGTGGGAAGCTGCAGCACGATGCGCCGCCAGCTCTCGCGCACGATCGCCGCGATCTTCAAGAGCCTCAGCCGCAGCGTCGCGACCTGCGCCCGCGCGAGTTCACTGCCCTTGAGCGCCTGACGCAGGGCTTGGAAGAGCACGAAGGCGGCTGCGCTGAGCAGCACGCGCAGTTGGTTCGCCAGGAAGCAGGTCGAGCTCGTGCGGTCGATTTCCAGGTCGCACTTGAGCTCCTTGATCCGGTTCTCGCTGTCGCCACGGCGGGCGTACAGAATCCACAGCGACTCCGGCGTCCCGCGCAGATCCGTCACGACCAGACGCAGGTTGTCGCGCGGCTCACGACCGGGGTGCACCACGACCTCGGCTTTGAAGATGACACGTCGCTCGTGTGGCCACGTTTCCGCTCGATAGGCGCACTCGGAGAAGAGCTGCGTAGCACTGCCAAAATCGTTGGTCAGGCTGCGCGCCGCGTGCATGTGGACCGTCGCCCGCTCCGACAGCGTCGTGTTCTTGGGAAGCCCGACGAGATAGCGCACGCCAAGCTCTTCGAAGAGGGCGAGCAACTCTGGATTCACGAAGCCTGCGTCGAGCCGGACCAGCACTTCCGCACGAGGAAAACGCCGTTTCAAGAGCGGCACCACCCGCCGCAGGTGCGCCCTCACGCAGCGCCCGTCGCGCGCCGTGCCCGGCCGCAGGCGCGCCAGGAAGAGGTGCTGCTCGACGTCGTCGTCGATGGACAAGAAGCCGAAGAGTGGCAAGTAGCACCACGAGTCGTAGTGCCCATTGAAGAAGGCGAAGGGCTGCTGGCCGTGCGTACGATCTTCGCTGCTGTCCAGGTCGATCGTGATGCGGCGCGCGCGCTTGTGGCGTCGCGCGAGACTGTCGATCACGCAGCCCTCAAGGGCGCGCGCCATGCCGACGAGTTCGCGGCCACTGCGGCCGCGCTCGAAACGCGAAAGGGTCGGCTGCGAGGCCAAGCTGTCGGCCGAGGCCGGACTGCGACCACAGGCGAGCTTGACCAGCGGGTCCGCTCCCATGCGTGCCGCGCTGTGGCCATCGGCGCAGCCGAGGGCAATGGAAAAGACGCGCTGGCGCACCAGTTCGGGAAGGTCGTGCGCGATCCGGGCACCTGCGCGTTGCTCGTGCAGAGCGCCGGCCAACCGGGCCGTCAGGCCCAGCCGACGATCGACCCGGGCCAGCAGTGGCAGGCCACCTTCGGAACTCTGCCCCGAGGCCGTGAACGACACCACCACGGGCTTCGAGGAAAGTTCTTCGAAACGGAGGCTCGGCTGCTTATCGTTGGACATGCGGGTGGGCGCTTTGATCCGGACGTTTGTTCTTCACAACCATCCGATCGGCTCAAGACGCCCCACCCGCGCCCACTTTCTCGTGAATACTCCGGGCTAGGACGCGCTCTTAGTCTGCTTTCTTCATCCACAAATCACCGCAGGTCGCAACTCGGCCGACTGTTTCGATGCGCAACTTGGCCTGATATGACACCCCCTCAATATTGCTCCGCACACTGACCAGAATATCACTCGGTATTGGCCCAGTGCAGCGCATCGGCAGCACAAATCCCCCTGTGGCGTCCGTATCGGCCTCGCCGGAGGCAAGCACTACTTCACTGTCGGGACCAGATGTTATCAACACCTCGACACGACCTCGTCGCAGCGGCCCCCAGCCTTCGATGATTGCCCTGCCTCTCACCCCTATGCAGATTCCCCGTAGTTCACCTTTGAGTACTACGGTATCGCCGTTACGCTCGGGCCCCACGGCATCCCACTCTAGGACTTCGCCCAGAGACTCAACCACAGCGATTACATGCACCACCTTGCCTAGTACGACACGATCAATCTTCAGCGGGAGTAGTCCCCTTGCAGTTATCTCGTCATTCGCAATTGGACTACCTGCCGTTTGCCGAATCTGCGCTTGCAAGTAGACCACTCCAATCAGCTCATTGCCACTTTCGTCTTGGACACGCACCTCAATACTGCCGAAGTCGGGGAGTACTAGGTCCCCAATATCGATTCGCCCGGAATCCACCGCAAAGATCGATTCTGCTGGCAACCCCAGTCCGCCGCCGATCGATGCGATCCACGCACTTGACCGGGGGTCATTCATGCCAAGAACCAACACTTCAGCATACCCATCTGGGGGGCGAGTCGAGGAACAGGCCGAAACGGCCCCCAGCATCGGAACGAGCTTCCTAATTCGAACTTGAACTCCAAGCATCTTGTTGCCGGCTTGATCCACAACACGAACTCTAGCAATCGGCCACTTGTAACAAGGCAGGCGAACCGAAGTTGCAGGGCTGAGACTCGCAGCCAACTCAATCATCCCAAGCTCCCCATCCTTGAGCGCGACGATTGCCACTCGGCCAGGCTGACAGCTAACATGCGCTCGTCCCCACTGGTCCGTCACGGTAGTTTCCACAGAGTCGCGCAAAGCCTCCATGCTCAGGCACCCAGCTGAGAGCGCCGATTCCAGGATCGGCAGAGAAGCCTCGAAGGCACGATGAACATAAACTGTCGCGCCCACGATCGAGGTCTGATCACCGCCGCGAACCACTTCGCACGTAAACTCTCCTTGGGTGTTGAGGGCAGTCATTCTCTGGGGAGGTCGCGCTTCGTCACGATGGCTGCCGACATTTTCGCAGCTCGAAGCAGGAGATGACGTTCCGTCCGCGAGCAGAAGCTCATTTGGCTGCAGTCGCCCCGGATTGATTGTACAGTGCACAATCGCAAGTCCGGCTACCGCCGATGCGACCATGGCCAAATGCGATCTGCCGAGACGTTTCATTCCTGCATTGTTCCGTTCATCACCTTGGAGCGAACTCGGTGTAGTGATTCATGTGCCGTCCCCTATTGCCCTTCGGTTTGACGCTTGCCCTAGAGGTTAATTGCGGTCTCCCATGTACACTCTCCCTTGACCACTCCCACCGACACATGCACCGTGCCGTTAACTCTGATGGTGCATGTACCCGACGGCCATCCAAAGCCCGGAGTTGTCCACTTGAACCTCCTGTACTCATGCACTTCGACGTCCTTGTGATAGATAATCGACTGAGTCCCCACGCATTCGCAGGTCTTCGAGTTCAGACCAAACGCTCCTTGCTTGACCGCTTTCTGTGGGCATTCACTCTGCACTCCAAACAGAAAGTCAAGTATTTGCGTGGCAGCCGTAGACGCCTTGTAGCAGTACTTTGCAGCCTCCCCCCTGATCAGGTCTTCAGTGAAAGGCGGACAACCCTCCGTTGTAATTGTCAGGAATGGAACGCAAGACACTCTGAACTGGTGGCAATTGCCCGAGCAAGACTCTGGCACATCGCTAGTAATGACAGCTGGTGGGAATCCGGCTCCGGGATCTCCGGAGTGCGTTGCCTTGAGCCCCAACGGATCTCGACCGGTTGCTGGATTCCCGTCCGCCATTGAATAATAGCTCGACCCAATGTTGGGTGTGACTGGATCGCGAGAAAGCCAACTGGCAACTTGTGGCAAGTAGCTCCGGTGACGAATAGAGCAGAGCATCTCACCACCATCGCCGTCAAGGTATCCAGCGGGGCCACGGTGATTCTTGACTCCATCAGCGGAGAGTGCCCCCCTCCCCAGCGTCACCGACCCGAGATTACTTGTGGTGTTCACGTAATTCCTTCCGATTTGAGGGCCCGGACGGGCAGCCCGCCTCGTGTACGTTTGACCAAGCCGTGTCGTTCGAGCGCGCACCAGGTTGCCTCGCGGACGAGCTTGCGGCGCTGGCGCGCCGTGCACGGCAAGCGCGCGATGCGTTCACGCTCCCAAGAGACCTCCTGGATGAAGCGACCACGACAGGCCTGATCCTCGGCCCGCGGCGCGAGTCTGTCAAGCTCGCAGGGCGTCCGCCTCCCCAGGGACCGGCGCGGGGTCCACTCATCCAGGGCCCGCCAGGCCTGCGCCAGCAGCACCGCGACCAGCGCCCGGGCCATTCCCGGCCCCTTCCTGGCCGCCTGCAGAGCCACCGCCAGCCCTCCCGCGCGCCGCAGGGTGGGCTTGTCCAGCCAGCTCGCCAGCCGCAGGTCGCCGTTCGTGCGCTCCGCACGCGCGTTGTGCTGCGGCGTGGGGGATGTTGAAGAGCAAGATCACCTCGTGCTCCACCGCCCAGGCGCGCACCAGCGCGTTCTGGTTCTCGCTGCCGTTGTCCATCTGCACCACGAAGGGGTATTTGCCGCCGCGCTCCGCCGCGGCCCGCTCGAGCAGCGCCAGCACGTCCTTGCCCGTCGCCGGAGGACCCACCGACACCTCCAGGATGCGCCGCGTGCAGTTGTCACTGACCGCCAGCCCGCGCACGCTCTCGTGCCCAGCACGACCAAAGTCGATCTGGTCCAAGGACCACATCCCGTCGCGTGCCAGCACCTCCACCTGCACGCGTGCGGCCTCGAGCGCTGTTTGCCGCGCGGCGAGCCTCGAGCTTCAGCGCGCGCAGCGTCTCTTGCACCAGCCGCGTCGGCACGGGCGTGCCCGCTCGCGCCAGCAGCGCTGCCACGCTCCTCCAGCCGCGCTTCCCCGCGCAAGCTCCTTCAGCTGCGACGCGATTCTTGTCCGCGCATCCACGCGCTGTGTCGCCGTGCGCGGACGACGGCCGGGGCGGCCACGGCCGCCGCCCCGGCGCCACGAGTAGATCGCCCGTGGGCTGAAACCGCTCCAGCGGGCGAGCTCCGCGAGCTCACCGTGCTTCAGCGGCCCGCTCTTCAGGTACTCCATCACGAGCCACTTTCGGTGCTTTCGTTTTTCGGCGAGCTCGTGTTTTCGCCGCCGGATCCGACTTTGTCGGTCGCGGCGGCGCACTCCTGGCCGCGGCAGCTCTTTCAAGAGTTCTACGAGTTTTTCCAGCTTCTTGTTGGCCTCTTCCAGGGCCGCGACCTTCATCTTCAGGACGCGCGGGCTGTCCTCCCCACGCTGCTCCGTCGGCCACGCGCCCGTCGAGCGCGTCCTGGGCTGCTTCAGAAGCCCCGCCAGCATACCGCTCAGGGCCTGCTGGCTGAGCTGCCACACCCTCAAGGGCGGCACGCCCAGGCTCCTCGCCACCTCCTCGCGCGGCTTCTTGCCCAGCCACATCGCCAGAATCTCCACGCACGAGCGGTGCGCACGTTCCTGCGCCTCGCTCCCCGAGGCCCGCCACAGCTCCTTCACCCCCGGAGGCATCTTGTCCGGCACCCCGAAGGAGAGCCGCTTCTTGCCCGTTCGGCCCCGCTGCACCGGCGTGCCCGCCTGCCCGTTCGACATCGCCGCCGCCTGTTCGGCCCTCTGCTCGGCCCTCTGTTCGATCGTTGCTTGCATGTCCCCTCGCTCCTTGCGCCGCACTCGGCGCTCCAAGATCTTCCAGTCCGATTTCTTGGCGCAGGCCAGAGCTGGTCTGCACCACCAGTTGTCCACGGACACCGTGCACGCTCACCTGCTCGTCACCGATCTGGCCGAACAGGTAGGCACTCGTGCGCGGCACACTCTCCAGGGCGAGCGACAGCTCGTCCTTGGCCAGCCGCTCCTCGTGGGTGCGCCTGAGCGCTGCTTCCGCCCCGAAGTAGCGGTCCGCGGGCACCAGCCCCCCGATCCCTTGGTGGGGGCGGAAGAAGTTGTAGTGGGCGACGAAGTGCGCCACGCGCGCGCGAGCGTCCGGCAAGTCTTCGAGCTCCACCCGCTCCAAGAAACTCGCTTTTGATCGTCTCCCAGAAGCGCTCGCACTTGCCCACCGTTTCCGGATGGTGCGCGCGCGCCACCGCGTGGTGGATGCCCTGCTTCGCGAGCAGGTGCTGAAAGTCCGATTTTCCGCGCCAGGCAAAGTACTGCCGGCCCTGGTCGGACAAGACCTCCTTGGGCTTGCCGAAGCGCGCAATCCCGTCGAGCAAGACCTCCTTGGCGATTTCTCCGCGCTGGTACACGTACAGCCCGTGGCTGACGATGAAGCGTGAAAAATCGTCAAGGAAGACGATCAGGTACACGCGCACCCGCGAGCGGCCGATCGTGAAGCTCGTGATGTCCGTCTGCCACAGGTCGTTCGCCAGGGCGCGCTCGAAGCGCCGCGGCAGAGAGCGCGCGCGCTGCTTCTTCTTCGCGGGGATCGCGCGCGGGATCTGATGCTCGTCCAGCACCCGGGCCACCGTGCCCGTGCTGACCCGGATCCCCGAAAAGCGCGCCAGAAAATCCCGCACGCGCTTCAGCCCGAAGATCGGAAAGCGCTGCTTCGTGCGCGCGATCTCGGCGCGCACGGGGTCGGGCACGCTGCGAGCAAGCCCACCGCTGCCCCGCGGACGGCCCAGCAGCCTGGGCTCCAGGCCCTTGGGGCCAGATTCCTGGTAGCGCTTGATCCAGGCCCGCAGCGTGTGCACCGACAGGCCCCACACCCGGGCAAACTCGACCTGGCCCATGCCCGCCTTGGCAAAGGCCTCGACCGCCTGCCGGCGGGCCTCGGGCGTGCGCCGGGGGCCGCTGCGGCCCGCGCGATTGCGCGGGTTGGGGCGAGGCGCAAGGCGCGACTCACCCCCCGCCTGGAGCGCGAGTCGCCACTTGCACAGGCTCGACGTGCTGATGTGTTGGCGCGCGCAGAATTCGGTGAAGGTCTCCTCTCCTGGACGAACTCCTCGACCAGACGCCGCTTCTCCGCCACGCTGTACCGCCGCATGCGGGCAGTGCCGCTACGGCCGACAGGCACCGGAGCCGGCGCCTCGGCCGGAGTACCGGCCTCCTCGCCGGCTCCGGGCTCCCTCGACCCCTGACTACTCCTCTTCATCGCCATCTCCTGCCCCCTCGGGGGCCGCCGGGAGACGGCTGCTCGTCCGCTGATCGGCTACCTCATATCGGAAGGGATTGCGTTACACCCCACAGTGCTGCGCAAGGCGCTCGACGAGGCGCGCGCAACGGTCTCGTCGAGCCTGTCGCTGCTCGGGGTCACGCCGAAGGCGGCCAAGCCGCGCAAGGTCCTGGGGGCGAACGCGCGCCGCAAGCCGGGCGGCAAGCTCGACCCCGAAGGCGTGCTGACCTATGTGAAGAACAACCCGGGGCAGCGGGGCGAGGACCTGGCGGCCGCCTTCGGCTCGGACACCGCGACGCTGCGGCCGGTCCTGAAGCAGCTCGCGGCGGACGGCGCGATCACCAGCGAGGGCAAGGGGCGCGGGACCACCTACGCGGCGGCGGGGAAGCGGGCGGTGGCAGGCTAGCCAGTCCCCGGGCCGCAACGACAGGTAGCACCCCCGAGGGTACGCGCAGGACGCAGTGGCGATCGCGGTCGTAACCCATTCCTCTTACAGCACTTACATAACCGCCAGCCTCCAAGAGCGGATGCTCAAGTCTAGCTTGACAGCGGTCGAAACAGATCATATGATCCCCCTGGAGTTCATGATGCCTGTCGAAGTCGAACAAGAATGGCAAGTGCGGCGGCTCCCGCGGCTAGGATTTCACAGTGGCGATCACCGCGAAAGTCCGCACGGAACTGATTCGACTTGCCCGGACAAAGCGTTGTCGGAACACGGATTTCACAGCGCAGGCACCAATGGACTGGAACCCGATGGCGGTGACAAATCCCGCGACCGGGTTTCCATTCACGCCAGACAGCGCGTGGGAGTTCATAGTCTCTCAACTGGAATCGAACTGCGACGTCGTGGCAATCACACTCAATACACCGAGGGGGGCAATCGGATATGTCATGAAGTTTCCACTCAGCCCCACTTCGAATCCGCTGTATGTGAAGCTACAGATCAGCCACGACTCCAAGCAGATATTGGGTCGCAGCTTTCATGTGAGTGACCGAAAGTAGCATGATGAAACACACACGCCAAGCCCATCGACGCAGGCACCAATCGCACCTGCCCCATGTGCGGCAATCTGGCCGTTTCGAGCTTCGGTCGGAACCGTTTCAGTACAAGCATTTCGATTCCTCGTCACGCTGGAGGCGTGCGTTCCGGTGCATTCATGCGCGCATTGTCACTATCAGTTCCTAGACAGTAGCGGCTCGGATGCGCAGCATAATTCAGTGTGTAAGTTTCTTGGAGTCAAGAATCGGCTCAGATCGTTCAGCTCCGACGCAGGCACGGCCTATCTCGCCAGGCGTTTGCAAACCTGACAGGCCTGGGCGTAGCGACGATTGCACGATGGGAACGTGGGCTCCTGATTCAGAACAAGGCCAATGATCGTTACATGCGCCTCTTGGATACTCGGGCGGCAATTGAGGCTCTGCGGGCTGTCGACACCGGAGCCGGAGTTCGCGACCAGGATGAGCAGGTTGCAATTGCTGCGCCAGAGGTTGGATCAGTACCGAGCGGGAAGGCGGTGCCCGTAATGTAGACTGGGCAAGTGCGCACTCGGCGCATGGCTGGCCGGGTTCGCGGATCTGTTCTCGGACAAACACTCGACGACGTTCATGGAGCGAGCGGATGTGTTTGCACTAGCGGGTGCCTCCCCCTGCAGCAAATCTGGCGAGGCTCTCGGTGGCTCGCTTTTTCCTGCGGGATTGCACTCGCCGAGCGAATCCTTGATTCTCGATCAAATTGCGCGGTCCTGGCTGAACCCTTTGGACAAGGGCACCTACACAGGTCCCCGCTTCGCGTTTATTCGTGGCTCGAGCTCACCGCGCAGGCCTCATGTAGGCACATGTGAATCAACGTTATCCACATGACATTTTCAAAGAAAGCCAGCGTAATCAAGAAGCGCCTTCAGACAACCGCGCCCGGGTCGGAGCCGATCCTGACATCCGCGAACCTCGTGGGTAAAACTGCACGACTCGCGGCGCTCTCCTGTGTCGCTGGGAGTTTCCGTCAGACGCTTGCGAGCGACGGTCCTTTGGCACCGGCCCTCCGAGATGCAGGGGTTACAACCACTGTGACACGCCAGGGAGTGGATGTGCACGTTGAGATCCAATGGAGTTTTCAGTCTGCGCTACGGAAGAAGGCCGTATCCGAAGCGCACGTGTTTGTCTCTGCCACGTTTCGCATGAAATATGAACTCGGAGGGGCCCACGGCGCTACCGATACGGACGTCCAGAATTTTGCTGAGCTTACAGGGCTGTTGAATTCATGGCCATACTGGCGTGAGTACCTGCAGTCCTCGCTCCAGCGATTGGAACTTCCGCCCCTGATACTCCCACTACTTCGGGCAGACCAGGCTGCAGACATTGTTCGGGCTGGACGCGCGCGAATTGCCAACAAAGGCTGAGATGCGGACCAGTTGCTCGATGATCACCGCGGTTATCACGGATGCCCCGTGCCGATCTCAAGAACACGCCCTGGATGCGAACTGAACCGTAGAGTCACTGTCCTGCTGCATGACTGCAAGACGGGACCTCAGAACCGTGCTCAACCACAAGATTGCCCCCGCATTTCTCGGAGCTGATGCCGCGTAAACCCAAGCGCAACAAGAAGTGGAAGAGTTCGAGGCCCAAGCGGCGCGGGACAGCGCTTTCGCAAGCCTGACGGAGGCTTGGGAGATGGGCGGCATCCAGGCAGCTAGGTTTGGCAAGACAATATACCATCGCAATGCCTTGAGTCCGCTGGAACACAAGAAGCTGATTGCGCAAATGGTGGCTGCGTTTCCCGATGTTGTCAAGCGCCCAGACTCGCTGGTCACCATGATTGTGGACGAGACTAAGGCCCTTGCGCCGATCGCCCTACTTCATCAAGTGGCGTGGGCACACATTCATGCGGTGATGTCTAAATCCAGATCTGCGCTGGAGCCCCCGCAGGAGCATCACAGGGCGCTGCGATATCTTCAATCAGTAATTGTATCCAGCGCTCCTGCCGTGGATCAGTGTTCGTGTTCGCAGGACGGCCTTGATCGCCTCCTGCGACACGTACGGGAGATCTACACCATACTTACGCTGGAGTTCTTCTTGTCCCGCAGTGCGCACCAAGAGCGCAATGACCCCGCCTTTGATTCCAAGATCGATGGCTTTGCTGTCGGCGTCCAACTTGACTGGATATTCGTTCGAGGAGAGCGATTTCAGGCACACGAGATCCCGCGACTTCGCGCATTACTCATGCCCCACTCAGACGCACTTGAGCGTTGCTTTGGGGTGCGTGCTGAACAGTTGGTAGAGGGATTTGCGAGAGTACTAACAACACTTACCTTTGGGCCGGTGTCGGCCATTCATGCGTATCAGTCGCTCGACGCAGAGCTCGTGCAATTGGCAGCGAACACACCGCGCGAGGCGCAGGAGGTAGCAGAGTTCGCACGAACGCTGGCCGATGGACCACTCGGTGAGAAGGCCGCCGAAGTTCGACGGCAGCTAGGACCGGACTTGTTTGAGGTTCTGCCAAGCACCGAACTTCCGCTCTCCTTGCTTGACTTGCTGGCAAGTGAGCCTGGCAGCGGCAGTCAGTTCCTCGCCTCTGGCGAATACCGTGGACTTCCCCTGAGACAGATGCCTACGAGCTTGAAGCCGTTTCTCCAGTTTGCGGGTCGATACTATTGCTTTGATGCACATTTCATCGATGACATTTATCGATCGATCCAACGCGCCCTCGTGAATGCCGAGCCCGATTACCGGGAGCAATGGAATCTTGCACAAGAGTCAACTTCAGTACAGCTGACCGTAGACCGATTGGCGATGCTGTTCCCTGGAGCGAAGATTTACCAGCGCGTGTACTATGCGGCCAAGACCGGGCTGGCTGGCCGGCTAAACTGGTGCGAAACCGACGTCGTTGTGCTCGTGGATGACATCTTGGTCGCGGTCGAGATCAAGGCAGGTGCATTTACGTCTACCTCGCCGGCCACGGACTTTGATGGGCTAAAGAAGAGCGCGCGTGAGTTAATAGAGAAGCCCGCCCAGCAGGCGAACCGCCTTCTCAAGACACTCTTAGAAGGTGGAATGTTGGAGCTGTGCGACTCCGACCACAAACCGAGCGCCATGCTCGATGCCTCGAGCTTCGGTCAGTGCATAGCCATGTGTGTCACATTGGATTCGTTTACGCACTTGGCTGCGAAGGCGGAGTACCTGACTCCGTTGGGCATTGACCTTGCTGCCAACCCGGCTTGGGTACTGAACTTGGATGACTTGGTGGTGTACTCAGAAATCCTGAGGATCCCAGGTCAGTTCATCCACTTCATGAAGGAGCGGTTGCTCGCCATCCGCGAAGGATTCCCAACGCCGGATGATGAACTAGACCACCTCGGGCCATACTTGCACCATCTCAAGTACGGTGGACCATGTGCGTCGCCAGTAGTGGCGCCGACCAAGTTGTCTGGGCAGGCTACACCGCTGTGCTAGATCGCTACTACTCATCTGTGGTGCAGGCGAATCTCCGCTTCGCATTCCTGGACACGAGTATCCTGAATCAATCATCGAGGTCCTCGGGTTGCTTTGCAAGAAGGGGCCCCTGGGTACTTGCGAGCTGTCTGCGTGCTGCTAGATTTTCTTCCGTCGGCGCTGAACGACATCGGCGGTCGGTTGTCCAGTTGCGTTCGGGGCAGCAGTTCCAAGAAGTACTGGTTCTTCTCCACTGTAAAAGACGTTGCTGTTTCGTTCTGCTGCTTCGCGGATGGCGACTTCCCGCGACAGGAAGCCCTCTCTCGAGAGTATGCGCTCGCCTTTGTGCTGCTTAATTCGCTCTCGCCTCGACTACTGATTGAGTTAGAGTTTTCGGAAGGTGGCCTGCTCCGCGATGCGCATTTTGCATTTTATTCGCGTTGCGATATTCGGCCGAATGAAGAGGATCGCATCACTGCTGCAGGGCGGAGGCCCTGCGAGCTGAGCGAAGGAACCACGAGTCTGCTCGTCGCCCTCGACCGAATGACATTTGCCCCTGTGGGAGTGGAGGAAGTTCAAGCGTTGTTGCCGAAATTGATGGCTCTCGGCCGAGGAGCGTCCTGGTGAGCCATTGACGCTCCACCTTGTTTACATCCGCTCTCCGCCACATTCATCGACATGCGACGATCACTGGATGCGCTGCGCTGTTTCACGTGCGCCGTTTTGGCACGAGGTCCACATGGGCTACTGTTCCCGATCCCTCAGGTTCGAGGTGAGAACTCTTTAGGCGAGCGCGGCATTAGAGGAGAGCGAATTCCAAGCGCGACGTAAAAGACCGAAATGTACGCGTCCGTAGTTTCAACTGCCCATGCGGCGCGCTCGGCACTGAGGCATTGGAGTGGAAAGAAGTTTACTCCCAGGTCGGGCACAAAACTTGGCGGCCTACGGATCTTCGTCTGCAGTGTAGTAAAGAACTTCTCCTGGTTGCGCTTCGAACCCCAACGAGACTTGTAGTGTGTGATTTCGTTTCGCAGCCGGACTAGCAGCGCGGCACCTTGCCATGGCTCAGCGCCTGGATCCATGGGCTGGCGCCCTAGCAAATGCAGTACTAGCGAATAGCGCGTCAGGAGTTCCTGGCGATCGATGGCTTCGGCAGCCGGCAACAGAAGCTCGCGCGCACTCGCATCAACCACGTTTGAGCCAAGATGATGACCAGGGCCATGGTTTAGAACGTCCCAAATATCCGCCTCGAGCGCAGCGACCGATTGCATGATGGCGGCAGTCACGCAACCAAGATGCAGTGCGCGGTCCTCGTCGGTCAACTCTGCCGCTGGTCGCGACTCTAGTGCATGTGCCTGCCTAGCGAATAGCGCAGCCGCCCGCAGGAATTGCCTGGTGAATACGTACCTCGAATCCAGCCACGCGCTACCGGTACTCATGGGTTGGACTCCATCCTCACCTGCGACGAGCGCATTATGACGCTGCTGCGGGCTGCGTTTGAGGCGGGGGTTGCGGCCCGTCGAGGTCCCTAACCATGATCTCAATGATCTCGTTGGCAACGTAGATTCTGTTGCGCTGGCGATCTCCAGTTTCCTTTACTATGCCCAAGTCTACAAGCTTTTGGACAAGATTGCCCCACTAGGCTGGCTAACCTTGCCAAGGCTGCAAACAGTTCGAACCATAATAGCGGGGTTGTCGAACAACTTGTCAACGATGCGCGGCAGGATTCCAGATGCGCGCTTGAATTGCACGCGCTTCTGGTAGTCCTGCCGTAGATCGTCAAGAATGGCTAGCCGGCTCTGGGCGTCCTTGGCTTGTGTGGTACGGCGCTGAGGAAGAACTTGATCCAATCTTCCCGCACCTTCGGGGCTTACCCTGCAGAAGGTCGTAATAGAGTTCACGGTGCTTGTCGAAGAACCGGCTGACGTAGACGATTGGAAGACGCATGTTGCATTTCTGCGCTAGCTGAAGGGCCGCAAGCAGCCGGCCAACACGACCATTGCCGTCGTCGAATGGGTGGATGCATTCAAACTGGTAGTGGACGAGCGCCACCTTGATTAGGGGCGGCATGTCGTCATCGGCATGGATGTACTTTTCAAGGCTGTTCCAGCACGCATCCACAAACTGCGGCGGCGGCGGTACGAATTTGGCTTGGCTGAACGGCGCCGATCGGTTGCCGATGGCGTTCTGGCTTGTCCGAAACTCTCCTGGGCGGCCTTCGATTCTCGTTGAGTTGGCTAGAAGGACCCGGTGCATGTCTCGGATCAGGTTGACACCGATCGGCTTCTCGCTGAGCCACCCGTGGCGTAGAGCCTCTAGGTAGTTGTGGACGTCGCCAACGTCAGGGCGTCGCGACGCGTCAACCGCCGTGTCATCCATGTCGAACAAGGCAAGCTGCTCGTCGGAAGCAAAAGTGTTCTCGATGGCCGAGGAGTGCTTGGCTTCCGTGCGAGCAAAAGGCCCAAGGAGCATGAGGGGGTTCCTCTGGTTCCTAGCCACACCCTCAAGCATCGAGACTGCGGCCTGCGCAGCGAGCAGTTGCGGGAATACCCTGCTGACGACGCTGGCCGGGTCAAGCCCAGCCGGCAGGTCATGGGGCACGTAGCCCCAGCCCTCCACAAGCCGCGGAATTCCGAGGGTCTCAGGCAGGCGCTCGCGGAAGTGGGTCTTCTCCAGTCGCCCAGGCGTGGTCGGCTTGCTGAAATCGCTTGCTTGCATAGGTCTTCCTTTGGCTTCAGAGGCCCAACATAGCCGAACTCGGGTTGGCTTTCAATGTGGCGTCCAGGCACAAAGGTGAATGTTGACTAGGCCTATGCTCCCCCCAGCCGCGCCGCAAAGCGCCCTGGCCCTTTCGGCCCTAACTAGAGGAATGGGGCCTAACGCTAGGCTGCCAGGGGGGCCTCAAGAGAGACCATCACAGGACGTCGGGCGAGGTCTGGAGTTCGGATGCAAGTCGAGCTCGCCGTACACCTCCCCCCACCTCCGCCCCCGTTGACCGCCATCTATCTGCCACCGCCTCCACTGCGCCGCGCAAAGCAGAACGGCCAGCCGTCCTAACGTGTTTGTTCAGCTCAACTTACGCGCGCCTGTTTCTGGACATGCCTCGATAGAGCGCAACCTTGCCAAGGTTGATGTCGAGGGTTCAAGTCCCTTCGCCCGCTCCAGCTTGCCGGCGTGATCGTGGCGGTCGCGGTCGGCGTCGAGGTGCGGGTCCGCCCTGTGGGGCGTCGAACCCCTCGGGCGCGGTGTCACAGCTCGGGGTATCAGAGCCACCCGTAGTTCGGGCAAGCGGATCCACGCCGCGGGTGCCCTGACCGGGGTTCCAGTTCGGGCAAGCTGATCCACCTCAGTTCGGCCAAGCGGATCCACCCTGGTTCGGGCAAGCGGAGCCACCCTGGGGGGTGGGCATCGTCCGCGTCCGGGCTGCATCGCCCGCCATCCTTCTCGGCCACCCGAGCCAGGGCGAGACCCGGGATGGCTGCCAGGAGGACGGACATGCATCGACTGCGGGAAGTGATTCGACTTCATCGGATGGGCGAGAGCGTGCGTCGGATCGCGCGGCAGCTCCGCCATGGGCCGGAACAACGATCCGGGAGTCCTGGGCGTGGTCTCGACGGCGGGTCTGCTCGAGGGGCTGCCGACGCCCTTCCCGAGCGGGACGTGCTCGCGTCCCTGGTGCGCGAGCACGAGGCCGCCGGCGAGATCACCGTCTCCTCGGTCGACACCTGGCGCAACGAGATCGCTCGTCTGCGCTCGCAGGGCGCGGGTCCGACGGCGATCCACGATCACCTGCGGGTGAATCCGCCCGACTACTCGGGCAGTCTCTCGGCGATCAAGCGCCTGTGCCTGCGGCTCGAGAACAACGAGGGCCCCAGGGCCACCGACGTAGCCTTGCGCGTCGAGACTCCGCCCGGCGATGTCGCGCAGGTGGACTTCGGCTACGCCGGCAAACGCTACGACCCCGTGCGGGGATCCTGCGCAAGAGCTGGGTCGTGTGATGACGCTCGGCTTCAGCCGGCGAGCGTACTGCGCGCTGTGCTTTGATCAGAAGGTCGCGACCTGGATCAGGCTGCATCCAGGCTTTGAGCACTTCGGCAGTGCCCCGGGGTGATCGTGCCGGACAACTTGAAGGCCGCGGTGGTGCGGGCGGCCTTTGTCGACGACGATCCGCTGATCCAGCGCAGCTATCGCGAGCTGGCGCGCCACTACGGCTTCCAGATCGACCCGACGCCGCCGCGCTCGCCGGAGAAGAAGGGCAAGGTCGAGGCCGGCGTGCGCTACGTCAGCGGCAACTTCCTCAGGACCTGGGAGTCGACCGATATCGTCCAGGACCAGGCTGCGCTCGAGCGCTGGACGATGGAGGTCTCAGATCGAGCGCGTGCATGGGACGACGGCTCGTCGTCCAATCGAGCTCTTCGAAGAAGCGGAGCGCTCGGCGCTGATCCCGCTGCCGAAGGCGCGCTTCGAGATCGTGATCTGGAAGCTGGCGCGGCTACACAGCGACAGCCACGTGCAGGTCGATGGCGCCTTCTACTCCGCGCCCTGGAAGCATCCGCATCAGGACCTGTGGGTGCGCTGCACGAAGACATCGATCGCGATCTGGCTCGGGGAAGAACACCTGCCTGTGGACGCACGCCAGGCTTCCACGCGGCGGCCGCAGCACGGTCAGGGAACACCTGCCCGAGCATCGGCGTGACTGGTGCGAGCGCAGCCGCTCGCACTGGGACGGGCGTGCGAAGCGGATAGGTCCCGAGGTCGAAGCGCTCGTCGCTGCGGTCTTTTCGACCGACGACGTCTTGACCCAGCTACGTCGCGTGCAGGCGATCGTCACGCACCTGGAGACCTTCCCCAGAGACCGTGCCTGCAAGGCAGCCAAGCGTGCGCTGCACTTCGGCTTCCTCGAGGTACCGCGGACCTGAAAACATCCTGCGGAAGGGACTCGACCTCAGCCCTCCCGGGTGAACGCGTGCGAGCGTGGTCGAAGGGGCACGCTTCACTCGTCGACCCACTGAGTCCCTCTTCGCTCACCAAGAACTCCTCCATGTCCATCACTGACGAACTCGTGCCGGTGCTCAAGCTACGGCTCTCCGGCGTGCTGCACACGCTCGACCTGCGGACCAAAGCGAAGCAACCGACGGGGTGATCTCGCACTCCGACTTCCTCTTTCGAGTCTGCTGCGACGAGGTGCAGCGGCGCGAATCCAAGAAGCTCGAGCAGCGCCTCCGGCGCGCGATTTCGAGACCACGAAGCGCCTGGAGGACTTCGAGTGGTCCTTCAATCCGAAAATCGAAGGCGAAGCTCGTCGATCTCGCGGCCTGCCACTTCGTCGAGAAGCAGGAGAACGTGCTCCTGATCGGCCCGACGGGCGTCGGCAAGTCACACCTCGCGCAGGCGATCGGAGAACGCGCCTGCCGCGGCGGGCACTCAGTCGCATACACGTCGGCGCACCGAATGCTCTCGACGCTGCGCGGCGCGCGTGCGGATCAGAGCTACGACAAGAAGCTCCTGCGTTACACGACGCCCGAATGGACCGGCTGCTGCACCACGCTCACGTCGTGGTCATGGAAGGACACTCCCTACCGCAACCCGCCTGGGGCTCGGAAGGCGAGCTGAGAGATCGGCTCATGGTCGAGGTGGATCCGCTTGCCCGAACTGGGGCCCGATTTTCCGGCTACCCGCGTCTGGCCTTCCAGGAGCCTCATCCCGATCCTGTCAGGCGCCCTAGGCGACTTTTCCAGCCGCGCCCAAGTGGATCCGCTTGACCGAACTGAGGGTGGATCCGAATGGCCGAGCCTTGACACCGCCTGCGTGAGACCAAGCCGCTGCCGGGTCTCGAAGATCTGGGTCGGCAGAGTAGCCGCCGCTCCCATAATCGGGAAGTAGCCGAGGAACTCGGTGATCCGCCCCAGGTGCTTCGCGCCGGGCTGCGTCTTGTTCCACTCCCAGTTGAGGACGGTCCAGGCGTTCACCTGGAGGCGTTGGGCGACGGCTTCTTGGGAAAGACCCAGGTCCATGCGGCGACGCCGGAGGTGCTCGCCAGGCGTGCGGGGAGTAGCCGGATAGCCTCGCCGGACGGGCCTGGGAGCTCGCAGGACCGACTGGCAGATTGGCAACGCATCCATGCGCGTGCTCGTACCAGGGGCATCCAACGATTCCTTGTCGCTGCCCGCCGTCGCACGTGGCGCGCTACCGCGGACGAATCTCCGGTCCGCTACTTGATCGGTTCGATCTGCGCGTCGAAGTCACGGCGCCGACGCTCGACGAACTGAGCACCCATCCCCGCGGGGATGCAGCGAACGACATGACGGATGCTGCCGTGCGCCGGCGCGTGGAGCGTGCGCGCGCGCGACAAGCAGTGCGACAAGGATTGCAGCGCAACACGCAGCTCTCGGCCGACCAGCTCGACGTGGCCGTTCCGCTCGACGGAAGGTTGCGCCCACTACTAGATCGCGTCGTCAAATCGCGCAGCCTATCGGCGCGCTGTGCAATCGATCCGCCGCGTCGCGCGCACCGTCGCCGATCTCGACGACGCCGAGCGCGTCGGACCCGAGCATCTCGCCCGCGCGATCGCGCTGCGCTCGCCGCTCGTGTGAGCTCATCCACAGGAGCGTGCAGCCCAGATCACGCGTCAACCAGATGGCAGGTCGCTGATCGGCTACGTCAAATTGGGAGTGACTGCGTTACACCCCACACGGATCGCCGTCCGTTGGAGAGCCTCCAGCCTTCAATCGCTGGAACGACTTGGGCCATTTTTGCTCGGGATGGATTACTCGGGATCCATTACCCGCAGCGAAGTCGATTATCCCTATAACCGTAAAGTCGTTTCAGGCGCAAATTCTATTCATCTCGCCTACAGGCTAACTATTTCAGCATCACCTGCTCTGAAGCGGATTTCTTCTTCAAAGTGTGGATCTTGCAATCCAGCCACCAAACCTCGAGTTCTAGAGCTCTATAGTCTGGAAACTCTTCCCCGCTGATGACGGCTGCCTTCACTACACTGACGCCGTCGACGAAGTCAAATGTCTGGATGGTCGAGACGGGGCTGCCGTCTTTGGCCCCAGCAATTATAGCGGCCTGGCCGGCCGAATTTGGAATTACCTCGCTCAATCTACCAGCGGCAATCAGTTCCTTTCCGATACGGTCACGATCTGAATCTCGGCGCTCTTCAAGCAAACACTTGGCCGCCATGAGCTGCCCAAGCGTGGCCCCGTCATATTTTTGATCAAGTGTCCGGCTGTCCTGCTCATAGACCTTGGCTGTGGCCAGTTTCTCAGCAGCATTGGCCAAAGCCGACACCCCTGCTCCAGCAAATTCGCCAGGAGGCTCTGGCATTTGGACTACAACGCGTGGGATATCATCACTTCGTGGCGACTCGATTCCACCCTGGGCGATCAAACGTGAATCCACAGACCCGCGGCCCACACTATCGGCATTTGTAATCTTCAGATCGAATGCTGTGATGAGCACAATGACCACCATCCCACTCGCGGCCAAGGTCGAAAGAATGATAGTTGCCTTGCTTGCCATTAGAAGCCTCGGTGCGTTGATTCACAAATTGAGATCTAGGTTTGATGGTACCCCACCTTACCTTTCTACTGGCAAGACCCGCAGTCGACCGTAACCGGTGTAAAGGTCCCTCCAGTGCACGGGCATCTGACAATGAGTCCAACCTTGGAATCGCAAGGGAGTGTACCGGTGAAGGGACCATACGTATGCGTGCTGGGAGGACTATGCGCATACGTGCAATTCAGAGTAACGGTCATGCTGTAGCTGCATCCCTCGCAATCCGCAAAGCCCGTCCCAGTCCCAGAGGCACTGCCTTGGCAGACGCAGCCAGTGAGAGGCTTGACACAGGCTTCCCCCGTGGCCGGCGCGGTTGGGGTACAGACTTGCTGTGCACTGCCCGCGGGAATAGCGAGTGCGAGAAGGAATGCGGACGAAAGAAGCGTGGATGTTGAACGCCAAGCAGGAAGTAGACGCATTGCAGTCTCCTTTTTTTTGGTACGTGGGGCGCTCTGTGACGGTTTTGTACCTACGCCCAAGTCTCGATGCAAGCTGGAATCGATGAATTCTCAGAAGTGCAACGTTGGGATTTTGTAAATCACCATGCCTCCCTGACTTGTGTCTCAGGAAGCGCGTGTGCGCCCCGAATGCCGCGTCCACTACCGCGCGACACGAGATCCGCGTCGACCGTGGGGACCCTAAGCGGATGGCGACTGCCTCAGCAGCCAACGGTACGGGCACTCGGGGCTCTGCTCCTGCGCGAGTCTGGGTTGCACGTTGATCGACCGCCCCATCAGACCGCGTACTTCGGGAGTCCCGACTGCTCGACCAGGTCCTCGAACAGCCGGACGAAGCGGGGGTACGGGCGCTTCCGCCCATGTTCCCATTTCTGAACCGTGGAGGGGTTCACACCGAGCCTCTCTGCGAGCTGGTCCTGGTTGAGTCCGAGCAGATGCCGAGCTGCTCTGATACGGCTCGGCAGATCGGTCGGAATCGCCTCGGGGAAGTACCCGAGGAACTGGCAGAGCGACCGAAGCCGCGCCGGTCCTGGCTGCGTCTTGTTCCGCTCCCAGTTTAGGATCGTTGCAGCATCAACTCCTAGCAGTCGGGCCATCGCCGACTGGCTCAGTCCGCGGTCCATCCTGCGTCGCCGAAGATGTTCGCCAGGAGTTCGGGGATCGACCGGATATCCCCTCGGAACGGGCCGGGAAGCCCGTAGGGTCGAATGGCAGATTGGCAACCCAACCATGCGCAATCAGGCTGGCGATCGACTAGATTCTCTTGCAACCCGCCAATTTGCTGACAGAGAGTATGGGCTATTTCACTCGTCGAATAAACACAACGCTAAACCATTGCAGGTCCATGTCCTTTAGTGGGCCGCCAACGGTTTTTACAGTCCAACTCGACACATCGCCTAGGGATTGGTCTGTTCCCGCCATCGAGGTTGGCCCTCCTACCAACACTCTTCTTCGAAGGTCAAGTGCGCCGCCTGCAGAATCATCACATCTAATCCAGCCCTCGGGAGGCAATGCTCGCCTGTCTCCGTCTGGCGGTAGCCATGCAACAATGCTCCCAATTGGCATTCCCCTAAGAACTTCCGCGCGGGCAATCTTGTCAACCATTGCTCGGTCCGTCCCCACTGAGGGCGCGAAGTAGCGAATTGCCGCCAGGATCGCGAGCACAATGGCCGCGCTGGTAATGGCCGCTGAAAAATGACTCAAGAATCCGACTCCTGAAACTGCGCCAAGATTCGCCCCTCCTCGCATCCTGCGCCCGCGGAGCCAGTACTTTCGCCCCTCCAGAAGTCAGGCAGCCACCCCTGTAACCACGGCAGCCCAAATGGGTCCGGCGAATTCACTCATAGCATTTTACCTACAACGGATTAGATCGGGGCACTCCCAGGGAGCATGAGATCGGACGGTCCACTTTCGAATAGGAGTGAATGAAGTCGTTCCAGGTCCTGCCCGCTTAAGATTATGTCTTCTTGAGAGCCACTGATCGTCTTGCTTCCCATTCCTTACCGGATTACTCATTACCGAGCGCTGAAGCATGCTGTGCGCCATTAGAATCAGGCCTCGGTCGTAGGTGTAAATGCATCGTGGCCTCATTCAGGCGGAACAATGCCGCTGTCTTCTCGTCCACTTGAGTGGAAGGAGGGCGCTGAACTTCCTCTGCCGCCGCATTCTGCGGGAGGTCGAGCGACTGCAATTCATAGATGTATGCTACCTCTCTGTTTTCGCCTCGCTTGACGTCCTCAAGCTCTATCTCTCGCCTCGCTGCCCACGCTCCGACACCTAGTACCGTCAGACCGGCACCCAGTAGGGTGCCCACGATCGGGCTAATATTGGCAGCACTCGCTGCTAGCCCACCTGCTTCTGGAACTACAGCTCCCAAGCTGAGCAGAGAAGTTACCGCGCTAATTCTTGTGATAAGACCATGCTTGGCGATTGCCCACCGGTAGTCATCGAGCTTTTGACCAATGATGTCTTGAAGGTGCTGCTGGCTAGTTGCGGAGGAGGCTTGATCTAGCCATAAGTGCAAGTCCCTATACTTCCGCCTAGCGGCCTCATCTTGTCGAAAGGACGCCACTTGATCCCATGCAAGGTTGTCCTCAATTGCAATCGGAACTGAAGACAACAAGGCGGCCATGCCCGTTGTGCGGTCAAGGTTTTCTCCCTGAACTAGAACTTCAGGATGGACGAGATCAAGAACCGCGGCACTTGCGCCGAGCGCCCTGTAGACCCGAGCTGCCTCAACTAGCGCCGCGTCTCTGTGCACTGCCTGGAGTCGCTCAAGTCTGAATCCCTCCTGAGGAAGTGCGGCCATTCCTCGGTAGAAGGACAGCTTACTAGCCACTTCATGGATCCCTGGAAGCCACCCTACGAACCCGCCCGGGAATTCGAGTCCGTCCGAAGCTCGGGCACGTTCAAAGGCGGTGGTACTCTGTCGACATGGTCAAACAGAAGTGCGGCCCTCTTGTGATTGCGTGAGCAACACGCACAGAAGGCCCTGCATACTGGGAAGATGCTCGATGCTGATCCCCATATCCATCGGTGATACCCTGTGGAGGTCCACGCCGAGTCTCAGCGAGCTGGGGTATGGTTGGAGTCCGAGCCGTAGCCGCGCCGCTCTAAGCTCGCACTTTGATCATGGCAAGATGGTGAGTGTGAAAGGAATACTGATGCGAGGATGGTGCCCAGTATCATCGTCGTGTGGCTTGAGGATGATATTGCCCGTAGTGGTTCGACTCAGTGGTGCGGAAATGAAAATTATCGGCAACTCGACCAACTCCGTGGGAATGCTCTGAGTTGATCCCGCCCCCCATTCCCTTATCACCACCAACATTCCCTGCTTTATTTAGCCATAGATGGGCTCTCCCCTTCGGTGAATCTATGGCTACTGCGAGTAGGCCCGTGATTCCGCGAATTGAGAACTCAAATCGTGTTTCTCCTGTTACCTTGGCAGATCGAGCTCCGGGATCCATACGGATTTCAAATTCTCTCGTAGAGCTGTTGGCGGCAGTCGGTGGGACTAGCGAAAACTGGGCTTTGAACGCTCCCACATTGATTCGTTCCCACTCGGTCATTTGCGATGGAGTAATCACCGCATCACCAAGTTCAACTCGGACCTTTGAGGCCATAGGCGGCGGCGGCTTGGGCAACGGTAGAAATACCGCTCGGCTACCACACTTCTGCATTGAGACCTGGACGACCCCCGTACCGTAGGCCGCCATTTGAACCGCGAAATCGAACGTCTTTCCGGGCACGATCTCCGCGCCCCTTTTGAACGGTGGGTCACCTTCAAGCGTGCAGCTAACCAGTTTGATTTCAGCATTTGTACTATCGCGAACGTAGTTGATTCCAGCGACGAAGCTCATATGGACCTTGAATCTCGCCGGCAGTTCTCCTGGGGGCGTTTCAAGGGTTGCGGAGAGATTGACTCCGGCCGCCGGGGAAGAGATCAACTTGCACGCTTGATACGCCCGCAAGGCCTCCAAGGCGACAGCCTGATCAATGCTTGAGCTCTTGTAAACCAGCCACTGCAATCCATCGAAGAATTCGGTCCTGGACTTCTTGAGTTCGATCTGTTTCTCTGTGTAAACTTGCTCGAACTTCTCGTGTTTGCCCTCATAATTGCCGAGTCCGAATTGGGTCGAGACGAAGACCCATGTGGAGTCCTTCTCCTCATATATTCGCTTGTATGCCTCTTTAGCGTTTAGGGTGAGAAGTTCGTCGACAGCGCGTTGCAGACGTTGATAGTCGAAGACCTCAAGCTTCATCCGCAAGGCCTCTGCCAGCTTTGCTACTTCTGTTCCGCAGTCGGACTGTTGAACATTCGTTCCACACACAAGCGCCTCTGATTCCGGCGCTTTCGGCCCGGCGATCAGAAAGAACGGGGCTACAAGGAGAACGACTGCCGTACCGAGAATTGCAAGCTTCATCGCTCCTCCAGTTTGGTTGGAAGAAGGGGGATCGGATTGACTAGGGCGGCGCCACCTGGATGAGTGGAAGGCTATCCGACGACGCGTTTCAGGACTACGACATTCCTAAGATTCCATTGCTGGGAGCAGAGGGACTCCCGGAAGTGAGCCGGGAGCAGCTTCAGTACGTGAAACGAGAACGGCAGTGCAGTGCTTCAGGGAGACTGCTCCTCGCTAGGTCGGGAACCGTCCGACCCAAGAAGCCCGGACGCCTCGATCATGCGTTCGAACAGCTCCTGATAGCGGCGAAACAGACGCCGCCGGCCACGCTCCCACTTCTGCACCGTGGAGGGATTGACTCCAATCCGAAGGGCGAGCCCGATCTGGGACAGGCCCAGCTTGCGGCGCGCGGCTCGAATACGGCCAGCAGGTCTGCCGGAACGGGCTCCGGCGAGTACCCGAGGAACTGATATAGCACCCTAACTTGCTGGCCTGTGGCCGCGTCAGATCCTGCTCCCAGTTGACGACCGTCCAAGGATCCACACCAAGCTGCCTGGCTAGTGACGCCTGGCTGACTCCCAGGTCCATCCGTCGCTTCCGAAGGTGCTCCCCCAGGGTGGTTGGAGCGAGCTGGTAGCCCCGGGGAAGGGGCCTGGGAGCCCTCAGAGTCGACTGGCAGATTGGCAACGCATCCCTGCCCCTGCGGCTACCGCGGCCACCCGCGCATCCCCTGCCACTGTCCGCCCACGGCGGTCCAGCGCTATCGCCAGCGCATCTCCGGCCCCCTGCTCGACCGCATCGACCTGACCGTGTGCCTGGACGTGCCCAGCGTGGACGAGCTGTGCGCCGCCGGCGCGGCCAGTCGGGAGCCCTCCCACGGCGAATGGCGCGCGCGCGTGGCTCGGGCGCGCACGCGCATGCTCGCGCGCTCCCCTCCGCTCGCCAATCGCGACCTCACCGGAGCCGACCTGGACCGGGCCGCCCCGCTCGCGGGCGAACCCCGCGCCCTGCTCACGCGCGCCGCGCAGGCCCGCGGCCTCTCCGCGCGGGCAATCCAGTCCCTGCGCCGCGTGGCCCGCACCCTCGCCGACCTCGACGACGTCGAGATGCCCTCCACCGGTCACTTCGCACAGGCGCTGGGGCTCAGGGCACCGCTCTCGTGAGGGCCCGGGGCGAAGGGCCCCTGGGGGTCCGGCCGGCGGAAGGAATCCGCATGAAGATCACGCCGGTCCACGCCTGGGTCGGGCTCCACCTGACGCTCGCCCTGGCAGGCTTGCGGTGGGGCGGGTGACACGCCTCCGCGGGGGCGCCTACTCGTGCCGCAGCGCCTCGACGGGGTCCATGTTGGCCGCGCGCCAGGCGGGGTAGAGACCGAAGACGATGCCGATGCCCACCGAGATGCCGAAGGCGATCAGCGGGTTGAGCGGCGTCACGATCGTCGGCATGTCGTAGGCGTATTCCACGTACTGCGGAATCACCAGGCCCAGGATCACGCCCAAGACTCCCCCACCCACCGACAGCACCACGGTCTCCACCAGGAACTGGGTCACGATGTGGCGGCGCTTGGCGCCCAGCGCGCGGCGGATGCCGATCTCGCGCGTGCGCTCGGTCACGGTGGCGAGCATCACGTTCATGATGCCGATGCCGCCGACGAGCAGACTGATCGAGGCGATCGAGCCCAGCACGATGTTGAACGTGCGCTTGGTCTCCTCGGCCTGCAGGAGCAGTTCCAGGGGCACCACGATCTCGTAGTCGCGCTGCCGGTGGTTCCTGGAGAGCATCTCCCGCGCGGCGGCGGCCACCATGGGCACGTTCTCGGCCGCGGCCACTTCGATCACGATCTCGTGGAGCTGGACCTCCTCCATCTCGCGGCTGCCGGCGCGGATCTTCACCTGCAGGTCGCCGTACCACTTGCGGCCGGTCTCCAGGGGAATGAAGACCTCGGCGGCGGACACCTCGCCGGCCATGGCCGGGTCGCTGCCCAGGCGCTTGCGCGAGAGCGTCGTGCCCACGACCACGTAGTAGTCCGCGCCGATCTTGACCTTCTCTCCGATCGGCGACTGGAACGGGTACAGGTAGCGCGCCACCTCGTCGGAGAGCACGCACACGTTGGCCACCGCCTGCTCGTCGGAATCGGAAAGGAAGCGTCCCTCGCTCACCACGCGGCCGGTCACGTCGCGGTAGATCGGCAGCGTCGACATGACGCGCGGGTTGAGCGCGCGGTCCTGATTGCGCACCTCCAGGGGGATCTCGCGCACCGGCACCACGCGGCGCACGCCGGGAAAGGTCTTTTCCACGCGGGCCAGGTCGTCGTTCAGGAGACCGTAGCTCACCACGCGCGTGGCCTGGCCGCCGGTGGCGAAGTCCTCCCGCGGCTTGATGCTGCGCAGGATCACGTTCTGGCTGCCGAGGGCCCGGATCTGGTCCTGGGCCTTCTTCGAGGCGCCTTCGCCGATGGCCAGCATGGCGATCACGCTGCTCACGCCGAACAGCACACCGAGCGTCGTCAGCATGCTGCGCAGCTTGTGCAGCATCAGGCTGCCCACGCCCAGGCGCACCGTGCGCATCAGGGTTCCGCGCATCAGCCGGCCCCCCCGGTCCCAGCGGTGTTCGAGGACGAGGGGCCGCCGGACGGCGCGCGATTGTGGCGCACCTCCTCGATGCGTCCGTCCTTCAGGCGCAACAGGTGCTGGGCCCGCTTGCCCACTTCGGGTTCGTGGGTCACGAGCACGATGGTCTTGCCCTCGGCGTGCAACTCGTCGAGCAGCGCCAGGATCTCCTGGGCCGTGGTGCTGTCGAGGTTGCCGGTGGCCTCGTCGGCCAGAATCAGCGCCGGATCGTTGATCAGGGCCCGGGCGATGGCGACGCGCTGCTGCTGTCCGCCGGAGAGCTCCGTGGGCCGGTGCTCGAGGCGCGTTCCCAGCCCCACGCGGCGCGCCAGCTCCTTGGCGCGCTCCTCGATGCCCGGCGGAGGCACGTCCTGGTAGAAGATCGGCACCAGGATGTTCTCCAGCACATTGAGCTGCGGCAGCAAGTTGTAGTTCTGGAAGACGAAGCCCAAATGGCGGCTGCGCAACTCCGAGAGGTCGTCGTCGCTGAGCCCCTGGGTGTCCTCGCCGCGCACGCGATAGGTGCCGCTGTTCGGCCGGTCGAGGCAGCCCAGGATGTTGAGCAGCGTGGACTTGCCCGATCCGGAACTGCCCATGACCGCCCAGTACTCCCCCTGCCGGAAGGTGAAGGAGAAATCGTCCAGGGCGCGCACGTCGGTCTGGCCCATGCGGTAGACACGGGAGACATGCTCCAGATCCGCCACCGGTTCGGCGGCGGTGTGCACGAGGGGCCGGCTGCTCACTGCTTCTCGCCGGCCTTGGCGGAATTCCCGGACGCATCGCCGGCCCGGGTGGATTCGCCGCCGGTCTTGGGCTCGTCCGTTCCCTTGGGCCCCTCGCCGGCCGGCGTTCCCCCGGCGGGATCGCCGGTGGCCGGCGTTTCACCTTGGGGCGGGCGTCCGCGGCCCGAGCCCCGCGGGCCCCGGCCGGATCCCGGTGTCCAGTTGCCGCCGCCCTCGCCGCCGCCGCGCTGACCGCGCGCCCGGCCGCCACCGGGAGGAGCCTCGCCCCCGGCGCCCTCTGGGGGAGATCCCGCGCCCTGGGGGCCGGCAGTGCCCGCGGAGGGATCGGCGCCGGGACCGGCGGCAGCACCGAAACCGGCCGCGGTGGGCCCGCCATTCGGCGCCCCGGGGGGGCCGGCCCCTTCTCGCACGCCGTTCTCCCCGGCGCGGTCGCCTTCCTTGGCCCCGGCCTGCAGTTGGAAGGTGGAGGGCGGCGAGAGCAGGACGGTGGTGCCTTCGCTCAGGCCCTTGAGCACCTGGACGTGGGTGTCGTTGAAGCGGCCGGTTTCCACCTCGACCGGCTCGTACTTCTCACCACCGTGGTCCACGAAGGCCACGTTCTTGCCGAGGTGTCGGAAGATCGATTGCGCGGGAACGTAGATCGCATCGGCGATGTCGTCGACGCGGATCTCCACCGCGCAGGACATGCCCGGCCGCATCTCCTCGACGCCGTCGAAGATCTGCACCATGGTCGTGTAGAGCCGTGTGTTCGGGTTGGCGAACCAGGAGTTCTGGTCCGGCAGCACCGCGACGCTGGTCACCGCGCCGTGGAACACGTGTCCGGGCACCGCGTCCACGCGCACGTCGCAGGTGAGGCCTGGGCGCACCTGCTTCAGCACGGACTCGTGCAGGCTGACCGTGGCGAGCATCCCGCCCGCGGTCGGGATCGTGATCAGCTCCTGGCGCTCGCGCACGGTCGTGCCTTCCTGGATGGGCTGCTGTTGGCCCATGCCCCGGCCGCCCTCCTCCTGCTTGGCGTAGACGACCATGCCCGCCTTGGGCGCGTAGATCTTGGCCTTGGCGATCTGGTTGTCGAGCTTGGCGAGCTTCTCCCTCTCGATCTTGAGTTTGGCCTCGTTGGTCTTCATGTCCGACTCGAAGTCCACCAGGCGCGCCTTGGCCTGCAGCATCACGCGGTCGAGCTCGCGGCTCGCCTCGGCCAGGTCGGCGTCGAGCTTGTCCGTGTCGCGCTGGACCTGGAATTCGACCAGGAGGTCGCGCTCCTTGGTCGCCTGGTCGAGCAGCACCTGGGCGCGCGTCCGCGCCAGCCGGTCGGCCTCCAGCTCCGTGGCCGTGAGGAAGCCCTTGTCCGCCAGCTTGGTGGACCACTCCAGCTTGTTCTCCGCGCGCTTGAACTCCTCCTGCTGCAGCGTGATGGTCTGCTCGGCCTTGGAGAGCGCCAGCTTCTTGTCGCCCTCCAGGTACTTGCGGCGGTCCTGCTCGGCGAAGGCCAGCTTCTGGCGCGCCTGGGCGATGTCGGACTCGTTCTGGCTCTGCTGGATGGCGAAATTCTGCGTCGCCTTGACGTAGGCGGCGTCCGCGTTGCGCACGGCGATTTCCTGCTGCACGCGCTTCTCGATCTGATTCGTGGCGTCGAGTTCGCACAGCAGGTCGCCCTCCTTGACCTGGACGCCCTCCTTGACCAGCGAGAGGATCGTGGAGCTGCCCTCCAGCTCGTTCCGGATGCTGACGAAATCGGCGGCCTTCAGGCTGCCGCGTTCCACCACGCGGATCGCCAGGGGCCCGCGGCGCACCTCGGCGCCGGACACGGCTTCCGAGGTCTCGTCGGAGAACCAGCTTCCCAGGCCGCAGGCCGGGAGGCAGCCGAGCACGCCCGCGGCACAGGCGGCGCGAACCAGGGGACGGAGGGAAGTGCGCTTCATTTCGCTCATGGCCGTTGCTCCGAGAGTTCCGTGCTCGCCCCAGGCAGTCCGTCACCGCCGCCGCGATCCTGTCCGGCGGAGGGTTCCGCGGGAAGGGCCCCCGGCGGCGCGCCGCCACCCGAGGCCGCGCTGGTCAAGAGCTCGCGCTCGAAGGCAATGCCGCGCTCGTCCACGCGCAGCAGCTCGAGGTCGCGGAACAGGGCCAGGCGCGCGAGTTGGTAGTTGATCAGGGCCGCCGTGGCGGCATTGCGGGCCTCCAGCAGCGCCTCCTGGGCCTCGAGCAGGTCGCGGGTCGTGGCGCGGCCGGCTTCCAGGTTCAGGTTGGCGCCCTCGATGCGGCGCTCGGCGAGCTCGACCGCGAGGCGCTGGATCCGATAGCCCTCCAGCGTGGCCGCGGTGTCGCGCAGGTCGTCGCGCACCGCCACGCGGATCGTGTCGCCGGATTCCTCGACTTCGCGCCGCGAACTCTCCTGGCGGATCAGGGCCTCGCGATAGCGGTTGCGCTCCGGAAAGCGGTCCAGGGCCAGGTCGAGATCGAGGCCCAGTTGCCAGTCGACGTCCTTGTTGCGGAATTCGAGGGGCTTGCCCTCCTGGCTCACCATCGAGGCGTCGGCCGAGACCGTGAGCCGCGAGCGCAGCGCGTCCGCCGCCACTTCGACGGCGCGGGCGCTGTCGTCGGCGCGGTCCAGCACGGTCTGGTGGTCGAGCCGCAGGCCCAGGGCCAGCTCGTCCAGACGCAGGGCCTCCAGATCGAAGCTCTCGGGCTCCTCGGCGGAAAGGCGCGCGAGCTCCTCCGGATCCACCGAGAGCGGGATCGGCACCGGCAGTCCCAGGAAGGTCTTGAAGTCGTCGATCAGGGACTCGTAGCGCTGGCGCTCCTGCACCAGGCGATTGCGCGAACGCAGCTCGTCCTGGCGTGCCTGGTCCACTTCGATGGCCGACAGGCGGCCCGATTCCGCCAGGGCTTCGTTGCGCTGGCGCAGCACCTGCAGGTTGTTGTAGTTGTTCTCTTCGTTGACGACCGTGTCCGCCTGCTGGAGGATGCGGTAGACCCGCGACGCCACGTCCACGGCGTAGGTGCGGCGGAAGCGCTCGTAGCTGCGCGCCGCATACACGACGTTGCGCTCGGCCTGGGTCAGGGGCTCGCGCACGATGCGCGGGTTCGCGCCGGCCAAGAGCGGCTGGGTGATGCCCAGGCTGGCGTTGGAGACCAGGTCGAAGGCGTCGGCCCGGGTCAGGTCCCGGGCCATGGACAGGCCGATGTTGCCCACGATGGCCATGCCCGTGCCGAGCAGCTTGGAAAAGCCCAGGCCGCCGTCGAAGGAGGCGTCGGTGGCGCCCTCGCCGTCGCCCGTGAGCAGCGCCCCCAGGGAACCGGTCTCCTGGACGCGGAAGCGGTAGCGCTCCAGGGTCAGGTCCAGGGCGGACAGGTACAGGCTCTCGCGCTGGGTTTGGAAGTCCCGGCTGTTCTCGGCGGCAATGTCCAGGCACTGGACCAGGGACAGGGGCGCGAGCTCCGCGACCTCCCCGCGCTCCAGGCGCCTGCGCAGGCTCTCCGGGTTCGGCTCGATGGTGAAGGACTTTTCGCGGTTGCCCAGTTCCGCCCGGCGTCTCTCGATCAGGGCATAGACCTCCCGGTCGGCGGCCGCGCGCTGCTCCGCGGGGCTCCGGCAGGAGCCGGCGGCCAGGAGCAGCACGCCCAGCGCGAAGACGGCGCGCCCTTGGGGCACGCGCTTGGGACGAAGCGCGATGTGCATGCTTTGCAAAGTCCGAAAATCTCCGCCTGCGGCGCGGGGGCACCGCCCCCGGCCCGGATTCGGCGGGCCGCCCAGGATACAGGCTCCGCGGGGCGGACCGCAGTCCCTAGGCCGAGTCGCGGTCCGCCCGGGGCGCTTTTACGACGACCTCACATCGGAGCGGTGCCCGCGGCGAGCACCCGCGGAACCGGCACTCCCCACGGCCCCCCGCGCCGCGGGTGATGCCGCGGTGCCGACGGTGTAACGGATTCGCGAGGAATCGCGGCGGCCGCTGCTGCGACCCAGCCCTGAGCGGCCGGGCGCAGGGCCTGCGCGCGGACCCGTCGTCCCCTGGAGCAGGTCCCTGCCGCGACCTCGTGGGCCCTCGCGCACCGGTGACCCGCCCGCGGGGCCGTGCTCAGCGGCCCTGGGCCGGCTCGGGGGAGGGGCGCGAGAAGCCGGTGGCGATGGTCCGGCGCACCACGCGCTCGGCCTCCACCCGCACGGCCACGAGCCCGTCGCGTTGCCATTGGAAGCCCACCAGTTCCTTGCCGAGGAAGGTCCAGGCGGCGAACAGGGAACCGTCGGCGCGCAGGAGCTCGTAGCGCCGCAGTTCGCTTTCCGGAGCACCCGGGGCGTGTTCCGCGGGCAGAGTCACGAGGCGCAATTGCTCGATCGAATTCGACAGCGGATCCAGAAGGGCCACGTCGGCCGCGGGCGGCTCCCCCTCCCGCAGCCTCTCGCACAGTTCCAGGGGAAAGAACGAGTTCGCGGGCACGCTGAGCTGCTGGCGCAGGGCAGTGCGCTGGCCCCATTCCACGAGCTCCAGGCAGTCGTCGGAACTCTCGACCACCAGGCTGCGGGCGTCTTCCGCGGCACGCTCGCGCCACACCCAGCGACGGCCCTGGCCGTCGTGGGTCTCCACGTGCCAAACCTGGATGTCCCCCTCGCCCTCGGAGTCGTGGAAGAGGATCTGCCATTCGAGTTGGGTGGCGCCCGGTTCGTCGCTGCGGTGCAGGCTGGCGAAGCCCAGGGGCGGCCCGCCCGGCTCGCCGCGCAGCTCGAAGCACTCCAGGCGATGCTCGCGCACGCCGCCCGAGGACGGAAACGCGCTGCCGGCGGCGACCAGGAACAAACCCGCCGCGGCGAGCGCGCCCGCCAGAATGCGCCCCGTGAGTGCCACGGGACGCCTATCGGGACCGGACGGCATTCCCTTGAGGAGGGGGATCAGCCCGGGCCGCCCGCGGGAGCCGGGAGCAGCCGCCGGCGCCTCCGGGCGCTCCAGGCGGCCAGTCCCAGAAACAGGCCGGCCAGGAAAGGCCCCGGCCAGAGAGGGCCCTGGAGCCGCTGGCGCAGATCGACCCAGGCCAGGTGACGCCATCCGCGTTCGCGATCGTGGCGGGGCTCCAGGGGCCGATCCTGGGCCACCTGGAACAGCGCCTCGGCCGAATACACGTCGCCGGCGCCCTGGGCGCGCCCCAGGGCGATGCGCCAATGGGCCCAGGGAGCCGCGAAACGCCAGTCCCACTGCAGCGCCATGAAGCGCCCGTCGTCCCGTTCCCGTTCGTTGCGGCCGCCCGGCTCGGGCCAGGCGCTCGCGGCCGCCTGCATGGCCAGGTCCTGGTGCGTCATGTGGTCGACCAGCACGCCGGGGAGCGACGTGGCGAGGCCCAGCGCGGCCAAGAGCGGAGCGCAGAGGCGCGCGGCGAGCCCCGGGCGTGGCGCTTCCCCCAGTCGATCCAGCGCCAGGGCCACGGCGGGCCAAAGCACGGGGAAGATCGGCAACGCGTAGCGCGGACCGTAGGTCCAGGCGCCGTGCCACGTGCCCGTGGCGGCCACGGGAAGCAGCACCGCGGCGGCGAAGAGGAGCGCGAGCCCCACCCAGGCCGAGTCACCCCGGCGCCAGGCCCGCGCGAGGCCCCACGGCGCAAGACACAGGAGCGGCGCCATCCACACCAGGCCCTTGCCCGGAGCAAGGAACAGCCCCGCGAGACCCAGGTGCGGCGGATAGGCGAAGAAGGTGTCGAGCTCCATTCCGGCGCCGTAGCCCGTGCTGGTGAGCGAGCCGAAGCGCAGGAAATTGGCCGCGAGGAACAGGGCCGCGCCCGCCGCCAGGGGCAGCGTGAAGCACAGCCATCCCACGGGGCCCACGCGGGCCCGCAGGAGTTCGATGCCCCAGGCCGCGGCGAGCACGCAGGCAGCGGGCAGCACGGCCACGCGGGTGAGCGCGGCCAGAGCCAGGGCCGCGGAGGCCCAGAGAATCGTGGGCCAAGCCCCCCGGCGCTCGCCGCGGAACGCAAGCCAGCCCAGGAAGGCCGCGCTGATGCAGAAGGTCGCCTGCACATCGGACAGACAGGAGCGCGCCTGGGGCCAGGCGAACGTCAAGAGACCGTAGGCCAGCGCCGCCAGGGGAGCACCGACCCGCGACGCTCCCAGCCTGCGGGCGGCCAAGGCCAGGAGCGCCGCGGTGGCGGCGGCCAGCAGTGGATTGCGCCAGCCGACGAACAGGTGCTGCCAGTATTCGCTGCGCGGCACTCCGTAGGCGGTGGTCGCGCGGTGTCGCGCTTCGACTCCGGGGAACAGGGATTCGAACAGGGAACCCGCCCAGTAGAAGGGCACGCCGGCGGCGGCCTGGCCCACGCCGAACCACCCGAACCACTGGCCCTCGCGGCCGGGGCCGCCGGGCGCCACGCCGAAGCCCGCGCCGACGAGGGCGCCGGCCTCGGGAGTCCCGCCCAGGGCCAGGGTTCCCTGGCGCGCGAGACTGCGGGTGGACTGGAACTCCACCTCGGCGTCGGGATTGTCCGGCAGGCCGCTGAAGGTCAGCGTGTAGATCGCGAGCAGGAGCCAGAACACGGCCCAGGCGCACGAGCGATCCGAGGCATCCGGAACGGTGGCGCGCGGCTCGCTTCCTGCCGCGGATGCGTCGGGGGCCGTCGAGCGGACTTGCGCGCGCGAGTTCATTTGGCCGCGGAGAGTCCGTAGCGGCCGTGGGCCGCGCGCGGGCCGAGGTACAGGGCCACCGTGCCGAATCCTCGCCAGCGCGCGAAGCCCAGGAGCTCCAGCTTGGCGACCACGCCGGGGACGAAGGCCACGTCCTCCTCGCGCAGCAAGAGCACCGCGGCCCGGGCCCCCAGACGCTCCAGCCGCGGAAACAGCGTCGGATCCAGGTCCTGTTCCCTGCGGAAGAGCCGCAGGAGCTCCTCCAGGCGCGGCAGAAAGGCGGGATGGCGCTCATTGACCACGCCGCGCGAATCGCCGTAGAGAGCCAGGGGCGTGGCGGCCGCCAGTGCCAGCTGCGGCAGATCGCGGGTGGTGCGGTAGGGATTGTGGACGGGACAGGCGAGCAACACGGCCCGGTCCTCTGCGAGCTGGGGCTCGGTGCGCAGGAACGCCAGGGCCTCGCGCAGGTCCTTCGCCGCCGCGTCGGACCCGCCAGGTTCCAGGCCCTGGGCCCGTTCCGCGCACAGGGGTTCGTCCCGCCCCGCGGCGGCCCGCGCAGCGGTCCACTCACCGCGCAGGACCCAGGGGCCGAAGCTCCCGAGCCCCGCGCACGCCGCGAGCCAGGCGATCCCGAAGCGCCGGGCCGCGCGCGACAGGGAGGCCTCGCTGCTGAAGCCTGTGAACACCGCGCCCAGGGGACCTGGGGCGAGCCAGCCGCAGGCGAACAGGCCCAGGGCCGAGGCGGGCTCCACGGCCGTCCACGGGCCGCCGTAGGAGGCCGCGGCCGAGCCACTCACCGCCGCGGCCAGGCTCAAATGCAGCACGACCCGTCGCTCGGGTTCCACCGCGGGGACCGCGCGAAGGGCGGACACCAGGGCCAGCAGGAGCCAGGGCCAGGTGCCAAGCGCCACGGACGCGGGATCCAGCGCGCCCGACGGGGCCAGCGCGGGCTCCAGGAGTCGTGCCTGGACCAGAGCCGGAAGCGCGGCGAGCACCAGGGCCAGGAGCACGCGCGGTCGCACCCGGGCGGGGCAGGCCGGGGAGCAAGTCGCCAGCGCGGTGGACAGGGCAGCGGGCCAGGCGCTGGTGAGGTCGAGCACGAGGGCCAGTCCGTGACAGAGGCCGCACAACCCCACCCACGGGCGCTCGCCGCGCCGCAGGGCGTGGGACGCGGCGAAGAGGCCCGCCAGGGAGAGCACCAGCGCCAGATGGGCGGGACCAGGCTCCAGGAACAACGCGAGCACGGACCAGGCCGGGGCGCCGGAGACCAGGGGCAGGCAGGCCGCGCACAGGGCCAGCAGCAGGCCCGCCACGGCGCGCCGCGCGTCGCGCCACAAACTCGACGCGAGCAGGAACAGGAACGCGGGGGTCAGGAACGCCGCCAGCACGCTGAACAGCGCGTGGGCCCGGGTCGGAGCCAGGTGCAGGGACTTCGCCGTGGAGAGGGCCAGCAAATCTCCCGACCAGACCCGGTCCCAGGCCTCGCCCGCGAGCCAGGGATGCTCGGGCGGCAACGAACGCTCCAGGGCCGCGGCGACGCCCGCGCGCTCGATGCCCGGAAACACGAGGCGAGGCTCGTTGCCGCGCAACAACAGGAAGCCGACGGCCGCGGACAGCAGGAGACCCAGGAGCAACGCGGCCAGTGCCCCTCTCGGGGCCCCCGGGGCGCGCACGGAACGACCCAGGAGCAGCAGATGCAGGCACGCCGCGGCGAGGGCCGTGAAGCCCTGGGCGCTGGCCGGATCGGCGTGCACGGCTTGGAGGCCCCAGCGAGCGAGCCCGAAGATCGCCGCCGCCAGCACGGGAGAAAGCACCAGCGTGAAGGCCGCGAGCTTCCAGGGATCGGCGGGCCCGGGCGTCCAGCGGACCAGGGGCCCCAGGGCCAGGGTGGCCAGGACCGCGGGGCCGGCGAGCCAGGGTGCCAGGAAGGCCGGCAGGACTCCCCAGGCCGTGGCCGCCGCCAGGACGGCCAGGCCGCACAGCACCGCGGCCAGGCCCCGCAGGGGGCAGGCGGGAGCCGAAGGACCCGCCGCGCCCGGCGCATCGTCGGACCCAGAGCGGCCGACGTTCATCGGGCGGGGCCCCCCCACGGGACCGCGCGGGGGCCGCGCTTCCCGGGCGCCGCCGGAGAACGGTCAGGGAGAGCGGGCGCCATGGAACTTCATGCGCTGGAGTTCGGCGTTCAGCTCCGCCACGCGGGCAGGCTCCTGGCCGGCGATGTCGTGTCGCTCGTCCGGATCGGCGACGCGATCGAACAACTCGCGCCGGACTCCCCCGGCGGTGGTGGTCTCGAGCAGCGAATGCTCCCGCGTGCGCAGGGCCCGCGCAGGCGTGGTGCCCGTGATTTCCCAGCGCGCGGGACGCCGCTCGAAGGGCCGCTCCACGTAGCTGTCGAGCATGGGGAACAGCGAACGGCCCACAAGCCCCCCCGGCGCGCGGGTCGGTGACGGCAGGCCGAACCACTCGCGCAGGGTGGGGGCCACGTCCTCGAGCCCCACGGGCTCCGCCAGGATGCGCGATCCGGTGAGCGATCCCGGGTGGCGCAGGAAGAGCGGCACGCCCACGACCGTCAACGCCAGGGAGTCACTCCCCCACGCGCGCGGATCGCGCTCCCCCAGCTCGATCCCGTTGATCCCGGCGAAGGCCATGGCCGTGTCGCGCCAGCGCTGGCCCTCGGGATCGAGATTGCGCAAGGACAGCGCCAGGGTGCGCACGCCCGCGGCGAGGCGCGCCACTTCGCCGTCGTAGAGGTCGATCACCCGCGCGCGATCCTGCTCGTCCGGGACGGCCTCTCCGCGCGCGAGCTTGCTGAGATAGGCGAGGGATCCGTCCGCGGAACCGCCGTAGGCGGGATTGCTGAACAGGCGCGAGAAGTCCAACACGCCCTGGGCCTCGCCGGGCACCGCGGGAAGTCCGCGGGGATCGTGGGGCGGGTCGCCCCCGGCGAGGTGCACCCACACGAACCAGGGGCGGTCCGGCCGCTGCTCGGCTTCCTCGAGCCACTGGCGCGCCAACTCCAGCACGGCGGCGTCGGAAAAGCGCCACTGGAAGTTCTCGAAGCCCTGGTCCAGGCCGCGGGCGTCCTTGAGCCAGGCACCGGCCACGAAAGCCGCGGTGGAGAAACCCGCGGCACGGAAGTCCTCGGCGAGGGTGGCCGCTCCGGCTTCGAGGGGCTGGTCCTGGGCGGGATCGCCGGCCACGCTGCCCCGGGCGCCGGTGAACAGCGAGCACAGCGCGGGGAACTGCCGCGGGCTGCCGCTGGAGGCGTCGGCGAACAGCACGCCCTGGGCGGCCAGGTCGTCCAACGCGAGGGCGCGGGCCTGGCGCCGCTCTTCCTCGCTGGCCGGCCAGGCCGAGGTGGGACGACCATAGAGGTAGGCCGACAGGTGGTCGCGCCGCAGGGACGAGGCGGTCACCAGCAGCAGGTTCTTCGGCGGCGTGCCCGGCCGTTCGCTCGCCCGGGAGCAGGCCCCCGACCAGGCCGCCAGCAGAATCCACAGCCCGAGCCACACCCGCGGCCGGCCGGCCAGGGGCCGGCGCGAATCGTCCGCGACCCTCACGCGGGGCCTCCGCTCTGAACCTCGTGCTCCAGCCAAGCCCGGTAGCGCGGCGAGATCTCCCCCGCGGGCAGGGCGATGCACTCCGGAACCTCGTAGGGGTGCGAGCGCTCGAGCCAGGCGAAGATCTCCGACAGGCGCGAGGCCTCGGTCTTGGCGATCAAGAGCACCTCCGTGGCCCGCTCGATGCTGCCCTGCCAGCGGTAGATGCTGAAGGCGCCCGGCAGGCCGTTGACGCAGGCCGCCAGGCGCTGCTCCACGAGTTCGCGAGCCAATCGCTCGGCCGTTTCGAGGTCGGGAGCCGTAATCAAGACGACGCGTGCCTGGTCCATGCGCTTGGTTCTCGGAGCCGGGGAAACCGGGCCGCGCGGTGGCGGGCGCTGCCCAGGATAGCTTGGGCCGGCCTCCCGTGCAGCGCGGAGTGCCGGTCCCCCGCCGTCCGTCGAAGGGACGCCTGCTGCGGCTTCGCCCGCGCTGCGGGACTTTCAGGGCGGGCTGCTAGAATCCCGACCCCTCCATGTCGCTCTTCTCCCAGGCGGTTCTCGGCGTCCTGCCCCACGTCCCCAAGCCGCTGCTGCGCGTGTTCGCGCGCAACTACATCGCCGGTGAAACCCTCGACGAAGCCCTCAGGGAATTGGAGCGGCTGCGTTCGGCCGGCCATGCCGGAATCCTCGACATCCTGGGGGAGGACGTGACCACCGAGGCGGCCTCGCGGGCCGTGGTCGAGGAATACGCCGCGGCGGCACAGGCCGTGGCGCGGCTCAAGCTGGACTGCTACGTGTCGGTCAAGCCCACCCACGTGGGCCTGCGGCTCTCCGAGGACCTGGCCTTCGCGCAGTACTCCAGTCTGGCCGGACGGCTGGCGGAGCTGGGCCTCGTGCTGCGCGTCGAGATGGAGGACGCCGGCACCACGGACGCCACCCTGCGCATCTTCGAACGGCTGCGGGAGCGACACTCCAACCTGGGCCTCGTGCTCCAGTCGCGCCTGTTCCGCACGCCCGCGGACATCCGGGCGCTCAAGCCCGGCCCGCTCAACGTGCGCATGGTCAAGGGCATCTACCTGGAACCGGCGAAGATCGCCCACACCGAAGTGGGGCCGATTCGGGCGGCCTACGTGGAGTGCGCGCGCCTCCTGGTGGAGCGCCGCGCGCACGTGGCCTTCGCCACCCACGACGACCTTCTGGCGAGCGAACTGGTGCCCCTGGTCCAGCGGGCGGGTTACGCCAAGAGCGCCTACGAGTTCCAGGTGCTCCTGGGCGTGCGCCCCGAATTGTGGAAGCGCTGGCGCGAGGCCGGGCACAGCGTGCGCGTCTACGTGCCCTTCGGACCGGAGTGGAAGCCCTATTCCCTGCGGCGCATGCGCAAGAACCCCCAGATCCTGGGCCATGTGATGCGCGCCGGCCTGGGCCTCGCGCCGCGGGGCTAGGCGCCTGCCTCCAGGCCGCTACTTGCCCAGGGCGAGCCGCCTGGCGAGCACCTCGGACAGCGCGCCCGTGCGCATGATCTTCTGGGCCGTCAACTGGAAGTCGTAGGCGACGCGGTGCCAGGTGACCTGCCGGTCCTCCAGGACCGCGTAGCAGGCGCGGTTGTCGCCGTCGCGGGGCTGCCCCACCGAGCCCACGTTGATGAACGCCTTGCCGGTCTCGGGCAGGGCCATGGTGCAGGTCGTGTTGCCCCCCAGGGAATGGAAGGCCAGGTCCTCGGTGTGCATTCCCGGATGATGGGTGTGCCCCGCCACGGCGATGCCCTCGAAGGAATCGAACACGGCCCGCAGCTTCTCCGGGTTCAAGAAACCGTCGGTGGAGAGCACGTACTCGCGCACCGGATCCCGGGGGCTGCCGTGGACGAACAGGAAGCGGCCCTCGCGATGGGAGAGCACGAGTCCTTCCAGCCAGCGCCAGCGCGCGCGCTTCTCGCTCATGCTGTACCAGGACGGATGCATGCGAGCGCGGGTGTACTCCAGGGCGCCGCGGGCGTGGGGATTGAAGTCGGAGGCGTCGCGGAACAGGCCCTCGTCGTGGTTGCCCATCAGGCACAACTTCGCGTGACCGCGCACGAGGTCCACGCAGAACTCCGGGTCCGGACCGTAGCCCACCACGTCCCCCAGGCAGAACACGGTACCGATGGACTGGGCCTGGATGTGCGCGAACACGGCCTCCAGGGCCTCGCGGTTGGAATGCAGGTCCGAGATCACGGCGACCCTCATCGCGCGTGGCTCCGCGGTGCCTCCACGTCCGGCCCGGTCCACAATTCCAGGGCGGCGCGCACCAGCGCCGACTTGGCCTCCGCGAGCGGCATGCGCAGCGTGGCGCCCGAGGCCTTGGCATGGCCGCCGCCCTGGAAGCGGCGCGCCAGGTCGTTGACGTTGCAAGTGGTCTTCGAGCGCGCGGACAGCTTGCAGCTGCCGTCGCGGCTTTCGCGCACGAACAGCACGACCTCCACGGCCTCCACTGCGCGGACAAGGTCCAGCACCGCGTCGGAATCCACGAGATCCGCCTCGCCCGCGGCCGCGAGGGGCAGGTCGATCACGGCGATCCGGCCTCCGTCGAGATACTCCAGTCGGCCCAGGGCGCGGGCGATGGCACGGGGCTCGTCGCGCCCCGTGCGCTGATAGATCGAAGCGAACAGGGCCGCGGGCTCGACCCCCGCCGCCACCATCTCGGACACCACGTGGAAGGTCTCCGCGTCGGTGTTCGAGTACTTGAACCAGCCGGTGTCGGTGACGATCGAAGTGAACACGCCGCGCGCACCGGGGAGGTCGAGCTCGACCTCCAGGTGCCGCGCCATGCGCCAGACGAGCAGGCCCGTGGCGGCCGCGCGCACGTCCACGAAGGCCGCATCCCACCAGGTCGAGCCGTGGTGGATGTGGTGATCCACGACGAGCTTGCGCGAGCCCGCGGCCCGCAGGGGCGCGGCCAGGCCGCCGCAGCGATCGATCTCGCAGAAGTCCAGGAACACGCACACGTCGTGGGCCGGCAGGTCGCCGCCGGTGAACACGCGGAAGCGTCCGGCCGCCGCCAGGTAGTCCAGGGAGGCGGGCAGCGGATCGGTGTTCAGGATCCAGGCCTCCTTCCCCAGGGCCGCGAGCGTCCGCGCCAGGGCCGCCTGGGCCCCCAGGCAGTCGCCGTCGGGACGAACATGCCCCACCAACAGGAAGCGCTGGTGGGCGCGCAGCAGGTCCAGGGCTCGCTCCTGGTCGGGCGTCGGGCTGGGAAGGACGTAGGACGTCATGGGTTGCCTTGAATACGCGGCGCGCAGCGAAACTGGGCTCCCCGCGCGCGCCATCCTGGGTTGGCGGGGCGTTCGGCGCAACCCGAGGCCCCCGAAGGGAGTCTTCGGAAACCGACGGTTTGCACGTCCGGGGAGCCTCAAACCCCTGAATCGCGCGCGGGGAGCGATTCCACGGGGCGCCCGCCGATCCAGAGGCTTTGCGGCTCGAATTCGCCGCAGGCCAGGCGTTCGAGCAATTGCAGCGGGTCCTGCTCCGGGGCCTCGACCGCCAGCAGATCGGCCTGTGCTCCCGTGCGCAACACACCCACGCGGCCTTGGAGGCCGAGCGCCCGTGCCCCGCCCACGGTTGCGGCCTCCAGGACTTCCTGCGCGGGGAAATCGGGGTGAGCACGGCGGAGCTGCCCGAGTTCGCGGCGCAGATCCAGGGCCACGTTGCTCGCCAGGGAGTCCGTCCCCAGCGCCACGGTCACGCCCGCCGAGCGCCAGGCCTCGATGGGGAAGGGCGCGCGGCCGAAGAAGGCATGGGTGCCCGGGCAATGGACGAGCACCGCCCCCGCCCGAGCCACCCGGGCCCGTTCGTCCTCCCGCGCCAGGTTGCCGTGCACGAGGGCGAGCGCGGGCCCGAGGAGGCCGGCCTCCTGGAGCAGCTCGAGGCCCGAGGCGCGCGGGGAGGGCCCCAGCAGGCGATCGAAGAGGCCCCCGCCGCGTTCGAGCCAATGCACCTCTTCCTCGGTCTCGGCCCAGTGGATCGCCAGGGGAAGGCCCTCCCGTCGGGACTCCGCGGCCACGGCCCGCAGGAGTTCGGGGGAGACGGTGTGGGGACCGTGGGGCGCGAGACCGGAAAGCACGGGACCGAGGCCCTGGGACCCGACTCCCCTTCGAGGCGGCTGGGCTGGAAGTCCGTCGCGGTCGATGCGGGAGAGGGATTCACTCCCCGGCCGGGGACGGCCGAGTCGCTGGATTTCCCCCGCGGTCCGCGCGGGGTCGCGGGCGTCGAGCACCTCGCGGTACAGGAGCACCCGCGGCAGGGGCCCGGCGCCCGGTGGCCGTGGGGCCGGGTCGGACAGCGCACGTTCGGCCGCCCCGGTGGCGTCGAAGTCGCCCACGGTGGTGACGCCCGAGGCCAGCAGCAGGCGCGCGCCCGCGAGGGCCCCTGCTTCGAGTGCGGCGGAGCCCATCGCGGCACGCTGGCCCACGACGCTCTGGATCCAGCGGCCGAAGTCGGCCCCGGACGCGGTCTTGCCCCCCAGGCCCGTGAGCTCCAGATGTGCATGGGCATTGACGAGACCCGGCAGCAGGGCGCAGCCGACGAGCTCCACCCGCTCCGGGGCCCCGGGCCCGCGGGGGAACGCCTCCGGCGCTCCCAGGGCGGCGATCCGGCCTTCCCGCACATGCAGGGCACCCGGTGCGAGCCAGCGGCCTCCCCCGAGCCACAGGCGGGGGGCGCAGAGCAGGAACTCGGGACTCATCGGCGGGGAACCCGGAGGATCCTCCGCGGACTCCCACCAAGGAAGCGGCCCGCGGACGATCGCGGGATCGTCGGCGGGCCGTGGAGACTCCTCATTCCAGTCGCGCGTTCAGGTTCGTGCGCGCGAACATCGCGCCAGACCTCAGTTGGGCTGGGCCTGGATGCGCAGGTTGGTGACGCCGACGATCTTCTGGAAGTCCAGCTTGGATGCGTCGAAGAGGATCACGAAGCGGACCATGTCCGGCTGCGTGCCGAAGTCGTTGAGCTCGGACGGGTGACGCACCCAGGGGGTCAGGGAACCCGGAGCCAGGGGAGAGCTGGGCCCGCTGATGTCCACGTTGCAGGGATCGGGCATGGCACCGGTGAGCTTGGCGCCCTGGAAGCGCACCACGATCGGAGCTCCCACTTCACCCACCTGCAGGGCCGCGTCCAGCAGTTGACCCCAGAATTGCTCGTAGGTCTGGCCGCCGGGCAGGATGCCGTTGGGGGCGCGGTACGGAACCGTGACCGGACCCGCACCGAAATCCAGGACGAGGTCCATGTCCCAGCCCGGGGCGCCGACGGCGTCCGCAGAGAAATCGACCGCGAAGAAGCTGCCGGTGGGCCGCATCCAGCAGGACTGCGCGCCCTGGAAGGATGCGGGAGTGTTGCGGGAGCGGACGAAGGTCCCGACGCTCAGGTAGTCGAGGGACGTGGGATCCAGCGGGTCGATGGGGTCGAGGATCGCTGCCACGTCGATGGCCAGCGGGGCGATCTCCGCCTCCACGCGCGCCAGTCCCGGGCCGCCGGCACCGCCCAGGGACGGGCCGAAGGCCGTGGTGAAGCCCACACCGCCGAGGCCGCCCGCGATCGACATGCGCGACGGCACGGCGGACAGGAAGAGCTGCTTGGCCTGCAGCAGGATCGCTCCGCCCGAGCCCCCGCCGCCGGGGGCCGCGAGGCGCGCGGTGCTGATCAGGTTGTTCTCATCGGCGCTGCCTCCGTCGCCGCCGGAAGCGTCAATGCCTCCGCCCAGCGCCAAGGAGCGACCCGCTTGGAGTTGGATCGCACCGCCGCCGCCGCCACCCGCGCCCGCGCTGTGGGAGCGGTAGTTCGTGATCGCCGCGCCCGCGTCGATGCAGGCCTCGGGCACACCGTTCGCGTTGGTCGCGGTCTGGGCCACGTGGGCACCAGCCCCGCCGCCGCCCGAGCCGCCCTTCAGGTGGCCCTTCTCGGGGGTGAGCTTGCGCTTGTTCAAGGGGACCGCCGTGGGCGCTTCCAGGCCCACGTTCGTGGCGTCACCGCCGGCCGTGTCCGGGGGCGTGTTGGACGCCCCCTGAATGGCCACGGGGTTGTTGGCCACGGCGACACCGATGCCGCCATCCAGTGAATAGGCACCGCCGCCGCCGGCCGCACCCACCTGCTCCGAGACGCAGGACGCGTCCGTCTGCATGGCACCGAGGTTGGTGCGCGTGACCGGGAACGCTCCGGGGTGCGGCAGGCCTTGGGGGCCCGCGGCGATGGTGCCCACTTGGCCCACGCCGACGCCGGCACCGCCCGCGAGCGACGCGCCCGGGTTCACGATGCCGAAATTCCAGGGGCGGAAAGGCTCCAGCGCCCCGGGGGCGAGCAGGTCCGTGCCCGTGTTGTCCGGACGGTCAGCGCCCGCGCCGCCGGAACCCGCGTTCGGACCGCCGTCGGCCGCCAATTGACCGGCCGGGTCGTCCGATTGGTGGGTTCCCTTGGATTCGCCGGACACGTCGATCAGGCCCTGGACCACGGCCTTGCCGCGGACGAGGACGCGCGCCGCGTTGGGACCGACCAGGCGCAGGAGGCCGCCCGACTCCACCACCAGCGAGGCGAATTCGAAGTTGCCGTTGGCCACGGCGATGTCGTTGGGAGTGCCGCCCGGATTGGCCTGGAAGTCGAAGTTGTCGACCAGGTTGCCTGCGGCGAAGGCCTCCGCATCCACGCCGTCCAGCAAGTGGGCAGTGCCCACCGGGACCGTTGGGCCGGAAATGAAAGCCACGGAGGGAGTGGCGACCGGCCCGCCGCCGATGATCCGGTAGGCGTCGAACGTGTAGTTGAGCCCGGTGGCGCCGACGGTGTCGGACACGATCTTCAGCGTGGTGCTGTTCTCGATCGAGTACGTCGCGCCGGACACGAGGGGATTGACGCTGTTGTTCAGCTCCCTGGCCAGGTTGGCCAGGGTCAGGCCGAAGGAGCCCCTCGAATTAACGAACCCGCCGCCGGTCCCGAACCCGTCGAGGATCTGGAACTGGACCCCGTTGATGTCGACGATGTCGCCGTCGAGGGGGGCGGTGTTGATGAACTGGATGCGGCCGACCCCGAAGGTCGGGCCCGTGTGCAGGGTCACGGTCTCGCCGGCCGCGACCCGCAGGTCGCCCAGGCGGCCGGAGCCGCCGCCGAGGCCGGGCGTCAGACGCCCCAAGGTGCTTTCGCCCCAGGAGGCGCCGCTGCGATTCTGGTCGCAGTTGTTCAGATTGGTGAACTGCTCACCGCCCGTGGGAATCGTCACCGGCGGGAAGGTGACTTGCTGGGGCGTGAAGGCCACCGGACCCGCGTTGCCGATCGTGTTGCCCGTCAGGTCGCGGATGGTGTTCGAGAGGTTGACGACGATCTTGCGCGGGCTCGCCAGGTTGGTCCCGGCGCCCGGGAACGGCTGGGCCGGCGTGAACACCACCGTCGTCTGCAGGGCGAGCTGGTCCAGGGAGAACGTGAAGGTCCCCTGCAGCACGACCTGATCGCTGGTGTTGGCCACGTTGCCGTCCGGGTCCAGCTTGACGGTGATCGACGGCGATGTGCCGGAGCCCGGCTGCACCAGGGTGCCGATGTTCATCAAGTCGTTGAACTGGAGCGTGACCTTGGAGGTCAGCAGGACTCCGGTGGCGCCGTTGGCGGGAGTGCTGGGGTTGCCAGGCGTGGACACGAAGACCGAGCCGAGCGGCGGCCCGGGAACAGGGTCGTTGATGCCCAGGCTGGTGAGGACCGTGCAGTCCATCCGGCTGGCGTTTTCCGTGCCGCCCGTGGAGTTGATGAACGGGGCCGGGTCGCCCTGGACCCTGCCGGGGACGAAGATCTGGTAGGTGGCGTTGTCACGGAACCCGAAGACGGGGTTGCCGTTGACGTCGAACGTCAGCGACGGACGGAAGATCACCCGGCGGCTGTCGAAGGGATCCAGCAAGAAGGAGCCCACCGGAATCGACGCGTTGGTGGTGTCGGCGATCTGAAAGCTCTGGTTGCCGACCGAGCCGAAATCGACCGGCTTCGAGAACAGGATGCCGATCTCCTGGTTCTTGTAGATGCTGATCACCCCGCAGGAGATCTGCCCGCCGGTGGCTCCGTTGGAGCTGCAGTTCAGCCCGCAGGACTCGATGAACATGGCGCCGGTCGCGCCGGAGCCCGCCTTGCTGCACGAAGAGGACAGGCCGCCCGCGCCGAGGGCGAGGACCGTGACGAAAATGCCCAGTCGATTCATTGCGTGATCACCTGGCGCGCTGGGGGGGGCGCGCCTGCTGCTGGATGGACAGGAGTGTGAGGGGAACCCGGTCCGGAGCGTGGGGGTCGTACTGCGGATCGGAGCTCTGCCGGGGGCTGGCAGTCCCGGCGGCCGGGAGACAGGCGTCGGACCCTCCAGGGGACCCCACGCGGGGGCCCGACCGGACCTGTCCAACGGCCGCTTCCGAGCTGTCGAGGCTGAGCACTATAGAAGGGAGGGTCGCGGAGTTGCCAGAGTTTTGCGACTCTCGGGGCCCGGCCCCGGCCTGGAAGCCACGCTCCCCGACGGGTCGGGCGGCCCCGGGGGCGCTGGGGTCGCCCACGGCCCTCCCCGAGGGGCTCAAATCCCGTGCCTCGGCGCCCCCTCCCGGTCATTGCCTCCCGAACCCCTCCCATGACACCCACCGCCGTCCTCCCCCCCGATCCGAACCCGCACACCCGTTGGAAATCGCTCACCGGGCGAGCGGCTTCGCACACCCGGTCCCCCTGGCGGGGCGCAAGCTTGGCGCTCCTGGCGCTGCTGCTGGTCCTCGGCCCGGCCTGCGAACCCGGGCACCCCGCCCCCGAGCACGGGGCCCCCGGGAACCCGGCCACCGGGACCGGCACCCCGGGGGAGCCCGGAGCGGCCCTGCCCGCCCAGCCCCTGGATCCGGCGGCCGTCTCCCGCGTGGAGGACCTGAGGCGGGTCTTCACGCCGATCTCCCCCACCTCCACCAGTGACAAGCTGCGCGAGTGGCGGGACGCCAAGCGGATGCTCCTGGAGGAACTCCAGCGCGGCCCGGCGACCCTGGCCCCGGCTGCGCTGCGGGCCTTTGCCGCGGAGCCCACGGCAGCCGACGAATGGCGCGTGGCGCTGCTCACCGTCGCGGCCAGCACCGACCGCGAACTCACTCGGCCGCTGCTGGAGCAGCTTTCGCTCACCTACGACGGCCAAAGCACGTTGGGCGTGCGCAACGAGGCCGTGCGGCTCTTGGCCCTCAGTTCCCCCGCCTCGGCCGTGCGGCTCTTCGGCCCGGTGGTCCTCGATCCGCGGCCCAACGTGACGTTCCCCCCCAAGGAGCAGATGCTGCGCCACTGGACCTCGGCGGCGCGGGCGATCCGTCAGCCCGTGGACGAGACCCTGGGCCGGATCGCCACGGACCTCGAGCAGCTGCCCGACACGCGCTACGTGGCGGTGGAGGAACTGGGGCGCGAGCGCGACAGCACGCGCGGACGGAGGGCCCTGGAGACCGTGCTCGTGGAATCGGGCTCGGACGGACTGCTGCGGCGCAAGGCAGCCCAGGCCCTGCGCGATTCCCTGCCGCGGCCCGAGCTATGCGCCCTGCTGGAGCGCGTCGGTTCCCGGGAGACCGACGACGCCTTCGCCCTGTTCCTCGCGGACATGCTCTCCAAGAACTGCCAGTGATCACGGACACCCACGCCCACGTCTTCTGGACCGAGTACGACGCCGACCGCTCCGAGGTCCTCGCCCGCGCACGGGAGGCGGGCGTGTCGCGGATGGTGGTCGTGGGCACGAACCCGACCACGTCCCGTTTGGCGTTCGAGTTGTGCCGCGGTGCAAGCGGCCTGTTCCCGACCGCGGGCATCCACCCCCACGATGCCGCGGAGCACGGCGCGGAATCGCGCCGGGAGATCGCCGCGCTGTGCCGCGAGGAGGCCTGCGTGGCCGTCGGCGAGACCGGACTGGACTGGTTCCGAAACCTGTCTCCGCGCGAGGCCCAGCTCGACAACTTCCGTTGGCACCTGGAGCTGGCTCGGGAGCTGGACCTGCCGATCATCGTCCATTCCCGCGAAGCCCATGGGGACACCGTGGCCCTGCTGCGGGAGTACCGTGGCGTGGCCGGCGTGATGCACTGCTACACCCTGGGGGAGCGCGAACTGGCTCCCTACCTGGACCTCGGCCTCTACATCTCCTTCAGCGGCGTGGTCACCTACCCGCGGAACGACGCCAATCGCGCGGCGGCGGCGGCGGTGCCCCTGGACCGCCTGCTGGTGGAGACCGACTGCCCCTTCCTCGCTCCCCAGGGCAAGCGCGGCACGCGCAACGAGCCCGCCCTGGTGCGCGAGGTCCTGGCGGAACTGGCGCGGGTCCGCGGGTGCGACTTCGAGAGCCTGGCGCGCGCCACCTCGCGCAACGCGGGCCTGCTGTTCGGCCTGCCGGAATGAGCGCGGGGCGCCGCCGGTGGACCGGCGACGCCCCGCGAGACTGTCTTGGATGCCGCTCGGTTACTGGACCGGCGACCAGGCGAACGTGTCGTTCGCGGCAACCCCGTTGATGCCCAGCGGGCTGCCCATGTCGCCCACCGCCGAGAACACGGCGTCGAACGCCGGACCCGCGACCGCCGTGCTGTACGGCGGGGCTTGACGGTTCAGCATCTGCAGCAGGTCGCCTTCCTGGTTGACGAAGAACACGCGGTTGCCGGTCTGGGCCGCTTGGATCGGCCAGGCGTAGCAGCACCACATCACTTCGCCGTTGTCGGAATCCGGGAACGGACCGGCCAGCTTGCCGCCCGTCGTCGGGTCTTCCGCGATGCCGGCGGTCGCAGCACCGACCGTCGCGGCGGGCAGCCAGATCTGATAGAAGTAGCCCGAGCGCGACACTTGGCTGGTGGCGTTGACCGCACCGAAGGCCGAGGACATCACGGACGGGGTCAGGTTGTCGGTACCGGCGACACCAGCGGCCGCGGCGCCGGCGACGGTCACGCGCACCGGCTGTGCACCGGCGAGCTCGGCGAAGTAGCCGTATTCGCCCGCACCGTCACCATCGGAGTCGATGGCGCCGGAGGACTGCACTTGCGCCTGCGAGGAGGACAGCGAGCGCAGCGTGCTGATCGCCGCCGACTCGTTGGCCGAGAGGCGGGCGGAAAGCAGCTTCGGGATCGCGACTGACGCGATGATCGCGATGATCGCGACCACGATCATGAGTTCGATCAGGGTGAAACCTGCGGTCTTGCGGTTGGTCATCATCTTGGCTTTTTCCATCTGCCTGCTTCGTGCCCCTTGGCCGTCGCTTCCAGCAGTTTTTTCCCCACGTGGGAGGGTTGCTTTGTGAACCGAACGGTGCCGGACTGACCCGGCGTCGTTCGCGAGTTTCGGGGCGGTCCACGCGGACCGTCCCTCCCACCCCCCCTCCAGGTCATCCCTGTCCGGCGGGCGGCGTTCGACGGGGCATGGATCGGCCCCGGTGCGCGGCGGCCTTGAGCGGGAGGGAGTTTTTCCCACTTTTTTCTCGCGGGCGGGGAAGAACGACCCGCGAGGGCTCGCCGACCCCTGGGCCTCCGCCGAGGCCCGGGGCCCGGCCACAGGCGGTGCGAACCGCGGGCCAGCCCCCGCATCGGCCCGGGGGACCCCACCGAGGCCGCCCGGGGCCCCAGACCACCCCCCCACCCCGAACCCGTTCTGATGGAAGAACTTCCGCTGGCCTCCGCGGCGCTGGGCTCTGGTTGCGCCACGAAACGAGCGGGGCCGGCCCCCAGGACCGGCCCCGCCCCCCCATCCGTCCAGGCCGCGGATGCGGCCGGTCGTCACTTGCCGCCCAGGTTGCCCACGACCTCGAGGATCGGGAGGAACACGCTGAGCACGACGCCGCCCACGATCACGCCCATGAAGGTGATCAGGATCGGTTCGATCAGGCTGGTCAGGGACTTGATCGCGGCCTTGACCTGGCTGTCGTAGAACTCGGCGATCTTCTCCAGCAGGGCTTCGAGGCTGCCGGTCTTCTCGCCGATGGCGATCATGCGCACGACCATCGAGGGGAACACCTTGGTGCGTCCCAGCGGGTCGGAAAGCAGCTGACCGGACTTCACGCTTTCGCGCGAAGCGTCCACCGCGTTCGAGATCACGGTGTTGCCCGCGGTGTTCGAGACGATTTCCAGGGTGGCCATGATCGGCACGCCGGAACGGATCAGCGTGGCGAAGGTGCGCGAGAAGCGTGCCAGGGCCACCTTGCGGGCCAAGGGACCGAAGACCGGCACGCGCAGCGCGATCACGTCGAACACGTGGCGGCCGGTGGCGGTCTTCTTGAACACGACCAGACCGCCGATGGTGCCGGCGAAGCCGCCCAGGATCGCGAGCCAGTTGGCCCGCAGGAAGTCGCTCGTGCCCAGCACGAACAGGGTGATGCCAGGCAGCTTGGCGCCCAGGCCCTCGAACACCTGCTTGAAAGTGGGAACCACGCCGATCATCAGGAAGGCCGTGATGCCGAGCACCAGGGTCAGCGAGATGACCGGGTAGGTCATCGCCGAACGGATTTCCCGCGACAGGGCCTGGCTCGCTTCCTGGTAGTCCGCCAGGCGCTCGAGGATCACGTCCATCTGACCGGAGGCCTCGCCCGCGCGCACCATCGAGACGTACAGCGGATTGAAGGCGCGCGGGCAGGTCTCCATGGCGCTCGACAGATCGGAACCGGCACGCAGTTCGGCACCGAGCTTCCTGCAGGTCTCGCGCAGTCCCTTGGTGTCCGCCTGCTCGCCCAGCACGTCGATGGCCTCGAGCAGCGCCAGACCGGAGGCCACCATGGTCGCCAGCTGGCGCGTGAACAGCACCAGCTCGTTGCGATCCACGGAGGGCCCGCGGTTGAACAGGCCGCCACCCTTCCCGCCCAGCTTGAAGGTGCGGGCCGCCTTGGTGGTGACCGCCTCGACGTTCAAGACCGTCAGATTCTGGCGGCGGAGCTCCGCCAGGGCCTGGTTCTTGTCGTCGGCCTGGATCGTTCCCTCGACCTTCTGGCCGGTCGTCTTCTTCGCAGCGTACTTGAAATTAACCACGTTTCCCTCGGTGTTGGGGCTTACTTGTCGTCCAACGTGGTGCGCAGAACCTCCTCCAGGGAGGTCTTGCCGCGCGCGACGTTGAGCAGCCCCACGCGCCGGAGAGTGAGCATCCCCAGTCGCATGGCGGCAGTCTTGATTTCCATGGCGGAGCGGCGCTCGACGACCATGCGTTTGAGTTCGCCCTCGAGGTACAGGGTCTCGAGGATCGCGAAGCGCCCTTTGTAGCCGTCCTTGCAGCGCTGGCAGCCCTCGGGGTTGGGTCCCCAGATCTCCAACGCCTCGATCTCAGGCTCCAGGTAACCCACGGACAGCAGTTCGTCCTTGGGCAGGGCCTCGAGCTTGATGCGGCAGTGCAGGCAGAGCTTGCGCGCCAGACGCTGGGCGCCGATGCACAAGAGCGAGCTCGAGACCATGAAGGGGTCGATGCCCATGTCCACGAGGCGGGTGATCGTCGTCGCCGCGTCGTTGGTGTGCAGCGTGGAGAGCACGAGGTGACCCGTGAGAGCCGCCTTGACCGCGATGTCGGCCGTCTCGGTGTCGCGGATTTCGCCCACCAGCACGATGTCGGGGTCTTGGCGCAGGATCGAGCGCAGCGCGCCGGCGAAGGTCATGCCCCGCTTGGGATTGACCGGCACCTGGTTGATGCCGTCCATGCGGTATTCCACGGGATCTTCGACCGTGACCACGTTGACGTCGGGCGTGGCCACTTCCTTGATGCAAGAGTAGAGCGTGGTCGACTTGCCCGAGCCCGTGGGCCCGGTGAGCAGCAGCATGCCGTAGGCGGCGTTGGAGGCGCGCTTGATGTCGTCGAGGGTCTTTTGCTCGTAGCCCAGCGAATCGAGCTTGAGCGACATGGATCCGGTGTCGAGGATCCGCATCACGGCCTTCTCTCCGCCGACTACCGGCAGGATCGACAAACGGAAGTCGATCTTGCGGTTCTCGAAGCGGATCTGGAACTTGCCGTCCTGGGGCGCGAAGCGCTCGGCGATGTCCAGCGAGGACATGATCTTGAGGCGCGAGAGCAACGCGGGGCCGATGGTGGTCGGCGGTCGCAGGGCCTCGTACATGGCGCCGTCGACGCGGTAGCGAACGCGCATCGCCGATTCGCCCGGCTCGATGTGGATGTCGCTGGCCTTCTCCTTGAGCCCGCGCAGGATGATCAAGTTCATCAACTTGACCGCCGGGGCATCCTCGGAGCTGACCGCGGCAGCCTCGATGTTCTCCTGTTCCTGCTCGACCGCCACCTCGACTTCGTTGCCGGACACCGACCCGAGCAGGTCGTCCACTTGGCGCGAGCCTGTGTCGAACAGCGTGTCGCTGGCGGTCTTGATGGCCGCCGGGTGCGACAGCACGGTGCGCACGCTGCAACGCGTCAGGCGCTTGAGGTCGTCGAGCAGGAGCACGTCGAACGGATCGCTGATGACGATGGTCAGGATGTCGTCGTTCTTGGCCAGGGGCAGGATCCCGTGCTCCAAGCACATGTCCTGGGGAATCAGGGCCAGCGCATTCGGATCCGGCCGCATGCGCGACATGTCCACCGGCGCCACGCCGGCCGCGGAGCCCAGTGTGGCGAGCAGCGCCGTCTCGGTCAGGGCGCCCTGGCTGAGGAGCGTGGCGAGGGGCTGGCCTCCGCGCTCGCGCGCGGCTGCCCAGTCCTCGTCGCTCACCAGGCCCGCGTCGACCAGCAGGCGGCGAATCTTGCCGGAGACGCGCACCATGGGTCAGGCGGCCCGCAACAGGTTTCTCAATTCGGCCGGGTCGGAGACCGCGCGGTCCGCGTCGTCCATGCGCACCTTGCCGCTCCTCACCAGGTCGGCCAGCGAAGCGGCCATGGTGCGCATGCCCAGGCGCTGCCCGGTCTGGATCTGGGAGTAGATCTGGTGAGCCTTGTTCTCGCGGACCAGCGCCCGCACGGCGGGGTTGCAGATCAGCATCTCCGCCGCCATGGCCCGGCCCCGGCCCGAGGCCATGGGGAGCAGTTGCTGGCTGACGACCGCTTCGAGCGTGAAGGCGAGCTGAGTGCGCACCTGCTGCTGCTGGTGCGAGGGAAACACGTCGACGATGCGGTTGATCGTCTGCACCGCGTCGGAGGTGTGCAGGGTGCCGAAGGTCAGGTGACCCGTCTCGGCCAGGGTCAGCGCCGCCTCGATCGTCTCGAAGTCGCGCATTTCACCGATCAGCACCACGTCGGGGTCCTGGCGCAACACGCTCTTGAGCGCCTTGTTGAACGACTGGGTGTCGCCGCCGACCTCGCGTTGGGTGATCAGGCACTGCTTGTGCACGTGCGTGAATTCCACCGGGTCCTCGATGGTCACGATGTGGCCCTGGTGCGTCTGGTTGATGTGGTTGATCATCGACGCCAGCGAGGTGGACTTGCCCGAGCCCGTGGATCCGGTGACGAGCACCAGTCCCGAGCGCAGGGAACAAATGCGCTCGCAGACCTGGCGCGGCAGGCCCAGCTGCTCGAAGGTGGCGATTTTCGTCGGAATCAGACGCATCACCGCGGCGACGGCGCCCTGCTGGTGGAAGATGTTGGCCCGAAAGCGGCCCTGGTCGGAGAGACCGAAGGAGCAGTCGAGCTCCAGCTCGCGATCGAGCTTCGCGATCTGGTCCGACGTGAGCACACTCGTGGCAAGCCGCCGGGTGTCGTCGGGCGAGAGCGCCGGGCATTCCACCGGCAGCAGCACGCCATCGACGCGGATGCGCGGCGGTGAGGCCACGGTGATGTGCAGGTCGGACCCGCCCTGGCGAATGAGGAGCGCCAGCAGTTCTTCCATCGTGATCATGGGACGCGTACATCGGCCGGAGGTCGGGGCCGACTGGAGCACGGCCCCTGCTCGTGGGGGATCCGGGACGCCCCCGGCCGGGCTCCCTCTACGGGCCGCTCCGAAGCGCGTGCGGCTGGCCGACCGGGCCCCTCGGGGCGGCCCCAGAGGCGTGTCGGATTCCCCAGATCCGGGTCCCGGGCCCCCCGCCAGGCCTCGGGGATGGGGAACGGAGCTCCCCTGGCTGGGGAGCGAGGCACCCCTCCAGGGCCCCCGGCCGGTCAGGACCGCGAAGGAAGTTCCCGGTGCGTTGCGGTCGGAGGCCGGCCGCCCGTGCCCGGCGGGGCGGCGGGCGAACCCCGGCCCGGTTTTCGGAAACGCAGCTCAGGCCCGGCAGGAGCGGGCGGCGGGCCTGCGCGGACCGCCGCGCACATCGCACCCCATTCACGGAGCGAGAGCCGCCGCCCCCCGGGGGGCAGCGGCCGGGTCGAGGGGGGCGGCCCCCAGCCCGACGGCGCCGGACCGGCGCCCTCCGGGTCAGTCTTCCTCGTGCTTGCGCGAGAACTGCACCAGGATCCTGGCCTGCTCCTGGGCGGGCACCGGGGAGTAGTCGTGCAAGCTCATCACGTAGGAGCCTTCCCCCGCGGTCTGGGACTTCAGGTCCCGCTGGTAGGTCTGCACGGTGGAGAGCGGGGCCAGGGCCTTGATCACCGTCAAGGCCCCGTCGGCCTCGTTCCACTGGTCGATCACCTGTCCCCGGCGGTGGCTGGTGAGGTCGGAGAAGACCGTGCCGGCGTGCTCGGTGGGGATCGAGATCACGAGCTCCATCACCGGTTCGAGGAGCACGGGGCCGGCCTTCTTGAAGGCGTCCATGAAGGCGCGCGCGCCGGCGATCTTGAAGGAGGCTTCGTCCGAATCCACGTCGTGGTACTTGCCGTCGTGCACCTCGAAGTCGAGGTCCACCACCTCGCTATGGGTCAGCACGCCCTTGTGGGCCAGGTCGCGCATGCCCTTCTCCACCGCCGGGATCAGATTGCGGGGGATCGATCCGCCGACGATGGCGTCGGTGAAGCGCAGCCCCTCGCCCTTGGAGAGCGGCCGCACGCGCACGTGGCATTCGGCGAATTGGCCGCGGCCGCCGGTTTGCTTCTTGTGGCGATACTGTCCCTCGGCGGGGCGCGTGATCGTCTCCTTGTAGTGCACGCGAGGCACGTGCGTGGTGATCTCCACGCCGTGGCGGCGCTTGAGGCGCATCTCCATGATTTGCAGGTGCAGCTCGCTCATGCCGCGCACGACGAGTTCGTGGGTCTGGGAATCGAAATTCGACAGGAACGTCGGATCCTCAGCGGCGAGCTTGTGCAGCGCCTCGCCGATCTTCTGCTCGTCGTTGCGGCTCTTGGGCACCACGGCCAGGGCCACCATGGGGGTCGGCATCGGCGGCAGGGCCACCGTGATCGGTTCGCCGCCCGCATGGGTCAGGCACTCGCCGTAATGGGCGTGCTCGATCTTGGTCAGGGCCACGATCTGTCCGGGCCTCGCCACTTCGATCGGGTCGCGACGCTTGCCGCCCACGAGGTGGAACAGGCCGCCCAGTTTCTCGCCGCGATCGGGCGACTTGGGTCCGATCAGCGTGTCGTGGGAATGCAGCGTGCCGCGCAGCATGCGCGCCACCACCAACTTGCCCACGTGGGCGTCGGATCGGACCAGGAACACCTGCGCCGCGAGCGGGCCCTCGGGGTCGGGCGCGATGGGCTCCCCGGCCGAGGTGCGCCGCGGCAGCGTGCCCGCATGGGGAGCGAAGTCGTGCAGGAAGTCGAGCAGCTTGTCGACGCCCAGCCCCGTGGCTGGATGGACCGCCAGCACCGGCACGAGCTTGCCCTTGGCCATGGCGCCGGGGATGTTCGCCCGCAGGTCGTCCTCGGTCAGGGTCTCGGTTTCGAGGTAGCGCGCGACCACGGCCTCGTCCTCGCAGCCGTCCATGATCCGGTCCATCAGCTGCGCCCGCCACCCGGAACCTCCGTCGGTGAAGATCGTGTGCACCTCGCTCATGCCGCGGCCGCTCCTGTCGGGCACCAGCACGGGCACGCACACTTCGCCCACCTGGGTCCGCAGGTCGCGCACCAGGGCGTCGAAATCGGCGTTTTCGCCGTCGAGATGGGTGATCACGATGGCCCGCGCGCGACCCTGGGCGGCGGCGAGCTCCAGCTTGCGCTTGAGGTTGTGGGTCACGCCGCTCGCGGCGCTGACCACGCCGACCACCAGGTCGGCGGCCGAGATGCAGGCTTGGGCGTCGGCGATGAAATCGGGATAGCCCGGCGTGTCGATGAACGTGTATTCGACGCCCGCCTGCTCGACCTGAACCAGGGTGGCCTGCAGCGTGTGGCCCTTGTCCTGGGCTTCGGGCTCCGTGTCGCACAGACTGCGCTTCTCGGCCACGGACGGACGCTTGTCCACCACCTTCATCTGGTACGCCAGGGCATCCACCAGGGTCGTCTTGCCGGCGGAGGGATGCCCGACGAAAGCAATGTTGCGGATGGCCTCGAGTGCGCTGCTGCCCATGGGGACCTCGGGTTTCGCGGTGTCGTTCCGTCGCGGCGCGGCGAAGAGGTTTCGCCGGGCGTCCGACGGGCCTGCATGGTACGTCGGCGAGGGCCGTTTCGGCACTGCGATCGCGCGAGTCCAAGGGAGCCGATGGCGCGCTGGAGCCGGCGGGCGCGGAATCCCGCGGCCGGCCGAAATGGAGCGTCCCCGATCCTCCGCGCGAGCAGGCTCGCGGAAGACCGGGGACGTGGACTGGGGGTGCCGAGTTCGTAGACGCCGCTACGAACTAGGTCCTACTTCGGCGACTTGCGCACCACGATTTCCACTCGGCGGTTCTTGGACTTGTTCTCCTTGCCGCTGCCCGCCGAGACCGGACGGTACATGCTCCAGCCCGCGACCATGCACTGTTCGTCCGGCACGCCGGTCTCCTCCACCAGGTAGTGCAGCACGGCCATGGCGCGCGCGATCGACAGGTCGCGATTCGTTTCGAACTTGGCCTTGTTGATCGGGTCGGTGTCCGTGTGGCCCACGATCCAGTACTCCGCGTTCGGGTACTCGCGGGTCAGCGCCTTGGCGACGCTGGTGAGCGCGGCGCGGCCGGTCTTGGAGAGTTCGGCCTTGCCCGAGGAGAAGGTCACGTCCGACGACATGGTCAGCACCATCTCGCCGTCGCGCAGTCCGTAGCCGACTCCCGCGGCGTCCAGCTCGGGGAACTGCTTGGCATTGGCCGACGTGTCGCGGTGGGGCGCTTCCAGGAGCTTGGCGTTGGCCTCGGCCAGCGCGTGCTCCATGGACTCCTTCTGGTAGGCGAGGTCGCGCAGGTCGCCCTTGAGCTGGGCGCGCTCCTCGCGCAGGCGCTTGTTCTCCGCGCTTTGCTCCTCGTAGCCGTCGCGGAAAGCGCGGTCGGTCTGGCACGCGCTGGAGAACAGCGCGAGGGCGAGCGCGAGGCCCGCGAAACAGGTGTGCTTGTGGCCGAGTGTCATCGGTGGTCGTCCTGGAAGGTTCGTGCCGAAAGGGAACTCGCGCGACGCGTTCCGGAAGGAGTTGCGTGGTGCATCAGGCCGGTGGACGAGCGCGCGAAATACGGTGCTCTTCGCGGTCGAAGAGGCGTCGGATCCCCGCGCGCCGGTGCGCTAGATGGGGAGCCAACGCACGACATGATTCCAGGCCAGAAGCACGATTCCAATACCCAAGGCGAGGTAGGGGCCGAAGGGCAAGTAGCGTCCCGCGATCCGCGCCGAGGCCAGGGATCGACCGACGGACTTGCGCGCCCCACGCCGGGAAACCCGGCCGCGCGAGAGGCAGTAGAAGCGCGCCACATTGAGCACCCCCGCCACCGAGGCCACGACCGAACCCAGGACCAGGGCCGCCAGGGCCCCTCCGGGCCCGACGAATCCCCCCGCGGCCGCCAGCAGCTTGACGTCCCCCAGGCCCATGGCCTCGCGGCGGAACAGGAGCTTGCCCAGCCATCCGATGCCGAGCAGCACCCCTCCACCGATGGCCACGCCCACCAGGCTTCCCACCAGGGCGCTCCAACGGTCCACCTCTCCGGCCTGCCCCAGGAGCCGCGAGAGGGAGGTGGCCCGGTGGAGTTCGGGGACCAGCAGGCTCGCCAGGGGGGCGAGCACCATGCCGCCGATGGACACCTCATCGGGGATCTCGAAGTGCTCGAAGTCCACGAAGGTGGCCACCACCAGGCCCGAAAGCACCACCACTCGCGCCAGGACCAGGGGCCAGTCCCCTGCCGGGCTCATCCAGGCGGCCAGAAACCAGAGCAGGGCCGTCAGGAGTTCCACCAGGGGGTAGCGCCAGGGGATGCGCCACCCGCAACCGCGACAACGCCCCCCTTGCACCAGCCAGGAGAGCAACGGCACGTTCTCCTTCCAGGTCAGGCCCCGGGCACAGCTCGGGCACTGGGAACGCCGCGGCTTGGAGACGGTCATGCCCGGTCGCGGCAGGCGGTGAATCGCCACGTTCAGGAAGGAGCCCACGAAGAGGCCCATCCCTCCCCACCAGATCCACTGCATCGGGGGCGCGAGTTCCAGCAGGTTCACCGGCTCTCCCACCGCACGCGAACGCTGTCGATCGAGGGCGGATCCCAGGGCGCCAGGGACGGCGACCGGGGTCCGGCGGGAACACTCAAGGTGAGCACCAGGCGCAGGGAGGGGCTCTCCAGGAGCAGGGTCGGGTCGTCCACTTCCACGGGGGGCGGGTCGGGGGGATTCGGGGATTCGAAGGGCGAGGTTTCGGCGCCCAGGCGTTCGCCGGCGTAGCGAATTCGGAATTCACCGGCGCCGTGTCGGCCGCGGGTGCTGTCCGCGGGGAGCCAGCGCACGGCGCGGCCTTCGCTCGGAACCGGGTTCGAGCGCACGGCGTACACCAGGGGACGGACCAGGGGATTCACCAGGGGCGCATCCACCTTCAGGGCCGCGGGCGCGACCCGGGTCAGGGCGCGATTCCCCTCGCGGGCGGCCCAGAGAGCCAGCGAGCCACGCTCCGCCAGGTCCCCCAGGTGGCTTACCCCCACGGGCTCGGCCCCACCGACCCGGATCCGACCCGGGGAAAGCAGCACGCGGCCGCCGGCCACCAGAAGCAGGGGCCCGGGGACCGAAAGCTCACCCCGAATGCGCAGGTCTCCGCCGGCCACGATCACGGTCACCGGCCGCCCCAGGCTCCCCTGTCGGGCAAGCCAGCCCGTGACGGTCTCCCCCGGGCGCACTTCGGGGAAGGGCAGCTGGTCCACCTCCCCCACACGCCGCAGGTCCCCTTCGATGTCAATGGCCCCCTGGCAGGCCAGCACGCACACCCCGTCTCCCGCGTCCAGGGTGCTCGCCACCCCCGCGGGCACACGGAAGCGCGCCGCGGCGAGGGCCGAGCGCCGCTCGTCCGGGCCGAACTCCACGTCGCCGTCGGACCCGTCCCCGGCCGAGGCCGGGTAGCGCACCTCGAGCCGCCCCGTGTTCGACCACAGGGCCGTGCCGTCGGCGCCGGGCACCAGCAGGCTGGATCGCATGGCGGTGTCGAGGAACTCCTCCAGGTACTCGCCCGCGCTGTCCTCGGCGCGACCCGCGAGCACGCTGATCGTCAGCTGGCTCAGGGATTCCTTCCCGATGACCGGCACCGGATGCCCGGAGAAGTCGCGCAGGGCGGGCCGGGACGGATCCACGGAGAGCCGGTAACCGTCCCCCTCCGGCACGCGCGTCAGGGGCACAAGCCTCAGGATCGTCGTGCCCTGGTAGGGAAAGGCGTGCTTGTTGTGGTTGGAGCGCAGGACCGGCCGCAGCGGATGCTCCGAGCGGCCGCCGCCAGGGAGGTCGCGCACCAGGGCGAAGGCCCCCGTGCCGAGGGTCGAGGGGTCGATGGGCTCCTCTCCCTCCAGTTGGAGTCCGGTCTCGGAGTACATGCGCGTGCGATTGGGAGCCACCTTGGCCCCCAGGGCCATCAGCACGTGCAGGGGCTTGGCGTGGTCCGGGGAGGCATCGTCGAAGATGAACCCCGTGCGCGGCTCGCTCACGGCCACGGTGCGGAACTCGATTCGCAGGGTGCGCGAGAGGCAGGCGCCTGACTCGCTCCGCAGGGCGTCCGCCCGCGGGAAGCCCGCCAGTTCGACCACGTAGGTCGTGTTGGGCACGAAGCCTCCGTCGGAGAGGTCCGGGCTGAGCACCGGGTCGGGGACGAAGGACAACTCACGGCCCGCCACGAAGCGCGAACCGCGGGCGGGAGAGCCCGAGCGGGTGGTGATGCTGAAGCTCTGGGGCGTGACCGACGCGCGGTCCAGTTCGCTGGAGAAGTGCAGCACCAGGGGCTCGTTCAGGTAGACGCTGCTGCGCTCCCGCGGCCGCAGGTCCAGCAATTGCAGCGGGACGGGCTCCGCCGATTCCTCGGCGCAGCCCGCTGCCACAGTCAGCAGCAGACCCACCGCCCCAGCACGACGGCGAGGATCCACGGACGGGCAATGAACACCGGGCCATTGAAGCACTTCCTGCGCACGTGCTCCAACGCCCTGCCCGCCGGGTCACGGGAACGGCCCCGGAGCGCGGCCGCGTCGGCCCCTGCCCCTGCCACGCGTCGAGGTCCCGGCAGCCCCCGGGAGGCGGCGCCCCGAGGGCGAAGGCCCGTGAAAAAAGCCGCACCCCCCGCCCGACCCAGAGGCCGGCGCGGGGGGTGCGGGATTCCGATGCAGCTCCCCGGTCTGGGGAGGGTCTCGCCCTAGTAGCGGAAGGGCAAGCGCAGGAAGTCCAGAGCCGGCAGCGGGCTCGCGGGGGTGATGCCCTGGTTCAGGGCGTCGATGTCGAACTCCACCTGGAACCGCAGGAAGCGGAACGACGCATTGTTGAGGTCGTTGTTGAGGATGCTCACGTCCGAACCCGGAGTGGGCGGCACGGCCGCCGCCGTGTCCGGCACGCCGGTCGAGGTGGCCGGAGCCGCCTGGAACTTGATGTACACCGCGGCCGCGTCGGGCAGGGCGTCGGCAACTCCGTTGGTGCTGACTCGGAAGTAGGTCGGGACGACCTCTGCGGCCACACCGCCACCGGCGCTGAACGAGGTCAGCAGCGGATCGGAGCTGGAAGTCGTCAAGGACAGGGTCGGCGGAATCGCGTTCGGATCGTAGACCGCGGAGATCACGTCGAAGCGCTGGTTGTTGCTCGGCACGCCGACCTGGGACAGCCGCAGGGTGCTGCGCTTGAGCAGGCCCGGGTTGTCGAGGAAGTACTGCTGAGGACCGCCCACCAGGGGCGAGGCGTCCATGACGATCGTGCGGCCCGACAACGTGATGAAGGGCAGCGCCGGCGCCACGGAGATGTTCGCCGGACCCAACAGCGTCGGCCCCAGATCCACCACGCCCGAGGTCGCCAGCACCTTGCCCGAGGCCGTATTCACGCCCTCGAAGTCGAAGGTCGCCGTCTTGAAGAACGGCGCCTGGGTGGCGTTCGGATCGAACCCGCCCACGCCCATGGGGATCCACAGCGAACGGGCGACCGAGGTCCGACCGAAGGTCGGCATCAGGCGCAAGGTCGAGGTGGCCGCCACCGGCAGCGGCTTGCACAGGTCGCGCAGCGTGCGGCCCGGGGGCAGCAGGATGTCGCCACCGCCCAAACCGTTGGGCGTGTGCAGTTGCACGATCCCGGGACCGCCGTCGCCGCCGGCTCCGGAGACCGGACCGCGGCACTGGGTGGTCGGGAATCCCGTGGGGCAGGCGTCGCCCACGGCCGTCGTTTCCTGCGCGCCGCCGGTGCCGATCTGGGCTCCGCCGACGTTGCCCGCGCCCGCACCGCCCTGGCCGCCGGTGGCGAGGATCGAGACCTGGGTCGCGGAAATCACCTTGGTGAAGTCGATCTTGGAGGCCGTTTGCAGAATCACGTGGCCGCCGGAGGCACCACCGGAGCCGCCGCCGATGCGGTCGACGTAGTTGGTGTTCTCACCGCCGCCGCCCGTGCCGCCGCGGCACTTGAGCGAGCCTGTGGCGCCGAAGCTGATCTTGCCCAGGGCCAGGATCTGCAGCGAACCGCCGCCGCCACCGCCGCCCGCCCCCTTCTCATCTTCCGAGATGTTGAAGGGCAGCACGGGGAACGGCGTGCCGTTGGACCAGATGGCGTCGCCGCCACCGCCGCCACCGGCACCGGCCCAGGGCCTGGAGAGCTCGCCGATCGTCACGCCGCCGGTGGTGGAGTCGAAGGCCGCGCCGAAGAAGTCATTCGTTGCGCTGGCGTCGAACAGGGGCGACGGGCCCTTCGCGCCTCCGGTCGGAGGCGCCGTGCCGGTGACGACACCGATCGGCGCCGGCACGCCGATGCCGGGGACGAAGAGGTTGTTGAACCCGGCTTCGCCGTCGAGTCCGATGAAGGTCTGGTCGGCGAGTCCGCCGGAAAGGGCGATTTGATCGGGGCCGAAGGTACCCCCGCCGCCGCCCGTGCCACGGCGAGCATCCACGTTGCCCGGGCCGCCGGTCCAGAAGGTGGCCTGGCCGCCGCGGCCGCCCTGATCCGACAGGCCGAAGGCGCCTTCGCCTTCAGTGCCCTTGGGCGAGGAGGCATTGGTCAGCGGGCTGCCCGTGCCGCCCTTGCCGCCTCCCGCAACCCCCGGAGCACCCGGCTCGGGAATGTTGGTCGTGTTCAGCGTGCTGACGCCCTTGGAGTCCGTGCCACTGATCTCGATGACGCCGTTGATCTCCACGAAGCCCGAGGCCAGGATCGTCACGGGGTTCTGGCCCTGGACCTTGAGCGTGCCGCCCGCCGCCACGCGGAAGTTGCGCACGTCGACCACACCGCCGACGGAGACCTGTTGGTTGGTCGGGGCAAAGTTCGGGCCGCCGACGAGGATCGTGGTGGTCGTGTCCAGGATGAACACCTGTCCGCTCTTGACTTCGAAGTCGAAGTCTCCGTTCGGGCCGCCGGTGCCGGAGAATCCGAACGCGGTGGAGAGGGCTCCGTTGCCCCAGTCGGCGATGGGCAGGCCGAGGGGCGGAGCAATCTCCTCCCGCGAACCCGGCGCCGTGCCGCCCACGATGAACTCCTCTTCCAGGGAGTCGCCGAGCGCGGCAGGAGCCGCAACGCTCGTGGCGGGCGCGAAGTTGACCTGGGTGATCGAGTTGGTTTCACCAACGATGTCGCGGAAGTCGGGGGCCAGGAAGCAGCGCAGCTGGGAGCTGGAGGGCAGCGCACCCTCGAGTTCGAGGCGCACCTTGGCACCCGTGCCCGTGCAGTTCTCCAGCAGGGTGAGTTGAGCGGGCAGGGGTTGCCAGGCGCCCGTCTGGTCGAGGTACTCCAGGCGCAGTCGCGTCGTGTTGATGTTCGACGCACTGGGATCCACCGGCTGGTTGAAGGCAATCACCACGGCCACATGGCTGGTGGTGTCGCTCAGCAGGTTCAGGGGCAGTTGGAAGCCGTTCTCCAACGAGACCAGACCCAGGTTGTCGCGCTCGAAGTACACGCGCGAATTCGGGTCGCCTCCGATTTCGACATAGCTCGCGTCCGTGTCCACGGACGTCGTGCTGCGCACCACGGGCGTGGGCGAACCCGGCGTGCTGTCGAAGAACAACGCCGACGGATCCACGGAATTCGGCGTGCTGAACAGGCGCTGTTCGCTGGTGGTCAGCACGTCGCCGGTCAGGGAACGGACGGAGTAGCTGGAGCCGCCCAGGAGGCGCAGCTCGTATTGCAGTCCGCCCGGCAACAGACCCGCGTCCGAGAAGTCGGAGAGGCGCGGGCACGCCGGCTGGAAGGAAATGGTGCGGGCATCGAGTTGCAGGAACTCGCCCACGGCGGGTGCGCCGCCGAGCTGCCGGATGTTGATCGAATTCATGCTGACCGTCGAGAAGTCGACGGGAGCGGAGAACTGGATCGTGATCGGGCGGTTGATGAACCACACGCTGTTGGGCGCCAGGTTCACGCTGTTGATCTGGAAACCGCTGCCCCCGCCGCCACCACCGCCGCCGGAGCAGCCCAGCACCAGTAGGCCGAGGACGAACGGCGCGCTCTGCCGGAGCGCCGCGCGGTGGTGGGAGATCTTGCTGTTCATGTTCGTGGGTTTCCTGACTGCGGCCGAATCGTGGGCCCCGCAACCGCCGGCTCCGTCAAGAGCAGCGAGCTTCGAGGTGTGTCGTGGAGGTGGAACGTGGAGAGAATGGAACCGTGAAGCCGCTGCGCCTAGTAGCGCAGGGAGAAGCCCATTCCGGAAAGCTCCGGGAAGAGCAGCGTGTCCGGGTTGGACAGCATGGTGATCCGCGCCTGGATGAAGCGCAGGTTGTTCAGCGAGGCCAAGTTGGTCTTCCAGGTGTTGTCCGGCACGCCGCCCGGACCGATCGGGAAGGTGGCCGAGAAGTTGGTCGGCACCACCACGGCCGCGCGCGGGTCACCGTAGGGATCGTAGGAGTTCGCGTTGAGCCGCGGGACCACTCCGCCCGTGGGCGCCGTGCCGTTGGTGACGTTGCTCGCGGCGCGCAGGGCCACGATCACCTGGGTGCCCGCCGGCTGCAGCGAATTCGGCGGTTCGGTCAACGGCGTCTGGAATTGGGCGGTGAACTGCAGGGTGTCGATCCAGATCGTGTGGACGCGGTTGACGCGCACCACGAAGTCCATCTGGCCCAGATAGACCACCGGGTCGATCTCCGTGCCGAACCCCGTCGGCTGACCCGTGGCCGGGTTGATGCCGCCCTTCGCGTTGGGCTCGTTGTCCGGGTCGATCTTGCTCAGGGCGCCCGTGGAGAGCACGCCGCCGGTCGAGAAAGCCCGGAAGGCCGGCCGCGCCGACGAGTTCAGGGCGATGTTGACCTTGAAGCCGTTGAGGCCGAATGCCGAGTCGTCCGGGTAGCAGCGGAACTCCATCAGGAGCGGCAGGGCGATGCTCGGCACCTTGTTGACCGCGTAGAGCTTGATCGGGGTGATCCCCTGGGCAAAGCCGTTGATGTTCGTGTCGGCGCCGCTGCCGCTGGGACCGCCGACATCCAGAAGCCCCGTGTCACGCCAGGTGTAGCGCGTGAACTGGGTGGTCGGCAGGCCCCGGTTCATCGGGTAGGGCATCATCAACGTGCCCGTGCTGGCCACGAAGGAGTCCACCGGCTGCACGTCGTAGCCGCTGTCCTTCGGGTGCACGATCTTCAGCGGATCGTTGGTCGTGGAGAGGATGTTGCTGTCGAAGGTCTTCACCACGCCGGAGAGCGGGAACACCGGCAGCAAGGACATCGGATCGATGATCTCGTCCGGCAGGAACTTGCAGTGGCTGAAGGCCATTCGGAAGCGGTCGTAGCTGTCCACCTGCAGGCCGCTGAACGGCGCCCAGGAGAGCCCCTCGATGTCCAGGTTCAAGGCGGAATCGTCCACCACGCTGAAGCCCAGGTCGTGGTAGCGGTAGAGGATCATCATCTTGCTGCCGAGGTTCGACAGCGGAGTCTGGATCGGTGCGGTGAAGGGCACCTGGATGCCGAGCACCGGCTGGGTCGCATCGGCGACGCGGTTGAAGCGCGCGACCGCCCGCGGGCGGATCGTCCCCTTGGCCAGGTTGAAGAGGAACTGGCCGCGGATTTCCGGAGCGCCGTTGCCATCCTCGTCCGCGCTGTTGAACTTGAAGACGAAGCCCTTGGTCTGCGAGGCGCCCGCGCCCGGGTCCAAGCGGAAGTTGAAGGCCGGCAGCACGTCCGTGATCGGCTTGCCCGAGAGGTCGATGGCGCCGTTGGCCCCACCCACCAGGGTCAGGCGGTATTCCTCGCCCGCGGGGAAGGCCCCCGGAACGCGTTCGAAGGGCACTTGGGGCGAGTAGGTGAACTCCTTCAGGTCCAACGAGGGCTGCACGACTCCGACGATCGTGTTGCCCAACGGAACCACGGAGTTCGCGTTGCTGATGCGCGTCACCGCGAAGGTCTCGAAACCGGAAATCGAGGCCGGGTCCATCGGTTCGCTGAACCGGATGGTGATCGTCGAGTTCGGCACGACCCCCTCACCCGGAGCGAAGATCGCCGGGCTCGGCGTCGGGCTGATGCGCACGAAGCAGGGCGGCGGAACGCTCGCCGTCGGATCGAAGGGCATCAGGTACTGGGCCTGGCCCGGGAGGAACGTGGACGAGTCGCCCACCTGAAGGTCCACGAGCACGTCGGTCACCAGCCCGCCCGCGGGCGCGGACCCCGGCAGGGACACGACCGCCAGGGCCGAGCTGCCGACGCGAATCACGTCGCCCACCGCGGGAGTCGGGGCACAGGAGGCCGCATCGAAGGTCGCGGTGATCAGATAGCTCGTGCCCCCGAGCGCCTGCACCGACTGCAGGGTGACGCCCTGCACGCCGACGATGCGCGGGGCGATGTCGTCGATCAGGAAACCGTTGTTCGGGTCGCCCACGTCGGCGCTGGACGAGCGCATGGAGCGCACCACGTCGGCGGTGGCGGAGCCCGCGTCGAAGGGCGAGTTGGCGGCCGGAGCCATGCCCGCGCCGGTCAGGTTGGACAGGATGTCGAGTTGGCCGATGCCCGGAGCGACCGAGGTCGGGATCCGCACCAGGACGTTGGGCTGGTTGGTGACTTGCGCCTCGGGCAGGCCCAGGGAGTTGACCGGCAGGGGCGGGTTGGACTGCTGGGCTTCGAGCTGCGACACGGTTGTGTCGATCAGCACGCGAGTGGTGTGGAACTCGGGCGTGCCATCCCCGTCGGAGTCGAACAGGTCGCCGTGGGACGGGTCGGGCACGACCCGCGCCTCATAGGGCTGTACGGGCGGGTAGCCCGTGAGCACGGCGATGTCCTTGGGCGTGATCGTGCCGGCGTCCAGCAGGTCGTCAAAGGTCAAGAGCAATGTCGCGTTGCGCGGGATGGCGGTCAGGATCGCCGTGGGCGCGATCGTCGTGCCGTTCTTGCGCACCGGCTGGAGATTGCGGTCGAGGTCGGCGAACTTCGCGTCGAACTCGGGCGTGCCGAAGGGGTGCAGGATCGTCAACGTCTCCGCCTCGGTGATCGAGTTGCGATCCAGGCGGTAGTTGATCAGGTCCGAGGCGATGTTGTCCCCGATGACGAAGTCCTCGAAGAGCAGCGTGTCGTTGACGTCGTAGACGTCCACGAGCCGGCCCCAGAAGGCGCCGGTGAGCTTGATGCGGTCCGCCTGACCGCTGGAGTTCGGGTCGACCACGAATTGCTTGCCCGTGGCCGGGTTGACCAACACCGTTCCGGGCGTGTTGCTCGAGTTCGGCGCGGGGGTCGCGCGATCGCAGCCCGTCAGCGCCGAGGCCCCGAGGGTGACGGCGGTCAGGAAGGCAAGGGCGACCGGGCGCGGGGCAGGCGACGATTTCGTGGCGGACAGGTCATTCATGGCGATGAGGGCGACGGACGAACACGCAGGTGGAGCTCGATCGACTCGCGGGGGCAGGCAGGCCTGCGACACGAGCGCGTCGGGCGGGGTGTGGGCGGACGTGGACTGGGGTTCGGTGTGCAGGTCTCGACCTGGGTGCCCCAGGTCGGAGACAGGCGCGGATGCGGAGGGACTCGTGCAGCAGGTCTCGGTGGGGCCTCGGTTGGGTGCGCCCCCTCGGCGCGGCGCGCCGGGATGCACGGTCCCAAGGTCTCGATCTGCTACAGCGGGTTTGGACAGGAGGGTGGTTGCGGGGGCTGGCTGGGGCTCGCACGAACTCGATCGAACGGACCCGCGGATGGCTCGCCCCACGCGCGCGCGGCACGTGTTGCGGGCCTCTGGATCCGTGTTCGCCGTCCCCCCAGACAGGCGTGCCTGGGGGGGGCACGTCGAGGGCTGGGGTGAGCGGGAGGAAAGGGGATTGTGCGGCCGGTCCCTGGGGGGGTCAAGCCGTTGCCGCCTCGGGCGAAGGGACCGGTGGGCCGGGCCAGGGGGCCAGGCCGCCCGGGTCAGCCGAGTCAGCGGAGCGACGCGGCCGAAACCGAGACGCCCGGGGAACTACCCCGCCCACGGCCGGCGTTTCGTGCCGGGCGGGCCCCCGAGCGGGGCAAGGGGGACGCGCCGTGAACGGAAAGCCGCATCGGGGACGGACGCCGGAGGGCGAGCTTCTTGCACCCTGCCACCGGGGCCGACGGATCGCGAGTCAGGCCTGGTCCCGCCCGGGAGCCACGGGCTTCCGGCAGGGGGGCCTCCTGTGCAGTCCTGAGAAAGAACGGGTGCCGCCCGAGCGCTCTCCCGCCCGAGCCGGCGAGGGAGGACGGTCAAATCCCGTGCCGTCGGCCTGTCGATTCCGGCATGACGCAAGCCATTTCCTGGCAATAAGTTACGTCAAGCCCTGGAAACCGTGGACCGGGATCGGCCCCAGAAGTGAGCGGCCCGATCCGCTCGGGGTGGGACAACTGTGCGCTATCGCACACCTGGGTCAACTGGGCTGGGTCGGGCGGACGGCCGCGGCGAACCCCTGGCCCAGGGCGTCGGCCTCATCCCGCAGGAACACCAGGTGGTCGGGCCGGATCTTGCGGGCCGCGGGCGAGTCGCGCTCGTGGAACAGGCCCGTGGTGGAACAACCGACCCAGCGATGGGGCAGTTCCTGGGAGCAGAAGGCGCAATAGGCTCGCACGGGGGCTCGGGAGGCCAGCCGGTAGGAGGGGGTCACATGCCTGGACTCGGTGCGCGAGATGCAGGTGGGATTGGCGCAGGGGTTCGAGCCGCGGGTGACCGGGTACATGGGTTGCACCACCCGCTCCCCCGGCGCCGAGAGGTCGATGCGGTTCAGGAGCATGCCGAGGATCGCCATGCGGATCGGAACGCCTCGGGCGGCCTGCTTGAAGTAGATGCTGCGCGGATCGCTGTCCATGTCGGGGCTGATCTCGTCGCGGCGCGGCAGCGGGTGCATCACGACCGCCTCCCGCAGGGACTCCGCCGCCATCTCCTCCTTGCCCAGGTGCACCACGCGGGTGCGCGAGAGCTCGTCGGCCGTGTAGCGCTCGGTCTGGGGCCGGGTCATGTACAGCGCGTCCACGCGCTCCACCGCAAGACCCTTGGCATCGGTGAACAGGCTCAACTGGTGGGGCTTCTGGGGCGTCAGGTACATGGCGTCGCACTCGCGGGCCAGGTCGCCGAGGCGCGAGACATCGGCGCGCGTGGGCTCGACGCCAAACTCCTCCCGCAGACGCTGCATCACGTAGCCGGGCAGCTCGAAACCGGGCAGGGGCACGCAGACGATGTTGGCCCCGAAGCGCGCCAGGGCGTAGACGAAGGAGTGGATCGTGCGGCTGTAGCGCAGATCCCCCGACAGCACCACGTGGATGCCGTCGATGCGGCCCCGTTCGATCCACAGGTTGTACAGGTCGCACAGGGTCTGGGTCGGGTGCTCGTGACTCCCGTCCCCCGCGTTGACCACGGGCACCGGCGAATACTGGGCGGCGAGCCGGGCGGCACCCTCGCTGGCATGGCGCAGGACAATCAGGTCGGCGTAGCTGCCGCCGACCACGCGCACCGTGTCCGCCAGGGACTCGCCCTTGCTGGCCGAGGAGCTGCGCATGTCCGCGGCGGTCAGCACTCCCCCGCCGAGGCGCAGCATGGCCGACTCGAAGGAAAGCCGCGTGCGGGTCGAGGGCTCGTAGAAGAGGCTGGCCGAGATCAGGCCCGGGCAGAGGTGGGACCAGGCCCGCAGGTCCGTGGAAAATTGCTTGGCATGCTCGAACAGGGCCTGGATCTCCGCCAGGGAGAGGTCGTCGATCGACACCAGGTGACGGACGCCGCTTTGCATGCTCTCGGAGTGTCGCGCATCGAAGCGCGCGCTACTCCACAGGACGGCGCACAGGATAGCCGTGGGGGCGAAAGCGATCAACGGCGCGGTGCCCCGCGGAGGCAGGCCGCGGGGAGCTCTGCGCCCTCGAGTTCGCTGCCCTGCCGTGTTCCCCTTCCGCGCGCGCGGCCCTGCGCGTCCCGGGGGCCGCCTCGGTCAGGGCCGCGATTCGAGGAGCCGCTCCAGCACGCCCGCGTCTTCGTCCCGTAGGGCCTGTTCCAGGGCGGCCACCATCCAGGACTCGAAGGGAACCGCGGCGCCGGGCTCCCAGGCGCGCGCGGGCAGGCCGAGGGCTTCGAGGATCGCTTGCGTCACCCGCTCGGCGGCATCGCGCGGATCGGGTCCGGCCCTGACCCACAGGGGCACGTGCTTCAGGCGCTCGGAGGGCACGAGGTCGGCGCGGGTCACCACCACCAAGGCCCCGGTGGGCGCGGCGGGTCCGGAGGCGGCGTCCGCGGGCACGAGCCACAGGACCAGATCGGCGGCGCCGCGGGCCCGTCGACCCAGTTCCTGGCCGGCCGCCTCCACCCGGGCCCCGGACTCCTGGGGCTCCAGGGCACGCTCCCCCGCCGTGTCGCACAGCCAGACCGGCCAGTGGCCCAGGTGCGCGCGCTCGATCACGAGGTCGCGGGTGGTGCCGGCCTCGGGCGTCACCAGGGCGCGCTCGCTCCCCACCAGGGCGTTGAAGAGCGTGGACTTGCCGGCGTTGACCACGCCCGCGAGCACCACGCGCGCGCCCTCCAGGAGCGTGCGCGCGCGCCGCGCCCGCAGGGCGAGCAGCGAAAGCCCCGCCTTGCGCTCTTCGAACGGCAGATCCAGGAGCCGCAGGACCTCCCGGCGCAGCGCGCCCTCGGCCTGGTCCAGCAGCATGCGCGCGCCTGCCGCCGTGGGCGCCAGGGGGACCCGTTCCAAGGCGCGCTCCTCCAGGGTGCGGGGCCCTGCGGGCAGCTCCGTGTCGAAACCCGCCCTGGCGAATTCGGCCAGGAGGCGCTTCACCAGCGGGGGCGAACCGTGCACGTGCACCTCGGCGCGCACGTCCGACTCGCACCACACCAGCGCCTCGTCGAGTTCCTCGCCGCCGCAGGCGAGGCGCAGAAGCACCACGCGCCCCGGGGACAGCCGCTTTCCCGGGAACTGCCGCGACAGGCGCTCCAGGGCCGCGGGGCCGCTGACCTCGAGCACGCTGATGGCGCCTGTCCCCGGAGGCGTGAGTTCCCGCAGCCGCACCCTCACGGCAAGCCGAAGGCCGCCGGACGAGGTCTGCCCGCGGACTCCAGCACCGCGGCGCACAGACCGAGGTGGACCAGATCGGGGCACTGGGTCGCCCGCCGCTGCTCGAAGGCGCGCAGGACGAAGTGTCGCGCCCCGCCGGCGAGCACCACGGTGGGATCCACGAAGTGGGCCGCGCGCCCCACTTCGTTCACCAGTTCCCGCGCCGCGCCCCGCAGGCCGAGTCCCACGCCGGCTCGCATGGCCTGCTCGCTGTCGAGGCCCAGGGCCGGCGGATCGGCTTCGGGATCCACGGCGAAGAGTTGCGCGGCGCCCGCCCCCAGGGCCCGGGCCATCATCCAGGGCCCCGGCGCGATGGCGCCGCCCAGGAAGGCGCCGCGCCGCCAACCCAGGCCCTCCGCCGGGTGCGTCCCGGACCGGGCGGCGCCGGCATGGGCGCGCTCCAGATCCAGAACGGCATCCACGGTCATGGCCGTGCCCACGTTGACCACCACGCAGCTGGACTCGGCGAGTTCCAGGGCGCCGCGCGCGGCAAACAGCCGGTCGCGCCCCACGCGCGCGGGCTCGCGTGTGCGATTCTCGAGCCCGGGGTCGAGGTTCCAGTCCGCGGGCAGGCGACTGGGCGCCGAGATCCGGTCCTGCCACAGCCGCCCCAGTTCCGGCTCCACCACCGAGGAGAGTGCCGCGAAGTCGGCCCTCGGCGCGCTCGCGAGGAACTGCTCCAGATCCCGTTCCGCCGAGCGATCCCCTCCCCGGCTCGGCAGGTCGCAGCGCGCCACGCAGCGCAGGGGGCCCTGCTCCTCCAGCACTCAGGCCCGCAGCTTGGCGGCCGTGTTGCCGACGTCGGCGGTGAGCAGCGTCGAGGTCATGTTCCTTGCGGCCCCTTCGACCGCTCCTGGCCGCTCCTGGCCGCCCCCGCGGACGAACGCGGGAACGCCGCGCCGCGCGGGGCTACTTCTTCTTCGGCACCTTGTAGGTGACGATGCGGATCTTGCCCTTGTTCTCGACCTCGACCTCCCAGACGTCGTACTTGTCCTTGTTGTTCTTGACGAAGGAGATCGCCTCCTGCGTCGAGTTCACCGGGTGGCCGTTGATCGACTTGATGATGTCGCCGTCCTTGGCCCCGTGGGCGGCGGCCACGGATCCCGGGGGCACCTTGTCGAGGACGATCCCGTCGTACTTGCCCGTGGAGGGGTCGCGGTGTTGCCGGTGCTCGACCTCGGTCAGGTAGTCCTGGTAGTTGTCGTTCCAGTCGTCCATGTCCGCCGTTCCGATCTGGAACGACGTGTCGGACAGGCGCACGGTGCGGTCGGGTGCCTCGCCGTATCGCGGCCCTTTCGGGTAGCGCACCTCGGGCGTCGCGGGCAGCACTCCCTTGGTCCCCGCGATCGTGTCCATGTCCAGGCGCCTGGAGAGTTCGTTGACGCCCACGGTCTCGTCGGCGCGCTTGCCGTCGCGGAACTTGAACACCACCCCGGCGGCGGTGATGTCGCCGATCGAAATGAAGTCCAGGCTGCCGTCGAGGGTGTCGCCGACGTGCTTGACGATCGCCGGATCCTTCATCGTCACCTTGGCCGCGGGCAGGTACTTGATCACGGCCCGTGAACCGGAGTCGTCAATGGGGTCCTCCTTGATCAGCAGGACCTGGACCAGGGTCGAGACGGGCTCGGTGCCCGGCGTGACCTTGGCCACCGGCTTGACTTCCTCGACCGGCTTCGGCGGGGCCTTGCCCGTCCAGTTGAACTTGTACAACGCGGCATTGACGAGGTCGTAGGAGACGATGTCCTCGGCCTTCTTCTCCACGGGCGTGACCTTGGAGAGCACGTCCTGGATCTCCTTGCCGCCGACGCGGGCTTCCAGCGTCCCGCGGTGGAGCAGGTAATTGCCGACGTAGCCCGCGAGGCCCAGACCGAAGACCGACGCCAGGGTCCAGGAAACGAGTTTGAGCTGCCCGGTGTTCATGAGCTGGTTCGCATCCTACCCCCGGGCCGCGCGGCCCACCAAAGGCCCCCCGCGGTTTCCGAGACTGGAAGGTGCCTCCGAGGGGCTCCTACGACGGGCGAGGGCGATTCTTCCCCCCAGGCCCGTTCCCTCGGATCAGTCGTCCCCGGGCATCTTGAGCCCGTCCTTGCCGCGGCCCGAGCTGGAGGTGATCCCGCGCAGGGCGAGCACCAGTTCGTCGGGCCGGTCCGAGGCCGCCAGGGCGTCCTTCAGGTCCACCAGCTTGTACTGGACCAGCCGCCGCAGGGATTGGTTGAAGGACACCAGGCCGGGCGTGTTCGAGCCTTCGATGGTGCGCGCGATCTCCCCCGTGTCGCCGGCGTCCACGAGTTCGCGGATCCGCGGCGTGGCGGTCATCAGCTCGAAGGCCGGGACCATGCCGGTGCCCGCGGCACGCGGGATCAGGCGCTGGGAGAGCACGCAGGCCATGTTGTCCCCCAGCCTGGAGCGCACCTGCTTGTGCTGCTCGGAGGGGAAGAAGCCCAGGATGCGGTCCAAGGTCTGGGCCGCGTTGACCGTGTGCATGGTGGAGAGCACCAGGTGGCCGGTCTCCGAGGCGTCCAGGGCCGCCATGACCGTCTCCTGGTCGCGCATTTCGCCGATCAGGATCACGTCCGGGCTCTGGCGCAGGGCATGGCGCAGGCCCTCCTGGAACGTGGGGCAGTCGATGCCCACCTCGCGCTGGCTGATCACGCAGCGGTCCTCGGTGAACAGCATTTCGATCGGGTCCTCCAGCGTGACCACGTGCCGCTCGGCGTGCGTGTTCATGTACTGGATCATCCCCGCCAGGGTGGTGGACTTGCCCGAGCCCGCGACCCCGGTGACCAGCACCAGCCCGCGCTTGCGCAGACCGATCTTGGTCAACTCGGCGAAGGGCAATTCCAGGCGGTCGAGCTGGGGCGGAGTGTCGGCCACGCGGCGCAGCACCACGGCCGGCTCACCCATCTGGCGGTAGGCGTTGATGCGGAAGCGGCCCAGGCCGTCGAGCTGCAGGGCGGAGTCCACGGATCCGCGTTCGCGCCACTGCTGCATCCGGTCCTTGCCCATCACGCCCTCGAGCACCTCCAAGAGCGCTCCGGCGCCGGGCACCCGGCCGGGCAGGAAGCCGATGCGGCCGTCCACGCGAGTCGAGGGACGTCCGCCTGCCCGCAAGATCAGGTCGCTGGCGCTGGTCTGCACCATGACGGCGAGCCAGGCCTCGATCTGGTGGCGCGGCGACATCGACGTGGACGTGAGCCGCTCCGCGAGGCGACTGGCTTCCAGCAGGCGTTCGGCGGCGGCCGGGTTGACCGGCGTCTCGCGGTCCATGTCGGGCCGGCGGTCCGCATGGGCCAGGTCCTGCTGGGTGACCTCGAGGCCTTCCAGGGCGGGCTCCGGCTCCGCGGCCGGAGCCAGGGGCTCCAGGGGCTCGGTCCGCTGGAGCGGGCGGGATTCCCCCGAGCGATGGGTCTCGCCCTGGCGGGGCGTGTCGGACAGGCGCGAGGTGTCCGGCGGCCGCGGCGGCTTCGGCGAGCGCGGGGAAGGCCCCAGGGGCGCCTGGGGGCCCGAGGTCCTCGACGATCCCGGGGTCCCGCTGGGATTCTGGGGTGCCGAAGGTCCCGGAGACCTCGCGGGCTGACCCGGCTTGGAGGGACCGGCCGGTTGTGACGACGATCCGGTGCGACGGTCCTCCGGACTGCCGAGCGGAATCCGGCTCGGCGTGGCGGGGTTGCGACGGTCGAAGCGCGGGTCGTTGGGCTGGTTCACGCGGTACGGGGGGAAATGCTCCTACGGCTCGGCCGGAATCGGTCCGGAGGAGGCGGTTCCGTCATCGACCCCAGGGCGGACCGGCCTTGAGCACCGTTGGGGCGAGAACCCTGGGGAGCGCGCCGGCCCTCGCCGCCCGTGCGGCCACGGGTCCCCGGGCCACGGGTCCAAGGGTCCAGGTCCTGGGGGCCCAGGGGCGTTGCCGGGTCGGAAACCCGGGGTGAGGGGCCCCAGGGGGCCGACTCCCGGGCGCCTTCAGCCCACGCGGGTTCCGCGCACCAGCCGATGGGCCTCGACCAGGAGCTGCCCCAGGCCGCGGCCGGTCCAGGCGGAGATCCGGGCCACCGGGGCCCCCACCGCGACCTCCAGCTCGGCTGCCCGGGACTCGGCCTCCGGCGATTCGACCTTCGTGGCCACCACCAGCCGGGGCTTGGCGTGCAGCTCGCGCGAGGCCCGCTCCAGCTCGCGCTCCACCACGCGCCAGCCCTCCACGGGGTCGGCGGCCGCCTCGGGGGACACGTCGACGAGGTGCAGCAACACCCCGCAGCGCTCCACGTGCTTGAGGAAGCGATGGCCCAGGCCGTGACCCTGGCTGGCTCCCTCGATCAGCCCCGGCAAATCGGCGATCACCAGCGTGTCGTAATCGCCGATGCCCGCGATGCCCACCTGGGGCACCAGGGTGGTGAACGGGTAGTCGGCGATCTTCGGCGTGGCCGCGGTCACCTTGGACAGGAACGTGGACTTGCCGGCGTTGGGCAGTCCGATCAGTCCCACCTCGGCGAACAGCTTGAGCTCCAGCCGCACGCGGCGTGCTTCGCCGGCCTTGCCCGGCTGGGCGAAGCGCGGGGTCTGACGCACGGCGGTGGCGAATTGCGCGTTGCCGAGGCCCCCATCGCCGCCGCGGACCAGTTCCAGCGTCTCTCCGTGCCGGGCCAGGTCCCTGAGCAGATTGCCCTTCTTGCCGTCGAAGACCTGGGTGCCCACGGGCACCTCCAACTCCAGGTCCTGGCCGTCGCGGCCGGCCTTGTTGGAGTTGCCGCCGGGGCGGCCGTCCTCGGCGGAATAGCGCATGCGCCGGCCGAGCTTGAGCAACGAATTCACCTGGTCGGTGGCGCGCAGGACGATGCTGCCTCCCCGGCCTCCGTCGCCGCCGTCCGGTCCCCCGCGGGGAACGAATTTCTCGCGGTAGAACGACACGAGGCCATCGCCGCCCTTGCCGGCAATGACCTCGATCTCGATTTCGTCGCGGAACACGGCGGAGGGGGGCGAGCTCGTCTCCGCGCCGTTCCGCGCCTCCCCGTGGAGGACCAGGGCGGCGCGATCGCGCTACTGGGCGCGGTCGACGTGGATCTTGCCGTTGGCCTGGAAGCGCACGGTGCCCTCGACCAGCGAGAACAGGGTGTAGTCGCTCCCCCTGCCCACGTTCGAGCCGGCGTGGAACTTGGTGCCGCACTGGCGGACGAGGATCGTCCCCGCGGTGACGCGCTCGCCGCCGTAACGCTTGACGCCCCGGAACTGCGGGTTGGAGTCCCGGCCGTTGCTGGTGGAGCCTTGACCTTTTTTGTGTGCCATGTCGTGGGTCTCGCTGGGGCTAGGCGCGCACTTCCTGGATCCGCACCTTGGTGTACGTTTGGCGGTGGCCGCGCTTCTTGCGCACGTTCTTGCGGCGCTTGAAGCGGAACACGACCAGCTTGTCGCCGCGCTCGGTGCCGAGCACCTCGCCGCTGACGGAGGCGCCCGCGACCGTGGGCTTGCCGATCTTCGAGACGCCCTCGCCGGAGAGCATCAACACCTGGTCAAAGGTGACCTTGTCGCCCGCGTTCTTGGGGGCGTCGAAGTCGCAGAGGATGACGTCGCCCGTGCGCACGGTGTGCTGGCGCGAGCGATCTTGGATGACGGCGTACATGGTTCGAGGGGTCCTGGTGACTGCTTTGGGAGCGGCAGCCCGGCGGGCGGCCGCGAGTCCGGGGCTCCCCTGGGGAAGCGCCCGTTGGGTCCCTGACGGCGCCGGGGGGCGCCGCTTGGGGGCCGAAGAGTGTCCAGGAGAGGCCCCCCGGAGTCAAGTCACCGCTTGCGGCGCCCCCCCGGACGCACTTCCCGGCCGTCCGGGCGCAGGTAGCGCAGGACCGCGTCCTCCATCTGGTCGGAAACCGACACCAGGGTGATCTGCTTCTGGTGGCGGCCCTCCAGGTCCTTGATCTCGCTGCCGCAGTTGGCCCGCAGGTACTCGATCACGTCCTGGGCGGCGCGCACCTCGACCTTGGCAAAGCCCTTCTGGGGCAGGGCCGCGCCCAGGCGCCGCAGGATCGAACCCGTGCGGGACTCCACGGTGCAGACCCGTCCGGAACCCCGGCAGCGGGTGCAATTGTGGAAGAGCATCTTGGACAGGCCCGGCCCCAGGCGCTGGCGGGTCAGTTCCAGGAGCCCGAACTGGGAGATGCGACCCAGCTTGGAGCGCGCGCGGTCCTGGGCCAGAGCCTGGGCCAGGGCCCGCTCGACCGCCTTGCGGCTGGAGGCGCGCTGCATGTCGATGAAGTCGCAGACGATGATGCCGCCCAGGTCCCGCAGCCGGATCTGCCGCGCGATTTCGGGCGCGGCCTCCAGGTTGGTCTTGAGCGCGATCTCCTCGAACTCGAAGCCGTCGGAGCGCGTCTTGCCCGAGTTGACGTCGATGGCCACCAGGGCCTCGGTCTGATCGAAGACGATCGAACCACCGGAGGGCAGCTCGATGCGCCGCGAGAAGATGCGCTCGAAGTCCTGCTCGACGCCGTAGGCATGGAACAGGGGCCGGGCGCCGTCGTGGAGCTGGATGCGCTCGAGGTCCTCGGGCGTCATCAATCGAGAGGTGAACTCGCGCACGCGCTGGAACACCTCCGGGTCGTCGACGATCACCGCCTCCGTCGAGGCGTTGAACAGGTCGCGCACGGTTCGGATCGCCACGTCGGACTCCTCGTACAGCGGCGCGGGGCCGCGGCCGAGGTTCAAGCGCTTCTCGAAATCGCCCCACAGGGCCAGCAAGTAGTCGAGGTCCCGCTGCAGGTCCTCGCGCGAGCAACCGATGCCCGCGGTGCGGACGATCACGCCCATGCCGGGCTGGAGGTTGTCGAGGGAGGCCAGGATCTTCTTCAGCCGCCGGCGTTCCTTCTCGTCCTCGATCTTGCGGCTCACGCCGGTGCGCGCCATCGAGGGCATCAGCACCAGGTGGCGGCCGGGGATCGAGATGTACGTCGTCAGCGTCGGGCCTTTCTCGCCGATCGCGTCCTTGGTGATCTGCACCACCACCACCTGGCCCTTTTCCAGGAGCTCGGTGATCGGACGGCGCGGTCGCGCCTGGCGCCGGCCTCCGTTCTGTCCAGGGGCGCCGTGGCGATTTCCGCCCCCGCGCCCCGCGTCCGCCCCGCGGCGAGAGCGACCGTGGCCCACGGCGCGCGCGGCGCCGCGGGTCTTGCGCAGGCTGCGTCGACCGCGCGTCTCGCCGCGCTCGCCCCCGGCTTCGCCCTCGCGGGCGCCCGACGCGGAGAACTCCCCGCCCTCCGTGGCTCCAGAATCCCCTGGCGGGCCGGAGTCAGCTCCCCGGGCCGAGGAATACCCGGCCGAGGTCGCTTCAGCCTCCGGGAACGACGAGGTGCGGTCCCCATCGAGGCCGCTGCCCGCGGCGGAGGAGGACGGCCCGTCCTGCTCGTGCGGCTCCAATTCGCCGGCGCCGTGATCCTCGTCGTCGAGGCCGCCGAAGCCCTCCCCGTGGGAGTCCTGGTGACCGTCGCCGTGGACATCCAGTGGCGCGTCCTCGGAGTGGACCCCGTCCAGGTCGGTGTGCACTTCGTCGTGGACGAAGGCCAGCAGGTCCTCGTGGTGGTCGCTCTCCGCGTGCTCCTCTCGGGCCTCTTCCTCGGCCCGGGCCTGGCGCATGGCCTCGGCCAGGTGCATCTCGTGGTGCTCGTCGACGAGGTCGGCGGATTCTTCCACGCCGTCCGGAAGACCCGGGGAGGACGTGTCCTGGGAAGCATCCGCATGGGCCTCCGCCGGCTCCCGGCGCGGAGGGGCCGCGGGCTCGGTGTCGGCCCCGGCCTCCTCGGAGCCCCACTCCTCGGGATCGACCTTGGCGGTCAGGAGCTTCTGCAGGGTGAAGTCCTTCTCGCCGTAGACGGAGAGCACGTCGGAGGTGTGCAGGAATCCGTTGCGGCCCTGCCCGAAGTCCACGAAGGCGGCGCCGATGGCCGGCTCCAGGTTGACCACGCGTCCGCGGTAGATGTCGTTCACCAAGAGCTTCTGCTTGCGAACGGTCATCTGGAAATCGACGATCTGATGGTTCTCGACCACCGCCACGCGCACTTCCTCGCGGTCGGCGGCGTTGACGAGAATCACGTTCTTGCGCTGCACCACCGGAGGTGCCGCCTCGCGGACCTCCGCGGCGGGACGCGCACGGTCCTGGCGCTTGCGGCCGCCTGACTCCCGGGCCACCGATTCGCGCCGGGGAGGAGCCCGCCGGCCCTCGGAATCCCCTTCGTCCTCGCGCACCTTGGGCGCGGGAACCTCGACGATGGGCAGGTCATCCTCCTCGAAGGGGATCTGCTCCACGCCCAGGGGGCCCGCGGCTTCACCGCGCGCTCCCTGTTCGCGGGCGCGCCCCCGCCCACCGCGGGATCCACGGCGACGGCGCTTCGCTCCCTCGCGGCCCGGGGCTTCCGCCTCGGAGGGGCCTTCGGCCCGGCCCTCGGTCCGAGGTTCGCGCCGATCGCCGGCGGCCTCGGCCCGGAAGGTGCCTTCGTCCTTGGGGGCCGCTCGACCATCACGGCCGCGGCCGCGACCCCGCCGGCGACGCCGACGACCACCGGTCTCGTCCGCGACCGCACCGCCTTCGCCCGGGGCTTCGGTCAGCAGGGGATCCCCCGGGTACTCCAGGGGTGCGGAGGCCATGGGCGCCAAGCCCTCGTGGGCCGGGTCCAGACTGTGATCCACGGGCCAGGGGGCAACCTCGTCCCCTTGGGACCGGCGCTCACCGCGGCCGGAAGCACCGGGATGGCGCGCTCCGGGGCCCTCGGGAGCGCCGGGGTAATCGGCGGCCTCGGGCGCTCCGGGCTCGCCCCGTCCGCGGCCCCGACGACGCCCGCGGCGGCGACGCTTGCGCACGACCTCGGTCCCGTCCGGCAAGGGCGGAAGGAGCTCGTCGCCTTCATGGGCCAGGGAAGTCCCCGTGGGGTAGGGACGCTCGATGTCGTCCGGATCGTCGGGCAGCGGCGGCTCCACGGCCAGCTCGGGCGCGTGTCCGGATTCGAATCCGGGCGCGGTGGCCTCGCGGGGTGCGCGCTCCGGCCCGCCGCGACGGCGACGTCCTCCGCGGCGGCGACCGCGGCGGCGGCCTGCACCCTCGCCAGCGGGTTGGTCGGGGGAGCCGGGCGCGCCCGTCGAGTCGTCGGTGGAGCCTTGCGGCCCACCGGAACTAGCGGAGTCACCGCTCCCCTCGGGAAAGTCAGCGTCGAACCCGCGGGGCGCCGGGCCGGCGGAATGGGAATCGGGAAGGAACTCGGGTTCAGACCCGTGGAACAGGTCGTCCTCGCGGTCCCCTTGGGAGCCGCGAGCCATTTGATCCGTCATGGAAAAAAGCGTGTGGGGTGAGCGAGACCCTCCGCTGTCCCCTCGAGAGTCGGGGATGCGGTCCACGCGAACGTGGGCGCGGCGCGCTTCGCGGTCTCGCCGCGAGATCGTGCGCACACGAAGCTGGGCGCGGGATCTCGCGGTCGAGGGAGGTCGCCTCCGCATCGAAGCGAAAGCGCTGTGGGCAGGGCGGGCGGCTTGCGCTCGCTCGGCCAACCTCCGTGCGACCGGACGTCCGGCGCCGGGTCTCGGATTGATCGGGTTGTGATGGGTCCCCCGGGGACTCGCGGGGAGTCCCAGGGAGACCCGCCTCACGTCTGTCCGGCGCGACCCGGAGGGGTCCAGCGAACGGGCGTGTGTACGGTATGCGCCCGCGGGCGCGTCAGGTTCTGGAGCGGATTCACAGTCCGGCCCGGAATTCCCGTGCGGCCGGCCGCCCTTGGGAGGGGAGGCCTAGGTCGCGGCCCTGGCAGGGGCCCCGCGACCGGCGGGAGGTGCATGCTGGACTATCGACCGGCCCAAGGGAAAGCAGAAGCCGATTTTTCCAGGGGCGCCCACCCCAGGGGCCCCCCGCGGGCCGTTCCGCCGCTCCCTGAGCCGCGCGGCCGGCCCGACCGGGCGTTGGCGAAGCCTGGCGCCCAAGGGAGCGGGCCCGCCGATCCTCTGGATCGACGGGCCCGCGTGTTCCGGCCGGCGGGGCTCCCCCACCGTGCCTTCGTCAGCGTCTTGGGTCCTGGGGGCTCACTGGCCCTCGGCCTTGGGCTCGGCGGCGTTGGGGCCCACCAGGGACTCGATCTGCTTCTTGAGGCTCATCTTGCGCCGCTCGAACTCGCTGCGCAGCAGGACTTCCTGCTCCTGGGCGCTGTGGACGATCGTCGGCGTGACGAACACCAAGAGACTGCGGCGCTGGCGGTCCTTCTTGCGGTAGGTGAACAGCTCGCCGAGCAGCGGGATGCGCGAGATGTAGGGCACGCGCGAGACGCTCTTCTGCTCCTGCTCGGTGGTCAGGCCGCCGATCACGGCCGTCTGGCCGCTCTCCAGCAGCATGGTGGTCACGATGGTCGAGCTGCGGGTGCGCGGCAGGGCGATCGTGCCCTCCAGACCCGAGGCGCCGACCGTGAACACGTCGAAGCCGGCCGGGGACAGGGCGCTGGCGCCCGAGCCGCCCGAGAGGCTGGTTTCCTTGGGGATCACGTCCAGCGTCATGTTGTTCGTGCCGGGAATCACGTGGGGCACGATCAGGAGCTGGAAGCCCACGTCCACGGGCGAGCCCTGGGCTTCCGACAGCGAGAGCTGCAGGCCGCCGGCCTGGCCCTGCTCGGACTTGGCCTCGGCGTAGCGGATCGTCTCGCCGACGAAGATCGTGGCTTCGTGGCCGTCGAGGGCGATCAGCTTGGGCGCCTGCACCACGTCCGACTTGGTGTCGCGCTGCAGCATCTTGAGCGTCGCCGCGACGCCGGTGAAGGACAGGCGACCGAAGACCGTGTCGGGGATGATCGTGTTGCCGGCGTTGAGCGCCGGGTCGGCGAACGGACCGCTCTTGGTGGTGTTGACGATGATGCCGTCTTCCCAGCCCTGGCCGCCCAGGCCGAAGGGCAGGGTGATCGGGATCGCACCGCCGGAGATTTCAACGCGCGGCCCGCCGTCGCCGTAGTCGACGCCCAGGTCCAAGAGGTCGGTGTTGAGCGTCGAGACGAACTTGACGTCGCAGAACACCTGGGCCGGCTCGATGTCGAGCCGCGCCAGCATGTCGCTGATCTGATCGTGGATCTGGTCCGTGTCGCGGATGATGATCACGTTCTGCGACTCGATGTAGTCCAGATCGCCGCCCTTGGAGAGCGCCTTCTGCAGCGCCTTCAGCACCGTGAAGGTCTGGGCGATGTCCTTGGTGGACTGGTTGCTCTGCTGCATGTTGAGCGGCTGCAGGAACTCCGACTTGATCAGCGGCTTGTACTGGCTCTTGGGCCGCATGTAGCGCAGCTGATAGCTCTTGGTCACCATCTGCGCCTGCAGCGAGGCCGGGTCGACCACGCGCAGGATGCCGCGATTCTCCTCGACCACGACGTAGCCCAGTGTCTTGACCGACACTTCGAGCGCATCGCGCCACGGCACGTTGTCCAGGCGCACGGAAATGGTGCCCTTGACCTCAGGCGCGACGATGATGTTCGCCCGGCCGAACTTGGCGATCAGGTCGATCAGCGTGCGCAGCTCGACGTTGGTGGCCTCGTAGGTCACCTTCTCGGGCTCCACCACGGCGAGGATCCCGCCGGTGCGCTCCTCGATGATGCACTTCGCCTGCTCCGCGGCGACCTCCAGCGCATCGCGCCAGGGCACGTCGGTCAGCTCCAGGCTGATCAGCGCGTTGCCGGCCTCGCCGATCACGACGATGTTCGAATTGGACTTCTCGCGCAGGTACTGGGCTACGTCGGACAACTTGCGGTCCGTGAAGCGCAGTGAGATCCGGGCGTCCTTGCCCGTGGTCCCCTGAGCGACTGCTTGGGGTGCGAATGCCAAGAGCAACGCGCCCAGGGCCATCAGATGCTTCATTTCTTTCATGACACTCCTGCCCAGACCAACCTGGGATTGTGTTTGCCTTCCTCGTCCTAGAACCTGCGCTCCAGGACCATGCCGCGGAACAAGAACTCGATCACGCCGGGCTTGATCGAGCGAATGATGAGGTCTTTCCCGAGCTGATCGCCTTCGGCCAGGGTCTTGCCGTTGATGACGATCACAGAGGGACGGCCCTCGCCGTAGACGATGGCGTCGACCTTGATCGAGAGCTTGGAGAAGTCCTCCAGGTCCTTCGCCGTGATGTCGAGCTGCCGCAGCTGGGCGACGAAGGGCTCGCGCAACGGATCCGCTTCGGCCTTGCCGAGGCGGCTTTCCACCGTGTCGAAGGCGTACTGGGCTTCCTTGAACTCGCCGCGCACCAGGTTGCCCTTCATGGTCTCGATGACCTCGACCAGGGACTCCTTCGACGGGCCGTCCTGGCCGGGCGTGCTGGAGATCGCCACGCGCAGTTCCTTGACCGGCACGTCCACCTCGTTGTCGAGGCGCCGCGCGCTGGGCACGTAGCGGATGTTGCCCTCGGTCTTCACCAGGCGCACGTCCTCCTCGAGCTTGGCCAGGGATTCCTCCAGCTGAGCGCGCAGGGTCATCTCCTCGATGATCGAAACGCACTGCGGGAGGCGTTCCCAGAGCGCCTGCACCTGCTGCGTGCGCAGCACGAGTTCGTCGACGATGCGGATCTGCTCCTCGACGGGGATCGGCGATTCCTGCTCGGATTGCAGCGGCACGCGCGGGTCGACCCACGGGTCGCGGCGGCCGCGCTGGCCGCGGTAGATGTAGGACGAGACCTGCAGCGCCTGGCGCCGGCGGTTGATCTCGCCCAGCAGGAGCTCGCGCTTCCTGGCATAGCCGTCGATCTTCACCGGGGCGGGCCCGTTCTGGGGCTTGTACACGTAGGTCTCGACGTCCAGCGAGACCTTGTGCCGCGGCACGCCGGTGTCCTCCACCTGGCGGCGGGGAGCGGCATTGAGCTTGAAGTCCGGCACGCGCATGAAGCGCGAGTGGCTCTCGACCTTGTCCAGGAAGGAGAGCAGCTGGAACGAGTCGGCTTCCAGGTTGAGCTGGTAGCCCACCTTGTCGAAGTCCGTCTTCTCCTTGCGGGCGTTGTCGGGGCCCTTCTTCTTGAGGCCGGTGATCTTGATGCCCGCTTCTTCCTGGAAGTGCGACAGGTCGCGCACCAGGTTGTTGACGTCCTGCTCGTCGGGGAGGATCTCCTTGATCACCTCGTCGGTTTCGCGGAGCACGATCACCTCGCGCTCCAGGGCCCCGGTGCCGGTGAGGATCTTGCGCGAGGCTCCGATGCCGACCTTGAGGTCGGCCACCGCCGCGCGGGACTCGTCGATGGCGCCGTACTCGAAGTACACCAGGGCGCCGATGCCGATGGCTGCCAGGGCGCCGCCGCCCACGAGCCAGGTCAGAAGGCGTTTCTCGTTCATTGACCAGCTCCTTGGGCGGGGGCGGGGGCAGGTGCGGGGGCGGGGGCGGGGGTCGCGCCGTCGGCCGCGGGAGCCGCGGCCTTGGGGGCGGGCTTCTTGGCGGTCGGGTCTTCCTTGGACTTGATCGTGAGCGACAGCGGGAAATTCCAGACCACGGCCGGAACCAGTTCCTTGTCCACCAGGGTCTGGGTGCCCTCCGGAGGCGCCGGCGGGTCGAAGTCCTGGATGAACGGCGAGCGCTCGAGGTCCTCGAGGAAGTTCGCCACCTGGGCGATGTCGCTCGAGCCGGAGTGGCCGGCTGCCTTGACCGTGCCCCCCGACTTGGTGCGCAGGTCGAAGCGCTGCGTGACGTTCAAGTCGTCGAACCAGACGAAGTGACGGCGGCCTTCGCCGCCCTCGTTGATCACGTCCACCAGCTCGTCGATCTTGCGGGTCCAGCCGATCCGGCTCTTGGTGATCGAGGCCAGGGTGGACTCGCGCGAGGCGAAGCGCAGGCGCTCGCTCTCCAGCGACTTGTGGAAGTTGACCTGCGGCGCGAGGCCGTCGGCTTCGGTCTGCAGCACGGCGCGCTCGCTCTCGATCTCGGCCTGGATGCCGAAGGCGAGGTAGCCCCACCAGGCGAATAGCCCCGCGTTCAGGCCGACGACACCGGCGACGGTGAGCATCAGCTTGACCGGCGTGCGGGCCTTGCGCCGGTATTCTTCGGGGAGCAGGTTGATGCGGATCATGAGGAGCGAACCCTCGAGGCGAGGCCGACGGCGACCACCAGGGACGGAGCCCAGGCTTCCAGTTCCTCCACGTCCACGCGGTCGACGGCGATGCGCAGACCCTCGAGCGGGTTCCAGGAGCGCGTCGTGCGTGCCGTGGCTTGTTCGATGTAGCTCTGGGCGCCCTGGACCAGGACGCCTCCGCCGGAAAGCAGGAGTTCCTCGACGCGCAACCCCTCGTGGTGTTCCACGTAGTCGAGGCTGAGCGAGATCTCGCTGGTCAGGTCCTCGAGCACCGGCTGGATGGCGCGGTTGACTTCGACTTCCTGGCCCTGGGGATTGCGCTTGATGGCCTCGGCCTCGAACAGCTCCACGCCCAAGCGTCGCGCCACGGCCTGGGTCATGTCGTGGCCGCCGATGCCGATCTCGCGGCTGAAGCAGGTCTCGCCGCCGCACAGGACGTTGATCGAGGTGCGCGTGGCGCCGATGTCGATCAGCGCGATGGCGCGCTCTTCCGTCTTCTCGGTCTTGGCCTCCTCGAGTTCCTCCTCGGGCAGGCCGCAGAGCTCCCAGGCATTGGCCAGGGCGAAGGCGTCCACGTCGATGGCCACGGTGGAAAGGCCCTGGGAGTTGACCTGCTGAATCTGCTCCTCGAGGGTCTGCGTGCGACAGGCCACCAGGAGAACCGACATCGTGTCGCCGTTCGCGGGCGCGCCTTCGTCGCCGGTCTTCTGCGTCTTGCGCTTGAGCGGTTGGCAGTCGAGGGTGGTCTCGGCCAGCTCGAAGGGCACGTAGCGGTCGGCCTCCATGCGGATCGCCTGCCGGAGCTCGTTCTCCGACATCTTGGGCATGTTCACGTAGCGCACGACCACGTTCTGGCCGGAGACGCTGGTGACGACCTGCTTCGAGCGGAACTTGCCCTGCTTGAAGACCTCGGCCAGGGCCTGGACGCGGTCCCCGCCGGGGGGGATCTCGACGCGGGCGAAGCCCGTCACGACGGGCTCGGGCCCCTCGAGGGTGATTTCGACGGCCTTGACGACCTGGCTGCCCAGGTCAAGGCCCACGACGCTCTTGGTTCGACGGAACAAGCCGCACCCCTGAGTAGGGAACAGGTGGCGCGGTCCTCGGCTCCGTTCTGCGGAGTCGCGGGCCACGGCCCCGGGAAAGAGTCTCCCGGTGGCGGCTAGGGTTTCGGTCGAGTCCGCGCTTGGGGTTTAGTCGGGCTCCTGAAAACCCGCCTGGACCATTCCCACGAGTGAACCGACCAGCGCGGAGGCCCCCTCCCCCCTGGCCGTGAACTCCAGCACGGTCCCAGGCCCGGCGGAGAGGGTCATCAGCTCCAGGATGCTCTTGGCGTTGGCGCGGCGGCCCTCGCAGCAGGCCTCCACCTCGCCGGCGAAGGCCAGGGCGATGCGGGCCAGGGCCTGGCAGGGCCTGGCGTGAAGGCCGCGGGAGTTGACGATCGTCGCCCGGCCCCGGGCCAGTTGAGCATCGGACAAGGGAGAACTTTCTTCCGCCAGGGGCGCGTTCGGACCGGTCCGGCTCAGGCGCTCTCGACCTCGGAGAGCAACTCGTGCAGCACCTTGGGCGAGGCCGCGGCCAGGGCGAAGCGCCGGAAGTCCGGGGCGCGCGAGAGGTGCGCGATCCACTGCATCAGCTCCAGGTGCCGCTTGGGATCGTGGAACTCACCCGACTCCGCGGGCCGCACCACGGCGAACACCAGGTGCACGACCTCCCCGTCCAGGGCGGCCCACTCCACGCCCGCCGGATGCACGGCGAAGGCCAGGGCGGTTTCCTTGAGGCCCTCGAGCTTCACGTGCGGGATCGCCACGCCGGCGCCCACTCCGGTGGAGGCCAGCCGCTCCCGGGCCAGGAACTGGGCGTGCAGCGGACGAACTTGCTGGGTCGTGATCGACTTCGAGGCGGCGATCGATCTCGGCCATCTCCCGTTCGGTGTCCAGCTTGGTGGAGGCCGCCAGCGTGGTGCAGCAGGCCTGGAGCTTGAAGCGTTGTGCGAATCCCTGCGCGGAGCGAACTGGGGTAGACATGGTGGCAACCAGGGTACCAGCGCGACTCCGGAAGCGCACGGCACGGCCCGGCTCCCAGCGCCTGCCCCCCCGAGCAGGGCCTCAGCGCGTCGGCCGGCGGGCGGCGCGGTGGCGCTGCACCATCCGGCGCTTGTGCTTGAGCAACAGGGCCTTCATGCGCTGGTGGGCATCGTCGAGGGCTTCCTCGATGCTGTCCGCCTTGGAGTCCACGACCAGGGTGGCGCCGTCGGCGACGTGCACCAGGAATTCGACCCGGTGGCCGACACGCTGGCGATCCAGGGTGGCCCGCAGCGACTCCAGGCGGTCGGAGTACTTGGCCAGGGAATCGAGCTTTTCCTGGGCGATCTCGCGCACGGCCTCGGGGTAGGCGCGGCGCGGCACGGTGACGTGCGTCTTCATGGAGGGGCGCCTCTGCGGCTGGAACTCGCTGGACGACTTTGGACGCGGCTACCCGGCGCCTCGGGGACCAGTCGGCAGGGGCTCCCGGGCAGACCTCTCGCGAGAGTCGGAAGGGACCGCACCCCGATCGGTCGAGGCCGGACGAATCCAGGCTCGCTGGGCGGGCACGCCTCCCAGGAGTCGGAGCGGCGATGGGCCGGCGAGGGGCTGGGAAGGGGCGCCCGTGCGAGGTCGGTTCGTCGCCGGAGCGCGGGCGGTTCGGGTCAAGGGTCCACAGGGCGGGCTTGGCTGGCGCCCATTTTCCGATCAGCGTTCGGCCGGCGCCCGACTCGGGCCAAGGAATCCGAACAGGCCGGGGACGCCCCGCTCGCCGCGGTCTCGGCGGGCGAACACCGGCTCGGCGTAGCGCACGGCGACCAGGTAGAGCCCCTCGGCCGGCGCCGTGGGGCCGGCCTGGGATCGATCGGCGCTGCGCAGGATGCGCTCCACGTCGGCCGCCGAGAGCGAGCCCTTGCCCACTTCGATCAGCGTGCCGGCGATCGTGCGCACCATGTTGTAGAGGAACCCGTTGCCCTCGATCACGAGGGCAAAGCGCTCGCGCCGGGGGATGATGTGCAGCGAGCGAACGCGCCGCACGTTGGTCCGCCGTGGGCTCCCGGAGCTGGCGAAGGCGCTGAAATCGTGCTCCCCCACGAGCACGCGCGCGGCCGCGCGCATGTCCGCGAGTGCCAGGGCCTGGGGCACCCAATGGGAATACTGGACCCCGAAGGGCGGCCGGAAGCGCGTCGTCGCGGTCACGTACATGTAGCGCTTGCCCAGGGCCGAAAAGCGCGCGTGGAAGTCCTCGGGCGCGGTCTCCAGCCGGCGGATCGCCACGCCCTCCTCCAGGTAGAAATTCAGCGCGTGGCGCAGGCGATCGTCCGTGAGCCGCGTGTCCAGGCGGAAGTGGGCCACCTGGCCCAGGGCGTGCACTCCGGTGTCGGTGCGACTGGAACCGTGCACGACGATCGACTGCCCGGTCAAGGCCAGCAGCGCATGCTCGAGGCCCTCCTGCACGGAGTGGAAGCCCGCCTGGCGCTGCCAGCCGTAGAACTTCGAGCCGTCGTAGGAGATCAGCGCGCGAACGTTGCGCATGGCACCGCGCAGCCTAGCGTGCCCCGGGGGGGTACGGGATCAGGCGTAACGGCGGCGCCGATAGGAGCTGGGGATTTCCAGTTCCTGGCGGTACTTGGCCACCGTGCGGCGCGCCAACTCGAAGCCCTGGGCGCGCAGGCGCGCCACCACCTCGTCGTCGGAGAGCGGCGCGGCGGGATCCTCGGCGGAGAAAATGCCGCGGACCAGTTCCCGCACGTCGTCCCGGGCCCGTTCCTCGCCGCCCGAGGCGGCCTGGAAGAAGTGCCGCAGGGGCAGGCTGCCCCAGGGCGTCTCCACCCACTTCTCGGCCACCGCGCGGCTGACCGTGGAGACGTGGATCCCCAGTTCGTCGGCCAGGTCCTTCATGCGCAGCGGCACCAGATAGCCGAAGCCCCGCTCGAGGAAGGCGTGTTGATGTTCGAAGACGCGGGCACCGATGCGGCCCAGGGTCTCCCGGCGCATTTCCAGGGCCTCCAGCACCGAGCGGGCGCGCTCCAGCTTGTCGCGCAGGTAGCGGCGCAGCTCCGCCGGCCGCGTGCGGTCCTTGGCCAGGGATTCCACGGCGGGATCGATGGTCACGACCGGCGTGCACTCGCCGGTGAGCGTGACCTCGAACCGCGTTCCGACCCGCTCGACCCGCAGGTCGGGAACGATGGCCGGGGCCAGTTCGCCGGAAAGCTCGGCCAGGGGCCGCGCCTCCAGGCCCTTGAGGCGACCCACCAGGCGCTCCAGTTCCGTGACCTCGATCCCCAGGGCCCGCGCCACCTGGGGCAGCTTGTTGCGCGCCAGGGCCTCCAGGTGCTCCCTCAGCAGGATCTCCAACTGGGGCCGGTCCGGATCGTCGTCGGCCAGCTGGCACAGCAGGGCCTCCAGGGGACCGCGGGCGCCGAGCCCCCGGGGTTCCAGGGTGCGCAGGCGGGCCCGGGCCCGCTCCAAGGCGGAGAGCTCGCCCGCGAGGCCGCGCTCCCGGGCCTCCTCGAGCAGTTGTTCGTCGCTGCGGGCCAACCAGCCGTTCTCGTCCAGGGAATCGAGCAGCAGGCGCACCCAGGCCAGTTCCGTGTCGGAGAGGTCGAGCACCGCCAGGCTCTCCTCCAGCCGGTGGGCCAGGGACTCGCCGCGGTCGGGCGGGCTCTCCAGGAAGGCCGAGTACCGGTCCGAATCCGCCCGCGTGCCCCGGGGACCCACCCGACTCGGGGGGCCCGACCTGGCCGAAGCCTCGCCGGGGCGTCCGAGGCGAAGCCCTGTTCGGCCGGCCCGTCGAGGGACAGGGCCTCGTTGGCCCCCACGGCCTCGGCGACCCAGGCCTCCAGGTCCTGACTGGACAGCTGCAGCACCTCGATCGCCTGCAGCATGCGCGGGAGCAGCTGCATGTGCTGCCCCATCGACTGGTGCATGGAGGTCGAGAGCCCGGGTCGTGCCATGGCCCGCCTATCGGCCGGATCGCCGGGGGGGTTGAGGTAGGGCCCCTCCTGAGGAGCACCCCGCGGGCCCTACTTGCCGGGAGGCTTCAGGCGCAGGGAACGGCGCTGCTCCAGGGCATCCTCCAGGACACCGCGGTGCAGGTACTCGATGGCGCTTCCGGCGGGCAAGCCGCGCGCCAGGCGCGTGACCCTGGGCGGGGCGACTCGGCGCTCCGCGGCCTCCTGTTCCAGGCTCTCCAGGACCAGCAGCGCCGTGGCCTCGCCCTCGGCGTCGGGATCGGTGGCCAGGATCACCTCCTGCGGCGCCTCCCGGGCCACGCGGCGGGCGAGGGCGGCCACCGAGAGCTGCGCGACGTCGGTGCCTTCCGCCGGATTCAGGGCCCCCATCAGCACGTGGTAGCGGCCGCGGAACACGCCGGCGCGCTCCATGGCCTCCACGTCGCGGGGTTCCTCGACCACGCAGATGGTCCGGCTGTCGCGCTCGGGGTCCGCGCAGATCGCGCAGGGGTCGGTTTCGGCGACGTTGAAGCACACCGCGCAGATGCGCGTGGCGGTGAGTGCCTGCTCGATGGCCCGCGGCAGCTCGCGGGCCTTGGGATCCCGCAGCACGTGGAACGCGAGGCGCTCCGCCGTGCGCCGGCCGACGCCGGGGAAGCGCTCGAAGGCATCCACCAGCAGTTCCAGGGACTTGGGGTAGGCCACGGTCGCGCCCGCCTCAGAAGAGCCCGGGCAACTTCATGCCGCCGGTGACCTTGGAGAGACTCTCCTCGGCCAGACGCGTGGCCTTGCCGATGCCGTCGCGGAGGGCGGCGAGCAGCATCTCCTCGATCAGCGCCTTGTCACCGTCCTGAATCACTTCCTTGGCGATCTCCACCTTGGTGACCTGCCGGTCCCCGGTGACCCAGACCTTGACCACGCCGCCGCCCGCGCTGCCCTCGAACGTGCGCGTGCGCAACTCGTTGCGCACGCGGTCGAGCTCGCGCTGCATTTCCTGGGCCTGCTTGAGCAGGCTGCCCATTTCGCCAAAGGATCCGGTCATGTCTTGTCCTCGATTCTGCCGCCGAAGAGCTCGGCCACCGAGCGCGTGAACGGGTCCTGGTCCCCAGGGCGCTGTTGGGCCACGTCCTCGAAAACCAGGGCGGTGGACTGGCCCAGGAGTCCGCCGAGGATCCGCTCGCAACGCTCGCGCTGGGCCGGATCCTGCAGGAGACCGCGCTCGTCGGCCCGCAGCCCCCGCAATTGGACGTGGGCCCGGCCGGCGCCGAAGTCGTGGGGCGTGCCGCGGCGTTCCAGGATGCCGGCGAGGTTCCCGTCCTCGGTCTTGAGCCGCGCGAGGAAGGCCTCCCAGGTGGGCCGCAGGCCCAGGCTGGCGCCAAGGGTCCCCCGTTGGCCGCCCCCTGAGGGGCCCAGGGCCGGGTGCCGAGAGGCCGGGGGCCGATCCGACGGCCGCCCGGGCCCCGGGACCCGCGCCCGGGGCGCCGCCGAACACGGGCCGAGGGGCGGCGGGCTCCGGCGCCTTGGGGGGAGCGGCCCTGGGCACGGGAGCGAGCTCGGCGGCGGGAGCGCGGGGGGCCGCCGCGGGGGCGGCACCCAGGCTCGCCTGGCGGGCGGGCGGCGCGGAGGGGCGCAGCTCCACCACCCGGCCGCCGGCTGCGGACGGGGGCGGCGCGGAAGCAATCGCCGCGGGGGCCGCGTGAGCTCCGGAAGCGCCGGAAACGGCGGGGGCCCGGGGGGACGGGGCGCCCGCCGCGGAGGGCGCCGCGGGTGCTCCCAGGCGCTGCTCCAGCAGGGCCAGGCGCTGGACCAGCTGGGCGAAGGGCATCGAGGCCTCCTCGCGGCACAGCTCGAGGATCGAGAGCTCGAACACGGTGCGCGCCAGGCTCGGGGCATTCTCCATGCGCTCCCGGGCCGAAAGCAGGTCCTCCATCCAGGCCTGCAGGCGCTCGGGCCCCAGTTGGGAGGCGATGCGCCCCAGGCGCTCGCGCTCGGCGGCGAAGTCCGAGGTCAGCGCGGAGCCGTCCTTCACCAGCGCGATCAGCAGGGCCCCGCGCAGCTCCCGCAGCAGCGCCGCCAGCCACTCGTTTTCCTGGCCTTCGCCGGGCCCGAGGATCTCCAGGGCCGCGGCGGTGTCCCGGGCCACCAGGGCGTCCAGGAGCCGCGAAGCGTCGCCCGCCGCGTTGGCGCCGGAGAGGCGCGCCACGTCCTCCACGGTCGGTTGTGCGCCCGCCTGCGCCAGCAACTGGTCGGTGATCGAGAGCGCGTCGCGCATGCTGCCGCGCGCCAGTCGCGCCAGGCCCTCGGCGACGCCCGCGGCGGCCTGCACGCCCTCGGCCTCGAAGATCTGCGACAGGCGCCGGGCGATCAGCTCCTCGCTGAACAACGACAGGCGCAGCACCTGGCAGCGCGAGAGGATCGTGTCGGGCACCTTCGCGAGTTCCGTGGTCGCGAAGAGGAACTTGACGTGGGGCGGCGGCTCCTCGAGGGTCTTCAGCAGCGCGTTGAAGGCGCCCTTCGAGAGCATGTGCACTTCATCGACGATGAAGACCTTGAAGCGCGCCCGCATGGGCGTGTAGGCCGCCTGCTCGCGCAGGTCGCGGATGTTGTCCACGCCGGTGTTCGAGGCGGCGTCGATCTCCACCACGTCCACGTCGCTGCCGGAATCGATCGAGGTGCAGCGCTCGCACACGCCGCAGGGGTCGATGGTCGGCCCCTGTTCGCAATTGAGCGCCTTGGCGAACACCCGCGCGCTGGTGGTCTTGCCCGTGCCCCGGGGGCCGGTGAAGAGGTACGCGTGGCCGACGCGGCCCTCGCGGATCGCGCCCTGGAGCGTGCGGGTGATCACCTCCTGGCCGGCGACCTCGGCGAAGGTGCGCGGACGGTACTTGCGCGCGAGGACCAGGTACGACATGCGGGTCAGGGTAGCGTGCCGGGCGCAACTGCGCCGTGGTCGCCTGGACGACGGAGGGAGAGCCTTGCCGCGCCCGGGAGGAGGCGGCGCGGGGCCCGCGAGAAAAAGGACACGAGTCCGCCAGTGGGCCCGGGCGTCGAACACATGGCTCCCTGCTCTTAGGGCTGCTCCGTTCCCGGCCTGACCCGGTTCGTGCTGGAGCCATCGTCCGGACCCGGACCCACTGCCGGACTCGTTGAAGGGTTGGTGATCTTGCGCGGCCTACCGAGTACGCGCCGGGCTTGGCGCGCGTCGGGCTTGGCGCGCCGGGCTGGGAGCCCACGGGCCGTGCCACGGGTGGGCAGGCCTGGGGCCGCAGCCGGCGCGCGACTGGGGTTGGCGGAGAGGGTGGGATTCGAACCCACGTTGCGGTTTCCCACATACACGCTTTCCAAGCGTGCTCCTTAAGCCACTCGGACACCTCTCCTGGGATCCACTTGGACCGGCGGGCACGGGAACGGGTCCCGGGCGACGCTGGGCCTCGACCGGCGAGCAGGGGCAGGTGCCCGAGCGTCGCCTGGGTTGGCGGAGAGGCAGGGATTCGAACCCTGGATACCCTTGCGGATATGCTGGTTTTCGAAACCAGTCCATTCGGCCACTCTGGCACCTCTCCTTGGATTGTTGGTGATCGCGGTCAGTCGGCCGGTTTCCCGGCGCGCTTCTCGCGAAAGAACGACTGGAGCAGGGCCCGCGCCTCGTCGGCGCCGACCCCCTCCGTGATGCTGGCCCGGTGGTTCAGCCGCGGATCGCTGAGCACGTTGCCCAGCGAGGCGCAGCCGCCGAACTTCGGGTCGCGCACGCCCCACACCACGCGCGAGACCCGCGCGTGCAGCAGGGCGCCCGCGCACATGAAGCACGGCTCGACCGTGGTGTAGACGGTCGCGCCGACCAGGCGGTTGGCCTGGACCGTGCGGGCGGCGGCGGCGATGGCGACCATCTCGGCGTGAGCCGTGGGGTCCATCCCGCCGCGTGTCTGGTTGTGACCCCGAGCGATCACCCGGCCCTCGAGCACGATCACCGCGCCGACGGGGACCTCGTCCGCGTCGCGGGCCAGCCGAGCCTCCTCCAGGGCGATCCCCATCCAGCGGGCATCGTCCGGGTCGGGGGCAGGGCCGGCGACGCGCTCGCCGCCGGGTCCCGCCGACGGGCGCGCGTGAGACTCAAGGTCACCGGGCGACACGTTGCGGGAGGGTTCCGCGGGCGGGGGGTGGTCGGTGAGGACCGGCCGCCGCGCGGTGGAGATTGGTACACCCAATAGGAGTCGAACCTATAACCTTCTGATCCGTAGTCAGATGCTCTATCCAATTGAGCTATGGGTGCACGGGGCGGGAGGTTGTAGCGGCCGCCACGGCGAGTGTCAAGCCGTCCGGGCCCCCGGGAGGCGGGTCCAGGGTCCCAGGGCCCCTCGGGTTCTCGGGCGCCTGCCCTCCAGGACTCGGGCCTCCGCGTGGACTCCGCGAGCGCACCGCGTAACCTAGGCGACCATGGCCGAGACCACGCGACCGCAACACTTGATCCGGCTGTCCGACTGGACGCCGGCGCAGATCGACGACCTGCTCGAACTCTCGCTGCGCACCAAGCGCAGGGGCGGACGGGCGCAGCTCCCGGGCAAGACCGCCGGGCTGCTCTTCTTCCGCGGCTCCCTGCGCACGCGGGCCTCCTTCGAGGCGGCCATGAACCAGCTGGGCGGCAGCACGATCAACCTCAGCGCGGCCACCGATTTTTGGGAGTTGGAGAGCCAGGTGGGCAGCGTGATGGACGGCAAGGCGCCCGAGCACGTCAAGGACGCGGCCGCGGTCATGTCGGCCTACGTGGACGTGCTGGCGATCCGTCCCAAGCCGACCGGCAGCTCGTGGGCCGTGGACCGCAAGGACGCCGACATCCACACCTGGGCCAAGTGGGCACGGGTGCCGGTGATCAACATGGAGAGCGCCCTGTGGCATCCGTTGCAGGCCCTCTCCGACCTGATGACCCTGCGCGAGGCCCTGGGCTCGCTCTCCGGCAAGGAGCTCTCGATCGTCTGGACCAACTCCCCCACCCCGGCCACGGGCTCGGTGGTCAACTCGCTGCTGCATGCGGCCCTGGCCCAGGGCATGCGCGTGCGCGTGGCGCACCCGGCGGGCTTTGAACTCGACGCGGGCGTGCTCGACGAGGCCGAGTCCCTGGCGCGCGCCCACGGGGGCAGCGTGCAGTGCGGCCTGTCGCTCGCCGACGGCGTTCGCGATGCGCACGTGGTCTACGCGCGCTCCTGGATGAGCCTGGAGGACTACTCCAATCCGACCCTGGCGGCCACGCGCCGCGCGCGCCAGGCGGGCTGGATGCTCGACGAGAAGGTCCTGGCCCTGGGCCGCGACGCCAAGCTGATGCACGCCATGCCGGTGCGCCGCAATCTGGAGGTCTCCGACGCCCTCCTGGACGGCCCGCGGTCCCTGGTCTACCAGCAGGCGGAGAACCGGCTGCACTCCCAGAAGGCGCTCCTGATGCAGCTCCTGCGCGGCTAGGCCGCCCCACGCCTCCGCCCATGGGGAACCCCGATTTCGTCCACCTGCACGTCCACTCGGAATACAGCCTGCTGGACGGCGCCAACCGCATCGGCGACCTGATCACTGCCTGCGTCGAGGACGGCCAGCGCTCCATCGCGCTGACCGACCACGGCAACATGTTCGGGGCGATCGAGCTCTACCAGGCCGCCAAGGGCAAGGGCGTCCAGCCGATCCTGGGCTGCGAAGTGTACGTGGCCAAGAAGTCGCGCCTCGAGCCCCACAACCGCAGCGACAACGGCTACCACCACCTGACGCTCCTGGCCCGGAACCGCGAGGGCTACCAGAACCTGCTCAAGCTCTGCACCTCGGCCTACACCGAGGGTCTGCACACGCGACCGCGCATCGACAAGGGGCTTCTGGCCCGGCACGCGCGCGGGCTCTCCTGCCTGTCGGGCTGCCTCGCGGGCGAGATCAACCAGTTGTTCCTGCGCGGCGACGAGGCGCGGGCCGAGACCGTCACGGCCGAGTTCCGCGACCTGTTCGGACCGGAGCACTTCTGGCTGGAGCTGCAGCGCAACGGCATCGACATCCAGGACAAGGCCAACGAGGCCCTTTGGCGCCTGCACCAGCGCACCGGCGTGCCGCTGGTGGCCACCAACGACATCCACTACCTGCGCCAGGAGGACTGCAAGGCCCAGGACGTGCTCTTGTGCATCAACACGGGCTCGAAGCGCTCCGACGAGAAGCGCTTCCGTTTCGAGACCGAGTCCCTGTTCTTCCGCACCCGCGAGGAGATGGCCGACATCTTCCGCGACCTGCCCCAGACGCTCTCGGCCACGCTGGACGTGGCAAGCCAGGTGGACCTGGAGCTCGAGTTCGGCAAGTACCGCGTGCCGCGCTTCGCCGCCGAGAACGGCGAGGCGCCCGAAGCACTCTTCGCCCGCCTGTGCGAGCAGGGCCTGGAGCGGCTCTACGGCGCGGGCCACGCGGCCGCCCGGACGCGCATGGAGCGCGAGCAGAAGGTCATCGCCGAGATGGGATTCGTCTCGTACTTCCTGATCGTCTGGGACCTGATCCGCTGGGCCCGCGACAACGGCATCCCGGTGGGCCCGGGCCGCGGTTCGGCGGCCGGTTCGATCGTGGCCTACCTGCTGGGCATCACCAAGGTCGACCCGCTCAAGTACGACCTGCTGTTCGAGCGCTTCCTGAATTCGGCGCGCATCTCGATGCCGGACATCGACATCGACTTCTGCAAGGAGGGCCGCGAACGGGTGCTCGACTACACGCGGCGGCGCTACGGCGCCGACCACGTGGCCCAGATCGTCACCTTCGGCACCATGGCCTCGCGCACGGTGGTGCGCGACGTGGCGCGCGTGCTCGACCTGCCGCTGTCCGAGGTGGACAAGCTGGCCAAGAAGATCCCCGCCGGGCCGAACGCCCCGTCGCTGGCCGAGGCGCTGGAGACCGACGCGGAGCTCAAGGCGGCGAGCACGGCACGCCCGGAGTTCAAGGAGGTCTTCGAGCTCTCCACGCGCCTGGAGGGCATGGCGCGGCACATTTCCACCCACGCCGCGGGCGTGGTGATTTCCGACCGACCGATCGTCGAGTACGTGCCGCTCGCGGTCCACGACGAGGACGTGGTCACCCAGTGGCCCGCGCCCCAGCTCGAGGACCTGGGCCTGCTCAAGATGGACTACCTGGGGTTGCGCACCCTGACCATCCTGGCGCGCGCCCTGCGCAACATCGAACGCGCCGGCCTCCCCGTTCCCGACCTCGACAACCTGCCCGCGAACGACCCGGCCACCTACCGCATGCTCACCGCCGGCGACACCGCCGCGGTGTTCCAGCTCGAATCGGAGGGCATGCGCAAGCTGCTCTCGCGGCTCAAGCCCGACGTGTTCGAGGACCTGATCGCCGTGCTGGCGCTCTATCGGCCGGGGCCGCTGGAGTCGGGCATGATCGAGATGTTCACCGACCGCAAGCACGGCAAGGAGCGGATCGTGTATCCGCACCCGATCCTAGAGCCGATCCTGCGCGACACCTATGGGTGCATCGTCTACCAGGAGCAGGTGATGCTCATCTCCAGCGCCCTGGGCGGCTTCTCGCTCAACGAAGCCGACAATCTGCGCAAGGCCATGGGCAAGAAGAAGCCCGAGATCATGGCCAAGTTCGCCGAGCAGTTCGTCCAGGGCGCCGTGAAGCACGGCGCGGGCGAAGCCGTGGCAGGCGAGATCTGGGACAACATCGTCAAGTTCGGCGGCTACGGCTTCAACAAGTCGCACTCCACGGCCTACGCGCTGATCACGTACCAGACCGCCTACCTCAAGGCCAACCACCGCGCGGCGTTCCTGGCGGCGAACTTCTCCTGCGAAATGTCGAACTCCGACAAGGTGAAGGAGCTGATGGACGACGCGCGCCGCTCCCACGTGGCCGTATTGCCTCCGGACCTGCGCCGCTCGGGCTGGGAGTTCGAGCCCGAGGGCGAGGCGATCCGCTTCGGCCTGGGCGCCATCAAGGGCACGGGGCAGAAGGCCGTCGGCGCCCTGCTCGGCGCACGCGACGAACTGGCCAAGGAGGGCCTCGAATTCGGCTTGCACGAGCTGTGCGCCCGCTGCGACCCCGCCGAGGTGACGCGCGTGACCTGGGAGGCCCTGATCAAGGCGGGCTCCTTCGACTACACCGGCCACAACCGCGGCGCGGTGCTCGCGGCCCTGGACGCCGGCATGAGCGAATCCCAGCGGGCCACCGCCGACAGGAAGTCCGGACAAAGTTCGCTCTTCGACGCGCCCGCGGCGCCCGGCCCGCGGGCCAAGACCTCAGCGGCCGCGCCGGCCCCGGGCCAAGACGGGATCGACGACAGCAAGGCGCTCTCGCGCGCCGAAACCCTGCGGGCGGAGCACGACGTGTTGGGCTTCTACCTTTCGGGCCACCCGCTGGAGGAGCGCGCGGGCCTGTTCGCCATGCTCTCCAGCACGCGCTCCTCGGAGCTGGGAGCGCGCGTGGCCGGCTCGGAGATCCTGATGGCCGGCCTGATCGTGGGCCTGGCCCAGACCGTGGTGAAGAGCGGCACCTACGCCGGCAAGAAGATGGCGCGCTTCCGCCTCGAGGACCTGGACGGCAGCGTGCAGGTGACTGTCTTCCCGCGCACCTTCGAGGCCTTCAAGCAGCTCTTAATGGACGACACGGAGGTGATCGCCCGCGGCAAGCTCGACGAACGCGGCGAGGAAGCCGCCTTGATCCTGGAGGAGCTTCTGACCGTCGAGGACGCGCTCAAGCGCTTCGAGGGCGGACTCGCCGTGCAGCTGCGCCCCGAGGATCAGCCCCTGCTCGAGAGCCTGCGCGCGACGCTCCAGCGCCATCCGGGCAAGCGGCCGGTGTACCTCCTGGTCACCGGCGACGACGGTCACGTGCGCCGCATCCGGCCCGATCAACTGCGCGTGGACATCAATTCCACGCTTGCCGAGGAAGTGGACCGGCTGCTCGGCAAGAGCCGCGTGCGCCTCGCGCGGCTGTGAGCGCGGGAGAAAATTCCCCGGTCTCCTCCTGACCGTACGGCGTCCCACCGGATCCGCTTGCCGCGGGCCGAGGTCCGGGGCCCGCGCAGCGGGCAGGCACCTGTCAGCAACTTGGTTGGGCGGAGGGCCCGCACGGGCCTCGCAAGTGACCGGACCTGCGTTGGCTGCTCCACTCCTGCGGTATTGCCCGCCGCACAGGGCCTGGACAAGCGCAGCACTCCGGGCCGAGCAACGAATCCCCGCCGCCGTGAGAGCTGTCCTTGGTATAGAGTCTAGGGTGTCCCTGACGTCCCAGGCTTCTCCCCGACCGAAGTCGCCGACCGGAGGTCTTCCATGCTTCAAGCGGTCCATCTTGCCTCGCGCTCGATCCTGATCACGTGCCTCGCCGCGGCGACGGCTTCTGCTCAGGCTCCGTACTGTCCCTCGGGGACGGGAGTCGTTTCCTGCAAGATGGATCCGTGGATCCGGCGCACTCAGTTCGTGACGATCGACTACACAGGCGACTGCTGGCCGCCGTACGTGAATCTGACTCCGATGTCCGCCGCCGTGCTGCGCGGAGTCCCGAACCTCATTCATGTGCAGCTCAACAACCTGCCGGATCCGGGCGGCTACACGCGCGTCTTCGTCGATTGGAACCAGGACCTCGATTTCTTCGACGCGGGCGAGGAGTTCATCCTCACGGACGTCGGGAGCCTGTGCAGCGGACCGATCACCGCGCCCGCGAACGCGCTGCTCGGTCCAACGCGCATGCGGGTCAGCACGGGCGGCTACTTCGGCCCGCCCCCGACGCCGTGCCAGGCGGCCATCACCCAGGACTACACGCTGGAAGTGTGCACCGACGTCGACGGCGACGGAGTCCTCGACTGCCACGACAACTGCCTCCTGCCGAACCCGAGCCAGGCCGACTGCGACGGCAACGGAATCGGCGATCTGTGCGACCTCGCGAACGGAACGCACCAGGACTGCGATGGGAACGGCGTTCCCGATGTGTGCGAACCTGACTGCAACCACACCGGTCTCCCCGATGCCTGCGACATCGCGGCCGGCACCAGCCTCGACGTCAACTCGAACGGCGTCCCCGACGAATGCGAGGCAGCCAACGGCCTCTTCTTCTGCGGTGGCGAAGGCTCGTTCGTGAGTTGTCCGTGCGGCAACGAAACGCCCTACAACGAGGGCTGCGTCAACTCGACCGGGCGGGGCGCACGGCTCTACAACGGCGGCGGAACGAGCGTCTCGGCCGACGACGCGCTTCCAACGGCGATCGGGATGCCGCCGAACAAGCCGATGGTGTTCATCGCCGGCGCGATCGCCACGAACAACGGTCTGGGGGTGCCGCGCTTCGACGGGCTCCTGTGCGTTCAGCCCTATCGGCGCTATCCCGTCCAGTTGACGACCGCGGGCGGCACCGCGGTGTTGAACTCGCCCGTGCTCGGGGCCCACGGGATGATCTCCGCCGGCGTCCCAACCTATTTCCAGGCCTGGTACCGGGACGGCGCGGCGAGCCCCTGCGGAACAGGAGCCAACCTGTCGAACGGACTGCGGATCCACTTCACGCCCTGATCCGCCGAACGGGGGCGGGCGGCCACGTCTCTGGAGAACGCCGCGGCGCCTTCCTGGCGCGTGCGCGTGGCTCGTGCTGGGACGCCGGCGGCTCCACCGATTCGAGGCCCGGCGCAGCAGCACCGACAGGTCCCTTCGCCAACGAACCGAGGACCCGCACCGGCGCGCGGCCGGAACGGGTCCTCGGGGATGGCGGGCCGCGCCGCGCCGGCGCGCGATCTCAGGCCGGGGTCGCTTCCGCCGGGGCTTCCTTCGGCGTGCGCTCGACGAACTCGAGGATCGCCCGCGTGCCGTTGTCGCCCAGGCGCGGCTTGGACAGCTTGAGGATGCGGCAGTAGCCGCCCGGGCGGGCCTTGAAGCGCGGGCCGAGCACGTCGAACAGCTTGGTCACCGCGTCGTCGCTGCGCAGCCGCGCGAAGGCCATGCGGCGGTGCGCCAACGTCGGCTCCTTCGACAGCGTGATCAGCTTCTCGACGAAGGGCTTGACGTTCTTCGCCTTCTGGACCGTGGTGATGATGCGCTCGTGGTCGATCAGCGAGACCGCCATGTTGCGCGCCATGGCGGTGCGGTGGGCGCTGGTACGCCCCAGGTGATTGCCAGCAAGTCTGTGTCGCATGTTCGCTTCGTTCCGGTCGTGTCGAGGTTCGTGCGGGTGTCGGTCGCTCTGGAGGGGGCGCGCGGTCTCAGACGGTCATGCCGAGGGACAGGCCGCACTCGGCGAGCTTGGCCTTGATCTCGGTCAGGCTGGTCTTGCCCAGGTTCTTCAGGTTCATCACCTCGTTTTCGGTGAGCGTGACGAGGTCCTTCAGGGTCTGGACGTTGGCGCCGTCGAGGCAATTCTTGGCGCGCACCGAGAGCTCCAGGTCGGAGATCGGCCGGGCCAGCATCGAGGAGAGCTTGTTGGCCTCGCTGGAGCGCTCGTGGAAGGTCGAAACCGTGGGGTCCTCGGCCTGCGGGCGCTCGTCGCGGCTGGTTTCGTAGAGCACGAAGGGGTTCAGGTGCTTCCTGTAGATCTTGGCCGCTTCCACGAGGGCGAGCTCGGGGGTCACGGTGCCGTCGGTCCAGATCTCCAACACCAGGCGGTCGTAGTTCGTGAACTTGCCGACGCGCGTGGCCTCGATCGAGTAGCGCACGCGGTGCACCGGCGAGTAGATCGAGTCCACCGGGATCGTGCCCAGGGGGTGACGCTCGTTGGAGTTGTCCTCGGCCGGGACGTAGCCGCGTCCGCGGTGCAGGTCCAGCTCCATCGTGAACTCGCGATCGCCGGTGAGCGTGGCGAGCAGCAGGTCCTTGTTGATCACCCGGCAGTCGCCGGGGCAGGTCACGTCGGCCCCGGTGATCTTGCCTTTGCCCTTCTTCTGCACCTTGCAGGTGATGGGCTCGTCCCCGTCGTACTGGAAGCGCAGGCGCTTCACGTTGAGGATGATGTCGGTCACGTCCTCGAGCACGCCCTCCAGGGAGTCGAACTCGTGGCTCGCGCCCGAGATGCGCACGGCGTTGACCGCGGCGCCCTCGATCGACGAGAGCAGCACGCGGCGCAGACCGTTGCCGATGGTGTTGCCGAAGCCCTGTTCGAAGGGCTCGACCACGAAGCGGCCGTACTCGTTGGTCAGGGTGTCCTTGTCGGGGACGACCTTGCTGGGGAGTTCGAAATTGCGCCAACGGATTCGCATGGATCAGCTCGGTGAGGTGGTTGTGGAGTCGGGCCTGGGGGGAGCGCTCTGCGAGTGGACGGAGGAGGCGCGGACTACTTGGAGCAAAGCTCGATGATGAGCTGCTCCTGGATCGGGTGCGGCACGTCTTCGCGGCGCGGGATCGACACCACGCGCGTGGAGAGCGCATCGCGGTTGACCTCGAGCCAATTCGGGACGGGCTGCGACTTGTTGACTTCGAGGGCGTCCGCCACGGCCTTGCGCGTCGACTCCGTCGAGCGCGGGGCGATGACGTCACCGGGGCGGACCTGGAAGGAGCTGACGTCCACCCAGCGGCCGTTGACCGTGAAGTGGCCGTGGTTCACCAGCTGGCGCGCGTGATTGCGCGAAAGGGCGAAGCCCGAGGCCAGGATCACGTTGTCGAGGCGACGCTCGAGCAGCGAGAGCAGCGTCTCCCCCGTGTTGCCCTTGAGGCGCTCGGCCTCCTGGAACAGCAGCTTGAACTGGCGCTCGAGGACGCCGTAGATGCGCTTGAGCTTCTGCTTCTCGCGCACGCGGACGCCGAAGTCCGTGGGCTTGGCGCGCTTCTGGGCGTGAACGCCGGGCGGGTAGTCGCGGCGCGAGAGGCGCGCACTTCTCGGTGAAGCAGCGCTGCCCCTTCAGGAAGAGCTTCATGCCTTCCCGACGGCACAGCTTGCACTTGTTTCCGGTGTATCGAGCCATGGTGATCGTGTGCGGTTCTGGGTGGTTGGACTACACGCGGCGACGCTTGCGCGCGCGGCAACCGTTGTGCGGGAGCGGGGTGACGTCCTCGATCGAGAGCACGTTGAGGCCGGAATTGGCCAGGGCGCGAATCGCCGACTCGCGGCCGGAGCCGGCGCCGCGCACCAGCACCTCGACCTCCTTGAGGCCTTGGCGCATGGCGTTCTGGGCGGCGTGCTCCGCGGCGCGCTGGGCGGCGAAGGGCGTCGACTTGCGCGTGCCCTTGAAGCCCACGATGCCGGCCGAGCCCGTGCTGATGGCCTCGCCGGCTCCGTTCGTGATCGTGACGTGCGTGTTGTTGAACGACGCCTTGATGTGCACGAAGCCGCGCGAAACCGACTTCTTGATCTTCTTTTTGACGGTCTTTCCCATGATGCGTGTGATCCGTGGCCTACTTCATGCCCTTGACGGACTTCTTGCCTGCGACCGTCTTGCGCGGTCCCTTGCGGGTTCGGGAGTTGGTACGCGTTCTCTGGCCGCGCACCGGCAGCCCACGGCGGTGACGCAGGCCGCGGTAGCAGCCGATCTCGCGTAGGCGGTTGATCGCCGAGGTCACCTGCCTGCGCAGCTGACCTTCGACGGGGTAGTTCTTCTGCACGTAGTTGGCAATGGCCGTCAACTGGTCCTCGTTCAGGTCGCGCGCGCGCAACCCGCGGTCGAGGCCGAGCGCATCGCAGACCTTCGTGGCGGTCGCACGGCCGACGCCGTAGACGTAGGTGAGCGCGATTTCGAGGCGCTTGTTGGCGGGGATATCGACCCCGATGAGACGCGGCATGTTCTGTGGCTCCGGTGAGGCTTACTTGCCTTGGCGTTGCTTGTGGGTGGATTCCTTGCAGATGATCCGCACGACGCCGCGGCGACGCACGATCTTGCAGTTGGCGCACATGCGCCGGACGCTGGATCGAACTTTCATTTCAGACTCTCCGTTTGCGTTCGCCGCGGTAGACGATGCGGCCCTTGGTGAGGTCGTAGGGCGACATTTCCACCGTGATCTTGTCGCCGGGCAGGATGCGGATGTAGTGCATGCGCATCTTGCCGCTGACGTGGGCGAGGATTTCGTGTCCCGATTGCAGCTTGGCGCGGAAACGCGCGTTGGGCAGCGACTCGGTCACGACGGCCTCGACGGTGATCGGTTCTTCTTTGGCCATGGTTCCTGCTGCCGCTAGCGGCATCCCTCCATGACCGGTCCGCGGCAGGCTCGCTGGAGCTCGCCCAGGACTTCCTCGGGCGCACGGGCGCCGTCGACGTTGACCAGGAGCTTGCGCTCGGCGTAGAACGCCTCGAGCGGCAGGGTCTGCTCCCGATAGACCCGCAAGCGCTTCTGCACGACCTCCGCGGAGTCGTCGGGGCGCTGGACCAGGCGGCCCGAGCACTTGTCGCAGGCGCCGGCCACCTTGGGCGGCGAGAAGCGCAGGTGGTGGATGTTCCCGCAGGTTTCGCAGGTGCGGCGGCCGCCCAGGCGCTCCACCAGCACCTCGTCCGCCACCTTGAGATTGAGCGCCAGGATCCGCGCGGACTTGCCCAGGGCGCGCTCCAGGGCCTCGGCCTGGGGCAGCGTGCGCGGAAAGCCGTCCAGCAGGTAGCCCTTGGAACAGTCGGCGCGGGCCACGCGGTCGAAGAGCATGTCGAGCACCAGGACGTCGGGCACGAGCCGGCCCGAGTCCATGTAGCTCTTGGCCTGCCGGCCCAGCTCCGTGCCGCGCGACAGGTTGTCGCGGAACAGGTCGCCGGTCGAGATGTGCGCCAACGAGAGATCCTTGCCCAGGCGCGCGGCCTGGGTTCCTTTGCCGGCCCCCGGGGGGCCTAGGAGGATCACGACGCAGCGCATGTTCACTGGTCCTTGCGCGCCCAGCCGGCGTTGGAGGACTTCATGAAGCCCTCGTAGTTGCGCATCACGAGTTGCGCGTTGAGCTTGTCCACCAGGTCCATGGCCACGCCGACCACGATCAGCACCGAGGTGCCGCCGAGGAAGTAGGCCATGCGGCCGCTGAGCCCCTGGCCGGTGGTGATCAGGTTGGGGAGCACCGCGATCACGGCCAGGAAAGCCGCGCCCGCCAGGGTGATGCGTGTCAGCACCTGACTCAGGAACTCCGCCGTGCTCTTGCCCGGGCGGATGCCGGGGACGAACGAACCGTGCTCGCGCAGGTTGTTGGCGATGTCCTCGGGCTGGAACATCAGCCGGTTCCAGAAGAAGCAGAAGCTGAAGATCAGGCCCACGTAGAGCGACACGTGGACGAAGCCCTGGGTGTCGTTGAAGACGTCCGAGAGCCAGCTCCAACCGAAGGCCTTGCTGATCACGCCAGGGATCACGAACAGGATCGAGGCGAAGATGATCGGCATCACGCCGGCCATGTTGATCTTGAGCGGCAGGAAGTGCTTCTGGCCGCCGTAGACGCGCCGGCCGCGGGTCAGCCGGGCGTATTGGATCGGAATCCGGCGCGCGCCCTTGGTGATGTAGACGATCACGATCACGGTCAGGATCCAGGACAGGATCCAGAAGACGAGCACGTTGTAGAAGTCGTCCGACCGGCGCATCTGGAGCAGGCTGGGCGGCAGCTCCGCGATGATGCCCGACATGATCACGATCGAGGCGCCGTTGCCCACGCCGTACTCGGTGATCAGCTCGCCGAGCCACATCACGACCACGGCGCCCGCGGTCAGCGAGAGCACCACCAGCGCGGCCAGGCCGAAGCCGGGCTCCATGCCCTGGGCGATCATCTCGGGCTGCTGCAGGAACACCCCGGTGTAGATGAACACGGCCTGGATCAGGGCGATCGGCACCGTGGCGAGGCGCGTCCACTGGTTGATCTTCTTCTGGCCCGTGGCGCCTTCCTTGGCGATGGCCTCGATGCGCGGCGAGACCTTCGCCAGCATCGAGAAGATGATCGAGGCCGAGATGTAGGGCATGATCCCCAGGGCGAAGATCGCCGTCTGGCCGATCGCGCCGCCCGAGAAGGCATTCATCACCCCGAACAGGTCCCCCGCCAGGCCGCCGGCCGAGTCCGAGAGGAACGACGGGTTCATCCCCGGCAGCGGGATCTGGAACCCGAACCGGTAGAGCAGCAGGATCCCGAGCGTCAGGAAGATGCGCTTCCTGGTCTCAGGGATCTTGAACAGCTGGAGTGCCTTGTGCTCGCTCACCCGCTGCTCCCTAGGCGCCCGCTGATTCGGCCGCGACTTCGCGACCGAGCTTGTCCAACTCGACGACCTTGCCCCCAGCGGCCTCGATCTTGCGTCGGGCGCTGCCGGTGAACTTCTGGGCGCGCACCACGAGCTTCTTGTTCAGCTCGCCGTTGCCCAGCACCTTGAACAGGGGCGTGTTCATGCTGACCAGGCCCTTGGTGATCACCGCGCCGAGATCGACGGTGGCGCCGTTCTCGAACACGTCGAGGCTGTCGACGTTGATGATCGTGTACTCGGTGGAGAACGAGGCGTTGGTGAAGCCGCGCTTGGGCACCCGGCGGTAGATCGGCATCTGGCCGCCCTCGTAGCCCGAACGGCGCGGGGCGCCCGAACGCTGGCCCCAACCCTTGTGGCCGCGACCGGAGGTCTTGCCCAGGCCCGAGCCGACACCGCGCCCGACGCGCCGGCGCGCTTCGAACTTCCCGCCCTTGTTGGCGATGGTCTTCAAGTCCATGGCTAGAGCTCCACGCCGCGCAGCGCGGCTACGTCCTTCGGGGTGCGCAGTTGCGCCAGCGCCAGGAGCGCGGCCTTGACCACGTTCACCTGGTTGGTCGAACCGTAGTTCTTGGTGAGGATGTTCTTCACGCCGGCCATCTCGCACACCGCGCGCACGGCGGCACCGGCGATGATGCCCGTGCCGGGAGCCGCGGGGACCAGACGGACGCGCGAGGCGCCGAAGGTGGCCTCGACCTCGTGCGGAATCGATCCGCCCTCGGTCACCGGCACGCGCATCAGGTGCTTGCGCGAGTCGCGGGCGGCCTTCTCGATGGCTCCGGGGACCTGGCGGCCCTTGCCGAAGCCCAGTCCCACCACGCCCTCGCGGTTGCCGCTGACGGACAGCGCCGAGAACGAGAAGCGGCGGCCGCCCTTGACGACGACGGCGCAGCGGTTGATGCGCACGAGCACCTCGCTGAGGGTCGAGAGCTGCTCCACTTCGGCAGCGTCGAGGTAGCGAATTTGTTCAGTCATGGGATTCTGTCGGTCCTCGTGTTTCCTAGAACTTCAGGCCGGCTTCGCGAGCCGCCTCGGCGAGCGCCTTGACGCGTCCGTGATAGCGGCACGGACCGCGGTCGAAGACCACGGCCTCGACGCCGGCGGCCTTGGCCCGCTTCGCGATTTCCGCGCCCAGCAGCGCGGCGCGCTGCGACTTGGTCTTGCCCACGAGCGTCGCCGCCAGGGCCTTGGAGGTCGTGGTCGCCGAGGCGAGCGTCTTGCCGCTCGCGTCGTCGATCACCTGCGCCGAGATGTGCTTGGTGGAGCGGAACACCGACAGGCGCGGCAGGGAGGAATGCCGCCGCAGGTGCGAACGCGTCGAGAGCGTGCGCCGGTTGTGGCGGACCTTTTTCAGTTCTTGTGCGTTCATGGGACCTAGCTGCCGAAGCTCTTGCCGGCCTTCTGGCGGACGTACTCGCCCTTGTAGCGCACACCCTTGCCCTTGTAGGGCTCCGGCGGGCGGGACGAACGGATCTTGGCGGCCACCTGGCCGACGAGTTGCTTGTCGGCCCCCCACACGTTGAGCGTGGTCGGGTTCGGCGCGGCGGCGCTCACGGACTGGGGCAGCTCGATCACGACCGGCTTGCAGAAGCCGACGTTGAGCGTGACCTTGTTGCCCGCCACGGCGGCGTTCCAACCGACGCCGATGATCTCGAGCGTCTTCTGGTAGCCCTGGGTGACGCCGACCATCATGTTGGAGAGCACGGCGCGGGTCATGCCGTGGTACGCGCGGGCTTCGCGGCCGTCATCGACGCGCGACACGTGCACCAGGGCGCCCTCGACCTTGACCTCGACCTCGGGACGCAGGGCGATCGTCAGTTCGCCCTTGGGACCCTTGACCTTGAGCTCTCGGGCCGGGCTCTTTTCGACGGCCACGCCCTTGGGAATGGCGACCGGGAGTTTTCCGATGCGTGACATGGCTCAGCACACCTTGCAGAGGATTTCGCCCCCTGCGTTGAGCTTGCGCGCGCCGCGGTCCGAGAGGACCCCGCGGGGCGTCGAAAGCACGTAGATACCGAGGCCGCGCAGCACCTGGGGCAGCTTGTCCGCCTTGGCATAGACGCGGCAGCCGGGCTTGGAAACCCGCTGGATCGAGCGGATCACGCTCTCCCCGTCGGGGCCGTAGCGCAGCTCGACCTTCAGCGCGCTGCGCGGCGTGCCGGGCTCGACGCTGAACGACTGGATGAAACCCTCCTCCTGGAGGATCTGCAGGATGGCCACCTTGAACTTCGAGGCGGGCATCGTGATCGACTTCTTGCCCACGGCATTTGCGTTGCGCAAATGCGTCAGCAGGTCGGCGACGGGGTCGGTCATCATGGGTTTGGGTTCCCGTGGGTGTGTCTTGGGTGTTGGGGCGTCGCTCACCACGAGGCCTTGCGCATGCCGGGGATTTCACCGAGCAGCGCGCGGGTGCGCAGGCAGATGCGGCAGATGCCGAACTTCTTGTAGACGGCGCGCGCGCGGCCGCAGATGCCGCAACGGGTGTAGTTGCGGGTCTTGAACTTGGCGGGACGCCCGCACTTGACGATCCAGGTGGTCTTGGCCATTTCGCGTGTTCCTTACTAGGCCTTGGCGGGGGCGGCCGGGGTCGGGGCGGCGGGAGTCTTGGCGGAATCGAGGCCGGCGGAGGACCTGCGCTTCTTCTTGGTGGTTTCCTCGGTGCCGGCGGGCTGGAAGGGCATGCCGAGCTCCTTGAGCATGAAGCGCGCCTGCTCGTCGTTCTTCGCCGTGGTCACGAAGGTGATGTCCATGCCCTGGGTGAACGAGATCTTGTCGAGCTCGATCTCCGGGAACACGGTCTGCTCCGAGAGGCCCAGGGTGTAGTTGCCGCGGCCGTCGAGCTTGTCCTTCACGCCGCGGAAGTCGCGGATACGCGGCAGGACGATCGAGATCAGCCGGTCGGCGAACTCCCACATGCGTTCGCGTCGCAGCGTCACGGCGCAGCCGATCGGCATGCCCTCGCGCAGCTTGAACGCGGAGATCGCCTCGCGGGCCTTGCGGATCGTCGGCTGCTGGCCGGTGATCATCGCCATCTCCTTGGCCGCCTGCTCGACGCGGGCCTTGTTCTCGACCGCGCCGTTGACGCCCATGTTGACGACGATCTTGGACAGCCGCGGCATGGCGTTGTCGTTCTCGATGCCGAAGCGCGCCTTGAGCTTCGCCTTGATCTCGGAGTCGAACTTCTCTTTCAGACGGGGGGCCATGGCTCAGACCTTCTTCTTCGCGCCCTTGGAGGCGGCTGTCTTGGGGGAGGCTGCCTTGGCGGCGGCCTTCTTGGAGGGCTTGGCGGCCCCCTGGGCCAGGCGCACGTTGCTGGCGTGGATCGGAGCCTCGCGCTGCACGCGTTCGCCCTTGGGATTCTGCTGGGAGGGCTTCTTGTGGCGCCAACGCAGGTTGACGCCCTCGACGATCACGCGGCCCGCGCGGGGCAGCGCTTCCTTGACCTCACCGGTCTTGCCCTTGTCGTTGCCCGCCAGGATTTCGACGATGTCGCCCTTCTTGACGTGCAACCGACCGATCGGCGTGCGCGGCTGGGTGCGGATGTGGGCGCCGGTGCGGCGCTGACTCTTCTTGACTTGCACGGGGAATCCTCAGACCACTTCCTGGGCCAGCGAGATGATCTTCATGAAGTTGCGCTCACGCAGTTCGCGGGCCACGGCGCCGAAAATGCGCGTGCCGCGCGGGTTGTTCTCGGCGTCGAGCAGCACCACGGCGTTGCGGTCGAAGCGCACGTAGGACCCGTCCTCGCGGCGCGTGGACTTCCTGGTGCGCACGATGACGCCCTTGACCACGCTGCCCTGCTTGACTTCCGAGCCGGGCAGGGACTTCTTGACCGAGAGCACGATCACGTCGCCGAGACCGGCCACGCGGCGGTGCGTGCCGCCCAGCACCTTGATGCACTGGACTCGCTTGGCGCCGGTGTTGTCGGCCACGTCCAGGTAGGTTTGCATCTGGATCATTGGGCACCACCTTTCGCGTCCGTCTTGGAGGTAGCGGCGGGAGCCGGAGCAGCGGTCCCGGCGGCGGCCTTGGCGGCCTTGCGCGAGCCGGCGCCGGCCGCTTCCGTGGCCGCTTGGGCGATGGCCGCCACGTCGAGTCCGCGCTCGGGCGCGGCCTGGACGATGCGCACCAGGCGCCAGCACTTCAGCTTGGAGATCGGCCGCGTGGCGGCGATCTCGACGAGGTCGCCGTCACCGGCCTCCTCGCGCTCGTCGTGGGCGTGGTACTTCTTCTGACGGCGCATGTACTTGCCGTACTTGGCGTGCTTGAACGTGCGCGACACGATCACGGTGATCGTCTTCGAGCCCTTCGTGCTCGTGACGGTTCCCTGCAGGGTGCGCCGGGCGTTGCGGGTCTGAGTCATGGTCAGCGCGGCTCCTGACCGCGGATCTTGAGCGAGCGTTCGTGCACGATGGTCTGGATCCGGGCGATCTCGCGGCGCAGTTGGCGGATGCGCGCAGGATTGGTGCCCGCGTCGGTCGCAGCCTTGAAGCGCAGACCGAACAGCTCCTTCTTGATGTTGGCCAGATCGAACTCGAGCTCCGAGTTCGTCTTGCCGCGGGTTTCTTCAGTCTTCATGGGAGTTCGTGGGTCGCGAGTTCGGGGATCAGGTCGACGACAGGCGACGCAGCAGCTTCACCTTGATGGGCATCTTGTGCGCCGCGCGCTTGAAGGCGAGCTTGGCCTTCTCCTCGCTGATCCCGCCGACCTCGAAGAGCACCGAACCCGGCTTGATCACCGCGGCCCAGAACTCGACGTCGCCCTTGCCGGTTCCCATGCGCGTTTCCGCGGGCTTGGAGGACACGGGCTTGTGGGGGAACACGCGGATCCAGACCTTGCCCTGCCCATCGAGGGCGCGGTTGATCGCCACTCGGCCGGCTTCAATCTGGCGCCCCGAGATCCAGGCGGCGTCCAGGGACTGCAGGCCAAAGTCCCCGAAGGAGACCTTGTTGGCACGGGTCGCTCGGCCGCGGACCTTGCCGCGGTGGACCTTGCGGAACTTCGAACGCTTGGGTTGCATCGACATGGAAGGGTCTCCCTGGTCCTGGCTTTCAGGTCGCCGGAGCGGCGGCGGGCTGACGCGGTGCGGGCGGCGGGGAACGACGAGGACCGCGCGGGCGCTCGTTGCGCGGAGGCGCGCCGGCCTGGGCCTGGCGGAAATCCACCTTCTGGCCCGGCTCCAGGTCGCCTTTGTAGATCCAGACCTTGACGCCGATGATGCCCCAGGTGGTCTTGGCTTCGGCGGTGCCGTAGTCGATGTGCGAGCGCAGGGTCGAGAGCGGCACACGCCCCTCGCGCTCCTTGGCCTCGCGCGCCATTTCGGCGCCGCCCAGACGGCCGTTGACCTCGACCTTGATGCCCTTGGCTCCGGCCTGCATGGTCGTCTGGATGGCCTTCTTGATCGCGCGGCGGAAGGCCATGCGCTTCTCCAGGGCCTCGGCGACCATCTCGGCCACCAGGGCCGACTCCAATTCGGGGCGCTTGATCTCGCGCACCGTCATGTGGCAGGTCATGCCGGTGATCTTTTGCAGCTCGGCCTTGAGCTCGTCCACGCGCACGCCCTTGCGACCGACGAGCACGCCGGGGCGCGAGGTGTGCACGACGACGTTGACGGCCTCGCCCGTGCGCTCGATCTCGATGCGCGGGATGCCTGCGGCCTTGTACTCCTTGGCGATGTGCGAACGGATCTTGTAATCCTGGAGCAGCAGCAGCTTGAAGTTCTTCTTGTTGGCGTACCAGCGCGAGCGGTGGGGCTCGATGGTGGCCAGGCGGAAGCCAGTCGGATGGACTTTTTGACCCATGGTGTTGCGGGGTTTCCTGAGGGGGCTCCTAGCCGGACTTCTGCTTGGCCGCCTTGGCGGTTTTCTTGGAGGCGGGGGCGGCCGATTCGCCGGCCGGGGTCGCCCGCTTCTTGGTCGACTTCTTGCGCGGCTCAGGCTCCACGCCGAGCTCGGCCACCTGCACCGTCAAGTGCGCGGTGCGCTTGCGGATCGGCATCGAGCGGCCCTGGGGACCCGGGCGGTAGCGCAGGCGGCCCTGCACCAGCGGACCGTCGTCGGCCCGGCAGTCGCTGACCACGAGCCGGTTGACGTTGACGTTCTCGTCCTGGGCGGCATTGGCCATGGCCGAGCGCACCAGCTGCTCGTAGTAGGTCGAGGCGCGCTTGGGCGAGAACTGCAGGAGCTCGAGCGCCGAGTTGACGCTCCGGCCCCGGATCATGTCGGCGACGAGCCGCGCCTTGCGCGCCGTGGTGCGCGCGTAGCGGTGGCGGGCTGCGTATTGGGTGATTTCGCTCATGGTCGTGTCCTATGCGGCGCGGCGCGCTATTCCGGGGCCTTGCCGGCTTCCTTCTTGTTCGTGTGGCCGCGGAAGATGCGCGTGGGCGCGAACTCCCCCAGCTTGTGCCCGACCATGTCCTCGGTGATGTGCACCCGCAGGTGCGTGCGGCCGTTGTGGACCATGAACGTGATCCCCACGAAGTCGGGGGTGACCGTGCAGGCGCGGGCCCAGGTCTTGATCGCGTCCTTCTTGCCGGACTTGGCCATGGCCGCGACCTTCTTGGCCACGTTGGCGTCGACGTACGGACCCTTTTTGACGGAACGGCTCATGCTTCAGGCTCCTAGCGCTTGTGGCGGCTGCGCACGATGAACTTGTTGGTCGGGTGGTTCTTGCGACGACGACGACCACCCTTCGCCGGCACGGCGGTGGGAGACACCGGGTGACGCCCGCCCTTGGTGCGGCCTTCGCCCCCGCCGTGCGGGTGGTCGACCGGGTTCATCGCGGTGCCGCGCACGTACGGGCGGATGCCCAGGTGGCGGCTGCGACCGGCCTTGCCGAGCTTGACGTTCTGGTGGTCGAGGTTGCCGAGCCGCCCGATGGTCGCGCGGCAGGTGAGGTGCACCATGCGGATCTCGCCCGAGGAGAGCAGGATCTGGGCGTAGCTGCCTTCGCGGCTGGTCAGCTGCGCGGTGTTGCCGGCGGTGCGGACCATCTGTCCGCCGCGGCCCGGGTGCAGCTCGATGTTGTGGATTTCGAGCCCCACCGGGATCTCCGAGAGGAGCATCGTGTTGCCCGGCATCGGCTCGGCGCCGGGCCCCGAAAGGACCGTCTGGCCGACCTTCAGGCCCACCGGCACGAGCATGTAGCGCTTCTCGCCGTCCTGGTAGTGCAGCAGGGCGATGTGGACGCTGCGGTTGGGGTCGTACTCGATCGTGGCGACCTTGGCCGGGATCCCGTCCTTGTCGCGCTTGAAGTCGATCACGCGGTACATGCGCTTGTTGCCGCCGCCGCGCCGACGCGAGGTCAGGTGGCCGTTGTTGTTGCGGCCGCCCGTCTTGGGAAGCGGACGCAAGAGCGACTTCTCCGGCGTGCTGCGCGTGATCTCCGCGTAGTCGTGCACGGTGCCGTGACGACGACCGGGCGAAGTCGGCTTGTAGGAGTTCAGAGCCATGGGAGCGTGGTGGGTCTAGGCGGCTGGTGCGGTCGGCGCGAAGTCAGAGGATCTCGATCGTGTTGCCCGGCGCGAGCGTCACCATCGCGCGCTTGTACAGGGGCGTCGTGCCCACGGAGTGGCCGCGGCGGCGCACCTTCGTGTGCGTGCGCGCGGTGTTCACCGAGCGCACCTTGACGGTGAAGAGCTTCTCGATCGCCTGCCGGATCTCGACCTTGTTGGCGTCGATCGGCACGCGGAAGTGGTAGGCGTTGCGGCCGGCGGTGTCGTCGGTCGCCTTCTCGGAGATGATCGGCTTCTGGATGATGCTGTAGAAGCGATCGAGCGAGATGCTGGAGGCCATGGGAGTGTCCCTTCCTATTCCTTGCCGGCCATCAGGCCGACGCGCTTGCCGAGGGATTCGAAGGCACCGGGCTCGCAGATCACGATGCCGGTCGAGGCCACGTCGAAGGCGCACAGGTCGCGCGCCGGGCGCACGACCACGCCGGGGAAGTTGCGGAACGACTTCCAGACGATCTCGTCGCTTTGGGCGAGCACGACCAGGGCGCGCCGCGGCGAGCCCATGTCCGCCAGCACCTTGCGGGCCGACTTGGCCGAGGGGGCCGCGCCGCGCACGCCGTCCAGGTCGGCCAGCACGAACTCGCCGTCCTGCAGCTTGCCGAAGATCGCCGTGCGCAGGGCCACGCGGCGTTCGCGGGCCGGCAGGTCGAAACGGTGCTCGCGCGGCAGGGGCCCGAAGACCGTGCCGCCGCCGCGCCAGATCGGCGACATGCGGTCGCCGGCGCGCGCCCGGCCGGTGTGCTTCTGCTTCCAGGGCTTCTTGCCGGAGCCCGCCACTTCCGAGCGGCCCAGCGTCTTGACGGTGCCCTGCCGGCGGTTGGCCAGGTGGGAGAGCACCGAGCTCTTCAGCGTGCGGTAGAGCACGCCCTCGCCGAACGGGTGCTCGTCGAGGGGCTTCTCCGTGACGCTCCCGCCCTTGTAGACCTTGACTTTCATGATCACTCGCAACTGTTTTGGATCGGTGGTGCCGACGGTTCGGTGGGGTGTCCGGGGTGGCTCGCGAAACCTGGATCAGGCCTTGCCGGGAGCCGGGGTCACCTGGGCGGGACGGCGGGGCGTGCGCGCCGCCTGCACTTGGACCAGCCCCTGGTTCGGGCCGGGAACGGGCCCGCCGACGAAGATCAGCCCGCGCGCTTCATCCACGCGCACGACCTTGAGGTTCTTCGTGGTGCAGCGCTCGACGCCGTAGTGGCCGCCCATGCGCTTGCCCTTCGGAATCTTGCCGATGCGGCGGCTGGCGATCGAGCCGGGCTGGCGCACGTTCATGCAACCGTGCGTCTCCGGGCCGCGGTGGAAACCGTGGCGCTTGATCGTGCCGGCGAAGCCGCGGCCCTTGGTGGTGCCGACGACGTCGACGATGTCGCCGACCTTGAAAATCGAGGCGGTGATCGTCTCACCGACCTTCTGCGTGGCAGGCGCGGAAAGGCGTTCCTCGCGCAGCACGCGCTTGGGAGCCACGCCGGCCTTCTTGAACTGGCCGAGCTGCGGCTTGCGCGAGCGCGAGTCGGGGATGTCCTCGAAACCGAGTTGGATGGCGTCGTAGCCGTCCGCCTCGAGGGTGCGCACCTGGCAGACCGTGCACGGACCGGCGGCCACCACGGTCACTCCCGTGACCGTGCCGTCGTCCGCGAAGATCTGCGTCATTCCGAGCTTGCGTCCTAGGATCAGCGTCATGCTCCTGAGAACCAATATGGGTAGGGCCGGTTCGACCAGGGACCTCGCCCCCCCCACACGGTGTGGGAAGCGGCGGGCCCAACGCCTGGCCACGCGGCGAAAAACTGGAGTGTCAAACGTCCGCTGGGCCGAGCCGGGTCCAGGGACTGCGCAGCCGAGGTGAGTCGGCCACGAAGGGTCGGTGAGGTGGGGAAGCTCGGCATCACGCGGCTTGCGCCGCCGCCGAATCCGACGCGCGCGGGCCAGCTCGCCCGCTCGCGCTCATGGCCGTTTCAGGCCTTGATGCGGATCTCCACCCCCGCGGGCATGTTGAGGCTGCTCAAGGCGTCCACCGTTTGGCTGGTGGGCTCCGAGATGTAGATCAGCCGCTTGTGCGTACGAATTTCGAACTGTTCGCGCGACTTCTTGTCGATGAACGGCGAGCGCAGCACGGTGTAGCGCTCGATCCGGGTCGGCAAGGGAATCGGTCCAGCCACGCGCGCGCCCGTCCGCTTGGCGGTCTCCACGATCTCGAGCCCCGACTGATCGAGGGCCTCGTGGTCGTAGGCTTCCATGCGGATTTGGATCTTGTCCTTCATCGTCGGGGGCATCGCGAGGAGAGCGGGGTGCGTCTGGGCGGGCTGGGCGGACTGAGAAAAGGTCGAGCGTGGAGGCGATGCGGGCGGGGCGTCGCGTGGGACGGACGCCGCCGGCGCAGGGCGATCGCGCGGCGAAAGTTCGGTGTTCTGGAAAAGTCCTTGCGGCCGCTCGGTGCACTCTGGTCCGGTCCGGCGCAGCCCTTCCGGCGAGCCGGAGGGGCCGAACACGGCCGAGGTCGAGGCCCGCGGCGGTTCGAAGGGCGGGAGAAGATACCGGTTCACCCCCCAGGCGTCAACGATCGTGCCGGGAAAGCTGGAGAGTCTCGAAAGGGCGGGAAAAGAGGCCCGCGTCCCCCCCACGACCACCGCCGGGAGCGCTCCCTGGGGAGGGGCCTTCAGCGGAGGGAAAGCCCCCGCTCGCCCCACTGGGCGCGGGGCACGACCCGTGTTCCGGCCGGTCGCAGGCTGTGAACGGCCCGCCCCTGGGACAGGGAACGCAGGGCCGAGGCGTAGCCGAACATGGGCGCCAGGGCCACGGAGGCCTGCACGCGCGTGGCCCGGCCCTCCGACTGCACCTCGGAAATCAGGGCGCCCCGGGATTCCAGGTCGCCGATCACGCCCCGGGCGTATTCGGCCGGGGTGCTGACCTCCAGGGCCATCAGGGGCTCCTCGATGTCCACCTCCAGCCTGGAGAGCAGTTCATGCCAGGCGGAGCCTGCGGCCTGCAGGAGCCCGGCCTCCCCGTCCCCGGGGGGCTCGGTTTCCGCTGCGCCGGGTTCCGGGGGCCGACTCTCCGGCCCCGGCACCCGGGCGTCGCGCACCAGGATGCGTCCGTGGGCCAGGGGGAACCCGGCGGCCGGCCCCACCGCCGCCAGGGCCGTCAACGTGGCGGTCAGGGCCTCACGCAGGCCGGGTTCGGCCAGGGCCTGGCCGGCCTGCTCCCCGGGCTCGAAGCTCACTTCGACCCCGGGGACCTCCCGGGCGGGAATCAGCTCCAGCTCGATGGCCCCCGAGAGGACGCCCTGGCCGAAGACCCGCTCGATGCGGGCCGCGGCTCGGGCAGGTCGCTGGGGTACCTCCCGGTAGGCCACCCGGGGAGCCGAGCGGCGCACCGAGAGACCCGACAGCCGGCCCAGGTGTTCCAGGGCGATCTCCAGGTGCAGCTCCCCCATCCCGGAGAGCACGAACTGGCCCGAGGACTCGTCCTCCCGCAGGGTCAGGCTCGGGTCCTCGCGGACCAGTCTCCCCAGGGCCTCCCTCAGGGGAGCCTGGTCCCCCGCCCCCGCGGGCTCCACGGCCAGGGAGAGCACGGGCTCCGGCAGCTCCAGGCCGCCCAGGGCGCGAACATCGGCGGGGTCGCACAGGGTGTCGCCGGTGGAGGCGCTGTCCAGGCCCTCCACCGCGACGATCTGACCGGGAAGGGCACACGGCACGGGCTCCAGACTGTCCGCGTGGGTGCGATACAGGCCCCGGGAGACCTCGCGCCTGCCGCTGCGGGCCACCACCAGCTCCTGGCCGGCCCGCAGGGTGCCGCGCAACACGCGCACGAACACCAGGTCGCGGTCGGCGATGCGCTGCAACTTGAACGCCAGAAGCGCCACCGGATCCGTGGGCCGGGGCAGGAGTTCCGAGAGGCCGCCGCCCGCGGGCGCCTGGGCGCTGGGCGGGGGCACGTCGGCCGGCGAGGGCAGGCAGTCCACCACCAGGTCCAGCACGCCCTCGATGCCCAGGCCGTGGAGCGCGCTGCCGCAGGCCACGGGCAGCAGTTTCCCCCGCCGGGTCGCCCGTGCCAGGGCCGCGAGCAACTCCGTCTCCTTGGGTGTCCCGCCCGCGGCGAGACACTCGAAGGTGGGCTCGTCCTCCAGGGCGAGGACTTCGATCAGCTCCGCCCGCAGCACCCCCACCTCCTCGGCCAGTGACTTCGGCAGGGGCAGGTCCACGGGCCCGGCGCCGGGTCGCGAGGCCCCCCTCACCACCTGGCGCACGAGATCGGCCACTCCGGTCAGCACGCCGCCCTCGATGCAGGGATAGGCCACGGGAACGCAGCGCACTCCCAGGCGCTTCTCGATGCCGGCCACGGCGCCCAGGAAGTCCGCGCCGGGCCGGTCGAGCTTGTTGACGAAGGCCACGGCGGCGACGCCCCGGCGACGCAGCTGGCGCCAGACCGCCTCCGACTGGGCCTGCACGCCCGCCAGCGCGTCGAACACGATCACCGCGCCGTCGAGCACCGCAAGGGAACGCTCGACCTCGATCGTGAAGTCCACGTGGCCCGGCGTGTCGATCAGTTGCAGCACCGAACCGCGCCAGGGCAGGTGCGTGGCGGCGGCGGTGATGCTGATGCCGCGCTCGCGCTCCTCCTGCATCCAGTCGAGCACCGTGGTGCCCTCCTCCACCGCCCCGAGCCGCGACTCGACGCCCGAGCAGACCAGCATGCGCTCGCACAGGGTGGTCTTGCCCGCGTCGATGTGGGCCACGACGCCGAAATTCCGCAGGCGCGCGAGCTCCGCGTCCGCGGACGGGGAGAGTCCAGGATCCTCGCTGCGGGCGCCCATGGCGGCAGCGCGCCTCAGGCGCGCGCGAGCTCCGGGTTGGCGGCCAGGAAAGCCTCGGCCCAGCGGTACCTGCCCAGCAATTCAGGCCGCGGACCCTCGAGGATCGCCACGGCGGCATACAGCGCCTCCACCGAGGCGAGGCCCTGGGCAGGATCCTCCGCGACCTTGCTGCGCCGCGGATAGGCGGTGACCAGCGGCGGCAGGCGCCGCCGCAGGAGCTCGCCGTCCACGTGCTTGGCCATGGCCGGCAGCTTGCGCCAGGAGCAGTCGATCAACAGGAGGTCGCCCCCGCGGTCCGCCGCGCTGAGCAACTCCCCCTCGGGATGGAGCCAAAGGCGCCGTCCCGCGTCCACGCGCAGGGAACCGCGCACGGAGACGAAACGCAGGCCCGCCATGCCGCGCAGGGGGGTGAGGGAGCACTTCTTGGTCGGCTCCTTCGGATCGCGAACGATGAGGATGTCCACGGTGGAAGGGGTCGCGGCACGGGACCCGGAGCGGCGCAGACTACCCCAAGCGGAAATGAAAGACGCCCCGGGTTTCCGGGGCGTCGTGTGCGGCAGGTCCGGCTCCGGCGAGGGGGTCCGGTCCAACTGCGCCCGGGGTCCTGGGGCGCCGCGATCCGGTGGTCCGACGGGCTTTCGGGGGGCTCGGGCCGGCACTGCCGGCGAGCCGCGGGGCAGGCACTAGTGGGCGTAGTGCGAGTAGGCTCGGTTGGCTTCGGCCATCTTGTGGACCGATTCCTTCCAGGCCACCGAGGCGCCCGCGCCGTTGTAGGCGTCGGCCAGTTCCTCGGACAGGCGCACGGCCATGGGCTTGCCCTTTTTCTTGCGGGCGTTGTCCACCAGCCAGCGGATCGCCAGCGACTGCTGGCGGTTGCGCCGCACTTCGCGCGGCACTTGGTAGTTGGCGCCGCCGACGCGCTTGGAGCGCACTTCGACCGCCGGGCGGATGTTGTCGATGGCGCGGTTGAAGATCTCGGCCGCGTCCACGACGTCGGGGAACTTCTTGTGGGCCAGGTCGATCGCTTCGTAGAAAATGCCCTGGGCGGCGGATTTCTTTCCGCTGAGCATGATCTTGTTGATGATCTTGGTCGCCAGCATCGAGTTGAAGCGCGGATCGGGCTTCAACAGCACGGCGGTGGACTTGTAGCTGCGCGGCATGTTCGGTGGGCTTCGGGGTGAGGTCGGTCCGGGCTACTTCTTGGGGCGCTTCGTGCCGTACTTGGAACGCTCGTTCTGACGGCCGTCCACACCCGCGGTGTCGAGCGTGCCGCGGATGATGTGGTAACGGACACCGGGCAGGTCGCGCACGCGGCCGCCGCGGATGAGCACGACCGAGTGCTCCTGGAGGTTGTGGCCCTCGCCCGGGATGTAAGCGGTTACTTCCTTGCCGTTGGTGAGGCGCACGCGGGCCACCTTGCGAAGGGCCGAGTTCGGCTTCTTCGGGGTCATGGTCTTGACCTGCAGGCAGACCCCCCGCTTTTGCGGACAGGCGTCCAGCACGGGGGACTTGGTCCGCCGCTTCTGTTGCACGCGGGGCTTGCGAATCAGTTGATTGATCGTCGGCATGGTGGGGTCAGCGCTTCCGTGAGGGCCGGACAGTGTAGGGATTGGCCCTGAAAGGTCAAGGTCGCCCGGGGGCAGGCACCCAAAGTGGTGCCCGCCCCGCCTCCCGGGGCCGCCGCGGAGAACCGCGGCGGCCGCCCGGAGGGGTCTTGGGCTGCCTCCGTCCGGGGGAGTTCAGACTTCCTCGTCGGGGGCTTCCGTTCCGTCGAATTCTTCCTCGTCCTCGTCCTCGGCGTCGCCGTCCTCGGCCCGGGCCGGGCGCTCGAGGCCCGCGACGGGGTCGTCCAGGTCCCCGTCCAGGGCTCCGACGACCTTGTCGGTCTCGTCCTCGAGGGCTTCGTCGTTGAACGCCGCGGCGCGGGAACGGGGGGCGTCCGCCGCATCGGATCCGGTGGCTGCCAGTGCGGCCACGGCGGCCATGGCGGGCTCCGCCTTCTCGGATCCGTCGAGTCCGCCGATCAGGGCTTCGAGGTCCGGATCGAGGGTCTTGGGGCTGAAGCTGACCGTGGTGCCGATCTCGCCGAAGTCGATGTTCTTCTTCACGCGGGTGCGGCTGTGGTCGCGGAAGCCCGTGCCCGTCGGGACCATGTGTCCCAGGATCACGTTCTCCTTGAGGCCCACCAGCAGGTCGCGGCGGCCGGCGATGGCGGCCTCCGTGAGCACCTTGGTGGTTTCCTGGAAGCTGGCCGCCGAGATGAACGACTCGGAGGACAGCGAGGCCTTGGTGATGCCCAAGAGCAGGGTCTCGCCCGTGGACGGCTTCTTGCGCGCCGTCTTGAGCTTCTCGTTCTCCTTGCGGAAGCGGAAGCGGTCGACCACGGCGCCCGGCAGGAACTCGCTGTCGCCGGGGTCCTTGACCTGCACCTTGCGCATCATCTGCGAGAGGATGATCTCGATGTGCTTGTCGTCGATGGCGACGCCCTGCGAGCGGTAGACGTTCTGGATCTCGCGCAGCAGGTACTCCTGCACGGACTCCTCGCCCTTGATGCGCAGGATGTCGTGCGGCACGAGCGGGCCGTCCACCAGCGGGTCACCGGCCCGCACCTCGTCACCCTTGTGGACGCGCAGGTGCTTGCCCTGGGGCACCGAGTGCTCGTGCTCCTCGATGACCTCGCCCTTCGGGCCCAGCGCGCGCACGATGATCGTGCGCTTGCCGCGCTTCTTCTCGCCCAGTTCGACCACGCCCTCGATCTCCGAGATCACGGCGGGTTCCTTGGGCCGGCGCGCCTCGAACAGCTCGGTGACCCGCGGCAGACCCCCGGTGATGTCTTCCGTTCCGCCGATCTCGCGCGCGGTCTTGGCCAGCAATTCGCCCGGGCCGATGGCCACGCCTTCGTCGACTTCGATGTAGGCGCGTTCGGGAATCGGGTAGAGGGCCAGCGGGTGGCCGGCGTTGTCCTCGAGGATCAGCTGCGGGTGCAGGTCGCCCTTGTGCTCGATCACGAGCTTGCGGACGGTGCCTCGGCGCGCATCGCGTTCGATGCGCATCGTCTTGCCCTCGATCAGGTCCTCGTAGCGGATCTTGCCCTTGAATTCCGCCAGGATCGGCACGTGGTGCGGGTCCCATTGGCACATGCGCGTGCCGACCTTGACCTCGTCGCCGTCCTTGACGAACACCACGGCGCCCGTGGGCACCGGGTACTGGTCGATCTGGCGACCGCGGGCATCCAGGAGGCGGATCTCGCCGTTGCGGTTGAGCACCACCTGCTGGCTCTGGGAATTGGTCACCACGCGCAGGTTGGCGAAGACCACCTTGCCCGCGCGCTTGGCCTTGACCTCGGATTCCTCGACGGCGCGACTGGCCGTGCCGCCGATGTGGAACGTGCGCATCGTGAGCTGCGTTCCCGGCTCGCCGATCGACTGCGCGGCGATGATGCCCGCGGCCAGTCCACGCTCGGCCAGGGTTCCGCGCGCCAGGTCCATGCCGTAGCAGCGCGCGCAGACGCCGAAGCCGGCCTCGCAGGTGAGCGCCGAGCGCACGCGGATCTTCTCGTGGCCCAGGGCCTCGATGCGCAGAGCCGCGTCCTCGGTGACCAGGTCGCCCTCGCGAACGACGATCTCGTCGTTGACCACGTCCATGATCGTGTCGCGGGCGCAACGGCCGCGGATGGCCTGCGCCAGGGACACGGCCACCTTTTCGCCCTTGTAGACGACGCCCTTGGTGACGCCGTTGAGGGTGCCGCAGTCCTCGATCGTGACCACCACGTTCTGGGCCACGTCGGTCAGCTTGCGCGTCAGGTAGCCCGCGTCGGCGGTCTTGAGCGCCGTGTCGGCCAGACCCTTGCGGGCGCCGTGGGTGGAGCTGAAGTACTCCAGCACCTTGAGGCCCTCGCGGAAGTTGGCCTTGATCGGCGTCTCGATGATCTTGCCCGAGGGCTTGGCCATCAGACCGCGCATCCCGCCCAACTGCCGGATCTGGTCCACCGAACCCCGCGCGCCCGAGCTGACCATGCAGTAGATCGGGTTGACGTAGTTCGAGTCCTCGTAGTAGTCCTCGCGCAGGACCGCCATCAAGTCCTCGCCCACGCGCTCGCGGGCATGCGTCCACAGGTCGATGATCTTGAGGTAGCGTTCGCCCTCGGTGATCACGCCCTTCTGGAAGGCCTTTTCGACCTTGTCGATTTCCTTCTGGGTCTCGGCCAGGATCGAGGCCTTCGACGGGGGCACGCGGATGTCGTCCTTCGCGAACGACAGGCCGGCGCGCGTGCTCGCCTTGAAGCCCAGGTCCTTGAGATCGTCGAGGAGCTTGAGGGTGGCGTCGCGCCCGAGCAGGCGGTGGCAATCGCTGATCAGCGCCTGGATGCCCTTCTTGTCGAGCTCGTAGTTGTAGAACGGCATCCCCGCGGGAAGGATGTCGTTGAACACGGCGCGTCCGACCGTGGTGGTCAGATAGACGCGCTTGGCCTTGGGATCATCCTTGCCGCCCTCGGGGATGCGGCCGCCCGCGTCCACGTCCACCAGGCCGCCCTTGGCGAAGTTCTTGATCTGGCGGCCGGACTCCATGCGCACCTGCACCGGCAGGTGCGTGCCCGCGATTCCGTGGCCGTAAGCCAGGAACAGCTCCGACAGCGAACCGAAGCGCATGGGCTTCAGGGTGGCGCGCTCCGAGCCCAGGTGGGCCTTGGTCAGGTAGTGGATGCCGAGCACCATGTCCTGGGAGGGCGAAATGATCGGCGCGCCGTTGGCCGGCGAGAACACGTTGTTCGTGGAGAGCATCAGCGTGCTCGCCTCGATCTGCGCCTCGTAGGACAGGGGCAGGTGAACGGCCATCTGGTCGCCGTCGAAGTCGGCGTTGAAGCCGCCGCAGACCAGCGGGTGCAGCCGGATGGCATTGCCCTCGATCAGCACCGGCTCGAAGGCCTGGATGCCCATGCGGTGCAGGGTCGGGGCGCGGTTGAGCAGCACGGGGTGGCCGCGGATCACCTCTTCGAGGATGTCCCAGACTTCCTCGTCGCGGCGCTCCAGCATCTTCTTGGCCGACTTGATCGTGTCAGCCAGTCCCAGCTCCTTGAGCCGGCGGATGATGAAGGGCTGGAACAGCTCCAGGGCCACCTTCTTCGGCAGCCCGCACTGGTGCAGGCGCAGCTCCGGGCCGACGACGATCACGGAACGGGCCGAGTAGTCCACGCGCTTGCCCAGCAGGTTTTCGCGGAAGCGCCCCTGCTTGCCCTTGATCATGTCGGTCAAGGACTTGAGCGGCCGGTTCGAGGAACCGAGCACCGCGCGGCGGCAGCGGCCGTTGTCGAACAGCGCGTCCACCGACTGCTGCAGCATGCGCTTCTCGTTCCTGATGATCACCTCGGGGGCGTTCAGGTCGAGCAGCTTCTTCAACCGGTTGTTGCGGTTGATCAGGCGGCGGTAGAGGTCGTTCAGGTCGCTGGTGGCGAAGTTGCCGGAGTCCAGCAGCACCAGGGGGCGCAGGTCGGGCGGGATCACGGGGATCACGTCCAGGATCATCCACTCGGGGTTGTTGCCCGAGTCGCGCAGCATTTCGACGGTGCGCAGGCGCTTGATGATGTCCTTCATGCGCTGCTTCGAACGCGTCGAGAGCAGCTCCTCGCGCAACTCGGCCGAGAGCTTCGACAGATCCAGCTTGCGCAGGATCTTCTTGACCGCCTCGGCGCCCATGTCGGCGTCGAACTCCGTGCCGTACTTGGCGCGCGACTGGCGGAACTCCTCCTCGGTCAGGAGCTGGTGCGCCTCCAGCGGGGTGTCACCCGGATCGATGACGATGTAGTCCTGGAAGTAGACCACCCGCTCCAGGTTCGAGGTCTGGATCCCGAGCAGCGTGCCCAGGCGCGAAGGCATGGCCTTGAAGAACCAGATGTGGGCCACCGGCGCGGCGAGGTTGATGTGCCCCATCCGCTTCCGGCGCACGCGACTGTGCGTGATCATCACGCCGCACTTGTCGCAGACGATGCCCTTGTGCTTGATGCCCTTGTACTTGCCGCAGAAGCACTCCCAGTCCTTCTCAGGACCGAAAATGCGCTCGCAGAACAGGCCGTCACGCTCCGGTCGGTAGGTCCGGTAGTTGATCGTCTCGGGCTTCTTGACTTCGCCGTACGACCAAGAACGGATGTCCTCGGGTGACGCCAGCGCGATCGTCACGCTGCCGTAGTCATTGATGCGGTTGCTGATCGGTTCGACCATGTTGACCCTCTTTCTCTCGCCCGAGGGCGCCTACTGGACGCCGGCCTTCTTGTGGAGCTGCATGTTCAAGGCCAGACCCTTGATTTCGTTGGTCAACACTTCGAAGGACACGGGAGTGCCGGCTTCGAGGATGTTCAGGCCCTTCACCATCGATTCGTAGATCTTGGTGCGGCCTTCGACGTCGTCGGACTTGACGGTGAGCTGTTCCTGCAGGATCGCCGCGGCGCCGTAGGCCTCGAGCGCCCAGACTTCCATCTCGCCGAAGCGCTGGCCGCCGAAGCGCGCCTTGCCGCCCAGGGGCTGCTGCGTGATCAGCGAGTACGGTCCCGTGGCCCGGGCGTGCACCTTCTCGTCGACGAGGTGGTGCAGCTTCAGCATGTACATGATGCCCACGGTGACGTTCTGCTCGAACGCCTGACCCGTGCGGCCGTCGTACAGCCGGAACTTGCCGGTGGTCGGCAGCTTGGCATCGCGCAGCAGGTCCTCGATGTCGGCCTCGCTGGCGCCGTCGAAGGCGGGCGAGGCGACACGCAGGCCCAGGGTGCGCGCGGCGAGCCCCAGGTGCGTCTCCAGGATCTGCCCCACGTTCATGCGGCTGGGCACGCCCAGGGGATTGAGCACGATGTCGACCGGCGTGCCGTCCTCGAGGTAGGGCATGTCCTCCTCGCGCAGGATCTTCGAGATCACGCCCTTGTTGCCGTGGCGGCCGGCCATCTTGTCACCGACCGACAGGTTGCGCTTGGTGGCCACGTAGACCTTGACCATCTCGAGCACGCCCGTGGGCAGCTCGTCGCCGCGCGAGAGCCGGTTGACGATCTTGTTCTTCTCGCCTTCCTTGTTCTCGATCTTCGACTGGTAGTCGGCCACGATGCGCGAGGACTTCTCGCGCTTCGCCTTGTCGGGCGAATCCTCGGCGGCCGCCATGCACAGGAGGCGCACGCGCCGCAGCTCGTCGTAGGTCGCCGTGTCGTCGAGTTGCACCTGCTTGCCCGTCAGGTCGTCGGTCACCTCGCTGCCGAGGGCCGCCTTGACGTCCTTCAGCATGGCCACGGTGTAGTCGCGCAGGGACTTGAGGAAGTCCCGTTCCGCGTCGCGGATCTGGGTCAAGGCCTTGGTGCGCTCGGAGTCCGTCAGGTTGACGCGGCGCGAGAACTTCTGGGCGTCGATCACCACGCCGCGCGTGCCCGGGGGCATCGTCAGCGACGCGTTCTTCACGTCCACGCCGGCCTTGCCGAAGATCGCGTGCAGGAGCTTCTCCTCGGGAGTCAGCTCGCTCTTGGACTTCGGAGCGACCTTGCCCACCAGGATGTCGCCCGCGTCGACGAACGTGCCGATGCGCACGATGCCCGCCTCGTCGAGGTTCGCCAGGGCCTTCTCGCCGACGTTGGGGATGTCGCGCGTGAACTCCTCCTTGCCGAGCTTGGTCTCGCGGATCTCGACGTCGTACTCCTCGATGTGGATCGAGGTGAACGTGTCGTCCTTGACCAGGCGCTCGGACACCAGGATCGCGTCCTCGTAGTTGAAGCCGTCCCAGGTCATGAACGCGACCAGCAGGTTCTTGCCCAGGGCCAGGGGAGGTGGCGGCGCCGTCGGCGAGCAGTTCCCCGGCCTTGACCTCCTGGCCGGGTTCGACCACCGGCTTGTGGGTCTGGCAGGTGCGCTCGTTGAGACCGCGGTACTTGGTCAGCTTGTACTCGTCCGAGCCCACGACGATGCGCAGCGCGTCGACGTAGTTGACGGTGCCCGCGTTGAGCGCGAAGACCGGCAGGTTCGAGTTGCGGGCCACGACCTTCTCCATGCCCGTGCCGACGATCGGCGGGTCGGTGCAGAGGAGCGGCACGGCCTGGCGCTGCATGTTCGAGCCCATCAGGGCGCGGTTGGCGTCGTCGTGCTCGAGGAACGGGATCAGGGCGGCCGAGATGCCGATGATCTGCTGGGGCGAGACGTCGAGGTAGTGCACCTCGTCCGGGGTCACCTCGTAGTTGTCGCCGTCCTTGCGAGCCAGGACGCGCTCGCTGACGATCGCGCCCTTGGCGTCCAGGGGGCTGTCCGCCGGCGCGATCACGAAGCCGAACTCCTGGTCGGCGCGCAGGTAATCGACCTTGTTGGTGATCTTGCCCTTCTCGACGCGGCGGTAGGGCGTGGCCAGGAATCCGTAGTCGTCGATCTTGGCGTACATCGACAGGGACGAAATCAGGCCGATGTTCGAGCCTTCGGGCGTCTCGATCGGGCACAGACGGCCGTAGTGCGAAAGGTGCACGTCGCGCACGTCGAAGCCGGCGCGCTTGCGGTTCAAGCCTCCCGGTCCGAGGGCCGACAGGCGCCGCTCGTGGGTGAGCTGCGAAAGCGGGTTGGTCTGGTCGACGACCTGCGACAGCTCGCCGCGGCCGAAGAAGTACTCGATGGCGCTGGAGAAGGTCTTCGAGTTGATCAGGTTGCGCGGGGAGACCGTCTCGGGGTTCTCCAGGTTCATGCGCTCCTGGGCGGTGCGGCGCAGCTTGAGCAGGCCCTTGCGGAACTCGTCGCCCGCCAGCTCGGCGATCGAACGCACGCGCCGGTTGCCGAGGTTGTCGATGTCGTCGACGATGCCCTTGCCGGCGCGCAGCGAGAGCAGGTACTTGATCGAGTTGATGATGTCCGCCGGCTGCAGCGTCTGCACGTCCTCGGCGATCTGCTGGTCGAACTTGCGGTTGAGGCGGAAGCGGCCCACGCGGCCCAGGCGATAGCGCTGGGGATCGAAGAACTTCTCGTGGAACAGCTCGCGGGCCTTCTCCAGCTGGGGCGGGTTGCCCGGACGCAGGCGCGCGTAGATCTTGAGCAGCGCCTCGTCGTGGCTCTTGGTCGGATCCTCGTGCAACGTGTTGATCATCAACATGTCGATCTCGTCCGGCTTGGCGTCGATCACCTCGACTTCGGCGAGATCCCCGGCGGCGATTTCCAGCGCGGCCGTCTCCGGGATCGGGTAGCCCGACGGGACCAGCACTTCGCCGGTCTTCATGACCACGATGTCCCCCACCGCGATCTTCTCGGTGATCGACTTGGCGAAGGCGTTCTGGGTCTGCGACTTGGTCTTCTTGACGACCTTGGTCGGATAGAAGGCGCGCAGCACGTCCTGGTCGCTCGAGAGCGTCTCGTCGAGGGCGCGCAGCAGCGTGACCGCCGAGAACTTGCCCGACTGGTCGATGCGCACCGTGAGCACGTCCTTCTTCGTGACGTTGAGCTCCACCCACGAGCCGCGCTCGGGGATGATCCAGCAGGTGTGCAGCTTCTTGTCAGCGGCGGAACTGTCCACCGAGAAGTCCACGCCCGGCGAGCGGTGCAGCTGGCTCACGATCACGCGCTCGGAGCCGTTGATGATGAACTCGCCGCCCCCGATCATGACCGGGATCTCACCCAGATACACCTCCTCCTCGATGGGCTCGGGCTTGATCAGCCGCAGGCGCACCTTGAAGGGGTAGCCGAAGGTCAGCCGCAGCTGGCGGCACTCCTCGATCGTGTAGCGCGGGTTCCCCAGCTCGTAGCCGATGTACTCCAGGCACATCGTCTTGTCGTACGAGTAGATCGGGAAGACTTCGCGCAGGAGGCCCTCCAGACCCTGGGGCGGCCTCGACGCCTGGGGAGTTTCGAGCTGCAGGAAGTTCGCGTAGGCCTTGGTCTGGATCTCGACCAGGTTCGGAACCTCGAGGATCTCGGGATAGTGCCCGAAGACTCGGACGGAGCGCGACGAGGAGATGGCTTGGGTCATGTGCGGTCACTCGCGTGCGTGCCGGAGAGCATCGAGGACGCGCGTGCGGCCGAGTCCGAATGACTCGTCCGCGGCGCGGAGATCGCTCCCGGGGTGTGGAAATGGCGAAGCCCCACAGCCGTGGCGTTCGGCCGCAGGACGTGATCGTGGGCGGCCGCGAAGGAAGCGGGCTCGCCCAGCGGATGCCTAAGGAAGACCAGTGGATCCAAGACGGCGCGAAGCGGGTGGGACGCTCCGCGGCGGTGACATGGGGGGTCGATCGGCGAGGTCCGACCCCGTCCCCGGGCCTGGGGAGGATACCGAACCTCGGTGAAGAATGCGCGCCGCGTCCGAGGGGACGCCCGACTCCGGCTGGAATCCGGCGGATCTCCCTGGCCGCCGGGGAAGTCTCCCCCGGCCGGACCCGGTGTCAGAGGGCCCCCGGATGGGCCCCCCTTGCGGGGGGGACATCGTCCGGGGCCGCCCCACCGGCCCCTGCCCCCTGCGCGAGGGGGCGGGCCTGTCGGGCGGCCTCGGGGGGGCCTGGGCGGACCGGACTGGCTCGCGGGGCTGGGGGCCCCGCGGGCGAGGCTCAGGCCAGCTTGACCTTGGCGCCGGCGGCTTCGAGCTGCTTCTTCATCGCAGCCGCTTCGTCCTTGGTGGCGCCTTCCTTCACGGTCTTGGGAGCGCCCTCGACCAGGTCCTTGGCCTCCTTGAGGCCCAGTCCGGTGATCGCGCGGATCTCCTTGATGACCTTGATCTTCTCGGCGCCGCCATCCTCGAGGATGACGTTGAAGCTGGTCTTCTCCTCCGCGGCCGCGGCAGGAGCCGCAGCGCCGCCCGCCGCCGCGACGGCGACCGGGGCAGCAGCCGAGACGCCCCAGTGGGCTTCAAGGTGCTTCACGAGCTTGGACGCCTGCAGCAGGCTCAGACCGTCCAGTTGGTTGGCGAGGGTTTGGAGCGCGGGCTCCAGGGTTTCGACTTCGGACATGGAGACTCTCCTAGGGAGTACTGGGGTGGCTGGGTTGATCGAGTTCCCCGCGACGGGCGGCCCGCCGCGGGTTGGATGTGTCAGGCGCCCGCTTCGGCAGCGGGTGCCGAGGCGCCGGCCTTGTCGATGCGGGCCTGGAGCAGACGGGCCAGGCCCGAATTGTTGGCCTGCAGGACGGTGACGAGCCCGCGCGAGGGCGCGACGAAGAGGCCCACGAGCTTGCCGCGGATCGTCTGCTTGTCGGGCACGCCGGCCAGGGCCTTGGCGTCGGCGGCCGAGAGCACTTGCCCCTCGAGCAGTCCGGCGCGCACGGGGAGCTTCCCCGACTTCTTCATTTCCGGCGTGGAGAGCACCTTGGCGGCGTTGATCACCGCTTCGGCGGAGCCGTAGACGATGCCCACGTTGCCGACCAGAACGTCGGCGCCGAATTCGACGCCGCGCTCGGCCAGCACGCGCCGGGCCAGGGCGTTGCGCACCATGCGCAGGCGCGCGCCGCCCTTGGCGAACTCGGCGCGCAGCTTCTCGAGCTCGTGGACCGTGGCGCGGTCCATCGACACCACGAGCATCCCGTCGGCGTTCTTGAATTCCCGCGTGTATTCGCGGGTGACCATTTCCTTCAGCAGGTTCGGCATGGGCTCAGGCTCCGTAGTTGATCCAGGCCCCGGGGCCCATGGAGGTCGACACCGAGATGCGGCGCATGAATTGCCCCTTGACCGCGGGCGGACGCATCGCGGCGAGGTGGTCGAGGAAGGCGCGCAGGTTGGCCTCGAGGTCCTCGGTCTTGAACGAGCGCTTGCCGAAGGCGGCGTGCACATTGCCCCCCGCGTCGGTGCGGAACTCGACCTTGCCGGCCTTGAACTCGCGCACGGCGGCGCCGACGTCGGCGGTCACGGTGCCCGACTTCGGGCTGGGCATCTTGCCCTGGGGACCGAGGACCTTACCGAGCTTGCCGACGTGCTTCATCATGTCCGGGCTGGCGATGACGATGTCGAAGGCCGTCCAGCCGCCGAGGATTTTCTCGGCCAGCTCGGCCGAGCCGACCTCGTCGGCACCGGCGGCCTTGGCCGCGGCGGCCTTGTCGCCCTCGGCGAACACGACCACGGTGACCTTCCGGCCCAGGCCCTTGGGCAGCGACACGGCGCCGCGCACGAGCTGGTCGGACTTCTTGGGGTCGATGCCCAGACGGACGGCGACCTCGAGGGTCTCGTCGAATTTCGGATGCGGCAGGCCCTGGATCAGGGCCAGCGCGGCGGCGGGCTCGTAGACCTTGCTGCGGTCCACTTGCGCGGCGGCCTTCAGGTAGCGCTTGCTTCGGAGTGCCATCGTTGTCCTTGTTGCGTGGGCGGGCGGCTTAGCCCACGACCTCGATGCCAGAGGAACGCGCGGTGCCGGCGATGATCCGAGCGGCCATCTCCACGTCGCGCGCGTTGAGGTCCTTCATCTTCATCTTCGCGATCTCCAGGACCTGGGCCTTGGTGACTTTGCCGACGGCCTTCTCGTGGCCGACGGTGCCGCTGCCCTTCTCGATGCCGGCGGCCTTCTTGAGCAGCACGGCCGCGGGCGGCGACTTGAGCACGAAGTCGAAGCTGCGGTCCTTGTAGACCGTGATCTCGACCGGAATGATCAGCCCCTGCTGCGCGCGCGTCGCGTCGTTGAACTGCTTCACGAACGCCGCGATGTTCACGCCGTGGGAGCCGAGCGCGGGGCCGACCGGCGGTGCCGGCGTGGCCTGGCCCGCCGGGCACTGCAGCTTGATCTTGCCTGTTACTTCTTTTGCCATCGCGTGTTCCTTTGGGGCGCGCCGTCAGACTCCCGGCGGGAGTCCGCTTGCCCTCAGACTTTTTCCACTTCCCAGTATTCGAGCTCGACCGGCGTGGGACGTCCGAAGATCGTCACCACGACGCGCACCGTGCCCTTTTCCGGAGAAACGTCCTCGACGGCACCGTCGAAGCCGTCGAACGCTCCGGACTTGATCTTGACCATGTCGCCCTTCTGCAGGCCGATCGTGACCTGCGGGCGCGACTCCGTGTCCGACATCCGCATCAGGATCGACTGGACTTCACCGTCGGAGAGCGGCACCGGCTCGCCGCGGGCGCCGAGGAAGTCGCCGACCTTGCCGGTCTCGCGCACCACGGCCTGGGCCTGCAGCGCGCGCGGATCCTCCGGATTGGCCAGGTCCACCTGCAGCATCAAATAGCCGGGGTACAGCTTGCGGTTGACGATGCGCTTCTTGCCGCCCTTCAGGTCCGTGACGCGCTCGAAGGGCACGAGCACCTGCGGGACGATGTCCTGCACGCCCGCGAGCTTGATGCGCAATTCCAGCTGCTTGCGGACGGAGTCCTCGCAACCTGACTGGCAACGGACGAAGTACCACTTGTGTGCCACGTGTGTTTCGCTCTGCTCTTGGTGAGGTGCTGTGGGCTCTGGGCTCTCAGCCGAACCAGAGAAGTCGGGTGACGCGCGCGATCATCCAGTCGGTGCCGGCCAGGAAGGCCATCAGGAAGACCACGCAGATGATCACCACGAGCGAGGAGTTGACCACATCCTTGAAGGTCGGCCAGGTGACCTTGCGCAGCTCGCTCTCGGTGTCGATCAAGAGGTCTGCATTGACCGGCTTTTCGAGCCAGCGGTAGAGGAAGAACACGCTCGCCGCCCCCACCAGCGTGGCGATCAGGAAGGCCGGCGTGACGCCCACGCCCAGCACGGGCAGGTACAGCCCCCCCACGCCGTTTTCGTCCGCACCCAGGCGCGTCCCGAGCGTCTTGCTCAGCACGCCGAGCTGGATGTTGAGCGCCCGCGCTCCCCACAGCGCGAGGATTGCCAACGACCAGAACGCGGCCATGCGGGCCATGCGTCCTTGATCTTTGCGGTAAGCCATGGGTCTTCTGCGGGTGGGGTCGTGGGAGGGAAGGCGCGCGGGCGAGGAAAGCCCCGAACTAGAGCTTGTGTTCCTTGTGCGGCTTGTGCTTGCGGCAGAAACGGCAGTACTTGCTCTTCTCGAGCTTGTAGCCGGACTTCTGACGCTTGTGCGTCGTGTAGTTCCGGTTCTTGCACTCGGTGCACTCGAGGAACACGAACCGTTCCTTGGTCTTCATGGGGTCGGAGGGAACTTCGAGGCCTGGGGTCTGGGAGGGGCGGAGCTGGGTGCGGCTCGCGGCGGACGCGCTGTGGACGCGCCCGCCGCGTGGACCGCGGTGACTACTTCAGGATCTTGGTGACGACGCCGGCGCCGACCGTGCGGCCGCCTTCGCGGATCGCGAAGCGCAGTTGATCCTCCATGGCCACGGGGGTCAGCAGTTCGACTTCCATCTTGACGTTGTCGCCGGGCATGCACATTTCCGCGCCGCCGAGCAGCTTCGCCGTGCCGGTCACGTCCGTCGTGCGGAAGTAGAACTGCGGGCGGTAGCCCGAGAAGAACGGCGTGTGCCGTCCGCCCTCGTCCTTGGACAGCACGTACACCTCGCACTCGAAGTGCGTGTGCGGGGTGATCGAGCCCGGGGCCGCGAGCACCATGCCGCGCTCGATGTCGTTCTTTTCGATGCCGCGCAGCAGCACGCCGACGTTGTCACCGGCCTCGCCGGAATCGAGCGTCTTCTGGAACATCTCGACGCCCGTGACGGTCGTCTTGCGGATGTCCTCGCGCAGCCCGACGATTTCGACGGTCTCGCCGACCTTGACGCGGCCCTTGTCGATGCGGCCCGTGCCGACCGTGCCGCGGCCGGAGATCGAGAACACGTCCTCGATGCACATCAGGAAGGGCTTGTCCACCAGGCGCACCGGCGTGGGGATGAACGAGTCCAGGGCCTTCATCAGCTCGTCGATGCAGGCGTTGGCCTTGTCGTCCTTGCCGCCCGACTCCAGCGCCGCCTTGGCCTGGCCGCGCACGATCGGGGTCGTGTCGCCCGGGAACTTGTACTTGTTGAGCAGGTCGCGAATTTCCATCTCGACCAGGTCGATCAGCTCGGGGTCATCGAGCAGGTCCACCTTGTTGAGGAACACGACGATGTAGGGCACACCGACCTGACGGGCCAAGAGCACGTGCTCGCGCGTCTGGGGCATCGGGCCGTCGGCCGCGGAGACCACCAGGATCGCGCCGTCCATCTGGGCGGCGCCGGTGATCATGTTCTTGACGAAGTCGGCGTGGCCCGGGCAGTCCACGTGGGCGTAGTGACGCGCCTCGCTCTCGTACTCGGTGTGCGAGGCGGCGATGGTCACGGTCTTGTCGGCGGAGCGCACCGTGCCACCCTTGGTGATCTCGGCATAGCTCTTGACCTTGGTCCCGTTCTTCGCCGCCGAACGCGCCGCGAGCGCGGCCGTCAGGGTGCTCTTGCCGTGGTCGATGTGACCGATGGTTCCGACGTTGACGTGCGGCTTGGTCCGCTGAAAGACTTCCTTGGCCATGTAGGTTCTCCGGTGACTGGACGGCGCTGACCCCCGCTGCAGGCGAGGGAAGACTGGGATTGCTGAGGTTGGACGGACCCCGGTGGAGTCCGCGGAAGGATGGGGAGTGGGGGGAGAGCTGAGTTGTCGAGTTGCGTGCCGGAGGCGGGGGGGGCGGGGCCAGTCGCGGTGCCGACTGCCGTGCCTGCATCCGGAAAGGTGGAGCTGCTGAAGGGGATTGAACCCTTGGCCTCTTCCTTACCAAGGAAGTGCTCTACCACTGAGCTACAGCAGCGGCGCGGCACGCCCGGATCCGGGCGTGCGGCGGTTCGCCGACCTGCGCGCGGCGGCGTGCCGCGCGCGCAAGTGTTCCGGAGGACGGGTGCGAGGGTCAGGTCCTGCGCGCTCGCAGGATGGAGCGGGCGATGGGAATCGAACCCACGCTATCAGCTTGGAAGGCTGAAGTTCTACCATTGAACTACGCCCGCTGAGTGGAGCGCGCGACGGGCCGCGGCCGCGATCTGGGGAATCCCGATCGCGTCACCGGCCGGTTGCCGGTTGCCAGAGCTCGTGGTTCGCGGGATCGGGCGACGCAAGGGCCACGGTCGAAAAACCAGAGCCGCGCACGCCCGGAGGGGCCGAATCGAGACCGTTCGAGGACCAGAGTGCGTGGGGGTGGCTCGCGCGAAGGGGCTGGGCCCGCGGGCCTCGCCCCACCAGTCCGGCCTGCGCCGGTTGGCCGTCCGGCCTGCGCCGGTTCGGCCCACCCGGCTTGCGCCGGGCACCCCCAGGCAACCCTGGGGCGATCGCGCCGCGGCGGTCCGCCTGGCGCTGGGTGGTGGGGAGAGGCGGATTCGAACCGCCGAAGGCAGTGCCATCAGATTTACAGTCTGACCTCGTTGGCCGCTTGAGTATCTCCCCCTTAGCACGAGCGCTCCGGGCGAGGTGCCCGGCGCGCCTGGTCTCTCGGGTGCTCGGTTCTGGCGCAGCCGCAATCGTCTGGGGCCCGAGTTGCCGGCCCGCCGTGAAGGCAGGCCCGCAAGCGCGTCCTAGGGACGCGTGGGCGGAAATCGATCGATGCGGCCGCTCCCGTGTCATCCGGAAGGGTCTCGTTGCCATGGAGCGCGGCTGGTCGGGTGCCGTGGGGCGCCGACCTGCCGGGTGCGTGGAGAAGGCCGGGTCGCGAGGTCTCGCGGCGGCGTTCGCGCGTTCGTCGTTGGAGAGAGCTGCCTGTGCTCGGGGCACGGGACCCAAGGGCGGAGCCAGCGGCGGGAATCGAACCCGCAACCGCCGGTTTACAAAACCGGTGCTCTACCGTTGAGCCACGCTGGCGAGCACGCCCGCCGTCGCGGCCCAAGGCCGAGGGATACCGCGGATCCGCTGAGGACCCGTAGCACCCCAGGCGACATAGGGAGGGGTGAGAAGATACGGCTCCGCGCTCCCCCGTCAAGGGTCCAGGCGGGAAATCCCCCCCGGAGCCGGAGGCGACCCCCTTTTCGGAGCCGGAGGCGACCCCCGTTTCGGTGCCGGAGGCGACCACCGGCATCGTGCCGGAGGCGACCCCCGTTTCGGTGCCGGAGGCGACCCCGCCCGGGCCTCCCTCGAGCCGGACCTCCCGGCGGCCTCCCCCCCACCGGAATGGGCCACCCTCAGAGCTCCCGCAGCCGCTGGCAGTGGGCCGCGTAGGCCCCCCGGACCTCGTCCAAGGAATCGCCCGAGAGCTTGGAGAGGAAGGCGTCGCACAGCTCCAGGAGGACCATGGCCTCTCCAACGACGCTGCACGCCGGCACCGAGGTGACGTCCGAGCGTTGGTAGGTGGCGCGGACGGGCTCGCCGCTCTCGAAATCCACGCTCGGCAGGCCCTGGCGCAGCGTGGGGATGGGCTTCATGGCGACGCGGACCACCAGGGGCTCCCCGGTGGTCATTCCGCCCTCGAGGCCGCCCGCGCCGTTGCTGGCGCGGGCGAAGCGCCCGAACTGGCTGCCCGGGGCCCCGGCCGGCCGGGGCACGATGGGGTCGTGAACCCGCGAGCCGGGGCGCCGGGCCGCCTCGAACCCCAATCCGAACTCCACGCCCTTGATGGCCGGGATCGAGAACAGGGCCCCGCCCAGGCGCGCGGTCAGGCGCTCCGGCCCGGAGTGGTAGCTGCCCAGGCCCGGGGGCAGCCCCAGGGCGCGCACCTCGAAGACGCCACCGAGGGAATCCCCCTGCTCCCGGGCCTGGTCCACGGCCCGACGCCAGGGTTCCTCCAGGGCCGGATCCAGCCCGAAAAACTCGCTCTGCGCGCGCAACTCCGCTCGCCGCCCCCCCGCCGCCTCGAAGGCATCGGCCCGAGCCGCCTGACCGCCGAGTTCGACCACGTGGGCGAAGACCTCGATGCCGAAGGGCTCCAGCAGTTGGCGCCCGATGGCGGCCAGGGCCACGCGCGCCGCGGTCTCCCGGGCGCTGGCGCGCTCCAGAACGGCCCGGGGGTCGCGCATCCCCAGTTTCTGGCAACCCGCCAGGTCCGCGTGGCCCGGCCGGGGATTGCCGGGCACGGGCAGGCGCTCGATCGTGGCGTCGCGGTTCTCGATCAGCAGCGCGATGGGCGAGCCCAAGGTTCGGCCCGCCCGCAGGCCCGAAAGCACCTCCGCGTGGTCGCGCTCGATCCGCATCCGCCCACCGCGGCCGTAGCCGCCCTGGCGGCGCGCGAGGTCGGCGTCGATGCGGGCGAGATCCAGCTCCACGCCGGCGGGAAAACCCTCCAGGAGCGCCACGAGCCCGCGGCCGTGGGACTCCCCCGCCGTGCGCCAGACCAGGCGCGTCATCGCAAGGCTCCGAGAACCTGGGCGGTATGGGGCAACATGGAAGGAGCATACCGGGAGGCGCCCGGGACGTTCAGCGGGGGAATCGCGGCGGCCGCACCGGCCCGCGGCCCCGGGGCCCATGGGGGGAGACGGCGCGAGACCGGGGCCCACTCCGGGGGCGTCAGGGTGCTTCGCTGGAGGTCACCTCGTCGAAGGCCACGCTCACGGCCAGCGTGCCCAGCCGCACGGTGAGCAGGCCCCGGTCGCGGTCCACCTTGACGATCGGGACGCGCTTCTTGAGCCGCGGCACGTAGACGAAGCGGTTCTTGGCCAGGGAAGCGAGGAACTGCTGTCGGCGCTCGGTGAGCGAGGCACCCGAGAGTTCGCCGCGCGCCGCCTCCAGGGCCTCGCGCATGGCGGCGGCGGGCACGGCGGGAATCTGGGGCAGGATCGCCAGGGCGCGCTCCAGGGCCCGTCCGGCCTCGCGCACGCGCTCCTCCAGTCCCCGCTGGGCCTCGTCGGCGAGCAGATCGCTCTTGCGCGAAAGGGCCCCGCGTTCCTCCGCCAGTTGCTCGCGGGCGACCTCCGCCTCGCGCAGCAGGTCCTCGGCGTTGCTGCGGGTGCGCTCGGCCTCGACCCGCGCGCCGCGCACTTTCTCCATCAATTCAGCCACCTCGCGATCGCGGCGCACCAGCCGCTCCCCCGCGCGCCGGCAGATTTCGGGATCGAGGCCCAGGCGCCGGGCGATCAGGAGCGCGCAGGACTCCCCGGGCGTGCCGATCATCATCCGGTAAAGGGGCTTCAGGGTCGCTGGGTCGAAGGCCACGCTGGCGTTCTCGGCGCGCGCGTTGCGGAAGGCGAATTCCTTGAGCTTGGACAGGTGCGTGGTGGCGATGGCGGGCACGCCGCGCTCCAGCAGATGCTCGAGGATCGCGTCCGAAAGCGCCGCCCCCTCGTCGGGATCGGTGCCCCCGCCCAGCTCGTCCAGGAGCACCAGGGTGTGCGGCGTGGCGCGGGCCAGTCCGGATCGGATGCGCGCCAGGTGCGACGAGAAGGTGGACAGGCTCTGGCGGATCTCCTGCTCGTCGCCGATGTCGGCGCAGATGCCCGAGTAGAGCGGAATGCGCGAGGAGGAATCGCAGGGAAACGGCAGTCCCAGGCGCGCCAGCAGGGCCGCCACGCCGACGGTCTTGAGCGCCAGGGTCTTGCCGCCGGTGTTGGGACCGGTGATCACCAAGAGGTCGAATTCCGCCCCCAGGCGCAGGTCGATCGGGACCACGTGCTCGAGCTTGCCCGCTCGCGCCTGCTCCACGAGCAGGGGATGGCGCGCGCCGCGCAGCACCAGGGTCGCCCGGGCACCGTCCCTCGATCGGGCCACCTCGGGCACGCGCGCCCCATGCTCGCGACAATAGAGCGCGCTGATCAAGGCCAGTTCCAGTTCCGCCAGGCGCGCCGCGGCCACCAGGAGCCGCGGCTCCTCGGCCAGGAGCTCGCGGGTCAACTCCAGCAGGATGCGCTGCTGCTCGCGTCGCAAGTCGATCTCCACTCCCGCCAGGCGGTGCGCGGGCTCGGTGCACTCCCGCGGCTCGATGAAGGCGGTCTCGCCGCTGGAGGAGCGGTCCAGCAAGAGCCCCGGCACGCGCCCCGCCGACTTGGCCTTGACCGCCAGCACGCGGCGGCCGCCGCGCAGGTGCACGCTGGTGTCCGAGAGATGGATGCGGATCGCCGCGTTGCCGATCAATCGGCGCACGATGCCCTCGAGCTTCTCGGAGAGTTCGCGCTCGGTGGCGCTGAGCTGCTTGAGCTTCTGGGACGCGTCGGCCCGCACGGCCCCCTGCTCGTCCAACTGGGCCAGGAACTTCCCGTGCAGGTGGCCGAGGTCGGGGAAGCCCGTCCCCAGCGCCGCGAGCGCGGGCGAAGCTCCCTTGCGCTCGTCGAACCAGGGCGCGAGGCGCGCGCAGGCCTCGAGGAAGCCCTGCAGGGAAGAAAACTCGTCCTGCTCCAGGGGCCGGGAGAATTTCCGCGCGGCGGCCAGGGGCGGCTCGATGTCGCTGACACCCGCCATGCCCGGCGCTCGATCCTGGTTCAGCAGCTCGACCATCTCGCGCGCCCGGGCATGGGCCCCCAGGGCGTCCTCGTCCTCGCGGGGCTCGAGGCGGCGCAGGGCCGCGCGACCGAGGGAGGACGGCGCCAGGCGCTCGAACAGCGCGCGCACCTCGCCGAAGTCGAGGGCTTCCGCCGCGAAGTCGTCCAGGGATCCGCGCGGCCCCGCGCCGCCCCGCGCCTCCGGCTTGGAAGGGTCGGCTTTCATCGCGGCTTGCGCAGGACGAGCAAGTGGACGCTGCGCTCCTTGCCCATGGGCAGGCGTTGGAGCAGGGGGCCGGCCAGGTCCCGGCGGTAGCCCAGGGCCAACAGGCGCTCGACGTGGCCCTGGACGAAGGCCCATTCTCCCGTCCCGAACGCGGTGACCGGATCGCTGGCGAGCACCACATCGAAGGGCGCCGCGGCCGCGGCCAGGGCCCCGTCGTCCCAGCCCGGGTCCGCCGGCGCCACGCCGAGGAGCATGGCCCGGGCGGGATCGTCCAGCAGCCGACGGGGATCTCCCCCACGCCGCACCAGCCCCAATTGGATCGCCATGGGCGGCAGCTTGGCCACGGGCCCGAGCCAGCAGAGGTGCAGGTCCCCGCTCCCCGCGGCGTCGCACAGGCCGTGAAGGAGATCCAGGGCGGCGTCGCTGGTGGCGCGATCGAGGCCGGCCGTGGGCAGCACCCGCGCGGGATGGAGCGAGATCTTCTCGGCCATGTAGGCGCGCTGGTAGGCCGCGACCTCCTCGCCCTGGGGCGTCACCACCCAGCGGGGCAGCCAGGAGGTGTCGAGGTCGCGCCGCACCCCACACAGCACCACCAGTCCCGCGAGCACGGCCAGGGCCCGGCCCCCGGCCCGCGGCAGACACAGGGCGAGGCCCAGTCCCGCGAGGATCCACAGCACCAGGGCCCCCGGCAGCAGAAACCGGTCGAGGTGGTAGGGATGGAGCGCCACGGGCACCACCAGGGCCAGGGCCAAGAACCCCAAGCTGCGCACCTGGGGGAGCCCCACCCGTCGCAGGGCCGCGAGCACGCCCAGGCACCCCAGGCAGAAGGCGCGCGGGTTGGCGAACACGCCCGCCAGCCAGTCGATGGCGCGCTCGGGGAAGGTCTTGGGCGCGACCAGCGTCTGGTTTCCCAGCAGGAAGGCGACGAACGTCTCGCGGTGGGACGCCGCGGTCTCCAGGCCCGCGGGCCAGGGCAGCACGAACCACCACAATAGGGACAGGGCCGGAAGCAGCGCCAGGCGTCCCGCGCTTGCGATCCACGGAGCGAGCGCCTTGGCGCGCAGCGCCCCGAGGCCCTCCGCCAAAAAGTCGAGACACAGGCCGCCGATCAGGAGCACCGCGTAGTTGAACTTGGTGAAGAACGCCGCGGCGAGCAGCAGGCCGGTGAGGATCTCCAGACGCGCCGCCCGCGGGCCCAGGGCCTCGCGCCGCGCGAGCCACAGGTGCACGGAAGCCGCGGCCGCGGCCAGGAAGGGCCCTTCCAGGAACAGCGTGCCCGAGTAGGCCAGGGCGAGCGGGGAGAGGGCCGCGAATCCCAGGGCGATCCAGGGCGCGAAGCGGGCGCGGGTGGAATCCAGCGCGCCGCGGTCGACGGCTCCCCGCGCCGCGCGCTCGGTGATCAGGAAGATCAGGAACACGGTCAGGGCGAACAGCACGCGGCCCGTGACGCGGCAGGCCAGTTCGGAGGGCCCCGTGCAGGCCTGCACGAGGGCGAGGAGCAGCGGATAGCCGAAGGGATACTGCTCGCAGCCGAAGAACGCCGCGCCCACGGTCCCCCACTCCCCCTGCTGCACGCCCGCCAACAGGCGCAGGGCCGGCGCCTCGGCGTGCATCGCCTCGTCGTACCCCAGGGAGTGGGACATGGAAACGCTGCTGCCCCAGAGGATCGCCAGGACGGCGCACAGCAGGGCGGCCCACGCGCGCGCGCCTCCCGTGGACTTGGCTTCTTGGGGCATGGGCTCGCGACTCCGGCCGCATGATACTGCCCGCACGCGCCTCCCCGGCGACGGCGCTACACTCTCGACCATGACCCCCACGCCGAAGGACCACGCGGTGCCGCCTGCCCCGGATCGATTCGAAACCCTCGCGATCCACGCCGGTCAGGAGCCCGATCCCCAGAACGGCGCGGTGATGACCCCGGTCTACTTCACGAGCACCTACAAGCAGGATGCGCCGGCGAAGCCGCGGCAGGGCTACGAGTACTCGCGCACCACCAACCCGACCCGCACCGCGTTGCAGGAGAACCTGGCGGCCCTGGAGGGCGGTGCCTGGGGGCTGTGCTTCTCCTCGGGACTTGCCGCGCTCAACACCCTCTGCGACCGGCTGCTGCCGGGGGATCACGTGGTCGCCGGCAACGACCTCTACGGGGGCACCTACCGGCTGTTCAAGAAGATCTTCGAGCGCTACGGCCTGCGCTTCACCTTCGTGGACACCACCCGGCCCGAGGAGATCGTGCGCGCCATCGAGGAGAAGACGCGCTACGTGTACCTGGAAACTCCCTCGAACCCGCTGCTGCGCCTCTCGGACATCGCCAAGGCGGCCAAGGCGGCCCACGCCCGCGGCGCGTTGCTCGTGGTGGACAACACCTTCGCCACGCCCTACCTGCAGCAACCCCTGGCCCTGGGGGCGGACCTGGTCCTGCACTCGCTCACCAAGTACCTGGGCGGCCACTCCGACGTGGTCGGGGGCGCCCTGATCGGCAACGACGAATCGCTGCGCGCCGAGCTGGCCTTTTTCCAGAACGCCGCGGGCGGGACCCCGGGCCCCATGGACTGCTTCCTGGTGCTGCGCGGCACGAAGACCCTGGCGCTGCGCATGGAGCGCCACGGCGAGAACGCCCTGCGAATCGCGCGCCACCTGGAGGCCCACCCGGCGGTGGAACGCGTCTACTACCCCGGCCTCGCCTCGCACCCCCAGCACGGCCTGGCGAAGCGCCAGATGCGCGGCTTCGGGGGCATGGTCTCCTTCGAGCTGCGGGGCGGCGTGACCGCGGGCGACTGCTTCGCCTCCTCCACGCGCCTGTTCACGCTGGCGGAGTCCCTGGGAGGGGTCGAGTCCCTGGTGGAAACGCCCCCGTCGATGACGCACGCCAGCATTCCCGCCGAGGCGCGCCGCGCGGCGGGGCTCGCCGACGGACTGGTGCGGCTCTCCGTCGGCGTCGAACACGTGGAGGACCTGCTCGCGGACGTGGACCAGGCCCTCGCCAAGGCTTCGGCCACCCAGCCGGGCGGCGCCCGTCGCCCCGGCGGGAAGGGCGGGGCCGGCAAGGTCCAGCCCGGCCGACGCTGAGCCGCCGGGCTCCCCGGGCCACCGGGCCACCGGGCCACGGGGCCACGGGGCCACGGGGCCAGCCGGCGGGTCGAGCGCTGATTCCCGGCAGGTCACGGACGGGCGGCAAACCCCGCGTCGCGGGAGGCGCAGTCCCCGGCGCGCCGCAGGCGCACACGAACGGGCCCTAGAACGGCGAGTTCGAGGGGGGCGGCTTGGGCGGCTCCCGCGGGGGCGCGGGCACCGCGGGCGGCGCGACCTGGGGCACGGCGGCCGGTCGAGTGGGCGGCTTCCCGCCCGCCGAGGCCTTGGCCCCGGCCGCGGGCGCGCCGGCGACGTCTTCGTCGTCGTCGCCCACGTGCTGGCGCATCAGACGGCCCACCTTGAACTTGACCACGCGCTTGGCCGGCACTTCCACCTTCTCGAGCGTGCGCGGGTTCTGTGCGGTGCGCGCGGCGCGCTCCTTCACCTCGAACACCCCGAACTCGCGGAACTCCAGCCGGTTGCCGTCGGCCAGCTCCTTGACGATCTCGTCGAGGAATTGCTGCACGATGTCCTTGACCACCACCTTGGTCTGCTTGGAGCGCTCCGCAATGCGGTTGACGAGCTCCTTCTTGGTGATGGTCTGGGGGTCGTGCGCCGCCATGGAGCGGGAAGGTCGCAGGGGTGGTCCGGGGAAAACAGCCGGGGTGGGTGTCGGCCACCGCCGGAGGGAAGTCGGCCGGGAAGTATCGAACGGCACTATCCCACGGTCAAGCAAGAACTTGCGACGGACCGGGGCCTCCCGAATTCGAGCCTGGGGGGGCGCTTGGGCGCCTGGGACCAGCCGGGCCAAATACGCCATAACCCATTGCGGTGATTGCACTTGTGACCGAAATGCCCAATTGCGGCCCCCGGGCCCGTCCCCGGGCGGGCCCCACCGGGTGCAAGAGGCGTCTCCACAATGATTTACGGGAGGCGTGCGCCCGGGGCCTCCGCCCACCGCGGCCCCCGGTCACGACCCCTCAGCGGGGCTTCGGGGCGCCCGAGGCCGACTCCAGGCGCTCGAGCACCACGCGGGCTCGCATGCTCTGGATCAGGTCGGTCAGGTCGCCCGAGGTCCGCGCCTCGCCGAGCACGCGCTGCCAGGCCTCCTTGGCGGCAACCGGGTCCCCGAGCCACTGCTCGTGGAGCAGCGCCTGCTGGACCTTGGCCAGGGGCGAGTCCGGGGAGGCGCGCTCGGCGGCTTGGGCCGCCTCCAGCGCCAACTCGGAGTGCCCGAGGGCCTGCTCGACCGCCGCGAGCACGCACAGCCGACGGCCGAGGGAGGCGGCATCCGCCGGCCCGTCGGTCAGGCTCGCCAACCGATCGCGGGCTGCCCGCGGGCTGCCGGATTCCAGATCCACCAGAGCGAGGTCCAGCACCGTGGCCACCCGCAACGCGGGGTCCACGCGCGGGTCGTCCTGGGCGGCCTCGAGCCAGGCCTCGAAGGCCTCCTGGGCCTGCTCGTACTTGCCGTCCCGGGCGAAGAGCGCCGCCTCCAGGCGCCGGGCCGGGAGGAGGGCGGCATCCAGGGAGAGCGCCTGGGCCAGGAGCTTCTGAGCCTCGGTCCACTCGCCCTCCCGGGCCTCGTGGAACGCTCGGCCGTAGAGCGCCCAGGCGCACCCGGGATCCAGGGACAGGGCGCGATCCAGGGCCTCGCGAGCCGGCGCGCCGTCGGGCTCGAGCCGGGCGGCCAGCACCCAGGATCGGGCGTCGTTGCGCTGCCGCGCCAGCTCCCCGTAGCGCGCGCGGAGGGCCTGGGGCTCCTCCCCCGCCGCCAACTCGGCCTCCTGCAGCATCACGGCGAGCCCCAGGTCCCCGGGGGCCCGCTCGCAGGCTCTCTCCAGGATCGACCTGGCCCCGGCGGCGTCGCCTCCGTTCAGCGCGGCCCGCGCCGCCCGCGCGTCGTCGCGCACCGGGACCGGCAGCGCCGAGGGCGCCGTTTCGCGATTCCCATAGGCGTCCAGGCCGCCGGAAGAACCGCAGGCGGCGAGCAGCAGGGCCAGCGAAGCGGCCGCGGCGAGCTTCACTCCGGCCGCTTGCCGACGAGCTCGAACTGCGCGCTGTCCTGGGAGGCCCCGGTTTCGAGGTTCTTCCAGGTCACATTGCCCCGCGCGCGCACGATCACCGGCCCGTCGCCCACGCGCTCCAGCACCCGCGCGCGCACGACCGCGTTGATCGCCAAATTGTCCACCTGGATCCAGATCGGGTTGGCCGCGTTGTCCCCCACGGAGATCTCCTGCAGGAAGCCATCGGCCGTGGCCTTGGCCGAGTACTTCTGCTCGGGCAGTTGCTTGACCGCCACGTGGTCCCGCAAGCCCGCGGGCCCTTCGATGCTGACCTCGTCGGCGATCAGGATGCTCTTCTGCTGGAAGTCCCCCGTCCAGGCGCGCGGCTCCTCCGGCGTCGGGAGCGTCCGGTCCTCGCCGGCGGCGGGATCCGTCGTGGTGCAGGCTGCCGCGAGCAGGACGAGCCCGAGGAGCGCGCCGGCCCGGGCGGGCGCGGGAAGACGATGGGCACACAGCTTCGATGCGGGGAGCTTCATGTTTGACCTCGGCGCTTCAGCGCAATCCACAGGCCCGGAAGGCGCGGTCGCGCACGGCCACGGCCCGGGCGCGGGCCTTGAGTGCCCCGCGGGCCAGCACGCGATCGACCTCGGCGGGATCCTTGAGCAGTTCCTCGCGCCGAGCCCGGGCGGGAGCGAATCGCTCCTCGATGGCCTGGATCAGACGCTGCTTCATGTGGCCGTAGCCTGGGGCCCCGGGACCGCCGGCCAGGGTCCTGGCGCACCACTGGCCGTGATCCTCGGGGTCCAGGAACAGCTTGAGGAAATCGAGCAGCAGGATCCCGGCCGGGTCCTTGGGTTCCTCGGGCGGGCGGGAATCGGTGGCGATGCGCCCGACGGCCTTGGAGAGCAACTTCCCCGTCTCGAAGATCCACAGGGAATTGCCGTAGCTCTTGCTCATCTTCTGGCCGTCGAGGCCGGGCACCTTGGAGTGCTCCCGGGACAGCAGGGCCTCGGGGCGGCGAAACACGTCGCCGTAGATGGCGTTGAACGAGGCCGCCAGATCCTGGGCGATCTCGATGTGCTGGACCTGGTCGGCCCCCACCGGCACGAAGGTGGTGTCGTAGGCCAGGATGTCGGCGGCCATCAGGGCCGGATACAGGAACAGGCCGATGTTGGGCTTGAGACCGCGCTCGATCTTCTCCTTGAACGAGACGGCGCGCTCCAAGAGCCCCATGCCCCCGGTGCAGGAGAGCAGCCAGGTGATCTCGTGCACCTCGGGCACGTCGCTCTGGCGGAACAGCGTGGCGCGCTCCACGTCGAGTCCCAGGGCCAGATAGGTGACCGCGGTCTCCCGCACGCGCTCCCGCAGCTCCTCGGGGTCCCGGCTGGTGGTCAGGGCGTGGTAGTCGGCGATGAAGTAGAAGTGCTCCGCCGGATCCGTCAGCGGCAGTTCGATGTGCTGTCGGATGGCCCCGAAGTAGTTGCCCAGGTGCGGCAGGCCGCTGGACTGCACGCCGCTCAAATAGGTTCGCGCCTTGCCCGGGGCGGAAGGGGTCGTGGCTGCGTTCATGGGGGCTGGGCGCCGCGCTTCGCGGGCTCGGGGCTGACGCTACCAGGGAGCGCCGCGGGGGACAAGCAGCGCAGAGATGGCCCACTCGTTCCGCTGGGGCCGCTGAATTCGCGGGGGCTCGCGGCTTGGGCACGGCCTTGCATCTGGCGACGGCGGCTCGACAATCGCACGGGCCCGATGGCCCCCTTGCCCCCGACTGATCCCCGCGGGATCGCGACGCCGGCGACCCGTGGCCCCACGGGCCCGAGGACGGCGGGCTCGCGCGCGTCCCGGTCGAGCAGCGGATGGGCTTTCGCCCTGGCACTGGCAGCCCTGCTCGGACTGTTCAGCTGCGCGGCCCCGGGAAGCGACGTGGCCCTGGCTCCGCTGTGGACGGACATCTCCACGGCGGGCGGCGGTCGGGAAATCGAGGCCCTGGCCGGCGCCGTGCGCGTCCGGCACCGGGAACACGACGGTCCCGCCCGCGAGTGGTCTCTGCGGCCCTTCCTCAAGGACACCCTGGAGGACAACGGCGATCGCAACGCCCAATTCCTGGTGCCCTTCGGCCTGCGCAAGGCGCGCAGGTTCGAATACACCTGGTACCTGCGCTTCGTGGCCCGTTACGACCTGCGCATCGACGAGCAGGGCCGCCCGGAACGCCGGCTGGTCACGATTCCCCTCAATTATTACTCGGAGGACCCCTCGGGCCGGGTCAATTGGGCCGTGTTCCCCCTGGCGGGCTCGATCACGCGCTTCCTGACCTTCGACCGCATCGACTTCGTGCTCTTCCCGCTGTTCCTGCGCACGGTCCGCGACGGGCAGGTCTCCACGTCGTTCCTGTGGCCAATCTTCAACTGGACCGACGGGCCCCGGGGCACGAGCTATCGCATCTGGCCCCTCTTCGGCCGCCTGCGCCAGGAGGGGCGCTACGACCGCAAATTCGTGCTCTGGCCCCTGCTCACCTGGGGCGTGGACTTCCTGTCCCACCCCGAGCCCGAACGGCGCTGGATGTTCTGGCCGTTCTACGGGCACACCGAGCGCGGCGACTACCACGCCGAGAGCGTGCTTTGGCCCTTCTTCGGCTGGTCCGCGAACCCCAAGACCGGCATGTGGGCCGTGGACGCGCCCTGGCCCCTGGTGCGCTTCCTGAGGCCCGGGAGCGACGACCCCAAGGGCCCGCGCCGCTCCAGGGTCTGGCCGTTCTATTCCTCCTACGAGGGCGACGGGCTGACGAGCCACTGGGCCCCCTGGCCCCTGGTCAACTGGCGCACGGAGGACGACAGCCTGGCGACGCGCCAGTCCCAGTACGTGATGCCCTTCTGGCAACATTGGGAGATGCAGGAAAAGCAGGGCCCGGAGAGTTCCTGGACCAAGCTCTGGCCCCTGTTCCAACACTACGAGCGCGGCGACACGTCGCGCAGCGCGTTCCCGTCCCTGCTGCCGTTCTGGCACCTGCCCGAGGTGGACGACGCCTACGCCTGGCTCTACGAGGTCGTGACGCGGGAGGGCGCCGGGCGCCGGCAGAGCCTGCGCTTCTGGGGCAACGTGTTCCGGCGCGAGGCCGACGAGCGCGAGGTCCGCTCCTACCTGTCGTTCCTCTGGTCGCGGCGGGCCTACCGGGCCCAGGGCGAGCGCCGGGTCGAGCAGTCGCTGCTGTTCGGCCTCGTGCGCTGGCGTTCCCATCCCGACCGGAGCGAATTCTGGCCCACGCCGCTCGCCCCGGCCTTCCCCGGACCGGGCTGGCCCCACGAACGGGCCAGGGCGGAGGAACTCCCGTGAACCGCGGCGCTGGCTTCCAAGGCTCTGGTGGAACAGACTCCAGGGCGACGAGGTCCGATCCAGAGTCATGCTGAAAATGCTGCGCGAGTTCCTGGCCGACGTGGGCTTCCACCTGGAGCTGTTCGCCCAGGTGCTGGCCCGCCTGGGGGCCGTGGTGACGCGCCGCGAACTGGTGCTCGACCAGCTCTACCAGGCCGGCATCCGCGTCACCCACGTGGTGCTCCTGGTGGGCCTGTTCATCGGCATGATCGTCTCCCTGCAGACCGGCCTGGAGCTGGCGCGCTTCGGCCAGCAGGACCAGATCGGCACGATCGTGGCGCTCTCCATGTGCCGCGAGATGGGGCCGTTCATCACCGCCACGATCATGGCGGCGACGGTGGGCAGCGCCATCGCGGCCGAGCTGGGCACGATGGCGGTCAGCGACGAGTTGACGGCCCTGGAGGTCATGTCCATCGACCGGCTGCGCTATCTGATCGTGCCGCGCGTGGTGGGCCTGGCGGTGATGTGCCCGCTGCTCACGGTGCTGTGCAACCTGATCGGCGTGGTGGGAGGCGGCTTCATCGCCGAAAGCCAGCTCAACGTGGGCCTCTCGCTCTACTACGACTCGGCGATCGACTCGCTGACGGGGACGTACTTCGTCTTCGACCTGCCCAAGGACGTGTACTCGGGCCTGTTCAAGTCCTTCGTCTTCGGCGTGATCATCGCGGTCATCGCCTGCGGCGCGGGCCTGCAGGCCACCAGCGGCGCCATGGGCGTGGGCAGCGCCACGCGCAAGGCCGTGCGCGACTCGATCATCGCCATCATCATCGCCAACTACTTCCTTTCCTGGATCTTCTTCCAAGCGTGAGCGCCCGCGGTTCCCACAAGACGCTGCTGCAGTTCCAGGGCGTCCACAAAGCCTTCGGCCAGCGCAAGGTCCTGCAGGGCCTCGATCTGGAGGTCTATGAAGGCGAGACCTTCTGCATCATGGGCCCCTCGGGCTGCGGCAAGTCGGTCACCCTGCGCCACGCCATCGGGTTGATGAAGCCCGACCAGGGCGTGGTGACGGTCGAGGGCCACGACATGTCCTCGATCACCAAGCCGGACCTGCGCAAGCTGCGCTCGCGCATGGGCTACGTGTTCCAGGAAGCCGCGCTGCTCAATTGGCTCTCGGCGGGCGACAACGTGGCCCTGCCGCTGCGCGAAACGACCCAGATGCCCGACCTTGAGATCGTCGAGCGTGTGCGCGCCAAGCTCGAACTCGTGCGCGTGCCCGACGCCTTCGACAAGCTGCCCAGCGAACTTTCCGGCGGCATGAAGAAGCGCGTGGGCCTGGCCCGCGCCCTGATCACCGACCCGGAGATCATCCTCTACGACGAGCCCACGGCCGGGCTCGACCCCGAGATCTCGTCCTCGATCAACCACCTGATCCGCGAACTGGGCGAGCGCCTCAAGGTGACTTCGCTGGTGGTCACGCACCACATCGGGTGCATCAAGACCGTTGCCGACCGCGTCGGACTGCTCGACGGCGGCCGGCTCCACTACGTTTCCACACCGACGGAGTTCCTGGCCTCCCAGGAACCGCGTCTCGTGCGCTTCCTCGGGGACCGACTCGACTAGGAAATTCCCGTGAAACTCTCCCGACAAATGCAGCTCGGCGCGTTCTTCGTGATCGTGCTGGGGATCCTCGGCTACTACACGCTGTTCATGACCGACTTCTCCCTGTTCGGGAAGGAGCACGGGGCCACCGTGTTCTTCCCGGACGCCAACGGGCTGCGCCAGGGGGACCCGGTGCTGATCGCCGGCGTGCGCGCGGGCCGCGTCAAGACCGTGGTGTGGGACAAGCGCACCCCCGAGATCTCCCAGCGCATCATCGTCACGCTCAAGCTCGACGAGCCGCTGGAGTTGCGCCAGGGCGCCGCGATCTCGATCGCGGATTCGACGCTCCTGGGCGGCAAGTACGTGGTGATCGATCCCGGCCCGCCCGGCGCGGCCACCATCCCCACCGACCTGCCGTTGATCGGCATGGTGGCCAAGAGCCCCCTGAGCGCCGTGGGCGACGTGATCGAGGAAAACCGCGCCAAGGTCTCCAGCATGATCACCAAGCTGGAGGCGGTGATCGACGACCTGCAGGCCGGCCGCGGCACGTTCGGCCGATTGCTCAAGGACGACGAGCTTTCTCAGACGGTCAAGGACGCGCTGGAGAAGTTCCAGCGCACCGCCGACAACCTGGCGCTGCTGAGCGACGACCTGCGCGCCGGCAAGGGCACGGTCGGCCGGCTCCTGACCGACGAGGAACTTTCCAAGAAAGTCGGCGAGGTGGTCGACCGGCTGGACCGGATCTCCGCGGACCTGACTTCGGTTTCCAAGGACCTCGCCGAGGGCAAGGGCACCCTGGGCAAGCTCTTCAAGGACGAGAAGCTCGCCGACGACGTGGCCAAGGCGGTCGAGTCGATCCGCTCCGCGTTCGACAAGCTGCAGAACGGCGAGGGCGCCATCGCGAGCCTGATCAACGACCCGGCCCTGGCCAAGGACCTCAAGGACGCCCTGGGCAAGATCTCCAAGGTGGCCGACGACCTTGCGGCCGCCAGCGACGCGATCCGCAACGCCAAGGGGACCCTGGGCAAGTTCATCATGGACGACGAGCTCTACGCCCAGGTCCAGCAGGTGATCCGCCAGGTCACCGGGGCCCTGGAGGAGTACCGCGAGGCGGCCCCCACCACGGCCTTCGTGTCGGCCCTCTTCAGCCTGTTCTAGGTCCCGCGCTGCCCCGGCCCCCCCCCGGCCACCAGCTTCTCGATCCATTTGCCCACCAGGTCGGCCTCGAGGTGGACGCGCTCCCCCGCCCGGGCCCGGCCCAGGGAGGTGGCCGCCAGGGTCGCGGGAATCACCGCCACGTCGAAGCAGGCCCCCCGGGGGGCCACGACCGTCAGGGAGACGCCGTCGATGGTCACGCTGCCCTTGTCGAGCAGGTAGCGTTCGACCGCGGCGGGCGCCCGGAACCCGAACCGCCGCCCCCCGTCCCCGGAGTCCGCGACGGCAAGGATCTCCCCGGTGCCGTCCACGTGGCCGCTCACCAGGTGGCCCCCCAGGCGATCGGACAGGCGCACGCTGCGCTCCAGGTTCAGGATCCGGCCCGGCGCCAGTTCCGAAAACCAGGTGCGCGACAGGGTCTCGGCGGAAAGGTCGAAGCACAGCTCCGATCCGATCGGGCCCCCCGGGGGCTCCCCGGCGGCGGGAACGGCCGTCAGGCAGCAGCCGCTGACCGAGATGCTCTCTCCGGGGACCACCGGATCCCCTGCCCGGCCGGGAACCGGCCTCCAGGGGTTCTCCAGTCGCACCCACAGGCCCGTGCCCCGGCGCTCGACGGCGAGGACCTGGACGCAGTCACTGACGATGCCGGTGAACACGGGCCCGATCCTCCGCGAGGCCGGGGGCCATGGCAAGGGTGGGGCCCGCGCCGGGGTGGGGGAAGGGGCCGGAGCCGCGAGGCTCGTCCTGGTGCCCAGAACCCGAGGAATCGGGGCCCCGGGGCCGGTCCTCGGGCGCCGAGGCCCGCGCCGGGTGGGCCGTCCGGCCGGCCCCGGGGAGGCGGTCGATCCTTGACGCCCCTGCGGGGCGGCCGTACCCTGCTGGGCCTTTCAAACGGGGGGCACTGTGCCGCTCTTTGTCATCCTGACCTTGTTTCCGGACGCCGTGGCGGCGTACGCGAAGGAGAGCATCCTGGGCATCGCCCAGGAGAAGGGCCTCGCCGGCATCCTGCCGGTGGACCTGCGCGACTTCACCCGCGACCGCCACCGCACCGTGGACGACCGCCCCTTCGGCGGGGGCCCGGGCATGCTGCTCAAGCCCGAGCCGATCGTCGAGGCCGTCGAATGGCTCGAGGCCCGCCACGGACGCTTCCGCAAATTCGCCCTGTGCCCCTCCGGGCCGGTCTTCCGCCAGTCCATGGCCCGGGAGTTCCTGACCGAGGAGCGCCTGCTGTTCCTCTGCGGTCGCTACGAGGGCTTCGACGACCGGGTGCGCCGCCTGGTGGACTTCGAGGACCTCTCCCTGGGGTCCTTCGTGCTCTCGGGGGGGGAATTGCCGGCCCTGGCGATCACCGAGGCCGTCGTGCGCCTCGTGCCCGGCGTGCTGGGCCACGAGGAATCCTCGGCTCGCGATTCCTTCGGAGACAACGGTCAACTCGACTGCCCCCACTTCACCCGTCCACGCCGCTGGCGTGGGCTGGAAGTCCCCGAGGTGCTCCTCAGCGGAGACCACTCGGCCATCGAACAATGGCGTCTTAGGGCCGCGCGCGATAGGACCGCGCTGCGCCGCCAGGACGTCCATCCCCATCCCACCGAATCCAAGTCCTGAGACTGACCCGCGCGCTCCGGCGCGCAGCCTGGAGAACTCCGATGCACCTGATCCAATCCCTCGAAAAAGAGCTGGGCAAGGCCCAACTCCCCAACGTCCAGGTGGGCGACTCGGTCGAAGTGCACTACCTCATCAAGGAAGGCGAGAAGGAGCGGATCCAGCTCTTCATCGGCACCGTGATCGCCCTGCGCGGCCGCGGCATCCGCCGCACGATGACGGTGCGCCGCATCGTCCAGGGCGAGGGCGTCGAGCGCGTCTTCCCGCTGCACAGCCCGCGGGTCAAGGACGTGGTCTCCTCCCGCCGCGGCGAGACTCGCCGCTCCAAGCTCTACTTCCTGCGCGACCGCGTCGGCAAGCGCACGCGGCTCAAGGAAGTGCTCGGCGGCAGGGAGGACGACTCCACCGAGGAAGGCTCGGCCCCCGCGCCCGCCGCCCCGACCGGCTCCAAGTCCAAGGCCGAAAAGGTCACGGTCTAGCCCGGCAGTCGGTTCGCCGACTTCGCCGCGCCGGGACGAACTCTCCTTCTGCCCGCGATCCCCGTTCCCCAGGCGCTGCGTCCGACCCGGGCGCCGCGCTTGGTCCCTTTCTGGGGGTCACCGCTCTTCCCTGAGGCCCCAACCGCCCGCATCCTCTCCAGGCCCGTTCCCGTCGTCGCGCGAGTCCCACCTTTCGGTGAGGTCCGCACCCTGACGCGCTAGGGATCCCCAACGTCATGCTCGAAAACGCACGCCGCACGTTCCTGCTGATCGCCGCCCTGGTGATCGGCTCCGTCCTGCTCCTCGTCCTGCCGGACCGGCCGATCCGCCTGGGCCTCGACCTCGCGGGCGGTGTGCGCCTGGTCTACCGGCTCGACTTCGAGCAGGCCTACCGGGACGGCGCCCTGGACCGCGCGCAGCCCAAGGACCAGGTGATCGAGGAGACCATCTCGATCATCCGCAGCCGCATCGACCCGGAGGGCGTGCGCAACCCGACGATCCGCAAGTTGGGCGAGGACCGCATCGAGATCGCCCTGCCGCGCAGCGTGCAGGTCACCGGCGTCCAGGCGCGATCGACCACGGTCAAGGAACTGGCGGGCGACCCCGCGGCGCCCAACGTGCTGGCGGACATCGAGCTGCTGCCCGAGAGCGCCGACTTGAACGCCAAGTTCCCCGGCGCGGGCGGGGTGGTCGAGATCGGCCGGGAGAAGATCCGCTACTCGGCGCGGGTGGGCAACAACCTGGTGGTGGAGCACCGCGGCGAGGCGGGCACTTCCCTGGCCGCCCACCCGGCGGGCTCGACCGTCGTGCTGGTCAGCGACGACCAGATCGAGCGCTTGATCACCGAACTGGGCGACATGCGCTTCTACATCGGCGCGACCGAAGCCACGTTCCAGGCCATGGGCAAGGACTTCACCGCGGCGCGCCAGCGGGTGGTCGACTGGCTGAAGAAGCCGGAGAACGCCCAGGTGCCCATCAGCCGCTACAACGCGCTGCCCGAGGAGCAGGGCGGCCCGCCGGTCGGCATTCGCTGGTTCCCCCACCGCCAGGACGAGGGCGCCGCGCCCTTGCCGCGCGAGGAACGCGGGCTCCAGGCCCTGCAGGTGCCGAAGGAGGAGTGGACCTTCACCGGTTCGAGCCTGGCCAGCGTGACCAAGTCCCAGGACCGCATGGGCTTCCCGGCGGTCAGCTTCCAGACCAAGCCCGAGTTCATCGCGCCCTTCGGCGACTTCACAGGCGCCCACGTCGACGAGTCGATGGCCATCGTGCTCAACGATGAAATCGTCTCCTTCGCCAACATCGGCGAGAAGCTGCCCGGCCAGGCCCAGATCTACGGCCGCTTCACCGACCAGCAGGTGGACTCGATGGTCAGCGTGCTGCGCTCGGGCTCGCTGCAGATCAAGCCGGTCCTGCAGCAGCGCGAGGACGTGGGAGCGACCCTGGGCCTGGAGTCCCTGGAGCAGGGCTGGATCATGTGCGCCCTGGCCCTGGCCCTCGTGGCGGCGTTCATGTGCGCCTACTACCGCATGCTGGGCGTCTACGCGTCGATCGCCCTGGCGATCAACCTGCTGATGCAAATGGGCGGCCTGGTGGCCTTCCAGGCGATCCTGACCATGCCCGGCATCGCCGGCATCATCCTCGGCATCGGCATGGCCGTGGACGCCGACATCCTGATCTTCGCGCGCATCCGCGAGGAGCAGGAAGCCGGCAAGAAGCCCATGCAGGCCGCCAAGGCCGGCTTCGGCCACGCCCTGAGCGCGATCGTGGACTCCAACGTCACCACGGTGATCTCGGGCGCGATCCTCTACTTCGTCGGCACCGGTCCGATCCGCGGCTTCGCGGTGACCTTGATCATCGGCGTGCTGACCTCGATGTTCGCCGCCCTGGTGGTCGTGCGCCTCATGGTGCACTGGCACCTGGAGCGCTGGCCCAACCAGCCCTTCAAGATGGGCTCCCTGCTCGCCAACGCCAACTACTCGATCCTCTCCAAGTCGCGCGCCGCCGTCGGCGTCGGCCTGGTGCTGGTGATCGGCGGCTTCGCGCTGTTCGGGATCCTCGACGACAAGAAGAAGCTCGGCATCGACTTCCTGGGCGGCGCCACCGTTCGCGTGCGCACGGCCAAGCCGGAGTCGGCCTCGGACCTGCGGGCCAAGGTCCAGGGTCTGGGCGGCGAGTTCTCCTCCGCCGAGGTGGTCGGCCTGCCCGCCTCGCGGGTCGGCGAGGACGCCTTCACTCAGTTCCGCATCACCTTCAAGACCGAGTACAAGGTCGAGGCCGCGGACTCGGACAAGGCGGGCACCGAGCAGATCTTCAAGGACATCGTGCGCAACGGCCTGGGGGACGTGCTGCAGCCCGATCGGCTGCAGGTCTCCCAGGTCCAGTCCACGGACGCTTCGACCGTCAGCGGCACCCTGTACTTCGAAGCGGCGCACCCCACGGCCGACATCGCGGCGAGGCTCGAAGCCGCCGCCCAACTCAAGGACGTCCAGGTCGAGCCGCTCTCCGCGGACCGGCCGGACACGGTGAAGTTCACGGGCACGGCCAGGGCCGGCATCCTCGACGACAGCCTGCCGACCCTGGTGGCCGGAGCCTTCGTGGGCGAATCCGATACCACCGGCAAGGTGATGAAGCTCACCGAGCAGATTCCTGAATCGAGCGTCATCGGCCGCCAGGTCGTGCGCGAGTTGCGGGACTCGGCGATCCGCGCCCTGCTCCTGAGCCTGTTCATGACCGTGATCTACATCCGGGTGCGCTTCTCGGAGTACTCCTACGGTCTGGCGGCGGTGGCGGCCTTGTTCTTCGACATCTCCTTCACCGTCGGCGCGATTTCGCTCCTGATCGCCATCCCCTCGGTGCACATCGAGTTCGACATGGGCACCATCGCGGTGTTCTTGACGATCGTGGGCTACTCGATCAACGACAAGATCGTCGTGTTCGACCGCATCCGCGAGAACCTGCCGCGGCGCAAGGGCACGCTGGAGGAGATCGTCAACCTGTCGATCAACGAGACCCTCTCGCGAACGGTGATCACGTCGCTGGCCGTGGCCACGATCTTCATCGTGCTGATCTTCAACCTCGGCACCGGCAACGTGCTGGAAGGCTTCTCCTACGCCATGATGTTCGGCATCATCGGCGGCACGTTCTCCTCGATCTACATCGCGGCCCCGGTCTTCATCTGGCTGGAAAAGCGCCAGATGCGCAAGGACGACGAGGCCCGCAAGGCCGAGGAACAGCTGGGTCGCGCCGGTGGAGCGAGCAAGCCGGCGGCGAGCTGAGCCGCCCGCAGGCATGCGCTCCCTGATCCTGGTCCTGATCCTCGCCTGCCTGTTCGGCGCGGCGGCGGTCTGGCAGCAAACGCGCACGACGCGGCTGCGCGAGGAACGCGCCCTGGCCCTGGAACTGGCCTCGGGTCAGGCCGCCCTGACCCAGAGCGGCCTCCTGGGCCCGGGCCAGGCGAACGTGGTGATCGGTCGCCCTTCGGGCGCCGCTCCACTGGCGCCCGGCGCACAGCAGTCCCCCGGCGGGTCGGCGGGCCCGGTGGCGAAGCCGCCCGCGCCCGGACCGGCGCCCAAGCCGGGCACGGCCCCGCCCCCCGCCCTGGGGGATTTCGAGCTGACGGTGAACCCCGGGCAGTCGCTCTCCAAGATCGCACAGGCCCACTACGGGCATTCGCCCGCCGATCTGGTGTCCAAGCTGGCCGCCTACAACGGCCTCAAGGACGCGAACGCCATGCGCGCGGGAATGAAGCTCAAGCTGCCGACGCTGGAGCGGCTGGGCGTGGTGCTGAAGGCCCAGTAGACCACGGTTCCGCCCGGCTCGCCCGGCAGGCCCGGCTCGCGGTCAACGGCCGCGGCGCTCGCCCGCCAGGGTGCGCTCGCTGACGTCGCGACCGCCGCCCAGGATCTCGACCTCCACGGCCGCCCCCAGGGAGCGGCGAAGGTTGCCGAGCGAGCCCTGGGAGAGCTTGAGCACCAGGGTCAGGGACTCCTCCCCCACCAGCTCTTCCGACTGCACCCCTCCGCTGGCCCGCGCCAGGGCGGCGCTGCGGCCGTCCGCCAGGGGGACCCTGAGCCGTGCGGTGATCGCCCGACTGTCCAACTCGCGCATCACGAGCTCGGTCAGGCGCCCCAGGCCCTCGCCCGTGACGGCGCTGACGAAGACCACCTCGTTCTTGCGGCCCACGGCCAGCGAGTGCAGGGAGAGCGGCTCCGGCACGCGGTCGATCTTGTTGAACACCAGCACTTCGCGCCGGTCGGTCCAGGCGAACTCGTCGAGCACCCGATCCACGGCCTCGAGCTGGGTGGATGCGTCCGGATGGGAAGCGTCCACCACGTGCAGCAGGAGGTCCGCGTGCAGGGTCTCCGCCAGGGTGGCTTGGAACGAGGCCACCAGGTGGTGCGGCAGCCGCTGCAGGAATCCGACCGTGTCGGACAAGAGCACCGCCCGGCTGTCGGGCAGGCGCCACTGGCGCGTGCGAGTGTCCAACGTGGCGAAGAGCATGTCCGCCGCCAACTCCTCGGCCCCGGTCAGGCGGTTGAGCAAGGTCGACTTGCCCGCGTTGGTGTACCCCACCAGGCCCACCGTGAACTGATCCGAGCGCGAGCGCACCTCCCGTTGACGCCGCTCGGCGATGCCCTCGAGTTCGCGCTTCAGGTCCTGCACGCGCTTGCGCAGCAGGCGCTTGTCGGTCTCCAGCTGCGTCTCGCCGGGACCGCGCGTGCCCACCGCGCCCTCCATGCGCTCCAGGTGGGTCCACATGCGCTTGAGCCGCGGCAGCAGGTATTCCGCCTGGGCCAGCTCCACTTGCAGGCGCGCCTGGCTGGTCCGCGCGCGGCGGGCGAAGATGTCGAGGATCACCTCGCTGCGATCGAGCACTCGCACGCCCCAGGCCTTCTCCAGGTTGCGGATGTGGGCGGGCGAGAGGTCGTTGTCCACCGCCACGGCGTCGGGCTCCAGGAGCTCCACCTCCGCGGCGATTTCCGCCACCTTGCCCTTGCCCATCAGGGTCGCCGGGTCGGGCGTGTCCTTCCTCTGCACGATGCCGGAGCCGATGGGCTCCACGTCCGAGGCGCGCAGCAGCTCGCGCAGCTCCGACAGCGGACCGTCGTGCTCCTCGGCCTGACCGGGCATCAGCACTCCGCAGACGAGCACGCGCTCGCGCGGCTTGGCGGTCGGCCGCGTGCTCTTTTGGGATCGACTCATCCGACGAGGGCCGAATCGCGCACGGTCTCACGCTCGTGGATCAGCCCGCGGATCGTGTCGCCGTCGAACGCCGCCCGCAGGTTGGTGTGGGCGCGCCAGAGAGGATCCTGGAGCGGATGGTCGGCGCGGAAGTGGGTGCCGCGCGATTCGGTGCGGCACAGAGCGCTCTCGGAGGCGAGGCGCGCCAGGGTCAGCATGTTGACCAGCTCCCAGGACTTCGTGTCGCCGGAACCGAGGCCCGACACCGCGCGCGTCCAGAATTCGAGCTTGGTCAGGGCGTCCTGGATCGCTCCCTCGGTGCGCTCGATGCCCATTTGGCGCCACATCAGCGACTTGAGCGAGTAGGTCAGGTCCTCGATGGAGAGCCGCACGTCGGCGGGCATCGCCGCCCGCGCGGGGGCGAGCTCGCTCTCGGCCGGCGAGGAACGATCGCGGCACACCTCGCCGGCGGCCTGTCGTCCGGCCACCTCTCCCAGGACCAAACCCTCCAGGAGCGAGTTGGAGCCCATGCGGTTCGCGCCGTGGAGCCCCGTGCTGGCGCACTCCCCCACGGCCCACAGGCCCTCGATGTCCGTGCGTCCGTCGAGATCCACGCGCACGCCGCCGATCATGTAGTGGGCCCCGGGGCGCACCGGGATCGGATCCTTGGCGATGTCGATCTTGAAGTAGCGACAGATGCGGCTGATGCCCGGGAACAACTGGTGCGGATCGCGGTCGAGCTGGGACAGGTCCAAGTACACGTTGGTGTCCCCCGTGCGCACCATGCGATCGAAGCAGGCCCGCGAAACCACGTCCCGGGGAGCCAGCTCGGCGCTCTTGTGGTACTCGGGCATGAAGCGCACGCCGCGCTTGTCGCGCAGCACGCCGCCCTCGCCGCGCACGATCTCGCTGATCAGGACCCGCGCCGCGCCCGCGATGTACAGGCAGGTGGGGTGGAACTGGAAGAACTCCAGGTCGCGCACGCGGGCTCCCGCGCGGAAGGCCATGGCGACGCCGTCGCCCGTGGCGATCGTCGGATTGGTGGTCTCGCGATAGAGCTGGCCGCCGCCGCCCGTGGCCAGAATCACCTGGCTCGCGCCGAAGACCACGAGCTCGCCCCGCTGCGTCTGGCACAGGACCCCGGTGATCGAGCTCCCGCCGGATTGCTGCGCCGTCAAGAGGTCCACCGCGAAGCACTTCTCGAAGACGGCGATCTCGGGGTTGGAGGCCACCGCCCGCGAAAGCGTGCGCTGGATCTCGAGCCCCGTGGCCGCCCCGTGGGAGTGCACGATGCGCGCGTGGGAATGGCCGCCCTCGCGCGAGAGATCCAGGCGGCCCCGGGAGTCCGCGTCGAACTCCGCCCCCAGCGCCCGCAGGCGCTCGATGGCCACTGGACCGCCGTTCACGACGCGCTCCACGACCTCGGGCTCGCACAGGCCGCAACCCAGGGCCAGGGTGTCGGCGCGGTGGGACTCCAGGGAGTCCTCCGGGCCCAGCACCGCCGCCACGCCCCCCTGGGCGTAGTTCGTGTTGGTCTCCGAGGGCTGGTCCTTGGCGATCAGAGCCACGGTGCGACCGGAACGGGCCGCCGCCAGCGCCGCCGTGGCCCCCGCCGCACCCGTGCCCAGGACCACCACGTCGAAGCGATACAGGGCCAGCCGTCGCGCCTGGAAGGGAGTCAGGGTGCGAGAGAACTCGAGCGCGGGGGTCTTCAACGAGGCTGGGTTCCGGCGTGGCTGGGAGAGGCGACCGATTGTAGACCCGACCAGCCCCCACCACGCCCCGCGCGGGTAGGGAACCGGACGATTCCAGCTTCCCCGCCCGGAGGGGCCGGGCGATGCGCGACGTTCGACGGGGTGCCCGAGGGCCGGCGCGTGGCACGGGCGCGGGTAGCCGACGGCGGTAGGGCCCGGTCGGAAGGGTGACGGGCAGTGGCCGGCCCCCGAACCCGGGGACCAGGTGGGACCGACGCGGAGGGGCCCAGCAGCCCGGATCCCGCCCCCTCCCTCGGAATTCCCGGGGTCTCCGGCGCCTCCCTGGGCCCGAAAACAGGCCTTCTTGACCCCGCCAGGGCCGCTTCCAGAACTTTGCCCTAACTTTTCACGGAATTTCCGCCACCGTCATGGGTCCCCGCCGATAGATTCGGTGGATGTTCGGGGGAGACCCGCCCGGAGGCTGTCCGGGGCCCCATCAGGACCACCCCTCCCCTCGGCCGGCGGCCGGGCGGGTCCCCCCGAACAGCCTGCCCGGCAGCCGACTCCTCCTCTTCCTCGAGCCGGCCGCCGGAACGGGTACCCGATCGAAATCCGAACCTGACACTGGCATTGACCCCTACCACAAGGCGAACCTCCCATGGCACAGGCAATCGAGTTTGCTCGCAAGGATGGACTCACCGCGCTCTTCTTCGCCGTGCTGATCGGCATGACCTTCCTCTTTTGAATCCTGGTGCACGGCCCCGGTCGCGAGCACTCCCCGGAGTGTCCGGACCGGTCGCCCCGTCACGATCGTCCCCCCTCCTCCACCGCCCAGAAACACCGTGAACCAAGCTCCCGGCACCCCGCCCTCACCAAGCGCCAACGCCAGATTCTCGACTTCTATCAGGAGTACGTCGGGCGCGAAGGCATCAGCCCGACCCTGGAGGAGGTGGCCCAGCACTTCGACGTCAACAAGGTGACGATCTTCGGCCATGTGGCCGAGTTGGAGCGCAAGGGACTGCTGGCCAGGGCCGCGAAAAACGTGAGCCGCGGCCTGCAGCTGACGGCCCTGGCCCAGGGCAGGGGCACCGACGGAACGTCGGGCAGCCACCCGGCCGCTGCGCCCGGGCTCGTGATTCCGATCCTGGGCAGGATCGCGGCGGGCGCTCCGATCGAGGCCTTGGAGGACCGTGAGGAGCTCGAACTGAGCGACCTCGTGCCTCCCGGCTCCGACGTGTACGCCCTGCGGGTCCGCGGATCGTCGATGATCGACGACGGCATCCGCGACGGCGACATCGTGCTGGTCGAGCGGCGCGAGACGGCCCGGGACGGCGAGATGGTCGTGGCGATCCTGCCGGGCGAGGAGGCGACGCTGAAGCGCATCTACCGCGAACGGGACCGGATCCGCCTGCAGCCCTCGAATGCCGCCATGGAGCCCATCTACACCCCGACGGTCGAGGTGCGCGGCGTGGTCCTGGGCGTCATCCGGCGCTTCTAGTTTTTCTGCAACCTGCCCCACCTCTCCGGCGGTAGAGGTGGGGTGTGCAGCAGGCCGCCCCTACCGCCCGACAGCTCTCCCCTCGCAGGGACCGGGCTGTCGGGCAGGATGGCCTCCCGGGACCTTGGGCGGTTCGAGCCGGCCCCCAAGGACCACGAGACCCCCGAGATCCTGGGGCCGTAATGGAAGCGCGAGACCCCGAGGTCGCTGGGGTCCCCTCGACCCAGGGGGACGCTGCCTTCGACGCGCGACTCGCCGCGGAACTCCCCCCGCTCGCGACCTTCCTCGCCCGCCTGACCCGGGGCACGCGCGTTCCCGTGGAGGTGGACGACCTCGTCCAGGAAGTGGCGGCCCGGGCGCTGCGCTACCGGGCGACGTTCGACGCGCAGCGCCCCCTGGGGCCCTGGCTCCAGAAGTCCGGCCTGCGCCTGTTCCTCGACCGTCGTGCGCGGGCCCTGCGCGAAGCGGACGAGCACTCCCGCTTGAGCCTCGAGGTCGGGGCACGGGAGTCCCAGCCCCAATCCACACTGGAGCAGCGCGAGCGGATCGCGCTGTGCCTCTCGCGGCTGTCGCCGCGGGAGCAGGAAATCCTGCTGCGCTTCCACCACCGGGGTCAGTCCCTGCGCGAAATCGCGCAGTCCCTCGGACTTCCCGAGGGCACCGTCAAGTCCCACTTGCACCGCGGCCGCTCGAAGCTCTTGCGAGGCGAAGCGTGAATCGGGACGGCGAATTTCTGGAGTTGGTGAATCAGGCCCTCGACGAACGTCGCGATCCTCTGGCGGACGAGCGCATCCAGGAGGCCATCGTCGCGAATCCCGAGCGGCTCGAGGAACTGGAGCGCCTGCTTGCGCGCCTGGGCCAGTTGCGCGCGCAGCCACGCCGAACCGCGCGGCGCGCCCTCCCGTACCTGGGCGCGGCAGCGGCCGTGCTCACCTTCTGCGCGGCTACCTGGCATTGGGTCATCGCCCCAAGCGTCGAGCGTGGCGGCCACAGGTCTCCCGCCCAGGAACCCGCGGGCCTTTCGACGAGCGTCCCCTCCCCGCGGCCACAGGCCGATTCCGATTCGCTCGGACGGGTCGTGGAATTCGAATGGCGCATCACACACACAACTCCGACCGAGCGGTTGGTCACCAGCACCCATTCCCGAGGCACGACGACCCGCGTGATCCTGCGCGCGAACGCCGAGGCCGGAGACAGACTGCTCGCCGTGTGGACCTCCGAATCTCAAGCCCCAAGGACCCCATGACACGCTTCACCCGCACGGCCCTGGCCGCGCTCATCACCCTCACTCACCTCGCCACGCTCGGACAGGGCCAGGCGGCGACGCAGAACCTCCAGCAACTGGGGTATGTGGGGGGCAACACGCGGACCCTGGTCCTGACGGATCTGCGGGACCTGCTGCTCGCCGATGCCGAGGTCCCCGACTTCCAACCGCCCTCTCCCGGGGCGGAAAAGCCCTTGGAACCCGAAGGGGACGCGGCCAAGATCGCCGTGCGCGCCAAGGAATGGCAGCGCATGCTGAACCTGTGGATCGAGCCGCCGCTGGATCCGAAGCTGGATGCGCTGCAAGTGCTCGACAACGGGACCGTGGTCGCGCAACTCAGCGACGCCGATCATGCTTGGCTCCGTCGCTTTCTCGAGCTGCAGCGGCGCGAACGAGTGCCCGTGCAAGTCGAGTGCACGATCCTCGAAGGCGCCAAGGGCTCGCTGGCGAAGCTCGTTCCCAAGCGCGCGGGGAATTTCCTCAGCACCGAGGAGCGGATCGCCCTGATTGCGGCCGCGAAGCGCGCGACGGGCGTCCATGTGCTTCAGGCGCCTTCCTTGAGGGTGCTCTCGCGGGCCCGCGCCAACCTGGACTGCTACAACGAATTCCAGTACGTGAAGGACTACTCTCTGTGCGTCGTGCAGCCCGGTGCGCGCACGCTCGCAGTGCCGACGGTGGACAGCGTCAAGGACGGCCTGGGCATCACGGCCCGCACCGTCTTCCTGGACGGCGGGAAGATCGGGCTGGAGGTGCAGTTCGAGCGCTCGCTTGTGGCTCAGCCGATCAGGACCAAGACCGTGCGGCTGGATGTCGATGGTGGCCGGGATTTCGAAGTGGCACTGCCGGAGGTGCAGACGCAGCGGCTGGAGTTCGCCGCGTCGCTCGCGGACGGAGGCAGTGTGTACTTCCTGGGGCCGGGATCGGCGCCGGAGAAAGAGCTGCTGGTGCTGGGGACGGCGAGCGGAGTGAAGAAGCAGTAGGCGAGGGTCAGGGGATCGCGAGGGACACCTGGGTCACCGGGCCGGGCCGGACGGTGACTCGGCCGGCCACGAGAGAGCCCGACGGACCTGCGATGCGGACCTGGTACTCCCCGTGGGGGATACCCGATACCTGGGCAAGCCCCGTCCCGCCGGTGAACAGCGCGCCGTCGGGTACGGTGACCAGTCCACGGGCGACCCACTCCGAGAGCTTGGAACCGGTCTCCACCGACTCGAGTTCGACGGCGATGCCTGCCACCGACTGCTGCGAAGCCGAGGTGAGTTGCAGCGCAAGTCCGCCCAGTCGGCGCACCTGGATGTCGACGGGTTGCGAGGTCTCGGTCGCCTCCACCAGTTGCTCGGTGAGCCAGACGCCCGGCTGCTCGACGCTCGCCAGGTAGGTGCCCCCGCACACGGGGCCGTACTTCGCGATGCCCTGGGCGTCGGTCGAGAAGACGCCGAGCATGTGGTGGGTCTGGGGACCGAGGAACCGCAGATTGGCGGCAGGCAGGGGGTCCTTCCCGTCGAGCAGTCGAACGAGGATCGTTGCCCGCGGATCGAGGACGATTTCCAGCGTGTCCTCGCCATTCCAGCGCTCCAAGTCCACTTCCACGTCGCTCTTGGCCCCGAACTGGCCGTGCTGCGCGCTGATGAAGACGCGTTTCATCCCCAGGCCAGTGAACGTGTGAATCCCCTGCGCGTCGGTGGAGGCGAGTTGGAACCAGGGCAGACCATCAGCCTCCATGCGCGCATCCAGGGCTGCACCGCCGACCGGGTTGCCTTCTGGATCCTCCACGCTCACACGGACCTGAGTTCCGCCGGTCACGACATCGATCATGTTCACGCCTTGGGCCAAGGAAACTGGGCGAGCCCCCAAGCGCTGGCCAGCCTCGTCCACGACTTCCAAGTACCCCGTCGCCGTCGACACCCAATTGAAGCGGGCCCGCCCGCCCTCGCCAAAGGGGGCGACCTGGGTAACCCCATTGTGGCCCCTGCGGCCCTGGGAGAACCTCGCAGTGCAGGTCGCGTTGGGCAAGAAGGGCTTTCCCAGTGAATCGGTGAGAGACACTTCCATGCTGCGATCGGCCTCCAGGGAGAAACCCAATTCCCAGGAGCCGCCCGGGCGGAGGAACTCTTCACGGAAGATTTGCGTCTCGTCTGGGAGAAACAACCGCACAAAGGTCATTCCAGGTCCCGCACCCTCCCACTGCACCAAACCCGATCCGTCGAGTTCTTTCATCGGGAACGGGAGGTTGCCATCCGCGTTTGCACGACATCGCTGAGGGTCTACAACCGGGGGAGCATCGAGCCGGACCGAAAGGGTGCCTGTTGGCTGCAGCGCGATCACGCCACAATCGATCGTCTCTCCAGCTACACCTTGTGCCTGGCCGAGGTACTGCGCAAATCCCGTCGCCCTGATGACGAACCGTGATTCCCCAGGCCCGAAGCCTGACAGTCGAAATCGTCCGTCGGAATCCGTGTTCGCACCCTGCCCGGTGGGTGTCAGGTACGCAGCGCGATAGCTGTTCCAGAGCTCGATTCGAGCACCAGGGATCGGCGTCCGAGAAAGCCCGTCGAGCACAACGCCAGTACCCTCCAGTGCGTCTGGAATTACGCAAATCAGCTCAGCAAGAACGTCGGGCGCAACATGGACGGACTCAACAGATGATCTCGGATAGCCGCGAACGCTTGCGTAGAAGAGCACTTCCCCCAGGGGCACGCCTTCCAGCTGAAAAACGCCCTCGTCGACCCTAGCAAACTCCGTGGTCACGCTTCTTTGAGGCGCAGCGGGAGTCCAGTAGACGACTTCAAACTCCTTAGCGGGCTTTCCGGCCAGAACAACTTGCCCCCGCACCTGCCCCCCACGATGCAGTTGCAGCTCTACGCCTTCATCGCCGAGTTCATCCAGGCGCAGATTCGTGTAGCGGCTGCCGACAAAGCCTGGGGCAGTGGCATCGATAGTGAGGATTGTATCCCGAAGTCCACGGACGCGCACGCTTCCTTCCACGTCTGTAACGCCGACCTGTCCTCCGCCACCGTGGGAATCCCAGAGTACACGAATGGTGGCGCCTCCAAGAGGCATCTCCTGTTCGTCAACAACCGCCACAAGAAGGTCTCTTCCCCTGGATGCCACAAACTCAAGCGATACCTGCTGGCCGGGCTCGGGCGGCTGTTGTCGGCGAACATCGGGAACGATGCCTGGCCCTCTCAGCGTAAACTCGTAGTACTACGCAGGCAGTATTGGAACGCGAAATTGCGCAACTTGACCATCCTCACCGACTGAAGCCTGCGCAAGTCGAACGGTCTGCCCGTCAAGTTGCGCAGTCGCATTCACTTGCAGGTTCCTATCCAGGCGCTCCTTCCCGAGAGCTTCTACATGCCCCCTCGCGAAAAACGTCGAACACAGGACCAGCGTGATCTTCTTCTCAGTTGGCTGTATCCCCAGCAGTGGCTTGCTTGCTTCCTCACCTCGACTAGCCCACGCTGCGACGGCACCCGGCACCCTCGGAACGCGCAGCAAGCCTGAGGCATCTGTGAGGCCGCGGAAGCTCCAAGCTCTTATCGCCCGAAACTCCCTGGAGGCCGGATGGCGGACAGGTGTCGCGTCCATGCCTACGACGAAGACCTCGGCATCGGCCACCGCCTGTCCGGCACCACCGAGCACTTCAAGAAGCAGGGGCACTCCCACAGTGAGGCTAACCGTAAGCTGCCGTCCTGTGTTCCCGGTGCCAGGTTCCAGGACGCCCCAGTTCGCCAAGAACCCCTCTGCCGTCACCCACGCGCATAGTGGATCCGAGCCGCCCAACTCGTCGGTCTGCGCGAACGTTGCAACCCCGGCGGAATTTGTCTGCTTCTCCTGGATGCCCTTGTGGGGCAGTTGCCGATCTCCGACGCCCCACATGTGAAGGCCTGACATGTCTGTGTCGGGGAGCCTCCCCACTCTGCAAGTCGCATTGGAAACAGGGGCTCCTCGATCGTCACGCACCAGCACGGTCGCCAGCGGGGTGCTCGAAGGCGACCTTGGTTCGACCAGGTGAAGATCACCGTTCGCGGGACCAACTGCGCCTTGCGGCCCAGTTGGGTCCAGGGGGCTGGGACCAGGCGATCGCGCATTCTGGTGGGGTGCAGCCGTAGAGCTGGCGTCCGTGGTGACAAGCTGCCGGTCCGGATTCAGCACTAGCCATGACGTGGCGACCACAACCGCCGCCACTAGGGCCAGGATGGCCACACCCGTCTTACCCGTCGACACAGCCATGGACGCGGATTATGTGAGCCGCCTAAGAAGCGTTGGTCTCCCTAACGGGACCTTCGGGGTGAACGACGGCGGTGGTACTCCAGTTCCTCCGGTGTCAGCCGCCGGACTGATGCGCCTTGCCCCAAGCGGAAGGATGGCGAAAGCCTTTGCGGTGAGACAAAGTGCCGCAAGAGTCAGACACAGAAGGCCCGCTGTCCGTAGCACGGCGGGGAGTGTTCCCTTACAAGATGAGGGCATGGAAGAGTCTCCCGGTCAGTGGATCTGACCCGATGTCCAAGTTCCGGATCATTTCCCTCGCTCCAGCAGTAATGACCCAAGCACCGCATCTGATCTGTGCCCGGAGGTCCTCACAGGCGCTGTTCGCGGCCCTGACGTCGGGGGCACCACCATCTTGGATGAACTGGATCGCCTTCTGTGCAGCAGACAGGTCCGCCGCTTGACATGAATAAAAGAGCCACCGGATGGGCGGCTCGCTCCTTGGCAGGCCGAGTGCACAGGCACGCTCGATACTCTGTGCTGCCAGTTGGAACCGCCCCGCCCGGGCCTGCGCGAGAGCTGCGACCTCCAGCGCGTAGGCGTGGTTGCTGGTGCCTCCGGTGCCATCAAGACATGCTCGAACGACGGCTATGCTCTGCGCGGTGGTCCCGGTCGCGGCAAGGTGGGCCGCGGTGTACACGCGCGGTTCATCGCGTGGTTCCAACCGAAGGCTCGCTGCCGCAAACTGGGGCGTCGAAACTCCCGAAACTGGCCCAGCCAATAGGCGTCCGAGAAACTCCGAACCATCCCTTACCGCAGAATCTTCGCATGGAGGTCGTTCTGCAAGGCTCTGGCTGACCGCGGCCTCCCAAGCAGTGCGCGGGACCTGCTCGTGCCGACGATCGTCCGTGACAGACGAGTCGATCCAGGGTCCAGTCTCGCTGTTTTCGCGAAGGCTGTTCAGTGCCGCCTGCCGCAACAGGAACCCAAGCTCGCACCGATACGATGCAAGCAGCTCGCGTTCGACCTTGCTGAGACCGGCCATGGCAACACTGGCCGGGGCTTCGCGGGATCGGAGCGCCGGGAGGATCTGAGCGCGGTCGACTCGCAGCAGCAAGGAGTCCTTGGCGCTGGCCGCCTCACGCAGCAACCCTTCGAAGTTCGCGTCGAAGATCGGCGTGGTCATGTGGCCCCCCTGTCATGCCGTCGATCGCGATCAGCCGGCGCAGGACTCGCTGCAGCGCGGCCTCTGCGCGGGCAGGAGGGCCGTGCCCCTCGGAGACGTGCCGCTGAATGGACTTGCCCTGGATGGCCGTCGCATAGAAGACGCGTCGATCGTACTCCACCATCCCGTTCACGATCGAACAGGCCCGACGAGCAAGACTCGGATCGATGCCGAGAGCCTCGGACAGGAACGCGTACGGCGCGATCTCATCCTCGTGAACGGGACGGCCCAGCCGGTCCGCTTCTCGGTCTTCGTTGATCAACTCCGACGTCGCACGGCCCAACAGGAGTTCGATGAACGAATGCAGGTCCGGCTTGCCGCGATAGCGTCTGGCACTGCGCGCGACGTGCGCCATCGTCCGCAGCGCGAGCCGGTTGGAATCGAGCAGGTACGCATGCGCATCGAGCCAGCCCCGCGCGCGGTCCACGATCCCAAGGGGATCGCCCACCAGAATGCGAGCCAGAATCTCCTGGGCGGTTCCTGCGCCAATCAATTCCGCCCCGGGATAGCTCCTCGGAACCGCGACCGGATCGCGAATCGCACCGTCCGTGCCCGCCACGGGGTACGACTCGGCCTTGGGCCATGCACTCGATGCGCTCGGCGGGCGCCGGCGATCGGCTGGCGTGACCCGTTTCTCCTCCGGATCGCTGCCGGGGTCGGGCATGGAAGGGTGGGGTGCCCAGGGACGTGGGCTTCTGGCGCCGATCCTCCATTTGGTTGGGTGGGTGTCAAGCCGGAACTGCCCCTCCCCAGGGGGAAGCGATCGGCCGGCCCACCCTGACCTGTGCGGCGGGGTCCCAGGCACGTGGCCTTGGTGCTCAAGAGTCAGGCTCGGCGGTCAGGGGGGGCGGGGGGGAATCGGAGACCCAACGGAACGGCCCCCCCGACGGGGACAAGCGCCCCTGGGCGATGCCAGCGCCTAGCCTTGCCGCTCGCCGTGGACCCGGCCGCCACGCGTCGGCCCGGGGCGGGCGAGGCGCCAGTTGCCGCTCACGGCGCCGAGTCCCGGAGGAGCCCTCACAGGGCGCGCGGAGCCTGCATCGCCGGGGATGCCCCCGACCTCAGGACCGCCAGGCCCTCGAACGCGGCCAGCTTTCCCGGCCTCCCCCGCCCTCACCCCCCCGCCCGCAAGCACCACGCCTCGCGCGCGAACTTCGCGGCGTCGAGGAAGAACTGCTCCGGATAGAAGAACCCGCGCGGCGGGAGAGGCTGGTCCAGCGGAACCTGGGTCGCCGGGTCTTCATCCACCAGCCGTTCGAACCATTGGTAAACCGGGAACTCCTCGGGCTGGAAGGCATAGACCATCCCTTCGATGGTCCACACACGCTGAAAACCCTCCGCGCGGCCGCGCGAGTGTTCATCGCTGAACTCAATGGCCCGCACGCGTCCCGCCGCCGTCAGGTGCGCCCGAATGGCCTCGATCAACACGACCATCGCCAGACTCTCCCTGTCGATCCCCGACCAGTCCGGCTGCTCGATCTCCTGCCCCTCGAACTCGGCGATCAGGCGGCGGAACTTGCGCAGGCGGAATTGCTCCAAGGTCTCCGTGGCCGGATCGTAGTGCCCGGCGCGCAGCCAGACTTCGGACTCCCAAACATCCCGCGGTCCAACCGGGGGCGTCGGCGCGGTGGGCGTGGCCACTCCTGCCGGCGACTCGCCCGTGGTGAGCACGTCTCCCGGTTGGGTCTCGACCGGTGCCTCCACCGTCGGCCCTGAGGCCTGGCAGGCAAGCAACACCAGTGCCGTGAACGCCGCCGCGGAAGTTTGGCTTTGCATGGCGCGGCGAGCGTACCACCTACCCTTCCGGTCGCCTACGGGACCCCACCCTGAGGGCGTCCCGGCGGCCCCTTGCACCCCACCGGCGTCGCGGTCAGCGTCCGCGTCGAGTGCGAAGCCGGATTCCCGCTCCAGCCTGGACAGCGGCCAACGCTGACTGGAATTCCTAGTCCGAATGCTCGATCGTGCATCCGCCGCTCACGACCGAGCCCGCGCGGCTGGAGGTCGACGACGGCAAGCGCTTCGAGCTGCACCTGCAGGCTAAGCACGCAGCGCAGGACCTTCGCAACGGCGCTCGCGGACGACAGGGTCGTGTCCTTCCTCGGGCCCGGGTCCAAGCCGGGGGGAGCACGCGCGCGTGATCGGGCACGATGGGCGCGCCGAAACCGCCCGTTCCCCGAACGCCAAGCTACCGGGTGCGGGCTCCGCTGCGTTCCAGGAGCACCGCGGCGCGGCGCCGTTCGGCCTCACCGACGCCTGGTGTGCTGTGCGCGAGCCTCGAGGCGTGCTCCGCGTGCAGCGCCGCGGCCGCGCGGTCGCCGAGCTGGAGATACAACTCCGCGAGCGCCAATCGAACCAGCGTCTCGGCCTCGGGCCGCTCCGCCAGGCTCCCGCGCAACGAAGACTCGAGATGGGCGGCGGCAGCGGCTCCAAGCCGTGGGTCGGCGGCAGCCGTCGAGGCGATCCACTCCTCGAACACACGCGCGGCGGCCCTGGCCTCGGAGTGTGCCCCCCAGCCGCGCGACGCGTCGCGCTCCGCGCTGCGGCGGCGCAGGTCGGATCCGATCCAGCCCGCGACGGCGGCGACCACGATCGCCGCGGCGAGCGCCAGGGGCCAGCGGTTGCGGCGCGCGAAGAGCTGCGCGCGGTAGGCCCAGGTGGCACGGCGAGCGGAGACCGGTTCCGCGGCAAGGAAGCGACGCAGGTCCCCGGCGAGCTCGTCGGCGGAGCGGTAGCGCTCGCGCGGGATGGGAGCCCGTGCCTTCTCCACGATGGCGGCCAGGTCGCCCGCGGGCGCGCGCTCCGGCTCCTCGGCCCCGCCCCCGGTCGCGAGTTCGCAGAGCAGCACGCCCAGCGAGTACACGTCGCTCGCCGTCGTCACGTTCTCGCCACGGAGCTGCTCCGGGCTCGCGTAACCCGGCGTGAGAGGCCCCGGCACGCCCACGCCCTGGCCCGCGGGCTCGAGCGCGGTCGCGACGCCGAAGTCGAGCAGCTTGGGAGCTCCCTGTGCCGTCACGAGCACGTTCGAGGGCTTGAGATCGCGGTGCAGGACGAGCTTCTGGTGCGCGTACTGCACGGCCGCCAGCACCTGGAGGAAGAGCTCCAGCCGCCGCCCGAGGGGCACGCCGCGCGCCCAGGCCGTGAGCGGCACGCCCTCGACGTACTCCATCACGAGGAAGGGCCGCCCGTCCGGCAGTGCGCCGGCGTCCAGGAACGCGACCACGTGCTCGTGCTCGAGCCCCGCGAGCGTCTCGCGCTCGCGCTGGAAGCGCGCGAGGAAGTCCTCGCCCCCAAGGACGGGGCGCAGCACCTTCAGCGCGACCCGTCGCTCGGTGCCGGCGCTCGTGCGCGTCGCGCGGTAGACGTGCGCCATGCCGCCCGAGGCGAGGTACGCATCCACGCGGTACGGCCCAAAGGTCGTGCCGCAGAGCGTCTCCGGAGCCGGCTCGTCGCGCAGGGCGAGCCAAAGATCGGTCGCCGTGCCCTCGAGCGCCGCCAGCGGCCGTGCGTCGGCCGCCACGAGCCGCTCCACGCGACGGACGAGCTCCTCGTCGCCGCCCGCGCGCTCACGCAGCACCCGCGAACGCGCGGAGGGCTCCAAAGCCGCCATCTCCTCGAAGAGTTCCTGCTCGAGCTGCCAGCGCGTCATCGCTCGTCCTCCTGCATCCTCTGCTGCAGCCATGCACGCGCGAAGCGCCAGCGCCGCTTCACCGTGCGCGGCGAGAGCCCCAACGTCTCGGCGATCTCCTCGGTCGAGCCCGCGGCGTACCAGCGCAGCTCGACGACGCGCGCCAGGTCCGGATCGAGTCCCTCGAGCTCGGTCAGGGCCGCGTCGAGGTCGAGCGCGAAGTCCACCGGCTGCGGCTCGGCCGCCTTGCCGTTGAGCGTCGTCCGCCGCGCCGCGCCGCCCCGTTTCGCGGTGGCGCGCCGCCGCGCGTGCTCCGTCAGAATGCGGCGCATCGCCTGCGCCGCGAGCCCCAGGAACGCCCCGCGCTCGAGCTCGCCTGCATTTCGGCTGGCGCGCAGGCGCAGCCAGACCTCGTTCGCCAGGGCCGTCGGCTCGAGCGTGTGCCCGCCGCGCTCCCCGGACATCAGGCCTTCCGCCATGCGGCGGAGCTCGAGGTACAGGTCCTGCGTCCAGGCTTCTTGGGGAGTCACGGGCTAGAGTCTCCGGTCGAAAGCGTGGATGGGGATGCTCGGGGGCCATTTTTCCTGCCCCAAAGATTTCTGACCCCCGTGGGGACCCTTTCGCGCTCTCCCCTGCGGAGGTTATCCGCCCATGCAGCTCTCGCGCCGTCAGGCCCTCTCTTCGCTCGGCTCGCTCCTCTCCCTTCCCGCGTTCGCGCGCCTCGCCCCCGGCATCCCCCCGCTCCAGGCCGGGGAGGGCTCGGCGGAAATCCTGGAGGCCGTCCGCAAGGGGGAGCTCGAGCGCGTGCGGCGCCTCCTGGCCGGGGACGCCGGCCTGGCCCGCGCCAGGGACGAGTCGGGCCGCTCGGCATACGTCCTCGCCCACGTTCACGGGCACGTCGCGGTCGCCGAGCTCCTCGTCGCCGAGCTCCTCCGGGGGGCCGGACTGAAGCTCGACATCGTCGAGGCGGTCCTCGCCGAGGACTGGAAGCGCCTCGAGGATCTCGCGCGCACCGAGCCCGACCTCCTCCACCGTGCACACCCGATCGGCGGCACACCGCTCTACGCCGCGGCGCTGGTCGGGAGCGACGACGCCTATCGGCTGCGGTCGCTCGGATGTTCACCCGACACGGCGCCGCCCGGGGGCTCCGGCTTCACGGCGACGCGCGGCGCGCTGGAAAGCCCGCACCCAGGCTGGGCGCTCCGGGGGCTCGCGGATCTCTGCGGCAATGGCGCGGACGTGAACGCCCGCCAGCGCGGTGGGAGTTCCGTGCTGCACGCCGCCGTGGGGCGCCGCGACAGGGCGCTCGTGCGCCTAGCGATCCGCAAGGGTGCCGACGCGGCCGCCGTCGACGAGGCGGGGCGCACGGCGAGAGCGCTCGCCCTGCAGCTCGGCTGGGGGGGAAGGCGCGGAGCTCTTGGCCGAACCTCACCGCCTCCCCCGCGACAACCGCTCCTCGCGCTTTGCACTCGATGCCAACCGCGAACCCGTGCGCCGGCCGGACCTCGCGGACGTGCCTCAAAGCCTCCAGAATCAGGCCACGGGGGCGTCGCACTTCAAGCTGGAGAAGCTGCGCGAGCTGGTCGGGGCGGACAAGCGCCTGATTTTCTCGATCTCCACGGACGACGAGCTCGCGATCGAGGCCTGCGCCCACGTGCAGAACACGGAGATCCTCCGGTACCACCTCGACCACGGCGCCCCGCTCTCGCTGCCGACCGCGGTGGCTCTGCGCGACGTGAAATCGGCGCGCGCCTGGCTCGAGCACGATCCCACGCTCGTGCACGAGCGCGGCGCCCATGACTTCCCCGTGCTGTGGTTCGCCGTCGGCGGCGGAGCGCTCGAGATCGCGGAGCTGCTGCTCAGGCACGCCATCCCCATCGATCAGGAAAGCCGCGGCACGACCACGCTGCATCGCTGCGCCTCGGCGGACGACGTGGAGCTCGCCCACTGGCTCCTGGAGCACGGTGCAGATCCGGAAGCCGTCGGCTACTTCGGGGACCGCGAGGGCCAGACGCCGCTGCAGGTCGCGACGGCCGGCGGCCACACGCGCGTCGCCGCGCTCCTGAAGGGCGCCGGCGCCCGCCGTTGATGGACACGCCCCACGGAGCCGCGCAACCGCCTCGGGGCCCTCCGCGCCGCACTTTGAAGGTTTCACCGAGCCCGTGGCTCACGCCAACCGGGTCCTCAGCGCCCGTCCGGGAGGCTCACCTCCCGGTGAATGCGGGTCCCCCCAAGCCGCGAGGAGCGGCACCGACGCGTCCCTCCCGGGCACTCCTCGGGCGCAACCCCTCGCGGCCCCGGAACACCCACGGGACCCCAAAGGTTCTGGGACGCGCTCTAGGGCCGCACGGTGAATTCGAGGCCGTTGGAAAGCTGAGTGTTGAGCGGCGCGGCGAACCCTGAGTCGCGGCCCCAGAACTGGCTGTCCACGGTCGTGCCGGGCACCGAAAGGAACCCCGCGGGAACACCGCCCAGGAGCCCCGCGCGGAAGGCGTTGACATCGACTGCGAAGACTCCGCTGCAGTTGTTCGCGGGAGCGATCGAGCCACCGGAGTTCAGGCCGGCGATTCGCCGCACGGGGCCGTTGACGCACAGCGTGCCGCCCCCAAAGGCCGTGGACGCCCTGCCGGTGTTGCCGTAGAGCAACAGCCCCGGCTTGTTGTTCTGCATGTTCCGGGAACGAACGGTGAAACCCGAGCTGGCCGTGGCGCTGGAGGTGCCCGTCGCGGAAATCTCCGGCAAACAGCCCAGGGAATTGAGCTTGGCGGCGCAATAGGCACTGACCAGGGGCACCCCGTTGTTCGCCACATTGCGGTACCACAGGACCTGGTCATCGTTGCCGTCGTTGCCAGTCAGCAGCAGGTCACGATCCGTGTCGCCGTCGATGTCGACCCAGTCGAGGCAACCGATCTGCACGTCGTGGAAGGAGCTCCCGCTGTCCACGAACACCCCCCCGTCGTTGCGGTAGAGGATCGAACGCGTGACTTGCTGCACCGGTTCGAACCCGGCCACCGCCAAGTCCAGATCGCCATCATTGTCGTAGTCGCCCCAGGCTCCCGCCGACCAGAGCAGCGGCACCAGGCCCGCGCCCAAATCCGTGAACGCGCCTCCATCGTTGCGGTAGATGTTGTTGATCCACCCGAGATTGGAGTCGCCCCCCAGCGCCAGGTCCAGATCGCCGTCACCGTCATAGTCACCCGCGACCCCGTGACCGATGTCGAACCCCGGCAGGCCGACGCCGGCGTCGGTGAAGCTCCCGCCCTGATTCGTCCACAGCGTGGCCTCGAGGCCCTGGCTGGGTCCCGCTCCACACAACAGGAGGTCGACGTCCCCGTCGCCGTCGAAGTCGGCCCACGTCGCGGGTCCGAGGTACAGGCCCGGGAACGGGTGGGTCACGGAGGTGAAGCTGCCCGCGTCATTGCGGTACAGCCGGGTCACCGGCTGCGCCCCGAGGGCCAGACTCGGAAGTCCCGTCTGCAGCAGGTCGAGATCCCCGTCGCCGTCGAAATCGCCCCAGGCCGCCGCGCCGGCGAACAGGCCTTGGAAGCTCCCCGGGGCGGGCTGGAAGGTGGCCCCGTCGTTGCGATAGACGCGCGTGGTGGGGATGTTGTTGGTCGTGACGCCGCCCATGGCGAGGTCGAGGTCCCCGTCCAGGTCGAAGTCGCCCCACGCCGCTGCGGACGCCGGACTGGCCGACTGTGGATAGAGCCCCAGCAGGGCGATCCCGCTGTCCGCGAAGACGCCGCCGCTGTTGCGGTAGAGCGTGGTGAACGCGACGTTTTGGGAGCCCGAGCCCATGACCAACACGTCCGGATCGCCGTCATGATCGAAGTCCCCCGGCAGCGTGCAGCCGAAGGTGCTCGATCGGAATCCGGGGTCCACCTCGACAAATTGGGCGGAGGCCGGGCTGGCGAGGATCAGCAGGACGAGGGCGGGGCAACGTGCGTGCATGTGGAGAACGTCGATGGGTTGGCGGTCTGGAAACGGGGGTTCCCGGGACCTTTGCACGCCGCGTGCCAGACGGCCGCGGCCGGACGCGACGGAATCGTCACCCAGGACCCGGCCCTGGAATCCCGATTGGGGACCCCCTGCGCGGCCTCTGCCGCTCGCGGGCCGCCTTTTTCCTGCGCCGCGGGCGGGGCGGCATCCGGCGTTTTCCAGTTCCTGGACCTGAAGACCTGGGAGCGCTCCGAGGGTCATCGTCAATGAATGGCCAGGGCGCCCAACCACGACGGCGGAGGGCCAACCACAGGCGCGAGGTGCTCAACGATCCTGGGTGGTCCGGCGATGACCTCGAGCCTGCTCGGGTCGCCGATCGAGCCCCACTCGCGCGGCACGGTGATCACTTCTGCGCAAAGGTCTCCCGTATCGCCAGCGCGCTGTACCCACTCTCGAGCAGCCGCTTCACGAATTCCTCGGGATAGGGCGCTTCCGGCCCCCTGGGCAGCATTGGATCCCGCGCGCGCTCGAGGAGTCCTCGCTCCTTCCTCAGCTCGACGTACTCGTCATAGACCGGGAAATCCCCGGTCATGAAGCGATACGTGCGACCGTTATAGCCGACTGCATGGTCGTACACCTTGTCCCCGCTTCGCCGGCCGGTGTGGGTCAACACGTTGGGATCGGGCTGAAAGGTCGTTCCTGCGGCATCCATGGGAGCCGCGACTCCCATCGCGGCGAGCACCGGGATCAACTCTTCCTTGCTCCAGGTCTTCCAATAGGAGTCCGCCTTGGACCGGCCCTCCATCTGAGCGAGAACCTCCTCCAGCGAGCGAAGTTCATGGGCGTGGCTGATGCGCAGGGGACGACCCGTCAGGTCGAGAAGGGGCGCAACCGGCGCTGCCGGAACTCCTGCAGGTGCTTCGAGCGCAGCACGGTCGCTCGGCACCTCAGGCTCAACCCGAACCTCGTCCGCCTGGACACCCGGCAAGAGTGGGTCCACGACGACCGCGGACGGCAATGCGCGGCCACCCCAGGAAATGGCAGCCCATACGACCGCGCCCACGGCCAGGCCGGCGAGGGTCATCAATGCCGCGCCCCCGGGTTTCATAGGGTCAATCTACTGTTCGCGTGGCAGGCCCGCGATCGAGGGCTCGCAGGGGCAGTCGAGGAGCAACCACATCGAGCAGCCCATTCAGGCTGGGTCCCCACACGGCCGCACCCAAGCCCTGAAAAAGGCCAGAACTCCGCCACAGTCCGTCCGCGCGCACCCGTTACAGGAGGATGGGACTCGCTTCTCCGAGACCTCGCCCCTGCCCCGGCTGCTCCCCCGAGAGCCCCTACCCCGCCGTCGTCTCGGTCATCGCGCGCGTGGACTTCGACGCGGCGTTCCCGCTCGTGCCCGTCTTGTGGCCCGGGTCGACCCAGGACCTCGACAGCTCCTGCCTGGGGAAGAGCTTCTTCTCCACGCGGTTGTAGATGTCGAAGGCCTTCGCCTCGAACAGGCCCAGCTTGAAATTGCCGTCGCGCAGGCGCGACTCGGCGCGCCGCTCCCACCAGCCGATTTTTCCGCGCGCCAGGCCGTAGGACAGCGTCACGTAGTGCTGGTACAGCTTGCGCATCTGCGCCACGTGCGGCGGGATCTTGCCCGGCCAGGTCTCCTCCAGGTGGTACTCGCCGATCGAGCCCCACTCGCGCAGGGATTGCGGCGGCACGTAGCCCATGGACGTCGCCTGGTCCCACATCGCGGTGCCCGGAATCGGCCGGTAGGGCCAAACCGTCGGGCGCGCGAGCGGCGCGGCCACGTGCAGCCGGCGGCACTGGTCGATCGTCGCCAGCATCGAGTCGGCCTGCTCACCGGGATAGCCGATGATGTACGTCACCGAGGCGCACACGCCGCGCTTGTCCATCTCGACCGCGGCCTTGATGTTGTCATCGCCGACGATCGGCTTGCCGATCTTCTTCATCATCTCGTCGCTGCCGGCCTCGGCGCCGATTTCGGCGATGTAGAGACCGGAGGCGCTCAGGGCGTCGAGCACGTCGGGCTTGTACGTCAGGATCGAGTGCGTCTCGAGGAACGCGTTCCACCAGAACTTCAGTCCGCGCGAGAGCATGCCCTCGGCGAACTCCTTGACGCGCTTCTGCATCACGCCGAAGTTCGCGTCGTGGAAGCGCACGACGTCGAAGTTCCAGCGCTCGTGCAGGCCGGCGAGGTCGTCGAGCAGGCGGTCGGCGGGCATCGACTTCCAGCGGCGGTCGGTCACGATCGGCGAGCAGCAGAACGTGCACGGCTCGGGGCAGCCGTAGCTCGAGAAGTACGTGATGCCGAAGTACGGCTTGCGCGCGCCGATCGCCGGCGGGCCGGGCATGCGCAGGATGTCGCGGTGGCTGTCGGCGCGCAGTTGGGACTCGCGGTAGGGCTCGATGTCGATCAAGTGCCAAGGCACATTGAGCACCTTGTCCCAACCCACCACGGAGCGCTTCGGCGTGAACTGCACCTGCTGGTCGCGCCACAGGGCCAGGCCCGCGACGTTTTCGAGCGGGGTGCCCGCGCTGACGGACTGCACCAGCTCGTGGAAGGTCAGTTCTCCCTGGCCCAGCACCACGGCGTCGTACAGGCCGGTGGCGAGCTGCAGCTCGGGGCGCACCGAGGCGAACCAGCCGCCGATGAACATCGGGAGCCTCGGGTGACGCTCCTTGACCTTGGTCGAGGCCTGGAACCCGTCCGTGACCATGTAGCCCAGGATCCCGGTGGTGGCGTAGAGCAGCGCGCCCTCGCAGGCCTCCACCAACCGGCGGTGGGCCTCGTCGGAGGAGTAGAGGCTCCCGTCAACGATCACGATCTCGTAGCCGTCCCGCAGGGGGAAGGCCGCGATGGTCAGCATCTCCAGCGGCAGGAGGTCCTTGCTCGAGCTCGGTCCAATCCGCGAGTCGACCTGCTGCGGCTGGTAGAGGACGATCTTCTTGGACGGCATGTCGCGGGACGGCTGGGGCTCGGGGTGCGGCTCGGTGAACGGCTCGGTGAACGTCTCCCGGGGGGGGAGCTTCCAGGCGTGCTTCGGTCGCGCCGAAGGTCACCCGTGATCCTACTCTACCGCGTGGGACAGGGTGCGGCCCGCGCGGCGCGGCGGGCACGGGCCCAACGCGCGGTCTCCAGTAGTGCCACCTGCATGTTTTCCGAGGAGGCCAGTCCCTTTCCGGCCAGATCGAAGGCCGTTCCATGGGCCGGGGAGACCCTCAGGAACGGCAACCCCGCGATCAGGGTCAGCCCCGTGTCCGGGGCTGCCAGCTTGGCGGCGATGAAGGCTTGGTCATGGAAGTGGGCCAGCACGCCGTCGAAACGCCCCCGCAGGGCCTGGAGGAACACCGTGTCGGGGGAAAGGGGGCCTGTGACGTCCAGGCCGGCCCCCTGGGCGCGGGCCAGGGGCTCGGCCAGAAGTTCCTGCTCCTCGCTGCCCAGGATGCCTCCCTCTCCGGCGTGGGGGTTGATCCCCGCCAGCGCGATGCGCGGCCGGGCGATGCCCAGGTCCCGCAGCGTCCGGTGCAGCAGCTCGAGGTGAAAGAACACTCGCTCCGGCGTGATCAGGTCCAGGGCCCGCCGCAGGGGCAGGTGGCGCGAGAGCAGCATGATCCGCAACGGGCCCGCGATGGCGACCATCTGGTGGTTCTGGACGCCGGCCCAGCGGCCGATCAATTCCGTCTGACCTTCGACGGGTTCGCCGGCGAGGTGCAGGGCTTCCTTGGACACCGGCGCCGTCACGAGCCCGTCCACCGCGCCCGACAGGGCGAGCTCGACGCCGCGGCGCAGTGAGGCGAGGGCCGCGCGACCGCAGTTCGCCTGGGCGCGGCCCAACTCGAAGGGGCCGTGCTCCAGGAGTTCGGGACCGCTGGTGGCGAGCCAGGCCCGGCCCTCCAGGGCGAGGGGCCCCGCCGAAGGCAGGACGCCGCGCCACTCGGGGATCCAGGACGGGCGGAGCGACTCGGGGCCGAGCACCAGGACGTGGGCCGCGGCACTCACCGCGGGGAGCGCGAGCGCGGCGAGCGTCACTTCGGGGCCGATTCCCGCCGGATCTCCGACGGTCACCGCGAGCAGGGGCAGCGTGTCCACGCCACGTACGGTAGCAAGGGATCCGATGGGCCGGAGCGCCCCCCCCATCGGCCGAGGCCCTGGCCGAGACCCTGGCCGAGACCCTGGCCGGGCCCGGGTCACGGGACGCGCGGCGCGCTGCGGGGACCCGCGGCGCGCGCCACGGCGAGTTCAGGGCCGTCGTGGTGCGCCGGCATCGGCCTCTGCGCCGACGCGATAGACGAAGGCAATCACCTCGGCCACGGCCTGGTAGAGCTCCACGGGGATCTCGTCTCCCAGATCCACGAGGGCGAGCAGCGCGGCCAGGTCCTTGTCCTCGCGCACGGGAACACCGTGTTCCGCGGCGATTTCGACCAGGCGCCGCGCCACTTCCCCGCGGCCCGCGGCCACCACGGTGGGCGCGCGGCCGGTGGCGGGATCATGGCGCAGGGCCACCGCCCGATCGAGCTTCCCGGCGACGCCGGAGGGTGTAGAGGAATGGGCTTCCATGGCTAGCCCAGCCGATCGACGGCCCCCCGGCCGCCCGCGAGACGCAGGTCGGAATCGGGCCCGGGCACGCGCAGGTCCTCGAGCGGGCGCACGCCCACTTGCACTTGAACGTTGCGGCCGTTGGCCGCGAGGCGCTCGCGCAACGCCTCGAGGCCGGCGTGCAGACGGCCGGCCACGGCCTCGCTCCCCACGTCCAGGCGCACGCGCAAATTCGAAGCGTCCAGCAAGAACTCGGCACGCACGGGCCCGGTGCGCGAGAAGTCCAAGCCCAGGACCGCGCGGCTCGGGCGGCGCGGCCCGCGCTCGGCGGAGCGTTCGTCACCCTCGGAATCGTCGAGCCTGCGGTGAATCAAGTGAGCGTCGGCGAAGCGCGAGCCGTCGCGCAGCGCGAAGGCCAGGCACTGCCCCTCTCCGGCTTGGGATCGAGCCAGGGCGACGAACTGCTCGGCCTCCAGGGCCGCCAGGGCGCCGCGCAACGCGTGGGTCGGGCGGCCCGAAGGCTCCAAGCCGTCCTGCCCCTTTTCGAGGGCGCTGAGCAGCCATTGCTTGAGGTCCAGGACCTCGCCCCCCGGGGGAAGCGTGGGGGGAAGCGTGGGGGGAAACGCGGGCGGGAGCGCGGACTCGCTCGCCAGCTCGGTCAGGATCTTCGCCAGGGCCCCGGACCGGCCCTCGCCCAACAGGGCCTCGCTGACCGCGCGCGCCAGTGCGGGAGAAATGCGCGCCACGGCGATCAGGTCCCGCAGATCTTCGCGCACCGCGGCCGGGAACGGCTCGGAGGGCAGCCCGTCCAGCAAGGAGCCCAGGGCCAACAGCAGGCGGGTGAAGGGCGGCGCGCGCTCGCCGGCCTGGAGCCGGGGCTCCGCGAGGGCCGCGGCGAATTGGGGCCCCTCCAGGGCGCTCCCGAGCAGGCGAGCGAGTTCGGCGCGCGCGGCCCGCGGATCCGGTGCGGCCGCCAGGGCGGCGCCCAAGAGCTCCTCCGCGGTGGAGACGAGGACGGCCTGGGGCAATTGCTCCAGGGCGCGGGCCAGCCGCAGGGTCTCGTGGCCCAGACCGCCGCGGGCGAGGCTCCTGGCCAATTGATCGGCGTCACCGCCGGGGGCGAAGGCAAAGCTGCCCAGGGATCGAGCGTCCGATCGAGCCTCCCCCAACCGCGCCTCCAGTTCGGCGAGCAGGGAACCGACGCCTGCGGCCTGGGCCAGCAGGCGGAACGGGTGGCTTTCGGAATCGACCGGCGCCGCGGGCTCGGCCAGGGCGGCGAATTCCGCTTCTCCGAGCAGTTCGAAGACGCGCGCGGCCCCGCTGCCCTTGACGCGCAGGAACAGACGCTGACCGACCTGGAAGCCCGCCTGGCTGGTGGCCGCGATGCGTTCGCGGCCGACCGCGAGCACCAGGCTTCCACCGTCGCCAAGTTGCACCACCTGGGCCTGGAACAGCCGTCCCTCGGCAATTTTTTCCTGGGACGCGTTCGCCGGCCCGGTCATGCCGGGAATCGCGGTGGGCCGAAGGGGAGGCAGGTCCATGGCGTGGAGCTCCCCTGGTTCTCGGACGAACGGGGCAATTCCGTAGGCCCAACGCGGCCGGCCGGACGGCGGAGATCCCCGAGGCGCTGAAAAAGAAAACCGGCGGCCCCTCGCTGGAGAGGACCGCCGGTTTCCTGGGCTGGCCCTCAGGAGGCGCGCCGGGAACTTATTCGTGGGAGGACAGCCGGAGGAGCCCGCCCGAACCGGTCATGTCGAGACCGTGGTGCTTGCGCGTGGTGCTGAAGGAATGCAGGGTCAGGACTCCCTCGTCGAGGAAGCCGCTCTCGGAGAGCATGCCCAGGGGGAGCGCCAGGTCCCCGGACTGCGGCAGGAACTGGTGGGAGACCACCTGGGAGTTCAGGGTCAGGACGCCAAGCCCCCCGGAGAAGCCCTGGGAAACGTCCAAGGCGACGGTGACCTCCGACTCACCCAGCCGATTGCGGTCGACGAGCAGTTGGACGCGACCCTGGAGCTCGACGCGCACGCCGGCTTGGGTGTGGGCCAACTCGGCCCAGCCATCTCCCCAGGCATCGACGACCAGTTCGTTGATGGCGGCCAGGCTCGGTCCCTCCAGCACGATCGAGGGTGCGGTGGGCATCCCGGGGGCGACCAGGCCCTCCGGCGGGCTCGGGACGAAGGGGAGGCTTCCGATGGCGTCCCCGCCGCCCACGGACAGCGGCCCGCCGTTGTCGCCCGCCCTCAGCAGGGTTGGCGCGAGCGCCAGACAGCCAAGGGCCAGGGCGGCGAGCCCCAGCGGCAGGAGTTTGGGTGTGTTGTCTTGCATGGGTGTCACTCCCGACGGCCGTCTGCCCGGCCGGAGGGCGGTTGGCCCGATTCACCGCAGTCGTCACCGCTGGCGGCTGGACCGGGGACCTGGAATAGTTCGGGGCAGGCGGCCAGTAACCGCTCGCCATAGCCAGGGAGGGCGTCCATGGCCGCCTGCAGGTTCTTGGACTTGAGAATCAGGCCCGCGACCTCCTGGGCCCGGCTCGGGTGCCGGTCCAGCAGGGTCCGAAGAGCGGCCAGGGAGGGCTCGGCGCGTCCCAGGAGGGCGTACTCCAGGGCCTGGTTGAAGCGCGTGAAGAAGAACCGCTCGTCGCGGTCGCACAGGCCGCTGATCGTGACCCAGCGGAAGCAGGCCAGGGCCTTGCGGTGGTCTCCCTCGCGATCGTGCAGCAGTCCCAACTGGACCGCCGCATGGCCGCGGTTCTGCTCGGAGAGGGAGGAGCGGAAAAGCTCGCGGTACTCGCGCGCCGCCTTGAGTGTCTTGCCCTCGCGGGCGGCCAGGAAGGCCAGGTACAGCCGCGCCTCCTCGTGGGACGGATCGACGATCACGGCCTCGTCCAGGAGCCGGCGGCCCTTCTCCAGGGGACTTTGGATCTCCTTGAGGCGGCCGTTGAAGAGCCTGCGGGCACCCTTCCAGTCGATCCCGGGCCCGTCGATCCCCCCCCCGATCCCCCCGTGGAGGCGTCCAGCGTGGTCGGCCTCGGCGGTTTCCTCGCCGTCCTCCCGACTGTAGAGCACGCCGTCCACAAATCCGCGACCCATGCACTGGGTGGTTTCGATCGGCAGCGCGGCCTCGAAGACGCGGGTGTGGAAATCCGGGTCCAGGGCCGAAAGCAGGTAGGCCTTGCCGAGTTGGTAGAAGATCGTCGCCAGCCGGTGAACGTGCTCGATCTCCTGGGCTTGCTTCGAAAAATCCGCCCCCAGGAGCGTGGAGAGTCGCGCCACGAGACGAGTCGGATCCGTGACGTCGCGGTGCAACTGCACGCACTGACGCGTCTCGTCGAAGAAGCTCCTGCAGGTGGAGCACTCCTCCAGGTGCACCATGGCCCGCGCCGCGGCGGCCTCGTCGAGCTCTCCGTCCACCAGACAGGAGATGTCGACCTGGAAGGGCGCGCAGACCTCTGTCAGGCCTTCGTTCCACCATTGGGGCCCGCCCTGGGGGGGCCCGCCTTGGGGCGATCCCTGGGGCATGTGGGGATCCTGCGGGACGCTCATGTGTCTTCCTCCGTGCGGGCCGCCCGCGGAGTCGGGACAACCCCCTCCGCGGCGGCGCTTCCCCGCCCCGAACCGGAGGCGGGGAGGGCGGTCGAATCCTCGGACAGCAACTTGGGGTCGCGGGCCGGACGGCAGTCCGGGGGCAGTCCTTCGAAGACCCGACGCATCGAGCGGTGGATCTTCCTGCGGGCCCGGAAAATGACCATCTTCAAGTTCTCCAGCTTGATGGATAGTCGGTCGGCAGCGTCCCGGTAACTCAGCTCCTCCACTTCGACCAGGTGAATCGCCTGCTGCTCCCGGGGGGAGAGCATGGCGTAGAACTCCAGGTAGAGGTGCAGGTAGGTCAGGTAGACCCGGCCGCACTCGCGCGAGTCCTCCCGGTCGATCACCCCGTTCAGGGGGCCGGAGGAGCGCACTTCGGCCTGGTCGGACAGGTCCTCGAAGGGGGTCTCGGTGCGACCCGCCCGGCCGTTCGAACGCAGGTGCTTGAGCACCGTGTTGCGCACGATCATGGCCGACCACACCCGGAACGCGTCGTCGCGCTCGCAGTTGAAGCGGTGCGGGTAGCGGTAGACGTTGAAGAACACCTCCTGCAGCACGTCCCGGGGATCGGTACGGCTTCCGTAGCGGCGCAGGCAGCTCGAAACCTGCACCAGCAGGTGGGCGCAATTCAGTTCGTACAGCAGGCCGAAGCAGCCGCGACCCGCCTGCAGGCGGAAGGCCTCCATCAGGCGCGTGGACACCGCGTCGCGGACGGACTCGGCGCTGCGGGCCGGATCGTCGAGGAAGCCGGCGATGCGCGTGGCCTCGCTGCGCGGAAGCTCCTTGCGCAGGGCGAGAATTCGAGCCTTCAGGCCTGCGCGATCGAGCGCGGCATTCGGTGCGTGGCCTAGCGCGTTGGCTTCGGCGTCCAGCATCCGGGCACTAACTCGCGAAACTTTGCGGGAGGGGGGGACAGGCTTCCCGCCATGGCTCCAACGTGCGGCTCGCCGCGCGCCGGGCCCTGGCTCGACTTCGATTCTAGATGTGGCTGACCGGGGGTAACCCGGAAGGTTCCGTCATTGGGCTGAAAATCCTCCGTCAAACTCAGGTTTCTGCGCCTAAGTATTTGCTAGGTCAAGGTTAAGGAATCTCCGAACTTCGGCCCATCGACGGAACCTCCCGCGGAACCCCAAAGCGGACCCACCCATGGCGCGGGCCGCGGGGCCGGTCACAATCCCTCCGTGGCCTCCGGGAGCGAAGCGCGGCAGAGCGAGCGAGCGGTCGAGATGGCCCGGGAAGTGGGCTTCGACCTCGCGGGCATCGCTCCCTGCGCCCCCCCGCCCGATGCGGCGCGGTTCGAGGAGTGGCTCGCCCGCGGACACCACGCCGGCCTGGACTACCTGGTGGCGGACCGCGAACGCATCCTGGATCCGCGGCGGCTGCTGCCGGAGGGCCGCAGCATCCTGGTGGTCGGCCTCGCCCACTCCCGCCCCGCCGTGGACCTGGCCCAACGGGGTCTGCCGGGTGGAGGTCGGGTCGCGCGCTATGCGGCGGGGCGCGACTACCACAATCGGATGCTCAAGCTGCTGCGCAAGCTCGCGCGGCGCCTGAAGGAGGCGGGCCTCGCCGATCGACGGCGGCCGGTGGCGGACGCGGGGCCCGTGCTGGAGCGCTCCCACGCCGCCCGGGCGGGATTGGGGTTCCTGTCGAAGGCCGCGAACCTGCTGCACCCCCGATTCGGGCCCTGGTTCTTCCTGGGCGAGCTGCTGCTGGACGCCGAACTGGCCCCCACACCCGCCGCCCCCACGGGATCCTGCGGCACCTGCCGGGCGTGCATCGATGCCTGCCCCACGGGTGCCATCCTGGAGCCGGGACGGGTCGACGCGGGCCTGTGCATCAGCTACCACACGATCGAATCCCGGGAGTTGGCGCCACGCCCGGTGCGGGAGCGCATGGGCCCCTGGGCCTTCGGTTGCGACGTCTGCTCGGAGGTCTGCCCCTGGGGCAAGGCGGCACCCGATCTCTCGGGCCGCTGGGGCGACTCCCCCTCCCTGGTCGAGGGTGGTCTCCTGCGCTGGCTCGCCGAGCGTGATCCCAGACCCCCCTGGGCCGACGCGACTCCCCTGCGACGGCCCGGCACGGGGGGACTCGCCCGCAATGCGGCGGTGGCCCTGGCGCACGCGCCGAGCGACGAGGGCCGCGCCGGGCTCCTGGGGGCCCTGGAGCATCACCCCCATGGCCCCGTGCGGGCGGCGGCGGGCTGGTCCCTGGCCCGCGCCCACGGAGAGGACGAAGGCGTGCGGGCGGCCCTCCAGCGGGCCGCGCAGCGCGAGACGGATCCCGCGGTGGCCCAGGACCTGCGGGTTTCCCTCGACGAGGCCGCGGGACTCGCGCGGGGGAGCCCCCGTCGCGGCGGGAGTCCTGAGGCGCCGGGGCCCCCTGGAGTCGGGGGCGGACCGGGTGTCCAAGGCCCTGGACGCCCCGGACACTGTCCAAGCGCTTGCACAGGCCCCTTCGCCGAGCACTCCGGGTGGCGCGGACGGGTGCGCCGGCGGTTCCCCAACCCCGTGCCGCGCCTTGACCTAGGGCTCCTCCCCCCCGCCTGGGACCCGCGGCGTCGGGCCCCTTCGCAGCCGAATCGCGTGTTTCACGCAACCTGGGGAACGGCCTTTACGTCCAAAAGGGAAGACACCGGTCCACAAGTCGCGGGCAGCGGCGATCCGGGGTCCGTTTGGAGCACAAGTCCATGGCATCAATGGACTTATGCCTCCTGTGGGCCGCCCGGGCGCAGGCTGGCCGACGCCTTGCACGCCTCTTCCACCGCACGCCACAACGCGCCTCGCACCCGGACAGCCAAGGACCATGGACCAACTCGACTACTACTCCGACCGCAAGTTCTGCGCTGACTGCAACACCTACGTGCCGTACCTGATGAGCGTCGATCGCTCCTACTGCGCCCAGTGCGGCCAGCCGGTGCGGTTGTTCTCACGGGAGGACTGGGCCACGTTCAACGATCAAATGGCCGAGCGCAAGGCCAGCAAGGGCGGCCGCCCCCGCCGGGACAAGAAGGAGTCTGCCTGACCCGCGGCCATGCCCCCGCACCGAGCTCCGGCAGGATCCGGCGTGACTGACCACGCCTGATTCGACCGTCGCAGCACGCCGGGTGCCGCGCCCGCCCCCCTGTCCGCCCATCCGGGCCGGGGGGCGGCGCCTTTTCGGGCGGCCAAGGAAAAGACTGGTCCGGAAGCGGGTCCGCGGCCTGGCCCCCGGGAATGCCCCCCGGCCGGGACTATCATGGAGGGACCGGCCCCACGGGAGCCGGCGAATCGCCCCCAGTTCCGACGCCAGCACCGGAAGGCCTCCCATGAACCGCCCCGCGGCCCGCTCGAGCCAGCTCGCCATCCTGTCCCTGTTCCTCGGCTCCTGCGCCGTCGTCGGCCAGTCGCCTTCCACGTCGGTCCCCGGGGCCCCCGGGGCCACAGGAGCCCCCAGGTCACCCGCGCGGGCGCGGGGCCCGGTGTTCGAGGGCAACCTCACCCTGGCCGGCGGCCGGTACCGGCACGACACCGACGGCGTGGGCGATGACCGCACGCGGGCCAGCCTGGTGGGCGTGCGCCTGGAGGGCGCGACGCCCTCGGGAATCGGCGGAGGCGTGTCCCTGGAATTCACCGGATCCGACGACGATCTGTTCGAGGACCAGGGAACGCCGACCCAGGCGGCCTCGGCCGACATCGCCCCCTACTTCCTCTGGCGCGCCGTGCAGACGCCGCGCTTCCGCATGCCCCTGCGGGCCGGGCCCTGGATCCAGACCCTGGTGCTCGAGGACCAGAACACCGACGACACCACCACCTGGGTCACCGGGGGCCTGCGGCTGGAGCTGGAGCCCGAGGTGGTCTTGATCTCGAACCGGACCCTGGAGCTCTTGCTCCATTCGCGCCTCACCCTGGCGGGCGGCGGCACCTGGATCGAGGTCGACTCACCGGGCAACGACGACGAGTACGAGTCCTCGGCCGGCGCCTTCGGCTTCGAGTTCGGCCCGCGGCTTCGCTGGTCGCACTTCCAGGGCGGCGTGTTCTTCTTGCACCGCTCGATGTCGATCGACGAGAGCGACCGGGAGAACGGCGTGAGGATCCCCGAGCAGGACAACTCGTTCAACGCCGTCGCGTTCAGCTTCGGCGGCCGGTTCTGACCCGGGCCCGGGGCCCCCGGGGCCCCCGGGGCCGCGGGCCCCGCGGGCCCCTGCTTCCCCGGCTTCCCCGGCTTCCCCGAGTTCCCCGGGGGCCCTGCGGCGGCGGTTCTTCGCACCAGGGCCCCTTGAACGTTCGCTTCATCGTTGTATAGTCATATTCACATTTTTAGCCGACCTCGACAGCAGGCCACGACATGCAACACACCACTCATGCTCCGCTCGCTTCCCTGGCCCTGGGGTCGCTGCTGCTCCTTCCCGGGGCGGGCGCGGCGAACGCCGCAACCCAGGATGCCGAACGCGCCGCCCACGGGGACCTCGCCGCGACGCCCCAGGTGACCTACGAAGGCCGCCACGGGGGCGTCACCGTGCGCCAATACCAGTTGGGCTGTCTGAGTCAGCTCACCTACCTGATCGCCTCTGGCGGCGAGGCACTGGTGGTGGACCCGGAGCGCGACGTGGACCACTACCTGCGCGACGCGGACCAGATGGGCGCCAAGATCCGCTACGTGGCCTTGACCCACACGAACGCGGACTTCGTCGCCGGCCACACCGAACTGCAGAGCCGTGTGGGCGCGGAGATCCTGATCAGCGCCCAATCGGGCTCGGAATTCCCCCACCGCGGCCTCGTGGACGGCGAACGCCTGCGGATGGGCCAGGCCGAGTTCGAGTTCCTGGAGACCCCGGGCCACACGCTGGACTCCATGACCTTCCTGCTGCGCGTGCCCCAGGGCGGCGCCGATCCCCAATACGCCTTCACCGGGGACACGCTGTTCATCGGCTCCATCGGCAGGCCGGATCTGGCCCAGGGGAGCGTGTCGCCCGCGGCCCTGGCCCAGCGTGCCTTCGACTCGCTGCGCCGCCTGGCCGGACTCGACGAGGGGACCATCGTGCTCCCGGCCCACGGCGCGGGCTCGCTCTGCGGAGCGCACCTTTCGCCCGACACCACCTCCACCATCGGCCGCGAGCGCGCGGAGAACCCCTTCCTGCGCATCCAGAGCCGGGCGCAGTTCGTCGCCCGGGACGTCTCCGGATTGCCGCCCGCGCCCCAGTACTTCGCCCACAACGTGGCGCTGAACCGTCGCGGTCCGCCCGTGGTCGATTGGCAGGAGCGCTTGCCGGCGCGTCTCACGCCCACGGCCCTGGCCCAGGAAATCGAGGCCGGCGCCTGGGTCGTCGACCTGCGCGGCGCCCGCGAGTATGCAGCGCTGCACGTGGAGGGTTCGGTCAACGTGGCCGTGCGCGGCCGACTCGACACCTGGACGGGCTCGGTGGTGCCCTTCGACGCCAGCCTCGTCCTGGTGGGCTCCGAGGAGGAAGTGCGCGAGGCCGCCTTCCGGTTCAAGCGCATCGGGCTCGACCGCGTCTCGGGCTTCGTGCCCGGGACCGTCGAGGGGTTGCGGGCCTCGGGCGCGCGCCTGGCCTCGGCCGAACTCGTGGCGAGCGCCGAGCTGGCGCGGCGCATGGCCGCGGGCATGGAACCAATCGTGGTGGACGTGCGCACGGCGGAAGAGCACGCGGAGCTCTCCATCGGCGAATACGCGCACATCGACCTGAACCACTGGAAGGACTTCTCCCGTGTGCTCGACGTGGAGCAGCCGGTGCTGTTCCTGTGCAACTCGGCCTACCGCAGCAGCATGGCCGTGGGCCTGGCCGAGCGGCAGGGCTTCCGCCACGTGGCGAGTCTCGACGGCGGACTGGACGCCTGGATCGCGGGCGGTTTCCCGGTCTTCGGCACGGCCGAGATCTGCGCGGCGCCCGAGCCTCCGGGAGCGCCGGGCGATTCTCGCGCCCCCTCGGGCCCCACTGCCGGGGTTTCCGCGGCGGCCGCGGCGGAGTCCCTGGGCGCCGGGCTGCCCGAGGCCATGGAGCCCGCGGCCCTGGCCCAGGGGCTCGCGGACCAGCCCCAGAGCTACGTGCTCTTCGACCTGCGCCCCGCCGCGCAGTTCGCCGAATACCACGTGCCCGGAGCGACGTCGGTGCCGCCCGCGGAACTCGCCGCGGCCCTGGCGCGCACGGATCCCCGCGCCCGGGTGGTGGTGCTGGACCGCGACGGCACCCTGGCCTTCGCCGCGGCGGCCCTGGCCAACGCCAGTCTCGGCCGCGAAGTGCGCAGCGTGCGCGTCCTGAGCGGAGGCACGCTGCGCTACTGGCGCGAAATCGAGGTGCAGGGCGGGGCGGCGGCCGCGACCCCGCTGCCCGCGATGGCTCGCCCGCCTCTCGGCGAATCCCTGACGCCTGCCCTTTCCGTCCCGCCCACGAAACCCGCAGCGAAGAAGCGCAGCGCCGGCTGCTGAGGAGCGCCCACCATGACCGGACCCATCCAACCTGTGCCGGAGCGCGCCCAGCGCTACTGGAACCCCTATGTCGCGGGCTTCGGCCTGGGGCTCTGTCTCTTGCTCTCCTTCGTGGCCCTGGGCGTGGGCCTGGGTGCTTCGGGAGCAGGCGCGCGCGTGGCGGCCGGCGCGGCCCACGTCCTGGCGCCCGAGGCCGTGGAGACCAACGCCTACCTCGCGCCGTGGTTCGAAGGGGGCTCGCCCCTCTCCAACTACCTGGTCTTCATGTCCCTCGGCACGCTGCTCGGCGGTTTCGGCTCGGCCCTGATCGCCCGGCGCTTCGACCTGCGCGTGGAGCGCGGCCCGCGCATCGGGAGCGGCGGACGCCTGGCCTTCGCGCTGGCGGGCGGATTGCTGGCGGGCTTCGCCAGCCGCATGGCCGGCGGTTGCACCTCGGGCCAGGCCCTCACGGGCTCGGCGCTCTTCCTGGGGGGCAGTTGGGCCTTCCTGATGGCCGTGTTCGCCGGCGGCTTCCTGGTGGCCCCGTGGGTGAAGAAGGAGTGGCAAGCATGAACCTCTATGCCCAAGGACTGCTGGAATCGCCGCTGGGATGGAGCGTGGCCCTGATCGTGGGGCTGGCCTTCGGATTCTGGCTGGAGCGCGCGGGCTTCGGCTCCAGCCGCAAGCTCGCCGCGGTGTTCTATTTCAAGGACTTCGCCGTGGTGCAGGTGATGTTCACGGCCCTGGCGACCGCCGCCGTGGGCCTGGTGCTGCTCGATGGCCTGGGGTGGTTCGACGCCTCGCGGGTCTATCGCATGGAGACCCTGCTGGCGCCCCAGGTCCTGGGCGGACTGATCTTCGGCGCGGGTTTCGCCATGGGCGGCTGGTGCCCGGGCACGGCGCTGGTGGGCGCCGCGTCGGGCAAGCTCGACGCCTGGGCGTTCCTGGGGGCGTCCATGGCGGGCAGCCTGGGCTACGCGGCGCTGTACCCGTCGCTCGCCTCGCTGCAGGAGGTCGGCGCCTGCGGCATCGTCACGCTGCCGGAGCTGTTGGGCTGGACGCCCGCGACGGTGGCCTTGCTGGTGGTGGCGGTGGCCTTGGCCGCGTTTTGGGCCATCGCGCGCTTCGGCCCGCGCGGGTCTCCCATGGAAGCCACGGAAGTCGGAGGTCCGCGATGAGCCAACGTCCTATCGCATCGGGAGTCGCGCCTTGGCTTGCCCTGGGAACCATGGGACTCGCCCTCGTGGCGGCCCTGGCCAATCGACCGGGGCAGGCAGCCCCGCTCCGCGTGGCGGAGGACGACTGGGCGCGCGCCGTGGAGTTGGGCGCCGACCACGTCACTCCCGAGGAACTCGCCCTGCGCCTCTTGGACGACCCGAATTCGGTGCTCGTGATCGACGTGCGACCGGCCGAGGAATTCGCACGCTTCCACCTGCCCGGGTCCCACAACCTCGACGTGCCCGACCTGCTGGGTGAGCGCGGTCGGGCCCTCCTGGCGGCGAACCCGGGCAAGCTGGTGGTGCTGTGCTCCCAGGGCATGACCCACCCGGCGCAGGCCTGGGTGGCCCTGGTCGCCCGGGGAGAACGCAGCGTGCGCGTGCTGGAGGACGGGCTCGACGGCTTCGTGCAAGAGGTGCTGACGCCGCCTTCCCTGCAAGGCCCCGCGGCCACGCGCTCGGTGGACTTCGCTCGGGCACGGGCGGCGTTCCTGCCGGCGAGCACGGCCGCCCTGGCCGCCCAGGCGAGCGCGGCGAACGCGAAGCCCGCGCCGGAGATCGCGGCCCCCGCGCGTCTGGCCGTCGATCCCGCGCGGCTCTCGACCCCCACGGTGGTTTCCACGGCCTGGGTCGCGGCCCGTGGGGATGGGATCGTGCTGCTGGACGCCCGCGAGAAGCCCGAGGACTTCGCCGCGGGACACCTGCCCGGGGCCCTGCACGTGCCCGCCAAGGCTTGGCGCGAGGAACGCGGCGGCGTCCCCGACGAGCTGCTGGAACCGGCCGCCCTGGCCGCGGCCGTCGGTCGCCTCGGCATCGACGCCGACACCGAGGTCGTGCTCTACGGCGACGAGCGCCTGCAGGATCCCGCGCTCCTGGCCCTGGCCCTGATCAGCCTGGGCCACGACAAGCTCGCGATCCTGGAGGGCGGATTCTCCACCTGGAAGGCCGAGGGTCGCGGCCTGGCCCTGGAGCCGCGCACGCCCGTGTCCAGGACCTACGTCGCCGCCCCGTCGAGCCTCCTGCGTCGCGCCTCCCTCGAGGACGTGGCCGCCGCCAGCACGGGGGGCGGAGCCACGATTCTCGACGTGCGCCCGGCCGATGCGTTTCGCGGCGACGTGTCCACCGAGGCGCGCGCCGGTCACATCCCCGGCTCCCTCAACCGCCCCTACACCCAGGACGTGGCGAAGACCTCCGCGGGCCTGTACTGGAAGCCCGTGGAGGACCTGCGGCGCGACTACCTGGCCCTGGGGCTCGCGCCCGAACGGCCGGTGATCGTCTCCTGCCGCACGGGCCACCAGGCGGCGCTGACCTGGTTCACCCTGCGGGTGCTGCTGGGCCACGCCGACGTCCGCTGGTACGACGGCTCCTGGAAGGAATGGGCCGCCCGCGGCGAATTGCCGGTGGCCACCGGGCCCGCGGGCAGCGGAGGAAAATGAGCATGGCCAAGTCACGGGACAAGGCCATGGACGGGCCCATGCTCGAAGCCGTGGCGGGACAATTTCGCGCCCTCTCGGAGCCGGCGCGGCTCGCGCTCCTCCAGGAGCTGCTGCGCGGGGAGGCCTCGGTCAACGACTTGACGGCGGCCTCCGGATTCTCCCAGGCGAACACGTCCAGGCACCTGTCGGTGCTGCACGGGGCGGGGTTCCTCGTGCGCCGCAAGCAGGGCACGACGGTCTTCTATCGCATCGCCGATCCGGTGGTGAAGCAGCTCTGCGACATCATGTGCGCGCGCGTGGTGCACCCCGCGAGCCCGCGGACGGGGCCGGCGGATCGTGCGGCAGGCGCCCGGGCGCGCTGACCCCCGCGGTCATTGCGCCTTGGCCAGGGCCTTGGTCGCGCGCTCGGCCCCCGCCACGTCGACGACCCGTCGGTAGAAGTCGGCGAGCCAGGTCCAGGCTTCTCGATCGGTGCCCGCCAGCGTCTCCGCGTAGGCCGCGAGGGTTTTTGCCCGGGGCACGTCCCCCAGCCATTCGAAGGCGTCGGTCAGCATCAGGGCCGCACGCAGGTCGATGCCGCCTGAGGGCCCCAGGGCCGTGAGGCGCGCGGCCGATTCCCGCAGGCCGGCGCGATTCTGGCCCGCGCGCTGCAGGGCCATCAGCTGCATCCAGGCATCCACGCGGGCCGGATCGTGCAGCAGGATGCCCTCCTGTTGGCGCACCTGCTGCTCGCGGCGGCTGGCCAGATCGAAGCGCTCGCGCGCCGCTTCCGCCTCTTCGTCGCGACCGAGATCGCCGTAGATGCGCGACAACAGGAACCAGGGCCGGGGTTCCCAGGGCTCCAGCGTCCGCGCGCGCTCCGCATGGACCAGGGCCTCCTCGGAGCGGCCCGCGTCGAACAGGATCTGGGAGCGCCAGGCTTGGGCGTCGGCGTGGTCGGGCCGCAGCTCGAGCACCGAATCGAGCAGGACCAGCGCCCGGCCGTCGTCGCCCAGGCGCATCACGGAGAGGGCCAACCCCCGCAGTGCCTCGACGCTCTTCGGGGACTTGGCGACCACCTTTTCGTAGTGGTCGCGGGCTCGCGCGAAGTCCCCGAGGGAGTAGTAGCAGTGGCCCAGGGCCTGGGTCGCCCCGATCTCCTGGGGCGCCGCCTGGACGAAGCGCTCCAAGAGCAGCGCGGCATCGCCGTAGCGCCGCAGGCGGAAGTGGCACAGGGCGCCCTGGTAGAGCGCGGGCGGAAACTCGGGCTCGCGCTCCAGGAGACCGTAGAAGAATGCGAGCCCCGCCGCGAAGTCCCCGGCGGTGTAGGCGCGCATGCCCGCGGCGAGGTCGCGCCGCAGCGCCTCGGGAATCTCGTCCTTGGGTCCCCACTGGAACCAGCGCCCCTCGGCCGCAAAGGGCAGCGTGCGCGGGTCGAGGGCGAGCGCCTGGTTGGCGCGTTCGCGCAGGCCCCGGCCGCCCGTGCCTTGTCCATCCGTGCCTTGGCCTGCGGTGCCTTGTCCCGCCGTGCCTTGGCCTGCGGTGCCTTGGCTTTCCGGGTTCGGGTTCCCGGCGACCCTGCCCGGTTCCGATCCCAGCACCGGCAGCAGCCACAGCAGCGCGCAGAGGCTCGTTCCAGGGAGGATCACTGCGGAGACTCCTCGAGGACGAGCACGCGGTCCACCGCGACGTCCTCGATCTGCGTCTCCTTGCCGCTGGGCCAACGCACGAGCACGCGCCGTGCCGTCGACACCGCGCCGAGCCCGAAGTGCACTTCCGCCGGGATGCTGGCCTGGTAGCCGCCGCTGGTGCGCACCTCGCACCAGCGCGATCCGGTTTCCCATTCGACGCGCACGCGCGCGCCGAGCGCCTGCGTGTTCTTGCCTCGGCCCTTCAAGCGCACGCCGAGCCAGTGCCGCGTCCGGAGCGGACCCTCCGGGGGGTGACTGAACGCGTCCAAACGATTGCGGAGCACGCGCACGGCGCCGTCGAGCTCCAGGGCAACGATGTCCACGTCGCCGTCCCCGTCGATGTCCCCGTGGGCCGAGGCCCGCGACACGCGCGGCGGATCGTTCGACAGGGGTTCGACGGAGAACTTGCCCGCGCCGTCGTTGACGAACAGCTGATCCTGCTGCGCGTAGCTCGTGTCGGTGCCCGAGAGGTCGGCCTGGGGGTAGACGTGGCCGTTGAACACGAACGCATCGAGGTCGCCGTCGAGGTCCACATCGACGAACGAAGTGCCCCACGACAGCGCGCGCAACGACGGCCCGGCGAGTCCCGTGCTCGACGAGCGCTCGCGAAATCCCAGCCGGCCCTTCGAGGCGTAGAGCGCGATCGACTCCCCGGAGAAGTTCGTCACCAGGAGCTCGTCGCGGCCGTCGCCGTCGAGGTCGCCGCTCGCGATTCCCATGCTGGCTTGCTCCTTGCCGTTGGCGTCGTGGCTCACGCCGCGCTGGAATCCGCGCTCCACGAAGGTGCCGTCGCCCTGGTTCTCCCACAGGTGGTTGGGCGTCGAGTCGTTGGCCACGTAGAGGTCCGTGTCGCCGTCGGCGTCGTAGTCCACGGTCATCACGCCCAGGCCGTACCCCGCCTCGCTGGGCACGAAGCCCGCCTTCTCCGTGGCGTGCTCGAAGCGGCCGTCGCCGAGCCCCCGGTAGAACTGGTCGTGCTGGGGCACGAGGCCCTCGGGACCGCACATGACCGGGTAGCTCTTCCAGGTGCAGTCGCCGCCGGGCTTCGGCACCACGGCCGGATCGAACACCAGGTAGTTGATCACCGCCAGATCCAGGGCCCCGTCGCGGTCGGCATCGAGGAAGGCCGCCGAGGTGCCCCAGCGGGAGCCGACGAAGCCGGCCTTGTCGGTCACTTCTGCGAGGCCCTTGCCGCCGCGGTTCAGGAACAGACGGGTCGGCCCCCACTGGGTGATCGCCAGGTCGACGAACCCGTCGCCGTCGACGTCGCCGGTCGCCAGTCCCATGCCCCAGCGGCCGCCGCCCATCGCCCAGGCTTCGCCCGCGGGCGTGAAGCGGCCCGTGCCGTCGTTCAGGAACACGCGCGGCGGGAATCCGGGCTCGCCCTTGGCGACGCGCTCCAGGGTCGATCCGTCGACCACCACGAGGTCGGGGTCGCCGTCGTTGTCGAAGTCGGCGAGCCCCACGCCGCCGCCGTTGACCTCCAGGATGTAGTCCTTGGCGCGGCTGCCGCAGGTCGTGGTCACGCCGGGCAGCGCCTCTGCCTCGTCGGCGAGGAACAACGGCGCCGCCGGGCGCTGCGCGGGGGGCGGAACCGGAGGGGCCTGGAACGCCAGCAGCAGCGGGGTGAGGGAGAGGCAGAGCATGGTGGGTCGTCGCCTTGGGTCCTATTGTGGCCCATGGGAGCGGCGATGCGAACCCGCGTCCGTGTCCCCGGCGCAAGATCCATGGAGAGCAAGCCCTTCGACCCGCGCACCGCGCGCACCCTCCTGGCCCGGGCCCGGCTCTACCTGATTTTCACGCCGCGGCTGTGCGGCGAGCGGGATCCCCTGGAGGTCCTGGGGCGGGTGCTCCCCTGGGTGGATCTGATCCAGGTGCGCCCCAAGGCTGCCCCGCACGGTCAGGACCCCCTGCGGCCCACGCCCGCCTCCGCGGCCGCGAGCGAGGCCCGCGAAACCTGGGAATGGTGCCGGCGGGTGCTCCAGCTCGTGCGCGCCGCGGGCCGCGACGTCCCCGTGATCGCCAACGACCGCGTGGACGTGGCCATGGCCCTCCGGGACGAAGGCCTGGCGGGGGTGCACCTGGGCCAGGACGACACTCCGCCCTCCCTCGCCCGGCGGCTCCTGGGACCGGACGCCCTGATCGGCCTCTCCACCCACAGCGCCGCCCAGGTGGTGCGCGCCGAGGAGGAACCCTGCGACTACCTGGGCTTCGGCCCCTTCCGCGCCAGCGCCACCAAGGGCTACAGCCGCGGACTGGGGGCGGAGGCCTGCTGGCTCGCCCAGGAAGCCTCCAGCCTGCCGGTGTTCCCCATCGGCGGCATCGACGTGGAGAGCGTCGGCGAGCTGGAACGCGTCGGGCGCGCCGCCGTGGGCTCGGCGATCCTCTCCAATCCCGATCCGGCCGCGGCCGCGCGGACGATCGCCGGACTCCTGGAGCAGGGGCTAAAACCTGGTCCCTCCCGCAAGACCCCCCCCCCCCCCCCCCGGAGGCGCAACGACCCGCAGCCGGCCAAGGGGCCCCAAAGGTTTTGGTTTAGCCTGCCGCGAAGGCGCGGAGACGACGGCGGGCCGACTTGGTCGGCGTGCTTTTGGGTCAGGACACTAGAGGATCAGCATCGCATCGCCGTAGCTGTAGAAGCGGTAGCCCTCGCGCAGGGCCTCGGCGTACAGCGCGAGCGTGCGCTCGCGACCCGCGAAGGCGCTCACCAGCATCAACAGCGTGCTCCGCGGCAGGTGGAAGTTGGTGAACAGGCCGTCGATGGACCGCAGGGGCGCTCCGGGCCGCAGGAACAGGCGCGTGCTCCCGGCCCCCGGCGCCACGCCGCCGTCCGGCTGGACGCAGGTTTCCAGGGTGCGCGCGCTGGTGGTGCCGATGGCGATCACGCGCCCGCCGCGAGCGCGGGCCCCGTTGATGCGCGCGGCGTTCTCCGCCGTGAGCTCGTACTGTTCCGCGTGCATGGAGTGGGACTCCACGTCGTCGGTCTCCACGGGCTTGAAGGTGCCCTCGCCCACGTGCAGCGTGACGCGCGCCAGTCCGATGCCTTGGGCCTGCAGGCGCTGGAGCAGGTCCTCGGTGAAGTGCAACCCGGCCGTGGGCGCGGCGATGGCTCCCGGCACGCGGGCGAAGACGGTCTGATAGCGCTCGCGATCGAGCCCGTCGCGCGGGTCGCCGCCGCGCTCGCGGTCGATGTAGGGCGGCAGGGGCAGGCGGCCGTGGGCCTCCAGGAGTCGGTCGAGGTCGCGGGCCGGATCGGCGCCGGGCTCGAGACCCGCGGCCGGCCCGGGCATCAGCTCGAGTCGCCAGTCGCCGACGCGCGGTGAGGATGCACCCTCGGCGTCGTCCGTCTCGCCCGGGCGATCCAGCATGCGCGCCACGAAGCGTCCTTGCTCCAGGGAGAGTTCCTCGCCCGCCTTGAGCCTGCTCGCGGGCCGCACGAGGGCCCGAAAGCGCATCGGACCCAGGCGCTCGGCGAGGAGCACTTCGACCGCGCCGCCGCTGCCGCGCATGCCGTGGAGCCTGGCGCAGAGCACGCGCGTGTCGTTGAGCACCAGGAGATCGCCCGGGGAGAGAATCTGGGGCAGGTCGCGCACCCGCGCGTGACGCGCGTCGCTCCCCTCCCGCCGCGCCACCAGGAGCCGCGCGCTGTCCCGCGGAGTCGCGGGCACCTGGGCGATGCGCGAGGGATCCAGTTCGAAATCGAAATCGGAGGCCTTCACGGAAGCCAGGGTACGGATCCCGGACGCCGTTGGGCACGGAGCTCCCCTCCCGCGGGCCCGCTCAGGGGCCGGGCACCGAGGACTCCTCCCCCGCCGCCGGAGCGACGGCGGAGAGTGCGTCAAGGGGCGAGTCCGCGAGATCGGAGCCCGCGAGTTCCGACCTCGGGGGTCCCGCGGACGCGACTTCGGCCGGGTTCGGGCCGAGCCCCGCCTCCTGCATTCGACTTTGCAGCGTGTCCGTGTCCCAGCCCAGGTACAGCGCCGCGCGCGTCTTGTTCCAGTTGCCCTTGCCGTTCATCGTGCACTCCAGGGCCGACACCAGGAGCTCGCGCTCGGGACCGCGCGAAGGAAGGCGGCGCTGGAAGGGATGGCCGAAGCCCAGGGCCAGTTCCTCGAGGATCCGACCATCGACGTCCCGGTCGGGGTGGCACAGCACGAGCCGGTACATCCACTGCGCGAGTTCGCGCACGTTGCCAGTCCAGGATTGACGCCACAGGAACGCCAGGGCCGAGTCCTCCAACCGGGGCGCGCGCACCGCGCCCTCCGCGGCGTAGTGGGCCGCGAACAGCCGCGCGAGGGGGACGATCTCCCGCCGACGCTGGGCCAGGGGCGCGATGCAGAGCTCCACCTGGGAGGCGAGCCAGCCCAGTTCCGGCGCCAGGCGACCTTGCTCGACGGCGGCCCTCACCGGCGACTCCAACAGGAGAAAGAGCCGCGGACCCGCCGGTCGCTGGTGCTCCAGGTGGCGCGCCAGGCGCAGTTGGGCCTCGCGCGGCGCATCGAGGACGCCCTCGACGATCAGGTCCGGCGCGGTCTCGGCCGAGTCGCCGGGCACGCAGAGCCTCGATTCCAGCTCGGGAGAGCCGAGCACGGTCCCGTGGAGCTGCGCGCCCCGTCGGCCGGCTTCGAAGTGCAAGCGTCGGGCCAGGGTGCGCCGCCCCGACCCCAGGGGACCGCTGAGGGCCACCGTCGCCCGCGAGGCGGCCAGGGCCACCAGGGGGCCGGGCCCGAGCCCGGCCACGGGCACGCTGCTTTCCACGTGCACGTCGTGGCCGAAGCGCGCACGGTGCCAGACGCGGAAGCGCGCGGCCAACAGCTCGGGCGTCACAGCCCTGGCCCGTGCTTCGAATCGAGCCACGTCCGCGGGGCCGAAATCACGGCGCCGACGCGACTCGACGAGCCATGCCCCGGCCACGCGACCGCCGACCCCGAGAGGCACGGCGACGCCGCTGGCCGCCCCGGGATGCAGGGCGAGCCGAGCCTCCCCTTCGCCGAAGCTGACGGACTGTCCACTGGCGACGGCCCGCGCCACGGCGCGGCCACGGGAGAGTGCGTCCTCGCCGCCCGCGTTTCCCGATCGGCGCGGCGCGACGCCCTGGGTCGCCGGGCCGTCGAGCCCACGGTTCGGGCCCCCTTCGCTCGCCGCGGGTGGTTCGAGGCCGAGGCCCAAGTCGGCTCCTTCGTCTTCGGCCTCGAAGCCCGAGCCTCCCTGGGCCACCAGCACGGGCCCCTGCTCCCCCACCAGGAACGCCGACCAGCGCCGTTGGGTGGTCTTCAGATTGAGGCCGTCCACGAAGCCGCCCAGGACCGCGGCCGCGATCGAGCCCTCGACTTCGGGGGCTCGAGGCAGGACGGAGAGCGGCGGCGGAGCCTTGGGTTCCAGGCGCCCGCGCCAGGTTCGCGACAGGCTCCAGAGGCGCGCCTGGGACGGAACGAGGTGGTGTTCGAACTCCCAATGCAGCCAACCGAGCACATCGCCCGCCGCGTCCGTCACCGGCACCAGGGCCGCGGCCCGGATCCCCTGGGGATCGATGGGATTCCGCGGACCGGCGGCGCCTTCGTCGGCACCCAGGCGATGGACGATGCGCGACTGGGCGTCCGCGAGCAATTGGGCCTCCGGCTCGCGGCGATCGGACCAGACGCCCTCGCGCGCCTGGCGCCAGTCGCGCAGCCTGCCTGCCAAGGCCGGCGCGACCGCGTGGGCCGCCAGTCGGGCTCGACCGGGCGACACCAGGACCCAGGCGGCGAACAGGGTCGCTCCGAAGCTGCCGCGGGCCAGGGCCGCCGCGGCCGCCAGGCCCGTGGCCGTCGCGTCCGCGCCCAGCGGGTGCACCGCCTCGGGGAAACCGGGCGCCGCGCCACCCTCGCAGACCAGGTCGAGGCCCTCCGTGGAACTGAAGGAACTGCGCGCCGTCGAAGCGCTGGGCTGCCCCGAGAAGCAGGCCGCGAAGGCCGGCACGCGGGCGCGCAATTCCGCCAGTGGGCGCGGAAGGCGGCGACGCCCGTGGGTCGCGAATCCGAGCAAGGCGCGCGCGCCACCGTCGTCGCCGCACAGGGCGCGGGTCCAGGCCGCGAGCCGTCGCAGGCGTGGATCCGAAAGCGCGCGGGCACCCTCCTCCTCCAGTCGCGCGCGGGCCAGCCGCACGGCTCCGCGGTCCAGTTGGCATTCGAGCATGCCCGCCAGGGCCCGCGACCCAAGCCCCGCGGGAGCACGCCCCCCTGGCGTGCCGCGGTCCGCCACGCTCTCCAGCAGGGATCGGTGGGCGCGCTCCCCGGCCAGGGGACCGGCCTCGGCCCGCGCCAGGCGCGCGCGCCACAGACCGACGCGCGCTGAACCGGCCCCCGCGTGCTCCAGACCCTCGATCAGGCGACGGACGACTTGCTCGGTGCGCTCGCCCGGCATGGGAACGTGACACAACCCGTCGGTCTCGCCCCGCTCCTCCTCCAGGGCGCTCCACGCCTGCTGCAGGGGACCCTCGCACTCGCCGCAATGGAGGAACGAGTCCGGCCCCAGGAGGGCGTACAGGTGGTGGCGCAGCAATTCCTCGTGGATGCGGGCCAGGCGCTGGGAGGCCGCGCGCTCGAACTCCCCATGGGCCCTGGCCAGGCTGACGCCCACGCTCGCGGCCCCGGAGCCGCGTCCGTCGTCGGAGAGCAGCCGCAGAAACGTGGTCACCCTTTGCGCGCGCTGCCAGAACTGGGGCGCGGCGTCGGGCAGGAGCATCTCCAGGGCATCCGTGGGACGGTGATCCATGGCGCTGGGGTGGTGAGGTCGCTCTAGGGGCCCTCGGGATCGACGGACCTGGGTTCTCGGGCGCTGGAATCCGGTGGAGCAGGCCGTCCGCCGCAACGGCTGCGCACGGCGGCCCGCCCTGCCTGGCCCGGCAAATCCCCCGGCAGGTCCCCCAGGCGTGCTTCGAGCCCTTCCGCCGCGGCGCGGAAGGCAGGCCGATCGCATTCCCCCGCGGCCAGGCGGGTGCACAGCTCGCGCAGACGATCCTGCTCCGCCTCGGGCAGGCACTGGAGTTGTTCCGCGCAGCGAAGTTCGTCGTCGAGGAGCCGCGCCAGTTCCCCTGGGGCGACGGGGAGCGCGAAACCGTGGGCACGCCGCGGCCCCTCGGCCACCCAGGAACCGGCGGCGGCCGCCTGTCGGCACAGGCGCGCCAATTCCCCCGCCACGATGCGATCCAGTTCCCGCTGGGCTCGCTCCAGGGTGGCGATGTCGCTGGGGGCTCCGCCCGCCTGTCTTCGCGACGGCGCCCCCAGGGTCAGGCGCGCGAGCAGGGCGGTGGATTCCGCCAGTGCCCGCTGCAGGTCCTCGCCCTCGCGGAGGGAAAGGTCGTGCATCAAGCGGGAGAGGTTGGAGGGCGTGGATCGGGGTTCCATGGCGTGTCGGTGCTGGTGCTGGGGCTAGCGGGATCGGTCGGTGTCGGGTCGCGGCGAGCTGGTCTTGCGGAGGTCGTGGCGAGCGCGGGAAGTGCTCGGCGGGCCCGGCGTCGCGACCGCGGCGCTTCCGTCGCGGGTTGGGGCGACGGGGCTCTGCCGGGCCGACCACCGGGCGGGAAACGGCGCTCCTCGCGCGGCGGGGCCTCGGAAATGGCTGGGTTCTGGAGGCCCGCGGAATCCTGGACCTCGGGCTCGGGGACCCGCCCCTCTTCGACCCGCCCCTCCTCCGGGCGCGTGCGTCCGTGGGCGCCCGCGGCAATCAGCACGGCCTCGAGTCCGCGGCGCGCGCGGCGCGCGATTTCGACACCGCTGGCGCCCTGCTCCAGGGCCACTTGCTCCAGGGACTTGCCCGCGATCACCAGGGCGTGAAAGGCCTGGCGCTCCGCATCGGGCAGCAGGTTGTGGGTCAGGCACACGCGTCGCATGGTCGCCGGATCGAGCCCCAGGGGCCGCGCCAGGTCCGACAACACCGCCGACTCGGGTTCCTCCAGGACGGCGCCGCGCCGTTCCGCCTGCAGATCCTCACGCAGCAGGTCGGCCAGAGCCTGATCCACTTGCAGCACGAGCCAAGGGGCCAGGGGCGGGTTGCCTCGGTAGCGAACGGCCCGCCGCGCGCAGTGGGCCAGGGCCCGCAGGTGCACGCGATCGGCGTCGAACAGGTAGGCGCCCGCCGCGAGGCGCGCGGCCACCACGCGCCGCAATTCCAGGGGGTCGCCCTGCAGCAGGCGCGCGAGCACTTCGCGGGGCCCCATGCCGCCCAGCAGCGCGCGCCAACGCTCACCGGCGCGCGGGGATTCGCCCTCAGGTTCGGGAGCTGCGCCGCTCGCCACGCCGAGCGCGGTGTCGAGCAACGCGCCGATCTCGGTCGGCGCCAGACCGTGGGCCCCGGGACCGGGCAGCTCTTCGTGCAGGCCGGCGTGCGCGCTTCCGGGTTCCCTGTCTGGGTCGAGCGGGATCGCCGCCGGCGCGGCAGGGGCGGGCGCCGAAACGCCGATGGCCGCGGGATCCCGCGGCGCCTTGGGCCGCTCGCGCGCCAGGAACTTCCTCGGACTCGTCACGGGTCGACTTCTTTCTCTCCGCGGCAACCACTCCGCCGAGCCAGGGCCCGTGGAGCGTGGGACAACTGCATCGGATTCGGTTCGCGCCCGGCGAGCCCTGCGTGGCGCCCGCGCGAGATCGGCAGCGGCGTGTTCACGGGAATCACGGCGCAGGTGCCTTGGGCACCGGCCGTCCTCCCCGTGGAGGCCGTGGGTTCGATGTCCGAAGTCTAGGGAGCCAGGGAAATTCCGGGAGCCCCCGGCCCTCCACCCCGGCGGGAGGCCCTCCGGCGCGGGACAGGGCCCTCGGCCGGGCGGAAATTCCCCAAGGACGCCGACGGAGCTGACACGTCTGGCGGCGGGAACTGTGGAAAACACAGGGGCGCGGGGGCGCACTTCGCGCCCCCGCGCCCCCTGGCCGTCCGCCGCAAGAGTCCCCTGGCGAGGCGAACCGCGCGAAACCGCGAGAGGGACTGCCTCAAGGGCCTGGGAGGCCCCTGCCGGCGGAAGTCTCTGCGGGCCCGACGGGGAAATCCCCGGATCCGCCCGTGGCTACTGGCCCGCGGGTTTCCCGGCCGCGGCGGCCGACGCCGGAGGGCTCTGGGGCGTGGGAGTCGCGGGAGGCGTGGACAGGGAATCCTCCGTGGCCAGCTTTCCGAAGTACTTGGGCATCTCGACCCCGCCGATGGTCCGCATCACGTCCATCAACGGCGGAACCGCCCCACCCAGGTTCTTCAGGAAGCCGCTGGTTCCGCCGCCGGCCTGGCCGCCGTCCCAGACCGTGATCTTGTCGAACTTGATGTTCGAGATCGCCTTGGCGGAGGTCTCCGCCAGGTGGTCGAGGTGCTCCAGCATCATCAATTGGAACGCGGCGTTGGCGCTCCCGGTGCCCTGGATGATCTCGCGCAGACCTTGGCCCTTCTTGGCCAGGATCTCGTACTCGCCCCGCGCCTGGGCGGCGAGCTTGGCATAGATCGCCTTGGCCTCGCCCTCGGCCTCGATGGCGATGGCATTGGCGCGCGCCCCGGCTTCCAGGGCGAGCTTGGCCGCGGCGGCCTCGGCCTCGACCACCACGCGCGCCTTCTGGGCGCGCGCGGGGGCTTCGAGGGCCGCGCGCTGCTCGGCTTCGATCTGCTTCGCCCGGGCCTCGGCGGCCGTGGTCTGGGCCTTGTATTGGGCGGCGAGCACTTCGGCCTCGGCCTCGCGCTTGCGCCGTTCGCCCACCGCGTAGGCCTCGGCCTGACGCACCTGCAGCTCGGCTTCGGATTCCGCCACGGAGGCCTTGGACTTGTTCTCGCCCGTGATCGCCTCGGCGTTGGCGCGGGCCACCTCGATGCGCATGGCGCGCTCGGCTTCCTTGACCAGGGCTTCGCGCTGGAAGGCCGCGGTCTGCTCGCCGGCCTGGCGCTCCTTCATGAGCTCGGCGGTGCGCACGGCCATGTCGCGCTCGGCGGTCTTCGTGCCCACCTCCTGCTCCTTGACCGCATCGGCCACCTGGACGGCGCGCTCCCGGTCGGCCTTGGCCACGCCGATGGCGCCGATCTTCACCTGCTCGGCCACGTCCACCTGGGCCTTCTGGATCGCCTCGCTGGCGGCCTTCTTGCCGATGGCCTTCGATGTAACCCGATTCATCGGTGATGTCGGTGATGTTGACGTTGATCAACACCAGGCCGATTTTCTCCAGCTCCGGCTCCAGGTTGTGCTGGATGTTCTTCAGGAACACGTCGCGGTCCTTGTTGATCGCCTCGATGGGCATCGATGCGATCACCTGGCGCAACTGGCCGAAGATGATGTCCATGGCCTGGTTCTTGATCTGGTCGGTGGTCAACCCGAGCAGACGAATCGCGGCGTTCTGCATGGCCGCGGGCTGGGTGCCGATGGCCACGGTGAAGTAGGACGGCACGTTGACGCGGATGTTCTCCGCCGAGAGCGCGCCCTTGAGCGGCACCTCGATCTGGATCGGGTCCAGGTTCAGGTAGTCGTACTCCTGAATCAGCGGCATCACGAAGGCACCGCCGCCGTGCAGGCAGCGCGCGGACTGGCCGCCGCCGACCTTGCCGTAGATCACCAGCACGCGGTTGGAGGGGCAGCGCTTGTAGCGGCGCACCAGCACCAGCACCAGGCTGAGCACGAAGAGCAGCCCGAAGACGAACAGAATCAGGACGAAGAGGTCCTTGTTCCCGTCCTGAAGCGCGAAAGGCAGTGAGTTTTTCATCGGAGAATCGTGGGGTCACGGCGCATCGAAACGCCTGGGGAAGCGGGAAGTGCGGCCTTCAAAGCGATTCGACCTCGAGCGTGTCGCCGGCGTGGACGGCGCGCACCTTGCACAGGGCGCCCGTCTTGAGCTCCGCGCCGGCCGTGACGGCGCGGAACTGCATGCTGCGGCCCTGGATGGCCACGGTGACCGCGCCCGTGCCGGCTTTCGCCGCGGGCACCGTCAGGTAGACCGTGGCCTCGCTGCCGACGGCGTTCTGGATCTCCACGGTCCCCGAGGAGCGCAGGCGCGAGAACTGCAGCATCACGAGCCGCGTCAGCACCAGGGCCGCGCCGCCGCACAGGACCGCCAGCCCCAGGGACGCCAGGTTCGACCAGCCGCGCGTGGCCCCCACCAGACCGCCCAGCCCGAAGAACGTCAGGAAGGCCACCACCGTGCGAAAGGACAGCCACGATCCCGCCATGGAACCGTGGTCCCCGCCGCCGACGTCGTGGAAGTCGTGGCCGGCGTCGTGGTCGGCGCCGAACAGGGACGCCACGATCTGGATCACGAGCACCAGCCCGCCGAGGGCCGCGCAACCCAGGTAGACCCATTCGATGGCCGAGTCGGCGAAGCTGAACAGATCGCCGGGAACGGGGATCGCGAGGGCGAACGGCGAGGGGGACATCGTGGGACCTTGCGCTCTGAGGCTCGGGTGGGAAGGACACGCCGTGGCGCGGCGCCGCGACCCTACGCACGCGCGGGAAGCGCATTCGCGCCGACTGGGGGCCCGTCGGCAGGCGGGGCGGCGGCGCGCGTAGAACGACGCGCGGCAAGATTAGGGAAAGCCCCGGCCCGGAGCCAGCCGGGACCCCGGCCTCGTCGTCTTGCCCCGGCGCGACGGGCCCGTGCCCGGCACGAGTCCACGCCCCGTCGGTGCCGTCCGGTGCGCGCCGCGCCCGCGCCCCCGGATTGTTCCCCCCGGGCCACTCGCTACCATCCCTCCCCCGGGGTCCCGCCCGTCGGACCGCGCCCTCCCCCACGAGATGCCTGAGCCCATGGATTCGACGCCCGCCCTCCCGCAGCTGCTCTCCGGCCGCACCGGCATCGTGTTCGGCGTCGCCAACAAGCGCTCACTGGCCTGGGCCTGCACCAAGTCGCTGGCCTCGGCGGGCATGCGCCTGGCCCTGACCTACGCCAATGAGCGCATGGAGCGCACGGTGCGCGAACTGGCCTCGGACCTGCCGGGCGCCGTGGTGCTCCCCTGCGACGTGACCAAGTCCGAGGAGGTCGAGGCCGTCTTCAGCAGCCTGCGCAAGGAATTCGGATTCCTGGACTGCGTGGTCCACGCCATCGCCTACGCCAAGCGCGAGGAGTTGGAGGGCGACTTCTACCACACCTCCAAGGCGGGCTACATGATCGCCCACGAAGTGTCGGCGTACTCGCTGACGGAGATCGCGCGCTGCGCCCTGCCCCTGATGGAGGGCCGCCAAGGATCGATCATCACGCTCTCCTACATCGGCGGCGAGCGCGTGGTGAAGAACTACAACGTGATGGGCATCGCCAAGGCGGCCCTGGAGGCCAGCGTGCGCTACCTGGCCCACGACCTCGGGCCGCGCGGGATCCGCGTCAACGCCATCAGCGCCGGCCCCGTGCGCACGCTCTCCGCCTCGGGGGTCTCGGGCTTCACCCAGGTGCTCGATCAGATCGCCAGCACCGCGCCCCTGCGCCGCAACATCACCTCCGAAGAGGTGGGCGACACCTGCCTGTTCCTGGCCAGCGACCTGTCGCGCGGCATCACCGGCAGCACGATCTACGTGGACGCCGGCTACAACATCATGGGCGTCTGATCAGCGCTCGACCGGCCAGCGGATCTGCAGGGTCTCCAGGGCCGCGTCGATGTCCGCCGCGATCTCCCCCCAGCGCTCCGCGCGCACGGTGGTGGTCAGCACGATCTGCGACTTGCCCCGGGTCCAGACCACGGCCACGAAGCGCACCTGGTCGGCCTTGCCGCGCGGCGTGCCGTTGTAGTCGAAGCGCAGCACCTTGCGCCCCATCACGTAGAGCTCGCGGCGATCCTCCAGCCTGAGGTCCGGGTTGACCGCCAGTTCCTCGGTGTTCTCGTTGAGCAGCTCCTCGATCGAGAAGCCGAAGATGTTCGGCATCACGAGCAGGTTCATGTTGCCCTCCAGCGGATCGGCCGGATTGCGCAGCAGGCGCACGTCATTGTTCACGTTGCCGATCATCCAGCCCTTGGGCACCCGCAGGCGCGCGTCCACGCTGGGGAGTTCCCAGAGCTCTCCCTCCAGGGGCGGGAAGGGGGCGCGCTCCACGGCCGGCCGCGCAGGGGCCTGTTCCACCTGGGCCTGGACCTTGGGGCTGGTCCCGCCCGGCTCCTGCGATCGGCGCGTCACTCCGGTGAGCAACACGACAGCGGTCACGGAGACGATCACGAGCGCGACGGCGACGACGGTGGGCTTCATGGGCGGCAACTCGACAGGAACGCCCGTGGGCTTGAGCCGGCCCAGGACAGCCTCCCCCCCGGGGCGCGAGAAGGCCCAATTGCGGGCCTAGCAGTCCGTTGAAGAAGTCCCGTAGCGAGGCGAAGCGCGCGGTCGCGACGCAAGGAGGGCGACGAAGGGACGGCAGAGGCGGCCTTCCTGGCCGCTGAGCACGGCCCGACGAGCCCGACGCAGCAGCGCGACTGCGCGCGAAGCCGCAGTAGGGACTTTTTCAACGGGCTGCTAGCGGCGCCGCAGGCGCTGGAACAGGATGGCCGCCCCGGCGCCGAGCCCGGCCGAGAACAGCACCGCCAGGCTGATCGGCATTTCCACCCGGATGCCGAAGAACCAGATGCGGGCCCGGTCCAGGTTGAAGGCCACGAACAACACCAACAGGACGATCAACAGCCAGCCGACGATCTGACGTGCGCTCATGGGGTCATTGTGCCTTCGGAATCGCGGATCAGAAGGACAGGCCCACGGCGAAGTGCAGCACGTAGCTCGCCTCCCCGCCGCGGGGGTCGGGATTGACGCCGTAGTCCAGGCGGATGGGGCCGATCGGCAGCACGTAGCGCAGTCCCAGGCCGACGCCGGTGCGGAAGCCGGTCAGGTCGAAGAAGTCCTGATGGTCCAGCTGGACGGTGCCCGTGTCGTAGAACAGGGCGCCGTCCAGGTTGCCGCGCAGCTTGTGGCGCAGCTCGGTGGAGAGCACGTGGTAGGCCTCGCCGCCCACGGGATTGCCGGCGGGGTCGGTGGGTCCGAGCTGGTCCTCGCGGAAGGAGCGCACCGTGTTCTCGCCGCCGTTGAAGAAGCGCTCCTGCAGGGGAATCGACGTGGTGGAATCCACGGGCATGATCCAATCGCCGCGCCAGGACAGCGCCAGCACCCCCGTTCCAGACGTCGAAGTAGGTGGAGTGGGAGAGCCGCAGGCGCAGGAATTCCAGCTCCGAGCCCAGGGCCGCGTCCGCGTACTCGGCAGTCACCCGGGAGACCGAGCCGCGGGTGGGCACGAACACGGAGTCGCGCGTGTCCCACACCGGGGTCAGCGATACCGAGCTGGTCTCCACCGCGTCGATCAGGGCCTGCACCTGGGGACCGACCACGTCCACGTTGGACACGGAAGTGGCGCTGAAGGCATAGCCGAGGGTCGCCGCGAGTTCCTTCTGGAAGCGCCGCCACAGGAGCCACGTGGCGCCCGTCTCGCGCACGGTGAACGTGGGCTCCCGGCGGCGGCTGGTGAGGACGCTCACGGTCGAGCGCACGTCGGTGCCCAGGAAGCGCGGCGTGATCAGGCTGGCGCGGCCGCTCTGGGCCAGCTCCGCCAGGGTGCCCGCCAATTCCACCGTGCGGCCGGTGCCGAACAGGTTCTTGTAGCGCGCCCCCAGGCCCACGCGCAGGCGTTCATAGGAGCCGTAGCCCGGCTCGGCGTACAGCTCCAGGGAATCGGCCTCCTGCACCTCGACTCGCAGCACGCGCGCCGCGTCGATGCCGGGCACCAATTCCACCTGCACGCCCGAGAACAAGCCGCTCTGGTACAGCGCCCGGAAGCTCTCGCGCTCGCGGTCGGAGCTGTACCAGTCCCCCGGCTGCAGCGTCAGCAGGTCCTCCACGGTCGAGCGCCGGGTGCGTTCGAGGCCGCGGATCTCGACGGCCGCGATCCTGATCCGCGGCCCGGAGACGATCGAGATGGCCACCGCGACGGGTCCCTCGGGCGAGCGCGTCTCGTCGGTCTGCTTGACCACCGCGTCGGGAAATCCACGGCGCGCGAGCTCGTCCTCCAGGCGCGCGCGCAGGGCGCCGGCCGCGAGGCGCGAGTAGGGCGCGCCGAGGAACGAGTCGGCGGCCCGGCGCAGGTCCGAGAGGGCCTCGGGGGGCGCGCCCTCCAGATCCACCTGGGCGAAGCGCGCGCGCACGCCCTCGTCGACCACCACCAGCACCTGGGCGCCGCGCCGCTGCGGATCCAGGGTGACCCGGGGTGGTTCCACCCGCGCATCGAGGAAGCCGTTCTTGTAGTAGTAGTCCTCCAGGTCCTCGGCCGCGTCCAGAAGCTCGGACTCGATCCACCACGGCGGGGTCCCGCGGCGGCGCGCGGGCGGAGCATCGCCCGGCCGCAGCAGTGCTCCGCGGGGAAGGGCGGGGAAGAACCCCGAGAGCAGCTCCAAGCGCAGGGATTCGGCCCCTTCGAAGCGCAGGGACTCCAGGGCCACGCGCGGCCCCTCCTCGATGTGGAACACCGCACGATCTTGGGCGGCGGGTTCCTCCACGAGCTCGTGCTCCACCCGCGCGAAGGCGAAGCCCTCCCTGGCGTACTCCCGCTCGATGGCGAAGGCCGCATCGTCCACCGCGGAGCGCGTCCAGCCCTCGGCGATGCTCTCGCCCACCTCCTCGGCCACCAGCCGCCGCAGACGGTCCTTGCCCAGCGTGTCGGCGCCTGGGAAGGCCATGGGCTGCACCTCGCCCGGATCGGACGGCAAAGCGGCGCAGGCCCACAGGAGCGCGGCGGCGAACAGGAACCGGGCGAGGGAAGCGAGGGTGGTCACCGGAAGCGGAACAGCACCTTGAGGCCGAAGTTCACGTGCTCGTGGATGTCCTGCTCGGCGCGCAAGTAGAGGATGCGGCGCTTGCCCTTGGGATTGGGCGTCAGGCGGAAGATGAACTCCGTGGATTCGATGCCGGTCTGGCTGACGTCGGCGCCGCGGTAGAACTCGATGCGCTCGGACAGGGGGTCCTCGCTCTCGCCCTCGACGCCCAGCCAGCGCGTGAGCAGGTCGCGTCCGAGGTACACGGCCACGGTCTGCACGGCCGCTTCGCTGCCCTGGGCGGTGAGCGCGCTCTCCGGCAACTGCCCGGTGAGCACCAGCACCGCCAGTTCCTCGCTGGCGAGCGGCGGCGAGGAGGTGAACAAGAGCTCCGGCTCGGCCGACGTGCCGCCCACCTGGGCGGTGATGTCGAAGCCGCGCACGCGCGTCACGGCCGTGATGTCGAGCCGCGGCACCAGCAGGGTCTCGTTGCGGAAGGTCAAGATGCCCGACGTGACTTCCAGGACCGCCGCGGGCAAGCGGACCCGCGTGGGCCCGATCAGGAGCGTGCCGTCCAGGCGCGGAGCCGCGCCGCTGCCGCGCAGCACCAGCCGCGGCTCGATGGTCCCGCGCGCGACGTTGGTCTCCACCCGGATGGGCCTCCTGGCGCGGACGGCCACCTCGAATTCGATGTTCGACCAGGGAGCCTGACGCAGGAAGGGCAGTTCCAGAAGCTCCCGGCGACGCGCGGGCCGCTCGCCGGGCAGCGTGACGAGCTCCACGTCCTGGGAGAAGCGGCCTTCCACCAGGGTCACCGCGCCCGACAGCTCCAGGCCGCCCACGGGACCGCGCAGGGTGAGGTCGGTGTCGGCCCGCAACCGCAGGCCCTCCTCCCGCGCCAGCAGGATGCCGTCGCCGTGCACCGAGAGGTCGAACACGGGCTCGCCGGAGGCGAACTCGACGCTGCCCTGGGCCGAGAACGGCGCGGCCCCCCATTCGCCGGACAGGGACACGATGCGGGCCCGCGTGCCCTCCACCTCCACGCGCGCGGACATGCGATCGAAGGGCGCCAGCGCATTGGAAAGGCGCAGCTCGCCCCGGGCGAGGTCCAGGGCGCCGCGGGGCTCGAGCCGGCCGAGAGTTCCCCCCAGGGCCAGTTCCCCGCGCAGCTCTCCGCCGGTGCGGCGCAGGAGCGGTGAGAGCTCGGCCACGAAGCCCAGGTCCTCGGCCGCGAGCTTGGCCTGCCCCTGCACCGGCAGGGCCCGCCAGTCGATCCAGCCGCCCTTGGAGAGCCAGCGCCTTGGATCCAGGGCGACGTCGATGTGGCCCGTGAGGTCGGCCGAGGCGCGCTGCCCCACGGCCACCCGCGCGAGGTCCAGGCGCAGGCCATCGCCGAGCACGGCCCGGGCTTCGAGGTCGACGAAGTCCACGCCCGCGCGGGCGAACAGCTCCGAGTCCGCGGGCGGCACCAGGCGCACGGCGGCCTCCACCGCGCCGCGCACGTCGGAGCTCAGCCCCTCCAGCCGGAAACTGGCCTTCCCCGCCCCACTCCAGCCCTGCAGAGCCGCCACCGCCGAGGGCGGCAGGCCCCCAAGATCGGTGAGCTCTGCCTCGCCGACGAGGGCCAGGGGGCCCTCGGCCAGCCACTGGCCCTCGAAGGGAGCCGTGGGCAGAGAACCCGACAGCGCGAGGTCGTAGTGGCCCTTCGAGCGCACCGAGAGGTGCTGGATGTTCAGCTCGCGCGCCCCGAGGCGTCCCTCGAAGTCCAGGCTGGCGCCGGCCGTCCCGGGGGACCAGCGCAAGTCGGCGATGGCGAGCTTGCCCTGGGCTTCGAATTCGTCGCCGGCGCGGCGGAACGAGGCGGAGCCCTGGACGCCTTCCAGCACGACGCCCTCGGGCAGGAACGGCGCCAGGAGGCGCATGGGGTTCAGCTCGGAAGCATCGATGGAGCCGCGCTGCTCCGCCTCGCTCCACAGGAGTTCCCCCACGGCGCGCCCCGCGCTGCCCGCCACCCGCAGGTCCCGCAGGGCAAACCCGCCGGGCGCGAAGCTCACCTCCAGGGGCGCCTCCAGGGCCAGATCCAGTTCGTCGCGGGAGAGCTCCGCCCGCTCCAGCCGCACGTCGTAGCGCCCGCCGTCGCGATCCACGCACACGCGGCCCGCGGCGGCGACGTCCACCTCTTCCACGCGCGCTTCCAGGCTCGCGATCGTGGCGCAGCCACTCTGCCAGCGGCCCTCCACCTCCAGGGCCTCCAGGATCCGCGCCGTGCCGTCGGCCTTGGACGCGGCGCCCGACAGCGAGAGGTCCCAGGCGCGCAGGTTGGCGCTGAGCTCCGGATCGCGCCAGGGCCCGTTCAGCTCGGCGTCGACGGCCGCGAAGGAGGCCGCGGCTCGACCGGAGCTCAGACGCTCCAGGGCCCGGGTTTCCGCGGTGAAGCGCAGGTCCCGCAGCACGCCCGAGCCGAAGTCGAAGGCCCCGCGGGCCGTGAGCCGCCCCAGGCCTCCGTCGAGATCCAGTCGCGAGAGCTGCAGGCTCCGACTGTCGGCCTCGGCCTCGATGCGTGCGCTGCCCACGTCGTAGCCCGCGATGGACAGGCCCTCTCCCGCGAGGTCGAAGCGGCCGGTGGGACGCAGGGCCGCGCCGCTGACCTGCGCGCTGCCCGAGAGCGATCCGCGAACGTCGCCGCGACCGAAGAGCGCGAACAGGGGCGCCACGTCCTCGAAGGAGAGTTCCGCCTCCAGGTCCACCAAGAGGCCCCGGTACCAGGGCAGGTCCAGGGCCCCGAAGTCGAAGGTCCCGCGGCGCACGCGCAAGCCACCCACGTCGGATTCGATTTCCCCGGCGTGGACCGTGAAGCCGAAGGGCGAGCACTCGACGGCGAAGCTGGCATGGTTCACGCGACCGGCGGCCAGCAGCACCTCGCGCGGCGCCGCGCCGAGCACGGCGCTGGGCAGGAACAGCTCCACGCGCGCCTCGCCGCGCAGGGAACGCACCAGCTCGTCGAGGCTCAGGGCGGCGAGCGACACGGCGAAGTCCTCGACCCACAGGGTGTTCGCGCCCTGCCAGGCCGCCCCCTCGCGCAGCTTGAGCACGTCGGCGTCGACGCTGCCGGCGACTTCCAGGTGGTCCACCTCGCGGCCCTCGAACACGAATCCGTCGGCAAACCCCGAGGCATGGGCGCGCCAGTGGCAGAGCCCATCCAGGGGAGCCTCCCAGACGCCGCCGAGGCTGACTCGGCCCGCCAGGCTGGTCTCGACGTGGAGGAGCGCCAGCAACTCTGCCAGGTCGAGCGTCTGCGTCTGGACGAAGATCGAGAGCCGGCCGGAGGCCACTTCCCCCTGGAACTCCTGGGTGCCGCCGAAGCCGTCGAAGACCGCGCCGAACCTCGCGTTGCCGCGGGCCAGGTCCCGCAGGTCCAGGCGAGCCGCCCGGCTGACCTCGCGGTCGTCGAAGGACACGTGGTCCAGGAGGAACAGCCCGGCGCGATACTCGACGCCCAGGTCGACCGCGGCGCCGTGGGTGCCGATGGACGGACTCGCGAACTCGGCGTGGCGGGCCGACAGGGCGAATTTCTCCGTGCCCGCCCCGGCCTGCCCGCCCACGTTGCTGGCGCTCAAACCCTGAACCGAGCCGCGCGTTCCATCGCCCAGCTCCAGTTCGAGCCCCAGATCGCCCACGAAGATCAGCGGCAGGTCCGCGGGCCAGGGAAACGCCGGCGCGGACGGCTCACCGGGTGGCACGGTGGAGACGGGCCGCGAGAGGTCCACGGCGGCCTGGACGCTTTCGGCGAAGACCGAGGTGATTGCCGTCAGGTCCCCTCGCAGGAGCCGCCGAGCGTCGATCTTGAGCTCCAGCCGGTCGATGCGCAGCGAGGAGAGCTCCGTGGTGGGCTGGGTGCCCGCCAGGGAGAGGCCCTCGATTTCCAGGCGGTTCCACCAGTCGCCCCCCAGGCGATCCACGGTCAGCTCGAGTCCGGTGTGCTCGCGCACGAGGCGGGCGGCGCGCTCGACCACCAGGGGCGCGAGCCAGCGCTCGCGGCCCAGGTACAAGAGCACGAGCCCCGAGCCCACGAGCAGCAGGAACACGGCGACCCGCGCGGTCCACTTGCGCCACGCACCCGGCCTGGGCGGCGGCTTGACCTGTTGTTCGGCGCTCACCTGGGGCTTCTCGTGCGGGGAGTGTAGTCGAGCGCTCGCCGCCCCTCACCACCGCGGCGTCCATTCGGCGCGGGTCGAGAATGCCCGGGGCCGCCGCCCGGGGAGTCCCTCCGCCTCGCTCCGGGCGCGAGCTGCGCTCCGACCCCGGTCCGGCGTATCCTCGGGGCCGGACCCGACCCGCCGCGATGTTCCCCCTGCGCGACAAGCAACCGAGCCGGATTCGGCCCTGGATCACGGTGGCCCTGATCGCGATCAACGGGCTCCTGTTCCTGTACGAACTCTCGCTCCCGACGGGCGAGCTGGAGTCCCTGGTGCAGTCCCTGGGCCTGGTGCCGGCACGCTTCGCCGATCCCCGCTGGCGCTCCGGCGAGTCGCTGGGTCCCGCCGACTTCGCCACGCTGGTCACCAGCACCTTCCTCCACGGCAGCCTGCTGCACGTGCTCTCGAATCTCTGGTTCCTGTGGATCTTCGGCGACAACGTCGAAGAGCGTTTCGGTCGCCTGCGCTTCCTCGCCTTCTATCTCCTGTGCGGCGTGGTCGCGGGCATGGCGCACGTGGTCGTGGAGCCGGATTCGGACATGCCCACCATCGGCGCGTCGGGGGCCATCGCGGGAGTCATGGGGGCCTACGTGCGGCTGTTCCCCCGCGGCCGCATCGTTGCCGTGGTGCCGATCCTGATCTTTCCGCTGCTGTTCGAGGTGCCCGCGATCGTGTTCCTGGCGTTTTGGTTCCTCTTGCAGCTCTTCGGCGCCTCGGTCGGGGCGCTGGATCAAGGCAGCAGCCAGGGCATCGCCTTCTGGGCCCACATCGGCGGCTTCCTGGCGGGCCTGTTCGCCGTGCCGCTGTTCGCGCGGCGGCGCCGGGACGAGGCCTACTTCACGTAGCTGTCGATCGTGCGCTCCAGGGCTCGTTCGCAGACGCGGCAGAAGCTGGTCGGGTTGCGCGTGAACATGATGCAGTCGGCCGACGGTCGGTAGAGGCCCTTGGCCTGGTAGCAGGCGCCCTCGAACGCGCCCACCTTGCCGGCGAATTTCTCCGCGGCGAGCAGCGGACCAGTGGAGGCCTTCACCTCGCGGAACAGCGCTTCCATGGTATCCTCGCCGGCCCCGGCCGCGAGCAGCTCCGCGCGCTTCGCCTGGTAGGAGAGGTCCAGGGCGTCGAAGCGCGGCTTGTCCCAGGGCGTCGGCAAGGGCGTCGAGCTCTCCACCAGGTCCTTCCACTTGAGCTTGGAGGGATCGAGCAGCGCCGTCACGTTGGGTTCCCAGGGCTCCACGCCGGGGGCCACGAAGTCCTCGTAGGCCACCTGGGAGCTGTAGTACTCGTCGGCGAGGCCCGCGAAGGAATGGCCGAATTCGTGCACGAAGACATAGGGCGCGGGCTCGGTGTCCGCGGCGCAGGTCGCCCACAGATTGTAGATCCCCCCGCCGCCGTATTTCTTCTCGTTGAAGAGCAGGATCAGCGTGTCGTAGGGGGCCTGGGAAGCGATCTCGCGCAACTCGAAGTCGCGCTGCGTGAGGACGTAGCGGTCGGAATCGAAGGCGTTGAACGAGCAGCCCAGGGCGCTGTCCTTCCACACGCCCTTGCGCGGGTTCGAGATGCCGGCTTCCGGGGAGGCCGTGAACAGCAGCCGCACGTTGAAGTCCGCGCGACGGCGTTGGAACGGCTCGGTCTTGAACATCACCTCCACCAGCCGCCGGGAGTCGCCGACGAACTTCTCGCGCTGGGCGGCGGCATAGCCGTCCGCCACCACCAGCAGGTCCACCGCGCGCGCGGGGTCGACCTCCTCGAACAGCGGGATCACCTCCCCCCGTGCGGCACAGGGCGCACGGTCCACGATTCGCGAGCGGGGGTCGATCGCCTGCACGAACAGCTCGCGGAAGGTGTCGTCGGCGCCGCGCTTCTGGATCGCCAGTTGGGCGCTGCGCCGCGGCTCGGGGAGGCGCAGGCTTTCCTCGAAGACGCGGAACCTCTGCTTGGCCTCGGCCGTGGTCTCCCACTCGCCGTAGATGCTGGCAAAGCCGCGCGAGTACAGCAGGGTCTGGCTTTCCAGGTCGCGCAGCTCGACGCGGAACTTGCCGAAGCCGGTGGGATCCAAGGGCCGCGCCCGGGGACCCGCCCAGGGGCCTTCGATGCGCAGGTGGTCGATGGAGAGCCGCTCTTCGTCGGCCGTGCCCGCGTGGTGCAGTCCCACGCGCAGGGTGGCGCCCGTGAAATGCTGGTCGAAGCCGACGGCGGTGCCGGCCGCGGGGGATTGGAAGGCTGTGAGCAGCGCGAGCAGGTGGAGCATGGCGGGGTTCCTGAATCCAGGGGCCCTCACCATGCGAACTCCAGGGCAGGGCGGCAAGCCTGCTGCGCGGGGAACCCTGGATCCCTAGACTCGCGCTCCGCAGAGCGGCCGGCCGCGGCCTCCTGCATCACGACCCCCGCACACATGCGCATCCTCGTCACCGGAGCCACGAGTTTCGTCGGCCGCGCGCTCTGCCTGAGGCTGGAGCGCGACGGCCACCGCGTGGTGGCCCTGGTGCGTGATCCCGAGCGCGCGCGGACGCTGCTGGCGGCGGGAGTCGAGCGCCTGCGCTTGGACCCTTCCGCCGCCGGAGAGGAGTCGCTCGCGGCCGAGATCGATCGCTGCGATGCCGTGCTGCACCTGGCCGGGGAACCGGTGATCGGCAAGCGCTGGAGCGCCCAGCAGAAACGGCGCCTGGCCGACAGTCGCGTGGGACTCGCGCGGCGCCTGACCGCCGCCATGGGGCGGGCAGCGCGGGGCCCGCGGGTCTTCGTCAGCTCCAGCGCCGTGGGTCTCTACGGAAATCGCGGCGACGAAGTCCTGCGAGAGGATTCGCGCGAGGGCGACGATTTCCTGGCGCGACTGTGCCTCGACTGGGAGGCGGCCGCGATGGAGGCGGCGCGCTCGGGCGCTCGCGTGGTCCTGTTGCGCACGGGAATCGTGCTGGGACCGGGCGGCGGCGTGCTCGGCGCCATGGAACTGCCCTTCCGGCTCGGCCTCGGCGGGCGTCTGGGTTCGGGCCGCCAGTTCGTGCCCTGGATCCACCTGGACGACCTGCTGGAGATGTTCGTGCGGGCCCTCGACGATCCGCGCCTGGAGGGAGCCTTCAACGCCACGGCGCCCGAGCCGGTGACCAACAGGGACTTCACGCGCGCCCTGGCTGAGGCCGTGGGACGGCCCGCGGTGTTCCCCGTGCCGGGGATCGCGCTGCGGCTCCTCTTGGGCGAAGCCGGCGCCGTGCTGCTGGCCGGCCAGCGCGCCGTGCCCGCACGCTTCCTCGCGGCGGGATTCCGCTTCGCACACCCGGAGCTGGGCGCCGCGCTGCGCTCCCTGCTCGGGAACGGGGCCCCCGTGCGCATCGAGGCCGCCCGCGACGTCCCGGACCATCCCTACCTGAGGTCGCGGCCGCCGACCCACGCGCTGCTCGCGACCACGCGCCTGGACGCGCCGCTCGAGAGCGTGGCTCTGTTCTTCTCCAGCGCCGAGAACCTGGGCTCCATGACGCCGTCCTCCATGCGCTTCCAGATCGAGACGCCGCTGCCGATCGCCATGGCCCGCGGAACGCGCATCCAGTACACGATCCGGCTCGGGCCCCTGCCCCTCTCCTGGCTCACGGTGATCGAGGAATGGAACGGAGCGGAGGGCTTCGCCGATGCCCAGCACCGCGGGCCCTACCGCTGCTGGTGGCACGAGCATCGCTTCCGCCGCGGCGAGGATCCGGCGGGCCACACGACGCTGATGGAAGATCGCGTGCTGTTCTCGGCGCCGCTCCCCGGGATCGGAAGGCTCCTGGTGCGCTGGATGATCGCGCCCCAACTGCGGCGCATCTTCGCCTACCGCGCCCGGGCCATGGCTTGGCGATTCGGCGTGCTGCCGTAGCGCTGCGTCGCGTAGCCGACGATGGCTCCGCAGAGGGAGCCGGGGAGGATGATCTCCCAGAAGTAGACCTTGTGGGTGTCCGGATTCTCCATGATCGCGATGGGGTAGGTGATCGCCGCGAACACGAGGAGCCCGGAGAGGATGCCCAGGGGCACGTTGCGGAGCTTCCTGGCGATGAAGCCGGTGACCAGGCCCGCCACGAGCCCCTTGCCCATGGATCCGATCACGATGCCGGTGATCATCCCGTACTCGCGCACGTCGGGGTAGAAGTAGGCCGAGGCGCCGTCGATGGCGCCGAGCACGGCACCCAGGGTCAGTCCGAGCAGGGGCTTGTTCATGGATCTTCTCGCGAATTCGTGGGGTTTCGGCGGCGCCTCCGCGGGGGATTCCGTGCGGAGCGCGGTTCAGGGGCCTTGTTCCAGGTTTCCCGCGCGTCCTTTCAGGAATTCCCGGATTCCCGCCACAGGCGGAACAGCTCGAAGCCCACGCGCATGAGCGCATAGGCGCCCACCAGCCACAGGGCCGCGCGGTACTTGCGGCCGAAACGGGCCAGCCGCGCCGCCGGGCCCTCGCGCAGGGCCCGCACGCGCTCGTTCGACAGGAAAGCCTGCACGTCGGAGTGGAGCTCCATGGCGCTGCCGTAGCGCTCCTCCCGTCGCTCGCGGGTCGCGCGGGCCACGATGGCGGCGATTTCCCGGCCGCCCAGCTCCAGGGACGCCAGCACGCGCCCCAGGGCGAACACGTCCGCCCGCGCGTCGAGGTCCGCGGCGGCCCGTTCCTGCTCGGGAGCCATGAACCCCAGGGTGCCCGCGCGCACGCCCTTCTGCGGGCGATGCTCCAGACGCGCGAGGCCCCAGTCGAGCACCAGCACCTCGCCGAACTCCCCCACCATGATGTTGGCGGGCTTGAGGTCCAGGTGCAGCACGCCCCGGGAATGGGCGAAGGCCACGCTCTCGGCGATGCGCGAGAAGATCGAGAGCCGCTCGGACTCGGAAAGGCCCGCGGACACCAGCTCGTCGAGGCGCTTGCCGCGCACGAACTTCATGCAGGCGAAGGCGCGACCGTCCGGCAGGACTCCGGCGTCGTGCACCGGGACGATGCCGGGATGCTCCAGGCGCGCGAGCACCTGGGCCTCCTGGACGATGCGCGCGCCGCGGACCTCCGCGGGGCGCGGCCCCTGCGCCGGATCGGCGGCCGCCGCGGCCTCCGGTTCCGCCAGGTTGAGCACCTTGAGCGCCACGTCGCGCTCCAGGAGCCGGTCGCGGGCGCGCCACACGGAGCCCATGCCGCCGCGGCCCACCAGCTCGATCAACTCGTAGCGCGTGCCCTCGACGTCGGGCGCGTCCACCAGGGCGCGCAGGTGATCCAGGGTCCGGTCCCCCAGGGAAAAACCGCGGTTCACGGCTCGACGCCCCCGAGGATCGCGCGGGCCTCGGCACGAAACTCGTCTTCGTCGGCGCAGGTCTCCCGCAGGCGGGCCAGGAGTCGCGCGCGCAGCTTCGCCCGCAGTGCGTGCAGGCGGCTGGTGACCTGGCCCAGTGTGATCCCGAACTCCTGCGCCAGCTCCCCATAGGAGGGCCGCCGGCCGCTCTCGGCGCCCTCGAGGTCGCAGCGCGCGAACAGCAGGTACTCCTGCCCCTTCCCCGCCTGCTCCAGTTCCTGGCGCAGGTCCGCCAGGGCCAGCTCGAACAGGGAGCGCATCCATTCCCGTTGGAAATAGGCCTCGAGGTCCTCGGTCGCGGGCGGCGTGGAAGCGGCCAGCTCCCCTTCCGCCGCTTCGAAGTCCAGGGAGAGCACCCGCGCCGCGCCCCCGCGCTTCGCCCGACCCTGGAAAGCCCGCTGGTTGGCGACGAAGCCGTCCAGGCACAGGCGCAGGTAGGTGCGCAGTCGTGCCTGGGCGGGGTCGAAGCGCTCGAAGGTGCCCTGCTCCAGGGCGTGGGCGAAAAAGCCCTGGGTCCAGTCCTCCGCCAGTTCGGGGTCGGCCTTCCAACGCATCCGCAGCAGCTTGTACACCGGCTTCCAATAGGACTGGGCCAGGGCCTCCCAACCCAGTCGGCGCAGGGCTTCGTCGGCGCTCCGGACGCGTTCGAAAACCGAGTGCCTCGTTTGCGGAAACGCGTGGTCGCCCGCCGTCTCTCGACCTGGTCCACTCATGTCGCGCTCTCCATCTTGCAGCATCGGCGAAGTTCGCACACGGGAGGCCCCGCGGGAGGGGTCCGGACAGTCCGAAACCGCCGAACGCGGGCTCCCGGGCCCTCGCCGGCGGCGGGCGCGCCCGAGGGAGGAGGCCGCATCCGAACGGCCGCCCCCGCCGTACAGTCCCCTGGGGACCGGGGCGCCCTGGGCCGAGGTTCCGCGGCAAGTTCCACGGCCCGGCGCCCGCCGAGGGTCGTGCCCCCCGGGTTTGGGTACGAACTTCTCGATCAGGACTCTAGGATCCCGCGCCCGTGCCGGCCCAACGAACACGCCTCCCGAAGACCATGGACACCTGGGCAAACCTGGAGCGCGAGATCCAAGCTTGCCGGGCCTGCCCCCGGCTGGTGCGCTGGCGCGAGCAGGTGTCGCGGGAGAAGAAGCGCGCCCACTTGGGGAAGGACTATTGGGGCCTGCCCGTGCCCTCCTTCGGGGCGCGCACGGCCCCGGTGCTGATTCTGGGCCTCGCCCCGGGGGCCCACGGAGCCAATCGCACGGGACGGCCGTTCACCGGCGACGGCGCGGGGCCCTTCCTTTATGGAGCGCTGCACCGCGCCGGCTGGTCGAGCGCGCCGGACTCCACGGCCCGGGACGACGGACTGGCCCTGCGCGGGGCGCGCATCGCCAACGCCGTGCGCTGCGTGCCTCCGGGCAATCGGCCCAGCCCCGCGGAATGCACGCGGTGCGCGCCGTTCCTCGAGCGCGAGTTGGCCCTGATGGGCCGTCTCAGGGTGATCGTCTGCCTGGGAGAAATCGCCTGGCGCGCGGCCCATCGGCAATTGGTCGGGCGCCTGGCGGCCCAGGCAGGCCCGGGAAATTCCGGGGGGATCCGGCCGCCGCGGCGCGCGCGCTTCGGACATGGGGCCGAACAGGAAATCGCGGGCATCCATTTGATCGCCTCCTACCACCCGAGCCAGCTCAACACGCGCACGGGCCGGCTCGACGCGCGGATGTTCGACCGCGTCCTGGGGCGCGCGGCGCAACTCTCCCGTGGATAGGGCCGGGCTCGGATTCCGCGCACCGCCGCGGGGCGCTCCCCTCGACGACCACGGCGATGCCTTCGAGCCCCACCCGTTCCTGCGCAATGCCCACGCCATGACCTTGGCCGGTCTCCTTCCGCGACCCTGGCTCGGCGCGGGAAGCGAAGCGCTCGCGGGCCACGAAGTGCTGCGGGTCGAGGTGGAACCGGGCACCCAGGTCGAGGTGCTGCTGCACCGCGCCGCCCCGGGGCCCCCCCCGCGACCCCTGGAGACCTGGGTGCCCGCGCCCCTGGTGGTGCTCGTCCACGGCCTGTCGGGCAGCGCCGACTCGGGCCCCGTGCGGGGCCTGGCCTGCAAGCTCCTGGCGCGCGGCTTCCAGGTGGCGCGCATGAATTTGCGCAACTGCGGGGGCACCGAGGCCCTGTCCTCCACGCTGTACTGCACGGCCCAGAGCGGCGATGTTCTGGCGGTGGCCCGCGCCGCCCGCGAGCGATGCGACGCCCCGAGGGTGCACCTGTGCGGCTGGTCCATGGGCGGCAACATGGTCCTCAAGCTCGCCGGCGAACTGTCGGCGGAGGCGCCCCCCTGGCTCGCCTCGGTGAGCGCCATTTCGCCCGCCATGGACCTCGAAGCGGCCCAGCGTTCCCTGGACGAGGTCGAGGGCAACGCGGTGTACCGGCGATTCTTCCTGCGCGAGATGCTCTCCCTGGTGCGCGTCAAGGAGGCCCGCTTCCCCGCTCGCTTCGACAGCCGCGGACTGGAACGCGTGGCGACCTTTCGCGAATGGGACGAGCGCGTCACGGCGCCCCAGTTCGGCTTCAGGGACGCCGACGATTTCTACCGCCGCGGCGGGGCGCGCTGGCTCCTGGGTCGGATCCGCATCCCGGTCTTCGCGATCCATGCGCAGGACGACCCGTTCGTGCCCTTCGCCCCCTGGCGCGATCCGGCGTCGCGGCCGGCGGGCCGTTTCACCTTTCGGCGGCCGTTGTTCGGCGGACACATGAGTTTCATTTCCGCCGGCGGCGAGGGCGGTCGTTTCTGGGCCGAACGCCAGGTCCTGGACTACCTCGAGGGCGAGGAGGGGCATGGGCGCGCCCTGCGCACTCCGGACTCCGTGGGAGCAGCACGATGAACCCCGTCCCTGAACTGCGCGTGCGCGCCGTCTCCAAGCGCGAGCCGCGGCCCGAGCGCGAGTACGTCCTGTATTGGTGCACGGCCTACCGGCGCACGGGCTACAACTTCGCCCTGCAGCGCGCCGTGGAGCACGCGCGGGCCCTGGACCGGCCCCTCCTGGTGCTCGACGCCCTGCGGGCGGACTACCGCTGGGCCAGCGACCGCCTGCACGCCTTCGCCCTGGGGGCCATCGCCGAAACGGCCGCCGTCTGCGCCTCCCGGGGCGTGGCCCATTACGCCTACGTGGAGCCCTCGCCCGGCGCGGGCAAGGGCCTGCTCTCCGCCCTGGCCTCCCGCGCGGCCGTGGTGGTCAGCGACGAATTCCCCTGCGGCTTCCACCCCGCGATGGTCGAGTCCGCCGCCCGCCAACTCGATGTGCGGCTGGAGCTGGTGGATTCCTGCGGCATCCTGCCCCTGCGGGCCGCGACGGAGGTGTTCCCCACGGCCTACGCCTTCCGGCGTTTCCTGCAGAAGAACCTGCCCCGACACCTGGCGGAGCCGCCCGCGGCCGCCCCCTTGGCCCGACTGCCCGCGGCACGGGCCGCGGTCACGATCGACGAACGCGTCGAGTCCCGCTGGCCACGGGCCACGGCCGCCCTGCTCGCGGGCTCGCGCCAGGAACTGGCGCGACTGCCCATCGACCACTCCGTGGCCCCGTCCGTGCCCGTTGCCGACGGATCCCACGCGGGCGGCGAGGCCGCGGGGAGCGCCACTCTGGCGCGCTTCCTCTCGCGACGGCTGGTGGACTACGACAGCCTGCGCAGCGATCCCGACTCCGAGGCGGCCAGCGGGCTGTCGCCGTACCTGCACTACGGCATGCTCTCGATCCACCAGGTGTTCGCCGCATTGACCCAGCGGGAGGAATGGACGCCCGCGCGACTCTCGTCCAAGACTTCGGGCTCCCGCGCGGGTTGGTGGGGCATGAGCACGCCGGCGGAGGCCTTCCTGGACGAGGCCGTGACCTGGCGGGAGCTGGGCTTCAACTTCTGCTCCAAGCGCGCCGACCACGATCGCTACGAGTCCCTGCCCCTGTGGGCGCGCCAGACGCTGGAGGAACACGCCGCCGACCCACGGCCCGTGCTCTATTCGAAGCAGCAGCTGGAGCAGGCGGCGACCCACGACAAGCTGTGGAACGCGGCCCAGCGCGAGTTGACCAGCACGGGCCGCATGCACAACTACCTGCGCATGCTGTGGGGCAAGAAAATCCTGGAGTGGACGGAATCGCCGCGGGCCGCGCTGGAAGCGATGATCGAGCTCAACAACAAGTACGCCCTCGACGGCCGCGATCCCAATTCCTACAGCGGCATCTTCTGGGTGCTGGGCCGCTACGACCGGCCCTGGGGGCCCGAGCGGCCGATCTTCGGCAAGATCCGCTACATGAGCTCGGACAACACCGCGCGCAAATGGTCGGTCGACGGCTACCTGGCTCGCTTCGGCAAGCACACCGCTCCCCCGCAGACGCTGTTTCCATGAGTCGTCCGCCCCAGTGGGCCTGGCTCGCGCTGTGCCTCTCGCCGCTTGTCCACGCCCCGGGCCCGGGGTTCCCGCGGTTCCAGGAATCCCGGTCGCCGTCCGCCGAGCGCCGGGTCTCGGCGGGTGACGACGAATTCCCTGAGGCCGCGCGGGCCACCCGCCTGGACCTGTCGCGGGCCCTGCTGGACTTCGAACGCGCCGTGCGCGACTCCGACGCCCGGGCCGCCGCCGCCGAGGCAGAGCTTCGCGGACCGGAAGACCGCGCGGCCGCCGCGGAGGTCCAGGGGCGCCTGCGGATCGACGTCGCGCGCGGCTTCGACTCGGCCACGCTGGCGTTCTTCCTGGGCGACGGCACCGGGGCACTGTGCGCCATCCGGGACCTGGAGCATCGACTGCGGCCCATGGACCCTGGGACCCGTTTGGGAACCGCCCTGTCCGCGCGCTGCGAGCCCCAGGTGCTCGTGGCCGGCGCGGAAACGCCGCTGGAGTTGGTCTGGGACTTCTTCCGCGCCGTGGACGCCGCGTCGGCCCCGGCGCAGGTGGAATTCCGGGTGCACGGCCCGCTCGGGGGCCCCGCCTCCCAGGAAGCACCCGGGTCGCCCAAGAGCTCGCCCGCGGACGCGCTCGTGCTGCGCCTGTCGATCGGCGATCTCCTGGCCGGAAGCCCCGAGGGCCGCCGCGCGCCCCTCCCGTTGGCGACGCCTCCCCTCGAGGGCCGCTACGAGGTGCGCGTGGGCGGCGCCACCGTGGCCTCCTTCCACGTGCTCCCCTCGGCCCTCGGGGAGCTGCGGGAGCGCCTGTTGGAGCGACTCTCGACCCTGGAGCAGGACCCGACCTTCTTGCCCGGGCTCGCCTCCGCCCGCCTGTGCGCCGTGGAGCGCGCCAAGCTCCTGGTCGAGGTCCAAAACCCGGCCCGCTCGGCCGAATTCCAGGCCGATCTGGCGCGCCTCTCCCGCGAGATCGAAGCCGAAGTGAGCGCCCTGGAAGCGGGGCGCGATCCCTACCGCCGCCGCCCGGGGGACGTGTGGCGCGCCCTGCCGCGCGAACCCGGCCGCCGCGGCAGGGCCGACGTTCTGCCGCTGCGGGTCTTCGCGCCGGCCTCCGCCTGTGGCGACCAGCCGTCCGCCCTGGTGATCGCCCTCCACGGCGCGGGGGGCGACGAGAACATGTTCTTCGACGCCTACGACCTGGGCCGCCTCAAGGACCTCGCCGCCGAACGGGGCTTCCTGCTGGCCTCCCCCGCCAACGTGTTCTTCGGTGCCGCGGGAGAGCGCGCCATGGTCGGGCTGATCGAGCAACTCTCCCGCGACTACGCCGTCGATCCGGCGCGCGTGTACCTGATCGGCCATTCCATGGGCGCCGGGGCCGCGTCCTCCCTGGCGGAGCCCCTGGCGGGGCGCATCGCCGCCGTGGCGTGCCTCGCGGGCGGCGCCTTCTCCAAGTCCGCGGCGGCCGCACCAGTGCTCGCCCTGGCCGGCGAAGCGGACGGAGTGGTGCCGGCGAAACTGACACGGGCCTCCGCCGAGCGGGCGGCGGCCGCGGGCGCGCGCGTCGAGTTCCGGCTCTTCCCGCAACTCGGGCACCTGACCCTGGTGGGCCCGGCCCTGCCTCCCGCCGTGGACTGGCTGCTGCGGCAGCGACGTTGAGTCCCGGATCCGAAGCCCGCCGGGGATTCCAGGCCGGGCACGGGGCACAACAGGCGGCGGCGGGCCCCGGGCCCCGTCGGGAGGCTGCGGCCGGGTGAACGGTTCGGCTAGAATCTCGCGCCCCGGTCTCTCCCACCAGGCGCCGCCGCCCAGGCACGGGGCCCACCACGGCTGCCGCCGGGGTCCCGCCGCGCCCGGCGACCGCCGAGTTCCGAATCGACTGCGAAGCACACACGCGTGGACCTCAGCCAGCTGAAAATCGACCGCGAATCGGGCGCCGCCGGCGCCGCCGCCGGGCGCCGCCCTCGACGCAGTCGGGCGCCCCTGGTGTGGCTCGTGCTGCTGCTCCTCGTCGGGGGGGCCGCCTTCGTGTTCCGCAAGCCCTTGACGCGCGCGGTCGACCGCCTGCGACTCCCCGAGGTGTCGATCACCAAGGCGGTGCGCTCCAGCCGTCAGGCGGCCAGCGCGGTCTCGGGCACGTCCGCCAACGGCTACATCGTCGCGGCCAAGCGCGCGGCCCTGTCCGCGGACACCCCGGGCCGGATCGTCGAGATGAACGTGGTCGAGGGCTCCGTGGTCAAGAAGGGTCAGGTGGTGGCCCGGCTGTATTCCGACGAGGTGCGCGCCTCGGTGCAGCGCACCGAGGCCGATCTCGCATCCGCCGAGGCCACCATCGCGCGCACCATCGCCCAGCGCGAGGCGGCGAGCGCGGATCTGGCGCGGCTCTCGGCCGAGGTGGTCCGGGCCGAAGCCGGCGCGGGCGAGCCGCGGGTGCAGCGCGACTGGCTCAAGGTGGATCTGGCGCGCTGGCAGAAGCTCGCCGCGGAGAACATCCAGGACCAGCGCACGGCGGATGAAACCGCCTCGAATCTGGCGCGCGCGGAGGCCGCGCTGCAGAGCGCCGAGGCCGGCGTGGCCCAGGCCCGCGCCGCACTGGCCCAGGGCGAGGCCCAGGTGCGCGCCCTCGAGGCCGCGGTCACCGAAGCGCGCTCGCGCGTCGCGGTGGTCGAGGCCGAACGCGCCCAGGCCCTGGCCGCGCTGGACAAGCTCGAAGTCCGCGCGCCGTTCGACGGCGTGGTGGTGCTCAAGGACGCCGAAGTCGGCGAAGTGGTCAGCCCCAACTCCCAGGGCGGCAATTCCCGCGGCTCGGTGGCGACCATGGTCGACTGGTCGTCGCTCGAGGTGCAGGTGGAGTTGCAGGAGACCAGCCTGGAGGCCGCGGTGGTGGGCGAGGCCGCCAACATCTACCTCGACGCCTACCCGGACCGGCTCTACCGCGGCAAGGTGCTGCGCATCTGGCCCACGGCGAATCGCCAGAAGGCCACGGTGGAAGTGCGCGTGGGCTTCGAGGAGCCGGACGGAATGCTGCGCCCCGAGATGGGCGCCCGCGTCGTTTTCGGCGTCGCTTCCGCCGCGCCCGCGGAAGGCGAGGCGCCGGCGGAGGAAACCGGCATCCTGATCCCGCTCAACGCCGTGGTGAAGGTGGACGGCCGCCGGGGGGTCTTCGCCGTGGAGCGCGACGTGGTGCTGTTCATGCCCCTGGAGCTGGGCGCCGAGCGCGGCGGCCGGATCCTGGTGACGTCCGGCCTGGCCGGCGAGGAATCCGTGGTTTCGAATCCGCCGGCGGACCTCAATCCGGGCGATCGCGTGCGAATCAAGGAGTAGCCCATGACCGAAGCGATGATCCGGGTGAAGGGCGTCACGAAGACGTACAAGCGCGGCGGCGAGTCCCTGCGGGTGCTCGATCGGCTGGGCCTCGAAATGGAGGAGGGCCGGTTCTACGCCCTGATGGGCCCCTCGGGTTCGGGCAAGACGACGCTGCTCAACCTGATCGGCGGCCTCGACGTCCCCGACGAGGGCGACCTGTTCGTGGCGGGCGAGAACTTGGCCGAGTTGTCCAGCGCCGAACTGGCCCACTGGCGCTCCAGGAGCGTGGGATTCGTGTTCCAGGGCTTCAACCTGATCCCGGTGCTCTCGGCCTTCGAGAACGTCGAGCTGCCGCTCAAGCTGACGCCGCTCTCGCGCGCCGAGCGCAGGCAGCACGCCGAGCACGCGCTCAAGCTGGTGGGGCTCGGCGACCGCATGCACCACCGCCCCAAGCAGCTTTCCGGCGGCCAGGAGCAACGCGTGGCCATCGCGCGCGCCATCGCCTCCGACCCCAAGGTGATCCTGGCCGACGAGCCCACGGGCGACCTCGACCGGAAGTCGGCGGACCAGGTGCTGGAGCTGCTCGTGCAGCTCAATCGCGAGTTCAAAAAGACCATCCTGATGGTGACCCACGACCCCCACGCTGCCAACCACGCCCAGTCGATCGTGCACCTCGACAAGGGGCAGCTCGGCCGCATCGAGGAGCTGCGGCCCGCCGCGGCGGCCGCGCGCTAGGACCATGGCGTCGTTCCAACTGGTCTGGCGCAACCTGATGCGCCGCCCGCTGCGCTCGCTGCTCACGATCCTCTCGCTGGCAGTGGCGATCTTCCTGATCTGCGGCCTGAGGTCCCTGATCACCACGCTCAACGCGGGCGTCGCCGCCGCGGACAACCGCCGCATGGCGGTGATGTCGAAGACCGGCCTGTTCGTCGAGCTGCCGATCAAGTACCAGGCCACGCTGGACCGCCTGCCGGGGGTCGAAATGACCACCAAGTTCCAGTGGTTCGGCGGCTACTACAGGAGCCAGAAGAACTTCTTCGCCCAGTTCGCCATCGACCCGGCGAACCTGTTCGAGATGTACCCGGAGTGCAAGGTGTCGGCGGAGGAGCAAGCGGCCTTCCTCGGGGATCGCACCAGCTGCATCATCGGCGACGTGCTGGCCAGCGACTTCGGCTGGAAGGTCGGCGACAACGTGCCGCTGATCGGGGCCCTGCATCCCCACCCCGACAACAAGGCCTGGGAGTTCCGCGTGGCGGGCATCTACCATTCCAGCGCGCCGAACTTCGACAACCGCACGATGTTCTTCCACTGGGACTACTTCGAGAAGACTCTCGAAGCCAACGGCGTGACGCCGGGCGTGGGCGTGTTCTCGATGCGCGTCGCCCAAGGCAGCGACGTGGCGGCGATCAAGCTGGCGGTCGAGCAGGCCTTCGAGGACAGCGAGCAGCGCGTGGCCTGCGAGACCGAGGCCGACTTCCAGCGCCAGTTCGTCACCATGTTCGGCAACATCCCGCTGTTCGTGGGCTGGATCGGCGGCGGAGTGGTGCTCGCGATCCTGCTGGCCTCGATCAACACCATGCTGATGAGCATGCGCGAGCAGACCGTGGAGATCGGCATCCAGAAGGCCCTGGGCTTCACCGACGGGGCCATGTTCGGCCTGTTGATCGCCCAGGCCCTGTTCCTGTGCCTGGTGGGCGGCGGGCTGGGCATCGCGGTCGCCGCGCTGACCCAGGCGCCCATCGCCACCTGGATGGCGGCCACATTCCCCGGCTACGCCATCACCAACGGCACCTTCGCCTTCGCCGCGCTGGTGACCTTGCTCTTGGGGCTCGCCGCGGGCGCCGTGCCGGCCTGGCGCGCCCGCAACCTGCGCTGCGTGGAAGCCCTGCGGGGGATGGACTGAGCCATGCTGATTCCGCTCGCCTACAATTTGCGCAGCCTGTTCGTCAGAAAGAGCGCCACGCTGCTCACGGTGCTCGGCATCGGCGCCACCGTGGCGATCGTCTCCGGCGTGGTGGCCCTGCAGCAGGGCTTCCAGTCGATGTTCACGGCCGGCGGCCGCAGCGACGTGATCGTGCTGCTGCGACCCGGCGCCAACAGCGAGGGTGACAGCCAGTTCAGCCGGGACCGCGGGCTGAAGTTGATCAAGTCCCTGCCGGAGATCGACGTGCTGCCCGAGAAGGGCCCGGTGGCAGCCATGGAGGCCTACCTGGCCGTGCTCTTGGCCCCCTCCCGTGGCGGCGTCACCAACGTCCCCGTGCGGGGCGTGCAGCCCATGACCTTCGAGATCCGCAAGGACGAGCTCGCGGTGGTCGAGGGTGCCAACTTCGTGCCGGGCAGCGACGAGATCATCGTCGGCAGCCGCCTCGTGGGCCGGATCGCCAACTGCGAGCTGGGGGGCGTGATCACGCTCAACAAGACGCCCTTCCGCGTGGTGGGCATCTTCGAGCACCCGGGCCAATTCGGCGGCGAGATCTGGGGCGACCTCGACCGCGTCATGTCCGCCATGGGCCGCTACGGCCCCAACCGGATCATCGCCAGGATCCGGGAGGGCACGGAGGTGGGCTCCCCCAATCCCATGGATTCGTTCGGCATGGACGATCCGGAGACCGGGATGGAGGCGATTCTGGCACAGACCATGGAGCCGCCGCTGGCCGTCGAGGCGCGCTCGCGCCTGATGGAGGGCCGCGGCGACTGGCGCGAGCTGCTGGACCTGCCCACCGCGGAGATCGCGGCCAGGCTCGCCCTGCCGAACGACGGCGAGGCGATCGCGGGCAAGCTGGTCGACTACCTGGCCGGCGTGAAGAAGAAGATCGACCCCCTGCCGGGATCCCTGGCGGACCGCCTGCGCCAGGACACCGAGGTGCCCGCCAAGGTGCTCACGGAGGAGCAGTTTCTCGCCTCCCAGACGGTCATGCTGACCTTCCTGCTGGCGGGCCTGGGGATCGGCCTGGGCCTGATCATGGGCACGGCGGCGATCTTCACGGCCACGAACACGATGCTTTCGGCCATCGCCGCGCGGACCCACGAAATCGGGATACTCTTGGCCATGGGCTTCCGCCCCGTGCCGATCTTCCTGTCCTTCCTTTTCGAGGCCCTGGTGCTGGGCCTCCTGGGGGGCGTCGTGGGTTGCCTGATGGCCCTGCCGTTCAACGGCGTGAAGGCCGGCACCATGAACTTCCAGACCTTCACCGAGATGGCCTTCTCCTTCCGCGTCACCTGGCAGGTGCTGGCGATCGCGATCACCTTCTCCTTGTTCCTGGGGCTCGTGGGCGGGGCCTGGCCCGCCTGGCGCGCGGCGCGCATGAAAGTGACCCAGGCCCTGCGCCAGGGCTGACGGCCGATTTCGATGTCGAGCCCGAACCACGAGCACAAGCCCTGGGGCGAGTACCAGGTGCTGGAGTCCGCGCCCGGCCACAAGGTCAAGCGCCTGGTGGTGCTGCCGGGCAAGCGCCTCTCCTACCAGCGTCACCGACATCGCAGTGAGCATTGGCTCGTGGTCCGAGGCCGAGCACGGGTGACCCTGGACGGCGCGGAGCATCTCCTGGGTCCGGGACAGTCCATCGACGTGCCCGCGGGCGCGGCCCACCGCGTGGCCTGCGAGGGAGCGCAGGAGCTCGTGTTCATCGAAGTCCAGACCGGGACCTACTTCGGCGAGGACGACATCGAGCGGCTCTCGGACGACTACGGCCGCGCCTAGGCGCGCCGGCTCGCCCGCGGCAGAGCGCCGCGGCCGGCGAATGGCGTCAAGTCCTCCCCACGGCGGCGTCCCCAGCCGGACCGCGGGGCCCAGGCCACCCCCCCTCGGCCTGCCCTTTCGCGCCCTCGCGCGGCCGCCCGCCGTTCGCGGTCAGGCCCCGGCGGAGGAGCGCGGGCTCTGCGGCGATCCCCCGCGGCCCGCGCCAACGCACGCGGTCTGTCCTGCGTAAGCGGCCCCTGCCCAGGCCGCGGGGCCGGCAGGCGGCGCACGGGAAGCGCGCTCGGCTTGCTCTGCCCGCGGCTTCCTGCGTACCCTCTCCCCCCCCGTGTGCGGCCCGGCAGGCCGGTCCGCACGACTCTCCCTCCGCTCCGCCTCCCCGGACCGGGGCCCTGCCCGAGCCGCCCTACCACCCCATTTCCCCATGATCGAGATCCAGAACCTGACGAAACGGTTCGGCCTGTTCACGGCAGTCGACAACATCTCCTTCCAGGTCGGGAAGGGCACGGTGCTGGGCTTCCTGGGGCCCAACGGCGCAGGCAAGTCGACCACCATGAAGATGATCACCGGCTTCCTGACCCCGACGGCGGGGAAGGCCCGGGTCTGTGGCCACGACGTCCAGGAAGAGCCCATCGCGGCCAAGGAGAAGATGGGCTACCTGCCGGAGGGCGCGCCGCTCTATCCGGACATGACGCCGCGCTCCTTCCTGACCTTCGTGGCCGACCTGCGCAGCGTGCCCGGGGACCGCAAGGCGCGCATCGCCGAGGTGGTCGCCAAGGTCAACCTGGAGAGCGTGCTCGACGTGCACATCGAGACCCTCTCCAAGGGCTACAAGCGCCGGGTCGGCCTGGCCCAGGCCATGCTGCACGACCCCGCGGTGCTGATCCTCGACGAGCCCACGGACGGCCTCGACCCCAACCAGAAGCACGAGGTGCGGACCCTGATCCGCTCCATGGCCCAGGACAAGGTGGTGGTGCTCTCGACCCACATCCTCGAGGAGGTCGAGGCCCTCTGCACGCGCACGATCATCATCTCCGGGGGCAAGCTGGTGGTCGACTGCACGCCGGCGGAGCTGGCGGCCAAGTCGCGCTACCACAACGCGGTCTCCCTGACCGTGCCCGCCGACCAACGGGAGCGCGTCGAGAAGGGCCTGGGCGGCTTGAACCGCGTGGCGAACGTGGAATGGGCCGCCCTGACCGGGTCGAACGGCAGCCCCTCCGCTCGGGTGTGCGTCACGGCCTTCCCGCGGTCGGGGGCCTCGATCGCCGCCGAAGTGGGCGCCCGCGCCCGCGACGAGCGCTGGGAGGTGGACGAGATGCGGGTCGAGCCGGGCCGCCTCGACGAGGTGTTCCGCACGTTGACGGGCGCCGCCAAGGTCGGGGCCAACTGAAGCCGCCCACACCCCCGCCCACACCCTAGGAAACCACGATGTCCAAAACGATCACCCTGATGAGGCGCGAGCTGACGGGCTACTTCGCCACGCCGGTCGCCTACGTGTTCCTGGTCATCTTCCTGCTGCTCAGCGGAATCCTGACCTGCTACATGGGGAACTTCTACGAGAACGGCCAGGCCGACCTGCAGGCCATGTTCACGTTCCACCCCTGGCTGTACCTGTTCCTGATTCCGGCCATCTCCATGCGCCTGTGGGCCGAGGAGCGCAAGAGCGGGACGATCGAGCTCTTGATGACGCTGCCGGTGTCCCTGGGACAGGCCGTGGCGGCCAAGTTCCTGGCCGCCTGGGTCTTCTCGGGCATCGCCCTCTTCTTGACCTTCCCCTTCTGGATCACGGTCAATTTCCTCGGGGACCCCGACAACGGCGTCATCGTCGCGAGCTACGTGGGCAGCTTCCTGATGGCCGGGGGCTACCTGGCGATCGGCAGCTGCGTCTCGGCGGCCACCAAGAACCAGGTGATCGCCTTTGTGATCGCCGTGGCGATCTCGTTCCTGTTCGTGCTGGCGGGCTATCCCGCGGTGCTCAATTTCTTCAAGCCCTGGGTGGGCCAGAGCGTCGTCGAGGGCATCGGCTCGCTCTCCTTCCTGACCCACTTCTACTCGATCACCACCGGCGTGATCGACCTGCGCGATCTCGTGTTTTTCGCCTCGCTGATCGGCTGCTTCCTGTTCGCGAATGCGACCCTGGTCGAGTTGAAGAAGGCGGACTGATCCATGGACAAGCGATTTCTCACCTTCGGCGGCCTGGGCGTCGCCCTGGCGCTCCTGGTCTCGATCAACGTGATCTCCAGCGCGGCCAAGGTCTCGTCGCGCTTCGACCTGACCGAAGACAAGCTGTTCACGCTCTCCGACGGCGCCAAGAACATCCTGGGCAACCTGCAGGAGGACGTGACCCTGCGCCTGTACTACTCGCGCGAACTGGGCAGCCTGGTGGCCCCGATCGCCAAGTACGCCCAGCGCGTCGAGGAGGTGCTGCGCGAAATGGAGTCCCACGCCAAGGGCAAGCTCCACCTGGAGGTCATCGACCCCGAGCCCTTCAGCGAGACCGAGGAACGTGCCGTGCAGTACGGCATCAAGGGCGTGCCGCTGTCGGGCGGACAGGATCTCCTGTACTTCGGCCTGGCGGCCTCGAACACCACCGACGAGCGGGAAGTGATCCCCTTCCTGCAGCCGGACAAGGAGGCCTTCCTGGAGTACGACCTGGCGAAGCTCGTGTATTCGCTGTCGAACCCCACGAAGAAGATCCTGGGCGTGCTCAGCACGCTGCCGATCGAGGGCGCCATGGCGAACCCGTTCTCGCGCGGGCCCCAGTCCGACCCGTGGATCTTCGTCGAGCAACTGCGGCAGCTCTACGAGGTCAAGACCATCCAGCCCGGGGCCAAGGAGATCCCCACCGACGTCAGCGTGCTGATGGTGATCCACCCCAAGGCCCTGGCCCAGGACACGCTGTTCGCCATCGACCAGTACGTGCTCGGCGGCGGCCACGCCATGGTGTTCGTGGACCCCTTCTGCGAGGCCGACGAGCCCCTGCAGGACCCCAACAACCCCATGGCCCAGTTCCAGGCCAAGCGCGACTCCGACCTCGCGCCGCTGTTCAGCGCCTGGGGCGTGCAAATGGAGACCGGCAAGATCGCCTCGGACCTCGAGCACTCCCTGCGCGTCCAGTTCTCGAACCGCGCCCGCGACGATTCCGGGCAGTACGTGGTCTGGCTCGACCTGGCCGCGGACAACTTCGCCCAGGACTCGGTGGTCACCGACCAGATCAAGTCCATGAACTTCATCACCGCGGGCACGCTGTCGGCGGTGGACGGCGCCCCGACGAGCTTCACGCCCCTGGTGTTCACCGGGCCCAAGGCCTCCACGGTGGCCTCCTCCTCGGTGCAGTTCATGTCCGACCCGAAGTCGCTGCTGAACGACTACATGGCGGGCGAGCATGCCTTGACCCTGGCCGCCCACGTGACGGGGAACGTCAAGACCGCCTTCCCCGACGGCCGGCCCAAGGCCGCGCCGGACGCGGAGGGCGCGGAGCCCCCCCCGCCGCCCTCCGAAGCGCCGGTGCTCAGCGAATCCAAGTCCCCCATCAGCGTGATCGTGGTGGCCGACTGCGACCTGCTGGCGGACCGCTGGTCGTTCAGCTCCCAGAGCATCGGTCGCACGAAGCTGGTGGCGCCGGTCAACGGCAACATCTCCTTCGTGGCCAACGGCATCGACTTCCTGCAGGGCTCGACGGACCTCGTGGGCCTGCGCGGCCGCGGTGTGTCGCGCCGCCCCTTCGAGGTGGTCGAGAGCCTGCGCAAGGCCGCCGACCAGCGCCTGCGCGCCCAGGAGCAGGAACTCCAGGCCAAGTACGACCAGGCCAACCAGCGCATCGAGGAGCTCTTGAGCAAGCGCCAGGGCGCGAGCCTGGAGCTCCTGTCCGACGACGTGCAGAAGGAAGTGGACCGGCTGCGCGAGGACCAGCTCGCCACCAGCAAGAAGTTGCGCGAGGTGCGTCGTTCCCTCAACGAGGACATCGACAACCTCGGCCTGCGCGTCAAGTTGATCAACATCGCCCTGCTCCCGGCGCTGCTCGTCGCCTTCGCGATCGGGCTCTCGCGCTGGCAGCACCTGCGCCGCAAGTCCTGACCGAGCCTCTCCCATGAACACACGCACGATCCAGGTGATGGCCTTCGTGGCGCTCGCGATGGCGGGCGCGGCCTGGTACTCCACCCGCGCCCCGAAGAGCGGCGGCTCCCGCGCCGCGGACTCCGGCACGCTGCTGTTTCCCCAACTCGCCAAGCAGGCCGCCTCGGTGCAGAAGGTCCAGGTCCAGGCCAAGGGCCAGTCCTTCACCCTGGAAAAGCAGGGGGAGAACTGGGGCATGAGCGAGAAGGGCGGCTACGCGGTCAACTTCGACAAGGTCAAGGACCTGGTGGGCAAGCTCGCCTACTTCGAGATCCTGGAGAAGAAGACCGACCGGCCCGAGCTGTTCTCCAAGCTCGAGTTGGAGGACCCCAGCGGACCCGAAGCCAAGTCCACGCGCGTGACGATCTACGACGGCGCCGGGACGACCCTGGCGGACATCCTGCTGGGCAAGTCGGCCTCGGGCGGCGGGCCCACGCTGGCCTCCCTCTACGTGCGCCGGCCCACGGAGAACCAGACCTACGAGGTCAAGGGCAACGTCTACGTGGACGGCTCGGCCAACAACTGGCTGGACAAGCAGGTGGCCAAGCTGGAGCGCGCGCGAGTGCACCGCGTCGAGACGGTCCAGGCGGACGGCACGAAGCTCGTGATCGCCAAGGCCTCGCCGGACGACAAGAACTTCGCCGTGGCCGAGCTGCCCCTCGGTGCGGAACTGAAGTGGCCGGGCGTCGCCGATGGGATTGCCGGCGCGCTCGAATACCTGAACTTCGACGACGTGGATGCGGTGGGCAAGCTCGACTTCAACCACCCGAGCGCCGTCACCACCACGCTGCAGACCTTCGATGGGATGTTGATCACCGTCAAGGTGCTGGAGAAGGAGGGCAAGTTCTACGGCCAGTTCCAGGCGCGTTTCGACCCGGCCCTGCGCGTGGAAGTCACGAAGCTCGAGCCTCCGGCGCCCGCGGGACCGCCCGCCGGCGAGGCGGGGACCACGGAGCCCACGCCGCCCGCACAACCGGTGGAGACCAAGTACGTGCCCGGCAAGGCGGCCGAGGAAGTGGCCAAGGAGGCGAGCGAGCTGGACGCCCGTCTCTCGAAGTGGACCTACGTGATCCCGGGCTACGCCGCGGCGAACTTCACGAAGAAGCTCTCCGACATGCTCAAGGAAGTGGGCCCGCCCCTTCCGCCCGAGGGGGTCGTTCCGCCTCCGGCGGAAGGTGAAACGCCTGCCGCGACCCCGCCGCCGGTCCAGTCCGGCGGCGAGGCCGGCGCGCCGGCGGTCCAGGCCCCCGAGCAACCCCTGGCCCCGGCCGACCCGGCCTCTGTTGCACCGGCCGTTCCGGCCTCAGGCGGCGGCGGCCGATGATCGAGCGCCAGGTCCACGGCGAGGTGGCCGTGCTGCGCCTCGCCCACGGCAAGGCCAGCGCCCTGACCTGGAGTTGCTGACGGCCTTGGAAGCCGCCCTGGCGGCCGAGGCCGCCGCCCCGGAGCGGGCCCTGGTGCTCACCGGCTCGGGGTCGATCTTCTGCGCCGGCGTGGACCTGAAGCGCCTCCTCTCCGGCGGACCCGACTACGTGGCGGCCTTCCTCCCGGCCCTGGACCGGGCCTTCGAGCGCCTGTTCTTCCTGGAGAAGCCCGTGGTGGCGGCCATCAACGGCCACGCCATCGCCGGCGGGGCGGTGCTGGCCCTGGCCGCCGAACGCCGGGTCCTGGCCCGCGGGCGGGCGCTGATGGGCACGCCCGAGCTCCGGGTGGGCGTCCCCTTCCCGTGCTCGCCCTGGAGATCGTGCGCGCCTCCCTCGGCGAACGCGCCGCGGCGGAACTGACCCTGTGCGGCCGCAACTACGGCGCCGAGGACGCATTGCGCCTCGGCCTGGCCGACGAGCTGGTCGCCCCCGAGGGACTCCTGGGGCGCGCGCTCGAATGCGCCGCCGAGTTGGCGGCGACTCCCGCCGAGTCCTACGCGCTCACCAAGCGCTGGCTGCGCGCGGGCGCACTGGAGCGGTGGCAAAAGGAGCGCGACGCCAACGCGCGCCGGGTGCTGCAGTGCTGGACCGGCGACGCCGTGCGCTCGGCGATCGGTTCCTTCGTGGCGCGCACGCTCAAGTAGCCTGGGGCGCCGTCGCCCCGGCCTCCGCCAGGGCCTCGCGGGATTGGGCCAGCAGCAGCGCCGCCTCGCGGATCGCGTCCTGGCTTCCGGACAGGGCCAGGACGTCCCCGCGCCGCAAAACCTCCCCGTCCTCGGGCTGGGTCAGGATCTCGCCGTCCCGGTCGATGGCCACCACGCTCGCGCCGGTCTTGGCCGGAAGATCGAGCTCCAAGAGCGACTTGCCCACCGCCGCCGAGCGCGGCGCCAGCCCCAGCATGGCGAAGTGACCGATGCCGGGAAGCAAGGCCTCCAGCTCCTCGATGGTGAGCGCGGGCGCCTTCTCCCCGGTGCGCGCCAGGGCCGCCGCGATCACCTGGGCACCGGCTTCCACGTGGCCCTCCAATTCGTTGGCCCGGCGCCAGATCGAAAAGGCCAGCACGGCCAGCACGCTCACCAGCACCAGGATCCCGCCCAGGGGCGGCACGAACGGCTGCGTGATCGCCTGCACGCAGAGTCCCGCCACGAGCACGATGCCGATCTGCACGCCGACGGCCAGGGCGCGCCGCGGCGTGCTCGCGGTGTCCGGCCGGCCGGGCCCCGGCGGCGGCATCGACGACTCCCCCACCGCGCGCCCGATGCGGCCCGCCATGCTCACCGCGCCCACCACCAGGGGCAGCCCCGCCAGCGCCGCGACGCCGAGGATCGAGAGCCGGGTGGCCGCCGAGCCCAGCCCCAGCCTGCCGCCCACGTGTTGGGCGATCTCCTCGTACCAGATCGAGGCGGAGAGGATCACGCCCGTGAGCAGCCCCAAGTCCAGGGCCATCCACAGGCCCATGCGCAGGGTGCGCCGACGCGGCACGACACCGCGCTTCCTGGCGCGCCAGCCCTCCAGCCAGGTTTCGTAGAGCGACGCGAAGGTCCGCAGTCGCTCGGGCAGGCGACGCTCGAAGGCCGCCGCCAGGCGAGGCGAGGCGCGCACCAGCTGCGGATTCACCAAGGCCACGAGCACGGCCACGGAAATCGCCACGGGGTAGAGGAACTCCCCCACGGCGCCGCTCTGCACGCCGTAGGCCGCGATCAGGAAGGAGAACTCGCCGATCTGGGCAAGGGAGATCCCCGCGCGCACCGAATCCCGCAGGCCGTATCCGGAAAGGAACGCGCCCGCGAACAGCGCCGCCGCGCGGCCCACCACGACCACCAGGAACAGGGCCAGTACCGCGCGCCAGTGGACCAGCACCAGTTCGGGCACCAGCAACATGCCCACGGAGACGAAGAACACGGCGGCGAAGAGGTCCCGCAGCGGCGTGATCAGGACCTCCACGCGCCGGCCGGCTCCCGACTCTGCGATCAGCATGCCCGCCACGAAGGCCCCCAGGGCCAGGGAGTAGCCCGCCACCTGGGCGAACCAGGCCACGGCGAAGCAAAAGCCCACCGCGGCCACGATCGTGACCTCGGGGTTCGAGACCCGGGCCACCAGACGCACGATGCGCGGCAGGGCGAGCATGCCCAGGGCGACCACCGCACCCAGGAATCCGGCCAGGCGGGCCACCGTGGCCGCCAGCTCGCCCGGGGAAACCGACGACCCGGTGGCCACCGCCGTCAGCACGGCCAGGGCCAGCACGGCCACCTGGTCCTCGACGATCGTCACGCCGAACACCAGATCGCGCAGCTTCGAGCGCCACTCCCCCTCCCGCAGCGTGCGCTCCAGGAGCATGGACGACGAGGCCAGGAGCAGAGCCCCCGTGAACACCGACTCCATCGTGGTCCAGCCGAAGGTGCGGCCCACCAGGAAGCCCGCGGTGAACAGCAGCGGCACGGCCACGGCCACCAGCACGCCCGCGGTCGGCATGAGCTGCACGAAGCGCCGCACGCTGAAGTTGAGGCCGATGGAGAACATCAGCAGCGTGACCCCCAGTTCGGAGAGCACCCGCACGTTCCCCTCGTCGGCATCGGGGAAGATCGACAGGTGCGGCCCCACGAGCACCCCCGCCAGGAGGTAGCCCAGGATCAAGGGCTGGCGCAGGCGGTGGCACAGCACGGCCGTGAAGGCCGCGGTGCACAGCACGAGCGCCAGATCCTCCAGCAGTTGCCCCTGGCCCATGGGAGCACAACCTAGCACGGGCCGGCGGCGGTCGACGATTGTGGCGGAGGCTGTCGCGACTCAAACTGTGTCCCCGCCGCGCGAGGTCGCACGGCGCGCTCGAGTCCACGCACCCCACCGCCACGATGACGCACGCATTCCGCCCCGAGGTCCAGGTTGCCGCCGACGGGCCGGCGGCGGCGCGAGCGGCCGCGCAGCATCTCGTGGCCGCCGCTCGCCGCGCCATCGACGCGCGGGGCTCCTTCCGAGTCGCCCTGACCGGCGGATCCACGCCGCTGCTCGCCTACGCGGAGCTGGCCCGCAGCCACTCGCGCTCCCTGGACTGGAGCCGCGTGCACTTCTTCATGGGCGACGAGCGCCTGGTCCCCTACGACGACCCCCGCTCCAATTGGGGAGCCGCCCGGCTGGCCTGGCTCGGCAAGCTCGACCTGCCCGCGGATCGCCTGCACCCCATGCCCGTGGACCTGGACGACGACACCGCCGCGCGGGACTACGAGCGCGAGCTCCGCACCCACGCGCCCGAGGGCCTCGACCTGGTGCTCCTGGGCCTGGGCGAGGACGGCCACACGGCCTCCCTGTTTCCCGGACGCATCGGGGCGCTGCCTCCGGCGCGCTGGGTGGTGGCGGCCCGGGCGCCGGCCACGAGTCCCGTGGAGCGCCGGCTGACGCTGACCTTCGCCGCCTTCGCGGCCGCAAGCGAGGTGCTCTTCCAAGTCAGCGGGGCCGCCAAGTCCCCCCTGGTGGCTGACGTGCTGGCGGGCCGCGGGAACCACCCGGCGGGACTCGTGCGGGCCCGCGAGCGCTGCTCGTGGATCCTGGACGCCGCGGCGGCGCGCCAGCACCTCTCCGAACTCAATCCGCCGTCTGCTTCTTGAAGATCAGCAGGTGGTTGAAGCCGCGCAGGAAGTAGTTCCCCTCCACCGCCGCCCGGTGGTAGTTGGGCTTCTCCAGCGTGCGGTTGCCGCGCACCACGGCCACGTGGTCCACGGGCCGAAAGCGCGGCTTGAGGAGGCCGTAGAATTCGGCGCCCAGGGCCGCGAAGGGCCTGCCCTTCTTGAAGCTGTCGGAAACGTAGACGGCGAGGAAGCGCCGCTCCCGCAGCACGCGCCAGGCCTCGGCGAACACCTGCTCCATGGCCGCCAGGTATTCCTCCCCGGCCTGGGCATCGAGCTTGCCGATGTCCCGCGGATCGTCCCCGTACTCCAGGTGCGTCGAGTACGGCGGATCCATGAACACGAAGTCCACCTTGCCGTCCTCCAGGGGCAGGCGCCGCGCGTCGGCGTTGAAGATGTCCTCGCGCGTGGGATGGACGTCGTAGCCCAGGGCGCGGCGGCCCATCTCGCGCGCCACGTCCAGGGTCGTGCCGCCGCCCGCGAAGGGATCGACCACCAGATCCTCGGGACGCGTGTAGCGCTCCAGCAGGTTCCAGATCACGTAGGCCGGCGTGGCCCCCTCGAACCGCGGGTCGCCCTTGCGCTCGCCGGGAATCTGCTGGGAGGGGTAGTACCACAGCGTGGTGGTCTGCAGGCGCAGCGGAGGCAGGTTCACGCCCCGTGTTGTAGTGCTTTGCCCGCGCGGGGGACAATGCCGTGAACCGGCCCGAGGGCTTTTCCCTGGAGTTCCAGGCCCCGGGCGGGCCCGCCTGCGACGGCCGCTGGCGCCCGGCCCCGGCGCCGCGGGAGCATCCGGTGCTCCTGGCCCACGGCGCGGGGGCGGGCCACGAGTTGCCGCTGCTGGCGGCCCTGGAGCGCTGCTTGTCCGCGCGACGCTTCGACGTGCTGTCCTTCCACTACCCCTACATGACGCGCATGCACCGGGAGGGCAGGCGCCGACCCCCCGATCGCACGGCGGTGCTTGAGGAGGCCCACGAGCAGGCCCTCGCCCTGCTCTCGGAACTCTGCCCAGGCAGGCGGGCGATCCTGGCGGGCAAGTCCATGGGCGGCCGCATCGCCAGTCACATCGCGGCCCGAGGAGCGGCGGCGGCGGGGCTGGTGTTGGTGGGCTACCCGCTTTCGCCCGCCGGGAAGCCGGAGGTCCTGCGCGCGGAGCACTTCCGCGCCCTGGTGCAACCGGCCCTGTTCCTGTCGGGCACCCGCGACGCCCTGTGCGACCTCCCGCGCCTGCGCCGGGCCCTGGAAACCTACGGGGGACAGGCCGAACTCGAGGTGATCGAGGGGGCGGACCATGATTTCAACTGCCCGAAACGCGCTGGGGACCTGAAGAAACCCACGGCGGAATCCATGGCCGAGGACCTGGCCGCGCGAATCGAGGCCTGGGTCGAACGCCAATGGCCCGATTGACCCGATTGACCCGATTGGCCCGATTGGCCCGATTGACCCGATTGATTCGGGCGCTGGCCGGCCGGACGCCCGGGAGTTCGTCGTGGAGTCGGGCGCCGGGCCTGCCCGGGCGAATCGACGTCCAGGGCCGTGAATCAGGAATCCCGAGGCTGGGCCTCGATTTCCACCTGGGAGGCCACTCCCAGCCCGCGGTTCATGATCTCGCGCCGGCGACTGGCCAGAGTCGAGCGATTGGGGCGCGAGGCCGTGAACTCGCAGGCAGCACCCGCCGGAAGGAGTTCAGCCACACCGGAGCCCTCCGCGCAGCAATTGCCCGTCCCGTCCAATCCGGTGCTGCAACACTTGCTCGCGTCCGGGCGAACACCTGCGTGCAAGCTGCGATCCGCCGACAGGAAGGAATCGGTGAAGAACCAGACGGCCGCAATCACCGTGAGAACGACAGCTGCGAGGGCTTTGAGCGACATGGGAAATGGCTCCGAGCGGGATCCGAGGATCTCTGACGATCCTTAGCACCGAAGATTCCGCGGGATACGCGGCCGAGGGGGCGTCCGTCGCGGAATTCCCAAAGAAATCCGGGCTTTTGCCCCGTCCGGCACAGCGCCCCGGTCACCCCCCGCCGCCGCCCCGCCGGCAACATCCGGGCACGGTGAATGGACGTAATTTCATTGCTGATAGCTATTTATGATCACCGCTGGGTCCGCGGGCGCAACGGCCACTGGGCCCGCGACGACCCTTTGCGGCTCGGACGGCCCCAGGGTCGCTCCCGCGCAAGCTCCGCGCAGCCTCCCGGCAACTTGCCTGCCCCCGCCCGCGAACCCGGCGCCGCCCCGGAATTCTGGCCAGCGCCGGCTACGACCACTCCCCCGGCGCGGCGCCCGCCCGGGCCCCCCCGATGGGTCGCACCGGCTTACAGTGGGCTGGACGCGCCAGGGTGGATTGGCGGTCCCCATGCGACACCCCTGTCCTTTCTGTGCCTTTGCCTGCTGACGGCCCCTCCGGCCTGGTCCCGCCCCAGACGGCGCTGACGACGCGCCAGAGCGTCGACTCCGCGGGGGGCCAGGGCAACGCCTTTGCGCACACACGGGTGGCGCTGTCCTCGGACGGCCTCTGCGCGGCTTTCTGCGGCGACGCGGACAACCTGGTGCCCGGTGACACCAACGGCGTGGGCGACATCTTCGTTCGCGAGCGGATTTCAGGCCGCGTCGAGCGCATCAGCGTCGATTCCACCGGCAACCAAGCCAATGCCCTGAGCTTCTTCCCCTCGATCTCCTCTCCAGGGCGTTGGGTCGCGTTCCAGAGCGCGGCGGACAACCTCGTCCCGGGGGACACCAACCTCTGCGAGGACGTGTTCGTCCACGATCGACTCACGGGTCAGACCGAGCGGGTCAGCGTCGATTCCAGCGGCGTCCAGGGCAACGGCGCCTGCTCTTGGCCCTCGATCTCGGCCGACGGCCGCTGGGTGACCTACTTCGGCTCCGCGTCGAACCTCGTGGCGGGCGACCAGAATCAGGCGACCGACGTGTTCGTCCGCGACCGGGCGAGCGCCACGACCCGGCTGGTCAGCGCGACCCAGGGAGGTCCGTCCAACGGGCCGTCGGCGCGGCCTGTCCTTTCCGCCGATGGGCGCTGGGTAGCGTTCCACAGCCAGGCCTCCAACCTGGTGCTCGGCGACACGAACGGCCTGGCCGACGTGTTCGTGGTGGAGATCTCCACCGGCCTTGTGGAACGTGTCAGCCTGGGTCCCCTGGGAGCCGAGAGCAACGGCCAGGGCAACACGGCCTCGATCTCCGGCGACGGGCAGGTGGTCGCCTGGGAGAGCACGGCCTCGAACCTGGTGCCCGCCGACGGCAACGGCGTTTCCGACGTGTTCGTGCGCGACCGGGCCGCGGCAACGACGCTGCGGGCCAGCGTCAATTCCGCCGGCGCCGAGGGTCTCCTCCCGAGCTTCAAGCCCGCCGTTTCCGAGGACGGACGCTGGGTGGCCTTCTACAGCGAGGCCGCGAACCTCGTGCCCGGCGACGGCAACGGGGTCGCGGACACCTTCCTGCGGGGACTCGCGGGCGGAATCACGGAGCGCGTCAGCGTGGATTCCCTGGGGGTGGAGGCCGATGGTTCCAGTTCCCTGCCCGCCGTCTCCGCCGACGCTCGTTTCGTGCTGTTCGGGAGCTTTGCCTCCAACCTCGTCCCGGGGGACACGAACCAACACAGCGACGTCTTCCTGCGCGACCGCGCCCCGAGCACGGTGTCCATCTACTGCACGGCCAAGGTCAATGCGCTGGGTTGCACGCCGAGCATCGGCGCGGCGGGCGCCGCCAGCGCCGGCGCGCCGGCGGGCTTCGCCGTCCGCGCGACTTCGGTGCGGAACCAGAAGGTCGGCATGTTGCTCTACAGCCTCACCGGAGGGTCGGCCGGACCGTTCCAGGGCGGCTTCCTGTGCCTGTCCCCGCCCATCCGGCGCGTGCCCGGCGTGGGATCCGGCGGCAGTTCCGCCGGAAACGACTGCAGCGGGGTGTTCACGGTGGACTTCAACGCCTTTGCCCGCGGCCTCCTTGGCGGCACGCCCGATCCCAGCCTCGGCGAGCCGGGCACGATGGTCGAGGCGCAATGGTGGGGCCGCGACCCGGGATTCCAGGCGCCGAACAACACCACGCTCTCCGACGCGCTCCAGTTCACGGTCGGCGTCTGACCCAAACCTCCGCAGGGCTGGCCGGCGCCCCGCGCACGGGGCCGCTCCCGCTCCGGCCCCTCAGGCGCTGAGCCAGTTCCGCCAGGCGTCGATGGAATAGGGCCGGCCCAGGAAGTCGGCGATCAACTGGTCGGCGTCCTTGGAACCGCCGGGGGCGAGCACCTTCTCGCGGTACTCGCGCGCCAGCGCGCGGTTCATGGGCTCGGAGGCGAAGCGCGCGTGGAGGTCCTTGGCGATCACCAACGACCACATGTACGTGTAGTAGGTCGCCGAATACCCGTGCAAGTGCCCGAAGGAGCACTGGAAGTGCGTGCCCGCCTCGTAGGGGAAGGGCAGCATCTCGCGCTTGAGCTCCACCAGGCGCACGGTGGTGTCCAGGCCGCGCGGGTCCACCTCGTGGTAGGCCAGCGCGAGCCGGGCGTAGAACATCTGCTGGGCCACCTGGATGCCCTTGCCGAATTCCTCCACCGCCCGCAGCTTCTGCGCCAGCTCCGCGGGCAGCGGCGCTCCGCTTTCGTGGTGGCGCGCGAAACGCGCCAGCACGGACGGATCCCAGGCCCATTCCTCGTAGAGCTGGCTCGGCACCTCGACGAAGTCCCACTCGGTGGCGATGCCCGCGAAGGCGAGAGTAGCGCTGGCGTCCGGCGAACAGGTGGTGCAGCAGGTGGCCGAACTCGTGGAAGAAAGTGGTCACTTCGCGGTGCTGCATCAGCGCGGGATCGGCGGCCTTGGGCGCGCTGAAGTTGCACACCAGGCAGGCCTCGGGCAGCACCTCCGACGCCAGTCCCGAGCGCAGCGGGAACAGCGCCGCGTGCTTGTACTTGTCGGGCCGTGGATGCATGTCGAGCCAGAAGCGCGCGCAGCGGCTGCCGTCCGAGTCGAAGACGTCGTAGCACTCCACCGCGGGGTGCCAGCGGGGCTCGGCGTCGTTGCGCACGAAGCTCACGCCGTAGAGCTCGGCGCTGATCTCCAGCACGCCGCGCGCCACGTTGGCGTAGGCGAAGTAGGGACGGACGGATTGCGAATCGAAGGCCAGGCGCTCGGCCTTGACCCGCTCGATCCAGTAGGCGCGCTCCCAGTCGTGCACGCGGTCCGCTCCAGGCTGCTCTCGGCGCTTGTGCTCCAAGAGCAGTTCCAGTTCGCGCTCCAGGGCCGGTCACGCCTCACGGCCGATGCGCAGCACGAAGTCCCGCACTGCCTCAACGGTCTTGACCATCTTGTCGCCCACCACGTAGTCGGCGAAGCAGGCATGGCCCAGCAACCGGGCGAGTTCGTGCCGAAGCTCCAGGAGCCGCGACAGGTTCGCCAGGTTGGCCGGGTGGCCGCGGTTGGCGTATTCCAGATAGAGCGCGCGCCGGGCCCCTGCGTCCTTGGCGTAGCACAAGAACGGCACGAAGTCCGGCGGATCGGTGCTGACCGTCACCGAGCCGTCGGCGGCCGGGGGATGGGCCTGGATCCAGTCCTCGGGCAGCCCCTCCAGGGCGCGCGCGCCCTCGGGGAACGTCACGCGGCGCACGTCGCCCACGATGGCCAGGTCGAAGGCCTGGCCGACCTTGACCAGTTCCTCGGAGAGCGCTTGGATGCGCGCGCGCGTCGACTCGTCCTGGTCCACGCCGCTGCGGCGGAAATCCCGCAGGCCGTGCTCCACCACGCGCCGCTCCTCGCCCGCGAGCTCTGCGCAGTTCACACGCGACAGGCGCTCGTACACGCCGCGGTCCAGGCCCAGGGCGGTCTCGAAGGAGGCGATTTCCTGCTCCAGTTCCAGGGCGCCGGCGCGCACGCCGAGGTCGGGATGCACCTGGGCCATGAGCCCGGCCCAACCGCGGCGCTCGTCCAGGGGCGCGCGAATGCGGTCGAAGCTCGCGGCCACGACCTCCGCGGGCGCCTGCTCGTCCAGGGCCACGAAGGACGCCCGGCGCGCGCGGGCCGCGGCCACGCAGGCGCGGCCGTCCTCCAGGAGCTGCGCCGGGTTCATGGGCGCTTCGCGTGGCTCGCGGCGTACTCCATCAGCCGGGCGAACTGCGCGTGGAAATCGTGGGTGCCGCCGCCGATGGGCGACTTGAAGAAGCTCGCCGTGTGGAGCATCTCCCCGCCCTCGCCCGCGCGCGCGGCGAAGTCGGCGAGCCGCGCCAGGTCGATCACCAGGGGCGAGGCCAGGGCCGAGTCGGACCCCGTCCAGGTGAACGAGAGGGTCATGCGCGTCTTGAGGAAGCCCTCGAAGTGGATCAGGTCGAAGGCCGTCTTCCAGTCGTCGAGGGACGGCACGTAGTCGATGCCCACGTGGGTGTGCGCCGACTCGTCGCCCAGGATCGAGCGCAGCGCGTCGTTCTTGTTGCGCAGCTTCGCTTCCTTGTGCATCGGGTCGGCGAGCACTTCCCCGTCGCGGTTCCCCAGCATGTTGTAGCCCTGCCAGGCGCGCACCCTGAGGGCCCGGGCCACGAACATGGGGGCCAGCACGGTCTTGAGCAGCGTCTCGCCGGTCTTGCCGTCGCTGCCGCAGTGGGGCACGCGGCGGGCCCGCGCCAGTTCACGCAGGGCGGGGATCGACGAGCCCGGGCTGGGCGTGAAGTTGACGTAGGGATGGCCGGCGCTGAGGGCGGCGTAGGCGTACAGGCACGAGGCCGGCGGGGAAATGCCCTGATCCAGGGCGCTTTCGAAGGCCGCGAGCTTGCGCCAGGAATCCTGGGGCGGCCGGAAGGCCTCGGTGCTGGCGAGGTGCACCACGATCAGGCGCTCGAGCTTCTCCGAGCGCGCGAAATCGGCGAAGTCGGCGGAGATGCGGGCGATCTTCTCGCGCGGCGAGAGCCCGCCGAGGCGCGCGCTTTCCGGATCGAGGTCGGCGAAGCCCACGTCGGCGTCGTCGAGGATCCCCGGGCGAAGTCGGGCCTCGTAGGCCGCGGCCTCCGGTGCCGCGAGGGTCACCAGGTCCTGGGGCAGGATGTTCGATTGCACCAGCTCGCCCGCCGATTCGGTCATGCCCCTGCGGCACACGTCGTGGCCGGCCGGGACGATCTCGTCGAAGCCCACGAGGTCCAGCCCGGCCAGGGGACCTTGGGTCGTCGCCAGGCCCGTGGGTTCCAGCCAGCCCGCGCGCAGGCCGGCCAGACCGTAGACGACGCAGGTGGAGACCGAACCGCGGCCGCCGATCAGCCAAAGGCCGACCTTGCGCTGGGTCCTCGGTTTGAGTTGTTGGGCCAAGGCGCTTCTTCGGAGACGGTGCGGGTACGGGACGGGCGGTGGGTGGCGTCGGCCGGCTAGAGCCCGCCGGCGAGCGCCTTCTGCCAGCCTTGCACGACCGGATCGTGGCGCTCGCTCCACCAGCGGCCGGCGAGCGTGCCTGCCTCCGAGCCGGCCGGGAGGGCGGGGTCATCCGCCGTCGAGTCCTTCGGTACTGCGCGCTCTCCGCCCGCGGGGGCCGGCGTTGGTTGGGGGCGGACCATTGTGCGGTCCGGAGCCGTCCCGGTCAGCAGCGAGTCTCCCCCTTCCGAGGCGCCGGAGCCCGAAAGGGCTCCCCGAGGCGGCGGTTGGCCCTCCCCGGGGCCTCCCGCGGTCGGCCCGGGCCCCGTCTCGGGCCCCGTCTCGGGCCCCGTCTCGGGCCCCGTGCGCGGCCCCGAAAGCAGCCGTTCGCGCTCCCGCTCCAGAGCCCGGCGCAGGGAGGCGAGTTCCGCTGGATCCGCGCCGGAACCGGACTCCCGGGACAGGTCCCCCAGCGCCGTCTCCAGGAGCCGCCGCTGCTCTTCGCCGTCCGCGGTGTCCCCCGGAGCCTGGCCCCGGAGGGCCTCCAGGGCCGACCGCGCCCGTGCCGCGGCGTCCGACGGGGCGGTCGGAGCCCCCTCGCTTCCGGACAGGGAACCGTGGAGAGCCAGGGAGCGCAGTTGGGGGGATTCCACGGCCATGGCCAGCAGGGCGCAGCCGAGGGCGGGCGGCGCGAGCCAGACCCAGCCGGGCCTGGGGAGCACGCGCGCCACCGCCGCGGGCGCCGCGATGGCGCACGCCCGTGACTCCAGGGCCAGCGCCACCGGATCCCGGGCGCCGGAACTCCGCGCCTCGACGGCCGTGGCGAAGGCTCCCCCCGCGCCGAGGCGCTGGTCCACGCTCGCGGCCAGGCCCACGTCGGTGAGCTTGGCGCGCTCCACCCACCAGGTGGCGGCCATGGCGATGCCGCTGAGACTCGCGCACAGCGCGAGACCGACGCCCTGGGAGCCCAGGGCCGCGGAGCCTTCGGGATCGAGGCTCAGCACCACGGACGCGGCGCCCAGGGCCGCGGCCGAAAGGCCCAGGGAAATGGACTCCAGGGCGCTGTGGAGGTTTCGCCTGCGCCGCGCGACCGCCAGGGAAGCCAGCACTCCGGCCCCAGGGACGGAACGCAGAGGGGCGGCGGTGGAGTCCATGGGCGATCAGCGGCCGTCCTTGGGCTTGCCCCCGGGCGGCTGCGCGCCCGGCGCGGGCCCCGTCTGCGCGGGCCCCGTCGATGCCGGCCCCGGGGGCGCGGGTGCGGGCGGCTCCCCCACGCGACGTCCATCCCGATCCGCCGAGGCGATGCGCGGGATCCCCTCCGAAAGGGACGGCGGAATCTCACGCAACTTGCCCCTGGAGAAGAACAGCGCCACCTCGGCGCCGCGCTGGGGAATCAGCCAGGCATTGGGCAGCCAGATCGTCTGCTCCACGCACTCGGGCAGGGCCGCCGAAAGCAGCGTGTAGCCTTCGGAGAAGAAGGAGACGTTGATCAGGTTCTGGTAGACGTCCGCCGCGAACTGCTCCGCCGCAGGCTCGGTCTTGGTGGATCCGGGCTTGCGCGGGTCCGGGGGAAGCATGCGCGAGCCCAGGTAGATCCACGAATGGCGCTGCATGCTGGCGCCGGTCAGGAGGTTGCGCAGCAGGTCCTCGACGCGGAAGCGAAACAGCTCGTCCTCCTGGCGCCAGACCACGGTCAGCTCGAGACCGTCGCCGGCCGGCAGCGTGACCTCGTACGGGGCCATGCCGGCCCGCAGCTCCTCCTCGGTGGGCTTCGGATCCCGCGCGCGCCAGGTGGCGTTGCGGCCGGGCTGAACGCCGAGGGCCAAGAGCGCCGCGTTGAGAACGCTGGCCCGCACGGGGGTGCTGAACAGGCTCTCGTGGGTGGCGCCCGCGGGGCCCACCAGCAGGTACTCCAGCAGCTCGTCGCGCACTTCGATGCGCACCGGGATCCACAGGGCTCCCGCCGCGGGGTCCACGTGCACGCCCTGGGCACCGAGCGCCGCCACGAGCTGGGCCAGGGCAGGATCGGCCGGCCCCTGGACCTGAGGGGCCTGGGAAGCGGCGGGCGTCTCCACCGGCGCGGGCGCGGGGCCGGCCCCCTGGGCGGGCGGGGCCGCGAGAGGGACAGCCGCTGCCACGAGGCCGCAGAAGCCGAGTCCGGCGGCGGCGAGGAGCTTCCAGGGAGCGTCGATCGACATGGTTGGAGTGTAGTGCAGAGGGAGGGGGCTTTTGCCGAACGGTCCTGAGGACGTCCCGGTTCAACCCCGGGGTCGGGGGATCCCCCCGGTGCGCCTCCGGAGGACCTTGGCGCCGCCGGGGGGCTCTCCCACCGCCCCCCTGCCCCACTGGGCCGAAGGGCGGCTTCAGCGGTCGTGAGCCCGCCCGAGCGCGCGGGCAGGCAGCGCGGCACGGGGCGCTAGACTGGCCCGGTGGCGAAGGCCCGGCTCTGGATGCGACGCGCGCTGCTCTCTGGAGCCGCGGTGGTGGCCGTCGACGTGATCTCGAGCCTGACCTGGCTGTCCGAGGGTCGCGTCGGCAAGCGGCCCCTGCCGCCGTTCGGCGTGGAGATCGACGGGGCCCAACGGGAGGTGCTGGAGCGCCTGGAATCGGGCCGCCTCAATCCCAACACGGTGACCGGCTTCGATCGCGAATTGGGCTGGTGCGTGCGACCGGGTGCTTCGGTTCCGGACGGCACGGTGCACGTCAATCGGCTGGGGGCGCGCGCGGAGCGCGACTACGCCGACTTGCCTCCCCCGCAGGTGCTGAGGCTCGCCACCTTCGGGGATTCCTTCACGTTCGGGGACGAGGTGCGGGATTCATTCACCTACCAGGCCTTCCTGGAGAGCCTGCGGCCCGAGCTGGAGGTGCTCAACTTCGGCGTGCCCGCCTACGGCACCGATCAAGCGCTCCTGCGCATGGAGCGCGACGGCCTCGCGGGGGCGCGCGTGGTGGTGGTGGGATTGCTGCTGGAGAACATCGGCCGCAACGTGAACCGCTACCGGCCCCTGTGGAACGCGCGCACGCTGGCGCCGCTCGCGAAGCCGCGCTTCGTGCTGGAAGATGGCGAACTGGTGCTCGTGGCCCAGCCCTACGCCACGGCCCCGGAATTCGCCCGCGCGGTGCGCGATGGATCGGTGCTGGCCCAACTGGCCCCCGCGGAATACTGGAGCGGACGGCCGGTCCTGCCCACGGGCCGCTGGAGTGCCCTGGGCCGCCTCGCCGCCGGGTGGATCGCCTATGGCGAGCGGGACCCGCGAAAGCTGTGGCTCGATCGCGAGGGTGAACCTCGCCGGGTGACCCTGGCGTTGCTCGAGCGCTTTCGCGAGTCCGCCAGGCGCCTGGGGGCCCTGGAGTTCCTGGTGCTCGTGCTGCCCATGCGCGAGGAGCTGGCCGATTTCCGCCGCACGGGCAGCGGATACTGGTCGGGCCTTGCGGAGGAGTTGTCCGGCCGGGGTCTTCCCGCCCTGGACCTGGCGCCGGCCCTGGCCCAGGAGGACGCGCGCTGCGAGCAGGATCCGGCGCGGCCCACCCTGTACGTCGCGGCGCACCTCTCGAGCCACGGAAACCGCGTGATCGCCCTGGAGATCGAGCGCTGGCTCGTGGGCCGCGGACGACTCCCGGCGCGGACGCCCTCGGCACCGGAAGCGGCCCCGGAAGGGCGTTGAGAGACAGCGCCGCGGCCCGATGGGGTTTCCCCACCGGGCCGCGGCTTCGGTTCCTCCGGACGCCGCAGCGTCCGGTCGCTTCAGGATTTCAGGATCCGATCACGAACTCCAGGCCGTTGGACAGCGTGGCGTTGTTCAGGGCGGCGAAGCCGTTGTCGCGGCCCCAGAACTGGCAGTCCACCACGGTGCCCGGAACCACCAGGAAGGTGGCCGGCGTGCCGCCGAGGGCACCCACCGCGAAGGCGTTGACGTCGATCGAGTACACGCCCGAGCAGTTGTTCGGCGGAGGAGTGCCGCCCGAGGCGAGCGGGATCGAGCGACGGATCGGGGTGTTGATGCAGCGCAGGCCGCCCACGAAGGGCACCGCCGCCTGACCGCCGTTGGTGTAGATCAGGAGGCCCGGCTTGTTGTTGATCACGTTCGAGCCGCTGACGGTGAAGCCCGAGCCCGAGGTGGCGCTGGAGACTCCGACCGAGCTGATCGAGGGCGTGCAGCCCAGGGAGTTGACCTTGGCCGTGCAGTAGGCCACGGGGCAGGCCGGAGCCGGCGTGAAGCCGAAGGCCTCGGAGGCGGTCCAGCCGCTGAGCCAGGTAGCGCACGAGGGGTTCGGAGCGAACCCGCCGCGGTACTGGGCCGGCGTGAAGAAGCCGTCGTTGGGGGCGGCCGCGACGCTCGTCTCAGCGCCGTTCTTCGGGCGCGGGTCGAGTTGCAGCACGGGCAGCATCGTCTTGCCGCCCTTGACCACCGGCGCGCCGCGGGTGAGCAGCGTGACCGGCTCGTCGACCACGGCGTTGCCGGGGATCAACACGTTGTTGTTGGTGCCGTTGACCGGCAGAACGCCCACGGTCGTCGCTTCCGTGTAGGCGGTGGCGAATTGGTTGCGGAAGAACACGCTGTCGGTGATCTCCGCCAGCTTGCCCGAGCTCTGGGCCGGGTAGTTCGTGGCGTAGGTGCCCGTGGTGAAGTCATTGCCGTGGGCCGGGACCGCGTTGTAGTTCGTGGCCCAGGTGCTCAACCAGGAGAGCGTGCCGCCGAAGCCGTAGCCCAGGCCGCCGTCGCCGTCGACGTTGTCGAAGCCCACCAGGCGCTCGCCCAGGTCCATGAAGATGCAGTTCCGGTACTGCACGCGGGCGTTGTCGCGCCAGGCGGTGCCGTGGTCGCCGTCCACCGGCTGGCCGATGACGGTCACGTTGTAGATCGAGGTCGTGGTCACCGGCTGGTAGTCCGACTGCTCGGCGCCGTCGATCTCGAACAGGTTGTCGCCCACGCCGGAGCCCTGTGACGCGTTGGCGCTGTAGCCCTGGACGATCAGGCCGAATTGCAGCTTGCCGCGGAAGCCCTGGTCGATGTCGACGCTGTCGTCACCGATGTTCCAGATGCTGAAGTGCTTGATGCCGACCGTGCCGCCCCAGATCTCGACGCCGTCGTCGACGTTGTTCATGATCTCCAGGTGGTGCAGGTCGGTGTTGCGACCGATGCCGCCCAGGGAGAGGCCGTTGAGCTCGTTGTTCAGACCGACCACCTTGCCGCCGTAGCGCAGCGACAGGTAGGAGATCGAGCCCGAGTCGTCGTCATCGTTGCCGCCGCCGTAGGTGTCGGTGGCCGGACCGGCGACCAGGCCTTCCATGTTGGCGAAGTTCGCCGCGTTCGGCACCGGCGTGTTGGTCACCACGGCGTTCTCGGAGATGTAGGCGTTCCCCATGATCGTCAGGTTGCCCCACTCGTTGACGCCCTCGCGCCAGGCGCCCGTCTTCGGGTTGCCGCCCACCCAGGTGGCCACGTCCGCCTTGGACGTCATGATCACCGGATCGGCCGCGGTGCCGTTGACGAAGATCTGCGCGCCGCGGCACACGGCCAAGCTGCCGCCGATGCCCGTGTCGCTGGCGATGATGGTGCCCGCCTCGATGGTCAGCGTGGCGCCGGGCAGCACGTAGATCTGCTGCTGCAGGTTGTAGGTGTTGTTGGCCGTCCAGGTGGTCGAGACGGCGATGTTGGCGTTGACGAGGATCTCGGCTGCGCCGGCGGCGCCGCCCAGGCCGGAAAGCACGAGGGCCGGAAGGGCCGCGCCTCGCAGGAAACGGTTGACAGGCAGGAAGTGGCTCACAGGGTCTGCTCCTAAGGGGATCGTGGTGCGCTGCTCAGGCCGGCTGGAGGTGCTCTCCGCATGGGTTCCAACCCGAGCGCGAGGATCCTGGGGCCCTTGTGTGGATCTGGAGTGAAGAGCGGGTCAAACCGGGCAGGAAATCAGCGCCGTGCCTTGGCGAGTCGTTCCACCTGTTCGAGGTAGCGCGCGACGTCCTCACGGGGCCGGCTCTCCTGGGCGCTGCGCAAGAGCGGCAGGGCCTCGGCGTAGCGCCCCTGGCCCGCCAGGACCTGGGCATGGCGCACGCGGGCCGCGGCGGCAAAACTCTCCAGGCTGGCCGCCCGCTCGTAGTAGAAGATCGCCTGGTCGGGCTGGTTTTCACGGGTGTGGTGGGCCCCGAGCAGCATCAGGGCCTCGCCGTCCAAGGGGTCGAGTCGCACCACCTCCTCGAGCACCCGGGCCACCTCGGCGCCGCCGCCCTCCGCCGTGGCGTTGCGCGCCTCGAGCTTGAGCAGCCGGCGGCGAGAGCCGTCATCCAAGCGTTCCTCCATGCGCTCGCGGATCTTGGCCACCAGTTGGCGAGACTGTCGGGTGGCGCCGCGCGAGGCCAGGAGTTCCGCCGAGCGCAGCGGCCGCTCCACGGGCTGCTGGGCGTCCAGCTCGATCGCCCGCTGGTAGCTCCTGGAGGCGAGGTCCATCAGCTTCTCGCCCACGTAGATGTCCCCCAGGGTCTGGGAGCTGTCGGCGGTGGCCTTGCCCAGTCGCTCCAGGGCCTCGAAGTCCACGGCGGCCTTGAGGGGCTCCTTGAGCCCCAGGTAGGCGTGGGCCTGCAGCATCCAAAACTCCGCCTTCTCCGGGTACTTGGCGATCAGCACGTCCAAGAGGCCGACGCAGTCCGCGTACTTTTCCTGGCGAAACACGCAGCGCGTCAGACCCAATCGCCACTCGGTGTTGTCCGGCTGCATCAGCAGCGCGTTGCGATAGGCCGCCTCCGCGGGCTGGTAGTCCTGCTTCGACGCGTAGGCGAAACCCAAGAGGCCGAAGGCGTAGGCGTCCCCGCCGCCGCCCAGCTCCAGCATCTTGATGAACGAGCCGATGGCCCCGTCGAAATTGCCCGAGCGCACGTGGATCAGGCCGAGATTGCGCCAGGCCCTGCGGAAGCTGGGGAACTTCGCCACGGCCCGGCCGAAGCTCTCCAAGGCCTCGGGCATGCGGTCCTGCTGGAACTGCAGGCTGCCCAGGTTGTAGTCGAGCACCGCCGAGCAGTCGGGCTTCATGCCCTTCTTCAGGGCTTCCTCGGCCTTGGGCAGGTTCTCCGACATCAAGGGGCGCACCTTCTCCAGCAGCACGACCTCCTCGGGCGTGATGCGCGGCTCCAGTTCGGCGTTGATCCCGTAGCCGGCCACGAACTGCTTCTGGAAGACCGGGTCCTTCCACAGGGCGTCCAGCTCGCTCTGCGCGAGCGCGCGGGGGGCGAGGACGGAGAGGGCGGCCAACAGGATCGGAACGGTGTGCTTCATGGGTCTCAGCTCGGCTTGAATCGGATCTGCACGCGCATCTTGCAGGGGACGCGCTGGCCGCCCTTGACGGCGGCTTCGAACTTCCACTGCTTCACGGCGTCCATGGCCGGCCCCTCGAAGGCCGGGTGGGCGGACTTCTCGATGCGCGGCTGGATCACCTTGCCCGCCGCGTCCACCACGAAGATCACGGTCACGACGCCTTCGAGTTTTTTCGAACGCAGCGAGGCCGGGTACAGGGCCTGGGTCTGCAGGATCGCGCGCGGCTTCTGATCGATGTCCGCCAGGCTGAAGGCGTTCTCGATCGGATCCGCGCCCAGCTCCCGCCCGGTGTTGCCGATGCGGCCGCCCGAGCTGAAGCTCAAGGACTCCGCGAATTCGCCCGCGCCCCCGCCGCCGCCCTCCAGGGCGGCCGAGATGGCGGCCAGGCTCGCGGCCTCCAGGGCCGGCCCGTCGTCGTTGGGAGTCGAGAGGTCGGGGCTGGCGATTTCCTCGGCGTCCGGCGGCAGCTCCTCGGGGGGCTTCAATTCCTCGGGCTCGACTTCCTCGGGCTCCTGGGGCTTTTCCTGGGGCTTTTCCTGCTCCACGTCCCCCACCAGCTCGACTTCGCGGGTCGTGCCCAGGTCCGCCCGGGCTTCGGGCAGCAGGAGGCCTCCGAAAAGCAGGAACGCCGCGTGCAAGAGCAGCGCGGCACCAATGCCCAGCACTGCCGCGAGCTTCATTTCTTCTCCGTGTTGATGCCCACGCGGGTGATCCCAGCGCGCCGCACCTCGTCGAGCACGGCCACGACGTTCTTGAAGTCCGCCGCCCCGTCGCTGTTGATCAGGACCTTGGGCTCCTTCGCCTGCGTCTTGTAGGTCGACAGGCGCATGGGCAACTGGCCGATGGCGATCTTCTCCTTGTTGTAGAAGACCTCGCCCTTCTCGTTGACGCTGAGCGTCACCGCCTTCTCCATCTCCTGCTGGTCGCCCAACTTGGCCGCCGTGGAGGCCGTGGGCAGGTGGACCTGCACGCCTTCGTTCTTGGTCATCGAGAGCGAGACCATGATGAAGGTGGCGAGCAGGAAGAAGATGATGTCGATCAAGGGGATGATCTCGATCCGCGCGCGCTTCCTCGCTCCGGATTGTGAAGAGCCGTGCATGTCAGACCCTCGCGCCGCCGGCGCCCTTCTGATGTGTGCTGCGGGCTTCTCCGGCCTTGGAGTCCGCGTGCTTCTCGCCGGCCTGGCGCGGGTCGTGACGCTCGCCCGAGCGGCTGGAGGGCCCGGCGGGCTTGACCTCGACCAGGTGCGGCTGGACCAGGATCTCGAGCTGCGTGGCCGCCGATTCGATCTCGCCCGCGGCCACCTCCATCTTGGTGTTGAGGTAGTTGAAGGGGATCAAGGCCGTGATGGCGATGCCCAGGCCGAAGGCCGTGGCGATCAGGGCCTCCGCGATGCCGCCCGTGATCGCGCCGGGGGCGCTGAGCTCCCCGCCGATCAGCGAGAATGAACTCATCATGCCGGTCACCGTGCCCAGCAATCCGAGCAGCGGCGCCAGGGTGATCACGGTGTCGAGGATCGAGATGCCGCGCCGGTAGCGCTTCATCTCCTGGGCCTGGGCGAAGAACAGCGCGTTGGCCAGCGACTGCTCGCGGTGTCCCAGGGCATAGGCCAGTGCGCGCACCAGGTAGAACTTGGATTCGTTCCCCCTGCGGGCGGCCTCCTCCAGGTCGCCGCGGGCCACGGCGGCGAAGAAGCTCTCCAGGGCCGCCGGGTCGCGCTTCAGGTTCTCCCGCAACAGGAAGACCAGTCGCTCGATCACCGTGCCCAGGGCCAGGATCGAGGCGATCAGCAGCGGCCACATGATCGGGCCGCCCTTCTCGAAGATGTGCAGCAGGTTGGTCTTCTGCACCAGGGCCTTGAGCGCGCCGCCGCGCGACGGGTCCAGGGGCAGGAAGCCCTCACCCCCGTCCACCAGGGCCGCGATGCCCGCCTGGGCCGCGCCCTCCAGGGGCCGGATCAGGGGTTTGTCCGAACCGGTCTGGGGCACCACGAGGCCCGCGATGCCGCCGCCCGCCGCGCGGAACAGCGCCACGGGCCCCATCAGGACGAACGTGCCGTTGAGCACCGACCCCTGGAGGTCCACGCCCACGCCGGGGAAGCGCTCGCCCCCCAGGGCGTCGTACAGGCGTTGCACGCTGAAGCCCACGAATTCCAGCTGTTGCTCGAAGCGCGAGGCGGCATCCAGGGACGGGTCGCTGCTGATCTGCTTGGCCCGCGCCACGGAGCCGCCGAAGGACTGCTGCTCGCAGACGTTGAGTCGGCTCTCCACCGAGCGCGCGTACTCGTCGAGCAGGCCGCTCAGGTAGGACAGCTCGTCCTGGCGCGACTTGATGGCGCGCTCGAGGGCCGGCGCATCGAGACTGGCCTGGTCCACCTGGCGCGTCAGGCTCTCGTGCTGGCGACGCAGGCGCGTGAGGGTCTCCTCGGCCGCGGTGAGCTCCTGGGCCAGGGGCAGCTTCTCCTTGGCGATGCGCTCGCGCAGTTCGGCGAGCGCCTGGGTACTGCGCTCCAGTTCCTCGCGGGCCGAGTGGGACAGATCGCCCAGACGGGACTCGGGGCCCGCTGCGGCGCCCGGGTCCTGCAGCGCGAACGCGTGGCTGCCGGCGGCGAGGACGAGCAGGGTCAATGCATGGAGAAGAAACTTCATTGGATTCTCGCGGGCAACGGCACGAAGGCCGGAGTGTGCTTGCCTTGGAAGATCTCGAGGGCGCGACGCACGTCGTCACCCAGGGCGTCGGCCTGCTCCCAGGCCCAGCCGTCGCTGGCGGGCCGGCCGATGCCCGCCTCGCCGCTGGCGCTGACGTAGTAGGCCTGCCCCAGGCCCACGTAGAGGGCCTGGACCTCGGAGCGCTTGCCGTTGGAGAGCGTGCGCACCTCGTAGGCGACGGAGATTTCGCTGTTCGCCTTGTCGATCTCGTTCAGGATCCCGATCACGTTCTGGAAGCGCTCCGCGGCGCTGACCTTGGTTTCGGCGGGCTTCTCGGGCATCCGTCCCGCGAGCGGCGCGAGCTTCTCGCGCAGGGGCCCGGGCAGGGAACCCAGCAGGAACTTGACCCGGTCTTCCAAGCCCGTGGCCGCCAGGGCGAGGCGCGCCTGTTGCCCGGCGAGCTCCTGGTCCGTGGCGGCCAGCGCCGCGCGCTTCTCCTCGCCCTTGGCGAGGGCGCTCGTCGCCTCGCCGAGCTTGGCTTCCAGGAGGGCGATCTCCTGCTTCACCAGTTCCAGGCGGCCGACCAGGATCTCGCGACCCTGCTGCCACTCCAGCTCCTCGCGGGAGATGATCTGCTGGGTCTCGATCCACTTGGCCAGGGCCATGCGGGTCTCCTCCAGCGCCACCTGGGGAGTCGCCTGCCTGTCGCCCCCGCTCGCGGGCTTCTGCCCCGTGGGATCAGCGGCCAGGGTCCGGCCCAGGGGGAAGGCGCCCGCCAGCACGGAGGAGCAAGCGGCCAACCACAGGGTGCCGGCCCTTCCATTGCGGGTTGGGTGCCCAGGGTGATGATTGAAGTTTCGCATGGATCGGGTTCTTCCAGCCGTGGATCAGAAGGAGAGCTTGGCGGTCAGGGCGATCGAGTAGTCGATGCCCTTCTGGTAGGAGGTTTTCTGCACGTCGTCGCCGATGTACTTCGAGCGATAGACCTCCTCGATCTCCGGATCGGTGAGGTTCTTGGCCTGGAACTGCAGCTTGAAGTACTTGCCGAGCTTCTGGGCGACCGTGACGTTGAGCGTGTCGAAGCTCGAGGCGTAGACGCTGGGCACGAAGAAGTTGTTCGATTGGCCCGTGCCGGCGCCCGCCACCAGGGTGTCGCCCTGCAGGGTGTAGAACACCGAGAACTGCGTGCCCGTGCGTTCGATGTCGTAGGTCAGGAAGAAATTGACCAGGTAATCCGGCGCATTGGTCATGTCGCGGGACTTGATGGGCGCCTGGATGTTGGGCGCGTTGAAGGCGGCGATCTCGCTCGCCGGCAGGTCGACCGTGGCGTCGATCAACGTCCCATTGGCGCCCAAGGACAGGCCCACCAGCGGCCCCCAGAGCTGCTCTCCCTGTTGCCGCAACTCCAGCTCATAGCCCGACAACTCCCCGTGGGGATAGTTGCGCGGCGTCGTGAAGGTGAAGTCCAGCGGAACCTGGATGTACTCGATCGGGCCGTCGATGTCCTTCTTGAACCAGGACAGCGAGATCAGCCCGCCCTCGTAGGGCGTCCAATCGGCCCGCAGGTCGTAGTTCTGCAGCTCGCTCATGTCGAGCGTGGGCTCGCCGATGAACACCGGGCCGCCGGCGTACTCCTGCTGCAGGATCGGCGTCAGCTCCTTGAAGGTCTGGCGCGCCAGGGTCTGGCTGAAGGCGGCGCGCAGCGTCAGCGGTTCGAGCGGCTGGTACTCGAAGCCCAGGGAGGGCAGCAGGTCGGACTGCTCGAAGTTCACGTCGGCTTCGCCCGGCCCGAGGGTCTGCGGCGCGGAGGCCCCCACCGGGAACCACAGCGCACTCGCCTCCGCCGTGTTGACCACGCTGACTTCGGTGCGCTCCAGGCGCGCGCCCCCGATGGCCTTGAGGCCCTCGGCCAGCGGCAGGTCCACCATCGAGTAGCCGGCGGAGATGCGCTGCCGGCCGTCGTAGTCCACGTCGAAGTCCGAGGCGGTGATCGGGTGGTTCTCGAAGGGGAACTGGGAGCTCCAGAACTCGTCGAAATCGCCCAGGAAGAAGGCTCCGGCATCGCCGAAGTTGCTGAAGGTGTCCTGATCGAACTTGCGCGTCAGGTCGTCGTGGAACACGCCGACCTTGAGGTAGCCCTCGCGGCCCTGCCACTGTTCGAAGGGCGCCTTGACGTTGAGCGAGGCCTGCTCGCTGTCCTCGCCGACCCATTTCCAGATGCGCTGGAAATTGCCCAGGTTGAAGTTGGCCGAGGGCTTGTACGGAAACCAGGTGGACGGCGTGGTGAAGGGCGGAATGAAGGGCGGCACGCCCGGATTGAAGGACTGAGGCAGGAATAGGGACCCGAACTGGCGCTTGTCGGGCTGGCGCATGTCGGCCGAGCTCTTCGAGAGGGTCCAGTCGATCTCGGGAGCACGGAAGCGCAGGCTCTCTCCCACCACGAAGTCCTCGAGGACCAGGCGGTGGCTGCCGGCGAGTTGCAGGGTGCTGGTGCTGCGCTCGGTGTATTCGAGCGTCTCCAGCCTCAGGTAGGGCGCGGCGTTGAGGTTCCCCGGCTCGTTGCCCGTGCCGGTGGGGTTGTTCGGGTCGTAGCCCGGGAAGAAGTAGGCCTTGCCGCGCGTGTCCTGGGCCAGGGTGGCCTGGTCCTCGGCCGAGCGCGTGGTCAGGTAGGTCAGCGTGAGCGCATGGTGCTCGGACTCGATGCCCAGGGCGGCCAGGGCCCCCCACTGGACCGATTGGGAACTGCGCTCGGTGTCGAACAGCGAGGTCTTGAAGTCCCCCTGGGAGGGCGTGCCCTGGCTGGTCTTGGGGACCATCGGGCCGCCGGGCGTCTCGACCCAGTACGTGTCGTCGACGCCGTTGTCGTAGGAGGAGCTGTCGCGCTCGTAGTAGAAGCTCGCCAGGGCGCCGAGCTTGAAGCCGTCGTCCAGCAGGAATTTCTTCGCGCCGGTGATCGACCACTTGTAGTCCGTGGGGGCATCCGTGCGCGACACGCCCGCGGCCCCTTCCCAGTTGGAGCCCAGGTTCTGGTACTGGATGTCGCGGCCGCTCTCGTCGTAGCCCCAGGTGTCGAGCCCGCCGCCCTTGTAGCTCAGGAAGTCGGACCGGCCGCTGGTCTGCGAGTTGCCACCAAGCTGGGTCTTGATCTCCAGCACCGACTCATCGGGAATGCCCTTGAGCCGCAGGTCCACGGCGCCGCCGGAGGCGTCCCCCTGCTGGTCCGGAGTGAAGGTCTTGCTCACCTGGATGCTCTGGATCACGACCGCGGGGTACTGGTCGAGTTCCACGGCCCGCTTGTCCTCGTCCGCGGTGGGCAGGCGCACCCCGTTCATCTGGGAGCTGACGTAGCGATCGGGCAGACCGCGGATCACCGCGTACTTGCCGTCCTGGATCGAGGCGCCGGAGACGAGACGCAGGGCTCCCGCGGCGTCGGAGGCACCGGCCCTGCTCATCAGGTCCGAGCCGATCGAGTCCATCAGGGCCGGACTGTCGAAGCGCATGCGCAGGAGCGCCGCTTCGGTGCCCGCATCGAGGGTCAGGATGTCCTGGACGACGAACTCGTCCATCTCCGTGAACTCGCCCTCCAGGGCCACGTCCACGTCGGTCAGGCGTCCGGAGCTGACCAGGACGTCGCTCTTCACCTGCCGCACGTAGCCGTCCTTGAAGAACACCAGCGTGTACCGCCCCGGCGGCAGCGCGGGAAACACATAGGTGCCCTGTTCGGTGGTCAGGACGTCCTTGCCGGCTTCCACGGCCGTGATGCGCGCCGCGGCGAGGGCCACGTCGAAGTCCTTGTCCGTGACCACGCCCCGGATCGAGCCCGGCGCCTGGTCCTGGGCCAGGGCGCCCGCTTCCCCTCCCGGTCGCAGTCCCAGGAGCAGCGCGGAGCCCAAAGCCAGGCACCACAGGCCCCGGCCCTTGGCGGTGCCTTTCACAATCCAGGCTGTTCGCTTGTCTTCCCGCTTGTCCACGATTGTCGAAGCGGGAAGTTAGGGACGCTGTGTGATGATGCCGTGAACGCGGGATGGGACTTGCGTGAATGCGAGAGCAAGGAACCTCCGGCGCTCACCACGGATCGCCCAGCCCTTCGATGGCGTGGCGCAGCCGCGCCAGGAGCTCCGCGTCGTCGCCGTAGCCGTGGACCGCGAGCGACACCGCGGTGGCGACCAGGTCCTCGGCCCGCGGCCGCGAGTTGGGATTGCCGAGGCCTTCCTCCAGGGTGCGCAGGTACAGCGCCCGTGCCCGCGTCCGTTCGCCCAGGGCGAGCCAGCCCTCCGCCAGGGGCCGCAGCACCCCGGCGCGATAGATGTCGACCACTTGCGAGCGCTGCTCCTCGAAGCGCGCCAGCGCCTGCTCCAGCTCGCGCCCGGCGCGCTCCACTTCCCCCACCCCGAACCACAGCTCCGCGAGCCGCGCCTCCCGGGGCACGCGATTCTCCGGGGTCCAGACGCTCTGCCCCAGGGCCGCTTGGGCGGCCTCGATCCTGACCCGCGCCGCGTCCCGATCCCCGCGCGACAGCTCCACCTGGGCCAGTCGGGCCAGGCTGTCGATCTGCACCATGGCGGGCACGCACTTCCAGGCCTGCTCCAGGCGTTGCTCGAGCAGCGCGCGGCGCTCGGGCAGGGCCCCGAATCGCTCTTGCAGCACGATCAGGGACTCCAATGCGCCGCGGGCCCGATCGAAGCTCTTCGTGGCGATTTCCGCGTCCAGTTGCTCGAGTTCGGCCTGGAAACCCTCGGCGTCCAGGGATCGGGCGCGCTGGCCGGCCAGCAGGGCCGCCTCGGCCTCCCCAAGTCCCGCGCCGTATTCCTCCGCCAGGGCTCCGTTGCCCAGTGCCAGACCCGCCTCCGCGATGCGGGCGCGAACCCGCTCGCGCTGCCAGGTCTGGGCGGAGGGGTCCGCAAGGCCCGCCTGCTCCGCGCGCGCCTCTTCCTGGCGCGCGAGCTCCACGATGCGCTGGGCTCCGTCGCGCCTCTCCGCCCGGGCCTCGTGGGCCGCCAGTTCCGCCAGCACCGCGCCGCGCCGCCAACCCTCGATCCGCTGGGACCAGTCCAAGGCCTCCGCGGGAAGGTCGAGCTCGATGGCGGCGCGCACCACGTCCTCCTGCAGGCGCGCGCGGGTCTTGCGATGGGGCTCCGCGGGCAGACTCCCGGCCGCGCCCAGGGCGGCCTCGAGCCAGGGCAGGGCGGCGCGTGCCTGCGCGCTCGGGGCCGGGGCGGCCGCGGTCGCGGCCCCCGGAAGCGAATCGGGGCCTCGCCCCTCCGCGGTGCGATCGCAGGCAAAGGCCCACAGGCACAGCAGCGCGAGCCCGAGTGCGGCGCGGGCCCTCTGGAAACGGGACTCCAAGGGCGTGGAAAGCGCGCACGCGGTGGCGCGACGGGGATCCTGGACGGTGCTCACCGCCGCAGGTTGCCCCGGCCCCATGGAGCGTCCATGGGTGCGGGATCAAGAGTCGATGAAGGCCGCGGCCGGGCACGGGGCCTGGCCCGAACCGCGCCTGGCCCGGTCGCCCCCCGCACCTCGCAGGGGGGGCTAGCCCTTGGCGGCGGCGCGCACGGCCTCGGACAGCTCCGCCAGCCCGATCGGTCCGCTGGAAAGGGCCATGGCCCGGCGGATCTCGTTGTCCAGCTCGCGCACGTTGCCCGGCCAGCGCCAGCACTCCAGGGCGGCCAGGGCCTCCCCGTTGATGGTGGTCGTGCGGCCCATCTCCTTGCCGATGGTCTGCATCAGGAAGCGCACCAGGTGCGGGATGTCGCCCTTGCGCTCGCGCAGGGGCGGCAGGTGCACGGTGACCACCGCCAGGCGGAAGTACAGGTCCTCGCGGAAGGTCCCCGCGCGGCACATGGCGCGCAGGTCCCGGTTGGTGGCGGCGACGATGCGCACGTCCACGTGGATCACCTTGTTGGAGCCCACGGGGCGCACTTCGCCCTCCTGCAGGACTCGCAGCAGCTTGGCCTGCATGGCGACCGGCATGTCGCCGATCTCGTCCAGGAATACGGTGCCGCCGTTGGCCGCCGCGAAGTGCCCGGCCCGGTCGGCGATGGCGCCGGTGAAGGAGCCCTTCTTGTGCCCGAACAGCTCGCTCTCCAGGAGATCCGCTGGCACCGCCGCGCAGTTCTCGGCCAGGAAGGGCTTCGACTTGCGCGGGCCGTATTCGTGCAGGGCCTTGGCCACCAGTTCCTTGCCGGTGCCGGTCTCGCCCTGGATCAGCACCGCCACCTGACTGGCCACCACCCGGTCCAGCAGCGCGAAGACCTGGTTCATGGCCGGGCTCGCGCCCACCATGCCGTAGCGCATGGGCACGCTGCCCGAGTCTCCGGAGGTGTCCACGGAGGTGCGCGGATCGAGCGCATCGGGAGCCCCGGCCCGCAGCGCGGCCTCCAGTTCCGGCCGCAGCTCCTCCAGGAGGCCCGCGGCGCGCGCTTCGTTCAGCAGGGCCCCGAGGCGTTCGCGCAGCGACTCGGCGGGCGTCCCGGAGCTCATCGCTTGCGCTCCCCAAGCTTCACCAGCTTGGCGTACACGAGCAGCAGCGTCTTTTCGCCCACGCGGTCGAAGTGCACCGTGGCGCGGGCGTTGGCGCCCGAACCGGAGAGCCGCAGCACCTGTCCGCGGCCGAATTCGCCGTGTTGGACCACGTCGCCGCACTTGAATTCAATGCGGGCCTCCTCGGCGGCGTCGAAGCGGCCCAGCATCTCTTCCTCGTCGGCGTCGGGTTCGAAACCGGCGATCAATTCCTGGGGCAGTTCCGCCAGGAAACGCGAGGGCGAGGTGAAGTTCTGCTGGCCGAAGTGTCGGCGCACCTGGGCGCGGGAAAGGAACAGGCGTTCCTGGGCGCGCGTGATGCCCACGTAGAACAGCCGCCGCTCCTCCTCCACGCCCAGGTTGGGGTCCTGGGACTCCAGCAGGGCTCGGGCGTGGGGCAAGAGCTCCTCTTCCAGGCCGGCGATGAAAACGCAGGGGAACTCCAGGCCCTTGGCCGCGTGCAGGGTCATCATCGTCACCTTGGCCTCGCCTTCGGCGTAGGCATCGGAGTCGCTCACGAGCGCGATGTCCTGCAGGAATCCGCGCAGGCCGCCCTCGGGGAAGGCCGCGTCGTATTCCGCCGCGTAGGTGACCAGTTCCTCGACGTTCGCGGCGCGGTCCAGCTCCCCGGGCTCGGCCGACTGGTCGAGCCAGCGGTAGTAGTCGATCTCCTCGATCACGCGCGTCAGCACCAGGGCCGAGGGAGAAGCGCTCTCGGCCCGCGCCACGTCGGCAAGATGGGCCAGGGCCCCGGAGAATGCCTCCAGGCCGGCCTTGGCCTTGCCGCGCAGCTGGGAGCGCAGCTCGGGCGAGGCCGCCGCGGCGATCCAACTGATGCGCCGGTCGAGGGCGAAGCGCTCCAGGAGCTCCACCGACTTGTCCCCGATCCCCCGCGAGGGCGCCTGCAGGGCGCGACGGGCGGCTTCGGCGTCGCTGGGGTTCACCAGGAGCTTGAGCCAGGCCACCAGGTCCTGACCTCGCGCCGCTGGTAGAACTCCGTGCCGGCCACGATCTGGTAGGGAATCTGCGAGAGCCGCAGGGCGCGCTCGATGGCGCGCTGCATGAAGTTGACGCGGTAGAACACCGCGACCTTGTCGAATCCCACGCCGCCGCGGGCGAGTTCGCGGATGCGGGCGGCGATCTCCCGGCCCTCGTCCTCCTCGTCGGCGCATTCCAGGAGCACGAGCTTCTCGCCGGCGCCGCGCTCCGACCACAGGGCCTTCTCCTTGCGCTGCAGGTTGTGGCGGATCAGGGCCTGGGCCGCGTCGAGGATGGTCTGGCTGGAGCGGTAGTTCTGCTCCAGGCGCACGACCACCGCACCGGGAAAATCCTGCTCGAAGTCGAGGATGTTGCGCACGTCCGCGCCGCGCCAGCCGTAGATCGACTGGTCGGGATCGCCGCAGACGCCGAGGTTGCCGTGAAAACCCGCCAGGTGGCGCATCAACAGGTACTGGACGCGGTTGGTGTCCTGGTACTCGTCCACCATGACCTGTTGGAATCGCCGCGCGTAGAGATCCCTGGCGCCGGGATGGGCGTCGAAGAGCTCCAGCACCTTGAGCAGCAGATCGTCGAAATCCAGGGCGTTGGCGGCGCGCATGGCCGTCTCGTAGGCGCGCCAAGCCCGCAGCAGCACCTCCTGCTCCAGACCCACCAGCCCCTCGCTCTCCAGGGCCGCCAGTTCCTGGGCCGGAGTCGAACGGCGGTTCTTCCTGTCCGAGATCCAGGCGCCGATCTGGGCGGGCTTGTACTGGGTGGCGTCGAAACCCTCGGCCTGCACGGCCTGCTTGATCACCTGATTGCGGTCGGAGGTGTCGTAGATCGAAAAGTCGCGCGTGTAGCCCCCGAGCAGTTCGATGTCCCGGCGCAGAATGCGCGCGCACAGGGCGTGGAAGGTGGAGACCCAGGCCCCGGGGGACGCCGCCAGGGAGGCCACGCGCTGTCGCATCTCCCCCGCCGCCTTGTTGGTGAAGGTGATCGCCAGAATCGAATCGGCGGGCACGCCGCGGGCTTCGATCAGGTAGGCGATGCGGCGCGTGATCACGCGCGTCTTGCCCGAGCCCGCGCCGGCGAGGATCAACAGCGGACCCGTTTCGTGGAGCACGGCCGCGCGCTGGGGCGGGTTCAGGCCCTCCAGCAGGCGCTCGCCCGGGGCTCCGGCGGCGACACGGGCCGCTCCCGCCGCGGCGCTCGGGGCCCGGCCGTGGCCCTGACCCGAAGGGGCCTCCGAGGGCAGGCCGCCCCCGGGCGCACCCTGCTCCGCGCCCCGCTCGGATCGCCCCGGTTCCCCACCCGGGCCGCCCTCGGGATCCGGGCCCTGGCCCGCGGACGCGGCGAAACGTCCGAACATGTCCTGCTGCGGCGAAGTGCGGCTGTGCATCGGGCCGGGCATCCTACCCTCCTGGCCGAGGAGGGTCCCCGCCAAAGGGGGGGCTTCGGATCGAGGTCCGAGCGCCCGCGGCCCTTACGATGTCGCCGATGGAACAGGGTCGGCAGGGGAACGGCCCCCCCGAGGAGTCGGACGCGGGACCGACGCGGGCCTGGACCGAGCGCGCGGTCCCGGGGAAGGCCCTCGACAAGTGGCAGGCCCGCGATGCGGGGCAGCGCTACGCCAGCGAGCGCTTCGGCTCCTGCCGTGCCGGCCTGCGCGACGTGCGCCTGGTCGAGAGTCTCCTGGACCGCTGGGCGCCCGGCGGGCGCGCGAGGCGCCTGCTGGACGCGCCCTGCGGCAGCGGGAGGCTCGCCCCGGCGCTGCGGGCGCGCGCGGAACACTACACGGGCCTCGACGCCTCGCGCTCGATGCTCGAGACCGCGGCGAGCGGACTGTCCCAGGGGGAAAGTCGCGCGTCCGGTCTGGCGGAGGCCGACCTGCTCCGGCTGCCCTTCCGCTCCGGCAGCTTCGACGTCGTGGTGGCCTGCCGCTTCCTGCACCACCTGCGGGAGGAGGAGGACCTGGCCCGGGCCGTGGACGAACTGCTGCGCGTGTCGCGGGGCCTGGTGATCGCCTCCTTCTGGGACGCCTGCTCCCTGCCGGCCTGGCGACGGCGCGCGGGACTGCGGCGCGACGAGGGCCCCCGCGGGCGCACCGCCGTGGATCGCGCGCGGCTGGAGCGGATCCTGCGCGAGCGCGGCGCCGAGGTGCTGGCCTGGCGCGCGAGTTTCCGCTTCCTTTCCCAGCAGACGTTTTTCGCCGCGCGCGTGGGACGCGCACCCGCGTGAAGCGCCTCCGGGTTGCCACGGACCGCGGATCCCTGGAGCTGCTCGTCTCCCGCGGCGAATTCGAATCCGCGGCGGTGGGCTTCGCCCTGGGCCTCCCCACCGGCGTCGGCCCCGGGGCCCTGGCGGGCCCGGTGGAATTCGCGGGGCAGCGGGCCTGGTTCAAGGCCGGTCCCCTGGCCGGCCGGGCGCGGCTCCGACACGGCCTGGCGCGGGTGTGCGCCGGCGCGCCCCCGCCCCGGGCACGGGAGGCGCTCAATCATCACTGGCTCATGGCGCGCCTCTTCCAGGTGCCCGCCCCCCTGGCGGCGGGTTGGTTCGGCGGCAGTTTCCCGCGGCTCCAGTTCCTGGTGAGCGCCTTCGTCGAGGCCGAACCCCTGGCGCAGCGCCTGGGGCAACTGCCTCCCACCGATCCGAATCGGCGAGCGTGGCTCGCGGAACTGGCGCGCGAGGCGGCGCGCATGCATGCCCTGCACTTCGTCCATCGGGACCTGTACCTGCGCAACGTGCTGGTGGGCCCCACGGAGCTTCCGCGGCGGCTGTGGTTCATCGACGCCTGGCGCGGCGGCGAACGCCTGCAACTGCGGGGCCCCGCCTACGACCTGGCCTGCCTGTTCTTCGAGGCGGCGAGCCTGTGCTCGGCCGGGGAACTGCGCGAGTGGCTCGGGCTCTACGCGGAAGAGCGCTCGGCGCAGGGCGCCCCGATGAACCCGGAGCGCCTGTTCGCCGCGGCCACCCGCGCCCGGGCAGCCCTGTGCGCGCGGGCCCGCCGGGAGCCGGGCCGCTGGCGCCTCGACCTCCCCCTGCGTCAGGACTTCGATTTCGCCGCGGCGGCGCGCTGAGGATCGAAGCCCGCGTTCCCGTGGGAGGACTCCCGCCCGGGGGCGGCGGCCTCGAGCATGGTCCGCAGCCCGGCATGCTCGGAGGCCGGCACGTGGGTGGCGAGCCATTGGCCGCGCAGCTTCCAGCGCAGGTGCTCGCCGATCAGTCGCCACTCCTCCAATTCCCCGTAGCGGCGCGCGTGCCAGCCCCGCTGCACGCCGGCCGCGCCCCACAGGGAATCCTGGAAACCCGGAGAGAGGGCCAGCAGGGCCGGCGCCAGGACCAGGATCGCGAGCCCCTCGGGGGAAGTGCCCGGCCGGGTCCAGAAGAAGAGCGTCGCCGCCGCCAGAACCGCCAGGCAGAGGAGCAGCGAGCGCACCACCCGGCGGGGGTGCACGCGGAGCTTCACCGGACCCACCCGGGCCCGGTTTCTCGCCCGCCAGAAAAACACCGCGAGCAGGGCCAGGGCCAGCAGCACGGCGCTCCCGCGCAGGATCAGGGTCAGCACTCCACGGTCCATGATTCGGTCTGCCCGGAGGCCGCGGCGCGGGGCGGCCCTCCGGCAGGGGCCCCGGAGCCTACGCGTCGGGCGCCGACCGCGAAAGCACCGCCAGGGATCCACGAGCCTCGCGGGCGCTCCAGGCTTGGGGCGTCAGGCCGGATCCGGGGAGCGGGAGTCCCTCCTCCGACCTCGGAGGGCCGCGGCCCCCCCCGCTCGGTTGCCCCGCACCGCCGCGCCACCCTCACGGGCCCTGGCGACGGCCGCGGGTGGAGCGGTCGCCGCCTCGAGATCGGCCGGCGAGGCCGCCCCCGGGACGGGCCGGCTCACTGGCTGATCAGGAAACCCAGCGACACGAAGTCGATGTCGCTGTCGTGGTCGGTCTTGCCCTTGTCGCCGGCCTGGAAGATGCGGATCCAGGTCAGGTTGAAGCCGAAATGCCCGCCGGAGTCGAAGAAGTAATTCACGCCGCCGCCGATCGCGGGGCTGAAGCCGCTCGAGTCCGCGTTGAAAGGCGTGGCCGACTGCTCCCGGTAGGCCACGTCCTGATTCCAGTGGGCGGCGCCGAGCAGGCCGTAGACCGCCGTGCCCTCCGCGATGGGCGCGGTGGCCATGCCGCAGAGGACCACGCTCTTGTAGTCGATCTTGTCGGTGAACGGCTGGCCTCCCTCGCCGACCGGACCGCTGGCTTCGAGGGTGCCGTGGTCGATGTACCCCAGGAGCACCCCGTAGTTCGGCGTCCAGCGGTAGCCGGCAAAGGCCGAGAACGACGTGTCCGCCTCCTCCACGTCAGCGCCCGGGAGCCCGTCGAGTTCGTAGTCGTGGAAAATGGACCGGCCGAGCCCCAGCCCCCCGAAGGCACCCACGCCCGGGCTGGGCGGGAGCTGGGGCGCGGATCCCGACGGGGTCGGGTAGGGACCGGGACCGTATTCCGCGCGGCTCCTCGGGGCCGAAGCGCAACCGACGAGCAGCAGGGCCAGCGAGAGCAGCGTGACGAACGAGGGGTGCCTGGGGATGCGTAGCATGAATGCCTCCTGCCTGCTGAAGGCCCCGCGCGCAGGAACGCAACACGGTCCGCCCCGATTTCCTGGAGCAGGTCCCCCTCCGGGCAGGACCTCGAGGGCGGTAGGCGGGCCCGGGCCGTGGGGAAGGCCCGCAGCGCCGCGCCGGACGCCGGAGGCGTGCTCGCGGGGCACGCACCCCGCGCGGACCCTCTCCGGCCCCCAGGACCCCGCAGGAATTTCCCGTCGGAGCGCGCCGCGGGATCCAGGAGCGCGGCTCTCCCAGCCGATGCAGGACCCAGCCCATGGACTCCCCTTCCGTTCCCCGCTCGATGGCCGGCCCGGCCGTGGGCTCACCGGGCGCCGGCCGCCCGCCGTCTCCGGCCCTGGACGCCCTCCTGGCGGCCCATTTCGCCGACGGCGAACTGGTGCTGCCGCTCCTGCCGACCTACGCCACGCAGGTGGTCGCCCTGTGCTCGGATCCGTCCAGCGACGCGCGCTCCCTGGCCCAGCTGCTGCAGCGCGATCCGGCCCTGGCGGCCCACGTGCTCGCCATCGCCAACAGCGCGGCCCTGGGCGCGCGGGAAAAGGTGGTCTCCCTGCAGCAGGCCATCGCGCGCATGGGCGTGCGACAGCTGGCCAGCGTGGCCCTGTCCATCGCGGTCAAGACCAAGGTCTTCAAGGCCGGCCGCCACCTGGAGCGCGTCTCGCGGCTGTGGCACCACTCGGCCGTCAGCGGACTGTTCGGCCGCGAGATCGCCCGCATGCGCCGCAGAAACGTCGAGAGCGCCTTCCTCTGCGGGCTGCTCCACGACGTGGGCGGGCCGGTGGTGCTGCAGGCCGTGGACGAGATCCAGGTCGCGACCCGCTGCGAGTTCAGCGCCAAGGAGATCGAAGCCGCCCTGACGCGCCATCACGCCGAGGTGGGCGCGCGCCTGGTGCGCACCTGGGGCCTGCCCGAATGGACCAGTGCCGCCGCGCGTCACCACCACGCGCCGGAGGCGGCCACGGAATGCCTCGACGAGGTCCGCACCGCCCACCTGGCGGACCGTTTGGCGGACTTCACCGAGGGCACGGATGACCTGGAGGGCATCGACGGGGTGCTCTCGGCCCTCGGTCTCTACGAGGAGGATCTGGATTTGCTGCAGCAACAAGTCGAACAGGTCCGCTCCGCGGCCGAAGTCTACGCATGAACGAGCGACGCACCTGCGACGTGGCGATCCTGGGCAGCGGCCCGGGCGGACACTCGGCCGCGATCGAGGCCGCCGCCGCTGGGGCGCGCGTGTTGCTCGTGGAGCGCGACGCCCGCGTGGGCGGCGAGTGCGTGCACCGCGGCACGATCCCCAGCAAGACGCTCCACGAACGTGCCCAGGCGCTCCTGCGCACCGGCGGCGTGCGCCCCGGCGAACGGGTGCAGATCGAGGGGCTGATGCGCCGCAAGGACGAAGTGGTGGCGCTCAACGAGGAGCTGGTGGCCCAGCACGTGTCCCGCTCGGGCGCCGAGGTGGTCTTCGGCCACGGCCGCTTCGTTTCCCCGCGGGAAATCGAGGTGCGCGCCCCGGGCCGGCCCTCGGTTTCCATCGAGGCGCGCCAGGTGGTGATCGCCACGGGCTCGCGGCCGCGCAAGCCCGCCGACCTGCCCATCGACCACGAGCACGTGCTCGACTCCGACTCGGTGCTGGCCATGACCTGGCTGCCCGAGTCGATCGCCGTCTTCGGGGGTGGAGTGATCGCCAGCGAGTTCGCTTCGATCTTCGCGGCCCTGGGCTCGCGCGTGGAGTGGATCGATCGCTCGCCGCGGCCCCTGGGCTTCCTCGACGGGGAGATCGTCGAGACCTTTCTCTCGAATTTCCGCGGTCAGGGCGGGCGCTGGCACGGCGGCCGTCAGACCACGCGGCTGCAATGGGACGGCCTGTCGCGCGTGGTCACCGAACTCGACGACGGCACGCGGATCGAGACCGAACAGGCCCTGGTGGCACTGGGGCGCGTGGCCAACGTGGAGCGGCTCAACCTGGCCGCCGCCGGACTGGCCGCCAACGCACGGGGTCACCTGGAAGTGGACGCGAACATGTGCACCCAAGTCCCCGGGATCTACGCCGTGGGCGACGTCGTCGGGCCTCCGGCCCTGGCGGCCAGTTCCATGGAGCAAGGTCGCCGGGCGGCCCGCCACATGCTCGGCCTGGAGATCCACCGCGGGGTGGACACCACGCCGAGCGGCATCTACGCCCTGCCGGAGATGGCCTGCGTCGGCATCGACGAGCAGGCGGCCCGCACGCGCTTCGGCTCGGCCCTGGTGGGCGTGGCCAAGTTCGCCGACCTTGCCCGCGGGCGCATCAACGGCGTGCGCGACGGGATGTTGAAGCTCGTGGCCGAGCCCCAGAGCGGCAGGATCCTGGGCGTGCAAATCGTGGGCGAGGGCGCCACCGAGCTGGTGCACGTGGCCCAGATGGCCCTGATCGGCGGACTGTCCGCGGACGCCTTCGTGGACCACGTGTTCAACTTCCCCACCTTCGCCGAGGCCTACCGCACGGCGGCCCTGGAGATCGTGGCCGCACGATCCAAGAGCCTGCGCGCCAGCGCCTGAGCGATTGCCCAACGCCGCCGCAGCGCACGGCGACCGCGCGCGGCCGGGAGCCCGCCGGAGCAGGCGACCCCGAAGGGGCCAGGCCTAGGGCTCGCGCTCGGGCTTGGGAGCTGGAATCCGCAGGTCGAACACGCTTCGGACGGAACCGCTGCGCGTGTGCTCGAAGACCGCGATGTCACTTTCTCGCTCACCGGCCGGTTGCGCGCGCACGTAGAGCGTCAAATTCGTCTCCACGTGGCCCAGGTTCACGCTGCCGGCGCGCAGCGGGGCACTGCGCGGCTCCCGGGGATCCCCGTCGGCGTCGTTCCAACCCACGCTGAGCTTCCCCGACACGTCGCGCAGGGCGCCCTTTTCGTCGACCACGCGCACGCTCACGGGCGCGCAGTCGGGCAGGCGCAGTTCCAGGGGCTCCGCTCGGGGCTCGATGGAGAGCGGGGCGCGAATTTCCTCGCGAAAAATACCCACGGGCACCACGCGCCAGACGAAGCGTCCGTCGCCGCCGGGGAACAGGGGCCAAAGCGTCGCCTGGCCTCGGGCGTCCGTGCGCGCGGCGACCCGTGAACCGGGAAGCAGCGTGCATTCGGCGGCCACGGGGACCCCGGCCAGGGGCTCGCCCGTGCGGGCGCCGATCACGCGCACGGGGATCGCCACCGCCGGCCGGAGCTCCACGCGCACCACCTGGCCCGGGCCCGTGCCGCCGTCCAGGGTGAGCATCCCGAAGGCGTCTTGCGTGACCGCCACCAGTTGCACTTTGCCCGGGTCCGCGGGGATGGACGCCACTCCGGCGTCATCGGTCACGAATCGCCGCCCGTTGCGCTCCAGGAACTCCCGGGACATGCCCCACTCGTCCAGGTCCGCCTGCCAGTGGGCCGACGCGAGCGTCTGGCTGTCGAACCAGAAGATCGAGGCCCCGGCGGCGGGCAGCCCCCCGGCGTGGGCCACGCTCGCGGCGCACTCGAGTCGCTGCTCGGAGTCCGACCCCGTGCGGGCCGGGGCCGGACCGGCCTGGGCAGTCGTGGCGTCCGCTGGAAGGGGAAGCGGCACGTCCAAAGCCGGCGACTCCCGCCCCTCGGCCCCGGGCTCAGGTCCAAGCGGCAACTCCACCGGCGAGGGGACCGCCAGCCCCGCGGGCCCTTGGCGTGCCCGGTTCCAGGCAAACAGGAGCCAGGCGGCCAGGACCGCCAGGCCCACGAGGGCCAGCAGGCGGGGAAGCGTCGCTCCGACGCGCTTCACCACCGTGCCTGCCCCGCCGCGTCACTCACGGACAGAATTGGACGCGCAGCGCCTCGCTGGAGTTGGCCGGCGGCCCCACGAACGAGGGATCGCGGTACAGGGTCTGGAAGTACCAGACCGAACCGGGCCGCAGGGCCTGGAACTTCGGCGAGGGGAGCGAGAAGTCCACCGGCGACAGGGCCGTGCCGAAAGGATCGGCCTGGACCGGCGCCAGGCGGTACACGGTGCCGCCGACGCACAGGGTGCCGGCGTAGAAGGGCACGCCCTTCGGCGAGTCGCCGAAAACCACCACGCTGACGCGGCTCGGCGGCAGGTTCGTGGTGCGCACGGCCAGGTTGTTCGTCGACACGGAGAGCGAGCCGACCAGGTCGATGCGCGCGGGCAGGCCCGAGGAGTTGCGCGCCACGCTGCAAATGCGATCCGTCAGGCACAGCGCGGATCCATCCGCCACCAGTTGGATGCCCGTCGACAGGTCGAAGGACAGGCTGCCGAAGACGGCGCTGAACAGCAGGTTCGCCGTGCCGCCGGGAGGAAGGATCGTGGGCACCGCCAGGGGGAAGCTGTCGATCGTCTGGCCGGGAAGCGGATCGGGGATCTTCTGGTTGGTCGACTGCTGACCAGTGAAACTCAGGGTCGCCGTGCCCTGGCCCATCAGCAGCGTGCCGTTGAGCGGCAGCAGAATCGGCAGGGGCCCCACCGGCGTCACGTTGCCCAGGAGGTCCACGGTGAAGCTCACGTCCACCGGCAGCAGGATCGTGGTCGAGTAGGTGTTCGCGAGCAGCGGGTCGGCCACGAGGACCCCCGCTCCCGGGCCGTTCTGGACGAAGGTCAGGCCCGCCACGGAGGCCTGGCCCAGGGGCAGCGGCAAGGGCACGCCGCCCAGGAACACCGAGTTGGGTGCGAAGGTGCGAAAGCTCTGGTAGAGCAGCTGCAGGGTCAGATTGGCCTGGGCCGTCTGCCCCCCCAGGGCGTCGAACTGGAAGCCCGACACCACGATCGTGGACGTGTTCAGGTCGATGCTCGCGCCGAACCCGCCCGTGGGATGCTCCTGGACCGCCAATTGGGTCTGGAAGGTGATGTCCATGGGAACCGGCTGATTGCCGCTCCCGCCGAACAGACCGGGCAGGGTGCGAGTGCCCCCGGGATTGTTCACGGCGTCGTAGTCGCCGAGGACGCTGCCCGGCAGTGCCTGGGAGAGGTTCGAGCCGATGTCCACGGAACTTTGGGCCGAGGAGACCTGGAAACTGAATTCCTGGGCCGAGGAGACGCCGGCGGCGGCGAGCAGGGTCGAGCAGGCAAGCAGGGTGCGGTGCAGCATGGTGGGGCGGGGGTGGGACGGACCGGGAGGTCCCCCGGGGCAGGCGCCCGCGGGGGGATGGGCGAAGCGATGGTCTCGGGGAGGGGGAATTCGGGAACAGAAACCCGCGCGGGGCTTCCCCCCCATACCAGTCTGGGGGCACGGGCCAGGACCCGCAAGAGAAGCCAGGAGCGCCCTACGGTGATCCAAGGCGGTCCATTCACGAACAATCTTCGCGCCGGCGCGCGCGCCAAGGCTCAGCGGGCCGCAGCAGCCTCGGCCAGGTCCCGGAGGCGGCCTTGCCCGCGCTCCATCATGGGCCCCAGGAAACGGCGGTCGGCGAACAGCGCCAGGTACCCGCCGACGATGGGCATGTTGAGCTCGCCCCGCATGCCCCAGGAGAGCTCCACCGACTCCCCGCCCTCGACCGGAGTGAAGAGCATCCAGGAATGGGCGGGCGATTCGTGCTCGCCGTTGGTGAAGACCACGTCGAATTCCACGCCGCGGGCGGGGTCGCTGGCGGTGAACACCAAGCGCCCCCGACTCGCCTGGCCGATCCAGCTCTGGCTCGCCCCCACGCCGCTGGTCCGCTCCCCCAGCGTCGTCACCAGCGTCGGGTCGTCGGCGCTGAAGGGCTCCCATTGGGGCCAGCGCGCGAGGTCGCCGATCCAGGGAAAGACCCGCTCCGCGGGGGCGCGGATCAGGACCTTGCGCTGCACCTCGTAGTGCTGGGGAAGCAACGCGCCCACCACGAAGGGCAGTGCGCACAACGCGAACAGCACCAGGAAGAGCTTGCGGAAGCGGCTCATGACTCGCGGCGGCGCGCTCATGGCTCCAGGAGCCGCACCAGTTCCCCGTGGTCCTTCTCGCGCGCGAAGGCCAGGGCATCGCGGCCGTCGTCGGCCCGCAGCGCGCGATCCGCTCCGGCGGCGAGCAGGGCGCGCGCCACGGCCAGGTCGCCGTTCAGGGCGGCGCTGTGCAGGGCCACGAAGCCGCGGCTCTGGCGCGCGTCCACGTCGGGCCTGGCGGCCAGCAGGGCTTCCACCGTGGCCAGGTCCCGCGACGCCGCGGCCGAGTGCAGGGGCCGCAGGCGCGTGGGGTTGGCGGCCAGGGCGTCGGCGTCGGCGCCGGAGGCCAGGAGGAGTCGCACCAGGGCGCTGCGGCCGAAGTAGCAGGCGAGGTGCAGCGCCGTGAAGCCGTCCGCCGAGGCGGCCCGGGCGAGGCCGGGGTCGCGGCCCAGGAGCAGCTCCAGCCGCTGCAGGTCGCCCAGGGCGCAGGCCTCCTCCCAGGTCAGCGGCGTGCGCGCGGCGCGCAGGAGTTCCGCGGCCTCGCGCTGGTGGTGGTACAGGGCGAACATCAAGGCGCCGAGTCCGGTGTCCGGCTGCCGGGCATCGGCCAGGGACGGATCCGCCGCCAAGAGGCGCCGCAGGGCGTCCAGTTCGCCGCGTTGAATCAGGTCGAATAGCGTCGTGGTCATGGCCGGCACCAAGAAGCAGAGGAGGCTCGACGTTATCAAAGCCGGCCCGGGAAGGCCCGCGTTGGAGCCCAGCGACCCGTCCGGTACCTTGCTCGCTCCCCGGCGAGACACGGGCCGCGCCCGACCGGGCTCCTTCTGCCACTCCGACGGCGACTTCCCCATCGAACGAGGTGACGCGATGCGCATCCTTTTGACCGTGCTCTTCAGTCTGCTTTGCGCCTGCCGGAGCATGGGCGCTCCCGGCCAGATCGCCGATGGGGAGACCATGGAAGTCGGCGGTCTGGTGCTCAAGGCCGAACCTGAGGGCTACCAAGACGCCATGACTGGACTCGTGTCCACGCCCCAGCGTGAGTTGGGACTTCAGTCCGATGGGGCCGATGGGGCCGATGGTGACGACGGGGACGACGCTTCCGACCCGGCGGCCCAAGCGGGCGCCCAGGAACCCGACCCGCGCCCCTCGGAGCCCGAGAGGCTGAAGCGACAGGTGATCTACTCCGCCACGCTGCAGGTGGTCGTGGTGTCGGTGGCCGACGCGAGGGAGCGCGTCCAGCGGTTCGCCGAGGAGCTCGGCGGCTGGCTCCAGGAGAGCGACGGCCAATCGGTCACCGTGCGCGTGCCCGCGGACAAGTTCGAGAGCACGCTGACGCGCATCGCGACCCTGGGCGAGGTCGTCGACCGCGTCGTGCGGGCCTCCGACGTCACCGAGGAGATGTTCGACATCGAGTTGCGGCTGGTCAACGCGCGCAAGACCCGCGAGCGACTGCTGGAGCACCTGGCCGCGTCCACCAAGATCGAGGACACGCTCAAGATCGAGACCGAACTCGCCCGGGTGTCCGAGGAAATCGAACGCCTGGAGGGCCGCCAGCGCCTGCTGAAGTCGCAGATCGCCATGAGCCGGATCCGCGTCAACTTCAGTTCCCATGGTCGCAACGAGCACGGCGCCGGCGGTTCCGTGGCGCCCTTCCCCTGGGTCGACGAACTGGGCGGCGGTCTCGTGGCGGGCGCCGTGGAGTCCCTGCCGAGAAAGGCCGGCTTCTTCTCCCGCGGGCCGCGCTTCGAGCCGCCCAAGGGGTTCATCCGCTACTTCTCCCGCACCGACCTGGTGGAGGCCCTGGACGCCGACGGCCTGCGCCTCAAGGTCCAGCGGCAGTCCAACTTCGACGAGGCCGACGCGCAGTTCTGGATCAAGCTGGCGCGCAAGAGCCTGGTGGAGCGGCGCGACCTCGCCGTCACCTCCGAGGTGGACCTGGGCGACGGCCGGCGCCTGATCCGCGGCACGCGCGAGGTCGGCGGCGTGCCCTGCGGCTACCTGCTCGTCCTCGTGCGCGGCGCGGACTACGTGCACAGCTTCGAGGCCTGGGGGCCCGAGACGGTGTTCGCGCCCGCCTTCGAGGCCCTGGTGACCAGCGCCCGCGGCCTCACGCGCTGACGGCGCCCGACGTTGTCGCGCCACGCGTCGCGCCGCGGGTCGCGCCACGCGTCGCGCCACGCCTCTGCAGCGCGAGCAAGTAGGCCACCGGGATCACGAACAGCGTGAACACGGTGGAGGCCAGCACGCCGAAGATCAGGCTCCACGCCAGGCCGGAGAAGATCGGGTCGAGAGTGATCGGCCAGGCTCCGAGCATGGCCGCCAGGGCCGTCAGGACGATCGGCCGCAGGCGCTGGACGCCGCTGTCGAGCACCGCCTGCCGGGGATCGGATCCCTCGGCCAGCCGGGACTGCACGAAGTCGATCAGGATGATCGAGTTGCGCACGACGATGCCCGCCAGGGCGATCATGCCGATCATGCCGGTGGCGGTGAACCACACCGGGCTCCCGTAGCCGCCGACCTCGCGGCCCACCACCAGGTTGAGCAACCAGAACCCGGGGAAAATCGCGATCGCTCCCAGGGGAATCGCCAGCATCACGAGCAGCGGCAGCGCGAAGGAGCGCGTCTGCACCACGAGCAGCACGTAGATCCCCGCCAGGGCTCCCAGGAAGGCGAGGCCCAGGTCGCGGAACACGTCCAGGGTGATCTGCCACTCGCCCTCGCCGCCCCAGCGCGCCTCCAGATTCCCCGGCAGCGGCTCCTGGGCCAGTCCCGACTGCATCGACAGCACGGCCTCCACGGGCGGGCGGCCGGCCACTTCGCCCAGCACGAACACCACGCGCTCCAGGTCCTTGTGATAGATCGGCTGATCGGCGGGCACTTCGACGAAGCTGCCGAGCTCGGCCACGGCCACCAGGGCCCCGGACCGGCCGGCCACCTGCAGGCGGCCCAACTCGGCGGCCCCGCTGCGCGACGCGCGATCGAGCACTACACGCAGGGGCAGGGGTCCCCGCTCACCGGGCTCATGCACCGTGGCGGCCGTCTCCCCCGAGAGCGCCAGCCGCAGGACGCGCACCAAGTCCGCGGCGACCACTCCGTGCAGGGCGGCCTTCTCCTTGTCCACGCGGAACTCCAGCCGCGTGGTGGGTTCCTCGGCCATCACGTCCACGTCCACGACGCCCTGCTCCCGCTCCAGTCGCGCGGCCACTTCCCGGGCGCCGGCCACGAGTTCTCCGTGGGTGCGGGCCGCGGGTCCGCGCACTTCCGCCACCAGGGTCGAGAGCACCGGCGGCCCGGGGGGCATCTCCACGAGCTTCAGCTCGGCCGAGTGCCGCGCCGCCACCGCCTCCAGGCCTGCGCGCAGCCGGAGCAGGAGATCGTGGCTGTTCTCCGCCCGCTCGGCCTTGGGGAGCAGGTGGACGCGCACCTCGGCCAGCTCCGGCCCGGCCCGCAGGTTGTAGCGCCGCACCAACCCGTTGAAGTCGATCGGTCCGGCGAGGCCCACGTAGGACTGGCAGTCCACGACCTCCGGCACGTCGGCCAGGGCGCGCTCCAGGTCGACGACCGCGCGGTTCGTGGCCTCCAGGGTCGAACCCGCGGGCAGATCGAGCACGGCCAGGAACTCGCTCTTGTTGTCGTAGGGCAGCATCTTGAGCGGCACGGCGCCGCTGGCCGCCAGGAAGGCCGCGAAGAGGGCGAGACCGGCGATGCCCAGGGCCAGCAGCAGTCGCGCGCCTCTTCGATCGAGGATCGCGCCCAGCAGGCGGCGATAGGCCGAAATCAACCGGCCGTCCTCCCCGTGGTCGGCCTGGGCGACGTGCCCGCCGCCGGCAGCGGCGGAACCCTCCCGGGGCCGCAGCAGGTGGTAGGACATCCAGGGCGTGATCGTGAAGGCCACGAGCAAGCTCATGCCCATGGCGACAGGCACGTTGAGCGCCATCGGCCGCATGTAGGGCCCCATCATGCCGGTAATGAAGAACAGGGGCACGAAGGACAGGATCACCGCCAGCGTGGCCACGATCACCGGCGGACGCACCTCGTTGACGGCCGCGAGCACCGCCTGGAGCGGCGGCCGCGCGCGACGCGCGAAGTGGCGGTGGATGTTCTCCACGTCCACGATGGGATCGTCGCACACCAGGCCCAGGACGAGCACCAGGGCGAACAGCGTCACGCGATTGATCGTGTAGCCCGCCAGTTGGTTGACCAGGAGCGTCAGTGCGAAGGTCACGGGCACCGCGGCGGCGACGATCAGGCCCTCGCGCCAACCCAGGGTGTAGGCCACCAGGGCAACCACCGTGACGATGGCGAGCAGCAGGTGGCCGAAGAGCTCGTCCACCTTCTCGTCCGCCGAATGACCATAGTTGCGCGTCACGTCGAGCTGCATGTCCGAGGGCAGCACGTCGCGGCGCAGGATTTGGGCCTCCTCCAGGATGCGCTCGGCCACACCCACGGCGTTGGTGCCCTTCTGCTTGGAGAGCGAGAGGGTCACCGCCGGAAAGCTCTCCCCCGCCCGCACGTCGGAGCGGCCGCACTGCGGCCCGAAGGTGATGCGCGAGACGGTCAACGGCTCCTCTGGACCGTCGACCACGCGCGCCACGTCCCCCAGCAGCACCGGCGCGCCGTCGAAGGCGCCGACCACCAGCCCGGCGACCTCGGAACTGCGGCCCACGAAGGGACCGGCCAGCACGAGCACGTCGCGGTCCAGGCGCGAGAAGCGGCCGGCCGCCAGGGCCGCGTCCGCCGCCGCCAGTTGCTCGACCACCGCCGCGGGGGTCAGGGCCCGGGCCGCCAGGGCTTCGGGATCGAGTTCCACGCGCACTTCCCGCGGGAGGCCTCCCAGCACGCCCGACTTCGAGATGCTCTTGACCTGCTCCAGCCGAGCCAGCAGCTCCTCCCCCACCCGGCGCAGGTCCCCCTGGTCGGCCGTGCGCGACCAGAGCGAGAAGGTCACGATCGGCACGTCGTCGATTTCCACGGGACGCACGACCCAGCCGCTGACGCCGGGCGGTGCGGAGTCGCGGTGGGCCTCGATGCGGCTCGTGATCCGCACCAGCGCGCGCTCGCGGTCCTCGCCGACGAAGAAGCGCACGGTGACCACGGCGCCGTCGCGGCGCGAGATCGAATAGACGTGCTCCACGCCGTCCACCTGCCACAGGAGTCGCTCCAGGGGCGTGGCCACGAGCTTCTCCACTTCCTCGGCGCTGGCGCCGGGGAAGGACACCAGCACGTCGGCCATGGGCACGACGATCTGGGGCTCCTCCTCGCGGGGCGTGGCGAGCATGGCCACGATGCCCGCCGCGGCGGCCACGAAGAGCAACAGGGGCGACAGCGGCCCGGTGATGAACGCGCGCACCAGGCGCCACATCAGGCCCTGCTCCTCCGGGCTCCCCCCAGGATCCGCGGGGAGCGGCTCGCGGTCGTGGCTCACGGCGCGAGCCCCACGGTTTCACCGCCCACGAGGCCGGAGAGGATTTCCACGGCCGGGACTTCCTCCAGGGACGCCGCGGAGGAGGCCCGACCACCCGAGGTGACCAGACGGCGGGTCCAGCGCTCGCCCTCGCGCACGAGCACGGTCTCGAGCTGCCCCACGCGCACCAGGGCAGCCGCGGGCACGCGCACGACCTCGCGGGATCCCCCCACGATGCGCAAGCGGCCGAACATGCCGCTGCGCACGCACTCCCGGGGCTCCAGGTCCACGCGCACCTCGAACGTGCGGCTCTCGGCCGCAGCCACGGGCAGCACCACGGAAACGCGTCCGGAGAGCAGCAGGTCCGCGGCGGGCACCGCGACTTCCAGCGTTTCGCCCTCGCGAATGCGCCCGATCAGTCCCTCCCGCACCCGGGCCTCCAGGCGCAGGGCCGTGGGATCGAAGAGCACGAACAGCGTGCGCCCCGCGAGCGCCAAGTCGCCGGCCTCGACGCGCCGCTCGGCCACCACGCCGTCCAGGGGCGCGGTGATGCGGGCATAGCCCAGGGCGATCTCGGCCTCGGAGAGTCGCGAGGAGGCCTGTTCCCGTTGTGCCGTGACCAAGGCAAGCCGCGCATCGGATTCCGCCAGGGACGCCTGGGCCTGGCGGAATTCGGACTCGGCGCCCTCCAGGGACTCCGCGGTGGCCGCGCGCTCCGCGGCGAGATGGCGCACGCGCTCCACGGACTGGGTGGAGCGCTCCAGCCGGGCGATCGCCTGCAGCTTGCCCTGTTCGGCGCTGACGATGGCCGAGGCGGCCGCCGCCAACACCTGCCGCGCCTGGGAGGCGCGCTCCGACAACTCGCGATCGTCCAGTTCCAGGAGCAGCTCCCCCTGGCGCACCGCGCGGCCCGGCTCGGCCTCCACGCGCAACACCCGGGCGGTCACCTGGGGAGCCACCTCCACCGTGCGGCGCGAACGGATCGTGCCCACGGCGTGCTCCACCAGGGGCACGGCCACGCGCTCGGCCAGGGCCGTGCGCGCCGGAGCGGGGAGCGAGGCTTGCTCCGCAGCCTCTGCCCCGTCGCGGGTCGAGCGGAAGGTGCCCAGGCCATAGAGCACGAGCAACACCAAGAGTCCGAGGAAGGCCAGGGTCGAGAGCAGGCGCTTGCCCTTGGGGGGCTGCGGGCCCGGCCGCGCGGTCCCCGGTCCGTGTCCCGGCGCTGCGTAGGACGCGGGTCGCTCCGCCGCGCGCCCGTCCGGAGGTTGCGCCCCTGCCGCATCGATCGATCCATCGCTCATGGTTGCACCTCGGACAGGAGGCCTATCGCCCGCGCCAGCTCGATTCGCGACCGTTCCAGGTCGATCCGCGAGCGAATCAAGGACGCCTCGGCCGCCGTGCGCCCCGACTCCGCCTCCAGGAAGCGCGTCACCGTCGCCGAGCCCGCCTTGAATTGCTTCTCCACCAGCTCGAGGCCCTCCTGGCTCGCGCCCACGGCCTGGGCGGCCACCTCGACGCGCGCGCGAGCCTCCTCGCGCCGCAGCCAGGCCGTCTCCACTTCGAGGGCCACGCCGCTCTCGACGCCGGCCCCCTGGGCGGCCGCTTCCGCCGCCTGGGCGCGCGCGCGGGCCAGAGCGGCGCGGCGCGCTCCGCCTTCGAACAGGGACCACGACAACCCCAGGGCCGCGGTGGTGTTGGGCTCGCCGAAGTCCAGCCCCACGTCGTTTTCGACTCCGTACCACCTTAATGCGAACTCCAGACGCGGCAGCCACGCGCGCCGCGCCGCGGCGAGTTCCAGTCGCGCGCGCTGGTGCTCGCTCTCTGCGACGCGGGCCTCGGGGCGCTCTGCACGGGCCACGTCGAGGGCCTCGGCCAAGGTGGCCGGCAGGTCCAGGGGCCCCAGGTCCCCCTCCGCTCCGACGGGCGCGAGCACCAGCTCCCCCATGGAATCCCAGGCCAGGAGCCCGCGCAGGTTGGCCAGGGCCAGGCGGCGCGCCAGTTGCGTGCGCAGGCGGCGCTCACGGGCCTCCGCCAGCCGCACCTCCAGGGACAGCTGATCCGAACGCAGGGCCGCGCCCTGTGCCACGCGCGCGCGCACGTCCTCGAGCTGGGCCGTCACGGAGCGCAGGCTGGCCTCGTCCGCGGAGAGCAGCTCCTCCGCCGCGCGCGCGTCGAGGCAGGCACCGATCACCGACATCACCAGCCCATTGCGCACCGCCCTCAGGGTCTCGCCGCGGGCCAGCGCGCCCTGCTCGGCCGCGTCGCGGAGGAGCACGTCGCGGCCCCCATTCCACAGGTTCCAGGAAAGCGCGAGGCCCGCCTCGGTGCTCTCGATGGCGTCCGGTGAATTGAAGTCCGCGTTGGCCCCGAGTTCGTGGGCGTCGATGGTCTTGAAGAGCACCGTGGAGGGCGCGTTGCTGTGCAGCAGGCCGGCGTCCAGGCTGAGCCGGGGCCACAGCACCGCCGCCGCCGCCGCGCGTCCGGCGCGGGCGGCCTCCAGCCGGGCGCGGGCCGTGCGCAGGTCCGGATTGCGCTCCAGGGCGATCCGCACCGCGTCGCGGACGCCGAGCACCTGGGGGAGATCCGGCCCCCGTGCCGCGCGGCCCTTACGCCCCACGGCCGAGGGAACCACCTCTGCGCCGGGGTGTGCGGGGGAAGCGGAATCCCCGTGGGTGCCCGGGCGATCGTGGACGGGTCCGCGGCAGCCCGACGCCAGGCTGAACAGAACCAGGGCCGCGCGACCTGCGGGCGGCCAGGCGCGGCGGGGGTGGGTTCCTGAGGGCATCGTGGGCTTTCGTCGGGGGGTGAGGACCTAGCTAAACCCCGGACCGAACCCGGGACCCTACGCCAAGGGCCGTAGCAGACGGGGGAAATGCGGCCCCCCCGCCGGCCACGGACCGCGGGGGCCGGCACAGACTAGCCGCCCAGCTTGCCCCGCGCGCCGAGGGGGCCTACCTTGTTCGCCCGACCGCTCCTCGCGTTCGGTCCACAGACCCCCGCGCGGCAGAGCCCAGGTGCACGCCGCGCAGCGCCAACCGCCCCAAGACGGAGACAACCCCATGGCCCAGCTCAAGGGATCCAAGACCCACAACAACCTCAAGGCCGCCTTCGCGGGCGAGAGCCAGGCGAACCGCCGCTACCTCTATTTCGCCAAGCAGGCGGACGTGGAGGGCTACCCCGAGGTCGCCGGCAACTTCCGCGACACGGCCGAGGGCGAGACCGGCCACGCCCACGGCCACCTCGACTTCCTCAAGAAGGCGGGCGATCCGGCCACGGACCTGCCGATCGGCGACACGGCCCTGAACCTGAAGGCGGCCATCCACGGCGAGACCCACGAGTACACCGACATGTACCCGGGCATGGCGAAGACCGCCCGCGAGGAGGGCTTCACCGAGATCGCCGACTGGTTCGAGACCTTGGCCAAGGCCGAGAAGTCCCACGCCGGCAAGTTCACCCAGATGCTGAAGAGCATCGCCTGATTCGCCGGGCCCGCTCCGGGCCCTGGCAGTCCTGCTCCCTTCGGCGCGGCAGGCGGTCCCCACCGCCCGCCCCGCCGAAGGGTTTTTTTGTGCCCCCGGCGGCTACGCTCTCCCCGTGGACGACCCCACCCCGACCGACCCGTCGCCGCCGGACTCCACGGGTCGGCCCGCGCCCCGGGCCCTGGGCCGACTGGCGGCCTGGACCCTCGCTCCGCGGCCCGTGGAGGACTTCGGCGAGACCTGCCTGGAGATCCTGCGCCGCACCCTGTGGATCGTGCCCTGCGAGTGGATCCTGATGGGCCTCTGCTTCGCCCTCGGGGTGGGCGTGGGCAACGCGGGGGCGGACGAAGTGGGCGGACTTCTCGAGCAAGGAGTGTTGTTCTATTTCCTCGTGGGGGCCGTGCTCGCTCCGGCCTTCGAGGAGGCGCTCTTCCGCGGCCTGCCGTCCCTGGTCTCCGACTGGGCCAAGGGGCGCAAGGACGGACTGCGCTGGCCCCTGGGCTTCGCCTCCGCCGCGACGTTCGCCCTGGTGCACAACCTGACCTCGAAGCCCGGGGCCCACTCCATCGAGCTCTCGGCGGACCTGCACTTCGACTACGGCACGCTGCCCGCGCCGCAGTTCGTCTTCGGCCTGCTTCTGTGGGACCTGGTGCGCCGCCACGGCCTGTGGGCCAGCGCGCTCTCCCACATGCTGCACAACTTCCTGTATCTGTCCCTGGCTCTGCTGCAAGCACTCCCGTCATCAGCGACCCGATTCAATACGCGCCGACCGAGGGGCTCTCCTACGACCCGTCGGAACCCAAGTACTGGGACCCGAAGATGCTGGCCCTGGAGGTCACGCGAGTCTTCGAGATCTGCCACGGCTGCCGCATGTGCTTCAAGTACTGCGACAGCTTCCCCAACCTGTTCGAAGCCATCGACCAGCAGCACGACGGCGACGTGCGCCAGTTGACCGAGCACGAGACCGAGCGCGTCATGGACGGCTGCTTCCAGTGCAAGCTGTGCGACGTGCAGTGTCCCTACACGCCCAGGGACAAGCACGCCTTCCAGTTGGATTTCCCCAAGCTGGTGCACCGCTACCGCGCCCAGCGCACGCGCGCCTCGGGCACCCGGTTGCGCAACCGGGTCCTCGGGGACCCGGACCTGGCGGGCAAGCTCGCGCGGCTCTCCTTCGGCGTCGCCAACAAGATGAACCGCGTGGCGGCCCACCGCTGGTTCCTGGAGAAGGTCCTCGGCGTCCATCGCGAGAAGCTGCTGCCGGACTTCGCCGCGCGCACCTTCGAGGGCTGGGCCGAGGAGCACGGCAAGCTGCGCGGCACGCCCGGCGGCGAGGCGGTGCTCTTCCAGACCTGCTACGTGCAGAACAACGAGCCCGAAATCGGCCGGGACACGCTCGAGGTGCTCGAGAGGAATCAGGTCGGCGTGGGCTGCGTCAAGGGACTGGGCTGCTGCGGCATGCCCGCCTGGGAACACGGCGACCTGGAGACCCTGCGGGCGCGGGCGCGGCACAACCTCGACCTGCTCCTGCCCCACGTGGACGCCGGTTCCAAGGTGCTGGCGATCAACCCCACCTGCTCCATGATGATGCGCCGCGAGTACCCCGAGCTCGTGGCGCCCGAGGACAAGCCCCGCGCCGCGCGCCTCTCCGGCGCGGTCATGGACCCCTCCGAGTACCTGTGGTCCCTGCGCAACGAGCCGCGCTTCTGCCAGGACTTCCGCTCCACCCCGGGCGCGAAGGTCGCCTACCACGCCCCCTGCCACCTGCGCGCCCAGGCCGTGGGCTTCAAGGGTCGCGACCTGCTGCGCAGGATCCCGGGTGTCAGCCCCACGAGCGTCCAGGAGTGCTGCGGCCACGACGGCACCTTCGCCATGACCACCGAGGGCTTCGAGCCGTCGAAGCGCATCGGCAAGCCGGCCTTCGAGGGCCTCAAGTCCGCGGAGGCCGCGGTCTGGGCCACGGACTGCCCCCTGGCGGCGATCCAGTTCCAGCAGCACGCCGACAAGAAGCCCCTGCACCCGATGACGATCCTGGCGCGGGCCTACCGCGAGCCCGGAGAGGGAGGCTTCGAGGAGCGCGCGCCCCCGCGGGAAACGGCCTGAACGGACGGGGATAGACTCCTCGTCATGCTCCCCGCGCTCGCCCTCGGCCTGTGGCTCGCGCTCGGGCCCCAGGAACCCGCGCCGGATCCGGCCCCCCCCGCGCCGGACCCGGCCCCCCCCGGGCCGGAGCGCGGCGCGGAGGCGGTCTTCGATCCCGCCGCCGCGCTGGCGGAGCTGGTGGACCTGCGTTCCCCGGAAGCTCGACGCGCCGAGGCCGCGGCACAGCCTCACCGCCGGGGATCCACGCCGTGCAAGTGCCGCTCTCCGTGCAGGGCAAGACGGAAATGACGGAACTGTGGGTCTACGTGCCGGCGAAGTACGACCCCCACGTGCGCGCGCCGCTGATGGTCACCTTCCATGGCACGGGAGGCAGCGGCCAGGGCATGCACCTCCTGTGGCAGTCCCTGGCCGACGAGATCGGCATGCTGGTGCTCGCGCCCAGCGAGGCCGGGGAAAACACCGGCTATCGCTTCAGCGACCGCGAGCGCGCCGCGGCCCTGGAGGCGCTGCGTTGGATGCGCCGGCGCTTCAACGTCGACGAGAATCGCATCTACGTCACGGGCATCAGCCGCGGGGGCCACCTGTGCTGGGACCTGGTGCTGCGTTTCCCCGACCTCTTCGCCGCCGCGGCGCCCTGCATCGGCAGCCCGAGGCTTTCGCTGACGGGAGGCCAGAACAACATGCGCTACCTGGAGAACGCCGCCGCGCTTCCCATCCGCGACCTGCAGGGCTCCAAGGATGACGAGAAGCTGGTGGCGAGCGTGCGCCTGGCCTTCGAGTTGCTGCGGGCCTTCCATCCAACGGACGCGCAGCTGATCGAATTCCAGGACCGGGGCCACGACTTCGACCCGACGGCCGTGGATTGGAAGGCCTGGCTCGGCGGCGCCGTGCGAGACCCCTGGCCCGCGCGCAGCGTGCGCTGCAGCGCGGCCAAGGACGAGAACCGCGCCGCCTGGCTCGAGATCGCAGGCCTGGACAAGCACGTGGAAGAGATCTTCCGCCCCAAGATCGAGCAGGGGGAATTCCTGGCCATGGACGAAAGCGCCCAATGGCGCTTCTTCGTGAAGGAAGCCGTGGAGCGCAACGCCCGCGTCGTGGCCCACCGCAGGGAGCCGGGCGAGTTCTCCCTGGAGCTCACGCGCGCCACCAAGGTGCGCCTCTACCTGCGCCCGGAGGACCTGGCGAACGGCGGCAAGCTCGCCATCCACCTGCGAGACAAGGTCCTGCAACGCCGCGCGCGCCCCGACGCCAAGGTCCTCTTGGAGCAATTCGCCGAACGCTTCGACAGGAGCTTCCTTCCCGTGGCGCAGGTCGAGGTGCCCTGACCCTCCAAGGCGCCGCGCGCTTCACTCCGCGGGCGGGGTCTTCAGAACCTCGGCGAGCACCGCCGTGGCGTAGCAGCCGGGGGGCAGGGTGAAACTGAAGCGCGCGAAAGGGCCGAGCTCGTCGCGGCCGGGTTGGAACTCGAGGCCGTCGATCCGGAATCGCAGGGGCCGCCGCCCGCCGGTGGGTTGCCAGGGACCCGTTTCGAAGGACTCGCGGGTCTCGCCGGCTTCGGCGAGCACTCGCTCCTCCAGGGTGTTCGGTTCGCCCGTGGGCCGGCTCATGCGCTTGCCGTAGAGCGGTCCGGTGGGCGAGATCTCGAAGCGCTGGGCCCGGGGCGCCTCGAGGTCCGCGTCCTCCACCAGGAAAATGGCGCCGTTGTCCTCCTTGTAGGCCTGATCGCCCGCCTGCACGCCGTCGAGACCCGGGAGGCGCGCGGCCAAGAGCGTGTTGAACAAATGCGATTGATAGGACGAGACGAAGAAGCGCAGCAGATTGCGCTCGATGGCGGTCACGGCGCGCCGCGCGTCGCGGGTGCGGGCGAAGGTCCCCACGGCCCGCAGGGCGTCGCGGAAGCCCCGGGGCCAACTCTTGGCCGCCTTCTCGTACTCGCCGCTGTCGAACAGGCTGCGCGCGCGCTGCACCGCGCCTCGATCGTCGGGCCCCACGCGGCCGGCGAACTGCGAGAGCGCCTCGTCGAAATCGCCGTGCAGCAGCGCCCGGCCGACGATCCAGGAATCGCCGCGCATGCCGAAACGCTGGGGCCCGAAGTAGTTGGGCACGCCCCGGCGGCCCAGGGTGGAGAGCACCAGGCCCACGTCTTCCTCGCGCTCGGCGGGCAGGCCGCGGACCTTGATCGTGAAACGATTGCCCGCCAGGTGCCCCAGCTTGAGCTTGTTGCCGTGCCGTTCCACGCTGAGGACCCGCAGGCGAGCGAGCTTCAGGTCACGAACGCGCGCCTCCTCCACGTGTTCCACGGACAGCCGCTGGCGGGTCACCGCCAGCGCGTCCTTCTGGCCCGCGTAGCCGATGTCCCGCGGGGCACGCCCCAGGGCCCGGGCCAGGTCGCGCACGGCGTCCTGGGTGGTGAGCCCGCGCTTCTCGATGGTCAGGAACAGGTGGGTCCCCTCGCCGCTGGCCGGATAGAGGGGCAACTCCTCCACCAGGAAGTCCTCGGGCACCTGCTTCAGCCGTCCGGGGATCGGCGCCACGTCGGCGGTGAGAAAGGGCCAGTTCCAGTCCATGGGGGCCCGGGAGTCTAGCCTGACTGGGACCACGTCCTGGAGGCGATCGGGCCCCGTGAGCGCCCCGTGGCTCGCTCCCGCGCCGGGCGAATCGCGGACCTGGAACACCCACGGGGCCCGACAGCTCCCAGGACGTGCCCTTGTCCGACGGACTCCCGCAGCCGAACACGGGCGAGGACAGCGGCCGCTCCGGACGGCAGACTCTGGCCGTGAACCTGTGGACTCTGCTGGAGCGCGCCGCGAGCTCCCACCCCCGCCGCATCGCCGCCGTGGACGGCGCGCTGCGACTTTCCTACGCCGAGTTGCGCCGTCGCGCGGCCGGTGTGGCCGCGGGACTTCGCCAGGCGGGGGTGGGCCGGGGCGATCGGGTGGCGATCCTGGAGCTCAATTCCGTGGCCTACCTGGAGGCCTACTTTGCGACGGCGGCCCTGGGCGCGATCCTCGTCCCCCTCGGCACGCGCCTCGCCGCGCCGGAGCTGGCGCGCATCCTGCGCCACGCCGACGCGCGCGTGCTGCTGGCCCGCGGGGAGTTCGCCGACCTGGTGCGCCGATTGGAGGAGCACGGCACGCCCGTGGAACTCCTGGCCTGGACCGATTCGGAGGGACTCTCCCGCTCCAGGCGCACCCTGTCCCTGGAAGCCTGCCGCGGACTCGACGGCCGCGACTTTCGCTGCGAGCCGGTCGCGCCCGAGCACGTGGCGCAGATCTACTACACGAGCGGCACCACGGGCGTTCCCAAGGGCGTGATGCTCACCCACGGCAACGTGGCCTGGCATGCCCTGGGGGCCTGTGCGGAGCTGTCCCTCGACGATCGCGACGTGTGGTTCCACGTGGCGCCCATGTTCCATCTGGCGGACGCCTGGGCCTGCTTCGCGATCACCTGGGTGGCGGGCACCCACGTCTTCACGCCGCGCTTCGAGGAGTCGCGCGTGCTGGAGCTCCTGGCCGCCGAGGGGATCACGCTGACCAACCTCGTGCCGACGATGCTGCAGCGCCTGATCGCCGTGCCCGACGCGGCGCGGCGTCGCTATCCGAGCCTGCGCAGGATCCTCTCCGGAGGCGCCCCCATCGCGCCCGCCGTGGTGCGCCGCATCGTGGACACGTTCCACTGCGAGTACGTGCAGACCTACGGCATGACCGAGACCAGTCCCTTCCTGACGCTTTCCCTGCTGAAGGAGCACCTGCGCCGCGAGCCGCCCGAGGTGCAATTCGCCTATCGGGCCAAGACGGGCCGGCCCTTCGTCACCGTGGAACTCGCGGTGGTCGGCGACGACGGCCGGCCCGTGGCCGCCGACGGCGCGACGGTGGGCGAGGTCCGCGCCCGCGGGCCCACGGTCACCCCGGGCTATTGGAACGATCCCGAGGCCACGGCCCGGGCCTTCGTGGACGGCTGGCTGTGCACCGGCGACCTGGCCACCGTGGATGCCGAGGGCTACCTGCAGATCGTCGACCGCAAGAAGGACATGATCATTTCCGGCGGGGAGAAGGTCTATTCCACGGACGTGGAGAGCGTGCTCTACGCCCACCCCGCGGTCCTGGAGTGCGCGGTCTTCGGGGTTCCCGACGCCCAATGGGGCGAGCGGGTGGAGGCGGCGGTGGTGCTGCGACAGGGGGCCGACGTCGACGTCGATGCACTTCTCTTACACGCCCGCCAACAGTTGGCCGCCTACAAGGTTCCGCGACGAATCCGCCTGCTGGACGAGCTCCCCAAGACCGGAAGCGGGAAGATCCTCAAGGGACCGCTGCGAAATGCACCTTGCTAGGCAAGAGAATGCCTAGAATTCCCGGGCGGCCGGACTCGCACCCGGCGTTTCGTTTCCGCCATCGACGAGGCAGACGTGATGTTGCATTGGATGTTCGCGGCGCTCGCAATCCCCCAGGCACCGGCCGACCAGAAAATCGACTTCGCGTCGCTCGGTCAGGCCTTCGTTGCGGAACGGTGTGAAGGAAAGCCCGCCACGCCCTGCGCGCTGGACGCGGTGCTGGAGCGCCATTTCGCGCGGCTCGTGGTCGGTCCCTTCGACGTGGAAGTCCCCCACTCGATGCTGGACGACAAGGAGGGGCTGCAGTTCGTGCGCGACGTCGCCCTGTGCCTCTCCGTGCAGGTGCAGGAGTGGGCCACCTGGCAGGGCGCGGGTACGTCCTTCACGCCCGAGATGGTGCAAGCCGTCCCGGCCTGGAGCCAACGCTGGAAGCCGGTGAATGCCGCCGCGATCGCCAAGGCCAAGTCCCGTGACCTGCGGGACGTGCTGGCCACCACGGACGCGGACCGCGCGCTGCTCGTCGCCATGGAGGCCCTGTGCGACGACGGCGCGAAGTTCGCCCTGGTGACACCGGAGAAAAAGAACCTGCACATCGTGCTGGTCCCCACGCGGCTCGAGTTCATGCGCTGGATCGGCTACTCGGGCCTGCTGGACGAGAGCATGAAGGCGCTCAACTGGTGGGACGACTCGGCCCAGTGGACGCAGTTCTGGCACGGCTGGACCCTGGTGCTCGCCCTGGAGTACGCGTCCTGGGACGGCTTCGACCCCAGCTTCAAGGCCTCGCAGCCCATGAAGAAAGTGGGCCCGACGATCTTGGCCCAGCACGTGGTGCAACAGGCCACCCTGGGGCTTCTGCGCGCCTGCCGGCCCACGGTGGCCGAGGGGCGCTGGGAGGGCGCCCTGGCCCTGCTGATGACCATCGATGCCGTGGGCGAAGCCAACACGGTCGAGGGCGCGGGCGGTGTCGGAACCAGCGGAGCGAAGACCAAGCCCTACTCGAAGTTCGTCCCGGGCGGGAATCCGAAGGGAGGCACGCTGCCGCCGCGCAGCGCCGGCGGATTGTCGGTGATCGTCGAGAGCCGCTGGCGCAAGGGCCACGGCAGCGACGGCTTCGTGGTGCCGCTCAAGCAGGGACAACAGGACGGCGTCACGGCGGCCAAGGGCCAGGACGGCGTGGATCCGCTGGCCACCTTCGTGCTGCGCATGGAGGACAATTCGGGCAAGCACCTCGTGCACGCGCCCTTCTTCGGCCCCCACGCCGACGACCAGGAATATCCGCCCGGGGACTACCTGGTGGATTTCGCCGAGTTCTACCGCGCCTACAAGACAGGCTTCTTCCACTGGCTCGAGCACGTGGGGCCCGACCCGGCGACCACGCAGGCCAAGTGGAACGAGCTGGTGCGCGGCATTCCCACCCTGAGCGCGGACTTGAGCTTCGACGCCCTGGCCGCCCGGGTCTACGGCCTGCCGATCAGCGCCAAGGACGGCACCACCGACAGCCTGGAGTGGCGCTTCCTCAAGTACGTCGCCGCGGCCAAGACGAAGTAGGTCCAGCCGGCGGAGCGGGACTCCCGCGCCGGTGATCGAAGCCCGGGCCGGCCGCGGGCTCGGGCTAGGGCCGGCCGTGGTGTTGGCGCAGCCAGGCGAGCAGGCGGGCCAGATCCTCGGGAAGCGGGGACGTGAAGCTCAGGGGCTCGCCGGTCAGCGGGTGCTCGAAGGCCAGGCTCGAGGCGTGCAGCGCCTGACGCGAAAGCTCCGGCGCCGACTTCGACAGGGGCACCCGCAGGGGCCCGTGGTGCTTGTACTGGCGGTCGCCGACGATCGGCAGATCGATGTGCGCCAGGTGCACGCGGATCTGGTGGGTGCGCCCGGTCTTCGGACGGCATTCCAGGAGCGCGAAGCCGCGCAGGCGTTCGCGCACCTCGTAGAAGGTCGAGGAGGCACGGCCCTCGCCGTCGGCCACGACCATGCGCTTTTGCGGCGCCTTGGGATTGCGGTCCAGGGCCGCCTCGATCCAATCGGAGTCGAAGCGCGGCTCGTTGTGCACGATGGCGGTGTAGCGCTTGTCCACGGCGCGGGCGCGGAACTGACGCTGCAGGCCCGCGAAGGCCGGCTCGCTGCGGGCGAGCACCATCAGGCCGCTGGTGCCGGCGTCCAGGCGGTGCACGATGCCGGGGCGGTCGCGTCCCTGGAGGCTCGGCAGCTCGCCGAACTCGAGGCGGGCCAGTTCGCTGACCGTGCGGCCGCGCAGGGTCGACGTGGGGTGCGCCAGCATGCCGGCGGGCTTGTCCACCACGATCAGGTGCTCGTCGACGAAGATCCGGGAAAGGCACAGGCCCGCGGCATCCTCGACTCGCTGGGCGGCGGCTTCGGGCACGGTGACCTCGATCCGTGCTCCCTCGGCCACCGAGGTCCCCGACTTCCCCGCGGGGACGCCGTCCACGGTCACGAGCCCCCGGGCGATCCAGTCCTGGATGCGCGTGCGCGAGGATCCCGGCAGGGCCGCCGTGAGGAACCGGTCCAGGCGCATCCCGGACTGGTCAGCCCCGACCAGGAGCTGCTCGGTCGGGTGCCTGGAATCTGCGGGGAGCGCCATCGGGAAGCGTGCAGGATCGCAGACCGGCGAGCGGAAAGGGAGCCCCAGCCCCCGTTCCTGGCCGCCGCCGGGGTCTCTCCGCCGCGCCGGGGCGCGCCCCAGAGGTCCCTGCGCTTCCCGCCGCGCCCGGCGTGCCAGGAATCCCCCCCAGGGCCCCCGCGGGGCATCAGCCGCGGCCCTTCCGGTCCTCGCCCCGTCGAGTTACCGTCTCCTCCTTCCCTGCTACACGGCGGGCGGTCCCACTGCGATCGGGCCGCCTGCGGCACGGCTCCCGGGAGTCCCGGACGCGACGTCAAGACGCACTCGAACATCCATGAACCGACTGGCGCTGATTCACCCGCTGCTCGTGGCCCTGCCCTTCCTGGTGCCCTCCCAGGCACCCAAGCCCACCCCGCCCCCCGGGATGGTGCTGATCCCCGGCGGCACGACCTGGATCGGCACGGACCGGGCCCTGCTGGAGAAGGTCTCCGAGGACAACGATGCGCGCTTCAAGCGCATGGCCAACGAGACGCCCCAGTTCCAAATGCAGGTGGAGTCCTTCTACCTGGGGGTCACCGAGGTCACGAACGAGCAGTATGCCGAGTACGTGAAGGCCACCGGCGCCAAACCGCCGGACGGCTGGGGCATCAAGGCCATCGACGCCGCGGCGATCGCCCACGCGGCGGAGCTGGGCGCCAAGCGCAAAGGCCGCCCGCGATGCCGGCAAGCCGGCCCCAAGCTGGACCCCTTCGATCAGGTTCAATGGTGGAACGACCACTGGCGTGAAGCCCAGTGGGAGATTCCCGCCGGCCAGGAGACCGCGCCGGTGGGCTACGTCGATTACCGCGAGGCGGAGTCCTACGCCCGCTGGGCGGGCGTGCGCCTGCAGACGGAGTTCGAGTTCCAGCGCGCGGGCCGCGGCGACACGAAGAACACCTACCCCTGGGGTGACAAGTGGGACCCGACCCTGTGCGCCAACGGCGGTCAGGGCCTCAAGGGCGCCAAGCCCGTGGGCAGCTACCCCAACGGCAAGACCGAGCAGGGAGTCCACGACCTCTCGGGCAACGTCTGGGAGTGGACCTCCAGTCCCTTCGTCGAGTACCCGGGCTTCAAGGTCATCCGCTACAAGCGCGGCAAGGAGACCGTCGAGGCCCTGGTGGAATGGAACGCCTCCCGCCGCGTGGTGGTCAGCGGCTCCTACGCCACCGAGCCCTCGGCCGCGCGTCTGTCCACGCGCCGCCCCACGGACCCGAGCCAGTCCGCGGAGGCCATGGGCCTGCGCGTGGCCGCCAGCGTCCAGCCGGGCGTCGACATGGCCAACTGCGTCATGCGCGACGGACTCGACAAGTTCCCCGCCGAGGTCAAGTACGACGCCAAGAAGTGCGTGGCCGCCGATCTGTGGCGCTCCGCGCCCGGCAAGGCCCCGGTCCCGGCCTACGCCGTGACCCTGGGCTACGACTACGTGCTGTTCGTTCCGGCGGTCGAATTGGACTTCACCTCCCTGGGCCAGATGGAGCAGCACTCCCTGGAAAAGGGCCCGGTGCATCTGGGCGTGATCTCCGCCAGCAAGGCCATGCTCTCCCCGGCGCTCCCCGCGGGCAGCTACGCCGTGGCCCTGCGCGGTGCCGGGCCGCTGAAGCCCCACGAGACGATTTTCGGCGCGATCGAGGCCGCGGCGCCGGCCAACGGGAAGCAGGGCATGGCCCTCCAGGATCCGCCCAAGCCCGCGGAGAAGGACAAGGCAAAGCCCAAGAAGGACGACGTCCGTCCGGTGCTCTATCCCGAGGGCTTCGAGCCCGACAAGCGCGCCCTCCTGTTCTACGACGAGGCCATGAAGGTCGTCGGTTGGGTGCCGATCGAGCGCGCCGAATTCGTCACGCCCACCAAGACCTCGGTCGAAGTGGCGGAGACCCGGCAGAACTTCCCCAAGAACGGCGTGAACCACCAGGTCGAGGTGTGCTCGGTCAAGCTCCAGGTGAACTCCTGGGTCAAGGTGTCCAACAAGGGCCTGGGGTTCCACATCCCGCTGGCCTTCGCGCCGGGCAGCGTGACCGCGGAGTGGCGCAAGTAGCCGCGCCGCGGGCCGCCGGAGGTTGAATCAGCCGGGTCCGGACGGCGCCCGGCCCCCCCCGGAGAGGCGGAGAGGCCGGGGGAGGCCCGGGGGCGCCCAAGCCTCACATCCCGGCCAGGTTGCGCGCGATCAGCTCGTTTTCGAGCACCAGTTCCTCGCGCCGCGCGCGCTCGGCGGCGACCACGGCGGGATCGGCCTTGGCCACGAAGGCCTGGTTGGCGAGCTTCTTGTCCAGGGCCTCCACTCCCGCCTGGCCCTTGGCGAGCCGGCGCAGGAGCACTTCGCGCAGCTTGGTCAGGTCCACGTCGGCCGACAGGGGCACGATCACCTCGATGGCTCCCGCCACGGCCACCGCCGACGCGGGCGGGCGTGTGGCGGTCTCGACCACCTCCACCTGGGAGAGGTAGGCGATGGTCTTGCAGGTGGCCTGGTGGCGCTGCAGCAGCTCGCGATCGGCGGGCCGCTTGGCGACCACGGTGGCCGAAAGCGGTGCCTTCTCGGCCAGCATGGTAAGCGCCCGCACGTTGCGCACCGCCCGCACCACGGACTGGATGGTCTCCATCGCTTCCGTCCACGGGCCCTGGTTCGCGCCCGCGAAGCACACCGGCCAGCGCGAGTTCATCAAGAGCGGCGCCGTGCGCGAGAGCTTCGAGTGCAGGGCCCCCCACAGCACTTCCGTCAGGTAGGGCATGAACGGGTGCAGCATCTGCAGCGTGTCCGAGAGCACGCTGGCGAGCACGCCGCGAGCCGTGGCCGCCGCGCCGTCGGCCCCGGCCGTGAAGCGGCCCTTGGCCAGTTCCAGATACCAGTCGCAGAAGTCGTTCCAGACGAAGGCGTAGAGTTCCGTGGCCGCATCGTTGAAGCGGTAGTCCTCCAGGGCCCGGGTCACGCTGGAAAGCACGGCATTGCGCCGCGCCACGATCCACTGGTCCTCCAGGGCCTGGTAGCGCGCCGGATCGCGGGACGAGTCGAGGCTCGCGCCCTCGAGGTTCGCCAACACGAAGCGCGTGGCGTTCCAGACCTTGTTGCCGAAGCGGTAGCCCTGGTCGAAGCGGTCGGGGGAGAGCTTGACGTCCTGGCCCTCGTTGGTGAGCAGCACCAGCGACAGCCGCACGGCGTCCGCGCCGTACTTGTCGATCATCTCGATCGGGTCGATGCCGTTGCCCAGGGACTTCGACATGCGCCGTCCTTGGGCATCGAGCACCGTGGCGTGGATGTTGACGACGGTGAAGGGCAGTCGCCGGTCGCAACTGTCGCCCTTGGTGGCCGGCCTGGCCGTCGTGGGATCCACGAACTCGTAGCCCGCCATGACCATGCGCGCCACCCACAGGTAGATGATGTCGCGGGCCGTGGAGAGGAATTGGGTCGGATAGAAACGCGCCAGATCCTCGGTGGCATCGGGCCAGCCCAGGGTGGCGAAGGGCCACAGGTAGGAGGAGGCCCAGGTGTCGAGCACGTCCTCGTCCTGGCGCACGATGGGCTTGCCCGTCCTGGGGTGCGGCGAACCGATCGCGAGGTCCGTGCGCGAGGCAAAGGGCACGTCGTCGGCGTCGTACCAGACCGGGATGCGGTGGCCCCACCAGAGCTGGCGCGAGATGCACCAGTCGCGGACGTTGATGAGCCAGTCCAGATAGACCTTGGTCCAGCGCTCGGGCACGAAGCGCAGTTCGCCGCTCTTCACGGCCGCGATGGCGGGCCCCGCCAGGGGCGCCATCTTGACGAACCACTGCTCGGAGACGATCGGCTCGATGACGCTCTTGGAACGGTCGGAGAGCGGCACGTTGTGCTCCAGGTCCTCGACCTTGGCCAAGAGCCCCTGTTCCTCCAGGGCCGCCACGATCGCGGTGCGTGCCTTCTCGCGCGAGAGGCCGGCGAAGGCTCCACCCTCGGCATTCAGCTTGCCGTCCTTCGTGAGCACGCTGAGGATCGGCAGGCGGAAGCGCTGGCCGCGCTCGTAGTCCGCGGGGTCGTGCCCCGGGGTGATCTTGACGGCCCCCGTGCCGAACTGGGGATCCACGGTTTCATCGGCCACCACCGGAATGCGGCGGCCGATCAGCGGCAGCACCAGGAACTTGCCCACCAGATCGCGGTAGCGCTCGTCCTCGGGGTGCACGGCGACGCCGGTGTCCCCCACCATGGTCTCGGGCCGCGTGGTGGCCACGCTCACCGTGCGCTCCCCCTGGCCCTCCACGGGATAGCGCAGGAAGTAGAGCTTGTCCTTGCGCGTCACCATCTCGATCTCGTCGTCGGAGACGGCGGTTTCGAGCACGCAATCCCAATTGACGAGCCGGGCGCCGCGGTACACGAGGCCCTTCTCCCACAGGCGCACGAAGGACTCGCGCACGGCGCGCGACATGCCCTCCTCCAAGGTGAAGCGCGTGCGCGACCAGTCGCAGGAGGACCCCAGGCGGCGCAGTTGCTCCAGGATCGCCGATCCGTGCTCCTCCTTCCACTTCCAGACCTCGGCCACGAAGGCCTCGCGGCCCAGGGCCTCGCGCTTCTGGTTCTGCTCTTTCAGGAGCTTCTTTTCGACCACCGCCTGGGTGGCGATGCCCGCGTGGTCGGTCCCGGGCAGCCACAGGGCCTCGTAGCCCTGCATGCGCCGGTGGCGGATCACGATGTCCTGCAGCGTGTTGTTGAGCGCGTGCCCCATGTGCAGCACGCCCGTCACGTTGGGCGGCGGGATCATGATCGAGAAGGGCCCGCGTGAGTCCGGGCCGGGGGGCCGGGGGGAGAAGCCGCCGCTTTGCTCCCAGGCCGCGTAGATCGCGGCTTCGTGCGCTTTGGGTTCGAAGGATTTACCGAGTTCCATGGGGCTCCCTTGGGGGCCGCACAGGGTACGGGCTCGCGGCAGCCGTCGCTACCCGGCGCCGGGCGGGCGCACCTAGCCCGCGCCGTCCGGGAGGCCCACGAGCAGCGTGCGCAGCAGGGCCCGGGCGCGCGCGGCATCGAGCGACACGTCCGCGGGCCGCAGCCGGGCCGACTCTCCCCGGGAGCTCGCCGCCAGGGCGGCGCGGGCCTGGTCGGCGCGCAGACCCTGGCCGCGCAGCGCGCGCAGTCCGATTTCGTGGCGCGAAAGTCGCTCGGGCCCGGCGACGTGCAACCGGCCGGCGAACTCCCGCCGTGCAAGCTCCACCAGCGCCTCGGCCGCGGAACGCACGTCCAGGGGCGTGCGCCACTCGTCCACGAACAGCCGCGGGACCTCGCCGCGTCCGTGGGCCAGGAGCACGCTGTCGGAGGCTCCGAGCCCGCGCCCGTGGGACGGGCCGAGGAGCAGCGGCAGGCGCACGATCGCGGCCGACGGGTGAGCGGCGGCCACCGCGGCTTCCGCCGCGAGCTTGGTGCGGCCGTAGACCGAGAGCGGGCCGGGCTCGTGCTCCTCGGTGAAGCCTCCCGGCGGCGCCTCTCGCGCGCCGAACACGAGATCGGTGGACACGTGCACGAGCCGCGCTCCGCGCGCGGCGCACCAGCGGGCGATCGCCTCGGAGGCCGCGGCGTTGACCTCCTGGGCGCGGCCTGGATCGCTCTCGCAATCGGCGATGCGCGAGAGGGCCGCCGCGTGGATCACCGTGCCGGGCGCCAGGTCGTCGAGGAGGCCCGCGCGCTGGGCGGGATCGGCGAGGTCCGCGACCGCCATGGTTCCCTTCGCGGGCAGGAGCTCGCGAGCCAGAGTCCTCGCGGCGGCGGTCGCGCCGTGCACCTGGCAAACGAGGCGGCCTCCCCGCGGCAGGGCCTGCAGGGCCCGATGGGCCACGTGCACGCCGAGAAATCCCCCCGCGCCCGTGACCAACCACGGCCCCTCGCGCCCCATGGGCTCCATTGGGGAGATCCTAAGCCAGAGGGGTGGCGCCCGCGCGTCCGGGCCCGCGCGGGAAAGTCCCGCCCGGGACACTCCCTCCTCGGCGACGTAGGATCCGCCCAGCCCATGGCCGAACCGCCGTCTCCCCCCCCGCCGCCGGGCCGCGCCTTGGTGATCGCCAACCCCATCGCGGGCGCGGGCCGGGGCGAGGCCCTGGCCCAGAGCCTCGCCCGCGAGCTGGAGTCCGCGGGCACGTCCGTCGAATTGCGGCTGACGCGGGCCCGCGGCGAGGCCCAACGCTTCGCCGCCCAGTGCTCCGCGGACGTGCTGGTGTCCGTGGGCGGCGACGGCACATTGAACGAGGTGCTGCGCGGCCACCGCGACCCGCGCGTGCCCCTCGGCATCCTGCCCCTGGGCACGGCCAACGTGTTGGCCCTGGACCTGGGGCTCTCCCTGGATCCCCGGCGGGCGGCGGCCACGATCCTCGGCGGGCGAACCACGCCGCTCGACACGGCCCTGGTCAACGGCGAGCTTTCCTTCCTCGCCGTGGGCGTGGGCTTCGACGCCGAAGCCGTGCGCCAGGTGGAGCAGCGGCGCCGCGGCCCGATCAGCAAGTGGACCTACCTCGGCGCCGGGCTCGCGGCCCTGGGGCGATACCGGGAGCCCCAGTTGGAGGTGGAGCTCGACGGCGAGCGGATCCCGGGCACGTTCGGCTGGGTCCTGGCGAGCAACGTGATCCACTTCGGCGGCGTGTTCCGCCTCTCGCCGCAGCGCGTGCTGGGCGACGGACTCTGGGAGTTCTACCTGTTCGAGCGCGCGGCGCGCCGGCACCTGGCCCTGCATGGATTGCGACTCCTGACGGGCCGCGTCCCCGGGCCGGGAATCGTCCTGCGCCAGGCGAGGAAGGCCGCGATCCGCGCCGTCGGCCCCACCGCGACGCCTCCGCCCGCCGTGCAGATCGACGGCGACCTGCGCGGCGCCTTGCCGCTCGCCATCGAAGTCAGCGGCCCGACGTTCCGGGTGCTCGTGCCCCCGCATCCGGAAGGGACGCGCGCCGGCCGTCGGCCCGCCGGTGCGGGCTGATAGGATGGGTCGACGATGACCCAGCAGGCCCCCCGCCCCTCCACGATGGTCGCCGGCCGCCCCTTGGGCGCTGGGAAGCTCTTCTTGTTCGCCGGCCCCTGCGTGCTCGAGGCTCCGGACTTGGTGCATCGCATCGCGGGCGAATTGGTGGAGATCGCCGCCGCCCGGGGCGTGCCCCTGGTGTTCAAGTCGAGCTTCGACAAGGCCAACCGCTCCAGCACCCGGGGCGTGCGCGGCCCGGGCCTGGAGCGCGGCCTGGCCCTGCTCTCCGAGGTCAAGCAACGCTGGAAGGTGCCGGTGGTCACCGACGTCCACACGGCCGAACAGTGCGCCGCCGCCGCGGAGGTCGTCGACGTGCTGCAAATACCGGCCTTCCTGTGCCGTCAGACGGACCTGCTGATCGCCGCCGCGGAGACCGGCCGGGCGGTCAACATCAAGAAAGGGCAGTTCCTGGCACCCTGGGACATGGGCAACGCGACCGCGAAGTGCGAGGCGGCGGGCAACCGGAACCTGTTCGTCACCGAGCGGGGCGCGAGCTTCGGCTACGGCCGCCTCGTGGTGGACATGAATTCTTTCGCCCATTTGGGGAAGACCGGCCACCCCGTGATTTTCGACGCCACCCACTCCGTCCAGGAACCCGGTGCCCTGGGCACGTCCACCGGCGGCGACCGGACCAAGGTCCCCGCGCTGGCGCGCGCGGCCGTGGCCACCGGCGAGGTGGACGGCCTGTTCTTCGAGGTCCATCCCGATCCCGATCGGGCGCCCTCGGACGGACCGAACATGGTCAGACTCGAGGAATTCGCCGCGATCCTCGACGGTGTGCTGGCCGTGCACCGCGCCCTGCGGCCGCAGGGCGCGGGATGAGCGACTCGCCTTCCATCGGGCAGGAGCTCACCGCGGAGCTGCTCGACGAGCGGCTGGAAGGCTATCGCGTGCTGCGCGAGGTGGGCCGCGGCGCCATGGGCATCGTGTTCGAGGCACGACAGCGCGGCCTGGAGCGCCGCGTGGCGGTCAAGGTCCTGCCGCCCCAACTCTCGCTGCGGGATCGCACGGTCAAGCGCTTCCTGCGCGAGGCCGAGGCCATGGGCCGCCTGGCCCACGCCAACATCGTCGACGTCTACGAAGTGGGTTCCCTCGGCGGCCTGCACTTCTTCGCCATGCGCTTCATCGACGGGCCGCCCCTCGACGTGGTGCTCAAGGCGGGCGTGCTGGGCATCGGCGACGTGATCCAGGTGGGCTTGGACGTGGCCGGCGCCATGGCCCATGCCCACTCCCGCGGCGTCCTGCACCGCGACGTCAAGCCGTCGAACCTGCTGCGCGACGGCGAGCGCGTGGTGTTGACCGACTTCGGCCTGGCCAAGCCCACCGACTCGGACGACGAGGGCGCCATGACGGAGTCGGGGGACCTGGTGGGAACTCCCCTCTACATGAGCCCCGAACAGATCCTGGGCGATTCGGGCGGCATCGACGGCCGCTCGGACGTCTGGGCCCTGGGGGTCACGCTGTACGAACTGCTGATCGGCCGCCCGCCGTTTTCGGGCACCAGCGCCCAGTCGATCCTGCACTCGATCCTGCACAAGGACCCGCCGCTTCTGCGCCGTCAGCGGGCCGACGTGCCCCGGGATCTGGAGGCGGTGATCCTCAAGTGCCTGGAGAAGGACCCGGCCCGGCGCTACTCCGGCGCGGCCGGGCTGCAGGCCGACCTGCTCGCCATCCAGGGCGGCCAATCGGTCAGCGCGCGGCCTCCCCGCCTCGCGGACCCCCTGATCCGCTGGTCGCGGCGCCACCCCTGGCAGACCGCGGGCCTGTTGGTGGGTCTCCTGGGCTTCGCGATTTTCGGCAAGCAACTGAGCACCAGCCGACGGGACCTGAAGCAGACGGAGCGAGACAAGTCCCTGGCCGAGGGGCAGCGGGAGGAGGCGCGGCAGGACAAGGGCCTGGCCCTGGCCCGCGCCGAACTGCTCGATGCCACGAACGAGTGGAGCGACGCCAGAAGGCATGCCCACGACCCGCAGGCCTACGCGCGCCTGCGGCTGCACGCCTTCGAGCGCGTGGCGAACCTGATGTTCGTCATGCCCTTCGACCAGAACCCGGAGCTGGCCGCCGAGATCATGCAGGTCTACGCGCGCTTCAGCCGCGAGTCGGACAGCGGAGACCAGGCCCTGGCCAATTTCGACCTGGAGAACGGCAACAGCAAATCGCCCATGACCCTGGCCATGCGCGCGGCCATGCTCGAGGGCCTCGACCGATTGGAGGAGGCCCTGTCCGTGCACCAGATGCGGTCGCGCCTCTATCCGAGGTCGCCGGAGTCGTGGCTCGACGGCGCCAAGGTGCTCTACCGCCTGGCCCTCAGGGATCGCGCCTCGGGGGACGATCCGACGGCGCGGCGCCGCCTGGCGCGGGCCGTGGAACTGTGCGATCAGGCCCTGACCCGGGCGGTGCGAGCCCTGAACACCAACCAGGCGGCCACGGTGCTGATCGAGCGCGCCCGCTGCCTGATCGAGTTGGACCAGCGCGGGCTGGCCGAGGCGGCACTGCTGCAGGCCCTGGCCAACGACTCGGCCCGGGTCCACGCCCGGGCGCTGTTGCAGGCCTGCCGGCAGGAGGCCGAAGCTCCGGAGACGCTGGAGTCCGTGCCGGCCAAGGTCGCGGATCCCGCGGAGCCCGCCGCCGCGGACGCGACGGTCGCCGCCGCCGAAGGGGACGGGGGCTCCCCGGCCGGGGGCCCCGGGAGCCCCGGGGGTCAAGGGGCCCGCGCCGAGCGCGGCAAGAACGCGGGAAAGCCCCTGCTGCCCTTGGATTCCCTGCCGCTCATGGGCCGCGTGGGCGATCCCCTGGACCTCGACCGCGCGGACCTGGCCCAGGCGGGCAAGAACCTCACGTCGATCTACCGCGGGCTCCGGGACGTGCTGCGCACGGCTGCCGGGGCCGCTCCGGAACCGGCGGAGGGCGGCGCCTCCGGATCCGACTCGGGCGTCCAGGCCGACCCGGTTCAGCAGTAGCTCAGGGCACCCGGCGCGAGGTGCCCTGGAGCCCCTCCAGGGCGGCGGGCTCCGTGCAGCGCAGGGCCGCGAGCAGCGAGGGCACCGCGTCCAGGGACGAGGCGGGCTCGAAGCGCTCACCGGCGGGAAACCCAGGCCCGTAGAACGCGAGGGGAATGCGCCGGTCGTACGGATAGGGCGTGCCGTGGGTGGTCCCGGAGCCCATGGCGAGCAGCTTCCAGGGCTTGGACTGGATCACCAGATCGGGCGTGCGCTCCTCGTCGAAGGAGCTGGCCCAGGCCCGCAGCCAGCCCGAATCGGTCGTGCCGCCGCGGACCACGGCCTCCACTTCATCGAGGGTCCAAGCCTGCTCGAGCCAGCTGGCGGCCTCCTCCTCGAGGACCTTGGCCGCGAAGGCGCGCACCTCCATGGGCCGCCGGCCGGCCGCCTGGATGCGCGTCCAGGACAGCCGCACGCCGCGGGAGTCGTAGGCCAGGAAGAAGTCCTCGCCGTACTCCTCGGTGAGCTCCTTGCGCATCTTCTTGATCGCGGAGCTGACGCGCTTCGAGCTGACGCGTTCGGCGCCCACGCCGCGCGCCACCAGGGCCTCGGGCAGGTCCATGACGCCGTGGTCCGACGACAGCGACGCCACCCAGCGCCCCGCGCCCACGCGGCGATCCAACTCGTCGAACAGCCGGCCCAGCTCGCGGTCCGCCCGCAGCAGGACGTCCGTGACCTCGCGGCTGCGGGGACCGAAGGAGTGCCCCACCGTGTCGCAGGCGGACAGCGAGAGGCACAGCACGTCGGGGTGCTGGTCGGCCCCCAACTCCATGGCCGCCACCGCGTCCAGGGCCAGCTCGCAGACGAACTGGTCCCCCGCGGGCGAGCCGTAGACCACGGCGGCGAGCTCCGCCAGTTAGTTGCCGTCGAGTTCTCCCTCCACCGCGGGGGCCGCGTAGGGGAACACGTGCTTGCCGCGCCAGTCCACTTCGCCGGGCGAGTCGTCGGGGTCGGTGTCGGTGCCGTCGAGGGAGAGGCCCGGAAGCTCGCTCCAGCCCGCGCCCCAGCAGGCCTGGAAGCGCTGGACCCACCGGGCGTCGAACTCCCGGACCCAGGGGGGCAGTTGCTCGCCGTACCAGGTGGAGCTCATGAAGCCGCCCTGGGTTCGATCCCACCACAGGACCGCATCGGGCCTTTGCCCCGACATGGCGATGGCCGCGCGGTCCTTGATGGAAATCGCCACGGCCTTGGCGGCGGGGTCGGAGAGGCGCAGGCGGTCGATCAAACCCGGCGCGCGCAGGTTGCGGGGCGACATGCCCCCGGCCTTGCCGGCCGGGCCCTGGGCCAGCAGCGCGTGCACGAGGGGTTCGGCCACGCAGTAGCTCGGGGTCTTCTCCTCCGGGAGGATCCAGTCGTTTCCGACGATGCCGTGGCGCACCGGATTCACGCCGGTTCCATAGGTGGCGTGGCCCGGACCGGTCTCCGTGTCGCCGTACTGGAGCTCTGCGGAGCGGAAAACCAGGCCCTGGTGGACGAAGCGGCCGAGCCCGCCGCGCAGCAGGGGCCCGAGGCGCTCCAGTTGCTCGGGGATCATCTGGTCCACGGAGACGAGCACGGCCAGCCGGGGCCGGTCGGGGGCCGGCGACTGACCCGCGGCGGGCGCCGCGCCCAGGCTCAAAAACATCGCCGCGGCGGCGACGTAGGCCGGTGATCTCCAGGGTTGCATCCCGGCGATGCTCGACGGAGCGACCCCAGGATGCAAGCGGGAGCCTGGGACCCTGCTCCCCGACCGAATTCCGTTCCGAACCGTACCCTGGGGTCGCGGCGGCCCGTTTCCGGCCTGCCCGCGGCCGCGGCCGCTTCCCCACGCAACCCACGCACCCACGAACATGAAATTTGGAAAAACGATCGCGGCCCTCCTGTGCACGGCGCTCCTGACCTTGACCAGTTCCTGCGTGGTCCGGTCCGAGGGGATGGCCTTCCTCCGAGGCAAGGAGCAGGCCGAGCGGATCGAGACCCAAGCCTTGGAACTGGCCGCGGGGGAGCAACTGGCCGTGGAAGTGGCCCACGGGGACATCCGGGTCCGGGCGGCGCAGGGAGAGGCCGCCCGGGTGGAGGCGCGCTTCAGCGCCTCAGCCGAGGACCAGGAAACGGCCAAGCAGGTGCTGGCGCGCTATCGCCTGGAGATCGTCCGTGAGGGCCCCGGCCTGTCGGTGCGCGCCGTGGGCGAACCCCTGGAGGTCGACGGCGCCTCGAAGCGCGGCTACGGCGCCGTGGTGGACCTGACCTTGGTGGTTCCCGAGCGCGTGCTGCTCACGGCCCGCAGCGCCTCGGGTGACGTCGCCGCCCGCGGCCCCCTGGGGGCGGCGCGCCTGGAGTCGAGCTACGGGGACCTGTTCGCCGAGGGCGTGCGCGGGGAGCTTTCGCTGGAGACCGGTTCGGGCTCCATCCAGCTCGGCGACCTGGAGTGCGGCTCCCTCGAAGCCGTCTCCTCCTACGGCGACATCACCGCCTCGGGGCTCAAGGCCGAGCGCGTGCGTCTCTCGACTTCCTCGGGCGATGTGGCGGCGCGCCGCGTGACGGGCAACCTGGAGGCGCGCTCCAGTTACGGCGACCTGCTCCTGGAGGAGGTCCAAGGGGACCTGGCGGCGGAGACCTCCAGCGGGGACATCAGCCTGTCCTCCAGCGGTCCGGGCACGCGCCGGCTCTCGACGAACTACGGCGACATCCAAGCGCGCGGCTGCTCGGGTTCCCTGGAGGCGCGCACCGCGAGCGGCGAGATTGCGATCACGAACGTCGTGGGATCGGTGCGGGCGGAGAGCAGCTACGGCGAGGTCAAAGTCGAGGGCCGCCTCACGCGGGTCGAGGCCCTGACCCACTCCGGCGAGGTGTCCGTGCGGGCCGAGGCCGGCAGCACGGCCCAGGAGGCCTGGCGCCTCGTCACCCAGTACGGCGACGCGCGGCTCGTGCTGCCCGGGGAGGACTTCGGCTGCTCTCTGGAGCTCGCCGCCCCGTCGGGAGTGGTCCAGGTGGAGGGCGTTCCTCGGCCGGAGGGCGGGGCCCTGCGGAAGCTCTCGCGCACCCAGGGCGGCGGCGGCGCCACGGTCACGGTGAATTCCACGGGCGGCGACGTGGTGGTCCGGTTCCACTAGCCGGTTCGCGCCCCCCCCCACCTCGACGGGGCGTTGGGGGACCGCCGGCGGCGCCGCTACTCGATCCCCAGGGCCCTGAGCCGGTTGTAGAACGTGCGGCGCGGGATGCCCAGCATCTTCGCCGCCTCGCCGCGCTTGCCCCCCGTGGCCTCCAGGGTGGCCTGGATGACCTCGCGCTCGATGTCCTCCATGGGCCGCCCCACGAGGCCGCGCAGGGCCCCGCCCGCCGCGGCGCGCGGGGACCGGGCCAGGTGGGCGACCAGGTCGGCGCCCAGCTCGTCCCCTCCCAGGGCGAACATGCGCGTGATCTCGTTGGAGAGTTCGCGCACGTTCCCCGGCCAGTCGTGGGCCAAGAGTCGTTCGAGGCACTCCCGCGTCAGGACGGGCTTCTTGCGCTTGCCCTCGGCGGCGAGCCTGGCGAGGAAGTGCTCCACGAGCACCGGCAGGTCCTCGCGGCGTTCGCGCAGGGGCGGCACCTCGATCTGGACCACCTTGAGGCGGTAGTACAAGTCCTCGCGGAATCTCCCCGCGGCCACCTCCCGCGAGAGGTCGCGGTTGGTGGCCGAGACGATGCGCGCGTCCACGGGGATCTCGTGGTTGCCCCCGACGCGGCGCACACGCCGCTCCTGGAGCACGCGCAGGAGCTTGGCCTGCAGGCCCAGGCTCATCTCGCCGATCTCGTCCAGGAACAGCACGCCCCCGCCGGCCGCCTCGATCAGACCCGGGCGGTCCTTGACCGCGCCGGTGAAGGCACCCTTCATGACGCCGAAGAGCTCGCTCTCCAGGAGCCCCTCGGCGATGGCGCCGCAATTGACGCCCACGAAAGGTCCCGACTTGCGCGGGCCGTTCTGGTGCAGGGCAGCGGCCACGAGTTCCTTGCCCGTGCCGCTCTCCCCCAGCAGCAGCACCGGGAAGTCGCCGTCCACCACGCGATCGAGCACCGCCAGCATGGCGCGCATCACGCGGCCGCGGCCGACGATCTCCGGATACTCCCGGGCCAGCTCGAATCCACTGTGGCCGAGGCCCTCCGAGAGCGAATCGAGGGCCTGACTCTGGTAGCGCAGGGCATGCTTCAGCTGCACGTTGGCCTGCTCCAGCTCCTGGTTGGCGCGCTGGTTGTCCTCGATCAGGCGCACGCGCTCCAGGGCCAGGGAGGCCTGGTCGGCAAAGGCTTCGAGCAGGTCATGGGCCGAGGCGTCGAACTGTCCGTGGGCGAAGCGGTTGTCCACGTACAGGGCGCCGCGCACCACGTCCCCCACGCGCATGGGCACGCACAAGACGCTGCGCAGCTTCATCTCCGCCACGGAGGCGCTGGGCTCGAAGGCCTCGTCGCGCACGGCGTCGTCGGATCGGAAGGCCGTGCCCTTCTCCAGCACCGAGCCCACGATCGAGCGACTGACCTTCTGCAGCGCCCGCTTGACGTTCTCGCGATCGAGGTTGCGCGCGGCGACCACCTCCCAGTCGGAAGCCGGCTTGGGGATCTCCGCGGGCACGCCTCCGGCCGCGTCCGGCGCTGTCCCCGCAGGCGCGGCGTTCGCGGGCCGGGACGGCGCCGGGTCCGCCGGCGCCCGGCCGCGCAGCAGCAGGAAGCCGCGCTCGGCGCCCGCCAGTTCGATGGCCGCATCCAGAATTCGATCCGGCAGGACTTCCGGCCGCGGCGCCCGCGCCATCTCCTTGTTCAGCTCGAGGATCTTGTACAGGGCGGCGCGGGTCTGATCCTCCGCCTGGCCGGGGTCGAGAGCGTTGCGCTTGAGGAATCGAAACACGGTGTGCGGGTCGAGCAACCCCCGGGCTGCCGCCAGGGAAGCCTGCCAGTCCTAGGGGAAGTGTGCCAGGGTTTCGAGCAGGGCGCGGGAAACCACGGCGGGCGCATGGGAAAGATCCCTCGGACCCGCGCCCGCGGACTCGGCCAGGGCCCGCACGTCCAGGGCACGGGCCCCGGCCAGATCGAGACCCTCCAGTGCCTCCACGACCAGGGAGGCGCAGGCGATCGTGGCCGAGCAGCCGCGCACGTGCATGGCCACGGCCCCGATCCTCTCCCCTTCCCACCGGACCTGCAGGCGCACCCAGTCCCCGCAGACCTGGTTTTCGGCCTCCCCCTGGCTGCTCGGGGCCTCCAGGCCCCCCCTCCCCAGGGGGGCCAGGAAGTGCTCGCGGAACGTCCGGGGGGCGCGGGCCATGGGCTGGATCTTACCCCGCGGCAGTGCGAACGTAAATATAGTATTGATAAAGACTTGGGTGAATCACCGGCAGCCGTGGCCCGCTTTTCGCTGCGGCCGATTTGCCCCGCCTCCCAGGACGCGTATCCTTCCCGGCCTCCAAGGTGGTCCGGAGGAGCGGCGAAGGGGTCCCAGAGACCCCGGCCCGCCCCCCCTGGGACCCATCTCCGCGGGGCCCCACACCCCCGCGGAGCACCATGAGCTTGCGACCGAAACCTGAACGAGCCGCCAAACCCGGGGTTGGGGGGTGGGAGGCGGCTCCCGGGCAGCAAGCGATCGCGGCGGGGCATCCCGCGCGGTCTTCGAAGGGGGAAAACGGGTGGATCACGGCTTCCGGAAAACGGGGTCCGGCGTCCACCGCTTGGAGGAACTGCACGCACGCGACGCTTATGGGGATACGCGTCGCGCGCCGTGCGTCTCGCGCCAAGGTCCGCCATGGGGAGTGCCACGGCTCTGCCGCGGCAAGGCGGACCGGCCGGATCTGACGCCTCTGGCGTCGGGCTCGACCCGCGGGACCGCGAGAGCACGAAGCCGCGCTTCGTGCTCTCGCTCTTTAGTTCGAGCCTCCCCCCAGCACGGGCGTGCCCATCCCGGGGCGAGATTCGCACCGCGGGCCACGGACGTCCGAGCCCGGGGCCCTGGAACGGCGCGGCGGAGGCCTAGCCGGCGTCGTACTGGACCCGCAGGCGATCGTGCAGGCGCTCCAGGAGCTTCGTGTGGATCTTGCAGACCCGCGATTCGGAGAGGTCCTCCAGCTCGCCGATTTCGCGCATGGAGAGCTCCTCCCAGTACTTCAGGTACACGATCCGGTATTCCTGCTCGGACAGGCGCTGGGCCACGAGCCGCAGGAGCTCCTCACGGGACAGCCGCTCCTCGGGGGCATCGAGCCGGGGATCCACCACCACGTCGAGCAGGTCCAGGTCGCCGCCCGACTCGCCGGTGGCCAGGGTGTGCGCGCCGTTCGGGGCCCCAGGGAGGGAGACGGCGAAGAGCTGTCGGTACTGGGTCAGGGAGAGTTCCAGGGCCGTGGCGATCTCCAACTCGCTGGGCTCGCTGCCCTTCTTGCCGCGCAACTCCTCCACCACGCGCCGGTGGCGTTCCAGGCGCGCGCGCCAGGGCCGAGGCAGCCAATCCTCATTGCGCAGCTCGTCCAGGAGCGCGCCCCGGATGCGCAGCTCCGCGTAGGACTCGAAGCGCACGCCCAGGCTGGGGTCGAAGCTCTCGATGGCCGCCATCAGGCCGAAATTCCCCGCGGTTTGCAGGTCGCCGCGGTCGACGGAACGCGGCAGGCGCATGGCGAACCGGCGCACCACCAGGCTCACCAGGTCCTGGTAGGCCAGGGCCAATTCATTGCGGGCTTCGGCGGTTTTCGACTTGCGCAGCACGCGCCACAGGCGGCTCAGGGCACGTTCCCTTTGGGCAGCCCGTGCCCGGGCGCGGCGGCCGTCGGTCTGGACCGACCGATGGGCATTGCCCGCGCCTGCGGACGTCTTGCCGTCGGCGAATCGAGCGGCCGCGCGCGGCGCGGCGGGCGTGCCCTGCGAGAGAACCGCGGGGGCGTGGACTCGCGTCGCGATCCTCGCGCGCGCACGGGTCGCGATCGCCGGTCGGGGTCCGGCGATTGTCGCGAGCTTCCGTGCCTGATGCGAAGGTGATCCCATGCCTCGAAGCGCGCAACGTCGTGGGCGTCGCTCCGATGGCTCGACGTTGTGACGGATCGGCGCGGTGAGTGCAAGGGGGAAGCGGAAGAGAAGTTGCGCGCGAGATCCGTCAGGGGAAGGGCGTCGGGTCGTGCTCGAAGCCCAGATCCTCCAACACGCGGCGCTCGGCGGCCCGCATCCGACGCCGGTCCGTCGGTCCGTGATCGTCGTACCCGCACAGGTGCAGCACGCCGTGGACCACGTAGAGCGCGAGCTCGCGCTCGGGGCGCACGCCGCGCCGCCGTGATTCGACGAGAGCGCGCTCCACGGAGACGTACAGCTCGCCGATCGGTCCGCCGGCCGCACCTTCGGCCAGGTCGAAGGTGATCACATCCGTGGGGGCGCCATCGCCGAGCCACCGGCCATGCATCCGCGCCAGAGCGCGATCGCTGACGAAGACCACGGACAGGGCTCTCCCAGGACGCTTCCCGAAGGCGAGAGCGGCGCGGGCGATGCGACGCACGGCCTGGTCGGTCAGGGGGCGTCGCGCCGTGTTCCAGGCCACGCCGATGGGCTTGGGCCGCCCGGGCTTCGGAGCGTCGATCCGCCGGCCCGCGGGGCGCTTGGGACCCCGGGCGGTCACTCCCGTGGGCCTTCCCGGGAAGCTTCTCGGGTGGCCTCCCGGGGGGCCTCTCGGGGGCCTTCCCGCGACCCCTCCCTCGGAGCCTCGTCGTACAGGCCCCGGCCGGGGCCCTCGTAGGCACGCACGATCTGCTCCACCAGCGGGTGGCGGCAGACGTCCTTGATCGTGAACTCGGTCACGCCCACGTCGGCGAAGCCCTGCAGGCGCGCCACGGCGTCGGCCAGGCCCGAGCGGTGCCCGCGCTCCAGGTCACTCTGGGAAGGGTCGCCGGTGACCACCATCTTGGAGCCCTCGCCCAAACGGGTCAGGAACATCTTCATCTGCGGAATCGTCGTGTTCTGGGCCTCGTCCAGGATCACGAAGGCGTGGCTCAGGGTGCGGCCGCGCATGTAGGCGAGGGGCGCCACCTCGATCACGCCGGCCTCCTCCAGACGTTGGATGTCCTCCACGTCCACCAGGTCCCGCAGGGCGTCGTAGACCGGGCGCAGGTAGGGGTTGAGCTTCGCTTGCAGGTCGCCGGGCAGGAAGCCCAGGTGCTCCCCGGCCTCGACCACGGGTCGCGTCATCACCATGCGGCGCACTTCACCCGCCCGCAGGGCGCGCACGGCGGCGGCGACCGCCATGTAGGTCTTGCCCGTGCCCGCGACGCCGATGCCGAAGACCAGGCTCTTCTTCTGGATCAGCTCCATGTAGCGCCGCTGGCGCTCGCCGCGGGGCTCGAAGGGCCTGATTCCCAGGGCCCCCACGCGCAGGCCGGCGTTGATGCCCGCCCCACCCCCCGCCGCGCCGGGAGCGCTCGGCGAGAGCCGCGGGCTCGAAAGGGACGTGCGCGACAGCGTGCGCTGGGCGGCCGCGACGCCGCTCTCGCTGGATGGGGACTCGCCGTTCCCCACCAGGATCGCCTCGGCCTCCTTGGGCTCGAGCTCGCGCCCCTTGCGCAACTTGCCGAGCAGATGCTCGACCCGTCGCCGGGCCTCGGCCACGTCCTCCTCGAGGCCCTTGAGCCTCAGGTTCCCATTGCGCGTGAAGAGCTCGATGTCGAGTGCTTGCCGCAGCAGTTTCGCGTGTCGGTCGTAGGGCCCGAGCACGAGGATCGCCTCCTCGTGGGAGCGCAAGGGAATCGTGACTTCTGCCAAGTGCCGTGTTTTCGCTGGGCGGAGGGGAGGGCTGTGGGGCGCGGAACGGAAACTGGGCCGCGCGGCCTGTTCCGAGGATCGACCACAGGCGGCGGTGGCGCAAGGGTCTGAAGGCGGAGCCGCTCGGCCGGTCCCGTCTCCGGGTCGCCCCGGCCCCCCGCGCGGTCCAGACGCCGCCCCTCCAGCCGGAAACGGCCCGGAAGCGATCCCCGAGGAGGCCCCTGCCCGGCCGCGCGGCTCCCGGGTCCCCGCTCAGCGGGGCTCTTCCAGGACGCTGAACGGCCTCACGCGGCGCCGAAGAGCACGGGCCAGAAGAGCAGGGCGGCGGGCACGCTGAACAGGAGACTGTCGACCACGTCGAGCACGCCGCCGGAGGGTCCCAACCAACTCGAGGAGTCCTTCACCCGCGCGCGGCGCTTGACCCAGGACTCGAACAGGTCGCCGGCCTGGGAGGCCACGTTGATCACCGCACCGGCGAGCAGTCCGTCCAGCGGGCCGAGGCTCCCCGCGGGCAGCAGGCCCGCGGCGGAAAGCACGCCGCCGGCCGCCACGCCGGCCACCAGGGACGCGACGCATCCCGCGGTGGTCTTCCCCGGGCTCAACTTGGGGAAGGGATGCGACTTGCCGATGGCGTTGCCCACGTAGTAGCCCGCCACGTCGCCGATCTTCGACAACAGGATCAGGCACACGAGCCCCGCCACGCCCCACAGGCGCGCCACTTGGGTCAGGGCGCAAAGGGGCACGGCGATCCACAGCGCGAGGCCGAGACACACCACGAGGTCCTGGCGGCGCGCCTCGGTGCGGTTGGCGGCCAGGGCCACGGCGAGCGAAAGGGCTGCGAAGACCCCGAAGGCGCCCAGAGCATCCAGGGGGCCCCGATCGTTGGCGTCGAGCCAGGCGAAACCGCCGGTCATGGCGGCGCACAGGAGCAGGATCGTCACGTGGCGCAGGTTCACGCGCCGCGCGAGGCCGCGGGTCAAGGCGTGCACGACGCTCACCAGCGCGGCCGCGAACACGACCTCCAACGCCAGTTGGGCCCAGGGTCGCGTGGCCGGAGGCCGCACCAGGCAGGCGTACTCCAAGAGGCCGACCCCCACCAGCGGCACGATCAAACACCGGCAGGTCGCTCCCGAAGCGCTCCACGGCCCACAGCAACCCGGCGCAACCCAGGGCCAGCCCCCCGCCGAACAGCGTGCGCTTGACGATGCGCGAACGCTTGGAGGGCGGCGGCGGCGCACTCGCTCCGGCGGGTCCGGCGGGGTTCGTGGAATCGCCGGGGGGTTGGGCGGATTCGGAACCTGCAGGGCCTGACTGCGTCGGGCGGGACATGGGCGCGGCCGCTCAGGCCCGCTCGCGGCCCTTGGAGACCGGGGCCGCGGCCCCTGGAGCGTGCGGCGCACCGCCCTTGGTCCCGGATTCGCGCAAGCCGCGCTCGGGCGGGGCCTCGCCGATCAGGCCGCCGAACTTGCGCACGCGGCCGGCGTAGTCGCGCAGGGCGGCGTGCAGTTGGGCCGTGCGGAATTCGGGCCAGCACTCCTCCGCCACGTAGATCTCCGCGTAGGAGATCTGCCACAGGAGGAAGTTGGAAACGCGCCGCTCCCCCGCCGTGCGGATCAAGAGATCGGGGTCCGGGGTCGAGGGGTCGTAGAGATAGCGCCGCAGCGTTTCCTCGTCCACGTCCTCGGGCTTGAGCGCGCCGCCGCGAGCGTCCTGCACCGCCCGCCGCAGGGCGTCGGCGATTTCGCTGCGGGAACCGTACGACAGCGCGAGCCTGAGCAGCATGCCGTCGTTCTGGGCGGTCAGCCGCTCCGTCTCGGAGAGGGCCGCGCGCGCGTCGTCGGGCAGGGTCTCCAAGCGGCCGATGCCGCGCAGGCGCACGCCGTTGTCCATCAGGGTCGGCCGCTCCTGCACCAGGAACTTGCGCAAGAGGCGCATCAAGTAGCGCACCTCCAGGCCCGGCCGTTTCCAGTTCTCCACCGAGAAGGCGTAGAGCGTCAGCGAGCGCACGCCCATGCGCGCGCACTCGGTGGTGATCTCGCGCACGCTGCCGATGCCTTCGCGGTGGCCGAAAATGCGGCGCATGCCCCGCTGCTGGGCCCAACGGCCGTTGCCGTCCATGATGATCGCCAGGTGCTCGGGAAAGGCGCCGCCGAAGTCGGGACGCTTGACCGCGGGACGCGGCGATTTCGTCGCGCCGGCTCCCGGCACCCCGGCTGCGCCGGACGCGGACTTGGCCGCCTTGGAGCTCTCCGAGTCCCGTGCCATGGCTCGGCCGAGGGCTACCTCGCCCCCACCGGGGTCCCGTGGTGCACGCCGGCCCGCGAAATGACCTGGTCGCGCTCCGGGCCCACGGAGAGCATTTCGATCGGCACGCCGATCAGCTTCTCCACGCTTTCCACGTATTCGCGGCAACGGCGCGGAAGCCGGTCGTACTGGCGCACGGCGGTGATGTCCTCGGTCCAGCCCGGGAAGCTCGTGTACTCGACCTCCAGGTCCTCGATGCCGGAAAGCGAGGCCGGGTATTCGGCGAAGCGCTTGCCGTGGAGCTTGTAGCCGATGCCCACCGGGATCGAATCGAAGCCGGTCAGCACGTCGAGGTTGGTCATGATCCAACTCGTGGCGCCGTTCCAGCCCAGCGTGTAGCGCATCTGCGGCGCGTCCAGCCAACCGCAGCGACGCGGCCGGCCGGTGGTGGCGCCGTACTCGTTGCCCGCCTCGCGGATGCGCTCGCCCAGGGGCCCGTGTTGCTCGGAGGGGAACGGTCCTTCGCCCACGCGCGTGCAGTAGGCCTTGGCGATGCCGATGGCGCGCTCGATCCAGCGCGCGGGGAAGCCCGCGCCCGCCGGAATCCCGTCCACGCCGGTGTTCGAGCTGGTGACGAAGGGGTAGGTGCCGTGGTCGATGTCGAGCATGGCGCCCTGGGCGCCCTCGAACAGCACGCGCCGTCCCTGGCTGTAGGCCTCGCGCACCTGAAACGCCGTGTCGCCCACGAAGGGCGCCAGTTGGCCGGCCAGGGTCGTGTAGCGGGCGAGCTGCTGCTCCAGGTCCAGGGGCGCCTCGCCGTGCACCTGGCTGATCAGGGCGTTCTTCTCCGCCAGCGCGGCCCGCAGGCGCAGGCGCGCGTGCTCGGGCTCCAGGAGGTCGCAGACGCGCAGCCCGGTGCGCGCGGCCTTGTCGGCATAGCACGGCCCGATGCCGCGCCCGGTGGTGCCGATGCGGCCCGCGCCGCGCCAGCGCTCCGCGGCCGGTCGATGCGCCGGTGGTGCTCGAAGATCACGTGGGCGTTGGAGGACAGGCGCAGGTTGGAGCCGTCCACCTGGACGCCGCGGGTCCGCAGGCCCTCCACTTCCTCGAGGAACTTGAGCGGGTCCACGGCCACGCCGTTGCCGATCACGTTGACCTTCCCCGGGTGCAGGATCCCCGAAGGGATCAGGTGCAGGACGTACTTCTGGCCGGCGACCACCACGGTGTGACCCGCGTTGGCGCCGCCCTGATAGCGCACCACCACGTCGGCCTCGGCGGCCAGCCGGTCGATGATCTTGCCTTTCCCCTCGTCGCCCCATTGGGCGCCGAACACGCTGACGGCGGGCATTACGATTTCGGCCTTGTTGTCGAGGACGCGGGGCGGGCTCTGGGCGGAGGGAGGGACGGGTGGCAGCGCGGATTCTCGCGCTCCGTCCTGGGAGCGGCAAGCCTTTTCGAAGCCCCGGCGAAGAGCCCGTGGAAAAACCCCCGTGGCGAGGGCGAGCGCGGGAAGGCGAGCCCAGGAGCACGACGCAAGGGCGCCGAAGCATGCAGGGTCGCAGCCGGGGGTTTCTCGACGGGGGGCTAGGGTCCGCGGCCGAAACCACCGCCACCGGGGGTGAGGATTGCGATCTCGTCCTGTGCCCCGACGGCCAGGGACGCCTGGGGGGCGAGCTTCTCGCGGCCGCCGCCGGCGCGCAGGACCTCCGCGGAACCGGGCGCGCCGCGGCGACCGCCCGCGAGCCCCGGCGGGCCGGCCTGGGCGCGGTCGCCGATCCAGCCCACGCGAGCCGGCACCAGGAAACGGACGCGCTTTTGGATGCCGTCGCCCCCGGGAGCGCGGGCGGCCCCACCGCTTGCCCGGCGCACGCCGAGCTCCATCACGCGGGCGGGAAACTGGGTCTCCAGGGCCTCGATCGGCGTGTTGCGCGTGTTGGTCATGTGCGTGTGCACCGCGCTCGCTCCTCGCCCCGCGGGGCCGCCGCCCGCGCCGCCCGCGATGGTCTCGTAGTAGGTGAAGGCGCGCCCGGGGCCGCCGTCCTTCTCGGGCCACACTCCCCCGAAGGAGAAGTTGCTCATGGTGCCCGAACTGGATGCCGGGATGCGGCCGGGCGCCAGGGAGGCCAGGGCGGAGAGCAGCACGTCCACCAGTCGCTGGCTGGTCTCCACGTTGCCCGCCGCCACCGGCGCCGGATAGCGGGCGTCGACCACGGTTCCGGGCCGGGTCAGCACGCGCGCCGGCCGCAGGAGGCCGTCGTTGGTGGGCGTGTCCCCGCCCAGCAGCAATCTCAGGACGTAGAACACGGCCGACAGCGCCACGGCGCGCGGCGTGTTGATCGGCGCGGAGGACTGGGGATCACAGGCGCGCCAGTCGAATTCAATGTCCCGGCCGCGGCGCGCGATCTCCAGCGAGACGCGCACCGGACCGGACGAGGTCTCGAGCACGTCCTCGGCGCGCGCGCGCCGCCGCGGCAGGCGCGCGAGCTCCTCGCGCATCAGCCGCTCGGTCCAGTCCATCAGCTGGGCGCCCGCGCGCACGAGCCGCGCGAGGCCCTGCTCATGGGCCAGGGCCCCCAGTCGCTCGGCGCCGATGCGATTGGCTGAAATCTGGGCCAGCAGGTCCCCCTCGCGCTCCCGCGGCACGCGCATGTTGGCCAACAGGAGTTCGTGGACCTCGCGCACCAGCTCGCCGCGGCGCATCAGCCGCGTGGGCGGGATCACCAGCCCCTCGCCGTGGACGTCGTAGGCAGGCGACATGGAACCCGGCCAGGCGCCGCCGATGTCGGCGTGGTGGGCGCGGTTCGCGCACAGGAACTGGGGCCGCGCCGAGCGGGAAAGGAAGACCGGCGTCACCAGGGTGACGTCCGGCAGGTGCGTCCCGCCGCGGTAGGGGTCGTTGAGCACCACCACGTCGCCGCGCTCCAGGGTGAAGCGCTGCAGCACCGCGCGCACGCACAGGGGAATGGACCCCAGGTGGATCGGGATGTGGGCCGCCTGGGAGAGCATGCGCCCCTCGCCGTCGAAGAGCGCGCAGGAGAAGTCGCGACGCTCCTGGATGTTGGGCGAGAACGAGGAGCGCATCAGCGCGGCCCCCATCTCCTCCGCCGCCGAGGCGAACAGATGGTGGAAGACTTGCAGCTCGAGGGCCCCGTCCATGGGCGAAAGCCTAACGCGGCGGGGAGCTGACGGCGCGGAACTCTGGCGCGGGGCGCGCGGGCCTCAGCGATCCTCGTCGGGGTAGTCGAGAACCTCGAAGGGGATGTAGTCGAGCACTTCCCAGCGGATCAGCGGCACGATCGTGGTGCCCTCGTCCCCGGAAACCCGCCACACCACGGCGCGCACCGTGCGCGTCAGGGAGTTGCCCAACTCGTCGTCGCGCTCGCCGGGTCGCGGAGGACCCTCGTAGGTGCGGCCGGTGTCGCCCTGATTCAGGATGCGGGCCGTCACGTAGATCGAAAAGACCTGGCTCTGGGTGGTCAAGAGGCGCAGGGCCTCGGCCTTGGCGTCGCCGCCCAGGCGTTCGGTGCCCGGCACCTGCTCCAGCTCCGAGAGGGCGTCGAACACCTGGCGCTGGATCACCTCGCGGCCGTACTCGTCGTAGACCGGCTCGGCCTCCTCGGCCGCCTCGTCGTCTTCCTTTTTCTCCTCGAGATTGCGGTACTCGATCACCGCGTCCCACCAGCGACCGGAGACGTCGCGGTCGTCCACCAGCGCCTTGAGCACGCAGGGCGGCGCCGTGTTGACGTTGACCGCGATGCCGCTGGCCGAGCCCGAGGCCGCGGAACCGCTTCCCCCACCGCCTGCCTGGCCGCCCTGGCCCGTGGAAGGGGATTGACCGCCGCCCGTGCTCGCGCCGCCCGTGCCGGTGCTGGGGCTCCCGCCCGTGCCCGCGCCCGTGCTCGCTCCGGCGCCGCCGCTGGTGGCTCCGCCGCCGGGGTTCGCGCCCGCCCCCGAGTTCGCGCCGGCGCCGGCCGCGGGCGCGGCCCCACGGGCGTTGCTCACGGAAGAGGTGGCCGGCAGCAGCGAATCGCCGGTGCGCAGGGTCGTGTGCACGGTCAGGAACGCGCCGATGGAGTGGACGATCTTGCCGCGGCCGTCGCGGTAGTCGCGGAAGTGCTCGGGCCGGAACGGCTCCAGGGAGGCGAACTCCTTGAGCGTCAGGGGAAGACCGGTGTCCGGCTCCTCCTCGGTGTCCGAGAGCAGCTTGGCGCGCGGCGCCACCGAGTTGGAGCGCTTGCGCAGGTGGTCGCGCATCACGATCGCCATGCGCTCCGCGTCGCCGGAGTCGATGTCCTCGGTGGTGCCCTGGCGGCAGGTGTCCAGGATCCGCACCACGCGCACGAAGACCTTTTCGGCCTCGGTTTCGTCGGGGGTCAACAGGCCCAGGACGTTCACCTTGGAGTCCTCGTCCTGGACGATCACCCGCAATTCCACCTGGTTGATGGCGGTGCGCTGGGGCTTGCCCCAGGTGTCCTCGTGGGAGTCCGAGGGCTCGTCCTGGCCGCCTCCCGCCCCGCCTGCGGCCCCGGGGACCCCGCCCCCGGTGGCTCCGGCGGCCCCAGCTGCTCCGGCGGCTCCACCCGCTCCGCCGGCTGCCCCGCCACTGTCGGCGGCGCTCTCCGAGTCCTGCTTGAGCATGTCGAACATCTCGAGCAGGCTCGACTCGATGGCCTGGTCCCTGCGGGGCAGGCCCAGGTCGTTGCTGGAGGTTCGCTGGCTCGCCCCGGTGGAGACGCGCAACTGGGCGCAGATGGCCAGCACGACCATCAGAACCAGGAAGGCCATCAACAGGGCGACGCCGCGCCGTGAAGTCCTGCCGCGAAGCGCACTGCCGGGAGCGAGTTTCATGGTGCCTGGGACGCCCCGAAGGCGGGGCTCTTCCCGTGGGAGTCTAGTGTCCTGTTCCAGAAGTACGCCGCCAAATTCGGCCCGCCTGCGGCCCCCTGGCTGCGTTCCCGCTCCTCCGAGTGTTGCAGCGAACACGCGTCGTCGCGGCGCCTTGCCAGGAAACCGCATTCAGGCCGCCTTTGCCAACGTACTTCTGGATCACGACACTAGTGTCCTGTTCCAGAAGTACGCCGCCAAATTCGGCCCGCCTGCCCGGGCGGGCCCGGCGGCCGGCAGGGACCCCTCCATGGGCCCTAGAACTCCCGGTGCACGTCCACGCCCTGGAGAATCCGGGGGCGGATGAAGAACAGCACGTTGGCCTGTTCCTTGCGCGTGAACTTGGAGCGGAACAGGTACTGGATCACCGGGATGTCACCGAGGAGCGGCACCTTGCGGACCGCCTCGACGTTGCGCTCGGTGACGAGCCCCCCGAGGATCACCGCCTGGCCGGGTTGCAGGTAGACCACCGTGCGCGCGCTGCGTTGGGAGAGCCGCGGAGCGGAGACCTCGTCGCCCGCACCGGTCACCAGCAGCACCTCGCGGCCCAGTTGGGTCGAAGCCTCGATGTCGATGTTCAGGGCCACGGTCTGGGTGCCGATCACGCGCGGAACGACGTACAGCTTGACGCCGACTTCCTGGAAAGCGATCGAGGAGGTGTACCCGGTGTTCCCCGAAGCAATGTTGCCGATCGAGAGGAACGGAATCTTCTCCGTGTTCGAGATGTCCGCGCGACCGCCCTCGCGCACGGCGATCTTGGGCCGCGAGATGATCGACACGTTGTCGTTGGTGGCGATGGCCTCGAGGATCGCGTTGAACGCGGTGCCGTCGTTGACGGCGCCGATCGTCAGCAGGGCCTCATTGATGTCCACGGTGTTGGGTGTCGTGGAGTTGAAGCTCTTGAAGAAGCCGCCGTCCCCCTTGAAGTCGAACATCGGCTTGCCGGTCACCGGCGTCACTCCGATGTCCAGGGAGTCGCTGAAGGTGATCTCGACGATCTTGGCTTCGATCTCGATCTGGGGCACGCCGGCCGCGAACAGGTTGATGAAGTCCTCGACCTCGTAGAGCAGTTCCTGGCCGGTGGTGATGATCAGCCAATCGGCCAGCGGCGTGGCGACCGCCTGCTTGCTCGCATCGTTGGTGCGCAGGTCCTGGTAGAGCTCGACGTCCCAGCCCTCCTGGAGATCCACCTTGACGGTGTCCGGCGTGGACGGCGCCGCGGGCACTCCCGCGGCCGGCTTGGGCCACATGGGGAAGTTGCCGTAGTCGATCAGCAACTGCTCCATCTTCTTGCCCGTGCCGACCCGCAGGGGGTACGGCTTCGTGATCGTGCCGTCGGGGTTGACCTTGATCCGCTCGCCGAAGACCAGATAGGGGTTCTCGGGCGGAGTGGGACCGCCGGGCGCCAGGTTCGGGGGGATCTTGTGCGCCGGGCCCGCGCCCTGGGGCGGAGCCTCGGGCATGGGGTCCGCATCCGACTCCCGGGCCGAGGGCACCTGGCCCTCCATGCCCGCGGCGGCGAACTTGTCGAAGGGCTCTCCGCCCCCCATGCGGTCCACGGGGACCACGGTGCCCCGGGACAGAAGCTCGCGGAACTCTTCGGCGGTCAGCTCCCGGCGGGGACGCTCGGGCCGTACCTCCGCGGGGCCGACACAGGCGGGGGCAAGAGAGGCGCCCAGGAGCAGCAGGGTCCAGGCCAGGTCCCACGGGCGCCCAGAGCCCGGGCCTTCGGCCGCTCCACGACGGGAGGAGCGGGACGGGACGGGGCACTCGGAGTTGGACCGCATCAAGAAGGGATCGGCAGGAGGGACCGGGAAAGAAAGGACGGGGCCCAGGGAAGCTCCTGTGGAGGTCGAAAACTGGGAGGAAGGCGCGGAACGGGGCCGAAGTTTCGATTCCTGGGGGCCGCCGGGCGCTCCGATGCCCCCGGACTCACCCGGGGAAGGGGGCGATTCCGCGGCCCGGCGGACTCTCCGCCGGCGGGATCCTGGGCCGCGAGCGTGGGAATCGGCGCGCCGCTAGAGCAGGGCCTTGACCTGGTCGGTGATGTCCGTGATCGCCCGACCATCCTTGTGCTTGATTTCCTTCCAGACGCTGCAGTAGCCGTTGGAGGCGCGCAGGGTCTCGCACTGGGTCGCGATCCGGTTGACCGCCTCGTTGTTGAGCTTGATGCCCTCGGGCGAGGTGGCGCTGATCTTCTGGTCCTTCATCTTCTTGTACTCGGGGGTGGCGTCCAGGAGCACCTGGAAGTCCACCACCACCGGGTTCGAGAGCTGGGCGGCGTCGGACAGCCCACAGATGTTGTTCTCGGCCTTGAGGATCCAGTCCCGGGCCCCGGGCAGGGCGGGTCCGGCCTGGGAACTCCCGTGCGGGGCGGCCTGGGCGCCGGTCCCTCCGAGCAGGGCGGCACTGAAGGCAAGGCCTGCGAGGGCGCAGCGAGCGAAGTTCCGGAGTGCCGAGGAGGTCTTCATGGCGGATCGTTGGGTTGGGTGCCGAAAGTCGCCCGCGCTGGGAGTCGCGCAGTCGGAGAGTCGAACGCAACTGGAGCGCCGGGGCGCGGGGGCCGCGGCGAGAAAACTGCCAGGGCAGTCGCAAGCTACGACCAGGCAGAGACTTAGCCCCGAAGGGGGCCGCAAGTCAGGCGCCCGGTCGCGGGCCCGCGCTTTCTGACAGACAGCCGGTATTCGACATTTTCGGACAGAAACGTGCAGTTATTGCCCGTGAACCGCCGTCCAGGCCCTCTGGGTGCGCCTGAACCGGGTCCCCCGCTTGGTGCCCTCCCTGGCCAGGTATCCCATGGCCACCAGGTCCAGGAGGTCCCGCAGGCCCGTGCGGCTGGAGATGCCGTGCTGGGCGGCGTAGGCGGCCGAGCTGACCCGTGCGCCCGGCTGCAGGCCGTCCAGAAGGGCCGTCTGACGATCGTTGAGGGGCCGGTCGCCGGCCCCCTCGGCGACTCCGGCCTCCGGTGCCAGCTCCACGTGCTCCAGGGTCAGTTCGGAGCCCGCCCCCAGCAGGAAGGCCCTGGAGAGCACGTTCTCCAGCTCCCGCAGGTTCCCCGGCCAGGAGTAGTCAAAGAAGAGGTCCAGAACGGCCGGGGAGACCCCCGTGACCGGCCGGGCCGCGGAGGCGTTGTGGCGGCGCAGGGAGGCCTCCACGAGGCCCGGGATGTCCTGCCGCCTCAGGCGCAGGGGAGGCACCAGGACCTGGGCCACGTTGAGTCGGAAGTAGAGGTCGCTGCGGAAGCGGCCGCGCTCCACCTCGACCCCCAGGTCCGCGGAGGTGGTGGCCAGAACCCGGACGTCGATGGGCACCGTCGCCGTGGCGCCCAGGGGCAGGACCTCCCGGGTCTCCAGCAGGCGCAGGAGCGCCACCTGGCCCCCAGGCGGCAGCCCGGCGATCTCGTCCAGGACGATGGTCCCGCCCCGGGCGAATTCAAAGGGCCCCACGCGGCGGGTGGAGGCTCCCGTGAAGGCCCCCACTTCGTGGCCGAAGAGCTCGTCCTCGATCAGGCTCGTGGACAGCGAGGGACAGTGGATGTGCACCAGGGGGCCCCCGTGGCGCGGACTCCACTCGTGGACCAGCTTGGCGATGCGGTCCTTGCCCACGCCGGTCTCCCCGGCGATCAGCAGCGTGGCCTCCCGTTCGGCCACCCGGCGCACGGTCTCCAGGAGCTCGGCCATCAAGGGGCTCCGGGCCACGAAGTCCAGGGGCAGGCGATCCTCGACATCGGCGAAGGGCAGGGCCGCCTCGGCGCGGCGCCCCTGGACGATGCGCTCCCCCGCCGCGTGCAGCACCAGCCGGCTGCTGGCGCCGTCGTCGGGCCAGGCGGCGTGGGCGCTGGTGACCCCCTCCACGAGTTCCCCGTCGGGCCAGGCGCCCAGGCGCACGCGGTCCGCGATGCGCGCCTCGAGCGCGTCGAAGTCCGGCCGCGCGTCGCTCCAGGGCAGGGCCACGTGCAGGTCGGCGGAGCCCGAACGGCCGAACACGGCCAGGGCCCGCACGGACAGGCGCATGCGGCGCGCGGCTTCTCGCAGGCGCGCGTGGGCCCGGGCGTCGTCCTTCGGCAGGCCCCCGATGCGCACCTGCACCAACAGCACGCCCGCGTCCGGGCGGCCCTCGCAGCGCTGGATTTCCTCGCTGAAGCGCTGCTTGAATCCGGGCTCCGAGAGGAAGCCCGTGACCGAGTCGGTGACCGCCTGGTGGTACAGCCGCGCGTTCTCCAGCACGATCGCCGACTGGCTGGCCGCCGTGCGCAGGAAGGCCAGATCCACATGCCGCTCCGCGTCGGCGAGGGCGATCACGATGCCGCCGCGGCAGTCCCCGCCGGCGAGCAAAGGCAGCGAGAGCGCTCGGACGGATTCCCCCAGGAGCTCGCGATCGGCTGCCGTGAGTGCGGTGGAGTCCAGTCCGGGCCGCACGTCGAACACCTCGGTGGACGCCAGGGCGCGCTGGAAGAAGCTCGCTCCCTCGGGCACGGCCAGGTTCCGGCCGTCGCGGGCGTAGAGCCGTTCCTCCTCCCCGGTTTCTCCGGACCAGGCCAGCCACAGTGCCGCGGCTTGGGTGTGGTTCTGGAAGAACTCCAGCACGGCCTCGCGGGCCAGATCGGCGTCCAGGTGGCTCGACAGATCCTCCTGGGCGGTTCGCAGCAACTCCAGTTGCCGCACGCGGTGCTCGAGCTGGGCGACGAAGGACTGCACAGCGCCGGTCAGGTGGCCCACTTCGTCCTCGACCTCCACGGAACTGGGCAGGGAATCGGCGCGCCCCTCGCGCACGGCCCGGTCCAGGCGCTCGATGGGAACCACGATGTGGCCGGTGAGGATGCCCGCGAAGAGCATGGCCGTGAACAGCGCCGTCAGGCCGGCCGCCAGCAGAAGCTCGTTGAGCGAGTAGTCCCCCAACAGGGGCACGCCGCGCTCCCGGCCGGCGGCCACGAGCACCGCGGCCAGCGATCCGTCGCGGGAGTACAGCCCACGGCGCACTTCGCCGGGCAGGCGTGCTTCCAGGTCCGCGGGCGTGGGGGCGGGATCGCGTTCGGCCCCCACCAGGCGCAGCTGGGCCCTGGCGAGCGCCTCCAGGCGCGCGGGACGGGCCACGATCACGAGCATCGGACGGTCCGAACCGCTGGCGGTCTGGGCCACTCCGCAGACCACCAACTGTCCCCAAGGTCGCGCCAGACCTGAGGCCGGCGGCGCGAAGTTCCGGGGAATCTGCCGCCAGCCAGGACCGGCGCCGATGCGCAATTTCTCGCCCCCGGGTTCGATGGTCTCGAACAGGCGAACCACGCTGGGCTCTCCCTCGCCCCACCAGGCGCTGCTGGAGAGTTCCTCGCTGGAGGCCGGCAGGCGGCCCTCGGCCCGCGACACCAGCTGGGCGATGGACAGGAGCCGCCGGGCCTCCTGCTCCAACTCGCGCTGCTCGCGCTCCAGGTCGATCTGGGCGCGCGCCAACACGCTCTCGACCCGCTCGCGCTCGTTGACCTCGTGCTCCTTGCCCAGGGAGGCCTCCAGGAGCAGGGTCAGCACGAGCAGGGGCACCGCGGAGGTGATCGCAAAGCCCACGGCGAGCTTGGCGCGAATGCGCTGGCCGCCCGAAAGCCACTCGGCCAGCAGCGCCACGAGGAAAGGCGCCAGGGCCGCGGCCACCACGATGGGCAGGAAGTCCCAGCGCGTGGGATTCTTGGCCGGCGTGGTGTCGGACAGGCGAATCGAGGCCACCGCCTCGGCCCCCAGGCGCAACTCGCGCACGAGCACTTCGCCCGCGGGTTCCTTGGCGGCACGCCCGGCGTGGGTCAACTCCACCTCGACGCCGTTGCGCCAATCCGCCCATTCCCATTCGCCGCTGGCGGTGGTGCGAATGCCCGGCGGCAGGCTCGCGCGGGGTTCCCGGGTGAGCAGGGTCAGGGCCACCAGGTCCACGGAGTAGCCCGGCAGCGGGCCCACGTGGCGAATGCGCACCCGGTCGATCTCGCGCCGGACGCCGAGGTCGAGGAACAACCCGTCGCCGTGCAGCTCGCCCAGGGGCCCGCCGCGCACGCGGAAGGCCGGCTCGAGACCCGGACGATCGCGGTGCTCGTCCTCGTCGAGGTGCAGATCCTGGCGGTGGCGCACCTCGTAGGGCGCGCCGATGACCGTGTCCCCCTGGAGCAGATCGATCGCCAGCACAGGGATCTGGGCCGTGCCCGAGCGCAGGTAGCGCCGGTCGGAAACGCGCATCACCAGGGCCAGGGCGTCCACGCCGCCGGAACCCGCCAGGGGAAACTCGGTCGACTCGCCGGGCTCAAGCACCAGACCCTCGGCCGGGTCGCTCTCCAACCGCCCCTCGGGAACGATGGGCCGGAAGGGCAGGGCCCGCTGGGCGGTGACCCGCGCGGGCAGCAGCGTGGCCCCGGGCGGCGAAAGGTGCGTGGCCACCAATTCGGGTTGGGGCGAAATCGACTTGCCCGACAGCAGCGCCTGGGCGTCGCGGTGCAGCAGCTCCGGCTCGGGATGCCCCAGGGCGCCGGAGCGCAACAGGGTCTCGAACTGGGACCAGTACTGGGCCAGTTCGCTCTCCCGTTCGGCGGCGTCCTGGCGGTCCTTGTAGCGCGCGGCCAGCACCGCGGAGAGCGAGACCGCCAGGAGCCCCGCCGCGGCCAGGACACCGCGCCGGCGGGCGGCCCCGGTGCGCCACACGCGGCGCGTGGCCAGGGCCAGGCCGTACATGACCACCAGCATCACCAGGGTCACGGAGGGCAGGGGGCAGGCGCCGCTCGTCCGTGGAGGGCGGCGCATCGCCCGCGGCGGCGACCGGTGCCGCCTCCAGGCGCAGGCTGCCCCGTCGGTCGGCCCACACGGCGATTTCCCGCTCGCCGGTCCACGTCAAATAGCTCTCTTGCTTGCCGCGGCCGTCGCGGTCCGTGAGGGCCAGGTTGAAGCTCAGGACGCGGCCCGCGGTGGGCGCCTCGGGGACGAAGTTCCTCCAGGGCAGACGCGCCTCGAAGCGGTAGCCTCCGGGCAGCGGCCACGAGGAGACCTCGACGCCGCCGAAGCCCCCATCGGAGGGCGCCTCACCGGGCCGGTGTGGATAGATGCCCCAGGGCCGCTCGGGCCAGTCGGGGGCCAGCATCAACTGGAAGTCGTCCGACTTCCATTCCGGGGCGGGAACCGAAAAGCCCAGGTAGAGCTCCAGGCTGTCCCCGCGCCACCAGTTCGTGGCGTCGTAGTCGGCGGACTCGTCGCGCACCAGGCCCCCGAGCACCAGGTCGGTCTCGTTCCACCCGACCCACAGGCGCACCGAAGCGTCGTCCTCACCCGCCCAGAGCTCGGTCGGGGGGCCGCCCAGGTTCACCAGCTGGTCGGGACGGTGGAGCACACAGTCGCTGTCGCGGCCGGCGGTCCATTCCGAGGGATCTCCGTCCAGGACCAGGGTGCGGGGGTCCACCCACGCCGCGCGGGCCTCGGGCCGCGACGGGCCGTGGGAGGCCGGGGCCACCGGCGTGGCCGGCGCGACCTGCAACAGCGCGGAAGCGAGGACCGTGGCGATCACGGCGGCAATCGTAGCGAGGCAGGAACGACTCCGCCGCTTTCGGCCCCCACCGGGACAAGGGGGTGGGCGAAAGCGGCGGAGCCGGTCGGGGCCGGGTGACGTGCCCGGTCTAGGGCGCCACGGGCGCCTCGGCGCCTTCACCGCGGGAGATCAGGATCGCCTTGCGCGAGAGCTTGATCTTGCCCCGATCGTCGACGTTGATGATCTCCACTTCGATGCTGTCGCCCACCTGCACCACGTCGATGACGCGGTTGATGTAGCCCATGTCGAGCTCGGAGATGTGGCACAGGCCTTCCACGCCGGGCAGGATCTCGATGAACGCGCCGAAGTCCTTGACGCTCTTGACCGTGCCCGTGTAGCGCGTGCCGATCTTCGGAGTGTCGGTCATCGACTTGATCGCGTCGATGCAGGCCTGGACCTTGACGCGGTCGATGCCGGCCACTTGCACGTTGCCGGTGTCGTCCACGATCGAGATGCGGACCTTGTACAGCTCCTGCATGGCCTTGATGTTGCGACCGCCCGGCCCGATCAGGTAGCCGATCTTCTCGGACGGGATGCGCACGTTCTCCATGCGCGGCGCGAACTGGGAGATCTGCTCGGACGGACGCGAGACGACATCCAGCATCTTGCGCAGGATGTGCTTGCGGCCGACGCGCGCCTGCTCCAGGGCCAGTTCGAGCATCGAGCGCGTGACGCCCTTGACCTTGATGTCCATCTGCAGCGCCGTGATGCCCACGCCCGAGCCGGCGACCTTGAAGTCCATGTCGCCGTGGTGGTCCTCCGAGCCGAGGATGTCGGAGAGGATCGCGTAGCGCTCGCCGTCGCAGACGAGGCCCATGGCGATGCCCGCCACCGGCTGGGAGATCGGCACGCCGGCCAGCATCAGCGACAGGCAGCCGCCGCAGACCGAGGCCATCGAGGAGCTGCCGTTCGACTCGGTGATGTCCGAGACGATGCGCAGGGTGTACGGGAAGCGCTCCTTGGGCGGCAGCACCGCCTGCAGGGCGCGCTCCGCCAGCATGCCGTGGCCGATTTCACGCCGGCCGGGGCCGGCCAGTCGGCGCGTCTCGCCCACGGAGTAGGGCGGGAAGTTGTAGTGCAGGTAGAAGTGCTTGCGGTACTCGGTGTCGATGCCGTCGATGATCTGCTCGTCGTCCGGCGTGCCGAGGGTGACGCTCACCAGCGCCTGGGTTTCACCGCGCGTGAACAGCGTCGAGCCGTGCTGGCGCGGGACGAAGTTCGGGACGATGGTGATTTCGCGGATGTCGACGGTCGAGCGGCCGTCGGCGCGCTTGCCCTCCAGGATGCACTCGCGCTCGACCTTGTAGATCAGGTCGCCGAAGGCCGCCTTGGCCGCCTTGGTGCGCGCGGCCTTCTGGGCCGGGTCGCCGATCGAGGAGACCAGCGAATTGACGCAGGCGTCGGAGATCCTGGCGATGGCCTCCTGGCGCTCGTGCTTGCCGGGCGTGAAGATCACGGCCTTGAGGTCCGCGTGGTAGCCCGCCACGGTGCGCTCGAGCTCGGCGTCGCCCTCGGGCAGCTTGAACGTCTGGCGCGGCTTCCCGGCCTGCTTGCACAGCTCGTCGGCCAGGTCGGCGATCTCCTTGATGATCTGGTGCGCCATTTCGAGCGCGTCGATCATCTCGCTCTCGGAGAGCTGCTTGGCGCTGGCCTCGACCATGCAGATCGCGTCGCGGTGGCCGGCGACCACCAGGTCGAGCCGCGACTCTTCGCGACGGCGATCGTCCGGCGGATAGGCCACGAGGCGGCCGTCCAGATGGCCGATGCGCACCGCGCCCATGGCGCCGTGGAAGGGCAGGCCGGAGATGTGCACGGCCGCGAAGGCGGCGATCATGCTGAGCACGTCGGCGTTGTAGACGCCGTCGTAGCACAGCGCGTGGCTCATGACCTGGACTTCGTCCTTGAAGCCCTCGGTGAACAGCGGACGGATCGAACGATCCGTGAGCCGCATGGTCAGGATTTCCTTGTTGGTCGGACGGCCCTCGCGCTTGAAAAAGCCGCCGGGGATCTTGCCCGCGGCCTCGGTCTTCTCGCGGTAGTCCACCGTCAGGGGGAAGAAGTCCTGGTCGGCTCGGGCCGGGCCCTGCGCCACGGCGGCGAAGACCTTGGTCTCGCCCATGGTGGCGATCACGCTGCCGAGAGCCTGGCGGGCCACTTGTCCCGTTTCGAGGGTGATGAGGTGGCCGGCGATTTCGCGCTGCACGCGCGCATAGGTGCTGAAAGTCATGTCGATTGCGTTTCCTTGAGGTCTCTGGTTTCTCGTACTTCGTTCTGTGTGCGGGTGTGCGCGGCCGGGGCCGCGCGGTCAGGGCCGTGGGCGCGAAGCGCGCGAACCCGGTCGAGGCCAGCAGGCCCGGCCGGGTTCGACGTGTCGCGCCTCGACGTGCCGCCCTGAGGTGGGGCGCGCCGCCGCGGCGATCAGCGCCGCAGGCCCAGCCGCTGCAGAACGATCTGGTAGCGGTCGGGGGTGCGGTTGCGCAGGAACTTGAGCAGCTTGGAGCGCGCACCGACCATCAGGAGCAGACCCCGACGGGAGGTGTAGTCCTTCTTGTGCACCTTGAGGTGCTCGGTGAGGCTCTTGATCTCCTCCGAGAGGAGCGCGATCTGCACTTCGGGGGACCCCGTGTCGCCGGGGGTGAGCGCGAACTCCTTGATGAGCTCGGCCTTGCGGGTCGCCGTGATGGCCATGGCCATCTCCTTGGTTCAACGGTTCATGCCCGGCAGGCCAGTTGCCACTTGCCCGCTCTCCAGGGGAAGGATCTCCAGAGAGGGGTGCGCGGTTCGCGGCGGAGCCAAGGCCCCGCCCCGCTGTCGACTCCCCTCCCGCCGGGCAGGAAGGTGGGGAGCTTCGAGAGGCGAGCAGGATACAGGGCACTGCCCCAGGGGACAATACGAAGCCGGGCCAGGGGCCCTCCACACGCCCTCGGGCGCACTCGGGCGCCCTGTGGCGCCCTGTGGCGCCCTGGCGCCCTCTGGCGCCCTCGCCGGCGCCTGTTTCCGGCCGGATCGACGGGGCTGCCCTCGCCCGTGATCGGCGGCGCCGGGCCCCCCCGAGACGGAGGCGCTGGAAGCAGCCCCAGGCGGGCCCGGGCCGGGCGAGGGGCCCGCCCGGCGCGAGCCAGGATCAGGGGGAGGTGCGCTCTGGATTGCGCGGCGGCAGCGACGCCAGCACGTCGGCCGCGAAGGTCTTGACCGCCAGATCGGTGAAGGCCTTGGGATTGGCGATGGTGGTCGCGCTCTGGGTCAGGTCCACGCGACGGTCCACCTTGCCCCCCCACAGCGGTTGGCGCGGGTCAGGGTTCTTCGGATCCAGCAGGTACACCTCGCCCTGGATCTGCAGGCGCGACATCGTGCGCACCTGGGAGTCGTCCCAGTTGTTGATGATCACCTGCAGGATCGCCTGCTCGTCCAGTGCGCCCGGCGCGTAGGAGGCCTCGACCGTCTTCTGGTCGACGTACTCCAGGGCCAGGGGGCTGTAGCGCTGGCGAATCAGGCCGGCGTGGAATTCCTTGCGCAACTCGGCCAGCGGCAGATTCGCGCGGCCGGTGTTGTTCTGGATCGGCATCACGACGATGTCGAGCGGATTCGCCTGCGTCAGCGAACCCGTGACCAAGTCGGGATTGTCGATGCCGCGCGGCGGACGCGTGGGACCGCAGGACGAAAGGGCGGCCGTCGTTGCAAGGAGGGCAAGGACGGCAAGGAACAGCGGGGCGAGTCGAACCAGTTGTTTCTCGTGCATCGAATCCATCGCTTCCCCCCGGACCCATCTGAGCCGACTGGCGGCCGGACTGCGACGCCACCGGGCGTCGAGTCTGCGGTCGAATGGCGCGGCGCCCGGCCGAGGAGGCGAGCGGTTCGGCGCCGACGGAGGCGGATTCTAGCGTCGCGGGAGCCCAGAATTCCCGTGGAAAACCGTCCCGGACCGACGTTCAGGGTTGCGTGAATCCCACGGGGACGCCGGCCGAGAAGGCGTCGTACTCGCGCTCCAGGTCGCTCCAATGGAAGTCCGAGGCCGTGAATCCGGCATACCCGAAGGCCTCCACCTGCGCCGTGATCGGCCCGTCGGGCAGGGCCGTGCCCGCCAGCGCCGCCAGGTCGGGCACGTGGATCGTCCGCGTGGCGCCCGAGGCATTGTTCAGGTCCGGCCGCCAAAGGGTCCAGCGCCGCCCGCTGGCGCCCGCCTGGAGGGTGGCCCGGTACAGGCCGGGGGTGCCCGCGGAGTCCGGGATGGCGTTGCTGAAGGTCAGGTCGAAGGTCGCCCCGCCGGTGCCCGCCCCGGGCAGCGGCGACACGATCGTGGGGGCCGAGATCGGGGCCAGATTGGCGCCCAGTTGGGAGAGGCGCGGGCGGCGACCGGCCCGGGCGCCCAGGGTGTCGCGGATCTCGCAGGAAAGCTGCAGATCGGGGTCGATCACGCCGTCCTGGACCAGCTTGCCCAGCAGGTCCTGGAGCGTGTCGGCGATGCCGTCCACGGCGCCGGGATAGGCCGAGCGCACGCGCCAGACGTTGCCCCCCTGGTCGAAGGCCACGCCCTGCCCCACGGCCGTGGAGCCGGGCACTCCGCGCACCCGGGCCTCCACCAGGATCCGCGGGGCCCCGGAGAGCGAGCCCAAGGCCACGCCGGTGACCGAACCCAGGTTCAGGTTGAGGCTCGGGCCGTCGATGGCCCGCTCCTCCGGAACCACGGCCGGATCGTCCAGCAGCGCGGTGGTGACCAGCTTGAGGGAACTCAGGGCCCCGGGCAGCGCTGGGGCCACGGGGATCCCGATCTGGAATCCCCGCAGGAAGGTCACGACGTTGTAGTTCAGCTCCGAGGGCGGAATTTCCACCGCCAGGAGCGAGGCAGCCCCCAGGAGGTTGGGGCGGATCACCGCCGGCCCGAAGGCGCACTCGAACGCCTGGGACTGGGGATTGAACACGCAACCGCCCACCGGAATCAGGGGCTCGGAGAGCAGGTTGCGGCGGCTGTCGACGATCGAGCGGTCGAATTGGTCGAAGTCGTCGTCGGCCGAGCCGGCGGTGCCGCCGACGGTGGAGGGCAGGGTCCCCGTGCGCACCAGGGGGATCGAGAGACGGTCCGTGGGAACGTCCTCGAAGGTGAACAGGTCGTATCCCGCCGCATCCACGGTGACGAGGGTCTCCCCGGCCAGGCCCGCGGCCAAGGTCACCTGGCCCGTGGCGAGGGTCAGTTGGGCGTCCACCGGCAGCACGAGCCCGCCCGAGTCCTCGTGCACCATGACCAGGGCGGCGGCGATGGGCGCCAGGGTGGCGGCGTCGAAGACCTCCACGTCGATCGTGGGGCCGGGCAGGGCCGCCCCGGGCCCGGAGGCCCCGACCTGGGTGAACGTGGCCGTGATCGGCGTCGCCGCGGCATTGAGGGCGTTGTCGTAGATCTGGGCGTCGAAGGCCAGCGGGAGTTGTGCCGGCGTCAGGTTGCCCAGCAGCACCGGCGCGGCCACGAACAGCCCCTGGGGGGTGCTTCCGACCACCGCGGGCACGGTGCCGTTGTTTCCAAGCAGCGTGCTCACCTCCACGGCGCGAATGCGCTCACTGGCCCGGCCCACCAGGGAAAAGTCCCCCAGATCGGAACGGAAGGAGGTCTTGTTGGTGCCGCTGGTGCCCAGGCCCGTCAGGGTCGGCCGCGTCAGGTCCAGCAGCAGACTCTGCAGGCCGGCGACCGAGAGGTCCGCGTCCAGGCGACGCAGGGGCGTGACCACGGAACCGCGCTGCAGGCGCACGGCGATGTCCAGGGTTCCGTCGGCGAGGCGGCCGAGATCCTGATCCGTGGCCAGGTCGACGATGTCCTCCCCCACGTGGACCACCAGGGCGGGCGCGGAGAGCGACAGCTCGCGAAACAGGGCGATGCGCTTGGGGTCGGTGCCCACGGAGTTGCCGAACAGGAACAGGCCCAGGCGGTCGCCGTCCTGGACGCTGGTCAGGTCCACCTGGAGATCCAGGGTCGCGGGCCCGGTCAGGTTGTCCAGCCCCACCGCGTCGCTGGGCAGCGAGGCGATCACGGCCGAAAGCGCGGGCGAAACCGACGCCACGCTGTAGCGCGTGTGCACGGGCGCGAGCAGCGACGTGTCGACCGCCGCGATCTTGCTGCCCACGGGCGAAAGCGAGCAGTCCACCTGCAGACCCGGCCCCAGGGGCGCCGCGTTGCCCGCGCCGTCGATGCTGCGCCAGCGGAAGGCCCGCGTGTCGCTCGTGGTGCTCGCCCCGGAGGTCACGCTCACCGGAGTGGCCAGGGGATCGAAGGCCGGCTCGACGCCGCCGACCTTGAAGTCGAAGGAGGTGGCGGTGACCGTCTGCACGTTGAGGCGTCGGTCGAAGAGCGCCACGAATTCGCCCACGCCGCTCTGGTTGATCGAGAGGTCGGCGGGGAAGGCCCCGAGCAGGCGCACGGTGGCGGGCTGGGTGGTCGCCACTTTGAAACTGCCCGCGACGCGATCCTCGGGGATCTCGAGCAGTTGGCCCTGCAAGTCCGCCGGCTCCGCGTCGTCGCTCCACACCAAGTCATAGGTGCTGCCCAGGGTCAGCGGCTGGGCCGGCAACACCACGAGGACGCGGCCGTCGGCCACCAGGGAGGTGGCGATCAACACGGGCGCGCCGAAGCCGCCGCTTCCGGCCACTTCCAGGCGCAGGGCGCCGGACAAGGAGGCGGCCGACAGGCTCTCGCTGAAGACCAGGGCCACGGGCGAATCCGGGTGCAGCGTGACCGAAAGCGAGTTGGGGATGCGCGCCGTGATCGTCGGATCGGCCAGCTCGATCCACTGGTGGTCGGCGGGCACGGTGGCCGGCACGTCACCGGTGGCACCCGAGGCCGTGCCGGCGCAGCCGTCGGGGCCGAACACGCAGGCCGGGTTGTCGCAGGCCGGGAAGGCCGCCATGGCGGCCAGGGCCAGCAGGACGATGCCGGCAGTGGAGCGCGGCGCGAGCGGCGCTCCGGAGCGTGCGGGTTCTCTCATGGGTGGGTGGCGGCGGTTCGACGAGGCGGCCTCACTCTACCCGCGGCCTCCTGCCCAGGACGACGACCGCGGCGCCTTCTTCCCCGAGGCAGGGCGGTTGGACCGCGATCGGGCGCCCGCGCGAGGTCTGGCCCATGAAGCCGCCGGCCGCCGAGGCTAGACTCCCGATCCGGGGCGGGCCTGCGACAGGGCCGGAACCTGGCGGACTTCCCCCCTGCGACCCTCTCCATGAAAGCCCTGCTGTGGACGGCCCTCGCCCTCGGATCAACGGCTTGCCGTGCAGGGCCGGTCGACGGCGCGGGACTGGAGCCGGATGGCCTGGCGAATCCGCACCCGACCTCGGAGCTTCCGGAGGCCCGACCTCCGGGCATGGGACCCGTTGAGCGGGAGGACCCGGTCGGGTCATTCCTCCAGAGATCCGAGTCCACCGGCCCCGTGGACCCCCGGGCCGTGCCGACCCTGCCGCCGATGGACCCAGAGGTGGAGGAAACTCCCTCGCCCCCGTCCCCCCTGCCGCCGGACCCGGGTTCCCTCACTTCGGCGACCCCGCCGGCCGCGGAGCCTGCCGTCGAACAGGAGCTGCCCATCCCCGTGGAGGCGGGCGACGTCCCGGCGTCCGAGCCCGAGGCCGCCCCGGAGACCGGTGCACCCCTCCCCACGCCCCCCACGCCGGTCGCGGAACTCGCCCCGCAGCCCCCCCTGGCGACGACCTCGACCCCGGGGGAGTCGGTCCCAGCCCCGATCGTCGGGGAAGCCGCGGAAACCCAGGGCCAGGGCGACGAGCAGCGTCAGTTGGAGGAACAGCTGGATCGCGCGGTCGCCGAGCGCGACTACGAGGCCGTGCGCCGCATCAGCGGGCGGCTGAGCGCGTTGCCCTCCCTGTCCAGCGCGCGCACCCTGCATGCCGAAGGGCGCTACGAGGAGGAGTTGGAGGTGCTCAAGCGAGCCCTGGAACTCACGCCCGAGCAGCCGGACCTGCTGCTGGCCCTGGGTGAAGTCCGTCTGCTGCTGGCGGAAGCCCCGCCGCGCGGGGAGCGGCCCGCGGAGGAGACAGAGCGCCTGCTGCGAGGGGCCCGCGAGGCCTTCCTGCGGGCGGGCGGGACGCCGGCCTCCTTGCTGGGGCAAAGCCGGGCCGCCCGGGGCCTGGGCGAGCCCCGCGAGGCCCTCGACTGTGCTCGGCGTGCCCTGGCCCAGCTCGCCCTGCGGCGCGAGGAGCGACTCTCGCTGGAACCGGCCGCCGAAGTGCTGCTGGCCCAGGCGGGCATGGACCTTCTGCGCGGTCTGCGTCGCGCGGAACCGGCCGCGGCGGAGGAGTTGTTCCTGGAGCTGGTCGGGGCCCTGCGCAGCCGCGTGCAGGAAAAATCCACCGACGCGCTGGCCTTCGCGCGGCTCGCGGAGCTGTACCTGGAGGTGGAGAACCACCACGAGGCGGAGAAGACGGCCAAGCGCGGCCTGGGAGCCAGTCCCTCCGACGCGCGGCTCCACGAGCTGGCGGCCCGTTCCGCGGCGGCCCTGGGCGGCCCCGAGGAGGTGCTGCGCCTCTTCCGCGAATTGCGCGAGCAGTTCCCCAACCAGCCGCTGGTTCACTGGCACCTGGCGCAGGTCTACTTCGAGTCCTCGGTCTCGGGCGTGCTGCTCGCCGAATGCGAGAACGAGACCGAGCAGCTCACCAAGGCCGAGCGCTGGTTTCGCCGGGCGCGCGAACTGGACGCTCGCCACGGGACGGCCTGCCTGGGTCACGAGGCCCTGTGCCGCTCCCTGGCAGGCTGGCGATTCGTGTCCGCCGGGCGGCTCGAGGAAGCGCGCATCGCCTTCCTTTCCATGAACGACGTCGGGCCGCGACAGATCGCCGTGGATCCGGCGGGACTGGACCCGCGCTGGGCAGGGCGCGTGCAGAACGGCATCGCGGGCCTGGAGCGGATCGCCGCACTGCACCGCGAAGCCAAGAACTTCTCGGCCGCCGCCGAGGTGCACGCGCTGCTCGCCCGCGAATCTCCGGGCGATGGGCGGCAGGCACGGGGCGCAGCCGAGGCCGCCAAGGAGGCCGCGGACACCCTGGCCGAGGAGGCGACCCTGCTGGAGCAGGCCGCCGCCGGCGAGGTCAAGGACCCCCAGAAGCTCAAGCGCCTGCGCCGCTGGGCGGGCGTGGCCCGCGAGCGCGACTTCGGGACCGAGAAGGAGCGCGCCAAGTTCACCCGCGAGGCCGGCCTGCGGCGAGAGGCCTCGGCCGCGTGGTTCGAGAAGTGCTGGGAGTACTCGCTGCGGGCGGTCGAGCTCGACCCCCTCGACGTGCGGCTGGCGGCGGACGCCGCCCGGGTCGCGATCCGGCACACGCGCCGGGACCTCGAGCGGGCCGAGAGCCTGCTCTCGGGGGCCGTGCGCATGGCCGAAGGACGCTCCCAGCAGCCGGACCTGAAACCCGACGAGAAGAACCGGCTACTGGTGTCCTGGGCCGACGCGGAACAGGCGCTCGGAGAGCTGGAATTGGACCTCAAGGACAACCCCACGGCCGCCGTGCAGCACTTCCAGAACTCCCTGGACGTGATGCCCGGCCCCCGGCCGCAGGTCAGTGAAATCCTGCTGCCGCGGGCCCGCGCACGACTGCTCGAAAAAGACGCCGCCGCGCCACCGGGCAGCGTCCCGCCCGGGAATCCCGAACGCCGCGACTCGCGCTGACCCCACCGAACCCCGCTCCACCACGATCATGACCCGCTCCACGCTGCTTTTGCTTGCGCTGATCCTGTCGCCCCGAACCGTGTTGGGCGCGGACCCCACGGCGGCGCCCGCCCGGCCCTTCGCTCGGACCTCGGTGCTGCTGCAAGCCGACGGGGCGCAGAGCGGAAAATCCGATCCAGTGGAGGAACTCCTGGCCGCGGGTCGCGCGCACCTCGCCGAAGGGCGCATCGACGAGGCCCTGGCTCTGTTCCAGCAGGCGGAGGCCCAGGACCGCGCCTCCCTGGGCACCCACGCCTTCGTCTTGCGGGCCAAGATCGCCAAGGGCCTGATCGAGGAAGTCCTGCTGGAAGTGGACGAGCTCGCTCGCGCCCATCCGGGCGCCCTCGAACTGGACTACCTGTACGGCACGGGATTCCACGCCCTGGCCGAGCGCGAGGTGCTCTCGGGCCAAACCACCGCGGTCACCGGCTCCCAGTTCGAGGATGCGGTGCGCCACCTGAAGGTCGTCACCTCGAAGGACGAGCCGCGCTTCGGGGACGCGTGGTCCACCCTGGCGGCCAGCACCTGGTACACGCGGGAATTCGAATTGGGCCGGGCGGCCGCGGAGAAGGCCATCCGCATCGCGCCCCTGGATCCCTGGAAGCAGCTGCTGCGCGGCCGCATCGCCCTGGCGGCCTTCACCACCTGGACGAACGAGGACGAGAAGCGCGCCGCGGCCGACGAGGAGTGGAGCGCGGCGGTGGCAGCCTTCGAGCAGGCGACCACCCTGTGCGGCAACCCGCCCGAGGCGCGCCATGTGGCCGCGGCGCAGCAGGCCCAGATGCAGCTGGGCACCGCGCAATTGTGGAAGCAGGACCAGGCCAAGGCCTCCACCGCCTGGCGGCGGGCCATCGCCCTCGATCCGGCCACGGCCGACTACGCCGGCATGAGCGCGTCCCTGACGGGAGCCCAGTTGCTCCCCATCCTGGAGGGCGCGCAGGCCGATTGGACCGCCGCCCACGGCGCGGCCGCGGCCGGCAGTGCCGCCGACGCCACGCTGCTCTGGTGGGTCGGCTACTGCCGCTACGGCGAGAAGAACCTGGCGGGTGCCGAACAGGCCTTCGAGCAGGCCCTGGCCAAGAACCCCAAGTTCACCAACTGCCTCTACTATCTCTATCGCGTGCGGTTCGACCAGCGGGCCTTCGCCAAGTGCTTCGAGGCGCTGCACAGCTACCAGGCCCTGAGCGAGCCCTCGGACCAACCGGATGCGCCGCCGCCCCTGGATCCGGGCGGACTGCTCAACGCGCTCTCCTTCGACGTGCCGGGCAACACCGCGCGCCTGGAGGGCCTGATCCAATGGTCCGTCACCGAGGAGAATCACCCCGGGGGCGTGCTCAACCTGGAGGCGGCCTTCGCCTGTGAGCTGATCACCCGCATGGTCCCCCGCGAGGCGGAGAATTCGCGCCACTGGAACAACCTGGGGTTGTTCCTGCGCGACGAGGGCGATCGCCTGCGCGGCACCCAGGGCGCCCTGGGCCCGGCGCCCAAGCCCTTCGACGAGGCCCTGGTCAACCGCCTGTGGGAGCGCTCCCTGGCCGCCTACGAGACGGTCCTGGAGCTGGAGTCCACCAACCCCAACTACCTCAACGACACGGCGGTGATGCTGCACTACTACTTCGTGCGCGATCTCGAGCGTGCGAAGGCCATGTACCAGAAGGGGTTCGAGGAGGCCACGGCGGTGCTCAAGCGCACCGACCTGTCCCCCGACACGCGCGCCGCGGTGAACATCGCCCTGCGGGACACGCGCAACAACGTGCGCCTGGTGCAGAAGCTGATCGACAAGCGCGCGGCCGAGGCCTCCGCCAAGACCGACAAGCCCGCCGGGGGCTAGCTCGCGGCCGGCCTCCCCCGTGGAACTGCCGCTCGCCTACCGCACCGAGCCCGGAGACGCTCCGGTGATTTCGGTGGACGGCGCCTTCGACGCTCCGGGCCTGAACCTGTCCCACTGGCCCGGGAATCGCACGCCGAGGTTCCTGCGGCGCGACCTGTCGTGCGAGATCGCCCTGGCGTTCTCCTCGCTGGAGCAGGCCGAGCAGCGGCGCCTCGCGCAGGGCTCTACGGCCCTGGTCAACAACCACTACGACACCGACGGCAACGCCGCCCTGTTCGCCGTGCTTCGGCCGACGCTCGCCCTGCCCCGGGCGCGGGCCCTGATCGCGGCGGCGGCGGCCGGCGACTTCTTCCAGGGCGCGGACGAAGGGGCCTTCGTGTTGGACACGCTGGTGGGGTCCTTCGCCGACCGCGAGCGCTCCCCCATCGCCGCGCAACTGCGGGGACTGGACGACGAAGCGCGCTCCCTGCGCTCCACCGAGTACCTGTTCGAGCGCTTCGCTGACCTGCTCGACGGCCGCAACTCGGAATTCGCGCCGCTGTACGCCGAGCCACTGGCCTCTCTGCGGGCGGACCGGGCGGACCTGTCGCGGGCGGCCAAGGACGACCTGGCGCACCTGGACCTGTGCGTCTGGACCGCGGCCCCGGAGGCGCGCTCCGCCCGTCCCGGATCCCCGGGGGCCTTCGATCCCGGGCGCCACGCGTTGTTCGCGGGACCCACACCCGCGGGCTCGGCGATCTCGCCCTCGGTGCGAGACCGCGCCCTGGTGGTGGGCCCCCGCGGCGCGGGCGCCACCTATCGACTGGTGATCTCCACCTTCTCCTGGTTCGACCTGCCGACCCGCGCCGCCCTGGGACGGCCCAATCTGGAGCAGCTGGCGCTGCGACTGAACGAAATGGAAGGCACTGCCCTGGACGCTCCCGTGCGCTGGCGCGCGCAGCCCACGGGATCGCCCTCGCCGGAGCTGTGGTTCGGCGGCGCGCAGGGGGCCTGGTTCGCCGAGCACTGCGGCGCGCTGGAGGTCTCGGGTCTCGCACCGACGAAAGTGCGCCGCGTCATCCTGGAGATGCTGCGCGGCGCACTGGAATTGCCCGAGTAGGCGGGCCCGGGGACGCGGAGGGCCGAGGCCCCCGCCGGTTCTGGCGCTACTTCTTCGGCGGGCCGGCGAAGCGGTTGACCTGCTTGACCATGATGAAGATGCAGAAGGCCACGATCAGGAAGTCCATCACGCTCTGGAGGAACGCGCCGTAGCGGATCACCGGCGCGCCGGCGGCGGTGGCGGCGGCCAGGTCGCCCGCGTAGTCGCCCTTCAGGACGACGTGGAGGTTCTTGAAGTCGACGCCGCCCATCAGCATGCCGATCGGCGGCATGAGAACGTCGTTGACCAGCGAAGTCACGATCTTGCCGAAGGCCGCGCCGATGATCACGCCGACGGCGAGATCCACGACATTGCCCTTCATCGCGAATTCCTTGAATTCTTGCATCATTCCCATGGGACTCTCCTGGTGGTTGGTTGTGGAGTTGCCGAAATCAGAACGACCAGCCGACGCTCAGGATGTAGCGGTTGTCCACGCTCTCCTTGCCGGTGGCGGGCGAGTTGTCCCAGTCCATGACCCACTGGCCCTGGGCGAACATCTTCTCGCTGAGGACGACCTTGAGGCGCGTGTCCACCTTGGCGTACACGTCCTCGATGTCCTCGAGGGACGGTAGATCTCGGCGCCGTGGAAGAAGGTCCAGGCCTTGTTGATCACCCAATCCCACTTGTAGGCGCCGCGGGCGGCGAAGAAGTCATGGTCGGCCGAGTTGTTGAAGTGCTCGTCGAACCAGGAGAGACCGAGTTCGGCCGAGACCTTGTGCACGGCGTCCTCGATGAACTGGCGGCCGGCGCCCGCGCCGAGAATCCAGCGGCGGGCCAGGTCGGCCTGCTTGTCGTTCTCGATGCTGGTCTGGGCGAAGGCGTAGTTCTTCTCCGAGAAGAAGTAGTCGTACTGGGCCCGGGCTCCGGTGCGGCGCTGGAGCACGCCGCTCTTGTCGTCCTGGTAGTTCCAGAACGCGCCGAGCGTGGTGCGGTCGTGCTCGCGGCGGTACTGGGCGTCGGCGGCGGCGTTGGCGGAACGCGTCTCCGTGTTGCCGTCCGTGAAGATGGCGCTGGCGTTGACCGCCCCCGTCCAGACGTTCATCGGGGGCTTGTCCTGCAGGCTCAGGGCCGCCGGGGGCGTGCTCGGTTCGGCGCCCGCAGAGAACGGGGCCAGGGGAGCGAGGGCGAGGATCAGGGGGGTGATGGGCATTGCAGATCGTTGGGGTCTGGACGCAGCAGTGCGTCGAACATCGTGACGCGAAAAGGAAATCAGCCCGGCGGTGCCGTTCGAGGCGCGCGCGCGGGAGGGACGGGCGTGGCACCGCGCTGCCGCGGGGCAATCTGCTTCAGGGGCTCGCCGAAGGGCAGCTCGGGCTTCTGGGATTCGAGGGTCGGCACTCCGGCGAGCGCGAGCACGCTCTCCACCAGGCGCACGCGCTCCTGCATCGACAGCGACTCGCAGGGGACGTAGGGCACGGCGTGCATCTCCAGCAGCAGCTTGACCATGCCGTCGATGCGCAGCACTTCCTCCCAGGCCACGGAGGCGCGCACGCCGTCTTCGGCCAGGAGCTCCCGATGGGGACGCAGGAAGAACACGATGCCGGTGCGCACCGACTCCATGTACTCGGTGAAGTTCCGCTGGGACACCAGCCGCGCCAGCACGGTGGAGTGGTGGGCGGCGTAGGCCAGGTTGCAGAAGGCCCGGTCCGAAACAAAACTCGAGAGCTGCTCACGCTCGGCGGCGATCTGGCGCTCGAAAACCCGCGCCTGATAGCGATCGACGATGTCCAGGTTCGAGCGGATCTGCTCCAGGGGCGATTCCAGCTCAGCCAGCACGCCGCGCGCCACTTCGGCGATCATCGGCAGTCCGTAGCGGTCGCGAATCCAGCGCGCCAGCGTGGTCTTGCCCGTGGAGTGGCTGCCGACCAGGTAGATGCGTACGGGATGCTGGACCAAGGGGGCCCCGACGGCTTCGCGGGGCGGATAGGTTAGCGCCGCCCCGGAGGTTGTCCACAGCACCCCAAAGTGCAGGCTGGCTGTTTCGCACCAGCAAAGTCGGGCTCTTCCAGGGCCCGCCGCGCCGGCAGACGTCCCGGTTCCGGGATCCCGGAGCAGGCGCGCGGCTCAACCCGCGCGCGCGATGGCCCGCATCCAGCCCACGAGGTCCTCGGCCGTGTCGGCCAGCCTCGCGCGAATGAAGTCCGCGCGATCGTGCCTGGAGAGGAACGCCTGCGCCACGCGCGGGTCGAAGTGCTCCCCCGCACCCTGCCGCACCCACTCGACGGCGCGGGCGTGGGACCAGGCGTCCTTGTAGGGCCGCACCGTGGTCAGGGCGTCGTACACATCCGCCAGGGCCAGGATGCGCGCGCAGAGCGGGATGTCCTCGCCCCGCAGGCCGCGCGGGTAGCCGCTGCCGTCCCACTTCTCGTGGTGGCACCAGGCAATCTCCAGGCTCATGCGCAGGAACTCCTGCTCGCTTCCCTCGCGGATCACTTCGCGCAGGGTCCGCGCGCCGATCTCGGTGTGGCGCTTCATGATCGCCCATTCTTCCGGCGAGAGCTTGGCGGGCTTGAGCAGGATGTGGTCGGGGATGCCCACCTTGCCGATGTCGTGCAGCGGCGCCGAGCGCACCAGGTCGTCGATCCAGGCATCGCTGATCTGCTCGGTGCACTGGCCGTCCTCGCGCAGTCCCTCGGCGATCAGACGACAGTAGAGGCTGACGCGCTCCAGGTGCTTGCCCGTCTCGTTGTCGCGTTGTTCGGCGAGGCGCGCCAGGGCCACGATGGTCGCCTGCTGGGCCTCGTCGCGCTCGACGCGCCGCAGGACGTTGTGGCTCGCGACCGCGATGGCGGAGGCCACGGCGTGGAGCGCCTCCCGCTGCACGCGGGAGAAGCCGCGGTGTCCCTTGCAGAACGTGTCGGCCACGATCAGGCCCACGGTCCCGTGGGATCCCACCACTTCCTCCACGTGGCGGTCGCCTTGGAATTCGCCGCCCACACGGGCCGAGGCGCTGAGGTCCGCCAGGCTGGAGCCCAAGTCGATGCGCACGGCCCGCTCCGGCAACACGGCCGCCAGCGTGTCCACCGCCAGGGCGGCGATCTGCGACAGGGACTCGGCGCTGTTCAGGTCGCCCAGGAATCGATTCAGCCGGAACAGGGCCTGGGTCTGCTCGCGAATCCGGCTGGTGAGCGCGGCGTTGAACTCCCAGAGGGCTCCGCGGGCGCTCTCGCCCTCGCCTTCGCGCTCGCGCTCGCGCAACAGCCGCCGGTGTTCGCGCACGCAATCCTGGACGGCGGCCAGCAGGGCCTCCTGGCTGCAGGGCTTCTCGAGGAAGCGCAGCACGTGCCCGGTGTGCAGGGCGCGGATCGCCAGGGAGACGTCGGCCATGCCCGTGAGCAGGATGCCCACCGTGGCGGGTGCGCGCCGATGCACCTCCGAAAGGAATTCCGTCCCCTGAAGGCCCGGCATCTCCTCGTCGCTGATCACCACGTCGAAGGGGCCGGCATCGGACAGACGCTGCAGCCCCTCGGCGCCGGAAGCGGCCTGAACCACGTCATGCCCGGGCTCGAGCATGCGCGCCAGCGCGGCGAGCAACGCCGGCGAGTCGTCCACGAGCAAGAGTCGCGGCTTGCTCGTGCACGGGGTTGCTTGGGACGCTTCCACGTTCCAGCTTCGGCAACCCACTGTTCAGTCTTGAGCAGCGGACCTGTTTCCGGTGCGAAACGCCCCGCGGCCTGAACCGGGCGCTAGTTGCGGTAGCTCTGGATGGGGGCAGGCACGCGCCCCCCCCGGGCGAACAGGCGCGCACAGGAAAATTTGCCCGGGTCCTGCACGATGGCCGTGCCGAGGAGCCCGCCCCACTCCACCGTCTCGCCCGGGCCCTTCCCGGGGACCGGGATGATCCGCACGGCGGTGGTCTTGTGGTTGACCATGCCGATGGCCATCTCGTCGGCGATGATGCCGAGGATCGTGGCCGCCGGCGTGTCGCCGGGCACGGCGACCATGTCCAGGCCCACGGAGCACACCGAAGTCATGGCCTCGAGCTTGGCCAGCGACAGGGCTCCGTCGCGCACGGCGGCGATCATCCCCGAATCCTCGGAGACGGGGATGAAGGCCCCGGAGAGGCCGCCGACGCTGGAAGAGGCCATGGCCCCGCCCTTCTTGATGGCGTCCGTGAGCAGGGCCAGGGCCACGGTGGTGCCCGGGGCGCCGGTGCGATCGACGCCGATCAACTCGAGGATGTCGCTGATCGAGTCGCCCTGGGCCGGGGTCGGAGCCAGGGAGATGTCCACGATGCCGAAGCTCGTGCCAAGGCGCCGCGCCGCCTCGCGGCCCACCAGCTCGCCCATGCGCGTGATCTTGAAGGCGGTGCGCTTGACGGTTTCGGCCACGGCCAGGAGGTCCGCGTCGGGACTCAGGCGCGCCAGGGCCGAGCGCACGACGCCCGGGCCGGAGACCCCCACGTTGACCACGGTCTCGGCTTCCCCGACCCCGATGTGCGCGCCGGCGACGAAGGGGTTGTCCTCCACGGCGTTGGCGAAGCACACCAGCTTGGCGCACCCCAGCCCGCCGCGGGAGGCCGTCAGACGCGCGGTTTCGAGCACCAGCTCGGAAAAGCGCGCCGCGGCATCCATGTTGATGCCCGCGCGCGTGGAGGCCAGGGCCACCGACGAGCAAACCCGCTCGGTCTCGGCCAGGGCCCCGGGGATCGACTCCATGAGCGCGCGGTCGGCGTTGGACAGCCCCTTGTAGACGTAGGCCGTGAAGCCGCCGATGAAGTCCACGCCGCACTCCCGGGCGGCGGCGTCCATGGCGCGCGCGATCGGCACCAGGTCCCGCGAACCGCAGGCCGCCGCGACCAGGGCGATCGGCGTGGTGGCGATGCGCTTGTTGACGATCGGGATGCCGTAGTCGGCGGTGATCGAGTTGGCGGTCGCCACCAGATGCCGCGCGTGGTGCACGATCTTCGCGTAGATCTTCTCGCAGGTGGCCTCCAGGTCCGGGTCGGCGCAGTCCAGCAGGTTGATCCCCAGGGTGGTGGTGCGGATGTCGAGCGTCTCCAGCTCGAACATGCGCACGGTCTCCAGGATTTCGTGATCGTTGAAGGGCACGGCGTGGGCCTCGTTCAGACCCGGTGCATGTAACGGAACACGCGCTGGTGCATCACGCGCACGGCGTAGTCCTCGGGGCCGCCGAGGCACTCCAGGCGCTGCTTCACCGGACCAAAACTGGTTCCCGGGTCCAGCTCCACCACCAGGATCAGGTGGAAGTAGCCGTCGACCACCCGCTGGGAGATGTCGTGCACGCTGACGCCGGCCTGGGCCAGGGCGCTGGTGAGTTCGGCGAGCACGCCGGCGCGGTTCTTGCCCACGGCCGTGATCACCGCGCCACCTCCCGGCTCGCCGCCCTCGGCGGGCTCGGGCAGGTTCGGCAGGGCCCGCTGGGCGCGCTCGGCGTCCGGACCGCGGTCGGGCTTGGGCTCGACCCAGGCACCGCCCCCGGCGCGGATCGAGATGCCGGCGGCCGCGGCCGCCTCCTGGGCCTGGGGGGTCACGAGCGTCTGCTCGTCGACGACGATCTCGCGCGACTTTGCGCTGCGCACATCTTCGGCGGTGAGGAATCGTCTGGCCATGGTGCCTCTTGGGTAGGGAATCACTTGGGGACTTGGGGCACGGGCAGGTTGCCGAAGGGCACGGGAGCTCCACCCTCCAGGCGCACGATCGCGGCCCCGGACTTGGACACCGTGACCACGTAGGTCCCCGGCTCCGCGAGCATGCGCGCCAGGGCCTCTCCGCCCGCCGGCGCGGTGCTCTCGGCCGCGGCGTCCCCGTGCACCACGCGCACGCCGCGGGCGTAGGCCAGGTCCAGGGCCGAGGGCGTGGCCAGGGCCTGCTTGCCCAGCACGAGCACGGCCCCGCGCGGCAGCGCGGCCACGTCGGACTCGGTGTACAGCCGCTTGTTGGCCACGGGGAGGATCGCCTCGGGGAGCCTGGGCTATCCGGCGCTCACAGGTGGAAGGCCAGCTGCGGGTGCGGGCGGGCGATCACCACCTCGCGCGCGAGCAGGCCGCGGTCCTGCGCGGTGCGCGCGCCGGCGGCCACGGCCGAGCGCACGTCGCTCACCTCGCCCGTCAGGGTCAGGAAGCTCTTGCCCCCCAGGCCGTTGGCGATGCGCAGATCGATCAGGTCCACGGTGGCGGTCTTGAGCGCCATGTCCGCGGCCACGATCGACGAGGCCACGGTGTTGGTTTCGATCACGCCGATGGCGTCGAGCTCGCCCTTCACGCGGCCGCCGTTGCGGCGCAGCATCGGCACGACCTGTTCGTGGACCTGGGGAATCACCAGTTGGTCCACCAGGTCGGTCCCGGCCACCTCGCCGCCGGAGCGCACAGCGCTGCGCACGTCCTCGACGCTGCCGGTGAACAGGATCACGTACTTGCCCGGGTGCACCGGCGTGGCGAAGCAGAGCTCCACGCGGGCCTCCCAGAGCACCGTGTCGGCCACCTCGATGCCCCGGGCCACGGAGCAGAGTTCGAGCAGGCCGATGCAGGGGCGCAGGGCGACATCGTCGCGCAGCTCGGGATTCAAGTCGTTTCGGTTCATGACGTTCTCCAGGGAAGGCTGTGGGCTCTGCGCGCGGTTCAGGCCGGCGTGTCCTCGCGGCGCACCGGTCCGATGGTCCGGCCGTCCTCGAGCTCCATGCGGTCGACGATGCCCGCCACCGCGCACTGGAAGCCGATGTCGTGGCTGCGGCCGATCACGTGGCGTGCGGCGCGGCCGAACACCACCAGGACCCGCTCGCCGATGCCCGCTCCGAGCGGATCCACGGCGATGATCGTCTCCGCCGACGGCTTGCCGTCGAGGGTGAAGGGCTGCACCACGAGGAAGCGCAGGCCCACGAGGGTGGGGTCCTTGACGGTGGACCAGACGTTGCCGACCACGGTGCCGACGAGCATCAGGAGCCTCCTCGCCGCGCGGCGCGTGGGTCGAGCCTCCAGGAGGCGGGCGCCGAGGGCACGTCGAAATCGTCGACGATCCCGACAATGGCGGCCTCGAAGGCGAAGTCCCCGTCACCGCCGCAGGCCACGCGGGCCGCCTTGCCGAAGGCCACCACCACGTGCTGGCCGATGTCCGCGCCCAGGGGATCGGCGGCCACCACCGGGGTGACCTTGGCGGCGCCCGGCTCGCGACGCTCGTCCAGGGCCTCGACCACCAGGAGGCGCTTGCCCACCAGGTCCTGGGCCTTCTTCGTCGCCCAGACTTCGCCGACCACGCGACCGAGGAACATCAGTCGCTCCCCTGGTTCTTGCGGCCCCGCACGGCGCCCAGGGCGCGGTGCACCGCGGCCACCGCCACGTCGATCTCCGCGTCGGTGCCAGCCAGCCGCAGGCGGCCCACGGCACCGTTGTTGCCCAGGCCCACGAGCCGGATCGGCGCGGCCTTTTCGGCTTCGTTGGCGGCCAGCAGCACCCACACGGCCGGATGGACCTCCAGCGTGTAGAGCGTGTCCTGGGCGAGCAGCAGCATGCCCGAGCGCGTGCGGTTGATCAGCATCGCGTGGTGGGAATCCACCTTGCGGATCACCTCATCGGTCAGGATGTTGGGCTCGAGCCCATCGGCGTAGTCGACGCCGGCCGCCTGCAGGATCAACCGACCCGCCTCGCGCACCTGGCCCTGGTCGGGGCCGTGGACCTCCAGGGTGCCGTAGCTCCGCTCGGTGATCAGCGCTCCGGGCGTGACGCGGCACTTCTTCAGGGCCACGTCCATCAGGCGGTTGATCACGATTCCCGGGCGGGCTTCCAGCCAGAACGCGCTCTCCCCGGCCACGGGGAAATAGCCGTCGGAATTCGCCGCCACGGTGGCGGCGAACTGCGGCTGCTGGCTGTCGATCACCAGCGCGCCGCGCAGGTCGATCGGAGGTTGGGCCCGAAGGGTCACGGGAGGTCAGGGGGTCGGGGGGAGGATCCGCGCTCGGCGGATCACTTCCCTTCCGGCAGCTTCGGCAGGTAGTGCTCGAGGTCGTTCGCCGGGCGCGGGATCACGTGCACGCTGACCAACTCGCCGACGCGCTTGGCGCCCGCCGCGCCGGCTTCGACCGCGGCCTTCACCGCGCCGACTTCGCCGCGCACCATGACGGTGACGAGCCCGCCGCCGCACTGTTCGCGGCCCAGCAGGGTGACCTTGGCGGCCTTGCACATCGCATCGGCCGCTTCGACCGCGCCGATCAGGCCTTTGGTTTCGATCAGCCCGAGGGCAATCTGGCTTTCCATGGGTGGTTCTTCTTGTGGCTAGGGCCGACGCGGCAAGTCCGCGCCGACCGGGAAATCAAGCAAGGCAGGCTCCGGTCGAAGCCTCCTGGTGAGCGCAACCCTTGCAGGGGCCCAGCGGACAGCCGGCTCCGGCATGGGCCATGATGTTCTGGATCTCCGCGGTGGTGAGCCGGGCGCCGTGCTGGCCGGAGCGGGGAGCTCCCCCTGCGGCGGGCGCGGCGACGCTCGTCGCGCTCGTCGCGCTCGTCGCGGGCGTTGCTGGCGCCGCGGGCGCGCGCGGGGCGGGCGGCGGCGCGAGAGCCGGCGTCCCGGAGACGCCCGAGCCGGCGGGAGACTTCGGCGCCGCCTGGACCTTGGGCTCGGCCGGCAGGGGATTCAGGAAGGACATGGGCACCGCGGACTTGGGGGCCGGGGCCCGGCTGGGCGCGGCCGGAGCGAAGCCGCTCGGGGCGTTGCCCTGCCAGTTGCTGGCGACGGGCGCGCTGAAGGCGCTGGTGGAGGAGAGCGGCGAGGCCTGGAGCAGCGCGGGATCCCCGGGGAGCCCGCTGCCCCTGGGCGCGGAGTCGCCCGTGAAGCGCGCGGCCGTGGCGTGTCCCTGCTTTTCGATCTCCATCCAGTCGCGGCGCGGGAAGGCGGCGCGCTTCACGTTGAGCAGGTGCTTGTACGTGATGTTGTCCGAGGTGATGTTGCCGGCCTGGGGACCGCAGCCCAGGCTCATGGAGGGCATCAGCCAAGTGCTGTAGCCCACGGCGCCCATGGACGACGGCCCGTTGACGATGATGCGGCTGGCGGGCTTGCCCAGGAACCAGGCCTCCAGCACGGCCTCGTCCCTGGCGTGCACGGCCGCGGTGTGGCCCAGGCCGCCGTAGTGCAGAAGCTCCATGGAGACCTCGCAGCCCTCGTTCCAGCCGTCGACGACGTGCACGGAGAGCACCGGGCAGAGGATTTCGATCGAGAGGGGCCACTTCGGCCCCACGCCGCCCTGATAGGCGAGCAGCACGCTGGTTTCGCGGGGCACGCTGAAGCCCGCCAGCTCCGCCACCCGCCAGGGGTCCAGCCCGACGACCTCGGGGTTCATGTGCCCGTCGACGTTGCAGAACTTGGCGAGCTTCCGGGTCTGATCCTCGTCGCAGAGGTGCGCGCCGCGCTTCTGGAGTTCGGCCATCAGGCTCTTCTCCACGGGCTTGTCCACCACCAGGGCCTGCTCGGAGCAGCACAGGGTTCCGTTGTCGAAGCTCTGGCTGGTCACGATCGAGCGCGCGGCATGGGCCACGTCCGCCGAGCGGTCCACGTAGCAGGGCACGTTGCCGGGCCCGACCCCGTAGGCGGGCTTGCCCGACGAGTAGGCCGCGTTCACCAGCCCCGAGCCGCCCGTGGCGAGGATCATCGCCACGTGCTTGTGCTTCATCAGGGCGCTGGTGGACTCGATGGTCGGGTTGGTGAGCGAAAGGACCAGGTCGGGCGGACCGCCAACGCGCTCGATGGCGCGGCGCAGCACCTCGACCGCTTCCCCGATGCAGCGCCTGGAGCGGGGGTGCGGCGAGATCACGATCGCGTTGCGGCCCTTGACGGCAATCAAGGCCTTGCCCAGGGCCGTGGAGGTGGGATTGGTGGTCGGAATGATGCCCGCGATCACCCCCACCGGCGTGGCGATCTCCACGATGCCCGTGCGCTCGTCCCGCGAAAGGATGCCCGTCGAGCGCTCGTTCTTGATCGACTCCCAGATGCCCTTGGAGCCCAGCAGGTTCTTGAGCACCTTGTAGTGCACGCGCCCGATGCCGGTCTCGTCCACCGCGAGGCGGGCGAGGTCGTAGGCCGCGGCCTCGCCGGCCGCCGCCATCGCCGCGCAGAGGCGGTCGATCTGCGCCTGGGACCAGGCGTGCACGACCTCGTGGGCGCGACGGGCGCGCTCGACGAAATCGCGCACCTCCTGGAGGGCGCGCAAGTCGGGATCGAAGTGCTGCACGCGGACGCTCGCGCGTCAGGGCCCGCTCAGTCGTTCTGCTCGGCCTTGCCCTTGCCGGCCGACTTGGCCGGGGCGGCTTGGACCGGCTGCATGGCCGGCAGCACCCGCACGAGCTGCTCGTGGGGACGCGGGATCACGTGCACGCTCACCAGCTCGCCCACGCGGCGGGCGGCTGCGGCGCCGGCGTCGGTGGCGGCCTTGACGGCGCCCACCTCGCCCATGACGAACATGGTCACCAGACCGGCGGTGACCTTCTCCTTGCCGAACAGGCTGACCTGCGCGGCCTTGACCATGGCGTCAGCGGCCTCGATCGAACCGACGAGACCCTTGGTCTCGATCATTCCCAGTGCTTGGTACTCGACCATGTGTGCGTGAGATCTTCGGGGGCTTTGGAGCGTGCGGGGCGGGCGAGTGTACGGCCCCCCTCCCGCCCCAGCAACGAAGTTCGCGATTCGGCGGGCCCTGAGTGCCGTTGGAATCCAGATAGAGGTCTCCGGATGGCCACTTGATGGCATTTTGAGCTACTCACCGTAGGCGTCCTTGTCCAGGGACGGCTCGTGGTGGGACGACAGGCCCAGGGCGAGGCCGAGGGCCAGGAGCGAGGTGGCCAGGGAAGACCCGCCGGTGGAGAGCAGGGGCAGAGTGAGCCCGGTCATGGGCACGAGGCCCAGGTTCACCCCCACGTTCACGAACAGGTGGGAGGCGAAGTAGATGCCGATCCCCCCCACCACGAGTCGTGAGAAGCGCTCTCGCACCTGACTGGCGCTGTGGAAGATCAGCACCACGAGCAGCGCGTACAGGCCGATCAACAGCATCCCCCCGAGGAATCCGCCCTCTTCGGCGGCCACGGCGAAGATCGAATCGCAGTCGCGCTCGGGCAGGTGAGCGGCCTCGTTGGCGACCCCTTGTCCGAGGCCCGTGCCGAGCCATCCGCCGTTGCCGATGGCCACGCGGGCATGGAAGGTGTGGAACGCCGGCCCGTTGCGGCCGTGGATCAGGGAATCGGCTCCCCAGGACGAGAGCCAGGTCTCCACGCGCTGCAGCTGGTACTCGTGCAGCAGGCCCACCTGGAAGGCCAGCACGCCCGCCAGGACCACGGCGCCCAGCACGCCCACGATCTGACGACCGCGAGCCCCGGCCAGATAGAACATGCCCAGGGTGATCGGCGCGAGGGTCATGGCCGTGCCCAGGTCGGGCTGCAGGGCCACCAGACCCATGGGAACCAGCGCCAAGAGGCCGGGGCGCACCCACTCGGACAGGTACTTCATGCGCCGTTGGTGCAGCACGCCGGCCAGCATCAGGATCACGCCGAGCTTGGCCAGTTCCGAAGGCTGCAGGTCGAAGCCCAGCAGCGGCAGGGGAATCCAACGGGTGGCGTGGTTGCGCTCGGCGCCGATGCCCGGCACGAACACGAAGAGCAGCAGGGCGACCGAGGCCCCGTACACCAGCCAGGCGTTCTTGCGCACCCAGCGCGGCCGGAGAAACAGCCCCAGCGCGAAGGCGGGCAGGGCCACGAACAGCGTCTTCAGGTGGCGCCCGAACTGCACCGAACTTTGGCCCTCGCGGCCCCAGAGCAGATCGGCGTCGTCCATGGCGCTGATCAGGGCGAGGCCGATGCCCAGCAGGGCCAGGGCCACCAGCAGCACGTGCCAGTCCACCTCCAGCCAGCGCAGGTGGCGCACCGAGAGAATGCGCTCGAGCGTCGAGGTGCGCTTGGGATGCCAGGCCGCGCCCTTCATCGTCCGGCGGTCCTTTCCGCCAGCCAGGCGCGCACCGCCGGCCGATCGAGGAACTGGCGCGCCAACCAGGCCGCGGTGTGGCTCGAGGTCTGCGTGGTGCGGTACTCGAACACCACCAGGATGCCCACCGGATCCTCGGCCGGGAACCAGCCCGCCACCCAGGTGTGCTTGAGCACGCGGTTGTCCTCCACGGCCGTGGAGGTCACGTCGGCGCTGCCGGTCTTGACCGCCATGGCGAAGCCCAGTTCCTCCGGCGAAAGCGAGGCGCGGGCCGAACCTCGCGGGTCGGCGGCCACGGCCTCCATGGCCGCGCGCACGAGCTGCAGCGCGCGCGGCGAGACGTCGATGGCGCGGGATTCGTGGGGCAGCTCGCGCTCGCCGATGCGGCTCACCAGCCGCAGTTCGGGCAGCACGCCCGTGGCGAGCCCGGCGGTCGCCCGGGCCACCTGCATCGGCGTGGCCTCCACCACGGACAGCCCATTGCCCGCCTCGCACAGGCTGCGGCCCTGGAGCACGCGATCCCGGAACAGACCGGGCACGCTGTCCTCCACGAGGCCGCTGCGCGTGCCGTCGGAGAAGGCCCGCACGCCCGTGGGCTCGCCGAAACCGAACTGGTGGGCCATCTCCTGGAGGGTCGCCGCGTCGTACTGCTCGCCGAGCCAGGCGAAGTAGCTGTTGCAGGACACCGTCAGCGCCCGATGCAGGTCCACGGTGCCGTGGCCGTTCACGGTCTCGTGGCAATGGACTCCCCCGTAGCCCGGTCCCCGCCCGCCGGGATTCGCCGCGGCGCTGCAGGAACGCGGCGCGTTCGGGTCGAGGTTCAGCCGGTCCAGGGCAAAGGCCGCCACGAAGGGCTTGAAGACCGAGCCCGGGGGCTGGAAGTCGGGCTTGGTGAGCGTCCGCTCGCGCACTTGGTCGCCGATGGGCGAGCGCCCTTCCATCTCCGTCCGCGCCTCCAAGGGCGTCGAGGCCGCGGCGATCACGTCGCCCTCGGGAGACAGCAGCACGATGGCCCCCGTGGGCCGCGCCAGCCAACCCGAGTCGTTCTTGTCGGGCTGCTTGCGATCTCCCTCGGGGTGCTCGAGGCAATACTCGGCTTCGGCCTGGATCGCCGCGTTCAGGGTGGTGGTGATCGACTGTCCGTCGATCTTGTCCACGCCGGTGAGCGCGCGCCCGCTGCGCTCGCGCTCGGACAGGCCCCGGTCCTCGTGGAAGCCGTTGCGGCCCACCAGCTCGGGCTCGAACCAGCGCTCCAGGCCGAAGGCGCCGACCTTCTCGTCGGGCCGGTCCAGGGAGGCCCGCAGTTGCGCCAGGCGCTCCAGGCCGGCCTCGTCGCGGCCGCCCTGGGACTCCAGCATCGCGATCTGGCGCACGATCTCGCGCTGGGACAGGCGGCGGGAAACGCTGGGCGGTGCCAGTCGGCCCACCAGCAGGCGGCCCACCACGCGCCCCTCCGCGTCGCGCGTGGGGTGCACGCGCATGTGCTGGCGCACGACCTCGAATCCGCGCAGGTGTCGCGGGTAGCGCGTCAGCAGGTTGACCAGGGCGTAGCTGGGCCGTGCCACGGCGACGAAGTGACGACTGCCGCGGTCCTTGAGGATGTAGCGCAGGCGCTCCTCGGCCCGGTCCAGTCGCGCCTCGGCGAAGGCGAGCTTCCCGCCTGAGTCGAGGTCGCCGTCGTCCCGCGCGGCGCTCCAGATCTGTTCCAGGCGTTGGCGGACGTCCTCCTGGAAACACTCCTCCAGGCGCAGGAAGAGCGTCTCGAAACCCCGTCGCAGGTCTTCGCGCTCCGGCCTTCGACCCAGGCGCGCGCGCCAGCCCTCCGCGGCGGACTGGAGCAACTCCGGCGCCACGGCCAGGCCGTCGCCGCGCCAGAATTCCACCCGGCCGAGGAGGCCCGCGTCGCCCGGCGCGGCTTCGATGTCCTCTGCGAGCACGGAATCGAAGTGCGGCAGCCGCGGACCCTGGCGCCGATCCCGCGGGGCGTCGGCCGTGAACAGCCCGTCGAGGGCGCCGATCACCAGGGGCCGATCGTCCTCCCGCCAAGGAAACTCGGCGGCCAGGACCTGGCCCTCGACGTCCGAGGAGGCCACGAATAGGGGTGCCAGTTCCCGCAACACCAGCAGGGCCGGCGGCGAGCCCGGCAGGTCCCGTCGCACGCGCTCCACGGCGAAGTCGAGCACCGGCCCATCGCGCAGTTCGAGCCACTCCCGACGGGCTCGCACCGCCCAGACCGCGAGACGCTCCCCATCCCAGCGCAGGCTGCGTTGGATCCAGCCCAGATCCACGTAGGCGGCGAGGGTCGCCGGATCGACCCGGCCGGCCGGGAAACCCGCGGCGGCCTCGAACAGGTCCCGCGCCGCGCCGTCCTCCACTTCGTTGCGCCAGCGCTCCAGCTCGTCGAGCACCAGGTCCAGGGGCAATCCCTCGCGCCGGTTGTCCCGGGCCCAGAGATCCGCGTATCCCGCCAGGAACTCCAGATCGCCGGCGCAGCGGGCGGCGAGGCTCGCCTCCACCGCTTCGATCGTGGTGCGCCGCTCGGCCGCCACTCGCTGCGTGAAGGCGATCTCCCGCGCCGCGTCGGCGCCGCGCTTGAGGCTCGAGCGCTCGCGCGCCGTGAGGTCGAACAGGGCGGTGGCGTAGAAGGCCAGGTCCAGGGCCCGGCCCCCGCGGGCCTCGGACTCGGAATCCTCGGTGGCGGGAATGCGCAGGTTGCCGCACTGGAGCTCGCCGCCCTGGGCGAAGCGTTCCAGGTCGGCCCGCGAAAGTCGCCCCAGGGCCGCGGCCCAGGCCGCCAGGTCTCCGCGCGCCTCGGCCAGGGGCACCGGGCGCCGCTCCAGGGTCGAGCGCGCGTGGGCCACCACACCCAGGGCGTGTCCGCGACGGAAGTCGCGGTAGTCCACTTCGATGCAGTAGCTCTCCACGTCCCGGGCCAGCACCCGGCCCTGGGCATCGAAGATTGCGCCGCGGGTGTAGGGCTCGACGCTGCCCTCGCGCACCAGGGCCTCGGCCTGGGCCGTCCACAGCTCGCGCTCCAGGATCGCGATCGTGAACAGGCGCGCGGCGAGCACCAGGGCCCCCAGCACCACCACGAGGATCAGCGGTACGAAGCGCCGACGGCCCACGTCTTCCTCCTTGAAAGGGGTGCCACTCCGGGAAGGCGCGTGAACAATCCGCCGCACACCACCGCGACCACCGCCGTGGTGCAGGCCGCGCCCCAGGGCAAGGAGGGTTCGAATTCCGCGGGAATCGCGCCCAGGGCCGCGGAATGGGTGGTCGTGTGCACGAACCGGCTCCAGGCCCCGAGCCCCAGCACGGCGGCGAAGGCGAAGAGGCCCGTCACCACGCCGTTGTCCAGCTGCACGGCGCTGCGGGCCGCCCGCAGGAGCCCCCCCAGGGCCAGGGCCGCCGCGAGGGAGACCGCCGGCGGCTCGATGCTCACCGCGGCGCGCGCGAGCCCGAGGGCCACGGCCAGGCGGGCCAGGTCCGCCGGGGGCATGCGCACGCCCAGGGCCAGGAACAGGGCCGTCCACAGGTCCGGAGCGGCCCGGCCGGCCCAGGAGAATTGCAGCCAGTGTCCACTGAGTGCGGCGAGCCAGGCTCCCCACACGCACAGCAGGACCCAGCCCAGCAGGTTTCCGCCCCTCACGGCGCACGCTCGCTTCCGCGGAGCACCGCATCCTCGCCGCGCCAGACCCACAGGCGCCGCAGGAGCCGCGGATCCACGCTCTCCTCCACTTCGATCACGTGCGGACCCGGCCCCGAGGGCAGGCGCGTTTCGCCGATCACCAGGCCACGGGGCACGCCCAACTCGCCCGCGCCGGTGAACAGGCGCGCGGCCAGTCCCGCCGCGGCCGAATCGGCGCCGGACTCCTTGGCGGACCCGGCCAGGGCCTGGGACGGCTGCGGGCTCCAGAGGAAGCGCAGCTTGGCCCCGGGCGCCTCGCGGCCCAGGCTCACCAATCGACCGAGCACCAGGGGCTCCACCACGCCCTCGACACTGGCTTGGGCGGGCACGGTGGTGCCGCGATCCCCGAGCAGCGCCACATCGCTGTGCAAGGGACCCGCGCGGGCGATGAATCCCACCAAGCGCGCGCCTGCGACCACCGCGCAGCGTTCGCGGCTGCCCGCGCCCAGCGGGTAGTCGATCTTCAGGCCCTCGCGCGAGGCCGCGGGCTCGAAGGCGCCGAACACGCGCGATTCGCGCCAGTGGGCCGCGGCGAACACATCCGGCTCGTCGTGCGCGGGGCCCACTCCCGGCTTGGGCTCCAGCACCACCACCACGCGGAAGAGGCCCTCCGCGAAGTCGATCTCGGGGATCACCGAGGCGCGGCCGTGCTCGTCCACGGACAAGGTGCCCAGGCGAAAGCCCGTGCTCTGGCCCTGGAACGGCGCGCGCGGATTCAGGCCCTCGTCCACGCGGGCGATCCCCGACAGCTCCCCCACGCCGCCCTGGCGATCGGGATTGTGCACGGCGAGGGGCGTGCCTCCGGCGCGCGTCGCCGCGAGCCCGCCGACCACCATGGCCACCGAACCCGTCGGTGCCAGTGTCGCGGCGGGCTCCGTGTTCGACGCCGCGGCCTGGCCGGGCTCGGAGGCCGCGCTCGCCGCCGGCCCATCCGCGGGGAAGACCCGCGCGCCGACGCGGAAGTCCTTGTCGGTGACCAGGTGCACCGTCACGCGGCGCGCGGTCCGGTCCACGGAATACACGCGACCGACGTAGGAATTGGACAGCACCACGGGTTGGCCCGGCTCCAAATCCGCGGCGGCGTCTTCCTCCAGCGCGCATTCGATGCGGTCCGGCGCATCGGGGAAGCGCTGCAGCACCTGGGCATGCACGAAGCGCCGGCCCTGGATCAGCGCGTCCTCGTCAGGCAGCGCGAACAGCCGCTCGTCGTCCGCCAGCTCGCGGCTCTGGCCGTGCTCGGCCGCCGCTGCATCCTGCAGCGTGCGCTCCGCCGCGCGCACTCCGCCGCGCTGGAGCCAGCCGATCGGCGAGGACAATTCGCCCAGCACGCGCGTCGGCGCCAGGCACAAGTCCAGCCAACGGCAGGCGGGCGCGTCGGGAACCAACGCGAGCACCGCGAGCAGGATCGTGCACGCGAGATACAGAAGTCGCGAGGAAGAAAGGCCCACGGGTCGCTCGACCGGCGGAGGTACTCGCGCGCGGTGGGAATCTCGAGCTCACGGCCCATGCGCCGCTTGCCCTCGACGGATTCCCCAACACGTCCGACGGCGCCGGCCCCCCGCGCGCTGGAACGTCCCGAGACTAGTCTTCGGGGAGGCGCGATGCCACCGCCGGGAAGTCCGCGCCAGGACCACGCCCCGGGCCGGCGACCCATCCCCTGGGTGCGCCGCGACCGCGATCCGCCGGACGCGGCGAGGACGCGCGGGGAGCGGGCCCGCTTCGAAGGAAACCCCCGGACACCGGCGCGAGCTCGCGGGTCGGCCGGGGAAGGCGCCGGGGTCCGGGAGCTGCTCCCGACGGAAATTCCCGTGGATTCCGGGGCCCGCCCGGGGCCCAGAGCAGGGGCGGCCTGCCGGTTCGGCCCGACACGTCGGAGCGCCCGGATCCGACCCCGCGCAGGGGCCGATCCGCGTGCCCTACTCGTCGTCGTCGGTGGAGAGCACCTTCGAGAAGACGTCGAGCTTCTCGAGGAACACACCCGTGCCGCGGGCCACGGCGGTCAGCGGATCCTCGCCGACCTTGGCCGGGATGCCCAGGGTCTGACTCACGGCGTCGGTGATGCCGTAGAGCAGCGCCCCGCCGCCGACGATGGTCACGCCGGTGTCCACCAGGTCGGCCGAAATCTCGGGGGGCGCGCTCTCCAGCACGCCGCGGATCGCCTCGCAGATTTGCCGCACGGGGTCGGCCAGGGCGTCGCGGATCTCCATCGAGGTCACGGTCGTGCGCCGCGGCAGGCCGCTGATCGTGTCGCGGCCCTTGACCTCCATCGAGAGCTCCTGCGCCATCGGGTACGCCGAGCCGATGGTCAGCTTGATGCGCTCGGCGAACAGCTCGCCGATGGCCAGATTGTGGTGACGGCGCAGGTGCGCCACGATGGCCTCGTCGAAATCGTCGCCGGCGATGCGCAAGCTCGTGGCGCCGACCATGCCGGCCAGGGCCAGCACGGCGATTTCCGTGGTGCCGCCGCCGATGTCGACGATCAGGGAGCCCTGGGGCTCGGTCACCGGCAGGCCGATGCCGATGCCCGCGGCCATGGGCTCGTCGATCAGGAACACGCGCCGCGCGCCCGCGCGCTCCGCGGAGTGGATCACGGCGCGTCGCTCGACGGCGGTGATGCCCACGGGGATCGAGATCACCACCTGGGGCTTCACCCAGTGGCGGCCCTCGTGGACCTTGGTGATGAAGTAGCGCAGCATGCGCTCGGTCACCTCGAAATCCGCGATCACGCCGTTGCGCAGCGGCCGGATGGCCTCGATGTTGCCCGGCGTCTTGCCCAGCATGGCCTTCGCGGCGTTGCCCACGGCCATGCCGTCCAGGAGCACCTCGTTGGTGCCCTTCTTGACGGCCACGACGCTGGGTTCATTGAGGATGATGCCGCGACCCCGCACGCAGACGAGGGTGTTCGCGGTCCCCAAATCGATGCCCATGTCGACGGAGAAGCGGCCCAGCAGCCACTCCATCGGCTTGAAAACACCAGCCATCTAGGATCCCAGTCGCGGGTTCGAGGGGAACGGCGCCGCGCGACCACGCAGCGGCTCGAGGTGGTCGGGATTCTACGCATCAGCAGTCGCAAAAGGGAGAAACAAAGCGACGTGCGAAGGCCCCGAGGCGCCCCGGGGTCCGGATCCCGTCGGCTTGGAGCCCCGCGCGCGCCGGGGGCCGCCGGTCCGAAAACGACGCCGGCCGGTCGCGCGGGGCGCGACCGGCCGGCGTGATCTGGATCCAGCCCGGGAGTTACTTGAAGAACATCCCCGCGCCGAACTTGTGGCCGAGGTCGTAGTCCACGCAGAGCACGGCGACCAGGATCACGACGGTCGTGATCACGGCAACGCCGTCCTCCCAGGACATGCCCTTCTTCTCCTCGACGACCTCGACCTCCGCGGCCGGGGCCTGCCTGTCGGCCGGCTTCCCGGCCTTCGTGGATGCGATCTTGCGGCTCTTGGCCATGGTGCTGCTCCTTGGGCTCCTTGGGGGGGGGGGCTACGGGCCTAGAGCTGGGTGGTGACGCGGTCGCCCTGGGCCACGGCCGGAGCGCCGTCGGCGGTCAGGATCATCAGGGCCGAGCAGTAGTCCGCCTGGACGGTTTCGACCTTGGCCTGGCCCTTGTAGACGCCGCCGTTGTAGACGGCGAAGACGTAGCCCTTGGCGACCTTGTCGTTGGACCCCTTGTTGATCGCCAGGAGGCCCGGCTTGATCGAGTGGTTCACGCTGACCACGGCGCCCTCGACGAGGGGCAGGGGGGTGCCGATCTTGGGGTACCCGGTGGCGACGTAGAGGGCCTTGAGCTCGGTGTCGAGCTGGCTGGCCTTCTTCTCCGTCCCGTTGACCTTGGTCTCCAGGGCGGCGATGTCGTTCTTGGCCGTCTGCAGGGCCTCCTCGGCGTCACGGCGCGCCTTGTCGGCGGACTCCTTGGCGGACTCGGCGGAGTCCTTGGCGGACAGGGCGTCCTCGCGCTCCTTGGTCAGGCGGTCCTTCGACGCGCTGAGGTCCTTGATCGTGTTGTTGTAGCCGGCCAGGCTCTCCTTGATGCCGGTCAGCTCGCCGCGCAGTTGGGCGTTGTTGGCCTTCTCCTCGGTGAGGTCCGCGCCGTTGCGGTCGGCCATGGCCTTCTGCTGGTCGCGGTCGTCGCGCAGGGCGGACGCATCCGTCTTGAGCTGGTTGACCTGCGAGGTCAGGGTCGAGATCTGCTCGCCCAGCGACTTCTTGGTCGCTTCGTGTGCCTGCTGCTCGTTGCGGAGCGACTGGGACACGTTGGCTTGCTGCGACAGTTGGCTCGAGGCGAAGCCAAGGAAGACTGCCGAGAGGATCAGATTGAGAATCAGGAAGATCCGTCCGATGGCGCTCATACTGCTCCGAGGAAGTGCGTGGGAAAAAGCGGGGTGTGCTTTCGATCCGGGGCTCAGCGGGTGGGTCGGGTCCAGGGTGCGCCGTGGGGCGGCGCGCCTGGGCCCAAGGGCCGAGTCAGGGGTCCGGGCCGGGGTGTGGGACTACGAATGCGGGGGCGGGAGTCTAGCCGTGAGCGCGCGGAGGGGTCAAGGATCCTGCGCTCCGAGCTTGGCTTGCCGCCGATTTCCTAGACAGGGGTCCTAACCCAGGGGGCCGGGTTGGTAACCGCGCCTCTCCCCCCTAGCCGCGGGCCTGGGTGCCGGCCGGGGAGCGACGGGGCCCCAGGGTCCGCGCCACGGCCAGCAGGACCCACGGCCAGAGGAGCAGCGCCAGGGGCCAAAACCGCCAGGAGCGGGCGTAGAAGGTCGTCCGGGACCGTTCCGTGGCCGTGGGGACGGGCACGTCGGCCCTCAGGGTGCCCGCCACCTCCCGGTCGCGGCCGCCAACCCGCAGGCGTGCCACGTCGCGGCCGTCCGGACCCACCACGGCCGTGATCCCGGAGTTCGTGGCCCGGACGATGGCCCTCCCGCTGGCGATGGCCGCCAGATGGGAGAAGGCCATCATCTGGTCCTGTTCCTGGTCGCCCCGGAACCAGGCCTCGTTGGAGCTCACCAGGTGGAAGTCCACCGGTCCTTCCGCCAGGGGCAGGACGAAGGTCCCGTCATAGGAGTTGTCGAAGCACACGGAGGCGCCGAAGACCACCTCGCGCCCCGCGCGGGTCGTGAACGCGAGTCTGCGGGAGCCCTCATGGGCCACCAGGTCGGGCACGTAGCCCGCCAGTTGGTGGATCGTGGAGCGCACGAAGCCGAAGCGCTCCAGGCCCAGCATGGTCTCGGCCCCCGGCACCAGGTGCAGCTTGCCCACGGTCCCGGCGCGCGTTCCGTCGGCTCCCCAGACGGCGACGCCCCCCTGGCGACGGATGGCCCCGTCGCGGGCCAGGTAGACCAGGGCTCCGGAGAGGAAGGCCGTGCCCCGCGGCAGCAGGCCGGGGCGCTTGGGATCGGCGTTCACCAGGCCGCACTGGATGTAGTCGTGTTCGGCGTCCTTGGCCGCCTCCAGGGTCTCGGGCGCCCAATCCTCGGGGCTCCAGTCCGGCGAGCGCGCGCCCGCGGCCACCGCGGCGGGCAACCCTGGATCGAGGATCGGGATCGGCAGCATCGATTCGCCCCAGGCGACGAAGTCCACGGGCGCCTCCCCCGCCTGGGCGGCCTCCGCGAGGCCGTCGCGGGTGAGGTGGAACCCGCTCAGAAACAGCTCGCTGGCGGTCTGTTGCCGCATCTTGCGTTCCTGGGGGATCGCCGGTTGCACCAGCATGCCCCGGGGTCCGCGCTCCGTGGCGGGCGCCGACGTGGCCAGGGAAAGCACGACGGCGGCCGCCACCGGCCCGAGCCCCGCGGCCAGGGCGAGCTTCCAACCCCCGCGGGGGGTCGACCGGCCCGAGAACCAGCGCCCCCCCAGGTCCGCCAGCAGGCCCCCCAGGGCCGCCAGGGCGAAGGAAAGGCCCCAGACCCCCCAGACACGGGCACTGCCCGCCAGCCAGGGGACTTCGTGGACGTGGATCCCGAGCCTCATCCAGCTCAGGCCGAAGGGCGGCTCCAGGAGGGTGCGCAGGGCCTCCACGGCCATCCAGGCGGCCGGCGCCGCCAGCGCGAGGGGCAGGCAGCGGCCCAGGCGCCGGAGCAGGGCCCCGGCCGAGGCGTAGTAGAGCCCGAAGCCCGGGCCGATGAAGAGCAGGGAGGTCCAGTGGACCTTGGCCGCCCAGGAGCAGACGCCGCACCAGGCGGCGCAGGCCAGGACGGACTCCACCGAGAAGGCCAGTCTGCCCGGTCGCGAGGCCCCGTGGGCCCAGAGCGCCAGGGCCACGGGCACGGGCCAGGGAGAGCCCCCCGGGGAGGCGATGCCCGGTCCGCAAGCATAAAGGAGGAGCCAGGCCGCGCCGACGAGCAGGGTGCGGCGAAGGGGATCCAGCGGGGGGCGACCCGTCGAGATCTCCGGATCGGCGACGGCAACGCGGGTGGCGCTCATGGGAGGGGCCTGTACTCCACCAGGCCCCGGGCGGCCAGGGGAAGGCCGATGGGCACGATGGCGAAGGCCTCGGCCTGGGCGATGCCCACCACGTCCGCGGAACCATTCCAGCGCACCGGCAAGAGCGAGGCCACGCCGTCCTCCCCGTGCTCCACGCGCACCGGCAGGTACTGCTCGCGGGGATTCGGCGCCAGGGCGGCGCCGAGCCAGCGACCGCGGGGCGGGCGGGCCTCCCCTGGGGATTCGCCCCCCATGCGCGCCAGGGCGGGCCCCACGAAGGCCGCGTGGTTGACGACGCAGGACACCGGGTTGCCAGGAAGGGCGAAGACGGGCACGGCACCGAACATGCCAAACCACAGGGGCTTGCCGGGCTTGATCGCGACCTTGTGGAGCACCGGGGTCACACCCAGGGACTCCAGCGCCGATCCGACCAGGTCGTAGCGGCCCATGCTAACCCCGCCTGTGGTCACCAGGGCGTCGCAGCGGCCCAGGGCCTGCGCCAGGGCCTCGCGCAGCACGCTGGGATCGTCGCGCACCACGCCCAGGTTCTGCACCAGGCCTCCCGCCCGGGTGCACAGCGCCGCCAGGGACTGGGTGTTGCTCTCGCGGATTTCCCCGGGCCCGGGAGGGGCCCCGGGCGGCACGAGTTCGTCGCCGGTGGTCAGCACCGCCACCCGCGGCCGAACGAAGACGCTCACCGGCTCGCAGCCCACCGAGGCCAGCAGGGCGAGGTCCGTGGGCCTGAGCCGGCGGCCCGCGCACAGGACCCTCTGGCCCCGCTGAACGTCCTGGCCCCGGGGGCAAATGTGGGCGCCGGCAGCCGGCCGATCGCGCAGCCGAACGCCGGACTCCACGGGCACCGAGGCCTCCACCATGATCACGGCGTCGGCGCCGCGGGGCAGCTCGGCCCCCGTGTAGATCGCCACGCAGGTTCCAGGTTCAACGCTGCCCTCCCAGGGGGCGCCGGCGCGGGACTCCCCTAGAACCCGCAGGACGCGCTCGCCGGAGGGAGCGCAGGCCTCCCCGAAGTCGCCCGCGCGCACCGCGTACCCGTCCACGGCGCTTTTGTTGAACGGAGGTAAATCGAGGTCGGAGGCCACGTCCGCCGCCAGCACCCGGCCCGGGGCAGCCCCCAGGTCCACGCTCTCACGCCCTTCCAGGGGCCGAACCCGGCTCAGGATCTCGGAAAGGACTTCGGCGGGCGTGCGCATGGAGCGGAGTCTAGCGATCGTGAATGAATCGGCGCAGACTCGTAGCCCTTGCGAGCCTCAGCGCGCGGCGCTGCGAACGCCTCTCGTCCCATGCCTCGTGCCCATTCCATGAACCTCGCTCCGCGCCTGGCCGTTTTCACCCTGCTCCTCTTCGGCTCCACGGCCTGCAACCGAGGGGGTGACGCCGGCCGGGAGGGCGTCGAGGCCGCCACGATCAAGAAGCGCGAGCCCGCCCGCGTGCGGGTGGAGCCCGTGGTGCGGCGCGAGATGCTGCGCGTGCTGGAGACCACGACACGGGTCGAGTCCGTGAACCAGGTGGAGGTCATGTCGCGCTCCTCCGGAGTGGTGACGGAAGTGCTGGTGGAGGAGGGCGACCGGATCGCCTCGGGCCAGGTCCTGGCGCGGATCGACGCCCGCCAGGCCGTGATCGCCGCAGCCGACTCCGAGTTCGCCCTGGGGGACGCGCGGGCCGCCCTGCCGCGCCTGGAACTGGCCACGCGCGAGGCCGAGGCGCGATTGGCCACGTCCCGGCGCGGGTTCGAGCAGGTGCAGCGCGACTTCGCGCGCAACGAGAAGATCGCCGCCTCCGGGCCGGACCGGCCGGCGCTCCTGTCGGACAAGGACCTGGACGCGTCGCGCCTCGCCCGGGACAACGCCCAGGCCGAGGTGAGCAACGCCGAGCTGGCGGTGGAACGCGCCAAGCTGGAGGTGCTCAACGGACAGGCCGCCGTGCGTCGGGCCGAGCTGGCCCTGGAGCGCGCCCGACTCGACCTGTCGAACACGGAGATCACCGCGCCCTTCGCGGGCGTGCTCGCCACCCGCCATATCAAGGTGGGCGAGACGCTGAACGCCGCCAGCGCCGCCTTCACCCTGACGGATCCCGGTCAACTGCGGGCGGTGTTCTACAGGCCCCAGCGGGAACTGGCGCTGTTCCTGGCGGCGGCCATGCCCTCCGAAGTCCTTCCGGAAACCTCGCCCGGCGGGGCTCTGTCCGCCGCGGGGCCGGCGACGGCGCGCCAGTCGGCCGAGCTGGAGCTGTTCGCCACCGCGGAGGCCCTGCCGGGCCGGCGCTTCCGCGGCCGCATCGAACGCATCTCCCCCACCATCGACCCGCAGTCGGGCAACTTCCGCATCACCGCCCGCCTCGACGGCACCGACGTGGGCGAGAGCCGGGCCTGGCTCCTGCCGGGGATGCTCGTGCGCCTGGAGATCATCACCGAACGGCGGCCCGACACCCTGGTGGTGCAGAAGCGCGCCCTGCGCCGCGAGGGCGACGCCAACCTGGTCTTTGTCGTGCGCGAGGGCCGCGCGGTCCGCGTGCCGATCTCCGAGGGCCTGTCCGACGACGAGTGCCTCGAGGTGCTGCCCATCGGGGAGGCGCGCCTGGAGCCGGGAGAGCCCGTGGTCGTGGTCGGCAACCGCGACCTGGAGGATGGCGGCGAGGTGGCGATCACGTCGGGTGCCGAGGCTCCCGCGGGCGAGGCCTCCACGGCCGCGCTGCCCGCCGCCGCGGACCACTAGGACGGCGGCGTGGATTCCTCCCCCAAGACCCCCTCCGGCGAGGAAGGAGTCGCTGGCGCGACCCCGCAACGGGAGTCGCGCGGCCAGTGGCTCGCCTTCGTGGTGGAGCGGCCCGTGGCGATCACGATGTTCATCGTGGCCATCGCGGTCTTCGGCTTCGTCTCCCTGGGCAAGCTGCGCGTGGATCTGCTGCCGGAGATCAGCTATCCGACGGTCACGGTGCGCACGACCTACAAGGGCGCGGCCCCCGAGGACATCGAGGACCGCGTTTCCGAGCGCATCCAGGAGGCGCTCTCCACGCTGCCTCACCTGGTGCGCTCCACCTCGATCTCGCGGGCCGAGGTCTCCGACATCGTGCTCGACTTCGACTGGGGCACGGCGATGACCTTCGCGGTGCAGGACATCCGCGACAAGCTCGACAGCGTGTTCCTGCCCGAGGGCGCCGAGCGGCCGCTGATCCTGCGCTACGACCCCAACCTGGATCCGATCCTGCGCATCGGACTGTCGCTGCCCGAGCACGTGCGCAACACCTCGCGCGAAAAGGCCCTGATCCAGCTGCGCTGGCTGGCGGAACATCGCATCCAGCGCGAACTGGAGGGCATGCCGGGCGTGGCCGCGGTCCAGATCCGCGGCGGGCTGATCGAGGAGATTCGCGTCCGCAACGACCCGTTCAAGATGGCCGCCCAGGGGCTCGACCCGGCCAAGCTGGCCGCGCGGCTCGCCCAGGAGAACATCAACGCTTCGGGCGGCCTGATCCGCGAGGGATCCACCGAGTACCTGGTGCGCACGCTCAACGAATTCGAGAACGTCGCGGAAATCGAAGAGCTGGCCCTGGAACGTCGCGGCGAGGCCACGATCCGCGTGCGCGACGTGGCCACGGTGGAGCGAACCCACGCCGAGCGGGAGGTGGTCACCACGATTTCCGGCGCGGAGGCCGTGGAGATCGCCATCTATCGCGAGGCGGGCGCCAACATCGTCGAGCTGGCCGAGGGCGTGAAGCAGAAGCTCTTCGGCGACGAAGCGCAGCAGGCGGCGGCCAAGAAACTGGAAGCGGATGCAGGCCGGCGCGGCCCCCAGACCGTCGAGGAGCGCGAGCAGACGGACTTCCTGGCCTGGCGACTGCGCGACGAGGCGCGCGTCTCCCTCTTGAGCGACCAGTCGACCTTCATCAAGGCCGCCGTGGACGACGTCAAGAGCTCGGCCGTGGTGGGCGCGATCCTCGCGGTCGCGGTGATCTGGCTGTTCCTGCGGCGCCTGGCCGGCACGTTCGTCATCGGAGTGGCCATTCCGGTGTCGGTGGTCGTGACCTTCGCCCCGATGTACCTGCAGGACGTCACGCTCAACATCATGTCGCTGGGAGGACTGGCGCTGGGCGTCGGCATGCTGGTGGACAACGCCATCGTGGTGCTCGAGTCGATCACCCGCTGCCGGTCCGAGGGCGACCCCCTGGCCCGCGCCGCCCTGCGCGGGGTCAGCGAAGTCGCGGGTGCCGTGGCCTGCTCGACGCTGACCACCGTGGCGGTGTTCGCGCCGATCGTCTTCGTGCACGGCATCGCCGGGCAGATCTTCGGCGACCAGGCGGTCACCGTGGTGTGGTCGTTCCTCGTCTCCCTGCTCGTGGCGATCACGTTCATCCCCATGCTGGCCTCGCGGGGCTGGCTCGCGGGTGAGGCCTCCGGTGCCACGCAGGTGAGCGCGCCGCCGATCCGCGCCGACCTTAGCTGGTCCTGGAGTCGGCTCGCGCCCAACCTGCTGTTGGTGATCGGCCGGAGCCTGCTTTGGCTCGTCGGCCTCTTCACGTTCCTCGGCGGCGCGGTCTTCAAGGGCCTGGGGATCCTCTGTTCCCTGCTGTTGAAGCCCGTGCATGGGCTGTTCGACGTCCTGTGGGGCGCCGTGGAACGCTCCTACCCCGCGGTGATCCGCGGCGCCCTGCGCATGCCGGTCCTCGTGGTACTCACCGCCGTGGCGCTGTCGGCCGTCGCGGCCTGGCGCGTCCCCGGGTTGGGGCTCGAGCTGTTGCCCGAGATCCGCCAGGGCGAATTCACGCTCTACACGACGCTGGGCGTGGGCACGCCCCTGGAGAGCACCGAGCAGGTGATGTCGCGCCTCGAGCAGCGCGTGCGCGCGCTCCCCGGAGTCCAGGCCACGGCGCTCACGGTGGGCGTGGAGAAGGACACGTTGACCCGCGACATCGAGGGCAAGCACACCGCGCGCCTGACCGTGCGGGTGGCGCCCCTGGCGGTCGCCGACGGCCGCGAGGAGGCGCTGCTCTCCGAGGTGCGCGCCCTGGTGGCCTCCGAACCGGCCGTGCGCTCCATCGACGTGCGCCGCCCGACGCCCTTCGCCCTGGACGCGCCGATCACGGTCGAGATCCTGGGCCACGACCTGGAGAAGCTCGAGGACGTGGCCGCCGAGGTGTTCCGCCGGATCTCCTCGATCCCCGGCATCGAGGACGTGCGCAGCACCGTGCGCCCCGGCCACCCCGAGGCCCGCATCAGCTTCGACCGCGAGAAGACCCTGCAGTACGGTCTGGACCTGGACCAGGTTTCGCGCCTGGTGCGCGACCAGGTGCTGGGCAACGTCAGCACGCGCTTCGACGAGGGCGACGAGAAGATCGACGTGCGCGTGCAGGGCGACGAGGTGCTCCTGGCGAGCCTCGACCAGGTGCTCGACCTGGTGGTCAACCCCGGGGCGGCGACGCCCGTGGAACTGCGCTCGGTGGCCAGCATCGAACGCGTGCAGGGCCCCGCGGAAATCCGCCGCATGGGCAACACGCGGGCGGTGCTGGTGACCGCCTCCGGAGGGGGCCTCGACCTGGGCGGGCTCAACCGACAGATCGAGAGCCAGCTGGCGTCCATGACGCCGCCCGAGGACGTGACCGTGCAGTTGGGCGGGCAGAAGCGCGAACTCGACGAGGCCCAGTCCAGCCTGCGCTTCGCGCTCTTCTTGGCCGTGTTCCTGGTCTACGTCGTGATGGCCTGCCAGTTCGAGTCGCTGGTGCAGCCCCTGATCGTGCTGGTGACCGTGCCCCTGGCCCTGGTGGGTGTGGTCTTCACCCTGGACCTGCTGCAGGTGCCGATTTCGGTCACGGTCTTCCTGGGCGTGATCCTGCTCGCGGGCATCGTGGTCAACAACGCCATCGTGCTGATCGACCGCGTGAACCAACAACGGGCGGCCGGCAGGGGAGTGACCGAGGCCCTGGCGGACGCGGGCGCCACCCGCCTGCGACCGATCCTGATGACCACGGCCACCACGGTCCTGGGCCTGCTGCCCCTGACCGGCTGGTTCGAAAACGTGCCCGGCCTCTCCCTCCTGTCGAGCGGCGAGGGCGCGGAAATCCGTGCGCCCATGGCGATCACCGTCATCGCCGGCCTGACGGTTTCCACGCTGCTGACGCTGGTGGTGATTCCCGCGGTCTACGCCCTGGTCTACCGTCGCGCGGAACGCGCGGGGCACGCGTCATGAGCAGCCAGCCGGACCCCGCCGGGACTTCCCGGGCCAGCGCGCGCGAGGGCGGGTTCTTCGGGGGCCTCGTCCGCCATCCGGTCACGCTGCTCGTCGTGTTCGTCACGCTGATGGTGATCGGCGTGATCTCCTACCTGCGCATTCCCGTGCAGATGATGCCCGACGGCATCGTCGAGCCGGGCCTGCAAGTGTTCGCGATCCACCCCGGCTCCAGCGCCGAGGAGAACGAGGAACAGGTGGCGCGGCTCCTGGAGGAGGAGCTGCGCACCATCGCGGGCATCTCCGAGTTGCGCTCGACCTCCAGCGACGATCGCGTGGGCGTGGCCGTGCGCTTCGACGCCAACACCGACATGGACCTGGCCAAGGCCGAGGTGCGCGACCGGATCGAGCGGGCGCGGCCCAAGCTGCCCCGCACGGTGCGCGAAATCGGCATCTGGTCGTGGTCCAACGCGGACATGCCGGTGATGTTCTTCGCCATGCTCCACCCGGGCGACTCGCCGCGCACGGACTTCCTGATCGACACGGTCGTCAAGCGCAGGCTCGAGTCCGTGGACGGCATCGGACGGCTGGAGATGTGGGGCGTGCTCGACGACTCGGTGCGCATCGAGCTCGACGAGGACCGCGTGCGCGCCGCGGGCCTGGACCTGGGCGCCCTGATCGGGCGCCTGTCCGCCGACAACTTCGCCATGCCCATGGGCGAGGTCACCGACGGCGGCCGGCGCGTGCTCCTGCGCAGCGACATGCGCTTCAAGAGCAAGGAGGAGATCGAGGCCTACCCCATCGGCGCGGGCATGGCGATCTCGGACGTGGGCCGCGTGATCGACGCCAAGAGCGTGCGCAACCGGCTGTTCCGCATGGACGGCACGTACGCGTACTTCGGCGAAGTGCAGAAGGAGGTTTAGGTCAACGTGGTCGAGGTCTGCGACCGCGTCCAGGCGGCGCTCACGGAGCTGGAGGCGGACCCGCGCCTCGCGGGGGGCTTCAAGTTCCTCGTGTTCTTCAACCAGGGCCTGTTCATCGAGAACTCCATCGCCCAGTTGCGCGACTCGGCCCTGGAGGGCGGGCTGCTCTCGCTGGTGATCCTGTTCCTGTTCCTGCCGCGCGTGCGCTTGACCCTGTGCATGGCCCTGGCGATCCCAATTTCCGTGCTGATCGCCGTGTCCTGGACCTACTTCACCGGCGGCACGTTCAACGTGCTGACCATGGCGGGCATCACGCTCGCCATGGGCATGCTGGTGGACAACGCGGTGGTGGTGGTCGAGAACATCACCCGCCTGCGCGACCAGGGCCTGCACCCCAAGGACGCCGCCGCGCGCGGAACGCGCGAGGTGGCCCTGGCGGTGCTGCTCTCGACCTTGACCACGGTGGTGGTGTTCCTGCCCATGATCTTCATGAGCGAGAACCCCACGCTGCGGATCATGTTCGGCGCCCTGGGCATGCCCCTGTGCATTTCGCTCCTGGGCAGCCTGCTCGCCGCCCTGGTGTTCCTGCCCGTGATCACGGCGCGCGTCATCGGTCCGCGCGGCCCCACGGCCCAGTTCCTGGTGCGCGTCTTCACCCCCGTGGCGGAGCTTCCCGGCCGCCTGCTGGCCCGGGTCCAGGCCGGCCTGCGCATGGCCGGCTTCGCCCTGCTCTGTGTGATCCATGCCCTGAACCGTGCGGGCCTGTTCCTCTTCGGTTTCCTGCCCCCGCTGCGCATCCTGGTGGCGCTGGCGTGCCTCCTCTTCGCCGCCAAGCGCTGCCTCGACCTGTGGAGCACCGCCGAATTGTCCCGGGCGCTCGCCGGCGTGGGTGGATCGTCGGCGGGCGATGCCTCGTCCACCTGGATGCTCATCGGGGCCGTGGCCTCGGCGGGAATCATCGCCGCGCTGATCGCCTGGGTGGGCCTGCGTCTGTGGGCCGCGCGCCCGATTTCGTTCCCGGTCAGGCCCGCCCGCTGGCTGCCGGCCTCCCGCGGGGTGATCGACGGCTGCGTCGCGCTCAACCGCATGCTCCTCCAGTGGACGCTCGCCCATCGATTCTGGGCCAGCCTGGCCGGGCTCATGGTCCTGCTCTCGGTCGTCGTGCCCCAGACCCAGATGCAGATGGCGGCTTTCGGCGAGGACGAGAACACCGGCCGGGTGCGCGTCACGGTGGACCTGGAGGACAACTTCACCCTGGCCCAGGCCGAGCAGGAGATGCGCCACTACGAGGACTACTTCCACTCGAAGAAGGCGGAGTACGGCTACACGCACATGGGCTGCCGCTTCGACAAGGATGGCGGCCGCGTGGATGCCTATTGGGACGGTTCCCGCACCCGCGAGCAGCGCGACGCCGTGCTGGCGGATCTGCGGGCCCACCTGCGGCCGCTGCCCGGACACACGCTGACCGTGGGCGGCGACGACGGCTCGGAGGCGCGCAACCGCAACCTGGTGACTTTCCGGCTCGCCGGACCGGAGTCGGAGGAGCTGGCGCGCCTGGGCCGCGAGGCCCTGGAGACCTTGCGCGAGATTCCCGGGCTCACCGACATTCAGTCGCCCCTGGCCGACGCGCCCGAGCAGGTGCGCGTGGTGTTCGACTCCGACTTGGCGCAAATGGTCGGGATCTCGCCCCAGAACGCGCTGCAGAACGTGTCCTGGGCCCTGCGCGGCTGGCAGTTGCCGAGCTACCAGGAACCGGGCCGCGAGGTGCCGCTGATCATCGAGCTCGACGAGGACGAGGCCGCCGGCCTCTCGACCCTGCGCGACCTCGAAGTGCGCGGAGCTTCCAGCGCCGTGCCGCTTTCCAGCTTCTCCACCTTCGAATACGCCCGCGCCAGCCGCACCATCGAACGCGTCGACGGCAAGACCTCCTTCCAGATCACGGCGCGCGTGGAGGATCCCCTGCGCCAGCGCGAGCTGTCCGACGCGGGCCTCCTGGCGCTCAAGGAGCTCGATTTCCCGCGCGGCTACTCGGTGGTCGAGGACGACCTGGTCAGCTCGCGGCAGGATTCGGAGATGCGTGAAATCTACGCCGCGCTGCTGCTCTCCGTGGTGCTCGTGTTCCTGCTGATGGGCGTGCTGTTCGAGTCGTTCCTGCTGCCGATTTCGGTGCTGTTCACCATTCCCTTCGCGGTGGTGGGCGCCCTGTGGACCATGTACGTCACGCACACGGCCATGGACTCCATCGGCTGGATCGGCGTGATCATCCTGGTGGGCGTGGTGGTCAACAACGGCATCGTGCTGATCGACCGCATCCACCAGTTGCGCCACGAGGGCCGGGAGCGCACGGCGGCGATCCTGGAGGGCAGCGCGAACCGCGTCCGGCCCGTGCTGATGACGGCCCTGACCACCGTCACCGGACTGATTCCCATGGCGCTCACCGAGCCGCCCGGCGAGGGCATCGACTACCGGGCGCTCGCCACCTGCGTCGCGGGCGGACTCTCGGTCTCGACGATCTTCACGCTGTGGATCGTGCCGCTGGCCTACGCCCTGCTGGACGACCTGCGCAACGGCTTCTCGGTCCGCGTGGTGCGCTGGAAGCAGGCCTTCCTGGCGGCGCGGGCCGCCTCCAAGGAAGCGGTCCGCGCCTAGGCCGTGCTCAGGGCAGGAAGTTGATCCGCACCGCGTTGGTCAGGTTCTTGAAGGTGCCGCAGGGTCCGGGAGGATCGCGGTACCAGCCCTGGAAGTGCATGGTGCTTCCGGGCGCGATGTTCCCCAGGGGCGGGAAGTGCGTGTTGGCCCAGCCGATGAGGCCCGGCCCGAAGGTCACCTGGCCCGAGCCGTTGGCCGACAGGCCGAAGTAGCGGTAGATCGGCGCGGAGAGGCACAGGGCCCCGTCGCCGAAGATCGTCGGCGTGTCCACGTTGGGCGACATGATCACGATGCTGGGCTTGTTGGCCGGCAGGCGACCCAAGTTGAGCTGCAGGTCGTCGAGGGCCACGCTCGTGGAACCCGTCGGCCCCATCGTTCCGCCGAGCCCGGTGGAGTTGCGGCACCCCCCATCAGCGCCCGGGTAGGGGTCGCCGTTGCCGCAGGGCGCGTATTCGTGGATGCAGAAGCAGAACTCCATCTTGTCGTTCTCGCACTCATCGGGGACGCCGTTGCCGTTGGCGTCCATGGAAGAGCCCACCGCGATGTCGATCGAGTCCTCGATCCCGTTGTGGTTGCAGTCGTAGTAGGGCCGCTTGGCGAAGTCGAGGGCGTCGACGTCGTCCCCTTCCAGCGGGGCCGTGCCGGCGCGGAGCGTGGCGAGCCCGAGGGCCTCGGCCGCGATCCAAATGCACGGGAACGGGCTGCCCGGGCGCGGGGGCACGAGGATGTCGCCCGGTTCGATCGGCAGGCCGAAGAGGCCGTCGGGTTGTCCGATGACCGCCGACCCGCGCCGCACGGAGAACATCAGCATGTCCCTGGGGTTGCCCGCCGGCAGCCAGTCGTAGTTGGCCGTGCTGGGCTGGAACACGCCGTCCCCGTTCTCCACCAGGATCAGCGCGTCGAGGTCGTCGGTGCCCGGACCGAACACGTCGAGACCCAACTGGCCGGCCTGGGCGTAGCGCGTGGGCGTCGCACCCGGGAGGGCCGTGCGCAGCACGTCTCCGGGCCTCAGGGTGCCGCCGTTCGCCTGGGCGGAGTTGGACCCGGGCACCGCCGCCAGCGGATCGGGCAGGGCGCCGTCCAGGGAGAAGTAGATGCCCCCCACCGGGAACGAGGGCGAGCTGTCGATGTCCAGACCGTCGATGTTGTCGCCCGCGCTGAGGGGGCCGGGAGTCGGCGGGTTGGGCTCCTGCAGCCCGAGGCCGGGATAGACGAAGCCGGTGACCACCGAGGGCACCCCGTCGCCGTCGATGGCGGCCACGTTGACGCGCGGGATCGGCGGCACCGGCCCCGGGGGCAGATTGCCGTCGGTGAACAGGTCGGCGCTGGCGTCGGCGCCCTGGGCCTCCGTGGCCACCTGGGGGAAGCCCGGCGTGCCTGGCACCCCCACGGCGAACTTGTCCACCGAGAACCACAGCCGGCCGGGCAGGGACGGACTGGGCTTGAACTTCTCGTCCGTTCCCTCGGACAAGGCGTCGACCTCCAGGCCGCAGGGAGTGCCGCCCGTGTGGCCCGCGCAGGTGGCGTACATGGGCAGGCCGAGCACCGCGCCGGTGTAGCGCACGCTGGGACGCGGCTGCGGCCCCACGGTCGGCGCGCCCGAGCCCGGGTTCAGCAGGTCGCCCTCGGTGATCGGCACCAGGGTTCCGGTGGAGGTCTGCCCCACGGTGGGCCCCTTCCAGTCCAACGAGAACGTGATGTCCTGGGAATGGGCACTGCCGGCGGAAGCGGCGATCAGCGCCAGCGGAGTGAGACCGCCGGCCAGGGTGGAGAGCGAGAAGAACTCAAGGGGGCGCATCTGGGTGACCTCGCGGGGAGAATGCAGCGGGAAGTAAGACGCTCGCTGCGATGGGCGGTTCCATCAGAACAGCTCCGCGTGCGGGTGGGCAGGGGCGAGCAGGCGATTCGTGCCGGGGAACGCACGGGGCAGGGCCCCAGGGGGAGGAACAGGGCACGGGTTCGGGCGGAAGGCGGCAGGCCGACCTCCGCCCTTGAAACACGGGAACAGGCCAGGGGAGCGCCGGAGACCACCGGCGCTCCCCCGGCCCAGGGGGTCACGGGGTGAAGGTTACCCCGACCGCGTTGGTCAGGTTGGCCCGGGTCCCGCAGGGCAGCAGCGTGTCACGGTGCCAGAACTGGAAGTTCCAGGTGCTGCCGGGCGTCAGCCATCCGCCGACGCCGAAGTTCGCCACGGTCCAGGCCGCGAGCCCAGGTCCGTAGCTCGCCGTTCCCGCGGCCGTGGTGACCACGCCGCCGTGCCGGAAAATCGGCCCGTTCACGCAGCGCCGGCCGTCGAAGAACGGCACGCCCGCGATCGCGCTGCCGCCCTGCAGCAGGAGACCGGGCTTGGCCGGCGGCAGCTGGGTTGCATTGAACACCAGGTTGTCGAGGGCGATGCTCCCCGAACCCGTGGCCGTGAGCAGTCCGCCCACTCCGGTGGAGTTCTTGCATCCCGCCGCCGGATCGTGGTTCCCACAGGGCCCGAAGGGCGCCGGGCAGAAGCAGTACGACACGGAAAGCAACTCGCAGGCGTCCGGAACTCCGTTGAGATTCACGTCCGTGGCACCACCCGTGGCGATGTCGAAGGCATCCTCGACGCCGTTGCCGTTGCAGTCGAAGATCGGCGCCACCGGGATGTCCAGGGCGTCGAGGTCCGCGGAGAAGGCCACCACCGGCGGGGGCACCCGCGCGGTCATCAGCCCGAGGTTCTCGGCGGCGATGTAGATGCCCGGGAAGGGCGAAACCCCGCCCGCCACGGGCCGGGTCAGGATGTCACCCTCGGTGATCGGCAATCCGAAGATGCTGTCGGGCATGCCGATCACGGCCGAGCCGCGACGCACGCTGAAGAGCAGCATGTCCGAGCCGCCCGCGGCCCAGTCGTTGGGCACCAGCGAGGGCTGGTAGCCCGGCATGCCGTTCTCGTGGATCGCCAGGGCGTCGAGGTCGTCCGCGTCCACGGCGCCGATCAGGTTGAGACCCAGCAGACCCGCCGGAGCGTAGACCGCCGGGGGACCGCCGGGGCCCGCCACGTGGAGCACGTCGCCGCCCACGAAGCCGTGGAACGCGGCGGAACCCGTGTTCGGAACGCCGAGCAGGGGGTCCATGAAGCCCGAGTCCAGGGAGAACCAGATGCCCTGGGGCGGGAAGCCGACGGGGCCGGCCAGGAAGCCCGTGGCCAGGGCGTCCATGTTGTCCCCGGGGGCCGCGGGCCCGGCGATCGGCGGCAGGGGCTCCACGAGGCCGACGCCGCGGTAGGTGAAGCCGCTGGCCGAGACCATGCCGTTGCCGTCGACCGCGCCGGTGTTGCCCGGCATGGGGGCGGCGCCGGGCGCCAGGGGGCCGGCCATCAGGCCCAGTCCCACGAAGGCGTCGGCGCTGGCCTCCGCCACACCCGCGGCGTTCTCACTGCCCACACTGGGCGGGACGGGCATGGGGCCGAAGGCGAAGCGGTCCACGGAGAAGTGCACCGCGCCCTTCAGGGGCATGCCGGGCTGGAGCAGGCGGGAACGGCCGTAGTCGAGGGCGTCGACCTCCACGCGGCAGGGGGTTCCGCCGGCGTGCCCCACGCAGGGCGCGTGGAAGGCGAGCCCCAGGCCGGGGACCGGGGCGAAGCCGCCGCTGAACTGGATCGCCGGCGCCGGCAGCGGCCCAAAGGCCGGGAATCCCGGGGCCGGACGCAGCACGTCGCCCTCGGTGATCGGGAAGCCGAACATGCTGTCCGGGGCGCCCACCGTGGGCCCGTGCCAATCAACGGAGAAGGTGTAGAGGGGGGTGGCCTGGGCCTGTGCCGAGGCGGAGAGCGAGAGCAGGGTCAGGGCCCCGAACGCGGCTTGGGCAAGCCGCCGGGGGAGACGATCCGATGAACGAAACTGCGGGGTCTGCATGGGGAACCTCGAACGCGAAAGGGGTTGGCGATCAGGCCGGCGCGCGAAGAGTGCCGGCTGTCTCCAGGTGAGGCGGCCCGGCGGGCTTCGACGGGAAAGTCGCTTTTTCTTCGCGGACTTCCCGGGCCCCCCTCCCGGACACCTTCCCGGGCCCCTTTCGGACCCAGCACCCCCCCCTCGGTCCCAGGCGCCTAGCGGCGGCCCCCCGGAGGAGCCCCGTCGCGACGGAGGGGCTCGTACTCCAGCGGCAGGGCGATCTGACGCTCGCGTTCCATGATCAGGTCGAACAGCTCCTCGGGGAACCGCGGGGCCCGCTCCAGGGCCGCGGGCAAGGGGTCCAGGGGCCAGATCCAGACGCTGCCGTCCTCGAAGGCCACCAGGGCCCGGGTCGGGCCCTCCCCGGGACTGAGGGCGCCCAGGGAGCAGGCGCCCGCCCTGCCCGGAAAGAAGGCGAAGGTGGCCCCGTCCTGGGCCGCGCGCACGTAGGCGCTGCCCTCCTTCCCGGTGGTGATCAGCCAGCGCCCATCGGGGCTGAAGGCCCCGCTCGTGACGTCGCCGGTGTGGTACACGCGCGAGCCGATCTCGCCGCGGGTCTGGCCCGCCGGGACGGACTTGCCCCCGCCGTCATGGGCCCGGCGCGCGACTTCCATGTCGTGCAGGCGCACCGCGCCGCGGCCGACGCGGCCCACCACCAGAAGGCGGCGGTTGTCCCGGCTGTAGGCAATGGCCTGGGCGGGGAAGAAGGTCAACTCGATGCGCTGCTCGAAACCACGCTCGGGATCGAAGATCCGCGCCGTGCCGTCCGCGCAGGCCAGGGCGATTTCCCGGCCGTCGCTCGTGGCCGCCAGGCACTCCACCGCGGCCGACTGCCGCGGTCGGGCCGCGGACCAGGTCCACTCCCCGACCGCGACGCCGTTGGGAGGGATGTAGCGCCGCAGGGCGTTCTCCTCCTCGTGGGCGGTCAGCAACTCGGCCACCGTGGGCAGCCAGAGGAGCGCGCTCACCGGCGCGGGCGCCTGGAGTTCCAGGGGCGGGCGCGCGCCCGACACGTCGCAGACGAAGGCACGGCCGGCCTCGGAGCGAGCCGCCAACAATTTGCCGTCGTGGCTCCAGGCCACCGCCGCCAGGGGTTCTCCCAGGTCCAGCGAGAGCCGCGGTTCGCTCCCCGTGTCGGCCCAGATCCGCGCCAGTCCGTCGTCGGAGGCCGTCGCCAGTTCCTGGCCATCGGGCGAGTACACGGCCTCGCGAACGGCGGCGCGGTGCCCCAGCGAGCGGAGCAGCCGCCCCGCCTCGGGTCCGCTCCCGGACGCCGCCGACGTGCCCGAGGGCGTGGCCCAAATGCGCGCGAACCCGTCGTCGCTGGCGACCACCACACGCTCGCCGTCGGGCGAAAAGCGCGCCGAGCGAACGCCGCTCTCCCCGCCCCGGAGGGAATAGACGTCCGGCCGGGCGCCCGCGTACCAGACGGAGACGCTGGCGCCGATGGCGCGCGTCACGAGCCGGCTGCCGTCGGGGCTCCACCAGACCTCGCGCGGGCCGAAGATGCCCCGCAGGCTGCCCTCCTCGTGGAAATCGTCGCCCGCCCACAGGTGCACGAGCATGTCCGAGCCGAGCGTGGCCAGTCGCTCGCCGTCGGGACTGAAGGCGGCATGCGCCACGCGCACGTCGGCGCTTCCCAGGGGCGTCGCGGCGCCGCTGGAGGCGTAGACGATCCACGCCCGGGCTTCCTTGCGGGATTCCAGGATCACCACCAGCCGCTGCCCGTCCGGGGCGAAGCGCACCAGGCTGGCCGACTTGCCGCTGCCCAGCCGTTCGAATCCCTGGACCACGTCGCCGTCCGCCGCGCGCCAGAGCCTCAGGGCCCCGTCGCCGGAGCCCGTGGCCAGGAGCTCGCCGTCGCCGCGAAAGTCCGCGCTGGTGAAGCCGCCGGGGGCCTCCAGGGTGCGCAGCAACGCGCCGCTCCCCGTGTCGAGCAGCCAACCGCGCGAAACGACGGCCTCTCCCTTGGAATGCCACCACACGAACGCGCGTCCGCTGGCGGCGTGCAGGGCGAAGGCGAGTTCACGCGCACCGGGAGCCTCGGGCGTTTCGGGCGGCGCGAAGCTCCAGCGGGGTGCCTCGCCGTCCACGTCGAAGGCGCAGAGGCCGCGCTCCCCCGCCGCCACCAGCGTGCCGGGCGAAAGGAACTCGATCCCCTCGCCGCCGGCACCCAGGGCCGGGAATTCGCGCAGGATCGCTCCCGTCCGCGGATCGGCCGTGCGCGCCACGCCGTCGGCCCCCAGGAACCCCAGCAGCTTGCCGTCGGGCGAATGGCGCAGGTGCCTCACCTCGCCGAAGTCGCCGCCCACGGCGCACAGGGGCGCGCCCGATTCCATGTCGAACACGCGCACGAGGGACGGGCCGCGCGGTTGGGTCGCCGCGTCGGGCGGCAGGCCGCCGAACGCCACGGCCACGCTGCGCCCGTCCGGGGCAATGTCGCAGTCGAGGGAGAGCCGGGCCGGTGAGCCGTTGATCAGGGCCCGCAGGTGACAGGCCTGCAGGGCGCGGAACAGGGAGGCGCGGGTCTGAAACGTCGGCGCGCGCTCCACCGCTTCAATGCCGAGGTTCAGGGCCGTGGCCGGGTCCTCGTCCAGAAGCGCGTCGGCCCGCTGCCCCAGGTGGCGTCCCACGGCGTGGCTCAGCGCCAGGTTCTTCTCCCCCAGGGCCGTGTCGCGCTTCACCAGAGCCGCGTTCTTCTCGCTGAGCAGGTACAGGCTGCTCGCCAAGCCGATGGACAGCGCAACGATCGAACCCAGGGTGCCGTAGGCGAGCGCGGGGTGGCGTTGGAACCAGCCCCGAAGCACCCGCAGCGGACTGGGCGGCCGGGCGCGGATCGGTTCGTACTCGCGCACGCGGCGCAGGTCCTCGGCGAACTCGAGGGCCGTCGCGTAGCGACGCGCGGGCTCCTTCTCCAGCGCAGTGGACACGACCACCGAGAGCTCGGCCCCCAGGGCTGGATTGAGCGTGCGGGGATCCGGCAGCGAGGCGTTGCGCACGGCCATCAGGAGCGCCATGACGTTCTCGCCCTCGAAGGGCCGCGTGAGGGTCAGGGCTTCGAACAGGCTGGCCCCCAGGGACCAGACGTCCGTGCGCCGGTCCACGGCGGCACGCTGGCCCAGCACCTGCTCGGGCGACATGTAGGCCGGCGTGCCCAGCACGTCCCCCGAGCGCGTCAGCTCGAAACTCTCCGAGGACTCGTCCCGGGCCTGGCCGAAGTCGAGCACCACCGGGTCCCCGGCCCGCGTGACCATCAGGTTCTGGGGCTTGACGTCGCGGTGCACCACGCCGGCCTCATGGGCGGCGTGCAGGGCCCGCGCGGTGCGCTCGAAGTAGGAGAGCACTCCGGCCAGCTCCAGGGCATTCCTCGGGTGAAGCCGCAGCGGACCGTCGCGGCGCTCGGAGGCGCTGCTGTCCCGCTCTCCGCGCCGTCCCTCCCGGGCCCGGACGATCCACTCCCCGAGGGTCGCACCCTCGACGTAGCGCATGGCGATGTAGGGCCGGTCGCCATCGATGCGCGCCTCCAGCACCGCGCACAGGGACGGGTGGTCGAGGCGCGCGATCACTTCCGCCTCGCGCTGCAGGCGGCGCCGGCGCTCCTGGGACAGGGCGGCGAATTCCGCGGGCAGGAGCTTGAGGGCCACCTTGCGCGCGATGCGCGTGTCCTCGGCGAGCCACACCGCTCCCTGGCCGCCGCGGCCGAGCTCGCGCACCAGCTTGTAGGGACCGACCCGCTCGGGATCCTCCTGCGCCGCTCCGGCCGGGGCGGGGAGCGGCCGGTGGGCGGCGTCCAGGCCCGCCCGCGCCAGCTCCGCGAAGTACTCCGCCGCGATGGCCTCCTCGTGGCCGCGGAAGCGCTCCAGGTAATGGACCAGGGGCCGTCTCGTTCCGCGCTCGAGGTCCTGCAGGAACTCGTCGAGGAAATCGAAGACGGCGGCGTCGTCCGCGGGCTCGCCGGGGGGCATTCAACCATGATACGGGAGGCCCCGGCCGACCCGCAGTGCCCGCGAGGGGGGGCCGGTGGTAGGCTCGGCGTCGTGAGCGAAGTCGAGACTCCCGAGAGCCAGGGGCCGCGCCGCGCAGCGGAGCTGGCACGTTTCCAGGCGCTTTACGAAGCCATCGCTCCAAGCCTCTACGCCTGGGCCGAGATCAAGATCAGACCCCAGATGCGCGGCCTGGTGGACCCGGCCGACGTGGTGCAGGAGGTGTGGTACCGCGCCTGGCGCTCCTTCGCCGCGGCGGGCCTCGAATCGGAGTCCTTCCGCCGCTGGATCTTCCGCGTGGCCAAGAACGTGCTCCTGGAGTCGTTCCGCGCCCTGCGGGCCAACGACACGCCCGGCTCGGCCGCGGGCGAGAGCGCGCGCCTGCGCCGGCTCGCCGAAGTGCCCGACACGGCCACCGCCATCACGCGCCGCGTGGCGCGGGACGAAGGGCTCAAGCTCTTCGCCCACTGGACCGTGGGCCTGGAGGAAGACGATCGCGCCCTGATCGTGCACCTGGGCCTGGAGGACATGGACCGCGCCGAGTTGGCCGGACGCCTGGGCATCAGCGAGGCCTCCCTGGCCAAGCGCTGGGAGCGCCTGACGGCGCGCATGGCGGAGTCCAAGACCACGCGCGACCTGTTCGCGGCGGTGCAGTAGTCCCCTTGTTCGCGGCCAGGGGCTCGCGGCCTCGGGGCCGTGCGGTTTCCGATCCCCCCCTAGCCCCTGCTACACTGCCCGGCATCGCGCCCCCGGCGGAATCGCGGCGCAGCACGGGACCTCGCTCCTTCGAAACGACATGGCCCAGCCCCAGAACAACCCAGGCGGCGCGAGCCCCAGCGGCCCCCACTCCCCGGGCGCGGTGCGCCCGTTGCCACCGGCCGCGGCGCGCCCGTTGCCACCGGCCGCGGCGCGCCCGTTGCCCCCCGGCACGCGCATGGCGGCCGTCGTTTCCACCTACCACGCCGAGATCTGCGGCCAGATGCTGGCCTCGGCCCGGGCGGAGCTGGAGCGCCTGGGCCTCGCCCCAGGCAACCTGCTGGTGGTCGAGGCACCCGGGGCCTTCGAGTTGGCCCTGATCGCGCGGCGCCTCGCGGTGCGCGACGACGTGCACGCGGTGCTGTGCCTGGGGCTCGTGCTCAAGGGCGAGACCTCCCACGACCAACACGTGGCGGCCGCGGCAGCCCGCGGGATCCTGCGCGCCTCCCTGGAAACCGACAAGCCGGTGCTGTTTGGCGTGCTGACCTGCGACACCCTGGCCCAGGCCCAGGCCCGCGCGCTGCCCGCCCAGCACGGCGGTGTCCACGACAAGGGCCGCGAAGTGGCCCGCGCGGCCGTCTCCGCCCTGTTCGCCCTCGAAGCCGCGGATTCCGTGGGCCGCGCCGAACGCCCCGCCGGCTTCGCCCTGGCACGCGACGACGCGCCGGGCTTCGCGCCGCGCACAGCCCCACCGAGCACCCGATGAAGAGCCGCACCCGCGGGCGCGAGCTCGCGCTCCAATTCCTCTACCAAGTCGACCTGCGCGGCCGCTCCGCCGTCGAGGAGCGCGAGCGCTTTCTGCGCGACGAGGAGCCTGACAAGGAGGCTCGCAAGTTCGCCGAGGCGCGCATCGAGGGCGTCCTGGAAACCCAGCCCGAGCTCGACCGCGCCATCCAGGAAGTCGCGCAGAACTGGGACATCTCGCGCATGGCGGTGATCGACCGCAACGTGCTGCGCATCGCCACCTTTGAGCTGCTCCACTGCAAGGACATCCCGCCCAAGGTGGCCATCAACGAGGCGATCGAGATCGGCAAGCGCTTCTCCACGGCCAACTCCGGCGCGTTCATCAACGGCATCCTGGACAAGATCAAGAGCCGCCACGTGGACAAGCACAAGCCGGCGGCCGCGGAGAGGTCGACGCTGCCCGAGGAGGCGGAGGCGGAGCCGCTCGAGGCCGATCAGCCCGCCTTGCCCGAGGACCAGGACTAGCCGCGGCAGCGCCCACGCCGACCGCCCGCCCGCACCCCCATGGGACTGCTCGATCGACTGAAATCCAAGCTCGCGCGCACGCGCGAGACCCTGACCGACGGCATCGCGGGGCTGTTCCGCGGCGGACGGCCCATCGACGCCGCGCTGCTCGGGGAACTCGAAGAGCTGCTCTACACCTCCGACCTGGGCCCCGTGGCCGCGGAAGTGACCCAGGCGCTGGCCCGCGCGCACCAGCGCGGTGAGGTCAAGGGCGAGGACGACGTGCGCGCGCGCATGCGCGAAGTCCTGGTGGAGCGCCTCGACGCCCGCGGCGGCGAATTGGAGCTCTCCCACCGGCCGACCGTGATCCTCGTCTGCGGCGTCAATGGTTCGGGCAAGACCACGTCGATCGCCAAGCTGGGCCACCGACTGCGCGCCCAGAAGAAGCGCGTGCTCCTGGGAGCCTGCGACACGTTTCGCGCGGCGGCGGCGGAGCAGCTCGCCATCTGGGCCTCGCGCAACGGAGCCGAATTCGTGCGCGGCGGCCCGGAGGCCGACCCCGCGTCCGTGGCCTTCGACGCGGTGGACCGAGGGCTCGCCTTGGGCGTCGACGTGATCGTACTCGACACCGCGGGCCGCCTGCACACCCAAAAGCACTTGATGGCCGAGCTCGGCAAGCTCGAGCGCGTGGTCGCCAAGCGCCTGCCCGGCGCGCCCCACGAGGTGCTGCTCGTGATCGACGCCACCAACGGCCAGAACGCCATTCGCCAGGCGCGCGAGTTCACCTCGGCGGTCAAGGTCACCGGCCTGATCGTGGCCAAGCTCGACGGCACGGCGCGAGCCGGGGCGATCTTCACGATTCAGCAGGAATTGGGCCTCCCGGTCCGCTACGTGGGCACAGGCGAGTCCCTGGAGTTGCTGGAGCCCTTCGACCGCGAGGCCTTCGTCGACGCCTTGGTCGGCGCGGGCCTCCAGCGCTAGGCCCGGGACCGCGGCGGTTCCCGCACTCCCCCGCACTCCCCCGCCCTCCCCCGCCCTCCCCCGTCGGCGGGGAAGTCGCTAGGGTGTCGCGCGTCCCCTGCCCCATGCCCCCCACGAGCCGTCTCGAGGTCCCGCTGGCGCTGGCGTGCCTGGTGCCCGCCCTGCTGCTCGCCGTCCCCGCCGTGCTGGCGGGCGAGCTGGAGCCCGAGGCGAGCGCCGCGGGCTGGTGGACGCTGGCGGCGCTGCTCCCGGCCGGATTGCTGGCCCTGGGCTCCCTGGGACCCGCGGAGAAAGCCGCGCCGCGGCACCTGCCGATCACGCTGTTCGGCGCCGGCGTGCTGCTGTGCCTGGCCTCGCTGGAGTGGGGCCCGGGGACCGACACCTTCCAGGGCGCGCGCGCGGTGATGATCTCCATCGCCTCGCTCTCGGCCCTCCACGCGGGCGCGGGGCTGGGAGCGGCGGGCCGCGGCGCGCTGGGCCTGGGCCTGGCCGCGCTTTCGATCCTGTTCTCGGCCGGCGGTTTGGCGGGCGTGTCGCCGCGCTTCCAGGGTGCGCTGCAGAACAGCGGCGCCACGAGCGAGGCGGCCCTGCTCGGAGCCCTGGCCGCCCTGGCCCTGGGGCTCGACCCACGCCGCTCCGTGCGGCTCCTGTCGGCCGCGGCCGTGGCGACCTACGGGGCCTTCGTCGGCGCCGCGCCGGTGCTCTCCGGCGCCCTGGTGTTCCTCCTCGTGGCGGCGGCGATGTTCGTCGCCCGCCGCGCCGAGCGGAAGTACGTCGCCTGGCGCGCCGGGCTCTTCCTCTTGGCCGCCGCGCCGACGTACCTCGCGCTGCGTGCCGCGGACGATCCCGCGCCGACCGCTCCGACCGCCCTTGAGGCCGCCCTCGAGGCCGCCGCCCTCCCCCCGGTTCCGGGGGGGCACCTGGGTGGACTCGCGGTGCGCCTCGCGCTCGCGCCGGGCGCCCTGGCCCTGTGGCGGGACCATCCCTGGCTCGGCGTCGGGCCCGGACAGTTCCGCGCCGCGTTCCCGCCCTACCGCTCGGCCGAGGAGCGCGAACTCTCCACGCGCGCGGGCGCGGGCCGCGAGACCGAGGTGGAGCACGCCCACGACGACTACCTGACCCAGCTCGCCGAGGCCGGCCTGCTGGGCGGAGGCCTGTGGATCGCGGTCCAGCTCCTGCTGGCCTCTTGTGCCCTGGGCACCCTCCGGTCCGGGGATCCGTGGCGCGTGGGCCTGGCCCTGGCGGTCCTGGGCGGCGTCACCAACGCGGCCTTGCGCGCGCCGCTGACCTTCAACCCCGCCGGCGCGAGCCTGTACTTCGCCGCCGCGGGGGCCCTGCTCGCCGGGGCGCGCGGAGATTCCCCCGCGAGCCCCGCGCGACGGCTCGGGAGCCGCGGGCTCACCCTGATGGGACTCGCGTTGCTCCTGGTGCAGGCCCCCACCGCCCTGGAGTTCGTGCGCCACGGCCGCGCGCTGCGTCTGCCCGACGGCCTGAACCTGCCCGCGGCCCTGGCGGCGCGGCCCGACTCGCCCCTGGCCCTCGCCCTCACCGCTCGCAGCCTCGCCGCCCAGCCCGAGCGCCGCGGCGAAGCCCGCGAGGTCTGGGAACGCCTGCTCGTCCTGAGGCCCCATTCCTTCGAGGCCCTGGTCCAGGCGGGCGTGCTCGCCGCCGAAGGGGCCGAGCACGGCGACGCGGGTCTTGCAGCGCGCGCCCGCGACCACTGGCGCCGGGCCGCGGAACTCGCGCCCGAGCGCGGGGGCGTCGCCTGGAACCTGCTCTTGTTCGAGGCCCGCGAGGCCGGCGAGGAGGAATTCGCCGCGGCGCTCGCGCGCGCCGCGCCGCGTGTGGAGCGGGCGCGCGCTCAGTCCATGGGGAGCAGGGAGTTGCTTTCCGGCGACGAGCGCGCCGGCCTGCGCCTGTGGAGGTTCGCCGGCGTGCCCTGGGTCGAGGAAGCGCCCCAGGCGCTTTACGACCGCGCGCGCGCCGCCGGAGCGGAGCCCGGACCCGAGGGGCAAGCCATGGAGGCCCTGGCGCACCTGCGCTGGGCCCGCGAGCACGCCCTGCTGCGCGACTACGCCGCCTGCGTGCGCAGCCTGCGACAGGCCCTGCGACTCGCACCGGGCGCGCGCCTGTTCCGACTGGAGCTCGCGGCCGCGCTCGCGGGGGACGGCAAGCTCGAGGAGGCGCGCGCGGAGATCGAGCGCGCCGCGCCGCGCACGCGGGATTGGTCGCGCCTCGAACCCTGGGCCGGCGAGGTGCTCTTCGCCGCCGGCCTGTTCGCGGCGCGCTGAGGGCTGGGCGCTTCGCGCATTCGGGACGCTCCCACTGCCATGGCTCGGTCCGGACCGTCAGGGCCCCTGAGCGGGCCCCGGGGCCCGGCGCCCCCCTCCCCGTGATCCCCAAGGGCGCTCCCAGGCCTCTGGCGCGAATCTAGGGCAGGCAGGGAACGCCCCATGCCCTAGGATGGACGACCAGGAGGCAGATCCATGGGTTCGGCACTTCGGTTCGCTTGTGTCGCAGGTGTGTCCTCGATCCTCTCGGCGGTGGCCGGCGGCCAATCCGTCGAGCAGCTGTTCCCCGCGGAGCAGTTCGGCCTTGAAGGAAACAACCCCAGGCAAATCGCCCTGGCGGATCTGAACGTCGACGGACTCCGCGACGTCGTCGTCGTCGACCTCTTCGGCATGGTTCAGGTCAGACTCGGCGACGGGGCGGGACGATTCCAGGCCCTTCCCCCCTATCTGCTCACCGGCCTCCCCTACACCTTCGATGCGAAGGTGTTCGACTTCGACTACGACGGCGCCCCAGACGTCCTCCTGGCCAACAACGGCTTCCAGCAGTTCGGCAATCAGGGCTGGATCGGCGTGCTGCCTGGGGACGGCACCGGTGGGATCCAGAGCACGCTCAACGTCTACGGCGGCTTTCCATTCACCTGCCTCGACGTCGCCGATTGGGACAACGACGGCGTCCTCGACATCGTGGCCGGCGCCTCCGGGTCGTTGCACGCCCTGAAGGGACTCGGCAACGGCGGCGTCACCGCCGTCTGGTCGACGAGCAGCGTGGGCATTCGCGACGTGAAGCTCGTCGAACTCGATGGCGACGGGAATCTCGACCTGGTCGCGGCAACGACCACCGGCTGCCTTTTGCGCTGCAGCGGTCAGGGCGTCTTGGGATTTGGCGCGCCGACCTCGTTCTGCGGAACTCCGTTTCTTTTCCACGGCTACTCGTCCCTCGACTCCGGAGACTTCGACGGGAACGGGACGCTCGACGTCGCCCTCGCCGGCGACGATTCTCCAGCCGTCGTCGACGTGTTCCCCGGCCTGGGCAACGGCGACTTCGGGGCATTCGTGGCCTATCCGCTCGCCGGCCAATATGCGACGCGCCTGGTCGCCAGGGATTGGACCGGTGACTCGCGCCGCGACCTGGCGGTGACGATGCGCAGCATCGGCGGAACGGTCGGGCTGGTGGCCGTCCTCGCCAACAACGGCGCGGGCGCTTTCACGCCCCAGCCCCTGATCCGCTCGGGCGTGGTGCCCAGCGGCCTCGTCGCTTCCGATTTCGACGGCGACGGATTGCGGGACTTGGTGTTGCTCGACGTGTCGCTGCGCTGCGTGTCGATGCACAAGGGCCTGGGAGCCGGGGCCTTCGACCAGCCCGCGTCCCTGGGCACTTCCTCGGAACCCGCCGGCCTTGTCTGCGGCGACCTGAACGCCGATTCCGAGGCCGATCTGGCGCTGGCCCTGAAGAGTGGACAGGTCGGATTCGCCCTCGGGCTCGGTGGCGGCACGTTCGGACCCGTGACGGAGATCCCGACCGGGGCGAGCGTGCTTTCGGCGATTTCCCTCGGCGACGCGAACAACGACGGCTTCGAGGACGTGGTCGTCTCCAACACGGCCAACACGTTCCTGTGCCCCAACACAGGCGGCGCCCTGGGCACGCCCTTCCCGTTGGGCTTCGGGCTCCAGCAGCACCTGCTCCTGGACCTCAATCACGACGGCAACCTGGATCTCGCGGGCACGACCCTTCAAGGCCAGCTCGCGATTTCCCAGGGCGACGGCCTCGGAGGCTTCGGGATCCCGGCGACCTACGCAACGGCGGGCGGCGCCCAGTTCCTCGCTAGCGGCGACTTCAACCGCGACGGCCACCCCGATCTCGGCACCTGCCCGGGCGTGGGTGGATCGACGGTCATGACGACCTTCCTTGGCGACGGGGTCGGCGGCTTCCTTGCGGGGACGAATGTGGCGCTCCCCTTCAGCACTCGGCGAATCGCCTTCGGGGACGTGGATGGGGACGGCAAGACCGATCTCCTGTCCGCGGCGAACAGCAAGGTGCATCTCTCGCTCGGAGACGGCACCGGGGGATTCGCGCCCCCCACGCTGGTCGGAGACGGGGCCGAGGCCCCCCTCGTGACGGACGTCGACGGCGACGGCCGTGCTGACGTGGTGGCCGCCGAGGGCGCCCTGAACGGCTTCTCGCGCATCCATGTGCACTTCGCCGACGGCACGCCCTCGGGCTTCGCGTCGCGGATGTTCGACGGCGGGAATCGCCCCGCGCCGATCCTGGCGGTGGACCTCGACGGAGACGACCGCAAGGAGATCATCGCCGGCGAAGCCAACGGCGTGGTGGTGCTCGACAATCGCGGCACGTTCACGACGCTCGTGTACTGCACGGCGAAGCGCACGAGCCTGGGCTGCCTGCCGCGCATCGGCTTCTCCGGCCTGCCCAGCGCTTCCCAGCCGAGCGGATTCGTCGTGCACGCAACGGAGGTCCTGAGCAACAAGCCCGGTCTCTTGCTCCACGGCGTCAGCGGCCGTACCGCATTGCCCTTCCAGGCGGGTTTGTTGTGTGTCCAGCCCACGGTCCGTCGCACGCCCGGCGTGCAGTCGGGGGGCAATGGCCCGCTGGATTGCAGCGGCCGATTCAGCCTGGACATGAACGCCTTCGCCCAAGGGGCACTCGGTGGAAACCCGATTCCTGCACTCCGCGTGCCGGGAACGGTGGTCGACTGCCAGTGGTGGGGTCGCGACAACGGGTTCCCCTTCCCCAACAACACGCAACTCAGCGACGCCCTGGAGTTCGCAGTCGGAATCTGAAGGGGCCGACGCCGCCGAGATCGAATCCGTGCGGCGGGGAACGCTTCTCACTCCCTCAACTTGACGGCCGCACGCGCGCGGACCATTTCGTTCTCGTCCGACAACAACGCCGCGCGCAGCTCGGCGGGCGGCGGGCCTTCCCTCCAGTCGCCGAGCATCAGGTAGCGCACCACGGGATCCGGATCGCGCAGGCCCAGCCAGGGATCCGCGAGCCAGGGGTGGAGTCCGAGTCGCTTCGCGGCGCAAAGCAGATCGAAGCGTCCCCGTGCGCCCAGGGTGCGATGGGCGTGGTCGAAGGCCGCGCCGAGTTCGTCGTCCCATTCCACGGGCGGGGCCGCCGGCGGCTTGGGTGCGGCGGCCCCCTGCTCCAGGGCGGCGAAGAAGGCCAGCCATTCCGCCCGGCGTGCGCCCGCCACGGCCGCCAGGGCCGCCGCGCGCACGGCGGGATCCCTGCTCTCCCGTGGCTCGATGTCGAACAGCGATCGACCGAACCACGAACCCACGAAGACGACCGGCGTGCCCAGGGCTCGCAGCGGCAGGAAACCCAATTCGGTGTAGTACTCCTCCCGCCAGTGGAGCTCGCGCCACAGATCCGCGGCGTCGCCGGCGGCGTCGTCGGTCACCTGGACCGGATGCACGAGCAGAGCATCGAGAAGGACCGCCACGAGCCCCGCCGGCACCGTCAGCGGCAGGCAGGCGTAGAACGCGGCGTCCTGCTCGGGCACCAGGTGCTTCTCGAAGGAACTCCACAGCGGCCGGTTGGCCGGGTTCGACCAGGCGCAACCGGACAGGGTCGCAAGCAAGAGGGCGGGTACGAGCTTCATGCGTCCTCCAGGCGCGGATCGATGTCGAAGAGCGCGCGGGCGAGCCAGTCGCCCGCGAAGAGGAACGGCGTCGCGAGGGCGCTCAGGGGGACCATGACCGCGCGGCGAAAGCGCGACTCGCCGTGGGAGGTCCACAACCACTCGGTCGTGTCGCCCCAGGCGTCGTCGAACACGCAACAGGGATGAACGACCGCGGCATCGACGGCCAGTCCCGCCACACCGACCGGCAGCGCCAGCGGCGCGACCATCCAACGCGTGGCGGCCGACTCCGGGCTCAGGTGCAGGTCGAGGGCATTCAGGGTGCGCCGATTGTCGTGCTCGGAGATCGCGCAGCCCGCCGCGAGGAGGAGCAGCAGCCCAAGAACGATCGGACCATGGGAAGGGACTTGCACGTGGCTCCTTTCAGTCGAGGGGTGGCACCCTTGTGCCGATTCGCAGTCCGGAGGCTAACCCGCCGCGTCGGCTGCCGGTAGCACGCTTGCGAAGCGCCTGGATCAGCGCCACTGATCGACGGCCGCGACCGTGATCGAGTTCCGTGGACAGGGTCGGCGCGCGATTCCACGCCCAAACCCCATGGCAGGGGCACGGAACGCGTGCTCTAACAGGGCCCGTGCCACGACCTCCGTTCCTCCGCCCTCCCTTCGCGACGCCAGCTCCATGACGATGCTCCGACTCCCGGCCCTGTTCCTGGTCGCCTGCCTGCCCTGGGCGTGTTCGAGCGCGCCGCGGAAAGACCTGTCGGTTCAGGACTGGCTGCGGGAGTCCGCGATTCCCTTGGAGCCGGAGGCGAACCGCTTCGGGGACTTGGACGTCCAGTTCGCGAGGGCGCGCGTGGTGGGCCTCGGCGAGGCCACCCACGGCCAACGCGAGTGCTTCGAATGGAAACGCCGCCTGACCATGCATCTCGTGCGCGAGCACGGCTATCGCGTCGTGGCCTACGAAGCGAGCAGCTCGCGCGCCCGCGCGGTGGACGACTACATCGCGGGCCGCAGCGCCGACCCGCGGGCCGCCGTGCAGGGTCTGGGCATGCTCATCTGGGACGTGGTCGAGAATGCGGAGCTGCTCGAGGAATTGCGCCAGTGGAACCGCGGGGCCGCGCCGGACGAGCGCGTGCGCTTCATCGGCGTGGATGCCCAGGATGGCGCGGCCGCCGTGGCGCGACTCGGCGCGCTGCTCTCGGCCGACGGTCAGGCATGGACTCCGCGCTGCACCGCACTGCTGGCCGAACTCCAACCCGCGACGCAGCAGCTCTTTTCGGGCGACCGCCAGGCCTTCGACACGCTCCAGGCCGAGGTCTTGGCGCTTGCCGCAGAGCTCAAGAGCGCTGCCCTCGCGGCGCCCGACTCGCGGGAGGCGCGGGCCGAGCGCGACCTGCGCGTGCGCGAATTCGTCGCGGCCGCCTCCATGTACGGCACCCGCGGCGGGCGCGACCAGGCCATGGCGGAGCTGTTGCTCGGGCAGCTTGGGCAGCTCGGGCCCGAGGCGCGCTGCGTCCTCTGGGCCCACAACGCCCATGTGACGCGCGGCGCGTTGCGTTACCTCGGCAGCGAGGAGCTCGCCATGGGGGGACACCTGGGGGCCGCCCTGGGCCAGGGCTACTACGCCCTGGCCTTCTCCTTCGGCGAGGGTGAGTTCCAAGCGAACGCCATGGGTGCGGACGGCAGCTGGGGTTTCCAGCGCTATCGCCTGAGCGCTGCGCCCGTGGGCTCCCTGGAGCACGCCCTCAGCTCGGCGGTTCCCTTCGATTTCGCGATCGACCTGCGCTCGGCGCCGAGTGCGCCCGCCGTGCAGGCCTGGCTGGACGCCGGGCACGGGCAGCGCTGGTTCGGGGGCTACCAGGTGCCCGACGATTGCGATGCGCGCACCCGCGACGCCGCGAATCTGCTGCCGACCTTCCCGCGCGCCGAATTCGACGGCCTGATCCACCTGGCGCGCACCACGGCGGCTCGCCCGATCGACGAACGGCGATTGCTCTCCCCCACTCCGGCGAGCGCCGCGCGCTGAGAGCACCGCACGGACCGCGGCTCGCCCACGGCAGCGTCCGCGGTTTCTCCGTGGTCGTCCCGGAGCGCTCTCCCGGCGGCCCGGGTTTTCCGCAATCTTGGGCCGGTGGTCACAGGTCGACGAACACAAAGCCCGCGTCGACTCCCCCGGTCTTGGTCCAGTCCCGGGTCGTGTACCCGAAACTGGCCTGGGGAGGGAACACGCTGTTGGGCGTGATCGCGACCCGCGGTTCCACGCCGGCCGTGAAATGGTCGCTGACGGTTTCCTGCGTGAAGCTCCCGCCGGGTTGCAGGGAACCGCGCAGCGCCATCACCGGTCCGCCGGATCCGGGCACGTTGTCGGTCTGGATGCGCGCGGCGACCAGGACCTCGCCCTCGCGCACGTCGAGGTCGCCGGGCGAAAGGGCACGGGTGTGCACTCGGCTGAGGCGGCGAAACGAGGTCGAGTCGAAGTACAGACCGTCGTACAGCCAGAGGTCCATCGAACCCGTGCTCTGCACCGGTCCTTCCAGGCACGTGAAGTAGATGCGCCGGTCATAGGTGGCGAGGGACGGCGCCCGCTCCTCCTTGCCGTCGTTCTCCGGCGTGCCGAACGCATACTCCAGCAGACTGTCCGGCTTGCCCCCCAGGACGTGAACCACCTGGCGCACGTCGTCCTGGAATCCGATCGCCAGCACCGCGTTCTTGGAATCGCAGGCCACGCTGGGGTGCCGGTAGGCGCCGGTCCTGAGCTGCTGGGCGTTGCGGATGCTCGGGCTCTGCTGCGGCCCCGTGATGCGCTGCGTGGGTTCCAGCGTGGTGCCGTAGGTCCTCGACCGCGACCACAGGATCGACTCCTGTCCCGAGGCCAGCTCGCTGAAGGCGAAGGCCAGCTCCACGGTGTATTCGGTGAAGTCGTCGCCCACGGTCGGCACGCAGGCGACCGTGGGGTGCATTCGGCGCCAGGAGCGCATCGGAAGCTGCGGCAGGTCCCCGACCACGCGCATTTTTCCTGGACCGCCGCTCTTGGGCCAGCCGTTTGCATCGGGCGTGCCCCAGGGCCGATCCAGCGGGCCGGAGATCAGCAGGATCCACTCCCCGTCCGCCCCCAGGCCGATGTCCTGCGCGACGTGGGCGACGATGTAGATGCGGTTCTTGGCCGGGTCAGGGCTGAGGCGCTGCGGGACGGTCAATCCGATTTCCAGGACGCGCCGGAAATAGGGAAAGCTCGAGTAGAGGGTCCAGCGGCCGAGCGGCGGGTCGAAGCTCGCCACGACGAGGCGATCGTCCTGGTGGTCGCGGTACTCCACCCAGGCCGCGATCAGCCGGCCGTCCTTGGTGTAGGCCATGTCCATGACGCGCCCCCCGAGAGGGGGCGGCAGGGCGAAGGGCACGGTGAGCTCCAGATCCGGGCTGTTGAGCTGGGCCTGCGCCTCCGCCGGGCGCGCAGCGAGGCTGAAAAGGAAGCTCAGGGTGAACCACACAAGCAACCTGGACATGGCGATCTCCGAAACCGGGGCCGGGGAGTCCTCCGGGTGCGGCCACCCGGTCCAGCTCCTCGAAGGCGATCGCGGGGGGAACGCAACAGGGTTTTCTCGCGTTCCGGGTGCGTGGGAGGGCACCAGGCGGCCGGTGCGGGACTTGCGCGTCTCCCGCCCTACGCGGGCGGCGCCGCAGGGGACGCTTCGATTGCCTGGGACTTGCCGGCTCTCCGGCTACCCCGCCCGCACCCACAGCCACAGGGCCGCCAGCCCCAGGGTCGCCGCTCCGATGGGCACGCCCACGCGCGCATGCTCGCGCCAGCCGATGCGAATGCCGAGCCGCGCGGCCTGCTCCACCACGATCAGGTTGGCGATCGAACCCACCAGGAGGAAATTGCCCGCCAGGGTGCTCGACAGGGCCAGGATCGCGCCCGCCTGGGGGTGCTCGGCCGCGGGCAGCAGCAGCATCGTGGCGGGCACGTTGGACACCAGGTTCGAGAGCAGCGGCGTCACCAGGAACAGCGCCACGGGGTGAGCCGGATCGAAGCCCGCCGCACGGCCGGCGGCGAAGGCGTCGGTGACGAGGCCGGTGCCCGCCAGGGCGAAGTGCACCACGAACAGGCCCACGAACAGGACGAGCAGCGGCCAATCCACCAGACCCAGGAAACGACTCGAGGCCAGGCTCCGCGAGCAGAGCAGCACGCCCGCGGCCGCCAGGGCCACCACGTCCCGCGGCAGGCCCCCGTGCAGGAACAGACCCACGAGCACGGCGAGCACCAGGCTGCCCTTGGCGGTCTGCCACGGGTCGAAGGGCGGCGCCTCGGCCGTGAAGGGCTGCGTGTCGCGCTGCAGGCGCCCGCGCCAGGCCCGCAAGAGGACCCACCAGGTGATCCACAGGCCCGCGGCCGCCACCGGCAGCGCGTCGGCGAGGTAGCCGCGGAACGAAAGCCCGAGCGCCTGTCCGATCAGCATGTTCTGTGGGTTGCCGATCAGGGTCGCCGCCGAACCCACGTTGGAGCCCGCGGCGACACCCAGCAGGAACGGCACGGGATCGAGGCGGCGGCGCGCGGCGAGTTCCACCACGATCGGCGCCAGGGCCAGACAGACGATGTCGTTGACCAGCAGGGCCGAGAGCGCGCCGGAGGTGAGCACCACGCACAAGAGAAGTCGCTCCGCCGACATCTCGGCGGCGGCCAGGCGCCGCGTCAGGGCCGAATAGAACCCCGCCAGGCGGAACTGGGCCGAAACCACCATCAAGCCGAAGAGCAACGCGATCGTCGGCACATCGATGGCATTCCACGCCTCCGCGGGCGTCAGCACTCCGAAGGCCACCAGGGCCAGGCCGCCGAGCAAGGCGATGCCCGAGCGATCCAGGGCGAGGCCCGGCAGCGCCCCGAGGATCATTCCCAGGTACACCAGCGCGAAGACGACGCAGACGGTGGTGTTCACGGGTGGGGAATCCCAGGCCGACCCAGGCGCCGCGCGACGAACAGCAGAACGCACGCGGCCGCGAGGCAGAGCCAGAGCCCCGCGCGCCAGGACGCGGGCGCGTAGCGGAACTCGATCCGGTGGACTCCCGCGCCAAGGCTCAGGGCGCGGAAGATCGAATCGGCGCGCAGCACGGGCCGCTCCTCGCCGTTCACCGTGGCGCGCCAGCCGGGGAAATGCTGCTCGGTGAGCAGCAGGAGGCCGTCGCCGTCGAGGTCCACGGTCATGCGCACGGCGTCGTTCTCGAATTCGAGCTCGCGCACCTCGGCGCGGGAGAAGGGCCGGGCCAGCTCCACGCGGGCGCCGTCCTCCAGGAAGGCAGCGGCCAGCGGATCGAAGCGCTCCAGATCGGCGAGGGCGGCCTCGCGGGAAATCGTGCGCGGCACGCAGAAGGCCCGCGGCAGCGGATCGAGGGCGCGGTAGATCCAGCATTCGGCGTGCTCCGGGGCTCCCGGCTCGGGGGAGGCCACGAGCTCGAAGCCCGGCGCCTCCAGGGGGCCTCTGAGCACCAGGGCGCCGACACCCAGAAGGCGGAAGGGTGCGGAGGCGAGCCGCGCGTTGCGCGCGCTGAAGCCGATCAGGGGTTGCACTCCCGGCCGCAGCACGGCCGCCCGGTATCCGTCGAACGAGGCGGGATCGAGGCCGTCGTAGCCGTCCACGGCCCGCAGCGCGCGCACCATCCCGGTGTTGGCGGGCAGCACCCCGGGCTCGGCGAAGGTGCGCCGCGAGCCCAGCTCGCGCGCCAGGATGCGCTCGGTGGCGGTCTCGGGAAAAGCGCGCGCGCGAGGCACGGCCGAGTGCACGCCGTCGTGGAGCAGGAACGCCTGCAGGGCCGCGAAGACCACCAGGGCCCAGGCCGCCGCGGGCGCGGGGAGTCCCAGAAGGAACAGCAGGGCGAGCACCCAGAGGATCAGCGTCGTGGGATCCAGAACGGGTTCGCGGGAGAGCGTGGAAACCGCTGCCACGCGTTCCCCGAGGAGCCGGCCGTCGGCCGCGGAGAGCCGCAGGGTGAATCGCACCACTCCCTCGTCGAGGTGCTCAAGCCACAGGCGCGACGCGCGGAAGTACAGGGCGCCGGGCGGCGCGGGGGCCCCGTTCGATCCCAGCGCGGGTCCTTCGGGAATCGTCGGCGCCGCCCGGGTGAGTTCCACCGGCACGCTTTCCTGGCGCGCGCCCTGGGCGCTGAAGCTCTCGACCCGCAGTTCCGCGGCGCCCACGGCGAGGCCGGGGTCGATCCAGCCGGACAGGGCCGCCGCGCCGTCGAGTTCCGGGGCGGGCCGTTCGAGGAAGCCCACCACGCCGTCGTTCGGGTCGGCGGCCCGTGAGAATTCGGCGGGCAGGGACACCGGCTCGGGCGCGCCGCGGTACAGCGCGCAGGGCGCCAGCACGAGCAGGCTCCCCAGGGCCGCGAAGCTGGCGGCCCGGGGCGCGCGTTCGAGGAATTCTCCGGCGACGAGCGAGAGGCACAGGGCGGACACCAGGGCCGCGCGGGCCCCCGCGGCGAGCCCGACGAGGGGGAGCGCGCCGTAGAGCTCGCCCAGGCCCGGCGCGTCCAGGGAAAGGCAGAGCCCGCCGAGGGCCAGGGCGAGGCACGTGCCGCGCCGCCGCATGGCGCCCGGCCCGCCCGCGGCGAAGCAGGCCCCCAGGGAGAGCAGCAGGATCGGCGCCGCGACCCAGGCGCTGGCCTGCTCCAGGAATTGTCCGCCTCCCCAGTAACCTCCCGTCGCGGCCGTGTCGTGGGGCAGGCCGAAGGCCGCGGGCCAGAGCAGCAGCCGCGGCGCGGCCCCTCCCAGGCCGCCGAAGGCGATCACCACGGCCCCGGCCACGATCCCGCCCAGACCCAGGGCGGCGAACCCGCCCCCGCGGTGGACGCCCGGGGCGCCCGTGGACGTGAGCTCGCGCCAGCGCCAGACCGCGCCCGCGGCCAGGAGGAACAGACCGGCGGCGATCCAATCGGGCTCGCGGTCCGGCGCGGCGAGGCGGCGCGCCACCAGGGCCCCGGAATGGGTCAGGTACTCGACGAAGGGCAGCAGGCTCGGCGCGGCGAGCAGCGTGCCCAGGGCCAGGGCGCCCAAGGCCGTGAAGGCCGCGCGCCAGGATTCGCGCGCCAGGGCCAGGGCCCAAAGCCCCGCCGCCAGGCCGAGGTTGAAGGCAGTCTCGGGGTGGCCGCCCAGGATCGCGGCCGCGAAGAGCAACGCAGCCGCCGCGAAGGAGCGCGCTCGCCGCGCGCCGTGGTGGGCGCGCAGGCCCTCGAGCGCATAGAGCACCCAGGGCAGGAAGGGCGTCACGTGCCCCAGGGAGTGGTTGGCCCACAGGATCGTGAAGCCCGCCGTGGAGAAACCCACGGCGGCGAGGGCGGCGCCGCGGCGGCCGAGGGAGACTCGACGGGCCAGTGCGTAGGCTCCCGCCGCCGCCGCCGCCAGGCGCAGCCACAGGAGCAGGGCGAAGCTCCAGTCGAAGGCGCCTTCGCCGAGGGCGCGCCCCAGCACCACCTGCAACAGCACCTGGGGATCCAGGAGACCCAGTTGGGGGTTGCCCACCGCGGGCGCACCGGCGTAGATCAGCGGATTCCAGAGGGGCGGACCGCCGAGACTCCATTCTCGCAGGGCAAACCGGTAGGCCGGATAGAAGACCATGCCCTGGTCCGCCAGTTCGGGATTGGCCACCGCCGGGGATCCGCCGGGAGCCGCGCACCAGGGCAACTGGGCCGTGGCCGTGTCCACGGCGCAGAGCAGTCGATCGCCATGGAACAGGCCCTCGCGCAGCGGCCAGGCAAAAGCGCACAGGGCCAAGAACCACACCGCCAGGAGCTCGCGCCAGGAAGGAGCACCCGGGGCGGGCACCGGCCCGTCGGGCCGCGGGGGCTCCTCGGGCGCGGGAGAACCCGGGCGCGGCGGCGCGTCGGCCGCATCGGAAGTCCTGGACGAGGAGTGGCGGGCGCTGCTCAAGCCCTTCCAGCAAAGACAAGTGGGACTCGCGCCGCAAGCTTGGCGCGAAAACCGCGCGTTCGCGCCGATAGACTCCCTGCGTGACGCAACCGGAGCTCTCCGTCGTGGTGCCCGCCTTCCAGGAAGCCAAGGGGATCGAGCGGAATCTGGACCAGCTGGAGAGCTACCTCGCGTCCCGCGGGGAGGATTTCGAGATCCTGTGCGTGGACGACGGATCCACCGACGGCACCGCCGGTCTGCTGCGGTCCCGCGGAGAGCGGGTGCGGGTGCTGACCCACGGGACGAACCTGGGCAAGGGCGCGGCGGTGCGCACCGGGATGCTGGCCGCCCGCGGTCGCAGGGCCGTGTTCCTGGACGCGGACCTGTCCACGGACCTGGCCGACCTCGAGCCCCTGCTCGCCGCCCTCGCCGCCGGTGCCGAGGTGGCGGTCGGCAGCCGCCGGGTCCAAGGCGCCCGCATCGAGCGGCGCCAACCCCTGCTGCGCGAGTGGCTGGGCCGGGTCTTTTCGCGCCTGGCGCGCCTGTGCGTCAGCGCGGAGGTCGCCGACTTCACCTGCGGCTTCAAGGCCTTCTCGGAACGCGCGCGGCGCGAGATCTTCGAGCGGGCACGGATCGACGGCTGGGCCTTCGACGCCGAAATTCTGGCCATCGCGCGGGCCCGGGGGCTCCCCGTGGCCCAGGTGCCGGTGCACTGGCACCATTCGGGCGGCAGCAAGGTGCGCGTGCCCCGCGCGGCCCTGCGCTCGGCCCTGGACCTCGGGCGCATCGCGCTCCAACTGCGCCGTGGAGCGTGGCGGCCGTGAACCGCGAGGCGATGCTCGAACTGCGCGCCCTGGAGGACGACCACTGGTGGTTCCGCGCCCGCCGCGCCGCGATCCGCGCCCACGTGGACCGTGGGCTCGCCGGCGGCGGCCGGCGGGCGCTGTTGGACGTGGGCTCGGGCACCGGCGCCAATCTGGCCTGGCTGTGCGCGAGGCTCCCCCCCGAGGCGGCCGGGCGGTGCCTGGGATTGGAGGCCGATCCTCTGGCGCTCGAGCTCGCCGCCGGCCGCGAGCTCGGGGCCCGCTTCGTGCGCGCCGATGTGGCCCGCCTGCCCCTGGCGGCCGCCTCGGCCGACTTCGCCCTGTGCTGCGACGTGCTGGAGCATGTGGAGGACGACGGGCAGGCCTGCGCCGAGCTGGCCCGCGTGCTCGCCCCGGGCGGAGTGTTGGTGGTCACCGTGCCCGCCGGCCCCGGCCTGTGGTCGGTCCACGACGAGGCCCTGGGCCATCGCCGGCGCTACCGGCCCGGGGAGCTGGAGGCGCGGCTCGACGCCGCGGGATTCTCCGTGGAGTCGAGCCACGGCTTCAACCTCGCGCCCTGGCCCCTGGTCTGGGCGGTGCGCCGCTGGCGCCGTGCGCTCGCCCAAGGGCGCCCGCGTCCGCCCACCACGGACTTCCACCGGCTGCCGCGGCCGGTGAACGCGCTTCTGGCGGGTGCGCTGGGGAGCGAAGCGACGCTGCTGCGGGCCCTCGGCCTCCGCCGCGGCGTGTCGCTCGTGGTGCGGGCCAGGCGCAGGTGAGGCCGAGGTTGGAACGGGGTAAGTCCTGGCCCGGATACAGACAACAAACGGAACCCGGCGGGAACGGCGGGCAGGATGCTGCGTAGTCACGCCGCTTCCTTACCCGCGCGGGTCTCAAGCTCGCTATCCTGTGAGCTGCGACGCCGCGGGGAATCCCAGACCCGGCGCGCGAGCTCCCTGCTCCGCGCCCCGATCGAGACCGCCCCCGTATGTCACACGCTTCAACCGCGTCGCGTTCGAAGACGAAAACGATGGCCCACAGCATCCTGATCATCGAGGACGAGCAAGATCTCGCCCTGGGCGTGCGCGACGCGTTGACGAACGCGGGGTTCCAGGCCGAGGTGGCCGGGGACGGCCCCTCGGGGCTGGCACGGCTGCGCGCCAGCCCGTTCGACCTGGTGGTGCTCGACCTGATGCTCCCCGGCATGAACGGACTGGAGCTGCTCAAGACCCTGCGACGGGAGCGCCAGGACGTGCGCGTCCTGATCCTGACCGCCATGGCCGAGGAGGACGACCTGATCGCGGGCTTCCAGGCGGGCGCGGACGACTACATGTCCAAGCCGTTCTCGCCCCGCGAGCTCGTGGCGCGGGTCGAGGCACAATTCCGCCGCCGCGATTCGGCGACGCCGGCGCGGGCCCGCCTGGATCTTCCGGGCGGCATTTCCGTGGATCTGGCACGCCTCGAGGTCTACCGCAAGGGTCAGGTGATCCCCATGACGCCCCGCGAAGGCGACATCCTGGAGTACCTGATGCGCCACCGCGACAAGGTGGTGACGCGCGACGACCTCCTGGTGGACGTGTGGCACTACAAGAGCCCCAACGTCGAGACCCGCACGGTGGACATCCACATCGTCGGACTGCGGCGCAAGATCGAGGTGGACCCCGCCAAGCCGCAGTTCATCCAGACGGTGCGCGGCAAGGGCTACCGTTGGTTCAGCTGAGGACGCACCGCACCGCCCTGATTCTCTACGGGGTGCTGATCGTGCTGCCGACGCTGGTGCTCGGCGGCCTCTTGTGGCACCAACAGATCGGCAACTACGAAGCCGAGCGCGAGGCGATCCCCCACAAGGCCGAGGACACGGCGGCGCGTTTCGTCGACCTGATCCATGACCGCGTCCAGCGCCTGATCGACGGCGAGGCGGAGCGGCCCTTCGCCGACTACGGGTCGCTGATGATCACCGCCGACGTGAGCCTCGCCGAGGCCACGGCGGTGACCTCGCCCCTGGTCTCCGAGAAGCGCCGCGACGCGATCCTGACCTGGTTCTGCTTCGATCTGCGCGACCGGGAGATGGCCCTCGACCTGTGGGGCGGTTCCAACTCCAAGGAATCCGTTCTGGAGGCCGAATACGGGCCCGCCCTGCGGGAGCTGATGAAGCGGTTCCTGGAGGAGGGCGTGATGATCAAGATGTTCTCGCGCTGGGACCAGCCCCAGAGCGTGGACGTTTCGCTGCTGCAGGTGGTGTTCAACCGCCTGCACAAACGGGACTTCGACTGCCTGCAGTTCGGCCAGGGCGGGCTCTCGCACCTCAAGGTCACCCTGGACGTCACGCCGTTCCACGTCCAGTTCTTCCTGGATTCGAAGGGCGTGCCGCGGCTGGTGGCCACCCGGCGCGTGCTGCTCTACGGCCCGCTGCCCGAGCTGGCGAGCTACGGCTCCTGCTTCGACGCGCTCGCCGGGGGCATGAGCCTGATCCAGGGCTTCCTGATCGACCCGGACTGGTTCTTCCGCGACCTGCCGGCCCAGCTGGCCCGCAGCGTGCTCGACAGTTCCCAGCGCTTCGTGCCCTACGGGGGCGATCCCTGCTGCGGCGGCACGGGCGAATACCACGCGGAAATCCGGCTGCTGGCGGACCTGGGTTTCGAGACCGCCGCGCCGGAGGAACGCGACTTCCGGCCGCTCAAGATCGCCGTGGACTACCAGACGATCGAGTCCACCTACTCCAGCCTGCGCTGGAGCTTCCTGGCCCTGGCCGCCATGCTCGGCGTGTCCCTCTCGACCGGGATGTGGCTCCTGCTGCGCAGCGTGCGCAAGGACCTGGAACAGGCGGCTCGAACGGAGAACTTCGTGGCCGCGGTGACCCACGAGCTGCGCACGCCGCTGACTTCGATCAAAATGTACGGCGAGATGCTGCTCGACGGCGACGCGGGCCCGGCCGAGAAGCAGCGCGAGTACTACAAGCGCATCGTGCGCGCCAGCGAGCGCCTGAACACGCTGGTGGAGCGCGTGCTGGAGAAGGCCCGGCTCTCGGCCGGCAGCACCCAGGCGGAACCCGGCGACCTGAACGCGCTCGTGGCGGGCCTGCAGCGCCAGTTGGTGCAGTACGGCCCCGAGGGCGATCTGGCCTTCGAGCTGGCCCCGGAGATCCCCGAGGTGCTGCTCACCCCGGAGGCGGTGGTCTCCATCGTCTCGAACCTGGTGGAGAACGCGCGCAAGTATGCGCCCGTGGATCCCGCCCAGCCGGGAGCCGAGCCGATCCTGGTGCGCACGCGCTTCGAGAACGGCGAGGTGTCCCTGGAGGTCCTGGACCGCGGTCCCGGGGTGCCCGCCGACGAAGCCGGGAAGGTCTTCGAGGCCTTCTATCGCGTGGGCACCGAGGCCACGCGCACGGCCCGCGGCGCGGGCCTGGGACTGCACCTGGTGATGCTCCAGGCGCGCTCCATCGGCGGCGACGCGGGCTACCGGCCGCGACCGGGCGGCGGAGCCGTCTTCTGGGTGCACTTCGCCCCGGCTGAGGCCTAGCCCGAGCCTCGCGGGCCCGAGCCGTCGAATCGGGCCCAACCCCGCACGACGTTGCCCGCGGGGGCGGATCGCTGGGCCCTGCGGCTTGAGCTTGGGGCCCCGGCGACCGATCCTAGGACGCGCGCCGGCCTGTCCGGTCGCCCCTTCATGCACGTCGTCATCCTCGGCGCGGGCCTCGCCGGCCTCTCGGCCGCCCATGCCCTCACCCGGGCCGGGGTCAAAGTCACGCTGCTGGAGAAGCAGCACGAGGTCGGGGGCATGGCCTCGAGCTGGCAGGTGGGCCCCTACTGGCTCGACCACGGGCCCCACCGCTTCCACACGCGCGACGAGGAGCTGATCGCCCACTTCTACGAGATCCTCGACGACGAAGTGGTGATCCGCGAACGCCGCTCGCGCATCTACCTGCTGGGGAAGTTCTTCGACTACCCGCTGGTGACGTCGAACGTGCTCTCCAATTTGCCGCTGCGCATCCTGGCGCGGGCGATCCTCGACTACCTGTGGATCCGCGTGACCCAATGGTTCCGGCCGATCCCCGACACGAACTTCGAGAACTGGGTCAAGAAGCGCTTCGGCAACACGCTGTTCCTGCTGTTCTTCGGGACCTACACGGCCAAGGCCTGGCGCATGCCCACATCCCAGATCTCCGCCGATTGGGCCGCCCAGCGCATCAGCCAGGCGAGCCTGTGGGACGCGGTCGTGAAGACGCTCTTCCCGCCGAAGAACGGCGAGGTGCGCAGCCTGGTCAGGCAATTCTGGTACCCCAAGCTCGGCGGCATCGGCCAATTGTCGCGCAAGTACGCCGAGAAGATCCGCCGCCAGGGCGGCGAGATCTGGCTCGACACGCCGGTGGAGCGGATCGAGGTACGGGACGGCCGAGCGGTTCGCGTGCACTGCCTGCGGGACGGGCGCCCCGTGGCGCTGGCCTGCGACCAGGTGATCAGCACGATTCCGCTGCCGCGCATGCTGGAGACACTGGATCCGCCGATCTCGGCCGAGGCCCGCGCCGCCATCGGTCGGCTCGCCTACATCGGGATCGTGTTCGTGTACCTGGAGGTGCTGCGTCCCAGCGTGATCCCCGACCACTGGGTCTATCTGCCCCAGCCGGAGCTGACGATCCACCGCATCACCGAGTTCAAGAACTTCAGCGACACTTCCGCGCCCGGGGATCGAACCGTGGTTTGCTGCGAGATCACCTGCCGGCCCGGCGACGAGCGCTGGCGGCTCACGCTGGCCGAGGCGGCCCGCATCGCCGAGGCGGACCTGATCCGCATCGGCGTGGTTTCCGCCGGCGAATGCCGCGGGCTGGACATCTCCAAGCTCCCCTACGCCTACCCGGTCTACGACCTCGAGTACCGTGAGAACCTGGAGGCCCTGCGCGAAGCCTCCGCCCACGTGAAGAACCTGGCCACCACCGGCCGGCAGGGCCTGTACCGCTACAACAACATGGACCATTCGATCGCCATGGGCCGCGCGTTTGCCGCGGAGTTGTTGCGCGGCGACGCCGAACAAGGCTCGCGGGCCAGCGCGGCCATCGGATCGAAGAGCGAGTACTTCGGGTGAACGAGCGCGAACCCGGGGCCAGCCAGGAAGCACCGGTCGGGACGCAGGCCGCCGCGGATCTTCCGGGCCCGGCCGGCATCGATCCCGCCTGCGCCCTGTGCGGCAGCCGCGAACGCCGGATCCTGTTCCGCGAGGGGCCGCACTCGATCGTGCGCTGTTCCGCCTGCGAACTGGTGTACGTGACGCCGCGGCGCGAGGAACGGGCCCTGATGGCCGAGGTCTACGGCGCGGACTACTGGCGCTCGCCCGCGGCCCGTGAACGGGGCTACTCCGACTACCTGGGGGACGAAGCCCTGTACTTGCGCACGTTTCGCGCCCGCTGGCGCCGCCTCGCCCGGCACCTGCCTCGCGGCGGCCGAGCCCTCGACGTGGGCTGCGCCGCGGGCTTCTCCATGGTTGCCTTGGCGGAGCGGGGCTTCGAGGTCCACGGCATCGAGCCCTCTCCGGCCATCCGCGCCGCGGCCGTGGCGCGCTTCGGCGCGGCGCGCATCCACGGCGGCACGCTCGTCGACCTTCCCCACAAGCCGAAAAGCTTCGAGCTGATTTCCCTGTGGGACGTGCTGGAGCACCTGTGCGATCCCCTGGCGGCCCTGGCGCGGACCCGGGAACTCCTGGCGCCCGAGGGCCGCCTCGTGATCGAGACCCAGGACGTGAATTCCTGGGCGGCGCGGCTCCTGGGCCGGCGCTGGACGCACTACAAGCATGCCGAGCACCTGCTGCACTTCTCGCCGCGCACGCTGACGCGCGCCCTGGAGCGCACGGGCTTCGAAGTGCTGTTCCGCACGCGCCGGGGAGCTGGCAAATACGTGTCGCCGCGCTTCGTGGCCGAGCGCGCGCGGCGCGTGGCCCCCTGGCTCGCCTGGGCGGCGGACGCGGCCGCCAGGCTCCCCGTGGAGGCCCTGTACGTGAACCCCCAGGACGAAATGATCGTGGTGGCGCGCCGCGCTGGGCCCGGCCGGGGGAGTTCGCCCTAGCCATGCGACGCGAAGCCTACGCCCAGTTCCTGGCGCTGGAACGCGACCACTGGTGGTTCCGCGGCCGGCGCGCGGTCTACCTGGCGTTGCTGGACCGGTTCCTGGCCCGCCGCGGGCGGTGCGCAGATCCCCGGGCCCCCGCCGCGCGCCCACGGCGGGTCCTGGACCTGGGTTGCGGCCCGGGCGGCTTCCTGCCCGGCCTTGCGGAACGCTGCGAGACCGTGGTGGCCTGCGACGTGGACCTGGAGTGCCTGCGGGGAATTGCCGGGCGCCAGGACCTGGCGCGGCCCGTCCCCAGGCTGTGCTCTCCGGCCGCGCCGCTCCCCTTCCGCGACGGAGCGTTCGACCTCTTGTGCCTGTTCGACGTGCTCGAGCACCTCGACGACGAGGCAGGCGCGCTGCGGGAGGCGCGGCGCGTCCTCGCCCCCGGGGGAGTCTTGCTGCTCAGCGTTCCCGCCTACCCGTGGCTTTTCGCCAACAACGATCGGGTGGCCATGCACCGTCGCCGCTACACCCGTCGGACCCTGGCCGCGGCCGTGGAGGGCGCGGGCTTCGCGATCCTGCGCAACACCCACGCCAATGTGCTGCTGGCGCCTGCGATCGTGCCGGTGGCCCTGGCGCTCAAGGCCCTGGAGACCAAGCCGGGGGCCGAAGTCTCGGACCCCTGCGAGCGCACCAACCTCTCCTGGCCCCTGCCGCGCTGGGCCCACGGGGCCCTGTGGCGGGTCTTCGCCGCCGAAACGTGCTTCACGGGCCGCTGGAATGCACCCTTCGGACATTCCATCGCCCTGCTGGCGGAGAAAACAGGGCCCTAGGGTCCTCCCGCCGGGCCGAAGCACGTCGTCCCGGATCCCCGGGACGCCGGATCAGGAATCCTCGGGCAGCGGGATCTTGGTGGAGCCGCGCACCTTCAGGTTGTAGCGCTGGCCCAGGGCTTCGGGGGAGAAGTTGGCCGTGACGAAGTCCTCGAAGCTCTGCTGCTCGAGGCTCTGCACGATCCGGGTGAAGTCGTTGGGGGTCAGCTTGACTTCGGGCGGCTCCCGCTGGCCCAGGCTGCGCACCAGGTAGCTGCGCAGCCGCATGCGGTCCTGCTGCACGGCCGAGACTTCGTCCGCGGGCAGGTTGCGCAGGAAACCGTTGAAGCGCAGGAACTCGTGGCTCGGCTTGGACGCCTCGGGGTCGTTGTTCTGGGCCGTGGTCGTCATCCAGTCGCGGCGTTCCACCACCAGACCCGCGGCCTCGGCGGCGGCCTTGAACTGGGCCTCGTCGGCCTTGGGATTCTGCACCGCGGGCGGCGTCGTGCCCTCGGGAATCGGCGCCTTGGGCAGGGCGTCGCGCACGGCCGTGAGCTTGGCGACCGCCAGTTCCTGGGTCTTCTGCTTCAGCCACTCGGCCACGGCCTTCTCCGCCACCTTTTCATAGGGCGGCGGCGCGGAGGCGTTCTTCTCCAGGACCCGCGGGAAGGTCATCGCGCGGCGGTCGACGGAAATGTCGGCGCCGAAGTCGTCCTTCACGGTGCCGGCGATGGAGCGCGTGAGGAACGGTCCGCCCATGTCGGCCAGGGCGGTCCAGTCGGCATCCGACTTGGCGCCGTCCGAGGGGCGGAAGGTGAGCCCCAGGGCTGCGGCCTCGGCCGCCAGGTCCAGGGGCTTGCCCTCGGCCTTGCGGAGCTTGATGTCGGCCACCCAGGCCCGCAGGGCGTACAGCACGCGGCTTTCGCGGCGCGCCAGGTCGGCCACCTCCTCGAAGGAGTTGATCAATCGGTCCTTGCCCTCGGCCTCGGGGGAGCCCTCGGGCAGCGGCGTCTCGCGCAGGAAACGCACGCTGGAGTACTGGTTGTAGTAGTCCTTGGCGGTCTGCTCGGCGTCCGTCTCCGCGGGCAGCGGGAACTTGGCGATCAGCTCCTCGGCGGTGTTCGCGCCGCCGAAGACGTAGGCCACCACCTCGGCTGCGTTGCTGGCGGGCAGGAAGTCGGCGAAGAACAGCGCGCGCTTGTCCGGGATCGCGTCATACCAGGCTCGCATGCCGGCCTCGTCGGGCTGGGAGGCCTTGGCCTCGGCATCGAAGTTCGCGTGCGTGACCTCGATCACGTCGAAGGCGAACTGGGGGTTCAGCTTCTGCCACTCGCTCTCGACCTTGGACGTGTCGGCCACCATCGTGGCGCCGCGCACGAACTGCTGGTAGCGCTCCACGCGCAGCTTGCGCATCAGGACGCCCTCGAAAACCGGGGCGGGCACACGCACGCTCTCCAGGTACTTGAGGTAGAAATCCCGATTCTGCATGGGCGGGCAGATGCCCGGGAAGCCCTCGTAGATGGCGCGCGCCAGGTCCTTGACGGAGATCTGGATGCCGGTGCGCTGGGCCAGATCGTCCAGCAGGAGTTCCGAGGCCAGTTCGTCGTCGTCGAACTTGTTGGAGCGGGCGCCGAAGGCCCCGCGGAACAGGTCCTCGCGGCGCTTCTCGTCGATGAACTCGGTGACGCTGATCACCCGCTTGCCCACCACCGGACCGTCCCAGACGACGTCGGTCGTCTTGGCCGCGGGGCGGCCGATGGAGCTGATCAACTGGTCGCCGACCGTGAACAGGACCAGGATCAGGATGGTCAGGACCAGGAGGAACAGGAAGCGCAGCTTGCTGGTCCCCTTGGGAACGACGATGGCGTCGTCGTCGTGCAACTCGCTCGGAGTGCCGGCGGGCTTGGAGCCGTGCCCCGCGGGATCAGGATGCTTGGGTTGATTGGACATGCTGCTCGTGGGCGCGCTGGCGCCGGGAAAGACCGCGCCGGGACCGGGTCCGGGGCGCCGCTGGGGGCGAAGAGTGTAGGGGCGTCCGCCGGATCACCGCAACCGGAAGGGGCCGTCGGCGGCCCGGAGGAGGGCCCGGAGGGCTCTGGACGCCCGCCGGACTCCCGCCGGACTCCCGACGGCCCACGGAGTCCTGGAGCATGCCCCCCGGCACCCCGGGGAGCGGCGGCCCGGGAAGCGGCAACATGGGGCCCCGGGCTCAGGAATCTCGCACCAGCTCGGCGTCCCGGGGCAGGTCCTTGAGGTCGGAGAGCCCGAACGTGTCGAGGAACTTGCGCGTCGTCCCGTAGAGCAGCGCGTGACCCGGATCCTCCGAGCGGCCCGCCACCTTGATCAATCCGCGATCCACGAGGGCCCTCAGGATCGGCCCCGCCTGGACGCCGCGCACGGCCTCGATCTCGGCCTTGCTCACGGGCTGGCGGTAGGCCACCACCGCCAGGGTCTCCAGGGCGGCGGGGCTGACCTTGTCGTCCCGGCGGCCCTTGGTGAAGCCCGAGACCACGTCGGCCATGTCGCGGGCGGAGAACAGCTGCCAGCCCCCGGCGATGGCGATCAGCTCGAAGGGCAATCCGGAGGCCACCAGCCGCGAGGAGACCCGGTCGATGGCCGCCGCCACGTGGGCCGGGCTGGTGTTGGTCAGGGCCGCGGCGATGCGCGCGTTGCCGAGGGGCTCGGAGGAAGCGAACAGGATCGCCGCCACGGCCCGCTCCAGGCCGTCGTCCGTCCAGTGGATGCCAGCGGCCTCCCCGGCGGCCCCCCCGGCGGGCCCGGCTCCCTGCTCCAGGGGCGCCTCGGCCGATTCCTGCGGCTCGGGCGCAATCTCGGGGTGCCCCGGGGAAGGCTCCGCGGTGGCGGGTTCCTGGGCGAGGGAACGGGATTCGCTGCCGGAAAGCTCGGGCGGCGCCTCGACCAGCGCGGATTCGTCACTGCCCGGCGCGTTCGAGTCGCTGTCCATGGTGAGCAGAGCTTCGCCGCGGCCGGGGCGCGGGTCAAGGGCGCCGGAATCCACCCCGACGCGTGGAAACCGGGCTCGCTATCCTCCCTACAGAAATTCCGGCCCCAAGTCCCACGGAGGACCTCCATGCGCACGCTGACCGAACTGCTCGCCGCCCTCGCGCTCACCCTGGTGGCCTCTCAGGCTTCCGCGGGAGCCCCCCCCCGGCCTCCGACCCCCGCCCCGTGGACCGCGGCCCAAAATCCGCTGCGCCTTCCCCAGGCCAGCCCCGGCGCCTCGGTCACCCAGGCCGTGGGCCCGGCCACGGTGGCCCTCGAATACCACCGGCCCGCGGTCAAGAACCGCCCGATCTGGGGCGCCCTGGTGCCCCACGGCGAGGTGTGGCGCGCGGGGGCCAACCAGGCGACCACCCTGCGCTTCAGCGATGCGGTGCGGGTCGAGGGCCACGACGTGCCGGCGGGCACCTACGCCTTCTTCGCCATCCCCGGCGAGAAAGTCTGGACCCTGGTGCTCAACAAGCAGGCCGACCAGTGGGGCGCCTTTCGCTACGACGCCGCCCAGGACCAGCTGCGCTTCGACGTGACGCCGGTGGCCGTGCCGCACACGGAGTGGTTGCGCTACTCCATCGAGCCCAAGGGCGACGACAGCGCCGTGGTGCAGCTGGCCTGGGAGAAGCTCGCGGTGAATTTCGAGATCGCGGTGGACAGCGAGAAGATCCTCTTGGCGCGCATCGACGAGGCCATCCAGCACGCCAAGCCCGACGACGCGGCGGTGTACTTGACCGCGGCGCGCTACTACTACGACCACCAGCTGGCCCCCGAGAAGGCCATGGCCTGGGTGGACAAGTCGATCGCCATCGCCGACGGCTATCAGGCCCGGGAGTGCAAGGCGCGGCTCGCCGATCGAATGGGCCAGAAGGCCGAGGCCGTGGCGCAGCTCGAACGGGCCATCGCCCTGGCCACCGGGAAGGCCCGGCCGGCCACGGTCGAGGCCCTGACGAAGCTGCTGGCGGAGTTTCGCGCGAAGTAGCCCCCGCCCTCGTCCGGAGCACGGACGGCGCACGCTCGACCGGGCGTGGCTCCGGGGAGCGCGCTCGGAAAGCGCGGCTACTTCGCCAGGATCCGGCGCTGGTTGGCCAGGATCGTCCGCTGGTTCGCCACGATCCTGGCCTGATTGGACAGGATGCGGTCGAGCTTCTGCTGGTTGGCGCGGATCGTCGCCTGATTGGCGAGAATGCGCTTCTGGTTGGCGAGGATGGCGCGAAGTGCTGCGGTGGAAGCGTCCTTCATGGTCTCAGCCTAGCCACGCCTGCCTCGGAATTCACGCACCGGCCGGCGCGGTCCCCCGCGCCAGGCGCACTCAGTGGGAGACGCCGATCAGCTTGAAGAACGGCTCCAGATCCACCGAGTAGCTCTTGACCATCTCGGCGCGCCATTGGACGTACTCCAGGTCGTCCACGGGTGCATCGATCAGGCTCTTTTCGATGGTCGCGCCGATCTCCTTCCAGGTGCCCGTCACGGGGGGCAGGAACTTCTCGACGCGCAGCATCAGGTGCCGGCCCTGCTCGGCGGCGAGCGGTCCCGCCACGCTGCCCTCCGCCGTGTGGAAGGCCAGCCGCGACAGCTCGGCGTTGTCGTTCTTGACCAGCGTCACGTGGGCCCCGTCCGGTTCCTTTTCGCGGTAGCGGTGCAGCTCCTTGGCCAGGGCATCGAAGCCCCTCCCGGCGGCGAGTCCGGCGCTGAAGGCGTCCAGCGCGGCCTGATCGGCCAATTCCACCAGCCGCACCTCGCAGCGCGGCCGCGCGAAGGCCCAGGCGCGCACCACGCGCTCGGCGAGCATCTGCAGGATCGCCTCGCGCCGCAGTTGGCGGCGGTAGTACTCGCTGTCCACGCCGAGTTCCCGACGCAGGTGCTCGGCGATGGAAACGCCCTTGCCCTGGCGTTCCAGGCTCTCGCCCAGGGCCTTCCAGGCGGCCTCGCTGCGCTCGTCGACGCGGGTCGGAGAAACGGCGATCTCCTGGCGCTCGGCCTCGATCAGGGCCAGGTTTTCCACCACCAACCGGTCGAGGACCTCCCGCGACACATCGTTGGAGCGCATCCACAGGCGCGTCAGGAAGGAGCGCACGTCGATGGCCTCGCCGGAGACGTAGGCGATCGGGATGTCCACGTCGGGCGCGGCCGCGGGCTTGGTGGCGGCGGGGTCCTGGGTTCCGGCGGGGGGAGTCTGGCCCTGGGAGGCCTCGGGGCCCTCTGCCCGCTCCTCGCCGACGAAGTCCTCCACGCGGAAGGCGGGGCGGAACCAGGCCGCCGCGGGCGGCTCCACGGCCAGCGCGGCGCGGGTCTCCAGCGCGGGGGCGCGCTCCTGGCCCGCGGCAGCGCAGGCGCCGAGGAACGCCGGGAGCCCCAGGGACACCACGAGCACAAGGGACAGGGGAGCGGCGAGGTGCCTGGACGCCGCGGAAAGCCCGCGGCGCGGGGCGCGCGAAAGGGACGTGTCGTTCATGGGCTCGCGCCTACCAGTACAGCACGCGGCGAATGCGGCCGACGCGGTGACACAGGGGGCAGTCCACCACCACGACGCCCGCGCTGTTGGCTCCCGCGCCGCCTTGGCCGCCCTGGGGATTGGAACGGGCACTGCCGGTGTTGATCATCTCGCGGGTCCCCGTGCCGCCGCAGTCGGGGCAGTTGGAGAGCTCCTCCTTGATCACGCGGAACTCGCCGCCGTTCTCGACGAATTGCGCCAGCAGCCACTGGGCTTTCGAGAACGAGCTCCAGCCGCGCCAGAAGACCTCCTCCTCGCTCTCCTCGCCCTCCTTGGCGCCCGCGGCGGCCTTCTTCTTGGCGACGATCTGCTGGTTGGCCAGGTAGCGCTTGATCTTCTCCTCGAGCTTCGCCCGTTCGGCCTCGGCGGCCGTCTTGGGCGCCTCCTGGGCCTTGGGCTTCTGCTCGCCATACTCCTTGAGCGCCGCGGCCTCGCCGAGCAGCCAGGTTCCTTGGCCGTAGGAGGCGCGGCGGAAGCGTCCGCGCTTGCGCTCGTTCCAGAGCTTCTTGACCTCCTCGGGGGTGACCGAGGCGCCGACCGCCCGCTGCAGGTCCTTGGTCACGGCTCCCAGGAGGTCCTCCTTGAGCTTGTCCTCCAGGTAGGCGAGCAGCGACTCCAGGTTCGCGCCCTCCTCGCGGGCCTTGGCGGTGGTCAGCCGATCGGCCCACTTGTAGTACTGGGTCGCCACCAGCTCCTTCATGGCGGCCACGCGGGCCTTCTCCACCTGCTTCTTCTTGCGCTCGGCCTCGGTGCGCAGCTTGGAGTCAGGCCACTTCTGTGTGAACTGCTCCAACTGGGTCAGGGCCTTGTCGAATTGACCGCGCGAGCGCAGGGAGTCCACCTGGTAGAGGAAGTCCAGCTGGACCTGGTTGGCCGCCTTCTCCTGCACCCGGGCGATGGTGGGCTTGAGGCTGCCGCCGGAGAAGGACGGGTCGAGCTCCAGGGCGAGCTTGCAGTGCTCCAGCGCCTTGGTGAAATCGAAATGCGCTCGCAGTAGCGCCAGTTCGTTTTGGCTCGCGGCGCTCGCCGGATCGAGCTTCTCGGCCTCGGCGCGGTACAACTCCTCGCGCGTGAACACGTCCAGGGCCGGCACGACCACGTTGGTCACGGCGCCTTGGATGCGCTTCTTGGGAATGGGCACGAGGCGGTCGGCGGTCTTGACGAAGATCGAATCCTCGGTGCGGCTGACGATGCGGCCGATGACCTCGGTGCCGTCGTCGAGCTGCAGGCGTTCGGCGTCCACGAAGAGTTCATCGCCGGAGTGGTCCACGTAGCCGAATTCCTCGAGCAACTGCCCGGCCTGGTCCGGATCCAGCTGCTTCCAGGGCAGGCGCACGATGCCGCCGTTGTCCAGGCGCTGAAAGGCGAGGCGCTCGCTGTCGTGGCCGGCAATGCGGCCCCACAGGGACCCGCCGTCGGAGAGTTTGAGCAGCACCACGGCGCCCGCGGGCCCCTCGGGCTCCTCGGGCTCAGCTTGGGCCAGGGCACTTCCCAGGGGCGCCAGGAACAGGACGATCCCCAGGCTGACCCCCAAGGCCAGGGCGCGCGGCAGGGCGGGCAGGCGAAGTTTCATGCACTCCATCACGGCTTCTCCACGAATTGACGCCGCAGGCGCTCCGAGAACGGGATCTCGCGCACGCACAGCGTCGTGAATTGTCGGCTCTTGGTGCGGCCCCCGCTGGTCCAGGCGACGGTCACGTCCACACGGTACTCCAGGGCGCCGCCAGGATAGCCCTTCTGGGCCGGATTCGGGGTCGCCACGGCGGTATAGGTCACGTCAGGCCGGCCCGGCAGCGTGCGCGCGGCGATCTCGCCCGGGGCGCCGGCGCTGACCGAGGCGCCGTCGACCACCAGGGGGAAGAGCTGCTCGTCGAGGTCGGCCATCACCGCCTCCATGGCCGAGGCGCCGTCGTTGCGCAGGGCCGCCGTGCGCGTCAGCGCCGCGCCGAAGGAGAGGATCCCCAGCACGCAGGACATGCCCAGGAGGAACAGGCCCATGGCGACCACGACCTCGACGATCGTGAAGCCCGCCCGAGCCCGGGTCTGAACTTGGAAGGGCTTCACAGGTCCCAATCCTCCTGGGCCAGGCCGATGGGCACTTCGCGCACGTAGGTTTCGCCGAAGTGCACGCGCGCGCCGCGCTCGTGATTGGCGGCCCGCGTGCCGCGCATGCCGCGCTGCACCGAGACCGTGCGGCCGCCCGGGGCGCCGAGCTTGAGCCACTCGCCGTCGAGCTTGACGAAGGCGCCCGCCTGGGTCGGCAGGCGCGTGGCATCGTCCACCACCATGGTGTTGGCCCCCAGGGGCAGGAACTCCGAGAGGCGGGTGCGGCGCTTGGCCTCCTTGGAACGCTCGAACTCGAGCTCCAGCTTGACGCGCCGCGGCAGCAGCGCGCGATCCTTGGCCTTGGGCATGCCCGCGGCCGGCAGGTTCCACTCGTGGATCTGGGCGTCGGGCCGATCCCGTCGCCAGGCGTCCCAGGAGGTGCCCGCGTCGGGGATCTGCGTGCCCACGCGCCAGCCATCCTTGAGCGAGGTGGTCTGTGTCGCGAATTCCAGTCCGAACCACAGCACGCCGCCGGTGACCTCGGCCAGGGCGCCGGGCGTGGGCTCGCCGCCGCGGGAGAAGAAGCGCGGGTCGAAGTAGCTGACCTCGCCGTCGCCCGTGGGATTGCCGTGGATGTCGCGGGCGGAGGCGAGGCGTTCGCCGCGCAGCACCAGCCCTTCGGAGCGCCGGTCGGGCTCCGTCTGGCCCTTGTACGCGGGCACCACCACCCAGGCCACCTCGATCAGCCCCTGGCCGGGCTGCTTCTGCGCCGAGCGCGTCTGCAGGCGCGCCATCTCCGCGGGCGAGGCGTGGCGAACCAGGGACATGCGCGGCCAGAAGCTGTCGTTCGCCCCGTCGGCGTCGGTGTCGAAGGGCACCCACTGGACCAGGAGGTCCCCGCGGCCGCCGCCGTCGAGTTGCACCAGGTCGCGGGCCAGCATCTCCCCCACCGCCGAGGCCTCCTCGACGCGGGCGCGGCGCGATTCGCTCTTGTCCCACACGTCGACGAAGCCGCGCATCACGGCGAACACCGCGGTCATCAGCATGGCGAAGAGCCCGATGGCGATCACCAGCTCGACGACGGTGAGACCCCGGAGACTGGAATGGTCGGTGCCGCGCTTCAATCGTCCACCCTCCTCAGCGTCAGGCCGGGCCCCAGGTACTCGACGCCGAAGAGCGTGAGCCGCGGCGTGCGCTTCCAGCCGTGGGACAGGCCGCCGTTGAAGTCGAAGGCGCCCTGGTCGAAGCGCACGTAGGCGCGCCATTCGACTTGGTCGCGCTGCACGCCGATGGAGAGCGACGCGCCGTCCTTGAGGCCCTGCTGGAGGCGCGCGAGATCCGCGTCGGGGTTCAAGGCGGGCTTCGCGTCCCAGGGCATCCGCGGGTTGGTGCGCTGCAGCACCTCCACCTTGGTGCCCGGCGGCTCGTCGGCCTGGAAGAACACGCCGCGCCAGAAGGCGTTGGGTTGGTGCTGGGAGAGGCCGAAATAGGCCAGCTCCGGCGCGTCGGCGCGGTCGGCCCAGCGGTCCCAGTAGCGGAAGGGAAACAGGATCACGGGCTCGCCGGCGCCGTGACTGGAGGGCGTGGTGCCGAAGCGGCCGCGGAACAGGCCTCCACCCTTGTCGTCCATGGCGCCGGGGGTCGAGGAACCGCTGGGCATTTCCAGCTGGGTCCCCGAGACCCGCGTGTAGTGCATCAGCTCGCCGCCGATCAACAGCGTGCCCTGGGAAGGGAAGTCGGAGGCGTCCTCCAGGACGATGGCGGCGGAGTTGGCCGTCATGCCGGCCGCCAGGGTCGTCACCACACGCGTCTCGAGCCAGTTGATGACCTCGCCGATTTCGTGCGGGCCCTCATCGGTGCCCAGGAGGCCGCGACCGCCCGAGGCGATGGTGATCACGCCCGTGGAGGAGTCGATGAAGTCGTAGCACAGGATCTCGTTGCCGATGCGCACGAGGCCCGCGTCCTTGGGCAGGTCGTCGAGGAAATTGCGCGGGTCCCCCTGCAGGCCGCGGGCGACCCGGACCACCTTGGGGAAGGTGCTGAAGGTCTGCGCGCCCACGCCGAAGTCCGTGGTGAGCGACATCTGGGCACCCTGGAGGGCGTCCGCGTGCACGGTGCCTTCGCCGAAGTGCTGGCTGCCGAAGGCGAACTCGTCGATCACCGCCGAGGGCACGCCCGCGCCGTTGAGGGCCCGGCCGAGCTCCACCTGGGTCACGTCCCGGGGCCGCTCGCCCGAGGGGAACAGCGTGAGTCTCGCCTGGAGCCGCGTCTCCGCCGGGCTGATGTTGGTCTGCGAGGTCCCGGCGGCGACCGGCGCCCGCACGGCCGCGTTGGCGGCCACGTAGACGAAGTTGACCAGATTGCCTTCGCCGGCCGGCGGGTTGAGCACCGCCCCGGCCGAGGGGATCATCGGATCCGAGCCCGGGATCCAGGTGGTCTCCATGTGCTGCCACGGCCGGTAGGCGCGGTGGATCACGAGCGGCCAGCCTGGATCGCTGGGCAGGGCGTCCACCACGAAGGCCGCGTCGCCGTGGCCGGGCTCTCCGCCCTCCGTGCTGCCGGCCTGCACACGCCACACCGGATGCACCGGCGTGTTGCGCTGGTGGGCATGGGAGTACGTGCCGAACACACCGCGGAACTGCAGCGCCGTGCGCGCCGCGCGCGTCACCGGGGCGCTGAGGTCCTCGTCGGTGCCGAGGTAGGGCAGCCAGGTGGAGGGCGAGGATGCTTGCTGGCTCGCGGCCGCCAGGGCCGCCACGAAGGGAGACGTGAGCGGCTGGAGCGGGCCGGCGGAGGCGGCCGCCCCTGCGGGAGCGGGCGGCCCGCCGACAGGGCCATCGGGCGGCCCGGGATCCGGCGGCGGCACCGGGGGCTGCCCGTTGCCGCGAGGATCGCCGATGATGCGCTGGCGCACGTGGGCCAGGGCCAGTGGGTCATTGCGCACCAGGTGGCCCTGCTCGATTCGATCGTAACGGACCCACTCGGTCAGCTCTCCGGTGGCGAGTTCCGTGATCTGCGCGCACTCCGCCTGGTTGGTCGGCGGCAGGAAGGTGGTCGGCGAGGCGCCCGCGTTGATCGAGATCGGCACGACGAAGACCTTGCGGTCGAGCTCCAGGTCCGGATCGCTGCCGTTGATCGTCACCTGCCAGTCGACGATGAACGCGTGGGGCCTGGTGTCGCTGTTCTCGGCGGGGAGCGCCCCGCGGCGGTCGATCAGGAGCTTGTCGTTGGCGACGCCCGAGTAGTGCACCACTTCGGTGCCCCACAGGGGCGAGTTGTTGAGCGTCAGGGCCTCCTGCTGGTTGTTGACCGTGGCGGGCCCGAGCTGCATCACCAGGGCGTAGCCCCCGGTCTTCTCGAAGGCCGCCATCAGGGTCGCCGTGGTCATGGGCGCGGGATCGGCGGGCAGGAGCTGCAGCGCCGTGAGCCGGCTGTTGTAGCCCTCGAAGCCCAGGCCCAGGGGCACGGGGATCGCGTTGATCGAGACCGGCTCGCCGGGGTGGGACTGACTGTCGATCTCCACGGCGGCGACGTAGCCCACGGCGAAGCGTCCCAGGTCGTTGGCCAGGAAGCCCTCGCCCATGGGCACGTTGGAAGCCAAGGGCATCGAATAACCGTAGAGCGCCACGGGCGTTCCCGCGGCATGGTCCTCGTTGACCACGCCCTTGGCCTGGTTGAGGCCCGGCTCGACGCCCGCGGTGCCGTCGATGGCGAAGCGCTCGCGGGCCAGGCGGCCGCCGAAGCCCGCGTGGGCGCCGGTGGTCTCGTGCTGGGCGCGGAACACGTTCTTCGACTGCTTGACGTATTCGATCAGTTCGTTGCCCACGCGCGCCACGCCCCGATCGGGGAAGCCCTCGTCGCTCTCGACCACCATGATCAGCGAGTCGGTGGAGAAGCCCGCCGAGAGCTTGGTGAGCCCGGGCGTGCGCACGCCCAGCTGCCGGCCGTCGACCGACAGGTGGATCTGGTCCGGCCGATTGCCGCGCACGTCGATCTCCACGTGGCTCCAGGTGTCCTGGCCCAGGCCCGGGCCGTTGCCCGGGGTGACCTCGAAGCGCGCCTCGCCGCGCTCGGGGAACACGGTCGCCGGGTGGTCGCCGGGTCCATCGAGCACGCGCAGCACGAGGTCGGCGCCCTCGATCCCGAGCCACACGCGGTCGGTGTCCAGGGCCCCGCCACCGAAGTCCACGAACGTTCCGTCGCCGACGGCCTTGGGCTTGAACCAGAACGAGGCCGAGAGCGCCCGGGCGAGGCCCCCCGCCGCCGGCGCCCACTGCACCTTCTTGTCCAGGGGCGCGTAGGAGATCGGCTCATCGGGCAGGTAGCGGCCCTCGAGATCGCGGGTCTCGTGGTCGAAGTGCAGCATGCGGCCCTGGAGGAAGGTGGTCTCCTCCACGCTGAGAGGGCACGCCAGCGGCACCAGCCCGCGTCCTCGTGGGAGGCGAACAACGTCTCGGGGATCGGAACTTCGTCCTCGGCCACCGCGGTGCGGCCGGGCACGTAGGGCTGGTCCTTCCAGGTGCCCCAATGGGCGAACAGGCGCGAGGGCGGCACCGAGGGGCCGTCGAAGCGCGAAGTGGAATTGGGCCCGGTGGCGAACAGCGGGGCGTCGCCGGTGAGGCGCAGCTGCTCCTCGAAGTCCTCCTGCCGCGCGAACACCGAAAGCAGGTCCCGCTGCGGGATCACCAGGGCCACCTCCTCGCGCACGCCGCTGGAGCGCAGCACGCCGGAGACGGCGTTGACCGCGGTTCGGGCCTGCATGCGGTAGACGTCCCGGGAGACGAAGGACAGCGGCATGGTCGAGTAGGCCAGCCGCTCGTCGTTGGCGTTGAGGGCGTTGGCGTACACGGCCAGGCCGTCGTCGACGTCGATCATGGCCCCCGAGGCGTTGGCGAGCGCCGCGGGCGTCACCGGGGCGTCCTTGGGCAGGGGCTCGACGCCGGCGGCGGGCAGCACCACGCGTCGCAGGAAATCCTCCAGTCCCGTGAAGGGCCGCGATTCGATGCACAGGGCGGCGAGCCCGGCCGCCTCGTCGCGGGAGATGCGCGCGGAACGGCCGTTCAACTGCAGGTTCAGGAACAGGGACTCGAGCACCAGGGCGCTCGCCACGTTGACGTTGACCGGCCGCCGCGCCAGGGGCGCCATGGTGGCGTGGTAGCCCTGGTAGTCGAGCCGCACCGGCTGGGTCAGCTTGACGCCGTCGGCGTCCACCAGCGCCAGCACCAGGCCGTACTCCACCATCCGGCCGTCGGTGATCATCACCGTGGTTCCCGGGTTGAAGTTGCGCCGCTCGCTGACGCGCACCACGCAGCCCTCGCCGGCCTTGATCGAGTTCGTGATGCGCACCGCGCGCTGCCACTCCGGGCCGCCGCGCACGCCCGCGTAGACCGAGGCGCGCCGGTCCAGTTCCTTGATCAGGTCGCGGCCCAGGGAGCCCGCCAGGGCCAGGGGCTCGCAGTCGCGCACCTGCTCCACCGAATCGAAACTGCGCAGCCCGCGCGCGGCATCCGAGATGCGCCACAGGGGGATCGAGAAGGCGCGCTGGTCGATCACCGCCACGTTGATGGCGTGGTCCAGGGCCGGCGCGGGGCCGCAGCCGGTCCAGTTGCCGTCCTGGTCCACATTGGCCGTGAGCCCGCGGGTCAGCACGCCGAAGCCCTCGTCGGTGAGTTCCGCGTAGCGCACCAGCTCGGGCCCGACCCACAGGAAGCCCTCGGGCTCGAAACCCCGCGTGCTGAGCACCTTGATTTCCTTGGCCTTGCTCTTGAGCGGGTCGGCGAGCCGCGTGACGGAGCCCACCATGTTCGCGAACAGCTGCGGAGGCGCGCTGCCCAGGTCGATGCGACCCGAGACGTCCTCGCTCTCCACGTCCCACATGACCCCCTTGGGATCGTGGTTGTTCCAGAACTCCGGCGGCAAGGCACTCTCCACCGTGAGCTCGTCCAGGTCGTCGAAGTAGGGCGTGGCGTCCAGGGACGGATGGGAGCCGCCGAGCTGAGCGCGGGCGTGCTTGATCCCCGCGTCCAGGGCGAGGCGCGACTGCACGCGGTCGGAGAGCTGATGACTGGCCCGCGATGCGTTGCGGGCGGTCATCAGGAACGGCGCGCACAGGATCAAGAGCGCGATCAGCACGAACAGCACGCTCAGCACGGCGAAGCCCGAGCGCCCTTGGTCCCGGCGGAAGTTCGGCCTGCTGTTCATTCGACGGTCCCGTAGGCGTTGACGAGCACCCGGGCCTGGCTGCCGTCCTCGTACTCCAGGCCGATGGAAAGCGGCCCGGCGTGCACCTCGCGGTCCAGGGCGCCGTCGGCGGAGAAGACCACCGTGCGCGGAGCATCCGCGGCGAAGACCACGCCCTTGGGCAGAGCGGCCTCGGCGCTGTCCACCACCGCCATCAGCGACAGGGCGTCGATGGCCCCGCTGAGGGGCGCCCGCGGGTCGCCGATGGTCAGGGGGCCCTGGAGTTGCCACACCGGGGCGTCGTTCTCCACCCGCGCCACGTCGACGCCGTCGAGGGCGAGCCGCAGCAGGCGGCGGTTGTAGGCCACGGTGATGCGCAGCCAGCGGCCCGGTTCCCAGGTCCCCGGGGCGCTGTCCACGGCGATCAGGCCCCCGGCGGAACGCACGCCGCTGGCCGAGACCACCTCCGGACGGAATCCGGCCCGCAACACGCCGTTCGAGCGACACTCCAGCAGGGCCGCCTCGCCGATGTCGAGCACGCGCGTGGGCGCGGTGCTGTCCAATTGGAGCGCGCAGGAGACCATGAAGCCCTCGCGCAGGTCGACACCCGCGAACTCCTGCAGGGGAATCTCCGCCCGGGCTCCCGAACCCGCTCCCGTGAAGGACAGCGCCTTGCCCAGGAACCCCTGGTCGATGATCGCGCCGCCGGTGGCCACGCCGTCGAGGCCCGCGCTGCCGTCGATGTCCATGGTCTCGAACTGCCAGGTGCCGATGACGTCCATGCCCGCCGCGTGGAGCTTGCCCGTGGCGAGGTCCAGCCGCACCAGGGCCGGCGCCGAGCGTGCCACCGCGTTGTTGCGGGCCGAGCGGATCACGTTCTGCACCAGGCCCAGGGCGGCCCGGCGGCCCGGATTGAGGTTGCCCAGCATGCCGAAACCCAGGCCGAAGAGGACCCCCAGGATGCCCATCACGACGATCAGTTCGATCAGCGTGAATCCACCCCGCGGGACCGCTCCTCGCCCGTGCTGTGCGCCGTGCCGGTTCACCACATCACTTCTTGTAGTTCGTGAGATCGTCCTCGGTACCGAACAGGCCGTCGAGGCCGGCGCTCACGAGCTGGAACCCGTTGGGCTCCTGGTAGCGGCCGGTCTTGGGGTTCTTCCTCGCCCGCAGGGCGCTCTCCTGGGGGCCGCCGTCCCGGTCCACCGTGGCGTACTGGAACTCGCGGTCGTAGTCCGCGGCCTGGATGTAGGCGATCGGGTTGCCCCACACGTCGCAGATTTCGAACAGCTCCTGGCTGTCGAAGCCCTTGGCGCGCTTCGACAGCGAGTCGTTGTCGGTGTTGGACAGCTTGTCGGTCTGGTCGAGCACGCCGTACCCCGGCGCCCCCTGGGCGCACAGGGCCAGGTACAGGCACTCGGCGCCCAGGTTGGTGCCGTTGGGCGGCGCGCCCAGGTCGGACGGGAGCTGGGAGGGCGGGAATCCGCCGTGCTCGTCGGAGAACTCGCCCAGGGCGGCACCAATCTGCCCCAGCAGCGTGCGCGTGATGCCCTCCTGGGTGGCCTCCTTGGCGGGCCGCAGTTGGGTCACCAGGATGGCGATCAGGATCGAGAGGATCATCAGCACCGCCAGGAGCTCGATCAACGTGAAGCCCGCGCCGCGCGAGGCCCTCGCGCTCGCCGCGGTCCTTTCGTGAAGCACTTCCATGCCGTTCTCCAGTGGCGCGCTCAACGCGCGCGACGCCGTACCACCTGCACGTTGTCGACTTCGAGCTCGACCTTCTGCCCCGTGTCGCCCTGGGCGAACAGGCCCACGTTGACCTCGCCCGTGGAACCGATGGAGCCCATGGGGAACCCGCCGGCCACCGGAATGCCGTCGACGCTGATGCGACCCTTGGAGTCCGAGCCGTCGCCCAGGCGCTCGATGCGCAGGCGCACGACCTTGTCGGCCGGCCACCACTCGACGCCCAGGGCGGGCGCCACGTCCGTGCGCTCGGGCTCGGCGGTGGCGCGGTCCATCAGCAGGAGCTGCAGCCCCCCCTCGGGATGGCGTTCCACCGAAATCTGGCTCGTGGGCTGGGCGCTGCCGCGCTGCTGGCGCTCGCGCGTGATGAACACCCCGACGCGCGCGAAGGTGGCGCTGGAGACCTTGACGTCCATCTCGATCGAGACGAACTCCGTGGCCGGATAGCGGCGCAGGAGGCGCGCGCGGCCGTCGGTCTGCTTGAAGTTGCCGCGCAGGAAGAGCCGGCCGTCCGCCAGGGCGAAGGTGGGGCCGGCGGCCTCCTCCACGTCCCAGGAATTCGACCCGGCGTTGCCCGAGCGCTCGAAGTTGTCGTCCCAGGCCTCCTTGGCCACGTGGTCCTCCACGCGCTTGATCTCGGACAGGGCGTAGACGCGCCAGGCGTCCTTGTCGGGCAGGGCGCGGCGGGCGTCGTTGAGGCCGCGGAACAGCTCGATGGCGCGCGCGGGATCGTTCCGGCGGTAGGCGCACCAGGCGAGCCCCGAGCGGGCCGCGGGTTCGGCGGCGTCGAGGTCCTGGGCGCGCTTGAAGCAGGCCTCGGCCCGCGCCGTGTCGTTCAGGCGCACGAAGTTGTACCCGCGGCGCGCTTCCAGCTCCGCGCGCGCGGGATCCAGCTCCAGGGCGCGGCCCAGGTACAGCTCCGCTTCGGCGAACTCCTCCGCGCCCACGGCGATCTCCGCCAGCGAGGCGATGGCGTCGGTGAAGGAGAGCTCGCGATCGAGGGCCGCCTTGAACTGGCGCGCCGCGCCCTCGGGGTCGTCGCGCTGCCACAGCAAGCGACCGTGCTGGTACAGGGACCAGGGATCGTCGGGCGCGGCCTCCAGGGCCTGCTCCACGTAGCGCAGGGCCTCGACGGGGTAGCCGGTGACCTCGGCGAGCCAGGAGAGCGCGCGCCAGGCCGCGAAGGCCCTCAGCGGATCGGCCTCGGCGGCGGCCAGCAGATTGTCCCGGGCGATGCTCCAGCGCTTGGCGCGCAGGTCCGTGAGTCCCTGGGCCAGCAGGAGCTCGAAGCCCGCCTGATCCCGCGCCGCGGCCGCGGCCGTTTCCAGGGCGGCGTCCGCGGGCTGGCGCTTCACCGCGGCGAGGGCGAGCTTTCCGGCCAGGGCGCGGCTGTCGTTCGCCTCCACCGCCAGGGCCGAATCGTACATGGCCGCGGCGCCGCTGGGGCCGTCGAGCTTGCCGTCGGCGAAGCGCGCCGCGGCGAGCTCCAGACGGATGCGCAGGCGCCCCTGGCGGTCGTCGGCGGAAGGTTCGTTCCTGTGGGCGATTTCCAGGTGCTCCAGGGCCTCGGCGGCCCGACCGCGAGCCAGGAGGAAGCGGCCGTAGGCCGCCTGGGCCTCGAAGTCCTGGTTGGCGCCTACCAGTGCCCCCTGGAAGCGCTGCTCGGCGCTGCCGAAGAGCCGCAGGCGCGCCTCGAGCTCGCCCAGGCGCACCTGGACCTCGGGAACCTCGCCGTACTTCGCCGTCAGGGCCGACATCTCGGCAAAGGCGGCCTCGAATTCGAACTTCAGTTCGTGGCAGCGCGTGATCCCCAGATGGGGCGCCGGATCGGCGGGCGAAACGGAATCGGCGAGCCGATAGACCTCCAGGGCCAGGTCGAGGGCCTCGCGCGCCTCGTTGCGGCTGGCCACGCAGGCCTCGGCGAACTGCATCAGGCTCGGATACTGGCCCGGCGTGACCTTGTCGCCGATCTCTCGGCGGCGCTCCTGCAGCCGGTTCGAAACCGTCTCGGCGAAGTGGAACTCGGTGACGCGCGAGCGCTCGTACTGGATCGGCGCCTGGCCCGCGTAGCGCTCCAGCCCCGTGGCCGGATCGAACTCCAGGAACTCCACCGCCTCCTCGCGACGCGTCTTGAGGGCGAACTTGTCCTTGTTGCGAATGCGCCCGAAGAGCGGCGAACCCTCGTCCAGGCGCAGCCAGTCGTACAGGCGCTTGTAGCCCGCGATCTGCGCCGCCCGCTCCTCGGAGGTCAGGGCCTCCTGGGCCGCCGCCGGCTTGGAGGGGCCGGCGGTGTAGCCGAGGCCCTTGATCTGCTCCTCGCCCGCGTCGCCCAGCTCGTCGGCGGGACCGCGGTCCTCGGCGCCGGCGTCGGTGGCGAAGAGTCCGGCCACGGGCGTGGGCGTCGCGTCCTCGCGCAGCCACTGGCCGAAATGGGCCGCCAGGGGACCGGGAAGGGGCGGCGGGAACAGGCCCTTGAGGGGAGCAAGGGGCGCCGCGGCTGCGTCCAGCGGCGGCAGGGGGTGCGTGTCCCGGGGCGGTGAGAACAGGTCCCGGGAGAGCTGGCCCAGATCGCGCTCCGCGGGCCGCGCCAGGGAGGCGTCGGGCACGCGCTGCTCCGGCAGCGTGGGCTTGTTCGAGCCGCTGCGTCGCGCGGCGGGGGCCTTCGTGCCGAGGGTCGAATAGGCCATCAACCCGACGCACACGAGCGTCGCGGCGAGCACCACGGGTTCCTTGCGCAGGTTCACGGCAGGGCCTCTCCGGCGTGGCCCACGGGGCCTGGGGCGGACGTGGGGACTCGAATCGCGTGGGAAGTCATGGGCGGGAGATCGAGAGGGCGATCACTGGTCTTCCTTGGGGGGACTCGCCTGGTGCAGTCGGGCGGCCGCGAGCACCAATTCGAGGCGCGCGTCGTCCTCGCGCGCTCCACCGGCCAGGAATTCCGCGCGCTCCAACACTCCGACGCGGCCTTCCGCCGAGCGCACGAGCAGCAGCGACAGCCGGACCAAGGCGGTGGCGTTGCCGCGCAGCTTGAAGGTCACCAGGGTCTTCTCCAGACCCTCGAGCGGCTTGCCGGACAGGAGCCTCGGGTCCAGCTTGATCTCGATGCCCTCGACGCGGCCGATGCCCGACTCGAAGGACAGTCTCAGCGTGCGCTCGATCAGGTCCAGGGCCTCGATCGTGCGCTCGATGTGGTCGTCCTTCGTGGGCGCCAGGGCGGGCAGGCCCAGGTTCTCCGGCACCGGGATCCCGGCCCGGCCCGCCGCGGGCAGCACCTCGTCGCGGGTCCTGGCCACCACCTCGAAGTAGCGATTGGCCAGGGAACCCGTGCTGGGGGCGAAATCCTTCCGGGTGACGAACACCGTGGCCTTGGACAGCAGCTCGTGGCTCTCCAGCAAGGCGCGGTTCTCGGCCCGCAGGCGGTCCAGATCCGCCTGTTGGTACAGCGAGCCCGCGAGCACGCCCTCGGACTTGGACTTGCGCCGCAACTGGTCGGCCAGATCGGCTCCGAACAGGCTGTCGATCAGCAGCACGCCGATGAAGAACAACGCCACACCGCCCGCGACGGTGAGCACGAAGCGCTTGTTCTCCTGCCAGAAGTCGTTGACGTTCACGGCTGCTTCTCCTCTGCCGCCGCGACGGGCGCCTCTGGTGCGAAGAGCGTCAGGTCGAGCGTGAACTTGTCGAACGAGGGGCTCGGGTTCTGGGTCATGGCCACCGCCGGCGCGAGCCGCGTCGCCACGCCCGCCACGAAGGCGGCGAACAGCTGCGCGGGCGAGGACGTGCCCTCGCGGGACCGGCCCTCCATGTGCAGGATCGGTCGCTCCTCGCCGCGGGGGACGCGGAGATTCTCGTTGAAGCGCCACTCGCTGGAGGCCTGGGAGAGCCAGAAGTCGGAGGGAATCGTCTCGGCCACGGCCCAGAGGCTGCGCGCCAACTGCTCCCCGGAGCCGGCCACGGACTGCAGGCGGAAGGCCTCCACGGCGAGCTTCTCGTTGGCCACGATCAGCTCGCGCGCCTCCTTGTCCACGGCCTTGGCGCGCTTCTCGCGGGCCTCCAGGCCGGACACGGTGGTGCGCACGCTCTCGAGCTGCTTGCGCGTGGTGAATCCGTACCAGCCCAGGTAGGCCACGGCGACCGCCGCCGCCACGATCATCCACAGGGTGCCGCCCATGAACTCGCGCCGCTTGCGCAGGGCCGCGGGCAGGATCTCCACCGAGTAGGCGTTGGGATCGGACGCCATGGTGGCGAGCCCGAGGGCGATCACCGACTCCAGGCGGTGCTCCTCCAGGCTCGCGGCGCCGTCGGGATCGAGAGCGCCGGTCTCCACCACGCGGAACGGGTCGAACAGGTCCACCGGCACGTTCATGCCGTTGGAAAGGAACTTGGACAGGCCCTTCAACTGCGCGCCGCCGCCGCACAGCAGCACGCGGTCCACGCGCAGGCTGGTGAGCTTCACCTGGCTCTTGCAGAACATGACCGTGGACTGCAGCAGCGAGAGCAGCGCGCCCGCGGGCGCCGAGGCGCTGCGCGTGGCCTTCTCGGCCATGGCGTCGGCGGGCTTCACGCCGGGCGTCAGGTCGACGATCTTGCGCTTGAGCTCCTCGGCCTTGGCCGCCGAGACGCCGAAGCGCTCGGCGATGGCGTCGTCGATGAGCTTGGCGCCGCCGGTCAGGTTGCGCGCGAACAGGAGGTCCGCGCCGCGCACCAGGATCACGTCCACGTTCTCGTGGCCGATGTTCGCCAGCAGGATCGTGTCGTCCTCGATCACCCCGTAGCGCAGCCAGGCGTTGTAGAGCGCCAGCGCGTTGGGCGAGAAGGCGTCGAGCGCCCCGCCGGCCCCCGCCAGTCCCTCGAGGTGCGAGGCCAGGATCGACTCGCGCGCCATGGCCAGGAGCACCACGTCCTCGCCCTCGTTTTCGGCCTGGGGCGGCAGCACGTTGAAATCGCTGGCCACCTCGCTGCCGGACTGGCCGCCGATCTCCTCCACCTCGAAGCGCATCAGCTTCTTGAGTTGCCAGTCGGGCACCTGGGGAACGCGCGTGTAGCGCAGGTTGACGTCCCGTCCGGTGACGCCCACGCGCGACTGTTCCAGCTTGAAGCCCGCGTCCGAGGCCGACCAGGCGCCGGCCAGGTTGCTGGGCGCGTGCTCGACGTAGGCGAAGGAGCTGACGTGGAAGGTGTTGCCCTTGTACTGGCCGCGCAAGTACTTGTTGGAACGCGTGCCGATGTCGACCCCGGTGATCGTGCGGGCCATTTACTTGCCTCCTGCCTGGCCGGCCAGCAGCGCGGCGGGATCGTCCACTTCGAAGCGCAATTTCAGCTCCTCGGCCACGCGCGCGGCGAGCTGTGCCTGCTTGGACTGCACCAGCGCGGCGTGGATTTCCGCCAGGCGCCGGGCCTCCAGGCGGTCCAGGTCCTTGGCCAGCACGGCGATGTCCTGCTCCACGCCCGCGGCCACCTCCTTGGCCCGCGCCTCCACCTCGCTCCCGGCGTAGGCCCGGGCGATGGAAAGGGACTTCTCCCGGCACTCGCGGAACAGCGCCAGCAGGCGGAAGAAGCGCGCGCGCTCCACATCGGCGCGCACGGCGGCCACCGCGGCCAGTCCTTCGTTGAGGGCCTTGGCGCGGCCGGCCTCCGCTTCGGCGATCAAGGCCGCGTCGATGGGATGCTCGTTGATCAATCGCGACCAGAGAGCGATCACGCGGCTCATGTCGCCCCCGCGGGCGGCGGCCCGCGCATCCCGGGCCAGGGCCTCCGCGGCGACGCGGTCGTCGCTGAAGCTGGTCTGGATCAGGGCGCCCTTGAGCCCCACCACCTGGAGCGTGAACGTGCTGCCGCCCGCGTTGGGCAGGCCGCGCACCAGGGCGGGCGCGTCGAAGCGCAGGCGCACCAACTCGCGGCCCGCGCCGAGCACGATGCTCTCCACGGCAGGGCGTTCGAATTGGGATTGGTGGCTCTTGAAGCCGTCGGCCGCGGTGGTGGCGATGCCGCCGGCCGCCGTGCCGCTCTCGGCGGTGAATTCCAGCACGGCCCCCTGGGCCGTCGTCGAAATGCGCACGCCCACGGGGTCGGCGGCGGCCTCGAGCGGCGCCTCTTCCCCGCTGGGAAGGGAGAGGCCCATGCCGCCGAGCAGGGCGTGGTCGATCTTGAACAGGACGGCCCCCGTGGCGGGCTCCCCCAGCAGGTGCAGTTCCACGTCGTCCAGCTTGACCACGCGCCCCACGGCCGAGCCGGCGGGCACCAGGGCCACGTCGTCCACCAGCGCCGTTCCACCCTCGGCTCCGCTCTGGGCCTGGATCAGCGCTCGCACACGGTCGTAGGTGGCCGGCAGGGCGGCGGCGAACTCGCGCGCTTCGACGCTGCCTCCCTCGGAGGCCCGCACCCAGGGGCCCCAGGCCTCGGCGGGCAGGCAGGCCCCCGTGGAGGACTCGAAGCGCAGGCCCGCTCGCACGCGCGCGCCGCCGTCGGCCCCCAGGGCCGCGATCAGCTTCATGGGACGCCCCGCGGGTTGGGCTTCGGAGGCCAGGCGCGCGGCCGAATCGGGACCCAGGTCCGCGGAAAGCCCCTGGGCGCCGCCGGCGCGGGCGCGCCGATCGGGCTCGAAGCTCGCGGCTGCGTCCTCCGCGTTGGACCAGCCCGCGGGCAAGTCGGGAGTCTCGAAGGAGTAGCCCGCCGCGAGCAGGTTGCCCGCCACGGCCTCCACGGCGCGCAGCGGAGCTCCGCCTCCCGCGCCGCCGCCACCCCGGGTGAACCACCAGGCGGCGCCGCCGCCGATGGCGATCAGGAACAGGCCCACGGCCGCCAGGGCATTCTTCTTGCCTGAGCGCGCGAGCTTCTCCGCTCCGATGGAGCGCACCGCTTCACCGGCGTCCGGCGGGCGCAGGGCGGGAACCACGGAGGTGTACTCCACCGACGGCCGCACCGCGGGCCGGGGCTCGGGTTCGCCGGACTCCAATTCCAGGCCGATCCCGCCGTCGTCACCCCCGGCCGCCGTCTCCATGGGGGGCCGCCGCGGGCTTGGCCTGGGCATCCAGGAGGACGAGTTCCACGGTGCCGAGCATCAGGCGGTCCCCGACCTGGAGACGGCGCTCGGAGATGCGCTCCCCGTTCACGCGGCTGCCGTTGGTGGAGCCGAGATCCCGCAGGGTCACCTGGTCACCGTCGACGACCACTTCGGCGTGCTTGCCCGAAACCGAGGGGTCGAGAACCTGGACACTGTTGCCGGGCTTGCGGCCGAAGGTCGTCGCGGCGCCGGTCAGCGCCACGACCTCTCCCCGCCGCTCTCCCTCCTCGAAGCGGAGCGCGTAGCGATGGGTCATTCGAAGGGACGTCCGAGCTGGGGGTGCGGGAAAAGGGGTGTCGCCGGCGCGACGGGGCGCGGGCTCGAACGGACCGGTCCGTGGGGTACCCCGCCGAGCCGCCTGGGTTACGGGGCGAGGGTACGGCGCGGCAGGGGCCCGAACCATGGGGAGGCAGAGGATACCCCCCCGCCGCGCGGGGACAACTGCGGGGCCGCGGGGTGGATCCCCGACCGCTGCGAAGTGGCCGGGGGCTCTCCCGCGGAGGAGGGAGGGCCGGCCCGCGCCCCGGGAGGCCGTGCGCGCTTCCAACGGGCCCACGTGGGGGGCAGACTTGCGCGGGGACCCCGCCTTGCAACGACTGCCTCGATTCTTCCTCCAGGACCCCGAGGCCCCCTGCCCGGAGTTGCTGGCCGAGGAGCGGCGACACGCGCTGAGCGTGCTCCGACTTCAGCCGGGCGACCGCCTGATCGGCCTGGACGGGGTCGGCGGACTGCACCCCCTGGTGGTGCGGTCCATGACGCGCCGGGAACTGAGCCTGGAGCGCGAGGCCCCCCCCTGGCGGGAGCCGGAGCCGGGCAGCCAGGGCTCCCCGCTCCCCCGGCTCGAGGTGGCCGCGGCCCTGCCGAAGGGCGAGCGGGCCGAGAGCATGCTCGACCGGCTGACCCAGCTTGGATTGTGCGCCTTTCGCCCGTTGGCCTGCGCCCGCAACCAGGGCTTTCCCCGGGAAAGCGCCGAGGCGCGCCTGGAGGGACTGCTGCGCGCCTGCCGCGAAGCCTGCAAGCAGTCCGGGCGCTCCTGGCTCCCGCGCATCCACCCCACGGCCCGACCCGGGGACCTGCGGGACCTGCTGGTGGGAAGCTCCGCGGCCCTGCTGGCCCCGGACGCCCGGCGGACCCTCCAGCAGTGGTGCGCCACGCTCGGGGCGACGACCACTGGGCCTGGGGAGTTCACCCCCCCTCCGGTCGGCCCCGTGGTGGTGATCGCGGGCCCCGAGGGCGGCTTCGACGACGCGGAACAGGCCAGCTTGGAGTTCGCGACTCCCGCGGTGCTGGGGCCCCACATCCTGCGCATCGAGACGGCCGTGGAGGCGGCGGTCGCGATCCTGGCGGGCGAGTTCTACGGCCGAGCGTCGGCCGCCGCCCGTCCGGCCCCACGGGGGACAGCCGACGGAGTGGACGGTCCGGCGTGTCCGGGGCGGGCCGAGCCGGGCAGCTGAGTCCTGGAGTCGAAGGCGCCCCGGCCCCGCAGGGAGACGAAGCTCCCCCCGCCGACCACCAGGTGATCGAGCAGGGGAATCCCCAGGAGTTCGCCGGCCGCCACGAGCCGCTCGGTGACCCCGTGGTCCTCGGCCGACGGTTCCGGATCGCCGCTGGGGTGATTGTGGGCGATCACCACCGCGCAGGCGCCGGCCCGCAGCGCGGGGCCGAACACCTCCCGCGGGTGGATCAGCGATGCGGTGGCGGTGCCCACGGAAACCTCGTGCAGATGCAGCAGTCGGTGGCGACCGTCCAGGTAGGCCGCGATCACCGTCTCCCGGTCGCGGCCGCGGAGCAAGTCCGCCATCAGATCGAAGGCGTCCCTCGGCGTCTGGATCGAGGGCCTCGGGGGCTGCTCGCTCCGCGCCGCGCGCCGCCCCAATTCGAAGGCACAGGCCACGCGCAACGCGGACCGCGCAGGAATCCCCAATAACTCCGCCCATTCCGCCGCCGGCGCGCGCGAGCGCCGGAGGAAATCCCACGCCCCGGCGCTGCTCTCCGTGCGCCGAGCGGCCACGATTTCCAGGAGTTCCCGAGTGCCGCAGTGCTCGGGGGCGAGCCCGCGTCCCACGCTCGCCCTGGGGAGCGCGCTCACCCCACGGGGGGATGGGTTCCCGGGGAAGAGGACCCGCGCGCCGGCGTCCGTGGAAGCATCCATGCGCCGATTTCGACCGCCCTCAAGGCTCCAGGTGGCGGGTTTTTCGCGATTTCGGGCCCAGTTCCGAGAAGATCGAAGAAACCAGTCAAGATTCTTCGCCTAAGAAGCACGTGGTGGGACGGATGGGCTCGTCCACTGCCGATGGACTTCCGTAGAGAACGTTTTCCAACACTGCACCCTCAGCTGCTACTGGGCAGATCATCCACATGAGCATCCTGGCAATCAGTGCCTTCGTACTCTTGGGGTTGTGGGTGGTGGAGGCGGTGGCGTTCTTCGTGTCCTACCGGCAGAGCGCCAAGGGGTCGGCGTCGGAAACGATGGAAACACATCTGTAAGTAGCGACATCTGGAGGTGTGCGGGACCGGGAGGTGACTTCTGTCCGTACCCGAGCCGAGGACTGCGATCCTGACGCAGTGCCAAGGCAAACGAGCGGCCGCGATCCTGACGCGGCCGCTCGTCTTTCTTCTCCGGCCCAGCGCCTCCGTGATCCAGGGACTTCCCCAAGGTCCCGTCTCACCTCTCCACGCGCCTCGGTCCCGCCGCTAGCGCCGGGACCACTCCTCGAAAACGCCCTGGAGCGACTGGCGCGTCTCGGCCTCGAAGGCCTGGGCCGGGGTCTTGCCGGACTTGCCGGCCTCGATCATCCCCAGCACGGCCCGCTGGCCGAATTGCCGCCAGAGATGGCCCACGAAGGCGAGAGACTGCTGGTAGGCCCTGCGGATCGCCGCCTCGTCCTTCCAACTCGCCAGGCTTCCGGCCAGGGTCTCCAGGGAATAGAGCTCCTGTCCCGCGAGGGCCTGCCGCGCCGCCCGGGCCTCCTCGTCGCGACGGGCCTCCTGGACCGGCTCCAGCCACTGGGACAGCCCCTCGTTGAGCCAGCCCGGGACGCCGTCGCCGCCGATGGCCCGCACGAAGGCGTGGCACAATTCGTGGCGGAAAACACGCTCCAAGCGCCACTCCTCGGCCGCCAGGTCCCCGATGGGAATGCGGATCGCGCTGCCGTCGAAGGCGCCGCCGGACCAGTCCCCGAGACCCGTCAGGAGCGAAAAGCCCGCGCGCTCGTAGAGCACCACCCGGAACTTGGGGCGACCGCCCTCCACCGGATAGAAGGCGAACAGCTCACCCAGATCCGTGTAGGCGCGCTCCAGGCCGTCCAGCAGGCGGGTGGACCCCCACAGGAGGTCGCGGCGCAGGCCGTCGTAGGAGAGCTCGAAGTGCAGCGAACTCTCGCGCCAGAATTCGCCCTCCACGCTGCGCTCGCGCCTCCAGCGCTCCAGCAAGTCCGCCAGTTCCGTGCGATCGGGGGCCAGCTCCACGGCCCGTTCGAGGCGCTCCAGGCACAGGCTGCAGCGGGAATTCTGCTCGTGCTCGCGGACCGCGGCGCGCACCAGGGCCTCGGCCAGGTTGCGGCGAAAGACCTCCAGGTCGGGATAGGCGGCGCGGCAGCTCTCGAAGAGCTCCAGGGCGCGCTCGATCTCCCCCTGCTCGAGGGCCCTGATGGCCTCTGCGTTCCGGTCGGCCCATTCGCCCGGCACGCCGCCCGCCGCGGCCACTTCCGCCGGGGCCGGGTTGGTTGCGGCGGGCACTTGCGCGTCCGCGGGCACTCCGCCGGGGGCCGCCCGACGCTCGCCGCCCGGACGGGGGCCGGCGGCCTCGGGCGCCGTCGCGCCCATCTCGGGGGACGCGTGGGAGCGGGATTCCACGCGCTTCAGCATCAGCCGGCGCTGGAACCACCACGAGCCGCTCGCCACGGCGACGGTCACAGAGACCAGGGAGACGACGACGAGTTTGCCGACCCGCATGGACTCAGCGTCGTCCGCCCGCGGGCCCGGGCCCGGGGCCGCCGCGCCGCGACGCGTCGCGGGTGAAGTCCAGGCTCTCGCGGCCTTCGATCTGGCCGCGGATGTCGGCCATCAGCTCGTCCCACGACTGATAACGGGCCTCGAGGTTCTTCGACATCATCTTCTCGATGAAGTAGTGCAGGTGGTGCGAGAGGCCGCGGCCCTTGAGTTCCGGCGAGCGCAGGGACTCCATGACCTGCATGCGGAGCACTTCGCGGTTGTCGCTGGACTCGAAGGGCAGGCGTCCGACCACCAGGTGGAAGAGCGTGACCCCCAGGGAGTAAATGTCCCCGCGCATGTCCGCGGCGGCGCCACCGCGGGCCTGCTCGGGGGACAGGTACTGCACCGTGCCCACGGTGGTCTCCTCGTCCTTGGGCGCCTCGTCGGGGCGGCCGGCGAAGCCCAGGTCGATCATCTTCGTGCGCCCGCTGGAGGAGAGCATGATGTTGCCGGGCTTCACGTCGCGGTGGATCACGTTCTGGCTCGCCAGGTAGGCCAGGACCTCGGCCACCTCCAGCACGATCCGCAGGGCCACCGACTCGCTGAAGGCCTGTCCCGCGTCGAGGAGTTCCAGCAGCGTGCGTCCCTCGATCAGCTCCATGCGCGAGAAGTACACGTCGCCGCTCTTCGCCACCCCCATCCCCGCCACCAGACCGGGGTGCTGGAGCTTCTCCAGGAGCCGCGCCTCGCCGATGAAGGCCGCGCGGGTGGGCCCATGGCGCATCATGTCCGGCCGCAGGACCTTGAGGGCGATCACCCGCTGGGTCTTGCGGTCGCGGGCGCGAAACACGTCCGCCGTGCCCCCGGAGCCCAGCTTGCCCAGGATCTCGTAGCCGGGGATCTCCGGGATCTCCCCCGCCCGCGTGCGGCGCAGCCGGGCGATGTCCTCCGTGGACAGGCCGGCCCGCGACTGGAGCAGGTGATCGAGGACCTGCCCCGAGGAAAGCGCCGCGAAGATGCCCTTGGCCACATCCACGGGCAAATGCCCGCGGTGCGCGAGGAGCAGCAAGAATTCCTGATCCGCTTTCGAGGGCATGGAGGGAGGCGAGCCGGAGACGGAAGGGGCGGCCCGGGGGCAGTCTAGTCGTCCAGGGGCCCGGGGACACGCACGGGACCCGGCGCGGGCGCGCCGCCGAAGCCCCCGGGCCGGTCAAGTTCCGCCTCGCGCGAAGCCGAAGACCCGGGCGCACGCGCCTCCCGCGGCAGCCCGCGTTCGCGGGTCCTCGACCGGTCCCCGCGACGAGCGGGAACGGCGAGCCCAGGGGGCGCGCCGCCGGTCCCCCTTCGCGCCCCTCCGTGAAGCCCGCCCAAACCCGCTCAGTCCATCGCTACCTGATGCCCGTGGATGCCTTCGTGCGCATCCTGGTGCTGGAGCGCGACTCGCCGCCCCTCTGCGTGCGTCCAGGATTGACGCGCGCGGGCTACCGCGAGTTGGTGATCGACGCCTGCTGCCCGGAGTTCGGTCCCAACCCGCGCAAGGAACTGGCCGAGCGCTGCCCCGAGGACCCGGGAGCCGCCGAGGACCTGCTCTACCAACTGTGCATCGAGGTGAACCCGGCCCTGGACATCCACACGGTGCGGCTCTTCGACGACGAACGGCCCCCGGCCCCCATGGCCCACCCCCGTCAGGGCCCCTGCGGCACGTCGGACGCGGACGACCGCGACCCGGGCCGCGAGGACGAGGACGGCCCGGGCGACGAGGCGACCGCCGGCGGCCACCCGGCCACGGGGCGTGGCAAGCGCGGGGCGGCCCCCCAGGAGTCTCCCCGCGAGGCCGCCCGCCGCGGCCTGGCGAGGCACGTGCGCGGCCTCGAGCGCAAGCTCGCCGAGCGCGTCGTGGGGCAATCCTCGGCCATCGCCCGGCTCCTGGCGCTGGTGCGCCGGGCCGCCGCGGGCCTGGCCGACGAACGCCGCCCCCTGGGCACGGCCCTGTTCGTGGGCCGCACGGGCACGGGCAAGACCGAACTGGCGCGGGCCCTGGCCGACGAGTTGTTCGGCCCGGGGGCCCTGGTGCGCGTGGACTGCTCCGAATTCAGCCTGGGCCACGAGACCGCGCGCCTGTCCGGCGCGCCGCCGGGCTACGTGGGCCACGAGAACGGCGGTTTCCTGACCGACGCCCTGGAGCGACGCCCCGACTGCGTGGTGCTCTTCGACGAGGTGGAGAAGGCCCACCCGCGGCTGCACCACCTGCTGCTGCAGGTGCTCGACGACGGGCACATGACCGACGGCCGCGGCAAGCGCGTCGATTTCACGCGCGCCTTCGTGGTGCTGACCTCCAACGCCGGGGCGGTCGAGGCCGCGGACGCGGCCCGCAGGCTGGGCTTCGGCTCCCGGGCCCCCGCGGGGCCCCAGGGGCAGGCCGACGGGACCCTGGGAGAGGAAGCCCTGGCGGAAATCGTGAACCAGTCCCTCTCGCGCCAGTTCACGCCGGAGTTCCTGGGCCGCGTGGGCTCCCCGATCCTGTTTCGCGAACTGGACCGCGGAGACGCCCTGCAGATCGCCGAGCGGCTCCTGTTCCTGCTGGCCCTGCGGCTGCGCCAGCGCGGCTTCTCGGTGGCCTTCGCCCCCTCCGTGGCGCGCTGGCTGGTGGAGCGCGGCTTCAACGCCGATCGCGGCGCCCGGGAGCTGGAGCACACGCTGGCGCGGGAGCTGGAGAGCCCGCTCTGCGAGCACCTGCTGTCGGCCCAGGGCCGCGGACTGGTGCGCGTCTCGATCCAGCGCGGCAAGCCGCGCATCGCGCGCGCGGCCTGACCCGCCGCGCGGGCCCCGCCAGGGGGCCCGCACGGCGCGCGCCGTCCCCTCGCATCCGGGGCTCCGGCCCCCGGAGCCGCGGCTCCGAGCGGGCGCTCCGGCGCGGTTTCGCCCGGCCTCGCGCTTCGAGTATCCTGCCCGCCTGCGCTGCAGGGGCGGCGCGCTCCAAGGACCCTCCGCCGTGCCGATCCATCTGACTTGCTGGCTCCTGGTCGCCTGCCTTGTCCCCGCCGGCCCCCTCGCCCCCCAGGGGCAGCCCGGAGGCCCTGGAGGTGGTGGCGGAGCCCAGCCCGCCGCCCAGGGCCGGACCTCCGACCCGGAGGCCCTGGCCCAGGGCGAAGCAGCCCGCGCCCAGGAGACGAGCCTCTCCTTCGCCGAGCTGAACGAAGTGCTGATCTCGCGCCGCGCGGGGGGCGCCAAGGGTCGTGAGATCCTGAAGCACCTGCTGGACACCAAGCTCCTGGGCCGACTCGCCGAGGAAAGCCGCCTGGTGATCTCCCCCGCCCAGCTGGACCTGCGCACCAAGGAGCTGGAGAAGAGCATCGTCGCCGAGGGCGCGGCGGCCAGCCTGGCCGAGTACCTCGCCCAGAGCGGCGTGGCCCCGGATGTGTTCCGCGAGCACCTGCGCCTGGCCATGATCCAGGAGATCCTGGCGCGCCGGGCCCTGGGCACCCCCGAGGGCGAGGAGGTCAACGCCGAGAAGCAGGAAATGTGGCTTTCCCAGGTGCTCGAAAGCCGCGGAGCCCAGATGCCGCCCCCGCCCTGGGCCGACGGCGTGGCGGCCCGCTGCGGGGATCTCGAGGTGCGCGTGTCCGACTACCTCGAGTACATGCGACTGCTCCTGCCCGCCGACGACGTGCGCGAGGACTGCTTCCAGTTGCTGCTGCAGAAGCGCGTGCGCGCCCGCATGCCGGACCTGGCCCCCGAGGCCCTGGCCAAGGCGGTCGAGGCGGAATTGGCGCGACGGCGCAAGGAGCACGAGCTGGACCCGCGCTATCGCGGGCTCTCCTACGAGCAGGTCATGGGCGCCCAGGGCCTGCAGGCCCCCTACCTGAAGCAGGATCCGGCCGTGGTGATCGCCGCACTCGCGACCCTGTGGGTGGACCGCACCCAGGGCCCGGAGGGACTGCGCGCCACGTATGCCAAGGAAAGAGAGCACTTCGACGGGCGCTACGGCGAGGCCGTCGACACGCGCATGATCTTCCTGCGGGCGGCCGAGTTGCCCAACCAGTTGATCCCGCGCGACTTCGCCGCCGCCGAGCGCGAACTCGACGGCCTGAAGTCCGGGATCAAGACCGCCGACGACTTCGGCCGCCTGGCGCGCCAACGCACCGAGGAGAATTCGACGCGCGAGAAGGAAGGCCGAATCGGCTTCGTCACGCGCCAGGACGAGCGCCTGCCCCCGATCCTGTGCGAGGCCCTGTTCCAGGCCAAGCCCGCGGCCGACGGCACGGCCCTGGTGGGACCGGTGCGCGTCCAGGACGGCGTGTGCCTCCTGTGGGCCGGCGTGCGCCGCCCCGCTCCCGGCTGGGAGGAAATGGCCGGCCACGTCCATCGCGAATTGCGCAAGCGCTTCCTGGAGGGGGTCCTGACCAAGGACCTCGTCCGCACGTATCTCGACAGGCCCTGATCGCCCTGAACCGGCGTTGCGAGGAAAGTGATGTTGATCGGCAAAGTGATCGGCAGCGTGGTCGCCACGCAGAAGGACGAGAAGCTCGAGGGCCGCAAGCTGCTCGTCGTGCAGGTGCACAACCACGTGAACAAACCCCTGGACCAATACGTGGTCGCGGTGGATTCCGTGCAGGCGGGGCCGGGGGACATGGTGCTCTACGCCACGGGCTCCAGCGCGCGGCAGACGACCCTGACCGAAGGCCGCCCCTGCGACGCCGTGGTCATGGCCGTGGTGGACTCCTGGGACCTCGGCGGCGACAACGTCTACGAGAAGTGGGCCTGAGGGGACCATGTACCTCGCACGGGTCACCGGTCGCGTGGTCGCGACGCAGCGCTACGAGGGTCTGGCGGGCGTGGCCCTGCAGTGGATCCAGCCCCTCGACGAGGACGGCAAGCCCATGGGCGAGGCCCTGGTGGCCTGCTCGGTGGTCTCCAGCGGCCCCGGGGACATGGTGACCTTCGTGGATGGCCGTGAGGCGGCGCTCGCCTGCCCGACCACGTTCGTGCCCGTGGACGCGGCCATCGTGGGCTTCGTCGAACAGGCCGTCTCCAAGGGCGTGGACCTGGCGCGCGTCGCGGGAGGCGCCTGATGTTCCTCGCCGAAGTGCTTGGCACGGTGGTGACGCCGGTGCAGATCCCGGTGCTCGACGGCGAACGCCTGTTGATCGTGCGTCCGTTGACGCCGGATGGACGGCGCACGGGCAAGACGCGCGTGGCCTTGGACCGCGCCAGCGCCGGGACGGGCGATCGCGTGCTGGTGGTCGACGAGGGCAACAGCGCCCGGGGCATCCTCCAGGACCCCAAGGCCCCGGTGAAGTGCGTGATCCTGGGCGTGGTGGACTACGTCGACACCGAGACGCGGGTCTACGACCATCGCCGGCCGCGCGCCGGGAAGGCCTCGAAGTGAGCGACGGGGCCGAAAGGGCGGCGCTCCAGGGCTGGAGCGAAGAAGAGCTGCGCCTGCGCCGCGCCCTGTGCGAGATCGGCAAGCTGTGCTACTCGCGCGGCTACATCGTCGGCGCCGACGGCAACCTCTCGGCGCGCCTGGCCGACGGCACGATTCTGATCACGCCCGCGGGCGCCATGAAGGGCTTCCTGGAGCCCCACCACATCGCCCGCATCGACATGGCGGGCAACGCGGTCAACGCGGGCCCGCGCGCCTCGAGCGAGAAGGCGATCCACCTGGTGGTCTACCAGGAGCGGCCCGAGATGCAGGCCATCGTGCACGCGCACCCGCCCCACGCGGTGGCGATGACGATCGCCGGCATCGACCTGCAGCAGCCCTTCATTCCCGAGATCATCGTCACCATCGGCGGCATCCCCACCGCCCCCTTCGGCACGCCGGGCACGCAGGAGTTGCCCGAGTCGATTCGCGCCATCGTCAAGTGCTCCGACACCGTGATCATGAAGAACCACGGCTCGGTGACCATGGGCACGAACCTGCTGGATGCGTACAAGAAGCTCGACATGGTGGAGCACACGGCCAAGATCCTCTGGCTCGCCCACACGGTCGGCGCGAAGCTCGAGCCCCTCGATCCGGACAAGGTCAAGAAGCTCCTGGCCACGCGCGCGGCCCTGGGCGTGTCGACGGTCAATACCCTGGAGAATTCCTGCGCCGTGACGCGGAGGACGGACCGGCCTTGATCGCAACTTCTCGGGCCGTTGACGCTGGTTCCATGGGCCGCCGGAATGCTGGCTCGGCCATGCTGACCCTCACCGCGTTTCTGTGCGCCGCCGCCTGCGGCGAGAACACCCCGACCACTCCCGCGGGCGTGGAATTCATCGCCGCGGGCTCCCTCTCGGGCGATCTGACCGACCGCTCGGGCCTCAGCGGCAACATGCCGCGCACGGAGATTCCCCAGAACAGGCTGGGCGCCGTGGGGAGCGCCCTGGCCTACACGGGCAGCGGGAACCTGTATCTCGCCCAGAGCGACCGCGGGCCCGACGACGGCGGCGCGGGCTTCCTCCCGCGCTTCCACACCCTGGCGATCGACGTGGATCTCGCCGGGCGGGCCCTGATCCTCGAGCTCAAGGCCACGACCCTGTTCACGCAGGAGAACGGCGAGCACTACACGGGCCTGGCCTCCCGCTTCGACCCGAAGAACGACCGCGCCTCGGCACGCCTGGACCTCGAGGGCGCGCGCGTCTCGCGCCAGGGCACCCTGTTCACCAGCGAGGAATACGGGCCGTGGATCGACGAATGGACGCCCCAGGGCCGCCACCTGCGCCGGATCTCCCCGCCGGCCAAGTTCCTGGTGGCCCAGGCCGGTGAGCTCGCCGAACTGGAGCTGCCGCCCTACAACCGCTTCGGCCGGCAGTCGAACCGCGCCCTGGAGGGCCTCGCCATCGGCGTGGACGGGGACAAGCTCTACGCCGCCATGCAGAGCCCCCTGATCCAGGACGGCGGGCTCAACGAGAAGAACAAGCGCGTGGGCGTCAACCTGCGCCTGTTGGAATGGAAGCTCCAAGACGGCGCCAGCCGCGAATTCGTCTACGTCCTCGAGGATCCATCCCACGGGGTGAATGAAATCCTCGCGGCCGGACCGGAGACCTTCCTGGTGCTGGAACGCGACAGCCTCGCGGGCAAAGACGCGCGCTTCAAGCGGATCTACAAGGTCGAACTGGGCAAAGCGAGCGACGTGTCGCAGGTCGACTCCCTGCCCACCCGCGGCCTGCCCCAGGGCATCACGCCGGTCGCGAAGGAGCTGTTCCTCGACTTCCTCGATCCGCGCTTCGGCCTGGCCGGCAAGCGCTTTGCCGAGAAGCTCGAGGGCCTGGCCTTCGGCCCGGACCTGCCCGACGGACGCCGGCTCCTGATGGTCGGGATCGACAACGACTTCAACGAGCCTGAGCCGAACCTCTTTCTGGCCTTCGCCGTGGAGCCGCAGCTGCTGCCCGCCTGGCGTCCCTTGGTCCTGGACGTTCCCTGGAAGCCCTGACGCCGCCGCGCGGACGCCAGGGCGCTTCCGGCAAGGCCCGGCTCAGTCCCGGCGCTGGGTGCGCAGGATCAGGTCGATCAGCGTGAGGATGCCCGCGGCGGCCGCGGCCACGTAGGTCATTGCCGCAGCGCCGAGCACCTTGCTGACGCCCAGGGCCTCCTCCTGGGTCGAGACGATGCCGGTCTGGGCCAGCACGGCCTTGGCGCGGTTGGAGGCGTTGAACTCCGTCGGCAGGGTCACGATCTGGAACAGCACGACCGCGGCGAACATCGCCACGCCGACCATCATCACCGTGGGCCCGAGGGCCGACTGGCTGCCGGTCAACACCGCGCCGATGATGAACGGCAGGAACCACAGCCGGTTGCCGATGTTGGCCAGGGGCACGAGCTGCGAGCGCAGGACCAGGGGCGCGTAGCCGACCTTGTCCTGGATCGCATGGCCGGCCTCGTGGGCCGCCACGGCGATGGCCGAAACGGATCGGCCGTCATGGACGTCGGGGGACAGGCGCAGGGCCCGCGCCCGCGGGTCGAAGTGGTCCGAAAGGAACCCCTGGTGGCGCTCGATGGAGATCCCCGTGACCCCGCCCGCGCGCATCACGGCCGCGGCCGCCTCGGCGCCGGTCATGCCGGAGCGCGCGCCCTGGTGGCTGTAGTGCTTGAAGGTGCTGTGAACCTTGTACTGGGCCCACATGCTGAAGACCGCCGCGGGCACGGCGAACAGCGCATACTGGAGGTCGAAGAACATGGTTTCCTGTTCGGGGTCCGGGAAGCGCGCGCCCCCAGGGAGCACCTGGGGACGCCGAGGAGCCGGGAGCCTAGGATCGGGCCACCGCGATTCAAGCCGAATCGGCCGCGCGCCCGCCGGGCCGGGCCGCCAGTGGCCCCGTGGAACTACGAAGGAACCGGCAGCGGAGCCGCGGCCCCCCTGGCGGAGCCCCGGACGTCGAAGCCGCGGAGGGCCGCGGAGGGCCGCGGAGGGCCGCGGATTCCGCCGGTCTCCTCGAGCAACTCGGCCGCGGGGGGGTCTGAGCGGATACCGTGGGCCCCATGGAGAACGACCGACTTGCCCTCGCCCGCCGCATCGAGCGCGCGGAGGCTCGCCTGGTCGTCGACATCGCCCGCGGTGTCCTGGAGCGCTCGCCGCGCGAGGGCGGCTTCCTTCAGGAGTTCGGCGGCGGCGCGGCCGTCTGCGCGGGCGCCGACTCGCCGCTCACCAAGTGGACGGCCTGGGTCTGTGGGGTCCCCCGGACGAGCGCCTGATCGCCGACCTCGAGGCGCGCTTCGCCGCGTCGGGTTGCCCCGTGCGCATCGAATTGTGCGAATGGGCCGAGCGATCCTGGATCGAGCTGCTCACCGGCCGCGGCTACCGCGAGATCGGCCGCGAGGAGGTGCTGGCCCTGGAACTCGACGGCGGCAGTCGCCGGCGCCTCGAGGACCAGGAGCGCGCGCGTCCACCGGAGATCTCGGTGGAGTGTGTGGCGGCCGCGGATGCCGCCCGCTGGCTGGACCTGGTGGTCACGGGGTTCCTCGCTCCCGACGGATCGGCGGCGACGCCGCCCACCGAGTCCTTTCCCCGGGAGGCCCTCGAGCGGGCCTTCGCCGACACCCTCGGCGTGTCGGGCTTCACCCTGCACGCCGCCCGCATCCGGGGTGAGCTCGCCGGCGGCGGCGGTTCGCGGCGCCTGGAGGGTCTCGTGCAACTCTGCGGCGCCTCGACCTTGCCCGAGCACCGGGGCCGCGGCGTCCAGAGCGCGCTGCTGTCCGCGCGGCTGCTCGAAGCGGCTCGGGCAGGGGCGGATCTCGCCGTGGTGACCACCGAGCCCGGGTCGCGCTCCCAACGCAATGCGCGGGCCAGGGGTTTCGAGCCGGCCTACGGGCGGCGGGTGCTGGTCCGGGGCTGACCCATCCCGTGGAACTACGACCTTCTTCGAAAGCGCCTACTCCCTTCGGGGGGAGCGGCGGGGGCGGGGGCCTCCGACACTGCCCCCTAGAGAGCCCGAGCCTCCATCCCACCCGCGACTTCGCGAGCGGAGGCCCCGAGGCCAACGTCCCCCCCCGGACAGAACGGCCGCAGCGGATGAACGCGCTCCACTCCATTTTCCATCGGCGAGTTGCGAGCCTGGTCTTCGTCGCGGCGTGGGCGGCGTGCACGGCCTGCACGGGCCCCGCCGGCCGCCGCCCCCAGGAAGCTCCCCGAGCACCGGTCCCCTTCCCGAGCCTGGGGGCGCTGGCCGCCCAGGACGCCGGCTCGCTGCTGGCCAGGGATCCCAGTGCCGGGGAGAAGCCCGCCACCGCGGCCGCAGCCGCGGCGCCGATGCCCGAGCCCCTGCTGCCCGGCCTTTCGGGCTGGTCGAAGACCCGCTACCGCCTGCGCACGGTGGACGGCGACGCCGACCACGACCTCTACGAAGTGCTGGGCCTGGACTACGTGGAACCCACGGAGAAGAAGCTCGAAGCCCACTTCCTGGGCCGAGCCGCCTTGGATCTGGACGGCGACGGCGCCTCGCAGCTCCAGAGCATCAACGACACGGGGTCCGGGAGCCTGGACGCCGACCTCTACGAGGCCTACGTGAAGCGCTCCTTCCACGACGGCGACTGGAGCGTGCGCCTGGGGCGCGCCAGCGAGTACCTGACGCCCGAGGTGGCCCACTACGACGGCGCGTCCTTCAGCGGTCGCATCCGAGGCGCCCAGGGGGTCGAGTTCGGCGCCTACGGCGGCCGCAACGTGGTCTTCGATTTGGCCAACGACGACGACGGGTTCGTCGCCGGGGCCTTCGCGGCCGCCCGGCCGTGGAAGGGAGGGCGCGCGCGGCTGGACTGGATGCATTTGGAGGACGAGGACCTGCTGGGCGACGACCAGGACGACCTCGCGGGCCTCTCCCTGTGGCAACAATGGCGTGCCTGGTCGGTCAGCGGCGCCTACACGCGGCTGGAGGATCGCGACCGCGACGTGGAACTGCGGGGCCGCTGGAGCGACGCCGCCGGCCGCACGAGCGTCGCCCTGCGCTACTTCGAGCTCCTGGACACCCAGAACCAGCGCGCGCTGTTCCTGGATCCCTTCCTGCAGGCCCTGCAGACCTTCTTCCCCTACCGCCAATTCGGCGCCCATGCCTTGCGGGCCGTGAGCGAAAACCTCGACGTGGACGCGGGCTTCGACGTGCGCGAGGTGGAGGATGCCTCGGACGTGGGCACGTTCAACCACGACTGGCGGCGCTACTACGGCGCGCTGACGCTGCGGGAGTTCGTCGCCTCGGCCTTCACGCTGACGCTCAACGCCGACTACTACGACGACGACCGGAGCGACGTCCAGGCCTTCGGCGGCAGCCTTTCGCGCGAGCTGACCGGGGGATTCGACGCGTCCCTGGGAACCTACTATTCGCGGTACAAATACGACCTGTTCACCGCCAGCGAGCGCGACGACGTGCAGACCTGGTTCGGCAAGCTGGTCTGGCGCAGAAGCCAGTCGTGGACCTTCGAACTCCTGTACGAGTACGAGGACGACGACCTCGACGAGTACCACACCCTGCGCTGCGGAGCCCTATGTCGATTCTGAACCGCACGATGGACGCCGCGCGGACCCCGCGCCTGTGGGCCGTGCTGCTGGCCACGGGCCTGATGGGCTGCGTGTTCTTCGAGTCCCTGGGCGGCGAGAAGCCCTTCGCCTTCAGCCACAAGCTGCACGTGGAGGAGCAAGGGCTGGAGTGCGCCGCCTGCCACGGCGCCTGGGAGACCTCCGAGGAACCCGGCCTGCCTTCGCCCCGGCAGTGCGCGCTGTGCCACGACGACGGCGACGCGGAAAAACCCGCCGAGCGCAAGGTGGCCACCCTGTTCGAGGGCAAGAACTACCGCGCCGCGAGGTTCACGGCCCTGGGCGAGGAGGTGATCTTCTCCCACAGGAGCCACGCCGGCCGGGCCCAGGATTGCGCGGCCTGCCACGCCGCCGTGGCGGAAAACGAGGTGCCCGGGCCGGAGCTCGCGCTCACCATGGACTCCTGCACGAGCTGTCACGAAAAGAGCCAGACAGCGTCGGATTGCGCCACCTGCCACACGGCCATTCGCGCCGAGCGCGCCCCCGCGACCCACGGCGCCGCGTGGAAGAAGTCCCACGGACCCGACGTGCGCGCCCAACGCGAGGGCACGGCCAATCGCTGTGACCTGTGCCACACGCAGTCCAGCTGCACGGCCTGCCACCAGACGGAGCAGCCCGACAGCCACGGGCCGTTCTGGCGCCGTCGCGGCCACGGCATCTCGGCCGCCATGGACCGCGCGAGCTGCTCCACCTGCCATCCGGCCAGCAGCTGCGATTCCTGCCACCGGGAAACCGAGCCCCTGAGCCACAACGGCGGCTTCGGCTCGCCGGTGAACAACCACTGCATCGGCTGCCACGAACCCTTGGCGGAAGAGGGCTGCGCCACCTGCCACGGCGCGACGCCCAGCCACGCCCAGGCGACGCCCAAGCCCCCGGGACACTTGCCGTCGATGAACTGCCGCATGTGCCATGGCAACGGCCAGCCGCTGCCGCACTTCGACAACGGCGGAGATTGCAACGCGTGCCACCTCTAGCCGCCCCGGCGGCGCGGTTTCCTTCGCGGCGGGCGTGCGCAACCCCGGCGCACGCCCGCCGCCATTGGGGCCCGCGACGGCCTGCATCGAGGACCGGAAGCTGCGCTCCCTGCGGAGTACACCTGCGCACTGCGGCGTATGTCGCATGACACACCTGTGACACGACGATGAGCAGCAGGGTTCCGCTCCTGCGTTTCGCGCCTGCTTTCAGACGCGCCCACCGGAACCAGCTCAGGCAGTCATCAGGAACGACGAAGGGATCGATCCCCCATGAAACCTCTCCACGGCTCGGCCATTTCCCAAGTGCTCCGCCACCTGGCCCTAGGCGCGGCCCTCACCCTCGCGGCGCTCAGTTCCTGCACCGGCAAGGACGGCGATCGCGGCCCCCAGGGTCCCGCCGGTCCTCCGGGCAGCGGGCCCGTGAACACCGCACTTGCCCAGGGTGACGATCTGCCGGGCGTCAACGTCGTGATCACCGGAGTTTCCGGCGGCTCGGGGGCGGGTGGGCGCTTCTTGCCCGGCGACACCCTGAGCGTGAACTTCACTCTCCAGCAGGACGACGGCACGGACTGGGACATCGGCGAGTTCGGCACGATGCGCGCCCTGGTTTCCGGTCCCACGTTCAACTACCAGCGCGTGATGGCGGAGAAGAGCGACCTGGTCACGACCGCGGTCCTGGAGGACGACGGCTCCTACACCTACACCTTCCCCACCGCCCTGCCCGCCACCTACCTGGCGCCCTTGAATGACAGCGCCTCGTTCGGTGTCGAGGACGGTGAGTTGACCGGCCAGGCGCTCCTGGACGGCACGTACTCGGTCGGCGTCTACGGCTCCTGGGACTACACGGTGGACGGCGCGACCAAGCGCGATGCCGATGATGCGGTGTTCGACTTCGTGATCGGCCAGACCGGCACGGCGGAACCGCGCACGGTGGTCGGCCAGGAGAACTGCAACCGCTGCCACGAGGACCTGCAGATCCACGGCAGCCGCCGCAAGAACGTGGCGCTCTGCGTGCTGTGCCACAACTCCGGCTCCGAGGATCGCAACAACGGGGGCGGCACCTTGACGCCCGGCGTGTCGATCGACTTCAAGGTCATGATCCACAAGATCCACGCGGGCGAGCACCTGCCCTCGGTCCTGGGCGTCGCCACGAACCTCGACGGCACGCGCGACTACGCCGCGACGCCGGCGCCCTACGAGCTGATCGGCTTCAACAACTCGGTCGCCGACTACTCCGGCGTGGCGTTCCCCGCCTGGCCCAACGGACTCGTGGCGATGCCCCGGGACCTGGGCTACACCGCGCTCGCCGCGGGCGCCAAGGTCCAGGAGGACACGATCCGCACCGGTCCCTCGGCCTGCATCGTCTGCCACGGCGACCCGGACGACACCGGCCCGATCACGGCGCCCGCCCAGGGCGACCTGCACCGTTCGCAGCCCAGCCGCGCCGCCTGCGGCTCCTGCCACGACGACGTGCACTGGGGCCAGCCCTACACCGCCAACGGGCAGACCATGCCCGCCCAGGCCAACAACTCGAACTGCATCCTCTGCCACGCGACCTCGGGCGATCCGTTGGCGGTGGCGGACGCCCACCTGCACCCGCTCCTGAACTCCACGTTCAACTCGGGGCTGGTGGTCGACATCACGGACCTGGTGGAAGCGGGAACCAACGACGCCGACGGCACGATCGACGCGGGTGAGAAGGTCTCGGTGACTTTCAACCTGACCGACGACCTGGGCGTGGCGCTCCTGCCCTCCGCGGTGGGCAACTTCTCCGTGATCCTCTCGGCGCCCACCGAGAACTACAACCTGCTGCTCAGCAGCACGCTGCCCACCGGACGTCTGACCGGAGCGCAGCCCTTCACCACCACGCTCCCGACGCACCTGCTCCTGGAGCGACTGGGAACCTCCACCGGGTCCGCGACCGATGTGTTCACGACCGCGTTCTCGCCCCACTGGAACGTCAGCGGCGCGACCACCAGCGTGTTCGTGCGCACCGGTTTCCCCGGCGGCGGCGGCAACAGTACGGCGGCTTCCGCCACCGTGGTGCCCCAGAACTGGATCGACGTGGCCAGCGCCACGGGCTTCGCCCGCGACGACTACGTGGTGATCGACGACGGCACGGGCTCGGAAGAGTACCTGCGGATCCAGTCGGTGATCGGGACGCGCCTGTGGTTCGGGACCTCCGGGTCCACGAGCTACGCCGCAAGCCTGCGCTTCGCCCACGCGGCGGGCGCCGGGGTGCGCGAGGTGACCCTCGCCACCAAGGTCGTGACCACGGACTACACGTTGAACGCCAACACCGGGCAGATCACCGAGGTGGCCGACTCCTTCGGCAGCGGCAACGCGGTCCTGTCGAGCTACACCAGCGACTTCGTGATGCCGACGGTCTACCCGCCGGCCCTCAACGACTCCGGTGATCTGGACGAGACCGTGGGCAAGTGGGCGGGCAAGTCGATTGTCGACGGCACCTACTCGCTGGGGCTGTGGAGCGCGAGGACCCTGGTCCTGAACCAGTTCGGCGAGGCGAACTCCTATCGTTCGGCCTCGAACGTCCAACTCGTGGACTTCCTGGTGGGTTCGGCCACGGACATCGAGCCCTACGGCCTGATCTCCAGCGGCAACAACTGCTACAACTGCCACCAGGACGTCGAATTCCACGGCGCCGGCCGCCGCAGCTTCGAGGCCTGCGTGATCTGCCACAGCACGGCAGGCAGCGAGGATCGTCCGCAGTTGGTGGCGCCCAACGCTCCGGAGACGCCGGGCGTGCCCATCACGTTCCGCACCATGCTGCACAAGATCCACATGGGCGAGGAACTGGCGAACGCCTCCACCTATGAGATCGTCGGCTTCGGCTCGACGGCCTATCCCAACAACTTCGGGATCTCGACCTTCGAGGAGTTGGTGTTCCCGACCCTGCCGGGCGGCGTGCGCAACTGCTTCAAGTGCCACGGAGCGACCAACGACTCCTGGAAGGAGCCGCTGCACCGCGATCACCCGACGCAACAGGGCACGCCCGTGGCTCGCTGGGCCGCGGTGTGCGGCGCCTGCCACGATTCGACGGACGCCCAAGCCCACATCCAGGTGCAGACCACCGGTGCGGGCGCGGAATCCTGCGGCGTGTGCCACGACGCCGACGCGGAATGGTCGGTCGAAAGGGTCCACAGGGCCTACTGACCTGAAGCGCTGACCATGAACGCGGGCCGCCGGCAATCCTCTGCCCAGCGCTTGCTGTTCTCCCTGACACTGGGGGAGCGGCAATCGCCGGGGCGTGCTGGTGGCTCGCTGATTTCGAAGGCGGTCGCGGTCGGCTGGACGATGCGTGGACCGCCGCCGCGGAGGCGGACCTCTCCACGGCGATTCCTCGGGGTGCCGACGGCATCCCGGGGACGCGCAGCGAGGTCCGGCCCGGGGCCCCTGAACCCGCCGCGGACACGGGCGGCAACACGTCGACACGCCCAGGGGGCCGCGGGCCCCGGACGGAGCGCGAGCTCCGCACCGCCTTCCTGGAATGGGAGGCCCGCGAACCCGGTGTGCTGCTCGCGCGCGTGGAGCAGCGGCTCTCGACGTCGCGCCCCACGGCGGAGAAGGTGGCCTGGCTCCAGGCGCTCGAACTCACCGACGCCGCGGCGGCGATCCCCTGGTTCGCCTTCGCCTGCGGACTCCCCGACCTCGCCACCCAGCAGGGTTCGCCGGTCAGCACCTTCGCACTGCAGCGCCTGACCTCCCTCGCGCCCCACATGCACGAGGCGCGCGCCGCCCTGGGTCGCGTGGCCCTCGACCCCGTGGGCGTGCCCATCGAACTGCGCCGGCGGGCGGCCTCGAATTTCGCCGCGCTGGCCAAGGGCCAGGAGCTGCTGGAATTCCAGCAGGGCCTGCTCGCGGAACAGGACGAGCTGCTGCGCGCCGGCGTGCTGGTCACCCTGGAGACCCGTGCCGACCAACAGGACGTCGAAGCCGCGCGCGCCCTGGCCTGGCTCGCTCCCGGCCCCCCGGCGACTGGGTCCGGGAACTGACGCTCGCTGCGACGTTGTTCGTATGGCGATTCCGGGGGTGAGTGCGACACTCCTCCTGGGATGCGGTGGAGGGACCCCAAGGCGCGAATTCCCTCGCTCGTGATCGACCACCCGGCGCCCCTCCACTCGCGGTCCCCACTCCCCGAACCCGCCCTGAAAGCCCCTGGCCCCACGGCTCCTCCCATGACCCCCCAGATCGAGCGGCCCACTGGAAAGAAGACCCCCACGGACTCGCGCGCCGACCGAATGGAGACTCGGCCGCCGCCCCAAGACCGCCACCGCGCCTCCCCTGGCGGCCCTCCCCCCCAGGGAAGCCCCCCGGGCCCCGCGTGGAGCCCCTTCGGCGACCACCCGCACGGAAGCGTCCGAATCGGATACCCTTACGTGAAGGGAGCGTCTTCTCCCGAAGCCAACCCCAGCGCCCCGGACGAGACCATGGCCGACGCCCAAGTGGAACTGCTGAAGATCGGCGACTTCGCGAAGCTCGCCGGGACCAACCTGCGCACCCTGCGCTATTACGAGGAGCTGGACCTGCTGATCCCGGCCTCCCGGAGTCAGGGAGGGTTCCGCTATTACCGGCGCACGGATTTGCACCGGCTCAACATGATCCACGACCTCCAGGCTCTGAGCCTGCCCCTGGAGCGGATCCGCGAATTGATGGCCACGCGCGACGAGAAGGCCGGCCGGAAGAACTTCATCGAGAAGGTGCACCTGGCCCTCGCGGAGCAGGATCGACTGCTGGCCCTGCGCATCAAGGAGCTGGAATCCCAGCGCAAGAGCATCGCGGCGGCCGTCGCCAAGCTCGCCAACTGCGCCGTCTGCAAACACAATCCCGGCAGCGACAACAACTACTGCGAACCCTGCCAGTTGACGGGCGAGCGCTTGCCGGAAACCCTGAGCGCGCTGTTCTAGGGGCCCGACCGGCCCGACCGCCGCGGGGGAATCGGACTCCCGCCCGGGCTCGGCGTCCCGCGGCCCGTGCCTTCGATGGACTTCCAGGTGGGGCGCCCCGCGCCTCGCGAGCCGCATGGCGATCTGCTACCTCGACAACAACGCCACCACGCGGTTGGCGCCCCAAGTGCTCGAGGCCATGTCGCCGTGGTTCCTCGAGCACTTCGGCAATGCCTCCAGTCTGCACTCGGAGGGACAACTGGCCGCCCTGGCCGTGGCCCAGGCCCGGGCCCGCGTGGGGCGTCTGATCGGCGCCCGCTCCAGCGAACAGGTGATCTTCACCTCGGGGGGCACCGAGAGCGACAACGCCGGAATTCGCGCCGCCGTGGAGCGCTTTCCCACGCGCCGGCGGGTGGTCACCACCGCGGTGGAACACGAAGCGGTGCTGGCTCCCCTGGCGGCCCTGGAGCGCTCGGGCTACGAAGTGGTGCGCCTGGCCCCTGACCGCGAGGGCCGCTTCCCCCTCGATCGATTCGAAGCGGTCGTGGACGAACGCTGCTGCCTCTTGGCCCTGATGTGGGCCAACAACGAAACCGGGGCCGTGCACGACGTGGCCGCGGCGGCCGCCCTGTGCGCCGCCCGCGGCGTGCCGCTGCACGTGGACGCCGTCCAGGCCGCCGGGAAACTGCCCCTCGACGTGGGCGCGCTCCCGATCGACACGCTGGCGCTCTCGGCCCACAAGCTGCACGGCCCCAAGGGCGTCGGAGCCCTCTACGTGCGGGATTCCAGCGGCTTCGCTCCCCTGCTCCTCGGCGGCGGTCAGGAACTGGAACGACGCGCGGGAACGGAGAACGTCCCCGGAATCGTGGGCTTCGGCCGGGCGGCGGAACTGGCCCAGCAGTGGCTCGAGGCGGAGGGACCGGCGGGACTCGCCTCCCTGCGCGACCGCCTGGAGAGCGAGATCGTGGCCCGGGTGCCGGGGTCGCGGGTCCATGCCTCCCAATCCAGACGCACCTGCAACACGAGCAGCCTGGGCTTCGAGGGCGTGTCCGGCGAGGCCCTGGTGATGCTGCTTTCGGAATACGGCATCTGCGCTTCGGCGGGCTCCGCCTGTGCCTCCTCCCGCCACGCGCCGTCCCACGTGCTCCTGGCCATGGGGTTCGAGCCCAGCGACGCCTCCGCCTCCCTGCGGCTCTCCCTCTCCCGCGACACCACGGCGGAGGACGTGTCCAGGGCGGTCTCGACCGTGGTGGAAGCCGTGACGGCCCTGCGGGCCCTGGCTTGAGCCGGCCCGGGACCCCCGCGGTCGTTGCCCCCGCCCCGGGACCCTCCGTAGGGGCCCCGCCGGGGTTCGCCCCCCGTTCCGCCCGAAGGTAGACTGGACGGAAGCGTGGATGCCCCTCCGGTTCCACGCCCCAGGCCACCCGACCCACGATGCCTCCGCCGACCCCCACCACCGCGCCCGCGGCCAACCCTGCCGGCCAACCGGCTGCCAAGGTCGCGCCCGCGGCGGGCGTGCCGACCGCCGTCTACGGGGTGCGGATCGCCGGTTTCTGGAATTCCACGCACCGACTCTCCACCGCCGAGGGTCCCCTGGGGGTGCTGACCGTGCAGCGCAACCGCTGGGGCATGGTCGTCGGCGGCCGCTACTCCCCCGCCAAGGGCGAGGTTCTGGTGATCCGACGCGATCCCGGCCTGCTGCGCAGCCAGTACTCCATGTGGACCGAGGGCAAGGAGTGGCTGGGCTCGTCCCTGCGTTGGCACATCTCCCGCCGCGAGGTGGTGCTCCACACGGGAAGCCGTCCCCTGCGCCTCCTGCCCCTGCCCGGCTTCCGCCCCGGATGGACCCTTCAGGCCCCCAAGACGGGCGAAATGGCCCGGATTCACGGCGTCCCCCTGTCCCGGGGGGCTCGGATCGAGGTCTTTCGGAAGGTGGAGACGGAGCTCCTGGTGTTCGCCTACTTCATCGCCGCGCAGATTCTCTGGGAGTCCCTGTGGCCCGGCCGGAATGCCGAAGGCGAGACAGACCCTGGGGCTGGCGCCGGCCCTGGCCGCACCTGAACGGCCCGTTCATCCGATGTAAGGGGCCCGGGAAGAAGCCCGCCCCCGCGGCGTCCGTTCTCCCCAGTGACCGCCCCCTGGAGCCCCTCGGCCACCCATCCCTGACTCGATCCCGTTCGGCCGGCCTTTCCGCCGCCGGACTCGCCCGCACGCTGACCTCTCGAACCACCTGACCTGACAACCCCGGGCGCGAGCCGGCCCCAAGGCCCGCACGCGCAACACAACGCCATGCGACCCATCGTCGTTCTGCTGCTGGTGCTCGTCGCCGCAGTCGCCCTGATCCTCACGCTCCAGAACAGCAGCTCCACGGTCCCCACCGTCGAACCGCCGATCGTCGGCGAGCCGGGGGTGCGCAAGGATCCCACGCCGCCGACGCCCGGCGATGTCCAGCGGCCCGAGGACCCGAGCCGCACCGCGACGGCCCAGGCACCCGCCGAACCGTCGGTGACTCCGGACGAGGTGCTGGAGCGCGAAGGCCGCAACACGCTGGTGGGGCTCGTGCTCAACGAGCAGATGCAGCCCCTGCCGGGCGCCAAGGTGGAGCTCTCGAGGGACCCGCGCATGGGCCAACAGGTGGCCATGCAGTGGATCACCGGCGGCGGCTCGGGCAGCCCGCCGATCGTGGTGACCACGGACGAGAAGGGCCAGTACCGCTTCTCCAACGTGGTGCCCCGCAACAACTACTACCTGGTGGCTTCCCACGGGGACTACTCGCCGACCCAGGAGGAACTGGTCAGCGTCGGTGACCAGGGCGACTTCCAGGGCCCCAACGTGGTCCTGAAGAAGGGCTCGGTCATCGAGGGCACGGTCACCGACACGGCGGGCAACATCGTGCCCAACGCCGTGCTCTGGCTCGACAGCGCCTTCTATTCCGGCGAGGGCGAGAGCACCGACCGCCTGGAGACCAAGAGCGACCTCGTGGGCCACTACGAGTTCAAGAACGTCTACCCCGTCGCGAAGCAGCTCACCTGCATGGCGGAGGGCTACGGCTCCCAGACCCGCGGCGGGATCACCGTCAAGGGCGAGCCCGGCGAGCGCTTGAGCGTGGATTTCAAGTTGGCCGTGGGCGGCCCCATCGCGGGCAAGGTCATCGGCTCGGACGGCGCGGGCATCGCCGGCGCGCGCATCGTGGCCTACTTCAACAGCAACACCACGAGCTTCCGCGGCGAAGCCACCAGCCTGGAGGACGGTGCCTTCCAGATCGACAACCTGAATCCGGGCTCCTACGTGCTGATCTGCGAGGCCAAGGGCTATCGCCAGCAGAAGCAGACCCGCGTCCAGGTGGGTGAAGTCAACGTGATCATCGACATGGTCGCCCAGGCCTGCATCACGGGCCGCGTGGTGGATGGTGAGGGCAAACCCATCACCAAGTTCACCGCCTCGGTGCGGCGACTGGCGCCGAACCAGGTGCCCGGCATGGGCGTCGCCTCCGAGGAAACGGGCGTCAAGGAGACCTTCACCGACGCCGCGGACGGCAACTTCCAGCTGTGCGGCTTCGACCCGGGCACCTACACGGTCCTGGTCAGCTCGGACGCGGCCGCGCCGACCTTCTCGGAGTCCTTCTCGATCACTCCGGACCGCCAGGGCCTCAACCTGCTGGTGCGCGTCACTCGCGGGGGCACCATCCGCGGCCGCGTGGTCTCCCCCGCCGGGGCGCCGGTGGCCGGAGTGGTGGTCACTTCGCACGACGACACCTTCGAGGACGATCCGACCAACTCGCTCTTCGCGGGCATGATCCCCACCAACACGACCTCGCGCCGCGTGGTGACCAATTCCGAGGGCGTCTTCGAGCTGCGCTTCCTGACGCCCGAGCGCTACCAATTGCGCCTGAACCACGCCAACTACGCCCAGGGCAAGCAGCGCTCGATCCTGGTGGTCGAGGGCACGCCGAACGACGTGGGCACGATCACCCTGCAGGCGGGCGGGACGGTCCAGGGCACGGTGATTCAGGGCGGCATGCCGTTGCAGGGCGCGTACGTGCACCTGGAATCGGATTCCAGCGACATCGTGCTCGACACGCGCTCCGACGCCCAGGGCCGCTTCGTGTTCAAGCACGTGCGGCCGAGCAACTACACGCTTTCGGCCACGTACCAGACGGGTGACAACGCCTTCAACGCCATCGACAGCATGCGCCGCACGCAGCAGCAGATCGTGGTCACCGAGGGCGGGGAATTGACCCGCGAGCTGAACCTCTCGGGGTGCTAGCCCCCTCCCGGAATCCGCCGCGCCCCCGGTCGGCCGTCCCCCGGTCGGCCGTCCCAGAGACGGTTCCCGGCGGCTTGGGCTCCGGGCACCGGGCGCGCCGGCTTCCGGAACGTGATCGTCGTCCCTGCGGCGCCTGGACGCTAGTCTCTCGCCGGTGAGCGATCGCCGACGACCGCGAAGTGCCTCCAGTGCCCCGGCCCGTGCCGGGGCACGCTCGCGCTCGGCGCCTCCCGCCCCGGAAGGCCCGGAAAGCCCGGAAGGCTCGGAAGGACTCGATGCCGCGGCCTGGGGCGAGTTTCTCAGCCAGGCCCTGGAATCCCCGGTGCAGGTGGTCTTCACGCGGGCGCGACGAACGGTCCTGCGTCTCGAGCCCCGGGGCCGCGAGCGCACCGTGCGCATGAACGCCTTCTTCGCCGGTGCCCCGGCGGAGGTGCGCGAAGCGGTGCTGGCCTGGATCCGCTCGGGCCGACGCGCGCGAGCGAAGCTCGAGCGGCTCGACGCCTGGATCGAAACCCAGATCGAGATCGTCGAGCAGACCGCCCCGAGGCCCGTGATCCAGCGCACCCGCGGCCGGGTCCACGACCTGGCGCGCCTCGCGGCGGAGGTGCGGGCCCAGGAATTCCCCTCCACCTTCGAGCAAGACGGCGGCCCGGCCTGGCCCAAGCTCACCTGGGGACGCGCGCCGCGCTCGCGTTCACGCCGCACGCTGCGCCTGGGCAGTTTCGATTTCTGGGCCGGAGTGGTGCGCATGCACCCCGTGCTCGATCAGCCCGCGGTGCCCGAGCACTTCGTGCGCTACGTGCTGTTCCACGAGCTGCTGCACGCGGCCCTGCCGGCCGAACGGGGCCGAAGCGGGCGGCGGGTCTACCACAGCCGGGAATTCCGCCGCCGCGAGCAGGCCTTCGGTGGCACCGCGGCCGCGCTGGCTTGGGAACAGGCCCACCTGGGCGAGCTGCTCTGGTCCGCCCGCACGGGTCAGGACATGCGCCTCCAGGCCGCCGCCTCACCCCGTCTCGCCCCGGGCCGGGCCGTGGCCGCCCACGAGGTGCGGCTCTCAGAGCCCGCGGAACCGGGCCTGCTGCGCCGATTGGTGCAGCGCCTGCTGTTCTAGCCTAGCGGCGACCGCGCGCCGTGTCGGCCATGTGGGCGCCGGTGAGCAGCGTGCCGAGCACGTTGGCTCCCAGGGATTCCAGCATGTTGTAGGACTGCTCCACGTACTGGCGCGGCGTGGTGTTCTGCCGCACCACGAGCACGACGCCGTCGGTGATGGCGCCCAACAGGCTCGCGTCGCTGGTGGTGGTCGCCTCGGGTGTGTCGAGGACCACATAGGAGTAGCGGCGCTTGAGCGTCGAGAGCAGCGTCTTCATGCGCTCGGAAGCGAGCAGCTCCGAGGGGTTGCGCGAAGCCGAACCGGCGCCGATCACGGCCACGCTGGGCACGCAGGTGGCGCGAATGGCGTGGTCCAGGGGCAGGCGCCCCGACAGCAGGTCGGAGAGTCCCTGGCGGCGGGGCAGGCTCATGTACTCCTCCACCGCGGGGGCGTGCATGTTGGCGTCCACGAGCAGCACCCGCGTGCCGGGCATCTCCCCCAGGGCCAGGGCCAGATTGACGGCCGCCACGGACTTGCCTTCGCCGCGCAAAGAACTCGTCACCACCACGGTGCGCGGGGCGCCCTCGGGGTTCAGGGCGACGATGGAGTTGCGCAGACCGCGGAACTGCTCCGCCGTCTGACTGCGCGGGTCGGTGACGACGACGATCTCCTCGCGCGTGACCGGCAGGGTCTTGCCCTCGTCGGGCACGGCCACCTGCAGGGGACCGACGTTCGGGGAGGGAGTGAAAATGGCCATGGGAGGGGTGCTGGGCGAATGCGGGGACCGGGGGCTGGTTCATCGACCCGGCGGGAGGCGGTCCCGAAGGGCATTCTGACCCCCGGGGGGGCCTCGGGGCCAGACCCCGTCCCCGGGGGATCCGGAAGCGGGCCCCAGGCCCCCAGGGCCCGTGCTCCGGGACCGGGTGCGAGCCGGGTTGCACGTTCCACGGCGCGCCCGGCCCAGGGGCGCCGGCGGTCGTTCGCCCCCCGAGCGCCACCAATCGCTCCGCTACGGCTCCAGTCGCTCCGCTACGGCCTGCCGCCGGCGCCGGGCCTCAGTAGCCGAGCCAGGGTTCGCGCAGGGCCAAGTCCTTCAGCAGGGCCTCGGAGGGGGGCGGAATTCGGCCCCCCATGAGCTCGGCCCGGAAGGGGTGTCGGACCCGCTGGAAGCGCAGGCGGAGGTTGCGCAGCAGTTCCCGGGCGCCCGGGTCCCGTTGGGCGGCGCGCAGGAGAACCAAGGCCCGGGTGACCCCCTGGACCCACCCCGCGTCGAGCCCCGCCCGTGCCGGGGGCGTGGAGGGGAGCTGGCCGGCGGCCGACCGGCCCTGGGACTCCAGGAGGGCGTCGCGCACGGCATCGAGGCGGACCAGGAAGGTCCCCAGCGCCGCGTCCTCGTCGGGTTGCTCGTCGGGCCAATGGGCCAGGGCGCCCGCGGGCCGGGCCACGAAGGCGCCCATGGCGCGCCAGTCGGCGGGCGACCACTCGGGACGGTCCATGATCCCGGACACGGCGCTCTGGGCCTCGCCGCTGTTCGCCAGGCCGGCGCACAGGGAAAGCCGCAGGACCAGGGCGGCCTCGGCGCCCGCCGTGCGCGCCGCGGACAGGGCGGCGCGCAGGCGCTCCACCGAGGTCCACAGGGACTCGCGATCGAGGAGCGCCAGGGCCCGCAACTCGCCCTCGGGCTTCCCGAGCAGGGCCCGCAGTCGCAGGCCTGCGGCCGCGCCTGCCTGGGGATCCGCTTCGCCGCGGACCAGGGCGTCGGAGAACAGCGCCTCCAGGAGCGGAGCCGAGAGTCGCGCGGCATCATTCCAGTTCACCGGCTCGGCGATCCCCAGTGCCCGCAGGCCGGCGGCCAGTTCCCGTGCAAGACCTTGGGAGGCGGCCCACTCGAAGGCCTCCGTGAGTCCCCCATCAGAAGAAACCGCCGCGGGGATCGGTGCCCGCGGAGCAGGAGTCCCGGATGGATCCGGAGGCGGGGTCGCGGCCGCGAGGGCCAGCAGGATCGCGCAGCGCTCCGCGGGCGAAAGGCCGGTGGCCGACAGGCGCGCGGTCAGGGCCGCGGACAGGTCCGCGGGGCAGTGGCGCGCGGCCCGGACCAGGGCACAGCGCAGGAGGCGGCCCTCCTGCCCGGCGCCTCCGAAGCCTGGGGCCCAGCTCTCGCTGCCCAGCCCGCCCACCGCGAGAACCGCCCGGGCCCACTGGGCCGCGGCGCCGCGCGTCGCGCCCTGGGACAGGGCGAGATCGAAGCGCTGGAGCAGCAACTCCGCGCCCTTCGGCGAGGCGAGGGAAGGGGTCAGTCCTCCCCGTCCGGCGGCGAGAACCAACCCCGAAAGGGCCGATTCGTCCCCGGACTCGGACCAGCGCCGATCGAGCCAGAGCAGGGCCGCCGGCCAACCGGTGGAGGCCAGGGCCCGCGCCGCCCGAAGGCCCGCGGCAGGGGAACTCGGACGCTCCACCGCCCGCACCCAGGCCCGCAGCAGGGCTTGGGCCGGTCGCCCGCCCGTGGGAGTCGTGGCCCGGGGATCGCGCACCACGATCCACGTGCGGCCTTCCTCCCAACCGTAGATGTCGAAGAACGCGCCGTGGCTCACGGCCGCGGCGTAGACCAGTTCCTCGAAGCCCCCGGTGACCACGGACCCCAATTCCTCGGCGCCTGCCAAGGGACGCGCCGACTCCGGGTCGAAATCGGGGTCGAGCACCAGGGCCGGCGCGGGTGAGCCGGGGCGGCTCTCGCGCCTCGCGTCCACCAGGCGCGCGATGCGATCCAGGGTCTCCTCCAGTCCGCGGCCCGCCAGTTCGAGGCGCCAGTGGGAGGAGAATTCGCCGCGCAGTTCGCGCTCCACGGAGGCCAGGGGCAGGGGCTCCTGATCGCTGGCCCCCAGCCAGGCCGCGGCCTGCCCGGCCAGGGCCTCGTCGCCGACGGAGGCCGCGGCGGGATCCGGCCAGGCGGCCAGGGCCGCGGCCAGGCCGAAGTGCCGCCCGTCGGACTTGAGGGCCGACGCGATGCGCGAGCGCGCTTCGGCCCCAGCGGCCTTGGCCGCCGAGGCCAAGAGCGGCGCGTCCGCGGGACCGGCGAGGGCCGCCACCTCCCGCTCGGCCAGGGCCCGGTCGCTCGCCGCGGGCGACGAAAGTCGCGCCAGGGCGCCCTGGAGGTCCCCCGAGGCCCGCGCGGATCCGGGCAGGACCGCGGCGAGGCAGGCGCAGGCCAGGATTCGAAGCAGCCGCCGTTGGGAGGACATCCGGGTGCGCAGCATAGGCTTCGGCCGGGCGCCTTTCCGGCGGGGCTCCCGTGGCGGCTCGGGCTTCGGCCCCAACGCTTGGGCTCCCCGTGCCGCCCGGGCCCCTCCTCCGGGGGGGCGGCCGTCGCCGCGGGCCGGGAGTCCAGCGAATCCAACGAATCCGCGAGAGGGCCTCGGGAGCCGGAGGGCCGCCGTGGCCCGCGCACGGGGGCGCTGGTAAGTTGGCCGCCGCTCGATGTTCAAGAAGCTCCTGATCGCGAATCGCGGCGAGGTTGCCGTGCGCATCGCCCGCACCGCGAAACGGCTGGGGATCTCCCCGGTGGGCGTGGTCTCCACGGCGGACGAGGGCGCGGGCTGGCTCTCCGCCATGGACGAGGTGGTCTGCCTGGGCCCCTCCGCGGCTCGCGAGAGCTACCTGCGGCGGGAGCGGGTCGTGCAGGCTGCCCTGCAGACCCACGCGTCCGCGATCCACCCGGGCTGGGGCTTCCTGGCGGAGGACCCCCTGTTCGCCGCCCTGTGCGAGCAGCACGGCGTCAGCTTCGTGGGCCCGAGCGCCTCGGTCATGGCCACCATGGGTCTCAAGTCGCCCGCCAGGGCCGCCATGAAGGCCGCGGGACTGACGGTGATTCCGGGCAGCGACGGCCTGCTCCCCCACGTGGAGGAGGCGGCGCGGCTGGCGCGCGAAATCGGTTATCCGGTGATCCTCAAGGCCGATGCGGGCGGCGGAGGCCGGGGCATGCGCCGCGCCCGCGACGAGCGCGAGCTGCGCTCGGCCTACGCCGAGGCCGGCGCCGAGGCCGCGAGCGCGTTCGGCAACGGCGCGCTCTACCTGGAGAAGTACCTGGAAGGCGGGCGGCACATCGAAGTGCAGGTCCTGGGCGATCGCTTCGGCCAGGCCGTGCACCTGTTCGAGCGCGAGTGCTCCGTGCAGCGCAAGCACCAGAAGCTCCTGGAGGAGTCCCCGAGCCCCGCCCTGACCCAGGCCCAGCGCGCGGAACTGGGCGAACGAGCCGCACTGGCGGCCCGACGCCTGGGGTATGCCGGCGCGGGCACCATCGAGTTCTTCCGCGCCCCACCGGCGAGGTCTACTTCATGGAAATGAACACGCGCCTCCAGGTGGAGCACCCCGTGACCGAGATGCTCACGGGCCTCGACCTCGTCGAGCTGCAGCTGCGGGTCGCCGCCAACGAACCGCTGCCGTTCGGCCAGGACGCGGTGAAGGCCTCGGGCCACGCCATCGAGGTGCGCATCAACGCCGAGGACCCGGCGCGGGATTTCCGCCCCGCCCCCGGGCTCCTGGAGTCCCTGGAATTCCCGTCGGATCTGGGCCCCGGGATCGTGCGCTTCGACACGCACCTCTCGGCGGGCGAGCGCGTTTCGCCCCACTACGACTCGTCCATCGGCAAGTTGATCGCCCGGGCCGACACGCGCGACCTGGCCATCGAGACCCTGCTCCGTTGCCTGCGGGCGGCGCGCGTCGCGGGGGTCGCGACCACGATTCCCCTGCAGCTCGCGGTGCTGGACAGCGCCGCCTTCCGCGCCGGCCAGTACGACACCCGCGCGATTCCCGGCTGGCCGCCCGCGCCGGCGCACGCCTGAAGCCATGGCCAAGGTCCCGCTGAATCCCTACGGCGCCCCGCGCGCCCAGTTCCTCGACGACGGGAGCTACGCCAAGAACCTCGCAGCGATGCAGGCCCTGGAGAGCGTGCTCGACGAACGCCGCGCCAAGGTGGCCGCGGGCTGGGGCGCCGGCTATGCGGAACGCGTGCACGCCAAGGCGAAGCTCACGGCCCGCGAACGCCTGGATCGGCTCAAGGATCCCGGCACGTCGACCTTCGAAGTGGGCACCTTCGTCAACTTCGGGCGCAAGTTCGGCAAGCTCGAGTCCCCCGCGGCCGGCGTCGTCACGGCCTTCGCGCGCGTCGCCGGCAAGTGGACGATGGTGATCGCCAACGACAACACCGTCGCCTCCGGCTCCTGGTGGCCCCTGACGCCCGAGAAGATCGAGCGCGCCCAGACCATGGCGCTGCGCCTGCGGCTGCCGGTGATCTACCTGGTGGATTGCTCGGGCCTGTACCTGCCCGAGCAGTCGCGCTCCTTCCCCGGCCGCACGGGCGCCGGGCACATCTTCAAGAAGAACTCGGAGCTCTCCGCCGCCGGCGTGCCGCAGATCGCCGGCGTGTTCGGCGACTGCATCGCGGGCGGAGGCTACATGCCGATCATCTCCGACCGCGTGGTGATGACCGAGCAGGCCTACATGGTGATCGCCGGCGCCGCGCTCATCAAAGGGGCCAAGAGCCAGCACCTGTCGAGCCTGGACATCGGCGGCCCCGAGGTGCACGTGCACCAGTCCGGCTGCGCCGACATGCGCGTGCCCGATGACGAGAGCGCCCTGGCCGCCATCCGCGCCGAAGTCGCGCGGCTCTCCTCGCCCGCCTGGGATTTCTACCGCCACGGCGCCGACCCCGCGCTCCCGCGGGAGGACTTCCGCGAGTTGGACGGCCTGTTCCCCGGCGACCACCGTCACACCTACGACAGCGAGCAGGTGATCGCGCGGCTGGTGGACCGTGGGCTGTTCTGGGAGCTGGCCCCGGGCATCGGCCGCGAGGTCATCGTCGGCGTCGGCCGCGTGGGCGGCCTGTACGTGGGCTTCGCGGTCAACCGTCAGGGCCTGATCGACGACGTGGAGCTGCGGGGGGCGAAGAAGCCCGGCGGCATTCTCTACCAGCAGGGAATTGCCAAGCTGGCGGCCTTCTCGCGGGCCTGCAACGACGACGGCATCCCGATCGTCTGGCTGCAGGACATCTCCGGCTTCGACATCGGCGTCGAGGCCGAACGCCACGGCCTCCTGGGCTACGGCTCGAGCCTGATCTACACCAACAGCACCAACAGCGTGCCCATGTTCACGGTGCTGCTGCGCAAGGCCTCGGGCGCGGGCTACTACGCCATGGCGGGGCTGCCCTACGAACCGGTGGTGCAGCTTTCGACGCCGATCACGCGCCAGAGCGTCATGGAAGGCCGCACGCTGGCCATCGCGGCCTTCAACACCAAGCTCGACGACGAGTTCGAGATCATGACCCAGGATCCCACTGAGCGCGCGGCGATCGAGCAGGGCATGCGCGAGACCGAGGCGCGCATCGAGGGCGACATGTCGCCGTACAAGTCCGCCGCCCAGATGGACACGGACGAAATCGTCAAGTTCTCGGAGTTGCGGCCCTGGCTCACGGCCCTGGCCGAAATGGCCTACCAGTCCAGCGGCCACCGGCGCATCAAGAACCCGCGCATCTGGTCCCTGCACGACGTGGCGACCCTCCTGGAGGGCGCGCGGTGAGCCACGGCAGCTCGCTCGAGCTCGTCCTGTGCAGCGGCGCGGGATCCGCCTCCGGAGAGGGCGCGCGGATTCAATTGTGCTCGCCCGGCGTGGGTTGGTTTTCGGGGGCCCTCGCGGCCGGATCCTTGCTCTCCCCGGGCCAAGCGGCGGGCGTGCTCACGACCCTGGCCGTGGGCACGCGCCTCCTCGTGCCCGAGGAGGCCCGCGGGATCGTGCAGGGCAGCCCGCCGCGCCGCCTGCGGGAGCCGGTGCAGTACGGGCAGGTGCTCTACGAACTCGGCCCGCTCGCGGGACTGCACGAGAACGCCCCTGGAGCGGGCCCGGGCGCGGAATCCCACGACGGCGAGTTGATCTTCCGCTCGCCCCAGGCGGGGCGCTTCTATCACCGCAGCGCACCGGGGGAACCGGCGCTGTGCGCCGTGGGGCGCGAGCTGGAGCAGGGCACGCCGATCGGCCTGATCGAGGTGATGAAGACCTTCACGCAGGTGTTCTACCGCCCCGAGCGCGGCCTGCCCGCGCGGGCGAAGATCGTGCGCGTGCTCGTGCCCGACGGCGCGGATGTCGAGGAGGGCGCGCCGTTGCTGGTGGTGTCCGCGCCCTGAGGCGTGCTAGACGAGTTCGTCGTCCTGGGAGGAGACGATGAACAGGAGACAGCCCCGCTCGGTGGACTGGACTTCGTGAATCGAGTGCTGGGCCGCGACCTGGTAGTCGCCGGCGCGCAACAGGCGCTCGCCCACGTGCAGCTCGCCCGCGACCACGAAGCACTCCTCCAACGCCGCGTGGCGGTGGGCGGGGTAGGAGGTGCCCGGTGCCATGCGCACCATCATCGACACGCGACGCCGCGTCGGGTCGACGAACAGCGTCTTGGTTTCGATGCCTTCGATTCCGGTGCGCTCGAAGCCGTCGTTTTCGGACCCCGCGCCGGGGACGGTGGTCAGGCCATCCGCGGACTCATGGGAAGAGGGGGACTTCGCCTCGGCCAGGCGCCACGGTCGGTGGAACTCGCGCGCTGGAGCCCCGGGCCGAACCGCGGGGTGCCCGACCGTGGAGGCGGAGTCCCCGGCCGCGGAAGATCGCGCGGCGGCATCCTGGGGCGTTTTCGCCAGGGCCTCCAGGAGGCGCGCCTTGATCGTCGGGCCGGGCCCAGGAACGCCGGGCCCCGCCCCTGAGGGCGCGCCTGCCGCAAGTCCGAATCCCTCGCGGGCCTCGGCCTCGTCCATGATCGCCAGCGTGTCGAAGAGCTCCCCATGCTCGGCGTTGCAGGCCCCGCAGCCGCCCGCCAGGTGTTCCAGGACCCCGGGCACTTCGTGGCGCGCCAGCGCGCCCAGGGCATGGGCCGCCAGGCTCTCCTGCCAGGGGCAGACGGGCAGCTCGTCCCGGGAGGAGTCCGAGGGCCGGAATGACCCCGGAGGGAGGTGGGCTCCGTTGTGGGCGCTCATGGTTGGTCCTCGAATCTCGTCAACTTCGCTCGGAGCTTCTGCATGCCGAGCCTCAGCCGGGTCTTCACTGTACCGAGCGAGGCTCCGGTGCGCTGGGCGATCTCGGTGTGGGACAGGCCCTCGAAGTAGGCCAGGTGCACGGCGAGCTTCTGGTCCGCCGGCAGTTCTGCGAGGGCGCGCCTCACGCGGCCCTGGCGGTCGGTCAGGTCCAGGCGCTCGGGCGGAGTGGGCGTGGGTTCGACCCCGGGGTGCCCCGGCGCCAGCTCGTCCTCCCGCCGCACGCGCACCCGGCGGGCGCGCAGCGCATCCAGGGCCCGCGAGCGCGCGATGGTGAAGAGCCAGCCCAGGGGCGCGCCCGGGCGACGTCGTATCCCTGGGCGCTGCGCCAGACCTGCAGGAACACGTCGAGAACCACCTCTTCGGCCACCTGCCGGTCCTTGAGCACCCGATACGCGAGGGCAAACACCTGGCGCGAGGTGCGGTCGTAGAGGTCGGCCAGCGCCTGCGGACGACCGCCGGCCACGGCCTGAATCAGGAGGATCAGCTCGCCGGAATCCAGACTGGCGCGCAGTCCCGCGGTGGCGGTGGCGTGGGGGCCGGGGTCCATCTCCATGAAAGTACGCGCCTCGGCGGCCGGCCGGATCCGTGGATTTTCAAGAAAGTCGCGGATTCCCGCGCCGGGGTCGGCAGGCCCTCTGCCCGGGAGTCCACGCGGCCCCGCCCGGAGCCCGGGTGAGAGCGCAGGCGGTTTGGGATGGGCAGATCCGCCGCCCGTCGGCCGCCGTACTCCAGTTCGACCGCAACGCCACCCCAAGTCTCCGCACTCCCCTCACCATGAAAACCATCCTCGTCACTGCCCTGGCCCTGGGCTCACTGGGCCTGATCGTCGCCGTGCAGAGCGCCACGGCTTCGAGCCACCGCGAAGCGCCCTTCATCACCGAGCACCCGAAGGTCGACGCCACGGACTTCTACTTGTTCAACAGCTACGAAGCCGGACGCTCCGACTTCGTGACCGCCGTGGCCAACTACATCCCGCTGCAGCAGGCCTACGGCGGTCCCAACTACTTCACGATGGACCCGGAGGCGCGCTACGAGATCAAGTTCGACCGCGACGGCGATGCCATCGAGGACCTGACGTTCCGCTTCCAGTTCACGAACACGCTGCGCGACATCGCGCTGCAGGTGGGCACCAACCCGGGCAACACGAAGACCGTCAGCGTGCCGCTGCGCAACGTGGGGCCCATCTCCGCGGGCCAGGAGGGCAACATCCAGGACGTGGAGAGCTACACCATCGACTGCGTGGTGGGCGGCCCGGGCCAACAGACCGTCGTGCCGATCAAGAATGCCGCGACCCAGTCCAAGACCTTCAAGAAGCCGATCGACAACATCGGCACGAAGTCGATCCCCGACTACCACGCCTATGCGGCCGCCCACATCTACGACATCACGCTGCCCGACGGCTCCGTGGGTCGCGTGTTCGTGGGCCAGCGCGACGACCCGTTCGTGGTCAACCTCGGCGAGGCCTTCGACCTGATCCACCTCAATCCCCTGGGCCCGGTCAACGGCAAGGCGGACACGATCGCCGACGCCAACGTGACTTCGCTGGTCCTCGAGCTGCCCAAGAGCTTCCTCGCGCTGCCGGGCCAGCCCATCGTCGGCGGCTGGACGGCCGCCAGCCTGAAGCAGGTGGAGCGCCTCAACAGCCCGCCCAGCTATGCCAACCCCGCGACCGCGGCCGGCCCCTACCGGCAGGTCTCCCGGCTCTCGCACCCGCTGGTGAACGAACTCGTGATCGGGCTCAAGGACAAGGACAAGTTCAATGCCTCAAAGCCGGCCGATGACGCGCAATTCGCGGACTACATCACGAATCCGACCCTGCCGGAGCTGATCGAGGCCCTGTTCGGAGTCACCGCGCCGAACCTGTTCCCGCGCACGGACCTGGTGGCGGTGTTCGCCACGGGAGTGCAGGGGCTGAACCAGAACGGCTCCTTCGGAGAAATGCTGCGGCTCAACACCTCGATCGCGGCGGTGCCGGCGGCGCAGCAGTCGAACCTGGGCGTGTTGGCGGGGGACCTCGCGGGCTACCCCAACGGTCGCCGCCTCGGTGACGACGTGGTGGACATGGCCTTGCGCGTGGTGATGGGTGCGCTGCTGGATCCGACGGTCGCTCCCTCGGGTCAACTCGCCTACACCGACGGCGCATCCGTGGACGCCACGATGTTCGACAGCGTGTTCCCCTACGTGAAGGACCCGTTCCCGGGTGCCCAGTAGCACTGGAACGACCGGGCGCGGCGCGTGGACTTTCGGTTCGCGCGCCGCGCTGCCCCTTCCGCCCTCCCACTCCCGACCCCCCGGCCATGAAACGACTCCCCGCCCTGCTGGCCACCGCGCTGCTCTCCCTGCCCGTCCTGGCCCACGACTTTTGGATGCGGCCGGGCAACTACCGTCCGGCGAAGGATGCGTTGATCGAGGTGGGGCTCTACGTGGGCGACCTCGGGATCGGTGAGGCCGTGCCGCGCTCGGAGGAGCGCATCGTCCAGTTTGCAGCCATGACACCCGACGGTGAAAAGAAACTGCTGGGCCGCGATGGATTGGCGCCGGCAGGGTACCTGCGCACGTCGTCCGACGGCTTCTACGTGCTCGGCTTCCAGTCCAGCCCCGCCTTCGTCACCCTGCCCCCCACCACCTTCGTGTCCTACCTGGAGGAACGCGGACTGGACGCCGTGCGCCAACTGCGCGCGACCCGCGGAGAATCGGACCAGCCGGCCCGCGAGCTCTACTCGCGGTCCTCGAAGGCGATCCTCAAGGTGGGCGAGCAGGCGGCCAGCGGCTTCGAGCGCGCCCTGGGCCTGGCCCTGGAGCTGACCCCGGGGAAGGACCCCTACGTGCTCCCCTGGAACGGCCCCGAGGGACCGTTCGAACGCCTGCCCCTGCAACTCACCTTTCGCGGGGTCCCCCTGGCGGGAGCCCTCGTGCGGGCCATCAACCTGGACGATCCGCCGCGGGAGGAACGGGACGCGCAGCGCGTGCTGCAGGCGCGCAGCGACGCCGAGGGGCGCGTCTGGCTGAGCCTGCCCAGCGAGGGCCGCTGGATGGTGGCGGCGGTGCACATGCTCTCCCTGGAGGACCGCTCCCAGGCCGACTTCGAGAGCTTCTGGGCCTCGCTGACCTTCGAGGTCCGCCGCAAGCCCTGAGAAGGGTCGGTCCGCCGGGATCGGTCCGTACTCGGCCGGGTCCGTACTCGGCCGGGTCCGTCCCCGACCGGGGCCGTCCCCGGCCGGGGCCGTTCCCGACCAAGGAACGGGGGTAAGCTGTTTCCATGCGCGCGCGCCACTGGGTCCTCGTCGGCGTGGGGATTCCGGTCCTCGCCGCGGCGGTCTTCGTCCAGACGCAGATTGGCTGGAGCAACCTGCTCGGAATGCTGCGCTACGACACGCGCCGCGAGGGCGATCTGAAGCTGGGCGACCGCGCCCCCGCGGTGGTCCTGCACGACCCCGAGGACGGCGCCCCGGTCCACCTGTTCGACACGCCGCTGGAACGGCCAGTGGTGCTGGTGTTCGGCAGCTTCACGTGACCTCCCTTCCGGCGCTCGGTCGAGCGCCTGCACCAGCTTCAGGATCGCTTCGTGGGGAAGGCTGACTTCAAGAGCGTCTACATCCGCGAAGCCCACCCCACCGACGAGTGGCAGATGGACTCCAACGTCGAGGAGGACGTCTGCTATCCGCAGCCGCGCACGCTCGAGGAGCGGCTCGTGATCGCGCGCGACTTCATCGAGCGACACGGGTGGAAGATCCCCCTGCTCGTCGACGACATGGAGAACAAGGTCGACTGGGTCTTCGCCGGCTGGCCCGAACGCCTGTACGTGATCGAGACCGACGGGACGATCGCCTACAAGGGCGAGACGGGGCCCTTCGGGTTCCACCCTGAGGAAGTGGAAGCGTGGCTCGCCCAGCGCTTTCCCCCGGCGGACTCAGAGGCCGCCGGGACCGGCGAGCGGCAGTGATTCCAACACCGCGCGGTGGTCGGCCGACCTCAGTGCTCGGGGGTACCCGCGGGGTCCTTCTCCGCGGGCGGGCGCTGCCCCTCTGGAGCCGCCGGCCCCACCTTGCCCATGATCTCCGCAGGCGTCGGAGGCAGGGCGACATCCCCGAGTTCCACGGTGTTCGCCTCGCCCATCCGCGAGGGGCCGACGGCAGGCTCGCCGCCTGCGGGGGGAGCGGGGCGCGACACTTCGCCCTGGCAGGCCGCCAAGAGCCCCGCGGCCGCGGAGACAGCCCAGCGCACCAGCGGGTGACGCCGGCTGGCCGGCGGCGGCGGGCCGATCTCGGCCGGCGAATCGAGGAAGCGCAGGCGGCCGGCCGAGTCGTACTCCAGGCGCATGCAGACTCGCTCGGGGGATTGCGCCACCAGCTCGCGGGCCTCGCGCTCGCGCAGGGCCGCGGCGTCGATCACGTGGAGCGAACACTCCGAGCAGAAGCGCCTGGCCCCGGCCCCGGTGAGTTCCTCCCACTTCTTCGGGCAGGGCGTCTTGATGGCCAGCGGGTTGTTCGGGCGTTCGGATTTCGGTTCCATGGCGGCGCTGCTCCCGGATGCGTGACGGTGTCCCTTGTCGGGAGGTCCAACGCCGCGCCGCGAGGCGTTCTTGGGCGGGAATCGGCGGATTTTCCGCCCGGTGGGCCGCGAAAACCTTTCCGACCCGGCCCTCAGGCCACCACGCGCTCGCCCTCGGAAAGCGTCACGGCCCGGTAGAGCTCGGAGAGGCGCGACGTCATGGCTCCCACCGTTCCGGAACCGATCCCGTGACCGTCCCAACGGGTCACGGCGGCGAGCTCCCCCATCGTTCCGGTGCAGAAGACCTCGTCGGCTCCGTAGAACTCGACGAGCGACAGGTCGCGCACCTCGCAGCGGATTCCGTGACGGCCGCACAGATCGATCACCGTGGCCCGGGTGATGCCCTCGGGGCAGGCCACCGTGCGCGGCGTGGCCAGGGCGCCCTGCTTGACCAGGAACAGGTGCGTGGCGTTGGTCTCGGCCACGATACCGCGGCCGTCGAGCAGCACGGCGTCGTCGGCGCCGGCGCCCGTGGCCTCGATCTTGGCCAGGATCGAGGTCAGCAGGTTGTTGCTGTGGATGTGCTGGTCGAGCACCTCCGGCCCCGGGCGGCGCATGCGCGAAGTGATCAGCGAGAGCCCGCCCTTCGAGTACACCGGCGCCTTGAATTCGGCCAGCACGATCAGGGTCGGCCCCGACTGGTTGAGCCGCGGGTCCATGCCGGAGGTGACCTTCACGCCGCGCGTCAGCGTCAGGCGGATGTGCACGCCGTCGCGCATGCCGTTGGCCTGGAGCGTGCGCGCGATCTCGTTCGTGATCTCGGCGTGGGAAGGGATGCGCTCGAAGGCCAGGGCCTCGGCCGAGGCCCGCAGGCGGTCCAGGTGCGCCGTGAGGCGGAAAATGCACCCGTCGTAGAGCCGGAGGCCCTCCCACACGGCGTCGCCGCCCTGCACGGCGGAATCGAAGGGGCTGATGCGCGCCTGGTCGCGATGGGACAGGACGCCGTTCACGTTGACCACCAGGTCCCGGTTGCGCGGGTCGAACTTTTGCAGCATCGGTCGAAGACTCGAAAAGGGGCCGCGGTCAGGGTCTGAGACGCGCGGCATGGAGCGTCTCGTAGTAGGGCATGCTCTCGGCGACCAGGGGCCGCAACTCGTCGGCAAGCGGGGCATGGTTCGCGCGCTCGGGCGCAAAGCCCGTGGAGCGCTCGACGTTGTGGTACCAGTGCTTCGCCCACACGCCGTCGGTGGCCCGGCGGCCGCTTTCCCAGGCCAGCATGCGCTCGGTGAAGGGAATGCCGAGGGCCGAGCACAGGGCCCGCAGCATGCCCGGAGGATCGCGAAGCAGATCCGCCGAGTCGATCACCGGCGGCACGCGGCCGGTCTTCGCGCGCACGCACTCGAAGATCTCCAGCTGCTGCGAGAGTCCCGTGTCGGCCAGCGACGGCCGCGCGAACTTGGCGTCCAGGGAGGGAATCACGTCGCGGGGATCCCGCAGGAGGAAGGCGTTCGAAAGCTCTCCCAGCCAGCCGCGCTCGATCCCCGGAAGCAGATGGTGCGTCATGTGCTTCTGGTACCAGAGGGCCTTGCCGCCGGGCACGGGGCCGGTGAGCCAGGACACCACCCGCCGCCAGTCGGGATCGTGGGCCGCGATCACTTCCTCGGCGCCGGGGTGCGCGAGGCCGGTGACCTTCAGATAGTGCGCGTACAGCGGCTCGTCGGTCACGAAGGTGTCGCCGCGGGACTCGAAGGAACGCATCAGCGCCGTGGACAGGTTTCGCGGCCCCGACCACATGGCGATGCGCCGTCCGCCCGGGTCCCCGGCTCCGCCTGACCCGCTGGATCGAGCCCCAGCCTCGGCCGCCGCGCTCATCGCTCGCGGAAGTGCAGCGCCACCAAGAGGCACGGACCTCCGGCGATCACCGAGAGGCCCAGGGCCTCGGCATCGGCAATGGCCTTGGGACTCTCGGCACCCGGCTGCATCCACAACCGGCGGATGCCCTGCTTGGCCGCCTCGGCCACCAGTTTCTCCGTCACCGGGGGCGGCGTGATCATCGAGAGCCCGCGGATCCCCTGGGGCAGAGAGGCCAGGTCGGGCACGGTCGGGAGCCCCTCGATTTGCGCCTCCCGCGGGTGCACCGGAGTCACGGCCAACTGATTCTGCAGGTAGGCCCGCAGCACCTTGTTGCCGTACTTCTCGCGGGCGCTGGAAGCCCCCACCACGGCGTACGGCCCCGCGGCGAGGAAGTCCTTGATCTTGGCATCGGTGTCCATGGCCCCAGTGTGGGCCGCGGACGCCCCGGAGGAAAGCCCGCGACCGGCCTTCGCGCGCGGGGATCGCCGCCCCCCCGCTCGTGTATCCTGCGCGCCATGAAGCTCGCGGAAAAGGCCCGGCGCATCCAGGAAGTGCTCGACCGGCTCTACCCCGAGCCGGCGGTGCCCCTGGACCACCAGGACCCGTACACCCTGCTGATCGCGGTGCTGCTCTCGGCCCAGTGCACGGACAAGCGCGTCAACCGGACCACGCCCGCCCTGTTCGCCCTGGCGCGCACGCCCGAGAGCATGGCCCGGCTCACGGCCGACGAGGTGCGCGAGATCATCAAGCCCTGCGGCCTCTCGCCCGCCAAGTCCAAGGCCATCGTCGGCCTGTCGAAGATCCTGGTGGAGCGCTTCGGGGGCCGCGTGCCCGAGACCTTCGAGGAACTGGAATCCCTGCCCGGGGTGGGCCACAAGACCGCAAGCGTGGTCATGAGCCACGCCTTCAAGCAGCTCGCGTTCCCCGTGGACACGCACATCCATCGGCTGGCGCACCGCTGGGGCCTGTCCGACGGCAGTTCGGTCGAGCGCACCGAGCGGGACCTCAAGCAACTGTTCCCCGAGCAGGACTGGGAACGCCTGCACCTGCAGATCATCTATTTCGGCCGCGAGCATTGCCCGGCCCTGCGCCATGTTCCCGCGCAGTGCCCGATCTGCTCCTGGGCGGCAGCCCGCGCGGGGATTCCGGCCCCTGCGCCTGGATCGGGGCCCGCCCCCGCTCGGGCCGCCCCGAAGCGGGCGATCCGGCGCCGCGCCAAGGCGGCCGGCGCTCCCGCCGCCCGCCAACCCCAACGCAGGCGCGCCGCGCGCGCCCAGTGACTGCCATGGACGACCAGGACTACTCGAAGCGAGTCGATGCCGCCCTGAAGCAGGTCGCGGATTGGCTCGAGGCCTTCGACCCCGATGTGCTCGACTACCAGACCAGCGATGGAGTGATCACGCTCTCGTTCGCGGACAAGACGCGCTTCGTGCTCAACCGCCAGAGCGCCGTGCACCAGGTCTGGTTCGCCGCCGGCGCCCGCGCCTGGCACTACGTCTGGGACGCGGCGCGCGCGGAATGGGTGGACGAGCGCGACGGCCACGGGCTCTACGGGAACCTGGAGCGAACGGTGGCGGCCAAATTGGGGAGCCCCGTTCCCCCGGTGGGAGGCCCGGCACGCCGATGACCCTCCAGCTGCACCGCCTCGAAGGCTTCTACTGGGTCGCGCGCACCGGCGGCTACGCCCGCGCAGCGCGGGCCTTCCCCTACCCGATCACCCAGCCCGCCGTGCACCAGCAGGTGAAGAAGCTGGAGGCGGATCTGGGCGTCGAGCTGTTCGAGCGCGTGGGCAAGGACCGCATGCAGCTCACGGCTGCCGGCGAGCGCCTGTTCCGCTTCGCCAGCCCGTTCTTCGAGCAGTTGCCCGGAGTCGTGCGCTCGATCCGTCAGGGCGACTACGCGGGCACGCTCAAGATCCACGCCGCGCCGATGATGCTGCGCACCTTGATGCCGGCCTGGATCCAGCGCCTGGCCAAACTCCGTCCCGGCGTGCAGATCGAGCTGTCGGAAATGAACGTGCCCGACCTGGGCGTGCTGCGCTCGGGCGGGGCCGACCTGTTGATCGACCACCTGGAGCAGATCCCCGACGACATCGCCACGATGAAGATCGGGCAGCTGCACGCCTTCGTGGTGTTTCCCTCGCGCCACCCCTTGGCGCGCGAGAAGCGCATCTCCCTGGACCGCTGCCAGGACGAGACCTTCATTTCCTACACGCCGGGCACGCTGCCCTGCGAGCTGCAAATGCGCGCGTTCACCGAGCACGGGGCCGCCCCGCGCCGCATGCTCTCGGCCGGATCGGCGGAGACGATCCTGGGTTTCGTCGAAGCGGGACTGGGGTTCTCGATCGTCCCCTGGCTCAGCACGGACGGTCCCAAGGGCCGCGGCCTCGAGGTGCGCGTGCTGACGGCGCCCAAGGTCGAGTTCCCGGTCTTCGCGGCCTGGCGCAAGGACACGCCCGAGAACCCGCTGCTCGACGCCGCGCTGGAGACGGCCCCCAAGGCCTGAACGCCCTGGACGCGGTGCACAGCGCCCGCTGTCTGGCGGGGCCATCTGCCTGTCGCTCGTCACTCCAACAGCGATCGGTGTGCGGCGGCCTGAGGCAGCGCGGACCAGGCGACTACGGCCCCCTTGCCAGTGGTGCTCCGCTGGATCACGATTCGGCCCCCGATGGATGCTCAAGACACGACCCACGCGCGGTTCCACCGCCTGCTGAGCCTGCTGCCCGCCCCGCCGGCCAGCGCCGCGGACATTCGCTCCAGCGCGCAACGGCTGTCGACCTGGATCCTCGGAGGCCGCGGGCTGTCGCGCAAGCGCGCAGCCAGGGCCGCGCGCTTGGAGCTCTTGGCAGCCCACCTGGACTCGGAACCCGAGGGCGTCGGGCTGCGTCGGTTCCTTAAGGGGCTGCGCCAGGCCGATTCCTGCGTCCGACTGTTGGCGGAGACCGGGATTCCAGTGGAGGCCTCGCTGTGGGCGGAAGCGGCCAGGCGCCTGTTCGCGCGCGGCCTCGCGATCGACGTGGAGGATGTGGATTTTGCCGCGCTGTGCTCCCTGGCCCACCTCTGCCCCGAGGATGGGGATCTCGTGGACGCCGTCTCGCCTCGCGCCTGGGCCTCGCTCGCTCCGCTGTTCTCCCCGACCGACTCGGAGGTGCGTACCGCCTTCGACCTGGTGCTCCGGCGTTTGACCGCCCTGGGACTCTCGCGCCGTGCCCTGCGGCTTGGCTCCCGCTCGGAAGATCGCCTTTCGCCCTTCTTCGCCTTGGATCGCGCCGCCCGCCGCTGGGTCGAGGGACCGCTGAGCGCCGTCGACCGGAAGGTCTTCGATCAGGCCTTGCTCGAATGCGAGGAGGAGATCTTCGCCATGCATGCCCGCATGCAACGGCGCGGCGTGTCCACGGCAATGATGTTCACGGTGGACCAGGCCGAGGCCTTGCTCGCGCGACTGGGGATTCTGACCCGGCTCCTCGCCGGCGAGCCCGTGGGGGCCGAGCTGTTGCGAACACTCCTGCGCGCCGCGGGCGAAGAGCGCCAACTCACGGCGTTGGTGCAATCGAAACTCGCCCGTCTCTCGCGCAAAGTGGTGGAGCACGCGGGCAACACAGGCGAGCACTACGTGGTGCGCAATCTGCGGGAATATGTCAAGTTAGGCCTATCCGCCGCCTGGGGGGGTGTGATGGCGGCCCTGGCCGCCATGACGAAGCTCGCGTTGTCGGCCACGGCCCTCGCGCCGGGTCTCATGGGCGTTGCCCATTCCCTCAACTACGGCGTGTGCTTCGTGGTGATGCAGTTGAGCGGGTTCACGCTGGCCTCGAGGCAACCCTCGATGACCGCGGCCGCCCTGGCAAAGAGCCTGCGTCTTTCCGACGGAATCGAGGAGGAGGTCGAGCTCGTCGCTGGGATCTCCCGGGCCCAGGCCGTGGCCACGCTCGGCAACGTGCTGCTGGCACTGCCCGCGGCGGTGCTGCTCGACTTCGCGATGTTCGAACTTCGCGGCGTTTCGCTGCTGCGCCCCGAGGAGGTGGACCATGTGCACCACTCCCTCACGGCACTCCACCCCTCCAACATCCTCTTCGGCGCCTTGACCGGCCTTTTCCTGTGGATCTCGAGCATCGCGGCCGGCTGGGCCCAGAACTGGAGCGCCCTGCACGGCCTGCCCATGGCCGTGGCGGAGAGTCCGCCGCTGCACCGCAGCCTGGGACGCGGCGCAGCTGCCCGATTGGGAAGGCTCGCCGGCCGCCATTTTGGGGGACTCTCTGGCTACGTGACGCTGGCGTCCCTGATGGGCTTCACACCGCTCCTGGCGAGCTTCATGGGCATCGGACTCGCCGCGCCCCACGTCACGATCGCCACGGCCTCTCTCGGCTTCGCCGCCAGCGCCCAATGGCACGGCACTGGCCTGAACTGGGAGGAGCTGTTCTGGTCCGCCAGCGGGGTGCTCGGCATCGGGCTGCTCAATTTCGGAATCTCCTTTGCCCTGGCTTTCGGCCTCGCCCTGCGCGCCATGGGCATCGGAGGAGCCCAGCGCCGGACCCTGCTGCGCGGGATCCTGACTGCCGCCGCGCGCAATCCGCTGCGCTTCCTGCTGCCCCCACTGCGCGGCCAGACCGCCTCTCGCCGCCCCCCTGGGCCTGACTCTCGGCCATCGGCATAGGCCGTCCGGGAGGGCCCAACCCGACGACCCTCGACGTGCAAGCGCCCGGTTGGGTGTTGCGACGTCGAACCGGGCGATCCTCCCCGGCACGGGAGGAATCTGCCCGGAGGGCCGATGGCGTCCTCGTCGACCCATGCCGGGATTCCCGTCGCTGGTCTTTATCGGCGATCGGCCGGGTGAGATCCTCATGGCAACCCTCCCCGCCCAGTAGATGGGCGGGAAACTGGCCGATACCGGAGACCCATGTCCTGGGAAGCCTGGCTCACGCTCGCGGTCGTCGTCGCCATGGTGGTCGCCATGGCGCGCAACCTCGCGTCCGACCTGATCATGCTCGGGGCCGTCGTCATTTTCCTGACGGCGGGCCTGTTCTCGAAGAGCTTTCCGGACGCCGGGAAACTCCTGCAGGGTCTCGGCAACGAGGCCGTGGTCACGGTGGCGGTGCTCTACGTGGTGGTCTCCGGCCTGTCGCGCACGGGGGCCATGGAGCTCATCACCCGGCCCCTGCTCGGCTCGCCGCGCACCGTGGCCGGGGCCCAGGCACGCCTGATGCTCCCCGTGGCGGGGATGTCGGCCTTCCTGAACAACACGCCCATCGTGGCCATGTGCCTGCCGGTGGTCTCCGACCTGTCCAAACGCACGGGCATCCCGGCCTCGAAGCTGTTCATGCCGTTGTCCTTCGCCACGATCCTGGGCGGGACCTGCACGCTGATCGGCACCAGCACGAACATGGTGATCTACGGCCTCCACGTGGCCGAGACCAAGAACCGCGACGGCCTGTCGATGTTCGATCCGGCCTGGGTGGGAATCCCCTGCGCCCTCGCCGGCATGGGGTTCATCCTGCTCACCAGCCGCTGGCTCCTGCCGGCGCGCACCTCGGCCGTGGCGGTTTCCGGAGACTCGCGCCAATACTCGATCGAGATGATGGTCGAGGAGGCGAGCCCCCTGATCGGCAAGACGATCGAGGGTGCCGGATTGCGCGGCCTGCCGGGGCTGTACCTGGCGGAAATCGAGCGTGAGGGGCGGCTCCTGCCGGCCGTGGCCTCCACCGAGCGCCTGAGCGGCGGCGACCGGCTGGTCTTCGTGGGTGTGGTGGACTCGATGCTGGATCTGCAGCGCGTGCGCGGGCTGCGGCCCGCCACCGATCAGCTGCACAAGCTCGACGCCCCGCGCTCGGAGCGCTGCCTGATCGAGGCCGTGGTCTCCAACAAGTGCCCCCTGGTGGGACAGTCGATTCGCGAAGGCCGTTTCCGCTCGGTCTACAACGCCGCCGTCATCGCCGTGAGCCACCGCGGCGAGCGCGTCAACAAGAAGATCGGCGACGTGGTGCTCGAGGTGGGCGACACGCTGCTCCTGGAGGCTCACCCCTCGTTCGCCGACCAGCAGCGCAACCGCAAGGACTTCTTCCTGGTCTCGCGCCTGGAAGGTTCGACGCCGCCGGACCACAAGCGCGCCTGGGTCGCGCTCTCGATCCTGGCCGCCATGGTGGTCGTGGCGGGCTTCGAGTGGCTCAGCATGGTGCAGGCGGGCATGCTTGCCGCGGCCCTGATGCTGGTCACCGGCTGCTGCAATGCCGTGAGCGCGCGGCGCAGCATCGATTGGGAGATCTTGGTGACCATCGCGGCCGCGCTCGGCGTGGGCGAGACCATGCGCAGCACCGGGCTCGCCAAAACCATCGCCGAGACCGCCATCGGGGCCACCGGTTCGAATCCCTGGCTGATCCTGGTGGCGATCTACGGCACTTCGATGGTGCTGACGGAATTCCTGAGCAACAACGCCACGGCGGCGATCCTCTACCCGATCACCATGGCCACCACGGCGTCGCTGGGGCTCGACCCCAAGCCCTACCTGATCGCGGTCATGGTGGCCGCCTCCTGCGGTTTCGCCACGCCCTTCGGCTACCAGACCAATTTGATGGTCTTCGGGCCCGGCGGTTACCGCTTCGCGGACTTCCTCAGGCTCGGCGTGCTGCTGGACCTGGTGGTGATGGCCGTGGCGGTGTGCGTGCTGCCGCTCGCCTTCGACTTGAAGCTCTGAGCCTCACAGCCCCCGCAGCCAGCGGGGCACGAAGGGCGCGTGTTCCGGATCGGCGAGCGCCCGGTCGAGCTTGGCCAGCAGCGCGGGCTTGTCCTTCTGGAGCGTGCCCGCGAGCTGCAGCCGATTGGAGGCATGGTTCGAGCGGAAGACGCTGGCGCGGAGCTCCAGACCGGCCACGAATTCCCGCAGCTCGGCCGTGAGTTCCACTTCGTCCAGATGGTCCACCTCGCCGCGCAGGTCGCTCTCGAACAGCGGCGTGCCTTCCACCGGAGTCATCACCAGCGTGCTGACGAAGCGCGGCTGGATCTCGTTCACCACGCGGGCGCTCTGCGGGCGTGGGCCTGGGAGAGGCCGCGCCCGCCGGCACCCAGCAAGATCATGGTCGAGAGCTTGACGCCCGCGTCCTGGGCCTTGTTCGCCACGCGGATCATCTCGGCCGCGTCGACGCCCTTTTCGAGCGCGGTCAGCACGGCGTCGTGGCCGCTCTCGATGCCCAGGTAGTAGAGCGACAGGCCCTTGTGCGCGAGCCGCTCCATTTCGGCTTCGCTGCGCACCTGGAGCGACTGGGGCGAGGCGTAGCAGCTCACGCGCGCCAGATTCGGAAAGGCGGCGGCGAGCTGGTCGAGCAGGGCCTCGAGGAAGGAGCTCTTCGCCACCAAGGCATCCCCGTCCGCCAGGAACACCTTGCGCACGGAGGGCGCGCGCTCGGCGGCCCAACGGATCTCCGCCACGAGCTCGTCCAGCTTGCGCACGCGGAATCGCTTCTCGCGGTACATGGCGCAGAAGGTGCAGCGGTTGTAGCTGCAGCCGATCGTCGCCTGCAAGATCAGGCTGTCCGCCTCCGAGGGCGGTCGGAAGAGGGTCCCCTCGTAGCGGATCATCCGTCCTGCTTCTTTTTCTTCTTCTTGCCGCCGCCGAGCAGTTCGCCGAGGCCCCGTTCCAAGGCTCCTGCGCCGGCCTGCTTGAGCGCCTTCTCCAGGAAGCCCTTGCCCAGGCGCACGCGGGGGCTGGTCCACGAACCGTAGAGTTCGAGCGGCACTTCCGTCTTGGGGTCCAGGTACTCGCGCACTTCCTCGAGCTTGGACTCGACCTTGGAGCCCAGGAGTTCGAGGGGCAGGTTGAACGCCAGTTCGAAGCTCTTCTGGGCCAGGTCCGCCTGCCCGCGGAAGATCACGTCGCGGCCCGAGATCTTCACCGGGATCGCGTCGTAGCGCGCGACGCCATTCAGGATGCGGATCGCGATGGGCTTCACCACGGTGCTCCGGGCCGCCGGCGATTCCGTGCCGGTGAGGGCCAGCACTTGCTTCAGCCCGGGCAGCAGCTCGTACTCGACGGCGCCCAGGTCGAGCACCAGATCGCCCGAGAGCTTCGAGAGATCGGCGTCCATGGGCAGCGACAGATTGCGGCCGGTGAGCAGCGTGCGCTGGGTCGGATCGTCCTGCCGCAGCTGCACGAACAGGGGCACCAGGGATCCGACGATGCGCTTGGAAAACAGCGGCGTGAGACCGACCTTGGCGTCGAGCCCCTGGTCCCCCTGGCTCTGGATCACGCCGTCCGCGAGACTGCTGGTCAACGCCACGTCGCCCAGCTGGGAGCGCAGCTCCGCGCGGATCGGCTCGCCCGCGGAATCGGGCCACACGCCCTGGACCACCGCCTCCAGTTCCGGGCCCAGCACGTCCACGATCAAGCCGTCCTGGGCGGCCAGGGCATCCACCAGGGCCGACGGAAAGTGCGACAGGCGGGCGCTGAGCCGGGCGCGCGAGCCGGCGGGCAGGGGTTCCACGAGGAAGCCCCCCGGGCCTTCGACCACCACGTGGGCCTCCACGGCCCCCGGCGGTTCGGCGTCCACGGCGCCGGTCACATCCACCTTCGCCGGCTGGCCGAGAGCCAGTTGGGCCTGGAGCCGAACGCCGCGCAGGGTCACCGACGTTCCGGGAGATGGGGCTCTGCCGGCCGCGGGGGCCGCGGGCGGGTGGGTGTAGACCAGGGTGGGCAGCGTGGCCTCGAGCCGCGCCGCGGTGTTCGCCACGAGCTCGGCGGCGGCGACCGCGGGCTCGGCGGCCAGGAAACGTGCCACGGGGATCGAGAGCCCCGCCAGTTCCACCTGGAACACGCCGCCCTGTTCGGCGAGCACCAGGCTCGCACCCTCGGGCAGTTTCCCCGCCAGGGAGCGGGCCACGGCCTCGCGGCTCGGGGCCACGCGCAACAGGATCGGCCGCTGGGGGCTCGAGGAGACCATCCCGCCGCGGAAGTCAGCCGCTCCGTCCAGGGAGATCGAACCCGCGTTCAGAACCACCTCCGCCGCCGCGGCGTCCGCGGCACTGGCGCTCACCTGGATGCGCCCCGCGATCTTGTCCCCGATCAGCTGCCGCGCCAGCTCCCGTGAACCCTCGGGCGCGAAGGCCGTCAGCGCGCCGGCGCCGCTCACTTCGAGGTTCACGTCGAGCTCCGGCGGCACGCCGGGGGTGCGGCGCTTGTCCGGGGCGGCCCGCAGATTCAGGGGATCCAGTGCGCGGGCCCCGAGCGTGACCTTCGAGGCACCGCTCGCTCCCGAGAGTCCCAGCGTGACGTCCAGTCGGAAGGGACCGTCCGAGGGTTGCGCCAGGCCCGCCTGGAGCTCCAGGGAGAGCTGGGGCCCCAGGGCACCCTGCAGCGCGCCGCCCGCGTAGGCATCGAGCAGCGCAGTCGAGAAGTTTTCACACGTCGCGCGCACGACCAGTGGTTCGAAGTCGGCGCCCTGGGCCGCGGAGAGGAGACTCGGCGCGTGGGGCGCGTCCAGCTCCAACAGGAGCGGCGCGGTGCCGAAGGCGGGCGAGGTGGCCTGCAGGGTGACGCGCAGGGGCGCGCGGCCGTCCTGGGGCGAGAGCTGCATTCCAAGCTGCAGCGTGAGCTCCCCGATGCGCGTTCCCGCGGCGACGAGCTTGTCGTCCAGGTACTCGAATGGGCCCAGGGAGGCCGTGGCGGCGCAACTCGACTTGGCGAGCAGCGTCGCCACCAGGGCCTCCGGTTTGGAGCGCCCGAGTTCCAGCAATTCGCCCAGGGGCACGGACACCGAGGCCACGCTGACGTCGAGGGCGCCGCGGCCCTGGGTGAACACGAGACGCGTCCCCGCGGGCAGCTTGTCGTCGAGCAACTCGTGCAGCAGCCGGCCCTCGGGAGCCAAGGTCGCTCGCAGCAAGGAACCGCCGTTCGAGCTCAGCACGCCGTTTTCGAGCCGCGCGGCCAGGAGCACGTGGGTGCGCTCGCCGGTGAGGCCGATGTTCACGGTTCCTGCGTCCAGGGTTCCCCCTGCCTGGACGGCGAAATTCAACGACGAGCCGAGCAGTTGCTCAAGCTTCGCGCCCTGACCGCTGAGAGCACCCGCGACGCCCACCGGCAGGCCCGTGGCGCTGGACTTCACGTCGAAGCGCGGCGGCGTCTTCCGCGCGTCGTCCGCGAAGCACTCGGCCACGCTCGCGGCCAGTTCGAAGCGTCCCGCGGAAGGGGTGGCGTACTGCGCGTGCGCCCGAAGGTCGACCGGCTTCCCGGGCGCGAGCGCGAGCGTGGCGCCCAGGGAATCCAGGGAGAACTTCGCGCCTCCCAGGGCCGTGAGCCCCTCCCCCTTCGGCGTGCCGCGCAGCTTGAGCTCGCAGGTGGCATGGACGCGGCGCGCGAGTTCCCGCCAGCGCGTTCCGATCGTCGCCCACTGGAGGTCCGAGTTGTCCGCGGCGTCGAGGGAAGCCTCCCCCGTCAGGGAACCGTCCACCCGATCGCCCAAGGCGCGCGTCACGTCTCCCTGCCCCTGGGCCAGGGCATCGACGAACGCCGTGGGCCATTGATCGATGCGCAGCGTCCAGCGCACGGGCTCCAGTGCGCCCGCGGGAGCGAAGCTCGCCACCGTCGCACCGCCGCGCCAGCTCAGCCCGAGCTCGAGCGCGGAAGCTCCCGCGGGGCCGCCGGGGGTGCTCACTTCCCCCCGCGCGCGCAGGCTGGACTCCAGGTCCACGGCCGACAGGTCGCCGTCGATCGTGAGGGCTCGCACGCCGATCGACGGCGTGCCGGAGAGACGCGCGGGGTCGGCGAAATCCCAGGACCCGAGCCGGGCGGCGAGCTGTGCGCGCGTGCCCGCGAGCAGGGCCCGCAGGGCGGCCTGGCCCTCGCCCCGGGCGTTCGCCTCGAGGTACGCGCCCAGGGGCAGCTCGAAGGCCGGCAGGGCGAGCACCACGCGCGGAGCGGCAGGGTCCTCGATGCGAGTCAAGCTCGCGCCCGCGGGGAGCCGCCCGGCGAGGGTGGCGTCGACGAACGCCTGGGAGAGTTCCAGTTCGGCGCGCAGGCCCTCGCCCACGGAGCGCAGCACGCCGGCGTCGAATTTGGCCTCCGCCCGCACTTGCGCGAGCGGCGCGTCCACTCGCAGGTCGAAGCTGCCCTGCTCGAGGGTGCCCCGCGCCGTGAGATCGAGCGACACCTCCTCGCCCAGCAGTCCCTGGAGCTTGCCGCCCTGGCGCGCCAGGGCGTCGAGCAATGGCACGGGGAAGCGTTCGATCCTCCCCGACACTTCCGCCGCCGGCGGCGTGCTGGAGGAGGGCGCGTCGAAGGGGTGCTCGATCCGCGCGTCCAGCCCCAGGCTGCCGCCGGCACTGCCCGAGAGGCGGCCGGCGAGCTTGGCCACCAGGGGCTCCCCGGGCTTGACGGTGCAAGTGAGGGTCAGATCCTGGATCTCGAAGGGCTGGCCCTGGGCCCGCGTGCGCTCGTCGCTCCAGACGAGCCGGCTCACCCTCAGGTCCAGGTCCAGGTCCAGGTCGCGGGCCGCGGAGCCCGACTCGGATGCGCCGCCGTCCTGGTCCTCGGGCCGCTGCCCCGCGGGATCGTCCCCCGCCCTGCCGCGAGGCGCGAGGGCCGCGTCCAAGTTCGTGCGACCCGACGCATCCGCCGCGAGGGACGCCTCCGCCACCACGAGCACCTTGCCGATGCGCGTTCCCCCACCCGTGACCAGGGACCACAGGCTCTGCAGGCGCACCTGGACCTTGGCCACGGAGGCACCCGAGGGGTCGAGCAGTTCGACGCCCTCCAGGGACTGCTCCGCGAACCAGGCCAGGTTCGCGCTCTCGACCTTCAACCGCCCCTGGTAGCGCTCGTCGAACCAGGCCGACGCCCGACCGGGGGCCAGGGAACCTGCCAGGGTGGGCGCGAAGAGCGTCAGGACCGCCAGGAAGCCCAGCAGGGACACGCACAGGCCCAGGGGCGTCCGGAACAGAAAGGATAGGAGACCGCGGCGAGGAGCCGAGATCGGCCCGGGCTGGGGAGACGACGGGGCCTGGGCCGGGTTCGGTAGGTCGCTCATGGGGGTCTCCCTAGTGTCGTGATCCAGAAGTACGTTGGCAAAGGCGGCCTGAATGCGGATTCCTGGCAAGGCGCCGCGACGACGCGTGTTCACTGCAACACTCGGAGGAGAGGCAACGCAGCCAGGGAGCCGCAGGCGGGCCGAGTTTGGCGGCGTACTTCTGGAATAGGACACTAGTTCCATTGGGGGTCGGGCGGAAGGTCCTCGAGACCCTCGGCGTCCTTCCCCAGGGAGCGCAGCACCGCGCGCCAGATGTGCTTGGGCTCCTCCATGAAGATCAGCTCCGAGCTGCCCGGGGCCGGGATCCAGGAGCCGCGAACCAGTTCGCTCTCCAACTGCCCCGCGCCCCAGCCCGAGTATCCCACCACGAGACGCAGGCCGGCATGGGCCGAGGCCGGCACGTCGAGCCACCATTGGGCGGCGCGGTCCAGGTCGCCGCCCACGTAGACGTCGGGCAGGATGGCCATGCCCCCGGGAACGGGCGTGTCGCCCAGCTTGTGCAGCAGCTGCAGCTGGTTGAGGCTCACCGGCCCGCCGAAAAACAGCTCGGCGTCGGCGATGGACCACAGGGGGTGGTCGGCCAGCACCTCGGCCGTCTTGTGGCCGGAAGGCCGATTGACCACGAGTCCGTAGGCGCCCTCGGCCGTGTGCTGACAAATCAGCACCACCGAGTGCATGAAATTCGGGTCGAGCATGTCCGGGCTCGCCGCGAGCAGCGTGCCCTGCGCGACGAAAAGTTCCTGCTCCATGGGGGCCCGATTATCGCTCGAATCCATCGCAGGCGACCACGGGCTGCGGGGGATAGCGCTGAAAGCGCGGGTCCAGCTTGGCGCGCTCGCACAGGACGAACACGGATCCGCGTTCGGAGCGGATCGTCCGGCCGTGGCGGCAGGAGGCGCACAGCCCGCCATAGGGGGAGGCCGGGCCGGGGGGCCTGGGGCTGTCCGCCCGGCCCCCGGGCGGTCCCTCGCGCTCGCCGGGCACCTTCACGGCTTGCGACGGAACGCGAACACGCATTCCAGGTGCGGGGTGTGCGGGAAAAGGTCCACGGCCAGGACCCGCTCCAGGGACCAGCCTGCGGAGAGCAGCAGCGCGGCGTCCCGGGCGCCCGAGCGGGCCTCGCAGGCCACCAGGACGATGCTCCGGGCCGTGGAGGCGGCCAACGCCGCGGCCACTTTGGGGTGCAGCCCGGCCCGCGGCGGGTCGGCCACGACCACGTCGGCCGCCGCGCGGCCGTGTTCGGCGCGCCAGGTGTCCAGCACGTCCCCGGCGTGGAACACCACGTCGGCGAGACCATTGCGGGACGCGGCCTCCCGAGCTGCCAGGACGGCGCTCTCCACCCACTCGAAACCGTGCACGCGCGCGCCAGGACCGGCGCGGCGGGCCAGGGCCAGGGAGATCGTCCCGCACCCGGAGTACAGGTCGTGGATCACGTCTCCCGGCCGGACGTCCGCCGCCGCGAGCACGCGCTCGATCAGGGCCTCGGCCGCGGGCGTGTTGACCTGGAAGAAGCTCCCCGCGCGGACCTCGAAGTCGTGGCCCGCCAGTCGCTCGCGAATCGCGCCGCGACCGCGCAGCACGATCTCGCGCTCCCCCACGGCCACCAGGGCGCGGCCGGGATTCACCAACTGGACCCAGGTCGTGACCTCGGGGTGGGCGGCGGCGAGCGCCTCCACCAGGGCCGCGAAGGCCTCGGGCCCGGCCGCGGGAGCCTCCGCCGTCGTCACCAGGGCGGCCAGGATCTCGCCGTCGGCCCAGGAGCGGCGCAGGAGCAGATGGCGCAGGAAGCCCCCCTGGGCCACGGTGTCGTAGGCATCGAAGCAGAGATCACGGGCCAGACGCCGGGTGCTCTCCACGATGGCCGCCGCGGCACCGAAGGCGATTTCGCAGCGGCGGATCTCCAGCACCTTGGAATGGACGCCGCGGGGGAACAGGCCCAGGGTCAGCGCCCCCGGACAGACGTCGGCTCCCGCGACTTCGCTCCAGCGGCGCGTGCCGAACGTGAAGTCCATCTTGTTGCGGTAGTTCCAGACCTCGGGCGAGGCCACGACCTCGTCGAGGCCATGGGCGACGCCGGCGGCCGACAGCACCTCCTGGAGCGCCCGGGCCCGGAACTCCAGTTGAGCTCCGTAGGCCGTGGCCTGGAAGGTGCAGCCGCCGCAGACCCCGTGGTGGACGCAGCGGGCCGGCACCGTGTGGGGACCGGGCTCCAGCACCTCGAGCGTGCGGACTTCCAGGTCCGAGCGTCGGCGGGAGAGCACGCGCACGCGAGCCAGGGCGCCCAGGGCCCCGCCGCGCTCCAAGAGGCGAAAGTCCCCCACCTCCCCCACGCTGTGGCCGCGCTCGTCCAGGCGTTCGAAGCGCACCGAGCACTCGTCCCCCCAACGCGGCTTGCGCGCGGCGCCGCTGTCGAAGGGAGTGAGCGTCTCAGCCATGCTTGCGATTCTAGAAGGGCACCGGCCGGCGCGGCGCATGGGCTCCCGCGCGACCGCGGCAGATCGCGGTCCTCCGCGGAGAACGTGCCCGGTCCGCTCCCCTCACCTGCGCGCGATCCGCGCCCGCCGCCACAGGGCCGCGGGGCAGGGGCAGGTGCCCACGGGCGAGCACAAGAATTCCGCGGGAATCCGCCCGAAAAACCAAAGGCCCCGAGGCGGGCCGGCGCTGCTCGGGGCCCCTGGGGCGCGTCCTCAGTGCTTGAAGACGTAGGTCGGCAACATGCCGCGCGTCATGAAGTCCTGCAGCGTGAAGACCAGGAGCAGCACCAACCAGAAGAAGCCCGCGAAGGCGAACAGCTGGGTCAGCTTGCTGGAGTACTTCACGTGCATGAAGAACAGGATCACCAGCGAGGCCTTGAGACCCGCGATGGCGAGCGCGACCGGCGTGTTCAGGGCGCCGTAGTCGTGCTTGGCGGTCCACACGGTGACCCCGGTGAGCACGCACAGCGCAATGAAGACGCCGAAGTAGATCTTCAGCGGGACGGTGTGGGTGGAGGACATGGCGGTGGTCTAGTGGGGCGCGCCCGGGGTCCCCGAGTGGGCCCCGATCAGATAGAGCAGCGGGAACAGGAAGATCCAGACGATGTCGACGAAGTGCCAGTAGAGCCCGAAGTTCTCCACCAGGGCGTAGTTGTGCACCGTGAAGTCGCCGCGGCGCGCCTTCTTCATCATCCACACCAGGATCACCAGTCCGATGATCATGTGGAAGGCGTGCATGCCGGTCATGGCGAAGTACAGGGCGAAGTACAGCTGTTCCGGGGTTCCGTGCTGGCCCACTCCATGGGCGTCGGGGAACAGGAAGTTCGGGCCCGGGATCAGGTGGTGTTCCCACTTGTGCTTGTACTCGAAGTACTTGACCACCAGGAACGCCGCGCCGAACACCCAGGTGCCGACGAGGCCGGCGATGATCCCGCCCTTCGAACCCTTCTGGGCCGCGTAGACCGCCAGGGCCATCGTCAGGGACGAGACGATCAGCACGATCGTGTTGATGCCGCCCAGGTTGACGTCCAACTGGGCGCTGGCGCGCATGAACGCATCGGGATAGCTGGAGCGGTAGACGGCATAGGCGCCGAACAGACCGCCGAAGAACAGCACTTCGGTGATCAGGAACGCCCACATGCCGAGCGTTCCGGACTCCTTCTGCTGTTCGAGATCGTCGAAGTGGTGCGCGAGCCCCACCGTGCTGTGTGCGTGATCCGACATCACTTCCTCGCCTCTTGCAGGGAGCCGCCGTGCGGTTCCTCGTGCGTGTACGCGTACGCGTCCTCGGTGACCACGATGCGCTCACCGTCCTCGAAATTGAACGTGGGCGGAGGCGACGGCGCCCTCTCCCATTCCAGGCCCTTCGCGCCCCAGGGATTGCGCTCGGCCACTTGGCCCCACTTGAGGGACCAGATGAAGTAGCAGATCGTCATCAGGAAGCCCGTGCCCAGGATCGAGGCGCCCGCCGACGACAGCACGTTGAGCACCTCGAACTCGGCGTTGTACTGGTGGTAGCGGCGCGGCATCCCCATGTACCCCAGCAGGAACTGCGGGAAGAACGTGAAGTTGAAGCCGACGAAGACCACCACGGAGCTGAACTGGGCGATCCACTCGGGGTACTTGCGGCCGAACATCTTCGACCACCAGAAGTGCATGCCGCCCATGAAGGCCATCACCATCCCGCCCACCATGACGTAGTGGAAGTGGGCCACCACGAAGTAGGTGTCGTGCACGTGGCGGTCGAGGCCCATCACGGCCAGGAACACGCCGGTGAGGCCGCCGATGGTGAACAGCCCGATGAAGCCCAGGGCGTAGAGCATCGGCGTCTCCAGCGAGACCTGCCCCTTGTAGAGCGTGGCGGTCCAGTTGAAGACCTTCACGGCCGAGGGGATCGCCACCAGCATGGTCAGGAAGCTGAACACGAAGCTCGCGTAGGCGGACTGGCCGCTGACGAACATGTGGTGGCCCCAGACCACGAAGCCGAAGATCGCGATCGCCAGGCTGGAGAAGGCGATGAAGTGGTAGCCGAACATGCGCTTCTTCGAGAAGCAGGCGATGATCTCGGAGATCACGCCCATGCCCGGCAAGATCATGATGTACACGGCCGGGTGGCTGTAGAACCAGAACAGGTGCTGGAACAGCACCGGGTCGCCGCCCAGGGCCGGGTCGAAGATCCCGATGTGGAACACGCGCTCCAGCCCCAGGAGCACGATCGTGATGGCGAGCACCGGGGTGCCCAGGACCATGATCAGGCTGGTGGCGTACTGCGCCCACAGGAACAAGGGCATGCGGAACCAGGTCATGCCCGGCGCGCGCATCTTGTGGATCGTGACGATGAAGTTCAGGCCGGTCAGGATCGACGAGAAGCCGGTGATGAACACCGCCACCGCCGTGCCCGCCACGTTGGTGTTGGCGTAGGTGGACGAATAGGGCGCGTAGAAGGTCCAGCCCGTGTCGATGCCGCCGGTGATGGCGACGAACAGCGTCGCCGCCCCGCCGACGATGTAGATGTACCAGGACAGCAGGTTGATCTTCGGGAAGGCCAGGTCCTTGGTGCCGACCATGATCGGCACGAGGAAGTTGCCCAGCACGGCCGGGATCGAAGGCACCAGGAAGAAGAAGATCATCACCACGCCGTGCATGGTGAAGAGCTTGTTGTAGGTCTCGGCCTCGAACAGGTCCCCCTTGGCGGTCAAGAGCTCCGCGCGCATCAAGAGCGCGAACGTGCCCCCGATCAGGAAGAAGACCATGATCGAGATCAGGTACAGCACCGCGATCCGCTTGTGGTCGACGGTGAACAGCCAGGACTTCCAACCGTAGTCGGCGTTCAGGAAGGTCTTGCGCTCGCCCTCGGGCGAGGAAGGCGAGGCCTTGGCGGAGGGGGACAGGACGGTGCTGCTCATTTCGCGGCGTTCCCTGTTGCGGGGCTGGCGGCGGCCTTGGCTGCGCCGAAGGTCTTGAGGTAGGCGATCAGGGCGAGGATGTCGTCCTCCTTCACTTGACCCTGGTAGGTCGGCATCAGCCCGACCTGGAAGCCGTTGACGGTCTTGGCGGCCGGGTTCAGGATCGACTCGCGCACGTACTCGGCGTCGATCATGACCTTGGCACCGCTGGTGAGCAGGGCTTCGGTTCCGAATTTGCCCGCCAGGTCGGGGCCGCGGGCGCCCGCGGTGTTGTTGTGGCAGGTGATGCAGCGCAGGGCGCTGAACAGGCGCTCGCCGGCCTGGGCCGGGGTTTCGCTGCTGCCGCCGCCCGCCAGCCAGACCTCGTAGTCCTTCTGGGACAGCACCGTGACCTTGCCGATCATCTGCGAGTGCTTGGTGCCGCAGTACTCGGCGCAGAAGAGGTCGTAGGTGCCGAGCTTGTTCGCCTCGAACCACATCTGGCTGTAGCGGCCGGGCACGACGTCCTGCTTGGTGCGGAAGGCCGGAATGAAGTAGCTGTGGATCACGTCCTCGCTGGTCATCGTCAGGCGGCAGGGCACGCCGATCGGAATGTGCAGGTCGTTGATCTCGCGCTGTCCGGTCGGGTGCTGGGCCTTCCACATCCACTGCTTGCCGGTGACCGTGAACTCCAGGGCGTTCGCCGGCGGCCGGGCCTGCTGGAAGAACAGCACGGCGCCCCAGCCGAACATGATCATCGTCAGGCCCAGCGGAATGCCGGTCCAGACGATCTCGAGCAGGGTCGAGCCCTCGATGTGGGCCGAGGTGGCGTTGGGCCTGTCCTTGCGATACTTGGCCGTGAACACCACGATCAGCACCGAGATCAGCAGCGCGAAGAAGGCGCTGACCGCGACCAGGAACAGGTAAAGCAGGTCGACCGGCTGCGCCAGCGTCGATGCCTGCTCAGGGTGTAGCGGGAGGTCTTTCCACATGGTGAACAGATTGCAGTCGGCGGGCCGTGCTCAGGAAGCGCCCTGGGGCGAGGGTCGGGACAGGCGCTTTTCCTTGCGGATCGAGCGCAGCATGAAGACTCCGAGCGCGAGCACGGTCGCGATGCCCGCGAGGCGCAGGGCGCCGATGATCCAGAAACCGTACTGCCCGCGCACGGGGTCGTAGTGCAGACAGAGGAGCAGGATGTGGTCGACGATGCTCCCGATCTTGCCCTGGGCGGCGTCGATCAGCGCCATGCGCACGTCGAAGGCGCTGAACTCGACACCGAAGAAGTAGTGCGAGATCCGGCCCTGGGGCGTGACCACCAGGATGCCGCCGTCGTGGGCGAACTGCTCTGAATGCTCGTCCCACACGTAGCGGAAGCCCACGGTGCGCGCGAGCCGCGTGATCGAGGCCTGATCGCCGGTGAGGAAATTCCAGCCCGTGCCGCCCGGGCCGGGGCCGGCATCGCCCAGGGCTTCCAGGTACGTGGCGCGCTTCCGGCCGGCGATTTCCGAGGTCTCATTGGGGTCGATGGACACGGCGACGAACTGGAAGTCCGTGCCGATCGACAGGCGCTCCATGGCGCGCAGCATGCGCACGCTGCCGTTGAGCACCTCGGTGCACAGCCGGGGGCAGGAGTAGTAGACCAGTGCCAGCACCATCGGGCGGTCCTGGGCGAAGTCGCGCAGCTTGACCGGCTTCCCGCTCTCGTCGGTGAAGGTCAGGTCGTCCGGGATTTCCGCGCCCAGATTCTGGTCGTAGCCCACGTACTGGCGCGGGTCCTGGACCAGCGACAGGTTCTCCACCCGTTCCTGGGCGGACGCCGTGGCCCCCGGCGCGGCGAAGGCCGCGGCCAGGGCGAGCAACGACGGAATCAGGGGAATCAGGGCGAAGAGGCGCATCCTTTTCGTGGCTACTTGTTCGGGGGGCGGTGGGGCAGGCCCTGCTGGAGCACCAGTTCCATGGCGCGCGAGATGGGCACGGCCACCACGTCGCCCGACTTGTCGATCCAGCGGTAGGCGCCGTCCGTGGCCGTGGCCGCCCGCTGTGCCGCGGCATAGACACGGTATTCGGCGGCCTCGTTGGCCTGCAGGCGCGGCCCGGCCGGCACTGTGGGCGTGCTCATCGGGTGCACGGGCTCGTCGGTGCGCGTGAAGTACTCGTCGAACCCGTGGTGCATCTTGAGCATGGCCCACATGGTCACCACGACGATGGCGGCCAGCATCACGCCGAACTGCAGCAGCGGTCCGACCTTGACGTCGGTCAGCTCGTGCCCGGCCTTGACGGACTCGGCCGAGCCGCCGGAGAAGGGATGTTGCGAATGACCCATGGCTTGGGGCGGTTGGTCGGGGGCTAGTGGTGGCCCGGAGCCGAGTGGGCGGGCATGCCTTCCAGGGCGGCTTCGATGGCCTGATCGCGCGGCGTGACGATGACGCGACCCTTGACACCCTGCAGGAACAGGGCGAGCCAGGTCGTGAACAGCGCGATCGGCGCGGCCACGTCCATCCAGTGCAATTGGCCCAGGGCGCCGCCCTCGTGGTCGATCGAGGGCACGATGTACCAGGACAGGTCCACCCAGCGCAGCAGCAGGAGCCAGCAGGCGACGATCACCAGCCGGCCGGCGTTCTTCTTCAGGTTGCGCGAGAGCAGCACCAGGAAGGGCAGCGCGAAGTGGAACACCACCAGGAACAGCCCGATGGCGAGCCAGGGGCCTTCCTTGCGCACCAGGAAGAACGGTTGCTCCTCGGCGATGTTGCCCGACCAGATGATCAGGAACTGGCTGAAGTTCGTGTAGGCGTGCAGCAGCACGGAGGCGAACATCAACTTGCCCAGGTCGTGGAAGTGGCCCGGCTGCATCACGTACTCGAACTGGGTGCGCTTGGAGAGCCAGTTGGAGAAGATGATCGCGAAGGCCCAGGTGGAGATGCCCTGGCCCACCACGAAGATCAGGCCGTAGATGGTCGAGAACCAGTGCGGGTCGAGGGACATCGTCCAGTCGAACGCCGCGAAGCTCATGGTCAGCACGTAGATCAACAGCGCGGGACCCGCGAACTGCGACATGCGCTTCAGGTGGCGCGCGTCCCCGGTCTCGTCGAGTTTGCGCGACAGTCCGGACTGGATCAGCATCAGCACGATCCACACGGCGAAGTAGCCCACCGCGCGCATCTGGAAGGCGCTCGGGTTCAGGTAGGGCTGCTTGTGCGTCAGGATCGGATCGCCGGCCACCACCTCGGCGTGGGACCACTCGTAGATCGAGTGCATGCCCAGGAAGGCGATCGGCGCGAAGCACACGGCCAGGAAGGGCAGCGTGCGCATCGAACATTCGAGGAAGCGCCTGGCCCCGTGCCCCCACGACCCGTGGGTCAGGTGGAAAATCTGCACCACCGCGAAGGAGCCCAGGGGGAAGCCCAGGGTGAACATGAAGGCCAGCAGGTAGCTGTGCCAGAACTGCTGCCGGTCCTGGAAGGCGCCGAACGCGGTGGCGGCGATGGCCACGCCCGCGATGATCATGACGGTGCGCTGCAGGCGGTTGACGTCGTCGCGCGGAATCTCGATGCCGGCCATCACTGGGTCTGCTCCAACAGGTTCTGCTTGTCGGCGGGCACGTCGGCCTGCTTGGCGTTCTGCGCCTTCTGCAGCACGCGGATGTAGGCCGCGATGGCCCAGCGGTCCTCGACACGGATGCGGTCGGAGTAGTCGTACATGACCCCGAAGCCGTTGGTCATCACGTCGAAGAAGTAGCCCGGGGCGGCCTCGCGCAGGCGTTCGATGTGATAGGAGGTCGGCTGCTTCATGCCGCGCGCCACGACGATGCCGTTGCCGGATCCGGTGGCGTCGTGGCAGGGCGTGCAGTAGATGCCGAAGCGCTGTTGTCCGCGCGCCAGCACCTCGGCCGTGATCTCGAAGGGGAACACCTTGGAGAACTCGCCGTTCTCCTTGCCGGTGTGCAGCAACTCGTCGGTGACGAGCCGGCCGCGCGCGATGGTCCCGGGGATCAGCGGGCGGTCGGAGCGACCGTCGGCAAAGAACGAGGAGCCGCGCTGGGGCTTGTACTTCGGCTGGTCGTGCATGTCCTGGCGACAGGAGGAGCACAGCGCCAGGAGGCCGAGGAGCAGGGCTTGCGTACGCATCAGTTCTGCACCTCGGCCACGCTGAGCGGCCCCGCGGCCGCAAGCCTCTCGCGCGTCGTGCGCGCGTCGAACTTCGGGTCGCTCGCGTGCACCACCAGGAAGTAGCGGTCCTGGGACGCGCGGGCGAACTGGGGCACGTTGAACACCGGGTGGTAGGGCTGGGGCAGGCCGTTGAGGAACAGCATGCCGATCACCGCCGTGAGCGCGGCGAAGAGGATCGTGCACTCGAACACGATCACGATGAAGGCCGGCCAGGAGTTGAGCGGCCGTCCGCCGATGTTGACCGGATACAGCTCCACGGACACCATGTACTGCAGGGCGAAGCCCGCGCAGGAACCCAAAAGGCCCCCGCAGAACACCAGCGCGGCGAAGCGGTTCTTGACCCCCAGGGCGTGGATCACGTCGTGGGACGGAACCGGCGTGTAGGCCTCCATGTCAGTGAAGCCGTCGGCCTTGGCGCGCTCGATGCCCGCGATCAGCGAGCGCTCGTCGGCGAACTCGGCCATCATGCCGTGCAGGGTCGGCACTTCGGAGTGTGTGGCGCTCATGACCTAGTGCGTGTGCGCTTGCAGGGTTTCGCCGGCTTGTCCGCCGCGCGCCAGGCGCGCATGGGACTGGGACTTCGGCAGGAGCGCGTGCATCTCGAAGATCGGCATCATCGGGATGAAGCGGATGAACAACAGCATCATGAAGAGGAAGAAGCTGATCGTGCCCAGGAACAGCGACCAGTCCCAGATCGTCGGGTGGAAGTCGCCCCAGGAGGAAGGCAGGAAATCGCGCTCCAGGCAGGTGACCACGATCACGTAGCGCTCCAGCCACATGCCGATGTTGACGACGATCGAAATCCCGAACATCAGGAGCAGGTTGCGGCGCACGGCGCTGAACCACAGGAGCTGCGGAGTCAGGATGTTGCAGAAGATCAGCGCGTAGTAGGAGGTCGAGGCCGCGCCGAAGAGCCGGTTCTGCACCATGAAGCCCTCGGCGGTCGACCCGGCGTACCAGCCGAAGAACAGCTCCATGGCGTAGCCGTAGGCGACGATCAGGCCCGTGGCGAGCATGACCTTGCCCATGTTGTCGATGTGGCGCTGGGTGACGAAGTCGTGCAGCTTGTAGGCGGCACGCGTCGGCAAGAGCAGCGTCAACACCATGGCGAAGCCCGAGTACACGGCGCCGGCCACGAAGTAGGGCGGCATGATTGTCGCGTGCCAGCCGGGGATCACGCCCACGGCGAAGTCGAAGGACACGACCGTGTGCACCGAGACCACCAGCGGCGTGGCCAGGCCCGCCAGCAGGAGGTAGGCCACTTCATAGCGCGCCCAGTGCTGCGTGGCTCCGCGCCAGCCCATGGCGGCCATGCCCAGGATCACCTTGCCGACCTTGTTCTGCGCGCGGTCGCGCAGCGTGGCGAAGTCCGGAATCAGGCCCACGTACCAAAACAGGGCCGAAACCGTCGCATAGGTCGAGACCGCGAACACGTCCCACATCAGCGGGCTGCGGAACTGCGGCCACATCGACATGGTGTTGGGCAGCGGGAAGAGCCAGAAGCCCAGCCACGGCCGGCCCAGGTGGAACAGCGGGAACATCCCGGCGCACATGACCGCGAACAGGGTCATGGCCTCCGAGAAGCGGTTGATCGAGGTGCGCCACTCCTGGCGCAGCAGGAGCAGGATGGCGCTGATCAGCGTGCCCGCGTGGCCGATGCCGATCCACCACACGAAGTTGATGATGTCGAAGCCCCAGGCCACGGGCTCGTTGATGCCCCAGATGCCGACGCCGCGCAGCAGGAGCCAGCCGATGGAGACCCCCAGCATCATCACGCCCATGCCGGCGATGGAGAGCAGCAGGAACCAGCCGCGGTCGATCTCGCGGGTCAGCACCAGGGAGCTGATCTTCGCGGTCATCGACTCGACCGTCAGGCCGGGCCCGATGACGGGATAGCGCTGCTCGACCGCCGGGGTGGCCCCGTGACCGTCGTGCCCGCCGGACGTGTGAGGAGTGTTCGCCGACATGGACGCTCAGGCCCCCGCCAGTTCGGGGTTGGGGTTGGAAACGCGCGACAGGTAGGTCGTGCGCGGTGCCGTGTTCAGTTCGGTGAGCAGGCCGTAGTTGTGCGGCGCGGACTTCCGCGCGCGCACGGCCGACTGCTTGTCGTTCAGGTCGCCGAAGACGATCGCCTGGGACGGGCAAACCTGCTGGCAGGCCGTCACGACCTCGCCATCGGCGATCCTGCGGTCCTGGCGCTTGGCCTCGATGCGCGCCTGGCTGATGCGCTGCACGCAGTAGGTGCACTTCTCCATCACGCCGCGGGAGCGCACGGTGACGTCGGGGTTGCGCTGCAGGCGGAGCGACGGCGTGGTCCAGTCGGAATAGAGCAGGAAATTGAAGCGCCGCACCTTGTAGGGGCAGTTGTTCGAGCAGTACTTCGTGCCCACGCAGCGGTTGTAGACCATCTCGTTGAGGCCTTCCTCGCCGTGGGAAGTGGCGCCCACCGGGCAGACCACTTCGCAGGGCGCGTTCTCGCACTGCATGCAGACGATCGGCTGGAACACCGCGCGCGGCCGCTCGACCGAGCCGTTGAAGTAGCGGTCGATGCGGATCCAGTGCAGCTCGCGCCCGCGGGCCACCTGCTCCTTGCCGACGATCGGGATGTTGTTCTCGGCCTGGCAGGCGATGACGCAGGCGTTGCAGCCCGTGCAGGTGGACAGGTCGATCACCATGCCCCAGGCATAGCCCTCGTACTTGTAGCCCGCGTACTGCGTCACCAGCGCGCCCTCGGCGTGGCCTGGCTTCTCGCCGTGGCCGTCGGCCTTCGGAGCCGGAGCGCCGTGGGCGTGCCGCGGGGCGCCGAAGTCGCCGCCGGCGAAGCCCGCGGCGGTGGTCTCGCGCACCAGGTCGCGCTCCAGACCGTGCTCGTTGATCGTGTGGTGCTCCTGGGCGCAGGCCAGGCTGTAGGTCTCGCCGGTCTTGGCGATCGTGGCGCTGCCGCCCCAGGGCGCGGCCTGCGTGCGCAGGGCGTAGGCGTTGAATCCGGGCCCGTTGCCGATCTTGCCCGCGCGCGTGCGGCCGAAGCCCAGGTGCAGGGTCCCGACGTTGGGCGCCTGACCGGGCTGGACCCACACGGCCAGCTTGAGCTTGCGACCGCCGTGGGTGAGTTCGACCACGTCGCCGCTCTGGACGCCGCGGGACTTGGCCGTCTCCGGGGAGAGGTAGAGCGCGTTGTCCCAGGTGAGCTTGGAGAGCGGCTTGGGGACCTCCTGCAGCCAGCCGTTGTTGGCGAAGCGGCCGTCGAAGATCGACGGGTCCGGACGCAGGGCGAGTTCCAGCTCGCCGCCCGCGTTCATCTCGGCGGGCGCGGCTCCGGCGTCGAATCGCTTGAGCGAGACGCTGCGAGCATCCACGCGCGAGCCGGCCAGGAAGCCGTCGTGCACCGCGCGCTGCCAGCGGGTCTCGAAATCCGCCGGCGCTCCCAGCGTGGCTTTCCAACTCTCGCGCAGCAGGTCGTAGCCCGCGCTGCCCGGCTTGCCGGCCAGGAGCGCCACGAATTCGTGCACGCTCTTGGAACCGTACAGCGGCGCGACCAGCGGCTGGACGACCGACAGCGTGCCGTCGAAGGCACGGGCGTCGCTCCAGTGCTCCAGATAGTGGGTCGCGGGCACGTGCCATTGGCACAGCACCGCGGTCTCGTCCTCGCGCAGGCCGTAGTGCACCCGCAGCGGCACCTTCTGCATGGCCGCCACGAACTCCAGATCCACCGGCGCGTCGTAGACCGGATTGGCATCGAGGATGCACAGGAGCTCGACCTCGCCGCGGGCCATCTCGCGCGCCAGATCCGCCAGACCGGCGCCCTGTTCGACCGGCGCCACCGCCGCGGGCTCGGCGAACTCCACGCTCGCGCCCAAGTTGCCCAATTGGACATTGATGGCGTTGACCAGCGCGTGCACTTGACCCGAAAGCGGCTCGCCCGCGATCACCACGGACTTGCCCGCCTGGGCCTTGAGATCCTTGGCCAGGGCGGCCACGAAGGCCGCTTCCTCGCCGCCGAGCTGGGCTCCACCCGCGGCGCCCACGTCGACGCCCAGGGTCTGGGCCAGAGCCCGCGCCAGTCGATCGATGGCCGCGGGCGCCAGGGCCAGACGATGGTCGGCCATGGATCCGGTGCCCGTGGCCGTGGATTCGACCACGTAGAGCCGGTTCATCATGGCCGCGTCACGGCGACGCGCGGCCCACTGCCGCGCCAGTCGCACGGAGGCCGGCCCCTCGGCGAACAGATCGCACTCCAAGGCCACCACCACCTCGGCCTTCGAAAGATCGTGGCGCGGAGCCACGTCCTCGGCGAAGGCGAGCAGCGCGCCCAGGCGCTGGTTGTCGCGGGAGACCGGCTCGCTCTGCACCCAGCGGGCCCTGGGGAAGAGCTTCAGGACCTCGGCCAGCTGCGCGGCCAGGGTCGGCGAAATCACGCTGCCGGTCAGGATGCGCAGTCCAGCGCCGCCCTTCTGCTTCTGGGCTTCCAGGTCGGGTCCGAAGGCGGACACGAAGTCGTCCCAGGTGGCGCTGCGGCCGTTGCGCACGATCGTGGTGGAGCGATCCGGGTCGTACAGGTCCAGCACCGAGGCCTGGGTGAACAGGTCCGTGCCGCCCAGGCTCGCCACGTGGTCGGGGTTGCCCTCGCACTTCGTCGGCCGGCCCATGTGGCTTTCCACCAAGAGGCCGATGGCGCCGCTTGCCCAGGGCATGGCCGTGGCGAAGTACAGCGGCTTGCCCGGGATCAGGGACTCGGGCGACTTGGCGTAGGGCAGCACGTGCTCGTCGGGCTGACGGGTGCACGAGGAGATGCCGGCCAGCGCCAGCGACGCGCCCATGAGCTGCAGCAGCGTGCGGCGCTGCACGGGATCGGCGAGCATCTCCGCCTGCGAGGGGTACTCGCGGCGCACGTGCTCGTCGAGGCGCGCGGAAAACTGCGCGTCGCGCGACAGCTCCTCGAGGCTCTTCCAATACTTGCGGCCGCTCTGCTCGGCGAGGCGTTGGTCGACCTCGACGGGCACGGTGACGGGGGTCGAGTGACTCATCGGTGGCAAGTGGCGCAGGAGGTGAGCTTCTGCACTTGGTAGCGCTCGGCCAGTTCGGCTCCGAGCTCCGCCTGCGGCTTGTCGGTGGGGGGAGTCCAGTTCAGGTTGAAAACTTCCTCGCGCGGGCGCAGGAACTTCTCGGGCGCGCGGTGGCACTCGAGGCACCACTCCATGTTGAGCGTGTTGCGCCGCATCATCAGCGGCATCTGGTCCACGTCGCCGTGGCAGGACTGGCAACCCACGCCCTTCTTCACGTGGATGGAGTGGTTGAAGTACACGAAGTCGGGCAGATCGTGGACCTTGAGCCACTCGATCGAGCGATCGGTGCGGTAGCTCTCGCGCACGGGCTCGAGCATCGCCGCGTTGGTCCAGACCACCGAGTGGCAGGTCATGCAGGTCTTGGTCGAGGGCAGCGAGGCCTGGGCCGAGTCCTCCACCGAGGTGTGGCAGTAGCGGCAGTCGATGCCCAGGCCGGCGACGTGGTGCTTGTGGCTGAAGGGCACCGGCTGCTCGCGCGGCACGTTCACCAGGCTGATGTACGGGGCCCGGTTGGCGCTGAGCAGCCAGGCCACCGCCGTGGCGGCGAACACCCCTCCCAGCACGATGCTGGCCTTGGAAAGGGTGTTGAAGCTCTTGTGGAAGATCTGGGTCATCGGGTGGGACCGTTCGCAGCAGGCGCCGCGGGGGGCGCGCGGCCCCCGGATCCTGGTGGGAGGCCGGGGGGAGACTCCTCGGCGTGAACCGCCCGCGCTCGGCGCGAGGGGTCCCCCGAGAATTTGGCGCAGAGTCTACCGTTCGGGGCGCGGACAATCCCCAGACCCCTGCCCGGATTTCAAGTGGCGGAACTGCGTAATGGCTGTACGAACGGTCATCCTCCCGTGAACGGTAGAGTTCCGGACGGCTCTCCCTCCCCCGCCGACGACGCCGCGACCGCCGGGGAGCCCGGCCTCAGCGCACCCGCGAGGAGGGCCGCACATCCTCGGAGGCGCGCGGATGGGCCTCGTGGCGGCCGTCGTTGTCGGGCAGAGGGAGTCCCGCCCTCACCATGGCCGTGTAGGTGCCCAAACAGACCACATTCGCCAGATTGAGGCTGCGCACGCCGCTGCGGATGGGAACGTAGACGCGCCGATCCCCGTGGAGTTCCAGCAGCTCCGCCGGCAGGCCCTTCGACTCGCCGCCGAAGACCAGGATGTCGTCCTTCTCGAAGTTCGTTTCGAAGAGCGACGTGCCGCCGCGGGCGGAGAACAGGCGCAGGCGCTGCCCGATGGGCCGCGGGCTCGAGGAGCTCAGGGCCGCCAGGGCCGCCGGCCAATCGCCGTGCACGGCCAGCTCCACCAGGGGCCAGTAGTCCAGCCCGGCGCGCTTGAGGTACCGATCCTCCAGGCTGAATCCCAGGGGTTCCACCAGGTGCAGCTTGAGCCCCAGGGCCGCCGAAAGCCGCGCGGCGCAGCCCGAATTGTGGGGAATTTCCGGGGCGACGAGCACGATTTCCATCAGTACCCCGCGCGCAGGTCCACCACGTTGAGCAGGGGCTCCCCGGCGCCGAAGCGCCGCAGGTTCTCGCGCAGGAGCCGCCGGGAGCGTTCGTCGGTCAATTCCGCATCGCTGGCCACGTGGGGCGTGATCACCACGTTGGACAGGGCCCATAGGGGGTGCCCGGGGGGCAAAGGCTCCGGATCGGTGACGTCCAGGCAGGCTCCGGCGAGGCGCCCCGTGTCCAGGGCCTCCAGCAGGGCCGGCGTCTCCACCACCCGGCCGCGGGCGATGTTCACCAGCCAGGAGCCCGGCTTCATGGCCGCGAACGCCGCCCGGCCGAACAGCCCCTCCGTTTCCGCCGTCAGGGGCACGGCGATCACCACCACGTCGGCCTCCGGGAGCAGGGCGAGGAGCTCCTCGGGGCGCCCGACGCGATCCACGAACTCGGGCCTGGGGGCCTCGGTGCGCCGGGTCGCCAGAACCTCCATGCCGAACCCTTTGCCCCGTCGCGCCACCTCCGTCCCGATCCCGCCCAGGCCCACCACCAGCAGCGTGCGCCCCTGGAGCGCCACCGGCCGCCGGCCCGAGCCCTCGCGCACCCAGGCGCCCCGGGCCTGATTGCCGGCGTGGAAGCGCAGCTCCCGGGTCAGTTCCAGGAGCATCCCGAAGACATGGTCCGCGATCGCCGGGCCGTGCACGCCCCGCAGGTTGGAGAGGACCACCTGGGGCCGCTCCGCGAGGCCCGGCATGGCCACGTACCGGTCCACTCCCGCGCTCATGGCCTGGACCCAGGTGAGGTTCGGGGCCGCGGCCAGGAATTCGGGCGTCAGGAGCCGAGCATCGACCCCATCCGCCTCCCCCGCCCGCGCGAGTGCCTCCTGCCTCGACAGCCCCCCCACCACACGCACATTGGGGGCCGCGCGCTCCAGCTCCGCCAGCTCCGCGGGATCCAGCTCCCCCGCCAGAAAGGTCAGCTGCCGGGTGCCCCCCTGGGTCGCCACCGCCACCCGGGCGTTGCGCCGGGAGCCCAGTTCCAGTTCCAGGCCGGCCGTGGGCTCCCCCCCTGAATGGGGCCGAGCCGCGGGCGCCGCGGGCTCGGGCCGACCGACCGCGCAGGCACAGAGCCCGAACGCCAGGAGGGCGCCCAGCGACGGGAGATGGCGTGCTCCAGGGGTGGTCTTTCGCATGGGGTGCCAGCTTATCCCCCAGGGGTCCGAGACTGCCCCGCATGGCTGGTGATATTGCCATAACTCATTTTTGGACAGCCACTTGTGGCGACGTACCCGCGCCAGCCGAGAATCGGCCCTGGCGGGGCCGCCAAGGCCCTTCGGAGGGGGTCCCGGCACGGAAATCCCCAGCCATGCGGGGCAGTACGGGGATTCACTATGCTGCCGCCCCATGTCCAAACCAGCGCGCCCGCCCAAGGCCAGCATCCCCCCCAAGCAAGCTCCCCTTCGGCCCGCGGCCGCCCCGAAGGCGCCCCAGGGCTACCTGCACGGCTTCACCAAGGAGGAGCAGGAGCGCCTCTATCGACAGGCGCGGGTCACCGAGCACCTGGTCCACGACCGCCTGCCCTTCCGGCGAGCCAAGAGTCTGCTGGAGGTGGGGTGCGGGGTCGGCGCCCAGACCGAGATCCTGCTGCGGCACTTCCCCGACCTGAGGGTCACCGGGGTGGACCGCTCGGAATCGAACCTGGCCCAGGCCCGCAGCCACATCGCGTCCATGCCCTGGGCCGCGCCGCGGGCGCAGTTCACCCTGGCGGACGCCTCCCGCCTGCAGTTCGCCGCCGACAGCTTCGACTCCGCCTTCCTGTGCTGGATCCTGGAACACGTCGAGGACCCGGCGCGGGTGTTGTCCGAGACCCGCCGGGTGCTGCGCTCCGGCGCCCCGATCGTGGTCAGCGAAGTTCAGAACGCCAGCTTCTTCCTGGAGCCCTACAGCCCCCAGACGCTCTCCTACTGGATGGCGTTCAACGACTATCAATTGGAGATCGGCGGCGACCCGTTCGTCGGCGCGAAGCTCGGCAACCTGCTGCAGGCGGTCGGCTACCGCGACGTGGCGACCGAAGTGAAGACCTTCCACCTCGACAACCGCGAGCCGGCGGAACGGGCCGAGTTCATTGCCTACTGGAGCGACCTGCTGCTCTCCGGCGCCGAGGGCCTGCTCAAGGCGGGCAAGGTCTCCCCGGCCGTGGTGGACGGCATGAAGCAGGAGCTTCAACTCGTGGCCCACAACCCCAACTCGGTGTTCTTCTACTCCTTCATCCAGGCTCGGGCCCTGGCGTACTAGGGAGGGCCGGCCGCTGTGGCGGCCGACCCCGTCGAGGATCTGGGCCATGACCAGGGCCATGGCCCCGACCACGTCCTCTGAAAATCCCGGGACGCCCTCGGGTCAGTCCGGGGGGAGCCCCGGGCCCGCGGCGCGCCCCGGGCGGCCCATCAAGGCTGGATCGTCGCCTGCAATTGCACGGAGCGCGCCAGGCCTCCGGCCCCCGCCGGGTCGAGCACGGTGAAGCGGGCCAGGATCACCTGGCCCACCAGCGCTGGACTCGCCGATGGAGAGCAGGGCCGTGCCACTGCCCTCGCCGGCCGCGCCGGGCGTGCCGCCGAGTTGGAGCACGCGCACCTGGCCGCCGAGGCGGCCGAGGGTAGTGCCGAAGAAGGGCGTCGGCGACTGCACCGTGGTGAAGGACAGGAACGCGGTGGCCCCACCCAGGGCCTGCGTGCAGGTGGCCCCCGTAGCCGTTGTTGCCCAGACGGGGCGTGCCCCCCGAGGAGCTGATCTGGGGAACGAGCCCGCCGCTGCCGGCCGTGCCGATGCCGGCCAGCGTGTGGTACTCCACCTCCGGCAGTTCGGCGTCCAAATCCGTGTCGTCGAAGATCAGCAGATCCTCCACGAGCTGTCCTCCCAGGGGCATCGAGAACGGCGCGGTGAATTCCACGTCGAAGGTCCCGGCCGGCACGAACAGGCTGTAGTTGCCGAGGGCGTCGGTGACGTTGCCCGCAACGGCCAGGGGCTCTCCCGTGGCGGAGTAGGAGAGGTTGACCATCGTGCCGGCGCAGGCGACGTGGTTCCAGTCGCGCACGCGGCCGCTGAGCTCGAATCCGTCCTGGAGCGTGACGGTCCCCAGGGTCCCGCCCGGAGGAACCGCGCGATTCGGCAGCACCTTCGAGGTGAGGCCTTCATTGGAACGCGGCAGCACGCTCATGCCGTAGTAGCCGGCGGGCAGGTTCAGCAGGAAATTCCCCAGCGCATCGCTGCGGTTCTCCGGCGTGTACACGACGCGCCCGGACGCGGGGTCCACCACTCGCACTTGCGCGTCCTCCACGGCACTGCCGTCGGAGGCGCGGACCACGCGGCCCGAGAGCAGGGTGCCCTGGGGCATCACGATGTCCCCCACGTGGGTCGGCCCGGTGAAGATCCAGGTGTTGCTCCAGGGCGCGGTGCTGGGACCTCCGTAGTAGGGAACCGGGCCCGGCTTGAAGCGCACCTCGCACTCGCCGAAGGGCACCGCGACGCTGAACAGTCCGAAGGCGTTGGTGTCCGGGTTGGTGAAGTCGAGCGGCTGCTGATCCGAGCCGGCGACGAAGTCGAGGCTGACCGCCTGCAGGGGCGTGCCGCCCGTGTTGACCACGCGGCCGCTCATCAGCGTGCCCACCTCGAGCACCTGGGTGCCGAGGTCGAGGGTCGCACCCGAGATCGCGATCCCGTCGAAGTGCCGGGTCACCACCAGGGACTGGGGCGGGGGCAGGGGGAACACCGTCATCCGGTAGTCGCCGTCCGGCGTCACCGTGGTGGTGAACATGCCGTTGGCGTCCGAGAATCCGCCGCTGACGATCGGCGTTCCCGTGCCATCGGAGGATTTGAATTCGAAGACAGCGTTGCGCACAGGCTGGCCGTGGTTGTCCATCAACCGACCTGTGACGACGCCGGCCTCTGCCCAACCGCAGGTCAGGGCCGCGGCGGCGCCGAGGAATGAGAGAGATCGCAAGAACATGGAGAGGTACTCCCGAAACGGAAAACGACACGTGGGACGTGGCTCCCTGACCGAGGACGACGGGCCCTGGGCGCTGCGGACCCGCCTTTCAGGGGGGCCGCGGAAGGTCACGGGAGCGGCAGGGTCAACTTGCGTGCCAAACCGACGGGCGACCCCAGATCGAGGCGCCCGGCTCTCCCCCACGGGGGACCTGCCGGCCCTCCAGGAGGGTCCTGCCGTGCACCGGAGGGAGCCACCCGGGGGCCTCGGCCCGCCCGGAACTGCCCCAGAAGCGCCGCCGAGCTCCCGTCCAGTTGCCCGCGGGGAGGGCGGGACGAATTCCCGACGGGCGGCCGGAGTCCAGGGCCTGGAAAGGGCGCGCCGGTCCGGGTGGCGCGCGGCGGAGAAGCCGCCGGCGCGGGAGTTCAAGACTGCACCACGGCCCGCGTCGGCCGTTCAGTCTCTTCCGCCGGCGCGGTCGGCGGGTTTGTCCCGGGGCGGCGGATCCCGCGGAGCCGCGGGCGTGCCCTTCCGGTTCGGATCCGTTCCCAGGTCCAGCTCGTCGCCGTCGAAGGTGCCGTCGCTGTCGCGATCGACGCCGATTCGCTCCTCGGTGCCCCGCGGCGTCACGGTCAGCGTGAGCTCGGCGCCCCGGGCGGCCGTGCCGATCAAGGTCTCGGCCTCGACCACGCTCGCCCGCCGATCCGACTGGAAGCGTCCCGCGCCACGGTAGACCCAGCCCTGCCGTCCGCGTCGCGCGACCACACCGACCGCGCCGGAATCCGCCAACGCGAGCATGCGCTTCAAAAGCTCCCCTTGGGGCCCGGACGGTCGGCCGGACAGGGTCAGTTGGCGGCCCACCGCGGCATGGGTGTCGCTCGAAGCGGTTCCAGGCGGTTCGCGCAAGTCGTCCTCACGGCCCGAGGGCAGATCCGAACCGGAGAAGGCCAGCAGGAAGGCCACCAGGTCCGCCGTCTGTTGCTCGTCGGCCACGGAGAACGAAGCTTCATTCACGAAGCGCGCGAGCGTGTCGACGCTGCCGTCGTGAAGGAACCCGAAGCCGCGCCGGCTTCTCGGGGCGGAGAGGTCGAAGCCCACTTTCTCGCGCAGGTTGCGCAACTGCGGAACCTTCATCGAGACGTTGGACGAGCCGTCCTGGGAGACGAGCATGTGATGGCGCTCTCCCTGCGTGCCCGGAGCGATGGAGCGGAAACGCTGCTCCGACAGCCGCGCGTCCGGGCCGAGGCCCGTGGGCAGAGTGTGACAGGTGACGCAGTCCACGCGCTGGTTGTCGAGCTTCCCGTTCCGGAAAAGCTCCAACCCGCGCCGGGCGTTCCCCGGGGGCAAGGGCTCCCCCGCGGGCGAGAATCGGCCCGTCGTGAAGTGTCCCGCGAGCTCCAGCCGCTCGGGCAGGGAATTGTCGAAGCCGCGGAAGGGGTTGGGCTCGAAGGCGATCGTGGCGAGGAAGGCCTCGAATTCCCCCAGCTCCGACGGGTCGAGCCGGCGCGGCGCCCCCAGCAGGGATTCGAAGGCGCCGTTGAAGGCCTCCAGACCCGCGCGATCCCCGCGCCAGTGGTGCGGCTCCTTGCCGACGATGTCCTGCAGCGTCTGCGTGGTCATCGGTCCCTTCATGGGATGAAACGGCTCGAACGGGCCGCGGCCGGGCACCAGGGACTCCAACAGGGCCGGATGATCCGCCGCGCGGTTCGCGTCGCCGAGCTCCTGCACGGCTCCCGCGGGGTCACCCAGATCCCAGGCGAGGTGGTCCTGCCTGGCATCGATGTGGCAGGAGGCGCACGACACGTGCCCGAGGCCCGAATTCCCGTGGGTGCCGTACAGATGCCGGCGGCCGCGACGGATGGCCGCGGGCGATGGGTCGTGCAGCGCCACGCGCGACACCTCGAGATCGCGCTCCGTGCTGACCACCGACACGGCGCTCTCGAACTTGCAGAGCACGTAGAGCTGCTTCCTCTCCTCGTCGAGTGCCAGACCCGTGGGGCCTTCCCCCACGGGAATCGGCGCGCTGCCCTGCTCGCGCGTGCCATCGGCCAGGAGCCGCCGCACGTGGTTCGACCCCATGGACGCCACGTAGGCGGCCGTGCCGCCGGCGTTCCACACCACGGCGCGCGGATCGCCCACGGACTTCGCCCGCGTCTCCGTGGGGGCACTGGACGAGGCGTAGTCCAGATGCGAATTGAGGTCGAAGCGCGCACGCAGCAGGCCCGCGGGACTGAGGCGCGCCATCAGCACGCGCAGGAAACGGCCGCGCAGCACGGGCTCGAAGCGCACTTCGTTGGTGGCGTCGGTGCCCACGAGCGTCAGGTCCCCGCTGCGCGGTTCCACGGCCAGCGCCATGCAAGCGTTCATCAGGCCCCTCGCGTAGCGGACCTCGCCGCTCTGCGCGTCGAGGATCGCCACGTCGTTGTCGCACAGGTCCCAGCCCTCGCGCCGGCCGGACATGGCCGCGTGGGGACCGCTGACGAACACGGTCCAATCTCCCTTGAAATCGTCGCGCCACTGCCCGGCTCCATTGCGCTTGACGATCAGGCCCACCGGCGGGGGCGCGGGATTTCCCGGCCGCTGCGGCGGATCGAAGCCTCCCTCCCGCCCGGAATTCGGAGGTGGGTTGCGGCCGCCATAGGGACCGACGGAGCGGCTGACGATGTTCGGGGGCGAATCGAAATTGAACAGCGCGCCTCCGCCGAGGATCGTGGACCCGTTCCCCGACTCGAAGATCGCGGCGTAGACCCGGGAACCATCGGGGGACACCGCCAGGGCCCGCGGCGCCTCGCCGTCGATCGCGATCCGCCGGGGCGCGACCTCGAGCCGCTCCGGATCGAAGACGAGCACCGTGTTGGCACCCGAGCAGCTCACGAAGGCGCGCAGGGGTGAGCCGGCGAACACCACGTCCGCGGGTTCGTCGTCGGTGGCCAGGGTCGCCACCACGCGCCCCGCGTCCAGGTCCACCACGCTGACGCTGTCGGAGATGCGGTTGACCACCCAGGCCGCGCCGCTGGACCTGGCGCGCACGCTGACGGGATCGAGCCCCACGGGAACGTCGCGGAAGGGCACCGGCAGGCCGGCCTCGAAGCGCAGCAGTTCCAGGCGGTTGTCCGGTGTGTTGACCGCCAGGAGCAGTTTCCGGTCGGGCGTCAGCTCCAGAGGATGAACGTGGGGGCTCTCCCAGTTCACGAAGTCTGTCTGCGCCTCGCCCCTGGTGGTCGAGCCGAAAAGGACCAGGGCGAGGGCCGCCCCGTGGACGGCACCGCGCCGTCCCCCTCTCCGCCCGTTGCCCCGGGCGCCCGTTGCACCCGTTGACCGAGGTGCGGCCGGGGTTTCGCCCAGCGGCGGTTGTTCCTGGTCCCGGTTCGGCACGGCCCGGATCCTAGCCCGACCTATTCATGAGCTTTGAGGGAAACCCACGACAAAGCCCGGCCGGCAAGGCGCGACGACGCGTTCTCCCGCAGGCGACCTGCAGGTCGCCCTGGACCGAACGCGTTGGCGCAACGCAGTCCGGACGGGCTTGGGCGGGGGTTGGAGCCGAAGCTCGTGGACAAGAGCACGTCCTAGAACCTGCGGGGTTCCTTGGGTGTGCCGGGGCCGCGATCCGCTAGGCGCGGCGACGACGCGTATTCGCCCGGCAATACTCGGAGGAGCCGCAACGACGCGGGCGCGAGCCACGGGGCGGCCAAGGGGCCCCGCAGGTTCTGGGACGTGCTCTAAGTCGGGCTAGGGCCGGGCGGCGCTCACCCCGGGTGGGGACGCAAAAAAAAGGGGGGAGGCGCGTCGTTTGAATGAGGGTGGGGAGACCCTCGGGGGGTGGGAGTCAGGTTGGGAGTCGTGCGACGCGCCTCCCTCGCCAGCCGTTGTCGGTCATCCGTCACAGGAGTTGAGCCCCACCCCACAAGAAACTTGACGGCTGTTTAGCCCAATGTTAGGCTTCCCCGGCGAGTTCGCCCGCCGATTTCCGGCCGGCGGGCCGCTCGCCAACCCCATTTCCACCACCCTGGGGCCCCTGGCGAGCCCATGCCGGCCGTCGCGGGCGAACTCGCTTCCTGTGCCGCCCTCCCCCTCCCACCCACTGGTCCCCCGCACCGACCCGGCGCCCGACCTCCCGCTTTCGGGACGCCCCCCGGGGCCAGGATCTTCGGACGCCGGCGACCCGGCCCTCTCCCCCCCGCCCCGGGCACGGGGGCAGAGGCGCATCCTGCATCTGGATGTCGACGCCTTCCTGGCCTCGGTGGAGCAGGCCGTGCATCCCGAACTCAAGGGCAAGCCCCTCGTGATCGGCGGCCTGCCGGGGGAGCGCAATCTGGTCATGTCCAGTTCCTACGAGGCTCGAGCCTTCGGCGTGCGGCCGGGGATGCCCCTGGCCGAGGCGGCGCGCCGCTGCCCGCGGGCGATCTTCCGGCGCGGGGACAGCCAGGCCGCCAATCGCCTGCGGGAACGCACGGCCCATCTGCTGGGCCGCTACTCGCCCTTGGTGGAGGTGGCGTCCATCGACGATTTCTTCGTCGACCTGACCGCCTGCGCGCGGCTCTTCCCGCGGGCCTTCGACGCCGCGGTGAACCTGCGCGCCGAGATCCGCCGCGAAGTGGACCTGCCGGTGACCATCGGCATCGGCACGAATCGCATGCTGGCGCGGCTGGCGGGCAAGCTCGCCAAGCCGGGCGGCGTCGCCGAGATCTTTCCCGGCGCCGAGCAGGCCTTCCTGGCTCCCCTGCCCGTGGACAGCCTGCCCGGCGTCGGCCATTCGATCGGCGCCGACCTGGAGCGCTTCGGCATTCGCACCGTCGCCGACCTGCGGCAGGTGTCGCGCGAAGTGCTGTTCGCGTCCTTCGGCAGCCTGGGGCTCGTGCTGTGGGAGCGAGCCCGCGGCCAGGACGACGAGCCGGTGGTGCCGACCTACGCCCAGCGAGCCGACGGCTCCTTCGTGATGCGCATTCCCGCCGCCCTGCGCCGCGACAGCACCTTCGAGCCCGAGGAAGGCCGGCGCGAGCACATCGAAGCGATGCTGGCCTACATCGTCGAGCGCGCGGCCCACCGCCTGCGGTCCCTGGGCGCGACCGCGCGCTCCCTGGAGGTGCGCGTGCGCTACGTGGACACGCGGCCGGTGCCGGAGCGGCGCCCGGACGACGCCGCAGGCGCCTCCGCGTCGCTTGGAAAACGCGCCACCCTCGGCGAGCCCACCGACGCCACCGACGCGCTGCTCACGGCGGCGCGCGCGCTGTTCGCCGCCCTGCCGCACCGCCGCGCGCTGGTGAAGCAGGTGGGCATCACCCTGCACGGGCTCACGGCCCGGACCGGCCGTCAGGGACGGCTCTTCAGCGATCCCGCCAAGGACGCCGCCTCCGGCGCCAGCCACGCGGATCGCCAACGGGCCCTGGACAGCGCCCTCGACCGCCTGCGCGCCAAGTACGGCTTCGGCGGCCTGTTGCGCGGCGCGAGCCTGCCGCTCGCCGCCGACCATGCGAAAACCCGCGACGGTTTCGTGCTGCGCACGCCCTCGTTGAACCAGTAACGAGGGCGGCAGCGCCGCGCGACCGACGTTGCGAAAGCCGCGGCCCGGATACGGGCCGCGGGGGGGCAGGGGGAGGGAACAGCTACTTGATCTTCAGCAGCTCGACGTCGAAGACGAGCACGGCGTTGGGCGGGATCACGCCGCCCGCGCCGCGGGCGCCGTAGCCCAGGTTCGCCGGGATCACGAGCTTGCGCTTGCCGCCTTCCTTCATGCCGGCGACGCCTTCGAGCCAGCCCTGGATCACGCCGCCCGACAGAGCGAAGTCGAAGGGCTGGCCGCGGTCCACGGAGCTGTCGAACTTGGTGCCGTCCACCAGCCAGCCGGTGTAGTGCACGGAGACCTTGCTGGTGCCGGCCACGGCCTCGGCGCCGGTGCCGAGCCGGACGTCGTAGTAGCGCAGGCCGCTGGCCGTGGTGGTGCCCTCGCCGGTGACCGCCTCGCCCGAGAAGCGCGAACGCGCCGTTTTCGAAACCACCAAGCCCGAAGTGCCGTCCACCAGCACCGCGTGTTCGGCGCCGCCCTGGTAGACGGTCAGTTCGATCTGGCCGTTGGCGCCGAAGGACGCCGCGGCCGCCACGCCGCCCTCCTTCGTGGCGACCTCGATGGCCTTGGCCAGGGAGACCGGCTTGGCGGCCAGGTCCTTCTCGAGCACCGCGGGATCGGCCGGGATGCGCGTCAAGTCGCGGCCTCCGAGGACCAGAGGGGCCAGGGGAGCCACCGCCGCGAAACCTGCGGCGGCCAGAAGAGCGAGAGCCAACACGGAAGAGAGTCGTTTCATGGTTAGGGCAGCCTACGGTCGGGGGCGCACTCGCGCCACCGTGGCTCCCCCCCGTGCCTCCCACGGTGCGCGCCCTTGTCCCGGGCGGGGGGGAGGTCTAGCCTCGCTGCCTTCCGCGGCGGAATTCCGCCGCCCCCCGACCACCCCATCCAAGAAACGGACACTCTCCGATGCACACGAAGCTCTCGATCGCCTGCGCAGTCACGTTGCTCGCCGCCACCGGCTCGGCCCAGGGCACCTACGGGCCCACGGGCGGCCAACAACTCTTCTCCCTCGGCGGTTCGATCAGCCAGATGTCGATCGACACCGGCGGCGGCGACTTCGAGATGACCAGCTTCAACGCCCAGGCGGGGTTCGGCTACTTCCTCACCGACGTGCACGAGGTCGGCGCCTTCCTGGGCGAGAGCTACTCCAAGATCGACGCCCCGGGCGGCAACGACCCCGACGACTCGATCTCGACGGACATCGGCGGCTACTACAACTACAACTTCCGCACCACTCCGCGCACCTGGTTCTACGGCGGCGCGCACCTGGGCCTCTACATCGCCGACCAGGCGGGCCAGACCGACACGAACATCGCCTACGGCATCCACGGCGGCGTGCGCCACTGGCTGAACGAGAGCGCCGCGGTCTTCGCCGAGCCGCGCATCACGCGCTCCGAGCTCGACGGCGACACGGTCACGACCAACGAGATCATCTTCGGCTACTCGGTCGTCCTCTAGTCCACCTCCCCCGCGGCGCGCGGTGCCCCCCGGGCCGCGCGCCGCCTCTCGATGGGCCATCCGCTGCAGCAGGGCACGCAGAAGCTCGCGCGACGCTACCGTGCCGCGCGCCGGGCGGAGCCCTCGCTCAGCGCCGAGCAATTCCTGGCCCGACAGTCGGAGGCCGACCACGACCGCGGCCAGATCCCGCGCGCTCAGTGGATCGAGCTGCTCGATGTGCTGCGCAACGCGCCGGAACAGGAGGTCGACGGGCTGATCGACCAGTGGCTGGAGCAGCAGATTCCGCGGACCAGTCCCGAGGCCTCCGATTCCCCTGGGCCCTCCGGCGAACGCACGGGCGTGGAAGCGGACGCCACGCTGCCCCTCGTGGAGGACCCCGCGGCCACGCTCAAGACCGAGCCCGCGCCCCCGCCGCCCGCCGAGAACGTGCAGCACATCGATCGGCGCTACCGCATCGTGCGCGTGCTGGGCGAGGGCGCCTTCGGCAAGGTCTTCCTGGTCCAGGACAAGCTGCAGAACGACCAGGAGCTGGCGCTCAAGCTGATCAAGAAGGAGCACACGGCCACCAGCGAGGCCCTGGTGCGCTTCAAGAACGAGATCCTGCTCCTGCGCGTGCTCAACCACCCCGGCATCCCGCAGATCTTCAACGACGGGATGAGCGAGGACGGCGAGTTCTACTACACGATGGCCTACGTCGCGGGCCGCACCCTCGACGACGTGATCCGCAAGGAGGCGCCCCTGGATCCGATGCGCATCGTGCGCATCACCAAGCAGGTGCTCGATGTGCTGGACTACGCCCACGCGCGCGGCGCGATCCACCGCGACCTGAAGCCGGGCAACATCTTCCTGCTGCATGCGGGCACGCCCAAGGAGGCCGTGCGCGTGCTCGACTTCGGCATCGCCAAGGTGCTCTCGCGCGAGGGCATCCTGGAGCACGCCCAGACCATGAACACGGAGATGCCCCTGGGCACTCCGCACTACATGTCGCCCGAGCAGGTGCGCGGCGCGGATGTGGACGGGCGCACGGACCTGTACGCCCTGGGCGTGATCATCTACCAGATGTGCTCGGGCCGCTTCCCCTTCAGCGGCAAGACGCTGATGGAGATCCTGGCGGCTCGACTGGAGCGTCCGCCCAATCCGCTGGAGGACGCGACCACGCCCGCCTGGCTGCGGGAGCTGGTCATGAAGCTCCTGGAGCGCGAGCGCGAGCGGCGACCGGACACGCAGTCGATCCGCCTCGCCCTGGAGCAACTGCAGGGCTCCCACCGGCAGCTCTCGAACAAGCTCACGTGGATCGCCGTTTTCGGCGCGGCGGCGCTGGCTCTGATTGCCTGGGCCGTGTTCGGGCGCGGCGGCGGGGATCCCCAGAAGGAGCTCTCGGGACTCCAGGGTTCGCTGCCCGCCACCCCGGGGGAGCAGCGGCCGCCAGAGGCGCAGACGCCGGCGAAGCCTGGCCCGGAAGCAGGGAGTCCGGACCCCACGGGGCCGAAGGGGCAGGCCGACCGCGAGGGAGAGGAGACGGGCAGGGGGGCGCCGGCCCCCGGTCCCGGAGCGCGGGCGGAAAATGACGGCACGGGTGGGGCCTCCCAGGAGCCCCAGCAGCTCCCGGAACAGGCCCCCGTGGAGTCCGCGCCGCCCAAGTCACCGCAGGCGCCGCCCGCGGAGGCCGCGCCGCCCGCCCTGGCGCTCCTGGAATTGGACCCGCCCGCGAGCCCGATGCCCTCCTTCGGCCCCGAGGTGAGGCGCGTGCGCTTCAGCGGCCGTGCCTCGCGCCGGCTCTCGGCCGTGCACATCGGCGCCGTCACCGTGGAGCCGTCGGCCAACGACCCCATGCGCTTCGAGGCCGACGTGCCCCTGCCCGATCCGCCCCTGGACGGCCGCGACGTCGACCTGGCCTTGAAGCTCGAGCTGGTGGAGCAGGACACGCTCGAGCGCCTCTCCGTGCCGATCAACTACCGCCGGCTGGGAGCCCGCATCCCCGCCGGTTGCAGCCCCGCCCCCGACGCCGCCGTGGACGAGCGCGGCCGCGTCACTTCGATCCTCGACGGCAAGTCGCGCATCCAACTCGCCCTCGTGGACCAGGGCCCGACCCAGCCGGGCTTCTACCTGGGCGTCCGGGAGGTCAGCTTCGAGGAATGGGGCCGCGGCCCGCTGCATGTCCTGGAGTGGGACGCGGCCCAGGGCGACAAGCCCGGCACGCACCCGGCGACGGGCATGTCGTTCCAGGCGGCGGCCGGCTTCTGCGAACAGCGCGGCCTGCGGCTCCCGACCGCGGAGGAGTGGGAACAGGCCGCGAAGCTCGCCGGCGGCCAGCCGTTCCCCTGGGGCGAGCAGTTCAAGGCCGGCGCCTGCAACGCCCAGGACCCGGGGGACACGTTCCGCGAGGCTGCCCCGGTGGGCAGCTTCCCCGAAGACCGCTGCGGTCCGTTCCTGGACCTGGCCGGCAACGTCCAGGAATGGTGCGCGGGCCCCGAGGGCAAGCCCGCCCTGCGCGGCGGCAGTTGGCGCCTGCCTCCGAACGCCTGCAAGCTCACCGCCAAGGGGACCCCGCCCAGGGAAGGCTCCGTCTCCATCGGCTTCCGCGTCGCCGTCAGCTCCACCCCATGAAGTTCATCGCCCTCGGACTCTGCCTCCCGGTCCTGCTCGGACTGGGGTTGACCTCGCTTCCCGGCTGCGCCTCGGCCGGCTCCGCGGCCCGCCCCGCCCGGTCCACGGGTCTCGGCCGGCAGGTGCTGCCCCTGCCTCCGGACGCCTGCATGTCCTTCCGCGCCGGCGCGGCGGAGGTGCTCCAGCGCGACACGCGCGCCGTGGTGCGCCAGCTGCCGCCCGCGCCCGGGGATTTCGGCCGGCCCATCGCCTCCAGCGTGGACCTCTCGAGCCTGATGGCCGCGGTGGTGCACGAGCGTGGTCTGGCCGTGGTCAACCTGACCAGCTCGGAGACCGAGCCCCAGTGGCTCCCCCTGGCCTGGCCCGTGCCCCCCACCAGCGTCTACGTGGCCGACGCCTACGCGGCGACCCTGGCGGGCACCGAGGTGCGCCTGTGGGACTTGACCAACGCGACGGAACTCTGGCGCCAGGACCTGGGAGCCTGGAGCCGCGAGAAGAAGCTCGGGGCGCCGGTCTGCGCCGTGCCCGACCGCCGCGACCCCAAGCGCCTGACGGTGGTCTTCAGCTCCCGGGAACGCACCGACCTCCAGGTGCTGGACTTCTCCCGGGGCAGCCTGGAACTGGCGGCCAGCGCCAGCAACCTCTTCGAGAACACCGGCCGCTCCTGGTACCTGGTGGAACGCTGCGCCTACGACGGCGAGCGCCTGTTCCTTTCCGGCACCCACGAGGAGACCAAGCTCTCCGCCACGGGCCAATGGGTGCCGAGCCCGGCGCCCTTCCTCATGAAGGTGGATCTTGCCTCCCGCGAGCACGAGATCCTGTTCCATGAGGACTCGCACACCCGCGACCAGGAGGTGGACGAGCTGGCCGCGGCCGCGGGCCTGGTGGCCACCCTGCGCCGCGACGGCCTGTTGCGGGTCTTCCGCGGTCACGCGAAGGCCTATGAGGGACAGGTGCCGCGGGGGAGCGCGCTGGCCTGGCTCACCGAGGACGACCTGGCCGTCTACGGCGCGGGCAGCCTCGAAGTGGTGCACGTGGCGGACTGAACGTGCCGGGACCGGGGCGGCCGTCCCTTGCCCGGTCGCTCCCCGGATCTCCTGGGCCGGCCCGTGGCGCGTTCGAGATCCGTGCCCTCGGGACTCGTGCGCCGCCGCCGGCGCTCGCTACCCTAGGCGCCGCCCCTTCCCCACCGATTCCCCAGTTCCCTCCGGGAAACCAGCAGGGCTGGCACCCCGACTCAGCAGACCCCGCCATGGTCATCTCCCCCACTGCACCGCCGGTTCGCGCCGCGAATCCGCTCCTCGCCCTCGCCAAGCTGGGCCAGTCGGCCTGGCTGGACTTCATTCGCAAGGACCTGCTCGACTCCGGCGAGTTGGCGCGTCTGGTGGCCGAGGACGGGCTCAAGGGCGTGACCTCGAATCCCGCGATCTTCGAAAAGGCCATTGCGGGATCGAAGGACTACGAAGCAGACCTGGCCCTGCGACGCCTCGAGTGCGGTCGCGATCCCAAGGCCGTCTACGAGGAATTGGCCGTCGCTGACATCCAGCGCGCGGCGGATCTCCTGGCCGGTGTCTACAAGGCCAGCCGGCGCGTGGACGGATACGTGTCCCTGGAGGTTTCGCCGCACCTGGCCCGCGACACCAAGGCCACGCTGGCCGAGGCGCGGCGCCTGTGGAAGGCCGTGGATCGCCCCAATCTGATGATCAAGGTGCCGGCCACCAAGCAGGGCCTGCCCGCGATCCAGCGGCTGATCGCCGAGGGCATCAACGTCAACGTGACCCTGCTCTTCTCGGTGGAGTCCTACCTGGCCGTGGCCCGGGCCCACATGGCGGGGCTCGCGGAACGGGCACAGAAGAAGCACGACGTGTCCAAGGTGGCCAGCGTGGCGAGCTTCTTCATCTCGCGCATCGACAGCGCGGTGGACGAAGCCCTGGAGAAGGCCGCCCAGGAGGACAAGAGCCCGGGCCTGCGGGACCTGGCGCTGTCGCTGCGCGGCAAGGCCGCCATCGCCTGCGCCAAGCTGGCCTACGCCGAGTACGAGAAGCTGCTCTCGGGCAAGGCCTGGCGCAAGCTCGCCCGGCGCCGCGCCATGCCCCAGCGCCTGTTGTGGGCCAGCACCAGCACGAAGAACCCCGCCTACGCGGACGTGCTCTACGCCGAGGGTCTGATCGGCCCCGAAACCGTCAACACCCTGCCGCCCCAGACCCTGGCCGCCTTCCGCGACCACGGTCGCGCCCGGGTGACGCTCACCGCCGGCGTCGCCGAGGCCCGCGCGAGTCTGCGGGAGATCGAGCACTGCGGCGTGGTTCTGGAGAAGGTCTCGGAGCGCCTGCTGGAGCAGGGCGTGGTCCTGTTCCAGGAATCCTTCGACAAACTGCTGGAGGCGGTCAAGCGCCAGGCGCTGGTTCCAAGCGGCGGCAACGCGCGACTCGCCGCCCAACTGCCCCCCGAGCTGGCGGCGGCCGTGGACGCGGGCCTGGAGGAATGGCGCACCGGCGGCAAGCTCGCGCGCCTGTGGAACGGCGACGCGACGCTTTGGACCGGCGCCGACGAGTCGAAGTGGCTGGGCTGGCTCGGCATCGTCGACCAGCAACTGGCCGAGATCGGCAAGTTCGAGAAGCTCGCGCGCGAGATGCGCGAAAGCCGCTTCAAGCACTGCCTGCTCCTGGGCATGGGCGGCTCCTCCCTGTGCCCCGAGGTGCTCAAGTACACGTTCGGCAAGCAGAAGGGCTACCCCGAACTCCTCGTGCTGGACTCCACCGATCCCCAGCAGATCCGCGCCTTCGAGAAGCGCATCGACTACGACTCGACCCTGTTCGTGGTGGCGTCGAAGTCGGGCAGCACGCTGGAGCCCAACATCTTCAAGGCCTACTTCCACGCCAGGGCCAAGGAGGAGCTGGGCACCTACCGCGCGGGTTCCCAGTTCATCGCCATCACCGATCCGGGTTCACAGATGCAGCGCGTGGCCCTGGAAGACGGCTTCGGGCGCATTTTCTTCGGCTTGAAGTCCATCGGCGGCCGCTACTCGGCGCTCTCGGACTTCGGCATGGTGCCGGCGGCCCTCTGCGGCCTCGACGTGCGCGGCCTCTTGGAGCGGGCCGCGGAAATGTCGCGGGCCTGCGGACCCGCCGTGGATCCGCGCGACAACCCGGGCGCGCGCCTGGGCCTGATCCTCGGCACGGCGGCCAAGCAGGGTCGCGACAAGGTGACCCTGGTGGCCTCCTCCTCCGTGCAGCGCCTGGGTGCCTGGCTCGAGCAACTGATCGCCGAGTCCACCGGCAAGCTGGGCCGTGCCCTGATTCCGCTGGAGGCGGAAGCCCTGGGCTCGCCCAAGCACTACGGCACCGACCGGGTGTTCGTGTACCTCAGCGTGCGCGGCGACGACGACTCCGCGCAGGCGAAGGCGCTGCAGAAGCTGGAGCAGGCGGGCCACCCGGTGGTGCGCATCGAGTTGCGCGACACGCTGGACCTCGCGGCGGAGTTCTTCCGCTGGGAGATCGCCACGGCGGTCGCCGGCGCGGTGATCGGCATCAATCCCTTCGATCAGCCGGACGTGGAAGCCAGCAAGATCGCCACCAAGCAGCTCACCGCCGCCTGCGAGGAGACCGGCAGCCTGCCGGCGGAGAAGCCCCTCTGGTCGGGCGAAGGGGTCGAGCTGTACACCGACGGGGCCAACGCCGCGGCGCTCTCGGCCGCCCTGGGGGGCAAGTCGCGGCCCAAGCTGGCCGACTGGCTCAGGGCCCATTTCGGGCGCGTCGCTCCCGGCGACTACGTGGCCCTGCTCGCCTACCTGGACATGAACCCGGCCCACGAGCGGGAGCTGGCGGCGCTGCGCCACACCCTGCGGGACGAGAAGCGCGCGGCCACCTGCCTGGGCTTCGGCCCGCGCTTCCTGCATTCCACGGGCCAGGCCTACAAGGGCGGGCCGAACACCGGCGTGGTGCTGCAGATCACCTGCGACGACGCCAAGGACCTGGACGTGCCCGGGAGCAAGCTCTCCTTCGGCGTGGTCAAGGCGGCCCAGGCCCGCGGCGACTTCGCCGTGCTGGCCGAACGCGGCCGCCGCGCCCTGCGCGTGCACCTCGGCCCGGACGTCAAGCGCGGGCTGAAGACCCTGCGCGCGGCGACGCAGAAAGCGCTGCGTTGAACCAGGCCGCCCGGGCCGGCACGCCGGCGCCGTCACGATTTCCCAAGGCCGCCTGGGCGACCTTGGCCCTGAGATCTTCCCTGCAACGTCCCAACGGCCGCTCGAGGCCGCTCGAAAGAACGGAGAAACGATGAAGCTCGCGATGATTGGTCTGGGTCGCATGGGCGGGAACATGGCCCGCCGACTGATGAAGCACGGCCACCAGGTCGTGGCCTTCGACGTGGGCCGGGCCAGCGTGGACGCCCTGGCCAAGGACGGCGCCGCGCCGGCCTACACGCTGGCCGAGATGGTCAAGCAGCTCCCCACGCCGCGCATCGTCTGGCTGATGGTGCCCGCGGGCGAAATCACCGAGAAAACCGTCCAGGACGTCGGCGCGCTGCTCTCCGCGGGAGACATCGTCATCGACGGCGGCAACAGCTACTTCAAGGACGACGTGCGCCGCGCCAAGGTGCTGGCCCAGAAGGGCATCCGCTACGTCGACGTGGGCACTTCGGGCGGCGTGTGGGGCATCGAGCGCGGCTACTGCCTGATGATCGGGGGCGAGAAGCAGGCCTTCGAGATCCTGACGCCGATCCTGCGCACCCTGGCTCCGGGCCGCGGCGACGTGGAGCGCACCCCGGGCCGCGAGAAGCTCGGCGGCACGTCCGAGGAGGGCTTTCTGCACTGCGGCCCGGTGGGCGCGGGCCACTTCACGAAGATGATCCACAACGGCATCGAGTACGGCCTGATGCAGGCCTACGCCGAGGGGCTGGACATCCTCAAGGGCGCCAAGAGCGAGAACCTGCCGGCCGATCAGCGCTACGACTTCGACCTGGCCGAGATCACCGAAGTCTGGCGCCGCGGCAGCGTGGTCGGCTCCTGGCTCCTGGACCTGACCGCCATGGCCCTGGTGGAGAGCCCGAACCTCGCCGAGTATTCCGGCTTCGTCCAGGACTCGGGCGAGGGCCGCTGGACCGTGCAGGCCGCCGTGGAAGAAGGCGTGCCGGCCGAAGTGCTCACCTCCTCCTTGTACACCCGCTTCCGCTCACGGCAGGAGCACACCTTCGCCGAGAGGGTGCTCTCCGCCATGCGCAAGAAATTCGGCGGCCACGTGGAACGTCCGACCGGCGGCTAGAACGCAGCACCTCGCCATGACCAAGCACGAACACGCGCTGCCGCCGCCCAGCGGTTCCATCGCACCGCCCTGCACGATGGTGATCTTCGGAGCCGCGGGCGACCTGACCAAGCGCAAGCTGATCCCCTCGCTCTACAACCTGGCGCGCGAGAAGCTCCTGCCGGACGAGTTCGCGGTGCTGGGCGTGGCGCGGGCCGACCTCGACCACGCAGGCTTCCGGAAGCAGCTCGCCGATGAGATCGCAGGCTTCGTGCCCGGCAAGCTCGATCCGAAGCTGTGGGAGTGGCTGGAAAAGCGCATCTACTACCTGCCTGGAAAATTCGACGACCCCGAGACCTTCAAGCGACTCTCGGTCGAGCTCGAACGCATCGAGGGCCAGCATCGGACCCGCGGAAACCTGCTGTTCTATCTGGCCACCTCGCCGGACTACTTCGCCGGCGTGACGAAGTCGCTCAAGGACGCGGGCCTCGCCGGAGAGGAACCCGGCCGCTGGCGGCGCGTGATCGTCGAGAAGCCCTTCGGCCGCGACCTCGTGACGGCCAAGGAGCTCAACGCATCGTTGCTCTCCGTGCTTTCCGAGCGGCAGATCTACCGCATCGACCACTACCTCGGAAAGGAAACGGTCCAGAACATCCTGGTGTTCCGCTTCGCCAACGGGATCTTCGAGCCCATCTGGAACCGGCGCTACGTGGATCACGTGCAGATCACCGTGGCCGAGACCCTGGGCGTGGAAAAGCGCGGCGGCTATTACGACCGCGCGGGCTGCCTGCGCGACATGGTGCCCAACCACATCTTCCAGCTGATCTCCCTGGTGGGCATGGAGCCGCCGATCTCGTTCGATGCCGACGCCGTGCGCGACGAACAGTCGAAGGTGCTGCGCGCCATCCGCCCCTTGGCGCCCGAGGAGGTGCTCTCGCACACCGTGCGCGGGCAGTACGGGGCGGGAGGCATCGCCGGCCGCGCGCTCACGCACTACCGCAGCGAGCCCGGCGTGGACCCGCGCTCCCACACCGAAACCTACGTGGCGATGAAGCTCGGCATCGACAGTTGGCGCTGGAACGGCGTGCCGTTCTACCTGCGCGTGGGCAAGGCGCTCGCCACGCGCACCACGGAGATCACGATCAACTTCCGCAGGCCGCCCCTGGTGCTGTTCCGCAACACCAACGTGGGCGAACTCACGCCCAATCAACTGGTGATCAGCGTCCAGCCCAAGGAGGGCATCTCGCTCTCCTTCGGCGCCAAGGTGCCCGGCGCGACCCTCAAGGTCGGCGGCGTCGACATGGAGTTCGACTACTCCAGGCACTTCGGCAGCATGCCCGCCACGGGCTACGAGCGTTTGATGTACGACGCCATGCTCGGGGACCAGACCCTGTTCCAGCGCGCCGACATGGTCGAGGCCGGCTGGAGCGTGGTGGCCCCCGTGCTCGACGTGTGGCAGGCCCTGCCCCCGCGCGGGTTCCCCAACTACCCCGCGGGCACCTGGGGCCCGGCGGATGCCGACACCCTGCTGACCCGCGACGGGCGAGCCTGGCGCTCCTCCTGAGGGGTGCGGGGGCGGAATCCGGCTCGGCTGCTAGGCTGTGAGGCCGTTCTCCGGTGCTTCCCTCGAGTCCCTGTCACGGGCGCGATCCGCGTCCCGGGAGATCGCACGATGAAGGTCAAGGATGTCATGTCGGCCGAGGTTCGGACTTGCTCTCCGAACGACGACCTCGGCCGCGCCGCCCAGATCATGTGGGAGGGTGACTGCGGAATCGTTCCGGTGGTGGAGCCGGACGACTACCTGGTGGGCGTGGTCACCGACCGCGACGCTTGCATGGCGGCCTACACCCAGGGCCGGACCTTGGCCGCGGTCCGCACGGGCGACGTGATGTCGCGTCAGTTGAGGACCCTGCGCCCCGAGGAGGACGCCGAGGCGGCCGGGGCCGCCATGGGCAAGCTGCGGGTGCGTCGGCTGCCGGTGGTCGACGGGCTCGGACGCCTGGTGGGGCTCGTCTCCCTGGCGGATCTCGCCCGCGGCATCGCGCGCGAGAAGCACCCCGCGGCGCGGCGCGCGCTGGAGTCCTGCGTGCTCGATGCCCTGTGCCAGGTTTCGTTGCCCTGGGAAGCTCAGGGGATACCCGCGGCCGCGCAACCGAGCGAAGCCCGGCAGCCCGGCGGCGCGGGCAAACGCCAGGCCCCAGAGCCTGCGCGCTGAAGTCCAAGGCATGAGCGAGGCCCTTCGCGTCGCGTCTCCCGCGCGATCCGTCCCGGCGCGGGAAATGTGCCCTGTCCCCGACGGCCAGAGGACCCTGCGGGGCTCCTTGGGGCAAGCGTGCGAACGCTGTGACTTCTCCGCGCTCGGGCCCGGGCGCGCTGGACCCTCGAACCCGTGACTGGCGACGAGCACGAGTGCCGCGCCGGCCCGCCGCGGGTCCGGGAAACGCTGCTGGCCTTGGCGTTCTTCGCCGCCACCGGCCTGGCGTTCCTGTGGCCCGCCCTGGCCCGCTTCGGCGAAGCGAGCTTCACCACCGCGGACCTGTCCCAGACCTACGCGTTGACGATGACGGGCCCGATGCTGCGGCCCTCCAACGCGCACCTCTCCGACCCGGTGGTGGAGATGCTGCCCTGGCTCGAGTTCAACGCCCAGGAGCTCGCCGCCGGTCGCCTGCCCACCTGGAATCCGATGAACGGCGCGGGCGTGCCGCACCTCGCCAACTACCAGTCGGCGGTTTTCTCCCCCTTCAGCCTGTGCTTCTACCTGCTGCCGCTGAAATGGGCCCTGATCGCCGCGGCCCTGGCGAAACTCTGCGTCTCGGGCCTGTTCACCTGGCTGTTCCTGCGCGCGCTTGGGATCGGCGGCCTCGCGGCGGCGGCGGGCGGCGTGATCTACCAGTTCGGCGGCCACAACCTGCTGCTGCTCGCCTACCCGCACTCCTCCGTGGCGGCCTGCCTTCCGTTGGCGCTGTGGGCGGTGGAGCGCACCTGGCAGGCGGCGGCCGGGCACGCTCGGTGGCCGCGCTGGTGCGCGGTGTACGGGTTCTCCGTCGCGCTGCTCCTGTTCGGCGGCAATCCCGAGACCGCGGCGTTCGCCATCGCCACCACCGCCCTGTACGCCGCGGCGAGGTCCGTGGCCTTCGCGCGCGCCGGCGGGCCACGAGCAGGACCCCGCCGGCCCCTCGCGGCGCGCGTGCTCGGCCTCCTGGCGGCGGCAAGCCTCTTGGGACTCGTCGCCGGCGCGGTGCAGGTGCTGCCCTTCCTCGAGTACCTCTCCCGTTCCACGCTCGTGGATCAGCGCGCCGTCGGCTTCGATGGTCTGCGCTCGGCCCATTGGCCGCTGCAGTTCTTCCCCGACCTGTTCGGCAACCCGGGGCTGCGCTACCACCCTCGGCCCAACCTGCCCTACCCCAACTACGAGGCGGCGAACACTTCCTACTTCGGTCCGCTCTCCTGGATGCTGGCCCTGGCCGGCCTCTGGCAGTGCCGTCGGCGTTTCGCCGCGGGCTTCTTCGCGGCCCTTGCGGCCCTCTGGATCCTGTGCGCCCACGACTTCGAGTTCCTGCGGCCCTTCATGGTGTGGTTCAGCGAGCTGACCCGCGCGCCGGTGAACCGCAGCCAGCTGGTGCCGCTGCTGTGCCTGGCGGCCCTGGCCGCCTTCGGCCTCGACACACTGTTGCGGGGCACGGCTCCCACGGGGATGCGCCCGCGGGTGGCGGCGGCCTGCTCCGCGGGCCTCATTCTGCTCTGCCTGTGGCTCGCCCGGGGCGCCGCCCTGCAGCTCGCCGCCGACTCGTACGCGGGCAACGTGCCCTCCGGTCACGCCCTGCGCGTGCCGCCGCACATGGCCTTCATGGGTTGGATCGTCGGACTGGGGGCGCTCGCCTTCGCGCTCTTGTCGCTCGCACGCGCCGCCTGGCAGCGCGGGCTCTTCGCCGCCGCGCTGCTGGCGCTCCTGTGGACCCAATCCGCCTGGGTGCTGCGGCCCTTCAACGCGCTCTCGAAGGACGAGCACGTGTTCCCGCGCACGGCCGCCATCGAGACCCTGCAACGGGAGATCGGCCGAGAGCGGCTGCAGGTGATCGGCGAGGACACGCTCCCGCCGCAGACCAACATGCGCTACGGCCTGTCGACGCTTGCGGTCTACGACGCGCTGTGGGTGCGCGAGTACGACCGGCTGTACCGCGCGCTGTTCGCGACGGAATCCAATTGGCGCGAATCGTTCTCCAGCTCCGCCCGGGACGCGGGACTGTTCGGCGCGCGCTACCTGTTGGCCCGCGATCAATGGCCGCGCTGGAACCCCGGGGTCCCCATCGACGGGAACCGGCCGCTGGCGCCGACGGAAGCCCTGGCGCTCGCGGGCGGCAGCGTGCTCGAGCAGAGCTTCGTTGCCGGCCGCGACGGACTCGACCGCGTGGCCCTGGCCCTGGGCGCCGAGAACGACCCGCGCCCCGCGTTCGCACGGCTGTCCCTGATCGATCCGGAGAGCGGGGTCGAGCTGGCGAGTCGCCCCCTGGACACGCACTCGTTGCGCGCGAGCCTGCCCAAGCGGGCCTTGCCCCTGTTCGCCTTCGATGCGCGCTATGGCTCCCCCACCGGTTGGGTTCGGCTGGAATTCGAGCCCGTGGCGAACTCCGCCGGGCGCACCTTCGTGCTGCGGCTCTCCGCCGAGCCGGGGGAGTGGCAGCACGGCTTCATCGCCTGGACCACGGAAGGCGAGGGTCAGCCGCTGCCCGCGGCGAGCCTCGACGGCGCGACGCTCACGCGGCGGTTGTGCTTTGATTTTCAGAGCGAAGTGACGCGTGACCTGGAAGTCGCGGCAGAGTTCGAGCCGTTCACGCTCTATCGCGTGAAACGCTCCCCGGGCCGCTTCTGGCTTGCGGACGGCGTGGTGCCGGCAGCGGATGCCGAGGCCGCCTTCGCCGCCGTGACCTCCGGCGACTTCGATCCCTGGGCGACCACGGTCCTCGAAGGGATCGGTCCGCAGCATGCGCGCCCGGCCGGCGGCACCGCCGCCCTGGCGCCGCGCGTCCTGGAGGAGTCCCCCCATCGGGTGCGCCTGGCCTGCAACGCCGCAGCCGACACGTGGCTCGTGGCCTCCCTGTCCTGGTATCCCGGCTGGCGCGCGACGGTCGACGGCGTCCCGGTCGAGATCGTCAAGGCCAACTACGCCTTCCTCGCCGTCCCCTTGCCCAGGGGCGCGCGCGAGGTCCTGCTGGAATTCGACTCCGCCAGCGTGCGCTTGGGCGCCTGGATGTCGGCCATCGGGCTGTGCCTGCTGGCGATCCTGGCCCTCTTCCCGGGGCGATCGGGCGGCCCCTGAGGGGCCCCTCCGCGGCCCGTCGGCGCCTCGGCGAACGGCCGCCGCGCCTGTGCTCCTGGCCATCTGGCTATCCTGTACCGATCGTCATGGGCCTGGCCGTCCTCACCCTCCTCGGTTGCCTGCTGCTTGGCGCACAAGCCCCCGGGCAGGACGGCGATTGGAAGCAGCCGCCGATCCACACGGGGCCGGCACGGGTCGAGGCCTTGCCCTGGGCCGCGACGCTCGAACTGGCGCTCGCGCGCGCGAAGCAGGAAGGGAAACTCGTGTTGGCGACGGTCGTCGCCGTCAGCGACGACCATTGGGTCAGCGGCTACACCGGCGCGGAGGCGATCTGGGCTGGAAAGACGATGCCCTTCGGTGGCGACGAGATCGCGATGGCGCGCGACGACGGACTGCGCAAAGAACGGGTGATGATGGTGTCCTGGTTCGCGAATCCCGACGTCGCGGCGCTCGTGGAAAAGCACTTCGTGCCGGTGCGCCTGCGCTGCCGCCCGTGGGACTTCGATCTCAAGTTCCCGACCGAACCGCTGGCGCCCCTCGGAACCACCCTCGCCGAAGTCGGCGCACCGGCGCTGATCGTTGCGTCCCCCGGCGGAAAATGCGTGCGCACACTCGGTCGCATCGGTGTCTTCGCGCCGCAGCTCGCTCCGCGGATGTTGCGCGCGGCGCTCGCCACGGCCGGCGTGCGGGGTGTTGCCCCGGCGCCCGCGGTCGCCTTCGAGCCCGGGGCGGACCTCTTTGAATTCGCGGGCAAGACCGGCCTCGAGCTCGAACAATGGCTGCGCGGCGCGCCCGTGTCGCCCGTAGCGCTCGACGCCCTCGACGCGTCTTCCGGCACCACGGAGCTGGATGCCGGTCCACAGGACCCTGGGAAGATCCTCGACCGCGCCGCGAGCGTGCTGCTCTCCCTGCAGGGGCCGGACGGAGGCTGGCCCAATCCGGTCCACGACGTCTACCCCGGCGGCGGGGCGGGCTCGCAGTGGGACTACAGCGTGCCGCGCACGGCCCTCGTCGTCGACGCGCTGCTCTCCCTGCGCGAGCACCTGCCCGGCCGCAGGGCAGAGCTGGAGCGGGCGGCGCGATCGGGGATCGAGCTCGTGGGGCGCTTCGCCGACGCTCCCGAGCCCTGGATCTGGCACGCGACCTACGCGCTGCACCTGCAACGGGTCCTGCTGCACTCGGATCTGGCCGAGGGGCGCGAGCCGTCGCGGGGGCGCGCGAAGAAGCTCGTCGAGACCCTTGTCGGCCTGCAGCAGGACGGGGGTTGGACCTACATGGGCCCCCCGCGCGTCCACAGCTTCAACACGGCGCCGGTGCTGCTGCTCTTCGCCGAGCTCCAGGAGGCGGGGGTCGCGGTCCCGAAGGAGTCGATCGACAAGGCGCGGCGCTTCCTGTCCAGCCTGCGCAACGCGGAGGATCCGCGCGACTACTACTATGCGCCCGCGATGCGCTTCGAGCCGCGCGCGTCCGGTTGCCGCTCGGCGCTCTGCGAGCTCGCGTTGCTCGAGGGCGGCGACCCGACCGCGCTGCCGCGCCTGATCCCCGCGATCGACTTTTTCTTCGAGTGCGAGCCCGGCGCCCGCTCCGTGACCAAGATCTACGAGGCCTACCTCTCGCCGAACTCGTTGCAGGATGCCTACCACTATTACTTTGGCCACTACTACGTGGCCCGGGCGCTGTCCAAGTTGCCCAAGGCGACGGCGGTGCCCTATGCGAAGCGCCAGCTTGCGATCTTGAAACGCCAGGTGGAGCTGGACGGGTCGTTCGTGGACGCGCAGGCACAAGGCAAGAGCTACTCGACGGCGATGGCCGTGCTCACGCTGCTGCTCGACCTGAAGCTCGCCAATCGCTGACGGCCGGGACAGGCCCGCCCGCGGCCTGCGCGCGGGAACAGACGCCGGACAGCCAGCCGACCGGCCCTCCCGTCAGCCCGGCTCCCTCCGGAGTTCGCGCGGCGGGCACCGGGATCCGGCCGCCCCCCGCGGCGGGGGTCCCAGCGGTCGAATCGACGGAGACGGTCGCCCCGGCGACCCGGCCATCGGCGGCCGCGGCCGGCCGGTGGGGCGGGATCCGCTGGGTCGGCCCCAGGGTCCTTCCCCTGGGCCGCGGCTCGCGTAGGCTTTGGGGGAGACACCGATGCGAGGCCGCGCCATTCCGCGCGGCCTCGTCGCCAGGTCCCCCCCCTCCTCCAACCAGTCCCATGGCCTTCGAAAAACTCCACCTGCTGCCCTCCCCCCTGCGCCGCTCACTGGCGAGCGCCGCGCTGCTCCTGAGCCTGGCCGGCGCGGGAACGGCTCAGTCCACCGAGCCCGCCGAGTTCGCCCCCGACCGCGTGATCGTGGAGTTCCGCGCCGGGACGAGCGAGTTGCCCGAGTTCATCGACCTCGCCGGCGCCTTCGCCGACGAGCCGGCACTGCGGCGCGCCCTGTCCGAGATCGGCGCGCGCTCCATGTACCGCGTGTTCCGCTCGGGCGGCGTGGCACCGCGGAATCCGACGCTGTTCAAGGCCTTGGGCATGGACCGCCAGTACGTGGTGGAGCTGCGCGAGGGCGCCGACCTCGCCTCGGCCCAGCGCGCCCTGGGCTCGGCGTCGAGCGTCGCCTCGGTGCGACTGGACGGCCTGGTGCGCCTGGCCGAGGTGCCCAATGACCCCCTGTTCACCAGCCAGTGGGACCACCGGAACGCCACCGACGCGGACATGGACACGGAGTTCGCCTGGGACATCTCCAAGGGCAGCCCCGCAGTGCCCGTGGCCGTGATCGACACCGGCTGCGACCTTGTTCACCCGGAGACGGCGGCGGCCATGCTGCCGGGCTACAACTTCGTCGCCAACAACTCCAATCCCCAGGACGACCACGGCCACGGCACGTCCTGCGCGGGCATCGTCGGCGCGCGCTCCAACAACGGCGCGGCCGTGGCGGGCGTGGCACCCAACTGCTCGATCATCCCGATCAAGGTGCTCTCCGCGGGCGGCGGCGGCTCCTACGCCAACGTGGCCGCCGGGATCACCTTCGCCGCCAACAGCGGCGCCCGCGTGATCAGCATGAGCCTGGGCGGCGGCTGCTGCGACGCGGCGGTGGACGCAGCCATGGTGTACGCGGCGGGACTCGACGTCCTGACGATCGCGGCCTCGGGCAACAACGGGATCCAGGGCGTGATCTACCCGGCCTCGCACCCCTCGGGCATGGCGGTCGGCGCCTCGAGCCCCTGCGACGAGCGCAAGGACTTCGGCTCCTGCGACGGCGAGAACTGGTGGGGCTCCAACTACGGCCCGGAACTCGATGTGATCGCCCCGGGCGTGCTGATCCCCACGATCACGCTGGGCGGAGGCACGACGACCACGTTCAACGGCACCTCCTCCGCCACGCCCCACGTGGCGGGCATCGCGGCCCTGGTGCGCACCATCGATCCGTCGCTCACCTATTCGCAGGTGCGGTCCCTGATCCAGGCCACGGCCGAGGACCAGGTGGGCCCCGGAGGCGAGGACGCGCCGGGCTATGACATCTACTTCGGCTTCGGCCGCGTCAATGCGCACCGGGCGGCCCTGGCGGCCCTGGGCGCCGAGCGTTTCTGCTTCGCGGACGGCTCCGGCACCCCGCCGCCCTGCGGGAACTTCGGCGGCTTCGACCGTGGTGCGGCGAACTCCACCGGCTCGGGCGCGCTGCTCAACGCCGCCGGGTCCAACAGCCTCGCCGCCGACGACCTCTTGATCAACGGCACGGGCCTGCCGGCCAACAAGCCGACCCTGATCCTCATGTCACCGGCCGTGGCGAACGGCGGCAACGGCACGGCCTTCTACGACGGCCTCCTGTGCCTCGCCTCCGGGGGAGTCGGCATCTTCCGCCACCCGCCGCTCACCTCGAGCCTCGGGGGCGCGGTGACGCTGGGCCCGGGCATCGCGAGCTACTCCTGCGGCCACTTCTCGGGCCTGGCGTGCTTCCAGCCCGGAGCACGCTGGAACTTCCAGTGTTGGTTCCGCGACGCCACCGGTCCCTGCTCCACCGGTGCCAACTTGAGCAACGCCATCGGCGTGACCTTCAGGCCCTGAGGCCGGACCGGCCGGGAACGGAACCGAAGCGCGCCGCGGCGGGCCCTGGGCCCCGCCGCGGCGCGCTGTGCTGGGTGCGCTGAGGCCGCCGCGCGGCGCCGGCGGGCTTGGCGGCCCGGGTGATTTCGTCTACAACCTTCGGCCCCCGAAATCACCCGACACCGACCCCCATGCCGACCGCAACCAAGAAAATCAAAGTCGCGAACCCGATCGTCGAGCTCGATGGCGACGAGATGACCCGGATCATCTGGAAGGAGATCCGCGAGCGCCTGATCCTGCCCTACCTGGACGTCGATCTGAAGTACTTCGACCTGGGCATCGAGCACCGCGACGCCACCAACGACCAGGTCACGGTGGACTCGGCCAACGCGATCAAGAAGTACAGGGTCGGCGTCAAGTGCGCGACCATCACGCCCGACGAGGCGCGCGTGCAGGAATTCAAGCTGAAGAAGATGTGGAAGAGCCCCAACGGGACGATCCGCAACATCCTCGACGGCACGATCTTCCGCGAGCCGATCCTGTGCAAGAACGTGCCGCGCCTGGTGCCGGGCTGGACCCAGCCGATCGTGGTCGGCCGCCACGCCCACGGCGACCAGTACCGCGCCACGGACTTCCGCACCAAGGGCCCGGGCAAGCTGACGCTCACCTTCACGCCCAAGGACGGCGCGCCGCAGGTCCACGAGGTGTTCGACTTCCAGGGCGACGGCATCGCGCTCGCCATGTACAACACCGACGAATCGATCCGCGGCTTCGCGCGTTCGTCGATGAACTACGCCCTGGCGCGCGGGTATCCGCTGTACCTGTCGACCAAGAACACGATCCTCAAGGCCTACGACGGCCGCTTCAAGGACCTGTTCCAGGAGACCTTCGACAAGGAGTTCGCCGAGAAGTTCCGCGCCAAGGGACTGACCTACGAGCACCGCCTGATCGACGACATGGTCGCCGCGGCCCTCAAGTGGTCGGGCGGCTTCGTCTGGGCCTGCAAGAACTACGACGGCGACGTGCAGTCGGACACCGTGGCCCAGGGCTACGGCTCGCTCGGCCTGATGACCTCGGTCTTGATGTCGCCGGACGGCAGCACCGTGGAAGCCGAGGCGGCCCACGGCACGGTGACGCGCCACTACCGCGACCACCAGGCCGGCAAGCAGACCTCCACCAATCCGATCGCCTCGATCTTCGCCTGGACCCGCGGCCTGGAGTACCGCGCGCGCTTCGACAGCACGCCCGCGGTGGGACAGTTCGCCGCGGCCCTGGAGCGAGTGTGCGTCGAAACCGTCGAGGCCGGCCAGATGACCAAGGACCTGGCGGTCCTGATCGGACCGAAGCAGCCCTGGCTCACGACCAATCAGTTCATCGACGCCATCGACACGAACTTGAAGCGGGCGCTCGGTCGCTAGCGCGCGGGTTCCGCCGCCACGTCAGGCTCCCCGAGGTCCAGGAAGATCTTCCAGGTCCCCCCCTGCTCCGCGGGGAGCCGCCGCCAGATGTCGAAGTAGCGCCCCTGGGCGACGACCTCGACCTTGCCCGCTTCGCCGCGGCGCTCGACACGAAAGCGGCCCGTGGTCGAGCCCAGGTTGCCGGCCTCCGAAACCCGGGCGGTGTCCGGCTCCCACCACAGGACGTTGGCCGGATCGGCGAAGAAGCTCCCCATGTGGGCGCGGATCGCCTCGGCCCCCGTGATGGGCCGGAAGTCGTGGCTCACCTGGGAGCCGTGTTCGTCGAAGGCCGCGATCCAGGCCTCCAGCCGCCGTTCCTGGGTGGCCGCGCAGAAGGCCCGGTCGGCGGCCAGGAGTTCCGCTTCCGGTCCGCTCGGCGCCGAGCGGCAGGCCGAAGCGAAACACAGGGTGAGGGCCAAGGGAATCCAGGGGAGGAGAGGCTTCATGGAGGCAGCTTGACGGTCCCGCCGCGAAAAAACAGGGGGACCTGCAAGGGCCGGGCGAGCTGTTGACGTAGGAGCAGCATGCGCATCTCTCCCCTTCTGCCCGCCGCGGCCTGCGGTGTTCTCCTCTGCGGGGCCTGGGCTGGCGGGGGCGTTCTCTGGACGGGCCCGACCGACTCCCCGTGCGGCGGCGCGGCCGCGGGTGCCCCGTGGCCAGGGGACGCCGCGGCCCTCCTCCCCGGCGGCTCGGGGCAGGGAATCGGCCTCGCGGGCAAGTCCCGAACCGCAATCGCCGCCGCCGAGGGGGAGCGCCGGCCCGCGGGGACCCTCGCCGGGGCCCCGGTCCAAGGTCCCCTCGCCGGGACCCCGGTCCAAGGGACCCTCGCCGATTCCCTGGCCACGGTTCCCGCCGAGCCCCCGGCCGCGGCCCCCCCGCCCATCCCCTCCTCCGCCGCGGAGGGGATCGCGCGGCGCTACTTCCATGCCCTGGTGGTGTTCGAGGAACTCCAGGCGGCCCTGACTCCCGAAGAGCAGCAGGACGCGAGCCACGCCGAGCGCTATCCGGGATTGGAGGCCGCCCGCCGAGAACTCCAGTTCCGCAACGAAGAACTCAGCCGTGTCGAGCCACCGCACGCGGGCGAGTCGCTGCCGCTCGTGGACTTCAGGGCCCGACGGTGACTTCGAGCGCATCTACGGCCCCATGTCCCGGGAAGATCGCCTGATGGAGCAATGGCGCCTGGCGCGCTTCGCCTATCCGGAGTCGCGCCGGCTCTTGGAAGCCCAACTCGACGGCAAGCTCTACGAGTCCAACATCCCCGCCCAGCCGCGGGCCTTTGGGTGAGGCCGCGCCTCGCTGATCGACTCCGTGAGAGTCGTGGACCTCGGCGATGGGCGGTGGGAAGAGCGCCGCGCGCGGCTCAACGAGATCGAGCACGCCTGGATCTTCGCGGCCCAGCGCCATCTGGACTGGCTCGAAGGGCATCTGACGCCCTGAGCGCCCGGCGCCCCGGGCGCGAGTCCCGGCGCGAGACCCGGCGCGGCCTCAGCGCTCCGCCTCGTAGCGCTCCAATTCGTCGAGCGCGCCGATGGCCCGCGCGAGGCTCGTCCCCGCGAGGCTCTCCACGAAGCGCCGCCAACGGGGCGCGAGCCAGGGGTAGCGGGCACAGGCGCGCGCCGCCTGGATGCCCAGGGGGATCACCAGGATGCCCACGGCGAGGTTGAGCAGCACGTAGCCGGCCCCCAAGCCCGCGTAGGCGTCCAGGCCCAACCACGCCTTGGAGAGCACGATCGCCAGGGGCGTCCAGAGGAGCGGCGCCAGGAGCAGCGTCCACTGGGCGGCGCGAGTTCGGGTGGCGCGCACCTCCGCCAGCCGACGCTGGATCGAGAGCACCGGGGCCGAATAGTCGAGCCGCAGAAGGATCCACAGGCACACCGCGGAGGTCACCGTGGAGACCAGGAGCGCCATTCCCAGGACGGCCGCGGGCAGGGCGAATTTCGGCTCGTGGAAGTGCGAGGCCAGGAATCGGCCCACGAACAGCGAGAGCAGCACGCCGCAGGCCAACTCGAAGGCGAGCACCAGGGCGTGCTGCCGCAGGGCCCCGCGCGAGCGCCGCACGCCCTGCTCTCGCCTGCGAGCCTCCTCGCGGGCCCCGTCGCGGACCTCGAGGGCCGAGAGCCGCCGCTCCAGTTCGCCCCAGGCCGATTTCAGTTCGTCGAGTTCCATCTTCGTCCCCCGTCCTTGGCAGGTTCCCCGCGCGCGTCGCGCTGTTCGATGTGCAGCGCGTCGCGCCGCAGCCTGAGTTTCAGGCGGCTGAGCTTCGTCGCCACGTTGGTTTCGCTGATGCCGAGCACCTCGGCGATCGCGCGGTAGCTGTGCTCCTCCATGTAGAGCAGCAGCAGGGCCCGATCGAGTTCGCCCTGCCCCTCGAGGAAACGCTGCAGGAAGAGCACGCGGTCCAGACCCTGGGGCCCGGCGCCTTCGTGCTCCCCGTCGTCGCGCTCCGCCAAGCCCTCCAGGTCCTCGCCCCCGCGAGCCGGGAAGTGCCGCCCGCGGGCCGAGGCGTTGCGCGCGAAGGAGATGGCGACGTTGAGGGCCACCCGGTACATCCACGTGGCGAATGGACGCGCGCTGTCGTAGCGCGGGAACGAGCGCCAAAGCTGGGCGCGAATCTCCTGGGCGAGGTCGCGCCGGTCCTCCGCATGGTGGCAGTAGAGCCCGGCGACCTTGCCCACGATCCCGCGGTGCTGCTCGAGCAGGGCTTCAAAGCGGTCCTGGGGGCGGTCGGTGCTCATGGGGCGGCGACTCGGTCGGCGTCGCGGCTGGTTCCATGATTCGCGGCCTTGCGCCGAAAATCACGGCGAATGCCCCACGTCAGCCGAGCGACTGCCTCCGCTCCCGCCTCCCGCCCGGTCAGGAGGAAATCAGGTGGACATGCCCTTGGCTCGTGGGGGGGACCGGACCGGGTCCATGGGTGACCCCCATGTCCGGGCACATGGGTGACAGCTCCCAGGCATGCCGCCTCGCCGAGGTCGTGGGCCCCCCGTGCGGCCCGGGTTCGGCCCCCCGAGAATCCTCCTGGCCGGTCTTCCGGGAGGCTAGGAGCCCTTCTTGACCCCGAGAAGGCCATATTTTCTGTCTATGTTAGGGTATGCGGACCGGGGAGGGTGGCCCTGGACGCATGTACATCCCCCTCCGGGTCCACGGCCACCACTCTCCTCACCGGCGTCGATTCTCCCGCGGCGCTGCTCCAGCGCGCCCGCGAGCTGGGGCTTTCGGCCCTGGCCCTCACCGACGTCGACACGGTCTCGGGCCTGGTCGACTTCCTGCGCGCCGCCGAGAAGCAGCGCGCCGAGGACCCCCGGACTGCGGTGCGCGCCATCGTCGGGGCGGAGATTTCCGAGCTCCAGGGAGCCGAGGCGCACGGCCCCCACGCCCAGACGGGCCAGGGCCGCGCCGTGCTCCTGGTGGCGAGCCAACGGGGCTACGGGAACCTGTGCCGGGTGATCACGGCGCGCCACCTCGGGCCGGGGCTGGGCCGCGAAGGGGCGTTGATCGGCGACGACGACCGCGAGCGCGCCGCGCGCTCCTTCCGCCGAGTCGACGCCCTGGTGCGCTGGCACGAAGGCCTCTTCATCCTGGTGGACCACCCGGGACTTGTCGCCCCGGCCGGCCGCTCAGCCTCCAGCGAGCCGAAGTCGGAACTCCTGGCCGGCCGACCGCGCCGTCAGCGCGGGGCCAACCCAATCACCGAGCGCGTCGCACGTGCACGACGCGATGATCGATGGATCCACCCGTCAGATCGATTTCGAATTCCTCCACCGGCTCGTAGCCGGGTATCGAAGGGAATTTCACCGAGAGTTTTTCCGCAACGGGAAGCACACAGGTCAGCAGGCCCGTTGTCGAGTCAAGGGCAGTCCGCTGTGCCTTGATGACGCCCGCCGGCCCCCGGAAGACGACCTTCCCCAACATGTCGGACGACCATTCCAACTGACGATCCTCATCGTAGAGCGCGAACGAGACCAGACTCGCCGGGGCGAGCTCGATCAGCACTTCCTGGGCTCCCCCGGTCACGTCGATCTTGCGGAGATCCTGCAGGAATGGGCTCAGCGCGCCCGGAGAAATACTCAGAAAGAGCCTGCCCGCAGGGGCTCGGAATTCAATTCTGCCCGGAGCCATGGCGTTGACCGTGCGACATCCCCCGCCCACTGGAGCGCCAGCCTTCGAGGCGCTGGACCAACACAGGGTGGGAGCGTCGATCGGCAGCCCGGTCTTGCTGGACACGACAGTCAATCCAACCGTTGCACACGGCGGGACGTCCAGGGGCAAGACCTGCTCTTCGGCAGAAGGCAATACGAAGAAAGTCTGCCCGCAGCCGGTGTCCGGACAGAAGAGTTCGTACTGGGCGCAACGAACCCGAAACGGTTCCGATCGGTACGTCTGGGAATCTTCCTTGATGAAACGGGCACTCACGAGCCACCTGCTCCGGCTGGGGTCGTTTCTAGGCAGATCCATGTCTGTCAGAGTCAGTCGAAAGCCCGTGAGGTCCCAGCTTGGATCCAGCCGAACGACGACGACGACTGAGGTGTCCACGTCAGCCGGAGTCGGGGGCACCGACAACTCGACGCCTAGGTCGTCCGTGCTGGAGATTTGGATTGATTGCGTGAGGAGCCTCGCGCCACCGGTCGCTCTCCCCTTCTCAAGGGTCACTTCATACGCCCCAAAGGGCAGGCCGAGGAAACTGAAAATTCTGGGCAACGAGCGCATCCCCCTCAGGGAGCGCTCCGCCAATAGCGATCTCTCGCCGCCGGATCCGCGCCACAGGCGAACGGTCATGTCGGCGGTCGGCTCTTCGCCGGGGACGTCGACGAAGACGTCAGCGCCTGGAGCGAGCCGGATGAACTGGTCGCCTCCGCCGGTCCTGTCGAGGAGCAACCTCCCCCAAGCAAAGCCGTCCCTGTAGGCGTAGACCGTCACCGCACCCAGGTTCCCCGGCAGTGAATCCAGTTTGACTGGGCTTGTGAGGCCCTCACCGAGGAGCCGAGCCCCTCGATCCCGACAGGGATTTCAGTGTTCGAGTTGTAGATGTTGTCGAGTGCGTACAGCGTCAGCGCATCGAGCTCCACGTCTCCCCGAGCGTCGACGACGTGGAGGCTGGGCATCGCAAGCCAGCGGCAGCGCAATGCGATGGCGGTCTTTCCCTTGAAGACCACCGCTTGCTCCGTGGTCAAGATGGCCTCTCGCCCACGCAGCGTGAGGCCCGTGATGAAATACTCACCCTCGGGAGTCGCCTGCGGGTCCCAGTGCCCTTGGCTCACGGCGATGCTGGACGCATTGTCCGGAGGGCCCCCGATCGTGTGAATCACAAAAGATCCAGACTCCGCCGGATGCTCGGTACCAGCTTCGTCAACGACGACGATGGAGCCGCCGCTGAATTCCCCCGCAGAGGGATCGCTTGCAGGTGGGCTTGCTCGTTGCGACGTTTCCAGCTCGGGCGCGGCGACCCGGCCCGCCCCCGCATCTCCGCGCCCTTGGGATTCCAGCAAGGGCACGTACTCCGGTTTCCATCGGAGCGCCAGGAATCCAAGCAGGCACAGGGCCGCGGTGAGGATGCCCACCCACAGGATTCGTCGACGAGCGTTCATTCGGCGGCCGCCGTTGCAGCCCGTCGTCCAGTCAAGGAGCACGGGCCGCAAGCCAAGGTCCCCGTTCCAACGGAAAGGGCGAGGCACCGCTGCGTCCCCACTTCGCACTCGAGGTTCCCAGGGGAGGCGGGGAACGCAGGGCACGTCGTTGGTCACCACGCCGACGAGAGTCCATGACGTAGTCAGTCCGCATCCAGTCTGCCCACTGCAACAACCCCTCCCATCCGCAAAACGGACCGCTGGCGTTCTTGCTGATCGCGGCGGCGAGGTTTGCATCCGGCACGCCCTGGTCAGGCGTGCCATCGCAAGCACCGCGCGTCCGGAGGCCGGAGGGAAAATCGAACGACTGCTGAGAGGGGCACTTCTGCTGCGGAGTAGGCGCGGCAGACGGAGCCATGGACACGAGCGCCAGAATCGAGGCGAGGATCGTCGGTGATTTCACAACGGGGCGGCCCTCTTGAGGGCCTTCGACGATTGGGAACGGCTGTTGGTCCAGCAGATGGAGTCACACGCTCGAGGCGCGCCCAGCTGCCCCCCACGGGGCGCGCCGCCGACGTCACACCCCGGTCCTACGGCCCCACCATCGCCCGCCGGCGGCGGCTCGGCTGGGCCTCCCCGGCGGACGGAGGCCACTTCCTGACCCCGAGAAGGCCATCTTTTCTGTCTATGTTAGGGTATGCGGACCGGGGAGGGTGGCCCTGGACGCATGTACATCCCCCTCCGGGTCCACGGCCACCACTCTCTCCTCACCGGCGTCGATTCTCCCGCGGCGCTGCTCCAGCGCGCCCGCGAGCTGGGGCTTTCGGCCCTGGCCCTCACCGACGTCGACACGGTCTCGGGCCTGGTCGACTTCCTGCGCGCCGCCGAGAAGCAGCGCGCCGAGGACCCACGGACCGCGGTGCGCGCCATCGTCGGGGCGGAGATTTCCGAGCTCCAGGGAGCCGAGGCGCACGGCCCCCACGCCCAGACGGGCCAGGGCCGCGCCGTGCTCCTGGTGGCGAGCCAACGGGGCTACGGGAACCTGTGCCGGGTGATCACGGCGCGCCACCTCGGGCCGGGGCTGGGCCGCGAAGGGGGCGTTGATCGGCGACGACGACCGCGAGCGCGCCGCGCGCTCCTTCCGCCGAGTCGACGCCCTGGTGCGCTGGCACGAAGGCCTCTTCATCCTGGTGGACCACCCGGGACTCTTGCTCTCCCTGCACGGACGCGTGCCGGCGCGGCAGCTCTTCGCGGCAATCTCGCCCGCGGCGATCCTGGCGGCGCGGCGGCGAGCCCGGCCCGGCACCGACGAAGCGAGGCCCGCCTCGCGCAACACGCACCTCGCGCCGCCCGCGCGCCTCGCGCGCCCCGCGGAGTTCGACGCCGAGCTCGCCACCGGCGAAGCCGAGCAGGCCGACTTCGACGTGCCCAAGACGCCGCCGCCCCAGGCCCCGTGCAGCGCCCTGGAACTGATCGAGGCCGCGCGCGCCTGCGGCGTCGCCATCGTCGCCGCCCCCGACGTGTACTACGCCGATCCCGGCGGCAAGCAGGACCACGCCGTGCGCGCCGCCATCAAGCACAACGCCTTGATCCACGACCTGCCCGCGGCGTGGCTCGCGCGCGATCCGGCGCACCTCCCCGGCTTCGAGGAGCTGGCGCCGCTCTACGCCGAAATTCCCGACGTGCCGGGGCCGTGGCCGGTGGGCGGGGGGGGGCCGGGGAACGCGGGACCCGCCGCCCTGTTGCGCACCCGCGCCCTGGCGGCCCACTGCGATTGGCGGCCGCCCCTGGACCGCGTGGTGTTCCCCAAGGTCGAGTTGGCGCGCGACGAGACGCCCTACTCCAAGCTCTGCTCGCGGGCCTTCGACGGCGCGCGCGTGCGCTACGCGCCGCTCAAGCCCGAGGTCGTGCGCCGCCTGGACTACGAACTGTCCGCCATCGAGAACCTGGGCTTCTCGCCCTACTTCCTGCTCGTCGACCGTCTGGCCGAGTTCGCGCGCTCGCGCAAGATCCCCTGCGTGGGCCGCGGCTCGGCGGCGGACAGTCTGGTGTCCTACTGCCTGGGACTCACCGACGCGGATCCGCTGCGCTACCGCCTGCCCTTCGAGCGCTTCCTCAACCCGACGCGCAAGGATCGGCCCGACATCGACCTGGACTTCTGCTGGCGACGCCGCGACGAGGTGCTCGCCCACGTGTACGAGGCCTTCGGCGCCCAGCGCACGGCGATGATCTGCACCCTGACCACCTTCGGCCTGCGGGCGGCGTTCCGCGAGGCGGCGCTGGTGCACGGATTGCCGCCGGCGGAAATCAACCGCTGGTCGCGGCGCCTGCCGTGGCATCCGGCGGGCCAGGACGAAGGAACGCCGTTCGACGGCGCAGGGACCGGCGAGGAACCGGACGACGAATCCTCAGCGGCCCCCGACGGCGACACGTCCGCCCGCGACGACGGCGCGCTCGCGCCGGAACTGCAGCGCAACGTGCTGGTGCGCTCGCTGCGTTCCGTGCCCGAATGCCGCGAATTCCCCCTGCACGACCCGCGCTGGCGCACGGCGCTCGCCGCTGGAGCGCGCCTGTTCGGCACGCCGCGGCACTTCGGCGTGCACCCCGGTGGCGTGGTCGTGGCCCCCGAGGACATCGCCGACTTCGTCGCCTGCCAGCGGGCCCGCAAGGGCGTGGTCGTGACCCAGCTCGACAAGGACGCCATCGAGGCCATCGGCCTGGTCAAGATGGACCTCCTGGGCAACCGCGCGCTGACGGTGCTCGACGACGCGACCAAGGCCCTGGCCGAGCGCGGCATCGAGGTCGATCTCGCGCGCCTCCCCGAGGACGATCCGCGCACGGCGGAACTGCTGGCCCAGGGCCGCACGCTGGGCTGCTTCCAGGTGGAGTCGCCGGGCATGCGCCATCTCCTGCAGCAGATCGGCTCGCGCAACATGGACGACGTGATCCAGGCCGTGGCGCTGATCCGCCCCGGCCCGGCGAGCTCGGGCATGAAGGACGCCTTCGTGCGCCGTTTCCGCGGACTGGAGGAGCCGCGCGCGCCCCACCCGTCGCTCTCCGAGCTCCTGTGGGACACCCAGGGCGTGATGCTCTACCAGGAGGACGTGATGCAGGTGGCCTCGGCGCTCGCCGGCATGGACCTGGCCCAGGCCGACCGCCTGCGGCGCGCGCTGCAAAAAAACCGCGGCGGCGAGCTGGAGGAGCTGCGCGGCCGTTTCTTCTCCGGCGCCCGGGAGAGCGGCGTGGAGGAAAGCGACGCGCGCCACGTGTGGGAGTTGATCTCGAACTTCGCCTCCTTCGGCTTCTGCAAGGCCCACGCGGTGACCTACGGGCGCATCGCCTACCGCGCCGTGTACCTGAAGGCCCACCATCCGGCGGTGTATCTGGCGGCGTTCCTGGCCAGCGACACCGGCTACTACGAGCGGCGCGTGTACGTGGAGGAAGCGCGGCGCCTCTGCGTGCCGATCCTCGGGCCCGACGTCAACCAGAGCGCCGCCCAGTCCGCGATCGAGTGGCGGGCCGGCACGCCGTGCCTGCGCACCGGCCTGGGCGAGGTGAAGGGCCTGGGCAGCGCCACCCTCGAACGCGTCCTGGAAGCGCGCGCGCGCGGCGGGCCGTTCCTTTCCCTGCCCGCCTTCGTCGAGCGCACCGGCGCCCAGCGCGACGAATGCGCCCAGCTCGTGCAGTGCGGCGCCTTCGACGCCTTCGATCGCACGCGGCCGGAGCTCCTGTGGCGGCTGCACCTCTTGTTCTCGCCGGCGCGGCGTGCCCCGGGCGGCGCGGCGCTTTCGATGCGCGAACTGTCGGCCTGCCGGGCCACGCCCGCTTCCCGCGAGCAGGACGCACTGGCCGATGCGCGCGCGCGCACGCCGGGCTGGTCGCGCTCGACCCTGGGCCTGGGCGGACTCTCCCTTGCCCGCGGACAAACCGTCAACCTGTTCGCCGAGCCCGAACTCGGCGCGCCCGCCCTGCCCGCCCTGCGCGACCAGGCACCCCTGGAGCGGGGACTCGTGGAGCACGCCATCCTGGGCTTCGCCCTGCGCGCCCACCCCACGGTGCTGTTTCCCTGCGCCGGGGAAAAGCGCCTCGTCGACGCGCGCGCCAAGGCCCCGCCGCGTCAGCCCTGCGGACGCCTCGCCGCCTTCGTTCACGGCCGCATCACCCTGCGCGGCTGGCTGGCCGCCTCGCGCCGCACGCGCACCTCCCGCGGCGAGTGGATGCGCTTTTTAACCTTGGAGGACGAGAGCGGCATCGCCGAGGTCGTGGTCTTCCCCGACGTGTACGCCCGCGACGGCCATTTGCTCGTGGACCAGGGCCCGTTCCTCGTCAGCGGCGTGGCCGAGGACCAGATGGGCGCCGTGACCCTGCATGCCGAGAGGATCTGGTGAGCGCTACAATCCCGGGATGTTCGCGATCGAACGCCTCGAGGAACTCGACTTCACGCTGGACGACCTGCCGCGCTGCCGCCGTCCCGGGCGCGTGCTCGTAGCCGACCCCGCGCATTTCGACCTGGAGTACGCCATCAACCCGCACATGCGCGACGAGCGCGGCGAGTTGAAGCGCGTGGACCGGCCGCGGGCGCGGGCCCAGTGGCAGGCCCTGGTGGACGCCCTGGTCGCCAGCGGACTCGAGGTCGACGTGCTGCCCGCGCTCGAGGGCCAGCCCGACCTCGTGTTCTGCGCCAATCAAGCCCTGCCGGTGGCCGCCGACGTCGCTCCCGACGGCATCGCCCGCGTGGTGCCCTCGCGCATGGCCCACGCCGAGCGCCGGGGCGAAGTCGCCCACGTGATCGCGGCGCTCGAGCGCCTGGGATACCGCGTGGATTCGCCCACGGACGCGGCACCGATGGAGGGCATGGGCGACGGGCTGTGGCACCCGGGCCGGCGGCTCCTGTGGGCCGGCGTGGGCCCGCGCTCCTCGCGCGAAGCGTGGCGCGAGATCGCCCAGCGCTACCGCGTGCCGACGATCCTGCTGGAACTCGTCGATCCCGACTTCTACCACCTCGACACGGCGCTGGCGCTGCTCGACGAGGACGCCTGCCTGTGGCTCCCCGAGGCGCTCGCTCCACAGAGCCGCGAGCTCGTGCGCGCGCTCTTCCCGCGGGCCGTGGAAGCCGACCCCGAGGAGGCCCGCGCCCGACTGGCCTGCAACGCCTTCTGCGCCGATGGGAAGCGCGTGTTCCTCGACGCGGGCGCGCAGCGCACGGCGCAACGGCTGCAACGCGCGGGTTTCACGCCGCTCTCCCTGGACACCGGCGAGTTCCTGAAGTCGGGCGGCTCGGTGTTCTGCATGAAGCTGCTGCACGGTCCGGTGTAGCTGTCCGCGCCGCCGAGCGCAGATTTTCCAGGACGCTCGCGAGCTGCGACTCGGGTGAGCGGATCGTCATCCCGCGCGGACCGATCGCACGCTCACGGAAGCCTCTGCCTCGCCCTGGGGGCCGACGGTCGAGGTGGTCGTGCGCAGGCGCTGAACGCGACGTCATCCTGGAGCGTTCGAGATCTTTCCGTGGACCTACGGTGCTCGTTCGTAGGGATCCACAACCTGTGCGTAGTCGCCCACTTCCCACCACCCGCTCGCGACCCTTCCCGTTAGATCGACGGCATCCCTCGGGCCGGAGGGCGGGCACGTCGCCCGCGCCCGGCGCGGCGGAAGGCAGGCAGAAGCGGAGTGGATCGTCGATGAAGAACACGAATTGGGGTGGTGTCGGGATGCTCCTGTTGGCGAGTTGCGGCGGCGGCACGGGAGGGGGCTCGGACGCGGGCTCTTCCGGAGGTGGAGGCGACTTCGCCGCTCCGCCCCCCTACGAAGTGCTCGCGGCCAACGACCTCGGCATGCACTGCATGGACCGCGAATTCTCGGTGTTTTCGATCCTGCCGCCGTTCAACGTGTTCCATGCCCAGGTGATCAAGCGGGTCCAGAACAGCTCCAAGCCGGTGCTGCTGGATGCCCAGACGGTCGACGTGCGCTACTCGGCGATCGCCGCCCCGCAGGGCTCGCGCAACTCCACCAGCAGCTTCAAGACCGACTTCTGGGCCCACGCGGGGCAGCTGTTCGGCGTGAACCTCCCCGTGGGGCAGGGCCTGCTGGGCAAGTACATGCCCGCCGACGGTCCCCAAACCGGACCGCAGCCGATGACCTACGACGCCGCCAAACGCTGGTTCACCGCCGAGGGCGTTCCGATCACGCCGGTCGACGACAACGGCTTCACCAATCCATACCCCCTGCTGCGCGTCACGGCCTACGCGAAGAACACCAACCGCGAACTCGCGCACCTCGACATCGTCGTGCCGGTGGCCCAGGAGACCGACTGCCAGAATTGCCACGCCACCGGGGGAACCGCCGCGGACGATCCGGCCATTGTCTGGTCCACCCATCCGGATCTGGAGGTGCAGACCAAGGAGAACGTGTTGATCCTGCACGACGCGCGCAGCTCCACGCAGCTCCTGGCGGCCCAGCCCGTGCTGTGCGCGTCCTGCCACTACTCGCCGGCCCTGGACCTGGCCGGCTCGGGCCCCCAGGGCGGACAGTTGGGCCATTCGTTCTTCTCGAAGGCCATGCACAACTTCCACGGCAAGCTCCTGGACGACCAGGGCGGTCCGGTGTTCCCGCCCCAGGGCAACGCGGCGACGACCTGCTACCAATGCCACCCCGGAGCCATCACCCAATGCGCGCGCGGAGCGATGCAGACGGGCGGGATGGAGTGCCTCAATTGCCACGGCGGCATGCTCGCCGTGGGCTCGGAGTACCCGCTGCTTCCCGGCGGCAGCATCGACGGCACCCACGACGGCCAGCCGCGGAGGCCCTGGGTGGACCTGCCGCGTTGCCAGTCGTGCCACACGGGCGACGCGCTGAACCACCTGTCCGGACCGGCCTACGTGATGGCGGCCGACGGCATTCGGCTCAAGCAGGCCTATCGGGTGGGCGACCTCTCGGCGTCCCCCATCCTGGCCGCGAACAAGCGCTTCGCGGAGAGCCCGGCGACCCTCAATCGCTTCAGCGTCGGCCACGGGGGCATCACCTGCGAGAACTGCCACGGCAGCACGCACGCCGAATGGCCCAACGCCGACGCGCTTTCCAATGACAACCTGGCCTCCCTGGAACTGCAGGGCCACAGCGGTCCGGTGATCGAGTGCGGCACCTGCCACGGCGCGACCACGCTGCCCGCCAACACGCTGCAGGGCCCCCACGGGATGCACCTGGTGAACGACCCGCGCTTCATCGACGAGGTGCACGGCGAGCTCTACGAGCACAACCACGCGCGCTGCACGGTTTGCCACGGCGCGAACCTGCAGGGCACGGTGCTCTCGCGGGCGGCGGCGGCTCGCACCTTCGTGATCGAGGACGACGACGTGGTGCACATCGCCAAGGGCCAGAAGGTGAGCTGCACGCTCTGCCACGAAGCGCCCTGAGACCGGCCGCGGCCGCACCACGGCGCGAAATCACCGGACGGACGGCGCCCGGGGGCGCCCGGGGGCGCCCAGGTGCCCCCAGGTGACCCCAGGGGGCCTGGCGTCCGGTGGTTTCGGCCGGCGCCCGGGGTGGAGGCTCAGGCGAAGTCGGCTTCGCGCACGCCCACGCGCTCGAGGTCCTCGCGCACCAGGTTGAACACCGCCTGGGCGTAGCGCCGGATCTCGTACTGGGCGTCGGCCTTGAGCCGCTGCTCCAGGAAGTGCATCACGCCCTGCAGGGACACCGTCCAGTAGGCCTGGGTGTAGATGTTCTGCGGCAAGAGCATGCGCGCGATCTCCTTGGCCACGCCGCGCCCGATGCGCTCGCGGTAGAGCTCGAAGGCCCGCGCGCACTCGGCCTGCATCAGCTCCCGTTCCCGGCCGTGGTCGAATTCCGCCCCCAGATCCACCGAGGCCTGCTTGTTGCCGTGGGGCGGATTGGCGCGCATGCGCGCGGGCACGTAGACCTCCTCGGCCCACTGCACGTAGCGGCCTGAGATTTCGTTCCAGGAGCAACCCTTGTCGGTGTCGAACAGGATGTCGAACACCTCCAGGCTGACCGTCTCGCCCTCGACCTCGTAGGTGCGCCAACCCGAGCCCACCTGGTACTTGAAGGCCTGGCGGAAGACGAACAGCGGCGCTTTCCAGTGGAACGTGTAGAAGGAGTGCCGGTAGGGCGAGGTGTGGCCGTGGGCCCACAGGAATTGCGCGAGCTTGGCGTCGTTCGCGTCGTATTCCGTTTTCTGCTTCTCGTAGGAGATGCGCGCGGCGTTGACGACCTTGAGCGCGGGATCCTGCTGCATGCGATCCACCAGTGCCACGAAGCCGATCCCGTCGTCGATGGTCGGCACGGCATCCTTGGGCATCGCCACCTTGGTTACGGCCATGGTCCTAGTTTGCCGTCGGGGCCGGGAGCTTGCACCCTCGGGCCGCGGAGGAATCAGTTCCCGAGGGCCGGATTCTCGCGCACGAGCAGGGCCAGCTCCGCCGCCGCGGCACTGGACGAGCCCTGGCTCGCGCGCGCCAGAGCCAGCTCCCGCCGGGCCCCGTCCAGGTCGCCCGCGGAGAGCGCCAGCCGCGCGCGGGCCAGGCCGACCTCGCACGCTAGGCGCGCCAGCCCGTCGATGCCGCGCCGCGGATCGAAGTCCCCGAAGGCGCGCGCGAAAATCCAGGTCGGCACGGCGCCGGTGCGCACGTCGGCCAGGAGCCGCGCCCCGCGGGCCGCGAAGGCAAGGTCGTCCCCGCGTTCCCGCGCGGCCTCCAGGGAAAGCCGCCGCGCCTCGAAGCGCACGCGCGGCGTGTCCTCCACCGCGGACTCGCCCAGGAGGCCGATCTGGGCGGCCGTCGCCAGGGCCTCGCGCTCCAGGCCCTGCGCGCGAGCCGCGCATTCCAGGAGCAGGCGCGCGTCGAGCCCGCGCCAACCGCCCGCTCCTTCGCCCGCGGCGCGGGCCAGGGCCTCGGCCAGGCGGCCGGACCGCGCGAAGGCGCCCAGGAGCTCCAACTCGGCGCGGGCCACGAACTCCGCCTCGGCCAGGGTCTCGCCCCGGGCGCGGGCACGAAAATCGGAGGCCGCGCGCAGGAGCGGCGCCTCGAAGACCGTGGCCGGGTCGAAGGCCGCCACGACCGCGGGATCGCCCGAGGAAGCAAGGCTCGCGATCAGGGTCTCGCGCTCGAAGGCGCGCTCGAGGCCTGCCCTGCCGTCCGTCGCCAGGGTCGCGGCCGCATTCCCCGCGCCACCGAGGGAGCGCAGGCGCTCCATCAGCCGCGCGAGCACGTCCGGCGCGCCGGTGCGCACCAGCGCCGAAATCGTCAGCGTGCGCAGCTCCGGGTCCAGTGCCGACTCCCCCAGCCAGTGAAACAGGCGCTCGCGAAGCTCCGTGTCCCGCCGAGCGCGCAATCCGGCGCACTCCACGGCCGCGAGCACCTCGGCCGCTCCCGAGCCCCCCGCGCGGGCCACCTCGAACAGGCGCTCCCCCGAGGCCGCGTCCTCAGAGGCACCGAAGACCCGCAGGGCGCGCGTGCGCAGGGTCTCGTCGTAGCGGCTGTAGTCCGTCAGCAGCACGTGCAATGCGGCGGCCTGATTGCCGCGCCCGCCGTCGACGGCCAGGGCCAGGGCGGCCTCGGCGCGCAGGCGGGAAGGCACGCTGGGCGCGAGCCAGTCCCCCAGGCCGCGCCGGCCCCGTTCGCTGCGGCCCAGGTAGGCGATGCAGGACTTTCCCAGTTCCAGGGAGCGGCCGCGGCTCGCCTCCAGGGCGCGCTGCAGGATCGGCACGGCCTCGCTCTCCCCCACGATGGCCAGAGCGCGCACCAGGGACAGGGCGCTGGCCTGGAGCTCCTGCGGCAACTCCTCCCCCGGCCGGCGCGGAGCGTGATCGCGAATGCGGCCGAGATCCTGCTCCAGCCATTCCACGAGCGCCCCGACCACTTCGCGGTCGCCGCGAAAGGGCGCCAGGAGCTCCGCCGCCCGCGCTCCCGCGGAGCGCGATTGGGAAGCGAGCTCCAGAAGGTCGTTGCGGAAGGAGGTCCAGGCGAGTCCGCGAGAAAGGTCGCCCAGGCGTGCCTCGCGCCAGGCCAGGGGCTGCCCCTTCCAGGCGCGGTGCAGCCGCTCCATCCAGGGCGTCGGATCCGCGGCGCCCGCGAGGCCCTGGAAGGCCATGGCCGCCACGTCGGGATCGGGGTCCTCCAGGGCGCGCTCCAGGAAGCGGGCGCTTTCCACGTCACCGTTCTGGCGAAAGGTCTCGGCGACGATCAGCACGATGCGCGCGCGCTGCTCGGCGTCCAGGCGCCGGTCGAGCCAGGGTGCGAGGGCCTCCGCGTCCCAGGCTTCCACGCGCCCCCGCAGGCCCTCGAAGAGTGCCCGGGCGATTTCCGGCCGCAGGAGCGCCGCGGGCGCGCACAGGCGCACCAGACTGCCGGCATCCAGCGCCTCGACCGCGCCCTCGAGGAAATCGTGCAGCTCATCCTCCGTGCGACCGGACTCCAGTGCCCGGCGCGCCAGTCGCTCGCCGACTGCGGGTCCCAGGGCCCGGGCCGCCCGCGCCAACAACACCCGCGCGCCCGGCTGGCGACGCGCGGCGGCATGCCAGCCGTCGGCGAAGTGGTCCAACCGCGCGGAATCCAGGGCCACGCCCTGACGGGCCTGACAGGCCAGGGCCAGCACCTCGAGGGCGCGCCACCCGTCGGGGTCGACGCCGCGGCGGGCGGCGGCCAGCTCGGTGACCCGGCGCGCCAGCTCCCCGCCGCGCGGGGCCAGCTCCACCAGCGGCAGCAGTTCGATGGCGCTGTCGTCGCCGCGGGCCCGGGCCCTCTCGAAGGCGTCCATCCAGGCCCGCGCGAAGAGCTCGTCGTCGCGGCCGGCGGACTGCAGCCCCTCCGCCAGGGCGGCCAGGGCAACCCGGGGATCCCCATCGCGAGAGAGCACCGCAAGTTCGAGGTTCGAGGCGGGCCTGGCCGGCGACCGACCCGCGGCGCGGGCCCGGGCGCGCGCGAACTCCAGGCGTTCCTCCCAGGTGGTGGCGCCGTCGGTGAGAGCGCCGTGGTCCGGCGCCCGCGACACCGCCGCGAGCACGCGCCAGGCCCCGGCGCGCAGGTTCGGGTGCTTCGAATCGGTCAGGGCCTCCAGGGCGCCGATCCACGGAGCGGGATCCAACTCGGGTCGCACTTCGAAGGCGCGCCCAAGGGCATCGAGAGCATCGAGAACATCGAGGGCCTCGAGAGCTGCGCCGGTTTCGCGGGCCTTGTGAGCCGGGGCCCCCGGCGCGCGCTCGCTCGCCGCGGCCAGGGCCCGGGCGAGCGATTCCGCCGCCCCGTGGGGGTCGGCGGCCAGGAGGCGCACGCGGACCTCGCGCTCGAAGACGCCCATGACCCCCGGGGCCTCCGGAGCCGCGGCCGGGGAGACCTCGGCCGTCTCGCTCCCGGCCACGGGGCCCTGGATCGGCCGCGTCGCCAGCACTCCGGCGCTCAGCAGGATCGCGCTGGCGAACACGTCGCGTGGCTCCGCTGGGCCGCGGGCAGGTAGGCCGCCAGATCGGAGGCGATCAGCGCGCGCTGGCCCAGATCCCGGGCCGCGAGATCCCCGGCGAGACCGTGAACGTGCACGGCCGCGCGCAGGGCCTCCAGGGCCGTGAAATCCCCCTGGGGCCGCGCCCCCACCGCGGCCAGGTAGGCCGCGGCGATGCCCGCCAGCACGTCGCCCGCGCCGGCGGTGGCCATTCCGGCGTTGCCCGTGCCGTTGACGAAGACCCGATCGGCCCAGGCGATCACGCTGCGCCGGCCCTTGAGCACCACGGCGGCGCCGTACTTGGCGGCGAGCTCCCGGGCGCAGGCCGCGCGACCCCCGTCGTCGGCAGGAATCCCGCGACCCAGCAGGCGCGCCGCTTCGCCCGGGTGCGGGGTCAGGACCGTGAAGGCTGCGCGTCGGGGAAGCAATCCTGGATCCTGGGCCAGCTCGTTGAGCGCGTCCGCGTCGAGCACCAGCGCTCCGACACTGCTCTCGTTCGCCAGCGCGGCCACCACCCGCGCCGTGCGCGGACCGCGGCCGAGTCCCGGCCCGACGAGGCTGGCGTGATCCTCCCGAGAGCGGAGGCGCGATTCGAACGAAGCGCCCGCCAGTTCCGGCTCGCTCCAATCGAGCAACACCGCCTCGGGCACCGAGAGCGGCGCGATGGCGAGCAGTTCGCGGTCCAAGGCCGCCAGGGTGGCGAGCCCGGCCCCCGCGCGTGTGGCGGCGCGCAGGGCCAGCACGGCGGCGCCGGGCATCAGTCGACTGCCGCAAACCAAGAGCACGCGTCCCGCGTCTCCCTTGTGGCACTGCGCCGGGAGCTCCGGCAAGGGCCGCGGCACGCTCTCGTCCACGGGAACCGCGCTGCGGGCCGGGGGGCTCACGTGGAAACCTCGAGGCGGCCCACTTCCAGCCCGGCCCAGTTGCGGGTGATCCCCGCGCGCCACTCGCCGAGCCGCTCCAATTCCTGGCCGCCGAGGAAGCCGAAGCGCTCGCACAGCGCCAACACCACCGGCGCCAAGCCGCGGGACTCGCCGTCGTCCACCTTGACCGCCAGGGCTCGGCCCGCGCCGCGCGCGCCGACGACGTAGACGGCGTCGCCTCCGATCTTGGGGAACAGACGGCCCGCGGAAACCCGCAGCAGGTCCGTGCACAGGCGCTTGCGCGTGCCTGCGATCAACTCCGGATGGCGCGCCGCGGCTTCCAGGATCCGCTCGCAGGCCGCCCGGCGCGCGGGCGCCAACGACTCGGGATTGGCCACCCGCGCGATGGCCGTGGCGAGCTTCGAGAGGGGCAGGCGGAAGGTCGGAGCGCTGCAGCCGTCGACGGCCGTCTCCACCTCGCCTGGAGCCGCTCCGGCCATGGCCTCGACCACCCCCCGCACGGCCTGTTGCACAAGTCCCGCGGGGTCCAGATAGCGCTCGGGGGCCACCCCGAGGTGGCAGGCGAGGCACAGGAACCCGGCGTGCTTCCCCGAGCAATTGTTGTGCAGGGTGCTGGGCCGCTGGCCCCGACCGGCCAGCTCCTCCCGGGCGCGCGCGTCGAAGGGCGCGTGGGCGCCGCAGCGCAGGGCCTCGGGGCCCAGCCCGAGGCGCGCGAGCAACCTGCCCACGGGGCCGGTGTGGCAGTCCTCCCCTCCGTGGGAGGACAGGACCAGGGCCAGTTCCTCCGTCGTGAGCCCGAACCGGTCGGCGGCTCCGCTTTCGATCAGGGGCAGGGCCTGGAGCGACTTGACCGAGCTGCGGGCGAACACCGGCGCGTCGAAGGCCCCGGCGCCCTCCAGTACGCGCCCGGCGGCGTCCACGAGCACCCAGGCGCCCCGGTGCTGGGATTCGACCCAATCCCCGCGCCAGACCCGCAGGAGCACGGGGTTGTCCGGATAGGTCGCGGCGGACCGCACGGGGGCAGGTCGGGATTGGGGCATGGCTGGGGGGCGGTCCGGCTGCCCCGCGGGGCCGAGCCTCGCCGAGCCCTGGTCGGATTCTAGCGAACCGCCGCACCGGGCCGGCGCGCCGCGGGCAGGCCCGGGGCCTCTCGGCGGGGTTCCGCGGGACCGGGGAGCCCGGCCCCGCCCGCGGCCGGCCTTCCAGGTTCCCGTCGGTGCTCGACCCTGGGCCCTCGGCCCGGCGCCCGTCGCGGACCCTGGTAGAATTCGATGCGGAATGTTCCAGCCCTTCGAGCCTTCCCCGCGCGATGGTCGGCGTCAGCCGCGGGGAGAAGCCCACGGCGCGCCGCTCCAACGCCGGCCTGTCGAGGCCCGGGGACTGGGGGCGCGACTCGCGGAGTTCGAGGGACCTCCGATCCACGGTGCGTGGCTCGTGGCGCCGATGATGCTCCTGGCCCTGTCCTGCGCGCTGCGGCTGGCCTCGCGCGGCAAGGACTCGGACTTCACGGTCTGCTTCGCCCTGTTGCTGGGCCTGGGCGTGGTGTGGATCGGCCTGCGCCTGTGCCTGCCGCCTCCCGCGCCTCCCCAGTGCCCCCACTGCCGGCGCAGCGCGCTGGTGCGGCTTCAGGCCCAGCAGAACCGCGGCGCCCGTTGCCTGCACTGCGGCTGGCGCGACGAGACCGCCGATGGGCGTCTGTTGCAGAGCACCGGCGGTCCCACGGCCGACCTGCGCGGCGGCGTGCAGTCCCCGCGACCCGCCCTCGCTCCGCGCCACGGGGCGCGCCAGGCCACCGGGCCCGTGCGATCCGCGAGCCGGCCGCCCCGCGGCGGTTTCGGACGCGGTCGGCGCCTCCGCTGAGCGCGCCGCCCTTGCGCCGCGGCGCGATTTGTCCCACGCTCCTTCCCGGCATGGCGAGCCCCCAGGATCCGCGGCAAGAACAGCGCATGGTCGAGATGCTCCTCGGACGCATCGTGATGCGCGAGGACTCGGCCCAGCAGTTCATCTACCTGACGGAACGGGGCGGCGCCCGCGGCTTTCCGATCGTCATCGGCGCCGTCGAAGCCGCCGAGATCCACCGCGTGGTCACCGCCGCCGAATCACCGCGGCCCCTGACCCACCAGCTGGCCCACGCGATCGCCGCCGCCCTGGATGCCGAGATCATCCGCTGCGACATCGTCGATCTGCGGCAGAACACGTTTTTCGCCCAATTGGTGCTCAAGCGCCGCGGCTCGGACGAGCTGTCCGTCGTGGACGCGCGCCCCAGCGACGCCATCGCCCTGGCCCTGCGGGCCAAGGCCACGATCCGCGTCGCCGAGAGCGTGCTGGACCAGGTGCGCACGGACACCAGCACCGATCCCCTGCCCAAGCCCGAACCACCCGAATGAACCCGCCGGCCGCGCAGCAGGTCTCCGCCCTGGAGACCGAGCCTCGCGCCCCGTCGCCGCGGCGGGCGGGCACCTGGAGAAGCCGTCGCCGCGCGTTCCTCATCCTGTGGATCCTCTTCGCGCTGGCCACCTCCGGCGCCGTGAGCTCGGCCCTCGGCCACGGAACCCCCTACGAATCCTGGGGCGGGACCGCGCGCCTCGCCCTGGCGGTGCCGGCGACGATCCTGGGGCCATTCCTCGGCGGATTCGCCCGGGATTGGCAGTCCTGCTGCGCGGCCAACTCCTGGAATCTCTTGCCCTACGCCGCCGCGCCCCTGGGCCTGGGCCTCGCGCTGCAATGGGCGCCCTTCCCGGCGACGCGCCTGTGGAGCACGGTGCGGCTCGCGGGCTGGACCGTCGGCTGGTTCGCGTGGTTCGCGGCCGGCGTACTGTCCTGCGGGCACGCGCTCGAGTGACTCGCGGATCCCGGGGCGGCCGGCGATTGTCAGCGCGGCGAGCCCGGCCTTCTGCACGACGGCAAAGTCCAGATCCGTAGTTACGCCCGAGGACTTCTTGGGCCAGGCGATCCACAGGCCGCCCGAGGGTTCCAGTGCGCGCGCGCAGGCCTTGATCCGCGAAAGCCCGGACCTGTCGGCGGGGAACAGCACGATCACGTCGTGCTGGGCGCCCAGCTTGCGGGCCAGCTTCGCATCGGCGGGCAAGCCCTCCAGCGTGGCCTCGAAGCCGCGCGGCGCGCCCAGGAGGGCCACGCGGGCTCCGGGACGGATGCCGAGTTTCTTGGCCAGGGGCGTGCCTGAGTAGCCGGCGGGCATGCTCAATCTCCTCGTTCGTCGCGGGCGCGGGGCAGTCGGATGGTGAAGGAGGAACCAGCTCCCAGGGCCGAGCGCACCGCGATGGCTCCGCCGTGGCGGTGCACGATCCCATGGCAGGTGGAAAGCCCCAGCCCCCGGCCCTCTCCCACCTGCTTGCTGGTGAAGAAGGGCTCGAACAGGTGGGCCTGGACCTCGGGCGCCATGCCGACGCCGTCGTCCTCGACCACCCACTCGACCCAGTCACCGTGTTCCCTGGGGCCCGAGCCCGGGCCCAGGGACAGGTTCGAGCAGCGAATCGTCAGGTGGCCGCCGAGCACCAGGGCGTCGGCGGCGTTGCTGGCCAGGTTCAAGAGCACCTGCTGCATCTGCACGCGGTCGGCGATCACGGGCCAGAGTCCCGGGGCGCGCTGCAACTCCACGGACACGCGCTCGCCCACCAGGGCGCGCACGATGTCCAGGCTCGAGGCGCACAGCTCCCCGAGGTCCACGTGGGCCTGCAGGGGCTCCCGTCGACGCGCGAAGGCGAGCAACTGCTCGGTCAGGTGGGCGGCCTGCTCGCCGCTGTGGAGGATTTGCGTCAGGTAGGTGGAGAGCTTGGTCCCCGGCGCCACCTGGGCCAGGCCCAGCTCGGAATACCCCAGCACCGCCGTCAGCAGGTTGTTGAACTCGTGGGCGATGCCGCCGGCCAGTCGCGCAACGGACTCCAATTTCTGGGCCTCCAGCAGGCGCTCGGTCATCCGCCGCAGGGCGGTGATGTCGTCGAAGGAGATCACCACGCCGTGGGCGGGCCGGCCCTCCTCGTCCCGCAGCAACTGGCTGTTGACCGAACACCAGCGCAAGGAGCCGTCGGCCCCGTGGATCCCCACCACGACGCCCTCACGGGATTCGCCCGTGCGCAGAGTTTCGGCCCCGAGGTATTCCTCCGTGGCGAACGGCGTCCCGTCCTCGCGCGTCAGCCGCCAGCGCGGATCCCGCTGGGTGTGGTCCAGAATCTGGCCGCGCGTCAGCGCCAGGATGCGCTCCGCCCCGGCGTTGCAGTCCACGATCCGGCCCCGCGGGTCGAGGATCAACACGCCTGTGGTCAGGGAGCCGAACACCGCCCGCAGGCGCGCCTCGCGCAGCGAGGACGGCCCGTCGCAAGGCAAAGAGGCTTCCTCGGGCGGTGCCGGGAACTCGCCGCGGTTCAAGGGCCGATCTGAAACTGGAGCCCCGCCGAAAGCGTGGCGTTGTTGGGCGCGGCGAAGCCGTTGTCGCGGCCCCAGAACTGGCCGTGGACTTGCGTGCCGGACACCAGCAGGAACGACGCCGGCGTTCCCCCGAGGGCTCCCACCGCGAAGGCGTTCACGTCGATGGAGTACTCGCCCGAGCAGTTGTTCGGCGGCGGAAATCCGCCGGAATTCAAGGGAATCGAGCGGCGCACGGGCGTGCCGATGCAACGCAGTCCCCCGACGAACGGCACGGCCGCGGCGCCGCCGTTGGTGTAGATGAAAAGACCCGGCTTGTTGTTGATCACGCTGGTGGCGTTGACCACGAAGCCCGAGCCCGCGCTGGCGCTGGGGGCCCCTGTGCCGCCGATCAGCGGCGTGCAGCCCAGGCTGTTGACCTTGGCGGTGCAGTAGCTCACGACCGAGGACGTGTAGGTCACCGTCAAGGTGGGCCGGCTCAGGATCGAGCCGCCCTCGCGGGAGTCGAAGCGCTTCGAGGTGTTGCTCACGGCCTCGTTGCCCAGCATGCACCAGCCGAAATTCTGGCCCGGGTTGTCGAGCCAGAACTGCGCGTCGGCGACCATGCCGGCCTGGGACGCGAACACGTAGGGCGCCGCGCCGGCCACGACGGTCGTGCCGCTGGCGGAGGGCGCGAAATCTCCGCCCTGGGTGGTCCAGAACCCGGTGGGGGTGAACGTGTGCAGCCAGGTGGCATCCGGCGGAAGGGCCGAGGCGCCGCTGCCGCCGGGATTGGCCGCCGAGGGGCCCTCGCCCCAGTCCGCCAGGACCCGGCGCAGCTCCATGGTCTCGTTGTTGACCTGGGAGGCCTGGGAGCAGGACACGCCCAGGGTCACGCCGGTGATCGTCGAGCCGGCCGGGATCACGCTCAGGTCGAAACGCAGAAGCCCGCGCCGAATGGCCCCGCCGCCGCCCAGGCCCACGCGGCCGGCGAAGAAGCTCTGCCCGGCTCCGTTCGAAAGCGCGCCAGCCGGGTCCTCGTAGAGGGTGTTGTCCTTGGAGGGCGTCAGGCTCATGACATCGGCCGCGGCCCGCTCCCCCGCGGCGAACAGGAGGCCGAGGAACGAGCACAGGGAGAGCAGGCGCGGAGCGCGAAACGTCCGTCGAAGCTGGGTGATCATGATGTGGGTCAAGCCTATCACGGGGTCCCGCAACCCGGGGGGGGCCCGGTTCGCGCGGGGCCCGGTTCGCAGGGGTGTCGAGGAGCCCGACCGTTGCGGAGGACTCCCCGCGCAGGGGCTAGCCCGACTTATTCATGAGCTTTGAGCGAAACCCACGATAAAGCCTGGCTGGCAAGGCGCGACGACGCGTTCTCCCGCAGGCGACCTGCAGGTCGCTGAGGACCGAACGCGGCGGCGCAACGCAGTCCAGACGGGCTTGGGCGGGGGTTGGAGCCGGAGCTCATGAATAAGTCGGGCTAGCGCAGGGAGAAGGTCTCGCCGTCCTTGAGGATCGAGAACTGGACGTCCCGGGCGGTCGAGTGCTCCCCGGGCAGGCCGGCCGCGGCTTCGGCGCGGCGGGCGTCGAGGACCACCACGCTGCCGTCGCCCCACACGCGCCAAACGTCGCCCGCCACTTCCACCGCGGTGCGCTCGTCGATCCCCACGCCCACGAACTCGGAATGGTCGAGGACCGCGGACACGAGGCGTGCCCAGCGCTGACGGCGCACGAAGTGCTGATCGACGATCACTTCGTCCCACAGGCCGAGACCCGAGACCAGTTCCGTGGTTCCGCCGCGGACGCTTTCCAGGTCGGCCTCCCCGGTCATCATCAACGGGCTCATGACCGCGGCGCCGGCGCTCGTGCCGCCGACGATCGCCCCCTGCCGGAAGCGCCGCTGCACGTCGTCCACCAGACGCGCTTCATCCAGGGCCGCCATCAACTGGACCTGGTCGCCGCCGGGAAACCAGATCAACGCGGCGGATTCCAGTTCCGCGCCGCCGGCCGTCTCCTCCAGGGGATCCAGGCAGATCGAATTGGTGGCCCCCGCCTCGGCGAACAGCTCGAGGGAGCCCTTGCCGCGGTCGGGCTGGGACGAGGCCTGGGGCAGGATCACGATGCGCGCATCCTTGCCGCCGGCGAGCTCGAGCATGCGCGCCACCATGGCCGGCGTCGTGCCTCCGCCGCCGACCACCATCAGCCGGCCGTTGACGATCGGCGCGCGGGGCGGAGGGCGCCGGACGAGGACCTCCTGGGGCGAGGAGCAGGCGGTGAAGAGGCACAGAATCCACAGGCGGGTGATCTGCATGGGGAGACAGTAGCGCATGGGCATGGCGCGCGCCGCACCCCCGCCGCGCCCTGTCCGGAATCTCGCCCCGCGGCCGCCGCGAGGGATTTTCGCGGCACTCGGTTAGGATCGCGCCGTGGTCGAGCGGTACGAGCGGGAGCGCATCGAGAACTGGGTCGGGGACTTCGTCCACGGCGACCGGGCCCGTGAGTTTTCAGCGGCCACCCTGGAATTCGCGCCGGAAATCCTGACCCGCTTCCTGTGCGCGGCCTGCGACGTCCGCGGGGCTTCGCCCTCCGACCTGGGCGAGGAGGACCTGCGCGGGGCGCTGCTCGGGGACGTGGCGCGACTGGAGCTCTCCCCCACGGCCCGGCGCGAGACGCCGGCACTCTACGCAGCCTTCCTGGCGGAGCTGGAGCGCGAGGGGCGCCTCGCGGGCGGCCGGGCCGGGTCGGCCTTCGTTCGGGCGCTCCAGGGGGCCTTCGAAGCCGCCGCCGGCGGCGCCCAAAAGCCCTTCGTGCGGCCCGGTTCGGCCCTCTCGCGCAATGATCCCTGCCCCTGCGGCAGCGGCAAGAAATACAAGAAGTGCTGCCAGCGGGCCCTGGATCCCTGAGGCCCCCCGGGCGATCGCCCCGCGTCCCGTTCTCGGTTTCCTGCGCGGGTCCCCCTGGATTCCACGCCGGGCGGGGATTTGTGGCGACAGTCCGGCGGCCTTCCGGCTAACGTGGTTCGCCCAAAACCGTCCGGCGCAGGCTGCGCCAGGGAATTCAGCACCATGGCATCGAATCAAGGCGCGGCAATCGCCGCCGGCAAGGTCGTCACCCTTCACTACACGCTGCGCGACCCGGCGGGCAACGAGCTCGACAGCTCGGCCACGGGTGAGCCGATCCAATACCTGCACGGCGTCGGCATGATCGTGCCCGGTCTCGAGGACGGTCTGGCCGGCAAGCGCCAGGGAGAGCGCGCCAAGATCGTCGTCGCGCCCGAGGACGGTTACGGCGAGCGCGATCCGCGCGGCATCCAACAGGTCACGCGCGACACGTTTCCGCCCGAGGCTCCGCTGGAGGCCGGCCTGGAATTCGAAGCCGAGGGCCCCGACGGCGAGCCGATCCTGGCCACCGTGGTGTCCGTGGACGGCGACGAGGTGACCATCGACCTGAACCACCCCCTGGCGGGACAGACGTTGCACTTCGAGGTCGCGATCCACGAGGTTCGCGACGCCACCGCGGAGGAACTGGCCCACGGCCACCCCCACGGCGCCGGCGGCCACCACGATCACTAGGAGCCGTTCCTAGGAACGCGGCGGACCGTTTTTTCGGCGACCCGCCCGCTCGCCTGCCCCGCGGGGCGCAAAGCTCAGGGAATCGCTCCCGTCAAGAGCTCGCACTCCAGGGGGCCGTTCAAGAGCACCCGGCGCTCGAGCCCAGAAAGCCCCAGGGATTGCCCCAGGCGCTGGCTCGAGGTCAGCAGAGCCAGACGGTAGCCGTGACCGCGCGCGGAGAGCAGCTGGCCGAAGCGCCGGTAGCTGTCCTCCAGTCCGCGCTCGGTGCCCACGCGCTCGCCATAGGGCGGGTTGGTGACGATCCAGGCGTTCCAGCCCTTGCGCGGCTCCCAGTCGGTGGCCGCGCCCAGTTCCAACTGCACCGCCCCCTCGAGGCCCGCGCCGGCGAGATTCTGCCTGGCTCCGTCGAGCGTGGCCGGATCCCAGTCGCGACCCAGGAGCGCGAGCTTGGGCCTGGGCGCCAGAGCCCGCCGCGCCTCCGCCAGCAGCCGCTGCCAGGCGTCCGGATCGTGGCCGGGGAGCTTCTCGAAGGCGAAGTGCGCGCGAAAGCTGCCGGGCGCCACGTTGCGGGCCAGGAGCGCCGCTTCGATCAGGATCGTGGCTCCGCCGCAGAAGGGATCCACGAGGGGCGAGCGCATGTCCCAGCCCGAGAAGCGCACCAGCGCCGCGGCCAGGGTCTCCGACAACGGCGCGCGACCCTGGTAGCGACGCCATCCGCGCTTGTGCAGGGGCTCCCCCGAGGTGTCCACGAGCAGCGTGCAGCGGTTCTTCACCAGGTGCACGTGCACCGACAGGTCGGGATGCTCCTTGTCCACGCTGGGACGCTCGCCGGTGCGGGCGCGGAAGCCGTCCACGATGGCGTCCTTGACCCGCTGCTCGATGAACAGGCTGTGGTCCAGGGTGGAGTCCTTCGTGTGGGCGTCGATCACGAAGCGGCCGTCCACGGCGAGGAAGCGGCTCCAATCCACGGCCAGGGCGCCGGCGTGGAGCTGATCGCCGTCGGCCGCCTCGAAGCGCGCCACGCGCATCAGGACGCGCACGGCGGTGCGCAGCCAGAGGTTGGCCCGTTGGGCGTCCAAGAGCGTGCCCTCGAAGCGCACGCCGCCCACCTGGCGCTCCACCCTGGCCAACTTCAGGGCGCGGATCTCCTCGTGCAGCAGCGGCTCGACGCCGGGCGCGCAGGTGACGAAAAAGGTCTCCCGGGCGGCGGCGGTCATCGCAGGAACCTGCGGCATTCGAGGGAGAGCTGCGCCAGGGCTTCCCTCGCCCCGGGGATCGCGGAAGGCACCAGGTCGAGCGGCTTCCAGTCGTAGCTGTAGGGTTCCACGAGGCCCTTGTGACCCTCCAGGGGGATCAGGAGGATGGCCTCTTCGAGCCAGATCGCGGCCTCCTGCCAGCCGCCGATGGCCCGCAGGCGCTGCTCGGGCGGATCGAGCAGATTCAGTCCCACGCTGTACTGCTCGCGCAGGCCGCGATCGACGCCCAGGAGTTCCAGGAGCGTCGGCGCCAGGTCCAGATGACTGGTGGGCAAGAGCTCCTCCCCCGCCGTGACGCCCGGGCCCGCCATGGCGAAGCTGACCCAGGTCTGGACGGGCGTGAAGTTCGAGGTGTGCCCGAAGGTGCCGTGCTCGTAGAACTCCTCGCCGTGGTCGCCGGTGACGACCACGAGGGTGTTCTGGGCCAGCCCGCGGGCCTCGAGTTCCTCCAGCATGCCCGCCACCGCCACGTCCGCCGCGGCGCAGGCGTTCAGATAGCGGTTCTTGACGTTCTGGATCATCTCCGCGGAGGGCACGCCGCCGAGCTTCAGATAGTCCAGTCGCTGCTCGTAGGGCGTGAACGGCGTCAGCTCGGGATCCACCGAGTACACCTGGTGCGGCGAGTCGATCAGCGCGAAGGCGAAGAACGGCCGCGAAGCGTCCCGCGTGGCGATCCACTGGCGGAAATCCGCCGCCACGGCCCGGTCGCGCAGGTACTTCTCGCCCTCGAAGCGATCGTGGACGGAGTCCTCGACGCTCACCCAGCAGGTGGAGCGGAACTCGGGCGAGTTCATCGACGCGGCGGAGATCACCCGCGGCTCGTAGCCCGCCTCCACCAGGGCCGTGACCAGCACCGGCGGAGCCTGCTCGTTCAGGATCGGCATCCAGTAGGAACCGTGCAGGCCGTACACGAGGGAGAACACGCCGAAGCGCGTGGCATTGCCGCCCGACAGATGCTGGCGGAAGCGGCGCGCGCCCTCGGACCAGCGCGCCAGTCGCGGCATGACCTCGGGCACCATGACGTCGCGGCGCAGGGAATCGATCACGACCACGAGGATGTTGGGCTTCTGCGAATCCGCCGGGATGCGGGGCGTCTCCAGGGGATAGCGGATCAGCACGCCCTCGCTGGCGATCTTGACGCGCTCGCGGCCGGAGAGGTCGAAGCCCAGGCGCTTGCCGAGCAGGTCCTTGATGGTCAGCGGCTGGTAGAGCGGCATGAGCCGGCTGCGCGCCGTGATGTTGCGGTCGCGGGTCAGGTCGGCCCAGGCGTAGACGGACTTCTCGCCGGCGACGAGGGCCAGGAGCGCCGCGGCCGCGAGCACCTTGGGCCGGGCGAACCAACGCCGCGGCGAGCGCCCCTGGGACGGACCAGCCTCCCGCGTCCGCAGGGCCCGCCCGTGGATCCGATTCCACAGGAACCACTGCACCAGCAGCACGGCGAGCGTACCCAGGGCCACCTGGGTCCACAGGGTCCCATCCAGGTGGATCGAATCCTCAGAGCCCTCGGTCGTGAGTTCGTGCCACACCAGGCCGTTGAAGTGGTAGCGGAACATGCCGTAGACCACGGTGTCCGCGTAGACCAGCAGCAGGAACAGGGTCCAGAGCGCCGCGTGCAGGGCCGCCGCGAGCCGCCGCGAGGGCACGCCCCAGGCCACCAGCAAGAGCGGCAGCAGGGGCACGACCGCCAGCATGGCCAGGGTGGAAACCAGGGCCGCCTGCATGAACAGCGCCGCCCCCAGGTCGCCTCCCGAGGAGTGGGCGAGCCAGCGCTGGCCCACGAGGGCGCCGAGCCCGATGGTCGCGAGCCAGGTCCAATAGCACGCCGACAGGCGCGCGCCCCGCGTCGTTTCCTGGGAGTTCACTGGGGTTTTCGCGCCCCGCGCCCGGCCGGGAACTGCAGGAATCGCACGCACTCGCTCGCCAGACGGCTCAGGGCCTCGGAGTTGCGCGCGAAGCGCTGGTCCTGGTCGGCCAGCAGGGACCAGCTGGAGTCGAAGACCGCCAGCTCCAGGGGCCGATCGGCGTCCATGGGAATGCGGAAGATGCCGTCCCCGGTCCACAGCCCGATCTCGCCCCAACCCGCGACCACGCGATCGCGCCGGGCCAGGGGGGCGAGCAGATTCTCGCCCAGGCTCCAGCCGGGCCGTGCGGACGCCGGAAGCCCCAGGAGCTCCAACAGGGTCGGCGCCACGTCCAGGTGGGCCGTGGGCCGCAGTTCGACGCCGGGCTCGATGCCCGGTCCACAGAGGACCAGGGGCACCAGCACTTGCTCCGGCGTGAAGTTCGAGGTGTGACCCCAGTGGCCGTGCTCGGCGAATTCCTCGCCGTGGTCCCCCGTGACCAACACGAGCGTGTTCTCCAGGGCACCCTCGCGGCGCAGGGCCTCGAGCATGGAACCGGCGATCGTGTCCACGTAGTGGAGCGCGTTCTTGTAGCGGTTCTTGACCTGGTCGCGCAGCAGGCCGTCGTGGGTGCGCGCCATCTCCAGGTAGTCCAGCTCCTCGGCGCAGGGCTGGAACAGCGCCTGGTCGCTGGGAAAATCGTAGGTCTGGTGGGCCGAATCCAGGAGCGCGAAGGCGAAGAACGGCTGGCCCGCCGCCAGGGCCTCCGGCACCCACTCGGCGAAGCGCGCGCCCAGGAGCGCGTCCCGTTCGGCGCGGCGCGGGGAAGGAAAACGGTCCTCCACCTCGGGGCCCAGGGTGGCCCAGGCCGTGCGCCGGAACTCGGGGAATTCCATGGAGGCGCTGGAGAACACGCGCGCCTGATAGCCGCTCTTCCGCAGCACCTCCAGCAGGATCGGGGGGCGCTCCGCTTCCAGCACGGGCCACCAGTAGGAGCCGTGCAGGCCGTAGAGCAGGGAAAAGACGCCGAAGCGCGTGGCGTTGCCGCCCGAGAGGTGGTTCTCGAAGCGCCGCGCGCCCTGGGCGAAGGCCCACAGCCGCGGCGTCACCTCGGGATCCAACATGTCCGCGCGCCAGGAATCCACCACCAGGATGAGGATGTTGGGACGCGGACCACCCTCGGGGAGACGCAGGCCCTCTTGGGGCAGGTCCAACACCCCACCCTCGGTGCGGATGGCGAAGGACGACTCGCCCCGTTCGGCGGCGGAGACCTCCCCGGGGAGCAGCGCCTGGGCGCTGAAGCGCGGATAGACCGGGAACAGGTTGGACAGCTGGCCCACGGCGCGGTCCCGCGTCAGATCCGCGTCGAAGTAGATGGTCTTCTCGACACCGATGGCGGCGGCCAGCAGCGCGACCCACGCCGCCGCCGAGCGCAGGGTGCTGCGGCCCTGGGTGCGCTCGATGCGCTTCCAGGCCAGTTTCCAGAACGCCCATTGGGCCAGGGCCAGCACCAGGAACATGCCGGTGCCCAGGGCCCAGATTCGCGGCCCGAGGTGGTAGGAGTCCTGGGACCCGCGTGTGGTCAGGAGATTCCAGGCCGCTCCGTTCAGGTGGTACTGGTAGAGGCCGAAGACGCGCGTGTCGATGAACAGCGTCAGGTGGAAGAAGGACCACAGCAGGGTCTGGCCGACCAGCAGGGTCCGATCCCCCAGGCGCGAGAGCGCGGCCAGGGCGAGGCAGGCCCCGGGAACGAAGACCAGGGTCAGCATCGAGGACACCAGCCCCGCGTGGGCGAACCACCACAGCCGCGGGCCCGGGTGCTCGGGCAGGGAATCGAGGTAGGCGGTCCCGATGGCGCAGGCCAGGGCCAGGTTGGCCAGGGCCACGAACAGGACCGCCCGCAGACGCGCGGCGCGCGCCGTGGAGCGGGAGGGCTCGACGGAGAGCGGCAACGGGGACCCGGGCGCCGGCATGACCCGCCATGGTACCCAGCCGGATCGGGGCGATTCTCGCGAGTTCTCCGGCGGCTCCTTCCGTGGGTACTGGGGCCTTGGGCCCCGCCGTGCTTGTGCGCCCACCCCCCCGCCCGTAAGCTCGTCGCCCCTCACGGACCCCTGCGGAGTGGTGGCAGAGTGGCCGAATGCGCTAGATTGCTAATCTGGTGTCTCCTGAATTTGGGGACCGCGGGTTCGAATCCCGCCCACTCCGCCATCCGTTCGGCGTCCCCCGGGACGCGCGCGGCCCCAGGGCCGTGTTCCGGGGCCCCGAAGGGGTCTTCCCGCGCAGGCGCCCCTTGATCCCGGGCCCCTGGGGAGCGATTCTCGCTTTCACGTCGCGCGCGCGGCGCAACATGGCCCGCTCCACCTTCGAGATCGCGCTCCTCCTGGCCCTGGCCCCCGCCTGGGGCGCCTGTCGGGCCCAGCGCGAGTTGGTGATCTCCAGCGAGCCCCCGGGCGCCGAGATCCGGCTGGACGGCGAGCTCCAGGCCCAGCGCACGCCCGCGAAAATCCCGTTCACGAGCTACGGGGTGCGCCGCATCACGCTCTACCTCGACGGCCACCTGACCTACTCGGAGGCCTTCGAGATCAACGCGCCCTGGTACGCGTACTTTCCCGTCGACATCCTGAGCGAAATCGTCTTTCCGGTGGGTTGGCGGGACCGCCACAAGCTGCGGGTGCGCTTGGTGCCGGGGACCGAGGCGATTCCCGCCCGGGACCTGGTGCGCGTGCTCCAGCGGGCCGAGGCCCTGCGACGCGCGGGCCCGGAGGGTCTGCGGATCGACACGCGCGAAGCCCGCGAGTTGCCGAGCGAGCGCGCGCTGCTCCCCGGCTCGGGCACGGGTGCCCCCGCCGGCGCGCCCCTCGACGCGGGCCCCAGTCCCGAGCCCCCCTCCTCCGCGCCGCCCAGCGGGCCGGCGCCGGAGAAAGGCTCCGGCAAGCCGCCCGGAGGCCTCTAGTGAGCCCGGACTCGCCGACCGGAGCTCCATCCCCCAAGCAGCCTCCGCGCCGGGCCACCGTCATGGGACTGGGCCTCTTCGGAGGCGGCGCGGAAACGGCCCGCCACCTGGCCGGCCAGGGTCTGCGCGTCACGGTCACCGACTTGCGCTCGGCCGACCTGCTCCGGGAGTCCATCGACTCACTCGCCGACGTAGAGCTGGTCTATGCCCTCGGGGGACACCGCGAGGAGGACTTCGTGGACACGGATCTCGTGGTCGCGAACCCCGCCGTGGCCCCGGGTCACCCCCTGCTCGCCAAGGCGCGGGCCGCGGGCGTTCCGGTGACCTCGGAGATGGCGCTGTTCCTGGAGGCCTGCCCCGCGCGCCTGGTGCTCGTCACCGGCACCCAGGGCAAGAGTTCCACCAGCCACGCCGTGGACCACTTCCTGCGGGCGGCCGGTTTCCGCTCCCACCTGGGGGGGAACATCGGCCGCTCGCTGCTCGGATCCCTGGGCCTCCTGGGCCCCGAGGATTGGGTGGTGCTGGAGATTTCCTCCTATCAATTGGAGGCCCTGCCGCCCCCCCTGCGCGGCGGTGTCCACGGCTTCGCTCGCAACGTGGCCGCGGTCTGCTGCACCAACGTGCTCGCCGACCACCTCGAGCGCCATGGGAGCGTCGAAAACTACGAGGCGGCCAAGGCCCGCATCCTGGAGCTTTGTCGGCCCGATTCCGTGGTGGTGCTGGGTGGCGACGACCCGCGCACCTCGCGCTGGACCGTGGAGCGCGGCCGGGCGATCTTCTGCAGCTCGACGGGGGCGCCGGGCGCCCGCGCGCGGCTCGAGCAGGGCGAGTTCCGCCTGGACGGCGAGCGCCTGGGCGCGGTGAGCGATCTCGGCCTTCCGGGAAACTTCCAGAGGGACAACACCCTGGCCGCCCTGGCCCTGGCGCGGGCCGTGGGCGCCGACCCCGCGCGACTGGCCCCCGCCGTGGCCACCCTGCAGGGCCTCGAGCACCGCCTCCAGGACCTGGGCCCGCGGGGCGGTCTGCGGGTCTGGGACAACGGCGTGTCCACGACGCCGGACTCCACCATCGCCGCCCTGGCCTCGGCCCGGGTTCCGGTGGTGCTCCTGTGCGGCGGACAGGCCAAGGCGGGTCTGCCCCTGGAGGAACTGGTGGCTGCCTCCGCCGGACGAGTGCGGGCCCTGGTGAGCTTCGGAGCCGCCCGCGAGACCCTGCGCGAGGCGTTTTCCAGGGCTGGCATCCCCGCCAGCGCCGTGGAGACCGTCGAGCAGGCCGTCCAGGAAGCCTATGCCCAGGCTCGACACGGCGACGAGCTGCTGTTCTCTCCCGCTTGCGCGAGCTTCGACCGCTACCGCAATTTCAAGGATCGGGCCCTGGCCTTCCGGTCGGCCCTGCCGCCGGCCACCTGAGACCACGCCCGCGGCTCCGAAAAACGTACCGGCGGCCCCGGGCAGGCACCCCCGGGCCCTGGGACGGGGCCCCGGCCCGTCCCCCCACCGCCCGGCCGGGTTCCCGAACGGGTTCCCGACCGGGGCCCCACCGGGCCCTGGGTCGCTCCGCCGCACCGGGGTGACCGTCTCGTTTCGTGGCCCAAGGGCCGGCCCTGACCTATGAGGGGTGTGCGCCCCGGGGCTTCGCTCGCTGCCGTCCACGTGCGAGAATCCGGGAAGCGCACAGGCGCCACACCATGAAGGTCTGCTCAAGCTGCAAGCAAGCCCAGGCGACGGTTCACGTCACCGAACTGGTCCACGGCACGGACCCGGCCACGCCGCCCGAGGTGCGGGTCCAGGACCTGTGCGAGGCCTGCGCCCAGGGTCAGAAACTGCCGCACAATCCCGTGCCGAAGACGCCCCAGGAGATCCTGAAGCTCCTGCACGCCTCGACCCAGCGAGTGCGCCGCGAGCCCCAGATCCAGTGCCCGGACTGCGGCATGACCCTGCTGGAATTTCGCCAGAAGGGTCGCATGGGTTGCCCCAAGGACTACGAAGTGTTCGGCGCCCACGCGCGCGAGCTCCTGGAGCGCATCCACGGCGCCACGCAGCACGCCGGCCGCCTGCCCGGCCAGGACGCGGCCGTCGCGGAGCGCGCGCGACGGATGGGACAACTCCAGAAGGAGCTGGAACACGCCATTCGCCAGGAGGCCTATGAGCGTGCCGCCAGCTTGCGCGACGAACTGAAGTCGCTGCAGTCTTCCTGATCCACGTTCGGGAAGAGGCGCTCCTGGTGGCTCCCGGGCGGCTCCCCGGCGGCTCCCCGGCGGCTCCCCGGCGGCTCCCTGGCGGCTCCTTGGGTGCCCGCGCCGGGGAAAATCCCCGTCCCTGGGACCGTTTGGACCGCCGTCTGGGCTGCACTACCATCCCCGGCGACCGTCCCTACGCCCCGAGGTCAACCCCTGGGGCCTTGAAGGACGAAAAGCCAAGCCTCAGAGAACTCCGTCACCCTCCGCGGTCCGGCCGGCGCAGTTCGCGCCGGTCGCGCCGTGAACGCCACAAGGATCCGCAATGTTCGACCGCTTCACAGACCGCGCCAAGAAGGTGATGAACCTGGCCCGCCAGGAGGCCCAGCGGTTCAACCACGAGTACCTCGGCACCGAGCACATCCTGCTCGGCCTCGTCCAGGAGGGCTCCGGGGTCGCGGCCAATGTGCTCAAGAACATGGGCATCGACCTGACCAAGATCCGGGCCGAGGTCGAGAAGATCGTCAAGACCGGCCCGACCATGGTCACCATGGGCCAGCTGCCCTTCACGCCCCGGGCGAAGAAGGTGCTCGAGCTGTCCATGGAGGAGGCCTCGAACCTGGGGCACAACTACATCGGCACCGAGCACCTGCTCCTGGGCCTGATCAAGGAGAACGAGGGCATCGCCGCCCAGGTCCTCACCAACCTCGGCGTCAAGCTCGAGGACGTGCGCGAGGAGGTGCTCGAGTTCCTGGGCGCCGACTCCTCCGAGGAGGAGGAGGAGGAAAGCTCCGGCGGCGAACCGCAGGGCGGCGCCGCGCCCGAGGGCAAGTCGGGCGGCGGTGGCGGCGGCGGCGGCAAGTCCAAGACGCCGGCCCTGGATGCCTTCGGCCGCGACCTGACCGAATTGGCCCGCCAGGGGCAAGCTCGACCCGGTCATCGGCCGCAAGGACGAGATCGAGCGCGTGACGATGATCCTGTCGCGCCGCACCAAGAACAACCCGGTGCTCCTCGGCGAGCCCGGCGTGGGCAAGACGGCCATCGTCGAGGGCCTGGCCCAACGCATCATCGACAACGAGGTGCCCGAGATCCTGCGCAACAAGCGCATGGTCGTGCTGGACCTGGCCTTGATGGTCGCCGGCACGAAGTACCGCGGCCAGTTCGAGGAGCGCATCAAGGCCGTGATGACCGAGGTGCGCCGCGTGCGCGACGTGGTGCTGTTCATCGACGAGCTGCACACGCTGGTGGGCGCGGGCGGCGCCGAGGGCGCCATCGACGCCTCGAACGTGCTCAAGCCGGCCCTGTCGCGCGGCGAGATCCAGTGCATCGGGGCCACGACCCTCGACGAATACAGGAAGCACATTGAGAAGGACGGCGCCCTGGAGCGCCGCTTCCAGGCCGTCAACGTCGAACCGCCCTCGCCCAGCGAGACGGTGGCGATCCTCAAGGGTCTGCGCGATCGCTACGAGGCCCACCACCGCGTCAAGTTCACGGACGAGGCCCTGGAAACCGCCGTCGAGCTGTCGACGCGCTACATCAACAACCGCTTCCACCCGGACAAGGCCATCGACGTGATGGACGAGGCCGGCGCGCGCGTGCGCATCAAGTCCATGGTGCCGCCGCCGAACCTGAAGGAGATCTCCTCGGAGATCGATCGGCTCGACCGGGCCAAGGACGAGGCCGTCACGGCCCAGGACTTCGAGAAGGCCGCCCAATTGCGCGACCAGGCCTACCAGCTGCGCAAGAAGAAGGAAGAGCTGCAGAAGGAATGGCGCGCCGAGCAGGCCTCGCGCGAGGAGATCGGCGTCGTCGACGCCGAGGTGATCGCCGAGACCGTCTCCAAGATGACCGGCATCCCCTTGACGCGCCTGGAGAAGGCCGAGGCCGAACGCCTCCTGGCCATGGAAGCCGAGATGGGCCGCGTGGTGATCCACCAGGACGAAGCGATCAAGGCCATCGCCCGCGCGGTGCGCCGTTCGCGCTCGGGCCTCAAGGACCCGCGCCGTCCCATGGGCTCGTTCGTCTTCCTGGGCCCCTCGGGCGTGGGCAAGACCTACCTGTGCAAGCAGCTCGCGAAGTTCATGTTCGGCTCGGAAGACGCCGTGATCACCATGGACATGAGCGAGTACATGGAGAAGCACAACGCCTCGCGCCTGGTGGGCGCGCCCCCGGGCTACGTCGGCTACGAGGAGGGCGGCCAGCTCACCGAGAAGGTGCGCCGCCGGCCGTACTCGGTGGTGCTGCTCGACGAGATCGAGAAGGCGCACCCGGACGTGTTCAACATGCTGCTGCAGATCATGGAGGAAGGCCGCCTGACCGACTCGTTCGGCCGCCACGTGGACTTCCGCAACGTGATCCTGATCATGACCTCGAACCTGGGCTCCCACGCGCTCAAGGCGGGCGCGGGACTGGGCTTCGGCAAGGCCGATCAGGCCAAGTCGGACGAGGAGAAGAAGAAGCGCACGCGCGCCGATGTGATGATCGAAGTCGAGCGCCACTTCCGGCCCGAGTTCCTGAACCGCGTCGACGAGCTCGTGATCTTCAACCCGCTGTCCAGCGATGACCTGCGCCGCATCATCGACCTGCAGTTGGCCGAGGTGCTCACGCGTCTCAAGGAGCGCGGCGTGTCCCTGACCATGGATCAGGCCGCGAGCGACTTCCTGATCAAGAAGGGCTTCGCCGAGGACTTCGGTGCAAGGCCCCTGCGTCGCGCGATCGAGCGCTTCGTGGAGGATCCGCTGGCCGAGCAGCTCCTGCGCGTCGAGAACCGCGAGGGTCTCGTGGTGCAGGTGACGGCCACGGAGGGCGCCGAGGAACTGACGTTCTCCACGGTGGTTCAGCCGGCCGCACCGGCCGAGCCCTCCGAGCCCATCGGGGCCTCGAACTGACCCGAGCTCCCGACGGAAGACCAAGGCGGGGGGCCCCGAGGATCTCGGGGCCCCCCGCCGGCCTTTTCACGCCCGTCGCTCCCCGGTCCGCGGTTCAGCGATGCATGCCGCCGAGCACCTCGAACTGGGTGCGCTGCACGAGCTGATTGCGGTAGAGATTGAGCTCAGGCCGCGGCGGCGGTTCCTGCTGCATTTGGGCCGCCAGGTCCTCGCGCACGGACTCGAACTGGACCGCCTCCCGGGAGACGACCTGCAGCACCACGAAGGCGGGCCCGTACTCCAGCGCGTCACTGGTGCCTCCGGCGGCGAGCCCCGCCACCGCCTTCCCCACGGCCTCGGGCCAGGTTTCCGGCCGGAAGCGGCCCTCCAGCATCCCCCCGCGCGAGGCGCTGATCGGCTCGTCGGATTCCTTGCGGGCCAGGGCCGCGAAGTCGCCTCCGTCGCGCACCGCGGCCACCAGGGCCTGGGCCCGGGCCCGCGCCGCCGCCTTGGCCTCGTTGAGGCGCTGGGCGAAGGCCTCCCGCGATTCCTCCGCCGGCCCCGCGGGCGGCTTGACGTTGACCAGGATCATGCGCACCCGGGCGGCCACGCCGTCCTTGCCGTAGAGGTCCTCGAAGCGCGCCCGCACGGCCTCGGGCGAGAGCTTGCGGTCCAAGAGCATCAGGCGCTCGCACAGGAGCTCGACCCGCATGCGCACGTCGAGGTCGTGCATGAACAGTCCGAGGTCGTTGCCGCGGATCTTCAGCGACGCCAGCCAGGCCTCGCGATCGCCCTCGTGACTCTCGAGGATCAGACGCCGCACGTACTCCTCGGAGCGCGCCCGGACTTCCTCCTCCGTGGCGCCGATGCCCCGGCGACGGGCCTCGTCGAACACCACCCGGTGCTCCAGGAAATGGGCCAGGGAGGCTTCGCCCCGCGTGCGCTGGATCCAGCCCGCGTACTCCCCGCGGGAGACCGGCTCGCCGTCGATGGACAGGGCAGGCTGCAGCATGGACTGCTCCAGGTCGCCGCCCGCCGTGCTGAACATGGTGGGCAGGACCGTCACGCTGGCGGCCTCCACCAGCGCATTGCGGAAGTTCCCGGTTTCGTCCTGCTCCGGGCCCCGCGCCGTGAGTCGTGCCACCAGTTCCCCGCGCACGGACTCCAGGGGCGTGCTGACCACGGATTCCACGCGCACCAGCCAGAAACCACCCTTCGCGTAGAGCGGCTCGGAGAGCCGGCCCACCTCGAGCCGGTCGAGGGCGTCGAGGAAATTCGTGGGCCAGCCGAATTGCCGGAAGGGCTGGGCCAGGCGGCCGCCGCGGGCCCGGGTCGGGGCATCGTCGCTCGACTCGCGGGCCACGGCGGCGAACTCCGCCCCGGCCTCGATGCGCTGCTTGAGCTCCAGGGCCCGCGCGCGCTTCCGGTCCATCTCCTCCTCTCGTGCCCGCTCCTGGGCCTCGCGCCCTTCCGCGACCGTCAGGAACTCGCACTTCACGAGCAGCATCGAGAGCTCGTAGCGCCGACCGCCGCGGCCGTGGTCCAGCTCCCACTCGCGCACGATCTTGTGCTCCGGGACCACGCGGTCCTGGGCCACGCACTTCTTGGTCAGGAGCTCGATGCCGAGCTGCTGGGTGCGCTGGGCACGGATGCCCGCCTCGGTGCGCTGGGTGCGCTCCAGTTCGGCCAGCCAGGCCGCCTTGGATCCCAGGAACGCGCCGCTGATACGGGCCTCGAGCTCGCTCTCCAATTCCCGAACCACTAGGTCGGGCTCCAGGACGACGCCGCGCCGGACGGCCTCGCGCTGGATCAAATGGTCGCCCGCGAATTCCGTCGCGAGCCGCGCGCCGTAGTTTTCCAGGAGCCAGCCGGCGTACTCCTCACGGCTCACTTCCTCTTCGCCGATCCGCAGCACGGGGTCCCCACGGCGGCCGGCGGCGGCCCCGCTGTCCGCGGCGGGAGCCTGAACCGGGGCAAGGAAAGGGAGCCCGCCGGAGGGCAGGCAGAGGGCGAGTGCCGCGAGAATCGGGCAGAGCATGGGGGTCCGGGCGGAGGTGCGCGGGAGCGTGTTGGAGTCCGGGGCCAGTGTAGTCGGCGGGCCCGACCGCGGCCCCTGGAACCCCGTTGAGCCCCGGACTCGGAACGGTCCGCACGCGCCGAGCACGGGAAACTTACGCGGAATTCGGGCCGTCCCCGGGCGCGAACCTGGTCGTAGGGGCGTGAGTTGCGATCGCCCCCTGCTCTTGGAACAGAGTTCGCCCGGATTCCCGCCGGAGCTGCGGCGCGTGCCGTCACCTCCCGACGAGATCTTCGTGCGCGGCCGCCTGGAGCTCCTGGCGCGCACGCCGCGGGTGGCCATCGTCGGCACGCGCGCGCCGACGCCCTATGGCGAGAGCCAGGCGCGGCACTTCGCCCGCGTCCTGGGCGCCGCGGGCGTGGTGGTGGTCAGCGGACTCGCCCGGGGCATCGATGAAGCGGCCCACGGCGGCGCCCTCGACGTGGGAGCGGCGAGTGTGGCCGTGCTCGGCAGCGGCGTGGACCGCCCCTGGCCCGCGGGTCCCCTGGCGGAGCGAATGCTGCGCGAGGGGCTCTTGCTGTCGGAATTCGCCCCGGGGGAGGGCCCGCGCAAGCACCATTTCCCCCTGCGCAACCGGCTGATCGCCGGGCTCTCCCGCGCCGTGGTGGTCATCGAAGCCGCCCACGCCTCCGGTTCCTTGATCACGGCACGCTGGGCCGTGGACATGGGCAAGGACGTGTACGCATTGCCCGGCCGTGTCGACCACCCGATGGCGCGGGGCTGTCACAGGTTGCTGCGCGAAGGGGCCACGCTGGTCGAGGCTCCCGAAGAGCTGCTGGTCGAGCTGGGGCTCACCCCGGGAGTCCGCTCTTCAGCACGCGGTGAATCTGCTTTCGAAGGCGAAGCGTCGAATGCACTGTCGCACTCGATCCTCCAGGCGCTGACCGGCGAAACCCTCTCGCTGGACGAGATCATCGCGCGCATCGGCGCACCGCCCTCGGAAACGCTCTCTCAATTGGCCGAGCTCGAATTGAGCGACTTCGTGGCGCGATCTCCCGGCGGACTCTATCGGCTCGTCCACGCTCGGCCCACCTGACCTTCGTGACGCTCGGCGCGCCGACCCGACGGTGTGCTCAAGCACCAGCAGAATCAAGGTGAGCAAGGCTGTCGAACGGACTCAACCGTGCTCGACGACGCGCAGCAAGTCGGCGACGACGGGGTTACGCCTGTTTTGGGACTAGCTTGCTCCGAATCCGAACCTGGAGTCACCCTCGTCTTCGCAATGTCTTACGGTAACGTGCGGTCGCAACCGATCATCTGGACCGTAGGCTCTCGTCGTGACTCGAAATCCTTATCCCGGGTTCCCCGGCCTCAAACCCGACTAACTGGCGATGTGGATCAGCCTGGCTGGGCACATGTGCCCAGCCAGGAAGATGGAATTCTCCGGAAGAGATGTTCCTCAACGGAAGAAATCACATGAAGGCCGACATACAGGTCGCTGCCCTTCGCCGAATGTATTTCCAGTACCCGCGCCAGCAAGACCGAGTCAGCTATGGGCCGCACAGTCGGAGCAGGAGAAGTACAGTTCCATGAGTACGCCTGTCGAATAGCCGATTCCAACAGTGCCTTGCATCTCACATCCGAGGCGGAAGGTAACGATCCCCGAATCAAACGATCCGGTGGGAGCGTCAAAAGTCCAGTCGGGCGGATCCGGTCGTAGGCCACCGTTCACGTAGTAGGAGGGGCTTCCGCAAGGCGGATCAATGTGTCCGAACACTGATCAGAGCCACTTGCAAAGTTCCACTTCGCACCTTGGCGCATTGCACTGGCCTTCTTGAAAGGGGATAACGATGTACTCGAGGTCAAATGCGCACGGTCCTGTGAATGCTGCCGCATCCTGACTCTCTGTGCAAAAGCAGGGTGTCTCTGAAGGCGGGTCATCTGCGAGGAGCCGACTCGTGGAAGCAGCGCTCGGTCCAAGGGTCCATGTCAAGGCGATGACCCAGAATAGGTGTTTGAACCTAAGTGCGGTTTGGCTACGTTAGGAGTGGGGTTGTCGGAAAGTGGTAGAGTGCTCTAGTTAGTGGATTTTCTCGCGAAAAACTCCTTCAGGATCCTTTCCCGGCTAGAATCCTGCGCCCGCACTGCTGCAACATACTTGGCTATTTCTGGGACTTTTGCGGGGTCGAACTGGGCCATCTTGCTACCGTCTTTATTGGCCCTGACGTACATGGCATTCCCTTTGGAGGGTATGGCCTTTTCGCCTGGAGGAACCTTCACAAAATTCCCAGAGTCGATCATGTTGCTGCCGTACGCCTTGGCGGCCAAGGTTAGCTCTCTGGTGGGATCTGCCGGCGGGTTTGCGAGCACATCAAGGACATCTTGAAGCTCCTTGAGGTCTGAAGGGCTCAGCTGATAGCCACTGGGATTGTAGCGCTTGTCAGCGGAGACTTCCTGGGCATTCTGCAAGCTCTTGACCGACGCTAGATCGATCGCCACCTCCGGTGGTAATGGCACTTCGTCCCGCTTTGTAAGCACAGTCTCAATGACCGGCATGGCAACCTCCGGAGGATCAAGCGGAGCAGCGTCATTTCCTGCTCGAACTATCAAGTCATGCGTGGCCGGCTGATCGTCGATTTCCCGGTTTGGTGGGTTTGAATGGGCCCACATGGCAATAGTCACCAAGGCTACTAAGGCAGCACCACAACTTAGCCATGCCAAAACTCTCATATTTGATTTCATTTTTATGCCCTCAAGGGACCTGCAATTCTTAGATTTGTACCACGAATGGCCGCGGCATGAGCGTTTCGGACCTTCGCCGCGCGACAATTTTCGTGCGCCTTGGAAGTGGGATTGCAGGCGACTTCACCTTCCGCCAGAACATGACGCCTACAAACCCCATCAGATGATAGGTGCGTGTCACGTGTCACGGCCGGACACATGTTTGGTTGCCTCTGCTTCCAAAGAGAATTGTTGCGACCTTGGAACGCACACGTTACCCCCCTCCCCCTGCTTTCTGCTTCGCCTTTAGGAAGTCTTGAACTGCCGCCCCGATACCATGTTCTTTCGCCTGGTATGCGAGCAGGAACTTCGCGACCTCGGGTACGGTCTTCGGGTCAAATTGGACGAACCTTCCGCCAGCCGAATCTCCTTCAAAATATGAGGAAAAACCAATTTCGGTCTGGACGCGTTGGTTGGCGGAATACTCGGTGTACTGGCCCTTCGCCATCAATTTCCTGCCATGTTCTTTCGTGGCCGTGTTGAACTCCTCCATTGGCTCCAGCAGGTCATTCGCCAGCACGTCGAGGACGCCCTGCAATTCAGCTATGTCGTCCTCCGTCAATTGGACGCTATTCGGATTGAACCTTGGGTCCCTGACGATTTCGCTCGCAGTGGGGAAGGCGGAGGTGGACTTCGGCTTCTCATCCGGGGTCGCCGATGTTGTCGTTGGAGGAAGCTGAGGGACCGGAGCCACTTCGCGAACGAGCGACATGGGCGGATCCTCTGGCGCTGGAGGATGATTGTTGACTAGACGCTCTGCCGTCACAGGCTCTGTGCTCGTCGGGGCAGGAATGCGTTCGCGCCAATACCACATGACTCCCACAAGCCCCAGCACGAATCCCAGGGATGTGACCCAGATGGCCCTATTGGGGGAGTGCATGCTGCGGGGGTGTGCTTCGTGGCCTCTGTGAACTCGGTTGTGACCTGAGGGTCCCATGTCGGTCGGCGCCGGGGGCGACCCCGCCGACCTCTTGTGCAACCTTGGAATGCACACACTACCCCCCCCCTTGCCTGCCGCGCAGGGAGTTTCTAACGATTTCGTCAACATTGCCGAGAGTGTGCGCCAACTGCAGGCCCGCAAGGGCGCGGATGTCTGATGCGGCACAGCGATACAGACTGGACCGTCCCTCAAGCTGCGACCCAGCCTTTCCTGGGCCTCCGGACCAGGCAGTTTGCATCCTCGCTCCGAATGGCCCACCCCGTGCTGGGTCACTCCAAGCCTGGACGCGAGCTGTCGCTGGGTCAGGCCGACTTCAGCTCGCCGCGACGGAAGGCAGGACGGAAACAGGGCCACACCTCCCCTCGCATGCCAGCAGCTACGGCTTCGGGGCCCGGAAGGTCACGCCGCAACAAGGCAACGGCACGCGGCAAGGACGTGTACGCATTGCCCGGCCGTGTCGACCACCCGATGGCGCGGGGCTGCCACAGGCTGCTGCGCGAGGGTGCGGCGTTGGTCGAAACGCCCGAGGAACTGCTGGTGGAGCTCGGCCTCGCGCCGGCGCCGGCGCGCGGCAAGGGCGAACTCGAGGCGGGCGACCTCGGGACGCTCTCGGCCTCGATCCTGCGCGCTCTGATCGGCGAGACGCTCTCGCTCGACGAGATCATCGCCCGCGTGGGAGGGTCGCCGGCAGAGACGCTGACCGAGCTTGCCCTGCTGGAGCTCCGCGGCGCGGTGGCGCGCTCCCCCGGAGGACTGTATCGATCGAACTGCCGCTCGCCGCCCCGCGGCCCATGACGGATCAGTGCACGGAAGCCAGCGTGTGCTCCAAGAGCAGCATCACCAGCGTGAGCACGCCGCAGCCGCCCAGGAACACCAGGAGCCGGCGCGGGAAATTGCGCAGGGCCGGACCGTCCTCGGCGTCGGCGTAGCACGTGCCCATGCCGACGATGGCGACGGACGCCAACAGGAACAGCAGGACGTGCACGAACAGGTCGTTCACGCCGCCCCCTTGGCCTGGTGACGGCTCGCGCGCAACGGAACGCCCAGGAGCTTCCACTCGCTCCAGCCGTACACGTCGATCATGGCCAGGATGTTGAGCAGCCCCGCGATGCAGCCAAAGACCAGTCCGGCGTCCACGTAGGCGATTTCCGACGCCACGCGGGCCTTGCCGAACAGGACCTCGGCCAGGATGGCCGGGCCGCCCAGCAGGAACTGACCCGACCAGTAGTAGAAGTGCCGCTCGCGACTCAGGTTCGTGCCCTCGGCGAGCAGCGTGCCCAAGGCAAACAGGCCCACGAGCATCACGCACACCACGACCGCGCGCCTCCGGCGGCCCTGGAGCCAGTGGCCCAGCCCAGGCAGCACCAGGGTCGAGAGCAGCGCCGCGTGGGCCGACTCGCTCCAGCGCGTCGCGCGCACGGCGGTGCCGGCCAGCCAATGGGCGTGGGCGATCACCACGAGGTTCGCGAGACCGCTGACGGCCGTCAGGGCGCTGCCCACGCGCAACCACTCCGGATACGGGCGCGGGAATCCCGGTCCGAAGCCGTAGTGCTGCATCTGGTAGAGGAAGCCGCCCAGGTTGCCCACCTCGGGCGAGAGCGCGGGGGCGAACAGGCTGCGCAGCTCCACGTCCAGGTATTCGAAGCCCATGCCATCGCCGAGGCGCAGGCCCAGGAGATAGAGCCCTTGGACCAGGACGAAGCACAGGAGCCCCGCGCCCACCTGGCCCACGTAGAGATGCCCCGCCCCCGGAAGCACCCACGAGAGCAGCGCGGCCACGCCGGGCGACCCCTTGCCTCCGGCGGCCACGGGCTTGCGCGGCGGAACGGGGCTGGGGGCCGGCACGGGCGCGCCGGCCGGAAGGCCCGCGCCGGGACCTCCGGGGGGCCGGCCAGGTTGCGTGGGATCGGATTCCAAGGGCCGGAGATGATACGTTTCCCCCCGGGTCGCGCGCCGCCCCGACGCGCGAATCCCCCTGCCGGCCCGGCGGAGTTCCCCCCCCACGCGCTTCGGAACCCGCCTCGCCCGCCGTCCGCGAACCCAGGCGCCGCATGGCTCCTCCGACACGATGACCCCGAGGTCCCCCATGCCTGACCATGAGCACCGCGTGCGCGTGCGCTACGGCGAGACCGACCAGATGGGCGTGGTTTACCACGCCAACTACCTTGCCTACATGGAGGAGGGCCGCACGCGCCTGATGGCCTCGCGGGGGGCCTCGTACGCCGAGCTGGAGCGCACCGGCTTCGGCCTTGCGGTGCGCCGGGCCTCCATGCGGTTCCGGGCCCCGGCCCTCTACGACGAGGAGCTGTTGGTCAAGACGCGTGTGGACCGCGTGCGCGGAGCCTCGATCAACTTCGTGTACGCCATCCTGAGGGCCGCGGACGGCACGCTCCTGTGCGAGGGGGAAACCGAGCTCGCCTGCATCGACCTGAAGAGCCCGGATCGGCGCCCCTGCATGCTGCCCGAGTCGATCCGCAGGGAATTGGAGCCCCGGGAGGGCTAGCAGTCCGTTGAAGCACTCCCGTCGCGAGGGCGAACGCGGGAAGGTGAGCCCAGGAGCGCAACAGCCCTCGGCGCGCACGAGGCCCTCCTGGCCGTCCTGCGCCGATTTCCGAGCGCAACGCACGGGCGCCGGGGCGGCCCCCGCCCGCCGGAGCAGGCCCCCTAGCCCGACTTATTCATGAGCTTTGAGCGAAACCCACGACAAAGCCTGGCTGGCAAGGCGCGACGACGCGTTCTCCCGCAGGCGACCTGAAGGTCGCCCTGGACCGAACGCGGCGGCGCAACGCAGTCCAGACGGGCTTGGGCGGGGGTTGGAGCCGGAGTTCATGAATAAGGGCGCGTCCTAAAACCTGTGGGGTCCCTTGGGTGTTCCGGGGCCGCGATCCGCTAGGCGCGGAGACGACGCGTATTCGCTTGGCAAGACCTCGGAGGAGGCGCAACGACGCGGGCGCGAGCCACGGGGCGGCCAAGGGGCCCCACAGGTTCTAGGACGTGCTCGAAGTCGGGCTAGCGGCGCTGGCCCTTCTTGCTCTTGCGCGTGGACTTGGGCTGGACGGCGGCCATCTCGCCCTGCTCGACGGCGCGCGCTCCAACCGCCGGGCGGTCCAGCATGTGCCCGAAACCCGGGAACGGCGGAGGGATGCGGTCGAGCAATCGCTCCGCGCAGGCCATGCAGGTGGACCCATCGGGCATGCGGTTGATCGCGGTCCCGACGTCGGCGTCGCGCCCGCACTGGAAGCAAAGGGATTTGTTTTGGGCAGGCATGGACTTCGGATCGACGTTGCGAACCCGGGCCTTGAGGGCAACTTCCCGCCCAGGGGGCCCCCCCGCGGGACCTCGACCGCCCGCCCGGCGCGCCAAGGACCCGAAGGGCCCCCGTGACGTCTGGGGGCGCCGGGGGGCCGCCCTCCCGAGGCCCCAGGCTCGATTCCAGGGCGACTGGGGCGGATCCCTGGGTTGCGGCGGCATGGCCAGGGCCCCCGTCCGGGGCCTGGGGGACAAGGAGCGGTCGCGATCGAGGCGCCTCAGGCCGCGCGCCGGGCCGGTCCGGCGCCGGGTCATGAGGATCTAACCATATTTGTTACAACTACTTACATCTCACCTGGAGGGTGGATGGAGCTCCCCACCGGCGGCCCGTCCGCCGGGAAGGAGTTGGCATATAGCACTGAATCGGTGCTATATTGTTGGCCGATAGTCCAGCCCAATGCTCCAGCTCACGAAACGTTCCGAGTATGCCCTGATCGCCCTGGTCCACATGGTGGACCGCGAAGGCGAGGTCACCAGCGTGCGCGAACTCTGCGAACGCTATCCCCTGCCGAAGCGGCTGGTGGCGGAGGTGTTGAAGGACCTTTCCCATGCGGGCCTCGTGATCTCCCAGCGCGGCGCCCAGGGCGGCTACTCGCTGGCCCAGGCCGCGGAGAGCATCACCCTGGGCCAGATCGTCGGCGCCATCGAGGGCGCGCCGGCCCTGACCAATTGCGACTCGATCGCCTCGACCCGCGACGGCGGGTGCGAGGTCCATCCCGTCTGCCCGATCCGCTCACCCGTGGAGCGCGTGCGCGAGCACCTCTGGCGCCTGTTCGAGGCCACCACGCTGCGCTCCCTGGTTCCCGCCCCCCACGCCAACCGTGAAGCCGTGATCCAACGCCTGCGGGAAAGCCTCGCCGGCAGCCCCAGCGCCTGACCCCCTTCGCCGCGACCGATGAAGTTCCCGATCTACCTCGACTACCAAGCCACCACGCCCTGCGACCCGCGCGTCGTGGAGGCCATGCTGCCCTACTTCACCGAGGCCTTCGGCAACGCGGCCAGCCGCAGTCATGCCTTCGGCTGGACCGCCGAGGAAGCCGTCGAGAAGTCGCGCGCGCAGATCGCCGAGCTGATCGGCGCCTCCCCCAAGGAGATCGTCTTCACCTCGGGCTCCACGGAGGCGATCAACCTGGCGCTCAAGGGCGTGATCGAGATGTACGCCGAGAAGGGCAAGCACGTGATCACCTCGAGCGCCGAGCACAAGGCCGTGCTCGACACCTGCAAGCACCTCGAGCAGGCCGGCGCCGAAGTCACCTACCTCGCCCCCGACCAGACCGGGCGCGTCAGCGTGGAACAGGTGCGCGCGGCCCTGCGTCCCGACACCGTGCTGGTGGCCCTGATGTGGGCCAACAACGAGGTCGGCACGCTCAATCCCGTGCGCGAGATCGGCGAGCTGTGCCACGAGCAGGGCGTGCTGTTCTTCACCGATGCCACCCAGGCCGCCGGCAAGGTGCCGGTGGATGTGGAGGCCGACCACGTGGACCTCCTGTGCCTCTCCGGGCACAAGATCTACGGCCCCAAGGGCGTCGGCTGCCTCTACGTGCGGCGCAGGAATCCCCGCGTGCGCCTGGTGGCCCAGATGGACGGCGGCGGACACGAGCGCGGCATGCGCTCGGGCACGCTCAACGTTCCGGGCATCGTCGGCCTGGGCAAGGCCTGCGAGCTCGCGCGCCTCGAGATGCCCGCCGAGGCCGCGCGCACCGCCGAATTGCGCGACTCGCTCGAGAGCCGCATCACCGCGCAGCTCGATTTCGTGTTCCTCAACGGAAACCGCGAACACCGTCTGCCCAACTGCCTCAACCTCTCCTTCCCCTACGTGGAGGGCGAGTCCTTGATCATGGGCATCAACAAGCTGGCTGTGTCCTCGGGCTCGGCCTGCACCTCCGCCAGCCTGGAGCCCAGCCACGTGCTGCGCGCCATGGCGGTCGGCGATGAGCGCGCCCACAGCTCGATCCGCTTCGGCATCGGCCGCTTCACCACGCGCGAGGACGTCGAGTTCGCGGCCACCCAGGTGGTCGAGAACGTGCGCCGCCTGCGCGAGCTCTCCCCCCTCTACGAAATGGTCAAGGAAGGCGTCGACCTTTCCCAAGTGAAGTGGCAAGCGGCCCACTGAGCGCGCCCACACCTCCAACCACCGCCCCAGCAACGTCATGGCCTACAGCAACAAAGTCCTCGATCACTACAACAACCCGCGCAACGTGGGTTCCCTCGACAAGGCCGCCACGAGCGTCGGCACCGGCGTGGTCGGCGCGCCCGAGTGCGGCGACGTCATGAAGCTCCAGATCCAGGTCGAGGGCGACCGCATCGTGGACGCCAAGTTCAAGACCTTCGGCTGCGGCTCGGCGATCGCCAGCTCGTCGCTGGCCACCGAGTGGATCAAGGGCAAGACCCTCGACGAAGCGCTCAAGATCTCGAACACGCAGATCGTCGAGGAGCTGGCGCTGCCGCCGGTGAAGATCCACTGCAGCGTGCTGGCCGAGGACGCCATCAAGTCGGCGATCGCGGACTACAAGGCGAAGCAACAGGGCTAGGAGCTGACCATGATTGCCATCACCGAACGCGCCAAGAAGGAAGTCCTGCGCATCATCAAGGAACAGAACCTCCCGTCCCAGACCGCGCTGCGCGTGGGCGTCAAGGGCGGCGGTTGCTCGGGCTTCTCGTACACGCTGGGCTTCGACGACCAGGTTTCCGATACCGATCAGGTCGAGGAAACGGACGGCGTGCGCATCGTCTGCGACCCCAAGAGCTTCCTCTATCTCTCCGGGACCGAAGTGGACTTCGAGGACAACCTGATGGGCCGCGGCTTCAAGTTCGGCAACCCGAACGCCTCGAAGACCTGCGGCTGCGGCGAATCCTTCAGCGTCTGAGTCGGCGTGAAGGTCTGTCCGCGCTGCCAGGCGACGCTCGAGACGCCGCTGGCCTGCTCCGCCTGCGGGGCCCTCGGGACGCTTCGCTCCGCGCGCGAGCGCGACCCTTCCTGGTGCTGGGCATCGCGCGCGCTACGCTGTCGATCCGGCGGAGCTCAAGCGTCGCCTGCTCAGCTTCTCGCGCCTGGTGCACCCTGATTTCTTCGCCACCGAGGGCGAGGAGGCCCGCGCCGCGGCCGAAGCCGCCAGCGCGGCCCTGAACGCCGCCCACGAGATCCTGTCGAGCGACTTCCTGCGCGCGGACTGGCTGGTGCGCAGCCAGGGCGGCCCGGACGAGTCTCACGTGCGCGAAATGCCCCAGGCGTTCCTGCTCGAGGTCCTGGAATGGAACGAGACCCTGGAGGCCGCGCGGCAGGCCGCGCCGGGCTCCCCCGAGCGGGCCGCGGCCGTGAGCCTGCGCGGAGAACTCCTGGAGCGCCGCAAGCAGCTCTTCGCTACCCTCGCGCGCCGCATGACGCCGCTGCCCCAACCCGGCTCGCCCGAACTCCTCGCCGCGCGCAAGGACCTCAACGCCGCGCGCTACCTCGACAAGACGCTCTCGGAACTGGACGCCTTGCGCGTGGCCCAGTCCCTGTCCCACTGATCCCATGGGCTTCATCGAACTGACCGTCCTCAACAACACGGCGCGCCAGTCGGCCATCGGCATCGACCTGGGCACCACCAATTCGCTCGGGGCCCTGTGGAAGGACGGACGACCGATCGTGCTGCACCCCGAGGGCGAACAGGGCTACGTGCCCAGCGCCCTGTACTTCGCCGAGGACGGCCGCGTGCTGGTGGGCCGCGAGGCCCGCGACCGCGCGCTCCTGGATCCCGATCACGCCCTGTTCAGCATCAAGCGCTTCATGGGCCGGAGGCTCTCCGAGGTCCAGGCGGACATCGCCGGCGTGCCCTGCCCGGTGAGCGAAACCCCGGGCGGCGTGATCGAGTTCGAGATGCGCGGCAAGCGGTACACGCCCCAGGAGCTCTCGGCGCTGATCCTGCTCAAGGTGCACGACATGGCCTGTCGCGCCCTGGGAGGCCACGAGACGAATCGAGTCGTGATCACCGTGCCCGCGTACTTCGACGACGCCCAGCGCCAGGCCACGCGCGACGCGGCGCGCTTCGCGGACTGGATGTGCTGCGCATCGTGAACGAGCCCACGGCGGCCAGCCTGGCCTACGGGCTCGACAAGCAGAAGCAGGGCACCGTGGCCGTGTTCGACCTGGGCGGCGGCACCTTCGACGTTTCGATCCTCTCCATCGAGGACGGCGTGTTCCGCGTGCTCTCGACCCACGGCGACACGCACCTGGGCGGCGACGACTTCGACCGACTGCTGGCCCAGAGCGCCATGGAGGAGCTCGCGCGCACGATTCCCGCGGCCACCCTGCGCGACAAGGGCTTCCAGCAACTGCTGCGCCTCTCCGCGGAGCGCTGCAAGATCGAGCTCTCCAGCGCTCCCGAGGCGGCCATGCTGGTCAGCCTGCCGGAGTCCTCGCTCCACTGGCGCTCGCGCTTCACGCGCGAGGCCTTCGAGGCCCTGGCCGAGCCGCTGATCGAGCGCACCCTGGACGCCTGCCGCAAGGCCCTGGCCGACGCCCGGCTCGAGGCGGGTTCCATCGACGAGGTGGTCATGGTGGGCGGCGCCACGCGCATGCCCCTGTTGCGTCGCCGCGTCGAGGAGTTCTTCGGCAAGCGGCCCCACACCGAACTCAATCCCGACGAAGTGGTGGCCCTCGGCGCCGCGGTGCAGGCCCACGTGCTCACCGGCGGAACGCGCGACATCCTGCTCATGGACGTGACCCCGCTGTCCCTGGGGCTGGAGACCATGGGCGGCGCCGTGGCCAAGATCATCCTGCGCAACTCGACCATCCCCTGCTCGGCCACGGAGGGCTTCACCACCTACGTCGAGAACCAGACCGCGATCGACTTCCACGTGGTGCAGGGCGAGCGCGAGCTGGCCCAGGACTGCCGCACCTTGGGTCGCTTCCGCCTGCGCGGCATCCCGGCCATGCCCGCCGGCATGGCGCGCGTGGCGGTCAAGTTCCACATCGACGCCAACGGCCTGTTGACCGTCAGCGCCAAGGAGGAATCCACGGGAGCCGCCGCGCGCATCGAGGTCAAGCCCATGAGCGGACTCACCGACCTCGAGGTGGAGCGCATGCTCAAGGCCTCCTACGAGCACGCGCGCGAGGACTTCGACGCCTCACGGCTGGCGAACCTGCGCGTGGAGATCGGCACCATGGTGCGCGCCACGGCCAGCGGCCTGGCGCAGTATCGGGCCGAGCTCGACAAGGAAACCGTGCGCGACCTCGAGGACTCCATGGCCGCCGCGCGCGCCGCGAGCGAGCAGAGTGACGTCCACGCCCTGCAGAAGACCCGCGACGCCTTCGAGCGCGCAACCCTGCCGCTCGCCGCCGTGATGATGGACAGCGTGGCCAAGCGAGCCTTGAGCGGGAAGCGGTTGGACGAGGTCTGA
>JADJQU010000002.1 GCA_016712565.1 Planctomycetota bacterium | reverse complement strand
GCGCCGATGCGGTCGGGAATCAGAGCGCCGAAGAGGAAGGCGCCGGAAGAGCCTGATGCCGATGCGGGCCCAGGGGCGAACGCCGAGGCCAGAAAACCCACGACTACGAGCCCCCGGGGGGCTTGGGAGACTTCTCGCCGCCCGGGGCGGCAGGGCCCACCGGCGGATTACGTAATTACCAGGCGAACATCACGGCTTACATACGAACGTTGTAAAGCGCTGTCTGACAGGGCCGCCCCGCCGGACTTCCGCGATGCTGACCACCAGCCGAGGTAATCACGCTGCCGAGACGCCGTTGATCGCGGCGTGCAGGTGAGGGCCGCCATGACCAGGCGGGTTTTTTAGTTTCCGGTCCGTCAGGACCGCGCCAGCCGGGAACGCCGTCATCGACATCGAGATGCCCATGGGGGGCGCGGAAGACGAAGAAGGGCACGTCGCCGCTGATGCAGCGCGGATAGACGTACAGGGTATGAGCACGGCCCCCCAGCACCAGCCCCGGGCAGGATGAGCGACGCTCAGGAGATGGCGATTAAGGGGTGGTCAGCCGGGTTCGGATGCCGCTGCAAAACAGCTCGAGGCCTGCACCTGCGGGACGAAGAGCACCACGCCGATTCTGAAGAGCGATCCCCCCAGTTGGGGCTCGATCGACGGGGCAGCGGGAAGGCCGAGGTCTCGGGAGCGAGGCGGCCCAGCAGGGAGGGACCGATCAGGATCTCGGCGACTATTTCGCCGATGACGGCCGGTTGTTCGATTTTGGCGAACAGGTCTCTCAGGCCCCTGGAGGAAGGCAGGGAGTGGATGATGATGACCGCCAGCAACACGTGGAACAGGCCGCTACCTTCCGAGAGGGCTCCTGACTGCTGAAGCCTGGCGCTATGCTTCCGGCGAAGGCGGCGCGCTGAGGTCCTGGCGTTGGCGCTAAAAGCGCGGCAGAACCGCTTACACAGCCGCAGCCCCAGGAGATATCAATGCAGCCAGCAGGCGGGACAGGGCGCGGCGGGTCATCATCGAAGTTGGGGAGCGCGCGGATTCTATCGGCGGGCCGTGAAGGGAGTCCCCCGAAGAGCTGGAGGGGCTGGGGCGTGGGCCTGTTCGGTTCATTGTCCTCCCGGGCGAGGCGGACCGGTGATGATTTCCCGCCAGGAGGCGCGTCCCATCGATGCCCTGGTCCTCGGTGAGCCGGGGAAAATCCGACCTGAGTGGTAGCCTCGTTGGCCCTGGCGTCTCCCCGTGCCCCCGGTCCGCCCGGATCGCTACCGGGATCCCAGCCGCCCCAGGCCGCAGGGGCGCAAGTCCGGGCGGGGCTGGGTTCCCGACCGGACGATCCTGCCGCGCTTGCCGGACCCTCGGCGCGGCAAGCGTGCTTCCTCCAGGGGTCAGGAACGCTGTTTTCGTCCCCACAGCAGCCGCGGGCGAAACCCGGCCTTGAGGGCCGGGCGCCTCTTTGCCGAAAAATGGATCCATCAATCAATCTGGATTCCATGATAGGTTCAGCTCACCACCTCCAGATCGCTGCTCAAAGCCCCGGCCGACGATACGCGCCTGAGGATCCCTGCACCTGCTCTCCCAGGAGGAGCTCATTCGGGCCTTCGGACCCGATGGAACTCCTCAACACAGGTCAGCACGTGGTTTCTGACCTACCTGAACCTGCTGAAGGAGGCCGGGCTGGTCCATGACCGCAAGGAAGGACGGCGGACGTTCTACAGCCTGCGGTCGGGCCCGGTATGGGCCAAAGGAGGTGCCGACATTTAACGAGGGCCAGCCTTCCAGTTCGCCGCGGACTTGGCGGGCCTGGAAAATCCCTGTGAGCGGCGGCGGGGGGACCCCGGCGCACTTCGACCGCGTGGCGGCGAGCGGCGGCGAGCAGCTGCTGCCGGGCCGCACCTGGAGTGGCCTGGTCCGTCTCCTGATGCTGCCTCGCTCTCGCGCTCGCCACGCGGACCTGAAGGCGTCGGCGACGGGCTCCTGACCCTGATGCTCGCGGAGGTGGCCACCTCCGTGACCGCGGTGACTCCTCCCGAGATGTTGGCGCAGCCATGCCGCCCGCGCCCAAGGCTGGGCGGGGCATCTGCAACATCACGGCTGTGGAAGGTGAGATCGGTGTCCCCTGCCCCTGCCGGAGAGTTCCCACGACGTCGGGGTCGGGCGAGCCAGGCTCTGCACCACGCCCGGGCGAGCTCCTGGCCGCTCCTCCGGGAGGCTGCTCCTATCCCGGTGCCCGGGGCTGGTTGCTCGGTGGATCGACCCTCCTGGCCCACCAGGAGGACTGGGCGCGAGAAGCTCGGCCACCTGCACCTGGGACCGCTCGAGGCCGGCCTCGCGGTCCGCTGGAATGGTCGGTCTCAATCCTGGTCTCAAGCCCGCGCGGATCTCCAGCTGCGGAACCTTTCGTCGATCGCGACGGCAGCTTTACTTCGTGGCATTACGGACGCCTCTCCCCACCCTGGCGGAGTTCTACCCAGCGAGCGTTGAAAGCGCGCAGCGATCCTCGACGGCGCCATGTGCGCGGCGGCGGGCTCTGGCAGAATTTCGGACCCGGCCACGGATTTCCTCGGTCTGGAGAACCGCCTTCGGAGCCGATCTCCTCGCCGCCGGACGCGCTCGGGGGCATCTGTCGGGTCGCATCTCAGGAAGCGGGCGCGGACGTGATCGAGACCAACACCTTCAGCGCAAACCTCGGTAGCGCGCTGGCGGAGTTTCGGCACGGCTGAATAATCCCGCGAGCTGAACTTCGCGGCATGCTGTCGTTCGCGCGGCGGCCGGACAAGTTCTCCACGGCCGAACGGCCCCTGGCGCTGGGCTCCATACCGAACTGCGCGCCTCGCCACCCTAAAGCACGCCATCACGGAGAGCGCCTGCAGTCCTATCGGGCAGGCGCCTGATCGAAGGCGGCATCGAGACGGCGTGTCTGTGGAGACTTGGCAGATCCTGGTAAACCGGCGTTACCCGCCGTGTTGAGGCGCGCAGAGGCGTCGCTGGTCGAGCATTCTTTGATCCTGGTCAGCGTCACCATGGCGACCGGCACCATGCTCGTGGGCACCGAATGTCGCCATCGCCCTCTGCTACTCGCCAGACCGGATCCCATCGGATCAACTGCGCCACCGGGCCGCGCGCGGTGGCGGCGGATATCGTAGCCTCCTTCCCGTGCCGACCTCGCGGGAGCCCATCGCGGTGTTCCTCAACGCGGGCCTGCCCATCCGGTGCGGTGGACGGTCGGGACCCACTATTTCTGACGCCCAACGAACGTTGCGACCGGCTCGTGCGCTCGTCGAGGAGGACGGCCCCTGCGCTATCGGCGGATGCTGCGGCAGTAACAGACGAGGAGCTGGGTCGGCGGTCGTGCGCGCCATGGTGGTCGCGTGGCCGGCGTAGTTTCGCCCAGTCGCCCCAGCGTGGTCACTAGCCTCTACCGCGCCTCGACTCCCGCAAAGAGAACTCGGTCCTGTTCAGGCGTGCGCCTTCGAACGCCAACGTATCCTGAGCGGCGTTCCGCGAGCACCGCGTTTCCGCGCCGTCATCCGAAGGCACGCCGCGGTCGAGATCGGCAGCCCCCGACTTGTGCCTGCGCGAGGGCAGCTACGCGCTCGGACGTGCGGTTTGATGTCGGCGGGCGACGAGCAGGCCGACAGGAGAGGTAGCGCGCTGCGCCGCTACACGGCGTCGCCGCGCCCTCGATGATCGACCTGACCGAGCCGCCGGTCGCGGTCGCGTCTGGCCCAGCTTTCCCGCGGTCGGCCGCATCGTCAATTGATCAACCTGAGATTGGCGGTAACGTGCGGAGAGGTCCCGGCTGCTGGCCGGCGCGAGCTCGGCGTGGTGGTGATCTAGCCGACCATCGACTAGCGCGAGCCGGGCGGAAGACGGCCGAGGAGAAGGCGCATCGCGCGCCGCGGCATCCACGATCTCGCGCCTGACCACGGCCCGCACCTGAGGACCTCCTGTTCGACGTCCGACCTTCACGATCTGCACGGGCAACGACGAGGACCAGTCGGCTCGGGGTCGAAACGCTGGAGGGCGTCCGCCGCGTGCAAGCAGGAGCTGCCCGGGGTGGGCCTGCTGCTGGGCGTCTCGAACATCTCCTTCGGCCTGAAGCCGGCCGCGCGCCACGCGCTCAACTCGGTCTTCCTGCACCACGCCCAGGAGGCCGGGCTCACGGCCGCGATCCTGCACGCCGGGCGCATCACGCCGCTGCATCGCATCCCGACGACGCGCGGCTGGCGCCGAGGACCTGATCTTCGATCGCCGACGCGAGGGGTACGATCCGCTGCAGGCCTTCCTCCAGCTCTTCGAGGGCGTCAGCGTCTCGGCGAGGAAGTAGCGCGCCTTTCCCAGGATCTCTGGGAGCGCCTGCGCTGGCGCATCGTGGAGGGCGAACGCAAGGGCCTGGAGACGACCTGGACTCGCCCTGGCCCACAAAGCGGCCCTGGACGTCATCAACGTGGACCTCTTGGCGGGCATGGCCACCGTGGGCGAGTTGTTCGGCCGCGGCGAGATGCAGCTGCCCCTTCGTGCTGCAAGTCCGCGGAGACCATGAAGGCCGTGCGCCACCTGGAGCCCAAGATGGAGCGGCTCGCAGGCAGCACGCGCGGCAAGCTCTGCTCGCCACCGTGCGCGGCGACGTGCACGACATCGGCAAGAACCTGGTGGACATCATCCTGACCAACAACGGCTACACGGTCGCTTCAACCTGGGGATCAAGCAGCCGATCGAGCACATCCTCGACGTGTCCCGCGAGCACCAGCCCGATGCGATCGGCATGAGCGGCCTGCTGGTCAAGAGCACCGTGATCATGAAGGAGAACCTGGAGGAGATGAACCGCCGGGGCGTCTCCACGCCTGTGGTGCTGGGCGGCGCCGCGCTGACGCGCAAGTACGTGGAGGACGACCTGCGGCGCGTCTACCAGGGGCCCTGTACTACGCCGAAGAGGATCCCGCGGCGATCGAGGAGAGCTCAGCCGTCGCGCTCCCGCCCGAGGGCCCAGCTGCCGTCGGGGCCGTCGGGGCCGTCGGGGCGGCCGGCGCCGCCCTCTGGACCGCCCAGCAGGTGGCCCGCGCCGTCCCCGCCGCCGCAGGCGATCGTCCCGCGCCCGAAATCTACGAGCGGGCCTTCGAGCGCGCGCGGTCCTTCGAGGGCTTCAGCTTGCCCGCGGCTCCGTTCCTCGGCCCGCGACTCGTGGAGGAGATCCAGCTGCAGAGCGTCTTCCCTACATCAACGGGATCACGCTGTTTCAGTTCCAGTGGGGCTATCGGCGCAAGCACAAGAGCGTCGCCGACGCCACGCGGTTCATCGACGAGCACGTGCCCGATCTTCCACGCCCTCGGCCGCCAGTGCGCCCGTCGCGACGGCGAGCCCGATGTGGTCGCCCTGCAGGTGGTCACCGTGGGGCAGCGTTCCAGCGACGTGGCCCGCGAGTGGTTCGCCGCCGATCGCTACCAGGACTATCTGCACCTGCACGGTCTGTCGGTGGAGGCGGCCGAGGGCCTGGCCGAGCTGATCCACAAGCAAATCCGCGGCGAGTTGGGCATCTCCGGCGACGATGCCCGCGACATGCGCGACCTGTTCAAGCAGGGCTACCGAGGCTCGCTACTCCTTCCGGCTATCCCGCCTGCCCCAATCTGGAGGACCAGGAGATCCTCTTGGATCTGCTCGGCGCGCAGCGCATCGGCATCACCTTGTCCGACGAATTCCAGCTGGTGCCGGAGCAATCCACGAGCGCCTTGGTGTGCCACCACCCGGCCGCCAAGTACTTCTCGATCTAGCCCGTTGAAAAACCCCCGGCTGCGGCCGAGCGTGCTTCGGCGCTCCTTGGCGCTCTCTGGCGCGCCTTCCCACGCCGGCCCCCGCGACGGGGGCTTTCCAGCGGACTGCCGGGCAGGATCAGGTCAGGGAGTCAGCCTCCACCCCGAGCCCCCTCCCCGCGCACGACGTCGCCGGGGAGAGGAGCTCGGAGCGGAGGCTGGCTCCGCCAGTGGCCCTACGGGCAGATCGTGAATTCCAGGCCGTCGGTCAAGGTCGCGTTGTTGGGGGCCGGGAAGCCGTTGTCACGACCCCAGAACTGACTGTTGACCACAGTCCCCGAAACGGTCAGGAAGGGCTGCGGCGTGCCGCCGAGGGATCCCACCGCGAAGGCGTTCATGTCGATCGAGTAGACGCCCGAGCAGTCGTTCGGCGGAGGATTGCCGCCCGAGTTCAGCGGGATCGAGCGACGCACCGGGGTGCCGATGCAACGCAGGCCGCCCGAGAACGGAACCGCGGCCTGGCCCGCCGTTGGTGTAGATCAAGAGGCCCGGCTTGTTGTTGATCACGCTCGAGCCGGTGATCACGAAGCCCGACCCTGCGGTCGCGCTGGAGATGCCGGTCGAACCGATGCTCGGGGAGCAACCCAGGGAGTTGATCTTGGCCGTGCAGTAGGTGACCGCCAGGCCGCAGCTCGAGGCCCGCAACTGGATGCCGTTGAGGCTCGTCGGAGTGACCGGCACCGGGTTCTTCATGTCGACCACCAGCGTGCCGTTGGTCACCACGACGGTGTCGTTCATGGCAGTGGCCGGGGTTGTTGAACGCACCCGCCCAAACTTGGCCGCCGCAGTGGACCATGCCCGCCCCGCCACCAATGACCGTGACGTCCGAGAAGAACGTGGTGCGGTTGTCAGGGGCCCAGGCGTACACGTACACGTCGTAGACGCCGTTGGCGAGGCCCGTGAACGTCCAGGTCGAGGTCGAGGAGTCGCAGAAATCGTCCAGCAGCGCCTGGTCGTCGGCGGTGGTGTTCGCGTTGTCGAAGGTGAAGTCGGCAGCTCCGAACCGCGGCCGGAACCGCGGTCAGGGTGACCCCGGTGGGCGCGCCATTGATGTCCGAGAGCAGCGCGCCGAATTGGGCCGTCGGTGTGTCCACGTTGAACCACGTGCCGGTCTGGCCCGACGCCGCACCGTAGGTCGGTGACGGGAGGCCGAAGGTGGTCGGTCCGATGTCGAGGTTGAAGCTCTGGCCGAAACCGATCCCGGCCGTGGCGGCCAGGATCGCGATCGCGAGGGGGGCTCGTTGGGGGCACCCAATCCTGCGGGCCAGCCCCAATCCCACCAAACAATCGCGCTTCTGGCGACCCCCGGGGAGGGGTGAGGCGGCAGGAAATCTGGCACACCCGCGCGCCCCGCGCCCCCTCCCTCCTCCCCATCCACCGGTCAGGGGCCCGGGGACGGCGGGGAGCCTGGCTCAACGCCGCGGAGGGTGATACTGGACCGGAGTGGAGACCGACTCCCCTACGACTGAGGCAGCTCCTGGGAGGCGCGCGCACGCCCGCCGGGGAGCGCGGAGCCTTCGTGGAACGAGCCTGCGGCGGCCAGCCGGAACTGCGCCAGAGGCTCCTGTCGCTGCTCTCCCGTGGCACGGGGGGCCCGGGAGACCAGGGGCGGAAGGCGCGGCCGAGTCCCGCCCGCGGGAACTGGGCGTGACCGTGCCCGGGTACGTGCTGCTCGATCGACTCGCCTCGGGTGCCTCCAGCGTGGTCTATCGCGCCGAGCAGGGAGCCCCTCGCCGCGAGGTGGCGATCAAGCTGCTGCGTGCGGAGTCCCTCGGGGAACAGGCCCTGCTCCGCTTCCAACGCGAAGCCGAGATCCTGGCCGCCCTGCAGCACCCGGGCATCGCCCAGGTGCTCGCCAGTGGCTTCACGACCGGAGGCCGCGAGTCGCTGCCCTGGATCGCCATGGAGCTCGTGCGGGGCGTGGAGATCGAAACCCACGTGGCGCGCGTCCACCCCACTCCGCGCGAGGTGGTCGGATTGATGGTGCACGTCTGCGACGCCGTGGCCCACGCCCACGCCCGCGGGATCGTGCACCGCGACCTCAAGAGCTCGAACATCATGGTGGACGAGTCCGGCCGCGTGCGCGTGCTGGACTTCGGCGTGGCGCGCCTCTTGAGGGGCGCGGCCGAGACGCAGATCGAACGCACGCGCACGGGGGCGATGGTCGGCAGCCTCGCGGCCATGGCGCCCGAGCAGGCCCGCGGCGACAACGGCCGCGTGGATGCGCGGTCCGACGTGTATTCCCTGGGCGTCCTGCTGTTCGACCTGCTTGCCGGCCGCCCGCCGCTGGACCTTCGCGAGCTCGACGTGATGGCGGCCGTGCGCTCCATTTGCGAGGACGAACCCCTGCGCCTGTCGCGCCTGCGGCCCGACCTGCCGCGGGATCTGGATGCCGTGCTGGTCAAATGCCTGGAGAAGTCCCGCTCCCGCCGTTACCGCGATGCCGCGGATCTGGCCCAGGATCTGCGGGATTTCCTGGGAGGACGGACCGTTCGAGCCCGTCCACCGACGCTCGCCTATCGGGCGCGCAAGTTCGTGGCGCGCCACCGCGCACTGTCCTACAGCATGGCGTCGATCCTGCTGGCCCTGGGCGCCGGACTCGCCCTGGCGGTCCGCGGTCTGCGCGCGGAGCGCATCCAGCGCGAACGCACCAGCGAGACCCTCGACTTCTTCGCCGGCAAGTTCCTGAGCCTCTCGAACCAGTTGGGATTCGGCCAGGACCAGCGCGCGGACCTGGAGGCGGTCCTGGGACGCATTCAATTGCAGCTCGAGATCGATCCTGGGAACCGCGCGCTGCGCGCGGCCCTGGTGGAGACCCTCTATGAGCTGGCCTCCCTGGACCAGATCCGCGGCGACTACGCCAGGCAGCGCGTCCGCATCCTGGCCGCCAGCCGAGTGACCGACGAACTCTTGACCCAGCGCCCCGACGATCTTCCGCTCTGGTCACGGCGCTCCCAGCTCGAAGCCAAGCTCGGGGAAGCGCTGCGGGACCTGGGCGACCTGGACGGCCGCGATCGGCACTTCGCCCGGGCCCTGGAAATCGACCGCTGGCTGGTGCGCGGGCACCCGAGGACCTCGAGGTGGCCGAGGATCTCGGCTGGAGCCTGGCGCGCGTGGCCAGCGCCGCGGGGACCGCGGGGATCGGCTCACGGAGGAGAGCCTGCACCGCGAGCGCCTGGAGGACGCCCGGCGCCTGTGGGCTCTCGCGCCCGACAACTGGAAGCTCACCTTCGGGCTCTCCCACGCGCACTACTACGTGGCGGCGGTCGAACGCCGCGCGGGCAGGCTGGTCGAGGCCGTGGAGCATGCCGAACAAAACGTCCGCTACGCCCATCTCGCCTTCGAACAGGACCCCGCGCGCCGCGCCCTGGCCTCGTGGCTGACCGACTCCCTGCGGGTGACCGCGAGCCTCTTGGCGGAGGCGGGAAACCTCGAGGCGGCCGCACGGAGCGCGGACGAAGCGCTGCTCGTGGCCGAAGCCGTGGTGCTGGGAGACCCGGCCCGGGAGGACACATCGCATCCTTGCACCTCGCCGCGGAGGATTTCGCCCGCTACACGATTCAACTGGGCCAACTGGGCTGGCGGGACGCGGCCCTGCGCGCCTCGGCCGCCCTGCGGCGGCTGGCCCCCGTGGTCGAGCGCGTGGCAGGCCGCGCGCGATCCGACCGTCTGCAGAGCTCCGCCGGGCAGATCGAGGCGCTCTGCGCCGCCCGTTGACGCGCGACGGGGAGTTGCGCCGGCCCGCTCAGAGGGCGGCCGACACCTGCGCGAGGGGCAGGCTCCGCTGCTCGCCCGTCGTCAGGATCTTCAGCGCCACCACGCCCTGATCCAGCTCCTTGCGACCGAGCACCACCGCATGCCCCGCGCCGACGGTGCTCGCGTAGCTCAACTGCTTGCCGAGCTTGTCGGCCTCGGGGTAGAGCTCGACCCGCAGTCCTTGCTCGCGCAGGGCGCTGGCCGTCCGCAGGGACTCCGCGGCGCTGACGTCGGGAAAACGGCAAACGAGGATCTGGGGCCCGGTCGGCAGGGCCGGGAACATGGCGCGCTCCTCCATGACCAGCAGGATGCGCTCCAGCCCCAGGGAGAAGCCCACCGCGGGCACGTCCTGCTTGGAGAACATGCCGATCAGGCCGTCGTAGCGGCCGCCGCCGCCCAGGGAGCCGGCGAGCCCCGGCACGCTGATCTCGAAGATCGGCCCCGTGTAGTAGGGAAAGCCCGCGCGAGCTCGGGCGCGAAGGCGAGCATCGATCCGGCCGGTGTTTCGCGGGCCAGGGCCAGGAGTTCGAGCAGGGCGCGCGCGCCCAGGGAACCGGGATCGCCGCCGCGGGCCGCGCGAGCTTCCAGGAAACCGGGCGACTTCGCGGCCTGCAGGGCGTCCATCAGCGCCGTCGCGCGCCCCGCGTCGATGCCGCGCGCCTCCAGCTCCACGAGCACGCCGTCGCGGCCGATCTTGTCGAGCTTGTCGATGGCGACCAGGGCCGTGCCTTCGTCCTGGGCCGCGATGCCGCTTTCCAGCACCATGGCGCGCAACAGCTCGCGGTGGTTGACGTGGATCGTGCAATCCAGGAATCCGAGCCGCTTCAGGACCGTGCCCACCGCCGCGCACACCTCCGCGTCGGCGGTGGTCGAGCGCGTGCCGGTCACGTCCACGTCGCACTGGTAGAACTCGCGAAAACGGCCCTTGGCGGGCCTGTCCGCCCGCCACACCGGCTGGATCTGGTAGCGCTTGTAGAACGCCGGCAGGTCCTTGTAGTTGGCCACCACCCGCGCGAGGGGCACCGTCAGGTCGTAGCGCAGGCCCTCGTCGGACAGGTCCGCCTCGCCGACCGTCGCGCCCTGCAGGGCGCGCGCCAGCCGCTCGCGTCGGTGCAGCAGCCGGTAGAGCAACTGGTCGCCCTCGGGGCCGTACTTGCCCAGCAGGGTCGAGAGATTCTCGATCGTTGGAGTCTCCAGCGGGACGAAGCCGAAGGACTCGTACACGGCCTGGATCACGCCGACGACGTGGCGGCGGCGGGCCACGTCGGCCGCGAGGAAGTCGCGCATCCCGCTGGGCGGCTTGGTGGAAATCTGGCTCATCGGAGATCGCCCGGGAGCATACGGGTTCCAGGGCCCCCCCTCCACTGCGGGGACCCGGCGCGTACCATGCGCGCCATGGCGAGGATGCTCCGGAACGTGGGCCTGGGTTTGGTGGCCGCGCTGGCCGTCTACTACGGCGTGCGGGCCCTGGTGATCGCCCTGGCCTCGCCCGCCACGCGCGTGCGCTGGGTGGTCGAGGACATGCTCGAGGGCTTCAATCGGGCCCGGGCGGCGCCCGTGCTGGAGGGCATCGCCAAGGACTTCGTCGACGCCACGGCCGCCCTGACCCGCGAGGACATCCACAAGGTCCTGGTCTACCTCTACCTCAACGAGACGGACGAGCAGGGCGGCTTCCTGTGGAGCGCCACCCTCGTGCCGGACTCCCTGGCCGTCGAAGTGGCCGAGGACGAGCAATCCGCCGACACCCGCCTCGCCGTGCAGTTCCACCTGCGGCGCGGCGCGCAGTCGGAATTGGTCTGGGACGCCCAGTTCCGCGGCACGGTCTCCCGGACCGACGACGGTTGGCGTTGGACCCGGCTGGCCCTGGCCAACCACGGGGACCGAAGGCGTTAGGCGGCGGCCGGCCGTATGCTCGCAGGCCAGCCCAGCACTCCCCGGCCCGAGACGCCCCTGCCCATGACCCAGCGCACCGACCCCGAAGCCCATTGGATCGCCCACGTCCGCCGGACCGGCGTGCCCCAGCTCACGCTGCGGGCGGTGGTCGTCGGCATGCTCATCGGCGTGGTGATGTGCATCTCGAACCTGTACGTCTTCTTCAAGACGGGCTGGTCCATGGGGGTCACGATCACGGCCGCGATCCTGGCCTTCAGTGCCTTTCGCGGACTCAAGGCCCTGGGCATCGCGCGCGCCCGTTCACGGCCCCTGGAGAACAACGCCCTGACCACGGTGGCCTCGGGCGCGGGCTACATGACCGGCGGCGGCAACATGGCGGCCCTGGGCGCGCTGTTGATAGTCACCACGGTGCGGCCTCCGACCCTGCCCCTGGTGGTCTGGTTCGCTGTGATCGCCGCGCTCGGCGTGTTCGTGGCGATCCCCATCAAGCGCCAGCTGATCAACCAGGAGGGACTCGCGTTTCCGACCGGCATGGCCACGGCGGAGACGATCAAGTCGATCCACGCCGCCGAATTCGCCGAGGCCGCGGGCGACGGCGCCTCGGGCGGAGCGCAGGCGGGAGCGAAACAGTCGCGGGCACTGCTCTACGCGGGCCTGTTCGCGGCCCTGCTCACCTGGTGCCGTGACGCCACCGTGGGTTGGATGGCGGGCTTCAAGATCCCCGCCGTGATCGGCCTGCCCTTCACGGTCGCCGGCCGCGCGGCCCTGGACTGGACGCTGGCGCTCAAGGCCGAGGTCGTGCTGGTCGGGGCGGGCGCCCTGATGAGCTTTCGCACCGCGTGGTCCCTGCTGCTCGGGGGCGTGCTCACCTACGCCTTCCTGGCGCCGTCGCTGGTGGAGCGCGGCCTGGTCACGGGCGTCAGCTACAAGGAAATCGTCAAGTGGACGGTCTGGCCTGGAGCGTCGCTGCTCGTCGCCGCGGGCCTGACTTCCTTGCACTGGACTGGCGCAGCATTGCGCGCTCCTTCAGCGGCCTCTCCCACGTGTTCCGGAAGCGCGGCGCGAACGAGGTCGTGGCGCCGATCGACGAGGTGGAGTGCCCGGCCTGGTGGTTCCCCGCGGGATTCCTGGCCCTTTCGCCCCTGATCGTGTTCCTGATGGCTTGGCTGTTCCAGATCCCGATCTGGGCCGCGCTGATCGCGCTTCCGCTGTCGATCGTGATGGGCTTCGTGGCGGCGCGGAGTCACCGGCGAGACGGACGTGACCCCACCAAGGCCCTGGGGCCGGTGACGCAGTTGATCTACGGCGCCGTCACGCCGGGAAACCTGCCAGGGAACATCATGTCGGGCAACGTCACCGGCGGAGTCGGCCTGCACGCGGCGGACCTGCTCACGACCCTGAAGACCGGCTGGCTCCTGGGCGGCGACCCGCGGGCCCAGTTCCGCGCCCAACTCGTGGGCGTGGTGGTCGGCGCCCTGGTGATCGTGCCGGCCTTCCGGCTCTTGATCCCCGATCCCGCGGTGCTGGGAACCGAGGGCTGGCCCGCGCCCTCCTGCGTGGTGTGGGCCGGCGTGTCGAGGCCTTCGCCCACGGTCTGGGCGCCCTGGGGGCGAAGCGCAACTGGCGGCGGCCGTCGGCCTCATCCTGGGCGTGCTCCTGGCCCTGGCGGAGCGCTTCGCCCCGTCGCGAGCCAAGGCCTTCGTGCCCTCGCCCTCGGGACTCGGGCTCTCGATGGTGCTGCCGGGCAGCAACGTAATCGCCATGTTCCTGGAGGGCCTCATGGCCGAGATCCTGCGCCGCGTCGTGCCGCGCTTCGCCTCGAGCTACGTGGTCCCGATGGCCTCGGGTCTGATCGCCGGCGAGAGCTTGATAGGGGTCGCCATCGTGGCGCTCAAGATCGCGGACGTGATGCCGCTCAAGTGATCGCCCTCAGGTCCCCCACCAGGGCCAGGACGCTCCCGCCAGGGCGTTGACCAGGAGGATCGCGGCCGTCCCGCGGCCTGCAGCGTCGTACCGAGATTGGGCCCGCCGGCGAAGCTCGTCGGTTCCACCGCGACGACGCGTCGCACGAACGTCTCCGCGTCGACCCGCACGCCTGTCGATCCACGGACATTCCTCGAGCGAATGGCGGCTCTCGTGTCCAGGCCGCGTGCTCATCCGCACACGTCTCATGGTGTGCTCGCACTCGCGGCGCCTGATTGCGAATTGCTCGTGCCGGGACGGATCAAGTCAACGACGGCGAGTGCAGCGCCCGCTGACTGCACAGCCGCGCACGACTCAGACACAGAGCGCCGCGAGAAGACGCGCCGCCTGACTTGAGCCGGGCGCTTGCAAAGCGTCTTTCCCATCGACGTGCTCGAGTGCCCGCACTGCGGAGCACGACGCAAGCTGATCGCGGGATTCCTCTCTCAACAGCCCATGGAGGGCTGTTGCGATTCGTCGCTTCGGGACGAATCAGGGCTTAACTCAGCGATGCCGTCGTCGTGCGAAAGAACCTCGATCCTCTCGGACGGCCCGGCGCGCCTCCAGTCCCCGCGCGCTCGCGCGTCGGAGAAGAACTGGCCTTCGGCGCGTGAGGTGAGAACCAGCGGGCATTCCCGCACGCTCCGCATGCGCCCGAGGCGACGCATTGCCACGCGAGCCACGGCCCGCCGCTTGAGCGCTCTCCGACGACGCTTCGCGGCAGGCCCAGAGCGTCTCGACCCGCGGAAGTACGGCGAATACCGCCCCTTCGCGGCCCCCCTAGCCCTGCGGAGTGCTACCGTGACGGCATGGTCTGGGGCTTGGAATTCCTATCCGGCGAGCCGGTCAGGTCCTGGAACTCGGCTTGCGCTAGCGGCGCGACAGCACAGAGTGCGGAGCCCATCAAGAGGAGCGACGACATCCAGGTGCACATGGCGGTCTCTCATGGGCCAATGGAATTCTCGGGGCTTCGGACTTCCCTCCGCTGGGGTGGTCGAGGCGTCAGTTCCGACGCGGTCCTCCCATCCGTGCGAATGCGGTTGCACCGGGCCCGTGCCTTGAATCGCGGCTTCGCCGTGCCTGTTCGAGCTCGCGCTCTGTCCAGCCACGGGATGCCTTGCCCACGGGAATCTCAGAGCTGGGCTGTTGCGCCGCAGGCCAGGACCTCCAAGATCCGGTAAGACGCGCCGAATCCATGTCATCGAAGCGAATCCGCGTATGGGGCGCGAGCCTGTTGGTCCTTGCGCTCTTCGCCGTGATCTGGCGGGTCTCGAACGATCCAGATCCTCTGCGCACATCGCCGACGGCGGCGACCGACGCGCCGCGTGAGCGTCCGAGGGATCCAACGGGAAACGCCCGAGAGCTGGACGTTGCGGCTCCCGACTCGCCGCGGCGCACGGCCCTTGAGCCGGCACCGCCCCCCTTGCTCACTCCGTCGCCAACCGAGCTCGCGACCATCGTCGTGCTCGACGCAGGCGGCGCGGAGCACAGGAGTGAATCCGGCTCCTTCACCCTGCATGTCCTCGATCCGCGCCAGGATCCGATCGTCGTGCAAGTGACCCAGGGCCAGTGGTCAGCGCACCTGCCCCCGGGCGCGCATTACCTGATCTCGAAGCTCGAACTGGGTGGCCGGCCGGCCATGCTCGTGCCCCGTTCGGAACCGAGGTTGCCGAGGCACGACTGCCAGAGCTGCGTTGTCAGTGGACGAACGTTGTGCTCCTGCACGTGGTCGATGCGCGAGACAACCTCGAGCTCGACGATCTCTCCCTGTATCGACTCTCCGAGTGGGATGCCCTTGGAATCGACGAACGGTTGGAGCGTCCCACGGGCGATCCCATCGGCGTGAGCCTGCGATCCCCGCTCGAAATCGCGTATGCCACGGACGATCTCGCCTCGGGATTGCCGATGCACTTCGTGCAGCGCACGGGCTACGCGATGGGATGCATCCTGGTCGATCCGCTCGCCGCCGGTGAGTTTTTCCTGCGCCTCGAACCCATCGGGAGCTTGCGCCTGGCGATCGACGGTGCGAATCGCGATCCCAAGTTGCGATTGCAGCTCTACCAGGAGCTCGGTCCCGTACTCAAGTCGATCACCCAGTGGCGCGGAGATCAGCTCGGCTCGGAAGCGCGGCCCATCCTCGCCGTCGAGGAACTCGTTGGCGGCCCCTACAGAGTTCGCGCTGAAGTCGGCTCGACCCTCGAGCCGCAGAGCCTGGCCGAGCAGTCGTTCACGATCGTTCCAGGACAGCAAAGTCAGGTCGTCCTCGCGATCACGGATCTGCCCCAGGAGGGGAAAGTCGAAGTCGTGATCACGGTCAAATTCAGCGCGGGCTGGGACGTGAAGGCCTTCGAACTGACCGTCTACTCCCTAGACGTCGTCATCCGTAGCACGTATCGCACGCAGAAGATCCCAAGTTCGAGCATGTCGACGATCGAAGCGGGGACCTGGATCTCCGATCCGATCCTGCTCGACGCGGGGCGCTGCCGAATCGCGATCCAGCAGGCACATTTCGCGAAGGAGTTTTTTCTGGCAGGCCTGCTGCGGCAGGAACTGCTCGTCGAAGTGCCGCCCGCTGGCAGGGTCGTTGCGCATCTCACCGATGCAGCTACGGGGAAACCCGTGAGCGGCGCGAGCTATCGTTGGGGACACAAGGGGCCCCTCGACAAGCGGGCGTACCTCGTGGGCTCTGGGCAGTCGGAGACTTCCCCCGGAACCTTCGAATTCATGGCGCCGTGCGGAACGGTCTGGATCGATGCTTGCGTCGGGGCGCATCTTTCCGCCCTGGGGGCCCTCGAAGTCGTCCCAGGCACCAATGAACTGAGCCTGTCGCTGGAGCCCGACTACTCCGTCGAACTCGTCCTGCGCGAAGGCGACAAACTCGTGCCCTGGACGATGCGCGCGATGGACGACGTCAAGTTCGAGCGTGTTGACGACCTGCCGTTTCGCGGCAGGGCCAGCATGAGCAGCGGATCCGGTCGACTCACCTGTTTCCAGACTCAGCCGGGCACGTATCGTGTGACGCTCCCCGCGTTGGCGGGCTACCGCAAGATCGAGCCCTTCGAGTGGATCCTCGACCGGAACAGCCCTTCCGAAAAAGTCATCCAGCTCGTGCGCGAGTGAACGACTTCCTCGCAACGTGAGCTCAGCTGAGCAAGAGATGCCGAGCGGCCCATTGCCGGTCTCGAAGACCCGCCCGAGGTCCGATCCAATGTCGAGCCGCTGATCTCTGCCATCGACAGGCACGCCGTGGAGGAAGGTGGGCTGCCGGCAGCGCTCGATCAGCCCCGTCCTGACTGCGTCTCATCGATCCCGGTGCCTCTAGGGGCGGAGGGCTGTCACTACGGCCACATCCGACGCGAGAACGTGGCCTGGCACAGCTGCGTTTTCTCGAGGGGTCTGAGGGAACTGGACTCGGGAAGGCAATTCCGGTTGGAGTCCACGAGCCGCACAGGGTTCTTCGACCCAGACCAGGTTGGAACACTCTCGTCGCAGCAAGGTCACCCTCAGTGTGGCCAAGCTGCTCCACCCCCGCTTGATCACGGCATCCTCGCGCCGGCGAACCGGCACAGGCGGCACGGAGCGTGGCCCCGCTTGCTCTGCCGTCAGTGATCCAAGGCCACCTGTGAACCCAGAGCTCCGGTCCTCCTTGGCTGCCGTGACGCTCGTCGTCTGCGGTGCCGCGCTGCTCTGGTGGGAGTTCCGCCGCCATCGTGGCGCTCAAGATCGCGGACGTGATGCCGCTCCAGTGATCGCCCTCAGGTCCCCCACCAGGGCCAGGACGCTCCCGCCAGGGCGTTGACCAGGAGGATCGCGGCCACACCGAGGCGCAGCGGGTCCTTCCAGGCGGGTTTCACGGCGTCGCGGGTCTGGATCAGGGCGGCCCAGGCGAGAACCCAGGCCACGGTGTAGGCGTAGTAGAGGAGCCAGTTGTCCATCAGGGTGTCCCTCCGGTGGCCGCCGATCCTGCCTTGGCGGTTTCTCTCGAAGATGGACTGCACCACGGCTCCGCCGAAGCACCAGATCTGGAAGGGCAGGGCCTTCGCGCAATCGACCGGACTGAAACTCGTGGCCGACCCGCCGAAGAGCACCAGACCGTCCTGCAGGAGGATCGCCGGCAACGCACGGGCCGTGCGCCAGCCGGCCGCGCGAGCAGGCGCGAAGCCCCTGCGCGCGAGGGAACCCACCACACGCGGCGATGAGAAACGGCGCGCAAGCGGTGAGGCCCGGAAGGACCAGCATGGGCGTTCAGGATAGCCGCCCGGGCTCCCTGCCGCCTGTTCGGACCAGCCGCCGCCCAGGGCCTTAGTAGGGCAGGGAGGGTGTTCGTGCACAGCCGGCGCGGCTCTCCACCAGGGCGGTCTCGGCCGTAGAGCGCCGTGCGCTGGAGCCTCCAGCACGTCGAAGAGTCGGCGAAGCCCGTGCGTTGCATGTCTTGGAGGCGGGGCCCAGGGCAACGGCAGCTCGCGGCGGGGGCTTCGACCGGGGACGCCTGTCGCGCGCTCGCGATCGGCGGCCACCAGGGCGTCCTCCACCTCCGCAGAGGCGTTGGGACTTGCCTGCCAGCGCCTTCCCGAGCCTGGGCCGCCCGGGCATCTGGGCGCGGACGTTGGCCCGCAAGGGCGCCGGACCTGGGTGCGGCGGCACGAACAGGCC
>JADJQU010000001.1 GCA_016712565.1 Planctomycetota bacterium | reverse complement strand
CCGCTGTATTCCTGGGTGCGGCAGGAGTACACGCCCACGGACGTGGACGAGGCCGAATTCGAGGTCAACGTCAGCGGCCCGGAGGGGGCCAGCGTGGCGTCCATGGACCGGGCCATGGCCGAAGTGGAGCGCGTGCTGCGCGAGACTCCACACGTGCGGACGGTGCTCGCCACCACCGGCGGCAGCTTCCTGGGACAGGTGAGCCGCGGCGACGTGTTCGTGCGCATCGCGCCCCACTCCGAACGGCGCTTCTCCCTGGGACGCCTGCTCGAATGCCTCCGCGCGGGCGAACCCTCCCGGGCCTGGCGCGAGATCACCACCCAGCGCGACGTGATGGTCGACGTGCGCCGGCGGCTGGCGCAAATCCCCCACCTGCGCTGTTCGGTGCGCAATTCGCCCTCCTTCAACATCGGCGGGGGAAACTTCGAGATCGACTTCTCGATCCTCGGACCGGACCTGGACGCCCTGAACGGGTACGGGGAAGAGCTGCGCGCGCGCGCCCTGAACCTGGGGGGCATCGTGGATGCCGACACGACCTTGCGGCTCTCTACACCGGAATTGCGCACGGTGATCGACAGGGACCGCGCGGCGGCCCTGGGCGTGGAGGTGGCCGACGTGGCGGACACGCTGCGGGTGCTCGTGGGCGGCGACGACCGTGCCTCGCGCTTCCGGGACCGCGAGCTGGGAGAGGACTACGACGTGGTGTTGCGTCTGCGGGAGACCGATCGCGTCGCGGCGGAGCGCCTGGGCGAGCTCCACGTCCCGGCGAACGGCGGCACCGGCCTGGTGCGGCTCGACAGCGTGGCGCGCTTCGAGGAGGCCGTGGGCGCGTCGCGCATCGATCGCATGGATCGCCAGCGGCAGGTTTCGCTGCGGGCGTCGGTGGCCCCGGGCTATGCCCTGGCCGACCGCCTGGCCGCCCTGCGCGAGGCCAGCGCCGCCATGAACATGCCGGCGGCCTACACGACCCGAGTCTCGGGACGCGGCCGCGAGTTGGAACGCACGTTCCAGGAGTTCCTGTGGGCCTTCAGCCTCTCCCTGGTCCTCATGTACGTGATCCTCGCCAGCCAGTTCGAGAGCCTGGTCCACCCGCTGACGATCCTGCTCTCCCTGCCGCTCTCGGTGCCCTTTGCCCTGCTGTCGCTCTACTGGACCGACTCGACCCTCAACCTCTACTCGGCCCTGGGCATCCTGGTGCTGTTCGGCGTGGTGAAGAAGAACTCGATCCTGCAGATCGACCACACCAACCAGCTGCGGGCCCGCGGTCTGGAGCGGCACGCGGCGATCCTGGAGGCGAACCGCGACCGCCTGCGGCCGATCCTGATGACCACCCTGGCGCTCGTGGCGGGCATGTTGCCGCTCGCCGTGGGCAGCGGACCGGGGGCCGAGGAACGGCGCGCCGTGGCCGTGGTGGTGATCGGCGGCCAGACGCTCTCGCTGCTGCTCACCCTGATCGTCACGCCGGTGGCCTACACGTACTTCGACGATCTGGGTCGGCTGTTCACGCGCCGCCGCGCCTCCGGCCCCCGAGGCCCCACGCCGGAGTAGGGCGGTCCCTCAGGCCGAGAGCTCGCCGCCCAGGGCCGTCGCCGCGGCCGCGGCCAACTGCCCCGAAGCCACCAGGGCGCGGGCCCCTTCGATGTCGGTGTGCAGGTAGTGGTCGCCCGCGCTGGCCTTGACCTTGCTGCGCAGGCAGCGGTGCACGGCCTCGGCGCCGCGGCCGGCCTTGAGTTCGGCCTTGAACTCGCGCGCCTGGGCCGCGCACAGGACCTCGATGGCCAACACGCACTCGACGTTGTCGACGATCGCGCGCGCCTTGCGCGCGGCGATGCTGCCCATGGACACGTGGTCCTCCTGGTTGGCGCTGGTGGGGATCGAATCCACCGAGGCCGGGTGCGCCAGGGACTTGTTCTCGCTCGCCAGGGCCGCGGCGGTCACCTGGGCGATCATCAGGCCCGAGTGCAGTCCCGCCCGCTGCGCGAGGAACGCCGGCAGTCGCGACAGGTCGGGGTTCACCAACTGCTCGACGCGCCGTTCGGAGATGTTGGCCAGGGTGCAGGTGGCCAGGGCCAGGTAGTCCATCACCATGGAGATCGGCTGGCCGTGGAACTGGCCGGCGCTCAGCACCTCGCCCGTGTCCGGGAACAGGATCGGGTTGTCGGTGACGGCGTTGACCTCGTTCGCCAGCACGGACCAGGCGTGCTCCAGGGCGGTCTTGAAAGCGCCGTGCACCTGGGGAATGCAGCGCAGGGAATAGGGATCCTGCACGCGGCCGCAGTCCGCATGGCTCCTCATCACTTCGGAGTCCGCGAGGCAGCGCAGCATGTTCTCGGACGTGCGGCGATGCCCGGCGTGGCCCTTCAAGTCGGCGAAGCGCGTGTCGAAGGGCACCTGGGAGCCCTGCAGGGCCTCCAGGGTGAGCGAGGCGACCGCGTCCGCCGTGCGCGAGAGGTTCGCGGCCCGCAGCAGCACGCCGACCGCGATGGCCTTCATGATCTCCGTGCCGTTGATCAGCGCGAGGCCTTCCTTGGCCTGGAGCACCAGGGGCCGCTCGCCCACCTGGGAAAGGGCCGAAGATGCCGACATGCGGACGCCGCGCACGGTCGCTTCCCCGTGACCCATCGTGGCGGCGCACAGGTGCGCCAGGGGCGCCAGGTCGCCGCTGGCCCCCACCGAGCCCTGCTGGGGCACCACGGGCACGAAGCCCTTCTCGATCAGGCGCGCCCATTGTTCGCAGACTTCGAGCCGCGCGCCGGAGTGTCCGCGCAGAAGGCCGTTGAGCCGCAGCACCATGGCGGCGCGCACCTCGGCCTCGGGCATGGGGGCGCCCACGCCGCAGCAGTGGGAGAGCACCAGGTTCGTCTGCAACTCCGCCAGGTCCTCGCGGGCGATGGCGACGCTCTTCAGCTTGCCGAAGCCCGTGGTGAGCCCGTAGACCACGTCCCCGGCCTCCACGTGCTGCTCCACGAGCTTGCGCGCGCGCAGCACGGCGGCGCGGGCCGACGGCGCGATGGAGATCGAGAGGGACTCGCCGCGGAAAATCGGCGCCAGGGCTTCGAGGGTCAGGCTCGCGCCGTCGAGTTGCAGTGAATTCACGGGCGCGATTCTACTCGCGGGAGCCGCACGGGGATCCCGGGGCGTGGCGGGCACTCCGGCCGCGGTCCGCGCAGCAGGCTAGGGCCTGCGCCCGGCGCGCAACAGCGTGTCCTCGTCCTGGCCGTCGATCGCGCCCTGGGGCAGACGGACCACCTGCGTGGTGGATCCCTCCACGAGGAAACCCCGACCCGCCGTGTCCGAGACCGGAATCTCCTGGCCGCGCCAGGTGGCGGTCAGGCGCCAGGTTCCCCCGGGCAGATCGGCGAGTTCGTAGGCCTCGCCCGCGGGCAGCACGATCCTGTCGCGGGGCTCGCCGCGGACCGTGCATTCGACTTCCAGGGCCTGGTGGCGGCCTGGGAATTCCACCTTCAGGCTGCCGGACGCGCGGCGCGGCGCGAGCACCAGGTTCACCACCTGATCCTCCGGGCCGATGATCACCGAGCCGGTCTCCGCTCCGTCGGCGGAGGTGGCCACCACGTAGCGGCGCGGGGCCTGCTTGGCGTAGGCGGTGAACTCGAAGCGGCCGTTGTGATCGGCAACGGCCTCCTGCAGGCCCATGGGAAACGAGGGCAACACCTCGGTTTCGAGGAACAGGGCCGTCTCCTCGAAGTAGGCCAGGGTGGAACCCACCCGATCGGGCGCCTCCAGGCGCACGCGGGCGCCGGGCGCCACCAGTCCGTCCTGGGTGCGCACGGTGCCCACCACAACCGGAGCGGGATCCAGATGCACCACTGCCAGCTGGGTCTGCCCTTCCTCCAGGTTCACCTCCGCGTAGCTGGGCCGCGCGAGGGCGCCCGCGTGGAAGACGTACACGCGCACGCGCGTGCCCGCGGGCAGGCCCTCCAGGTGGGCCCGCGATCCCGGCTGGAGCTTGAAGGGGCTCACCGTGCGCCAGGGAAAGCGCCTCTGGGCCGCGGCGTTGGCGTTCATCAGCACCACCATGGCCTCGCCGGGGGAACCCAGACGCTCGGGGATCTCCACGTCGAGGGCCGCGGCGGCGAGCAGCGTGAACACCAGCCGGTCGTTGGTCTGGCGCGCGGCGATGGTCACCAATTCGAAGTGGGCCGCGAAGCCCGGCTTCGACACGGTGCACACCACGTCGTAGCCCGAGGCCACGTTGGAGAACAGGAACGAACCGTCGGCCGCCGAATACTGCAGCTGGCCGTCGAGCTCCACCGCGGCGGATTCCACAGGCTTTCCGTCGCGGTCGAGCACGCGACCCGAAGCGGCGCCCGGCATGCCGAAGCCCAGGTTCAGGGAGGTCTCCGCGCCCGAGCGCAAGCGCACTTCGCGGCGCACGTCGTAGTCCCCTGGGCCGTCCACCTCCACCACCGAAAGGCCGGGGTAGAGGTCCGCGGCTCCGAACTTGCCTGCGCTGTTCGTGGTCAGCAGGCGCCCCTCGTTGGGACCGGCGGCGAAGCGCACCCGGGCCGGGAGCCCCGTGCCCTCCGGGCCCAGCACGGAGCCCGCCAGGCGCGCCGAAGCGCTGGATCCCAGGGAAGCCACGCCCGGGGCCTTGGCCAGGCCCGCCGGATCGACGAGTTCGAGCCGCAACTTGACCGGCCAGGCCACGGTGGTGTGCAGGGGATCGCCCACGGGCACCGAACCTCCGGCGCCCCGATCGTCGGGGGACTGGAGATCCTGGGCCACCGGCGCCGCGGGGGCCGACGCGGGTTCCTGAACCACAGGCGGCTCCTCGAGGGCCCGGGGTGGAGCCTCGGGACCGACGACGAGCCACCACAACACGGCCACGAGCAGCGCGAGCAGCGAACAGCCGACCACCAGGAACTTGTGCTTGCGACCCATGGACACGGCGGCGGCCTCCGGCCCCGCGAACCGGCAGGATAGCCGCACCTGCCGGGGGGCGTCCTCGCCGCGCAGTGGGTTAGCGACGAACGAGCGTCGGGTTTCCTCCGCCCGTGGCTTCCCCCCGGCACCCGGGTACGATGCCCCGATGCCCTTCCCGCCGTGGACCGTCGGCATGCTCGGGCCCGCGGCCTGGGCCCTGGCCGCGCTGGGGGCCCCGCCGGCCGCCGTCGCGCACGGGGACCCGGTCCACCCCGCCCATGCCCGGGCCCAGGCCGCCGGGGCACCCTTCGGCCCCCTGGGCGGCTACTCGGCCCCCTTCGAGGCCCGTCGCGAGCAACCGCTGCCGGGCAAGCCCGAGGGGCTGTGCAGCGGCGACTTCGACGGCGACGGTCGGCTCGACGTGGCCGCGACCCTGGTGGTGCCGGGCGCCCTGCTGGTCTGGTCGTCGGTCTCGGGGAGTCTGGACCACGGCTTCGAGACCTACGACTGCGCCGACTTCCCCTTGGCACCGGTGGCGCTGCCGCCGGGGAGCTTCCAGGCCCCGGGCGTCACCCAGCGCATCGCGATCGCCTCCCGCGGCGCCCGCACGCTGTCCTTCGCCGCTCCGGACTGCCGCGCCTTCGCCCTGGAGCGCACGCCCCGCGCCCTGGCGGCTGGCAACGCCGGCGGCGCTGCCCTGGTAGTCGCGGCCTGCGACGGCAGGCGACTGGAGGTCCTGCGGGAGGGCGCCGCCGCCCCGGAAGCCTGGAAGCTCTCCGCCGATCTGCCGCGCTGCGCCATGGTCAGCACCGCGCTCTCGGCCGTGCTGGTGGGTTTTCAGGATTCCACCGCGGTCGAGGCCTACCTCGTGCCGCGGGGGGAGCCCGGGGAGCCCGCCCCGGGCGCGCGCCTGGGCGCGATCCAGGTGGGCGGCATTCCGCGCGCCCTGGCGGAGCTCGACGTCGACGGCGACGGCGACCGCGAACTGTGCGTGGCCGCGGGCGACCACGATGTGCTGGTCTACGGCGCGGGCAGCGCGGGCGGCCCGGGGGACTGGTTCGACGACAGCTCGCCCTTGCGCTGGCGCGCCGATGCGATTCCCACGGCCCTGGGCGTGGGCGACTTCGACGGCGACCGCCGGGACGATCTGGCCGTGCTCAACGACTTCAGCCTGTCCCTCCAGGTGTTCACGGGACTTTCCACGGCGGGGCCCGAGCGACGGCCGACGTTCTACGTGGGGCAGACGCCCGCGGGCCTCGCGCTGCTCGATGTGGACAGCGACGGCAGCCTCGACTTCGTGGTGGGAAATCGCGATCCCCAAGGACTGGGCGTGATCCGCGGCGACGGAGCGGGTTCCCTGCGGATCGGCTCCAATTTTCCCCTGGAGGATTTCCCGATGACGATCGCGGCCGCGCCGTCCGCGGCGTCCGGGGACGACGGGCCCGTGCGGCTCTTGGCTCTCAATGCCAAGACCAACACGCTCTCCGCGGTGGTGCGGGACCAGGGGAGCTTGCTGGTCCATCCCGGAGTGCCCTGCGGCTCGGAGCCGCGCTCGCCCCACCTGGCGGAGCTCGACGGCAGCCCCGGCCTGGACGCCCTGTTCCTGGTGGCCGGCCAGGGGGGCTCCGACCTGCGCCTGTTCGCAGGCGACGCCGCGGGGCGCATGGAACCCCGGGCGGCGCTGCCCCTGGGCTTTGGGGCGTCGGATCTGGCCCTGGTGGACGTGGACCAGGACGGTCGGCCGGAAGTCCTCCTCTGCCACGCCAACGGCGGCAGGGTGCTGCTCCTGGAGCATGCCGCGGCCCTGGGCGACCCGGCCGCCCTGGAGCAGGGCGCGCGCCTGTCGGTGCCCTCGGTGCCTCTGCAACTGGTGGCCCTGGAACTGGATGGCGACCCCGTGCCCGAATGGGCCTGCGTGTTGGGCTCGCCGGGGGAGCGCGTGGGCGTCGCCTGGCTCGATGCGCGGCGGAATGACCGAGGCCTCCTGGAGTTGGGGGAACTGGGATTCACGGCCCTCGGTGGCGCGCCCCTGGAGGCCGCCGCCTGCGACTTCGACGCCGACGGCCGCGCGGACCTCGCCGTGCTGGTGACCCGTGCCCACGACTCGCCGGTGGGAGCCTGGCACCCGCTGCTCCGGGGACCGGGCGGCGCCGCGGACTTCCGCGTCCTCCCGCCGGTGCCCACCGCGCAGCTCCCGCGCGGCATCGCCGCCGGCGACGTGACCGGCGACGGCCGCGCCGAGGTGTTCGTGGCGATCCAGACCACGACGTTGGTGCAGACCTGGACCAGCGTGCCCGGCAGCGCGGGCCTGCCGTTCGCGATGGCGCCCCTGGACGGGCTGGGCGCGGGGCGCGGGCCCCTGGACCTCGTGCTGTCGGACGCCGACGGCGACGGCCTGGTGGACCTGTGCGTGGCGAACGCCTTCTCGAACGACGTCAGCGTGCTGCGCGGAGTCCGTCGCTAGGCAACTGCTCCAGCATCTCCACGGCGGCCGCGAACAACCGCAGGTCGCCGCCGGCGACGTTGAGCCCCGGCGCCTGCTCGCGGCGCAGGATCAACCCGTGGGGCCGGCGGTAGATCTGCTCCGAGGAGCGCAGCACGGCGGTGAACAGGGCGCGCGTGGCGTCGTCGCGCAGGCTGCTCCCCTCGCGGCAGGCCACGGCGAGCCCGTTCAACATGTTCGCCGGGTAGCCCGTCAGGTCGCCGATGTTGAGCGAGGCCCGCGGCGAAAAGGCCACGAAGGTGGAGTCCCCCCAGGAGCCGTTGGCGTACTGCCGGCCCTTCAGGTGCGCGCGGATCGAACCCACCATGAGTTGATCGAGTTCGGGGCGGATCGCGGGCTCGATCTGCGCCACGCGCTGCAAAAACTCCCAGCAGCGGTTCTGGTCCGAGGCCATGCTGCCCCCGAAGCGCAGCGCGTCACGCCACACCGGCGCGAAGTGGGCGAAGGCGCCGAGGTTGAAGCGCCGGAACTCGGGATCCTCCGGGAAGGCCGCGAGCATCGTGGCCGCCCGTTGGCCCCAGTGGCCGTAGTTGTCGTCGAAGTCCGGGTCGATGGTGGACCAGGTGCCGGCCCAGAAGTGCGTGAATTCCAGGGCCGCCAGGGCCACGCGGGCACATTCCGCCAGGCGCTCCTCGCCCCGCAGCCGCGCGAGCCGAGCGAATTGCGCGGCCACATCCAGGCGCCGCAGGAGAGGCACGTCGAGGCTGGGCGTGCCGTCGGCGGGCACGTACTTCACGGCCAGGCTGCCGTCGGGCAGAAGCCCGCGGGCCAGGATCGTCTCCACCAGCCGATCCACCTGGCGCGCCGCGGGTCCGCGGAAGCGCTCGGGCCCGGTCTCCTCCAGATCGATCAGGAACGCCAGGTAGCGGCCCACCTCCACCGGCTTGCGGTCCTGGGGCAGGTCGGTCGCGCCGTCCCAATCCCGCGGCAGTCCCGTGGCGGGGTGGAACCCCAGCTCGAAGAAATCGCCGAGGAACGTCTCCAGGGCGGCGTTCCATTCGGGCACGTCGAGAAACGCCGAGGCCTCCAGCAGGCCCTCGAACAGCGGGTGGATGCAGCCCGCGCCCGAGTCGATCTTCTCGCCGGTGACCACGTCGAAGCGCCGGGTGAGGAACGCGGTGCTGCGCGGTCCATCGCGGTCGGATCCGCGCTCCAGCCAGGTGCGCACCACCCCATCGCAAAGACGGTAGAGCTCCAAGGCGAGGTCCCGGGGCTCGGGGCAGGGCCAGGAGACGATGGCCCGCAGGTCGTGGAACACGGCTCCCGCGGAGTCCATCGGCGCGGAGAGCTCCAGCAGAAACCGCGGCTCTGGGGCGCGGCCGAAGCGGCTCTCGAGGTCGGCGCCGGTGAAGGAGAAGCTCTGGTCCCGCAACTCCAGCTCGAAGCTCCCTCCGCGGCCGTCTTCCAGCCGCAGGCGCCCGGCCCCCACCACGCGGCCCTCGACGCGCAGACGCACCGCCAAGGGCCCGTAGGCCGCGATGGGCTGGGAGAGCAGCGCCCCGGGCGCGAGCTCGAGGCCCGCGGCGGCGGTGGTCGTGGTCCGCGGCGTGCCCGAACTGACCCACCAGGGGATCATGAAGCGGCGTCCGTCGGGCGCCGTCGCATCCACGGGCTCGGTGCCGGAGCCGTTGTCGAGCATGTCGAGTTCGAGGATGCGCTCCTGTCCGCGGGCGGACACGGACTCCTGTGGACCCCGGGGGCCCGCGGGAGTGCCCGGCGGAGCGCTCCCGGGCGCCGCGACCGGTGCAAGCCCCGGCCCGGACTCGGGCGCGGCTTCGCGCGCGCTCTCCTCCGATAGGGCGGGGCGCCGGGCCCCGTCGCCCTCCGGACCCGCGCTCGGGGTTTTCTCGGGCGCGGTGCAGGCCCACGGGAGCGCCGCGAGGAGCAGGTGCGCGGAGGCGGCGCGAAACGACATCGCGGCCAGGATAGTGCATGGGCCTCGCCGTGAGCAGCGCCGCCCGCTTTCGCGCGCACGCCGCGCCGGTTTCCCACCCCGGTTTCCTACCCCTGTTTCCTACCATGGATCCATGGACCACACCGGGCCCCGCGGGAACGTCTCCGCACCGCCGCAGCTCGTCCGCGGAGGGCCGCGCGGGGCCCCGTGGCCGATCCTGATCCTCGCACTCGCCTGTGGCGAGGCGCCGCCGCAGCCCGGCAGGGGCCCCGCCGCACCCTCGGCGGTCGCGATCACGCAGGAGCCCGGGGCCGCGGAATCGCCGGCCGCCCCTGGAAGCCACGCGGAGCAGCCCGACCTCGGGCGCGCGGCCCACGACGGGTCCGGCCAGGCGCCGTTTCGGGCGCGGCGCGAGCGCCTCCTGGACCTCAAGCCGGAAGGACTGTGCGCGGCCGATCTCGATGGCGACGGCTGGGACGATCTGGCCGCCACGCTGGTGAGCCCCGGCGGACTCTGCGTCTGGCGCGGCTCGGCGGAGGGACTTTCGCGGCAGAGCACGCGGGTTCCCTGCGGGGACTTCCCCCTGGCGCCGCTGGCCCTGCCGCCGGAGAGCTTCGGGGCCGACAGGGGCCGGGCCCTGGCCCTGGCTTCCCGCGGCGCGCGCACGCTGGAAGTCCACAGCCCAACCCACCTGGGCCCAAGCACCCGGTCCTGGGAATTGGAGCATCGACCGCGCGCCCTGGCCGCCGGGTTCCTCGCGGGCGGGGCGGTGCTCGCCGCGGCCTGCGACGGACGTCGCCTGGAGCTCCTGCGCGACGGTGCGGCCCAGCCTGAACACTGGACACTCGGAGCGGAGTGGCCGCGCTGCGCCCTGGTCAGCACCGAGCTCGGCGCGGTCGTGGTGGGATTCCAGGGAGCGGGCGCCGTGGAGGCCTACGCAACGGCGGATGGGGCGCCGACGCACCGTCTGACCCTGGGCGGCATGCCCAGGGCCCTGGCGGAACTGGACGTGGACGGCGACGGCGATCTGGAGCTGGCCATCGCCGGCGGCGACCGCGAGTTGTGGATCGCCGGACTTGGAAATCCAGGCGGAGCCCGCGCGTGGTTCGAAGGCACGCCCGCGGCCTGGCCCGTGGACGCGATCCCCATCGGCCTCTCGGCCGCGGACTTCGATCGCGACGGACGCCAGGACCTGGTGCTGCTGCATCACTATCAACTGAGCGCCCTGGTTCTGTCGGGGCTCTCCGCCACCGGGCCGCGCTCGCGCACGGGCATCTACGCCGGGCAGACTCCCGGATCCCTCGCCGTGCTCGACGTGGACGGCGACGGCCTGCTGGACGTGGCCGTCGCCAACCGCGACACCCAGGGCATCGGGCTTCTCCTGGGCGACGGCGCGGGCGGGCTGGAGTCCGCGGCGAGCGTGCCCCTGGGCGAGTTTCCCAACGCCCTGGCCTCGGCGGGCGACGCGCCGGGCCCGCTGCGCCTCGCGTCCATCGACGCCAAGTCCAACAGCGTGAGCACCGTGGTGCGGCGCGCCGGATCGAGCCCTTCCTCACCGACGACCGTGGAGGCGGGCCGGCGCCTGGAGAGCGGTTCCGAGGCGCGGGCGCCGCGCCTCGTGGAATTCGACGGCCGTCCCGGGCTCGACCTCCTGTTCCTCGCCACGGGGCCCGCAGGCGCACGGCTGATGCGCGCCGCGGGCGACGAGCAGGGCGGCCTGACGCCGCTCTCGCCCCTCGAACTCGGCGGCGCGGCCAGCGATCTCTTGACCCTGGACGTGGACGCGGGAAGCCCGCGCGCGGGCGGCCTGGAGCTCGTGCTCTGCGATCCCAACGCCGCCCTGGTGACGATCCGCGAGGCGGAATTCCTGGGGGGCCAAGGGGGGCAGGAGAGCCCGGCCGCGGGGCTGCGCGTGCCCTCCTCGCCGCGGGCACTGGCGGCCATCGAGCTGGACGGCGACCCCGCGCCGGAGATGGCCTGCCTGCTCGCGGCACCCGGAGAACGGGTCGGCGTGGCCTGGCTCGATGCGCGACGGGACGCCCAGGGCCGACTCTCGCTGGTGGAGCTGGGATTCACGCCCCTCGCCGGCGCGCCCCTGGACGCCGCGGGCTCTGACCTCGACGGCGACGGACGCCAGGACCTCGCGGTGCTCACCCTGAGCGCCCCGGGCTCGACCCAGGGGCAGTGGTGCGCGCTGCTCTCCGGCGCCGGGCCCGCGGAGTTTCGCGTGGCCGCGACCTTGAACACCGGCCTGCGACCCCACCGGCTCGCCGCGGCCGACGTGGACGGCGACGGCCGCGCGGAGGTGTTCGTGGCCGCCCAGGACAGCCACCTGATCAATGGTTGGACCGCCGCGGTTCCGCGGGGCGCGGCGGAACTGTCCCTGCGCGCCTTCGACGACCTGGGCGCCGGCCTCGGTCCCCTGGACCTGGTGCTCACGGACCTCGACGGCGACGGGCGGATCGACCTGTGCGTGGCGAACGGTTTCTCGAACGACCTGAGCGTGCTCTACGGACGCAATTCGTCGAAGGCGATTTCGAAGCCCAACGGGCGTTGAGGAAGGAGGGCGGCGGCGGGCGTGCCCTCCGCGGCCCGCTCCCGGGCCTGGTTCCAGCGCTCGCGCGTGAGCACGAAGGACCAGCGGGGCCGCGCATTGGCTCCCTGCTCGACGCCGGCACAGGCGGACGTGGCGCACGCGCCGCCGCCGCCCGCGGAGATCGCCTGCTCGAAAGCGTGCTTTTCCAGCACGCGCCGGGACACGTCGTTGCCCTCGAAGACGCAGGCGGTCAGGGCGGGGGCTTCGAGCGCTTCGAAGGCCAGCCACACCGCGAGCCCCACGGCGTCGCTGGCGAGCCCGCGGCCCTGGTGCTCGAGGCCGATCCAGTACCCCAGGTCCAGACGGCCGCCGCGGTCCACGCCGCGCAGGCTCAGGGAACCCGCCACCGCGCCGCTGTCGGCCCGCAGGATCGCCAGCTGGTAGTTGGAACCGCCCTGGGTGTCGATGCGCCAGTGGCGCGCGCGCGCGCGCATCTCCTCGGCGTCCGCGGGACCGGACCATTCGATCCAGTCGAGGATCTCGCGGCGGCCGGCGAGCATGCGATAGAGCTCCGGGGCGTCCTCCACCCGCGGAACGGCGAGCCGTGCGCGGGAGCCCCGCAGGTCCAGGCGGGACAGGCCCACGCTCATCGGGCGAGGCACTCCAGCATCTCCACGGCCCCCACCGCGGCCCGCAGCTCGCCGAAGGCCAGATTGCGTCCGGCCACCGGCTCGCGCGTCGAAAGCCAGCCGTGCTTTCGACCGTAGGCGGCCTCCGAGGCGCGCAGCACGGCCGTGAACAGGGCCCGGGTCTCGTCCGTGCGCGTCTTGCTGCCGCGGCGGTAGGCCATGGCGAGCCCCTGGATCAGATTCGCTGGGGTGCCGGTGAAGTCGCCCACGTTCAAGGTGGCGCGCGGCGAAAAGGCGGCGAAGGTGACGTCGCCCCAGGCGCCGCCCGGGTACTGCTCGCCCTTGAAGTGGGCCCGCAGCGCTTCGTGGAGCAGGACGTCCAATTCGCCGCGCACGGCGGGCTCGACCTCGGCGTAGCGCAGGGCCAGGTCCCAACAGCGCGTCTGGTCGGCGGCCATGCTGCCGCCGAAGCGCGCCGCGTCGCGCCACAGGGGGGCGAAGTGGCGGAACCCGTGGGAGACGAAGCTCGACAGCAGCGGATCCTCGGGCGAGGCGGCGAGCAGGGTGACGGCCTTGCCGCCCCACGTGCCCCAACTGTCGTCGAAATCGGGGTCGATGCGCTCCCAGGTGCCGCCCCAATACAGCGTGTAGGTGAACTCCGCCAGGGCGGCGTTGGCCGCATCCACCAGGGCGCGGTCCCCCGTGCGCTGTCCCAGGCGCGCCAATTGGGCCGCCACGTCGAGCCGCCGGATGGGCTGGGCGCGGAGGTCCGGCGAGGCGTCCACGGGCAGGTACTTGACCGCGATGGAGCCGTCGCCGAGGCGGCCGCGGGCCATCACCTGGGCCGCCACGCGCCGCGCTTGCGCCAGGGCCCGCTCGCGCCAGAGTTCGGGCCCGTGGTCCTCCAGGTCGAGCAGGAAGGTCAAGTAGCGCGCGATCTCGATGGGCCTCTGGTCCAGGGGCTCGTCCTTCACGCCGTCCCACTCGCGGGGCATTCCCGTTTCGGGGTGGAAGGCCAGCTCGAAGAAGTCCTTCAGGTAGGCCTCCAGCCCCGCGCGCCACAGGGGCTCCTCGCGCACGGCCAGGGCGTCCAGCAGGCACTCGTAGAGCGGGTGGATGCCGCTGGGATCCACGGCGATGCGGCTGCCGTCCTGGGCGTCGAATTTGGCGATCAGGAAGGCCGTGGGCCGCGGTCCCTCGCGGTCGATGCCCCGCTCGAGCCAGGTCTTGAACGTGCGGTCGCACAGGCCCGCCAGTTCCTCCGCCAGGGCCTCCTCCGTGGGCAGGGGCAGCGGCACGCGGGCTTGGATGTCCGTGAACGTGGCGCCCGTGGATCCCTCGGGCAGGGAGAGTTCCACGAGGAAGCGCGGCGTGGGCTCGCGGCCCGTGCGTTCCAGAAACTGCGCGCCGGTGAGCTCGAAGGCGCCGTCCACGACCTCGAGCTCCAGCGGGTCCTCGCGCGCGTCCCTCCAGCGCACGCGGCCGCGCCCGGCGACGCGCCCGCTGACGCGCACCTCGCGGGCCAGGGGGCCGTAGGCCGCGAAGGGCTGGGAGAGCGATTGGCCGGGAGCGAGGACCAACCCCGGCGCGGACGACGGGGCGTTCCGCGGCGGGCCCGAGGCGATCCACCAGGGCACCTGCCGGGCGCGCCCATCCCCGGGCGGCGCGTCGTTCAGCAGCGCGCCCGAGCCGTTGTCGATCAGGTCCACGACCAGCACGGCTTCCTGGGCCTGCGCGCGGGAAGCGCCGAGGACTACGGGGACCACGGGGACCACGGGGCCCGTCCCCGGTCCACCGGCAGCCGCCAGCGGAGCACAGAAGAGGGCGAGGAGTGCCTCGATGCGTTGGTGGCCCATGGAGGTGGCCGCTATGGTACTGCGCCGCGCTCCCACCCCACCCAGGCTCCCATGGCCCCCCACTCCCACCCGTCCCGCCGCACGATCGTCGAACTCCTCGGAGACGGCATCTCCGCCGAGCTCTCGACGTCGGTCCACGCCGTGGCCGAGGCCCTGGCGCCGCGCCTGGAAAGACCGCTGGAGTTCCTGCCGGTGGACCTGTCGCAGCCCTCTCGCGAGCGCCACGGCGAGAAGCTCTACGACCAGGCCGAGGGGCTGATGCGCGAGCACCGCGCCAGCCTCAAGTACCCCACCGCCACCACCGCCGAGTCCCCCAACAAGATCCTGCGCGACCGGTTGGACTTCGCCGTGATCCACCGCCCGGTGGTGACGATCCCCTCGATCGCCACCAACTTCACCCAGTCGATCGACATCGACATCGTGCGCATCGGCACGGGCGGCACCTACGAGGACTCCGGCCGGCGCCTGGGGCACGACGTGGCCGTGTCCCTGCGGGTGATCGAGCGCGTGCCTTCGACCCACGCCGCGCGCTTCGCCTTCGAGCTGGCGCGCCAGCGCCGGGCCTCGGTGGTCTCCGCCAGCAAGTACACGATCCAACGGGAGACCGACGGCCTGTTCGAGGAATGCTGCGAGCGGGTCAAGATCGACTTCCCCGACGTGCCCCACCGGCGCGAGCTGTTCGACTCGATGCTGGCCGGGATCATCATGAATCCCGAACGCTATCAGGTGATCGTCACGCCCAACGAGTACGGGGACTTCCTCTCGGACATGTGCTGCGGGCTGGTGGGCTCCATCGCCCTGGGGGACAGCGCCTCCTACGCCTTTGATCCCCACTCCGGCGCGGTGGTGGCGGCCATGTTCGATCCGGCGGGCGGCACGGCGCCGGACATCGCGGGCCGGGACAAGGCGAATCCCTTCGCGGCCTTCCTGGCGCTCTCCAACCTGCTGCGGTTCGTGGGCGAGAGCGAAGGGCAAGGCCTCCTGCGCCGCGCGGTGTTCCAATGCCTCGCTGCGGGCGAAAAGACCGACGACATCGGCGGCGGACTGAGCACGCGGGACTTCACGGCCGCGGTCTGCCGGCGTATCGCCTGAGAGCGCGTCCTAGAACCTGTCGGGCTCCTTGGGCGTTCCGGGGCCGCGATCCGCGAGAAGCGGCGACGACGCGTATTCGCCAGGCAATACCCGGAGGAGACGCGACGACAGGCAATACTTCGGAGGAGACGCGACGACGCGGGCGCGAGCCACGGGGCGGCCAAGGGGCCCGACAGGTTCTAGGATGTGCTCCAAGCCTGAGCCGCGCCGCGGCTGCTATCCTCGGCGGACTTGTCCCGCCAGCACGACCCACTGCAGTCCGGCGCGAACTCCGCGGGCGCCCCCGTGGGCGACCCCTCCTCGCGGGTCTCGGCCGTGCCGGGCCACGTGTGGCGCGGCACGGCCTTCCAGGTCGCCGGCCGCCTGTGGAGCGCGGTCTGCACCCTGTGGATCCTGCGCATCGCGGGCACGGAACTCGGGGACGCGGAATTCGGCCGCTTCACGTTCTATCTGAGCCTGTTCACCTGGCTCGACACCTTCGTCAACCTGGGCACGGGCGAGGTGGCGATCCAGCGCACGGCCGCCGAGCCGGGCGCCGTGCCCGCGGTGCTCGCCGCCGCCCGCAGGATCCGCGTGGTCTCGGGCCTCGTCGGGGTCCTGGTGGTGGCGGCCGTGTGCTTTGGATTCGACGAGCCCGGCGCGGGCTGGATCGCCCTGGCGGCCTGCTACCCGATCACCCACGCCCTGGAACTCTCCACGCTGGTGTGGAAGAACCGCATTTCCTGGGGACGGCCCGTGGCGATCCGGGCCCTGGCGAGCACCGCGAGCCTCGGCGCCGTGGGCTGGCTCGCGGGACAGGACGCGGAGGAGCCCGCCCGCTACCTGGTGGCCGTGGCGGTGGGCAGCACCCTGGGCAACGTGCTGCTGCACCTGGCCGCCCGGGGGGAGCTGCCGCGCGCCGCGCCGGGCAGCGCGGCCGAACGCGGTCTTTTCCGCGCCGCCCTGCCGCTTGGGCTCTCGGCCCTGTGCGCCCAGGGCTACTTCTACGTGGACAACCTGTTCGTGCGCACGATGCTCGGGGACGAGGCCCTGGGGCCCTACAACGTCGCCGTGCGGGCCATGAGCCTGCTCTTGATGCTCGCCCAGTACGCGACCCTGTCGGCCCTGCCCTGGCTCGCGCGCTGCTCCGCCGAGGGCCGGCTCGAATCGGCGATCCAGCGCCTGGGCCCGGCCCTGTTCGCCTTCGCGGGGATCGTGGCCGGCGGCCTGTGGCCCTGGACCCGCGAGTTGCTCGAGCTCCTGGTGCCCGGATCAGGCGACGCGGCCGTGAGCCTGCGCTGGCTCCTGCTCGCCGTGGCGGCGATCCACGTGGGTTCCCTGCTGCTCACCGCCGTGGTCGCGAGCCGCGACAACCAGGCCAAGCTGTGGATCCAGGGCGGGGGCTTCGTGCTCAACGTGCTGCTGAACTTCTGGGCCGTGCCGGCCTACGGCATCGCCGGGGCGGGGATGACCACCTTCGCCACCGAGACGTTCGTGGCCCTGGGGGCGGCCGCGGCCCTCGGACGGCGCGGCGTCGTGCCGTTCCGGGGGCGAGCGGGACTGCTGTGGCTCGCCGGGCCCCTGCTGTTCCTCGCCTCCGCCTGGATCTCGGGCCGGCTGCCCCTAGTGTCGTGATCCAGAAGTACGTTGGCAAAGGCGGCCTGAATGCGGATTCCTGGCAAGGCGCCGCGACGACGCGTGTTCACTGCAACACTCGGAGGAGCGGCAACGCCGCCAGGGAGCCGCAGGCGGGCCGAGTTTGTCGGCGTACTTCTGGATCAGGACACTAAAGTGAAGCACGATGGCCCCGCCCGTGCCCCAAAGCCCCGCCGCGCGGCGCACGCTATTCGCGTGCGCGCTGTTCGCGCTGGTGCTGCCGCTCCTGTTCCACACGCCCTACTGGAACGGCGAGAGCATCCTGTATTCGGCGGACGCGGCCCAGCTCCAGTTCCCGCGCTACAAGATCCTGTGCGACACGCTGCAACAGGAAGGCGCCCTGGCCGCCTGGCAGACCTGGCTCTACACGGGATCGCCCTTCCACGCCAATCCCGAGAATCCGACGCTCTACCCGCCGGTCGTGTTCTTCGCCAGCTTCTGCACGCCGGGCTGGACGATCAACCTGACGATCCTCTCGCACCTGTCCCTGGCTGGCCTGGGAGCCTTCGTCCTGGTGCGTCGCCTGTGGGAGCGCATCGACGCGGAGGGTCAGGCCCGCGGAGCGGGACTCGCCGGGGCCCTGGTCGGAGCCTCCGTGTTCTCGCTGTCCCATTGGACGCGCGTCGATCACCTGAACCTGGTGGCCTACGGCGCGGCCCACGCCCTGATCCCCTGGGTGCTGTTCGCCGCCGATTCGATGCTCTCTGGCGCGCGGCCCCTGCGGGCGGCGGGTCTGCTGGGGCTCTTGTTGGGGTTCCAGGTGCTGACGGGCGGCCTGTACGTGATCACCTACATGGCCCTGGTGCTGGGGGCCTGGATGCTGTTCCTCGGACTCCTCGGGGGGCGCACGAAGGCCGTGCGCACCGTGTGCTACGGCCTGCCCGCGTTGGCGCTGGCGGCGCTGCTCGTGGCGGGCAAGGCCTTGCCGTACCTGGAGTGGATCCCGACCACGAACCGCGCGGCCCAGTTGAACTATGCCGAGGCCGTGGGCACGACCCTGGGCACCGCCCCGGACGGCAGTTGGCAGTGGATCGAGGTCTGGCGGCGGGTGGAGATGTACACGTTCTTCGGCGTTTCCCTGGCGCTGGCGCTGATGGCACTCCCCCTGCTGCGTCATGGCGTGGTGCGCCTGGCCTTCGGGCTGGCGTTGCTGTGCTTCGCCATCGGTCTGGGGGGAGAGCTCCACCGCCTGGCCTTCGACCACGTGCCGCTCTTCGATCAGACGCGCAGTGCCGTGCGGGCCTGGACCGGCGTCAACGCCATGCTGCCGCTGCTGGCGGGCCTTGGATTCGCTTCCCTGTGCGCCCGCTTCGCCTGGCTGCGCGGGGCGGAGGGACGGGCGGCCGCTGCGGGCTTGCTGCTGTGCGCCCTGGTGTCGCCCATGCTGGCCTACTCCTTCCGCCATCAGGAGAATTTCCGCCACCCCCAGCGGCTGTCGGAGCTGCCCCGGCTCTACCACCGCTGGCCCCGGGCGGCGCAGTTGTGCGGCAAGGAATGGCGCGCCATGTACGTGGATCGCGGGGTGGCCCACTCGCGCAACGAGCAGTTCATCTCGACGCTCCTGGAAGTGGAAACCCCCGCCGGTTACCTCGGGCACGTCTGGCCCAGGGCCCTGGAGCGGCATCTCTACGGCACGGAATCGGCGCCGCTCTCGGATGCGAGCCGCTTCCGGCGTCGCTCGACTCTCTCCGTGAAGTGGATGGTCTCCACCTCCCACGGACCGGAGGCCGGGCCGCCCTCGCCGGGCGTGCTGCCGCCCAACGTGGACGGCACGCTGCTGGTGGAAAACCCGATCGCGCGCCCGCGCGCCGTGGAACCCTCGGTGGTCCTGGGCGTGTTCGGCGATCCGGATTCCGAGGTGGCCTACACGGTGCTCGACCAGGGGACGTTCCCCCTGCTGGAGGCCGCCACGGTCCAATTCGCGCCGGACCGGCCCCTCGCGGAGGAGGAGCTCGCCGCCCTCGACGGCCTGATCGTCTGCGGCGCGCCCTCGCCCGCGGCCGCCGCCGCACTGGCCGTGATGGGTGCCCGCCCCGCGCTGCCCGGCCGCGAGCTGCCGCGCGCCCTGGAGGTGCGTCTGCCCCTCGGCGCCGAGGATCGCGCGGCCGTGTTGCGCCTGGAGCACGAGCTCGCCCTGGACGCCCTGGAGCGCGAACCGGCGGCGGTGGGCTTCGAGCGCCTGCGCTCGGACGCCGCGCGCCTCACGCGCGCGGACGCTTCCCGGGGCCGCTGGGTGGTGGTCTCCGAACCGTGGTCGGTCTACGCCGGCTGGCGAACGCTGCGGGCCGAGCCCGATGGCGGCGAACTCTCCCTGGAGCGCGCCGACGGCGTGTCCTCGGCGGTGTTCCTGCCCGCGGGGACCCACTCCGCGGATGCGCTCTACGCTCCGCGCTCGATCCGGCTGGGACTGTGGATCCACGCCCTGGGCGTGCTGATCGGGCTCTGCCTGGTGCTCTGGCCGGCGCGCGGCGAGCAGGGCTTCAGGCCCCCGGGCAGTGGGTCCTGATGTCCTTGGAGAGGATCGAATCCTCGATCGGCACCTGGGACGAGACCAGCGTGCCCGGCAGGATCACCGAGCGCGCGATGCGAATCGGATGCTCCACCACCGCGTCGTCGCCCACGACCACCTGATCGAGCACGGCCCCGGGGTGCACCCGCGCCCGCGGGCTGACCACGTTGGCGAGCCCCAGGTGGCGCAGGAAGCGCAGATTGCACTCCAAGAGGTCCGACGGGAACGTGATGTTGCAGTCCCAATCCACGACCTCGCAGGCCTTCACGCGGTAACGCGAGTCGATGAAGATCTGGATCGCGGTGGTGAGCTCGTACTCGTCGCGCATGGCCGTGCGCGGCGTCTGGCGCAGGGCATCGAAAATCTCCGGGCCGAACACGTACATGCCGCAGCCCTTGAGGTTGTTGACCAGGTAGCGCGGCTTCTCCACGACCTTGGAGACATTGAGATGGTCGTCGATGGTGACCGAGAAGTTCTTCTGGATCGCCAACGGATCGGCCTCCCGCTTGACCGCCAAGACGCCGTCCACGCCGCCCGAGCCGTAGGCGCGCACCATGGCGGCCAGGTCCTTGGCCACGTAGAAAATGTCGCCCAGGAACAGCAGGAACGCGCCGGAGAGGTGCTTCTCCAACTGCATGGCCGCGTGGGCGATGCCCAGGGCCTGCTTCTGCTCGACGTAGCGGATCCGGACGCCGAGCCTCGAGCCGTCCCCGAAGTGCTCGCGGATCATCTCCTGCAGGTGGCCGACCACGATCACGATGTCCTGGATGCCCACGGACTTCATCTGCTCGACCTGGTGCTCCAGGATCGGGCGATTGGCGATCGGCAGCAGGGGCTTGGGGTAGCGCGCGTTGAAGGGATCGATGCGACTGCCCTTGCCCGCGGACAGGATCACGCCGGTCAGGGAGGAAGCGGGGCCGGGCGCGTGGCGGGACGGTTCCATGGGGCGAAGAGTGTAGCTGTCGGCCGTGGAGCGCGAGGGACCTGAGGGCCGGGGTGGGCCGTGACGTCCGCGGGCCCGCGGGCGAGCCGCTGGAGCGTCCGGGCGCGGGCTCCGGCGGGCCCCCGGGCGCACCCGCCGACCCGGCCGGACCCGGCCGGACGCTCAGCGGATCGAGAGCCGCTTGCGCAGGATCGCCCGCAGCATCTTCAGCGCCGTGCGCGCGATCTTGCGGTAGTTGGCCGAGTGCTTCGACTCGCCCCCCATGCGCGCAAAGTAATGCACCGGGATCTCGATCACGCGGATCCGCTGCCGCAGGGCCTCGCACATCATTTCCGGCGAGAACGCGGGGCCGGCTTCGCGCACGCCGGGCTGGATGCGCTTCCAGGTGGACTTGTGCAGGGCCCGGTAGGTGCAGCCGACGTCGGTGAGGCGCGGCTCCATCGACAGGTACCAGCAGGCCTCCACCAACTTGCCCACCACGACGTTGCCCCAGCGCAGGAGCGAGCGCATGTTCGCGGCCTGGTCCACCATCTGGGACGTGGTGCGCGTGCCCATCACCAGCGTGTCGGGCTCCAGGTAGGCGAGGAACTTGGGCAGGTCCAGGGCCCGGAAGGAGCCGTCCGCCTCCGTGAGCACCAGAATGCCCTCGGGCGCCGCCTCCATGCCCGCCCGCAGCGCGGAGCCGTAGCCCGGCTGGGACTCGCTGACGACGCGGGCTCCGGCCGCCCGGGCCAGCTCCGCCGTGCGGTCCCGGCAGTTGTTGTCCACCACGAGCACCTGGTCCACCTCGGCGCGCCCGCGAAAGTCGGCGACCACGCCGGCGATCGTCGCCTCCTCGTTGTAGGCGGGGATGATGACGGTGACGTGAACCTGCTCGTGCATCCGGTGGCCGGGGGGGGCGGAGGGGCGGGAGGGATCGCGCCCACGGGACCGCGGGGCGGATAGCGGCGCGGAAGTCTACCCGAGCCGTCGGGTTCAGGCGCCTTCCACTATCATTCGCCCATGACCCTCGCCACCCGCTGGACCGTCGGGCTTGCGCTGCTCCTCTTGTGCGCCTCGTGCCGGGCGCTCTACCCGGTGGACCACGACCGCCCGGATGGACACGGAGACTGGCTGGCCGTGGAGACGAAGACCGGCGCCATCGTGGGCCTGGACCAGATGGCCCGGGAGCTGGCCCGCTGCGACGTGGTGTTCCTCGGCGAGGAGCACGACAACGACGTGGGCCACGAGCTGCAGCTCGAATTGACGCGGCGACTCCTCGACCTGCGACCGAACGCGTCCCTGTCCTTCGAGATGATCGAGCGGGACGCCCAGGGAGGGCTCGATCGCTGGCTCGCGGGCCTGATCAGCGAGGAGCAGTTCCTCTCGGAGACCAAGTCCTGGCCCAACTACCGCGAGCACTACCGGCCCCTGGTGCTGCTGGCCAAGGACCGGGGCCTCCCGGTGATCGCCGCCAATGTGCCGCGGCCCCTGGCCTCGCGGGTTTCCCGCGGCGGACTGGCGGCCGTCCATGGGGAAGCATTCGCGCCGCGGGAGGTGCTGGCCACGCCGGGCGAGTACCGCGGCCGCTTCGCACAGGCCATGGGCAAGCCGCCGGAGACCGACGAACCGGGCCTTTCCCTGTGGTTCCTGGCCCAGTGCTCCAAGGACGAGGCCATGGCCGAGTCCATCGAGGTGGGCCTTTGCCGCCCGCCCGCGGGGCGCCTGGTGATCCACTACTGCGGCTACTTCCATTCGGATTTCCGCCTGGGCACGGTGGAGCGCCTGCTGCGGCGCCAACCCAGCCTCGTGGTCGGCGTCGTGACCACGCGCTCGGGGCCGCGCAACCCGGCGCGGATGGACGCGGAGCTCGCCCGCGCGGCGGACTACGTCTGGTTGGTGAAGTCCCAATGACCGGACCGCGCGTCGGGATCGACTATCGTCCCGCGCTGGTCAATCGCGAAGGCATCGGCCGCTACACGCGCGAGCTCGTGCGCGCGGCCGTGGAGTTGGGCCTGGGGCCGAGGCTCTGTCTGTTCGCCACCACCCTGGCCCCTGGACGCTATTCCGACGCCGAACTGGGCCTCGCGGGCACGGCCGTGGGCCGACTGCGACTGCGCCTGCCCTCGCGCATCCTGGGGCCCCTGATGTCCGCCACGGGACGGGGCGTCGACGACTGGCTGGGGGGCGTGGAGGTCTACCACCACACCCAGCCCAATCTGCTGCCGGTGCGGCGCGCGGCGGAGGTGGCGACGCTATTCGATTGCCTGTACCTGGACCCGCGGGGCTTCGTGGACGCCGCCAGTTCCGCGCGCATGGAACAGGCTTCGCGCGCCCAGGTGCGCCGCGCGCGCCGGATCCTCGTGCCGAGCCGCTACGTGGCGCGCGAGGTGGTCGAACGGCTGGGGGCCGATCCCCAGCGCGTGGTGGTCGCCGAACTGGGCTGCGACCACGTCCTGCGCGCCGCCCCCGACGTGGCGGGGAACCCGGGGCCCGGCCCCCTGGGTCCGCGCGGCGCCCCCTACCTGTTGACGGTCTGTCGCGTGGACGCCCGCAAGAACCACGCGCGCATGCTCGAGGCCTTCGAACTCCTGTTCCGGAGCGGTCGCCCCGAACACTGGATCGTCGCCGGTCCCCGCGGTCACGGATTCGAGGAGTTCGCCGCCGCCCTGGAACGCTCCCCCGCCCGCGACCGCGTCCAGTGGCGCGAGTTCGTCCCCGAGCACGAGCTCTGGACGCTCTACCTCGGAGCCTCGGCCTTCGTGTTCGCCAGCCTGGGGGAGGGCTTCGGCTTGCCGCCCCTGGAGGCCATGGCGCTGGGCGTGCCCGCCGTGGTGGGCGACGTGACCAGCCTGCCGGAGCTGTGCCTGGACGCCGCGGTGCGCGTGGATCCCCTGGACCCGGAGGCCATCGCCTGGGGCATCGAAACGGCCCTGGGGGATCCCGGCCTTGGGGAGCGCGGCCGAGCGCGGGCGAGCTGCTTCACCTGGAAGGAGTGCGCGCGCAAGACCTTCGCGGCCTACGACGCGCTGCTGGGCGAAGCGGGCCCGGGGCGCGGCTGAACCGGCCCGGGGACGACGGAGCTCAGTCCGCGTCCCGCAGGCGCCCGCGGACGCTGTCCTCGTCCACGTCGGACTCGGCCCACAGGGCGCGGCCCTCCATGCCGCCGGCCACGGTGATCGTCTGGCCCGACACGTGGCGCGAGACCGCCGGCGAGGAGAGCACCGCCACGGCCCGGGCAATGTCCAAGGCCCGGGCCAGCTGGCGCAGGGGCATGGTGCGCGTGATGCGCCGGATGGTCCCCGCCTGCTCCAGCTCCGGACGCGCGATGTGCGTGGCGGTCCAGCCCGGGGCCACCAGGTTGACGCGGCCATAGGGATCCAGCAGCACGATTTCGTTCTTGAGCGAGTGGACCAGCCCGGCCAGGCCCGCCTTGGCCGCCGCGTAGTCCGCATGGTGGCGCTCGCCGAAAATTCCCGCGGTGGAACCGATGAACGTCAGGGCCGCGCCGTGCCGGGGCAGGGAGCCCCCCTCCCGCGGAGGCGGTGTCAGGGCCAGATCGGCCAGAAAGGCCCGCGCGGTCCACAGGACGGAGAAGAGGTTGGCGTCCAGGGTGGCGCGGATGCGCTCCACCGAGGCCTGGTGCAAGAGCTCCTCGGGCCGCGGCCAGGCACCGGCGTTGGCGACACACACCTGCAAGGGCCCGAAGCGTGCCCTCGCCGCCCCGAAGGCCGTCGCGACCTCCTCGGGCCGCGTGAGATCGCAGGCGAGGCACAGGGCCCGCTCGTGCCACGGGCGGCCGGCAACAAAGGCCGCGAGTTCCGGCGTGCGCCTGCCGCCCAGCAGCGCCAGCTGGGCACCCTCCGCGGCGAACACCTCGGCCAGGGCCCGGCCGATGCCGCCCGAGGCTCCGGTGATCAGCACGTGCTTTCCGGCCAGCTGGAGATCCACGCCCGCAAGCTACAGAATGGACCGTTCGATGCGCCATCCCCGATGCCTCTCCCTGGCCGCCGCCGCCCTGCTTTTCGGATCGTGGGCCCTCTTGGGCTGCGAGCAGCCCCTCGAGCCGGGCGATCCGGAGCGCGGCCACCGGCTGGTGCTCCAGAAGTGCACCTTCTGCCACTACGTCGACGGCCGTGGCGGGTTCATCGCCCCGCCCCTCGAGAAGGGCATCGCCCTGGCCGAGGAAGTGGCCCGGGACTACGAGAAGCGCGCTGCCGATCTGGAGCGCCTGCACCCCAAGAGCCACGCGGCGGCCCGCGAAAAGATCGCCGCGGTGCTGGCCGAAAAGGACTCCACGCGGCGGCTCGAACTGTGGTTCGACACGTACCTGCGGGACACCAAGTTCGACAACCCCATGACCAAGATGGGCAACGTGCTGCTCCAGGACCAGGAGCGTGTCGACATCGTCGCCTGGCTGATGACGAAGCGCGTGCTGCGCTGAGCCGAACGGCTCAAGCCCGCGCGGCCACCAGGTCCACGCGCGTGCTGTAGAGCACGTTGCCCCGTCCCAGGTCCGACAGGTCCGGCGGCACCAGGGCGTTGATGCCCACGCCCTCGGGAATGTCGCGGGAGCGCGGCACACCGTCCACGCGCAGGACGCCGCGGGGCATTTCCGGCGCCAGGGCCAGGGAGAGCGAGAGGCTGCCGTGCTCGTTGGACAGCACCACCTTCCGTCCCTCCTCGAGACCCAGACCGCGGGCATCGTCGGGGTTGGCGTACACCCGCGGCACGCCGGCCCGGGCCATGTGTCGCGCGCTGTGGCTGAAGGTGGAGTTCAGGCCGAACTTGGAGGGCGCCGGGGTGAGCCAGAAGGCACCGCGGCCGCCGCAGGCGTCGTCGGGCACGTACGTGGAGAGCCTCGGTTCGCCCAGTTGGGCCGAGCTTTCGCTCTCCAGCTCGATCCGGCCGCTGGGCGTGTCCCAGCGCTTTCCGACCAATTCCGGCGGCTCGATTTTCACGGGCTCTCCGGCTCGCAGGCGCGCCAGGACGTCGTCGCCGAGTCGTTCGCGGCAGGCCTCCACGAATTCCTCGCACAGGCCCTCGGCGCTGACGTCCCAGGTCTCCCGCGGAAGTCCCAATCGACGCGCGATGGCGGAGAAGGTCTCCACGTTGGAGCGCGGCCCCGGCGGCGCCAGGGAGGCCCGCTGGGCCCACTGCATGCGCCGGTGTCCATAGCTCCTGTACACGTCGGCATGCTCGGGGAACATCGTGGCGGGCAGCACCACGTCCGCCAGCTCGGCGGTCTCGGTCAGGAACTGCTCGTGCACCACCACGAACAGGTCGCGGCGCAAAAGACCGCTGCGCACGCGCGCCGCGTCGGGGCACATCACGGCCGGATTGTGGCCCCAGACGAACAGGGCGCGGAAGCGCCCGCTCTCCAGTTCGCGGCCGAGCTGCACGTGGGCGATCTGCCGCGCCTCCACCCCCGAGGGTCGCAGGTCAGGCCGCTCGATCACGTGCTCGGGCAGGCGAAAGGTGTCGAAGCTCTCGTAGTGCAGGCGGTCGACGCGCCCCAGGACGGCCGCCAGCGAGCACACGGCGCGCATGGACATGCCTCCATTGCGCCGCCGCGTCCAGCCCACGCCGGTCTTGAGCAGCATGCGCCGTGCCCCGGCGAGTTCCTCGAACAACCGCTCGATCTCGCGCGCGGGAACTCCGCACTGGGCTTCGGCCCAGGCCGTGTCGTGGCCCGCGCGCACGTGCCGCTCGAAGGCGGCGTGTCCCAGGGTCTCGCGCTCCAGGAATTCACGGTCGGCCGCGTCGCGTTCGAAGGCGAGCCGGCACAGGCTGAGGGCCAGAGCCGCGTCGGAACCCGGCCGGACCACCAGACCCCGTCCGCCCCAGCGCTCCACGGCCCGCAGGGTGTCGCTTCGATACACGTCGATGACCACCACGGGCACGCCGCGCTTGGCCAGGCGTTGGACGGCGGGCTGGAGGTGCTGCACGGTGCGCGCCATGTCGCAGCCCCAGAGCAGCACGAAATCGCACTCCTCCGCCCGCTCCAGATCGAAGCCCACCACGCGGCCCAGGACGCTCTCGTAGCCCGCCGTGCCCGTGTTGTCGCACAGACCGCCGTCCACCAGGGTGGCCCCCAGGGCGTGCAGCATGCGCAGGGGGAAGAAGCGCGCCACGCGGCCCATGGACCCTGCGTACCAGGCGGCCAGGATCTCCTCGCCGCGCAGGCCCTGGAGGCCCAGGGCGATGCGCTCGAGGGCGCGCTCCCAGGAGGCGGCCACCAGGACCCCCGAGGCATCGCGCACGAGGGGCACCCGCAACCGGTCGGGGCTCGAGATCAGGTCCCCGTAGCTCGCGGTCTTCGAGCACAGGTGACCGCGCGAGTACCCGTGGGCCGGGTTGCCCCGCAGCGAAACGAAGCGCCCCAGGAGGTCCGCTTCCACGAGCACGCCGCAGGCGTCGGGGCAGTCCAGGGGGCAGGTGGTCGGCGTGGAGGTCATGGTGACTCCCGTGGACAGCCTAGCGTCGCGCGGCGGCGACCACGATCGCCTCCATGGCCGAGAGCCAGCGCTCCAGGCCGCGGCCCTCGACGCAGGCGTGCACGGCGGCGCGGTCGATGTCCCCGGCCCGCGCGCGCTCCAGCCAGTGGACCAGGGCGCGCTCCAGGGCCACGGGGTCCCCCGGCCGCTCGAGCACGGTGCCGCCCACGGACTCGCGCACCAGGGGCGCCTCGCCGGCCTCGGCGGTGGTGACCACCGGGGTGCCCACGGCCAGGGACTCCAGGATCACGAGCCCCGAAGTGTCGCGCCAGGTGGGATGGGCCAGCACGTCCGCCGCCGAAAGCGCCTCGCAGGCGTCCACGGCGGCGAAGGCGTGCACGCGGCCCTCTCCCACCACGCGCGCGGCGCGCCGGGCCCAGCGTTCGATCGGACGGGCGCCCGCGAGCAGCAGGTGGACCCCCGAGGCGCGCAGTCCCGCCAGGGCGTCGAGCAGCGTGGGAAGCCCCTTCAACTCGGCATCGTGGGCCACGAAGGCCACCACGGGCGCGCCCGAGGGAATTCCGTGCAGGGAACGAAAGCCCGTCCGTCGCGCTTCGCGATCCTGCCATTGGAAGCGCGCGAGGTCGATGCCGTTGGGCACGGTTTCCAGGCGCGCCGCGCACGCGGGATAGAGCTGGGCCAGCTCCCTGGCCACGAGGTCGGAGACGCAGACGACGCGACGGGCGCCGCCGCCCTGGCACAATTGGGCCTCGAGCTCGCAGAAAAGCCCGTGGCGGCCGCCGGGTGTGGCCCCCTCCTCGTCGAGGTCGAGCTCCGCTTCCGCACTGGCCGCGGCCGGCGCGGCGGCGTTCGCGCCCGACCGACGGGCTCGATCCCGCGCCGCGAGCCCCACCGCGTGGGCGCCGGCGTGGGGCCAGAACACGTCCACCTGCTCCAGGTGGCGGATCCCCAGGGTCACGTCCGCTCGCTGTTCCTCCGCGGCGCGCACCAGCGCCCGAGCCAGGGCGATCTCGCGGCGCGAGCGCGAAATGCCGCCCGCCGAGACGGGGTGGAATTCCCCGGGGCTCGAGGGGCTGGCGCGGCGCGCGAAGGCCAGCACGCGGTGCCCCCGGGACTGGAGGTGCCGCGCCAGGGCCGCCAGGGCCCGCTCGGCCCCGCCGCGCTCCTCCTCCCAGCGGTCGATCAGGAAGGCCACGGTCAGGGCGCGGGCCCCGTTCTCGCCGCCGGACGCGGGACTGGACTCGGCGCTCGCCACCTTCAATACCGGCACGTTCGTCATGGGGGGGCGCTACGCTACCACGCTCCCCATGAGGATCGGCTTCGACGCTTCGCCGCTCGTCCGCCCCCACCCGCCCGGCGTGGTGCGCGCGGTGGCGGGAGCCCTCGCGGCCCTGGAACGCGCCCCCGGTCTGACGGCCCTGCGGCTCGCGCCCGCCCCGGGCGAGAACCTGCGCCTGTGGCGGCAGGTGCGCCTCGCGACCCTGGTGCGCGAACGCGAGCTCCTCGGCGTGCATTCCTTCCTCTCGGCCTTCCCCCTGGCGGGGACAGGCCGCCGCGTGCAGACCGTGCACGAGCTGCCCTGGCTCCACGGAGTGGGAGAGAACGCCGGCCTGACCCACCGGTTCTGGGCTCGCGTGGCCAGCCTGCGCGCGGACCGCGTGGTGTGCGCCAGCGAATTCGTGGCCCGGGAATTGGACCGCGGCGCGCTGGCGGGCCGCGTGCGGGTCTGCCCCTGGGGCGTGGACGCGGCGCGCTTTTCCCGCACGCCCGAGGAGCAGGCCCGTCGTGCCCTGGACGAGCTTCTGGGGCTCGCGCCCGACGGGCGGCCCGGGCCCATCGTCGTCGCACCCGGCGCGGTGCGCGCGAAAAAAAACCTGCGGGTCCTGTTGGAAGCCCTGGCCGCGGCGCGCGGCAGCCCGGAAGAGCAGGTGCGGCTCGTGGTCACCGGCCCGGTGGGCGAGGAGGCCCGCTCGGACCAGCGCCTCGCGGGACAGTTGGGCGTCGAGGCCCAGGTGCGCTGGGTGGGCGAACTCGACGAGGCCGTGCTCGTGGCCCTCTACCACGCCAGTGCGGCCGCGGCGCTGCTCTCCAGGAGCGAGGGCTTCGGCCTGCCGGTGCTCGAAGCGTTCGCCGCGGGCCGACCGGTGATCGTCGCCGAACAGGGCTCGGCAGCGGAAGTGGGCGACGTGGCGGGCGGGCTCGCCGTGGGCGTGGACCCGTCGAGCCCCGCGGCGGTCCTCGCCGGACTGCGGCGCGCCCTCTCGGCCGAGGAGCATTCCGCCGAGCGCGCCGCCCGGCGCCTGGCCAGGGCCCAGGCCTTTTCCTGGGAGCGCTGCGCCGGCCGCATCGCCGAGGTGTGGAGGGAACTGCTGTGAGCTTGCACGTGCTGGTCAGCGCGGTGGTGCTCGCCCAACCCATGGGGGGAGTGCGCCGGCACTCGGCGGAACTCTTGCCGCGGGCCGCCCGGATCCTGGAGGAGTCCGGCGGTTCCCTCAGCGTGCTCGTGGGCCGCGAGGGCCTCCCCTTCGCGCTGCCGGACAGCGTGCGTCGCATCGAGAGCCGCGTGCCCTCCCATCCCGTGCTGGTGCGCGCCACGCTGGAGGGCCGGGCCCTGCGGCGGGCCGTGGCGGAGGCCCGGGCGGCGGCGCGTCCCTACGACGTCGTGCACCTGGCGCACCTGCCGGTTCCGCGGGGCATCGCCGCGGCGCGCAGTCACACGATTCACGATCTGCGGGCCCTGGAGTTGGAGCACACGCCGCTCTCGCGAAGGCTGGTGGCGCAGAAGCTGATCGGCGCGGCCCTGGAAACCGCCGCCGTGGTGATCACCGTCAGCGAGCAGGTGCGCGGCCGCGTGCTGGAGCGTTTCCGGCTCGACCCCGCGCGGGTGCGCGTGGTGCCCAACGCCGCCGACCACTTCGAGCCCCTGCCGCGCCGGGTGCTCGCGGACGCGCCGATCCTCCACGTGGGCCACCTGGAGCCGCGCAAGAACCTGGGACTCCTGCTGCGGGCCCTGGCCCTGGACCCGACGCTGCCGCGGCTCCTGCTGGCGGGCCTCTCGAAGCAGGGCGAGGACGCGCGCCTCTTCGGCCTGGCCGAGGAACTGGGGGTCCAGGGCCGCGTGGAGTTCCTGGGTCCCTTCGAGGATCGCGATCTGCCCGGGCTCTACGCGGGCGCGGCCTGCGTGGCCCTGCCCTCGCGCCTGGAAGGATTCGGCATCCCCGCCCTCGAAGCCCAGTGCGCGGGAGCACCCCTCGCGGTCAGCCGCACCGGAGCCCTGCTCGAAGTGGCCGGGGACGTGCCCGCGTTTTCCCCCGACGATCCCGCGGAATGCGCCCGGGCCCTGCGGGCGGCCATCGCCACGGCCCCGCGGGAGCTCGACGCGGCCCGGCTCCGCGGACAGCGCTTCCGCTGGGACGCGTCCGCTGCGGCGCTGGTGGCGGCCTGGCGCGCGGCGGCGCCCGGCCCCGGCCGCGACGGCGCCTGAACCGCGAAAGCAGGCACGGGGATCCCCCAGGCCGCCAGATTTTCTCCGCCCCGGCACATGCTCCAGGGACGGGCCGCCGCGCCTCTCCACCGTGTTGTCCCCCGCGAATGAACCCGGCTCCCGCCACCGCGCGCTCGCTCCCCTGGGCCTCGCGCTGCTGTCCCTTCTGGGCCTGCTGGCCTGCGCCTGGGCGTGGGTGGCGGCGGGGAGCCCCGGCCGGGATCTCGAGCCCCTTCCAACCGCCGAGGAGCGAGAAGCGAATCCCCCGCCGGGGGGCGCCCAGGTCCTGTCCCCCCTCGCGGACACCGGGGCCCTGAACGGGGAGGAAGGCCGCAGCCCGTTTGACCATTCCCTTGGGGACAACTCCCCGGGGGCGGACTCCGGCGCCCAGACGGGGCCGGCCCTGCGCCTGCGATTCCTGCGGGGGACTTCGGGAAGGCCCGCCCCGCTGCTGTCCGTGCGTGTGCTCGCCGCGCCGGATCCCGTGTCGGACGACGGTTCCGGTCTCGTGGACGTCGGGAGCCTCGTCAACACCGCCGCCGCACGCCGCGTGCTCGGCCTGGGCCGCACCGACTCGGGGGGGTGGCTGGAACTGCCCCGGGAACTGGCGCGGCGGGACCTCCTGCTGGACGTGGCGTTCGAGGGCGAGGGTTGGGACGGAGAGAGCTACGCCGAACCCAACTGGCTCACAGTGGAGCACCTTCCGGCCGACGGAACGCCCATGGAGATCCGCGTGTTCGGACCCTGGGCGCGCTTCGAGGCCCGTGTCCTGGATCCGGCCGGGAATCCGCTCAGCGGTGCCGTGGTGCAGTTCGACTTCGAGAGTCCGGCCCTGGCTTCCTCGACCCGCGATCGCGCCACCGTGCGCGTGGAGAGCGACCAGGAGGGCCTGGCGCGCCACGCGCTCATCGACGCGGCCTCCGTGGGCGGCCGACTGCGCGTGCGCGCGGAGGGCCCTGGCTCACTGCGCAGTGAAACGGTCGAATTCCCGCCGCCGCTCTCGGGGACCAAGCTGGACCTGCGGCTCACCACCCGCGCCCGGGCCGTGGTGCGCGTCGAGACGAGCAGCGGCGCGCCGCTCGCGGGAGCCATGGCGCGTCTGGAGCGCCTCGATCCGCCCTACGGACGCATGGGCCGCTCCACCGACCACGAGGGCAAGGCCCTGTTCTCACCCCTGGAGCCCGGCCGCTACTCGGCCAGTGCCGAGGACCCGAGCACGGGCGCCGGCATCGCGGCCGAGTTCCTCCTGACCCAGGGTCAGCTGTTCGAGACGCGCCTCACTCTGCCGGCCTCCGCGCTGCCCCTGGCGGTCGCCGGCAGCGTGCGCGACAGCCGGGGCCGAGCCGTGGACTGGCTGTGGGTTTCGGTTTGCGTGGAGGGCCGTGAGGAACAGCGCCTGCCCACCGACGCCGAGGGCCGCTTCGCCTACCACCGCGCGCCTTGCGGGAAACTGCGGGTGCGCCTGTGCACCGCCTTCGACGGACCGCGGGTGGAACCGGAGGTGTTCGAGGCGGACTTCGGATCCCGGGACGTGCACTTCGTGCTGGGCGAGCCGCCGATCCTCGGTGCCCTGGAGGTCTCCGTGGTGGACCGGGAAACCGGCGCGGGGCTCTCGGGCGTGCGAGCGATTCTGTTCCGCGACAGCGCCGCCGAGCGCCTGAACGGATTCGTCAGCACACTGGCGGGCTCGCCCCTGCACCTCGCGTCCCTGGAGGGCGGGCGGCTTTGGGTTCCCTGCGGCCAGGACCTGCCGCGGGCCCGGCTGGTGGTGGAGCGGCGGGGCTACGTGCGCCGCGAGATCGAAGTGGCCGACCTGGCGCGCCTCGCCCAGGTCAACGGCCGCGCCGTCCTGGAGCTCACGCCCGGCTTTGCCAGGCGGCTGATCGTGCTCGACGCGCGGACCCTGGCGCCGATCCCGGGAGCCATGGCCGTCGGCGTCCTCGGCGGATTCGGCGACGCCGCGCCGGTGCTCACCAGCGCGCCCTCGGACTCCCGGGGCGTCCTGGACCTCAGCTCCTCGCAGGCGCCGGAGCGCATTCGCGTCGAGGCCCGCGGCTACGCGCCGCAGTGGATCGAAGCGGCGGTTCCCGGCCTCGTGGCCGACGCGGTGTTGCTCGTGGCCGAGGAGTAGCGTCCCACCAACGCCGGACGGCGAGGGCCATGAAGCCGCGGGCCGGCGCGCTGAGTCACCCGCGCGGGTCGGACAGCGGCTAGCCGTTGGAAAATTCGCAGGAGTCCGTCACCGACGCCGGCCACGCTAATTGTGCCAATCGAGGAGCACGACTAGTTCATTGTCAAGTGGGGTCGCCTCGCGGTGACGAGCACGGCGTGGTGTTGCAGGAAAAGCCTGCCGACTCCCTACTGTCGCTGCTATCGCGGGTGTGAATTGCAGTGCACTGGTTGCCACTGGCAAGCCAGCAGCTACCGATCGGCACCTGGAGCCACAGTTGTCAATTGGATCAACTGTCAATACACGACATAATACCAGGGTCCATCCAGATGCAAGACCTTGGGACTGTCTGGCCCGAAGTCACGCTCTGAATTCTCCGGGAATGTACGTGTTTCGTCATGCACCACCCCGAACCAGTCTCCCGCCTCACGGTTTCCCTGGACACCCCACAGTCGTCTGGTTTGATGAGCACTGGAGGTATCCATGTCAGGGAAGAAGCAAACGCAGCAGGGGCCCGGATCTCCGCAGGGAGGCCGAAGGCCGACCGGAGGAGATCCGGGCCGGGAGCGTGGCCGGTTCTCCTCGCGGCGCAAGATGGACGCGGTCCTTCGCCTGCTTCGAGGCGAGGATCTGGACGCCTTGTCGCGCGCTCTTGGCGTAACCGCAGCCACGCTGTCGTCGTGGCGTGACGAGTTTCTCGCCGCAGGCCAGACCGGTCTGAAATCGAAGGCGGGTCCCGAGCCCGAGGACAAGACGCAGGATCTGAAGGCGCTGATCGGCGAGCTGACGATCGACAACGAGTGCCTCAAAGCCTTGCTGCGCAAACACGAGGAGCGCGACCCTTTGGCATTCCGGAGGTCGAAACCGTGATCGCCGAGCGATCGACCTCCGTGAACCGCAGCTTCGACGTGCTGCGCGTGATGCGCCTGCTGAAGCGCTCGCGCTCGAGCGTGTACTGGGCACGCTCCCGTCGCGACGTGCTTCCTGGGCCTGGCCACAAGCGTGGGCCGAAGACGAGCTTCAGCGACGCGGAGCTCACCGAGCAGATTCGCGGCGTGCTGGGAGTCACGCCCTTCGTCGGCGAAGGACATCGCAAGGTCTGGGCTCGGCTGCGGCTGAAGGGAGTACGCACGTCGAAGCAGCGCACGCTGCGCCTGATGCGGGCAGCAGGTCTGCTTGCTCCTGGCCGTGCGAAGCGGGCCCTCGGGCCGCGAGTGCACGACGGCACGATCACGCCGGCGCTGCCCAACGTCATGTGGGGCACCGATGCGACGGGCGTTTGGACGGAGCGCGAGGGCATGGTCACGGTCTTCGCCGCGATCGACCACGCCACCGCAGAGTGCGTCGGGAGCCACGCCGCGAAGTATGCGTCGCGCTTTGAGGCGCTCGAGCCGCTGCGTCAGGGCGTGAAGAACATCTTCGGGAGTTTCGCCGCAGGGATCGCTGCGGGTGTCCGACTTCGGCACGATCACGGCAGCCAGTACGTCAGCGATCACTTCCAGAGCGAGATCGGCTTTCTCGGCTTCGAGTCGAGCCCGGCCTTCGTGCGCTCGCCCGAGGGCAACGGCTGCATCGAACGCTTCTTCCGCACGCTCAAGGAGCAGCTCCTGTGGGTGCGGTCCTTTCGCGACGCAGAGGACGTGCGCCAAGCCGTCACCGAATGGGTCGCGATCTACAACGAGAACTGGCTGATCGAACGTCATGGGCACCGGCCACCGGCTGCTGTCCGGCGCGAACTCCTTGCAGTCAAGGTGTCCGCGTGATTACTCTCAACTCACTGTCGAGGAAATCTGGGGCGGAACAGTCTACTGACATGAGTCATGCTGCAACGTTCTGCCGGATGCCGGTTCTACTTCAGGTATGACCTGATCAAGCACGACGGAGGTTGGTGATGAGAGCTTCTGCTGGGATCTTTCTCACGGTAGCAGTTGGTGCAGGCTGTTTCATGCTGGCAAGGGGCTTGCTTGAAGTGCCAAGTGAAGCTCGGAGTCCAGAGGTCAAGTCTGGCGAACCAGCTAGGCCCCCTCAGAGCGAGCCCCTGTCGATATCCGAGCACGGTGCTGGCAGAGCCGAAGTCGGCATTCCGCTGGATCAGCCCCTCGCCTCGTCGCCCAGTGCTCGGGATCTTGCCAGTCCCGCTGTTGGCGAAGGCAGCCGCAACCCGGAGGTACCAGCGACCTGGGAAGTGGAGTTCTCGAACGCGACACTGCCTGAGCTTAGAAAGGAAGAGCGGCGACTGCGAGATGAACACGCACAGGAGATACAGCAGGAGGTGGATCGTCGTTTCATGATGGGTCGATATACATTTTACCGTCGAGATGAGTTTCCACCGAAGGGCGAGAATCACGCAGTAGTTGCCACTCGAGAAGACGAGGCTGGCATCAAGGCCGTCTTTCTGGACCCGCTGGTCGATGTGGAGCTGTTCCAGAAAGAGGCAAAGGCTGGCTGGTTGCTTGCCGAGATTCGAAGGCGCGAGCGGGAGTAGAGTGAAGCGGTGGTCGTGCCGAAAACCCGATCCGCATCTTGACGATTCCTCGGCCACCCAAGCCAAGGATGTGGGGTGTGACAGGGTCTCTTCCGATTTGAAGGTGACTGTCCGGCAATTCCAGGTGGCCGGGGCACTGGCCTGCATGGGTTCCGATGGCCGTGGCCGGGTCAGCGCGCCGCAGCTTGCTTCGCGCGCTGTTCTGCGAGCCAGGCGCGCGGCCTGAGCCCCGCGTAGTCGGCCACGGCCGTAACCGGCAGCCGTTCCAGCACGTCGCGCAGGTAGGCGAAGGGGTCGGCGCTGCTTCGCTTGCACGTTTCGAGCTGCGAGTGGGTCACCGCCGTGCGCTTGCCATCGTCGAAGCTCCCCGCGAAGCGCAAGCTCTTGTGACCTACCGCCACGCGCCGCATCGCGCGCTGTTGTTGTCGATCGCGAGCCGCCCGTCCTCGACGTAGCGGTTCAGTGCCGTCCATTGCGCCTGTGCCTACGCGGCCGCCTCGTCGATAAGGCTCTCAGGAAGCACGTCGCCCGCAAGCCGCTCGAGCTCGACGCGGATCCCCTTGAGGGTGGCTGCCCACGTTCCGCGCGTGCAGCCGACGCCGTGCCTCTGCATCGGGCCCGGCCTCCGTGGCCTCGCGCTCCATGCGATCCAGCCGCTGGATCTTGCCCAGCATTCGTGTGGCTCGGATACCCCGAGCTGTGACGCTTGCCGCTAGCCGCCCGCTTCCGCCGGCGGCTCGGTCGATTCCAGGCCCTCGCGCAGGGAAAGCACGCCGCGGTAGGCCCCATAGGCCAGAGCCGCCGCGAGGACCACCACGAGCGCCAGCGACAGGATCCGCACCCACAGGGGACGCTGATCCAGGTCCGTGACCAGGAGCCCCGTGCGGGCCGGCTGCTTGTGGTACTGCAGCACGCTCTGGCCCCGGGCGCCCAGGTTTCCGGCGGCGCCCGCCCCGCTGGACGCCAGCTTCGCGGCCGGCGCGGAGATGGGCCTGACCACCGAGGGACCCGCACCGCCGGCGCTCCCGGCGCCGCCCGGTTCCGCGCCCGACGGGCCGGTCCTGCCGCGCTCTCCGAAGCTGGGCGCGGAGGTTGCCCGAGGCGGCGAACGCAGACTGGGGACCGTGCTCTCGGGATCCGAGTCGATCTCGATTTCATCGCCCAGGTCCTGGGCTCGCGACGCCGTGGGCGCCGGAAACCCGGACTCCGTGGGCGTCGGGGCCGGAGGGGAGCTTGGGCCCGCGCTCGAGACCGGGGGCGGCCCGGCCGGGGCCGCGGGTCGAGGACTTGCAGCGGGAGCGCCGGAGAATTCCGTGCGCAGCCGCACCAGCACCTCGCCGATCACGAACTCGCGCAGGTCCTGGAGCGTCGCCCGCTCGTGACGGGCGCCGTCGACCACGAATCCGTTGGTGGAGCCGTCGTCCACGATGGACCACACGCCGGCGCTGCATTCGAAATGGGCGTGGTGGCGACTGATGGATCGATCGCGCAGCACCACGTCGCGGTCCGGCGCGCGCCCCACGGTGGCGCCGTGGCCGATGTTGAACGAGCGGCCCACGTCGGGGCCCGAGAGCACGAACAGCTCCGCCCGCGTTCCACCCGCCCCTGCGTCCTCCGAAGCACCCATAGGTCGAAGCTCAGGATACTCGCTGGCGGTCCAGGGCTACACTCCCGACATGTCGCCCGAGTCCACCCAGGCCCTGGAGGCACGCGGGCTCCGGCACGCGTATCCGACGGCCCTGCCCTGGCGAAAGCGCGAGGTGCTGCACGGAATCGACTTCACCCTCGAGACGGGCGCGCGGCTGGGATTGGTGGGTCCCAACGGATCGGGCAAGACCACCCTGCTGCGCGTGCTGGCGGGGCTGGAACCCGCGAGCGGCGGAACGCTCGCGGTGCTGGGCGGCGACCCCACGGCGCGCGGCATCCGACGCCGCATCGGGTTCTTGTCCGAGGACGCCGCGTTTCCCCGGGAGCTCCTGGCCCTGGAGGCCCTGGAGCTCCTGGCCCAGCTGCGCGGCGTGCCCCGCCCCACGGCCCGCTCGCGCGCGCAGGGCCTGCTGGAACAGGTGGGCCTCGCCGCGGCCGCGCGCACGCCGCTGCGGCGCTTCTCCCGCGGCATGGCGCGGCGCTTCGGCCTGGCCCAGGCCCTGGTGCACGAGCCCCAACTCGTGCTGCTCGACGAGCCCACCGCGGGACTGGACGCCCAGGGCTTCGCGGTCTTCGACGAACTGCTGGCGGGCTTGCGCGCCCGGAGCGCGACGATCGTGCTGGCCTCCCACCTGCTGACGGACCTGCAGGCCCACTGCGACCAGTGGATGGTGCTGCACGAGGGTCGCGTGGCGGCCCACGGCGCGCCGCGGGATCTGCTGGGAGCGGAGCGCGGTGGATGGATGCTCGAGATCGAGGGCCTGGACGCCCAGGGCGGCGAGGCGGTCGAGCACGCCATCGACGAGCACGGCGGGACCCTTGCCTCGCGCTCTCCCGCCCCTTCCGCCCTGCGGGCCCTGTACCGGCGGCTCTCGAAATGAGCGCGTTCCGCGGCCTGGTGGGCCTGGCCCTGCGGCGCGCCCTGCGGCCGGCGGCGGTGTGGGCCATGGGGGGCCTCGTGCTGCTTTCCCTGTGGCGGGCACGGGACGCCGGGAGGTCCCCCGCGGAGGTCGCGCTCTCCCAGGACGTGGCCGACGGATTGGCCCGCGAGGCCCTGTGGTTCACGGCCCTTGCCGCGGCTCTGGCCTGGTTTCCGGCCGCGGCCGCCCACTCGGTGGCGCGCTGGCGGCGCGGCGAGGGCGAGTGGCTCGGCACCTCGGTGCTCAGGCCCGCCGGGATCATGGCCGCCTGGAGCACCGGCGGCGCCCTGGCCCTGGCCCTGGTGCTGCTCTCCTGCGCCGCGGCGGCGGAGTTCGCGGCGGGATCGTCGCCGCGGCTGTGCTGGCTCGCGGACACGCCCGTGGACGGCGTCGTGCTGTTGCGCGCCGGCTCCCGTGGCTCGACGCTGTCCGCGGTGCCCGAGGGTGCGACCCTGGGCCTCGCGCGGTTCGTGGTGGCCGCCCCGGACGACGGCCCGCCCCAGACCCGCGTGCTCTGCACCCTGGAACAGGAGGGCCTGCCGGCGCGCACCACGGAGGCGCGGATCACGGGCAACACGCCGATTCCCGTCGAGGTGGACCCGGGCTGCGACTCCGTGCGACTGGACTTCGAGCGCGTGGGCCCCGGCGCCTCGGTCGTGCTCGAGGGCCCGCGCGTGGAGTGGTACCGGGCGGCGGGACCCCGCTGGGAAGGCGTTCTCGCGATGTTCCTGCATGCCTGGCTCGCGCTGCTCGCGCTCCAGGGCCTTGCCCAGGCGGTGGCGGTGTGGGCCAGTCCGCCCAGCGCGGTGCTCGCCGCGGCGGTGACACTCGCCCTGGCCTGGCTCGACCTCGACGCGCCGCGGGCCTGGCCGGGCGTCGGGCTGCGGCGCGCCCTGGAGGCCTGCGCCGACGGCCACGCCGCGGGGGCACCGGAGCTGGGCCCATGGCTCTCGACGGCCGCACTCCTCGGCGCGGCCGCGCTGTGCGCGGCGTCGAGGCGAGACCTGTGGAGGCGCGAGGCATGAAGGGGCGGCCGCTGGCCTGGTCCCTGTTCGCGCTCGTGGTGCTGGCGGCGAGCCTCGCGCCGCTGCCGGAGGCCGGCGGTCGCCCGGGAAGCACGGACCGCCTCGTGCGCCTCTTGGGGCCGGTGTCGGGCCTGGCGGCCAACGTGCAGTGGGTCCGCGCCGACCTGGCCTTCCGCGGCGGACGGATCGAGTTGTTCCACTCCCGCGCGCGCACGGCCCTGACCCTGGCTCCCGATTCCGCGGAGGGCTGGAAGTTCCTGGCGCGGCAGCAGGCCTACGCCCTCGGATCGCCCGAGCGGGAGCCCGACGGCGAGCGCCGGCTCTCCTGGGTGCGGGCCGGCCTCACCACGGCCCTGGAGGGCGAGCGGCGCGCGGCCCGCCCCGCCGAACTGGCCTGGCTCGCCGGTTTCATCCTGACGAAGTGCGCCACCGTGGACCCGGAACTTCCCTGGCCTGGAGGCCCGGCGGGCCTGTGGGAGGAGGCCGCGGGACACTTCGAGCGCGCCGCGGGGCTGGAACCGGACCCGGAACTCGCCGACACGGCGCGGAAGCTCGCCCTCTCGGCTCGCCGGGCGGCCCAAGCCGCCCGCTGAAAGCGCCGCAGTTCCCGGTCGGGAATTGCCTCGGACGCGCGCGAGGTGGATCATGGCCGATCCTCCACCCCCATGTTGCCCGAGGAATTCAGCGAGTGGGTCGCGGCGCTCTTCACGCGCTTCAACTACATCGCCCCCTTCGTGGTGCTGCTCCTGTGCGGAGTCGGCCTGCCGCTGCCCGAGGAGGTGACCCTGATCGGCTCGGGGATCCTGCTGCACCGCGGCGACGTGGAGTTCCTCGAGATCACGCTGACCTGCAGCGCGGCGATCCTGCTGGGCGATTCGATCCCCTTTTGGCTGGGCAGGCGCTATGGGATGAGCGCCCTGCAGCACCGCTTCGTGCGCCGCGTCCTGCACCCCGAGCGACTCTCGAAGCTCGAGCAGCGCTTTCGCGAGCACGGCAACTGGGCCACCTTCGTCTGCCGCTTCTTCGCCGGCGTGCGCATCCCGGGCTACTTCCTGGCCGGCTCCATGCGCATGAGCTACCCGCGGTTTCTCTTGCTCGACAGCCTGGGCGTGTTGATCTCGGTCCCAGCCTCGATCTACCTGGGGAAAATGTTCGGCAGTTCCATGGACCAGTTGAAGCAGAAGCTCGGGGACCTGCACCTGATCCTCGGGTTCCTGGTGCTCGCGCTGGTCCTGTTGATGCTCTGGAAGGCCCGAGGCCGCCGCAAGGTGGAGCCGCCGCCCCCGGCGCCCCCGGCGCCCTGAGGGCGGCAATCGAGCGCGCGGCCCCCGTGGCGAGCGACGGCGTGCGGGGCGGACCGCGGGAGGAGCCGCCCAGCCTCCCCCCTGTGGCTCCCACTTCCGCTCTGGCCGTCCCTCGGCGCTCCCAAGCCCCCGGCCCCGGGAGGCTTTCCGGCACGACCCGGGGGCCCGGCCACGGGCCCGAGGGGCGAACGGGTGCGGCGGACACCCCGGGAATTCCCCGCCAGGGCCCCGGGGCGGGCCCGCTCTGCCGAGCCGCGGGCCGGGGGCGTTGACGCTGGGAAGTCCGCCGATACACTGCTTCGCCAAAACCAACGGGGATAGGGCCTTACGTCCTTCGGGGACGCGCGTCCGCCCACCCCGTCATGTCTCGCAAGCCCCCTCCCGGGCGCGCCCGGCTCCGCGCCACTCCCGAAAGCCCCCCCACCGAAACATGAACTTCCTCGCCATCAGCCTGGGCGCCGCCGTTCTGGCGTTGATCTTCGCCATCTTCATCTTCCTGCGGATCATGAAGTCCGACCCGGGCGACCAGAAGATGCAGGACATCGCCAAGCTGGTGCAGGACGGCGCCAAGGCGTTCCTGTTCGCGGAGTACAAGTGGCTCGCCCTGTTCGTCCTGGTGGTGTCGGCGGCCATCTGGATGGCCCCCGCCGAGGGCCTGGGCCGCAACACGGCCATCGCCTTCATCTGCGGCGCCGTGGCCTCGGCCTCCGCGGGCTACTTCGGGATGTACACCTCGACCCGGGCGGCGGTGCGCACGACCCAGGCGGCGCGCACCTCCCTGGGTGCCGCCCTGCGGGTGGCCTTCAGTTCCGGCATGGTCATGGGCATGACCGTGGTGGGCCTGGCCATGACGGGTCTGGTGGTGTTCACCTACCTGTACAACGGCGAGGGCAAGGTCTTCACCCAGGCCGGCATCAACAGCGTGCTGGGCTTCAGCTTCGGCGCCTCCTCGATCGCGCTCTTCGCCCGCGTGGGCGGCGGCATCTTCACCAAGGCCGCCGACGTGGGCGCCGACCTGGTGGGCAAGGTGGAGGCCGGCATCCCCGAGGACGACCCCCGCAACCCGGCCGTGATCGCGGACAACGTGGGCGACAACGTCGGCGACGTGGCGGGCATGGGCGCGGACCTGTTCGAGTCCTACGCGGGTTCGATCGTGGCGGCCATGTCGCTCGCCTTCTTCACCTGGCAGAACGACCCCAACATGGGGAGCATGGTGATCCTGCCGATCGCCGTGTCGGCCCTGGGCATCGTCGCCTCGATCGTGGGTGCCTTCTTCGTGCGCGCCAAGGAAGAGAAGCAGCTCAGCGGGGCCCTGTTCCGCGGGCTCGTGGTGGCTTCCATCGTGGTCGCGGTGGCCACCTGGTTCCTGTGCACGAAGTGGATGGCCATGCCCGCCGGCGTCGACGGTGCCAAGATCTGCTGGGCGATCCTCTCCGGTCTGGTGGCCGGGGTGATCATCGGCAAGCTCACCGACTACTACACCTCGGGCAGCTACAAGCCGGTGCAGCGCATCGCCGCCCAATCGCAAACGGGCGCCGCCACGAACATCATCCACGGCCTGGCAACGGGCATGGAGTCGGTGGCCTTGCCGGTGATCTTCATCTGCGCCGCCATCTGGGTGTCCTTCGAAATGGCGGGCATCTACGGCGTCGCCATGTCGGCGGTGGGCATGCTCTCGACCCTCGGCATCTCGCTCGCGGTGGACGCCTACGGCCCGGTGGCGGACAACGCCGGCGGCCTGGCCGAAATGGCCGAACTGCCCAAGGAGGTGCGCCATCGCACGGACGCCCTGGACGCCTGCGGCAACACCACCGCCGCCATCGGCAAGGGTTTTGCGATCGGCTCGGCGGCCCTGACGGCCCTGGCGCTGTTCAGCGCCTACTGCACGGGGGCCGGCCACTCCCTGCGCTTGAGCGACCCGGGTTCGAAGCTCCTGGCTCCGGACGGGACGCTGCTGCTCGACATCAACTCCGTGCACGTCACGATCGGCCTCTTGATCGGCGGCTTCCTGCCCTTCCTGTTCAGCTCGATGACCATGCGCGCGGTGGGCAACGCGGCCAACAAGATGGTCGAGGAGGTCCGGCGCCAGTTCAAGGAGATCCCGGGCCTGATGGAGGGCAAGGCCAAGCCCGACACCGAACGCTGCGTGGCCATCGCCACCGACGGCGCGATCAAGCAGATGGCGATCCCCGGCATCATGGCCGTGTCCGTGCCCCTGGTGATCGGCAAGTTCATGGGCGTCCAGGCCCTGGGCGGCACCCTGGCCGGGGCCCTGGTCTCCAGCATCATGCTGGCGATCTTCATGGCCAACGCCGGCGGCGCCTGGGACAACGCGAAGAAGTACATCGAGGGCGGCCAGTACGGCGGCAAGGGCGGCGCGGTCCACAAGGCCGCCGTCGTCGGCGACACCGTGGGCGACCCCTTCAAGGACACCTCCGGCCCGTCCCTGAACATCCTGATCAAGCTCATGACCGTCGTCGGCGTCATCTTCCTGCCCTGGTTCCTCTAGCCGCTCCTCTCCCCCGGCCTCCGCGGCCTGGGGCACCCGGTGAACCGGTAACCCGGTGAACCTGGTGACCTGGGGGTCCCCCCTGGGGGCCCGAGCGGACGACCCCGGGGAGCGGATCGCTCCGGGAATGCCCTGCGCGGGGCCGTGCCTGACCAAGGCGCGGCCCCGAGCGCTTTTTCCTCGCCCGGGCCCCTTGCCTACTCGCCCATTCCATCCGACAGTCTGACCCACCAGGAGTGCCCGCCATCGAATCGCTCGACATCGCCACCGCCGCAGCCGCGCTCGCCGACCAGAAGAAGGGTCTCGACATCCGCGTGCTCGATGTGCGCGAGCACCTCAAAGTCGCCGACTACTTCGTGATCATCACGGGGGCGTCGCGGCCCCAGATCCGCGCCATCCAGCAGGAGATCCACGTGCGCCTGAAGGCGGCCGGGGTGCACCACGGCCGCGAGGAGGGCGGCGATCTCGGCTGGTGGGTCCTGATGGACTACGGCGATGTGATCGTGCACGTGATGCAGCCCGAGGCCCGCGACTACTACGACCTCGACAGCCTGTACCAGGAAGCTCCGGAAGTGGCCTGGCGCGAATTGCCCGTGCCCGAATTGCCGGAAACCAAGCAGCGCGCGGTCGGCGGCTAGGGCGCGCCCCGGAAGACGGCCACGGGGCCCGGCAGGTGCCGGGACGTGCCCCTGGCCGGCCCCCTCTCCGCATCCACGGGCACCGCATGCGGCCCCACGGCGCGGGGCCCGCTCTCGCGGCGGAACTGGCCCCACGCTCGGGCCCCACGCCCGGGAATCAGCCCGGCGGGTCGCGGCGCCCGAAGCGCTTCTCTAAGCTCCCCCCGGCGGCCCCGATGGCGATCCAGTGGAACGATTGGGACGAGCAGGCTTTCGCGGCGGCGCGCGAGACGCACCGGCCCCTGTTCCTGTTCCTGTTCGCGCGCTGGTGCCGATTCTCGCGCGAATTGGAAACCCGGGTGCTGGCCGATCCCCTGGTCCAGGAGCTCGTCTCGCGCAACTTCGTCTGCGTGCGGGTGGACAAGGACCGCCGGCCCGACGTGGACGCGCGCTACTCCGCGGGCGGTTGGCCCACGCTCGCCATCCTCGACGATTCCCTGGCGCGCATCGCGCTGCACACGTTCGTGGAGGCCCCGGTCCTGATCCGCAGCCTGGAACTGGTGGTGGCCCACTACGCGGAGCGCCCCCAGGCCCTGCGGCGTCGCCTGCATGAATCCACTGCCCAGACCGAGGTTTCCCCGGGCCGAGGCGGCGCGGAGACCGCGGGAGCGGCCCTGAGCGAGGAGCCCGTGGAATGGGTGGCGCGCACGCTGCTGGAAACCGCCGATCCGGTCCACGGCGGCTGGGGCGGCAAGCACAAGTTCCCCCATCCGGAGGCCATCGACTTCGCCCTGCTGCGCTGGTCGGAGACCGGCGACGAGTCCATGCGCAAGCTCGTGCTGCGCACGCTGCGCAACATGCAGCACGGAGAGATCCACGATCGGATCGAGGGCGGCTTCTATCGCTTTGCCACGGCCCGCGATTGGAGCGGGCCCCACTACGAGAAGACCCTCGACTCCAACGCGACGCGCGCCGAGGCCTACCTGCAGGCCCACCAGGCCCTGGGCGAGGAGAGCTTCGCCGCCACGGCCCTGGGCGTGCTGGAGTGGATGATGGCCAGGCTCCACGATCCCGTGAAGCACGCCTTTCGCGGCAGCCAGGACGCCGATCCCTCCTACGCGCACCTGACCTCGCTCTCGGCGCGACGGGAGCGCACAGCCCCCGCGGTGGACCCGACGATCTTCGCCGGGGCCAACGCCCTGGCGGCGTCGGCCATGTTCCGCGCGGGCATCGTGCTGCGGGACGAGCGCTGGACCGAACGCGCGGTGGCCGTGCTGGAGTTCCTGCTGGAGGAGCTGTTCGACGAACGCTACGGCGTCCACCACTACTGGGACGGCGCGCCGCGGCTGTCGGGCCTGCTGGTGGATCAGGCCCAGGTGTTGCGAGCCCTGGTGGACGCGGCCCAGTCCACCGGCGACAGCCGTTGGCTCGATCCCGCCCGTTCCCTGGTGAACGTGGCGGTGCGGGATCTGCGCGGCGGAAACGGCGCCTTCTTCGACGGGCGCCAGGAGGGCGGCGGCCGGGGCGCACTGCCGCGACGCGAGCAGTCGATCGTGGACAATTCCCTGCTCGCGGAGACCCTGCTGCGGCTGGAATTCTTTACCGGGGATTCGGCCCACGGTCGGCTCGCCAGCGAAGCCCTGGGCGCCTTCGCCGGCGACTACCGTCGCCACGGACACTTCGTGGCGGGCTACGCGCGCGCCGTGGCGCTCCACCTCCACCCCCCCGTGCACGTGACCATCGTGGCCCGCCGCTCCGATCCCCTGGCGGCCCAATTGCGGCGGGCCGCCCTGGAGCCCTACGTGGCGAGCCTGGTGGTGCAGACCGTGGACATGGAGTCCGGGGAGGCGCCGCCGGCGGCCTCCACGCCCTCCCGGATCGACCAGGGCCCCTGGTCCCGACTGGGCCTGGCGGAGGGCTGGCGCGGCTGCGGCTTTGGAGCGCGCGCGTTCGTGCAACGCGGTCGAGAAAGTTATGCGGAGACCTCCGACCCCACGCGCCTGCCTGCGCTCATGGCGCGCATCGAGCGGGGGCAGTAGTCTGAAGGGTGCCCGTGCGCCCGCCCAGCATCCTGACTGCCCTCGCCCTCGTGCCGGCGATCCTGTGCTGCGCCAGGGAACTGCCCCACGGGGACCAGGTGACGCACCTGGAACTGCGCCTGGCGGACGGCCGCTCGCCGGCCCAGGAACTCTCCAGCGCCCAGGTCACCTGGGTCGAGGAGCTGGTGATCGACGGTCCACAGACCGACCTGGGGACCTGGAGCGTGCAGTACGGCCGCGTCGATCCCCTGACGCCTCCCGGGAGCCCGCTCGGCACCCCGGGTGAACCGCAGGCGGGGATCGGAACCACCGGCGGGCCGGAGACCTCCGCCGGGCCCCAGGGCATCGCGCTCACGGGCATCGTGCCCGACGTGCTGCGAATGAAGCGCGTGGAACTGCACAGCGCCCGCAGCTTCCAGGCGAGCGAGGTGGACTTCCTCGAGCTGGAGCTCCTGCGCACCACCGCCGGCATCGCGCGCGTCTCCTGGCGCAACTCGATCGAGTCCGTGGAGCAGCTCGCCTACCCCTGGTTCGCGACCGCGGTCGTGGCCGGCGGCGAGTCAAACTTCGTGGTGCGCATTCCCCTCTCCTCCCAGCCCGGCTGGGCGGGCGAGATCAGCGAGTTCACGTTGGCCCCCAAGGAGGACGGCGTGCAGCGCTTCGGCCTGCGCGCCGTGCGTCTGGGCCGCATCGGCTTCTCCCCCGGACCGGACGTGATGGAGACGCTCTCGAGCGACGGGGAAGTGGGCCGCGACGGAGGCCTGATCGCCATGGGCCGCGAGGCGCGCCGGGCGTTCCCCAGCGATTGGAACGTGCCGCTCTTCGCGCGCGCGCGGGTGCCCCGCGGCGGCCTGCTCTCCATCGAAGCCGGAGTCAGTCCCAACACGACCAACCTGACGGCCGAGGTGCGCTTCAGCATCGAGGCCCGGGCCCGGTCGGAGGATCCCTGGAAGCGCATCGGCTCCACGTCCGTGATTCCGGGCATGCGCGCTGGCGGTCCGGAGTGGGAGCACCTCTCGGTGAGCCTGAAGGCCTTCGAGGGCGGCGAGGTGGAACTGCGCTTCCTGGCCAACGCCGACCGCGACCCGACCCCCGATGGAACGCTGTCGCGCGCCCGGCTGTATTGGGGCGAGCCCCTGATCCTGCCCGAACTGGCCCCCGCGTCGGGTTCCGGCGAGCGCCGACCCAACGTCGTGCTGGTGACTCTCGACACGGTGCGCCGGGATGCCGTCGGTGCCTATGCCTCCTCCCGTGCCCCGAGCCCGACGCCCTTCCTGGACGGCCTCGCCGCCCGCGGTCTCGTCTTCGAGCAGGCCTGGAGCGCGTGCAATGCCACCTCGCCGTCCCATGCCTCCCTGATGACCGGGCTCGCCGTGCAGGACCACGGAGTCCTGGACAACCGATCCCTGCTCGCGGCCGAAAACGTGACCCTGGCGGAGCGCTTCCGCGCGGCGGGCTGGCAGACCGCGGCGGCGGTCAGCGTCCCCCACCTGACCCCCGAACGCTCGGGCCTGGGCCAGGGCTTCGACCGGGTGTGGCTCGGCACCGTCGAATCGGCGGGCGACGGCGCCCGGACCGTGGGCGCGGTGCGCGAGTGGTGGCGCTCCTTCGCGCGCGAGGGCCCGCGGCCCACGTTCCTGTGGCTGCACCTGTTCGACGCCCACACGCCCTACCACGTGCCCGACTGGTTCCTGGCGGACTTCGCCAAGCGCCTGGGCGTGAAGCCGCCGCCCACCCAGGCCGACCCGTCCAGCATGCCGGAAACGCCCTTCGCGGCCCCGGGGGGATTCCTGGCGGAGGTCACCAACGTGGAGTGGCCCGAATTCCAGTACCGCGCCGCGGTGGCCTACCAGGACGAACTCCTGCGCCAGCTGTTCGCCGAGTTCAAATCCGAGTTCTCCGCGGACGACACGTTCGTCGCCGTGGTGGCCGACCACGGCGAGGCCCTGGGCGAGCACGGCAACTGGTACCACCACACGAGCCTCTACCGCGAGGTGATGCAGGTGCCGCTGATCGTCGTGCCTCCCGGCTCCAGCCACGGAACCCGCGTGGCCGAGCCAGTCTGGTCCCTGGACCTGTCGCGCACGCTGTTCGGCCTGGCCGGCGGTCCGCCGCCCTCGGAGTGCCGCGGACTGGACCTCCTGGAGTTCGCCGCGGCCCGTGAACGGCCGGTGCGGCGCATTTTCTTCGAGCACTCGGGCCTGGCCCAGGTGGGCGCCGCCGACACGGAGCACACCGCCCTCTACACCGAGCTCGAGTACCTCCAGCGCGGCCGCGAACGCTCCGTGCCCGCGGACACCCTGGAACTGTTCGATGCCGCGCGGGATCCCCAGCAGCAGGCGCCCCTCAAGGACTTCGCTCCGGAACTCTCGACCCGCTATCGCGAGTTGTTCCGGGAGTGGCGCGCGTCGGCCCTCGAGCGCCGACGCGTGGAGGGCCGCCTCAGCGAAGACGACCTCCGTTTCCTCGACCAGCTGGGATACTGAGTGAGTGGATGCCCTACGGCGTGAGGACGCGTGCTCGGTGCAACACTCGGAGGCGCCGCAACGCATCCAGGCCACCGCACTCAGGCCCCCTTTGCCAACGCACTGCTGAAGCAGGACACTAGTGTCGTGATCCAGAAGTACGTTGGCAAAGGCGGCCTGAATGCGGATTCCTGGCAAGGCGCCGCGACGACGCGTGTTCGCTGCAACACTCGGAGGAGGGGCAACGCAGCCAGGGAGCCGCAGGCGGGCCGAGTTTGTCGGCGTACTTCTGGATCAGGACACTAGGGGCATGATCCCGGACGAGCGTGCCGCGGCGACCTCGAGGGGCCCCGCCGCCGCCTGGATTTCGATCGCCGCCGTGCTCGCGATCCTGCTCGCGGGGCTGGCGCTGCGCCTGGCGGACTTTCGCGGCCCCTTCGACCGCGAATTCGAGGGCGCCCAGGGCGCCTTCTTCGCCCTCGGCGCGGTCAACTACGAGCGCCTGGGCCTCGACGCGGCCGGCGGCTACCCGGTGGTCAACGTGGACCTGGACGCGGGAGCTCTCGGCGCCGTGCGCAGCGACCTGCGCTCCGCCCCAGGGGCCTGGTACGTCTACGCCAACCACCCGCCCCTCGTGCCGTGGATCTCCTGGGCCTCGATTCGCGCGGGGCAGGGTCCGGGATGGGCCGCCTCCTGCGACCAGGGCCGGGCGCCGGCGGGGGTCGAGCCCTGGATCCGCGCGCCTTTCCTGCTGTTCCACCTGGCGGCCCTCGGCGGCCTGTGGTGGGCCCTCAAGGCCGGCGCGGGAGCCCGTCGGGCCTGGGTGGCCCTGGCCATCGCCGCGAGCATGCCGGTGGCCGTGCTCTACGGCAGCCTGGTCAACTACGAGAACCCGAGCCTCTTGTGCGCCGTGCTGGCGGCCGGGTTTTCCGCGCGCTGGATCGCGACGGGAAGCCCGCGGCTTCTGTGGGGAGCCTGCCTCTGCTTCGGACTGGGCAGTCTGGTGTCCTTCGCCACGGCCTGCTTCGCGCCGCCGCTGGCGCTTCTGGTCCTGTTGCGGGCGGGAATGGGCCGCGCCGCGCGCTTCACGCTGGCCGTGGGCCTGTCGGCGGGACTGCCGCTCCTGCTGCACGGTTTCTGGAGCGCGCGCGTGCTCGCGGAACTCGGACACCCCGCCGAGTCGGTGCTCGTGCGCGCCCGCGCCCTGTGGGGCCCCCTGCTCGACGGCACGGCGCCGCCGCAGCATTGGGCCGCCCTGCAGATCGAGCGCCTGGGCCCCTGGTTCGGCTGGCCCGCGGCCGCGGCGGCGGCGATGGGCCTCGCGCTGCTCGTCGCTCGCGGGCTCACGTTGAAAAAGAAGCCCCTGTCCGCCGCTGCCGGAGTCGCGCAGGACCGCGAGCCCCCCGGGCTGGAACCCGCGCTCTTGGCGGGCGGTTGCCTGTACCTCTTCGTGTTCTACCGACACACGCTCGATCCCCAGCATCCGTTCCTGTTGATGCTCGTGCCCGGATTGGCGGGCCTCGCGGCCCTGGGCCTGGAGCGCCTGGTGGCACCCTTCGGCAGACCGGCTGTGACCCTGGCCACCCTGGGGCTCGCGGCGACGCTGGCGCTCCAGGGCCAGGAGTTGCGGCGGGAGTTCCGCGCGCCGCGCTCCACGGCGAATCCAACGCAGGCCCTCGACCTGCCCGACGTCACCGGGGCCGAATTCGCCGGGCTGGTTCCGGCGGGCGGCTTCGGCATCCACCCCGCCTGCGTGGGTCTCAACGCCGCGGTGACCTTCTATGCCTGGCGCAGCCTCTGGCCCGCGGCGTCACCGGCGGACACGCTGCCCCGAGCCGTGGCCCGCGCCTTCGGACTGGGGTCGGCGCCCCACGTGCTGCTGCTGCCCAAGCACCCCTGGCCCGGAGTCGCCGCGGAAATCCTGAACTTCGAACGGGAGTGGGTCGGCTCGGCCCCCGCGGACCGCGAGAGCGCCCATTGGCGCGCCTGGGACCTGCACTGAGGCGAACTACGCCGGCCCGCCCTTGAAGTGCGGCAGGAGCGTGCCCTCGAGCTTGCGGTACAGCTCGCCCGTGGCGCGCACGTCCCGCAGGCAGTACTCGCCGATGTCCTCGATCTTGCCCTCGCGGTAGGCGCGGCCCACCTGGCTGCCGTCGATCGATCCCTTGGGACTCTCGATGTCGAACCTGCGGCACCAGTAGTCGAGCGAGTAGTTCTCGCGCATCCCGCCCTGGAAGCCGAGCACGTCGAACAGGTCGCAATGCTCCTTGATGTCGTAGCGGTAGGGCACCAGGTTGACCGTGGGTCGCAGGCTCAGTTGCGCGGAACGGATCATCAGGATCGGGCCGTCGTAGCCGCGGCCGTTGTAGCTGACCAGCCGCGGCCGCGACTTGCCGACGATCTCCCAGAAGCGGCGCAGGAGGTCGCTCTCGCTGCCGCGGAAGATCTTCGAATGGGCAACCTTCTCCCAATCGTGCTCGGGCCCGGCGGGGCCTTCCAGGAGCATGATCCCCTTGTCGCGCTCCAGGTCCCACATGCCGATGGCGATCACCTTGCCCAGGCCGGGAAAGAGCGCGGTGCGGTCGGGCACGCTCTCGCGGTCCTCCGCCGTCTTGGCCCGGTGCAAAAGGTAGCCGCGGGTGATCTCGTCCACCTCGCTCCAGGGAAAGCCCGCCACCTCGATGTCGAATGCGATCGTCGCCATGGTCACCGGGCAGTCTAGCGCGGGACGAGCCCGGCCCGAGCGCGCTTTCGCACCCGGCCGGGGCCGCCGCGGGCGAGTTCAAGCGCAGCTGGCCGCCGGGCGAACGCCGCGCCGCCGGCGCGCGAGATGCAGCGCGCCCGCCAACGCGAACAGCCAGCCCAGGGAGTTGGAAAGCGCCTGACGGGCTCCCAGGGTCTCTGCGCCTTCCAGGGCCGCGCAAGCTCCTCCCCCGCCGCCCTCGTCGCGGAAGGTGAACGACGCTTCGAGCACCTGGGCCTGGCCCGTGCTGCCGTCGGCGGCCATCACCGCCACCGTTCCGCGCGGATGGGAGGGCACCAGCACGCTCAAGGTCTGTGCATCGACGAAGGTCACGGAGGCCGAGGGCGTCCCGCCGTCTCCGGTGAGCGCATCGACGCCGAAGCTCACCGTGGTCGCCGGTGTGAAGCCGTCGCCGTGCAGCGTGGCCCAGGTGGCGCCCGAGGTCGGAGCCACCGCCGGGTCGAGGAAGGCGAGCGAGGGATCGGGGCCCGGGGCGTAGCTGAAGGCCGCCGCGGCCTGGGACCCGCCCGGGTTGGTGACCTCCACCACGTAGGGCCCACCGGGGACACCGGGCGCCGTGTCGAACTCCAGTCGCGTGTCGTCGACGCGCGTCACGCCGGACTGGGCCACGCCGTCGATCGTGACGGCGGCCCCCGCCACGAAGCCGCTGCCCGTGAGGGTCACGCGCGTGCCCCCGGCCGAGGTCCCCGCCGAGGGGAACAGGCTCTGGATCGCGGGCACCGTGGTGAACGTGAAGCCGTCGACCAGCCGGCCCTCGACGCCCGACACGTCCACGGCCACCACGTCGTGGGCGCCGTCAGGGCCGGGTGCCGTGGTGAGCACCACGGTGCTCGCGTCCAGCACGCTGCAGCCCCCCAGCACTCCATCCGCGTAGACGCGGCCGCCGAGCACCAGCCTGAGGCCGGCGCGGAAGTTCGCCCCGGTGATCGTCAGAAACTCCCCGCCCGCGTCGGAGCCGGTGCTGGGCTGGATCGACGCCACGACGGGCGGCGCGGGCAGGATTTCCAGGGCCCCGGGCAGCAGCGCCTGCGCGCCCGCGGCCGAGGTGGCGATCAGGTCCACGTGCCCCGTCTCGGCGCCGGCCGGGACCGTCACGCGAAAGATCACCTGGGTCCCGGCCCAGGTCACCACCGCCACGCTGAGCGAGGGGTCGGCCGCGCTCAGGGTCGAGCCCGCCGCCAGTCCCGAGCCGTGCAGTCCGAACAGCGAGGTGCGCCCGCGCACGGCCGCCAAAGGCAGCGGATCGCTGTTGCGGCCCAGGGTGAAGTTCACGTCGGCCAGCACGGCGAGGTCCCCCACCGGCACGGCGGCGCTGCCTGCCACGGCGAAGGGCCCGAAGCTCGTGCTGCGAAAGTCCGTGGCCACGCTGCGGCCCGGCGTCAGGTTCGCGCTGGAAACCGGGAACTCCAGCGGCGTCGCGGTCAGCACGTAGTCCTCGTCCGCGAGCCCGGCCAGGGTGAAGGCGCCCGTCGCCGTGGCCAGCACCGAGGCGACCGTGCGGCCCTGGCTCGTGCGCGCCACCACCAGGGCCCCCGCCACGGCCGTGCCGTCGCTCGCGCGCAGGACCCGGCCCGTGAGCGAGCCCGCGCTTCCCGAGGGGTAGACCGCGCGCAATCCGTGCTCGTCGTCGGCGGCGATCGAGCGGTGGGCGATGGCGCCCAGTGAAACGTAGGGATAGAGGCTCGAGCCTGCGTTGCCCGAGTGATCGAAGCCCAGGAGGTGCCCCAGCTCGTGGGTGGCGATGTCCTCCACGTCGAAGGCGCCCGACTGCCCGCGGGTGGTGAAGCTGAAGCCGCGGCCGTTGAACAGCACGTCGGCATCGACGATGCGTCCGCCCTGGGTGAACCACACCGGGGTCACGGCGAGGGTGGCCGAGCCCGCGGGGAAGTAGCCCGAAGCACCGGTCTCGTCGAACAGCACGAGGTGCAGGTCGTTGGCCGCCCAATCGGTGCGCGCGCGAGTCGACGGCGATTCGTCCTCCACCAGGCGCGCCGCGGTGCCCGTGGTGCGGTTCCAGGAGGCGATCGAGCCCTGGATCGCCTGCAGATGGCTGCCGTCGGGCAGGTCGTCGCTGCCCAGGGCCGACACGGCGATGCCGATCCGGGCCGGGTCCGACCAGTACAACGACTTGCCGTTGCCCGAGTGGATCAGGCGGATGTGGGCGGCCAACGCGCAGGACAGCGCGACCACGGCGAGCAGCAGGAGCCCGGCGCCGCGAACGGACATCTAGCGACGCTCGCTTCCCGGAGCCCTCGGCGGAGGGACACCGCCCGGTGCGCCGCGGCGGGCCCCCACGGCGGCCAGCACCTCGGCCACGAACGCGGCGTAGTCGTAGGAGGCCCGGGCATCGGCGTGGGAGAGCTCCCCGCTGCGCGCGTCCAGGAGCGCGAGGTCCGCGCCGTCGCGCACGAGGGTGCGGCCGCCCGCGGCATCGCGCACCAGCCGGAACTTGCCCTGGGCCAGTCCCACGGGAACCCGCAGGCCCGCCCCGCTCTCCCGCGAAAGGAACAGCACCACTTCCTCGCCGGCCACCAGGCTCGGCATGCCCGGGATCAAGAGGCCGTCGCCCGAGGGAAGCACACCGCCGGGCAGGCGCACGTCGACGGCCCCCGAGCCATCGCCCTGGAACGCGCGGGACACGAGCAGGGTGGCCCGCGTGCAGGGTCTGCCGTGGAGATCCAGCTCGACGTTCGTGGCGAGCACGCGGCCCTCGACCGCGAGCTCCGCGCCATCCACCAATCCGGCGAGGTCCAGCCGCAGGGCGCTGCCCGCACGGGTCTCCAGGGCGACGGAGCGTCCGCCGAGGGCGGCACCCAGCAGCCAGGGAACGAGCGAGCACGCCGCCAGGGCGGCGAATAAGCGCGGGGAAGGCGGCACGGGGACTTTTCGCGGCCTGGGGAGGCCCTCGTGACCAGGAGTCGGGAGCCGCCCGCTTCGAACTGAAGAGCAGCTCCTGGATCCAGGACCTGCCCTTGGCGGTGGGAAGGATTTGCGGGCTATCCTGCGGCCATGTCCGGCCCGTCCCTGCACTTCCAGGTCCATCCCGAACGGCTCGCCATCGCGCGCCTCTCCCCGGATGCGCCGCTCCCGCCCTGGGCCCGCGGCGGATTCGTCACCGTGTCGCGCACGCCCACGGAGCTCTCGATCGTCTGTCCGGAGCGCTGGGTGCCCGCACCGGCCGGCGGGAGCGACGCACCCCTCCACGTGGAGCGCGGTCGCGTGGCCCTGGGCATCGAGGGCGTGGTTCCGATGACCACCATCGGTCTCCTGGCCGCCCTGTGCGGCAGCCTGGCCGCCGCGGGGGTCAGCGTGTTCGTGATCTCCACCTATGACACCGATTGGATCCTGGTGCAGGCGGAACGCCTGGCCCCCGCGAGAAGGGCCCTGGAGGGGCTGGGACACCGCGTGAGCGGCGCGCTGCCCCAGGAGTGACTGCTGGAGGCCTCCCCGAGGGCCCCGGGCAACCCCGCGGAGCGGCCCATGGGCGGGAATTCCGGAACGCCCCCCGCGGATCCCGGACTCCGTGCGAGAATGGCCGTTTGGTCTCCGCTCGCCGAACTCTCCCGATGCCCAACGCCGAACACGCCCCCGAGAACGAATCCGCCTCAGCGCCCCTGATCCCGGGGGAGGCCCCTGCTTCCGACACCCGCCACGACGCGCGCCCCGGCGCCGCCCCCGACGCCCCCCCCGGCGTGTCGGACGGTTTCGCTTCCCTGGGGCTCGCGCCCGAGCTCGAGGCCGCCCTGACCGCCCTGGGCTACGAGGAGCCCACGCCGATCCAGCGCGAGGCGATTCCGCCCCTGCTGGCGGGCCGCGACCTGCTGGGGCAGGCGGCCACGGGCACGGGCAAGACGGCCGCCTTCGCCCTGCCGATGATCCAACGCTGCGTGCGCGGCGCGCCCCGATCCCACAAACCGCGGGGTTTCGTGTTGGTGCCCACGCGGGAACTCGCCATGCAAGTGGCCGAGGCCATTCATCGCTATGGCAAGCCCCTGGGCACCACGGTGCTCGCGATCTACGGCGGCCAGCCCTTCGGCATGCAACTGCGTTCCCTGGAACGCGGCGTCGAGCTCGTGGTGGCCACGCCGGGTCGCGCGGTGGACCACCTGGAGCGGGGCACGCTGCAACTGGACGAGATCGAGATGCTGGTGCTCGACGAGGCCGACGAGATGCTCGACATGGGCTTCGCCGAGGATCTCGACAAGCTCCTCTCGCGGGCCAAGGCCGAGCGCCAGACCGCCCTGTTCTCGGCCACGCTGGCCCCGCGCATCCTGTCGATCGCCGAGCGCCACCTGCGCAATCCCCTGCGGGTGTCGATCGAACGCGAACGCGCCCGCGCCGGCGAAGTTCCGCGCGTGCGTCAGGTGGCCTACCTCGTGCCGCGGCCCCACAAGCCCGTGGCCCTCGGACGCGTGCTCGACATGGAATCCCCCACGTCGGCCATCGTGTTCTGCCGCACTCGCCTGGAGGTGGACCAGCTCCAGGACGCCATGGCCGCCCACGGGTACCGCGCCGCGGCCCTGCACGGCGGCTTCGCCCAGGTCGAGCGCGACCGGGTCATGGCGCGCTTCCGCGCCGGCACCGTGGACCTCTTGATCGCCACCGACGTGGCCGCCCGCGGACTGGACATCCAGCACGTGAGCCACGTCTTCAACTACGACGTGCCCACGGAACCGGACGCCTACGTGCACCGCATCGGCCGCACGGGCCGCGCCGGGCGCGAGGGCTCGGCGATCACCTTCGTCGAACCGCGCGAGCGCCGCCTGCTCTACAACATCGAACGGGCCACCGGCCAGCGCATCGTGCCGGCCACGATCCCCACGGTGGCCGAGCTCAAGCACCGCCGCCTGGAGCTGACGCGCACCAAGCTGCGCGAGACCGTGGCGGCCGGCGAGTTGGAGACCTACCGGGCGCTGGTGGACGAGTTGGCCACGGAGCTCGATCCCCTGGACGTGGCCGCCGCGGCCGTGCGTCTGGCCCACGAGTCCGAGCACAGCGCGGCCCGCAGCGACGAGAAGGACGTGCTGGCGCCCGCGCCCCAGCAGCGGCAACGGGGCCAGGACCCGTCCCGCGAGCAGCGGCCCTTCGAGCCCGGCGGCCCGCAGCGCGGGCCTGAAATCCCGTTGGAAGCCCAACAGCGACCGCGCCCGGAATTCCGACGGCCGCGCGAGGACTTCCGCGCACCGCGCGAGGACTTCCGCGGTCCGCGCGAGGACTTCCGCGGTCCGCGCGAGGACTTCCGCGGGCCCCGTGGGGACTTCCGCGGACCCCGTGAGGACTTCCGTGCACCCCGCGGGCCCAGGCCGGGCGGCGTGCGACTGTTCATCGGCGCGGGCATGGCCGAATCGCTGCGCCCCAAGGACCTCGTGGGTGCCATCACGAACGAGACCGGGCTCACCAACGCCGCCATCGGCCCGATCGAGATTCGGGAACGCTTCTCCCTGGTGGAGGTGGCCGAGGAGCACGCCGAGCGGATCATGCGCGCCCTGCGCTCCACCAAGCTGCGTGGCCGGCGGGTGCTCGTGCGCCTGGACCGCGAGGGCGGCAATCCCTACTGAGCGCGCGCCCCGGGACCTGTCGGGCCCCGTGGGAATTCCCCGGCCGCGATCCGCAAGTCGCCGCGACGCCCCGTGTTCGCTGCAGCCCCCGAAGGAGCGCCCCCGTGGCCGGGGAGCCGCGGGCAGGCCGCCTCGGCCAACGCACTTGTGAATCAGCCCCCCGGGGACGCGCTCTAAGTCGCCGCCGAGGCCTGCCGCAACCAGGCCTCCAGGGCCCCGACCGTGGGAGGCTCCGGCATCGTCGCGGTGATGCCCGACTGGGCCAAGAGGGGCAGGTCAGGATCGACGCTCGCTCCCTTGGGCAGCAGGATCAGGGCCGGAACCCGCGGGCGGAAATCCCGCAGGTGACGCACCAGCCGGCCGCCGTCCATGCGTCCCACGACCTGGGCCGCCGCGACCCAATCGAAGTTTCTGCCGCTGGCCACGACCTCCAGGGCCTCCACGGCCCCCTTGGCCTCGAGCGTGTCGATCCCCAGGTCCCCCAGGAGCGTCACCAGGGTGGCCCGCAGCGCCGCGTCGGGGATCACCAGGAGGGCCGTGCCGCCCCGCGGCCCTCCCGGGGTCGGGGCCGGCGGCAAGGCCGCGGGCAGGGAGATGTCGAAGGTCGTGCCGTGGCCCGGTTGGCTCGACACCGCCACCTGCCCGCCCGCCATGCGCACGATCTCGCGCACCGACGCAAGCCCCAGGCCGGTTCCGAGCCGGGGTTCCTTCGTGGTGAAGAACGGATCGAAGATGCGCGGCAGGACCTCGGGCGCAATGCCCGCGCCCGTGTCTTCGACGCAGAGGTGCGCGAACGCCCCGGCACCGGTGCCGGAACGCGAGAGGGACACGCGGAACTCGCCGCCGCCGGGCATGGCGTCCCGGGAGTTGGCCGCCAGGTTCAGCAGCACCTGCTGCAGTTGCGTGGGGTCGATCCGGACCCACAGCGGTTCTGAACCGAGAGCTTCCACCACTCGCACCTCGGAACCCAGGAGCCGCGCGGCCATGGGCAGGGCCTGGGAAGCCCAGGCCCGCAGATCGACCGCCTCGGGGCGGCCGGGCTCGCGCCGGCTGAAGGCCAGGAGCTGGCGGATCAGGGTCGTGGCGTCCTCGCTCGCCTGCACGATCTGGGTCAAGAGCTCGCGGTCCTGGGGCTCCACGCCGCGGTGGCTCAGGGCCAACTGGGCGTTGCCCAGGATCACGGTCAAGATGTTGTTGAAGTCGTGGGCCAGGCGGCCGGTGAAGCGGCCGAGCACTTCGAATTTCTCCGCCTCGGTGAGTCGCTCCTCGGCCCGGCGGCGGTCGCGCACCTCGAAGGCGCGGGCGACCACCTCCGCCATGGCGGCGGCGGTGCACTGCTCCAGGATCGACCAATGGCGCGCGGGGCCCGAATGCTCGTGGCACAACACGCCGACGATCCGCCCGTCGCGGCGCACGGGCGCGTCGAGCATCGACGTGATGCCCAGGGGCAGCAGGTACTCCGCCGCGAGGGCGCTGGTGCGCGGATCGTGCTGGGCGTCGTCCGCGGCGAGGAACATGGCGCTGTCCAAGGCCGCCACGTAGCTCGGCGGCAGGGTCAGGCGCTCTCCGGCGCGGTGACAGCGGGCCCGTCGATCGTAGGCCAGGGTGCAGGCCAGGTCGCCCGTCGCGCGCTCGACCTCCCAGAGGCTGACGCGGTCCACGGCCAGCAGCTCCGCGCAGCTCTGGGTGATGTCGCGCAGGGCGTCCTCGAAGTCCCACAGGTCGCGCCGCGACAGGCGCAGCTGCACGGCGTGGCTCTGAACCACCTGCTCCACCAGGTGCCGATGCTCCTCACGCGTCTGGCCGGTCTGGGGCGAGCCCTGCAAGGCCTCGCGCAGGGCCCTCACCGTGGGCGAGTCGGAACCCGCCACGCCGCGGTTCCCCGCCGAGCCCGTGCGGAAGAGAATGCGCAGGGCGGGCCGATTGCGCTGCAGCTCGGCCAGCTCCAGGGCCGCGCTTCCATAGGGCAGGGGCAGGTCGGCGATCACCACGCCCACGTCGTTGGCCGCCAGGGCCGAGCGCAGGGCGTCCGAGGTGGCCACGTGCACCACGGGCACGAGGATCGACTCGGCTCGCAGCTCCGCGTTGAGCAGCGCCGATTCGCTGGGGTTCGACCCCAGGTGCAAGATGCGGCAGCCCGGACCGAGCGAGTTCATGACAGACCCTCCACGTTCCACGATACCGTCCCACGGACCGCCCAGCGCAACTTTGCCGGTCCGGAGCGCGGGTTCTCCCGTTGTTCGGCGGGAGAGGGTCGCACGACGCCGTCGCTGGTGGCGGAAAACCACCCCGCCGCGAGCCCCCGCCCGAAGGCGTGCTTCACCCGCCGGTCCTCCCCGGAGTGGAAGGTGAGGATCGCGACCCGCCCGCCCGGCCGAAGCGCGGCCGGAAGTTGGGCCAGCAGTCGGTCGAGCACGCCGAACTCGTCGTTGACCGCGATGCGCAGGGCCTGGAAGACCCTTCGCACGGCGCGCTCCACCTCGTCCTCGTCCTGCAGTCCCTCGAGGGCCTCCCGCACGGCCCGCGCGAGATCGAGGGTCGAGGCGATCGTGCCCCTGCGGCGCAGAAGCAGGTTCGAGAGCCTCGCGGCCCGGGGCTCGTCGGAGTTTTCCCGCAGGGTGCGCTCGAGATCCGCCTCGCTCGCCCGGGCCAGGAACTCGGCGGCCGAGATCCCCCGTCGCACGTTCATGCGCATGTCCAGGGGCCCGTCGTGCTTGAACGTGAAGCCGCGCGCCGGATCGTCGATCTGCATCGACGAGACGCCCAAGTCCGCGAGCAGGAAGTCGACGCCGTCCGCCCAGCCGAGCTCCGCCAGCACCTCTCCCAGGGCCGCGAAATTGGTGCGACGCGCTGTCAGGACCTCGTCCCCGAAGCCCAGTGCCCCCAGTCGCGTCCGTGTCTTCTCCAGTTCCGTGCCGTCGGCGTCCAGGGCCAGCAGTCGGCCGCCCGGCGCGAGGCGCTCCAGGATTCGGCGCGCGTGGCCGCCATATCCCAGGGTCGCATCCACGCCGCGCTCCCCGGGGCGCGGGTCGAGGACCGTGAGAATCTCCTCCACGAGGATCGGCACATGCTGGCCGGCCGGAGTCGCGCCCCGCGCGCGCACGTGGGCCTCGATCCCGGGATAGCGCTCGGGGGCGAGCTCCTTGTACTTCTCCCCGAAGCTCCTTGGATGGGTGCCGGGATAGCGTGGTCGGCGACGATGCTTTTCGCCCCCATCGGGGGGCGTGGGTCCGTCGGGCGCGGGGAGCGGCATGCTGGCCGGAGATTCTGTCAGGTCTGGCCCCCCGCACGCTTGCGCCGTCCTTACCCGGCCCGGGCCCCGGCCGCCCCCCGCGTCCATCCGGGCCGGGGTAGTCTTCGGGGCGACGCCCCTCCCCCATGCCCACCCCGCCCGCCTTCGGCCCCGACCGGAAGCTCGCCCAGCTCTGCCGCCGCCACGGCCTCCCGGACGGGGCCGGGGCCCGCTACCTCCCCCTCCTGGAGCGTTCCGCGAGGCAACGGGCGGACCTGCGACTGCGGGTGGTCGACTTCGTGGACCGTGAGCTTGGGAAGCTGGCCCAGCAGCGCGCCAAGGCCCGCCGAGCCTGTGCCCTGCGAAACGAGGCCTGCCTGAGGGCCGTGGCCCCGCTGCTCCACAAGTGGCTCCCGGAGCGCGGCGACTCGGGCCTCGACCTCCACTGGCCTCGCTGACCCGATACTGCCCCGCATGGCTGCGGAAACCCTGGCCGGAAAACCCCGTTCCTGACCCCTAGAATTGGGTTTTTGCCCCTTGGCCGGCCAGGACCCCAGCGTTTCCCCGGGGCCCGGAGCCCAGGCCCCCCGCACCGACCTCGCCCTCCCTGTGGCCTGGCGGCCCCCTGGAGGCCCACGGCTCATCCGCAGCCATGCGGGGCAGTATCAGGGGCCTCCCGACGCCCTCTCCACCTCGGCCCAGGTGGACCAGACCCTGTCCATCAACGGCTTCCCCTTGGCGGCCAGGTCGGGACGCTCCGCCTCGACGCGACGCAGCAGCGCGTGCATCTCCCCGCGCTCGGACGGGAGTGAGGACATCCAGGGCAGGGTGCCCTCCCAGGCATCCCGGTGGCCCCGCAGGGCGCGCTGAAATTCGGGGGGCGTACCGGTGAGGTCGAGCCCGTCCAGCGCCGCCACATAGCCCCGCACGGCGTCCTCCAGGGAGGCGGTCTCGCTGGCGTGGTCCCGGATCTTGCCCGCCGCGGCATCCCGTGCGAGCACGCGCTCCATGGCGGCCTGGGCTGCCTCCAGGGCCGGGATCGGCTCCGGGGGCGGAGACTGCGCCGGGGCCCCGCAGGCAGCCAGGGCCAGCGGCAGGAGGACCGCCAAGGGCCGGAACGCCACGGGCCGCGCCCTCAGCGGCCGCGCCGCTGGCGCAGGGCCTCGATTTCGCGGCGGAGTTGCGCCACTTCCTCGCGCAGGGCGCGAATCTCATCCAGGAGCTCCGCCGCCGGCCCGGCCCCCGGATCGCGGCCGGTCCGCCCGGGCCCCGCCTGGCCCTGGGGGCCGGCAAGCCGTCCCGGCCCGGCCGGCGCCCTCCAGAGTTGGGGAGCCCCCGGAAGTTCGGGACCCTGGGCGGCCTTGGGCGGCTTGGGAGTCTTCGGGGCCTTCGGCAGCTTGGGTGCCTTGGCCCCCGGAGGCGTCCCCTGAGCGGCTGCCTTCCCCGGGGCCCGCCGGTCCTGCTCCGCGCCGGGGGCTTGCTGGGCGGGGCCCTCCGGCGTGGACCAGAAGAAGCGACCGGCCTTGCCGGGCGGCGGGACCGCCGTGTCCGCCTGCTGGCCACCGCCCATCGCCCCCTCGCCCCGCGAGGACGAGGGCGGCAACGTGGACGGCGCCGTGGCCCCCTCCGCGGGCCGAGGCGCGGGGACCACGTCCAGGTCGCGCTGGATGCGCAACTCGACGCGCTCGCCCGGCCGATGGCTGGTGACGGCGGAGCGAAGCTCCTCGAAGGTCCGGACCTCCCTGCCGTCCACGGCGGCGATTCGGTCACCCGGCCTCAGGTCCAGGCGCTCGGCGCTGGAATTGGGCTCCACGGTGAGCACGCCCGTGCCGGCGGCGCCCGCGGCCTGGGTGCCGTCCGAGGTGGTCACGCCCAGGAACCCCGTCTTCGAATTCGAATCGGAACGGCCCAGCTCCACCGAGCGCGAACGCTCCACCGTCAAGGGGACGGGACGGCCGAGCTCCACCGTGCTCAGGACCTCCAGCAGCTGTTCGTGGGTGGCCACCTCGCGTCCCGCCAGGGAAACCAGCTTGTCCCCCGGTTCGACGCCCGCGGCCCTGGCGGGAGCGCCCTCGTGGGCCTCGACCACCTCCAGGCGCGGCGCCCCGTCGCGCTTCGCCTGCAGGGTCAGCCCCAGCCAGGGCTCGCCCTCCCGGGGACCCGGCAGGGAGCTCCGACTCTCCTGCTCGCCCATGCGCAGCAATAGGAACGAGTTGGATCCGCCGTCCGCGGTGTACACCTGCACGGAGCCGTCCCCCGAGACCGGGACCCGCAGCAGCTGGGATTGGGCGCCCACGGACGAACCCAGCAGGAACAACGGCAGGGCGAGGAGCAGGCGGTTCATGGGAGAGCCTTGGGATGGGAGTCTTGGTCCTGGCGTTGGAGCAGGCGCTGGGGCCCGAGCTGGCCGCGGCCGCGTCCAAGGGAATGCTGTCAAAACGCCCTAGGGAGAATCGGGCACGCCCGAGGCGAGTCTACGTCCGCCGCGGCGATCTGTTTGGCTCGATCTCCCGCCGGGCTGCCCCCGAGGGAATCGGCAGGGGCCTATTCACGCTTCTTTTTCTTCTCGGCCAGCTTGATGGTCACCGGCTCGCAGGATCCGTCGGGCTTGACCACCACCGTGGCCTCGGCCTTGGGCAGGCGCTCGTGCCAAACCGCGAGCTTGTACTCGCCCGCCGGCAGGTCGGGGAGCTTGAAATTCCCCTCCGCGTCCGTGATGGCCGTGTAAGGCGTGTCCGTGACGAACAGCCAGGCATTCATCCACGGATGCAGGTCGCACTTGATCTCGATCTTGTCCGCGCCGGCGTCCAGCAGTTGCAGCTCCTTGCCGCCCGGGGCCACGGTCTTGTTGATGCCCTCGTGCTTGCGCGCCAGCGTGCGCACGTTGTGGGCCACCTTGTCGGAGTTCAGGTAGGCCACCGTGGTCCCCACCGGCACCACGATCACGTGGGGCTCGAAGGCGCAGGCCACCTGGTCGAGCTCCACCGGCTTTTCCGGCACCACGAGCTTGGCGTCCTTGACCGCGATGGACACCACGGCGTTCTTGATGCCCAGGTCCTTGCTCACGATCAGCGAGCGGTTCGTCGTGTCGAGCTCCTGGCCGGGCTGGGTGCAGCCCTTGGCCTTGGCCGGATCGATGTCCAGGGGCGGCGGCGTGGGCCGCTCACCGTCGAAGAGCACGCGACCCGCAACCGGGCCTTTCCCCTCCTGGCTCGGCGCGGCGGGCGCGGCGGAGCCGTCGACGGCCTGGAAGGTGAGCAGGCCCGTGAACAGGCCCAGGGGCGAAATCAGTGCGAGTGCGACGAGGTGCTTCATGGTCGAGAGCGACGAGTTTAGGACTTCTTTTGGACCGCGTGGTCCGAGAGGCGCGCCGTCACCGGCAGGGGCCCCACCAGGGGTCGGACGTACTCCAGGAATTCGGGCGAAACGTCATGGTCTCCGAGCAGGAATCGCGCCTCCATCGGGCGCGTCTCCTTGGCGACGTTCTTCAGGTCGGTGACGTCGTAGCGCACGCGATAGCCCGCGCCGGGGTCGCGCAGCATCACCACCGAACCGTGGGAGCGCTGGCCCGCCGTGGCGACTCGCAGGGCCGTGCGGCCCACCTCGCGGGCCTCCGCGGCGTCCACTTCGGACCACACGCCCGCGAAGGAGCGCTGCAGGTAGCCGAAGGTGTCGGCGCGCACGCGCAGCTTCTCGCCCAGCCGCGCGCGATCAGGTCCGCCAGCCAATCGCCCAGGGCGCCCGAGTTCGACAACTGCGCGTTGCCGTGGGAATCGACCTCCTTCGCCTCGATGGGCGACTTGCCCGCGGCGTCGTGGATGCCCTCGGAAACGGCCACCAGGCAGCGTCCGTGGCGCTTGTAGACGCGATCGACGTCGGCGATGAACGCGTCGGGCGAGAACACGCGCTCCGGCACGTAGATCAGGTGGGGCCCATCGTCCTCGTGGACGCGCGCCAGGGCCGAGGCCGCCGTGAGCCAGCCCGCATTGCGGCCCATGATCACGTCCACCTTGATGCCCGGCAGGCTGCGATTGTCCTGGTTGTCCCCGAGGAAGGCAGAAGCCACGAAGCGCGCCGCCGATCCATAGCCCGGGCAGTGGTCCGTGACTCGCAGGTCGTTGTCGATGGTCTTCGGCACGTGGAACAGGCGCAGGTCGTAGCCCTCCGCCAGCGCCAGCTCGTTGAGGATGTGGGCCGTCTCCGCCGAGTCGTTGCCGCCGATGTAGAAGAAGTAGCGGATGTCGTGGGAGCGGAAGACCGCGAGCGCCCGGGAGCACTCCTCCCGCGTGGGCTTCTTGCGCACCGAGCGCAGGGCCGCGCAGGGCGTCACCGCCACGGCCTCCAGCAAGGCCTTCGACTCCCGGCCGAGGTCGATCAGCCGCTCCTCGAGCACGCCCTTGATGCCGTGGACGGCCCCGTACACGTTGCGGACGGCGGGGTGGCCGACGGCGGTCTCCACGATCCCCACCAGGCTTTGGTTGATGACGCAGGTGGGCCCACCGGACTGGCCGATGAGCACGTTTCCGACGAGCTGGGTCATGGCGGTCTCCTCGAGGGCGGCGGGCAGAATCCCGCGGCGCGGACGGGGCTTTGTAGCAGGCGGCCCGATTCCTTGCGAGCGAGCCCGCGGCTGCTAGACTCCTCACCCCCTGGAATCCAGGGGTGCGCCGTCGCGCGGCCGCCTAGGGGCGGTCGCCTGCCAAGCCCGGCGCACGGGATTGCGACAAGTCGATGGTTCCTAGGTGCCCTCGTGGCGGAATTGGCAGACGCGCAAGACTAAGGATCTTGTGGGGAAACCCGTGCTGGTTCGATTCCAGTCGAGGGCACCACTTCCCGCCGAAGCAATGGGCCGTGGAACGGCAATGGCGCTCCGATCCAGCACGGGCGAGCCCGTGCGCGCCGCGGCTGAAGCCGCGACGGGATCCCTTCGAAAACGACGCACGGGCGTCTCCCGCCGCCCGACCAGGGCTTACCGGTTCGATTCCAGTCGAGGGCACCACTTCCCGCCGGCGCAATGGGCCGTGGAACGGCAATGGCGCTCCGATCCAGCACGGGCGAGCCCGTGCGCGCCGCGGCTGAAGCCGCGACGGGATCCCTTCGAAAACGACGCACAGGCGTCCTTTTCGTCGGGCCGCGCTGCGCGCCGCCCGACCAGGGCTTACCGGTTCGATTCCAGTCGAGGGCACCACTTCCCGCCGAAGCCACGGGCCGTGGAACGGCAATGGCGCTCCGATCCAGCACGGGCGAGCCCGTGCGCGCCGAGCGGAACGATCGCCCCTAGCGGTCCATGGGCACCAGGCCCCGCAGGCTCAGGGTGATCGTCTTGGGGTCCAGGGACATGACCGCCAGGAGGCACTTGAGGGACTCCGAGTAGAGAATCTCGCGCTCGATCTCGGCCATGGCGGCGGGCACCTGCTCGGAGCGCAGGCGCGCCTCCATGGACTCGAGCTCGGGATCCACGAACAGGTCCAGCTCCTTCTGGGTGCCCTCGTCGAGCTCGCCGCGCCGCCGGCCGGGGAACTTCTCCTTGAGGAAGCGATCCTCCAGCCGCGCGCGCTCCACCTTCCAGTCGATCTTGCCGAGCACCTGCTCCTCGGCCCCGCGCTTGGCGAATTGGCGCCGGATGGATCCCAGCGAACGGGGATTGAGCCAGGCCACCACGTTGCCCGATCCGGGGCTCGAGTTGAACAGCGTGGTGAACTCCGGCACATCGGTGAGCCGCGGACTGCCTGGGCCCCCGGTGTAGTAGGTCTTGATCATGTCGTCGACCATCTTGAACGAGTTCGAGATCCAGTACATGTCGCCCGCCACCACCGTGGCGACGTGACCGGTTCCGGGAACGAACTTGTTCCAGAACTCCCAGATCTCGAAACCGCCCGCCACCACGTTGCGGAACACGCCCGACTCGCCCGGACGCAGTCCCTCGATGCCGAATCGCCCCTGGTTGCGGTTGACGATCTGGTGCAGTTGGTCCACTCGGGCCCGGCCCTTGTCCGTGGATTCCATCCAGAACACCAGGCACCACGCGGCGATCGGACGGCCGTCGTTGGGCGGGTCCTTGGCGGCGTCGTACTTGTAGTCGTTGGGACGCATCACCAGGGCCACGCGGCTCTTGAACAGCCCGCCCATCTCGTTGATGAAGGACAGCGCGTCGGGGAATTCCCCGGTGGAGCGCAGCAAGTCTTCCAAGTTGGTGCGCAGGGCCGGCTCCGACGCGGCGAGCATTTCCCGCAGCAGGTCGCTCAGGCCCGATTGGATCAGGGCGAAGACGCTGGCGTCGGCCTGGGCCAGGCGAGCGTAGCTCTGCAGCACCTCGCCGCGCTCGAAGCCCCGCTGGGCGTACAGGCGCTTTTGCACCGGCGTGATCAGCTCGCTGGAGAGTTCCGCCCGCAAGTCCGCCTGGATCCCGCCGCGGAATCCCACGACGCCCGCCAGGGACTTGACCGAGCCCAACTGGAACAGCCGGCCCACGAACGCGGGCAGGAAATCCTGGCTGTCCGGGTCGGGGAAGCGGCCCGAGAGCTTCAGGTTCTCGGCCAGCTTGCGCCAGTCCACGTACACTTCGAAGTCGTCGCGGTCGGGAGAGCGCGGCGCCTGCTGGATGTTGTCCGCATAGGTGGCCCCCAGCCCGAAGGAGTCCTGGCCGCCCGCGTCGTCGAGCTCGTGGACCTTGCGCACCAGCTCCAAGGAAGTCCCCACGGCCACCACATCCCGCAGCCGCGTCACGTGGATGGGCCTCTGCTGCCCAGGCAACGTGAGCGTCACGATCGGCCCCTCCACCTCCGCACCGATCCCCTGGGCATCGAGCTTGAGCAGGCCCGGATGGCGCAGCAGGCTCGCGGCGAGCTTGCCCTTCCAGGACGCGCGGCCGAGCACGACCCATTCCGCGTCCTCGATGCGCCCGGGCTTGAAGAAGCCCGCCACGCTCACGTTGTTTCCGCCGAAGACATCCAACGGGTCGTAGCCGCGAATCTGCTGCGGGATGCGCGCCAGATCCTCGTAGACCTTGTTCAGGCCGTAGCGCCGGTCGAACTCCTCCAAGTCGTGCTTCGAGAACTCGGCCCAGGCCGGCGTGGCCTCGATGCGCTTCCACTCCGCGAGACGGGGCCAGGGGGCCACGTCGGCGCGCAGATCAGCCTTGGCCACGTAGAAGTCCACCTGACGCGGCACCAGGGTGGACAGGTCGGCGTCGAAGTCCGACTCCGTCGGGCTGAACACGAAGGTGGAGAAGGCGAAGTAGCCGGCGAACAAGACCAGCAGCAGGACCGCCAGCACGATCCGGACGAGACGACTCTTCAAACTCATGGGGTGGCACGGTGCCAGTCGCCCACGGACGACGCAACCGACAGAGCCTTCCCCGCGACGGGCGGGCGGCACGCCGGGGCGCCCGAGGGCGGCCGTCCTGGCCCCGGAGCAACGCCTGGAGCCGCGGGCCCCGGGGGGGGCCGGAACTCAGGGCCAGGGGCCCTCGGAGGGGTGCGAAAAAGTTGCCCCCTTGACCCCATGGGGCGGAAGCTCGACGCTGGACCCTTTGGTACTTCTCGCTCGCTGTCCACCGGGAAGGGGGTCCGCCCCCCCGGCGGCCGCGCCCCTCCTCCCGTCCTCCTGAAGGGCGGGGTCCCTACGCATGCACCTCTCCAGCCGCGTCCGTGGCATCTCGCTCTCAATGACCCTGGCGCTCGACGCGCGCGCCAAGGCCCTGGCCCAGTCAGGTCGCGACATCGTCAACATGTCCGTGGGCGAGCCGGACTTCGACGCCCCCCCCGTGGTCCAGGAGGCCGCCGCCAAGGCCGTGCGCGGCGGGAAGGTGCGCTACACGCCCGCCGCCGGCACGCAGAGCCTGCGCAAGCTCTTGGCCGAGCACGTCAGCGCCACCCGGGGCGTGCGCTACAGCCCCGAGGAAATCACCGTTTGCCACAGCTGCAAGCACGCCCTGTCGGGGACGGTGCTGACCCTGTGCGAGCCGGGCGACGAGGTGCTGCTGCTCCTGCCCGCCTGGCTCTCGTACATGGAAATCGTGCGCATCGCCGGCGGGGTGCCGATCGAGGTGCCCTCGCGCGCCGATTGCGGCCCCGATTTCGAGGCCATCGAGCGCTCCATCGGCGCCCGCACGCGGGGACTGCTGCTCAACAGCCCGAACAACCCCACCGGCTACGTGTGGTCCAAGGCCGAGGTCGAGGAACTCGGCCGCATCGCCGAGCGGCATGACCTGTGGATCATCTCCGACGAGATCTACCGGCGCCTGATCTACGAAGGCGAGCCCGACACGAGCCCCGTGAGCCTGAGCGAGAGCCTGCGCGCGCGCACCGCGATCGTGGACGGCGCGAGCAAGACCTACGCCATGACCGGCTACCGCATCGGCTTCGTGGCCGCCCGCAAGGAAGTCGCGGGAGGAGTCGAACGCCTGCACAGCCATCTGACGGGCTGCCCCAACGCCATCAGTCAGGACGCCTACGAGGCCGGCCTGCGGGAAGAACCGCCCGAAATCGCCAAGATGGCCGCCGAATTCGCGCGCCGGCGCAAGTTCCTGCTCTCGGAGCTGGATTCCATGGGCCTGAGGACGCCCTGGCCCCGCGGCGCCTTCTACGCCTTCCCCGACGTGAGCCCCTGGCTCGACGCCCGCGGCTCGGCGGGGTTCTGCGAGGACCTGCTCGAGAAGGAGGGCGTGGCGCTGGTCCCCGGCAGTGCCTTCGGCGTCGACACGCACGTGCGCCTGTCCTACGCGCTCTCGATGGAGAAGATCGCCGAAGCCACGAAGCGCCTGCGGGCCTTCCTGGCCAAGCACCCGGCCGCCAAGGTCGCGGCGCGCTGACCGTCACCAGTTTCCGGAGCGTCCTCGATCCGCACGGGCGTGCCAGGTGCGGCCAGGCTCAGGGGCGTCGGAACCACCACACGTATCCGTGGGGGGCCGACTTGCCCGCGGCGTTCTTCTCCGTTCGGTAGTCGCCCACCAGCAGGTCGAGCTTGCCGTCGAGGTCGAAGTCCACGACGGAAACCTGCGTGCGCGTGCCCGGCTGGCCGTCGTTCTTGGTGGACGGCGGCACCAGTTCCACCGGCGCCGCGAACTGGGGCGCGCCCTTTGCGCCCACGTTGCGCCACCACTGGACCGCGCCTCCGTCGCTGCCGCTGAAGAGATCCCACCGGCCGTCGCCGTCCCAGTCGGCGGTGGTGGGCATGGCGTGTCCGCTCTCCACGCTCAACGGCTCCGCGCCCACCAGGATCGGCTCATCCACGGTGGCGAAGCTCGCCGCCTTGACCGTGCCCAGGTTGCGCCGCAAAACCATCTTGCCCTTGTAGGCCCCGAGCACGAGGTCCAGGTCGCCGTCGTCGTCCCAGTCCACCGCGGCGGCGCCGATGCCCAGTTCCCCGGGAAAACTGGCGCCCGGCGCGTCGCGCCATTGATTCTCGTCCCAGTACTGCGCGAGCCTGAGCACGGCGCCCGACTTGTCCAACAGTTTCGCGGGCGTCCCGAACTCGCCCCGGCCCTTGCCCGGGAGCACGTAGAGGCCGCCCTCGAAGCAGCCGGTGTAGAGGTCGAGCTTCCCGTCACCATCCAGATCCGCCAACTGCGGACTGAGGGCGATGCATCACCAGTTCTCGACGTGGGCGTCGACGCCGGCGGCCTTGAGCAGCCCGCGCGCGACGAACTTGGGCTTGCCGGGTTCGCCCACATCCTCGTAGCGCTGGAAGTGGCCCTTGAAATTCCCGACCAGGAGTTCGCGCCGGCCGTCGCCGTCGAGGTCGGCGTAGAGCGGCCCCGCGTGGCCGGCGTAGGCCCCGGTGTCGACCGGCCCCGTGTCGCATTCGAGGCGCACGGGCGCGGCGAGCGCGGGCGGTTTCGAATCCTGGAGCAGGGAATTTGGGGCGGACAGTGCTGCGATCGCGATCAGGACCTGCGCGTTCATGTCCCCGGCGCCGCATGGAACGCCGCCCAGGCTGGGTCCGCGGCCCATGGGTCCCCCTAGCGCGTCGCGCCGCCCGCCGAGGCCGTCCCATCGACCCGGTCCTTCCCGTCCGCGGCCCAGGGTGCCGACGCGGTACGCGACCCGGTACTCGCGCTTCCAGGGGTCCTTCGGGGCCGTGACGCGGTCAGCGAGGTAGCCCTCCTTGCGCGCTCCGCCGACCAAGAGGTCCTGGATCGAGCTCGGGTAGCGGCCGCCGTGGTCCAGGGCGAATTGCTCGGCCGCCTGGGCGATGGTCGCGAGATCCTGCTTCGCCACCCAACCGTTCGCAATGAACCGGTGGCTGTCCTGGGGCCCTACGGACAACGCCACGACGAAGAGGCACAGGACGGCGACGGCGCCGAGCACGAGGTACACGCGCATGGCGGAGGACTGGACGCCTCCCCGCCCCGGTTCTTCCCGGCGGTCCCGCGGCCCGCCGGCTCAGCCCGGCTTGTAGACGTTCGTCGCGCCCGGGAATTCGCCCGCGGCGATCTCACCGATCTTGGCAAGCAATCGCGGATCGGTCTCGTCGGCGAAGACGTAGAACTTCCACAGGTCGCGATAGCTCTGCTCGAGGTCCGCCAGGCGCGGCACGCGATCGGAGTAGTGGGACAGGGGCCGCACGCCGTCCTCTCCGGGCCAGCGCACGTGGGTCGCGGCTTCCTTGAGCTGCATCGAGCGCGCCGGGCAGGTGACCAGGATGTCGATTTGCTTGCCGGTGGCGAAGCGCACGAGGTCCTGGATGCGGCCTTCCACCTCGGCGCGCTCCCGCTGGCGGTCCTTGGCGAAGTAGCGCTCCACCAGGGAGGTCTGCACGTCCAGGTTCGCGCGGCGCGGAAAGACGCACACGCGCTTGGGCAGGCGCCGAGCTTCGAAGCGCTCGACCAGCGAGACCACCTGTCTGCCGCTCGTGCCCCCCAGGCGCTCGCCGCGGGCGGTGAGCAGGACGAGCAGCGACGCGTCGGTGGCGTCGTAGAAGTCCTCCTCGCGCACCGCGTTCGCGGCCAAGAGCAGCGTCACCGCGCGGGCGATCAGGGCACCGGCGGACACCTTGGCGTGGTGGTAATAGACGCGCTCCGAGAAGTGGTAGCGCGCCTCCAGGAGCCGCACGATCTCCGAGAGCGTGTCCTCGCGCAGCAGGCCGTGCTTCGCCAGGTCCACGTAGAGGTTGCCGCTCGCGCGGTCGATGCGGAAGTAGGACAGGATGCGCGGGTCGATGGCGAGCTTCAGGCCCGTGAAATGGGCGTCGCGCTGCAGGTAGTCGAGGATGTCCGAACAGATCGTGTCGGAGTTGATCTGGCTCCAGTAGGCCGGCGCCGCGCCCGCGGGGCCGCTGAGCACGCTCGCCACGTCGCGGGCAAGCCCCAGGTCGCGCAGCACCCGTCCCAGCTCCGTGCCGGGGCCCAGCATGCGTTCGAAGCGTTGGGGCGAATCGTGGCGCAGCATCAGGCCGGCCTGGTCCTCCACGTTGTGCCCGAACGGGATGTGGGTCACGTCGTGGAGCAGGGCCGCGGCGCGGATCACGCGCGCCTCCTCGGCCCCTATGCCCAGGGATTCCCGAGGTGCCACCGCGGCCGCCTTGTTGATGGCCTCGATCATGCGCCCGCACAGGTGCAACGTGCCGATCGAGTGGTCGAAGCGCGTGTGAGTCGCGCCGGGGAACACCAGGCAGGCGCTGCCCAACTGCTTGACGCCCCGCAGGCGCTGCATCTCGCGCGTGTCGAGCAGGCGCAGTTCCTCGGGGGAGAGCTCCACGTCGCCGTGGACGGGATCGCGGACGACGCTGGTTCGCTTGGCCGTGCTCACTGGACCCCCTTTCAAGGGAGGACCGCGGCGCAGAGGCCACGGTCCAGTTGCGGGCCGAGCATTCTAGCGCCCGGGGCGGGCCCGGGCGCCGTCCCGATCCCCCGCGAGGAGTGAGGACCGGTCGGGGACCGCCCCGGAGCGCTCAGCGCAGGGGATGGACGGAGCCGGACCCGCTGACCGAGACCGTGGTGGCGGGCGAGCCCAGATACTCCACGTCGCCCGAGCCCGAGACCGCGGCGGAGAGGCTCTGGGAGCAATTCACGCGCACGTCCCCCGACCCGTCGATCTGCACGTGGGCTTCCTGGGCCTCCAGGCCGCCGAGGTCGGCGTCGCCCGAGCCCGCCACGGAAACCGCCACGCGCCGGGCCTTGCCGCGCAGGCTCATTTCGCCCGACCCGCCGATGGCCGCGACGAAGGACTCGCACTCGATGCCGTCGGCTTCCACGTTGCCCGAGCCTTCGATGGAGACGCTGTCCAGGGACTTGAGTTGGATCTTCGCCATGGGCCCCACGCTGTAGGAGGCGCTGATGCCCTCGCGCGTGGAGATCACCAACACTCCCTCGTGGACTTCCGTGGTCAGGTACTCGATCAGATTGTCGTCGGCCGTCACGGACAGCGACGCCTCGCCCCCCACGGTGGCGACCACGTCGCAGGAGCCCTCGATGCGGATGCCGTGGAACTCCGGCACGCTGCGGGCCTGGGTGGCGCTGACGCCCGACCCGCGGATGCCCGACCAGCCCCAGTGGGAATGGGCTCCGTCGGTGGCGTCGGGACCGATGGCGAGGATGCAGGAGGGGAGCGCCGAGGCGCACAGGAGGGCCAGGCCCAGGAGAGAGAGTCGCATGGAAGGGAGGGAGGGGTTGCGGGGGGCCGGGCGAGTGGCGCCGGCGGGACCTTGGCGCGCAACGGGGAAGGATGCGCGTGTTCGAGGCCTCCCGCTACGGCGGTCTCAGTCGGACATTCCCTGGTTCCCGGGGTGCGCGGTCAAGCCGGGCCGGCCGCCCCGAGGGCGGGCTTGGTTCCGCGGCGTGCCGCAGGCCCCTGGATGGGGGAGCTTGCCCCCCCTGCTCCGCGCGGAAGCCTCGGGGCCCCCCCTTAGGCCGGGTGGGACCGGGCGGCCCTGCGATAGCGGCGGATCTCGGCCACCAGCTCCCCCACCGGAGCCGTCGGGACCCCCGCGCTGTGGTTCTGGCGCGCGACCTCGAACAGGATCCGCCATTGGGCCCGCAGGATGCGCCAGGCCTCGAACACCGAGTACTTGGGATCGTAGATGTGGGTCGCCTCGCTGGTGGCGCCGTTGAGCTCGATCACCTTGAAACGGCCGGCCTGGAAGTCCTCCACGGATTGGGCGCGCACGTCGTAGCGGCCGAAGTAGAAACCCCTGTAGCCGCGGCTCACTTCGTCGATGGCGCGCTCCAGCTCGGGCGTCAAAAGATGGGTGCCGTCGAGGAAGATGCTCCCCTGGCAGTGGTTGCCCAGGTCCACCAGGCAGCGGCGCTCCCCTGCCCCGGGCACCTCCCACAGACGCTCGCGATTGCGGTGCAGGTAGACCTCGGCCAGGGCCACGGCCCGCGGGTCGCTCCAGATCAGATCCTCCAGGGTGCGCACGCCGTCGCCCACCACCTCGGGAAAGACCTTCCGCGTGATCGAGAAGACACGACCCCGGTCTTCCTGGGGGTAGCGGTAGTAGAAGACGCCGAATTCCAAACCGCCGGCGAATTCCTGGACCAGGGCGTCGGCGCGGATCGTGGAGAGCCAGTGCTCCACGTCCTCGAAGCTGTGGGCCACCTTGACGCCCGAGCCGCGCTGGCCCGCGTCGGGCTTGAGCACGATCGGAAAGGGCACACCGAGTTCCGACTGGAGCTCGCGCACGACGGCCAAGCGTTCCTGGACATTCAGGGCAGCGGGCAGGGAGCGCGTGCGCACCACGCGACCCGCCGCGGTTCCAAGGCCCTCGACGATCTGCGCCTTGGATTCTCCGATGAAGCCGCCGGCGGGCATGGCGGGGTTCACCGCCGTGAACAGGGTCAGCCGCCGGTGCTGGATGGCCAGCCAAAGCACGTGCAGCACCACCGGCGGATAGAAGGCCCAGGGCGGCCAGAACTCCCAGCGCGTGAGGCGCAACCAGCGGCCCAGAAGCCCCCGGCGGCCGCGCCAGGTGAACATCGGGGCCACGATCTTCGTGGCGAACCACAGGAGCAGCAGCGTGCTGAGCAGGATCGGCAGGGCCAGGCGCTGGTACTGCTCGGCCAGGAGGAGCGCGCGCTTGCCCAACAGGAACGCCGCGCCCCCCAGGAGCGGTGTCCACACCAGGCAGGCCGCCAGGGTCAGCCAGGCGAAGCGCGCGAAGGGGACCCGCAGCGTGCCCGCGGCCACGTAGGTCGCCAGTCGAGTTCCAGGAACGAAGCGCGCGATCCACAAGACGCGGGCCCCGCGATGCTGGAACCACTCCGCGGCGCGGTCCAGGTGCTCCTCGTCCACGAACCAGGACATGGGTCGCCGGCGCGCCAGGGGACGACCGATCCACGCGCCCAGTCCGTACAGACCCAGGTCGCCCACCCAGATGCCGAAGCCGGCGGCCGAAAGCGCGGCCACGGGGTCGAGCTCGCCGCGGGCCGCGAGCAGAGCGGCGCCGATGCAGGCCAGGGTCCTCGCTGGCCAGGGTGGCCAGCGCGATGGCCGCCAGGGCGAACAGGGGCGGCAGACCTTCGACTTGCCGGATCAGCGCCTCGAGGAGCTCCACGTGGGACCGCGGGAAAGGGTCGGGCCCGAGGCCGTCAGGTGGAGCGCAGGTACACGCGCCGCTGCAGTTCCTGCTTCACGCCGGGCGCGGCGAGGCAGGGCGAGCCGGGGCTCGTTTGCAGGGTCACGGCCTGGGCCGTGACGCGCACCCGGGTGAAGCTCACGGTGTGGGCATCCTCGCGGTGCATGCAAGGTGAATAGGCGCCGCGACTGGGTTCGTGGCTGGCGTGGAAGCGCTCCAGCTCGCGCTCGCCGCCCCGCCCGGTCACCGAGCGCGCGAACAGCGCGCGCCGCTGGCCGCGGGCCCCCTCGTCGTCGAAGGCGCTGGAGACCAGGGGGCGGTCCGCGGCGTGAAGCTCCCGGAAGGACAGCCGCCGCCCGTCCCAGGTGGACAGGCCCGCGCGGCCCCGGCTGTCGAAGCAGGCCAGCTCGAAGGGTCGATACTCCTGCAGTCGGACCGCGGCGATGCGGCGCGAGAGTTCCTCCAGGTTCGCGGCGTCGCACAGCTCGAGCACCAGTCGGCCGCGGCTGGTCCAGGTGCGAGAGGCCTCGGGCTCCGCCCCCTGGAATCGATAGCCGTTGAGGATCGAGAGCGACAGGCCCAGCTCGTTGACCGCGATCCACGTGCCGCCGGCCTCGCCGTCGATGGGAGCCAGGGCGCGGACTCCGCCCTGCTCGATCACCCGCGGAGCGAGCCCCGCCGCGCGAGTGCGCCGCTCATCGCGGTTGAAGGCCAGGAAGTAGCCGCCTTCCCCGGGCGCGCCGCCCAGCAGAGTCCAGCTCAACGTACACATGGGCCGCCATTCCTCGCCTCGAAGCGCAGGGTCGAGGGCGCGACGCCGAAATCGGCGTGGGGCTCGAAGCCCGCCAGACGCAGCGCCACGGCCATCAGGGCGAAATGGTGCACCGTGTGGGCAATCAGATACTGCAGCTCGCGGCCCACGCTCGAAGCGCCCCGGGTCGGGGGCGGAGTCTCGCCCAGGGGGAGCCCGGGGGCCTCCGAGTCTCCTCCCGCGTCCATGACCACGAGGATCGGCCGGTCCGCGGAATCGCCGCGGGCCTGGAAGGCCTCCATCCGGGTCAGGGTTCGGCGGAGGCGCGCCCGGGCCACCTCGAGTTCCGCCTCCGTGGCCGAGTCCCGGCGGCGAGCGTCGTAGTCGATGCAGCCCTGCTCCGCACCCTCCAGGAAAGCGTCGTAGTGGTCGAGCACGTGGCGCAGGTGCGCCCCCACGCCGCCGCGGTCGAAGGGCGCCTCACGGGCCGCATAGACCTCGGGGGAAAGCGACTCCAGGAGCGTCAGAGCCTGGGCCAGGAACGCCGTGTTGCGCTGGACCAACTGGGTGTTCGTTCGCATGGTGAAGGCGCTGCAGCGTGAAGGGCCGGAGCTCAAGTTGCGGTAAGGCCCCGGTGCAGGTCCCGGTGCAACTCCACCACGGCCTGCTCGGTCCGTTCGGCGAGTTGCTTGCGCCCCTGGCCGACGTGGGGTTCGGCATGAAATACGACCCGCGCCCGAAACCCGGACAAGCGCAGGAGCCCGAAAATGTGCGGCGTGAATTCCATGTCCCCCCACCAGCAGACCGATTGCGACGCGGGCACCTCCCCCGAGGGCGTCGAGTAGTGCACGGCCGCGCAGAACACAGGATAGCCACTCTGCGCCGCGGGCTCCAGCAGGGACGACTTGAAGGGCAGGACCTGCTCCCCGGAGGTACTGGTGCCCTCGGGAAAGAACAGTACGCGGTCGGACGCGGCCAGGGATTCGGAAATCTGCGCATTGACGCCGGGAATCGCCCGTCGCGAGGAGCGGTCCAGGAAGATCGTGCCGATGGCGGCCGCGGCGGGGCCGATCAAGGGCCACTGGCGCACCTCGATCTTCGAGACGAACACCAGTTCCGTGCAGGAGGCGAGCACGGGGATGTCCACGTAGCCCAGGTGGTTGGAGACCAGCACGCAGGGTGCTGGCGGCACGGGGCCCTGGACCTCCACCCGGGCGCCGATGACACGCACCACGGCCCGTGCCCAACGGCCCATCCAGCGCCTGCGCAGTCTCCGGCCCCGGTCCGAACGCGCGCCCACGAACAGGACTCCCACGCGCCACAGCGCGAAATAGGCCAGCGTCACCGCGAGCAGGGCGCACGCCCGCCAGGCCACGCGCAGGCTCGTCACGGGCGTGGAACGCTCCCGTGAGAGGCCGCGCCGCGGCCCCCCACCCGATCGCTGGTCGCCGTCACGGGTGCCGGGGCGCCCCGGGATGGCCGGCGGCGGCGGAACCTCCGGCGAGGGACGGCGGCCACGGCGCGGGGGTCGCGGCCGGCTCCGGAGCGGGCTCCACCTCGGTGTGACGATAGAACGTCCGCCGCACCGCGGGATCGAGCTGATCGGTGTCGAGCAGCGCGAGGAAGTCGATGGTCTTGAACTCGCGGTCCAGGGCGGGCTCGCCGGTGACCAAGGCGCCGATCTTCAAGTAGGCCGCGAACAGGGCCTGCAGGTTGAAGGGCACGTCCACGTCGGGCACGAAGTCCGGGGCGTAGCAAACGAAGTCGGGCCGCGGAAGCGTTCGATAGCGCGGGTGCAGGAAACCGCCCCGGGCCAGGAAGTCATAGGTCTGGCGCGCCACGTGGGGGTCCTGGGAGGTCAAGGAGCAGCAGCCGAAGAGGATCGAGCGCTTCGCGTGGACCATGTAGCTCGCCAGTCCCTTCCACAGCAAGGTGATCACGCGGCCGTTGCGATGGTCCTTGTGCACGCAGGCGCGGCCGGTCTCCACCGAGCGCTCGATCATCTCCGGCGGCAGGTCGGAGAGATCGAACTCGCCGGCGGTGTAGAAACCGGCGCCCTCGCGGGCCATGTCCCAGGTCTGCACGCGGTAGGTGCCGACCACCAGGTCGGCGTCCCCGTCGAGCACCATCAGGTGGTGGCAGTGTTCGTCGTAGGGGTCCTGGTCGAGCCCCGTCTTCCAGGAAGCGTCCAGTCCCTCCCCCAACTCGCGGTTGAAGACCTCGAAGCGCAATTTCTGGATGCGCTCCAGGTCCCGTCCGTCGCGGGCAAAGCGCGCCACGTAGGTGCCGCCGCCGAGGACTGCCGGCGGGATCCCCGCCGGGTGGGGCGGGTACTGCCGGGGGGGCGAGTCGCTCGGGCGGCCGATCGCGGGCGCTTCAGGTTCCACGGCGGATCCTCGGGTCGGGTGACTGGGGCCTGGGAAGGGACGGTGCGGGGCGCCGGGCCTCGGGGGGCCGGCCGTGTGTTCGGTCCTCGAGGCAACGGGTGACCGCCCGACCCCCGGAAGTCGTCCAGAGCCCCAGGACCTGGCGGTCAAGGCGTCCGCAAGCGGAGCCCCGGAGCGTCGTCGGATCGTAGGCCTGCCCCCCCGCCGGGGTCAATCCGAGCATCGAATCGCGTCGCGCGGTGACGGGATCGGCCCGGCGAATCGAAACGACAGGGGGGGGCGACTGCGGCAGTTCCCCGGACCGCGCGGAGGGCCGCGTCACGGGAACGCCTCCGGCGCGGACGATTCGCGTTCGGAGCGGCCTCCCGGGCGGCTTGGACGGCGCTGAGCCGGCGGCGCGCGGCGCGAGCTTGGACGCACGGGGCGTGGGCCACCGAACTACTCACCGAGTGCGTAGTTTTCCGCACGCTTTTTGCGCGGGATCATGAAGACGCCGCCATGCCCCGGGACCCAATTTCCGGGGTAAAATACGAGGCTGGCACCTTGTCCATCCACTCGGCGAGAAGATCTTTCCGCATGCGCCCCACCGCCCTCGTCTCGATCGTATCGGCCGCCCTCCTGGCGGTCGCCGCCTTCGCAGCGCAATCCGTCCCGACGGAAGTCCAGCAGCCCGGCACCCAGCCCGGCGAGGTCACGCCGCCGCTGCCCTCCTGGAACTGCTCCTTCTGCCACGCCTACGTGGATCCCCAGACGGAGCCCTGGTACCAGTGGCAGGGCAGCATGATGGGCCACGCCTCCAGCGACCCCTTGTTCTGGGCCACCCTGGCCGTGGCCGAGCAGGACTTCAACGGCGCGGGGGATCTGTGCCTGCGCTGCCACGTGGCCCCGGGCTGGCTGGCCGGCCGCTCCACGCCCACGGACGGCTCGGGCCTCTTCAATTCCGACCTCGACGGAGTCACCTGCGAGCTGTGCCACAAGCTCACCAACCCCGACGATTCCGAGCACATCGGGGTGCAGAATGCGCCCTTCGTGGCCAACGACGGCGGCACGCCCAAGCAGGCCTTCCGCGGCAGCGGAATGTACGTCCTTTGGGGCAGCTTCGAGCGCCTGGGCCCCTACAACGACGCCGTCACGGCCCCCCACGGCTGGATTCAGTCGCGGCTGCACCGAAGCTCGGACCTGTGCGCCACCTGCCACGACGTGTCCAACCCCATCACCGGCGACCTGGCCCACAACAACGGCGCCCAATTGCCCCTGCCCGTGGGCAGCTTCAGCGGAGTGCTCGGCGCGCCCGTGACCACCAAGGCCGCGTTCAAGAACTTCCCCCACCAGTACGGCGTGGTGGAACGCACTTCGAGCGAGCACCGAGCCTCCGAGCTTTCCACGCTCGAGGTGGCCCAGTTCCATGAACTGCCCGCCGAGCTCAAGTCCGGCTCCCTGCGCAAGACCTTCGACGCGGCGCAACTGGCGGGCACCGGCGGCGACTACGCCGACGGCACCGATCGCCTCTACAGCTGCCAGAGCTGCCACATGCGCCCCACCGTGGGCGCGGCCTGCAACATGACCGGCGCGCCCACGCGCAACGACCTCCCGCGGCACGACCTGACCGGCGGCAACTACTGGATGGGCGAGGCCATGAAGTGGCTCGAAGCCCAGGGCCGTCTGCGCGTCGACTACCCCTTCACGCCCGAGCAGATCGCCGCCATCGATTCGGGCGCCGTGCGCGCCAAGGAGACCCTGGCCGATGCGGCGGGGCTGACCGTGATCGGCGACACGCTGCGCATCGTGAACCGCACCGGCCACAAGCTGATCACCGGCTACCCCGAGGGCCGCCGACTGTGGGTGCGCACACGCTGGTACAACGCCCAGGGCTCGCTCTTGCGCACGGACGGCGAGTACGGCGCCATCACGGCCGTGGTCAACGGCCAGCCCCGCCAGGTGGACACGCTGCTCCACCCCCACGATCCCAAGACCCACCTGATCGAAGCCAACAACGGGATGACCCAGCAATGGGCCCAGCAACTGCTGGGCTTCGGGCTCTCGGCCTCGCTGCCCCTGGCCTTCGACCGCGTGAGCGGGGCCGTGACCCAGACCCTGGGCGGACTGGCGGCGTCGGCGCCGGGGACCGTGTTCCCGACCCTGCACTTCGCCCTCAACAACGAGCAGATCAGCGACAATCGGATCCCGCCTTACGGGCTCTCCTACGACGAGGCGCGCACCTACAACGCCTTGCCGGTGCCGCCGACCCAGTTCGGGAACCCCGGTCCGGGCGGCACGTACCAGCACTGGGCCGACCTGCCCCTGGCCCCGCCCACCCGCGCGGCCCGCGGCGAGATCGAGCTGCTCTATCAGCCCACGAGCTGGGAGTACATCCAGTTCCTGCTGCTCGCCAACACCGGCTCCATCGCGAACCTGGCCACCACCGGCCAGGACATGCTCGACGCGTGGCTCGCCACCGGCATGGCGGCTCCCGAGGTGATTGCCCGCGCCCAATGGGGCGTGGACATGCCCGAGAGCTATTGCACTCCCAAGGTCAATTCCCTGGGCTGCGCGCCGGGCATCGGCTGGTTCGGCAAGGCCAGCGCCACCGCGGGCCAGGGCTTCCAGATCGTGGCGAAGAACCTGCGCAACCGGAGGCCCGGTCTCCTGCTGTACTCCCGCGCCGGGCCCGCCACGACGCCCTTCAGCGGCGGCATCCTGTGCCTCGCCCCGCCGATCCGCCGCGGCACCATCGAGACCTCGGGCGGCAGCCCCACGGGCAACGACTGCAGCGGCGGACTGTCCGTGGACTTCAATGCCGTGATCGCCGCGGGCGTCGATCCGGGCCTGGTGGCCGGCGTCGCCGTCTACGCCCAGTTCTGGGGCCGCGATCCGGGCTTCTCGCCCCCCAACAACACGACCCTTACGGACGCCCTGGCGTTCGTGATCGGGCCTTGAAGCCAAAGCCCGGGCGAGATGGCCCCGGGGTCACGCCGGTGAGGTAGGCTTGGGGGCACGTTGGGGCGTGTGCCGGCAGGACACGCCCGACCCAGCATGAGACCGAAACAACTGTTCTCGCTGCTCACGGGCGCCTTGCTCGTGGCGGCGGCCGTGGCGGCGCAGACCCCCCCCACCGAGGTGCAGCAACCCGGCACGCAGCCGGGTCAGGTGGCGGTGCCGACGAGTTCGGTGATTTGCTCCGCCTGCCACTCGAACATCGACCCGTCGTGCTTCTTCTGCCATCCGGACATGGAGGAGGAGAGCGATCCCTGGACCAACTGGCGCGGCAGCATGATGGGCCACGCCTCCAGTGATCCGATGTTCTGGGCCGCCCTGACCGTGGCCGAGCAGGACTTCCCCGGCTCCGGCAACTTCTGCATGCGCTGCCACGTGCCGATCGGTTGGCTCGCCGGGCGCGCGGAGCCCTCGGACGGCTCGGCGTTCACCAACATGGACCTCGACGGCGTCTCCTGCGAGGTTTGCCACAAGCTCACGGACCCGGACGGTTCCGAGCATGCCGGCGTGCAGCAGGCGCCCTTCCTCGCCCACGACGGAGGCTCGCCTCCCAAGGCCTTCCGCGGCAGCGGCATGCACGTGATCTGGGGCGGCGCCGAGCGCCTGGGCCCCTACGACAACGCGACCGCCTCCCATCCGTGGATGCAGTCCCAGTTCCATCGCTCGAGCGACCTGTGCGCCACCTGCCACGACGTGTCGAATCCGATCGTCGGCGACCTGGCGCACAACAATGGGGCTCCGATCCCGCTGCCCCCCGGCAAGTCGAGCGGCGTGCCCGGTTCGCCCGTGGAGCAGAAGGCCGCCTTCCTCAACGAACCCCACAAGTACGGCGTGGTGGAGCGCACGGCGAGCGAGCACCGGGCCTCCAGCCTCGACACGCTTCCCGTGTCGAAGTTCCGCGAACTGCCCGTGGAGTTGCGTGCAGGATCCCTCGAGGAAGCGTGGCGGTCCGCCGTGCGCGTGCGCCCCGACGGCCACTATGCCGACGGCACGCCCCGCAGCTTCTCCTGCCAGACCTGCCACATGCCCCCGGTTCAGGGCCGCGGTGCCAATCTGCTCGTGGCGCCGCAGCGCACCGACAACCCGCGCCACGATCTGACCGGCGGCAACTACTGGATGGGCGAGGCCATGAAGTGGCTCGACTCCCAGGGCCGCCTGCGGGCCTCCGGTCCCTACTGGCCCGAGCTGGTGGCGGCCATCGACTCGGGCGCCGACAGGGCGCGGGAGACCCTCAGGGATGCCGCGGGCCTGGCGGTGGTCGAGGGCAGCACGGTTCGCATCGTCAACCGCACCGGCCACAAGCTGATCACCGGCTATCCCGAAGGTCGGCGCATGTGGCTCCGCACGCGCTGGTACTCCGTCGACGGCGGCCTCTTGCGCACGGACGGCGAGTACGGGCCGATCACCGCGATGGTGGACGGCGCGCCACGTCAGGTGGAAACGCTGGTGGATCCAACGGGCCCCAACACGCACGTCGTCGAGGCGGTGCTCGGCATGACCCAGCTCTGGGCCCGCCAACTGATCGAGTTCGGCGCCAATCCCAACACGCCGCTGGCCTTCGACCGCCAGACCGGCGTGGTGCGCGGCACCCTGGCCGAGCTCTCCGTCGCGGCCCCGGGGAGCGCGCAGCCGACGTTCCACTTCGCGCTCAACAACCAGGTGATCCGGGACAACCGCATCCCGCCCTACGGCCTTTCCTACGACGAGGCGCGCGAGTTCAACGCCCTGCCGGAACCCGCCACCCAGTTCGGCAATCCCGGCCCCGGCGGCACCTTCGAGCACTGGGTGGACGTCAGGCTCACGCCTCCCCTGGGCGCGGCGAGCGCGGACATCGAGCTCTGCTACCAGCCGACCAGCTGGGAGTACGTGCAGTTCCTGTACCTCGCCAACGACGGCACGCACCCCTTCAACGGCTCCACGGGCCGCGACCTGCTGGACGCTTGGTTCGCCACGGGCATGGCGGCGCCCGAAGTGATCGCCCGCACCCAGTGGGGTCTGTCGGCGCCGGTGGCCTACTGCGAGCCCAAGGTGAATTCCCTGGGCTGCACGCCCCGCATCGGTTGGTTCGGGGAGCCCAGCGCCCACTTGGACGACGGGTTCCAGATCGTGGTGCGGAACCTGCGCAACAAGCGGCCCGGCATCCTGCTCTACAGCCGCGCGGGCCGCGCCGCCCAGCCCTTCCAGGGCGGCACGCTGTGCCTCGCCGCGCCGGTGGTGCGCACGGCCGAGGAACCCGCGGGCGGCAGCCCCACCGGCAACGACTGCACGGGCGGGCTTTCGGTGGACTTCAACCGCATCATCGCCGCCGGAGGAGATCCGGGATTGGTGGCCGGCGCCACGGTCAACGCCCAGTTCTGGGCCCGCGATCCAGGCTTCGCCGCGCCCAACGCCACCTCGCTCTCCGACGCGATCGAGTTCGTGATCCGGCCCTGATTCGACCGGTTTCGCCGGCCGAGGAGCGCGCGAAATGCAGCGAGCCGCCGCGAAATCGCGGCGGCTCGCTGACTTGGGCACCCCTGGGGCCTGGGGCCTGGGCCTTAGAGCGCGTCCTAGAGTCCCGTGCGATCCTCGGGCGACTTCGCCGGATTCACGGGATCGAGGATCGCGCGGCCGTCCTGCACCGTGAACGCGCTGCGGGCGAGGCCGTTGGCCCCGTTGACTTCGATGTAGCCCTTGTTCTTCTCGCACACGCCCAGGGAGAAGACGGTCTGGCCGCGATCGTTCATGAACGAGAGCTTGGGGATTCCTCCGGTCTCGTAGGCGGTCAGTCGGACGCGTTCCTTGCCGCTCGAGTCGCGCACGATGAAGCGTTCGGCGGAGACGCTGTCGCAAACGGTGAGGGCCGAGCCCAGGGCGCCCACCGACGCCAGGGCGAGTGCCGCGACCCCAAGACGTTTCCACTTGCGATTTTCGCGCTCGAGTCGATCCAAACGGGCCAGGAGTTCTTGAGCCTGCTGCATGTTGAACCTTTTCGCGTGACCTCTCGACACTGGATGGAGACGGGAAACCCCGCCTGCCGGCGCACGGGCGCCCGGCCTTTGGATCCTAGCCGCGCTCCGGCCCCCGCATACGCCCGCCCCTGTAAGACCGCCCATGCGAGACCACCCCGGGGGGGAGGCCCGGACAATGGACAGCGGCCCGTGGCTCGCCGCGGTCTAGAATCCCCGACATGGGGAGGCTCGCGCTGGCCGGGATCGCGTGGTTGGGGCTGGCCGGCGGTCCCGGGGGAGAACCCTCCGCACCGAGCGCCCCCCGCCCTTTCGCCGCCGAGGCCCCCAGGGGCTGGGCCGGGGAGCCGGCCGGCGTCCCCTCCCCCCTGCCCCTGCCCGGGGATTTCGACGCCTGGGCCGAGTGGTGGCAGGCCCAACGCCGCGAGTACTTCGCCCCGACCCCCTGGGCCGAAATCGACGGCGAATTGGGACTGGACGGCGAGGAGGGCCAGCCGGCCGGGGCCGCCCTGGAGGGGCAATTGCGCTCCCGGGCCGGCGCCCTGGCGCTCGCCGCCCTGGGCGCCCCATCGGCCCTGCTGCGCCGGGCGGGCCTGATCGCCACGGCGCGCCTGGGGGGCCCGGACGCGGTGGAACGCATCGCCCCCCTGGCCGACGACGGCGACCGCGAGGTGCGCCAGGCCGCGCTCCTGGCGCTCGCCACCGCGGGCGGCGAGGGCGCCAGGACCCGGTTGCTCGCGCTCGCCGGGACCGAGAAGCCCAGGCCCGAGGCGGCACTCGAGACCGGCACGGCCCTGATCGCCCTCGGGCTCCTGCGCCAGGGCACCGTGGACACCCGCTGTGACGAGTTGGTGGAGGCGCGGCTCTCCGCCGCGGCGGGACTGCCGCCGGAACTGGCCAGCGGTGCGGTGCTCCACGCCAAGCTCGCCCGGGCGGAGGCCTGCTATCCGGCGGTGCGCGTGGTGGCCGCCGACGAGCACGTCCAAAGCCCCGTGCGCGCGCTCGCCATGGAAACCCTGGCGCTTTCCCGCGACGCCCGCGACCTGGAGTTCCTGTCGTCGCTCCTCGCCCATCGGGACGCCGACCTGCGCCGCTCGGCCGCCCTGGCGCTGGGCGCCGCGCGCGACCCGCGGGCCACTGACGCACTGCTCGCCGCGGTCACCGAGGAGCGCAACCTGGCGGCCCGCGGCTTCCTGGTGCTCTCCTTGGGCAAGCTCGCGACCCAGGGGGCCGTGGAGCGGCTGTTGATCGAGCGCCAGCGCGCCTCCTCCCTGGACCGCGCCTGGGCCTGGCTCGCCCTGGGCCTCTCCGCCCGTGCGGGAGACAAGCGCGCCCGGGCGGCCCTGGAATTGTCGGCCGACGCTCGGCTGCAGGCAGGCGAGCGCGCCGCGGCGCTCGTCGCCATCGGACTCGCGCGCCAGACGGCAGCCTTCGAGTTCTCGGCGCGCGCGCCCACCTCGACGCCCGAGCCGATCGAAGCGCCCTACGCCGCCGACGGTCTGGCCCTGACGGCCACGGCCGCGGCCCGGGAAGCGCTGGTCGCGGGACTCGAACGGGCCGGCGAGAATTCCCGCGCGCGCTACGCCGAGGGCCTGGCCCGCATGCGCCATGCCGCCGACTCGCCCGCCCTGGTGGCCGCCTGGCAGCGCACCGCCACGGCCGGCGCGCGGCGAGAAGTGGGCCTGGCCCTGGGCCGCCATGGGAGCCGCGAGACGATTGCGGCGCTGCTCGCCGTGGCGGGCGACCCAAAGAGCCCGGTCGCGGACCGCGCCACGGCCCTGGAGAGCGCGAGCATGGCGTTGTCGCGCAAGCCCCTCGACCGCCTGCGCGCACTCACCGCCGACGCCAACGTGCTGGCTCTGGAGCCCTGGATCCTCGAGCTCGCGAATTCGGGGCTGTAGGGCCGGCGTGACCTGCAATGGAACTTGCGGCCCGTTGCAGGGGCGGCTCCCGCGCAGGCAGCCCCGGCCTTGAGGCTAGAACTCGATTCGCCATTCGTTGGCTTGCCCGCCAAGGACATCGATCACGCACTCCGAGGTGGGGATTCCGAGGCCGGTGCACTTGAGTCGGTACTTGCCTTGCGGGACTCCAGAGAAGTGAAACGGAGCGCGCACGAAGTCGACATAGGAGCTGCCACCCCGCTCATCGACGATCTCGACGACGATGGCCCCGTCGAACGATGAATGCATGCCCGTCTCGGGAAAAGTAATGTGGATGCTGCCCATGCGCTCCAGGTGAACGTCAATGGCCACCAATTCTGAGCCCACACTCAACCTCGAAGTCGCGGTGGCCGTTGGAAAGACCTGCAATCCAGACGGCGAGGTCACTCGCAGGTCGTAGGTCGACTGAGGAATGCCGCCGACGAACAGTGGCGACCGCAGGTCGTGGATTTCGAACTCGTACTCATTTCCGCGGACGACGTCGCGGAGCCGCCCGACCAGAGGCGGCATGGGCGCACTGTGCTCAACACCCGCACCCAGCCCGGCGAATCTAAGTTCTATTGCGCTCCAGTCCGCGACTGTTGGCTCGAGAATTGATGTGGCGCGAGCGATGCCCGCGTCCAGTCTCCTGGCCATTCCTTCGACAGTCGCTGAGCGGTAACCAGGCAGAGCGAGTCTCGTCCTGATCGGTCCGATGTCTTGCTCGTCGGAATCACGCACGAAGACGGAGACAAGGCGAAACGGGCTGTACTCTCCGACAACATCAGAACTCAGGGGCAGCAGCCCTGACAGTGGGCTGTGGTGCAGGGAGGGCCATGCGCGAGCCTCGTGGTCCAGGCAGGTCGTCCCGCCCTCCCGAGCTGAGTACAAGATCGGAGAAGACTGTGGAAGCTGCCCGTCTGGGCCTCGAATATCTACGACGATGCCATAGAACGTCGAGAGCCCGAGACGCACGTCCTGAACGCCTGCCGCGACGACGCGAGTCGCTTCGGTCGCCTGTGCACCCACGGCTGCAATGATGCAGTACTGACCGCCTGGGGTTAGGCCGGTCAGGGAAAAGTGGCCGTCGGGTCCGGAGGTCGTAGATGGGAACGCATCACCCCCAAGAGCTACCGCCCGGGCCTCTGCAGGAGTCGGCACTCGGTGGATAGGCCAGGCGAGGACGAGTACACCGGGTGGTGCAGGAAGCCCTCCACTCAGTTCTATCGAACCAGAGATGGTATCCGGCTTCGCGAGTTGGACTCGGACTAGGTCCGGGTAGGGAGCCTGAATGTATCGGTACTCGGTCGAGTATTCAGGGTGGTGGATCCGCATCCTGCAGGCTTGCGGGGCAGCCAACAGCAGGGCACTTTGCCCCGAGTTGTTGGTTCGCCGAGTGATGGAGGCAGTGCCGGCAACTTGAAACTCGATTTCTGCAGCCTCCAGTGGCACTCCCTGGTCAGAGGTCACCAGGACTGCCAGTCGACTCTGGCCCACTCCTCCGGCCTCGGATCGTTCCTGGGCGGTTCCTCGTGGTTCAAGGAACTCGGGCGTGCCCTGGGTACGGGAAGCTGGATCGGTGGCGCCGGCCGGGGATTGTGGTGTCGCTCCGGAATCGCGTCGTCCCCATTTGGCATTCGTGACCACGAGCAGGATGCATGCAGCAATCAGTAGGAGCAGCAGGAATCTACTCCGGCTGCGGTTCATGGGGTGCGCCTGATGTCCCTGGTAGAATCTGCGTGCGACTCAAGACCTCGGGAACGCTAAGCAGCCTGTCGGCTGAAGAACAAGGGGGCGCCCCCGCGGAGGTCACTGGTAGCTGAGACCGTTCGAAAATCCCATGGATACCCACAGCCCACCCGACGCCAGGATGCTCCCGTCGAGCGTGCCGTCTCGATTGCCGTCCATGAGCACCAACGGATCGACCAGTTCGCTGGAAGGAAAGCACAACACATAAAGGAAACCATGCACCTGGTGGTCGCCTGTCCACAGCTGCGAATACGGGTTTGCCAGCTGAGGCACGAGCATTACCGGGGGGGTCGTCGCGCCACTGGCCTTCGCGATCAACTGGTAGGGCGGGTCCTGCGGAGCGGACCCAATGTCGAGCGAGTAAATATCTCCCGAGTCGTAAAACTGCAGCAACAACCTGTCGCTCACCCCGCGTTGTTGAGTCATGAAGCGAACGAGGTCCCGACCTTGTGTCGCCTCGTTGTAGAGAGCCTCTTCTGCCGCAATTGGGGCAGGAACGAGCACCGACAGTCCCGTCGTGCTCGTGAAGACCAGGGGAGCGTCGAAAGTCAGCTTCTGTATCCGGGTATTCCCGAGCCGCTCCTTGCCCGCGATGCAAAGGGACTTCCCATCGGCCAACGAGGTGCACGCCGTCGGCCAGAAGGCCAGTGCGACCTCCTGGGAATAGTGCGCGCCGCTCCCGATTTGGGTCCAGGCGATGTTGATCCGTCTTTCTTCCGTGCCGAAGGTGACCCGCCCAAGGAACCCCCTCTCACGAAAATCCAAGGGTTCGAGGAGCTGGTCCATGCCCGACAACTGCCAGGGAGGAGAACCGAGCTGCGGAGCCCACTGCATTGCCGTCGCAGATGTCATGGCGTGCGTGGACCAATACACCGCTGCAAGGGCCGCCAGCAGGACAGGACCGGCAGCCGCTGCCACCTTGGGCATGACTCTGTTTCGAATAATCATGGCTAGCAGCTTGGGTTCGGTAGTTGTCAACGGTTTTGAGACAGCGTTCACGTGAGATTACAGGGCGATCGCCGTTGTGGTGGGCGGGTTGATCCACGCAGCGGAGGGCAGGGCCTGCGGCTGCGGCTGCCTGGCGAATCGTTCGGGGTGACGCTTCCAGGCAGCCTCGAGGACGAGCGCGCGATGCTCGCGCACTTGCTGGGCACGGCCGTGATGCACGCTGGCGGGCGTCATCATGGCGATGCCGCTGTGTCGATGCTCGTTGCAGTACCATGCGAAAAACCTGGAGCAAAACTGCGCGCATCCTCGATGCTGCCGAATCGATCAGGGAATTCCGGCCGGTACTTCAGGGTCTTGAATTGCGCCTCGGAGTACGGGTTGTCGTTCGAGACGTGAGGTCGGCTGTGCGTCTTGGTGACGCCAAGGTCCGCGAGGAGGAAGGCAACGTCCTTCGACTTCATCGAGGAGCCGCGATCCGCGTGGATCGTGAGCTGCCCCGGAGCGACGTTCTCCTTCGCGATCGTCTCGGCGATCAGTCGCTGAGCGAGCACGGCGCTCTCGCGATGCGCGATCATCCAGCCGACGACGTTGCGCGAGAAGATGTCGAGGATCACGTACAGGTGGAAGTAGTTCCATTTCCTCGGCCCCTTCAGCTTCGTGATGTCCCACGACCAGACCTGGTTGGGGGCGGTCGCGAGCAACTCGGGCTTCGCGTAGGTCGGTTGCTGCCGTTGATCTCGCCGCTCGCGCACTTCGCCGCAGCTTTCGAGGATGCGATACATCGTTCGCTGCGAGCAGAGGTAAGTCCCTTCGTCGAGCGCCTGGGTGTAGACCTGTGGCACGGCAAGGTCGCAGAAGCGCGGCTCGTGCACAAGTTCGAGCACCGACCCTCGTTCTACGCTCGTGAGCGCACGCGGCGACGCCCTGCGAGGCCTAGTTTGCTCGCTGGAGCCAGGCGTCTTGAGCAGAAGTCGGGCCTGCGCGCGATACCAGGTCGCGCGTGGAAGGCCAAGGGCGGTGCACGCGTCACGCACGTCGAGCACGCCGCGAGTCTGTTCGACGGCCTTCACGAGTCGTCCTCGTCGATCCCGTGGTGCTTCAGGGGGATCCCCAGCAGCTCGTGCACTTTTTTTGGAACTCGATGATGAGCTTGGACTTGGCGAGCTGCTTCTCGAGCTTGCGATTCGCGCGCTCGAGTTCGATCTCGCGCGCGCTCGGCTTGGGCTTGGCCGCCGGCCCCCGCTTCTTCGCGGCCAGCCCTTCGACACCGTGCTCGCGTAGTTGCTTGCGCCACGCAGTCAGGTGCGACGCGTACACGCCTTCGCGACGCAAGAGCGCGCCGATCGCCCCGCGCTCGGTGCAGGCATCCGCTGCGCGCACGATGCGTGCCTTCTCAGCCGCGCTGAAGCGCCGCCGAGTAGCGCGAGCTGAGACCTCGGCACTCGATTCGGTTCCCCGCGGAGGGGGCCCTTCGCTTCGCTCCGGGCCCCCTCCGCGGGGAACCGGCAGGTCGTTGGCAAGTTCGTTCGTCACTGAGCATCTTCCTTCAGCCCTCCACACTAAACTCGGGGATGCGGGCTGTCTCAGCTACGTTGGCAAGGAGGGCCCTGGCCTTCGTTGCCGTGGGCGCCGAAAATGAACTAGGAAACCGCCGACCTAGCGCGCAACTAACAGCCCCTGAAGCACTTACACACGCCCACTCGCACCACCAGTTCTCTCCCCTCCCTCCCTCCGTCACCGCTCACGTAGTGGGAATCGCGACGCCCGAATAGGCCCTCGCGACCACGCCAAGGCCGAGTTCCGGCCTCCGGACCCTTCAACTCAGGCTAGCCCCTCACCTGGTCCGGACGCTCATGGCCTTTGGGACGAGGCCGCAGGTCGGACACCGGGCGTCGCCTGGCCCGGCTCGTGGGTGTTTGCCGAAGGATTCCCGGTTGCGGGCCAACGCGCGCGAGTCGGTCTGCGTAGGACGACTTCGCTGCGTCCCTCGGCTCAAGCACTGGCGTTCGTCGGCCGATGTACGTACCTTCCCCCGTGTTCATGATGGAACCTCTCCGCACCCGCTTCGTCGCGTGGCTCTGCCTCGCGCTCGTACTCCTGACCGGGTTGACCCCGGCGCAGGGGTTCGTCGTTTGCGTCGAGGAAGACGGGTGCGTCAGCATCGAGCTGAAGGCGGCGAACGCGAACTGCGGTGGTTGTGAAGGGCACGAGGAAAGCAACTCCCCGGTCCAGGCCGCAGCTGCATCGAGTGACGACGCATCGTGCCCTTGCATCGACCTCGCGGTGCCGAGTTCACCCGAGCAGCAACTTTCACAGTCGCGTTCCGTCGAGATCCACGTCGGCCCTTGGATCGCCCCTCCGCCTGAGATTCGATTTGAGCACGCTACGCCCACCGTCACCGCTGGGCGCGGGCCGCCTCCGTGCACCCCACGAGTTGCCGACTCGTGGGAGCACATCCGCACCGTAGTTCTCCTCGTCTAGAGGCGCGCACCCTTCCTGGCTGAGCGTGGTGTGGCCACGCGAAGCGGATGGTGTTGCGCCTCGGCACGTCTGCCGAGGCCATTGTCAGGCCCCGAGCGACGTGGAGAACTTCCTTGCGACTTCGTTTCCCTGTTTGCGTTCCGACTCGAACTCTTGATCCGCGCCCGCAGCGATCCTCTGCGGCGATAGCGATCCCGGCCCTCGTCGCGTCGTTCGCGCTGGGAGCTTGTCAGGCACCGTTGCGTAGCGAGGTCGCGCCCGAGACGGCGATCGAGCAGGCCGCGCAGCTTCCGGCTCCGCTGGAGTTTCGTGTCGTCGGCCCCGAGGGCGGCCCGCTCGACGAGCCCGACGCCGCCGGAGGCGCGCTCTCGGTCCGCGAGGCGGTTCGACGCGCGGTCACTTCGGACCCTGGCCTCCAGGCCGCGCTCGCCCGCGTGCGCGTCGCGCTGGCGCAAGCGGATCAAGCGCGGCTGCTCCCCAACCCTGTCCTGAGCGTTGTCTTCCGCGCCGGTGAGGGCAGCCCGCAGTTCGAGGCGTCGTTCGTGCAGGAGTTCGTCCAGGCGCTCCAGCGCCCGACCCGCGCGAGCGCCGCCGACAACCGGCTCCGAGCCGTGGCGGCGGATGCGGTCGTCGCCGCGCTGGACGTGATCAGCGAAGTCCAGGAACGCTACGTGGATGCGCAGACATCCGCCGCGCTTCTGCCGCTGCTTGAAGAACGACTTGCGCTCGTGGAGCGCCTTGTCGCGACGTCGCAGGCCCGGCTCGACGCAGGCGAGGGCACGCGCAGCGATGTCGTGACCCTTGAAGCGCAGCGCGTGGAGCTCCAAGTGTCCATCGACCGCGCGCGGCTCGATGAGCGAACGAGCCGGTTGCGACTGGCGCGCCTGATCGGGGAACCATCGGCCGCCGCGACCTGGACGCTCGACCCGTGGACTGCGCCGGAGCTGCGCCGCCGATCTGAGCGTGACTGGACCGACGCGGCGCTGATCGCGCGCCCTGAGATCCAGGCACTCGCTTGGAGGCTCAAGGCTCTCGGCGACGAGGCCGCACTGGTTCGACTCCTACCGTGGGAGGGTGCAAGCGTCGGGCTCGAAGCGCAGAGCGGCGGCGGTTGGCAAGTCGGGCCGTCGATCTCTGCCCCGCTGCCCATCTTCGACTCCGGCGAGGCACGACGAGCGGTCAACATGGCCGAGCAGCTCGAAGCCTGGCACGAGCTGACGCTCGCGAAGCGACTCGTGGTCGAGGAAGTTCGGGTCGCCTACCAAGGATTGGTAGCGAGCACCGCGAACCTCGCAAGAATCGAGCGCGAGCTGATTCCGCTGCAACGTCAACGGCGACAACTCGCCGAGGACGCTTACCGCGCCGGTCAGACGGATGTGACCCCGCTCTTCCTCGCCGAGCAGGACATGCGCGTCGCGCAGACTCAAGCGATCGAAGTCGAGGCGCAAGCCGCACGTGCTCTCGTCCGCTTGCAGCGTGCGGTGGGCGGCCCTGGCGTCGCCGAGCAACTGGCCGACGCGGGATCGCCACCCGCTCCTTCGATGCAGCTCGCTGCCGATCGCGTCGTCCCTCTACCGCACAAGCCGTGATCCGATTCGCCATGAAAAACAACAACACCCAAGACGACACGACGACGGGTTGCTTCTCAGCCCACCGCGTGACGAATCGCGCACGCCTCGCCGCGTCAGCGTTGCTCGTCTCACTCGCACTGCTCACCTCCTGCGATGGACAGGGCAAGGACTCGCACAGTGCCGTGCCGCGCGTGGATGCGGCTGAGCAGGACGATCACTCGCAGGAGGATGGTCACGCACACGCTGCCGAAGGCGAATCCGAGCATGCCGACGAGGTGATGCTCACGAGCGACGCGGTCGCCCGCTACGGGATCAAGACGCAGGCCGCCCAGCTTTGGGTGCTGCGGCCCACGATCACGGCTCCCGCGCGGGTCGGCTTCAACACCGAGGCGATGGCGCACGTCGGATCGCCGCTTCGCGGTCGCATAGCCGAGGTCAACGTGCGCGTTGGCGATCCCGTGAAGGTTGGACAGGAGCTAGCCGTGATCGAAAGCCCCGAACTGGGCGAAGCTCAGGCCGACTACCTGCAACGCGGTGTCGCCGTCCAGACCGCCGGTCCGGCCGTGGATCTCTCCAAGGTCGCGTGGGAACGCGCACAGGGCCTCTACGAGAAGTCGCAAGGCATCTCGCTCACCGAGGTCCAGCGGCGCGAGGCCGAGCACAAAGTCTCGATCGCGGCGCTCAAGGCCGCCGAGTCGGCTCGCAAAGCCGCCGCGAATCGGCTGCACCTGCTCGGGATGGACCACGACGCGATCGAAGCCCTCGCGACCACGGGCGAGGTCGTTCCGCGCTACGCGATTCGCGCCGCGATCGACGGTGTCGTCGTGCAGCGCGAGGTGACCCTCGGCGAGTTGGTCGGACCCGATCGCGAGTACCTCATGGTCCTCGCGGATGCCACGAAGTTGTGGGTGCTCGTGGACGTTCCCGAAGCGAAGCTCCTGCGCATCCACCCGGGAGCCAAGGCGTGGATCAGCGTCGGCTCGCTCAGCGAGGCCGGTAGCAAACGCTTCGAGGGCTCGGTCGCGTTCATCTCGCCGTTCGTCGATCCCACGACACGCACGGCGCAGGTTCGCATCGAGGTCCCAATGGCGGAGCTTGGCTTGCGACCGGGGATGTTCGCGCAGGCAGAGATCGTCGAGATGGACCCTGGCGAACCGTCTCCTGCTCCGGTGGTAGCCGTGCCGGAAGACGCGATCCAGACCGTCGAGGGCGGACCGGCGCTGTTCGTGCCGGTCGAAGGCGAGCCCAATACCTACGCGAAGCGCGCGGTCACGATCGGGCGTGCCGTGGGAGGACTCGTCCCCGTGTTCTCCGGCCTCGTCGAAGGCGAACTGTTCGTCAGCGAAGGCACGTTCATCCTCAAGGCCGATCTGGGCAAGGGCGCTGCGGCGCACGAGCACTGAGATTCAACGGAGACCATCCCATGCTCGAATCCCTGCTCCACTTCTCGATCAAGAACCGCTGGCTGATCGTCGTGCTCACGGCGGTTGTCGCTTCCGTCGGCTTGTTCCAGCTCCAGCGCCTGCCGATCGACGCTGTCCCGGACATCACGAACAACCAAGTCCAGGTCAACGCGGTCGCGCCCTCGCTCTCGCCCTTCGAGGTCGAGAAGCAGGTCACGTTCCCGATGGAGAACGCGCTCGCTGGCATTCCGGGCCTCGAATCCACGCGCTCGCTGTCCCGCAACGGCTTCGCTCAGGTCACGGCCGTCTTCGAGGACGGCGTGGACATCTACTTCGCGCGGCAGCAAGTCGGCGAGCGATTGCGCGAGGCGAGCGGCAGCCTGCCGCCCGGCGTCGAGACGATCATGGGGCCGATCGCGACCGGACTCGGCGAGGTGTACATGTACACCGTCGAGTACGAGCACCCGCACGGAAAGGGTGCAGTGGCCCGCGACGGCGCACCGGGATGGCAATCCGACGGAGCCTACCTTACGCCGGAAAACACGCGTCTCACGACGGACGTGGAGCTGGCCGCCTACCTGCGCGAGGTCCAGGACTGGATCATCCGGCCGCAGCTCAAGAGCGTGAAGGATGTCGCCGGCGTGGACGCGATCGGCGGCTACGTGAAGCAGTACCACGTGCAGCCGGACCCAATGAAGCTCGTCTCGTACGGGCTGACCTTCGCGGACGTGGTCGAGGCGCTGGAGAAGAACAACGTCTCCACCGGCGCGGGATACGTGGAGCACAAGGGCGAGTCTTACCTCGTCCGCGCCACAGGCCGCATCGAGGCGATCGACGAGATCGAGACCATCGTGATCGGCACCCGCAACGGTGTCCCGATCTACGTCCGTGATGTCGTCGGCCCAGACGGCGTCGGCGTCGGCCGCGAGCTGCGCACGGGCTCGGCCAGCGAGAACGGCGAAGACGTGGTCGTCGGCACGGCCGTGATGCTGATCGGCGCGAACAGCCGCACGGTCGCGGCTGCCGTGGACGCGAAGATGGGCGAGATCCAGCGCTCGCTGCCCGACGGAATCCGAGCGAAGACGGTGCTCAACCGCACGAAGCTCGTCGATGCCACGATCGCGACGGTCGAGAAGAACCTCGTCGAAGGCGCGATTCTCGTCATCGTCGTGCTGCTCGTGATGCTCGGGAACTGGCGTGCGGCGCTCATCTGCGCCCTCGCCATCCCGCTCTCGATGCTCATGACGGCTACGGGCATGGTGCAGGGCGAGTGAGCGGCAACCTCATGTCGCTCGGCGCGATCGACTTCGGCCTGATCGTCGATGGCGCGGTGATCATCGTGGAGAACTGCCTGCGCAGGCTCGCGGAAGAGCAGCACCACAAGGGACGCTTGCTGACGCTCCAGGAGCGACTGCACGTCGTCTTCGACGCCTCGAAGGAAGTCCGCAAGGCGACGGCGTTCGGCGAGGCGATCATCATCACGGTCTACTTCCCGATCCTCGCCCTCTCGGGCGTCGAGGGGAAGATGTTCCACCCGATGGCCTTGACGGTCATCTTCGCGCTGATCGCGGCCTTCATCCTGTCGCTCACGTTCGTGCCCGCGATGGTCGCGCTCTGCATTCGCGGGCGCGTCACCGAGAAGGACATGTTCCTCGTCCGTTGGGCGAAGGCCCTGTACGCGCCCGTGGTCCGCGTGGCGGTGAAGATGCGCTACGCCGTCGTCGGAGCCGCCATTGCCGCGTTCGCCGGTGCGGTCGTGCTGTTCGGCACCCTCGGCCAGGAGTTCGTGCCGACGCTCGACGAGAAGGACATCGCGATGCACGCGATGCGCATCCCATCGACGGGCATCACGCAGTCGCAGTTGATGCAGTACGACGTGGAGCGCACCGTCGCCAAGTTCCCCGAGGTCGCCTTCACCTACTCGAAGACCGGCACGGCGGAGCTGGCATCCGACCCGATGCCGCCCAACGTCTCGGACACGTTCATCATCCTCAAGCCGCGCGAGGAATGGCGCAGCGAAGAGGAACTCGACCGCCGCATCGCCGAGTTGGAATCTGCCCGCCCCAACGAGGCCGCACACGAAGAGGACAAGCATGGGGAGCAGGCCGAAGGTGCCGTCGCCGCACAAGGACACAAGGCCAAGCTGATCAAGCTGATCGAGCTGACGGTCCAGTCGGTGCCGGGCAACAACTACGAGTTCACGCAGCCGATCCAGATGCGGTTCAACGAACTCATCTCCGGCGTGCGTGGCGACGTGGCCGTGAAGGTGTACGGCGACGACTTCGCGTCGATGCAGAAGACAGCGGACAAGGTGCTCGCGACGCTGCAAGGAATCGCTGGGGTCGCCGATGCCAAGGTCGAGCAGACCGAGGGCCTGCCCGTGATGACGGTCGATCCCGATCGGGCAGTGCTCGCGCGCTACGGTCTGAACCTGTCCGACGTGCAGGACGTGGTCGCCGTCGCGATGGGCGGTCGCGAGGCGGGTCTCGTATTCGAGGGCGACCGTCGCTTCGATCTCGTGGTGCGACTCCCCGACGCCCTGCGGGGCAAACTGGACATCCTCGACCGGCTCCCCATTCCGCTGCCGCGTGGCGAGCAGGAACCCCAAGAGCCGGGCCTACCGGCACTCTCGGACGATGGCGGAGCGGCGCTGTCTCGCGCGCCGATCGAGCGAGGATTCGTGCCGCTGGGAACCGTCGCTCGCATCGAAGTTGCCGAGGGGGTCAACCAGATCAGCCGCGAGAACGGCAAGCGGCGCATCGTCGTGCAGTGCAACGTTCGCGGGCGCGACCTGGGCTCGTTCGTGACCGAAGCGCAGGACAAGATCGGCGCGCTGGCGCTACCGGCTGGACAGTGGCTCGTCTGGGGCGGTCAGTTCGAGAACTTGGTCGCGGCGAAGCAGCGACTCTCGATCGTCGTGCCGGTGTGCTTCGCGATGATCCTCTTGCTGCTCTTCGCGACGTTCAAGAGCTTCAAGTACTCGCTGCTCGTGTTCGCGGCCGTCCCGCTCGGACTCACTGGCGGAGTCGTCGCGCTGTGGGTGCGCGACATGCCGTTCTCGATCTCTGCCGCCGTCGGCTTCATCGCGCTGTCCGGCGTCGCCGTGCTCAACGGCTTGGTGATGATCATCTTCATCAACCAACTGCGCGAGAAGGGCGAGGCGGTCGAAGCCGCGATCATCCACGGCTCGATCACGCGCTTGCGGCCCGTCTTGATGACGGCGCTCGTGGCCTCGCTCGGATTCGTGCCGATGGCGATCGCTACGGGCACGGGGGCCGAGGTGCAGCGTCCGCTCGCGACGGTCGTCATCGGAGGGCTGATCTCCAGCACCCTGCTCACGCTCGTCGTTCTGCCCGCGCTCTATCGCATCTTCACCGGAACCCGCGCCGACGGACTTCCTGGCCCGAGGCCGGAGGTCTGGGAGGCGGACGGGGAAGCGGGCGTCGACACCGGCGCTCATGCGCCAACTCCGGGGACGAGCACGTCGCGCGGCAACGCCGGACATTCCGGTGCGGACGCAGGACCGGACGAAGAAGCGCCGCCTCACGGCGCGGCCCCCAGCGCAGCGAGCTGACAGCCGCCTCGATCACACGCACAGGCGTTCGACCTCCGGCGCGTAGCCGGTTCCAAGGCGGGACGCCCTGACCCTCGACACCATCAACCACGGAGAACCTCGATGACCCTTTCCAACTCGATCCTCGGCGGGCTCGCGCTCGCCTCGACGGCCGCGCTCTTCACAACGCAAGGCGCGTCGGAGCCGGTCAAGTCCGCGCCCGAGTATTTCGTCACCTCCGAAGGCGACAACGCGCACTTGTGGGTGCGCGAAGGCAACGGCCTGCGGGTGGTCGGCCACGGCACGTGCAAGGACTGTCCGCTCGACGCCGAAGGCGAGCACAAGGAAGGCGACGGGCACGACCACGGCAAGCCCGCGAAGAAGTAGGGCAGCCCCAATTGGTCGAAACGTGTCGCGCGGCCCCCATCCGGTCGCGCGAGACGGCCACACGGCTCGCGCACATCGCGAGGCGCGCAGTCCGCTACTCGGCTCACACCGCGTCGGGCAAATCGCTCGGCACGACCGACCTCAGCACGTCTCAACAAGAGACACGGTGGTTGCAGGGCGGCCTGGCCGCCCCGTGGCTCAGGCGCGTCGTCACTCGCAACTCGTGAAATCACGATGAACACGACGCCCATGCCCGCTGGTCCCGACGGTTACTCGCGCGAACCCGTCCACAACTGCCTACGGGACGCCAAGTTCGTCGCACTCCTCGGGGCCGTCGTGCTCGTCGTGGCGCTGGAAGTCCTCTCGTTCGCAGGAGTGCGAATCCCTTCTCCCTGGGCACCCGTGGTGTTCGGGGCGTTTGTCCTCGGTGTGGGTTGGCCGGTACTCCGCAAGGGCGCCGAGGCGCTGGTGAAGCTGCGCTTCAGCAGCATCAACCTGCTGATGCTGATCGCGACGATCGCCGCGTTCTACCTGGGCCAGTACACGGAAGCCGCGGTCGTCATCGTGCTCTACACCCTGGGCGAGCGGCTCGAGAGTATCGGCGTCAGCAGCAGCCGGCAGGCACTGGACGCGCTGGTCCGGAGGAGCCCGAAGACTGCGCGGGTCAAGGGTGCCGAATCCGAGCAGCCGATCGAGTCCGTCCCCGTCGGCTCGATCCTCGTCATCAAACCGGGCGAAGCGATCCCGTTGGACGGGGTGCTCGAGTCCGGCAGCACCTCCGTGGACGAAGCCGCGATCACGGGCGAGCCGCTCCCGAAGGACAAGCACCCCGGAGACACGGTCTTCGCCGGCACGCTCAACAAGGAAGGCGCAGTCGAAGTCCGCACGACCAAGCTCCACCAGGACACGACGCTGAGCCGGATCGTGCGCCTCACGTTCGAGGCCCAGAGCAGCAAGGCGCGCACCCAGAAGTTCATCGAGAAGTTCTCGCGCATCTACACCCCGGTCGTCCTCGCAATCGCGGTGCTCGTCGTGGCCGTGCCGGTTCTCCTACTCGGCAAGCCCTTCGACGTGTGGCTCCTTCAGGGCGTCACGTTGCTCGTGATCGCGTGCCCGTGCGCGCTGGTGATCAGCACCCCGGTCGCGATCTACGCCGCGATCGGCAATGCCTCGCGCCGCGGGGTCATCATCAAGGGCGGGAAGTACGTCGAGCTCCTCGCTCACCTCAAGGCGGTGGCCCTCGATAAGACGCGCACGATCACGGAAGGCCGCCCCGAGATCAGTGACGTCATACCGCTCGGCGCGACGACTCGGGAGGAGCTGGTCGCCTGCGCGGCTGGGGCCGAGGTGTTCAGCGAGCACCCGTTGGCGCAAGCCGTAGTGGAACTCGCCGAGCGCGAGGACCTGCCGCCGCACGCCGTCGAGAAAGTCCGCAGCGTCATCGGGAAGGGACTCACGGCTCAGTGCCTCGTTTGCGAGCACAAGGACATCTTCATCGGGAAGGTCGGGTACATCCGCGAGCTGATGCCCATGACCGACGAGGCGGCCGCACACGTCGAGCGCTTGCAACAACAAGGGCGGACGGCCGTCGTCGTCAGCTTCGGGGCCGGGATCGCCGGCATCTTCGGGGTCGCGGACCCGATCAAGCCGGAGAGCGCCCGGACGATCGCCGAGCTGCACGAGCTCGGGCTCGTCACGGTGATGCTGACGGGGGACCACGCCAAGAACGCACTCGTCATCGCGGAGACCGTCGGGATTCCGACGGTGCACGGCGACCTCCTTCCGGAGGACAAGGTGACGCGCGTGAAGGAATTGATGGCGACGCACGCGGGGGGCGTCGCCATGGTCGGAGACGGCGTCAACGACGCACCCGCGCTGGCCCTCGCGAGCGTGGGGATCGCGATGGGCGCTGCCGGCAGTGACACCGCGATCGACACGGCTCCCGTCGCGCTGATGAACGACAAGCTGAGCCTGGTGCCGTTCCTGGTTCGCCTCGGGCGTCGGACGCTGGCGACGATCCGTGTGAACACGGCGCTCGCGATCACGGTCAAGGTGGTCTTCCTGGCTCTGGCGCTGATGGGCTTGGGCAACCTCGTGCTGGCGATCGCAGCCGATGTCGGCGTCACGTTGCTCGTGATCGTTACGAGCCTGCGGATCGCTCGGTTCAGGCCCGCAATCGGAGAGAACCCACTCCTAGCTCGTTAGGTCCGAGACGTGGCGCTCACCGTGGACACTGTGTGTGGCTTCCGGGGCGATCCCCGCCCCCGCTGGACGAAGTGGACGGCGACGTGCTCGTGTAGTCTCCCCATCGCCTGCGCTTCACGAGGAAGCCGGGCCTGCTCGAGGAGCTCACCGGGATCATCGAGCAAGAGCGGGTGTGCTGTAGATTCCTCCGCTTCCAGCTCACGGCCGAGCCCGGTACGGGGCCGATCGTCTTTGACGTAACGGGCCCGCCGGGAACACGCGAGATGCTCCGCGCGCTTTAGGAGGCCACGCCGCGCGGTGCAAACGCGATGATCGCGGCGCCGATCAGCGTCACGCATCCGCCGATGAGGTCCCAGCGGTCGGGCCGCACGCCCTCGATGCGCCACATCCACAAGACCGCCACGGCAATGTAGACGCCGCCGTAGGCTGCGTAGGCGCGTCCGGCGCCGAGCGTCGGATGCAGCGTCAGAAGCCACGCGAAGGCCGCGAGCGAGGCCAGGCCGGGCACGAGCAGCCAAGGCGACCCGCTACGCCGGAGCCACAGGTAGGCGAGGTAGCACCCGAAGATCTCCGCGACGGCGGTCACGACGAACAGGGAGAGCGTCCGTAGGATCAAGGCGCCGCGATCCTACCGTTTGGCGCGTCGGCCCCGAATTCTCCGCCCAGAGTGAAACACTCCCAGCGGCCGGTGTCCTTGCTAGCGATGGCGCCGTCCCGCTCAGCATCGTCCAACATGCGGCTCGACGAAGCCTCAAGGGTCTGGGTCTTCCGGCACTCTCGGTCTATGGCGGAGCCGCTCAGTCCCGCGCGCCGATCGAGCGAGGGTTCGTACCGATGGCGAACGCCACAGGCTCGGGGGCCGAGGTGCAGCGTCCGCTCGCGACGGTCGTCATCGGAGGCCCAATCTCCAGCACCCTGCTGAGGAACTGGGCGCGCGCCGCCTCCGCGTGACTTCGCAGGCCGTCGCCGGTCACGGCACCTCCATGCTTGGGTTGCCCCGAAGGAGCCGTCGCTCCCGGCGGCACGCCTATGGAGAAGACCAACCTGATCCAGCCCGAGGGCCGCCCCCTCGACTCCTGCCCCGAACCCCTGCTTCTCCGGCCGGCCGAGGCTGCCCGCTTCCTGGCCATCTCGCCGCGCAAGCTCTGGGAGCTGACCAACTGCCGCGAGGTCCCCGCCATCCGCATCGGGCGGTCCCTCCGCTACCCGACGGAGGAGCTCCGGAACTGGGTGGCAGCCCGCCGCGGTTCCCGATCTTGACGGTTCCCCGCTGGCGATCCTAGATGACCGGGCTCCACCCCCCGTCCGACGTCGCACGATGGTCCCCCTCACCTCTCATACCCCGCTCACGTTCCCGAGTTCGCAGGCCGAGGTTGGTACCCCCGGCAGGAGTCGAACCTGCGGCCTGCCCCTTAGGAAGGGGCCGCTCTATCCAGCTGAGCTACGGGGGCTTGGGCAGACGATCCTACAGGGGGCGTCGCCTGCGCTCCAGACGTACGAGTTCACGGGTTCGGACAGCCAAGTCCCTTGGGCGCTTCGTGCGCAGGAAGACTGAACCATGGCAACGGTCTTCAAGCGGAACGGTAAGGGGCCGTGGATCATCCAGTACTTCGATTCGATGGGGAGGCGTCGCGAGAAGTCGTCTCGCACGAACGACTACCGCGCCGCCGAGCGAATCGCGAGCAAGCTCGAATCGGATGTGGCGCTCCGCCGCGAAGGGGTCATTGACAGCCGCCAGGACCGGTATGCGGAGGAGGCTCGAAAGCCGCTCGCGCAGCACGTCGCCGACTACATTGAGCACTGCACGGGGAAGGGCCTCGCCGTCCACACCGTGAAGTGCAGGAAGTTCCACTTCGAGTGGTTGTTACGCGTTACGCGCGCATCGCGACTCGCGGATCTCACCTTGGAAACCGTGGAGCGCGCGCTCGCGAGTTGTCGGGCTGAGGGCGCTGCGCCGCGCACAGTGAACACGCGACGTGAGACGTACCGCGCCTTCGGCAACTGGTGTCGAAAGACTGGACGGCTTGCATCTCATCCCCTCGAGCTGCTGCCGAAGTTCGACGAGCATCGCGACCGGAGACGGATCCGTCGCCCGCTCACCGACGAGGAGCTCGCGAACCTCCTCGAGGTCGCAGAGCGTCGCGGGCGCCGCGGTTGGTACCTCACTGCGGTACTCGCAGGCCTCCGACGCAGCGAACTCATCCGTCTCACGTGGGCGAGCGTCGATCTCGAAGAGGGCGTGCTCATCATCCGTGACGGCAAGGCCAAGCGCGAAGACGTCGTGCCGATGCATCCCGAGCTCCTTGCCGAACTGAAGAGGATCCGCCCAGCGGATGCGAAGGCCACCGATCGCGTCTTCCCGACGGAGGTCACGAACCTCACGCGCAAGCTCGACTTCGAGCGCGCTGGCATCAAGCTCGTGGACGAGCGCGGCCGTTTCGCCGACTTCCACGGCCTGCGGGCGACGTTGGGCACGCGCCTCGCTCGCGCCGGCGTCGCGCCTCAGGTTGCGCAGCGGCTGATGCGCCACGCCGACTACCGGACGACGCTCCAGCACTACACGATGCTCTCGCTCGCCGACACCGTGGCCGCGATGAAGCGGCTTCCGGGAGGAGGCGCCGACGTGAACGAGCAGGGTCCGCTGCGTCGGACGTGGTCGAGAAAGCCTCGGAACGGTGGCTCCGCCGCTGCAATTGCTGGGGCGACTGCTGGGGATGGAAAGAGCAGGAGGTCACCCGGAGCTCAGGCTGAACACCCCAGCAGATTCCCCAGCAGTCAGCGCACGAAACGGTGCAATCGGGTGCGACGACGTGCGACGAACAGGAGTCAGACACCGCCGCGGCAGGCGAACGTAAGCTAGGTCCGGACAGTATTTTGCGCGCTGAGGTGCGAGAACGTGCGACGACACGCGTTGCTCGACGCGCTCCTCGCGGAAGCGCGAAACGCGGTTTGGGAGCCCTGCGACCTATGAGTCCTGGCGAGGTCTGGAGGCGGGGAACAACCTCCCTTCCAGGCCGTCGTTGGCGCGGCACTCGGGCCGTGCCGGCTCAGACTCGGGCGGTCGCCCCCTGGATTTCGGCGACCACCATGTTGCCCACCTCGGTGCCGCGGTGGACGCCGGTGCCGACGCCCTTGAGGCGCTTGGAGCGCAAGAGCGTGATCACCGCTTCCTCGATGGCGTTCGCGGCCCGCTTCTCGCCCAGGTAATCGAGCATCATCGAGACGGCCATGATCGCCGCCACGGGGCTCGCCTTGTCCTGGCCGGCGTGCTTGGGCGCGGATCCGTGGATCGGCTCGAACAGGCTGACCTTGCCCGGGTGCAGGTTGCCCGAGGCCGCGATGCCCATGCCGCCCTGCACCATGGCGCCCAGGTCGGTGATGATGTCGCCGAACAGGTTGGGCGTCACCGCCACGTCGAACCACTCCGGGTTCTTGACCATCCACATGCAGGCGGCGTCGATGTAGGCGTGGTCGGTCTTGATGTCGGGGTATTCCTTGGCGACCTCGGCGAACACGCGCGTCCAGATGTCCTGGGCGCGCACGGCGTTGGCCTTGTCGATCAGCGTCACCTGGCGCTTCTTGTTGCGCTCGCGGGCCAACTGGAACGCGTAGCGGATGGCGCGCTCGACGCCCAGGCGGGTGTAGACCATGGTCTGCACGGCCACCTCGTGGTGCTGGCCCTTGTGGGTGAAGCCGTGGCTGCCCGAGTAGGCGTCCTCGGTGTTCTCGCGGATGAACACCATGTCCACGTCCTCGGGCGTCTTGTCCTTCAGGGGGCAGAGCGAGGAGTCGTAGAGCTTCACCGGCCGCAGGTTGATGTACAGGTCGAGCTCGAAACGGCACTTGGCGATGATGCCGTACTCGATCAGGCCCACGGGCACGCGCGGGTCGCCGATGGCGCCCAGGTAGATGGCGCGCTTCTGCTTCACCTCGCTGAAGGCCGACTCGGGGAAGATCTCCTGGGTCTTCAGGTAGTGGTCGGTGCCGAAGGGGTACTCGGTGCGGCGCACTTTGAACCCGAACACGGAGGCGGTCGCGTCCAGCACGCGCAGCGCCTCCCGCGTCACCTCGGGCCCGATGCCGTCGCCGCCGATCACTGCAATGTCGTATTCAGCCATGGTGCGATTCCTCTTGCCGATCAGGACCCGGACGTCTTGGAGTCCGGTGTGCGCGTTTGCTTGAACATTCCCGGGGTGTAGCTCGCGATGCGGCCTTCGACGGCGCTGGCCGCGACGGTCAGGGGCGAGGCGAGGTAGAGCTTTCCCGGCCCGCTGCGGCCGGTGAAGTTGCGGTTGATGGCGCTGACGGTGACTTGCTCGGCGAGCTCGAGACGCCGGGGCCGCAGCCGATGCAGGCGCCGCAGCCGGGTTCGATCAGCTCCACGCCGGCCTGACGGAAGATCTCCAGGTAACCGCGGGCCTTGGCGTAGTCGCGCACGGCTTCGCTGCCGTACTGCAGCACCATGCGCACGCCGGGCGCCACCTTGCGGCCGGCGGCCAGGGCTTCGCGCAACACCTCGGCGTAGAAGTCGAGGTCGTGCTCCTTGCCGGCCGTGCAGGAGCCCGCGTAGGCGATGTCGATCTTGACCGCGCCGATCCCGTCCACCTTGGCGCCGTAGGTGGGATCGCCGGGCTTGGCCACCATGGGCCGGATGGTCGAAAGGTCGATCGAGTGCACGCCCCCGTCGTAGTGGGCGTCGAGGTCGGGCTTGACGAACGTGGCGGCGATCTGGGCCGCGGTCTTCCCCGGACGCCGCGCCGCGAGCCACTGCGCCGCGAGCAGGTCGCCCTCGCAAATGCCGCTCCTGGCGGTGCATTCGGTGGCCATGTTGCACAGGGTCGCGCGCTCGTCCATGGACAGGCCCGCGAGGCCCGGCCCGCCGAATTCCATCACGCGGTCGAGGGTGTCCTCGCGCACGGCGTAGACCTGGAGGATGTGCAGGATCACGTCCTTGGCGGTGGTGCCCACAGGCAAGGCGCCGTGCAGCTCGAAGCGGATCGACTCGGGCACCTTGACGAACGTGAAGCCGGAGTAGACCAGGCCCGCGTACTCGGTGGCGCCCACGCCCCAGGTGAGGGCGTTGTTTCCGCCGCCCATGCAGGTGTGGCTGTCGGTGGCCTGGATGAAGTCGCCCGGATCGACGAAGTGCTCGCGGGCCACTTGGTGACAGATGCCCGGGGAGACGCCGTCCTTGGCCGAGTAGTCGCGCACGCCCGTGTGGCGCTGGAACTCGCGCTGCAGGCGCCGCAGGGTCTCGATCAGGGGCCGGAAGGGGGCCATGCGCTCCACGCCGTCGGCGTACAGCAGGTGGTCCTCGAACACCGCGAGCTTCGAGGCGTTCTTGACCTGGTAGTCCGGGCCGTACTCCTCGGAGAGGAAATGGTGCACCTGGGCGGTGGTGAATTCGTGGCTGTAGCCGCCGTCCACGCGCACCAGGCAGGCGTCGCCGGGGGCCAGGGCCACCGACCTGTCCCCGGAGCCCACCAGGTGCGAGGCTAGGATCTTCTCCGCCATGTTCATCGGGCGACGCCGGGTGGTCGGCGCGGCCACCTGCAGTTCGCCCCTCTGGTACTTGGCGATGAAGGGGAAGAGCCCGCCGTTCTCCAGGGTCGCGCGCGTCACCGGATCGAAGCGCGAGGTGAACTCGTCCAGGGACAGCTCCTCGCCGGCCTCCAGCCGCGCCAAGAGCGAGTAGTCCCCCATCAACTGGCCCAGGTTGATGTTGTTGCGCAGGTGGATCGGAGCGAAGGAGGAGGCGATCACCAGCTGGATGCCCGACCACTTCTCGCACTGGGGCGCGGTCTCGCGCGACGAACCGGTGCCCTTGCGCGCGCCGGAGACGATCACCTCGAAACCGCCGTCCAGCAGGGCGCGCTTCTCGAACACGCGCTTGTTGGAGGCGTCCAGCAGGCCCGCGTAGGCGTCGAGGGCGATGTCCTCGGGCTTGTGCCGGAAGCACACCCAGGCCGGCGTCATCACGTCGGTGTTGATGTCGTCGAGCAACTCCGCGGGATCCACGTCCACCATGCGGTAGGAGGCCTTGCCGGCCAGCTGCAGGCGGATCTTCTCCAGGTCCTTGAACAGGAACAGCACGCGCTTCCCGGGAGTGAGCGCGACGACACGGCGCCCGTCGGGGCGCGTCTTGATCAACGAATTCACGATCGAGTGCCGAGGTTCAGCGCTGGACGTTCTCGATCAGGATCGCGATGCCCTGGCCCCCGCCGATGCAGGCCGAGGCGATGCCGTAGCGCTTCTTCGAGCGCCGCAACTGGTACATCAGGGTCAGCACCAGCCGCGTGCCCGTGGCCCCCAGGGGGTGGCCCAGGGAAATCGCCCCGCCGTTGACGTTGCAGCGCTGGCGGTCGAGCCCCAGTTCCTTCTCGCAGGCCAGGTACTGGGCGCTGAAGGCCTCGTTGATCTCCACGTAGTCCACGTCCGCGAGCTGGATGCCCGCGCGCGCGATGCAGTTCTGGATCGCGGGCACCGGTCCGATGCCCATTTCCTTGGGATCGACGCCGGCCAGGCCCCAGGCGCGGATCACGGCGAAGACTTCGAGCTTCTCCGCCCTGGCGCGCTCGGCCGTGGTCAGCACCACCGCGGCGGCGCCGTCGACGATGCCCGAGGCATTGCCCGCGGTCACCGTGCCCTCCTTGCCGAAGGCGGCGCGCAGCTTGGAAAGCGCCTCCAGGGACGTGTCGGGCTTGATGTGGTCGTCGGTGGAGACGGTCTCGTCGCCCTTCCGGCCCTTGATCACCACCGGCGCGATTTCCTCGCCGAAACGGCCTTCCTTGACCGCCGCGGCGCCCAGTTGGTGCGAGCGCAGGGCGTAGGCGTCCTGGGCCTCGCGGGAGATGCCCAGGCGGCGCGCCAGGTTCTCGGCGGTCTGGGCCATGTACAGCCCGGCCACCGGATCCATCAGGCTGCCGAAGAGCGAGTCCTGCATTTGCGGGGCCGTGCCCAGGGGGTAGCCGGTGCGGCCGCCGTAGAGCACGAAGGGCGCCTGGCTCATGTTCTCCATGCCGCCCGCCAGCACGGTCTTCGCCTCGCCCAACTGGATCATCTGGGCGCCGCTGACGATCGACTGGATGCCCGAGCCGCACAGGCGATTCACCGTCAGGGCCGGCGTGGCGATGGGGATGCCCGCCTTGAGGCCCACGTGGCGCGCGCCGTAGATCGCGTCGAGCGAGGTCTGCAGCGCGTTGCCGATCACCACGTGATCGACCGTCGACGCAGCCACCTTGGCGCGCTCCAACGCCGCCTTGGAGGCGTGGGCGGCCAGGTCGATCGCCGAGAGGTCCTTGAACTTGCCGTAGCCGGGCGTGCCGACGTACTCGCACATCGGAGTGCGCGCGCCGCCGACGATGACCACTTCCTGAGCCATGTTGATTCCTATCCTTGACTTCGAGTCCGACTACGACGGTGCTACTTGCCCGGGAATTGCGGCTTGCGCTTCTCGAGGAAGGCCGCCATGCCCTCGCGCATGTCCTGGGTGGTCGAGGCGAGACCGAACATGTCGGATTCGATCACCTCGCCCTCCTGCTGGCTCATGTTGAGCCCGCGGGCGATGGTCTCCAGGGCGAGCCCGACCGCCACCGGCGAGCGCGAGAGGAGCTTGCCCACCAGTTCCTGGGTCCCCGCCGCCAGAGCCGCGGGCTCGAACAGGCGGTTGACGATGCCCACGCGGTGGGCTGCCTCGGCGCTGAACATGTCGCCGGTGAGCACCCACTCGCGCGCCACCCCCGGGCCGGCGATGCGCGCCAGGCGCTGAGTGCCGCCGTAACCCGGGATGATGCCCAGGGAAACCTCGGGTAGGCCCAGCTTGGCCGTGGTGGCCGCCGTGCGCAGGGTGCAGGCCAGGGCCAGCTCCAGGCCGCCGCCCAGGGCAAAGCCGTTGATCATGGCCACCGAGGGCTTGCCGAGCCGTTCCAGGCGCGCGAAGACCTGTTGGCCGAAGAAGGCCTTGGCCTTGGCCTCCATGGCCTGCATCTTGGCCAGTTCGTTGATGTCGGCCCCCGCCACGAAGGCCTTCTCGCCCGAGCCCGTGATGATCAGGGCGCGCACGCTGTCGTCCGCCTTGACGGCGTCGAAGGCCTGGGCGAGCTCCGTGAGCGTCTGCTGGTTCAGGGCGTTGAGCACCTTGGGCCGGTGGACCGTGACCGTCGCCACGCCGCCCTCGACCGCGAGCAGGATGTTCTCAAAGGCCATGTCTCAGGCCTTCGGCGCGGGGCGCGTCACGCTGACCTTGGTGATCTTGACCGGCGTCACCGGCTTGGAGTTTTCGCCGCGGGAGGACACCACCGGCGCGCCCGCGATCTTGTCCAGGGTGGCCACGTTCTCCGCGTCGGCGGTCAGGCGGCCGAAGGCCGTGTACTGGCCGTTGAGGAACGAGGCCTCGCCGTGGCAGACGAAGAACTGCGAGCCCGCGGAGTTCGGATCCGATGAGCGCGCCATCGACAGCACGCCCTTGACGTGCTTCGTGTCGTTGAATTCGGCCTTGATCTGGTAGCCGGGCCCGCCGGTGCCGGTGCCCTCGGGGCAGCCGCCCTGGATCATGAAGCCCTTGATGACACGGTGGAACTGCGTGCCGTCGTAGAAGCCCTTCTCGGCCAGTTTGACGAAGTTCTCGACGTGCCCCGGGGCCTTCTCGGGGAAGAACTCGAAGGTCATGGGACCGGCAGTGGTTTCGACACGGGCGGTGACGCCCTGGAGATGCTTGCTCATCGTGGTTCGCTTTCGAAAGGGCCAGATCACTGCGCCAATTACTGGGGAGGGCGGGCCTTGATCACGACCGCCTTGAGAATCGTCTGGGGCGCGATCGGCGTCGTGCCCGCGGTGGGCGTGGTGGCGATGGCGTCGAGCACCTCGTACCCGCGCAGCAACTTGCCGAAGGCCGAGTACTGGCCGTCCAGGTGGGTCTTGGCCATGCGCATGATGAAGAACTGGCAGGAGGCCGAGTTCGGGTTGCCGGCGCGCGCCATGGAGAGCACGCCGCGCTCGTGCTTCTTCGCGTTGAACTCCGCCGGCAGCATGCGCGGGCCGTTGCCGGCACCGCTGGCCGTCGGGTCGCCGCCCTGGATCATGAAGTCGGGGATCACCCGGTGGAACGTCGTGCCGGCGTAGAAGTTCGTGTACGACAGGTCGAGGAAGTTGCGCACGTGGTTGGGAGCCACGTCGGGCCAAAACTCCACCAGCATGTCGCCGCGGTTGGTCTGCAGCAGCACGTTGTACTTCGCGAGGTCGGCGAGAGGCACCGAACGCTCGTCCATGAAGTTCAGACCGCCGGCCGCGGGTTCCAGCACCTGCACGGCCACCGGCTGGTCGTCGCCCAGGCCCGCGGCGTAGTGGATCTGGAAGTCCTTCTCGGCCCGCAGGTAGGGCCCGAGGTCGATTTCCGCCGTGACCTTGGCTCCCTCGGGCAGCGCCATGGAGCCCTTCTCCTCGCGCTCGCCCAGGGACTTGCCGTCCAGGCTGAAGGCCGCCGGAGTCAGGAGCCAGCCGGAGACCACGCTGCCGCCGGGGGGCGCGGTGAGCTCCACGTTGACACGGCTCGCCGCCGGCCTGGATCGCGGCCACGGCGACTCCCGGGGTCCACAGGCCGAGGAACAGTCCGAGGAACAACCCGGACACGAGAGGTGCTGAACGGCTCATGCCTTCTTGTCTCCTTCCCACTTGTAGAAACCCTCGCCCGACTTGCGGCCGAGCTTGCCCTCCTTGACCTTCTGTTCAAGGATGCGCGGCACGGCGAACGCGGGCTCGCTCGGGAAACGCTTGACCCAGCCCTGGATGATCGAGAGCGTCGTGTCCAGGCCCACGTAGTCCGTCAGCGTGATCGGGCCCATGGGATAGCCGCAGCCCAGCTGCATGGCGGCGTCGATGTCCTCCTTCGAGGCGTCGCCGCGCTCCAGCATCGAGAGCGCCTGGGCCATGTAGGGCACCAGCAGGCGGTTGACCACGAAGCCCGGCGTGTCCTTGCAGGCCACCGGCGTCTTGCCGCAGCTCTCGCCGAAGGCGCGCGCGGCGGCGAAGACCTCGTCGGAGGTCTTCGGCGTGCGCACCACCTCGACGAGCTTCATCAGCTGCACCGGATTGAAGAAGTGCAGGCCGACCACGCGCTCCGGCCGGCCCGAGGCCTCGGCCATCTCGGCGATCGGGAACGACGAGGTGTTCGAAGCCAGGATCGTCGAGGGCTTGCAGATGCTCCCCAGTTCCTTGAACAGCGAGAGCTTGGTCGGCAAATCCTCGACGATCGCCTCCACCACCAGGTCGCAGTCCGCCAGGGCCTTGCGGTCCAGCGTGCCGCTGATGCGGCCGCGCACCGCGGCGACCCAGGCCTTGGCGTTCTCGGCGGTCTGCTTGCCCTTCTCGACCTCCTTCTCGGCCAGCTTGGAAAGGCTCTTGTCGATGCGCGCCAGGCCCGCATCGAGGAAGCGCTGCTCCGACTCGAGGGCCACGACGGTCGAGCCGCCCCCTGCTGCGACCTGCACGATCCCATGCCCCATCAAACCGCAGCCGATGACTCCGACCTTCTTGATGACCATGACGATTTCCTTTGCGAGGTTTTCAGCGCGGACGCGCGTGGAACGCGACCGCAAGACCCAGTCCGCCCGAGATGCACAACGTCGCGAGGCCATGCTCCACGCCCGCGCGCTTCATCTCGGACAGCAGCGTGACGACGATGCGCGCCCCGGTGGCCCCGATGGGGTGGCCGAGGGCGATCGCGCCGCCGTTGACGTTGACGCGCTCCATGGGGAGCGCCAATTCCCGTTGGCAGGCGAGCACCTGGGCGGCGAAGGCCTCGTTGAGCTCGATCAGGCCGTAGTCGCCCGCGGAGAGGCCGTTCTGCCGTTCGAGCTTGCGCACCGCCGGGACCGGCCCCAGGCCCATGACCGCGGGCTCGACGCCCGCCTCGGCGGCGTGGCCGATCCAGGCCAGGGGCTCCAGGCCCAGCTGGCGCGCGCGCTCCTCGCTCATCACCAGGACCGCGGCGGCCCCGTCGGTGATGCCCGAGGAATTCCCGGCGGTCACCGAGCCCTGAGCCGCATCGAACACGGGCTTGAGCTTCGACAACTCCTCGAGCGTCGCCCCCTCGCGGGGGTGTTCGTCGAGACGGATCACGGCCTCGCCCTTCTTCGACGGCACGCGCACCGGGGCGATCTCCGCCTGGAAGCGGCCCTCGCGGCGGGCGGCCTCGCACTTGTGCTGGCTCCCCAGGGCGAACTCGTCCTGGGCCCGACGCGGAATCGAGAGCTCCCGGGCGAGCTTCTCGGCCGTCTCCCCCATCAACATCTTGGACATCGGGCACAGGAACCCGTCCTGGTACATGGCGTCGACCACCGGCGCGTGACCCAGGCGATGGCCCTGGCGCATTTGGGGCAGGAGGAAGGGCAGGCGCGTCATGCTCTCGGCGCCCCCGGCCACGGCCACTTCCACCCGGCCGGCGCGGATCGAGTCCGCGGCCAGCAGGATCGACTTGAGTCCCGACCCGCAGGCCATGTTGATCGTCCAGGCGGTGCTGGCCACCGGGATGCCGGCGCGCACGGCCACCTGCCGCGCCAGGTTGGGTCCGCCTCCCGCCTGGCGGCCGTTGCCGAACAGCACCTCGCCGACCAGGCCGGGCGCCACGCCCGCGCGCTCCAGGAGCGAGCGCACCACCGAGGCCCCCAGGTCGGCCGCCGAAAGGTCGCTGAACCCGCCCAGGAACTTGCCGATCGGGGTCCGCTGCGCGTGCGTGATCACCACGGGGGTGCCGGACGGTCGGACGGGCGCGGGCATCGCTGGAGGGGTCAGGCCGGGGGGAGGGAGGTCGTGTGACGGGGTTCCCAAGGCCCCCCCGCCCGTGGGCATTCCGAGGGGCCATCGGGAGACTTTGGGGCGAACCAGGATAGGCGTCCGGCCCCGGGATCGCAAGGCGCGTGCCCCCGTTCGGAAGGCTCGGCGCGGACGCCCGCGCACGGGGCCGAGCGGGTCCCGGCGGCTCGCCCGGGGCGGCCCGCCCCGAGGCAACCCCGAGGCAAGCCCGAGGCAACCGCGGGGCAAGCCGCGGCGCACGCCGCGACGCGGGTCCGTGGCGCGGCGTGCGCCGCGGCGCGGCCGGTGGTCGCCCGCGGGGACGGGCTGCACCCCGGAGATTTCGGGGGTTGGGCGCCGGCCCCCGTGTCCGATGATCCGGGGGTTCCCTGGGGTGCGCTGGGGAGTACATTCGACACCCAGGCCGGCGAGCCGACGGCCCCCGGTTCCTCCGCCACCCACCCGATCCATGCCCGGCGGACCACTCCGTCCTCCTCCTTGAACCCGACTCCGCAAGACCACGGCGCCGCCGGCGCCCCAGCTCCCTGCGACGCGCCGACGCCCCAGGGCCGCGGCCAGCGGGCGGCGGCCGAACGCTCGGCCCTGCGCCGTCGCGTGGCGACCCTGGTGGGACTGCTCGAGGACCCCTCGCCCTCGGTGTGGAATCCGGTGCGCCGGGAGTTGGAGCGCCTGGGCCGCGCCGCCCTGCCCAAGCTGCGCCGGGCGGCGAACCACCCGCTGCCCCTGGTGCGTTCCCGCGCCCGGGCGCTGCTGTTCGCCCGCGGCCGCCGCCAGGTGCTGCGGCGCCTGACCTGCTTTGCGGCCCAGCCCGAGATCGACCTGGAGCGCGGCCTGTTCCTCCTGGCGCGCCTGGAGCGGCCCGAGCTGGATCTGCGACCGTTCCTGATGCAGCTCGATGCCTACGCCGCCGAGGTGCTGCGCCGCATCGAGGACACGCCTCCGACCCTGGAGCGCTCGCTCGCCCTGGTGGACTTTCTGGCCCGCGAGCAGGGCTTCACGGGCGATCGCGAGGACTACCACCACCCCGACAACGTGCACCTGCATCGCGTGCTGGAAAAGCGGCGCGGCATGCCGCTCTCCCTGGCGGCGGTGCACCAATTCGTGGGACGCCGGGCGGGCATCCGCTCGGCCCTGGTGCCCCTGCCGGGGCACGTGCTGCTGCGCGTGCGCGGCGGAGGCAAGAGCGCGCTGATCGACGTGTTCCACGGCGGCGAAAAGAAGAGCGAGCGCGACCTGCTCGAATACCTCGCCTCGCACAACCTGCCGTTCCAGCCCAGCTGGTTCCGCGACGCGGACGACGCCACCATGTTTCAGCGGCAGGTCAACAACCTGCGCAACAGCTACGCGCGGCGCGGGCTCATGCGCGAGGCCCGCGGGCTCTCCACGGTGCTCGCGGTGCTCGACCGCCGCGCGGGCCAACTCGCCGCGGACGCCGGCGCGGCTGGAGTCTCCGCTTGAACCAGGACGCCGATTCACCTTCAGGGACGCCCTCCGAGCTGCCGCCCAGGCCGCCGTCGAGCCTGCCCGAGGTGGTCGCTGCGCCGCTGCTCGTGCCGATGTTCCCCCTGGCGGACGTGTACCTGTTTCCGGGCACGTTCATCCCCCTGCACATCTTCGAGCCGCGCTACCGCCAGATGATCGAGGACTGCCTCGACGGTCCAGGCCGCATTGTCATGGCCTCGCTGCTCGAGGCCCCCCCTCCCGCGCCGGACGCCGTGGCGGCACCGGCCGTGGCCCAGGCCGAGAGCGCCCCCCGCGTCCATCCCATCGGAGGATTGGGCGAGATCGCGCGCCACGAACGCCTGGAGGACGGCCGCTTCATGATCTGGCTGGCGGGCCTCACGCGGGTGCACATCGTCGGCGAGCCCGAGTCGGACCGCCTCTACCGCAAGGTGCTGGTGCGTCCAGCCCTGGAGGAGCCGGTGGCCCCCGGCGACGAGCCCGCCCTGCGCGCCCGGGTGGTCGAGGCCGTGCTGCAGCGCACGCCGGATGTGCTCAACATCCCGCCCGCGGTGCCCCTGGGTCACCTGGTGGACCTGCTGCTGTTGAAGCTCTGCCTGCCGCGCTCCTTGATGCAGGACGCCTACGCCGAACTCAAGATCGACGCCCGCGCCCGCTGTGCTCTGGAACTGCACCAACGCCGGCCTCCGCCGCCCCCCGGCGAAGGCAACGGCCACGGCAAAGGGCGCGCGGGCCCGTCGCTCAACTAGCGTGGACGCGGCAGGACGGAACGATCCGCTCCACGGCGTGACGCTGGAGCGCATGGTGAGGGAACTCGAAGCCCGCTACGGCTGGGATGAACTGGGCCTGCGCGTCCGCATCCGCTGCTTCACCCACGAACCCAGCGTGGGTTCCAGTCTGAAGTTCCTGCGCAAGACGCCCTGGGCCCGCGCCAAGGTCGAGGAGCTCTACCTGGAGCACCTGCGCACACCGGGTGCCTGAGCGCGCCGCCGGGTCCCAGCGCCACCGCGGCCCGGCCGGCTCAGGCGGGTGAACTAGGCGCCTCCGAGCCGCCGCACCTTGACCGTGCGCCCCTTGAGCTTGCCCGACGCGAGCCGCGTTCTTGCCTCGTCGGCGATCCCGCGCTCCACCGCCACGTAGGTGGACATCTCGGTGACCTGGATCTTGCCCACCTGCTCGGCCCGAAAACCCGCGCTTCCGGTCAGGGCCCCCAGCACATCGCCCGGCCGCAGCTTCTCGCGCCGGCCGCCCTGGATCTGCAGCGTGACCATGGGCGGCAGCAAGGGCTCGCGACCCGAGCGCTTCAGGGCGGAGAGCGGCTGCCACGGGACCTTCGTGCCCGAGGCCTCCTCGATGCGCGCCACGTAGGCCAGCTCCTCGAGGCTGGAGAGACTCAGGGCCCAGCCCTCCTGATCGACGCGCCCCGTGCGGCCGATGCGGTGCACGTGCACGTCGGGGTCGGGCGTGACCTCCACGTTGATCACGGCCTCCAGCTCGGCGATGTCGAGGCCGCGCGCCGCCACGTCGGTCGCCACGAGCACCGAGAGGCTCCTGTTGGAGAACTGCACCAGCACCTGGTCGCGCTCCACCTGTTCGAGCTCGCCGTGGAGGGCCTGGGCCAGGAAGCCCCGCGCCGTGAGCAGCTCCACGAGCTCGCGGCAGCGCCGCCTGGTGTTGCAGAAGGCCAGGGTGCTCGCGGGTCGGTAGTGGTCCAGCAGGGCCGCGACGGCGCCCAGGCGCTCGCGCTCCTCGATCCTGTAGAACACCTGGCGGATCTTGGTCGGCGCGTGCTGCTCGGCCAGGCGCACCTCCTCGGCGTCGCGAGTGAACTGCCGCGCGAGGCGTGCCACGGGCTCCGGGAACGTGGCCGAGAAGAGCAACGTCTGGCGCGCGGCGGGGCAGGCCTCGATCACGCGCTGCATGTCCTCGAAGAAGCCCATGTCGAGCATGCGGTCCGCCTCGTCGAGCACGAGCGTGCAAAGGGCGTCGAGCCGCAGCGTGCCGCGAGAGAGGTGATCGAGCACGCGGCCCGGCGTGCCGACCACGACGTGGGCGCCGTGCTCCAGACTCGCGAGCTGGGGCCGGATCGGCGTGCCCCCACAGAGCACCAGGACCTTGACGTTCTCCTCGGCGCGCGCGAGGCGCCGGATCTCCTGGGCCACCTGCTCGGCCAATTCGCGCGTGGGCGAGAGCACCAGGGCCTGCACGCCCGCCGCGCGCGACGCGGTCAAGCGCGACAGCAGCACCAGCGCGAAGGCCGCCGTCTTGCCGCTGCCGGTCTTGGCCTGGGCGATCAGGTCGCGCCCCGCAAGGCCCAGGGGCAGGCTCGCCGCCTGGATCGGCGTCATGCTGCGATAGCCCAGGCGCTCGAGGTTCTCGAGCGTCGCGGGAGACAGGGGCAGCTCGCTGAACGAGGGGCCTGGAGATTGGGTGCTCATGGACTGGGGACGGACCTTGAAGACGGGAGGTGGTTCGTGTCCCCATCCGGTGGTGGTGACCTTGGATTCTAGCGCCCGGGGGGTGTACTCGATGCCTCGGCGGCCGCCCCGCCATCGCGCCAGGGCTGGAGCGCGCGGGAATCCAGTACACTCACCTCATGACCGCGCGGCTCCTCTGGGTCGGCGTCGTGCTCGCGGGGTGCGCCGCCGCGCTCCTCTGGCTGCGGGAACCGGAGGCTCGCAACCTCCAGGGCACGCACAGCTCGTCGGAGCCCAACGCCCGTGGTGCCGGCACCGAGACGCTGGCCGTGGCCGCCTCAGCAACGGGGCGCTACCCCGCCGCTGGGAGCACGGCCCTCGATCCGGAGGACTCGATCCCCCTCAAGGTGGTCGACTTCGCGACGGGCCGGCCTGCCCCCGAAGCGGAGATCTTCAGCATCGAATGGGAGCGGGGTTCGCATCACGCCCTTCCTTCCCGGACCGACGAGCTCGGAGCGCTCGGCGACTGGATTGAAGCCCACGGCCGACCTTCGCGAACCAACATGGAGGGCCGGGCTCCCATCCCGAGGGTTCGCGAGACAGGCACTGTTTTCGCGAGGCATCTGGGTGCTTGGGGCCTGTGCGACTACGACAGCTACGACGAGCAGGTCATCGTGGAACTTCGATCTGAACGCGGCTTCGAAGTGCGCGTCCTGTCGAGCAAGGGCGTCGCGGCCGCGGGCGTGGACGTCGTGTTCCGTTCGATCGACTACTTCGGCATCCAGTACCAGACGACCACTGACACCGCTGGCCTCGCGCGCTTTCGGCACCTGCGCCCGTTCCAACCGTTCGGCGAGCGAGAGCCGTGTGAAGTCACGCTCCGCGGCTTGCTGGTGAATCGGCCCGCACGGAGCTTCGAATCGCAGGAGGACATCCCCCCGCGTGTCGAACTGAATCTACCGCCCTGCGGCTCGCTCGAGGTCCAGTTGGTCGGACAGGACGGCGCGCCGGTGTTCACGCCGGCTGAATTCCAATTCGTGATGATGCGCGACGAAGCACCCAGTGACTGGGTGTTTGGCTCCGTGTTGCGTTCGAGTCCGAACGGGAGCGCGAACGTCGCCTGGGTCGAAGTGGGCGCCGCCTTCGAAGCCACCGGCGCGGTGCTCGGTGCGCGCGAGGGAGCGCGCGTGACTGCGCGCGGTCCCGCCACCGTCGATGGTGTTGTTGACCTTACACTGAAGATTGTCCCGACTCCTGCGGCGGTCTTTCGCGCCGTGGACGAGCGGGGCGCGGTGCTCGCAAGCCGTGCCCTTGCCTTTGTCGTGCGCGACCAGATCGGCCCCGGGGACGACTCGGCTCCTTGGCCCGCACGGGCGACGGCGACCGATGCAATGGGCACGTTCCGCTTGCCCTTCCACGAGCCCTTCCCCGGCGAGGACGTGGACGAGGACTACCAACGCACGATCGACGTGCTCTGCGCACCCGGCGAGGACGGAGTCGAGCGCCACTTCCGCGCGAAGTTGGACGGCCGACCGCGCGAGGCGGATGTCGAGTTTGGCGAGGCGGCGTTCCTGCGCGCCCAGCCCATCGTCGCGGGTCACGTCATCGACGAGGTCGGCGCTCCGGTCGAAGGCGCCCTCGTTCGCGTCTCGACCCACGACATGGAACTGTCGCCCCGCGAGCGCGAGAGGAACTCACCCCGCGAACTCGCCTGTGCACTGAGCGACGCGAATGGCGCCTTCGCGGTCACCGACAGCACCGCCGACACCCACCTGAGAGTCTCGGCGATCTGGGGGGTGCGCCGCAGCGCAACGCTCGATGTTCTTCGCGGCGCGAGCGACCTCGTGCTCGTCCTCCCTCGCACGGGCGGCCTCGCCGGCTCTCTGCTGATCCCCAAGCGCGTCATGCCCTCCGGATTCCGCGTCGAGTGGACCCACGACAGGGCGGATCCGGCCGTCGGATCCGATCATCGCACCTACGCTGTGCAAGCCGCCGAGCCCGAGCTCGCCCGCTTCCTCTTGCAGGCACTCCCACCCGGACCGGGAACCCTGCGCATCACGATCGACGGCCATGAGGTCGCGAGAATCGACGCGGTCGTTGTACGCGCTGGGGAGACGCTGCGCGACCCGCGCATGCAACGCCTCGACCTGCGCGGACGCGTGCGGTCCCTCCGCGTGCGGGTCGACGGCCCCGATGGCAGGCCGGCCGAAAACGGGGTCGTGCGCACGATGCGGAGTGCTGAAGGCGCCGAGTTTGATTGGCGCATGCCGGGGCAAGCCATAGTGAACGGCAGCGCAACCTGGTTCGTACCCGCGGTGCCGCTCGACCTGTGCATCGTCGTGCCGGAGATGCGGCGAGCGCTGATCCTCGGCGTCACGCAGGAGGAAGTGCGCGTGCGACTGCAACCGGGGTACGAAGTGAGCATACGCTTCCGCGGGCCGCGGTTGTCCGAGCTCGACGGGGTGCATGCCTACCTCAGCGCGCCCGGGGAGAGCGCTGGATACGCGGTGCTGGGAATCGACGGCGATGGCCTGACGGCGCGCCAGCGAGTCTCTGCGTCCGGGCCGGTCAGCGTGTGGCTGCGTCTGCCGCGGACCGACGAGCTCCTCGGCGAGTGGACCCTCACCGTGCTGGACACCGACGCGCCGCAGGATTTCGTGCTGGAAGTCGATCCCCAGAGGATTGACGAGGCCCTGAAGTAGCCGCGCGAGGCGCCGGATCTCCTGGGCCACCTGCTCGGCCAATTCGCGCGTGGGCGAGAGCACCAGGGCCTGCACGCCCGCCGCGCGCGACGCGGTCAAGCGCGACAGCAGCACCAGCGCGAAGGCCGCCGTCTTGCCGCTGCCGGCCTTCGCCTGGGCGATCAGGTCGCGCCCCGCATGGCCCGGCGGCAGGCTCTCCGCCTCGATCGGCGTCATGCTGCGATAGCCCAGGCGCTCGAGGTTCTCGCCCGAGTCCGGCCTATAGGCCCCGCAGCACCTCGCGGGCCCACTCCGGGACGGCGTTCAGGAACCGCTCCAGGTCGGCCTGCCTGCGCCAGAAATAGCGCGCCAAGCTGCCCTGGTAGGCGAGCGCCACCACGAGCACCATTCCGAAGCCGGCGTCGACCGCGGAGTCCCACAGTTCCGCCGCCTCCTCGGTGGTCATCACGGCCTCGAGGGTCGACTGCCACTCCTCGGCGCTGGGCCGCAGGACCGTCAGCCTCGCCACGGCGTAGACCGCGATCGCGGCGAGCAGGACCAGCTCGTTGCGCGCCAGGTCGCGCGGGGCACGCCGCTCGGCCGCGAGCAGGCGCAGGGCAGCGCGGCGTTCGGCGAGTCCGGCCCAGAGCACCACGGCGCCCAGCAGCAGCCCCGGGACGTCCGGATCCAGCGCCGACACGCAGAGGGTCAGCGCGCCGAAGATCACGAGTCCCAATCCGTTGGCATGCGCCACGGCCGCCGCGCGCCTCAGCGGGCGCTGGAGTTCCGCCGCTCGAGCGAGCAGCTCGCGATCGGAGTCAGCGATCGAATTCGTCATCGGGGGACCCGCCCGTGGGCCTAGCAGGACGGACGCTGTGGCGGCTCCCGACTTCCCGGGAATTCGCGCCCGCCTCGGCGCTCCGTTTCATCCAAGCAGCCCGGTCAGCTGCGCGGGAGTCTCGAGCCACAGATCCGGCGTCACGCCCGCGAAGTAGTGGCGCGGAAACGGCCCCCAGGCCACCGCGGCGGTGCGCGTGCCCGCGGACTTGCCGCATTGGATGTCGTGGGGCGAGTCGCCGACCATGTAGGCGGTCGCGGGGTCGGCTCCCAGTCGGCGCAGCGCCAGCAGCGCGGGCTCGGCCGCCGGCTTGGGCTCGTGCACGTCGTCGGCGCCGACGACCACCTCGAAAAGCCCCTCGAATCCGGCGCAGGCGAGTCCCCGGTGCGCGCCCGCGCGCAGCTTGCTGGTGACCACGCCGAGCCGGGCGCCGGAACGCTTGAGCTCGCGCACGGCCTCCAGCGCGCCCGCAAAGGGCTTCACCATGGCGTCGTGGTGCGCAAGGTTGTGGGCGCGGTAGGTCTGGATCATGCGCAGGATCTCGGCCTCGTCCTGGGACCACTGGGAGAACTGCCAGCGCAGGGGCCGCCCAAGGCCGGCCAGGAAGCCCTCGCGGTCGAACTCGCGACCGAAGTGCACGGCGAGCGTGTGCCGGTAGGAGTCTTCGATCAGTTGGATCGAGTCGATCAACGTGCCGTCGAGGTCGAAGAGCACGGCCCGGGGTCCGTCGCAGGGGCCCCTCACGCGAACTCCGCGATCACCGGCGCGTGGTCGCTGGGTTTTTCGCCGCCGCGGGCGGCCTTGTCGATCACGACGTCCTGGCAGGCCTCCAGGGCGGGCTTGCTCATCAGCAGGTGGTCGATGCGCAGGCCGTCGTTGCGCTGGAAGCCGCGCGTGCGGAAGTCCCACCAGGTGTAGTGGCCGCCTTCGGCGTGGAAGTGGCGGAAGGCGTCGATCAGGCCCGGCTCCATCAGCTCCGCCAGGGCCCGGCGTTCGGGGGTCGAGCACAGGACCTTCTCGTGCCAGGCCGCGGGGTCGTGCACGTCGCGGTCGTCGAAGGTCACGTTGAAGTCGCCGCACACCACGACCTTCTCGCCCATGTCGTAGCGCTCGCGGATGAACTCGGCGCAGCGCTGCATCCACTGCATCTTGTAGGCGTATTTCTCGCTCCCCACGCTCTCGCCGTTGACCACGTAGAGGTTGAGCACGAGCAGGTCGCCGATCTGGGCCCCGATGGCCCGGCGCTGGGCGTTTTCGTCCTCGCCCGGGAAGCCGCGCACCACGTCCTCGATGTTCTGCTTGGAGAGGATCGCCACGCCGTTGTAGGTCTTCTGCCCGTAGGTGGCCACGCGGTAGCCCAGGTCCTCGAAGACCTCGCGCGGGAACTGCTCGTCCAGGCACTTGAGTTCCTGCAGGCAGAGCACGTCGGGAGCCTGCTTCAGGGTCCAGTCCACCACGCGCTCCAGCCGCGCGCGGATCGAATTCACGTTCCAGGTGGCGAGCTTCATGGCTTCGGCGGGTCCTGTTCCGCGCGCACGATGGGTTTCATCGCATGCAAAGCGTCGAACCAGCCCCGGCGCGAGAACCAGCGCACCATGCCCAGCGCGATCAGCACCATGGCCAGCAGCACCGCCGGGTAGGCCCACCACCAGTCCAGCTCGGGCATGTGTTTGAAGTTCATCCCGTACAGGCCGACGATGAACGTCAGCGGGATGAAAATGGTCGAGATGATCGTCAGGAGCTTCATCACCTCGTTCATGCGGTTCGACACCGAGGAGAGCCAGACTTCCAGCAGCGACGATCCCAGCTCGCGGTAGCTCTCCAGCAGGTCCATCACCTGCACGGTGTGGTCGTAGCAGTCGTTCAAGTACACGCGCGTCTCGGCGCGGATCAGGGGCGTTTCGGCGCGCATCAGGGCGCTGATGGCCTCGCGCTGGGGCCAGGTGGCGCGGCGCAGGGTCAAGAGGTCGCGGCGCACCTGGTGGATCCGCGGAATCGACGCGTTGGTGGGCGCCAGGAGCACCTCGTCCTCCAGGTTCTCGAGCTGTTCGCCGATGCGCTCCAGCACCGGGAAATAACTGTCGACGGTCGCGTCGAGCAACGCGTAGGCCAAGAGGTCGGCACCCTGGCCGCGCAATCGGCCTGTGGCCTTGCGCAGTCGTTCGCGGATCGTGTCGAGGCAGTCGCCGGGCGTCGATTGGAAGCTGACGACGAAGTCTTCGCCGAGGAACAGCGAGAGCTGGTCCGTGGTCAACTGCCCGTTGTGCTCGGGCATGCGCACCACGATGAACAGCACGTTCCCGTAGGACTCCACCTTGGAGCGCTGCAGGCCGCTGAGCACGTCCTCGAGGGACAGACGGTGCAATCCGAAGACCTCGCCCACCGCGCTGATCACCGTCGCGTCGCCCAGGCCGGCGATGTCGAGCCACAGCACCTTGCCGGGCTGCCGCAGGCCGCGCAGATCGTGGTAGTCCACCGCGGCGAATTCCTCGCAGCTCTCCCCGTCGTAGCGGAAGGCCCTGAGCCGCGGCTTGGGCGCCGACGGGTCGACGAGCAGTTCGCCCGGGGGGCTGCCCGGGCGGCTGCGGCGGCGCTGGCCGGTGTCGGGACGCCGCTTGGGCTTGGGCCGAGGTTCGTGGGTGTCGATGGGAGGACCTCCGCGGCGCGGACCTCCGCCGTGCGGGCCGCGGATTGTAGTCGGCCGGCCCCGGTCCACGGAAAGGGCCTGGGAGCGGGCTCGGACCCGAAAAAAGCGGGCCGAGGCCCTCCGGCCCCTCTGGAGGCGTATCCTGTGCGATTCGAAACGATCCGTTTTCCCCGAGCCGGCCCGCGGCTTTCCGACACCCCAGTGACCGACCGACATACTTCCTCTCGTTCCCGCCGTCCCGCCAGCGCTTCGGGCGCCCGCGGCTCGACTCGCCGCCCCTCCTCCGCTGGTTCCACCGGCAAGCCCGGCCGCACCCAAGCCGTGCAGGCCCTGCATCCGACCGCCGAGCCCCCGGACATCCCGAACTTCGCCCACTGGGAACTGGGACCGGAGGTTCAGGGCGCCATCGCCGCCATGAACATCGAGGTGCCGACCCCGATTCAGCGCCTCGCGATCGGACCGGTGCTCGCGGGCCGCGACGTGATCGCCAAGGCCGAAACGGGCACGGGCAAGACGCTGGCCTTCGGCGCGCCGATCGTGGCCAAGCTCGACCCGGCCCGCGCTTCGGTGCTGGCCTTGGTGCTGTGCCCCACGCGCGAGCTGGCGCAGCAGGTGGCGAACACCCTGGAGGTGCTCGGCGCCGCCAAGGGGCTGAAGACGGCCCTGGTGGTCGGCGGCGAGCCGATGCAGGGGCAGGTGCAGGCGCTGCAGAAGGGCGCGCAGATCGTGGTGGGCACGCCGGGCCGCGTGCTCGACCTGTACGGACAGCGCTTCCTGTCGTTCCCCTGGACCGAGTTCGTGGTGCTCGACGAGGCCGACGAGATGCTCGAGATCGGCTTCATCGACGACGTGAAGAAGATCCTGGGATTCACGCCCGACGAGCGACAGACGCTGCTGTTCAGCGCCACGTTCCCCGCCGAGCTCCTGGCCCTGGCGCGCGAATCCACGCGCGACCCGGCCGAGGTGGCCACCGCCGCGGGCGTGGCCACGGTCAAGACGATCGAGCAGGTCTACATGCGCGCCGATCGCGAGGACCGCGCACTGGCGCTGATCCGCATGATCGAGCAGAGCGCATCCGAGGACGTGTTCCTGGTGTTCTGCGACCGGCGCACCGAGGTGGATTCGCTGATGCGGCGCCTCTCGCGCCTGCCCTTCTCGATCAAGGCCCTGCACGGCGGCTACGACCAGCCCTCGCGCTTCCGCGTCATGGGCGCCTTCCGCACCGGCGAGGTCAAGGCCCTGGTGGCCACCGACGTGGCCGCCCGCGGCCTGGACGTGGCCCACGTCTCCCACGTGGTCAACTACTCCGTCCCCCACGACGTGTCGAGCTACACCCACCGCATCGGCCGCACCGGCCGCGCGGGGCGTTCCGGGGCCGCGATCACGCTGGTTTCGCCCGAGAACGCCGGCCGCTGGCGCGACATCACGGCCGCCGCACCCTGGGAGATCCCCGAGGTGCCGCTGCCGGGCCCGGGGGGCTCGAGGCCGCGCGAATTCGCGCCGCCGCGGCGCGAGGCGCCGCCGGAGCCGCGTCGGGATGCCAGGGCGGAGCCGGTGGCCCCGCGCGGGGAGTCCAGGGACCGCGGCGAGCGCCCGGCCCGAGCGACGGCCCCCGGAGTGGAGCGTCCTCGGGTCGAACGTCCCGAGCGCGAGGCGCGGCCCGAGCGGCCGGCCTTTGCGGAGCGGCCTGAGCGCCCCGCGCGCCCCGGGGACCGCATGCCCGAGGCTCCTGCGCCGCGCGCACCGCGGCGCGAGGCCCTCCCGGCCCGGGAAGCAGACGCTCCCCTGGCCCGCGGTCCGCGCGCAGGCGAGCCCGCGGCGCCCGCGACATCAGGGGGGCGCGCTGCCGAGAGGCGGAACGTTCGCCCGGAAGAAGCTCCCGCGCCGCGCTCCGGCGGGCGCGCGGCCCGCGCGCCCCTGCAGGGGGAACGCACCCGCGACGAAGGCGGTCTCCCGGAGCGTGCGCCCCGGCCCGCGCGCGCGGAGCGCCCGGCACCCCCGGCCCAACCGGCCGCACAGGTCGATGCCGACGGCCGTCCGCGCCGGGCGCTCTCGACCCGCGAGCGGCTGCGCCTGGAGCGCGAGGGCCGCGGGGCGACCCAGGCCCCCGGGGAGGACGCGGGCCCCGGCCCGGCCGCCCGCTCTTCCGCATCGCCGGCCCGACGGCGCCGCCCGTGAGCCGCGGCGCAACTCGGACTAGAATCGACCGCCGCCGGGCCTGAAACGGCCGGCGGGCCCGAGATCGCCCGAAAACGCCCTAAGACGCCATGGGTGGCACCAATCCCTTTCTGCCTCAGTCGAAGACCAAGCTGCCGACGCAGCCCTACACGGTCACGTTCGTGCCGCCCGAGGGCCCGGGCCGCAGCATCGAGGTGGATCCGTCGCAGCTGCCCTACTCCCGCGACGGCCTGAAGGGCTCGCTGCTGGAGATCGCCCTGGGCCACGGCATCGAGATCGACCACGCCTGCGGCGGCGTGTGCGCCTGCTCCACCTGCCACGTGGTCGTGAAGTCGGGCCTGGAGTCCTGCCCCGAGCCCACGGACGCGGAGTTGGACCAACTGGACAACGCGCCGGGGCTCACGCCGCGCTCGCGCCTCGCCTGCCAATGCGTGCCCGACGGAACGACGCCGGTCCTGGTGCTGATCCCGGGCTGGAACCGCAACTACGCCAAGGAAGCCCCCCACTAGCGCCGTGTCCCACGCCGCCTCCTCAGAACCCCAGGCAGCTTCCATGGAAGTCCTGCTGGCCCAGCCGCGCGGTTTCTGCGCCGGGGTCGACCGGGCCATCGAGATCGTCGAGCGCGCGCTGCAGAAGTACGGGGCGCCCGTGTTCGTGCTGCACGAGATCGTGCACAACAAGCACGTGCTCGAGGACCTTCGCGGCCGCGGCGTGCGCTTCGTGGATTCCCTGGACGAGATCCCCGAGGGCTCGGTGACGATCTTCAGCGCCCACGGCGTCGCCGCCGAGGTGGTGCGCCGCGGGAACGAACGGCGCCTCAAGGTCATCGACGCCACCTGTCCCCTGGTGACCAAGGTCCACGACCAGGCCCAGCGCTACGAACTCTCCGGACGGGAGGTGATCCTGGTGGGCCACCCCGGCCACCCCGAGGTGGAAGGCACCCGCGGGCGCATCGAGGGGCCGGTGCACGTGCTCTCGACGGTTCTCGAGGTGCAGGCCCTGGTGGTCCAGGATCCCGCGCGGCTCGCCTACGTGACGCAGACCACGCTGTCGGTGGACGACACGCGTGAGGTGATCGAGGCCTTGACGGCGCGCTTCCCCGAGATTCGGGGTCCCGCGCTCAAGGACATCTGCTACGCGACGCAGAATCGCCAGGACGCCGTGCGCGACATGACCGGCGCCATCGACCTGCTGCTCGTGGTGGGTTCGAAGAACAGCTCCAATTCGAACCGGCTGCGGGAGCTGGGCGAAAGGAAGGGCCTGCCCGCCCACCTGATCGACGACGAGCAGGACCTCGAGCCCGCCTGGTTCCATCCCGGCATGCGCATCGGCGTCACCGCCGGGGCCTCGGCGCCCGAGGGCGTGGTGCAGCGCGTGGTGGATCGCCTGCGCGAGCTGGGCGTCGGATCGGTGGAGGAGCAGGCGGGCAAGCGCGAGGCGATCGTGTTCAAGCTGCCCGACGAGCTGGCGGACTAGCCCCGAGCGCGATCCAGAAGCCCGGCCGCGTAGTCGATGCCGCGCGGCGTGCGCGAGCCGTGCCAGGAGAGCAGTTCGCCGTCGGCGAAGACGAAGGTCTCGCGCGCGAGGCCCGTGCTCGTGGCCAGTTCCTCGGCGTGGCGCTCCTGGAACGGGAAGGGCTCGCTGCACAGGAGCACGATTTCCGGCCGAGCCGCGGCCAGTTCCTTCGCTTCGACGACGGGATAGCGTTCGCTGCGCAGGCCGAACACGTTGACGCCGCCCGCCTGATCGAGCAGCGCCGAGACGAAGGTGTCCCGGTTCACGCTCATCCAGGGCTTGCGCCAGATCAGGTAGGCCCAGCGCACCCGGGGTTTCTCGCGCGCGGCCAGGACCACGCGGGCCGTGCGCTCCTCGATGTCCCGGGCGATCCGCTCGCCCTCGGCGCAGGCGTCGATCGCACCCGCGATGGAGCGCACCATGGCCGCGGTGCCGGCGGTGTCCCGGGGCAGGCTGGCGTGGATCGCGAGGCCCGCCGTCCGCAGGGCCTCTGCGTCCTCGCGCCGGTTCTCCTCCTCGTTCATCAGGACCAGATCGGGGGCCAGCTCGACGATGCGCGCCAGCTGGGGGGACTTGGTTCCGCCCACCTTCTCCACGGCGCCCACGCGGTCCGCCGGGTGCACGCACCACTCGGTGATGCCCACCAGTTCCGCGCCGCGGCCGAGATCGAAGACCAGTTCCGTCAGGCTGGGACAGAGGGAGACGATGCGCATGGTGCGGGTCGCCGGCGGTCCTCAGCGGCCGCTGGGCTCGGCGGGGAAGGGGTGCGGTGCGGGAGGGAGCTCCTGGCCGGCCAAGCGATGAACTCCCTCGGCGTAGGCGCGGATCGTGTGCTCGTATTCGAACTGCTGCGCGTCGAGGTGGGCGTTGCGTCCCAGGAGCGCCCGGCGCGGCTCGTCCGCGAGCACTTGGAAGAGCGCGTCGGCGAGGCTCGGCGCGTCGAAACCGCACAGCTTCCCGTTGCGGCCTTCCACGATCAGCTCCTTCATCATGCCCACGGGCGTGCTGACGGCCGGCAGGCCGCAGGCCATGCCCTCCACCGTGGAGCGCGGCCCGCCCTCGCATCCCGAGGCGCAGACCACGACTCCGCTCTCGCGGTAGGCCTTCGCCAACTCGGCGGTGGAGTCCGTCCAACCCTGGAAGGTCAGTTGTCGGGCGACGCCCCGCGAGTCCGCGAGGCGCCTGAGGGAATTCTCCAGCGGGCCCTTGCCCACGAACCGCGCGCTGAGCGGTTTTCCGCGCGCCCGGGACAGGGCCAGGGCCTCGATCACGTGCTCCAGGCCCTTGTTGGCCGCGAATCGGCCGGCGTAGATCAGGTCCTGGCGTCGCGCGGGTGCCTGCTCCGCCGGGCGAAACGTGGCCAGGTCGATGTAGAGGGCCCGCAGGACCACGATCTTCCCGGCCGGCACGCCCTGGGCCTCGAGGAAGGGCGGCAGTTCCGCCGCGTTGACCACGCGAAAGGCCGCCGCGCGCCCCGCGGCCCAACGCAGGTAGGACTTGGTGGCGGAGAGCTTCAGGCGCTCGCCCAGGTCCGAGGCCACGGGATAACCGGGCACGCCGTGGATCTCCGACAGGTACGGCACGCCCGTCGCGCGCGAGAGCCAGGCCGCCGCGCGCCCGGTCTGGAACAGCCCGTAGTCGTGGCTGACGATCAGCCCGTGGCCGTGCTCCAAGAGCAGGCGCTCCCCATGGGCGCGCCAGAAGCGTGCGCGGGTGAAGCGGCCGCCCTCGGCCGGGTGCAGGTGCACGTTGCCGAGGATCTGGCGCGTGGTGACGACGCCCAGGGGCCGGGGCAGCAGGATGTCCACGCGCTCGAACCAGCGCGAGAAGCCGCGCTGGGTCTCGTACAGGGGACCCCGGCCGCCGGCGGGCGTCAGGCGGTCGCCGCTGAGCATCAGGACCTTCACGCCGTTCTTCTACTGGAGCGGGCCCGCCACCGCCAGGAACAGCCGTCCGGGGCCGGCGCTTGGCTCAAGCGAGGGGCCGCGCGACGTAGCGCTTGCCGTCGCGCTCGATGCGCGCGAAGGCCGTGCCCTCGTCGTGGTAGAAAAGGCCGATCCAGCGCCGCTCGGCCGCGCGGGCGATCCACTCCCCGCGCACCTCGAAGGACCGCGCCACGTCCAGGTCGTAAGCCATGATGTAGGCCGGCTGCACGTGGTGCGTGGTGGGCACCACGTCGCCCCAGAAGATCGCGCATTCGGCCTGTTCGTCTCCCACGGTGATCACGCTGACGCCGTCGGAGTGGCCGCCCAACTCGTGGGCCGTGAGGCCGGGGACGAGCTCGGTCCGCCCCGCGAAGCCCTCCAGGACGCCCGCCCGCTCCAGCACCCGCACGTCGTCCTCCCGGTAGCTCGCCTGGCGCGCGTGTCCCGGACGCTTGGCGCGTTCGATCTCGACGGCCGGGGCGAAATGGCGCGCCCCTGGAAAGCGCGGCGCGAGGACGCCGTCGGCCCCTTCCACCACCGCGGCGCCGATGTGGTCCCAGTGGCAGTGAGTCATGACCACATGGGTCACCTGTTCGGGCGCGAGCCCCAGGGCGCGGAGCGAGGAACCAAGGTCCGGCGTGGACTCCAGCCCGTAGCGTTCGCGTTCCTTGGGCCCCCAGCGGGCGCCGATGCCCGGTTCGATCACAATCCGCTCTCCCCCGCGCTCGGCCAGGAACGGGCGCAGGGCCAGGCGGATCGTGTTGTCCGCATCCGGCGGCGTGAGCGCCCGCCAGATCTTCGCCGGCACCACGCCCCACATGGCGCCCCCGTCGAGCCGGAAGTAGCCGTCGGAGAGGGCCGTGATGCGCCACTCCCCCACCTGCACCGAGCGGAGCCCCTGGGGAGGGGACGCGGGGCGGTCGGCGCGCGGAGCGTCCACGTCAGGTTCAGCGCAGGATGTTGCGCGCGATGATCAAGCGCTGGATCTCGCTCGTGCCCTCGCCGATGACGCACAGCTTGGCGTCGCGCCACATGCGTTCGACGGGATACTCGCGGCTGTAGCCCATGCCGCCGTAGATCTGGATCGCATCGAACGTGACGCGCATGGCGCACTCCGAGGCGAACAGCTTGCCCATGGCCGCTTCCTTGCTGTAGCGCTCGCCCGCATCCTTGAGCCGCGCCGAGTGGTACACCAGGTGGCGCGCGGCCTCGATGTCGAGGGCCATGTTGGCCAGCTTGAACTGCACCGCCTGCAGGTCGGAGAGCTTGCCGCCGAAGGCCTCGCGCTCCATGGCGTAGCGGCGCGCGCATTCAAAGGCGCCCTCGGCGATGCCGAGCGACAGGGCGCCGATGGAAATGCGGCCGCCGTCGAGGGTCTTCATGAAGGTCTTGAAGCCGTCGTCCGGAGGGCCGAGCAGGTGGTCCTTGGGAATGCGCGCGTCCTCGAAGACCGGGCTGCCCCAGTCGGAACCACGCATGCCGAGCTTGTGCTCGCCCGGCTCGATCGAGAATCCGGGGGTGCTGCGCGGCACGACGAAGGCCGAGATGCCCCGCGAGCCCCGCGCGCGGTCGGTCACGGCCGTGACGATGAAGGTGCCGGCATGGTTGGCGTTGGTGCAGAAGCACTTGCGGCCGTTGAGCACCCAGGAGGCACCCTCGTCGCGGGCGCTGGTTTCGGTGCCGCCCGAGTCGGAGCCCGCGTTGGGCTCGGTGAGCCCGTAGGCGCCCATGTACTCGCCGGCGATCAGACGCGGGACGTACAGCTGCTTCAGTTTTTCGCCGCCCCAGGCGTAGATCGGGTACGTGCCCAGGGACACGTGGGCCGCCAGGGTCAGGGCCGTGGAGCCGCAGACCTTGGCCAGCTCCTCCACCGCCAGGATGTAGGCCAGGGTCCCGCCGCCGGAGCCGCCGACTTCCTCGTCGAAGGGAATGCCGGGCAGTCCCAGTTCGACGATGCGCTTCCAGGTGTCCAGGTCGAAGCGGTGGTGCTCGTCGACGTCGTGGGCCTTGGGCTGGACCTCGCGTTCGGCGAAGTCCTTGACCATGTCGCGGATCATCCGCTGGTCTTCGGTGAGGTCGAACGAGTGCTTGATCTCGGGCAACGTGATCATGGAGTCGGTGCTGTGGGTTGCTTCGTCGGGACGCGGGTCGCTCGGGTTCAGTCGAATTCGATGCGCCATCCGGCGGTGCGGCGGCTCTTCGCGGCGCCCTGGGCGGAACTCTCCGGGGCGCGGGACTCCGCGGCGGGGCCGTCCTCCAGGCCCGCTCCCTGGCCGTCGCGGTAGAAGGCCGCCGAATTGCCGCTGCCCACCCAGGCGATCAGGGCGCTGCGGGAAAACTTCCATTCGCGGCCGATCTTGCGCGCCGGGAGGTTCTGGCTGTGCAGCACCTTGTTGAAGGTCTTGATGCTGACGCCGAGCAGCAGGGCGGCCTCGTCGATGTTCAGGATCTCGCGCGGTTCCTGGGTGCTCATCGGGCCGCTCCCTCGTCGCTCCAGCGGCGCTGCATTTCGGCCTGGATCCAGGTGGCGATGTCCTCGGTGCGCGTGCCCGGCCCGAAGAGCTTGGCGTAGCCCTGCTGTTCGAGGCTCGCCACGTCCTCGGCGGGGATGATGCCGCCGCCGGTGAGCACCACGTGCCCCATGTCGCGCGCCAGGAGCTCCTTGCGCACGCGCGGGAAGAGCGACAGGTGGGCGCCGGAGAGGATCGAGAGCCCCACCACGTCCACGTCCTCCTGCACCGCCACCTCGGCGATCATCTCGGGCGTCTGGTGCAGGCCGGTGTAGACCACCTCCATGCCCGCGTCGCGCAGGGCGGTGGCGACGATCTTGGCCCCGCGGTCGTGGCCGTCGAGACCGGGCTTGCCGATCAGGACGCGGATGCGACGGGTGCTCACGGGCGCACCTCCGCGGCCCGGGCGGCACCGCCGAACCCCAGGCGGCCCGGGACAAGCGCGGGCGACGGCACAGCGGCGCCGGTCCAGGGGCGGGACCCGGCGAACCCGAACGGAAGGCGCAGCAACTTGGGCTTCACAGGATCTTGGGCTCCTTGTAGATACCGAACTCTTGGCGCAGCACGTCGGCGATTTCGCCCAGGGTGCAGTCCGCGTGGGCGGCGGCCACGAAACGGGCCAACAGGTTCTCGCGCGAGCGGCAGGCGGCGCGGATGGCCTCCAATTCGCGCCGGGCACGGGCTCCGTCGCGGCGCCGCCGCAGGTCCGCGAGCCGGGCGCGCTGGTCCGTCTCCACCGAGGCGTCGATGCGGTGCAACTCCAGCGGCGTGGCATCGCCGTCCGGTTCCTCGTAGCAATTGACGCCGACGATCTTCTTCCGGCGCAGCTCCACGGCGCGCTGGTAGAGCACCGCCGAACGGTGGATCTCCTTCTGGATCCAGCCCGAGTCGATGCAGGCCACGACGCCGCCGCGGCGCTCGATCTCGGCGAAGGTGGCCAGGGCCTCTTGCTCCAGCCGGCTGGTCTCCGCCTCGACGAAGTAGCTGCCCGCCAGGGGATCGATCACGTTGGCCACCTCGGTCTCCTCGGCGATCAACTGCTGCGTGCGCAGGGCGATCTTGACCGCCTTCTCCGTGGGCAGGGCGTAGGTCTCGTCCATCGAGTTGGTGTGCAGCGACTGGGTGCCGCCGAGCACCGCCGCCAGGGCCTCGAAGGCCGTGCGCACGATGTTGTTCTCCGGCTGCTGCGCGGTGAGCGTGACGCCCGCGGTCTGGGTGTGGAAGCGCACCATCCACGAACGCGGGTCCTTGGCCCCGAATTCGTCGCGCAGCTTGCGCGCCCAGATGCGGCGCGCGGCGCGGAACTTGGCGATCTCCTCGAAGAAGTCGATGTGGCTGTCAAAGAAGAACGAAAGGCGCGGCGCGAAGTCGTCCACGTTCAGGCCCGCGGCCACGCCGCGGCGCACGTACTCCATGCCGTTGGCCAGGGTGAAGGCCAGCTCCTGGGCCGCGGTCGAGCCCGCCTCGCGGATGTGGTAGCCCGAGATCGAGATCGTGTTCCACTGCGGCACGCGCTCCGCGCAGTACCCCATCACGTCGGTGATCATGCGCAGCGCCGGGATCGGCGGCACGAGCCAGGCGTGCTGGGCCTGGAACTCCTTGAGGATGTCGTTCTGCACCGTGCCGCGCAGCTCCCGGGGATCGACGCCCTGGCGCTCGCCGCAGGCGATGTAGAACGCCAGCAGGATCGGCGCGGGCCCGTTGATGGTCATCGAGGTGGAGACCTCGGCCATGGGGATCCCGTCCATCAGGCGCTGCATGTCCTCCAGGCTGGAAATGGCGACGCCCACCTGCCCCACCTCGCCCTCGGCGAAGGCGTGGTCGGAGTCGTAGCCCATCAGCGTGGGGAAGTCGAAGGCCGTCGAGAGCCCGGTCTGGCCCAGGCCCAGCAGGTACTTGAACCGCTCGTTGGTTTGCTGCGCCGAACCGAAGCCGGCGAACTGCCGCATGGTCCACAGTCGGCCGCGGTACATCGTCGGGTGCACGCCGCGGGTGAACGGGAACTGGCCGGGGTAGCCCAGGTCCCGTTCGTAGTCGAGGGGCGCTTCCGCGGGGCCGTAGAGGGCCTGCAAAGGGCTTTGCGACACCGTGCTGAACTCGGCTCCGCGCAGCCTGGCCGCGGCGAGTTCGGCTTCCCACAGGGCGCGGGGATCAGCGGACGAGGTCGAGGAAACCGGGCCGCGCTTTGCCTGCTTCGTCATGCACGCTCTCCTCTGAAGTTCGACTCGGGGGCTCCGGGGGCGGGCGGCAGGGTCTCGCTCACGCGCCGGCCCAGTTCGCGCGCCACGCGGTGCGGCGCGAGTCCCGCGGCGAGTTCGGCGGCCACGAAGGCGCCCCATCCGCGTCGGCCCCAGAGGGCCAGGGAGACTTCCGCGTCCACGGTCTTGCGGACGCGCTCGGCGCGCTTGGCCAGGCGCGCGGCCGGCAGATCGCGCGCGGCGAGCCAGGCCCGGTGGCCGTCCACGGCCTCCAGGAGTTCGGCCACGCCCTCGCCGCTGGAGGCGCACAGGGAGACCACCGGCACGGGAAAGGCCTGCTCGCGGCCGAAACGCACGTGCACGGCCTCGTCGAGGTCGCGGGCCAGGCGGTCGGCGCCGGGCAGGTCGGACTTGTTGACCACCAGCACGTCCGCGACTTCGAGCAGTCCAGCCTTCATCGCTTGGATCCCATCACCGGCGCCCGGGCACAGGACCACGACCACCGTGTCCGCGACCGCCACGACATCGTACTCGGCCTGCCCGACGCCGACAGTCTCGATCAGGATCTCGGCCAGTCCGAAGGCGTCCATGACATCGCAGGCGTCCACCGTGGCCTGGGCCACGCCGCCGTGGCTCTCGCGGCTGGCCATGGAACGGATGAAGACGCCGGGATCCAGCGTGCGCTCCTCCATGCGGATCCGGTCCCCCAGCAGCGCCCCGCCGCTGAAGGGGCTGGAAGGGTCCACCGCCAGCACCCCCACCGTGGCGCCGCGGCCCCGGTAGGCCTTGGCGACCTCGTTGACCAGCGTGCTCTTGCCCGCGCCCGGGGGGCCGGTGAAGCCGGTGCGCGCCGCGCGTCCCACGCGCGAGTACACCCGGTCGAGGGCCGCTGAGAAGCGCGCGTCGCCGTTCTCGGCCCAGGAGATCAGGCGGGCGAGCGCCGCGCGATCGGCGCGCAGCAGTCGCTCGGCAAGGCTCTCGGCGGTCGGTGCGTGCACGCTCTGGGCCTCTCCGGGGTTTCCCCTAGGCGAGCAGCGAACGGGCGATCACCAGCCGCTGGATGTCGGTGGCGCCCTCGTAGATCTCGGTGATGCGCGCGTCGCGGAACAGGCGCTCCACCTCGAAGTGGTCCGTGTAGCCGGCGCCCCCGTGGATCTGCAGGCACTCGTCGGCGGCGAAGGTGGCTGCCTGGCTGGCGGCGAGCTTGGCCTGGGCAGCGGCGGCGCCGCAGGGGAGCCCGCGGTCGCGCAACCAGGCCGCGCGGTGCACCAGGAGCCGCGCCGCGTCCATGCGCGTGGACATCTCGGCGATCTTCCACTGGATCGCCTGGAACGAGGCGATGGGCTGGCCGAATTGCTCGCGCTGCTTGGAGTACTTGATCGAAGCCTCCAGGCAGGCGCGCGCGACGCCGATCGCCTGGCTGGCGATGCCGATGCGGCCGCCGTCCAGCGTGTCCAGGGCGATCGGGAAGCCGCGATCCACGCTGCCCAGCACGTTGCCGGCGGGAATGCGCGCGCCCTCCAGCACGATCTCCACCGCGGGCGAACCGCGGATGCCGCACTTCATTTCCTTCTTGCCCACGCGCACGCCGGGCGTCGTCGGATCCACCAGGAAGGCGGTGATGCCCTTGGTCTTGTGCACGTCGGGGTTGGTGCGGGCGTAGACGACGAGCAGCCCGGCCAGCGAGCCCGAGGTGACCCAGATCTTCGTGCCGTCCAGCACGAAGTGGTCGCCGTCCCGGCGCGCGCGCGTGGCGAGCGCCGCCGCGTCCGAACCGGAGTTGGGCTCGGTCAGGCAGTAGGCGCCGATGCACTCGCCGGTGGCGAGCCGCGGGAGCCAGGCGCGCTTCTGCTCCTCGGTGCCGTACTTGAGGATCGGCGAGCACACCAGGGAGGCGTGCACCGAGAGCGTCACGCCCGTGGAGGCGCAGCCGCGGTTGATCTCCTCCAGCACGAGGCACAGGGCCAGGTTGGAGAGGCCCGAGCCGCCGAAGCTCTCCGGCACGGAGAGCCCCCACAGCCCCAGGTCGGCGAGACCGCGGAACACCAGCGGGTCGATGCGCTCCTCGCGATCGTGGCGCGAGGCCCGCGGCATCAGCTCCTTCTCCGCGAAGTCCCGCGCGAGCTTGCGGACCAGATCCAGTTCTTCCGTGAGGCCGAAATCCATGTTGCTGTGCGTCTTGGGACTCCCGCGGGGAGCCTATTGGTAGTCGTAGAAGCCCTTGCCGTTCTTCTTGCCCAGACGCCCGGCGGCGACCATGCGCTTGAGCAGGGGGCAGGGACGATACTTGGGATCGCCCAGGCCGTCGTGGAGCACGTTCAGGATGTCCAGGCACACGTCCAGGCCGATCAGGTCCGCCAGCGCGAGCGGCCCCATGGGGTGGTTCATGCCGAGCTTCATGACCGTGTCGATGCCCTCGCGCGTCGCGACGCCTTCCATCAGGCAGTACACCGCCTCGTTGATCATCGGCATCAGCACGCGGTTGGAGACGAAGCCAGGATAGTCCTGGGCCTCCACGGGCGTCTTGCCCAGGGCCTCGGCGCAGCCGACCACCGTGGCCGTGGTCTCTGCCGAAGTCTCCTGCCCGCGGATCACCTCCACGAGCTTCATCAGCGGCACGGGGTTCATGAAGTGCATGCCGATGACGCGATCCGGGCGGCGGGTCGAGGCGGCGATCTGGGTGATCGAGATCGACGACGTGTTCGTGGACAGGATCGTTCCCGGCGCGCAGGCGGCGTCCAGGGTCGCGAAGACCTTGGCCTTGGCCTCCGCCTTCTCGACGATGGCCTCGACCACCAGGGCGGCGCCGGCGCCGTCCTCGAGCTTCGAGGAAGGCCGGATGCGCGCCAGGGCCCCTTCCGCGTCCGCCTGGGCGAGCGTGCCCTTCTTGACGAAGCGCTCCAGGCTCGCGCGGATGTTGGCCATGCCCTTCTCCAGGGCCGCGGGCGCCACGTCGATCAGCCGCACGTTGGCGCCGCAGGTGGCGAAGGTCTGGGCGATGCCGCCGCCCATGGTGCCCGCGCCGACCACGGCCACCTCGCGGATCAGTTCGGCCATGGCTAGAGGGCCTCCACGGCCAGGGACACCGCGTTGCCGCCCCCCAGGCACAGGGAGGCCATGCCGGTCTTGGCCCCGCGCTGGCGCATGGCGTGCAGCAGGGTCACCAGGATGCGGCAGCCGGAGGCGCCGATGGGGTGGCCCAGGGCCACCGCGCCGCCGTTGACGTTGACCTTGGCGGCGTCGAGGTCGAGCACGCGCACCAGGGCCAGGGCCGCCGCCGAAAAGGCCTCGTTGATCTCGTGCAGGTCGAAATCCTGGGGCCGGCGGCCCAGCTTCTTGGCGCAGGCCTGGATCGAGCCCTCGGGGGCCATCATGACCCACTCGGGCGCGCAGCCGGACGTGGCGTAGGCGCTGATGCGCGCCAGCGGAGCGAGGCCCAGCTTCTTGGCGCGCTCCGCCGACATCACCACGACCGCCGCCGCCCCGTCGTTGATCGACGAGGCGTTGGCCGCCGTGACCGAGCCGCCTTCCTTGAACGCGGCCTTGAGCTTGCCGATGCCCTCGGCGGTGGTGTCGCTGCGCACCGACTCGTCGGTGGTGAAGGACAGGGGCTCGCCCTTGCGCTGGGGGATCTTGATCGCGAACTTCTCCGCCTCCAGGCGGCCGGCGGCGGTGGCCTCGGCGGCCTTCTTGTGCGAATTGGCGGCGAAGGCGTCCTGGGCCGCGCGGGTGATCTCGTACTTCTGGGCCACCAGCTCCGCGGTGTTGCCCATGTGGAAATCGTTGTAGATGTCCCACAGCCCGTCCCAGACCATGGAGTCGATCAGCTTCCCATGGCCCAGGCGCACGCCCGCGCGGGCCTCGGGCATCAGGTAGGGCGAGTTGGTCATGCTCTCCATGCCCCCCGCCACGACCACTTCGGCGTCGCCCGCGCGGATGGCCTGGGCGGCGAGCATCACGCTCTTGAGCCCCGAGCCGCAGACCTTGTTGATCGTGAAGCTCCCCACGGTGTTGGGCACACCGGCGGCGATGGCGGCCTGACGCGCCGGGTTCTGGCCCAGCCCGGCCGCGAGCACGCAGCCCATGATGACCTCGTCGACGTCGCTGGCCGACACCTTGGCCCGCCCGAGGGCCTCGCGAATGGCGAGGGCGCCGAGTTCCGTGGCCTTGAAGCCGGAGAGGGCACCTTGGAACTTGCCGATCGGGGTCCGGGCAGCGCTGACGAGGACGACGTCTCTCATGGGAATCTGGCGGCTGGTTGTGCGGAAGTGCGACCCCGGGTGAGGGGTGGCAGTCGTGGGGAGGGGGCCCGCTCGGAGGGGCACGGCGGGGGCCGCGGTGCACCCCGTCTCGAGACTCCGGTGGGCGCTAGAAAGGCCGGACAGTGTAGCAGCCCGCCCCGGACCCGACCCCAGGAAGTTGGGCCCTGTCCCGAGGGCGACTTCTCCCCCCCGGGGTCACCGGCGGGCGGGGCCCGCTCCACGGACGGCGGGCCCCTGGGGGGGCCTGGGTGCCCCGCCCTGGATTCGCCGCGGCGGAGCGCGGCGCGTGCGCGCGCGCTGTAGCATGGAGCCGCATGTGCGCCGTTCGCGTTCAAGACGGTTCATGCCCGTTCCGGGGCGTGCGCCAGGTCCGCCGGGCTCGAGGGAGCTGCCGTGGAGGACGGTGAACTCGTCGCGGGACTCCTGGAACGTCGTGAGGATGCCGTGGCGGCCTATGTGGAGCGCTATCGCTCGCTGTTTCACCATTGCATCGGCCAGTTCGAGACCGACCCCGGGGCACGGGAGGATCTTTTTCAGGACTTGACCTGGTACGCGCTCGAGCGCCTCTCACAGGGCAGTTATTCCCCCGAAAAGGGCTCCTTCGGCACCTGGCTGTATCGTGTGGCCTGGTGCCGCTGCGTGGACCGCAAGCGCCAGCAGGGCGCCCGCCGCCGGGTACAACTGCATTCCCTGGAAGACACCCACGGCGCCTCGGACAAGGCGGACGACCGCACGGGGCCCTGCGAAATCTCCGGACAGGCCGAAATTGCCCGTGCGGTGCGCGCCTCGCTGCTGGAGCTGGAGCCCGAGGATCGCGCCCTGCTGGAGCTGCGCCTGGTGGACGGCCGCATCCTTCCGGAGATCGCGGGGGAACTCAGGATCACGGTCGAACAGGTCAAATACAGGCTCAAGCGGGCATCGCAAAACCTACGGCGGGCCCTCTTGGAACGCCTTCCCAGACAAGAGGTTGCGGAATGAGCAGGAACGAGACAGGAAAGTGCGCCCGTCCGGGGTGCTACCTTCGGAGTTGGAGGCAGTGATGGAATCCAGTTCCAGCGACCAGTCCCCGGTCCAGGGTCCGGGCCCCCAGTGCGGCCGTCCGGACCTGGCTGAGCGGTTGCTTGGCGGGGACGAACTCTCGGGGGCCCTGGGCGAACAGCTGTCCGCCCATGCCCAGACCTGTCCCTCCTGCGCCGTGCGCCTGAGCCTGATCCAACAGGCCGAGCGTTGGATTGCCGACCACGGCACTTCGAACCCCCTGGGGGTCCGTGGCACGGGCCCCTGCCCGGCCGCGGAGGAGCTGTACGACTACGGCCGCGGGCCCGACGCGAGGGCCCTGCCCAAGGCGGCGGAGCGCCGCATCGAGGCCCACCTCGTGACCTGCGAGGACTGTCGCAGCCTGGTGGCGACCCTGGCCTCCCGGCCCCCCGCGCCGCTGTTCGCCGATCCCGTCCAAGGACGGCCTCGGCGGGCCGCGCCGCCGACAGCTCCCGACGGGCGAGCCGGCGGCCCGGATACGTCCCTGGGCCACGGGGGCGACGAGACCCTGGGGACCCGCGCCTCCCCCACCGGGGACGCTGGGCGTTCTCCCCAGGCGACGCCCGCCGGCCGGCCCCACTCGACGCGCAGGCCGTGGCTCCTCTACGCGGCGGCGGCGACCGTGGCCTTGGCCGGCCTCTACGGCTGGAGCCACTACTCCCGTGGCACCCAGGGGGCGGAGCGCGCGTTGCTCGCCTCCGGTGAGGGGGCGATCGCGGGCTCGATTCGATTCCCCGAGCTGGATCCCCTGCGCGGCGAGTTCGCGGGGGAGCTTCGCACTCCCCTGGGCCGCGTGCTGGCCGGTGCCCAGGGCGGCACCTGGAACCCCCTGCGTTTCGCGGTCGCGCCCATGCCCCAGGCCCAGTCCTACAGCTTCCAGTTGCTGCGCCTGGAGCCGGTGCGTGCGCCCGAGGACGCCGGCCGACGCGGCAACGACGACCAATGGATCGTGGACCAGGCGGTCAGCGAGACGCCCGAACTGGTCTGGGAAAGCGAGGCCCTGCGTCGGCTGGAGCCCGGGGTCTACACCTGGAAGGTGTCGGCCCTTTGCAACGGCATGCCCTTCCCCATCGGCTCGCGCACGTTCGTCGTGCAGGCGGACCCCGCGGGCCTGGAACAGCTGAGGAGCTTCGAGGCCCTGGCCCCGAACGAGTACGCCACCGCCGTCCTCGGCTGGCTGGTGGAGCGGCGCTACTTCGCCGACGCGCGTGCCGTGGCCGAGGCGCTCCCGCCCTCGGAGGCGCGGGACGAATTCCTCCGACGGATCCAAGGCCGCTGAGCGGTCCATAGGGAGCGCGCCGTGTCAGGCCGTTCACGCATCCTCGCCGGGCTCCTGGGTGGGTCAGCCCTGTGGTTCACGACCCTGGCCGGACCGCCGGCGGCACGGGCCGCGATGCTCCAGGAGCCCGCTGACTCGGCCCGCTCGGCGGGCCAGGAATTCGGCGAGCTCCTGAAACGCTGGCGCGCCGGCGGCGAAGTCCCCCTGGCGCGGCTCCAGGCCCTGGCCACCCAGCTCGCCGAACGTCACGGCCGGCCCGACGCCGCGCGCATCCTCGAGTCCCTGTCGGCCCTCACCGCCGCCGAGCGCCAACAGGGGTTCGGCATCGAAGAGCGAGTCCAGGAGCTGCGCCAGGAATTGGGCGCCGCCTTCGCCGACGGCGTCCGTGACGAGGACTGGCGCGCGATGCAGGCCGAGGTCGAGCAGGCCATCCGCCAGGCCTTCGAGGATTCGCGCGGGCTGGCGGATCGCGGAGCCCGTGCCCAGGCCTCCAGCCTGCGCGCGGAATACGTGATCGCCCGGCTCGAGGGAAGGACCTCGTCGCTCTCGGCGGAGGAGCGCGATGCGCTCAGCGCCCGCGCGCTCGCCGACGCCCGGGAGGCGATCGCCGATTGCGACGCCTTCGGGATCGTGCGCCTGCGCCTCAATCCCATGGAGTCCCTGGCGCGCCTGGAACATTTCCTGGGGCACATGGGCGCGGCGCGCGCGGCCTTCCACGAACTCGCGACGCAGGCCCGGTCCATCGGGGACCAGCCCGCCGAGCTGCGCGCCCGGGCCTGGCTGCTGCGGCTGGCCGGCGAGCGCGGCGACACCCTGGACGCCCAGCGCTGCCTGCTCCAGATGTCCGAGGTGTCTCCCGCGAAAGGCAATTGGGTGCTGACGCGCGAGGCGGCCATGCGGAGCCTCCACGAGGACCGCCCCCTGGATGCGCGCAGGATCCTGGCCGGGTTCGAGGCCCCCGCGGGCAACGATCGTGAGCAGGCTGCGGATCGCCGCGAGCTGGCCTACGTGAACGCGTTGGTCCAGCTGCGGCTCCAGGAACCCGCCGAGGCGCGCAGGTTCGCCGCCCTGGCCGCCGGGGAAGGTCCTCCGGCGTCCAAGGGCTCGGGACGCTTCGAACAGAGCTATCTGGAAGCGCGCATCGATCTGGCGGAGGGCCGGCCCCGGCAGGCCCTTCAGCGCTTCGACGGATCCATGGACCTCGCGAAACTGTCGCCCCGGGACCAGGGCGCGGCGCGCACGCTGCGGGGCGAGGCCCTGCTGGAACTGGGCGACGCGGCAGGGGCCAAACTGGAACTGGAACGCGCCCTGGCCATGGCCGACGCCCAGCGGCGCCGCGCCCTGGCGGAGCCCATGTCCAAGCTCGGCGGGGCCGTGCACTTCAATGTGATTGGGGAGTGGGAGGGCGCGGGCCTGGAGACCGTGGCCCTGCTCGCCCGCGCCCATCTGGCCTTGGGCGACGCTGGGGCGGCGGCCCTGGCCTGCGAAAGCTGGCAATCCCGTTCCCTGCGCGGCGAGGACAGCGAGTTGGAACGGCTGCGGGCGCGAGCCGGAGAGCCGCCGCTGCTCACGCCGCTCACCGCAAAGCATCTGGCGGCTTGGGCGGGCCGCTACGAACTGGGGCTCGTGACCTGGATCTTCGGGGCCGACTCGGGCGTGGTGGTCCACGTGCGCGCCGGCAAGGACGGCGTCCTGGAGTGCCATGGCGAGGTGCTGCGCTTCGGCCGCGAGTACGTCCACGAGACCGGGCTCTCCCTGCGCCAATTGGCCGCCGAGGGAATCGACGTCACCGGGCGGGCGGAGGCCTTGGCGGCGCTGCTGCTGCCCCAGGGGCTCTGCGACCACATCGGAGCCCCGAAGTCCCGGAGCGACCGCCTGCTCTTGCTGCTCCACGGCCCGCTGGAGGCCATCCCGGTGGAACTCCTGGGTCTCCGGACCGCGGGGTTCGACGAGCAACTCCGACTGCTGACGCTGCCTGGACTGCCGGCCTCGGAGCCCGGCCCCGCGGCCGACGCCCGTGCCCTGGCGCGCTGGGCGCTGCTGGGCTCGCCGGTGGACGGGGCCTCCAGCGAAGGTGCGCCCCGACTCCTGCTCCCGGGCGCCAGCGCGGAACTGCGCGAGCTGGCCCAGATGCGCCAGGGGTCGGACCTGATCGTCCCCGGTCAGTTTTCCCGCGCCGACCTGGAGCGCGCCCTCCGCGGCGAGCACTGCGTGCACGTGGCCACGCACCTGGTGAGCGGGCGCGCGGACGAGCGCTCGCGCTTTCCCGCCGTGGGCCTGCGACTGGACGACGGCGAGGTGATGACCGCCCTGGAAATCGCGCAACTTTCCCCCAGGCTGCCGCTGGTGGTGCTCGCGGCCTGCGAAAGCGGCGGCGGTCGCTACGAGGACGGCGAGGGACTGTTCGGAGTCTCGCGGGCCTTCCTGGAGCGGGGCACGCGCAATCTGGTGGTCACGCTCTGGCCGGTGGGAGACCGCGCCGCCCGCGAGTTCTCGCTGGCGTTCCACCGCGGCCTGCTGGCGGGCGCCCCACCCTCGGAGGCGGCGCGACAGGCCCGCCTGGAGCTGCGGCGCAAGGACCCCGGAGCAGGGGATTGGGCCGCGTTCCGCTTCGTGGGACGGGACTAGTTTCCGGAAGCCCGCGAAGAGGGGCTCCCCAGACAGGCCCCGCGGGAATCCCGGGGCCGTGAACGCCGGAGGGTGAGCGCGAGGCGGGGCCCGCGCGTGCGGCCCTCCTGGCTCCGGGGCACGGCCGCCGGGCACGGCCTTGGGACGCGACGGAGGCCCTCGCCGCCCTACGAGCGGTCGAGGAGGCCCCTCGCTCGACGGGCCGCGGGGCACCGGCCGGCGCCGCTCACCCGCGCCGCTGGGGCCCTTCCGCCGCGGCGTCCCAGACCCGAGCCGGGGCTCTCAAGCACGGCGAACGCACCGGCCGATACGGGCCCCGTGAGGGATTTTCACCCACCCTCGTCGAGGCACGCCCCATGAATTTGGCTTCGCTCACTCCCCTGATCTTCGCCGCCGCGTTCGTCGCCGCCACGTCCGTGACGGGCACGCACTTCAACGCCGCGGCCACGCCGACCCACTTCGCGGCCACCAATCCCAACGACTACACGGTCTTGATGGTCCTGGGGGACGCCACCCACGGCGCTCGCGCCCAGATGCTGGTGGCGCCTTTCGAGAGCCTGGAAACCAGCTTCCCTTCCGGGACCCTGGACGATCTGTACATCGAAGTCGTGTTCTTCACCCAGGACGGAGCGCGTTCCAGTGGTGCCGTGAGCTTCGACACGCTGCTGGCCACCCAGTCCGAATACCTTGAGGTGGAGGAAACCGCGGATGACCTTCAGCCCTGGATCACCGACGGCAACGTGCGTCTGCCCGTGGACACGAGCGTCGCGCTGGTCCCCGCCGAATGGGTCGACGCCTTCCCTCCGGCGAACCTGCCGATCGTCTACCATCCGACCCACGTCCCGGTGATCACGCCGACGGACACCGCGAACAACGACTGGGCGCCCAAGATCCAAAGCTCGACGCCGATCTTCTAAGACCGGCGCGGGGCGGGAACCTCCGAGCGGAGGCAAAACTCCCCTCGACACGCGGGCGGCGGTCCTTCGAAAGGGCCTGCCGCCCGCGGTGTTTCCGGTCTAGTCCGGCTCCCGCGGCGCCCCCGAGACGTACACGTCGGGACGCCGGTCGCGTCGCACGGGAATCCGCTGCTGCATCTGGCGCGCGGCGGCGGGATCGAATTCGGCGATCACGAGACCTGCCTCTCCGCGGCCCTCGGCCAGGGTGACCCCCGCGGCATCGACGCACAGCGAATTGCCGCTGAATTGGAGCTCCAGGCCGCGGCGCGCCACGCGCTCCACGCCGGTCCGATTGGCGGCCAGCACGACGCACTGGCCGCTGGCCGCCAGACCGTGCACCAGGGCACGCCACGCCCCGGCGCGCTCGGAGGGCCATTGGGCGGGCACCAACAGGAGCTCCGCGCCTCCGAGAAAGGGCGCCCGCGTCAGTTCGGGGAAGCGCAGGTCGTAGCAGACCGCGCCCGAGACACGCACCCCGCGCCACGACACCACCTGGGGCAGACGGGCGCCCGCGCGGAAGACCCGGTCCTCCGCGGTCGGGCCGAACAGGTGCACCTTGTCGTAGGCGAAGAGCGGCTCGCCGCCCGCGAAGAGCTCCAGGCGATTGACGGGCAGCGCGCCTCCGCCGGGCGCGGGGGCAAATCCCGACCCCGCCCAATCGACGCCGGTTCGAGCCGAACAGTGGTTCAGGGCGGAGGCGGCATCGCGGGCCTGCTCCACCAGGGACGCGACGTCGTCGCCCGCGTCCGGGAACGAGGTGGCCCACATCTCCGGCAGCAGCACCAGTTCGACGCCCGCCTCGCGCGCGCGCTCCAGCCCGCCCTGGGCCTCGGCCAGATTGGCCTGGACGGCCGAACGGCGCACGTCCCATTGCAATGCCGCGATCCTCACGGCGCGAGGGTAGCGGAAGCCGACGGAGCCGGATGACTTTGTATCGTAGGTGCGTGGATCCGCTCGCCCCCATGAGCAGCCTGCTCGGCGTCGCGCTCATCGCCCTGGCCGGCCGCGGTCCCCTGGCGTGGCTTCCACCCGGGGCCCCCGGATCCCACCGCCCGAGGGAATTGGCCCCCACCTGGGCCGCGAGCTACCTGCTGGGCTGCGGTCTCCTGGGCCTGGGAGCCTGCGCCGGGACTCTGCTCGGCGACCCGCTCGCGGGTTGGTGCGCGCCCGAAGGCGCCCTGGGCCTGGGTCTTGCCGTGGGGATCGCCAGACTCGCCCTGCTGCCCGGCGCGCTGGTCCCGCGCCATGCGCTGAGCCGGGAGCGCGCGGGCCCATGGACCGTCGCGCTGCTGCTGCTCGCCCTGGGACTGGCCGGTTTCGCGGGCCTGACCGCGGACCTCGACCCCAACGTCGGGCGCTGGCCCATGAAGGCGCAGGCCCTGCTGCAGCACGACGGGGCCCTGGAGCTGGACCCGAGCGCCCGCGGAGGGCTCGCCTCCCCGCCCCTGGTGACGGCTTCCGTGGCCGCGACCGCCTGGCCCGCGGGCGCCGTGTCGAGCACGGCGGCCCGCGCCCAGGTGCTCGCCTGTCTCGGGGCGGCCCTGGTGCTGTGCTGGCAGGCCCTCGGGACCCTGCGACGGGGCCCCTTGGGCGGCGCGGCCGGGGTGGTGCTCCTGGCGGCGGCCCTGGCCCCCGCGGCCACCGTGGAGGACGGCGACCTCATGGCGGCCGCCTGCGTGGCGCTGTCGGCCGCCGGATCCCTGGCCTGGACCCGGCGCGCCGACGGCCGCGGGCTCGCCCTCGCCTGCCTCGGCGCTGGACTTCTGCCGCTGATCCAAGCCGGCGGCTGGATCGTGGGAGGCGCGCTGCTCCTCGCCACCCTCGCGGCGAGCGCGCGGCCCAGCCTCTCCCGGGCACTGCGCTGGTCCCTCGGCGCCGCGCTGGTGGCGGGGGCGTGGCCCTTGGCGCTCGCCCTGCTGGGTGTTCCGCTGTTCGACGTCAGCGCCCTGGAAGGACTGGCCTCCCAATGGTCCCTGGGCAAGGGCCGCCAGCTGGCCCCCTGGCTCGCACCGGTGTGGATCGCCGCGGGCGCGGCTCTGGGGCCCCTGGTGCTGTCCCTGACGCGTTCGGGAACTCCGGCGCACGACGAGGCCGAGGCCGACCGACCGCGAAGGGACCAGGTCTACCTGGCCGCGGCCCTGGCCCTGGTGCTGGCGGGGGTGCTGCTCCTGGTGGCGACCCGGCCGGACGACAGCGTCTCCGCGGAGCTGCTCCTGCGCGCCTGGTCACCCGGGCTCCTGGTCCAGACGGCGCCCCTGGCGGCACTGCTCGCAGCACGCGGGTTGTGCCGCGCGGAACGTCCGGCTTGAGCGCGTCGATCGCCTTCGCCTGCCCGCGCTGCGCGGGTCCCGCGGCGCGAACGGCCACGGAGCTGCGCTGCGCTCCTTGCGGGCTGGAATGGAAAGACGCGGAAGGAGCGCTCGACCTGCGCCCGGCCGGTGCCCGGTCCCCCACGGACGCCGACCCCTGGCCCTGGACCGAGGCCGTCGCCCGGGACGCCCTGGGCGCCCTGGAACGGGGCGCTCCCTGGAAGCAGGTCTTCGAGACCGCGCTGCTCGCCCTGGACGACGAGCGCGCCGACCATCTGATGCTGCTCACCCGGGAAGCACGCGCCGCATGGCTCGTGTTCCTCGAGAGCGCGAACGGGCGCGCCCTGTGCATCGGCAACGCCAGTTCCGGCGCCCACGTGGCCCTGGCGCGGGCGGGCTTCTCCGTGGTGCTGGTGGATCGCTCGCCCCTGCGCCTGGCCCTGGCGCGAGCCCAGGGCCGGGCCCTGGGCCGCGGAGCGCCACAGACCGTGTGCGTGGCGGAAACCGAGCGGCTGCCCTTCCTGGACGGCGCCTTCGAGGTGGTGCTGCAGGAGCAGGGACTGCCCCAGGCGCGCACGCCCTGGGCCTCTCCCTCGAGCGAGCTGTTGCGGGTCGCCACCGAGCAGGTCCAGACCGCCAACAACCGGTTCGGGTACAAGCGCTCGGCGGGACGCCGCGGGGACTTCCGCGTGCCCGGGCCGCTGGAATATCTGCGCGGAGCCCTGTTCCCGCCTCCCGGCGTGCGTTCCCTGGCAGGCCACCGTGCTCACCTCGCCGCGGCCGGGGCCGCCCGGGTGCGCGCCCTGGCCCTCTACCCCCACCTGGCGGATTTCACCCACGTGGTGGGGCTCGACGGCGCGCCTCCGGCGTTGATGCTGGGCCCCAAGGAGCGCCGCAATCGGGCCAAGATCCTGGGCCAGCGCCTGGGCCTGTTCCCGTGGCTCACCCCTTCGTTCGCGCTGCTCGGCACGCGCCGCGATGCCGAGCCCTCGGTGCGACTGGAGCGCGCGCTGGAGGCCCTGGCCCAGCGCACCGGCGAGCCTCGGCCGCAACTGGAATTCGCCCAGGCGACGCGGGGCAACACGCTGCTCGCGCTGACCCACCTCCCCGGGCACGACCCGCGGGAGCCCCGCGGACGCTGGGCCGTCCATGTGCCGCTGTCGGAGCAACAGAAGGTCCAGTTGGTCCAGCACCACGGCCGGCTGGGCCTGATCCGCGAGCGCTTCCCGGCCCTCCCCGTGCCGGAGCCGCTGTGGATCGGGGAGATCGAGGGCCTGATGCTGGCCTGCGAGCGGCGCCTCCCGGGGCTCACGGCGCCGCAGTTCACGGGGGACACGCGCGTGGCCGCGCGCATGTTCGCCGACGCGGCGCGGGACTTCGCCACGCTGGTCATGCGGCCGGCGCGGCCCTTCGACGAGACGGACTTCGAGCGCCTCCTCCGGGCGCGCTTCGAAGTGGCGGCGCGCTACTGCGCGGTGCCGGAAACCGCGCGCCGCCTCGCGGAGTTGTGCGAGAGCGTGCGGTCGGAACTGCTCGGGGCCCGGCTGCCCCTGGTGCTGCACCACGCCGACCTGCGCTCCAAGCACGTGCAGGTGACGCCCGAGGGACAGGTGCTGGGCTATCTCGATTGGGGGCCCAGCGAATTGGAGGACCTGCCCTACTTCGACGTGCTGCATCTCGTGGTGCACGAACGCAAGCACGAGGCCGGACTCTCGGCCGCGCGGGCCTGGGCCATCGCCAGGGAACGCACGGAACTGCGCCCCCACGAACGTGCCGCCCTCGACGACTACTGCGCGAGATTGGGGATCGAGGACCGCGCGCGGCGCGCCATCGAAGCGGCCTACCCCGTCCTCGTCGCCGCCATGGCCGAGCGCAATTGGGACTACAGCCGGCCCCGTTGGCTCGCGCGCCAGTTCCAGATCCGGTGACCGGAGGAAGGGGCTGCCGGCTCGCCGGCCCCCCATGACGCGCGGGCCACGCGGGCCACGCGGGCCACGCGGGCCGCGCGGGCCGCGCGGGCCGTTTCGAAGGCTGCGCCGGAGGCTTCGAGGCGCAGCCACGCGGGAACTGCCAGGGCGAGGATCGTGCGGCGAGGAAAACGGGCCCTGGGACGGGGGTCAGGGCGCCGCCCCGCGTCGGCCCTGGCTCACTGGCCCCCGGAGACTCGGGGGACCGCCGGGAAATCGGCCGCGAGCTCGCCCCGACTCCTCCGCCGGGCCCTGGCGGTGGGGCTACCTGCCCGAGACCGTAGTCACACGGTAGGCTGACAATGGACGACGAGGCCCCAAGGTCCCGCCGCGTTTCCCCCGCCGCACGTTTTCCTGCGACCCACAGGCGTCCCGACATGCAACAACTCTCGATTCACTCCCGCGCCACCGTGTCCCTGGCCGCTGCGTCCCTGACGCTGGCGGTCCACGCCCGCGCCGCCGCCCAGGAGCCTCTGCCCTCCCCCTACGAGCCGCAGATCTCCTTCGAGGAGGCGAACGCGCGCACCGCCGAGTCGCGCCGCCTCTCGCTTGCGTATGGGGAATTCGACACCGGTCTGGGCGAGCCCGGAGTGCCCCAGGACATGCGCATGCGCGAACTGGCGCCCGGGGAGCGGGGCTACTTCCTCGTGCAGCTGGCCGGACCGATCACGGAGTCCATGAAGGCCGTGGTGGAAACCAGCGGCGTGGAGCTCCTGGACTACGTGCCCAATTACGCCTTCCTGGCGCGCGCGAGCAGCGAGCAGATCGCCGCCGCGGCACGCCTGCGCGAGGTGGTCTGGACCGGCCCCTGGCATCCGGCCTACCGCGTCGAGCCGCGCCTCGCGGCCCTGGCGGCCGATCCGGCGACGACCGGGGTCCAAGGCCGTCTCGTGGCGGTGCTGTTCCCCGACGTGCCGCGGGCCACCGTCCAGGCGGCGATCGAGAGTTGGGGCGCCGTGGTGGTCGAGTCGAGCGACCTGACCGGCCGCTGGATGCTCACCCTGGACGCCACGCCCCAGGCGGCGCTCGCCATCGCCCATGTCATGGACGTGCAGTGGATCGAGATCGCTCCCAATCCCGGCCCGCGCAACAACAACTCGGCCTGGGTGGTGCAGACGTTCGTCACCAACGACACCAAGGTCTGGACCAAGGGCCTCCTGGGCGCCGGTCAGGTGATCGGTCACATCGACGGCAGCATCGCGACGAACTCCTGCTACTTCAGCGACCCGGCGGGCAACCCCATCGGGGCCCTGCACCGCAAGCTGGTCTTCAACAGCGGCGGCGGCACGGACAGCCACGGCACGCACACGGCGGGAACCGCCGCGGGCAACTCCCAGCCGGTCAACGGCTCGACGGCCAACCGCGGCGTGGCACCCCTGGCGAAGATCGCCCACACCACGAGCCTCTCGAGCATCGCCCCGGCCACCACGCACCACGCCAACGGCGCGCGCGTGCACACGAATTCGTGGGGCGACGACTCCACCACGGCCTACAACACGCTGTGCGTCTCGATCGACTCGTTCCAGCGTTCGAACGAGGACGACCTGGTGTTCTTCGCGGTGACCAATCTCTCCACGTTGAAGAATCCCGAGAACGCCAAGAACCTGGTGGCGGTGGGCGCGTCCCAGAACGGATCCTCCGCCAACAGCCACTGCTCCGGGGGCACGGGCCCCACGGCCGACGGGCGCCGCAAACCGGAGATCTACGCCCCGGGCTGCAACATCGTCTCCGCCAGCACCGGAACCTGTGGGACCACGTCGCTGACCGGCACGAGCATGGCCTCCCCCGCCGTGACCGGCGCCGCCGCCCTGGTGCGCGAGTATTTCACCGCCGGCTTCTACCCCAGCGGCGCCGCCGTGCCGGGCGACTCCTTCACGCCCAGCGGCGCGCTGATGAAGGCCATGCTGCTCAACGGATCCGCGGACATGACCGGCATCTCCGGCTACCCGTCGAATCAGGAAGGCTGGGGTCGCCTGCTGCTCGACGACTCGATGTACTTCAGCGGTGACACGAAGCAGCTCTTCGTGGATGACGTGCGCCATGCCGCGGGTGGACTGGTCACGGGCGGCAACAAGTCCTACTCCCTGCCCGTGGTGAGTTCGACCCAGCCGCTCAAGATCACCCTGGCCTTCTGCGACGTCGCGGGCACCAACGGCGCGGCGAACCCGGTGGTCAACGACCTGCACCTCACGGTCACCGATCCCAACGGCACCACGGTCTACCGCGGCAACGTCTTCGCCTCGGGCCAATCCACCACGGGCGGCGCCTCCGACGCCAAGAACAACGTCGAGCGCGTGATCCGCACCAGCCCCACGGTCGGCACCTGGACCGTGAGCATCGACGGCGCCAACGTGCCCTCGGGCGGGCCCCAGGGCTTCGCCCTGGTGATCACCGGCGACATCCTGCCCCCGGGCAGCTGCGTCGCCGGCCTGACCAACTACTGCACGGCCAAGTTCAACTCCCTGGGATGCCTGCCGTCCATCGGCGGCGTGGGCACTCCGAGCGCCAGCGCGGGATCCGGCTTCACGATCCGCGGCACGTCGGTGCTCAACCAGAAGCCGGGACTGCTGCTCTACTCGCTGACCGGCCGCGCGGCCGCGCCCTTCACGGGCGGAACGTTGTGCGTGGCGAGCCCCGTGCGCCGCACCCCGGGCATGAACTCCGGCGGCTCGCCTCCCGGCGGCGACGACTGCTCGGGCGTCTACGCGATCGACATGAACGCCTTCGCCGTCGGCGCCCTGGGCGGCAACCCCGATCCGGGTCTCCTGGTGGCCGGCACCATGGTCGACGCCCAGTTCTGGGGCCGCGACAACGGGTTCTCCAGCCCCAACAACACCACCCTGACCAACGGGCTGGAGTTCACGATCTGTCCGTGATCTAGCAGTCCGTTGAAGAAGTCGCGTCGCGAGACGAAGCACGCGTTCGCGGTGCAAGGAGAGCGACGGAGGGCCCGCAGAGGCGGCCTTCCTGGCCGCTGAGCACGGCCCGACGAGCTCGACGCCGCAACGCGAAGGCGTGCGAAGTCGCAGCAGCGACTTGTTCAACGGGCTGCTAGGAGCGGGCGGAATCCACTCCGAGTCCTTTCCTGCGCCGGCCCGGGCCGGCGGGGGAAGCGGCTCGAAGGGGAGCTTGACCCCGGGCGGCGGCGCCGCTCAGGGCAGGTCCAGCAGCACGGCCCGCGTCCAGGCCGCGGCGTCGTCGCCCAGGTCGAGGCCGGTCCAGGCGCGCAGCAGCGCGAGCGCCGTGTCGCGGCGGCCGTCCTCCAGGCCCAGGGCCTGGATCAACCAGGGAATCCCGTGGGGTGAGCCCAGGCGCTCGAGAGCCGCCAGAGCCAGTGCGCCGCGCGTGCCGTCCGGCAGCAGGATCAACGGTCCGAGCATCGGCGCCAATTCATTGCGGAACAGCGGGCGGCCCGCCAGTTGGGCGGTCGCATCGCGGAAGGCGGCCGGGTCCAGGCCCTCCAGGCCCTCGACCAGGGGCTCTCCTTCGAGTTCCCACCACTCCTCCTGGTCCCGGAACCAACCCTCCCAGGCCGCGCGTTCCTTGCCGAGGTCCACGCGCGCCATGCTCGCGAGACTCCAACGGGCCGCCGCCGCGATCAGTCGGTCCCCGTCCTCGAGGCGCGCCGCGATGTCGTCGAAGGCGGCCCGATCGCAGACGCGGCCCGCGACCACCAGCGCCGCGCGCACCACTTCCCCCTTCCCCTGGAAGACCAGGCGACGGACCTCGGCCCGGTGCACGTCGGAGAGCGCGGCGCTGGAAGTCTCCAGCACGCGCGACAACTCGTGGAGCACCACCCGGTCCAGGGCCGCGTTGCGTCCAAGCAGCCCGGCCAGGAGCCGCGCGCCGCCGGGTCCGCCGAGACGTCCAGCGCTGCGCACCATGATCGCCGTGACCTGCGCGCAGGCCTTCTCGCTCCGCCGCGCCATGGCCGCGCAGTGGGCGGGGTGGGCGCGCATGCAGGCCAGCAGGGCCTGCTCGGCCACTTGGGAGACGTTCTCGGCGCTGAGCAGTTCCGCGCCCAGGCTGTCCAGCACGTCGAAGATCGCGGCCTGGGCCGTGGGCGTGGCGAGCCGCCCCAGGAGCCCCACGGCGGCCAGGCGCTCGGCCTCGGGCACATCCGCGGCGAGCCAGCGCACCTCGCGCATCACGCTCTCCTCCGGCAGGGCCGCGAGGCTCGCCAGCAGCACCTGATCGCGCGCGGCCAGAGCCCGCGGGTGGATCGGCCGGTCCGTGGTCCCCGGGACGAATTCGGGGCCGTGCAGCACGCCGCACAACAGCCCGATCACGGGCGGGATCGCCCCTTCCCCCAGGCCGGAGATGGCGGCCGCCATGGCGGCGGGGTCCGGCTCGGGACCGTCCGCCGCGGGGAAGAGCACTTCCCAGACGGCCCGGTGCATCGGTCCGAGGTCGCCGTCCTGCTTGTACCGCACCGGAAGGGCGACCGCGGTCGCCGACCCGGGCAGGACCGGACGCTTTTCGCTCGCGGGTTCCGGGAAACCGATCAGCAGCACGGCCATGCCCAGGGACACGACCACCGTCGAGACGATGCCGCGCCGCAGGATCGCGCGCCGCGCGGCCTGCCTCCTCGCGCGGGACGGCCCAGCGGAGTTCGGATGCTCAGCGTTCATCGTCGGCGATCAGGGGAGCGGGATTTCGCGCCAGGAAGCCAACTGCCAGCTGGGTCCGGCCCCGGCCGCCTGCGGAATCCCCGGCAAGCTCACGTTGCCGTTGGAGAGTCGCGGGTCGAAGTCCACCGTGAGCTTGGAGTGTTGCCCCCCGGCGTCGCGGTTGATCTTCACCTGGTTGCCGGCGGTCATGTTGCCCACGACCTTGACCTTGGCCGAGCCCGTGGCGGAGAGGTTGGTGTCGAGGAAGTTGTTCTCCGCGTACATGAACGCGTTCATCTCCTCCAGCGTGCCGAACAGCGGGTCGCCGAAGTAGATGTTGCCGCTGTCGGTCTCGAGGTTGTCCTTGATGGCGATCAGCGCCAGGGCGTCGCGGTCCTTGTCCTGGTAGAGGATGTTGTCCGAGATGTAGATGTTGCCCTTGACCACGAAGGTGACACGCACGGGCGAACCGTCGGGGCTGACGAAGGCGAACGAGAAGGCGCCGCGGTTGTGCACCCACAGGTTGCCGTCGATGTAGAACACCTTGTTCGTGGCCGAGACCCCCGGCTCGCCGCCGACGCCCGAGAGCGAGATGCGCGTCGAGTGATTCCAGTCGACCGTGGAGCTGCCGCTGAGGCTCTCGTAGGGATCCTCGAGGAAGTAGTCGTCTTTGCTGGTCCGCGAGGTGTCCGAGGAGCGGTCGTCGGGGTTCTTGCGGAAGATGTGCGCGGGATTGCTCTCGGGTACCTGCCAGGCCTTCCCGCCCATGCCGCTGGAATGGAAGGTGGCTCCGGAGAACAGCGCCGCCACGTCGAAGTCGCTGCTGGTGGCGTAGTTCATGCCCGCCATGTCGGGGATCGGCAGGGTCTTGCCCTCCTTGCCCGTGGCGCCGACGATGGTGCCCCCGGCCTTGATCGAGCCCGTGACCTGGGCATCCCCCGAGACCCGCACGTTGCCGCCGCTGTAGATGTTGCCGTCCACGGCGTCGGCCTGGACGCCTGCTCCGCCGAAGGTGAGGTCGTAGAGCGGGTCACCGCTGGAGTTGCCGGCGAACACGGCGCTGGCGAACACGCCCTCGTCGTTGTTGCGCATCACCGCCTCCAGCCCGCGGGTCACGCCGTTGATGCGCCCGAAGGACGTCACCGTGGCGGTGCCGTCTCCGTTGTCGACCACCGTGCACCAGTAGCCGCCGCCGGAGAAGGCCACCGGCGCGGCGCTGGTGCCCGAATTCTGGGGCGCGCCGGCCGCCAGGGTCGAGATGCCCTGCGACAGACCGGCCTCGGCCACGTAGAGCACGCGGCTGTGGTCGCTCGAGGCCTGGTGCTCCGCCTTGAAGGCCCCGGTGACCGTGAGCATCGCGGCCGCGAGGCCGCTGAGCACCAGGGTCGCGATCAAGGCCACCAGCAGCGCGCCGCCGCGGCGCGAACGATTCGAGGTGTGTAGGTTCATCGGGTTGTTCAGTCGTTGCGCATGCGCACGGAGGTGGTCAGGGTGCGCACGATGGATCCGCCCCGCCCATCGAGACGCTCCAGGCTCAGGCTGACCGTCAGCGTTCCATTGCCGTCGTGCCGGAACCACAGGCCCGCCTCGTCGGCGATGCCGTTGCCGTTGTCGTCGAGCCCGTTGGGGAGCTCGCCCTCGGCCAGTTCTCGCACCTGGGATCCGAGGGAGACCCGTTCCGCCGGGGTCGCCGTGTCGGGCACCAGCAGCACGCGCCGTTCGTCGATCAGGCCGTTGCCGTTGTCGTCGAGGCCGTTGTCGAGTTCGCCGGTTTCCAGGGCCAGCAGAAGCCGCCGGGTGGGCCCCACCTGGAGCGCTCCCGCCGCGAACCCGTTCGCGCGGGCATAGTCGATGGCGGCCGTCCAGAAGAGCCCGGTGGGGTTGGGATTGAGGGACGAGCGGTCCACGTCGCCGAACTCGGCGGCGATGCGCTCCAGCATGCGCCTGCACTGGCCCTCGACCACGGCGTTGGCGACGCCCTGGCGGTAGGCCTGGTTGCCGTGCTGCACGGTGTTGGCGATGGCGCCCAGCAACAGGGCGAACACGCCCGCGGCCACCAGCATCTCGACCATGGTCATGCCCCCTCGCGGGTTCCTGACCGTCCGTGATGCCCGGCCGAGCCGTGACACCGGTTTGCGAAGGGGGCACTTCATCGCTGGCAGAGCATCGTCTCGAGGTCGAGGACGCGGGCCCGGCCGGCGGTGCGCCACTCCACGCGCACGCGCACCGGCAGCACGCGGTAGTCGGCGGCATGGTCGAGGCCGTCGATGCCCGCCAGTCCATTGAGGTCCCGGGCATGCCGAGCGCGGCGTCCACGGCGTCCTCGCGCAGTTGCTCCACGGCCCCGACCACCGTGGTGGGGAACAGGATCCTTCCGCAGCGTCCGTCGGGGTCCCCCGCCAGGGGCTCGAGCCCCGGCACATCGAAGGCCGCGCCCTGGGCCGGCTGGGTGAGCCCCGCGTCGTCGGCGACGCTGGCGTTGTAGGCGGCGAACACCTCGTTGAAGGGCCGGCTCTCCATGCGTTCGAGCAACTGGCGCGCCGCCTGCTGGGCCACCGCCGTGTCCCGGTTCAGGCGGTTCTGGGACATGGCCACGAGGATCGAGCCGGAGACCCCGGCGATCGTGACCGTGAGCACCACGGCTGCCGCCATCACGTCCAGGAGCCCGAAACCGGCCCTGGAACGCGCGGCTTTCGAACGCCTGCGTCGCATGGAATGTCTTTCCCTCACCTTGATCGTCTTGCCCGGAGTCCCACGGCGCCGCGGGCAAGGCCCGGGTGGCGACGTCCAGCCGGGAGAATCGTCTGGGAGGTCTCACCGAACTGAGACAACCGCCGAGTTTTCGCCGCGTTCGAGCGCGAAAGAATTTCGCACCGCCTCGCGGGAGCCCGCGCGGTTGCCGGCGGACTCGACGGGCGCGCGAGGGAGCGCGGCGCGGGTCGGAGGGCGGCCACTGTTGTAACGGGGAACGACCGCGCGCCCCGACCTCCTCGATTGGGATGGAGTACGGTTTGAGCGGAACTTCCCCGAGCGATTCTTCGTCTACGGGGCTCGCTTCGTCCCCTCGCTTCCCCGCGGCTCTCCCGCCGCCATTCCCATGCAAACGATTCGAATCTGTGCAGTCGCGGTGTCCCTGTTGGCCCTCCAGGCCGTCTCACTGGCCCAGGGCAACGTCCCGCCGGTGGTTTCCACCGGTGGAAACTCGGGCCTCGACTACCGCGTCGACTGCAATAACACCTTCGTTCAAGGCACCGCGGTCACGAGCGTGCAGCTCGACGGCAGCGGCTCCTTCGACCCCAACGGCACGCCGGTGACGTTCTTCTGGCACAACGAGTGCACCGGCGCCTGGTTCGACGATCCCACGTCGCCGACGCCCGTGTACCACGTGGACATGACCGGCTCCTGCAGCCGTGATTGCTGGATCGCCCTGCGCGTCACCTCGGGCGGCCAGACCTCGATCCGGGGCTTCCAGGTGTTCGTGGAGGACGCCACGGCGCCGTCGCTCACCATTCCCCAGAATGTGGTGGGAATCTTCGGGGACCCGACGGCCGTGGGAGCCACGGGCTTCGCCACCGCCTTCGACAACTGCGACCCCGCGCCGGCCCTCGTCCATGACGACGTGTCCGTCCTGCCGGTGGGCCCCGGCCAGCCGGAGGAGCGCATCGAGCGCACCTGGACCACGACGGATTGCTCGGGTCGGACGACCCAGGGCGTGCAGGTGATCGAACTCGTGGCCCCCACGGGCGACGTGGGCGAGCGCGCGAACCTGGACTTCGATCCCCAAAGCTGCCCGAACCTGTACACCACGGGCTCGGCGGGCACCGTCGACGTGCTGCTCTTGGGCGTGCCGTCCTTCCGGGCCGACCGGGTGGACAAGCTGTCCCTGCGCATGTTCCTGGGCAGCAACCCCGGCGTGACCCTCGCGCCCCAGGCCGTGTTCACCCGTGACCTCGGCAGCCTGGGCGCGGTGAACTACGGCGACTGCAACCTGACCAGCCTGGACGGCATCAAGGACCAGCGCCTGCGGTTCCAAAAGAGCGCGGTCGACACCCTGTTCGCCCTGGGCGGCGTCCAGAGCGGCCAGACCGTGGAAGTCATGGTCACCGGACGCCTGATCAACGGCAAGCTGTTCGGCACCCGCGACGTCGTCACCCTCCAGTAGCGACCCTCGTTTCGAAGCCCGGGCGCTCGCGGTCCAGCGGATCGCGAGCGCCCGGCCCTGTTCCAGGGGCCTGCTGCGCGCTCCGCCGCGGCGCCTCGGCGGGAATTCGCGCCGGGGCCGGTTTTTCGCAGCGGTCCGGGAAGGAGCGCACTAGCATCTGCGCCCCCCCCGGCAGGTGGACGGCGCATGCACTCGAATCGCAGGGAATTCTCGACCATCGCGCGGCTGGCGGCCCCCGTGGTCGCGACCCAGCTCGGCACGATGATGCTGGGGGTGGTCGACAACGTGATGTTGGGCAATCTCTCGGTGGAGGCCCTGAACGCCTCTTCCCTGGGACGGCTGTGGGTCATGGGCACGTGGCTCTTCGGCATGGGGCTCGTGTTCGGCATCGACCCCTTCGTGAGCCAGGCCCATGGTGCCGGCGACGGCAAGGCCGCCGGACTCGCGCTGCAACGGGGCCTGCTCGTGGGCCTGCTCGCCAGCGTGCCGATCGGCCTCCTCTGGGTGTTCACCGAGGAGGCCCTGGTGCTCTTCGGCCAGGACCCGCTGCTGGCCCGCGAGGCCGAGCGCTACGCCCTGGTGCAGCTGCCGGGCTTGCCGTTCCTGCTCTGCTTCCACGCCCTGCGCCAGTACCTGCAGGGCCGCGGCATCGTTCGTCCCGCCATGTGGGTCGCGATCCTGGCCAACGGCCTCAACTACGGCCTGAACTGGCTCCTGATCTTCGGGAACCTGGGCTTCCCGAAGCTCGGTGTGATGGGCGCGGGCATCGCCACCGCGGTCACTCAAGTGGCCATGTTCGGCCTGCTGGTCCTGCTGGTGGTCCAGTTCCGCCTGGCCGAGGGCGCCTGGACTCCCTGGGGTCGCGAGTCCTGGGCGCCGCGGGGACTGTGGCGCGTGGCCGCGGTCGGGGCCCCCGTGGCCTTCCAGATCGGGCTGGAGATGTGGGCCTTCCAGATCGTGACCCTCTGGGCCGGACGCCTGGGGGCGCCCGAGCTGGCCGCCCACACGATCGTGCTCAACCTGGCCTCGGTCTCGTTCATGATTCCCCTGGGGATCTCCATCGGCACGTCCACGCGCGTGGGCAACCTGCTCGGCGCAGGCGAGCCCCGCGAGGCCCAACACGCCTCCTTCGTGGCCTTCGCCATGGGGGCGGGGGCCATGGCCCTCTGCGCACTGGTGTTCCTCCTCGGGCGCAACACGCTGCCCCTGCTGTACGTGGGCGGCACCGCCGACAACTCGGAGGTGCTCGCCCTCGCGGCGAGGGTGCTGCCCATCGCCGCAGCCTTCCAGTTGTTCGACGGACTGCAGGTGGTAGGCAGCGGCATCCTGCGCGGCATGGGGCGCACCCTGCCCGGAGCGTTGATCAACCTGGTGGGCTACTACGTCCTGGCCCTGCCCTTCGCGGCTTGGCTCAGCTTCAGCCTCGACCAGGGCCTGACCGGACTCTGGTGGGGCCTCTCCCTGGGGCTCTCGACCATTGCGCTGGCCCTGGTGGGATGGGTGGCCGTCCGGGGACCGGGCACGGTCCAACAGCGGATCCAGGGCTAGTTCCGCGGCTGCGCCCTGGCGGGGGAATCCGTCGCTCGCGGCGTCGCGGGGCGTCCCTCCGGAGTCAGGATGGTTGCGCCGAGCCTCGGCGAATGGCGCAATCCTCCCCATGGCTTCCAAACTGCTGTCCGGCATCGGCGTGGCGGCCATCCTCTGCCTCGTCGGCGGCTCCCTCGCGGCCTTGGCGATCGTCAAGCAGCGAATCCGCGTGGTCATCGCCGCCGAGGAGGAGGCCGCCCGACGGGGACCCGATCCCCTAGAGCTCCTGCGCGCCGACCTGGGTGTGCTCGCCGCGGACGTGTCGGCCGTCCACGAGGGCCTGGGCCAGCGGCTCCAGGAACTGCACGATGCGTTGGAGAACGCCGCCGTCGAGCGCGATCGGTCGCTGGAGACGCGCATCGCCACCCTGCAGCAGGAGCTGGCCCTGCTGCGGGCCGACCTGCCGCGGCGCGATGGCCTGCTGCTGGAGCAAGTGCGCCTCGAGCTCGCGGCCAGGGCGGCGGAGGCAAAGGCCGCTCCCCAGGCCGCCGAGCCCGCGGCGGTTGCGGCAACGGAGCTCCCTGCTCCGCAAGCCCCGCCCGAGGCCCCACCGGCGGCAGTGCCGGACCCGGCGGCCTCGGCCGGCCTGGCTGAGCCCAAGGCCCTGCCCAAGAAGGGGTTCCTCGCCCGGCCGCTGCCCTCCGGCACCTTCGCCTTCGGTGATCGGCAGCGCTTCGCCATCGTGCCCGCGCTCTCGCGCGTGGGCTTCGACGCCAAGAGCACGCTCCACGATTTCTCGGGCGTGACGTCCAAAGTCGACGGCGAGCTCACCGTGAATCTGGCCCATGCCGACCGCAAGCCCGCGGGCCGCCTCACCGTGGAGGCGGCCTCCCTGGACACGGGCCTCGCCGGACGCGACGAGGACATGCGCAAGACCCTGGACGTGGGCGTGCACAAGACCCTCGAGTTCGAATGGACCTCCTTCAGCGTCGCCGCCGTGGACGAGCAGGCCCAGACGGTCTCGGGCACGGCCTCGGGCAAGCTCACCGTCCGCGGCAAGTCCAAGCAGATCGACATGCCGGTCCGGGTCTCGGTCGACGCCTCCAAGCGGCTCTCGATCGAGGGCGAGGCCGTGATTCGGCTCCAGGACTTCGACGTCAAGCCCCCGAGCCAGGTGGGCGTGATCAAGGTGGACGACGAACTGAAGCTGTGGATCGCGCTGCGGGCGCGCTTCGTGGGAAAGGCGAAGGACGGTGAATAGGCTCCACTCCTCACTGGCCGTGCTGGCGCTGGGCCTGGCCGGCTGCATCGCCTCCAGCGTGCTGGAAGAGGACCGTCGCTCGGTTGCGGAGGGGTCGGCCGATGACCGGGCGACCGTGGAATGGCGGCGGGCGGAGGCCTGGGACCTTCAGGGCCTGTACGAATCCACGTCCATCGAGGGCGAGCGGGCTCAGTTCCTGTGGAAGCTCTACTACCACTTCGAATCCGCGGGCACCTACAGCGGCGCGGCCCTGCTCCTGGGCGAGGACGGCCCCACCTTCGAGACCCTGTCGGGCACCTGGAAGCTCGAGGGACCCGACCTCGACCTGGGCGACGGCGCGCCCGCCGCGGCCTGTGCCGCCACGGACCGGCTGCGCCTGGTGACCGCGGACTGCACGGTCCACCTGCGCCGCGTGCCCCTGCAGTAGGGAGCGCCGCTCCAGCATGGCGCGCCTCCTCCCGCGCCCAGGCCTGCCCCCCCCAGAGGCGTCAGGTCGATCACGACGCCGTGGACGTTGTTCGTCCCGTCGCACTCGGTCCCCACGCCGGTCTGACCGCCCCTCGGATCCGCGGGCGCGATCGCCGCGGCGGGCAGACTGCCGCCGAGCACGGCTCTCCGGGCCGGGTGCACTCCGGGCCCCCTGCGAACGCTGCCGGCCCCCCGGGACGCCGCCACGCCCACCGCGCGTGGCCCCCTTGCGCCTGCGCCTATTGAGATGTAGTCTCAGTATCATACGAGCGGCGGGACCTCCCCCGAGCCCCCCCGCCTCTCCGGGTTCCCCCCCCCCGGCCCCGACACCCGTCCCACGGCCCTTCCCGGCCTCGCTCGCCTCGCTCCAAGGTCATGTCCCGACCCCGTCCTTGCCGAAGACCCGGGCAATGCCCCTTCGCTCTCGCCATCCGCCGATTGCCCAGGCGGAGCCTCCGCGGGGCGCGGGCATGAAGCGGCTCGACGGGGAGAACCGCCCCACGCTGCTCGACCACCCGACGCGGGCGGCACTGGTCGTCGGCCTGGCGCTGGTCCTGGCGCTCCTGCTGGACCGCCACGTCCAGTGGATGAACGGCATGCTCTGGATCCGCCCCTGGTGCCAGCGCTCGCCGCTGTGGGTGGTCCCGCTGTTTCTGGCCTGCGTCCTGCCGCTCGTGGGGGCCGTCTGGCTGCGCGAGCGCAAGCCCGGAGGCCACGAGGGTCTGCGGGTCCCGGCCCTGGCGCTCACGTGCTTCCTCCTGATGTACGCGGCGACGTGCTGCTTCGACGGCGCCTACGAGCCGGCGCGGCTGCCGCGGGCCATCGAGCACGAGCACGTCACCAGCTACTTCCTGGACGCCGGGCAACTGCGCGGGATCCCCAATTTCCTGGCGCGCTTCCCGGAGTTGATGGAATCCCTGCACCTGCACTCCGAGAACAAGCCGCCGGGAGCGATCCTGTACTTCATGGGCTTCATCGAGGCCTTCGGCTACGACGACGCGGCGAGCCTCAGTGGACTGGGCATCGGCGTGCTGGCCGCGCTGACGGTGGTCTCCACCTGGTGGATGGTGATTACGCTCACGGAGTCGCGGGACGCGGCCTTCGCCGCGGCCGTGCTCGTGGCCCTGTGCCCGAGCCTGGTGCTGTCCCTGCCCTTGATGGACCAGGTGATGCCCAACTTCACCTGTCTCCTGGTGGCCAGCTGGACCATCGCCCTGCGCAGGAATTCTCCCTGGGCCGCGGTTCTGTTCGGCATGGCCCTGGCCGGCGCCGTGATGTTCACGCCCCTGGTGCTGGTGGTGGGAGCGTTCCTGGCCGCCATGACCCTGTTGCACCTGGCCCCGCGGGCCGAGCGCCGCGCGCGGGCGCTCCAGACCGGGCGGCTGATCGCCGTGGTCGCCGCCGTGTTCGTGGGGATCTTCCTCAGCCTTCACGCGCTGACGGGTTTCGACCTGATCGCCACGTACCGCGAAGTGCTGGGGAGCAAGCACGATTGGAGTCCGGAACTCACGCGCCAGGAGCTGCTGGGCCGCCCCTACTGGAAGGCCGTGATCTCCGACCCCTGGGAATTCCTGCTGGGGACGGGCTGGGTGATCGGCCTGCTCGCCCTGCTGCGCGCCGTCGATGCGCTTCGCGATCGAAAGGGTCTTTGGGCCCTGGAGTTGCTCGCCCTGGCCCAGATCGGCCTGATGCCCCTCCTGAGCTTCGTGCGCGGAGAGTCCGCCCGCCTGTGGCTGTTCCTCGTGCCGCTGCTCGCCCTGCCCGCCGGAATCGAACTGGCCCGCTGGAACCCGCGCCAAAGGGCCGCGGCCTTCGCCGGCCTGTTCCTGGTGCTGACCTCGATCTACCTCAACATGCGATTTGTGTCCCGCTGACCCGCCTCCCCCATCGCGCGGATGCCCGCGAAGGTGTTGCGCCAACCCTCCTGGCAGCCGGCGAAGAAGGCGTCCGCCTCGGGGCCCTCGGGGAACCCCGCCTGGGTGACCCGCAGCAGCGCGCCGCCGGCGGCGGGAGTCACCAGGAACTCCGTGGTGAAGTCCGCGCGGAAGGGGAGCGGGCCCGAACGGGCGCGGTAGCGGTAGTCGCCGAGGACCAGGCGGCGCGGCGGCTCGAAGACGCGGATCGTGGCGACCGTCACGTACTCCGGTTCATCCTCGTTCTCGCCCCATTGAGCGGCCCAGAGGCCGTTCGTTTCGGCCACCACGATGGCGCGCGAGGCGCCCCACCAGGCGCGAATCGCGCTGGGCGTGCAGAGGATGCCGAAGAGCCACTCGGGAGCGGCTGGGAAGTGCTCCTCGTGGACGTGGGACCGGGTGCTCATGCCTCGCTCGACGCCAGGGCGAAGGCGCGCACGGGAAAGGTGCCGAAGCCGGCGATCTTCGGCGGCACGGCGAAGAAGCGCGCGCCGGATTCCGGGAGCGCTTCGAGTCCGCGCAGGTGTTCGACGATGGGAATGCCGCGGCCGAGGAGTTCCGTGTGCACCGGCCGCTCGCCGTCGTCCGTGCAGTCGATGTTGTAGGAATCGATGCCCACGAGCACGGCTCCCGCGTCCGCGAGGCGCGCGGCCAATTCGCCCGTCAAGTAGGGATGGCCCTCGAAGTAGCGCTCCGTGCGCCAATGCCGGTCCCAGGCGGTGTGCACGAGCACGGCAGAGCCCCGCACCCGAGCGGCGCTGAGGCCCAGGTCGGAGATCGAGCGCGCTCCGCCGCGGGGGGGCCGCGCCACGAGGCAGGGCAGGTCCGCAAGACACTCCAACGTGAGCCCCGCGAGGTCGACCCCGTGGGCGTGGCGATGGAACGGACTGTCGAGGTACGTGCCGGTGTTCCCCACCAGCTCGATCTTGCCGATCTGGAATTCGGTCCCCGGCGCGTAGCGCGCCCGCGAAGCCTCGCGGCTCAACCAGTCGCAGATCAGCGGCGCGGGCAGGCCCCGGTAGGTCACCATGCCGTGCTCGACGGTGTGGCTCAAGTCCACGCAGCGACCGGCGCCAGGGCTCACGGAACCGCCCCCGCGCGGGCGGCCTGCCAGGCGCGGTGGTAGCGCACGGCGCCGTCCACGAAGCCTTGGTGGCGCGGCCGCCAGCCCAACAGGCGCTGGGCCTTGCCGGAATCCACGTGTTGATCGAAGGCGAGGCACTGAGCCATGGGACCGTAGCGCGCCCGGCCCTCCTCCTGAGTGAGCGACTGGACCTTGCCGCCGGCACCGGCGGCCAGACTCGCGGCCCGCGCGCACTCCAGCACGCTGAAACGGCTCCCGTCCACGGCGTTGATCACCTCGGCGCGCAGGCCGGACTCCGCCGCCCGCAGGTAGAGGTCCGCCAGATCCTGCAGGTGCACCATGGCCCAACGGTTGGCGCCGTCGCCCACGATGCGCGCGGCGCCCTCCTGGGTCGCGCTGGAGAACCACTCGCCGGTCAGGCTTCCGGCCCCGCCGAAAACGCACCCGGGGCGGATCACCAGGGTGCGCAGGACTCCGCGATCGGCCTCCAGCACCTGCTGCTCGTGGCCCACCCGCGCGGCGGACAGGGGAGCCGGCCGCAGCGGACTCGATTCGTCCACGGCGTCCGAGCCGGTGTCGCCGTAGACCCACACGCCGCTGGTGTAGAGGAACAGGCGCGAGGCCCGCGCGGTGCCCGCCTCCCCCAACAGGGCCGCGATGGTGCGCTGCTCCAGTTCCATGCCGCGGGCCGAGTACTCGGCGGCGCAGTGCACGAGCACCTCGCAGTCGGCCGAGCGGGCGAGAAGGCTCCGCGGGTCCTCCATGGTCCCCAGCACGGGTTCGATCTCGCGCGCCGCCAGGGCCCGGGCCTTGACCTCGTCGCGGACGAGGCCCCGAACCCGGTGCCCGGCCCGGGCCAACGCCTGGGCCACCGCCGAACCGATGAACCCGCTCGCTCCCGTGACAAAGATCCTCATGCAGTTGCTCCTGGGTGGATCTTGGGGGCCGCGGCCGGCCCTGTCCAGACGCGACCGGCCACGATCGGGCCTTCAACCCGATCGGGTGAGGACCTGGGGCTCTGCGGCGTGGATCGATGCGCGAGCCCCTGGGTACATGCGTTGCCCGACGGCCCGCATCACGGCGCGGCCCCGTGCCGCAGGGGAGGCGTGCACTGGGCCGCGCCATTGCGTACTGTCGAGCCGGGTCCATTTCCTGTTGGATCGAATCGTCGGAGCCACACGCATGCAGTTCCTCTCCTTCCTTCTGCTGGCCGTCGCGCTCGCCATCGTGTTCCTGGGCCTCGCCTCCGCGGGCCGCGCCTGGCTGGGTTGGGTGCTGGCCGTCGCCGGGGGTCTGTGTTGCTGGTGGCTGCAGGGTGCCACGCCGCGGCTCCTGTTCTGGATCGTGTCCGGCTGCGCGGGACTCCTGGCCCTCACCACCGGCCTCCCGCCGCTGAGGCGCGTGCTCTTCACCAGCTCGATCCTGCGACTGATCGGCGCGATCCTGCCCAAGATGAGCGAGACCGAACGCGCTGCCCTGGAGGCAGGCACGGTGGGCTGGGACGGCGAGTTGTTCTCCGGATCCCCGAACTGGCGGGCCTTGGCGGAGGGGAAGATCCCCGGGCTGTCCCCGCGGGAACAGGCCTTCCTCGACGGCCCGGTCGAGGACCTGTGCCGCCTGCTCGACGACGAGCAGGTCACCGCCGACGGCGACCTCCCGCCCGAGGCTTGGCAACGCATCAAGAGCCAGGGATTCATGGGCATGATCATCCCGGAGTCCTACGGCGGCCTGGGCATGTCGGCCCTGGCCCACTCCCAGGTGGTGGTCAAGCTCTCCAGCCGCTGCCTGACCGCCGCGGTGACGGTCATGGTGCCCAACTCCCTCGGGCCCGCGGAGCTCTTGCTGCACTACGGCACCGACGAACAAAAGCGCCACTACCTGCCGCGCCTCGCCCGGGGCGAGGAGGTGCCCTGCTTCGCGCTCACCGAACCCTTCGCCGGCAGTGACGCGGCTTCCATGCGCGCCAAGGGCGTGGTCTGTCGCGGAACGTGGCAGGGTCGGGACGTGCTCGGCATGCGGCTCCCACCTGGTCCAAGCGCTACATCACCCTGGCGCCCGTGGCCACCGTGGTGGGCCTGGCGTTCAAGCTCTTCGACCCGGATCGCCTGCTGGGCGGCGAGACGGATCTGGGCATCACCTGCGCCCTGATCCCCGCCGACGTGCCCGGCGTCGAGACCGGCCGGCGCCACGACCCCCTGGGCATCCCCTTCATGAACGGCCCCACCACGGGCACCGACATCTTCGTGCCCCTGGAGTTCATCATTGGAGGGCCCGCCAACGCCGGCAAGGGCTGGAGCATGCTGATGCAGTGCCTCTCCGCGGGACGCGGCATCTCGTTGCCGTCGCTTTCCGTGGGCGCGGCCCAGCTTTCCGTGCGCGCGGTGGGCGCCCACGCCACGGTGCGCGAGCAATTCAACCTGCCCATCGGCCGCTTCGAGGGCGTGGAGTCGCACCTGGCGCGCATCGCCGGACTGACCTACGCCATCGACGCCGGGCGGCGCTTCGTGATCGGCGCCATCGACTCGGGCGGCAAGCCCGCGGTGATGACCGCCATCATGAAGGCCTGGTCCACGGAGTCCATGCGCCTGGTGATCAACGACGCCATGGACGTGCTCGGGGGCGCGGGCATTTGTCGCGGCCCGCGCAACGTGCTGGCCCATGCCTACCAGGCCGTGCCCATCGGCGTCACGGTGGAGGGCGCCAACATTTTGACGCGCACGATGATCGTCTTCGGCCAGGGGGCGATCCGTTGCCACCCGTTCGTGCAAGCCGAAATGGCGAGCGCGGAGGCCCGAGACCTCCCGGCCTTCGACCGGGCCTTCTTCGGGCACGTGAACTTCGTGTTCCAGAACGTGGGCCGCTCGTTCTTCCTGGGCCTCACCCGCTGCGGCATCGCCGCCTCCCCCATCGGAGGCACGGCGGGTTACTACGTTCGCCAGCTCACGGGAGCCAGCGCTTCCTTCGCGCTGCTCGCGGACGCGGCCATGGGCACCCTGGGGGCACGCTCAAGCGCAAGGAGACGATTTGCGGCCGGCTCGCCGACGCCCTGGCCTGGCAACTCCTCGCCAGCGCCTCCGTCAAGCGCTTTTGCGACGACGGCCAGCCGGAATCGGACCGCGCGGCCTTCCGCTGGGCCCTGGAGCATGCGTTGTTCCAGATCCAGACGGCCCTGCTGGGAGTGCTCGACAACCTGCCCAACCGGGCGGCAGCCCTGGCGCTGCGGCCGGTGATTTTCCCCCTGGGCGCCCGCGCCAAGCCGCCCAGCGACCGGCTGTCGGCCGCCCTGGCGCGCTCGATCCTGGAGGGCGGCAGCCTGCGCGAGCGTCTGGCTCCCGACATCCACGTGCCGCGGGACGGATCGCCCGGACTCGCGACCCTGGAACGGGCCCTGGCCGCCGTGGTGCGAGCGGCACCCGTGCGCGAGAAACTCCGCGCCGCCCAGCACGAAAAGCGCCTCGCGCGCGGACCGGCCGCGGCGCTGCTCGACGAGGCCCAACGTAGCGGCGTCCTCAGCGCCGCGGAGGCTCAGCTGATGCGCGAGGCCGAGGCGGCGCGCGAAGAGGCCATCCAGGTGGACGCCCACGGCCCGTCGCGGGACCTGGCCGGAGCGCGCACCTAGGGCCGCCGGGACCCAAGAACGAATTCCTGGCCGGCTGGGCGGTCGTTAGGATCGCGGCGATGATTCGCTGTCGTTCCCTCCTTGGCCGTCCCTGTGCTCGTCCTGTGTGGCTCCGCCGTCCTGTTCTCCGGCGCCTGCGCCAAGGAGCCCGAGGCGCGAATCGAGTTCGTGGACGTGGCAGCCGAAAGCGGCCTGGACCTGCAGAACCGCTGCGGCGATCCGCGCCGCTGGTACATCGTCGAGTCCAACGGCAACGGAGCCGCCTGGCTCGACTTCGACGGCGACGGGGACATGGATCTGTTCCTCGGCAACGGTTCGACCCTGGAGTACGTGAACGACGGCGCGCAGCTCGTCGCGAAGCACGACGGGCGCTCGAAGCTCTACCGCAACGACGGCAAGCTCAAGTTCACCGACGTGAGCGCCGCCAGCGGCCTCGACCGCGCGGACTGGGTCAACGGCATCGCCACCGGCGACGTCGACAACGACGGCGACACCGATCTGTACCTCGCCTGCTTCGGCCCGGACGTGTTCCTCAGGAACGACGGCGGTCATTTCGTCGACGCCACGGGGGAATCCGGCTTGGGCAATCCGAAATGGGGTGCGTCGGCGGCCTTCGGCGACGTGGACAACGACGGCGACCTCGACCTCTACGTGGCGAACTACTGCGAGTTCGATCTCGCCGCGCCGCCGGACGGCGGCAAGCGCGCGGTCGTCAACGGCGTCGAGGTGGGCTACGGCCCCGAGGGCGAAAACAAGCGGGGCTTCAACCCCGGCGCGCCGGACGTGTTCTTCGAGAACGTCGGCGGCGGCAAGTTCCAGGAGGCGACCGCGAAGTTCGGATTCGCGCTGGAGAAGGCCCTGTGCTCCTACGGCGTCGCGATCACCGACCTGGACGGCGACGGCTGGCAGGACGTCGCGGTCGCGAACGACGTGCAGCCGACCAACCTGTTCATGAACGACGGCCAGGGCCGTTTCCGCGAGGAGGGCCTGGCGCGCGCCTTCGCGACCAACGCGGACGGCGCGCCGACCGGGGCCATGGGCCTGTTCTGCGACGACCTCGACGCGGACGGCGACCTGGACGTGTTCCGCACGAATTTCGACTTCGAGGCGAATTCGCTGCACGTCAACGACGGCAAGGGGCGGTTCAAGGACCGCGCGAGGGATTTCGGCCTCGCCGAGCCGAGCGTCGACAAACTCGGCTGGGACGGCGGATTCCTCGACGCGGATCTCGACGGCGACCTCGACCTGATCGTCGCCAACGGGCATGTCTATCCGCAGGCGAAGGAGATCGGCATGGGCCAGTGGCTCCAGCCGACGCAGCTCTACCAGAACAACGGCACAAGCACGGCGCCGCGCTTCTCCGACGCCACCGCCCAGGCGGGCAGCGGATTCTCCGGCGTCCACGCCGCGCGCGGCATCGCCCTCGGCGATCCCGATGACGACGGCGACGTCGACGCGCTCATTCTGGGCATCGACGAACAGCCGCGGCTGCTCGAGAACCGGAGCCGCCGCGTCGGCCACTGGGTCGGCGTGCGCACGGTCGGCACGCGCTCCAATCGCGACGGCTTCGGGGCGCGGATCTCCGTGCGGGCCGGCGGTCGGACGTTCGTGCGCGAGTCGCGCACGGCGAGCGGCCTGTACTCGGCCCACGACCCGCGCATCCACTTCGGCCTGGGGCCGGTCGCCGCGATCGACAGCATCGAGGTGCGCTGGCCCAGCGGCGCGGTCTCGACCCTCGCCGGGCCGGCGCTCGACCGCGTGCACGTGATCACCGAACCCAAGGAGCAATAGCGATGAAAGTCGCGCTGGTCTTCCCGCCCCAGGGGCACTTCACGCAGCCCTACCTCTCGCTGCCTTCGCTCGCCGCCTTCCTGCGCGGGCACGGCTTCGAGGTGCACCAGCTCGACGAGAGCATCGGGTCCTACGACCACTTCCTCTCGCGGGAGCGCCTGGAGCGCTCTCTGGAGCGCGTGGCGCCGGAGATCGCCCTCGCCGCCCTCGACGGGCGCGAGGAGCTCGACTTCAGCGCCATGGAGCGCTACCAGCTGCTTTCCGAGTTGGCGCTGATCGGCCGCGACGTGACCCTGAACATCGACGAGGCCAAGCGCGTGCTGCGCTCGCGCGACGAGTTCTACGACTACGAGCGCTACCTGTGGGCCGGCCGCACCATCGAGCAGGGCCTGCGGCTGTTTTCCGCCGAGTACGCGCCCTCGCGGCTCACCGCCCACGGCTTCGTGACCCGCTACTCCGTCGAGCGCTCCTCCGAGATCATCGCCGCGCTGTCCGACGAGCGCGAGAACCCCTACCTCGAGTACTTCCGCGAGTTCACGCTGCCGCGCCTCCAGGCGATCGACCCGGACTTGATCGGCATCTCGGTCACGTTCCCGAGCCAGGCGATCCCGGCGCTCACGCTCTGCCGCCTGATCAAGCGCTGGAAGCCCTCCGTGCACATCACGCTCGGCGGCGGGCTGCTCGCCTACGTGGCCGACAAGCTCTCCAAGCGGCCGGAGATCTGGAGCCTGATCGACTCCTTCGTGATGCTGGAAGGCGAGGGACCGCTGCTCCGCCTCGCCGAGGGGATCCGCGATGGGAACCTGGACCTCTCGACGATCGGCAACCTGATCTACCGCGGGGCGTCGGGCGAGGTGGTCAAGACCCCGCGCGGCGAGCCGCTCGACATCAAGCTGCTGCCGACGCCCGACTTCGACGGCCTGCCGCTCGACAAGTACCTGACGCCCGAGCTCGTGCTGCCGCTGGCCGCGACGCGCGGCTGTTACTGGGGCAAGTGCGTCTTCTGCACGCTCTACACGGTGATCGGGCCGGGGTACCGCGGCCGCACGATCGCGCAGACCGTCGAGGACATGCAGAAGCTCTCGGCCAAGCACAAGACGAAGCACTTCTACCTCGCGATCGAGGACCTGCCGCCGAACATGGCGAAGCGCCTGCCCGAGGCGATCCTCGACGCCGGCCTCGACGTGTCCTGGTGGGCCGACGCGCGCCTCGAACACGACACCTTCGACCAGGAAGTGTGCGACATGCTGGCCAAGTCGGGCTGCAAGCGCCTCGCCTTCGGCTACGAGAGCGCCTCGCGGCGCGTGCTCGCGCGCATGTGCAAGGGCATCGACCCCGACGCGAGCATGGAACTCGTCCGGCGCGTGCGCAAGGCGGGCATCTCCGTGACGCTCTACGCCATGATCGGCTTCCCCACGGAGACGCGCGAGGAGGCCGAGATGACGCTCGCCGCGATCCTGGAGAACCGCGACCTGATCCAGGAGGTCAGCGCGCGCGTGTTCTACCTCGACGAATCGAGCGAGATCTACAGGCGCCGCCAGGAGTTCGACATCGTCGAGGTGTACCCCGACCCGCAAAGCGACCTGCAGGTGTACTACGACTTCAAGCCCGGCAGCGGCATGACGCGCCGCGAGGCCCGCGACGTGTACCTGGAGTTCACGAAGAAGCTGCGCTCGCACTTCCCCGTGTTCCAGAACACGAACATGCTCTATCACGAGCTGAAGAGTCACTACTTCCTCTACCTGGCCGAGCACGGCTCGTGGGAGGCGTTGCGCGACAAGGTGCTCTCGCGCGAGGTGAGCGGCACGCGCCGCGCCGCGGTCGGCCCCCGTCCGCTGGCCGTCCGCGCCCTGCGCACGCGCGAGCTCGCCTTCGACCGGGCGCGCATCGATCAACGGCTCTCGTCGATCGACTCGTTCACGCTGAGGCCGCGCTACCAGTCGGACCTCGTGGACGACGAGGACCGCGCGCGCTTCGACCGCGAGCTCCCGCGCGAGCCGCGCGAGGGCTCGACGCTCTTGTACGACGCGCGCACCGCCGAACTGCACTGCATCTCGCCGGCAGCGGCCGCGCTGCTCCTGCGCTGCGACGGCACGCGCACGCCGGAGCAGGTGATCGAGATCGTGCCGCAACCTGTGCGGGCGAACGCCCGCGACTGCCTCATGGAACTCGCCCTGCACGGATGGATCTCCGAGGGGGGCTGGATCGCCGAGGAGCAACGCCGATGAACCCGCCGAAGAACGACAAGCCCGAGCCCTCGAATCCCCCCAGCGCCGACCGCGAACCCGCCGCCGCGCCGGACGCCGCGCCCGACGCGAAGAAACCGGGCATGAAATACGTATTCAAGATCGCGCCCGCGGATCCGAAGCGGAACTCGATCGACTTCGAGGACGTGGCGGACAAGTAGCGGGCCGACCGAGGTCGGGCTACTTCTGCTAAGCGACGACCGCCAGCACGAACGCTTCGCTGGATCCCTCACCACGGCGAGATTGTGGCCGGCCGGAATCTGCCAGCATCACTCCCTGCGTTTCCCTCAATGCCGGCGGTCGAGGACCGCCCGCATCCCATAGGGTCCTGGGGATTGCGAGGCTGCACGGCCTCGCCCCCTCACGCCTGCAGCCACTGCTCCACAGGCTTGGACAGGAAGTCTTCCAGCGCAATACCGTCCGCGCCGACGATCAGCGTGCGCCGGGGCTTGAAATCCGCCGTGAACTCGGCCAGTCCCGAAAAAGCACCCGGTGCGCGGCCGCTCTTGACCTCGATGCCGACGACGGTGCGGCCGGCACGGAGCACGAAGTCTACCTCCCGGCTGCGTTCGCGCCAGTAATGGAGCTCGCAGACTCCACCGGCGGCGGCGTTTGCGAGGTGCGCGCCGACGGCGGACTCGACCAGCCGCCCGCGTAACTCGCCATCGGTCTGCGCTTCCCGCGGCGAGAGTCCCGTTTGCGCGGTCATGAGCGCCGTGTTCAGTACCTGCAGCTTGGGACTCGATCCGCGTTGCCGTACGGCCTTGCCTGCGAACTTCTGCAAGCCGACGAGGAGGCCCGCCCCGGCAAGGAGATCGAGGTAGTGCGCCAACGTGACCGTGTTGCCCGCGTCCTGGAGCTGACCGAGCATCTTGTTGTAGGAGAGGATCTGCCCGGAGTAGCGACACCCCAGGTCAAACAGGCGGCGCAGCAGGGCGGGCTTCTCGATCCGGGACATCAGCAACATGTCCCGCGCGATGGTGGTTTCGACGATGGCGTTGACGATGAAGCTCCGCCAGCGCGACGGATCGTTCGTGAGGTGTGCCGCGCCCGGGTATCCGCCGAAAAACAGATAGGTCTCGAGGTCCCACCCGAAGGCGGCCCGCATCTCGGCAAAGGACCAGTGCCCGAGATGGATCGTCTCGAACCGACCGGTGAGGCTCTCCGTGAGCCCGCGTCGCATCAAGAGCGGCGCCGACCCGAGCAACACCACGCGCAGCGGGCTCCGTCGTCGAGTGTCCTCGTCCCAAAGCCGCTTCACGGTCTCGGACCACCCGGCCACCTTCTGCACCTCGTCGACCGCCAGCACGGCTCCCGCCTGGCCTGAGTCCGCGGCGAGCTGCCGAGCCGCTTCCCATTGAGCGGCGAGCCATGCGGTGTCGCGTACCGCCGGTTCATCGGCAGAGACGAAGAGCGACGGCGCCGCCGAGGCGCTCAGGACCTGTTGAACGAGCGTGGTCTTGCCTGCCTGACGCGGCCCTCCGATGAATTGGATGAGGCGCCGGGGCTCGGCCAGCCGGTCGTTCAGCACGCTCGCGTGCGGTCGCAGGAACGAGGGGGCGGGATCGGTACTCATTGGTGTGAGTAATTTTACTCAGCCCACTGAGCAATCTGCAAGTTCCGCCCCGGCGGTGGCCCCCCCATGGCATTTCCTCTGCGCGGCGCGCCCTCGACCCCGCGTCACTCCTTCACGAAATCCAGGGCGTCCCGGACCCGAATTCGGCTCCGCGCCGCCTACCCCCTCACCGCCGCCTCGATCGCGGCGATGTCGATCTTCTGCATCGTCATCATGGCCTCGAACGCCCGCTTCGCGGCGGCGCGATCGCTGCTGGTGTACGCCTTCGTCAGCGCGACGGGCGTGATCTGCCAGGAGATGCCCCACTTGTCCTTGCACCAGCCGCACTGGCTCTCCTGGCCGCCGTTCTTGACGATCGCGTTCCAGTAGCGATCCGTCTCGGCCTGATCCTCCGTGGCCACTTGGAACGAGAACGACTCGTTGTGCTTGAACTCGGGCCCGCCGTTGAGCCCCAGGCAGGGAATGCCCAGGACGGTGAACTCCACCGTCAACACGTCACCCTGCTGGCCCGACGGATACTCGCCCGGCGCGCGATGCACGGCACCGACGGACGAGTTCGGGAAGGTCTTGGCGTAGAAGCGCGCCGCCTCCTCGGCTTCGCGTTCGTACCAAAGGCAAATCGTGTTCTTGGCGATTTTCGTCATGGTGGTCCGCTGCCGTGATCGACCTCGAGCTTGCGCCGTCAGCAATCGAAGCAACCGATTCTGCGTCGACGGGCCGACGATACAGGCGTGCAGCGAGGCACGCAAGCCGAGGCGTAGCGACCGCGGCGGACCCGCGACCCCCCCCACGCGGCCCCTCGATCGCCTTGCGGATCGTACGCTGCAACTTGCTGTCAGGCTCCGCGGCTCGCGGCTTCACCGTTCACCCCCCAGCAGGATTCGCTCGCGCACTCTGCATCCCGAACTGCTGGGCGAGCCCGATGAGGATCCCCTTGGGCCCCCGGATGGTGCAGAGCCGGTACAAGTCTCCGTACGGCACCACCTCGCCGAGAGCCGCGCGCCGCGCTTCTCGAGGGCGAGCGTGTCCGGGCAGACCGACTCCGGCCGAGGCCCCCCCCGGGGGCCCCCGGTGTCCCCCGGCCCGGGGGGGCGGGTGGTCTCCTGGGGTCCGCCGTCCGAGCCCGATCTTGCTGCCGGCCCCGCCGTGCGCCGGTCCTTCTCCTGACCCCGGGCCCCTGGAGATGCCGCGTGAGAATTCCCGCCCCCCCTGCCCCAGGCCCTTCCGTCCCCGCCCCGTTGGCCAAGCTGCCTCGCCCCCCCTTCGTGGGTGGAGGCCGGGGGCATGGTCCAGAGGCGAATCGACCTTGCCCGCAGGCCGCCCGACGCAGGACGGGGCAGGCCCCCCGGAAGGGAACTCGGAATTTCCGTGATTCTGGCCGCCCCCTCCGGATTGCGTCTGGTACCCGGACACCTCGGCGTCGTCCTGCTCGCGTTCGCGATCGGCCCAGCACGTCCCGGGGAGCTCGCACCACCGCCATTCCTGGAGCACAGAACATGAAGCCCCTGTTGATGCCCTTGCTGGTCGCCGTTACCACGATTTCGTCGAGCATCGCCTCGGCGCAGTCGTACGAGCTGCAGGTCTTTGACCCCGGCAACGTGGCCGGAGTGGAGTTCGGCTTCTACTCCGGGCTCTCGGATCGCTCGCCCCTGGTCTCGGCGTTCGATGTCAACTTCGAGCCCATCGGTGTCTTCTGGCAGGGAAATCAGGCCCGTGTCTTCCGAGTGGGCGCGCCGGAGGAGTACTGCTGGTACCGCGGCATCAACGATCAGCTCTCCACCGTCGGCTTCCGGGAGGTGCAGGGCACGTCCGACGTCGCGGCTTGGACGCGCAACAAGCACGGTTATCTGCGCACGTTCGCCACGCCGGGAGAGCGCGTGTTCCTCTACCGCCTGAACAAAAGCAACGTCGCCGTCGGCGAGACGACAACGGGCGGAGGCGTCGCCTGGAGCGCATTTCTCGTGGACGAACAGGGAGGGCGGCCGGTCGCGGTTCCCGGAGTGAGCCCGGCGCTGAACACTTACTTCGCGGCGATCAATGACAAGGGCCAGATCCTGGGGGGCGCCTGGAACCAGTTCGAGCACCATCCGTTCCTGATGAAGGGCAACACGGTCACGTACTTCGACATCGGCGACGCGCACGAGATCGGCTTGCGGGCGCTCAACAACAAGGGCCAGGCGGCCGGCTACTGGACCGAGTACGAGCCGTTGATCGGCGACTATCGCTCCCACGGGTTCATCCGCAAGGCGAACGGGAGCATCAAGACCATCGACCTCACGTACGGCTTTGCCCGGCACGAGGTCTACGACCCCGACTTGTACGGCGGCTATCCCATCCTCGAGGCCCACGGCGAGCTGCTGACCCAGGCGACGGCGATCCTGGACCTCAATGACCGCGGCGAGATCGTCGCCGAGGTGACCGGCTGGTACAGGATCACGCTCTTCATCGACGGCGTCGGGGAAGTCCAATTCACGGAGCCGCGTTGGGTGTACGCCCTGGGGACGCCGGCGGGTTGAGTCGCGGGTGTGCCGCGGGGTTTCGCCACGGTCCGTCGGGTCGAGCCGCAGCAGCCGCACCGGCTGGCCTGGGTTCTCGCGCCCCCTGCGGCCTGGCGACTTCGCACAGGGCCCCAAGAGGAATCGACGGGCTCCACGGCCGGGGCGGCATCGGGCTCTTCGTCGGCGAGGAGGAGGCAGGCATTGCGCCCTGCCCCCTCGCGAACCCAATGCCAGTCCTCATCACGCCCACCGCCGCACCGCCGACTTGTACTGCGCGTAGCTCTCTCCGAACTTGGAGAGCAGGAGGCGCTCCTCGGGCCTGATCTGGAACGCGGTCATGTAAGCCACGAACGCCGGCAGGAGGAACAGCGCCGCGGCGTTCGACAGGCAGAGGGCCCACGCCGCCAGGAGGAGCAACATCCCCAGGTACATGGGGTTCCGCGACCACCGGTAGACGCCGCCCACCACGAGCTTCGAGGCCTCGCCGGGAGTTCGCGGGTCCACGGTGGTGTGGTTCGCGCGAAAGGAGCAGACGGCAATGATCGCGAGGACGACGCCGACGAGCGCCAGCCCGAGCGCCGCGATCTGGAGGTCGGGCACTTCGATGCTCGCGGCGGGCGTGAGCCTGGAGATGCCCCACATGATCGCGCCGCAGGTCACGACAACGACGGCCGGCGGGACCTTCAGTTCCAGCGCTCGCATGGGGCATCCTTCCGATTCGGAGCAGAAGGCCTGCGCTCACCGGCAGGTCGAGCAACGCGAGGCCCGTCCGAAGTGTAGCGAATCGCCAAGCGACAGGACCCATCCACGAGTCAGCGCACGCGCCGATAGTGCAGGGCGACCGCGCCGCTGCGGAGCGGCTTGGCCGAGATCAACTCGAGCCGTCGCGTACCGGGCAGTCCGCCCCCGTACAGGGTTGGGCCGTGGCCGGCGATCCTGGGGTGGACGAGCAACTTGTACTCGTCGATCAGGTCCAGTCGGTCCAGCTCGGTCGCGAGTTTGCCGCTACCGAGGAGCACGCCCGCTGGGGTCGCGTCCTTGAGCTTCTGAACGGCTGTGCGCAGATCGCCGACGATGGGGTGGCTGTTGGTCCAGGGGAAGTCCTTGCGCGTTGAGGACACCACGTACTTCGGCTTGGCTTCCAGCTTGACCGCCCATTCGCGGATCGCCGGCGGCGCCGGCTCGGCACCGCGCGCGACCGTCGGCCAATAGCTCTCCATCATCTCGTAGGTGACGCGACCCCACAGCATCGCCCCGCCCTCGTCCATAAGATGGGTGAAGAAGGCGTGTGTTTCGTCGTCGGCGATTCCCTCCTGGTGGTCGACGCAGCCGTCCAGGGTGACGTTGAGGCTGAAGGTCAAGAGTCCCATGGTGTCCTCCGATCGAAACCCGTGACGCACCTGTGCCGTCCGGCCCCTGGGGCACGCGCCCCATTCGCGAGGTGCTCACCCTGTGTCACCTGACGCCCGGCATCAGCGGCGGCGCGAAGCGCCGTCCGGTGGATGTCGTTGTTAGCCAGCGCCTCGCTTTGAAATGTAGACCGCGTCATCGAGTCTCCCGAAATGAAACGAGATAGAACGCAGGATGTCCACGCGATCCTCCTGGGAGATCGGTCCATCGAGCGCTGGCTCATGGCAGGTGGGATTCCGGGTAGCACGCATCAGGCCCCCCGAGAGGAACCTGATCTCTTCTCGCGAGCGTTCGCGGGCAATCCTCCCCGTCCCGCTGACTCAGAGGGGCAGCGCATGTTGCCGGCTCTCAGAGTCAGGCCACCGGCCCAATCCCGCCCGCGCCCTCTCGGGCAGCACCAGGTTCGCGAACAGATACACCTCCATCGCGAACGGCAGGTAGCCGAGGTAGCCCAGCGCCGGCATCTCGAACAGGTACGCGAATTCGACCCCAGGAACGTGATAGACCCACTTCGGGTACGACCAGAAGTTCCACAGCTCCCAGAAGAAGCCGCAGGCGAGACCGCCGATCCACAGGGACCACCAGGGGCGCCAGTCGCCGCGCGCGAGGTCGTCCGACAGTCCGCGACGGCCGAGCGCATGGGCGAGCGCCTCGAGCAGGAACACCAGGCTCGTCCAGCAGAACGGGTAGAACCAGTCCGGCTCCACGAGCATCGCGGTCAACATCGCGAGCCCGAGCACGAAGTACCCCAGCGCCTTGCGCGGCGATCTCGACCAGCGCGGGCCGCGCGCGAAGCGCTCGATGAACGAAAACGTGCGCACCAGCTCGCCCGTGCCGAGCACCGCGGGCAAGACCGTCGAGAAGGACAGCGTGCACAGGAGCGCGTACTCGAGATCCGTGAAGAGCTCGCGGCCCACGTACTCCCAGTTCGCCAGGCGCACGTTCAACAGCTCGAACAGCCACCACGCCGGCGCCGAGAGCACGAAGCGCAACACGAAGCCCGAGCGCGATCGGCGCCACGCGCTCGTTCCCGCGCGCAGTTCGCACCACCCGTCCACCACCAGCACGTAGCCCAGCCACAGCGGGAAGAACAGCCAGTGCGTGCGCGGGCCGCCGGACCACAGGGCATCGGCCCAGTTCAGCGGCCAGGACCCGGCGATCAGCGCCAGGCCGAGCCACAGTCGCGTCACTCGCGCGGGGCAGGTCACTGCTTCGCCAGGGCCTCGAGCTCGGCCGCGGTGAAGGGCGCGGTGCGGCCCTTGCACGCGGCGCGCGCGGCGGCGACGACGGACACCGGCACCGGATCGGAGCCGTGCCCCCACTGACGGCGGATGTAGGTCAGAACGCCGGCGATCTCCTCGTCGGTGGCCACCACCGCGGGCATGTCGAGCTCCCAGAGTTCGCCCTTCACGCGGATCGGACCGGAAAGACCACCCACCAGGATGCGGGCGAGAATCTCCGGACGACTGTGCACCCATTCCGAGCCGCGCAAGGGCGGCGCCATGCCGGCCATGCCCAGGCCCGTCGGCTGGTGGCAGCCCGCGCAGACGTTCGCGAAGAGCGTGCGACCGCGCTCGAACGATTCGCGCTCAAGGCCGTCCAAGGGCCGGATCGGCGTCTCGCCCTCCAAGGGGTGTCCGGGCCAGGAGATCGAGTCCATGAGCTTCGCGAGCGACGGCGCGTTCTCCCGGCCGACCTGCTCCACCAGGCGCGCGAGGGCGCGCATCGCGCGCGGCTCCTCCACACAGCGCAAGGCGGCGGGCCTCTTTGGTGCCGCGGGGGTGCGGCCGTCCAGGAGGCCCGCGATCAGGGCCTCCCGTTGCCACGTCAGGCGGCGCGCGTCGACCACGAGGTCGAGCACCAGCCCGAGAGGAACGTCGCCCGAGCCGCGCGCCACGCAGGCCGCGAGCTCGCGCACCAGGGCCGCGCGCCCCGGGCGCTCGGCGGCGAATTCGCGCCGCCCGAGGAGCTCGGCCAGGAACGGCTCCTCGCGCCGCGCAAGACTCGACAGCGCGGCGAAACGCTCCAGCGGTCGCGAAGCGTCCTCCACCAAGAGTTCGCGCAGCGCCGCCTCGGCGCGCGGCATCTGCAGTTCACCGAGCGAGAGGATCACTTGGGTGCGCAAACCGCTCTCGGGATCGCGCGCGAGCTCCATCCAGCGCGCCAGAATGCGCGCGTCTAGGCCCGCGAAGGGCTCGCCGGCGCGCAGGGCGGCCTCGCGCACGCGTGGATCGGCATGCTCGAGGCCGGCGAGCACGAGCTCGGGCTGCAGCGCGCGCATGCCGGCGAGGGCCCACAGGGCGTGCACGCGCGCGAGCGGCGGGGCGTCGCCCGTGAGCAAGGCGCGCAGGGCGGTCTTCGCCTTTTCCTCCTCGGCGCCCTCCTCGACGAAGATCTGCTGCACGCGGTCGCGCACCCAGCCGTTCTCGCTGGCGAGCGCGGCGGCGAGCTCGGCCCAGGACGCGTCACCGAGAGCGGGCAGCTCCGGCCGCGGTGCGTCGGCGCGGCGCACGCGCCAAATGCGGCCGTGGCCGATCGGTTGCGCGAGGCCGCGCGCTTCGACCTGCTGCTTGAGGAAGGTCGTGACGAACAGTCGGTGTTGGATCAGGCCGCGGTACATGTCCGCGACGTAGAGCGCGCCGTCGGGGCCGTCGCACAGGGCGACCGGCCGGAAACGCTCGTCGGTGGAGGTCAGGAAGTCGAGCTCGACGCCCTTTGTCACGGAGTGCCGCAGCGCGCGGCCCTTCAGGGCGCCGGCGTCGTCGTCGAGCGCGTAGGCGAGCACGAGATTGGCCGCGGGCTCGCACACGAACGCAGCACCGGCGTAGGGCGACTCGAACGTCCCGCCACGGAAAATCCACGGCGAGCAGACCGCGGTGGCCTCCTTGAGCTTGCCCTCGACGAGGAAACCGGGCCGGTAGCCGCGGTTCACGCCCGGCGTCGTCCGGCTCGGGCGCACGGAGAGGTCCTGGACGACCTGCAGGTTCGTGCCGCGCGGCGCGCCCGCGTCGGGATTTCTCGCGAGGTAGCGCGAGGGCAGTGCGTCGTAGCGCAGCGGATCGGAGTTGTAGTCGTAGAAGAGGCGGCCGCGATCGTCCTGACTGATCCCCCACTGGCCGCCGCCCGAGGTCGCTTCGCGCTGGAACTTGTTTTCCTTGTACACGTAGCGCCACGGCACGTTGGCGCAGGCGAAGGCGTTGTCGAGCGTCGGCAACAGGCCGTTGATCGCGTGCTCCGGGCTCGCGAGTCCTGCGTGGCCGCGCTCCAGCACCGTGCGGCGGTCAGCAATGCCGTCGTCGTCGGTGTCCTCGAGGAACAGGAGTTCCGGCGGGGCGATCACGAGCACGCCGCCGCGGGTCAAGGCCAGCGCGCGCGGCAGCACCAGGCCGTCGGCGAAGACCGTGCGCGCGTCCATGCGGCCGTCGCCGTCCTCGTCGGCGAGGACCACGATCGCGCCGGAGGGTTCGCCCTCGCCGGAGCCCGCGAGGTCGTTCATGTAGCCGCACATCTCGGCGACCCACAGGCGGCCGTCGGGGGCGAAGGAAAAGGCGACCGGGTCGCGCACCAAGGGCTCGGCGGCGACGAGCTCGATCGAAAACCCCCGTGGCAGGACGAAGGTCTGGAGCGCTTCCTCGGGCGAGAGCACCGGCGCCGGCGGCAAGGCGAGCTCGGGCGGCAGCGGCGGCTGGTGCTCCTTCGGATCGTCGCCGGCCTGGGGCGCGGCGCTCGCCGCCGCGCTGAGCCAGGGGCCGAGGAGTGCGGCGCAGACCGCGAGACGCGTCGCCTGTCGGGAGAGAATCATCGCGCGGGGCGGGCCGCCCTCGCGGCGGAGAGCTCGGACGCGGCGGCGCGGTCGAGGAACCAGGCGGCCTGGGGCAGGAGCCGGACGGGCTCCTCCGCGACCGTGGCGTCGGCGGTGCCCTCGGGCGCCAAGGCGCGGGCCACGTGCCGGGAGCGGTCTGGGCCCACGGCCACGATCGCGGCCTCGCGCACGCGCTCGAAGGCCCTCGGGGCGAGCGTGATGCGCTGCGCGGGGCGCGTCGGAGCGCTGACCGGGACCACCAGGCGCTCGCGCTCCGAGAGCGCGGGCGAATGGGGCCAGAGTGCCGCCACGTGGCCGTCGGCGCCCAGTTCAAGCAGCGCGACGTCGAACCACTCCGGCAGCGTGCGTTCGTACTCCTCGGCCGCGCGCTCGCGGTCGGGAAGCTCGGCTTCGATGCGCCGGAACTGGAAGGCGTCGATGCGCGGATTCTTGAGGAACTTGTCCACGGCCTCGCCGAAGTTGGAGGCCGGGTGGCTCGGCGGCACGCAGCGCTCGTCGGTGAAGTAGAAGGTCACCTCCGACCAAGGGAGCTGGAACTGCGCCAGCTCGGTGTAGATGGGCCGCACGAAGGGGCCGCCGGGCAGTACCAGGTTGCAGCCCCCCTGCTCGCGCACCGCGGCCCCCACTGCGTTCGCGAGGAACGACGCCACGGCATGGTCGAGCGCCGAAACGTCGTCGAAGATCGCCGTCCGCCGGTGCATGGGCTCTGTTCGTCTCTCAGCGCGGCCCCGCGAGCAGTCGGCGCAGCACGTACTGCAGGATGCCGCCGTTCTGCACGTAGAGGACTTCCTGGGGCGTGTCGATGCGCACGCGGGCCTGGAAGGTCTTCTGCGTTCCGTCGGCGGAGGTGGCCCGCACGCTGACCTCGCGGCCGGCACTGAAGCCCGACTCGATCCCGGCGCGCAATCCCTGGATCTCAAAGGTCGCGCGCCCGTCGAGACCCAGGCTCTCGGCGGTCTCGCCCGCCTTGAACTGCAGCGGCACGATGCCCATGCCCACCAGGTTCGAGCGGTGGATGCGCTCGAAGCTCTCGGCGATCACCGCGCGCACGCCCTGCAGGTACGGGCCCTTGGCGGCCCAGTCGCGCGAGCTGCCGGAGCCGTACTCCTTGCCCGCGAGGACCACGAGCGGGGTCTTCTCCGCGGCGTACAGGGCGGCCGCATCGAAGATCGACATCTGCTTTCCGCTGGGCACGTGCAGGGTCTCGCCGCCCTCCACGTCCACCAGGAGCTTGTTGCGCAGGCGCACGTTGGCGAAGGTGCCGCGCACCATGACGTCGTCGTTGCCGCGGCGGGCGCCGTACTGGTTGAAGTCCTCCTTCGAAACACCGCGCGAGAGCAGGTACTTGCCGGCCGGGCTGGAGGCCTTGATCGAGCCCGCGGGCGAGATGTGGTCGGTGGTCACGCTGTCGCCGAGCCAGGCCAGGACGCGCGCGCCGCGGATTTCCTCGAAGGGCTTCAACTCGCGCGTCAACCCTGCGAAATACGGCGGCTCCTTGACATACGTCGAGCCCTTGTCCCACGCGTACGTGGAGCCCTTGGGCACCTCCAGCGAGCGCCAGGCCGCGTCGCCAGCAAATACGTCGGCGTAGTTCTTCGTGAACTGCTCGGGCTTGACCGCGCTGCGTACGGTGTCGCGGATCTCCTGCTGCGTCGGCCAGACGTCCTTCAGGAACACCGGCTTGCCGTCGCTGCCCGTGCCCAGCGGCTCCTTCGTCGGATCGAAGTCGACCCGGCCCGCGATGGCGTAGGCCACCACCAGCGGCGGCGAGGCGAGGTAGTTCGCACGCACGGAGGCGTGCACGCGGCCCTCGAAATTGCGGTTCCCCGACAGCACCGAGGCGACGAACAGGTCGCCCTGGTCGATCGCGCTCTGCACGGCCTCGGGCAGGGGACCGGAGTTGCCGATGCAGGTCGTGCAGCCGTAACCCACGGTGTAGAAGCCCAGCGACTCCAGCGACTGGTCGAGCCCCGCGGCGCGCAGGTAGTCGGTCACGACCTTGGAGCCCGGCGCCAGCGAGGTCTTGACCCAGGGCTTCGACTTCAGGCCGCGCGCGACGGCCTTCTTCGCCACCAGACCGGCCGCGAGCATCACGGACGGATTCGACGTGTTCGTGCAGCTGGTGATCGCGGCGATCACGACCGCGCCGTCGGCGAGTTCGCACGTCTCCTTGCCGAGCGTGATCTTCATCTTGCGCGGCGCCGTCATCGTCGCCGTGCCTGCGCCGGCCGCGCCACTCGCGCCCTGGGCACGCGGCGGGCCCTTCAGCGCGTTCTCGAACGACGCCCTGACCGCCGACAGCGGCACGCGGTCCTGGGGCCGCTTCGGCCCGGCAAGCGCGGGCTCGACCGTCGAGAGATCGAGAGCCAGCGTGTCCGTGTAGGCCGCCTCGGGCGTCGTGGCGTCGTGGAACAGTCCCTGCTCCTTCATGTACGCCTCGACGAGCGCGACCGTCTCGGCCGAACGGCCGCTGAAGCGCAGGTAGGCGATCGTCTCGGCGTCGACGGGAAAAATGCCGCAGGTCGCGCCGTACTCCGGCGCCATGTTGGCGATCGTCGCGCGGTCGGCGAGCGAGAGATCCGCGAGGCCGGGGCCGTAGAACTCGACAAACTTCCCCACCACGCCCTTCTTGCGCAGCAGTTCCGTCACGCGCAGCACGAGGTCGGTCGCGGTCGCGCCCTCGGCGAGCCGGCCCGAGAGCTTGAAGCCCACGACCTGGGGCAGGAGCATCGACACCGGCTGGCCCAACATGGCGGCCTCGGCCTCGATGCCGCCGACGCCCCAGCCCAGCACGCCCAGGCCGTTGATCATGGTGGTGTGGGAATCGGTGCCCACCAGCGTGTCGGGGAACGCCTCGACGCCCTGGGCGGTGTCCTTGGTCATCACCACGCGCGCCAGGTACTCGAGGTTGACCTGGTGCACGATGCCCGTCGCCGGCGGCACGACTTTGAAATTCTGGAAGGCCTGCTGGCCCCAGCGCAGGAACAGGTAGCGCTCGCGATTGCGGGCAAACTCCACCTGGGTGTTGGCGGCCAGGGCTCCCGCCGTGCCGAAATGATCCACCTGCACGGAGTGGTCGATCACCAGCTCCACCGGCTGACCCGGGTTGACGAGCTCGGGGTTGCCGCCCAGGCGCTTCATGGCGTCGCGCATGGCCGCCAGGTCCACCACGGCGGGCACTCCGGTGAAGTCCTGCATCAGGACGCGCGCGGGCGTGAAGGCGATCTCCGCGTCGGGCTCCGCGGCCGCCTTCCAATGCAGCACGGCTTCGATGTCCTTTCGGGTGACGTTGATCCCGTCCTCGGTGCGCAGCAGGTTCTCGAGCAGGATCCTGATCGAGAAGGGCAGCCGGGCGAGGTCGACCCCGCGGCCCTCCAGGGCACGCAGGCGGGAAATGCGATAGGTACGGGGGCCGACCTTCAGGGTCGCTCGCGAGGAGAAGCTGTCTTGCACGGGGATGGGTCCTGGAGCCTTTTGTCCTAGGTGGGGTTCCGCCCCAGAGTCTACGGTCTGGGGGCCCGGGCGACCTCGCCCGCCGGCGGGCCGCGCCGAGCGGCGCCCCCCCTGATCCCAAGCTCCATGTCCGACCACGAACCAGAGCCGCACGACCCGCGTCCCGCGGCCGGCATCCACGGCGCCGCGCGGGAGGAGACCACTCCCGGCGCCGACCCGGGGCTGGTGCGGCGCGGCGTGGCGACGCTGGTGGACCTCGGGTTCTTGGTGCTGGCGGCCTGGGCGTCGCGGGCCACGGTCGCCTGGCTCTTGGCAGGCAATGGCGAGGCCCCACCCTCCGAGGCGGTCCTGGCGCCCCTGTCGTCGCGCGCGGGCTGGATGCTCACGACGCTCGTGCCGCCCTGGCTGGCACTGTCCGCCCTGGAAGCCCTCCCGGGCCTGGCCGGGCCGGGCAAGCGTCTGCTGGGCCTGTGCGTGGCCTCCGCGCGCCCGGGGTCGCGGCCCGCCTTCGGGCGAATCCTGGCGCGCACGCTGGTCAAGTTCCTTCCGGCGGCCTTCGCGGCCCAGGCGCTGTGCTTCCCGGTCCCCTGGAACGGCCACGGGCCCCTGGAGCGCGGGAGACTCGTGATGTTCCTGGGGGCGAACCTGTGGCTCGGGATCTACCTCGCCGCCGCGGCCATGACGCGCGGCCGGCAGGCACTGCACGACCTCGCCCTCGGAACCCGCGTCGCGCGGACGAATTGAGGATCGAATCGGTCGTCGCGTGGGCGCCCTCGGGATGGGGCCCCACGGGTTCTGCCGGGCCCCGCGGGGCGGAGGGCGTCCCGCGGGCCCCGGCCGGCGCGCCCCTTCCCTCGGCCAGGGCGTGCGGGTAGGATCCTCGCCCCCCGGGGGCTTAGCTCAGTTGGTAGAGCGTCGCGTTCGCAATGCGAAGGTCGAGGGTTCGACTCCCTTAGCCTCCACCAGATCTCACCGCGGGCCTGAATCGACGCCGTCTGGCGTCTAGTGACGGCTAGTGCCGCCCGGCGTCTAGTACTGGCTGACCCGCGTCCAGCGGCCGCCGTCGCGACCCAGGTACTCGCCGTCTTCGACCGGGGCGCCCTCCGCGGCCCAGTGGGCGTCGAAGGCCGGGGCTCGCGTGGCACTGTAGGCCTGGCGCTCGCCGCGGTTGTCGGTGCTGAACAGCCCGCCCTCGGAGTCGACCACGTAGACCGCCCGGCCGGTGGAAGGGGCCATGGGCCAGGCGCAGGCGCTGAATTCGATCTCGGCGGCCTCGCTGTCCAGCCCCAGGCGCATGTCCGCGAGCGCGGGCCAGCGGCGGCCGTCCTTCCCGGGCAAGTCCACCCGGTAGTGGTAGCCGTGCTTCCGGCCGACTCCGGGAGCCACCCATTCGAAGAAACTCGTCTCCACCAGGGGCGGCCTCAGGGGCACCGCCTGACCGCGCAGGGGCTCGGCCCCGCACAGCTCGGGCAGGAACAGGCACTCGCCCTCCCCGTCGCGGTCGGAGTCCACGTGGGCACCCACCTGGGCCATGGCCTGGGCGCTGCAGAAGTAGCGCAGCGTGGCCATGGCCGCGCGCTCGTTCGCCTCCATGCGCGCCACGAGGAGCTTGGGGATGGCGATGCTCGAGACCACTCCGGCGACGAAGCTGGTCATCACGGTGCTCTGCATCGCGCGCCCGTCGGAGGAGCTGACCTCCAGCCCGGCCTCCGTGCGGCGGCCCAGGCCGATGCCCGCGCCCACGGGCCCGTCGGCGGCGGTGAAGCTCACCAGGAAGCAGTCCTCGTCGGCCTGCTCCAGGGCGTGCTTCAGGCCCGCGTGGACCTCGCCCTTGCCCCGCAGGCCCCGCATGGCGGAGCGCAGGTCGTCCAGGGACGTGGTCGCCATCACCACGCTGTCCAGGATGCACCAGTGCAGCTGGGGGCGCGGGGCTCCCGGCGTGGCCGCGGCCTCGCCGAAGGAAATCGAGTACACGCGCGTGCCGTCCACCAGCGTCTCCCGCGCCTCGGCGGAGCGGCCGGAGGCCACCAGCATGGCGTTCAGCGTGCGCTGGGCCCGACCGCCGTCGCCCACCTGGCAGGCGACGAAGATCTCCAGCGGCGCAGCCTGGGACAGGCACTCTTGCAGGGAGCTCGTGGCGAACAGCACCGACGGCCCGAAATTCCCGAGCACGTCCCGTTCCAGGTCGACGCCGGTCTCCGTGCGCAGGCTCGACAGTCCGCGCACGAGTTCGGACTGAATCGGCGCGGGCATCAGCAGGCACAGGTCGGGAATCACCCGCGTGCCGTCGAAGGCGAAGATCGTGGCGTTGTCGAACCGCGCCGGGACGCAGCGCGCCAGGGCGCGGTCCATGGGTTGACCGGTGAACACGTGAGTCAAAAGGTCGACGCCCGAGGGCGAGTGCAGCGTCAAGGCCTCGGCGAGCCCGCCGGCGGTACGCCCCACGGCCAGGGAGCCGCCCAGGATCTGGGGCAACCCGGTGCGCTGCAGCACGCGCTGGTCGGCGCGATTGCCGCCCTCGCGCAAGGCGTCCCAGAGGGGCGTGAGCTGCACGTGCATTTCCAGGCCGGGCTCGGCGCCCAGGCTCTCGACGCTGGCCGCGCCGGAGGCCACGCGGGTCGAGGCGAACGAGTTCGACTCCGAACGCTTGCGGGCCAGGGCCAGTTCGCGCACCACGGCGGCGCGGCCCCCAAACCTCAGCAGGAACACGTCGCCGCGGCGATCGAGGTCGAGCAGCAGACGCTCATTCCCGGCCTCGCAGCCCCAGGCGGGCTCGGGCTTCTCCACGAGCTTCCACTGGGCTCGCTGGGCCAGACTGGCGCACAGGGGCGCCAGGACCGTGGCCAGCTGGTCGGCCTGTTCTCCGGCGTCGTAGACCGCAGTGACGACCCAGGGCAGGTCCGTGGGCGAGGCGCCCAAGGTCTCGGCATTCAGCCCGGAAACGGCCAGGGCCAGCGGCCCGTGGAGGTGGGCGCCAGGAGCAGGGCCGGGGCCAGCTCCGGGGCCTTGAGGAGCAGCTCCGCGCGGGCATTGTCCATGGAGAAGCCGCGCTCCTCCATTTTCTTGACGACCTCGGGGAGCCTGTAGAGCCGCCCCAATTCGCTCTCTTGGAAGAGGTCGGGGAGCTCGTGCACGTCGGCGATGTCGATCACGAACAGCGAGTCCTTGGCGAGCGAGTCGTAGAGCCCATGGCGGGGGCCCGTCGCCGCGGATCCGGCCTTGGGGGTCGACGCGCTGCTTGCGGCGGGCGGCGTGCTCTTGGGACCCCGGGGTGCCGGAGTCGCCGGACCGTGGTCGCCGGCCGACGGCATGTCCGTCAGGGAGCTCCCCAGTCCCGCGGTGGTGTCGGCGGCCGTCGAAGGCCCCGACTCCCGGGGGGCGACGGAGGCCCAGTCCTTGAGCGGAGCGATGGGCTCGACGCGCGCGGATTCGGGTGCGTCGCCGCCCTTCGAGCAGGCGAGGAACAGAAGGGCTGCAAGGACGCCGGGGGAGAAGACGCGCAGGCGCATCGCGAGGCTATCGATTGCCCCCGGGCCGGATCTTGAGCCCTTGGGCCCGGGTCCCGGCCCCCGGGTCGGGGCGCGGGCGAGGGGAGGGCCGCACGGGGCGCGGAGTGCACGGACGAAACGTGCCCACCGCGGGGCTCTCCGCGGCCCTGCGCGGCCTCGCGCGCCCTGCGCGGCCCGCGCGAATAGGCCCTGGGGGCCAGACGGCCACCGGGAGGGCCGCGCGGGCCCCGGGCACGGTCCGAAGTCCGTGCCTAGCCCCGGAAGTTCTTCCGCCGCCGCCCCCGGGGCGGTGCCGTCTGGAACTCCCGCAGGCTCTGGTCGATCAGGGAGAGCAGGTCAGCGCCGAACTCCACCATCTGCCACTCGTTGAGCCCCTCGACCGCCGCCAGTTCCTCGCGCCGCCGGGGCTTCTGCCGGGCGAGCTTGAGCAGCACGTGCCGATTGAGCACCAGGCTCGCGTCGTAGCCTTCCTTGTCCGCCCGCTCGCGCCGCCATTCCTTGAGCCGGTCGTGGAGTTCGTACTCCACGTCGTCCAATTCCCCCGTGCCGTCCTTGGAGGGCAGGAGCGGCAGGCGTTCGATGGGTCCCAGTGCACGGGCTCGCTCGAGGGCCGCCTGGATCTCGCCGCCGATGCGCCGCGCCTGTCGGGGAGCGAAGCGCGCCAGGTCCGGCAGGACCCCCGGCTGTTCATCCACGGCCCCCGCCAGGGCCATGAGCACGTCGTTGTGCAGCACCTTGAACGGGGGCAGATCGGAGGCCTGGGCCAGCCGATCGCGCAGCACGAACAACTCGCGCAGGGCACGCTTGCCCGCGCCGCCCAGGGTGCGCACGCCCTGGATCCGCGCATACTCCTCCGGGTCGAAGGAGTTGTCGCCCGGCGTCAGCTGCTCCAGCCTGCGGCACTCGCCCTCGACGATGCGCATGCGTCCCGCGGCGGACAATTCAGCCTTCTGCGCCCGGGCCAGGGGGATCAAAAAGTGCGTGTCCAGGCGCGCGTAGGAGATCTGCTTGTGGGACAGGGGCCGTGCGCTCCAATCCGAGCGCTGCATGGACTTGTCCAGGTCCACGTCGAAGCGCGACTTCAGCACGCTGGCGAGCCCCGGCTGGCTCTGCCCGAGGGCCGCCGCGGCGACGCGCGTGTCGAACAGACCGCCGAAGCGGAACGAGTAGTGCCGCTTGAGGATCAGCACGTCGTATTCGCCGTCGTGGAAGATCTTCTCCTTGGATGGATCGGAGAGGATCTGCCCCAGCGGCGCCAGATCGAAGCCCGCCAAGGGATCGACGAGGTAGTCGCGGTCCTCCACGGTGATCTGCAGCAGGCAGACCTTCTCGCGGTAGTTGAAGAAGGAGTCCGCTTCGGTGTCCACCGCGATTTCGCGCTGGGTCGCGAGGTCGTCGAGCAGTCGGGAGAAACCAGCCCGGTCCTGGACGAGCGTCGGCGGCGGGAGTTCGAAGGCCATCGTGGATTGGGGCGGGGGCACGGGCCGCTTTCGCGCGGACCGGGGACGATTTCGGAGACCCAAGAAGGTACGCAACGCGGGCGGCGTCGGGCCCTGGGGTTGCTCGATTCCGGAGCCTGCCCCCCGGCGCGGGCCGGGGGCTCGGCCGCGGATCCCAGGCGCTCGACCGCGCCCGACGGCCCCTCAGGGCACGGGCGGGGAGGGGATCACCCGCGGGGGCTGCGCGGGCCCGGCATGGGCCCTGCGTGTGCGCTCGGGGGCAGGCCCTGGGGCCGAGGGGGCCCCAGCGCGGCGGAATGGCGAGGATGACGGGACTTGAACCCGCAACCTCCGGCGTGACAGGCCGGCGCTCTAACCAATTGAGCTACATCCCCGCTTGTGGGCGGCAGACTCTATCGGCGCCCCGTGAGACCCGCAAGTGCTGGGGAGCCCCGGGACCCCTTCCCCGGGGCCCTGGGGAGCCCAGGAGCGGACTTCGGGGGAGGCGCTCCCCAAGGTCCCCGCGCCTCAGCCCGAGCGAACGGCCTGGGCCGGGTTCGAGCGAACCATGCGCCAGAGGGGATAAAGCACGGACACCAGGGCCAAGACGACGGCGCCGGCCGCCGCGATCCCGTGGTGCCACGAGAGCCCGGGCAGGGGCAGGGGCAGTCCGGAGACGACCCGCAGGGCGCGCACGATCACCGGGGCCAGGGCGCTGCCGAGGACCACGCCCAGGAACCCCGCCGTGGTGCCGATCAAGGCCGCCTCCAGGGCGACCATGCCCGCAATCTGCGCCCGAGTGGCTCCCAGGGCCCGCAACACACCCAGTTCCTTGGCGCGCTCCAGGGCCGCCAGCAGTTGGCCGTTGAGCACGCCCAGGGCGGCGAGCAGCACGGTGCCCGCCAGCACCAGGTCGAACAGAATGAAGTCCCGCGCGATGTCCGTGGTGTACCAGCGGTAGAGGTAGGGCCCGTCCTCGAAGTTGACGCCGCGGGCCTCGGGCACGAACTCCCCCACCGCGGTCTCCACGACCGACGCGTCGGTCCCCGGCGCGAGGCGCACGGCCACGTCTCGCACGAGCTTGGAGCCGATGCAGAAATGGCGATCCAGCACCCGCTGGTCCACCACGGCGTACAGCCGCTCATCGGGGTGCGGGAAGTAACCGTAGGCGTCGCTGATGGCGATCACCGGCAGGGAGAGCACGCCCCCGCTGGGAGTCTTGACATGCACCGAGTCCCCGACGGCGTAGTCGCGGTGGCGCGCCAGGCGCCGCGAGAGGATCAGGCCCTGCTCCTGCGCAAGGCGCCCGAGCAGGGCCGGATGGTCGCGGCAGGGGCCGTACCCGGCCAGTTGATCCACGTCCACGCCGAGGATCAGGAACGGAACGTAGGTGCGAGCGGCGTTGGGCTCCACGCCCAGCACGCCGGGGTAGCGCCGCAGTTGCTCCACCAGCGCCGCGAACTCGACGTCGGGGAGGTTGCGCACGTAGACCTTGTCGAGGAAGGCCTGCTCGCCCCACGTGCGCACCTCGGCCTCCAGGCTCTGGGTCATGCCCCGCAGCCCCACGTAGGCCGCGGTCACCAGCGCGAGGGCGGACACGGCCCCGGCCACGCGCAGGGGGGCGTCGCGCATGCCGCGGGCGGCGAGCTTGCCCGCCAGGGGAAAGCGCCGCTCGAAGGGCCCCGCGAGACGCCCGCACAGCCAGGCCAGGAGCCCGGGAAGCAGCAACGGCAGGGCGACGAACAGGGCCAGGATCCCCAGGCCCACCATCAGGATGCCCACGAGCTCCGCCTGGGCCTCCCCCACCACGGGCACGAGCCAGAGGTACAGGGCCGGCATCAGCACCACGAGCAACGCCACCGAGAACAGGCGGAAGCCGCGGGTCAGGGCGTCCTGGGGGCCGGACCGCGCTGCGATGGGCCGGCCGTCCTGGGCCAGGACCGTGCGCACTCCGGCGAGCCGCGCCAGGGGGTAGATGGAACCCGCCAGGGCGATGCCCACGCCCGTGGCCGCGAGCGAGAGCACGGTGGCCCAGGGCACCTCGAAGAACGTGATGTGCTCGCCCGCGCCGACGGTGGTGATGCCGACCCGCAGGCAGGCCCGCGCGCCCCACAGCCCCGCGGCCAGGCCGAGCCCGCCGCCGGCCAGGGCCACGAGGACCGCCTCCAACAGGAAGATGCGCGCCAGCTGAGCCCGCGTGGCGCCCAGGGCGTGCAGCACGCCGATCTCGCGCACGCGCTCCACCAGCGCCATGGAGAGCGTGTGGAAGATCACGTAGAGGCCCAGCACCATGGCGAACAGGCCCGCGAAGCGCACGCCGTTGCGGAAGGCGCGCTCGTCGGCGGCCTGGCCGATGATCACGCTCTTCTTGAGGTCGTAGGACCAGGCGCGCCCCAGGGCCGACTGGATGCGCTCCAGATCGACTTGCTTGTCGTGCTTGAGCCAATAGCGCCGGTCCACGTGCACGCCTTCGAAGATGCGCGCGCCCAGGCGGTAGTCGATCACCGCCACCTCGCCGCGGGAGATGCGGCCCACGCCCTCACGGGCGAGCACGCCCTGGACCACGAATTCGTGCTGCACGGGCAGCTCCGCGGCGCTCGCGTGCCCCGCCTTGGCGCGCCACTCCCCCTCGACGCAGTCCTTGCCCGGTTCGATGCGCGGCCGCGAAAGGAACAGCCGGTCGCCGGCGCGCACGCCCAGGTTGCGGGCCAGCTCGTCCCCCAGGAGCACCAGGGACTCCTCGCTCCGCGGCCGCAGGCCCTCCCCCGACTGCAGGGCGAAGGAGCCGATGTCGGCGGCGTGCTCGGGCTCGATGGCCACCAGCCTGGCGCGCGCGGCTGAACCGTTTTCCGCGGCGTGGATCACCACGTCGGTCTGGAAAGCCGCCGCGAAGGCGGTCACGCCGGGAACGCGCGCGAGCTCCGCCGACGGGTCCTTGACGGCGGCGCTGGGACTGACCTCGATCTCCGCCTGCCAGCTGGAATCGGCGAGCTTCGAGCGCCCAACGATCGTGTTGTGGTCCAGCGTGAACACGCCCACCACCGTGGCGATGCCCACGGCGATGCCGAGGATCGAGAACAGCGTGCGCGCGAACTTGCGCGTCAGGTTCCGCCGGGCGAGCAGCAGTCCGACGCCCATCAGATGGAGAGGGCCGAAAGGGCCTGATGCACGCGCTCCACGGAGATCCCGGGCCCGCGCAGGCCCTGCTCGTCCCGCAGGTTCCCGTCCACCAGGAACAGGATGCGATCCGCGAACGTGGCGTCGCGGGGATTGTGCGTCACCAGCAGCACCGAGCGATGATCCTGCTCCACCGTCTCGCGCAGGAGCTGCATCACCTCCAGGCCGGCCTTCTGGGACAGGTTGCCCGTGGGCTCGTCGCACAGGAGCAGCGGCTGGCCGCCGGCCAGGGCCCGCGCAATGGAAACGCGCTGCATCTCGCCGCCGGAGAGCTGGTGCGGGAAGGCCTGGTGCTTGTGCGCCAGCCCGAAGCGGGCGAGCAGCTTCTCCACCGGTGCCGCCTGCTCTGCGACGCGCACGCCCGCGATGGCGAGCGGCAGGGCGACGTTCTCCAGCACGGTCAGGTTGGGGAGCAGGTTGAAGAACTGGAACACGTGACCGATCGTGCGCCGCCGCAGCAGCGTGCGCTCGCGGTCGCTCTGGTCCGCCAGGGATTTTCCGGCCAGCTCGATGCTGCCTCCGTCGGCCTCGTCGAGGCCCGACAGGAGCTGCAGCAGCGTGGATTTTCCCGAGCCCGAGGGCCCCATGATGCACACGAATTCACCGCCGCCGACCTCGAATCCGACGTCGGAAAGAACCGGCTGCCGCGTGCCGTCGATGGCGTGGAACTTGTAGAGGTGGGAAACGCGCGCCAGATTCGCCATGGATCAACTCCGTCCTTGGAGCCCTCTGCGCCGGCGGCGCGGGGGCCCACGGCCCGATTCTACTTTGCAACGCAAAGCCGTCAAGGCCGGCCTCGCCTTTCGGCCTCAACCCACCTGGACCTTGGCGCGTCCCCAGGCGGCCATGAGCTCGGAGAGGCTGCAATCGGACACGGGCCGGCCGAGCGAAGCCTCCATGTGGCGAAAGCGCGCCTCGAAACGCCGCAGGGCCAGCCGGGCGGCCCGCTCCGGGTCCAAGGACACGTAGTTCCCCAGGAAGGCCGCCGCCAGGATCACGTCGCCCAGCTCGTGCTCCAGGGCGGCGCGCAGGCGCTCCCCGGCGACGCCGGAGGTCCCCGCCGCCCCGGTGGCACCCGCGGCCCCGGTGGCACGCGGCCTCGGTGGCACCCGCGGCCTCGGCCGCATCGAAGGCCTGCTCCAGCTCGGCCAGTTCCTCGCGCAGCTTGGCCAGGGCCCCGCGGGCGTCGTCCCAGCGGAAGCCGGCCGACATGGCCTTCTCCCCCAGGCGCTTGGCGCGCTGCAAGGAGGGCAGCGCCGTGGGTGAACCCGCCAGGGCGCTGGTGTCGGCGGCCTTTTCGGCGCGCTCGGCGCGCTTGACGGCCTCCCAATGGGAGAGCGCCTGCTCGGCATTGGCCGCCAGACCTTCGCCGAACACATGGGGATGGCGGCGGATGAGCTTGTCGGAAACCGCCTGGGCCACGTGGGCCAGGTCGAATCGGCGCTCGTCCTCGGCGATGCGCGCCAGCAGGAACACGCCCATGAGCAGGTCGCCCGCTTCCTCCACCACGTGGCTGTGGTCGCCCGCGGGCGCGGTCTCCACCGCCTCCAGCACCTCGTGGGATTCCTCGACGAGGTGGGGCGCCACGGAGGAGAGGGTTTGCTTCAGGTCCCAGGGACAGCCGTCGCTCGCGCGCAGGCGATCGACGATGGAGAGGAGCCGCCTCAGGGCGTCCGTGCGCGCATCCCCGGTGGGCTGCGGCGATTCCAGGGGGCGGCTCGGGCTCATGGGCGCTCGTTTTCCGGAGGAACGTAGGCGATGGGATCGGACAGGCCCGCTTCGGCAAAGCCCTTGAGGCGCAGCCGGCAGGCGTCGCAACGACCGCAGGCCTGCACGGGGCCGCGCTCCAGGCGCGGAGCGTAGCAGGTGTGTGTCAGCGACAGATCGACGCCGAGCTCGGCGGCGCGCAACACGATCTCGCGCTTGGAGAGCTCGATCAGCGGGGCGTGCACGCGAAAGCGCACGCCGCGCTCGCTGCCGGCGGCGGTGGCCAGGGACGCGAGGGCTTCGAAGGCCCGCAGGAACTCCGGGCGACAATCGGGATACCCGGAGTAGTCCACCCGGTTGACGCCCAGGAACAGGTCGCGGGCCCCCAGACTCTCCGCCCAGCCCAGGGCCACGGCGAGGAACAGCGTGTTGCGGGCGGGCACATAGGTGACGGGAACGCCGGCGCCTTCCAGGTCGCGGTCCCGGGGCACGGCGATGTCGTCGGTGAGCGCGCTGCCGCCGAGGGCCGCGAGGTCCACGCCCACCACGCGGTGGTCGGAGATCCGCAGGGCGCGCGCCACCCTGGACGCGGCCTCCAGCTCCACGCCGTGGCGCTGGCCGTAGCGAAAACTGAGCGCGCGCACGTCGAAGCCGGCCTGCTGGGCTTCCGCGGCGCACACCGCCGAGTCCATGCCGCCCGACAGCAGGCAGACGGCGATCGGGCGCGGGGCGTGGGCTTGGGGCATGGCGGCGACAGCCTGTGCCCCCCGGCTCGATCGTGCAAGCAGGACCCAGGGAACCGACCGACGTGGAGCGGAGTGTGTCCCCGGAATTCCCGGGGACCCTTGGCTGGCCCCCCGTGCCGCTTCCGTCGGCTGCCGGGCGCAGGCAAGGACCCAGGACGTGCTCCGGACCTCCCGAGGAGCGGGTGCCCCGCGGCGGTTCCGCGACGGGCGATCGTCAGGCCGCCCTGTGGGCCTCTTCCCGAGACTCCTCGGGCTCCGCGACGAAGGGCCCGGCGACGACGAGTTCCTTGCGCTTGTTCAGCCGCCAGGCCTCGTGCAGCGCGAAGAAGAGGATCGCGAGCCCGATCAAGTTCCCGGGCAGGTCGAGGAACGGAACGATCGACGCCAGGCCGAAAAGGAACAGGCCGTAGGCCGCAAGCCCCAGCAGCGCGGGACGGGGATCGCCCATGGGCTCCGAGGCCGCGGACTCCGCGTGCGCTCCTGGCGCCGACTCGCCCCGGGGTCCCTGGGCGGTGGAGAAGGAAGCCTGGGAGTCGACAGGCACGCTTGCCGTGAGGGTCTGCGGGCTGGACTCCGGGCCTCGGTTGTCGACGACCGCCGCGTCGTCGAGTTCCTGCATCACGCCCCGATGCAGGTCGGGCACGTAGGTCGCCACGATCGCCAGGTAGGTCAGCACCACCGCGATGAACTGCGGCACGCGGCCGCCGCGGCCACCCACGCCCTTGCGCACGCCGGAACCCACGAGCCAACCCACGGCAATCGCCACGAGCCCGATCTCCCAGCCCGTGACGCGCGTGATCAGCACCCACAGGGCCGAGCCGGCGACCGCCGCGAGCCCGCCCCAGGCGAAGGCGCCGGGCACCTGCGAACCAGGCCGGGCTTCGCGCTCCTCCGCCACCAGAGTGTTGCGACACTCCGGGCAGACGAAGCGTTCATCGACCTGGAAGTACTCGCCCGCGATCTTGATCGAACAGGCTTCGCACTGGCGGCGGGGCTCCGAGTCCTTCCCGCCCGCCTGGGCGCGGGGGCCGGCCGTGGCTGAATCTGTCTTCTCCGAGGTGACCATGGGAGCCTCCGTGGGCGCCCCATCGACCACCCCTGGGCCGCGACTGCACGGAATCCAGCCCGCCCCAGGAACTTGGGGCCGGAGGGCGGCACGGGCAGCCTCGCGCGGTCCCCGCCCCTGGTCTATGCTCCCCGGTCCTCCGAAGCGTCCCGAACCTCCCGCAGAGAAGAGCCGTGAGCACGACCCTACCCAGCGTCACCACCCAACAGGTCCTCGAGGTGCTGCGCCGCATCCAGGACCCGGACCTGCACCAGGACATCGTCAGCCTGGGCTTCATCACGAAGAACGAGGTGGCGGACGGCCACGTGCGCGTCACGATCAACCTGACCACCCCGGCCTGCCCGGTGAAGGAGCAGATGAAGGCAGAGGCCGAGCGCTTGCTGCGGGCCCTCCCCGGCGTGCGCTCGGTGTCCGTGGAGATGACCGCGGTGGCCCGGCAGTCGTCCGAGCCGGCGCGGGAACTGGCCAAGGGCGCCCGGCACATCATCGCCGTCTCCAGCGGCAAGGGCGGCGTCGGCAAGAGCACCGTGGCGGTCAACCTGGCCGCCGCCCTGGCCCAGACCGGCGCCTCGGTGGGCCTGCTGGACTGCGACGTCTACGGGCCGGACATTCCGATGATGCTGGGCCTCTCGGGCCCGCCCCTGCAGCAGGACCGCAAGCTGCTCCCCAAGGAGCGGCACGGGATCAAGTCGATGTCGATCGGCTACCTGCTGGAGGAGGAGAAGCCCGTGGTCTGGCGCGGGCCGATGGTGCACAAGCTGATCGAGCAGTTCCTGGGCGACGTGGTCTGGGGCGATCTCGACTACCTGGTGGTCGACATGCCTCCGGGCACGGGCGATGCGCAGCTGTCGCTGGCCCAACTCGTGCCCCTGACCGGGGCCGTGCTCGTCACCACGCCCCAGGCCGTGTCCACCTTCGACGTGGGCAAGGCCATCGCCATGTACAAGCAGGTCAACGTCGACATCCTCGGCCTGGTGGAGAACATGGCGGGCTTCGTGGTCGCCGGCCGCGTGGAGGGCGCCGCGGCGGGCCAGAAGATCCGCTTCGATTCGGGCGGCATGGAGCAGAGCGCCACGATCGGCGCCGACGGCCGGTTCGAAACCGTCATGGAGCTCTTCGGCGCGGGCGGCGCGGACCGGCTGTGCGCCAAGCACGGCTTTCCCCTGCTCGGTCGCGTGCCGTTGAATCCCATCGTGCGCGTCGGAGGGGACGGCGGCCAACCCGCCACGCTCTCGCACCCGAACTCCGTGGTGGCCCAGGTCTTCCGCGAGATCGCCGGACGCGTGGCCCAGCGCGCGGCGATCAAGGCCCACAAGAGCCTGCCGATCCTGATGTGATGCTCCCTGGCGCGCGCACACTGTGCCTGGTCTTGGCCCTGTCGGCCGCCGCGGCGGCCCAGGTCCCCGCCCCGGCCCCGGGCCAGGCCTCGCCGGCGACAGGCGAAGCGCCCCGGGACCTGGCCGCCGTGCTGGAAGCCTTGCGCAGCAAGCACGACCTGCCCGCCCTGGCGGGGGCCATCGTCTCGCGGGGCCGGCTGGAGGCCGTCGGCGCCTGCGGCGTGCGCGAGCGCGGTTCGGACGTGGCGGTCACCGTGGAGGATCGGTTTCACCTGGGCTCCTGCACCAAGGCCATGACGGCCACGCTGTGCGCCCTGCTGGTGGAGAAACAGGCCCTTTCCTGGGACAGCACGGCCCCGGAGTTCCTCGCCGACGCCGTGGGCGATCCGCGGCCCGCGTGGAAGCAGGTGACGCTCGCGCACCTGCTCTCCAATCGCGGCGGCGCCCCGGCCCATCTCGAGGCCAACGGGTTGTGGGGCGAACTGTGGGCCTCGAAGGAAGCGCCCGCGCTCCAGCGCCTGGCCCTGGCGCGCGGCGTGTTGACCCAGGAGCCCCTGGCCCCGCCCGGCGAGAAGTACGTCTACTCCAATGCGGGTTTCTCCCTCGCGGGCGCCATGGCCGAGCGGGCGGCGAAGTGCGACTTCGAGGAGTTGATGCGCCGCGAACTGTTCGCGCCCCTCGGCATGACGAGCGCGGGCTTCGGTCCTCCGGGCGACGGCAAGACCCTGGACCAGCCCCGCGGCCACACCGCCGAGGGCCAGCCGGTGCCCTGGGGCCGCGGCGCCGACAACCCCGCGGCCATCGCGCCCGCGGGCCGCGTGCACTGCAGCATCGGCGACTGGGCGAAGTTCGTCGCCCTGCACCTCGACGGGGAAGGCGACCGGCCCCGGCTGCTCACGGCGGAGTCCCTCGCGCGACTGCACACGCCCGCGGCCGGGCCCGGGGAGCGCTACGCCCTGGGCTGGCTGGTCACCGAGCGTCCCTGGGCGGGCGGCACGGTGCTGACCCACTCCGGCAGCAACACGATGTGGTTCGCGGTGGCCTGGCTCGCACCGAAGAAGGACTTCGCGGTGCTCGTCTGCTGCAACCAGGGCGGCGACCGCGCGCAGCGCGCCTGCGACGACGCGGCCGGCGCCCTGATCGGCGCCCACGTTCCGCGCTGATCAGGCCGCGCTGATCAGGCCGCGCTGATCAGGCCGCGCTGATCAGGCCGCGCTGATCAGGCCGCGCTGATCAGGCCGCGCTGATCAGGCCGCGCTGATCAGGCTTCCCCCGCCCCCGGCCGCGGCTGGACCGCCTGGTACTGGGGCGGGAAAGGCACGCCGGTGTGCCCATAGTGGATCGCCGCGCGCAGCGTCAGGTAAGGATCGGCGAGGTGCGGCCGCGCCAGGGCGCACAGGTCCGCGCGACCCGCGGCGAGGATCGTGTTGACGTGGTCGGCGCCCTGGATGCCGCCGACCGCCATCACCGGGATGCCGACCTCGGTGCGAATCGCCTCGGCGAAGGGCACCTGGTACATGCGGCCGTACTGGGGCTTGGAGCGCGGCGTGTTGCCCGCCGAGGAAACGTCGATCACGTCGCAGCCGTGCTCGGCCAGGGCGCGCGCCACGAGAATCGTCTCGTCCAGGGTCTGGCCGCCCTCCAAGTCGAGCCAGTCCGTGGCCGACACGCGCACGGAGATCGGCTTGTGGGCCGGCCAGGCCGCGCGCACGGCGTCGAAGACCTCCAGCGGGTAGCGCAGGCGATTCTCCAGGCTGCCCCCGTACTCGTCCCGGCGCGAATTGGAGAGCGGCGACAGGAAGCTCGACAGCAGGTAGCCGTGGGCCATGTGTAGCTCGACGATGTCGAAGCCGGCGGCTTCCGCGCGGCGCGCGCCCGCCGCGAAGCTGTCGCGAACTTCGTCCATGTCCGCGCGGGTCATGGCGCGGGGCGCGGGCCAGCCGGGGCCGAAGGGATCTGCGCTGGGGCCCAGGGCCGGCCAGGCGTCCGGGCCGAGGAGGGGCCGATCACCCTCCCAGGGACGCGAGCAGGAGGCCTTGCGCCCCGCGTGGGCGAGCTGCATGCCGATCCGGGCCCGCGAGTGGGCGTGGACGAAATCGACGATGCGCTTCCAGGCGGCGGTGTGGGTGTCGTTCCACATGCCCGCGCAGCCGCGCGTGATGCGACCCTCGGGGGTCACGTCGGTCATCTCGGTGAACACGAGGCCCGCGCCGCCCAGGGCCCGGCTCGCCAGGTGCACCAGATGCCAGTCCCCCACGCGGCCGTCCTCGGCGGAGTACATGCACATGGGCGAGACCACCACGCGGTTCGCGAGCTCCATGCCCCGCAGGCGCAGCTTGGCGAACATCGGCGGCGGCACCACGCCCTCCGGGGTGGCGGAAAGGGCGTGCTTGTCGGCGAAGTGCTCGCGCACCCGCGCCACGAGCTTGGGGTCGCGCTTCTCCAGGTTCTCGTAGGTGATGCGCTTGGAGCGCGTCATCAGGTTGAAGGTGAACTCCAGCGGATGCTGCTTCAGGTAGCGGCGCGAGTTCTCGAACCACTCCAGGCTGGTCTGGGCCGCGCGCTGCACCTTGAGCACGTCGACCCGGCGCGAACGCTCGTACTGGGCCAGCACCGCGGGGATGCCCTCGCTGGACTTGGACTCGAAGGCCGCCGAGAGCGCGATGGCGTCCTCCATGGCGAGTTTGGTGCCCGAGCCGATGGAGAAGTGCGCCGTGTGGGCCGCGTCCCCCATCAGGACGATGTTTTCGTGGTGCCAGCGCTCGCAGCTGACCGTGGGGAACTGCCGCCAGATCGAGCGGTTGGAGAGCAGCCGATGGCCCTGGAGGAACGGCGCGAACAGGCGCTCGCAGTACTCCACCGTCTGCGACTCGTCGGCGCGATCGAGTCCGGCGCGCTGGAACGTGTCGGCATGGCACTCGACGATCCAGGTGGAGAGGGGCTCGGCGCCGCGCTGGAAGGGGTAGGCATGGACCTGGAACAGGCCGTGCTCGTTCTCCTGGAAAATGAACGTGAACGCCTCCAGGGGCAGCGTCGTGCCGAGCCAGGTGAAGCGGCAGTGCCGCCAATCGAGGCTGGGACGGAAGGCGTGCTCGAATTGCTTCCTGATCACGCTGTTCAGGCCGTCGGCGGCCAGCACCAGGTCGGCCGGGCCCACGCTTTCCAGGGTCGGGATCTCCTTTTCGAAGCTGAGCTCGACGCCCAGTGCGCGGCAGCGGCGATGGAAGATCTCCAGCAACTGCTTGCGCGGCAGCCCGCAGAAACCGTGGCCGCTGGAGCGGATCTTCTGGCCGCGAAAGTGCGTGTCGATGTCGCCCCAGGTGGCGAAGTTGAACCGGATCTCGCGGTAGGTCTCCGGATCGGCCTCCTCGAAGTTCCCCAGGGTCTCGTCGGAGAAGACCACGCCCCAGCCGAACGTGTCGTCCGGGCGGTTGCGCTCGAAGACCTCGACCTGGTGGTCGGGATGGCGGCGCTTGTGGAGCAGGGCGAAGTACAGGCCGGCCGGGCCGCCACCGATGCTGACGATTCTCATCAGGTTCCTCGGGCGAGAATTCTACGCGGCCGAAGGGGGCCGGCGCCCCCTCGAGGAACCTGGATTCGGCGTCCAAGCGGCGCTGGACGGCAAGGCCGGGGCGCGGGAAGCTCTCCCCCATGGAAGCACTCCTGGAATCCAAGGCCGCGGCCCTGCGACGGGCCCGCCTGCGGGCCGTGCGCGAGCGCGATCGCTCCGCCGACGGGCAATTCGTCTTCGGCGTCTCCACCACCGGCGTGTATTGCAGGCCCTCCTGTCCGTCGAGGCGGGCCCGCCCGGAGCACGTGAGTTTCTTCGACGACGGCCGGGGGGCCAGGCTCGCGGGCCTGCGCCCCTGCCTGCGCTGCCGCCCGGACGAGCCGGCCGGGCAGGGGCTTTGCCTGTGCGCCGAGGTGTTGCGGACCGCCGAACTGCGCCCGCGGGAGCGCTGGGGCGACGCGCAACTGGCGCGGGCGGGCTTCGACCCCGTGCGCGTGCGCCGGGCCTTCCGCGCCGAGTACGGCCGGACGTTCCAGGGCCTGTGGCGCGAGCGGCGCGTGGCCCTGGCGAAGGCCGGGCTCGAGGCGGGCCTGGGGCCCGAGGACGCCGGCTCGAGGGCGGGCTTTGAATCCGAGAGCGGACTGCGCGCGGCCTTCGAATCGGTGCTCGCTCGGGCTCCCTCCCGGGCCCGCGGCGCCCGGCTGCTCCACATGGCGCGCCTGGCCTCCCCCCTGGGGCCGCTGACGGCCGCCGCCACCGAGGTCGGCCTGTGCCTGCTCGAATTCGACGCGCGGGAGCCGGGCGCCTCACGCTCCGATTCGCGGCTGTCGGAGCTCGCGCGGCGTTTCGCTGCGGCCCCGGTGCTGGCCGAGGTCGGGCGATTCGAGGCTCTGGCCCTGCAATTGGACCAGTGGTTCAGAGGAACGCGCCGGCGGTTCGACGTGCCCCTGGACCTGGCGGGCACGGACTTCGAGCTCTCGGTGTGGCGCCGCCTGCTGGAAATCCCCTACGGGGAAACGCGCTCCTACGGGGAGCTCGCGCGCCTCGTGGACCGGCCCCGGGCCGCCCGCGCCGTGGGTCGTGCCAACGCCAGGAACCCGATCGCGATCCTGGTGCCTTGCCACCGCGTGGTCGGCGCCGCGGGGGCGCTCACCGGCTATGCCGCGGGGCTGTCGCGCAAGCAGTGGCTCCTGGAGCACGAACAGGCCCATTCCAGCGGTGGTTGACGGCTCTGGCTCCCTGGGCGGCGGCGTGGGAGACGCGATCTTCGGGTTCGTGACGCTGCTCCTGTTCCCGTTGCTCGGCGTGCTGGCGCTGTTCAAGCAGCGCGCCAGCGCGCTCCTGTGGACCGCGGTGGGCCTGTGGATCTTGATCGGCGGGCTCTCGCTGTTCCTCCAGTGGCCCGCGGGCGCCCAGGGCTCCGGCTTCCTGCACGGCTACTTGATCGGCACGTTGCTGGGCCTGGGGTTCCTGCTGGTGGACTGGCTGCGGCGGCGCCGCAAGGTGGCGAAGTGGCTCAAGCTCGGCATCGCGCTCTTGACCTTGGCGGCCTTCGGCAAGGCGCTCCACGACTTCCTCCAGCGCCATGGGTGAGGGGTTGGTAGGCTCTGCCCCAACGCATGGACGAAGGGAAGCGGACCACGGAGCAGGGGGCGATCGGCGACGGGACGGACTGGGGCAAGCTGACCTGGCCGGAGGCCCGTGAGGCCATCGGCCCGCGCAGCGTGGCGCTGCTGCCCATCGGCTGCGCGGAGCCCCACGGTCCGCACCTGCCCCTGGACACGGACGTGACCATCGCGCTGGCCCAGGCCAGGCGCGCGGCCCGCAGGCTCGGCCTGGCCGGCGTCCCGGCCCTGGTGCTGCCCCCCATCGCCTACGGCGTCACCAACTACACCGACGGCTTCAGCGGCCGCGTCACGATCCGGCCCGGGACCCTGTGGGCCCTGGTGGAGGACGTGATCACGGCCATCGAGCAGGAGGGCGTGCGCCAGGTGGTGCTCGTCAACGGACACCTGGAACCCGCCCACGTGGCCGTGCTGCGGGGCGTGATCCTGGACCACCCGTCCCGCGGTCCGGCCAAGGCCCAGGCGATCCTGGCGGACGTTTCGCGCCGCCGCTGGGCCGCCACCCTGGGCGAGGAATTCCAGAGCGGCGATTGCCACGCCGGACGCTACGAGTCGAGCATCGTGCTGCACGCCGACCCAGGCAGCGTGCGGGCCTCGCGGGCCCAGCTGCCCGCGGTGAGCATCGATTTGATCGCCAAGATGAACGCCGGAGTGACCACCTTCCGTGCCGCGGGGGCCGCGGAGGCCTACTGCGGCGACCCCGCGCGGGCCAGCGCCGAGGAGGGCCGCGACCTGGTGGAGCGCCTGGCGACCGTGGTGGTGGAATCCGCGCGCGAGGCCTGGCCCGATTTGTTCCCGTGAGGACCTTCGACACTCAGATCCGCGTGCGCTTCGGTCACGTGGACCCCGCCGGAATCGCCTACTATCCGCGCATCTTCGAGTACGTGCACGCGGTCACCGAGGAACTCTGGGAGCTGCACGTGGGCGTGCGCTACGACCACCTGCTGCAAGTGGAGAAGATCGGATTCCCCCTGGTGCATTCCGAGGTGGACTTCCGGGTCCCCCTGGTCTTCGGCGATCGGCCGATCGTGCGCGTGAGCGCTTTCCACCTCGGCCGTTCCTCCCTCGGCCTCCACTTCCGCTTCGAGAAGGAGGGCAAGCTCGCGGTCGACGCGCGCATGACCACGGTCTGCAGCGACATCGGGACCCTCAAGAGCCGGCCCATCCCCGAGGCCTGGCGCGCCAAGCTGGCGCTCTTGATGGAGCCCGCCGCGGGAACTCAAGGACCGGCGGAGAGCGCCCGATGAAGGGGCCCATGCGCATCGGGGCCAAGCACGGACGGGGCAAGCCCGTGTTCAGCTTCGAGTTCTTCCCGCCCAAGACGGACGAGGGCACGAAGAACCTGCTCGCCACCGTGGCGGACCTGCGCGACGTGCTGGCGCCCGACTTCGTCTCGGTCACCAACGGCGCGGGCGGCTCCACGCGGGCGCGCACGCTGGCACTGGTGGCGCGCATCCAGCGCGAGCTGGACATCACGGCCATGGCGCACCTGACGTGCGTGGGCGCCACCGAGGCGGCGTTGATGGACGAGGTTCGCGGCCTGACCCAGGCCGGCATCGAGAACATCCTCGCCCTGCGCGGCGATGCGCCCCAGGACACGGGCGTCTTCTCACCCACCGCGGGCGGCTTCGCCCACGCCTCCGACCTGGCGGCCTTCCTGCAGGCCAACTTCGACGTGGAGATCGGCGGCGCCTGCTACCCCGAGGGCCACGTGGAGTCCACGGACGGCGAGACGGACCTGGATTGGACGGTGCACAAGGTGCGTCAGGGAGTCGACTTCCTGATCACGCAGTTGTTCCTCGACAACGCCGACTACTTCGCCTTCCTGAACCGCGCCCGGGATCGCGGCATCCGCGTCCCCATCGTCCCCGGGATCATGCCGATCACCAACGTGGCGCAGGTGGAGCGCTTCACGAAGATGTGCGGAGCGCGCATTCCGCCCGAGCTCCAGGCGCGCTTGCGCCGCTTCCAGGACGATCCGGCGGCGGTGATGGCCCTGGGCATCGAGCATGCCATCGTGCAGTGCCGCGGCCTCTTGGAGGGCGGCGCGCCGGGCCTGCACTTCTACACGTTGAACAAGAGCTGGGCCACGCGCTCGATCCTGGCCGCCGTGCGCCGGGTCTGAGCGGAGCCCGGCCGGCACGTCGTCCGCGCACCGAACCCCGGGCTCAACGCCCCGGGGGCGCCTGCTTGAGTTCCTTGCGCGCCACCTTGCCGCGGTCGTTCTTCGGCAGGCTCGCGCGCCACTCGAACCAGCGCGGGTACTTGTAGGGCGCGAGGCTCTTCTGACGTGCGCCTTCAGGGCCGCCGCGAGCCTCGCTGCCGCCGACGTGGCCGGGGCTGAGCACCACGACGGCGCGTGGCTTCACCAGCGCCTCGTCCTCGCGGCCGACCACGCACACCTCTGCCATGGCCGGTGCGACAGCAGCACGTTCTCGATCTCGAGGGGCGAGACCCAGATGCCCGATGACCTTGAAGAGGTCGTCGCCACGCCCGACGTACCAGAAGCGCCCGTCCGCGTCGCGGCGGAAGATGTCGGCGGAGGTGCACCAGGCGCCTTGGAACGTCTCCTGGGACTCTTCGCTGGTGGGCCCAGTAGCACAGGGCCGTGGAGCCGCCCTGCACCCGCAGGCGGCCGGGCTCGCCGTCGGCCACCGCCACGCCGCCCTCGCCGACGATCTGTGCTTCGTAGCCCGGCACGATGCGGCCCAGGGAGCCCAGCTTCACGTCGCCTTCGCGGTTGGAGATGTAGATGTGGAACATCTCCGCCGAGCCGATGCCGTCGAGGATCTCGACGCCGGTGCGCGCCTTCCATTCCTCGTAGAGCTGCGCCGGCAGCGCTTCGCCCGCCGAGAGCGCCACGCGCAGGGAGGACAGGTCCATCGGCGCGCACTGCTCGGAGCTTGGCAGGTTGTTGATCATCGTCGGCACGCTGGTGAGGAACGTGGGACGATGGCGCGCGATCTGGTCGAACAGCTCGTCGGCGGTGGCGCGGCCCGGAAAGAGCGCCACGGTGGCCCCGACGCGAAAGGGGAACATCAGGTTCGTGCCCGTGGCGTAGCCGAAGAACAGCTTGGGCACGGACAGGCACACGTCGTCCTCGCGGTACCCGGCCACGCGCAGGGCGTAGGTCTCGGTGGAGTAGGCGAAGTCCCCGTGGGTGTGCACGCAGGCCTTGGGATGGCCCGTGGAGCCCGAGGTGAACAGCCAGCCCGCCAGGTCGTCCGGGCCCGTGGGCTCCAGGAGAGCGGCGGCGGATTGGGGATCCTCGGCCTCCAGGGCGCGCTCGTAGTCGACTCCGGTGGGACCCGCGAGCGCGGGCTCGCCGCCCACCACGAAGGTGGTCTCCAGGAAGCGCGCGTCGCGGGCCGCCTGGGCGAATTCCCCCAGGGCCTCGGCGTGCACGAAGGCCGCGCGCGCCTTGGAGTACTCCAGGTAGTAGGCGAACTGCTCGGCCTTGAGCAGCGGATTCACCATGGCGAACAGGGCCCCGGCGCGCAGGGTGCCGAACCAGGCCTCCGCGAATTCGAAACCGTCGGGCAGCACGAAGAGCACGCGCTCCTCGGGCCGCACTCCGCGCCGCCGAAGGGCCGCGGCGGCCTGCCGCGCGCGCGTCGACAGCTCGGCGTAGGTGCGCCGCCGCTCGCCGCAGACGAGGGCCGTCTTCTCGCCGCGACCCGCGGCCAGATTGTGGTCGAGGAAGTACTCGCAGAGGTTGAAGCGTCCGGGCAGGGCCACCTCGCCCCAGTACGTTTCCTTGGGCCTCATTTCCCGGCGAAGGGCTGCAGGGCCGCCTTGAACGGCGCGGTGCTCCCGTAGCGCTGGCGCTTGTCGGCGAACAATCCGCGCTGGATCGCGATCTCGAAATCGGGCTCCACCTCCACATCGGGGGCGCGCTTCTTCATCGAAGGCGCCTGCTTGTCGAGCTTGGCCTGGAAGATCTCCAGGAACGAGCGGCCCGGCCAGGGCAGCACGCCCGCGGCCAGTTCGAACAGCACCGCCGCCAGGTTGTAGATGTCCGAGGACACGTCGGGGGATTCGCCGCCGAACTGCTCCACGGGCGCGTAGAACGGCGTGCCGATCAAGGCCGTGCGGTCGCCCAGGTGCTTGGCGTTCCACAGACCCGGCGTGACGCCTCCGTCGACCAGTTGGACGGAGAGGGCCTCCGACTGGGGATCACCCCCGTGCACGTGCAGGGTCGACGGCTTGATGTCGCCGTGGACGAGCTTCTTCCCGTGCACCGCCTCCAGGGCCGCCAGGGCCGAGACCCCGATCCGCGCCACCTCGGCCTGGCTGGGCCGCGGGTGAGCCTTGGCCCACGCTGAGCGACTCGCCGGGGGCGCCTCGCTGACCATCAGGATCGTGCGGGGCGCGGGCGAGAGCACCTCGAGCACTCGCGGGACGCCGGCGTGCTCCACCTTGCGCCAGGCCTCCAGGGCCTTGCGATAGTCGTTGGATTGGGCTGTGGATTCGAACAGCGCCGGCGGGAACACCGTCAATTCCCGCGCGGTCGGGCTCCCGCTCTGCTCGTCGGCGACCGAGAAGGTGGCCGAGGGAGCGGATGCGGTAGCGGAGAGCACGAGCTTCCCGGCGCAAGTTCGAAGAGCGAGAACGAGGCGTTGGGCCATGGTCGATCTTGCGGAGAGGATGGCCGAGCCGTGGACGGCCCCGGCGGAAGAACGGACATCCCAGTGTCCCGTCTTTGGACTCCCTTGGCAAACGCGGATCGCGGGCCGAGGGCCCTAAGGAGTCGGCGGGGCCGATGGGTTCGGCGCACTCCTGGATCCAGGCCGCCGCCTTGCGCGCGCCCAGGTGTTGCTTCCAGCCGCCCGCGTGCGCAGCTCCGTGAGCGCGGCGGCGAAACTCTTCAGCTCGTCCGCGCGTGTAGAAGTGCGGGCTGACCCGCAGTCCCGCCTCGGGCCGGTGGTCCACCAGGATGCCGCGCTCCTCCAGGGCCGCGACGAACGCCGTGCCGTCCTCGCCGGGGGCGAGCCTGACGGTCAAGGTGCCGCCGCGGTTCTCGGGATCGGCGGGGCTGGGAACTTCGAAGCCGCGCGCCAGCAGGTCCTCGCGCAGGGCCTCGGTGCGCACGATGGACCAGGCGCGGATGCGCTCCACCCCCACCGCGGCGATCAACTCGTAGCCCGCCGTGGCCGCCAGCAGCGCCGGCACCGCGGGCGAGCCGTGCAGCAGCCGCGCCGGGCCGGGTGCGTAGCGCTGGGCTCCCAACTCGAAGGCGAAGGGCGCCGCGTGGGCGGCCCAGCCGGTGATGCGAGGCTCCAGGCGCTCCAGCAGGTCGGGGCGCACGTAGAGGTAGCCCGCCCCGGGACCGCCGCAAAGCCATTTCACCGAGCCGCCGCAGACCATGTCCACGCCCAGGGCCTGGACGTCGACGGGCACCGTGCCCAGGGACTGGTAGGTGTCCAGGAGTACCAGGGCGCCGACCTCGCGCGCGCGCCGACAGACCGCCAGGGCGTCGTGCTTGTAGGAGTTGCGGAAGCACACGTGACTGATGGGGACGATCAGCGTGCGCTCGTCGATGGCCTGGAGCGCAGGGGCACGCCCAGGCGGCCCTTGGACGGCAGGCAGACGATCTCGGCTCCCTGGCGCGCGCCCTCCCACACGTACATGTTCGTGGGGAAATTCTGGTCGTCGTAGACCACGCGCTTGCGCGGGCCGGAGAAATCGAGGCACGAGGCCACCAGGCTCTCGATCACCGAGACGTTCTGGTGCATCACCACCGAACCCGCGGGCGCGTTCATCAGCTGGCCGAGCACGTTGCCCACGCTGAGCGGCGAATCCCACCAGCCCTCGGCCCAGGCGCGGACGCCGCGGGTGGCCCACTGGTCGGCGTAGGCCTGGAGCTTCGCGTACACACCGCGCGGCATGGCGCCCAGGGAGTGGGTCACCAGGTACGTGGTCTCTGCGAGGATCGGAAACTCCTTGCGCCAGACCTCCGGATCGTGGCCGGCGGCCAACTGCGTCGCCTGTGCGAGGTTCATGGCGTCTAGGCCGGCTTCCCCTGCCGCGCGGGGTCCAGGCCGGTGAGCTTGTCGTCGGGGATCAGGAGCCGCTGGACGATTTCACCGCGAATCAGGTGCTTCTCGATGATCTCCGGCACGTCCCCGGCGGTCACGCCGCCGTACCAGACGGCGTCGGGGTACACGACCATGCACACGCCGTGGGCGCACTGGTCGAGGCAGCCGGCCTTGTTGGGGCGGATCACGCGCTTGAATCCGGCCTCGACGAGCTGCTCCTTGAAGGCGGCCAGCACGGCCTCGGCGCCGCGCGCCTTGCACGACCCGCGCGGGTCCTCGGCCGAGCGCTCGTTGGCGCAGACGAATACGTGTTTTTGGAATTTGGCCATGGCGTGGAAAGGACGGCGGCACCTCAGGTGCTGCGGCGGAACAGCTCCTTGGCGAGGATCAACTTCTGGACTTCGCTGGAGCCCTCGTAGATGCGCAGGGCGCGCACGTCGCGATACAGGGCCTCGACGGCGCTGCCGCGCTTGACGCCCAGGCCGCCGAAGTGCTGCACGGCGCGATCGCAGACCCAGCCCGCGTTTTCGGTGGCGAAGAGCTTGGCGCGCGCCACTTCGAGGGTCCCCTCGCCGCCGCGATCGACGACCAGGGCGGCCTCGTCCACCAGCAGTTCCGCGGCGCGCAGCCGCGTGTCCATTTCGGCCACGTCGAAGGACAGGCCCTGGAAGGCGGACAGGGGCTTGCCGAATTGTTCGCGGGTCGACAAATGGCGTCGGGACTCGTCGCAGGCCCGGCGCGCGAAGCCGTTGGCGGCCGCGGCCACGGACGTGCGCATGCGCGCCAGCACCGCCAGCGCGAGCTCCAGTCCGGCGCCCTCCGCCCCCAGGCGCGAGCTGTCCGGGACGCGCACGTCCTCGAAGTACACGTCGCCGATCGGGTGGGGTCCGAGCACTTCGAAACGCTCGGTGCGCAGGCCCGGCGCGTTCGCCGGCACGCAGAACATGCTGAAAGCCCGCGGCTCCTCCGCCGTGCGCGCGAGCACGCTGTAGAAGTCCGCCACGCCCGCGTTCGAGATGAAGGTCTTGTGCCCATTCAGGCTCCAAGCGTCGCCGTGGCGGCGGGCGCGCAGGGCCACATCGGTGAGCGAGGAGCCCGCGCCCGGCTCGGTCAGGGCGAAGGCGGCGCAGGCCTCGGCGCGCGCCACGGGCCCGAGCCACTGTCGCGCCAGGGCCGGACCGGCGGAGCGCGCCAGGGCGAGCGACCCCAGGCCCTGCATCACCAGCATCACGTCGAGCATGGCCGAGTGGTAGGCCAGGGACTGGCGCAGCACGCAGGCCGCGCGCACGCTGATGGTCTCCGGCGGGCACAGGGGGCCGGCGTCGGCGCCGCCGTGGACGCGGGGCACCATCCAGGCCGCGAGGCCGGCCTGGCCGAGCAGCTCGAGCGCGCGCCGCGCCCCGCGGGTCTCGTCCAGGCGCTGCAATTCCTCGGCGTGTTGGCGACCGAGTTCGTCCGCTTCCCGGGAGAGCCGCGCGAGGATCCGCGCCTCCGTGGTTTCCGTGGCCTCGGTGGCCTTTTGGGCCTTCGGGGTCTCCGAGGTCATGGGGAGGCGCTCACGAGAGCCGATCCAGGGCGCCGTGCTTCGTGAAGTCGGGCGCGCGCTTCGCCACGGAGGCCTCGTAGGCCTCGCGATAGTCGGGATGTCCCATGCACTCGGCCTGGATCCACCCCTCCGTCTGAAGCGCCTGCTCCAGGGACATGTGGGCCTCCAGGTTGAGCATGCGCTTCGTCATGGCGAGGCCCATGGAAGGCCCCGCGGCCAGCTTCACGGCCCAGGCGCGCGCCTCGGCCTCCAGCTGCGCCGCCGGCACGACCTTGTTGTAGAGCCCGATCTCCAGGGCCCGCGCGGCGCTGATGAAGTCGCCGAACATCAGAAGCTCGCTGGCCCGCCCCAGCCCCACGATGCGCGGCAAGAGCCAGGCCGCCCCCATGTCCGCGCCGCACAGGCCGACCTTGGTGAACAGGAAGGCGATCTTCGCCTCTTCGCTCGCCACGCGCACGTCGCAGGCCGCCGCCATGACCGCGCCGGCCCCGCAAACGGTGCCGTTGAGCGCGCCGACGATGGGCTTTTCCAGAAGGCGCATGTTCTCGATCAGGTCGCAGGTCATGCGCGTGAACGCCAGGAGCTCCGCGTCGGAGACGCCGAACAGCTTGCCGATGATGTCGCGCACGTCGCCGCCCGAGCAGAAGGCGCGGCCGGTCCCCGTGAGCAGCACCGCGCGCACGGAATCCCGCGTCCGCAACAGCCGGAACGTGTCCCGCAGCTCGGCGTAGGAATCGAAGGTCAGCGCGTTGAGCCGCTCGGGGCGATCGAGCCGGATCACGGCGACGCCCGAGTCCTCGCTGTAGCGGAAGTGGCGCGGGTCCATGGCGCGCGCACTCCTACTTGCGCTTCGCCTTGCCGGGCGCGGGCTTCGATCGGCTGCGCTTGGCCCGGGCGGGCCGCGCGGAGGCTTCCTCGCGCAGCAGCTCTTCCCCCGGGAGCGCCAGTGCGGGGTCGAGGCCGAAGTCCAGGGCCCCGTCGACGATGTCCGTGGCCACCAGTTGCTCCGCCAGCTCGCGCTTCGTGAACAGGCCCTTCTTGAGGCACAGCTCGGTCACCGAGCGGGACAGCAGGGCCACGCGGGCGATGTCCTCCTCCAACTGCAGCACCCGGGCCTGGGCCTGGCGCATGCGGTTGGCGCGCTGCACGCGCACCTGTTCGAGGCGCGCGCGCAACTGGCGCACGACCAGGGGATCGAGGACCTGGGCGAGCAGGCTGGATTGAGTGTTCTTGGCCATGGTGGGGAGAGCCATCCTACTGCGGGAGCACGGCGGTCGCCTCGATCTCCACCAGGGCGCCCTCCTCCAGCAGCGCGGCCACCTCCACCAGGGTCATGGCCGGATACCAGGGCCCGAGGATTTCGCGCCAGGCGGCGCCCACGGCCTTGGTCGAGGCCAGGTAGGCCCGCTTGTCGGTCACGTAGACGGTGACCCGCACCAGGTGCGTGCCCGCCCCGCCCGCCGCGGCGAGCACGGCCGCGACGTTGGCCAGGGCCTGGCGGAACTGGGCCGTGAAATCCTGCCCGCCCACGAGGCGCTGCTGCGCGTCCCAGGCCACCTGGCCGGCGATGTACAGGGTCCGGCCCGAGAGCGGCGCCGCCACGCCGTTGGCGTATCCCCGGGGCGACTTCCACCCGGCCGGTTGGATGATCTGGAACTGGCTCACGGGCTCACTCCTTCTTGCGCAACGGCTTGGTGACGGGCCCCTCCACGCGCAGCACGCGGGCGCCGTCGAGTTCGAGGATCGTCCCGTTCTCGTCCCCCTCGATCAACGTGAGGACCACCTCGGCCACCTCCTCGCAGGCGATCAGGCGGCCGCCCGGATTCTGGGAGGCCAGGAACGCGCGCGCCTCTTCCGGCGTGCGCCCGGTCTTCTCGACGATGCGCCGGACCGAAGCGTCGGTCAGGGGCGAATCCACGAAGTGCGGGCAGACGGCGGAGATCGCCACGCCGCTGCCGGCGAGCTCCAGGGCCGCGGCTCGCACGTAGCCGATCAGGGCGTGCTTGGAAGCGCAGTAGGCCGCGGTATAGGCGTAGCCGCGCAGGCCCGCCGACGAGGCCACGTTCACGATGCGCCCCGTCCCTCGCAGGCCCATGGCGGGGGCGAAAGACTCGATCAGGGCCCGGGGGCCGTGAAAATTGACCACCAGGTGGCGCTCGAACAGGCGCGAGGAAATGTCGCTCGCGAACAGGGGCGCGCTGATGGCGATGCCCGCCACGTTGACCAGGGCGTCGAGCGCGTCGGGGTCCTGGCCGGCGGCGGCCACGGCCTCCCGCACGCCCGCGACGGAGCGGGAATCCTCCAGGTCGAGCCGCACGGGGGCGGCCCGCCCGCCGGCGGCGACGATCTCCCCCACCACGGTCCCGAGCTTCTCTGGATCGCGGCCGGCCACCAGGGCGAACATCCCCGCCCGGGAGAGCCTGCGCGCCACGGCGGCGCCGATGCCGCCCGCGCCGCCGGTGATCAGTGCCGTCCGTGCCGCCATGCCCCTGCCGCCATGTGGGCCGTGAGTGTGCATTGCCCGGCGCTCCCGCGCCACGACGAACCCAAGGCTCCGCGGAGCCGGGCTCCCGCTCGTGGACGGACGGCCCGCCCCGGACGGCCGTATGCTCTGGGCCATGTCGAGCGGAACCGTGGAGATCCAGCACCGGAACGAAGAGCTGGAGTCGGCCTATCTCTACCGCGTCCTGGCCGAGAGCGAGAGGGACCCGGGCGCCCGCGCCCTGTTCGCGGAACTGGCCCTGGCCGCCGAAGGCCAGGCCGCGATCTGGGAGGCGCGGGCGGGCGGTCCCGCCGCGGCGCCGCCGTTCCGTCCCGCCGCCTCGACCCGCGTGGTGGCGGCCCTGTCGCGGCGCCTCGGCGCCCGGCGCATGCGCGCGGTTCTGGCGGCGCGCAAAGTCCGCGGCCTTTCCTACTTCGGCGCCCGCCCGGGCGCGGCCGCCCCGGGCCACGGCGGCCCCGAACAGGAGGCCGGGCGCCATCGCAGCGCCGATCAGGGCTCCAACCTGCGGGCGGCGGTCTTCGGGGTCAGCGACGGCATCGTCTCCAACGCGAGCCTGATCCTGGGCGTCAGCGGAGCCAACGCCGATCCGCGGACCCTGGTGATCGCCGGCCTGGCGGGTTTGCTTGCCGGCGCCTCGTCCATGGCCGCGGGCGAGTACATCTCCGTGCGCTCCCAACGGGAACTGTTCCAGCACCAGATCGGCCTGGAACGCGCCGAGCTGGCCCTGTACCCGGAGGAGGAGGAGGCCGAGCTGGCGACGATCTACCGCGCGCGCGGCTTGACCCCCGCGCAGGCCGCGGAATTGGCCCGTTCCCTCATGTCCGACCCGGAGCACGCCCTGGACACCCTGGCCCGCGACGAGCTCGGCCTCGATCCCTCGGGGCTTGCCTCGCCCCTGGGTGCGGCCTTGTGGTCCTTCCTGGCCTTCGCCCTCGGAGCCCTGCTGCCCCTCGTGCCCCTGTGGGTCCTCGAGGGCCCCGCGGGCCTCTGGGCCTCTGGCGCCACGGCCGCCGGCGCCCTGTTCGGCGTGGGAGCGCTGCTTTCCTTCTTCACCGGCAAGTCGGCGCTGTGGAGCGGCGCGCGCCTGGCCCTGATCGGCGGCGCCGCGGCCGCCGCCACCTACGGCGTCGGGCGCCTGTTCGGCGTGGCGACGGGCTAGCCGAACAGGATCCGCCAGGCGGCCCAGAAGACCGCCACGTCGACCAGGGCGTGGCTGATCCATCCGCACCAGACCGAGCGCGTGCGCGCGAAGAGCCACGACCAGGCGACGCCGGCCGTGAACACGGCCAGGGACCCGATCCAGCACAGCTCCGCCCCGAACTGGGTGGCGAGGATCAGGGAGTGGTGCAGCGTGAAACCGAGGGCGGCCAGCACCACCGCCAGGGGACGGGGCGCGAGGACCTCGAACTGGCGGTAGACGAACCAGCGCCAGACGTACTCCTCCAGCAGGGAATTGAGCAGGCAGATGTAGACCGCCACGGCGAGGAAGACGCGCGGCTCCAGCATGTGGTTGGCCCGCGCCATTTCCCGCACGGTGCTGGGATCGATGCGATCCCGCAGCAGGAACCAGTAGCCCAGCACCACGGCGGCGGCCCCCACGAGACCTGTGGAGAGCCCCAGGCCCAGGCCCAGGGCCGCGCGGCTCGGTCGAGCCAGGGCCGGCGGCGTGCGGTCCACGAAAACGGACCACAGCCACGGCAGGGCCAGGATGCCCACCTTCGTGGCCCCCAGGATCAAGAGGCCCAGGGTCCCTTGGAACCAGATCATCTCGCTGGCAATCCCCAGGGAAGGCAGGGGGATCAGGAGCAGCAGCGCCAGCGCCGCGGCGCGCCGACGGCCGGCCTGGGATCGCGGGGATTCCCCGCCCAGGGGCGGGCCGGACCTGCTCGCGGACGCGGACGGGGCGGTGGGAGGGTTCGTCGTCGGCATGGCGCGCGCCGCGTATCCTACGACGCTTGTCCAACGAACCCGAGCTCCCCCGCGGCCACCCGCCCCACCCGGTGCCGCCGACGCGCTGGCCCTCGCGGCAGGAGGCGCTCCAGAGCCGCCTGTTCCAGCCCGGCCGCCTGGGCGCGCTCTCCACGCGCACGCGCACCTGGGTGCCCGCCATGGTGCCCTGGCGCGCCACCCAGGAGGGGCTGGTCACCGCCGATGTGCTCGATTGGTACGGCCGCTTCGCCGACGGCGCCCCGGGCGTGCTGGTGGTGGAAGCCACGGGCGTGCGCGACGTGCCGAGCGGTCCCCTGCTGCGCATCGGGGACGACCGCTTCGTGCCGGGGCTCGCCCGGCTCACGGAGCGCGTGCGCGAACGGTCCCGGGGTCGCACGCGGCTGTTGGTGCAGTTGATCGACTTCCTGGCCGTGCGGCGGAGGCCAGAGAAGCACAAATTCCTCGAACGATTCCTGGTCCTCCGGCCGCGACATCGGGAAGAGCTGGCGCGGCGTCTGTCCGACGCGGGCTGGCTCACGGCGGACGAGGGCCGCGTGCGCGCGCGCCTCTCGGAGCTCCCCCACGCCGAGCTCTTGGGCCTCCTGGACTCCCGCGAGCGCGAGAGCCTGGAGTACGGCGCCCGCGAACGCGTCACCGACCTGGAGCTCCCCCACGTGGCGGAACTTCCGCGCACGCTGCCGGGCCTGTTCGCCTCGGCCGCGCGCCGCGCAGAGCAGGCGGGCTTCGACGGCATCGAGTTGCATGCGGCCCACGCCTACACCCTGGCCTCGTTCCTCTCGCCCACGAACACGCGCGCGGACGGCTACGGCTCCACGCCCGAGGGAAGGCTGCGCCTGCCCCTGGAGGTGTTCGCCGCCGTGCGCGCGCGGTGTCGCCGGACTTCGTGGTCGGCGTGCGCTTCCTGGGCGACGAGATCATCCCCGGCGGGGGCCGCCCCGAGGACGCCGTGCGCCACGGCCTCTCCTTCGCCCGGGCTGGACTCGACTTCCTGTCGATCTCGACCGGCGGCAAGTTCGACGACGCGCGCCAGCCCAAGGTCGGCGCCGCGGCGTATCCCTACACGGGGAGAAGCGGCATGGAGTGCATGCCCACGGTGCGCATCGACGACCCGCGCTCCGCCCTCTCGCGCGGTCCCTTCGGCCGCCACCTGGGGCCGGCCGCCGCCGTGCGCGCCGCCGTGCGCGCCGCGGGATTCCAGACGCCGGTGGTGGCCGCCGGGGGCCTCTCGACCTTCGAGCTGGCCGAGAAGACCCTGGCCGAGGGCGCGGCCGACTTCGTCGCCAGCGCGCGGCAGTCCCTCGCCGACCCCGACTGGTTCCGCAAGGTCGAGTCGGGCCGCGGCGGCGAGGTGCGCCGCTGCAAGTTCACGAACTACTGCGAGGGCCTGGACCAGTCCCACCGGCAGGTCACCTGCCAGCTGTGGGATCGCGACTTCGCGCTCGCCGATCCGGGGCACGCGGCGGGCACTCCTCCCACGCGCTCGTCCGACGGACGCAGGCGCCTGGTGGCGCCCCCCTGGAACGACGCCCCGCGGGGGATCCCCGCCGGGGAAGGGGCCTAGGGGCCCGCGGTCAGGGGCTCGCGCCAGCGCTTCAGGGCGCTCGCGACCACGAACAACGCCAGGCCGATCAGCGCCGCGGACGCCAGTCCATTGCAAAGCTTGGCGTCGAGGCCGGCCGAGGCGGCGAAGCTCGCCAGCGCGATGCGCGCCAGGGCCCACAGGGTGATCGAGAGCACGAAGACCATGGGCACGAGGGTGAACCACGTGGGTCGGCCGCCCTTGCGCAGCCAGATCGTGATGGCGACCAGGGTGAGGCCCGCCAGCAACTGGTTCGAGGCGCCGAACAGGGTCCAATAATCCTTCCAGGCCCCCGCGTCCGAGGTGCACAGGATCAACGTCGGCGGACCGATGGTGATCAGCGTGGCGCACAGGGCGCCGGCACGGGTCCTCCAGCCGAACAGCTCCTCCAGGATGTAGCGGCCCAGGCGCGTGCACACGTCGAGCGTGTCGAACACGAAGGTCGAGAAGGCCATGGCCCCGAAGGTCACGGCGAAGTTGCGCTTGTCCTCGCCGATCCACTGGGTCAGGAACTCGCCGATGCCGCGGCCGTAGATCGTCCCGGGCTGCAGGCCGGCGAGGTCCCCGGGCATCACGATCATCACGGTCACCAGGGCGATCAGGGCCACGAAGGCCTCGGCCAGCATGGCCCCGTAACCCACGAAGTGCATGTGGGACTCGCGGCTCACCTGCTTCGAGGTGGTTCCCGAGCAGACGAGCCCGTGGAAACCCGAGCAGGCGCCGCAGGCGATGGTCACGAACAGGAACGGGAACAGGGCCCCGGTGCTCGTGCCCGCGTCGAAGGTCCTGAAGGCGGGCGCCTGGATCTCGTAGCGGCAGGAGAGGATGCCGACCACGCCGATGGCCAGGGCCGAATACAGCACGAACCCGCCGAGATACCCGCGCGGCTGCAGCAGAGCCCACACCGGCGTCACCGAGGCCAGGGCGCAGTAGCCCAGGATCACGAGTCCCCAGGTGATGCGGTCGAACTCCAGGACATGGGAGAAATGCGTGCCCGCCCAGGCCACCGCGAAGGTCGCGGGCACGAACAGCACGGTGGCGAGCCACAGGGGCGGCGCGAGGAAGCGCTGCACCAGTCCCAGCAGGCAGGAGAGCGCCAGGTAGGACACGCTCGCCATGGCCACGGCGCCGCCGGGGTTGAAGCTGTGGCTCCCCGCCGCCAATTCCTCCGTGCCGGTCACGAAGGACCCCACCGTGATGTCGGTGAAGGCCACGATCACGTAGATCAACGCGATCCAGATGAAGGCCATCATGGCCCGGCCGGCGGGCGTGCCCAGGTGGGCGCGGGCGATCTCGGCCACCGAGGTGCCGCCGTGGCGCACCGAGGCCGCGAGGCTGGCGAAATCGTGCACGGCGCCGATGAACACCACGCCCACGCCGATCCACAGCAGGCAGGGCAGCCAGCCGAAGGTCTGGCAGGCCAGGATCGGTCCCGCGATGGGCCCGGCGGCGGCGATGGCCGAGAAGTGTTGGGCGAACAGGTAGAAGGGCGGCGTGGCCACGAAGTCGACGCCGTCGGCCCGCGTGTGGGCCGGAGTCGCGCGGCTGTCGTCGAGGCCCAGGGCCCGCGCCACGAAGCGGCCGTAGAACCTGTAGGCCGCCGCCAGGGCGGCGAAGAACAGCACGGCGAGCAGGGCGAGCTTCATCGCGTCCGCTCAGGAGGGGTTCTCGTCGCCTCCCGACTTCCGCGGGGCTTCCCGCGCGGGCGGCTTTTCCCCGGCGTCCGGGCGCGGATGCTGGCCGGGAAGCTCGAGGGGCGGCTCGTGGGTCGTGGGGCTGGCCAGCATGCGCGCGCGCACCACGCTGGCCACGATCGAAACCAGGAGCACGCCGCCCACCACGCCCAGGGACACCGGGATCGGGATGTGGTAGTGGCTCGCCGCCAGCATCTTCCCGCCGATGAACACCAGGATCGCCGAGAGGCCGTGCTGCAGGTAGTGCAGGTAGGGAATGATGCCCGCCACGGCGAAGTACAGGGAGCGCAGGCCCAGGATCGCGAACACGTTCGAGGTGTAGAGCACGAAGCGGTCCTGGGTGATGGCCAGGGCCGCAGGCACGGAGTCCACGGCGAACATGATGTCCGTGGTTTCGACCACGAGCAGCGCCACGAAGAGCGGAGTCGCCATCCGCCGGCCGTTCTCGACCACGAAGAAATGGGGCCCGCGGATCTGGTCGGTCACCGGCAGGTACTTCTTCGTCAGCCGCAGGACCAGGTTCTTCTCCGGGTCCATCTCCTGGGTGTCGTCGGCGGTGAAGAGCTTGATGCCGGTGAACACCAGGAAGGCGCCCAGCAGGTACATGGTCCACTCGAAGCGCGAGACCAGCTCCACGCCCGCGAGGATGAAGATCGCGCGGAAAAACACCGCGCCCAGGATGCCCCAGAAGAGCACGCGGTGCTGGTTCGCGCTCGTCACCGCGAAGTAGCGGAAAATGACGATGAAAACGAAGATGTTGTCGACCGAAAGCGCCTGCTCGGTCAGGTAGCAGACCAGGAACTCGCCCGCCCGCGTCGTGCCGTCCTGCCACAGCACGAGGCCGTTGAAGCCCAGGGCCAGCGCGACCCACACGGCCGTGCGCAGCAGCGCCTCGCGCACGCCGATGGCGCGCACCTCGCGCCGGTGCAGGCCCAGGTCGAGGGCCATCATGGTCAGCACGACGACGGCGAAGACGATCCAAAGTGCCCAGTGGTCCATGGCTCAGGTTCGAATCAGGTGCAGAGCACCAGGCGGATGTGGCTGGGCAACTGCCGCGTCAGCCCGGCCACGACGTGGCCGCGCAGCAGATGGTAGATGGCGTGGCGCTGGCTGACGCCCACCACCAGGGCCCTCACGCCCAGATTCTCGGCGGCGCGGGCGATGCCCTCGACGGCATTGTGGGAGACGGTCCAGATGGGAATCACCTCGAAACCCTCGCGCTCGCCCGCCTGGACGGCGGCCTGCAGGGCCGCGATGCCCTCCTCGTCGGGCTCGAACTCGCTGGCACCCACGAACAGGCCGGTGCGCTCCACCACGTAGAGGGCGTAGATCACCTTGCCGCCCAGCCCGCGCTCGCGGGTGATGGCCTCGTGGACCACGCCCGGGCTGGGGCTGCGAATCGCCACCAGCGTGTGCGAGGGGTAGAGGGCCGTGATCGCCTCGGCCTGCTGCAGGCTCAGGATCTCGGCCGTGGATTCCACCTCCAGACCGTGCTCCGACTCGGCGATCATGCGCTCGGCACGGCGCTTCACCGTGGGGTGCATGTAGAGCAGGTCCGAGAACCAGCGTTGTTGGGTACCCACCGCGAGCAGCAGGCCCGCGCCCACCAGCAGGAACCCGGCCACCGTGGCCTGGGTCTGGAGCATCAGGTTCACCAGCCAGGCGGTGATCACCAGGACCGTGGTGCACAGGCCGATGCCGAGCTTCCAGCCGCGCACGCCCTCCCGCCAGCGGATCGCGTCCACGCTGGCCGAGGACAAGAGGAAGGCGCCCAACAGGCCGAAGGCGTACAGGTGGCCCAGCTCCACCAGGTTGTCCTCGAGCACCAGAATCACCAGGATCGGCAGCACCGTGGCCACCAGCACCGCCACGTGGGGGTGTGGAAGCGACGGTTGCGCGCGGCGATCTGGGCCGGCATGTAGCCCTGCTCCACCAGCGCCAGGAACACGTGGTAGGCGCCGATGATCGCCGTGTTCGAGGCGAACAGCAGCAGGGACGCGCCGGTGGCCACAACCGCGATCTGCAGCGGCCAGCCGCCCGACAACAAGGCCAGCTCCGAGATGAAGCGATCGGACGACAGATGGTCGCCCTTCACCTCCGGCGAGAGCAGCGAGATCGAGAGCAGGGTCAGGATCGGCGAGGTGATCACGATCGTCCCGACCACGTACCACATGCCGCGCTTGGCGGTGCCCAGGATCGGCAGGCGCATGGCGGGCGAGAGTTGGCTGATGGACTCCAGGCCCGAGAACGCCAGCCAAGCCCCCGCGAAGCCCACGAAGAACGTGCCGGCATCGAGGTTGCCGATCAGGCTCACATGGTCCCGCATGCTCTCCCACTGGGCCGGCTCGGCGCGCCAGAGGGTGACCACGGCCACGATCAGGTTGACGCCCAGGGCGCACAGCGCGATCAGCAACGAGAGCGTGGCGCTCTCGCGGATGCCGACCACGTTGATGATCGCGAGCAGGACCAGGAGCACCACGGCCGCGCCGACCACGTGCTCGTTGAAGTAGCCGAACAGCGGGATGTTGGTCAGGCTGCCCAGGTAGCGCACGCCCGAGACGGTCGAGATGGCCGAGGTCAGGAAGTAGCTGACCGAGATCAACAGCCCGCCCACCAGGCCGACGCGCGGCGAGAAGGCCTGGCTCGCCATGGAGACCACGCCGCCGCCGTCGGGCTTGCGCCAGCAGATCTCCACGTACTTGTGGGCCAGCAGGAAGAACCCGAACAGGCCCAGGATCACGAACAGGGGGGCGAACTCCCCCACCTGCTCGTAGAGGATCCCCGGGACGTAGTAGACGCTGGTGCCGTTGTCGGCGAAGACGACCGCCCAGACCAAGAGCGGCGAGAGCTGCCGCAGGTGGTCCCCGGCGGAACTCTTTGGACCCGCTTCGGGGCGGGGCATCTCCGGGGCCGCGGATTGGCTCATGGACTCGCGCCAGATCGTGAGGTTCGAAGGGGCGTGGCGCCAGGGCCCAGGCCGCGCCGCCTCCATATTTGAGCTTCAGCGGACACCGACCCCAGGCCTCGGACCCGCCATTGGAATTCCAGAGACGAAGGTGGGAGCATGTTTCGCTCCATGTCGGACCCAGGGTCAGGCCGCTCCGCCCCGTCAGGGGGGGACGGCTCCGTGCGTCAGCTCTCGCCGCTCTTGGTCTGGGCGGTCGTCTTCGCCGACATCGGCACGAGCATCTACTACGTGCCCGGCATGTTGCACGACATGCGGGGCGTGGGCGACCTCGCTCCACTGTTCGTCACGGCCTCCATGGCGGGGTTCCTGCTGCTGGCCTGGAAGTACGTGGAGATCTGCTGGCGCCACCCCGACGGGGGCGGCGTGGTCACGGTGGCGAGCCGCGCCTTCAGTCCCAAGTGGGGGCTGGTCGGCGGTCTGTTGATCACGCTGGACTACTTCCTGACCGCGGCGGTTTCTTCGGTTTCCGGAGTGCACTACCTGGCCAGCGTCTGGGCGCCCCTCGACTCGCACGTGGTGCTGGTGGCGGCCGGCGCCCTGGCGCTGCTGGCGGTGCTCAACATCATCGGGATCCGGGAGAGCGCCTCGATCTCGTTCCTGATGGCCCTGTGCGCCGTGGGGATCGACCTGATCGTGATCGGGGCCACGCTGTACTCCATTCGCGACGATCCGGCGGCCTGGGAGCACCTGGGCGGCGCGTTCCAGCGCGCCACCGACGTGTCCGCGAAGACCTTTGTCGTGGGCTTCGCCGGAGCCTGGGCTGGCGTTCTCGGGCCTGGAGTCCATCAGTCAGCTCTCGCCCGCCATGCGACTGCCGATCCGCGCCACGGCGAAGCGCGGAATGTGGCTCGTGGTGCTCACGATCCTGATCACCTCGCCCCTGCTGACGCTCTTCGCCATCGAGCTCCTGGACTCCGCCACGAAGGCCGCGAACAGCGAGCGCTTCATCTCGGAATTGGCGACCCTGGCCGGCGGCCTGCCGCTGCAGCTCGCGGTCATCGCCACCGCTTCGGCCCTGCTGCTCTTCGCCGCCAATACGGCGATCATCGGCAGCTACCACGTCTTCCTGGCGCTGGTGGAACTCGGCTACCTGCCCGCGGTCGTCGCCCAGCGCAGCCGCCGGTTCCGGACGCCCTACATCGCGATCCTGATCGCCACGGTCGTGCCCGGCGCCGTGATCTGGGCCTCCTCCGGCGACCTGGCCCTGCTGGGCGAGTTGTACGCCTTCGGCCTCCTGGGCGCCTTCCTGCTTTCCTCGAGCGGGTTGGACGTGGTGCGCTGGCGCGAGGGCCAGCGCGGCTGGACGTTCGCCATCGGCGTGTTCACCACGCTGGTGGTGGTGCTCGCCTGGTGCACGAACCTGCTCTACAAGCAGCAGGCGACCATCTTCGGCATCTTCTTCGTCGGCCTGGGGCTGGTGGTCGCCCTGGGTACCCAGCAGAAGTGGTTTGCGGACCTGTTCTACCTGCTGCCCAGTGTCCGGCGCCGCGCGGAGCGACTGCGGGAGATCTCCGACCAGGATCTGGAGCGCACCGAACGGGCCGAAATCCTGACCCTCGCCCAGGCCGAGGCCATCCGAGACCTGTACCCCTCGAGAACCCTGGTGGCACTGCACTCCATCAGTCCCTCGGTGGTCAACGAGGCCATCCTGCGGGAGCGCGGCCTGGGCGGGCGCACGCTGTACGCGCTCTGCGTGGAGGAACGCGCCGGACTGTTCGTGCGCGCCTCCGAGGTGGCGAGCCCCGACGATCCGGGCATCGCCGCCCTGCGCGAGGCCGCCAAGCTCGCGGAGCGGGAGGGCATGAACCTGATCCCGGTCTGGACCGTGTCCCACAATGCCGTCGAGGGCATCGCGCGGGCAGCGGAAACCCTCGGCGTCGACGCGGTCGTGGTCGGCCATTCCCAGCGCAGCGCCGTGTACCACCTGCTCCGGGGGCACGTGGTCGCGGGATTGACGCGGCACCTGCGGGCCGACGTGCACCTCTTGCTGTGCGCCTGACTCCGGCGCCGGGGTGAGTCGCCCTCAGAGTGCGTACTTGACCGCCAGGAAGCCGCCGAGGCCCAGCAGCAGCAGCACCACCGTGGCCAACTCGAAGTACTTCTCGAGGAAGACCTTGACGCGCGGCCCGAAGAAGAAGATCAGCCCTCCCACGAGGAAGAAGCGTCCGCCGCGGCCCAGGAGAGAAGCGACGATCAAGGTCGGCAGTGCGATCTGGAACACGCCCGCCGCGATGGTGAACACCTTGAAGGGAATCGGCGTGAACGCCGCGGTGAACACCGCCAGGAAGGCGTTCTCCCGGTACTTGGACTCCACCAGGGAGAAGGTCTCGTGGGTGAAGCCCGGAACATGGGCGAAGAACCACTCGCCCACGGCGTCCCACAGTCCGTGGCCGATGTACCAGCCGACGATCCCGCCGAGCACCGAGGCCACGGTCGAGACGGCGGCGTAGAAAAGGGCGCGGCGGGGCTTGGAGACCGACAGCGCGATCTGCAGCACGTCCGGGGGGATCGGGAAGAACGAGCTCTCGGCGAACGAGATCACGAACAACGCGGGCGTCCCGTAGGGCGTTTCGGCCCAGCCCAGCACCCAGGCGTAGAGTCGTCGCAGCAGGTTCGGCCGCTTCGGGGCGGCCGCGGGATTCGGCGGAGATTCGGCCACGCGGGGAGAGAGGCTACTTGCCCGGCTCCACCGGCGCAGCAGGAATTCCGCTCTCCGGCTTCACATTCTTGTGGGGCGCGTGCGGGTGCCACCCCACGACGCCCAGGAACACGAAGAACCCGATCACGTAGCCCACCGCCACGTGCCAGCCGTGCTTGATCCAGGCGTAGACGCTCTTGCCCTTGGGGAAGTTGTTGCACAGGGCGACGCCGGCGCTCGATCCGAACCAGATCATCGAGCCGCCGAAGCCCACCGCATAGGCCAGGAAGCCCCAGTCGTAGCCGCCCTGCTCGATGGCGAGCTTGGTCAGCGGGATGTTGTCGAACACCGCCGAAATGAAGCCCAGCCCCAAGGCGGTCTGCCAGGAAGCCGCGGGCAGTTCCTCCACGGGCATCAGCGAGGCGCACCAGACCAGGGAGAGCAGGAACACGGCGCCCTTGACCGCCGGGAGGATCTCGTGCCAGGCCGGCTGGCGGAACACCGCGCAAGCCAGGATCGCGACCCACACGCCCAGGGCCGGGAAGCCGAACTGCTTGCCACCGACGTGCATCACGTTCGTGGTGATGGCCCCGGCCAGGATCAGGCCCACCACGGCCAGCCGCGACCAGTCCACGTGCACCGCGCCCGTGGGGTCCGCTTGGATGCGTTGGAATCCGTCCTGCTGGCGCGCCGCGATCACGCCGAAGAAGAGCAGGGCCGCGACAGCCCCGACGCTCGCGTGCAGCACGTCCAGGGGCGAGACCCCGTCGAGCCAGATCATGGTCGTGGTCGTGTCCCCCACCACCGAGCCCGCGCCTCCCGCGTTGGAGGCGGCCACGATCGCCGCCAGGTAGCCGATGTGGACCTTGTCCTTGAACACCACCTTGGCCACGGTGCCGCCGATCATGGCCGCGGCGATGTTGTCGAGGAAACTCGACAGGACGAACACCAGGCACAGCAGCATGAAGCCGCCCTTCCAGTCGTTGGGCAGCCAACGCGGCAGAAGCTCGGGCAGTCTCGATTCCTCGAAGTGCTTGGCCAGCAGGGCGAAGCCCACCAAGAGGCCCAGCAGGTTCAGGATCAGCGGCCACTCCCCCTCGTGTCCGTGGCCGCCGAGCAGGTGACCGGGGATGTCGTAGTCGGTGAACAGGAGCTTGTAGCCCGTGATCACCGAGAGCCCCGAGAGGGCCACGGCGAGCGTGTGCTTGTGGAACAGCGCCACGCCCAGGAGCGTCAGCGCGAAGAACACGAACTCGATGCGGACGCCGAAGGGTGCCAGGGGCTCGGAAGCCGCCTGGGCAAGCTCGGTGACCACGGGCCCTAGGGCCGCGACGGTGACCTCGATCATGGAAACGTGGGACGGGGGGGGAGTCGGACGTCCGGCCCGGGGGGGCCTCGTCGGGGTGGGGGGGGCCTCGCCGGGGTGGGGGCGGCGGGGCGCAGGAGTCTGACGCGCAGGGGGGAGCGTGAGCAAACACGCCCTCGAACTGGTCGAGATGTACCCCTCGGCCGAATCTGGTAACCCCAAGTCCCGATGAAGGACCTCGACGCCCGGCCGGAGCCGGTGCGCGAGGGGGTGGAACTCCCCCCCGCGCCCCGGTGGGGCACCCCGAGTCGACGCGCGCTGGGGGCTCGCGGGGGGGCGGCCCGATGGATTTCCTCACGGGGATTTCCTCACGGGGATTTCCTCACGGGGATTTCCTCACGGGGACATCCGGCCAAGACCGGTCTAGTGGTCTCGGGGCTGCTCCATGCCGCCCGGCCGGTGCGCGGGATCCTCGCCGCCGGGCAGTTCAGGGTGCCACCCCAAGCTGAGGTAGAGGGCCATGAACCCGACCACGTAGGCCACGGGCACGTACCAACCGTGGCGCACCCAGCGGGCCACGGACTTGGCCTCGGGAAAGGAGTTCGAGATCGCGACGCCGGCCGAGGAGCCGAACCAGATCATGGAGCCGCCGAACCCCACCGCGAAGGCCAGGAGGCCCCAGTCGTAGCCGCCCTGGTCGATGGCGAGCTTGGTCAGCGGGATGTTGTCGAAGACCGAGGAGATGAACCCCAGACCCAGGGTCGAAACCCACGACGCGGCCGGCAGCTCGTCCACGGGCATCATCGAGGCGGACATCACCAGGGACAGGAGGAACAGCGAGCCCTTGAACGCCGCGGGCAGCTCATGCCAGCCCGTGGAGCGGAAGGCCGCCCCCACCAGGATCGCAGCCCACACGCCCAGGGCCGGGAAATCCAGCAGCACGTTCGTGCTCACGGCCCCCACCAGGATCAGGCCGACCACGGCGAGGCGTCCCTTGTCCACGGTCAGGCCCTGGGGCGCGTCCCGCTGGATGGGCTGCAGGGCGTGCTGCTGGCGCGCCGCAAAGGCAGCCAGCACGACGAAGGCCGCACCCGCCGCGAGGAACGCGTGCAGCACCTGCGTCCAGGAAACACCCGAGATCCACAGCATGGTGGTGGTCGTGTCCCCCACCACCGAGCCCGCCCCGCCCGCATTGGAGGCGGCCACGATGGCCGCCAGGAAGCCGATGTGCACCTTGGACCGGTAGACCACCTTGGCGATGGTCCCGCCGATCATGGCCGCCGCGATGTTGTCGAGGAAGGCCGACATGACGAACACGAGCCCCAACAGGCACACTCCGCCGGCCACGCCGTTGGGCAGTATGTTGGGCAAGAGGTCGGGCACGCGGCTGTCCTCGAATTGCTTGGCGAGCAGCGCGAAACCCAGCAGCAACCCCAGCAGGTTGAGCAAGAGCTTCCACTCGCCCTCGTGGTGGTGGCCGTCCGGGCCGGTGAAGCCCGTGAAGACGTGGGCCACCAGGTCGAACTCGGTGAAGACCAGTCGGAAGGCCAGCACGGAGACCATCCCCGCGAGGGCCACCTTGAGCGTGTGATGGTGGAAGATCGCGACGCCGAGCAGCGTCAAGGCGAACAGGATGAACTCCACGCGGATCCCGAACAGGTCAGGCACGGCCTGGGCGCCCTCGCTGAGGATCTCCAGGGCATTGGGGGAGCTGCTCGGCGCCAGGGCCGCGTGGGAAACCGTCATCGTGCGGGGACCTTCTGGTTACCAGGTGAAGGACTTGGCGCCCGAGAACACCTCGGCCACCGGTTGAACGAACACGCGCTCCAGGGGCACCCGCAGGGGGTAGCGCTCGATCTGCTTGTCCTCGGCCAGGATCGCCGCGGACTTCGGCACGTCGCCGTAGGAGATCGGACTCGGGAGGTCGGCGGCGATCGCCTCGCGCAACTCCAGGGCCTTGTCGGCGACGATCGCGATCCACAGGTTCTCGACCTGCAGGTGCTGCTTCACCGCGGCGTTGACCTCTTCCAGGGTGATCTCCTTCATCATGCGCTTGAACAGCGCCAGGTGACCGGGGTCCAGCTGGAAGAAGCGGTCGTCGAGGGCGTAGCCCAGGCGGTCGCCGTTGGTCTCGGCGAAGTGCAATGAATAGGAAGTCAGGAACGACTTGGTGAGCTCGAACTGCTCCTGGGTGAGGCCGTTCTTCGCCAGCAACTCCACCTCGCGCAGGGCCGCCCGCAGGGCGAACAGGGCCTGCTCGCGCGGCACCGGCCGGATCCAGACCTCGAACATCTGGCCGCGGCGCGCCGCGCCGGTGGGCGGCTTGGTGCGCCGTCCGCCGTTGGGGTAGCTCTCGATGTAGGAGTAGTCGCCGTAGTTCATGCCGCGCGCCTCGCGGATCACCTGGTACAGATGGGAGGAGCTGTTGCGGTGCTCCCCGAGCCAGGAGTTGGCGATCCACAGGGCGTAGAACTCGCGCGTGCCTCGCCGCACGGAAATCGGGTAGCCGAAGCTGATGGCGGCCGAGGGACCGGGCTTCTCCACGATGCTGACGGAGCGGCCGCGCACCTCGGGCGCCGTGGGTGCGGCCACGGGCTCGGGCTTGCCTTCGGGGAGCCGGGCCAGGTCGGCTTCCAGGGAGGGTTGCAGCCACTCGGGATAGGAACCCGCGAGCCCCAGCACCAGGTTCTCGCGCGTGAAGTGCGCGGCCCAGAACGCCTTCACGTCGTCCAGGGTGATGCGCTTGAGTCCGCCCACGGTTCCGCCGACCGGGTGCGCGTAGCGGGTGCCGCCGAAGACCGCGGAGGCCAGGGAGGCCTTGCCCAGCTCCTCGTCGGAGGAATAGCGCAGCGAGGTCTCGATTTCCGACACCGCGTTGTCGCGCAGGCGCTCGAAGTCGTCGGCCCGGAAGCCGGGCGTGACCAGCGCGTCCACCATCAGGCCGTAGAACTCGTCGAGTTTCTCGCGGTGCACCTCGGCGGTGAACACCGAGAGCTCCTTGTCCACGTTGGCGGAATATCCCGCGGCCATGGGAAAGAGCTTTTCCAGCACCTCGCCGTAGCTGTGCTTCGCCGTGCCGCCCTCGGAGATCATCGCCCCCACCAGGGCGGCGAGGCCCTCCTTGCCCTCGGGGTCGTCCTGGCTGCCCACGCGGAAGGAGACCTTGACCGAGACGTTCTGGTCGGCCGCGACCGGCATCAGGACCGGCGGCGACGCGCCCACCCGGGCCGCGGCGACGGGCTTGGCCGCGCTGTGGACCAGGGCCACCGTGGCCCGTTCCCGCGTCAGGTAGCGCCGGGCCGCGCGCTGCACGTCCTCGGCGGTCACCTGGGCCAGCGTGAGGTAGATCTCCTCCACCGCCCGCACGTCCCCGGTGAGCGCGACGATCTGGGCGATCGACTGGTTGACGTTGCCCGGGGAATTGAGTCCCGACAGGAACGAGTAGCGCAGGCGCGAGCGCGCCGCGTCGAGCCGCGCCTCGGCGACCGGTCGCTCGCACAGGTCCGCGAGGGTGCTCCACAGGCGGCGCTCCACGGAAGCCACGTCGGCGGCGTCCTTGACCCGCGCGATCACCGACCACAGGCCGGGATCGCGGTTGTAGCCGAAGCTCGCGAACAGCGCATCGACGCGCTGGTCCTCCAGCACCAGCTCCTTGTACACGTCGGAGGTCTCGCCGAAGGCGAGCTCGCCGATCAGGGTCGCGGCGATCATGGTCCGATCGCCCGGGAGCAGTCGCTCACCCTTGAAGTTGAGGGCCAGGATGGGCAGCGTCTCCCCGTCGAAGGGCACGTCCACACGCCGCTCGCCCCGCTGCTCGGGCTCCGGCGCCACGCGGGGCTCCACGTAGCCCTTCTTCCACGGCGAGTAGTGCTTCTGGATCAACTCCAGGGTCGCGCGACGGTCGAAGTCGCCGCTGACCACCAGCACCACGTTCTCGGGCCGGTAGAAGCGCTGGAAAAAGGTCTTCGAATAGGCGTACTGCTGCGGCATCCGCTGGATGTCCGCCTCGAAGCCGATGGTCGTGTGCTTGTAGGTGTGCACGTCGAAGGCGGTCTCCTGCACGCTCTCGAACAGCACCTCGAAGGGATTGACGCGGCCCTTCCTGTACTCGCCGTACACGGCGCCGGCCTCGGTCTTGAACTCCGCCTCGTCGTAGCGCAGGTCCTGGAAGCGGTCGGCCTCGATCTCGATCACCTTGGGCAGGTCCACGTTGGTGATCCCCAAGTGGTAGGCCGTGAAGTCGTCGGTGGTGAAGGCGTTGGCGTCGGCGCCCATGCGGTTGACGATCCCGTCGTACACGGGGCCGGGAAAGCGCTCGCTGCCGTGGAACATCATGTGCTCGAAGAAGTGCGCGAAGCCCGTGACGCCGGGCTCCACCTCGTCGCGACTGCCGGTGCGCACGATCGACCAGTAGGACACCAGCCCCTCGGAGGGCATGGGCACGAACAGCACCTTGAGGCCGTTCTCGAGTTCGTGACGCTCGACGTCGTAGGGGAAGACCGCGGCGGAACCGACGGCCGCGGCGGACTTGTCTCCCTGGCCGCCCAGGGACGCGGAGGCGTGGATTGCGGAAGGGCTCACGTGGCTTTCTCCTGCGTTGCCCGCCGCCGCGGAGGGCGCGGAACTGGGCTCTACCTCCGCGGAACTCGACGACGCGCAGGCCGGAACGAAGGCCAGGAACAGGGTGAGAAGCAGCTTCATCGGGTTCACCGCGGAGGCCAGGGGATGGGTGCCGCGCAAATCGCGCAGCGCCCGGCAGTATAGGCCCGACTCCCGCAGCGGTGCACGCCTCATCGAACTCGAACTCGAGCCCCGAGTTCGTGGCCCGGAGTCCGCCGGCTCGGGCCACCCTGGGCGAGGCGCGAGCCTCCTCGCGCGGGAGCCTGCCCTGCGTGCCGGGGGGCTGGGCCCGGACGCCGGCGGGCGCGGGTGGGCCCTGCAGGGATCGAACCTGCGACCAAGCGATTATGAGTCGCCCGCTCTGACCACTGAGCTAAGGGCCCGCCATTGGAGGGGCGGACGATAGCACTTCGGGCCCGCCGGGACAGGCCGGGGCCGGGCGCGTATCCTGCGCGCCCATGAAGCGCACGATTTCCTTCGTCCTGCTGCTCTCCTCCTGCACCTTCGCGCCCTCCGGAGAACCCGCCCAGGGTGGCGCGAGCGCACAGGCGCCCGCTTCCCGGAAGGCCTCCGAAGGCGCCGCGGCGGTGCGCGCGCCCGCGGCTGTGCCGGCCCGCGGGGAGGGGCGTCCCGCCCAATCCGGATCACGGCCGGACCTCCCGGAGGCCGCGCCCGCCGGCGCGCTCCCGGTGCGAGAAAACCCCTTCGGCGTGCCCGCCGAGATGGACGACCACCGCGACTACTTCCCGGCCGGCCCCAAGGACCCGCGCGTTGCAACGCCCGCCAGCGTGCTGCGGGCCGAAGTGGGCCGCCGCCCCGCCCATCACGACGAGGTCGTGCGGCTGTGGCGCGAGTGGGCCCAGTCGAGCCCGCGCGTGCGCCTGGAAGTCACTGGCCGCACCCATGAAGGGCGCGAGTTGCTCGCGGGCGTGGTCACCTCGGAGAAGAACCACGCGAACCTCGAAGGCATCCTGGCGAACCTGCGCCAGCTCGCCGACCCGCGCTCCCTCACGGCCGACGCCGCCGCGGCCATCGTCGGCAATTCTCCGGCGGTGGCCTGGATGGCGTACTCGATCCACGGCGACGAGATGTCGGGCGTGGACGCGGGCCTGGCACTGGCCTACCAGCTGATCGCCGACCAGACCGACGAGACCCAGCGCCTGCTCGACGACCTGGTCGTGGTCTTCGATCCGATGCAGAACCCCGACGGCCGCGAGCGCCATCTGGCGGTGCTCGAGTCCTCGGCCAGCAGCGTGCTCGACCTGGGCGACGACGGCATCACGCGCGGCCGCTGGCCCTACGGCCGCGGCAATCACTATCTGTTCGACATGAACCGCGACTGGATGTCGGGGGTGGCGCCGGAGACCCGCGCGCGCTGGGCGGCCGTGCGCAAGTACGTGCCCCAGCTGTTCGTGGACGCCCATGAAATGGGCGGCATGGACACCTTCCTGTTCTATCCCCAGGCCGACCCGCGACACCCGGACCTCCCCGCGACCCTCGACAAGTGGCACCGCGTGTTCGCCGACGAGGCCGCCCGCGCCTTCGACGCCTTCGGAGCCAGCTACTACTCGCGCGAATGGGCCGACGGACTGGGTCCCTTCTACTCCGACTCCTGGGGCTCCCTGAACGGAGCCATCGGCATCCTCTACGAGCAGGCGCGCTACGCGGGCACGGCCGTGCGGCGCCGGACCGGCGAGATCGCCACCTACCGCGACGCCGTGCGCCACCAGATCACCGCCAGCCAGTCCAACCTGCGCTCGCTCCAGGCCCATCGCCGCGAGGTGCTCGCCGACTTCCTGGCCACGCGCCGCGACAATTGCGACGTCGCGCTCCCCGGGCGCGATCGTTCCTTCGTGGTGTGCGCGGGAAGCGCGCCTTCGCGGGAGCGCTGGCTCCTGGAGTGCCTGCTGGCCCAGGGCGTCGAGGTCTACCGCGCCGATGCCGAGTTCGAGGCCGCGGAGGTGCTGGACTCGCTCGGCGCCAGGCTCGACACGCGAAAATTCCCCGCGGGGAGCTACGTGATCCCCGCCGCCCAACCCCAGGGCTCCCTGGTGCGCGCCTACCTGACCTTCGATCCGCGCCTGGAGAAGTCGATGCTCGTCTCCGAGCGCAAGGAGCTGGAGACCAAGGGCAACTCCAAGATGTACGACGTCACCGCCTGGAACCTGGGACAGGCGCTGGGCCTGGACTGCGCCTGGGCCCTGGCGCCCCTGGAGCGCGCCACGCTGCTCACGTCGGTGGAACGCCCGCGGGGCGGCGTGGTGCCCGCGGCCGATCCTTCCGCCCACGTCTACGGCTGGGCGGTGGACGCGGGCGACGACGGGGCCGTGCGCTTCGCCGCGCGGGCGCTCTCGGCCGGCCTCGCGGTCGAAGTCGGCGACGAGAGCTTCAGCGCCGCGGGCCGCCGCTTCAGCCGCGGGTCGCTCCTGGTCCGCGCCCACGAAAACCCGGATCGCACCGCGGCCGATGTGGCCCGCGCGGCCGAGTCCGCGGGCATCCTGGCCCACGCCCTGACCACGGCGCGCTCGCCCGACGAGAGCGCCGACCTCGGCGGCCAGCACTTCAGGCCCCTGACCGAACCGCGCATCGCCATCGCCTGCGGCCCGGCGGTCAGCACCGAGGGATTCGGCCATGTGTGGCACCTCCTGGACCGCGAGCTCTCGGTCCCCGTGACGCAGCTCGACGCCGGCGACCTGGGGTCCGCCGATCTGCGCCCCTACGACGTCCTCGTGCTGCCGCCCGGGAACCTGGACCTGGGCTCGGCGGCCGAGGACCTCAAGGCCTGGGTGCGACTGGGCGGGACCCTGATCGCCATCGACGATTCGGCCCTCGCGCTCTGCGATCCGGACCTGGGGATCTCCCAGGTGCGCGAGCGGCGCAAGGTGCTGGGCGAACTGGAGGCCTACGTCGAGGCGGCGGCGCGCGAGGACGCCTCGCGGCGCATCGAGATCGATGAAGCCAGGGTCTGGGGCGACCCCGAGGCCGCGCCCGCGGAATCCGCCCGCGGAGAAGGGCGAGGCCGGTGAGAAGTCCCCTTCCGCGGCCGCCGCGAGCTCTGCCTCCAAGGAGGAGTTGGAGCGCAAGGAGGCCTTCGAGCGCCGCTTCGCCCCCTCCGGCGCCGCCCTGCGCGCCCACGCCGATCCGGATTCCTGGATCACCGCCGGCGTGGCCGGGGAACTGCCCGTGTTCTACTCGGGCTCCCAGGTGCTCTACGCCAAGCCCCCCGTGCGCACGGCGGTGCGCCTCGCGGCCGCGGAAAGGCTGCGCCTGTCGGGCCTGGTCTGGCCCGAGGCCCGCGAGCGGCTCTCCCGCGGCGCGTGGCTCACGGTGGAACGCATGGGCCGCGGTCAGGTGATTCTGTTCGGGAGCCAGCCGAATTTCAGGAGCTACTGGCAGAGCGGCGCGCGCCTGCTCGCCAATGCCGTCGTGTTGGGGCCGGGCCTGGGCGCCGATCCCGTGCGGCGTCCCTGAGGGGACCGCGCTATGTGACGGCGCGTTCAGGAAAACAGCCCACCCGGCGATTTTCCGGCGCGACCCCCTGGCGTGCTCGCGACGCGACGGGTGCGAACGGCGCAGCGTGCTAGACTCAGGCCTCGGATCGCGCGTCCTCCTTTGCGCGCGGCCGTGTGCCCTCGGGCACGGGAGTCCCAACATGTCCTGCACTGCGCGCGGTCAGCGCCACCTCGGATCCAGGCTTGGAATCGCGACGCTCCTCGCGTGCGGCGCGTTCGCCGTTGCGCCGGCGTGCTCCGGTGAAGCCGAGGCGGCCTCGTCATCAGGGTCGGAGAACTCCACGAGCTTCGAGACTCAAGTCTCGGCCACCTGGGAGGATCTCGTGGCCCACAGCTCCCGCATCTCCCCCGCCACGAACTGGGACGGATCCATCGACGGCTTGAAGACGCTGTGGTTCGACAGCGGCGCCAAGCAGGGCGAAGGCCGCTTCGTGCAGGGCAGCAAGGAGGACGCCTGGACTTTCTGGTACGAGAACGGCCAGAAGCGCTGGGAGGGCACCTACCACCGCGACCTGGTCCACGGGGTCGAGCGCTCCTGGTACCCCGGGGGCACGCTTTGCTACGAGGGCACGAGCGTCGAGGGCAAGCGCCACGGGATGTTCCGGGCCTGGTACGAGGACGGCCAGCCCTGGTGGCAGGGCGAATACCAAGTGGGCGTGCGCCAGGGCCCGTTCCGGTACTGGCACCGCGACGGTTCGCCGGATCGCAAGGTCAGCGGGATCTACGTCGACGGCAAGCGGACCAAGAGCCTGAGCGCCGACCTGGCGAGCCAGTAGCGGATCGGCTCGGCCCCGGGGCCGAAGCGCCCACCGGAGACGAAACACCCATGGAAAGCGAGCCCGACGCACGCGGCGTCGGGCTCGCTTTCGTTCTGGGCCGGCCGGGGCCGGCCGCCCGTCCTCTCCGCCCGGGCCGCGGGTGCGCCCCGGCGAAACTCAGGCGCGCTGCGCGTGGTGGGCCAACACCGAAGCCACGCAGGCAGTGAGCTTCTTGCCCGTCGGCAGGTCCAGGAACTCGTTGGGGCCGTGGGCGTTGGAGTTGGGCCCCAGGACGCCGGTGATGAGGAATTGGGCCTTGGGGAATTTGGCTCCGAGCATGCCCATGAAGGGAATCGAGCCGCCCTCGCCCATGAACAACGCGGGCTTGCCGAAGTACTTCTTCGAGGCCTGCTCCACGGCCGTGGCGAGCCAGGGGCTCATGGGCGGCGCGTTCCAGCCGCCGCCCGGGCTGTCGGCGCGAAACGTGACCTTGGCGCCATAGGGCGGATCCTGTTCGAGGATGCGCTTCAGGTCCGCCTGGGCCTTCACCGGATCCTTGGTCGGCGGCAGGCGCAGGGAGATCTTCACGCTGGTCTTGGGTCGCAGGACGTTGCCCGCGCTCTCCAGGGCCGGCATGCCCGCCGCGCCGGTGATCGACAACGCAGGACGCCAGGTGCGGTTGAGCACCAGCTCCACCAGGTCCTCGCCCATGGTCTGGACGCCCGGGAGCAGGGGAATTTTCCGTAGACGTCCTTGCCGAGCGTGTTCGCCACGGCGCGCGCCTGCTCCAGCCGGTCCTGGGAACGTCGGCGTGGAATTCGGCGGGCAGGATGCGGCCGGTGCGCTCGTCCTCCAGTCGCGAGAGCAACGTCCGCAGGATGCGGAACGACGACGGCACGATCCCCGAGGCGTCGCCGGAGTGCACGCCCTCGCTGAGCACCTCGACGGTCAAGTCGCCGGTGAGAATGCCGCGCAGCGAAGTGGTCCCCCACAGCTGCTCGTAGTTGCCGCAGCCCGAATCCAGGCACACGATCAGGCTCGGCGTGCCGATGCGCGCGGCGAGTTTCTCCACGTAGAACGGCAGGTCGAAGCTGCCGGATTCCTCACAGGCCTCGATCAGCACCACGCAGCGTCCGTGGGGCACCTTCTGGCGGCCGAGCACCTCGATCGCGGTCAACGAGGCGAAGGCCGCATAGCCGTCGTCGGCGCCGCCGCGGCCGAACAGTCGCTCGCCGCGGATCACCGGCGTCCAGGGGCCGAGGCCCTCACTCCAACCGACCATTTCCGGTTGCTTGTCGAGGTGACCGTAGAGCAGCACGGTGTCGTCGGGGGCCCCCGCCTTGGTGGCCGGGATCTCCATCAGGATCACCGGCGTGCGGTTGTCGAGCGCCACCACCTCGACCTTCAGGCCGGGAATCGGACGCGCGCGGCACCAGGCCTCGATCAGCGCCACGGCCTTGGCCATGTGGCCGTTCTCGCGCCACTTGGGATCGAACATCGGCGACTTGTTGGGGATCTTCACGTACTCGACGAGAGCGGGGACGATGCTGTCCTTCCAGACGGTTTCGACGTAATCGAAGGCCTGGCGGTCGTCGAGGGCGGGTGCGGCGGCTGTGGGGGTCATGGCGTGCCTCTGCGAAATGCGGTGCGAGGGGGAATCTCGCCAGAGGATAGGACGATGGGGACTCCGGCTCCACTGGCGGCCCTGCTCCGGCCGAGGGCGCGGGTGGGAGGCCCCTGGGAGTGGAGCCGGACGCCCTGGGGCAGGAAGGTGCCCGGCTCGCGCGCGGCCTCTCACTGGAGCTGCGTTCCATGGACACTTCGAGCGTGTGGAGCCCCGTCCGGCGAGCGCTCCCCGCGGTGTTTGCGATCCTTTGCGGTCCGAATGCCGGCGCCCAAGTGGTTCGCTACGCCACTGACTTCCCCGACGCCGCCGGCTGGACTTCACGCTCGCTGGACGTGGCGGCCGGGGGCGCGGGCGCCCCCCCCCCCCCCCCCCCGCCCCCCGGCGCCCGCTCCAACGGCGGCCTGGGGGGGGGGCCCGCCCCGGGGGGGGCCGGGCCCGGGGGCGGGGGGGGGGGCGCCGGGGGGCCACCGCCTTGGCGGGCCGCCCGCCCGTCAGGGGCGGGGGGGGGCCGCCGGGGGGCCGCCCCCCCCGCCCCGCGGGGGGCGCCGCGCCCGCGGGGGGCCGCCCCGGCCCGGGGGGGCGGGGGGGGGGGGGCCCCCGGGGGGGGCGGGCGGGGCCGGCCCGGCCCCCCCGCCCCCCGCCCGCGGGCGGGGCGGGGGGGGGGGGGGGGCCCGCCGGGCCCCCCCGGGGGCGGCGGGGGGCCGGGGTGGCCCGGCGGGCCCCCGCGCGCGCCGCTGCCTTCCGCATTCGTGCCCGCGAGTGCTCAACAACAAGCCCGGCATCCTGCTCCCCCCCCCGGGGGCCCCCCCCCCCCCCCCCCCGGGGGGGCCCCCCCGGGGCCCCCCCCCGGCCCCCGGGCCCCCCGCGCCCCCCCCCCGCGCGCCGGGCCCCCCCCCCCCCCCCCCCCCCCCCCCCCCCCCCCCCCCGGCCCCCGCCCCCCGCCCCGCGGCGCCCCGGCCCCGGCCCCGCCCCGGGGGGGCCCCCCCCGGGTGGCGCCCGGGGCCCCCGGACCCCTTCGCCAGCGGCCTCAGCGACGCCCTCTTCTTCGTGATCTGCCCCTGAAGGGCTCCGTCACGCGCCGATCACGAACTCCAGCCCGTCGCTGAGGGTGGTGTTGTTCGGCGAGGGGAAGCCGGGATCGCGGCCCCACCATTGGGTGTCGACCACGGTGCCGGGGACCGAGAGGTAACCGGCGGGCGTGCCGCCCAGGGAACCGGCGCGGAACGCGTTCAGGTCGAGGGTGTAGACGCCCGAGCAGTCATTCGTGGGCAGCGGCGCGCCGCCGGAGCCCACGCCGGGAGTGCGGCGGATCGGCGAGGCGAGGCAAAGGAACCCGCCCGTGAACGGCGCCGCGGCGCGACCCGAGGCGGTGTAGAGCAGGAGACCGGGCTTCTGATTGCGAACGTTGGCCGCCTGCACGCTGAAGCCGTTCGGCGCGCTGGCGCTCGACGCGCCGCTGGCGGAAATCGCCGGCAGGCAGCCCAGGGAGTTGGACTTGGCGGTGCAGTAGGTCACGGTCGTCGGCGCGAAGACCAGTTGGAACCCGTTGACCGAGCCCGCGTGGCCCGCGAGTCCCTCGACCTGCAGCTGGAGCGTCCCGCCCGTCACCGCCACGTGGTGCAGCGCGTAGGTGACGCCGAGCACATGGGTCCCGCCCGACCAAAACCCGCCCACGTCCTGGGCCGGGTCGCTGGACCCCGTCACCGTGACCCGCGTCTGGAAGCCGTTGTTCTCCGGAGCCCAGGCGTAGGTGTAGAGCGTGTAGTCGCCGCTCGAGAGGCCGTTGAACGTCCAGGTGTACGGCCCGCCGATCGACGACAGGCTCTGGATGTCCACCATGAAGCTGCGGTCCTCGCCGGTGAGCGTGCTGGGGAAGTGGTTGTACGAGCTGGGCGTCGTGCTGCTCGTGGTCACCGAGCTGGTCGAGCCGTCGAGGTTCTTGAGCGTCGTGTTGTAGGGCGTGATCGAGGCCGTCCAGCGGCCGGTCTGCGACGCGGCACCCGCGTAGCTGTCCGACGGCACCGGATAGAGGATCGTGTTGTCCCCCACGTCCACGTTGAAACTCTGGGCGGCGAGATCCGCGGTACCCAGGACGAGCGAGGCCAGGAGCAGGGCAAGGCGGCTGAGTGAAGTGCGCATGGGAGTCTCCGGTGCCAGAGGGCACCTCAGTCTAGTCGCGCAGTTCAATCCGCGCGCAGTCTCTCGGCCAGAAAGCGCAGCAGGAGCCCCAGCGACACCCGCTCCAGGGCCGGGTCGTGGCGCGGGCCTTCGTCGCGCAGGAACGCGTGCTGGGCGTTGAATTCGTGCCATTCGTACTCGGCGCCGACCTCTTCGAGCCGCGCCTGGATACGGCGCCGTCCCTCGAGGGGCACGTGGGGGTCCTGGCGGCCGAACACGAAGAAAAACGGACTGCGGGCCTCGCCCAGGCGCGCCAGCGTGTCGTCGCGTTTGCCCGCGCCCAGGGTCGCCGTGTGGAGATCGGTGGGATAGAAAGCCGCACTGGCGGCGAGCTTCCGATGCAGGCCCGCGCGCGTGGCGAGGTGGCCGCCCAGGCACACGCCGAAGCTCGCTACGCGGCCGTTGCCTTGCGGGTGGCCGGTGAGGAAGCGCACGAGCACGTCGGTGTCCTCGTCGTAGGAGGCAAGTTCCTTGGTGTACTTGAGCGCATTGCCGCGTTCCGCCCCGGCGGTGTCGTAGCCCAGCACGGAACCCGGCGCCTCGAACTCGTGGTAGACCTCGGGCACGGCCACCAGGTAGCCCTCGCCGCACAGGCTCTGGGCCGTGCGCCGAATCGGACCGGTGACCTGGAAGATCTCCGAGTAGAAAATCACCGCGGGCACGCGCCCCGCCCCGCCGGGCGCGAACAGGTGCACGCGCATGGGACCGCGGGAGGTGGGAAGGTCCACGGTCGAGGCCGAGAGCGTGCTCATGCCTTCGACTGTGCGCGATCGCACGCGCCGGGACAAGCGTCCCTAGGACGCCGCGAGTGCTCCACCCAACCCACGGCGACGTAGGCCGCGAGGGCGGCCGCCAGGGACAGGAGATAGTCAGCCTCGTGCTCGAGCACATGGTGCACGTAGATCCAGGTGCCCGTGCCGCCGATCAGCGACGCCACGGCGCTGGGCGTGCCTCCGAAGCGCGTGAACAGTCCGAAGCAGGCGATCACCACGATGCCCGCGCTGCCGAAGCCGTTGGCTTCCTCCAGGAGCGCGACGCCGCTCTCCGCCTCGAGGGCGAAGGCCGTCGCCACGACGCCGAAAAGGAGCACGCACAGACGCGCGGCGCGCAGCTTGGCGCGCTCGCTCACGTCGGGCTTGAAGGACAAGAACAGGTTGTGCGAGGCGAGGGAGCCCGCCACCAACAGGGCGCTGTCCACCGTCGAGAGGATCGCCGACACCAGCGCTCCGGCGAACAGCACGTAGAAGACGCCGTGCAGGTGTTCCCGGGCCAGGAGGGGCAGCAGGCTCTCGCTGTCGTCGAGGTCCGGCAGGAGATGCGCTCCCAGGAGGCCCAGCACCACGGGAATCGAGCCCACCACGAGGTACAGCCCGCCCGCGGCAAAGCTCGAGCGTCGCGCCACTTCGGGCGAGCGCGCGGCGAGCACGCGCGACACCAGTTCCGTGGCGAGAATCGAGCCGAAGATCGGCGTGGCCCAGCCGTTGAGCCACTCCCAGGTGCCCATGCCCGCGGGCCGGAGCTCCAGTTGCTCGGCCGTGATGCGCGACAGGGCCGGACCCGGGCCGCCCATGGAAAGGACCACCGCGGCCAGCACGATCACCAGCCCGACGATCAGGGCGATGCCCTGCACGAAGTCCGTGATCGCGTCCGCCAGCATGCCGCCGCTGATCGTGTAGATCAGCACCACCACGGCGGCGAGCACGATCGCCAGGTTGACGTCGAGACCCGGCGCGCAGGTGGCGAGCACCTGTCCGAAGGCGCGAATCTGGGCCGCGGCCCAGTACACCGAGGTGGGAATCAGGAGCAACGCCGCGGTGCGCTCCACACCGGGACCGTAGCGGCGCAGGAACAGGTCGGCGAAGGTGGTCAGTCCCGCGCGCCACAGAGGCACGGCGAACACCGCGCCCATGACGAACAGGCAGAGGCCGTAGCCCAGGGGGTCGCGGCAGATGCTGGAGAGCCCCCCGGCGTAGACCTCTCCCGCCGAGCCCACGCACGTTTCAGCTCCGAACCAGGTGGCGAAGAGCGAAAAGATCGCCAGGCCGTAGCCCAGCCGGCGGCCGGCCAGGAGGTAGTCGCTCTCGTTCTGGATGCGCCGCGAAACCGCCACGCCGACCGCGAGCTGCACCACCACATAAAGGAGCACGCCCAGGAACAGGGGCTCCCGCAGCGCCTGCCCCACCGACCCCATGGGGCCGGAGGATAGCCCCCGGGTCAGGAAAGGCGAGCGGCCTGTAACGGATGGAGGGCGCCCCGGATCGGGGATTCCATACCGCGTCCTCCCCCTCGCAACCCTGCCCCGCACCGCCCTGAAGATCCCCTTCCGACTGCCGCTCGCCCTGCTCGCCCTGCCCGCCCTCTCAACGGCCCAGGCCCCGCTCTACGACTTCTACGGCGTCGCCGGCTCCTCCTTCGGCCACGGTCTGAGCTCCGTGGGCGACATGGACGGCGATGGCAAGAACGACATCCTCGTCGGAGCGCCGACCGGAGATGGACTGCAGACGTCCTCGGGCGTGGCCATGGTGCTCTCCAGCGTGACCACGCTGCCGATCCGGACCTTCCAGGGCGAGCACACCGGCGACCGCTTCGGCCAATCGGTGGCGGGCATCGGCGACCTGACCGGCGACGGCATCAGCGAAATCGCCGTGGGCGCGCCCCAGAACGAGCCCAGCGGTGGCAACAACCGCGGAGCCGTGTACATCCTGAACGGCGCCACCGGGGCGCAACTGGCCAAGCACGTCGGCCTGTTCGACAACGACAAGCTGGGCTGGTGCGTCACGGCCCTGGGGGACGTCAACACCGACGGCCTGCCGGACTACGCCTACTCGGCGCCCTACGGCGATTCGATCATTGCCGGCGCCGACCTGGGATTCGTGTGGATCAACTCGGGAGCGTCGCTGGCCTCGATCCAAGTCTACTTCGGTGAAGCCGCCGGGGACTTGTTCGGCTACTCGATCGACGGGATCGGCGATCTGACCGGCGACGGCAAGGCCGACGTGATCGCGGGTGCCCCGGAGTACAACCTGGGCGCCGTGGCCGACTCGGGCCGGGCCTACGTGCTCTCCAGCGGGACCAACTCGCGCGTCAACTGGATCAGCGGCGGGATCCCCCAGGGCAACCTGGGCTTCTCCGTCAGCGAGCTGCCGGACCTCAACTTCGACGGCAAGAGCGAGGTCCTCGTGGGCGAGCCGGGCTGGAACGGCGCCGGGGCCAACACCGGCCGGGTGCAGGCGGTCAGCGGCGCCGGCGGCTCGATCCTCAAGATCTACACCAACTACTCGGGCGGCACCGCGGGCGATCGGTTCGGCTGGGCGGTGGCGGGGCTCCACGACGTCGACAACGACAGCCGTGGGGACCTGATGATCGGGGCCATCGGCTGGGATTCGGCCCCCCTGGTCGAGGTCGGCGGCGCGTTCCTGATCTCGGGCAACTCGGGAGCCGTGATCGGCGGTGCCAGCGGCTACTCCAACGCCGACTACATGGGCTACACGGTGGCCAACGGCGGCGACCTCAACGGCGACGGCTTCGACGACCCCTTGATGGCCGCCCCCAGCAGCAGCGGAGCCTACGCCGGCGGCGGCTGGGCGCGGGCCCACCTGGGCGGCGTGCCGGCGCCCACGGGCTACTGCACGGCCAAGGTCAACTCCCAGGGATGCACGCCGTGGATTTCCTACGGCGGCGCGGCGAGCATGTCCCTTGGCAACGGCATCGCCCTGGTGGGCCAGAACGTGCGCCCCAATCTGCCCGGGCTCATGATCTGGTCCGTCAACGCCGCGGCCACCCCGTTCTTCGGCGGCACGCTGTGCCTCGGGGCTCCCGTGCGCCGCACGCCGGGCCAGCTCGCCACGACTCTCGCGGTCGGCTTCCCCTGCACGGGCCAGTACTACTTCCTGTTCAGCAAGGCCTACATGGCCCAGAACAACCTGACGCCGGGCCAGGACGTGCACGCCCAGTGGTGGAGCCGCGACAACGGCTTCGCCGCGCCAAACAACGTCGGCCTCACGGGCGGGCTGAAGTTCACGATCGCGCCCTGAGGGCGCTGAGCTGTCGGCGGCTGGCGTAGAGCCAGACCGCGAGCACGAGCACGACGACCAAGAGGATCGGAGCGAGGACCGCGGCGATCGACACCAGCGTCGATCCCGCGGCCTCGGCCGTGGAAACGACCGGGTTCGCGACGCCCCCGGTGGTCCAGGTGCTGACCCCGCGCACCACGGCCGTCGGGACCTGGACCGCGGCCGCGGCGCCGCCGCCCAGCACCAGGGCCAGGCTCCAGCGCAGCAGCGGGTCGAGGTCGGTCATCACGGCCGCGGAGAGCAGGAAGCCCGCCAAAATCGCCACCGGGGTCGCGACCACGTCCAGGGCGTGGTCGAGCCAGGGGATCGAATAGGCGCCGACCTCCAGCAGGGTCGCCGCGCCCAGGGCCGCCAGGGCGGGCGTCGAGGCGAGCCATTGGAACTCCGGGGTCAGGGGCAGCACCCCCGCCCGCGCGGCCGCGCCGGCCACCAGGGCCGGGACGAAGATCCGCAGGCCCGAGGCCGCGGCCAGGCCCAGGGCGACCAGCAGACTGAGCACAACTTGTGTGGTTTCCATGGTTTGGGGCTGTGGGGCCCCCTTGCGGGGGCCGGGGCCGAAGATTCCCGGGAATGGTGCCTCCCGTGCTCAGTATCAGAGTGATATCATTCCGATACCGCTCCAGCACACGCTGCCGAGGAGCGGCGGCCCCCATCGCAGCCCCCCCCATGAACACGCAAACTTCCCGACCCGAAATCCCGTTCACCTCGCTGTCCGGTTGGCCCATGCTGCCCCTGATCCTGGCGCTGGGCCTCACCACCCCCATCCTGATGATTTCTCAGGTTTTGCCGGACGTGCCCGCCTGGGGCGCGGTGGCGGTGAGCGCGGGAGTGCTGGCCTTCGTGCTGCTGTTCGGCTTCTTCATCGTCAGCCCGAACACCGCCCGGGTCCTGGTGCTCTTCGGCACCTATCGGGGCACGGAACGCCGCGACGGGCTGCACTGGACCAACCCGTTCACCCTGCGCCACCGCGTGTCGCTCAAGGCCCACAATCTCAACGGCCAGAAGATCAAGGTGAACGACCTGCTGGGCAACCCGATCGAGATCGCCGCCGTGGTGGTCTGGCAGGTGCGCGACACCGGCCGAGCCATGTTCGACGTTGAAAACTTCGAGGAATTCGTGGCGGTCCAGAGCGAGGCGGCCCTGCGGCAGTTGGCCAGCGCCCACCCCTACGACGACGGGCAGTCCGCGGACGTGAAGACCACCCTGCGGGGCAGCTCCAACGAGGTGGCCCGCGAACTGGCGGCGGCCCTGGAACAGCGTCTGGAGCGCGCCGGCGTGGAGGTGCTCGAGGCGCGGCTCTCCCACCTGGCCTACGCGGCCGAGATCGCCTCGGCGATGCTGCAACGCCAGCAGGCCAGCGCCGTGATCGCGGCGCGCCAGATGATCGTCGAAGGGGCCGTGGGGATGGTCGAAATGGCCCTGGCCGAGCTGTCGAAGAAGGCGGTCGTGCACCTGGACGACGAGCGCAAGGCACAGCTCGTGGGCAACCTGCTGGTGGTCCTCTGCGCCCACGAAAACCCGCAACCCGTGCTCAACACGGGAAGCCTGTACACCTGACCCTGGGCCATGGCCCGATCTCCCGAGGAAGCGGGCGCGAGGGATCCCCTTCAACCGGGTCCCGAGCGGCCCGCGAGCCAGGGCGCAGAGAGGAAGGCCTTCCTCCTGCGCCTCTCGCCGGAGGTCTTCGAGGAGCTGCGGGGCTGGGCGGGCCAGGAAATGCGCAGTCTGAACGGCCACATCGAGTACCTGCTGCGGCGGGCCGTCGAGGAGCGCAAGCGGGGGGGCAAGCGGCCAGGGGCCTGACGGCCGCCCTGATGGCCACATCGTCCGGCGGCGCCAGCGCGTATCATCACGGGGAGCTTCCCACTCCGGGGGTCGCCTTCTACAGGCGATTCGGCCCGGGAGCCGAAACCGAGAGCCACCCCAAGTCCCGATGCCCCCGCCGCCCCAAGCTGCCCCTGGCGCCGCCCCAGTGCCGCGCCCCGTGGATCCGGTACGTCCGGGCGATCGCGTCGTGTGCATCGGGGGCGGCCCCGCCGGGTTGACCGCGGCCTACCTGCTGGCCAAGCGGGGCGGCGTGAGGGTCACCGTGCTCGAGGGCACGAAGATGCTGGGCGGCATCTCCCAGACGGCCCAGTACAAGGGCTATCGATTCGACATCGGCGGCCACCGGTTCTTCACCAAGTACGAGCCGGTGGAGGCTCTCTGGCACGAGATCCTGGGCCCGGAGTTCATCCAGGTCCCGCGCCAGTCGCGCATCCATTATCGGGGCAAGTACTTCGACTACCCGCTCAAGGCCTGGAACGCGCTCTCGGGGCTGGGCCTGATCGAGGCCGTGCGCTGCGTCTACAGCTACCTGCACGCCAAGGCGCGGCCCAGTCCGGTGGAGGAGAACCTGGAGCAGTGGGTCTCCAACCGCTTCGGCCAGCGGCTGTACAAGATCTTCTTCAAGACCTACACCGAGAAGGTCTGGGGCATCCCCTGCACCGAGATCCGGGCCGAGTGGGCCGCCCAGCGCATCCAGAACCTGTCGCTCGCCAAGGCGATCCTCAACGCCGCTTCGATCAACAGGCGCTCCAACGCGATCAAGTCGCTGATCGACCGCTTCCAGTACCCGCGCCTCGGGCCGGGGCAGATGTGGGAGATGTGCGCAGAGAAGATCACCGCCCTGGGAGGCCAGGTGCTGATGGAGCACCAGGTGGAGGCCCTGGAGCACGAGCACGGCCGCGTGGTCGCCGCCCGGGTGCGCACGCCGCAGGGCGTGGTGCGCATCGAGGGCGAGCACTTCATCTGCACGATGCCCGTGCGAACTCTCGTGGGGGCCCTCGAGCCCGCCGTTCCCGAGGCGGTGCGGCGCGCGGGCGACGGCCTGCGCTACCGCGACTTCCTGGTGGTGGCCCTGATCCTCGACCAGGAGAAGCTGTTCACCGACAATTGGATCTACATCCACACGCCGGGCGTCAAGGTCGGCCGGATCCAGAACTTCAACAACTGGTCCGAGGCGATGGTGCCCGACAAGGGCCGCACCTGCCTGGGCATGGAGTACTTCTGCTTCGAGGGCGACGGCCTGTGGGCGGCCAAGGACGCGGAGCTCGTGGCCCTGGCCACGGAGGAGTTGGGGCGCCTGGGCCTGGCCGACCCCCGGCTGGTGGTCGACGGCACGGTGGTGCGCATGCCCAAGGCCTACCCGATCTACGACTCCGACTACCGCCGACACCTGGACGGGGCGCGGGAGTTCCTCGACGGGATTCCCAACCTGCACCCGGTGGGCCGCAACGGCATGCACAAGTACAACAACCAGGACCACTCGATGCTGACGGCGATGATGGTGGTCTGGAACCTGTACGGGGCGAAGCACGACGTCTGGGCGGTCAACACCGACTTCGAGTACCACGAGGAGCAGAAGCTCGAGGATCCGAAGCCGGTGGTGCGCGCCGGGTGAAGCCGGAACCATGGGCACGACCACCGAGTACGTGCGCTCGTTCAACCGCTACGAGCTGAAGTACCTGCTCCCCCACGGGCGCGCCCTGGACTTCGTGGGCGATCTGGCGGGCACCTGTCGCCCGGACCCCCACTCCGATCCGGCGCGGGGCTATTCCGTGTACTCGCTCTACTGGGATTCGCCGGACCTGGACTTCTTCTGGGAGAAGATCGACGGCCAGAAGTACCGCCGCAAGCTGCGCCTGCGGCGCTACGTGGACGGTGACTTCGCCTTCGTCGAGATCAAGCAGCGCATCGATCGCACCGTGCAGAAGCGGCGCGTGCGCCTGCCCCTGGAGCTCGCGGCGCGGGTGTTCACCGAGCGCGGCGTGGATCCGGAAGCCGAGTACGAACTCCAGGACCCGGTGGGCCAGGAAGCCCTGTTCCTGTGCCACAGCTTCGACCTGCGGCCGACCATGGCGGTGCTCTACCGCCGCCGGGCCTGGTTCGGGGAGTACGACGCCGAGCTGCGCATCACGCTCGATTCACGCGTTCAGTACGATCCGCGGGCCCTGGACATCCGCGAGCCCTTCGAGACGGGCAAGTACGCGCTGTCCCCGGACGCCTGCGTGCTGGAGATCAAGTTCAACGACCGCGTGCCGATCTGGCTCACCAAGCTGGTGGCCCGGCACGAGCTCTCGCTCGTGCGCTACTCGAAGTACTGCGCGGCCATCGACCGCGAGCGCTTCGGCGGCAACTACACCTGAACCGCGCCTTCCACCCCCCCCCAGCCCCAACCCTCCCGTGGACCAGATCTTCTCCGAACCCGCCGGCGGCGCCTTGGTCGACAACCCCTGGCGGATGCTGATCGCCCTGTGCGTCAGCCTGTTCTGCTCGCTGATCCTGGCCTTCGTCTACCGCCAGACCCACCGCGGGCTGTCCTATTCCGTCTCCTTCGTGCACTCGATGATCCTGATGGCCGTCACGGTCACGGTGATCATGATGATCATCGGCAGCAACATCGCGCGCGCCTTCAGCCTGGTGGGAGCGCTTTCGATCATCCGCTTCCGCACCGCGATCAAGGACCCGCGCGATGTGGCCTTCCTGTTCATGACCATGGCCGTGGGCATGGCCTGCGGCACGGGCTACTGGTGGATCGGCATCGGCTTCACGCTGTTCGCGATTCCGATGGTGTTCTTCCTGCACAAGGCCCAGATCGGCGCCATGCCCACCTCCGAGATGCTGTTCAAGGTCCAGGTGCCCGAGGGCAGCGACCACGCGCGGCTGTTCGCCGAGGCCTTCTACAAGTTCACGACCGAGCACTCGCTCTTGTCCATGGAGTCGATCCAAGGGGGCACGAAGCTCGAACTGGTCTACTCCATCCACGCCAAGACGGGGATCCAGGAGGGCCTGCTCTTGGAGGAGCTGCGCAAGGCCGCCGGCGGCGGGAAGGTGGCGCTGATGCTCGGACAGCAGAACGTCAACATCTGATGCGCGAGACGGGACTTGCGCTGGCGGCGCGGCGGTTCGTGCGCGAACACGAACGCGGGCTGGTCGTCGCCTGGTGCCTGGGAGTCCTGCTGCTGTTCGCGGTGCTCTTCGGCTGGGGCATCGGCCTGCGCGGAGCCGAACGCGTCGTGGACGGCCTGGAATCCCGCTGGATCGCGCGCATCGACGAGTGCCAGGCCCTGATGGAACGGGGGGAGTTCCGCGAGGCGGCCCTGCGGCTGGAGCGGCTGGACGCGGAATTCCCGGCGCGCAACGTCAAGCACCGGCTCGACCGCGAGCGCGAGCGACTGCTTTCGCTGCTCGTCGGCGCCTGGACGCGCGAGGACCGCAAGGGCCGCGCGCTGGAGGCCGCGGCCCGGCTGGTGAGCTTCGATCCGCGCAATTGGAAGAACCACCGCGTGGAGGCCGAGACGGCGCGGGCCTTCGGAGAGGGCGACCTGGCGCGCCAGGCGCTCGACCTGCTGCTCGCGATCCACCCCACCCATCTGCCCAGCGTCGAGGAGCGCATCGCCCTGGCCTACGACGGGAGCCGCTTCGCCGAAGTGCCTCCCCTGTGGAGCGCCTACCTGGAGGCCCACGTCATCGCGGCGCTGGACCTCGTCTGCGGCGAGGCCCGGGCCGCCGTGGAAGTGCCCGCGGACGGAAGGCCCCACCGCTTCGTGGTGCCGCTCCCCCTGCCGCCGGGCGCCGACCTGGACTTTCAGGTTCACTCCAACGGCTGGTCCATCGATGTGGCGTTGCTGGAGTTCGTGCCGCCGCTCCTCTCCGGCGGCGGGACCTCCCGCGCGCCCCTGCCCGTGGGACCGGCCCCGTGGACCGCCACGGGCGCCGAGGAGCGTGGACTGGGAGCCATGGCCGCCCTGGAGCCGCGCTCCTCCCTGCGTCGCGGTCTCACCACGCCCGCGGCGGGCGTGAGCGAGCTGGTGCTCGAAATCACGGTCTACAAGGCCTGCACCGCTTCCCTGTGGGAAAGGGTCGAGCAGAGCTACGAGAATCGGCTCCTGTGGCAGGAGCTCGAACAGGTGCGGGCGCGCACGCGCGTCGGCGGCACGCTGGAGGCGGGCTCCCTGTTCGTGGAGTGAGGCGGAGGCCGCGGGGCCCCTGCCTGGGGTGAGGGTCCTCCCCCGGCCCCCCGGCCCCCCTCTGACCGCGGCAGGAGTAGGTCTTGGGTAAGCACCGCTCGGGTCCCGCGGCCCGTGCTAGGCTCCAACCCTCGTCCCACTGAGCTCCTCCGCGAACCGGGGGAGTCGATCGCCATGCGCCGCGCCCCCCTCGCCCTGTCCGTCGCGTACGTTGCGTTGCTCGGCTTCGGATTCGCCCTCGCGCGCCAGGACGGCGCGGGCACGTCCCCCACCAAGGCGGACAAGTTCCGACAGTTGGAGGAGATCCTGCCGACGCCCAACGAGCAGCGAACCGCGTCCGGAGCGCCCGGCAGCCGCTACTGGCAACAGAAGGTGGACTATTCGATCGAGGTCAAGCTCGATGAATCCGCGCGGTCGCTCGAGGGCGCCGAGGTGATCCGCTACTGGAATCGGTCCCCCGACGTGCTGAGCTACCTGTGGGTGCAGCTCGACATGAACCTGTTCGCGCCGGACTCCCACTCGGTGGTGACCTCCAGCGCGAGCTCCCTCGACAACTCGTCGTTCGAATCGATCCGGCGCATGCTGCGGCGCAAGGAGTTCGACGGCAGCGCGCGCATCACCGCCGTGCGCGACGCTTCCGGCGGCGACCTTCCCCACACGGTCGTGGGCACGATGATGCGCGTGGACCTGCCCGCGCCGCTCCATCCCGGCGACAACTTCCACCTGGCGATCGACTGGAACTACAGGATCAACAACGCGCGCGAGATCGGGGGCCGCACCGGCTACGAGGTGTTCGAGGACGCGCAGAAGAACTGCATCTTCGAAATGGCCCAGTGGTTCCCGCGCCTGGCGGCCTACACCGACGTCAACGGCTGGCAGCACAAGCAGTACCTGGGCAGCGGCGAATTCACCCTGGAGTTCGGCGACTACCGCGTCGCCATCACCGTGCCCGAGGACCACGTGGTGGCGGCCAGCGGCGTGCTCCAGAACGCCGAGGAGGTGCTCAGCCCCGAACAGCGCGCGCGCTGGGACGAGGCGCGGGCCTCGGCCACGCCCAAGTTCGTGATCACGCCCGAAGAGGCCAAGGAGAACGAGGGTCAGCGTTCCGAGGGCACGAAGACCTGGCGCTTCGCCGCCGACAACGTGCGCGACTTCGCCTGGGCCAGCTCGCGCAAGTTCATCTGGGACTGCGCCGGCCACGAGATCGGAGGCCGGCGCGTGGACGCCATGAGCTTCTATCCCAAGGAGGCCGAGCCCCTGTGGAGCAAGTACTCGACCCAGGCCATTTGCCACACGCTCGACGTCTACTCGGAGCACACCTTCGACTATCCCTACCCCACGGCGATCTCGGTCAACGGGCCCGTGGGCGGCATGGAATACCCGATGATCTGCTTCAACGGCCCGCGGCCGGAGAAGGACGGCACCTACTCCAAGGGCACGAAGTACGGCTTGATCTCGGTGGTGATCCACGAGGTGGGCCACAACTTCTTCCCCATGATCGTCAATTCCGACGAGCGCCAGTGGGCCTGGATGGACGAGGGCATCAACACGTTCCTGCAATACCTTGCGGAACAGCGCTGGGAGGACGAGTACCCCTCCTCCCGCGGCGAGCCGCGCAACATCACGGGCTACATGGGCGGCACGGATCTGGTGCCGATCATGACCAGCGCCGACTCGGTGGTGAACCTGGGCAGCAACGCCTACGCCAAGCCGGCGACGGCGCTCAACGTGCTGCGCGAGACGGTCATGGGCCGCGAGCTGTTCGACTTCGCCTTCAAGACCTACGCCCAGCGCTGGATGTTCAAGCGCCCCGAGCCCGCGGACTTCTTCCGCACCATGGAGGACGCCTCGGCCGTGGACCTGGACTGGTTCTGGCGCGGCTGGTTCTACGGCATCGAGAAGTGCGACCTGTCGCTGTCCAAGATCCGGCTCTACACGCTCGACACGCGCGATCCGAACGTGGAGAAGGAACTGCAGCGCGAAACCCGCGATTCCAAGCCCGTTTCGCTCTCGACCTTGCGCAACGCGCCCCTGCCCAAGCGCATCGACGCCTTCCCGGAGCTCGCGGACTTCTACAACACCTTCGACGACCTGGACGTCACCGAAGCGGACATCGAGGCCTACGCGAAGCTCGTCGAGGGCCTCAAGGCCGAGGACAAGGAGCTGCTCCAATCCAAGCTGCGCTTCTACGTCGTGGACGTGGAGAACAAGGGCGGCCTGCCCTCGCCGGTCGTGCTCGAAGCGCAGTACGAGGACGGCACCCGCGAGGAGCTGCGCGTGCCGGCGGAAGTCTGGCGCCGCGGCATCACCAAGATGACGCGCATCGTGATGGCCACCCAGCCGGTGAAGAGCTTCGTGCTGGACCCGCACCTGGAAACGGCCGACGTGGAGCTCTCGGACAACGTCTGGCCGCCCAAGCTCGACGAAACCCGGCTCAAGCTGGAGGCCGGCGGGGGTGCCGGGGGCGGCCGCGGCGGCCCCGGTGGCCCCGGCGGCCGTGGAGGCGCGGGCCGCGGGGGCCCCAACCCGATGCGCGAGGCCGCGGAGCGCGAGAAGAAGGCGGCGGACGAGAAGGCCAAGGAGGACCCGCCCGCGAAGGCCGAGCGGCCCGTCGAAGCCGGCGCACCCCAGCAGGGCGCCGGATCGACTTCCGGATCGCCCGAGGGCGCGGGCGGGGGCTGAGCTCCGCGCCCGGCCGGGGATCCACGGCCGGCCCCGTAGGCCCCCCGTGTTCCCCACGGGCCCCACCCCGTTCCCGGTCGGCCTGGGTCCTGATGCGCATTGCCGCGCCGGGTCCGGTCGGGCTACGGTGCGTCGATGGACCGCTTCGAACCACGCCGCCCGCCCACGGGCCTGGGTTTCCGCCTTGGACTGCTCGCCGCGCTGCTCCCGACGGTGTTCGCCGGCTGCGGAGCGTCCGGAGCCCTGCCCGCCGCGGCACCTGCCGCGGTTCGGCCGGACGGGGGTTTCCTCACCGCCCTCCTGTGCGCGCGTTGCCACAGCAGGAGCCCCACGGCCAACGCGCTGACGACCGCCCTGGGCGATGACGCCTCGCCCCACGGCCTGTGGCAGGCCACCGCCATGGCCAACTCCTTCCGCGATCCCTACTGGCGCGCGCAAATGGCGCGGGAGATCGAGGCCCGGCCCGACGACAAGGCACAGATCGAGAGTCTGTGCCTCACCTGCCATGCGCCGATGGTCTCCCACGCGGCGCGGCTCTCCGGCGAGCCCCTGCCGCCCATGGAGCAGCTCGCCTCCGATCCCCTGGCCCTCGACGGTGTGTCGTGCACGGTGTGCCACCGCATCCAGCCCGACGGGCTCGGCACGGAGGAGAGCTTCAGCGGCCGGGTCACGATCGTCGAGGACCGGCGCATCTTCGGCCCCTACCCGCACCCGACTCCGGGGCCCATGCGCATGAACACGGGCTACACGCCCACCGAGGGACCGCACCTCTCGCGCTCGGCCCTGTGCGGCGCCTGCCACACGCTGCACACGTCCCACGCCGCCGGCGCCGAGCCGTTCCTGGAGCAGGCCACCTACCTGGAGTGGAGAAACAGCGAATTCTCGGACGAGGCGGGTGCCAGCGAGCACTCGCGCACCTGCCAGGCCTGCCACATGCCCGACATGGGCACGATGAAGATCGCGCGCATGCCCACCGGGGATGATTTCAACATCGCGATCCGCGACGGCGTGCGCGGGCACCTGTTCACGGGCGGCAACGCCTGGCTCTTGGACCTCCTGCGCATGAATCGCGCGGAGCTGGGCGTCCAGGCCGACGAGGGCTCCCTGCGGCGCGCCGCCGCCGCCGCGCGGGCCCAGTTGGCCTTCTCCGCGGCGCGCCTGTCCATCGAGAACAAGGTGCGTGGGCAGGAGAGCCTGGAATTCGAACTGGCGGTGGAGAACCTGACCGGACACAAGCTGCCCAGCGGCTACCCCGCCCGCCGGGCCTGGCTCCAGGTGGAGGTGCGCGGCGCGGGCCGCGTGCTCTTCCGTTCGGGCGCCTTCGACGCCCAGGGCAGACTTCAGGGCATCGCGGACGAGTTCGCCATCCCCCACACCGACGTGGTCGAGCAGGAGGGCCAGGTGGTGGTTTACGAGATGGTGGCCCTGGACGCCGAGGGCGGGCGGACCACCTCCCTGGCCGCCATGGCCGCCCGCGGCAAGGACACGCGCCTCCTGCCGCGCGGCTGGCGCGCCGACGGTCCCGACGCGGAGGCGACGGCGCCCCTGGGAGTCCTGGGCGATCCCAACTTCACGGCGGGCGGCGACCGGGTCCGCTACCGCGTCAGGCTGCCCGCGGAGGCCGCGGGCCGCCTCACCATCGTGGCCTGGCTGCGCTACCAGCCCATGCCGCCCGCCTGGGTGGACGGCGTGCGCGGCTCCAACACCCCGGAGGCGCAGCGCTTCACACGCATGTACGATGCGGCGAGCTTCACGCCCGAGACGATCGCGCTGGCGATCTCCGGCGTGGACTAGCCGCCCCCCCACGTCCACGAAATGACCCAGGCTCCGGCGATCGGTTCCCCACCCGCGCGAGAGAACCGAGGCGAGCGCGCCGTGGCGCTGGCCGTCTTCGGCCTGCCGCTCGCCTACCTGCTGACCGAGCGCACCGCCGAGGTGTTCCTGTGGCGCTACTCGCTCCCCTGGCTGGCCGGGATCCTGACCTACGCGGCCTTCTACGGGGCCCTCTGGCGTTCCTACGGCCGGCTCAGGTCCCCGGGCCTCCGCACGCTGCGCAAGTTCGGCGTGGCCCTGGGCGCCTCGTGCATCGCGCTCGCCTGCGGCGCCGAGATCTACCTGCGCGCCACCGACCATCCGGCGTTCGAGCCCCTGGACAATTCCGGACGCCACGCCTTCGATCCCGACGTGGGCCACGTCTACCTGCCCAACTTCTCCCAGACGATCCAGACGCGCGAGTTCAGCACGGCCTGGAGGAGCAACGCCCAGGGACTGCGGGCGGACCGTGACTACGGCCGGAAACCCGCGGGGGTCCTGCGCGTGCTCGTGGTCGGAGACTCCTTCACGGTGGGCGACCAGGTGGCCTCTTCCGAGACCTATCCGGGCGTGATGCAGTCCGAGTTCGACCGGCTCTACGGGCCGGGTCGCGTGGAGGTGCTCAACGCGGGCTTCCCCGGCTTCGGCACCCTCCACCAGCGCAAGTGGATCGAGAAGTTCGCCGCCGCCCTGGAGCCCGATCTGGTGGTCGCGGGCTCGACACCCAACGACCTCCTGGAGAACCGCTTCCCGATCCTCTACTCGGCCCGCGACGGCGCGCTGGTGGACGGCCAGCTGGACGAGGCCGCCCTGGCGGCCCAGGCCGAGCGCGGCCGGTGGTATAGCGTTCCCGGGTGGGTCGAGCGCTCCCTGGTCCTGGACCGCATCCGGCGCCTGGGGCTCGAGGATCGCCTGCGCGGCAGGAAAGGCTCACCCCACCGGCGCGCCTTCCAGGTGAAACAGGACGAGGAGTCGAAGTCCCAATACGCGCTGTACGAGCGCGAACTGCTGCTGGCCCGTGACGCCGCGGCCCGCTGCGGCGCCAAGTTCGCCGTGCTCGCCATCCCCTTCCTGGAGCAACTGCGCGTCCCCGGCAAGAACCAGGACTTTTCCCTGTGGGGCGCCCGGGTCGCCGAGATCGGCGCCCGCGGCGGATTTCCCGTGCTGGACCTGCTGCCCGCCTTCAAGGCCGGCGGCGACCCCCTGGCGCTGTTCTGGCGCGAGGACTCCCACTGCCGCGCCGCGGGCTACCGTTTGATCGGCGTGGGCGCGAGCTCTCTCTTGTCCGAGCTCGGCACCGCGGTCGGGCTCTTGCCCGCGGAAGCCCGCGAGCGCTGAGTGGTGATCACGACCACGGCGGTGACGATGATCGCCGTGGCCCCCAGGGTGCGGGCGGAAAGCTCCTCCCCCAGGATCGCCCAGCCCAGGAGCACGGCCACCACGGGATTCACGTAGGCGTAGGTGGACACGCGCGCCGGCGTCGACACCTGCAGCAGCCAGACATAGGCCGAGAGGGCGATCACCGAGCCGAACACGCCGAGGTAGGCGAGCGTCAGCCAGGCCTTGGGAGAGATCGCCGCCGGGTCGAATTCCCCCCAGTCGCCGTTGAGCGCCGCGGCCAGGGCCAGGATCGCGCCCCCGGAGAGCATCTGCATGGCGGTGGCCATGGGCGAGGACTTCGGCGCGCTCTCGCCGGCCTTGGCGCCGCGGGAGAGGATCGAACCCAGGGCCCAGGTCAGACAGCCGGCGACGATCAGTCCCGCGCCGAACAGGTCCACCTTCTCCCCGGTGGTGGCGAGGCCGGGGCCGATCAGCACCACGACGCCGAGGATCCCCAGCAACACGCCGAGCAGCACCGCGAGGCTCGGCCGCTGGGTCCTGTCCCGCAGCCACTCCAGCAGCACCATCCACACCGGGAGGATCGCGCACAGCACGGCGGTCAATCCGCTGGGCACGCTGCGCTCGGCCCAGGTGACCGCGGCGTTGGAGCACGACAGGAGCAGGAAGCCCACCAGGGAGGCGTGCTTCCATTGCCGGAGCGTGGGCCTGGGAACTCCGCGCAGTCGCAGGAAGGCGTACAGCAGCGCGCCGGCGGCCAGGAAGCGGATCGCGGCCATCACGAAGGGAGCGAACTCCTCCACCGCCACGCGGATGGCCAGGTAGGTGGAGCCCCAAATGAGGTACACGGCGCCGAAGGCCGCCGCGACGCGCAGGGGGTGCGGGCCGTGGGCCGCGGGGAGCCCGCCGCCGGACTCGGCGCGGCCGCTCATGGCGCGCTCGGGAGCGGCAGCGCCAGCTCCTCCTTGACGGACTCGAGCACGATCGTGGAGCGCGTCGAGCGCACCTGGGGAATGGCCCGCAGGCGCTCGCGAATCAGGCGGCCCAGGGACTCGGTGTCCGCGGTGCGCACCTTGAGCAGGTAACAGTCCTCGCCGGCGACGTGGTGCACCTCCAGGAGTTCGGGGATGCGGGCCAGGGCCTCGGAAACCTCGGTGCCGCCGCCCGCCTCCTCCGCCTTCAGGAACACGAAGGCGAGCAGCCGTTTGCCCAGGGCGTCCGGATCGAGCCGCGCGTGGTAGCCGCGCAGGATCCCCCGCTCCTCCAGCTTTTTGACCCTCTCGTGGACCGCCGAGGGCACCAGGCCCACCTGCCGGGCCACTTCCGCATGGCTTGTGCGGCCGTCCGCCTGAAGGATACCCAGGATCTTGAGGTCAATATCGTCGATCATATACCTGTCCAGCCTAGATGGCCGAAGATACATCGGCGTCCCACCCATATCAAGGACAGTTCCACGACCACGGACGTCGCCCCATGGGCGGGGCTTCCCAGGGGGCCGGGGGCTACAATCCGCCCTCGGCCTGCCTCGGCTCAGGGGTTTCCCGGCCCCGACCGACATACCAGCCTTCCCCCCAGGGGCTTACGACCGCCTCGGCCGGCGGCCCCCGGCCCTTTCCGCCCCCGCCCCTTCCCCCCCCACCCGCACCCCCTCCCAGCGCCGATGACATCAGTCGGGAACACGGCCGGGGATTTGTCCGGGAAGAGGCCGGCCCGCCGCGGCCCAGGCCTGCTCTGCCGGGTGCGCCTCTTCGACGCGGTGCTATGGAGCGTGCTGCCCCTGGCCCTGGGCCTGTACCTGTTCGGCGCCAGCGTCGTCGACTACCAGCGCCTGGCCCAGTACGACGACTGGTGGTCGCGCCTGGCCCGCGTGGACCACTTCGCCTGGTGGCGCGTGCGCTCGGTGCTGGAACTCCCCCAGGCCCTGGGCCTGGACCACGGCCTGTCCGTGGAGGACACGCGGCGGGCCGTGGTGGACCTGCGGGTGAATCGCGACGAATTCGACCGCATGGCCCAGGACCCGATCGGGCTCTCGGGCCTGTCCGTGGAGGCGCGGCTGATCCAGGGCAACTCCGCGGCGGACGTGGAGCTGCGCCTGCGCGGCGACACCAGCGTGCACTGGACCAGCGAGAAGAAGACCCTGGCGATGAAGAGCGCCCGGGGCGAGATGTTCCAGCACGGCCGCACCACGATCTTCTCCGCCAAGGAGGTCCTGCCGCAGTTTGCGGCCAACTCGATGGCCCTGGACTTCGGGCTGATCGCCACGCCCACCGCGGCGGTGCCGGTGTTCTTGAATCAGCGCTTCTACGGCATGTACCGGGCCTTCTCGCCCCTCGACGAGACCTTCCTGCGCAACGCGGGCCGCATCCCGGGCAACATCTTCCGCGGCGACACCGCCGAACGCGGGGATGCCTTCAAGTACCTGCCCCGGGAGCTGTTCCTCAATCCGTACATCTGGGATCGCGTGGCCTTCAACGACCGCCCGGGGGCCATCGGCACGGCGAAGCTCTCGAAGTTCATCGCGCTGGTGCAGGCCGTGAACGGCGGCGAAGTGCCGGCCGCCGGAGAAGCGGCGGCCCTCGAGCGCCTGTTCCTGATCCTCGACCGCGACGAGATCTCGCGACTCCTCGCGCTGATGCTCGTCGTCGGCGATCCCTGGCACACGAGCGGCGTGCACAACCACTTCTGGTACGAGGACAGCTCCTCGGGCCTGCTGCACCCAATCCCCTGGGACCTGCGCACGCTGGATCTGGAGCGGCCGCCGCCGGGGGCCAACTTCAATCGCTTCTGGCGCGCGGCCCTCGCGGATCCGCGCGTCTTCGCCGGCGCGCTGCGGGAGATCCACGGGCGCAATCGCGACGGCCAACTGCTCGAGGCGGTCACGCAGCGCCTCCAGGGGACCTGGGAGCGCTACCGCGACGCCTTCGAGTACGACAGCCTGCGCTGCGGCCCCGCGGGCACGGCGCCCAATCCCGAGCTGGGCACGCCCGAGGAGGTGCTCGGCACGCTGCGGAAGAACGTCGCGACCCTCGAATCCTGGTGCGCCGACGCGCGCGTCGCCGTGTGCGAGAGCGAGGCCGGAGGAGAGTGGGTGATCGACGTGGTCGTGCAGGGACGCGCCCCGGTGGAGATCGTGGATTTCCAGGCGCTCGGGGATGCCCCCGCCGGCGTCTGGAGCGTGACCGCCGACTTCGATCTCGACGGAGTCCGCTCCGCGGGGGACCTGGAGATCGCGACCGCGTCCGCGGGCCTGACCTCGGCGAAAGTCGCGGACGCCTTCCCAGGGGCGGTGCTCTTGTCGGGCGTCCGCGCCCGGGAGCGGCTGGAGGTCGCCCCCCTCGCCTACCGGTTCCTTGTCCGCGGGGCCGGCAGGGTCCGACCGACCCTGCGCAACGCGCTCGAGGGCGGGCCGGTCCTCGTCGAATCACTGCGCGCCGGCGTGCCTTTGCCCGTTGCGCGCGGCGCCCATCCCTGGGGCTTCCGCCCGCCCGCGGCCCGGGAGATCGTGCTGGCGGGCAACGTGCGGCTCTCCGAGAACCTGGAGGTGCCGCGCGGCGCGACGCTGGTGATCGAGGCCGGCACTCGGCTCGTGCTGGATCCCGACGTGTCGATCCACGTGCGCGGCCGCGTGGAGGCGTGTTCACGGGCAACCTGCGCTGCGACGACGCTCTGCACGTGGACGTGGCCGACGCCACGGTCACGCGCTGCTGGTTCCACGACACCAACGCCGACGCCCTGGACTTCGACATCTCGACCGGGACGATCGAGCTCTGCCGCGTGGAGCGCGCGGGCAACGACGGGTTCGACTTGATGACCTGCTCACCCTCGATCGTCGGAAACGTGATCGTGGACAACGGCGACAAGGGCATCTCCGTGGGCGAGAACTCGAGTCCCCTCGTGTTCGCCAACACGATCACCGGCTGCAACCGGGGCATCGAAGTCAAGGACCGCTCGTCGCCGACGATCCTGGCGAACCGCATCGAACGCAACCGGACCGGGCTTCTCGCGCGGCTCAAGAACTGGCGCTACGAGAAGGGCGGCTGGCCCCGGCTGGTGCACACGCGGCTCTCGGGCAACGAGCAGGACCTCCGGCTGGAGCAGGACGCGCGCCTTTCGCGCGTGGACATGGCGGAGGGTCCCGTGTCGGGCGCGGCGGCCCCGCAGGTCGACATGCGCTGGCTCTACGCGCTCCACGGCGTCGCACCCGCCGTGCAGGGCCTGGGGGCCGAGGCGCAATGGGGTTCCATCTCGCCCGCGCGCCTCGAGCACGAGGAGCTCTTTCCCGACGGCTGGGAGGTGCCCGAGGCGCACTGGCGACGCTCGGGGGGTGTCGCTGGACTCCGGCACGACGAGGACTGCCTCGTGCTGCGCATGGGGGCCGACCCGGGTTCGATTTCCCGCTCGGTCCAGTGGAGCCTCGGGGATTCGACCCGCACCTACTGGCTCGTGGTGGAGGCCGCTGCTTCCGACCTCGAATCGGCCGCGGTCACGATCACCCGCGACGGCCGTCCGCTGACGCAGCCCTTGCGCCTGGAAACGGAGCCCGGCGCCTTTGCCTTCACGGTGGTGCCCCTGGGGCCGGGATCCGTGGGAAGCCTCGAATTCTCCGCCGTGCCGAAGGTCCGCGTCGACCACTCGCCGGTGCTGCGGCTGCGCACGCCCGGACAGTTGCGCCTGCACCGCTGGTGCGTGGTTTCCGCCGCGACGGCCGAAGTGGGAGGCCCGCCGTGACACGCGGCTTCTCACGCTGCGCCGCGGCCGCCCTGCTGCTGGCCTCTGGTGTCCCCTCGGCCCACGGCGGCGACGAGCGGCTGCGCTTCGTGGTGCTGGGCCACCTGCGCGGCGACGCCAACGGCGAAATGCTCCAGAATCTGGGCGAGGTGCTGGAGTGCGTGCGCCGCGAGGAGCCCGACCTGGTGTTCCTGTGCGGGGACCTGATCTGGGGCGACATCGACGGCCCGGTCCCGACGGATCCGGCGCTGTTGCGCGCCGACTGGGAACGCCTCGACCAGGCACTCCTCTCCATCGGCGCGCCGGTCTACCGCGTGCCTGGAAACCACGACATTTGCGACGTGCCCTCCCGCGACGTGTGGCGCGAGCGCTACGGCGTGCTGCCGCGGGAGATCAGCGCCGGCAACGCGCGCTTCCTGCTGCTCGACAGCTCGTGGCGGCCGCCCGACGGCAGCACGGCAAAGCACCCCCAGCACGCGATCCGCGGCGTGCCCCTCGACGGCGCCCAGCTGGCCTTCCTGCGCGGCGAGATGGAGCGCGCCTCCGAGGTGCAGCACCTGTTCGTGTTCATGCACCACCTCCTGTGGTGGGAAGACCAGGCGGCCTGGTGGAAGGACGCGGCGCCCCTGTTCGAGGGCCGTCCCGTGCGGGCGGTGTTTTCCGGCGACTACGGCCCGCTCAAGTTCTCCCACCTGGAGCGCGGCGGCGTGCACTACCTCCAGACCTCGATCGAGAACGAAGTCTCGATCCCCATGCTGCGGGGCCGCGAGGAATCGCGCCTGCTCTCGGCGCAGTTGGACAACTACGTGGTCGTCGACGTGGAGGGCCCAGAGGTTCGCTACAGCGTGCGCGCCGTGGGCGCCCTCTCCACGGGCAAGTTCTCGCCTGCGCGCTACCGCGACGTGCACACCTACGATCGGCAGAGCCTGGGCCGCAAGCTGATGCGTCGCTGGAGCACCTCCGACCGCCTGCTCACCGGCGTGCTGCAGCTGGCCGCCGCGTCCTTCGCCGCCGGCGTGCTGTGCGTGGTGTCGTACCTCTTGGCCCGCCGTCTGTTCACCCGGCGTCGCTCGTGAAGTCGCTCACCATCGGCATCGACGCCACCTGCTGGGCCAACGCGCGCGGGTATGGGCGGTTCACGCGCGAGCTGTGCGCGGCCCTGGTCGCGGCGGCCCCCCAGCACCGTTTCGTGTTCTTCGCCGACGCGCGCGCCGCGGCCTGCTTCGAGCTCACGGGACCCAACGTGCGGCTCCTGACCGTGGCCCAGGGACGCTCGCCCACGGAAGCCGCCTCCGCCGACGGCAATCGCTCGCCGCTGGACATGCTGCGGCTCACGCGCGCCGTGGGCCGCGAACCCCTGGACGTGTTCTTCTCGCCCTCGGTGTACACCTACTTCCCCCTGCCCCCGCGCCTGCGCGCGGTGGTGACGCTCCACGACGCCATCGCGGAACGCTATCCCAAGCTGACGCTCCCCAGCTTCCGCGCGCGCCTGTTCTGGCGCCTCAAGGTGCGGTTCGCCCTGACCCAGGCGCGCATCGTGCTCACGGTCAGCGAATTCTCGGCCCGCGACCTGGCCCGGGTGCTCGGCGTGCCGCGCGAGCGGCTGCGGGTGGCCCTGGAGGCGCCGCCCCCCCTGTACCAACCGAGCCGCTCCCGGGAGGAGATCGCGGCCGCCGCCCGTCGCGCGGGTCTGCCGGCCGACGCCCGCTGGTTCCTCTACGTGGGCGGCTTCAATCCCCACAAGCACGTGGACCTGATCGTGCGCGCCCACGCCGAGCTGTGCCGGGGTACGGGAGCGAAGCCCCATCTGCTCCTGGTGGGCACGCTGGACTCCGACGTGTTCCACGGCGACCAGGGGCGCATCCAGGCCGAGATCGAGCGCGCGGGCACGGCGGAGCTGGTCCACTGGACCGGCTTCGTGGCGGACGAGGAGCTGCGCCACCTGCACAGCGGGTCCCTGGCCCTGCTCTTGCCCTCGGAGTGCGAGGGCTTCGGCTTGCCCGCCATCGAGGCCGCCGCCTGCGGGGCCCCGGTGATCGCCACCACGAATTCGCCCCTGCCGGAATTGCTCGAGGGCGGCGGCCTGTTCGTCGACCCGGGTGACGTGGCCGCCCTGGGGGCCGCCATGTCGCGCATGGCGCTGGACGAACCCGCGCGCCTGGCCTTCGGCCGCCGCGCCCTGGAACGCGCACGGGCCCTGACCTGGCCCGCGGGCGCCCGGGCTGCCCTGGCCGCCCTGGAGGAGGCCGCCGCGTGAGGCCCCTGTCCTTCTGCCACGTCACGACCTTCTACCCGCCCTACAACTTCGGCGGGGACGGCATCGGCATCCAGCGCCTGGTGCGCGCCCTGGCGCGGCGCGGCCACCGCAACACCGTGGTCCACGACGTCGACGCCTTCGAGGTGCTGGCCAAGGGCCGCGACCCCGGCCGGGGCGTCGAACCGCCGGGCGTCGAGGTGATCGGCCTTCGGAGCGGCGTGGGGCCGGTCTCTCCGCTGCTCACGCAGCAATTCGGTCGGCCCCTGGTCACGGGGGGAAAGCTCGCTCGCCTGCTGGCCAGAGGCGACTTCGACGTGATCAACTTCCACAACGTGTCCCTGGTGGGAGGTCCGGGCGTGCTCGCCCTCGGCGAGGCGGTCAAGCTCTACATGGCCCACGAGCACTGGCTGGTCTGCGAAAGCCACGTGCTCTGGCGTCACAACCGCGAGCTGTGCGACAAGCGCGAGTGCCTGCGCTGCGTGCTCAACTTCGGCCGTCCGCCCCAACTGTGGCGCTCCACGGGCCTGCTGTCGCGCATGGCGCGCCACGTGGACGCCTTCATCGCCATGAGCGAGTTCTCCCGGGACAAGCACCGCGAGTTCGGCTTCAAGCGGCCCATGGAGGTGGTCAACTACTTCCTCCCGGATCCCGAGGCGGACGCCGGCCCCTCCGGCCCGCGCGAGGCCGAGGCCCCGCCGCCCCACCCGCGGCCCTACTTTCTGTTCGTGGGGCGGCTGGAGAAGATCAAGGGCCTCGACGACGTGATCCCCCTGTTCCGCGAATTCGACGGCGCGGACCTGTTGATCGCGGGGGACGGCGAATACGGAAGCGCCCTGCGGGCCCTGGCCGGGGACAACCCGCGCGTGCGCTTCCTGGGCCGCGTGCCCGTGGACGAGCTCTCGCGCTACTACCGCGGCGCCACGGCCCTGATCGTGCCCTCGATCTGCTTCGAAACCTTCGGGATCATCCTGATCGAGGCTTTCCGCTCGCGCACCCCGGTGATCGCCCGGCGGATCGGCCCTTTCCCGGAAATCATCCGGCGCGCTCGCTCCGGGGAGCTGTTTCAGACGAAAGAGGAGCTTCTGGACGCCATGAGGCGCATGCTGGGTGACCCCGAGGCCCGCTCGCGCGCCATCACCAGCGGGCATGCGGCCTACCTGGAGCATTGGAGCGAAAGCGCCGTGGTGCCCCGCTACCTGGACGTGATCGCCCGCGCCGCCCTGGCCAAGGACACTCCAGCCCACCGGCGGGTGCGCGCCGCACTCGACCTCCCCACCGACCCCCCTCCCTCGCAACCATGAAGGTCTTCATCACCGGCGGTGCCGGATTCATCGGCTCCCACCTGGCCGAACTGCTCGTCGGCCGCGGCGATTCCGTCTCGGTCCTCGACGACCTCTCCACCGGCGAGATGGCCAACCTGGACCGGCTGGTGGGCGGGCCGCGCTTCGAGCACCGCATTGGATCGGTCACGGACGCTCCGCTGGTGAGCGAAATGGTGGATCGCGCCGACGTGACGGTGCACCTGGCGGCCGCGGTGGGCGTGCGCCTGATCGTGGAACGGCCGGTCCACACCATCGAGACCAACGTGCACGGCACGGAGGTGGTGCTGCACGCCGCGGCGAAGAAGCAAAAGCCCGTGCTGATCGCCTCCACCTCGGAGGTCTACGGCAAGAGCTCCAAGATCCCCTTCCGCGAGGGCGACGACCTGGTGCTGGGCGCCACCACCAACTCGCGCTGGGCCTACGCCTGCTCCAAGGCCCTCGACGAATGGCTGGCCCTGGCCTACTGGCGCGAGAAGCGCGTGCCCGTGATCCTGTGCCGCTTCTTCAACACGGTGGGGCCGCGCCAGACGGGGCGCTACGGCATGGTGCTGCCGAATTTCGCCGCCCAGGCCCTGCGGAACCAGCCGCTGACGGTCTACGGCTCGGGCGAGCAATCGCGCTGCTTCGGCCACGTGAAGGACGCCGTGGAGTCGGTCAGCCGGCTGATCCGCACGCCCGAGGCCCACGGCCAGGTGTTCAACGTCGGTGCCGACCGCGAGATCTCGATCCGCGCTCTGGCGGAGATGGTCCGCGACCGCGCGAAGAGCCGCTCGCCGATCGTGCTCGTGCCTTACGAACAGGCCTACACCGAGGGCTTCGAGGACATGAACCGCCGCGTGCCCGACTGCTCCAAGCTGGAGAACGCCGTGGGCTTCCGTCCGCGCACCTCCCTGGAAGAGATCGTCGACGACGTGCTCGCCGACCAGCGCCTCAGGCAGTGAGCGGCGCCTGAGCGTCCCCCAGGAAAACCGACCGCGTGCGCGCCATCCTCACCTATCACTCGATCGATCCATCGGGCTCGCCGATTTCGATCGACAGCGCGAGCTTCCAGCGCCACGTGGAGTTCCTGTCCTCGGGCGCGGTGCGCGTGGTGCCCCTGGCGCAGATCCTCGGGGGCGGCGATGAAGACCGGGTGGCGATCACCTTCGACGACGGGCTCGGGAATTTCGCCGAGGAGGCCTGGCCCAGGCTGAAGGAGCACGGCCTGCCGGCCACGCAGTTCGTGGTCACCGGCCACGTGGGCCGCGACAACGCCTGGCAGGGCCGCCGCGACGGTCGCGTGCCCCACCTCAGGCTTCTGGACTGGGACGCCCTGGGCCGGCTCGCCGCCGAGGGCCTGGAGCTCGGGGCCCACAGCCGCACCCACCCCCACCTGAACCGCCTGGCGGATGGGGCCCTGGCCGACGAGATCGAGGGCTCGGCCGAGGACCTGTTCCGCCGCGCGGGAGTCCGCCCCCAGAGCTTCTGCTACCCCTTCGGATCCCTGGACGAGCGGGCCGTGACCAAGGTCGCCGCCCGCTACGTGCGGGCCTGCAGCACGGAGCTTGCCGTCCTCAGCGAGCGCGACTCCCCCCACCGGCTGCCCAGGCTGGACGCCTTCTATTTCCGAGGGGCGGGCCGCCTGGAGTCCCTGGGGAGCCTGGCCTTCCGGGTGCGGCTGGGGGTCCTCAAAACGGCCCGCGGCCTGCGGGCGAGCCTCCAGAAGCGCGGGGGTCCTTCCCGATCCTGAGGCGCGAAGCCCGGAATCCAGGGCCCTTCGATCGTGGAATGGGGCACGAGTGCCGAACTAGGATAGGCGGGCTCGACCTCGCGGCCGGCCCAGCGACCATGCCCACGAATCCCAACCCCAGCTCGGCCGCCGAGCGCGCCTTGGAGCGCGAGATCCAGATCGCCCTGGCTCCGCTGCACAAGCGCTGCCTGGGTCTCGCCTTCGGCGTGGTCATCGGGCTCGCGGTCTTCTGCGCGACGCTCCTGCACCTGTGGCGGCGGCCCGACGAGCACTACCCCCTGGCGCTGCTCGCCCAGTACTTCCGCGGCTACCAGGTCTCCCTCGCGGGCGCCTTCATCGGCATGGGCTGGGGCTTTGCCCTGGGCTTCGTGATCGGCTGGGTGTTCGCCTTCTGTCGCAACGTGGTCACCGGCCTGACGGGATTCGTGCTGCGCACGCGGGCCGAGCTGCAGGCCAATCGCGGCTTCCTGGATCAGATCTGAGCCATGGCCAGCCAAGCGGACGAAACCCCGGGCATCGAGGACAAGGTCAAGGCCGCGTCCGTCCTGCTGCGCATCAACGCCCGCGCGTGGGGCGTGGCCACGGGCGCCGTGTTCGGATTGGGCCTCTGCCTCGCCACGCTGGTGCTGGTCTGGAAGGGCGGCAGCGACATGGGCCAGCACCTGGGCCGCCTGCGCTACGTGCTGCCCGGCTACAGCGTCAGCTACGCCGGCGCGGCGCTGGGGCTCGTCTACGGCTTTTTCATCGGATACGGCCTGGGCCGTCTGCTCTCGCCCCGCAGGGAACTGTCCGAAGAGGCCGCTCCCGACCTGGGCCCGATCCACGTGCGCCTGCGCGGCGGCGCCTGGGGCGCGACCCTCGGCGTGCTGCTCGCCCTGGCCCTGTTCGTGACCACCAACGTGCTGGCCCTTCGAGGGGGTGAGCACCCCGGAGTGCTGCTCTCGGAGCTGCACGTCTACTTCCCCGGCTACCGAGTGGACTTCGCCGGCAGCCTGATCGGCGCCGCCTACCTGCTGGCCCTGGGCTGGCTGGTGGGTCAGACCATCGCCTTCGTCTACAACCGCTCCGTCGCGCGCGCGGAAGCCTGAAACCCGCGGCCCGGCCGGGGACCCTTCGCTGCGTGGCCACGGAGAGCGACGGCAGGGTCGGCAGGAGCTTTCTGGCGCTCGCCTCGGGCGACGGCCTGGCGCGGGTGATCGCCTTCGCCGCGGGCGTGTACGTGGCCCGCACGCTCTCGAAGGAGGCCTTCGGGGTGGTCACGCTCTCCACTGGGCTCCTGCTCTACTTCACGAACATCGTGGAGTGCGGCATCGACCTGGTGGGTGTGCGTCAGGTGGCCCACGACGAGCCTTCGATGCGCCGCCTCGCCCCGGCCCTGGTGGGCACGCGCCTGGCGCTGGCGTTGCTCCTGGCCCTCGGCATCGCGGCCTTTTCGCGGGCCTTCCTGCCCGAGCCCGAAGCGACGGTCTTCTCGGTCTACGGCATTTCGCTGATCGCCACGGCGCTCTCCACGCGTTGGATCCACCTGGGCCTGGAGCGCACGCGGAGGGTGGCCACGGCCCGCACCCTGGGCGAGTGCCTGTACCTGGCGGGCGTGCTGCTCCTGGTGCATCGCTTCCAGGACCTGGCCCTGGTCCCCGTGGCCCAGCTGGCGGGCGACGCCCTGGCCGCGGTGATCCTGTGGATCTCGATTCGCGGCCTGGGGTGGCGTCCCGAGCCCCGGTTCGCCTTCTCCGAGGCACGACCGGTCCTGTCGCGTTCCTGGCCCCTGGTGGCCAACGTGCTCCTGGGCCTCACGATCTACAACTCCGACCTGATCTTCCTGCGGATCTTCCAGGGCCGCGGCGACGTCGGGCTCTACTCGGCGGCCTATCAGTTGATCAGCTTCCTGATCAACATGGCCGCGGCCTACTCGTTGTCCCTGCTGCCGGTGCTCACCCGCGCCAGGCCCGAGACCGGCGAGCGCGGCACGCTGTACGCCAGGGCCTTTGGTCAGACCTTCTCCGTGGCCCTGCCGATCGCCGTGGGCGGGGCGCTGGTGGCCCCTCAAATCGTCTCCACGGTCTTCGGCCCCGAGTACGCCGCCTCCACCGGCGCCCTGATGATTCTTCTGGGCACGATCCCCTTCACCATGTCGAAGGAGGTGGATCTGATCGCCCTCGTGGTCGCCGGCCGCGAGGCCACGGTGATGCGCATGACCGCCGCCGCCGTGGTGGTCAACCTGGCCCTGAACCTGTGGCTGATTCCGCGCTACGGCATGATCGGCGCGGCCTGGTCGACCCTGGCCACGGAGGCCGCCCGCGCCCTGTTCGCGAGGTTCTGCGCCCGGGCCGCCGGCTATCCCTCCCCCGGCCCGTCGGGGGCCGCCCGGGCGCTCGTGGCCGCGGCCGCCATGGGTGCGGCCCTGTGGTTCCTGCCCGGGCTTGTGCTGCCCGCGGCGGTGGGCCTCGGCGCGGTGGTCTACGCCGTGAGCCTGACCGCCGTCGGGGGCCTCGCGCTGCGCCGCGGCGGCTGGCCCACGCTCCGGGGCTAGGGGGCTCTCCCGCGACGGACCTGGAACTCGAGCTTCCCCCACGGGGCGGTCGGGACGTGCCCGGGCGGGGGCGGTCGCGCACAGGCCGTCCCATGGGCGCATGGAATGACATAAGCCATTCACATCAAATGACTTATGGCTCCGTTGCCAGCGCCCCCCCCCCCCAGCACGGGGGCGGGGCCTCCTAGGGCTCTGGAGCGAACCAGTAGGCCGTGAGGTAGCGATCCACGCGCACCTCCTTCACGACCCGACGGCCTTCCGTGATCGGCCTCCAGGTCTCGTCGCCCAGGGGCACGGCGCGGCGCAGCACGATCACGGGGCGGGAGAAGCCGGCCTCGCCCCGGCGCGGCACGGACTCCGGTTCCACGGGCACGAGACCGGCCCCGTAGGCGCGGTAGGGCAGGGTGTGCGGGAACTGTCGGGGCTGGGCCAGGACGGCGCTGAAGACGGGCTCGCTCCCGCCCGCGGCGCGGGCCTCGGCGGCCAGTTGGCGCACGGCGGTCAGGCCGCCGCGCATGTCCTCGCGGGAGCGGCCGCCCACCAGCGCGACCCCCATCACGAGTCCCGCGGCGCAGAGGGCCCAAGTCAGGGCGCGGGAAGCCGCCGGGCTGGGGATGCGGTCCAGCAGGGCCCCGGCCAGCACACACAGCACCCAGGCCATCGGCGTGTAGTACTGCAGGGGCACCCGGTCCCAGGTGTACCAGGAGAACGCGGTGGTGGTCAGGAACTGCACCAGGGCGAAAATCCACAGGCCCCGCAGCACCGGCGCCGCGGGCTGGGCCTGGGCCCCGGAGCGACTCGCACGCCAGGCCAGGAATAGCAGCGCGGCGGCGAGGAGCAGGAAGCCACCGGTGGACGCCAATTCCAGCGTCCCCCACACCCCCCCCAGCTCGCGCATGTACGGGGTCACCAGCCGCGAGGGCAGGGAAACCAGTTCGTTCACCAGGGTCGCGCGCAGCTGGTAGCCGCCCGTCGCGGCCTGGTGCTCGAATCGCCGGTCCGTCGCCGCCTTGGCGAACTCGAAGAACCAGGGCAGGAAGGCGCCAACGGCGAGGGTCCCGGAGAGCACCAGCCCCCACAGCGGAACCGAGCCGGGCTTGCGGGCGAAGAGCCGCGCGCAACCCAGGGAGAAGACTCCGAAGGCCATCAGCCGGTGGGTCATGAGCCCGAGGAGCACCGCCAACGCGAACCACGCCAGACGCGCGGTGACCGAACGGCTCTCGGCGAAGGAGAGCAGGAAGGCGACCACGGACAGGGCTCCGATCCACGCGTAGGGCCGCAGCTCGCTCCCATACAGGACCTGGTAGGGCAGGCAGGCGAAAAGGCAGGCCGCCACCAGCGTCGAACGGCGCCCCAGGCCGCATTGACGCGCCACTTCGGCCACCAGGAAGAGCATGGCCACGCTGGACAGGATCGGGATCGCGCGCAGCCAGGCACCCAGTTCGAAACCACCGAAGAGGTGCACGAAGCCGAAGAACAGCGGCGTGTGGTACTCGGAGGCCACGGCGTCGGCGACGGCCCCGAGGCTCTTCTGGGAGGCGTGGGAGAGCGTGTGCAGCTCGTCGAGCCACAGGCTCGATTCCGCGGCTTCCAAGGCGCGCAGGAGCAGCGCCAGGAGCGCCAGGCCCCACAGCCGGCCGTCGCGCCAGAGGCTCCAGGTTCCGCCGCTCTCCCGCGGCGAAGCACAGGCCGGGGAGGGGGACGTCGCGCTCATCGGGGACCATCTTGTGGGCCGCGGCAGGGGCGATCAACGCGCAAGCGGGAACGGGCTCCCCACTTCGCGCCATGGTCCAGGGGACGACGGCTTAGGGGCGGAGGGACGCGCGGGCGGAGGGACGCGCTGCCAGGGGAACGCGCTGCCAGGGGAACGCGCGGGCAGGGGCGCGGGAGCGCAAGCGGCGCGGTGGCGGACGGCAGAGGCGGGAGAGCGTCCTCGGCCGCGGGCTGGCATGGGGCGGCTCGGCACGGCATGCTCGGAGGCCCGTGCCCACGTCCCAAGCAGCTGCAGCGACGGTCAGCGTTTCCGTCGTGGGCATCTGCAGCGCGGCCCACCTGGACCGTTGCCTCGAAGCACTGGCGCTTCAACGGGGAGCGCCGCCGTTCGAGGTGGTGGTGGCCTACGACCCGGCCCTGGCGGGCGTCGAGGACCTGGCCGCCCGCCGTCCCTCCGTGCGGTTCGTCTCCAACGCCGGCCAGCGCACGCCCCTGGAACTGGCTTCACGGGCCCTGGCCGAGGCCCGAGGCGACTGGATCCTGCTGACCGAGGATCACTGCATCCCCGAACCCGACTGGGTCGCCACGATGATCGCGGCCCAGGCCGAGGGGCGCGCCGTGGTCGGCGGCCTGGTGGACATTCGCCAGGGCTCCAGCGCCACGGACTGGGCCTTCTACTTCGTGGACTTCTTCCGCTACGCGAGCCCCGGCCGCGCGGGCCCCTCGCCGACGCTGACGGTGTGCAACGTGTCCTACTCGCGGCGCTCCCTGGAGGCGATCCGCGAACTCTGGTCGGTGTACTTCCACGAAACAGCCATCAACTCGGCCCTGGCGGAGCGCTTCGGCGCCCTGTGGCTCGAACCGCGCTCCCGGGTGAGCATGGCCCGCCACGTGACCTTGGGCGATGCCCTGTACGAGCGCTACGCCTTCGGAAGGCTGTTCGGCTGCACCCGGCTCGGGTTCTGTCCACCCTGGCGGCGCGCCTACTACGTGCTGCTGGCACCTCTGCTGCCGGCGGTGCTGCTCCTGCGCATGGGGAGCAAGGCGCTGTCCTCAGGCCCCCTGGCCCGCGAGTTCGCGCGCGCCCTGGGGCCCCTGACCCTGATGGTGCTGTGGTGGTCCTGGGGCGAGTGGCTGGGCTACGTGACCAAGCGCCATCCGCGCTCCCTGGTGGTGGCCCCGGAGATCCGCGCGGCCAGGCGCGCCCAAGGTCAATAGCGCAGTTCGAGCAGCGCGGGCGGGTCGGTCTCGCGGCCCGCCGCGATCACCACGCAGCGGTCGTATTCGTCGTCCCGCAGGTCGGTGCCCTTGACCAGGTTCGACAGTCCCGCGCCCAGTTTCTTGGCGAGGGCGGGAATCGTGTTCGAATGGCCGACGACCAGCGCCGTGGAGCCCTCGGGCAGAGCCCGCAGCCGTTGCACGAGGCCGTCGAGGTCGCGCCCCGGCACCGTTTCCAGGGTCAGGCCGTGCTTCTGGCACAGGGGCGCGGCGAAATCCCGCGTGCGCTTGAACTCGCTGCTGAAGGCCTGGGTGAAGTGCGTGTCCCCCAGCAGGCGCACCAGGGCCGCGGCCCGGTCCAGGCCCGCCTGGGACAGGGTGGGGTCCTTGGGGTCGTCGGTGTTCTTCTCGCCATGGCGCACGAGCACGAACGTGCGCGGCGCCCGCGGAGTCGCCGGCGCGGCGGGCTCCTGAGGCGCGGGCGTCGTGCCCGGCGCGGGAACTTGGGCCCCGGCCAGGGAACCCAGGCAGGCCGCCGCGGCCGCCCCTCCGAGCACGCTTCTGCGGGAAACCAAGCCATTCATCGGTGGATGCTCCATCGGGGTCGGGGTGGTCAGTGGGGATTCTTCGCGGGTTGCTGCGCGGGCGCGAACTCGCGGCCCGCCTCCTGGGACGCGAGCCACTCGTCGAGGGCGGCCCCCAAGACCTCGGCGGCCTCTGCGGCCTCGCGGCGCGCCGCGGGGATCGGATCGGCCTCGCGCGGATCGCCGGCGAGATCGTAGAAGTTTCTGCGGCCCCGCGACACATCGTGCACGAGCTTCCAGCGCGAGGTCGTCAGGGCGGCCTGCTCCACCCGCGGGGGCCTGCCCTCCTGCCCGGGCTGCGCCAGCACCGAGAACGCGCGCCCTTCCGGCGGCGGGGGCGGTGCCGGGCGCCCGGGCGGCGCCAGGAGCGGCCGCGAGCCCGTGGGGGCTTCGAACGGCACCTCGAGCCAGGCCAGCACGGTGGCGAACACGTCGCGGGTCTCCACGGGCTGTGCGCGCTCTCCTGGGCCGACCGGCACAGGAGGCACGACGATCAGGGGCACGCGCAGCAATTCGTCGAACAGCGAGTGCCCGTGGCCCAGGCTCCCGTGCTCCAGAAACTCCGTGCCTTGACCGCCGACGATCACGAACAGCGTGCGATCGGCGAGCCCGGCCCGATGAACCGCGTCCACCAGCCGGCCGATCTCGCCGTCGGTGAAAGCAACTTCCTCGTCGTACAGATCCCGCAGCCAGCGCAGGTCCTCGGGCGTGACCTGTTGCCGATCGCGCGTCAGTTGCGCGAGCCCCATGGACCTTCGCAGCCAGCCCGCGTAGTCGTTGGCCCAGTTCCAGCCCGCGTGGTCGCGCCACATGGGCCGTGGGTCGGTGTACTGGGCGAAGAGGAAGAAGGGCCGGCCCGAATTGCGCTCCACGAACCACAGGGCCTGGTTGGTGACCAGATGGGAGGTGATTTCGTCCTCGCCCCCGATGAATCGTCCACTGAACTCGTCGACACCTTGGCCGAAGCCCCGGGGCCCCGAGACCTCGGCTGCCGTCACGAAGGCGCCCGTGCGATAGCCCGCCTCCCGGAGCACCTCGGCCAGGGTCACCTGGCTCCGCGCGAGCCGCCCGCCCCCGGCGCAGGCGCCGTGCTCCAGGGCCGTGCGCCCGGTGAGGATCGAGGCCAAGGCGGCGGCCGTTTCAGGGGCCGAGGACATCGCGCGGCTGAAATGCACGCCCCGTTCCGCCAGCTTGCGCAGGTTGGGCGTGCGGTCGCGGGCACCGGGAGCCGGACTCCCGAGGTCCACGGCGTCCCCGCGCAGGGAATCGACGCCGATCAGGATCACGTTCAGCCCGGCGCCCGCGTGCAGACCCGGACGGCCGAGGGAACTGGATGCAGCCCGAACCAACAGGGGCCCCGCCGCCGGCAGCACCATCAGGAACAGGGCCACACGCACCGCCGGCCCGCCCAGGGCAGCCCGCCCGGCCGGAGCGTGGGTGCGTTGGGAGGCCCGCACCGCCCGCTCCACGAACACGAACGCGAGGACCGCCCCCAGGGCCAGCAGGACGGCGCCCGTCGCGGTCTCCCAGGCCCGTGCACCACCAAGCCGCGCGCCGAGGACGGCCGGTTCACTGAGGGCCCGCAGGGTGCGGGGCAGGAGCAGCGCCACCAGGCCGACGGCGGCGGTGGCGGCGAAGGCTCGGGCCTCGGCCTGGGGCGCGGCCACCGGACCTCCGCGCCGCAGCCACCGAGCCACCACCTCCAGGGCCACCACGGCGAACAGGCCGGACCCGCCCAGGGCCAGCGCATCCGCGCGCCCCAGATTCGGATCCGAGATCGCGCGCAGGAGGAGCACCGCCGCGAAGGTGGAGGCCACGGCCACCTGCAAGCGCAGCAGTCGGTCCCTGGCGGCCAGGATCTCGGCCAGCTCCCGCGGATCGTAGAGCCGACGGACGGGCGCGTAGGCGCTGCCCAGCAGCACGGCGATCAAGTACCACAGGGCCCCCATCGCTCCCTGGAAGGCGCCCAGGTCCACGGCGCGTTCGAACAGCAGGTAGGCCGAGCGTCCGAAGCCCAGTTCCACGTATCGCTGATCAGCAGTCTCCCAAGCCGCCCTCGCCAGACCGAAGCACACGCCGAGACCGGCTCCGAGGAGCAACAGCCATGTGGCCGCGGAGATCACCAGGCTGCGCGAGAGCCACGCCGGTCCCACGCCGAGGCGTCCGGTCGGCGATGCGGGCGCGGGCCTGGGCAGCGGTCCCATTGCCCCGGAGTCTAGTGCCGATACTGCCCCGCATGGCTGCGGAAAAAACCGCGTCAGGCCGCCACCGGCAAGCACTTGGGTCGGTCGCCCCAGGGTCCCCTGGCCCCGAGGTGCCCTGCCGATGCCGATTCGCCCCGCCTGCTGCCCGTTTTCCGACTGCCCCTCCCGAGCTGGAGCGCCCTTCGAGTACCGGCTCGACGGCCACTACGAGCGCGGCGTGGGACGTCGCTCGATCCAGCGCTTCGAGTGCCTCGCCTGCCGGCGCGGATTCTCGAGCAGACCCTGCGCGCGTGGACTACCGCCTCGAGCGGCCCGAGCTGTTGCCCTGGTTCTTCCACGACCGCGTCTCCAAGGTCACGCACCGCCAATCGGCCCGGATTCACGCCTGTTCCCGTTCGACCGAGGAGCGCCACTTCGGGCGTCTGCGCGAGCACTGCAAGGCCTTTCACGACAAGCAGATGGCCTTGATGGCTGCCCGCGGCGGGCTCGGCGAGGTCTTCCTCTTCGACGAGCAGGAGACCTTCGAGCACAGCCGGCTCAAGAAGCCGGTCACCGTGCCCACCGATATGAAGAAGACCTACGGGGTCCTGCTGCGCAGGCTCTTTGGTGAGCGCTGCAGGCATCTGCGCACGATCTCGACCCTCAAGCGCGACACCAGAAACCCGCTCTGGCACATCAACCACACGCTCGCTCGCACCCGGGATGGCGTGTCGCGCCTGGTGCGCCGGGAGCTGGGCGGCCTCCAAGCTCCGCCAACGGCTCGAAGGCCATCTATTCCTTTGGACCTGCTACCGCAACTACGTGCGCGGCAAGACCAACCACGAACCTAGAACCACCCCCGCCATGGCCCTCGGGCTCCAGCCGCTGCCCTGGTCCGTGCCCGCCCTGCTCGAGCTGCGGGTCTTTCCAGGTAGCTGATCCGCAGCCATGCGGGGCAGTATCGGTTCAGTCCCTCGGCGCCTGAAGCTGGTCGAGCTTCTCGCGGTCGCTGTTGGAGCCCTCCGCCTGGCCGTAGGCGTCCTCCAGGCGGACGTCGGGCTTCTCCCCGGGAGCCAGGGGGCCCGCCTTCTCCCAAACGCGGCCGCCGAGCATGGCCCGGGCCAGGTATTGGGGTTGGTAGGTGATCGAGGGCCACAGGAACACCTCGGTGGTGCACCAGCATTCCTTGCAGGCGATCGCGCGGCGGCGCGCCTTGGCCTTGTCGCTGTTCCAGATGTCCCAGAAGCCCTGTTGGCGCAGGTTGCCGAGGGGCTCGTGCAGCTCGCAGACGGACACGTCGCCGTTGGAGTACACCACCGCGGAGAGCACGCCGGCCCGGCAGGGCACGGCCTGGGTCTCCTTCGCCAGGCTCTCGGTCTTGGCCCACTGCAGCATGGGCTCGACGCTGGCGCCGTAGCGGCCTTGCTCGCGGGGCGCCCAGAGCTTTCGGAAGTAGCCGTAGAGCTCGTTGTATTCGGCGATCATCGGCGCGGCCAGCCCGGGGTTCTTCGGGTCGCCGCGCATGATCGCGAGATTGTGGTGGTCGAGCTTGGGGCAGTTGTCGAACAGGAACGTCGTCAGGCGCTTGATCTCGCCCATGTTGACGTCCGTGGCCGTGGAGATGGCGTGGATGCGCAGGCGGGCGTCCCGCTCCTGGAGCTTCTCCAGAGCCGCGTAGGTCTGCATCGCCTTCTTGAACGAGCCCGGGCTGCCGCGGAACTTGTCGTGGAATTCACCCAGGCCGTCGAGCGACATCTCGACCGCGAAGATCTCGAGCTCGGGCTCCTCGAGCGTGCGCGAGATCTGGTCCACCATCTTGTCGGTGAAGTACGCGTTGGTGGGCACGTAGATCTGGCGCGTCTTGTTGTGGCGGATGAACTGGCGGCAGATCTCGGCGAATTCCTTGCGCAGGAAGGGCTCGCCGCCGGAGAGGTTCAGGTTCTCGATGCGGCCCAGCTGGCGCGAGAGACTGAACAACTCCTCCTTCGACAGATCGTCCTTGCGGTTCAGGTTCGACCAGTAGAAGCAGTGCTCGCAGCGCTGATTGCAGATGGAATTGATGAACAGGATCAAGAACGGAGGGCTGGGCAGCTCCTCGTAGTTCTTGGCGGTGATCCGCGCGTGGCGGACGATGCGATCGAGCACTTTCATGGGATGTGGAGCAATGTCCTTCGAGTCTACCCCAGGTCAGTCCTCGACGACGTGCGTCTTGAACTCCTCGCGGAAACGGGCCCACTTGGCGTGGTCGAAGCGCGCGCCGTCGAGGCACTCCACGGCCGAATAGGCCATGAACAGTGCGTGGTGCGTGTTGTCGTGGGCAAACAGGCCCTGGCGGCCGTAGCTGACCAGGTCGGGCAGCTGGCCGACCCAGCGGTCGAGCAGCTCCAGGGGCCCCTCGTAGCCGTTCAGGTAGATCGGGTAGGCCTGTCCCAGACGGCGGGTCGCCACGGCGAGCGGCGCCGCGGGCAGCGGAATCCCGGCCCGCGACAGATCCTCGGCCACGAGACGGCCCAGCTCCTCGTCACTTTGCTTCCAGTGGAGGTCCCCCACCGCGCAGGGCAGTTCCGCGCAGAGCACCGTGGTGTCGGCGGGACGCTCCAGGGCGGCGTAGTTCTTGGGCTCCGAGAGTCGCGTGATGCGCGTGTCGGCGCCCGGAAAGTAGTGGGCGTCGAATTCGGTGAAGCGCGCCGTCGGGACCTGCAAGTAGACCAGGATCATGGCGCGGAAAGTCGTGCGCTCGCAGCTCTCCAGCACCTCTCGGGGCGGGGCGGGGCGAATCGCGCGCGCCAGGGCGGTGATCGGGATGGTGGACCAGACGTGCTCCACCTCGAGCACCTCGCGGGCCGCGGGGCCTTCCACTTCGGCGCGCCACAGCCCGTTCTCGCGCCACAGCCCCACCAGGGACGTCGAAAGCCGCAGGTCCGCGCCCAGACGCGCCGCCTCGGCCGCGTAGGCCTCGCAGATCTGTCCGAAGCCCCGCCGGGGGTAGAAGAAGCGGCCCGCGCCCGGCCGCTTCATGCCCGGCACGGCCGAGAGCACCTTGCGCATCAGCTTGCCGAAATTGCCCGCGGCCACCCGGCGCCGCGCCTGGATGCCCGAGAGCTCCTCGGGGCTGCGACCCCAGAGCTTGACGGCATAGGGGAAGTAGAAGTGCTCGCAGATCGTGGGTCCGAGGTTGGCGTGCAGCACGCTGGCGAAGGTGTCGCCCTCGGCGGGCGCGCCGGGCAGCTTCTTGCGAATCGCGTCCTTGAGCGAGCCGATGGCGAAGCTCTTGTCCAGCCGGAGCAAGAGGTCCACGGGCTTGAGCGGAAAGTGGATCCACTTGCCCAGCAGGCGAATGCGGCCGTGGCGCGGCCGGTCCAGCAGCTCCGGCCCCAGGAGGCCGCGGATGTCGGCCATGATCTGCGGATCCGTGGCCGGGTGCAGCCGGTGGCTGCCGAAGTCCAGACGCTGGCCGAAGCACTCGAAGGAGCCCGCATTGCCGCCGAAGGCCGCGCCGCGCTCCACCAGCACCGTGCGCGCCTTTTTCTGGCGCGCCAGTTGCCAGGCGGCGCCGACGCCCGCAGGCCCGCCGCCAAGGATCAGGATCCGCGGCTCAACCATGACGTCCCTCCGCGGTGCGCGCCTCGCGCACCAGTGAATCGTGTCCCAGGCCGGTGCGCGCCCCGCTGCGCAGGCCCAGCGCGAGCCACAGGAGCCCGCCGAACAGGCCGCCGCTGTAGACCACCGACTGCCACAGGAGCGACGCGGCCGCGCCGTCCGAGGCGGACACGCCCACGAGGCCCAGTAGTCCCGCCAGCGTGGCCTCGCGCACGCCGAGCCCCCCCAGGCTCACGGGCGCCAGGGTCACGGCCTTGGTCAGGGGCACCGCGAGGAACCAGTACTCCAGGGGCACCTGAATGCCGAGGGCACGGCCGAACCAGGCGTTGAGCAGCACGAACCAGCTCTGGATCAGCACGCTCAACAGGAACACGCCCAGGGCGGCCAGGGGACGGCGCGCCACGCGGCGCATGGAGACCATGGCCCGCGACAGGGGCCGGCGGATCTTGCGGGGCCAGCGCTCCAACTTGGCGCGCAGAATCAGGGGCAGGAACACGAGGAGCCCCGCGGCGCCCACCAGGGCTCCCACCAGGAGCACGCGGCCGTACCAGCCCTCGACGCTCTGCTGGGAGACCAGGGCACCGACGACGATCAGAGCCAGCAGCGCCAGCGTGTCCAGGAGGCGCTCGGTGACGCCGCCGAAGATGGCGGCCTCGAGTCGTCCGGTGACCTTGCCCGCGAGCCAGGCCTTGAGCGCGTCGCCGCCCACGATGCTGGGCAGGAACAGGTTGGCGAACAGGCCGGCGCCGTAGCACTGGACCGCGTCCGTCGGCCGCAATCCCGCGTCCGCCAGGTTGACGTTGAAGCGCCACTTGAAGACGCCCACGGCGTGGCCCGCCAGAAAGGCGGCGAGAATCGAGAGCCACAGGCCGGCGTCGAGGCGCTTGAGCGCGTCCGCCGTGGCGCCGACCTTGTCGCCCTGCCGCGCCCACAGAAAGGCGAACAGGCCGGCGAGCAGCGCCAGCGAAACGGTGACTTTGACGGCGAGCTTCATGGGCGGGGGAATCGTCCAGCCTAACGCTCTCGGACGTTGGCCCGGCGGACCTTGACCAGGATCTCGCCGCCCCGCAGGGTGCCGTGAAAGGCGCGCTCCTGCACGTAGTTTTCCTGCAGGTATTCCCAGGTCCGAGGCTGGACCGAGGCCAGGTAGGCGGGCGTCGCCACCACGATCCAGGTTTCCTCCCGGCCGGCCTCGAAGCGCTGCAGCGCCTCCAGATCCTCCAGCCGGGCCCAGGGCTTCCCGAGGTAGTCGAGGAAGGGCAGGTTGCCCATCTCCAGCGTGGCCACACGGCCCGCGGGCGCCGCTCGATCCACGAAATCCGCCGCCGCCTCGAAGTCCTGCTTGGGCCCCCAGGAACGCGGCAGGAGGAAGAGGCTCCCCAGGCACAGCACGAGGGCCGCGGCGGAGAGCAGCGCGGCGCGAAGGCGGGGCGGCAGGGACCCGGGAAGCAACTCCACCGCCGCGGCGATCCCCTGCACCAGCAACAGCACTCCGAAGCCGGCGCTGAAGAAGAAGAAGCGCGGCCAGAGGTTGTGCCCCTGGGCCAGCACCACCGCGGCCGTGACCAACGCGGGAAGCACGAACAGGGCGAGCAGCGCAAGGCCCCGGCGGGCCACGGCCAAGAGACCGAGCAGCAGCACGAAACCGCCCGCGGCCAGGGCCGCAGAGCCCCCGGGAACCCCGGCGGAAAGACCGCTGGCGACCTCCCGCAAGAGCCACAGGGGGTTGCGCCACTCGGTCTCGAAACCCGCCATGGAGGGGGCACTGAGGGCGCGCAGCATCTGGGGCAGGACCAGCGCGTAGCCCCAGAACGAGAGGAGACCCGCAAGGACGAAGCCCCACAGGGGCGGCCAGCGATTCGCGAGGCTCCCGCGGCGGCGCGGCAGCAGGGAGAGCCAGATCGCGAAGTGCGCCGCCACGACGAACACCGCGGTCGGGTGCATCCAGACGCCGAAGGCGGCGGCGAAGCCGTAGACCAGGGCCGGTCGCAGACTCCCCGCGCTGCGGGCCTCGAGCATGCAGAGGAACGCCCCCGAGGACGCCAGGGTTGCGAACAGCATGCCCGTGTACCCGCGGGCGTCCTGGGAAAACCACACGTGGTGGGAGGAGAGCGCGCACAGCGCCACGGCGAACAGCGCCTGCGCCGGGGGCACGACGCGCAGGCTGAAACGCCAAAGGGCCCACAGGCTCGCCGCGCCCAGGCAGACCGCCGGAAGCCGGAGGGCCCAGGGACTCGCGCCCAAGCTCGCCACCGAGAGGTTGGCGAGCACCGAGTACGCGAGGTGGTTGTTCTGGGTTTCGAAGGTCCCGATCGCGTGGCCGAGGCGGCCGTCGGCGAAGCGCACCAGCGTGTCGATCTCGTCGAACCACAGCCCGGCGTCGAGTTCCACGAGCCGCAGCCCCAGGCCCACCGCGCACAGGCACAGGGCCGCGGGGCCCATCCAGGAGGCGGGGGGGGGGAACTCGGCGCCGCGTCGCTGGAACAAGGGTGGGGCTTCGGCCACCGCGGGCCGCAGCAGGTCCGCCGCGAGCCACAAAAGGCCCAGCGAGGCCGTGGCGAGCTTCCACAGCAGCACGCCCAGGCGGGATTCCTCGAAGGACACCGCCGAGCCCTCCACGATCCAGCGCGCCGTGTCCCCGGCGGGCGTCAGGATGGCGACGGCAAGCAGGGACAGGCTGCAGAGGAGCGCGAAGGGACGCGGGCGAGTCGTGCGTGAACTCACGGCTGCAGGGGAAGGCCCGGGCAAGGCGCGGCCTCAGCGCGCGGCACTGCTCTCGTGTGGACGGGCTTCCCGCGCTCCCGCGGCCCCGCCCGGCCCGGGTGCGCCGTCGGTGGAGGGCCGGGTGAGGGATTTCTTCCAGCGCGACAACTCGCCCCCGAAGCGCATGCGCAGAAGCTTGACGAAGAACTCCCAGGCCGTGCTGCCCCGCACATGGGAGAGTCCGTTGCCGCGCATGCGCGCGAAGACGTTCATTTCCAGGACCCGCACGCCCATGTAGTGGGACTTGATCATGATCTCGGGATCGAGAAACCACTGCTTCGACTGCAAGTCCATGGCTGCCAGGGCGTCGCGCGGGATGATCTTCGGGCTGCCGTTGACGTCGATGGAACCCAGGCGCGGGTAGAGCATCCAGACGAACCCGTTGTAGAAGATCGACACCACCTTGCGCAGGGGCCCGTCCATCCGGAAGCGGCGCCGGACCTTGCCCAGCATCGGAGGCGAGGTGTGCTTGACCGCTTCGAACAGGCGTGCCACGTCCTCGGCATCCACCTGGCCGTCGGCGGGGATGATGCCGATCCAGGGGGCGCGGCAGACCGGGATCGATTTCAGAACGCCGTTGCCGTAACCCTCGTTGGGCTCGACGCGGTGGTAGACCACCGGCAACCCCTGGGCGGCGAATTCCCGCAGGATCTCGCCGGTGCGGTCCCTGGAACCGTTGTCGCAGCCGATCAGCTCCAGGCGATGCCCGGCGCGCTCGAAGGCCTGGACCAGTTGCGGAATGGTGTAGGGAATCGCAGCCTGCTCGTTGTAGCAGGGCACGATCAGCGACAATTCGGGTTCGGCGGGCAAGCCCATGCGACCTGAAGCCTAGCCGTGGGACCGGCCCGACGCACGGGGTTCGGAGTCGACGGGCTCCAGGCGTCGGCGCAAGTCCCGGGCGAACATGGTGCGGGTGAACTTGCCCAATCCCGCGGGATGCTCGCCGAAGGTGGCGACCTTGGAGAGGATCAGGGCGCGGGTCTCCGGTGCCGTGCGCGCGAGGAAGCGCCGCTGCTCGCGGCCTTGCGGGTCGAAGGCATACTGGCCCAGCGGGAGGCTGTAGCCCTCCTTCGACCAGCGCTCGATGTCCCAGGGGCTCTCGAAGGGAACTTCCGAGGCCGTGGTCTCCGCGAAGGGCACGCGCAGGGCCACCGCGCGCATGTACTGAAGCAGGTTTTTCAGCATGGCCGGGTCGAAGGCAAGTCCGCGCTCCGACAGGGCCCGGCCGATCGAACTTTCCAGGAAATCGAGCGCGGCGTCCGTGGCGAAGAACCGCCCGAGCATCGAGAAGCGCGAGAGCAGATTGCCCCCCACGCTGCCCTCCACGAGCTCCGTGTAGTGGGCCTTGGCCCACTGCAGGCAGGCTTCACGGGTCGGGAACAACTCCCTCTCGCTGTCCTCGAGGAACTGCTCGATGGTGCGCCGCAGGTCCTCGGGGCTCTCGCGCCAGTGCTGGGAGAGGTGCACGGCCAGATCGAAGGGCTTCAGGCCGCAGGCCTTGGCGTAGGCGAAGGGCTCCTCGAAGTTGCCCTCGTAGTGGAACACCGTGAGCAGCAGGTGGAAGACGCGCGTGGACAGGTAGTCCGCGTAGCTGAAGTCGGGCGTGGCGACGACCATCTCCTCCACCTCGACCACGGGTTCGCCGATGTAGTCGGCGATGTTGCGCGCCACGACGCGAAACCGGGTTTCGAAGCGGAATTTCTCGCGCTGATCGGGGTTCGAAAGCTCGGCCCCGTGCAGCAGCATCAACTGGTGGGCGCTGATGCGCTTCGCCCCGGCGTCCAGCAGGTCCTCGACAGCCTTCATGAAGCTCGCCTTGCTCTCCCCGGGCAGGCAGAGGATCAATTCCCCGTAGCTCTGCATGCCCATGGAATCCAGCTCCTTCTGGATCTCCATGTACGTCGAGAGCTTGATGTTGTCGCGCTTGATGTTCTTCAACACCACCGGGTTCATCGACTGCACCGCGACGGTCATGGGCAGCGCGCCGCGGGTCTTGCGCAGCACCTGGATGATGCGCTCGCCCCGGTTCTTGCCCGTGGTGGTGCGGATGTAGCGCGGCCACTGGTAGCGGTCCTGGAGCCAGCCGATGTAATCGGCGATCTCGACGTCCCGTTCGTACATGCCGAAGTTGTCGTCGGCGAAGCACAGCGTGGTGTCGGGCTTGACGCGCTCCGCGAGGTACAGCAGGTCCGCCTTGACGTTCTCGATCGAGTGGGCAAAGACGCGGTTGTTGGACTTGACTCCGGAGTTGCAGAAGGCGCAGGTGAAGGGACACCCGCGCGCGATCTGCATCATCGGGAAGTACCCGGTGGAGAGGAACGGGTCGAGCAGTCCCGACAGGTACGGTGAGGGGATCTCGTCGAGGTCTTGGATGCGCGTCACTTCGGCGCCTTGAACGAATTCCCCCGTGCGGCGGTCGATCCAGTGGTTGCCGGGAATCGAAGCCTGCAGCGTGCCCTCGATGGAGTAGTGCTCCTCCCGGTGCCGTCGCAGGAGTCCCAGGAAGGCGCGCTCGCCCTCGTAGGTCGGCCCGTCGACGAACACGTCGACCCCGTCGAGGGCGCGCAGGAACTGTTCCTTGACGGAGGTGACGAGGGGGAAGTTCGGCCCGCCCATCACCGTCAGCGTTCCCGGACGGCGCGCCTTCGCGTAGCGCGCGAAGGAGTGCGAAAGCTCCTCGTTCCAGGCGTAGTTCGACAGTCCCAGGACGTCCGGAGGCCCCTGGTCCAAGGCACGCTTGAGGTCCTGGGGTTCGCGGAAGATCCGCACCTCCAGGGGTTCGGCCGTCCAGTGGCCCTGCGCGTAGGTCGCCAGATTCGCCACCCCAAGGGGATAGACGTCCGAACTCTTGGTCAGGAGGTTGTGCCCGAGGTCAGCAAGGAACAGGCGCATCGTGGGAATCGATCAGGGGACGGGGGCCCCCTCTCGACAGCCTGGCCGACGGCCTGGCCGAGGGCCGGGCCGAGGGGAGGCCGCGGGGGAACTTGGGGGGTGTTCGGAAGCCCGCGGGGGGCGGCTGGAGCCTGGAGTCGGGAAAGACCCCGGGAGGATGGAAAGGCGGTTGTAGGCCGGATCCGGCCGCGCCTTGAACCCCGGATCGAGGATTCTATCCCCTCCCACGGGACTGCCCCGCATGGCTGCGGATTCAGGCCAGGCCGGATCCCCAGCCAGCTACCGAGGGAGGCCATGGGGGCCGCCTCGAGCCAGGCTGACGGCCCTTCGCGGCCGTCCGTCCACCTCGCGGGCCCCTCCCAGCCTCCTCCAGAGGCCGGCCAAGGGGCCGTCGGACTGTTCATTCCCCTGGCGCCGATGCCGTAACCCAATACCGAACAAGCATTTACGATCGCTTCCGCAGCGATCCGGGGCAGTATCGTGCTCCGCTTCGATCACCCGCCGCCCTGCTGCCCTGCCGATGGCGCTGATCCGCCCGTGCCGCCCTGCCCTCCGTGTGGGAAACCCCAACTCGTTGGCCTGGGGGCCTCCTGAGTCCGGGTCGCGGTCGAGGGGAACCGCCCGTGCCAGGCCCCCCCTTCTGGGCGAGCCTCCTCGTCCACCCAGGGAGGACCGCGCGGGCGCCCTAGCCCGCCAGATGGGCCCGGTACCAGGCCACTGTCTCGGCCAATGCCTGCTCCAGGGTCCAGCGCGGCTTCCACCCCAGCCAGGCGCGGGCCTTGGCGCAGTCCAGGTACTGCTTCGGGATCTCGTGGCTCGCCTGGTTCTGGATCACCGGCGGCAAGTCGGCGCGCCCCACGGCGCGCGCGATGCGTTCGACGAGTTCGAGCACCGAAAGGGGCGTCTCCGTGCCGAAATTGAACGCCTGGCCGTGGAAACGCGCGCCGTCGGACCCGTGCATGGCGCCGGCCAGGTCCAGGTAGGCCGCCACCGCGTCCTGCACGTAGAAGTAGTCGCGCACGAAGCTGCCGTCGCTGCGCACGATGGGCCGCTGGTTCTCGAGCAGCGAGCGGATCGTTCCGGGAATCAGCCGGTTGTAGTTGAGGTCGCCGCCGCCGTACAGGTTGCCGCAGCGCGTGATCGCCACGGGCAGCCGGTAGGTGTGGAAGTACGACAGCGCGATCAGGTCGGTGCACGACTTGGACACGTCGTAGGGAAAGCGGCCCTGGAGCGGCGCATCCTCGGTGTAGGGCAGACGCTCGTGCTCGCCGTAGGCCTTGTCGCTGGAGGCCACCACCACGCACCGGACCAGCCGGGCGTTCTCGCGCGCGGCCTCCAGCACGTTCCAGGTGCCGCGGATGTTGCTCTCGAAGGTCGACAGCGGCGATCGCGAGGCCGTGCCGACGATGGTCTGCGCGCCCAGGTGCAGCACGGTGTCGATTTCGTGCTCGTTGAGAGCGCGCACCAGGAGCTCCAGGTCCTCCAGCTCCCCGCGCACCGCGTTGGCGCGGGAGAGGAGGCCCTCCTTCACCAGGAGCGAGTTCGGCACCCAGTCGCGCAGCAGCACGGTCACGTGGGCGCCGCGATCCAGGAGCTCGCGCACCGAGTGGGCCCCCAGGAGGCCGCTGGCCCCGGTGACGAAGACGTTGCGCCCCTTCCAGCTGGTCATGCCCACACCTTCCAGGGCGGATTGGGCTTCGACCACAGCTCGTTCAGGGTCAGGGCTTCCTTGTAGGGGTCCATGGAGAACCAGAAGCCCTGGTGCACGAACAGGGCCAGTTGCCGCTCCCGCGACAGTCGCTCCAGGGGCCCCGTCTCCAGGATGCACTCCGGGTCCAGGTAGTCGAGGATGCGCTTGTCCATGACGAAGAAGCCGCCGCTGGTGAGATCGGTGGTCATGGGCTTCTCCTGCCAGTAGGACACGATCTCGTTGTCGTCGGACTTGATCACGCCGTAGCGCGAGCGCGGGTGGAAGCCGGTCAACGTGGCGATGCGCCGCTTCGCGTGGTGGAAGGCCACCAGCTTGTCCAGGTCCACGTCGGAGAGCCCGTCGCAGTAGTTGAACAGGAACGTGTCCCCGTCCAGGTACGGGCTGCAGCGCTGGAGCCGGCCGCCGGTCTGGGTCTTGGCCCCCGTTTCGACGAAGGTGATCTCCCAGTCCTCGATGTCCTCCAGGCCGTCGTGGGCGCGCACCTTGCCCGACTTCAGGTCCAGCGTGAAGTCGCGCTCGCGCGACTTGTAGTTGAGGAAGTAGTCCTTGATCTGATCGCCCTTGTAGCCGAGCGCCAGCACGAACCGCCGATAGCCCCAGCGGTAGTAGATGCGCATCAGATGCCACAGGATCGGCCTGCCGCCCACCTCCACCAGGGCCTTGGGCTTGAACTCGGTCTCCTCGCGCAGACGCGTGCCCTCGCCTCCGCAGAGGATCACCACCTGTTCCTTCTTCCACTCGGCTTGGGCCATGGGCTTCGATTGTGGCGCGTTCAGGCGCGGATTCCAGCGTCGCGGAATCGGGGCAGGGGCAGCGGCGTCACGAAACGGCCGCCGCGCCGGGCATATTCGGCCTGTTGGCGCACGATTTCGTCGGCGAAATTCCAAGCCAGGATGAACACCACGTCGGGCTGCCGCTCCAGGAGCGCCTCCACGTCGAGCACCGGCAGGTGCGTGCCCGGGGTGAAGCGGCCCACCTTGAGCGGGTTCTTGTCCACCGTGTAGGGCAGCAGGGCGGGGGTCAGGCCGCAGTACTGCAGGAGTGTGTTGCCCTTGGCCGGAGCCCCGTAGCCGGCGACGGTCTTGCGCTCGTCGGCCAGGCGCGCGAACAGCTCGAGCACGGCGCGCTTGTTGTCCCCCACGCCGCGGGCGAAGCGCTCGTAGCAGCCGAAGGAGGACCAGCCCGCGGCCCGCTCCCGTGCCGCCAGTTCCAGGACCTCGGCGCCGTGCTCGCGCACCTGGGAGTCGGGGGCGCCGAAGACCCGCACCGTCCCGCCGTGGACCGGGTGGCGTTCGACCCGGACGAGGCGCAGGCCCGCCTCCTCGAACAGGCGGAGCAGGGCGGTGATCGAGAAGTAGCAGAGGTGCTCGTGGTAGACGGTGTCGTACTCGACGTTCTCCAGGAACTCGCCCAGGTAGGGCACCTCGAAGATCGCGCGGCCCTGCTCGGCGAGCAGGGCGCGCGCCCCGCGCAGGAAGCCCAGGGTGTCGTCCACGTGGGCCAGCACGTTGTTGCCAGAGACCACGCTCGCGGGGCCCAGCTCGCCGCGCAGGCGCCGCCCCTCGGCTTCGCCGAAAAATCGGTTCAAGGTGGGCACGCCGCGGGCCACGGCCGCCTCGGCGATGTTGCCCGCCGGTTCGATTCCGGTGACGCGCACGCCGTGGCGCTGGAAGCAGGCGAGCAGGCTGCCGTCGTTGCTGGCCACCTCGACCACCAGGTCGGAGGCCCGCAGGTTCAGGAGTTGAACCACCGAGGCGGCGTAACGCTGGTTGTGCAGGGCGATCGTGTCCGACGTGCCGGTCACGTAGATGTAGTTGGAGAACAGCTGCTCGGCGGGCACCACGTGCAGGAGCTGCACCAGGGAGCAGCCGGCGCACCAGTAGAGCTCCAGGGGCACGCGCAACTCCCCCAGGAACTCGTCCGGGCTGCGCGGGAACGAGTTGGCCAGGGCCGTGGACCCGAGGTCGACGACCAGGCGCAGGTCGCGCCCGCCGCAGGATCGGCAGGTGTCGCGGCGAAAATGGCTGGGGCTCAAGGCGTGGGGGGGCTCTCGCGGGACGGTCATCGACCCCGGGCCGGGGGCGGGTTGAGCAAGGTGCGCCGCCGGCTGCCCGCCGCAGGTCCCGGGCGACGCCGGCACCTTGGGCGCCCGCCCGGCGGCTCGCCCGGGGTCGAACATACTGGGATCGGACCCGGTCGAGCGCCAGGGCCCCGGGCGACTCCCTTGGGGACTGCGCCCGCCCGTGAGCACGCAATCCCCTCGGCTCGGCGGCAGTTCACCGGGAGTCGGGATCGCCCACCCGCCGTCCCCCTGCCGGGCGGTTCCCCAGGGACGGACCGCGGCTCGGGCGCCGGGCGAGCCGGGCCCTGTCCGCTGGGGCACCGCGGGCTAGCCCGACTGATTCATGAGCTTTGAGCGAAACCCACGACAAGGGCTGGCCGGCAAGGCGCGACAACGCGTTCTCCCCCAGGCGACCTCCAGGTCGCTCTGGACCGAACACGTTGGCGCAACGCAGTCCGGACGGGCTTGGGCGGCGGTTGGAGCCGAAGCTCATGAAGAGGTCGGGCTAGTGTCCTGATCCAGAAGTACGCCGACAAACTCGGCCCGCCTGCGGCTCCCTGGCTGCGTTGCCCCTCCTCCGAGTGTTGCAGCGAACACGCGTCGTCGCGGCGCCTTGCCAGGAATCCGCATTCAGGCCGCCTTTGCCAACGTACTTCTGGATCAGGACACTAGGGCCCGCGCTCGCGCAGGAATTTCGCCGTGCGCTCCACGCCCTCCTGGATCGAGATCTGCGGAATCCAGCCGCCGGTCAGCTCGCGCAGGCGCGAGACGGAAACGTCGTTGTGTTCCATTTCCTCGGCGCGCGCGGGCAGCGCGCCGAAGCGCAGCTTCTGGGCGGGATGGCCCAGCACGCGGGCGGCGAGCAGGGCGAACTCGCGCACGCTGGCCAGACTGCCCGTGGCCAGGTTGACCACGCCGGGCTCGGCCGCCGCGGAGGCCGGCGTGAGCGAGAGGCGCACCAGGCCCTCGGCCACGTCGCCCACATAGGTGAAGTCGCGGCGCTGCAGACCCTCGCTCAATTCCAGCTCGCGCCCGCCGCGGGCCGCGTCCAGCAGGGACGGCAGGAGCCGCCCTTCGTGTTCGCCGGGGCCGTAGACCGTGAAGAGCCGCACCGACAGGGCCCGCAGACCCTGCTCGCGAGCGCGCGTCAGAAGCTGGGTCGTGCCCGAGAGCTTCGTGCCTCCGTAGAGCGTGGTCGGCGTCGCCGGCCCCTCCTCCCGCAGATCGCCGCCGGCGGTGCCGTACTCCAAGGCCGAACCCGCGTGGATCAAGGCCTGCTGTCCCCAATTCAGGTCGCGGGCGTGGGCCAGGGCAGCGGCGATTTCCTCGGGCAACTGGGCATTGAGCCGCAGCGCCTGGGCCCCATCGCGCTCGCCGCGGTCCACGCCGTAGCCCGCGAGGTTGAACACGATGCTGGGTCGCACCAGTTCGATCAGGGCCGTGGCCACGCCGGTCTGCCCCAGATCGGCCTCGCGCACGTCCCCCAGCACCTCCCAGGCATCGAAGACCTTGCGCGCCGAGGGGAGGTCGCGCGCCACGAGGGTCAGGCGCGCGCCGTGGGACGCCAATTCGCGGGCGACCCAGCGCCCGATGAAGCCCGCGGCGCCGAACACGAGACAGCGCTGGCCCGCCAGGGCCGAGAAATCCGGCCGGGGACTCATCGGGCCTCCTGGGCCTCCACCTCGGACCAGGGGATCGGCCCGGCGACCACGGCAAAGCCCTGCCCGGTGCGGGTGGGGCCGTCGAGGATCCACACGGGTCGATCGCCGTAGTGGGTCCGCAGGCGGTCGCGCACCTCCGCGCCGCGGTCCCAGGCGAAGATCGGCGCGTCCGCCTGCCAGTCCAGCGGGTTGTAGACCGCCGCCGAGGCGTAGTCCGGGTGGCGCTCGCCGCGAACCAGCACGAGACTCCGGCCGAACGGGCGGCCGCTCGCCAACTCGCGGGCTCCGGGCTCCATGCCGCGGTAGTGATGGTACTTGTCCACGGCGCGCCAGGGGATGAACACGCAGCAGGTGGAGGCCAGGGCGAGAAGCAGCACCGCGTCGGCCCGCCCGGCCCCGGCCCCCAGCCGCTCGCGCAGGGCCCCCAGGCTCGTCACCGCGAGCAACAGGCAGGGCGGCAGCACGAGGTACCAATAGCGCGCGCCGAAATCGGGGCCGCCCGAGAACCAATACAGCCCATTGGCGGCCACCACGACCAGGATCGCGAACAGTGCCGCGCGAACGGAGCGGTCGCTCCAACGCCAGAAGCAGGAGAGGAGCAGCCACAGCACCGCCCCCGTGGTCCAGCCGAACAGCTCGAGGTCCAGGGCGGCGAGATTGAATTGGGAATTGACCACGGCCTGCAGCGGCGTGTGCCCCGGCCAGGGATCGAGCCCGCCCCAATCCAGACCCTTGTCAGGCCCGAAGCCCAAGTCGTTCTTCCCCGGGCCGTAGACGCGGTCCACGTAGTCCATGATCGGGTGACGCAGGGCACGGCCGCTGAGCTCCCGGTTGTAGGGCAGGACCAGGGCGCCCACCGCCGCGGTGGAGATCACGAGGCTCGCCACCCCGCCCCAGGCCACGCGCGCGCCACCCAGGACGCCCGGCGCCAGGGCCCACAGGCCCAGCAGGGCCGCGAGCACCAAGCCGTCCAGGGGCCGGATCCAGCTCACGACGCCGATGGCAAGTCCGGAGAGGGCGCACCAGCCGATCGACTTCGCGGGGCCCTCGGATCCCAGGCGCCGGGCCCGGGCCACGCCCAGGGCCGCCAGCAGGGCGCAGCACAGGGTCCAGGTGTGGGTCATGAAGCTCATGCCCAGGAACAGCGCCCAGGGGGAGAGGGCCAGGAGCAGCACGAACAGGCGTGCCGCGCGCCGGCTCGCCACTTCCCGGGCAAGCCCGTAGCCCAAGAGGACGCACAGGCCGCTCAGCAGCGGGTTCACCAGCCACGCGGCGCCGAGGCGCGCCCCCGCCGCGAGGGCCAAGGGCCAGCCCGGCGGCACCGGGGAGAACCAGCGCTCGCCCACCTGCAGCATCAGGTCCACGTCGAAGGCCTCCGGCACCGGCGGCGCGGCCAGCGCCAGCTTTCCGGCGGCGAAGGTGCGGGCGTGGATCAGATAGGGCACTTCGTCGGGAACGTGGGGGTGGCGCTCGTAGGCGAACCAACACAACAGGGCAGCCCCGAGCGTCGCGATTCCGGCGAGGCCGAAGGCCCAGCGATCGGGGCCGCCGGGCTCGGGAACGGCCGCTCCGTTTTCCGCGCGGGCACCCGCGGGCCCCAGGAGACGCTCCACGCGGGCGGAAAGTCGCGCGAGGGTAGCGGACGGCAGGCTCTCGGCCGCCAGGACCCAGACCGCCAGGGTGGTCAAGGCGAGCAGTGTCGCCACGGCGGCCTCGGCGAGGGTGGCTTCCAGGGGTCGAGCGATCTTGGCCCGGGACAGGCCCAGGGCCGAGAGCAGGACGAGCACCTGCCAGGTCGCCAGGTGGCCGCGGACCCAGGCGCTCCAGCGCGGCGCCCGGCGATCCGGCGCGAAAAACACGGCCCAGATCACCAGGGCCAGTTCGAGGGCCAGCACGCCCGTGCAGGTCCACCAGGCGGCCGAGGGGGCCGTGGGCACGCGCAAGTGCGCGTAGGTCACGTAGGGACCGGCCTGGGTGGCGCCCCACTGGGCCGCCGCCGCCGCGAGCGACAGCACGCTCCAGAAGACGAAGGCCGGGAGGCTCTCGCTCCGCGCCCCGTGCTTCCCCGACCCGGCCATGGGCGGCCATCATCGGCCCTGGGGCGCTCCATCCGCAAGGAAACCCGCGCGCCGCGGGAGACCGCGGCAGGATCCCGCCCCGCGGGCGGCCCCGGAGCCGAAAGCACGGCGGGAGGCCCTCCTGGGCCGATACAGTAGACCCTTGCGACGGCCCCGCCGTTGCGCTCCCCATGGGCTTGCTTGCCTCGGCTTCCGTTCGGCTGTTCCTGGTCGCGTGGACCCTGTTCAGCCTGTTCTTCGCCACGAACATCGTGCGCGAGCACTATCCGGCGTTCACGCTGATCGAGCGGGGGGACTTCCGCTGCGACGAGTACCTGGACTGGCACGCGGACATCTTCCTGCACACCGACGGCCACAGCTACGTGGGCAACAACGTGCTGGGCTCGGTGATCGCGGCCGTGCCGCTCTTCGTCTTCGATCCGATCCTGGACCGCATCGAGGCCCATTCGAAGCGCGAGCTCGCTGCCTCCCCGACGCCGCCCGAGGCCGTCTACCAGACCAAGTACCCCAACCGCGCCAACCTGTTCCGCCTGGCCAAGGCGGCGGGCAAGGACCTGCGCCTGGGAGCCTCGGCCGTGGTCACCAGCGTGTTCCTGATGGCGCCCCTGTCGGCCCTGTTCACGGTGCTGGTGTTCCAGTTCCTGCTGCGCCGCGGCGTTCCAGGGCCGCGGGCGGTGTGGCTCGCCCTGCTGTTCGGCTTCGGCACTCCGATCTGGTACCGCACGGCCCACCTGAACCACAACATGTTCCTGATGGAGGCCCTCTTCGCGGCCTTCCTGGTGCTGTTCCGCGAGCCCGGCAGGGCCTTCGCCCACAGCACGGCCCAACGGGCCCTGGCGGGACTGCTGCTGGGGGTCGCCGTGGCCCTGGACTACGCCGGCGTGATCCCGGCCGTGGTGCTGGGCCTCTACTTCCTGTGGACGCGCCGCGGGGAAGCGGGCTGGGGCGCCGCGCTGCGGGAGTCCGTTCCGGCGCTGCTCGCCGCCCTGCCGCCGATCCTGTTCCTGTTCTGGACCCAGAAGATCATGTACGGCGGCTGGTTCACGCCCGGCCAGTTCGTGATGCGACCGGTGAACTACACCGAAGTGGGCATGAAGGGCATTTCCTGGCCCAGCCTCGAGGTGCTGCTCAAGAACTTCGTCGCTCCGGGTTGGGGCCTGTACACCTTCGGGCCCCTGCTCCTGGTGGCCCTGTGGCCCGCGCCCCGGGACCGGGAGTCCGCCTGGATCCTGCCGCGCCGCGAACGACGCTGGGTGCTGGCCCTGGTGGCCTCGTTCCTGATCTGGAACGCGATGAACGTGTATTCGCTGATGCAGTTCAATTCGGGCTTCCGCTACCTGCTGCCGATCGTGCCCTTCGCCTTCCTGCAGGCCTCCGATCGCCTGGCGGTCATGACCCGGCCCGTGCTCGCCGCGTTGAGCGCGGTGGTGCTGGCCCACGGGCTCGTGCTGTGCATGACGCGCGAGGTCAACGACACGGAGAAGATCCTGCGCGACCGCGCGGTGGCCCTGGGCGTGTCGGAGACCGAGCTCCCCGGCTACTGGCGGACCATGCTCACCGAGACGCCGATCCCCCTGTCCTACCGGCGGGTGTTCCACGGGGCGCCGCCGGAGAACGTCCAGGGCCTCCAGTTGCCCTGGCTCGCGGTGCTGGCCCAGACCCGGCCGGACGACACGCGACTGCGAAATCCTTTCCTGCCGCTCCTGCTGATGGCCGGCGCCGGAAGCCTGTGTTGGCTCCTGTGGCGCGCCGGGGACCGTTCGGCCCGTTTGGCCCGTTTGGCCCGTTTGGATAGGACACGGGCCGTCCGATAGGCTCCCGCGCCGCCGAATCCGTGGCAGAGTTCGGGAACGCGGTACCTCCATGTCCAGCCCCTGCCCAAGGTCGATCTGGTGATCCCGGTGCTCAACGAGGCCAAGGCCTTGGAGCACAGCGTGCGCACCGTGCGCGACTTCCTGGGTCGCACGTTTCCCTACCGCTGGCAGGTCACGGTGGCGGACAACGGCTCCACCGACGGGACCTACGAGATCGCCGAGCGCCTGTCGCGGGAGTTCGGCGACGTGAAGTGCTTCCGGCTGGAGCAGCGCGGCCGCGGACGGGCCCTGCGCCATGCCTGGACCCGTTCGGACGCGGAAATCGTCGCCTACACCGACGTGGACCTGTCGACGGAATTGGAGGCCCTGGAGAAGCTCTGCCGCGCCATCCACGAGCAGGGCTTCGACCTGGGCACGGGCTCGCGGCTCTTGCCCGAGAGCCGCGTCACCCGAGGCCCCAAGCGCGAGTTCATCTCTCGCTGCTACAACCTGTTCGTGAAGTGCGTGCTGTTCACGCACTTCTCCGACGCCCAGTGCGGATTCAAGGCCGCCTCGCGGCGCGTGGTCCAGGAGATCGTCCCGCAGATCGCGGACGAGGCCTGGTTCTTCGACACCGAGCTGCTCACCCTGGCCGAAAAGCAGGGCTATCGGATCTTCGACCAGCCCGTGAAGTGGATCGACGACGACGACAGCCGGGTCAAGATCGTCAGCACGGCCTGGGAGGACATCAAGGGCGTGTTCCGCGTGCGCGGCTACCTGTGGGGCGCCGAGCACCGCCGGCGGCTCGCGGGCCCCAAGGCGCGTTGAGCGGCGTCGGGGCCTGCCCGCCTCACTGCCGGCGGCCGAGGTCCTCGAGCAACTCCGCGATGCGCAGGGCGAGTTTCTCCTGCTCCACCGGCAGCGGCCGGCCCAAGCGCGCCTCGGCCTCGCGCGCGGCGGCGAGGGCCTCGCCCGACCGACCGTTGGCGTCCAGGGCCTTGGCCAGGTAGTAGCGCGGCACGGCCTCCTCGGGGGCGCGCTCCACGGCCACGCGGCACAGCTCCAGGGCCGTGGCGAGTTCCTCCGGAGCGGCGGAGGGCGAGAGCAGCTCCTTCGCCAGCAGCACCGCATCCATGGGGTCGCCGTCCGGCTCCCGCGCCCACGAGACGCGCAGGCGCAGGGCCTCGCTGCGCTGCGGGAGACCGTCGCCGCCGGCCAATTCGGTGCGTTGGGCGCCGAGTTCCAGGGCCACCAGCAGGTACTCGCGCGTGAGACCGCGGCCCGGTTCCGCCGACAGGATCCGCCCGCACCACTCGACGGCCGCGGCAATCCAGCCGTCCACATCCCCCTGGGCCGCGGGATCGAGGTCGACCGCGGCCCCCTGGGCGAGGCCGAGCTCCTGGGCCGCGCCGAGCAGCGTGAACACGCCGCGCTCCAGCATCACCGGATCCTTGAACTCCGGCCCCATGGCCGCCAGGGCATGGCGCGCGGCCGTCAGGTGCTCGCGCAGGCTGGCGGGTCCGTCGCCACTGCGGCCCAGGGCCTTGGCATAGAGCGAGCGCGCGAACGACTCCTCGGTCACGGCGATCCGATGCTGGGGCGCCAGGCGTAGCCAGCGCTCGTAGGCGGCCAGGCATTCCCGATGCAGCTCCAGGGCCCGCGGCCAGTTCAGAGCTTCGGTCTCCATGTCGGCCCAGTCGCGCAGGCTCTGGGCCGCCAGGGCCGCAAGGAACAGATCGGCCTTGTCCTCCGCCAGGAGATCCTGCAGCACGCTCTCCGCCGCGCTGAAGTGGCCCCGGGCATTGTCGATCTCCCCCAGGTGCACCTCGCAGAGGGCCAGTCGGGCCAGGGCGTCGATGCGTCGCTTGCGGAATTCGCGGTTTTCCGTGCCCTCCCGGACTTGCTCCAGGACCGCGAGGCCCTCGAGCGCGGCCGCCTTGGACTGTTCCTCGTCGTCAAAGGCCGAGTGGATCTCGGCCAGGCCGTTGTAGGCCCGCGCCAGGTCCAGGGCCCACTGCAGCTCCGAGGGGTCTGTCTTGCGCAGCTGCGTGTACTCATCGATGGCGAGGCTGACGAGTTCGCGGGCCGCGTCCGCCTGACCCAGGCGCACGTGCATGCCCGCCAGGCCCACACGGCAGTCGGCGCGCTCGCGGTGGTTGAGCGGCGGCGCGGGCTCCGCGGCGATCAGGCGATCAGCCGCCTCGATGCCGCGCTGGAACACTCGCGCCGCGCCCGGCGCATCCCCCGCCTGATCGAGGCTGTCCCCATGCAAGAGCAGGGCCCGGGGCAGGGCCCGCAGCACCAGCGGATTCCCTGGGGCCGTGCGCTCCAGTTCCTCCAGCCGCGTCACCGTGGAGCCGTAGAGCTCGCGAGCCTCCGTCGTGCGGCCCAGGCGCGCCATGGCCGAGCCCCGCTCGATGTCGAGCCACGCCACGGCGACCCGGGCTTCGAGGTTGGCCGCCGGTCCCTCCGCCAGGGCCCTGGCGTCCCGCGCCCCCGCCTCGAGCATCGAAAGGCCGCGCTCCGGCTCTCCGTTGTTCGTCAGGCAGTTGCCGAAGACCTTCTGGCACTGCACCAGGAGCCTCTGATCCTCGAGCGAGGCCGCCGGGGCCCGGCCGTGGACGTCAAAGAAGCGCCAGGCGCGCTCGAGGTGTTCCAGGGAGCTGCGCTCCTGCCCCAGGGTTCCGCCCGCCGTCTTCTCCAGCATCGTGCCCAGGGCCAGATCGGCGAAGGCCAGGTCCCGCGCCACCGACGGGTCGGCATCGTCCGAGCGCGCCAGGGCGTCGAACAGCCGCTGCATCTGGGTCACGATCAGCTCGCGCGCCTCGGTGGAGCCCGGCAGGGGTTTGATGCGCTCGTACACGTCGTAGACAAAGCCGGTGGCCAGCGCGCGCAGTTCCTTGGCGCGCTCGCGCGCCACGTCGCGCTGGGCGCGGATCTCTCCTCCAAGCACCGCCTGCTGGCGGGCGTAGACGAGCGCGCTTGCAAGTCCGAGCACGCTGGCCGCGAGCAGCGTCGCGCTGATGCGCGGGTGCCGCTGGGCCCAGCGCAGCGCGCGCAGCATGGTCCCGGCCCGCCGCGCCTCGATCGGCCGGCGGGAAAGCAGGTTGGTGAGATCGCCCGCGAGTTCCCCGGCCGTGGCGTAGCGACGCTCGCGGTCCTGCTCCATGGCCGTGGTGCAGACCGTCTCCACGTCCCAGGGGATCGACGGCACGCGCTGGCGCGGCCGCTGGTATTCGCCGGCCAGGATCGCGCGCCACAGCTGATCGATGGCCGAACCCCTGAAGACCGGCTCCAGGGTCAGGAGCTCCGCGAAGGTGACCCCGAGGGAGTAGACGTCCGTGCGCGCGTCGACACTCTCGCCGCGCACCTGCTCGGGCGACATGTAGGCCACGGAACCGCCCGCGGCGCCGCTGCGCGTCAGCTTCTCGCCGCCCTCGCGGGACGCCAGGCCGAAGTCGAGCAGCATGGCCCGGCCGGTGCGCGTCACGACGATGTTGGAGGGCTTGACGTCGCGGTGCACGACGCCGCGGCCGTGGGCGTGCTCCAGGGCGTCGGCCACCTGCCGCACGATGCGGATCGCGACCTCGGTCCACGGGGCCTCGGGGCTGATGGCGAGCGCGCTCGACGTGTCGGCGCCGAGCCGCTCCCCCCGCGAGCATTCGTCCACGGCGCGCAGGAAATCCGCGCCGCTGAGTCGGGCGGGGGATCGGCCGGCCTGGGAGGCGATCACCTGGGACAGCGTGCACCCCTCCACCAGCTCCATGGCGAAGAAGGGCACGCCGTCCTCCTCGCCCACGGTGTAGATGGGCACGATTCCGGGGTGCGAGAGGCGCGCCACGGCCTCGATTTCGCGCCGGAACCGCGCGCGGCTGCCGCCGAACCACAGGAGTTCGGGCCGGATCAGCTTGAGCGCCACGCGGCGGCCGAGGGAGATCTGCTCGGCCTCGTAGACCACCCCCATGCCGCCGCCGCCCAGTTCGGCGATCAGGCGGAAGTCCCCCATGCGTTCGGCGCGCACACCGGCCCGGGCCTGCGCCGTGTCCACGAGCCCCAGGCGACCGAGTTCCTCGATGCGCACGCGCAGGGACGTCGCCTGCTCGGGGTGGCGGGCGAGCAGCGCATCCAGGGCCACGGACCCGCCGTCCTCCAGGGCCCCGAGCGCCTCCACCAGCAGTTCCTCGATGTCCGGAAGGCCGTCCTTCATGGTCCCCAGGGTAAGCGGGCGGGTCCGGGTCGTCCCACGCCAATCCGGCCGCGCGGGCTACTGGCAGATGCCGAACTGCAGCGCGTTCGTCGTGTTCGTGCCGAAGGCATCACCCGGGTCGCGGCTCCAGTATTGGACGTTGACCTGCTGGCCCACCACGAGCAGCGCGGGCACCGCGCCCGACTGCAGGAAGGCGTTGAAGTCCATGGAGAGCACCCCGCTGCAGTCCAGGCCGCCGCCCGGCGGATTGCCGCCGGAATGGAGGCCCGGAGAACGCCGGATGGGGCCGCCGATGCACAACACGCCGCCCTGGAAGGGCGCGGCTCCGGCCTGGAAGCCGTAGAGCAAGAGGCCCGCTTTGTTGTTGAGCACCGGGGCGGCGCTGATCACGAAGGAGAGCGGGCTCGAGACGCTCGCGACACCGGCGGCGGCAATGGCCGGCAGGCAGCCCTGGGAGTTGGTCTTCGCGGTGCAATAGCTCACCGGCACGCTCCCGCCCTGGCAATCGCACTCGTCGGGGATGCCGTTGCCGTTCAGGTCGCTGGACGCTCCGCCGGCGATGTCGCAGGGGTCGGCCACGCCGTTGCCGTTGCAGTCCGCGCTCGCCTCGAACGCGCCGATGTCGACGATCGGCGCCGAGCCCAGACCGGTGTCGGGCGCATTCGGATCGTCCGTGTAGCGCGCGGCCCCCACCAGGTCGAGGGTGGAGGCCGGAGGCAGCGCCGCGTTGTTGCCCGCGTCCACGCCCGGAGAATTCGGCGCCAGGCGCTGGGGCGAGGTTCCGCAGGTCTCGAACACCGGCGCGACATTGACGTTGCCCGTGCCCGCGTAGCCCACGACCAGGGAGTAGCTCACCGCGAGGCCCGCGGGCGCGATCTGGGCCGTGACACCCGTGGCGCCGCCCGCACCGAAGTTGCCGTGGATCACGCAGTTCACGATCGAGGGCGTGGCGCCGCTGGAGAGGATCCCGGCCGTCGCGTTGGCGGGCGACCAGTTCCCCACCACGGTGCAATTGCGGATCTGGGGACTGGAGCCGGCGATGAACATGCCGCCGCCCCCGCTCCCGCCCGTGGCCGTGTTGTTGACGAACAGCGAGTTGTAGACCTTGACCGTGCTCGCGCCGAAGATCTCGATCGCGCCGGCGCGCGAGGCCGAGTTGTTGGTGAAGCGGCAGCGCTCGAAGGTGGCGCCCACGTTGGTCGCCATGTCGAAGGCGCCGCCGAAGGACCCGCCGAAGTTCGCGTCGAAGTGGCAGTCCGTGAAGGTCGGGCTGGAGCTGTTGATGTACCCGGCACCTCCTCCGAAGGAGCAGCGGTTGGCCACGAAGAAGCACAGACGGATCGTCGGGCTGGCGCCCGCGACGCACAGGATGCCGCCGCCGCGGTCCTCGTTGGCCCCCGCGCCGTTGGCATTGCCCGCGCGCACCGTGAATCCGTCCAGGACCGCCGTGGCGTTGGTGCCCGCACCGCTCAGCACGTGGAAGGAGTTGTCGGTCAGGATCCCGCTGCCGTCGTTGCCGGCCAGGTCCCCCGAGAGGATCGTCGGGTTGGCGCCGGGATCCCGTTGCAGGGCGCTGGTCTCGAAGCCCGCGAAGCCGCCGAGCACCTCGATGTTGTTGCGCAGGAGGTGCGTGGCGCCGCGCAGGCCCGCCGCCGTGGGCTTGTAGGTCCCCGAAGCGACCCAGATCTGGTCACCTGCCGCGGCCGCGGAGAGCGCCACGGCCACGCCGTCGACGCCCCGGTGGGCATCCGCCCAGGAGTTCCCGTTGTTGGCCCCCGTGGTCAGGCCCACGTTCACATAGCGCGTGCCCGCGACGGCGGACGGGGCGAGGAGCAGAACAGCCAGGAGCACGGACGAGCAAGGTGAGCGCATGGAGGGTCGAGGTGAGGAACTCGCGGGCGGAACCAGAATCCTCCCCTTTTACCACACCAGGCCCGCAGGTCTACGGCGCGCGCACCCTCGCCGCTGACGTCCCGCGCCTGCTTGCGCGGGGGATGGGCTTCCTTCGGCCGCGGCCCGGGACGTCAAGGACAAGTCGTGTATTCCAGCGCGTTCGACAGGCTCGTGTTGCCGGGCGCGGGGAAGCCGTTGTCGCGGCCCCAGAACTGGCAGTTCACCTGGGTGCCGGCCACCTGCAGGGCCGGAAGCGGCGCGCCGCCCAGGAAGCCCAGGGCAAAGGCGTTCATGTCGATCAGGTAGACGCCTGTGCAGTCGTTGCCGCCCGCCGAGCCGCCGGAGGAGAGCGGACTGGATCGCCACACCGGAGCGCCCACGCACAGGAGGCCCCCTTGGAACGGCGCCGCGGCGCGCCCGCTCGTCCCATAGAGCAGCAGCCCCGGTTGGTTGTTGCGCAGGTTGCTGGAGAAGACCCGGAACCCCGCGCCCGCCGTCGCGCTGGGCGTGCCCGTGGATCCGATGTTCGGCGTGCAGCCCAGGGAGTTGACCTTCGCCGTGCAGTACGGGAACGGCGAGCCGCCGCAGGCCCCTGGCGTGGCGTTGTAGGACAGCGACGCCGAAAGGCCCTCGTTGCCCGACTTGTCGCGGGAGCGCACTCGATAGGTGATCGTGCCCACGAGGCTTCCGGGCAGTTCGCCACGGAAGATCTGGCCCGCCGAACTGCGCATCGGGAACGAAAAGAACGGCCCGCCGCTGACCGAGAACTCGATCGACGTCGCGTTGTACCCATTGATGTAGTACGGCGCGTTGTCGTAGACCTGCGCGCGCACCACGGTCGGCGCCGCGCCCGCCACGCGGTTCGGCGCCTGCTCCAGGCGCAACACCGTGGGCGCGAAGACGTCGTTGGCGGCAGTCTGGTTCTGCAGGTACCACTCGGCCTGGTTCGAATCGTTGGACACGAAGACGTCGGTGTCCCCGTCCTCGTCCACGTCGCAGCAGTCGGCGTCGAGGGAAGTCGTCGTGTCGTTGGGCAGCAGGGAATCCACGTTGACGAGCGTGAACACTCCCCCATTCAAATCGTTGCGGTACAGGCGTTCCTTGCCTGCGAAGTTGGCCAGGATCACGTCCAGGTCCCCGTCCATGTCGTAGTCGAAGCAGTCCGACTCGTTCTCATCTGGAGTAGAAGCTGGCACTGGCGCCGGGCCGTTGTAGGACCCGTTGCCCAGATTGGTCAGGGTGCAGTCGTTGAATCCCCCGGCGGCGAGCCAATTCAGGCCGTAGATGTCCAGGTCGCCGTCGTTGTCCAGGTCGCCGAACTCCTGCTCGTAGTGGCCGTTGCCCGTCGAATAGCCCGCCGGGAAGCTCCGCCCGGTGACGTCGAAGAAGAAGGAAAGCACGCCGCCGTTCTCCGCGTAGTGATTCAGGAACATCCTGGGCAGGGCGCCGCGGGCCCCATGCAGCAGGTCGAGGTCGAGGTCGCCGTCGATGTCCCCGAAATCGATGTCCAGCGCATCCGAGGAAATGTCGCAGTGGACCCCAGTGGCATTCGTGGTGTTCGCCTGCTGGGTGCCCATGGCCCAGATCCCCGGCTGGCCGTTGACCGCGGGGAAGCCGGGTTGCTGAAAGGTCGACGGGTTGAATTCCTCGAACTTGCCGAAGCCGTCGTTCAGGAAGAAGCGCGAGGGCGCATTGCCAAGGAAGGCCGGGCCGTAGCTGGAGTGCACCAGGTCCGGATCGCCGTCGTTGTCGATGTCGCCGAAATCCGAGTCGGCGCACCAGTCGATGAAGCCGCCGCCGGGCAGCACCTGCGCGGCGGGCATCGAGGAGAACGTGCTGCCGTTGTTGACGCCCAGGAACAGCCAACGCGCCTGGGTTTCGTCGCTGAAGAAACCCGGCGTCCCGCCCTGCAAGCCGCCCATGTTGACCCACCAGCGACTGGGTTGGTTCTGGAACGAGGTGTGCACGCTGGTGTGCAGGTCCAGGTCGCCGTCGAGGTCGATGTCGGCGAACTCGATGTCGCGCGCTGAAGTGAGGATCGCCGGGAACCGCGCCGGGGTCTGGTCCTGGAACACGCCGACGGTGCCGCCCTGGGCCCCGCCCATGTTGATCCACACGCGGTTCTGCTGGTTGCCGAAGTCGCCGCCGTCGGCGAAGACCGCATCCCAGTCGCCATCCCCGTCGATGTCGCCGAAGTCCACATTTTCCGAAAACCCCACGGCCGCCGTCGGCACGTCGGTCGTGTTGCGCAGGAACTGCGCCGAAGCGCGACCTGTCAGGGCAAGACCAACGACGAAGGCGAAGCAGGCGAGGCGCGAGATCGAGTCCACGGGGAATTCTCCTCTGCCAGAAGGGCGGAATCGGCCGGACGGTCGCCCTTTTCTACCAGCCGGGCCCGATTTGTGGGCTGGTCAGCGGCCCAGACTCCGCAGTTCCTCGCGGGTCAGGGCCCGCACCCGACCGCTTGGGAGGTCCCCGAGCAGGACGGGGCCGATGGCGATGCGTTTCAAATCCCGAACTCGGCTCCCCACGGCCCGCAGCATGCGCCGCACCTGCCGGTTGCGACCCTCCGTGATCGTGAGCTCGACGATCGTGGTGCCTCCCGCGTCCCGGACCTTGGTGACCAGGGCGGGGCGCGTGGGGCCGTCGTCCAGGACCAGGCCCTGCCGCAGACGCCCCAGGGCCTCCTCGGCGAGCCGGGGAGCCACCTTGGCGCGATAGGTCTTGGCCACGCGGTGGTCGGGACCGGCGATGCGCTCGGCCCAGTCGGAGTCGTTGGTGAACAGCAACAGCCCACTGGTGTCGCGATCGAGCCGCCCCACCGGGGCGACCCACTCGTCCACGTCCCCCAAGAGGTCGTACACCGTGCGCCGGCCACCGGGATCCGTGCGACTCGTCAAGACGCCCACGGGCTTGTGCAGCGCCAGGTAGACGCGCTCGCGCTCCTGGACCGGACGGCCGTCGACGCTGAGCGCATCGCGCCGCGGGTCCACCCAGCGCTCGGGGTCCAGGGCAGGCGCTCCGTTGACGCGCACGCGACCTGCGAGAATCCACTGACGCGCCACGGCGCGCGAGCACAGGCCCGCGCGCGAGAGCGCTCGATCCAGGGTCTTCTTTCCGCTTCCCGAGGTCACGATCGTGGGCTGTCTCCCGCTCCGCGGTCCGAGAGACTACCCTGGAAGGCTCACTCCTCCTCCATGGGTCCAGTCCTTCTGCGCCGCGCGTTCGCCGTCCTCGTGTTCGCGGGCCTGCTCGTGGCCGCGCACCGGCTCGACGGCCGCGCCGCCTCCGTGGGGGTTTCGGCGCCGGGCCCCGCCGCGCTGCCGAATTTCCGGCTGCGCGAGGCGGCCGGGGAAGCGGGCCTGGATTTCCTCCACCGGCCTTTCCAGGTGGACCCCCGCATCGCCCACATCGGCCCCCACGTGGCGGGCGTCGGCGCGGCCGCGGCCTGCACGGACTTCGACGGGGACGGCTGGGTCGACCTGTACGTGACCAGCAGCGCCTTCGGCTCGCGGAACGCGCTGTTCAGGAACCTCGGCGCCGCGCAGCCGGGCAAGTTCGTCGACGTGGCCGCGGAGGTGGGCCTGGCCGACGTCAATTCCGACCAGGGGGTGTCCATGGGCTCGGTGTGGGCCGATGCCGATCAGGACGGCGACGAAGACTGCTTCCTCTACAAGTACGGCCGCCCGCAGCTTTTTCGCAACGACGGCGGCCGCTTCGTGGACGTGACCGAGGCCGCCGGTCTCGACCGCTGGGTCAATTCCAACTCGGCGATCTGGCTGGACTACGACCGCGACGGGCTGGTGGATCTGTACCTGACCGGCTACTTCCGCGAGGACATCGTGCTCTGGAACCTCGCCGACACGCGGATCATGCAAGAGAGCTTCCAGTTCGCGAAGAACGGCGGCCGGAACCACTTGTTCCACAACGAGGGCGGGCTCGTGTTCCGCGACGTGAGCGCGGACAGCGGCGTCGACAGCACGCGCTGGACCCTGGCGGCCGCCAGCGCCGACTTCGACCGCGACGGCTGGCCGGACCTGTACCTGGCCAACGACTACGGGCCCGAGGAGCTGTTCTTGAACCGGGGCGGACAGCGCTTCCTGGCCGCGCCCGACTGGCTCGACGGCCGCTCCAAGAGCGGCATGGCCGTGGCCGTGGGCGACACGGAGAACAAGGGCGACCTCGGCGTCTACGTGACGAACATCACCAACGCACGCTTCCTGCAGCAGGGCAACAACCTGCGCGTGCGCTCCAAGGACTCCAACGAGTTCACGAACATCGCGCGCGACGAGGTGGCGAACTGCGGCTGGGCCTGGGGCGCGGCCTTCGGCGACCTGGACCGCGACGGCCACCAGGACCTGTACGTGGTCAACGGATTCGTGTCCGCGAGCCGCGAGCGAGACTACTGGTACGACCTGGCCAAGATCGCCGGCGGCCAGAAGGGCGTGTTCCAGGACGCCGAGCACTGGCCCGACTTCGGCGACAAGAGCCTGGCGGGCTACGAACGTTCACGCGTCCTGGTCTGGTCCAAGGGCCGCCTGCGCGACTGCGCCACCGCGGTCGGTGCGGTCGACGTGCTCGACGGCCGCGCGGTGGTCCTGGCCGACCTGGAGAACCGCGGCGTGCTCGACGTGGTGATCGCCAACCAGGGGCAGGCGCTCCTGTACTACCGGAACGAGCCGCGGGTGGAGCAGCATTGGATCCAGTTCCAACTGGTGGGCACGCGCTCGAACACCAGCGCCATCGGCGCCTCGGTCCTGTTGGGTTTCGAGGGCGGTGAACAGCTTCAGGTGGTCGGCGGTGGCAGCGGCATGTCGAGCCAGGGCGACCGGCGCCTCCTGTTCGGCCTGGGCAGCGACGCCGCGCCGCGCTTCGCGCGCATCACCTGGCCCTCGGGGGAAAGCCAGACGCTCGAGCGCCCAGAACCGGATCGCCTGCACGTGATCCGCGAGGGGGCGGCGCGATGAGCGTGTACTCCCCTGATCCGGCCGACGAATTCCCCACCTCCGGTGCCCGTCCCCGGACTTCGGGAACATGACCGACCTGCACGCCATCGCCCTCGGCCTGCCGAACGTCGAGCAGGGAATCGCGTGCGCGGGCACCGCGCTGGAGAGTCGAACCTACCGAACGGCGGACAAGGCGTTCCTGTTCGTGTCCAAGAAGGACGCGCGACTGAAGCTCGGCGCGTCGATCTCCGAGGCCAGGCAGCAGGGCTTCCAGGTGGGCGCCGGCGGCTGGGCCATGCTCCCGCTCGGTGCTCTGCCGGCGGCCGGCGTCGCCAGACGATGGATCCGCGAGAGCCACGCCCTGGCCCAAGGATCGTCTGTCGTGCAGAAACGCGCCCGATCGAAACCGGCGGCGAAGCCGAAGCCTCGGGGCAAGGCTCGGGGATGAGGAGCGGTGGCGCCGCCGCGCGCCCCCGCCGGGCCGCCGCACCCGGCCCGGGTCCCGGGCCAAGACCTCCTGAGGCGGACGAGGGCGGAGGCATCGAATCGGGCGCTCCCCTGGAACGGGCGGCCCCGCGGCCGGATCCAAGGGCCATGGAGCCCGTCCACCCTCCCGCGAACCTCGGCGGCGGGCCCGCACCCGGCCTGCGCTTCCGCCCGGGTCCGTTCCCCTCCCGACACCCGAGCACTCCCATGGAACGCCTCGCCCTCGCCCCCCCGCGCCTCCTCGCCTCCGTGACCGTCCTCGCCTCCCTCGCCTCCGCGCAGTCCTTCCAGGGCCTCGGGGATCTTGCGGGCGGCACGTTCCAGAGCATCGCCTACGGCGTCAGCGCCGATGGGACCACGGTCGTCGGATCAAGCGTTTCGGCCGCGGGCACCGAGGCCGTGTACTGGCGCAACGGCGTGCTGACCGCACTGGCCGATGTGGCCGGGGGCCCGGTCGAGTCAGGCCATCAAGGGGGTGGGATCGCGCGCCTCGCGTGCACGAACGCGGTCAGCTACTGCACGCCCAAGACGAACGCGCTCGGTTGCGTGCCGGCGATCTCCTCGAGCGGAGTCCCCAGCGCCACCGCCGGCGCCGGATTCGTGGTGCGCTCGAGCCCGATGCGCAATGCCAAGCCCGGGCTGCTCCTCTACACGACCGCGGGGCCCGCGAGCGCCCCCTTCCAGGGCGGAACCCTGTGCCTCGCCTCTCCGATCCGCCGCTCGGTGGGACTGAACTCGCAGGGCAGCCCCTCGGGCTCCGACTGCACGGGCGTGTTCAGCATCGACTTCAACGCCTTCGCCCGCGGCCTGCTGGGCGGCTCGCCGGCGGCGGCCCTCTCCACGCCGGGGACCGTCGTGCACAGCCAGTTCTGGGGACGCGACCCGGGATTTCCCGCGCCCAACAACTCGCAGCTCTCCGACGGCCTGAGGTTCACGATCTGCGATTGACCCGCGGCCGCGGGTCAGGGGGCGAGCTCCGGCCGGCCCTTCGCGGCCGGCCGGTCCTTTTGCCCCAGGCACGGTTCCTGTGGGAGAATTCGGCCCATGGGCAACGCGCAGGGATCGGTGGTCGGCGGGACCGGAGGGGCCCCCGGCGAGGCGCTGCTGCCGCGGCCCTCCGCCACCGGCGGGTTCCAACTGACCCCGCCGTGGCTGATCTCGATCCTGATCACGCTGATCCTCGCACTGGGGGAATGGCGGTATCAGATCCTGGGCGGATGGGAGCGGCTGGGACTCGCCCTGGGCCTCGCGATCATGCTCGAGGTCGTGTTGGGCCTCGCCGTGCGCGGGCGCATTCCCAGCGTGCAGAGCGCCTACGTCTCCGGCATCAGCGCGACGCTGCTCACCAAACCCGCTGCCGGCGTTCTCTGGCCTGTGGCCTTCGTGGCCATGCTCGCCATCGCCTCGAAGTACGCGCTCACCTACCGCGGCCGGCACCTGTGGAATCCGACCAACTTCAGCATCTGCGCCATGCTGCTCATCGCGCCGCAGTCCATGTCGATCCTGGGCAGCGACTTCGGCAATGAGCTCTCCACCAACCTGCTGATCTGGTGCATCGGGCTCGTGATCGTCTGGCGCTCGAAGATCCTGCACGTCACGCTGACCTACCTGGTCTCCTTCGCGGCCTTCGCGCTGCTGCGCTCGGCGATCACCGGCGTCGATCCGCTGATCGAGATCGCCCCCGTGACCGGGCCCATGTACCAGTTGTTCTCGTTCTTCATGGTCACCGATCCCCGGACCACGGTGCACACCCGAGGCGGGCGGATCCTGGTCACCGTGCTGGTGGCGGCCCTGGAGTGCGTGATTCGCCTGGGGAACGACTTCGGCGTGGGGGCGTTCGAGGTCTTCCAGCCCGCCCCCTCGATGTACGCCCTGACGATCGTGGGGCCCGCGGCCATGTTCCTGGACCTGTGGCGCCAGGGACGGCGCGGCCAGGCCTAAGCCTTCCCTGCAGGGGAGATTGAGGACAGGGGGTCGGCCCCGGGGGCCGGAACGGAGTTTCCCCGCGGACGCGGGCCTTCCTGTACGATCAGCGTAGGAGTTACGTAACCATGCTGAACGCCATCGCCCTCGTCCTGCTGCCCCTCGCCTCCGTCCCCGCCCAAACTGACGCGGCTCCGCGCCGAACGCAGTTCGAACCGATCCAGACGCCGGCGGGCCTGATCCACCCGCGGCGCCTGCTGGTCCAGCGGGCCCCCGGGGCGAGCGAGAGCCAGCTGGCCGCCGCCCACGCGCGCGCGGGCACGACCCTGCTGCGCGACATGCCGCAGATCGGCTGGCAGGTGGTCGAGGTGGCCCGGGGCTCCCTGTGGGAGGCCCGTGAGAGCTACGCCAAGGAGCGCGCGATCCTGCGCGCCGACTACGACCGGGCCAAGCGACTGGCCTACGTGCCCAACGATCCCTTCTGGCCCATGTGGCACATGCAGAAGATCAAGGCCGACCTGGCCTGGGACACGCACAAGGGCTCGCCCACGGTGCGCGTCGCTGTGATGGACACGGGCTTGACCACCACGCACCCCGATCTGGCCGCCAACATCTGGACCAACCCCGGCGAGATCGCGGCGAACGGCATCGACGACGACGGCAACGGCTACGTCGACGACGTGCACGGCTACGACTTCGCCTACAACGACCCCGACCCGAACGACAACTTCGGACACGGCACCTCCTGCGCGGGGATCATCGCCGCGCGTCAGGACAACGGCATCGGGGTCACGGGCGTGGCGCCGCTTTCCCAGCTGGTGGGCGTCAAGGCGGCCCTGGACACGGGCTACTTCTACGACTCGGCCAACGTGCCCGCGCTGCTCTACATCGCCGACATGGGCTTCCAGGTGGTCTCCATGAGCTTCTATTCCGACGGCGTGACGCCGGCGGAGCGCACGGCCATCGACTACTGCTGGAGCCACGGAGTGCTGCCGGTGGCGGCGGCGGGCAACGACAGCCAGGTGCTGCCCTACTACCCGGGCGCCTACGACAACGTGCTCTCGGTGGCCGCCACCGACCAGAACGACAACAAGGCGAGCTTCTCCAACTACGGCACCTGGGTCGGCGTCGGCGCTCCCGGCGTCAGCCTCTCCACGGTCTCGGGCTCGAACGGCTACACCACGGGCTTCGCGGGCACCTCGGGCGCCTGCCCCCACGTGGCGGGCGTCGCGGCCCTGCTGTTCTCGGTGCCTGGGGCGACCAACGCCAGCGTGCGCGCGGCCATCGAGGACACGGCGGTCTCGCTGACCCAGGCCCCCTACGGGCAGTACATGGAGTACGGCCGCGTGGACTGCAAGGCAGCCCTCGATCGCATGCTGGGCACCACGTCCGGCTCGAAGCCGGCGCGGCTCCTGTTTGCCGAGCCGGTGGCGGGCGGCTACCCGGCGGCGTCGTTCACGAACTCCCTCGCGGCGCCGAAGCCCAGGATCTTCCTCTACGGCGTCGGCTTCGAGACGCCCAACGTCGTGCGCGTGCTGCGCAACGGCATTTCGCTCCCGATCCTCTCGCGCACGCGCAATCGGCTGGAAGTCCTGGCCAACTCGACCACGGGCGGCTTCATGGAAGTGGAAGTGGGCGGCGTGGTGATCGCGAGCTACCAGCACGACGCCGACCTCCGGTGGGTCTTCTCCCCCAGCGACATCGGCACCCAGGGCGGCGGCAGTCCGGTGGTCACGGGGGCGTGGAAGGAAATTTCGCGCGTGGACGGCTCCTTCCTGACCTGCACGGACCGCAGCGGCGGCGAGGTCTTCGTGCAACTTGCCTTCCGCAAGGTCAGCGTGCTGCCGACGACGCGCCTCGACTTCGAGTTCACGCGCGCCTACGACAACGTTACCGGCGGCACCGAGCGCATCGAGGTCTACGATTGGAGCGTGGCGAGCTACCCCTACGGGACCTGGGCCACGATCTCGACCACGCCGATCACCGGCTCGGCGCTTTCGACGATCACGCCGAGCATCACCGCCAATCCCCTGAACTACCTCGATCCGGAAGGGACGATCCTGGTGCAGATCTCGACCACGGGCGTGCCGTCGAACGCGCTGCTCCGCGCCGACGCCCTGCGCGTGCGCGTGCAGTAGGCGCGCGCCCCGCGGCTCAGAAATCCTCGCAGGCGAGGCGCGAGGCGTTCGCCATCAGGGTGAACGTCAGGTTCTTCGCCGGCAGGAACGGAAACGTGGAGCCGTCGGCGAGCCACAGGTTGGCGAAGCCCCGCAGGCGCCCGCTTTCCGTGGTCGTGCGGGGCTCCTCGGTGCGCGACATGGGCAGCGTGCCCGCGTAGTGCACGCTGGCCCCCATGGGCCGCACGTGCACCATGCCCGGCGGCACGACGCAGGAGAGTCGCCACAGCGCCCGCTTGACGCGGCCCAGGGCGTCGGCGATGCGCGCCCCCTCCCCGGGCTCGGGCTCGTAGCGGATCACGAGGCGTGACTCGCCGCCCCGTTCGCGACCGCCGCCGGAAAAATCCAGTTCCAGGGCGTTCCCCGGCCGGCGCGTGTCGTGGAAGTTCAGGTTGACGAGGCCCAGGGCGGCGTGGACCTCGCGCACCAACCCCAGGGCCGAGCGCAGGTCGAAGGGCACGCTCTGGGCAATCGGGTGGATCAGGGCGGACTTCAACGTGGTCACGAGGCCGTGCACGTACTCCCGCCCCGAGCGCCCCGGGGGCGGCGTGATCCCCAGGGCCAACTGGTGGTACTGGTAGCTCTCGTACTCCACGGGCGAGCCCAGCATCGAGAGGTTGACGAAGGGCACCAGCACCTGGCGGTTGTCCATCAGGCCCCCCAGGCGCGGCGCGGGCTCCCCGGCCCGGGCCAGGGACTCCAGCACGATGCGGCCGCTGGAGAGCGTGCCCGCGGCGAGCACCAGGCGCTCCACCGGGAGCCGCTCGCGGGTCCCGTCGGCGCGCCGCAGGTGCACGGCGGTGACGCGGCCGCCGTCCTCGACCTCGAAGCTCTGGACCAGCACGCCGGACCGGTACTGGAATTCCGGATGGGCCTCCAGCTCCCGCAGGGAGTGCAGGGGGGAGTAGATGGAGTCGTTGGGGCAGCCCCACAGGCAGCGTCCCTTCTTTTCGCAGGCGCCCCGCCCCGGGCGGGCGGAGCCCAGCACGGCCGCCCGACTGCGGCCCAGGTACACGCCGAGTTCGCCGTGGAGTCGCCCGCGAACCTGCCCGTAGCGCTCCGCCAGCCGGCGCGAATGGGGATCGAGATCCAGGGGCTGTTCCAGGTGCGCGTGCAGGGGAACGAAGGCCGCCAGGTCGTCCTCCACTCCCATCACGCCGATGCGGCGCGCCACGGTGTCGTAGTGGGGCGCGAGCCGGTCGTGGCCGAACGGCCAATCCACCAGCTCCTCGTCGCGGAAGGGGAACACGGCACCCGTCCAGGCCTCGGCGAGGCCCCCGCGTGCGAAGGAGAACAGGGGCTCCAGGCCCTCGGCGCGCCAGGGCTGTCCTGCGTGGCCGGCGAAGACGTACTCGCGGTGCGGCGGAAAACCGTAGTACTCGCCCGCGGCCCCCGGAAAGAGCACGCCCTCGAAGCGCGGGCCGAGGAAGTACTCGCTGGCGCGCGGGTGGGAGCGCTTCAAGCCCGCGAAGGAGAGTTCCGGGCCCACGTGCTCGGGCCGCGCGCGTCCCACGTCGAGCAGGGTCACGCGCCAGCCGCGCTCCAGGGCGGTCTCTGCGAAGTGCACGGCGCTCGCCCCGCTGCCCACGAGGGTCAGGGACTTCACGGTGCCCCCTTCCGCGCCGGCGGGACGGCCGGGGATGGGGTGAACGCGCACAGGAGACGCAGGGGCAGGAACACGAACAGGCCCAGGAGGAGCAGCAGCACGAAAAGGCAGGCGCGGCCCGCCAGCCCCGCGAGCACTCCGAGGGCCGAGGACCCGCGCGACTCGTCCACGTGCGCGTGGGCCGCGGCGTCCACCTCCAGCAGGGCCAAGGTCAGCACCAACTTGCGGCGCAGGAGGCCGGCGGGTCGAAAGAGCCTCCCGTGGACGTCGCACAGCCGCGCCGAGAGGCCCCCGCCCCGGGCCAGACGCACCAGGGCCCGGTCGAAGTTCCCGGAGGACCCCGGGGTCTCCACCACGCCGAGCCGGTGGGCGTCCACGTAGCGCTCCAGCACGGCGGGAGAGGGTGCGACGCCCAGCAGATGGCGCGTCCACGCGACGCACTCCCGGCGCAGGAGTTCGCGGTCCAGGGCGGGCGAATCGGTCGGCGCCTCAGCCATGGGCGGCGGCCCCCAGTTCGCGCACCAGCCCGTCGAGCACGGCGTCGATGCGCGACAGACGCGGCATGCGCGCGTCGAGGAAGCTCGAGGGCTGGGCCGTGCTGTCGTAGCGGAAGGGATAGAGCTGCCCGGCCAGCACGGGCAGTCGCGGGCCCAGGAGGCGCTCGAGACCCCAGGCGGCCCACAGGGCGGGTCCCAGGGGCAACTGAAGAAAGCGCTCGCCCTCCTGCCCCTGGGCCGTGCGCAGGCGCACCAGGAGTTCCCGGAACGTGAGCACGTCGGGGCCGCCCAAGTCGATGGACTGCCTCGAGGTGCCCGGGTCGCGCGTGCTCTCGAGGATCAGGCGCGCACAATCCGCCGCGCCGATGGGCTGCACGCGCACGAGCCCCGGACCGAAGATCGGCGTCCGGGAACGGCGCGCGAAGGCCGCCAGGGCCGGGCCCGGACCACCGCGGCTTCCCAGGACGATCGTGGGCCGCAGCACGGTCCAGTCCAGGGAGGACACGCGCACGGCGTGCTCGGCCTCCTGCTTGGCGGCGGCGTAGGGATAGCGCGCCACCTCCGGATAGGTGGCGGCGATCGACGAAACGAACACGAAGCGTGCCACGCGCGCGTCCCGGGCGGCGCGGACCAGCGCCCGCGTGGCCTCCAGGTTGACCGCGCGGTGCACGGCCGCGGAGGCCCGCCCGGTGCTGGCCCCCAGGTGCAGGATCGCCCGACAGCCTTCGAGGCGGGCTATCCAGGGGGCGGGATCCAGCAGATCGCCCTGGACCCACTCCACCGCTCCCGAACCGGACTCCCCCACCGTCGCGCCCGAGGCCGCGCCCGAGGCCGTGCCCGGGGCCCGCGGGCCGTGCCCGGGGCCCACGGACTGCGCGAGAGCGCGCGCACGCGGAGGTCGCCGTCCGCCGCCACGGCGGCGAGCAACTCGCGCCCGATCAGCCCGCCCCCTCCCGTGACGAAGAGCGTGTCGTGGACCACGTTCAGGGTCCTACTCCGCGAGCAAACGCGGATCGATGGGGAAGACCCGCGAGAGGTCGGAAACCCGGTCAGCGCGCTTGGAATCGCGCAGGACGCCCAGCAGGGTCTCGCGGTGGGGAGAGTCCTTCGCCACGTAGAGGAACACCCAACGATCCTCGTCCGACGCGTCGTCGCGCTTGTAGGCCGCGCCGAAGACGCAGTGCTCGCGGATCCATTGCATCTGCCGGAAGGCCATCTGCTCGACCCGCTCGGGATCCCAGTGCTGCACCAGACCCCAGCCCCGGCCCGCCAGGGTCGAGCGCACCAGCTTGGTCTTGAAGTTTGGATCGGTGGCGCGGGTGCTGTCCGCGGCGACCGCGGGGGGAAGGAAGGTCTGGATCACATCGGGCCGCTTGGATTCGATGGTGCGCCAGGCCTCCTCGATGCCCAGGGCCCTGCGTCCGGAAAGCCCGGTCTCATTGATGCCGATCCAGTCGATGGCCGTGCAGCGCGAATACCAAGGAATCTGGCCTGCGGAGGTCACCAGCACGTTGAGCGTCTCGCCGAGGCGCGCGTCCGCCAGATCGTGTCCGGCGCGGGAGAGCGCGTTGTCCGGCCCGCGGTCGTCGACCCACTTCAGGGCGTTGCTGCGCGGGTGTCGCACGTAGTCCCACAGGGCCGGCCGCACCGGCGCCGCCAGAGCCGGGAAGACGAAGACCACGCCGGTGAGCATGGCCTTGTAGACCAGCCGCGATCGCAGGGAGAGCGCCAGCAGCGCCGCCACGCCCGCTCCCAGCCACGGGAGCAGCAGCGGGTACTCGTAGCGGAAGCCCCCCGCCGAGTCATGGATGGCCCGGGAATACAGGCCGAGCACCAGGACCGAGGGCGCCAGCAACGCGATCGCGGGGACCCAGACGCGTGCCTCGAAGGCCAGCACGCCCGCCGCGAGCCCCACCACCAGCATCGCCGGCACGAGCCGCAGCACGGCGAACCGCAGCACGTAGGTCCAGCCCGGCAAGGCCGAGCCAGTGCCGCCGAAGATCGCGTTGGAGGACTTCACGTAGTAGGCGTTGGGCAGCAGGGTTCCGTAGGTCCACTGCCGCCAGCAGAACATCACCACGACCACCAGGAGGGCCACGGCGATCACACCGCGGCACTCCCGCAGGGAGTGCTTGAACCCACCCCGGGGTATGCGCGCCACCACCAGGGCCGCGGTGTAGGTGAGCGCCAGGATCCAGCCCTCCGGTCGCGTGAACACCAACGCCAGAAGCAGCAGGGCACCCACGCCGATCACACGGCTGTCCGGCGCGGGGTCCCGCGCCACGGCCCAGGTCACCCAGGCGAACACCAGGGCGTGCAGCAGGGAGAACAGCAACGTCTCCATGCCCGAGGCCATGTGCGTGGCGGTTTCCGGCATCACCATCAGGCCCCAGGCCGCCGCCGAGCCCACGAACAGTCCTGTGGAGGTGGGCGCGTGGACCACGCGGGCCCCCACCAGCCCCAGGAGCAGCCCGATGGCCAACACGCTGAACAGCGACAGCCCGCGCGTGGCGATCAGCGGATTCACGCCCAGGGAGATGGCCGCCGCGTTGAAGCGCAGCAGGAGTTCGCTGGAGCACCCAGGGGTCGGCGCCGGATCGGCCGCGTTGTACTTGAGGCCGTGACCCTCGACCAGGTTGCGCGCGTAGTTGAACGTGACGAAGGAGCTGTCCCCGGCGGATTCCTCGTCGGAGCCCAGACGGCAGGACCCGAACCAGGCCGTGAAGGCCAGGAACAGGAACGCCAGCAGGAACTCCAGGCGCGCGCTGGCGCGCCGCGCCGTGGACGGTCCGGTGCGTGGGGCCATGCGGATCGGCATCCCGGTACGGTACGAATTCCGCGGCCCGAAGACAGCGCCCTGGCGCTCCGTCGAAGAACTCCCGTGGCGAGGGCGAGCGAGGGCACGCCCCCCAAGGAGCGCGATGCGCGAGCGCCGAAGCACGCTCGGCCGCGGCCGGTTTCTTTCCAGCGGGCTGCCCGAAAGGCGCACGCCGGCCTCAGCGCTCCCCGCCCTGCGAGTGGACGCGGGGGGCCCGTCCCTGGGGCGGCTCCACCCAGGCGAACGCGCTCCCGCCGCCGCCCAGGCGCAGCACGTCGATCTGCGGCGGTGAGAAAAACCGCACGCGCGGAGCATGGAAGCCCTCCATGCCGATGCCCGGTGTCACCGACAGCCAGTGGTCCCCGAAACCGAACAGGCCGCGGGCGAACCTGCGCGGCAGCCTGGAGAGGATCACCGGCGCGCCGAAGCCGGGGATCACGACCTGACCCCCATGGGTGTGCCCCGCCAGGTGCAGGTCCACCTCACGACCGATCAATTGCCGGGATTGGTCGGGCACGTGGCCCACGGCCAGGGTCAGCGTGCCCGGCGTCCGGCGCGGCTCGAAGCGCGGTTCGTCGTATCCCAGACCGATCACGCGCAGCCGCCGGCCCGGATCGAGCTCCAGGGTGAACTCCTCATCATCCTCGAGGTAGCGCACGTCGAGGCCCTCGAAGACCCGTCGCCGCAGGTCCCGGGGTTCGGAATGTCCTTGACCACCACGATGCCGTGCCGTGAGCGCAGGGCCCCCAGGAAGCTGCGGGCGGCCTCGATGGCGGGCCCGGGGCCCTCGAAGGGACCGAACTCCGCGAAGGGGCCCGCGATGTAGTCGCCGCAGACGGCGATCAGATCGGGCTCCAGGGCATTGATCCGCAGGGCGGCGAGCTCCTGCCGCTCGCAGGGCCCGACGGTTTGGAGGTCGGAGATCTGCACCAGGGTGAAGCGCGGCGAGCCCGCGGGCCAAGCGGAGAAGTCGAGTTCTCGCTCGACCACCTGCAGGTCGTTGGGCGCCACGAAGGCCGCGTGGGCCGCCACCGCCGGAGCCAGGGCGGCCAGGGCGATCCAGGGGGCGCGCTTCTTTTCACGGGGCAACTCCCGCAGCACGAGCAGCGCGGGCAGCACGAGGGCGCCGCTGTAGAAGGTCACCGCCACGGCCGCGAAGAGCGAATCCGCCACCGCCGCGGCCCCCAGGGCGGCGAGCGCCAGCACGCCCAGGGAAGCGACCAGGCGCAGGTGCTCGCGCCGCGCCAGGGAGGCGCTGCGCCCCAGCAAGAACCAGGCGCCAAGACCGACAGCCAGGGTGCCCGCGGCGTAGCAGGCCTGGAGCAGGACATAGGGCAGCACGGGGAGAGCTTAGAGCACGCCTGGGGGGCCGATCAGAGACTGCCCCGCATCGCTGCGGATGGACACGCCGGCCCCCCCCCAGGATCGGCCCGGAAGGCCCCGCCAGGGCCGTTTTTCGGCCGCGGCGGCCGAGCTGACGTAACCTAATACGCTGCAATTGCTTAGGACGATTTCCGCAGCCATGCGGGGCAGTCTCGGGCAGCCACCCGTCCGCCGGGGGCCCCTGTGGTAGTTTCCCCGGTGCGCGCCTAGCGCATGCCGGCTGCCGTGCTTCAACCTCCCCTCCACCGTTCAGGCGCCCCGGGTGCCCTGGCGCGGGCTTGCCCGACGTGATCGCCGCCCTCTGCGCCTGGGGAGCGGCGTGCTGGACGCCGGCCCTTCCGCCGTGGCCCCAGGGGGCCGGGACAGTTCCCCCGGTTGCCCCGGCAGCGGCCCAGGCGGCGGGCCCGCGCGACGCCACGGAGGCGGGCTTTGCTTTCGCGGAGGTGCGGCTGGGACGTGCCGCCTGCTTCGCGGGGGAGCCGATCCACGTGACCTTCCGCTTCGGATTCCAGCGGGAGTTCCTGCGCCAGAACCTGGTGCCGCTGTTCCGCCAGCCGCTGGACCTGCCGGTCCAATGGCGAATCCCCTGGATCGACGGGCTCGCGGGGCTCGTGCCGCGCCAGGCGGCCCTGCCCCTCGGTCCCCCGTCGCCGGGGGAGGAAGGCCTCTCGTTCGTGCTCAACGACGCCGCCGCCTTGGCCCGGGAGGTCGAGGAACCCACGCTCGGGGGCCCGGCGATGCGCGTGTTCGAGTTCCAGCGGACCTTCCTGGCCCTGGAGCCGGGGGAGGTGACGCTGCCTGCGTCGCGCCTGGGCTTCGCCTGGGCCACGAGCTTCCAGGAGCACGCCTTCTCCGACCTCTCGGCCCAGGATCGACTGGAGGGCTTCGTGACGGCTCCCCCGCGCAGAGTGCGGATCGAGCCCCTTCCGGAAGGGGCGCCGCCGGGGTTTGGCGGCGCGGTGGGTCGCCTTTCCCTGACCGCAAGCCTCTCCGCCGATCAGGTGGCCGTGGGTTCCAGCGTGAGGCTCAGCGTGCGCATCGCGGGCGACGGCAACCTCGAGTCCTTCGCCGCGCCCGAGCTCCCCTCCGGCGACGCCTGGCACGTGCGGGGCCGCATCGACCACTGGAACTTCGAGGGTGCGAAGCCCGGCGGAACCCCGTCGCCCGCGGGACCCGGGGCAGGGGAGCGCACGATCGAGTACGACCTGTCGCCGCGCCACGCTTCCGTGACCCGCGTGCCCCAGGTCCGGTTCGTCTACTTCGACCCGGCGCCGCCCGCGGGCTATCGCACCCTGGAAAGCGAGTCCCTGGGGATCAGGGTCCTGCCGGGTCCCGCCGCGCAGGGCGCGCCCGCTCCGCCCGCGGGGACGGCCGACGGGGTAGGCCTCCGCCGCGCCGGCGTGGTCGCCGGCCTGCTGGAGCATGTAGGCCAGGGCGATGCGCGCCTCCTGAAACTCGGGCTCCAGGAGCAGGGCGCGTTCGAACTCCGCGCGCGCCAGGTCGGCCCGGCCCTGGCCCTGGCGCACGATGCCGATCTTGTAGTGGAGCTGGGCCGGGCTCGTTTGGACGCGCTGCCAGGTCATGCGCTGGTAGAAATCGGCGATGGCCGCATGTCCCCGCTCGCGGAAACGCGCCTCCAGGGTCGAGTAGGGCGGCAGCGGCACCTCGCTCACCCAGCGGCCCGGGAAGGGAGCGGAGCGGTCGCGAATCGCCGCCCCCTCCAAGTCCAGGTCGCGGGCCTGGGACGCGAGCCGCTCGAGCGAAAGCGGCCCGCGGTTGACGAAGCCCACGAGCCCCTTGCGGTCCACCAGGAAGCTCGTGGGCAGGGCAAGTCGGCGCCGACGCTCCACCAGGGACTGCTGCAAGACGTCGAAGGCGTCCACGGCGTCCGCGTCCGCATAGAGCGACGCGAAGGGCCAGCCCAGGTCCGCCAGGAGCTTGGCCGCCTTGGGGCGATCCCGCGCTTCATCCACGTTGACGGCCACCAGGCGCACGCCGGTCCGCTCCACGGCTGCGCGGGCCTGGGAGAGTTCCCGCAACTCCGCCACGCAGGGCGCGCACCAGGACGCCCACAGGAGCACGGCGAACGGCTCGGCGCCCTCGGCCGGCTGGGCTAGGTTGAAGGGGGCCCCCGCCAGATCGGTGAATTCCAGCTCCGGCAGGGGCACGCGGGCGGCCAGGGCCACGTGGGCCACGGAGGAGGCCGGAGCCAGGACCGGTGACGCCGGGGTCAGGGGGACCGTGGACTTCGGGACGGACCAATCCTCCACGTGCCCGGTGCCCTGACGCAGGGTGAACCAACGCCGCGGGTGCGCGCCGCTGAATCGCTCCAGCGTCCCATCGGGCCAGCGCACGCTCAGGCTGGCGATCTCGGGGCCGGCGCCGAGACCGAACAGCAACACCTTGCTGGACTGGGACAGGTAGCCCTCTCCCGCCCGCAGCGTTGGATCAGTCGCCGCGGCTGGTCGCCGCCCAACTCCACCTCCACCCGCGCGCCGATGGCATCCCGCACTCCAAGCCCGATCAGGCGCAAGCCCAGGAAGCCCGCGCCCTCGGGGGCGGCCGGCAGCTCGTTCCGCATCAGCCGCACGCGCGGTGCCGTGCGATTGGCGAACCACAGGTCCGTGTCGCCGTCGAAATCCCAGTCCACGGCGGCCACGGCCCGGCCGTCGTCAGGGAACGACAGGCCCAGGACCGAGGAAACCTGCGCGAAGGAACCCCCGCCCAGGTTGAGGAAGGCCACCTTGCGCTCGCGACCACTCCAGGACATGCCCTCGCGGATCATGCGGTGCACCGCGACCCAGCCCGCCTCGTAGTTGGCGCGCTCCGGATCCGTGGCCGGCACGGCCCCTTCCATCGGTGAATGCGACACGACCTGCCGCCAGAAGAAGCTTCACAAGTCCGCTGGATCTTCTCCGGTGACGAAGCCGTTGGGCACGAAGAGGTCGGGCCGGCCGTCGTTGTCGAAGTCCACGAACTTGGCGCCCCAGGCCCAGCGGCCCATGGTGGTGCCGCTCTCCATGGAGACATCCTCGAACGTGCCGTCCCCCAGGTTCCTGAACAGCGAATTGCCGCGGGCGTGGCGCTGGAACAGCGCGCGCGTGGAGGCATCGAACTCGGGCCGGAAGTTGCGCTGGTAGGTGATGCGCTCGCCCGCGGAGCTGAACATGTTGCTGACGTACAGGTCCATGCGCCCGTCGCCGTCGTAGTCGGCCCAGGTGACGCCCATGCCCGCGGCGATGTCCTCCACGCCCGCCGTGCCCGCCACGTCCGTGAACTTGCCGCCGTCATTGCGGTACAGGTTGTTGCGGCCGAAGTCGTTGGCCACGTACAGGTCCTGGTCGCCGTCGTCGTCGTAGTCCTCGAAGCTGGCGGCGAAGCTGAAGCGCCGGTTGTTCTGGTCGAGTCCGCTCTCCACGGTGGCGTCCACGAACTCGAACTTGCCCGGTTCGCGGGTCTCGTTCCGGTAGAACAGATTCGGCTTGCCGTTGTTGGCGTCGTGGTAGGGAACCGGCGTCGTTTCGTGCCGGTCCGGGAGCATGTAGCCGCAGGCGTACAGGTCCAGGTCGCCGTCGCGGTCCACGTCCGCGGAGGCCAGCGAAGTCACCGACGGTCCGGGGAGTTTGGCGGCGATCGCGAAGGCCGGCAGCGAATCGGAGGGTTTCGGGCCCGAATTGGCCAGCACCACGATCCAGGGGTCCATGGCGAGCACCAGATCCTGGTCGCCGTCGTTGTCGAGGTCCAGAAACAGGGCGCTGCGGGTGGTGTCGAGGAAGTCGACGCCGGTCCGGGCCGAAACGTCGACGAGCGTTCCGTCGGGAAGGTGGCGCAGCAGTCGGTTGGGCAGGCCGCCCGATTGACACACGTAGAGATCGTCGAGGCCGTCGCCGTCGAAGTCGCCCAGGGCCAACCCCTCGTGGCCCACGATGGCGCCGCCCAGGGAAGCGTCCAACTCGCCCGCCCAGCGGTCGAGGCCCTTGGTGAACTGACGTTGCCACGCTTCGGTGGTGCCCAGGGCCGCTTGAGTCACGTCCTGGAACAGGGTCGCGCCGGGAAGCCCCCCCAGGCACTCCTCGTGGGCCAGCACCGCGAGGGCGACGATGCGCGGCGGCGCCTGGTCGGACGGCCGCCGCCATTGGATGCGCCAGGTGGCGTTGATCTGCAGCTCGCTCGTCTCGCCGTGGCCGTCGATCAGGGCGTACACGATGGTCTCGAAGCTCGCCGCGGAATCCGGTTCCGCGAGGCGCACCTCGACGACCTTGAACTTGGCGTGGGCCCCGCCTCGGAAGGGCTCCACCAGGGAGGCGAGAGAGAGAGCCAGGGCCCCGCGCCCCTCGAGCGTCGTCTCCTCCATCAGGCCCCGCGCACGGGTGACCACGGCCGCGGGGCTCGAACCCATTTGCTCCTGGACGGCCGGGCGCAGAGGCGTGAATCGCACTTCGTCGACGGCCAGGGCCGCCAGGGATTCGGCCGAGAGCGCGTGTTCCTCGGCATGCTCCAGCACGGCACCCAGGGCCGAGAGCTGTTTGCCCGACAGCTCATTGGCGACCTCGCTGACCCAGGGCGTGTCCCGGGCCGAATCGCGGAAGTCGTACTTCTCGGCCAGCAGCGGATCCCGGGGCAGCGCGGGCGAACCGGGGAGCGGACTGACCTCGCCCGCGGGGACCTGCCCGGCTTGGACGGGCGGCGTCGGGGCAGGCTTGGGCTCCTGGAACGCCGGAATCGGAAGGCCGAGGGAGCATCCGAACAACCACGCCGCCGGCCGCGAAGAGCCGCCCGTGATTTCTCGGGGACGGGACCGAGAAGGCATGGGAGGATCCTAGCACGCGCCGCCGCGGCGCGTCCCCCGGCGGGCTCGGGACCGGAACGCCGGAAGTCGGCGCCGCCAACCGATAAGCTCAGGCCGATGGACGCACCCCAAATCGAAGCCGAGCAGCTGGCCCCTTCGCTGTGGCGCGCGGCGCGGCTCGGTGCTGCCTTCAGCGCCGCCGTGGGCGGCCTGGAAATCGCGCGACTGCTGCTGGAGGGCGCACCCCGTTACAACACCCACGCCCTGGGCGTGGTGCTCGCGGGCCTCGCCGCCTACGCTCTCCTGGGACTGCTGCTGGGCCTGTTGTGCGACACGGCGGCCTGGATCCTCTGGCGGCGGCCCACGTTCCTCGCGGCGAGCGCCTCCACCTGCGCGGGCGTCGGCACCTTCGCCGCCGTGGCGAGCTTCGTGCTGCTGTCCTCGGTGGGCGCGGCCTTCCTGGTGCCCGCCGCCCTGTGCTGCACCCTGGGGGCGTTGGTGTTGCGCGAGCTCCTGGCCTGGATGGGGCGCGCGACCCGACCGCTGCCCTGGCTGCTCCTGGGAGCGCTCGCGCTGCTCGTCGGGGGCACGACGTTCCTCGTGCGCGGCGGACGCAGCTCCGGCGCGCCGGCCCAGGGCACGCCCACCCGCACCGGACCCAACGTCCTCCTGGTGACCATCGACACCCTGCGGCGCGACCACGTGGGCTGTTACGGCGCGCCGGACGCCAAGACGCCCGCGATCGACGCCCTGGCCCTCGAATCGGTGCGCTTCGAGGATGCCACGAGCCAGGCCAACACCACGGGGCCCTCCCACACCACGATGCTGACCGGGCTGTACCCCGACGACCACGGGGCACGGCGAAACGCCATCCCCATCGCCCACGGAGTGCCCACGCTGCCGGAGTTCCTGGCGGCCGAGGGCTACCAGACGGCGGGCGTGGTCTCGGGCTTCACGCTCAAGCACGAGGCCGTGGGGCTGGCGCCGCGCTTCGAATACTACGACGACGATTTCATGGCCTGGCGCTGGCTGCCAGAGGCCGCCGCCCGCCTGCGGGTGTTCCGCGTGGCGATCCAGGTGGCCGGCGGCCGGGGCGTGCGCGTGATGCGCATGGACCGCCCCGCGGTCGAGACCGTGGACTCGGCGCTGCGTTGGCTCGAGCAGCGCGACGCGGGGCGGCCGTTCTTCCTCTGGACCCACTTCTTCGATCCCCACTGCCCCTACGAGCCGCCCGACGAATTCGCGGCCCTGCACGACGAGGGCGCGCGGGCCGGCGCGGGAAGCAACTGGTACAGGCTCGGAACGCCCGAGCGACGCAAGCTCGTGGACGACCCGCGCGAGGTGGCGCGCATGCACGCCCTGTACCGGGGCGAAATCAGCTACGTGGACGCGCAGCTCGCGCGGCTCCTCGGCGCCCTGCGGGAGCGCGGCCTGTACGAGGACACGCTCGTGGTGCTCACCGCCGACCACGGCGAAGGCCTGGGGGAGCACGGCTACTGGTTCGACCACGGCACCTACCTCTACGACGGCGAACTCTCGGTGCCGCTCCTGGTGCGCTTCCCCCGCGGAGAGCACGGCGGCACCCGCGTGGGCCAGCAGGTGCGCCTCCTGGACCTGACGCCGACGGTGCTCGACGTGCTGGGCCTCGAGCCGCCCCAGGGTCTGGCCGGCGCGTCCCTGGTGGACACTCTCTCCGGAAGCGAGGCCGCGCCGCGGCCCTCCTTCGCCGTCGGGGAGCTGTCGGGCGAGCTCTCGGGGTACGACCTCGACGGCCGGCTCCTCTCCCTGCGCTCCCAGGGCCACAAGTGGATCTGGACCTCCGACCACTGGTTCGACAGCGTGCGCGTGCCGGAGCGTTTCGAACTCTACGACCTGGGTCAGGACCCGAAGGAGACCCGGGACATGGCCCAGGAATTCGTCTCGCGGCCCCCGGAGGACCAGGCCGCCCCCCTGCGGGAAATGAAAGCCCATCTGGAGCTGTGGCGCGCGGCCACGGCGGTGCCCTTGCGATCGCCGCCGATCTCCGCCGAAGTGCGCCGGGCCCTGCAGTCGATCGGCTACTGAATCAGGGGGCCCACGCTCCGGGCTAGGGCCTTCCCCGGGCGTCGAGCAGGTACTCGATCTCGCGCGACTCGCCCTTCTGGTTCTTCAGGGAGAGGCGCACCCTGTCGCCGGGCTCGAAACGCGTGCGGAACCAGACCAGGAACTCGCGCCCCGAGAGGTCGGGCGATTCGCCGCTGACGGCCACGACGATGTCGCCGCTGTTCAGGCCGGCCCGCTGGGCGTTCCACCTGGGTCCCCTTGGGAAGATAGGGCCGCACCGCCATCGTCTTGGGCGGCACGTTCAGGCGCTTGCGGTCCTCGGCTCCCACGGGATTGGGCCAGGCAAAGCCCGGGTGCGCGCCCACGTTGCCGTCGGCCACGGACTGGCGCCAGGACAGGTTGACCTTCTTCCAGCCCTCGGCGAGCACCAGCGTGCCCTCCAGGACCTGGCGCTCGCGTCTCCAGCGCAGGACGAGTTCCCCTCCGGAGGCGGGCACCTGATTCAACACGGCGCGGAAGTCAGCCTGGCTGAAGAGCTTCTTCGGCCCGGCGGCGCCCAGTCGATCTCCCTTCTTCAGGCCCAGCGTGGCGGCCGGACTCCCCTCGCGGACCTCGTTCACCAGGAGGCCGTCGTCCCTCAGAAGCTCCAGGCCCACATTCTCCGGATAGGGCCACAGCGACAGGTCCCGGACCTTGTCGAAGCGCTTGGCGTCCAGGGCCGGCTGGCGCAGGATCTCCGCCACCTGGTGGCAGTGCAGGCACTGGACGGGGTGCAGGTCGGCGAACTTCCTCGCCCAGGACGGGAACCCCGGCAGTCCGAAGGGCGTGAGAGGCTTCTCGCCCGGGGAAGGGGCGATGTCCACGTTCCAGTCGGCGCGCCGCGGGTCGAAGTGGTGGTCGAGCACGCGCTTGAGGGTCGCCGCCAGGGCCGCGGGAGAAATGCGCGTCGAGTCGCCGCGCTCGTCCTTGCCGCCGAACACGCCGTAGATCATGCCCTCGGGCGACAGGAACCAGCCCCACCAGGAGAGGTCCAGGTCCTGCAGCACCGGCATGGGGAACTGCCTCAGGTCCACCGACTGCACGCTGGTGAGCCGGACGCAGACGAACTGGGCCAGGAGCGGCTGGAGCGCGCCCCCGCCTTCCAGGACCGCGGCGTCGAAGTCGGCGCATTGCTTGCACGGCAGGCAGCGCATCACCACGAAGAGCGGCCGGCCCTCGCGGGCGGCGACGGCCTTGGCTCGCGCAAGGTCCTCCAGCCAGACCACCGCGGGCCGCGGGTTGGGCCAGACGGCCTGGGTGCGGCCCAGGATGGCGTTCCAGTCGCGCCCCCGGCGGGCGGGCGGCACGTCCGGGTCCTGTTGCGCCCACAGGGCCGCGGCGAGCAGCGCGGGGGCGCAAAGGAGGAGCGTGCGGGCGTGCATGGATCGTGGTGGGCCGCGGGGGGGCCCGAGCCAGGGGGTGTTCGGGTCAGGCCCTGTTTCGGAAGGCAGGGGGATATCGGCTCCATTTAGACTCACGCGGCACACGATCTGCAATCGGCGTCCCCACAATCGGGTCCGCCGGGTCCCCGCCCCCCCAACGACGCCTCCCCGCTTGCCGCCGCCCCACAGCTCGCCCCATGGCCCGGGCCAGGACTCCGCCACGGCCTCGGGCCGCCCGCCCACCGCGCCCGCGGTGCCGGCGCTGCCCACGATTTCCGTCGTGGTCCCCGCGTTCAACAACCCGGGACAGCTGGCGCGTTGCCTGGACGCCCTGGGACGCTCCACGGTGCCCTTCGAACTGATCGTGGTGGACGACGCCAGCACCGACGCGGCCGCCATCACCCACATGCGACGCGCGGGCGACGGATACCTGCGCCTGGAACGCAACGGCGGCCCCGCCGTGGCGCGCAACGCCGGCGCGCGCCGTGCGACGGGCTCGCTGGTGGCCTTCATCGACTCCGACGTGCTCGTGACGCCCACCACGATCGAGGACCTGGCGCGGGTGCTCGTGCGCGAGCCCGAAGTGGATGCCTGCTTCGGCTCCTACGACAGCGAGCCCGACGACCGCGGCGTGGTGAGCACCTACCGGAACCTGCTGCACCACCACGTGCACCAGACCGGGCCTCGGGAGGCCAGCACCTTCTGGGCGGGTTGCGGCGCGGTGCGGCGGCAGAAGTTCCTGGACCTGGGAGGCTACGACGAACGCTTCCACCGGCCCTCCATCGAGGACATCGAGCTCGGCATGCGCTTGTGCGCCGCGGGCCACCGCATTCGGCTGGAGCCGGCGATCCAGGTGAAGCACCTCAAGCGCTGGCGGCTCAAGGAAATGGTGCGCGTGGACGTCACCTGCCGCGCGATCCCCTGGACGCACCTGCTGATCGAGCGGCCCGGAACCGGGGGCGATCTCAATCTCGCGCGAGCCCAGAAGCTGTGCGTGGCCCTGGTGTTCCTGGCCTTGGCCTCGCTGCCCTGCGCGCTCTACGCGGCGCACCTGACCGGCCGTTGGATCCCCTGGGTCGCGCCGCTGGTGCTCCTGGCGCCGGTCCTGTGGATCAACCGCGGTTTCTACGGCCTGCTCCTGGGCCTCCGCGGCCCCCTGTTCCTGCTTTCCGCCTTGCCGCTGCACCTGTTCTACTATCTCTATGGCGGTCTGGGCTTCCTCTGGGCGCACGCCACGCACCGGCGCGGCCGCGACGTGGGGTAGGACCTGCGCCGCGCTGCTCTTCTCCGCGACGGTCCAGGCCGGCGGGAGCGCCTGCACCCGCGACGAGCCGCCGCCCGAGCCGCCCCCCCCGCATGCGAAGGGGCCGGCGCCCGCCCAACTCCCGCGCACGGCCCGTCGCGACGTGCTGGAGACGCTGCAGGCCGACCTGGCCGCCGTGCGCCACGCGGCCGACGGCGGCGGCAGCGCCCGCGCCGAGTCCTTGGGCTTGGGATCGGGCGGTGAGGGGCCGGCGGGCCCGGTCACGACCTCCGCCGGCGGCAGCGGACGCTGGCGCATCCGCTACACGGCGGGCCCCCTGGGCGTGGCCGTGGGTGGCGCGGTGTACCTGCAGGTTTCCCCCTTCTGGGGTTGGAGCACGCCCCAGGTGGAGCGCGCCGAGGCTCCGGGCTTCACCCGTGTCAGCAGCTCGGCGCAGGGCTTGGAGCTCGCGCCGCGCACCCTGGACCGGCAGCTGCTCGAAGTTCGCGTGGGCGGCCGGGCGCTCGGCGCCGGCGAGTCCCTGGAATTCCTCTACGGGGCCGGGGAGCCCGGCGCTCGCGCGGACGACTTCGCCGAGCGCGGCTCGCGCTTTTGGATCGCCGTGGACGGCGACGGCGACGGCGTGCGGGCCCTGATCGCCGACTCGCCCGCCGTGGACGTGGGGCCTGGCCCGGCGGCGATCCTCAGCGTGACGGCGCCCTCCCTGCTGCGACCCGGGGAGCGTGGAGAATTCACGCTCGCCCTGCTCGACGGGCGCGCCAACGCCGGGGTCCTGGACTCCGCCCGCGTGACCTTCCCCGACGCCCCCGCCTCCCTGGGCCTCCCCGAGTCGATCCTGCTCTGCGCCGAGGAAGGCGCCCGCGCCCGACTCTCCTGCACGCCCATGGAGGAGGGCACGTTCCGCTGGCGCGCCAGGGCCGTGCTCGACGGCGGCGGCGAGTTGGAGTGCCTGGTGGGTCCCCTGGTGGTCCATGCCACCGCGCCCCGGGTCCTGTGGGCGGACCTCCACGGCCACAGTCAGGTCTCCGACGGCACCGGCACGCCCGAGGACTATTGGACCTACGCCCGCGACGTGGCGGGGCTGGACGCCGCGGCCCTGACCGACCACGACCACTGGGGGATGGAGTTCCTGGACGTGCGGCCGGAGCGCTGGCGCGAGCTGGTGGCCCTGGCGGGCCGCTTCGATCGACCGGGCTCGTTCGTGGCCCTGCCGGGCTACGAGTACACCGATTGGATCCACGGCCATCGCTGCGTGCTGTGGTTCGAGGACGACGCGGAGCTCCACAGCGCACTGGATCCCCGGAGCGACACGCCCCAGGAGCTGTGGGAGCTCTTGCGCGGCAGGCTGGCGCTCACGATCCCCCACCACGTGGCGGGCGGGCCCGTGGCCCTGGACTGGAGCATCCAGAGCGACCCGGAGCTGGAGCCGGTGGTCGAGATTTCCTCGGTGCACGGCACCAGCGAGGCCCTCGACGCGGGGCGTCGCATCTACGCGCCCGTGCCCGGCCATTTCGCCCGCGACGCGCTGCGGGACAGCGCGCGGGACGGCGCGCGTTCGCCCCTGCGGCTGGGGTTCCTCGGCGGCGGCGATTCCCACGACGGTCACCCGGGATTGGCCCATCTGGGCGGCCACAATCCCAATTCGGGACTGAGCGCAGGGCGAGGGATCCCCGGACTTGGAGGTCGGCGGGACGCTGCCGGACCTGCGTCCGGGGGATTTCGTCTACGTCCGCGTGGTGCAGGAGGACGGCGCCCAAGCCTGGTCGAGCCCGGTCTTCGTGCGCTGAGGCCGCGCGACCTCGGCGCGCGGGGGAGAACTCAGGCGCTTTCGGCCCGGGGATCCGTGCCGCCGGTCGAAACGACGCGGTTGCGGCCCAGGGCCTTCGCCAGGTAGGCGCGCCGGTCGGCGATGCGGATCAGGTCGTCCACGGTGGTCGCCCCGTCCTCGAAGCCGGCCACGCCCAGACTGACCGTGATGCCGGCCCGGTTGGCGCCGAAATTGAATTCCAGCTCGGACACGGCTTCCCGCAGCCGCTCGGCGAAGTGCGCGCTGGATTCGCGCGTGGCCTGGGGCACGATCACCAGGAACTCCTCGCCCCCCAGACGGCAGACTTCCTCGTTGCGCCGGGTGCAGGCCCGCAGCACGCGCGCGGGTCTCGCGCAGCACGAGGTCGCCCACGTCGTGGCCGAAGCCGTCGTTGACGCTCTTGAAGTGGTCGATGTCCAGCAGGATCACCGACAGGGGCGCGCCCTCGGCCAGGCTCGCGGCCACCTCCTCGTCCAGGCGTCGCATGGCGTAGCGCCGGTTGGGCAGCTCGGTCAGCACGTCGGTCATGGCCGCCGTCTTGAGCTGGCGGTTCAGGATCGTCATCTGCGCGTTGCGGCGGTTGAGCTCCTGCTTGTCGTGCTCGGCGCGCTCGCGCAACTCGATGATTCGCTGGCCCGCGCGCACGCGCGCCAGCAGGATCTTGGGGTTGAACGGCTTGTTGACGCATTCGTCGGCTCCCGCGTCGAAGGCCTCGACGATGCGCGCTTCCTCGTCGTGGCCCGTGACCACCAGGACGTAGGCGTCGGCGCAGACCGTGGAGCCGCGCAGGGCCCGACACAGCTCCAGGCCGTCCATTTCCGGCATGGAGAGATCGGTGACGATCAGCTGGGGCCGTTGCTTGAGCGCCAGCGACAGGGCTTCCGTGCCGTCCGCGGCCAGGGTCACGCGGTGGCCGTCCGAGGACAGGTGGTGGCTCAGGAGCTTGAGGGACACCGGATCGTCGTCCACGGCCAGGATCTTCATGCCCCGCCGCGGGGTCGTGTGCTGCAGGCGTTGGATCGCCGTGTCCGCCAGGGAACTCACGATGTCGGCCTTGGTCGGAGGCTGGTGCGCCCGCGACCAGTCGTTCCACTCGGCGACGATGCGGTTGCGCACGCGCACCACCGCCGCGGGCGAGACGGTGAGTTCCCGCGACAGGAAGGTGGTGTCGCCGCGGTCCGTGGCCGTGGCCTGGATGCGGAACCCCTGGCTCTCCCGGAAGGCCGCGGCCAGTTGGGCGGCGCCGCGCAGGACCTGTTCCAGGGCCGCGGCCCGCTCGCTGGGTGCCGCCTCGCTGCCCAGCCGGCGCTCGAAGGCCTGGACGGCATGGGCCCATTCCTCCGGAAGGCACCAGTCGCGGAGCATGCCCTGGGCCAGCTCGGCGTGGTCGACGCCGAGTTCCTTGCGCTCCAGCTCCAGGAAGTCGCCGCAGCTCAAGGCGGTTCCCGCGGCGACCACGCGACCGTATTCCTCGGGGTGGGCCGCGGCCAAGGCGAGGCGGCCGATGCCCGACACCAGGGCGCAGGTGAAGGCGGACGCCGGCTCCACGTCACCGCGCTCGGCCGCCAGGTGCCGCGCGGCCACCGCCTGCAGCAGGGAGTTCGACCAGTAGTCCTCGTGGTCGAACCCCGTCTTCGCGCCGGGGGGCGGGTCGTTGATCAGGGTGAAGCCCAGGGCCACGGAGCGCACGGTGCCGACGGAGAGCACCATGGCCGCCTCCTCGACGCTGCAGATCGGACGGGCGCCGGGGGCCAAGTTGGCGTTGGCCAGCTTGAGCAGGCGTCCCGTGAGCGCGGGATCGGACTGCAGGGCGCGCGCCAGGTAGCCGAGCACGAAGTCCTCGCGCTGCGTCAAGCGCAGGATGGCCAGCCCCACACGGGTGGGCGACGGCAGTGTGCCGGCCTGCTTCAGCTCGTCGTAGGTGGTTCTGTGCATGCTGCCTGGCCGTCGCGAATCTGCGTGCGCCTCGGGCAACGTCTTGGGTTTACTGGCGCAAGGCCACCAGGGCGGCCACGGCTCGGCGGTGGGCTTCGCGAGCGACATCGAGCAGGGCGCGCATCTCCATGGCGCGCTGCTCCCGGCCGTGCTGTTCCATCTCCAGGCACAGCTTGGACACGGCGGAGGCGCCGAGATGGGCCGAGCTGGACTTCAGGGTGTGGGCAATGCGCTCGGCCACCCGGAGGTCGCCCTGCTCGAGGGACTCCGCCAGGCGCTGGAGCTGTTTCGTCGAATCGTCGACGTACAGGTCGAGCAGTTCGTGGAACAGGGTCTCGTCGCCATCTCCGCCGAGCTCACGCAGGGCGGCGATGACGTTCATGTCGAGCACGTCTTCGGAGTGGTCCATGGAGAAGCCGCGGCGCGCCTGCCGTCGCCGCCGGGGTACTGCGGAGGGGACGATCGGCGAGCGCCTCGGGCGGCCGTCACCCCTCATCGGAGCCTGCTTGGGGGGGACAAAAGCGCAGGGCGAGATTCCTGCCCGGGCCGGAAGTTTCTTCCCGGGGCCCGGCTCGGATCGCCCGGGGCCTGCCGGAGCCCGGGGACCGCGCCCGGGCCCTGGAGCGGGGCCCACACGCCCCCTCCTTCCCCCGCGGGTCAGCGCCCGAAGACGCGCCGGAAGTGCCGTTCCGCGGCCGCTTCCAGCAGGGGATCCTCGGCGGGAACCGGCGCGTGGTCACTCACGCGGGTCATGACCCGCGGGTCGAGACCGCAGGGCCGAAAGGCGTGGAAAGCAGCCAGATCCGTGTGCACGTTGAGCGCGAAGCCGTGCCACGCGACCCAGCGCCGCACGGCCACGCCCAGGGAACAGATCTTGCGCTCCCCCACCCACACGCCGGTGAGGCCCGGCTTGCGGGAGCCGGCCACGCCCAGGCCCGCCAGCACGCCGATCACGACCTCCTCGAGGTCGCGCAGGTAGCGGTGCAAATCGCGGCGCTCCTCCTCGAGCATCAGGATCGGGTAGACCACCAACTGACCCGGCCCGTGGTAGGTGGCGTCCCCTCCGCGCTCCACGGAGAGCACCGGCACGCCGCCGACCTCGGCCGGCCCCGGCTCGCCGCCCCGGCCCAGGGTGATCACGGGTTCGTGCTCCAGGAGCAACAACTGGTCGGGAATGCGTCCTTCGATCCTGGCCGCGAGCAGCTCCTCCTGGAGCGCGTGGGCCGCAGCGTAGGAGAGCCGGCCCAGGCGGCGCACCTCCAGGGGCGGCCTGGCGCGGGAGGGATCGCCGGCGGCTCCAGACCGCGCGCCGTCGTCCACGGGCTGCACGGAAGGCCCGGCCCCTAGTGCCCCGCGGGCCCCGCGCCGGCCGTGGGCTTCTGGAAAATGTGCACCGCCATGCCGTGGACCGCCTCGGCGGCCTCCATCATCGCCTCGGGCAGGGTCGGGTGCGCGTGGATCGTCCGTGCCAGGTCCTCGGCGGTGGCGCCCAGCTCGATGGCCAGGGCCGCCTCGGCGATCAGTTCGGTCACCTCGGGGCCCACCATGTGGACGCCGAGCACTTCGTCCGTTCGGGCGTCGGCGACGACCTTCACGAATCCGTCGGTCTCCATCAGACTCATGGCCCGGCCGCTGGCGGCGAAGGGGAACGAGCCCGTCTTGTAGGCGCGCTTCTCCAGGTCCAACTCGGATTCCAGCTTGCCCACGGAGGCCATCTCGGGAGCCGTGAAGATCACCGCGGGCACGCAGCGCACGTCGTACTTCTCGGGCTTGCCGGCGATCACCGCGGCAGCCACCAGTCCCTCGCGGGAGCCCTTGTGGGCCAGCATCGGCTGCCCGGCGAGATCCCCGATGGCGTAGATGTTGGCCACCTGCGTGCGCATCTGCCGGTCCACGGCGAGGAACCCCTTGGCGTCCACGGCGAGGCCCGCCTTGTCCAGAGCGAGGCCCGCGCTGTAGGGACGACGGCCGACGGTGGAGACGATCTGGTCGCAAACGATCGTGGCTTCGCCCGTCTTGTTCTTGACGCGCACGTGGCTTTCGCCGCCCTTGCGCTCGAATCCCTGGGCGAAGACCTCGGTCATCAACTTGATGCCCTGTTTCTTCAGCGAGCGCTCGATCACCTTGACGCAGTCGCGGTCCTGGCCCGGGAGCGCGCCCGCGGTGGCCTCCAGCACGGTCACTTCCGAGCCGAGCTTCCGGTACATCATGCCCAGCTCGAGACCGATGTAGCCGCCGCCGATCACCACCAGGTGCTTGGGCAGGCGCTTGGGCGCCAGGGCTCCGGTGGACGACCAGACCTGGTCCTCGTCGAACTTGAAGCCGGGGATCTCGATCGGGATCGAGCCGGTGGCGAGCACGATGTCGTCGGCCTTGAGCACCTGGGTGCCCTGCTTCGTGGTCACGCTGACCGTGTTCCGGTCCACGAGCGACGCCGCGCCCATGACGACTTCCACCTTGTGGTTCTTGAGCAGGCCGCCGACGCCTCCCGTGAGCCGCGCCACGATGCCCGCCTTCCACTGCACCAGCTTCTCGATCTCGACCCGCACGCCGGTGGTCTCGATGCCCATGGCCGAGGCGTGGGCGATGCGGTCCACCAGGGTGCCCGCCGCGATCATCGCCTTGGAGGGAATGCAGCCCACGTTGAGGCACGTGCCGCCGAGGAATTCCTTCTCGACGACGGTCACTTGCTGGCCCAGTTGGGCCAGGCGGATGGCGCACACGTAGCCGGCGGGACCGGCTCCGATCACGATCACTTTGCGGGATTGGCTCATGGTTGGGCCGAGAGTTGTAACCGATGGCCACCCCCGGCGGAAACGCACGGGACCAGGCCGCCGCCGCGCCGGAATCGACCCTGCGGGCTCCCCGAAACGCGCAGGGTGCGGGGATCTGTCAAGGGACGCCATCTCTTACGCAGTTGCGGGACGTCAATGGTTACGCACCTTCGGTTCACGCGCGCGAGGACCACCTCGAGGCACGGGCTGTGCGCCAGGAATTCGGCCGGACCCGACGCGGCAAGGAACTCGATGGACGGGCCCGCTGCCGGCGAGCGATGACGGGCAGGCTCCCGCTCCTCCTGGCTCAGCATCCAGGCCCAGCACGCCAGCGTCCCGCTGGGCACTCCGACCTCGGTGGACAGCTCCTGGAAGGCCCGGCCGCGCTGCTCACGCCGCGCCAGAAAGGCGCGCATCTGCTCTCGACGATCCATGCCCGACATCGTCGCGCCGGCGCCTCGCGACTCCAGGCGGGTGTGGCGTCCCGCTTACCCTCGTCATGCCGAGAAGCTGACTTGCCCTGAAAGCGTGCCCTCCGCTCTCCGCGAGCACGCGCAAGGTCGCCGTGCGCTCCCCGGGTTCGAGGCTCAGGGGCTCGCCAGCGGCCACCGGGAGATGGCCTGCTCGTCCGCTGGATGGCTACCTCAAATCGGAAGGCATTTCGTTGCACCCCACAGGCTCGATCGAGGGCGTTTCGCGTTGCCTGCCACCGCCGGATCGAGAGTGCACTCGACCTTCGCCCGGCGATTCAGCCTGCGCGCGGGCAGGATCGGCACAGATCCTCAGCACGAATTCACGGTCGAACGGGGCGCGCAGAGTTCTCGGTACCCACAAAGCTGCTAGTTCTGGAAATCCAGGTCAATTGTGATCGGTGGATCCTCAAGTCGAGTCTTACTCTTAAGCTTACCACCGGTGTAATCCCAGCATGTTACAGTCAAGACGTCCGGGGAAGACCAATGCATTTCAACAATCCACAACTGTTCCCAGCTGAACGGAAGTATCCAATTACGCGCATCCTCGGTGGCAGCTTGTCGGCAAACGCCCAGCGTACTATCCTTGCGCCTACCATTTGTCACCAACACCCATGCAGCTAGGAACCTTCCATCAGGAGATGGACGGAACGGCCCGTAGCGCTTTTCGAATGGCTGGTAATCAGACAGGCATGAGCGTGTCCCGAAGACAAGGGGGGCCAGTGACAAAAGAACAGCTATCCCGATAACACTCCAAGGTCGCAGCCGATTCATCTGTGACACAATTATCCCTCACACGCGGGACATGGCCTCTGCTTGAATTTGGGTGGCTTGCCGCCCTTTGAGGCCACATTCTCCTTGACGACTCTGCACAGGAGCTTCTTCAATTTCTCCTTTCCTTGGTTCTCCTTGAGCTTCATGGCTTTGGCCAAGTCACTTCCACCAACAATCGATGACGTGTCCTCAGCTGTGTCAACAAAGCCAGGTTCAGGCTCGTCGCCCGCCTCTCCATTCAACTGCCTCGCCTTGTACTTTGCCCAGTCGGTCATCGCCGTGGCATTGGAGTAGGTTCGTGCCAAGTATGCATTCCCGACATCGAGTCCCGCGTACTCGGTTGCGAAACCAAAAGCGATATTGCCAGGTATCTGATCACTCAGGCAATATCCACATAGGAAGACTGTCTCAACGCAATCCGCCGACGGGCAGTTGGCAGTGTTCTGATTCTGACCGTTTCGCTTAAAATCCATCGGGCCGCCTGGGCCACTAAACTTCTTAGCCGCACTCCTTTTCATGCTCGAATAGTGCGACTGCAGTCCCATTCCTTCCCTTCCGTGTTGTGCAGCAGAAGCCAACCCTTTGAACTCTTCTCGATTGAGTTTATCGATTTCTTTCATGAACTTGTCGAGGGCCTCAACACATTTGTCGGTAACATCCGGACCGCACTGTGTAGGCATGATCCGTCCACTAGTCAATATTCCTGTTGACGGCGTAGTTGGAATCGTGCCGCTCGTGCTGAAACCGGTACGATCTACCGTAGTTAGGCCCGTTGAAAGATGCACGCCGCCCGACGTGGAAAACCCGGCCGTAGGATCCCCACTGCCATGACCGGTTGAGGGCTCGGTGTGGGCGGTACCCCTGCCCCTCGGGAGGACAATTACTCCCATTCTCGGTTTTGCACTTGCCCGCCCTGAACCAAAGGGCTTGACAATCAACGAGCTACACGAGCATGGTCCTTTGGCAAAGATCGACTTGCTCGTGCCTGAGCATCCCTGAATACCGCATCCCTCGCGATGTTCTTGTACGTTCATACTCGAGCTTCTCTTCGATTCAGTGCACGGGGTCTCATTGATTTGTTATATTCACGCCGACGGACACTAGCGCCGTGTATGACGGGTTATACAACTCCAGTTTTATCCTTGCCTTCGACGCGAACACAGGGGTGGCCGTTGTACCAGCTTGATATCCAACGGCCGTGATAAAAAAGCCGCTGCCTGTCAGATACTCCCAGTGCTGACCGTCGTTGCTGCTTTCCATACTTACTGTCACGACGCGAACCCCAGATACGGAAGTATCGAACGTAACGACATCGAGCTCCAGCGAGTTGAATCCGGAAAGATCGATAGATGGTGAAAACTCCAGTGTAGTCACGTCGCCCAGGCAGAGTCTGTCGTAGATCTGGAGATGCATGGGAGCTTATGCTGCCGACCCTCGTGACCAGCCAGTAGTAGCGGGGCACCTTACCCAGCCGCTGCCCGACACCCACAGGTACGAGCTGCTGCACTTATGGAGGATAATGATCCGGCGGTTACGCATTGGAGAGATTAACGCCAGCGGAGACCACAGCATCTGTTGCCGTCGTATCTAAGTAGAGAGTGATCCGCATCAACTTTGCCGCGCGCCCCTGGAACATGAGCGCCATCCCATATCCGATTCCAGTTACAGAAAAAGGAAACTGAAGGGGTCTATCCCATGTTTGGCCGTCATTGCTCAACTCATATGCGCAAGCGACCGAAGGCGACACGTCACCCAGGATGGACACCACAAGCAGGTTGACCTCCGCACTGTGAAATCCGTTCAGCGCTACGTGCCGTGTCACTACGGCGTCAGCCGTAGCGCTCAAAGAGAGGCGGTTGAACAGTGCTTGATACATGAGGTTTCCGCACTGCGCAGCGGCTGAGGAGCCCGCAGCACGATTGCACAGCGAGGTATTGGACCCTACTGGACCGAGAGATTGACGCCGGCCGAGAGGATCGCGGTTCCCGTGCCTGTGGTGTAGACCTTCAGACGAGCGTAGGTAGCTGCGAATGCCGTGACCACGTTGCCGGCAGTGTACCCTATGGCGGTCATGGTGTTCACGGTGCCTTTGTCGCGCCAATTCTCAAGGTCATTGCTCTCTTGAACCTGGACCTTGACGTTGGTGAGGCCGGAGTAAGTGAACACGACGATTTCTGGAAAGACTGTGTTGTACCCATCCATGTTCACGGCCTGTGAGTACTCAGGGGAGGTTGTGTCGATGATGACGAGTCGTTCGTAGAGTCGGTTGTACATGCTCGGGGGGGAGTTGATGTCCTGCGGAACGGAAGCTGCAACCATGCGACGGACACGGTCGCGCACAGTGTCAAACGGCCGAATGGTGCCTCGACTACCGAGTTTTACTGATCTTTTTCTGAGGCCAACCTGCGTGAGAGCGACACGCGGTCCGAGTCGCGCGTGCCCTGGCTCGGCGCGATCCCGATCGTTGGGCACGTCTTCAAGCCTTTGAGCTGCGGCGCCGCAGCGTGGGGTCTGTGGCGCGCCTGGTGGAGGAACTGGTCCAGCGCGGGGCGCTTTGCCGGGCTCGCCCCTGAGGGCCTGGGGGGCCCTGGAAGCGCCCTGGGAGGCAAGAAGTCGGCGGCCATCGCCACCCCGGGGCCCCGGCCCGCCAACGAGGGCTCGGCTGACCTGGTCATCACACTCGACGAGCCCGCGAACCGGCTTGTGGCCCTGGGCGAGGGGCGACTGCTCGACCAGCTCGGCGTCTTGATCGACTCGCTGGATGTCGCCTCCCCGCAGGTGCTGGTCGAGGCACTGGTCGTCAGCCTGACCGACACGAAGACACGGCAGCTCGGGGTCGAACTCCGCAAGGTCGGGCAGGACGGGTCCACGCTGTACGAGCTGGCCAGCCTTTTCGGCCTCGGGACGGTGTGCCCGCTGGCGAGCGCCATCCCGCCTGCCGCGGCGAGCGGCGCGACCGGCGTCGTACTCTCCCCCCGCGACTACTCTGCGCTGCTGCACGCCCTGGAGGCGGTCAACGACGGCCGGGTGATGACGGTGCCGAAGGTCTTGGTCACCAACAACGAGCAGGCGACTCTTGGCTCGACGCTGCAAACGCCGTACGTCTCCACCAATGCGTCCAACACGGTCGCAACCACGTCCTTCGGCGGGTCGCTCGACGCGGGAACGACCATCTCGATCAAGCCGCAGATCGCGGCCGGCGACCAGCTCGTCGTCACCTACTCGGTGTCCGTGAGCACGTTTGTCGGCGAGTCGGCCGCGCCAGAACTGCCTCCGCCGCGCCAAGAGAATCGGGTCGCCAGCGTGGCCACGGTGCCCGACGGTTTTGCGGTCGTGATCGGAGGGCTCGAGGTCGAGAGCGACACGCGGTCTGAGTCGCGCGTGCCTTGGCTCGGCGCGATCCCGGTGCTCGGGCAGCTCTTTCGGAGCGAGTCCAAGACGCGCCAGAAGAGCCGGTTCTTCGTGTTCCTGAAGTGCAGCGTGCTGCGCGGGGACCGGCTCGAAGACCTCAAGTACGCGAGCCGAGCGCCCCTGGAGCAGGCGGGGCTCGACGACGGATTCCCGAGGCTCGAGCCGAGGGTGATGCGGTGAGGGGCTTCGTCGTTGCTGTTGTCCTGGCCCTGGCCGCGAGCTGCGCCGGCTCGAAGCCTGGGGGACCCTATGCCTCGCAGGACGCGGCACGACGGGACACGAGTGCGGCAGAGGCGCTGAACCGCGAAGCCGCCGCGCAGCTCGACACCGATCCGAAGGCTGCGGAGGCGCTGCTGCGCGAGGCGCTCGCGCGCGACCTCTTCTTCGGCCCCGCGCACAACAACCTCGGGGTGCTTCACCTGGCCCGCGGCGAGCTCTACGAGGCAGCCAGCGAGTTCGAGTGGGCGAGAAAACTGCTCCCCGCCAGCGCCGACCCGCGCATCAACCTCGCGATCACGCTCGAACGCGCTGGGCGCGCCGACGACGCCATGGACGCCTACAAGGCCGCCCTCGAAGTCCAGCCCGGCTCGATCGCGGCGATGCACGGCGCCGCCGTCCTCGCCGTGCGCGCGGGGAAGGACGAGCCGCAGCTCGCGGCGTGGTTCAAGGAGATCGCTATGGCAGGCGAGAATAGGGCCTGGCGAGAGTGGGCGGCGGAGCGGGGCGGAGGACGCCCCTAGAAGAGTCCTTGAATGCGCCCCAGCCCGTCGACGTCGATGGACTCCGCGGCGGGCACCTTGGGCAGGCCGGGCATGGTCATGATCTCGCCGGTGAGCACCAGCACGAAACCCGCGCCGGCGCGCACTTCCACGTCGCGCAAGGGGATCTGGAACCCGCGGGGCCGGCCGCGGCGCGTGGGATCCGTGGTGAACGAATACTGGGTCTTCGCCATGCACACCGGCAGGTGGCCGAAGCCTTCGGCCTCGAACTTCTTGAGCTTCTCCTTGATGCGCGGCTCGGCGGAAACGCTGTCGGCGCCGTAGATGTCGCGGGCCACCTTCTCGATCTTCTCGAACAGGCTGAGGTGCGAGGGGTACAGGGGCCGAAAATCGGCCGCCCCCGACTCCACCTCGACCACCACCGCGCGGGCCAGTTCCTCCGCGCCCTGCGCCGCCGCGGGCCCAGTGGTCGCAGCGCACGACGCGCACGCCCAGCCGTTCCTGGGCGGAAAGCAGGGCTTGGGCCTCTTCCTGGGTGTCGCTGGTGAAGGCGTTGAGGGCCACCACCACCGGCACGCCGTAGCCGCGCAGGTTCTGCACGTGCTTCTCCAGGTGCTCGATGCCGCGCGTCAGGGCCGCGGCGTCGGGCTTGCTGAGCTCCTTGAGCTCCACACCCGCCTGGTACTTGAGCGCGCGCACCGTGGCCACGAGCACCACGGCCGCCGGCGCGAGGCCCGCGGCGCGGCACTTGATGTCGAAGAACTTTTCCGCGCCCAGATCGGCGCCGAATCCGGCCTCGGTGATGGCGTACTCGCCCAGGCCGAGCCCCACCTGGGTGGCGATCACGCTGTTGCAGCCGTGGGCGATGTTGGCGAAGGGGCCGGCGTGCACGAAGGCCGGGTTGTTCTCCAGGGTCTGCACCAGATTGGGCATCAGGGCGTCGCGCAGGAGCGTCGTCAGCGCGCCCTCGGCCTTGAGGTCGGCCGCCGTGACGCGCTTCTTCCCATAGGTCTCGCCCACGATCATGCGCCCGAGGCGCTCGCGCAGGTCGGACAGGGAGGCGGACAGGGCCAGCACGGCCATCACCTCGCTGGCGGCGGTGATGTCGAATCCAGACTCCCGCGGCACGCCGTTGCCCGTGCCGCCCAGCCCGATCACGATGTCGCGCAGGGCGCGGTCGTTGACGTCGAGCACGCGCCTCCAGGTGATGCGACGCGGGTCGATGCCCAGGGCGTTGCCCTGGTGCAGGTGGTTGTCGACGATCGCCGCCAGGAGGTTGTGGGCGGCGGTGATGGCATGGAAGTCGCCGGTGAAGTGCAGGTTGATGTCCTCCATGGGAATCACCTGGGCGCGACCGCCCCCCGCCGCGCCGCCCTTCATGCCGAAGCAGGGGCCGAGCGACGGCTCGCGCAGGCAGATCACGGCGCGCTTGCCGATGCGGTTGAGGGCGTCGCCGAGCCCCACCGTGGTGGTGGTCTTGCCCTCCCCCGCCGGGGTGGGCGAAATCGCGGTCACGAGCACCAGCTTGCCCCTCGGAGCCGAGCGCAGCTTTTCGCACCAGGCCAGGGACAGCTTGGCCTTGGTGTGGCCGTAGGGGACCAGCTCGGCCTCGGGGATCTTGAGCCCCCGGGCGATCTCCACGATGGGCCGGGGGGTGGCCGCGCGCGCGATTTCGATGTCGGAGAGGGCCGGCGCCGCGGGGATGACTGCTTCGGGTGACATGGACGATTCCTCCAGGTGGATGGGCGGTAATGTTCTACCGCCCCCCGGCCTTCCGCGCAGGCCCCCGGCCAACCCTCCCCTGCGCGGTACACTCTGGGGCTGAATCCAAGCGATGGCCACCACAACCGCAACCCTCACCCACTGCCCCACCTGCGGGGTCAAGCTCGAACGGCCCGAACTGTCGCTCTGCGCCTACTGCGCGAGCCCGCTGCGGGTCGGGCCCGTGGAAGTCCCCAACGACGAGACGCAGAAGCGCCTCGCCAAGGTCAAGGTCCACGCGGACTTCGCCGCGGCCATGACCTGGGCGCCGAGCGATCCGCACTTCGAACGCAGGGCCCACGGCCACTCCGTGCGCGCCGCCTGGGCGCTCTCCCTGGCCCTGCTCCTCGGCCTGTGGGTCGCCTGGACGTTCTACGCCGGCGCTGGAGTGATGCCCGTGGTGATCGCGGTGCCGGCGACCCTGGCGGCCCTGGGTTTCCTCTCGCTGATCCTGGCCGGCGCCGCGCGCTCCGAACACCGCCGCGCGCCGATGCTCAAGCGCGCCGCCTACGTGCTCGACCGCCGCAGCGAGACCAACGAGAAGGGCGGCGTCGGCTCGACCACGTACATCTTCAAGATCCGCTTCGAGGACGGCAGCGAAGGCGAGTTCAGGCACACCGGCCGAGGCTCCATGTACGAGCCCCCGGCCAACGGCGCGGCGGGCGTGGCGTACACCCGCGGCCCGCGCATGCTCGACTTCCGCCGGATCTAGCCCCCGCGGCCCAGACGCCCAGAGGCAGGGGCGAAGGCCCCCGCGGTCTCAGAGGGGAAAAGCCCCGTCGCCCTTCTGGGCGTGGCCCAGGCGTTCGGCCACGGTGATGAAGCGGTTGTACTGCTGGCGCAGGTGGCGCGGCACGTCGGCGTAGACGTCCTCCACCAGGGTGCGCAGGGCCATGGGAGGCGCGGCCTCCTGGGTGTGGATCTCGAGGTCGAGCTCGGCGAACAGGCGCGCTTCCATGGCGGCGCGTTCGCCCGCCTGGAGCACTCCCTGGGAGAGCAGCAGGGCCTCGAAGAGCTCCACCGGATCGCGCTTGGCCCAGGCGTCCACTTCGGCCTGATCCCGGTACTTGGTGGGATCGTCCGAGGACGAGTGCCCGAGCATGCGGTAGGTCTTCAGCACCACCAGCGTGGGCCCCTCGCCGCGCCGTGCCCGAGCCACCGCGGCGGAGACGCCGCCCAGCACGGCCAGGACGTCGTTGCCGTCGAGGGTGACGCCGGGTATGCCGTAGGCCTCCGCCTTGGCGGCGAAGCCGGCCGCCGCGGTCTGGGCGCTCGAGGGAACGCTGATGGCCCAGCCGTTGTCCACGCACACGAAGACGGCGGGCACCTTCCACACCGCGGCCAGGTTGAGGCCTGAGTGGAAGCCGTTGGAGCTCGTGGCCCCGTCGCCGAAGTGGATCGAGTGAACCTCGCCCCCGCCGCGCAACTTCGTGGCGTAGGCCGCCCCGACGCCGTGGGGAACCTGGGTGCCAATCACCGAGGACCAGCTGGGGTAGTTCGTCCCCTTGTGCTGGAAGTGGTTGCACATCTGACGGCCCTTGGCCGTGTCGTTGGCGTTGCAGTACATCTGCGCGATGTAGTCGGCCAGCGGCATGCCGCGGGCCAGGGCCGCGCCGCCTTCGCGCAGGCCCGACCAGAGCCAGTCGCGGGGCTCCAGGGCCCGGCCGGCACCCACCAGCGCGGCCTCCAGGCCCAGGGCCGTGCCCACGAAACCGATGCGACCGGCGCGCTGCAGCTTGAGCATGCGCTGATCGACGCAGCGCACGCGCAGCATGTCCACCAAGAGGCTCCTTTGCACCTCCGGGGAGGGCGTCGCGGAGCGGCTGGCGACTGCCTGGGAGGACTCGCTGTGGGTCGGCATGGAGTGCGGAATCATACCGTCCCAGGGGCCGCCGTCGGGCGCCAGGTCCACCGTCGGCCAGCGGCTCGCGCGCACGCTGCACGGTGCCGGAATTCGGGTGCTAGAGTGCATCCCAGTGGAGCGACAGGCACTGATTTTCCGCACCTGCTTCCTCGCGGCCGGCGCCGCGGCCCTGCTGGCCTTCGGGCGCGTGGCCCCCGCACAGGCGACCGGCAGCCCCGCCCCGCAAGCGGCGCCCACGGACGCGGCTCCCCGGGACCCGCTGCACCGCTTTCCAGGGGATCGCATCGTCGTGGGCCTTTCCGACCCCGGCTGGGTTCGCGGGCTCCTGCGCCGGGACGAGCACGGCAAGGCCGTGGGCTTCGCCGCGGACCTGGTGAGCGCCGCGGCGGCGGCCGTGGACCTGGAGGTCGTGTTCATTCCCATCGCCAACGCGGACGAGGCGGTCGAAGCCCTGGGGACCGGGCGCGTGGATCTGGTGAGCCCCCTGTCGATCACCGAGGAACGCCTGACGGTGGTCGACTTCACCGGACCGATCCTGATCACCCACTGCGCCGTGTTCTCGCGGCTCGACACTCCGGCGGCCACCACGCCGGAGCAACTGGCCGGGGCCCGCGTCACCGTGGCCCGCGACGGCATCGCCCACCGCTGGTGCGTGGAAAACGGCGTGCCCCTGGCCTTCGCCGGACAGCTCAATCCCGCCCTGGACATGGTGCTCAAGGACCAGGCCGACTACTGCGTCACCACCCAACTCGCCGGTCGCTCGGCGATCGAGTCCAACGGCATCACCGGCCTGGTGGACCGCCGCATCGAGGACGACACGGCTTCGCGGGCCTTCGCGCTGGCGGTGGCCAAGGGCAACGAGGACCTGTTGTTCGACATGAACAAGGGTCTGGCCCTGGTGCGTGACGGCGGCCAGTGGGACCGGCTCTACGACCATTGGCTGGAGCGCTATCAGCCGCGGCCCCACCCCACCTACCTCACGCGGGAGATGATCTTCGGCGCGGGCGCGACGCTCCTGGCGATCACCAGCGCGGGCCTGGTGAGCCAGTGGGTCCTGCGCCGCCGCCTCGCCCGCCAGGCCGAGCTGCTGCGGGAGAGCGAGGCCATGTACCGTGCCATCGCGGAGAGCATGCCCGCTCTGATTTACACCCACCATTGGGGCCGGGACGGCACGCGCACGCTGCGCTACGAGAGCCCGCGCGCGCAGGAATGGCGCGTTCCGTTCCCCTTCCTGCGCCTGGACGAGGACTGGACCGCGATCCAGGATCGCATCCACCCCGAGGACCAGAAACGCTTCGCCGAGGCCGCGCGGCGTTCGCGGGCGGAGCAGTCGCGCTTCGACGTGGAGTTCCGCCTGCGGGCCGGTGACGGGCGCTATCGCTGGATCCACTGGCTGGTGACGCCGCTGGAGACTCCGGAGGGCGTCCTGTGCCAGGGGCTGCTCCTGGACGTGACCGAACAGCGCGTCGCGGAGGAGGAGCGCCAGCGGCTGGAGGCCCAGCTCTTCCAATCGCGCAAGCTGGAGGGCCTGGGGGTGCTCGCCGGGGGCATCGCCCACGACTTCAACAACCTGATGGGCGGCGTCGTGGGCAACCTGGAACTGGCCCGCGCGAACTTGACCGACGCGGTGCGGGCCGAGCGCTACCTGCGCACGGCCGAGGGCGCCACCCTGCGCGCGGCGGAACTGACCCAGCAGCTCCTGGCCTACGCGGGCAAGGCGCGCCTCGCGGAAGAGACCATCGACATCGACAGCCTGGTGGTGGAAATGCTGGGGCTGGTCAAGACGGCCCTGAAGCCCAGCGCGCGCGTGAGCCTGGACTTGCATGCCGCCGCGACCTCGATCCGCGGCGACGGCACGCTGGTGCGGCAGCTCGCCATGAACCTCCTGACCAACGCCTCGGACGCCCTGCCGGATTCCGGCGGCGACATCCACGTGCGGTCGGGCCTGCGGCACTTCGAGGCCGCCTACCTCGCGCGCACCTACGTCCCCACCGATCTGCCCTCCGGCGAGTACGTCTTCCTCGAGGTCGAGGACACGGGCTCGGGCATGGACGAGGAGACCCTGCAGCGCATCTTCGATCCGTTCTTCACCACCAAGTTCGCCGGCCGCGGCCTGGGGCTCGCCGTGGTGCTGAAGACCATGCAGCGCCATCGGGGTGCCGTGAAGGTCACGTCGCGACCCGGGGCGGGCACGCGCTTCCTGATCCTGTTCCCGCCCGCCCGCGCGCTCCAGGCCGGTCCGTCGGGGCCCGAGGCCGAAGGCGACTCGACGACCGACACCCCGCGGCCCGAGCACGGCCCCGCGGCCGCTGGGGCGGGCGAGACCCGCGTCAGCGTGCTGGTGGTGGACGACGAGCCCCTGGTTCGCGACGTGGCGCGCACGGTGCTCGAGGGCCGGGGCTGGCGCGTGGAAACGGCGGCCGACGGCGACGAGGCCCTGCGGCTCGCGGGCCGGGCGCCGGGCTTCGATCTCGTGCTCCTGGACATGACCATGCCGGGCCTGGGGGGCGCCGAAACCCTGGCGGAGCTCCACCGCAGCGCGCCCGGCACGCGGGTCGTGCTGATGAGCGGCTTCGACGCCGGCACGGCGAACGGCGAGCCCCCGGCCGAGGCCCGCGGCTTCCTCCGGAAGCCGTTCACGGGCAAGAAACTGGTGCAGGCCCTCGAAACCGCCCTGGCCAAGGCCTGAGGCGCCGGGGCCCCGGGGAGAATTTCGGGGATTGGGGCCGGGGAACGCGGCCTTGCGGCAAGTGGATCTTCCGTGAGGATGGACCCCATGAACTCCCCGCGGGCGCCCGGTTGGCCCCTGGCGCCCGACGAGCTCGAGGCCGAGCGCGACGCCCTGCGGCGCCTGGCGGGGGCGCTGCTGCGCGACTTCCAGGCCGCCGAGGACGTGGTGCAGGACGCCTTCGCCGCCGCCCTCTCCCGGGATCGGCGGCCCCTGGACCTGCCCCGCTGGCTGCGAGCCGTGGTGCGCAACCTCGCCCTCGATCGCCGCCGGCGGGCGGGGCGGGCCAGAGCCCGGGAGCGCCAAGCCGCGCGGAGGGAGGCCGTGGATCCGGAGTCCGAGACCCTGGCCCGGCTGGAACTCGTCGAATGCCTGGCCCGCGAGGTGCGAGCGCTCCCGGAGCCCTACAGCACCACGGTGCGGCTGCGCTACTTCGACGGGCTTTCGCCGCGACAGATCGCCGCGCGCCTCGCGGTTCCGACGGCGACGGTGGAGTCGCGGCTGGCTCGCGCCCACGGGCGGCTGCGGGAGCAACTGGACCGCGCGGGCGGAAGCGGCCGCTGGCTGTCGGCGGTCGCCGGCTGGGTCCATCCCGAGCACATCCCTTCCAAGGAGATCTTCTGGATGAGCACGGCATCGAAACTGGGCCTCACGGCGGCCGCGCTGGCCCTGGCAGGCTGGGCCTGGTGGACCTGGAGGGTCGAGGAGCGGAACGCCGACTCCCTCGCCGTGGTGCCCGAGGCGGGGCTTCCGCGCCCGGGCGCGGAGGCGCCGCTCGAGAACCTGCCCAGCGAGAATTCCGGGCGCACGCCCGCCTTCGGGAGGCCCGAAGTCGCGGGGCCGCGAGCGGAACCCGCGGAGCCGCCCCTGGAGGGCCTCGTGGTCGACGAATCGGGGCAAACGGTGGCCGAGGTGGAGATCGGCGCCCAGCCCGACGGGGAGACTCGCCTGCTGGACGCCCCGCGCGCCACCAGCGGTCCCGACGGCCGCTTTTCCCTGGCGGCGATCTCCGGTTCGGGGCACTTGCGGGCCGCCGGCCCGACCTGGTTCACGCTGGGCCCGGCCCCCTACGGCGCCCGGGCACTGCCCAGCGAACGGGTGGTGTGCATCGCCCCCCGCGAGGCCCTGGCCGGAATCGTCGTGGACGGCGAGGGCCTGCCGCTCCCCGGCGTGCGCGTGGAGATCGTCAGTTTCGGCGGCACCCTGCAGGTGCCCGGCCATGCCGTGGAGGACTCGGCCTTCGCGCGGGCGGCGTTGACCGACGAACAGGGCCGATACCGCATCGAGGACGCGCCGCGCTCGCGCAGTCCCGGGGAGCAGGTGAGCCGCGTCGGTTATGCGGAACGCGAGTACCTGGAACTCGCCGCGGTGCGCGCCGCCGGCGGTCGGATCGTGTTCGATCCGTTCGATCCGGGGGGCACGGGTCAGGATCGGCCGGCCCTGGTCTTGCGCGGCCGGGTGCTGGACCAGGACGGCCGGCCCCTGGCGGGTGCGTTCGTCGACGTGGCGCCGGCCAGACCCGCGTCTCGGCTGGAGCGCATGCGCTTCGGCGTCGTGCGCACGGACGCGGCGGGCGCCTTCGCGGTGGGGATCCAGACCAAGGACAGCGCGGTGATCCTCTCCGCCTCGGCGCCCGGCCTCAGGACGGTGGTGCTGGAACCCACCGGCGATCCAAGACAGGCCGAAAGCTGGCCCACGCCCCTGGTGCTGCACCTCCGGCAGCGGGCCCCCGCGCTCTCCGGGCGCGTGGTGGATCAGCACAGAGCTCCGCTCCCCCACGCCTGGGTGGACCTGCTCGATCCAACTCCCTGGGGCATCACCGCAGGTCGGAGGCCGCCCTCGATCCGTTCGCGGAATACAACTGGGAGGCCCTGGCCGCGGGCCGCGGCGTCGGGGAGCACGTGAACGTCGACGACCAGGGACGCTTCAGGATCAGCGAGCTCTCGACGCGCAGCTACCGCGTGGTCGCGTTCGACCGCGCCAGTCTGGGCTGGGCGTCACCCCAGCAGGTCACGATCCAGGAAGAGGCCCCCAACGAGGTGCTGATCACAATCGACACGTCCGCGGGCCGCAACGTCTTCGGGCGCGTGGTGGATTCCACGGGCGCTCCGGTGGCGGGTGCGCGAGTGGCGCTCAGCGTGGACATCGCGGAGTTCCGTTCTCCGGAGGGCAGTCTGTGGAACGTGGTGGGGACTTCCCTGGAGCGGATCTCCGACGCGGAGGGACGCTTCGAATTCCGCAATGTGGCGCCGGAGGCGCACCGCGTCGAGGCCCTGCCCCCCTCCGCGAGGTGGTTCCGGGGCTACACCTTCCTCGGCGGGGAGGGCTCCGTCGAGGACGCGGTGGTCGTCGTGGCGGGAGTGTGCTTCGCGCGGATCGAGCTTTCCGAGCACGCCTTGGAAGCCGGAGCGACCCCCACCGATGTGGTGGCGATCGACGGCCGCGGCCTGGCGGTCGACGGCGCGCCGCCCGGCCTGGACCTGCGGGCCTCCTTCCAGGGCGGGAGGCGCACGGGAGTCTTCGCCGTCCCGGACACGGCGAAGATCCTCGCGGTGCGCCAGCTCGGCACGGTGCTGCTCGAGATCCCCGTGGAACTGCGCGCCGGGCAATTGAACGTGATCCGGCACTGAGATCCGGACCTCGGTGGGAACCGGATGCGCCGGCCCCATGCCGGTCCCAGGCGGCGACCGCCCGATCTGCCGCGGGTTCTGGCCAATGACCGCCGGCCCCCCCACCACGTCCTGAAGGAACGCCGCTCAGGACGCCCCTGGCCGAGCCCTCGGGGTCGGCCAGGGGATCGAGAGCAATCCCCACCGTCCGCCGCTAGGCTCTGCCCGCGACATGACCACCCTCCATGCCGCCACGCCGCCCATCACCGCGCGCTCGGTGATCCTCGGCCTCCTCTTTTCGCTCGCCCTGTGCGCCATGAACTCCTACCTGACGCTGTCCTTCGGCGTCATCGAGGAGGGACCGACGATCGCGGCCCTGTTCTTCTTCGCGCTGATGCTGCCCTTCGGCGCGAAGAGCATCACCAGCACGGAGATGGTCATCGTGGCCACCATGGGCTCCGCGGGAGGAGGAGCCTGGGCTTCATCGCGAATTTTTATGCGGCCAAGGCCATGACCGGAGACCCCTACTCCGTCCTGGACATGGCCCTGTTCGGCACGGTGTCCAGCCTGATCGGGCTGATCATGGCGATCCCGTTGCGCAACCTGCTGATCCTCAAGGAGAACCTCCCCTGGCCCGGGGCGCGCGCCGTGGAGACGGTCATCCGCACCTTGGTGGAGAAGGCCGATCCGAGGCAGGCGTGGATCCTGGTGGGCTCGTTCGCGCTCATGTGCGCCTACGTGGTGTGCAACAACGAAGACGGCTTCGCCCTGCCGGGCTTCGTGGCGGAGATTCCCTTGGGCAGCCACGCCGCGGGACTGGCGGCCTACGGCGGCGCCATCGCGCTGGCCCCCTTCGCCATCGGCGGCTCCTATTTGATGGGCATGCGCACCTGCGTGGGCTTCCTCGTGGGGGCGAGCCTCCTGATGGCCGGCAGCGCCTTCCTCGGCATCGAGCCCAAGGCGGCGCCCCACAAGTACTACTGGCCGGGCCTGGGATTCCTGGTGGCCTCGGGCCTGACCGTGTTGGCCCTCAACTGGCGCACGATCACGGGGGCCATGCGCTCCATGCTGGCCCTGGGCGGCAAGAGCGAAGACCCGGACCCGCCCCTGTCGGGCAAGATGATCCTGGCCTTCGGTTCGGTGGCCTTCGTCTCCTGCGCCCTGGTGCTCAACCTGCGCTTCGCCCTCAACATGGTCCTGGTGGTGGTGCTGGTGGTGGTCGCCGGCCTGATCCAGAACATCATCGCCACCCGCGCCGCGGCCCAGACCAACTTCAATCCGGCGCGCGTCATGGGGATCCTGCTGCAGGGCGTCACGGCCCTGTTCGGCGGCAAGTCCGCGGCCGTCAACCTGACCGGCGCCGGGTTCGTGTCCGGCTCGGGCGCCCAGGCGAGTCTCTTGACCAGCGACATGGTCTACGGGCGGGCCTTCAAGGTGCCCTCGCGCTGGCAGTTCTGGACCCAGACCTTGACCGTGGTGCCCTGCGCCATCGTGTCGGCCTACATGTTCGACTGGATCCTCTCCAACAAGACGCGCTTCGAGAACATGCCCGCGCCGGTGGCGCGCATCTGGGCCGAAAGCGCCAAGGTTTTCGACAAGGGCTTCAGCGAGCTGCCCGCGGGGGCCACCACCTACTTGACCTGGGGGGCCGTGGCGGGCGTCCTGTACGCGCTGCTGGAGGCCGTGCCCGCGATCCGCAAGTGGCTGCCCGAATCGGTCGGGGTGGGCCTGGGGCTGGTGCTCGCCCCGGCCCTGGGGCTGGCGTTCTTCGTCGGCGGTTTCCTGATGTGGATCGTGCTCGGCAAGCTCTTCAAGTGGAGCGACGCGACCTTGACCACCATCGCCGTGGCCGCCATCGTGGCCGAGGGCATCGGCGGCGTGCTCAAGCCGGTGCTGCACATCTTCGGCCTGATCTAGGGAGAATCGGACCCATGCTCTCGACCTGGTTCCCGGTGCGTCTGCCCCTGTCCTGTGCCTTGGTCGCGGGGTTCGCGGGCTGCGTCCGGGAGGCGGCTCCCCCTCCGATGCGGGTGACCTCGGTGGAGGTCCATCCCTCGGGCCTGATCACTTACGTCTCGGCGCACGGCGCCGGATCCCTCGCGGCGGCGCCGCCCCACCTCGTGAAGGCGGTCTCGGTCCAGGGCGGCGGCCCGCAGCAGTCCGAGTGGACCCTCGACGGACGGAAGTTGGATTTCCTGGGCGAGGAACTCGTGATCGGCGACAGGCGTTACGGCTCGATCCGGGGTGAGACCAAGATCGAGATCGGCCCGGCGGGGGTCCTCGTCAACGGCGAGCAGCGCGGCGAACTCGCGCCCTGATCCGGCTCGCGCCCTGATCCGGCTCGCGCCCTGATCCGGCCCGAGCCCTGCTCCAGGAGGACCGCGGGGCAGGACTTCCGGCTGCCGCGCGTCCGCGGGCCCGACCGGCTACAGGCCCGAGCCGAAGCCCCCCGGACCACCGGGATTCCTGGGGAGGGCGCTCGGCGGCAGTTCGCCATCGCCGTCCCAGGGGTTCTCCCCGGGGCTTCCTCTCCCCTGCCCCCCCCTGCCCCACTCCCTGCCCCTCTCCATGCGTCGCGACCTCGTCGAGGCCTTCCTCGCGCGCCGGTTCCAGCAGCGCGTCGTCCTCGGCAACCCCACAGGCCCCCTCGAGCATCCCCTCCAGCTCGGACAGGACCTCCTCGCCCTGCGGACTGGGCGCGGTGACGCAGTCCATCAGATCGTCGGTGATGTTGCTGAAGATCGCCGCGATCTCGAGCATGTCCTTGGTCAGCTCGTCGGAGCGCTGCACGAGCAGTTCCTCGTAGCGCTGGGCCTGCTGTTCCAGTTGCAGCGACCATTCCTCCTTCAGCGCGTCGACGTTGTGCTGGGCGTGGGTGCCGAAGGCGTGCATCAGCGTGCGTTGTTCGCCGGCGCTGGACTCCAGACGCTGCTCCAGGCGCGCGAGTCGCGAGCTGAATTCCCCGCGCACCGCCTCGGAGGCCTGCTCCATGGCCGCGGAGGCCTCACGGGCCAGGATCTGGGCGGCGCCGGAGGCCTGCTCCATCAGGCTTTCCAGCTGGGCCATCCGTCCCGTGAGCTCGTTGCGCACGGAACGCGTCTCCTGCTGGGCCGAATGGGCCGACTCGCGGGCCGCGTCCTGCACGACCGCGGCCTGGGCCCGCAGGGAGGCTTCCATCTGCACCGCGAGGTCCATCATGCGTTGGGCCATTTCGGCGCGCAGCACCTGTGCATTCTGATCCACGCTGGAGGCACTCAGGCCCGCCCATTCCCGCTGCTGCTGAGCGGTCTGCTCCAGGCCTGCTTCGAGGTCCTCGACGCGCCGGGCGACGCCGGCCACGTCCTGGCTCAGGGACTCGACTCCGGCCGCGCCCCGGGCGGCCGCGCGCTGCTCCAGCTCCTTCAGCATCGTCGCCTGGGCGTCCGCCTCGGCGCGCCGGACGCGCTCCAGGTCGCCGAGCTGCGTCGCCAACAGGTCGATGCCCGCGGACAGGTCGCCGCGGGTCGTGCCCAGCTGGTCGGCCAACCGCGCCCGCGTGGCCTCCAGCGCCTCCAGCGTGCGGCTGGAATCGCCATCGATGCGCGCGTTGATTTCCGCCAGATTCGTGGAGAGACCGCGCTCGCGCCGGTCGTTGGCTTCCTGGAGTCGCGTGAGCGTCCCCTGCAGTTCGTCGATGTTGGAGAGAGGATGCCCGACTTCATGGCCTCGCCCATGCGCTCCATGCCGGCCGACTGGGTGCGCTCGCCGACGTCCATGCGGTCCACCAGTTGGTGGAACTCGTCGTGGACGGCGAGCTGATGCTCATCGATCAACTGCGACACGTGCGTGCGCAGCTCGACCAGGCAGGCGGCCAGGTCCTGGCTGCGCTCTTGGACGCCGCCCGCCAGTTGCTCCAGCTGGACTCCCATGGCCGCGGCCTGCTCCTGCAGGGCCGACTCCAATCGCGCCGCGGCGCGCAGGCTCTCGTCCAGTCGTGCGTCGGCCGTCTCGGCGGCCGATTGCAGGCCCTTGAACCCGTTCTGCAGGGACGCCTGTTGCAGCTTGTGCTGCTCCTTGATCAGGACCGGAATCTGGGCCAAGGCCGCCAGCAGCTGTTTTTCGGCCGTTTCGGCGTGCTGGGCGATCGCCACCACCTGCTTCTGCAGTTGGGCGAACTGCCCCTTCATCGAAACGTCCACCTGCTTGCCCAGCTGGTCGACGCTGGCCGCCAGGCGGAACATCGAGGCCGTGTAGTCGGGGTTCGAGACGATCTCGAGCAGTCGCCGCAGCTTGCCCTGCAAGTGCACGACCTCGCGGATCAGGGAGCGGTTCTCCACGAACACGCGGTCCAGGGCGCTGCGCGAGAAGGCCGCATCCTCGGCGATGCCCTGCAGCCGCACGGTCTCGAGGCTCACGTCGTCGAGGGAGTTGCGCAGACGGCACAGGGCCTGCATCAGGACCGAGACCGTGAAGATGCACAGGCCGCCGACGATCAGCGTGCCGGATTGGGAGCGCAGACCACTGAGGGGCGCCAACGTCTCCGCCATCTGGGCCGAAACGCGGGGCAGCACCAGCAAGAGGCCGCCCAGGCTCGTGAGGCCGAGCCCGCCGAGCTTGCCCAGGCCGTAGAGCAGCCGGCTCTCGGAGCGCACCACGCGCTCTCGGGTCGAGCCGACCGCCGGCGCTGCCGGATGTTCCGCCGCGGCCGGGAGGACCGGATCGGCGGTGCCTTCGTCCGTCTCACTGTCCGCATGGGATTCGGGGGTCCCGGCGGCGCCCATCCGGCCGCGGCGCTCGGATCCGCCGCTTCGTTCGAAGGCACCGTCGAGGGCATGCCGTTCCCCTCCATGCACACCTGCAGCAGCTCCGCGGCGGTCATCTTGGACGGATTCGAAGCGTGGTCGACCGGCTGCGTCTCCGGGTTGGTCTGGCGTTCCGACATGGAGGTGGCTCTGCTTGACTGCGTTAGGAGGAGGGAGCGTTGGAGCGACGCTCGGGGTGCTCGACGTGGGGCCGGCCGGGGCTTCCGCAGGCCCGTGCGGGGCTAGGTCGACCTCTCCCCAGGCGGGGCTTGAGGCCGGGACGATTCCCCCGGGGGGCCCTTGAGCGCTGGATCCGCCCCTGGGACCGTCCGGCGCGGCAACCCCGCCCCCCCCCGAGGATCAGTGGGCCCGGCGCCGACGACGCCTGGCACGGCCCCCGGCGGGCGAGTCGGCCCCCGAGGAACCGGGATCGCCGGAGGTCCCGGCCTGCTCGAGCTGGGGCCCGGTTCCGGCGAGCTCCGGCGCGGCGGCGTGCCCCCCATCGACGTTCGGGCGGGCGACGTCGGGGGCGGTCACGAGGCTCTGGGTGAGCTCCAGGGCGTCCAGCGCCGGCGCCTTGTGGAGGGCGGCCGAGAGGAGCCTCCAGAGGATGCTCTCCAGGTGCGGCGTGGGATGGACGGTGGACACCTGCTTGGGCGAGTCGGCGCGCAGGTGCAGCGCCTCCAGCGGGGCGGTCAGGGACTCGGTCGTCCGCAGATGGGACCAGTGCTCCTTGGGAAACGACTGGTAGCGCGACAACTCCTTCCAGTGAGCCGTGACGGCCTGGGCCGCCTCCGCGTGCCTGGAGCCGCAGCGGCGCACCAGGGCATCGCGCTGAGCGCGACTCTCCACGCGCGTCTCGGCGGCCACCAGGGCCTGCAGCCACTTGGCCATGGGGGCCCGGCGCTCGCGCGGCAGTGCGGAGAGCAGCGCGGCGCTCGCGTAGCTCCAGCAGTACTGACGCGCGCAATTCCAGCCCAGCTCGTCCAGGGCCGCCCACAGCCCCAGGCTGCGGTCCGCCACGGCGATGCGCGGCACGTTCATGCCCCGGCTCGCGAGGTTCAGGCACAGCTCGAGCCAGCAGTCCTTGGAGCCTCGCTCGCCGGACTGGGCCGCCAGCAGCGCCCGAGTGCCGTCGCTGTAGGCCCCCACCACCACCAGCAGGGCCTGCTCCCCATGGGCAGCGCCCGCGGTCGGGTGCAGGCCGTCGGCCCACAGGTAGACCACCTCGCGGTCGATGGGCGCGCGGCGCCACTCCTCGTAGTTCCTGGTCCAGCGCGCGCACAGCTCTCCCACGAGCTCGGCGCTGAGCGGCGACGCGTCCCCGAGGAACCCGCGCAGGGCGAGTTCCAGGTCCCCCTGCTGGAGGCCCTCGCGGCACGCCGCCGGCAGGGCGTTGGCCCGGCCCCCGTGACGCCTCTCGAACAGATTCTCGAGGCGGTTCTCGGTCCAGTGCTCGAGCAGCTCATCGCGCTTGCGAATCTCGTCGTGGCAGCTCTGCACGGCGTAGTCGAGAACCTCCAGCGAGGCGCGGGCCTCGTGAAGCTCCTCGTCGCGCCGCTCAAGCTCGTGGGCGCGCGTTTCCACCAGATTCCACAGCGCGGCGCAGCGTTCGGTGAGTTTGGCGCACTCGCGCCGCAGGCCGCCCGCGGCTTCGTTGGCGCCCAGGAGGCGCACTTCCAGTTCCTCCGCCCGGGTTCGCAGGGCGGCGTGGCGCTCGTCCACGGCTTCGCCGCGCCGACCGAGTTCCGCCTCCAGGGCGCCTTCGCGCAGGGCGGCGGAATCCAGCTCCATGCGCGCCGTCAACGCGGTCTCGCGCAGGGACCTGTTGGTCTCCGCCTGCCGCGCGAGTTCTTCCATGGCGTGAGCCAGTTGAACTTCCAGGTCTCCGGCGCGGGCGGCCAGGATCCGCTGGGTCACGGGCTCTTCGGAGAGCAGCGCCTCGGCTCGTTCGCGCTCGGCCTGGTGCGCCTCCCTCGCGGCTTCCAGCTCCTGAACCAGGCTCGCCGTGCGCTGCTCCAGGGCGGACAGCAACTGCTCCCGGCGCGCCACTTCGCAGGCCAGCCGTTGGGTCTCCTCCTCGCGGGCGGCCAGTCTTCCTTCCAACTCGGCCTCGCGGCCGGCGGAGCGCGCGGCGTTCTCCTGGGCGCGCTCGCGGGCCTCCACGGATTCCCGCTCGCGAACCCGCAGGTCCTGCTCGAGGGCCTGGCAGCGGGCGGCCTGATCGTCGATGCGGGCGTCCTTGGCCGCCATCCCGGCTTCCAGGCGCTCGATCAGGATCGCCCGATCGCGCAGCGCCTCCTCCCCGAGCAGCGCCTGGGCCTGGAACTCCTCGCGCCGCGCGGTCCACTCCGCGCGCTGCTCGTGCTCGCGCGAGGCCCCCGCCGCCACTTCGCACTCGAGCTCCCTGCAACGCCGGCCCAGGGCCTCCGCGCGCAAGAGCCCGGCCGAGGCCTGCTCCTGCAGGCGTTCGAGTTGCGCCTGGGCGTCGTGCAGTTCGGCCTCGCGCTCGGACAGGCACAGCTCCAGGGCCAGCCCCCGGGCCGCGGTCCTGGTCTGCAGGTTCGCGGCCTCCACGGCCGCCTCGGCCTGTGCCCGCCCGCGGGCATCCCGCTCCGCGATGCCGGCGTTCAACTTCGCGGAGGTCGCGGCCGCCTCGGATCGTTCCCGCTCCAGCTCGCCTCGCAGGGAGCCGCACTCCTCTCCCAGGCGGACGATCTCCTGGCGCAGGCCGCGCACTTCCTCTCCGGCCTGGTCGAGGGACCCGCGGGCCAGTGCCAGTTCCTCGGCCTGGCGAGCCGTCTCCAGGGCCTGTTCGCGCCCTCGGCTCTCGGCCAGTGCCTGGAGGCCGGCCAGTTCGTTCTCGCGCTCCTGCAGCGCGCGTTCCATGCGCGCCAGGGACTCGGCGTTCTCGGCCAGGACGCCGCGGCTCTCCGCCAGCTGGGCCTCGAGCAGCAGAGCCTCGTCGGCACGGGACTGCAGCAGGGCCGCGCGTCCCTCGGCCGCGGCCAGTTCCTCCCGCAGGGCCTGGGCCAGCTTGCGTTCTTCGAGCACCTCGGACTCGCGCCGCTCGTCGGCCGCGCTGAGGGCCGCCCTGAGGGCCGTGTCCAGCTCCGCCTGCAACTTCAGGCTGCGCGACACCTGCGCCTCGAGTTCCTGCTCCTTCGCGGCGAGTTCTCCCTGCAACCCGGCCACCAGGGCGGTGCGGCTCTCCAACTCGCCGGCGCGCTCGTTCGAGCTCCCCTCCAGATCACTCTGGTGGGAGAGCACGGCCTCGAGCTCCGCGCATCGATCCCGAAGGGACCGGAGTTCCGGCTCCGTCGCGAGTCCGGCCGCGCGCAGTGCCTCGAGCTCCGCCCGCTGCGTCTCCAGCTCCGCCTCGACGCCTTCGAGTTCGCCGCGCAGTTCGTCGGCCTCCTGGGCGTGGGCCTCGAGCTCGTCCTCCTGCAGGGCGCGTTCGCGCTCGCTCTTGCGCCACTTGAGCCAGATCGCCGCCACGAGAGCGCCGCTCACGGCCTCGAAAACACATCCGAAGACGAACTGGGAGATCATGGAGGGGCGAAGAGGGCGGCGGTGGCCGGGTGACCACGCGGACCGGTGGGAGGCACGCGCGGGCCCAAGGGGGAGGAACGACGCCCTCCTTCGGCCGCTGGCGGCGCCCTGCCGTAGGGAATCCCCAGCGCGCCGACCCCCGGGAAAAGTCTTCGAGCCGGGGCGCCCGCCCTGCGCGAAAGTCCGGGCGCGGCGCGCGGGAAGTCACGACCCCACCGCGGGCTGGGCCTGCCTGGGAGAAATTGCGGCGAGCCTCGCGGGCCCGGCAGCGCCCGGCAGCGCCCGCCTGCACGGGGCCTCCACGGCCCGCGCCGGCCCATGCAAGGGCCGGAGCGTGCGACTTGCGGATCCCGCCCGTCGCGTCAGCGCCCGGACCTGGCTGGGGGCCGAGCGGGGTTTCGCTCAGAGCGCCAGCAGCCCCGGCGCCTCGAGCAGCTTCTTCAGGTACACGAGGAAGCGCGCGCCGTCGGCGCCGTCGGCCAGACGGTGGTCGACCGACACCGAGAAGTTCATGTACTGGCGCACCTCGATGCGATCGCCCTGAGGCGTCTCGACGACGCCGGGCTTCTTCATCAATCGGTGCACGCCCAGGATCGCCACGTCGGGGAAGTTGATGATCGGCGTCGCGAGCGTGCCGCCGATGTTGCCCGCGTTCGTGATCGAGAAGGTCGAGCCCTTGAGCTCCTCCGGCTTGACCTTGCCCAGGCGCGTGCGCTCGGCGAGGTCCGCCAGCTCGGCGGCGAGTTGCAGGATGCCCTTCGACTGCACCTCCTTGAGCACCGGCACGATCAAGCCCTGGTCGGTGTCCATGGCGATGCCGAGGTTCACGTAGGCGTAGCGCACGATCTCGCCGGCAGCCTCGTCGAGGTGCGCGTTGAGCATCGGGAACTTCGCCAGGCCCAGGGCGACCGCCTTCATGATGAAGGGCATGTAGGTCACCTTGACGCCCGTGCCCTCGGCGAAGCTCTTCGCCTGCTCGCGCAGCTTGACCAGGTCGGTGACGTCGACCTCCTCCACCACCGTGAAGTGCGGCGCGGTGAACTTCGAGCGCACCATCGCCTCGGCGATCTTGCGTCGCACTCCGCGGAAGGGAATGCGCGTCTCGCGCTCGCCCGGGGCGAAGGACAACGGCGCGGCGGGCGCCCGCGGCGCGGCCGCGGCGACGCCGGTCACGGGAGCTTGCGTCGCGGCGGGCTTGGGAGCCGCGGTGCGCGACTTCGCGAAACCCTCCACGTCGGCGCGGCGCACCACGCCGTTGCGGCCGGAGCCGGCCACTTCGGAGAGCGAAATGCCCAGTTCGCGCGCCACGCGGCGAGCGCTGGGCACGGCGAGGACCTTGGAATCGTCGATCCCCACGGGGCGCGCGGCGGGCCGGGCCGCGGGGGCGGCGGCCGCGCCCACGAGCTCGCGGACAGGAGCAGCCGCGGCCGGCGCGTGCGTCGCGGGGGCACCCGCGGCGGCGGTCTCCAGCACGAACAGCACGCTGCCCACCGGCACCACGTCGCCGGCCTTGGCGTTGAGCGAGGCGATCCGGCCCGCGGCGGGCGCGGGATTTCCACCGTGGCCTTGTCGGTCATGACTTCGACCACCGCCTGGTGTTCCTTGACCGTGGCGCCGGCTTCGACCAGCCACTTGACGATCTCGCCCTCGGCCACGCCTTCGCCGATGTCAGGGAGCTTGAACTCGAGCCGTCCGCCGGGGACAGCTTTGGAGGCCCCGGGAGCCCCAGCGCCGCCGTGGGCCGCGGTCGCCGGCGCGGCGGCCGGCTTGGGGGCCGGAGCGGCGGAGGCGGGAGCCGCGCCGTGGCCCTGCTGCTTGGGCGCGGGGCTTCCCGCGGCGGTCTCCAGCACGAACAGCACGCTGCCCACCGGCACCACGTCGCCGGCCTTGGCGCGGATCGCGGTGATCTTGCCCGCGGCGGGCGCGGGAATCTCCACGGTGGCCTTGTCGGTCATCACCTCGACCACCGCCTGGTGCTCCTTGACGGTCGCGCCCACGTCGACCAGCCACTTGACGATTTCGCCCTCGGCCACGCCCTCGCCGATGTCCGGCAGCTTGAATTCGAGTGCCATGAATGTGCTTTTCCTAGAACTTGGCGACGTGTTCGATCGCGTCGAGGACGCGGCGCGCGTCCGGCATGTAGTGGTGTTCCAGCGTGTTCGGGAACGGCGTGTCGAAGCCCGTCACCCGCGCGACCGGGGCTTCCATGTACTCGATGATGTTCTCGGCGATCATGGCCGAGATTTCCGCGCCGAAGCCGCAGAAGCGCGGCGCCTCGTGCACGATGACCACGCGTCCGGTCTGCCTGGCGGCTTCGAGCACGCCCTCCTCGTCCAGCGGCAGGAGCGTGCGCAGGTCCACGATCAGGCAGTCGATGCCCTTCTCCGCCGCCTGTTCGGCCGCCTTGCTGCACACCGGCACCATGGCGCCGTAGCAGAAGACGGTCACGTCCTTGCCCGTGCGGACCGTGCGCAGGGTGGACAGCGGCGTGGTGTAGAAGCCCTCGGGCACTTCCCCCTTCACCTGGCGGTAGAGCGCCTTGGGCTCGAGGAACAGCACCGGGTCGGGGTCCTCGATGGAAGCCAGGAGCAGCCCCTTGGCGTCCTCGGGCGTCGAGGGCACGACCACCTTGAGTCCCGGCGTGTGGCAGAAGTAGGCCTCGCCGGATTGCGAGTGGTACAGCCCGCCGCGGATGCCGCCGCCGTAGGGCGTGCGGATCACCATGGGCGCCGTGTACTGGCCGCCGGAGCGGTAGCGCAGCTTGGCGGCTTCGCTGACGATCTGGTCGAAGGCCGGGAAGATGAAGTCCTGGAACTGGATCTCGGCCACGGGCTTCAGGCCGTTCATGGCCATCCCGATCGCAGTGCCGATGATGCCGTCCTCGGAGAGCGGCGTGTCGAAGTTGCGTGCCTTGCCGAACTCCTTGGTGAGTCCGTCGGAGGCCAGGAACACGCCGCCCTTCGGGCCGACGTCCTCTCCGAAGTGGATCACGGTCGGGTCGCGCCGCATGGCGGTCTTGAGGGCGTCGTTGACCGCCTGAACGAGTGTGAGCGTGGGCATGGTGATCAGAGGGGGAACTTGCCGCCGCCGGCCGCGGCGTCACCGACGCGCGCGGCCAGATCGAAGGCCGCCTGTCCTTGGCGTCGGAGGTGCGGGGGGAGCGTGGCGTAGACGTCGGAGAAAATGGACTCGAGCACCGGCGCCGGCGTGGCCTCGGCCTCGCCCACCGCGGCCGTGATTTCGCGCGTGCAGTCCTCGGCCAGGAGGGCCCCCTTCTCGGGGGTCCAGAGCTTGCGCGAGGCGAGGAAGCGCTCGAAGCGCGCCACCGGGTCTTTCTTGGCCCAGCTCTCGACCAGCTCCTTGGGCACGTAGCGCGTGGGATCGTCGGAGGTCGAGTGGCCGCCCATGCGGAAGGTTTTCGCTTCCACCAGGGTCGGGCCGCCGCCGGCGCGAGCGCGATCGCAGGCTTCCTTGACCACCTTGCGCATGGCCAGCAGGTCGTTGCCGTCGACGATCACGCCCGGCATGCCGTAGGCCTTGGCCTTGACGGCGTAGCTCTCCGACGCGGTCTGCTCCTCGCTGGGGCAGGAGATGGCGTAGCCGTTGTTCTGGCACAGGAACACGACCGGGGCCTTCCAGACCGCGGCGAAGTTGAGCCCCGAATGGAAGCCCAGGGAAGACGTGCCGCCGTCGCCGAAGCTCGCCAGGCACACCTGCTTCTCACCCCGCAGCTTCATGGCGTAGGCCGCGCCGACCGCCTGGGGGATGTGCGTGCCGATGGGCGAGCTGATGGACACGAAGTGGATCGGCTGGACGAACGAGAAGTGCACCGGCATCTGGCGGCCGCGCGCGCTGTCGCGATCGTTGCCGAACATGTTGTGCATCATCTCCACGGGCTTGACGCCGTGGTACAGGGCCATGCCGAAGTCGCGGTAGCTGGGGAAGATCCAGTCGGTCTTCTCCAGGGCGGAGGCGGCGCCCACCTGGCAGGCCTCGACGCCCTTGTTGGGGATCGAGAAGCCGATGCGGCCCGAGCGTTGCAGCTTCAGGCACACGTCGTCGAAGGCGCGCACAAGCAGCATCGTGCGGTAGCAGTGGAGCAGCGCGTCGTTGGACAGATCGACCTGGAAGCCGGCGGTGCTGCCGTCCTGGGCGATGACTTGAAGGGGCTCGGCGATCGTCATGGGGGGTGCGGCGCGAATCAGAGGACGCGCGCGTTCTTGTTGGCGAGTTCGCGCACGGCTTCCCGGCGCTCGCGGATCAGGCGGGCGGCGAAGAACTCGCCGGCCTTGTAGCTCGAGCGCACCAGCGGCCCGGAGGCCACGTAGCGGAAACCGAGCGATTCACCCAGCTTCTGGATCTCGAAAAAGCGCTCGGGCGTCACGTATTCGCGCACGGGGGCGTGATGGGGCGAGGGCCGCAGGTACTGCCCGACGGTGAGGAAATCAACCTCGGCGGCACGCAGGTCCACCAGGGACTGCTCGATCTCCGCCGCGGTCTCCCCCAATCCCACCATCAAGGAGGACTTGGTGAAGACCTCGGGGTCGAGCCGCTTGGCGCCGCGCAGGGTCTCCAGGGAGCGCTCGAAGGAGCAGCGCGGATCGCGGATGCGGCGCTGCAGCCGCGCGACCACCTCCACGTTGTGGGCGAAGACGTCGGGCTTGGCCGCCATCAGCGTGGCGAGGCTCTCGCCCTGGTAGTCAGGCGCCAGGGTCTCGATCGCCGTCCGCGGCGCGCGCGCGCGCACCTCGCGGATGCAGGCCGCGTAGTGGGCCGAGCCCCCGTCGGCGAGATCGTCGCGGTCCACGGAGGTGATCACCACGTAGGCGAGCCCCAGTTCGGCGATGGCGCGGCCCACGTTCTCGGGCTCGGCCGGATCGGGCGGGGCGGCCTGCTTGACGGTCTTGACGGCGCAGAAGCGGCAGGCCCGCGTGCACTCGTCCCCCAGGACCATCAGCGTCATGGTCGCGTGCTCGCCGCGCCAGCACTCGCCGATGTTGGGGCAGCGAGCCTCCTCGCAGACGGTGTGCAGGCCAAGACTGCGGGTCAGGCCCTTCAGGCGGTTGTGCGCCTCCCCGCCCGGAAGCGGGACCTTGAGCCAGGCGGGTTTGCGCAGGGGCTCGGACCCGGGGTCGGGGCGGGGGACCGGCAGCTCGGCGCGCTCTCCCTGCTGGCCGTCGCGCTCGCTCGCCACCAGAGTGCCGGCCTCCTGGCGGGCAGGCGAGCCGGGACCCGGGTGGCCAGGGGCAATGCGCTGGTGGGCGGCTCCGGCCGAATCCCCGGGGCCGACGGCGGGCGCTGGGGCCATTGGGGAGGGCTGGCGCTCGGTTTCCATGGGCCGGGGGGGAGGGGAGAGGATAGCAAACAGCCCGTGGGCCGGGCGCCGGAGGGAAGTCCCCGCCCAACCCTCCAGACAGGGGGCCCGGGCGACCGATGCAGGGACCTACGTGGACCCCACCACCCCGCCCGACGCTCCGTCCCCCGTCGACGGATCCAGTCCGCCGTTGCCGGCCGCCCACAGGGCGGCGTCCACGGCCAGTTCGACCATCGTTGGAACCGGGGAGCCCGGCACGCCCGAGCTGTGGTCGGGCAACAGGGCTGCGCTTCCCTCGCCCGAGGGCGCGCCGCTGCCGGGCTCAGTCGACCCCGGCTCCGCGGCGCCGACCGCGGCGGGAGCCGTGCTGTCGACCCTGGATGCGCCGGCACAGGCCGCCGGGGCGAACCAGGACCCGGCCGTACACGTGGATCCGGGGTCCACGGACCTGGTGGACGGAGCTCCGTCCCCGGAGAACCCAAGCTCCCCCACTTCCCAGCGCGGACTGTTCGCCCTGCGCGGTGCGCTGAAGTCCGCCATGCGCGTGCTGACCATGGACCTGCGCGTTCCCTTGGGGGGAGGATCGGCCGGGGAGGCGACCGCGGCGGACGGTGGGCCCCTGACCGACGGGGGCGAGCCCGGCGAGGCCCCCTGGGACGACGGGACGGATCCCCGGGAGGAGGCGTGGGGCGAGGAGGCCGGCCAAGGCGCGAGCGAGGATCTCGGGGGACAGGAGGGCCTGGTCGCCGGTCAGGAATCGGCCGGCCCTGCCGTGGCGGCTCCGTCGCTCCCCCCTGGGAACCAGGGGGGCCTCAGCGGTCACACTTCGACGGTGGCGGTGCCCGAGGTGCTGGGCTTCCTGGCCCAGTTGCGCAAGACCGGCACGATGTGGATCTGGAACGAGCGCGAGCTGTACCGCGTGCAGCTCGTGGACGGCAATGTGACCTTCGCGCGCAACGAGACCCCGCAGCAGGGCTCGCTGCTCGGAGAGATCCTGGTGGCCCACGGGCACATCGACCCGGACGCCCTGGAGGAGTTCTTTCAGGCGCCTCGGGCGGCGGGCCCCATGGGTGATGCCCTGGTCAAGGCCGGCCTGATCACCCAGGCCGCCCTGAATTCGGCGATCCAGTTCCAAGCCCAGCGGGTCTTCAACCGCGCCTACGGACTCGGAGATGCCCACTTCAGGTTCGACGCCGGAGTCTGCGCCGACTGCCCCTCGGGGATCCGCATCTCCGTGACGCACATGCTGTTCGAGAGCGCCCGCGAGCGCGATGAATCGGCCCAGCGGCTGGAAGACGTCTTCGACGACCCCTTCGCCCAGTAGGGCGAGGCAGGCGAACGGCTGCGGGCGCGCCTCAGCGTCGCAGCGCGAGCGGTAGCTCCTCGGGCGAGACCTTGCCGTCGCGGTCCAGGTCCCAGCGTTCCAGGAAGCCGTCCAGGGTGGCCTCCACGCCGTCGCCGTCGATGCGGTCGAGGTCCGCCTGGAGCTCCAGCGCCTCGATGCGGCCGTCGCCCGTGCGGTCGGAGTGCATCATGAGGTCGGGCCGCAACCGCAGCTCCTTCGCCGTCAGCACGCCGTCCCGGTCGGCGTCGAAGCGCGCGAGCAGGATTTCGCGCGTGATCACCGGGGGCAGGGGCACGCGCGCGCGTTGCCGCAGGGGCCACTCGGTGAGCCTGCGCTCCGCCTGCTTGCCCTTCTGGAGGTCCACGCGCTGGGGCAGTTGCACGAACGTGTCGTGGTCGAGGTCCAGTTCGGCGAAGAGCGCCTCCGCCCCGCGGAATTCCCGCGCAACGACCCGGCCGTCGCCGTTCTTGTCGTAGGTCCGGGCCAGCGCCGCCGCGTCGGCCCCGCCGAAGCGCAGGCGCCGGGTCTCGCCCGGCAGTCGCGAGAGTTCGTCCAGGGAGAGCGCCTTGTCGCCGTTGAGATCCAGGGCGGCGAACAGGGCGCGGGTGAACTCGTCGAGGGCGAGCCGCTCGTCCCCGTCCCCGTCGAAGGTCTCGGGACGCACGGTGTCGAGCACGCGGGCCTGCTCCCCGTCGGGATTCAGGGACTTGGGCAGCGCCCGCGCGCCCGCCCGGCCCGGCGCGGCGGGAGGCTCGGGTTTCATCGCTCCCCCCTCGGCCCCTGCTTCGCTCTCGCCCTCTGCGCGCCGGGCCAGGGTCGCGAGTTCCGCGAGCGAGATCCGGCCGTCGTGGTCCAGATCCGCGCCCGCGCCGCCGCCCGCTGCGAACTCCGCGCCCTCCAGGGCGCCTGAACCGTCGAGATCCAGCCGCGAAAGATGCAGTCGCGCCGTGGCGAAGGGAACTTCGGCCTCCTGGACCTGGACCTCGAAGTTCAGGGCCGCGTCCGGCACGTCGAGCACGCGCGCGATCTCCCTGAGTTCGAGCCAGCGGGAGTTCCTGTGGCTCACGTCCTTCAGTCGCGCGCCCTGCTCGTCCAGGGATCGGTCGAGCGCGAATTCCTCGAAGACCGTGGCGCGGGCCTCGGAGATGCCCGAAAGCACGCCCAGGCCCCGTTGTTCCACGGAGATCGAGGCGTCGGCCACGTGCACGCCGCGGTCCCCGGAGGCGAAGGCGAGCCGGCGCAGGAAAGGCGGCTGGTAGACCGCGGCCGTGGTGAAGCCCCGCGTGTCGAAGCCCAGGATGTCCTCCGAGAGCGTGCGCGCGTCCAGGGGATCGCTCACGTCCCAGATCGTCATGCGCGAGCGCGCGTTGCCGTTCTCGTCGCGCTGGTTCAGCAGGTAGGCCACGTCGCGCTCCACGGTGCGCGCGCCGCCCTGGGCCTGTCCCAGGTCCACGTGGCTGCGCAGGGACAGCGCGCGCCAGCGGGTCGGAAGCCGCAAACGCGAACGGCGCTGTTCCTCTTCCCTGTAGCGCGGGGGCCAGAGCTTCCGGGGAGCCGAGGGCCGCGTCACGTCCACCAGCTCGAGCCCGCGCTCGGCGTCGAGCACCGCGCACAATGCCCGTGCCTCGGTGCGGTCGTCCGCGGGTCGGCCGCCGAACACGGTGGGCCGCGAGTATTGGAACAGCACGCCCACGTCCACGGTCTCGTCCGCGCCGCCCTTCCAGTCCATGGCCAAGCCGCCCGTCACGCGCGGCGCGGCGGGATCGCGCACGTCCACGATCAGGAGCCCTCCCGGGCCGTCGGCCACGTAGGCGTGGGGCCACTGCACGAAGACCGAGCGCGCGTCGAGGGTCGGCACCTGTCCCGCGAGCTTCATCTCGGCGGGTTTCGACACGTCGAAGAGCTTGAGGCCCCCCGCCCCGTCGGCCACCAGCAGCACGTTTCCCGCCAGCGCGAGGGAGCGCGGATCGGCGGTGGCCGCGAAGCCCACCCGCGCAGGTTTGCGGGGATCGCCCACGTCCACCGCGTGCACGCCGTGGCCCCCCTCGGCGGCGAACAGGGTGCGCCCATGTCCCTGGAGGGGCTCGCAGTCCAGGGCCAGGGCCACCACATCGGGGATCACCACCTTGCACAGGGGCCGCGAGGACTGCAGCAGGGCGCGATCGAGGGCCACGATCTCCACTCCGCGTCGGTCGGCCACGAAGGCCAGCTCGCGGAAGATCCTGAAGTTCGGCGAGCCCAGTCCCCAGGTGGCGCCGGAGCGGTGGCACTCCACGCAGGAGCGCGCCGTGGGCCGGGTGGTGTGCAACTGGTGGTGGATCATGGTCATGCCCGAGAGCCCCGCCGCGGTCACGGGGAGCTCTTGGTCCAGGAGCAGTTTTCCCTCAGCGTCGTGGACCGTGCCCATGGTCGAGAAGCCCGTCAGGTACGGCGCGATCCGGCCGCTCTCGTTGAAGCCCGCGTAGAAGCTCTTCCAGGTGGCGAAGAGCTTCTCCTGGGTCGTCACGCGGCCCTGGGTGCGCTTGCCGCTGAGCAGATCCAACTGCGACAGGGACTCGTTGCGGTCGAAATGGAAACCCAGGAAGTTGGGATTCCATCCGGCGTGGCAGGTGTAGCACTCCAGCCGCGCGTGGGAGCTGTTCATGGCCTCCGCGGCCCGCGGATTGTGGTCCTCGCTGCCGTGGGCGAGCACGTCGACCACCTGCACCACGCGGTGGCGCGCGCCGTCCACCTTGCCCGTGAGCCAGACCCCGTCCGCCTCGCGGGAGAGCTGCGTCAAGAGCGTGCCCGACGCCGTGCGCAGGGTGCTCCGCGCGGTGAAGGTCCCGTGGCAGTCCTGGCAGGCGATCTCCACGGCGTTCTCCATGGCGCCGCGCAGGCTGCCGTCGCCCATGGCGTCGTTCTCGGTGTGGCAGTCGACGCAGTGCATGCCGCGCTCGTGGTGCACGTCCGGCGGCGTGACCGCCGGGTCGTCGATGTAGAAGGCGCGGTGCAGGAGGACGTCGGTGGTGCCGGGGATCTCCGGCCCGCCGGGGGCGCCGGGGGGCAGTTGGGCCTTGCCCTGGAAGGACAATCCGATGGCGGCGTCGCCGTTGTGGCAGGCCGTGCAGGTGGAGGTGGCCGGTGCGCGCGTCATCCCGTGCCGCGCCGGGTGGCCGGGCTCCAGCTTGTCGATGGAGGCGTCGGCGGAGCGCGAGCGGCCGTCCTGGGCGTAGGCCACGTGGCAGGCGGCGCAGCCCTCGCCGCGGTAGTCGCCGTCGAACCCCACGCGGCCCCGCACGGCGCGCCCCTTGGACCACAGGTGGCACTGGGCGCACTCCTTGCGCGTCAGGTCCATGAAATGGGTGGCCAGGCGGTCCCGGGGCAGTTTCGAGTTGAAGGGCGGCACCTGCTCGAACATGGGCGCGTCGCCGGGAACGCTGGGGTCCGCCGTCACCGGAAAGATCGAGTAGCGCGAGCCCTTTTCCTTGAGCAGGCCGACTTCGTAGAAGCCGTCGGACAGGTGCCCCGCGGTGGTGGCGTGCAGGCTCCGATGCACGCGGGTCACTTCCTCGGCGTGGCAGGGGGCGCAGACCTCCTCCGCCACGCGCAGGTCCATGGGATTCTGGAAGCGCCGGAAGGCCGGATCCTCGTCGCGGGGCGCCACGCGCTCGTCGCCCGCTTCGGCCCGTCGGGGGGCCACGTGGGCGCGCTCCTTGGAGGTCGCACTCCCGTCGCCACCGTGGCAGGCCGTGCAGCTGAGCGGGGCCTTCGGGTGCATCTCCTCGATCCCCGCGTGGCAGTCGAGACAGGCCTCCCGCGGGCCCGGCTCCTGGGCGAACGTGGAGCCGCTGAAGCCGAGCAGCGTGATCCAGGAGGCCAGGGCGATCCAGGTCCAGCTCCACCGGCGGCGGGCGAGGGGCCCCTCGTGCGGGAACCCCAAGGGAGGCCCGATTCGCGCGCCCATGCTAGGCCAGGAGCTTCGGCAGCTTGCGGCCCTTGGACAGGCGAGCCTCGGCGCCGAGGAGCGAGCACACGGTCGGACACAGGTCCACCACGGCCACTTCGTCCTCCACGGTCACGCCGCGGCGAAACTCGGGCCCGACCGCCACGCCGGCCACGTAGTTGAGGTCGTCGGAGCCGTCGCCGTGATCCAGGCCGCGCCGCGAGTTGAGGTCGCGGTCGCGGCCGAACTCGGGCGCCACGAAGATCGCCGTGCTCCCCGCCAGCTCCCGGTCGGCCTCGATGGCGGCCACCAGCTCGCCGATGGCCTCGTCGTTGCGGCGCACGATCTCGGCGTAGGCGTTGAAGGAGCCGTGGGCCGCGTCGGCCTGCTGCAGCACCACGGCCACCACGCGCGGCTTGAAGACCGCCAGCAGGTTGCGGGCCGTGCGCAGGGCCTTGGCATCCGCCGCGTTGGGGCCGCTGATCTCCGCCGTGCCGCGGGTGAGCTCGTCGAGGATGTACTGCTCCACGCGCGCGGCGCTGTCCTGGTCGTTGAGGGCCGAGGCATCCGCCGCCCGCCCGCGGCCCTCTCCCTCCGCGGCCCCGGCCTCCCCGCCGCCGCGCAGGGCCCGCCGCATGCGCGCCAGCGCCGCCTGCTCGGCCGCGCTGCGGCGCGTGGGCCTGCCCCAGTGCTCCACCAACCCGCGGAATTCGGCGTTGAAGATGCCGTCGGAATCGAGCGTGTTGGCGCCGAAGCGCGCGCCGTACTTGGGGTGCAACCCGTAGGAGTAGTTGGTCTGCTGGGCGCCGCCGGAGGTGGCGATCCAAACGTCGCCCGCGGCGAACTGCAGGTCCTTGCGCAAGTATTCGAACAGCGTGGGCTGGTCGCCGCGTTGGTTCTCGCGGATGCCGCGCTGCTCGGCGACGCCGGTGAACATGGCGAGGGCCGCACCGAAGTGGCCCAGGTTCGAGGAGCGCATGCGCGGGTAGAGCACGCCGCGCTGGGCGAGCTTCTTCAGGTTCGGCACGTTGTCGGCCGAGCCGAAGGTCTCGCGCGTGCGCACACCGCCGGCGAAGGCGATCAGCACCACCCGTCGAGTCCGCGGAGAGGGCTCGGGCTCCTGGGGATCGCGCGGAGCGCCGCCCGCCGGTCCGAGGTGGGCCCCAGCGCCGAGGGCCGAGGGGCCCGTCAAGGCCGCCGCGGCGAGCCCGCCCAGGAGTTGACGCCGGTCGAGCCCCAGGCCCCCGGAGGTCCCGGTGGCGGAGGTGCCCGGATCGAAGCGAGGCGTTTCCATGGGCTCGATCTCCTGGGTCAGTAGCTCTGGTACTCGGAGTGGGTCAGCAGCGCGTAGGTGAGCAGGGCGGGCCTGGAGGCCGGATCGGCGAGGCTCGCCACGAGCTCCTGTTCCTCCGCGGCGCTGGGGGCGCGCCCCAGGAGCCGCGCAAACTGCTCGCGCACGAACGACGGCGCGTCCGGCACGGCCCGGGCGGGCCTGGGATCCGTCTGCAGCGAGTCCACGAGCAGGCGCGCCAGCACCGCCCGCAGGGGCGTGGGGTCGGCCAACCCGTCCAGGGCGCTGCGCATGCGGCTGAATTCCTCGGCGGTGGGCTCGCGCTGGCACAGGTCGACGATCAGGGCGCGCACGAACAGGCGATTGTCCATGGGCTCGCGGCGGCCGAGGCGCGCGGCATAGGCCGGCGAGCCGATCCACCGCCGCACCAGATCGGGAAACACCCGCGGGTCGGCCAGGAAGGCCTCGGTCCAGTCCTTGAGATCGGACTTGGCCGCCGCGGCGTGCACCAGCCGGCGGTGCTCCCGGCCCAGCAGGGATTCGGCGAAGGAGCGCTGCTCCATGGCGCTCTTCACGACGTCCGACTGGGACGCGCCCGGGCGCCCGAGGAAGTTGCCCGGCTTGCCGTCATAGACCGACTTGCCGATCTCGAGCTCGCGGCGGTTCCGCTCCACGGCCAGGCCCGCCAGCTGCTCCAGGACCACGGTGACGAAGGTGTCCGCCCCTGGATTGCGCTGGTCGAAGCTGGCCGACAGCGCGATGCGGTGGATCGCCTCGCGCACGTCGATGCGGCCCGCGGCAAGCTCCCCGGGGATCGACTGCATGTCCTCGCCACGGGGCGCGAAATTGTCCACCAGGAGGAAGTAGTAGAGCTGCTCCTCGTACCACTGCTTCCAGAATTCGGGGGACCTCAGGAACTCCTGGGCCTTGCCGGCCAGGTCCACGGGACCGCGCGGTTCCCGGCCGGCGGCACCGGCGGCACCGGCGGCACCGGCGGCACCTGTGGCACCGGCTGCACCCGATCCGCCGGTATCGCCGGGGTCGCCGGGGGCGCCAGCCTCGCCCGGATCGTCAGGATCGAGACTGCGCCGGAGGTCGGCGGTGAATTTTCGGCGCTCCAGGTCGAAGGGCGGCCGGCGCAGCAGGTCCAGGGAAAGCGTGCGCAGCTCGCCCAACGACAAGTTCCCCTCCCCCATGGTCCGCACGCTGCTCCGTGCCATCGCCGCCTACTCTACCCGTCGCCCGGCGATCGGTATCCATCTCCCCCCTGTTCCAAGCGCCCGTCCCCCGGCATTCTGATCGCCCCATGGAACACGCCCTGACCCTCGAGCACGTGACCAAGCGCTTCGGCGCCCACGTCGCCGTGGACGATCTGTCGCTCGCGATCCCCAAGGGCTCGATCTACGGGTTCCTCGGGCCCAACGGCGCCGGGAAGACCACGACGATCCGGATGGTGACCAACATCATCCAGCCGGACCAGGGCACGATCACCGTGCTGGGCCAGAAAAGCTCGGAGCTCACCAAGGACCGACTGGGGTACCTGCCCGAGGAGAAGGGCCTGTACAAGAAAATGAAGTGCGCCGAGATCATGGCGTACTTCGGCCGGCTCAAGGGCCTGGACCCGGCGACCGCCAAGCGGCGCGCCACGGAACTCCTGGAGCGCTACGGCCTGGGCGAGTGGGCCGACAAGCGCACCGAGGCCCTGTCGAAGGGCATGGGTCAGAAGGTCCAGCTGCTCGCCACGATCATTCACGAGCCCGAGTTGATGATCCTGGACGAACCCTTCAGCGGCCTGGACCCGGTCAACGTGGAGATCCTGCGGGACCTGATCCTGGACCAGCGCCGCGCCGGTCGCACGGTGATCTTCTCCACGCACGGCATGGAGCAGGCCGAGCAGTTGTGCGACTTCATCTTCCTGATCGACAAGGGCCGCAAGGTCATCGACGGCCCGCTGTCGGAGGTGCGCAAGAGCGCGGAGCGCGCGGTGATGCTCGACTACGACGGCGACGGCTCCCTGCTCTCGCGCCTGCCGGGCGTGACGCGCGTCAACGACGCGGGCAAGACCGCCGAACTGTTCCTGGCCCCGGGCGCGGACCCCCAGGAACTGCTCCACGCCCTGATCGGGCAGGTCAAGGTGCGGCGCTTCGACATGCGCGAGCCGTCGCTGCACGAAGTGTTCGTGCGCGCGGTCGGCGGCCGCCAGGCGGCGAAGGACCTCTCCCATGGTTAGCAAGAAGACCTGGCTCGTCGCCCTGCGCGAGTACGCCGAGAACCTGCGTACGAAGACCTTCTGGATCGGGATCCTCTTGTTCCCGGTGATCCTGGCCGTGGCCGTGATCGTCCCGAGCCTGCTGGCCAAGGCCAAGGACGTGCGCCGCTACGCGGTGATCGACCAGAGCCAGTGGCTGCTCCCCGCCGTGGAGGAGCGCGCCAAGTACGACGACGTGCTGCAGTTGCTGAAGTTCCTGCAGAAACAGACCGTCAAGGGCCCCTCCGCCGTGGAGGCCATGCCCCCGCCCATGCGGGCCATGGCCCAGGGTCTGGAGGGCAAGACCGCGGCCCAGCTGGAGAACAAGGCGCGCCTGATGACCATGATGGGCGCGGCCTTCGGCGGTGGGAAACCGAAGGACTCGGAGGCCGGGGGAGAGACGCCGGACCTGACCGCCCAGACCGTGGAGTTCCTGGGCTGGCTGTCGACGCTCTCGCCGAAAGAAGCGCGCTCCCTGAAGGCCGGCATCAAGCGCGAGCGCTACGAGCGCGTGGAACTGCCGCCGGGCACCGCGGATCCCGAGGGCTGGGCCCGGGAGCAGCTCGACCAGGGCAAGAGCGGCCTGTTCGCCTACTTCGTGCTGGGCCCGACGCCCTTGGACAGCAACGACGGCTTCAAGTACGTCTCCAACAATCGCACCGACCAGGACCTCAAGGAGTGGATCGGCCGCCTGTCCTCGGACGTGATCGAGGCCCGGCGCTTCGCCCGCGAGAAGATCGACCCCGACGTCGCGCGGCGCATCCAGGAGCCGGTGCACTTCGACGAGAAGCAGATCGACTCCACGGGCCAGGAACAGAAGGTCTCCACCAAGGACGTGATCCGGCAGTGGGCCCCGCTGGTGTTCGTCTACCTGCTGTGGGTCTCGATCGTCACCATCGTCCAGTTGCTCTTGACCAACACGGTCGAGGAGAAGTCGAACCGCATCATCGAGGTGCTGCTCTCCTCGATTTCGCCCCTGGAGCTGATGACCGGCAAGATCTTCGGCATCGCCGCCACGGGCCTGACCACCATCGTGAGCTGGATCGGGTTCTTCCTGGTGGGCCTCAAGCTGGCCCCGACCCTGATGGACCTTCCCGGGGACGTGGATCTCTCGATCCTGGTCAGCGACCCGAGCTTCCTCCTGTCCTTCGTCGTCTACTTCCTGCTGGGGTTCCTGCTCTACGCGTCGATGATCGTCGGCATCGGCTCCGCCTGCAATTCCATCAAGGAAGCGCAGAACCTGATGTCGCCGATCATGGTCCTCTTGATGCTGCCGCTGATGGCCCTGATGCCCGTGGGGCAGGATCCCAACGGCACACTGGCGCGGGTGCTCTCGTTCATCCCGCCCTTCACGCCGTTCGTGATGATGAACCGCGCGGCCGGGCCGCCCGAGACCTGGGAGTACGTGGCGACGACCCTGCTGCTGCTGCTCTCGGTGGCCCTGGCCTTCTGGGCCGCCGCCAAGATCTTCCGCGTCGGCATCCTGATGACCGGCAAGCCGCCCAAGCTGGGCGAGATCTTCCGCTGGGTGTTCGCCTCCGACCGCCAGTGATGCACCCCCTCGGGAGTCCGAGACGGCCCGCCGGGGTGCTTTCCGCGCCCCTGGCGCCGGCGGGGGAACCGTGATGGGGGCGGTGGAACGAAGCGGCCTTCGCGTCTAGGATCCCCGCCCCACTGATTGCGACGCAGCGCGGCCGCGGGGGCCGCGCACACACCCGAGGGGAACGACCATGACGGAACAACGTGTACTGGGCGAACGCGGCAGGACCCTGGAGGAGGAGTTCTTTCGCAAGGAGGAAGCCAAGATCCTCGAGCGAATGCGGGGCGAGAAGCAGGCGCGCATCACCCGCGAGGAGCTGTCGAAGGCCACCGGCATCGTGGACGCCGCGGCCCTGGACGGCCTCGTGAGCTTGGGGCTCTCGCCCGCCACGCTGTCGGCCCTCTCCCTGGTGCCCCTGGTGGAGGTGGCCTGGGCTTCGGGCGGCGTGGACGCCGACGAGCGCAAGGCCGTGCTCCAGGCGGCCCTGGACGTCGGGCTCGACCGCCAGAACCAGGACCTGCTGGGCAGTTGGCTCACCCACGCGCCCGAGGGATCCCTGCTCAAGGCCTGGAAGAGCTACGTGGGCACGATCTGCGGCGCGCTGCCGCCGGAGCAGCGCGAGCGCCTGAAGAGCGAGCTGATCGGCCGCGCGCGCAGGGTCGCGGCGGCCTCGGGCGGCCTCTTGGGCATCGGCAAGATCTCCAAGGAAGAGGAAGCCGTGCTGCAGGACCTGACCAAGGCCTTCGCCTGACCGGAGCCGGCGCGCCCCGCGCCCCCCGCTGCCCCGGCCGCCGCGGGGTTCAACACATCGCCCCCGCGTCCGGTCCCCAAGGGCCGTCGGACGCGGGGGCGATGTTTCGTGGAGCCCGGATCGGGCGCCGGGTCAATTCAGGTACGGGTCGACCACCTTGCGCAGCTGCGGGTTGCGCAGCTTGCCGATGGCCCGCACCTGGATCTGGCGCACGCGCTCGAGACTGACTCCGAGCTTCGCCGCCACCTCGGCCAGCGTGTGCTCGCGCTCGGTGCCCACGCCGAAGCGCAGGCTGACCACGTAGCGCTCGCGCTCCGAGAGGCGATCGAGGGCTTGGCCCAGGCTGTCTTCCAGGGACACGTCCTCCAGGGCGGTCGTGTAGGGACCGTCCTCGGCGACTTCAGCCTCCAGCAGGTCCTTCAGGCGCCCGCCTTCCCCCTCGTCGTCGAAGGTCATGTCGATGGAGCGTGCCGTGCGCGCGGCGGACATCGCGGCGGCCACCAGGCCCTCCCCGAGTTGCGCCTCCTGGGCGATGCGCTCCACGCTTGCCTTGGCGTCCCCCAGGCGGTTCTTGGCGTCGTTGACGTGCTTGAGGGCCTTCTGCAGGTACACCGGCACCCTCACCGTGTTGGTGAAGTTGTACAGGTAGCTGCGGAACGCCTGGTTCAGCCAGTGCACGGCGTAGGTGCGGAACAGGAGCCCACGGCGCCAGTCGAAGCCGTCCACGGCGCGGAACAGCGCCGCCGAGCCCTCCTGGATCAGGTCACCCTGGCTCGCGGTGGTGTGCGAGTAGCGCTCCACGTTGATCAGCACGAGGTAGAGGTTGCGCTCCACCATCTCCGTGCGCAGGGCATGGAGTTCGGCCCAACGGCGGCACAGCTCGCCGGGCAGCTTGCAGGTGGTGCCGTAGATGCCCACGAACCCGCCCGCGCTGGAGCTCACGCCGTCCACCACCGCGCTCTTGTCGAGCCCCGCGGCGGCCATGCCGTGTTGGAAGCGGATGCGGGCGAATTCCACGCGCCGGGCCAGGCGCGCCTCGTCCTCGCGGTCGAGAATCACCATGGCGTCCACTTCGCTGCGGAACTGCTGGGCCAGGGTCACCCGGCCCGCGGTCTTGTCGGTCTTGGGGGCCCTGCGCCAGCTCAGGGGGTCGCTGATCTCCAGGCAGGTGCCCGCGCGGTCCAGCTCCATGGCCAGAGTCAGGGCACCGGCCGAGAAGAACTCCGGGGCCGTGGCCAGGGCATCGAGCCGCCCGTCGAGCTCGGCATGGGTCAAGACCTGGGCCGTCGGCTGGGAGCACCCATGGGAGCCGGCGGTGGATCCCGCCTGGGCGCGGGTCGCGGACCCCCGTCCCGAACTCTTGGAGCCCGAGCCCTGGGCTCGGCGGGCGCGCGGCGCCGCCCGGCGATGGGCGGACTGGGTGCCCGCGCGCCGCGTCTCGGCTCCCGCCTCCATGGGCGTCGCACCGGCGCCCGTGCCGCGCTTGCCTTCCGCTTCTCCGGTCCTTGCCTGCTTGTGCCTCATGAGATCTAACCTTCGCGTGAGAGTACGAGGATCCTGCCGACCCGTGAACTCGAACTGTGCGAAACCCGGTCCGAGCACCCCCCAACCGCCCCCGATTGCCGGTAAGTCCCTATCAGGAAGTCGCTTACGTAACCTGATGAACCGAAACCACCGGGCTGGGCCTGGCTGCCTATGTGGCACACTCGCCCCGCAGGAGGAGGTACGCACGACAGAACGGCAGGAGCCATGACGATGCCGCCATTCCTTCCCGTGGTCCCGCGCCTGGGCCCACGGGAGGGCCGCGGTCAGCGCTCGAAACCCAAAGCAAACGGGCCGGCCCACCGGGCGCGGTGGGCCGACCCGTCTCGGGGCGGAGGTCAGGAACCGCTGGGGTCCCTCAGGAGCCGGCGGCCTGACTGGAGGCGGCCGTCTTCACCGCCCCATCCTTGTAGGTGGCCTGGGTCTCGGTGGGGATGTAGGCGGCCAGATGCTCCAGATCCATGGCCTCGCGGATCATGTGGCGGGCGATGACCATGCGCTGGATCTGGTTGGTGCCTTCGTAGATCTGGAGGATCTTGGCGTCGCGGAAGTACTTGGCGATCGGGTAGTCCTCCATGAAGCCGTAGCCGCCGAACACCTGGACGGCGTCGGTGGCGACCTCCATGGCGACGTCCGTGGCCAGGCACTTGGCCATGGCCGCCATCTTGCTGACGTCGCCGGACTTGGCGTCCGCGCAGGCCGCGGCGGCATAGACCAGCCAGCGAGCCGACTCGGTCTTCATGGCCATGTCCGCGAGCATCTTCTGCACCATCTGGTGGTTGGAGATGGGCACGTTGAACTGGTGGCGCCGCTGGGCGTAGAGGTTCGCCAGATCCAGGGCCCCCTGGGCCGCCCCCACCGCCTGGGCCGCGACTCCCGGCCGCGCCAGGTCCAGGGTCATCATGGCGTGCTTGAAGCCCACGCCGGGGCGCTCGCCGATGAGGTTCGACTTGGGCACGCGCACGTGGTCGAAGTGGGTCTCCACCACCGGCACGCAGCGGATGCCCATCTTGTCCTCGACCTTCTTGACGGTGAATCCGGGCGTGCCCTTCTCCACCACGATGGCGCTGATGCGGCGCGACTTGGAGGTGGGATCCGTGACGCAGAAGACCGAATACAGGTCCGCCACGCCGCCGTTGGTCGTCCACTTCTTCTCGCCGCAGATCACGTAGTGGTCGCCATCCTCCTCCGCGGTGACCGCCAGGCCGCCGGCGTCGGAACCGGCGAATTTCTCGGAGAGGCAGAAGGCCACGAACTTCTCGCCGCGGGCGATCTGGGGCAGCCAGCGCTGCTTCTGCGCCTCGGTGCCCCCGACGAGGATCGGGAAGGAGCCCAGCGCATTGACGGCGAAGGCCACGCCGAAGCCTGAATCGGCCTTGGCGAGTTCCTCGGTCACCATCGCCAGCGCGAGGATGCCCGCCTCCAGTCCGCCGTAGGCCTTGGGAATGAACGTGCGGAACAGGCCCGCGTCCGCGACCGCGCGGGCGGCCTCCCAGTTGTACTCCTGGGCCCGGTCGTGCTTCTTGGCGCCGGGACGGACGTGCTTGTCGGCGATCGCCCTCGCCTTGGCGGCCAGTTCCTTGGCCTGATCGGAAAAGACGATGTTCTCGCGCATGGCCGGGCCTCTTCCTGCTCGATGGAGCTTGGTGAAGCGGGCAGTATAGCGACCCGACGCGGCCGGCCGCGCGGTCCTGGCGCGAATGTGCCCGGCGACGATCCCCACCTGCGGCCCGGGAGCCGTGGCGAAGCGGGCGCGGCCGAGGCCGGGAGCCTAGCGGCGCGTCGAGCGGCCCGCGGCGCCCATTTCGAGTCCCATGGAGACGCCGATGCGCAGCGTGCGCCCCTCGGCTCCCAGGTGCACGGTCAAAGGCACCGGATCGACCGCGTGCATGGCGGCCTCCCCGGGCGCCGAGAGATTGCGCACGGGTTCGGACAGGGCGCTCCACTGGGCCCTCCAGTCGGCCTCGTCCTGGCCCCAGCGGGCCAGGTCCAGGCGCATCACCGCCGCCGCGGGGGCCTGGCCCAGGTGCTCCAGGGCGGCTCGCACCTCGGGTGGCGAGAGGTCCCGGCCTTCCTTGGCCCACAGCAGGGTGCGCCGGAACCAGGGGTCGTCGTTGCCCACGGCGATCAGGGCGACGCTCTCGAAACAGGCAATCCGCACGCGGACGTTCTCGGCGCCGAAGAGGGTGCTGGCCACGCCGTCCAGGCGGGCCTGGACGGCCACCAGGTCCTCGGGGCGCTCGCCGGTCAGGGCGCACATGGAGGGGGCGTCGAAGCGCACCAGCAGGTCCTCGACCTCGACACCCTCGATCGTGGTGGAGCTCTTGCTTTGCACCGCCACGCCCAGGCCGCTGCGGGAAAACAGCTCGAAGGTCGAGGCCAGGTTGCGCCCAAAGGCCGGGTCGGCGCCCGCGGCGACGTGCAGGGCCACATGGGATTCGCCGTTGGAGAGGGAGGCGGACACCGCGGCGGCGGGCCCGAAGAGCTCGGTGAAGCTCGAGAGGAGCTTGGAGAGGCGCTCGCGCTCGGCGTCGGTGGTGGTCAGGGCCCGGGCCAGTTGCTCGGCCAGGACCGTCGGATCGGCGCCGCCCAGGAACGAGAACGTGTCCGAGGCCACCAGGGAGCGAGAAAGGGGCGCGAGGTCCACCGCCGGGGCCTGGGTCCAGGCCGCCAGCACGCCGGCGTCGCGCGTGTGCAGGGAGGCGTCGAGTTGGATCCGGTCGGCCCTGATCTCGCAGGTCACCTCGGCGGACTGCCCCACCGCCAGGGTGTAGAGCAGCGGATCGGCCAGTTCCTGGATCATGGCGATCCAGCGGGGATCGCCGGGAAGGCCCAGACTCTTGCTGGTCTCACCGGTGGCGAGGGCGGCCAGGGCCAACCGGAATTGGGAGCCGAAGCGGCGGTCCAGTTTGGCGATGTCCGCGCGCGCCACCACGGAGGCCTCGCTGTCCCCACAGGCCAAGGACACCGGCGCCCGCGGCCGTTCGTAGGAACGGTCGTCCGAGATCGCCAGGTAGGTGCCGTCGAACACCGGTTGGGGTCCCTGGGGCGAAATCTGCAGGGAGCGGCGGTAGAGCACCACGTCCTTGACCGGCAACACCAGGGTCAGGATCGGGTCGCGGTCGGGCGGCAGCGACAGGGCGAGGCCCACGGGCCGGTCGGACTCCAGATAGCGGGAGTCGCCGGGCAGCCTGCGGTGCAACGCTCGCCCCAATTCGTCGAAGGACGGCCCCAGCTCCACGTTGGCGCGGGCGAGACGGGCGATCATGTTGTCGAAGGTGGCGATCGACTTGAGCTGCACGTAGACGGCGGTGTCCGCCGGAACGAGCAGGGCGATGTGCTCGGCGGCGGTGGCCGTGTCCTGGACGCGCCGGGCATCGAGCCCCTTGGAGTTCCCCGGGGTGCCCTCGGCGGCGGCCGACGGGGTCTCTGACCCGCCCGATTCCGGCTCGTCCGCGCCGCAGGCGGAGAGGAGCAGGAACAGGGGGACCAGCCAGGGGACGGAGGGGCGAGCCGCGGGCATGCTCAGGGACCTTTCGACTGGGCCCCGGCCCCGGACTTGAGCCTGGGCCGGCTTCCTTCCCCGGTCCGCCCCCAGGCCCCGGCCAGGCCCCCCCGGGCCCCGCGAAATCAGCGCCGGACGCAGAGAATCATGCGCGGGGAGGCCTCGGAACGGGTGCTCCCGTCGAAGTCCCCCAGGACCGCCTCCACGCGCAGGCCGCGGCCCTGGAGCAGGCCGCGCAACTCGGCCTCCTCGTACATGCGCACGTCCTCGCGCCAGCGCCGGATCCCGCCGTCGTCGAACCGCAGTTCCACGTCCTTGACCACGCGCCGGCCGCCCTCCATCAGGGAGCGTGTTTCCCGCACCAGGAAGTCACGGCCCTCGCGGGAGGACTCGGCGCGGAGGTTCGCCCGCACGAAGGCGGGGTTCATCAGGTCCAGGAACACGCGGCCGCCGACCTTGGTCACGCGCGCGATCTCCGACAGCATGCGCGCGTCGCCCAACTCGCCGAAGTAGCCGAAGGACGAGAACAGGTTCGCGACGCAGTCGAAGCTGGCGTCCCGAAACGGCAGGGCGGCCGCGTCGCCGCGCAGCAGGCGGCCCTCCAACCGCTCTGCGTTCTCCAGGGCGCCGGCCTCGCGCAGGAGGTCCATGGACAGATCGATCCCCCAGGCGTCGAGCCCGCGCTCGACCATGGCCAGGGTGTGGCGACCGAAACCGCAGCACAGGTCCAGCACGCGACCCGACAGGCCGCGCTCCACCAGGAAGCTCACTTCGGACCGGGCACTGGCCAGGTCCCGGTGGGCGTACACCCGCCGATAGTCCGAGCGGAAGGCCTCTTCATACCAGGGCGCGAGGGATCCCATGGCGCGGCCTACGGAGCCGTGAGCGTCAGGGCGTAGTCCTGCTTGCCCTTGGTGAACGGCGCCACGGCCTCGCACAGGGTCGCCCCGTCGACGAAGCCCGTGGCCTTGACGCACACATGCAGCTCCAGCTCGATGCCCTCGGGTGCGTCGTGCAGGCCGTTCATGTTGAAGGTCTCGAACTGCGTGTCCGCCGAGCGCAGGGAGAAGTCGAGGCGGCGCGGGCCGCCCGCCTCACCGGCGATGCTGGGCGAGTCCATGGTGTACTTGCGCGACAGCCAGGGCCCCTTCTGGCCCTTGGGGCGCACGTTGACGAAGATCGTGGTGGCGGGGAGCTCGAACCCGGGTCCTTCGAGGGTCAGGGTTCCGGCCAGTCGAGTCTCGTTGGCCACGGGGCCCTGCGCCGGCGTGCCGCCGCCGGGCGTCGGGTGGCCGGGGGGCAGGAGGGAACCCGCGCCGGCCCCGGAGTCCACCGGCTTGGGCGCCTCGCCGCAGGCACACCACAGGGCCGCGCCTCCCGCGAGCAGCGCGGCTCCCGACGTTCGAAGAAGTTTCATGGATCGCGCAGAGCATACGAATTCCGCGCCCGCGGCACGACCTGGGACGGGGACCGGCCCGGTGCGAGCCGTCCACCCCCGGACAGGCCGCCCCGGCGGGGTTTCACGGGGAACGCGCGTCGTGGGGCCCCGAGCCTGGAGCCGCCGCGGGGCCGCGGACCGGTCGATTTTGTCGCCGAACTCGCGCCAGTGGACACTAGATTGGCGGTTGCATGGCCTCCCGGCTTCCGCTGTTCGACCGTCGCGCCAAGGAGACGCGCGAGGAGCGCGACCTGGCTCCCTACGCGCTGCACAGCGCCCGTTCCCGGGGCCGCGGCTTTCCCGAGGAGGAGGACGACCTGCGCACCTGCTGGGAGCGCGACCGCGACCGCATCGTGCACTGCACCGGCTTCCGCCGCCTGATGTACAAGACCCAGGTGTTCGTCAACACCGAGGGCGACCACTACCGCACGCGACTCTCGCACTCCCTCGAGGTGGCCCAGGTGGCCCGCAGCGTCGGCAACGCCCTGGCGCTCAACGAGCCCTTCTGCGAGGCCCTGGCCCTGTGCCACGACATCGGACACCCGCCCTTCGGACATCGCGGGGAGGCGGCCCTCGACGAGCTGATGAAGGACCACGGCGGATTCCGCCACAACTTCCAGGTGCTGCGCGTGGTGGACCGGCTGGAGCGGCGCAGTCCGGAGTACCCCGGACTCAATTTGACGCGCGAGTTGCGCGAATCCCTGCTCAAGCACGAGAAGGACGCCGACTGGCCCGCGGAGTTCCGCCCCAGGCCCGAGCGGCCCTACCTGGAGGCCCAGGTGGTGGATCTGGCCGACTCCACGGCCTACCTGATGCACGACCTGGAGGACGGGTTGCTGGCGCGCATGTTCCAGGAGCAGCAACTGCAGGAGGAGGTGGCCCTGTGGCGCGGCGCCGCCGAGTCGGTGGAACTGCGACATCCGGGATTCCTCTCGGCCACCAACGACACGAAGCTGCGCGTCAAGCGCGTCACCAACGAGCTGCTCAAGATCGCGATCAACGACCTGATCGGCGCCACCTCCGCGCGTCTGGACCGGCTCGACCTGCGCGATGCCCAGTCGGCCCGCACCCACGGGGCGCGCCTCGTGGACCACTCGGACGCCATCGCCCTGGAGGTGGCCGAGCTCACGGAGTTCCTCTACCGTCGCTTCTATCGCCACCCCCACTTGATGGAGCTGACCCAGCACGCGCTGGCGGTGCTCTCGGCCCTGTTCGCGGTCTACGTGGAACGGCCGCGGGAAATGGCGCCCTGGTACCAGCAGTGGATCGAGCGCGCGGGCCTGCACCGCGCGGTGTGCGACTACCTGGCGGGCATGACCGACCGCTTCGCCGAACAGGAGTACGCGCGCCTGTGCCGAACCTGACCGCCCTGCGCCTCGCGGGCATGACCTGTCTCGCCCTGGTCGCCTGCGCGCGGCCCGGCCCGCGCGCCCCAGGCTCCAGCCCGCCCCGGGCCGTCAGCGCGCCGGCGCCGATCCCGCCGCTGCCCTCCGAGCGACAACTGCGCTGGCAGGAGTTCGGCTACTACGCGTTCGTGCACTTCGGCATGAACACGTTCACCGGCCGCGAGTGGGGCGACGGCACGGAATCGCCGGCGCTGTTCGCGCCCACGGAACTGGACGCGCGCCAATGGGCGCGGGTGGCCAAGGAGGCCGGCATGACCGGGATCCTCCTGACCGCCAAGCACCACGACGGCTTCTGCCTGTGGCCCTCCAAGCTCACCGACCACACCGTGGCCCGTTCGCCCTGGCGCGACGGTCGGGGCGACGTGCTGCGCGAACTCTCCGACGCCTGCCGCGAACAGGGACTCGGCTTCGGCCTGTACCTCTCCCCCTGGGATCGCCATTCCCCGCTCTACGGGGACTCACCCAAGTACAACGACTTCTACGCCGCGCAGCTGGAGGAACTGCTGTCGAACTACGGCGAGGTCTTCGAAGTCTGGTGGGATGGAGCCTGCGCCGAGGGCCCGAACGGCAAGCGGCAGGTCTACGACTTCGAGCGCTTCACGTCGATCGTGCGCCGCCTGCAGCCTGGGGCCGTGATCTTCAGCGACATCGGCCCCGACGTGCGCTGGGTGGGCAACGAGCAGGGCTTCGCGGGAGAGACCTGCTGGTCGATGCTCGACACGGCGGGTTTCGCGCGCGGCATCGGCGCTCCGCCGACGAAGTCCCTCAATGAGGGCGACCCGAACGGCGCCCACTGGGTGCCCGCCGAATGTGACGTGTCGATCCGGCCCGGCTGGTTCCACCACCCCGAGCAGGACGGAGAGGTCAAGTCCGTGGAGCACCTGTTCGACCTGTACGAGCGCTCGGTGGGGCACAACGGGTCCTTGCTGCTCAACCTGCCGGTGGACCGACGGGGGCTGGTGCACGAGAACGACGCGGCCCGGCTCCTGGAACTGCGGCGACGCATTGATGGGGTCTACTCCCGCGATCTCGGGCGCGACGCGCGGGCTCTCTGCTCCAGCGTGCGCGGCAGCGCCCCGGAATTCGACGCCGGGCGTCTCAACGACGGCGATCCAGGGACCTACTGGGCCGCGGAGGACGACGCGGGCGAGCCCTGGGTGGCCCTGGAACTCGCCGCACCCGCGGCGATCGACCGCGTGGTGCTGCGGGAGCCCATCGCCCTGGGCCAGCGAATCTCGAGCTTCGTCGTGGAGACTCGCCGCGGCGGCGCCTGGCGCGAAGCGGCACGGGGCACGACCGTGGGGAATCGGCGCATCGTGCGACTGGAGCAGGAGGCCGCGGCCCTGGACACCCCCGTCGAAGCCCTGCGAGTGCGCATCCTCGGAGCCCGGGCCACGGCCACGCTCTCGTCCTTCGAGCTCTATCAGACTCCCAGGACGAAGTAGATCGCCGCGCTGAAGCCCAGCAGCAGGGCGACCACGAGCAGGGCCTTGAGGAACAGACCCAGGTTGGAGCCCAGGGCCTCGTCCTCTGGCTCGCCCCGCGTGCCCTCGGAGGCGACGCCCGCGTCGAGGGTCTGGGAAAGGTGGCCGCGGCGCCACGGGTCCGCCGCCGGGCCCTGCTGGCCCTCGGTCTCGTCGTAGGGCGGCGGGTCGCCGGCCTCGCCCGCGCCGCGCAACCCCGCGAACAGGGGCTCCACGTCCTCGGGGGGCGGGCGCTCTCCGCGGGGAGGCCGGTCCTCGGGCAACTGGGCCATGGGCCGATTCTCACCCGCTGACTCGCCGACCACAAGGCGGGTACCCTCTCTCCCCATGCCCGAGCTCGGCCACGCGTTCCGCGACCCTGCGCTGCTCACCCTCGCCCTGACGCACGCCTCCTGCGACGGCGGGGCCGACAACGAGCGCCTGGAGTTCCTGGGGGACGCCGTGCTCGACCTGGTGGTCGCCGAGGCGCTCCACGCCCGCGAGCCGCGGCTCGACGAAGGGCGCATGACCCAACTCAAGGCCGACGTGGTCTCGCGCCGTTCCCTGGCGGAACCGGCCCGACGCCTGGGCCTGGAGCGACTCGCGCGCCTCGGGCCCGGCCTGCGGGGTCGCTCCCCCTCCCAGGCGGTGCTGGCCAACCTGTACGAGGCCCTGATCGGCGCCGTGCACCTGGACGCGGGCTACGCGGCCGCCCGGGAGTTCGTGCACGCAACCCTGGCCGAGGAGCTGGGCCGGGCCCTCGGCGACGACGCCCGCGACAACCCCAAGCAGCGCCTGCAGGAGCTGTGTCAGGCGCGCTACGCCCGGCTGCCCACCTATGAAGTGGTCGAGACCCGCGGGGCGGCCCACGAGCGCGCCTTCTTGGTGGCGGCCGGCATCGACGGCCGGCGCTTTCCCGCGGCCTGGGGTCGGACGCTGAAGGAAGCCGAGAGCTGGGCCGCCTTCGAGGCGCTGCTGGAAATCGAGCCCGTGGAACCGGCGGGCCCATGAGCCGCCTCCCGGATTCCGAACCCGGCGCTTCCCCGCCTTCCGAAGCCCCGCGGTCGCCGGCCGAAGCCCCGCGGTCGCCGGCCAAGGCTCCGCGGTCGCCGGCCAAAGCCCCGCGGCCCTCGGAACCGCGGGCCTTCCTGTGCGATCCCGAGCGCGCCCTGGCCAGCGGCGAATTCGAGCTGCTGGCCCGGACCCTGGAGCGGCGCCGCACCCTGGCCGTGGGCGGACTCTGGGGCGCCTCCCAGGCCCTGTGCCTGGCCGTCCTTTCGCGACGGCTCCAGGGTCCATGGCTCGCCCTGGTCTCCACCGAAGCGGAGGGCGTCGCCCTGGCCTCGGACCTGGAGCAGTTCGGCGCCCCCGCCCTGCGGCTCGCGTCCCGCGGAGACGGCGCGCGGGGCCAGGACGACTTGGCTCTGCGGGAGCGACTGATCACGGCCCAGATCCTCTGCGGTCCGCCCGCGGAGCGACCGCGCCTCCTGGTGGCGAGCGTCCTGTCGATGCTCGAACGAGTCCCCGAACCCGGCTCCGTGGAGAAGGACCGGCTGTCGATCTCCAAGGGCCAGCGCCTGAACCTGGAGGAACTGCTGCGGCGGCTGGTGGACGCGGGTTACACGCGGGTGCCCCTGGTGGAGCGGCCGGGCGAATTGAGCCTGCGCGGGGAGATCCTGGACGTGTTCCCGCGGGCGGCGGAGCTGCCGCTGCGGATCGAGATGTTCGACGACGCCGTGGAGTCCCTGCGGCGCTTCGATCCCGCCCTGCAGACCAGCGTGGAAACGCTGAACCACGCCGCCATCTTCCTCGCCTCCGATCCCGGCGGAATCGAGGACGGCGGCGGCATCCAGCCCCACGCCCTGCTCTCGCCCACCGCGATCGTGGTGGAGTTCGAGCCCCTGCGCATCGAGGACCGCGCCGAAGGCCTGCGCATCCAGTCCCCCTCCCACCAGCGGGCCCTGACCGCGTTGCGCGCGGCCTTCGCCGAGCGGCTCCGGCTCTCGCTGCAAAGTCTGCCTGCCTCGGACCTGAACTTCGAAACCCGTTCGGTGCAGGCCCTGGGCGTCGGCGTGCGGGCCGCGCCCGCGATGATGCGCGAGATCACCGCCGACGGCACGCGCATCAGCGTCGCCTGCCGCACGGAGGCCGAGCGGGAGCGGCTGAGCCAGGTGCTGGCGGAGGCAGGCCTCGTGCCGGAGGTCGAGCTGCGGGTAGGCGCGGTGTCCAAGGGATTCCGCTGGCCCGCCCTGGGCCAGGTCGTGGTGGACCACCGCGAGATCGCGGGCATCACCAGCGCCAGGCGCGCCTCGCCCGCGCGGGTGGCCCACAAGACGCGCGCGCTGCAGTCGTTCTTCGAGCTCAAGCCCGGCGACTACGTGGTGCACGCGGTCCACGGCGTGGCGCTCTACCGCGGCCTGACGCGCATGTCGCGCGGCGGCGGCGAGGAAGACCACCTGCATCTGGAGTTCGCCGACGAGGTCAGCCTCTACGTCCCCGGCTCGCGCATCGACCTGGTGCAGCGCTACGTGGGCGCGGGCGGGGCTGGCGGCGGCGCGGCCTCCAAGGGAGCCTACCGGCCGCCCCTGGACAAGATCGGCGGCCAGTCCTTCCGGCGCCGACGGGAAAAGGTCGAGCGTGCCCTGTTCGACCTGGCCGGCGAACTGCTCGAGGTCCAGGCCAAGCGCGAACTCTCCACCCGTCCTCCCTGGCGTCCCGACGACGCGCTGGTGGCCTCCATGAAGGGGGAATTCCCCTATGAGGACACCGCCGACCAGGCCGTCGCGGACCAGGAGATCGCCGCGAATCTGGCTGGAGAGCATCCCATGGACCGGCTCTTGTGCGGGGACGTGGGCTTCGGCAAGACCGAGATCGCGATCCGCGCCGCGTTCCGCGTGGCGGCTTCGGGCGGCCAGGTGGCGGTGCTCGTGCCGACCACCGTGCTCGCCCACCAGCACTACCTGACCTTCAAGGAGCGCCTGGCGGACTTCGCCCTGGAGCTCGGCGTGCTCTCGCGCACGGTGGCCGCGCGCGACTCGAAGGAACTGGTGCGCCGCATCGAGAACGGCGAGGTGGACATCGTCGTGGGCACCCACCGGCTCCTGTCGAAGGACGTGCGCTTCAAGCGCCTGGGACTGGTGATCATCGACGAGGAGCAGCGCTTCGGCGTGACCCACAAGGAGCACTTCAAGGCCCTGCGGGAGCGCGTCGACATCCTGACCCTCTCGGCCACGCCGATCCCACGCACGCTGCACATGTCGCTCTCGGGCGTGCGCGACATCTCGGCGCTTTCGGTCCCCCCGCCGGGCCGCCAGGAGATCGAGACCCTGCTCGTGGACCGCGGCGACGACGCCTTCCTGCGCGAGGCGTTCCTGCGGGAAAAGAACCGCGGGGGCCAGATCTTCTTCATGCACAACCGCGTGCAGTCCATCGTGGGCGTGGCCCAGCGCCTCTCCCAGCTCGTTCCCGAGTGCAGCTTCGCGGTGGGCCACGGCCAGATGAACCCGCGGATCCTGGAGGGCGTCATGGACCAGTTCTCCAGCGGTGACGCGGACTGCCTGGTGGCCACCACGATCGTCGAGAACGGACTCGACATCCCCGCGGCGGGCACGATCTTCATCGACGAGGCCGACCACTTCGGGCTGGCGGAGCTGCACCAGCTGCGCGGGCGCGTGGGTCGCGGCGAGCACAAGGCCCATTGCTACCTGCTGGTGGATCCCCACAAGCCCATGCGCGAGGTGGCCCGGGACCGGCTGAAGGCCCTGGAGGAGCTGACCCAGCTGGGGGCGGGCTTCCAGATCTCGATGAAGGACCTGGAGATCCGCGGGGCAGGCAACATCCTCGGCCCCGAGCAGTCGGGACACATCGCGGCCATCGGCTACGACATGTACTGCCGACTGCTCAAGCTCTCCATCGAGCGCATGCGCTCGGGCATGAGCCAACCCACGGCCACCACCGACGCGGAACTGACGCCGGGGGTCGAGTTGGAATTGGGCCTCAAGGCCTACCTGCCCGCGGAGTGGATCCCGACCGAGGACGCGCGCCTGGAGGCCCTGCGATCCCTGGACGCGGCCCATCAGGGAGCGGAGCTCGACCAGGCGCTCTCGGCGCTGCGGGACCGCTACGGTCGGGTGCCCGCGACCGCCGAGGCCCTGGTGCGGCAATTCCGCCTGCGATTCCTGCTGGAGCCCCTGTCGATCACGCGCCTCGCCTGGCGCAACGATGCCTACCTGGTGGAATACTCCGACCGCGCCGCCATCGACGGGCTGGCGAGCCAGCGCGTCGAATGGCGCAACCTGCGCACGGGCGTAGCCCACCTGGTGGTCCCCAAGCGGGCGCAGGAACCCGCCGCGGCGCTTGCGTGGCTCGAGTCGCTCTTGCAGGCTGCGGGCGCGAGCCCGAAGATCCCCACCCCACGCCGCCCATGAACCCGTTCGCATTCTCGATTTTCGTGCTCTGCCTGGCGGCCGCGGCCCCGTCCACGCCTCCGGGGACCGTGACCCAGGGGAATCCGGGGAATCAGGAGCCCCAGAAACCCCAGGAGCCCGCGAGCCCCGACGCCGCCCAGGGCCAGCCGACGCCCCCGGCGAAACCGCCTGCCTCCGGGAAACCTCCCCGCTCCCGGGAGGACCGGCTCGAGGATCGGCTGGCTCCGGAGCCCGGCAGCGCCGCGAACACGGCCGGAAAGGGGTCCGTCCCGGAGGCCGGGGCCGACTCCGCGGCCCCCGCGCCCGAAGCCACCCCCGCGGAGCCCGCGGGCACGCCGCCCCCCGCGCCGCCCCCCGCGCCGCCCCCCGCGCCGGAGGATCCCAAGGCCGGGTGGCAGACCTTCAATTCCTGCGCGCTGATCGTCAACGAGGAACCCGTCACCCTCATGGATCTCCAGCGCGGGGTCCAACGTCGCGCCGCGCTGCAGAAGCGTGGCGGGCGTGATCGCGAAGTGATGTTCAGCGAGGAAATCGTCGACCGGGCCCGGATCCTGCTGGAGATGCAGGGCGGCAAGGACCTGGGCTTCAACCCCGAGCAGGTGGACCGCTTCGTGCGGCAGAAGCTGAAGGAAGACCAGGAACAGGCCGGCAGCATCACCCAGTTCGCCGCCGAGCTGAAGCAGGAGGGGCTCAACTCCTTCGAACGCAAGGAGGAGTACTACGCCCGAGTTCACCGCCTGCTGTGGGAGGAGTCCGTCACGGGCCGCGGGGCGAGCCCGGGCGGGCGCGTCTCCCAGGACAGCTACGTGCGGCCCGGCTTTGCGCTCTTCGTCCAGCGCGAGGCCGCGCGCCGGCAGGACCAAAGCCGGTCGGTCAAGGCCACCCAGATCGTGTTGCGCGCCGACGGTCCCGGAGGGGCCGAACGGACCCGCCAGCGCCTGGAGGACTTGCGTCGCCGGATCGAGAACGGCGAGGACATGGGCGAGTTGTCCGAACAGGTGGGCGGTTGCGTCCCGGGAACCAAGGGCTTGACCGACTTCCTGTCGCTCCAAGGGCTCTCCGCAGCCAATCCCGCCGTGGGGGCCTTCTTGGACAAGGCCGAGCCCGGAGAACTCTCCCCCAGCCTGGAGTTCATGGTCGACGGCAAGCCGGCGGGGTACATCCTGGTGCGCCCCGAGGAGTACAAGGTGGCCAAGATCCCGCCTTTCGACGACCCGGCCGGCCAGCGCAACTGGATCAAGGGCCAGGCCCAGCGGGAGGCCGACCTGCGGGTGCAGATGGGCCTCGGCAAGCTCCTGGAGGCGGCCTACGTCTGGCCCCCCAACCTGTTCCAGAAGCCGGCGGCCACCCCCTGAGCCCATCCCGGGCTCCCCCGCCCGCGGGCCCGGACCACGGCCCCAGGCCGGACGCCGGGACACCCCCTCGGGCGGCCCCCGATCGGTCCTCGGGCGGTACCCGGGGCCAAGGCACCCAGCTATACTCTGAACCCTTTCGAAACCGGCGCGTTCACGCGGGGAGCGGGAGGGAGCACCACGCCCCCACCTGAGATCCGAATCGACCGCCCGGACCTGGCCGGCCCCCCCCCGCCGCCCAGACCGGATCCTTCCCGGCCGCCCCGGCCGGATCACCGCCCGACCAGGGCCGACCCCGCCGGAAAGCCCCCCAGAGTGCGTCCATGAGCCAAGAAGACTTCTCCAACGTCCACATCGAGTCCTCGATTCCCAAGTCCTGGGAAGTCGAACGCACCTTCAACGACGTGCTCTACGAGTGGATGGCGAGCGCGCCGTGGCTGGCGATCTCCGCCGCCGTCCACGGGGTGATCATCCTGATCATGATCATGATCCCCTGGGAGTACTTCAACCCGCCCAAGTCGAAGATCATCCAGGCCTCCGTCGAACAGGCCCCCGAGGACGCCTTCGAGGATCCCCCGCCGCCGGAGGAACCCGAGGAGATCGAGAAGGAAAAGACCGAGGAGCCGGTGCTCAAGGACGCCGAGATCTCCGACCACAACGAGACCGACGACGACCAGCCCACCGAGGAGTCCCTCGGGGACCCCGACCAGTTGTCCGATTCGCCCTTCGAGGGCAAGGGCGACAACGGCGTGATCGGCATCGGTGGCGGCGCCGGCGGCAAGTACGGCGGGCGTCGCGGCGGCCACCGCAACCTGAAGGCCGGCGGCGGCTCGGGCACCGAAGTGGCGCTCAAGGACGGCCTGGAGTGGCTCAAGTGGCACCAGTCCGACGACGGCTCGTGGGATTGCGACGGGTTCATGGCCAACTGCGGCCACATCCAGGCCGGGTCCACCTGCGACGGCCCGGGCGAAGCCACCCACGACGTGGGCATGACCGGCCTGTGCCTGCTCGCCTTCCTGGGCGAGGGCAGCACCACCCGCGACGGCGACTACAAGGAACAGGTCTCCAAGGCCATCAAGTGGCTCAAGGACCAGCAGGACCAGGACACCGGCATCTTCGGCGAGAAGACCGGCCACTCGTGGATGTACGACCACACCATCGCCACGCTGGCGATGTGCGAGGCCTACTACTTCTCCAAGAGCCCGCTGATCAAGCGCTCCGCCCAGGACGCGATCAACCTGATCACCCAGGCGCGCAATCCCTACGGCGCCTGGCGCTACAACTACCCGCCCACGGGCGAGAGCGACACCTCGGTCTCCGGCTGGTGCGTCTTCGCCATGGCCTCGGCCAAGGACGGCGGCCTGACGATCGACCCCGAGGGATTCGCGGGCGCCGCGCAGTTCATCGAGGAGATGACCGATCCGGCCACGGGCCGCACGGGCTACGACTCGATCGGCTCGGCCTCGTCGCGGGTCCCGGGTCTCAACGACCAGTACCCCACCGACAAGGGCGAGGCGATGACCGCCGTGGCGATCCTCTCGCGCGTGTTCATGGGCCAGGACGTGGCCAAGCTGCCGGCCGTCGACAAGGGCGCCGAACTCTTGAAGTCGCACCTGCCCGAGTGGGATCCGGCCGGCCTCTACAATGACATCTACTACTGGTACTACGGCACCTACGCCATGTTCCAGTTGGGGGGCCCGCGCTGGGACGCCTGGAACAAGGCCGCCAAGAAGGCGCTGCTCGACAGCCAGCGCAAGGAAGGCGACCTGAAGGGTTCCTGGGATCCGAAGGATGCCTGGGGCCACGCCGGCGGACGCGTCTACATGACTTCGCTCGCCGTGCTGTGCCTGGAGGTCTACTTCCGCTACGCGCGCGTGCTCGGCGGTCGCTAGCCCGACGCCAACAAGACGCTCCTCGCACGGGGCCGGCCGCGGAAAGCGGCCGGCCCCGTGCATTTTTTTCGCCCCTCGCACGACGCTCCCCGGCCGCATCCAGGGCGGCCGCCTTCAAGCTCTTGAATTCGCGGTGAACGGCCCGCGGGAGCGGACGTTGTGCTCCCCGACGCGGACGAGATTGACGCTCGTGCATCCCGAGCGCGCGCCCGCGGACACCTCGCGCCCTTTCCGCGCGACCGAGGAGGTTCGTCATGGTTCCTGCCGAGTCCCTGGACCCGCGTGTCATCAGCTCGCTCCCCAAGCCCTGGGAAATCGAGCGCACCTTCAACGACCAGTTGTTCGATTGGATGTCGAGCGCACCGTGGCTGGCCATCTCCGCCGCGGCCCACGGCGTGATCCTGCTGGTGATGCTGATGATCCCGTGGGACCTGATCACTCCGGAGCAGCCGCCGACGATTGTCTGTCCGATCGATCCGGCGCCCGAAGAGCTGTTCCAGGATCCGCCGCCGCCGGAAGTGCCGCAGGATCTCGAGCGGGAACCGGTGGAGGTGCCGACGCTCGTGGACAACACGGTCCTGGTGAACCACGACGAGGACGACCAGCCGTCCGACCAGGATCCCGTCGCCGACCCCAGCGAACTGGACGACTCGACCTTCGAGGGCCGCGGGGACAATCCCGTGATCGGCATCGGCAACAACGGCGGCACCAAGTACAAGGGCCGCGGCCCGCGCGGAAAAGGTCGCGGCCCCTCCGGCGGCGGCGACACCGAGATCCCGCTCGGCGACGCGCTCGAATGGCTGCGGCAGCATCAGTCCGCGGACGGTTCCTGGGACTGCGAGGGGTTCATGGCCAACTGCGGCCGCATCCACGCCGGAAGCACCTGCGACGGCCCGGGCGAAGCGACCCACGACGTGGGAGTGACCGGGCTCGCCCTGCTCGCCTTCCTCGGCGAGGGCAGCACCACCCGCGAGGGCCGCTACAAGGAGCAGGTCGCCAAGTCGGTCAAGTGGCTCAAGGACCAGCAGGACCAGGACACCGGCATCTTCGGCGAGAAGACCGGCCACTCGTGGATGTACGACCACTCGATCGCGACGCTGGCCATGTGCGAGGCCTACTACTTCTCCAAGAGCCCGCTGCTCAAGCGCTCGGCCCAGGACGCGATCAACCTGATCAGCCAGGCGCGCAATCCCTACGGCGCCTGGCGCTACAACTACCCGCCCACGGGCGAGAGCGACACTTCGGTCACCGGCTGGTGCGTCTTCGCCATGGCCTCGGCCAAGGACGGCGGCCTCTCGATCGACCCCGAGGGCTTCGTGGGCGCCGCGCAGTTCCTCGAGGAAATGACCGATCCGGCCACGGGCCGCACGGGCTACGACTCCATCGGCTCGGCCTCGTCGCGGGTCCCGGGTCTCAACGACCAGTACCCCACCGACAAGGGCGAGGCGATGACCGCCGTGGCGATCCTCTCGCGCGTCTTCATGGGCCAGGACGTCGCGAAGATGCCGGTGGTCGACAAGGGCGCCGAACTCCTCAAGTCGCACCTGCCCGAGTGGGATCCGGCCGGCCTGGGGAACGACATTTACTACTGGTACTACGGCTCCTACGCGATGTTCCAACTCGGCGGGCCGCGCTGGGAGGTGTGGAACAGGGCCGCCAAGAAGGCGCTGCTCGACAGCCAACGCAAGGACGGCGACCTGAAGGGTTCCTGGGACCCGAAGGATGCCTGGGGCCACTCGGGTGGCCGCGTGTACACCACGGCCCTGGGCGCCCTGTGCCTCGAGGTCTACTTCCGCTACGCGCGCGTGGGCGTGCGCTGAGCGGGACCGCCGGCAACAGCGGCACGAATGCGGCTTCCGGGTGACGCAGGGCTAGAGACAGACTCGGCGATGGAAGGGCCGCACGAAAGCGGCCACGATCGCCCGGTCGCGGCTGAACAGGCCGCCGCTCGACTCGCTGCGCACGCGCACGGTGGTCGACGGGATGCCCGGCGGCGCCTCCAGCGTGATGGTCACCTTGGCGGATCCGCCGAGGAGGCCGCCGGCCACGAGGCACTGGATCTGCCCCGCGGCGCCGTCGGAACTCACCACGCGCCAGCCGGGCAGATCCCCGGCCAGGCTCTTGGCTTCCTCGAACACGCCCGGCAGCAGGGCGGCCACGCGCACGGGGCGATGGGCCGGGCTCCCGTGGGAATCGGAAGTCTCGAAGCTCATGCGTCGAACTCGAGCGAGCGACGCTCGGCCCAGCTCACTTCGAGGGGAGAGCGTTCAGGCGACGCGCGAGGCGGCTCTTGCGGCGCGCCGCGGCGTTCTTGTGGATCACGCCGGCCTTGGAGGCCTTGTCGAGCTTCTTCATCGCCAGGGCGAGTGCTTCCTTGCCCTGCTTGGCGTCCGGCGCGCCCACGGCCTGCTTGACCGCGGTCTTCATGGCCCCGCGCACGGCCTTGTTGGCGATGCGGGCCTTCTCGTTGGTGCGAATGCGCTTCTGGGATTGCTTGCTTGTGGCCATGCTCGGATTCGGTTGCGGCGGCGGGCCGCGCGGGGTTGGTGGAAAGGTCTCTCGAGTGGTTCGGTGGCTCGCTCAGCGCGGCGGCGCCTTGCGCAGTTCGTCCATCTTGGCGGACACGTCGCGGAATCCGACGTCCACCTCGTAGATGCGCGCGTACAGGGAACGGGCCTCCGCGGCGTTGCCCTCGGCGGAGGCGATGCCGGCGAGATTGTACAGGATCTCCTTGGCCCGCAGGTCGAGGTCGCGGCCGTCGCCCAGGGCGCGCTCGTACTCCTTGCGCGCCAGATCGAGGAAGCCCTTCTTCTCGAAGCACTGGGCCATCAGCGCGCGAGCCTCGCGCTCCTGGCGGGAGTCGGAGGTGGCCTTCTGCAGTTCCGCCAGGGCGCCGTCGGCCTCGCCCGCCCGCAGGAGGCGCTTGCCGAGTTGCAGGCGCAGGGCCAGATCCGAGGGGTGCGCTTCGACGCGCAAGCGCCAGTCGCGGGCCTCCTGCGCGATCAGTTCGTGCTCCAGGCGGGCGGCCTCGGCGGGATTGCCGTCCTTGTCGGCTCGCGCGACGGCCTTCTTCATCAGCTTGGCCCGCAGGTCGCCGGCGCGGCAGATCAGGTCGAAGGAACCCTTGCGATAGGACAGCGCGCGCTCCACCAGATCGCAAGCCGTCTCCAGGTCCTTGGACTTCTCGGCGATCTCCGCCAGCTCGATCATCACGTCGGGATCGGTGGGGTTGTCGGCGTACTTCTTCTCCAGGCGCTCGCGCTCCTGGGCGATTTCCTCGTCGGAAAGGTGCAGGCGCTTGGAGCGCTCCAGGGCGCGCGCCTCCTCCTTGTTCTGCATCAGGTCCCGGCTGTGGGCGACCCGCTCGAAGTTGGTCTTCGACAGGGCGGCCTCCGCCGACAGGTCCTTGCGGGCCTTGAGGGCTTCCTGGTCCCGCGGGTCGGCCTTGAGGGCGCGCTCGTAGTACTCCAGGGCGCGCACGTGATCGCCGCCGCGGTACATCAGGGCCCCGGCACGCTTGAGGGCCTCGGAGTTCTTGGGCGCGAGTTCGGCCACGAATTCGTAGACCGCCAGGGCGCTCTTCTTGTGGCCGGCGTCCTCCAGGGAGAGGCCGAGCATCAAGTTCGCGTCCTCGTCCAGGGGATTGGAGGCCAGGTAGCTCTCCAGGGACTTGGCGCAGGCGTCGTGGCGGCCTGCCTTGCGCAGGGTCTTGGCGGTGGCGAGCGGCACGGCCCCGGAGAGGGCGCGCAGCAGCCGGCCGCCGCCCTTGGCCTCGAAGCGCCGCTTGAGCGCCTGCCGCAGTCCCCTGCGGGCCTCGCCCAGATCGGGCTCCAGTTCCAGGAGCTGCTGGTAGACCTCGATCGCGAAATCGAAGTTCTTGCGTCGCAGGGCCTCGTCGGCCTTCTCCAGGTGCTTGGAATAATCCACTCGGGGGCCGCGGCTCGAACGCGGGGGAAAGATCCTATCTGCGGGCCAAAAAGCCGTCAACGCGCGGACCGGAGACCGCTCCAGGCCGGCCCTGGGCCGCCGCCCGGACCCCGGACGCCGCGGGCTCGCGGAAGGGCCCGCCCGGGGCGCGCCGCCCACGGCCCGGGGAGCAGACAGCTTGGTCGGAAGGCCCCCTGCGGCTAGAAAGGGAGCGGAAGATCACCCCCGACCATGACCGACGCCTCCACGAAAAAGCTCGATTTCGCGCTCTCCCTCTACCCGGACCCGGTGCTGCGCAAGCCCGCCGTGCCCGTGGAGACCTTCGACGCCGATCTGCGGGCGACCGTCGCGGGCATGTTCGAGCGCATGCGGGCCTCCCAGGGTGTGGGCCTGGCCGCTCCCCAGGTGGGCCTCCAACTGCGCGTGTTGGTGCTCAACCCCACCGGTGAGCCCCAGGACGACCTGGCGCTGATCAACGTTTCGATCATCGAGCGCTCGGGCCCCCTGACGCTGTTCGAGGAGGGCTGCTTGTCGTTCCCCGGCATCTACGCCGAGGTCAAGCGTCCGGAGCGCTGCACCGTGAGCTACCGGGACCTGGAAGGCAATTCGGTGGAGCGCGAATTCGAGGGCTTCGCGAGCCGCATCGTCCAGCACGAGTACGACCACCTGGAGGGCGTGCTCCTGGTGGACCGCATGTCGCCCGCCGACAAGGCGCGCCATCGCGCGGCGCTGGCGTCCCTCGTCGACCGCTACAAGACTCGCGCGGCCCAGAAATCGCCGAAGTGATCGAAACGCGCGAGCAAGCGGCGCTCCCAGCGCCGCCCGCCGGCGGCGCTGTGGTCTCGATCGGCGTGTTCGACGGCGTGCACCTGGGGCATCAGGCGATCCTGGCCGCCAACGTGGCGCGCTCGCGGGAACTGGGCGCGCGGCCCACCGTGGTCACCTTCGCGGGGCACCCCAAGAAGCTGCTCCTGGGCCGCGAGCCGCGCACGCTGACGAGCCTCGAGCACCGCCTGGAGCTGTTTCGCCGCGCGGGCATCCAGCACGCGCTGGCCCTGACCTTCGACGAGCACCTGCGCAACCAGCCCGCGGAGGAGTTCGCGGCCGACGTGCTGGTGAAACGACTTGGGGCCCGCGCCTTCGTGCTGGGTTTCGACAGCAAGTTCGGCCGCGACCGCCGGGGCGGGCCCGAGCTCCTGGCGCGCCTGGGCTACGACGTGCGCGTGGTCGAGCAGGTCCTGGTGGGCGGTCGCGCCGTCTCCTCCACCGCCATCCGCGAGGCCGTGGAACTGGGGGACCTGGAAGGCGCCCGTCGCATGCTGGGCCGGCCCGTTTCCGTCCTGGGCACGGTGGTCCAGGGAGCGCAGATCGGCCGCCGACTGGGCTTTCCCACGGCGAACTTGGACCTGCACCACAAGCTTCATCCGCCCGCCGGCGTCTGGGCCGACGTGGCACGGCTGCTGGACCGGGACGGCGGGGCCCTGGAGCACCGCGCCGTGGCCAACATCGGCACCCGGCCGACCCTGCACGCCGGAGACGCCGGCTCGCGACGCCCGGAAACGCCGGGCCTCGCCGCCCCCCACCGGGGGCGCCCGAGGCACCTGGGGCGCCCAGAGCACCGGGGGCGCCCGGGGCGCCTGGTGTCCCGGGGCGAGTCGTGGCGGGCCAGGGGCCCCCGGCCTGCGCCTCCGTCGAGGTGCACCTGCTGGATTTCCAGGGTGATCTGTACGGAAAGAGGCTCGAATTCCTGTTCGCGGCGCGCCTGCGCGACGAGACCCGTTTCGCGGGCCAGAGCGAACTTGCGGCGCAAATCGGTCGCGACGTGCAGGCGGCGCGAGCGCTCTTGGAATCCTGGCGCCCCTGAGATCCCCAGGGGTTCACGGTTGACGCCTCGGGAGGGGCCCTGGATAATCCCCGCCCGCATCGTCGGGCCGGAGCCGCCTGGTTCCGGCCGTGGGGCAGGTAGCTCAGTTGGTAGAGCACGTGACTGAAAATCACGGGGTCACCGGTTCAACCCCGGTCCTGCCCACCATCGCGGATCGCGCTCGAAGGCCGACGGCTCCCCGCGCTCCGCGGCCGGTCCAGGCGGACGTCGCGCAGAGCCGCGAGGGATGCCCCCGCGCCGAGTTCACGCCCGCCCCCCAACCAGAATCCGCTGCAAGGCCATGTCGAACGCGGATCCGCGAGTGATTCTGAAGAGCGACCCCACGCGCCTGGTGATCGACTGGCACGGTGGCGGGCGCAGTGAATTCAGCGCGGCCCAGTTGCGCGCCGCCTGCCCCTGCGCACGCTGCGTCAACGAGGTGACCGGGGTGCGCATGCACGATCCGAAGTCCGTTCCTCCGGGCCTGCTCCAGCAGGAGGCGCGCCTCGTGGGGAACTATGCCCTGGCCTTCCGCTTCAGCGACGGCCACGACACGGGATCTACCCGTTCACCATGCTGCGGGCCCTGGCGCCGTCGGCCTAGGGAGCTTCCGCGCGCCCGCTCCCATGGCCGAGGCCCGCGACGACGACCTGCGCATCTCGCCGAGGCTCACGCTGCCCGGCTCCGAGCTGCGCTACGAGACTTCGCGCGCCGGGGGTCCCGGGGGCCAGAACGTCAACAAGGTCGAAACGCGCGTCACCCTGCGTTTCAACCTTGCCACGAGCCCGAGCCTGGAAGCCCGAGTGCGGGCGTGGCTCCTGGAGCGTCTGGCGGGCGAGCTGACGGGCACCGGCGAGCTGATCGTGCACGCCTCGCGCTTCCGGTCCCAGGCCCGCAACGTGGACGATGCGCGGGAACGCCTGGCCGAACGACTGAGGGACGCCCTCCAGCGGCCGACCCTGCGCCGGGCCACGCGACCCACCCGGGGATCCCAGCGCCGACGCCTGGAGGAGAAGCGCCGCAGGGGACAGCAGAAACGCGACCGCGGAACCAGCGGTGAGTGAGTGTTCCAGTGCGCGGTTTGCCCTGGTTTTCGGCGCAGCCGGCAGAAGCGGAGAGTGGCAAGCCCTCCGGGATCCGGGTCCGAGCTTCCCGAGGCCAGTCCAAAATAAGCCATAACCCATTTCTTCTCAACCACTTACATCCGCTTTACGGCCCCGGTGGCAACTTGCCTGTCCGCGGAGGGCGCGTTTCCGCCGAACGCCTTCGCGGGGGCGCCTTCACGCGAAAAGTGCTGGAACTCCCCTCGCGGCCTACGTAGGTTCGCCCGCCACCGAACACCCCATCCCGTTCGTGTCTCTCACACCTCTCTTTGGAGTGCTCACCTAATGAACAAGTTCGTGATCGGAGCGCTGGCCCTCACCGCGGCCAGTTCGCTCGCCTACGCCGGTGGAACCGAGACCAAGGAATGGTCCAAGTTCGACCGTGATTTCCTCGCACTGACCGCGAACCAGGGGTCGGCGACGGGGTCCTTCGGCGTCACCGGATACGTCCGCGGCCGCGGCGTGCGCTCCGGCGACGTGGACGCGGACACCGGGACGGCGGGCCAACAGGACCTCAGCGGGTTCCTGCTGGACAACGCCCGCGCCGAATTCCGCGCCTCCCAAGGCGACTACGGGGTGTACATCGCCATCGAGGGCGCCGACACCAGTGACGACGCCCTGACCGGTGGCACGGCCACCGACGGCACCGTCCGTCTGATCGACGCCTACGCCACCGTCAAGGTGCCGGGCATGGAAGGCATCACCGGCCAGGTCGGTCGCTTCCGGGCGCCGTTCCTGTGGTCCTCGTTCATGGTCGAGGAAAACCACCAGGTCCTGCTGGACCGCACCTTCAACAGCCAGTTCTTCCAGACCCGTCAGGACGGCGTGCAACTCGCCGGAGCCTACGACCGCCTGAGCTGGTGGTTCGCCCTGATGAACGGCGTGGACAGCATGCAGGACGAGGTCATGTGGACCGGCCGCGTGCAGGCCATCCTGATGGGCGCCGGCCCCGGCAACCAAGAGGGTGCCTACGGCCAAACCGGCGACCTGAACCTGTCGGTCGGCGCGTCCTACATGGACGACGAAGGCGTGGACACCGCCAACGCCAACTCGGCCGCCGCGGTGGGCCTCGACGCGGTGCTCACCCAAGGCGGACTGTCGGTGCACTTCGAACTCGTGGACTACGAGGAGGACATCACCCCGAACGCGGGCCTCAACTCCCGCACCGGCGCGATCAACCCCTTCGCCGCGGGCCTCGACGCGGACCGCTCCTCCACTCCGTGGTCGGCCACCGTGGGCTACATGGTCGTTCCCAACAAGTGGGAAGTCGTGCTGCGCTACGAGAACCTGGACGACCCGGACACCACGGGCGGCTCCGACGACACGATCGCCTGGACCGCGGGTGTCAACTTCTACGCCGCCGGCCACAACGCCAAGTGGACCCTTCAGGGGACCCGCACGGACAGCGACAACGCCGCGAAGGAAGCGGACACCGTTGCCCTGGGCCTGACGGTCGGCATCTGATCCCAATCGCCGGCGCTGCGGCGCCGGCCAGAACCGCCGCGCGCGTCGCGGTGGACTGCGAAGGCCTCGCGCGCGTCGCGAGGCCTTCGCCATTTTCCGGCCCCCCCCGCCCGGGAGGTTGGCCTCTCACCCCGGCCGGGGCCTGAGCCGGAGACCCCCGGGGGGGAAATCCGCGCGGGTGGACGGGATCCTCGTCGCAGGCGGCGCTCCCCGGGCGGATGCCCCTTCCAACGGCGGCGTGCAGTGTGCATTCTGCCTGCCACCGAGCCGGGCCGCGCCCTTGCGGCGGCCCTCCCCGACGTCCCCGGCGTCCCGTACGTCCCGGCGGCGCAACACCTGGAGACACTCCCGATGAACTCGATCCTACTGGCCTTCGCTGCCTCGACGGCGGCGCACCCTGCGCCCGTTTCGCACCTGGGCAATGAACCGACCGCGCCCGCGGCCTCCGCGGACGCGTGGAAGAGCTTTGACGCCGACCTCGAGCGCTTCGTGGCTTCGGCCCAGGAGGGGACCGACGAGCGCGTCGCCGTCCACGGACTCTTCAAGGCCACCTGGGCCCACCTGCCCAACACGACCGTCACGGGCGACGACACCTCGGGCTTCGCGGTGGACCGCGCGCAACTCGGCATCGGCGGGCAACTGTCGGAGGAAGTGGGCTACTCCCTGGAATTGGAAGGCGCCGGCGGCACGGCGGTGGTGCTCGACGCCTTTGGCACATGGAAGTCCTGCGAGTACGCCACCCTGACCTTCGGCCAATTCCGATCGCCTGCCGTGTGGGAATCGCAGCTCCATGACAGCGAGCTGCTGTTCATCCTGCGCACGGACACCGGCGAGCTGTTCTACACGCGCAACCGCGGCGCCATGCTCTCGGGCTCCCTGGACCGCTTCCATTGGGCAGCCGCGCTGCAAAATGGCCTGGACGGCCTGCAGGAGGACAACTCCTACAGCCTGCGCGCGGGATTCGACGTGCTCGGCGGCGGCGTGGGCCGGCGCCAGGGCGCCTACGACACCGGTCGCCACACGCGTCTCAGCGTGGGCGCGGGCTACTACGACGAGCAGACCGAGGGCGGCGGCTCGGATGGGGACGTGGTCGTGGCCGACGCCCAGTTCCAGCTGGGGCGGTTTGCCGCCGACGGCATGATCGGCCGCTATCGGGACTTCGCGAACCCGTTCTTCTCGGATCGCAGCGATTCGGTGCCCTTCAACCTCTCGGCCAGCTTCATGGTGGTCGAGGAACAGATCGAAGCGGCCGCGCGCTTCCAGGACACCGACAACGTGCGGCACGAGAAGGACTTCACGCTGGGCGTGAACTACTACCTGGGGGGCCACGGGCTCAAGCTCCAGGCCAACGCCAGCTACATCTTCTCCGACCTGGATTCCCTGGACGACACGGTGCGCCTGGGCCTCGGCGCCAACCTGCGCATCTGACGGCCGTCGCCCTGAAGTCCGGCGCCGCGGCCCCGGGCGCGAGGACTCACCCATGTCGAACGCACGCAGCGAGGGGCGCCAGAATCGCCTGGCCCGCGAAACGAGCCCCTACCTGCTGCAGCATGCGGGAAACCCCGTCGATTGGTATCCCTGGGGGGCCGAGGCCCTGGCGCGCGCCCGCGCGGAGGACCGGCCGATCTTCCTCTCGGTCGGCTATTCGGCCTGCCATTGGTGCCACGTCATGGAGCGCGAGAGCTTCGAGGACGAGGCCACCGCCGAGCTCCTGAACGCCGAGTTCGTGTGCATCAAGGTGGACCGCGAGGAGCGGCCGGACCTCGACGAGATCTACATGAAGGCCGTGCAGGCCATGACCGGCCAGGGCGGTTGGCCCATGAGCGTGTGGCTCACGCCGGAGCTCGAGCCCTTCTACGGCGGCACGTACTTCCCGCCCACGCGCCACTACGGCCGGCCCGGGTTCCGCGAGCTGCTGGCCTCCCTGGCGCGGGCCTGGAAGGGCGATCGGGCCGGGCTCCAGGCGGCCGGCCTGCGCATGCGCGAGCACCTGGCGAAGGAGAGCCAGATCGCCACGGCGGGCGAGGTTTCTCCGGACGTGCTCGAGCTGTCGCGCACGATGCTCGCCTCGAACTTCGACTCCCTGTGGGGCGGGTTCGGCGGAGCGCCGAAATTCCCCCACCCCATGGATCTGCGGATCCTGCTGCGCCACCACGCCCGCACGGGCGATCCGGGGGACTTGGCCATGGCGACCCTGACCCTGGACCGCATGGCGGAGGGCGGCATCTACGACCAGCTGGGCGGCGGCTTCCACCGCTACTCGACGGACGAGAAGTGGCTGATCCCCCACTTCGAGAAGATGCTCTACGACAATGCCCTCCTGGTGCCCGCCTACCTGGAGGCCTTCCAGATCACGGGGGACGTCGACTATGCGCGCGTGGCGCGCGAGTGCTGCGACTGGGCCCTGAGGGAAATGACCACCGCCGAGGGTGCCTTCGCCAGCGCCCAGGACGCGGATTCCGAGGGGGAGGAAGGCCGCTTCTTCGCCTGGACGCCGGAGGAGATCCGAGCCGTGCTGGGCCCGAAGCTGGGCGGGCAGGCCTGCGAGTGGTTCGGCGTCAGCGACGAAGGCAACTTCGAGCACGGGAAGAGCGCCCTGTGGCGCCACGAGAGCGCCCAGGGGGTGGCGAGCCGCCTGGGGCTCGCGCTGTCCGTCCTGGAGAGTTCCATGGCCGAGGCGCGGGCACGGCTGTTCGCGGCCCGCGGCAAGCGCGTGCGGCCCGCCACGGACGACAAGGTGCTGGCGGCTTGGAACGGCCTGATGATCTCGGCCCTGGCCCAGACCAGCCAGGTGCAAGGCGACCCGCGCTACGTCGCCGCCGCGCGCCGGGCCATGGACTACGTGCTGGAGCACATGCGCCAGCCAGGCGGCGCCCTGTTCGCCACGGCGCGGCACGGCAGGGCCCACCTGAACGCCTATCTCGACGACTACGCTTTCGTGATCCAGGGGCTGTTGGACCTCTACGAGACCGACTTCGACCAGCGCTGGATCCGTGAAGCCCTGGCCCTGGCCGCCATCGTGCGCGAGCGCTTCACCGACCGGCGCCACGGCGGTTACTTCACGACTTCCGACGACCACGAACAGCTGATCGTGCGCCTCAAGTCGCCCCACGACGGCGCCCTGCCCTCCGGCAGCGGCGTGCAGGCCCTCAACCTGCTGCGACTGGCCGAACTCACCGGCCGGCGCGACGTGGCGGACGAGGCGGGCAGCACGATCCGTTCCCTGGCCCTGCTGGTGAACCGCTTTCCCGCGGGCTTCAGCCAACTGCTGTGCGCCGTGGACTTCCTGGCCGCCGGCCCGCGGGAGATCGTGATCGCCGGAGCCCCCGGGGAGCGCAGCACCGAGGCCCTGCTGGCCGCCGTGCGCGCCGGATTCCTGCCCCAGAAGGTGGTGGCCCTGGCCCACTCCGGCGCGGACACGGACCTGATGCCGCTGCTGTCAGGACGCGACGCCCCCGACAAACCCGGCGCCCCCGGTGGCCGAGCGCGCGCCTTCGTGTGCCGCAACTACGCGTGCGCGGCGCCCCTGGACGCCCCCGCGGAGCTCGCGCGCCAACTGGGAGCCCGCTGACGCCTCACGCCCGGCCGCGCGAGGTTAGACTCTCCTGTTTGGGCGCCCGCCTGCGCCCTCGCCCCACGGGTCGCCACGGCCCCCAGCCCCAGTCCCCGCATGTCCAGTCCGCGCGTCATCATCACCGGAGGCAGCCAAGGCATCGGCCGCGCCATCGCCCTCGCCTTCGCCCGGCGCGGGGCCCGCGTCGCCATCGCCGCCAGGAGCAGTGACCGGCTGGACGAGGTGGTGGCCGAGATCGACCGCCTGGGAGGCAAGGGCTGCCCCTTGCAGATGGACGTCACCGAGGATGGAGCCATCGAAGGCGCCGTCTACCGCGCCGTGGAACACTGCGACGGCGTGATCGACGTGCTGGTCAACAACGCCGGGATCTTCGACGTGCAGCCCTTCGACAAGCAGTCGCCGGCCGGCTGGCGGCGCATGCTCGACGTCAACTTGACGGGGCCGTTCCTGGTGACGCGCGAGGTGATCGACTCCATGTTCGCCTCGCCGCGCGGGCACATCTTCAACATCGCTTCCGAGGCCGCGCGCCGCGGGTTCGAGGGCAACAGCGCCTATTGCGCCTCCAAGTACGGGCTGCGGGGCTTCGGCGACGCGATCCGCCTGGAGCTCGCGCCGCGCAAGATCCGGGTCTCGACGGTCTATCCCGGCGCCACGGACACGACCATCTTCGACAAGCTGCCCGGCACCTGGGACCGCTCGCGCATGAACAAGCCCGAGGACGTGGCCGCCGTGGTGCTCGCCGCCTACGACGCGGGCCCGGACCAGAACGTCGACGACCTCGACGTGCCCAAGCGCCAGTAGCCCTGCGTCACTGGATCGAGTTCACGAAGGACATGAACTCGAGGCGCGTCTTGGAATCACTTTGGAACGCCCCGCGCAGGCAGGACGTCATCGTCGAGGAATTCTGCTTCTGCACCCCGCGCATCATCATGCACAGGTGCTTTCCGTCGGCCACGACTCCCACGCCCTTGGGCTTGAGGATCGTCTCGATGGCCTCGGCGATCTGCACGGTCATGCGCTCCTGAACCTGCAGGCGCCGCGCGAACACGTCGACGATGCGCGGAATCTTGGACAGGCCGATGATCTTGCCGTCGGGGATGTAGCCCACGTGGATGCGACCGTAGAAGGGCAGCAGGTGGTGCTCGCACAGGCTGTAGAACTCGATGTCCTTCACCAGGATCATCTCGGAGATGTCCTCGGAGAAGACGCCGTGTCCCACGACCTCGTCCACGGTCCGATGCCGGCCCGACGTCAGTTCTGCCAGGGACCGCGCCACGCGCTCCGGCGTGCGCTCGAGACCCTCGCGGTCCGGCTCGGCGTCGAGCTGGGCCAGCAGGGTGCGGATCAAGTGGGCCGTGGACTCCGTGTCGGCGTCGGTGGGCGGCGCGCCGGCTACGTGGGACGCCGCGCCGGCCCCGTGTAGTCCACGTAGTTGTTGCGACTCTCGCGCACGCGAATCCGGTGTAGTCGACATCCTTCGTAGCTTTCGATCTCGGTTTCGAGCTCACGCCAGAAGGCGCGGGCCAGGTTTTCGGCCGTGGGGATCAGGCCCTGCAGGAAGGGCACGTCATGGTTCAGGTGCAGGTGGTCCACCCGCGCGATCAGCTTCTCCAGCACCAGGAGGCGCAGCCGGTTCAGGTCCATGACCATGCCGCTCTCGTCGTGGAGCTCTCCCTGCACGGAGACCTCGACCACCCAGTTGTGCCCGTGGCCGTTCTCGTTGTTGCAGATGCCGTAGACCCGGCGGTTCTCCTCCGCGCTCCAGGCCGGATTGTGGAGCCGGTGGCTCGCGGCGAACTCCTGGACGTGGGTGATCAGGGCGACGTCAGGGGGCATGGGAATCGGGGGAGCGGGCCTGGGCGCGCGGGGGGCGGGCCAAGATAGCCCCCGGCGGGCAGGACTCGACCCCCGGGTCGCCGGGAGAGCGCCAGAACCGCCCAGTTCTCGGGGCCGAGGCCGACCTCGTCTGGGCCCCCCGGAGGAGGAAACGCCGGAGACCGGAGGGCCCTCGGGCTGGGAAAAAGTGACGATTGAAACTTGTAAGGACCGCTGCAGTCCTGATTTACAGCGAAATAGGGTCGCTCGGAATTCGGCGGTTCCACGGTCCCCCCGGGCGGTGCTTCCGGCTATGGAGGGACATCGGACCCGAAGTCGGGCCCGCAAGGAGCTTACCCATGACACAGACTCTCCAGACTCTGAAGGATGCAGAACGCACGCTGCCCCTCGTGCGCGCGATCGTCCGAGAGGTCCGCGAGCGCACTCGACAGGTCGAGGCGCTCGAGGCGCGACTCACCACGGGCGAGTCGGGGCCGGAGCTCGAATCCGAGCTTTCCAGCCACCGCCGGGAGCTGCGTACCTGCGAGCGCGAGTTGGCGCGACTGGGCTTCGGCATCGACGCCGACGACCCGCACCGCATCGTGGGGCAAGGGGCCTCCTTCAAGTTCGACGACACTCAGTTCTACAGGGCCGCGAGTTCCAAGGGCTGATCCGAGGCCGCTGAACGAGCCAACACGCGCCGCCGGGCTTCCGCTCGGCGGCGCGTGCTTCTTTCCCTCGGGTCGCAGCCGGGTGGCGTCCTGGGAAGCCCGCGGGCCGGCGCGTGGAGTCCGCCGGGCGCGCCCGGGCAAGTCCCTGGGGCCGTGAACGTCGCGCGGAGCCGCCTAGCAGATGGGATGAGAAGGCCGTCCCCGCCGCCCTTCCGGCGCAACCCCCGCCACGCCCGTGGGCGCGGGAGTCTCCTTCGAGCTCAGCCGCCGGAGGCGGGGCGCGCCGGGCGCGCAGGGGGCGTCGCCGTGCCCGGCTTTTCGCTGCCGCCGCCGGCCGCGGGGGCCGGGCGAGCAGGCTGGGTCCCCGAAGGAGTCGGAGCCGCGCCCCCCTCCGCCGGCTTCGGGGGCCGGGCCGGCTCGGTCGCCGGCGGCTGCGCCGGTGCGACTTCGGGCTTGCGCGCGGGCTGGGGAGCCGTCGTGGCCGCCCCGGGCGTTCCCGGCGCAACCGGCGCGACGGAAGCAGGATCCGAAGTCCTCGCGCCCGCGACGGGCGCGGCGCTGTCCGCTCGCGCAGGAACTCGCGCGGGACTGGGGGTCGCGGCGCTGGGTTCACTGCCGGGGGCCGCGGCCGGGGGCGCGCCGGCCGCCGCAGGAGCAGCAGGACCCGGCGTCGACTCGCCGCCCAGGGTCCCCACGGCGCCGCGAATGCGCTTGGCCTGGCTGGACCGCAACGCTTCGGCCTGCTCGGGAGTCAGCTCCGCGTTGCGCATGCGGCGCGTCAGGTCCGACTGAGCTTCGGTGATCTTGGCCCGGAATCCCTGGGGTTCCTCGGGCGCCTGGGGCCCCGGGGCCCCCGGGGCCCCCGACGGCGCGGGTAGCGCCGCCGGCGCTTGCCGGGGGGCGGTCGCGGCCGGCGGAGTGGCGCCGCGGGCGCTCTCGATGCGGCGCAGGGTGTCCTCGTAGACGCCGGCGGCCTGCTCGGTCGGGATGTCGCTGTTGCGGATCCGCCGGTTGAGCGAGTCCTCGATCGCGCGCAGGTCCACTTTCTTGTCCGCCGCGGCGCCCGGGGCCGCTGCCCCCTGTGCCGTTTCCCCCGGAGCAGCAGGCTTGGGAGCCTCGGCCGTGCCCGTGGCCAGGGCGATGCGCCGATCGATGGCCTCGATGGCGGTCTGGGCTTCGGCCTCGGTGATCTCGCCGTTGCGCAGTCGACGCACGATCGAGGCGCGGATTTCCTGCAGATCCGCGGGCTTCTCCGCCGTGGCCTTGGCGCCCGGAACGGGGGCGGCGGGAGCGGCCTGCTCCGCGGCCAGGGCACGGCGCGCCGCGGCGGGACCGCCGGTGGCGCCTGCCTGGGGAGCCGCAGCGCCAGGGCTCCCGGAAGCTCCGGAAGTCGCGGAACCGGCGGCGGCTTCCCGGCGAGTCTTCAGGGCCTCGGCCTGCCTGGCGCGACGCAGGGTCTGCAGTCGCGTGGACTCGGCGGTCAGGTCGCTCGCCGCGCCGCCCGACAGGCGGGCCACGCGCGACTCGCTGGCCACCACGTACTCGTCCTGGGAGAGCCGGCCGTCGCCGTCCGCGTCCCCCGCCGTGAAGCCCGCGCCGTCGAGACCGCCGAAGGCCGCCTCATCCACCGACAGGGAGCCGGATCGGTCGGCATCGGCCTTGGTGAAGGCGTCGCGGACCTCCTTCAGCGTCATGCCCCCGGCGACGTTCGCGCCCGCCGCGGTGCGCGGTTGGGTCGCCCGGGCCCCCGGGCCGCTTCCGGTGCCCTGCGCGGGTGCCGCGGCGGGGGTCTGGGTCCCCAGGGCGATGCCGGAGAGAACCAGGAGCAAGGAAAGCGTGCGGATGGGCTTCATGCGGATGGCCTTGGCCGTGTGGGCCTCAGGGTGGCTTGGAGGAGCTTCGGACGCGGGACCCCCGCCACGGGAGGCCTCCTGGGAGGGCCAGCGACTAGCGTGCCAACCCCGAAGGCCCCAGCCCAGAACCTAACCTCGCCGGGTGCACATGGTTAGGGCTCCGGGCCGGCAGCCCGATCGGCGCCGGCGGCGGCGGGTGTCCTCGCGGGGACACAGCGGCGGTCCCACTGCCCGCCCCAGTGGACCGCGGCCGGCGGGGTCTACAATCGCCGAGCGCTCCCGCGCGGCACCCGCTTGAGAACCCCTCCGACCCCTTTCTGGCTGGGCCTTGCCGGCGGCTTCGCTCTCGCATCGGGGGCCTTCGCGCTCTGGCGGCGCGGCGAGGACCGGGACCTGACCCACTACCGCGAGGTGCGCGACTGGGTGCGCGCCAACTACGTGCGCGACCTGGATTCCCGGGGGCTCGTGGATGCGGCCCTGCACGGCATGGTCGAGAGCCTCGATGGTTACTCGCGCTACTACGACGGCGCCCAGGTGGCGGCCCTGGAGCGCGACACCACCGGCCGCTATCGCGGCATCGGCGTGGTGTTCCGGCCACCCCTGGATTCGGCCCGCGTCCTGTTCGCCCTGCCGGGCTCCCCCGCGGACCGGGCCGGATTGCGGCCCGGGGACAAGATCCTCGCGGTGGACGGCGTGCAGAGCGAGGAGCTGGACGGTCCGGCCCTGCAGCGGGCCATCGGAGAGTCCGGCAGCGACACCCTGGAGTTGGTGGTTCAAGCGCGCTCGGGCGACACGCGCACCCTGAGACTGGAGCGCGCCGAACTCGTCGACCCCACGGTGCGCCACGCGCAGATGCTGGACCCCGAACGGGGCATCGCCTACCTGGCGATCACCTCGTTCAGCAAGGAAACGCCGGCGGAGTTCGATCGCTGGGTGGCCGTGCTGCAGGCCCAGGGGATGCGCGCCCTGGTCCTGGACGTGCGCGGCAACCTGGGCGGCGTGCTGCATTCCGCCGTGCGCATCGCCAATCGCTTCCTCGACCGCGGGTTGATCGTCTCCACGGAGGGCCGCGGCGAGCCCACGCGCTACGACGCGCTGCGCGCCGAGGCGACCCTGGCGGCACTGCCCTTGGCGCTCCTGGTGGATGCCGACACGGCCAGCGCCAGCGAAGTGCTGGCGGGCGCGGTGCAGGACCACCGCCGCGCGGTGCTGGTGGGCGGCAAGACCTACGGCAAGGGCATGGTCCAGCAGGTGCGCGCCTTCGGCGACGACGAAGCCGAGGTGCGGGTGACCACGGGCTACTACTACACGCCGGCCCACACCAACATCGAGCGCACGGTGCAGAAGGGCCGCGAGCACGGACTGATGCCCGACCTGCGCGTGGAATTGCCCCGGGAAGTTGCCGCCCGGGTTCGGGCCTACCTGGCGCGCTATTCGCCGCCGGAATCCACGCTGGAGGAGCTGCGGGCCTGGGAACGCGACGAGGGGATCGTGCTCGTGCCCCCGCTGGTGCGCGACGCCCAATTGGAGGCCGCCCTGGCCCTCTTCCGCGGCGAGCGGCCGGGGCCTCAGCCCCTCGAAAAGCGGCCGTGAGGGACCTGGTCCTCGGCATCGAGTCCTCCTGCGACGAGACGGCCGCCGCCGTGGTGCGCGCGGGCCGGGAGGTGCTCTCCTCCATCGTCGCAAGCCAGGTGGACCTGCACGCGCCCTATGGCGGCGTGGTGCCGGAAATCGCCGGCCGCTCCCACCTGCGGGCCATCCTGCCCACGGTCGATCGCGCGCTCGCCGAAGCCGGGGTCGGGCTCGAGGACCTGGCCGCCATCGCGGTCACGGCGCGGCCGGGCCTGATCGGCTCCCTGCTCGTCGGCGTCGGCGCGGCCAAGGGGCTCGCCTTCGCGCGCGGGCTCCCCCTGGTCGCCGTGGACCACATCGAGGCCCACGCCTACGCCGCCGTCATGGAGGCGGGACCGGACGCCTATCCCAACTTGACCCTGGTGGCTTCCGGTGGTCACACGGCCCTCTACGAGGCGCGCTCGCCCATCGAGATCACGCGCATCGCACAGACGCGCGACGACTCCGCGGGCGAGGCCTTCGACAAGGTGGCGCACCTGCTGGGGCTCCCCTACCCGGGCGGGCCGTCGATCTCGCGCCTCGCCGAACAGGGGGATCCCGCCAAGGTCCGCTTCCCGCGCTACCGCACGCGTCGGGGCGAGACCGATTTTTCCTTCAGCGGCCTCAAGACCGCGGTGCTCTACCACCTGCGCGGCCAGGACGCCCTGGCGGCCACACCGCCGCCCGAGGCGATCCAGGGCCGCGCCGACGTGGCGGCCTCCTTCCAGGCGGCCGTGGTGGACGCCCTGGTGGCACCCACCCTGGAACTGGCCCAGCGCCGGGGACTCTCCATCGTGGCCGTGGTCGGGGGCGTGGCCTCCAATCGCCGGCTGCGGGAGGCCATGGCCCAGGGCGCGGCGCAGCGGGGCATCGCCTGCCTGTTTCCCTCGCCCGCCTACTGCACCGACAACGCGGCCATGATCGCGGGGTTGGGCTGGCCGCTCTTCCAGGCCGGGCGCACGAGTGACTGGGCCCTGGACGCCAGCGCGCGCTGAGGCCCGTGAAGCGCCGGATCCCCGGCCATGCTGGCGCGAACGGGCCCTCGAAGCGAGAATCCCCGCGCTTGAAAACGGCCCAAGTGGACTTCCAAGAACTCGAGCGCCTGCTCTCCGAGATCCGCGACGGAACCACGAGCGTGGCCGAGGGCTTGGCTCGCGTCGGCGCCATGCCGCTGCCCGCGGTGGTCGACCTGGGCCACACCCGCGTCGACACCCAGCGCGCGGCCCGCTGCGGCCACCCCGAGGTGATCTTCGGCGAAGGCAAGACGGCCGCGGAGTTGGTGGAGATTGCACGGGTCCTGGTGGGACTCCACGGCCGCCTGATCGCCACCCGGGTGTCGGGGGAGGGCGCCCAGGCCCTCTGCTCCGCCCTGCCGGGGGCCGTGCACCACGCGCGCGCCCGCATGGTGACGCTGACGCCGGAGGACGCGGCCCCTGCCGCGGGCCTGGTGCTCGTGCTCAGCGCCGGCACCTCCGACGCTCCCGTGGCCGAAGAGGCCGCCGTGACCGCCCGGGCCCTCGGCGCGCGCGTGGAGGAACTGCGCGACGTGGGAGTCGCCGGGCTGCACCGCCTGATGGAGCACACCGAACTCTTGCGCCGCGCCCATGCGCTGGTGGTGGTGGCCGGCATGGAGGGCGCCCTGGCCTCCGTGGTCGGCGGCCTGGTCGCGCGACCGGTGATCGCGGTGCCCACTTCCGTGGGCTACGGCGCCTCGTTCCAGGGCCTCGCGGCGTTGCTCGCGATGCTCAACTCCTGCGCTGCCGGCGTCAGCGTGGTCAACATCGACAACGGCTTCGGAGCCGGCTACTCGGCCGCGCAGATCAACCGCCTGGCGGTATCCCCACGATGAGCACACACAGCAAGGCTTGGCTGGCGCTGGAGAACGGCGTCGTGATGGAGGGACTCGCGGCGGGCGCCGCCGGCGAGCGTGCCGGCGACCTGGTGTTCAACACGGCCATGACCGGCTACCAGGAGATCCTCACGGATCCCTCGTACTTCGGTCAAGTGGTGGTCATGACCTACCCGCTGATCGGCAACTACGGCATCGCCCACGAGGACGACGAAAGCGAGAAGGCCTGGGCCGAGGCCTTCGTGGTGAAGGAGATGTCCTCGATTCCGAGCTCCCGCCGCTCCGACATCGACCTGCCCGGCTGGCTGAAGCAGAAGGGCGTGGTGGCCATCGCCGGAGTCGACACGCGCCGGTTGACGAAAATCGTGCGCGAGGAGGGATCCCTGCGCTGCGTCGTGTCCACCGTGGACTCCGATCCCGCCTCGCTGGTGGCCAAGGCGAAGCAGGCCCCGGCCACCGACGGGCGCGACCTGACTCCTGAGGTTTCCTGCGCCAAGCCCTACGCTTGGACGGACCCCTATCAGGGCTCCTATCCGGCACTGTCGGGCCAGGCCCAGGGCCGCAGGATCCGCATCGCGGCCTACGATTTCGGCGCCAAGCGCAACATCATGCGCAGCCTCGTGCACATGGGCTTCGACGTGACGGTGGTGCCGACGCGCACCAAGGCGGACGAGGTGCTGGCCCTCGACCCCGAAGCGATCTTCCTCTCCAACGGTCCTGGGGACCCCTCGGCGGTCAAGCCCGCCATCGACGCCATCTCGAACCTGATCGACAAGAAGCCGATCTTCGGCATCTGCTTGGGCCACCAGATCCTGTCGATCGTTTTCGGCGCGAAGACGCGCAAGATGCCCTTCGGCCACCACGGCGCGAACCACCCGGTGCGGGATCGGATCACCGGACGCGTGGAAATCACCTCGCAGAATCACTCCTTCGAGGTGGACCGCTCGACCCTGCCCAAGGACGTCGAGGAGACGCACACGAATCTGAACGACGGCACGGTCGAGGGCATGCGCCACACGAAGCTCAAGGTGATGAGCGTGCAGTACCACCCCGAGGCCGCGCCGGGACCGGTCGATTCGGCGCACCTCTTCGCGCGCTTCCGCGAGTTGGTGTTGCGCTGAGAACCCGGCGAGGACGCCTTCGGTCCCCGCGTGGACGGAGGACCGGTCAGGGGCGGCCCGCCGAAGTTCCCGATGGTCGCGCGAGGCACGCCCCGCGGGTCGCCAGGCCATGGCGCCTTTGGACGTCGCGAACCGCGCCGCCACCCCCCCCCCCCCCCCCCCCCCCCCCCCCCCCCCCCCCCCCCCCCCCCCCCCCCCCCCCCCCCCCCCCCCCCCCCCCCCCCCCCCCCCCCCCCCCCCCCCCCCCCCCCCCCCCCCCCCCCCCCCCCCCCCCCCCCCCCCCCCCCCCCCCCCCCCCCCCCCCCGCGCCCTCAGAGCATCGCCACAGGGTCCACGTCGATCGAAACCCGGGTCTTCGCCTCGCTGGTGGCGAACTTCTTCAGGGCGGCCAGCAATTCCGTGAGCGGCGCTTGCGTGTCGGCGAACTTGAACAGGGCGTTTTGGCGGTGCCGGCCGCGGGCCAGGGCGATCGGAGCGGGCGCGGGCCCCAGCACGATGGCGCCGGCTCGCTCGCTCTCCGCCGCAAGCTCCGCCACCAGGCGCGCGGCGCAGTCGCGGCCGCGGATCTCGTCCTCGTCCTCGAAGACGATTCGCACGAGCCGCGCGTGCGGCGGGTACGAGAGTTCCAGGCGCAGCTCGTCCTCGCCCGCGGCGAAGCGCGCGAAATCGTGCTTTGCGGCGCATTGGATCGCGGGGTGCTCGGGCGAGAGGGTTTGCACCACGATGCGGCCGGGAAGCGCGCCGCGGCCCGCGCGCCCCGCCACCTGGGCGATCAGCTGAAACGTGCGCTCGGCGGCCCGGAAATCCGGCAGGTGCAGTCCCGCGTCGGCGTCGATCACGCCCACCAGCGTGACGCGCGGGAAATCGAGGCCCTTGGCGATCATCTGCGTGCCCACGAGGATGTCGATTTCGCCGCGGCCGAAGGCCGAGAGCGCCTGCTCGTAGTCCTCGCGGCGATGCATGGTGTCGGAATCCATGCGCAGGACGCGCGCGGTCGGCGCCAGGGCCCGGATCTCGCTCTCGATGCGCTCGCTGCCGGCGCCCAGGTAGCGCAGCCCCGGCGCGCTGCAGTACGGACAGGCCCCGGGCCGCTCCTGCTCCTCGCAACAGGAATGGCACACCAGGCGGCCGATCCGCTGGTGCCAGGTGAGCGACACGTCGCAATGGACGCAGCGCAGGGTTTGCTTGCAGCCCGAGCACCACAGGACCGGCGCGAAGCCGCGGCGGTTCTGGAACAGGATCGACTGCTCGCCCTTCGCCAGCGTTTCCAGGACCAGGTGCTTGAGGCGGTTGGAGAACAGGCGCGAGCCTCGGGCACCCTCGTTGCGCATGTCGACGATCTCGACCGGCGGCAGGGGCCGCGCCCCGACGCGGGTGGAGAGCTTGAGGTGCGTCCATGCCCCCAGGCGCGCCTGATGCCAGCTCTCCAGGGACGGCGTGGCCGAGCCCAGCACGCACAGGGCCCCGGCCTCCCGAGCCACCTCCACGGCCACGTCCCGGGCGTGGTAGCGCGGGATGCTGCCCTGCTTGAAGGAGGGCTCGTGCTCCTCGTCCACCACCACGATGCCGAGGTCCGGCACCGGAGCGAAGATCGCCGAACGCGCCCCGACCACCACCCGCGCCTCGCGACGGAACAGGCGATGCCACATGGTCAGGCGCTGGGAATCGGTGAGGCGGCTGTGCAGCACCGCCACGTCGGCGAAGCGCGAGCGGAACCAGCCCACGGTTTGCGGCGTCAGGGCGATTTCCGGCACCAGGACGATGGCGCCCCGGCCCAGGGAGAGGGCGTGCTCGATGGCCGAGAGATACACCTCGGTCTTGCCGCTGCCGGTGACGCCCTCCAGGAGCACGGTGCGATGCTCGCGGCGGTCGAGCACGCCGCGCAGGACGGCGACGGCCGTCGACTGCTCCGCCGTCAGGTGGTCCGGCCGCCTGCGGTCCGCCGGTGCGCTGGAGAATTCGTCCGAGGCGGAGGCGACCCACTCGATCGCCACCAGCCCGCGGGCGGCCAGGGACTTGGCCGGCGCGTCCGACAGGTTCGAGCGGCGCAGGATCTCGGACAGCTCCACCGGCGCCCCGATTTCCAGCAGTGTCCGCAGCAGGCGGTGTTGCTTCTCCTGGGTGCGCGCCAGCTCCTCCAGCACCGCAGCCTCGGGCGAGCCGAGGGCGCGGATCGTGCGCGTCTTGCGGCGTTCACCCTCGCGCTTCAGGGCCGCGGGCAGGGCGGCGTGCAGGGCCTCGCCGAAGGAGCAGGCGTAGCGCTCGGAGATCCAGCGCGCGAGCGAGAGCTGGGCCGATCCGATCAGGGGCTCCTGGTCGAGCACCTTCGCCACGTCGCGCAGACGCCTGGGGTGCAGGTCGCTCTCTCCGGCGAGCGCGCTGACGACCCCCACCTCACGGCCGCCCGCGAAGGGCACGGCCACGCGCACGCCCACCTGGACGGCCCGCTCCAGTTCCTCGGGCACGCGGTAGGTGAACTCGCAGTCCATGGGCCGCCCCAGGGCCACCTGGGCGAAGCGGCCGCGGTGCGGGCGGGCTGGCTCGTCTGGGCCCGGACTCGCGGAAGTCGCCGGCCGCGGGGCCGGCTTCGAGGGCGCTCGCGCCGCGGGCTCGTGCCCGAACAGGGTCGCCTCCCCGGGCGAAGGTCCACGCGCGCGCGCCATCGGCGCATTCTACGGGCAGGCGCAAGGACTCGCGTGGCAGCGCGGGCAGCCCTTGCCGTACTTCTTCTCCAACGCGGCCTGGAGATCGATCCCCGACAGGGACGCCAGGGTCGCGAGCCAGGCGGCCACGTCGGCGAATTCACCTTCGAGGCCGGCCTTGTCGTTGCGCCGCAGGGCACGCGTCAACTCGCCGACCTCCTCGCAGAACCACATGTGCGTCCCGGCGAGGCCCCTGCGCGCGTCCCGCTCCAGGTAGATGCGTTCGATCTGCTGTTGGAATTCGCGAACCTGCATGGGGACGGCCGTGGGCCGGAGGAGGAAGGAGGCCTGGGGGGGAAGGGGCCGCAAAGGCGGCGCGCGCGAAGGCTCAGGTGCGCCGCAGGGTCACGACGGCGATCTCGCGCTCCAGTGGGCCGCCGTTGGCGTGGGATTCGAGCACGCTGCGCAGGCGGTCGAGGAAGTCCTCGCTCGCGCGCGCGCCGTGGCGCTGCACTTGGGCGTAGACGTGCTTCTCGCCGAACTCCTGGCCCTCGGCGGTCTTGAGCACCGCCGGGCCGGAATTGAGGATCACGATCCGGTCCCCGGGCGCGAGCACCAGCTCGGCGATCTCCAGGCGGCTTTCGAACACCGGCCCCTTGTCGAAGCCCAGGGCGATGCCCTCCGGCTGCACCAGGGCCACCTTGCCCGTGGCGGCCGAGAAGTGCACCAGCGGCAGCTTGTGCCCGGCGCAGGCGATGCGCAGCGTGGAGCTCTCCGGGTCGAGCAGCGCATACAGCGCCGAGACGTACATGCCGCGCCGGACATCGCGGGCCAGTTCCCGGTTGACCAACGCCAGGGACGCCCGCAGGTCCTCGCCACGGGAGAGTTCGGCCCGCAGGTAGGCGCGCGCCGTGGCGCCGATCAGCGTGCCCGGCAGGCCGCGGCCGCTGACGTCGCACACCAGCAGGCCCACCTGTCCCGACGGCGCGGCGATGAAGTCGTGGAAGTCGCCTCCCAGGCCTGCCGCCGAGAGCGCCAGGGCTCCGAAGTCGTAGCCCTCGAGCGCGGGGGCGGCGTTGGGCGCCAGGGACTCGCGCACTTCCGCGGCCAGGGCCACCTCCCGCTCGCGCACGGACAGGGCCAGCTCGGCCTCCTGGGCCGCCGACAGGTCCGCCGTCATGCGGTCGATGGAGCGCGCCAGCACGTTGACCTCGCGCACGCCGCGGGCGCGGGTCTTGTGGGACAGGTCGCCGGTGGAAATCTGGCGCAGGTCCTGGGCGATGGCTTCGATGGGCCCGGACACCTGGGAGGCCACGAAGACCGACACCAGGGCGCCCACCGCGATCACGACCACGGTGATGCCGATGATCAGGCCCAAAAGACCGCGTTCCGAGTCGCTGGTGGACATGGGCGCCAGGAGGTCGAAGACGGGCAGCTTGAGCCCCGGCGCGTAGCGCAACAGGTAGGCCGGTTCCTTGGCCGGCCCCACTTCGATCGGGAAGCGCTTGACCTTGCCGCCGTCGTACTCGAGCACCCCGCGGCCCTCGATCTGCTTCCAGGAGATCGCGTGCTCCAGCTCGCCGGCCTTGGCCTGCCGCTCGTCCCACATGGCCTTCAGCTCGTTGCGCAGGCGCGAGAACTCCTCGTTGGGCGGAAATTCGGTCTGCAGGCGCTTGTCGAGGGACAGGAGCAACTCGCGCTCGGTGGCCAGTTGCTTCAGTTCGGTCGCCACGGTCTGGTTCGCCCCGGTCAGACGCACGGCGTCCAGGAGCGTGCGGTCCTGGAGCGTCTCCGTGACCTTGGCCGAGGTCGTGTACAAGGCCGCCCCTGCCAGGGACATCACCACCGCCAGGGCGAGCGACATCAGCAGCGTGAAGCGCATGGACAGCGTCATGCCGCCCTGCGGTGCCTCGTTTTCCCGTGCGCGCTTTGCCATGGTTCAGACTCCCGAGGTCCAGGGCACGTCGATCAAGAGCCGCGCCGGCAGCATCACCAGCACGAAGCCGTACAGTCCAGCGACCACGTCGTCGAGCAGGATGCCGTCGCCCCCACCCAGGGCCTCCATCTTGCGCGCGAGACGCGGCTTGAACACGTCGAAGAAGCGGAACACGAAGAAAGCGGTCACCAGGGCCACCGGCGAGGGCCCCCGCAGCCAGGCGACCGTCAGCAGGTAGCCGATCACTTCGTCCAGGACGAAGAACCCGGGGTCCTTGCCCTTGGCGTAGCTCTCGGCCCAGGGCCCCAGGGCGCGGCCCACGGCGTACAACAGGACCGAGATGCCCAGGGTCAGCCACAGGTAGCGCGGGTCGTCCCGCAGGAGCCAGGCGATGGCGACGCCGCCCAGGGTCCCCACCGTGCCCGGCGCGAAGGGCGAGCAGCCCAGGTAGAGGCAGGAAACGATGCCGAGCTTGAGGCGGTTCACGGGCCGCGCTCCGCCAGAATGCGCTTGGTCTTGAGGATGTAGGAGGCGCCGGAGCCCACCGAGGTCACCAGGGTGACCCAGACGAAGACCTGCGCCACCAGGCTGAAGAGCTCGCGCTGCTCGAAGGACCAGCGGAAGGCGTGCATGCCGACCACGATCCCGATGGCGAAGCACTGGGTCAGCATCTTGACCTTGCCGAAGTTGTCCGCCGGGAACTGGGCCCCGAGGCTCTCGACGTAGCCGCGGATCCCGGTGACCAGGAACTCGCGGGCCAGGATCACGACCACGATCCAGGCGGGAAAATAGGCCCGCGACCAGGGCATCACCGCCAGGAAGATCATCGCGCCGAGCACCAGCACCTTGTCGACGAAGGGGTCGGCAATGCGTCCGAAGGCCGTGATGTGGTTGCCGCGCCGGGCCAGCCAGCCGTCGAGCACGTCCGAGACGGCGACGACGATGAACAGCCAGAAGGCCAGCACGATCTTGGGCGAGGCCTCGACCGCCGCGACACCGGCGTCCTCGAAGAGGGCGAACACCACGAACAGGACCAACGCCCCGACGAAGCGCGCCGCGGTGATGCGGTTGGGCCAGTGGGCGAAGATGCCTTCCTTCATCGGCGGGGCGCCTCCGGCTTGCCTGGGGACGGCGGCCGCGCACTCCCCTCGGAGGCGAGGGGCACGCAGATCAGGTTGAACTCCGGGTCCAGGGACTCGACGCGCACGCGGCGGCGCTCGCCCACGGCGGCCAAGAGGCCGCGCACGCGCGCGATCAGGTCCACCTCGGGAGCGTCCATGGCGGTGCGGCCCACGGCGTAGGGCGCCTTCGAAGTGCCGTGGACCTCGTCGATCAGCACCTCCACTTCGGTGCCGACGAGGGCTCCCTGGGAGGCGGCGAGCACCTCGTCCCGCGCCGCCAGGGCACGCTCGCGCCGCGCCACGGCCACCTCCGCCGGGACGTCGTTCGGGAGGGCAAAGCCGCTGGTGCCCTCCTCCGGCGAGTAGGTGAAGGCCCCCAGCCGTCCGAGCTTGTACTGGCGCACGAAGGCCGCGGCCTGGTCGGCGTCCGCTTCGGTCTCCCCGGGGAAACCGAACAACAGGGTCGTGCGCAGGGTGAGCCCCGGGACCTCTTCCCGCAGGCGGTCGAGGAGCTTCCTCACCTGATCCCCGCTGCCCGCGCGGCCCATGGCCCGCAACATCGGGCTGGCGATGTGCTGCACCGGGATGTCGAGGTAGGGAATCACGCGCGGATGCTCGCGCAGGAGCCGCGTCAGATCCCAGGGGAACCGGTTGGGGTAGGCGTACATGACCCGCAGGCGATGGTCGCCGGGCAATTCCGCCAGGGTCTCCACCAGGGCGGGGAGTTCCAGGCCCAGGTCGCGGCCCCAGGCGGTCGAATCCTCGGCCACGAGGACCAGCTCCTTGACGCCCGCGTCGATCAGTTCGCGGGCCTCCTCCACCAGGGCCGCCGGTCGCTTGGACCGGTGCGGTCCGCGGATCGAGGGGATGGCGCAGAAGCTGCAGGCGTGGTCGCAGCCGTGGGAGATCCGCAGGTAGGCGTAGGAGCCCGGCGTGGCGAGCATGCGCGCGCCGTCCCGCGCCGCTTCCCGCAGGCCGGGACTCGCCAGATAGCTGTCGATTTTCTTGCCGTCGGCCATCTGCTTGATGCGCCGGGCCAGCTCGCACCCATCGGAGATCTCCGCGAACAGATCCACGTCGGGGAAATCCTGGGCCAGCTGGCGCTTGTAGCGCTGCACGAGGCAGCCGGCCACGACCACGCGCTCCAGGTCGCCGCGCCGTTTCCGCTCCACCAGGGCGCGGATGTTCGCGTAGGACTCCTCGCGGGCGGGCCCGATGAAGGAGCAGGTGTTGAGCACCACGGTGCCCGCGGCGCCGGCGTCCCCGCTGACCGCCAGCCCCTGCTCGGCCATGCGCCCCAGGATCAGCTCGCTGTCGATCAGGTTGCGGGCGCAACCCAGATGGATCAGGCTGACGATGTCGGCGGGCGGTGAAGCACCGGCCTCCGGGGAGTGCGCCACGGCCTCTGCCTTGGCACCGGGCTTATGGCTGGGCTTATGGCTGGCCTTACGGCCGGGGCCGGGGCCGGGGCCGGGCCCAGGTCCGCGGCCGGCCCGGGCGGCGGCCTTCCGCGCGGGACGCTTTGGTTCACCCCCCGCGCGGGAACGCTTGGACCCCGCCTGGGGGCTCACGGAACTGTTCTTCTTCGGCATGCCGACGCGATGGCGCGTCCCCTGTTGGATCGCGCGGCGGGCCCGCAACCGGGTGGGCCGCGGGCGCAGCGGTCGCGAGCCAGGGGCTCAGGTGGGCGCGCCGACCTTGGCCCGCCATTCCTCCGCGGTGAGGAGTATATCCCTGCGCTGCCCGCCCAAGTACGGGCCGATCAGGCCCTGGGCCTGCAGTTCGTCCAGCACGGCCGTGGCCTGCTTGAAATCCATGCCGAACTCGCGCTGGAGCATCGAAACGGCCACGCGATTCTGCTTCAGGAACAGCATCCCGCTCTTGTAGACGAGGTCCTCGCCCTCGCGGCCGGCCTGCGGCGCCGACGCCGCGGAGGCGCTCGGGGCCTCGCTGGGCGGGACGGCCGAACGGGCCGGGGGGGCCGAAATCGGCGTCAGGGTCACCTGGCGTTCGCCGGACGATTCCCGACGGCCCTTGGCCGGGGCCGGGGCAGCCTCCAGGGAGTGCTGGGGCCCGCGGTCGGACGCCGGGGTCGGGGCCGGTCCACTGGAGGCCGCCGCGGCCCCGGGGGAGGCGGCAGGGGTCTCGGCCATCCGGGGAGTGGGCGGCTGCTTCGCTTCCGCCGCTTCCCGGGGTTGCACGGGAGCCACGGGAGCCGCGGGGGCGGGCGCATCGAACAGCGAGGGCTGGACGGGCTGCAGGACGACCTCGCGCTCCTCGCGCGCGACCACTTCGGGGGCCGGCAGGTCCCCGTGGTCGGTGGGCTCGTCGTCGAAGGGCTCCTGATCCTCGTCGGCCTCGGAGAAATCGTCGTCGGCTTCGAGGCCCGGGGCCTCGACGGCTCGCGCATCGTCCTCGGCCTGGGGGGCCTCCAGTGCTTCGTCGGAATCGCTGTCCTGGAGTTGGTCCTCCGCCGATTCCACGAGAACGCGCGGAGCCGCGGCCGTCTCGTCCTCGGCGTCCTCCTCCATGTCCGCCGAGGCGCCGGGGAATTCGGCGTCCACGTCCTCGGAGTCCGTCAGGGCCGGCTCGGCCTCGGCATCGGCCTCGGCCTCGGCCTCGGCCTCGGCCCGGGCGACGGCCGGGCGACGGGCCGGGCGACGGGCCGGGGTTCGTCCTCCTCGCGGACCTGGGGGCCGGCGGGTTGGCCGCGCAGTTCGGCGACCAACTCCAGGGGCGTGCCGTAGGCGTCCACCACTTCGGCATCGCTCGGCGGCCGCACTTCCTCGGGGGCGGCGGACGACGGGGCCTCGGGTGCCGCGGCCACGCCGGGGGTCTCGAGTTCCTCGTCGCGCTCCCAGGTGGGCGTCGTGGGCGAGCCGGCGGGCGAGGGAATCGGCACCGCGTGGGCCATCTCCAGGGCCGTCCTCGACTGGGGAGGAGAGCTGGGCCGCTGGGGCTTGGTCGCGGGGGCCGGGGAGGCAGGGCGCGCGCTGGCGGCCGTGCCGGCGGCGGGGGAGCTCAGCCCTTGGGCTGGCGCTGCCTGGGTTCCCGCAGGGCTTCCGGCATGGGCGTCGACAGCCAGATCCGAGCCAGCTGCGAATGGGCCTGCTGCCTGCTTGGGCGCGTTCCAGACGTGCACGGCTGCAGCACCGCGCGTACCCCCGTCGGCGCTTGCTGCCGCTCCGGAAGAGGGAGCGGGCTGGGCCCCATGCTGGGCCTTGGGCTCGGGTGCGGGTTCAGGTCGCTTGTGCTCATGGGGGGCTTCGATGGGGCGCGCACCCTCGGGGATGCCCCCGTCGCGCCGGACGTCCGGCGGGTACGGGGAGGGCGCGCGGTTGACGGTGGAGGCGCTATTGCGGTTGGCGGCCCGCAAGGCGGCGAGGATCTCGTCGCGGTCGGCGTCCGGCAGCAGAGCATCGGCCTCGGCCGTCGTGACACCGGAGGGGTCTTCCGAGGGAAGCTTGCCCCTCGGGGCGCTTCGGTTGCCGGAACGCGCCTCGGGGGCTCCGCCGGTCTCGGCTCCGGGACCGTCCCCCACCAGGGCGCTCGCCCGGGCCACCAGGTCCGGAGGGGCGACCCTGAGCCAGGCGACCCAGGCCGCGGCGAGCACCGTGGCCCCCCCCAGGAGCACGCCGACCACGGGATGGACCACCCCGCCCACGCCGTTGCCGATGGACCCGCCCTGGACCGGGGAGAAGGCGCCCATGACGATCGACAGGCCCAGGCCGGTGAACAGGAAGCCCAGGCCGTCGCGCAGCAGGTTCTTTTCGCCGCCGAACAGGAACAGGCGCCCGCCCACGAACACGAAGCCCAGGCACAGCCACAGGATCGTTGGCGGCCCCAGGAGCTCCACGCTGGAGATCATCAGCGCCGCGGGAAGGGCGGGGTTCTCCGGCGCGCCCTTGCGGATGAACATGACGGCCGCCACGCCCAGGAAGGCGCCGAGGATGATCAGCACGATCCCGAGGGTGTCGTGCACGGCGGTGTGGGGTGCCTTCGGCGGGGGGGAATTCTTGGTGTCGCTCACGGTCTTCCTCGCTGGGGTCTCCGCGCTCGCGGCGCGGGTGGTCGGTGGTGGCGCGGATCAGGCATCGCCCCCGCGGGGGGTGCCGGGGAGTTCAGAACCGTGCTGCTCTTCCCATTGCTCCAGGGTCATCAGGACTTCGCGGGCCTTGCTGCCCTTGTGGTCGGAGACGATGCCCGCCTCGCCCATCATGTCCAAGAGCCGCGACGCGCGCGTGTAGCCGATGCCCAGGGCGCGCTGCAACAGGCTGGCGCTGCCGCGCTTCGACTTCAAGATCACGCGCACGGACTCGTCCCACATGGGGTCGTCCAGGGCCGACTCGAATCCGTCGCCGGCGCCGGGTTGGGCGGTGCCCGTGGTGAGCTGCTTGAGCTCCTGGTTGAAGTTTTGGGCCGAGTCCTGGCAAACGAAGTCCACCAGGGACTTGATTTCGTGGTCCTCCACCAACGCGCCCTGGACGCGCTTGATGCGCGAGCTCTGGGGCGGGTTGTAGAGCATGTCTCCGCCGCCGAGGAGCTTCTCCGCCCCCATGGAATCCAGGATCACGCGGCTGTCCACCTTGGAGGCCACCTGGAAGGCGATGCGCGTGGGCAGGTTGCCCTTGATCACGCCGGTGATCACGTCGGTGGAGGGCCGCTGGGTGGCCAGGATCACGTGAATGCCCACGGCCCGGGACTTCTGGGCCAGGCGCGTGATGGCGGCCTCGGCTTCCTTCTTCGCCTGCATCATCAGGTCGGCGAATTCGTCGACCACCAGCACGATGTAGGGCACGTGGCGCGGCGTGCGGTCGGAGAATTCGTCGCCGAGGCGCAGCTTGAGTTCCTCCTCGCCCAGGGCGTTGTAGCCCTTGAGGTTCTTCACTCCGGCGGCCTTGAAGAGCTCGTAGCGGCCCTCCATCTTCTCCACCGCCCATTCGAGGACCTTCGTCGCCTGGCGCATGTCGGTGACCACCGGCAGCATCAGGTGCGGGATCTTCTCGAACATCTGCAGCTCGACCATCTTCGGGTCGATCAGGATCATCTGCACGTCGTGGGGCGAGCGCGTCATCAGGAAGCTCGCCAGGATCGTGTTGATGCACACCGACTTGCCCGAGCCCGTGGTGCCCGCGATCAGGAGGTGCGGCATGCGCGCCAGGTCCTCCACGATCGGGTTGCCCTCGGCGTCGATGCCGAGGAACAGGGGCAGGGCGCCGAACTTCTTGTCGTAGGCGTTCTGGTTGACCAGCTCGGAGATCCGCACCTTGCGGCGCGCGCCGTTGGGCACCTCGATGCCGATGGTGGCCTTGCCGGGGATCGGCGCGATGATGCGCACCGATTGGGCGCGCAGGGCGGCGGCGATCTCCTGGCTGAGCTGGGTGACCTTGTTCATCCTCGTTCCCTGGGAGACCTCCAGTTCGAACAAGGTGACCGTGGGACCCACCTGGGCGCTGCAAACCTGGGCCTCGACCCGGAAGGAAAGCAGTGCCGCCTCCAGCTTGCGGGCCTGGGCCTCCATGGACTTCTCGTCGAGGCCCGAATTGGCGTCCGGCTGCTCCAAGAGATCCAGGGGCGGCAGGCGCCATTCCCCGGGCGGCGGAGTCGGCGGCTCGAAGGGCAGCTCGCGCGCCAGCCCCTGCTTGAGGGACCTGGGACCCCCGGCGCGTCCGGCGCCCGGCAGGGCGGGTTGCAGCACGCCCCCCTCGCCCTCCTGCTCGTCCGGGTCCTGGGCCAGGAGGTCCTCGGCGTCGGCGTCGTCCGAATCCGCATCCAGCGCGGCGCCGCCCAGTCCCTCCCGGTCCCCCTCCCCAGGGGAGCGATCCCCCAGCGGATCCAGGCCGGCGTAGTCGTCGGAATCCTCGTCGGTGGCGGCGCTGACGGCCACGGCGTCCTCGTCCAGCTCTCCGTCCCCGAACTCGCTCCCGAGCTCGCGGTCGGGGTCGGCCTCGCCGTCGTCGTGGCCGAAGGCGCTGCTCGCCGCCGCGGCGATGGCGTCATCGTCCTCCTCCCAGCTGGGTTGGAGCGGCGCGGAGGCCGCCTTGCCGCCCAGAGCCCCCTTGGAATTCTGGGGAGCCTGCGCCCGCGGCGCTGCCTCCACCTCGTCCTCGTCCTCTTCCTCGGCCACCGCGGCCCGGCGCGCCGGCTTCGGGCCGGAGCCCGCCTCGAGGGTCGCGGAGGCCTGCCCGGTCCGCGCCGCCGCCAGGGCTTCGCGCGTCTCGCCGAGCCTGGCGCCGCGCAGGAAGTCCCACAGGCCGAGGAACAGGGCCCCGATCCAGGTGCTCAGGGCCTTGAGGAACGACTCGCCGCGCTCCTCGCGCCGGCGCTGGGCCCACTGGCCGAGTTCGACGAGCAGGGGCCAGAAGGCCATGTTCGTCGCCAGCATGAACGACACGATCGTGAGCGCGATCATCACGATCCACAGGCCCGGTCCGCCGAGCATCGCGGAGAGACCGGGCGTCGCGATGTGGGCGAACCAGCCGCCGGGACCGTAGGGCAACTGCCCGCTGGCGTCGCGGCGGATGTCGTCGCTGCCGAGCGCGAGGTGCAGCAGGAAGGCCAGGCTCAGCGCGAAGCAGATGGCCGCGAACATGCGCAGCAGGGCTTTGGGCACGGTCTTGCGCGCCACCAGCACGCAGCCCCAGGCAAAGCCCAGGAAGGCGAAGATCAGCCCCGCCGCGCCGGCGCTGATGTAGCCCGCCCGCGCCAGGTAGTAGCCCAGCTTCCCTCCCCAGTTGGATCCCTCGGTGGTGGCGGCGCCGAAGGGAGCCTCGTAGGAGAGCATCGACACGGCCAGCCAGGCCGAGCCGAAAATCATCAGGATGCCGAGGATTTCGCGCGCGTGCTGCGACGGCTCGGCGTCCTCGGCGACGAACAGGCTCTTGACGAGGGTGCCCAGACGAGAGAACAGCCCCGCCTCGGACCGCCCTTCGTCTTCCGACTTCGATCGCTTGCGCGCTGCCCCTCGAGCCATGAATTCTCCAGCCGCCGATCGCGGGCCCCAAACTCCCCAGGCCGCCCACACGGGCGCCAGGGGAAACTCAGGATCCGCGCTGCGCGCGCGACATGGCGCGCGCTCCCACCGTCACCAGCTCCGCGAGGACTTCGGCGATGTCCTCTTTGGAGCGCTGGACGAGCTTCCGGCGCGATCCGTCCCGGCCGAGGATCGTGGCGCTGGAACGTTTCGCGTTCAGCGCACTCTCATCGTTGAGGACGACGTAGTCCAGGTTCTTGCGGCGCAGTTTCGCCTGCGCGCGCCGCTCGCCGTCGCCGGTTTCGAGAGCGAAGCCCACCACGAGGCGCCTGCCCTTGTTCCGTGCGACGCTGGCGAGAATATCGGGGTTGCGAGTCAACTCCAAGCGTGCGGTTTCGGCTCCGCCGTCCTTCTTGCGCCACTTTCCGGCGAGCCGCTTCGACGGACGCCAGTCGGCCACGGCGGCGGACATCACCAAGGCGTCGGCCGACCGAAAGGCCCGCCGCACGGCGGCGAACATGTCCCGGGCGCTGACCACGTCGACGCGCCGGACGCCCTCGGGCGCCGCGAGAACCACCGGGCCGGCCACCAGGGTCACCCGCGCCCCCCGTCGAGCCAGTGCCGCGGCGATGGAAAACCCCATGCGGCCGCTGGATTCGTTGGAAAGGTAGCGCACCGGATCCACGTACTCCCGCGTCGGCCCGGCGCTGACCACGACTTCCAGGGGCTTCCGGCCCCCCTGGCGGCCACCGTCCGTGCCTCGCCGCCCGCCGGCCGCCCCGGCGCCCCGGCCGCGCCCGCCGGTGCCCGCTCCGGCGGTCATCGGGCCAGGACCTCGGTCACCCGCTTCAGCAGCGTGGCGGGTTCCGGCAGTCGGCCCGAGCCGGCGTCGCCGCAGGCCATGTGACCGGTTTCGGGGTCGATCACCGTCCATCCGTCGGCGCGCAGTTGCTCCAGGTTCCGGCGCACGGCGGGCTGGGCCAGCATGCCCGGGTTCATGGCCGGAGCCAGGAGCCGGGGCCGCCCCGCCGGACAGGCCAGGATCGCGGTGGTCACGAGGTCGCCCGCCAGTCCGTGGGCCAGCCGGCCGATCAGGTCGGCGCTGGCCGGGGCCACCAGGACCAGCTCGGCCCACTGGCCCAGCTGGATGTGGTCCATGGCCCCCGACCGGCCGCTGCCGAACTCGGAGACCGCCGCCCGCTCCCCCGTGACGGCCTCGAAGAGCTGGGGGGAGAGAAGCTCGGCCGCCGAAGGGGTCAGCACGGCCCGGACGGCGTGGCCGGCCTGGGTGAGCTTGCTCGCCAAGTCGCAGGCCTTGTAGATCGCCACCGAGGCCCCGCAGCAGAGAAGGATGTTCGCCATGGGCCCGCCTAATAGAACGCCTGACGGAGGTGGGAGCCAGAACCCTGCCCGTGGAATCCCCCCCGGGCCGCCGCCCGGGGCCAGGGGAGGGCCGGCCTCGGGGCCCCGCGAAACCCACCGGGGCCGGCCCCCGGGGTCAGCCCGGGGTGTTGGCCACCGCGGTCGGGACCCAGGGGCCTAGCGCGCCAGTTCCAGCTCCAGTCGCTCGAGGAAGAAGCCCACGTCGGTCACGAGACCGATGGCCTGCAGGGTGCCGCGATTGGCGAGCTTGGTGGGCAGGGCCTCCGTCATGTCCACGCAGACGGTCTTGACCGCCGCGGGCAGCAGATTGCCGACCGCAATCGAATGCAGGGCCGAGGCCAGCATCAGGCACATCCCGGCGCCCTCCAGGGCCGAGGCATAGGCCTTCTGGGCCTCCAGCACGTCGGTGATCACCTCGGCGAGGGGCCCATCGTCGCGGATCGAGCCCGCCAGCACGAAGGGAACGCCCGCGCGCACGACCTCGTGCATCACGCCGGTCTTCACCAGTCCCGATTCCACCGCCCCGCGCACACCGCCCGCCCGGTTCACGGCGTTGATGGCGAACAGGTGATTGCGGTTGCCGCCCTCCACCGCACGGCCGGACAACTGACACACGCCCAGGGAGGTCTTGAGGATCGCCTTCTCGAGGTCGTGGACGGCGAAGGCGTTGCCGCTGAGCAGCACGTGGATCCAGCCCGCGCGCACCAGCCGCGCGAGAGCCTGATCGCCGCCGGAGTGCACGATGGCCGGCCCGGCCACGAGCACGATGCGCGCCCCGCGCTCGCGCACGGCCTTCATTTCCCGCGCGATGCCCGCGATCACGATGCCCTTGTTGACCTCCGAGGAGACGTCGTTCGACATGAAGCCGAACACCGAGTAGCCGCGGCTGCGCTGGGGCGGCACGACCCGCACGCCCGCGCCGCGCAACAGGACGCTCTCGCCCGCGCGCACGAGCCGCTGCTTGACGCACCAGGGCGCGCCCTCGCGCAGGACGATCGCGCAGTCCATCTTCTGGGCTTGCACCTGGGCCCAGCCTCCCGCCAGGCGCACCCAGGTCTCGAAGTTGGTCGACGAGTAGAACTCATCGGGCAGGATGCCGTCGCGTTCGGCCGGCGCGAAGCGCGCGTCGGAGACCTTGGACGAGCCGCCGAGGTAGGAGAGCCCCTCCAGGATCCGGTCGAGCCGGTGCGGGTCCTTGGCCCGCACCAGGAGCCGGGCCTGGGAGGGCTCGTCGTTGGTGACGCCGATCTTGAAATCCAGCACCTCGAACTCGCCGCCCTCCTCGACGATGCGGGCGAAGGCCTTGCGCAGGATGTCGGAATCGATCAGGTGCCCGGCGAGCTCAACCACCTCTTGGACCATCCCGGGATGCTATCCAGCGCGCCGTCTCGCCCTGGAACGGCTCCGCGGATTCCTTCCTGATCCGCGCTCGAGGGCCGCGCGGCGGCCACCGGTCCGGTTCGACGGCAGCCTCCCCCGCGGCTCCAGGCCGGCTACTGGAGCCCTGCGATGGCGCGGATCTCGCCCACCGCGCGCTCCACCCGGTCGTTGACCACCACGTGGTCGTACTGGGTGCGCTCGCGCCACTCGTCCTCGGCCTTCTTCAGGCGGCGCTCGAGCACGTCCGGCGCCTCGGTCTTGCGCGCCACGAGCCGCCGGCGCAATTCGTCGAAGTCCGGGGGGGCGATGAACACGTAGATGCCGGGCTCCCCCAGGGACTTCAATTGCAGGGCGCCCTGGACGTCGATCTCCAGCAGATAGACCTCGCCGCGCGCGAGCGCCTCCTCCATCGGCTTGCGCAGGGTGCCGTACATGTTGCCGTACACCTCGGCGTGCTCGATGAACGCGCCCTCGGCCATCATGGCCTTGAACCTCTCGCGCGCGACGAAGTGGTAGTCGCGGCCGTCCACTTCGCCCGGCCGGGGCGCGCGCGTGGTCGCGGAGACCGAGAAGCGCACGCGCGGGTCCGACAGCAGGCTCTTGCAGATCGTGGTCTTGCCGCTGCCCGAGGGGCCCGAAATCACGAGCATCGTGCCCTTGCGCCCGGCGGCCTTCATTCGACGTTCTGGACCTGCTCGCGCAAGCGCTCGATGGCGGTCTTCATTTCGACGACGGCGTGGGCCACGGCGGCGTCGGTGCACTTGGAGCCGATCGTGTTGGCCTCGCGCAGGAGCTCCTGCACCAGGAAATCCAGGGTCCTCCCCACCGGCCCCGCGCGGCCCAGGATGGCGTCGAACTGCGACAGGTGGCTCTCCAGGCGCGCCAGCTCCTCCGAGACGTCGACCTTGTCGGCCAAGAGCGCCACTTCCCGGGCCAGGTCCCCCGGCGAGAGCGTCGCGCGCCCGGCGAGCAGTTCCTCCACCCGGCGCGTGAGCGCGGCCTGGTGGTCCTTCACCACCTGGGGCATGCGCTTCAGGATCGCGCGGGCGAGCCGCGCCAGTTCCTTGCGGTGCACGGCCAGGTCCTTGGCCAGGGCCAAGCCCTCGGCCTCGCGCATGGATTCCAGGGCCGACAGGGCCTGTTCGACCACCTTGAGCACGGCCTTGCGCTCGCGCTCGTGGGCCCGCGCGGTGGGCTGGTGGGAGACCGCCACCACGCCGGGCAGGCGCGCCAGGGTGTCCAGGGACAACTGGGGCTCGAGTCCCAGGTCCTTGGCGAGCTTGAGCAGGTCGCGCTTGAGCCGCGCGGCGACCGCCGGCTGGAGCTCGGGCCCTCCGCTGCGCAGGCTCTCGGCCAGGTGCACTCCCAGGGAAACCGAGCCGCGGTCGAGGCGGCGCTTCACCAGGGCCTCCACTTCGCCCTCCAACTCGAGGAACTCGCCCGGGAGCCGCACCTTGATCTGCAAGTGCTTGTGGTTGACCGTGCGCACCTCCGCCGACAACGACACTCCACCGGCGTCGAGGAGGCCGCGCCGAAGCCGGTCATCGAGCGCATGTCAGGCCTTCGCGGCGCCGGGACGGCTGCCGGGCTTGACCGCGGGTCCGTGGGCTCCCGAGCGGCACAGGGGACACTCCGCGGGCGGCCAGGACACGGCCTCGACTTCCGCCAGGGCCGTGAAGGGGAGCCCCTGGGCCTCGAACGGATTGGCGACGCCGGAGCGATTGACGATCGAGGCGACGCCGACCACCACGCCGCCCTGCTGTTCCACCAGGGCGATCACCTCGCGCACGGAGCCGCCCGTGGTCAAGACGTCCTCGACCACGAGCACGCGCTCGCCGGGCCGCAGCTCGAAACCGCGGCGCAGGGCCATGGCGCCCTCGACGCGCTCGCTGAAGAACGAGCGCAGGCCCAGGACGCGGGCCACTTCCTGGGACCACACCACGGCCCCCAGGGCGGGACCCAGCACGAGTTCGGGTGAGCCGCGCAGCTTGAGCCTCGCCGCCACCGCGCGCGCCAGGCGCTCGGCGTGGCGCGGCTCGGCGAGCAGCAGCGCGCACTGGAAGTACTGGTTCGAGTGGCGACCGCTCGAGAGCTGGAAGTGTCCCTCCAGCAGGGCGCGGCTCGAGCGGAAGAGCGAGAGGACTTCGGCCGCCTGCATGGGCGCCCTAGTTGCCGGAAGGCGTGCCGGCCGGCGGCGCCACCGGACCGGGGGGCGCCGATTCCGAGAGGCTCGAGCCCGCGTCCTCGGGCAGCACCGAAGCGCCGCCGTGCATGCGATTCAGCACCGTGATCAGCATCGCGCTCACCAGGAACACGCCGACGCACACCGCGGTGAACGTGTTGATGCCGCGGGCGCCGGCGCCGAAGGTCTCCTGGCCGCTGGTGCCCAGGGCCTGGCCGAAGCCGCCGCCCTTGCCCTCCTGCAGCAGGATCACGACGATCAGCACGACCGAGGCGAGGATGAACAGGAAGTAGAGCAGCGTGATCAGGAGCGACATGCGGATTCTCTCGTGGGCAGGGTCACAGGGCGACCTCGACGATCCCCAGGAACGACTCGGATTGTAGGGACGCGCCCCCGACGAGCGCGCCATCGACATTGGGCGCGCGCATCAGGGTCTGAATGTTGTCGGCCTTGACACTGCCGCCGTACTGGATGCGCACGGCCGCGGCGGCGCTCTCCCCGTACAGGCCCGACAGCAGGCCGCGCAGGTAGGTGTGGGCCTCCCCCGCCTGGGCCGGCGAGGCGTTGACGCCCGTGCCGATGGCCCACACGGGCTCGTAGGCGATCGTGATCCGCGCGAGGTCCTCCGCGGACACGCCCGCGAGGCCCAGGGTCATCTGCCGACTCAGGCGAGCCTCCGTGGAGCCCGACTTGCGCTCCTCCAGGGTCTCACCGACGCAGAGGATCACGTCCAGGCCCTGCGACAGGGCGGCGTGCAGCTTGCGGTTCACCAGCCGATCGTCCTCGCCGTAGAGGTGCCGGCGCTCGGAGTGGCCGCACAGCACCAGGGTCGCGCCCACGTCCTTGAGCATGGCCGCGCTGACCTCGCCGGTGAAGGCGCCGCTCTTCTCGTCGCACAGGTTCTGGGCGCCCACGCGCACGCCGGAACCGGCGGTCGCGCGCACGATTTCGTCCAGGTAGACGAAGGCCGGGAAGATCGCCACCTCGCGGCCGCTCCAGGTGACCGAGCGCGCGGCCAGGGTGCGCGCCAGGGCCACGCCCGAGCGCCGGTCGAGGTTCATCTTCCAGTTGCCGGCGAGGAAGGGCTTGCGCATCAATCGACCCCCTTGGCGACCTGGCCCATCGAGCGCGAGCCGCGGGCTTCCAGGACCGGGGCCTCGGCGAGACGGCGGCCGTCGAGAGCCAGGAGGGCCCGGGCATCCTCCGCCAGACGCCCGAATTCCGCCGGGGAAATGGCCTGATTCCCGTCGGAGTGGACCTCGGAGGGATTGGGGTGCACCTCGACGATCAACCCGTCGGCCCCGGCGGCGAGACCCGCGCGCGCCAGGGGGCGCACCAGATCGCCGCGGCCCGCGGCATGGGACGGGTCCACGATCACCGGCAGGTGGGTGTGGCGCTTCAGGTAGGCGACGGCGCCCACGTCGAGCAAGTTGCGCGTGGCCGACTCGAAGCCGCGCACGCCGCGCTCGCAGAGCACCACCTGGGTGTTGCCCGCGGAGAGGATGTACTCGGCCGCCAGGACGAACTCGCGCAGGGTGGCCATGAAGCCGCGCTTGAGCAGCACGGGCTTCCGGGTGCGGCCCACTTCCTGGAGCAGCGGCGCGTTGAACATGTTGCGCGAGCCGATCTGGTACATGTCCGCGGTCTCGCCCACGTGCTCCACCTCGCGCGGGTCGAGCACCTCGGTCACGATCGCGAGCCCGGTCTCGAGGCGCACGCGCTCCAGGATTTCAGGCCCTTTTCGCGCGTGCCCTGGAACGAGTAGGGCGAGCTGCGCGGCTTGTAGGCCCCGCCCCGCAGGGCCAGGGCGCCGCGCTCGCGGACCGCCCGTGCGATCTCCAGGGTGCGGTCGTAAGTCTCGATGGCGCAGGGACCGGCGATCAGGGAGGCAAGCCCGGCCCCGAAGCGGGCCTGCCCCACCGCCACCTGGGTGTCGGGACGACCCGGGGCGCGCTCGTGCAGCTCCCGCGAGGTTCCGACGTCCAACACGGCCTGGACGCTGGCCAGGTCCTCGAAGACCGACCGGTGCTCCGGGCGGCCCGGCCCGGAGAGTTCGAGGTATTCGCGATCCACGTCCAGGAAACGCGGCGAGAGCCCGAGCTGGCGCGCCTGGGCGAGGATCGATTCGATCTCGCCGGCGGCGAGCTGTTTCTTGAGACGGATCAGCATGGAAAGGAGCCCCCGCGCGGTCGGGCGCGGGCGGCGGGCTCGCTCCCACCTGCCGCGGCCGCGTCCGTGGGTACGGGGCCGCCCGGGGGGCGCGCGCGAAGCGAGGCAGTCTAACGGGGGACCGCGGGCCCCGCCACGCGGCTGCGTGGCCCCGGGGAGCGGCGGATTCCAGTCCTGGCGAGCGTGGTCCGACCGCCCGCGGCCCCGGGAGAGGCCCGGGACGGCCGGTGATCGCCCGGGGATCCTGGACGCGGATCGGGCGGCTTTCTATAGCTGGAAGCCCAAGCCCCGCCTCGGGGACCCAAGTGCAGCGCCGCGCCACGATTTTCACCGTGCTGGTGTTCGCCGTGCTGCTCGGCGGCCTGCTCACCCGCGATGGGGAGCCCAGGCCCGCCGATCGGCCCGCCTACCTGCCCAGCACGCCCCGCAACCTGCCGCCCCTGGTGGATCCCCTGGGCATCGACCGCGACCCCTCGGCGGCCCGGGACGACCGCCTGGAGGTGCGCGTGATCGAGGAGGGCGGCGCACCGGTGCGCGGCGCGGCCCTGATCGTGCGCGCCGGCGTCGGGACCCTGTGGGCCCTCACCGGAGAGGACGGCCGCGGCACCCTGACCGGGCTCTCCGCGGGCAAGTCGCGGCTGGCGGTGCTCGCCTTCCCGCACCGGGGCCTGGAAACCGACGTCGAGCCCTCCGCGGCCACCCTGGAGATCACGCTGCCGCCCGTGCCGCCGCCCCCGGCGCGAATTCCGGAGATCGTGCGCTCACGCTTCGCGGGACGCCTGGATTGGAGCGGCAGCGAAAGTCCCGCCGACTTCGAAGTGGTGTTGATCCCCGAGGCCTCCCCCGCGGAACTCTCGGGCGCCCTGCCCCGCTCCGCGAACTGCGACGCCGACGGCCGCTTCGTCTTCGAGGACCTGGCCCACGGCCTCTACAGTCTCGCCGTCCTGCCTCCCTGGGCCGGCGGCGGCTCCTGGCCCGACCTCGTGGCGCCGAGCGACCGCCGCCTGGACTTCCAGGCCGAAGTGCTGGAACGCGCGGTGACCCTGGCCCGGGGCAGCATCGAGGGCGAGGTGCTGGACGACCAGGGCCGGCCCCTCCTGGGCGCCTTGGTGATCGCCGTGGACGTGCTCCACGAGTCCCGCGTCTGGCCCGCCTGTTCCACCGATCCCGAGGGCCGCTTCCGCGTTCGCGACGTGCCTCCGGGCACCTACCGCGTCACCTGCCGTGCGGGCGAGGGCGGCTCCAGCCTGGAGGCCCTGGTCGTGGCTCCGGGGGAGACGGCCTTCGCGGCCCTGCCGCCTTTCGCGCCCCGCAAGCGGCCGTGAGCCGCGAGCCATGAACCGCACACTGGCGCTGCTGCTCACGGTCGCGATCCTCTTCGCCCACATGCTGGCGATCCACACGGCGCCGTCGGGCCAGATCGCGCCCCCCTACGATGCGGCCCACGTCACCTACCGCGTGGCCCGCAACCTGGTGGAGACCGGCAGCCTGGCCTGGGACCAGGGCGGCCGTGCGGTCGAGAGCTTCCCCTCGCTGCTGTGGGTGCTGGTGGCGGCCCTGGGCACCTGGTTGGGCCTGACGGTGACCATGTTCTGCCAGACGGTGGGCACCCTGAGCGCCCTCGGCACGGTGTTCGTGCTGGCGCGCTTCTCCCCGGGCCGCCTGGCCGGCGTGATCGCGCCGCTCTTGTTCGTGGTCTCCGGGAGCATCGCCGCGGCGGCAGCCAGCGGCGCGGAGACCGCGCTCTTCGCGCTGCTGGTGGCGGCCGCGTTCCTGGCCTTCGAACACCGGGCAAAATGGGCCTTCGGTCTCTCCCTGGCCCTGTGCGTGCTCGCCCGGGACGAGGGCGTGTTCTACGCCGCCATGCTGCTGCTCTTGGAGATCGCGGGCCACCTGCGCGCGCGCGACGGCCTGCGAGTCTCCCTGTTCCGCTGGTTCCTCCCCGCGGCGCTGGCCCTGGTGGCGCTGACGCTGCTGCGGCTGCGCGCCTTCGACACGGGGTGGTCGCCCACGTTCGCCGCCTGGCTCCGGCCCGACGCGGAACGATGGCGCGAGGGCGCGCGCACGCTGATCGACTTCACCAGCGCCTCGGGTTGGACCCTGCTCCTGTGCTTCCCGCTCTACTACCTGCTGCGCGGGGGGCTCACGGGGGTCGGGCGGCGCGCGACGCTCCTGTCCCTGGGCTACGCGGCCCTGGTGGCCTTCCAGGGAGGCGGCACGGGCCCCATGGTTCCGGCCCTCGCGCCGATGATCGCGCCGATGCTGATCGCCATCCAGGAGGCCATGACCCTGGCCCTGGACAGCTCCCGTCGGGGATGGCCCCAGGTCACCTGGGCCCTGTTCCTGACGGCCCTGGGCCTCTCCGCCCTCGCCAGTCGTTTCCCGGGAGACCTGGGCCTGCTGCCCCTGGAGGGCGTGCACCGCCGCTGGGTCGAGGACTCGCCCCAGCGCAGACTCTCCTACCAGGACAAGTTGGCGCGCCTGGGGCTGGACGAGGAAATCGACGCCACCGAGCGCCTGCGCCAGTTGGGCCGCTTCCTGCGCACCGAGCTCGAACCCCGGGACAGCGTGCTCACGCCCTGGCCCGGCGCGCTGGCGTACATTTCGGGCAATCCGGTGATCGATGCGCTCGGGCGCACGACGCCCGCGCCCGGGGAGGCGGTTCCGCGCCCCTGGAGCGGGCTGCAGCGCGTGGATGCCCTGCGCCTGTTCGAGCTGGAAGCGGACTACGTGGTGCCCGCGATCAGTTGGAGCGAGCGGCCCCAGACCCTGCACGAGATCGTCGACGCCTGGATGCTGTTCGTGGACGACCATCCGGCCTCCCGCGGGGCCCTGGGCGACTCCGATCTCGCCGCCCGCGCCGCGGTCCTGCGGGAGAGCCTGCGCGCCTACGAGCTGATCACGGTGCCGGTGGCCGTGGGCCCCAGCGAGAACACGCGCTGGCCGTCGCGGCCCTTCCACCTCCTGCGGCGGCGGGCGCTGGACCGCACGCCGAGACTGGAAATCGCCCTGGAGGGCGAGCGATTCCGCGTCCTGGCGCGCAATCGCTCCCACCAGCAGCTGGTGGATCTGCGCGTGCTGTTGGTCGACTCCGAGGGCAAGCCCTGGTCGGTGCTGCCCACCGGGGCCCTGCGCGAGGGCGCCACGGGAATGATGCGCACCTCCCTGCTCCTGCCGAAGACCGGCGAGGAGCGCTCGATCGAGCTGGCGGCGGGCAACTTGCCGCGGGGTCGCGATTTCGTGCTGCTGCGCGCCGTGCTGCGCAACCCGCAGGCGCGGGCCGAGCACCCCTTCGCCCTGGCGAGCGAAGTGGCCAGCGTGCCCCTGCGCTGAAAACGAACGCGGGGCGCGCTCTCGTGCCCTAAGGCGCGCCCCGCGCGCGGGGCCGGAAGCGCGCCCCGCGCGAAGGAACCGCCGATTACTCCAGGTCGAGCACGCCGTCGAAGGTCGGCGCGGTCGAGGTCAGGGGCATGGCCAGGAAGTTGGTGTCGAAGCCGAAGCGCGCGTTCCAGCGCGTGGCACCGTGGTCGCCGATGCTGCCCAGTGCCTCCACGGCCATGGCGCGCACCCAGGTGGTGCCGGTGGCGTCACCCACCAGGTCCGAGAGCGGCTGCACGGCCCGTCCGCCGCCGGTGCGGCCCAGGGCGACGCAGGCGGCCAGCTGGGACTCCAGGCCCAGGCCGCTGGTCAAGGACTTCACCAGCAGGTCGCCCGCGGGTTCGCCCAGGAGAGCCAGACCCTCGCTCACCGGCACGAACATCTCGGGAGCCGTGGCGGCCCGCCCCAATTGATTCGCCAACGCCGAGGCGGCGTCGCGGGCCCCCACCATTCCCAGGGCGAGGGAAGCGAAGGCGCGAACATTGCCATCGCCGCTCTTGAGCTGCGCCTGCAGCAGTTCCTGGGCTTCGGTCGCGCCCGCGAGCCCCAGGGCCAGACAGGTCGCGCCGGCGATCTCGGGCGAGCGGGTCGCTTCCAGGATCGAGCGCAAGGCCAGCTGCGAATCCATCGAGGGTTGCTCGCCCGCCTGGCGCATCCAGTACTCGAACACGCCCACGGACAGGGCGGTCCAGGCGCGGTCGGTCTCGCTGCCATTGGAAAGCCGCTGGCGCAGGAACTTGCGCGTGTCCGCCGCGGCGGCGAGGCGCTCGGGGTCCAGCAACGAACCGCCCGGCCGCGACGCGACCTGGGCCAGACTCATGGCCGCGAAGTAGCGCGTGGCCTGGTCGCTGCCGAACAGGATCGCCTCGGTCAGCGCGGCGCGCACCGCCACGTCCTGGGGATCGTTGTCGGAGTCGCCGACCTGGCCGAGGGCCAGGGCCGCGCTCTGGCGCACGGGCAGGCCGTCGCGGGTGCCCTGGGAGAGCACCTCCACCAGCCGATCCGCCACGCGAGCGCGCAGCTTGGAACTCTCATGCTGGTCGGCGCACAGACGCGCCGCGGCCGTCGCCGCCTGGGCGCGCACGGCGGTGGATTCGCCCGAGGCGTCGAGCACGCGCAGCACCCACTCGACCTCCGCGGTCCGCGAGGCCGAGGGGATGTCCGTCGGGGTGGACCCCGGGAGCCCCATGGACTGGGTGTCCGGCGCCAGGTTCACCTGGCTCAGGGCCTGCAGGCAGGCGACCTTGACGTCCACCGCCATGCCCTTCTCGGCGCTGAAGATCGAGCACAGGCGGCTTGCGGCGACGCGACGCACGTCCTCGCGCCTGGCGTCGCGCGCGGCCACACCCAGACCGTAGAGCGCGAAGGCCCGCACGCGATCCGAGCGCGACTCGACCGCGGCACCCTGGGGTGCCTGGGCCAGCTCGGAAAGCGCCATGATCGACTCGTCGTGGCCCAGGATGCCCAGGGCCACCGCGGCGGATTCCGCCACGCGCACCTTCTCGCTCTTCGTGAAAGGCAGGATCAGCTTGAACACTTCGCGCGAGCCCGCAACCCGCGGGTTCTCGCCCAGCTTCGCCAGGGCGATCAGCGCGCGGCCGAGCAGGATGTCGTTCTTGTCCTGCTGGATCACGCGCGTGACGATCGGAGCCAGGCGCTCGTAGGCATCCTGGCGGGCCTGGGACAACACCGCCGTGTGTCCGGCCGCACCGGCGTCCGTGGCCGCCTGGGGTGCCTGGGCCGCCACATCGACGAACCGGTCGTGATTGAGCGTCCACCACACGCGCCAGGTGCCCGGGTCGTCGCCGGTCACGCCGCTACCGCGCGGCGAGCGCGGCTGCGAGGGAGATCCGGGCATCGGCGAACCCGGGATCACGCCGCCGGGCGTGCGCGGGCCCATCCCCCCGCCGGGAGTGGGCGCGTTGGGACCGGTGTAGGCGGGTCGCGGGCCGCCGGGACCCCCACCGCCTCCGGAGGGAGCCGTGTCCGCGGGACGCGGCGCGGCAGGGGCTCCGGCCGACGCGCCGGGCGTGGGCGTGCTGCTACCGCCCGTGGAAGGCGGAGGGGTGGGCGCACCACCTCCGCCCTGCGAGGGCGGAGTGCTGGGCGGCGGCGGGCCGTATTGGGCCAGCGCCGGCGCGGCGGTGACGAGCGTCAAGGTGGCGGCGGCGATCCAACTGTTCTTCATGGGCTTCATCTCACACTTCCGTAGGCGCACTGACTGACCTTGTGGAGGACGGGGTGAAACGGGTAACAGGCTTGCCGAGCCGAGGCCCGGGCCCAGGGGACGCCCGCTGCAATCTAGGCTAGTCACCCTCCCCTGGGGGTGGTTACAGCTTCTGCCGAAAAACCTCCCCAACTGGAGCCCAGACGGGACTCCCCGTCGAGAATCCCCATTCCGGCCCGCCCCAGGGCCCGGGGAGGCCCCGGCACCCAGGTGGTCCCCCCTCTCCCCCCCACCGCGGCAGGCCTCCCGTGCCCTATTCCAGATCCAGGAGCCCGTCCAGGGAGACGGCGCTCAGGGTCGCGGGGACCCGGTGGAAGTTGAGCGCGTGTCCAAGGTCCGCATTCCAGTCGCCCTCCCGGCACGAGCCCAGGTTGCCGAGGGCGCTGGTCGCCGCGGCGCGAACCCAGACCAGGGTGGAGCTGTCGCTCGCCGCCTGAAACAGGGCCCGCAGGGAACTGCCGTCGCCCACGCGGCCCAGGGCGAAGCACAGGTGCATCTGGGATTCGAGACTGGCTCCTTCGCCCATCTGCGAAAGCAGTTGCCGCGCCACCGGGGCGCCCAGGAGCGCGAGGGCCTCGCTGACGTCCCGATACAACTCCGGTTCCTGGCGGGCCTCGGTGAGCAGGCGCTCCAGGGCCGGAGCCGCCTCGCGGGCCCGAAGCAGCCCCAGGGCCAACGCCGCGCAACGGCGCACGCCGACTTCTCCGTCCTCCAGCCGCCGGATCAACTGCGGCACGGCCTCCTGGGCACCGGCCAAACCCACGGCCAGGGCGCAGGCGGCGGCCACCTCGGTGGACTTGGCCTCCGCGAGGGAGGCGGTCAGGGCGCTCCGGGATTCGGCGCCGGTGGCCCAGGCCGCGCCGGCGGCGCCGCCCGGGAGGAGAGCCCCGTTCGCCTCCGCGATTCCATGCTCGAAGAGCCCCAGGGCGAGCAGGGCGTAGGGCTGCTCGAGGGCGCGCACCGAGGCCGCTCGCTCCAGCAGCAACTTGCGCACCTCGCCCACCGCGAGCAGTCGATCCGATTCCTCGGCGCCGCCGCCGGGGCGTGAAGCGACCAGGGCCAGGCTCAGATACGCGAACTCGCGCACGGAGGCATCCTCCGCCTGGGCCAATGCCCGCGCAAGCGTGGCGCGCACCCGCGAATCCACTTCGTCACGGTCCCCGTCGGCGAACTCGCCCAGGGCCAGGACCGCCGACTGCTGAACCTCATGGCCGTCCCTGGAGCGGGGTCCCAGGGCGGAGAGCAGGCGGTTCGCCACGCGCTGTTCCACGGCCGAACCCTCGGGGAGATCGGCGCACAGTCGCCCCGCCGCGGTCGCCGCCTGCGCCCGGATCCAACCCTCCTGACTCGGATCGTCGAGGACGGAAAGCAGCCAGTAGATTTCCGCGGCCCGCGACGCCGTGGGAATCGGCCGCGGCTCGACCCGCGGGTAGACCGAGGGCTGCCGGCGTTTCCAGGGCCGGCGCGTGGTGCGCGAGGCCGCCGACTCCGGGGCCCGGACCTCACCGGCAGACAGCTCCCGGGGGTCGGCCTCCGCGGGGAAGAGAGGCACCAGGCTCAAGGCGTGGATCCCCGCGAAGCGCACATCGGCCGGGGCGTCGGGTTCCTGGCTCAGGAGCGCGCAAATGCGACTGGCGGCGAGCCTGCGAACGTCCTCACGGCCCGTGTCCCGGCCCACCATCCCCATGGCGTACAGAGCCAGGGCCCGCTGGCGATCGCTCACCGTGACGCGGCCCGACTCCAGGGGTGTCCCGCCGCCGGTTGCTCGGCCTCCCCGGGCGATCTCAGCCAGAGGGAACAGGGCCTCCTCGGTTCCGAGCACGCCCAGCGCCGTGATGGCCGCCTCGCGCAATTGCGCGTCCTGGTGGTGCAGGTAGGGCAGGATCGTGGCGTAGGTGCTGCGGGAGCCGGGCGCGCGAGGGTTCTCGCCCAACTTGGCCAGCGCCACCAGGGCGCGGGCCAGGACGATGTCCGAGCGCTCGTGATCGATCACCAGCCGCAGGGAAGGCTCGATGCGCTCGAAGGCGCCCACCAACGCGTCCACGCTCTGGGCCCGGGTGCGCGGATCCGGCGGAATGCGGCCCACGTTGAGCGAGAGGTCGCGCTGCCTCGGCTCCACGTAGCGGTCCCGGTGCAGTTCCCACCACAGTTCCCAGGAACGCAGGCTCGAGGCGGAAGCCGCGTCGGTTTCGCCCGGCGTGCGGCCCGGCTTGGGGCCGGGCGGCGGCTCGGTCGACTTGCCAGCATTCTTGCGCAGCAGCTTGGCCAGACCCGGGGGCAGCTTGCCCCCGCTCGGGACGGGGTCCGAGGACGAGTTCCCGCCCGAGGAAGGCGGAGGCGCCTGGGGAGCACCGGCGCCCGGCGGCTCCGGGGGCGGCTCCGCGGCCGGCCCGTCTCCGGCGGCCTGGCGCCAGGGAGCCCAAGCCGCCGCGGGCAGGGCGAGCCACAGGGCCGCCAGGCCCAGGGCCAGGCTCCGGCGCATCGTGCTGGGGAAAGGCATGGCGAAGTGCTGCTCGGGGCCCCGTGGGCAGGACCCCATCGTAGTAGACCCCCGATTCGGGGCCGAGTTACGCCCAGGGGCTGGATTCCGACCAGGCGCGGCCCTCCCGAGGCCCCCATCCGGGGGCGAAAGCACCGTTCCTGGGGTCAGGGACGCGGGCTTCCGGTCCCTGGTTCCGCAGTCTGGGGGGGCAGCCTCGCCCCGGGTCACTGGATCTCGTAGCGCTTGAGCTTGCGGTAGAGCGTGCTCTTGCCGACCTTCAACAGGCGCGCCGCCGCCAGCCGGTCGCCTCCGGTCTCCTTGAGGGCCCGCAACAGGGCCTTCTTCTCGTAGAGGTCGAGGCTGACGTGCTCCTCGGGGGAGATCTCCCACTCCTCGTAGTGTCTCGCGGCCTGCAGGGGCGGCGCAGCGGGCTCGAAGGGCGAACTGTGGGCCCCCACCACGGGCACGGATCCCGGCCGCGGCCGCGGGATGAGGTCCCGGTGGGGCGCCTCGACGGACTTGTCGCGCAGGGCGATCGGAAGGTGGCCCACGTCCAGAAGGCCCTCCTGGGCCTCGGCGCAGCCGCGCTCCACGGTGGTCTCCAACTCGCGCACGCCCCATTCCAGGGGTGGGCCGCGAGGGTGGCGAGGGCCGATTCGCTGAGCTCGATGTCCCCGCGCGCCGCGTTGGACTGGCGCGCGAAGTGCACGGCGAGCATCGGGATGTCCTCGCGCCGCTCGGCCAGGGTGGGCAGGCGAATCTCCCGGGCTCGCAGCAGCTTGGCGAGCGCCGCGGAGAAGCGCCCGGCCTGGGTCTCCAGGCCCAGGTCGACTCCCGTGGTGGCGATCAGGCGCACCTCGAGGCGCTCCGGCCGCCGCGCGCCGGCACGCAGGAGTTCGCCATCGGCCAGGGCCTGGGCCAGCTTCTCCTGGAGGTCCACGGGCAGGGCCTCGATGGACTCCAGGAGCACGCTGCCACCCTGGGCCTGCAACAGGGCCCCCGGGCGGTCGGCGGTGGCCTCGGGATGGGCGCCCTTGACGTGGCCGAACAGCTCCGCGTCCAGGTGCTCCCGCGAGAGCCCGGCGCAGGAAAGGGGCAGGAACACCCCCCCGGTGGGGCTCATGAAATGGATCGCGCGGGCCACATGGGTCTTGCCGGTGCCCGCGTCCCCGACCACCAGCACCGGGTCGAGGGTTCGACTGGATTCGTGCACGCAGGCCCGCACCCGGGCCATGGCGGCGCTGTGGCCCACCAGGCTCGCGGCGCCGAAGGCGAGGCGCGCGGCGTCGAGCAGCACGCCCACCTCGCGCCTCGGCAGGGTGTATTCGTTGACCCGGCCCAGCTCGGCATTGAGCCGGCGGCGGCCGGAGTCCACCAGCAGCACCACCCGCAGTCCCGGGTCCTTGGTCCCGGGGTTGGCCATCAGGGGCAGCACCGAGGCGGACAGGGCGCGCACTCCGCGGCCCCCCCCCAGGGGGATGTCGAGCCGGAAACCGTCGCGGGCTTCGATCCGCGCATCGCGCACGAATGCCTCCAGGCCGCTCGCCGGCGCCAGGCGCCCCAGGTTCTTGCCCTGGACCGTGCTGCCGAGGAGTTCACGGGCGCCGCGGTCGGCCAGGGTGACCACGCCCTCCGCGTCCACCAGGAGCACGCCGTCGGGGGTGGCCCCGGAGCCTTCCCGATTTCCCGCGGAGGCCTCGTGATTGCCGCCCGAGTCGCTCTCCGGGGCCCGCCCCGTCTCGCGCAGGCGCCGATTGTGCTGGTCCAGGGCGCGGTTCGCCGCGGAGAGTTCCGCGAATTGCGCGCGCGTGCGCAGCAGGGCCCGCAGCACGTCCTCCAGGTTGGCGAGTTCCGCCTTGGCCAGCACGTGGTCCGCGCCTGCCTCGTAGGCCTGGTGGGCTTCCTCGCGGCCCAGGGGGCCCTTGCCGAAGACCACGATCGGCGTGTTCACCAGCGACGGAATCTGCCGCAATCTGCGGCAAACCTCGACGCTGCTGATGCCGGTGAGCGCGGCCTCCAGCAGGATCAAGTCGCAGGACTGCTCGCGCGCGAGGGGGACGCCCTTCGCTCCGCTGTCCGCCGCGACGACCTCGTGTCCGAGGTCGCGCAGACGATTGTTCAACACCAGACGGCTGGACGCTTCACCGTCGATGAGCAGGATGCGGCTCATTCTCTCCTCCAGACGGGGGCGGATAGGGTCGGATCCAGGGACAATTGCATCCTCCGCAGTCTCGCGAGCCGCGCGCGCAGTTCAAGGGCGTCGTTCGATCCGTGCATCGAGCCCGGGCCCCGCTGGCGTGGAGGGATCGCGAATGCCGCGGCGGATGGGATTGCATCCGGGGACCGCGCGCGCAGGATTGTCACCAAGATGGCCATGGACCGCCACCCCCCCCACGGAGAGCCGCCCGGCGCGCCGGCGGCAGTTTCCGCACGGATCGCGGCCTGGACCGGCCCCGCCGCCCGCGCGGCGCTCGCCGAATGGAGCGCGGGGTCGCGGGCCGCGGGGGACCCATTGGGCCTGGCGACGTTCCTGCGAGCCCGTTTCAGTGCCGAATTGTCCCGCGAGCTGGCGGAGCAATTGGAACTCAGGGTCCGGGCGCGCGCCAAGTTCCGGCGGCCCGAGGAGCTCGTGTTCACGCGCAAGGGCCTGGAGCAGGCCACGCGGCTCGAGGTGGCGCGCTGGCGAGCGCTGCGCATCGCCGCGGCCGCGCCGCGGGGCCCGGTGCTGGACGCCACCTGCGGGCTGGGGGCGGACAGCCTGGCCTTGATCGAGGCCGGCCTGGAGGTCCTGGCGCTGGAGCACGACGAATTCACGGCCCGCGCCGCGGCCCACAATCTGGCCGCGTCCACGGGCAGGTGCTGCGTGGCGTGGGGCTCGGCCCTCGAGCTCCCGGCCCGGGCCGAGTACCTGATCGTCGACCCCGACCGGCGCGCCGAGGGCCCGCGCAGCCTGGATCCCGAGGCCTGGCGGCCGCCCCTGTCGCGGGTCCTCGAACTGGCGCGCCGCGCGCGGGGTGCCCAGGTGAAGCTGGCGCCCGGCGTGGACCTGGCCGGGGCCTTCGGATCCCGGGACCTGGGACCGCGCTGGCTCCCGGTGTGGGTCAGCGCCGGCGGCGAATTGCGCGAGTGCGGCCTGTGGTTCGGCGAGTGGGCCCCCGAGCCGGGCGGCTCGGAGGACGAAGGCCCCCCGGCGCGGCTCCGGGAAGCCGTGCGCATCTCCCCCACGGGCGAGGCGCTTTCCCTGCGCGAGGTTCCTGTCTCCGTGGACGGCCTCTCCCCCGAAGCCGCCGCGGCGGTGCGCTGGATCGCCGAGCCCGACCCGGCCCTGATCCGCTCGGGACTGCTCGGCAACGCGGCCCGGCGGGCGGGGGCGCGGCCGCTCTCCGGCAAGCTGGCCTTCCTGGGCTCGGAGCAGCCCATCGTGGACCCGCTGTTGGATGCCTGGCCGGTCCTGGGCGCCGCGGCCCTGGATCCGCGCCGGGTGCGGCGCCTGCTGGACCAGCACGACATCGGCGAGGTGTCGCTCCTCGTGCGCGGCCACCCCGATCCGGCGGCGGTGCTCGCCAAGCGGCTGCGGGGCGGCGGCTCCCGGCGCGGCTTCGCCGCGGTGGCGCGCCTGGAGCGCGGCCACCACTTCTACTTGCTGGACCGGCCGTCCTGAAACGCGCGGAAGGCCGCCCTCAACTTGCGGTGGCGGTCGAAGCGGGCCACGAAGTCGCTTTCCCGGCGCCCGCCCTTGGCGCGCATGACCTCGAAGAGATCCGCGCGCTCGGCCGCGGACCAGCGCTCCAGCCCGGCCTCCTCGGCCAGCACGGCCACCAGCGGCGCCCAGCGCTCGCAGGCGAGGCGCTCCTCGGCGGAAAGCCCCTTCCAGGACGGCGAGCCGAGCAGGGCCTCGGCTTCCCGGGAGAGCTCGCGCGTGGCGCGCTCGCGCTCGGCCCCGAAGCGCCTCGCGACGAGCCGCGTGATCAAGCTGCCCACGTTCGAGAGCGGGTAGATCCCGATCACGTCCTGCCGCTGCGCGCCCAGGTCCAGGTAGACGTTGTGGGCGGCCAGTCGCTTCAGCGTGGCTCGGGACGAGCGGTGGGCGCGGTTCTTGGCCATGCGCGCGAGCTCGCGCTCCATGGTCGTGAGCACGCCGCGATTGCGGGCCCAACCCGAGCTTCTGGTAGAACCACCACGCGCCGGACTTGAGGCCCTCCTCGTTCTCGTGGCCCAGCTGGTAGGGGTAGATCGTGAACGTGTCCGTGCCGAAGATCGCGCGCACCATGGCGAGTGCCCGCGCATACACGTGGGCCGCCTCGGCGCCGCGATAGGTGTCGAACACGTTGTAGGCCACTTCCGACGAGCCCATCAGCGCGCTGCACAGCACGTAGCCGATGGGCACGCCGTTCTTGAGCGTCAGGAAGGCATAGACGCTCTCCAGCAGGAGCCGCCGCTCGGGCTTCACGCCGATGCAGGCGAACTGCAGGTTGTCGCCGCAATCCACCAGCCGCACGTCGCGGGCGTCGCCGTGCATGAACGCGTCCAGGTCGCGGGCGCGGGTGACCATCGCTTCGCGCGCCAGGGTGACGAGCGCCTCCCCCTCGCGGCGCGGGAGCTCCTCGATCCGGAGCGGCGGCACGTTCACCTCGCGCCGCAGGTCCGGACGCGGCCGCGCCAGCGGGGTGACCTGAAAGCAGGGGGCGGCCACGGGGTGGCGCGCCAGGGTGCGCGAGGGACCGCCGTGCCTCCAGGCGAGCCGCATGGGCACGTCCAGCTCCTCCGCGAATCGATCGCGCACCAGGGGATCCCGCAGCACGGCGTCCATGCGCCGCACCAGGAACTCGGCGTCGCTTTCCCGCGGCGACTTGAGCCGCCGGATCCAGGTCCGCGCGGGGAGCTCCAGTTCATCCAGGGCCGGCGTCTCGCACCAGAGCGCGAACAGGGCCAGGCGCTCGATCAAGAGCTCGTGCTTGTCGAACCACTCCCAGTCGATCGTTAGACGCCGCCCGAAGCGCTCCACCAGCCAGGAGGCCGTGGCCGGGAAAAACGGATAGTCGATCGGCGTGCCCGCCAGGCCGGAACTGGCCAGCTCCTCGGCGTGACGTTTCAGGTCGGAGCGGCGCTCGAAGCGTCGCAGTTCGCGCTCCACCTGCCCCAGCAGCGCCGGATCGTCGGGGTAGGCGGCCAGGAACAAGAGGCACTCGTGCCATTCGAGCACCTGGGAGGCGCGCGGGAACCGGGCCCGGGAGAGCTCGCCCAGGAGCTGGCGCTTGGCCAGGGCCATCCCCGGGCCGTGCTGCGCACGCATCCTGCCGAGCTTCGAAAGCGCCTTGCTCGCCCTGTCCGCCATGATCTGCTGCTCCTCGCGGCGCCGGTTCTGGGCCGCGGCCGGTGGTGGGCGATGAGGGATTCGAACCCCCGACTTCCTCCTTGTAAGGGAGGCACTCTAGCCGCTGAGTTAATCGCCCGGCCTCCCGAACTCGGTCCTCCCGGAGCCGGCCCGGGGCGGACCAGATCAGGGAGGGGCCGGGAGGATCCCGAAACGGTATCCTCCTTACCCCTTCGAAGTCTCCACCCGCACGCCGTCGGCGACCGAAACAGGCCCTTCCGGCCCCCACTCCCGACCCCTCCCCCCCCTTCTCATGCGCATCGCTGTCATCGGCACCGGCTACGTGGGCCTGGTCGCCGGAACCTGTTTCGCCGAAAGCGGCAACGACGTCGTCTGCCTCGACATCGACCAGGAGAAGGTCGCCAAGTTGCGCACCGGAATCGTGCCGATCTACGAGCCGGGCCTGGAGGAGTTGCTCAAGCGCAACGTCCACGACGGCCGCCTGCGCTTCACCACGCGGTACGAGGAAGCCATCCCGGGCGCCCAGGTGGCCTTCATCGCCGTGGGCACGCCCCCGGGCGAGGACGGCAGCGCCGACATGAAGTACGTGCTCTCGGCGGCGCGCTCCATCGCCCAGAACATGACCGGCTACATGGTCGTGGTGGACAAGTCCACCGTGCCCGTGGGCACGGCCCGGCGCGTGCGCGAGGTGATCTCCGGCATCACCCAGCACCCCTTCGACGTGGTCTCGAACCCCGAGTTCCTGAAGGAAGGCGCCGCCATCGACGACTTCATGAAGCCCGACCGCGTGGTGATCGGCTCCAACTCCCCGAAGGCGGCGGAGGTCATGGAGGAGCTCTACGGTCCCTTCGTGCGCACGGGCAATCCGATCCTGCAGATGGACGTGGAGTCGGCCGAGCTGACCAAGTACGCCGCCAACGCCATGCTGGCCACGCGCATCTCGTTCATGAACGAGATCGCGAACCTGTGCTCGAAAGTGGGCGCCAACGTCGACATGGTGCGCAAGGGCATCGGCTCCGACGACCGCATCGGCTCGCGCTTCCTGTTCTCGGGGGTCGGCTACGGCGGCTCGTGCTTCCCCAAGGACGTCAAGGCCGTGATGCACACCGCCGAGCAGCACGGCATGCAGTTCAAGATCCTGCAGGCCGTGGAGTCGGTGAACGAGGCCCAGAAGAAGCTGCTCTTCGAAATGGTCTCGAAGCACTTCAACGGAAAGCTCGCGGGCAAGAAATTCGCGGTCTGGGGCCTGGCCTTCAAGCCCAACACCGACGACATGCGCGAAGCGCCTGCGGTGGTGGTGATCGAGCACCTCTTGGGCGCGGGCGCCAAGGTCGTGGCCCACGATCCCGAGGCCATGGAGGAGGCGAAGAAGCACTACCTTGGCGAGAAGGTGACCTACGCGGACAAGCCCATGGACGCGCTCGAAGGCGCCGACGGCCTGATCCTGATCACCGAGTGGAACGAGTTCCGCCGCCCGGACTTCGAAGCCGTGAAGCGCCTCTTGAAGCAACCGGTGGTCTTCGACGGCCGCAACATCTACCGCCGCAAGACGCTGACGGACTTGGGCTTCACCTACTACGGGATCGGCTGCTAGCAGGCGGGCTCGAGCCCGGCTCCGCGCGCCGCACGGATCTCAGGCCAGGTGCCGCGAGATTCGCGCCAGGGCGCGCGAGAGCTGCTTGCGCGAGTTGACTTCCGTGGTCTCCAGGCGCCGGGCGGCCTCGCTGTGGGTCAGGCCCTCGACGTAGATCCAGCGGATCAGGCGGCGGTCCGCCTCGCCGACCCGTTCCAGCGCGCGCTCCAGGCGCTCGAATTCCTCGCGGCGCGCCACCTCGCCGCTGGGCGAGCCCAAGGACGCCGCCAGGGCCGACAGTTCGTCGCGGGAAAACGACGCGGCGCGCTCCGCCTCGCCCTCGCGCGCGGGGTCGCGCTTCTCGGCGCGCCAGAAACGACCACGGTCGAGGATCTTGCGCAGCGCCGCCTGCTCCAGGAAGGCGCGAAAGGCCGCCTCCCCCTGGTACTGGAATTCGCCCAGGTCCTGCAGCACTTCACGGCACACCGACTGCACCAGGTCCGAAGCGGACTCCTTGGCCAGCAGCTTGGGACCGACGTTGCGGCGCACGTAACGCTCGAGCCCCGGCAGATGGCGCGCGAGCAACTCGTCCAGGGCCGCGGGATCGCCCTGGCTGGCGCGGCGGATGGTCGCTTCCTCGGAGGGTTCCATGGGGTCGGTGGACGGCGCCCCGCGGGCGCACGGAATCGTACCGCCGGGCGCGCGCCCAGGCCGCGCCGGGCGTGGGGCGGCCGGCTCCCCCACCCCGGGCTTGATGTCCCGCGGCCTCCAGGGGAGTCTCAGGGCATGGCCGCGGACCAGACGGGCGCAGAGGAGGACCGCGATCCCGCGGGCGAGTTGCTCTCGGCCTGCCTGGAGCGCGGGCCCGCGGAACTGGCCGCGGCGGTGGAAGCCGCCTGCAGCGAACACCCCGAGCATGCGCCGGAATTGCGACGGCGACTGGCGGCCCTGCATCAGGCCGGGCTCTTGAACCGCACCCCGGCGTTCGGCGAGCGCGAATTCCCCGAGCGCCTGGGGGAGTTCCGGCTGCTCGCGCGGCTCGGCGGAGGCGGCATGGGCGTCGTCTACCGCGCGGTGCAGGAGCCCTTGGGCCGCAGCGTGGCCCTCAAGGTGATCCGGCCCGAGAGCCTGTACTTCCCCAAGGCCCGCGAGCGCTTCCGGCGCGAAGCCGAAGCCGTGGCCAAGCTGCAGCACCCGGGCATCGTGCCGATCCACACCGTCGGCGAGGCCCAGGGCGTGCCGTATTTCGCCATGGAGCTGTTCGAGGGCGCGACCCTCGCCGAAGTGATCGAACGACTGGCGGGCCGCGCGCCGGAGAGTCTCTCGGGGGCGGACCTCGCCGCCCTGCTGCGCCCGCCCCAGGCGCCCCGCGCGAGCCTAAGGGCGGCGACCGAAACCGAGGATGCGCGCGCGCAGGTCTTCGAAGGGACGTGGGTCCAAGCCGCGGTGCGCGTCGCGATCCAGGTCGCCCTGGCCCTGGCCCACGCCCACTCGCGCGGCGTGCTGCACCGCGACGTCAAGCCCTCGAACATCGCGCTCACGGCCGACGGGCGCGCGCGGCTGTTCGACTTCGGCCTGGCGGCCGTGGAGGGCGGCGCGGACGGCGCCGCGGGCGCGCGAGTCACCGCCACCGGCGCCGCACTCGGCACGCTGCTCTACATGTCGCCCGAGCAGGTGCGCGGCGACACGCGCGCGGTGGGCGAGGCGAGCGACGTGTATTCCCTGGGCGTGACGCTCTACGAAGCGCTGACGCTGCAGGTCCCCTACCTGGAGACCAACACCAGCGCCACGCGCCAGGCCATCGAGGCCGGCCGGCCCGACTCGATCCGCGCCCGCAACCGCGCGGTGCCGCGCGAGCTCGAGACCGTGTGCCTCCAGGCCATGGAGCGCGACCCCAAGCGGCGCTACCGCGACGCGGCGAGTTTCGCCCGGGACCTCGAGAACGTGCTCGCCCGCCGGCCGATCGAGGCGCGACCGCCGGGCATGCTCCTGCGCACCCGGCTGTGGGTCGCGCGCAACCCGGCTCTCGCCAGTTCCGCGGCCCTGGCCCTGACGCTGGTCCTGGGCGTGCCCCTGGGCCTCTACGGGGTCACCAAGCGGCACGCGGGCCAACTGGAACTCGCCCTGGGGGAAGCGCGGAGGGCCCGCACCGCGGCGGAGAAGTCCGAGAACGAGGCGCGTGAACAGTCGCGGCTCGCCACGCTTTCCGCCCGCGATTCCGGTGCCGTGGCGGATTTCCTGGTGGAGCTCTTCGGCGCGGCGGATCCGGCGATCTCGCGCGGGGAGGACGTGCGCGCCCGCCAACTGCTGGACGAGGCCGCGGCGAAGCTCGACCGCGAGCTGGCGGACCAGCCCGAAGTGCGCCGGCGGCTGCGCTTGCGCATGGGCTCGAGCTACGCGGGTCTGGGCGAGCACCAGAAGGCGCGGGAGCTGTTCGAGACGGCCCTGAAGGAGGGCGCAGGGCTCCACGGCGAGGATTCGCCGGAGTGCGGCGAGACCCACTATCGCCTGGGCTGGACCCTGCGGGCCCTGGGCTCCCCGGACGCGCGGCGCGAGATGGAGCGGGCGCTGGCCATCTGCCGCGCCCAGCGCTCGGCGGCGAAGGACGACGAGTTGCGCATCCTGGTGGGCATGGCCGCGGTGGCCACGGCCGAGCGCAAGACGGACGAGGCCCTGGCCTTCTACGAGGAGGCCCTGGCGCTCGTGCCCGAGACCCGCGGGGACGCGCGGGAACTGCGGCAGGTGGTGCTCCCCAACCGCGCGCACACGCTCTACGCGGCCAAGCGCCTGGAACCGGCCGCCCGCGACGCGCGGGAGGCGATCGAGCTGCAGCGCGAGCTGTTCGGACTGGCCTACCCCGGCACGCTGGCGAGTCTGAACACGCTGGCGCTGTCGCTGAAGCACCTGGAGCGGCCCGCGGAGGCCCTGCCGGTGTTCGAGGAACTGCTGCGCACGGGCGAACTCGTGTACGGCAAGGACAGCCCGGCGGTGGCGATCTTCGGCTCCAACTACGCCGGCCTGCTCGACGACTTGGGACGGCGCGACGAGGCGGCGCACGCCTTCGAGGACGCGTGGAGCACGTTCGAGCGCGTCACGCAGCCGACCTTCCCCCAGCGGCTGACCTGCGGCATGAACCTGGCGCTCCTGGAATCGCGGCGCGGAAACTGGCGGCGATCCGGGGAGCTGTACCGGGACCTGGTCGATCCGCTGCTCGCCGCCGAGGGCCCGACCTCCACGCGCCACGCGGTGGCCTTGAACAACCTGGGTCTTGCCCTGGAGGCGGCCGGCCGGTTCGCCGAAGCGAAGGAGCAGCTCGAGCGCGCCGTGAAATTCACGCGCGATCAGCAGGATTCCAACGCGGCCCTGCGGCTCGCGCGCCTGCAGGGCAGCCTGGCGCGCCTGCAGATCCGCGCGGGGGAGCTCGACCTGGCCGCGTCGACCAGCCGGGCCCTTGGGGACTACGTGGCGGCCAATCCCGGACGCGCGTCCCTGGCCGCCCAGTGGAACTTCGCGCGCGGCCTGGAAGCCGAGGCCCGCGGCGCGGTTGCGGATTCCCTGGCGGCCTTCGAGGCCGTGGCCGCCGCCGAGAAGCTCGACCTCGATGCCCGTTGGCTCCCACCGGCGGCCCGGGCGCGGCTGGCGGCGGCGGCGGGCGACGACGACCGGCTGACGCAGGCCGCGCAGGAGCTCGCCCGGCTCCTGGGCCAGGGCCACGTCGAGGTGCTGGCGGCCCTGGAGGGGCGCGCGAAGCTCGCCCTGGCCGCCGGCGAGCCGGCCCGTGCGGCCGAGCTGCGCGCCGAAGCCGCGCGCCGGGCCCGCTAGCCGCGGGCAGCGCCGCGACGGCGCGTGTTCACTGCAACACGCTGACCACCTAAGAGCACGTCCTAAAACCTCTGGGGCCGCTTGGATGTTCCGGGGCCGCGATCCGCAAGGCGCGGCGACGACGCGTATTCGCCTGGCAAGACCTCGGAGGAGGCGCAACGACGCGGGCGCGAGCCACGGGGCGGCCAAGGGGCCCCAGAGGTTTTAGGACGTGCTCTTAGCCCTCGAAGAGCGCGGCGATGCGCAGCGGTCGCAGCATGGCGCTCTTCTTGCGTTGGTGGCCCTGCATGCGGCGCAGGATGTCGTCGAGGACTTCGACGGCCGCGTCGATCTGCGGGCCCTTGTTGAGCATCACGCACTCGGCCCGTTCGCTCATGGCGGCGTCGGTGATCTCGGCCCGCGACGGCCGACCCGTCTTCGCCAGGCTCTCGAGCACCTGAGTGGCCCAGATGACCGGAATGTGCGCGGCCTCGCAGATCCACAGAATCTCCTCCTGAACCTCGGCGAGACGCTCCCAGCCCACCTCCACGGCCAGGTCGCCGCGGGCGATCATCACGCCATCGCGCGGGCTGCGCATGGCCGCCAAGAGCAGGCTCGGCAACTGTTCGAAGGCGCGCCGAGTCTCGATCTTGAGCACGATCCCCAGTTCCCCATGTCCCAGCCGCTCGAGCTGACCTCCGAGCAGATGCACGTCCGCGGCCTCGTGCACGAAGGACAGCGCGACCATGTCGGCATGCTCGGCGATGAACTCGAGGTCCTGCAGGTCCTTGGCCGTCAGGGCCGGCAGGCGCAGTCGACTCTCCGGCAGGTTGATGCCCTTGTCGGCACCCAGGCGCGCGCCGCGCGGACCCGCCTGCGTCACCTCGAGTTCGAGATGCCGCTCGTTCACGCCGCGGATCACGCCGCCGATGCGCCCGTCGTCGAACCAGACGCTCTCGCCGACGCGCACGTCCTCGAACACCTCCGGCAGCGTGCAGCCGATGCGCGCGGGCTCGAGGAGCGCGCCGGCGGCGTCGCGTCGAGCGTCACGCCCCGGGGAGAGCTCGCGGGTCAACAGGAGCGTGTCGCCGCGCTGCAACAACAGTTCTCCCGGCAGGGCCTCGATGGGCCCCAGGACCCCGTCGCCGAGGGGCCGGCCGTCGCGGGAGAGCCGCAGCTTGCACCCCGGCACGCAGTAGGTCGTGGCCGAGCTCTCGAACCACACGCCGCCCTCGGCGATCGCGACGGCGGTCCAGGCGCGCGAGGCGCCGCGTGCGTCGGTGAGTTCGAGTTGGTCGAGCACGGCGACCTTCGCCAGCAGTGCGGCCGGGATGCCGACCTCCCCGTCCGCGGGGGCCGCGGGCGGGACGCGGGCTTCGACGGCGCTCACCCACACGCGGGCCGGCCGCACGACGCTCCCCAGCGCGTCACGCTGCGGCTTGAGCTTGAGCACGCGCGGCCCGGGTTCGAGCGGCCCGGTGCGCAACTTCGGGCCGGCCAGGTCCATCAGCACGCGAACCGACCTCCCGGTCAGCTCCTCGGCGCGACGCAGGTTGGCGAGCATGCGCTCCCAGGTGTCCCGATCTCCGTGGGCGCAGTTGATGCGCACGCATTCGACGCCGCGCTCCAGGAGACGCCGGGCCAGGGCGAAGTCCAGGGCCGATTCGTCGGGGAGGGTCACCATGATGCGCACGCGCCGCTCTTCCTGCTCCGGCCCGAGCAGGTCGTCCGTATGCCGTTTGAGCAGCGCCTGTCCTTCCGCGAAGCCGGGATAGCGCGCCGAGCGCGCGCGCCAGGATCGTCGACCAGCCCCCCCATGCGGTGCAGGGCGAACAGGACCGACTCGATCGTGGCCAGCACATGGGCCTCGCAGCGGCCGAGCGAGGACAACCCCAGTGCCGTGAGCTTCGTCTGCAGGCCGCGCGCGTCGTGGCGTCGCAGCACCGCGTAGTGCAGCAGGTTTCGGGCGCTCGCCAGGTGGGACGGGTGGACCTTGGGCATGCGCTCGAGCACGCGCGCCTCCAGGGCCAGCATCTCCGCCCGCAGTTCGCCCAGCTCGCGGATCAGTTCCTCGACGTGGGCGCTCGGTTGGGTGGTGGGATCCAGTTCGGGCATGGGCGATCGGGGGAGGTCGACGGAGAACGGACACAGACTGGGGCAGGGACGTGTGGATCATTCCGAAGAATGCAAAGGGAGGATCAAGGCCCCGTCGTGATCGAACGACTCGCGCCCTCGGTGCCCTCGCGTGCGCGCCAGGTCGAGCATGGGATCAGTACTCCCAGCGCAAGGAGAGGAGCAGCACGGACACCTGGGCCGCGCGGTTTTCGTCGTTCAACCGATAGTCCGAGCCATCCGCCCACTGTCCGTCGAGGCCGAGGCACAGTCCGCCCAGGATGCGAACGAACAGGCCGGCGTGGGCGTAGACCCCGAGACTGCCGTCGTTCTCGCTGACCTGGTTGAACATGCCTGGGTAGGTCATTCTCGCCAGGCCCAGGCGCGGCCCGGCGCCCGCGACCAGACGCAGCCACGAAAAGGGCCTCCATTCCTCCGTCGCGCCGAACTGCACGGCGAAGAACTCCACGCTGCTGTCGAACGAGTCGTCCTTCGATTCGGCGTTCGCGTATTGCACGGCGGCCTCGATGCCGCAGGGCCAGCCTGGACCGCGGCCCTGCGCCTGGAGCGAGACCAGCACCCGTTCGCCGTAGCCGGACCAGCCCTGCGAGCCCATTCGCGGCGGACCGGCCGCGAGGGTGACGCTGCGATCGAACTCCCCCGCCGCTGCCTGCGTCGCGCAGGCGCCCGAGAGGAGCGAACAGCAGAGCAACAGGCCACGGGCCAGGTTCATGCCCGATCTTCAGCCCGTCACGGGACGGACTCGATACGCACTCCGGCCAGGTCGACGGCGTCGGATGGCGAAGCTCGGGCCCGGCGCTTCCCCACCACGACCCAGAAGGGGATCCGAGCGCCGCGGGAATCCGCGAGCCTGCCGCGCGCCCCGGGGCGGGCCTAGAAAATGTCGCGGTAGATGCGGTCGTCGGGGCGCGGAATGACCACCTTGGCCACCAGGAGGCCGCGCTCGGCGATCTTGCGGGCGCCGGCCTCGACGGCCGCCTGCACGTCGCCGACCGCGCCGGTCAACATCAGGAATCCCTTGCCGCCGATCGCCATCGCGACGTGGATGCGGAAGAGCTTCACCGAGGCCGCCTTGACCGCCGCGTCGGCGCCCTCGACGATCGCCGTGACCGAGAAGGCCTCCAGCACGCCCAGCGCGTCCTTGTCGCTGTCCTCGAGCGCGACTCCGCCGGTGATCGCCGGGAACACGCGCTGGTCGATGTTGGGAATGATCAGCTCGTCGATCAGCGCCTCCTGGGAGATCTCCTTGCCGGCCCGCACGCTCGATTCGACGGCGGAAACCTGTCCGCCGACCATCACGATGTACTTGCCCGAACAGATCGTGCGCGCCACGAGCAGCTCGACCTCGGAGGCCTTGAGCATCGCGTCCTCGACGCGATAGGCGACCGCGATCGACGAGAGCTCGAGCATTCCCAGGGCTTCCATGCGCTTCATGTGGGTCCTCAGTCGTTGCGGCGGATCACGACGCTCTCGCCGATTTCCGCGACGAAACCGCCCATCGAGGCGTGCACGGCGACGCCCAGGCCCGCGGGGGCACGGCCGATCATCTGGCCCTCCACGACGCGCTGTCCGACCTCGACGCAGGGGAGCGCGGGCGCGCCGACGTGCTGCTTGAGCGGGATCCGCACCTGGTCCAGGTCCCAGTCGATCTCGACCAGCGGCCCGACATTGCGGTAGGCCGAGAGGCCGAGCTTCTTGATCAGGCTCGACAGCGGCACGTGGCGGTACTCCTGCATGCTGTGGGGCTTGACGTTCTTCTTGCCGGTGTCCGGATGCTGCAGCTTCCTGGCACGCAGCGCGACCTTGTTGTCCGCGCAGGCGTCCTTGGGGAACAGGTCCTCGGGGCAGGCGTACAGCGAGCACAGGTTGCACTCGCAGCAGAACTGGCTGGAGAGCATCAGCGACTCGCCGACCATGTTGAAGCCCAGCCCGCGCATGGCAAGGTGCGGCTCCACCGGATGGCCGATCAGGTAGCGCGGACACATTTCGGTGCAGAAGCTGCACTGGTCGCAGGCGGACTTGCCGATCTTGTCGCGCGCGGGAGCGTCGGCCAGGTAGCGGCGTGGCAGGACGTGCCCGACCGGGAAGCACAACAGCCCGCCGGTGGTGCGCGTGACGACCTCGTCCATGCCCGTGGAGAGCTTGCCCATCATCACGCCGCCGACGAGCACGTGCGCGACGCTCTCGGGGGCCACGCCCGCCGCGCGCAGGACGTCGCCGTAGCTCGCTCCGACGGGGGCCCGCAGGGTCACCGGCTGGGCGACGTCGCCCGCCACCGTCAGGAACTTGTGGGTCACCGGCCGGTCGAGGGCCACGTTGAGCAGCGTCTCGACGTTGGTGACCAAGCAGCCCACGTCCCCGGGCAGGCCGCCGGGCGGAATCACCCGGCCGGTGGTCTCGAAGACGGTGATGAACTCGTCCCCGGCGGGGTAGAAGTCGCCCAGGGCATGGACGTGGATGCCCAACGGCGCGCAGGCGACCTCGAGGTCGTGGATCAGGTCCTTGTACTTGTTCTTGATGCCGATGATGCCGCGCCGGCTGCCGACCTCGCGCATCACGCGCTGCATCCCGTCGAGGATCATGGCCCCGTGGTGGCGCAGCAGCTCCTTGTCCTTGTGGAGCAGGGGCTCGCACTCGGCCGCGTTCATGATCACGACCTCGACGGCGCGTTCGAGCTTCTTGTACGTCGGGAAGCCGGCGCCTCCGGCACCGACCACTCCATTCGTGCGCAGTCGTTCAGCGAGCATGTGGGCTTCCTCCGCGCGGTCCTCCAGGGAGCGCGAGGGGGCAGGAGTATAGCGAGGCCGACGGCCTTGCTCGGGATCGCGGGTGCCGCCGACTCCGCCGTCCCGGAACTCCCCCCACGGCCCGCACACGCGTCGCAGTCGACGTCGGCCCCGCGAAGGCGTACCGCGTTCGCGGGCCGCTGGAACGCTCGGCGCCGGGCGCCGCGCAGGCCGTTGGAACAGACAAGGCGGCCCGACCCGAAGATCGGAACCGCCTTTCGATGTCTCGAGCGTCGTCTTGGTGCGGTCCGAACATTTCGGCCCGCCGACGCGTCGGTGTGAGAGCGGATCCCCCACCAGCGTTGCAATGGGGTCGCGGGTAGTTTTTTCAACCGCCGCCGCGCGGCCCCGCCGCCGAGGCAGACCCCGATTCCGTCCTCGGCGTCGACGGCGGCTTCGAGTTCGGTGTTGAACCGGGCGTCGATCCGCCGGCTGCGTCGCGCGCCGACACCGCGCGCTCCAGCCTGCGGATGGCGCGCATGCGCTCGAGGGACTTGCGCACGCGCTCACCCTGGGCGGTCTCCTCCAGCGCGGCATCGGCCAGGCTCTCTCGCGCGCGCGCGATCCAACCCGCCGCGCCCTCCAGATCGCCCACGTCCACCAGGTCCAGCGCCAGTTCATCCCAGGCCTCGATGCGCTGCAGCGGATCCTCCGCCCGCGCCGCCACCGCTTTCCATTGCCGGCGCGCCTCCTCCGGCTTGTCCAGGGCCAGGTAGGCGCGGCCCGCCCACAGGGCCGCCTCGTCTCGGAACTCGGGCTCGGTCTTGGGGTCGTCCACCAGCGCCAGGTAGGCGGCGAGCGCCTGGGCGTGGCGCTTGGAACGCCGCTCCAGGTGACCCAGCTCGAGGCCGGCGCGCGAGCGGAACGGCGTGGGCGCGGAGAGCCCGCGCACGTAGAGGAACTCGCCGCGGGCACCCTCCGGATCCCCTTCCCCGCGCAGCAGCTCTCCGGCCCGGAAGCCGGCCTCGGCGCAGGCCTCTGCATCCTCGGGCCAGTGGAGCCGCACCGCGCGGTAGGCCGCGACCACCTGGGCGACGGACTGCTTGCGGTTCCCGTCCTTCAGGCCCCGCAGACGTGTCTTCAAGCCCGTGGCGTGCTGGACCTGTTGGGCGGCGGTCTCCAGCTTCTGCACGGCCGGACTGGGGGCCGGACTGGGGGCCGGACTCGGCGCGGGCGCCGGCGCCGGCTCCTGGGGCGGGGCGAGGCCGTCCGACCGCGGTTCGTTGGGCGCGGGCTCCGCCCCCCGCTCCCTTCCCAGGGCGGGCACGGCGAGCAGCACGGTCAGGCACCACACCGACCAGGCTGCAAACACGGAACACGGGTCGCGGCGACGCTTTTCGCTACTCATCGGGGCTCCTCGGGGCTTGGAACAGTGGGCCGGCAGCCGTGGGCCGGCCCGGAGGGAGAACTCGGGGAACAACGCTCGACCCACGGCTGCAGGTCGAGCACCAGGGTCAACCGCCGGCGCAGGCGCCGACGGGCCCGGTACAGGCGCGTCTTCACGAGGGTGGTGGCGACGCCGCATTCGCTGGCGGCGCGCGCGGTGGAGACCGGTTCGGTGTAGTAGCTGCGCAACACGCGCGCGTCCGCCGCCGGCAGTTCGCTGATGACCCTGGACACGTGGCCCACCAGGGCCTCGTGCTCCATCACGACTCCGAACTCCGTCAGGCGCACCCATTCGCCCGCGGCGCCGGGGTCGGCCTCCTTGCCCTCCACGGCGGCCAGCAGGGCCTCCTCGGGATTCTGGTGCGCGCGCTCCAGATCGCGCCTCTGGCGGTCGCGCACCACGTTGGCGGCGATGCGCAGGGTCCAGGGCTTGAGGCGGCTCTCGTCGGTGAGCCCCGAGCGATAGCGCGCCGCGCGCAGCAGGGTCTCCTGCACCACGTCGTCGAGTTCATGGACGTCCCGGCAGCGCCGGCGCGCGAACGCGCGCACGTGGACCTCCATGTCCGCGAGACCCCGCCAGCAAACGCTTCGCCGCGCCAGTCCTTCCGCCGTCTCCATCCGCGCCCCGCTCCTCCAGGGATGCCTTCGTGGCACGCGGTCGGCGCCCCAGTGGCGACGCCGCGGCCGGAGGAGGAGATCGCGCGGCGGGGCGCGCGCTGGGCCGGGGCCCGATTGCGGAAAGTCGCGGGCCCATCGGCGTGGGGCTCCCTCGGGGAACTCCCCAGGCCGGAGCCGCCACCGCGACGGGCAGAGCCCGGGCCGCTCCCGGACTTCGGCGCGGGAGGCCCCCCAACGCAGCGGGCGGCGGCACGTCCCCGTGCCGCCGCCCGCCTTGGGGTCGTCGATTCCCGGAAGGGATCAGCCGCCGAGTTGTTTCCGGGCTTCCTCAGCCCAGGTGGACTCCTTGTACTCGCGCATCACGCTGCGGTAGAGCCCCCGCGCGCGGCCGCGACTGGTGTCGTCGCCCAGGAACTCCAGGGCCCGACCGGAAAGGAACATGGCCTTCGAGCGGTAGCGCACCTGCTCGGGGAACAGGACCACCACGCGCATGTAGCTCTCCACGGCCTCCAGGAAGGTCGGGTTGGCGTCCTTATTGGCCTTCTGCATCTCGATGGCCTTGGCGAACACGCAGTCCCCCAAGCCCACGTAGGCCCCGGCCAGGGTCGCCGCGTCCGAGGTCGGATCGCCGACGATCTGCTGGAACACCGCCATGGCCTTGCCGAACTCCTTGGTCTCCCCCTCGATGTAGGACTCGCCCTCCGCCACCTTGGCGCGGTTGGCGACCATGGGGTAGTCCTTGCCGGCGGCGCCCGAGATCTCGATCACCTTGGCGCGGCGCTTCGCGGCGCCCAGGGCCGGATCGGAGAGCGCCGCGGCCAGGTCGGCCTCCAGCTCCCAACGGCGGCCCAGGGTCTGGGTCTCGATCACCTTGCGCAGTTCGCCGATCACCGCCAGAGCCTCCTTCTGGCGCTTGGTGTCGTAGAGCACCGTGGCCTTGCTGAGGTAGGCCCCGGGCAGGTAGCGCGAGTCCTTGCCGTTGGCGATCAGAAGATCCGCCGCCTCCAGCACCGCCTCGCCGTCTCCCAGGGATCCGTTGAGGTCCACGAGGCGCTGGAGCGCGTAGGGCAAGGCCCACTGCATGGACTCCTTGCCGTTGCCGTTGATCAGGCCGCCGACGTAGGTCTCGAAGATCCCGATGGCACCGGGGATGTCGCCCTCGCGGGCCGTCGTGTCGGCCTGGTCGACGAGCTTCGGCTTCTTCTTGAACTCCACCGCGACCACCGTGTCGCTGGCGACGGTCTTGGACTTGCCGTCCTGCTTGTAGGTCAACTCCTTCAGGCCCTCGGTGACCACGGTCACGTTCTCCAGGACCTTGCCGTCGGCCAGGGTGATCGTGTCCGGAAAGGCGCGGCCGGCGAGCAGCACCACGGCGACCAGGGGGGCGAGGGGGAGGAACAGTCGGTGGTATTGGAGGGCTTGCATGGAGGGGGCGGGTCGGGCGTCCAGGGCGACTACCCACGTCACGGGGACCAGTCACCGGACCGGGGGGCACCCGGCGGCCGCTGGAGCAGCGGGGCGGGGGGCGAGGAGGATACGGGGGGTGTCGAAGAGCTGTCAAAGAAAGCGTGCGCGAGGAGCTCCGGGGCGCTCCACGGGCACCGTGGGGGCCTCAGCGGCCGGGCGTGGAGCCGGGTTCGTCGGGACCTGGGGAGCTTGGGGAAGGCCGGCTCCCAGGGCCTGAGGGGCCTGAGGGGCCTGAGGGGCCCACGGGGGCGGCCACGGGCGCCAGGGCCGGAGCTCCCCGGCGCACCAGGGTCAACTCGGCGACCACGCTGACGGCGATCTCCTCGTGGCTGCGGGCGCCGATGGGCAGGCCCATGGGCGTGCGCACCTGGGCCAGGAAGGCGGCGTCCACTCCCGCCTGGGCGAGCTTCTCGAACAATTGGACCTTCTTCGCCCGCGACCCGATCATGCCGAGATAGCGCGGGGCGCAGCGCGCGGCGTGCAGGGCCCGCAGCACCTCCCCATCCTGGTCGTGGCCCCGGGTGCAGGCGATCAGATACTGCCCCGTGGCGGGAGCGATGCGGCGAGCCAGCTCCTCGAAGGGCGCGCACAGGGTCCCATGGGCGTCGGGGTGGCGCTTCGGCGAGGCGAACTCCTCCCGGTCGTCGGCCACGGTGACGTGGAAGCCCAGGCCCCGGGCGAGCCGTGCGATGGCGGCGCTGACGTGCCCGCCGCCGAAGAGCACCAGGCGAGGTTCGACGATGGGCTCCACGAAGATCTCCAGTCGGCCGCCGCAGAGGAGGCCGGAATCGGGGTAGTCGCGTTCGTTGAGGGCGAAGGCCAGCGTGCGCGGCAGCTCGTCCCCCATGGCGCCGAGGGCCGCCTCCAGGACCTCGGCCTCCAGGCAGCCGCCGCCCACGGTGCCGAGGAACGAGCCGTCGGCCCGCACCAGCATCTTCATGGTCGTCTTGCCGGGCGTCGAGCCCGCGGTCTTGACGATGGTGCACAGGGCGCAGGGCTCCCCCAGGCGCTGCAAGCGCACGATCTCCTCGAACAAATTCCCCTGGCCGCTCACCGGCGGTGGACCATGGCCCGGGCCAGTTCGGCGGCGCGTTCCGGACCCACCAGCAAGGAGGCGAGTTCCAGGGCGAAGTCGAGCGCCGTGCCCACGCCCTGGCTGGTGACGATGGAGCCAGAGCGCACCACGGCCGCATCGGGGAGCACCTCGGCCCCGACGAGCGCTGCGCGCACGCTGGGGTGGGAAGTGACGCGCCGGCCCGTCAGCACGCCCGCGTCGGCCAGCACCGAGGGCGCCGCGCAGATGGCCCCCACGGTCTTGCCGCGGGCGGCGAAGTCGCGCACCAGGGCCAGCACCCGCGGATCGGCGGCCAGGTTCCGGGTGCCGGGCTGGCCCCCGGGCAGCACCAGGACATCGAACCCGGCGCCGTCGACGGCCGCGAGCTCGGCGTCCGCCGCCACGGAAATGCCGTGGGCGCCCCGCACGGGGCCGGTCCCCAGGCTCGCCAGCACCACCTCGGCCCCGGCGCGCCGCAGCACGTCCACGACCGTCACGGCTTCGACCTCCTCGAAGCCCAGGGCGAGCAGGACCAGCACGCGGGCGACCATGGGCCCACCAGTCTAGCGACTGGGGACCCGTAGACTGTCCAGGGGCCGAGGGCTTTCGCGCCCTGCGCCCTGCCCCATGGAGACACCTGCGCCGCGATCGGTACTCGTCAGCGCCTGCCTGCTGGGCCGGCCGTGCCGCTACGACGGCCGCGAGAATCGCGACCGCGTGCTCGAGGCGGAACTCGCGGAGCGCGGCGAAACGGCCGTCCCCTTTTGCCCCGAGGAGCACGGCGGCCTCGGCACGCCGCGGCCGCCCGCCTGGCTGGAGAAGTCGGGCGCCGACGCGGTGCTCGACGGCGCGGAGCGCGTGCTCACCGGGGAGGGCCGCGACGTGACGGCGGAGTTCCTGCGCGGGGCCCGCGGGGCCCTGGAGCTGTGCCTCCTCCAGGGCATCCAGCGCGCCTATTTGAAGGAGCGCTCGCCGTCCTGCGGCGTCTGCCAGACCCATGCCGCGGGGCGGCTGGTGGACGGACCGGGACTCACGGCGCGGCTGTTGCAGCGCGCGGGCATCGACTGCCGGGGTACTGAAGGCCGGCGCTAGGGGGCCGGCGCTAGGGGGCCGGCGCTAGGGGGCCGGCGCCGGGGCCGTGCCCGCGGCTCAGCGCCTGGCCCAGGCGCGCCAGGAGGCGTCCAGCTCGGCGGGCGTCCAGCCGAAGAGCTCCCGCAACCCGTTGCGCTGCAGGTCCTCCAGGTTCTGGCCGTTGGGCACGCCCTGGGCGTCCAATTGCCCCTTCACGAGCCCCAGGAACTTCGCGGAACTTGTCGGGCTCGGTCTCCATCAGGAAGCGCACCTTCGACCAGGCGACGATGTTGGCGTCCATGTCGAGCTCGGCGAACTCCTTCGCGTGCAGGAGATCGGCCAGCGAACGGTCCTTGCCCGAGAGCACGAGCTGCCGCGCCGCCTTCTTCCAATCGGGCGGCCCGCTGGTGTCCCGCAGGCTGCCCTCCTCGCCGTCCGTGGTGTTCGACTCCGGGTCGATCTCCTTCTCGACGGCGTGGGCGAGCCCCTCGTCGAGCCAGATCGGCGGATCGTAGTTGAAGTGCTTGTAGGCGCAGAAGAACAAGTGGCTCAGGTTGTGGGCCACGTGGGGGAAGAGCCAGCGGTCCTGGCGCAGGTCCGGGTCCTCCGCGGGCACCGACGCGATCAGCTTGTGATGCTCCTTGAAGTGCCAGCGCAGCGAATCCGTGACCCCCGCGCCGGAAAAGGACTGCGAGAACGGCACGTGCGTCGCGCGCACGTTGTGGATCACGACCTCGAACTTGTCCTTCTCGCCCAGGAAGCGGCCGTTGCCCATGTAGGGCCCCTGGGCCTGGCGTTCGGCCGGAAAATCGGCGTCCGTGACCTGGAGCAGCTTCTGGAAGCGCGCATACAGCTCCTCGCCGCGCATGGCGAACAGGTGCAGCCTGAGGAACGGATCGAGCTTTTTCGCCTTCTCGGGGACCGTGGGTAGGGCGAGGCGCAGGCGCGCGAGTTCCGCTTCGACGCGCGGCTTGTCCTTCAGGTCCACGGCGCAGGGCCCCAGGTTCGAGGCCCAGCGCAGGTGCGCCGTCTCCAGGAACACCCACAGGGTCGTGGGCAGGGTCCGGACGATTTCCTCGGAGCCCTTGGGCCCGATCGGGATCGGACCGTGGGACACCACTCCCGCGGCGGCCATCAGCGCCGGGTCGTTCTTGCACCACGGGCAAACCTCGACCGCGGCCGCCTTCTGGGGGGCGAGCGACAGGAGGGCGGCGAGCGCGAGGCACGCCCCGAGGAACGTGCGACGCGTGCCGGTCGACCGCCATCTCGACCGCCCTCTCAACTGCCCCCTCGACTGCATCATGGTCCGGCGAGAGTCTAGCGGCTGGCCGCCGGTCCGCGCGCATGGCAGTCTAGGCCGCCGTGATCGACCTAGTCGTGCTCCTGGCCTCCGTGATCATCATTGCGATCCTCGCGGTGGTCGTGTGGGTACTGCGCCGGAACGTCCGCCGCGGCGAATGGCCCGTGGTCGCGGCCGCCGCGCTCTACTTCTTCTGCCTGCTCGCCTGCAACTACATCCTACGGCCCCTGCGCGAGGAAATGGGCATCCGCGGCGGCGCCGACGACCTGCCCTGGCTGTACACCGGCACCCTGGTGGCCACGCTGCTGATCGCGCCGCCCTTCGCCTGGCTGGTGTCTCGCACGGACCGTCGGCGCTTCATCTCCGTCACCTACCGCCTGTTCGCGCTGAGCCTGGTGGGCTTCTATTTCTGGCTGCGGGGCGCGGGCGTCAGGGAATCGGTGGCGAGCTACACCTATTTCATCTGGTTCAGCGCGGTCAACCTGCTGATCGTCTCGCTCTTCTGGGGCTTCATGGCCGATGTGCTGGCCAACGAGCAGGCCAAGCGCATCTACGGCCTGGTCGGCGCGGGCGGCACCCTTGGGGCGATCGCGGGCTCCCAGCTCACGAGCTGGCTGATGAACCAGCCCGAGCACCCCGACCCGGTGACCCTGCTCCTGATCGCCGCGGCCATGATGGAGGTGTGTGTGCAGTGCATGCGCTGGATCGCCGCGCGCGCGCCGCTTCGACCGGCGCCCTCCGCGCCGTTCGATGCGAGCCCCAGGCAGGTCGACGCGCTCACGGGCCTGCGGCTGGTGATCCAGAAGCCCTACCTGAGGATCCTGTGCATCTACATGGTGCTGCAGACCATCTGCGCCACCTTCTTCTACAACCAGCGCGGCTACATCGTCGACGCGGAGATCTCCGACCGCGCCGCGCGCGTGCGCTTCTTCGCCGACATCGACTTCTGGGTCAACACGATCAGCCTGACCTTCCAGCTGCTGTTCACCGGCAACCTGCTGAAGACCGTGGGCGTGCGGCCGATGCTGCTGGCCTTGCCGCTGTTCGGCGTGGCGGGCTTCACCTGGCTCGCTTCGGCGGGCTCACTGCTCGCGATCAAGTTCTCGATGATCGCCACGCGCGCCTGCGAATTCGCCACCGCCAAGCCCGCGCGCGAGACGCTCTACACCGTGGTGTCGCGCGAGGAGAAGTACCAGGCCAAGGGCTTCATCGACACCTTCGTCTACCGCGGCGGCGACATGATCGGCGCCTGGTTCTTCCACGGCCTCAGGCTGATGCTCGCCCAGGGCGGCACGGCCTGGGTCGGGGTGCCCCTGGCCACGGGATTCACGGCCGCGGCGCTGGTCCTCGGCCGCCGCCAGGAGGCCCTGGCGCGGGCCGCGAACGCCCAGGAAGAAGCTTCCGCGACGGCCGACGGGCAAGAAACCGCCCAGCGGCTGGAAACCCCGGGAGGGCGGGCCTAGTCAGCCCGCCATGCTCCAGAGCACGGAGGACCTCCCGTTGCAGCCCGCGGATCCGGACGGCCCGGAATTGCCCCAGTGGGTGGAACTCGCCCGCACCCGCGACCGGCGCACGGCCCGGGACCTCTCCCTGGTGATGTCCTCCATGGGGTTGGAGCACGGCCTGTTCGAGCAGCGCGGCGAGATGATCCTGGTCGTGCAGTCCGAGCATGCCGCGCGGGCCGCCGATGAGCTCCAGCGCTACGAGCGCGAAAACGCCAACTGGCCGCCCCGCGGCGAGGCCCTGGGCAACCTCTCCGAGGGCCTGATCGGCGTCTTCGGCTGGGCGGCGATCCTGGGCACGGTGGAACTGCTCTCGCGCACCCAGGCCATGGGCCTGGACTGGATTCAGAGGGGCCGCGGAGTCGCCAGCCGCGAGCTGGACGGCGAGGTCTGGCGCGCGATCACGGGCCTGTCGCTGCACCTGGACCTGCCCCACTTCCTCTCGAATCTGGTCTTCGGCGCCTTGTTCACGCTCCTGGTCTGCGAGCTGATCGGCGCGGGCCTGGGCCTCAGCCTGATCTTCGCCTCGGGAGCCCTGGGAAATCTGCTGAACTCCCTGCTGCAGCCCGGCGAGCACGCCTCCATCGGAGCCTCGACCGCCGTGTTCGCGGCCCTGGGCCTCTTGGTCACGTACCAATGGCGGCGCCGCGACCAACTGCGCCAGGGCCGCTTCCGCCGCTGGGCCCCGCTGTTCGCCGGCGCCTTCCTGCTGGCGAGCCTGGGGCTCACGCCCGACACGCGCGAGACCGCGGTGCGCGCGGTGGACTACGGCGCCCACGCCACGGGCTTCCTCGCCGGCGCCCTGGCGGGCTGCAGAGCGAGCCTGTTCCGCGTGCGGCAGCTCGCGCGGCCCGCCCTGCAGACCTCGGCCCTGGTGCTGGCGCCGCTGTTGTTCATCCTGGCCTGGTCGTTCGCCCTCTGAGCGGGGCCGCTATCCTGGGCCCAGCACCGGGCCATGCCGCGGCCTTCGGCGACCAGGACGAACTGCGCGCCGCGATCCTCGAAGGCGAGGCCGCCAGGTGGAGTTCAAGCGCGGCCTGCCCAGCGACGCCAAGGTGGCGCGCAGCCTGTGCGCCTTCGCCAACACGCGCGGCGGTCTGTTGTTCATCGGCGTGGGCGACCGGGGCGAGTTGGAGGGCGCGCCGCACCCCGAGGAAACGGCGAGGAAGCTCGTCGAAATCGCCCGCCGCAGGATCCTGCCGCCGATCGAGCCGCGCATCGCGGTGACTTCGATCGACGGCGTGCGCCTGGTCGTCGCGCGCGTCGCCGCCTCGCGCTCGCGGCCCCATGCGGTGCTCCACGAGCACAGGCCCGAGGAGGTCGTGGTGCGCTCGGGCTCCTCAAGATCGCGTGGCCTCGCGGCAGACGCTCGCGGCGTTGAAGAACGGCCGCGGCGTCGCGCTCGAAGTTGGATGCGTTCGAGAAGAGCGTCCCGAGTTCGTCGAGGCCACGCCACCAAGGACCCCAACGGCAGCGCCACCGTAGCCGAGATTCGCCCGCGGCCGCAACGTCGGCGTCAGCGCGCGCGCCCGCCGGGCCTCGCGCCTGGAGCGCGGGGGTTTCCTGATCGGCGTGGGTCTGGGCCAGGGCCGCCGGTACCAGGCGGCCTGGGCCCTCAGGCGCCGCTGCCCTTGCCCGTCGGCTTGCGCGCGGCTCGCTTGGGAGCCGGCGGCCCGCGCGCCGCTCGACTTCGCACGCTCCCCGCGCTTGGCTTGGGGCGATTCCTCCTTGTCGGCGCGCGGGGCGCCAGTCGCTCAGGCGGGGCTTCGCCCTTGATCTCGTAGAGGAAGCGCGAGGGAAAGCAAGCCGAGCGGGCGCCGTACGCGGTGCGCTCGAGACAATGCGAATCGTCAATTGATGTTGCGCGCGGGTGATGCCCACGTACATCAGGCGGCGTTCCTCTTCGACCGTGTCCTCCTGCACCGCGCGCTGGTGCGGCGGGATTCCCTCCCCACGCCCACAGGTAGACGCGCGGGAATTCGGGCCCTTGGCGGCGTGCAGCGTCATCAAGGTCACCACGTCGCGGCCCTTCTCGGGCGCTTCGTCGCGGTCCTCGGCGCCCAGCGCGAGTTCCTCCGCAGCAGGCATCGGAGGTCGTGAGCCTGCGCCGTCTTGACCGCTATTGCAGGGTCACTCGAGCCTGACGACGACTGTCGAGCCTCCGCTCTGGACTGAGAGGTCCTGAATGTCGACGATCGCTCGGAACTCCTCGGCCCCAATGCGAGGGGCTGCGGAGTGTCCGCGCATCCCCGCCACGCTGTGCGGTCCGACGGGCAGCCCCGGGATGAAGTAGGGAGGGGCGCTGAACGAGAGGTGTTGCGCCCGCTGCGTGACTTGCGAGATCACACGGACAGTGATCGGGCCCGAGTACTCCAGTCCGTGTTCGTCTCGGAACAAGACTTCGAGGATCCTCGGCTCGCCGAGGTCCACGACAAGCAGTGCCTCGCGATCCGGTAGGATGCTGACCCGGAGCTCGGGCTCCGCAGTGTCTCGAGGAACCCGGAGCAGACCTTCGCAGGTCCGGAATCGGGCTGTACTCCCCACAGGGGATGCCTTGAGTGAGCAGCGGGCTCGAGGAAATCCGCGGAATGGTCAGGAACAGCCCTTCCTTCCCGCCAAGGTCGTCGAGTCGGAGGGTCGAGAGTATCTCCAGCTCGAATCCCGCCGGAAGGAACTCCAGGCGAAGTGATCCCGTCGGCTGATCGATCGGCTCGAGCTGCACCATCTCCGCCGACATGGAGTTCGAGAGGCGCGCAGCGCAGGCACCATTCGGTCTGCTTTCGGTACGCGGGATGGTCGATGGTCATGACGATCGGCCCGACTCGCTCCTTCTCCCGCGTCGCAGACGTAGACGAACTCGAGCAACTCCGGGCCCGCAGGTCGAACACACTCGATGCCCTGGATGCCGGCGAGGGCAATCTGATTCGAGTAGAGAATCGCGTCCTTCCGCTTCGAGGTCAGTGCATCGAGCCAGGAGACTTCCATTCTTAGAGTCAGACGCGAAACCAATGGCCTCGTTCTCTCGGCCCAGCAGGACGACGCGAACCCCATAGAGTGGTAGCGCGCGCGCAGCTCGATCGGCGATCCGCCCGGCCGAGTCGAGGAGGGCGGCCACTCGACCAGGTAGCCGGGGCCAGCGCCGCTCAGCCAGTACTCGGCGCGAGGATCCAACCCGCGGATCGAAGGCCCCCGGCATCGTCGGTAGTCGCAGATCGAAGGGAGCCGAAGCGACGGCCCGCCCTTGATCGCAAGTCGGCGGCGCCTTCTCCAAGGACGCCACGATGACGATCAGGTACGCGGGAGGTGAGCCGTCAGGAAGGCGCACGATGCCAGAGATTCTCGGAGCGCCGTGAGTTTGATGGTCACGGACTCGACGCGATCGGGCATGAGCACGAGCTCGGTACCGTGACCGGATGACTGGGCGAGGCACTCGCGGGCCTCGATCGAGGATGCGGGAATCCGCAGGCATCCATCCTCGTTCGCCACGCCCAAGGTCGCCCGCTTCCCGTCCGCGACCAAGTCAAGCGAGGCGCTTGGAATTGCATCTCCTTGGTCGCCTATGAAACGAATTTCCGCCATCCGTGGAGCATTTGGCTCGACGACGGGGCTTGTCCGAACCGCGTGTGCGGGCGTCGACGACACAGGACTGGGCACGGGTCCGTGAGCGGCACCCGGCACGGACAGGACAGGTGCGATCAGCTCGGCATCAGGACGCCGGCTCCAGAGAAGCGCCGCGATCGACGCCAGTAGCACGAACACTAGGCCGACCAACACGAACCGACGCGCCGACATGGCTGTCACCGTATCCTAATTTCGCTTCGAGTTCTAAGCCCAAATTGAAGAGCGAGTGAGTTCCTGACGTGCCGACCCCGCGCTGGCAGGTTCGATGTCAAACAAGCCGCCTGCAGCGAGCCGGGAGCGAGCGCTGCTCAATCAGCACTCCACGACGAGCGGATTCCGTTCGACGCGCGACCTTTCGGCCTTCCCGTGCCCGGTTCAGTTCAGGCACTAGGCATACCAGCCTGTGACCGCGTTACCGAGGAGGAAACACTCCGGAAATGCTTCGTTGCGGGGAGTCACGCTGCACTCGCCGATAGCGAAAGGCTGATTGTCTGAGTACCGGGTGGCGAGCTGGCAGCAAAGCACACAGCATCGGAACTGCCGCAAGCGCAGACGTTGTACCGGACTCCGCCCACGACCGCGAGGTAGGTGCTGCATGCGAGCGGTGCGCAGGGACTTGGCGTACACACCAAGTTTATCCCGTCCATGTCGCAACCACCGGTGACTCGAGGATGAGCACGGTTGAGCTGGCTCCAGCAACGCTACTGACCTGCATTCCGGGATTGATGCCAGGATGATCGTGGTCACGCCAAGCGATACCGAATTCCGTAGGCTTGCCATCGAATGCCTCCAGTTCTCGTGAGCAGTTATTAGTAGCTTGGACTGCAGCCGTAATCTAGCTCGCCCAAGCGCAAGCGTCCATTGGAAATCAATTTGCTGGCCCGGGTAGCGAGAATTCTCGTGGACCGCCTCTCGTCAGCCCGAGTTCGCTGCTGAGCCCCGTCCAGGTCGCGCGCTTCTTCGCGCCGCCGGGAAACTCGACCGCTCCCCGCTGGCTTGGGGCGATTCCTCCTTGTCGGAGCGCGCGGGGCGCCAGTCCTTGGGCGGGGCTTCGCCCTTGATCTCGTAGAGGAAGCGCGAGGGAAAGCAGGCCGAGCGGGCGCCGTACTTGGTGCGCTCGAGACAATGCGAAATCGTCAACTGATGTTGCGCGCGCGTGATGCCCACGTACATCAGGCGGCGCTCCTCCTCGACCGTGTCCTCCTGCACCGCGCGCTGGTGCGGCAAGATCCCCTCCTCCACGCCCACCAGGTAGACGCGCGGGAATTCGAGGCCCTTGGCGGCGTGCAGCGTCATCAAGGTCACCACGTCGCGGCCCTTCTCGGGCGCTTCGTCGCGGTCCTCGGCGCCGAGCGCCAGCTCCTCGAGGAACGTCGCGAGCGTGGCGCCCTTCTTCCTGCCCTCGTGATTGCGCGCGAAGTTCGCCACGTCCTCCACGGCGTTCCAGCGCTCGGCCCGCGCGCGCTCGTCGGGGTAGAGGCGTTCCACCTCGGCCCGGTAGCCCACCGCGTCCACCACGTGGCGCACGAAGGCCTGCAGGGACAGCTCGCCCACACGGCCGGCCGCGGTGCGCATCAGGCGTTGGAAGGCCTGGATCGACTCCAGGGCGCGCGGATCCAGGTCCTTGGCCTCGTTGGCCCGGGCCAGGGCGGCGGGCACGCTGATCCCCTGCTCGGCGGCGAATTCCAGCAGGCGCTCGATCGAGGTCTTGCCCACGCCGCGCGGGGGCGTGTTGATCACGCGCAGGGCGAAACCTCGTCGTCCTCCCGGCGCACAACCGCAGATAAGGCGAGCACGTCGCGCACCTCCTTGCGGTCGAAGAACGACATGCCGCCGACCAGCACGTAGGGGATCGTCCTGGCCCGCAGCTGCTGTTCGAAGGGCCTGGGCTGGGTGCCCGTGCGGAACAGGATCGCGTAGTCAGGTACTTGGCGCGTCCCTTGCGCACCAGGTCGTGCACTTGCTGCACGATGCGCTCGGCCTCGACGTTCTCGTCGGCCTGGGCCACCGCCATCACCGGCTCGCCGTTGCCGAGCGCGGAGACAAGCGTCTTGCCGTGCCGGCCGGGGTTGTTCGCGATCACGCGGTTGGCCGCGCCCAGAATCTGCGAGGTCGAACGGTAGTTGGTCTCCAGCCGCACCACCGCCGCGCCCTCCGAGTCCTTTTCGAAGGGAGAGGATGTTGCTGATGTCCGCCCCGCGCCAGCCGTAGATCGACTGGTCGTCGTCGCCCACCACGCACACATTGCCGTGTTTGGCCCCGATCAGGCGCACGATCTCGTACTGGGGCGTGTTGGTGTCCTGGTACTCGTCCACCATGACGTAGCGGTAGCGCGCCGCGAGCGCCTGCTTGACCTTGGGATGATCCCCGAGGAGCTTGACCGCGTTCAGCAGCAGATCGTCGAAGTCCATGCTGCGCGCGCGCAGGAGGTGCTCCTCGTAGCGCAGCCAAGCCTTGCCGATCAGCTCCTCGCGGTCATCCGCGGCCTTGCCCAGGAACGCCGCGGCCGAGACCAGCTTGTTCTTCTCCGGGAGATGCGCGAGTGCAGGGCGCCCGGTTGGATGCTGGTTTCCGCCACGCGCAGCTCCCGCAGAGTCTCCGCGCAACACGGCGATCTGGTCGGAACTGTCGCAGATCGTGAAGCCGCGCGGGTAGCCCAGGGCGTGCCGTGCTCGCCCGGGCAACGAGGCGAAGGCGTGGAAGGTGCCCAGGGTCGGGGCTCGGCGGAGGCCCGCGCCCCCCAGGCCCGCCACGCGTTCGCGCATCTCGGCCGCGGCCTTGTTGGTGAAGGTCAGGGCCAGGATCGCGCGCGGATCGACGCCCTTGGCGAGCAGATGGGCGATGCGCACGGTGATCACGCGTGTCTTGCCGCTGCCCGCACCGGCCAGCACCAGCACCGGCCCTTCGGTGGTGACGACGCCGCGGCGCTGCTCGGGGTTGAGCCCGCGAGGATCCCGTCCAGCTTCGCCACGGCGCTCAGAGGGGCGCCTTGCCCGTGCGCTTCAAGGTCCCGAACAGGCGCGCGTGCAATTCCACGGCCTCGGACAACTGCTCGACCGATTCGTTGCCGCCCATCCAGGCCACCTCGGCTTCGCCGTCCACGTAGGAGAACTTGACCACGCGAGCCTGCTTCGCGATCTGGTCCTGGAGCGGAGGGTCGAGCACCAGGCCGACCAGGCTCTCGGGCGCGGACTTCACTTGGAAGCGCTTGTCGAAGGCCGGGTTTCCCAGCTCGATGTCCCGGCTGCCCAGGAGGCCGCCCACGTGGTCGAGGAACTCCATCTCTCGCACGCTGAAGCTGCCGGCGGGCCCGTGGCCGCGCGCGTTGGCCCGCGCCCATTCCTGGCGGTGCTTGCCGACCTTGACGGTGTAGGTGGAGAGCTCCAGGGAGAGCCCCGCCACCTCCCCGTTCACGCGAAGCGACCCGGGTTTGAGCCAGTTGCCCGGGTCCACGTGGATCTGGAGGGCGATCAGGGCCCGGGTCGGATCAGAATCGGCGAGGAGCAGCACGGCGGGCGGATTGTGCGGGGCCCCTCGTCCTGCGGCAAGCATGCTCGTCCTTTCGCGGCGCTCCCTCCCGGGGGCTATCCCGAGCGGATCCACGGAGGGGCCGATGCGTTTCGCCGGCGCGGGGTCTGGACTACCATGCGGGGGTGCAAACCTCGATCGCGTGCGCGGGTCTGATCCTCACGGCGCTCGGCGGCGCCCCGGCGGCCTCCCAGGAATCCGGGGCCAAGCAGCCGGGCGCAAACCCGAAGCTCGGCCGCTCCCTGGCCCAGGTGGGATCGCTCGGCGAGCCCACCGGTGTCGCATTCGGCCTCGAACCGGGCACCTTGGTGGTGGCCGAGTCGCTGTCGCGGCGCGTGGTGGTGCTGGGCCCAAAGGGCGAGCGTCTGCGGGAGTTCGGCGTCGGCCTGCTGCGGGACCCGCGCGACGTGGCGCTGGCCGGCGGCGGGCGCATCGCGGTCTCCGATGCTGGGGCCGATGCCGTGTTCGTGTTCGACGCGGCCGGCAAGCTCGTCCAGGAGTTCGGGGGGCAGCGGCGGGGCGCGCGGCCAGCTGCTCGACCCGGAGGGCATCGACGTGGCGGGCGAGCTGCTCGCGGTGGCCGACTCGGGCAACGACCGCGTGCAGGTGTTTCGCTTCGACGGCTCCCTGGCGGCGGTCTTCGGATCGAGAGGCCCGGCCGCGGAGCAAATGAACCGCCCGTCGGACGTGGCTTTCGCGGCCGACGGCTCGATCTACGTGGCCGACCTGTTCCACCAGCGCGTGCAGCGTTTTTCCGCCGCGGGCGAGCTCCTGCTGGGTTTCGGGACGCCCGGGCCCAATCCCGGGCAGTTCGGCGGCCCCACGGGGCTCGCCGTGCACGGGACCTTCGTGCACGTGGTGGACCGCGACAACAGCCGCGTGCAAATCTTCGACGCCGCGGGCGAGCTGGTGGACTGGTACGGCATCCACGCCCTGCGGCCGCGGGAGGGCCTGGGCAAGCTGCACTATCCCCTGCGGCTCGCGCTCTCGGCCGACGGCAGGAGCGCCCTGATCAGCGAGCCGGTGGAGGATCGCGTGCAGGTGCTCGGGCCCGTGGATCCGAACGAGGAGGTGCTGCCCCCGCTGCCCGCGCTCCCACCGTCGCACTTCGGCGGCGCGGTGGACGCCGACGGCCCGGTCGTGGTGATCACCGAACCGTCGATCCCCAAGGTGCTCCTGTTCCAGATGCTCGACGGAGAGCCGATCGAGATCGGCAGCTTCGGGGTGTACGGCTCGCGCTCGGGACAGATGCTCTGGCCCGCCGATGTGGCGGTGGACCTGGCCGCGCGCCGCATCTTCGTGGCCGACTCGGGATCGCGGCGACTCTTGTCCTATTCGTTCCGCTTCGATCCGCAGGAGGAAGTGGGCTTCGACCCCGAGCGCGTGCGCTTCGTGGCCGCCGCGGACCTGGGCGAGATCGAGCTGGGGGATTTCCTGTCGGGCTCGGGGACGGTCAGCATCGAGCCCGCGGGGTTGTGGCGCGACGGCGAGGGCGGACTGTGCCTCTCCGACGCGCGACAGGGGCTGGTCTGGCGCCTGGACAGCCGCATGGAAATCAGCGGTTGCTTCGTCCCGCCCCAGGGTCGGGTCGTCCTGGGCGACGGCTGCGCGCTCGCGGCGCGCGGCGAGGCCGGCGCGCCGCGGGCGCAATGCGTGGTCGATGGGCTGGGGGGACGCGTGCTGGAGCTGCCTTCGGGCCGGGTCGTGGCCTCGGGCTTCGCGCGACCCGCGGCCGTGCTGGCCACCCAGGCGGGTGAACTGTACGTCACCGACGGCGGCAGCCACTCACTCCAGCGGATCGGCGCGGCAAGGCCCGAGGTGGCGCGCGGACCGGGCCTTGGATCCCGCGAACTCACCAAGCCGCGCGGGCTGTGCGAACTCCAGGGAGGGCGCGTGTTGGTGATGGACTGGGGCAATCACCGCGGGATGATCTTCGACCGCGAGAACAAGTTCGTGCGCGCCTTTGGCTCCCAGCTCTTCATCCGGCCGACCTACGCCGACAAGCAGGAGAAGACGCCCGAGCCCGCCGCGCCGACGGCGCCGCCGCCCGCCGGCCCGCGCGTGCCGGTGCTCGACGGATCCAGGCCCTGGCACGCGGGCCGCTCCGCGATCACCCACGACGGCAATTTCCTGGTGTTCTGGAAGCCGACGCCCGACCCGATCGTGGAGCGGCAGACGTTCGCCGTGGAGGCCTGGGTGACCCGCGCCTCGACGCCGAACGAACTGGCCCGCGAGGCGTCGATCGAACTGGATGCGGCCATGCCCGAGCACGGGCACGGCATGAACGTGGTGCCGCGCTCCACGGTCCAGGAGGGCGGGTCGATCCGCATCGAAGGCACACGGCTGCACATGCCCGGCCGCTGGGAAGTCTATTTCGACGTGCGCGTGGGCCCACGCACCGAGCGGGCGCAGGTGACGCTCGAGTTGGACTAGTCGTGGGCCGCTTGCGAGCGAGGCTCTCCGCCGCACCGGTCGCGGGCCTGGCCTGCCTGGGACCGCTCGTGCTCGGCCTCGCCGCGCGGGGCGGACTCCGCGAATCGCCAGCACCTGCGGGGAGGGAGGGGGCCGCGGTCGAGGTTGTGGAATTCGACGAGCGGGAGCGGGCGATCCTGGCTCGGCTCTCCCCCCTGGGCGCGCCTCCGGCGGATCCCACGAATGCGGTGGCGGACGACCTCGCCGCCGCGCGCCTGGGCCGGCGACTGTTCTTCGAGAAGCGCCTGTCGGGCAAGGGCGAGATCCACTGCGCCCACTGCCACGATCCCGAGCGCGCCTTCAGCGACGGCAAGCAGCTCTCCGAGGGCGTGGGCAAGACCGCGCGCAACGCGCCGGGCCTGATCGGCGTGGCCTGGCAGCGGTGGCTCTTCTGGGATGGGCGGGCCGACACGCTCTGGGCCCAGGCCCTGCACCCCATCGAACATCCGCTGGAAATGGATGGGGACCGCGTGGCCGTCGCCCGGCTCCTGGAGCGCGATCCAGAGCTGCGGGACCTGTACGAGGGGGTGTTCGGCTCCCTGCCCGAGATGGACGGCTGGCCCGAGCATGCGCGGCCCGAGGAGGGCGAGGGGGCTCTGGGGCGCGCCTGGCGGGCCATGACCCCCGGGGAACAGGAACTCGCCAATCGGGTGTTCTCCAACGTGGGCAAGGCCGTGGCGGCCTACGAACGGCGCCTGATCGGCGGCCCGTCGCCCTTCGATCGCTTCGTGCGCGGGCTGTCGAGCCCGGACCCGAAGGCGAGTGCCGGGGACCTCGCCCTCCTGGACCCGTCCGCCCAGCGCGGGCTCAAGCTCTTCATCGGCAAGGCGGGCTGCCGCCAGTGCCACACGGGTCCCTCCTTCAGCGATGGGGAGTTCCACGACGTGCAGGTGCGACCCCTGTCCGGGGGTGAACGCACGGAATCCATGCGCCTCGGGGCGGTGCGCAAGGTCCTTGGGGACCCCTTCAACGCGGCGGGACCCTACTCCGACGCCCGCGAGGGGGCCGCGGTCGAGCACCTGACCTTTCTGGCCGCCCAGTCGGAATCCTGGGGCGCCGTGCGCACGCCCGGCCTGCGGAACGTGGCCCTGACTGCTCCTTATATGGAACAGGGCCAGTTCGCGGACCTGGCGGCCGTGCTGCGGTTCTACTCCACCCGGGAGGGTGCCGCCCCGGCGGGCCATCACCAGGAGAAGGTGGTGAAGCCCTTGAACCTGACCCCCGAGGAGCTCGGAGACCTCCAGAGCTTCCTGCTCTCCCTGACCGAGGAGCCGCCGCCCGAGGAATGGCGCCTCCCGCCGCCCTGAGGGCGTCCCCCGAGCGACTGCCCCGGCCCCGAGCCCCCCGGCCGGGAGCCGTCCGCCCCCACTCGCGGGGTCCCCTGGGTCTTTCGGCGGGCATACTCTCCCCTGACAGTCCCTTCACCCACGCCTCACCCAGGGAGGTCCGGGATATCATTTGGATCAGCGGCGATCCTCCCTGGCCCCCTGCATGCACCGATCCCACCGGGTAATTCGTACATGACTCGACTCCTGCGCCTTGCTGTGTTGGCCCTCTCCGCCCTCGCCACCCTGAGCGGCTCACTTCTCGCCCATGAGGACGACGGCAAGGTGCTCGACCGCGAGCGGCCGCGCTTTGGACCGGGCTATCGAAGCCCGCTGGGCGTGTTGGGCGAGCCCCTGTCGGCGGTCCAGGGATCCGGAGGGCCGGGCGGCTACAACCTCAACCCGTTCAGTTCGAGCAACGTGAAGCTCCTGGCGCAGCTCCCGTTGAACACCTGGGGCGGCAATCAGCAGAACGGCAACTCCGGCTGGGGCTACGTTTCGCCCTCGGGCCGTGAGTACGCCTTGATGGGCCTGTACGGCGGCACGGCCTTCGTGGAGATCACGACGCCCGGCCAGCCCGTGAGCGTCGGCTACATCGCCGGTCCCAACAGCCTGTGGCGCGACGTGCGCGTCTACAAGCACCCGACCCTGGGCCACTTCGCCTACGCGGCCAGCGAGGGCGGCAGCGGCATCCAGGTGATCAACATCACCAACATCGACAGCGGCGTCGTGACCCTGATGGGCACGGTCACCACCGGGCCGTCCCCGTCCGCCACGCACACGATCGAGGTCAACCAGCAGACCGGCTACCTCTACCGCGCGGGCGGCGGGTCCAACGGCCTGCGCATCTACAACTTGAATGCGACGCCGGCCACGCCGACCTACGTGTCGTCCTGGACCACGCGCTACGTGCACGAGGTCACGCTGGTCAACTACACCAGCGGCCCCTTGGCCGGCAAGGAGATCGCCTTTGCCTGCAGTGGCGGCCAGACCAACACCGGCATCGACATCCTCGACGTCACCAACAAGACGTCGATCACGGCGGTGACGCCGCGCCTCACCTGGGCGGGCGGCTCCTACAGCCACCAGTGCTCGCTTTCGAGCGACAAGCAGTACCTCTACGTCAACGACGAGCTCTACCTCCAGAACCACCCGGGGCAGCCGACGATCAACTTCGTCTTCAACATCGGGAATCTGGGCACTTCCGCGCCGACGTACGTGGGCTCGTTCACCAACGGCAACCCGGCGATTCCGCACAACGAGTACGTGGCGGGCACTAAGCTGTACCAGGCGGCCTATCGCAGCGGGCTGCGCGTCTGGGACATCGGCGCCACGCCACGAACCCGCCGGAGATCGCCTGGTTCGACACCTACAACGGCTCGGACTCGGCCCAATTCAACGGTCTGTGGAACGTCTACCCGTTCTTCCCCAGCGGCGTGGTCACCGGCTCCGACCTGGAGAGCGGCCTGTTCGTGTGGTGGGTGGGAACGCCGCTGCTCTCGATCTCGTTCCCCAACGGGCAACCGGCGACGATTCCGAACTCGGGCTATGCGCTGCGCGTGCAAGTCAACGAGAACCAAGCGGGCGTGCTCGCCGCGGGCAGCGAGCGCCTGTGGTGGCGCACGACCGGCGCCTGGGCCAGCGTGCCGCTGGTTTCCCTGGGCGGCGGTCTCTATGACGCCAACATCCCGCCGGTGGCCTGCAACGCCACGGTGCAGTACTACATCAGCGCCACCAGCACGAACAACATCGCCTGGTCGAGCCCCGACGACGCGCCCACGGGCTTCCACAGCACGTTGGCGTCCACCTGCACCGCTCCGCCGATCCCCTACTGCACGCCGAAGGTGAACTCCCTCGGATGCACGCCGCAGATCGGCTACACGGGCACCTTCCCCTCGGTGTCCGCGGGCTCGGGGTTCCAGGTGTTCGGCAGCAACGTGCGCAACAACAAGCCGGGCCTGATGCTCTACAGCCTGACGGGTCGCGACGCGATCCCCTTCGGCGGCGGGACCCTGTGCGTGGCCGCGCCGGTGCGCCGCTCGCCGCCCCTGAGCTCGGGCGGCAACCCGGTGGGCGACGACTGCACGGGTGCCTACCAGTTCGATCTGAACACGTTCATCGCCGGCGGCACGGGCGATCCGGGCCTGCAGGTGCCGGGCAACCTGGTCCGCATGCAGTTCTGGGGCCGCGACCAGGGTTTCGCCGCCCCCAACAACGTGACCCTGACCGAGGGCCTCGAGGCCCAGATCATCCCCTGAGGGTGAGGTGAGAGACGGAACCCGGAGCCTCCTGCTCCGGCTCGTCGCGGCGGCGCCGGTCGGACCTCGGTCCCCCGGCGCCGCCTCTCTTTGGGGTGCCGCCGTCTCCTCGCCCCCCGGCCCCACTGCCCCTCGGGTCCTCCGTCGACGGGCCCGAGCGACTCGGGGCCCCTAAAGCTCACGGAAGACTCCCTGGGAGTGACCATGGCATCAGGGGGGGCGCCCGCAGGCGGCCAGGGGAGCCCAGGGCGGCAAGTCCTTGCCCCACGTGTACAGTAGACGAACCTGGCCCTCACCTGGACGGGGAGGACGCGCGCGCACGACCACTAGAGGCTTCCTGAATCGGACGATTCACCATGACTGGATCCGCAAGCGCAGTGTTCACGACTTTCGCGGCCCTGGCTCTCCTCGGCGCGCTCTCCTACGCGCACGAGGACGACGGGAAGGTGCTCCATCGCGAGAAGCCCTACCGGGGGCCGGGCTACCACTGCCCGCTCGGACTCGACGGCGCACCGCTTCCCTCGTTCGTTCCCGGCGCCGGCGCCGGCATGGGCTCCTACAGCTCACAGCCCTTCAACTCGAGCAACGTGCGCCTGCTCTCCTGGCTGCCCCTGAACACCTGGGGAGCGAACCAGCAGAACGGCAACTCCGGCTGGGGCTACGTGTCGCCCTCGGGCCGCGAGTACGCGCTCATGGGCCTCTACGGCGGCACGGCGTTCGTCGACATCACGGTGCCCGGCCAGGCGGTGACCGCGGGCTACATCGCCGGCCCCAACAGCCTGTGGCGTGACGTGCGCGTCTTTGCCCACCCGACCCTCGGCGACTATGCCTACGCGGTCAGCGAAGGCGGCAGCGGCATCCAGGTGATCAGCCTGGCCGGCATCGACAGCGGCGTGGTGACGCTGGTGAACACGGTCACCACCGGCCCGAGCCCGTCGGCCACGCACTCCATGGAGATCAACCAGCAGACCGGCTACCTGTACCGGTCCGGCGGCGGGTCCAACGGCATCCGCATCTACGATCTCAACGCCAATCCGGCATCGCCCACGTACGTGTCCTCGTGGTCGACGAAGTACACCCACGAAGTGACGCTCGCCAACTACACCAGCGGGCCCCTGGCCGGCAAGGAGATCGCCTTCCTGTGCGGCGGCGACAACGGCGGCTGGGCGAACACCGGCCTCGACATCCTCGACGTCACCAACAAGGCGAACATCGTCGCGGTGACGCCGCGGCTGACCTGGCCCAGCGGCCAGTACGGCCACCAGTGCACGCTGTCGGCGGACAAGTCGAAGCTCTACCTCAACGACGAGCTCTACGTGCCCAATCTCGGCGGGACCACGATCAACCACGTGTTCGACATCTCGAACCTGGGGACCTCGGCCCCGACGTTCCTGGGCACGTTCACCAACGGCAACACCGCGATCCCCCACAACGAGTACACCGAGGGCAACCTGCTCTATCAGGCGGCCTACACCAGCGGCGTGCGCGTCTACGACCTGGCCCAGAACGCCACCAACCCGCCCGAGGTGGCCTGGTTCGACACGCGCAGTTCCGACGACGGCGCGACGTTCAACGGCCTGTGGAACGTCTACCCGTTCCACCCCAACGGGACGGTCACCGGTTCGGACCTGGAGAGCGGCCTGTTCGTGTGGTGGGTCGGCCAGCCGCTGTTGAGCTACAGCTACCCCAACGGCCAACCGGCCTCGATCCCGAACACGGGCTACGCGCTGCGCGTGCAGATCACCGCGGCGCAGCAAGCCTCGATCGTCGCGGGCTCGACGCAACTGTGGTACCGCACCACCGGCAACTGGACGAGCGTGCCGCTCGTGTCCGTCGGCGGCGGCCAGTACGACGCCAACTTCCCGGCGGTGCCGTGCAACACGACCTTCCAGTACTACATCAGCGCCACGACCACGAACAACATCGTCTGGTCGTCGCCGGAGGACGCGCCCACGGCCTTCCACAGCACGCAGGCCTCGGTGTGCACCGCGCCGCCGGTGGGTTACTGCACGCCCAAGGTGAACTCCCTGGGCTGCACGCCCCAGATCGGCTTCAGCGGCACGCACCCCTCCGCCAGCGCGCAGAGCGGCTTCACCGTCACGGGCTCCAACGTCCGCAACCAGAAGCCCGGCCTGATGCTGTACAGCCTCACCGGCCGCGACGCGACGCCTTTCGGCGGCGGGACCCTGTGCGTACTGGCCCCGGTGCGCCGTTCGGGCCAGCTCTCGTCCGGCGGCAGCCCCTCGGGCAACGACTGCACGGGCGCCTACTCCCTGGACCTGAACGCCTTCATCGCGGGCGGCACGGGCGACCCGGGCCTCGCGGTGCCCGGCAACACCGTGCGCATGCAGTTCTGGGGCCGCGACCAGGGCTTCCCGGCCCCGGACAACGTGACCCTGACGGCGGGCCTGGAGGCGCAGATCGCGCCCTGATCCGAGCGCGAGCTTGAAAGGCGCGGCGCCGCGCGGGATCCGTCCCGCGCGGCGCCGCGCGCCTTTCGGTCCGTACAATCGCGCCGCCCCGCGAACACCCCGTCCGCGAAACCCACCGGGAGGACCCCCGTGCTCTTCGTTCTACTCGCCCTCGGCCCCCAGTCCGCCGCCACGCGCCCCGAGCCCGCCACGGCCGACGTGCGCGTCGCCTTCGAGCGCCGCGAACTCTCGCGCGAGTTCTTCTGCGAAGGGGCCGCCGCCGCCGACTTCGACCGCGACGGCCACGTGGACGTGGCCAGCGGCCCCTGGCTCTTCCGCGGGCCCGGCTTCGATTCCAAGCTCGAGCTCTACCCGGCCAAGGCCTTTGACCCGGCGGGCTACTCGGACAACTTCTTCGCCTGGCCCGAGGACTTCGACGGCGACGGATTCCTGGACCTGCTGAACGTCGGCTTCCCAGGCCAAGCGGCCTGGTGGCTCAAGAACCCGGGCCTGACCGACGGACCGTGGACGCGCCACGGGGTGCTCGACGGCGTCGACGACGAGTCGCCCGAGTTCGAGGACCTCGACGGCGACGGCCGGCGCGACCTGGTGTGCGCCCACGGCGGCGCGTTCGGATGGGCGAGTCGCGATCCGCGCGATGCCGCGGCGCCCTGGATCTGGCACGCGGCGACGCCGGACCTGAAGCTCCAGCGCTTCACGCACGGCCTGGGCGTCGGCGACGTCGACGGCGACGGCCGCAAGGACATCCTCGAGCGCACCGGCTGGTGGCGCCAGCCCGAGGGTCAAGGCGCGTCCGGCGCGCTCTTCGAGCGCCACGAGTTCGCCTTCGGCGACGGCCACGGCGGCGCGCAGATGCACGCCTACGACGTCGACGGGGACGGCGACCACGACGTGATCACGTCCCTCAACGCCCACGGCTTCGGGCTCTCGTGGTTCGAGCAGGTGCGGCGCGAAAACGCGATCGCATTCGTCGAGCACGAGATCCTGGGCGATGACACCTCGAAGTTCTGCGTCGCCGAACTCCACGCGGTCGCGCTGGTGGACGTCGACGGCGACGGCCTGCGGGACGTGGTCACCGGCAAGCGTTGGTGGTCCCACGGCGCCCAGGGGGACCCCATGCCCGGATCCGCGTCGGTGCTCGCGTGGTTTCGCTTGACGCGCGCGAAGGACGGCGTGCGCTTCGTGCCCTACCTCATCGACGACGACTCGGGCGTCGGCACGCAGCTCTCGTTCGCCGACGTGAATGGCGACGGGCGTCCGGACTTCGTGGTCGGCAACAAGAAGGGCACGACGGTGCTGCTCTCGCGGGCGGGCGCGGCGACGCCGGCCCCCGCGCCGAAGCAGGCGGCCCCCGGAGCACCCGACGAAAAGCCCGCGAAGAAGGACCCGCGCAACCTCGACTTCGAGGCGGGCGACCTCTCGCGCTGGACGGCCGAGGGCAAAGCCTTCGAGGGCCAGCCGATCCGCGGCGACACGGTGACGAAGCGCGGCCGCGAGTCGTCGCGCCACGAGGGCTCGTACTGGATCGGCGGCTACGAGAAGCTCGGCGACGAGGCCCAGGGCACGCTGACCTCGGACTGGTTCGGCGCGACCGAGCCCTGGGCGAGCTTTCTCGTCGGCGGCGGCACCGGACGCGGCGAGCGCGTCGAGCTGTGGCGCGAGGGCGACGCCGAGCCGTACTTCAAGACCTCGGGGGCGAACTTCGAGACGATGCAGCGCGTGGTCGTCTCGCTCGCTCCCGCCAAGGGCAAGCGCATGCGCATCCGCCTGGTCGACGAGGAATCCGGCGGCTGGGGCCACCTCAACTTCGACGACTTCCGCCAGCACGCGACCGAGCCGAAGTTCGAGCGCCCGCCGGGCACGCCGGCGATCCTGCCCCTCGACCCGCCGAAGCCCGAGGGCCTGACCGCCGCAGACGCCGCGCGGCGCATGCGAGTGCCCGAGGGCTTCTCGGTCGACGTGATCGCCGCCGAACCCGACCTGCACCAGCCGATTGCGCTCACCATCGACGCCCATGGGCGGTTGTGGGTCGCCGAGGCCTTCACCTACCCGGCGCGCGCGAAGGAAGGCCAGGGCCGCGACGACATCCTGGTGTTCGAGGACAAGGACCAGGACGGCTCCTACGAGACACGCACGGTCTTCGCGCAGGGGCTCAACCTGGTCAGCGGCCTCGAGGTCGGTCACGGCGGCGTGTGGATCGGCGCGGCGCCGTACTTGCAGTTCATCCCCGACCGCGACGACGACCTGGTTCCCGACGGCCCCGCGGAAACGCTGCTCGACGGCTTCGGCTACCAGGACACGCACGAGACGCTGAACGCCTTCAACTGGGGCCCCGACGGCTGGCTCTACGGATGCCACGGCGTCTTCACGCACAGCAGGGTCGGCGTGCCGGGCGCGAAGGACTCCGAGCGCACCCCGATGAACGCCGCGGTCTGGCGCTACCACCCGACGCGGCGCGAGTTCGAGGTCTTCGCCTGGGGCACGTCGAACCCCTGGGGCGTGGACTTCAACGACCGCGGGCAGGCGTTCGTCACGGCCTGCGTGATCCCGCACCTCTTCCACGTGATCCAGGGCGCGCGCTACGAGCGCCAGGCCGGCGCGCACTTCGGCGACCACGTGTACGACGACCTCAAGACCATCGCCGACCACCGCCACTACCTCGGCGACACGCCCCACGGGGGGAACCTGCGCTCGGACTCCGCCGGCGGCGGCCACGCGCACTGCGGCGCCCTGATCTACCTCGGCGAGCAGTTCCCCGCAAAGTACCGCGACACGATCCTGTTCGACAACATCCACGGCAACCGCGTGAACAACGACCTGCTCGTGCCCAAGGGCTCGGGCTACGTCGCGAGTCACGGCGCGGACTTCCTCTTCGCCGACGATGCCTGGTTCCGCGGCATCGCCTTCAGGACCGGGCCCGACGGGTCGGTCTACTTCATCGACTGGTACGACCGGCAGGCGTGCCACCTGACGAAGCCGGAGATCTGGGACCGCACGAACGGGCGGCTGTACCGCGTGCGCCACGGCCGCGGCACGGCGCGCACGGTCGATCTCGCCCGGGTCTCCGACGAGGGGCTCCTGCAGCACGTCGATTCCGCGAACGAGTTCGCTTCGCGCCACGCGCGGCGGCTGCTCGCCGAGCGCAGGGTCGGGCCCGAGATTCGCCGCAGCATCGTGAACCGGCTGCGCAAGGAGACCGCGAGCGAGACGCGCGCCCTGCGCTGGCTGTGGGCCGCCCACGGCGTCGGCGCCCTCGACACCGAGCTCGCCCTGGAGATGCTCGGAAGCCCGTTCCCCCACGTGCAGGCCTGGACCGTGCAGCTCGCCTGCGAGCGCGGCCTGCCCGCTGCGAGGATCCTCGAGCGCCTCGGGGAGCTCGCGCGCGCGTCGAAGTCGCCCGTGGTGCGGCTGTACGTCTCGAGCGCCCTGCAACGGCTGCCCCTCGAGCATCGTCTCTCGATCGGTGGCGCGCTCGCCGAACACGCCGAGGACGCCGAGGACCACAACCTGCCGCTGATGATCTGGTACGGCATCGAAGCCGCGGTGCCCACGGATCCAGAGCACGCGTTGCAGGTGGCTTGCTCCTCGCGCATCCCGACGGTGTCGCGCTTCGTGCTGCGGCGCCTGGCGGCGGATCCGGACCAACACGAGCGACTGGTGAAGAGCCTGGCCGTGCTGCGCGAGGGCGGGCTGATCCACGTCATGCTCGAGGAACTGGCCGCGGCGCTGGCGGTGAAGCGCGGAGTGAAGGCGCCGCCGTCCTGGCCGGGCGTCTCCGCGGAGTTGCGGATGCTCGGCAACGCGCGCGTGGGCGAACTCGTGCGCGACATCTCGATCGCCTACGGCGACGAGAGCGGACTCGCCGCCGTGCGCGCGTCCCTGGCCGATCCCTCCACGCCCCGCGAGGCCCGGCTGCGGGCCCTCGACATGCTGGTCCAGAGCCGCGACGCGAAGTCGCTCGACCTCGTGCTTGCCGCCCTCGACGATCCGTCGATCCAGGCGCAGGCCCTGGGCGCCCTCGCGGCCTTCGACGACGAGCGCGTCGCCGCGAGCCTGACCGCGCGACTTTCCTCGCTCGATCTCGAGGGTCAGCGCCTGGCGATCCACACGCTCGCCTCGCGCAAGAGCTGGGCGCGGGCGCTGTTCGCGGCGTTCGAACAAAAGGGCACGGCCCAGGCGGCGAGGGGCGCCATCGACGCCCTGCTGGCGCGCAAGCTCGCCAGCCTGGGCGATCCCGAGGTCGACGCCGGACTCGCCAAGCACTTCGGCCGGATCGCCGCCACCAGCGAGGCCAAGGGAAAGCAGATCGCCGAATGGGCGAAGAAGCTCACGCCGGAGGTCCTCGCCCGGGCGGATCTGCCCCGCGGCCGCGAGGTCCATTCGCGCACGTGCCAGCAGTGCCACACGCTGTTCGGCCTCGGCGCGAAGGTCGGCCCGGACATCACCGGCTCGAACCGCGCCGACGTGCAGTATCTGCTGGAGAACGTCGTCGATCCGAGCGCCGTGGTCGCGAAGGAGTACCAGGTGACCAACGTCTGGCTCGAGGACGAGCGCCTGCACAGCGGCATCGTCACGGCCGAGACCTCCGACACGCTCAAGCTGGTCGACAAGCAGGGCGTGACCGTGATCCGGAAGTCGGATATCTCCGAGCAGAAGCTCGCCGCGACCTCGATGATGCCCGAGGGCCAACTCGACCTCCTGTCGTTCGAGGAGATCCGGGACCTGGCGGGCTACCTGGCAAGCCCGACGCAGACGGCGCTGCGAGCCACCCGCGACAACTTGGCGCGGTTCTTCGACGGCAGGACCCTGGCGGGCTGGTACGGCGACCCCAAGGTCTGGCGAGTCGAGAACGGCGTCCTCATCGGCGAGACCGCGGGACTGGCGAAGAACGAGTTCTTGACCAACGAGCTGGAGCTCGGCGACTTCCGGCTCGTGCTGGAAATCCAGCTGGAGCAGAACGCCGGCAACAGCGGCATCCAGTTCCGCTCGCGGCCCGTGCATTGGGGCAATTCCAGCGAGATCGTGGGCTACCAGGCCGACGTCGGACCCGATTGGTGGGGCGCGCTCTACGAGGAAGAAGGCCGCGGCCTGCTCTTTCCCGCCGCGCCGGTGGACGGCCGCGTGAAGTCCGGCCAGTGGAACACCTATGAAATCGTCGCCGTGGGACACCGCGTGCTGACGGCGATCAACGGCGTCCCGTGCGTCGATCTGGAGGACCCCAGGGGAGCCTTGCGCGGCGTGTTCGCGCTGCAGCTGCACTCCGGCGGTCCGACGAAAATCAGCCTGCGCAACCTGCGCCTGGAGCTGGACCCCAAGTTGGAACTCGTGACACGCGGAGAATCTCGATGATCGTGCATCTGGTGCTCTTGAAGGTCAGGAAGAACGTCGCTGCGGCGCAAGTGGAGCAGGTGTTCTTCGCGATCGGCGCCCTGAAGGGCGAGATCCCCGGGATCCTGTCCTACTCCTGGGGCCCCTATTCCTCGCCCGAGGGCATGAACCGCGGCTTCACCCACGGTTTCTCCATGACCTTCAGCGACGCGAAGTCCCGCGACGCCTACCTGCCCCATCCCAAGCACGAGCAGGTCAAGGCGCAGGTGCTCGAGATCCTCGACGGCGGCGTCGAGGGCGCCCTGGCCTTCGACTACGTGGCCTGAGCGCCGGTTCGGCGCGGATCGGCCGGTTCCGTCTGGCTCACCCCGCGCGCGCGGCGCCCAGCCAGCGACCCGGCCGCGCGGCCGTGGGGCTGCCGTTCAGGAGCACCGCTTCGCCGTTCACCAGCACGTGGGCGAAGCCCTGCGCGGGCCGCTGCGGTTCGTCGAAGGTGGCCCGGTCCGCCACCGTGCGGGGGTCGAACACCACCAGGTCCGCCGCCAGCCCCAGGCCGATGCGTCCGCGGTCGGCCAGCCGCGCTCGCTCGGCGGGCATGGAGGTCATCTTGCGGAGGGCCGTGGGCAGGTCGAAGAGGCGCTTCTCGCGGCAGTAGTGGCCCAGCACTCGCGCGAAGGTGCCCCAGGAGCGCGGGTGGGGCTTCTGTTCCAGAGCGCGGCCGGAATGGGCCATGCTGCGGCCGTCGGAGCCGATCATCACCAGTGGGTGCGCCAGCACGCGAGCCACGTTCTCCTCGCTCATGGCATGGCCCACGTAGCCCACGTCGGCAAAGGACTCCTCCAGAAGCCGCAGGTAGGCCGTGGAGGGATCGACGCCCCAGGCGGCGGCGATCTCCTCCAGGTTCTTGCCCACGCAGTCCTGCAGCTTGGGCGAACCCACGGAGCTGACCACGATGGCGTCGAAGGCGCCCGGATCGCGCGCCACGTGACCGGCAATCTCCGCCTGCATGCGCGCGCGCGCCTCGGGCTGGGCGAGCCGCGCCAGGATCTTCTCGCTGCCGCCCTCGCGCGACCAGGGCTCCAGCAGGATCGTCAGCGTGGTCGAGTAGGCCGTGTACGGATACGCGTCCGCCATGACGTCGAGCCCCTCGGCGCGGGCGCTCTCGATCATCCCGATCGCCTCCTCCTGGGAACCCCAGTGGGGTCGGCCCGCGGCCTTCAGGTGCGAGACCTGCACGCGCACGCCGGTGCGGCGGCCCACGTCGAGGGTCTCGCGTACGGCGTCCAGCAGGTGTTCCTCCTCGCTGCGCATGTGGGAGGCGTAGAGCCCGCCCTGCCGCGCCACGCGCCGCGCCAGAAACTCGATCTCGTCGGAGGGCGTGTAGATGCCCGGCACGTACTCGAGTCCCGTGGAGAGGCCGATGGCGCCCTGCTCCAAGGCCAGGTCGAGTCGCCGGCCCATCTCGGCCAATTCGGTGCCGGAGGCCGCACGGTCTTCGTCGCCGATCACCGCGCTGCGCAGGGTGCCGTGGCCCACGAGCAGCGCCTGGTTGAGCGCGGCGCGGTTCGCGCGCCAGGCCTCGGCGTAGGAGCGCACGTCGGTCCAGGCGGCGCGCACGGCGTCTTGCTCCTCGCCCACCTGGGCCGCTTCGCGGGGTGCCGCCGACGAGCCGCAGTTCCCGGTGATTTCGGTCGTGCAGCCCTGGAGCACGCGGCTCTCCGCCGAGGGCCACTCGAAGATCGAGCGGTCCGAGTGGGTGTGGATGTCGACGAAGCCGGGCGCGACGACGAGTCCCGCGACGTCGAGCACGCGCGCGCCGCGGGGCGGCTCGAAGCGGCCGAGCTTCACGATGCGGCCCTCCCGCACGCCGAGGTCGACCCGCAGCGGCGCTCCACCCAGTCCGTCGTGAACTTCACCGCCGCGCAGCACGAGTTCGGGCTCCGCGGAGAGGGGCCCGCGGCGCGGCGTGCTGCAGGCGGCGAAGGCGAGCGCCGCGGTCGCCTGCAGGCACTGCCTGCGGTCGAGGACGCGCGGGCGCTCGGGGGCGCGCGGGCGCTCGGGGGCGCGGGTGCTCGGGGGCGCGGGTGCTCACGCGAGTTCCACTCCCAGCCCTGGTTTCGCCACGGTCTCCATGCGGCCGCGCTCGAGCCGGAAGCCTCCGACGAAGGGGTCCTCGGCCAGATCGAGGCTTCCGTCCAGATCGAGATAGCGGGTCGCCGTGCAGGCGTAGGCCGCGTTGAGGGCGGCCGAGATGCCGAGCACGCTCTCGTCCATGCAGCCCCACATCAGGCACAGGCCCGCGCGCTCGGCCCGTTCCGCCATGCGCAGCGCCTCGGCGATGCCGCCGCACTTCATCAACTTGACGTTGACCACGCCGAAGGGCTTGCCGGCCAGGATCATGCGTTCCAGGTCCGCATCGTCCTGGACGCTCTCGTCGGCCACGAGCCTGGCGCGAACGTGCTCGGGCAGTCGCAGCAGGGCCGCGTCCTCCGCGGGCGGCAGCGGCTGCTCGATCAGCTCGATCTCCATGGCCGCGCTCCGGGCCAGGAATTTCCCCAGGGCCAGCAGGTCGTAGCCCTGGTTGGCGTCCACGCGCAGCACGATGCGCGCGCCGTGCTGCTCGCGCAGCCGCGCCAGCCGCTCCAGGTCGGCCTCCACGTCCACGCCGATCTTGACCTTGAGGATGCGAAAGCCGCGCGCGACGTATTCGCGCGCCTCCTCCAGGGTCTCGGAGAGCGACTTGACGCCGATGGTGATCGAGGTCTCCAGTCCGCCGCGGGCAGGGCCCAGCAGGTCCAGGAGCGGCAGCCCGGCGTGCTTGGCGCGCAGGTCGAACCAGGCCATGTCGAAGGCCGCGCGGGCCGCGGGACCGCGCAGCACGCCTCGGGCGCGCTCCAGGAGCTCGGCGCCGTCCTCCACCTCGCCCGCGAGCCGCCCGCCGATCTCGCAGGCGAGCAGCTCCTCGGCGCAGGCCTCGAAGCTCTCCCCAGTGACTTCCGGGGCGGGCGAGGCCATGCCGTAGCCCACGCGGCCGGTTTCGTCCACCAGATCCACCATGGCCAGCTCCACGTGGTCCCAACGGCCGCCGGCAATGCTGTAAGGCCGCGAGAGCTTCAGCCGCAGCGTGGACGAGCGCAGCTCCGTGAGTTTCATGACGGGACGGCGGCGCGCGCGCCCGCGGCGAATTCGGCCAGCAGGGTCGCGATTCGACCGGGCGGGTCGAGCAGCGGGTAGAACGCCGGCACCCCGCATTCCCGTTCGATGCGTTCGCGCCACTGGACGCGCTCGCGCTCCGTGAGGCGATCGTGGTTGAGCGCCACCGCGAGCACGGGCACGCCGTACAGGGCGATCAGGGCGATCTCGGAGGCGAGCGACGGGATGCGCTGGCCCAGGTGCTCCTGGTCGTCGAAGAACTGGCGTCCCGGCGCGTGCTGCAGCACGACACCGGCCGCGCGGGCCGAGAGCAACAGCTCGGCCCCGCAGGGCCCGGAGGGATTGCGCAGGGCCGACTGGCCTTCGAGCAGGATCAGGTCGGGCCGCGCCTCGCGGTCGCAGCGCACGACGGCCTGCTCCAGCTCGCCGGACACGAAGTCGTTGGGCGTCGAGTCGAGCACGAAGCCGAAGCGCGAGCCCTGCAGCCAGCCCGTCTGCCCCGTGTAGACCATTTCGGCGGCCACGCCGCGCTCGCGCAGGGCCGCGGCGAGCACCTGGCAGGTGGTGCGCTTGCCCAGGGCGCAATCGGTGCCGAGCACGGCGACGCGGGGCGCGCGGACCTGGGCGATCTCCCCGCTCCAGAAGTGCAGTTCGCGCCGCGGCTTGGGTTTGCGGATGTCCACCAGCGTGGCGCCGCTTCGGGCCGCGAGAGCCGCGATCTCCGGATCGTCGGCGAGCAGTTCGTGCAGACCGTTGACGATCGAAAGTCCGCGCCCCAGGGCCCGCAGCACCTCGGCCCGCAGCTCCTGCGGCAGGACGCCGCCGGGGGTCGCCACGCCGATCACGCACCAGCGCGGCGCCGGCCTGGCGCCCGCCAGCGCCGCCTCGAGGTCCTGGAACACCGGAATGCCGCGGCCGATGCCGTCGAGCACCTGCCCGGCGTCCCTTCCCGCGTGGGCACCGTCGACGACGCCGACCACGTCGTAGCGGCACGGCCCGCGCACCAGCCCGTGGGCCGTCTTGGCGTCCGAAGTGGCCAGGCGGCCGGCGGTCAAGATCAGCGCGGGTTCGGGCATGGGCGCGGCGATTCTAGCGCCGCGGCGCGGGGAGGCCCATCGCGGGCTCGACCCCTGCCGCGCCCCGCGGACGGGGCCGTGGAAGGTGTCCCGCGCCGGAGTCCGCGCACCTGCGGCCGGCGGCTCACGCCAGCGTCTGGCCGGCGTCCCGGGCTCGGCTCACTTCTCTCGTTCGAGGTGCTCGCGCAGTCCTGTGCCGCCCAGATCGCGCTCGAAGTCGCGCCACAGGCGGTGGGCATGGTTCACCGTGCCCGCGGGATAGACGAACTCGACGGCGAAGGTGTCTCCTTGGACGCGCCAATAGCGCGGCGCTGGCGCCCCCTCCTCGCCGGACCAGGCGAACCACAGATTGTCGGTGGAGTGCGCCGAGAGGCGCGTGCGCTCGCGATCCGCCAGCTCGGGAGAGAGGTCCGCGAAATAGCCGTCCACCAAGGCCAGCAACAGCACGCTCTGTTCCGCGGACAGCTCCTTGGCCCGGATCCCCGCCGGCGGCTCGTCCAGTCGGGCGCGACCTGGAGCCAGGATCACATCGGCGGGCGTCGCCCCGGGGAGTTTTGCCCGCGCGCGCTCCTCCGGAGTCAGCGCCGCCAGGAAGGCCCGCGCGCGCGCTTCCTCGGGGCCCAGGAGCTCGAAGCCCGGGCGAGTTCCCTTCTGGGTCTTGGCCGGGTTGGCTCCGAGGAAGTTGGGCGTGACCGCGATCCGCGAGGGATCGTCCGGCGTGCCCACGGTGAACGAGACGCTCCAGTGGTGTCCCTCCAGACGCCAGCCCCAGGGACCGCTGCCCGGTTCGCCGAAGACCGCCAGGTGGTAGTGGGCCGGATCCCTCCCGGTGGCCGGCTGGCCGGGCTTGGACTCCTGCTCGAAGAGCAGGGCCTCCAATTCCAGCACCCCCTCGAACTTGCCCCGGCCGGACTCCGAAAGCCCGGTGGCGAGCAGTCGATCGAACCGGGCGCGGTCCTCCGCTTCCATCTCCCCCAGGGAGAGCCCGACGTGCTCCCGCGGAACGAAGTGCCAGTCCAGGCGGGCCGGATCCTCGAAGGACAGCGCTGCCCGCCCGCGCTCGGTCCCGTCGAGTCCCTCGAGAAAGGCCCGTGCCGCCTGGGCCATGGCAGCGGCGGCTTCGTCCCGGCGCGCGGAGGCGCGTTCGGCCCCGAAAGCCAGGGAGAGGGCGAACAGAGCGGCCAACACCGTGCGCGGCGAGGAGATCCCCATGGCCCAGACTCTAGCGGTCCCAAGGGACGGGCCAGCGCCCCAGGTGGCCTCCATCGCTGGTGACGGATGTCACTAACTCTTGTATTTCCAATTAGTTACGTTCGTTGTGGCCTGCGATTCAACGGCCGGTCGGGGTCGGCGGCGACCACCGGCCGCGCCGGGGCCCAGCGGGCCGCCGGGCCGGGCGCCGACCCCGGACCCATCCCCGGCCACGGGGGGCAGTCTCCGGCATTCCCAGGGCCCCCGCCGACGCGCACAATGGCCGCCCCCCCGCGATGTTCGTCGCCCTTTTTGCCACCCTCGACACCAAGGGCCGCGAGGCGGCGTTCGTGTGCCAGGAACTCGTGCGCTTCGGGGTCGTGGTGAAGCTCGTGGACACTTCCTGCCTTGGGGAGCCCGCGGTGCCGGCCGACGTGCCCCGGGAGAGGGTCTTCGCGGCGGCGGGCCAGGACCTCGCGACGCTTCGGACGCGCGCGGACCGGGGGGAGGCCGTGACCGCTGCGGCGAGGGGCGCCGCGGCGCTGGCGCGGGAATGGCACGGGGCCGGGACTCTCGCGGGCGTGATGGGCCTCGGTGGATCCGCGGGCACGACCATCGGCACCAGCGCCATGCGCGCGCTCCCCATCGGCGTGCCCAAGCTGATGATCTCGACCCTCGCCTCGGGCGAGGTCGGCGCCTACGTCGGCACCAAGGACATCCTGATGATGAACTCGGTGGTGGACGTGTCGGGCATCAACCGCATCAGTCGGGCGGTGCTCTCGCGCGCGGCCCAGGCCATGGCCGGCATGGCCAAGGCGGGCCCCTGGACGGCGAGCGCCGAGGACCGCCCCCTGGTGGCCGCCACGATGTTCGGCGTCACCACGCCCTGTGTCGAGCACGCGCGCTCGGTCCTGGAGCGCGCCGGCCTCGAAGTGCTCGTGTTCCACGCCACGGGCACGGGCGGGCGAGCCATGGAGGCGCTGATCGAGGAGGGCGCGATCGCGGGCGTGCTGGACGTGACCACCACGGAACTGGCCGACGAGCTGGTCGGCGGTTTCCTGAGCGCGGGCCCCCAGCGCCTGACCGCCGCCGGAAGGCGCGGCGTGCCCCAGGTGATCTCCGTCGGCGCCCTGGACATGGTCAACTTCCACGGCCGCGCCAGCGTGCCTGCGAAGTTCGACGGGCGGAGGTTCCATCGGCACAACGACCACGTGACCCTGATGCGCACCACGCCCGCGGAAAACCGCGCGCTGGGCCGGGAAATCGGCGCCAAGGCCGCGGCTTCCCGAGGTCCGGTGGAGATCCACGTGCCGTTGCGCGGAGTGTCGGCCCTCGACACGGCCGGCGGCTCCTTCGACGACCCGGCGGCGCGGAGCGAGCTGTGCCTCGGGATCCGCGAGCGCGCCGAGCGCGTCCCGGTCCACGAACACGACCTGCACATCAACGACCCCGCCTTCGCCGAGCGGATGGCCCAAGGGCTGCTCGGCCTGCTGCGGGAAAAGGCGAACCCGGCACGATGAAACGAACTCAGCGCGACAATTCCAGGAAGGGAATCCTCCAGCGCCTGCGGGCCAAGGTGGCCCGCGGCGAGCCGATCATCGGCGGCGGCGCGGGCACGGGCCTGTCGGCCAAGTTCGAGGAGGCCGGCGGCATCGACCTGATCGTGATCTACAACTCCGGTCGCTTCCGCATGGCGGGCCGCGGGTCCATGGCGGGCACGCTGCCGTTCGGCAACGCGAACGACATCGTCGTGGAGATGGCCCGCGAGGTGCTGCCGGTCGTCGAGCACACGCCGGTGCTCGCCGGAGTGTGCGCGACCGATCCGTTCATGCTGCCGCGCCAGTTCCTCGGGGAACTGCGCGAGCTCGGCTTCAGCGGCATCCAGAACTTCCCCACGATCGGCCTGATCGACGGCAACTACCGGCTGAACCTCGAGGAGACCGGTTTCGGCTACGAGAAGGAAGTCGAGCTCGTCGCGCTGGCGCGCGAGATGGAGCTCTTCACCACCCCGTACGTGTTCGACCCCGACGAGGCGCGGCGCATGGCGGCGGCCGGCGCCGACCTGATCGTGGCGCACATGGGCTGCACCAGCGGCGGGACGATCGGCGCGCGTTCCGTCAAGACGCTCGACGACTGCGTGCGCGAGATCGACGCGATCGCCGACGCGGCGCGCGCGGTCCGGAAGGACGTGCTCGTGATCTGCCACGGCGGCGCGATCGCCGAACCCGAGGACGCCGCCTACGTGCTCTCGCGGACCTCGAAGTGTCAGGGCTTCTACGGCGCGAGCTCGATGGAGCGCCTGCCCGCCGAGCGCGCGATCCGCGCGCAAACCGAGGCGTTCACGCGCCTGAAACTCTCCAGCGGCTCCGGTTCCAAGTCCCACGGCAAGCGCAAATGACCCCGATGAACCTGCACAAGCCCTTTTCCAGCCTGCTGCTCGCCTGCGCGGCGGCGATCCCCCTCGTCGCCTGCACGAAATCCGAGCCGGTCAGCGCCAAGCCCAAGCTGACGATCTGGTGGTTCCAGTGGGATCCCGCCAAGGGGCTGTCGGAACTCGCGGCCGAGTACTCGGCGAAGCAAGGCGTCGAGGTGGTGGTCGAGCAGATTCCGCTCTCCTCCTACCAGGACAAGGTGTTCGTGGAGTTCGGCAACGCCCGCACGCCCTTCGACATCGTGATCGGCGACAGCCAGTGGATCGGCCGCGGCGCCACGAAGGGGCTGTACCTGGAGCTGACCGACTGGCTCCCCACCGTCACGGACATGACCAAGATCCACCCGCGGGCCGCGCGCTACCTGTGCGAGTACCCCGAGGGCTCGAACCGCTGGTACGCCGCGCCCTGCGAGACCGACGCCGTGGGCATCGCCTACCGCAAGGACTGGTTCCAGGATCCCCAGGAAATGGCCGCCTTCCAGGCCAAGTACGGCCGGGAGCTCGCCGTGCCCGCGACCTGGGAGGACTTCCGGCAGGTGGCCGAGTTCTTCCAGCGCCCGGCGGAGAAGCGCTTCGGCTGCGTCTTGACCACGGGCCGCGCCTACGACGCCCTGACCATGGGCCTGCAGAACCTGCTCTGGTCCTTCGGCGGCATGTGGCACGAGCCGGGCTCCCACAAGGTCGTGGGCTTCCTGGACACGCCGGGCACGGCTGCGGCCGTGGATTTCTTCGCCGCGCTGATCAAGCTCGGTCCCAAGGGCTCGGAGAACCTCGACTACGGCCAGGTGCTGGAGAACTTCTCCAACGGCTCGACCGCCATGCTGGTCAACTACTTCGCCTTCTTCCCCGTGATCAACGCGGCCTTTGGCGACAAGGTCGGCTTCGCCCCGGTTCCCTCGAAGGACGGCAAGCGCGTGGCGAGCCTCGGGGGCCAGGGCATGTCGATCTCGACGAAGATCCCGACGGAGCAGCAACAACTGGCGAAGGACTTCATCGCCTGGTTCCAGACCCGCCAGGTCCAGGAGCAGTGGGTCCAGAAGCCCGGTGGATTCACCGCCAACACGGAGCTCCTGGCGAGCCCCGAGTTCCGCGCCCAGACTCCCTACAACGCGCCCTTCGCCGATTCGATCGACGCCATGCAGGACTTCTGGAACGTGCCCGTGTTCAACGAGCTCCTGTCGGTGACGCAGCGCTACATCGGCCTCGCCGTGGACGGGGAGATGCCCACGGCCCAGGCCCTGAAGGAGCTGGCGGTCGAGAAGGAACGCATCCTGCGGGAAGCCGGCCTGCTGAAGTGACCGCCCAGGCCGGCATCCTCGCCCGACTGGGCCGTCGGTGGCGCTCGACCCGCCCCTCGGCCCTGTTCGTCGTCGCGCTCGCGACGCTCCTCGCCTGCGGGGCGAGCGAGGCACGGGCCCAGTCGGCCCCGGCTCCCGCCGCGGCGGCCGGGATCGAGTGGGATCCGTGGTACGTGCTGTTGCCGATCGACCAGCCGGGCGGCGCGGCCAACGTGGCCGAGCCGCGGGCGGCGGAAGACGAACTGCAGCGCCATCTTCCTGGACGGGAGGGTCCCGACCTGACCCGCATCTACCCGGGCAAGGCCGGGGTGGCCGCGGGCTGGCGCGCGGTGGACGAGGCGCTGATCACGGCACCGGTCCTGGCCCTCGCCGCCATGGACCTCACCAAGCTGAGCCCCAAGGACGTGCCCACCAACGACGCGTCCGCGTACCTCTACCGGCGCGTGCGGGCCAAGAGCGCCGCGGTGGTGACGGCCAGCCTCGGCTACGACGACGCCGCGCGGGTCTGGCTCAACGGCAAGCTGGTGATCCAGGGTTGCAAGCCCGGCGCCTTTGAGCCCCTGGCCGACACGCTGCAGTTGGAATTGCAGGCGGGCGACAACCACCTCCTGGCCAAGGTCACCAACGGGGGCGGCGCCTGGAGATTCCGCCTGCTGCCCCTGGACGCCAGGCCCCTGGCGGGCCGGGCCGCGGCCCAGGAGAAGGTCAACGCCGCCATCGAACGAGGCTGCAAGTTCCTGATCAGCCGCCAGTTGCGCGACGGATCCTGGGCCTTCGACGACCAGCGCTTCCCCGGCGGCATGACGGCCCTGGCCGTGTACGCGCTCCTCAAGAGCGGGGTGCCCCTCCGTCACCAGGCGGTGCAGCGCGGCGTGGCCTACCTGCGCGGCCGCCCCACCGAGCACACCTACACGGCCAGCTGCGTGCTGCTCATGCTCTGGGCCCTCCACGAGGAGGCCAACCAGGAGTGGGCCGCGGACGTGGCCGACGAGCTGATCAGTTGGGACAAGAGCGGCGTCTGGGGCTATCCGCACGACGAGCCGGATCTTTCGAACACCCAGTACGCGGCGCTCGGTCTCTTGGCCGCCGCCCGCCTGGGCATCGAAATCCCCGCCAAGGTCTGGCGCGACATCATCGCCCAGGTGCCGCGCTACCAGGGCAAGCACGGCGGTTTCGGCTACCGCATCAGCGACACCGGCAACCCCACGGGGTCCATGACCGCCGCGGGCATCAGCGCCGTCGCCATCGCCCGCAATCAACTGTCGACCCAGGCCGGAAAGGGCGCCCAGGGGCTCTCGCTCGCCGAGCCGTCGTTGGAGGCGGGCGCGCGCTGGCTCGCCTCGAACCTGCAGATCACGGGCAGTCCGGTGGCGAACCGGACCGAACGACCCAATGGGCACCGCGGGCCCTACTACCTGTACGGTCTCGAACGCGCCTGCACGCTGCTGGGCCTGGAGCGGCTGGGGGGCGTGGACTGGTACTGGGAGGGAGCCAATTGGTTCCTCGAGGTCCAGAACGACAAGGGGGCCTTCACCAACGGTTACGACGAGGACGAGCCCAACACGTGCTTCGGGCTCCTGTTCCTCTCGCGGGCCACGGCCTCCTTCACCGGCAAGGCCGCGGCGAGCCGGGAGGACATCTACCAGACCGACGACGGGAAATCGGCGGTGTTCGTGCGCGCCACGGGGAATTCCCAGTTGGCCGTGTGGCTCGCCGGATTTTCGGACCAGACGCTTCAGGCCCATGCCTGGCAGACGGTGACGCCCAAGGGACTGCGCGTGTCCAAGGTCGAGTACCTGGTGGACGGCGCGGTGGTCGCGAGCCTCGCCGGCGACGCCGGCAAGACCTGGGCGGGCGACAAGTTCCCGACCCAATTGCGCTTCGCCCGGGGTGGGATCCACCAGGTCGTCGCCCGCGTGTACCTGATGCTCGAACCGGCCCAGGCCGGGGGCGATCCGGGCTCGGCCGTGGTCGACAGCGAGGTCCTGGAAGTGAACGTGACCGAGTTGGTGGAGCCGGCGCTCTTGGAGCAGGCCTCCGCGGCGCGCCGCAACCTGATCGTCGCCGACGAGACCCGCGCCAGCGCCTCCACGCAATTTTCCGACTCTCCCGCGGCCGCGGTGATCGACGGCCGCGAATCCAGCGGCTGGACCTCGATGCTCGAGGACAAGAGCCCGGTGCTGACGCTGGAGTTCGAGCGGCCCGTGCGCGCCAATCGCCTGGCGCTTTCCCCCCTGGGCGGCCGCTCCGGCGCCCTGGGCGAATGGGACCGCGCCACGCGCGTCGAGGTCCGGTTCAACAAGCAGGAGATCCCCACCACGCTGGAACTCGAGCCCGAGGAACTGCGCGTCACGCTGCTCGAGCTGCCCAAGACGACCCTGGTGCGCTCCGTGGAGGTGCGCATCCTGGAGCGCATCGGCGGCCTGCGCTTCCCCGGCCGCGTGGGGTTCAACGAAGTGGGTCTCTACTTCGACGGCTCCAAGGCCGGCAAGGGACCGGCGGGCAAGGAAAAATGAGCGGCCGCCGCCTCCAGTGGTGGTTCGTCGGACCGGCCCTGGCCCTCCTGGTGCTGTTCAACGTTTTTCCGCTCCTGTTCAACGTGGTCCTGTCGTTCACCAACGCCGAACTGGTGGGCGCGGAGCGCGAGTTCGTGGGCGGGGCCAACTACGCGCGCGTGTTCAGCGACCCGCGCTTCGCCGAGGCGATCCGTCGCACGGCCGCCTTCGTGGCCCTGGCGGTGAGCATCGAACTCGCCCTGGGCTTCACCCTGGCGCTCTCGATCCGTCGCGAATTCCGCGGCAAGGCCCTGCTGCTGACCGCGCTGCTCGTGCCGATGATGCTCTCGCCGGCGGTGATCGGCCTGTTCTGGAACCTGATCCTCAACGGCAACTACGGGATCCTGAACCAGATCCTGGGAGCGCTCGGCCTGCCCGAGCCCCAGTGGCTCACCGACCGCGACTGGAAGTTCACCTCGGTGCTCTTGATCGACGTCTGGATGTGGACGCCGTTCATGATGCTGATTTCCCTGGCGGGTCTGAATTCGATCCCGGCAACGCTCTACGAGGCGGCCCAAGTGGACCGCGCCTCGGCCTGGACAGTATTCCGGCGCATCACCCTGCCCCTGTGCGCGCCGCTCCTGGGACTCGCCGTGCTGCTGCGGGCCACCGATGCGCTCAAGCAGTTCGACCTGGTGATGGCCACGACCGGACCCAACGACAAGAGCACCGAGACGCTTTCGACGCTGCTGTACCAGGTGGTCTTCCGCGACGGCAAGCTCGCCCTGGGCAGCGCCTACGCCTGCCTCGTCCTGGTGCTGGTGATCGCCGTGGCGACCGCCTTCACGCGCTACCTGGAAGGCCTGAATCGGCGGCCGGCCTGACATGCAGCTGCTCCGCGGTTTGTTCCTCCTCGTGTACGGGCTCTTGGCCACGCTGCCCCTGTGTTGGATGGCGCTCTCCTCGCTCAAGTCGCGCGACGACACGATCTCCCCCTACGCGCGCTTCGTGCCGAGCCTGGTCCAGGAGGCCGCACGGTCCGTGGGCGCCCCGCTGGGTTCCGCGGCCGCCGTCAGCACGTTCACGCCCACCGTGGCCGCCTATGGGGCGCTTTCCAGCGTGCACGCGGGCGCCCAGGGGAGTTTCTGGAGCTACCTGCGCAGCAGCGTGCTGATCGGCGTGCTTTCCACGGCCGCCTCGGTGCTGCTCGGCACCTGCTGCGCCTACGGCTTCAGCCGCTACCGCATCCCCGGCGCCAAGGACTGGCTGTTCTTCGTGCTCTCGACGCGCTTCATGCCGCCGCTGGCCGTGGTCGTGCCCGTGCTGATGATGTACCGCGAGCTGTCGCTGACCGGCACGGCCTTGGGCCTGATTCTGCTGTACACCGTCTTCAACCTGTCGCTCGCGGTGTGGCTGATGAAGGGTTTTCTCGACGAAATCCCGCGCGCCTACGAGGAGGCGGCCGAAGTCGACGGCTACAGTCGCCTGCACGCCTTCGTGCACATCATCCTGCCCCAGGCCCGCACCGGCATGGCCGTGACCGCGGTGTTCTGCCTGATTTCGGCCTGGAACGAGTACGGCTTCGCCATGACGCTCAACTCGTCGGCCAACACCACGGTGCCGGCCTACTTCGCCGGCCTGCAGGGCAACATCGACGGGATGCCCTGGCCCCAGATCGCGGCGGGCGGCCTGCTCTTCGTGACGCCGATCGTGCTCTTCACGGTCCTGGTGCGCAAGCACCTGCTGCGCGGCATGACCTTCGGGACCATCAAGCAATGAAGCCGGGACTCCGCGCTCCCCTGGACCGGCTTTCGCTGGCGCTGATGGCCGCGGGAATGTCCCTCGTGCTGCAGCCCTGGTGGGTCGGCGGGTTCCGGCTGGGGTTCGCGGTCACGGGCCTCGGCGTCGTGCTGCAGATCCTGGCCGCCCACTGGCCGGAACGCGCGGCCTGCTCCCCTGGCGACGACTCGCCGGAGCAGGGCCCGGGGAGACTCGCGCCGTGAGCCGCGTCGAACTCACGGGCGTCACCAAGTCCTACACCGCGGGCACGCTGGCCGTGGACAGGGTGGACCTGTCCATCGGTTCGGGCGAGTTCGTGGTCCTGCTGGGTCCCTCGGGGTGCGGCAAGACCACCACGCTGCGCATGGTGGCGGGCCTGGAGCTTCCCAGCGGCGGCAAGATCACCATCGACGGCGAGGATGTGACGCGCAAGGGCCCCGCCGAGCGCGACGTGGGCTTCGTCTTCCAGTTCTATGCCCTGTACCCCCACTTCACCTGCGCCGAGAACATCGCCTTCCCGCTGGAATGCGCCGGCGTGGAACGGCGCGAGCGTGCGGAACGCGTGGCGCGCGTGGCCCTGCGCCTGGGGATCCTGGACCTCTTGCCGCGCCGGCCGCGGGAACTCTCCGGCGGCGACCAGCAGCGCGTGGCCCTGGCCCGCGCCATGGTGCGCAAGCCCGCCGTCTACTTGATGGACGAGCCCCTGGGCACGCTCGACGCCGAGCGGCGCGCCGAGTTGTGCGAGTTCATCCGCGAGCAGCAGCTGTCGACCGGCGTCACCACGCTCTACGTGACTCACGACCAGGAGGAAGCGATGCGCCTCGCCGACCGCGTGGTGGTGATGTCCGCGGGGAAGATCCTGCAGGCCGCGCCGCCGCTCGAGGTCTACGACCAGCCGGCGAACCGCTTCGTGGCCCATTTCGTCGGCAGCCCGGGCATGAATTTCGTCGAGGGCGAGTTGGCGGGCGGGCGCTTTCGCTCGGGCCACTACGGCGAGGGATTCGCCTGCGCGCCGGGCTCGCTGCCCTCCGGCGGCGGCGGCCGGCTGGTGCTCGGAATCCGGCCCGAGTTCGTCAAGCTGGGCCCCGCGAGCGACTCGGGCCACGTGCGCGGCCGCATCGTCGCCGACGAGGATCTGGGCTCCTCGCGGGCGCTGCACGTGGACACGCCCTGCGGACGGCTCGTGGCGCGCGTGGCCGCCGAGAGCCCGGGGCGGCGGGGCGACGAGGTTTCGCTGACCCTGGAAGCGCGCGGAATCCGCTGGTTCGACCCCGGCGACGGAGCGAGCCTGCCGTGAGCACGCCGCTCCTCGAGCTGCGCGCCGTGACGCGGCGCTACGGTGCCCGGGAGGCCCTCTCGCGGGTCGACCTCGACCTCCACGAGGGCGAGATCCTGGTGGTGCTGGGCCCCACGGGCGCCGGCAAGACCACGCTCTTGCGCGTGATCTGCGGCCTGGAGGCGCCCGACGGGGGCTCGCTTGCCCTGGGAGGCCGGGACCTCGCGGGCGTCGGCCCCGCGGAGCGCGATGTGGCCCTGGTGTTCCAGAATTTCTCGCTCTATCCCGACTGGACGGTGCGGCGCAATCTCGAGTTTCCGCTGCGCGCGCCCGCGCGCACGGGAGGCCGCGCACTGGCCGAGAGTGAGATCCGCGAACGGGTCGAACGCGCCGCGGCCACCCTGCGCATCGAGGCCCTGCTGGACCGCCCCGCGCGGCGTCTCTCCGGCGGCGAGATGCAGCGCGTGGCCATCGGGCGCGCCATCGTGCGCAAGCCCAGGCTGTTCCTGATGGACGAGCCGCTCTCCAATCTGGACGCCAAGCTGCGCGAAGCCCTGAGGGTCGAGCTCGCCGTGCTCGTGCGCTCCCTGGGCGTGCCGATGATCTACGTGACCCACGACCAGGGCGAAGCGCTCTCCATGGCCGACCGCATCGCGGTGTTGGTGGACGGCCGCATCCAGCAGGTGGGCACACCGCGGGAGATCTACGACCGGCCGTGCTCGCCTCTGGTGGCTTGCCAGCTGGGACAGCCGCGCATCAACCTGTTCGAGGCGCGCGTGGAAGCCGAGCGACTCCTTTCCGGCGCTGGAACGAGCCTGTGCCCGGCCCCTGGCCACGCCCCAGGTCCCGTGCGCCTCGGCGTGCGCGCCGAGCACCTGCGGGTCGTGGATCCCGGCCCGGACGCCGCCGTCGTGGAACTCGTGGAGCAGGCCGGTCCCGAACAACTGCTGGTGGCCCACTGGGCCGGCCAGCGCGTGCACGTGCTCGTCGACCGCTCGCGCGAATTCCACGTGGGCGAGAGGATCGGCCTTGCCGTGGAGGAGGACCGCGCGGTGCTCTGGCCCAGCCCCTAAGGTCCTGGGAAATCCACCGCCGCCCCGGCCGCGGCCCTCTCCGCCAAGGCCGGGATCGTGAGCGTCGCGTCATCCAAGAGGGCCACCCCCGGGCCGGTCCTCCCTTCCGTCGCGGCCGGCCCCCGGGAGCGGTCTCCACGGGGCCGGCCACCGGGTAGGCTGTTGGGGACCCTGAGGCCGCCCACGGGCGGCCTCGTTCCTTGTCCTCGCCCCACACCTCGATGCTCCACCGCCTTCCGTCCGCTTCCGCCGCCCTGATCCTGTTGGCCCTTTCCCCGGCGGCTCTTGCGCAGCAGTACTTCGCCGAACAGGTGAACCTGCTTCCCGGCCCGGCCAAGTACTCCGAGGGGGTCGAGGCCTGCGATGTGGACAAGGACGGCGACCTCGACCTGTTCGTGGCAGACGGCGACGGTTTCAGCGGACCCGGAGTCAAGTCCCAGAACGTGCTCTTGATCAACCGCAAGATCGAAACCGGCACGCTGGCCTTCCTGGACGAGAGCACCACGCGCCTGGGAGTGCACATCTCCTATGCCAAGTCGGTCTGCACGGGCGACGTCAACGGCGACGACTGGCCGGACGTCCTGTTCCACAACGCCTTCAACTCCGACCCGCCGTCCCTGTACATCAATCAAGGGCCGGCGAACCCGGGCGTCTTCGCCCTGGAGAGCTCCACCCGCGGCCTGACCACGCCGCTCAACGGCCGCGGCTCCCAGTTCGGCGATCTCGACAACGACGGCGACCTGGACCTGATCGTCTCCGACTCGGGCGCCAGCTATCAGAGCGGAGCAGGCGGCAAGCCGCGGCTGTACATCAACGACGGCACGGGCCACTTCTCCGAGCACGCCGCCGACCTCGCGGCTCCGACCAAGATCGCCCAGATGGACGTCAGCCTGGTCGACATCGACAACGACTTCGATCTGGACTTCTACGGCGCCAACAAGGGCAACTCCGCGGGAGGCAGCCAGTTCCTGCTGCTCAACAACGGCAACGCCGTGTTCACCAATGCCTCTTCGTTGATCACGCTGACCTCGGGCAACTGCTACGAGTCCGAGCTGGGCGACCTCGACGGGGACACGGACATCGACGACTTCATCATCAGCCTGTCGGCCTTCGCCGAGGGCGTGATCCGCAACAACCAGGTGCCCAACGGCAGCTTGAGCTTCACCAACGGCACGCCCTTCGGCGGCGCCGACGACAACGAGGCTTCCTTCATCGATTACGACGTGGACGGCGACTACGACGTGCTGATCGGCTCCCTGGGGGCGCGGGAGAAGCTCTACCGCAACGACGGCAATCTGGTCTTCGTGGACGACAGCACGCGCATCCAGGCGATCAACGACTCGACGCTCAATTGCACCGTGGGCGACTTCGACAACGACGGCCGCTACGACATCGTCACCGTGCAGGGCGAGTCGGGAATCACGAACAACCGGTTCTACCGCAACACGGCGGGGCCGGTGGACAATCGTGCTCCGGTGTTCGTCGGCTTCAGCGACCCGGCGAGCCCCGCCCCCGCGGGGCCCTGGGTCGTGCGCGCGAAGGTGCGCGACCAGGTGCTCGACGACGGCGTGGACTACCTGAGCGGCTCGGTGCGTTCCGTGCTGTCGAGTTCCCTGCAGGGGGCCCAGATCGCGATCCAGTCCGGCGGGTTCGTCCCCAGCGCGCCGACGTATCCGACGGGAACGCGCGTGGTGTGGACCAACCTGACGGGCGTGAATCAGAGCGTGGCGAGCACCACTGCGCCCTATACGTTCGATTCGGGACCGATCGCGCCGGGCGCATCCTTCCAGTACACGTTCGTCAATCCGGGCACCTACGCCTTCACGAGCATCGGCGGGGCGAGCGACCTGATCCAGATCGTGGGCAGCGTCACGACCACGGCCTGCACGCGCTCCGGCGGCCAGATCTTCCGCGCGGCGATTCCCGACAGCCTGGGCGGCAGCGCGGTGGAACTGTGCTACGAGTTCGTGTTCAGCGACCGCGCGGGCAACACGGCGGTCAGCCAAAGCCGCCGCCTGGAGCTCTTCACCTGCCCCGCGCCGGTGGCGTACTGCACGGCCAAGGTCAATTCCCTGGGCTGCACGCCGGCGATCGGCCATTCGGGGACGCCCAGCGCGAGTTTGGGCTTCGGCTTCGTGCTCTCGGGCTCGAACGTGCGCAACAATCGCCCGGGGCTCCTGCTCTACACCAGCGGCGGCCGCTCCGCCGCGCCGTTCCAGGGCGGGCTCCTGTGCGTCAATTCCCCGGTCCGCAGGGGATTGGGAGTCAATTCGGGCGGCAACCCGCCCCCCGCCAACGACTGCTCCGGCGTGTACCTGTTCGACCTCAACCTGTTCGGCAGCGGAGCCCTCGGCGGCACGCCGGCGCCCTACCTGCAGCTCGCGGGCACGACCGTGAACACTCAATACTGGGGCCGGGATCCGGGCTTCCCCGCGCCCAACAACTCGACCCTGAGCAACGGCCTGGAGTTCCTGATTTGCCCGTGAGCTCCGGCCGGGCGACTTCCCCAGCGAAGCGAGGCCCCGCAGGCGCCGATCCGGTGATCGCCCGGCTGCGCCGGATGGCCAAGCCCGCGGTCAAGTCGGGGATGGCGCGCTACGGGATTCCCTCGGACAAGGCCTTCGGCGTGCCCGTGGGCGACCTGCACAAGCTGGCGAAGACCCTGGGACGCGACCACGAGCTGGCCGCCGCGCTGTGGGACAGCGGCTGGTACGAGGCGCGCCTGCTGGCCGCGTTCGTCGACGATCCCTTGCTGGTGACGCCGGCGCAGATGGACCGTTGGTGCGCGGACTTCGACAGTTGGGCCGTCGTCGACACGGCCTGCTTCCACCTGTTCGACCGCACGCCCCACGCCTTGGGCCGGGTGCGCAAATGGTCCACGCGGCGGGGCGAATTCCAGAAGCGCGCGGCGTTCGCGCTGCTCGCCGGGCTGGCGCTGCACGATCGGGTCACACCCGACGGGCCCTTCGAGCGCTGTCTCCCGCTGATCGAGGCCGCCGCCTCCGACGGGCGCAACTTCGTCAAGAAGGGCGTGAGCTGGGCGCTGCGTCAGGTGGGCCGCCGCAGTCCGGAGCTTCACGCATCCAGCCTGGCCTTGGCCGGCAAGCTCGCCGCCTCGGAGGACCGCGCCGTGCGCTGGGTGGGCCTGGATGCGCTGCGCGACCTGGGCCGGGTGCGGGTCACGAAGTCCCGCTGCGTTCCGCCGCCCTGCGCAGGGCGGCCGCGATCACGTCCAGGAACCCGGGGAGCGTGAACGGCTTCTCCAGCACGCCCTGAACCAGAGGGCGAATCTCGACTCCGTCCGGGCCGGCCATCACGTGGCCGCTCATCGCCACCAGGCGCGCGTGGGGCGCCGCCGAGCGGATCGCGCGAATCAACGACTCCCCCTCCAGGCCCGGCATCATCAGGTCGGTGAGCACCAGGTCGATTTCCTTGCCCCGCGCACCCAAGAGAGCCAGGGCCTCGCTTCCGTCCCTGGCAACGAGCACGCGGTAGCCGTGGCGTTCCAGCATGCCCTGGGTGATGCGCCGGATCGCGAGCTCGTCGTCGACCACGAGCACCAGCTCTCCATGGCCCCGTGCCGCGTGCTCCTGCGGCGCCGGAGGCGCGGCCGCCGCGGGGGAGAGCGTCGCGGGGAGGTGCACGAAAAAGCGTGTCCCGTGTCCCTGCCTGCTCTGCACGGTGATGAAGCCCCCGTGGCTCTGGACGATGCCCAGGGCCGTGGGCAAGCCGAGGCCCGTCCCCGATCCGACGGCCTTGGTGGTGAAGAACGGCTCGAACAGCCGGTCCATGTGCCTGGGATCGATGCCGCCGCCGCTGTCGATCACGCCGATGCGCACGTACTTGCCGGGGCGGGCGGGCGGGTGACTGCGCGCCAGGTCGGCGTCCACTTCGACGTTTTCCACGCACAGCTCCAGGGTTCCGCCCTCCGGCAGCTCGTCGCGGGCATTGACGCACAGGTTCATCAACACCTGGTGCAGTTGCGTCGCGTCGCCGAGCACCGTCCAGGGCGCCTCGACCCCCGTGCGCGAGGTGACGATGTTCTTGGGAAACGTGCCCTGCATGAAGCGCAGCATTTCCTCCACCACTCCGCGGGGATCCAGGGGCACTTGGGGCGTTTCCGTGCCCCGTCCGAAGGTCAGGAGCTGGCGAATCACGCTGGCGGCGCGCCGGGCGCTGGACTCGATGGCATCGAGCACGCCCAGCCCCTCGGGGTCGGTCACGAGTTCGCGCAGCATGGCGGGCCCCACGAGCATGGGCGCCAGCATGTTGTTCAGGTCGTGGGCGATGCCGCCCGCGATGCGGCCCAAGCTCTCCAGCCGCTGGGATCGCAGCAGTTGCGCTTCGAGCTGCTTCTTGTCCGTGACGTCGATGTTGACGCCGATGATGCGCGTGGCGCGGCCCGTGCTGTCGCGCTGGATCAGCGTGCGCGCCTCGATGAAGCGCACCTCCCCGTCGGGGCGGGTGATGCGGAAGCTCGTTTCGAACGGACGATCGCCCTCGATGGCCTCGACCACCTTGCCTTCCGCGGCCGCCAGGTCCTCGGGGTGCACGCGATCGCGCCAGGACTCGTATTTGCCCCCGAAATCCTCGCGGCGCACGCCGTAGATCGAGAGCATCTGATCGTCCCAGTCCAGTCGTCCATTGACGACGTCCAGGTCGAACACGCCCATCTGGGCGGAGCGCGTGGCCAGGGCCAGGCGTTCTGTGTATCCGCGCAAGGCCACTTCGTTGCGGTCGCGCTCGATGGCCAGGGCGGCGATGTGGGCCGAGCTCTCCACGGCCGCCAGTTCGTGGGTGGTTGGTGACCGGGGCTCGCGGTAGTAGAGGGCGAGCGTGCCCAGCACTTGGCCCGCGCCGGAGAGGATCGGCGTGGACCAACAGGCCCGCAGGGAATGGCCGAGGGCCAACTCCCGGGCCGTCTCCCAGCGCGGGTCGGTGCTGATGTCCGTCACGATCACGCGCCGGCGCGTGAAGGCCGCTGCGCCGCACGATCCCTGCAAGGGACCGATCTCGAAGCCGTCGATGGCCGCCGAATAGCTCTCCGGCAAGCTCGGCGCCGCGCCGCGCCGCAATCGACGACCTTCTTCGTCGAGCAGCAGCACGGAACCCAGGGTTCCCGGGAACAGCTCCTCGTGACCCCTCACCAGGGCATCGAGCACGCCGTCGAGGCGCTCCCGCCGCACCATGCGCTCCAACACGGCGCGCTCGTGGGCCAAGAGGCGATTGACACGGGACTGCTCCTCCGGGGACGCCCCCGGCGTGTGCAGGGGAGGCTCAGCCCGGCGAATGTCGGTCTCGGGGCGATGGCTCATGGACGCGCGACGGCGGCGGTGCGGGAAGAGCTGCCTGGCGCGGCGTCGAGTGTAGCGGTCCGCGGGCTGAATTGCGGGTTCACCCCAGGCAGGGGCCGAAGCCCCCTCCGCGGGCCCGCCAGGGGCTAGAATCCCCCCCCATGCGAATCCACGAGGTACCCCACGGCCTGAACGTCGTGATCGAGACCGCCGCCCGCCGCGTCTACATCGGCCGCTTCGACTCCACCAGCGGGTTCACGGCCATCCTCCACGACGTGGACATCCACGACTACGCGCCGGGGAGCGATCCGGAACCCTACATTCGCGAGACCGCGCTCTACGGCGTGGACGTGAAGCAGCGCAATCTGGAGATCGAGGTCCACGACATCCAGCGCATTCGCCTGCTGCGCGACGTTCCGAAGCCGTGAGCAGCGCCGCGCGCGTGGATTCCAGAGGCCCCTGACCGCCATGGGCAGCGATGCGATGAGTTCTGCCCCGGGCCGAGGCCCCGCGGAGACCGCGCGCTTTGCCGCGGCGATTTCCACCGACGGCGAGGCCGAGCGCGCGGAGACCCAGGTGGTCGAGGCCGCCCTGGCCGCCATGGACGGCCGGCGCCCCGATCTGGCCTGCGTGTTCGTGTCCCACCACTACGGGTCGGCCCTCGAGAAGCTCGGGCCGCGGCTCGCGGAGGCCGTCGGTGCGCGTGTGCTCGTGGGCACCAGCGGCGAGACCGTGATCGGCGGCGGCCGTGAAGTGGAGCAGGGCCCCGCGCTCTCTCTGTGGGTCGGCCACCTGCCGGACACCGAGCTGCGACCCTTCGAATCCCAGCTGGAAATGCGCACCGACGGCACGGGCCAATTCGTGGGAGCCCCCGACGTCCGTTCCAGCGAGCGGGCCGGCATCGTGATGTTCGCCGACCCCTACTCCTTCGCCGCCGACGAGTACCTGGCGTCCCTCGATCGCCGACACGCGGGCGTGCCGATCGTGGGCGGCATGTGCAGCGGCGGCATGGGACCGGGCCAGAACCTCCTGTTCACGGAGCGCGGACTCTCGACCCACGGCGCCGCGGGCGTGGTGATCGAGGGGGCCGTGGAAATCCGCTCGGTGGTGAGCCAGGGCTGCCGTCCGGTCGGCAAACCCTGGGTGGTCACCGGCTGCGAGGCCAACGTGCTGCGCACGCTGGCGGCCCGGCCGGCCGTCGAGGTGCTGTTCGAGACCCTGGGGGCCCTGCCCGAGGAGGATCGGGCCCTGTTCCAGCGCCAGCCGTTCGTGGGCCTCGCCATCGACGCCGCCAAGGAGAACTTCGAGCGCGGGGATTTCCTCGTGCGCGGCATCGTGGGCATCGAACCCCAGGACAAGTCCTTCGCGGTCGGGGACACCCTGCGGCGCGGGCAGACGATCCAGTTCCTGGTGCGCGACGCCGATTCGGCGAGCGAGGACCTGACCCAATTGTTGCGGACCCGCGGAACCCGGGCTCCCCAGGCTCCCCCGGGATCGCGCGGGGCCCTCTTGTTCTCCTGCAACGGCCGGGGAACGAACATGTTCAACCGCCCCGACCACGATGTGGGCTGCGTGCGCGCGACCCTGGACACGGCGCTTCCCGTGGCAGGTTTCTTCGCCAACGGAGAATTCGGCCCCGTGGGCCGGCGCAACTTCCTGCACGGATTCACCGCCTCGGTGGCGCTCTTCGCCCCACGCGGGTCCCCGTGGTGAGGGCCTCGGACCGGGCGCGCGAGCCCGTTCCACGGGTCGGCGAGCGCGCCTCCCGGACGTGCCCTCACAGTGTCAGGGTGAGCCAGATCCAGAACTTCTCGGTGTCCGTGGCGAAGTTCGAAGCATCGTAGAGCGCGTACTTGACGCCGGCCGTCAGCTCGGGACGGATCGGCCAGGTCGCCGCGAAGTCGAGTTCGCTGCCGTAGTGGGTGTCCCCGTGGTCGGCGTGGAAGTCGTGCCACACGACCTGCCCCTTGCCGCTGCCCACACGAGCCTCCAGGGAGACGTAGCGGTCCTCGAGGCCGGTGTCGGGGGTGGTGAGGAACTTGTCTGCCCAGCCGTTGAAAGCGTGCAGCGTGGCCAGCGGCGTCTGGAACGCGTCGCCGGTCTGCCCGGACCCGCCCAGCAGTTCGCCGCCCAGGAGCAGGGTGAACCTGTCGAGGCTGCCGCCCAGCTCTCCGAACAGGTACTCCTGCTCCAGGTCGTTGGGATTGTCCCGGGCATCCTGCTGGTAGGCGGCCTCGACCGTCCATTGCAGGCCCCAGGACTTCGATGACGCGCTGTACTTGCCCGCGAGCCGCGCGCCGTAGGTGTCCAGCGAGTTGACGGGCACGGAGCCCGAATCGAGCAGGTAGGCATAGGCGCTCAGGGATCCGGCGGCCCCCGCGGACCTCGACAGGTGCACGAGGTGCGAATGGGACGGCAAGTCGCCCACGGCGGAGGCGTCCCCGTTGATTCGATTCACGTTGTCGACGTAGGCGTAGACGGCCTCGAGGCCCTGGATGTCCGCGGCCGTGAGCTTGACCGCATCGAACGTCTGCTCGTTCTGCCTCCAGCCCACGTTCCCGATGAAGCGCTGATTGTCGAAGGTGATCCGCTGGCGGCCAAGACGGCCGTTCCAGCTTCCCTTGCGGTTGTGCTCGAGGAACGCCTGGTTGATCTCGGCACCCTCCGGATCGACGACCGTCGGAAACTGGGTGTTCCCGTTGGTCGTGCTGTTGTAGTCGTCCGCGAAGAGCGCCGTCACGTCCTCGAACTCGAGCGTGCCCGAGAATCCCTTCCAGTCCGCCGTCTGCATGCCGAGCACGGTGCGCAGGGTGAAGGCGTTGGCTCGCTTGGCGAATCCGTCCTGGTCGACGTCCTCGTAGCGCAGGCGCGCGTGCACCCAGTAGCGCCCCCCCTTCAGCCAGCGCACCCAGGCGTCGCCGGCGGGTGCCGCATCCTGGCCCGCCAGGGCCGAAGGCTGGGGAGCGGGGGGGGCGGGAGTCGCCAGGCGCTCTGCGGCCCCTGCCGCCGGGGGACTCACGGATGATGTCGGCGGCTGCTGCGGGCAAGGATGCGAGGGAAGGGAGGGGAGAGCGGCCGAGGCGCTCGCCAGCAGCGATGCGACCAAGGCGACGCGGGAGAGGGAGCAGGTGTTCTGGACGGCCATGCCGCCCTTCTAAGGACTGCCGCGCTCCCCTGCATGCTCCCTTGGGCGTAGACGCGCACGGACCGTAGTGCGCAGCACGGCCGTACTGCCGCCCATGGGCGCGAGACTACGCACTTCGCCCCAGGCCAGTGCGGCCTAGAACCAATCGGCCTGGGAGTCCGTCTGGGACATGATCCCCGTGGGCTCGGCTCCCCGCCCCGTGCTGGCGTCCATCCTCGTCGGAGGCCGTGCGGGAGCGCTGGATCCGGGCCCCTCCAACCCTGATGAGGAGCCAACCATGAAGATCCTGCCGTGGCGTGAGCGTCCATCCCCGATTTCGCTCCAGTCCGAACTGGAGGAGCTCATGAATCGCTTCCCGTTCAAGGACAGTGCTTCTCGCCTGCCCGAGATCTTCGGCCGGCGAGTCGTGCCCCCGGTCAACATCGCCGAGACCGAGAAATCATGGTGCGTCAGCGTCGAACTGCCCGGCCTCCAAGAAAAGGACATCCAAGTCCAGCTCATGGGCGAGCAGCTCCTGATCTCCGGCGAACGCAAGTGGGAAGAGGAAAGGAAGAACAAGGAGTACCACACCGTCGAGTCCCAGTACGGGTCCTTCGAACGGTCGATCCGGCTGCCCGCCAACGTGCGCCTGGATCCGGAGAACATCTCGGCGACCTACAAGCGCGGCATCCTCGAGGTGACCGTGCCGAAGCTCGAGCCGACGCCCGCGGCCAAGATCCCGGTCCGGTCCAACTGAGAGCTTGGGACGCGCGCGAGCCCGTAAACGTGGGGCAGTGTGGGTTGCCACCCGCCCCACCGTGCAACGAGTTCGCGCGCCGACGGTTTCCCATCCACCGGCCCCAGGACCTGTGAGGCTCCCATGAAGCAAGAGACGATCAACGCCCTGAACATCCAACGCATCCTGGTGGCCCTCGAGGCCGGTGGGCACTCCGACGGCGCCGTGTTGCGCGCCCTGGAGCTCTCCGAGCTGTTCGACGCGCGCGTGGAGGTCGTGCACGCCGTCGGCGCGCCCGGCGTCCGCTGGGAACTGGTGCCGACCCCGATGGCGGTGGCCAGCCGCATGGACCCGATCACGCTGGTGCGCGAGAAACTCGTGGACCAGTTGGGGGAGGTGCTGGTCCAAAGCCGCCGGCCCCGTGAAAGGGCGGAGGAGCTGCTCAACGTGGTCGCGGGTCAGCCCGCAGCGGTGCTCGTGGACCGCGCCAAGGAGTTCCGCGCCGACGTGCTGGTGCTGGGCGCCCTGCGCAAGCGACGCCTGCTGGACCTCGGCAGCACGGCCCGCGGCGTGCTCGCCAAGGCCCCCTGCGCGATCTGGACCGAACCCCAGAAGCCCGCGCCGATCAAGAAGATCCTGGCGGCCGTGGACTTCTCCCCGGAGAGCGCCCTGGCCCTCGCCACGGCCGTCGAATTTGCCCGGCGCAGCGGCGGGCGCGTGCGCGCCCTGCAGGTGCTGGATCCGCGCCCGTTCGCCATGGACGACTGGTACGGCGTGGGTCATTTTGCCTCGCTGGACGAGGCGCGCCGCGCCACCCAGGAGGAATTCGAGAAGGAAATGGCCCGGGTGAACTGGAAGGGCGTGCCCCACGACATGGAATTCGTGATCGGCACTCCCGAGCTGCAGATCCAGGAACAGGCGGAAAGCCACGACTTGGTGCTGCTCGGCACCCACGGCCGCAGCGCGTTCACTTCCGCGGTGCTCGGCAGCGTCGCGTACTCGGTCCTCGTGCACGCGGCCAAGCCGACGCTGGTGGTGCGAGTGCCCTCCAGGGAATTCGCCCATGCCTGAGCGCCAGTCGAAGGACGCTCCGGCCACGGGAAAACCGCAGGAGCGACCCCGTCCCGGGGAGAGCGCTGCTGCCCGGGATCCGCGCCTGCGGTCGATTCGGACCGATCCGGCCGATTCGAGGAGCCACGTCGACAGCGCGCACGGGCTAGAATCCACGAGAGGGGACTCGCGACAGGCGCGGCGACAGGCTGCCGGTCCGGAGTCTCCCCAGTCGACGCAGAGGCCCATGACCCAACAAGAGCGCAGACCGGTTTCGACGGGAGGCTCCGCCCAGGGGGCAGCGTCCCCGACGGGATCCGGGACGCCGACCCGCTTCGACGCCATGCATCGCGCGGTGCTCGCCTCGGTGCTCGACCCGACGATCACCATCGACAGCTGGGGCTTGATCCTGCAAGCCAGCGACTCGGTGCAGGGGACCTTCGGCTGGACGCCGGACGAACTGGTGGGCAAGAACATCAACGTGCTGATGCCCGAGCCCCATCGCGAGCTCCACGACCAGTATCTGGCCAACTACCGCCGCACGGGCGTCACCCACATCCTCAATCGCACGCGGGAGTTTTCCGTGCGCCGCAAGGACGGCGTGCTGATCGACTGCGAACTCTCCGTCTCGCGCACCGATCTCGACGGCGGCCGCTCGGCGGTCTTCACCGGCGCCTTCCGCGAGGTCACGGCGCGCAAGCAGGTGGAGCAGGCCCTGCGCCTGAGCGAGCGGCGCTTCCGTGCGATTTTCGACGGTTCGTTCCAGTACGTCGGCCTGCTGGAGCCCGACGGCAAGCTGATCGAGGTCAACCGGGCCGCCCTGGACGCGGCGGGGATCCACCGCGAGGACGTGCTGGGCAAGCCCTTCTGGGAGACCCACTGGTGGAGCCTGGATCCCTCGAGTTCGGCACGCTGCAAGGACGCGGTGCAGCGGGCCGCGGCGGGCGAATTCGTGCGCTTTGAAACCACCGCCCGGGGCAAGAACGACGCCGTCCTGTCCATCGACTTCTCTCTGACTCCGGTGGCCGACGACACCGGGCGGGTCGTGATGTTGATCCCCGAGGGCCGCGACACGACCGAGCTCAAGCGCGCCCAGCGCGCCGAGACCCAAATGCTACGGGCCCTGGCCACCATCGGCGAGTCCGCCGCGGTGCTGGCACACGAGATCAAGAACCCGATCACGGCCATCAACGTGGCCCTGCGCGCGGTGGCCGACCAACTCGGCCAGGACCACCGCGTGATCCTGGAGGACCTGTCGAGTCGCATGATGCGGCTGGAGCGCATGCTGCGCCGCACGCTGTCCTTCGCGAAACCGGTCGAGATGCGCTTCGAGACCGTGGATCTCGCCGACACGATCAATTCTAGCGTGCGCCTGCTGCGGCCCATGATCGTGGCCGCCGGCGTCGACGTGCGCCTGGCCCGCGACGAAGGCCAGGCCCGCTTGCAGGGCGACCGCGCGCTGCTGGAGGAGGTGGTCACCAACCTGATCGCCAACGCCGTCGAGGCCCTGGAGGAGCACCGTCCCGACAAAGCGCGCGGGGTGGTGGACATTCGCCTCGAGCACCTCGAGCGCGGCGCCATGCGCATCGTCGTCGACGACAACGGCCCGGGCGTGCCGGAGAAGCTCCAGCGCACGCTGTTCCAGCCCTACGTGACGACCAAGACCCGTGGAACCGGCCTCGGCCTCGCCTTCTGCAAGAAGGTGATCGAGGAACACCACGGTTCGATCCTCCTCGGAAAATCCCCGTCGGGCGGCGCGAGCTTCACCATCGTGTTGCCCGGCGTCCAGCCTCGCCTCTGAGCGGAAGCCCCCCCCATGATGGACAAGAGCCCGATCAAGATCTACCTGGTGGACGACCAGGCCATGCTCCGCGCGGCCTTCAAGAGCCTGCTGGCGAAGGACCCGCGGTATCAAGTCGTCGGTGACGTGGGCGATGCCCGCGAAGCCATCGCCAACGTCGGGAAGGTGCGCCCCGACGTGATCCTCCTCGACATCACGATGCCCGGCCTCTCGGGCCTGGACGCCATCGCGCCCCTGCGCCAGGAGCTCTCCAGCGTGCGCATCCTGATGCTCACCCACCACGAGGGAGAGTCCTTCGTCCAGCAGGCCATGAAGGCCGGCGCCGACGGCTACCTCTCGAAGGACTCCGATCCCGAGGAACTGGCCATCGCCTTGGATGCCGTGGCCCGCGGCCGGCCCTACCTGTCGCCCAAGGTGGCCGGCGGACTGGTGGCCATGGCCCGCGGCAGCGGCACGGAGATCAGCCAGGCGCCCAGCCGCATCGGCTCCCTGACCGCCCGCGAGCGCGAGGTGTTCCAGCTCCTGGCGCTGGGCAAGAGCAACAAGGACGTCGCGCGCGAGCTGCACCTCAGCATCGGCACGGCGAAGAAGCACCGCGAAAACCTGCAGCGCAAGCTCGACTGCCACAGCGCGGCCGAGCTGGCGCGGCTCGCCATCAGCGAAGGGCTCCTGCGCATCTGAGTTCCCACGTTCCAGGCACGCCATCCGGCACAGGCAATGGAGGTGACACCATGACCCTGCAAGCGATCATCCAGCGCGACGTCGACACCGCCCTGTCCAACGAGACCGCCCAGGCCGCGGCCCAGCGCATGCGCTCGCGCAACGTGGGCATGCTGGTGGTGGTCGACGGCAGTTCCCACCCCATCGGCGTGCTGACCGACCGCGACATCGCCATGTCGGTGGTGGCGGCCGGCCAGGATCCGCACCTCGTCGCCGTGGTCGAGATCATGACCCCGGACCCCACCTGCCTCGCGGACGACCGCAACACCGACGAGGCCCTGTCCGTGATGCAGCGCCGCGGCGTGCGCCGCCTGCCGGTGGTCAACGCCCGTGGGCTCCTGGTGGGCGTCGTCACCATGGACGACGTGCTGCAGACCGTGGCCGAGCGCCTGTCCGCCGTGTCGCGGGTGATCGACACCTCCTCGCCTCGGCGACTGGCCATGGGCGAGGATGAGCCGGTGGTGCCGACCCGCGGCCCGAACCGCGCGCGGCCGGCGGTCAAGCGCGCGCCGGCCAAGACCTCCGGTTCGCGGGCCGCCAGGCGGCGCTCCCCCGCGAAGCCCGCGCCGCGGCCGGCCAAGAAGTCGGGTCCGAAGGCGCGCTCGATGGCCACCTGAGGCCTGGGCTTCGGGCCCACCGCGGGAGAGCGCACGGGTCCCGGCTGCAGGCCGGGCCTCCAGGGGATCCAGAAGTGCGCGGCGCGCCTGCCGCGGGTGCAGGCGCGCCCGAGTGCAGCGGCTTTTTGCCAACGTACTTCCCGAACCGGACACTAGGCTGCCCGTCGCCCCCCCGGCGCGAGCATGCCCCCCACGAGCCCTTCCACCCCGCCCCCCTCCGCGGTCGGCGAGCACGTGCCGTACCCGGTCTCGGGCCCGGTGCGCGCCCCCGCGCCGCGAATGCCGTGGCCGGTCTGGCTGGTCGTCTCCCTGCTCTACCTGACCCTGGTGGCCGCCAGCTGGCTCACCCGCGATTTCGGCTACTACTTCGACGACAAGCTGCACGTGGAGTGCGTGCGCGTCACGTTCGAGACCGGCGTGCCGCTGCCGCGCTACTACCACTACCCTTCCTTCAGCTACCTGATCTCGCTCCTGGCCGCGGTGCCCACCTGGGCGTCCCATGGTTTCGACGGCGCCGCCGTGGCGAACGAGCTGGGGGAAGCGCTGCAGCGCCGGCTCCAGAACCCAACGCCGCGCCTGATCCACGATGCCCGCGCGCTGTTCGCGGCCGTGGCCCATTTGGGGCTGTTCTGGTCGGCCCTGCTGGCCTGGCGGCTGTCCCATTCGCGCCTGGCGGCCGTCCTGGCGCCCCTGATCCTGGGTCTGTCCTTCGAGTTCCACTACCACGCCCGCATCTGGTCCACCGATGCGATGATGGCCCAGTGGGTGCTGCTTTCCGCCCTGCTGGGCGTGAGCTACCTCCAGCAAGGCCGCCGCAGGGACTTCCTGTGGGCCGCCGCGGTGGCGGGAATCGCGGCGGGCACCAAGTTCCCGGGAGCCATGGCGCTGCTGTCGGCGGGAATCGCGGCCCTGGCCCTGGAATGGAGCGCCTGCGTGGCCGGCACGCCCGGCGCGCGGCTGATGGCCCTGACCTCCGTGACCAAGCAGGCCCTGCTGGGTCTCCTGGTGCTCCTGGTGGCCTTCTTGATCAGCACGCCGGGCGCTGTGCTCGACAGCCAGCGTTTCCTGGACGACGTGCGCTGGGAGCTGCGCCACTACCGCGCCGAGGGCCGCGGCGGGCCCCACGAACCCTACGGCGTCGATTCGGGATTCGACCACCTCTCCCGGCAACTGGTGTACCTCGCGACGCAGTCGCTCTCCTACGCCCCGGTCGCCAGCCTGTGCCTGTTCGCCTTCGCCCTGTTCGGCCTGATCCAGGCCGCCCGCAAGAGTGGAAGGGTGGCCCTGGTGGGCTTCTCGGTGCCCCTGCTCTACGTGGCCTACTTCAGCTACCAGCGACTGATGGCCGTGCGCAACTTCGAGGTGCTGCTGGGGTTCACCGCGGTGGCCGCCGGGGTCGGCGTCCACGCCCTCTGGCACAGCGGCGTGCCGCGACTCGTGCGAGGCACGCTGCTGGCCGCGGCCGGTCTCTCCCTGGCGTGGAACGCCCAGTTCCTTCTCATGGCCGACCGCTCGATCCTCTCCCGGCGCGAGTTGGACCAGGGCGCCCTGTTGCGGGCCTTCATCGAAGAGAGCCGCGGCCCCCTCTACCTGGCGGCCCGCGCGCGGGAGCTGGCGGCCATCGATTCGGACGCGGCCCTCGACGCCAAGATCGCCATGACGCCGGCGGAGGTTCGGCACGTGGTGCTCCTGATGCCGGACGACCTCTCCAGGCTCGTCGCTCGCCCGGGATTCCACCCCGAGATCGTGCGGGCCAACTGGCCGCGGCTCTACCAGCCCCTGGAGCGCGGACCCTGGGAGGTCAACTACTCCTACTACCCCACCTGGGCAGGCGACCCGCGGCCGGTGGTGATCACCTCCGAGTACTACCGTGAGCTCTTGGGACGCGAACCATGAATGAGATCCACCTGTCCCTGGCGCTCTCGGGGCTTGCCGTGGTCCTGGCCTTCCTGGCCTGGAATCGCGCGGGGAGCTTCGGCCGTCGCCTCGAGGAGGCCGAGCTCTCCGCCCGACGCCGCGCCGAGAATCTGGCCCTGGAGTTCGAGCGCGCCATGACCACCCAGCGCGAACTCCTGGCCCAGGTGGCCTCGGGCGCCAGGCCCTCCCGCGGGAGGATCCTGGAGGGTCGCCTGTGGGACGACGTGGACGGCCCGCGGGCCCGGGAGCTCGTGGCGGCGGGTGCCCACCTGCTCGACGTGCGCTCCGGCGCCGAGACGGTCTCCGGCACCCTCCCGGGCGCCCGGATCCTGCCCATCGACTCACTGGAGGAGCGTCTGGCCGAGCTGCCCCGCGACGGCCGCCCCTGGGTCGTCTATTGCGCGGCGGGCGGCCGTTCCGCGGCGGCCTGCGAGTTCCTCGCTCGCGAGGGGTTCTCGGGTCTCTACAACCTGGCGGGCGGGATCGGGGCCTACGGGGGGCCGCTGGCGCGCCCGCAGTGACCCCGGCGGCCTCCCCCCCGCTGGGGAATGAGGCATCCCCTGGCTGCGGAGGCTGGGGAGCTCCCTCCGGGCCCCAGGGACGCCGGGGAGGGGGCGAATTCGGTGGAGGGTCGCCCTCCGAGGACAAGCCGCTCGGCCGCTCCCGGGGCCGCACCGAGGAGGACACTCCCTGGGGGGCCCCGCAGGGCGGATTCCCGGCCGGGGATTTTCGCGGCCGCGGGGGGACAGGATCTCACCCTGGCGCGTGAACCCACCACGGCGACCGCTACGATCTGGCCCGTGACGGTACGCAAAGTCGCTCGCCTGGCCCTCGCGGCCCTGATTCTGGCGGTCGCGGCCTGCGCGGGCATTCTGTACTGGCTGTCACACAGCGGCCGGCCCGTCCGCCAGGGCACCCTGGGCCTTTACGAGCTGGCCGAGCCGGTCAGCGTGCGCTTCGACGCCTGGGCCGTGCCCCACGTGGAGGCGCGCACGGGCCGCGACCTGGCCATGGCCATCGGCTGGCTCCACGCCAACGAGCGCATGGTGCAAATGGAGCTCGGCCGCCGGGCCGCCTTCGGACGCCTGGCGGAGATCCTCGGGGAGGAGGCCGTGCCCCTGGACCGGCGCGCCCTGGAGCTGCGACTGGGGGCGAGCGCCCTGCGCATGGTCGAGAGCCTGAGCGTCGAACACCGCGGAGTGCTGGAGGCCTACGCCTTGGGCGTCAACAGCTGGCTCCAGCGCCGCGGCGGCGACTTGCCTCCCGAATTGCGGGCCCTGCGCGTCACGCCCGAGCCCTGGCGCGTGGCCGATAGCCTGGGTTTCCTGATGCTGCTGTCCCGGGACTTGTCCTATCCGCAGGTCTTCGAGGAAAGCCGCTGGCAGTGGCTCTCCCGAGCGGGGCTGGAACGCCTGCGGGGTCTGGGCGGCAGCGCGGACCTGGCCCTCGATCCGCTGCTGGAGGCCCACCTGCGGGAGCATCCCGCCGGGAACCCCGGCGCGGGTCCGGCCGCGGAGATGCCCCACGGTGGAGCGGCGGCTCCGAGCCGCGAGGAGGGAGCCTCCGCCGGAGCCTCGGAGGGGCGGCAGGGCAGCAACAGCTGGGCCCTGGGATCCACGCGCACGAAGAGCGAAGCGCCGCTCGTGGCCAACGACCCGCACCTGCCCATCGGCGCGCCGAGCCTGTGGTATCAGGCCCTGCTGCGTTCGCCCGACTACGAAGCCATGGGAATGACGCTGCCGGGACTTCCCCTGGTCGTCATCGGGCAGAACGCCCACGTGGCCTGGTCCTTCACCAACACCGAGCTCGACACCAACGATCTGTTCGTCGAGGAGCTCTCCCCCGACGGCAATGCCGTGCGCCGCGGCGAGCGCTTCGTGCCCCTGACGCGGGAGACCACGACCATTCCCGTGCGCGGCGGGGAGGATGTGACCCTGGAGCTCTTGTCCAGCGACCTGGGCCCGTTCTTCGCGGCCGACCCCGAACGCGGGCTGCCGCCCCGTTCCCTCGCCTGGACCGCCCACATCCCCTTCGATCCGCTGAACGCCTTCTTCGGCCTGGCTCGGGCCCGCTCGGTGGCCGAGCTCCCCCAGGTGTGCGAGGACTTCCTCTGTCCGGTGCAGAACCTGGTGGCCGCCGACCGACGGGGCGGGCTCCTGTTCATGCTGCTGGGTCGCGTGCCCGAGCGCGGCGCGGGCGACGGACGACTGCCCCTGGCGGCCTGGAATGCCTCCAATCATTGGCGCGGCCTGCGACCCGCCGACCAGAACCCCCGGATCGACGCACCGCCGGACGACCTGCTGGTGACCGCCAACCAGGACATCCGGCCCCCGGGTTACGCCCTGGCTCTGCCGGCGGAGTTCGACATGCCCTTCCGGGCCCAGCGGGTGCGCGAGCGCCTCCTGGCCCGGGGAGCCTGGTGGCCCGCCGACGTGGCGGACCTGCAGGGTGACGCCCTGTCCCTCTTCGCCCGGCGACTGCTCGAGGGCCTGCCCCAACAGGCCGAGGGGGAGGCGGGGCTCGCCCTGAAGGCCCTGGCGGTCTGGGACTGCACCATGGACCTCACCGGCGAGTCGGCGCTGTTCGCGCTCTTCGAGCGCGAGCTCTTCGCCGCGGTCTACGGGGACGAGTTGGAGCACTTCGGCCTGCGCTCCCTGCCGGGCTACTCCCGCGGCGAAGCGCTGCTCGCCGCCCTCGACGGTTCCCTCGCCGCGCCGTGGTTCGACGACCTGCGCACGAAGGCTCGCGTCGAGACCCGCGAGGAGCAGGTCGAGCACGCCCTGACCCGTGCCTGGCGCGAGGGGCACCGGCTCTTCGGCGCGAACCTCGGCACCTGGAACTACGGCGAGCTGCATTCGTGGACCGCGCGGCATCCCCTGGACGCGCTGCCCTTCGGCGAGCGCTTCCTCAACCGCGGTCCGATGCCCGTGAGGGGCTCCCCCACCACGATCGCGGCCTTCGGCGGCCGCTGGCGCGACGGGCGAATGGAGGTGACCCACGGTCCCTCGATGCGCTGGGTCGGCGACTGCGGCGATCCCGACCGTTCTCGCTGCGTGCTGCCCCTGGGCCAGAGCGGTCACCCCGCCGACGCCCACTACGACGACCAGTTGCCGATCTTCCTGGTGGGCAAGACCCACGACATGCACTGGAGCGAGGCTTCGATCGCGAAGGCGACCGTCAGCACGCTGATCTTGCAGCCTTGAACACGGCTCAGAGGCGCCTCGCCCGTGCTTCCCAGTTGAGCGCGGTGACGCCATAGGCGATCCTGCGCCCATGACGAAACTCCCGGCGACGACGGATGGGATCGAGCGCGACCTGGCCCTGGCGGTGGCTGCCGCCCGCGAGGCCGGCGTGCGCGTGGAGGGCCTGCGCAAGAGCGGCCGCTGGGCGGACGAGGCGATCCTCGGCGACATCGGCGACCAGGCCGCGGACGGCTACCTGCGCGGCCTCCTGGAGGGCCGCTGTCCGGGGGACGGCGTGCTCTCGGAGGAAACCGCCGATTCCTCCGTGCGCCTCTCGAAGTCGCGGGTGTGGATCGTCGACCCCCTCGACGGCACCAAGGAGTACGGACAGCGACGCGAGGACTGGGCCGTGCACGTGGCTCTGTGCATCGACGGCCAGTGCGCCCTGGGCGCGGTGGCCCTGCCCGCGAGCGGCGCGGTCCTGTGGGGTGTGTGCCTTCCCGGCCAGGAGCGCGCGGGCCTCGACCAAGGGACCGGCCAGTCGCTCCTGCGTGGCGACAGCCCCGGCCCCGCGGCACCGCGCATGGTGGTCTCGCGCTCCCACACGCCGGAGTGGACCAGCCGTTTTGCCTCGTTGCTCGGCGTCGGTGAGCAACAGCCGGTCGGCAGCGTCGGCTTCAAGGTCTCGCGCCTGCTCCTGGGTCACGCCGACGTCTACGTGCACAAGAAGGGCCTCAAGGAGTGGGACACCTGCGCGCCGGAGGCCGTGGCGCGAGCCTTGGGTTGGAGCGTCTGCAGGCTGCGCGGCGATGCCCATCGCTACAACCAGAAGGACCCCAAGAACCACGAGCTCGTGGTCTGCCGGCCGGCCCTGAAGGCGCGCGTGCTCGAGGCGCTCTCGCAATCGGGCGCGCTGGAGGCCTGAGCGGCCGTAGCTCGCGGAAGACGGAGATACTCGGCGGGCACTCCGGCCCCGGCAGCTTGCGCCATGGAGCCACCGTGAAGAGCGGGGCCGTCGAGCCTAAGCAGGGAAGTCTCGCACGCCGCCCGCGGCGCTCGGACCGCCGATTTCCGGCCGATCCCCGCGCCGCGGCGCGGGCGTCGAAATGACCCTGGAGGTCCGTGATCATGCTGTTCCATCGCTTCGCGCGCGCTTTCGCCCTCACGGCGGCGAGCCTGGCGTTCCAGGGGCTCGCACAGCCTGTGCTCCACGCCGCTCCCCAGGGAGCCGGCCACTGCCTCGCCTTTGACGGGTTCGACGACTTCGTCGGCGTGCCCCGCTCGATTTCGCTCGAGCCCGGCGAGTTGACCGTCGAGGCCTGGGCCTGGCTCGACGGCCAGCAGGACTGGAACACGCGCATCCTGCGCAAGGGGCTCGACGACGCGTACTTCCTCACCTGCGACCAGGACCTCGACCGGCGCATGCAGTTCATGTTCAACCGGCAGCACTCGCTGGTGCTGCAGGCGAAGGACACGCAGCAGCACACCGCCTACTTGGGCACGTGGCACCACTTCGTCGGGGTCTACGGGACGGACCGTGCGGAGTTCTGGGTCGACGGCGTCCAGAAGTCCGTCGTGAACCACAGCCTGGGCGCGTTGACGCACCTCCCGCTGACCGACCTGTGCATCGGCGCCGGGCTTCCGGTCCAGTTGCAGAACGAGTACTTCCGCGGCCGGATCGACGAGGTGCGTCTGTGGAACTACCCGCGCTCGGCGGCGGAGATCCAGGCCTCCTGGTTCCTGCGCGTCCCCGACGACTCGCCGGGCCTGGTGGCCGCGTGGCACTTCGACGAGGGCGCCGGCAACGTCGCCGGCGACTCCTCCACCAGCGCGAATCACGGCCAGCTCGGCGTCACCTCGGGCCCGGATCCGAGCGACCCGACCTGGATGGTCTCCGACGTTCCGCTCGGCCCGTACACGTGCGACGCCGCGCGCTACTGCGCGAGCCTGCCGAACTCCTCGGGCCAGGCGGCGCGGATCGACACCACCGGCAGCCTCTCGATCTCGGCGGCGGACACGCACCTCCTGGTGAGCGGCGCTCCCGCCGGCAAGGTGGGCCTGTTCCTGTACGGCTCGACCGCCGTGCAGTACCCCTTCGGCGACGGCTATCTGTGCCTCAGCCCCATCAGCGGCGCCTTCTTCCGCATCCCCTCGCCGCAGATCCTCGACGCCGGCGGAGCCTGCGACATGCCGCTGGACTTCAACGCGCTGCCGGCGGCGGGCCCGATCCACGGGGGCTCGACCTGGAACTTCCAGTTCTGGTTCCGCGACCCCGCCGCGGGGGGCAGCGGGTTCAATCTGTCCGACGCGCTGACGTTGAACTTCTGCCCGTAGGGTTCGCGGCTCAGGGCGCGGCGCGCTCCTAGACCACGGAGACCGGCGCCGGCCCGGCGCGCAACACCTGGGCGACGATCGTGAGCGCTTCGCGCAGGTCGTCGCGCGTGCGCGGCGTGCCGATGCACAGCCTCACGGCGTGGGGCGCGTGGGAGCGTTGCACGGCGAAGACGTCCGGAGCAGAGACACCGACGCCGCGGGCGCGGCAGCGCGCGACGAACTCGCTCGCCCGCCAGGGCTCGTCGAGTTCGAGCCACAGCGTGGCGCTGGTCTCCGCCGAGGGAGTCCCCAGCGCGCGGCCCGGCGCGGCGAGCAGCGAGTCGGCGAGCCGGCGGCGGGCGGTGATCTCCGTGCGCTTCGCGGCCGAGACCCGCGCTGCGGTGCCGTCCTCGATCCACTGGGTGGCCAGTTCCGCCATCAACGGAGCCCCCATCCAGGCGATCGCGCTCGACGCCGCGACGAGCCGGGGCATCCACTCGCCCGCGGGACGGGGCGCGAGCAGGTAGGCGATGCGCAGGCCGGCGCACAGGGGCTTCGAGAGGCTGGCGATGAACAGCGTCCGCTCGGGCGCGAAGGTCGCGATCGGCGCGGGGTTCGCGGGCTTGGGCAGGAGAAAGCCGTGGCTGTCGTCCTCGACGATCACGAGGTCGTGCCGGCGCGCGATTTCGGCGACCGCCCGGCGGCGCTCCTCGGCAAGAATCGCGCCGGTCGGGTTGTGCAGATTGGGCACCAGGTACAGGAAGCGCGCCCGTGTGCGGCGGGCCGCCTGCTCGAGGGCCTCGGGGACGATGCCCTGGGCGTCGAGTTCGACGCCGTGAAGACGCAGGCGCAGGAGCCCGGCGAGCGACTTGAGCCCCGGGTAGGTCAGCGCCTCGGTCAGCACGCCGTCGCCCGGCCCCCCCAGCGCCGCGAAGCCGACGGCCATGGCGTGCTGGGCCCCGCCGGTGATCAGCACGCGGTCGGTGTCGGCCTCGACCCCGGCCCGGGTCAGCCAGCGCACGCCCGCGGCGCGATGGCGCTCGAGCCCGGCCGGCACGTAGGCGTCGAAGCAGGAGGACAGGTCGGGCCTGCCCGCGATCTCGCGCAGCGCGGCCGCGCAGGCCTCGCGATCCGGCCCGCCCGCGGGCGAGTTGACCGAGAGGTCCAGCCGCCGGTCCGGGGCCGGGCCCTCGGTGGCCGCAGGGGCCGGCCGTGCGGCCGCATGCCTGACGAAGCTGCCGCGCCCCACCTCGCCGTCGATCAGCCCCCGTGCCCGCGCCTCGGCGTAGGCTCGGGTGATCGTGCCGATGTTGACCGCGAGCGCGCGAGCGAGGGCGCGATGGGTCGGCAGGCGCTCCCCGGGCTGGAGCGCGCCGCTCTCGATGTCCTCGGCCAGGGCGTCCGCCAGTGCCAGGTACAGATGGCCGGGGCCGGTCGGCCGTTGGGGATTCCAACTTGTCATGGTGACATGATAGCCATTGCCAGCCTGATTGTCACGGTCTATGGTGCTACCTCCGCCGTTGCTGACCTGTTCGGACGCCATCTCCAGTCCAGTCGATCGAGACAATGCAGGAAACGACCATGACATCCACGCCGCGCCCTTCCGCTCCCGCCTCCCCCGCTCCGTTCGAGGTCAAGCTCGGCCTGGCGCGCATGCTCTGCGGCGGCGTGATCATGGACGTGACCACCGTCGAGCAGGCCAAGATCGCCGAGGATGCCGGGGCCGTCGCGGTCATGGCCCTGGAACGGGTCCCCTCGGACATCCGCAAGGAAGGCGGCGTGTCCCGCATGGCCGCCGTGGAGATCGTCCAGGCGATCCAGGCCGCGGTCACGATCCCGGTCATGGCCAAGGCGCGCATCGGCCACTTCGCCGAGGCCTGGATCCTGGAGGAGCTGGGAGTCGACTTCATCGACGAGAGCGAGGTGCTCACGCCCGCCGACGCCGAACACCACATCGACAAGGGCCCCTTCCGGGTGCCCTTCGTGTGCGGCGCGCGCTGCCTGGCCGAGGCCCTGCGCCGAATCGGCGAAGGGGCGGCCCTGATCCGCACCAAGGGCGAGGCCGGCACCGGGAACATCGTCGAGGCGGTCCGGCACCTGCGTCAGGTGAACCAGGAAATCCGCAAGGTGGTCCAGGCCCCCCGGGAGGAGCTGATGGCCCTCGCCAAGGAGCTGCGGGCCCCCTACGAGCAGGTCCTGGCGGTCCACGCCCAGGGACGTCTCCCCGGTGCCGAACTTCGCCGCGGGCGGGGTGGCGACGCCGGCCGACGCGGCCCTGGTGATGGCCCTGGGGGCCGAGGCGGTCTTCGTGGGATCCGGCATCTTCAAGAGCGAGAAGCCCGCGCGCACGGCGGCGGCGATCGTCAAGGCGACCGCGCGCTTCCGCGACCGCGGCGTGCTGGTCGAGGCCTCGCGCGAGACCGGTGGGGCCATGAAGGGCATCTCGATCGAGAGCCTGCCCAAGGAAGAGCTCCTCGCCGGGCGCGGGTGGTGATGCGATGACGGCGGCCGTTCAGGTCGGAGTGCTCGCCCTGCAGGGCTCCTTCGAACCCCACGCGCGGGCGGTGCGCCGGCTCGGGCACGAGCCGGTGCTCGTGCGCGCGCGGGCGGACCTCGGGGGCCTGACGCACCTGATCCTGCCGGGGGGAGAGTCGACCACACTCCACCACCTGCTGGTGCTGTTCGGCCTGTTCGACGAGATCCGAGAACGCGCGGCGCGCGGCGAGCTGGCGCTGTTCGGCACCTGTGCGGGCGCGATTCTGATGGGACAGGACGACGGCACTCGGCCGCCGCGTTTCGGGTTGATCGACGCGACGCTCGCGCGCAACGCCTACGGCCGGCAGGTGGACTCCTTCGAGGCCGAGCTGGCGCCGGGAGAATTCGGCGCAGCACCGCTGCGGGCGATCTTCATCCGCGCGCCGTGCCTCACGGGCGTGGGGCCGCAGGTGCGCGTGCTCGCGCGCCACCGCGGCGAGCCGGTACTTGTGGAGCAGGGCCCCCATCTTGCCGCCACCTTTCACCCGGAACTGGCGGGCGAGGATCGGATCCTGGCGCGCTTCCTCGGCCTCGGGGAGGGACGGCGGGTGGGTCCGGCAGCGTCCCAACACGCCGCGCCCGCGGCCGGCGCGAAGCCCAAGCTTCGGCCCCGGGCCTGAACGACGGGCGCCGCGCCGCGGGGATGCGGCGTGACGATCAAGGACTCAGTCCGAGCGAGGCCGCGAGGACCGCGGGGTCGCCTCGCGTGCTCTCGACGACCAGCTTCGGGCCCTCGATGGGCTCGGCACGGCGGAGCAGTTCGTCATGGAGTTCGGGGGTGCGATTCCGGGCGGGGTGCCGGCCCGCTTCCAGGTCGCGCCGGATGCGATCCCGCGCCACGTGGGGGTCGCAGACGCACTCGATCAGGGTGAGCGTGGCCCCCATGCGGGAGACGCGCTCTCGGAGCTCGTCCACGTGGGCACGGCGCGTGAACGTGCGGCCGTCGATGACCGCGTGGGAGGCGCCGCCGCGGGCTTGCTCCTCGACGCGCGCGTAGATCGCGGCCATGGCGCGGTCGTCCTGGCCCGCGGAATGGTCCACGGCGCCGGGAAACAGCTCTTCCCGCACCACGTCCTTGTCCAGCACGGCGCAACCCAGGCGCCGCGCCAAAGCCTGGGCCAGGGCGCTCTTGCCCACCCCCGGCAGCCCGGCCATGGCGATCACGTGCATGGGGCCAGGGTAGCGCCTGAGGCATCAACACCCGGCAGACCCGGGCGGCTCGGGACGGGCCGGCCCACGAATCGCGCAGTTCGTGCTAAGGTCAACCCAGGTCCCTCCTTTTCCTTAGGCCCGTTCAGGAGTTCGGCAGAAATGAGAGCAGCATCCCGCGGCAGGTTCGCGCTCCTCGCGCTCGCATCGACGATCCTCGCATCCCAGTCCGTCGCGCAAACCACGACGCGCGTGCAGGGCCCGGGGGGGCGGCAGGTGAACGCGGCGGCGCGCGTGCTTCACTTCACGCCCGACGAACGGCTGGCCCTGGTCCTGGTGCAGGACGGCTTCCTGCCGGGCGACGGCAACGGGTTTCTGGAACTCGCCTGGCTGGATCGCTGGACGGGCCAGATGACCCAGGCGGTTCCCATCCCCGGCGGCGGGTCGATCGACGGGGACATCTGGGACGCGGGCATCAGCGCCAACGGCCGCTACGTGGTGTTCGCCACGGAGGCGACCAACCTGGGTCCCGCGGACACCAACGGAGCCACGGATGCCTATCGGCTGGATCGCGTGACCGGTCAGGTCGTGCGCGTCAGCCTGGGTCTCGCGGGGGTGGAGCCGGACATCTCGAGCAGCAGCGGATCCCTGAGTTCCGGCGGCACGTCCAACGACGGTCGCCTGGCGGTGTTCACCTCGGAGGCCTCCAACCTGGGTCTCGGACCGGTCCTGGGCCAGCAAATCTACCTGCGGGACCTTCAGACGGGGAGTCTCTCGCTGATCAGCGTGGCCCTGAACGGACTCCCCGGGGACAACTGGAGCGACCAGCCGCGAATCTCCGCCGACGGCCGCTACGTGGCCTTCCTGAGCCAGTCGAGCGACCTCGTGGTCGGCGACACCAACCAGTTCCAGGACGTGTTCCTGCGGGACCGGCAGAACGGCACGACGGTGCGCTTGAATCTGGACCCCAACGGCGGCGAAGCGGACGCCGACGCGTACTACGGCTTGGACATGACGCCGGATGCCACGCGCATCGTCTTCGACAGCTACGCGACCAATCTGGTGCCCGGCCTCTCGGGCAACAACGAGATTTTCCTGATCGACGTTCCGACCAACTCCATCAACGTGCTGAGCCTCAGCACGCTGGGGGTCCACAGCGACGGCGCGAGCTACCAGCCCACGATCTCGGACGACGGGCGCTGGGTCGCGTTCTACAGCAACGCCACCACGCTCGATCCGCTCGACATCGACACCACCGACGACGCCTTCCTGCGGGACCTGCAGTTCGGGGTGACCACCCTGGTCTCGCGGGCGAGCAACGGCGACCAGGGCCAGCCCCCGCCGTTCACCGGCGAGTACCTGGGACCGGTCGCCCTCAGCCCGACGGGCAGCCTGGTGGCCTTCGAGACCAACCTCCAGGGCCTGGTCGCGGGCGACACGAATGACTTCGATTGCCTCGTGCGCGACACCGCTTCGAGCGTGCCCCCGATCGAGAGCTACTGCACGGCCAAGGTGAATTCGCTGGGCTGCCTCTCCGCGATCACCACCGGCGGCGAACCGCACGTCGGCGGAGCCTTCGACAACTTCTTCCTCAGCGCCCACAACGTGCGCTCGAATCAGGTCGGTCTTCTGTTGTGGGCCAACGGCTCGGGCAGCGTGCCGTTCTTCGGGGGGACGCTGTGCCTGGGGGGCACGATCCGCCGGACGCCCGGACAGAACTCAGGCGGGCCCGTGGGACCCGCGGACTGCACGGGGAGCTACTCGTTCCACTTCAGTCAGGCGTACATGGCCTCCAAGTCGATCACCGCGGGCACGACGCTCCACGGCCAATTCTGGAGCCGCGACCAGGGCTTCCCCGCGCCGAACAACGTTGGACTGACCGAGGCGATCCGCTTCACCACGGCGCCCTAGAGTTCTCCGCGGTTCGATCGCTCGACGACGAGCCGGCCCCGCGCGCTCTCAGGGGCGCGCGGCGGCGGGCGCCGACAGTTCCAGGAGATGCGCGAGGGCCGCGCGCAGGGCCCGCGCAATGCGCGCGTCCACGCGTTGGGCCAGGGCCTCCACCAGCTCGTGGGACATGGCCAGCGTGCGCTCCCGGCCGCCGTTGAACTGGGACCAGACCTGATCGGGATCCCGGGCGGAGCGCAACTGGGCCGTCAGGCTGTGCAGGTTGTGGAGCTTGTCGCAGGCCTTCACCGAGGCGGCTTCAGGCGACATGTGCGGTACCTTGGCCACGCCGGCGGACTTGCGCTCGCCCCAGCTGCGCGTCTTGTCCTCGGTGAGCTGGGAGACGATGCCCGCCACGTGCGGATTGAACTCCTCGGCCACGCGCTCGACGGTCCAGCCGGGAGAATCCTCGACCACGTCGTGCAGCAGTCCCGCGGCGATCACATCCTCCTCCAGGCCGAAGCGCGCCAGCATCAGCGCCACGTGCAGCGGGTGCGTCACGTAGGGGCTCGAGGCGTCGCCCTTGCGGGTCTGGCCGTCGTGGGCGGCGATGGCCGCGTGCAGCGCGCGCTCCAGAAGTTGCGAGTACATCAGATCTGCACGCCCAGGGGTTTGAGCGCGACCAGGCCGAAGGCCATCGACGCCAGGACGAACACCAAGAGGATGCCCCCCTCGCCGCCCGGGAGCCAGCCCAGGTCCCGATCGGGATAGGCGACGGCCACCGCGCGGAAGGGCGAGTCGGAGGGGAACCCGGGTTCCGCGGGCCACAGGGCGGGCCAGTGCTCGGGATCGTGGAGCGCGTACCACTCGGAGCTGTTCACGCGCCGCGGCTGCATGGCCCGCAGGCCGTCCCCGCCGGCGCAGAAGGACTTGGTCTCCACCACGTTGCCGATCGAGAGCCTCAGCTGGTGCACCCCCGGGCTCACGGCCGCGATTTCCTGGAAGGCGCGTCCCTCGGCGGGCACGCGGACCAGAGGGGAGAGGGCCACGACGCCCTCGGGCAGTTGAACCACGAGCTCCTTCACGCGGCCCTCGGAGCCCCGGGCGAGTTGCACCTCCAGGAGCGTTCCCGATCCGGCCAGGAGGCCCGTCGTCACCTGGGTCACGGGCGCCGGCGAGTAGGCGTAGCGCACCACCAACTGGGCCGCCACGAAGACGAAGGGCAGGGCCAGGGGCAGGAACGGTCCGAAGTTGAGGCCCAGGTACTGGAAGTTGCGCCCCAGGATCTTGACCACCGATCCTCCGACGACGCGCAGGTCGTCCTGGAAGATCCGAATCGCGATCACATGGCCCTTCAGCTTGTCCTTGACGGCCTTGATGCGCCGCTGGGAGCTGATGTGCTTGAAGGCCACCAGCGCCAGCACGCCGAAGATCCCCGAAACGACGATCAGGGACCAGGCCACCCCCAGGCGGTCCAAGGGCGCCAGGACCAGGTCGAAGGTCCAGTTCAGGGCGCTGTTGAGGCCGTTCATGGTGAGGGTGTGGGGAAGATCCGGCGTCGCGCGGCGCGGCTCAGCTGATGTAGCCCAGCCCGCGCAGCTTTTCGGTGATCTCCGCGTCGGACTGCGCGCCCTCGAAGTTGGCGAGCTCCTTCTCGACGCAGTGCACGATGAACTCGTCCGCGGAGGCGTAGCCCGCCATCTCCGCGATCTTCTTCACGCGCTCGTAGAGGTCCTTGTCGAACTTGATCTTGGGTCCGCCGCCAAACATGGTGCTTCCTGGGTCAGGGGTTCAGGTCAACGAGATTCGAGCACGCGATGGCCGCCCATCCCCTCGCTCGGCGCGACGCCGTAGCGCGCGAGGATCTCCACGGTCAGGTCCTCCAGGCCGTGCCGGCCGGGCAGGACCTTGCGGTTGGAAAGCAGGGTGCCCATCACGACGTCCGGGGCCATCAGGTGGCTGCCGTTGAACGTGCCGCCGAGGTTGTCGGCGAGCACGTCGTGCGGGATGCGTCCCTGCGTGGCCTCGTCCGAATTGTCGTACCCGGAATTGTACCCGACGATCATGTCGGGCATGCCGTCGCCGGTCCGGGCGCGCTCGCCGCTGTAGACCTCGCTCGCCAGGTCGCAGCGCAGCACCACCTGGGCGCCGTCCTTGGGATCGCGCAGCGCCTCGAGCTTGGCCTTGAGTTCGGCGAGCAGGGGGGGCGCCTGTTCCCGGGTCACGATGCCCTGCTCGCCCGGCTTGGCGTGGGGCCCGAGGCCCTCGCGGCCGGCGAGGTTCAGGTACAGGCCGTTGAAGCCCACGCCGTAGGCGCGCGTCTTCGACCAGTCGACGGCCTCGAGGATCGACACGGCCTCGAAGTCCGGAGCGTTCGCGGGCTTTTCCTTGTCCATGCCCGGCTTGAGCACCAGGTAGCCGTTCTCGAAGAGCCAGGTGTTCAGGCTGAACTTGCGCCAGTAGGGCGCGAAGCCGTGATCGCTCATCACGATCAACGTCGTGTCCGCGGGCAGGCGCGCGGAAAGCTCGCCCAGGACCACGTCCATGGCCAGGTACAAATCGATGATCGAGTCCTTCCAGGTGCTCCCCTCGCGCCGGGTCCACTCCACCGAGCTCGTGGACGCGAACGCCGGGTCGTGGTGCGGGTGCAGCTCGTCGCCGTGGCGCCAGAGCATGTGCCCGCACAGGTCCACGGTGCTGAAGTAGAAGAACAGAAACCCGCCGCGCTCGTTGGCGAGCCAGCGGTCCAGGGCGTACGCCATCATGCGCTCGCCCTCGGCGTGGACCAGGCCGGACTGCAGCATGAACTCGCGGTCGCTGAACACCTGGGCCTTGAGGGCACCCACGTCCTCGGGCATGCCCTGGGTGTAGTAGGGACCGATGCCCGTGCGGCGCGAGGCCAGCTCCGCGCTGGCTTCCAACGGCTCGCTGACCGGGGCCACGGGGGCCTCGGGGTCGATGTTGATCGGCGAGGCGTAGAGCTGGAACGGCTCGAGGGAGCGCAGGTAGAAGCGCACGATCCCGTGCACGTCGGCCAGATGGGCGGGCGCCGTGGCGAAGGTCACCGGCACGAACTCGCTCCACTCGCCGGGCTCCAGCACCAGCACCTTGCCGTCGAGTTCCAGGGCCGCGGCCCGGTTCTCGCGATCCAGGCTCACGGTCAGCGGGGTGCGCACCGGCTCCGGGGTCTTGTCGAAGGGGCTGGCCGGCCCCTCCAGGCTGGTCTTGATCTGCCCGCCGGAGGTGGGAAGCACGTTGCGGATCTTCTTGCCCACGGCGAATTCGCTCGCCACGGGCACCTCGGTGTAGAAGGTGAACTCGCCGTAGGCCGAGTCGACCGCCGGGGTCATCATGCCCGAGAACGAAAGTCCGTCGGAGGGCACGACGGGGAAGTTGGCCGGCATGCGCCAGATGTCCGCGGGGATGCCGCGCAGGGCGAGCAAGGTCCAGAAGGCCTCGCCCGAACGGTTCGAGCCGCCGTCGCCGCCCCACAGGGGCAACTGCCAGTCGCCGAACAGCGAGAGCACCGTGGGATCCGACGACTTGGTCGTGGAGGCGATCGGCATGCGTGTCGCCGGATCGCGGTGGATGAAATCGAAGATGCCGTGGCCGCCCGGGTTCAGGCCGGTGATGAAGTTGGACCAGGCCACCGGGCTCTGGGGCGGCGTCGAGGTGCCCAGGGAGTGGATCCCGTTCTGGTCGGCGAGCTTCTGGAAGTTCCCCATGCGCTCGGGGAAGCGCTGCATGGCCTCGGCCAGGATCTCCGGATCGAGCCCGTCGATGCCGAGCACCACCACGCGCTCGTGGGCCGCGCTCCGGGGGGCCGGGTGCTTCTTCAGGGGGTGCGGGATGGCCAGCCAGGCCAGCACGAACACCGCGCCGAGCGCGGGATAGGCCGTCCAACGCGGGAGGTTCATCGGGCGGCTCCCTCGACGCTCGGGGCCCCTTGGCCGCGCGCCGCGCGCGCAGTTCGGCCGCCGCCGACTCCGGCGCCCTCGCCGGGCGCGAACAGCGACTTGCCCTGCATGTAGGCCGGCACGTCGACGCCGAACTGCTCGAGCACCGTGGGCGCGATGTCCATCAGGTTGGGCTCGGCCGTGTTGATCTTGCGGTTGCAGAAGAACACGCCCGGCACGAGCCGCGGGTCCACGCAGTGGTCGCCGGACCAGGACTTCGTGTTGTCGGTGAACACCTCGCGCGGCACGGCGCCGGTGGCGCAGTCCCACGAGTGGCGGAAGCCCTTGTGGTAGCCGATCAGGAGCTCCGGGGCCATGTCCGCGTAGGGCCCCTTGTGCACTTCGCGGGTCAGGAACACCTCGCGAATCACCGGCTGGCCGTCCGCGGGATCGCGCAGGGCCTCGAGCTTGAGCTTCAGTTCCCGCGCCAGCGTGTCCACGTCGCGCTTCTCGACGATGCCCTGGCCCTCGCGCCCGACGCGGTTCAGGAACACGCCGGTGAGCCCCAGGGTGAAGGCGCGCGTCTTCGACCAGTCGACCTTGGCGAACCAGTCGGGCGAGGTCTCGTTGCCCTCCTTGAGCACCAGGTAGCCCTGCTCCTTGAGCCAGGTGTTCAGGTTCACGCCGCGGCGGAAGTTCGTGAACCCGTGGTCGGAGATCACCATCAGGACCGTCTCGGGATCGTCGCCCAGGCGCGCGACCAGTTCGCCCACGAGCTCGTCCATCTTCCCGTACATCTCGGGAATCACCTGCTTGTGTCGCTCCACGTCCTTGCCCGCGTTCGCCGGGTGCGTGGGGTCGAGATAGCGATAGAACATGTGGCTGATGCGGTCGGAGGTGTCGAACACCACCGTGACGAAGCCCTTGCGGGTCTTGTCGAGCACCTCCCACAGCTGCTGCTTGCGCTCCTCGCAGATCAGCCAGGACTGCTTGAGGAAGGCCTCCTCGTCGATCACGCGCTCGTTCAGAGCCCAAGTGTCCTCGGCCAGGCCCAGGGTGGCGTACATCCCGAGCGTCTTCGCCAGGTAGATCGAGTAGACGAACGGGTGGCTGATCGGCATCGCCGGACTGTCCGGATTGATGTTGATCGGCGTGACGTAGATCTCGACGTCCTTGTCGTCCCAGGTCTGCACGTAGAGCCTGGCGATGCCGGTGATCTTGCCGAAGGGCACGACCATCCACGGCGTGTACTCGCGCGGCCCCACGCTGACCTTCTCGGCGCCCACATGGAAGGTCGCCTGGCGGGTCTTGGCGTCGAAGACGACCCGGAACGGGCACTTCAGCGGCGTCCGGTCCGCGCCCGGAGGGCCGGTCAGATTCGACTCGACCACGCCGCCCACGCAGCGGATCTGGTACTGCTGGCCGCCGATGTGCTTGCCCGCGGGGCGCGGCTTCGTGGAGTAGAACGAGAACGAACCCTGCGTGCCCTGGATGTCCGGCACGCACATGCCCGACAGCAGCGTGCCGTTCTTGAAAGGCTGGGGCGGGAAGGTGATCGGCACGCGAATGATCGACGACCACACGAAGCGCGTCGCCGAGCAGCTTCCAGAACGGCTGGCTCTTCTGCAGCGAGCGCCAGGTCGCGCGGTGGCCAAAGGGCACCTTGGCGAAGCCCAGATTCAGGGTGCGCGGCAGCGTGTGCGTCTCCGAGGAGGAGAGCACCGGCATGTACGAGCACGGGTCGCGCGTGAGGAAGTCGTAGATGTTGTGGCGCGAGGCGTCGACGCCCGTGGCGTAGGAGGACCAGGCCACCGGGGAGATCGACGGGCAGGCCGTGGCGAGCGGCGAGAACACGCCCTGTTGGCCCAGGCGTTCCAGGTTGGGCATGCGCCCTTCCGCCATGTACTTGCGGGCCAGCTCCGGGTCGAAACCGTCGAGGCCCAGCACCACGATGCGCTTGACCTTGGGCTTGGGCCTGCCGCGCATCTGCGCGAAGCGGACCGCCATCTTGAACGGATAGACGAGCACGATCCCGATCGCCATCAGGAACGTGCCGGCCAGGATCAGCACCGACCCCGCCGCCGCGAACCCGGCCCCCGGGCCGATGTAGGCCAGCGGCATCCCCCCGAGCAGCGGGTCGGCCGCCGCCGGGGCGCACCAGGGGCCCGTGAGGGCCGCCGCCAGGGCCAGAGCCCAGCCGGTTGCCCGGGCCCCCCGGCCGGCACGCAGGGCGCTCAGCCGGGCGGGGAACTTGCTGGGATCGAGGAACATCGAGAGGGCGGCGCCGAGGGGAGGGTGGCCCGGGTCAGGGGCCGGAAGGGTGACTATCGTTCCGGCCCTCCCCATGGCTGGAGCCCCTGGGAGCCCTGCGCCCCGGGGAGGCTCCCAGCGGGGCCCGCCGTGGGGGGCCAAAGCGCGAATCTAGCACAGCGCCCCCTTAGGACAGCTCCTCGGCCCGGTACAGACTGCCAGGCCCATTCGCAGGGGCCCTCGGCCGCCGCGGAAGCCAGGAGTCAGGCCCGCTGGAAGAACGACGGGCCTGCGGGCCGCGCCCGACCGCCGGGGGCCTTCCAACCACGGTGCCGGGAGAGGCACGTTCGGTAGGACCATGGGCGAAGATCGCCCGGGGGGAGCACGTTTCGGGCTCGAGGGCCAGGCTTCAGGTCCACAGCGCCGGGACCGGTCCGAGAGCGCGCCGCACCTCTGCCCCGATCCGCCCGGCGGAGGAAGGCTGGGTCGGGGGCGCCGGTGGGCAACAGCGCTCGTCCGGCAGTGTCTGCCCCAGTTTTTCATGTCGCCCTAACGCTTGTATTTGCAATTACTTACGATAGTCTGCGCGGGCAGCGGACGCTTCGCGATGCGGCTGAAGGTGCCGCTCCGGCTTTCCCTGAAGTCGAGTCTGGGAGGTGCTTTCGTGATTCCAAGCAAGGGCTGGAGCCTAGCTCCAGTCGTGCCCGTTACTTGTGTTCCATGAGGTCGCCGATGAGTACAGGCCTTTCATGCCTCCGCTCCATGCCTCGATGCGCACCCGCGCGTCTTGGCGGTGGCGGCGGAATCATCACCGGGTAGTTGCGCCTTCCACCGCTCCCCGGGCGGTCCCCGCACTTGCGCGGGCGCGCGGCGTGCTGGGAGATGGCCAGACGGGAGTGCCCGGAGGCCAGGCTGCTCCGGCCTCCGATCCCCAAGGGATCGTCCTCTCGAAGTCCTTGGGCAGCGGATCCGTCAGGTGCCCGGGGGGACGCACCTCGGCCCCGCCTGGGGAGCTGGGTGGCCTCCGGCCGGTGGCGGAGCTTGCGGGCTCTTCCAGTGCAGCGCGATGACCACGGAGGTCGTGGGAAAGACCCAGGCATCCGAGGAAACGGTCTGGGTCCGTGACCCGTGCTTGCGAACTTCTGGCGCGGTGTCCGTGGAGGTCATGCGCGGGAGCACTCGCACCTTTTCGATCTCAGGATGTTCATTGGTGACGGAGAACTCGCAACCCTGAAAGGTCTTCCGTGAGGTCATAGATCAGCACGGGCAGCCGGACCTTGTGGGTCTGGCGAACCGTGAGGGCAATGTCGACGGAGGCTTCCGGGTCCACACTGCGCCTATTCGATGGCACCGAAAACTCCAAGACATGCAGGCCCGGGGGGTGGTCGATCCCCGTTGCGTTCGACGAGGCCTCAACCCCACCGATCCTGCACGCGGTCACCTCGACTCGAAAGTCCTCGCGCTCCAGGTAGACAAGGGCCCATTCGTTGCCGGCTGCAATGCGTTTGTACGCCTGCTCGTCCTTGACCGCGGCGATGCGCACCGCAAGCGGTTTCGTGGGGTCCTTCCGGAGAAAGCGGACCGCTTCCTTGTAGGAAATCTCGCAAACCACCGTGCAGGCATCTGCCGCGGAATCTCCAGCGGAAATCACCACCTTGTTGAAGTAGCGAGAGTCATAGCGTCGGACTCCGGACTAGTGCGCCTTGACGAGCTGGAGCAGAGGCTCCGCAATCTGGCGATTCTCCCCAAGCTGGCGGGAAAGTGCCTCGACCGCGACCCGGTCACTGCACCGCGGCGAGACCGTCTCGAGGTGTCCGCGCCCTAGAATGGCCTCGATCATGCGCTCACGAACGTCGGGGCTGAGCGCCTCGAAGAAATCGGGCGGATCGGTTACGGCGGAGGCAATCGTGTCCCGCAGCGTGCGTTGCGACTCGCCGCGCACGAGCAGGTCAAAACAGTAGGCCACCATCGACGTGCTGATGCAGGTGGTCCCGATCGCAATCAGCACGTCTCGAGCCACGCCAGAAGGCCGCTGCGCGCCGAGGAAGAGGCAAGTCACTCCAAGTCCGATGAAGAGCAGCAGAACGAGGAGGATCTTGAGACCACGAATCCGGTCGAGGAGTCCGGTGAAGGTCCAATTGCGAGTCGCTTGGTTCTGCGCCATCGTCGTGCGGGTGGAGATGCGGTGCGGTCACAGTCGCCCGGAGTCGACTCTCAGTCTAGTGTCCTGATCCGGGCGTACGCCGACCGAGCCGGCCCGCCCGCGGCTCCCTGGCGAAGTGGCCGCTCCTCCGAGTGAGGCGGCGAACACGCGTCGTCGCCGCGCCCGGCCGGGAAACCGCATTCAGGCCCTTTGGCCAACGCACTTCTGGATCAGTCCACCAGCGGGGTTCCTGGGGCCCCCCATCCACGCTGGGGTGGATTGGGAATCCGCGCACCGTCGCCAGCCCGCCGGATGCGTCCACGTTGGGCCTCGCCGCGCCGGACCGCTGATTGCCCTTGCGGACCTTCGAATCGGACGCTGGTGCCTCTAGGATCGTGCGGAACATGACCGCCATCCTCCTCCACTTCAGGGCCTCGATCTCGGACCGGCCGCAGGAGCTCGCCGCAACCCCCGAGGGACTGACCATCTCCGACGGCTCGGCAGTGCGGCGCATCACCTGGTCGGACGTCATGGCCGTGCGGTTGTGGTTCGATCCGACGCGCTTCGATCGCGAGCGCTTCCGCTGCCGCCTGGCCACCCGCAGCGGCCAGAGCCTCGAATTCGCCAGCACCACCTGCCGCGGCGTCGGCGACTTCCTGCCCCAGCCGGCGGAGTACGCGGCCTTCGTCCAGGCCGTCCACGGGATGCTGCTGGCCCACGGCAAGAACGTCGCCTACCGCGGCGGAAAGAGCGGCGCGCGCTACCTGCTCAACCTGCTGGCCCTGGGCGTGGGCCTGGCGGCACTCTCCCTGGCGCTCTCGCTCGCGGGCCTCTCCTACGCGGGTCCCACCGCGATCGTGCACCTGGTGCTGGTGATCTTCGGCGCGCGCACGGCCGTGCGCTGGTTCCGGCACAACCGGCCGGTCAGCTACGACCCGCGCACGATTCCCGCCTCGCTCCTGCCCCCCATGTCGCCCGCGGCGCTGTCGGCGCTCCCGGCTTCGTCAACGCCCTCCGCACCCACGCCGCCGGCGCGGCTCCAAAGCCCCGCGGCCTCCGCTTCCAGGAACGCAGGCCCAAGCCTGCCGCCGCGGCGCAAAAAGCCCACGCTCGACGACTACGGGCCCATCGCCGAGCCCGGCGACTCCTCCTGGAGTTCGGCCGGGGGCCACACCACCCACTGGGCGGACGCCCACAGGTACCTGGAAGAGGACCTGAAGAAATGGGAGGCGGAGGAACGGGCCTGGGAAGAGGCCGAGCGACGCGCCGGCGAGCCTCCGCGCTGAGCGGGAGGGCCGCGGGCGCGGCGGCGTCCGCGCCCGGTCCATGGCGGCGGCCCGCCCCGGGGCGGCGGCCCGCCCCGGGGCGGCGGCCCTCCCGGGGCGGCGGCCTGCGGCCCCGGAGCGGGTCCCGAACGGACCGCCCTTCCCGGGAACACGGTTTAGACTCGAAACTTGTCGCCCCCGGCGGCGTCGAGTCACGGCGACCTTGGACTGATCCCTGCCCCACTCTCGCAACCCGCGGTGCCCAGCATGTCGAGCTCGCTCCCCTCCCTGTTCCTCGCGCGCCTCTCGGCCCTCGTCGCGCTCTCCGGCGGCCTGGCCTTCGCCTCCGGGGGGGACCTGTTCGTCACGAGCGACTTCTCGAACATCGTGCGCCGCTACGCGGGCGCCACGGGTGCCTACCAGGCCAACTTCCTTTCGCCCACCGGCGCCTCCGGCCAGCTCGGCATCCACTTCGGGGCGACGAACAACCGCGTTCTGGTCGGCCACTGGTCCGGCGGTGTCGAGGAGTACGACGCCCAGACGGGCGCCTACATCAAGACCTACAACCCGACCGGCGGAACGCAGTGGGCGGGCATCTACGGACCGAACGGCAACGTGCTCATCGGCGATTGGAGCACCAATGACGTGCGCGAGTACAACTCGATCACCGGCGCCTACGTGTCGACGCTGACGACGGTCCCCGCTCCCGCGGACATGCGCATCGGGCCGAACGGGAATCTGTTCATCTGCTCGTACCAGGGCAGCTTCGTGCAGGAAGTCAACGCCACGAACGGCGGATTCGTCAGCAGTTGGAATCAGCCGGTCGGCGCGCGCACGAACGACATCGCCTTCAACCCCAACGGGGAGATCCTGGTGACTTCGTCGGGGCCGACGAATCTGGTCCTGCGCTACGACGCGGCGCACACGTTCCTCGGCAGCTTCGCGGGCACGGGCTGGAACATCCCCCACGGCATCGAGATCAGCCCCTGGAGCGGCCGGGTGCTGGTCGTCGACGGCTTCACCGGCCAGGTGCACGAGTTCGATCCGACGAACTACACGGAGCTCGACCCCACGTTCCTCGCCCCCGCGCCGGGCGGCAAGTCGACCTCGCCTTCCGCAACGACTTCCCGCCGATCGTCTACTGCACGCCCAAGGTCAACAGTCTGGGCTGCATCCCCTCGATCGGCTGGTTCGGCACGCCGAGCGCGACCGCGGGCCTGGGCTTCACGCTGCTCACGACCGACGTGATCAACAACAAGCCCGGCCTGTTCCTCTACACCAACGCGGGCCAGGCCGCGGTGCCCTTCAGCGGCGGCCTGCGCTGCGTCAACACGCCGGTGCGGCGCACGGTGGCCATGAACTCCGGCGGCAATCCGCCGCCGAACGATTGCTCGGGTGTCTATGCGCTCGACATGAACGCCTTCGCCGTCGGCGCCCTGGGGGGAACTCCGGCTTCGTTCCTGACCACGCCCGGCACCGTGGTCGACGCCCAATGCTGGGGCCGCGACAACGGCTTCGCGGCGCCGAACAACGCGACGTTGTCGGCCGGTTTGGAATACACCGTCGGGCCGTAGCCCGACCCAGGCCTCACCAGCCGGCGCGCAGCGCGAGCGCCAGGAGGGCGATGGCCCCGAGGGCTGCGGCGAACATCCAGCCGACGCTCGCCACGAGCATCGATTGGGCGATCAGGGCGATGCCGCACAGGAGTTGGGGCAGGCGCGACTGCTTCTTGCCGTAGAGGAACAGCCCACCTCCCACGGTGCTCACCAACAGCGAGGCCATCAGCCAGTTCGCGCTGAACTCCATGGGGGCCTCATCGGCCGACGCCTGTCGCCCCTGAAGCCCGGCCCGGGCGTGGCCGGCGAAGCGGGCCCCGGGAAGCGCCCTGCCCCACCGGGAGGCAGGGCCGGGAAGTCCATGGGGGCGGGGAGCCGACTGCCCGCGGTCGTCCGGCCTTAGGTGCCAGGCCCGGAAGGTGAGGGCGAGCGTGTGTCCCCACGCTGGGCCGCGGCCCCCCTGTCCAGGCCCGCCCACCTGTGGCAAGTTGCCGGAATGCAGTCCAGCCGCCTGCTCTCGATCCTGCTTCGGTTGCAGGCCGAAGGACGCGTCTCGGCGCCGGCCTTGGCGCGCGCCTTCGAGGTCTCCGTGCGCACGATCTACCGCGACATCGATTCCCTGAGCGCGGCCGGCGTGCCCGTGCGGGCCGAGTCCGGCCGCGGCGGCGGGTTCGAGCTCCTGGCGGGCTACCGCACGCGGCTCACGGGGCTCGACCGGCCGGAGGCCGAGAGCCTGTTCCTGGCGGGACTGCCCTTCGCCGCGGCCCAGCTCGGCATGGGCTCCGCCGTGGAGACCGTGCGCTTGAAGCTGCTTGCCGCGCTGCCCGAAGCCGCGGCCCGAGACGCCAAGCGCGTGGCCTCGCGCTTCCACGTGGACCCCGTGACCTGGTTCCAGGGGCCGGACGAGCAGCGGCTCTTGCCCGAGCTGGCCCTGGCCGTGTGGCAGGGCCGCATGCTGCGCCTGCGCTACGAAAGCTGGAAGGCCGTGGTCGACCGCCGCGTGGCTCCCCTGGGCCTCGTGTTGAAGGCAGGCCTCTGGTATCTGGTGGCCGCCGCCGGGGAGCAGATTCGCACCTACCGCGTGGGCTCGATCCAGGAACTCAGCGTGGAACAGGAGAGTTCCTCGCCGCCCAAGGGGTTCGACTTGGCGCGGCACTGGAAGCAGTTCGCCGCCGACTACGAGGCCCGCATGTCGGCCGTGACGATCCGGGTGCGCGCGCGTACAGCCCTGCTGCGCCCCCTGGCCGGCCTCAGCGCGGCCGCGGCCCGGGCCGTGGCCGCGGCTCCGGCCCCGGACGCGCGCGGCTGGCACACCCTGCTCTTGCCCGTGGAGTCCATCGAGGCGGCGGCGGGCGAACTGCTCAAGCTCGGCCCCGGGGTCGAGGCCCTCGGGCCGCCGGCGCTCCTGGGCTCCCTGCGCGAGGCTTCGCGGGTCCTGCACGGTCTCTACGGCCGGAAGACGCGAGCTCGCGCCAAACGCTGACATCGGGCGTCAGGGTACGCCCCCAGACTGGGCCCCCATCCAAGACCCCGCCTCCTTCGCGGGCCCAACCCAGGAGTCAGCCATGCACAGCCACTTCCATGACGCGTGGGAATTCGAACGCCGCAAGTTCCTCGAGTTCGCCGCCGGCGCGACGGCCGCCGGTGCGATTGTGAGTCCGCGCGCCCGCGCGGACGCCAAGCCGCCGCCCCCCACCGGCAAGGCCGGGGACTTCGACTTCCTCAGCGGCGAATGGAAGATCCACAACCGCTGGTTCGACGGCGAGAAGTGGCTCGAGTTCGAAGGCGAGGCCACGGTGACCGGCATTCTCAAGGGCCTGGCCAGCATCGAGGAACTGCGCATTCCCGCGCGCCAGTTCAGCGGCATGGGCCTGCGACTGCTCGACGTCGAGCGCAAGCTCTGGGCCGACTACTGGGTGCCCGGCGACAAGGGCGTGATGGGCTCGTCCCCCGCCTGGGGCAGCTTCTCCGACGGCGTGGGTTTGTGGGATGCCGACGAGGAATCGGAGGGCCAGCCGATCATCGTCCGCGGCGCCTGGGACCAGATCACCAAGACCTCGTGCCGCTGGTACCAGGCTTCCTCGAAGGACGACGGCAAGACCTGGACCGAAAGCTGGATCATGCACTGGACGCGCGTGAAGGCGCCGGCCCAGGCCGCCGGAAAATGAGCGCGAGGACCCACGCCGCCCTGGCTTGACCGGACGCCCCGGCGATCCATGCTGGACCGCCGGGGCGCCTGTGGGACCGCGGCCTGAGGCCTGAGGCCTGAGGCGCCGACTACTTCTTGGCGATCAGGTTCTTCGACTCGAGGTAGGCCAGGATCTTGGCCGCGCTCTGCTCGATCGATTCGTTGCCCGTGTGCACGACGACCTCGGCGGAGTTCGGCGCCTCGTAGGGATCGCTGACACCGGTGAAGTTCTTGATCAGTCCGGCACGGGCCTTCTTGTAGAGGCCCTTCGTGTCGCGCTCCTCGAGCACGTCGAGCGAGGCTTCGACGTAGACCTCGACGAACGGGGCTTGGGCCTTCTTGCGGCACTCGTCGCGGATCTCGCGGTAGGGCGAGATCGCGGCGGTCACCGCCACGCACCCGTTGCGCGCCAGGAGATTGGCGACGAAACCGATGCGGCGGATGTTCGTGTCGCGGTCTTCCTTGGAGAAGCCGAGGCCCTTGGAGAGGTTCTCGCGCACCTCGTCGCCGTCGAGGATCTCCACGTTCTTGCCGCGGCTCTTGAGGATCGGCAGGAGGTAGGTGGCCAGCGTGCTCTTGCCGCTGCCCGAAAGACCGGTGAACCAGAGCGTGAAACCTTGTTGAGTCATGAGTGTGGGAACTAGCGGATCTTGCCTTCGAGGTAAGGCACCTCGAAGCACTTGTCGTGCATGATCGGCCCGTGGCCGAAATAACCCATTTCGCCGAACAACTCGCCGTGGTCGGCGGTGATCACGATGTGGGTGTTCTTGGGAACCAGGTCGAACAGCTCCTGGAAGACGCCGTCGAGGTAGCGCACGGTGTCGATCTGGCGTTCGCGCAGCTGGTCGAGCTTCGCCTGGTCGAAGAACTGCGTCTGGTCCTTCACCAGGTTGCCCTGGGCGTCCACGGCCTCGTCCATCTTCTTGAAGACGCCGTTGACGCCGGAAATGCGCGGCCACATCGAACTGTCCTCGCCCGGCTTGGCGTAGGGATAGTGCGTCTCGCCGATGTTGAGCAGATAGAACGACGGCCGCGCCGTGTCGAACTTCATCGTCGGCAGCATGGCGCGCATGTCGTTGTGGTGGTCCATCAACGTGAACGAGTCGAAGTCGCGGTTGATGCCGGTCTTCGGATTGAGCACCGGGAGCGAGACGAGGCGTAGGTGTAGCGCTTCTCCACCGGGCCGAGCTTCGACATCACCTTCGGCGCCGCCGCCATGAACGAGTCGTAGCGGCACGAATCGAGGATGGCGATGATGAAGTTGTTCTCCGCCTTGGGCTCGGGATGGGGCGGAAGCCCCCCACCCATGGGCCGCAACAGGGGGCGCGGCCCGCCGGATGGCCCCGAGGGTTTCGGCGGTTCCTGCTTCTTGAGGAAGTCGAACAGTCCCATCGTTACCCCTGGGTTTTTCCCTGCGACTGGTAGTAGGCCGCGAGCACCTTGGCGGTCGACGGACGCATGACGCGCGCGTCGGGCATTTCGCCCTTGCCGAGCGTCTCGCGCATCACGGTGCCGGAGATGTTGACCTGGGTCTTGCCTTTGTTGTCCTCCACTAGGCCCACGCGACCGATCTCCTCGAAGTAGGCGGCGAAGCCCACATTGACCGTCTTGATCGAGAGCTGCCCCTCGAGCTTCTTGAAGATCTCCTGGGCGTCGAAGTCGCCCCAGATGGCGCTCTTGTCGTCGTAGGGCGCGTCGGCGTGCTTGCGGCCGATGATGAAGTGCGTGAACCCGAGGTTCTGGCGGTAGATCGCGTGCATGACGGCCTCGCGCCGGACCGCCGTAGTACATGCGCATGTCGAGGCCGATCAGCTCCAGCTGGTTGTTGAGGTCCTGGTTGCAGGACTTCCACAACGCCTCGTCCATGTCGCCCTGGCCGAGGAAACGCCCCTCGACGAGCGCCTCGTACGTCTGCATGCGCGTGTCCGCCGGCACGTCGTCGCCCTTCAGCTGGCCCACGAGCGGGTTCAGGATCACGCCGGTCCGCTTCTTGGTTTCGCGCAGGATCTTCTCCGCGCCAAAGACCAGGGCGTACTCGTGGGCGCGGTGCAGCGGGTTGCGCGTCTGGAAGGCCACGGACTGCTCGTAGCCCTTCTTCTCGATCAGGGCGCGCGTGGCGACCGGCGAAAGGACGCGCTTCGCGAAGGGCCGCGGGTCGACGAACGAGGCGAGCGTGATCTCGCCGCCCACGCACTTCGTGCGCGGATCGCCGAGCCACAGGCGCGCGCCGGGATGGTCGGTGCGCGGCGTGCCGTAGACCGCGGCGACGAAGGCCGTCTTGTCCCAGTCGTAGACGTCCTTGACGCGCAGCTTGCCGAACAGTTCGCCGCCGGAGTACAGCGCGATTTCCTTGCCGCTCACGCAGGCGGCGGCCTCGGCGTCGGTGATCGGCAGCACGATCGGGATCGTCCAGGCCCACAGCTTGCCGCCGCGCTCGATCGCCATGCGCGAGAGCACGCTCTGGTAGTCGGCGTGGTCCATGGGGCCCGTGAGCGGCGACAGCGTGCCGTCCGCGATGCGATACAGGCTGGTGCGGTCGTTCTCGTTCACCTCCACCTTGGGGAGCGCGCGCCAGGCCGGGAAATTGACCCGGTCCTTGGGCTCGATGCGGTTGACGGGCTTGGCCAGGCCGCCGTGGACGGGGGAGATCGAAGAGGCAGTGGAGGTGGTCATTCGGGTGGGAAGGCTAGAGGTAGCCGAGGTTCTTGAGCTTGCGCTTGACCTCCGCGAGTTCCTCGGCGCTGTACTCCGGTTGCGCGTCCAGGGTGGGCCGATGCTTGTCGGCTTCGCCCATCAGGTCACGCAACACGAAGACGATGAAGTCCGTCGGGGAGTTGAACCCCGACCCGTCGACGACCTGCTGGATCTTCTGATACAGCGGCCGGGGATCTTGACGGTGACCTTGGACTCGCGCACGGGAGGGTTCGGGGAGGGGCCCGCCGACCTTTCGACGGGTCGGGGGGAAGCGCGTGAGTCTACACTCCCATCGGAGTGTTCGAGGAGCCTCGAGCTGGGACCCGCCTGCGCCCTGTGGTCACCACGGCGCGAGCCATGATGCCGTAACTCACTGTTTTACATTACTTTATGGCGACGCCGCCCAAGGCCTCGCCGCCGAGGTCCGCCGCCGGCCGGTGGCGGTCACCGGCGTGCCCAGGTCCGTCCCCCCTGGGGAATTGGGCCCTCGCCGGGAACGAGGGTCCTTGGGGACGGCCCTGAGACGGCCGGTGGATCGCGAGCAGGCTCGCCCCCTCCGTTGGTCGCGGCATGGAGGGCCTCGGGCCACGGACCCGCCGGGAGCAGCCCGGTGGAGGGCGCGGGCGACGAGGGGCTCGGGCTTCCGGCCCGTCGGCTTCGATCCGGACTTGGGAGGCCGACCACCAGTAAGGTGAGCCGCGCACCGGAGGCCCGCGGGCACGGCTCGCGGTCGAACCCGCCGCACCGCCCGCCCTCCCCGGGGGACCGGTCGCCTGCCTTACTCAAACAGCCATGCCGCTCGACATCGTCCTCCTCCTGGCAGCGGCGCTGCTCGTGGTGCTCTTGCTGCAGCGGATTCGCCTGCCGGTGGTCGCGGGCTTCCTGCTGGCCGGTGCGGTGATCGGTCCGGCGGGCATGGCCCTGGTCAGCGACATGCAGCGCATCGAGCAGTTGGCCGAGATCGGCGTCGTGCTGCTGCTCTTCACCCTCGGTCTGGAGTTCTCACTGGCCGAGCTGCGCAAGCTCGCGCACGTGGTGCTGGTCGGCGGCGGTCTGCAGGTGGGCCTCACCGGCGCCGCCACCGTGGTGATCGTGATGCTGCTGGGAGAGACCCTGGACAAGGGCCTGTTCATGGGCTTCCTGGTCGCGCTCTCGAGCACGGCGATCGTGCTGCGCGGACTGACCGACCGCGGAGAGCTGGCTGCGCCCCACGGGCGATTGATCCTGGGGGTGCTGCTGTTCCAGGACCTGTGCGTCGTGCCGATGATGCTGATCGTCCCGATGCTCGCGGCCGGGGCCGCCGGACCGGGGCAGGTGCTCGGCGCCCTGGCCAAGGCCGCGATCGTCATGGCTCTGACCGTGGTGCTGGCGCGCTACTGCGTGCCGCCGCTGTTCGCCCGCGTCGCGCGCACGCAGCGCAGAGACCTGTTCCTGCTGGCGGTGCTGCTCGTTTGCGCGGGCATCTCCTGGGCCACGGCCCAGGTCGGCCTGTCGCTGGCGCTCGGCGCCTTCCTCGCGGGGGTGGTGCTGGCCGACAGCAGTACGGCCACCAGGCCTTGTCGGACGTCCTGCCGCTGCGGGATCTGTTCACCAGCCTGTTCTTCATCTCGTTGGGCATGCTGCTCGACCTGCGGCTGTTGCTCGAATCGCCCGCGGCGGTCCTGCTGCTGTTCGGTGCGCTGCTGCTCGGCAAGCTGCTCGTGGTGGTGCTGTGCGGCCTGGTGATGCGGCTTCCCCTGCGGGCGGTCTTGCTGTCGGGCGTGGCCCTGGCTCAGGTCGGCGAGTTCAGCTTCATCCTGGGCGAGCTCGGCGGCGACCTCGGACTGATGGACCCGCGCGAGCTCGCCGTCTTCCTCGACGCCAGCGTGCTGACCATGCTGGTCACGCCGCTGCTGATGAGCTGGGGCCCGCACCTGGTTGCGGGAGCGCACAGACTGCGCCGCTTGGAGCGCATGTTCGGCTTGCGCGACTTGGGGGGCCACGCGCAGCTCGAGCCGCTCCAGGGCCACGTCGTCGTGCTGGGATGCGGCGTCGGCGGCCAGCTGCTCATGGGCTCGCTCTGCAGCGCCGGGATCCCGCACGTCGTGGTCGATCTCGATCCCGATCGCGTGCGGGCGGCTCGGGCGCTCGGGATGCGCGCGAGCTACGGCGATGCGACGAGTCCCGAAATCCTGGCGCGCGCCCGTGTGGCCGATGCCGCCCACGTCGCCGTGCTGCTCAACGACCCCGAGGCAACGCTGCGAGTGGTGCGCGCCGTCAGAAAGCTCTCAGGCAGCGTGCCGATCACCGCGCGAGCTCGTTTCCTGGAGGAGGTGGCCAGCCTGCGAGGCTCCGGCGCAACCCACGCGGTCGCCCAGGAGGTCGAGGCCTCGCTGGAACTCGTCGAACACGTGCTGGTCTCTTCCCAGGTGCCGCTCGAGCGCGCGGACGCCATCGTGTCCGCCGCGCGCGAGTCGTTGAGCGCGCGGCCGCCTCCACGCTGATCCCGCCGCAGGCAAGCTCCTCGGCGAGCCGCCCCGTGGCCATCCCGCGGACCCGGACGATCGTCCCAGGAGTGGTGCGGGGATGTGTCCCTGTTTCTCGGACATGCCCCTCGCGCGTCCCAGGGGCTCTGGAGAGGCGCAGGGGGATCGACTCCCCATGGACTTGGGGGCCCTGGTCCGCCCCTCGACTGACTTCGTTCCGGCTACGGCGTCACGGCGAACTCGATCGCATCGGTAAGGCCCGCGCCGAAGGAACTGGCGCCGTCGCGGGACCAGAACTGCCCGTTGACGGCCGTTCCCAGGGAAAGCCCCCCATCGAAACCGCCGGCGAACCAGACGTCGAAGTTGAACGTGTAGACCCCCGAGCAGTTCAGGACCGGCGGCGGCGTGCCGCCCGAGTTCTGCTGCGGAGTGCGCTTGATCGGGGATTGGATGCACAGGGTCCCCCCCTGGAAGGGGACCGCGGCGCGGCCGGACTTGCCGTACAGGAACATCCCCACCTTGCCGTTCAACACCTGCTGGGCGCTGATCACGAACGGAACGGCGTCCCCAAGGGCAAGCGAACCGCTGGAGGCGATCTGCGGGACGCAACCTTGGCTGTTGGTCTTGGCGACGCAGTAGATGGCGACCGCCGTGCCGCTGATCGGCACGCAGGCCGAGAACTCGGAGGTGGAACCGTCGAAGGTGTTCCTGGCCGTCGAGGTGAGCGACCAGCCCGCGGGCACGCTCGCGTTGAAGGTCACGTCGAACGCAGCCACGCCGATGCCATCGGTACTGACGGCCGTGGAACCCACGAACATTCGCCCCTCGCCGAAGCCGGAGGCGTCGCACTGCGGCGAAGCGAAGACCTCGATCGCGAAGTTGGACAGCGGGCTGCTCTCCAGGGTGCCCACGGCACGCAGCGTGCTCGCCGTGCCCGAGGCCTGCTGCAGCACGGGGAAGTTCTGCAGGCCGTTGGCGCCGCCGTCGGCGTCGAGCGGATCGTTGGGCGACACACCCCACAGGAAGCCGCTGTCGATCAGCTCGATGCCCAGGGTGCCGTTGTCGTGGATCGAGTTGCCGCTGATCCGCACGCCCGAGTAGCCATTCGAGACGACGATGCCTTCGCGGTCCTGGCCCGCAATCTCATTGCCTTCGCCGGGCGCGGTTCCGCCGATGACGACGTTCTGCACCTGGCCGTTGAAGTCATTGACGGTCGAGATGCCGACCACGCAGCCCAGCACCGGCTGATCGTTGGCGTTCAAGCCGATCTTGTTGCCGACGATCGTGACGCCGCTGCCGTTGCCGTTGATCACGATGCCGGTGCCGTAGTAGCTCCCCGAACTGTGGGGCGGCATCGAGAGCGCGTGGATCCCGGCGATGCGGTTGCCGCGGATCAGCGTCGAGTAGTTGCTGTCGATCCACAGCTGGACGCCGGTGGTGCAGTACGGATGGCCTTGGGAAAGTCCATCGGCGCTCAGGCCGATCCAGTTGTTTTCGATCACGGTGCCCGTCGCCTGCCCGATCTCGACCGCCATCCCCCCGGGAAAGCCCTGGCTGTTCATCGAGCCATAGCCCGTGATCTTGTTGCGCTCGGCGAGCGTCGGCCCGCCGATGCGATTGTTCACGGTCGGCGGCTGGAAGGGGCCGTTGCCCAGGACGCGCACGCGCTGAAGGGTATTTCCGACGACGACGTTGTTGCTCGTGCTGACCAACTTGACGTAGCCGTTGCCGATGTTGCCCTGACCGGGGGCGGTGCCTCCGACCCAGTTGCCGTCGGCGCCATCGAAAATCTCGATGCCGCAGTCGGAGTTGCCTTGGATCACGTTGCCCGAGCCGCCGGACACGCTGATCGAGGAATTGGCGAGCCCACGGACCGCGCCGCCGACGTTGTTGATCAGGTAGAGCTGGGACCAGATCATCACCTCGCCGCCGTTCGGGTGGGTGTCCCCCGTGAAGGCCGTCTGCGTCGTGCCGTCGAGGATCGCGGTGTCGAACACCCGGAACCCACCGAAGGGATTCAGGACGGCGCGGCCCGGATACAGCCATTGGTACGTCCATTCGCTCTGGGGGACGTTGAATCCGATGGTCTGCACCCCCGGCGTGTTGTCCGAGGCGAGCCCCGCTTCGGTCAGGGAGATCTTGCCGTCCGGGCCGGGCAGGTCGCTGACCCGCTGGAGCCCGCCGAAGTCGACGTCATCCGCGGCCGTGTTGACGAGGATCGTCTGGGCCCCCGCGGAACCGGCGAGGCAAAGGGCGAGGCCGGCGGCAGTCAGGGAGACGCGGCGGGGTGAGATCATGGGCATTCCGTTCTGGGGGGTCAGGCGAACTTGCGGAGAGCCTGCGCTTCGACTCGGCTGAGTCGAGGGCGCCGAATCGCCGCCGCCCCAAGGACGGGGATCGCGCTCGCAGGGGTTGTGGGACAGGCTTCTCGTACTCATGCGCCACTCCGGCTGGGAACCGGTCAGGAATCTCGGGTTTCCCCCATTCCGGCCGCCGTGACGAGCGCATCCGGGGGCGGACACCGGGAGACGGCACTACGAATGCCGCTGAATTGTCGTAAGTAATTGTTTTCAAACCGTTTACATCGGTTTATGCTCGCAGGATCTGCAGCCGACGGGGTCCACCCGGGCAGCCTGGACCTGACCGGGGCCCACGCTGGTACTGGGCGGAGAGTCGCCAGGACCCTGCCGCAGCCACCTGGGGCCATCTCCCTGGGAGTCGGCTCGCGCGGTCGCGTGAGCGGCAGTCCCCCACTGCGCGCGAATTCGAACCCGCCCCCGCGCGCGGGCTTGGCCGGGAAGCTCTGACGCTTCCGTCAACTGGCGGATTCCTGCACCCGCCGCGCCCCCTACGGTCACTGCGAAGGACGTCTACGCAGTGTGGCGCATCGCCGCGCCCTGGGGGCGGCGGGAGACTCCCCGCCAGCATGCTGAACACAGCGAGCCACGGCATCGGGACAGGGATCCCCCGGCCATGAACGTCTTCCCGAAATGGACCAACCGGCTGCGGGAGCTCTTCGGCCTGGGGGCGGGAATCGCCGGCGTTTACGTCGTCGTGTTCGTCGCCTACGGAGCGTCGCCCCAGACGCTCAACGTCGGCTACGCGCCGGAACAGCCGGTGCCCTTCAGTCACGCCATGCACGCCGGTGAGCTGGGCCTGGACTGCCGCTACTGCCACAACACCGTGGAGAAAACGGCGCGGGCCGCGATTCCGCCCACGGAGACGTGCATGAACTGCCACGCGCGGATCCGCACGCAGAGCGACCTGCTCGCGCCGCTGTTCGCCAGTTGGACCACGGGCGAGCCCATGCATTGGAAGCGCGTTCACGATCTGCCCGACTACGTCTACTTCGACCACTCGGCCCACGTGACGCGCGGCGTGGCCTGCGTCACCTGCCACGGCCGCGTGGACACCATGGAGCGCGTGCGCCAGGAACAGCCCCTGAGCATGGGCTGGTGCCTGGACTGCCACCGCGACGCGGCGCCCAACGTGCGGCCGCCGGAGCTCGTCACCTCGATGGAGTGGACGCCGGACCGGCCCGCCGCCGAGGTGGGCGCCGAGCTCATGCGCGCGCGGTACCTCAAGCCCTCGACGGATTGCTCCACATGTCATCGTTGAACAAAGCCCCGACGCCGCCCAGCGAAGGGAGCTTCGGCCCGCCCCTCTGCGAGGACGCCGACGGCGTTTCGCGCCGGCGGCTCCTGCAGGTGATGGGCGCGTCCCTGGCGCTCTCGACCGCGGCGGGCTGCCGCTTTGAAGCCGAGGAGATCCTGCCGTTCCAGAGCCGCCCCGAGGGTCGCCTGCCGGGAACCACCAGGCGCTTCGCCACGGCCCTGGAGGGCGCGGGGTTCGCGGCGTCGCTCTTGGTCACGAGCTACGACGGCCGGCCGATCAAGATCGAGGGCAATCCCCTGCACCCCGTGGACCGGGGAGCGTGCACGGCGCGTTCCCAGGCCTCGGTGCTCGACCTCTACGACCCTGACCACAGCCGCGGGCTGGTGCAGAAGGACGCGGGCGTCGCCTACCCGCGCACCTGGAAGGAGTTCGATCCCTACTTTGCACGGATCCTCCAGCGCCACCTGGCCGAGGGCGGGGCCGGCCTTCGGATCCTGTCCGCGCCTTCGTCCTCGGCAACCCTGGCCCAGCTCCGGGCGCGTTTCGCGGAGCGCTTCCCCAAGGCGCGCTGGATCCACTGGACGGCGGTGACGCGCACCCAGGAGCTGGCGGGCGCGCGCCTCGCCTTCGGAGTCGAGGCGCGGCCGCTGCTCCAGATCGAGGCCGCGCGCACCCTGGTGAGTCTCGACGCCGACCTGCTCGGCGACCACCCCGCGGCCCTGGCCCACGCTCGCGCCTTCGCGGCGCGGCGCAATCCCGCCGCACCCGAAATGCTGCGCCACTGGTGCGTCGAGCCGGCGCCGACGATCACCGGCGGGACCGCGGACCACCGGCTCGCGCTGCGCGTGGAACAGGTCCTGCCCTTCCTCGCGGCCCTGGAAGCGCGCGTGCAGGCGGGACTGGGCCAGGCCCCGGCCCAGGTCGAGCAGGGCGGCTTCCTCGGGCGCCCCGACGTGAGCCGATTCCTGGGAGCCCTGTGCGCCGAACTCCTGGCGCGGCCGGGCGAGTCGGTCGTGGCCGTGGGCCGCCGCCAACCCGCCGCCGTGCACGCGCTGGCCCATCGGCTGAACGCCGTGCTCGGCAATGCGGGCCGCACCGTCGTGTACGTGGAGGAGCCCGCGCGGGCCGGCGAGCCGTCCGGGGAACCGGCCGCGCGCCTCGCCGAACTCGTGGGCGAGATGGACGCCGGCGTGGTCCAGACCCTGGTGATCCTGGGGGCGAACCCGGTCTACGACGCGCCCGCGGACGTGGACTTCCGCCGCGCGCTGCGCAAGGTGCCCCTGTCGATCCACCTGGGCCAAAGCCGTGACGAAACGGCGCGGGCCTCGGTCTGGCACCTGCCGGAGACCCATCCCCTGGAGGCCTGGGGAGACGCGCTCTCCTGGGACGGCACGCGCTGCACCCAGCAGCCGCTGATCGACCCGATCTTCGAGCGCCGCTCGGTGCTCGAGATGGCGGCGCTCCTGGTGGAGGAAAAGGCCGCTGCCCGGGACTTGGTGCGAGCGGCGGTGCTGCCCGGCGCCGGCGACGAGGCCTGGCGCAAGGCGATCCACGACGGGTTCGTCGAGGGCTCGGCGCCCGCGGGCCGCGCCCTCCCACTCGCGCCATTTGAACTGCCGGCGGCCGAGGCGCGGGCCTTCCGCGACGAATTGAGCCCTGGACAGTGGGAGCTCGCGCTGGCCCCCGACCCCAAGCTCCACGACGGACGTCTGGCCAACAACTCCTGGCTCCAGGAACTGCCCGACTCGATCACCAAGATGACCTGGGGCAACGCAGCCTGGTTCGCCCCGGCCACGGCGAAGCGCCTGGGCATCCGGGACGCCTCGCTGGTGACGCTGAAGTGCGGGGGCCGCGAACTCCTGTGCGCCGCCTGCGTCGTGCCCGGCCACGCCGCGGACTGCGTCACCCTGCACCTGGGCCACGGCCGCACCGCGGCGGGACAAGTGGGAGGACTGGAGGAGGAGAAGGTCGAGAGCGTCGGCTTCGATGCCTATCGATTGCGCACGCTCTCGTCCCTGGAAACCGCCCAGGACCTCGAAGTCGCGGCCACGGGCGAGAGCTACGCCCTGGCGCGCACCACCGACCCCGCCGTGGACGACTCGATCGGCCAACACGAGCGCGACCTGCGCCTGCACGAACTGCTGCGCGAGCTCGCCCACGGCCCGTCGCCCGCGGCGGGGCACGCAGAGGAGGACCAGCACGCCGCGCACCATCCGGCCCTCGAGTCCCTGTGGGAACACGACGCCCCCGGCAGCGTGCGCTGGGGCATGGCCATCGACCTCAACGCCTGCATCGGTTGCGGCGCCTGCGTGGTCGCCTGCCAGGCGGAGAACAACGTGCCGGTGGTGGGCCGCGAGCAGATCCAGCGCGGTCGCGAGATGCACTGGATCCGCATCGACCGCTACTTCACCGGCTCGGAGGACGCGCCCAAGCTGCGCTTCCAGCCGCTCACCTGCCAGCACTGCGAGAGCGCCCCCTGCGAGCAGGTTTGCCCCGTGGCGGCCACGGTGCACAGCAGCGAGGGTCTGAACGACATGGTCTACAACCGCTGCATCGGCACGCGGTATTGCGCCAACAACTGCCCGTTCAAGGTGCGGCGCTTCAACTACTTCAACTTCAACAAGGCGGTCCAGGGTCCGGGGAGCGAAGTGCAGCGCATGCGCTTCAACCCCGAGGTCACGGTGCGCCACCGCGGCGTGATGGAGAAGTGCACCTTCTGCGTGCAGCGCATCCAGCGCGCCAAGATCGAGGCAAAGAACGAGGGGCGCACCCTGGCCGACGGCGAAATCGTCTCGGCCTGCGCCGCCACCTGTCCCACCCAGGCGATCGTCTTCGGCGATCTGGCCCAACGCACGAGCCGCGTCAGCGGTCTCGCGGCGGACGGCAGGGCCTACCGCATGCTCGAGGAGCTCAACATCCGGCCGCGCACGAGCTACCTCGCCAAGGTGACCAACTTCGACCCGGCGGCAACCTCCCATGACGGTTAGCGACACGAGCCGGCTCGTCCTGGACGAACCCTACGCGCGGCCGATCCTCGTCGACGGCGCGCGGGATCTGGCCTCGATCACCGACCGCGTCTGCGGCGTGGTCGAGCGGCCCACGCCTCCGCGCGCCTGGTACGTGGCGATCACGATCACCTCGTGCCTGACGCTGATGCTGTTCGCCATGGTGGGCTACCTGATCGCCACCGGCGTCGGCGTGTGGGGCAACAACTCCCCCGCCTTCTGGGGCTGGGACATCGTCAACTTCGTCTTCTGGGTCGGCATCGCCCACGCGGGCACGCTGATCTCGGCGATCCTGTTCCTGCTGCGCCAGAAGTGGCGCACGAGCATCAATCGCGCGGCGGAGGCGATGACGCTCTTCGCGGTCTGCTGCGCGGGGCTGTATCCGGCGGTGCACGTGGGCCGCGTCTGGGTCGCCTACTGGCTCTTCCCGGTGCCGAACCAGATGCAGATGTGGCCCAACTTCAGGAGCCCGCTCCTGTGGGACGTGTTTGCCGTGTCCACCTACGCCACGGTCTCGCTCCTGTTCTGGTACATGGGCCTCTTGCCCGACCTGGCGACGCTGCGCGATCGCGCCACGTCCGGGTTGAAGCGCGGCCTCTACGGCTTCTTCGCCCTGGGCTGGTGCGGCTCGGCGCGCCACTGGCAGCGCTTCGAGCGCGCCTACCTGATCCTGGCCGCCCTGGCCACGCCGCTGGTGCTCAGCGTGCACTCGGTGGTGAGCTTCGACTTCGCCGTGTCCCAGGTGCCCGGTTGGCACACCACGATCTTCCCGCCCTACTTCGTGGCCGGCGCGATCTTCTCGGGCTTCGGCATGGTGGTGACCACCATGGTGCCCGCGCGCGAGCTGTTCGGCCTGAAGGAGCTGATCACGCTGCGCCACCTGGAGAACATGAACAAGGTGATCCTGGCCACCGGCTCCATCGTGGGGCTGGCCTACGCCACCGAGTTCTTCATTGCCTGGTACGGCGGCAATCCCTACGAGCGCTTCGTGTTCCTGAACCGCGCCCTGGGTCCCTACTGGTGGGCCTACTGGCTGATGATCTTCTGCAACGTGGTGGCGCCCCAGTTCCTGTGGATCAAGAAGATCCGCACGAACCTGCTGTTCATGTTCGTGATTTCGATCTTCGTGAACATCGGCATGTGGCTGGAGCGCTTCGTGATCGTGGTCACCTCGCTGACCCGCGACTACATCCCCTCGAGCTGGGGCTACTTCAAGCCCACCGCGGTGGACGTGTGCACCTTCGTGGGGACGATCGGGCTGTTCCTGACGCTGTTCCTGCTGTTCTGCCGCTTCCTGCCGATGGTCGCCATCGCCGAGGTGAAGACCATCCTGCCGGCGGCCCACGGGCATGGGGCCCACGGGAAGCATGGCGGCGAGGGCCGCCCCGGCCGGGAGGTGAGCCATGGCTGAGCGCGCCACGAACACCGGGGCGGGCGAGCTCCACGCGCTGCTTGCCGAATTCGACGACGTGGACGCCGTGAGCGGCGCCGCGCGGGCCCTGCGGGACGCCGGCTACCGGCGCTTCGAGGTCTACAGCCCGTTCCCGATCCACGGGATCGAGCGCTCCATGGGCCTCTCCCCGACGCGCCTGCCTTGGATTGCGCTGGGAGCGGGCCTCACGGGCACCTCGCTCGCGCTGTTCTTCCAATGGTGGACGAACGCGGTGGACTACCCCTTCAAGATCAGCGGCAAGCCGCTGTTCGGAATCCCGGCCAACATCCCGGTGACCTTCGAGTTCACCGTGCTGCTGGCCTCCTTCGGCGCCTTCTTCGGCATGCTGATCCTCAATCGGCTGCCCGAGCACCACAGGCCGGTGTTCGAGAACCCGCGCTTCCGCCGCGCCACCGACGACGGGTTCTTCCTGGCGGTGGAAGTGGACGATCCGCGCTTCGACCCGCGCGCCACGCGGGCGCTCTTGGAGCAGCACACGCGCCGTCCGCTGGAGGAATGCCGCGACTCGGGCCAGACGAGGGAACTGCCCGGCTCGGTGCGCGCCGCGCTGGTCTCGGTGGCCGCCCTGGGCCTCTTGCCCCTGGCGGGCGTGGTCTGGGCCCGCTCCCAGGACTCCTCGCGCCCGCCGATCCACGTGGTGAACGACATGGACTCGCAGCCGCGCTACCGCGCCCAGGCGGCCAACCCCGTGTTCTCCGACGGACGGGCCATGCGCTCGGACGCCTTGGGCACGCAGGCCTTCGGCGAACTCCCCCGTCCAGGGACGATCACCACGGGCAAGCAGGGCGACGCCTGGACCGAGAGCTTCCCGGTCCCGGTGACGCCGGCCTTCCTGGCCCGCGGTCGCGAGCGCTTCGCCATCTACTGCACGCCCTGCCACGGCCAGTCGGGCTACGGCGACGGGCTCGTGGCCCTGCGCGCCGCCGAGCTCCAGGAACAGAACTGGGTCCAACCGTCCTCGTTGCACGATCCGCTGGTGCGCGCCCGCCCCGTGGGCCAGTTGTTCGACACCGTCGTGAACGGCGTGCGCACCATGCCGGCCTACGGCAGGCAGATCCCGCGCGAGGACGCCTGGGCCGTGGTGGCCTACGTGCGCGCCCTGCAGCGCTCCCAGAACGCGGCCCAGGCCGACGTTCCCCCCACGGAGCGCGCCAAGCTCGGAGCCCAGTGATGCAGCACCCCGAGAGCCCCCTCTGGAACAAGGAAGCCGCTCGATGAGCGCCCCGCACACAGAATCCGCCCCGCGCCAAGGGGATCAGGTGCTCGGCCCGCGCGCCGGCCGATGGGCGACGCCCGCCCTGGCCGTGGGCGTGCTGGGCCTCGCCGCGGCCCTGGGCCTGGGCTGGCAGCGGGGCGACGGTTTCTCGCGGCTGCAGCACTCCTGGCTGGTGGCCTGCGCGTTCTTCCTGACCCTCTCGCTCGGCGGACTGTTCTTCGTGATCATCCAGCACCTGACCCGCGCCGGCTGGAGCGTGGTGGTGCGCCGCGTGGCCGAGCTGGTGGCCGCCAACACGGCCGTGGTGGCACTCCTGTTCGCGCCGCTCGTGCTGGGCGTGCTGCTCTCGAACGACGGTCTGTACCCCTGGGCCGACGCCGAGCGCGTGCACGGGAATCCGCTGCTCTCCGCCAAGGCCGCCTTCCTGGATCCGCGCTTCTTCGCCGCGCGCTGCATCGTCTACTTCGCCGTGTGGTGGCTCCTGGGCCGCTGGTTGCTCGCGCGCTCCACCGAACAGGACCGGGTCAGCGGCCCGGAACCGACTCTGGCCCTGGAGCGCCGCTCGGCGCCGGCCATGGCGGCCTTCGCCTTGTCGCTCAACTTCGCCGGCTTCGACCTGATCATGTCGGTGAACCCGACCTGGTACAGCACGATCTTCGGCGTCTACATCTTCGGCGGCTCGGTGATGTCCTTCTTCGCCGCCGCGGTGCTGGCCCTGCGTTTCCTGCAGTCGCGGGGCTTCCTGACGCGCGAAGTGAGCGTCGAGCACTACCACGACCTGGGCAAGTTCCTGTTCGCCTTCGTCTTCTTCTGGGGCTACATCGCCTTCAGCCAGTTCATGCTGATCTGGTACGCCGACCTGCCGGAAGAGACCTTCTGGTTCAAGACGCGCATGGAGGGCCCCTGGGCCGCAGTGTCCTGGGTCCTGTTGTTCGGCCACTTCGTGTTGCCCTTCCTGGGGCTCCTGTCGCGTCACGCCAAGCGCCGGCTCGCGCTCTTGACTCTCTGGGCCGTCTGGCTGCTCGCCATGCACGCGGTCGACCTGTTCTGGCTCGTGATGCCCAGCGCGGAAACCTCCGGCGTGCTGGTCTCGCCCATGGACCTGGCGAGTTTCGCGGCCGTGGGCGGCTTCTGGATCTTCTCGCTCCTGCGGCTCGCGCGCGGCCGTTCGCTCCTGCCCGTCGGCGACCCCAGGCTCCCCCAATCCCTGGCCTTCGAGAACTTCTGACCATGCAACCGCGCGATCCCTACGCCCCTCCCACCCTGATCGCGGGCGCCGTCGTGCTCGTGGCCGCGAGCGCCTTGGTGCTCTTGCTGGTGCCCGCCCTGCAGGCGCGGCGCGTCGAGGAGCTCAAGGCCCAGCGCGGCTGGACCAGCACGCCCGCCGAAACGACCCAGACCAAGGCGTCCCAGGCGGCCCGCATCGCTTCCTACGCTTGGATCGACCGCGAGAAGGGCGTGGTGGCGATCCCCATCGAACGCGCCATGGAGCTCGTGGCCGGCGAAGCGGCCGCGCCCGCGGAGGGGGAACGCAAGTGAACCTCGTCCTCGCCCTGCAGGCCGACGCGACCGCCGCTCCCCAGGCGAACCCGACGGCCGTGGCTGACGCGGCGGCCGCCGTGACTTCGGCCCTGCCCGGCACGGCCCAGGCGGCACCGGCGGTGTTGGAGCACGGGGCCGGAACCTCCGACTGGCTCTCCCAAGCCTCGACCTTCGCCCCGGCCGTCGACGACGAGTTCCTGTTGCTGGCCTGGTTCGCCATCTTCCTCGCCATCGTGATCGCGGGGACGTTCGCGCTGCTCTCCTGGCGCGGATCCCGTGCCCAGGACGGCGAGGCGGCCCTGCCGCGCTCCATGATCCCCTGGGCCGCGCTCTCGGCCTTCGTGCTGGTGGCCGTGTTCTACGTTCAAGGCGCGCCTCTCGGCCGACATGCAGGTGGCCCCGCGCGGCGCGCTGCCGATCAAGGTGGGCCTGGACGAGAAGGGCTTCCAGTTCACGTACCCCAACGGCTACGTCACGGCCGAGCTGCACTTGCCCGTGGATCGGGCGGTGCGCTTCGCCTTCCAGGGCGCGTCGGAACCCTACACGTTCGCGGTGCCCGCCTTCCGCCTGCAGGTGGCCGTGCCCCTGGGCGCGCGTCGCGAGGCCTGGGTCTCCCCCAGCGCGGCCGGCGAGTACGACCTGCGCTCGACCGCGGTCGCCGCCGACCCGACGCGGGTCCTGGCCGCGACCGCCACCGTCCACGCCGCGGGCGGATTCGAGAAGTGGTACCAGGACATCTCCGGGCCGCCCCTGGATCTGCCGCCCCTGGAGCTCGGTCAGCGCTCCTACCAGATGCGCGGCTGCACCCAGTGCCACTCCATCGACGGCACCAAGGTCATCGGCCCGTCGTTCCAGGGCTTCCTCGCCCGCGAGCACCGCATGAAGGATGGCTCGGTCGTGCCGCCGACGGACGAGTACATCAAGGAATCGCTGCTGGATCCCCAGGCCAAGGTCGTCGAGGGCTTCGAACCCGTGATGCCGAGCTTCCGCGGCAGGCTGCACGAGCTCGAGATCGCCGGACTGGCCGCATACATCAAGAGCCTCCAGTGAGCCCCGCACCGCAATCCCACACGGCGCCGTCCAACTCGGGCAGGACCGGCCTCCCCGAAGTCCCCGGGATCCAGGGGGAATTGTGGATCTTCACCCAGGACCACCGGCGGCTGGGCTGGATGTACGCGATCCTGATCGGCCTGGGGATGGTGATCGGCACGCTGCTCGCCCTGGGACTCTCGCTGCAGTCCCTGGCCGGCCGCGGCGCGGGCCTGGCGTCGGAGGACTATCGCCGGCTCTTCACGGTCCACGGCCTGGCCATGGTGTTCGCCGTGGCCCTGCCGGCCCTGGGCGGAACGCTGGGCAATTGGCTCCTGCCTCGGCGCCTCTGCGTGGAGGAGATGGCCTGGCCGCGCCTCAACCTGCTGGCCTTCCACCTGCTGGTCGCAAGCTGGCTCCTGTTCCTGGTGGCCTTCCTCGTGACGCCGCCCGACGCGGGTTGGAACTTCGAGTTGACGCTGTCCCTGCGGCCGGGCTCGGCGGTGGCCTGGAGCATGCTGGGCGCCATCTGCGCGGTGACCTCGGTCGCCATCTCCGGCGCCAACGCGGCGGCCACGCTGGTGAAGAGTCGCCAGGGCGGCGCACCCTGGTCGGAGGTGCCCTTCCTCGGCTGGGCCCTGGCCGTGGCGGGCGTGATGCAGGCTCTGGCCGCGCCCTGGCTGGTGATTTCCCTGGCCATGCTGTTCGCCCAGAAGAACGGTGCGAGCGACGTGCTCTCGGCGGGCGCGCTGACGCCGCCGGACGTGCGCCTCGACGCGTGGTTCTGGATGTGGGCCCAGCCGGCGCTGGCGGGGACGCTGCTCGCCGCCGTGGGCGTGGTCGGCGACGTGTTCGAATCCCGCGGCGACGGCAGGAACGAGCCGGGACCCGCCTCCCTGGCCTCGGTGCTGGCCCTGCTGGCGGTGGCCGTGACCTCCTTCGCTTCCGCCGGCGTGCACACGGCAGGCCGCGGCGGCGCCCCGGGTCTCGACGCCGCGTCGAGCGCCATGGCCCTCTGCATGGGCATCCCGCTGGCCGTCTTCGTGACCCAGTGGATGCTGGCCCTGGGCCGCGGGCCGGTGACCGTCTCCGCCTCCCTGTGCTTTGCCATCGCCTCCGCGGTGTCGCTGGTGTCGGGCGCCATGGCCACGGCGTTCCTGGCGGCGCTCCCCACGGGCGAGCACCTGGCCAACACGAGCTTCGCTCCCGCCGCAGGACACGTCCTGGCCGTGGGCGGCGTGCTGGGCGCGCTGTTCGCCGGCGGCTATGGCACCTGGTCCTCGTGGTTCGGCGGTCTCTCCCGCGAGGGCACGGGACGATTCGCCGGGATCCTGCTCCTGGCGGGCACGCTGCTGTGCTTCGTGCCGCCCTGCGTGCGGGGCTTCCTGGGCGACCCCCGGCGCGTGGTGGATCTGGCCGAGGGCCGCGCGCTGCTCTCCTGGACCTCGGTGACCGGCGCCGGACTGATCGTCTCGGCCCTTTCCCTGGCGGCCTGGGGCCTCCTGGCTCCGCTGCTCGACGCCCGCGCCTCGCTCGACGGAGGGGAGCGCCGGTGATCCAGTCCTGCTGCACGACCGCCGCCACGGCTCCGGGCGACCTGGCCCAGCTGTTCCTGTTCGGGCTCCTGATGAGCGCCGGACACTGCGCGGGCATGTGCGGCCCCTTGGTGTGCGCCGTGTCGCTCCCCGCGCGCGCGGAAGGCGCAGGTGCAGCGTCGGCCCATTCGGCCGCCCTGTTCACCGCGGTCTACCACGCCGGGCGCGTGAGCAGCTACGCCCTGCTCGGCGCGGTCCTGGGCATGGTCGGTGGACTGCTGCCCGATCAAGCCACGGCCGTGGCCTGGCAGGCCTCGCTGTCGCTGCTGGCGGCCGCGGCCCTGTTCTGGGTGGCCCTGGCACTCTTCAACGTGTTTCCCCTGGCCTCGCTGCCCTTCGCGGCCAGGGCCTCGCGCTTCCTCTCCGTGCGCCTCCTGCGTGCCCGCACGAGCCTCGCCGCGCGCTTTGGACTGGGCGTCGCCAACGGTCTCTTGCCCTGCGGTCCGGTCTACACCGCGGCGGTGGCGGCCCTGGCCAGCGCGAGCCCGGCCCACGGCGCCCTGGCCATGGTGGCCTTCGGCGCGGGCACGGCGCCGCTCCTGGTGGCCCTGGCTTTCGGCGCGCGCTCGCTGGCACCCGCCCTGCGCGGCTCGTTCCACAGAATCGGCGCGACGCTGGCCCTGCTGATGGCCTGCCAACTCGCGCTGCGCGGCCTGGCCGCCCTGGAGGTGGTCCCCCACGCTCGGCTCCATGAGGTGGTGCTGTGGTGAGCGTGACCGAGAAATCCCGGGAGCTGGCGCGGGCCGCATCGTCGGTCCGGCGGCCCGGCATCGCCCGCGGCATCTGCCTGCACTGCGGTCTGGACCTGCCGGAGCGTGCCGAACTCGGCCGCTTTTGTTGCGCGGGCTGCAAGAACGTCCACGAGCTGCTGAAGTCCGAGGGGCTGGAACGCTACTACGATCTGCGCGGCGCCACCGACGCGCCGCCGCCGGAGTTGCGCGAGGACGGCTTCCTGTGGCTCGACCCGTGGCTGAAGCGCGCCGTGCCGGGGCCGGGCGGCACGCTGCGCCTGTCGCTGGACGTCCAGGGCGTGCACTGCGCGGCCTGCGTGTGGCTCCTGCAGGAGCTCTTCGCGCGCCAGCCCGGCGCGCTGGAACTGCGCGTCAATCCGGCCGTCGGCCGCGCGGAGTTCCTGTGGATCGAGAACCAGCTGGACCTGCGCGACTACCTGCGCACGGTGCTGCGCTTCGGCTACCGCTTCGGCCCCCAGCGCAAGCAGGCGAGCGTGGCCTCGCGCGGATTGCTGGTGCGCTTCTGCATCTCGCTCGCCGCGGCCCTGAACACCATGGTGTTCAGCCTCTGCTACCTGGGACTCGCGCCGCTGGCGGCCGGCCCGGACGGGGACGGCGGGCTGTACGCGATCTTCGGCCGCTGGAATTTCGCCCTGTGCACCGTGGCGGTGCTCGTGGGCGGATCCTTGTTCATGGTTTCGGCCTGGCGCGGCCTGCGGCGCGGCGTGGCCCACCTCGATCTGCCCATCGCCACCGGAATCCTCCTGGGCTACGGCGGATCGGTGTGGGCCTGGCTCGCGCGCGGCCCCGAGGCGGCGTACTTCGACACGATCACGATCTTCGTCTCGCTGATGGTGCTGGGCCGCTGGCTCCAGGAGCGCGTGCTGGAGAAGAACCGGTTGTCGCTCCTGGCCAGCGACGGCGTCGACGATCTGTTCGCGCGCCGCCGCCGGGGCGATCAGCTGGCCACCATCCCCGCGGCGGAGATCGCCGTGGGGGATGAGCTGTGGATCCCCCCCGGGGACCTGGTGCCGGTGGCGAGCACCGTGCTCGGCGAACGGGCCACCATGAGTCTCGCCTGGATCACCGGCGAATCCCGCGCGCGGGGCTTCGAGCCCGGCGAGACGGTGCCCGCGGGCGCCTTCCACACCGGCGAGTCCAGCGCCCGCGTGGCGGCCCTGGAGCCCTTCGCGGCTTCCCGGCTGCACACCCTGCTCGGCCCCGCTCGTCCGCTCCAGGACGAGGCCGGACCCGGGCCCTCCGGGGCGCCGCGGGCAGCTCCCCTCGCCGGCGGCAATCGATTCGCCACGCTGTACGTGGCCTGCGTCCTGATCCTGGCGGCCGCGGGCTTCGTCCTGTGGTCCTCCAGCGGCTTCGAGCGCGCCATCGAGGTGGCCCTGTCGATCCTGGTGGTCACCTGCCCCTGCGCCTTGGGGCTCGCCATGCCCCTGGCCCACGAGCTGGTGCACGTGGCCCTGAGACGGCGCGGCATCTTCCTGCGCGAAACCGACTTCCTCGCGCGCGTGCTTTCCGTGCGCCACGTGCTGTTCGACAAGACCGGGACGCTGACGCGCGGAACCCTGGAACTCGGCCGCGATTCGCGCGAGGCGCTCTCCCGGCTCGACCCGCAGTCGCGGCGCGTGTTGGCCCACATGACGGCCCAGAGCCTGCATCCGGTCAGTCGCGCGATCCACGCTGCGCTGTCGCCCTCGGGAGCGAGCGCCACGCCGCTGGTGGCTGGGCTCTCGGTGCGCGAATTCCCCGGCCGCGGCCTGGAGGCCCGACTGGAGGAGCAGACCTGGCGCCTGGGTTCCGCCCCCTTCGCCCTGCCCGCCCAGTCCCAGGGGCGCACGGGCACCTGCCTCTCGCTCGACGGAACGGCATTGGCCGAATTCAGCCTGGAGGAAGTGCTCAAGTCCGACGCACGGGAGGAAGTCCAGCGCCTCGAGGCCCAAGGCCTGGAGGTGCATCTCCTCAGCGGCGACCGGCCCGAACGCGTGCGCCGCGTGGCGGGCGAGCTCGGCATCGATCCGGCGCGCGTCCATGGCGGCCTGTCCCCCGAGGACAAGGCGCGCTGCGTGCGCGCGCTCGATCGCTCCACGCCGAGCGCCGCGGCGCCGGCCGGAAACGGCGCCGCCGCGGGGCGACGGGCGGTCGGCCAGGGCGACACCTGGATGGTCGGCGACGGCATCAACGACGGCCCGGCCTTCGACGCCGCCTGGTGCGCGTCGACGCCCGCGGTGGACCGCCCCAATCTGCCCGCCCGCGCGGGCATGTTCTACCTGGGCGACGGCGTGTCGGCGGTGCGCGTGACCCGCGAGTACGCCGCACGCCTGTGGTCGGTGTTGCGCACGAATCTGTGGCTCTCCAGCGCCTACAACCTGTGCGCCGTGGCCGCCTGCCTGTGCGGGTTCGTGGGGCCGCTGACGGCCGCCGTGCTGATGCCCGCCAGTTCCCTGGGGTTCCTGGGCCTCACCTACGCGCGCCTGTCGCCGAGGAGTTCCCCGTGAGCGTCCTGATCGTGCTGGTCTTCGTGAGCATCGTGCTCGTCGCGGGCGGCCTCCTGCTGTTCGTCTTCTCCATGCACCAGCGCGACTTCGAGCACTCCGAGCGCCTGTCGCTCCTGCCGCTGACCGACCTGCCCCACCCTGCGCGCCCCGCGCCCGCAGCCGTCCCGGCCTTCGCCCCACCCGCAGAGGGGCCGTCCACGCCCTCCACCTCTCCGCTGTCCTGAGTTCTCAAACGACCATGAATTCCTCGTCCACCGCCACCCGACGCATCGAATACAACGACGGCGTCGTCCGGGCCTTCCTGATCGCGTCGGTGCTCTTCGGAGTCGTCGGCCTGCTGGTCGGCGTCATCATCGCCACCCAGCTCGCCCACTGGCAGGCCAACATGGGGCTGCAGTGGACGACCTTCGGGCGCCTGCGGCCGCTGCACACCAACGCGGTGATCTTCGCCTTCGTCGGCAACATGATGTTCGCCGGCATCTACCACTCGATGCAGCGGCTCCTGCGCACGCGGCTGGGCTCCGATGCCCTGAGCTGGGCCCACTTCTGGGGCTGGCAGCTGATCATCGCCGCGGCCGCGGTGTCCCTGCCCCTGGGCCTCTCCCAGGGCAAGGAGTATGCCGAGCTGATCTGGCCCATCGACCTGATGGTGGCGGTGGTGTGGGTGATCTTCGCGATCAACTTCTTCCTCACGATTGCCAAGCGCAACGAGAAGAACATGTACGTCGCGATCTGGTTCTACATCGCGACGGTGGTGACGATTCCGGTCCTGTACATCGTCAACAACCTGCAGATTCCCACCAGCATCCTGCACAGCTACCCGGTCTTCGGCGGCGTGCAAGACGCCCTGGTGCAGTGGTGGTACGGGCACAACGCGGTGGCGTTCTTCCTGACCACGCCGATCCTGGGGATCATGTACTACTTCCTGCCCAAGGCGGTCGAGCGGCCGGTCTACTCCTACCGCCTGTCGGTGGTGCACTTCTGGTCCCTGGTGTTCCTCTACATCTGGGCCGGCCCGCACCACCTGCTGAACTCGGCCCTGCCCGACTGGGCGCAGACCCTGGGCATGGTCTTCAGCCTGATGCTCTGGGCGCCGTCCTGGGGCGGCATGCTCAACGGCCTCTTGACCCTGAAGGGCGCCTGGCACCTGCTGCGCACGGACCCGGTGGTCAAGTTCTTCATCCTGGGCGTGACGTTCTACGGCATGTCGACCTTCGAGGGACCACTGCTCTCGATCCGCAGCGTCAACGGCCTGGCGCACTTCACCGACTGGATCATCGGCCACGTGCACTCGGGCGCCCTGGGTTGGAACGCGGGCATGGCGGCCGGCCTCTTCTACTGGCTGTTCCCGCGCATGTGGGGCACCAAGCTGTGGTCGGTCAAGCTCGCCGACGCGCACTTCTGGATCTCCACCTTCGGCATCCTGCTCTACATGGGAGCCATGTGGATCACGGGCATCAACCAGGGCCTGTTCTTCCAGGCGCTGGACGCCGAGGGGTTCCTCAAGAACACCGACTTCGTCGAGATCCTCAAGAGCAACCAGTTCCTCTACACGATGCGTCTCGTGGGCGGCACGGCGTTCTTCGTCGGCTTCCTGATGATGGTCGTCAACCTGTGGATGACCGTGCGGAGCGGGGCCGTGGTCCACGAGGGCATCGACGTGCCCGTGCGCGAGCGCGAGCCGGGAGTGCCCATCGGCAAGCTGATCTTCAGCGCCCCGGTGATACTCTCCCTGCTGGCGATCCTGATCTCCGTGGCCTTCGGGCTCGCGGGCCCCATTTCGAGCGCGGTGGTGGCGGCCGTCGGCGTGCTCCTGCTCGTGGTCTCTCTGATGGTCCACCGGCGCTACCAGGAGCAGAAGCTCGCCTGGCACGCGATGCTCGAAGGCCGGACGTTCCTGTTCACGGCTCTCGTGCTGGTCTCGATCCTGATCGGCGGTCTGATCGAGATCGTCCCCACCGTGATCAACAAGGATTACGGCAATCGCGTGGTGTCGGCCTCCAAGCCCGAGATGGTGGCGACACCGAGCAAATACCTGCAGGTGCCCTACACCCCGCTGGAACTGGAGGGTCGCGACATCTACGTGCGCGAAGGCTGCTACGTCTGCCACAGCCAGATGGTGCGGCCCTTCCGCCACGAGACCCTGCGTTACGGGGAGTACTCCCGGGCCGAGTCCTACGTCTACGACCACCCCTATCAATGGGGATCGAAGCGCACGGGCCCCGACCTGCACCGGCTCGCGGGCCGCTATCCCAACCTGTGGCACTACCAGCACATGAAGGACCCGCGCTCCACCTCCCCGGGCTCGATCATGCCGGGCTACGGCTGGCTCATCGATCAGACGGTCGATTTCAGCGCCACGGCGGCCAAGCTCTCGGTGATGAAGACCCTGGGCGTGCCCTACGAGCCGCAGACGATCACCGATGCCCGGGAGATCGCGCTCGCCCAGGCCCAGACGATCGCCGCCGACCTGGACAAGACCGGGGCGGTGAAGGTCGCGGCGAGTCGGAGATCGTGGCCCTGATCGCCTACCTGCAGCAGCTGGGCCTGCTGCACGAGCCCCCGCCGTTGGCCCAGATCGGGGAGGCCAAGTGACATGCTCCAGGAGTTCTACAAGACGAGCGAGTGGCTCACCCTTCCGCTCATCACGCTCGTGTTCTTCTTTGTCTTCTTCGTCGCCGTGCTGATCTGGGTGATCTTCGGCATGCGCAACAGGCACAGGCTGGACCGTCTCGCGCGACTTCCGTTCGACGCGAGCGCCTCCGACCAGCAAGGCGGTCCCCGCCGGGAGTCGAATCATGGTTGATCAACACGCGGACGTCACGCTGGGACACAGCTACGACGGCATTCAGGAGTACGACAACCGCCTGCCCAACTGGTGGCTGTTCACGCTGTACGGCTCGATCGTGTTCTCGATCCTGTATTGGCTCTTCTACCACACCTTCGGCATCGGCTTTTCCCAGTCGGAGAGCTATCAGCACGAGGTGCAAGTCGCCGCCGAGGATCAATTGGCGCGCGAGATGGGCAAGGCGGTCACCGACGAATCGCTGGTGCTGATGACCCAGGTGCCGGCCCAGGTGGACGCCGGCGCGAAGATCTTCCAGCAGAAGTGCGTGCAGTGCCACGGCCCCCAGGGCGGCGGCGACATCGGACCGAACCTGACCGACGAGTTCTGGCTGCACGGTCCCGCTCCGCTGCAGGTCTACAACACGGTCCTCAACGGCGTGCAGGCCAAGGGCATGCAGGCCTGGAAGGACCAGCTCGGTCCCGTGCGCGTGCGCCAGGTGGTGGCCTTTGTGCTGACGCGCAAGGGCGCCCAGGTGCCCGGAAAGCCGCCCCAGGGGCGCGCAACGGCCGAGTGGGACGCGGAGTACGCCGCGAGCAAGGCGGCCGCGCCGAGCGAGGCCGCGCCGACGGGCGCGCCGGGGACCACCGCCCCGGGTGGCGACGCCGCGAAGAAGTAGCGGGCTGGAAACCGGTTCCGTTCCCGCCCAAAGACACCCCATCGTGACCGCCAAGATCCAGCGCGGGATGCGGCGCAAGCCGGATCTCGAGACCGTCTACTCGATCAATGCCGACGGCTCGCGCAACATGCTGCAGCCCGCGGACGTGCGAGGCCGCTGGCACAAGCGACGGAACTGGATCTTCCTGGCCCTGATCGCGTTCTACGTGATCGTGCCCTGGCTGCGGATGGATGGCGCGCCGCTCTTGCGCTTCGACGTTCCCAACCGCACGGCCTACATCGTCGGCCACACGTTCACGCGCGACGACTTCTTCCTGGTCTTTTTCCTGCTGACGGGCTTCGGGTTCGCGCTGTTTGCCGTCACCTCGCTCCTGGGACGTGTCTGGTGCGGCTACGCCTGCCCCCAGACCGTCTTCCTGGAGGGCGTTTATCGGCGCATCGAGATCGGGGTCGAGGGCGACCACCACCCGCGGGCCAAGCGCAACAAGGGCCCCTGGAACTTCGACAAGCTGTGGCGCAAGTCCCTCAAGCAGCTGCTGTTCCTGGCGCTGACCCTGGCCATCACGCACACGCTGCTGGCCTACTTCCTGCCTGTGGAGGAGCTGCTGCCGGCGCTGCTGGCCGGACCCTCGACGCACTGGGTCGCGTTTGCCTGGACCATGGCGCTCTCGGCGGTGATCTACTTCGATTTCGCCTGGTTCCGCGAGCAGTTCTGCGTGATCCTGTGTCCCTACGGCCGCCTGCAGTCGGCCCTGATCGACGACGACTCGGTCGTGATCGGCTACGACGAGAAGCGCGGGGAGCCGCGCGGCCCCAAGGGACGCGCCGAGGGCGCCTGCATCGACTGCGGCAGCTGCGTCAATGTCTGCCCCACGGGCATCGACATCCGCAACGGACTGCAGCTGGAGTGCATCGGCTGCACGAACTGCGTCGACGCCTGCGATTCGATCATGCGGCAGATCGGCCGCCCGGAGGGGCTGATCCGCTACGACTCCCTGAGGGGCTTCCAGGGCGGCAAGCACCGCTGGCTGCGGCCGCGCGTGTTCCTGTACGTGGGGCTCGCCCTGCTGGGCCTGACCGTGTTCCTGTTCACCGCCTCGGGCCGGTCGTCCTTCGAGGCGGCGCCCCTGCGCGCCCGGGGCATGCCCTACACGCTGGAGGACCAGCGCATCCAGAACCTGTACTCGATCCACGTGCAGAACAAGGGGGTGGAGCCGCGGCGCTTCGCCCTGGAGGCCTACATCGCCGACGGGGCCCAAGCCCCGGCGGTGGACTGGAGGCTCGGCGCCACGGAGGTGGAGCTGGAATCCCTGGGGGAAGCCACCGTTTCCGTGTTCGCCAGCGTGGACCGGGCCCTCTACCGCGCGCCCTTCCCGGTGGGCGTGCGCGTTCGCGACGTGGCCACGGGCGAGACGGTCGTCGTCGACCTCAACTTCCAAGGACCCTGACCATGCGTGAGCTCTTTCGTCGACGCCCCTGGCTGTGGATCGTGGTCTTCCTGGGCGGCATGGTCGTGGCGGACATCGTGCTGGTCACGATCAGCGTCCGGAACGCGCCGGTTTCGGTGAAGGAACCCTAGCAGTCCGTTGAAAAACTCCCGTCGCGAGGGCGAGCGTGGGAAGGCGCGCCAAGGAGCGCGACAGAAATCGGCGCGCCGGCGGCCTTCCTGGCCGCCCTGCACCCATTTCGGAGCGCGACGCAGGAGCGCCGAAGCACGCTCGGCCGCAGCAGGGGGTTTTTCAACGGGCTTTTAGTCGATTCGCTTGCCGCGCACCTCGAAGCCGCGCTCGCTCAGCACGAAGGACGGGGCTCGCGTGTCCCCCGCTTCGAAGCGCACCGAGAGATCGTGGTCCTGCTCGGCGACGAACAGCTCCTCCCCTTGGTGCAGCAGGATCAGCTCCTCCCGCCGCAGGAGCCGCAGCACGAGGCGCCGGTCGCGGAACTCGATCTGCGTGCGGTCGCAGCCGATCAGGTACTCGCCGGTGTAGCGCACCGCCTCTGCCGCATCGAGCGGCAGGTCGCGGATCCGGGGCTCGTCGATGGCGAACACGGCCCGCGCCAGATCGCGCTCCAGGGCCTCGGCGTCGAACTTCTTCCCAGTGCGCGCGCCCGCCGCCAGCACGACCACCGTCAGGTCGAAGGCCGGGTAATAGGCGGTGGAGATCCGGGCTCCTCCGCCCTCGCCGCCGAAGGCGATGCGCTCCCGCTCCGCCAGCCGGGCCAGGTCGAATCCGTGGCCGAAGCGCGTGCGGCTGCCGTCGGGCAGGATGTCTCCCGTGGTCATGGCGGCCCAGGCGGCGTCGGAGCACAGCTTGCGAGCCGCCCAGGCGCGCATCAGCGCCGCCAGATCGGCCGTCGAGCCGCACAGCTCGCGCTCGCCCAAGGCGCCGGCGAGGCCGGGCGGGGAGGTCCCCTCGCGGCAGTCCGCCACGTCCGTGGCCCCCGCCGCATCGAAGAGCCCCTGCTCCACGCGCTCCATCACCGGCCCCTTGCCCAGGCGGGCGAGCAGCATTCCCAAGGCAAAGGTGTCGCCGCTCGAGTCGCGCAGGCAAGTGCCGGGCTCCGACCACGTGCCGGCCGCGCCGATTTTCTTAAGGCGCTCCGCCGGATCCCCGGCCGTGAATTCCTGCCAGTCGTGCAGGCCCGCGGTGTGGGTCAAGAGCTCGTGCACCGTGACGCTGCCCACGGCCGGGCCGAGCTCCGGGAGCAGCTGGCCCACGGCCTCTTCCAGGTCGAGTTCGCCGCGTGCGGCGAACTGCATCGCCACGCCCGCGAACAGCGCGTGGGACGCCGCGTCCAGGGACGCCACGCGGGTCCCCGACGTCTCCCCGCCCAGGGCCAGGGACATCAGGGGATCCCGTCCCAGGAACAGCGCCACATCGAGGCGACTCGCGTCTCCGGCGTCGAAGGTCCGCTGGGTGATTCCAGTGAGTAGGGCGGGAAGATCGCGGCGATCCTGCACGGCTTGGGGCAGGAGCAGCAGAGCCACACACGGCAACCAGCAAGTCGTATGCACGGTAGTACCTCCTCGTCCCCCAACCTAGGCCGCCCGGCGTAGGGCCCCATACGGAGAGCGCCGCAGGCCCCGGGTGCGTAGTGCGGGGGCGGCTCCCGCCGGGAGGCCAGGCCCCTGGGTGCACTGCCGGATGCCCCGGGCGTTCCGGGTGCGGGGGAGGGACTGGCGGCTCCCCTAGGACCGCTCCCAGGCCGCCCTGGAGCCGGTCAGGTGCCACCGGGGCCCAGCGGCGGGGAGCGCGCGGATTCTGGAAAGTTCCTGTCCACTTCAGCGTGCGACGCGACAGGCAACCGTTGTCGTCGGATGCGGCCGTCTCGAACGCCGGGCAACGACGACCTCCTCCCCGCTCGAAAGGTCACCCATGCAACCCCAATTCGCACAGCCCGTTCTTCGTTCCCTCGCCGCCCTGGCCCTCTGCGCATCCGCCCTGGCACAGGGTGGCTCCGTGACGGCCTTCGGCCTGCAGCACGCGCCACTGGGCAGCGCGACGCTGCAGTTCCTGCCCGCTGCCAACCGACTGGTGGTCGCGGGGATCGGGTCCTCCGGCCAGGACGGAGTCGAGTGCATCGTGGATCGCATGACCGGATTCGACCTCGAGTTCGATCCGGTCACGCTCGCCTTGGGGCAGGAATTGAACTTCGAGATCGGCGGCCGGGACGCGACCGGCCTGAGCCTGGGGACGATTGCCTCGCTGAACCTCCGCGACGACGGGTCTGCCGGCGGCCTGAACACGGTCCTCTGGGACATCGGTGGCGCCAGTTCCTACACCGTTCGGGCCTATCTCAACGGCCAGCTCGTCCACGAAGTCACCGGCGTTTCACCGCTCGATGACGCACTGCCCGTCAAACTCTCGGAGGGTATCTCGTCCTTCCACGAGATCTGGGACGTCGATCAGAACGGTTTCTGGCACATGCACACCGAGAAGGTCGACTACACGCAAGGCTATGCCTGGATCGGCGCCGCCGCGGTGTTCAGCGACCTGCTTTCGTTCACGGCCGAGCAACCCGCGACCCCCGTCGCCGAACCGGGGCGAGTCCTGGTCACCGGCGTGGGGCTCGGCAGCCTGGCGCTCTCGGGCGAGGCCGTTCGCCTGGGCGGCATCGAGAACCGCGCCGTCGGAGGAGCCCGTCTCGCTCCTCTGGCAGGTGGGCAGGTGGGCCAGCTCACGGTCGACACGTCTGCCGCGATCATTTGGATGGAGGACATGTGGGAGATCAGCATGCCCGAGGCCGCGCAGGCAGCGGGCGTGAATCTTGGGGCATCGCTCGGGCAAGCGGAACTGCGCCTCGACTCGCGCGGCTCCTGGAACGGCTCGCCTGACCAGACCTGGTACTCGCTGACCTGCGAGGGCATCGGACAGACGCTCAAGTTGACGCCGGACTTCGCCCCGCTCGGCGCGAGCGCCATGCGTGTCGAGACGTTCGATGTCGCCGGGTCGTCCATGGGCAGCCAGGACTATCCGGCCAGCATGGCCATCTACGTCGACGGCCTGCAGGTCTACACGTCGCTCTGGCTGCTCCTGCGCATGCTCGACATCGAGCAGATCGAGTTCTATGGGCAACCGGGGACGGTGACGGTCGGTAGCGACGTGAGCACGGGCGTGGGAAGCCTCAGGATCACTCCGCTCGGGGTCTCCGGTACCGGCACCGTCTCCGGAATCGGGATCGCCACCCGCGGGCTCTCCCAGTTCGACCTCCACGCGGAAAGCTGCACGTTGACGCCGGCCTGGACGGCCTACTGCACGGCCAAGACGAACTCGCTCGGTTGCAGCCCCGCCATCAGCGCGACCGGTGTGCCCAGCGCGACGGCCGTCTCCGGCTTCGTGGTCACCGGATCCAATGTGACCAACAACAAGCCGGGCCTCTTGATCTACACCAACGGCGGACAGGCCGCGGTTCCGTTCTCCGGAGGCATCCGCTGCATCAACGTCCCGATCCGGCGCTCGATCCCGCTCACCTCGGGCGGCAATCCTCCGCCGAACGACTGCTCGGGCGTGTACTCGATCGACATGAACGCCTTCGCGGCCGGCTCGCTCGGCGGCCTCCCGGCGACCTTCCTGAACGTCCCGGGCACGGTCGTGAACGGGCAATTCTGGGGTCGGGACAACGGCTTCCCCGCCCCGAACAACGCGACCCTGACGAACGGCATCGAATACACCATTGGCTCGTGACCGGCGGAGCGTGAAAACCAGCGGGCGGCGGCGGGCGACCGCCGCTGCCCGCCACCGTTTGAACGCGCGGTGCTTCCCGACCGACCCCGGATATCCCCTGGCGGACGTCCGGTATAGCATGCTGCCCGCGGCCGTGTTGCATCCCGCAACCCGGACCGACGCACCGCCGGCCCATGCACGAACCCGGAAGCTCGCCCCCTCTGCCCCTCGAAGCCGCCGCCGCGGACGTGTTCCTGGAGTTCCTCGTCCGTCGGGCGGAGGGCGAGGCCCTGGCCATCGGAGACCTGTGCGCCACCCGACCTGAGCTGGCCGAGCACCTGCTGCGACTTTGGGACCAGCATCAAGAGGCACTGGCTCTCCCGTCTCGGAATCCGAATCCCGTTTCCACTTTGGGTGCGCGGCTCGGCCGCGCGAACCTCCCTTCCATTTCGCTTCCGGATGTCGAAGCCGAGAGCCTCGCGGAGGCTCCGGGCGTTCCCGCCGATGGGCCCAGCGGAACGCGCTTCAGGATCGAGGGCGAGCTGGCCCGCGGCGGCATGGGCGCGGTCTACCGTGTCTTCGACCCGGACCTGCGGCGCAGGCTGGCCATGAAGGTCTCCCTGGCCGGCCCGCGTGCGAAGACCGGTGCCCCCTCCCAGGGCAAGGAGTCCCGTTTCGTCGAGGAGGCTCAGATCTCCGGGCAACTCGATCACCCCGGCATCGTCCCGGTCCACGAGATCGGCGTCGACGACCGCGGCCGGGTGTTCTTCACCATGCGGCTTGTTCGCGGCCGGGACTTGAAGCGCATCTTCGAGCTTTCCTGGGCCGGCGAGGAACACTGGACCCGCACCCGCGTTCTGCACGTGCTGCTCAAGGTCCTCGAGGCCCTGGCGTTCGCCCACACGAAGGGCGTGATCCATCGCGACCTGAAGCCGTCGAATGTGATGGTCGGTCGATTCGGGGAGGTCTACGTGATGGACTGGGGCGTCGCGCGGGTGCTCGGGCAGCGCGACACCCACGACCTGAGGCTGAAGGCGGAGCCTCTGAGCATCAGCGCCGTCCGCACGGACCGTCGCGACCACGCCGAGGTCGACCCTGAGTCCTCGGTCGTCACCCTGGATGGCGAGGTCCTGGGAACCCCGGCATACATGCCTCCGGAGCAGGCCCGCAGCCAGACCGAGAAGCTGTCGCCCCGCTCGGACATCTACTCGGTCGGAGCGATGCTCTATCACCTGCTGACGCGCCAACCGCCGTTCTCTCCGCCCGGCGTGCGGCTTTCGCCCTGGAAGCTCCTGTTGCGGGTGGCCGAAGAACAGGTCATCCCGATCGCCTCGCTCGCGCCCGATGCGCCGCGCGAACTCGTGGCCATCTGCGAGAAGGCCATGCAACGGGAGGCGCTGCAGCGCTACGAGAGCGCGGAACAGATGAAGGCGGACTTGGAGGCCTACCTCGAGAATCGCGTGGTGCACGCCTACGAGACAGGCGTCCTTGCGGAAGTCCGCAAGTGGATCGCCCGCAACCGGGCCTTGGCCGGCGTTGCCGGGCTCCTGGCCGTGCTTTCCCTTGGAGGGCTGTTGGCCTTCTCCTTCGCCCAAAATGCCCATGCAAGAGAGCTGAAGAACAAGAACGGTCAGCTCGTCGATGCTCGCCGGCTGGCCGACGAGAGTGCCGCGGCGGCCCAGGCCGAGGCCGTGCGCGCGGCCCACAAGGAGATGGTCACCGCCAAGATGCTCGACATGTTCAAGGGCATGTTCACGAGCCAGGACCCCAACGTGGCCGGCGGAAAGGTGCTGACCGTCGACGAGTTGCTGAAGGATGCTGCTCGGAACATGCGCGAGGACCTCGATCTGGATCCCGAGGTTCGCAGCGGTCTGATGATCGCCATGGCCCAATTGCTGCACGTGCGCGGGAAGCTCGACGAAGCCGGTGAACTCTACCAACTCGCGTTCGACGTGCGTTGTGCCTGGCGGGGCATGGAGTCGCCGGAGAGCCTGGAGGCCCTGGGACACCTGATCGGGATCAAGTTCCGACTGAAGCAGGTCCCCGGCGCCTTGGCGCTGTGCCGCCGGCGGATCGAGATCCTGACCACGATTCACGGCCCCGCTTCCGTCGAAGTCCTCGAGGCCCAGTGCAACCTCGGCCCCATGTACGCCGCCATGGGGCTGGTGAAGGAGGCGGAGGAACTCTACCTGCGCCTCGTCGATCTCCAGGCCGAGCGGCCTCTCGATCCACGCCTTTCGCAGCTCAACGCGGCGGCCAATCTCGCGACCCTGTGGGCCAACCAGAAGCAGTGGGATCGGGCGATCGAGTTCCTGGGACGCTGGATACGCACGATGGAACGCACGCAAGGCGCGCGACACGCCGGGGTCCTCGATGCGAGCGACATGCTGGGTCGCATTCAGATCAATGCGAACCAGCACGCCGAGGCCATCGTCACGTTGACCCACTTGGTGGAGTTGCGGGCCGCCGTCGACGGTCGCGATTCCCCGGCCTACCTGAAGACCCAGGTTCAGGTGGGACGGGCTCTCCGGGGATCCGGGCGGTTCGCGGAGGCCGCGGCTGTGCTGGGATCGTCCTTGAAGGGACTGGAGCAACTGTTCACGTCCGAGAGCAACGCCTGCGACGAGGCTCGCTGGGAACTGGCCGCGACCTTGCAACTGACCGGCGATTGCACGTCGGCGCTACCTCACCTGCGCCTGCTCGCCCGCAAGGGCGCGGAGGGCAGCGATTCGCCCCCGTGCGACTCCCCTCAATTGCTCGAACGCCTCGTCGAGTGCCTGCGCAGCGTCGGCCTGCTCGGCGAGGCCAGGGAATGGGCGGGGGAACTGCTGCTCCAGGCAGACGAGTCGGACGGGGATCGCGCGCGGTACGAGGATCTGCTGAGAAGTCTCGATTCCGGTCCAGCAGGAGAAAAAAACCGGTAGCAATGCACGGCGGGAATCGTCCCAATGACGCACAATCCCTCCATGACCTCCCTCTTCAGCCTCTTCTGCTCCCTTCTGATCGTGGCCACCCTCTCAGGCTCCGCCTCGGGCCAGGCGGACGCCCTGGGTACCGTGGTCAACGGGCCCCTGGACGTCCAGACTCCCACCGGCGATGCGAACCTCCATGGAGTGACCTACGCCTGGGGGTACTACTGGGTGACGGGGAGCGCCGGGGGCAACTCGATCTATCAACTGGACTCGATCGGCAGCTTCATCAACGTGTACTCGGCCTGTGCGGGGACCACGACAGATGGGCATCGCGACCTGGTCGCGGATGAGGCCAACAACAAACTCTACGGCGCAAAAAGCAATCGCGTTTGCGTCTACGACTACAACCCGATCAACGGGCAAATCACCTGCACCTTGATCGTGATCACCGGCATTCCTCAGCAGGGCGCTCTGGCACTCAACCCGGCGACCGGGAACTTCTTCACGGCCTACGGCGTGGGCCCGATCACGGAGTTCACGATCAACCCGACGTTCGCGGTGGTCAACACCCTGCCCTCGGCCGGCAAGAACTGGCGCGGGCTCTCCTGGGATCCGGTGAACTCGACGCTGTGGGGCTTCGCCGAGGATGGTGCGGGCCCCAACGACCTCGTGGAGTTTCACGAGATCAACCCGGTGACCGGCGCGCTCACGGGCCAGAACTTCCAGGGTCTGACGGGATTGCCCGCGCCCAATGTCGCCCGCGGCTGCGAGATCATCTTGGATCCGGTCAATCCCTGCGGATACTCGATCGTGGCACTTCATCGATCGACACCCACTTCGCTGGTCACGTACGATCTCGGGCAGCCGCTGAACCCGGTGGTCCCCTACTGCACTCCGAAGATCAATTCCCTCGGGTGCATTCCGACCATGGCGGTGGTTGGTTGCTCGAGCGCTACGAACGCCCAGCCGTTCTTCATCACCGCGGCGCAGGTCATCAACAACAAGCCCGGACTGCTGCTCTACGCCAACACCGGCCAAGCCGCCGTGCCCTTCCAAGGCGGCATCTTGTGCCTCAACCCGCCGGTCCGCCGCTCGATTCCCCTGTCCTCCGCGGGCAATCCTCCCCCCAACGACTGCTCGGGCCTCTACTCGCTCGACATGAACGCCTTCAGCGTGGGACTGCTCGGGGGGGCGCCGCAGGCGTACCTGCAGTCGGTGGGCACCGTGGTGAGCACTCAATTCTGGGGTCGCGACCCTGGATTCCCGAGCCCGAACAACTCCACGCTCTCCGATGGGCTCCAGTACACCGTCGGTCCCTGAAAACGATCGCGAGCTCGAGCCGTCCACGTTGGATCTGGCTCGCCTGGCCCGAAGCGATCCGGCCGGCTTTTCCAGACTCTACGAGCGGGTCGCGCCGGCCGTTCATGCCTGGGCCTCCCTACGCCTGCGAGGCCGGGCGCGCGCGCGCTTGGAGCCCGAGGACCTGTCCCAAGAGATCTGGATGCGCGCGTTGGAGTTGTTCCCCACTTCGGACGCCACCCACGGGAACTTCCGGGCCTGGGTCTTCAGCGTCGCGCGCTTCGTGCTGCACGAGGCCCTGCGCCGGGCAGAGCGGGCGGAGCTGGACGGCCTGTCGTCGGAGGAGTCCAAGCACGGCCTGCTCGCGAACGTGCCCGATGACGTGACCACGGCCACACGCCGGATGGCGCGCGACGAGGCCCTGCGCGCCTTCGTGGCCCACATGGGACGGTTGGAACCCGAGGATCGCGCCCTGCTCGTGCACTGCGGCCTCGAGGGAATGACCGGTGCGGACGCGGGCCTGCGCCTGGGCATCTCCAGGGACGCGGTTCACAAGCGGTGGCAGCGGCTGCGTGCGAAGCTCCAAGCGGACGGCCTCCCGCCCGGGCTGCTCCACGAGGACTGAGGCCGCCCCCCCGCGCCGGCCCCACTCCAGCTCACGCTACGTTTCGAGGGGCTACCCTGAGGAACCGGCGAAGATCTCACGCCGCTCGCCGGCTTCAGTGATAGAAGGGCACCGCTGGCGTGGCCCCAAGGCGCGCCGCACCCATCGCAGCGACTCCAGGGAAGCCACGAAAGGCCCAGGCATGTTCACTCGCCGCCAGATGCTCCGTTCCACCCTCGCCACCACGGCGGCTGCCGCCGGTGGGTCGCTGCTCGGTTCCTCCCTGGCGGGCTGCGCCGCGGTCCCGGGCAGGGAAAACTCTCCCGTGAAGCAGCGCCGCAAGCCGCTGGAGAAAGTGCGCATCCTGCAGGTCGGCGTCGGCGGCAGCATCGCGCCCGCCGACCGCGAGCAACTCAAGGCCCACCCCGACGTGGTCTTCACCGGGCTGTGCGACGTGGATGCCCAAGCCCTGGCCGCCGTGTCCAAGGAGTTCCCCGAGGCCTTCACCTGCGTCGACTTCCGCGAGGCCTTCGCGAAACACTCCGACCGCTTCGACGCGGCCTTGGTGTGCGTGCCCGACCACAACCACGCGCTGATCCTGCTGACGGCATTGAAGGCCGAAAAGCACGTCTACGGCCAGAAGCCCCTGGTGCAACAACTGTCCGAAGTGGCCGCCATGGAACAGGGCCTGGCCGCGCGGCCGGAGCTGGTCACGCAGGTCGGCAATCAGCGCATGGGCCCGGTCGGCCGTCAACACGCGGTGGACATCCTGCGCCGCGGGCTCCTGGGCAAGGCCGTCGAGGCCCATGTGTGGGTCAACGGACCGCCGGACCAGGGCGACGGCTACTTCTACTACGGCGGCCTCAAGGACCCGACGCCGCCGCCGGAGCACGTCCACTGGCCGCTGTGGCTCGGCGCGGCCCTCGACGCACCCCACCGCGAGGGGCTGGTGGGCCTGCGCTGGCGTTCCTCCTGGGACTACGGCACCGGCCAGCTCGGCGATTGGTGCACGCACCTCTTGGACGTCTTGTTCTACGCCTACGACCTGGGTTCGCCCCAGGCGGTGCTCTCCCACACGCGCGCGGCTTCCGATTTCTATCACGCCCAGCACGTGCACTCGGTGCTGTCCTTCGCGGGCGGCGGCCCGCGCTTCGCGAACGCCGTGTTCCCCGTGCACTACAGCGACAAGGGGCAGTTCCCCTCGCGCGCCTCCCTCGGCCTGCCCCCCGGGGAATTCGAACGCACGGGCACGCTGGTGGTCTGCGAACACGGCGTGCTGTACGTGGCCCCCGAAGGGCATCTGGAGGTCTGGATCGACGGCCGTCCGGTGCGGTGGGAGGAGCTTCCCGGCCTCGGTGCCGTAACCGCTCGCAACCACTGGCACTCCTGGGTGGACACGATCCAGGGTCGCGAGGGCGCGTTCCTGCAGTCGCCGTTCCAGGTGGCGGCGCCCATGGCCGAGGCGGGCCTCCTGTGCGCGAAGGCCGCGCGCTTCCCCGGCGTCGAGCTCCTGTGGGACAAGCAGAAGCTGGCCTTCACCAACCACGACGAGGCCACGAACACGATCGTGCGCCGCGAGTATCGGCCGGGCTTCGAGCTGCCGGTGTTCTAGCCCGCCCGCAACCCGCCCATGAGCGCCCGCGCCAGGACCGTCACGGCCTGGATCTGAAGCTCCAGGTCGAGCACTTCGAGCGGGGGCACGTGCAGGAACAGGGCGTCGGCGCCCAGTTCCTCGGCACGGGTGAGCAGGTGCAGGTACGTGCGCTCGCAGACGTAGCCGCCCGCGTCGTCGGAGACGCGCACGGGGCCGACGCCGGCCTCGGTCATGCGCGTGGCAAGCTCCGCCACGTCCAGGGCGGTCGCGCGCTCGGGGCCCAGGTCCAGGCCCGCGCCCGTGGCGCCCTCGTTGTCGGGGCGAGCCGGATCGAATTTCCCGCGCGCGCGCCGTTCCAGGCGAAAGCCGTCGCCCCGGCTCCACACGCCCAGTCCCAACAGGATGCGCGGCGGCTCCTCGAGGTCCCCGAGGGCCGCGTCGATCGAGGCGGCCACCGTGCCGAACGTCACCGGCAACTCGGCGGCGACGATCCTGGTTCCGGGCACGCCGCGGCGCTCGGCCAGCGCGAAGGCGATCTCACGGCTCGGGTTGCGTCGCACGCCCGGGAAGGGGCCGAAGCCGGTAACGAACAGCGTGCCCATGGGAAAAGCAGCATAGGCCGCACCGAAAGCCGCCGCGACCCTGGCGCCCGCGGGCCCGGACCTGGACACTCTCGCGCCAGGAGTCCCCCATGAAACAGCCTTCGCCCCGCACGCCCCCCCACGACCGATCCACCTGGCGCCGAGCGCACGCGGGCCCCGCGCTCGCCCTGCTCCTGGGAGTTCTCGCGGGCTGCCGGTCGGATTCCTCCGGCACGCCGGCCAGGAGCGCGGGCGAGGGCCCGGACGCAGCGGGCAACGGTCCGCGCGAGAGACGGCGCCACGACGCGGCGACGTTCTACTCCACCACCGCCTACCAGGGAGCCTCGTTCTCCCACGACGGCAAGTCGCTGCTCGTCACCAGCGACCAGTCGGGCGTGTTCAACGCCTACGCGGTCGAACTGACGGCCCAGGGCGGCGCGGGTGCCTGGCGCGCCCTGACGAACTCGAGCTCCGATTCGATCAACTCGCTTTCCTGGTTCCCCAGGGACAACCGCTTCCTCTACACCGCCGACCAGGGGGGCAACGAGCTCCATCACGTGTTCGTGGGCCTACCGGACGGCAACTCGGCCGACTTGACGCCGGGTCCCAAGACCAAGGCGCGCTTCGAGGGCTGGGCGGGCGACCAGGCGTCCTTCTTCATCGCCACCAACGAGCGCGATCCCCAGTTCTTCGACCTCTACCGCTATCGCGAGGACGCCGGGAATGCGTCGGGCAACGTGGCCCCGGGTTTCTCGCGCGAACTGCTGTTCCAGAATCCGGGCGGGTACGAGCTCTCCGCCGTTTCCAAGGACGGCGCCTGGGTGGCCTTGGGCAAGGTCCACGACAACGCCAACTCCGATCTCTTCGTGGCGCGCACCTCCAACGCCGCCGAGCTCCTGCACGCCACGCCCCACCAGGGCAACGGGGCCTTTTCCGCCCTGGAATTCTCGCCGGACGGCAAGAGCCTCTTCTATCTCTCCAACCTGGATCGCGAGTACTCCGCGGTCTGGTGCTACGACCTGGCGAGTGCGACGAGCCGTGAGGTGTTCTCCGCCGATTGGGACGTGGCGGACTACTCCTTCTCCGAGGACGGCCGCACCCTCGCCGTCTCGATCAACGCGGACGCGCGCACGCAGGTGCGCCTCTTCGAAGCCTCCACCGGCGCGGAAATCCCGCTGCCCCCACTCTCCGGCAGCGAGATCTCGGGAATCGTCTTCGAGCGCGGGACCAGCCGGCTCGCCTGCTACGCCGGCGGCGACCGCACGCCGCCCAACCTGCACGTGCTGGACCTGGGCAACGGGAGTCAGGCGAAACTCACCCAAGCCCTGAGCCCCGCGATCCAGGAGCAGGACCTCGTCGAGAGCGAAGTGGTGCGCTTCCCGAGCTTCGACGGACTCCTGATTCCCTCGCTGCTCTATCGCCCCCACGGGGCCTCGGCCGCGACCCCTGCGCCCGCGATGCTGTGGATCCACGGCGGCCCCGGAGGCCAGAGCCGCGGCGGCTACAACCCGACGATCCAGCACCTGGTGAACCACGGCTACACCGTGCTGGCGGTCAACAACCGCGGCAGTTCGGGCTATGGCAAGACCTTCTACCACCAGGACGACCGCGCCCACGGGAATCTCGACCTGGAGGACTGCGTGGCCGCGCGGCGCTACCTGGAGGGCTTCGACTGGGTCGACGGGCAGCGCATCGGGATCATGGGCGGCAGCTACGGCGGGTACATGGTCTGCGCGGCGCTGGCCTTCTCGCCCAACACGTTCGATTGCGGCATCGACATCTTCGGCGTCACCAACTGGATCCGCACGCTGGAGAGCATTCCGCCCTGGTGGGCCAGCATCCGCGCCTCGCTGTACATGGAGATCGGCGATCCGGTCCAGGACCGCGAGCGCCTGCTCTCGCGCTCGCCGCTCGTGCACGCGAAGAACATCGCGAAGCCCCTGCTCGTGATCCAGGGCAAGAACGACCCGCGCGTGCTCGAGGCCGAAAGCCGCGAGATGGCCGCCGCCGTGGAGGCGAGCGGCGTGCCGGTGGAATATGTGCTGTTCCCCGACGAGGGCCACGGCTTCCGCAAGAAGGCCAATCGCATCCGGGCCTCCGAGAGCTATCTGGCGTTCCTCGAGAAGTACCTGCGCGGGAAGTAGCGCACCGAAATGAACGCGCTGCTCCTCGGCTGCATCCTGTGGGCGCAGGATTCCACACCGCGTTCTCCCGCCGAGCAGCAGGCCGGCTTCAGCCTGCCGGAGGGCTTCCGGATCGAGCTCGTGACCTCCGAGCCCGAGGTCAAGAAGCTCGTGGACATCGCCTTCGACGACGCGGGCCGCCTGTGGGCCACCACGGCGCTCGAGTATCCGCGCGACGCCAACGAGGACCCCACGGCGGCCGGGCTGTACTCCGGCGGCGGCCGCGACGAGGTGCTGGTCTTCGAGCGCGCGGCGCCCGGCGAACGGCCGCGGCCGCGCGTGTTCGCCGAGGGACTCGCCATGCCCATGAGCGTGCTGCCCCTCGCCGCCGGAGCGGGCGGCGCCGGGGATCGGGCGATCGTCCAGCACGGAACGGAGATCCTGCTCTTCACCGACAGCGACCGCGACGGCCGTGCGGACCGGCGCGAGGTGCTGCTCTCGGGCTTCGGCGTGCAGGACTCGCACCTCCTGCCTCACCGCTTCACGCGCGGGCCCGACGGCTGGATCTACACGGCCCAGGGCGCCTTCAACAATTCGCAGGTCCAGGATCGCTCGGGGACCGTGACGCGCTTCGAGCAGTGCAAGCTGGGGCGCTTCACGCCCGACGGACTGCACTTCGAAGTCGTCGGTGCCGGCCTCAACAACATCTGGGGCATCGTGTTCGACGCGCGCGGCCGCTGGGTGATTCAAGAGGCAAACGACCTGGGCTACTGCGCCGTGCCCTTCGAGCGCTTCGCGAGCTACCCCGGCATCGGCATGGACCGCATCCGGCCCTACTCGCCCTGGGAACCGCCGTCCGCGGACTTCCGAATGGGCGGAACCGGGCTCTCCGGTCTTGCGCTCAATGAAAGAGCGGGCGGATTTCCCTCGCCTTGGCGCGAGCACCTGATCGTCGCCAACCCGATCACGCGCGTGGTGCAGAGCGTGCGCCTGGAGCGCGGCGCCGGTGGATCCGCGGCCGTGAGGGCCGTCCAGGGAGCCCAGTTGATTTCCAGCAGCGACGAGCGCTTTCGGCCCATCGCGGTGCACTTCGGGCCCGACGAGTGCCTGTACGTGGTCGACTGGTACAACCCGGTGATCTCCCACAACGAGGTTCCGCGCACGGACCCCTCCCGAGACCGCGTGCGCACGCGGCTGTGGCGCGTGAGCCACGCTTCCCAGGCGCGCTTCGAGCCCTTCGACGCCACGCGCGCTGCTCCCGCGGAACTGCTGGCGAAGCTTGCCGGCCCGCGACTGTGGGAGGCGCGCGCCGCCTGGCATCAGCTCGTGGACCGCAGGCTGTTCGAGGCCGATCCCGCCCTGTGGCGACTTGCCGCTGATCCCGCCCGCCCGATCGCGGCACGCATGCTCGCGCTGTGGTCCTTGCAGGGTCTGGGCCGGTTCGATTCCACCAGGGCTCGGGTGCTGATCGAAGAGGCCGATCCCGATCTCGCCCGCGACTCCGTGCGCGCGCTCGCGGCCTGCGGCGAGGGGGCCGCGGAGCTCGCGCTCCTGCTGGAAAAACTGCACCCCCTCCCCGAGGCCCGGCGCGAGTGCCTGCGCGCCCTGGACGACCTGCCTCTTCTGCCCGAGGGCGCGTTGAAGGCGCTCTTGGAACACACACCCGCCCCACCGGACGGTCCCGTGGTGCGCTGCGAGCAGGGCGACGTGAACGCCTTCACCGGCGAGGCCCATGCGCGCGCTTTCGAGCGTTTCCTGTTGCGCAAGTGCCTGGAGGGCAACGAAGACGGGCTGCGGCGCCTGATCTCCGCGGACGCTGCACTCACCCCCGAAGGGCTGGCCCTGGCGGCCCTGGCACTGGGCGACGGCGAGGCCGCCGAGCGTCTGGCACAGGCGCTGCCGCGGCTCGCGCGAGCTCCCGCGCCCGAGGAACTCGCGCTGCTGGCGCGGCACGCCGCGCGTCCGACCGTGGGATCCGAAGTGGGCCGGCGCCTGGCGGGTCGCGACGGCCGCGCAATCCTCGAGGCCCTGCTTTCGGAGCCCGCGGCGCAACTTGCACCGCCGCTCCGGACGGCCGTCGTCGCCCGGCTCACGGGCCTCGCCGACCCGCTGCTCAGCGCGCGGGCTGCCGAACACTGGCAGCTCTTGGAGCTGGGTGATCTCTTGGCCGAGACGCTGGCCTCCGCGACGTCCTCGCGCGAGTCGAAGCTCGCCGCCCTGCGTGCCCTGCAGCGAAACAAGGACGTGCGCCGGGAACTGCTCGTTTCCCTGGCGCGGCGCAGCGTTCCCGGCGACGAAGCCCACGGGGCGGCGCTGCACTCCCTCGCCGCCGCGGGCCGCGACGACTGCGCGCTGGCCGCGATCGAGCTCTCCTCCGACGCCCCGCCGCTGACGCGCGCAGCCGTGGTGCAGGCCCTGGCGACCTCGAAGCCCGGTGCCCTGGCGCTGCTGGCCGCGCTGGAATCCCGCCGACTTCCCCTGGAGAGCCTCGACAGCCGCGCGCGCGAGTCGCTCATCGCGACCCTGGCCGGCGACGAGGCCGCGCTGATGCGCCTGCGCTCCCTCTCTGGTTCCTCCACGCGCGTGCTGCGGCTCTCCGGCGGCGGCGACGACTACGTGGACAGCAATCTGGTGCTCGACGGCGAGTTCACCGTGGAGTGCTGGTTCCAGTTGGACGAGGGCATTTCCAACCACGACGGACTGCTGGGCCTGCCCGGCGTGTTCGACTGGAACTTCTCCGACGCCCGCCTGCGCCTGTGGCAGGGTCCAGGGGACGGCGATGTGGTCATCGCGCGCCGCCGCGTCGAGCCGGGCCGCTGGACCCACGCGGCGCTGACCCGCGACGCTGGCGGCGTGGTGCGGCTCTACCTCGACGGCGAACTGGACGCGCAGTCAAAACCCCTGCCGCCGCGGCGCTTCGACGAGCTCGATCTGGGACGCACGACCCCCGGCGGCACGACCGCGCGCCTTTCGGAAGTCCGGATCTGGAGCACGTGCCGCGACGCCTTGGAAATCGCCACCGATCGCCTGCGCAGCTTCGGCGCCGAGCGCCCCGCCGGCCTCGAGGTGGTGTTCCCCGGCGACGCGCTGCCCCTCCACGGCGCGGCCCGACTGGAGGAATGCTGGGACTTCCCGCGGTTGTTGGACAGGGCCCAATGGCAGGCGGAGAAGGACCGCCTGGCGCGCTACGTGGCGCTGGGCCGCGGCGGCGCGCCCGAGCGCGGCGCGAAGGTCTTCGAGCGCGCCTGCCAGGTGTGCCATTCGCTCGGCGGCCGAGGCGAGAGCGTGGGCCCGCCCCTCGACGGCGTCGGCACGCGCGGCGCGGAGTCCCTGGTGGCGACGATCCTGCGCCCCAGCGCCGCGATCGAGGCGGGCTATCGCCTGCTCAGCGTCGAGCTCACGGACGAGAGCCTGCTGCAGGGCCTGCTCTTCGCCCAGGACGACGCCTCGATCACCCTGCGCGAAGCCACGGCCACCGGCGCGCGCCCGCCGCGGCGCATCGAGCGCCCGGAGATCGCCCGCATGCGCTGGTCCAATCTCTCGCTGATGCCCGAGGGCCTGCTGCAGTCGCTCGCCGACCAGGACGCCGCCGACCTGCTCGCTTTCCTGGCGGGTCAGCGCTGAACAGAGTCCCGCCGGGTGGTCGCGCGTGCCCCGCATCCGCCGCAGGGGCCGCTGGGATCGTCCCTGGGCGCGGCGCCTCCTGCCCTGGCCCCCGAGCAGCCGCCGCGCGCCGTTCAGGGCGGCGCGCGGCGTTCAAACCACTCAGGAACCGCCGGCGGAGCCAGGCCCGCCTGCGGTGTGCTAGATGCCGCTGAGGCCCGTGGCGACCAGGGGGAGCAGCGTGTCGCCGACTTCCTGGACGCGCTCCAGGGACCACTCGATTTCGGCGGGCGAGAGGCGCTGGGCCTCGCCGGTGGCGAGGTCCACGGCGCCCCCCACCAGGCCGCCCACCGCGCCGCCCAGGGACCCGCCCAGGACCTCCCGGGAAAGCACGGCCCAGTCCACCTCGGGCCGGATCTCGGTCGTTTGGGGGTGGTAGCCCTCCAGCTCCACCGTGATCACGTGCACGAACTCGCGCGAGAGGGTCAGGACCAGGGGCGTGCAGCCGCCGACCTCCCCGTCCACGATCACGCGCGCCCCCGCGGGCAGGGTCGACACCGCCACCACGTCGAAGCGCTCGGAGGCCAGCAACGAGGAGCTTACGGAGCCAATCGTCACGCACAGGCCGATCAGGCCGAACAGCGGGAATCGGGAGCGGCTCATGGTGGGACCCCGGGTCAGATGCAAGCCCCATGCCGGGCCAGGAACGGCCATGGAAACGGCCAGGGCCCTCCCCGGGAGGCTCGCGGACGGGCAAATCCCGCCCAAAGGCTCCAAACGGCACGGATCGCGGTCCTCCTGCCCGGAGGACGCGGGCCTGTTCGACCAGCACCCAGGGTCCGGCCCTGCGCCGCGCTCGGACCGCCCGCTGGGCCTGCGCCGCGGATGCCGCCGCCGCCGCGGTCCCCCCCGGCCGGGTCCCGTCGGACCTCGGCCTGACGGCCCCCGATCCTGCCTCCCGCCGTGCCGAGGGGGGAGGCGGCCCGTAGACTGTCCGCCCAAATCATGAGCGAGCGGAAACCCGTCTTGATCGCCAACGGCCAGGGCTTCTGGGGCGATTCGATCCTCGGCCCCATTCGGTTGGTCCGCGAGGGGCCCATCGACTACCTGACCCTCGATTACCTGGCCGAGGTCACCATGAGCATCCTGCAAAAGCAGCGCTCCCGGGACCCCAAGGCGGGCTACGCCACCGACTTCGTGCGCATGATCGCGCGCGTGCTGCCGGAGATCGCGGCCAAGAACATCAAGGTCGTGGCCAACGCCGGCGGGGTCAACCCGCTGGCCTGCAAGGACGCGGTGCTCGAGGTCATGGCCAAGAGCGGCGTGCGCGGCATGAAGGTCGCCGTGGTCGAAGGCGACGACATCTACGGTCGCCTCGACGAACTCGCCGCCGCGGGCGAGCAGCTCGCCAACATGGACACGGGGGCGCCGCTCTCCAGCGTGCGCGAGCGCGTCTCCAGCGCCAATGTCTACCTGGGCGCCTTCCCCATCGCCGAGGCCCTGGCCCTGGGCGCCCAGATCGTGATCACCGGCCGGGGCACGGACCCAGGCCTGGTGCTGGGCCCGATGATCCATGAGTTCGGCTGGAAGCCCGGCGACTACGACCTTTTGGCCGCGGGCACCATCGCCGGCCACATCGTCGAATGCGGCGTGCAATGCACCGGCGGGAACTTCACCGACTGGCGCAGCGTGCCGAACCTCGCCATGGCGGGCTACCCGATCATCGAGATGCGCGCCAACGGCGAATTCGCGATCACCAAGCACGCGGGCACAGGCGGCATCGTCTCCAGGAGCACCGTGCTGCACCAACTCGTCTACGAGATGGGCGACCCCCACAAGTACATCGGCCCCGACAACTGCGCCGACTTCGATTCCATCGAGCTCCAAGACCGCGGAGGCGACCGCGTCGAGGTGCGCGGCGCCAAGGGCTCGGCCCCCACGGACACCTACAAGGTCTCGATCAGCTACCAGGACGGCTGGAAGAGCACCGGGCAATTGACGATCTCAGGCCCCGACGCGCTGGCCAAGGCGCGACTGTGCTCGGAGATCGTCTGGAAGCGACTGGCCTACGACGGCTGCACCTTCGCGGAGAACGAAAAGCTCGAGGAATACGTGGGCGCCAACGTGTGCCACCCGGGCTTCGCCGTGAACGGCGCCGCCGATCCCGGGGAGGTCGTGCTGCGTCTGGGCGTCAAGGGCCGCGACAAGCACAAGATCGAGCGCTTCACCTATGAATTGGTGCCGCTGGTCACCAGCGGTCCCCCGGGCGTCACGGGCTTCGCGGGCGGCCGCCCGCAGGTGCAGGAAATCGTGGCCTTCTGGCCCGCGCTCCTGTCCAAGGACAAGGTCAAGACGCGCGTGCAGGTGTTCAGCTCGTGAGGAAGGCTCCATGGTCCAGGTAGTGCTCGCGCGCATCGCCGACGCGCGCTCCGGCGACAAGGGCGAAGGATCGAACGTGGGCGTGATGGCGCGCTCGGAGGCGGCCTACGCCTTCCTCAAGCAGGCCCTGACGCCCGAGGCGGCGAAGCGCGCCATGGCGGGCATCAACTTCGGCGCGGTCAAGCGCTACGAGGCCGATCGCCTGCGCGTGCTCAATTTCATTTTCGCCGACAGTCTGGGGGGCGGCGGTTCGGCCTCGCTCAAGACCGACGCCCAGGGCAAGACCCACGGGCTGGCGCTCTTGCGCATGACGCTCGACGTGCCCCAGAGCGTGCTCGACTCGACCCCCGAACGGACGCACGCCCGATGAACCTGATCTTGGAACTCCAGGAGAAGGCACGCCGCGCCAAGCTGCGCATCGTGCTGCCCGAGGCCCAGGATCCGCGCGTGCGGCAGGCCGCGGCGACGCTGGCCCAGCAGGGCCTGTGCACGCCGGTGCTGATCGACCGCGGCGACATGGGTGCGGGGCCCGCGGGTGTCGAGGTGATCCGGCCCGCGCGGGATCCGCGGGCCAAGAAGTTCGGCGAGGAGCTCTTCCGCCTGCGCCAGGCCAAGGGCATGAGCGCCGAGGAGGCCCAGAAGAAGATCCTCGAGCCGCTCAACTTCGCCGCCATGCTCGTGCGCACCGGCGACGTCCAGGCCGGCGTCGGCGGCAGCGAGTCCGCCACGGCGGACGTGCTGCGCGCAGGCCTGTGGATCGTGGGGCTCGCCCCGGGCTGCAAGACCCTGTCCTCCTGCTTTCTGATGGTCTTCAAGGACCGGGCCCTGACCTTCGCCGACTGCGGCGTGGTGCCCGACCCCACCAGCGAGCAGTTGGTGGACATCGCCGTGGCCTCGGCCGAAAGCCATCGGCGCCTGGTGGGCGAGAGCCCCAAGGTGGCGCTGCTGTCGTTCTCCACCAAGGGCTCCGCGGAGCACCCGCGGGTGGCCAAGGTGCAGGCCGCGGCCGCGCTGCTCAAGAAGCGGGCCCCGGGGCTCACCAGCGACGGGGAGCTGCAGCTCGACGCCGCCATCGTGCCCGCCGTGGCGGAGAAGAAGGCCCCCGGCTCGCCGCTCGCCGGCAAGGCCAACGTGCTGGTGTTCCCCGACCTGGACTCGGGCAACATCGGGTACAAGTTGACCCAGCGCCTGGCCGGGGCCGTCGCACTGGGCCCGCTGGTGCAGGGGCTCAATCAACCGTTCATGGACCTGTCGCGCGGCTGCACCGCCGACGACATCGTCAACGTGGCCGTCATCGCGGCCGTGCTCGCCAAACCGTGAGGATTCCCATGCAGCGTTCCTTCCGTTCGCTTTGGATCGCCTCGATCCCCCTCCTTTCCCTGAGTCTTGCCGCCTGCTCCAAGGACGAACCCGCCCCCGCCGAGGGAGCCGGGTCGGAGCACCACGGCGCCGCCGAGCCGCAAACGCCGCCCACCGAGACCGGGGCGGGGACGACCGAAGCCACCCACGGGGCGGCTGCCCCGGAGGCCGCGGGCGCGGCCGCCCCGAAGCCCGAGGGCGAGGCCGCGTCGGCCGCCCAGGGCGCGGGCCACGGCGCGGCCAAGACCGAGGACGCCGCGGGCACCCCCGAGGCAGCGCCGGCCGACGCGCCCGCCGGGGGCGAGGGGGCAGCCAAGGCCGGCGAGGAGAAGTCTCCGGAAGTCGCGGCCGCGGAGGGCGCGGAAAAGCCCGCCGCAGAAAAGCCCGCGGAGGCCTCGGGCAAGAAGTCCGGAAAGAAGAAGTCCGGGGACAAGGAAGCCGAGGCTCCGGCGAAGGAAGCCAAGCCCAAGTTCGCCGAACTCGGGATCCAGGTCACGAAGACCGGCAGCGGCACGGCCGCAACCGAGGGGCGAACGGTGACCCTGCACTACAAGGCCACGCTGGCCGACGGGGAGAAGCCCTTCGACTCCACCTTCGCCACGCGCCGGCCCATCGAGGTGGTGCTGGGCGCGGGCGCCAAGTTGCCGGTGATCGAAGGCCTGCGCCGCGGGCTGGAGGGCCTGACGCCCGGCAGCGAAGCACGCCTGCAAATCCCGGCCGGCCTCGCCTGGGGCGAGAAGGGCAACCCCGCGGTGGGCGTGCCCGCCGACGCCGACGTGGTGTTCGAGATCCAGGTCCTCGACGTGCGCTGATTCCCGGCCCCGAAAACACCGCGCGCCGCCCGTTCCCTCCGGAGTTCCCGGAGTGAACGAGCGGCGCGCGGCGCTGGGTGGGCTTGGGTCTGGGCCCGGTCAGGGCCCGGGGCTCACTCGCCCTTGGCCTTCGGGGCTTCCTTGGGCGCGGGCGCGGCCTTCTGCAGTTCGGCCAGCTTTGCCAGGACGGGCTCGGGCTTCTTGGTGAACTCCTTGACGCAGTTGTTGCAGCACAGGCGCACCAGCCGCGTGCCGTACAGGTGATCCACGGCCTTGGCGTCGAGTTCTTCCCCGCTGACCGGGCACTTGGTGACCGTGTACTTGGCCTTTTGCGCCGTGATCCAGGCGGTGTCGAGCTTCCCCATCACCTCGGTCTGCTTGGCCGGGTCGGTGGTGAAGGTCTTGACGCAGTCGTTGCAGCAGAAGCGCACCAGGCGCGTGCCGACCACGTGGTTGACCGGCTTGTCCATTGTTTCGCCGGAGATCGGGCACTCGGCCATGGGGTAGCCCACTGACTGCTGGGCCACGACCGCGTCCTTGATCTTCTGGACCACGGCGGTCTTGTCCTTCTCGACGCCCTTGCGGCAGCCGTTGCAGCACAGGCGCACCAGTTGCCCGTCCACGACCATGTCGATGGGCTCGCCCATGCCGCCGAGCTTCTCCCCGCTGATGGGGCAGGTGTCGAGCGGGTAGGAGGGCTTCTGGAACGCGGCGATCTTCGCCTCCACGTCGCCGGCCTTGGAGGGGACCGTGTCCGCCGGCTTCTGGGCCAGGGCGAAGCCGGCGAGCAACAGGAACGGGGTCAGGATCATGGCGATACGGGTTCTCATGGCTATCTCCGAAGGGGAAAAGGGACGCGGGCGAGGGATCTGCCTGGGTACGGCCCGGTCCTGGATCTGTGGGGGCCCATCCTAGGGCTAAGGCCCCCCAGGATCCCGCGAGTCCCCGGCGAAGGCCCCGGGGAGGCCCCAGGGGTCGCCCCGGCCCCCCCGGATCCGCGGCTTGGGGAGCCTAGGCCCCCGCCCCAGGCCGCAGGAGCCCGGGGACCAGGAGCAGGGCGGCGGTTCCCACGATGGCCGCGCCCAGGGGCAGGTCCCACTGGAAGGCCGCCAGGATCCCGCCCAGGGCGGAGAGCAGCCCGAAGGCGCCGGACAGCACCAGGAAGCTGGTCATCGACCGCGCCCAGCGCCGCGCCGCCAGGGGGGGCAGCACCAGGAGTCCGAACAGCAGGGTCGGGCCCACGATCATCGTGCCGGCGGCCACGCAAAGCCCGGTGATGCCGTGCAACAGGGCCTCGAGGGCCGTGGCGCGCACTCCGAGCACCAGCGCGGCCTCGCGGTCGAAGCTCACCAGCAACAGCTCCCGGTGGAACACCACGAACAGCACGAGCACGACGCCCAGGAGCACGGCGAGCATCTCGAATTCGTGCACGCCCACGCCGAGGATCTCGCCCTGGAGCAACTCGTCGACGAACCCTTTGCCCAGGGGCGAGAGCCGCCCCAGGAGGATCGTGGAGGCATTGGCGATGGCGAAGGCCGCCGCCACGCGCCCCGTTTCGGTTCCGCCGCGACGGCCGAGCGCCACCAGGGCTCCCAGGCCGGCGAAGGTCAGCGCCGCCGCCCAGGCGAAGTGGTAGTTCATGGCCGCGTGGGAATCCGAAAGCGCGGCCTCCACCGACAGCCCCCCGAGCCCCACGTGACCGATCCACCAGGGCAGCAGCGTGAACCCGAGCACCACGCCCAGCGTGGCGAACAGCGGCAGGGTGATGCCGTAGAAGCTCGTGCGGCGCAGCAGCAGGAACGAGCCCACCAGCGGGCAGATGGCGCTGGCCACGAGCGCCGCCAGCAGCGCCCAGCGGAACAGCAGGATCCTCTCGCCCCAGGGAACGCCTTCCATGCCTTGCTCCGCTCAGTCCTCGAGGGTCCGGGCGTCCGCCGTTTCGGATCCGTACTGTCGATCGAGGTGCGCGGGGTCGAGCAGCGTGGACGCCTCACCGCGCTGCACGCGGCCGCCGCCCACCCACAGCACCTCCCCCACGGCCTCGCGCACCATCTGCAACTGGTGGCTCACCAGCAGCACGGCGATGCGCTCGCGTCGATTCAGGTCCAGGAGCAGCTCCAGGATCTGCTGCTGGGCGCCGCGGTCCACGCCGCTGGTGGGCTCGTCGAGCAGCAGCAGTTCCGGTCGCGCCATCAGGGCCCGGGCGATCAGCACCCGCTGACGCTGCCCTCCCGACAGGGCCGAGAATTGCGCGCGAGCTCGCGCGGCGAGGCCCACGCGCTCCAGGCACTCCTGCGCCAGACGCCGGTCCTCGGTGGAGAGCCCGCGCCAGCCGCGCAGGCGGCCGTAGGCCCCCATGTGCACCACCTCGTCCACGCGCAAGGGGTAGATCGAGTCCAGGTGCTCGCGCTGGGGCACGTAGCCCAGGCGGCGCGTGAACCGCTCCACGCGTCCCGCAAGCGGCGCGATCAAGCCCAGGCAGCCCTTGAACAGGGTCGACTTGCCGCCGCCGTTGGGCCCGACGATGCCCAGAAATTGCCCCGGCTGGATCTCCAGGTCCACGTCCCGCACCACGGGCTTGCCGCCGTAGCCGAAGCAGGCCTGGGTGAGTCGCAGCAGGGGGGGCATGCGCGCCGCAGTCTACACCGCGGCGAACCCGGTCACTTCGCGGGCACGCCCAGGGCCTCGGCGAGCCGGCCGTGCATCAGGTCCATCATCCCGATCCAGGTGTCCGTGCCGGGGAAACTGCCGCACTGATTCGGGAGTTCCACCAGTTTGGCCCCGGTTTCCTTGACGATGCGAGGCACCTCGCCGCCGGAGGACCACGGCGCGGAAAGCACCAGCTTGACGCCCGCCTGCTTCATGGACGCCATCAGCTCCGCCAGGTGGTTCGGCGTCGGCGGTATGCCGGGCTTGGTCTCGATCTTGCCTGAGATCACCATTCCGTAGCGCGCCGCGAAGTACTCGAACTCCTGGTGGTACTCGACGAATCGGACGCCCTTGAACGAAGAACCGAGCCTGGCCCAACGCGCCTCCGCCTCGGCCAGCCGCTTGCCGTAGTCGGCGTGGCGCGCCTCGTACTGCGACTTCGACGCCGGATCGTTGAGCACCAGGGCCGTGAGCACCTTGCCCGCGATCCAGCGGCCCGCCCGCGGGTCCAGGTTCATGTGGGGATTGCCCTGGGGGTGGACGTCGCCCGCCTGCCTCGAAAGGGACGTGGGCACGTCCAGGGCCGCCCAGCCCTCGGAGACGTTGACGAAGCCCTTGCCCCCGGGCTTGACGCGCTCGTTGCCGCAATTTTCGAGCAGGCCGGGCACGAAGGCGATCTCCAGGGAGAGCCCCACCTCCACGAACAGGTCCGCCCGCGAGAGCGCCACCAGGTGCGAGGGCTTGGCGGTCACCGCGTGCAGGTTCTCGCGGCCCTTGCAGATGGAGCTGACCTCCACGCGATCGCCGCCGATCTCGCGCACGATGTCGGCCAGGTCGGGCACGGTCGTGACCACCTTGAGCGGGGCCTCGGCGGCGGCCGGCCGGGTGGCCCCGCGGGCCGGAAGAACCGCGGAGGCCGCGGCGGCGAGAATCAGGAACAGGACCCCGGGCAGCGTGGATTTCACGGGAACTCCTACCAATTGACGCCGTGGCCGTGGGCGCCGACGAACGCGGTGTACTGGATGGCGAAGCGCAGGGAATCGGAGTCGGTCTCGGAGTCGAAGGCCGTCACCGCGAAGCGCACGCGGTGGAACTCGGACAGGGCGCGCGTGTAGTAGACCTCCAGCTCGCGGGCCAGGGTCTCGTTCCCATCGGGCAGCTCGGCCTGGGAATATTGCACGCCCGCGGAACTGGACCGGCTCCAGGCGTAGTCGGCGAAGGCCAGGAGGCCCAGGCCGGGATCGTCGACGCGGTCCAGGAACTCGTCGCCCGTGTTGGGCGTGTTGTCGGGGTCGGCGAACACGGCCGCGGTGTCTCCGGTGTTGAGCAGCACCTCCGTGCCCAGGGTGAGTCGCTTCTGCCCGGTCTCGTCGGACAATCCGTAGGTGGCGTCCGCGCCGAAGACGTTGTTGGACAATCCCGAGCGCGTCAGGCCGCTGGAATCGGCGGCCTCGTAGTCCGGCAGGGCCCGCAGGGAGGCGCCGAGCTGCAAGACCCCGCGCTCCCCCACGTCGCGAAAGCCGGTGACCCGCGCCGTGAAGTTGAGGTCTTCGACGTCCTTGCGGTCCGCCGCGGAATAGGTGATCGGCTCGCCCGCACCGTCCGTGTTCGCGAAGGCAGCTTCCTCGGGCAGCAGGCTCTTGAAGGCGCCGAACGACCAGCGCACCGCGGTCTCGTCCCCCAGGGGCGCCCAGGAATCCCACTGCAGCCCGTCGCCCTTGACCTCCTCGCCCAGGTAGGCGCGCAGGGCCAGGGGCCGGTCGACGGTGCGCAGCTCGTGGGGGTGGACCTGCATTTGCTTGCCGAAGTCGATGAAGAACCGACCCACGCGCAGCGTGCGATTGCCCCCGAAGCCCTTGTAGTGGACCGCGGCCTCCTCGATGGCCAGCGCCTCCCCGTCGGTGGCTCCCACGAAGTAGGCCCAGGCCGAGGGATCGACCCAGGCCTGGCTGGCCAGTTCCAGGATGCGCAGATCCATGGCCACGCCGTCGGTCTCCGTGGAGTCCGAGAACTGGGTGTACTCCCCCAGGGCGTCGACGATGAACGAGAAGGCCGGGTTGAAGCCCGAGGTGAATCGGTCGGCCTGGCCGGTGCCCGCTCCCGAGGCGCCCTCCGCGGGCGGCGCGGCCTGGGGCGACCTGGGCATCCCCGGAGTCTGGAAGGGGCTCCCCTGGGCAGCCGCCAGGGGGGCAAGGGAGAGCACGGCCAGGGCCTGGAGCGGGAACTTGATTTGCATGGTTTCACGTCGCGGTGGGGCAGGCCGCGCTGGTTTCAACACACAGTCGCCGACCAAGTGCGGCAAGTTCCCGGAGAATCAAAAAAAACCGCGGCCAGGCTTCGCTTGCGCGACGCCTGACCGCGGAGTTCGATTTCGGGCCTCCCGTCCGAGCGATGCTCGCAAGGGGCTCGAATCGGTAGCGCTGGCTCAGCCCTGGACCTTGCCGGACATCGGGCAGACCTTGGCTTCGCCTTCGCAGGCGGCCTTGGCCTTCTCATCGCAGCACTCCGACTTGCCGGCTTCGCAAGCTTCCTTGCACTCGACCTTCGCGCCGGTCGCCGGGGCGGCGTCCGACACGGAGTTCTTTTGCGAGGAGCAGGCAGAGGCGCCGGCGACGAGGGCGAGACCGAGGAGCAGGTTCTTCATAGGTGTCCTTCTTTCTGTCAGGGGCCGCGTCCGGCCCTTGGATGAATCGTTGCGTTCTTCTTAAGGAGGGCCACCGCAGTAGGACGACGGCCTTGCCAACGGTCCGCGAATCGTCTCGCGGACGGTGATAGCTTAGGCAACGGCCTGCCCCTGGGCGTCAATTCCGCGTAAGCCGTCCCCATGACCTCTCGCTGGAACGATCCTAACTCAATGCCAAGCATTGACTTACATCGCATGACCCGGTCTCAGGCCGGGCGCGCGCTGCGGCGGGCGCTGCACGGCGCCCGGGTGCGCGGGGCCTCCGGTCTCCTGGCCATCACGGGGCTGGGCTTCGGCAATCCGGGGCAGGTGCCCGTGCTTCGCTCCCACATCGAGGGCTGGCTCGCGGGCAGCGAGGCGCGGGCCCTGGGTGTGCTGGGCTTCAGCCGGGTGAACCGGGGAGGTGCCCTCGCGATTCGGCTGGTGGCCCCGCGGGATCGGAGGCGCATCGAGCGCGAGGAGGAGCAGGAGGAACGCGACCTGCTGGACTCGGACGACGGGACATAGACTGGGTCGCGGCGGACCCCCGCGGGTTTCCCCTTCGGGGCCCGGCCGGGGTCCGCCGGACGCCGCCACCCTTCCCGCGGGCAGACGCGCCCCAAGCCCCCAAGCAACCACCCCAGGCCCCGTGCGCCCACCCCGGGCGCCGCCATCAGGAGCGACCATGGTCCGTCCCGCCGCCTGCCTGTTCCTCTCCGCCCTCGGCTTCGTTGCGTTCCCAGAACGCGCGCTGTCCCAGGAGGGCTACCGCACGCCTCCCCAGGCCGTGGTGGATCTGTTGACGGCGCCGGTGACCCCCAGCGTGCGGCCCAGCCCCAATGCGCAGTGGCTGCTCCTGGTGGAGCGCCCCGCGCTGCCGTCGATCGCCGACGTGACCCGGCCCTGGATCGGCATCGCGGGGCTGCGCATCGACCCCGCTGCCCACGCGGGGCAGCAGGCGGACTTCGACAGCGCGCTTTCCCTGCGCTCCCAGGACGGCAAGACGAGCAAGAAACTCCCGCTGCCCGCGGGCGCGCGCATCCAGGGTGCGTCCTGGTCCCACAACAGCCGCATGCTGGCGATTCAGGTGCGCACGGACACCGGCGTGGAGCTGTGGACCTGCGACGTGGAAACCGCGACGCCCACGCGGGCGGCCCGCAACGTGGACACGATCTTCGGATCGCCCACCTGGATGCCGGATGGCGTCAGGCTCCTGGTGCGGCTCGTGCCCGAAGGGGCGCGCAAGCTGCCGGAGGAATCCCACGTGCCCACCGGCCCCACGGTGATGGAATCCACGGGCAAGAAGTCCCCCACACGCACTTACCAGGACCTGCTGCGCGACGAGGGCGACGCGCGCCTGCTGGACCACTTCGTGGAGACCCAGCTGGCCATCGTCGATCCCGCGCGGGGCTCCACGACTCCGGTGGGCGCGCCGGGGCCGATCCTCGACGCCGATGTCTCGCCCGACGGTGAGCACCTCCTCGTGCGCATCCTCGAGCGGCCGTACTCCTACGTGCTGCCCCTCGACAGCTTCCCCAAGCGCCTGGAACTGTGGAACGTGTCCGGCGGAGTGGAACTCTCCTTCGCCAAGCTCCCGCTCCAGGATTCGGTGCCGATCGAGGGCGTCCCCACGGGCCCGCGAAACGTCGGTTGGATGCCGAACGCTCCGGCGTCGCTGGTGTGGGTCGAGGCCCTCGACGGCGGCGACCCCAAGGCCAAAGTGGAGCACCGCGATCGCTGGCTCACCCTCGCGTCCCCCTTCCGCGGGGAAGGCCGCGAGCTGTTCCGCCTGCAGCACCGCGCCCGCGGCCTGCAGTGGCTCGCGGACCCGACGCGCGTCCTGGCGAGCGAGTACGACCGCGACCGCCGCTGGCTCCGCACGACCCTGCGGGATCTGTCGGGAGAGCAGCGCCCGGACGTCGTCGTGGAGGACCGCAGCGTCAACGACCGCTACGGGAACCCCGGCGCGATCCAGAATGAAGTGCGCGTCAACGGCACCCGCGTGGCGCGGCAGGTGGGCGAATGGGTCTTCCGGGCGGGCGAGGGCGACACCCCGGGCGGCGCGCGGCCGTTCTTCGCGCGACAGAACCTGGCCACGCTGGCCACCGAGCGCTTGTGGACCTGCGACGAGGGCGTCTACGAGAGCGTGGTCGCCATCGCTGACGTGGGTCCCAACGGCACGCCGCGCATCCTCACGCGCCGCGAATCGCCCAACGAGCCGCCCAACCTGTACCTGCAGGACCTCGCGGGAGCGAAGCGCGTCGAGCTGACGAAGTTCGCCGATCCGCAGCCCTCGATCCGGGGCATCCAGAAGCGGCTCGTGACCTACCAGCGCGCCGATGGAGTCGATCTCTCGGCGACCCTGTACACGCCGGCGAACTGGCAGCCGGGCACGCGGCTCCCGCTGGTGGTCTGGGCCTATCCCCTGGAGTTCAACGATCCATCGACCGCCGGCCAGGTGTCGGGTTCGCCCCATCGCTTCACCCAGATCCGCGGCCTCTCGCATCTTACGTTCCTGACCCAGGGGTATGCGGTGATGGACAACGCCACGATGCCGATCGTCGGCGATCCGGAGACCATGAACGACTCCTTCGTGGAGCAGATCACAGAGGCGGCGCGGGCGGCGATCGACAAGGCGGCCGAGCTCGGCGTCGCCGATCCCGCGCGGGTGGGAGTGGGCGGCCACAGCTACGGCGCGTTCATGACCGCGAACCTGCTGGCCCACACCGACCTGTTCCGGGCCGGCTGCGCGCGCAGCGGCGCCTACAACCGCTCCCTGACACCGTTCGGTTTCCAGTCGGAACGCCGCACGTTCTGGGAAGCGCCCGAGGTCTACGCCAAGGTCTCGCCGTTCTTCCAGGCCCAGCGGATCAACGAGCCCCTGCTGATGATCCACGGCGAGAAGGACTCGAACCCCGGCACGTTTCCGCTCCAGTCCGAGCGGCTCTACCAGGCGATCTCTGGCCTGGGCGGCACCGTGCGCCTGGTGGTGCTGCCCGGCGAAAGCCACGGGTACGCGGCCAGGGAGTCGGTGCTGGACACCCAGGCGGAGATGATCGCCTGGTTCGACAGGTACGTGAAAGCCCCCAGCGCGGTGGAAGCCTCGGCGCCGGCGAAGCGCTAGGGAAGTGCGCCGACCGGGCCGTCAAGCCCGTCGGCGCACGCGCGCGGGCCGCGCCGAGCGGCCCGCGCGGCGCTGACTACAGGTTCTTGCGCGAGAAGCTGCGCTTGACGTCCTTGAACTCGACGCCGTCCACTTCCGCGTAGGGGTAGATGAAGAAATTGAGCGCGCCCGCGGCGGGGCGCGGGGTGAGCAGCAGGTCGCGGCCGCCGGTCATCGTGAAGCGATGCTCGTCGAGCGTGCCGAAGAAGTACTCCGCCTTCTCCTGGGCCTTGTCCGCCTCGGAGATGTCCACGGGCACCCAGCCGTCGGCGTCGTTCCAGAAGTAGGCCCAGCAGTGGTAGCCCTTGACCGGCTCCACCGCGTTGTCGCCTCCGGGGATCGAGAAGCCCATTTCGAAGCGCGCCGGGATCTGCTTCGTGCGCGCCAGGCCGATGAAGTAGCTGTGGAAGTCCGTGCAGTTCCCGTAGCGCGAATCGCAGGCCCACTCGGCGTCTCCGCGGCCCCAGGGCTGGCCCTCGGGCTTGTCGTACTTCATGCGCTCCAGCGTGTGCTGGTAGAGCGCCTTGCCGACGGCGCGCGGGTCGCCCGCGGTGGGCATGCTCGCCGCCATGAGCGCGACCTTGCCGTCGAGGGGGATCTTCGCGTCGGGCTGCAGCGACTCCTCGAGGTCCGCGTAGGCGAGCGGGCCGCCGTGGGTCTCGTAACGGGTCACCCGGTAGCTCGCCTTGACCTTGACCGGCTCGCCGCTGGACATCACGCACACCGACTTGCCGAAGCCGTTCTCGATGGCGTTCTCCACCGTCCTGCCGTTCGCCTCGATGCGCACGTCTTCGATCCGCTGGTCGGGCGTGTCGATGGGGATCGGGATCCACAACCGCACGTCCTTGGCGCCCGCGGGAGGAGCCTCGATCGACGCCTCGTAGGTGAACTCGAAGCTGCGGTGCTTGCGCGCCGTGTCCGTGGGACTCAGGGCGTCGTGGGTCGACCGACAGGCAGTCAGGGCCAGCAGGGAGCCGGCAAGGAGCGAAAGTCGCATGGGATCGGGCGCGGCTGGCGCCTCTGGTGGGTTGCTGGGAAGGTCCGTGGAAGACGCCGCGGAACGGCGCCCGAGTCGCCCATCCTCGTCTTCGTCGCCGATCCGTCAAGCGCGGACGCCCGCGGGAGGCGCGCCGGCGTTCGAACGGGCCGGAATCAAGGCAGCGAGTGCTGCCGGTCCCAGGACTCGTGCACGCTCTTGCCGCGGTAGAGCAGGCTGAGCGCCGGCGAGGTGGCGAAGGTCGTCACCAGGGCCATCAGCACCAGCATGGCGAACAGGGTCGGCGAGATGACCCCCAGGTCCAACCCCAGGTTGAGCACCACGAGTTCCATCAATCCACGGGTGTTCATCAGGACACCGATCGTGGCCGAGTCGCGCATGGGCATGCCGGAGAGGCGCGCCGCGGCGTAGCTGCCGCCGAATTTCCCCACCGTCGCCACGAAGATGATCAGGAGGCAGACCAGCCAGGCCTCCATGCCGCTGACCAGCCCGAGTTCCATGCGCAGCCCGGTGAAGGCGAAGAACACCGGCAGGAACAGCACCACGACCGCGTCGTTGAGTCGCAGCTCCAATTGTCGCGCCAGATGCGAGTCGTGGGGAATCAGAGCGCCGAAGAGGAAGGCGCCGAAGAGCGCGTGGATGCCGATGGCCTCGGTGGCGAACGCCGAGGCCAGAAAACCCACGATCACGAGCCCCAGGCCGGTCTGGGAGAGCGGCTCCTCGCCGCCCGGGCGGCAGGCCCAGCGGCGGATCAGGGGCCGCACCACGGCGAACATCACGGCCACGAACAGCAGCGTGAACAGCACGGTCCACAGGGCCGCCCCGGGGCTGGACTTGGCGATGCTGACCACCAGCGCCAACAGGCACCACGCCGAGACGTCGTTGATCGCGGCGCAGGTGAGGGCCACGACTCCCAGGCGGGTTTTTTGCAGTTTCCGGTCCGTCAGGATGCGCGCGAGCACCGGGAACGCCGTCACCGACATCGAGATGCCCATGAACAGGGCGAAGACGAAGAAGGGCACGTCGCTGCTGGAGAAGCGCGGATAGACGTACAGCGCGAGCACGGCCCCCAGCACGAACGGCAGGACGATCGACGCTTGGGAGATGGCGATGGCGGCCTGGGGCCGCTTTCGGATGCCGCTGGTGTCGAGCTCGAGGCCCACCAGGAACATGAAGAGCACCACGCCGATCTGGGCGATGATCCCCAGTTGGGGCTCGATCGACGGGGGCAGCAGGAAGGCCGAGGTCTCCGGAGCAAGGCGGCCCAGCAGGGAGGGACCGATCAGGATTCCCGCGACCATTTCGCCGATGACGGCCGGCTGTTCGATCTTGGCGAACAGGGCCCCCAGGGCCCTCGAGGACAGGAGGATGGCGATGACCGCCAGCAACACGTGGAACAGGCCGCGAGCTCCCGAGAGGGCCTCCCGACTGCCGAAGCCCGGCGCGCCCTCCGTGGGCGGCGGCGCCTTGAGGTCCATGCCGGCGCTGCGCGTGAACCACAGGGCCAACGCCGCTGCCCCCAGGAGGAGCACGTAGGCCAGCAGGCGGGACAGGGCGCGGCGGGTCATCGGGGTTGGGGAGCGCGCGGATCCTATCGGCGGCCCGTGAAGCGAGTCCCCTGAAGCGGTGAGGGGCTCGGCGTGGGCCTGTTCGGTTCATTGTCCTCCCCGGGCGAAGCGGACCGGCACGATTTCCCGCCAGGAAGGCGTCCCACCGATGCTCCCTGCTCCCCACGGTGAGCCGGCGGGCACTCCGACCCCACGACCGCTTGGCAGCCGTGGCGCCGCCCCGTGACCCTGGATCGGCCCGGATCGCCACGGGGATCCTGGCCGCCCCCCTGGCCGCAGGGGGCGCAAGTCCGGGGCGGGGCTGGGTTCCCGGACCGGACGATCCTGCCGCTTCCCGGACCCTCGGGCGGCAGGTGTGCCCTTCCAGGGGTCAGGAACGCTGTTTTTCGTCCCGGGGGGTGCAGCCGCGGGGGGAAACCTGGCCTTGAGGGCCCGGCCCCCCCTTGCCGAAAATGGATCCATCAATCAATCTGGATTCCATGATAGGTCTAGTCACCACCTCCAGACTGCTCAAGGCCCTGGCCGACGACACGCGCCTGCGGATCCTGCACCTGCTCTCCCAGGAGGAGCTCACGGGCTCGGACCTGATGGAGATCCTCAACACGGGTCAGTCGCGGGTTTCGACCCACCTGAACCTGCTGAAGGAGGTCGGGCTGGTCCATGACCGCAAGGAAGGACGGCGCACGTTCTACAGCCTGGGCTCGGGCCCGGCGGCCGGGCTGTGGCGCGAGGTGCTGACGGCCAACGAGGACAGCCCGGAGTTCGCCGCGGACCTGGCGGGCCTGGAAACCCTGCGGGAGCGCCGGCGCGGCGACCAGCGCGCCTACTTCGACCGCGTGGCGGCGAGCTTCGGCGAGCAGCTGCTGCCGGGCCGCACCTGGGAGGGCCTGGCCCGTTCCCTGATGCTGCTCGCCCCCCGCGCCCGCTACGCGGACCTGGGCGTCGGCGACGGGCTCCTGACCCTGATGCTCGCGGAGGTGGCCACTTCCGTGACCGCCGTGGACCTCTCTCCCGAGATGTTGGCGCAGCTCGCCGCCCGCGCCCAGGCCAAGGGCATTCGCAACATCACGGCCGTGGAAGGTGAGATCGAGTCCCTGCCCCTGCCAGAGAGTTCCCACGACGTCGTGGTCATGAGCCAGGCCCTGCACCACGCCCGCGAGCCCCTGGCCGCCCTCAGGGAGGCCGCTCGCATCCTGGTGCCCGGGGGCCGGCTGCTCGTGATCGACCTCCTGGCCCACCAGGAGGACTGGGTGCGCGAGAAGCTCGGCCACCTGCACCTGGGATTCACCGAGGCCGGCCTCGCCAAGCTGCTGGAACAGGCGGGCCTGCGCAACGTCCTGGTCTCGCGCTCCGCGCGTGATCCCCAGCCGCCGAACTTCATGTCGCTGACCGCGACGGCGCAGAAGTGACCGGCGACACGGACGCCTCTCCCCCACCATGAGTTCCACCCTGCGTGAAGCGCTGAAAGCGCGCGTGCTGATCCTCGACGGCGCCATGGGCACACAGGTGCACGCGGCGAACCTGGACCTGGCCACGGACTTCCTCGGCCTGGAGAATTGCCTGGAGCTGATCTCGGCCACGCGGCCGGACGTGCTCGGGGGCATCCACGAGGCCTATCTGGCCGCGGGCGCCGACGTGATCGAGACCAACACCTTCAGCGGCAACCCGCTGGTGCTGGCGGAGTTCGGCATCGCCGAACGGGCCCACGAGTTGAACCTCAAGGCGGCGCGCGTCGCCCGCGCGGCGGCCGACAAGTTCTCCACGGCCGAACGGCCCCGTTGGGTGCTGGGCTCCATGGGTCCGGGAACCAAGCTCGCCACCCTGGGGCACGCCACCTACGAGACGCTCAAGCAGTCCTATCGGGTGCAGGCGCGGGCCTTGATCGAAGGCGGCATCGATGGCGTGTCCGTGGAGACCTGCCAGGATCCGCTGCAACTCAAGGCCGCGCTCAACGCCGTGCTCGAGGCGCGCGCGGAGGTCGGTCGGGACATCTCGATCCTGGTCAGCGTCACCATGGAAGTGACCGGCACCATGCTCGTGGGCACCGAAATGGCCGCGGCCATCGCCCTGCTGGAACCCTATCCCGTGGATCTCATCGGGATCAACTGCGCCACCGGGCCGCGCGAGATGGGCGAGCACGTGCGCCTCCTGGGCCAGACCTCGCGGAAGCCCATCGCGGTGTTCCCCAACGCGGGCCTGCCCCAACTGGTGGACGGTCGGACCCACTATCCCCTGACGCCCAACGAATTGGCCGACTGGCTCCTGCGCTTCGTCGAGGAGGACGGCGTCGGCCTGGTGGGAGGCTGCTGCGGCACGACGCCGGAGCACATCGCCGCCGTGGCGCGCCGCATCGGCACGCGCAAGCCCAACGCCCGCAAGCCCTCCCATTCGCCGTCGGTCACGAGCATCTACTCGGCCGTGCCCCTGCTGCAGGACAACTCGGTGCTGTTCGTGGGCGAGCGCTCCAACGCCAACGGATCCAAGGCCTTCCGCGAGCACCTGCTCGCCGGGAACCTCGACGCCATGGTCGAGATGGGCAAGGAGCAGGTCCGCGACGGCAGCCACGTGCTCGACCTGTGCTGCGCCTACGTGGGCCGGGACGAACGCAAGGACATGGCCGAGCTGGTGCGCCGCTACCGCACGGAAGTGCCCGTGCCGCTGATGATCGACTCCACCGAGGCGGAGGTGCTGGCGGAGGCCCTGGCCCAGTGCGGCGGCCGCTGCATCGTCAACTCGATCAACCTGGAGGACGGCCTGGAGCGCTGCGAGAAGGTGCTGCCGCTGGTCAAGGAGTTCGGCGCGGCGGTGATCTGCCTGACCATCGACGAGCGCGGCATGGCGAAGACGGCCGACGAGAAGCTGGCCGTGGCCCGCCGCATTCACGACATCTGCGTCCACGACTTCGGCCTGCGCCCCGAGGATCTGCTGTTCGACGTGCTGACCTTCACGATCTGCACGGGCAACGACGAGGACAGGCGCCTGGGCCTGGAAACGCTGGAGGGCATCCGCCGCGTCAAGCAGGAGCTGCCCGGGGTGGGCACGCTGCTGGGCGTCTCGAACATCTCCTTCGGCCTGAAGCCGGCCGCGCGCCACGCGCTCAACTCGGTCTTCCTGCACCACGCCCAGGAGGCCGGGCTCACGGCCGCGATCCTGCACGCCGGGCGCATCACGCCGCTGTTCCACATCCCCCACGACGCGCGGCTGGCGGCCGAGGACCTGATCTTCGATCGCCGACGGGAGGGCTACGATCCGCTGCAGGCCTTTCTCAAGATCTTCGAGGGCGTCAGCGTCTCGGCCAGGAAGTCGCGCGAACTTCCCAGCGATCTGTGGGAGCGCCTGCGCTGGCGCATCGTGGAGGGCGAGCGCAAGGGCCTGGAGGACGACCTGGACCTCGCCCTGGCCCACAAGCGGCCCCTGGACGTGATCAACGTGGACCTCTTGGCGGGCATGGCCACCGTGGGCGAGTTGTTCGGCCGCGGCGAGATGCAACTGCCCTTCGTGCTGCAGTCCGCGGAGACCATGAAGGCCGCCGTGCGCCACCTGGAGCCCAAGATGGAGCGGCTCGCGGGCAGCACGCGCGGCAAGCTCGTGCTCGCCACCGTGCGCGGCGACGTGCACGACATCGGCAAGAACCTGGTGGACATCATCCTGTCGAACAACGGCTACACGGTCTTCAACATCGGCATCAAGCAGCCGATCCAGCACATCCTCGACGTCACCTTCGAACACAAGCCCGACGCAATCGGCATGAGCGGCCTGCTCGTGAAGAGCACCGTGATCATGAAGGAGAACCTGGAGGAGATGAACCGCCGGGGCTTCTCCACGCCTGTGGTGCTGGGCGGCGCCGCGCTGACGCGCAAGTACGTGGAGGACGACCTGCGGCGCGTCTACCAGGGGCCCCTGTACTACGCCAAGGACGCCTTCGAAGGCCTGGCCGCCATGGAAAAGGTCATGGCCAAGGCGCCCCGTCCCTCGCCGCGGCGCTTCGCCTCCTCGAACGACGCCGCGGGGGAAGCGGATCCCGCGGCGATCGAGGAGAGCTCAGCCGTCGCGCTCCCGCCCGAGGGCCCAGCTGCCGTCGGGGCCGTCGGGGGCCGCGGCAGGGGCCGTCGGGGCCGGTGGCGCCGGGCGGCCGCCCCCTGACCGCCCAGCAGGTGGCCCGCGCCGTGCCCGCCGCCGCAGGCGATCGTCCCGCGCCCGAAATCGACGAACGGGCCTTCTCGAGCGCGCGGTCCTTCGAGGGCTTCAGCTTGCCCGCGGCTCCGTTCCTCGGCCCGCGACTCGTGGAGGAGATCCAGCTGCAGAGCGTCTTCCCGTACATCAACGAGATCACGCTGTTTCAGTTCCAGTGGGGCTATCGGCGCAAGCACAAGAGCGTCGCCGACTACAAGCGGTTCATCGACGAGCACGTGCGCCCGATCTTCCACGCCCTCGGCCGCCAGTGCGCCAAGGAGCAGATCCTGGCGCCCAAGGCCGCCTACGGATACTGGCGCTGCGTGCCCGAGGGCGAGACCCTGGTGTTGCTCGACCCCAAGGACGACGGCAAGACCGCCGCGCGCTTCACCTTCCCGCGCCAGCGGGGCAAGAAGAACCTGTGCATCACCGACTTCTTCCGTCGCGACGGCGAGCCCGATGTGGTCGCCCTGCAGGTGGTCACCGTGGGGCAGCGTTCCAGCGACGTGGCCCGCGAGTGGTTCGCCGCCGATCGCTACCAGGACTATCTGCACCTGCACGGCCTGTCGGTGGAGGCGGCCGAGGGCCTGGCCGAGCTGATCCACAAGCAAATCCGCGGCGAGTTGGGCATCTCCGGCGACGATGCCCGCGACATGCGCGACCTGTTCAAGCAGGGCTACCGAGGCTCGCGCTACTCCTTCGGCTATCCCGCCTGCCCCAATCTGGAGGACCAGGAGATCCTCTTGGATCTGCTCGGCGCGCAGCGCATCGGCATCACCTTGTCCGACGAATTCCAGCTGGTGCCGGAGCAATCCACGAGCGCCTTGGTGTGCCACCACCCGGCCGCCAAGTACTTCTCGATCTAGCCCGTTGAAAAACCCCCGGCTGCGGCCGAGCGTGCATCGGCGCTCTCTGGCGCGCCTTCCCACGCCGGCCCCCGCAACGGGGGCTTTCCAGCGGACTGCCGGGCAGGATCAGGTCAGGGAGTCAGCCTCCACCCCGAGCCCTCTCCCCGCGCACGACGTCGCCGGGGAGAGGAGCGCGGAGCGGAGGCTGGCTCCACCAGTGGCCCTACGGGCAGATCGTGAATTCCAGGCCGTTGGTCAAGGTCGCGTTGTTGGGGCCGGGGAGCTCGTTGTCACGACCCCAGAACTGACTGTTGACCACAGTCCCCGAAAACGGTCAGGAAGGGCTGCGGCGTGCCGCCGAGGGATCCCACCGCGAAGGCGTTCCTGGTCGATCGAGTAGACGCCCGAGCAGTCGTTCGGCGGAGGATTGCCGCCCGAGTTCAGCGGGATCGAGCGACGCACCGGGGTGCCGATGCAACGCAGGCCGCCCGAGAACGGAACCGCGGCCTGGCCGCCGTTGGTGTAGATCAAGAGGCCCGGCTTGTTGTTGATCACGCTCGAGCCGGTGATCACGAAGCCCGACCCTGCGGTCGCGCTGGAGATGCCGGTCGAACCGATGCTCGGGGAGCAACCCAGGGAGTTGATCTTGGCCGTGCAGTAGGTGACCGCCAGGCCGCAGCTCGAGGCCCGCAACTGGATGCCGTTGAGGCTCGTCGGAGTGACCGGCACCGGGTTCTTCATGTCGACCACCAGCGTGCCGTTGGTCACCACGACGGTGTCGTTCATGTAGTGGCCGGGGTTGTTGAACGCACCCGCCCAAACTTGGCCGCCGCAGTGGACCATGCCCGCCCCGCCACCAATGACCGTGACGTCCGAGAAGAACGTGGTGCGGTTGTCAGGGGCCCAGGCGTACACGTACACGTCGTAGACGCCGTTGGCAGGCCCGTGAACGTCCAGGTCGAGGTCGAGGAGTCGCAGAAATCGTCCAGCAGCGCCTGGTCGTCGGCGGTGGTGTTCGCGTTGTCGAAGGTGAAGTCGGCAACTCCGAACCCCGCGGCCGGAACCGCGGTCAGGGTGACCCCGGTGGGCGCGCCATTGATGTCCGAGAGCAGCGCGCCGAATTGGGCCGTCGGTGTGTCCACGTTGAACCACGTGCCGGTCTGCCGACGCCGCACCGTAGGTCGGTGACGGGAGGCCGAAGGTGGTCGGTCCGATGTCGAGGTTGAAGCTCTGGCCGAAACCGATCCCGGCCGTGGCGGCCAGGATCGCGATCGCGAGGGGGGCTCGTTGGAATGTCATGGTCTTCCTGAAGGTGTGGAGGGGGAATCGGTCGGATGAAGGGGCCCGAGCCACGGGCACCCCGGGGTCCCGACCATTGCAAGGCGGGTGTATGGCTCCACCCATGCTCGCAACTGCGCGGAATGTCCCTGCCGGGCACCCAATCCTGCGGGCCAGCCCCAATCCCACCAAACAATCGCGCTTCTGGCGACCCCCGGGGAGGGGTGAGGCGGCAGGAAATCTGGCCCACCCGCGCGCCCCCTCCGCGCCCCCTCCCTCCCCCCCCATCCACCCCGGTCGGGGGCCCGGGGACGGCGGGGAGCCTGGCTCAACGCCGCGGAGGGGTGATACTGGACCGGAGTGGAGACCGACTCCCTACGACTGAGGCAGCTCCTGGGGGAGGCGCGCGCACGCCCCGCCGGGGAGCGCGGAGCCTTCGTGGAACGAGCCTGCGGCGGCCAGCCGGAACTGCGCCAGAGGCTCCTGTCGCTGCTCTCCCGTGGCACGGGGGGCCCGGGAGACCCAGGGGCGGAAGGCGCGGCCGAGTCCCGCCCGCGGGAACTGGGCGTGACCGTGCCCGGGTACGTGCTGCTCGATCGACTCGCCTCGGGTGCCTCCAGCGTGGTCTATCGCGCCGAGCAGGGAGCCCCTCGCCGCGAAGTGGCGATCAAGCTGCTGCGCGCGGAGTCCCTCGGGGAACAGGCCCTGCTCCGCTTCCAACGCGAAGCCGAGATCCTGGCCGCCCTGCAGCACCCGGGCATCGCCCAGGTGCTCGCCAGTGGCTTCACGACCGGAGGCCGCGAGTCGCTGCCCTGGATCGCCATGGAACTCGTGCGGGGCGTGGAGATCGAAACCCACGTGGCGCGCGTCCACCCCACTCCGCGCGAGGTGGTCGGGTTGATGGTGCACGTCTGCGACGCCGTGGCCCACGCCCACGCCCGCGGGATCGTGCACCGCGACCTCAAGAGCTCGAACATCATGGTGGACGAGTCCGGTCGCGCGTGCGTGCTGGACTTCGGCGTGGCGCGCCTCTTGAGGGGCGCGGCCGAGACGCAGATCGAACGCACGCGCACGGGGGCGATGGTCGGCAGCCTCGCGGCCATGGCGCCCGAGCAGGCCCGCGGCGACAACGGCCGCGTGGATGCGCGGTCCGACGTGTATTCCCTGGGCGTCCTGCTGTTCGACCTGCTTGCCGGCCGCCCGCCGCTGGACCTTCGCGAGCTCGACGTGATGGCGGCCGTGCGCTCCATTTGCGAGGACGAACCCCTGCGCCTGTCGCGCCTGCGGCCCGACCTGCCGCGGGATCTGGATGCCGTGCTGGTCAAATGCCTGGAGAAGTCCCGCTCCCGCCGTTACCGCGATGCCGCGGATCTGGCCCAGGATCTGCGGAATTTCCTGGGAGGACGGACCGTTCGAGCCCGTCCACCGACGCTCGCCTACCGGGCGCGCAAGTTCGTGGCGCGCCACCGCGCACTGTCCTACAGCATGGCGTCGATCCTGCTGGCCCTGGGCGCCGGACTCGCCCTGGCGGTCCGCGGTCTGCGCGCGAGCGCATCCAGCGCGAACGCACCAGCGAGACCCTCGACTTCTTCGCCGGCAAGTTCCTGAGCCTCTCGAACCAGTTGGGATTCGGCCAGGACCAGCGCGCGGACCTGGAGGCGGTCCTGGGACGCATTCAATTGCAGCTCGAGATCGATCCTGGGAACCGCGCGCGCGCGGCCCTGGTGGAGACCTCTATGAGCTGGCCTCCCTGGACCAGATCCGCGGCGACTACGCCAGGCAGCGCGTCCGCATCCTGGCCGCCAGCCGAGTGACCGACGAACTCTTGACCCAGCGCCCCAACGATCTTCCGCTCTGGTCACGGCGCTCCCAGCTCGAAGCCAAGCTCGGGGAAGCGCTGCGGGACCTGGGCGACCTGGACGGCCGCGATCGGCACTTCGCCCGGGCCCTGGAAATCGACCGCTGGCTGGTGCGCGGGCACCCCGAGGACCTCGAGGTGGCCGAGGATCTCGGCTGGAGCCTGGCGCGCGTGGCCAGCGCCGCGGGGGACCGCGGGGATCGGCTCACGGAGGAGAGCCTGCACCGCGAGCGCCTGGAGGACGCCCGGCGCCTGTGGGCCCTCGCGCCCGACAACTGGAAGCTCACCTTCGGGCTCTCCCACGCCCACTACTACGTGGCGGCGGTCGAACGCCGCGCGGGCAGGCTGGTCGAGGCCGTGGAGCATGCCGAACAAAACGTCCGCTACGCCCACCTCGCCTTCGAGCAGGACCCCGCGCGCCGCGCCCTGGCCTCGTGGCTGACCGACTCCCTGCGGGTGACCGCGAGCCTCTTGGCGGAGGCGGGAAACCTCGAGGCGGCCGCACGGAGCGCGGACGAAGCGCTGCTCGTGGCCGAAGCCGTGGTGCTGGGAGACCCGGCCCGGGAGGACCACATCGCATCCTTGCACCTCGCCGCGGAGGATTTCGCCCGCTACACGATTCAACTGGGCCAACTGGGCTGGCGGGACGCGGCCCTGCGCGCCTCGGCCGCCCTGCGGCGGCTGGCCCCCGTGGTCGAGCGCGTGGCAGGCCGCGCGCGATCCGACCGTCTGCAGAGCTCCGCCGGGCAGATCGAGGCGCTCTGCGCCGCCCGTTGACGCGCGCCGGGGAGTTTCGCCGGCCCGCTCAGAGGGCGGCCGACACCTGCGCGAGGGGCAGGCTCTGCTGCTCGCCCGTCGTCAGGTTCTTCAGCGCCACCACGCCCTGATCCAGCTCCTTGCGACCGAGCACCACCGCATGCCCCGCGCCGACGGTGCTCGCGTAGCTCAACTGCTTGCCGAGCTTGTCGGCCTCGGGGTAGAGCTCGACCCGCAGTCCTTGCTCGCGCAGGGCGCTGGCCGTCCGCAGGGACTCCGCGGCGCTGACGTCGGGAAAACGGCAAACGAGGATCTGGGGCCCGGTCGGCAGGGCCGGGAACATGGCGCGCTCCTCCATGACCAGCAGGATGCGCTCCAGCCCCAGGGAGAAGCCCACCGCGGGCACGTCCTGCTTGGAGAACATGCCGATCAGGCCGTCGTAGCGGCCGCCGCCGCCCAGGGAGCCGGCGAGCCCCGGCACGCTGATCTCGAAGATCGGCCCCGTGTAGTAGGAAAGCCCGCGCGCGAGCTCGGGCGCGAAGGCGAGCATCGATCCGGCCGGTGTTTCGCGGGCCAGGGCCAGGAGATCGAGCAGGGCGCGCGCCCAGGGAACCGGGATCGCCGCCGCAGCGCGCGCGAGCTTCCAGGAAACCGGGCGACTTCGCGGCCTGCAGGGCGTCCATCAGCGCCGTCGCGCGCCCCGCGTCGATGCCGCGCGCCTCCAGCTCCACGAGCACGCCGTCGCGGCCGATCTTGTCGAGCTTGTCGATGGCGACCAGGGCCGTGCCCTCGTCCTGGGCCGCGATGCCGCTTTCCAGCACCATCGCGCGCAACAGCTCGCGGTGGTTGACGTGGATCGTGCAATCCAGGAATCCGAGCCGCTTCAGGACCGTGCCCACCGCCGCGCACACCTCCGCGTCGGCGGTGGTCGAGCGCGTGCCGGTGATGTCGACGTCGCATTGGTAGAACTCGCGGAAACGGCCCTTGGCCGGGCGATCGGCGCGCCACACGGGCTGGATCTGGTAGCGCTTGTAGAACGCCGGCAGGTCGCGGTAGTTCGCCACGACGCGCGCGAGCGGCACAGTCAAGTCGTAGCGCAGGCCCTCGTCGGACAGGTCCGCCTCGCCGACCGTCGCGCCCTGCAGGGCGCGCGCCAGCCGCTCGCGTCGGTGCAGCAGCCGGTAGAGCAACTGGTCGCCTCGGGGCCGTACTTGCCCAGCAGGGTCGAGAGATTCTCGATCGTTGGAGTCTCCAGCGGGACGAAGCCGAAGGACTCGTACACGGCCTGGATCACGCCGACGACGTGGCGGCGGCGGGCCACGTCGGCCGCGAGGAAGTCGCGCATCCCGCTGGGCGGCTGGTGGAAATCTGGCTCATCGGAGGATCGCCCGGGAGCATACGGGTTCCAGGGCCCCCCCTCCACTGCGGGGACCCGGCGCGTACCATGCGCGCCATGGCGAGGATGCTCCGGAACGTGGGCCTGGGTTTGGTGGCCGCGCTGGCCGTCTACTACGGCGTGCGGGCCCTGGTGATCGCCCTGGCCTCGCCCGCCACGCGCGTGCGCTGGGTGGTCGAGGACATGCTCGAGGGCTTCAATCGGGCCCGGGCGGCGCCCGTGCTGGAGGGCATCGCCAAGGACTTCGTCGACGCCACGGCCGCCCTGACCCGCGAGGACATCCACAAGGTCCTGGTCTACCTCTACCTCAACGAGACGGACGAGCAGGGCGGCTTCCTGTGGAGCGCCACGCTCGTGCCGGACTCCCTGGCCGTCGAAGTGGCCGAGGACGAGCAATCCGCCGACACCCGCCTCGCCGTGCAGTTCCACCTGCGGCGCGGCGCGCAGTCGGAATTGGTCTGGGACGCCCAGTTCCGCGGCACGGTCTCCCGGACCGACGACGGTTGGCGTTGGACCCGGCTGGCCCTGGCCAACCACGGGGACCGAAGGCGTTAGGCGGCGGCCGGCCGTATGCTCGCAGGCCAGCCCAGCACTCCCCGGCCCGCCACGCCCCTGCCCATGACCCAGCGCACCGACCCCGAAGCCCATTGGATCGCCCACGTCCGCCGGACCGGCGTGCCCCAGCTCACGCTGCGGGCGGTGGTCGTCGGCATGCTCATCGGAGTGGTGATGTGCATCTCGAACCTGTACGTCTTCTTCAAGACGGGCTGGTCCATGGGGGTCACGATCACGGCCGCGATCCTGGCCTTCAGTGCCTTTCGCGGACTCAAGGCCCTGGGCATCGCGCGCGCCCCGTTCACGGCCCTGGAGAACAACGCCCTGACCACGGTGGCCTCGGGCGCGGGCTACATGACCGGCGGCGGCAACATGGCGGCCCTGGGCGCGCTGTTGATGGTCACCACGGTGCGGCCTCCGACCCTGCCCCTGGTGGTCTGGTTCGCTGTGATCGCCGCGCTCGGCGTGTTCGTGGCGATCCCCATCAAGCGCCAGCTGATCAACCAGGAGGGACTCGCGTTTCCGACCGGCATGGCCACGGCGGAGACGATCAAGTCGATCCACGCCGCCGAATTCGCCGAGGCCGCGGGCGACGGCGCCTCGGGCGGAGCGCAGGCGGGAGCGAAACAGTCGCGGGCACTGCTCTACGCGGGCCTGTTCGCGGCCCTGCTCACCTGGTGCCGTGACGCCACCGTGGGTTGGATGGCGGGCTTCAAGATCCCCGCCGTGATCGGCCTGCCCTTCACGGTCGCCGGCCGCGCGGCCCTGGACTGGACGCTGGCGCTCAAGGCCGAGGTCGTGCTGGTCGGGGCGGGCGCCCTGATGAGCTTTCGCACCGCGTGGTCCCTGCTGCTCGGGGGCGTGCTCACCTACGCCTTCTTGGCGCCGTCGCTGGTGGAGCGCGGCCTGGTCACGGGCGTCAGCTACAAGGAGATCGTCAAGTGGACGGTCTGGCCTGGAGCGTCGCTGCTCGTCGCCGCGGGCCTGACTTCCTTTGCACTGGACTGGCGCAGCATTGCGCGCTCCTTCAGCGGCCTCTCCCACGTGTTCCGGAAGCGCGGCGCGAACGAGGTCGTGGCGCCGATCGACGAGGTGGAGTGCCCGGCCTGGTGGTTCCCCGCGGGATTCCTGGCCCTTTCGCCCCTGATCGTGTTCCTGATGGCTTGGCTGTTCCAGATCCCGATCTGGGCCGCGCTGATCGCGCTTCCGCTGTCGATCGTGATGGGCTTCGTGGCGGCGCGAGTCACCGGCGAGACGGACGTGACCCCCACCAAGGCCCTGGGGCCGGTGACGCAGTTGATCTACGGCGCCGTCACGCCGGGAAACCTGCCAGGCAACATCATGTCGGGCAACGTCACCGGCGGAGTCGGCCTGCACGCGGCGGACCTGCTCACGACCCTGAAGACCGGCTGGCTCCTGGGCGGCGACCCGCGGGCACAATTCCGCGCCCAACTCGTGGGCGTGGTGGTCGGCGCCCTGGTGATCGTGCCGGCCTTTCGGCTCCTGATCCCCGATCCCGCGGTGCTGGGAACCGAGGGCTGGCCCGCGCCCTCCTGCGTGGTGTGGGCCGGCGTGTCCGAGGCCTTCGCCCACGGTCTGGGCGCCCTGGGGGGCGAAGCGAAACTGGCGGCGGCCGTCGGCCTCATCCTGGGCGTGCTCCTGGCCCTGGCGGAGCGCTTCGCCCCGTCGCGAGCCAAGGCCTTCGTGCCCTCGCCCTCGGGACTCGGGCTCTCGATGGTGCTGCCGGGCAGCAACGTGATCGCCATGTTCCTGGGGGGCCTCATGGCCGAGATCCTGCGCCGCGTCGTGCCGCGCTTCGCCTCGAGCTACGTGGTCCCGATGGCCTCGGGTCTGATCGCCGGCGAGGCTTGATGGGGGTCGCCATCGTGGCGCTCAAGATCGCGGACGTGATGCCGCTCAAGTGATCGCCCTCAGGTCCCCCACCAGGGCCAGGACGCTCCCGCCAGGGCGTTGACCAGGAGGATCGCGGCCATACCGAGGCGCAGCGGGTCCTTCCAGGCGGGTTTCACGGCGTCGCGGGTCTGGATCAGCTTCATCGGCCTCGCTACCGAGACCAGGGGGGGGCTCTCCAGCTCGTACTGTAACCACCGCTTGGACCAGGTTGGCCAAGCGGCCCACCCCGCGCCCCTCGAATGCGACTTGAGAGAATGCGAACCCCGTGGTGCAATCCGAGCACCGCCGTTACCCTCGCCTTACCAAACATGCTGGCGTAATTCAGTGGTACACTGCCCCCCCCCGAAGATCGCCGATGGGTTTGAGTCGTTATGCCCGATCCAGGACACCAACTAGGCACATGCCGTGAACGATCTCGAGGCAATTAGGCAGTCTGGACTGTACAGGCACCTTGAGCAGCAACAGGAACTGCTGGTTCCGCTCATGGCAATGCGATCCATCGTTGAGCACCTAGCAGAGACGGTGGCGCGCGAAGTGCCCTCATTCACTGACCATTCCATCCGGCACATGGACGCACTGTGGGTCGTCGCGGATCAAGTGCTCACTCCAGCAGAGATCAACGCGCTTACCTTCGGCGAGGCGTTCCTACTCGGCAGCGGGTTCTACTTGCACGACATCGGGATGGCATACGCCGCAACGGCCGAAGGGCTTAAGAAATGTCAGGATTCACCGTCGTTCAAGGCCACGCTAGCGGTTTTGCCCGAGACGGAGCGCAACTCAGAGGCCGTGGCAAGGGCCACGGCGTTGGCGGTGCGGGCAATGCATGCAAGAGCGGCTGAGGAGCTGGCTACGCATCCAGTTCCTGGAACTGGTCAGTACTTATTTGAAGCACAAGCGGTGCGAGACGCATGGGGAGAAACATGTGGGAAGATCGCTGCGAGCCATCACTGGGACCTGGAACGGGTCGAGCGCGAACTGGGCAGGCGCGGCACCGTTCCGCTTCCCAACGGGCAGCGAGGTGACCTTGCATATATTGCAACTGTTCTCCGGATTGTGGATTATGCACACATTAATCGTGACCGTGCCCCGGCAATCGACCGCGGTTTTCGCAAGATCGATGAGTCCAGTGTGGTGCACTGGCTTGCTCAGGAGAACATAGACGGTCCCGTTCGCGAGAGTGATGACCTAGTTTACCACGCCGCTCGTCCGGTCCAAAGTGTCGACGCTTGGTGGTTGTACTTCAGCATGATTAGCGGGCTCGACGCAGAGATCCGAGCAGTCCGCAGGTACTTGGGGCGGTCGGCTACCCGGAAAGACCGCTTCTCTTTGCAGGGGGTTCGAGGGGCTGCAGCGCCAGAAGACGCAACCACTTACATCGAACCCGCGGGGTTCCTCCCCATCGAGATCAGTCTGCGGACCGGCTCGATTGATCGGCTCGTGCACCTGCTAGCTGGAGAGTCACTGTATGGACCAGATCCTACGGCGGCGGTCCGGGAGTTGATCCAGAACGCGCGAGACGCCGTGGCACTGAAGGCCACGACCGACCTATCCGAGTCTGACAAGGCGATCATGGATTTGCCAATCCAGGTTTCGATCAGACGAGTGGGTAGTGACGTGTTCCTGGAGGTAACGGACCACGGCGTTGGCATGACCAAGAAAGTCATGACTGAGTACCTCATCGCCATTGCTTCGGACTACTGGGGGTCACAGTTTCACTCTGACTTTCCCAAGGCAATCGAGAGGGGGTTTCAGCCCGCCGGGCGTTTTGGAATCGGATTCCTTTCAGTCTTCATGCTTGGCACCGAGGTCACTGTCTAGTCGAATCGCGCAGGGGACGATCGACTTCAATTGTCCTTACATGGCACTGGCCGCCGCGGAGAGCTGCGGACGGCATCGCGGATTGAAGGAAGTGGGACGCGCGTGCGTGTCCAACTGACAGCCGGGATTTTGGAACGCCTGACTGACCTCGCGGACCTTGTCCGGGCGTATGCACCGATGCTAAGTCACCCGCTTGCCATAGACGTTGACGGAACACGCACAGAGATACCGTCCAGATGGGCGTTCGAGATGATCCCGGACGATTTTCGCGCATGGATTCAGAGCGCCGGGCAGCTTTTGCTGCGGAATCGAGGCGACCGCCTGCGAATGCACGAGGTCAGGGGATTCTGGCGTTTCCAGCGTGCAGGGAGGGTGGAGGCAGAAAGTGAGTGGACAGGGCCCAGGCCGGAGTACATCGACACCACCACCCGGCTGATCGCATCATTTGACGGAATGAGCATACTGTGTGGGAATGGGTTGGCTCTCCAGGTGATTCAAACGCCTGGATTCACTGGCTTGATCAACCTTGACGCTGCCGAACCGGATGTCAGTCGTAGACGAGCGCAGAAGGCCGATGTGAGCGAGGTGCTGCGCAAGGCTGCGGAGGGAATTCGACCGCAACTCGTACGCCATCTTGACGAAAGCGTCGCGCGTGGGTTCGTAATCGAAAAGCTCGAATTCCTGGACCAATCCGTTGCATGCTATGGGCGTGCGGCACTCCGAGAATCGACGCTGCCGTGGATCAGCTTGCTTAAGCGGCCGGGATCGCTCGAGCTTGTTGACTCCAGGGAGTTCATTGCTCGACTAAGCAGGAGCAAGGCACTGTTCGTGGCATTTGGCATGGGGCCATGGACTGCCATGAAGAAATGGGGAGCAGCAGACCCGCCTCCGCAAGAAGACGAGCTTGCTGTTGTCCTTAACTCCACGGAGTATTCCCGGCCACCATACGTGGCAGGCGATAAGGTCGTCACCGGGGCATTCGTGGAGTTGTGGCCGGAATTCGAACGGGCGCCCCTGCTCGGTGCGCTCATGGGATTCGCGGCAGAGGGCTGGCAGGCTAGTAGCAGTGTGCTTGGCGCCCAAGTTGGATGGCAAATCCACAGCGGTTCCGTTTGGGGACGAATTGCTCGCCCCTAACCGAAGAGGCGGCAGCACAGGCTGTAGCCATCACGGGAACTCCTTCGAGTTGAAGAAGCCGAGTAGGGCATTCCGAGCCGCCGAACCCGAGTGACCGACCCGCCGTGGCCGCTTGTCCTCACAAAACACGCCGGGGATTCCGTGGTCTGCGGACCTCAAGAGGGGGGACTTGAACTGAGAGGAACCAATTTACTCTCTCCCGCCTCACGGTTTCCCTGGACACCCCACAGTCGTCTGGTCTGATGAGCACTGGAGGTATCCATGTCAGGGAAGAAGCAAGCGCAGCAGGGGCCCGGATCTCCGCAGGGAGGCCGAAGGCGGACCGGAGGAGATCCGGGCCGCGAACGAGGCCGGTTCTCGTCGCGGCGGAAGATGGAGGCGGTCCTTCGCCTGCTTCGAGGCGAGGAGTTGGACGCCTTGTCGCGCGATTTGGGCGTAACTGCGGCCACGCTGTCGTCGTGGCGTGACGAGTTTCTAGCCGCAGGCCAGTCCGGCCTGAAATCAAAAGCGAGTCCCGAGCCCGAGGACAAGGCGCAGGATCTGAAGGCGCTGATCGGCGAGCTGACGATCGACAACGAATGCCTCAAGGCTCTGCTTCGCAAGCACGAGGAGCGGGACCCTTTGGCATTCCGGAGGTCGAAACCGTGATCGCCGAGCGATCGACCTCCGTGAACCGCAGCTTCGGCGTGCTGCGCGTGATGCGCCTGCTGAAGCGCTCGCGCTCGAGCGTGTATTGGGCCCGCTCCCGCCGCGACGTGCTTCCCGGGCCTGGCCACAAGCGCGGCCCGAAGACGAGATTCAGCGACGCCGAGCTCACTGAGCAGATTCGCGGCGTGCTGGGTGTCACGCCCTTCGTCGGCGAAGGACATCGCAAGATCTGGGCTCGGCTGCGGCTGAAGGGGGTGCGCACGTCCAAGCAGCGCACGCTGCGCCTGATGCGAGCAGCAAGTCTGCTTGCTCCCGGCCGTGCGAAGCGGGTTCTCGGGCCGCGAGTGCACGACGGCACGATCACGCCGGCGCTGCCCAACGTCATGTGGGGAACCGATGCGACGGGCGTTTGGACGGAGCGCGAGGGCATGGTCACGGTCTTCGCCGCGATCGACCACGCCACCGCAGAGTGCGTCTGGGGCCACGCCGCGAAGTACGCGTCGCGCTTCGAGGCGCTCGAGCCGCTGCGTCAGGGCGTGAAGAAAATCTTCGGGAGCTTCGCCGCAGGGACCGCAGCTGGTGTGCAACTTCGGCACGATCACGGCAGCCAGTACGTCAGCGATCACTTCCAGAGCGAGATCGCCTTCCTCGGCTTCTAGTCCAGCCCGGCCTTCGTGCGCTCGCCAGAGGGCAACGGCTGCATCGAACGCTTCTTCCGCACGCTCTGGCGAGCAGCTCCTGTGGGTGCGGTCCTTCCGGGACGCGGAGGACGTGCGCCAAGCCGTTGCCGAATGGGTCGCGATCCACAACGAGAACTGGCTGATCGAACGTCGTGGGCATCGGCCACCGGCTGCTGTCCGTCGCGAACTCCTTGCAGTCAAGGTGTCCGCGTGATTACTCTCAACCCACTGTCCAGGAAATCTGGGGCGGAACAGATCCGCTTGCCCGAACTACGGGTGGCTCTGATACCCGGAGCTGTGACACCTTTTAATCAGAGAAATGTCGCAACGCCACCTTGACTCAACGCCCTGGGCTTGGCATCATACTGGAACTCGCGCCGACTTCCCTCTACCTTCCCTACTTGGAGACCGCAATGTCATTTTCCGCACGCACGCTATTCGCAGCCGGCTTCGCCATTCTGGCAGCTTGTGGTTGCCGGGCTGCCAGCTCGATTCGTGACAGCGATGCCGGCGATATCATCGACGCGGACGACCTGCCGCGCATCGAAGTCGTGGGTGCAGGCGCCGCAGTGGCGGATCCGAGCGCCGTTCAAGCGGCAGTCGCGCTCTCTGTGAAGGAGGCAAAGGAACAGGCGCGCCTGGATGAAGAGGCGGCCGCTCAGGCTCAGCGTGAGGCCGCGGAAGCAGAGCGCGTTCAGGCGTCCGAAGAAGCCTCTCGACGGGTCGCCTCTGATGTGGCGAATCGGTTTCCGATCAATTTCAGCCAAGCGCGTCGGGTTAGGAAAGGCAAGTCGTACTGGGTTGGGTTCGAAAACGGGGTAGTCTCAAGCAATGGCCGAATCGACGCGGTCGCAGTTGTGGAGACAAAGGAGGCGTTGGCTGGCTTTAGGGGCTCTGCAACACTTCGACTGAAGGATGAACGCGGCAATGTGTTGTGGCAAAAGACGGCTCCTCGGCTCGCCGTCGATGGTGTTATCGTACCAAGCCGGGCCCCCTCACGAATGACACGACTCGTCCAATGGACGGTTCCCAGGTAATCGTGCCGTGCCATTCCGTTGAAATCATCGGGTTGCAGAATCGGAGGGACCCTGTCCTGAATATTTTGGAGGTCCAGAAGCAAGCTGTTGATTTTGTCAAGCAGAATGGAGCAGATATCGCGACTGTCGCGGCCGCCTTGGGCGGAAGTCTCTCTCCCTAGCCATATCCGAGCAGCGCTAGTGGCCGAAGTTGCGCGCAGCGTGGAAGCCACCATCCTCATCGAGCGGCTGCTGGCTCTCGTGTCGCGACCGCGTGCTCATCAGCACGCCTATCATGGTGCCCTTGCGCCCGCGGCGCCTTGTCGCGACCTAGTCGTGCCAGGACCGCGCAAGGCAACAGCGGCGAGCGCAGCGATGTTGTCCTCGTGCGAAGGATCCTCGATTCTCTCGGACGGCCCAGCGAGCCTCCAATCCTTGCGAGTTCGCGCGCCTGCGAAGCAGAGGTGGCCTTTAACGCATGAGGCGAGCACCAGCGGACGTCCTCGCCCGCGTGCGCGGAGGCGACGCATGGCCACGCCAACCAGAGCCTGCCACTCACGCGGTGTCGGACGACATTTCCCGGCACGCTCAGAGCGCCTCGACCCACAGAAACCCGGCGACAATGGCCCCTTCGCGGCCTCCATCCCTCTCCGGAGTGCCACCGTAGCGGCATGGAAACGGGCTTGGAATTCCTGTCAGTTGAGTGTCCACCGTCAGGTCTTGTTGCATTGCCTAGTGCAAAGAAAACCTCTTGTAAATGAAGAGCGTGAACATCATTAATGTTATTGGGCTGGTCCTTGCAGCAGCCGGACTCTTGGCCCTAATCGTCATAGAGACCCTTGAGCCCTGGATACGAGATTGACGGTTTCTGGGACAGATACAGCTGTACCTTGCCGACGGCGACATTGCAGCGCTCGCTGACATCGATCTGGGCGCGCTCAACCCTCAGGAGATCATTCGACGTGTTCAGAGCGAATATAGCCAGTTCAATGAAGAACAGATCCCCTGGAAGATTGCCAGGACCTATGCACCGTTTGTGACAGCGGCAGGTGGACTCACCGTACTCGTCGTGTTGATTGCTGTACTGGCTGGTGCGCGCCGCCCCAGTCTACTTTTTCCAGCCGAACTCGACGCCGCCGCGCGAACAAGGGCGGTGTATCATCAACTTCGATCACGTGCTGCAGTTCTTCGTCAAGAAGCTGGCGTACTCCTTCTCGTAATCAGCATCGTGTGCCTAGGGGGCGGATATCTGTTTTACTCCGCAGTACGAGCCACTGAATCTGGCGACCATGACGCGGCGACTGAGTTCGCGGGTGCGGTGACATCATCCTTTGAGTCTACATCAGAACAAATAGAGAGACACACACATGACGCAATGGAACGGATGTCTCTTGATGTCGATTCAGTGGATGCTCGCATCGACCTGTTCGAACTTAACATCGAGCTGAGTGCCGATCGACTTGAAAGCGACACTCCGGTGGCAGACCTACTCCTTCCGCTGGGGAGTGACCCAGAGGTTGCCAGAGCGATCGAATTGCGGGTTGAACAGAATTCTAGGCGTTTGGCGGATCATGGCGCAGTGGTTGACGCGGCCTTGGTCGAGATCAAGCGTGACGTTCAAGCCCTCAAGTCTTCGACCGGCGAGTCTGTGGCGCAAGTAGGCGCGGGCCTTTCGCAGCAGATTACCTCTGAATTGCAAGCGCTTCGGTTTGTTACGTCTTCACTCGAAGCAGCCTATCAGGCAAGGCGCTCGTCGATGATGACGCTGATCGCCACGAGAGTTGGCACCGTCGTGCTGCTGGTGTTTTTGGTGAGTTTCTGGTGGTGGCCTACAAATATGTGCTGCGATTGGCTCATTTGTGCGATTCGAGGGCTGATGCGGTTCTAATGCCAACCAGTGGGGTCGACGAGCAAATCCGAATGCTCGGGGCGTTCCTTGAGGGCCTACCCGAAATGTCAGGGGATGTTCACGGCGCTGGAGGGATCATTGGGGCGGCCAAGGACGTTGCGGCAGCCGTCATGAAGCCTGGTGCGTAGGATGCGCGATAAGTTGCCAACGACAAGGGAGAGGCGACCACGTGAATTGGCGGGCGCTCAAGATCGCGGACGTGATGCCGCTCCAGTGATCGCGCTCAGGTCCCCCACCAGGGCCAGGACGCTCCCGCCAGGGCGTTGACCAGGAGGATCGCGGCCACACCGAGGCGCAGCGGGTCCTTCCAGGCGAGTTTCACGGCGTCGCGGGTCTGGATCAGGGCGGCCCAGGCGAGAACCCAGGCCACGGTGTAGGCGTAGTAGAGGAGCCAGTTGTCCATCAGGGTGTCCCGCCGGTGGCCGCTGATCGCCTTGGCGGTTTCCTCGAAGATGGACTGCACCACGGCTCCGCCGGGAAGCACCCAGATCTGGAAGGGCAGGGCCTCCGCGCAATCGACCAGACTGAAACTCGTGGCCGACCCGCCGAAGAGCACCAGACCGTCCTGCAGGAGGATCGCCGGCAACGCACAGGCCGTGCACCAGCCGGCCGCGCGCGCGAGGCGCCAGGAGAGCCCTTGCGCGCGAGAGAACCACCACACGCCGAGAGCGATGAGAAACGGCGCGCAAGCGGTGAGGCCCAGGAGGACCAGCATGGGCGTTCAGGATAGCCGGCAGGCTCCCTGCCCGCCTATTCGGACCAGCCGCCGCCCAGGGCCTTGTAGAGCAGGAGGGTGTTCGTGCACAGCCGGCCGCGGCTCTCCGCCAGGGCGGTCTCGGCCGTGAGCGCCGTGCGCTGGGCCTCCAGCACGTCGAAGAAGTCGGCGAGCCCCGTGCGTTGCATGTCTTGGGCGAGGCCCAGGGCACGGCGGCTCGCGGCGAGGGCCTCGGCCAGGGACGCCTGTCGCGCGCGCTCGCGATCGGCGGCCACCAGGGCGTCCTCCACCTCCCGCAGGGCATTCAGGACCGCCTGCTCGTAGCGCAGCCGAGCCTGGGCCGCCCGGGCATCCTGGGCGCGGACGTTGGCCCGCAGGGCGCCGGACTGGAACAGCGGCGCGAACAGGCCGGGACCCACCGAGAAGGTCTTGCTGTCCCCGTCCAGCAGATCGCCCACGCGGTTGGCCTGCAGGCCGAGGGCTGCGCCCAGGGAGATGCGCGGGAACAGCTCCGCCCGGGCCTCTGAACTCAAGGCCGCCGCGCCGGCGAGCTCCCGCTCCGCGCCGCGCAGGTCCGGTCGGCGCAGCAACAGGTCCGCGGGCACGCCCGCGGCGTCCACGACAGGCGCCTCGGGAATCTCCGCGGCCGAGGACAGTTCGACGTTCAAGGCTCCAGGCGGCAGACCCAGCAGCACCGCCAATCCGTGGCGGGCCGCGGAGGCGCGCGTTTCCAGTTGGGGCAGGAGCGCCCGGGTCGAGGCCGCCTGGGCCTCGGCCCGCGCCAAGTCCAGGTCGCTCGCCATCTGAGCCCTGGCACGGACCCCCACCAGCTCCACCGTGGAGAGCTGGGCCTCCAAGTTGGCGCGCGTCAGGGCTTCTGCCTCCTGGGCCGCGCGCAATTCCACGTAGTGGCGCGCCACCTCGGCGCACAGGCTCACCTGGACGGCCCGGGCGTCCTCCTCGGCGGCCTCCGCGCCGGCCCCGGCCGCCTCCACGGCGCGCGCGTTGCGGCCGAACAGGTCCAGTTCCCAGGAGGCGTCGAAGCCTGCCTGATGGAACTGCGTCGGATCGGGGTCTCCGAAACGCGAGTTGCCCAGATTCGTGCTCGATTCGAGCCAGCTGGCCCCCGCCTGGGCGTCGATGCGGGGCCCGGACGTGCCGCGCACACGGTCATGGGCCGCGCGCGCCTCCAGGACGCGCTCGCGGGCTCTGCGCAGATCCAGGTTCTGGGCGCGGGCCCGTTCCACGAGGTCGCTGAGCAGGGGGTCCCCCAACAAGGTCCACCAGCGGTCCAACTGCGGCGGCGGCGGCGCGGGCGGGATTCCGCTCTCGGCCTCCACGAAGCGCTCCGGCAGGGACAGGGCCGGACGCTCGTAGTCCGGCGTCACGCGGCAGGCGCTCGACGCCGCGAGGAGCAACGGGCTCCAGAGCATACCTTGCCGCTTCACCGCGGGGACTCCGCGGGAACTTCGATGAACACGTCCATCTGCTGGCCCACGTACACGGAGAGGGCCGCCGGATCGAAGGCGAAGATCACCTGCAGGACGCGCGTGTCCACGCGCTCGCTGGTGTCGCCCGTCAAGGAGCGTTTGGGAACCACGTACGGATCGACGCGCACGAACTCGAGGTTCACCGAGAGCTCGCGATTGCCGCGCACGGTGGCCACCGCCTGAGTCCCGGGCGCAAGCCGCCAAGCCTCGCTCTCGTCGATGTCCACGCGCACGTGCAGGCGCGAGAGGTCTCCGAAGAGGATCAAGGGGTCGCGCAACACCCCGCCCGTGGCGAATTCCCCGGGCCGCGCGTTGACCTGCAGCACCGTACCGTCGATGGGCGCGCGCACGACCAGCCGTTCGAGCTGGGTTTCGATCTGGGCCACCAGGGCCGCGGCGCGATTCACGCCCGCCTGGGCCACGGCCAGGTCGTACTGCCAGGCCCCGGCGGTGAGCTTGGCCAGGTCCGACTTCAGCTCGGCCACCGCGGCGCGGGAGGATTTCTCGTTGGTGGCGCGCCGCGCGAGTTCCTCGGCGGAAATGGCGCGCTTGTCCTCGATCGAGTTGGCGCGCTCCCACTGCAGCGAGGCCTCGCCCCAGCGCGCTTCGGCCGCTTCGAGCCGGGCCTGGACCGGCGGAACGTCCTCGGCCCGCGGCATGGCCGTGAGGCGCGCCAGCTCGGCCTGGGCCGCCGCGAGGCCGGCCCTGCGCACCTCCGCCTCGGCCTGGAATTCGCGGTCGTCGAGTCGGAACAGGATCTCCCCCCGCTGGACGCGCTGGCCCTGCTTGACGCGCACCTCGGCGATCACGCCCGAGAGCGGCGTGCCCACGGCGATGTTCTGGCTCGCGCTTTCGACGATGCCCGCTCCGGCAATGGTGGCGCGGAAGGGCGTCTCGGCGGGCTCGGCCGCAGGCGGGGCCACCGGGGTGGGCCGCTCGCCCTGGGCCACGGTGTAGAAGGCGAAGCAAAGCCCAGCGAGGGACAGCACGGGCAGGAGCAGTTTCTGGATCATGGGGCGGTCCTCTGCGTTTCGATGCGCGTGATCCGGCCGTCGTCCATGCGCGCGACCCGATCGGCGTAGGAGAAGATGCGCGAGTCGTGGGTGACGATCACCAGCGCTCGGTTGGGGGCCACGGCGGTCTCTTTGAGCAGCTCGATCACCGTCTTGCCCGTTTCGGCGTCCAGCGAGGACGTCGGCTCGTCGCAGACGATCAGTCGCGGAGAGTGCACCAGGGCGCGCGCGATGGCCACGCGCTGCTGCTGGCCCCCGGAAAGTTCCGCGGGCAAGGACCCTCCGCGATCCGAGAGCCCGACGTCGGCCAGGACGGCCTGGGCGCGCTCCAGGGCCTCGCGCCGCGGCGTGCCCAGGATCAGGAGCGGCACGGCGACGTTCTCCCGGGCGTTCAGGGCCGGCAGCAGGTTGAAGGCCTGGAACACGAAGCCCACGTGGGCGCCGCGCCAGGCGGTCTTCTGACGCTGGGACATGGACTTGAAGTCGCGCCCGAAGACGATCGACGTGCCCGCGTCCTGGTCGAGGATGCCCGCGATCACCGAGATCAGCGTGGTCTTGCCGCAACCCGAGGGGCCCACCAACATCAGGAGCTCGCTCGAGAGCACGTCGAGGTCGATGCCCCGCAGGGCCTCGGTGCGCGTGCTGCCGCTGACGTAGGTCTTGGTCACCCCGCGACAACTGACCGCCAACTCGTGGGCCACCTGCATGGGTCAGCTCTTGAAGACGATCGCGGGTTCGAGCTTCATCACCTTGCGGATCGACAGCACGGCCGAGAGCATGCAAATGAACAGCACCGCGGCACCCGAGATCATCAGGATCTGGGGCATCATCCGGAACGCGAGCTCGGTGCCGCGCACGACGCGCCCGAACAGCGAAGCGAGTCCCACGCCCAACCCGTAGCCGATTCCGCCCGACAGCAGGGCCTGCAGCAGGATCATCCGCAGCAGCGTGGCGTTGGAGGCCCCCATGGCCTTCAGGGCGCCGAACTGCCGGATGTTGTCCAGCGTGAAGTTGTAGAAGGTCTGCCCTGCGATCACCGTGCCCACCAGGAAGCCGAGCAACACCGCGATGCCGAAGTTGATCGGGATCCCGGTGTACTTCATGAAGTACTTGACCGTGGTCCACTGGAACTCCGTGCTGGTCTGGGCCAGCAGGCCGGTCTGCCCGTGGATGCGGCGGCACAGGGCCGCGGGATCTTCACCGGCCTTGGCCTTGACCAGGATGAACGACAGGAGCCGGCGTTCGCGCGGCGCGAACTGCGTGGCCCGCGAGTAGGTGGTGTAGATCGTCGGCTGGGATTGGAAGGTGCGCGTCACCCCGCACAGCCCGACCACCACGGCACGGTGGTCGTTGAGTTCCAGCGAATCACCGATCTCCAGGGGCCGGCTTGCGCCGCCCGGCTCGAGCGGCGGCCGCGCCAGCTTGGTCCGCGCGCCGTTGAGGTCGACGATCACCGCCTCGCTGCGCCGCAGGTCCTCCAGCTTGCCCTCGAACATTTGCGGCGGACCGCCCATCAGCGTGGCGTCGTCGATGCCGAAGACGATGCAGGTCTGGAAGTTGCCGTTCTCCAGCCGCGCCTTGAGCAGGCCCTTGTAGAGGGGCACGGCCCACTGCACGCCCTCGACGCCGCGCACCAGGAACAGCCGCGTGTCCGACAGGGGCTTCACGTCGTCCACGAACTGCACCTTGGGGTCCATCACCCACACGTCCGCCTGCCCCAGGTCGCTGATCGCTCCGAAGGTGCGCGTCATCAGGCCCACGAACACCGAGGCCTGTTGGGTGATCAGGAGCGACGCGAAGGTCAGCCCGATGATGATGCCGATGTACTTGGCGCGATCGCCCATCAGCATCTTGAGCGCGATGAAGTTCACGGGCGGCCCCTGTCGGCCATGGGTCCGCGGGCGGCCGGCTCCCGTGGAGACCCCGGCCCGACGGTTCCTTGGAGGTCCGGCGATCGCCCCAGCGCCGCGAGGGCCCCCAGGGAAAAGTCCGTGATGTGGCGAGCCAGCCGCAGGAGCTGCTCCTCTCCCAGGACCTCAGCCGGGGAGAGCCGCTGCAGGACCGGCCGCGAGTGGTGGTAGAAGACGCACTGGCTCACGACCGAGCGGGCGCAGAGGATCACCTGGGCCGGCTGGGCCCGTTCGCCGAGCAGTTCGGCCACCAGGGCGCAGAGCTGCTTGAACAGCGGCCGCACGAGCTCCTCCACGAGCCGGTCGAGGGCCTCGGTGGGCTCCATCATCTCCCGCGCCAGGAGCTGCCCCTGCCAGTCGGGGTTGCCGTCGCCCAGGATCCGCAGCAGGAACGAGTGGACGAAGCGAAAGAGTCGCTCCTCCGCCGTGGCCCCCGGCCCCAGTCCCGCGGTCGGAGGGTGGCGCTGGAGCCCCTCGCGCATGCAGCGGGTCAGGGTCTCGGAGTAGAGCTCGAGCTTGTCGCCGAAGTGGTAGTGGATCGCCGCGGCGTTGACCTCCGCGCGCTGGCAGATCTCGCGCACCGTGGCCTCGCGGTAGCCGCGCCTGGCGAAGATCGGACCCGCAGCCGCCAGCAGCCGCTCGCGGGTGACGTGGTCGCCCTTCCGGGGCGCGTGGTCGGTGTCTTGGGCTGCCATCCAACGGTTGATTCAATCGAACGATTGAATCGGCACATTGAAGCGCCTGATGGGCAGATGGCAAGTCCGCGAGACCAGAATTGGCCGTGAGTGGCATAACTCATTGTTGATGAAGACGTTATGGCGTCACAGAGACCATAGCATGCCGGCGCCCCGGCCATGGGCTCTGACGGATTGGCCACCCCGGCGATCCGCACCCGGCCTCCCGCGCGCTCGCCCTGGCTCCCAGGCTTGCCGATCGGCCGCTCGTAGCGGGCACCGGCCCCGGGCCCACTCGCCCGCCTCGGGAGGACTGCTCCCGCACAATCCCCCACCGCCTCCCCGCCCTCCGTGCCCTCCCGTCCGGGGCCCGGCGCGTGCTTCGGCCGGGCGGGCCCCCTCGATCCGCGACCTGCGGCTCCCGGCGAGTCCTGGGAACCCCGCGGCGGAAGTGTTGCGCGAGCAGGCCCGCGAAGCTGGACTGGGGGGCGTGGAAGCGGTGATCGAGCCCGACGGGCATAGGTCGTTGCAACGGTCGACGCCCCGATGAGCACCGAATCGGGGGCGCACGCCACCCTGGGGGCCGGCGAAGGCCAGCTGGCCCTGGCCCTCGGCGGCGGCGGCGCCCGGGCCGCCTACCAGGCCGGCTTTCTCGACGCCCTGGGCAAGCGCTTCCCCTCGGTCCGGATTCCGATCCTGACGGGGGTCTCCGCGGGAGCCATCAACACCGCGTTCCTGGCCAACCACCCCGGAGACTTCGCCACGCGCACGGAACGGCTGTGCGACCTGTGGAGCCATCTGCGCACGCAGTGCGTGTTCGACGCCAGCTCCGCGTCCTTGGGCTCCACGGTGCTGCGCTGGGGCATGCGGCTCCTGTCGGGGGGCAGCAAGGTGGCCCCGCGCCCCCACGGCATGGTGGACACGGCCCCGCTGCAGCGCTTCCTGCGCGAGCACCTGTCCGCCGCCGAGGACGGCTCCCTGCCGGGCATCGAGGAGAACCTGCGCGCCGGCCGCCTGCGGGCCGCCGCGGTGACCAGCACCAACTACGCCACGTCCAAGTCCGTGACCTGGGTCCAGGGCCGCGACGTCCCGCTCTGGAACCGCCCCATGCGCACCAGCGTGGCCGCGCGCCTGCGCGTGGACCACGTGCTGGCCTCCTCGGCTCTGCCGTTGTTCTTCCCGGCGATAAGAATCGATGACGAGTGGCACGGCGACGGCGGCATTCGCCTGACCACGCCGCTCTCGCCCGCGCTGCACCTGGGCGCCACGCGCATCCTGGCGATTTCGACGCGCTACCAGCGCGTGCACGAGGACCCGGTGGCCAGCGTCGCGCGCGTCTACCCGGCGCCGGCCCAGGTCCTGGGCGTGTTGATGAGCGCGATCTTCATCGACAACTTCGACCACGATGCGATGAACCTCGACCGGCTCAACAGGCTGGTCGAGGCCCTGCCGGAGGGCGCGCGCATGGGACTGCGACCCGTGGACCTCCTGCTGGTGCGGCCGACGCGGGACCTGGCGAAGATCGCCGGCGAGCACGAGATCAACCTGCCGCGCTCCTTCCGCTTCCTCCTGCGCGGTCTGGGCACCAAGGAGTCCAAGACGCCGGACTCGCTCTCCATGGTCCTGTTCGAGCCCGCGTACGTGAACCGCCTGATCGAGCTGGGCCGGGCGGATGCCGAGGCGCGCATGTCCGACATCGCGGCCTTCCTGGGCGGCGTCGAGGCCGAGGGCCTGCAGCAAACCGGCTTCTGGCGGCTCTAGCAGCCCGGCGATTGTCCGCGCGTCGGCTACTGGAGCCTCGTGCGCAGGTCGAGATTCGCCTGGAGGATGCGCTGCATCATGGCCTGCTTGCGCTCGACCTTGCCGTCCTCGAGCGACAGGCCCTGCACCGTGCGGTACCCCGATCCTATGCCCGCCTCCTGCTCCTCGCCCGCGGAAAATTCCATCAGCAGGGACTCGGTGCGTTCCAGGCTGCGCAGCAGTTTTCGAACGCGCCGCTCCTGGCGCTCCAGCTCGACCTCGTGCCGCTGCCGCTCCCGCGCCAGCCCCTCGGCCACCTGCTGGTCCACGAGCTCGCGCAGGCTGCGCAGCACGGGCCCGAGGGCCTCCTTGGCGCGCGCCTCCGCGGCGATCGGCCCCAGGCAACCCGCCAGGCGATCCAGAAGTCGCCGCTCCAGCAGCACGGAATCCACGGCGGCGGCGGGCGCGTCCTCGCGCGGCTCGGCCACGCGACGGCGCTGCTCGGCGATCGCCTCGCGCAACTGGTCCAGTTCCGCCTGGGTCCTGCGCTTCCGTTCGGCAACTTCGTGGAGGGATTTGAGCTCCTCCAGATCCCGAAGCTGCCGGGCGAATTCCCGCTGGGCGGCCTCGCGCAGCTCGGCCTGCAGTTCCGGAGCGGGCGTGCCCAGGGTGCGCTCCATCAACGTGCGGTTGACCGCGCGCTCGATCAACAGCGCGATCTCGCTGGCCTTCACGGCCCGCAGGCTCCCGACCCCTCGCTCGCGCAGGTCCTCGGGCGTCGTGGCGCGCCCCATCTGGCGCAGGGCAGCTTGGAGGGCAGGGTTCTGGTGCTGAGTCATCGATGCGGGACGCAAGCCATCGCCGATTCAGACCTCGGGAAAGGTCATTGGAGGGGTCCTCCTTCATCGCCTCGACCGCCCCAGTTGTCCAGGGCCCGGCCCGTTCGCCGGCCCCTGGGCGGCGCGGTCCAACGACGCAACTCTGCAAAGCGAAGCGCGCAACTCCTTGTGACAAAGTCGCTAGCGTGAATTCCCCGGGCGAGCCAACCGCCGCCGGGCAGCCCTGCGCGCCGCGGGCAAGTCCCGGTGATCCGATCACGGCGCCCCCGCCGGTGTCCTGAATTGCCGGTGTGGCCCCAGGCGGCCGAAGGCGGTTTTGGCCTGGGGCCCGGGGCGATTTCTGAATCCACCCACTAGACTCGCGGGCAACCCGAGGGTCCACCGCGGCATGCGTGCCTCCAAGTCGCTGATCGTCGTCTTCGTGGTCCTGGCGATCGCCATCGCCGTCGCGGGCTGGAGCGCCCTGCGACAGCAGGAAACCCTGAGCGAGGTGGTGGCGACGCCCCAGACAACCGTCGCCGAGAGCGAGCCCTCGCGCTCCGGGACCCTGGGTTCGCCGGCGGACGCGCCCTCGGACCTGAGACGGGCCTCCCCGCCGCTTCCGGAGCCGGAACGCCTCGCGCAGCGGTCGTCGATCCGACCAAACGCACGGACACGGACCTGCTCTGGCTCGAGGGAACCGTGCAGTTCCCCGAGGGTACACCCCTCGACGAGGTGGTCGAGATCGTCGCCATCGGCCGCGACAGCGGGGACCCGGCCTCGCGGCGCGGACGAGTCGGGGCCCAGGGGAGCTTTCGCTTGGCCTGCGATCGGGACGCGCGCACGGTGCGACTGACCCTGGAGGCGCGGCACCTGTTTCTGGAAACGCCGGCCCTCGTGCGCATGAAGGACGGAGCCCCAGCCTCCCCGGTGCGGCTCGAGCCCAAGCTCGGCGCCTGCGTGATCGGTCAGGTGCGCGCCCCCGCTGGCTTGGAGGCGACGGCAGCGGCTGGACTCGTCGGAGCGGCCGTGAGCGCCTGGGGCTGGTTCAGGGATCCGGCTCTCGGACGCGAGGGAGTCAACCGCCATGGAGCCCTCGACGCCGACCTGCGCTACGAGATCCGCGGGCTCGACCCACGCTGTGAATACCGCCTGGGGGTCGAGACGCGGGATTACCTTTCTCCGCCTGTCGAGCAGGTTCGCTTCGCGGCGGGTGAGACGCGAATCTTGGACCTGGATCTGCGGCGCGGAGTCCGACTCTCCGGGCGCGTGATCGATCCGGACGGAGGGCCGCCCCGGGAGCTCTCGGTGATCGCAGAGACCCTCCCTCCGGGTGGCGCGCCGGGGGACGGATCGAGCTTCGGCTACGCCACGATCGCCGAGGACGGCTCGTTCGAAGTGGGCGCCGTCGCTCCGGGCGAGATCACGCTGCTGGCCGGCGCGCTCCAGCGCCCCGAAGCAGAGCTGCGGCTCGGCCGGCTGCAGGACGGCGAGGCGCGCCAGGGACTGGAAATCCGGATGGAGCGCGGCGGGCGCATCGAGGGGCGCGTGACGATGCCCGACGGCACGGCGGCCAAGGGTGCGCGGATCACACTCCTGGACCTCTCGGACGAAGGCGATTCCGCGGCGAACTTGCGCTTCCTGGGTCGCCGGAACTCGGAGTTCGGCGCAGTGACCACGAGCGACGACGGCCGCTTTGCCGTGGAGGGACTGGGCGCGGGCCCCTACCGCGTCGCGGCCACGCTCGGGACCGTCGCGAACGCGGGCGCGGCCTCGGCCAAGCAATCCTCGCCCGCCCCCTTCGCGTCGGCGAGCCTCGACGGCGTGCGACCCGGCGGCGGCGAGATCCTGCTGGTGCTCACCGCCGGCCACACGCTCACCGGCCGGCTGGTGGACGATCTGGGTGAGCCCCTCTTGCGCTTCCAGGTGACGGCCACGCCCCGCGACAACGGCGTGCTCGATGAGGAGCGCGCGATCTCCAAGGCGATTCGCTCCAAGGACGGCAGCTTCGAACTGACGGGCGTTCCCCCGGGCGAACACCGGCTCGAGGTGCGCGCCATGAATCGCGAAGCACCCGACCCCGTGGACATCGTGGTGCCACGGGAACTGGGCCCCTTCACCTTCGTCGCCACGCGCCGGGGCTCGATCGCGGGCGTGGTGCGCCTGCCGAACGGAGCGCCTGCGCCGCGCGCCACGCTGCACGTTTACATGAGCTCGCGCCACGGGCCGGATCGCCCGCGGGGAAGGACGGACGCCGACGGGACCTTCAAGGTCTCCAACGTCGCGCCGGGCATGGCTCACATCCAGGCGCGACTCGAGGGCTACGCCGCCAGCGAGGCCCTGGCGGTCCAGTGCGTACCGGGCGACGAGCTGCAGGACGTGACGCTCTACCTGCGCCTGGGCGGTCGCATCACGGGGCTCGCGCATCCCGCGGCCGCCGACGACGCCCTTCAGGGGCGCGAGGTCCATGCCATCCTGAACGGCGGATTCGTCAGCTAGTCGACCAGCACGGATGCCCAAGGGGAGTTCGTGCTGGAGGAACTCCCGCCTGGTCAGTACACGCTGTGGCTGATGCCCAGCCCCGCGGAACTGGAGCGCAATCGCGCCGCCTGGGAGACCGAGTCGGGCACGCCGCGCCTGGAGCCCGGGCCCACGCGACAGGCGATCGTCTCCCTGGCGGAGGGCGGCGAGGCCCACGTGGTGTTCGGGGTGCCGCCGGGCGCCGCGGTCCCCCTGGCGGGCTCGGTGCGGCGCGCCGGCAAGCCCCTGGGCGGAATGAGCGTTTGCGCGTTCCCCTCCGGCGCGCCCGATGACCGCGAGGCCGTGTACGGCACGACGGATGGCAGCGGCCGATTCGGATTGTCGCTCCCGCGCGCCGGTTCCTACCGAGTCGTGGCCGGAGCGCTCTTGGGAAGGAACCTGCCCGAGGGTCGGACGTTCGAGGTGCCCGAAGCCGGCCTGCGAAACGCGGACCTGGACCTGTCCACCTCGATGGTTCGCGTCCACGTCACGGCCACGGGCCGTGCCCTGACGGGCTTCGTGCAGGTGCGGCTCCAACGCAACGAGCGCGAACAGGCCCACGCCGCCAACGAAGTGCTGGGTCGGAGAGAGACCGAGTTCGAGTTCGAGAACGTGGGCCCGGGCACCTACAAGGTCCTCGCGGGCTACTGGATCCCCGGCACGGCGGACAACTCACAGTTCGTCGAAGCACCTGCAATCACGGTCGACTTGGCCCTGGGCCAGGAGCAGGCCGAGGTGCGGGTCACGCTGGGGAACGAGTGAGGACCGCTCGCCCCGCGCGCCGGCCCCCGCTCCGATAACGCACTCCGTACAGCCTCCGGCCGGGGCGCGCGCTAGGATTCCCGCCCCCCCGGCCGCGCCCTCCGGCGCGCCCGCTGACCGTCCCACCCCGAGAGGAGCCGATGGCCGTTCCGCTCTCCGCGTGTTGCGCCCTGCTGGCGTTCGTCCCCGTCGCGGTCCAGGATCCGGCGGGCGCGCCGCCGCCCCAGAGCTCGCCCCAGAGCTCGCCCCCCAGCTCGCCCCCGGAGAAGTCCGACGGACCGCCGGTCGAACTGCTCGACAACGAGGCCCTCGGCGCGCGGCTCGCGGCCCTGGCCTCGGCCCATCCGGAGTGCGCGTCGATCCTGCGCATCGGGTTCTCCCGCGAGCGCCGCCCCATCGACGTGCTGCGCCTCTCCGCCGGTGAACCGCCGCCGGGCCGACCCGCGATCCTGGTGGTGGCCAACCTCGACGGTCCGCAGACCTTCTCCTCGGCCGTGGCGCTGCACCACGCCGAGGCCCTGGCGCTGGGCCAGGCCACGGACCCGCGCGCGAAGCAGTTCCTGGAGAGCACCACGCTCTACGTGGTCGCCCGTGCCAATCCCGACGCGGCCGCGGCGCGCTGGGCGAAGCCGCTGTTCGAGGCCGAGGCCACGGGAACGGGTGTCGACGACGACCGCGACCGCCGCGACGGCGAGGATCCGCCCGCGGACGTGGACGGCGACGGCGTGATCGCCTGGATGCGCTGGAAGGACCCCAAGGGCGAGTGGACCCTCGACCCGGCCGATCCCCGCGTCCTGGTCAAGGCGGACGCCAAGAAGGGCCAGCGCGGCGAGTACCGGCTGGCGCGCGAGGGCCGCGACCTGGACCGCGACGAAACGCCCAGCGAGGACGCGCCCAAGGACGCGATCCTCAACCGCAATTTCCCCCACGATTGGGTCGAGCACGGCGCGGAGTCCGGCCGCTTCCCCATGGACGAGCCGGAGGCGCGCGCCCTGGCGGAGTTCCTGCTGTTGAAGAAGGACATCGCGCTGGTGATCACCTACGGCGGCCTGGACAACCTGGTGGAAAAGCCCAAGTCGGCGGCCGACAACGCGCCGTCGAATCGGCGCATCCCCGCCGCGGGCTGGCTCGAATCGGACGCCAACTTGCTGGCGGAGTTGGCGAAGCGCTACGGCGAACGGACCGGCAACAAGACCAAGGGCCGCGGCACGGAGGCGGGCTCGTTCCAAGCCTGGGTCTACCAGCATCGGGGGCTGTGGAGCCTGGCGATCGCGCTGTGGGACATGCCCACCGAGGCGAAGAAGGCCGAGGCGGAGGGCAAGGCCCAGGAGCCGCCCGGGGACAAGGAGCCCGAGAAATCCGGCGAGGACAGGACCGGCACCGAGGAGCAGAAGCCGCCCGAGGCCCGGGGCGGGCGAGGAGCTCCGGGCTCGCGCCCAGGCCGTGGCGAGGGAGACCCGAAGAAGGAGGACAAGCCCAGCGAGGACCTGGGGCGCCTCCAGTGGATCGACGGCGCGGGCGAGAGCGCGCGCTTCCTGCCGTGGAAGAGCTTCCAGCACCCCGAGCTCGGCCTGGTGGAGATCGGCGGCTTCGCGCCCTTCGCGCGCACGGAGCCGCCGCGGGCCGACTGGGACAGGATCGCCGGGAAGCAACTGGACTTCCTGCTCGGCCTCGGCGCGGACCTGCCGCGCGTTTCGATCGAGAAATTGGAAGCCAGGCGCCTCGCGGGCGGCCTGATCGAAGTCGAGGCCGCGGTGCTCAACGACTCGCTGCTGCCGGTCTCCAACAAGGCGGGCCAGCGCGCGGACGCGTCGCGGCCGCTCAAGGCGCGGCTGGTGCTGCCCGAGGGAGCAAAGGTCGTGGGCGGCCAGCTCCAGACGCTGATCCGCGACCTCGCGGGCAAGTCCCGGAGGGAACTGCGCTGGCTGGTGTTCTGCGATCAGCCCCTGCAAATCGGTTTGAAGCTGGACAGCGACAACGCCGGCGAGGCCACCGCGATCGTGGAGGTGAAGCAATGATGCACTCGATGCTCCCCGTGCTCGCGGCCTTCGCGCTGCTGCAGTCACCCGCCGCGGGCCCCAAGCCCGACGGCTTCCCGGGCCTGCCGGCCAACCACACGCCGAGGGTGGAGATCGCCTGGAATCGGCTGTACGACACGGACGCGCTGTACGCGCTGTTCGACCGGCTCGCGGCTGCGTACCCGAACCTGCTTTCGAAGCAGGTGATCGGCTACTCCACCGAGAACCGCGAGATGCGCGTCTACACGCTGACCAACTCCCAGCGCGGGTCCCACGAGGAGAAGCCCGCCATGTGGATCGACGGCAACGTGCACGGCAACGAAGTGCAGGGGGGCGAGGCCGTGCTCTACACGGCCTGGTACCTGCTGGAGAACTACGGACACAACCAGCGCGTGGACGAGCTGGTGAACGAGCGCACGTTCTACCTCCTGCCCACGGTCAACCCCGACAGCCGCGCGGCCTGGTTTCGCGACCCGAACGACGCCAGTTCCAGCCGCACGGGTCGCAAGCCCACGGACGACGACGGCGACGGCCTCTTCGACGAGGATCCGTCCGACGACCTCGACGGCGACGGCCACATCGTGCAGATGCGCAAGCACCTGCCCGGCGAGGGCAATCTGCGCCTCGACCCCGACGATCCGCGCCTGATGGTGCCGGTGCCGCCCAACGACAAGGGCATCAAGGGCGACTGGATCATGCTGGGCGAGGAGGGCACCGACGACGACGGCGACGGACGGGCCAACGAGGACGACGTCGGCGGCTACGACATGAATCGCTCGAGCGCGTCCATGTGGATGCCCGAGCACGTCCAGGGCGGCGCGGGCCCCTACCCGCTCTACTGGCCCGAAACGCGCTCGATCGCGGAGTTCCTGCTCGCCCGGCCCAACCTGGCCGCGCTGCAGTCGTTCCACAACGCGGGCGGCATGATCCTGCGCGGACCCGGGGCCGAGTCCTTCGGCGAGTACCCGCGCGAGGACTTGCGCGTCTACGACGAACTCGGCCGCGACGGCGAGCGCATGCTGCCCTTCTACAAGTACATGGTGATCTGGAAGGACCTGTACACGGTGTTCGGCGGTTTCGCCACCTGGGGCTACGAGGGCCTGGGGGCCATCTCGTTCACCAACGAGTTGTGGAACGACGCCCAGCAGTACCCGGACTCCTCCAAGAGCTCGATCGTGCCCGAGGGCCGCAAGGGCGATCACTTCTTCAACGACGCGCTCTTGATGGGCGCGGGCTTCGTCGATTGGCACGCCTACGACCACCCGCTGTACGGCAAGGTCGAAATCGGCGGCTTCAAGAAGGACGTGGGGCGCGTGCCGCCGACGTTCCTGATCGAGGAGATGGTGCACCGGAACGCGCTCTTCTGCCTCAAGCACGCCGAGAGCATGCCCATCGTTCGCGTGGCGAAGAGCGAAGCGAGCGACCTGGGCGGCGGAGTGCGCGCCGTGGACGTGGTGTTCGAGAACACGCGCGCCATTCCCACGCGCACGGGGCGGGCGGCCGCCATGAAGATCGGCAAGCCCGACCTGTTCACGCTCGAGGGCGCGGGCCTCGAGGTGCTGGCGGGCGGCTTCCGCAGCGACCGGTTCCGGCCGGAGCGCCTGGAGCTCGCCGAACGGGAGCCCGGCCGGCTGCTCGGCGAGCGGGGCATCGGCGGCCGCTCCGAGGTGCGCGTGCGCTGGTTCGTGCGCGGCACGGGGACGGCCCGGGTGGCTTGGAGCGGCGAAAAAGCGCGCGGGGTGGAGGCGCGGGTGGAGTTGCGCTGAAGCGGGGGCGGCCCTGCGCGGCGCGGGCCTCCCGGTGTGCCCGCCGGCCCTAAGCACTTTTCTGAAAGCGACTTAGGCGCGCGCCTGGGATCCGTGAGTCTGCGGCGTCGAGGGGGCCTCCTCTCCGAACCTTGATCCAAAACAGGGCCCGCCCACCACACCGTGATCGCGGCGGCTCGGATATCCTTGGGGCCATGCTCCCAGTGCTCCCGGGGACTTTCTCCGGGACTCAGGACCGACCCGCGTATTCGGGCCGGATGCACTGGAGAAAACCGTCAGCGCGGCCGACCCCCGGTCCCGCACGAGAAGGAATGCCCACCCCATGAAGTCGTCTTTGAAGCTCCTCGGAGCCGCGGCCCTGATGGCCGTCTGCTCCAGCACCGCCAGCGCCCAGCTCATCATCTCGGAAATCGTCGACGGCACGCTCAGCGGCGGCCAGCCGAAGTGGGTCGAGATCACGAACACCAGCGGCTCGCCTGTCGACATGTCGCTGTACAAGCTCGTCCACTACAACAACGGCGGCCTCGCCGGCGGCGGCAACATCGCCCTGACCCCCGCGGGCATGCTCCCCGGCGGTGCGTCGTGGGTCGTCAGCTATGGCACCGTTCCGAATACGCAGTTCGTGACCGTGTACGGCTTCGCCCCGAACCAGGAAGTGTCGTACGGCGGCCACAACGGCGATGACGCGATCGCGCTGGAACTCGCCGCTGGCGGCATCGTCGACGTGTACGGCGTGATCGGTTGCGACCCGATCATGACGGCCAGCAGCTGCAGCGTCCCGACCCTCGTGCTCAACGCTTGTGGCATGGCGCCGAACACGCCCTGGGACTACGAGGACAGCTACGTCTACCGCTGCGGCAATACGGCGAACAACGGTGTGTTCGACCCGACGGACTGGGTCATCCCGGGCTCGGACGCTCTGGAGGACTGCATCAACCTCGACGCGGGTCGGATCCCGCTGATGCTCGCACTGACCACCCCCGGCGTGAAGCAGGGCTGCCAGCCGGTGCCGGTGGTCTACTGCACGGCGAAGGTCAACTCCCTGGGCTGCACGCCGACGATCGGCTTCACCGGCTCCTCGAGCGCCACCTCGGGCTCGGGCTTCCTCATCACGGCCGGCAATGTGATCAACAACAAGCCGGGCCTCGTGCTGTACAGCAACACGGGCCAAGCCGCGGTTCCCTTCCAAGGCGGTTTCCGCTGCATGAACGCGCCGGTCCGCCGCTCGGTCCCGATCAACTCGCTCGGCAATCCTCCGCCGAACGACTGCTCGGGCCTGTACTCGATCGACTTCAACGCCTTCGCGGTCGGCGCCCTGGGCGGAACGCCCCAGGCGTACCTGACGGTCGCGGGCAGCGTGATCAACTCGCAAGTGTGGGGTCGCGACAACGGCTTCGCCTTCCCGAACAACTCGACGCTCTCCGACGCGCTCGAGTTCATCGTCGGGCCGTGACCTGAAACGAACGGCTCGGGGCGCTCCCCGAGCCACCGGCATCACCGGGGCCGGCTTCCGCGCGCTGCGGGAGCCGGCCCCGATGGTTTCTTATTGGTGCTGGCCGAGGCCGGGCTTCCAGAGCACGTCCAGGGCGCCGCGGTCGTTGGCTGCGCGCGCCAGAACGAACAGCAGGTCGGAGAGGCGGTTCAAGTAGCGCACGACCTCGGGATTGACCTGGCTGGCGTCGTTCTCGGCGGCCGTCAACTCGGTGACCAGCCGCTCGGCGCGGCGGCAAACCGTGCGCGCCACATGGAGCCAGGCCGCGCCCGCCTTGCCGCCGGGGAGAATGAAGGAGTTGAGCGGCTTCAGGCCCTCGTTGTAGTGGTCGATCCAGCGCTCCAGCCGCTCCACGTAGGCGGGCAGGATGCGCAGGCGCTCGCCCTGGGCGCCCGGAACGCACAGGTCGGCGCCCACGTCGAACAGGTCGTTCTGCACCAGCCGCAGGTCGGCCTGCATGCCCTCGGGCAGGGGCTCGTGACCTTGGGCGAGGGCGAGGCCCAGGACGCTGGAGAGCTCGTCCACGGTCCCGTAGGCCGAGATGCGCAGGTGATGCTTCGGCAGGCGCGTTCCGTCGCCCAGGCCGGTGGTGCCGTCGTCGCCCGTGCGGGTGTAGATGCGATTGAGTCGGACCATGGTGTTTATCCGGGCGGCTGCTTCTGTTCGCGGGCTTCCAGGGCCCGGCGGCGGCGTGCGTCCCGGGGAATGGCGGCCACGCCGAGATTCCGCGGGTGGGCCTGGCCGTCGAGGGCCTGCAGGATCTTGTGCCAGGCACGGGCGTCCCGGCTCTCGATCGGTGCCCGGGTGAAGACGCGCTCCACCGAGGCTTGGATGTCGCGGCAGGCCTGGGGGCTCAGGGCTGCTCGGCCGAGCACGTCCTTGAGCCGTGCCTTGAGCAGCTCGGCCGATTCGCGGGCCGCGAGCACCGGGCCCTTCTCGCGCACGTGCACGCCCTTGCCGCGAAAAAGGGTGAAGAGCACGATCCCCACGGCGAGCGACAGATTGAGAGAGGTGTGCTCCGGGGCCGTGGGCAGCGAGCAGAGTTCCCCCAGCTGGTCGGTCTCGTCCACGGAGAGTCCGCTCTCCTCGGATCCGAAGACCAGGGCCACGCGCTGCCCGGGGTCGGCCGCGGCCAGGGCCACGTCGCCCGACACCGCGCGCCAGTCCGCGCGCTTGCGCTGGCCCCGGGCACGGGCCGTGAAACCGATCGAACGCGTGGTGTCCTGCAGGGCCTCCGCCAGGGTCGGCACCACGCGGATCTTCGCGCGCACGTCCTCGACGCCGTGGGCCATCTGCACGAACTCGGGGTGGACGAGCATCGAGGGCCGCTGGGGCGCCACGAGCACCAGGTCGTCGGCGCCGAAATTGGCCGCGGCGCGCATCACCGAGCCCACGTTGCGGGGCCCCAGGGTGCGGACGAGCACGACGCGCTTCACGGAGTCTCTGCCTCCGCGCGCAGCGCCGCGAGCTGGGCCGGGTCGGGGTTGCCCCCGGAGACCGTGACCGCCACCCGCAGGGGATTCGCAGGACCTCGGCCCGCCAACAGGGCCGCGGGGAGCTTGCGCGAGCGCACGGCGGCGAAGGCGGCGGCACCCGCGGGCTCCACCACCCAGCCGCCGCGGCGCACCAGCTCCCCCTGGGCGGCGAAGATCTCCTCGTCGCTGAGCAGGATCGTGCCGTCGAGAAAGGCCGAGCAGATCTCGGTGTTGATGGCCCCGGCGTAGGGCGGGCACAGGCCCTGGACCTGGGTGGGCAGGTCCTTCAGCACCACCGGACGGCCCGCCTCCAGGGCCCGGGTCAGGGTCGGGGCTCCGGCGGGCTCGACGCCCAGGACGCGCACGGCTGCTCCCAGGCGCTGTCGCAGGGCCAGGGCCGTCCCGGCCGCGAGGCCCCGCCGCCCACGCAGGCCAGCACCAGCTCCACCGCCGGCCACTCCTCGGCGATCTCCCAGCCCACGGTGCCCGCGCCCTGGAGCGTGCGCGCGGCGTCGTAGGGATGCACGAGCACGGCCCCGGCGGAGACCCGCTCGGCCAGGAGCTCCTCGCAGTGCGCCCGGTCCCGGCCCAGCACCACCTCGGCCCCGTGAACGCGGCAGGCCTCGATCTTGTTCGGATAGGAATTCCTGGGCATCACCACCGTGGCGCGGATGCCGGCGCGCTCGGCCGCCCAGGCGACGGCCTTGCCGTGGTTCCCGGAGCTGACGGTCACGATCCCGGCCGCGCGCCCGGCCGCGTCCAACCGGGCGATCTGATTCCAGGCTCCGCGGGCCTTGAAGGAGCCGGTTTCCTGCAGGCATTCGAGCTTGAGCCGCAGCTCCACGCGGGGGTCCCCGTCGTCGGAGGACCACGGCGCGAGGGGCGTCCGGCGCACCACGCCCGCGAGCAGTCCGACCGCCTCGGCGATCTGGGGCCACCGGGAGTCGGTGGCGCGCGGCTCGTTGCCTTGACCCATGGCCATCGGCCCCATGCTATCCGGCCGGAGGGTGGAGCCCAGCGCAGGGAAACGCCCGTCCGAACCGCCCGTCCGAACCGCCGGGGGGACCAACGGGCCCGAGCCCCTCGGGGCGCGCCGCTCCGACCGAGCCGGCTCCGCGCCTCGGGCGGCTTTCGTCGGCCCGCCGCGCCGGACCCCGGCCGAGCGCTTCTCGATATACTTCCCCCCCTAGCCTGGGAGAAGTCTCGCCAGCGATCGTTCCCACCCTCGGCCGCGCCAGGTCGCCCCACGACCCGCACGACCCCCGCACGGCGCGCCCCGGAGCGCGCCCCCCACGCTCCAAGCACGATGACACCCTGGACCCACGTCGACGGCGAAGCCCTCTACAACGTTCCGAATTGGGGCCGCGGCTACTTCAAGATCAACGCCGCGGGCAACGTCGAGGTGACGCCCGAGGGCCCGGACCGCCCGGGCAGCCCGGCCATCGACGTCTATCAGTTGATCGGCCAGATCCTGCGGCGCGGCATCCAGACGCCGGTGCTGCTGCGCTTCGACGGCATCCTGCGCGCCCGCGTGCGCGAGTTGAACCAGGCGTTCAACGCCGCGCGCGCGGAGTTCGACTACAAGGGCGCCTACCGCGGCGTGTTCCCGATCAAGGTGAACCAGCAGCGCCACGTCGTCGAGGCCCTGCTGGAGAGAGGCCGCAAGCACGGCACGGGCCTGGAGGTGGGTTCCAAGCCCGAGCTGCTGGCCGCCATCGCCCTGCAGGCGGACGGAGGCTCGCTGCTCCTGTGCAACGGCTACAAGGACGAGAACTACATCGAGACCGCGCTGCTCTCCTCCAAGCTCGGGATCTACCCCGTGATCGTGGTCGAGAAGTTCAGCGAACTGTCGACGATCCTGCGCGTGGGCGAGCGCCTGGGCATCAAGCCCGCCATCGGCGTGCGCTCCAAGCTGGGCGGACGCGGCTCCGGCCGCTGGTCCGATTCCGCCGGCGATCGCTCGAAATTCGGCCTGAACACGCGCCAGATCGTCGAGGTGGTCGAGGTGCTCAAGGAGGAGGGCAAGCTCGACTGCCTGGAGCTCCTGCACTTCCACATCGGCAGCCAGGTGACCGACATCCGCGCGGTGAAGAACGCCCTGCGCGAGGCCACGCGCACGCTGATCGACCTGCATTCGATGGGCGCGCGCATCAAGTTCATCGACGTCGGCGGCGGACTGGGCGTCGACTACGACGGCTCGAGCACCAACTTCGAGTCGTCGATGAACTACTCGCTCGCCGAATACGCGCGCGACGTCGTGTACCACCTCTCGGTGGCCTGCCGCGAGGCGGAGATCCCCGAACCCGCGATCGTCACCGAGTCCGGCCGGGCCCTGACCGCCCACCATGCGGTGCTCGTCACCGAAGTGCTGGGCGTGACCGACTTCGGACACGGAGGTCCGGTCGAGCCGATCCGCGCCGAGGACCACGAGTTGATCCAGAACTCGTCCTCGATCTGCGACACCGTCAGCGCCAAGAACTTCCAGGAGTCCTACCACGACGCCCTGCAGGTGCGCGACGAAGCCATGGTCATGTTCAACGTCGGCCAACTGACGTTGAAGGAGCGCGCGCGGGTCGAGGAGAACTTCTGGCGCACGTGCCAGAAGATCCTGAGGATCATCCGCACGCTGCCCTACGTGCCCGACGACCTCGCCAACCTGGAGCGGGACATGGCGGACACGTATTTCCTCAATTTCTCGCTGTTCCAGTCGCTGCCGGACTCCTGGGCCATCAACCAGCTGTTCCCCGTGCTGCCCCTGCACCGTCTCAACGAGCAGCCCACGCGCCACGCGGTTCTGGCGGACATCACCTGCGATTCCGACGGCAAGATCGACCGTTTCATCGACCTGCGCGACGTCAAGCGCACGCTGGAGCTGCACGCCCTGCGCCCCAACGAACCCTACTACCTGGGATTCTTCCTGGTGGGTGCCTACCAGGAGATCCTGGGCGACATGCACAACCTGTTCGGCGACCCGAACATCGTGCACGTGGACCTCGACGAGCACGGCCGCGCCCGCGTCAGCCACGTGGTGCGCGGCGACCGCACCGAGGAAGTGCTCTCCTACGTGGAGTACTTCGAGCAGGACGTCTTGACGCGCATCCGCCGGCACATCGAGCGCAGCCTGGAGGAAGGCCGCATGACCTTCGAGGAGTCGGCGCTGCTGCAGCGCCGCTACGAGGCCGGGCTTGCCTCCTACACCTACCTGACGCGGGACCGCGACGATGCGGAGCTGTTCGCCCAGGACCACGGGGGCAACGGCCACGGCTCGACGCCGCCCCAGGGTGATTCGCCCGCCCATCCCCCGCATTCGACTGGCCCCGCGGGCCCCGCGCCCGCCCCCTCCGTGCCTCCCGCCACTCCCGCCGCCCGCTCCGCGGGCAGCACCGCCCACGGCGCCGTCCGCCGCCCCTGAACACGCGGCCCACCCCGCCCACCAAGATGCAAGTGCTCGAACAACTGCGCGCGCTCGGCGACGAGCGCTTCCTGGCCCTCTACGAGAGCCTCTCCCAACAGGGCTTCGGCCCCCTGGACGCCGAGGTGGCCGCGGCCCTGAAGTTCAGGCCCCAGGCGATCCGCAAGCTGCCGATGCCCCAGCGCGCCAAGAAGGCGCGCTCGATCCTGTTGGCCAAGAACCAGACCGAGCTTGCCTACGAGCTCTTCGGCACCTACCTGCTGAAGACCCACAAGGGGCTGGTGACGGGATTCCTCGACAAGACCGGCGTCAAGCACGAGGACGGCATGATCGAGGACCTGGACGGCAACCCGCCCGACGCGGCCAAACTGCCCGGGGCCGTGGCGGAACTCGACCGCGAATTCCCGCCCGCCGACGTGACCCTCTACCTGGCGATGTGCGCCCAGCAATGGCCCGCGGTGAAGCGCCTCGACGAACTCTGGCGCGAGCGCTCCGGCGCGGCCGCGACGAAGTAGTCGTCAGCCTAGGCGCAGCTTGCGCGACCGGCTCCCGGGCCGGCGCGGCTGGCAGGTCGGACACACGTGGGTGCCGCGCTGGCCCACGGTGAACTTGACGATCGGCGTCTTGCAGGAGCGGCAGGGCTTGCCCTCGCGGCCGTAGACGCGAAAGCGCGCCTGGTAGCTCCCGGGGTTGCCCTCGGGCGTCCGGTAGAAGGTGTCGAAGGACGAGCCCTCGCGCTCGATGGCCGCCGCCAGCGTGCGGCGAATGGCGCCGTGGAGGCGCCGGGCCGCGGCGGGATCCACGCGCAGGGAAGACGCCAGGGGGTGGAGCTTCGCCTGATGCAGCGCCTCGTCGACGTAGATGTTGCCCAGTCCGGCCACGATCGACTGATCGAGCAGCAGGGGCTTGAGCCGCCTGCGGCGCGCGCCGAGCAGCGCGTGAAAGCGCTCGGCCGTGAACTCGGCCGACAGGGGCTCGACGCCGATCGCGGCGAACACGTCCTCGAGATCGCACGCGAACTCCAGACGGCCGAACTTGCGCACGTCGATGAAGTGGAACACGCGGCCGTCGTCGAGGCTGAGCGAAACGCGCACGTGGACGCCGGCATCCCAGGCCGGATCCTCCACGTGCATGCGCCCGGTCATGCGCAGGTGGCCCACCAGGTGCCCCGCCGGGCGGCCGCCGCGCGACAGATCGAACACCAGATACTTGGCCCTGCGCCAGACCCGGGTGACGCGCGCGCCGACGATGCGGCGCTCGAACTCCGCCACCCCGGCCTTGCCCACCGTGCGCGCCCAGCGCACGCGCGCGCCGACGACCGTGCGCCCGGCGAGCCTGGGCTCGATCAGGCGCACGACGGTCTCGACTTCGGGGAGTTCGGGCATGCTCGCCCCTCAGACCTCGTCGGAGAGTCCCAGCAGCCGATAGAGCCGGCGCTTGACCGTCACGTAGTCCGGTTCGCCGAAGCGGCGCGGGTGCGGGATCGCGACCGGGACGATCTCGACGATGCGGCCGGGGCGGGCGCTCATGACCACCACGCGGTCGGCCAGCAGCACGGCCTCGTCCACGTCGTGGGTCACGAACACCACCGTGGGCTTCAGGCGGCGCCACAGGCGGGCGACCTCGGCCCGCATGGCCTGGCGCGTCAGGGAATCGAGAGCGCCCAGGGGCTCGTCCATCAGGAGCACCTCGGGTTCGACCGCCAGAGCCCGGGCCAGGGCCACGCGCTGGCGCATGCCGCCGGAGAGCGCCGCGGGCAGGGCCTTCTCGAAGCCGCCCAGGCCCACGGCCTCGACCCAGTGGGCCACGCGCCGCGCGCGCTCCGCGGGCACCAGGGACTGGAGTCCGAAGCCCAGGTTCTCCTCCACCGAGAGCCAGGGGAAGATCCCGTACTCCTGGAACACGAGGATCCGACGCGGATCGGGGCCGGTCACGGGCGCGCCGTCGATGGACACGCTGCCCGCGTCGGCCGTCTCGAAGCCGCCGACGATGGAGAGGAACGTCGACTTGCCGCAACCCGAGGGACCCAGGAGGCAGACGAACTCGCCGGGCTCCACTTGCAGGTCGATGGACTGCAGCACGGGGAGCCGCGCTTCCCCGCGCCGCGCGAAGGACTTCGAGAGGCCCTGGACCTCGATGCGCGAGCTAGCCATGCTCGTGCCGGCTCCAGCTCACGCGGGGATGGCGCTCCAGTCGGCGCAGCAGGAGGTCGATGCCAAGGCCGAGGACGCCGATGATCAGGATCGTGCCCACGATCAGGTCCGTGCGCGCGCCCTGGTAGCGCGCGTCGATGATCAGCCAGCCCAGCCCGCCCTGCACGCCGAGCATCTCGGCGGCCACCACGACGAGCCAGGAAATGCCGGCGGCGACGCGCAGGGAGGTCACGATCTGCGGCAGCGCGGCGGGGACGATCACCTGCCGCACGAGCGCCAGGCCCTTCAAGCCGAAGTTGCGTCCCGCGCGCACGTAGACCGGCGGCACCGAACTCGCCGCGGCGGCCGTGGTGATCGCGATCGGGAAGAAGGCGGCGTAGAAGATCAGGAACACCGCCCGCAGGTCGTCACCGCGGAAGACCATGATCGAGATCGGGATCAGCGCGATGGGCGAAATCGGCCGCAGGAACTGCACCAGCCAATTGAGGGCCGCGTGGGCACGGGCGGACATGCCGAGCAAGAGGCCCAGGGGAATCCCCAAGAGCGCGGCGAACAGGAAGCCGAAGGTGGTGCGGAACAGGCTCGCCACCACGTGCTTGAGGAGCAGGGGCGCGGGCTCGCCGGGAGGGGTGCCGAGGAGGTGCTGGAAGCCCCGCAGGGTCTCCGCGGGCGTGGGGAAGTCGGTCACGCCTCCGCCTCCGCCCTTCGCCCACTGGCTCCAAAGGAGCAGCAGCGCGCCGGCGAAGGCGAGCGGCAAGAGGATGCGCTCGCCGCGCTTCACTTGACGGGTTTTCCGCCCGGCTTGGGTGCCAAGAGGAGCGTGCCGGAGGAGAGCCCCTGGCCGTCGTCGGGCGGCATCGGCAGCGCGACCTTGGAGGCGTCCAGGGAGAAGCTCGTGTCCACGAAGCTCTCGAAGGGCAGCGTCTTCTCGAACATGCCCACCTCGACCGCCAGGGCCATGATCTCCTCGAAGTCGCCCTGGAGCGGCGTCAGGTGGTCGTAGCGCACGCGGTCCACGGGCTTCGAGAGCACGAATTCCAGGAGCTTGGGATCCTGGTTGAAGTAGTACTTGCCGGCCACCTCGGCGGCGCTGGCGCGGTTCCCGACGCCCTGCTCGAGCCACAGGCCCGAGCCGTGGATGCCGTCGACGATCTCCTGCACCAGGCCGCGTTGGTGGTCGATCAGGTCCTGACGCACCACCAGGCCGCAGGAAATGAAGTTCGGCCAGGAGTCCTTGACCTGCAGCAGCACGCGTCCGATTCCGGCGAGTTCCGCCTTGGCGCACCACGGCTCGCCGACGATGTAGGCGTCGCATTGCCCGGTCTCGAGCATCGCGGGCATCTCCGGCGGCGGGCACACCACGAGGTCGAAGTCCGTCAGCGCGAGTCCCGATTGCTTGCACAGGCGGCCGAACCAGAGCTGCTGGTTCGAGGCCTTGGAGGGGATCAGGATGCGCTTCCCCTTGAGGTCGGTGAACTGCTGGAAAGGCGAACCCGAGGGGACCACGATGGCCGAGCCGTCGCGGTGGCCCAGGGAGACGAGCTTCACCGGATAGCCCTTGAGCGCCATCTGGATCGCCATGGGCGCGTTGAGGAACGCGGCTCCCAGGCTACCCTCCAGCAGGTCCTCGCACATGGTCGGGAATTCCGTGTAGCGCTTGCTCTGGTAGAGCGCGCCGGATTCCGAGTGGCGCGTGGTCCAGTCGACCACCGGGCAGGTCAGGTGGCAGGTGACCGGCAGGAACCCCACGGTGAGCTGGCGGGTCTCGCCACCGAAGATCTGCCGCGCGTCCTCGACCCAGCGGCCCCAGCCGACGTTGACGCTGACGTGGGCGGCGTAGAGCGCCAGGGCTCCACCGAGGATTCCCAGAAGGAGCGCGGGCTTCATGGGGCCATCTTGGGCCCCGATTCGAGCCGCCGCAACCGGCGCCGGTGTCCGGATCCAAGAGCCGGTGGGTCCAGGCGGCCTGAATGCGGTTTCCCGGCCAGGGGCCGCGACGGCGCGTCTTCGCTGCAACAGTCGGAGGTGCGGCCGCTGGGCCGGGGAGCCGCGGGAGGGCCGACTGGGTCGGTGGACTCCTGGCTCGGGACACTAGGATTCGGCCATGGTCCAGAAGCTCGCCGCCCTCGCGCTCGTCCTGCTCGTCTCCTGCGCCGCGACCCCGCGCACGGGTGAAGATCAAGACCCCGTTCCGACCTACGCCCCGTCCGCCGGTCTGGCCGTGGGCGAAGTGGGAGCGGATCGGGCCCTGATCTGGAGCCGGGCCGACCGCGCGGGATTCCTGGCCTTCGAGGTCCGGGACGCCCGCGGGAGGACCCTGGGGAGTGCCTCCTGCGCCGTCGACGCCTCCACGGACTTCTGCGCGACACAGCCCATCCTGGGTCTCGCTCCAGGAGTCGAGCACCGCGTGCGGGTCACGGCGGCCGACGCGCCCCTGCACGGGATTCCCGAGGGCGCCCAGTGCCTGGAAGGGAGCTTCGTCACCGCCGCCGCCGCCGACGATCCGCGGCCGGTGCGCTTCGCCTGGAGCGGCGACCTGGGGGGCCAGAACGTCGGGCGCGACGAGCAGCTGGGCTTCGCCATCCTGCCGCGAATGCTCGAACGGCGGCCGGACTTCTTCGTGGCCCTGGGGGACATGATCTACGCCGACGGCCGGATCGAGGGTCGCGGTCGCTTCGGAAACCAGCAGGTCCCCGGGGCGTTCGAGCCCTCGTTCCAACTGGAGGACTTCCGCGCGCACTGGCGCTACGCCCGCGAGGACGCCGGGCTGCGTGAATTGCTCGCGCGGGTCCCCTGCTATTCCGTGTGGGACGACCACGAGGTGGTCAACGACTTCTCGCCCGCGGGTGACGGGCGCAGCGCGGCCCCAGCCACGCCGGAAGTCCACTTGATGCCGCTGGGCCTCGCGGCCCTGCGGGAATACAACCCCGTGCCGCCGGCGGGCCCCCTGTACCGCTCGGTGCGGCGCGGCAAGCACCTGGAGCTGTTCTTCCTGGACAACCGCGGCCATCGCGATGCCAATGACCTTCGGGACGACGGGCCCGCGCCGAAAACCCAGCTCGGCCGGGAGCAGCGGATCTGGCTCGAGCGCGCGCTCGCCCAGAGCGACGCCACCTGGCGCGTGGTGATCTCCAGCGTGCCGATCGGGATTCCCACGGGCAGCGCCAACGCGCGCGACGGCTGGGCCGACGGCGACTCGGGAACGGGCTTCGAACGGGAGCTCGCGGGCCTGTTCGAACACCTGCGCGCGGGCGGCGTGAACCACACCGTGTGGCTCACCACGGACGTGCACTTCGCCACGGGTTTCGAGTACACGCCCTTTCCCGCCACGCCCGAGTTCAAGGTGCACGAATTCGTCGCGGGCCCCTTGAGCGCGGGCCTCTTTCCGCGGCAGGAGCTGGACCCCACGTTCCACCCGCGCCGGCGCTTCTTCCACGGACCGAACGCGGAGCCCGCGAGCTACGGGGAGGCCCTGGGGTGGTTCAATTTCGGCCTGATCGCCATCGATGCCGCGGGCGTGCTCACGCTCGAAATGGTCGACGGCCACGGAAAAACTTTCCACACCGAGACCCTGCATCCGTAGCGCGTCCTGACCCGCGGCGGTTGCGGACCCGCGCTGGGGAGGGGATGCTGAAGTCATGTCCGAGTTCCAGGATCGCAGTGCCGCCCCTGGGGGCGGCCATCCCGGGCTGAAGGGCGGCGCGGGGGGCCGCGACGCCGTGGAGGAGCCTCGTCTTCCTTTATCTGGAGGAGCGCGAGCAGGGGCTGGTGAAGTCCTACGACGAATTCGCCCGCCGGCACTCCTCCACCAGCGCCGTGGTGCGCGACCGCATCCTGGCCCTGGAGCGCGCGGGTCTCATGGGCGGCGACGGCCCGACGCCCGTGCCGGAGCGCATGGGCCCGTTCCGCGTCCTCGAACGCCTGGGCGGCGGCGGCATGGGCGTGGTCTACGCGGCCCTGGATCCGGGCCTCGGCCGACGCGTGGCGCTCAAGCTGATCCGGCCCGAGCAGCTCTTCGTGCCCCAGGCCAAGGACCGCTTCCGCCGCGAGGTGGAGGCCGTGGCGCGGCTCTCGCACCCCGGCATCGTGCAGATCTACTCCTTTGCCGAGGACGGCGGCGTGCCGTTCTTCGCCATGGAGCTGGTGGAGGGCGCGTCGCTGGGCGATGTGTTGAAGCAGTTCGCGGGACGCTCGCCCTCCTCGCTGGCCGGCCGCGACCTGGGCGCGGCGGTCACGGCGCTGTGCGGCAAGCCCTGCGCCGCCGCTCCGGTCTTCGAGGGCAGTTGGACCCGCGCCTGCCTGGAAATCGCGCGCCAGGTGGCCGAGGCCCTGGAGCACGCCCACGCGCGCGGCATCGTCCACCGCGACGTCAAGCCGTCGAACGTGATGCTGACCACCGACGGGCGGGCGCGACTCCTGGACTTCGGCCTGGCGAGCCGCACGGGCGCTTCCAAGCTCACGAACACGGGCGCCCAGTTGGGGTCCATGCCCTACATGCCGCCCGAGGTGATCAGCGGCCGCGCGGGCCGCGGGGAGGACTCCGCCGAGATCCGCGGCGACGTGTATTCCCTGGGCGTTTCGCTGGTGGAGTGCCTGACGCTGGCGCTGCCGTTCCAGGCCGAGATGGCGCCGCTCTTGGCGCAGAAAATCGCCGCGGGCGTGCACGAGCCGCTCTCGCGCCGCAATCCGGACGTGTCGATCGACGTCCAGACCGTTTGCGACGTGGCCATGGAGCTCGACCCCGCGCGCCGCTACGGCTCGGCCGCGGCCCTCGCCCAGGACCTGTCGCGGGTCCTGGAGCGCAAGCCCATCGCCGCGCGCCCGACCGGGGCTCTCCTGCGGGCCCGCCGTTGGGTGGAGCGCAATCCCACGGGCACGGCGGCCCTGGTGCTGGGCGTGCTGCTGTTCGTCGGAGGTCCCATGGGCTACGCCGTGCTGGCCTCGCGGGCCGCGGACCGGGAGCGCCTGCTCAACACGGACTTGCGCGCCGCCAAGACGGAGCTGGAGGCCAGGAACGCCGACCTCGCCACGGCCCTGGCCGGGGAGCAGCAGGAAACCGCGCGGGCCGAGCGCAACTTCCAGCGCGCCTTCGACGCCATCGACGAGATGCTCGTCACGGTGGGCAGCGACGACCTGCGCGAGGTGCCGCGCTTCGATCCGGTGCGCACCCAGCTCCTGGAGCGTGCCTTGGACTTCTACGGCAGGCTGCAGCTGGACGATCCCACGAATCTGGGGGTGCGGCGCGAGATGGCGCGCACGGCGCGCTCCATGGGAGACGTCCTGGCGACCCTGGGCCGCGAGGAGGACGCCCTGGCCCAATATCAGTTGGCCGTGGACCGCGCGCGGGCCCTGGTCGGCGAGGGAGCGGCCGACCTCGACACGCGCTACGTGCTGGCCTCCGCCCTGGGGATGGTGGGCGCGCGCCATCTGCGCGCGGACGAGCACGAAGCTGCCCGCGCGGCCCTGGAGGAGAGCCTGGCCACGGCGACGCCCCTGGCCGCGGCCGTTCCCGAGAACCTGACCTACAGCCACTGCCTGGTCAGCGTCACCTCGAACCTCGGGCTGGTGGCCTTCCGCCAGGGTGAATTCGACGCGGCCTACGAGCACTTCGGACAGGCCCTGGAGGTGGCGCGGCGCGCGCACGCGGCCGCCCCCCAGGACACCCAGATGTCCGAGGCCCTGGCCTCGGCGCTCTCCTTCGCGGCCATCTGCGGCAAGCGCCTCGACCGGGGGCAGGGAACCGAAGCCCTGGAGGCCGAGGCCTGGAATCTGCTGCTCGAGATCGTTTCGGGGCCCAACCCCTCGCGCAGCACTCGCGAGCAGTTCCTGGAGAATTCGGTCAACTACGGCCTGAGCCTGATGACGTCGGACCCGGCCAAGGCCGAGCACGTGCTGAGCTCGGCCCTGGACCGGGGCCGCCAACTGGCGGCGGAATTCCCCGAGGACCCCAACGCGCGGCGGGGCCTCGTGGGGCTGGCGGCGAATCTGGGCATCCAGCGCATCAACCAGGGCCAGTTCTCCGCGGCCGAGGAAGCCCTGGCGGTGGCGATCGAGCACGGCGAACTGCTGTTCCAGAGTGAGCCGGACAACCACGAGTTCCCCTTCCTGCTCTGCTCGGCCCTGGCCGCCCGTTCCGCGACGCGCCTGGAGCGCCGGGACCTCGCGGGGGCCGGGGAGGACGCGGACCGTGCCGTGGCCATGATCGAGAACGTGCGCCGGAATCTGCCCAACCACCCCTCGGTGGTGGCCAGCGCCTCGGCCTGCCTGCTGCAGCGTGCCGAGGTGGAACTGGCGAGGAACGAGCGCTCCCGGGCGGTGGAGACGGTCCAGGGGGCCCTGGCCTTGAACGCGGTGCGCGTGGATGTGCAATTCCAGGCCTTCGAGACCCTCTGGCATTGCGCCCGCCATGCGGCGGCGGACGCCTCCCTCGAGCCCGACGAGCGGACCGCCGAGCGGACGGAGTGGGTCACCCAGGCCCTGGACCAGCTCGAAGCCGCGATCCGCGCGGGATTCTCCGATCGCGCTCGGCTGGACGAGCTTCCCGACTACGAGGACCTGCGATCCGACCCGCGCTTCCGCGAGTTGGCGGAGCGGGTGCCCCCGCGGGAGCGGTAGCGCCCCCCCTGACTGCCCCGCATGGCTGCGGATGTTCGCGCCGCCCCCCCCTCCGAGGGGCCCTGGCGGCCCCGCCGGGGCCGATTCCGGTCCAGCCCGCCACAGCGGCCATAATTGCTTACGAATCAACAGTTTATGCCTGTTTCCGCAGCCATGCGGGGCAGTATCGGCGGCGCGGCGGATTGGGCTCTTGTCCGGGCCCCGAACGGTCGTATCTTGGGGCCAGGGCAAGGCCCGTCGGCCGCCCCCAAACGCCATGAAGCGCCTGCTCCTCGCCGCATCGACCTTGGGCTTCGCCTTCGTTCTGAGCCTCGGACTTGGAGCCGCGCCCGGCAGGGTCCTCCACGCTCCGCGCGTTCAGGCGGGCCAGGACGTGCTGCCCGCCGCCACGGACGACCCGATGCCGGTGGACTGCCCCTTCTGCGGCGGCGATCCGCAACTGCACGCGAGGCGCATCAACGACATCGCGGTCACGAGCTCGCGCATCGCCTACAGCCTGCTCGACGCGTCGATCTTCTAGTAGGTCCCTGATCGCCCACGCGCGGGGGTCCGTGGCACAGGCCGCGGCCCCCGCGTTGCATTTCGGAGCAGGCCCGCTGCCCGAAAGGGCCCGCGAGCGCGCCGCGGTCTGAGACCGTTCCGGGCCCCCGAGGGTGACGCTCGCTAGAGTGTGCGCCCATGCAATACGGGTTCCTCATGGACCATCGGCGCTGCATCGGCTGCCACGCCTGCACGGTGGCCTGCAAGTCCGAGAACGCGGTGCCGGTGGGGAGCTTCCGGACCTGGGTCAAGTACACGGAGAAGGGCCGCTTCCCCAGCGTCAAGCGCCACTTCGCCGTCCTGCGCTGCAACCACTGCACGAAGGCGCCCTGCGTCACCATCTGCCCGGTCAACGCCCTGGAGAAGCGGCCCGACGGCATCGTGGACATCGACCGGCGGGCCTGCATCGGCTGCCGGGCGTGCATGCAGGCCTGTCCCTACGACGCCATCTACCTCAACGAGGAGACGGGCTCGGTCGAGAAGTGCCACTTCTGCGCCCACCGGGTCGAGCAGAATCTGGAACCCGCCTGCGTGATCGTGTGCCCCGAGCAAGCGATCGTCGTGGGAGACCTCCACGACCCCGCGTCGCGGATCTCGCGCATGGTGGCGGAGCACGCCACCCTGGTCCGGCGGCCCGAGCAGGGCACGGGGCCCAACGTGCACTACCTGGGGGCCCTGCCCGACTCCCTGGTGCCCGGTGCCGCCTCGCGGCCCTCCACATACATCTGGAGCGAGCGCCCTGACGCCGGCGCCGAGGCCTGGCCCGAGGAGGCCGCGCCCACCGTGGCGGACACGCGCACGGTGCTCGACGTGGGCCACAAGGTGGAGTGGGGCTGGCCGGTGGCCCTGTACCTGGTGACCAAGGGCGTGGGCGCCGGGGCGGCAATGGTGGCCCCCCTGCTCTCGGGCTGGGGCGTCACGGGCTTCGCCCAGCGCTGGCTGCCGGAGCTCCTGGCCCTGGTCTTCACGGGAATCACGACCCTGCTCCTGGTCGAGGACCTGCACCGGCCGTTGAAGTTCCTGACGCTGCTCACGCGGCCGAACACCAAGAGCTGGCTGGTGCGCGGGGCCTGGATCCTGATGGCCTTCTCCGGGCTCTCGGCCCTGATCCTGGTGGCCCGCTGGTTCGGCCACGAGGGGGCCGCGGACTATCTGCGCTCCTTCAACGTCGTGCTCGGCGCGGCGGCGGCGGCCTACACGGCCTTCCTGTTCCGCCAGTGCGAGGGCCGCGACCTGTGGCAGGAGCGCGCCCTGCTCCCCCACCTGCTGGTGCAGGCGGTGGTCTGCGGCGGGGCCGTATTGATGCCCTTCGCGGATCCGGGGAGCGACCTGAAGCTCTGGCTCGGCGTGGCGCTCACGCTCCACGGCGTGTTCCTGACCCTGGGGCTCAAGGCGAAGCACGAGTCCCTCAACGCGCGCCAGGCCACGGGCTTCCTGCCCATCGTGCGCATGGGGCGAATCCAGAGCCCCTACCGCCTGGGGCTCCTGGTGGGCATCGTCTCGCCCGGCGTGCTCCTGGCCCTGACCAACCTGAGTCGCTTCGAGCCCGCCGCCCCGGTCCTCCACGGCCTGGCCGCGGCCCTGATCCTCGCCGGGCTGTTCTTCTACAAGTACGCCTACGTGCGCGCAGCCCAACTGCCGCCGCTCTCATGACGCCCAAGATCCCGCTGGAAATGAGCGTGACCCCGCTCGCGTCGTTCCCGCCGCCGGCCCAGTGGGACAACTGGGTCGAGTACGACGCCGCTTCGTGGCCCGAGAAGGTCGAGCGACGCTACACGCTCGTTCCGACCACGTGCTTCAACTGCGAGGCCGCCTGCGGCCTGGTCGCCTACGTGGACCAAAAGACGTGGCAGATCCAGAAGCTCGAGGGCAATCCGCACCACCCGGGGTCGCGGGGCAGGAACTGCGCCAAGGGTCCCGCGACCAAGAACCAGATCGACGACCCCCAGCGCATTCTCTACCCGCTGAAGCGCTCCGGCGCGCGGGGTTCCGGCAAGTTCGAGCGCACCACCTGGGACGAGGTCCTGGACGTGTTCGCCGCCAAGATCCGCAAGGCCCTGATCGAGGGCCGCAAGACCGAGGTCATGTACCACGTCGGCCGGCCGGGCCACGACGGCTACATGGACCGCGTGCTGCAGAGCTGGGGCGTCGACGGCCACAACAGCCACACCAACGTGTGCTCGGGCGCCGCGCGCCTGGGCTACGCCCTGTGGACCGGCGCGGACCGGCCCTCGCCGGACCACGAGAACTCGAGGATGATGCTCCTGCTCTCCTCGCACCTGGAGACCGGGCACTACTTCAATCCCCATGCCCAGCGGATCATCGACGCCAAGCTGAAGGGCGCCAAGCTGGCCGTGGTCGACGTGCGGCTCTCGAACACGGCCTCCATGGCGGATTGGTGGCTCGCGCCCTACCCGGGCACCGAGGCCCTGATGCTGCTCTCCTTCGCCCAGGTGCTCCTGGAGGAGGACCTGTTCGACCGCGCCTTCGTCGAGCAGTGGGTCAACTGGCGCGCCTTCCTGGAAAACGTCGCGCCCACGGCCCCGCGCACCTTCGAGTCCTTCGTGGCCGAGCTGCGCCGCCACTACGCCTTCGCCACGCCCGAAGCCGCGGCGAAGGAATGCGGTCTGGAGGCAGGGGTGATCCGCGAGGTGGCCCGGGCCATCGGCGCGGCGAAGAGCGCCTTCGCCTCCCACGTCTGGCGCAACGCCGCCTCGGGCAACGAGGGCGGCTGGCAGGTGGCGCGCTGCCTGGAATTCCTGTGCGTGTTGGTGGGTTCGGTGGCCGCGAAGGGCGGAACCAACCTGAACACGGCCGACAAGTTCGTCCCGCCCCCGTTCCTCAAGCCGCCGCCCCAGGACGTGTGGAGCGAACTGCTCTATCCGCGCGAGTATCCCCTCTCGCACCACGAGCTGTCCTTCCTCCTGCCCCACTTCCTGTCCACGGGCCGCGGCAAGCTCGCCGCCTACTTCACGCGGGTCTACAACCCGGTCTGGACCAACCCCGACGGCATGCTCTGGGAGGAAGTGCTGTGCGACGAGTCGAAGATCGAGCTGCACGCGGCGCTGACGCCCACCTGGAGCGAGACGGCCCAGTACGCCGACTACGTGCTGCCCATGGGGTTGGGCGCCGAGCGCCACGACTTGATGAGCCAGGAGACCCACGCCGCCAAGTGGATCAGCTTCCGCCAGCCGGTCTTGCGCGTCGCCAAGGAGCGCAAGGGCGAGAAGCAGGCGCTGACCCGCGACTCGAACCCGGGCGAGGTTTGGGAAGAGGACGAGTTCTGGATCGAACTCTCCTGGCGCATCGACCCCGACGGCTCGCTCGGCGTGCGCAAGTACTACGAATCGCCCTATCGCAAGGGCGTGAAGATCACGGTCGACGAGTACTACGCCTGGATCTTCGAGAACTCCGTGCCGGGGCTTCCCGAGGAGGCCAAGAAGCACGGTCTCACGCCCCTGGAGTACATGCGTCGCCACGGGGCCTTCCTGGTGGAGAAGGAGACCTACCAGGGCTACCTGAAGAAGCTCGGCGCCAAGGAACTCGAAGGCGCGGTCGAAGCCCCCGACGGTTCGATCCGCCGCGGCGCCGACACGATCGGAGTCGTGGCCCAGGGCGCGGCGCGCACGGGCTTCACCACGCCCTCCCGCAGGCTCGAGCTCTGGTCGGCGACCATGGCGGACTGCGGCTGGAAGGAGTACGCCCTGCCCGCGTGCATCGAAAGCCACGTGCACAGGAAGCATATGGACGTGTCGAAGGGCGAGTACCCCCTGGTGCCGACCTTCCGCCTGCCGACCCTGATTCACACGCGCTCGGGAAACTCGAAGTGGCTGTACGAGCTGTCGAACACCAATCCCGTGTGGATCCACCCCGAGGACGCGGGGCGCATCGGCGTCGCGACGGGCGATCTGGTGCGCGTGGCGACGCGCATCGGCCACTTCGTCAACAAGGTCTGGGTCACCGAGGGCATGCGGCCCGGCGTGGTCGCCTGCTCGCACCACCTCGGCCGCTGGCGCCTGTTCGACGACATGGGTTCGGAGTGGGCCACGTTCAAGGCCCTGCGCGAGGACCTGGGCGAAGGCCGCTACCGTTTCCGGCGCCTGGAGGACATTCGGCCCTTCGTTTCCTCCGACCCGGACTCGAAGCGCATCTGGTGGACCGACGGCGGCGTGCACCAGAATCTGACCTTCCCGGTGCAGCCGGACCCCGTCAGCGGCATGCACTGCTGGCACCAGCGCGTGCGCGTGACCCGCGCCCTGCCCGACGATCGCTACGGCGACGTGTGCGTGGACACACGCAAGTCCATGGAGGTCTACCGCGAGTGGATCGCGCGCGCGCGCCCGGCGCCGGGCCCGGGAGGCCTGCGCCGCCCGCTGCACTTCGCCCGAGCGGTCAAGCCGTCGGCGAAGGCGTACCGGATGGACGGCTAGAGCCCGACTGATTCGACTTGAGCGAAACCCACGACAAAGCCTGGCTGGCAAGGCGCGACGACCGCTCTCCGCAGGCGCCCCGCGGGCGCCTGGACCGAACGTGGCGCAACGCAGTCCAGACGGGCTGGGCGGGGGGAGCCGGAGCCGCCGGGCTCGCCGCGGGCTGGAGGTCGCCGAAGGCCTCGCGGCAGTGCCGCCCGTGCAGGGCCGCCAGTTCCGCGGGGGAGGTGAGCCCGCGACAGCGTTCGCGGGCCTCGGCGGCGACCGCCAGGCTGAAGCTCCGCTCGCGGCCCCGGGGAGCGTACTCGTGGAAGCGGTGCGGCCCCGGCCCCGGAGGGCGCTGCATGTGCGCGTAGACCTCCTGGGTCCAGACGAGGTGCGGCAGCACCGCGGCCCAGACCTGGGGGTCGATGTCGTGCTCCAGGGAGAGCAGCGCGAACTCCGCGAAGGCGAAGTAGTAGGCGCTGTCGGGCTCCCCGACTCCGCGGCGGGCGACCACCGGGATGCGCAGGGCTCCCGCGCTGAACAGCAGGAAGGCCTCGGCGATGCGCTCGAGGTCCAGGCTGCCGTCGGCGCGGCCGAAGAAATGGACCAGCAGGGTCGCTTGGATCCTCGACCAGAGCCTGAGGGCCTCCCGCAGCCGGGTGTCGTCCCCGGGCGCCGCGGCCGGGCCCAGGGGCGAACCGCCGCCCGCGCGTCGAGGCGCGCCAGGATCACTCGAACGAGGAACTCCAGGCTTTGGATGCGTCCCTGGCGCTCCTCCTCGGCCAGCGCGGGATGGACGCGCAGGGCTTCGCGCCAACTGCTCTCGTCCAGCGCGCAGAAGAACCGCGCGGGCCGCTCCAGAGTGACCTGATGGCGTTCCAGCCAGTCCCAACGCCAGGCGAGGGGACTGGCCGGATGCGTCGCGAGGTCCGCGGGCAAGGGCCGTCGATGCACTTCGCGCCCTCCCGGATCAGACGATCACGCGCACGCTCACCAGGGTCTCCACGTCGTACTCCCCGTCGGCCACGCGTGCCTCGGCGACCAGCGCCTCGCCGTTGGCCAGGAGCCTGAACATGTGCCCCATGCCGCGGATCCACTCGCCTTCCTTGATGATGTGGTCCATCAGGAACAGCTCACTGGAGTAGACCACGCCGGGATCGACGAGCTCCGCCAGAAGTCCGTCGAGGAACTCCGCGAACGGCGCCACGGGATAGCCCGTGGCTGTGTTGTAGAGGCCCGGATTCAGCGTCAGGGCTCCGTTCGCGGCCCGCGCCACCAGCCAGGACTGCTGGGGAGCGAGGGCCACGACGTTCTGCAGCGCCCCGGATCCTCCGGGTGGGCTGCCGGACTCCTCGGAAGCGGGCCGCGGGACGAAGCGCAGGCCCAAGGTCAATTGGACCACGGCTGGTTCAGAATTCGGATCACCGGGTGTCATGCAAGTTGCTCCGGGGTTTCAACACAAGTGCGGGCACGGACCGAAAGGTCCGGGCCTTGGACGATCCAGTCGCCCGTGGAGTTCAGGGCCGTGCGCTTTTTGCGCAGCGGAATCCGCGTTCTGCGCCGCCGCCTTCGTCGACGCCGTAGAAGCCGTGGATGTCGAACCCGCTGGCGGGCACGTCGGAGTACCACGCGCCGCCCACCTGCCACAGGAGACCTGGGAGCACCTTCGGCCCGGCATCGCTCGCGGCCGTGTTCACGAAGGCGCTGATGGTCGACTCGCGAACATTGCCGAGCAGGTCGAAGACTCCCGCGGGCGTCACGTCGTCGGGACTCTGCCCCACCGGCCGCGTCTCGGTCCTCCACAGCTCGAAGCGGGCCGCGGGCGAGAGTTCGGCGCCCGGCGCACGACCGTGGATCGCCGCGCGCGTGTCCGGAGTCACCGCCCGGCCGTTGGGCGTGTTTCGATCCTCCTCGCCGCGGGCCGCCCACTCCAGTTCCGCGTGGGTCGGCAGGCGCTTGCCGTAATATTCCGCGAACTCGACCATGAACGAGTACGGCATCCCCACCACCGGGTGGTCGTCGAGCTTGGGATCGGCGCCCACGATCTCCCAGTTCTCGGGCGCGCTGCCGCCGGTCTCGCGCAGGTACTCCCGCACGTCGCCCACCGTCACCTCGCGGACATCGAGGTAGAAGGGATCCACCGCGAGGTCCTTGCCCAGGTTCGAACAACCGCTGCCGCTGATGTCGCTCTTGCGCCTCAGGGTCCCGCCGGGGATCAGGACCATGCCCTCGGGCGGCCGGCTGCCACGCTCGGCCACGGCGATCCTTGGACGCGGCAGGCGCAGGGCCAGGGTGCCGCGGCCGGCCGAAACGACGCGCCAGTGCTCGCTCACGGCACCGGCTGGATACTCCAGGCGCACCAGCCCCGGACCGAGCTTGAGCCTGCGCTGGGCGTAGGGCGGCTGTCCCAGCTCGGTCGGCGGGTCGAAGCGTTCCTCCACCGGATCGAAGGGGATCCAGGACGCGCGCAGGGGGGCGGGCTCTCCGAGACCGGGTTCGAAGCTGAAGGCCACGGTGCGGAAATTCGGATCGGCGAACACCTCGCCGCGCAGGCCGTAGCCCGCCGCCAGGGCGGCGATCGCCACGCCGCAGGCCGCCAGGGCAGTCCGGCGGCGGCGCAGGACACGGAGCATCCTCGCGCCCGACGTGGGTGCGGTGGCGTGGATGGGCTCCCCCGCGAGGAAGCGGGCCAGGTCCGCGGCCAGCTCGCGCGCGTCGGGATAGCGCGCCGTGGGCTCCTTCTCCATGGCCCGCTGACAGATCACGGCCAGGTCCCTGGGGATCTCGGGATTCACCAGCCGCGCCGGCCGCGCCTCGCGCAGTTCGATGGCGCGCAGGACGTCCCGCTGGGTGTCCCCCTCGAACGGCCGCCGCAGGGTCAGGAGCTCGTAGAGCACCACGCCCAGGGAGTAGATGTCCGTGCGGTGGTCCACCACGCGGTTGCGCGTCAGGCGGGCCTGCTCGGGGCTCATGTAGTGCGGCGTGCCGGCGGCCTCGTCGGTGACGCGCGAGCGGCCCAGGCTCTCGTCCCGGGCGATGCCGAAGTCCACGATCCGCAGCCGGCCGTCTCGCCCCAGGATCAGGTTGTGGGGCTTGATGTCCCGGTGGGTGATGCGCTGCTGGTGGGCATCGGCCAGGGCCTCGGCGGCCTGGCGCGTGATGTCGGCCACGCGGCGGAAGTACTCCGGCCCCTGTTCACTGGGGAGCGTGGTGCGACAGACCTTGGGGTCGAGCTTGCCGCGCAGGCAGACCAGTTCCCGGTGCAGGTCGAGGCCGTCCACCAACTCCATGGCGAAGAAGTGGACGCCGTCGATGCTCTGGACGTCGTAGATCGGCACGATCCCCGGGTGCTTGAAGCGCGCCAGGCGCAGGGCCTCGCGGCGGAAGCGATCCACCTGTTCCGGAGCCTGGGCGAGGTTCGGGCCCAGGACCTTCAGGGCCACGTCGCGGTCCAGGGGCAGGTGCCGGGCCAGGTACACACAGCCCATGCCGCCACGGCCGATGACGTGCATCAGCTCGTAGTCCCCCAGCCGATGGTGGAAGGGGAACTCCGTGGACCGGTGGGGCGCGTCGTCGAAGCGCAGGAAGCGCGTGCCCTCCGTGCGCTGCTCGAGGATCGAGATCAGCTCACGGGCCAGGGCCGGGTCGTCGCCCAGCTCGCGCTCGACGAAGGCTCGCGCCTCCTCGAGCGGCAGCTCGAAGACGCGCTCGTGGACCGTTTTCAGGCGCAACCAGCGTTTGGGGTCGTTCACTCGCTTGCCTGGGGATGTGGCAGTGTTCCTGGGATCAACGCATCAACCGTTCGAGGCGCTTGCGCGCCAGCAGCTCTTCCGAGCGCAGGCGACGGGTGCTCCAGCCGAGCACCTGGGCGGCCTCCTCGACGCTGCAGCCGCCGAAGAAGCGCAGCTCGATCACGCGCAGAAGGTCGGGGTCGTCGGCGCCCAGGGCCTCCAGGAGATCATCGAGCTCCACCAGATCCAGTTCGCTGCGCTGCTGGAGGGCTCCGGCCACGTGCTCCAGATCGAGGCGCTGGCCCGACTCGGGGCGCTTTCCCGCGCGCTTGCGTCGGGCGTGGTCCACGACGATGCGGCGCATGGTCGTGACCGCGACTCCGAGAAAGTGGTTGCGGTCGGCGAACTTGCCGGGCTCACGGCTGGAGATCCTCAACCAGAACTCGTTCAGCAGCGCCGTGGCCTGCAGGGTGTGACCCGGGGGCTGGTGGTTCATGATGCGCGCCGCGATGCCCTGCAGCTCCCCCACCAGCGCGTCCAGGGGTTCCAGCTCGCCGGGGAGCACCCCCCCGTTCGCTCCGCCTTCCCCTGGAGCCACAACTTGACTCGCACGTGAGCTTCCGGGTTCGGCGCCGACGACCCAGCCCCGCAGCTGGAGGGCGAGCTCCGCGGCTTCCGGGTTGAGAGCACGGGGTCTGGATGCGGACATGGGGATCGAGTCCGTCCCTGTCTGAACGAGAAATCGCGTCCCGGCGGACCGTGAAAATCGGAATTTCTAGGCGATTCGGCCTCGGCCAAGGGAGGCGAACCGAAAAGGCGCAGCCGACGTCAGAGGACGAATCGAATCGCGGGGTGCTTCGAGAGGCATTCGAAGATCCTGAGGCGCTCCAGTTCCGTTTCGACCCGCGCCTCCAGCCCCAGGGACCGGTACTTCCCCCCCTTGGAGACGTTGCCCGGTCGCAGGGTGTGCGGCAGATCGCCGACCACCTCCAGCACCGCCGCCCGCAGGAGGGCCTCGTCGACGCCGATCACCTGGTAGGACCAGATGCAGGGATAGAGGATCTCGGGGCTCTGCCCTTCGAAGGTGGATTCCATCGCCGCTTCCCCTCTCGATGCTACACCAGCAGGGGGCGGCCGTGGGGCTAGAGAAACAGCTCGCGCACGACCCGGCCTTCCACGTCCGTCAAACGGAAGTCCCGGCCGGCGTGGCGGTAGGTCAGGCGCTCGTGATCCACCCCCAGCAGGGCGAGCAGCGTGGCGTGGAAGTCGTGGATGTGCACCCGGTCCTGGGCGGCGAAGAAGCCGTAGTCGTCGGTGGCGCCGTGGCTGAACCCGCCCTTGACGCCCCCACCCGCCAACCACACGGTGAATCCGTGGGGGTTGTGGTCGCGGCCGTCCATGCCCTGGGCGGTGGGCGTGCGTCCGAATTCTCCGGCCCAGACCACCAGAGTGTCCCGGGAGAGACCGCGGGCCTCGAGATCGTGCAGCAGGCCCGCGATGGGCAGGTCCACTTCACGGGCGTTCTTGGCGTGGTCCGCCGTCAAGGTTCTCGTGCTGGTCCCACTTGTAGCTGTGGGTGCACTGCACGAAGCGCACGCCCGCCTCGGCGAAGCGCCGGGCCAGCAGGCACTGGCGGCCGAAATTCTCGGTGGTCTTGTCGTCGAGGCCGTAGAGCTTCTGCGTCTGTGGGGACTCCCCCGTGAGATCCATGAGTTGCGGCGCCGAGGTCTGCATGCGGAAGGCGAGCTCAAAGGAGGCGATGCGCGCCTCCAGCGCGGCATCCCTCTCGCGCCGGCCGGCGTGGGCGAGGTTGACCTGGGCCAGCAGGTCCAGTTGGTCGCGCTGGGCCGCGCGGGAGAGATCCGGCCTCGACAGGTGGGCGAAGCCCGCCTCCCTGGCGGGCACGCTGGCGTTGCCGATGGGCGTTCCCTGGTAGATGCCCGGCAGGAAGGCGCTGGACCAGTTGTTGACGCCGCCATGGCCCAGGGTCGGGCAGAGCGTGATGAACCCGGGCAGGTCCTGGTTCTCGCTGCCGAGCCCGTAGAGGATCCACGAGCCCATGCTGGGGCGCACGAAGGTGGCCGAACCGGTGTGCAGGGCCAGCAGGGCGCCGCCGTGGGCCTCGTTGGTTCCGTGCAGCGACTTGATGAAGCACAGCTTGTCCACGTGCCGGGCCACGTGGGGAAACAGCTCGCTCACCCAGGCGCCGGATTCGCCGTGCTGGGCGAATTTCCAGGGCGACTTGAGCAGGTTGCCCGTCTGCGCGAACTGGATGCGCGGCTTCTCGAAGGGCAGGGGCTTGCCGTGGTCCCGTTCCAGGAGCGGCTTGTAGTCGAAGGTGTCCACCTGACTGGGCCCCCCGTGCATGAACAGGAAGATCACGCGCTTGGCCCGCGCGGGCCAGACCCGGGCCGAGGCGGGATCCTGGACGGTGGCGAGGCCCAGCCCCTGGGCGAGCCCCGCCAGGGCGAGTCCGCCGAAGCCCGCGCCGGACAGCTGCAGCAGTCGGCGGCGAGAGAGTTGTCGTGGGGCCCGGGGATCCATGGTCAGTCGATGAACAGGAATTCGTTGGAGATCAAGAGCACCTGAGCAATGGAGTTCCACGCCTCGCGCTCCCCGCGCACCAGAGCCTCCGGAGCGTTGTCCGCGCGGCCCTGTCCGATGTCCGACCGGGACGGTTCCAGGACCGAGGCGGCGGCCCGCTGGGCAAAGCCCAGGAGCCGCGCCGACTCCTCCGCCGTCGGAGCGCGGCCGAAGGCCCGGCGGTAGAGCTCGTTCACCCTGGGTTGCGGATCCGGGGACCGCTCCAGGGCCGCCTCCGAGAGCCGCGCGGCGGCGTCGACCACCAGGGGGCTGTTCATCAGGTACAGGGCCTGGGTCGGGCTCGTGGTCGAGGGCCGTGCTTCCACGGTGGTCGACGGATCGGGGTAGTCGAAGGTGCTGAACAGGTCGAGCATCGCGTTGCGGATGATCGGCAGGTACAGCGACCGCCGCGGCGAGTCGTAGCGCGCGGCGTCCTTGGACTGGTCGTTGGTGACGTACTCGCCGTTGCCGATTTCCAGCAGGCTTCCCCCCAGGGCGGGATCCAGGCGGCCCGCGGTGAAGAGCAACGCGTCGCGCAGCTCCTCGGCGGCGAGGCGGCGACGATTCTGGTGGGACAACAGTCGGTTCCCGGGGTCCAGGGCGGCCGCGCGGGCGCTGGGTTCGGCGCTCGACTGGTAGGTGCTCGACAGGCAAATCAACCGGTGCAGGGCCTTCTGGGACCAGCCTCGGGCCACGAACTCCCGGGCCAGCCAGTCCAGGAGCTCGGGGTGGGACGGCGTGTCGCCGCGCAGGCCGAAGTTGGAGCTGGTGCGCACGAGACCCGCGCCGAAATGCCCCTGCCACAGGCGATTGACCGCCACACGGGCCGTCAGGGGGTGCTCGGGGTCGGTCATCCAGCGGGCGAGCTCACGGCGACCGCTTTCGCCCGCGGGCATCGCCGGTGAGGCGAGGAAGCTCGACGCCAAGGCGGGCACGCCGCGTTCGACCACCTGGGGGCCCTTGTCCAGGTGGCTGCCCCGGCGCATCACGGGCAGGCCGGCGATCTCCGGGGCGTCGCCGACCCCCAGCGCGCGCTCCACGGCGGGCGGCAGGGCGCTGCGAGCCGCCTCCACGGCCGCGCGAGCGGCGGCGAGCCGCGAGCGATCCTGTTCGGGGTAGAGCGCTTCCAGTTCGGCGGGCTCCAGGTGGAACAACCCCGCCGGTCCCGTCAGGAGCAGGCGCAGGCCTTCGGCGGCATCGGAGGGCAATCGCTCGGCCTTGGGGTCGCGGGCCGAGAGCTCGCGCCACTGGGCCTCGACGCTGGAAAACAGGACCTGGTAGCGACCCGCCAGTTCCCGCGGGGAGCGCGGCGCCAGGCCGTCGAAGAGGGCGAGCACGAGCGGATTCGGCGCCGCGGCGACGGCCTGGGCGCCCGGCGCGGCGGCGGGAGTCGCGGTCGCCGCCGCGGCTTCGCGAAGCGCGCGCCCGAGGTGCTCTGCCCGCTCCTCGAACTCCGCCTCGGGGGCGTCGGCCAGCGCGAGCCAGGGCCCGAAGATCCCCGACTTGCCGCCCGGCCCCACACCCGACTCCGGGCCGGAAGCGGCGCCCTGACCGTCGCCCGCCAGGCGCAGGGTCCAGTTGCGCAGCAAGCCGGGTTCCAGTCCCTGGGCCCATGGATGGCCGAGCGCGGGCCGGGAGGAGGCGTCGCTTCCCAAGGGCGCCAGCAGCAGTTGATCGAGGTGCGGCACGGGGCCTTCGCGCTCGAGCCGCAACACGCTGCGGCCCGCGGGCAGATCGAGCGCGCCCACCGCGCGCCACCGCTGACCCTCGGCCTTCCAGGACCCGGTGGTGGCGCCCAGGGCGGACTCGAACACCAACGCCCCGTTCAGCAGCACCCGCATGGGACGGGATTCCTCGGCCGCCAGCCGGACCTCGAGCATGGCGCCGTCCGGCGACCGGAAAGGTCAGGTCGTATTCCGCGAACTGCAGGCCGCCGGCGCCCGTGCGGGCGATCACCGTGGTGGGAGTGCCGTACGTGGCGTCGTCGCGGATCAGGTTGCCGCGGCTCGAGTCTTCGGCCTCCACGAGCACGGCGCCGCGGGCGGCTTCCGTGGCGGCCAGGAGGTAGGCGTCGGCGCTGCCGATCCAGCGCTGGACCAGGGCGGTGTCGCCCCCGTGGCGGGCCGCGGTGAGGGCCCCCTCGGCCTCGGCCAGGACGGCCTCCGCTTCTCGGCGCGCCTCCAGCCGTGCCTTGGACGCCAGCTCGCGCTCCTTCCAGCGCGACACGAAGGCCAGACTGCCCAGGGTCTCGGTGCTCCTGAACACGCCGGCCAGGGCCGTGTACTCGCGCTGGCTCAGGGGGTCGAACTTGTGGTCGTGGCAGCGGGCGCACCCCAGGGTCAGTCCCTGGAAGGTGCGGAAGGCCACGTCCATCTGCTCGTCCACCACGTCGAGCACGAGCTTCTCCTTGTCCTGCTCGGCGAGCATCTTGGGCCCCAGCACCAGGAAGCCCGTGGCCACCAGCTGGTCCGCCAGGGCCGTTGCGTCCTCGGGCTCCGGCAGCAGGTCCCCCGCCAATTGCAGGGTCAGGAATCGGTCGTAGGGCAGGTCCTCGTTCAGGGCGCGCACGACCCAATCGCGGTAGCGGAAGGCCGCCGACATGGCGAGGTTCTCGTCCAGCCCGTTGGAATCGGAATAGCGCGCCAGGTCGAGCCAGGCGCGGCCCCAACGTTCGCCGTAATGGGGCGAGGCGAGCAGGCGGTCGACCACGCGCTCCCAGGCGTCGGGCGAGGCGTCGGCCAGGAACTGCTCGACCTCCTCGGGCGTCGGCGGAAGTCCGGTCAGGTCGAACGTGAGCCGGCGCAGCAGCGTGCGTCGATCCGCGCGCTCCGGTGTGGGGAAGCCCATTCCCTCCAGCCGCGCCAGAACGAAACGGTCGATCTCGTTGGCGCACCAGGCCGAATCTCGAACCTGCGGGAGCCCGGGCCGGTCCAGGGGCCGGAAGGCCCAGTGGGACAGTGGATCCGGCGGCGGCTTGGGCGCCGAAGTGCCGGGGGCCGGGCCTTCCGCCTCGGGCATGGGCGCCCCGCGGCGCACCCATTCCTCCAGCAGCGCGATCTGGGCTGCCTCGAGCTTGCCGTCGGGCGGCATGCGCGGATCGCCTTCGTAGCGCACCGCCTCGATCAACAGGCTTGCGTCCGGGTCGCCGGGCACCAGGACTTCCCCGGCGGCGCCGCCGCGCAGCAGGTCGGCCCGGGTGTCCATCACCAATCCGCCCTTGGGGCGCGCCAGTTGGCCCGAGTGACACTCCTGGCAGGACTCGACGATCAGGGGTCGGATCTTGGCCTCGAAGAACTCGAGATCCGCCTCGGAGGGTTCCTGCGCGAGGACGGGTGCCAGGGGACCCGCGGCGAGGATCAGCAGGCCGCCCGCGAGAAACCAGGATCGCCGCATGGGACCGCTCCACGGTACCGCCTCCGGCCGCTTCGCGCCCCGTCGCTCGCGGGGGTTTTCCCGCCAAAACAAGGCCCGGGCACGGGTCAGGTGCCCGGCGCGCGTCCGGGGCCGCGCTCACCCTCCTTGGAGCTCGACCCCATGGACCAAGGTGCAGGTGGAGCCCCCGGATCGGAGACCGGGATGGGAACCGAGCACCGCGCGCCGGACCCGTTCACTGGGCTTGGAACGCGAGGCTCAGGGGCGCGGCCAGCAGTCGGCCGTCCGTCGCGCCGACGGTCCCGTGGACCTCGAGGATGCACAGTCCATTGGTGGGCCAGCCGCCCGGCGGCGGCGCCAGGGACAGCCGCCCCTGGGGTGTGGAGAGCGTCGCGGAGAGCGTGTTGCCCGCGGGGCCCACCACTCGAACGCTGCCGGCGTTGACGGTCGAGCCCGAGAGGCTGCCCCCTTGGAAACTGAACTGGAGCACCTGATTCGTCGCCACGGTAGCGGCGATGGGGCTCAGGCTCTCGGAGATGCGGAACAGGGCGTCGGCGGGAAGGTCTTCGCTGCCGGGCACGCCGCCGGAGGGCGAGCCGAAGATCCCCGCGTCCACGGCGGCTCCACCGGGCATGGACATGCCCGCGCCGCTGGCGACCGAGCCAGGGGCGAGCTGGTAGTCCTCGTCCACCGGAGAACCCGACTGGAAGCGGGTCAGCCCCGACGGCGAGGGCACGCTCGCGGGCGCGGGCGAGAGGTTGGCTTCGCCCAAGCCGCCCAGGGAGGAGATCTGACGCTCGACGCCGTCGTCGGCGAGTTCGACGCGGTCCCCCACCGCCAGGCCTCCCACGTTGGCCAGCAGCGGGTTGCTTCCGTTGGCGCCGATGACCCGCAGGTACTCGCTGGGCACCCGCGCGAACAGCCCCTGCAGGGGGGCGTTCTGCGTCACGCTGCCGCGCGCGGCGACATTCGTGAATCCCGTGGGCTGCAACCACAGCGCGCAGGAAGTCGCCTGGGAACGGACGGTGTCGCTGGCGAAGCCGCCCGCCGCGTTGCCCGCCAGCACGCAGTGACTCGCGAGCAGGGGGACCTGCCCCTGGGCCGCGTGCAGGCCGAATCCGCCGTTGCCCACCAGCGCGGAGCTGGACACGGTGGCGATGCCCGGCCGCGATTCCGAGGTCACGAACAGCCCGTCGCCGCCGTTGGAGGTCGACAAGAGTCGGTGCACCAGGGCCGTGGACTGCCAATCGAGGTCCAGGTGCACCCCGGCGCCCCCATTGGCTCGGGCCTGAAGTCCGCGCAGCGCAATGTCCGCCGACCAGCCGGTCACCAGCTCGAAGTCGATGTCGAGCAGCATCCCGGCGGCGCCGTTCTGCTCGAAGGTGCACTGCTCGAACTCGATGCTGAAGCGCGAGCCGTTGGGACCGGCCAGGGGCGTCGCGGCCAGGTCGACGTCGAGGCCCTCGGTGCCGTTGCCGGCGAACGTGGACCCGCGCACTTCCAGACTCGCGTGGACACCGTCGGGACCGAGCAGGTCGTCGAACTCCGCGCCCTCCTGGGCGTTGTTGGCGAACACCGAGCGTTCGATCTCCAGCTCGAAGGGGCCCTGGACGAAGAGCCCGTCGGCGCCGTTCTCTTCGCTGCGCACGCCCACGAGGTGCGCGCTGATCAGCCGATCGGTGACGCTGGTGAAGAGCTTGATCCCGCGACCGGTGCAGTTGCGGACCTCCAGTTGCCGCAGGTAGGCGTCGGTGTCGTCGGCCTCGAAACCGATCAGCCCCACGCCCTGGTTGTCGATGGTCAGTCCGTCCACGACACTGCCCGGGTTGCCCCCCGAAAGCTGCAGGGCGATCTGGTTGGGGGCGCCGTGGAGCACGGTGGGACTCTGGATCCGATTCACGCCGGCGAGGTCGAACGACGGGCCGAAGCCGCCGTAGAGATCCACTCCCGAGGAAAGGGGCAGGTGGCCCACGTCGTATTCGCCGCCGCGCACCCAGACGTTTCCACCCCCGGCGAGCTGGGCCGTGAGCACGCCCGAAATCGGATCGGGAAAGGCCGTTTGGGGGGTCAGACCGTCCGCGCCGTTGGGACTTGCGTTGGCGTCCACATAGATCGGCGCGGCGGGGCTGGCCCTCAGAATCGCGCCCAGCTTGCGGTACTGCCCGGGTCCCTCCACCAGGGCCAGGGCGAACACATAGCGCACGCCGTTGTTGAGCGGTCCGTGGATCAGCGCGCTCCCCGGCGGATCGACGGCGATCGGAGCGCCCGACAGGACCGTCGCGGGATCGGTGCCCGCGAACAGGGCGAAGGACCCGCCCAGCGCGGCCACCGCGGTCGCGTCCCACTCCAGCCGCACGGCGGCACTGCCGGCCACCGCGGACACGAGCCCGGGCACGTCGCGGCTGTCAGCCACCACCGGCGTGCCGCCACCGCCACCACCGCCGCCTCCTCCTCCTCCGCCGGCGCAGGCGGCGGCCATCACGGGCAGGAGCAGAAGAATCCGAGAGTCGAGTTGGACCATGGTCAGGGGAGGAGCGTGGCGTCCAGGTAGGGAGTGAAGGCGCGACCGCTGGCGCTGGCGCGGTCGATCACGAAGGCGCGAGCACGCAGGGCGACTCCGCCGAACAGGGCTTGGCCGCCGATCGGCACGGCCACGCTGCCGCTGCCCGCGCCGGCCACGCCCGGGGTGCCGGACAGGGTGATCACGCGGTAGCCGCCGGAGGCCGACCACACGGCGCCGGAGGGGAAGGGCCCCACCGCCTGGACCGCGGGGGTCCACAGGATCACCGCGCTCGCCCCGCCGCGTCCGCCGCTGACACTTAGCGCGTAGTCGGGATTCCCAAGCCGCGGAGCTCCGCCGACGGCCGTGAGCTGGGGCACGAGCCCGCCGGTGCCCGGCGTCCCCGAGCCGCTGTTGCTGTAGAAGGGACAGGAGGGCAGGGTGCCGTTTTGGACCTTGTTGGCGGCGACCACCACGCCGTTCACGAACTGGGAAGCCAGGGGCAAGGCGTAGGGCGGCGTGAAGCGCACGTTCAGGGTCCCGGTGGGCACGACCACTTGATAGGTGCCGAGCGCGCTGGTGTTGTCGTTGGACAGGGGCACCGCCGCACCCGTCGAGGCGATGCGCACGTCGACGTCCACGTTGGGGTACTTGAGACCGTTGAACGCCTGCACCGTGCCCGACAGGACGACGCCGCTCTGCAGGATCACGTTGCCCAGATTCAGATTGCCCGCGACCTGGAGCGCGGCCAGCTCGGCGGACACGAGCAGCTGAGAGAAGGGCGGGCTGAACTTGACGTCGAATTGCCCCGCCGGGAGCACCAGGAGGAAGCTGCCGGTGCTGGTGGTGTTGTCCGCGGGCGTGAACAACTTGACCTGGGTCGCGGTGTCGAAGACGTCGAGATCCACATCGAGCACGCCCGTGAGATTCGCTCGCTTGACGAACCCGCTGACCAGGAAGCCCTGTTGCATCGGCACGTCGCCCAGGTTCAGGCTGCCGGAGACCGACTGCTGGAATTCCCGGGGCGCCAGGGTCTGGCCCACGACGCCCGAAGGATCCAGTCGAATGGTCAAGAGCCCGGCCGGCACCGCCAGGCTGAACTGCCCCGTGGCGTCGGTGAAGTCATGGGTGATCGTCAGGTTCGAGCCCGAGGCATCGAGCACGTCCAGGTTGACGTCCGGCACGCCGAAGCCGGCGGGCCCGATGACACGGCCGGAAAGGGCGTGCCCCGCCGGCAGCACCACGAGCCCCAGATCCACGGTGCCGACCACGGAGACGTCGAACATCTCCCGGATCAAGTGCGTGGTCACCGGCGGCGCGGGGGGCGTGAACACCAGGTCGAACACGCCGTTGGGCGTGATCGTCGTGGTGAAGAAGCCGTTGGCATCCGTGCCTCCGTTGAGGACCGTCGGGTTGCCGCCTCCCGAGGAGAAATCGGCGTCGATGTTGACGTTGGGGACGCCCTGGCCGTTGGAGTCGACCACGCGGCCGACGATCACACCGGCGAAGCCGGGGTGGGCCAGGAAGAGCAGCGAGAGGAGGGCGGCGGCGATGCGCGGCGGCATGAATCGTCCTTGCATGGAGTCGAGAGGGGCGGAGTGACTGGGGAGACGGGGGCGTCGCGGGTGCCTGAGCCCCTGCGCAACTTCGATGCCAAGGAACCTGCTCCGCGCCGAAGGGCCGCGGAGGTCGCGCGGTTCCCCTCCGGGGCTGCTTCCTTGGGTCTCCTCGTCCGGATCCTGGACGCGGAGCGCCGCGGCAAGCCCCAGGAACGTCCAGGGAAGTCCCGGCGACGGCCCTGGCGGGGCCTCAAGGAGGCATGAGGCGCTTGTGAAGGGACGTCACGGCGCTCGGCACGCCCCTTGCGCAGGAGCGGGCGCCGCGCAAGCCGCGACCACCTCATGCAGCCCAAGATCCTGACCTCCGAAAATCCCGCCCCGCGGATCCTGCTCCACAGCCATGACTCCTACGGACTGGGCCACCTGCGCCGGACCCTGACCCTCGCGGGGTCCCTGGCCCAGGAGCTGCCCGGCGCCCAGGTGTTGATCACCAGCGGTTCGGCCTGCGCCACCCAGTTCCCGCTCCCGGACGGAGTCGACGTGGTCAAGCTGCCCTCGGCCACCAAGGACGAGGACGGGACCCTGGTGGCGCGCTCCCTGCGCATGGGCATGACGAACCTCCTGGGGCTGCGCCGCGCGATCCTGGCCGAGACGTTCCGGGCCTTTCAGCCCCACGTGATGATCGTCGACCACCAGCCCCTGGGTCTCGCCAAGGAGCTCTCCGAGGTGCTGGAACTCGCCCGCCGCGCCGGCACGCGCACGATCCTGGGCCTGCGCGACATCATCGACTCGCCCGACGCCGTGGCCCGCGAGTGGGGCGTGCCCGCCGTGCGCCAGGCCCTGGCCGAGCTGTACGACCGCGTCCTGATCTATGGTTCGCCGGAGGTGTTCGACCCGCGGGTCGAGTACCCGATCCCCGCGGAACTGCGCGAACGCGTGGAATTCGTCGGCTACGTCGTGCGCGACGGCGCGTCGCGGGCCTCGCGCCCCCTGCCCGCCCTGCGGCCGCGGGTGCTGGTCACCGTCGGCGGCGGCGAGGACGGCGACTCGCGCATCCGGGCCGTGTTCGACGCCCTGGAGCTGGCCCCGCCCACCTGGGACACGACGCTCCTGCTGGGCCCGCTGATGGGCGGCGATCGCGCCCGGGCCCTCAAGCGCCGCGGACGGCTGGTGGACGGCGTCACGGTGCACACCTTCCACGCCGATCTGCCGCGGCTCCTGGCCGAGTCCGACGCCGTGGTGGCCATGGCGGGCTACAACAGCGTGGCCGAGATCATGCAGGCCCGCGTGCCCGCGCTGCTCCTGCCGCGCACGGCGCCGCGCCGCGAGCAGGCGATCCGCGCCGAGCGTCTGGCCGGCCTGGGCCTCGCCCGCAATCTGGAACTGCCCGACGCCCGCACCCTGCGCCGCGAGCTGGAAGCTGCGATCGCCGAACGGGAACCCCGCGGGACGCAGCCGAACCTCCGCGGCCGCGAGGGCGTGGTGCGCATTTGCGAGGAACTGCTCCGCGCGGGGCCGGTCCGGACGGGGCTTCACAACCTCCAGGTGGGGACCTGAGCGCCATGGTCCTGGCCTACCTGGTCAAGAAGTTCCCGCGCCTGTCGGAGACCTTCGTGCTCAATGAAGTGCTCGGCCAGCAGAGCCTGGGCACTCCCCTGCACGTCTTCGCGCGCCGCGCCCCCGACAACGAGCCCCGTCAACCCCAGTTCGCCGCCCTCGCGGCGCCGGTGGAGCTGGTGCCGCCCGCGGCCCAGATCGACCTGTGGCAGGACCTGTTCGGCCCGGACGGCGCCGCCCTGCTCCCGCGCGTGCAAGGGGTGGTGGAGGAGTTCCGTCCCCTGGGCCACGCGCGGCTGCCTTCCCTGGTGGCGGAGGCCCTGTGGCTGCGCCGCCGCGCGGCGGAACTGGGCATCCACCACGTGCACGTGCACTTCGCCACCGAGGCGGCCGTGACCGCCATGCTGCTGCAGGCCCTGGGGGGGCCCACCTTCAGCGTCACGGCCCACGCCAAGGACATCTACCGCTCGACGGTCAACGTGCCGCTGCTCTCGGCCATCGTCGAGCGCTCGGCCTTCACGGTGACCGTCTGCGACGCGAACGTGCGCCACATGGCCGACCTGCTCGGTCCCCGCGCCGCCGCGCGCATTCGACGCCTGTACAACGGGGTCGACCTGGAACTGTTCCGTCCCGCCCGCGAAGCGCGGCGCGGCCGCCACGTCCTGTGCGTGGGAAGGCTGGTGGAGAAAAAAGGCCTCGACGTGCTGATCGATGCCTTCGCCCTGCTGGCGCGCCGCGGAGTGCCCTTCACGGCCACGCTGATCGGCGACGGCGAAGAGCGCAGCCGGATCCACGACCGCGTCGAGGCTGCGGGGCTTGGGGATCGCGTGGAACTCGCCGGGGCGCTCGATTCCGCCGAGGTGCGCCGCCGCATGGGCGAAGCCGAGCTCCTGTGCCTGCCCTGCAAGATCGGCGAGGACGGCAACCGCGACGCCCTGCCGACCGTGCTGCTGGAGGCCCTGGCCTCGGGCCTGCCCTGCATCTCCACGCCCGTCACGGGGATCCCCGAGATCCTCGACCACGGCCGGGCGGGCACCCTGGTTCCCGTGAACGACGTGGAAGCCACGGCGCGGGCCATGGAACGGGTCATGGCCGACCCGCGGCTGCGGGCCGAACAGGCCGCGGCGGGCCGCGCCCGGGCCGAGCAGTTCTTCGATGCACGGGCCAGTGCGCGCACGCTCCACGGCTGGTTCGAATCCGTGCGAGCGCGCGAGGAAGCTCCGGCCGCGTGATGCAGCTCGCGCACGTCAACCAGGACGCCGGAGTGTCCCCGGGTCAGGCCAAGGGCGCCGCGGTCCACGTGGAGGCCATGCGGCGCGCCTTCGCCCAGTTGGGTGCCGCCGTGCTCGCCGTGGACGAGAAGGACCCGCGGAAGGCGGGCCGCATCCTGCGCGAGCGCCACGGGCGCGCGCCCCTGGACCTCGTCTACGAGCGCTACGCGCTCGACGCCGACGCGGGCGCGGACTTCGCCCGGGAACACGGCGTGCCCCTGGTCCTGGAGGTCAACGCGCCGCTCCTGGACGAGGCTCGGGAGCACCGCGGCCGCATGATCCGCGCCGAGGACCTGGAGCGCGAGCGCGCCGTCTTCGCGAGCGCCGCCCGGGTGCTGGCCGTCTCCCGCGGCGTGGCCCGCTACGTGATGCGCCACGGGATTCCGGCCGAGCGCGTGCTGGTGCGGCCCAACGCCGTGGACTCCAGGCGCTTTGCTCCCCTGCCCCCCGCGGAACGGGAGCACGTGCGAGCGGGGCTGGGGCTCCAAGGCTGCTTCGTGCTGGGCTTCCACGGCCGCCTGCGGCCCTGGCACGGCTTCGAGCGCATCGCCCGTGCCGTCGCCGGACTGCGCCGGTCCGGCGTGCCGGCCCACCTGCTCGCCGTCGGCGCGGGCGAGTTCCAGGCGCTCCTCGAGCGCGAGCTGCCGGCGGAGAGCTTCACCGTCGTGCCCTGGGTCGACCACGGTTCCGTGGCGCGGCTGATCGCCTGCTTCGACGTGCTGCCGCTCGCCTACGACGCCGACGCCCCGTGCTACTTTTCGCCGCTCAAGCTGCTGGAGGCCATGGCCGTGGGCGCCGTGCCCGTGGTGCCTTCCCTGGGGGATCTGCCCGAAGCGGTGCGCCACGGCATCGACGGCCTGGTCTACGGCGCGGGCGACGACTCGGCCTTCCAGGACGCCCTGGCCCGTCTCGCCGCGAGCCGCGAACTGCGCGCGACGCTGGCGAGCGAGGCGGTCAAGACGGCCCGCGGCCGGTCCTGGAACGCGCTGGCCTACGAGGTCATGGGGTTCGCGCTGGAACGGAGCCCGGGTCGATGAGCGGACTGCGGATCCTGGAGCGCATCAGCTCGGCGCTGCCGATCGCCCGACGGGTGGCCGCCCACGTGGCGCCGCCCCGCGGTCGTCTGGCCGTCGCGGGCGGCCTGTCCCTGGCCGCGGCCGGCGTGGAGCTCTTGCGCCCCCTGGCCCTGCAGTGGATCGTCGACCGGGCCCTGATCCCGGCACCCCAGATCGAGGCGGCGGGCCTGACGGCGAAGCTCGGGGCCGACCCCCTGCGCGCCGCCTGGATCGGCGCCCTCGCCTACGCCGCGCTCTCCGTGGCGCGGGCGGCCTGCGACTGGGGCGCGGCGGTCTTCATCGCCGAGGCCGCCCGGGACTTCACGCGGCGCCTGCGGGGCAGGCTGTTCGGCAGCCTGTTGCTGCTCTCGCCGCGCTTCTTCGCCGTGCACCGCACCGGGGACCTGACGACCCGCCTCCAGGGGGACGTGTCGCAGGTGGGCACGGCCCTGACCGAATCGGTGGTCGAGCTTGCCGCGCGGGCCTTCCTGATCGCCGGGACCCTGTTCATGCTCTTCCGGCTCGACCCGCTGCTCGCGGCAGGCACCCTGGCCACGGCACCGATCGCCCTGCTGGTGGTGGCGCGCCTTTCCCGCAGCATTCACACCGCGACCCGCAAGGCGCGCCGCAAGGAGGGGCAGTTCGCCAACCAGGGGCACGAGTCCCTGTCCAACGTGGCCCTGGTGCAGTCCTTGGGCCGGGTCGACGAGTTGCTGCGCGGCTACCTGCACGCGAGCCGCACCAGTGCCCGCGCGGACTGCAAGGCCGCGCGCATCACGGCCCGCCTGGGCGCCTCCATGGAGTTGCTCGCGGGACTGGCCCTCGCGGTGGCGCTCCTGTGGGGCAGCGGGCGAGTGATCGCCGGCGAACTCTCCGCCGGATCCCTGTTGGCGTTCCTGGCCTACGTGCGTTCGGGCGTGAAGCCCGCGCGGCAGTCCGCCAAGGGCAGTGCGCGTCTCGCCAAGGCCGCGGCCTGCGGCGAACGCCTGCTCGAGGTGCTCGACTCCGAGGACAAGATCCGCGCCCTGCCCGGCGCCCCGGCCGCTCCGATCAGCCCGTCGACGCTGGAATTCCGCGCCGTGACCTACGCCTATCCGGCCGCCTCCGAACGCGCCTTGGACGCGGAAGGCCCGGGCTCCGGCGAGGTGCCGCGTGGGCGGGCACTGGATGGCTTCTCGTGGACCTTCCGCCGTGGCGCGGCGACCTTGGTCCTCGGTCCCTCGGGAGCGGGCAAGAGCACACTCTCGGCCCTGGCGTCGCGCCTGGTGGACCCCGACGGCGGCGCGGTCCTGCTCGACGGCCTGGACCTGCGTTCCCTGGACCTGGGGTCCCTGCGCGCCCGAATCGCCGTCGCCCCCCAGGCCGATCAGCTCTTCGGGTGGACGATTCGCCAGAACCTGTTGCTGGGACGGCCCGATGCGGACGACGCGGCCCTGTGGAGGGCCCTGGACGCGGTGGCGGCGGGAGACTTCGTGCGCAGCCTGCCCGAGGGACTGGAGACGCCCCTGGGGACTCTCGGCGCCGGTCTCTCGGGCGGCCAGAGGAAACGCCTGTGCCTGGCGCGCACCCTGCTTCGCGACGCCGCTGTGCTGGTGCTCGACGAGCCCTTTTCGGGACTGGACTCGGCCGCCGTGGCGGTGCTGCACCGCACGATCGAACGTCTGGCCGAGACGCGCATCGTGATCGTCATCGCCCACGACGCGGAAGTCGTCGCGCGCTTCCTCCAGCGCGAAGGCCTGGCGGGCAAGGAAGGGACGGCGGGCCTCGGGAGGACCGGCTCCGTGGACTGCATCGTGGAATTGGCCGACGGCCGCGCCCGCGAGCGCAGGTCCGCGGCTCGCCCGCTCCCCGCGGCCCGTGACGCGGCCGTGCCCACCGGCGGCGAGGCGCGCTGATGTTCGGGGCCCAGACGAGCATCGACGGGGAGCTCCCGGCACGCCTCGGCGACCGTGACCTCGTGGCGCCGACGGAGTCGGAAGTGCTGGCCCTGGGCGCCCGACACCTGGGACTCGAAGGTGCCGCAGCCGCGATCTGCACCCACGCGCGATGGAAGCGCGGGGTCTCGCTCGCGACTTCCTGGAGCGTTCGCTCCCCCGCGGGTGCCGCGGCGCAGGTGGTGATCAAGCGCTACACGGGCAGCAAGGTGGCCGACCTGGCGTCGCGTCCGCCGCTCGAGGGACAGGCGGTCCTCACGGCCGAACGCACTCTCGCCTGGCGAGTGCCCGCCGATCGGGAGCTCTCCGGCCTCGCGCGCATCTTCGACCGCCACCGCACCACGCGCCTCTTGCACCGCATCGGGGCCCTGGGACCGTGGGTGGCCCGCTGGGCCAGTTCCGACCTGGAGCTCGTCCGCTACAAGCCCGAGCACCGCGCGGTGGTGCTGCTGGATCTGGACCTGCGCTTCGGACACAAGCGCGGCGAGAAGTCCCGCGGCTTCCTCGCCGCCCGAGTGTTGCGCCCGGATCACGCCCTGCGCGTGGCCGCCCGACGGCGCGCACTGGCCGAGGTGCTGCCCCAGGGCCCCTGGCCCGTCTGCCTGGGCGGTGAGCCGCGCACGGGGCTGCTGTTCGAATCCTGGATCGCGGGCACGTCCGTGGGGCGCGACGACTTCACCCTGGGCCGCGAAACGGGCGGCCTCTTCTCCGTGCTCCATGGAGCCGCCCTGGCCTCGGACCTGCCCGGTGACGACGACTCCGCCGCAGCGACCGGGGCTCCCGCCGTCCCCTGGGACCTCTTGGAGAGTTCGGCGTCCCTGGCCGAGTTGGCCCGGCGCATTCCCCTGCCCCGCGGCCGGCGGCGCTGCTGGACCCACGGGGACGTCCACCCCGATCAGGTCCTGCTGACCTCCGGAAGCGGCGAGCCGCGCCTCCTGGACTTCGACAATCTGGGCCCGGGCGATCCCCATGCCGACCTGGCCAGTTGGATCGCGGACCGCCTGGCCGGCGAACCGGGACTCGGGCTCAACGAGGCCGCGGGCGAGTTCCTCGAGGGCTACGGCCTGCCCGTGGAAGGAAACGACCTGCGTGAGCATCTGGCCGCGGCCCTGGCCGGACTTGCCGCGGGGTGCCTGCGGCGCCTGCAGCCCGGAGCGGTCGAACGGGCCCGCGCCCTTTTGGAGCGCGCGACGGAGTTGTCCCGCAGCCCCGCATGGACGCCCTGAGCCGCGAGGCCGCGAGAGCCCCCATGATCCGACGAGTCGAGAATTTCCCGGCGCACCTGTCCGCGTCGTCCATCGAGCGCCTCGATCTCGACGGCCAGGGCCGCCGCGTCCTCACGCTGGCGGGTTCCGCGGGACCCGTGGGAGGGCCCCAGTGGTGGGTCGAGACCGCCGGCGGCTGGACCCCCACGGGCCCCGAGGAAGATCGCGAGCTGCCCTTCGCCGCCGCGCTGCCGGAGGCCCTGGCGCGTCCCGGCGCGCGACTCCTCGCCTGGAAGCCGGCGCGTCGACTGGTGCTGTTGTCCGGCGCTCCGGGAACGGGCACCGTGCTCAAGGCCCACCGCAAGTCCGGCTTCCCCAAGGCCCTCGCGGCCCATCGGGCGGCCCAGCAGGCCCTGGCCCGCGGCACCTGGCGGGCGGCTCCCCTCTCCGCGGGCGGGAACGCCGATCCCGAGGCGTGCGTGCTCGAAATGGACTTCGTCGACGGGAGCGCGTTGGAGCTCCTGGAGCAGGCGAGCGACGTGCATTTCCGGATCGGTGCGGGACTGCGGGACCTGCAGGAGGCCGTCTTCGAGGCCGAGCTCGCCCCCCACCGCGCCGAGGATGAACTGGCGGTGGTGGCCCGCCTCACCCGGCGCGCGGAGTCCTGCGGCGCGGAGCTCCCCGGGAATTTCGAGGAGACGGGCGCGCGCCTCTCCGCCCAGCGGGAGCGCTTCGACGAGGGCGAACTTCTGCCCTGCCACCGCGACTTGCACGACGGCCAGTTCCTCAAGACACGCGAGCGCCTCGTGTGTCTGGACTTCGACCTGCTGTGCCGGGCCGACAGCGCCTTGGATGCTGCGAACTTCGTGGTCCATCTGCAACTGCGCGCGCTGCAGTCCCAGGGCGGCGCCCGCGGTTCCGATGCCCTGGCGCTGGCCCGGGCGTTCCTCGAGGGTCTCGATCGCCAGGGTGAGCGTGGCTTCGACGCGCGCTTCTGCTGGTACCAGGCCGCTTCGTTCCTGCGGCTGGCGGCGGTGCATGCCATGCGCCCGCGCTGGCTCCACCTCGCTCCCGAATTGGTGAACCTGTCTCGACGTTGCCTGGAGGACCTGGACCGTGCTTGATGCCTTGAAAAAGCTCTCCGCATTCCTTTTCGCGCTGTTCCTGTGCGGCAGCGCCCTGGGCCAGGAGGCCCACGATCAACACGTGGGCCAGGAGGCCCGCGATCTGCGCGTGGGCCACTGGATCCAGGCCAAGGGCGAACTGCGCGCCGACGGCGTGTTCAGCGCCCATGAGATCGAGGTGCTGCAACCCGGCAGCAGCGAGGCCCTGACGGCCACGATCACCGAGGAGCTGGCCGAAGGCGGGTTCACGCTGCTGGGAACGCGAGTCAACGTGGACGCGCGCACGCTCTGGGAGGGCCTGGAGCGCAACTCACGCCTGCAGGCGCGGGTCAAGGCCTCGGGCAAGCGGCGCGCCGACGGCAGCTTCTTCGCGCGGCGCGTCGCGGCGCGCGATCCGGGCCGAGATCGCCTGGAAGGTCGCATCGATGCCTTGGAACAGCGCGAGGGCACCCTGAGGCTGTCGGTGGTCGGCTTCGACGTGGAGGTCTCCGCCGACTCCAAGTTGGAAGTGGACCGGCCTCTGGAGTCCGTCGGGCTCGCTCCCGCCCGCGTGCTCTCGCTGGAAGCCCCGTCCCGGGACGACGACGACCGCGTGCGCGGGACGATTCGCCTGGGCGAGGACTTCGTGCTGGGTGGGCTGTTCGAATGGGATGGCGAGAATCGCGGCAACTACGACCTGGACGACTCGCGCTCCCGGGACCGGCTGGAAAACGCCCTGGCCCTGCGCCTGGAATTGGCCTGGACGCCCGCCGACGACGTGCTGGTGCTGACGAGCTACGAACACCAGGAAGAGTGGCGCCAGGAGCAGCACAACCCCGACCTGCATTCGAGCGTGGGCCACGTGAAGGAGGCCTACGGCTACTTCCGCGGAGCGCTCCTGGGGTGGGACGTGCAGGTGGGCCGAGCCCGGTACCACGAACCGCGGCGCTGGATCACCAACGTCGAGTTGGACGGCGTGCGCTTCCTGCGCCGCTGGAACGGATTCTCCTTCGACCTCTCGGCCACCACCAAGCTGGCCGACGGCTCGCCGCGGGACGAGTCCACGACCAACCTGCTGGCCCAGGTGACGCGCGGCACGTCGAAGCGCAACTGGGGCCTGTGGACCCTCGCCCGCGACGACCGCGACCAGTCCGACGAAATCGCGCGGCATTTCGGCGCGCGGGCCTACGGCGAGTGGATCCCCACGACCAAGCTGTGGGCCGAGGCGGCGTGGCTCGTGGGCGAGAGCGCCGGCAAGGACGTCTCGGGCTGGGCCCTCGACGTCGGCGGCACCTGGAGCCCCGACCTCCTGGGCCCCTTCTCCGTGATCGCGGGCTACGCCTTCGCCACCGGGGATTCCACGCCCCTGAACGGGGATTCCTCCACCTTCCGCCAGACCGGCTTCCACGACAACAAGTCCAAGCTGGAGAGCGCCACATCGGTGCGCTACTACGGCGAGCTTCTGGACCCCGAGCTGGCGAACCTGGGCATCGCCACGGTGGGCTTGGGCCTGCGGCTGGAGAAGCGCACGACCCTGACGCTCCTGGCGCACCACTACACGCTCGACCAGGCGCAGGACGCGCTCTACGGCTCGAACCTGCGGACCACCCCGGACGGCGTGCACCCGGAGGTCGGCTGGGAGGTTGACCTGGTGCTCGGCACCAAGCGCTGGTCGAGCTGGCAGGCCGAGCTGGTGCTCGGCATGTTCGACCCCGGCGCCGCCTTCCCGGGCGGCGACGCGGCCTACCTCGGCGCCGTGCAGCTCAAGTACCGGTTCTGAGCCGGTCGGACCGGGTGCCCTTGGCCGCGCCTCAGCGCGAGGCCAGGACCAGGACGAAGGCCAGCCCGATCTGCAGCACCGCGAACACGGTTCCGAGCACGGCGAAGGTCCGCTTGCGTTCCGCCTGAAGCAGTCCGGCCACGCCGAGCCCGAGGGCCACGAAGTTCACGGCCACCAGGGCGAAGGCCATCAGGGCGCCGACCACCTTTCCCACTTCCCGCGCGTCGTGGTCCCAGCCGCGCACCCGGGAAAGCACCAGGGCCACGGCGAACAGGGCGAAGGAGCCGGAGCCCGCGAGCACGCTCAGGGCGAAGGACGCGATGCCGAGTCGGGTGTGCTTCTGTTCCATGGGAAGTACCGGGGGAAGTACCGGGGCGGCCGGGGATCCTGAGGCTACCACCCCGCCCCCGCTCCCATCAGCGCCGGCCGCGCGCGAAGGCTGCCCGCAGGTGCTTGCGCCTCAGGAACAGCGGCACGCCGATGGAGAGCGCCAGGAGGAACAGCATGGCGATGGTCGTGTCGGCCGAGCGCACGGTGGCGGAGGGCGCGGACGAGAATCGCAGCACGAGCTGCCAGATCGCGCACAGGCCCAGGGAGATGTGCAGCAGGATCGCCCCGCGCGGCCCCAGGGCTTGCGCAGGAACAGGCCCACGGCGACCAGGATCGGCGGGCCCGCCAGCAGCGCCGCCACGGTGGCCGCGGGCTCGCGGAAGGCGCGGCTGTAGACCGGCTCCAGGGCGAGCCCTCCGGCCAGACCCTCGCCCGCGGTCAGGTAGGACAGGAACACGACCGCCAGGGCGCCCAGGGAGAGCAGCACCTCGATGCCGGCCAGGAGGTCCAGGGAGAAGGGCATCGGTTCGTCCGCGGAACCGGCGGGTCGCGCCGACTCGGGACCGGGGGCAGCCTCCTGTCTCACAGGAAGATCTCGCAGTCGCGGCCCTGCTCGGAGACCCGGTAGGTGCGCGCGTCCTTGCAGGCCACGCCGAGGGCGCGGCCGGTCTCGGGGTCGAACTTGTAGTTGTGCAGCGGGCAAACCACGTAGCGGCCCTCGCGCAGGGGGCCGTCGACGATGCGGCCGCCTTCGTGGGGACAGCGCACGTCCACGGCGAACAGGCGGCCTCCGCGCCGGCAGAGGATCACCTCGGCCCCACCGGCCAGGGGGTCCCCAAGGGAGATCTTCTTGGACTCGCCCTCAGGCAGCTTGTCCACGCCCTGGATGCGGACCGAGGGACCGCGGAACAGGCGCTTCAGACTCTCGAACATCCGGGCATGCTAGCATCGCGCCTTGCGCATGCAGCCCGTGCTGTTGATCGACGTGGTGGGACTGTCGCCGCGCATGATCGGCCCCCGCACGCCCGCCCTGGCGGAGTTGGCCCGAACAGGCTCCCTGGCGCCTCTGGGGTGCGTGCTGCCGGCGGTCACCTGCAGCGCCCAGGCCACGATGCTCACCGGCACGCTGCCCCGGGAGCACGGCGCCGTGGGCAACGGCTGGTTCGAACGGGACAGCGGCGAGATCCACCTGTGGCGCCAGTCGAACGCCCTCGTGCGCGGGACCAAGTTCTACGAGCGCCTGGCCGAGATCGACCCGGCCGCGCGCTGCGCCAAGATCTTCTGGTGGTGGAACATGGGCGCGCGGGTCGCGCTGTCGATCACGCCCCGGCCTTTCTACCCGGCGGACGGCCGCAAGATCGTGGCCACGTATTCGGCCCCCGCGGAGTACGGCCGCGGCCTGGAATCGCGCCTGGGCCCCTTCCCGTTCTTCGACTTCTGGGGCCCCAAGTCGGGCCTCGCCTCCAGCCGCTGGCTTGCCGACGCGGCCGTGGACACGCTGCAGCGCGAGCGACCGGCCTTGACCATGGTCTACCTGCCGCACCTGGACTACGACCACCAGCGCCTGGGCCCCTCCCACCCGCGCTCCGTGGCGGCCATCGGCGAGGTGGACGGCCTGTGCGGCCAGCTGATCTCGGCCGCCCGGTCCGTGGGCGCCGCGATCCTGGTGGTGTCCGAGTACGCCCTGGAGGACGTGGATCAGCCGGTGCACGTCAACCGCCTCCTGCGTCAGGCGGGCCTCCTGTCGGTGCGGAACACCCCCGCGGGGGAGATGCTCGACACGTTTGCCTCGCGGGCCTTCGCGGTGGCCGACCATCAAGTGGCCCACGTGTACGCTCGCGACGAGCGCGCCCTGGCCGCGGCACGGGAGCTCTTCCTGCGCGGCGAGGGCGCGGCCCACGTCGAGCGCGTCCTCGACCGCCCCGCGCAGGCGGCCTTCGGGATCGACCATCCGCGCGCGGGCGACCTGGTGCTGGTGGCCCGGCGGGGCGCCTGGTTCACCTACTATTACTGGTTGGACGACGGAGCGGCGCCGGACTTCGCCCGCACCGTGGACATCCATCGCAAGCCCGGCTACGACCCCTGCGAGCTGTTCGTGGACCCGAAGCTGCGTTGGCCGGCCCTGCGGGTGGCCCGCAGGCTCGCGCAGAAGAAGCTTGGGATGCGCTACCTGATGGACGTGATCCCCCTGGACGCCTCCCTGGTGCGGGGCAGCCACGGCCGCCTGCCGGAGGACCCGGCGGAGGGTGCCGTGTACCTGTGCTCGGCGCCCTTCGGCCCGGGAAACCCCGCCCCCCGGGACGGCGTGGTGCCCATGACCTCGGTCGGGGAGCGCGTGCTCGCTCTCCTGGCCCAGGACGGAAGCGGGGCTCCCGCGGGGACGGCTTGAACTTGGGGGCCCCCGGAGCGAGGCTCCGACGGGCGCTCCGCCCGCAACCATGATCCCGCTGCTGATTGCGTCCCTGTGCCCGGCCCCGGTGCTTCACGCCGCGCTGTCCGCGCCGCAGGATCCACCGCCCGTGAGGCCCGCGGACGTCGGTCAGGTCGCGCCCCACGAGCCTCCCGATCCACGGCGCCTGTTCTCCGACTGGGCTCGCAAGCTGCAGGACACCAAGGTCCTGCACCTGGCCGCCGAGGGCATCCTGGTGACCACCGACCCCCAGCGGCCCGGGGTCAGCGTGCGCTGGACCTTCAGCAGCGAGGCTTGGCTGGCCAAGGGCGGACGCGTCCAGGCGCGCACGCGCTGGACGGGGCCCACTCCTCCTCCGCCCTCGGAGGCGGCCCCCGAACGATTCACGTCGCTGGTCTTCGCCGACGGCCGCCATCGGTGGCAGGGATTCGAAGGCCCGGAGCCCCTGCAGCGCTCGGAGCTGCCCTCGCCGCGCTTCGTGCCCCACCCCCTGCCGGAGGTGTTCGGCCTGTTCGACCCGGTGCCCGGAGCGCCGATCCCCGCCGCGGTGGTGGGCGAGACCTTCGACTGGGGCGAGCCGACGCCCGTGATGCCCACGGCGATCGTGCTCGACCCGGACGAACCCGGCAGCGAGCCCGCGTTCTGGTACGGCTTCACGGAGCGGGGCGAACTCGCGGGTTGGTGCACGATGATGCCCGAGCGCCTCGGCGGGGACGTGCTGCGCGGCAAGTTCTCGCGGCTCCAGTGGCTCGAGTCCCTGCCGGAAAAGGACCCGCCGCGCTTCCGGCCGCCGGGAGTCGAGATCCCGGACCACCAGGAGAAATGAGCTGGGGGAAAATGAGCAGGGCCGGCTCCCGGGCGGGGAGCCGGCCCTGCAAGTTCCCGCGCCTAGGGCGCGAGCGTGGGGTCAGAGACCGACCACGTACTCCAGGCCGTCCGACAACGTCGAGTTGTTCGGGAAGGGGAAGCCGTTGTCACGGCCCCACATCTGGCAGTCGATCGTGGTGCCGGGCACCAGCAGGTAGGCCTGCGGGGTGCCGCCCAGGCCGCCCGACGCGAACGCGTTCATGTCGATCTGGTAGTTGCCCGAGCAGTTGTTCGGCGGAGGAGTACCGGCCGAGTTGATCGGGGTCGAACGACGGACCGGGGTGTTCATGCAGCGGAAGCCCTGTTGGAAGGAACCGCGGCCTGACCGGTGTTGCTGTAGAGCAGGAGACCCGGCTTGTTGTTGATGACGTTGGCGGCGTTGACCACGAAACCCGAGGTCAGCGACGCGCTGGAGAAGCCCGAGAAGCCGATCGCCGGCGTGCAGCCGAGCGAGTTCGTCTTCGCGGTGCAGTACACCACCGGGGTCGGCGGCGGGAAGCCGTTGGTCAGGCTGAAGTCGTCCCAGTAGGAGCGGCTGTTGCCCGTTCCGTTGTTCGGGGCGATGTTGCTCTCGTGGTACGGGTCCACGGCGTCGATGCTGAGGTTCACGCCGACCGGGTCACCGCCGAACACGCCCATGCTGAACGTGTAGGCCGGGGCCATCGACACGCCGTTGAAGAACACCTCGCAGGTGTCGGCGGTCAGGTCGATGCGCGCTTCGACTTCGTTCCAGGCGTCCAGGGGCAGCGCGCCCTGGGCGGTGCTGGCGGAGCCGGCGTCGATGCTCCAGGTGGCCGTCAGCGGGTCCATGGTGACCTGCACGCCCCAGTTCCAGGGACCGGCGTCGGCGTAGTTCGTCATGATGATGAAGTACGCGTTGTCGGTGGCGCCCGTGGGCAGGTAGGAGTACGCGCGCATCGTGTGCTGGCCGCTGCCCGCGGTGAAACCGCTGAACTCATGCACGAGGTCGCTGCAGTCGAAGGGGCTGACCACGAGGTCGCCCGAAACGGAGTTGCCGCTGCGCGCGAACCCGGTCGAGTTGTCCTCGATCTTGTTCAGGTTGCAGGCGCCTGAGCCCCACTGCTTCCAACCGTTTTGGGACGGGTTGGTGAGGATGGAACCCACGGTGTAGCTGTCGAAGTTGTCGGAGAACGGCGTCTGGGCGCCCGCGGCGCTCGCCAGACAGCCCGCGGCGATGGCGGACCAAAGGGTGAATTTCATGTCAGATCCTGGCTCTTTCTTCCTGAAGCAAAACTGAAAGTGAGACCCAAGGGTCGCCACGGAGACGCCGGGGCGGCTGCCTTGTCCGAAGGTAAACGTACCCCCAACCTGGAAATTGCGCCACGGATACAGAGGCAAGACCTGCACGGAACCGGTGACCCTCCGCTGGCGCGACGGATTCCCCTGGCCTGGCCGACCCCACCGAAGACCTCGCGGGGGCTCCAGACCAGCGTCCTCGGGGCCGTGGAGGGGCCTTCCGCGGTCCTCCCGCCCCCTGTCGTTGCCCGGCGCGCCCCATCTGTCCCCGCCTTGGGAAAGTGGCCCGGGCGAGCGGCCACCCACGCCCTGTTCGTGCACGGTACACCCAACCGTAAGGAGGGAGTGCCCGGCGCCGGCGGCTCGGACAAGGGGGGCGCGGGCCCCCGGCCCCATGGCCGAGGCACGAGGACCGCAGGGCTGGGTGACGCGAACGCTGGGCCGCCGCCACGGGGTTGCCCGCGGCGGTCGGCCCCAGTGGACCCTAGTGGGGACGCGCCCGGGGGGTCATGACCAGTCCATCCATATCAGGGGCAGACCACGAACTCGATCCCCTCGCTCAGCGTGACGGCATTGGGCGAGGGGAAGCCCGGGTCCACTCCCCAGAACTGACAGTCCACGACCGTGCCCGGCACGCTCAGGCTCGCCAGGGGGTGCCCACCCAGGGCCCCGCGGCCGAAGCTGTTCATGTCGATGGCGTAGACGCCCGAGCAATCGCTGGCGGGCAGGGCGGACCCGCCGGAGTTGAGCACGATCGAACGCCGCACGGGGAGCTGCAGGCACAGGAGCCCGCCCCCGAAGGCCGTCGCGGCCCGGCCCGTGGTCGAGTACAGCAGGAGACCCGGCTTCTGGTTGCGCACGTTGCCGGCGAACAGCGTCATGCCGCTGGGTGCCGTGGCGCTCGGCGTGCCGTTGCTGCTCAGCGTGGGCGTGCAGCCCAGGCTGTTGGTCTTCGGCGTGCAGTAGGTCGTGGGCAGCGGGCAGGGCGTGCCGTAGTCCACCTCCATCGAGTCGAGGTCGATGAAGCCGCCGCCGAAACTGTTGAGCCCGATGATCTTGATGCTCTTGATGGCGGAGCCGCCGGTGACGCGCCAACCGTTCCAGGTCCAGCCGCAGGTGGCGGGAATCGTCGCCAGGTGGCTGGAGATCAGGTTGCCGTTGGTGTCGTAGAACTCGATCGTCGCGTCCGGGACTCCGGCGTTGGTGCCGAAGAACCCGCCGAAGCGCGTGGCCGGCACGTCGAAGGTGTAGATCGCCGGTCCGCCCCCGGAACCGAAGAGCTTGGCGCCGCTCTGGGGGAAGATCGAGCACATGAACCCCCAACTGGTCGTGATGTGGGCCATGCTGCCCGCGGGGTCGCACAGGTCCGCGGTGTTGTTGAACACGCGCCCCTGGATGCAGGGGGTGAAGATGCCCGAAGTTTGGGTCTCGAAGCTGTCGGACTGCTGCCCCACGAACGGGGGCTCGGGGACGATCTGCGCCGACGCGGCTCCGGTGATGAGAACGAGGAAAGGGGCGACCAGGCAACGGGGGACGAACGCCATGGGACAACCTCCAGCGGGGGACGGGTGGCAGGGACGTGCCCGATCCGCGAGCCGTGGGCTCCAGGAATGCACCGCTCAGTCCGCCTGGGGGCGGGAGCGGGTTCGCACCCTTGGGACCGCGTTGCGCGAAGGAGGCGACTCCGTAAGACTCTTTAATGAGTACCCGATGTCCGGGATTTCCGGGGGGCCCGGGTCCATCTTCCCCAAACTTCCCCGATTCGGGCGTCGGCGCGGCCCGGAATTGCCCCCGTGTGGCCCTCCGGTACTCCCCTCCACGCCCATGACCACCTCCCAAGCGCCCACTGTCCCCCAATCCGACTGGCCCGCCCTGGGGCGGACGGCGGTCGGCTGGGGCGCCTGCCTGCTGGCCGCCTGCTCGGGAGGGGAACCCCTGGCCCCGGGTCTGGGACGCGGCGCCTCGGCCGGAGCCAACGTGCTCCTGGTGACCCTGGACACGACTCGGGCGGACCATCTGACCTGCTTCGGAGCCCAGGGGGCCTCGACCCCGAACCTGGACGCCCTGGCGGCCCGCGGAGTGCGCTTCAGTCAGGCACTCACGTGCGTGCCGCTCACGACGCCCGCCCACGCGAGTCTGCTGACGGGGCTCTACCCGCCGTCCCACGGCGTGCGCAACAACGGCGAGGAGCCCCTGCCCGCGGCCTGCGTGTCCCTTGCGGAGCTGCTCGCCGCCCAGGGCTACGACACCGCGGCCTTCGTGTCCGCGTTCGTGCTCGACCGGCGCTACGGACTCGATCAGGGATTCGCCCACTACGACGATCGCCTGCCGCGGCGCGAGGGCGACACGACCTTCGGGGGCGCCCAGGAACGCCCGGGCCAGGCGACCACGGATGCGCTGCTCGCCTGGATCGCAGGCCGCGATGCCCGCCGGCCGTTCTTCGCCTGGATCCACTACTACGACGCCCACGACCCCTATCGGCCGCCGGCGCCCTTCGACTCCCGCTTCAAGGGCCGCGAGTACGCGGGCGAGATCGCCGGCGTCGACGCGCAATTGGGGCGCGTGCTCCAGGCCCTGGAAAGTTCCGGCGTCGCGGACAACCTGCTGATCGCGGTGGTGGGCGACCACGGCGAGAGCCTGGGACAGCACGGGGAGTCGACCCACGGCCGCACGCTCTACGAAGAGGTGATGCGCGTGCCCTGGATCCTGGCCGGGCCGCGGGGCCAGGCCCAGACCGGGGGCCGCGCGATCGAGCGCGTGGTCTCCATCGTGGACGTGATGCCGACGATCCTCGACCTCCTGGACGTGCCGTTCCCGAAGGACCTGGATGGCCGAAGCGCCCTCGCGAAGCCGGAGCCGGATCGCGCGGTGTACCTGGAGACGATGATGCCGCTGTTCAACAACGGCTGGGCGCCGCTGTTCGCGCTGCGCTCCGCGCGGGCCAAGTACATCCGCGCGCCGCGGCCGGAGTTCTTCCAGCTGGATCAGGATCCCTTCGAACTCAGCGACGGCGCGGGTATCGACTCCGGCGAGGCCCGCGCACTCGCCGGGCGCCTGGAGCAACGACTTTCCGGCTGGCCCGATCCCCTGCTCCTGGCCTCCCGCGGCCGGCCCCTGGGTTCGCAGTCGGCCCAGGCGCTCCAGGCCCTGGGCTACACCAGCGCCCCCTCCGCGGACGGATCCATCGGCGTGCTGGATCCCAAGGACATGCTGCCCGCCTGGGAGGAGATCGAGGAGGCGATTCGCCTGCGCTCGGCGGCCGTGGGAGCGGACGCACCGCGCAAGCTCGCTTCCGCCCTGGCCCACGTGGATCGTGTCCTGGCCCGCTCCCCCAGGGATCGTGCGGCCTTGGAGCAGCGCGCGCGGATCCTCACGGCCCAGGGACGTCTCGACGAGGCGGCCGCGGCCCTGCGGGAGTACACCGCCATCCGCCCCTCCTCCGACGCCTTCGTCTTCCTGGCCCAGTTGGCCCAGGCCCGCGGCAAGCCCGAGGAGGTGGAGCCCCTGGTCCGGGCGGCGTTGGAATTGGAGCCCTCCCACGGGGGCGCCTACATCGCCCTGGGCAACTACCACCTCGAGCGCGGCGAGTTCGATCTGGCGGTCCTGCAGTACGAAGCCGCACTGCGGTTGGACCCCGCCAGGGCCGAGGGCTCCGCCACGGCCCGAATCGCCGCCGCGCGCGAGGCCCAGGCCGCGAGCGCCCGGTAGGGTCCCGCAGCCGGGGCCCGCGCTCGAATCCCGGGAAAGGACGCTGCCCGTCCGCCGGGCAGGCACGCCGAGCCCGGCCTCCGGGTGCGCCGCGGCCTCGCCCCTCCTCCCGCAGCGCAGCGGGCGCCCCCTGCGCGACGGGCTTCGACCTCATCCGCCCCGGGGCCGGGCCGTTCCGCCGCGGCGTGTATCCGCCGCCCGGAGCGGAACTAGCCCCTGCCCGTAGACCCGCGGCTTCCACGCGCTGCCCAGGACATCGGGAAGCTAGGATCTGCCCCCTCGTCAGCAGTTCCGCTCCGGCCGCGGGCGGCTCGCGCTTCCCCACACTCCCTGCGGGAGTCGACTCGCACGCCGTCGCGCGCACCACAGAAGAATCGAGACCATGACGCAGAACCCGGCCCAGCTGTCTCGCGACGACTTCCAGAAGACCGAGGCCTTCATCCGCGCCGTGCGCCAGCGGGTCGCCACGGTGGTCGTGGGCCAGGACGTCGTGGTCGAGCGCCTCCTGATCGCCCTGTTCACCGGCGGCCACATCCTCCTGCAAGGCGTGCCGGGTCTGGCCAAGACGCTGCTGATCTCGGTGCTCTCCAAGTCCATCGACCTGGATTTCGCCCGCATCCAGTTCACCATCGACCTCTTGCCCTCGGACATCCTGGGCTCGGAGATCCTCGACCAGCGCACCAACGAGTTCCGCGTGCGCAAGGGACCGATCTTCACCAATTTGCTGCTCGCCGACGAGATCAACCGCGCGGCGCCCAAGGTCCAGGGGGCGCTCCTGGAGGCCATGCAGGAGCGCAAGGTGACCATCGGCAACGAGACCTTCCGCCTGCCCGCGCCGTTCCTGGTGATCGCCACGCAGAACCCGGTCGAGCAGTCGGGCACCTTCGAGCTGCCCGAGGCCCAGCTGGACCGCTTCATGCTGGTGCATCGCCTGGAGTACCCCTCGCCCGAGGAGGAACGGGAGATCCTGATCCGCAACAGCGCCCTGGGCGTCCAGCGCCAGGACGGCGGCGCCATCGTGCAGACCGAGTTCGACGTGCTGAAGAAGGAGCCCGTGGGCTCCACCAACGAACTCGTGGCCGCCATGGAGGCCGTGCACCGCGTGCACGTCAGCGAGACCTTCGTGGAGCACGTGGTGGACCTGGTCAACCGCTCGCGCGTGCACAAGTCGATCGAGCTGGGCTGCAGTCCCCGCGCCGGCATCGCGCTGATCAAGGCCGCCCGGGCCCGGGCCCTGATGCACGGCCGCCACTACACGATTCCCGAGGACCTGTTTGCCCTGGCCGAGGACGTGATGCTGCACCGCATGCGCCTCAAGTACGAGGCCATCGCCGAGGGCGTCAACGGCAAGCAGATCGTCGCCGAGCTGCTGCGTTCCCTGGGCGGCGGCCCGCTGGAAGCGAAGCACGAGATGGCCCGGGCCTGAGGTCTTCAGGGATCCCCCGCCGGCCACCGCGATGAACCTCCAGGGTCACATCGAGGACTTCGACACGCTGGACTCGCGCCAGTTCGTGATCGCGTTGCGCAAGCTCGCCAACAGCCTGTCCTACGGCATCGACAAGTCGCTGTTCATCGGCTCGGGCGTCGAGTACGTGCAGTCGCGCCCCTATCAGATGGGCGATTCGATCCGCGCGATCGACTGGCGCGTCACGGCGCGCACGGGCCGCTTCCACGTCAAGGAATACGAGACGCCGAAGAGCGTGCCGTTCTACCTCCTGGTGGACACGTCGGCCTCCATGGCGGTCGGCTCGGAGGCGCGCAGCAAGTACCACACGGCCTTGTTCATCGCCGGCGGCCTGGCCCTGGCCGCCCTCGACCGAGTCAGCCCGGTGGGCATGATCGCCGTGGGCGAGCGCGCCCTGCGCATCCAGCCCAGCCTGTCCACGGCGCGCGTGATGCAGTGGCTGCTGCTTCTGCGCACCTATCGCTTCGACGAGCACACGACGATCGCCGCGCGCATCGCGCAGCTGCTCCCGAGCCTCCCCTCGCGCTCGATGTTCGTGGTGCTGTCGGACCTGCACGATCCCGACGCCCTGGGGGCCCTCAAGCGACTGTCGCAGCAGCACGACTGCATCGCCCTGCAGCTGGAGGACCCCGCCGAGCAGGGCCGCCGCGGGGCGGGCTTCTTCCGCGCCCGCGAAGCCGAGACGGGCCGCGAATTCGTGACCCACGGCCGCAAGCGCTGGATCGACCCCGAGCGCGCCTCGGGCGAGCTGAAGCGCTGCGGCATCGACCACCTGCGCATCCGGATCGGAGAGCCCTTCGCGCACTCGCTGCGCCAGCTCTTCCGCGCCCGCGGCTGGATGGGCAAGGGGGAACGATGATCCGTCGCCGGGCCTTGCTGCTCGCAACTGTCTGCGCGCTCCTCGCCTGCGGGCTCTCCCTGCGGGCCCAGGAGGGAGTTCTCGCCCCCCAAGTTCCCGCCCCCGAAATTCCCAGCGTGGGGATGCCCGGCCTGATCCAGGAACTGGTGCTCTCCGGCAGCGAACTCGAAGTGCGGCCAAGGGACCCCAAGGACCCGCTGGTGCTGCGCATCGCGCGCGTCTCGCCCCACGGCAGCGATTTCCGCTACGACCTCGAGTTCGTGGGGCTGGAGCCGGGCACCTACGACCTGCGCGACGGCCTGCGGCGCAAGGACGGCACGCCGATCGAAACCAGCGCGGGGGCCCCGGGCAGCCTGCCCGCGATTCCCGTGGAGGTGAGGAGCGTGCTGCAGCCGGGCATCGTCAAGCCCCACCCCCCGTCCGACCTCGACGTGCCGGGCTTCGGCGGATACCGCACGGTCCTGGTGGCGGCCGGCGTGCTGTGGATCGCGGGCCTGCTCGTGATCCTGCTGGGCTGGCGACGGCGACGGCGGGCCGAGATCGCCGAGCAGCGTCCCGCGACCCTGGCGGAACGCCTGAGGCCCCTGGTGGAGCGCGCCCTGGCCGGAGAACTCTCGCGCGAGCAGCGCTCGCAGCTCGAGCTGTCCCTGGTGGCCTACTGGCGGCGCAAGCTCGACCTGGAACACGAGCGCCCGGCGGCCCTGCTCGGCCGATTGCGCGAGCACCCCGAGGCCGGGCCGCTCCTGTCGAGCCTGGAAGCCTGGCTCCACATGCCCTCGCCGCCGCGCAACATCGACGTGACCGGACTGCTCGCGCCCTACCGCAACCTGCCCCCGGATGCGGTGCCCGAGTTGGACCTGCAGAGCCCGGAGCCCCCGGCCGGAAACGCGCGCGCGGCGGGCCGCTGAGCCCGCACGCCTTCCCGCCAGGACCATGGAGACCATCGACGCATTCCGACACCCACAGGCGCTGTTCCTGCTGCTCCTGCCGGCGGCGCTGCTCCTGTGGACCTGGAACCGCGCGGGCCGCGCGGTGGTGCTGCCCTTCGACCATTCGCCGGTGGGCTCCGGCGCCTGGACGCGCTTCTTCCTGCGCCTGTTCGAATCGACGCCCTCCCTGCTGCTGGGCGTGGCCTGCGTGCTGCTCGCCGGTCCCCAGGCCTGGGAGGCCCCGCGCTCCAAGCGCGTGCTGACCAACATCCAGTTCTGCGTGGACGTCTCCGGCTCGATGACGGCCAAGTTCGGCGACGGCGATCGCTACGACGCCTCGATGAAGGCCATCAACCAGTTCCTGGACTACCGCACCGGTGACGCCTTCGGGCTCACGTTCTTCGGCAACAGCGTCCTGCACTGGGTGCCGGTGACCACCGACGTGTCGGCCTTCCGCTGCGCCCCGCCGTTCATGCACCCGCGCAACCTGCCCGGGTGGTTCGGCGGCACCGAGATCGCCAAGGCCCTCAACGAGTGCCGCAAGGTGCTCCTGGAGCGCGAGGAAGGCGACCGGATGATCATCCTGGTCACGGACGGCTACAGCTCGGACCTGGGGGGCGGCAACGACGAGGTGATCGCCCGGGAGCTCTCCAAGGCCAACATCGTGGTCTACACGGTGCACATCGCCGAGGGCGCGATCCCCGACCCTGTGGTGCGCATCGCCTCGCTGACCGGCGGCGAGGCCTTCAAGCCCGAGGACACCGACGGCCTGGCGCGCGTCTTCCAGCGCATCGACAAGATGCAGAAGACGCGCATGGAGAAGTCCCAGGCCGAGGCCGCCGACCGGCTCTGGCCCTGGTGCCTGGCAGGCTTGGGACTCGTGGCCGTGACGCTCTTCGCCCTGTTCGGGCTGAGGTACACGCCGTGGTGAGCGACGAGGCCCTGGCGATCCTGGCGGCGGGCGGCGCGCTGGTCCTTTGCGCGCTGGCGGAGTGGTTGCACTCGCGCCGCGTGCGGCGTCTGGCCCCCCTGGCGTTCGGACCGACGCGCGCGCCCTCGCCCTGGGCCCACGGCGCTCCCTGGCTGCGGGTGATCGCGCTCTCGGCCGTGGTCTGGGGGCTCCTGACCCTGCTCACGCTGGAGCCGCGCCGCTACCAGACCGGCATCGCCGCCGAGCGCGCCACGGCGGACTTCCAGCACGTGCTGATCGTGCTCGACGTCTCCCCCAGCATGCGCCTGGTGGACGCCGGGCCCGAGAAGAAGCTCTCGCGCATGGCCCGCGCCCGCGCGCTGATCGAGTCGTTCTTCAACCGCGTGCCGATCGAGCAGTCGCGCATCAGCGTGGTCGCCGTCTACAACGGCGCGAAGCCGGTGGTGATCGACACCAAGGACTTCGAGGTGGTGCGCAACATCTTCGGCGATCTGCCGATGCACTTCGCCTTTCCTTCGGGCAAGACCAAGCTGTTCGACGGCCTGGAGGAGGCGGCCAAGATCGCCAAGCCCTGGAACCCGCGCAGCACGACCCTGATCGTGATGACCGACGGCGACACGGTGCCCGCCAACGGCATGCCCAAGATGCCGCCTTCGGTGCGCAGCGTCCTGGTGGTCGGCGTCGGCGACTCGCGCACGGGCAAGTTCATCGACGGCCGGCAGTCGCGCCAGGACGTGCCGACCCTGAAGCAGATCGCCGCGCGCCTGGGCGGCACGTTCCACGACGGCAATGAAAAGCACCTGAGTTCGGCCCTGATCGCCTCCGCCGCGGGCCTGGAGGAACGGGACCTGTTCGAGAAACTCACGCGCCGCGACTACGCCATGATCGCCGTGGCCCTGGGCACGGCCGTGCTGGCCCTGTTGCCGCTCTTGCTGCACTTCTTCGGCACCCGCTGGCGCCCGGGAACGCGGCGGCCCGCCCCGGCGCGCGCGCCCGCCCCGGGGAAGCGGGACGACCGCGAACTCGCGGCGGTCTAGGGCCCTGCGTGCTACCTTCGCAGGCCGCGATGTCCAGGCCGACCACACCCACCCCGGGCCGCGCAACTCTCGGCAGCAAACTGCTCCTGGCCGGCGGCGGGTTGCTCCTGGCCCTGCTCGCCGTAAAGGGTGCCCTGCGGGTGAGGCAGTACGCAAAGTACGGCACGTTCGGTCAGATGCACGCCTTCGTGATCGACCCGGAGAGCGGCCTCGAAATCCCGCCGCCGGGCCGCACCACGGCCCACTTCACGATCAACTCGCGGGGCTTCCGCGGCCCGCTGCCGGACCAGCCCAAGCCCCCCGGCCGGCTGCGGTTGGCCTTTCTGGGCGCCTCGACGACCTTCTGCGCGGAGGCGGGCTCCGAGAGCAGCACCTGGCCGGCCCTGGTGGCCGCCGGGGCCGCCAAGGACCGGACCGCGGGGTCCGTGGACTACCTGAACGCCGGCGTGGGCGGCCACCAGCTGGAGCAGATGCGCATCAACCTGGAGAAGCGCGTCGCCCCCTTCGAGCCCGACGTGGTCTTCCTCTACGAGGCCACCAACGACCTGACCCGCGACACCCGGGAGCTGGCCGTGGCCCAGGGTGTCTACACCGGCCACTCCGACGCGGGTTCGACCCTCGGGGAGATCTCCCTCACCTGGTACCTGATCGAGAAGAACCTGACCCTGGGAAAGCGCAAGCAGGGCGCCGCGGGCGAGACCGGCCGCGTGCGCTTCGAGCCGCGGGAACTGTCGCCGGGCTATCGCGAGCGACTGGCGGCCCTGTGCGACGCAGCCAAGGCACGGGCAAAGCTCGTGGTCCTGATGACCTTCAGCACCCAGGCCCGGCGGGGGCAGGACCCCGCGCGCCTGGCCCAGGCCTGCAACACCTCCTTCTACTACATGCCGTACATGACGCCGGAGCTGCTCCTGGACGGCTTCGACGAGTACAACCGGGTGGCCCGCGAGGTGGCCGCCGAGAAGGGCGTGCTGCTCCTGGACGTGGCCCAGAGCGTGCCCGGCGACCGGGTGCACTTCAACGACTCGGTGCACTTCACGGACGCCGGATGCGCGGTGTTCGCCGCGGCCGTGCTGGAGCGACTGCGGTCGGACCCGCGCTGGACGGCGCTGGTCGGCGGCTGAGTCCTCCTCCGCCCGGCGAGCCCCCTCCCCGGCGACCGGGGAAGGGCGACCGCGCCGGAAGGCCTTGACCGACTCTTGTCGAAAGCACCATCGTCCCACAAAGTTGTGGCGCCATGGCCCTGACGATTCTGCACCTGTGCTCGCTCCGGCGACGCAACGGAACCGTGTACCTCGCCAGCCACCTCTGCAGGCTGCAGGCCGCCCACGGACACCGGGTGCTCGTGGGGGCCCGCGAGGGGTCCAAACTGTTCGAATGGGCTGCCGACGGCGCTGTCGAGGAGGTGCACGGCCTCGAGCTGCGCTCTGGGTTCAGCCCCAGGAGCCTAGCCCAGGACGTAGGGCGCCTGCGGCGCTTGATCCGCGAACGGGGGGTCGACGTGGTCCACGTCTGGCAGTCCGCGGAAACCTACATCGCGGCCGCGGCCGTGCTGGGCACCGGGGCCGTGCTGGTGCGCTCCCGCACGATCACCAAGCCGGTGCGCCCCCACCTGGCGCGGCCCCTGCTGAACAGGATCTGCCGCGCCACGTTCGCCACCTGCGACCGCATCGAGGCGGCGCTGCTCTCGGCGGGCGAGCCCCGGGAGAGCGTGCACCCGCTCGTGGAGGGGGTCGACACCGAACGGTTCCGGCCCGATCCGTCCGCACGCGAGCTGCGGCGCGAGCTAGGGATTCCCGCGGACGCGCGGGTGGTGGTCAACGTGGGCCGCCTGGAGGCGGTCAAGGGGCAGGTGCACTTCCTCGAGGCCCTGGCGCGACTGCCCGCCTCCCTGGGGGAGGTCCACGGCCTGATCGCGGGCGAGGGCCGGGCGCGGGAGGAACTCGAGCGCCGCCGCGACGAGCTGAACCTTCGCGGCCGTCTGCACCTGCTCGGAGTGCGCCGCGACGTGCCGCGGGTGCTTGCCGCGGCGGACCTGTACGCCCTCACCAGCATCGGCTCGGAGGGCTCGAGCCGCGCGACCCTGGAGGCCCTGGCCACCGGGTTGCCGGTGGTCTGCTCGGACGTGGGCATGCTCCCCGACATCGTGCGGCGGAGCCACGGCAGGCTGGTGCCTCCCGGCGACTCCGGGGCCCTGGCGGCGGCGCTGGCCGAATTGCTCGGGGACGGCGCCATGCTCGCCGCCATGGGACGGAACGCCAGGGAGTTCGCCATGGAGGAACGCTCGCTGGAGCGCATGCATCAGGGCGTCGAGTCCGTGTACGCCTCCGTGGTGGGCAGGCCCCGGGCCAGGCCGCCCTCCGCGACCGGCCGGGTTGCGGCGACCCCATGAGCCACGCCCTGCCGGAGGGTTGGAACGCCGCGACCCGCATCTTGGTCTGCGACGCCCGCGACCTCGCGGTCCTGGAGGAGCTCGGCGCGCGGGGGCTGGAAAACGTACTGGTGCTCACGGCGCCCGAGCGCCTGGAGGCCCTGCGGTCCCAGGCGGGACCGCGGGCCCGCAAGATCCACGCCTGGACGGAGGCGGATCGGGAGCGGGGCCGGGCCCACAGGCACAGCGCCGATGTGCTGTGGCTCGACGGGGACTCCGCCGGAGTGCTGTGGAGCAGGAGTTCGCTGCGCGCCGCACGCCAGATCGTCGTCCGCCGCAGCGACGGCCGCGCCCGGCTGGCGCTGGTGGCCCGTCGCGCCCTGGGCCTGGCCGCGGGGCGCGGCAGCTTCGACTGGGCCGGCGCCTCCTGGTCGAGATTCGAGGTCCCGGGCGAGCGCAAGGTGCGGGCGCGGCGCTACCTGTCGCCCGAAATCGGCCTGGCGGACTTCTTCGCCGAGCTGGAACGGCGGCGCGTGCGCTATCTGGTGCTGCGCTGGTGGGAGACCCTCCCGGAAACGGCCCAGGGAGACGTGGACCTCCTGGTCCACGACGAGGATGCGGCGGCGTTCCTGGAGGCCCTGGGCCCCAACGTGGGCACGATTCCGCTCGACATCTACGCCAGCCACGGCGCCCTGGGGTTGGGCTACCGCGGCGCCACCTACTATCCGGCGGGACTGGCGCTCTCCATGCTCGAACGCAGCGTGCTCACCGAACGGGGAGTGCGCCGGCCCGCGCCCAGGGACGCGCTGTTTTCCTTGGCCTTCCACGCGCTCTACCACAAGGGCCCCGCCTCGGGCCTGCCCACGGCCCTCGCGGGGGTGGAACCCTCGAGCGCGCCCAAGCACGACTTCGCAGGCATCCTCGCGGCCCTGGGGCGCGAAGTGGGCCTCCAGGTGCCCACCTCCATGGAGGACCTGGATCAGTTCCTGGAGCAGCACGGCTGGCGTCCTCCGCGGGACATGCTGCGCAAGTGGGCCAACCGCAATCCCTGGATCCGCGCGCGGCATTTCAGCGCATCGCCTCGGAAGGAAAAGCCGGGCTGGTGCGTCTTCGTGGTGCGCAAGGGGGCCCTCGAGGCCGGTCTCGCCGACGCCATCGAACACGAAATCACACAGCGCGGTTTTCGCGTGCTGGCCCGCGAGGAGCTCGACCCCGCGGCGGCCGGGCGTTTCGCCGAGCACGCCCGCGGCGGCAACTGGGGCCAGGGTGAGTTCGCGGCCCACGGCGGGGCGCCGGCCCTGTTCCTGATCGCCTTCGATCCGAATCCCCTGCCCACGCGGCGGCGCTTTGCCCGGCGCTATCCGGACATGGACAACGGCCGGATCGTCGAGAAGCGCGCCATCCGCGACGCGGTCAACGGGCGGCTCCCCGCGGAGCGCCGCGCCAATTTCCTGCACACCAGCGACAACAGCGACGAGGCTTGGGAATACGTGCGCATTGCCTGGCCCGAGCGCGTCTCGAACCTGAGACGGGAGCTGGAGGCCCGGGCCCGGAGCCGCGCCGGGGGGGCCGCCGCCGGCCAGGGGAGTGCAACCTCCGCCGGGGGCTAGGGTAGTCCAGGCCCGGAAGCCGACATCCAGGCAGGCCCCCCCCGCCCCGAGGGCCCGGTTCATCGAAGCTCAGGTCATCGAAGCCCAGGGCCGGTACCGGAACCGGGGGCATGCCGCTAGACTGAAATCGCCTCCCGCTCTCGCCGATCGCCGACCGCGCTCGCATGTCGAGCGCTTCCACCATGAGAAAGCTGTTGCTCTTCGTCTGGTTGCTGTTGCCCGCCGGGGCGGCCGCCTACCACTACGGTCCTGGGCAGGATCGCACGCGCGAGGATCGCGCGTCGGACGCAGCCGCCAGGGCGGAGGACTGCGCCCGCCGCGCCCGCGCCACGGCCGCAACCGAGGGTGACGCCGCCGCGCGGGAGCTGTGGGCCCAGGCCGCCGAGGCCTACGAGACGGCGCTCGGGGAACTGCCGGCGGGCAGCGTGACCCAGTCGCGCCTGCTGCGGCTGGAGCGCGCCAAGGCGCAGATGTTCCTCAGCAAGCTGCCGGACGCCCACCGCGAGTTCTCCGTGCTGGTGGACGAGCTGGAGTCGGATCCCACCGCCGATCCCAAACTGCTGGCCGACGCCCGCGGCGCCCTGGCCAACGCCCAGTACTACCGGACCTGGCTGATGCGCCTGGAGGGCGTGCCCGCGGAGGAATGGGAGCCCGAGATCGAGGCTTCGCGTCAGAACTACAAGCTGCTGGCCGAAAAGGCCCGGGCGGCCGGCGAGGAGACCTTGGCCCAGGCCAACCAGGAGAATCTCGAGTCCGCGATCCGGCTCGCCCGGATGGACCTGAAGGACCTCCAGGGATTGCCGCTGCCCTCGCAGTGACGTGGCTGTGGCAGTGGCCGCGGTCGCGGCCAAAAACCGGGCAAGAGCAGCAACAAGTCCGCTGGGCCCAAGGATGCTCGCGGCGCGAGCTCCGGTCCCCCTCCCGACGGTTCCGGTTCCTAGAATTCGTCCACTTCCCGGGTGCTTCGTGACTCCAGGGCGCCGCGGTCGCGGCGTGGTTTCGCAATGAGGCAGAAGAGCTTCTTCTTGTGCGCTTTCGTGCTCGCATGGGCTCCGCTCGCGGCCCCGGCGCAGATCGAGATCATCGAATTCTCGGGCGACGGCGAGGTCATGATGATCGACGGGGGCATGGTGATGCCTGCCCCGGGAGAAGGGGACGGCGAGTCCGCGCCGGCGGGCCCCCCCACGCCCAGGCTCCAGGAATTGCAGAAGCTGGAGTACGACCGTCGGCCGTCCTCGATGCTCGCCGCCTGGGCCACGCCGCCCAAGAAACCTGAAGCGGAGAAGCCCCCCGAAGCCAAGCCCGGCGAGGGGCAGCCGCCTGAGGCCAAGCTGAGGCCAAGCCGGCGGAGACCAAGCCGGCGGAAGCCAAGCCGTCCGAAGTCACCCCGCCGGCGGAGAAGCCCGCCGGGGAGGAATCCGGCGCGCCGGCTCCCCCCGCCAACGAGACCGAGGAGCAGAAGACCGCGCGCCTCGCCGCCGAGAAGGCCGCCGCTGAAGCCGCCGCCAAGGCCAAGGAGGAGGCCGCGAAGAAGGCCGCCGAAGCCAAGGCGATCCAGGCGGAAATGGAAGCCCTGCGCCGGAACGTGACCCTCGGAGATTGGGCGGCGGTCAAGGCCTACTACGCCACGCTGACCGAGGCGGAGGCCAAGGCCGGCTACACGCGCATGCTGCAGTCGCTCCAGCAGGGGCCCCAGCAGCGGCCCCAGGTGCCCCAGCAGGGCCAGATGTACATCGAGAAGAACCAGTTCGCGCCCGCGGACGTGATCGGCCTCGCCCAGGCCTTCCCCAAGAAACTGGAGCAGGCCAGCATCACGACGCTGGGCCAGTTCCTGCGCCAGTCCTTCGACAGCGGACACCAACTGGAGACGTTCCTGGCCGACGTCGAGCCGCGGCTGGCGGAGGAAAATTTCGGCATCGACAAGCGACTGATGGCCAGACTCCTGGTGGCCGCCAACGAACCGCGCGCCATCGCCCGGCTGGTGCCCACGCGCGAAGAGGCCGAAACCGCGAACGACCGCGAAGGCCTCAACCTGATCGCGCGCTACGTGCTCGCCGAGTACGCCAAGGACTCCAAGGTCCGCTGGCTGGAGGAGGCCTGGAAGGCGACCCAGGCGGTGCTCGCCGTCGGCGAGGTCGCCCTGGAGGTCAAGAAGGAGGCCCTGACGCGCGCGGTGGACATCGCGCCGAAGATCCAGAAGGAGCTGGGACAGGCCTGGCTCGACGAGAGCTTCACCGCGCGCCCCGAGCGCGGCATGGAGATCGTCGCCGCCATCGGTTCGGCGTCCTCCCTTGCCATCGCCGCCGAGGCCATGAACGAGGAGAAGCGCGAGAAGCTCTTGGAGCTGCAGACCACAGCCGCCAAGGCGCTGCTCGCCGCCGCGCCCGAACTGGCCAAGACCTGGGCACGGGAGCTCGAGCTGCTGGCCGGGAACTGGCTGCGGGAGGCCCAGCTCTCCTACCAGTACGACGACTCCACCTCGATGTCCCCGCGCATGCAGCGCGACTACTACGGCAACTTCTTCTACTACAACTACGGCGGCAACTACCGCGGCAACGTCCCCAACCCGATCGGCACGGCGAAGGTGCTGGAGATGCGCCCCACCGATGCGTGGCTGGGCCATCTGGGATCGACGCTCGCGCCGCGCTTCCAGATCCTGTTCTCCCAGCTGTACTTGAAGGTCGGCGAGGAGGCCCAGGCCTTCCCGTACATCGAGTCGGTCTGCGCCGGGCTGCCGCGCCAGGGCAAGGAACTGGCCGACGAGTTCCTGCGCGTGTGGACCAAGAACCACGATCCGAACTCCGAGCGCAACCGCACCAACCAGTACATGTTCTTCTACGGCTTCGAGGAGCGGGCCAACGGCATCCCGCTGACGCGCTCGAAGCAGGAACGCAACCTGCAGGAGTTGTCGGAGTGGGTCGCGCGGCTGCGCAAGTTGCCCGTGGAGCTGGACGACTCGCTGATCGCGAGCGCCTTCACCACCGCCCACTCCAGCGCCGAGGTCTTCCGCATGGAGGAGATCGAGAAGATCTTCGGCAAGGCGGACACGCTCAAGCCCTCGACCCTGGCCAACATCCTGCAGACCATGCGCGCCAATCTGGTGGAGGTCTGGCGCGATCCGGCCCTGCAGGAGAAGAACAAGACCGGACGGCGCCAGAAGGACATCCAGGCCGAGGTGCTGCGCGGCTACGCCCTGGGCGCGGCGACGGTGGATGCCCTGCTCGGGGGCCATCCCGACAGCTGGGAGCTGTGGGTCGTCAAGGCGGCCCTGGCCCACGACGAGAACAACTTCCGCGCCGAGCTCGCCAAGGACTCCGAGTTCAGCGCCCGGCGCGCCGCGGCCTTCGAGTCGTTCCGCAAGGCGGCCTCGCTTTATGCGGCAAAGCTACCTGAGCTGGAGCGCGAGAAAGAGAGCATGTCGGCCTACGACATGTGGTTCTACGCCGCCTTGGGGGCCTGCGATCTCAAGGCCATCGACGCCAAGAGCCAGCTCGCCACGGCCGAAATCGAGGCCCTGCGCGAAGCCCTCATGTCCCTGCCCGGCGCCGCCTCGGAGCGGCACCTGGGCATGTTCGCCGCCGCGCTGTTCACGCGCATGAGCAACACGGCGCCGGCGATCAAGTTCCGCTACGTGCGCGAGGGCCTTTCGATCGTCGGCGACCACAAGCTGGCGCGCGAGGCGCGGCAGGTCTTCGACTACTACAAGGACCTGGTCACCGAGATCCAGCTGCGCGCCACGATCGACGGCTCGGACCGCGTGGGCAAGGAGGCTCCCTTCGGCCTCTCCCTCGACATCCGCCACACGCGCGAGATCGAACGCGAGTCCGGTGGTTTCGCCAAGTACCTGCAGAACCAGAACAGCCAGAACTTCGGCTACAACTACGGCCGCCCCCTGGAGGACTACCGCGACAAGTTCGAGGAGACCCTGCGCACGACGCTCGCCGAGCACTTCGAAGTGCTCTCGGTCACCTTCAACGACCCCCAGGTGCGCTCCAAGGCGGAACCGGAGTACGGCTGGCGCGTGACGCCCTATGCCTACGCGCTGCTCAAGCCCCGCAGCGAGGCCGTGGACCGCGTGCCGCCGATCCGCCTGGATCTGGATTTCCTGGACACCACGGGCTACGCCGTGTTGCCCGTGGAATCCGCCGCCGTGGTGATCGACGCCAAGCCCGAGAACTCCGAACCCCGGCCCTTCGACAAGCTGGCCGTCACCCAGACCCTCGACGAACGCCAGTCCAAGTCGGGCAAGCTCGTCCTGGAGATCAAGGCCACGGCCACCGGCCTCGTTCCCAAGCTGGAATCGACCCTGGATCTGGCCCCGCCGGGCTTCGACATCACCGCCGTGGACGACCACGGTGTCGCGGTGGTCAAGTTCGCCGAGGAAGGCTCGGGCGTGAACTCCGAGCGCACCTGGACCGTGAGCATGGCGGCCAAGCAGGGCCTCCCCGAACCTCCGTCCTCCTTCAGTTTCGGCAAGCCCAAGTCGCCCACCGTGTCGAGCGAGCATTTCCGCTTCGTCGACGCGGACCTGGCCACGGTCGGGGAGACGATTCCGCTGGAGCAGGAGTACGCCAAGCCCGATCGCAGCTGGATGTGGTGGCTCCCGGCGGGCTTCCTGGCCATGGCGGCCAGCGTGTTCGGTTGGATGCGGATGCAGAAGCCCAAGGCCGCGGCGTCCGCGCGCTACCGCGTGCCGGAGACGCTGAATCCCTTCACGGTGCTGGGCCTGCTGCGCGACATCCAGGCCCACCAGGGGAACGGTGTTCCCGGGGCACTGGCCAGCGAGGACCACGGGGCCCTGGCGGGTGACATCGAGCACCTGGAGCGCCACTTCTTCGGCGAACCGTACAGTACGCCCCCGGATCTCAAGCGCATCGCCGAGAACTGGGTCGCGCGCGCGCGCTGACAAGCCCCCCCACCCCGACCCTGGAGTTCCCATGAGTTACACCGACGGTTTCGTGCTCTGCGTTTCCAACAAGAAGCTCGCCGCCTACGCGCGGCTGTCCCGCGCCGCCTGCAAGATCTGGATGAAGCACGGCGCCCTCGAATACCGCGAGTGCGCCGGCGACGACCTGGCGACTCCCATGGGCCGCCCCTTCACCAAGCTGGCCGGCGCCAAGAAGGGCGAGACGGTGGTCTTCTCCTGGATCCGCTACAAGTCGCGCGCCCACCGCGACGCCGTCAACGCCAAGGCCATGAAGGACCCCAGCATGCTCAAACTGTGCAATGCCATGAACATGCCCTTCGACGTGAAGCGCATGAGCTATGGCGGCTTCCGCGGCTTCGTGGAAGCGAGCACCTAGCCGCGCCGAGATCCGGCGCCGCGCGGCCTCAGGCGGTCACCTGCAGCAGGTTCTCGAGCACGCGCTGGGTCATTCCCCACACCACGCGTTGCTCGACCAGGTAGGCAGGCACGCGCAGACTCTCGCCCCGGTGCTGCACGTCGGTCTCCGCGGCGCGCGCGCCCAGCGAGAAGAGCGGCACCCACAGCGTGTCCGCCACTTCGTCGCTGAGCACCAGCTTGGGCCGTTCGGCGACCCAGAAGACGAAGGGTCGCACGGCGATGCCGAGGCTCGAGCGCCGGATCGGGCGCAGATCGTCGAGGCGGCCCAGGAGCCGTGCCCCCGCGAGATCGATCCCGGTCTCCTCGCGCACCTCGCGCACCGCGGTGGCTCCCAGGTCCGGATCGGAGGGCTCGCGCCGGCCGCCGGGCAAGGCCATGTGCCCCGACCAGGGGTCTCCCTGGCGCAGGGCGCGCTCGATCAGCAAGAGCTCCGTCTCCCCGCCCGCGGGAGGGCCGAGCAGGATCGCCGCGACCGCCGCCTGCTGGAACTGCGCCAGCTCCAGCTCGACCGGCTTGCGCCGCGCAAGCTCTCCGGCGATCCGGTCGGCGGTCCAGGCGCTCGAGAACATGGCTTCCCCCACGGTATCAAGTGCTCCTCGCGGGCGGCGAGCTCGCGCCTTGGGGGCCGGGCTCGGGGCTAGAATGCTCCCCATGCAGGCCCAGCGCATGCGCATCGGCGGCGAGTTGCGCGCTTCGGACGTTGTCGACCCGATTCGCAGCCCCTACGACGGCGCGCCCGTGGGCCTGGTGTGCCGGGGAAGCGAACGCGACATGGAGGACGCGATCGCCTCCGCGACGCGGGCCTTCGAGGTCACGCGGCGTCTGCCGTCCCACCGCAGGGCGGCCATTTGCGAGGGCGTGGCCCGGCGGCTGGAAGCCGAGGCGGACGGCCTGGCCAGGCTGATGGCCCTGGAGGGCGGCAAGCCGATTCGCTTCGCCCGAGCCGAGGTGGCCCGCGCCGTGGTGACGTTCACCCTGGGCGCGCAGGTGGCGCGCACCCTGGGCGGCGAGGTGATCCCCATTGACCTCGAGGCCCGCGCCGAAGGGCGCCTGTGCCTCCACGCGCGTGCCGCGCGGCCCGGTGGCGATGATCTCGCCCTTCAACTTCCCGCTCAACCTCGTGGCCCACAAGCTCGCGCCGATGATCGCCGTGGGCGCCTCGGGCGTGCTCAAGCCGCCGCCCCAGTGCCCTCTCACGGCCCACCGGCTGGCAGAGATCGTGATCGAAGCCGGCTGGCCCGCCGAAGCCGTCAACGTCCTCCACTGCGCCGAGAGCACGGCCCAGCGCATGGTCGAGGATCCGCGCCTCGCGGTGCTCTCCTTCACCGGCAGCGAGGCCGTGGGCTGGAAACTGAAGGCCCTGGCGGGCAGGAAACAGGTGCTCTTGGAGCTCGGGGGCAACGCACCATGCATCGTGGACGCGGGCGTGGACCTCGAGCAGGTGCTGCCCGCGATCCTCTCCGGCGCCTGGGCCCACGGGGGACAGGTTTGCATCAAGGTCCAGCGCCTGTTCGTGCATCAGAGCCTGTTCGAGCGCTTCCTGGAGCGCTTCGTGGCGGCCACGCAGGCGCTGGCCGTGGGCGATCCCCTCGACGAAGCCACCGTCGTGGGCCCGTTGATCGAAACGCGCCACGCGGAACGGGTCCTGGAGTGGATCGGCGAGGCCCGGGCCGCCGGAGCGCGACTGCACTGCGGGGGAGAGCGGCGCGGCAACGTGGTCCTGCCCGCGGTGCTCACCGACGTCGACCCCACCCTGCGCGTCTGTCGCGAGGAGGTCTTCGGCCCGGTGACCGTGGTCGAGGCCTTCGACGACTTCGGCGAGGTGCTGGCGCGGGCGAATGGCGGCCGTTTCGGCCTGCAGGCCGGTCTGTTCACGCGCGACCTGGAGCACGCGCTCCGCGCCCACCGCGAACTCGACTTCGGCGGCGTGATCGTCAACGACGTGCCGACGTTCCGCGTGGACAACTACCCCTACGGCGGAACGAAGGCCTCGGGCTTCGGCCGGGAGGGCGTGCACTACGCGGCCCTGGAGATGACCGAGCCCAAGGTGCTCGTGCTGCGGGGGCTCTCGTCGTGAGCGTCTTCGCCGCGGCACTGTTGTGGATCGCGCTGCCGAGCCAGGCGCAACCCGCGCCGTCCGCGCCGCCCGCCGCCCCGGCCGTGCTCGTGCCCGTGGCGCTCCCCGCGCCGCGGCACGGCCACCGCATCGAACTCGTGGACGGCGGCCTCTTGTGCTTCGGCGGCTTCGGCGACGCCTCGGTGCCCGACCGCGAGACCCGGCAGACCTGGTGGCTGGCGCCCGGCTCCAAGAAATGGGAGCGGCGCGCCGACATGGGAACGGGCCGCGCCTTCTTCGCCTCGGCGGTGGTGCACGGCGCGGCGTTCGCACTGGGCGAAGGCCTCGAGCGCTACGACTCGAAGCACGACCGCTGGGAGCCCGTGCCGATCACCGGCGCCGCCCCAGGCGACTGGCCCCGCTCCCACTTCGCCGCCGCGGCCGTGGGCTCGACGATCTACGCGCTCGGGGGCTATGGAGGCCGTCGGACGGGCCTCCTGGCGATCGACCTGGGGCCTGGATCGCCCGAGGGCGGCCCCACGGCCGCGCTGCGCGAACTCCCCGCGCCGCCGGGCTTCGACGTCGGAGACCACTTTCACTGCCTGCAGACCCTGCAGCAGAAACTGCACGTCCTGGGAGGACTGGACGGCGTGAAATTCGAGCCCCAGGTGGAGCACTGGGTGCTGCCGGACGATCGCCCCGGCCAATCGGTCGCGGCCTCCCCTTGGAAGCCCGGCGCCGCGCCCCCCGTCGGCCTGTGGGCCAAGTTCACCGTGCAGGCCCGGAGCGGAGAATCGCTCTACCTCTTCGGCGACTTCGGCGCATGGCGCTTCGAATCCTCCGCGGGCACCTGGACCGAGCGTGCCCGGCCGCCGTTCCTGATGGCCATGCCCCAGGCGGTTTCCCTGGACGGCTCGATCTGGGTCATCGGCGGCATGCGGGTGGGCGCCGAGGAGGACCGCGTGCCGATCCTGCTGCGCTACGACCAGGCGGACGATCGCTGGACCGTGCTCGGGGGTTGAGGTCCGTGCGACAGGGCTGACGAGCGGGACCGAGACCCGCTGGGCCGCGACTTCCCGGGTCCACGAGCAGGGTCTCGAGAAGCCCGCGCGTCTCCACGGCCCTGCAATGGACGGGTGCTTCCCCACCCACCGCGGAGACTCCGGGGGCTTCCGCGCAGTCCCCCGGGGAGGGCACGCCCTCCATGAGGCACGCGCTCGCCCAGCCCCCTGTCTCCTGGGACCAGTGGCAGGCCCGCAGGGCCGTTCCCCCGAGTCACGACTCCGCGCGGAAAAATCCCCACGAAGTCTCGCCGATTGAGCGCTTCCCCAGCGCCTCAGGGATTGAGGGGAGTACTCGCGACCGCAGTCGCGACCGCGAATTCCTCCTCGCCGCCGGTTGCCGGCGCCTCGATCGAGTCGCGTCAAACGTCCACTCGAGAGGGGGGGCAACCGTGCACTTCTCAGTTCCCCATTTGCTCTTCCCTTCATTCCTCAACCAAGAGGCTGACATGAAAACGAACTTCTGCCATCAGAGACTCTGGCCCGGTGTGCGCTCCACGCTTGCGCTGGCGCTGTGCACCACAACGCTCGGACTCGGCGCCTTGGGGCAGGGGCCTGCCGGTTCGCCGATTCCCCCTGCGGTGCTCAACGAGATCCTCTTCGATTCCACGGGCACGGACGGCACGGCGGCCGTCGGGGAATACGTCGAGATCCTCGTGCTTCAGGACAGTCTCGACCTCAGCACCCTCAGCTTGACCGACAACCTCGGCAACTCGATCGGCCGCTTCCCGCCGGTCCTGGCTCGGAAGGGATGTGCCGTCGTGCTCTGCCTCGGGCCGGGCTCGCTTCCCCAGCTCGACTCCGATGTGAGCGATGGATCGGCTGCCTTCAGCTCCGGGCTGCCGATGGCGAACTACCTCGGGAACAAGAGCGGGGGCGTTCGACTGCTCGATTCCCAGTCGTCCCAGGTCATCGACGCGTTCTACTGGGGCCTGGGCACTGCCCCCAGCGGGACCAACCTCGGTCCCTGGGGGCCGGGCAAGTTCTTCAACACGAGCTTCGCGACCGGCACCCCAGTTCTCGAGGGCGAGTCCGTCGGTCGCAACTCCAACACGACCAACTACCCGGGCAGCCCCGGGGATTGGGCCCCCCACGGCGGCCGTCTGGCGGCCCGCCCGTCTCCCGGTCGCTCGAACGACCTGATGCACGCCGGCCCCGAGGATCTCTTGCTCGGCGCCCAGCAGCTCGTCAACGACACGCTGCTCGGCTACGGCGACATGCAGTACGACAACGGTCGGTACTCGATCACGGGCTCGTCGGTCATGGGAGTCGTGGTGAGTCGTCCGACTTCGACCACCTTGCAGGTGACTGCCGACCACAGCTTCACCATCGAGAAGCACGGTGTCCCGTCGGTCTACAAGGGTCAGCTGCTCACGAAACTGGTCGGCAACCCCAATGCCAGTTCCCTCAGCTACCAGAGGATCGTGAGTGGTACGCTCACCTCCGCCGCTGGAGACTCGATCTTCATCGACAACAAGGCGACCTACAGCGGGTTCCCGATCGGCCGGCCCAGGACCGACTACGCCTCGCATGTGAAGCTGGTCGAGTCCGGCCTGATCCAGTGGTTCGAGATCAGCGGGAACACGACCCTCACCCAACAGGGTGATGACCAGTGGCTCTTCGCGGAGAAGCGCGGGTGCCGCGACTACCTCAATCCGTCGACTCGAGTCGTCGTCACCTCGAACGCGATCACCCGGGTGGGAGATGGAAAGACGCACAGCCTCTTCACCGCCAACCGCCCCTTCCCGTCCGGGCCGACCCCCTACACGGGCGTCCCGTACGACGAAACGCTCGTGATCGAGATGGACTCGAACGTGCAGGGCGATGGATCTACGGATGTCCAGATCACCCGCTTCGATCAGAGCCGAGACGGTCGCCTGGACATTGCCCTGCAGACGGGCCAGACGGGTTCCATCAGCCTGGTGATCGGAGCCTCCGGCGGGCAGTACAAGGTCGACTTTGACATGAAGCTCCCGATCGAGCAGCTGTCGAGCGGCCAGACCGCCACCGCCAGCGCGTTCATGAACCGGGTCGATGCCCTGATCGGCGGGAAGTACGTGGCCTCGGGCGTGCGAGGCTTCCGGCGCAACGGCACGACCCTCGCCCAGAACAACTTCTATGTGGACCCCCCGGTGTGCGCCCCGCAGAGACCCGGCAACACGACCACGCTGGTGATCATCCGTGTGGTCGACGCGAACGGGAACGTCACTACGGTGACCGTGACTGTGGTGGTCACGCCTCCGCCGCCGCCTCCGCCGCCGGCGCCGGTTCCGCCTGCACCGCCCCGGCCCACGCCCGGCCAGACCGCCTGGCAAGCCGGCGGGGCGATCGCCGCCTGGGGGGCTACCGTCGGGTCTGCCGGATTCCCGGGGCAGCCGCCGGGGCACTCATCGGCGCCCTGGTCTGCGGCATCGGCTACGCGATCGGGCGCCTGATCTGGGGCTAGGCGCCCGCAAACTGGACGGCTGGATCAGCCTTCGGGAATTCCCCGACCAGCCGAGATGACGTCGCCCAGGCGAGGCCCGACCGGCTTCGCCTGGGCGCGCTGTCTTGGGGCCCAGCAAGCCTCCGAGAAGGACAGAGCGGATGGGACGGGCGGGCCACCCCGCGAGGTCCCGCGAGAAGCGGCCGCAGGGGTGTGGGGAGCGGGTGTGTGACCCGACCCAGGCCACGAGGGGACTGGCCCTGGGGCACTCGACGACGACCACCGTTCCGAGCGATGAGCTCCAAGCGGCTCCTTCTGCAGGCTTCGCGAGCCACCGCGTGCCGATCCTGCTGCGCTACGACCTGGCGGACGATCGCTGGACCGTGCTCGGGGGTTGAAGCCCATACGCAGGGCTGACAGGCGCGCTCGTGACCGGCGCGGCCGCGATTTCCCGGGATCCGCGCGGCCCATTACCATCGCGCCCATGAAATTCCCTGTTGGGGCGGCCCTGGCACTCTCCTTCGTCCTTGGTTTCGGCTGCGCGAGTCCGGAGCGGGCCCAGCCCTCGACGCCCGGGAGCGCGGACGCAGGCGCGGCGAGGCCCGCGTTGCCCGACGCGCCGACACCAACGGCGGAAGCTCCGGTCGCGAAGCGGCCCGCCTACACGCTCGTGTTCCTGAAGACCGGGCCGGCCGACGGACAGGTCGTGGGCCAGGAGCGCCAAACCGCATTCCAGGGCCACATGCAGAACATCGGCGCCCTGGCCGAGGCGCGCCGCCTGGTGGTCGCGGGCCCCTTCGGCAAGGCGCGCCACGACGCGACCTTGCGCGGGCTGTTCGTCATGAACACCGGAGACCGTGCCCTGGCCACGGAGTGGGCCTCCACGGACCCGACGTCCAAGCTCGGCATGTTCGTGCTGGAGTACCACGACTTCGACACCGACGCGCCTCTCGCCGCGGCGCTGGAGCGCGACCTCGCGCGCGAGGCGGCCGCCAAGGCCGGCGGCGCGACGCCCAATCCCATGGAAAACATGCGCGGCTACGTGCTGCTCACCGCGGAGCACGGCGACGTGGCGCGGCGCGAGCTGGCGCCCCTGATGGCCCAGGGCCGGGTCTTCCTGCTCGCCGACCTGGAGGCCGGCCGGGCCGTGGCCTGGCTCGACGCGCAGAACCTGGCCCAGGCCGAGGAGGCGTTCGGCGAAGTGCTCGCGCGCGTGGGAGCCCATGCCCTCGACGAGTGGTTCGGCAGCGCGGAGCTGTCCCGGCTCCACGGGCACTGAGCGGCGCGTCCCATGAACCGACAGGCCGACCTCTTCGGAAATCCCGCGACTCCCGGACCCGGGTCGCGGCCGGCCGGCGATCCGGCGAAGGCTCCCGCGAAGGCTCCCGCGGGAACGCGCGCCCGACTGGCCTTCGACATCGAGCTCGCCGACGTGATCGAGCTCGCCCCCGGGGACGACCTCGATCGTCACGGGCCGTTCAAGATCGCCTGCGCCGCCGCGGTGGACGAGCGCGGCCTCGTGCGCCATTGGCACGGAAGCGTGACCCGGGGCCAACCCGGCGGACACCTGGACGCCGCGGGAGCGAAGGAGGTGCTCCTCCACCTGCGGGCCGCCCAGCGCGCGGGCGCCATGGTCACGGCCTGGAACGGGCTGTCCTTCGACCTGCGCTGGCTCGGCCACGCCGCGGGCGATCTGGGGCTGGCTCGGGAGGTGGCCCGGGAGCTCTTCGATCCCATGTTCCAGTTCTTCGTCCTCAAGGGCTATCCCGTGGGGCTCGCGGCGGTGGCCGACGGCATGGGCATCGCCGAGAAGAAGTCCATGCACGGCGAGGACGCCCCCAAGGAATGGGCCCGCGGCAACCACCAGGCCGTGCTCGACTACGTGGCGGGCGACTGCCGCCTGACGGACGCCGTGGTGGCGCGCATCCTGGAGACCGGCGAGATTCGCTGGCGCACGAAGAAGGGCACGCTGTCGCGGGAAGCGCTGCGCAGGTTGCTCCCCGTGCGCGACTTGCTGCACGCCCCCGAGCCGGACGTGTCCTGGATGACCACGCCCCTGCCGCGCAGCAAGTTCACGGCCTGGCTCGACGGCCCCTGAGGGTTTCCCCATGCGAACGCTCATTGGAGTCGCGGTCCTGTTGTTGTTGCTCGGGGTCGTCTGGTGGGCCTGGACCTCCTCGGCGTCGAGCCCGCTCCCGGGCCCGACGATGGCTCGGGCGGCGACGGACGCCCAGAGCCCGCCACGCGGATCTTCCGCCACGGAAGTCGGCGGCGGAGCGCCCTCCGGGAGCGACCGCACGCGGGTGGAGTCCGTCCCGATGCCCGGCCCCGCCGCGGAGGCAGAGGCCGCACCCGAGGCCCCCTTCGTCGTGGACGGCCGCGTGCTCGACCTCACGGGAGCGCCCCTCGCCGGCGTGGCCCTTTCGCTCCGCGGCGCAGCCCTGCCGTTCGCCGTCGAGAGCGGCACCGACGGCCGCTTCGAGTTCGACGCCGGGCCGGCGGCGGTGAACCTGTTGCTCGCGGGACAACTGGAGTTGGAGATCGCGCCGGGTCAGCGCTGGGCGAGCGCCCTGGACACACCCTTCTCGCGCGAACGTCATGGGGGCCTGCTCGTGGTCGCGGCCCCGGCCATCGAGCTCGGCGGCACGGTGGAGGACGAGCAGGGCGTCGCGATCGAGGGGGCGAGCGTCTCCCTGCGGATCGAGTCCACGGACCTGCGGAAGTTCCCTGCGCCGCTCGATCGCAACGCACCGCGCACCCTGGCCACCAGGAGCGGCCCCCGCGGGGCGTTTTCCCTGCAGGGTGTTCCGGCCGTCCAGGGCTCCGACCTGCAAGCCTCCCGCGGCGAGCGTGGGCGGGGCGCTCTGGTCCTCGAGGGCGAGACCGCCCTGGACCTGCGCCTCGTGCTCCACGACGGCGTGCAGGAGGCCGCGGTGTTCGCGGGCGTGGTGCTCGACATGGCCGGCGCCCCCGTCGAGGACGCCCGCGTCAGCCTGGCCGAGAGCACGACCGAGACGGACGATCGCGGCCGCTTCGAATTGCCGGCGCCGGACCGGCTCTCCGACGGCGCCCCGCTGGTGGCGGTCAAGCGCGGGCTGCAGGCCGCGGTGGATCGCAGCCTGGCGGAGCGCCTCGAACGCCGCGACTTTTCGCCGCTCCTGTTGCGCCTGGGCCCGGCGACGTTGGAGATCCGCGGCAAGGTGCTGCTGGCCGACGGTGCTCCCGCCAAGGGCTGGACGGTGAGCCTCGCCGACGGCACCGAGCTTTCCAGCGGTTCGGTGCCCCCCACGATCGCCGAGGGCCTGGCGGCGGGCAACACGCGCGGCTCGCCCAGCGTGACCACCGACAGGTCCGGGGAGTTCACGCTGCGAGGACTCTCGGCGCGCGACTACACCCTGCGGGCCTGGCAACCCAAGAGCCTGCTCGTGGTGCGCGCCGAGCGAGTTGCCGCGGGCCGCACGGACGTGGTGCTGCGCCTCGGCCCGGACGCGGTCGCGACCGAGGTGCGGGGCCGGGTCGTGGACCGGCGCGGCCAAGCCGTGCCCGAGGCCCAGGTGAGCGTGGAATTGGTGACCTTCGCCTCCGGTGGTGCCTCCGCGTGGGAATCGAGCAAAGCGGTCGCGACCGGTGCGGACGGGACCTTCCAGCTGAAGAACGTGCCGCGGGCCGAGGTGCGGATCGCGGTCCACGGCGACGCGCTCATGGAACAACGCTGGGAGGTGGCCGAAGTCGACCTGGCGCAGGAACTGCGACTGCAGGTGGACCTGCGCGCGCATTTTCGCGTGCTGCGCGAGAAGTCGCCCCTTCCCGCGACCCGCGGGGAGGTGCTCGACGAGCACGGGGCGACTCTGCAGGTCTTCAGCTTCCAGAACGGCGGCTGGAGCTCCAGCAGCTCGATCCCACTGTCGAAGGACGGCGCGAGCCACTCCCTGGGCGTCAGCGAGCGCGGCTCCTCCCTGGTGCTCTACGCCCAGTCCGAGGAAGTCGCGCGCCTGCCGCTCGTGCTGCTGCCCGGACAGGTGCTCGAGATCCGGTACTGACGGGACGCGATCGCACGCTCGCGCAGGATTCGGTCTAGCCCAAGAGCGGCTTGTCGCTGCCGTCCTCGTTGCGGCCCACGCCCAGGGCGTCGGCGACGCGGTTGATGTAGTTGAAGAAGGACGCGATCAGCGTGATCTGCAGGATGCCGCGCTCGTCGAAGCCTGCGAGTTTCAGGCGCTCGTGGTCGGCCTTGGTCACCTGCACGGCATCGCGGGTGAGCTTGACCGCGAAGTCGAGCATGGCGCAATCCTGCGCGTCGATCGGTGCGCGGGTGTAATCGTCCACCAACTGGCGGACCAGGGACGCGTCGAGCGTCACCCTGCGGAGAAACTCCGCATGGGCCTCCCTTCAATAGAAGCAGCGGTTCGTCACCGAGACGACCGTGGCGATCATCTCGTGCTGGGCCCGCGAAAGCGGCAGATCCGGGGCCATCATGGCGCCGAAGCCGGCGAACATGTGGAACAGGGCCTGGGGCATCAGCGCGTGGGCGCTGACGATGCTGTCGCCGCCCGCGCCCACGGGCGTCGCGTATTCCTTGGGGTACAGGGCGCGTTGCCCCTCCAGCGCCAGGCGCAGGGCTTCTTCCGCCCCCGGCAGGGCCGTCGTGCGAATCCAGGTCATGGGAGTCTCCTTGGGCGGAACCCTACCACGCCGGCTCCGCGCGGCAGGAGAGCCCGCACGCGTTCGAACGCCTCAGAGTTGCTCGAGCCAGACCGCGAACCCCGCCTCGAGCTTGGGCAGGTCCTTGCCGAACATCTCGTAGAAGAGATTGCTCGCGGAGGCGCGATCCCCGCCGCCTGCGCGGCCCGGCTCGAAGCCCAGCATCTGGCCGCGACAGCGGTCCTCCCAGGCCTCGAAGCGCGTCGCCACCTCCGTCCCGGCGCCGCTGCGCAGATAGCGAACCCAGGCCCAGGCCTGCGCGTAGAAGGCAAGTCCCGCATCGGTTCCGCTGCGCCAGCTGGACAGCGCGTCGTGGATCAGGAACGTGTTCAGGGGCATGCGGCCCTTCGGGTCGCGCAGGGCATCGAGGCGCGAGCGCGCCAGGAGCCCCCCCACCTGGAGGGACTTGCCATCCCAGACGAAGGTCCCCGAACCCCCGAAGGTGTCCGCCAAGCCCTCCTCGTACCAGCAGGGGAATGCGCTGCGCGACACGGCGGCGCTGAACAGGTGCGTCAGTTCGTGCAGGCACACGCCGCGCAGGATGTCGTAGTCGGGGCCGCGCTCCGCGTCCTCGGGAACTTCCTCCACCGCGGGTCTGGCGAGGCCCTCGGCGCAGACGATGGCCACGAACGGCTGGGAGGAAGCCACCCCGGCCACGGTCTTGTGTCCGGAGAGGCCCAGTTGGTCCAGGGTCCGTTCGTAGTCGGGCCGCTTGCCGAACACGAACAGCGGCAGTCGGCGTTCGGGCTTTGCGCCCAGGTCCTGCTCGAGCTTGGGCAGCAGCGCCTTGCACAGGGCGTGCAGGTCGCGGGCCTCTTCCAGGCTGGTCGTGCTGCGCACGCGCACTTCCTCGTCGGAAACCTCGAACAAGGTGAGCACCTCGGGCAGCTTGGAAAGCAGAGCGTCGCGCACGTAGCGCCTGCCGTTGATCTGCACCGCGTCGCCGGCGATCTTGGCCGAGGCTGTCTCGGGAATCGTGCCGTGGGGCAGCACGATGCGACCCTTGGCGTCGAATACCAGGGGCTCGTCCCGGGCCAGCAAGAGCTCCATGTAGATCGCGTCGGCCTCGGCCCCGCATTGATGCTGGGTGCCCCACTCGGCCAGTTTCAGGAGTTCCTCGCCGTCCGTGGCCGTCAAGGCGCGCGCCTGCTTGTCGTAACTTTCCAGCTTGCGCGCCGTGGGGCGTGAACCGTGGCGTTTCCAGAAGGCCTCGTCGTACTGGCGCATGATCGAGAGCACCTGCAGCGCGCCGGGGTTGCGACCCCCGCCCAGCTCCGCCGCCAGCACGATCTGGGCCGCCGCCTGCGTCGGCAGCCCCTGCTTGCGCAATTCGAGTCCGTACTCCAAGTGGCGCTGACTCTGGGCCAGCATCATTTCGTTGCGTCGCTTCTCGAAGGCCGCCCGCGGATCCTGGGGAGCCCGGAGCCCGAACGGCGCGGGCTGCGGGGGCTTCGCGGCGGCCTCTCCCGCCGCCCAGGCGGCCAGGCCTGCGACGAGCCACGCCACGACGGTGCGCGGTGCCACGGCGATCAGTCCCTGGGGGCCTTGAGACCCAGGACGAACTCACGCCAGGTCTGGTGGATCTGGTTCATGTCCACGCCCGCGAAGGCCTGGCTCACCGCGGCCTCGCGCGCTCGCGCCTCGGCCTCGCCCCGGGCGGTCGGGTCCTTCAGTTTGCCGGAGGATTCGAGCGCCGCCTGCTCTCCCTTCCAGGATTGCTTCAGCGTATCGAAGTAGACCGGCAGGATCTTCTTCCACTGGGCGTTCTTCTCCACCGCCTTGGAGTGGCGCAGGAAGTAGATCATCGACCAGCCTTGGGCGTAGCACAGCCCGGGGTTGGTGTAGTACTCGCGCTGGCTGTAGCGGGATGATCTTGGCCCAGTCGACCTCGTTGTTCTCGCGCACGGCTCGCTGGATGGTCTCGATGCGCCAGGGATTGACGCCGATGCGATTCACCTTGCCGCCCGAGATCACCGCGCCGCTGAAGTAGTCGCCCGTCCCCTCGTTGAACCACGAGTGGGGCGACAGCTCCCCGCAGGAGTAGTGGATGAACTGGTGGAACGCCTCGTGGTAGAGCACGATCCGCGAGTTGGCCTTGCCCGTGTTGGCCTTGCCCTTGACGTTCTCGTAGTCGTAGAAGACCAGCTCCTGGGCCTCGGAATTCCAGTATCCGCCCGAGCCGGGGGGCCCGCCGTACTGGTGGTACTCGGCGCGGTCCTTGCAGACACGCACGGCGGAAACCGCCTTCACCGGCGCCGCGGGAGGGAACAGGCGCTCGTACTCGCCGCGCATGGCCTCCAGCTCGGACGCGATCAGCCGGATCAGGGGCCGATCCTTGGTGTCGAAGATCAGGATGTAGTTCTTCGTGTCCTCGGCACTCCAGCCGCGCACCAGCTTGCTGCGCACGTCCACTCGATAGGGCCGGTCGAGCATCTCCTTCCCCTCGTAGAAACGCTCCCACTTCTCGCGCGAACTGTCCTCGGGCTCGGCGATCTCGAGCTTGTCGAACATGGCGCGCCAGATTTTCGACTGCCGTTCCAGGTCGGGCACGGCGCACAGGCCGAAGAAGGCCAGGCTGCGCTTCGGTCCGCGCAGCCAAAAGGCGGATCCCGCGGCGTTGGGGCCGCGCTTGGAATCGGAGAGGAGCGAAGCCTCGAAGCGCTCCCAGCCCTCCTTGCCGCCCTGGGACTTGACTTCGCCGAGCGTCCAGCCCTTCAGGCGCTGCTCCACGAAGCGCTCGAACGTGTTGATGGGCGGCGGCTTCTTGGACTCCTCCTCCGACGTCGCGTCTCCGGGCCCGGCCTCGGGATTCGGCGCCGGCGGCGGCGTCCCGGGCGCGTCGGGCGCGGGGGTCCTGGGCTGCGCGTCGGCGACCCAGTCGATCCACACCACGTTGAGCTCGGGCCGCAGCGCCTTCTGCTTGTCGGGGTCCTTGGGCACGCGCTCGGCGAAGTAGATCACGACCCACTCCTCGTTGGGATGGGTGGGGATCTGCTCGTAGTCGCGGGGCACCGGGAACTCGAGCCCCAGCTCCTTGAACTTGGTCGAGTCGTAGCCGCCCTGGGCCCGCGCCGGGACGGCGAGCGCAAGGCAGAGCAGCAGAGCCAGGGGGGCGAGCGGCAGGGACCAGAGACGCGAAAGACGCATGCGGGATTCCTCGTCGGGGCCGCCACCACTATAGGGCCCTGCGTCCCGGCGGGCTCGCCCGGAGCTGGCCGTTTCGGCGGGGCCGCCTGAGAACGCGGGGGAACGCGGGGGAACGCCGCAGAACACCGTGGGCCGCCGGCGGCAGACGACCCAGGCCCTACTTCGCGGGGCCGCGGGGCAGGATCTCGATCTCGCCCACGGATTCGAAGGCCCCTGCCCCCCAGTGGGGAGTGCGCGCGATGGGAAGGTCCGCCGCGGTCGGACGGATGGCGAAGTCGCGGCGGCCGGAGACGTAGATCACGTCGCAGGCGAGCAAGGCCGTGAACAGAACGCCCAGGCCGACGGCCGCGGCGGAGCGCGGCACCCGCGCGCGCTCCAGCAGACGGTCCAGGGCCGCGGCCATGAACAGCGCGAACACGAACTGAATCGACACCGCCTGGCGGGCGTAGCCGTAGAACAGCGCCGTGATCACCAATTTGTGCCCCAGCACCAGCGCGCACAGGGCTCCCACGGGAGTGCGCGCGACGAGGATCAGGCCGGCGAGGGCGAGGATTCCCAGCAGGATCGTCGCCGCGCGGCTCTGCTCGAGCGGCGTGGAAAGATCCACCGACCTTCGCCGATGGGCGCCGCCGTGGGGCAGATCCCATGGGGTCCAGCCCAGCGAGGCCCCGTCGAGGAAACGCTCGAACTTTCGCCCCACGAGCCGGAACCAGGCCGGCACATCCTGGCGAATGAAGCCCCAACCCACTTCGAAGCCGCGGTTGTACAGTCGCAGGTGGCTGGGTCGGCCGAAGGCGAATTCGGGCGTGGCGTCGAAGCCGTCCAGCAGGGCCGCGCGCGAGAAGCCGCCGCCGGATGCGGGGTGGTTCGCCAGGGCGAAGTCGAAGGCGCCCTTGGACGAAACCAGGGTCCATTCCGCCAGGGGCTCGGGACGGTAGCCGAAACGCAGGTCGAAGTGCCGCTCCAGATCCTCGCGCTCCACGCGCGGCTTGCCGCTCGACTGGGCCAGGAATTGGACGTAGGCGAAGTTGCCCTCGCGCGCGAAGGCGGGCAGGGTCGCGAGGAAGGCCTGGGCCTCGGGGCTCCAGGGCGGCGCGGCCTGGGTGAAATTCACCGGGTGCGGATCCGACGTGTTGAAGTTCACCACCGCGGCGTGGCTCCGCAGAACCCAGGGCGCGCACACGAGCAGCGTCGCCAGCAGGGTGAGCCCGGCGGCCTGGAGGCTCGCGCGGGTGCGATTCACCGCCAGCCCCCAGGGGAGGAACAGCGCCATCAGGAGGCCGTGCTCTGCCCGCAACAAGAGGGCCGCGCCGTGCAGCACGCCCAGGGCCAGGGCGAGACCGGGCCTCGGCGCCGCGGCCTGCTGAGCGGTGGCCCCCACCAGGAGCACCAGCAGCAGCGCGTAGGGAGCTTCGCTGTTCAGGGATCCGGCCAGCTGGTAGGAGCCGAAACTGAAGCAGGCCAGCAGGGCCGCGAGCCAGGCGGCCCTGGCCCCAAGGGCGCGGTGGGTCAAGGCGAACAACGCGGCCACGGTCGCCGCGCCCAGGCCGCACCACAGGCCCTTCAGCAGCGCGAAGGAAGCGAGATCGCGGCCCCCGTCGACCCAGTGCAACAGGAAGGCCACGCCGGGCGTGCGCATGGGCAGGTCGAACTCAAAGCTCTCCCCGTGGTCGAGGGCCTCCGCCCAGCGGGCCCAGACCGGCGCGTCGCCCTCGTACAGCACGGAGTGCGGCCACTGGCGATCCGAGGTGGCCAGGAAGAACATCAGGCGGACGGCCAGGGCCAGACAGAACACGATCAGCGCCCCGCGAGTCCGCGCGGAATCGAGCTTCCGTGCCGGAAGTCTCATGGCCGTGGGAAACAGCCGTCGGCGATGGGAAGCCTCGCGCTCAGGGACGCACCGGCGAAGACGCGGAACTGCCCGCGGGAACCGACCGCCGGGTCATCGCCGCACCAGAAGATCGTGGGGCACGGTGATGGGCAGCAGGGCCGTGTCCAGGGCGAAGGGCAGGACGAAGATCGCCAGGGCCGCGACGGCGGCCTCCTGCGTGCACGACTCCGAGAGCGCCGTGGCGAAAAACTCGCCCCCCGGCCCCTGATCGTCGTAGTAGTTCCGAGAGAGACCGTAGACCCAGGGCTCCCCCATGCCGCGCGGCGCGGCGCAACCCTGAAGCGGGAGCACGAGGCCAACCGCTGCCAGGGCCAGGGGTGCGGTGATCGCTGCCGAGAATCCGTGCTTCTGCATGGAAAGGTCCGGTGAGGGGCGGGCGGCCCGCGACGAGTATGGCCGCGAACGGTCGCGAGCGCGAGCCCCGCGGCGGGCTCCAAGACGGCTCAGGGCGGCAGCGCCTCGGCCCCCACGCCCGCGGCAGGGCTTCCCGGCGCGAGCCGCAGATCCCCCGCGGGGGCGTCCAGAAACTGGGGATCGAGGCCGAAACGACCACCTGCGTCTTCGCTGGGCAGCCGCACCAGCTCCCGCGAGCGCTCGGGCTGGTCCACGCAGGTCCACAGGTTGCGCGCGAAGCCGAGCGAGCCGGGATTGGTGCCGTCGCCGACGTTGAGCCCCCCACCGCGCAGTTCGTCGGCGGCGAACACCACCAGGTTGTCCTCGAAGACCCCGCCGCGGGCGGGCACGAAGCCCTCGGCCCTGGTCTCCTGGAGCAGTCGCAGCACCCAGCGCCTCGGCCGGTAGATGGTGTTGAACCGCACCCGTGAACCGTCGATCCCCACCCAGGCGATGGGCGCATCGCTGCCCAGGAACGTGTTGCCCTCGACGACCACGTCCTTGGCCTCGAAGCGCGGCCCCTGCCAGGTCTCCAGGGCCGGTCGGAAAAACTGCAGGCCGGTGCTGCCTCCGACGTTGATCGCGCGCGAACCCGCGTCGACGAAACGCGATCGGCGAATGGCGATGTCCCTGGAGCCGCCCTTGGCCTGCACACCGTTGGCATTCCTTGCCTCGGGCCCGTGCTCAAAGCGCGAACGCTCGATCACGCCGTTGCGGCAGCCCACCATGTCGATGGCCGAGCCGGCGCTGCCCCAACGTTCGACGACGCAGTCCTCCACGCGGAAGTCGACCACGCCCGAGAGCTTGATGCCGTCGCAGTTGCCGCGGGGGCCCACGTCGCGCACGGTGATTCGCCGCAGCACCACGTGCGAGGAGGCGCTCTCCGGCGTGCCCCCGTCGTCGATGTTGAGACCGTTGCCGCTCTGTCCCTCGAACACGAGGTCCGCGATTTCGACGTGGTTCACGTCCGTGAGCTGCAGGCCGCATCCGCCGCCGCGCACCGTGGCCGGGTGCTCTGGATCGAGCGAGGCGATGCGCAGGGGATGTTCCTGACTGCTCCGCAGGTTCGCGAGGCTCGCGCCGCCTGCGTAGACCCCGGGTGCCAGGAGGATCACCGCACCGGGTCTGGCCTCGGCCAGGGCAGCCCTCCATCCGGCCGTGTCCCGCACTTCGAGGGCAACTGCGGGCTCCTGGCCGCGGAGGCCGGGTGGGAACTCCGGGGCCCGTGGTGAGAGACAGGCCGCCAGCGAAACGACGCCGGCCATCGCCCAGGCCGGCTCCAGGAACAGCGCGGCCCTCCGGGATCGATCGATTGCCATGCACGGATACTGCCCCCCAGGGCCGCGGAATCCAGGGCCTGGCAACCGAGTTCCTGCCCCTGGAACGGGGTGTCTGCCTCGGAACGGCGGCGGAAGCACACCGGTGGTTCCGCGCCGGGACCCCAGCCAAGAGAATGGGGTTCGCCTCTCCCCGCGGCCGGGGGGCCCCGAGGAAGCCCCCCGGTCTTGCGCAGCGCCGGGGGCCCGTTTCGGGTGGGTCACCGCGCACGGCCGCGGCCAGGGCCCCGCCGCCGGGAAGAGGCGATGGAACCCTGGTCGCGGCGCGCGCCCGGCAACACCTGGCGTCGGTCCGCGGAAGCCCCCCGGTCTTGCGCAGCGCCGGGGGCCCGTTTCGGGTGGGTCACCGGGCACGGCCGCGGCCAGGGCCCCGCCGCCGGGAAGAGGCGATGGAACCCTGGTCGCGGCGCGCGCCCGGCAAGACCTGGCGTCGGTCAGAGGATGTCGAGGATGCCGCCCTTCTGGTCCGTCAGGGTCGCGGTGTTCGCGCGGTAGTTGCTGCCCACCGAGATCTTGGAATTCCAGGGCAGGGGCTCCTTGTCCGCGATCAGCCCCAGGGCCACCACGGCGAAGGCCCGGGCCAAATCGGTCTTCTGGCTGTCGTCGAGCAGTCGGATCAGGGGGTCGATGGAGCGCGAGTCACCGATGAAGCCCAGGGCCGAGCTCAGGGCGGCCTGGGAGGCGAGGCTCGACGCGCCTTCGAGCATCTGCACCAGTCCGCCCACCACGGTCCGGTCGCCCAGAAGGCCCAGGGCGATGGCCGTGTTCTTGAGCAGTTCCGGCTGGTACTTGGACTTGGCCAGCACCTCGTTGATGCGCGGCAGCGCGGCGCGGTCCCCCAGGAGACCCAGACCCAGCGCCGCGTGGCCCCGGGACTCGATCTCGCCACCCTGCTCCAGGTAGCGCAACAGGTCCTCGCGGGCGTCCGTGGCGACCGCCAGCCCGCAGGCGATGGCCAACGCGCCCGTCCTCGACGGGGAACCCGCCTCCTTGAGGGCCGTCGCCAGGGCCAGCTTGGAGTCCGCGGCCGCGCCCAAATCCTGGTCGTCGAGGGCACGTTCCAGCACCGCCAGGGACACGGCGGCCCACGAAGCCAGGGAGGTGCGCTGCTTGCCCAATTCTGCCAGCAGGAAGGAACGCGCGTTCTCGCGCCGATCCTTGGCGTTGACGCCGTGGATCGGATCCCCCACGCCGCCGCCCGCGCGGCTCGCGGCCTGGGCCAGGGCGATCAGCGAGAAGTTCCGCGCCTGCTGGTCGGCCACTTCCTCCTTGACGTTCATCAGGGTCTTGCGGATGGCGAGGTCCAGGGGATCGGCATCGCCGTCGCCGATGACGCCCAAGGCGAGGATGCAGCTCTCCTGCAGGGTGTCGTCCACCTTGCGCTCCTTGGTGAGGCCCGCCATCAGGACCTCCGCGACCCGCCCGCGCAGGACCTGGTCGTCCCGCAGTCCGGCACCGTCGATCAGGCGCCCGAGGGCCGTCGGCGCGTGGGCGCGCAACAGGGACGGACGCGACTCCTCGGCATAGAACGCGAGCAGGTAGTTCACCTGATCCTCCACCGTAGCCAGGATCTCCGGAGCACCTCGGCCATCGGCACGGGGCGTCTCCGCGCGCCCCAGCGCCGTGAGCCCCATGGCGGTGACGCAGGCCACGGGGATGTCGCGCTGGGCCATGGACCGGCCCTCGCCGTCCAGGAGCCGCCGTAGGGTGGCGTTGATGCGCAGGCGCTGCTCGTGGGAAGCTCGATGCCCGATCAATCCCAGGCCGTAGGCCGCAAAGGCCCTGGTGCGTGCGCTGAAGTTCGAGACGCTCTGCAGGCCCATGCCGCGGGCGGCCGGCAGGTCGCTCTCCAGGATCGCCGTGAGCAGCGGGATGTTCTCCTCCGCGGCCAGGATGCCCAGCGACACCGCGGCGGTTTCGGCCAGTTCCTGGCTGCTGCTGGCAAGGAAGGGCCGGATCGCGTCGGCGATGGGCGTGAGGCCGTGCTCGTCCCGGCTCTCGCCGATCTTCGCCAGGGCGATCATGCAGCTGGACTGGATGTCGTTGGAGCGCTCGCTCGCCAGCGCCTGCAACAAACGCGGCACGATGCGATCGCGGATGGTGGCCTCGTTGATGCGCTGCATGTCGCGGCTGTTCGAAACTTCACCTCGGCCCAGGTAGTACTCCTCGGAGCCCGTGAGCACGGAGGCCGCCAGGTGCGCCTTGAGCGCCAGATAAGGCTCCTTGTTGAAGCCCCACCAGTATTCCCAGCCCGTGAGATCGCCGCCCCCACCGCCGGGACCGGTGTCGGGCTGGCGCGGGCCGCTGGGTCCACCAGGTTGCCCCGGCGTCACGCCCGGCGTGGTACGACCGCCGCCGGGACCGGGCTGACCCGGCCCCACGGGCCCCGGCGTCGGCGGCGCACCCCCGCCGCCACCTCCGCCGCCCGAGGGCGGAACGGTGTCCTGGGGACCGCGGTACGTACCGCCGTGGGCGAAGCCAAGCGTGGGAAGCGCGAGCAGGCTCGCGCAGGCGCCGGTGAGGATCATTCGGTTCATGGGAAGCTCGCTGGGAGGGAATGCGGTGGGCGCGATTCGAGGGCACGCGCAATGCCCTCCCCTGCGCAACCACCGTGCCGAGCTCCGAAATCGACGAATTCACCGGCGACGGGGCCCGCGCGACGCCCAAACGGGCCCTGCACAACCTGGAGCGAGTGCGGTGTTCCCAAATGGCGTTCCGAAAGCACCACGCCCGTCACGATTAGGCCACGCGGGATACTGCCCCGCATGGCTGCGGATCAGCTACCTGGAAACACCCGCAGCTCGAGCAGGGCGGGCACGGACCAGGGCAGCGGCTGGAGCCCGAGGGCCATGGCGGGGGTGGTTCTAGGTTCGTGGTTGGTCTTGCCGCGCACGTAGTTGCGGTAGCAGGTCCAAAGGAAGAGATGGCCTTCGAGCCGTTGGCGGAGCTTGGAGGCCGCCCAGCTCCTGCGCACCAGGCGCGACACGCCATCCCGGGTGCGAGCGAGCGTGTGGTTGATGTGCCAGAGCGGGTTTCTGGTGTCGCGCTTGAGGGTCGAGATCGTGCGCAGATGCCTGCAGCGCTCACCAAAGAGCCTGCGCAGCAGGACCCCGTAGGTCTTCTTCATGTCGGTGAGCACTGTGATCGGCTTGTCCTTGGGGCTGCACTCGCGCAGGCGCTCGAAGGCCTCCTTGACCTTGGCCCTGGACTCGCTGCGCCGCCGCGGCTCGGGCTTGGGGGCGGGCGGGGGCCCGGGCGCCGGGGGCACCTGAGCTTGGACGGCGGACTGGGGCTCGGCTCCCGCCGTGGGGGCCGCCGCCGCGGAAACCTGCGGTTTCGCCCCGTCCCCGGCCGCTCGCCGGCCTCGCTTCTTGCCCCGCGGGGCCAGGGCTCCCACCCGGCAGTCGAACACGAAGCCGCTGTGGCGCTCGATCAGCACGGGCACGGTGACCGGCTTCTTGAGCCGGCTGTGCTCGAAGGTCTCCTGCTCGTCGAAGAGGAAGACCTCGCCGAGCCCGCCGCGGGCAGCCATCGAGGCCATCTGCTTGTCGAAAGGCCGTGCAGTGCTCGCGCAGACGCCCGAAGTGACGCTACTCGGTCGAGCGGGAACAGGCGTGAAGCCGGGCCGATTGGCGGTGCGTGACCTTGGAGACGCGGTTGTGGAAGAACCGAGGCAACAGCTCGGGTCGCTGGAGTCGGTAGTCCACGCGCAGGGTCTGCTCCGAGAATCCGCGCCGGCAGGCGAGGCACTCAAGCGCTGGATCGAACGACGTCCCACGCCGCGCTCGTAGTGGCCGTCGAGCCGGTACTCGAAGGGCGCGCCAGAACGGGAGGGGCAGTCGGAAAACGGGCAGCAGGCGGGGCGAATCGGCATCGGCAGGGCACCTCGGGGCCAGGGGACCCTGGGGCGACCGACCCAAGTGCTTGCCGGTGGCGGCCTGACGCGGTTTTTTCCGCAGCCATGCGGGGCAGTATCTGACGTTGACGACAGCCTCCGGCCGAGATCCACAGCGCGCATGGCCGAGGGCCGTCCGACATGTCAACCTGAACAGTCCGATGGCCAGCGATGAGAGCAAGTGGCCCGAATGTCCGTGACGGAGTTCCCGTGACCCTCGAGAAGCCTCCTCGGATCCTTCAGGGCGGCATGGGCGTGGCCGTGTCCGGGTGGCGGCTTGCGCGGGCGGTGTCGTTGCGCGGCGAGTTGGGTGTGGTCTCGGGCACGGCCCTCGACACGCTGCTCGTGCGCCGACTGCAGGACGGAGACGTGGGCGGGCACCTGCGCCGGGCCATGGAGCGCTTTCCTCTGCCGCGCGTGGCGGCCGAGACCCTGAAGCGCTTCTTCCGGCCGGGGGGGCGGGTCGAGGGCGAACCCTACGCGTTGCTGCCCCTCTACCGTCACACCGTGGATCTTGCGCGCGAGCGCCTGCAGATGCTGGCCGCCTTCGTCGAGGTCGAGCTGGCCAAGGAAGGCCACGGCGGCCGGGTCGGCATCAACCTGCTGACCAAGATCCAATTCCCCAATCTCCCGCTGCTCTACGGCGCGATGCTGGCCGGCGTCGACTGCGTGGTGATGGGTGCGGGCATCCCGCGGGAAATCCCCGGGGCCCTCGATGCCCTGGCACGGGGCAAACCCGCGGCCCTGCGGCTCGACGTGGAAGGAGCGACGACGCCCGTCCACGTGGAGTTCGATCCAGCGCTTCACGGGGAGGGCGGCGCGCGGGAGGTTCCGCGACCGGACTTCCTGGCCATCGTGTCCAGCCACTCGCTGGCCTCGATGCTCGCGCGCAAGTCCACGGGGAAGGTGAACGGCCTGGTGGTCGAGGGGCCCACGGCGGGCGGCCACAACGCGCCGCCCCGGGGCGAAACGGTGCTCAACGAACGCGGCGAACCCGTCTACGGGACCCGTGACGCGGTGGACCTGCGCAGCTTGGGGGAATTGGGCCTGCCCTTCTGGCTCGCGGGCGGACAAGGGCGGCCCGGCGCCCTGCGCGAAGCGCTGGGGGCGGGCGCGGCGGGCATCCAGGTGGGCACCCTGTTCGCGTTCTGCGAGGAATCCGGCTTCGCGCCGGAGCTCAAGCGCACGGTGTTGAAGCGCGCCGCCGCGGGCGACATCGACGTGCACACGGATCCGCGCGCATCTCCCACGGGCTTTCCATTCAAGGTCGTGACCTGGGACGGAGGACGCGAACCGAGCCGCGAGCGCCGACGCATGTGCGACCTGGGCTACCTGCGCACCGCCTTCGCCCTGGCCGGAGCCTCCGCCGAAGCAGGGGCCAGCGCGGGCGCCGACACACGGGTGGGATTTCGCTGCCCCGCCGAGTCGATCGAGCGCTACCGCGCCGCGGGGGGCGACCCGGCGGACACCGCGGGTCGCGCTTGCCTCTGCAACGGGCTGATCGCCGCCGCGGGCATGGCCCAGCCGCGCGATCAGGGCGACGAACCTCCGATCGTGACCAGCGGCGACGACCTGGTTTCGATCGCGCGCTTCCTGGGGGGCCGCACCAGCTACGTCGCGGACGACGTGCTCGACTACCTGCGCGGCCCAGAGCCCGCGGCGCTCCCGCTCGACTAGCCGTCCACGGAAGAACTCCCGTAGCGAAGGCGAGCATGGGAAGGCGGGCCAAGGAGCGCGACTGAGGTCGGCGCACGGCGGCCTTCCTGGCCGCCCTGCACCGATTTCCGAGCGCGACGCAGGAGCCCCGAAGCACGCTGGGCCGCAGCAGGGGATTCTTGGACGGGCGGCTAGGAGGCCCCCGTCGTGGTACGGACAGGCCGGTTCGGGCGATGGAGAGCATGACAGCTTCCCCTACGAGCTGCAGCCCGTTGTCCGCGTCTTCGGATGTTGCCGGAGACACCGCCATATTGACAGGAGTGTCGCGTTCCATGAAGTAGAGAGGGAAGTGGTGGACAGTGGTACCGGCTGATGGTGAAGTTTGTTACCTACAGGTCGGTGTTTCTCGCGTGGGTGGGGGGCGGCGGCGGGGGGCGCTCGATTAGCATGCCCCTTAGGCCCAACAGAAGCCAAGCCAGGGCCCCCCCCCCCCCCCCGCCCCCCCCGCGCGGGGGGACCGCTCCACGCGGCCGGGGCTGCCCGGACGAGCCGAGGAAAGCCAAGATCGCGGCGGCGACCTGTGCAGCAACGGCCCGCGCGGCGGGGAGGCTGGGCCCTTGGGTGGGCTGCCTGGCGTGCTTGAACAGGAACACCCAGTGCAGGCCCATGCCCGCGAGCACGGCCATGTGCCACAGTTCGTGGGCGCCGAAGAGGCCGGGCACGAGGTTCGGCCAGTCGAGCCCCAGCAGAATCGCTCCGATCGAGTAGGCGACGCCGCCGGCCAGCAACAACGACACCTGGGCCGTCCCCAGGCTGCGCCAGAGCACCAGCCCCGACAGGCTTGCCAGCCAACCCAGGAGCAAGTAGATCCCGGTGCCGAGCCCCCGCGGCAGGTGATCGTAGAACACGGTGAAGAAGGTGATGCCCACGGCCACGGCGCTCCACATGGCGATCAGGACAACCCAGCGCGCCGCGCCGCGGAAGAACAACCCGTGGACCGGCGTGTGGGTGCCCGCGATCAACACGAAGATGGCCGCCTTGTCGAGCCGGCCGAGCACGGCGCGGGCGCCCCCGGGCTCCGGCAACATGTGGAACACGCCGCTCATGGAGAGCAGGAGCACGCAGGAGGCGGCGTAGAGGCTGAAGAACACCACCCGCAGGCCTTCCCCGCGGGCCCGGCGCAGCAGGGGGATCGAGAGCAGCCCGAAGGCCAGGGCCCCGCCGAGGTGGGCCAGGGAGCTGACGGGTTCATGGAACCCCGGGAGAGGCAGGACGCTCATGGTCGCAACGGGTGGCCGCCTGGGAGCCGCGGGCGGGCCCACTGGGTCGACGCAGTTCTGAATCAGCCCGTTAATGTCGACCTTCAGAGGTCCGCGCACATGGGGCAAAGTCCCCAAGTTCGCGCGACCGATTCCGCAGTGGGCCCCGGTTCACCGCCCCGGGGGATGGCCCCCCTCCGTCCGCGGGCGGCAAGCCGGGCGCTGAACAACTGCCGTCGCGAGGGCGGGCGTGGGAAGGCGAGCCAAGGAGAGCGCCGAAAATCGGCGCGCAGGCGGCCGTCCTGGCCGCTGAGCACCCATTGCCGAGCGCGACGCTGGGGCCCCGAAGCACGCTCGGCCGCGGCAGTGGGCCTTCCGCGGGCGGCCAGCCGTTCGCTGAAAAACTGCCGTCGCGAGGGCGGGCGTGGGAAGGCGAGCCAAGGAGAGCGCCGAAAATCGGCGCGCAGGCGGCCGTCCTGGCCGCTGAGCACCCATTGCCGAGCGCAACGCGGGGGCGCCGAAGCACGCTCGGCCGCGGCAGTGGGTCTTCCGCGGGCGGCCAGCCGTTCGCTGAAAAACTCCCGTCGCGAGGGCAGGCGTGGGAAGGCGAGCCAAGGAGAGCGCCAAAAAATCGGCCCGCAGGCGGCCTTCCTGACCGCTGAGCACCCATTGCCGAGCGCGACGCAGGGGCGCCAAAGCATGCTCGGCCGCGGCAGTGGGCCTTCCGCGGGCGGCCAGCCGTTCGCTGAGAACCTCCGTCGCGAGGGCGGGCGTGGGAAGGCGAGCCAAGGAGAGCGACCGAGATCGGCCCGCAGGCGGCCGTCCTGGCCGCTGAGCACCCATTGCCGAGCGCGACGCAGGGGCGCCGAAGCACGCTCGCACGCGGCAGTGGGTTTTTCTGCGGGCCGCTAGGGCTCTTGGGGCAGAAACAGGGTGATGCGCGTCACGCGCGAGGGCGTTTCCGGGTCGGGCTCGCCCTCGCCGTAGAGCACGAGGCCCAGGTCGGGGAAGCAGGCCTTCTCGCGCGGCAGGTTGGGCGACATGCCCGCCAGCATGGGCGGTCGCTCGCGGCTGGGGAGCACGCCCATGCGGGCCACGGACTCCAACAGCGGATCGAGGAGCTTCACACCACAGGCCAGGGCTCCCTGGTGAAACGTGCTTTCCCGCGTCCCGTCGGCAACCACGCTGACGCTCGCGAGCAACATGCCCCTGCGAAAATCGTTGCCCAGAAGGAAGGCCGTGAGGTCGCGAGGAGCGGAACGCCACGCATCGACCTCCTCGTCTTCCCGCGGATTGGCTTCATAGAGGAAGAGCAGCGCGAGTTCGCCATCGACGTACTCCAGCTCGATGCCCATCTGGTCGGCGACGACCCCGCTGACCCTCTCGGCGCCGAAGCGATCATGAACCTCGCCCAGGGTCGTGCGGCCCAACACGAGGTCACCCAGGGCCACGCCCTCTTCCCCCACCACGATCGGTGCGTGGGCCAGGGGAGCCAGCTCGGGGTCCACATGGGAACCGCAGGCGGCGAGCGAGGCGAGCAGGACTGCGGACGCGAACCAGCGCATGGGGAGCCTCCTTGGGTGTGCAGGGCTTTCGACGGGTGCCCACGGACGACTGGAGGCCCTGCGAGGTGGGAACTCTCTTCAGGGGGGTCCCACGCCGGAACGCGCGGGGAAAGGCTCGAGGGAACCGGTCGCGGGCTGAAGCGGCGTTGCAGCACCGCGCGGGTGGGGAGACAGGAGCTCTCGGGGGAGCCCAAGGCCCACGGGAATCGGCCCCGTTTCAGAACTGGCTCGGCAACGGCCGAGAATCGCCGTTGCCCCATGGACCAATCCCCGCCCACGCCCGCGGGCCCCGCCCAGCGCACGGCACCTCTGGTGCTGCTGGCCGCGGCCCAGGCGGCTCTGCGGGCGAAGTTGCACCTGGAGCTGGAGCGCGCGGGCTGGCGAGTCGCACTGGCCGCGGATGCCGCGGCCGCGCTCTCGGCCCTGGAGCGCCTCGAGCCGGACGCCCTGGTGCTCGGGCCCGCGGACGCGGATCCGGCCGCGCTGGCCGCCTGCGCCAGCCTGCGTCGGCGGGGGGCTCCTCGCGTGGTGCTGCTCCTGACCGCCCAAGGCGACACGGCCGCGATCGAGCGAGCCTTCGACGTGGGCGCGACCGAATTCGCCGCGTTGCCGTTGGGCGGCGTCGAGCTGGCCCTGAGGCTGCGCTTCGCCCTGCGCGGGGTCGCAGCGGCCGCATCCCCGGAGCCCGCCGGGGAGTCAGCCCTCTCGCCTGGGCCGTCGGAAATCGGCGGCCTCCTGTCGCAGCTGCGCGTGGCCATGGAACAGAGCGCCGCCAAGGGTCGCCACGCGGCCGTCCTGTGCGCCGAACTCGTGCGCTTCAAGGAACTCACGGCGGGCCAGGGCGAAGACGCCTGCGAGGCCCTGCTGGCCGACGTGGCGCGCCGCCTGCGCGTCGGCATCCGCGACCACGACGTGCTGGCTCGTCTGGGCTGCGCGGCGGCGGACGTGCGCTTCGCGCGCCTGCGAGGCGACGAATTCTGCGTGATGCTGCGCGACGTCCAGGACCCCTCGGACGTCGCCAAGGTGGGCCAGCGCATCCTGGACTTGATGGCCGAGCCGTTCGTGGTGGGCGGCCGCGAGACGTGCCTGGCCGTCAGCATCGGCATCGCCTGCTTTCCTGACCTCGCGCTCTCCGCGGAAGGCCTGCTGGAGGCCGCCGAGAAGGCCGCCTACTGCGCCAAGCAGGAGCGGGCCGCGGTGCCCCTGTACTACACGCCGGCCCTGGACCATCGCGCCGCCAAGCGGCTGGCCCTGGAGGTGGATTTGCGCCATGCCCTGGAGCGCGGGCAATTCGCGCTGCACTACCAGCCCCAGGTCGAGATCCAGAGCGGGCGCATCGTGGGCGCCGAGGCCCTGGTGCGCTGGTTCCACCCCGAGCGGGGCAGAATCTCGCCGCTCGAATTCGTGCCCCTGGCCGAGGAGACCGGCCTGATCGTCCCCCTGGGCGAGTGGATCCTGCGCGAGGCCTGCCGCCAGAACAAGAGCTGGCAGCAGGCCGGCTTCGCCCCCCTGCGCATCTCCGTCAACCTTTCGCCGGTCCAGTTCCGTCAGCCGGGCCTGTTCGAGAGCGTGGAACGGGTGCTGCAGGAAACAGGCCTGGATGCGCGCTGGCTCGAGTTCGAGATCACCGAAACGCTGTTCATGTCGCGCCTCGACGCCGCCATCGCCCAGCTGAAGCGCTTCCGCGACATGGGCGTGCACCTCTCGGTGGACGACTTCGGCACGGGCTATTCCTCGCTGTCCTACCTGAAGCGCCTGCCGCTGGACACGATCAAGATCGATCAGTCCTTCATTCGCGAATTGGCCACGTCGAGCGCCGACTCGGCCCTGGTCACCGCGATCATCCTGATGTGCCGCAGCCTGAAGCTCTCGGTGGTTGCCGAAGGCGTCGAAACCCGCAGCCAATTGGCGCTCCTGCGCATTCTGCAGTGCGATCAGATCCAGGGTTACCTGGTGAGTCGCCCGGTGCCCGCCGAGGAGTTTGCAGGGCTGCTCTCGGGCGCGGTGCCCCAGGCCTTCGCGGCCTGACTTCGCGCCGGATCAGCGGCTCGGGCGAATCAACCCGCGGAGGCCGATCGGCGCTCCCAAGGGGCCGCGGACTTGACGGTCAGCGTGAATCTCGAGCCACCCTGATCGCTGTGCTCCAGGGTCAGGTCGCCGCCCAGCCGCTGGGCCACGCGCTTGGACACGGGCAGGCCCAGCCCGATTCGTCCGGCCCGTGCCGGCTCCTCCGCCCGACCGCCTCCGAAGGGCTCGAACAACAGCCCCTCTTGATCCCGCGAGAGACCCGGGCCGGCGTCGATCACCTCGAAGCACAGCTCCCCCTCCGCTGGGCCGTCCCGGCCGGTGATGCCCGCCACGAGCCGCACGCAGCCGTGGTCGGGCGTGACCTCCATGGCGTTGTCGACCAGGTGGCGCAGGATCTGGCCGATTCGCTGGGGGTCGCCCCAGGCGGTTGCGGGCAGATCGCGGGCGCATTCCAGGCGCAGCTCCAGGGCCCGGTCCGGTTTCCTGGCGCGCGACGACTCCAGTGCCGCGGCGGCCACGGAGCGCGGCGAGAACTCCACGCACTCCAGTTGAATGGTCCCGGCCTCGAGCTCGGAGAGGTCGAGCACGTCGCGCAGCCCCTTGCGCAGGTCGCCGCCTTCGCGGCAGAGCTCTCCCAGGCGCTCCAGCAGCTCCTCCTGGTTCTGGCTCCGCGCCGCGCCCAGGTGCTCGGCGGTGCCCAGCACGCGCTCCATGGGAACGAACAGACGCCGCGCCAGGTGCCGCAGAAGCTCGGACTTGGCGGCCGCCGTCGATTCCGCAGCTTGCCGCGAGGTGACCAGGGCGCGGTTCAGGGTCTCCAGGGAGGCCGCGTAGGCCAGCGCCTCCGATTCCGCCCTTTGGACAGCCTCCAGATTCAGGCGCTCGCGCTTGGCGGAGTTCCATTTCTCCGTCAAGGCCGACGCCATCTGGCGCACCTCGATGGGATCGAAGGGCTTCTTCAGGATCAAGAGACCGTCGCTGCGGCCCAGCCGACCGACCATCTCCTGCCAGGTGTAGTCGGCGAAGGCGGTGCAGAGGACGGCCTGCAGTTCGCCGTCCACGGCCCAGAGCTTTTCCAGGGTTTCCACGCCGTCCCAGCCCGGCGGCATGCGCACGTCCACGAAGGCCAGAGCGTAGGGGCGACCGGCAGCCCGGGCGGCCTGGAGCATCTCCCAGCCCTGCTTGCCCTGGGAAGCAAAGTCCACCTCGAAGCCGCCGGCGACGTCGACGGACGCGGGGGCGGATGAGGCCTCGTCGAACAGCGCGGACTCGGCGTCCGCGAAGCTCGCGGACTCCGCCGCCTGGGCGCCCAGGGTCTTTTGGAAGTCCGCGTGGATCGCGACGTTGTCGTCAATGACCAAAATGCGGCGGTTCACTTCTCGATCCATGGGGGTCAGACCTCTTGCGGGACTTCCACGGGCAGTTCCAGGGTGAACGTCGCACCGCGGCCGGGGCCGCCGCTCGCGGCCGCGAGCTTGCCCCCCATCTCGGTGACCGAATTGGCAGCGCCGTGCAGGCCGAACCCGTGGCCCGCGCGATGGGTGGTGAACCCGTGGTGGAAAATCCGCACCAGTGAATCTTCGGGGATGCCCTCGCCGTTGTCGGTGATCTCGATCGAGATGCGGTCCGCGCCGGTCCGGCGCAGGTGGGCCGTGATCACGGGCGAGGCGCACTGGGCCCGCTGCATGCTCTCGCGGGCGTTCTTGCACAGGTTCACCAGGACCTCGAGCAGCTTGTGCCGATCGATCGCCAGGGGCGGCAGCTCGTCGAAGCGGCGCAGGATCTGGGCCGGACGGGCCTCGGGCAGGGCCTGTTCACTGATCCGCAGCGCGTCGTCGATCACCTGCGAGAGCAGGGCCGGCTCCCGCAGCTCAGAGCGCCGTGCGTACGTCTGCTGGGAATCCACCAGCTGCCGGATGTGCTCGATGCCGGCATTCAGGGTGTCGAGTTCGCGCGCGATGCTCTCCTGGTCGGTGGCCATCAACTTGGCGAGCTCGGTGAGGTAGGGCCCGAAGTGCTTGCCCTTGGGATCCCGGACGAGGAAATCCCCCAAGGCCGGCCCGTGCTGTTCGGCGACGCCCGCCAGACGTTGCAGCTTGGGCACCCTCGAATTGCGCACGCGGTCGGCCACCAGGGAGGCCGAGACGTTGACGGTGTTCAGGACGTTGCCCACGTTGTGCAGGATCCCCGTGGCGATCTCCGACTTGCCCGCGGCCCGGGCCACCTCGACCACGGCGGCCCGCGAGCGGGCGAGCTTGTCCAGCATGTCGTCGAACTCGCTGGCCAGGATGCCGATCTCGTCGTCGCGCCGCAGATCCAGGCGGCCGGTGGCGTGCTCGCGCCGGCCCATGTCGACGGCGTGGTCCGTCAATAGCGCGATGGGCTGGAGCACGGTCTTCTGCAGCACGCAGAGCAGCACCAGCAGGAGCAACAGACCGGCCGCCAGGGTGGAAATCAGTGCGTAGCGGATGGCCGTGGCGCCGCGCATGGAGATGGCCCGGTCCACGCTGGCGCGGATGAGCAGGGCCGGCGCTGCCTGGATGTCGGGAAACGTGCCGTAGACGTCCAGCAGCTCCGCGTCGCGGGCGGCCACCACGCCCTCGGGCGAGGAGGTGACCTGATCCAGGAACCCGCGCTCGCGCTCGGGCACGTCGGCGCCATCGAGGGGCCAGACAGCGAACTGCACGCGGGTGCGCCGGGCCACTTCGTCGATCATGCGCTCCCCCAGGAAGCGGCCCATGATCACGGTACCCCGGGGCGGGCCCGAGCCCGAGCTGCGCAGGATCGGCCGGGAGGCCACCAGCATCGGGCCCTCCGCCGTCATCACCAGACCGGCCACACGACCGTGTTCGGGGCCCAGCTCGCGGCCGGGTCGCGTGTTCTCCGCCAGGAGCGGGTGCGTGGGCGCGAAGGATCCGCGGGGAAACATGTCGCGCAGTTGAATCTGCGCTCCGCCGCCGGGCTCGTGGATGTCGGCCCAGACCACTTCGCCGCCAGGCTTGCACAGGAACAGGAGGTCCACGTGGGCGCCCAGCAGCGCGGTACGCGACAGGTTGGTGTCGACGAAGGCCTGATTCCCGTCTTCCACGAAGCGCCACGTGTCGTCCCAGGCGGCCCAGTCCTGACAGCGGCCGTCCAGGTGTTCGATCTCGGCGGCGAGGGCTTCCGTGGTGCGGCGCAGGTCCTCGACGGCCTCGACGCGCTCCAGGGCGTCGAAGCTCGGCGCAATCAGGACGCGCTGGCCAAGGTGGTCCACGGCGGCGTAGAGCGCCACGACCGTCGACAGGATCAGCACGACCTTGGTGCGGAGCAGCATCGGACGCGACCTCAGCCCGCCCGCTGCGATTCCACGGGCTTCTCGACCGCGGGAAGCGGGGCCTGGATCTCCATCGGCGTGGAATCCGCCGTCGGGTTGGCCGGAGCGCGGCGAACGGGGGCCGTGGCCGCGTTGATCAGCGCGCACAGGTCGTGCAGCTCGTCCCCCCGGCGCAGCTTGCAGTCCGGGGGTCGCTTGCCGCCGATGACCTCCTCGAGGTAGCGGCTCAAGCGCCAGATGGGCCCCGCGAGACGATGGGTGACGAGCAGGCCGATCGCCAGGGTCAACGGCAGGATCGCGCACATCGTCCAGAGGACGTTGGAGATCACCAGGGGACCCAGTTCATCCAAGAGCCTCAGGCCGTCCTCGGGCATCTGGGTTGCGAGCGTGGCCAGAGCACTGGTCAAGAGCACGTACTGAAACACTTGTCCGAAGACGAACAACGCCACGAAGGCGCCGATCAGCTTGAGCTGCAGACCGGGCAGATTCAGTTTGGTGGTTCGCAATCGAAGCATGGGAAGTGCGAGAAAGGGGTGGCGGGCCCCCATGGATCGGTCGGACGCCCAACTCCCTTGAGATCCCGGCCGTCCGGTCGCGGCCCTGGGATGTCCCCCCGTCTGGGGCCCGTCTCCACGCTCCCCGGGGGGCCCTGGGGGTCCCTGGTGCGCAGGGCAGCCGGTGGGCGCCGGTCCTGGCGGCCCCCCGAGTCCAGACACTCCGTCCCCGTGACCCACGGGGTCACTGCGGCCCTGGGCGCCACGACGCCTGGGGGCGGGTCGCCGATCGGCCAGAGGCCCAGCGGCGGAGCCGCCGCTCCGGCGCGGCCTTGGTGAACGGAGCACTCAGGGCTATCCGGGGAGAGCGGCGGGGCCGGCCGATCTCCGGTGCTCGTCGCCTGACCTGGGGGCGGCCGCGGCCCATCGCCGCTGGGAAGACCCTCGCGATCCAGGTGCTTGCCGGACGGTGACTCACGGGTCAGGCTCGGGCCATGGAACCTGCGCCGACCCGTCGCTGGTGGAGACGGAAGAGCCCGTGGAGTTCCCTGCGTCGGCTCGCGGCCGTGTTCGCGATCGCGCTCGCGATCCAGTTGTCCGCCTGCACGCCGATCCACTGCGGCGAGCAAGGGGTGTACCTGCGCCACGATCCGGCGGCGGACACGCTGACGCTGCTGGTGATCTACGATTCGGTGACCACCCCGCCGCACTCCCCATCGGCCGAGGGACCGGACGCGAAACTGCTGGCCGACCATCGAGCGTTCGCGGAGCGGATCGTCGCGGGCGAGCGCGTGTTCATGATTCATGGGTGGCCGTTCGTGGTCGACCTCGAGTCCCTGCTCCCACCGGGCGGCCAGGACCGAGCGGAGGAACCGGGCCTGCCGGAAAGCGGCGCGGGCCGGGACGCCGCCTCCGCCGATTCGGAGGACCCCAGGGATCGAATCACGGCGGAGGCCCTCTGGATCCTGGGCGGAACCAAGGTGCTTTCGTCGGGTTTCTGCACGGGGAGTCAGGGCCGCTTGTCGATCCACCAGGAAATCCGCTTCCGCGGGATCTCGAGGCTCCTTGAGCTGGCGCGACGCGCCGTCTGCCTCGGGGTGATCGAGCAGCTGGAAGAGTCGGAAGCATCCCAGCCCGACCGGGCCGAGGCCGCTTCCGGGCGCTGGGACGCCCGCACGCGCGAACTGATGTCGAAGGCTGCCCGGGTCGGCCGAGGGCCCGGGGAACCCTGGCCCTGGATCACGCTCGGGGACGGACACTTGTCGGTCGACGTGCCCATGAGTCAGGCATACGGTGCGACGGTCCTCAAGCTCCTGATCGCCGACCTGGCCCGCTCGGAAAGCGACCGCGACCTGCTGGCGGGCCTGCTCTCCCACCTCGAGTCGATCCAACTGGCCGACGAGCACCTGCTCCTCCGCTGGAAGGCGGACGGCCCGCTGTTCACTTTCCCCGAGCCGAAGGACTTCGTCTACGACGGAACCTTGGCCCGCCGACTGGGGGCGTCCCTCGAGGATCCGCCCCGGCCCCCGACGCGCTCCGAGATCGTCGAGCGCTTCCTGTCCGCAACACCGAAATCCCGCTGAACTCGCCCTGAACTTCCATGATCCACCAGCTGCTTCTGGTCCTCGCGCTGCTGCTCCAGGAACCGCCCAAGCCCGTCCCTCCCGACCCCGAGAAGGTCAAGGCGGCGATCACCCAGTTGACCGAGGCCTTTGCCAAGGGCGACGCGGGCCCGCGCCTGCGCGCCATCGAGAACGGGGCCCCCTTCGCCGACGCCGACGTGGTGAAGCAGATCGCGCGCGGACTGGCCGACAAGGAGGCGGCGGTGCAGGAGGCGGCCATCGAGGCCCTGCGCTTCAACGAGCACAAGCAGGCCCTGACGGAACTGCAGGCACGCGCCAAGCACAAGGCGGCCAAGGAGAACCTGCCCGTCTACGCCAAGCTCCTGCGGGCCATCGGCCAGAAGGGCGATGCCTCGTCCTTCGAGCTCTTCAGCGAAAACCCCTGGAGCACCCAGGACGCCAAGGTCATCGAAGCGAAGATCATGGGCCTCTCGCGCATCCGCACGGCGGAATCCGTCAAGGCGCTGGTCGACATGATGGAAATGGGCGGCATCCAGAAGGTCCAGCCGTTCATGCAGGAAATGCGCCTGGCCCTGTGGTCCCTGACGGGCGCCGATCAGGAAACGTCGCGGGAGCTGTGGCTCAAGTGGTACCGCGACCACAAGGCGAAGCTCGAAGTGCGCCCGACGCCCGCCCTGGAACCGAAGGAGCTGGCCAATCGCTGGAGTCGCTACTGGGCCAAGGCCGACAGCGAGGCCGAAGGGCCGCGCCGCAAGAAGGGCCAGGACCGCAAGGGAGGCGAGGGAACCGGTGGAGCCGGCGGCGGCTGAAGGCGCCGCACCCTGCCCGCACCCCGGGCCCATGTGCGTAGGACCGGCGGAACTGGTGCGCAGTCGCCCCTGTTTCCGCTGAGCGCACGCGCGCGTTTCGCCCGCGCCGCCGATCATGGCGGCCATGGAATCCGCCCGCAGGTCCAGCCGCCCCGCGACCGGGGACCGCCCCGTGGGCTCAGGAGGCCGCCGCGGGGCCCGAACTCCCGCCGAGACGACGCCGGAAGGATTCGGCCGTTTCTCCGCCGAGAACCCCGTGCACTCCGCCTTCGCGGCCGTGGGGCGCACTCCGCTGCTGGAGCTCGAGCTCTCGTTCCGCGGACGACCGCGCCGCATCTACGCCAAGGCCGAGTCCCTGAACCTGACGGGCAGCATCAAGGACCGCATGGCGGCCTGGGTGCTCGCCGACGCTTGGGAGCGGGGCGCGTGGCGTCCCGGCCATCGCATCGTCGAGGCCTCCTCGGGCAACACCGCCATCGCGCTGGCCGCCCTGGGACGAGCCCAGGGATCCCCCGTGCGCATCTTCATGCCCAGCTGGATGAGCAGCGAACGGGTCAAGATCCTGAGCGCCTTCGGCGTGGACCTGGTGCGCGTCAGCGAGGCCGAAGGGGGCTTCGTGGGCAGCGTGGCTCGGGCCGCCGAATGCGCGCTGCGCGAACCGGACACTTTCCTCTCCGATCAGTTCGCCAACCCGGCCAACGTCGAGGCCCACGCCTGCACCACCGGCGCGGAAATCGTCCGGCAGCTGGATTCCCTGGGCCTGAAGGCCGACGTGTTCGTGGCGGGCGTGGGCACCGGAGGCACGATCATGGGCGTGGGCCGCGCCCTCCGCGAGCGCTCGCCGCGGGTGCGCGTGCATCCCCTCGAGCCCGCGGAGTCGCCGATCCTCACCCAGGGCGTGCACAGCGGCCACCACCGCATCCAGGGCATTTCCGACGAGTTCATCCCCGCGGTGGTGAACCTCGCGGCGCTCGACCGGCCGGTGGCGGTCCACGACGGCGACGCGATCCTGGCGGCCCGGGAGCTGGCACGGCAGCTGGGCCTGGGAGTCGGCATTTCCAGCGGCGCCAACCTGATCGGCGCGCTCTTGATGCAGGAAGAGCTGGGCGCCGAGGCGGTGGCCGTCACGGTCTTCGCCGACAGCCACAAGAAGTACCTGAGCACCGACCTGTTCAAGGAAGAGCCTGCGGCCGCGGATTGGATCGCGCCCGGGCTCCAGTTCCACTCCTGGCGCGCGATCCCCTGTCCCGCGGGGCTTCCCGGCAACTGAGCGGAGTCCGGCGATGCGCACGGTGGCGATCCTTCCCGCGTACAACCTCGAAGCAGGCATCGGGGACGTCGTGCGCCGCACGCTGCCCTTCGTGGAGCGCGTGATCGTGGTGGCCGACGCCTCGCGCGACGCCACCGGGGAAGCGGCGCGCCGGGCCGGCGCCCTGGTGCCGGAAGTGCGCTCCGAGCGCGGCAAGGGGCGCGCGCTGATCCGCGGCATCGCCGCGGCGCGGGAGCTCGATCCCGACATCGTGGTGCTGCTGGACGCCGACGGCCAGCACCTGCCCGAGGAGATCCCGGTGCTGCTGGCGCCCCTGGCGGCGGGCGGAGTGGACCTGGTCTCCGGCTCGCGCCTGCGCGGACAGTTGCGCACGTCGCTCGTCAACCGCTTCGGCAACCACGTGCTGCGGCTCATGTCCTTCGCGATCACCGGCCGCTGGCTCTCGGACACGGAGACCGGCTTCCGCGCCTTCCGCGCCCGCGCGCTGTTCGACATGCCGCTCTCGGCACCGTCCTACGAGATCGAGAGCGAGATCATGCTGCGCGCCCTGGCGCGCAAGCTCGCCATCGTCGAGGTCCCGATCACCGTGCCGTTCGCCGTGCGCGGCGTCACCGTGCGCGACGGGCTCAAGGTGGCCTGGTACAAGCTGCGCTTCGGCCTGGGCCTGCGCACGGGGAGGATCGCGCCGTGAAACTGGAGGAACTGGAGCGGGCGAGTTCGGCGGCGCGCTCCCGCGGCGCCCAGACGGTCGTGGTGGTGGGCCTGGGGTTCGTGGGCACCGCCGTGGCGGCGAATCTCTCGCGCGTCGACGGCCGCCGGGCCTTCTTCGTCATCGGACTCGACCGCGACGACGAGGCCGGACGCGCCAAGGCCGCAAGCCTCGATCGCGGCGAACCGCCCTGCTTTGCCGACGACCCCGCGCTCGCGACGACGTTGCGCGCGGCGGCCGAATCGCCGCGCAACATCGCGGGCACGGTCGACCTCGACGCGCTCGCGCAGGCCGACCTGGTCGTCGTGTGCATCAACTTGGACCTCGTGCGCGAACCCGGGCAAGTGCAGCGGCTCTCCTGCGCCGTGGACGGCTGTGCGGCCGTGCTGCGCGAGATCGGCCGCCGCATCCGGCCCGGCACGCTGGTTTCGGTCGAAAGCACGCTGCCCCTGGGCGCGAGCGACGTGAAGCTCTATCCCGCGCTCTGCCTGGGCGCGCGCGAGGCGGGTCGCGACGTGGACGCGGATCCCCCGCTCTACGCCTACTGCTATGAGCGCGTGATGCCCGGGCCGAAGTACCTGGAGTCGGTGAACTCGTACTGGCGCGCCTTCGCGGGCATCGACGAACGCTCGGCCGAGAGCGCGCGCCGGTTCCTGGAGCGCATCGTCGACACGGACCGCTTCCCGCTCTGGCGGCACAAGCAGGTGCGCGCGGCCGAAATGGCCAAGCTGCTGGAGAACACGTATCGGGCGGTCAACATCGCCCTGGTGGACGAATGGGCGCGGCTCGCCGAGGCCGCGGGCGTCGACCTGTTCGACGTGATCGCCTCGATCCGCCTGCGGCGCGGCACCCACGACAACCTGATGTCGCCCGGGCTCGGCGTCGGGGGCTACTGCCTGACCAAGGACGCGCTGCTCGCCGCCTGGGGCGCCGAGGAGCTGCTGGCCGTCGAGGCGGCGCTCCCGTTCGCGCGCCAGGCGATCCTGACCAACGAGCGCATGCCCCTGCGCGCCTTCGAGGCCCTGGAGGCCCACTTCCAAGGGCAGACCTCCGGCAAGCGCGTGGCCCTCCTGGGCGTCACCTACCGCCCCGAGGTGGCCGACACGCGCAGCTCCCCGTCCGAGATCCTGGCGCGTCGACTGCTCTCTGCCGGCGCCACGGTCCTGCCCTGGGATCCCTTGGTGGCGCGCTGGGAGGAGCTTCCGCTGCTCGCCATGGCCCCCTCGGCCGCCCAGGCCCTGGAGGGCGCGGACGCCGCCGTGATCTGCATCCCCGACCGCGCCTGGACGCCGTGGCTCGCCGCCCTGCTCGCCGGGCGACTCGCCCCGGGCGCTCTGGTGGTGGACCCCTGGAACCTGGCGGCCGACGCCCTGGCCCCCCACGTGGCGAGCGGCAGACTTTCCCTGTTCGTCTACGGCCGCGGCGATCTGCGCGGCCCCTCGGCACCATGAAGCACGCTGCCCCTGCTCCGTTCGACGTCGTGACCGGCGCGGCGGGCCTGATCAGATTCGACGTGTGCCGCGAGCTGCTCTCCGCGGCGCGCGCGTGTTGGCGGTCGATCGTTTCGACAAGGGCGGCCGCGCCGACCTGGAGGCCCTGCGGGCGCGCTACCCCGAGCAGCTGGAGGTCCTGGAGGCCGACCTGGGCCGCGAAGCCCACAAGCTCGCCCTGGCCTGGCAGGCACAGGCACGCACGGTGTACCACCTGGCGGCGATCGTGGGCGTGCGCGCGGTGGAGGATGCCCCCTACAGGACCCTGCAGGTCAACCTGCGTTCGACGCTCGACGTGCTCGACCTGGCGCGCTCGCGCGGTGCGGCGCGCTGCTTCTTCGCCTCCTCCAGCGAGAACTACGCCGCCGTGGTCTCCCGCGGTCTGGCCCCCGTGCCCACGGCCGAGGAGGTCCTGATCGGCATCGACGACCCAAGCCTTCCGCGCTGGTCCTACGCGGCGAGCAAGATCGCGGGCGAATCCGCGCTGTTCGCCGCGGCCCGCGGCGCGGGGTTCGTGCCCCTGGTGGGCCGCTTCCACAACGTGTACGGCCCGCGCATGGGCCCGACCCACGTGGTGCCCGAGCTCTTGGAGCGCTGCGCCCGCCGCGTGGACCCCTTCCCGCTCTGGGGCGCGGAGCAGACGCGCTCGTTCCTGCACGTGCACGATGCCGCGCGGGCGGTGGTGCTGCTCTCAGAGCGCGGCGAGGCCGGCGTCTACAACGTGGGCTCCGCCGTCGAGACGCCCATCGAGGAATTGGCCCAGAGGTGCTTCGACATCAGCGGCCACCGCCCCAAGACCCTCGAACGCCGCCCCGCTCCGCGCGGCTCGGTCGCGCGCCGGGTGCCGGACGTGTCCAAGCTGGCCCTCCTGGGCTTCACCCCGGGCATCGACCTCGACTCGGGCCTGCGCGAGTGCTGGCGCAGCGTCGCGCGCTGAGCACCCCGCTCCTGTTTTCGAAACGCCCCTCCGGCAGGGGCTGCCGATTCTAGCCCGACTAACTCACGAGCTTCGGCCCCAACCCCCGCCCAAGCCCGTCTGGACTGCGTTGCGCCGCCGCGTTCGGTCCAGAGCGACCTTCAGGTCGCCTGCGGGAGAACGCGTCACCGCGCCTTGCCGGCCAGGCTTGGTCGTGGGTTTCGCTGAAAGCTCATGAATGCGTCGGGCTAGCCGCCCGCGTGGGCGATCGTGTCGGTCTCCATTTCCAGTCGCAGGCGGGCGCCGGAGAGCCGGCGGCCGAACAGGGCCTCGGAGACCTTGATGCGCGTCTTCATCGACACGCGGCGCAGGAAATCGAAGAAGGGCAGATTCCTGAACCCGGCGGTGCCCATGGCCTCGGCGTAGCTGCGATTCTGCTCGCACACCAGGTACTCGCTCCACAGGAGGTACATGGCCAAATACACGCGCGACAGCCCGTGGACCTTGATCGCGCGCTTCACCAGCTGCATCAGGAACGGGAAGCGCACGGCGATCGGGAAGAGCTTGTGCAGGTTCTCGATCGTCTTGCGGTCGTCGAGGGCGATGGTCGAACGGCGGTTGAAGCGGTTGGGAAACTGCTCGAGCTTGTCCACCGCGTAGCCCATGTCCTTGGTGATCTCGTTGATGTCCGTCTCGGGATAGGGTTGCAGGAGGCTGCACAAGGGGTGATCCACCTTGCAGTCCACGTTGAGCTGCAGGGTCGCCAGCTCGTCCTCCACGCTGGCGCCGGGGGAACCCAGCAGGCTCAGCGTCGTCAGGCGGATCCCCTGCTCCTTCACGTGGCGCGCGGAGTTGCGCAGGTCGGCCTGGGTGGTGCCCTTCCTATAGACCCCGTTGCGGATCCGGTCGCTGGCCGACTCGAAGGCCAGGCGCGCGGAGATGCAGCCCGCCGAGCGCAGCTGGCGCATGTGCTCGGCCGTGGTCAGGTTGGTGCGCAGGATCACGTCGAAGGGAATGCCCACGCTCTTGGGGTACTCGCGGCAGAATTCCTCCAACCACTCGTCGTCCACATTGAAAATGTCGTCGAGGAAGTGCACGAAGGAGAGCGGGTGCCTGCGCCGCACCGCGTCGATTTCCTCCACCACTTGGGCCACGGAACGCTTGCGCAGGTACTCGTTGCCCTTGACGTGGTAGAGCTTGTAGCGCCACGCGTGGTGGAAGCAGAACGAGCAGTTGTAGAGGCACCCGCGCTGGGTCAGGAACACCTTGCGCTCGCTCCTGCGGTAGATCTCGCAGGCCGCGTAGAGCGGCTCGCGGTCGGGGGCGCCCGCGTCGTCGAGGCGGGCGATCAGGGGCCGCACCGGGTTGTCCACGCGCTCGCCGCCGCGCAGGTAGGTCAGGTTCGGCACGTCGTCCACCGGGGTCCCCTGCTCGAGCCGCGAGGCCAGTTCCACCAGCGTGTCCTCCCCCTCCCCACGACAGACGTAGTCCACACCGCTCTCGCGCACCATGTCGGGCACGAAGGTCGGGTGGGGTCCGCCGAACACCACGGGCGCCCGGACCAGTTCCTTGGCCCGCGCGGCGAGGCGCGCGTAGAAGCCATGGTCGCCGGTGGTCATCGAGCAGGCGATCAGGTCGGGCGCCGCCTGGACGAGCTTCTGCTCCCACTGGGGGTCGGGCACCATCAGGACCTGCACCCCGTGGCCCGCCCGCTTGAGGGCCGTCGCGAGGAAGCAGATGCCGAGCATCTCCTGGGACAGGTACTTCTGCAGGAAGAGGACGCGCATGTTGTGGACCACCTTGCCCCGTCGCCGGCCGGTCCCACTGGTTCGGACGCCGCGTCGAGATTTCAGGACTAGTTTATCCTGTTTCCGAGAAGGGGGGGGCCGGACGGGCGCGGTCGCCACCCGGGCCCAGCCCTCCCGCTCTTTCCCGCGCGGAGGCTGCCACGAAGGGCGTTGATTCTGTCGCAAACGATTGCCGAGAAATGACTTGCGAGCGATTCTTGCCGTGAACTCCCACCCCGTCCTGCAGTCCAGGGACGGCCACTCCAGGACCTTAGGAATCGGCGGAGCGTGCACCGGCCGCGAGCTTCCTCGGCCGGGCTGGGGCAGGCTCCCCGGGCCGTCAGGGGCGAGTTCGCGGTCTCCGACCCCGGCGCGGTGCCTGGGCCGCCCGAGGGGTCCCCGGGGACTGGCCTTCCCGATCGGCGGCGCGCGGAAAGGGGTAGCCGCTGGCCGGGACTCGCTCGCAGAAGGCGAGCATGTCGGAGAGCCGCGTGCCGGCGAGCCTGCCGTGGAAGGTCTCGGTGGCGCGCTTCCAGAAGTCGTGCAGCGGGCAGGCGCGGTCGTCTCCGCATTCGGCCTGGCCGAGCACGCACTGGCGCGGGCCGGCGACGGGCTCCTGGGTCTCGACGATCTGGTGCAGGGTGATCTCGGCGGGGCGGCGCGCCAGACGGAAACCCCCGCCCCGGCCCCGCTGGCTCTCCAGAAGCCCTCGAGCCGCCAGGGGTTGAAGGATCTTGGCCAGGAACGGCGCGGGCAGGTCCAGGGCCCCGGCCAGGACGCGCACCTGCTGGAATTCGCCCGCCGGCTGCCGGGCGAGGAACGTCATGGCGCGAATCGCGTGGGCGGTGGGTTGCGTGATGGCTTGCACGGGGTGCGCCCGCCCCAGGGCCCAGGCCGGGCCTCCTCCCGCTGCGGGTCCGGCCACCTGGCCGGGAGAGTCGGCGGATCAGGCTCCGTCCGCGGCGCGCGGCGGGCATCCTAGCACTCCGGTGAAGATCTCGCGGCAGCGACTTGCTCAGCGGGACACTGGCCGGGACCGCCCGGCTGCGCCCCCCACGGGGTGGGGGCCGGTCACTCGTTCTCGGCCACCCAACGCACCACGTCGTAGCTGGTGATGACGCCCTTGAGCTTGCGCTTCTCCACCACGAAAACGCGGTGGATGCGGTGGGCGATCATGGCCCGACAGACCATTTTCAGGCTGGCGTCGGGGGCCACGGTGATGACCTCGGTGCTCATCCAGTCCCCCACCGTGTCGCCGCCCTCGAGCCCGGGGCTGTAGCCCTCCTTGTCGAGCATCTCGGCCTCCAATTCCTCGACGTCCTCGGAGTCCTCCTCGTCGCCGTAGGGCTCCGCCAGGACGAAGTCCGAGTGGTCCGCCGAGATCCGGCCGGCGCGCACGTGCGACGACTGGGCAATGTCCGAGGCCGTGAGCACGCCCAGGGGCCGACCGGAGCCGTCGACCACCGGCGCGCCGCCGATGCGCAGCTCCTCGAAAAGCGACACCGCCGTCTCGATCGTGTCCGAGGGGGACAGGTGCGCGACCTTGGTTTTCATGATCTCCGAGGCCTTGACCGTGCTGCTTTTTTTCATGGCATTCCTCCCTGGGGGACGTTGGAGCCATCCGAATCCCAAGCCGGGACTCGCGCCATGCGCACATGTGCGCAAGCAAGGCTCGCGCTGATCGAACCTGGCGAGGGTCGCCCTCGGGGCCCGAGGACGCCGTCGCGCGTTGCGCCGCAAGCCCGGCCGGTGGAGAATCGCCCCGTGTCGAACCCCAGGGCGAACCCCGTGGCGAACCCCGAGCCGGGGCCGTGCGGTCCAGGAGCGGGCGGCCGGCTCGAGCCCGACGACGCCGCCGGCGGAGTGCGGCCGCGCAAGTCCAAGGCCGGGCCCTGGCGCGCGCTGGTGCTGGTCCTGGTGCACGTGGCCATCGCCCTGCACGTGGCCCACTGGTGGAACACCGGATCCACCCTGTCGCCGCTGGAGCCCTCCGAGTCCATGGAGTTCTCCAAGCAGGGCGTGGTCAACGCCGGCGCGATCTTCTTCGCCATCACGATCCTCTCGACCTCGCTCTTCGGCCGTTTCTTCTGCGGCTGGGCCTGCCACCTGGTGGCCGTGCAGGACGCCTGCCGCTGGATCCTGGAGAAGCTCGGCGTGCGGCCGCGACCGGTGCGCCTGGGAGTCCTCGGCCTGGTGCCCTGGATCCTGTGCGTCTACATGTTCTTCGCGCCGCTGATCTTCCGCGCCCTCAACGGCCTGGAGCTGGGCGTCTCGGAGGTCAACCTCTCGACGAACTTCTTCTGGAAGACGTTCCCGGGATGGGCCATGGCGAGCACCACCCTGGTCGTCTGCGGGGGGCTCCTGATCTACTTCCTGGGGGCCAAGGGCTTCTGCACCTACGGCTGCCCCTACGGCGCCCTGTTCGGCATCGCCGACCAATTCGCGCCCCTGCGCATCCGGGTCACGGACGCCTGCAACGGCTGCGGCCATTGCACCGCGGTGTGCACGTCCAATGTGCGCGTCCACCAGGAGGTCCGCGATTGGAAGAGCGTCGTGGACCCGGGCTGCATGAAGTGCCTGGATTGCGTCAGCGTCTGCCCGACCGATGCCTTGTACGTGGGTTTTGGAGCACCCGCCCTGTTGACTTCGGCGGCGAAGCCCGCCGCGGCGAGCCCCAGCGGCCCGGGCCGCGACTACCGGCAGGTCCTGCTGCAGGCGGGGTTCCTCTGGGCCAGCTTCGCCCTGCTCCTGTTCCACGGGGGTGAGTTCGACGGGACCTTCGCGGTCTGGCTGGCGGTGATCGCGCTGGCGATCGCGCTGGTCTTCTCGGGCAAGTCGCGCCGGGTCGGCGGTCCCTCCTTCCGGGAGGAACTGCTGCTGGCCGCGCTGTTCCTCGCGGGCTTGTACGCCTTCCGCGGCTACCGGCTGTTCCCCGGCGTGGAGGAAGGGGTGCCCCTGCTCCTGGCCGCGGGCCTGGCCGTGCTCGGGGCCCACATCGGACTGCTGGTCCTGCGACTGTGCTCCCGTCCCGACGTGACGCTGCAGTGGCACGTCCTGGTCCGCGGCGGCCGTTGGACGCGTTCCGGATTGGGGTTCGTCGCCCTGGCGCTGCCCTTCGCCCTGTTGTTCGGCGACGGCGTGCGGGTCCAGCTGCGCGAGGATCTCGAGCACGCGCGCGCGGCGAGCCGGCGCCAGGAGGACCAGGCCGCGGCCCGGGCCGTGTACGACCGCGGGGTCGCGCGCGCGGCCGCCGACGACATCGGGGGCGCCATCGCGGCCTTCGAGGAGGCCGTGCGGCTGTGGCCGGAGTTCCTGCCCGCGCGCGAGAACCTGGCGGGAGCCTACTGCGCCGCCGGCCGCTTCACGGAGGGCATCGCCCAGTTCCGCGCCGCCCTGGCGGTCAACCCCGCGGACGCCGCCACGCACCTTCTGCTGGGCCGTGCTCTGGAGGAGAGCGGAGATCTCGCGGGCGCCGAGGCCGAATGGCTGGAGACCCTGCGACTCGACCCAGGCCAGCGGGAAGCCCACCTGGGTCTGGCGCGGGTGCTGGGAAGGCGCGGCGACCGCGACGGGGCCCGACGCCACCGCGAGGCGGCCCAGCGCTAGCCCGCGGCCGACGGCACTGGGGGCCGCTCAGCGGACCCCGGAGGGGTGGCGGCCCGACCCAGTGGCGTGGAGATGCCCACCAGGCCCCTGCCCTACCCCAAAGGGGGGGGTGACTCCCGCGTCATCTCTCGCCTGCGCGGAAGGTTTTTCCATGGGCCCGGCCGGGCCGCCGCGGATTTGGCGCCCATTGGTACAGGGGCGTCGGCGCGTCCGCGGCGGGTCGGTTAGAGTTTCGAAAGCACTCCATCTCGTTCGAACGCCGCCCCCTGCTTTTCCAAACACCTCGGGCCGCCAGGCCGGAAGGTGGGACGACGTTCGCACCGTCCTCTTCCTCAGGTAGTCACCACCCATGCACCGACTCGTTGCCATGCACGCGATCACGCTGTGCGCCCTCTCCTCCGCTGCCTTCGCCGGTGGCTCCGACGCCCCGACCACGGTGCGCGGGTACACGCTCAGCGGCGAAGTGATGCTTTACAAACCCGCGGACCAGCGGCTGCCCGCCGGCTGGTCGATCACCTCGGAGTCGAAGGAGCAGACCATCAAGCTCCGCGGCGTGTCCGAGGGCATCTTCAGCGGCGGTCAGATGCAGTCGATGTACTCCCAGGCCTTGCCCACCGAGGCTGACAAGCTGTTGGTCGCCGACGAGGACGGCGACTCGATCGCGCTGGGGGACCTGCAGATGCTGTTCGCGGACGGCACCTGGCAGCTGCGCTCCCTGTCCAAGGACCTTTCGGGCAAGCCGGTGTTCGAGGTGACGCCGGATTCGCGGCAGATGATCGAGCGCGAGGACGGCTCGATCGCCTTCGTCGGCGAAATCGACCTTTCCAACGAGATGCTGTCCGAGCTGGGCGTCCAATCCGAGGCGGCCCACTACGTCGGCAACCTGGTGCTCCTGGCGACGCCCTTCGTCGGGCCCCCGAAGCCCATGGCCCCGGCCATGCCGCCGCCGGCCCTGCTGGCCGGCCCTGACGTGGTCGTCAGCACGATCGGCAGCACGATCACCCGCGACGGCTCGGTGGGCGGGATCAGCGCCTATTCGATGACCACCGTGTCCTGCAACATCGGCACCGCCGAGGCGATCTGGATCGACTGCACCTCGGGCGCCAACTGCAACAAGCACCCGGTGATCGGCCAGCAGATGTACCGTCTGCAGACCACGGCCGCGGGCTACAAGCAGCTGCGCCAGATCGGCATGAGCTGGCTCAAGCACGGTTTCTGCGCCGCCGACGCGCCGGACTGCACGAACCTGGTTCCGGGATCGGGCTACGCGCCGAACGGCAGCTGCGATTGGCTCGGCCGCTTCGCCACGGACACCTACAGCGCGGGCCTGAACGGCCAGCAGTCGAACCTGGGGCCCCGTTCGGACGTGCAGCCCTGGACGGGCGCGTTCACCTACCCCTTCCCGGTGCCCGGCGCTCCGTGGAATACTTGCACCACGGCGCCCGGCGGTCAATCCACGATCTGCCGCCGCACGCAGGTCCGCGACACGGACCTCAACCCGGCGAACTTCCCCAACTCGATCTACGCCGCCGAAGTCGTGTACATCACGACCGACGAGCTGACGACCCCGGGTTCGACGGAGCGGATGAACAACTACTCGATCCGCCGCCTGAACACGCCCACGGGCCTGCCGCCGTACAACCTGACCTTCAGCGGCTCGACGATCGTGTACATCCACGGCCTCAACTGGTGGGCCCAGAACGACTCGGGCGTCACGATCCAGAACATCGACGTCCCGGGCGACGGCCGCATGGAAATCGCCTACAAGGTGACCCCGATCGCGGGCGGCTTCTATCACTACGAGTACGCGGTCCACAACAGCAACTCCGACCGCTCGATGCAGGGAATCTCCTTCCCGCTCCCGATCGGCGGCACGCAGCAGAACGCGCAGTTCAGCGACGTGGACTACCACTCGGGTGAGCCCTACGACGGCACCGACTGGGCGTTCACGCACACGCCGAACACCAGCGCCGCCTGGGCCACGACGCCTCACGCCACGAACCCGAATGCCAACGCCCTGCGCTGGAGCACGACCTACACGTACTCCTTCGATTCCAACAGCGCGCCGATCCAAGGGAACGCGACGGTGACGCTGTTCAAGCCGGGCACACCGACGACTCTGTCGGTCCAAGTGGAGGTTCCCGGTCCGGTCACCTCCGGCCTCACGTACTGCACGGCGAAGGTCAACTCGCTGGGCTGCACGCCTTCGATCGCGGGCGTGGGCGTGCCGTCGGCGACGGCGGGCCTGGGCTACTCGGTGACCACGGTCAACGTGATCAACAACAAGCCCGGCCTCGTGATCTACTCCGACGGCGGTCGCGCCGCGGTGCCCTTCGTCGGCGGTCTGCGCTGCATCAACACGCCGATCCGCCGCTCGATCCCCCTGAATTCGTTCGGCAATCCTCCGCCGAACGACTGCTCGGGCGTGTACTCCATCGACATGAACGCCTTCGCCGTGGGCTCCCTGGGCGGCACGCCGGCGGCGTTCCTCGCGGTTCCGGGCACGACGGTCGACGCGCAGACCTGGGGCCGTGACAACGGCTTCGCCGCGCCCGACAACGCGACCCTGTCGAACGGCTTGGAGTTCGTGATCGGGCCGTGATCGGCCGAGGCGAGTTCTGCGCCTGAAAGGACGCGGGCGGCTCCGGAGGCACTCCGGAGCCGCCCGCGCTGTTTCCTGCCCCCGCCGACCGGCGAGCTCGCACAACCTGCGGGATTCGGGTCCGCCGGGGCCCGAGAGCTGCGGGGAGCGCCTGGGCCCGCGAAATCGCCGGGGCGAGCGTGCTAAGGTTGGCCCTGCCCAAGGGGGGTTCGCCTTGCCGACCGACCGATCCGAGCATGGGCCCCGGGCCCCAGGCGACATCCCGGGCGGGAGCACGGTGGGCCGCTCCGCGGAGCGGGCCCCTTCCCGCGGACGGCGTTGGAAGATCGCCCTGACCGCAGTGCTCGGCGGAGTCCTGGCCGCCTTCCTCGGCACGGAGGCGCTGCATCGCCTCGCCTTCGCGCGGCCGGAGCTGAATCTGGGCAGCCTGGGGCCTTGGATCCGCGATCCATCGGCCTACGCCGACGGCAACAACGACGACGACCATTGGAAGCTGGTCGCGCGCCTGGGGGGCCTGGCCGCCATGGCCGACGCGCCCAATCCCGATGGAACCACCGGCTGGACCGGCCTCGCGGTCACGCCGGGCACCTATGCCCACCAGGACGAGTCCTCGATCGGGGAGCGGCAGCTGGTGCTGCTCTACGGCGACTCGTTCGCCGCCTGCGCCACCCCCGCGGAGGAGTGTTTTCCCGCGCTGCTGGAGGCTTCCGATCTCGGCTCGCGATTCGCGATGCTCGACTACGGCGTGGGGGGCTACGGTCTCGACCAGAGCTACCTGCTGCTCAAGAGCTCCATCGATCGCCACGCCGCGCGCCGGCCGATCGTGATCTTCAGCCTGCTCGTGGAGAGCGATTTCGATCGCACGACCTTGGCGTTTCGCTGCTGGCCCAAGCCGCGCCTGCGGCTCGAGGGCGAGGCGTTGGCCTTGGAGCCCGCCCCCAGGCTCTCCCCGCGCGAGTACCTAAAGACCCATCCGATTTCGTTCCCGAGCTACCTGTGGCGCCGATTCCTGCACCAGGACTCGGGCTTCCTGCGCAGCGCGCGCGCCGGCTGGCGCGGCGACGAGCGGCGGGAGGAACTGAAGCACAGGCTGAACCTGGGCATCCTGGCCGCCGTTCGCGCGGAACTGGAGGCTCGCGAACTCCCCTACTTCTTCCTCGTCTTCCACGCGGAGCAGGGCGCCCTGAAGCCCTGGGCGCCGTTCAGGGAGCGGGAGCAGCTGCTCGGCGATTTCTGCCGCGAGCACTCCGTGGGCCTTTTGGACACGCGGGAGTTCCTCTGGGCGGCCTGCGCGGGAGACGAGGCCTTGGTGGCGCGATTCTACGGACGCGGGAGTCCCCTGATGGGGCACCACAACCTCCTGGGAAACCGCGTCTGTTTCGAGGCCATGCGCCAGGGCATCCTGGCCCGCGCGGCGGGTCCCGGGGAAACGCCCGGCGCGGAGCCCCTCGGACCCGCCGACACATCCAGGGTGGCGGAGATGGCCGCCCGCGGCGAATTGGACCTGCTCGCGCTCCAGCGGAGGCGGGCCACGCTGCTGGGGCGGCCCGCCCTGATCACCACCCACGGCGCGGGCGATGCGGAACGCGTGGTCGAAACCGCGACGCCGTCGCGGGTGTGCCTGCGCGCGGACACCACGGGCTTCACTGCGGCGGACCTGGAATTGGACGGCGGCGCTCGGCGCTTCACCGGACGCCTGCACCTGCTCGCCGGCGCCGAGCAGGGCTGCCCGGAAGCGCCCTTGCACTTCACGCTCCTGGTGGACGATCGCACGCTGTTCGAGGGCGTTGTGCCGGAGGAGGCGCGCCCCGCGATCCTCGACGTGGACCTCACCGGGGCGCGCAACCTGCGCTTCGTGCTGCGGGGGCAGCGCGGCCAGGGAGCCTGCGGGTGGGCCGCGCTCAGCGACCCGCGCCTGGAGTAGCGTCTACCCGGCCTTCGCCCCGGGGACCGGGTGGGCCGACAGGTAGGCGCGCACGCTGGCGATCGCGGTGTCGCCGTCCTCGCACACCGCGAGCTTGTCGGCGTCGCTGCGGATCCCGGCGCGCTCCAGGAGTTCCCTGGGCTGGGGCTGCACGCCGGCGATCGCCACGAACACACCGGACTTGTGCAGGCGTTGGATGGCGGACTCCAGGGCCACGAGGCCCGTGATGTCCATGGTGGGCACGTCGTCCATCTGCAGCACCACGGCCCGGGCGTCGGACCTGGTGCGCTGCAGGGCGCTGACGGCCTTCTCGGCGGCGCCGAAGAACAGGGGCCCCGCGATCTGGTACACGACGACCCCCGCGAGGTGCGGGTCGGCGAGGTGCGCGTGCTCGGGCTCCGCAAGCCGGGCCTGGAACAGGTCGGACATGCGCCGCATGAAGATCAGGGCGGCGAGCACGATGCCCGCACTGACCGAAATCACCATGTCGAAGGCCACGGTCAGGCCGAAGCACGACAGCAGCACGAGCACGTCGCCGCGGGGAGCGTGCTTGAGGATGTGAGCGAAGTGCCGCAGCTCCCCCATGTTCCAGGCCACGAGCAGCAGCAAGGCCCCCAGGGCGGCCATGGGCAGGTAGTCGAGCAGGGGCGCCAGGGCCAGCACGGCCACGAGCACGAACAGGGCGTGCACCACGGCCGCCACGGGGGAGCGGGCGCCGGCGCGGATGTTCGTCGCCGTGCGGGCCAGGGCGCCCGTGGCCGCGAAGCCGCCGAAGAAGGGCGCGACGATGTTCCCCAGGCCCTGGGCCGCCAGTTCCACGTCGGGGTCGTGCTTGGTCCCGGCCATTCCGTCAGCCACCACGGCGCACAAGAGCGACTCGATGGCCCCCAGGGCGGCGATGGCGAAGGCGGTTCCCAGCAGATTGCGCAGCACCTCGAAGGAGAGCCCCAGGGGCTTGCCGTCCGGCCCCGGGAAGTTCCACGGCCAATCGAAGTGCGGCGGCACGCGCGGAATGCCGGACTGCCGCACGCCGTCGACGAGCGAGCCGAACCGGCTGCCGATGGTGTCGACCTCGAATCCGCTCACGCTGCCCGTGAGCCAGTGGGCCAGGACGGCCGCGACGGCCACGGCCACCAGGGGGCCGGGCACCTTGCGCGTCACCCGCGGCCAGAGGATCAGCAGTGCCAGGGTCACGGCCCCGATGGCGAATTCCGGCCAGCGAAACGTGCGCCAGGAGCCCGCCAGGGCCAGCATCCGCTCGGGGAAGTGCTCCGGCCAGGCCTCGGGCCGCAGACCCAGGAAGTCCTTGAGTTGCAGGCCCGCGATCACCGTGGCGATGCCGGCCGTGAAGCCGGTGGTCACCGGGTGCGGCACGTACTGGATCAGGGCTCCCAGGCGCATGACGCCGAAGAGGAGGAGCAGGATCCCGGCGATCAGCGAGGCCGTCATCAGCCCGCCGATGCCGTAGAGGGAGGCCGCGGGCGCCAGCAGCACCACGAACGCCGCCGTGGGACCGGAGACGCTGACAGGCGAGCCCCCGAGCACGGCGATCACCACCCCGGCGATGATGGACGTGTACAGCCCGTGCTGCGGCGGCACGCCGGAGGCGATCGCCAGGGCCATGGCCAGCGGAAGGGCCACGATGCCCACCACGAGCCCCGCCAGGACGTCCGCGCGCAGGTCGCGGAGTCCGTAGCCCTCGCGCCTGGCCGCGCGCAGGCTCCAGCCCAGCCGCGCCAGAACCGGCGCGCCGGGGTCGGGGGGACGGACTGATGGCGGCATGGTCGGTGGAGCATGATCCTGCACGGCGGACGCGTGCAAATCAAATGCGCCCGTCGGCACGGCCGCCGCCACGGGGACCGCCTGCGGTGGGCCCGCGAAAAACCCACGCAAATCGGCCCAAGGAGGCTCCAGGGCGGCCTCGGCCGCCGCCGATACCGTCGCGGGGAGTGCGAGTCATGAAGAGCGCGATCTTGCGCCAGGTTCCGTGTCCGGAGTGCGGCCAGTTGCTTTCGTCGCGTGGACTGGGAGGCCACCGCCGCCTGCGGCACGGCGTGGCGCCCGCGGCGGCGTTGCCCGCGCGGGCTCCCCACGAGGAGCTCTCGAACGCGGCCGTGCTCGAGGCCTTGGCCCGACTGCAACTCGTCGTCGAGCGCATCGAGAGCCGGCTGGAGGGAAGCCGCGAGGCGACGACGCAGGGGGAATCACCCGCCCAGGAGGAGGCTCGCCTGCGGTCCCAACTGGTGACGCTCCTGGAGCGCATTCGCCAGCTCAACCGCGGCGAGTTCGGCGCGGCGGAACTCCACGTGGAGCAGCCCTCCAGGGCCTCGGCCCTGGGCCACCTGCGCCGCGAGCAGACACGCCTGGTGTGCCGAATGGACGAGCTGCGGCGCGGGGTCCCCCGTGAAGAGAGCCTCTGGAGCTAGTGGGCTGATTTCGCAGGACCTCGGCCGAGGCGGCCTGAATGCAGCTTCCCGGCCGGGCGCCGCGGCGACGCGTGTTCGCTGCAACACGAAGCACAGCGGCCACCGCACCAGGGAGCCCTAGGCGGGCCGACGGGGTCGGCGCTTTTCCGAATCCGCCTCCCGCGTTCCGTTCCTGAATGAAACGCTCCCCGCGCCCGCCCGGAGAGGCCACCGCCCCGTGGGGGAGGGCCGTCGCCCCAGGGGCTGATGCAGGCGGCCCCGCGCGGGCCCTGGATTCGCCTGGGCGTGGTAGCCTTCAACCGGCGTCGGCCTTGGGCCTGGCGCGTCCCCCCACCCCTCTCCGATCAGGAGTTGTCCATGCGTCCCAACCTGTCCCTGATGATCGCCGCGAGCGCGGCGTTCCTGTCACTCGCCCATGTGGCTTCCGCCCAATGCGTCCAAGGCGGCGCGGGCGGCGCCTTCCCCGCACTGGGTTCGGTCACCGGTGTCTGGGATTCCTCCCTGCCCACCGGCCCGCTGGTCTCCCCGTTGCCGGTCACGGTCCCCTCGGGTGCCACGGTGCTGAACTCGGTGAAGCTCAACGGCCTCACGCACCCCTTCGGCGGCGACGTGCACGTGATCCTCCAGGAACCGGGCGGCCTGCTCTTCAATGTCCTGGTCCGTTCGGACGCCACCAGCTCCACGGGCGGAGGCTGCGCCTCGGACTTCGCCGGCAACTACGAGATCGTGGACCCGCTCACCGGCGGGCTCTGCACCGGCAACCAGGCGATGGGCTGTCCGACAGGCACCGTGAACCCGGGCGTCTACCTGCAGGACTTCAGCACCTGGACTTCGGGCAACGGCGGCCTGCTGAACACGCCCCTCGAGTCGATCCCGATCTCCAGCGGCACGTGGACCCTGTACGTCTACGACTGGTACCCGCAGTTGGACGATGGGACGCTCACGGACTGGGAGCTGTGCTTCGGCCAGCCCTCCCAGCCGCCCCCTCCGGGCGGCGGTCCCGCGACGACCTGCGTCACCGGCGGTGCCGGCGGCACGTACCCCGCGCCGGGCGCGATCGAGGGCACCTTCCCCACGACCCTGCCCACCGGCGAACTGATCGCTCCGCTCTCGGTCAGCGTGCCCCCGGGCGCGACCAAGATCCTCAGCGTGGAGATCGAAGGATTCGCCCACACCTGGGCCGGTGACACGCAGATCGTGCTGCAGTCGCCGGGCGGCCAGCTCTACAACATCTTCCAGGACCAGAACGGCGTTTTCGCCGGCGGCTGCGGCGACGATTTCGCGGGCGACTACCGCTTCGTGGACGCCACCCTGGGTCTGGACGAGTGCGGCAACCCGGCCGGCGCCTTCGCCTGCGGCAACGGGACCGTCCCGCCGGGGACCTACGCGCAGCTCTACGGCACCTGGCCAAGCGGCACCAACAACATCGTGAACGTCGACTTGCAGTCGATCCCGATGAGCTCGGGCACCTGGAACCTGATCTTCTACGACTGGTACGTGGCCTTCGACAACGGAACGCTGACGAGCTGGAAGCTGTGCTTCGACGCCCCGACGGCGACCCCGTACTGCACGGCGAAGATCAACTCCCTGGGCTGCACGCCTTCGATTTCGGCCACGGGCGCGGCCAGCGCCACGGCGACGTCGGGCTTCACGCTGTCGACCGTCAACGTGATCAACAACAAGCCGGGTCTGTACCTGTACACCAACAACGGCAGGGCCTCGACGGCTTTCCAGGGCGGCATCCTGTGCGTCGCCGGACCGGTGCGTCGCTCGGTGCCCATGAACTCCTTCGGCAACCCCCCGCCGAACGATTGCTCGGGCAACTACCAGATGGATTTCAACACCTTCGCCCGCGGGCTGCTCGGTGGAACGCCCCAGGCCTACCTGTCGGTCGCGGGAACCGTGATCGACGCCCAGTGCTGGGGTCGCGACAACGGCATCCCGTTCCCCAACAACTCGACGCTCTCCAACGGCATCGAGTGGACCGTCGGGCCTTGATTCCGGCCTGAGGTTTCGTTTTCTCGAGGCGACCTCCCTCCAGCGTTCGCGCTGGAGGGAGGTCCCGTGCTTCCCGTCGGGAGCGGCGGAGACCCGGGGCGACCTGTTGCCCCCCGCCCCCCGCCCTTGGAGAATCACCCGCCGTGTCCATGGCCCGAGTCCCGTCCGGCGGCTGGAAGCTGCGCACCCTGCTGGTCCTGACGTCGATGGTCGCGGCGCTGGTCCTGGGCGAGCTTGGAGCGCGCCTCGTCGCCGGTGAGGCCTTCGAACCCGGCCTGCGCCGCGGATCCAATTGGTACGTGGTGGCGCGCTTCGACGCTGAGCTGGGTTGGGCCAACGCGCCGGACACCCGGGGCGAAATCGACACTCCGGACTTCCGCTACCGGGCCTCGATCAACTCCCACGGATTTCGGGATCCCGAGTACCCCACGCAGGCAGCGCCGGGATCGCAGCGTGTGGCCTTCCTCGGGGATTCGATGACCTGGGGCTGGGGCGTCAATGACGGCGAGCGCTTCACCGACCTGCTGCGCCTGGACCTCGGCCCGGAAGTCGAGCTGGTCAACATGGCGGTGCCGGGGTACAGCACGGACCAGCAATTCTGGGCCCTCTCCACCGGCGGAGAGGCCTTCCATCCGGACGTGGTGGTGCTGGGCTTCGTGCTCAACGACATCGTCGGCAACAACAAACGCCACATCTACTACATGGACAAGCCGTGCTTCGTCCTGGGGGACGGCGGCTGGAGCGTCGAGGGCGCGCCCGTGGTGATCCCCGACTCGACCCTGAAGCGCAGGCTGCGGGGCGCGATCGCCGCGGCCCGCTCCCATTCGGCGCTGTGGACGGCCATCGACCGCATGCGCCACGCCGAGCATCGCCCCGCGGGACCGGCGAGTCCCCCGCCCTACAGTCCGGAATCCGCCGCGGGCGTGCGCGACCTCGTGGCCACGATGTCGAGCGCCGCGTCCCCCACGCGGCACGCGTTGGAACGGCTGAGTCACTGGTGCGCGGAGCGTTCGATTCCGCTCTTGGTCGTCGCGCTGCCCCACGGTCACGATCAGTACCTCTACGAGCCGACGGACCTGCGGCCGGAATTCGACGGGAGCACGGACCTCACCAGGCCCTGCGGGCCCTGGGCGGCGAGATCGGATTCGAGGTCGGCTGCCTCGACCAGGCCCTGTTCGACGCCACTGCCCGGGGTCGGCGCCTGCACGGCGGCGACAGCCACTTCAACGTCGAGGGCAACCGTCTGGCGGCGGACGAGCTCCGTCCCTGGATCCAGAAGCTGCTCGGACGGCCGCGCTGATTCGAGCCGCGGCCCTCCCCGTGCCGAGGGTCCTCAGCCGGCCCGGCGGCGGAGCAGCAGGACGGCCGCGACGAAGAGCACGATCTCCGCCAGATAGAACATCCGCGCGCTGCCCAGTTCCGTGAAGCCCAGGCGCAGCACGGCGAGGCTGCGAAAGGCCGCGATGCCGCCGTAGAGCAGCGCCGACATCCACAGGGCCGAGCGCTGGTGCTCGCTGGAGAACAGCGCCAGGCCGTAGAACAGCGCCAGCCCGGCCTGGAGTCCGCCGTAGACCGCGAGATACTCCGACTGCCCCGTGGGGCCGATGGCGGAGAGTCCGACGAAATCGCCGGTCTGCTTCGGCGCGGCGGCGCACCAGACGGCGAACACGCCGTACATCAGTGCGTTGAAGCCGAGATAGAGCTTTTCCATGGCCCCATCCTCTCAGTGCTCCGCCAGTCGATCCAGCACCAGGGGCTCCAGGGCCTGGGCCACGAGCTGGTGGCCGCGCAGGTCCAGGTGATAGTCGATGCGCCAGAAGGGCGGGCTCGGCTCCCGCTCGAGGACCGGGTGCAGGTCGAGGGCGGTCACACCGGCTCCCCGCAGGCCGTCCAGGAACTCGCGGCCCATGCGCTGATTGGCCTCCAGTTCCTGGTCGGCCAGCTCCAGGGCGACGCGCGCGTCGACGGCGCGCTTGGGCATGTTCGGCCAGGGAAAATCGAAGGGCGAGGGCAGGAAGGCGACGATCAGCTGCGTGCCTCCCGCGCGCGCCACGCGCTGCATCTCGGCGCACAATTCCACCGCCCGGTCCACCAGGAGCGGCTGCAGCTCCGGCGCACAACGCACCACATCGGCGGCGTTGAGCCCCTGGCCCAGGGCGTCCGGCGAGAGCGCCAAGGCGGCGTTCAGGCGCTCGCTCTCCCGCGGGCCGCGCAACGGCAGGGGCCGGCCCGAAAACTGCGCCTCCAGCAGCGCCAGTTCCGCGAAGTCGTTGCCGCCGAAGACCACGACCACGGCCACCTGGGGGGCGAAGGAGCGCAGGCGCAGGAGCGTCCCGAGGTAGTTGTGGAACGAGTACCCGCCGTAGCCCGCGTTCAGCACCTCCACCGTGCGGCCCGGCCTTGCGCGGGCAAGGCTCTCCTCCAGCAGGTTCGAGAAACTCTCCGCGTTGTCGCACAGGCCGAAGGTGTGGGAGTCGCCCGCGACCAGGACGCGCAGATCCCGCGGCGGATCGTCCAGCTCGTGGTCCTCGCGGAACCCCAGGCTGTTGGTGCGCCAATGGAAACGCCGGTTGGGGTGCTCGGGCCGCGGAAACGCGTCGTCCAGGTTGCCGGCGTCGCGGCAGTAGACCCAGGGATCGTAGGTCCGTCGCGGATCGCCCAGGAAGGCGAAGCAGCGGTCGGCCTCTTCCTCGGTCAGGTGGTAGCGCCAGCGGCGTGGATCCTGGGGGTTCTCTGCCTCAGGCCCCTCCGGCGCGGCCCCTTCGGCGCCTAGACCCTCGCGAGGTTCCAGGGAGCGGACCCGGTGGAAGCGCACGCTCTCCACTCCCGCGCCGGGCGGGCCTGACCGAACGAACAGGAAGATCGCCGCGGCCGCCAGCGAGGAGGCCCCCAGGGCCAGGAGCCGGCGACGCCATCGACCGGGCTCTTGCGCGGGCTCCCGCGGATCCCCGCCGCTCTTCAGGATCCACCTGCCAAGGGAGGGAAGCGCAGCGCCGGGAGGCCGTCGATGCTCTTCTCGTTCTTCTCGCGCTGGTAGCGACGCAGTCCCTCCGGGCCCTTGCGCTCGGCCCAGGCAGTCAACTGGGTCCGATGCGCCTCGAAGCGCATCAGGGGCACGCCGTAGCCGCAGGAATCGGCCACGCGATCGACCCGCACGCGCAGGATCGAACGCACGAGGGCCGTGGAGGAGAACCGCGCCCGCAGGTCGGGGAATTCCGGATCGCCGGGCTCGACCACGGCGCCGCGGCCGTAGAGCCGCACGATCCGAGGCGGACCCTCGAAGGCGCAGAACATCAGGGTCACGCGCCCGTTCTCCCTCACGTGGGCCAGGGTCTCGGCTCCGCTGCCCGTGAGGTCGAGCCAGGCCACTTCCCCCCCCTCGAGCACCCGCAGGCCCTCGACCCCCTTGGGGGACAGATTGACCCGTCCCGCCGTGGAACTCGGGGCCGTGGCCACGAAGAACACGTGCTGCTCCGCGATCCAAGCCGCCAGCGCGTCGTCGATCTCCTGGCGGATCTTGCCCATGGGGGTGAACTGTAGTGTCCGGTCTTCGAAATCCTGTGCCAATACCGGTCCGCCCCGCCGGAGCGGGTACGCACCATCCACCGAAACCCTACCCACTAGGGCCCAGGCCGCCCCCCAGGGGGTGCGGATAACGTGGGGCTCGAGAGCGACGGACGGCGCATCCGAGGCCGCCGGTTGTCACTGACGGAAGTTCGCACAGGACCCAGGGAAGCGGAAAAACCCATGCTGCAGATCCGCATTCACGGCCGGGGCGGCCAGGGGGTCGTGACCGCGGCGGAAATGCTCTCCCTCGCGGCCTTCGAGCAGGGGCGCTTCGCCCAGGCCTTCCCGAGCTTCGGTTCCGAGCGAACCGGCGCGCCGGTGGTGGCCTTCTGCCGCATCGACGACCGCGAGATCCGCCTGCGGGAGCCGATCCAGGCCCCCGACGTGCTGATCATCCAGGACCCCACGCTGCTGCATCAGGTGGACGTGTTCCAGGGGCTCAAGCCCGAGGGCTACGTTCTGATCAACAGCAAGCGGAGCTTCGACGAGCTGGGCATCCAGGACGTCCTGCGGCGCTTTCGCCGCGAGCGCCTGGTGACCGTCCCCGCCGGCGAGATCGCCATGAAGCACCTGCGCCGGCCGTTGCCCAACGCGGCCCTGCTGGGCGGCTTCGCGGCGCTCTCGGGGCTGGTCGCACTGGAGTCGGTGGCCTCCGCGATCCGCCACAAGTTCAAGGGCGCCGTGGCCGAGGCCAACGTCACGGCGGCCCGGGAGGCCTTCACCTGCGTCCAAAGGGAACTCGAGGAGCTGAACCATGCTCGAGCAAATTGAAGGCTCGGTCGCGGTCGCCCGCGCGGTGGCCCTGTGCCGGCCGGAGGTGATCTGCGCCTATCCGATCTCGCCCCAGACCCACATCGTCGAGGGCCTGGGCGAGCTGGTGCGGAGCGGCGCGCTTTCGCCCTGTGAGTTCATCAACGTCGAAAGCGAGTTCGCCGCCATGAGCGTGGCCATCGGGGCCTCCGCGGCGGGCGCCCGCAGCTACACCGCCACGGCGAGCCAGGGCCTGCTGTTCATGGCCGAGGCCGTCTACAACGCCTCGGGCCTGGGCCTGCCGATCGTGATGACGGTCGCCAACCGCGCCATCGGGGCGCCGATCAACATCTGGAACGACCACTCCGATTCCATGAGCCAGCGCGACTGCGGCTGGCTCCAGCTCTTCGCCGAGTCGAACCAGGAGGCCCTCGACCTGCACCTCCAGGCCTTCAAGCTGGCCGAGGAATTGTCGATGCCGGTCATGGTCTGCATGGACGGCTTCATCCTGACCCATGCCTACGAGCGCGTCTCGATCCCCTCCCAGGCGGAGGTGGACGCCTTCCTGCCGCCCTACGAGCCGCGCCAGGTGCTCGACCCCAACGAACCTGTGTCCATCGGCGCCATGGTGGGACCCGAGGCGTTCATGGAGGTGCGCTACCTGGCCCACAAGAAGCAACGGATGGCCCTGGAGCGCATTCCGGAGATCGCGGCGGAGTTCCGGGCGCGCTTCGGCCGCGACTCGGGCGGGCTCCTGCACCCCTACCGCATGGAGGACGCGGAGACCGTCGTGATCGCGCTGGGCTCGGTGCTCGGCACGTTGAAGGACACCGTGGACGAGCTGCGCGCCGCGGGGGTGCCCATCGGCGTGCTCGGCATCGCGAGCTTCCGGCCGTTCCCCCTGGAGGCCCTGCGCGCGGCGCTCTCCCCGGCGAAGCGCGTGGTGGTGCTCGAAAAGAGCTTCTCCGTGGGCCTGGGAGGCGTGGTGTCCACCGATGTGCGGCTGGCCGTCGCGGGCCTCGCCTTGCGCGGCTCCACCGTGGTGGCGGGCCTGGGGGGACGCGCGATCACCAAGGACTCGCTGCTGTGCGTGCTCGCCCGCGCCCTGCGCGACGAGCTCCCCGACCTGACCTTCCTGGACCTCGACCAGGGCCTGGTGGACCGCCAGCTCGAGCGCGAGCGCGCCGTGCGCCGCAGCGGTCCGATCGCGGAAAACCTGCTGCGCGACGTGGGCACCGTCGCCTCGAAAGTGCATTGACATGGGAGCTCCCCTTCCCGTCACGGGCCCTGGCGCGGAAAACCCGCCGGAAGCCGGCGACACGGCGCCGGGCAAGTTCTATCAGACCGGCACGTTCACGGTCGGGAACCGCCTGCTGGCGCCCCAGGACCGCAGCGTGCAGTCCTCCGTCACGCGCGACAACTCGCTCAATTCCGGCCACCGCGCCTGCCAGGGCTGCGGCGAGGCCCTGGGCGCGCGCTATGCCGTGGATGCGGCCATGCGCGCCACGGGCGGCAAGCTGATCGCGGCCAACGCCACCGGATGCCTGGAGGTGTTCTCCACCCCCTATCCCGAGACTTCCTGGCAACTGCCCTGGATCCACTCGCTGTTCGGCAACGTGGCGGCGGTGGGCACGGGCATCGCGGCCGCGCTGAAGGTCAAGGGCAAGGCTGCGACGTGCGCGTGATCGCCCAGGGCGGCGACGGCGGCACCACCGACATCGGCTTCGGCTGCCTCTCGGGCATGTTCGAGCGCGGCGACGACGTGCTCTACATCTGCTACGACAACGAGGCCTACATGAACACGGGCGTGCAGCGCAGCTCGGCCACGCCGCCGGCCGCGCGCACCGCGACCACGCTGCCCCTGGGCGCCGAACCGGGCGCGCCCTTCGGCCAGGGCAAGAACGTCCCGCTGATCGCCATGGCCCACGGAATTCCCTACGTGGCCACCGCCACCGTGGCCGATCTGCGCGACCTGGAGGCCAAGGTCTTCAAGGCCATGGCCATTCGCGGAGCGCGCTACCTGCACGTCATGGTGCCCTGCCCCCTGGGCTGGGGCGCCGCGAGTTCCGACACGATCCGGCTGGCTCGGTTGGCCCGCGAAACCGGGTTGTTCCCCGAGTTCGAGGCCGAGAACGGCGAGATCACCGGCGTGACGCGCATCCGCCGCCGGGTGCCCGTGGAAGACTACCTGAAGCCCCAGAAACGCTTCGCGCACCTGTTCGGTTCGCCGGGCCGCCCGGACCTCGTGGCGCGCATCCAGGCCCAGGCGGATCGCAACATCCGTCGCTTCGGCCTCCTGGAGGAAGCGCAGGCCTGACATGCAGAAGCCCTTCGCCATCACGCTCGATCCCGGCTCGTCCCTGGCCAACAAGACCGGCTCCTGGCGCAGCGAGCGACCGGTCTACGTGGACCGCCTGCCGCCCTGCAACGCCCAATGCCCGGCGGGCGAGAACATCCAGGGCTGGCTCTACCACGCCGAGAGCGGCGACTACGAAGCCGCCTGGCGGCACCTGACCGCGGACAATCCCTTCCCCGCGATCATGGGCCGCGTCTGCTACCACACCTGCGAAAGCGCCTGCAACCGCGCCCAGCTGGACAGCGCCGTGGGCATCAACTCCGTCGAGCGCTTCCTGGGCGACGAGGCCCTGCGCCGGGGTTGGCGCTTCGACCGGCCCGACGTGGAATCCGGGAAGCACGTGCTGGTCGTCGGCGCCGGGCCGTCGGGCATGTCCGCGGCCTACCACCTGCGGCGCCTCGGCCACCGCGTGACGGTCAAGGAAGCGGGCCCGCTGATGGGCGGCATGATGCGCTTCGGCATTCCCAAGTACCGCCTGCCGCGGGACGTGCTCGACGGCGAGATGCAGCGCCTGCTGGACATGGGCGTCGTGGTCGAGTTGAACGCCAAGGTCCAGAGCCTGGAGGAAACCCTGCGGCGGGGCGACTTCGATGGGGCCTTCCTGGCGGTGGGCGCTCACCTGGCCAAGCGTGCCTACATTCCAGCCGTGGACTCCGCGCGCATCCTCGATGCCGTCTCGGTGCTGCGCTCCATGGAAGGCGCCAAAGCCGCGGAGCAGCCGATGCTCGGGCGGCGCGTGGTGGTCTACGGCGGCGGCAACACCGCCATCGACATGGCGCGCACGGCAAAACGCCTGGGCGCCACCGAGGCGATCATCGTCTACCGGCGCACGCGCGAGAAGATGCCGGCCCACGACTTCGAGGTGCAGGAAGCGCTGGAGGAGGGCGTGATGGTCAAGTGGCTCTCGACCATCAAGCGCGCCGACGCGGGCGCGTTGACGATCGAGAAGATGACCCTCGACTCGCAGGGCTCGCCGGTGCCCACCGGCGAGTTCGAGACCCTCGAAGCGGATTCCCTGGTGCTCGCCCTGGGCCAGGAAGCGGACCTGTCGCTGCTGGAGGGCGTGCCCGGCCTGGTGGTGGACGACGGCGTGGTCCAGGTCGACCCGGCCACGATGATGACCGGCCGCCCGGGCGTCTTCGCCGGCGGCGACATGGTGCCCGCCCTGCGCAACGTGACGGTGGCCGTGGGACACGGCAAGAAGGCCGCGCGCCACATCGACGCCTGGTTGCGCAACACGCCACTGGTCGCCCCGCCCAAGCACGCCCTGGCGAGCTTCGAGAGCCTGAACACCTGGTACTACTCCGACGCGCCGAAGACGGTGGCTCCGCAACTGGAGTTGGCGCGCCGCACGTCGAGCTTCGACGAAATCCAGGGCGGCCTGACGGAGGAGAACGCCCTGTTCGAGGCGCGCCGCTGCCTCTCCTGCGGCAACTGCTTCGAGTGCGACAACTGCTACGGCGTGTGCCCGGACAACGCCGTGATCAAGCTGGGCACGGGCCTGCGCTTTCGCTTCGACTACGACTACTGCAAGGGCTGCGGCGTCTGCGCCAAGGAATGCCCCTGTGGAGCGATCGAGATGGTGCCCGAGGACACCTAGCCGTCCGCGAGAAGACTCCCGTCGCCAGGGCCAGCGTGGGCGGGCGCGCCCAGGATCGCGACAGAAGTCGGTGCCCAGGCGGCCTGCCTGGACACCGAGGCGGCGCGGCGGGACACTCGCTCGGCGCCGGCCCCCCCCACGGACCACCCATGCAAGAAACCGCCGACCGGACATTGCTCGTGCGTGAGATTCCCTTCCGCAGCCTGGTGGAATGGGGAGGCCGGGTGGGAATCGCTGCGGGCTCGCTGGTCGGCGTGGTCTGCACCTTGGGCACGCTCGCCGGCTTCGAGGGCATCCAGATCGGGTTCCTCGGAGTCAAGCTCCAGGGGTGGTTCGCCACGTTGATCGGCGTGCCGATCTCCCTGGGTCTCTCCTCGGCCGTCCTCGGCGCACTGGCCTGGTGTCCCCTGCGGTTGTGGATGGCCCGCGGCCTGCCGATGCGCCTGCGCCTGATCGTGGTGCCCCGGCCGTCGGAGCGCGGCGCCGCCTCCCTGGTGCGGGCGAACCCGGGCTCGTCCCCTGCCCGCCGGCCGCCGGACCTGTCCTCTGGCCCTCAGGGGTGAACGGTCACCTCCAGGCCGTTCGACAGACCGCACGACTGGGGATCCCAGGGATCCTTGAACCAGCCCTGGGCGAAGATCGACGTGCCGATGAAGGCGGACCCCAGCGTGAAGGGGAATTCCGCGTAGCCCACGAAGTCCAGGGGTTGGGCACCGATGCGCTTCACGGGCGGCGACACGTACAGGGTGCCGCCCAGGAACGGCTGGTTCGCGGGGCTCTTGCCCATGAACACGACCGCGGGTTGGTTGGGAATTCCGCCGTCGAGGGCGAAGACAAAATTCTGATCCGCGACGCTCGGGAAGCCCGTCCAGCGCAGGACGGGGCTGGCGCCCGCGGAATTCAGCTTGCCCACGCCGTAGGCCACCGGGTGGCGCAGCAGATCCAATCGCGTGGCGAAGCCCTCGAGGGTCGCCAGCACGCCCCGCGAGGTGCGGTGGGCCCCGGGCGTGGTGGGAAAGAAGAAGCTGTCGGTTTCTCCGGCCAGCAGGACCGTATCCCGATCCACGACAGCCAGGGCGAGGGCGCGCTCGTCACCCGCCGCGCCGACGTAGGTGGCGTAGTCCAAGGTCGAGAGGTCCGCCGCCGCCCGCACCACGAAGGCATCGCCGCCGAAAGACTGCGCGGGGATGTTGAGCAGCCGATCGAAGGCACCGGCCGTCACCGGGAAATCACTGGAGTCGGTCCAGCCCGCGGCGAACAACGCGCCGTCCTTGTGGTAGGCGAGGCACAGCACCTCATCCAAACCGGCGCCGCCCAGATAGGAGCTCTCGAGCAGCGCCCCCGCGGATCCGAGTCGCGCCAGGAAACCATCGGCCGCGCCCCCGAAGTTCGGGCCTGGCACGCCCGCGGTGGTGGGCATGTCCGGACTCTCGGTGCGGCCCGCGGCCAGGGCCGCGGAGTTCCCGTCCGCCGCCACCGCGAAGACCTGATCGTTGCCCGATCCTCCGAGAAAGGCGGAGAAATCCAACTGGGTCGCGCCGCCGTCCAGGCGCGTCACGAAGCCGTCCTCGCCGCCCTGGGGACCGCCGAGGGTGTGGGGGAAATCCGCCGAGGACGTGGAGCCTCCGGCGAGGAACGCCGCGGAAGGATCCGCGCTGACCGGCGCCAGGGCGCGCACCTGGTCCACCGACGCGCCGCCCAGGTAGCTGCCGAACACCAGCGCGGCGCCGCTCGCCGAGAGGCGCGCCAGGTAGCCGTCGGCGGTGGTCCCGGGTGCCAGTTGCTGACCGTAGGTCCCCGGCGTCACCGGCGCGTCGAAGCTCGTGCTCCAGCCGCCCACGGTGGCTCGGCCCAGGCTGTCGACGAACAGCGCCAGCAACTCGTCGTGTTTGGCGCCGCCCAGGTACGTGCACCACTGCAGTTGGGCCCCGTTCGCCGAGAGCCGCGCCACGAATCCGTCGCTGACTCCGCCCAGGTTGGTGTCGAAGGCCCCCGACGTGGCCGGGAAGTCCCCCGAGCGAGTCGTGCCCGCGACCGTCACCGCGCCCAGGCCGTCGCGGACCAGGGCATGGGCCACATCCACGCCCGTCCCGCCGAGGAACGTGGACCACAACAGCCGACCCTGGCCGTCCAGGGCCGACACGAAGGCGTCGGTTCCCCCATTGAAGTTCGGGTCGAACACGCCGGGAGTGATCGGAAAATCGGCCGACTCGGTGCTGCCGGCGATCAGGGCGCCGCCGCCGCTGTCCGCGATGGCGCGCACGCTTTGGGCCGTGTTCCCGCCGATGTAGGTGGACCACACCAGGGCCGGGTCGATCACCAGGGGGAGGCCGCCGCGGCGCTCCTCCAGGGCGAAACCGAAACGCGTTTCCCCCCGTCGCACGAAGCGGGCGCGGCACTCGTGGCGCGTTCCGTCGGGGCCCACTTCGAAGGCACGCGGTGGCGACTGGCGCAATTCCCCCAGGGGCGTGGAAATCGGCAGGGAGCCGTCGGGGGCCACGTCGAGCAGGCGGCCGCCCTCCACCTCGAACTCCAGGGAATCGGGCAGGGCGTCGGGTTCCAGCTCCAGGTCGTACTCCAGACGCTGGTCCTCGCAGCGCAACACCAGCTCGACGCCCGGAGCCCGGGTGCGCCAGCGCAGGCGTTGGAAGGAGCGCGCGCCCACGCCGCTGCGCTCCCGGCCGAAGTAGTGGCTCGGCGCCCCGCCGGGGAACTCGCCACGGGGCCCCGCGGGCGCGGGGCCGAGAGCGTCGAACGGGTCTTGCGGGTCGCCGACCACGCCGGCGAGATCGAAGCGCACGACGCAGGCCCGCCCCTCGGGACCCGGCAACGCCAGGCGCCAGCCGTGGGCCTCCACCGCCGCGCGCCAACCGGGGCCCCGCGCGGCGAAGCGCACGGACTCGGCCCACTGGCCGCGGTTCTCGACGAAGGGCTCCGTGGGGATCGGGACGGCGGGAGCCTGGGCCGTCAGCGGACCGACGCACCCGAGCACCGCCCACGCCAACCTGAGGATCCGCGCCGGCATCGCCCTGCGAACGGAGTCGCGCGGCCGCGACGGGAGCCCCGATCGAGGGGCCGAGGCGCTTCTGGACCCGTTTCCGAGTGAATCGTCCCCGCTGAACAAGGCGAACACGCTGAAATCGTAGCCGAACTTCCCCGGACGGTAACCGGAGGCGCCGGAGCGATTCCGGCCCTACGATCGTCGGCCCATGGGACTTGCACAGTCTTGGCGTGGGTGCGTGGTTCGAAGCGGCGCGGCGGCGGGGTCGGCCGGCGCGAGCCTCCCCCAACGCCCGTTTCGGGCGCCGACGTGGCTCGCCCCGGTCCTGCTGGCGGGGCTGGCGGCTCTCCCCACGGCGGCGCGGGAGCCCGCGTCCATCACGACGGCCGCGGCCGGCGATGGGCCACTGCCCCTGGCGGTTGAGGTCGGCGGCGCCGTCGAGCGCGCCATGGCCGCGGGCCAGATTCCCGGCGCGGTCGTGACGATCGGCGCCCGGGGACGGATCCTGTTCGAGGGGGCCTTCGGCGCCAGGACCCTGGCTCCGGAGCGGGAGCCCGCGACCCTCGACACGCTCTACGACCTGGCCTCGCTCACCAAGCCCATCGCCACCGCCACCGGAGTGCTGATCCTGGCGGACCGCGGGAAGCTCGAGCTGGACGCGCCCGTGGCCCGCTACCTCCCCGAGTTCGGCGCGCGGGGCAAGCAGGCGATCACCGTCGAGGACCTGCTGCGGCATTGGGGCGGGCTCGTGGCCGACAACTCCCTGGCGGACTACCGCCACGGCCCCGAGGAGGCCTGGCGACGCATTTGCGAACTGGAGCTCTCCGCGCCGCCGCGCGCGCAGTTTTTTTATAGCGACGTGGGCTACGTGGTCCTGGGCAAGCTGGTGGAGCGCCTGGACGGCAGGCCGCTCGAGCGCTTCGCCCGCGAGGAGATTTTCGCCCCCCTCGCCATGGGCTCCAGCGGCTTTCTTCCCGGCGCGGACCTCCGGGCGCGCTGCGCGCCGACGGAACAGCGCACCGCCGAGGATGGATCCGTCCACTGGATGCGCGGCGAGGTCCACGACCCGCGCGCCTTCGCCCTGGGCGGCGTCGCGGGTCACGCGGGACTCTTCTCCACGGCGAGCGACGTGTCGCGCTGGTGTCGCATGGTGCTGGGCGGGGGTCAACTGGACGGCCGGCGCGTGTTGACGCCCCACTCCGCCGCGGCCCTGCTGACGGCCCGAGCCCTGCCCGGGGGCGGCGGCGAACGCACCCTGGGACTGGACGCGGGCCACGGCACGGTGGGCGGCGAGCTCTTTCCCGCCGGAGTGAGCGCGGGTCACAGCGGCTTCACCGGGACCTCCCTGTGGCTCGATCCGGCGAGCGACGGTTTCGCGGTGGTGCTCTCCAACCGCGTTCACCCCGACGGACGCGGCGAGGCGGGCGGCCTGCGCCGCGCCGTGGCCCATGCGGCGGCCCGGGCGTTTCGCGCGGCCGGTCCGGCGGTGCTCACCGGCGCGGACATCCTGGAGCGCGAGGGCTGCGCGCGCCTCTCCGGACGCCGGGTGGCACTGCTCACCAACCACACCGGTCGCACGTCCGCGGGCGTGCGCACCATCGACCTCCTGCGGCGCGCGGAGGGCGTCACGTTGGTGTGCATCCTGGCCCCGGAGCACGGACTGGGCGCGCGGGCCGAGGGCACCATCGCCAAGGAAATCGACCCGGCCAGCGGCCTCACGGTCCACAGCCTCTACGGCGAGGCGCGCAAGCCCACCGCGGACATGCTCGCGGGCGCGGACACCCTGGTGATCGACCTCCAGGACGTGGGCACGCGGATCTACACCTACGGGACGACCCTGGCCCTCGCCCTGGAGGCGGCCGGTGAGCTCGGCGTCCGTTGCCTGGTGCTCGACCGGCCGGATCCCCTGGGGCCCCTGGCCAACCCGGGCGCCTGGGGCCCCCTGGCGGACGCGGGGCGGCTCGACTTCACCTCCTACCGCCCTATTCCCCTGGTGCACGGCCTGACCCTGGGAGAACTCGCGCGACTCAACCGCGACAGCTTCGGCATCGCGGTCGAACTGGACGTGATTCCCTGCGAGGGCTGGCGTCGCTCGATGACCTGGGCCCAGACCGGGCTCGAATGGCGCGACCCGAGTCCCAACCTGCGCAACCCCACGGCGACCCTGCTCTATCCGGGCCTCGCCCTGCTGGAAACCACCAACGTCTCCGTGGGGCGCGGCACCGACGCGCCCTTCGAACGCTTCGGAGCTCCGTGGATCGACGGTCCGCGTCTGGCCCGTGCCCTGAATCTCCTCGCCTTGCCCGGACTCGAGTTCACGCCGATCCGTTTCGTGCCCACATCGAGCACCTTCCACGGCCAGGAGTGCTCCGGCGTGCACGTGGCGGTCACGGATCGCGCGCGGCTGCGCCCGGTGGAGGCCGGACTTGCGATCGCCAGGACCTTGCGCGAGCTGTTCGGCTCGGGTTTCGAGTTCGAAAAAATCGACCGCCTGCTGCGCAACCGGGCGACGCTCGCGGGCTTGGAGTCCGGCGCGAGCCTGGCCGAAATCGCGAAGGGCTGGGGCCCGGACCTCCAGTCGTTCGAAGAGGCCCGCGCCCGGGCGATGCTGTACCCGCCCTGAGATTCGCGCCTCCGGGCCGGTCCGGGGCGCAACCACAGGCCGGCCGCCCCCCCCAATCCATGGACGCGTTGTCATCTGACTGGCCTCGACTACGAATTCAATTCACACTTCAATTCCAATATCCGGGAAGCGCCTGACCGAAAGTGCTGCATTCCAAATGAAACGCACGCAACCGTGGACTCCCGCGATTCAGTTGCCTATTGTAATTGCCCCCACACCCGTACAACGGAGTCAAATCATGCCGCGTCTGTCCACCGACGACAAAATCAAACAGCTTGAAGCCAAGATCGCCGCCATCAGGGAGCGCGCCGAGCGCAAGAAGATCAAGGCCAATCCGGCCGTGAAATACATGAAGGCGGCGCTCAAGAACCTCGAAAGGTCCATCGGCGCCACCGACGACCCGGTCTTGCGCAAGTCCCTCGACGAGGCCCGCGGCAACGTCAGCGCCTGCCTGGGCCTGTGCGGCGTGACCACCAAGGCCCCGCGCGGAGCCCAGGGCTCGAGGGGTCGCGGCCGCGCGCCGAGTCGCGCTCGCGCCGCCAATACCGAGAACGGCCCCCACTACGCGGCGCCGGACGCCAACGACCTGCTGGCGTACCTGCGCAGCAACCCCGGCAGCAATTCCGAGTCGATCACCAAGCAATTCTCCACCGACGCCGTGAGCCTGCGGCCGGTGATGCGCAAGCTGATCGACGAGGGCAAGGTCAAGACCCAGGGCGAACGGCGCGGCACGCGCTATTCCGCCACCTGACCGACGGACCGAGAATCGACGGCGCGCGCCTTGCGCGCCCATGTCGGCGGGGGGAGCTTCGGCTCCTCCCGCCGATTGGTTTCCTGGGGCCCGGTTCCCAGGGCGCGCCGCTCTCTCCCGCCGCGAGCCTCGGCTGCAGGCTCCCTCCAACGGGACAGGGCCGGTAAGCCCCGGCGGAGGGCCGCTCAGAGTCGGGGCGTCACGTCCAGGGCCGCCGAAAGGCCCGTGTTGTTGGGGAACGGGAACCCGTTGTCGCGGCTCCAGGCCTGCAGTTGGTAGCTGTTGCCCAGGACCAAGAGACCCGGTGCCGGCGTGCCGCCCGCAAGCCCCTGGGCAAAGGCGTTGAAGTCGAGCGCGTAGCTGCCCGTGCAGTTCTGCGGCGGGAACACCTCGCCCCCCGAGCCCATGCCGGGCGTGCGCCGAATGGGCGTGGGCCCCAGGCACAGCGTCCCGCCCTGGAAAGGCGTTGCCAGGTGCCCGCCGTTCACCGTGTACAGGAACATCCCCGGCTTCGAGTTGAGCACGTTGGTCACGACCACCGTGAACGGCCTCGCGTTGGTGACGCTGGGCGTGCCGACCGCTTCGATCCTGGGCGCGCAGCCCAGGGAATTGGTCTTCGGTGTGCAATAGAGCTCCCAGGATCCGGTCCCGTCCCCCAGGTGCACGCGGAGGCTGCCCTCGATCTGGTGCGAGGTGACCACGTCCGCGAGTCCGTCCCCGTTGAGGTCGGCGCTCACGCCGTTGTAGGCCGCCTCGATCACCGGCGAAGTGTGGGCGAAATCGAACTCGCCGCCGCCCACGTTCACCAGGACCGTGATCGTCCGCGAGCCGGCCTCGCAGGTGATGATGTCGTCGCGACCGTCCCCGTTGGCGTCCGCCAGCAGGGCCGTGGTCGGATAGTCGGCCGCGGCCCGCAGCCAGTGCACCTGGGGCGGCAGCAGTCCGCCGCCGCCATTGTTCAGGAACACGGACACGGAGTCGGTCTGCGAGCTCGCCACCACGACGTCGGGGCGGCCGTCGGCGTTGAGGTCGCCCACGTCGAGCCCCTTGGGCGTCGAGACCCCGCCGCCGCCGGACAGGCTCAAGTTGCCGTTCCCATCTCCCAGGGAGACGGTCACGCGGTTGTCGAGCCAGCAAGCCGCCACGCAATCCAAGCTGCCGTTGCCGTCCATGTCGGCGAGGCGGATGTGCTCGGGGGCAAAGCCCGTGAAGAACGCAGTGGGCGCGCCCAGGCCCCCCAGGCCGTTGCCCAGGAGCACCGACAGTCCATTGTCCGCCTGATCGCCGGTCACCACGTCCAGCTTCCCGTCGGCGTTCAAGTCACCCACATCGATCGCCACCGGGAAGGCCCCGGTGGCGAACAGCGTCGGTGCACCGAAGCCGCCCAGCCCGTCGCCCAAAAGCACGGCCACCTGCCCGGCGCTCGAAAGCAAGGCCAGCAGATCCGGATGGGTGTCGCCGTTCATGTCCGCCACGGCGAGCGTGCGCGGCGTCCCACCCACCTGCACCGGCGAGAGGGGATTCCGGAGCCCGCCACCCGCGCCCAGGTACACCGAGACATTGTCCGCGGTGTAGTTGGCCACGAGGAAGTCGAGCACGTTGTCGTGGTTCAGGTCCCGCAGCACGCAACCCGTCGGCGAGCTGCCCGCCGGGTACCAATAGCTCACCGGGAAGACCGAGCCCTGTCCCGAGCCGGCTCCGCACAGGGTCAAGAATGCCGCCGCTGCCGCCAGACCTTTGCCGATCATGACCCATCCTCCGGTTGCGAGTCCCGTCTGCCCCGTTCCTCGACGCACGTTCGAGTCTAGGGGGCCTGGGTAGGCCGTCAACCCGGCCCGGGAAATCCCCCCGAGGCCTCCCGCGGTCTCCCGAGGAAGCCTCGTGAACCGACCGACCCTGTTCGCAACCGGCCGGGCTCCGGAGCCGCGAGGACGGCCCGCCGATCGCACCCTTGCCGTCTCGGAGGCATTCCGTGGGTTCGCGCTGTAACGGCCAGGAAAAGAGTGAGGCCGACAGCTCCTTGCCGAGCTGTCGGCCTCCGGATCAAGCGCCGCAGGCTTCCCGGCGCACGTCCCCGCTCGCATTGAGGACGCGCGCTCCTGCCGCGCTCGACGGCAAGCTAAGCCGGTCCCACGGGGGATTTGCGTGACAAGTTGTTCTAGTTCAGCCCCCAGGGCGCCGCGGGCGGGCCGACTTGGTCGGCGCGCTTCTGGCCCAGCCCGCTAGTACCGGAACGGCAAGCGCAGGAAATCGAGGGCAGGCAGCGGGGTCAGGGGGGAAATGCCCTGGTTCAGCGCATCGATGTCGAACTCCACCTGGAAGCGCAGGAACCGGAAGGCGGCGTTGTTGGGGTGGGCGTTGAGCACGGCGGCATCGGAACCCGGCAGGGAGGGAACCGCCGCGTTCGTGTCCGGCACGCCGCTCGAGGTGGCCGGAGCGGCCTGGAACTTCAGGTAGACCGCGGCGGAGTCCGGCAGCGAATCCAACTGGCCCCCCGTCGTCACCTTGAAGTGCGTCGGGATCAACTCCGCCGTCACTCCACCCGCGGCGCCGAAGGAGGTCAGGGGCGGTTCGGCGCCCGAGGTGGTGAGGGTCAGCGTCGGGGGCACCGAGTTCGCGTCGTAGACGGCGGACACCACGTCGAAGCGCTCGTGATTCGCCGGCACGCCGACCTGTGCCAGACGCAAGGTGCTGCGCTTGAGCAGGCCCGGGTTGTCGAGCAGGTACTTGCGGGTCGCCGGCGGAGCCAGGAGGGGACTCGCGTCCATGACGATCGATCGCCCCGAGAGTGTGATGAACGGCAAGGCGGGCGCCACTTCGATGCTCGCAGGCCCCAACACGGCGGAACCCAGGTCGACGCGGCCCGCGGTGGTGGCCACCCGGCCCGTGCTCGGGTCGACACCCTCCAGCGCGAAGGTCGCGGGCTTGAAGTACGGAGCACCGACGGCGCCCGGGTCGAAGCCGCCGACGCCCATGGGAATCCACACGGACCGCGCGATGGAGGCACGCCCGAAGCTGGGGATCAGTCGCTGCGTGGCGGAGGCCGCCACGGGCCTTGGCTTGCAAAGATCGGCCAACGTTCGTCCGGGCGGGAGCAGGATGTCCCCACCGCCCAATCCATGGGGCGTGTGCAACTGGATGATCCCCGGACCGCCGTCCCCACCGGCCCCCGAGATCGGTCCGAGGCACTGGGTCAGCGGGAAGGCGGCCGGGCAGGCGTCGGCGAGCGGCGTGGTTTCCTGGCTGCCACCGGAGCCGGGCTTCGCTCCACCGAGGTTGCCTGCACCGGCGCCGCCCTGGCCCCCGGTCGCGAGGATCGACACCTGTGCCGTCGAAACCGCTGCCGTGAAGTCGATCTTTGCCGCTGTCTGCAGGATCACGTGGCCGCCGGAGCCGCCGCCGGAACCACCGCCGACGCGATTGATGAACAGCGTGTTCTCGCCCCCGCCCCCCGTGCCCCCACGGCACTTGATCGAGCCCGTGGGGCCGAAGCGGATGGTGCCGAGCGCGAGGATTTGCAGAGATCCCCCCGCCCCGCCTCCGCCCGCACCCTTCTCATCGCCCCAGTTGACGAAGGGCAAGACAGGGAAAGGAGTGCCGTTGGAGAAGATTGCGTCGCCGCCCCCACCGCCGCCGGCCCCGGCCCAGGGACGCAGAAGCTCGCCCATCACGACAGAGCCCGAGATGGAGTCGAAGGCCGCTCCGTGGAAATCGTCGGCGGGGTTCCCGTCGGCCATGGGCGAAGGACCGGCGGCGCCCCCCTTGGGAGGCGCGGTGCCGCTGACGACACCGATCGGCGCGGGCACGTTGAAGCCAGGAACGAACAGGTTGTTGAACCCGGGCTCGGCGTCGAGGCCGATGAACGTCTGATCCGGCATGCCGGTGGCCGGGTTGATCTGATCGAGCCCCAGACGCCCACCGCCCCCGCCGGTGCCGCGGCGGGCGTCCTCATTGTTCGGGCCGCCGGTCCAGAACGAGGCCTCGCCGCCGCCGCCGCCCAGGTCGGAAAGGCCGAAGGCCCCCTCGCCCTCCGTGCCCTTCGGTGAGGAAGCATGCGTCAAGGGACTGCCGGTACCCCCGCTGCCGCCGCCCGCAACGCCGGGCGCGCCGGGCTCGGGGATGTTGGTCGTGCCCAGGGTGCTGACGCCCCTCGAGTCCGTGCCGCTGACCTCGATCGTGCCGAGAATCTGCACAGTGCCGGAAGCCAGAATCCTCACCGGGTCACGGCCTTGGATCCTGATGGTGCCGCCCTGGCCGATGCGGAAATTGCGGACGTCGACGACGCCGCCCACGACAACCTGCTGGTGGGTCGCCACGAAGTTCGGGCCGCCGGTGATGACCGTGCTCGCGGTGTCCAGCACGAACACCTGTCCTGCCTTCACCTCGAAGTCGAAGTCGCCTCCCGGCCCGCCCGTACCGCTGAAGCCGAAGGCGGTTGACAGTGCTCCGTCCCCCCAAATCGCCCGCGGAAGTCCTAGCGGCGGAGTCGGATCCTCGCGCGAGCCGGCCGCCGTCCCCGAACCGATAAACTCCTCCTCGAGCGCATCGCCGAGCACCGCGGGGGCATTCGCGGTCTGAGCCGGCGCGAAGTCCGTCTGCGCGATCGTGTTGATTTCGCCGGCGATGTCGCGGAAGTCCGCGGCGAGGATGCAGCGCAGGCGGGCGCCGGGGGGCAGCGCCCCCTGAGGCTCGATGCGCACCCGGGCGCCGGGGCCCGAGCAGTTCTCCGAGAGCGCGAGTCGCGACTCCAGTGTCTGCCAGTTTCCGGTCTGGTCCAGGTACTCCAGCCGCAGGCGGGTTGCGTTGATGTTGCCGGTGCTGGGATCCACCGGTTGGTTGAAGGCGAGGATCAGGGCGATCTGCGAGTTCCGATCGCTCTGCAGGTTCAGGGGCAGCTGGAAGCCGCCCTCGAGCGCGACGACGCCGGACGCTTCGCGCTCGAAATAGACGCGCGCCCCCGGATCGCCGCCGAGCTCCACGTGGCTGGCTTCGGTGTCCGCGGAGCCTGCGGAGCGAATGACCGGCACCGGCGAGCCCACGACGCTGTCGAAGAACAACCCGGCCGGATCGTGGAAATCCGGCGTGCGGAACAGGCGCTGCTCGCTGTTTGCGACACGCTGGCCGTCCATGGAACGCACCGAGTACGCCGAATTGCCCTGCAGGTTCAATTCGTACTGCACTCCTCCGGGCCGGAACCCCGCGTCCGAAAGATCCGACAGCCTGGGGCACACCGGCTGGAACGCGATTGTGGTGGCGTCGAGCTGCAGGAATTCGCCCACGGCTGGTGCTCCGCCGACCTGACGGATGTTGACCGCGTTCAGGCTGACCGACGAGAAGTCGACGGGCGCAGTGAATTGGATCGTGATCGGCCTGTTGATCGCCCAGATGCTGTTCTGCGCCAGGTTCACGCTCTGGACCAGAAACTCCTCACCGTCGGTTCCGCCGCCACCACCAGAGCAACCGAGGATCAGCCCACTCGCGGCGAGCGGCGCGAGAAAGCCGGAGAACAGCGCGGATCTGGAGTTCTGGCAATGCATGGCTTGGACGTCCTCAAGGCGCCCGTGGGAACGCGCCGGGGAGGAGGCGGTGGAAGCACCGTCCCCTTCGAGGCGAAGCGGCTCGCCCACAGCGGGACGAAAGCCGAACCGCCGCAGGAAGTGCAACTCGCGTGCCGCGTTGGATTGCAGGGGCCGAGGGTCCTGCGGGGCCCGCGCGAAGCACGCTCGGGCGGAAGCGCACTTCGATCGTCGAAGCGGATGTTCGAATTCGCTCGGCCCGCTTCACCCCGGGACGATTCCGAGGTCCCGCGCCCCCGCGGCGACCCTCTCCGCACGGTGAACTGCCGAGCGGGGTTCCACGAGCACGCCCTGAAACCTGTGGGGCCCCGTGGGTGGTCCGGGGCCGCGATCCACACGGCGCGGCGACGACGCGCATTCGCCCGGCAGTTCCCCGGAGGAGACCCAACGACGCGGGGGCGAGTCGCGGGGCGCGCAGGACCGGGGGAGGTGCCCTACGGTTTCTTGAGGATCACCTTGAGCCAGGGCTCCCAGGTCCTGAAGCGGCCCGTGTCCTGCGCGATGGTCGTGCCCGGGGCGAGCACCCAATCCTGGTACTCGACCCTGACCGTGGCGGGCTCGCGATCGAGGGTGACCCGGGCGCGGCCGCGCCCATCGCTTTCCGCGGCGAATTGCCCATCGAAGTGGATCCGCGCGCCCGCCAGCGGAAGCCCGGATTCGTCCACCACGGTGACTTCCGTGCCCCAGCCCGGTCGCAGTTCGATGCGCGCGGGCTCCTCGGGCGACGTCGCTCCGTCGGGTTCCACTTCGCCGAAGCTCGGTGCAAATCCGTCGGCGCGCAGCGTGAATTCGCAGCGCTGTCCGCGGGGAATGAGCTCGATCACGGCCAGCCCCTGGGAGGCCGTGGAGGTGGTCTCGAGGCCGTCGGCTTCCAGCGTGACGCGGAATTTCTCCAGTTCTCGATCTCCCGCGCGCGCGCGCACGTGCCAGGCGACCGTTTCCACGTCGTCGAGCACGGAGAATCGCACGGGCGGACCGCCGGCCTCGACTTCGATGCGCCGCGGCTCCACCCGCAGCAGGCCGGGCACGCGGCCGACGACCGTGTAGCGGCCGACCTTCAAGTCCTCGACGACAAAGCGACCCGTGCGCCGGCCGTCCACCTCGGTCCAAGTCACGTCGACCCCACGGCCCCCGCGGCCGTCCATGGGGAAGATCGATACGTACACGGCATCGCTGTAGCGGCCCGTGCTCGACTCGATGCTGCCCTCCAGCCGCGCCAGCTGGGCCGGTGCCAGACGCCTCAGGGTCGGATCCAGCTCCCGCGCCTCCTGGGCGGCGAGCGTCAGTTCCTGCCGCCAGGCCTCGAACTCCTCCACTTCCACGCGCAGCTTCCACGGCCCCGGCGCCAGGGCACGGAACTCGAAGCCGCCCTGGGCGTCGGCGTGGACCATCAGCGGACGATTGGCGGGGTTGTCGAAGGACGCCCCCTCGCGCTCGAGCCTCACCCACTGGCCGCCGACGATGGCACCGTCCTCGCTCCGCAGGCGGCCGAACAGCCGCGCCCGGGGCTCGAAGGTGAGCACCACGGGATCGCGCGCGACGCCCCCGAGTTGCTCCAGCTGGGCCACGGCGCTCCACAGGCCGTCGGCGGTGACCACTTCGAGCTTCCAGGGCGGACCGCCGGCCATGAAGTTGGCCCCGGGCCGAAAACGCAGCCACGGCTCCGCACCCGCACGCACCACGGCGCGGGCCACGTCGAAGGCCCGGCGCGGATCGGATGCGCGCAGACTGGCGCTCAGTTCCTCGAAGCCGTGCCCCGGAGGCGGCTCCAGGCGCAAGCGATAGGTGGGTCCGACCGGAATGCGCAGTTCCAGGTCCTTGGCCAACCCGCCCCCCGCCTCTGCCTGATTCGGCAAGGGGAGCGCGACCCGCACCGGAATCACCTGGTCGCGGCGGGTCTGGATCAAGTCGTTGCCGCCGAGATTCTCCACCAGATCGAAGCGTGCTTCGGCGCCGCTGGGAAGCTCGAACTCGAACTCGCCCCGTGGGTCGCTGGCCAGGTCCGTGGTGCCAGAACTCTCGCCCAGCAGGGCCAGACGGAACTCGGGCACGGGCTCGCCGGTGCGCTCGTCCAGGAGGCGCACCCGCCGCCGGCCCGGCGCGGGCGCCGCGGGGGCACTCGAGGGGAGCGCCTGGCGAACCGCGGGCACCTCAGGCTCCAGGGGAACGGAGGCCGCCCCCTCGGACGCGGGTTCGGCGGGCACCGAAATCCCCGAGGGTCGGCCCACCTGGGCCGTGGGCGTCGCGGCCTCCGAACCTGCGCGGCGCTTCGACCACTGGAACCAGCCCAGGCCCGCGAGCACGACGCACAGCACCACGACGGCGATCTTCTTCATGAGCAGTGTTCCCAGAACCATCGGCGCGGCGCCGGGGGACGCCAGGGGGGCGAGAGCCGCGAGCCAGCGGGCGCGATCCCCGCCGCTCTGCTCGTCCAACCGGCGCCGCAGTTGGGCCAGCGCCCGCGACAGTCGCGAGCGCACGCTGCCCGCGGGGACGCCCTGCCGCAGGGCGATTTCCGCGGGCGAAAGTCCCTCGTAGAAGCACAGGAACACCGTGCTGCGGTAGGGCTCTTCCAGGGCGAGCACCTGGGCCACCAGGGCCCGCTGCAGATCGGCGCGTTCCACCAGGGTCTCGGCGGAGGGCAGGGCTTCGGGCCGGGCGCCGACGTCTTCGCGGTCGCGCCGATGGACCTCGCCCCGGGCCAGGGCCCGGGCGGCATTGCGCATCACCGTGGCCAGCCAGGGCCGCAGGCCCTCGGACGCATGCGGTCGGGCCCTCAGGGCCGCGAGCCAGGTCTCCTGCTCCAGATCGCGCGCGTCCAGACGCGGGTCGCTGAGGCCGCGCGCCAGCGACTGGATCCAGCCGGCCTCGCGCAGCAGGACCTCGACCTCGAACCCTCTCGAACCCTCGGACATCGCCCCCAGCATGCAGCAGGACCGCGAACGTTGCAGGAATCCGAGGGAAATGACCGCTCCGAACGCCGGCCGAGCCTGCCGCGATATCTTGGCGGCAGGAGAAGCACCCATGGGAATCGCACGTTACCTCTTCAATGACTGGTTCACGGCGCAGGAGCTCGATGCCGTGGACGACAAGCTCGCGAAGCAAGACCGCCAACGCCAGCGGGACCGGAAGCAGACCGAGGCGCGCATCCGACAGTTGGAGCTGAACCTGGCGCGGGTTGCGCTCCTGGCGCGTGCCCTGGCCGAGACCTGCGTCGAGGAAGGTCGCATTCCGATGGAGGCCCTGAAAGCCAAGATCGCCGCCTGCGACCTGTTCGACGGCGTCGAGGACGGTGGGCTCGATCCCTCGGTCGCGTTTCCCGGCGAAGTGGCGCTGGAGGAAATCGATCCGCAACCCGACGACGACTCGGCTGAACCTGATTCGCAGGCCGGCGGCGGGGAGTTCCCGCGCAAGGCAATCCTCGCCCCGGGGAAGGCATTCAAGGCGGGGCCGGCTCCGGGAGTTGAGGTCGAATGGTCGCCCCTGGCCGGTCCCACGCTGCAGCGTGGATTCGACGCGCCACCTGCGGAGCAGGACGCGAACCCGTCGGACTCGGCTTCGAAAGGCCGGCAGCAATGAGCGGGCGCCGCAGTGCGACTGCCGCGGCCGGGGGCTGCCTGGCAGCCGGAATCCTGGCCCTCGGCTTCGCGGCCTGCGCGGGCGGGCCGCGGGGGGAAGAGCCCGAGGCGGAGGCCCCGGCGAGATCCCCGGTCAGCCCATCGGCGGCGGGTCGGCAATCGGAGGAGGCCTTCGAGAGCTCGATCGCGAGCCGGGTCGCGGCGCGCTACCTCCTGTTCCTGCCCGAGGAGTACGGCGCGGACGACGACCGGCGTTGGCCGCTGATCCTGTTCCTGCACGGCGCGGGCGAGCGCGGCCAGGACCTGTCGCTCGTCAAACGCCACGGCCCGCCGAAGCTCGTCGAGGGCGATCCGAGTTTCCCGTTCGTCGTGGTTTCGCCCCAGTGCCCCGCAGGTGAGACCTGGTCCGACGAACTGCTCGTGGCCCTGCTCGATCACGTGCTGGCCGAAGTGCGGGTCGATCCGAGCCGCGTGTACCTGACCGGCCTTTCCATGGGGGGATTCGGCGCCTGGAGCCTGGCCCAACACGCGCCGGAACGCTTCGCCGCCGTGGTGCCGATCTGCGGCGGCGGCAGTTGGGAGCGCGCGCTGCTCTACGGCGATTCGCCGCGGGGCGAGGCGCTGCGCAAGCTGCCATTCCGGGCCATCCACGGCGCGCGGGATCCGGTGGTGCCCCTGGCCGAGTCGCAGCGCATGGTCGACGCCCTGCGGGCCTTCGGGTGCGAGGTGGAACTTTCGGTGGATCCCGAGGCGGGCCACGACTCGTGGAGCAAGGCGTACGCGGACCCGCAGCTCTACGCGTGGCTGCTCGCCCACTCGCGGCCGCAGTGAGTTCGGCGATGGGCCGTCACGGCAGACGCCGGTAGCTCGCCGGATCGGCCGAGATCGCCAGCAGATTGCCCATGCGCCGCAGGCGGCCCTGGACCTCGATCGGTTCGGCGACGAGGTCCAGCACCGCCGCGTTGACGCTTTCGCCCTGGGCGCCCACCAGCAGCGTGTAGCTCGCGTTGCCGTCCTGGTCGCGCGTCATCAGCACCGGCGGAATGCCGCCGGAAATGCAGCGCGCCGCGCAGTCGCGGTGGGCCTTGGTGTTGCCGGGCTTCATCACGCCCAGGTAGCACTTGCTGTCGACGATCTCGCCGATCAGCGTGACCTGGCCCAGGTCCTGTCCATCGTCCCGCGGCCGCGCGCTGGACTGCAGGGCGTCGGGATCGAGCTTCACGCTCCCCTCGGCCACTTCGATCATCGTCAGGCCCTCGCGATAGGCCAGGGTGCCGCGCAGGATCACCGCGCGGCCGACGAAGGCCTCCACCAGGGGCAGCGCTCCGTGCTTGCCGAAGGCGGAAAGCAGGTAGCGCGAATGGCCCTCTCCGGGCCGTTCCACGGCGAGCACGGGGTAGGGCTCGGCCTCGATCACGCCGCGGAATTCGCGCTCGGTGCCGTATTCGAACACGCCCGGTCCGAATCCCTGTTGGGCCATGACCAAGGCCGCGGCCAACGCCAGGGCGAGGCCCAGGAGCATCGCGACGAACAAGCGCGTGCGCCGCGCCAGGGTCGACGGCGCGCGGGGCAGATAGCCCACGTAGAACTCGGCCTCGTGCTCAGCCATGGAGCGCCTCTCCCGCTTCGATGGGCGCGGGTTCCACATGGGTCCCCGCGGGCAGGGGCCGCGGATCCACGAGCACGCGGCCTTTCACCACGCGCGCGCGGAAGGTCGGCACGCGCTCGGTGAAGGGCTCGGGCGAACGGCCGCAGGCGGGCTTGTATTGGTAGCCGTGCCACGGACAGGTCACCAGGCCGTCGATGATGCGGCCCTCGCCCAACGGCCCGTTCTGGTGCTGGCAGAGGTTGGAGAGCACGCTGATCCGGCCCTCGTGCTTGAACACGGCCACGCGCTCCCCCGAGAGGGTCGCCACGCGGGCCCGCTTCTCGGGGATCTCGGCCACCGCGCACACATCGACGAAGCCGTCTCGACCTGCGGCCAGCTCGCGGTCGCGCGCGCGCTCGCGCCAGCCGCTCACCAGATGCAGCGCGAGGATCCAAGACACCCCAAGGCCCAGAAGCACGCCGTACAGCGGATGGGTCTCGGTCTGCAGCACGCCCAGGGCCACGTGCAACACCAGGGCGCCGTAGGCGGCGTACACGAGCATGTGCAGCGCCTTCCACACCGGCGCGGTCAGATTCCTCAGCCAGAAATCGTGGCTGGTGGCCGCCATGAGGAACAGGACGAGCAGAGCGAACAGGCCCAGCTGCTGGAACGGGAAACTGGAGATGCTCGTGAAGCGCGTGTTGCTCGCGAGCACGCTGACCAGGGGGTTCTCGTCCCCCAGGGCGTGGAATTGCACCAGCGCGAACACGCCGTGGGCGAGGCCGACGCCGAAGGTGGCCACTCCCAGGTGGCGGCGGTTGTAGAGCCAGGGCAGGAAGCGCGGATCGAGCCGCGCCAGGGGCCCGATGGAGAGCACCACGTGCAGGAGCAGGAACGCCAGGGTGCCCAGGGCGCGCAGCAGAATCGTCTCCAGCGTGGCCTCGGAAAACAGCGCCAGGGCCAGGGTCACGAACAGCGCGAGGTAGAGCGCGATCCCGCCCAGGAGGCTCCCGTCATAGAGCTTCTTCTGGCGGTTCCAACCGACCGCGCGATAGCCCACGCTCACGGCGCGATCTCCCAACTCCAGATCACGCGCTGATGGCCCAGGCTGTAGAGAGCCACGAGCCCGCGGTCTTGGCCTTCCGGCAGATGGAATCGTCGCGGGCTCGTGCCGACGAAGGGGCCCAGCAGGACGCTGCCCTCGGGGAGGGAGCCTGCGGACCCGGTGGCGCCCGTTTCCCCGGCGCGCGGCGCCGGCGCCCAATACAGGAGCACGTCCGGCGCCCCCAGATCGCGCTCGGCGCGCAGTTCAAGCACCGCCGCGGCGGACTCGGTGCGATCCCAAAACCGCGCGAGCACGGCGACGCCGGCGCCGCCCACCAAGGCCGTGCGAAGGGGCGTACTCGAAACGGCGATTTCGGGGATCTCGACGGGCGCAGGACTCGGCGGAACGGATCGTCGCGAGCCGAGCGCCACCGCCAGGCCCGCCGGCAGCAGGGCGGCGAGCACCAGGAACACGGCGCGGTGGCGGACGCGCAAGGCGCGGATCATCGCGCGGCCTCGCTGGGCGCCGCGGCGCGATCGCGGTGGGCGGAGCGCTCCGCGGGCGCCTCGCCGTTCGCGCGCAGCCAGCGCAGGAGCAGGAACGGCCACAGGGCCGCGCTCGCCGGGAAGATCAGCAGCTTGAAGCCCAGGGAACCGCCGCGGGCCCCGTGGTCGAGGCGCTCGGCGCCCCGAGCGACGAAGGCGAGCCCCACGAGGACGCCGAGGGCCGCGTAGACGGTGAAGATCAGCACCAGGAGCCGCGCCGCGGCGAGCGTGGTGTCCGGGGCAACCTCCGCGACGTCCATGGCGTCAGGTTACGGTCCGAGCCGCAGGCTGTGACCACGGGGGCCGTGCGTGCGGCGAAGAAGGGCGCAGGCTCGGTGGGGATCCCGCGAGCGTCCCCGGGCGGGTCCCGGGCGATCCCCGGAGGTCCCGGAGAGCCCCGTGGGCGGGCCTCCATGGGCTCTCCGGGGCCCGGGAGGGCCGGTTCGCACCCAGCCGAGCCCTCGGAAAACCGATGTAGAATTCGAATTCATGGGGCCCTCGGACTTCCTCCTCGCCGCCGCCACCTGCGCGGTCATGGCCTCCTGCGGGCCCACGGTCCAGGAGCGCATCGACGCCGCCCACACCGACTTGAACTCGGGTCGCGCCCGGGAGGCGCTCGACGGATTCACGCGAGCCCTCGCGGATCTGCCCCCGTCCGACGCGGGCTACTTCGAGGCGCGACTGGGACGGATCGAAGCGCTGGCCGAGTGCGAGCCCGCTCAAGTGCCGGACGCCTGGTTCGAGCTCGCCGCGGAATTCCCGGAGCGCGCCGGCGAACAGCAGTGCGTGCACATCAGTGAAGGCATGATCCGTGCAGGCGAATTCCTCCACGCTTTCGAGTTCGTGGATCAGGCCATCCGGCGCTCCGGCGAGAAGCCCCCGGCGCTCGTCGCCCAGATGGCGCATCAAGTCGGAGTGGCGATGCAACCGGCCCATCGAAGTGAACCCCCTCAGCAGCATCTGTTGCTAGTTCTGAGACCATGGCAACCCGATCGCACCCCCTCTACGGCCTCCTTCTGGCCTTGGCCTCCTGCGGGCCCACGGCCCAGGAGCGCATCGACGACGCCCACACCGACTTGAACTCGGGTCGCGCCCGGGAGGCGCTCGACGGATTCACGCGAGCCCTCGCGGATCTGCCCCCGTCCGACGCGGGCTACTTCGAGGCGCGACTGGGACGGATCGAAGCGCTGGCCGAGTGCGAGCCCGCTCAAGTGCCGGACGCCTGGTTCGAGCTCGCCGCAGAATTCCCGGAGCGCGCCGGCGAACAGCAGTGCGTGTACATCAGCGGACGCATGATCAGCGCGCGCGAATTCCACCGCGCCATCGAGTTCGTGGATCAGGCCATCCGGCGCTCCGGCGAGAAGCCCCCGGCACTCGTCGCCCAGATGGCGCGCATCAAGAAGGAAGCCGCCAACGACAAAACTGTAATCGACGCCCTGGCCGGGCTAGGCTATTGAGAAGACCCCTGCACCCAGCACCATGAACCTGAAGCAATCCGTTTCCGCCGTCTTGATCGCCCTGGCCCTTGCCGCCTGCAATTCCGATCCCCAGGAATTGATCAACGAGGGCCTGGCCGCGCTCAACTCCGGCAAGTCCGCCGACGCCCTGGAGAAGTTCGACAAGGCCCTGGGCCAACTGAAGCCCGAGGACGCGCTCTACGTGGACGCGAAGCTGGGCCTGGTGGAGTCCATGATCGAAGGCCAGCCCAAGCAGGCCGCCGACGAGCTCCTGGCCCTCGCGAAATCGCACCCGGCGCAGTTCGGCGAGAAGCAGATCGTCTACATCAGCGGCAAGATGGTCAGCGCCCGGAAGTATGTCGAGGCCGTGGATCTGGTGCACGAGAGCATTCAGCGCGCGGGCGGCGAGTCCCCGGCCCTGATGGCGCAGATCGAGCTGATCAAGAAGAACGGCGCGAACGACAAGGGCGCCAATGACAAGCTCAAGAGCCTCGGCTATCTGTGAGGTCGTGGGGCCCGGACCCCGTCTGGGCGCGACCTGCGCCGTCCTGTTGTTGACGCTCGCCTCCTGCGAGACCGAGGCGCCGCCGGTCGCGGTGCCGCGGCCGCTTCCTCCCGCCTCGGCCGCCGCCGAGCCCCTGGGGCGCAATCTCCGGGAAGCCGCTCTCGGCACTCCCGCGCCCACACCCGAGGAGGCCTTTGCCCGGGCCTACGATGACCTCAAGGCCGCCCTGAGGGAGGCGCGACGCTCCCCGGACGGGCGCCTCGACGCGGCCGCCGATTTGATCGAGTCGCTCCTGGCGGAGGATCCCGAGGGCATCGGCAGGGCCATGGAGAGCCTGGTGAAGAGCCTGCCGCCTGTGCCGACGCCCGCGCCGGCAACCGCGCGCCCCCTCGAGCGCTGAGCGATACTGCCCCGCATGGCTGCGGATCAGCTACCTGGAAAGACCCGCAGCTCGAGCAGGGCGGGCACGGACCAGGGCAGCGGCTGGAGCCCGAGGGCCATGGCGGGGGTGGTTCTAGGCTCGTGGTTGGTCTTGCCGCGCACGTAATTGCGGTAGCAGGTCCAAAGGAAGAGATGGCCTTCGAGCCGTTGGCGGAGCTTGGAGGCCGCCCAGCTCCTGCGCACCAGGCGCGACACGCCATCCCGGTGCGCGCGAGCGTGTGGTTGATGTGCCAGAGCGGGTTTCTGGTGTCGCGCTTGAGGGTCGAGATCGTGCGCAGATGCCTGCAGCGCTCACCAAAGAGCCTGCGCAGCAGGACCCCGTAGGTCTTCTTCATGTCGGTGAGCACCGTGATCGGCTTGTCCTTGGGGCTGCACTCGCGCAGGCGCTCGAAGGCCTCCTTGACCTTGGCCCTGGACTCGCTGCGCCGCCGCGGCTCGGGCTGGGGGGCGGACTGGGGCTCGGGCGCCGGGGGCACCTGAGCTTGGACGGCGGACTGGGGCTCGGCTCCCGCCGTGGGGGCCGCCGCCGCGGAAACCTGCGGTTTCGCCCCGTCCCCGGCCGCTCGCCGGCCTCGCTTCTTGCCCCGCGGGGCCAGAGCTCCCACCCGGCAGTCGAACACGAAGCCGCTGTGGCGCTCGATCAGCACGGGCACGGTGACCGGCTTCTGAGCCGGCTGTGCTCGAAGGTCTCCTGCTCGTCGAAGAGGAAGACCTCGCCGAGCCCGCCGCGGGCAGCCATCAAGGCCATCTGCTTGTCGTGAAAGGCCTTGCAGTGCTCGCGCAGACGCCCGAAGTGACGCTCCTCGGTCGAACGGGAACAGGCGTGAATCCGGGCCGATTGGCGGTGCGTGACCTTGGAGACGCGGTCGTGGAAGAACCGAGGCAACAGCTCGGGCCGCTTGAGGCGGTAGTCCACGCGCAGAGTCTGCTCCGAGAATCCGCGCCGGCAGGCGAGGCACTCGAAGCGCTGGATCGAGCGACGTCCCACGCCGCGCTCGTAGTGGCCGTCGAGCCGGTACTCGAAGGGCGCGCCAGAACGGGAGGGGCAGTCGGAAAACGGGCAGCAGGCAGGGCGAATCGGCATGGGCAGGGCACCTCGGGGTCAGGGGACCCTGGGGCGACCGACCCAAGTGCTTGCCGGTGGCGGCCTGACGCGGTTTTTTCCGCAGCCATGCGGGGCAGTATCGCGCTGAGCCGAAGCCGGGCAGGTCCGCTTCGCGATCCGGCCGGGGCCCTGGTGCCCGGGCGGCCGGCCCGATGCAATGGCGCCATGTCCAGACTCCTCGCTCCCCTGTGGCTCACCCTCGCCCGCTGGTGCCTCGGCCTCGGCCTGTGCGCGCTCGCCGGCTGCGCCTCGCTTGCTCCCGACGCGTCTCCGCTGCGGGGCGAACTGATCGCGGTGTGCCGCGCCCAGGAGGCGGCCTGGAATCGCGGCGACCTGGAGGCCTTCATGGCCGAGGGGTATTGGCGCTCCCCCGAGCTCAGCTTCTTCTCGGGCGGCTCGGACACCCGCGGGTACGACGCGATGCTGGCGCGCTATCGCGAACGCTACACCGAGGGCGGCCGGGAGATGGGCAAGCTCTCCTTCACCCAGCTGGAGGCGCTGCTGCTCTCGGGCCATTCGGGGCTGGTGCGCGGGCAGTGGAAGCTCGCCTTCAGCGACGGCAAGGAGGTCTCCGGCCTGTTCACCCTGGCCCTGTGGCGCATGACCGAGGGTTGGCGCATCGTCCACGACCACACCAGCGTCGCGGATTGAGCCGCCCGTGGCGCGCCGCCGTGGAGGGCGCCTTCCTCAGGGGGCGTCCATGCTGCCCTTGGCGGGAATCGGCTTCGACGGCGAGCCGATGCCGTCGCTGGGCCGCGGCTCGTTGAGGTAGTGCCGCAGCTCGGTCGTCAGGTAGTCGAAGGCGTCGTCGACGGAGTCGGTGCGGTGGAACAGCGACAGGTCTTCCTCGTTGATCATCCCCCACTTCGCCATGGCCTCGAAGTTGATGATCTCGTTCCAGTACTCGGTGCCGAAGAGCACGATCGGCAGGCGCTTCTTGATCTTGAGGGTCTGGATCAGGGTCACGACCTCCATGAACTCGTCGAGGGTGCCGAAGCCGCCGGGCATGGCCACGATGCCCTTGGCGAGGTAGGCGAACCAGTACTTGCGCATGAAGAAGTAGTGGAACTCGAAGGCCAGCCGCCGCGTGATCCACGGGTTCACTTCCTGCTCGAAGGGCAGGGCGATGTTCAGGCCGATGTTGACGCCCTTGGCCTCGCTGGCGCCGCGGTTGGCGGCCTCCATGATGCCCGGACCGCCGCCGGAGCAGATCACGAAGCGGCGCTCCTCCTTGCCCGTGGGCAACGCGGCGCGGTCGTCCAGAGCCTTGGACCAGACCGTCAGGCGGCTCGCGAGCTCCCGGGTGCACTCGTAGTAGTGCGACATCTTCACCGCGCGCTCGGCCTTGGCGAGATCGCCATTCCCCGCCCGCGCCGCGGCCAGGGCGGCCTCGGCCTTCTCCTTGGAGAGGATGCGCGCCGAACCGAAGATCACCAGCGTGTCGCGCACGTTGAGGTCCTCGAAGCGCGAGGCGGGCTCGACGTACTCGGAGAGGATGCGCAGCACCCGGGCGTCCGGGCTCTGCATGAAGGCTTCGTTCTGGTACGCCTTGACGGCGCGGAAGCGCCCGGCGAGCTTTTCGTTGTTGGTCATGGCTGTTTCGGCGGACCGGCCGCCGGCGCGTTGATCGCACCGCGGCATGGATCGAATTGTCGCCCGCGGCGGGCCGCGGCCCGGTCTTGGGCCGCTTCCCCCACCGCGGATCGCGGATCGTAGCAGGCGAGAGGGCTATGCTCTTCGGCATGGCCCCGGCGACCCTTGAGAGACTGCGCTTCCCGGTGGCGGGGATGACCTGCCAGGCCTGCGCGTCGGGTGTCGAGAAGGCCCTGCGGGAGCTGCCCGGCGTGGTGGAGGCCCACGTGAATTTCGGTTCCAGGAGCGCGGAGGTGCTGCGGGACCGGGAACGCGCCCCGGCCCGGGCCATCGCAGGCGCCGTGGCGGCGGCAGGCTACTCCGTGCCGGAGGATCTCGAAGGCCCCCTCGACCAGCAGGTGGCCTTCGGGGACGCGGCGGAGCGGGCGGCCCTGTGGCGTGCCCGACGCGACGCCTGGATCGCGCTGTGCTTCGGAACGCCGGTGGTCCTCGCCGGGCCCCTTTCGCTCGATCCCCAGTTGGCCCTGCTGCTCTCGATCCCGGTCCAGTTCGTCGCCGGCGCCGCGATCCTCTCCTCGGGGCTGCGCGCCGCGCTGCGGCTGGCCCCGGACATGAACACCCTGGTGACCCTGGGAAGCCTCGCGGCCTGGGTTTCCGGCGCCGTGGAGGTCCTCTGGGCGGGCGCGCCCCATCACTCGGGCGGGCACCTGCACGCCTCCGCGCTGATCCTGGCCTTCGTGCTGCTGGGGCGCTGGCTGGAGGTGGGCGTTCGACATCGGGCCGGCGACGCGGTGAAGCGGCTTTTGGAGCTCGCGCCCCCGACCGTGCGCGTGCTGCGGCGGGGTGTGGAGACCGAAGTGCCGCTCGCGGAGGTCAAGCGCGGCAATCTGGTGCTGATCCGGCCCGGCGAGCGCGTGGCCGTGGACGGCACGATCGTCGAGGGCCAATCGTGGCTCGACGAATCCACGTGGACCGGGGAAAGCGCTCCGGTGGCGCGCCGAGCAGGCGAGTCCGTGCGCGCAGGCAGCCTCAACGGCGACGGAGCGCTGTCGGTCATGGCCACGGGCGTGGGCGCCGAGTCGAGTCTGGGCCGGGTGGCCGCCGCCGTGCGCGCCGCCCAGGGCTCCCGGGCTCCCGTCCAGGATCTGGCGGACCGGGTCAGCGCCGTGTTCGTGCCCCTGGTGCTGGGGCTCGCGCTCCTGACCTTCGGGGTCTGGTTCCTGCTCGACGGGGACCTGCCGCGGGCCGTGTCCCATGCCGTCGCCGTGCTGGTGGTGGCCTGCCCCTGCGCCCTGGGGCTCGCGACGCCCGCCGCCATCGTGGCCGCCGTGGGTCGCGGTGCCAGGGAGGGCGTGCTGGTGCGCGACGCGGGGCCCTGCAACGGCTGGTGGACGTGGGCTTCGTCGTGTTCGACAAGACCGGCACGCTGACCCTGGGCAAGCCCGCGCTGGTGGCCGTGGAGTTGCCGGCGGGCAGCGCCGACACGGAAGGCGACCGGGCCCTGGGGCTCGCCGCCGCGGTGGAGGCGTTCAGCGAACAGCCCATCGGCCGAGCAATCCACGCCGCCGCCCTGGCGCGGGGATTGGAACTGGCCCACGCCACGGACTTCCGCGCCCTGCCCGGCGTCGGCGTCGAGGCGCGCCTCGAGGGGAGCGCCCCAGGCCGAACCGTGTTCGTGGGCAGCCTGCAGGGGGCCCTGGCCCGCGTGCGCGACCCGGCGACCGTGGAGGCGCTGGTGAATCCCCTGCAGGACCGCGGTGAGACCGGCGCGGTGCTCGTCGTGGACGGCGAGGCACGGGCGGCCTTCGGGTTCACGGACCCACTGCGGCCGACGGCCGCGGACGCGGTGGCGCGCCTGCGGCGGCAGGGCATCGAGGTGATGATCTTCTCCGGCGACAGTCCAGCCGCGGTCGCGCGGGTCGCGGAGACCCTGCATCTGGAGCGCAGCCGGGGCGCCATGACCCCCGAGACGAAGGCGGAGGCCGTCGCCGAGTTGGGCCGCTCCGGGCGGCGCACCGCCATGGTCGGCGACGGAGTCAACGACGCCGCGGCCCTGGCGCGCGCGGACGTGGGCATCGCCATCGGAGGCGGTGCCGATGCCGCCGTGGAGGCCGCGGACTGCACGATCCTGTCCGCCGATCCGGCGCGGGTGCCCCTGCTCGTGGCCCTGGGTCGCCGCACCCTGCACACGGTGCACGTCAACCTGGCCTGGGCCTTCGGCTACAACCTCGTGGCCCTGCCTGCGGCGGCGGGCGTGCTCGAGCCGCTCGTGGGCTGGAGTCCTTCCCCGGGGATCTCGGCCCTCGCCATGGCCGCTTCGAGTCTCGCGGTGGTGCTCAATTCGCTGCGCCTGCGCGGCGCGTCCCTCGACTGATCAGGCGCCCGCGTCGTCGAGCTTCTTCTTGGCCGCGCGAAAGCGCTCGCCGAGGTCGGCGGAGCGTTTGCGCTCCTTCTCGAGCATGGACCCCAGCAGGTCCTCGCGCGTCTCCTCCCGCGACTTGACCTTGCCGAAGGCGTCGCGCCAGTCTTCCTCGCCGACCTTCGGGCGCCCCGCCTCGTCCACCTGTTGCCGGGGACGGGAGCGCAGCACCTTCGAAGTGCGAACGTCGATCGTCAGCCGCTGCTGACAGCAGGGGCAGTCGACCTCGATTTCCTTGGTCTCCATGGGATCCAGGCTACTGCGCCGGGGGCCCTGGCGAGGAAGCGGGCCCGCCGGGGGAACGGGGTCCCCCGGGGGGGCCTGCCGTTGGTTGCAGGATTGAGACTGTGGCGGTCCCGGTGAAAAAATCCGTCCAAGAGGGGCACCCGCACGGCTATAACAGCGTCAAAGGTAACCACGCCGTCATGCAAACCAAGCTTCCCCTCCAAGCGACGACCCGAGCAGCCGTCCGGCGCCGCGACCGGTGGCTGGCGGCCGTGCTGTGGCTCGGACTGGTGACCCTGCTGTTCGCGCTGAGTCGCTGACTCAGAGGCTGCCCCCCCCGCTTGCCCGGGCCGGCGGGGCGGCACCGGGGACCCGCTCAGGGGTTCGCGGCGGCCGTCGGCGCCGGCTTGCCGGCGACCACCACCTGGAAGGACAGGATGCGCAGGAAACGGGTGGAGCAGATCCAGCGGTCCAGCTTCAGCATCGCGCGCACCAGGCTGGCATTCCCCGGCACGAACCGCAGAACGCCCAGGTGGTCCGGAAAGCCGGCGAAAAGGTAGGCAAAGACCCCATATCGACCGGCGTACGTCACCTCGAACCCGGCCTTCCTGTACAGCTCCAGCAGCCCGGACTTCGTGAAGCCCTGGTCCCCCAGGTCGAAGTGCGGACTGAAGCGGTAGAGCAGGTAGCGGGCCCAGCGGATCAGGAAGTTGTCGTTGCAGGGCTCGCTCATGATCAGCACCCCGTCCTTGGAAAGTGCCCGGCGGCAGTTCTCCAGGAAGCGCACGTGGTCGCGGGTGTGGTGCAGGCTGCCCTTGCAGAACACGGTGTCGAAGCTGCCCCCCTTGAAGGGCAGCTTCTCGGCGTCGGCGGTGACCAGACGCGCCCCGGGGACGTACTGCTCGCTCACCAGGAGCATGGCGTGGCTGATGTCGAGCCCCACGGCGCCCGGCCTGAGGCGCTCCAGCTCGGCCAGGAAAAAGCCCGTGCCGCAGCCCAGGTCCAGCACGCGCCGGGCCCCGGCGGGCATCAGCCGCAGCATGCAGGCGTGCCAGTCCTCCTGAAAGAGGCGCGAGAACTCGAAGCTGTAGCGGTAGGCGTAGCGCGGGGCCAGGGCCCGGTGCAGCTCGATCTGCGCCGCTGCATTGTCGTTCGATCCGGAACTCGGCTGCATGGAGGACGCCCCGCCCGATGGGGAAGCGTATCAGCCTACCCCACCGCGCCCGGGTCCGGCGCGCGGCCCTGGGTCCGAAACCAGCCCATGGCCACATGGCCCAGGAGCCCCAGGAACACCGTGGAGGCGAGTTGGGCCAGGTGAACGCCGAGACCGGTCGAGAGCGCCAGATCCCGCTGGACCCCCAGGAGCCCGAAACCCACGAGCCAGCCGCCCTCCTGGGTGCCGAAGCCCGCGAAGGAGTTGATCGGCAGCAGGTTGGACAGCACGGCCAGGCCCGAACCGAAAGCCGCGCCGGAGAGGCCCAGCTCCTCGGGCAGCCCGAACCCCCGGGCCAGGATCCCGTAGAACAGGAAAATCAGGAACCACATCAGGAGCGACTGACCCGTGGCGACCCACAGCACACGGCCCGCGGGCGCGCGGCGCAGGGCCAGGGCCAGGTCCTCCGCGCGCGCCAGGAGCTTCAATCCCAGGTTCGCGCGCGCCGCGCCCAGCCGCTTCGCCCCCCAGGCGGCGGCGACCACGAGCACGTCGCTGCGGGCGCTGAGCAGCATCAAGAGCGCCGCGCCGCCGAGGAGCAGCGCCGAGAGCCCGAGGTAGGCGCCGGGCAGCGCGGGCTCGCGGAACAGCACCAGTTGCAGCGTGGCCAGGGCCAGGGCGAAGGAGAGCGTGGCCAGATCCAGGAGCCGGGAGACGAGCAGCGCCGCCAGCCCGTCCGTGGCCGGCACGCCGGCGGCGGCCCGTAGGTACATGACCAACGTCACTTCCCCCGTCTTGGCGGGCAGCACGTAGGCCGCGAGATTGTGGGCCGCGCTGACGGCGAGCATCGCCGCACCGCTGGGCCGGTGCTGGAGCGGGAGCAGCACCCGAAAGCGCTGGCTGCGGACGAAGTAGATCGCCACGTGCACGGCGAAGGCCTCCAAGGCCACCACCGGCGAGAGGCGCTTCCAGGACTCCCAGAGGGCCTGGGGCTCCAGCTTCGACCAGCGGAACAGAAGCCACAGGAAGGCGACGCCGAGCAGCGTCGACAGGCAGAGGCGCGCCCAGCGCCCGCGGTTCAAGGCTGCCTCGGCCTCGGCCCGCGTGTCAGTGCTTCCCTTCAGGGGAATTCCACGTGGATGCCGCCGGTGTCCTCCGCCAGCCAGCGCAGGATCTCGAAGGTCCCGCCGACGGCGATGGAGTTGATCGTGATCTTGCGGTGCTCGTTCCAGGCGCGCACGTGCTCGCGGATCGTGCCGGGGTCGATCACCTCGCCCACCGAGGGCTCGCCGTCGGAGAGCACGAAGATCGTGTCCACGTCCTGGTCCGCGAAGGCCTCGCGCAGGGAGCCGTAGAGGTTGGTGCCGCCGTTGGCGCCCAGTTTCTCCACGTACGACTTGGCATCTTCGCGGTTCGTGCCCTTGGCGTCCGAGATGCCCTCGGGCAGCCACTTCTCCACGTCGCTCGAGAAGACCACCACGTTGAACAGGCTGTCCTGCTCCAGGGCGTCGATGCACTTGGTGAGTTCGCGCTTGGCGACGTTGATGCGGGGCTCGCCTTGCTTGCCGACGTACTCGCCGCGCGTCAGCTCGTTCATCGAGCCGGACACGTCGAGGATGAAGATCACGCGGCGCGACTTGATGCGGATGCCGAAGAAGCTCGCCCTCGAAACCTGCTTGAGGCGGCGGGCGGCCTCGTCGGCCTCGCGCTTCGCCAGTTCCTCGGCGCCGATGGGCTGGAAGCCCTTGGAGTTCTTCTCCCACCAGCCCTTCCAGGCCAGGGACTGGGTGTAGAACGGCTCGCCGGAAAGTCGCCAGAGGGTCTGGCCGAACTCCACCAGCATGCGGCCCTCCTCCTTCTGCATGCGCTGGATCAGGGTGCCGACGATCTCCGCCGTCCGCACGCTCTCCAGGCCCTTGAGCGCCGCCAGTCGGGTGGACCAGTCGGGCGAATCGAGGGCCTTGAGCAGCTCGGGCACGTCCTTCTGCTTGGCCAATTGCTCCACGGCCGCCACCCGCACCTCGAGCTTCTCGTGGGTGGTGAAGCCCAGGAGCTTCTGGCGCCAGGCCGGATCCTCGCCATGGATCGCGCCCAGGGCGTCCACCGCGGCGGAAACGAACAGCGCGTCCTTCGACTTGAGCAGGAGGGCCTCCAGTTCGGGCACGGCGAGCTTCACGCCGCGCTCCCCCAGGGCCCGGGCGGCGGCCCGTGAAACGTCGCGGTCCTCGCTCACGAGCAGCTTCAGGATCGCCTTGTCGAGCTTCTCGTCCTTGACGTTGCGCGTGGCGCGCAGGGCGAAGAGCTGCCCCTGGCCCTTGTCCTTGCCCACCAGCCTGACCACCTTGCCGTCGATCGCCGGATCCTTGAGGCCCGCGATCATGTCGGCCGTGGCCAGGGCCAGATCCAGTTGGGTGGTGGGCTTGTCGGCGTCCTCGATGAACGTGGAGGCGATCTTGGCGCCCTGCTCGGCGAACAGGATCTGGGCGGCCAGGATGCGGTTCAGGCTCTTCTCGGAGACGTTCTTGTAGACATCGCCGGCCACGCTGACGGCGTCGCGCGTCTTGCGCCGCGCCAGCTCGGTCAGGGCGATGCGGCGCAGCCCGTCCTTGCGCAGGTCGCTGGGGTCCTTCTCCATGTCCTTGGCGGTGGCCACCAGGACCTTGACCTCGAGCTTGGCCGCGACCTGGCCCATGGCCAACTCGCGCACGCGCGGCAGCGGATGCACGGCGAGCTCCGGCTCCTCGTCCTTGCCGGGCTTCTTCTTCTTGTCGGCCTTCCCGGCCGTGCCGAACTCGAACTCCTTCACGTACCAGGGGTAGTCGGCCTCGGCCGCCATGGCCACGTGGGCGCGCATGGCGTTTTCGCGCACGGCATCCTCGGCGGGCGAGTCCACGATCAACTGCAGGAAGTGCTTGCCCAGGTTCTTGCAGCTGCCCAGGGCCGCCACCGCGCCGTCGCGGAGTTCCGGCTCCTTGGCGCTGGTGGCGATGTCCATCAGCTTCTGCAGCGCGGGCTGTTCCGCGTCCGGCACACCGTCGAAAACGGGCAACGTGCGCAGGATTTCCAGGCGCATGTAGATGCTGGCCATGACTCCGTAGAGCTCCACCAGCCCGTTCATCGCATCCCGCGACTTGAGCGCGGCCAGGTCGCGGATCTTCTGGGGATCCACGTCGTCGCGGGCCTTCTTGATCTCCGCGACCAGGGCCGCCGCCGTCTCCTGGGGCGGAGCCGCATGGCTCGGGATCGAGAACAGGGCCGCCAGGCACAACCCGAGGGGCAGACCGAAACGAACCCACGGGCCTGAGGAGGAGTTTTTCATGGCGCGTACCTCGGCGCGGCCTGACGCAAGGTCACAGCCGCGAGCGTTTTTCGATCAGGTCGGCCAGCAGACCGACCGCCAGCACTTGGACGAACAGGACGAACAGGAGCACCGACTTGTCGGCGAGGTTGGGCGGCTCTTCGACGAACATGTCGTAGTACAGGGACCCGCACAGGGCCAGCAGGATCAACCCCGCGATCGGGTAGAAGACCTTCAACGGGTTGAAGTACAGCACGGTGCGGACGATCAGCCCCGTGAACCCCAGCGTGTCCTTGATCGGGCGGATCTTCGAACGGCCGTGGCGCTGGGCGTAGTTGACGCTGACGTAGTCGACCCGGTGGCCGTTGGTCAGGGCCGCCAGCGTGATCGTCGTGGTGAAGGAAAATCCCTGGGGCAGGATCGGCCGGTAGGCGAGCACCAGTTCGCGGCGAAAGGCCCTCAGGCCCGAGTTCAGGTCCGGGATCGGCGTGCCCGCCAGGAACGACGCCAGCCGCCGCAGGCAGGCCTTGGCGGGGCGGCGGATCAGGGGGATGTGCACGTTCTCCCCCAGTCGCGCGCCGACGGCCATCTCGGCCCCATCGTCGATGCAGCGCAGCAGGTCCACGATGCGGTCCTCGGGATAGGTGCCGTCCGCGTCGGTGATCACCACCACCTCGTGCTTGGCGTGGGTGAATCCGGTCTTCAGGGCCGCGCCATAGCCCTGGTTCGCGGCATGGGTCACCACGCGCAGTCCGGGGAGCCGCGGGCGGATGCGATCCAGGACCGCCGCGGTGCCGTCCTGGGATCCGTCGTTGACGGCCAGGATCTCCACCGGTGCGCCGAGGTCCAGCGCGGAAAGGCGCTCCAGCACGCCCTCGACGCCCTTCTCCTCGTTGTAGACCGGCACGACGATCGTGATGCCCTGGGCCGAGAGCGGCGCCGCGGGCTTTTCGTGGAGCAGTGCCGGCATGCGAATCATGGTTGGACGGGAGCATACCCGCGGCCCCCACCCAGGGAACAACCAAGTGGGCGCGGTTACGCCGCGCCCCCGCGCGCCAGCACTTTCTTGGCCATTCCCGTGAGCGCGGCGCCCTCCGGAGCGCCGGGCCGGTGCCAGGCGAATCGTCCTGGAAGCCCGCGGCCCGTGGCCAGGCGGGCCGCGCGCACCACGGCCTCGATGCGGTGGCGCGTGATGGCGTGGCGCACGCGCAGGAGCTCCTCACCGGGAAGAAACAGACCCGCCACGGACCACGCCTCTGGAAACAGGCCGCTCCGGGTCCCCGTTTCGCGCGTGGGCAGCTCGAAGAGCCCCGCCAGGCGCGAGGCGTCGTCGGGGCGACGCTCCACCAGCGTGGCGCCGCCGCGGCGCACCCAAAGGACCTCCAAGCGCACGTCGAGGGTCGTGGGCCGGGGCTTGGGGCGAGGCAGGCTCGCCGCCCGACCCTGGGCCCGTGCCAGGCACAGGCGGGCCACCGGGCACTGCCCGCAGGTGGGCTCGCGGGGCGTGCAAACCAGGGCCCCGAGCTCCATCAAGGCCTGGTTCCACTCCCCCGGGCTGCCGCCCGGCGGGAGCAGTTCCTCCGCCAGGCTCCACAGCCTGCGCTGGCCCCCGGGGGATTGGGGCAGGTCCTCCAGGGCGAACAGCCGCGAGAAGACGCGCGCCACGTTGCCGTCCACCACGGGCAGGCGATCGTCGTGGGCGATGGAGAGCACGGCCCCGGCCGTGTAGCGCCCCACGCCGGCCAGGCCCAGGGCCCCCTGCAGGTCGCGCGGAAACCGGCCGCCGTGCTGCTCGACCAGGGCTCCAGCCGCGACGCGCAGGGCCCGGGCCCGGCGGTAGTAACCCAGGCCGCTCCAGGCGGCGAGCACGTCCTCCTCGGAGGCGCGGGCGAGGCTCTCCACGTCCGGAAAGCGCGCCAGGAACCGCGGCCAGTAGGCGAGCACGGTCTCGACCCGCGTCTGCTGCAGCATCGTCTCCGAGATCCAGATGCCGTAGGGGTCCCGGGTGCGGCGCCAGGGCAAGTCGCGGCGCGCGTCCCGATACCACGCGAGCAGCGCCTTTCGCAGCACGGCGTGCGCGCCGGATTCCGCTCTCGTCGCCATGCCGGTTCTTGGGTCGCGCCCTCGCGCCCTTGGCGCGCGGCGGCTACACCATACGCCATGGGTGAACAGGCTCCCAGGGAGTCGCGGAGCCGTCTGAGGGGCTGGTGGACGGTGGCCGTGCTCACGCTGGCCTACACGTTCGCCTTCGTCGATCGGCAGGTGATCAGCCTGCTGGTCACGCCCATCAAGCGCGACTTGGGCCTCAGCGACACGCAGCTCAGTTTGCTGATGGGCCTGTCCTTCGCCCTGTTCTACACGTTGATCGGCGTGCTGATCGGCCCCCTGGCGGACCGGGGCTCGCGCCGCGGCCTCGCGGCGGGGGGCTTCGTGCTGTGGAGCGCCATGACCGCCGCCTGTGGCATGGCCAAGTCCTTCGGCGGCCTGTTCCTGGCTCGCATGGGGGTCGGTGTCGGCGAGGCGGCGCTGTCCCCCGCCGCCTATTCCATGATCGCCGACGAGATCCCGGCGGAGCGCCGGGCGACGGCCCTGGGCGTCTACTCCAGCGGCATCTACCTGGGCTCCAGTCTCGCCATCTCCCTGGGCGGGGCCCTGGTCCACCGGGCGGGCACCTCGGAGATGGTGGAACTGCCCCTGATCGGGGCGGTGCGACCCTGGCAGGCGGTGTTCCTGCTGCTCGGCGCCAGCGGCATCGTCGCCGCCCTGCTGTTCGCCACCGTGCGAGAGCCCCCGCGGCGCGCTCCCGCTTCGCGCGAGGGCTGGGGCGCCCTGATCGCGTTCTACCGGGAGCGCCGCGGCTTCCTTTGGGGTCACCACGGCGGCTTCGCCCTGCTCTCGCTCGCCGGCTACGCCACGGCCTACTGGATCCCCACCTTCCTCGAACGCCGCCACGGCTGGAGCCCGGCGACCATCGGCGAGATCTACGGCCCGATCGTGCTGGTGGCGGGCGTGCTCGGCGTGGTGGGCGGCGGCCGCATCGCCGATCGACTCAAGCGCCGCGGGGTGCTGGACGCCAACCTGCGGGTGGCCCTGGCCGCGGCGCTGCTCCTGGCGCCCCTGGGAGCCGCGTTCCCCTGGGTGGACAGCCCGCGAACCTGCGCGGTGCTCCTGGCCCTGTTCACCTGCGCCTCCAGCCTGCCCTGGGGCGTGGCCGCCGCGGCCCTGGCGGACGCGGTGCCCGATCGAATGCGGGGACAGGTGTCCGCCGTGTACCTCCTGGCCATCAATGCCGTGGGACTGGGCCTGGGACCGACCCTGGTGGCCCTGGTGACCGACCACGTGTTCGCGGACGAAAAGAGCCTGCACCTTTCGCTCGCCTCCACCGTTCCGCTGATCGAGATCGCCGCGGCCCTGACGCTGTTTCTCGGTCTGCCCGCCTACCGCGCCAGCGTGGCGCGCCTGGAATCCGCCGCGCGCGGGTCCTGAAAAGTTCGAGGCCGGCCGCCGCAGCCAGGGTCCGCGTCAGGCCCGCCCGTGGCCGGACGCCGACCGGCCCGGGTTCCGTACCCGGGGTGGGCAGCTTGCCAGGGAATTGCCGCGGCCGTGTCCGTGGCTGGGTGGACGCGTTGGTAATGTGGCGTGGAATGAGTTGGCGCGCGCTTGGATTCGGTGTCGTCGGCGGGGTGCTCCTCTCGCTGGCCCGCCCGCCGGCGGGAATCACGCTCGAGGAGTGGATGGCGCCCAGCGGAGCCCGGGTGGGTCTGTGGCGCATGGGCGCGTTGACCGTGATCGCCCTGGCCCTCTACGGCCAGCCCGCGCTCCGCGCCGGGGCCCGCAGCCCGCTGCCGGGCTGGCTCTGCGGCGCGGCCCTCGGCTTTGCGCTGCACGGCCTGGCGGGGATCGACGTGCTGGGCCTGCACTCGCAAGCCGCCTGGCTCGCCTCCCTCGTCGCGGGTTTCGGCCTGCTGTGGACCCTGCGGGAACGACGCGCGGACGACCCGGCGCCGGCGACGCCCGCCGAGCCGGGCGCAGCGCCGATCGCCCTGTTCCTGTGCGGCGCCGGTGTCACGATCGCCGCGGAGGCCCTGCGCTCGCGCCTGTGCCTGTTCGGGGGCGGAACCCGCGACGACGAAACCGTCTTCGGCTGCGTGGCCCTGCTGTCGTTGGTCCTGGGCGCCCTGGCCTTCGGACCGCTCGTGCAAGCCTGGCGCCACCGGCCGCTCCTCTCCCCGCTGCTGCTGGTCCTGGCCGCGACCCTGGCGGGGTTCGGTCTCGGGTTCCTGGAGAGCGCGAGCCTGCCGCGCGCCTACGACGCGCTCTTGGGGCGCTTCGGCCTGTCCTCCGAGGACCGTGGAACGCTGCTCTACGACGGCCTGTTCGCCGCGCGCACGCAGGGCCTCTCGTTCCTGTGCGTCGGCGTGGCCCTCAGTTGCGCGCGCGGAGCGGCGGCCCTGGGCCACGTGCTGCTGGGCGCGGGACTGGCGGCGCTCTGGATCCCCAATGGATCGCTCTTCGGCGGCGAGGACGTCGGGAGCGCCCTGCGACTGGCCTCCGAGCGCGCGGACATAGGCGCCCTGGCGGCGGCCGTCGGGGCGGCGTGGGCAGGCCTGCGCTGGAAGATCCCGCTCACCGGCCGGCTCGCCTGCCTCGCCGTGCCCGCGGCTTGCGCGCTGTTCGTGGCACGCCAGTCGCCCTGGACGATTCACTCGCCCTCGCCTTGGGAAAGGGTGATGCCGCAGATCCTTTGGGCCCGGGACACGCCCGAGGGCCTCTTGACCGTGGAACTCCAAGCCGGCCGCGGTCGCGTGGCAACGCTCGATCGGCGGTTGCTCACGCCCACGCTCGACGAGTCGCCGGCGGAAGAGCTGCGCTGGCGCAATGCCCTGAGCGAGCCGCGGGAGCGCGACTGCGTGGTGGTGGCGGGCCTGCCCACGCTGGAGCGCGCCACGCTGCTGCAGGTGTTCGGGGTCACCCACGCGTGGTTCGTCGCGCCGTGGTCCGCCGAACTCCTGGGCGAGCTGAAAAGCGCCTTGTTCGACGACGCCCCGTGGCCCCAGGGCGCCACCTTCCTGTTCGACCACACCTGGGGGGCCAGCGAGGACTCCGGGGCTCCCGGGGTGATCGTCTGCCCCCCGGTGGAAGCGCCGGCGTACAGCAGCGCCTGCCTCACGCCCCGCGCAGCCGCGGACCGGCCGGGACTGCGCGTCCTGGGCTGGCTGCCCGCGCGTGAGGACATCGCCGCGCTCCCCTGGGGCGAGCGCGTGCGTGCTTCGTGCTCGCACCTCGAGGACCTGACGATCGGGATCGACACGGCCGGAACCGGGCCGCAACTCGCGGCCGGAGCACGCTCCTGGGGGGGCCCGCTGGCGAGACTGCGCTTGACGCGCTTCGAGAGGGAAAAGGCCGCTCGCGTTCAAACCGCCGCGCGCCTGGTGCGCGGCGAGGCCGGCGCCACCGCCCGCGCCTTGCTGCTCTTGTGCGAGGCCCAGGCGGCCTCGTCGCCCTTCGAATCGCGGGCCGTGGGCACGGAACTCGACCCGCGCGCCCTGGAGCTGCTGCGCCAGTCCGCCCTGGGCCGGGAGCCCGCGGGCTTCGAGCGCGAACTCGTCGAATTCGTGGCGGCCGTCTTGGAGGCGAAGCGGGATCTCGACGGACTGGGGAGCTTCGCAGAGCCCATTGCCGACGCCCATCCCTCCTGGCCCGCCCTGCAGCGGGCCGCCGCGCGGTGCGACTGGGAGTTCCTGCGCTACCGGGAGGCGGCCGAACGACTGGCGCGCGTGGCCGGCGCGACGCCCTACGACCTGCAGGCCCGCCTGTGGCTCGCCGAAGCCTGGCTCCGTGCGGCGGAGCCCGCCCGCGCCCTGGCGGAGGTCGAGGCCCTGCTGGAGATCCAATCGGGGCGCGGGGACTTCCTGCGTCTGCGGGCCCTGGCCGCTGTCCGCGCGGGAGATCCGCGGGGGCCGAGTTGGCTCGGGGCCTGGATCCAGGCCCATCCCGACGATGCCGAGGCCGCGCGTCACGGTTCGACCGGTCCGTACGGTCCCTTGGATCCGCCCGTCGGCGTCCCGGGCGAAGTCGGCGAACACTAGCGGGACCGTCATCGGGTACCCCTGGGCCGCTTCCGCGTCGGCGGGAAGGGGCTCCGCGAGGCCCAAGTTGGGGCCTGGAGCGCTCCGTCAGGCCGAAGCCCCGGTTCAGCGGGGTCCCTGGTATGTTATTTCCATGTGAGCCCCTCCCGTCGCACCGCGGCGGGGGTCCGGTCTCCGCACCTCCAGAGGCAGTCCCAACACACGTCACCCATGGTCTTCCACACACCTCGCGCCTACGCCGCGCTGGCCGTCGTCGTCCTCGCCGGGATGGCCGTGGCGCAGATCGTGCGCCTCGACCTCCCCCAGATGGTTGCGTCCACCGACGACGCCGTCCTGGGCACCATCAAGGCCGCCAAGGTCTTCCGCACCGACGGCGACAAGGCCGGGCAGGTCCAGGAGCTCTACTTCACGACGCTGACCATCGAGGGCCGTTCCCTCTCCAGCGACGGTCCGCTGACCGTGGACGTGACCTTCCCGGGCGGGATGATCTCGCCCAAGCAGGGGGCTTACAACTCCGAAGCGCCGGCGGCGGCGGACATCCAGGTGGGCAACCGCGTGGTGGCCTTCTTCAAGCACGTCGACGACCTGGGCAACGGGCTGTCGGCCAATGCGCTCTACGCCAGCCACGGCGGCCTCTACCGCGTCTTCACGCAGCGCGGCGACGAGATCGTGCAGGGTCGCGGCAACGGCTACGCGCTCGCGGGCAATTGGCGCCTCGCCGACCTCGATCAGGAAATCACGCGGCTCGCCGGCTCCCGCCCTCGGACCGAAGGGAAGTAGGGGGAATTCCACATGAAACACGCAAGACTCCTGATCCTCCCCGCGGCCCTGGTCGCCTCCGGCGCGCTGTTCTTCGGCGCGTCGTCCCTCGAGGCCTACACGTTCGACGGCAACCTGCTGAACCTCAACGAGCGTGATTTCCGCGTCTTCAACAACTTCACCGACCCGACGGCCAACGACAACACGGTCGCCTCGGTGAACTACCCCGGCACGCTGGGCGCCGTCCAGGCGCTTTGGAAGGCCTGCGCCGAGTGGAACTCGCAACCGGTCGGCAACGGCTTGGGCGATCCCTCCCAGGTCGTGCTCGGCTCCGGCGGCGCGAACTTCGATGCGGCCTACGCGGGCCTCGCCACTTCGTCGGGCGTGATGGGACAGAACATCATCTCCAAGCTGGCGGGCTCCAACGGCGGCGTGCTGGCGTTCACCGAATTGCCCGGCACGCCCGGCGGCTGGCGCATCCTGTACTACTCGACCTGGGAGTGGGCCGACGGTCCGAGCTTCATCTCGGGCGGGGGCAACACGTTCGACATCCAGGCCATCGGCTGCCACGAGTACGGTCACGCGCTCGGCCTGGGGCACACGCCCATCGGCGGCTCGACCATGGAGGCCACCGCGGCTCCCCTGGACGTTTCGGTGCGCTCGATCGAGGGGGACGACATTGCCGGCGTGCAGGCGCTCTACGGCGTCAAGTCCGCGGGCAAGGTCACGATCACGAGCTTCACCGGGTCGGGCACCCCGATCCGCATCACCGGCACGAACTTCCCGGCCAACGGGAACGAAGTCTGGTTCACGTCCAGCTCGCCGACGGCCGCGTCGGCCGCGGTTCCGATCAAGGTCTCGGGCCTCGCCGCCGCGGGCAACACGATCGACGTCAACGTGCCCGCCACCGCGGGCATCGGCGCGATCCACGTGCGCAACCAGAACGTGTTCGCGCACACGTCCCTGTCCAACATGCTGCCCTACGACCCGAGCGTCTGCCCCAAGCCGCTCAATTACTGCGTGGGCAAGCTGAACTCGGTCGGCCAGGTCCCCGCCGTGACGACGCCCGATTCGAACAGCCTGGCGATCGGCGGCGGCACGATGACCATCGAATGCAACGGCGGCGTGCCCAACAAGCCCGGCCTGTTCCTGTACAGCAACAACGGGCCGGCCTCCACGCCGTTCCAGGGCGGGACCCTGTGCCTCGCTGCGCCGATCGTGCGCAGTCCGCCGTTCGTCTTCGACGTGTTCGGGTACTCCTCGTACTCGTTCAACTTCGGGGCCTTCGACGTGGGCTCGTTCCGCAACTTCCAGGTCTGGGGACGGGACCCCCAGTCGCCGGACGGAATTCCGGTCAGCCTTTCGAACGCGATTCAGATCAAGTTCTGCCCGTGAGCCCCGGCGGGGCGCGTAGCTTACCCGCGAGATCGGCATGTCGCCCCCGGCGGCATGCCGATCGTCGTTTCCGGACCGCCCAGGGAGGCAGCCAAGATGGAGCGAGCACCGCGCGCCTGGGTCCTGAACCTCGATGCCGAGCACGAACTCGGCGCCCGCGGAGCCTACGCGCCCACGCGCCACCTGGCCGACCTCTCGGCTCGCGAGGGCCGCCGGCTCCTCGGGGAGTTGGTCCTGCCCGGGGATGTGGTCGTCACCGAGGAGCTCCTCGCGCAGGGCGGCGCCGAGGCGTCGCGCGCGCGGGAACTTCCGGGCTACGCCTGGAGCCCCACGCCGCGGGCCTTGACCCTGTTGCGGCGGGCCGGCGCACGGCCGGTCCAGGGCCCGGAGCTCTCCGTGCTGCGCGCGGTGAACGCCCGGGACTTCGCCGCCCGAGTCCGCGAACCCCACGCCGGCGGGAGTTTCGAGAAGCACGTGGCCCTGGACCTGGACACGGCCCTTTCGCTGCTCGCCCGGCCGGCCCGCGGGGGCTGGCTCGCCCGCCGCACCTTCGGAGCCGCAGGCCGCGGACGACGCCGCCTGGCCGCGGGCCGCCCCAGCGAGAGCGAACTGGCCTGGCTGGCGGCCTCCCTGCGCATCGGGCCCCTGGTGATCGAACCCTGGGTCACCGTGACGGTCGAGTACACGCGTTCGGCCTGGGTCGGCCCTCGGGGTGAAGTCTCGATCTCGCCGCCCTGCTTCCAGGCCACCACGGCCCACGGCGCCTGGACGCGCACGGAACTCGCGGAACGCGGCGGCGTCGGCCGCGAGGACGACCGCCGCCTGGAGGAGATGGTGGAAGCCGCGGGCCGCGCCCTGTTCACCGCGGGCTACTTCGGGCCCTTCGGCATCGATGCCTACCGCCACCGCCGCCCCGACGGCGCGGGCGAAGGCGTGGCGAGCGTGCTCAACCCCATGAGCGAGATCAACGCGCGCTTCACCATGGACTGGGCCACGGCCATGGCCGGCCGCGTGCCCCCGAGCCTCCCGGAGGTCCCCCCGACCGCGGTGGCGGCTTCAGCGCCGCAGGACGAAGCGCTCGGCCGCTGACTTGCCCCCGCCGGGGAGCGGCTTGGGCGCCGGGTCCTTGGGTTTGGGCGGCGTCAGAACATCGATGACCGCCGCGCCCCGGGAGCGGTTCAGCTCCGCGAGCTTGGGCAGCACGGGCTCGAGCTTCGCCGCCAGGTGTTCCGCCCGCGCGCCCACGGCGGGCTTGCAGGCAGAATCCAGACACAAACGCGCCAGCACGCCCAGGCCCTCGGCGGTGGGATGCAAATCGTCGCTCTGCATCAGGCGCCGCCGCCAGGGAGCGCCCTGGATCTCCAACTCGGCGACCAGGGTCTTCTCGTCGCCGCGCAGCTGGGCCACGTACTCGCGCATGGGAGCGAACACGACCCGGCCACGCCGCTCCGCCCAGATCTCCAGTCGCTGGTCGAGCTGGACCAGGGTCGCCTGCTCGGGCATCTGGCTCGCCATGAGCATCTTCCCCACCGCATCGGACATGTCGGGGAAGCGGCTCAGCACCAGGGGGCAAGTCAGGGACCCCAAGAGCTCCAGGCCCAGGTCCAGGTTCTCCAGGCGCTCCTCCTCGTTCGCCACCTCGCCGTAGCCGAACCAGAACAGGAAGTCCGGGGCCACCACGAGCGTGGGCTTGAGGGCCACGGCGCGTTCCACCTGGGTCTCGCCGAGGGCGCCGGGATTGAGGAACAGGGCCGAGTCCGCCAGGTTCACCGGCTCGGCGTGTGGACAGGTGATCTGCAGCCCGAGGGCCTCCGCCAGGGTCACGCGCGTGCCGAAGCCCGCCGAGGCACTGGCGCCGATCACCGCGATGCGCGCCAGGGGCGAAGCGGGCTCCACCGCGGGTCCCGGGTGTGCGGTCTTGTCGTCCGACAGTGCGGCCAGCGCACACAGGAAGAGCCCGGTGAGGATCATGGGTGCGATCCTACCCGCTGGATCCAGGGCCACCCTGGGCGGTCCTGGATCGAGCGCCAGCGGAATCGGGCCCCTCGCCGCCCCCTCCGCCGCCGGAACGGGGCCGTTCGCCGCGGCCGCGGCACGCTCTTCGCGTGGCTCCGGACCGGGAACTCGACCCAACGGCCGGGCGCGGTCGGGAGGCGAACCCCTGGCTCGCGTTCCGCGGCGGAATCGAGCACGGTCCCCACAACCCCCTTTGCCCCCTCCCCACCGCCGCGGGTACATGTTGCGCATGAGAGAGGCGGTTTCAGGGACGGAAGCGGCGCGCGGGGCGGGGCCCTGGCGCAGGCTCCTCGAGGCCGCTCTGCTGGCCGCCGTCGTCTCGGTGGTGCTCTGGCCCCTGTTGCGCGGCGAGTTCATCTACGACGACCTGTGGCTGGTGGCCCAGAACCCGAACCTGCGGGACTTCGGGTCCATGGTGCACTCCCTGGGTTCGTCGTATTGGGACTTCCTCGACGAGCGCTCGGCCCAGTACGTGGGCTATTGGCGTCCGCTGACGACGGTGGCCCTCTATTCGGGAAGCGTCCTGGGAGGCGGCGCGCCGTGGGGTTTCCACGCGCTCTCCCTGGCACTGCACCTGTGCGCGGTGCTCCTGGCGTTCGAGCTGGCGAGGCGACTGCTCCAGGATCGACGGGCCGCCTGGTTCGCGGCACTGATCTTCGGACTGCACCCGGTGCAGGTGGAGCCCGTGGGCTGGATCTCCTCGGTCAACGATCCGCTGGCGGGGTGCTTCACCCTGGCCGCCCTGCTGGCCCACGGGTGCTGGCGCGAGCGCGGCTCCCGGGGCCTCCCGCTCGCGCCGTCCTTCTGGTTCCTGTGCGCGCTCCTGGCCAAGGAGAGCGCCGTGGCCGTGATCCCCCTGGCGGTGGCCCTGGACCTCGGGCGCGCGGCCAAAGACGGCAAGCTGGGCTCGGCACTGGCCCCCTGGCGCACGGCCTACGGCCCGCTGCTCGCCGTGTTCGCCCTCTACTGGGCGGCCCGCGTGGCGGTGTTCGGCGACCTGGGGGCGGGGTTCGACCGCTCCACGGGACACCTGGGCCTGACCGCGGGTCGCGACCTGAGCCTGCGGGTCGAACTGCTGGGCGGCGCACTGCGCCTGTTCCTTTGGCCGCGGGAGCTGAACCTGTTCCGCGACACACGGCCCGAGATCCCCTGGACCGACGGCGACCTGTGGACCGCGGCGCTGGCCCTCGCGGCGCTGGTCATCGGCCTCGCCTGGGCCTGGCGCGGGCGCCGCTGGGTGGTGTTCACGGGCCTGATCCTCATCCCGGTGGCACTCCTGCCCGCGGTGCTGCGCATCGAGGCCCTGGGCCGCTTCTCGCTCTCCGAGCGCTACCTCTACGTCTCCGCCTTCGGCTTCGCCCTGCTGCTGGTGGCCGCGCTGGGCAGCCTGGCGGAGCGCTTCGAGATGCGCCGTCTGGGCTGGGGCCTCTTGGCGCTGCTGGTGTGCCTCTACGCCTGGCGCTCCCGCGAGCGCACCGCCGACTGGGCCAGCGAGCGCACGATGTTCGCCCGTTCCTTCGTGGACAACCCGAACAGCCCCTATGTGGCCTGGGGCCTGGGGCGGGTGATGCTGGGCGACTATCGCCGCTCCGAGCAGTTGGACTATCTGCTGCAGGCGCGCGAGGCCTTCGAGCGCAGTCTGGAGCTGGGCCTCAAGCGCGAGGACGGCACGCGCGACACCTCGGTGCTGGTCACGGAGGAGGACCGCCTGCAGGCGAACCTGGGCCTGGGTTGGTACTACTTCTTCGCCGCCCTGCGGGGCCACGACGAGACGAGCCTCGACGAGGCCCTGGGGGTCTTCAAGCAGACCCTGGCGTACTTCCCGGGGAGCTTCGAGGCCAAGACCGGCGCCGGCGTCGTGCTGCTCACCCAGGGCAATCTGGCCGAGGCCAAGGCCATGCTCCAGGGGGCCGTCGAGACCAACCCCAAGCACCTGGAGGCCTGGTTCTACCTGGGCAAGTTGGCCCTGCGGGAGCGCGACCTGAACGGCGCCAAGGGGGCCTTCGAGCGGGCCCTGGCCCTCAAGGACGACGATCCGGACACGCTGCCGCTCTACGGCGGCGTGCTGGCGGAACTGGGCGACGTTGCGGGCGCGCGGGCGGCCCTGGACCGCGCCAGCGAAGTGGCCCCCGAGAACCCCCAGGTCCTGATGGCCCAGGGGCTCTTCGCCGCGCGCCAGCGGGACGGCGGCACGGCCCTGGCCTGGTTCGACCGGCTGCTCAAGCTTTCGCCCGACTTCGCGCCCGCGCACCTGCAGAAGGGCAAGGTGCTGGTGGCCCTCGGACAGACGCAGCGCGCGTTGGCGGAGCTCAGCCGCGCCTGCGAGCTGGCGCCGCGGGACTTCGAGTCCCACTACACGCTGGGCACGTTCCTGCTTTCCCAGGGCTTGGGCAAGGACGCGCTGCCGTACCTGGAGCGCGCCCTGGGGATCGACCCCGAACACGAGCTCGCCCAGGAATTGCGCGCGCAAATCGAGCTCCTGCGCGCGCAGTGAAGCCGAGCGAGCGCCGCCGCCGTGAATCGCCGCGCGGCCCGCGCTATCCTGGCGGGCGATGCAACACTTCGCGGATGCCTTGCGTGCGGCCGTGGCCGCCGCGGCCGAGGTCGGAATCGACACGGTGCGCCTCGAAGCGCCGCGGGATGAAAAGCAGGGCGACCTCGCCGTGCCGTGCTTCCTCCTGGCCAAGGCGCGCGGGATCCCGCCGCCCGCCATGGCCGCGAAACTCGCCGCCGCCATGGCCCCCGGCGGCCCCCAGGCCGTCGCCGAGGTGACGGCCAGCGCCGCCGGCCCCTACCTCAATTTCCGCATTGCCAGGCCGGCCCTGGCGCAGGCCGTGTTCGCGGAAATCGCCGCGGCGGGCGCGCGCTACGGCGGCTCCAGCGAGGGCGCGGGCAAGCGCATCGTGATCGATTTCAGCTCGCCCAACATCGCCAAGCCGATGCACGTGGGGCACATTCGCTCGACGATCCTCGGCGCGGCCCTGACGCGCATCTTCAGCCACCTGGGCTACACCACGGTCGGCATCAACCACATCGGCGACTGGGGCGCCCAGTTCGGCGGTCTGGTGGTGGCGATCCGGCGCTGGCGCGGGGAGGTGGACCTGGAGCGCGAGCCGGTGCGCGGGCTCCTGGACCTCTACCAGCGCAGCAAGGCCGCCGTGGAATCCGACCCCGCGTTCCACGAGGAAGCCGTGGCCGCCTACCGCGAATTGGAAAGCGGCCGCGAGGGCCCCGTGCGCGAAACCTGGCGCTGGGTCACGGCGGTCTCCATGCGCGGTTTCGAGGCCACCTACAAGCGACTGGGAATCGAGCACGATCTGGTGCGGGGCGAGAGCTACTACGAGAATCTGCTGGAGCCCACGATCCAGCGCATCGTCGCCGCCGGAATCACCGAAATTTCGGAGGGGGCTCTGATCGTCCAGCTGTCCACCGTGGACAAGGGCCTCAAGGAGACTCCCTGCCTGCTGCGGCAGACCAACGGCACGACGCTGTACGCCACCCGCGACCTCGCGGCCATGTTCCAGCGCTTCGAGGAGTTCGGCTTCGAGCGCTGCCTGTACGTGGTCGGCTCCGAGCAGCGGCTGCATTTCCGCCAGCTCAAGGCCGTGCTCAAGCGCCTGGAGCTCCCCTGGGAGCCGCGGGTCGAGCACGTGGACTTCGGCCTGCTGCTAGGCCCCGGACGCGTCAAGCTCGCCAGCCGCAAGGGCGCCGTGCTCGTGCTCGACGATCTGATCGACGAAGTGGTCGACGAAGCGCGCCGGATCATTCAGGAGAAGAACCCGGACCTGGCCCAAGCCGATCAGGTGGCGGAGGCGGTCGGCATCGGCGCCATCGTGTTCAACGATTTGAAGCGCGAGCGCGTCAAGGACGTGGTCTTCGACAAGTCGGAGATCCTGTCCTTCGAGGGCGAGACCGGTCCCTACCTTCAATACACGCACGCGCGACTGGCCTCGATCCTGCGCAAGGCGGCCGCGAACGGCGAAGGCACGGCAGAGCCGGACTGGAGCGTGCTGGAAAACGCAGGCCCGATCCTGATGCGACTGGCGCGCCTGGGCGACGTGGTGCGCGGCGCCGCGGTACGGGCCGAGCCCTCGGAGATCTCCAACTACCTGCTGGCCCTGGCCCGGGATCTGAATTCCTGGTACGTGGAGAACCGCGTGCTGGGCGAAGCCCCGGGGGTCACGGGTGCTCGACTGGCCCTGATCCGAGCCTCTAAGTCCGTTCTAGGAAACGGGTTAGGACTACTCGGCATCCGCCCGCTGGAAGCAATGTAGACAGCACCCGCGCCGCCCCGTGGGATGCGAAAGCCCCCGCCGCCCGTTTTTCCGCGAAGCCCCTGCCCCCGCCCAGTCCTGTGATCGAATCCCTGATCCGCGACGTTCCGAATTTCCCCAAGCCGGGGATCGTCTTCAAGGACATCACGCCCCTGCTGCAGGACCCCCGCGGCCTCCCGGAGGTGCTGGCCAGGTTCGAGCGGCTGGTTCCAGCAGCCGGCTACGACCTGGTTTGCGGCATCGAGTCCAGGGGATTCATCTTCGGCGCGGCACTGGCCGCCAGGGTCGGCAAGGGGTTCATCCCCGTGCGCAAGCCGGGGAAACTGCCCTACAAGACCGCCCAGGAGTCCTACGAGCTGGAGTACGGCCAGGACACCATCGAAATCCACGTGGACGCGGTGAAACCCGGTCAGCGGGTCCTGATCGTGGATGACCTGCTCGCCACGGGCGGTACTCTGGCGGCCACCGCCAACCTGATCCGGCGCGTGGGGGGAAACCCCATGGGCGCGGCGGTGGTGATCGAGCTCGAATTCCTCCAGGGCCGGCGCCGCCTCGGCGGCCTGCCGGTCCATTCCCTGATCCGGTACTAGGACATGACGCGAGTTGCAGCCCCAGGCGCGGCGCAGCCGATCCCGTGCGACTCGCGTTCGCGGGCGCCCAGCGCTCCCCACGGCGTGAGAACAGTGCTCGCCCGTCCATGAGCGCCAAGAAGCAGAGCCACGCCGTGACGGCGAGAAAGGGCACCGCGAAGAAATCCGCGGCGCCCTCGGCGGCCCTGCCGAAGCACAAGCCCAAGCACCGCACAGGATCGCCGTTGAAACTCGCACGCGACACCAAAGCCAAGCCCCCCGCCAGAGCCTCCACGGCCGCGAAGCGCGAGTTCCGCGCCCTCGAACGCCCGACAGGCCCCCAAGAAGGCCGCCGGATCGAACGGGTCGCGGGCCGCCGGATCGAAGGCGACGCAGATCCGTTCGGCGGCGCCCGCGTCCAAGGCCCCGTCGGTCAAGACCGGCGCCCCGGCGGAACCCAAGGCGGCCCTTCCCGGGAAGGTCGCCGCGGGCAAGTCCGCGGCCGCCAAGACCTCCCCCGGCACCGGCAAGCCGGGCGGAAGCGTGGCCGACAAGCGCGCCAAGGGCCCCAAGCGGCCGCCGACGCTCGAGGAGCTGAAGGCCATGCAGACCGACGAGGTCTGGGCCCTGTACCGCAAGGCGCGCAAGGCCGCCAACGACGCGGACTGGATCGAGCTCCTGCGCAACGCGCTGATGGAGCTGCACTACCCGCTGGTGCGCCACATCGCCGAGCGTCTGCTGCAGACGCTGCCCAAGTCCATCGAACTCGACGACCTGATCAGCGCCGGCGTGTTCGGCCTGATGGACGCGATTCGCGGCTTCGACCCGGACCGCGGCATCAAGTTCAAGACCTACTGCACCACGCGCATTCGCGGCTCGATCCTCGACCAGCTGCGCTCCCAGGACTGGGTGCCGCGCCTGGTGCGCCTGAAGGCCGGCCGCATCGACAAGGCCTTCCAGAAACTGCGCGGCGAGTACGGCCGCGAGCCCACCCACGCGGAGCTCGCCAACTACCTGCGCATGGACCACGAGGAGCTCTTGACCGAGATCGACGAGTCGCGGGCGCGACAGATCACCTCGATCAACGAGCGCTGGAACGAGCACGACGACGACTCCTCCATGGAGAAGATCGATGTGGTCGAGGACGCCAGCTCGGTGGACCCGATCAAGGAGATGAACAAGCGCGACATGCTCAAGTACATCACGCGCTCGCTCACCCACAAGGAGCAGTTCATCATCGAGCAGTACTACCAGATCGGTCACACGATGCGGGAGATCGGCGAGATGCTGGCGCTCACCGAGAGCCGCGTGTGCCAGATCCACTCGAACGTGATGTCGCGCCTCAAGTCGCTCCTGGGCCCGAAGTCCACGGGCATCTCCGAGAGCTAGCGAGGCCTGCGGCCCGCGGCCGGCGCCCCCGGCCTGCGCTCCGGATCGCCGCACCCGCCCTCGCGGGCCCCGTCGCTACACTGCGCCCATGCAAGAAGGCCCGGCGCAGTCCCCCGGCACTCCGAGCTCGCCGCCGATCCACCTGGCGTCGTTCTTCCTGTCCCAGGGGGATCCCTCGGCCATGGCCTACGCCTACGGCCGCGCCGGCAATCCCACCTGGGAGGAGCTGGAGCGCGAGCTGGGCCGGCTGGAGGACGCCCAGGCGACCACCTTCGCCTCCGGCCTGGCGGCGTCCTTCGCCCTGCTCTTGGTGCTCGGCCGCACCCATCGGCGGCTCTTGATCGCCGACGACGGCTACTACGGCACGCGCAAGCAGGCGGGCCTGCTCGCCCCGTTCGGCCTGGAGCTCCTGCCCACGGACCACACGGACTTCGGGGCCCTGGAGCGCGAGCTGGGGCGCGGCCCTTCGATCCTGTGGAGCGAGTCCCCCACCAATCCGAGGCTCAGGGTCCACGATCTGGAGCGGCTCTCCGGCCTCGCCCGGCGCCACGGAGCCCCCTTTGTCGTGGACAACACCACGGCCACGGCTGCCCTGCAGCGCCCCCTGGACCTGGGTGCCGACTGCGTGGTCACGTCGCTGACCAAGTCGGCCTCAGGCCACTCGGACGTGATCCTGGGCAGCGTCACCACCCGCGATGGGAAGCTGCACCAGGCCCTGCGGGAAGTCCGCAACTTGGGCGGCGCGATCCCAGGTCCCCTGGAGGCCTGGCTCGCCCTGCGGGGGATCCGCACGCTCGCCCTGCGCATCGAGCGGCAGTCGCAAAACGCGTCGGCCCTGGCCCGGGTGCTCGCGGCGCATCCGGCGGTCCTGGCCGTGCACCACCCGTCCATCACCGATCCCAAGCTGGCCGGGCGGCAGATGCCCCGGGGCTTCGGCCCCCTGGTGTCCTTCGAGGTCCAGGGCGGAGCGGCGGCGGCCGACCGCGTCGTCGGCGGAGCACGCCTGATCCGACCCGGCACGAGCTTCGGCGGCGTCGAGTCCTCCTGGGAACGTCGCGCCCGCTGGGCGGGCGAAAGCGCGCCCGAGGGACTGGTGCGCCTCTCGGCGGGAATCGAGCCGCTGGAGGAGCTGCGGGCCGATTTGCTGCGGGCCCTGGCCCACGCCGCGGGCCCCCAGCTTGGGGGCCCGGGCGCCTAGCCCGTCGTCCCGGGCGCCTAGCCCGTCGTCCCGGGCGCCTAGCCCGTCACTGGGGCCTGGAGATGGCGACGGTCTGCTTGTAGGCGCCTTCGCGGGTTGAACGGATGCGCATCGTCGAGCCGTCGCGGCCCTCGCGCTCCGTGTCGGTCTCCTGTCCCAGGGTGCCTTCCAACTCGAAGGCCACCGGACGCTTCTCGGCCGCCGAGAAGAACAGCTTGCCCTCCAGCTCGATCTTGTAGGTCGTGCCGAACAGCGGGCTCGCGGGCTCCATGCCCAGGGACTGTCCACGGCGACCGCCGCCCCCGCCCGCCTGGGGCTCGGGCATGTCGCCCGCGGCCTTGAGCTCGACCTCGATCACGCGACAGGAGACGCCGTTCTTTTCCACGGACTCGGCGGACAGCGTGGCCTTGGCCTCCCACTCCGCGGTTTCTAACAGGCGCGACTCGCCGCCGCCGCCGCCGAAGCCCCCGCGGGGACGGCCGCCGCCACCCTGGCCGCGGTCACCGCCTTCGCCCTCGGTGGGCGCGGGACGCGGGAAGAGCATCTTCTCGGCGTCGAGCATCAGCACGCTGCGCACCGCGTCCTTGTCGAGTTCCCAACTGGCGCCGTCGGCCACTTCGCCGCTGGGCAACAGGGCGTCGAGGGCCAACTCCATCCGGTGGCCCTCGAGCACCGCGTCGTCCGCGGGCGCCGTGCCGTCGACCACCTTGGCGGTCACTTCGCCATTCTCGGCGCGCTCCAGGCTCAGGGTCACTCCGCTGAGGGGCGGTTCGAGGTCGCGCGTGGTCTCCTCCTCGCCGCGCAGCATCGTGGTCGAGCCCGCCAGGGACTCGAAGGCGCGGGTCAGCTTGGTGGGCTTGCCCTCGGCCGCCGCGGCGACCTTGTCCACGAACACTCCCTTGCGCACCGAGGTCGAGCCGCCCCCGCCGAAGCCGCCGCGGCCCTCCACGGGCTCGCCGTCGCGCTCCATGGACATCGAGGTGGTCTTCATCGAGAGCGTGGTCTCGAACTCCACCTTGAAGCCCTTGTCGGCGGAATAGTCGGTGGCGAGGCGGGTGTCCGCCGCCAGCAGGACGGCGCAGGTGAGAAGGATCGGCTTGATCATGGCTGGTAGGGTTGCCCGGATGGGAAATGGGGGAGCGAACGGCCGCGACTGGACGTCGAGAGCTTAGACAAGAACACTCGCCACCCCATGGAGTTCCGGATCTTCGCGCACGGGATGGTCGACTCGACCTCGGAAAGGGCCTTCGCCGCCCTGGCGGAGGGCAGCGCCTCCCACGGGGACGTCCACGTGGCCCTGGGCCAGACCGCCGGGCGGGGCCGCCGGGGGGCGAACCACGGGCACGGCTGGGTGAGCCCCCCCGGCACGGGGTTCTACGCCAGTGTCGTCCTGAGGCCGGGAAAGCCCCTGGACGCGGCGGCGCTCACCATGGGGGCCGGGCTCGCCGTCCGTCGGGCCCTGGGAGCCGTGGGGCTGACCGGGTGCGAGCTGAAATGGCCCAATGACCTGCTGGTGGGCGGGGCGAAGATCTGCGGCCTCCTGGCCGAGACCCGGGGGCTCGACCCGGCGGCGCCCCATTGCGTGGTCGGAATCGGGGTCAACGTGGCCCAGACCGCCTTCCCCGCGGAACTGACCAGCCAGCGGCCCGTGACCAGCCTGGCCCTGGCCGGGATTCACACGACGCCGCGGGACCTGCTGGAGGTGCTCCTGCCGCACTTCGGCCGCGAAATCGAGCGCATCGGCACGGCGCCGGAGGCCGTGGCGGAGGAGTACTTCGCCGCCCTCCACCTGCTGGGGCGGAAGGTGCGGGTGCTCGCCGGCGAGGAGACCCTGCGCGGGGTCCTGCGGGGAGCCGGGCTCCGCCTTGGCCTCGAACTGGCGCTCCAGCCGGCCTCCGTGCGACGCGTGCGGCTGGAACACGTGCGGAGCCTGGAGTCGGACCCGGGCCCCTGAGGAACCCTCGGGGCCCTGACAGCCCTAGGGGGGGCCGCCGCCGGGGCCGACGCGCAAGGAGCAGGCCATCCCCCCGGCGTCAGAGCGGTGCCGCTACACTCTCCCCCCCTCATTTCGGTTCCTCGACGGACCGGTCGGACCCCCCCCATGCCCCGAATCGACGGCCGAGCCGCGCACGAACTGCGCAAGATCACCTTCCAGCGCCGCTTCACCACCCCCGCCCCGGGCTCGGTGCTCGCCAGCTGCGGCAACACCCAGGTCCTCTGCACGGCGATGTACACCGACGGCGTCCCGCCCTTCCTGCAGGGCAAGGGGCAGGGTTGGCTCACCGCGGAATACGCCATGCTGCCCTCCTCCACCGCCCAGCGGAAAAGTCGGGACAAGAGCGGCAAGGTGGACGGCCGGGGGGTCGAGATCCAGCGTCTGATCGGCCGCTCCCTGCGGGCGGTGGTGGACCTGAAGAAGATCACCGAACGCACCCTGTGGGTCGATTGCGACGTGCTCCAGGCCGACGGCGGCACGCGCACCACGGCCATCAGCGGGGCCTACGTGGCCCTCTACGACCTGCTGAAGCACATGGAGGCCAAGCGCCTGCTGCGGGCCTGGCCCCTGACCACCGAGCTGGCCGCGGTCTCCGTGGGCGTGGTGGGCGGCGAGACCCTGTGCGACCTGTGCTACGCCGAGGACAGCGCCGCCCAGACCGACATGAACCTGGTGATGACCGGCGCGGGCCAGTTCATCGAGGTCCAGGGGTCGGCCGAAGGCGCGCCCTTCAGCCGCGAGGAGCTCGACCGCATGCTCGCCCTGGGCGAGGGCGCCATCCGTCAGGTCTTCCTGCTGCAGAAAAGCGCCCTGGCCCTGTCGTGAAGCGCCTGCTGATCGCCAGCGACAACCCCAAGAAACGGGCGGAGTTCGCCGGCCTCCTGGCCCATCTCCCGCTCGAACTGGTCACGCCCCGCGATCTGGGCGGCCTGCCGCCGGTGGAGGAGGACGCTCCGACCTTCGCGGGCAACGCCGCCAAGAAGGCGGCCTCCGCCGCCCGGGCCACGGGGCTGTGGAGCCTGGCGGACGATTCGGGCCTGGAGGTGGCCGCCCTGGGGGGCGCCCCGGGGGTGCTGAGCGCGCGCTACGCGGGAGTCCACGGGGACGACGCGCGCAACAACGCCCGCCTGCTGGAGGAGCTCGCGCGCCTCCGCGCCCGCGATCGCGGGGCCCGCTTCCTCTGCGCCCTGGCCCTGGCGCGGCCCGACGGCAGCATCGCCCTGGAGGTCTCCGGCCAGGCCCAGGGGCGCATCCTGGAGGCCCCGCGGGGGACCCACGACTTCGGCTACGACCCCCTGTTCCTGTTCACGGAGGAGGGCTACGGCGAGACGGGCCGCGGGTTCGCGGAGCTGGAACCGGCCGAAAAGGCGCGCGTCTCGCACCGCGGCCGTGCTCTGCGGGAGCTGCTCCTGCACCTGCCCCACGACCTCGGCGGACCGCCGACGCCCGGCCGGTCCGGGGCAACATAGGCGAGGCCGGCGCCCTACGGGTATCCTGCGCGGTTCAGGAGCGCCGAAGCGGTCGCGGCCCCCCACCCCCCGCTCCCCCGTCCGACGACCCAGAGGCGCCCCGGCGCAACAGCCTTGGACACGCAGCACATCCGCAACTTCTGCATCATCGCGCACATCGACCACGGCAAGTCGACGCTCGCGGACCGGATGCTCGAAATCTCCGGCGCCGTCGACAAGCGCGACATGCGCGCCCAGCTCCTGGATTCCATGGACCTGGAGCGCGAGCGCGGCATCACGATCAAGGCCAGCGCCGTCACGATCCACCACACGGTCGCCGGGGTCGACTACGAGCTCAACCTGATCGACACGCCGGGCCACGTGGACTTCAACTACGAGGTGCAGAAGGCCCTGCAGGCCTGCGAGGGCGCGATCCTCTTGGTGGACGCCTCCCAGGGAGTCGAGGCCCAGACCGTGGCCAACGCCTACCTGGCCGTCGAGGGCAACCTCGAGGTGCTGCCGGTGATCAACAAGGTGGACCTGCCCCACGCGCGGCCCGAGGTCGTGGCCGAGGAGATCGAGAACTCCATCGGCATCGAGGCCTCGGACGCGGCGCGGGTCTCGGCCAAGACGGGCGCGGGCGTGGCCCTGCTGCTCGACCGCATCGTGCAGCGCATCCCGCCGCCCAAGGGCGATCCGGCGGCGCCCCTGCGCTGCCTGATCTTCGACGCCCAGTACGACGAGTACCGCGGCATCGTGGTCTACCTGCGGGTCGTCGACGGCACGATCCGCGAGAAGGAGCAGATCCACATGCTCGGGACCGACAAGGTCTACGAGGCCATCGACATCGGCCGCTTCACGCCGTCGATGAAGCGCTCGGGCGCCCTGGGGCCGGGCGAGGTGGGCTACTTCATCTCGAACATCAAGCAGCTGGGCGACGTGCGCATCGGCGACACGATGACGCGCCACAAGGGCCCCAAGGTGGCCATGCTGCCGGGTTACCGCCCGCCGCTGCACATGGTCTACGCGGACTTCTTCCCCACCAACAGCGGGGACTTCGAGAGCCTGCGCGAGGGCCTGGCGACGCTCTCCCTGTCGGATTCGTCCTTCTCCTACGAGGCGGTCACCAGCGAGGCGCTGGGCTTCGGCTTCCGCTGCGGCTTCCTGGGACTCCTGCACATGGAAATCGTGCAGGAACGCCTGGAGCGCGAGCACGACATCGACATGATCCAGACCGCGCCCACGGTCACCTATCGGATCAAGAAGAAGGACGGCAGCGAGGAGCAGATCAACTCGCCGGGACAGCTTCCGACGCCGGACAAGTACGAAGAGCTCTACGAACCCTATGCGCGGGTCTCGATCATGGTGCCGTCGGAGTACATCGGCAACGTGATGCAGATCTCCGCCGACCACCGCGGCGAGTTCGTGCGCCAGGAGTACCTCTCGCCGACGCGCGTGCAGCTCGCCTACGACATCCCGCTGTCGGAGATCATCTACGACTTCTTCGACAAGCTGAAGTCCTCGACGCGCGGGTACGGCACGCTCAACTACGACCTGTCGGGCTACCGCCCCGGGGAGCTGGTCAAGCTGCGCATCCTGGTCAACAGCAAGGAAGTGGATGCCCTGACCAGCATCGTCCACAGGGACCAGGCCGAATACCGCGGCCGCGCGATCCTGAAGAAGATGCGCAAGGAGATCCCGCGCCACCTGTTCGAGATCGCCCTGCAGGCGGCCATCGACTCGCGCATCATCGCCCGCGAGAACATCGCGCCGCTGCGCAAGGACGTCACCGCCAAGTGCTACGGCGGCGACGTGACGCGCAAGCGCAAGCTCCTGGAGAAGCAGAAGGAGGGCAAGCGACGCATGCGCCAGATCGGCAACGTGGACATCCCCCAGAAGGCCTTCCTGGCGGTCCTCGGCGGCGGCGGTGACGGCGAGGGCGACGAGTGAGCGCGCAGCAGGATTCCGCCGCGCTCGCCGAGGGCCTTCCCGCGCGCAAGACGCCCCTGCGCGACAACATCGAGGCCTTCGCCGTCGCCGTGATCATGGCGGTGATGCTCAAGTACTTCGTGCTGGAGGCCTACAAGATCCCCACCGGTTCGATGCAGCCCACGTTGATGGGCAACACCGAGACGCAGATCTTCGACCGCGTGCTGGTGGACAAGTTCTCCTACCACTACCGCGACCCCGAGCGCTTCGAGGTGGCGACCTTCAAGTACCCCCTCGACCGCTCGAAGAACTTCATCAAGCGCATCGTGGGCATGCCCGGTGAGCAGTTCCGCATCGCCCACGGCGACCTGTGGACGCGGGCGAGCGAGCGCGAGCCCTGGAAGGCGCTGCGCCGTCCGCGCCCCATCCAGCGCGAAACCTGGAAGCCGCTCGACGGGTCCAAGGAGGGCGAATCCCCCACCTGGAAGCCGGAGGCCGGCGCCACCCCGCCCTGGACCTTCGGCCACCGCTCGATCGAAGCCTCGGGCGCGGGTCGAGCCCGTTTCGTGGGCCGCGCCGGAGCGATCATGGACGTCTACGCCGACGGCTACCCGCGCAGCATCCAGAGCATCGTGCGCCCGGGGGAGTACTCCGGCGAAAACGCGGTGGGCGACCTGCGCGTGGAGGGCCAGGTCACGGCGGAGGCCGGCCTGGAAGCCGTGGTGGTGGAACTCGACGAGGGCACGCGCCGGTACCGGCTCTCGATCCCAGGCCCCGCCGCCCCGGCGGACGCCTGCCTCTCGATCGTGGTGGAGGACACGGCCCCTGCCTCGCCGGACAAGGCCTTCCGCGAACTGCGCGGACCGGCCTATCGCCTGCCGGGCGGCAAGCGCGTCTCCTTCGGCGCCCAGAACCTCGACGACGAGCTGTCGCTCGACATCGAGGGGGAGGTGCGCATGGCCCTCGACGTCGAACTCGCCACCGACCAGACCTCCTCGGCCTGGATCGAGTGCCGCGGCGCGGGCGCGCTCCTCGAAGACCTGCAGGTCTCCCGCGACATCTACTACCGCGAGGGCACCAGCGAGTCCCAGTGGGTCATCCCCGCCGGCCACTATTTCATGATGGGCGACAACACCCAGAACTCGAGCGACAGCCGCGAGTGGTTGCTGTACGTCATGGAAACCGCCATCGACGGCGTGACGCGCACGCTGCGCGGCAACCTGCGCATGGTGCCCGGCCGCTTCGACGGCATGCGCATGCAGATCGCCGACGGCGAGAATCCGATCCAGATGCAGAGCGAGCGTGGTCCGACCACGTGGTTCCGCGACGAATGGGGCGAACTCTTCGTGCTGCCCACCGGCGAGTGCCGGCGCCTGCCCAGCGAGCGCGCGCCCTTCGTGCCACGGGAGTTGATGACGGGCCGGGCGCTGTTCGTCTTCTGGCCCTACTCGGTCGAGCACGGGATCCTGCGCCTGAAGTGGGTCCACTAGGACCGCGGGGAGTGGGCGCCTGCCCGGCCCGCCCCGCCGCTTGACCTGCCCGAGGTCCGGCCCGCTGCGCAGCCAGGCGCCTTGGCCGCAGCCTTGGCCGCAGCCTTGGCCGCAGCCCTGGCCGACGCTCTGGCCGACGCGCTGGGAGGCCCCTCGCGGCCCCAACCGCGCCTCCGCCGGCCCCCGTGGAACGACGAAGCGCGCGCTTGGCTAGGGGTGTGCTTTTCCACAGGCCAAAAACCCATTTTTGGTCCCACTAGCGGGAAGGTCCGACCCAGGGGACCCGACCCCAAAGTCCATCCGCCGTCGCGAGCCGCCGGGCGGCGCGGTCGCAAGATACTGCGAGCAAACGACTTATGGGATGGGCAGAAATTGCCTGCCGCTGGCGAAGCGCGATTGTGAAGGGGCTGTTGCCTAGCCTCACCCCGGCGGGAGCAAGCGCCCCCGCGGCCCGACGAACCTGTGCACAGGTTCTCCACAGGAACTCCAGAGACCGATCCTGGAGCGAATCCCGGGAGAGATCCTGCCCAGGATTTCCCATTGGGCGGGAGCAGCCGACACCTCCGCCGGAACTCCCTGGCGCACCGGCATCTACGTTCGCGCCCGTCCGTCGGGCCGGCGTCCAGGGAGGACGACTTGGAGCCGGCATTCGCGCTGGGCCGCCCGGCCCGGCACACTGCGCCCATGGTCGTTGCTGCCCCCCCGACGCGAGGCGAGCTGCTGCTCGAAGTTCGCGGCCTGGTCAAGTCGTTCAAGAAGCGCCGCGTGGTCGACGGCGTCAGTTTCGAGGTGCGCGCCGGCGAGATCGTCGGCCTGCTCGGCCCCAACGGGGCGGGCAAGACCACGAGCTTCCGCATGACCGTGGGGCTGACCAAGCCCGATGCCGGGCACGTGCTGATCCGCGGCAACGAGTGTTCCCGGGAGCCCATGTACCGGCGCGCACGCCTGGGCATGGGCTACCTGCCCCAGGAACGCAGCCTTTTCCAGCGCATGAGCGTGTTCGACAACCTGCTCGCGGTCCTCGAGGCCATGCCCTTCAACCGCGCCCAGCGCATCAACGAGGCTGAGAACCTGCTCTCGGAGCTGGAGCTCTCGCACCTCTCCCAGAGCATGGCCGACACGCTTTCCGGGGGTGAACAGCGCCGCCTGGAGCTGGCCCGGGCCCTGGCGACCCGGCCCGCGATCCTGCTGCTCGACGAGCCCTTCGCGGGCGTGGACCCGATCGCCGTGGGCGAGATCCAGGCCATGATCGCCCGGCTGCGGGAGAAGAACATCGGCATCCTGATCACGGACCACAACGTGCGCGAGACCCTCCAGGCCACGGACCGCGCCTACATCATCCGCCAGGGGCAGATCTTTCGCGAAGGGCCTCCGCGGGTCCTGATCAGCGATCCGGAGGTGCGCGCGGTCTACCTGGGCCACAGTTTCGACGCGCCGGTGATGGGCATCAGCGCCGACGAGGCGTCCAAGCTCGTCGAGTAGCCGCGGGGCTACGGGCCGAGGGGCGTATTCACGCTTCGGGGGCCTTCCGGTATCCTCTTTGCCCTCCGAAAGTCGCCCCAACGGGCCGCGGGAGCCCCCCTAGCCATGAAAATCGTCGCCTGCGTCAAGCGCGTCCCGACCACCGAGGCCACGGCCAAGCTGGCCGCCGACGGCCGGAGCCTGGATCCCACCGGCTGGCAGTACATGCTCTCCTTCTATGACGAGCTCGCCGTCGAGGAGGCGCTCAAGACCAAGGAGAAGCAGGGCGGCGAGGTCACGGTGGTGACCCTGGGCCCCTCGGATGCTTCGAAAGAGGTGCGCGAGTGCCTGGCCCGCGGCGCGGACCACGGCGTGATCCTCAAGGACGCCGACCCCGCGGCCCGGGACCCTCGTTCCACGGCCAAGGCCCTGGCGGCCAAGATCAAGGCCCTGGGCGCCGACGTGGTCTTCACCGGCCGGGTCGCCACCGACCGCGACCACGCCGCGGTGGGCCCGATGCTGGCCACCTACCTGGGCTGGGCCTGCGTCGGCGAGGTGCACGCCCTGGAGCTCGGCGCCGAGGGCGGCACGGCCAAGCGCGAGACCGAGCACGGCGTCGAGACCGTGACCTTCCGGTTGCCCGCCGTGATCACCTGCAACAAGGGCCTCAACGAACCGCGGCGCGCCAGTCTCAAGGGGATCATGGCCGCCAAGTCGAAGACCATCGCCGAGGAGGCCCCCCTGGCCGTCGACACCCAGACCCTCGTGGTCAAGGTGGAGCTGCCCCCCTCCCGCAAGGCCGGCCGCATCGTCGGCGAGGGCGCCGCAGCGGTGCCCGCCCTGATCACCGCCCTCAAGACCGAAGCCCAGGTGCTCTAGACATGGCCACCATCGTCGTCTTCGCGGAACAAACGAACGGGCAAGCGCGGCGCGCGAGCCTGGAGTGCATCGGCGCGGCCCGCTCGGCGGGCGGCACCGTGGTGGCGGTCACCTGCGGCGAGGGCGCGAGCGGCGCCGCGGCCGCCTTCGGCAAGGCGGGGGCCGCCGAGGTGATCTGCCTCGCGGGCTCCGGGCCCTTCAGCCCCGACGCCACCGCCGCGGACCTGGCCGCCGTGGTCCGGGACTCGGGGGCCACGGCCTTCCTGGCTCCGGCCACGGTCACCGGCAAGGACATCGCCCCGCGCGTCGCCGCGCACCTGGACGTGACCCTTTTCAGTGATGTCACCGGCTTCGCCTCCTCGGGAGCGTCGTTCCAGGTGCTGCGCCCCTGGCTCGCGGGCAAGGCCCTGGCGACCCTCACCAGCACTGCCCCGGTGTTCTGCGCCACCACACGCCCCAACGCCTTCGCCCCCGGAGCGCCCGTGGACGCCCCCAAGGTGAGCCAGCGCCCGGCCACGGCCGGGGGCAAGGCCACGGTCACCGCCGTGGAAGCCAAGACCGCCGGCAAGCTGGACGTCAAGGAGGCCGGCGTGGTGGTCTCCGGCGGCCGCGGCATGAAGGGCCCCGAGAACTTCGGCCTGATCGAGCAGCTGGCCGCGGCCTTCGGCAACGCCGCCACGGGCGCTTCGCGGGCCGTGGTCGACGCCGGCTGGCGTCCCCACGCCGAGCAGGTGGGCCAGACCGGCAAGACGGTGGCGCCCCAGCTCTACATCGCCGTGGGCATCTCCGGCGCCATCCAGCACCTGGCCGGCATGCGCACATCCAAGGTGATCGTCGCGATCAACAAGGACAAGGACGCCCCGATTTTCAAGCTCGCCGACTACGGCATCGTGGGCGACGCGCTCGAAGTGCTGCCGGCCCTGACCGCCGCCGTGAAGGCGGCGAAAGCGCAGCACTGACCGAAGCCGGGTCCCGCGGGGCGTTGGAACGGAGTGTCCATGCCCCGCCCCGATCGAACCCGCTGGGCCCCCTGCCCGCGGCGCGGCCCCGCGCATGTGACCGGTCGTGGTCCCTTAGGTCAGCGGGCCCCGGGGCTCTCGGGCCCTGGATGAGTGGACCCCGACAGGCCTGCGCCAGAATCACAAGTCGGAAGAGATGGACCTACCGGCGGCCGGCACTTGACACTCAGTCTGTAGTCGAATAATTATCAGACCATGGTCGAGCGGGGCTATTGGCTGGGGTATCGGCAGTGCGAAGCGATCCTGAAGGAGCGCCTGCACGAGCCGGCGCCGCGGCACATCCAGCTGCTCACCGGGCCGCGACAGGTCGGAAAGACCACCCTGCTCCACTCTCTGGCCGAGCAGCACGGCCCACGGGCCCTGTTTGTCGCGGCCGACGCGCCCGAAGCGTCCCTGCCCGGCTTCTGGGAGCAGCTATGGGCGCGCGCCGAAGCCGCCGCGGACAGCAGTCGCCCGTCCGTCGTCCTTCTGGACGAGGTCCAGATGCTCTCCGACTGGGCTGGGCGGCTCAAGGCTGAATGGGATCGCCTTCGCCGTCAGCGGCGACGCATTCACGTCGTCGCTACCGGTTCCTCCGCGCTCCGGCTTGCAACCGGGTCTCGAGAGAGCCTGGCCGGACGCTTCGAGCGCCTGACTCTTAGCCATTGGTCGGCGAGCGGCCTCTCGGACACGTTCGGCGAGCCTATCGACAAGGCGTCGGACCTAGTGGTCCGAATGGGGGCGTACCCAGGTGCCTATGCCCTACGCAAGGACGCAAAGCGCTGGGCAGCCTACGTGCACGACGCGATTCTCGAACCGGCGATCGGCCGAGACATTCTCGCGCTCGCGCCGGTAAGGAAGCCGGCGCTGCTGCGCCAGGTATTCGCTGTGTGCGCGGCTTCCCCTGCCCAGATCGTCTCTTTGCAGAAGATCCAGGGTCAGCTCCAAGATGCCGGCGCGCTGGAGACCATCGCCCACTACCTGTCGCTCCTGGAAGAGGGCTTCCTGGTGGCCGCCCTGCCTAAGTACTCACCACAAGCTGCTCGCCGGCGCAACGCTCCTCCGAAGCTGGTGGTGCTCAGCAACGCCCTGCTCGCAGTGGCCAACCCGCTGGGTTCGCCCGACGAGCGGGCGGACCCTGCCCGCTTCGGAGCGTGGCTGGAGAACGCGTGCCTGGCTCACGCTTGGAACGCCGGCCAGCGGGTTCACTATTGGCGCGAGGAGCCCCTGGAAGTGGACGGGGTCATCGAGGGGACCTGGGGCAACTGGGTGATCGAGGTCAAGTCCGGGCCTGTGCAGACGGCAGACCTCCGCGGTCTCTTGGAATTCCACCGCCGTTTCCCGAACTTCAGGCCCGCGCTGGTGGGGACCGATGCCGGTCGCGCCGCGGCAGAGCGCGCCGGCGTGACCATGATCGACTGGCAATCCTTCCTGGCCCGGGGCTTCGAAGGGCACGTTGCCTAGCCGTTGAAGCAGTCCCGTGCCGAGGCGAGGCGCGCGGTCGCGACGAGGCTTGCCCGAGCGGGCGTCCCGCTCCAGCAGGCGGCCTGCCTCACCGGTCACAAGACCCTGTCGGTCCTTTTGCAGGTCGACACGCACCTGCAGACCGACAACGTGCGCGGCGCAGTGAGCAAGCTGTCCCTGGGCCCGGCCAAAGTGGGCAGTGAACTGGCACTGCCGGCGACGCGCGCGGAGGCTCGCTCGGAGCGGGCGAGCGCAAGTCCAGTCGCGGACAAGGGTTCAGGTGGTGGGCCGCACTGGATTCGAACCAGTAACTTCCACGCTGTGAACATGGCACTCTGCCAGTTGAGTTAGCGGCCCCGATGAGGGGCGGAGACTGTAGCCGCCGAGGGAGGGACAGGCAAGGGGACCGCCGCGGGCCCGGGCGACGTAAGCCGGGCAGCATCCGTCACTTGGGGGGGCGCGGGAGAAATTGGGGAGCTCCGCATTCGGTCCGGAGCCCACCTCGGCTGCTGGCGGTGGTTCGGGGCGTCTCTTGGATCGGTGAGGTGCCTCGACCCCCCTCGACTGCGCGCCGGCCAAAACCCGGCGCGCAGTTTTTTCGTCGCCCGGCGGTCCACGGGCCACGGCGCCATGAACCCAAGGCCGGGGCGAGCGAAGCGGAACCCGGCTCCTACAGCGGGTCTTTGCCCAGGGGCGTCTTGAGGATGTCGCGGAGCTTGGCCTCCGCGCGCCGCAGCAGCATGCGCAGGGCGTCCTCGCTGCGGCCCCCCATGCGCTGGCCGGCCTCGCGCAGGGACAGGCCCTGGAAGAACACCAGGGTGATGGCCTCCCGGTACTCGGGCGAGAGCTCCACCAGGGCCTTGCGCAGGATCTCGAAGCGCTCGCCGCGCTGGACCTGGCGGGTCACCGACAGGTCGGGTGCCTCCGGTTCCATGCCCTTGGAGTCGCCGCTGCGTCGATCCAGCGGCGCGTCCAGGGCGGTCTCCAGGGAGGTGTTGCGCTTGCCCGCCGAGTAGAACTCGGCCTTGTCCCGGATCTTGTTCTGCAGGATGTGCACCAGCCAGCGCACCAGCGATCCCTCGCCGCGGTACTCGTAGTTCTTGAAGTCCCGAGTCGCCTCGCGGAACGTGGTCTGGGCCAGGTCGTCCGGATCTTCCTTGCGACGCAGCTTGGGCCCGATGCGCCTGCGGGCGATCTCCACCATCTGACTGTGGTAGCGGGCGAAGAGCGCGTTCAGCGCGTCCACGTCGCCCGCCTGGGCCCGGCGCACGAGGTCCGCGGTGTCGGGGGTCTCGAAACCCGGCGGCAGCGCGAATTCTTCCTCGGGCGGGGTCGGTTCGGGCGGGTGGTCCGGATCGGTGGCAGCCATGGGGCCCTGGGGCGGACCCCAAGTTAGCCCGAAGCGCCCGATCAAACTACTGCGGCGCCTTTCCGCAGCGTTCCAGGAACTCCGCCTCGGTCAGCACCGCCACGCCCAGCTCGGCGGCCTTCTTGGCCTTGCTGCCCGCCTCGGCGCCCACCACCAGGAAGTCGGTCTTGGCGCTGACGGAAGAGGCCACCCGGGCCCCCGCGGCCTCGGCCAGGCGCTTGGCCTCCGAGCGCCCGACGGCCTCCAGGGTGCCGGTGAACACCAGGGTCTTGTCCGCGAAGGGGCCCTCCCGGTTCGGGGCCGCCGGCGAAAGCACCTCGACGCCCCCCGCCATCAGCCGGGCGATCTGCTCCCGGCTCTCGGGCTGGTCGAACCAGTCGCGTATGGCCCGGGCCATTTCCGGACCGATGCCCACGACGGTTTGGAGCTGGTCCCCATCGGCGGCGGACAGGAGCTCCAGGCTGGGGAAGTGCCCCGCCAGAAGCTTGGCGGTCGCAGGACCCACCTCGGGAATCGAGAGGGCCACGAGAAGGCGGTCCAGGGGGATCCGACGGCGCTCCTCGATCTGCTGGAACAGGTTGGCGACGGTCTTCTCGCCCCAGCGTTCCAATTCGATCAGGGGCTCCCGCTTCAGGTGGAACAGATCCGCCGGACCGCGCAGGTGGCCGTGCTCCACCAGCTGCTCGACCATCTTCTCGCCCAGGCGGTCGATCTCGAATGCCCCGCGACCGGCGAGTTGCAGGGTGCGGCCGACGATCTGGGGCCGGCAGCCGTGCAGATTCGGGCAGCGCCAGTACTTGCCCTCCGACACGAGCTTCGTGCCGCAGGCCGGGCAGCGGGCGGGCATGCGGAAACGCTCCCCATGGCGCCAGGTGACGCCGGCGCGCACGGGCCCCTCCTCCGATTCGCCCTCCCGCAGCTCGAGGGGCAGGGCCGAGTCCCAGTCCGTCGCCGCGTGGGCCGCGGGCCCCTGGACCACGGAGGTCACCTGGGGAATCACGTCGCCCGCCCGGTGCAGCAGGACCGTCGCCCCGATCGCCAGGCCCAGCTTCTCCACGTGGTCCGCGTTGTGCAGGGTCGTGTGGCGCACGGTGACCCCGCCGATCTCCACTGGGTCCACGTGGGCCCGCGGAGTGATCCGACCGTTGGCCCCCACCTGGACCTCGATGGCCCTCAGCAGGCTTGGGGCCCCGATGGCCTCGAACTTGTAGGCGAACTGCCAGCGCGTGGAGCGCGCCGTGGTTCCCAGGCGCTCGCGCCAGTCGAGGCGGTCGAGCTTGGCCACCACGCCGTCCACTTCGAAGGGCAGGCTGTCGCGCTTCTGCGCCATGCGTCCGTGGTAGGCGAGCACGGCGTCGGTTCCGCGCGCGAACTCGGCGAAGGCGGAGTGGCCGAAGCCCCAGCCCGACAGCGCCGCGGCGGTCTCGCGGTGGGTGGCGAACATCCCCGCAGGAACCTGCAGCACGGCCCAGGGGTGGAATTGCAGCGGATAGCGCGCCACCTCCGAGGGATCGTTGCGCCTCAGGGCGCCGGCCGTGGCGTTGCGCGGGTTGGCCAGCACGGGCTTGTTCTCGCGCTCGCGCTGGAGATTGAAGCGCTCGAAGGCGGCCCGGGCGATCAACACCTCCCCGCGCACCTCCAGGCGGGGCGGCACGGCAACGCCCGAGGACAGCCGCAGGGGCAGGTTCCGAATCGTGCGCAGGTTCGCGCTCACGTCCTCGCCCACAGCGCCGTCGCCCCGGGTCAGGCCTCGAACCAGCACGCCGTTCTCGTAGAGCAGGGAGGCCGAAACGCCGTCGAACTTGGGCTCCACGACCCACTCCAGGGCCTCGCCGTCCGAGAGCTTCAGGAAGCGAACGATGCGATCGACGAAATCGCGGACTTCGCCCTCGTCGAACAGGCTGTCGATCGAGAGCATCGGCACATCGTGGGCCACCTGCACGAAACCCTGCCCCTCGGGGAGAGGCGCGCCCACGCGCTGCGTGGGGCTGTCCGGGACCACCAGCTCGGGATGTCGGGACTCCAGGGCCTGGAGTTCCCGGAAGAGCGCGTCGTACGCGGCGTCGCTGATCTCGGGCGCCCCCTCCACGTAGTACAGCCGGTCGTGGCGCAGGAGCTCGCGCCTCAGTTCCGCCGCCCGAAGGGCCGCCTGCGTGCCTTTGGCCACGGGAGTCAGCGCAGGTCGGCGGGACCGAAGGCGTGGGGCAGGAGCTCCGAAAGCCGCGCCCCGAAGCGCGGCCCCTGCTTCCCCTGGACCACCAGGTAGAGACCCGGCGCGAATTCGTTCAGGAACTGCCGGCAGGCCCCACAGGGCATCATGGGCGCGTCCAGGCTGGAGGCGATCGCCATGACCTCGAAGCGCGTGACGCCCGCGGAGACGGCCTTGGCCGCGGCGACGCGCTCGGCGCACAGGGTCAGGCCAAAGCTGGCGTTTTCCACGTTGCAGCCCGAGAACACCTGCCCGTCGGCGGCCATCAGCGCCGCCCCCACCTGGACCTTGGAATAGGGACTGTAGGCCAGTTCCGCGGCGGCGAAGGCCACCCGCAGGAGGTCTTGGAGCGCTTCGTTGCTGGGCTGCGGCGGGCGCGGCGCGGAGTCGGACATGGGGCCATTTCGTCACGCCGGAGTGGCCCCGTCAACGTCCAACGGGTCATCGTCGTCCCCGTCCTCCATTCCGCCCTCCATCCGATGGTCCGCCGCGCCAGATTCGAGCGCTCGCGGAGTCTCTCCCGCCCCCTCCGCCCCGTGGCGGGCGGCAACCGGCTCCGCGCCACCGAACGGGTCCGCCCCGCGGGAGCCCGCGGCGCGTTCGGCGCGCAGGCCTACCGACTCGCGAAAGACCGAGCCGCGGGAGTCCAGCGCCCCGCGATCGGACGGCTGGTCCCCGGGGGCCGCATTCAGCGGCGCGTAGCCCGCGTAGGGCACGCGCAACCTCACGACCCGCCTGCCGGTCTGCGGGTCCTCGCGCTCCTCGAACTCGAAGGAGGCCCTCGCCCCCAGCCCGATCAGGTCGCCCGATTCGAGGTCGATCTCGCCGCTGACGTCGAGGCCGAAGCAAGCCAGCGTGCGCTTGACGCGCGCGATCCCGCGCTCGCTCCAGGTCAGGGCGTCCCAGCCCGCGGTCCGTCCGGCGTATTCGCCGCGCAGCACCTCCAGCCGGAAACTCCAGCGCACGCTGCCGTCGCGCGAGAGCCCCTCGCGCACCTCGGCGATTCGGCACTCGTAGGTGCCCTCGGGAATGGAAACGAACGACTGAGTGTCCTCTACCTGGCTGAAGTCGTAGTGCATCTGGATCCTCCGCTGTTTGCCCTGGGAGCCTCGCTCCAAGGACTACGACCGGGGATCCACGGCCCTGCGGCCGGATTTCTGCGTAATTCTCCCGTCCCCTCCCGCGCGGCCGCGTCCGCGGCGGGAGCGTGCTCCCGGGATCAGCCGCCAGGGCGCGCCTGGAATTCCAGGCCCGGCTCTCCTGTTCAGGGACCGAAGCGCACTTCCAGGGCGTTGGTGAGCCCGCTTCCCGAACCGTCGGCCTGGCCCGGGTCGCGGAACCAGAATTGGAAGTGGAGCTTCGTCCCCACGCGCTCCGGGGAGATCGGAATCGGAATCGTGGCCGAGCCCGAGTCGTCGGCGCGCGCCACCGCGAAGCGGGTCACGGGCGGCGCCAGGGCCAGGCGTCCGCCCGCGAAGGGGAGCTCACCGCGGCCGGCGCTGCAGAGCAGGATGCCCAACGAACCGGGTTCCGCGCGGGACACCGTCAGTTCGAAATCGTCGCCGTGCCGGGACGGTCGACCGGTCCAGCGCAGGGCGGGCAGCTTGCCCGAGGAACCGGGCTTCGCCTCGCCGAACACCTGCGGGGCGACGCTCTCGAAGCGCCAGGCGAGGGCCGCGCGCACAGGGCCCTGGTCGTCTGAGGAACGTCGCACCTCCAGCAGATACTCGCCGGGGAGCAGACGCTGCACGTAGAGGTGCTCCACGTTGTCCACGGCGCTGTCGCTGAGCACGTTGCCCGTTTCGAAGAACTCCCCGGGAGCCGTGCCCAGGAGGGAGCTGGGGCCGCCCTGGGCGTCCGCGGTCCACAGCTCCAGGTCGAGGTCCGCCAGGGACCACGACTGGAAGTCCGACGCCACGGCGCGATTCCAAGCGGCGACGATCGAGACCTCGGTGCGCAGGGACTCCACGTGGAAGCGCAGCCAGCGGCTCTGGCCTGGACCGATCTCGATCCAAGCCCATCCCGACGGCAGGCACTCGGGCGCCAGCGCGGGAGTCGCGCCGGCCCATTGCTCGCCCGCGGACAGAATCCAGTGGCTCGCCTCCACGTCCAGTTGCCCGGCGCCGAGCACCGGATCCAGGGGCATCGAGGTGGCCCCGCGGGAGGCGCCCCGCGCAAGGGGCGAATTGGACCAACCGGGCAGGTGCGCGGCCCCGGCCAGCAGCACGGCCTTGATCACGTCGGGGCTCTCGGCGGCGGGGTGCCCCGCGAGCCCGGGAAGACTGCGCGCGGTCTCCACCAGAAGGGCGGCGGCGCCGGAGACCAGGGGCGTGGAGAAGCTCGTGGCCCCCGCGGGCGCCACGAGGTCGGGCTTCATGCGCCCAGGACCGTCGACGCCGAGGGAGGTGGTCCCCGCGCGGTGCGAGCCGTCGCTGCGGCCCACCGTGAGCGTGTTGAATCCGTGGGAGAGCAACGCCACGTCCAGGGGCCCGCGACCGTTGTTCACGCCGGCGCAGACGATCAGGCCCTGGGTCTCGATGGCGAAGTCGAGCTTGCGCAGGTAGGCATTGCTCGCCTCGCCGGCCTCGCCGATCCACGAGTTGCAGAACACCTTGGCGTCGACCAGCGTGGGCAGAGCCGCGCCGCTGCCGCCCAGGAGGCCCGCGCCGAGCCAGTGATTCGCCTCGAAGGCATCCACGCGCTCGATGCCGGGGGACAGGCTGGAGTGGAGTCCCACGAGGTATTGGGCCACCAGCGTGGCGTGGGTGCTCGGGCCGCGGGAAAGCCCGCTCTTGTTGGCGATGGCCTTGCCGCGGAACTCTCGATCGGCGCGGTCGAGCACGAAGGCGCCGCCCGCGGGCGCCTCCACCTGGCCCACGACGACGCCGGCGCCCGTGGGCAGCTCGTCACTCGCCAGCCGGGCGGCCAGCCGGGTGAGCCCCGCGGCCTCCTGCACCGACTGCGCCGCCTGCACGGGCGATTGCGCCGCTTGGGCCGGGCTCTCGCCCGCGAGCGCGGAGAGCATGGCCGCCAGGGCTGCGATCGCGCGGCGGAAGCGTGGAAGGGCGTCGGAAAGGGACATCGTCGGACGCGGAGGCGCAAGGAGCCCGCGCGGGAGGCGACTCCCGCGCGGGCTCCGTCCATTGTGCGCGCGCCGGCCGAAGCCCGAAAGCCCCGGCGGCCGGGAACGCGTCCAACGCGTCCCCGGGCGGCTAGCCGTCCGTGGAAAAACTCCCGTCGCGAGGGCGAGCGTGGGAAGGCGCGCCAAGGAGCGCGACAGAAATCGGCGCGCAGGCGGCCTTCCTGGCCGCTGAGAACCGATTTCCGAGCGCGAGGCAGGAGCGCCGAAGCACGCTCGGCCGCAGCAGGGGGGGGCTCAACGGGCGGCTACCCCAGGTTGGCGGCGGCGAACTCCCAGTTCACCAGCTTGTCCAGGAAGGCCGTGATGTAGTCCGGGCGGCGGTTCTGGAAGTCCAGGTAGTAGGCGTGCTCCCAGACGTCCATGGTCAGCAGGCACTTCTTGCCGCGGGCCATGGGGGTGTCGGCGTTGGGGGTCTTCTCGACGGTCAGCTTGCCGCCCTCGTACACGAGCCAGGCCCAGCCGGAGCCGAACTGGGTCTTGCCCGCGGTGGAGAAGGCCTCCTTGAACTTGTCGTAGCCGCCGAAGGAGGTTCCGATCAGGTCGAGGAGCTTGCCCGTGGGCTGGCCGCCGCCCTTGGGCGACATGCTCTTCCAATAGAAGGTGTGGTTCCAGACCTGCGCGGCGTTGTTGAACACGCCGGCCTTGGCGGCGTCGCCGTGGGACTTCTTGATCACGTCCTCGAGCGACAACGCGGCGAGGTCGGGCAGGTCCTTGAGCAGGGCGTTCAGGTTGTCGACGTACGCCTTGTGGTGCTTCCCGTAGTGGAAGCCGATCGTGTTGGCGGAGATCGTCGGCGCGAGGGCGTTGTCGGCGTAGGGCAGGGGCGGCAGTTCGTGGGCCATGACTTCGGGGTTGGGGTCGGAGGGATGCACCGCGCGCCCGCTCGCAAGCGAGGACGCGGCGGAAAGGGAGGGATTGCGCAGCGCCACCACGGCGGTGGTCGCCAGCGCGCCGGCGAGGACTGCGCGGCGATCCAGGGCTGCAGCGCCGGGCTCGGGTGTGGATGGCGGTGTGTGCATCGTGGACTTCGTGTGCTTCAGGAACTTCGAGCGCGACTGGCCGTGAATCGGCCCGCTGCGGGCCGGGCTCGACGGGCGAGTGGCAGCATCATGCGGAAACGAACGGCGGAGTCGAGAGGGAAACCAGCCCCTGCGTCGCGGCCCGGGTCCCCGGCCCCGTGGCGGCGGCGAAAACCCGCTGCATGTTGAGCCCCAAGACCTTGCGCACGTCCTGGACCGAGAAACCGCGGCGCAGGAGCAATTCGGCCAGGGTGCCATAACACTCCGCCCCCTCCAGGCCGCGCGGCGTGCGCTGGATTCCGTCGTAGTCGGAGCCCAGGCCGACGTGGTCGATGCCGGCCACCTCCACCGCGTGGCAGATGTGGTCCACGACCACGTCCGCCTCCAGCGGGGCGGCGTGGAGTTGCAGATAGTCGGACTGCCGCAGGAACTCCAGCGTGGAGTTCGGATCCGCCAGCGCCTTGTAGCCCGGGGTCTCGCGCAGCCGCTGGTCCTCGGCTCCCGCGGCGCGCGAAAGGAACGGCATGCAGAAGACAATGCCCACGACGCCGCCCTGGCGCGCCAGCGCGCGCAGTTGATCGTCGGTGAGGTTGCGCTGGTGATCGCAGATCGCCTTGCAGCCGGAGTGGCTCGCGATCACCGGAGCGGTGGCCACCTCGAGCGTGTCGTAGAACGAGCGCTCGCCCGCGTGGGACAGGTCGACGACCATGCCCAGGCGATTCATCCGCCGGACGACGGAGCGGCCGAATTCCGACAGCCCCTCGGGAACGTGGGAGCCCGCTCCCGGCTGGCAGGAGCGAATCCAGGAGAGGTGGTTGTTCCACACCAGGGTCATCACGCGCACGCCGCGCTCGAAGAACCACTCCAGCTCGTCGAGGCTCTCCTCGATCGAGTGGCCGCCCTCGATGCCGGGGATGCCGGCCACGCGTCCCGAACGACGCAGGGAGTCGGCCGCAACGCCGTTGCCCGCGAAGCCCACGGCCTCGGGGTGGCGCTCGATCAGGCGATGGAATTCCCCGAGCAGGCCGCGCGTGCGGTCGCGCGCGCCGTGGGGACCGGCGTCGATGAACTTGGGATCGACCCAGGAGACGAAGACCAGCGCGCCGAGGCCGCCCTGACGGCCCCGCTCCAGGTCCAGGTGCCCGGGCCCACGGGCGCCCAGGTCGTGGCCCAGATCCAGGGCCCGCTGGAGCGAGTCCGCATGGGCGTCGAAAACCGGTCGCTCGGCCACCAAACGGCGTGCGTCCTCACCCCACTCCAAAAAGGCCATGACCCCGGGATGTTACGGGCTGTGGGAGCCCGGCACCCCGTCGCCATGCCCGGTCCTTCCCCCCGGGCCCAGGGCCCCCGCCGGGACTGTCAACCTGACAGGGGCGGGCGATGGACCCCGGATACCGTGCCAGATTGGCAGGGGGCGGGCGGTTTGCGCGGGCCGAGGTCGGCGGCACAGGGTTTGCACCCTGGGGGCGGCACCGGGCCTTCCCGGGGCTCCCCTTTCGATGCTGGCCACCCGCCGAGTACTGATTGCCGACGACGACCTGGAGGTCCGCTCCGGGATCGTCGACCTGCTTTCGCCCATGGGCCTGGAGATTCTCCAGGCCGAGTCGGGCCTGGAAGTCCTCGACTGGCTCGGCCGCCGGGCCCGGGATCCCTTCGACCTCCTGCTGCTCGACATGCACATGCCCGGCTGCAGCGGGCTCGAGGTCCTGACCGCCCTGCGGGCCCGGCACGCGGCCGAGTCCCGTGACGACCTGCATCCGATCGTCCCCACCATCTTCTGTTCCGGGCGGGCGGAGCCCGAGCTGGAGCGCCGCGCCCTCGAGATGGGTGCCTTCTCGTTCCTGCGCAAGCCCGTGCGCCCCGACCACCTGCGCGGCGAAGTGCTGCGCGCCCTCGACGCGGGCCGCGCCGCCTGACCCGCCCGCACCACTGTCCACCGCGGTCCAGAAGACCGCGGGTCGATTCAATCCGACTCTCCCTACCCCCTGACTCTCTGCGAGACCCAGCCATGACGACGAAGACCAAGCCCGCCACCAAGAACTCGATCCGTCCCCTCGGCGACCGCGTGCTCGTGATGCGCGTGGAAGCCGAATCGAAGACCGCCGGCGGCATCCTGCTCCCCGACAGCGCCAAGGAAAAGCCCCGCGAGGGCAAGGTCATCGCCCTGGGCGACGGCCGCACGCTCGACAACGGCGAACGCTCCACGTTCTCGGTCAAGGTCGGCGACCGCGTCCTGTTCACGCCCTACGGCGGGACCGAGGTCAAGTACGGCGGTCAGGAGTACCTGATCATGGACGAGAAGGACATTCTCGGCGTCATCGAAGGCTGAGCGAGTTTTCCGCACCTAGAACAACCACAGGAATCCCATGTCAGCCAAGCAAATCAGCTACGACGCCGAGGCACGCGAGCACATCCGCAATGGAGTGCGCCGCCTGGCCCGGGCCGTGAAAGTCACCTTGGGCCCGCGCGGCCGCAACGTGATCATCCAGAAGTCCTTCGGCTCGCCGACCGTCACCAAGGACGGCGTCACGGTCTCGAAGGAGATCGAGCTCGAGCACCCGTACGAGAACATGGGCGCGCAGCTCGTCAAGGAGGTCGCCTCGCGCACCTCCGACAACGCCGGTGACGGCACGACGACCGCCACGGTGCTCGCCGAGGCGATCTTCGAGGAAGGCCTCAAGAACGTCACCGCCGGCGCCAATCCCGTCGCGCTCAAGCGCGGCATGGACAAGGCCGTCGCCGCGGTGGTCGAGGACCTGAAGAAGCGCGCCACGCCGGTCAAGGGCGAGAAGGAAATCGCCCAGGTGGGCTGCATCGCCGCCAACAACGACCTGGAGATCGGCGAGATGATCGCCAAGGCCATGAAGCAGGTCGGCAAGGACGGCGTGATCACCGTCGAGGAAGGCAAGTCGCTCAAGACCGAGGTCGACTGGGTCGAGGGCATGCAGTTCGACAAGGGCTTCCTCTCGCCGCACTTCATCACCAATCCGAAGACGATGGATGCGACGTACGAGAAGCCGTACATCCTGATCTGCGAGAAGAAGCTCGCGACGATCAAGGACATGATCCCGCTGCTCGAGCAAGTGGCCCAGTCGGGCCGCGCGCTCCTGATCATCGCCGAGGACGTCGAGGGCGAGGCCCTGGCGACCCTGGTGGTCAACCGCCTGCGCGGCGCGTTCCAGGTCGTGGCCGTCAAGGCGCCGGGCTTCGGGGATCGCCGCAAGGCCATGCTCGAGGACATCGCGGTGCTCACCAACGCGACGCCGATCTTCGAGGCCACGGGCAAGACGCTCGAGAACGTCACGCTCAAGGACCTCGGCACGGCCCGCAAGGTCGTCGTGGCCAAGGAAACCACCACGATCGTCGAGGGCGCCGGCTCCAAGGACGCGATCCAAGGCCGCATCGCCCAGATCCGCTCCGAAATCGACGTGACCAAGTCGGACTACGACAAGGAGAAGCTCCAGGAGCGCCTGGCCAAGCTTTCCGGCGGCGTGGCCCAGATCAACGTCGGCGCCGCGACCGAGGCGGAAATGAAGGAGAAGAAGGCGCGCGTCGAGGACGCGCTCCACGCCACGCGCGCGGCGGTCGAGGAAGGCATCGTCGCCGGCGGCGGCGTGGCCCTGCTCGGCGCCATCACCGTGGTCGAGGGCCTCAAGCTCTCGGGCGATGAGAAGGTCGGCGCGATGATCATCCGCCGCGCCCTCGAAGCGCCCCTGCGCCAGATCGCCGTCAATGCCGGCCAGGACGGCGCGGTGATCGTGCAGAACGTGCGCGCCCACTCCGGCAACAAGAACTGGGGCTACAACGCGGCCACGGACACCTACGAGGACCTGCTGGATTCGGGCGTCATCGACCCGGTCAAGGTCACGCGCAATGCGCTGCAGAACGCGTCGTCCGTGGCGAGCCTCTTGCTCACCACCGACGCCCTGGTCAGCGACCTTCCCGAGAAGGAAGACAAGCAGTCCGGCAACAACGGCGGCGGACACCACTAGTCCACCGCGCGACGTTTTCGGCGCGGGCCGCGCAACCTTGGGGTTGCGCGGCCCGCGCCCTTTTTCCGCCCGGCGTCAGCCGCCGAACTCGGCCGCGTAGTCCTGGATCGAGGCCTGGATCACCTGCTCGGCCTGGGCGCGGCCGTAGATCACGGTGGCGCTGGCATTGATCGCCTCGCCGGGCTTCAGCTTGTAGGTCGAGAAGTAGTGGCGCAGTCGAGCCACCAGGCTCTCGGGCAGTTGGGCGAGCTCTTCGCACCCGCCCCAGAACAGGTCGTTGTGCAGCACGGCGATGATCTTGTCGTCGGCCTCGCCGCGGTCGATCATCTGGATTCCGCCCACCACGCGCACGCTCATGATGATGTCCGCGCGCGTGATCGGCCGCTCGCTGACCACGCAGATGTCGAGCGGGTCGCCGTCACCCCGCGTGGCGCCGTGGCACAGTCGAGCCACGCGCTCGCCGCACAGGGTGCGCGGGACGAACCCGTAGAGCGTCGGCGGTTGGGCCGCGCCGCTCTGGGGCCGGTCCACGTGGATGTAGCCGGTTTGCTTGTCCACCTCGTACTTCACGGCGTCGAAGGGCGTGATCTCGACGTAGGCCGTCACCAGGCGCGGCGGATCCGGGCCGACTTCCAGTCCGTGCCAGGGGTGCGGTCGCCAGCGATAGAATGCATGGGCAGAGGACATCGTGCGCAGGGTAGCACCGCGGACGGCGCCCGCGCCCGCCCTCGCTCGCGCGGCGTCCCAACCGCGGACCCGACGCAGGACACGTGACGGAAACGAGCTCCCACCCCCCATTCCGTGCGAGGCTGGCCCTGGCGCTCCTGTGCGCCGCGGCGCTGGCCCTGCGCTTCGTGGGCATCGACCACGGCCTGCCCCATCGGACCGAGCCGGACGTGTTCGTGGTGGCCCAGGTGGAGATGGAGGAGCCGGGTTTCCTGGAGGGGGCCCGGGCGGACGACCTGGAGCTGTCGCGCGAGGCCAACAGCGCCTACCCGCACCTGATGGCCGACCTGCTTGCATCCCTGCCCCGCGCCGATGCGGAGGCATTGCGAACTCGCGGCGAAGCCCTGAACCGGGCCGGCCTGGCCTTCGAGCGTGCCCGCGGACTCGCGGCGTGCTTCGGCGCGCTCTTGGTGCTCGCCACCTACGTGCTCGCGCGCCGCTTCCTCGACCGGGGACCCTCCCTGTTCGCCGCGGCGTTGATCGCCACGAGCCTCTTGTCGTTCAACTTCTCCCAACAGGCGCGACCTCACATGCTCGTGGCCGCGTTCGCGACCCTCGCCCTGACGGCGGCGCTGCGGACGCGGGCGGACAACACCATGGGGAACCGCCTGCTGGCCTGTCTGGCCGTCGTGGGCGCCGCAGGAAGCCTCCAGAGCGGCGTGCTCTGCGCCCTGCCCCTCTCGGTGTCGCAGGTGCTGCTCGAGGACGGCGGCGCCGCGAGTCCGCGCCGGAGCGGCCGACGCTGGAGGAGGGCCGCGGGCCTCTGTGCGTGCGCCCTGTTGCCGGCCGTGCTGCTTTTCTACCCGGTATTCGATCCGGACCGCACCGTGCCCCTGGAGCAGAGTCCCGTGGTCGTGGACCATCTCTCCGACCCATCGAGCTACGACGGCGGCGGCTTCGCGCGGCTCCTGCGGGACGTGGCCGCCTACGACCCGGTGCTGCTGGGCCTGGGCGCGGCGGGCGGACTCTGGCTGCTGGGGCGGGCCCTGTTCTCGCGGGGCCGTCCCACACGAGCGACCTCACGGTCCCGGGACGCCTGGGTCGTGGCCTCCTTCGCCCTGCCCTACCTGCTCGTGTTCGGCCTCTACCGCCATTCCACGGCACGCTATGCGATTCCGCTCCTGCCCATCGTGGCCCTGCTGGCCGCGGCCGGATTTTCGTCCGCCCTGGCCGGGATCCGGCGCCGCCGCGGGGTCGTGCTCGCGGCGTGCCTCGCGCTGAGCCTTCCCGCGGCAGCCTGCCTGAGGCTCGCGCTGCTGCGGCGCGCGCCGGACACCTCGCGGGCCGCGGCTTCCTGGCTGGAGGAGCACGCTTCCCCCACCGATTCGATCTGGCTCGCTCCCGGACTGGATCTGCCCCTGGTGCGCAGCCCCGAGTCCCTGGCCAACGACGCGCCCCACGTGCTCGGCGTGCTGCGTCAGCCCTGGTTCCGCTTCCAGGCGAGCCTCGATCCGGTGCCCGCGGGCTGGCGTTGGAATCTGCGCACCGTGCCCCTCGTCAAGGACGGCCGCATCGACAGGACCTTCGCCGAGAAACTGAGGCTCGATCCGCCCGGCGCGATCGCTTCCCTCGGCGCGGACTACGTGGTCGTGGCGAGCTTCTCCGATGGAGCCGCGATGCCGCGCAATCGCAACATGCGCGCGGGGCTCGAGCAGGTGGGCGCGGTGCTCGTGGCCGGCTTCGCGCCCTTCGCGGACAAGCTGGGCCGGCCCCGGCCCATGCCCTACCAGGACTCCGGGGCCTGGACCACGCCCTTCCTCGAGGCCGTGCTGCGGGCCGATCTGGACGGTCCGGCGATCGAGATCTACCGCCTGCCGCGCTGAACTCCCCGCCCGCGGTTCGCTCCGCGCGCGAGGGACCGTACCCTGTGCCCATGAACCTCCGTCCGATCGCCGTGCTCGTGCCCTTGCTGGCCTGGGCCTGTTCCGCGCCCGAGTCCTCCGAGCCCCGCGCGCAGAGCCGCCCGGGTCTCGTGCTCGCGGATCTGGACCCCAGCGTCGATCCGGGCGTGGATTTCTACCGCTTCGCCAACGGCGGTTGGCTCGACCGCAATCCCGTGCCGGCGGACGAGGCCCTGTGGGGCGTCTTCTCCGAGGTCAAGCAGCGCAACGAAGACGTGCTGCGCCGGGTGCTGGAGCGCTCGGCCGCCTCGCCGCGCAATGCCCTGGAGCGCAAGCTCGGCGATTTCTACGCCTCGGGCATGGACGAGCGCACGATCGAGAGCGCGGGCACGCTGCCGCTGATCGGGCACTTCGCAGCCATCGACGGACTGGCGGAAATCGGCCAATTGCCGCGCCTGCTCGCCGGACTCCACGGCACGGGTTCCTCGGGGCTCTTCAGCGTGCGTTCGGGCGCGGACATGACCGACGCCACGCGCACGATCCTGTTCGTCTCCCAGGGCGGGCTGGGCCTGCCGGAACGGGACTACTATCTGCGCGAGGACGCCGAATCGGCGCGCCTGCGCGAGAGCTATCGCGCCCACGTGGCGCGCATGCTGGAGCTGGCCGGCACTTCGGCCGAGAGCGCGGCCCGCGGCGCCGCCACCGTGCTCGAACTGGAGACCGAGCTCGCGCGCGTCGCCTTCGGCGCGGTCGAACTGCGCAATCCGAAGAACCGCCTCAACCGCATCACCACCGGCGAGGCCAACGCGATCACGCCGCATTTCGACTGGACGGCTTACCTCGGGGCCCTGCGCCTCGACGCCTCGGAGCCGCTCAATCTGACCGGCCCCAAGTACTTCGCCGGCCTCGACGCGCTGCTCGTCTCGCGTCCCGTGGAGGACTGGCGCGTCTACCTGCGCTGGCGCCTGCTCGACGACAACGCCGAGTACCTGCCCAAGAGCTTCGACGACGAGCACTTCGACTTCTTCGGCCGCGTGCTGGGCGGCGCGAAGGAGCAGCGGCCGCGCTGGAAGCGCGTGCTCGACGCCACGGGCGGCGCCATGGGCGAGATCCTCTCCCAGGCCTTCGTCGCCGAGGCCTTCTCGCCCGCGGCCAAGGCCCGTTGCCAGGCCATGGTGGACGACCTGATCGCCGCCTTCCGCGCGCGCATCGAGAAACTGCCCTGGATGGGCGAGGAAACGCGCGCCAAGGCACTGCTCAAGCTGGCCAGCGTGCGCTCGAAGATCGGCTATCCCGATCGCTGGCGCGACTGGCAGGGGCTCGCGGTGGCTCGCGATTCCTTCGTCGGGAACCGCCTGCGCGCCCGCGAGTTCAACTTCCGCTACGACCTCGACAAGGTGGGCAAGCCCGTCGACAAGAGCGAGTTCCGCATGCCCGCGTACATCGTCAACGCGAGCTACAGCGCGGCGAACAACGACATCACCTTCCCCGCCGGAATCCTGCAGCCTCCGTTCTTCAGCGAGCAGTACGACGACGCGCTCAACTACGGCGCCATGGGGGCGGTGATCGGCCACGAGCTGACCCACGGCTTCGACGACGGCGGCAGCCAGTACGATGCCGTGGGCAACCTGGCCAATTGGTGGACCGACCAGGACCGCCGGGAATTCGAGCGGCGCATCCAGGTGGTCGAGCAGCAGTTCTCCGCCTACGTGGCCGTCGACGACCTCAAGGTCAACGGCAAGCTGACCCTGGGCGAAAACCTGGCCGACCTCGGCGGGCTCGCCATCGCCTACGACGCCCTGCGGCGCGCCCAGGCCCAGCGGCCGGGGGAGAAGCTCGACGGTTTCACGCCCGAGCAACGCTTCTACCTGGCCTGGGCCCGGGCCTGGCGCTGCAACTACACGCCGGCGCGGCTCAAGCTGCAGGTGAACACGAATCCGCACTCGCCGGCCAATTTCCGCGCGTTCGGGCCGCTCTCGAACCTCGACACCTTCCAGCAGGCCTTCGGCCTGGGGGACGAGGCGCCGATGATGCGACCCAAGGATCAGCGCGCGCGGGTCTGGTAAGGCCATGCTCGAACTGAATTTCTCGCCCTTCCCGGCCCTGACCACCGCACGCCTCGTGCTGCGGCCCTGCGTCCCGAGCGACGTGCCCGCGCTCTTCGGCCTGCGCTCGGACCCGCGGGTGATGCGGCACATCGCCCGTCCCCTGGCGAAGACCGTGGAGGACGCCGAGCGCCTGCTCGCCGACATGCAAGCCGGGATGGAAGCCAAGACCGGCATTGTTTGGGCGGTGACGCAGGCCGGCGCGGACGAACTGGTGGGGCCCGTGGGATTCTGGCGCATCGCGGCCGAGCACCACCGCGGCGAACTGGGCTACCTGCTGCGCCCGGATCTCTGGGGCCGCGGGCTGACGCGCGAAGCCGCCGCCGCCGTGGTGCGCTGCGGGTTCGAGCGCCTGGGGTTCCACCGCATCGAGGCCTGCGTGGATCCGGCCAACCAGGCCTCGGTCCGCGTCTTGGAGTCCCTGGGCTTCGCTCTGGAAGGCCGCCACCGCGCGAACTTCCACTTCGAGGGCAGTTTCCTGGACACGCTCTACTTCGGGCTCTTGAACCCCGCGCGCTGAGGCGCAGGGCCCGTTTCCCGCGCCTGCGACGGGAGGCGGCTGGGGGTGGTCGACCGGGGGGGCGTCGGGGGGGATCGCCACGGGCGAGCCGAGGCCGCTAGAGTGCTCGCCGCCATGGGAACCCATCGAATTCACGGAGCCCCGGCGCGCGCGCGCCTCCTCGCGGTCGCGTTCGCCGCCTGCGCTTCGGCCTGCGTCACGCCCAACGAACGCATCGAGGGCGAGGACCAGGGAGGCTTGATCCCCGCCCTGCGCCTCTCGGCGGACCTGCTGCGGCGATCGGCTCCAACCGGCGGGGTCGAGGCCCCGGCCCCCAAGCGCTTCCGACTGCTATTGGACGTGGAGGTCAGCCGCGCCGAGGGCGACTTCGATCAGCAGGTGGTGCCTCCCGACGTGATCTCCCTCGGCGGGCAGAGCTTCAACGGCAACGTCGACGTGGACTTCGCGCTGCTCTCCAGCTCCGTGGATGTGCGCGCCGCGTCGCGCTTCCCCAGCGGCCTCGGCATCGACGGCTTCGTGGGCCTCGCCTCGCAGCGCCTCGACATCGAGCTGTCCCAGGGCGCCGTGGACGACAGCGAGCGCGTCCAGCACCCTCGGGCCGATGGTTGGCGCGCGCCTGTCGTGGACCACGCTGGAGCGTTTGTGCCTGTTCGCCGAGGGCCGCGTCGCCATCGGCTTCGGCGACGGCACCGAGAGCGTCGGCGTGCAGACTTGGCAGGTGGGCGCGGACCTGCTCCTCGCCCCCCACGTGACCCTCACGGGCGCCTGGCGCGACGTGCATTACGAGGCCGAGTTCGACGACTTCCAGGCCTCCGACATCGAGATCGACGTCTCCGGCCCGCTGCTTTCCCTGGGCTTCTCGATCTGAACCGGGCGGCGGACGGCCGCGGAACCGGCTCGGCCCGAGAATGGTCGGGCCCCGCGCGAGTAAGGGCCGGCCGCCCGCGCCGCCAGCGCGTTGCCTTCCACGACCGGGATCGCTACGACTCCATCCCCGACCGGCCCCCTCTCCGTGCTCTCACTCGCCTTCCTCGCTCCCTGGTTCCTCGCCGCGCTCCAGGCGGGCGGAGGCGGGAGCTTTGGCGGGGGTGGTGGTGGCGGCGGAGGTGGAGGCGGGAGCGGCGGGGACGGCGACGGGCTGTTCTGGATCCTCTATTGGCTGATCCGACTCGCCTTCGAGGTGCCCGTGATCGGCGTGCCGCTGCTCCTGATGGTGGCCATCCTGGCCATCGTGGGCTCGCGCAAGGGCTGGTGGAAGCACCAGGAGCGCACCATCGCACGCGCGCGGCCGATGCGCGTGGCCCACGCCTCGCTCGGAGTGGCGGACCAACTGCGGACCAGCGACCCGTCCTTCGACGAGGCGCGCTTCCTGGGCCGCGTCCGGCAGGCCTTCCAGCGCGCGCAGTCGTCCTGGTGCGCCCAGTCCCTCGAACCCATCCGCAGCTTCGTCTCCGACGGCGTCTTCGAGCGTTTCTCGCTCCAGATCGAGGAGCAGCAGCGCGACGGCTGGCGTCAGGGCATGTTCGGTCTCGTGTGCGACCGGCTCTCCCTGGTCCACCTGGAGGTGGGCGCCCAGTTCGACACGCTCAGCGTGCGCATCCCCTTCCAGGCGGACATCCACCGCCTGGACCTGAAGACCGGGAAGAAGATCCCTGGATCGAGCCTGCCGCGAGGCACCTTCGAGGAATGCTGGAGCTTCGTGCGCCGTCGCGGCGCGCGTTCGGCCTCCGGCCAGGGCCTGATGGAGGGTCAATGCCCCAACTGCGGCGCCCCGCTCTCCATCAACCAGTCGGCCCGCTGCGGCCACTGCGAGGCCCTGGTGCGCAGCGGACAGTTCGACTGGGTCCTGGCCGAGATCACCCAGATGAGCGAGTGGCGGCCCACCAGCTCGGCCGCGATCCCGGGCTTCGCGAATCTCGCGCGCGTCGATGCCGGATTCGACGTGCAGATGCTGGAGGACCGGGCCTCGATGGCCTTCTGGCGCAAGAGCTCGGCCGATCGCCTGGGCAACGCCGGGCCCCTGGAACGCATCGCCACGCCCGCGGCCTGCCAGGAGTACGGCGAGGGACTCGCCGCCGGCAGTGAGAAGACCCGGGTGTTCCTGGGCGACTGCGCCGTGGGCGCGGTCAACACGCTGGCCGTGCTCGCGGGCCAGGATCGGGACCGGGCCGTGGTCGAGGTCGTCTGGGACGGCCGCACCTCGATCCCCGGTTCCGACGGCGTGCGGCGCCTGGCCCCGGAGCGGCGTCTGCGGCGCACGCTGTTCGCCTTTGCCCGGCCGGCGGGCCTGCTCACCCCCATCGAGGACACCTTCACCACCGCCACCTGCCGCAAGTGCGGCGCCCACGACGCGGGCGGCACGGGCAGCCAGTGCGCCTACTGCGGCGCGCCGCGCACGGGCGAGCGCCAGGCCTGGATGGTGGAGCGCATCGTCGATCGAGGCACGACGGAGGCGGCCCCGCTGCTTGCGGAGATCGCCCAGGCCGACCGCGGCGGCCCGGCCCGGCCCGGCGACCTCGCGCCGGTCCACGAGTCGGCCACGGGGCTCTTGCTGTGGGCCGCGGCCCTGGCGCGTTCGGACGGCGCGATCGAACCTCGGGAGCGCAAGGCCGTCACCGCGCTCGCCGGCCGGCTCGGCGTAGGCGAAGCCCGGGTCGCCGAAATGCTCGACGGCCCCCCGGCGGGGACCGCACCCAAGCCCCGCGACAACGTCGAGGCCCTGGCCTGGTTCGCCCAGCTCGTGGAGCTCGCCATGGAGGACGGCTCCGTCAGCAGCGCGGAGCGCGCATTCCTGCAGCATGCGGCCGGCAGCCTGGCCGTGCGGGACGTGGACGCCGAGCGCGTGATCCGCTCGGTCCGCACGCGACTGTTCCAGGATTCGCGTGAGGCGAAGCGCGCCATGAATGCCTAGACCCCCCCTGGGCCGCGGAGGACAGCGGCGAAAACCCCACTCCGATACTGCCCCGCATCGCTGGGGATCGACACGCCGGGACCCCCCCAGGACCGGCCCGGAAAGCCCCGCCAGGGCCGATTTTCGGCCGCGGCAGACTGGCGGCTGTAACTGCATTCCAGGAAACGACTTAGGCCGAAATCCGCAGCCATGCGGGGCAGTCTCGACTCTACGCAGATCGGCGGACAGGGCTTGGAGGAGCGGGCGGGCTACGCTCAGGCGGCGGCCCCATGCAAAACACCTTGCCCCTGGAGCGGCTGCGGGGCCTGGAGCGGACCCGCGGGCTCTCCGCGGCGCAGGTCGCCGCGCGACGGGGTCAGTTCGGCACCAACGACATCGTCGAGGAGGTCGGCTCGCCCTGGCGGGAGCTGGCGAGGGAGACCGCCCGGGACCCCATGCTGTGGTTCCTGGTGGGCACCGCCGCGGTCTACGGGGGGCTCGGCCAGTGGACCGAGGCCCTGATCCTGGGCCTCTCGATTCTGCCCATCGCGGGCATGGACCTGTTCCTCCACCGGCGCACCCAGGCCTCCACCGAAGTTCTCAAGGACGGGCTGGCCACGGACGCGCGCGTGCTGCGCGACGGCGCGGAGCAGAGCGTGCCCAGCGAGGAGGTGGTCGTGGGCGACCTGGCCCTGGTGCGCGCCGGCGAGCCGTTCCCCGCCGACGGCGTGCTGGAGGAGGCCCTGCACTGCCAGGTGGACGAGTCGGCCCTGACGGGCGAGTCCCTGCCGGCGCGCAAGACCCCCCTCGCGGTCTGGCCGGGCCGGGCGCCCGTGAAGCCCGAGGAGCCCGCGGCCTCCGCGAGTCCGCCCGTGGAGGGCGAACACTGGGGTTTCGCGGGCACGCGCCTGCTCAGCGGCGCAGCCCGGCTGAGGATCGTCAACGTCGGCGGCGAGACGATCTACGGCGCCATCGTGCGCTCGGCGCGGCTCGGATCCCGGGAGCGCACGCCGCTGCAGCTCTCGGTCTCGAACCTGGTCAAGGGCCTGGTGGTGGGCGCCGTGATCCTGTGCGCGGTGCTGGCCGTGGTGCGCTTGCGGCAGGGACACGGGCCGGGCGACGCACTGCTCAGCGCCATGACCCTGGCCATCGCGGCCCTGCCCGAGGAATTCCCGGTGGTCTTCAGCGTGTTCCTGGGCATCGGGGTGCTGCGGCTCGCCAGGCGCAAGGCCCTGGTGCGACGGGCGGTCTCGGTGGAGAACATCGGCCGCGTCACGACGATCTGCTCGGACAAGACCGGCACGATCACGCTGGGCATCCTGGAGCTCACGCACGTACTGCCCGCGCCGGAAAGCTCGCGCGAGCGACTGCTGCGCAGCGCGGCGGCGGCCTCCCAGCCCGGCACGGGGGATCCCCTCGACGAGGCGATCCTCTCTCTGGCGCCCCAGCCCTTGGAACTCCGGACTCTGGAACGCTTTCCCTTCACGGAAACGCGCAAGCGCGAGACCACCCTCCTGGAAGTCCCGGGGGCGCTGTGGGCGGCCACCAAGGGCTCGCCGGAGACGGTGCTCGCCCTGTGCGACCTGGACGAGGGAGGGCGTGCGCGCGTGCTGCGGGAGGTGGAGGAACTCGCCGCGGGCGCCCACAAGGTGATCGCCTGCGCCTCGAAGCGACTCGCGCCCGGGGCCTGGTCCGGGGGCGAGCCCGACCGCGGCTTCGAATTCGAGGGTCTCCTGGCCTTCGAGGATCCCGTGCGCCCAGGGGTCCGCGGCGCGGTGCAGCAGTGTCGCCGGGCGGGCATGCGCCTGATCCTGGTGACCGGCGATCACCCGGCGACCGCCCGCGCCATCGCCAGGGAGGTGGAACTCACCGACGGCGAGCCGCGGGTCGTGTTGGGCGAGGACCTGGAGCGCCTGTGCGCGGAGAACGGCGGCCATCCGCCGGCCGTGGACATCGTGGCCCGCGCGATCCCCTCCCAGAAGCTGGCCCTGGTGCGCGCGCTGCAGAAGAGCGGCGAGCTGGTGGCCGTCACCGGCGACGGGGTCAACGACGTCCCCGCGCTGCAGGCCGCCGACGTGGGCATCGCCATGGGCGGCCGCGGCACGCGCAGCGCGCGGGAAATCGCCTCGATCGTGCTGCTGGACGACGATTTCTCGACCATCGTGGGCGCCATCGCCGAGGGGCGGCAGTTGCTCGCCAACCTGCGCAAGAGCTTCCATTACCTGCTCGTGATCCACGTGCCGCTGGTGCTGACGGCGGCGGCGATCCCCCTGGCGGGCTACCCGATCCTGTACCTGCCGGTCCATGTGGTCTGGCTGGAGCTCCTGATCCACCCCACCGCGCTCCTGGTCTTCCAGGACGCACCGCCGGCCCGCGAGCTGAAGGCCCTGCCCCGGGCCAGGTCCGGGGCCTTCTTCGCGCGACGGGAGTGGCTGGCGATCGGCCTGACGGGCGGGTTGCTGACGTTGGGCATTTGGATCGCCTTCACCGGGGCGCTCGCGGGCGGGGCGAGCCAGGCCCACGCGCGCGCCCTGGCCATGGCCCTGCTGACCCTGGCCAGCGTCGGCACCACGGCGGCCCTGGGCGGGCTGGCCTCGCACACCGGCCGGGCGGTGGCCCTGTGCACGCTCGCGTCGGCGGCACTCCTGATCCAAGTCCCGTCCCTGGCCGCCCGACTGCACCTGGAGCCCCTGGACGCGAAGGACTGGGCGACGGCGGCGCTGATCGTCGCGCTGGCGGCCCTGCCCACCCTGCTTGGCCGGCGGACCGCCCGATCGTCACCCCTTGACCCCCCGGCGGGGCACCACTAGCGTCCTGGGCGCCCCCAGCCGGGCCACGGGATTCCCGGGGCCCAGGGGCGCCTGGGAAGGCACCCAAGCAACCACGCGATGTCCCCGCAGTCCATGTCCACGGAACTCACGACGCCGCTCTCCGACGCGCGGTCGAGTCCCGATTCGGACAGCACCCGCGAGTCGCGCATCGACCGGGACGGCCTGCGCGCCAGCGCTTTCGTGGCGTCCTGGAGCGGCGGCAAGGACTCCTGCCTGGCCCTCGACCGCGCCAAGGCCGCGGGGCTCGAGCCCGTGGCCCTGTTCACCATGTTCACCGAGGGCGGCGAGCGCTCGCGCTCCCACGGCCTGACCCACGCGGTGCTGCGCGCCCAGGCCGAGGCCCTGGGCCTGCGCCTGTTCACCAACAACGCCTCCTGGGCCGAGTACGAGAGCGTGTTCGTGGACGCCTGGCGCGAGTTCCGCCTGCGCGGCATCGCCACGGGGGTCTTCGGCGACATCGACGGGGACGCGCACCGCGAGTGGGTGTTGCGCATTTGCGAAACGGCGGGCATGCAGGCCCTGCAACCCCTGTGGCACGCGGATCGCCGCGCCCTGCTGGAAGAGTTCCTCGACAAGGGCTACCGCGCGACCCTGATCGCCGTGCGCGACGGCGTGCTGGCCCCCAGCCTGCTCGGGAAGAGCCTCGATCGCGAGCTGATCGCCGAGTTCGAACGCCTGGGCATCGATCCCGCCGGAGAAAACGGCGAGTACCACACCGTGGTCACGGACGGCCCCCTGTTCCGTGGGCCCCTGCACCTGGCCCAGGGCGACGTGTCCTGCCGCGACGGCGTGTGGTTCCTGGATGTGACGCCCGTCGCGTAGGCGCCTCGGCGCCGCTAGGCTGACCCGTCCGCACCGGCAGTTCCCGGGCTCCGCGCTGCACCTCCTGACCCGGAATTCGACCATGAAGCACCCGAAGCTGTTTTCCTCCGCCTGCCTCGCCCTCCTGCTCGGCCTCAGCGGCTGCGCGAGCACCTCGGACCACGGCGCGACCGCCGTGGCCCCCATGGACGAGGCCGCGATGATGAAGGCGATGACGCAACTCGCCACGCCGGGGCCGGAGCACGCCGCCCTGGCCAAGCACGTGGGCACCTGGAGGACGTCCTACGAGCACAAGCTGGCGCCGGACGCCCCCTGGACGCAGAGCGAGGGCGTCACCACGGCCAAGATGATCCTCGGCGGCCGCTTCCTCTACGAGGACATCACGTTCAACATCCCGAACATGCCGCCGATGCAGGGCGTGCAGATCATGGGATTCGACAACCTGACCAAGGAGTACGAGTCCCACTGGATGGACTCCATGAGCACCTGGATGATCCACTCGCGGGGCAAGATGGACTCCGAGGGCACCCTCGAGCTCAAGGGCATGATGACCGACGTCATGGGCACGCGGGCCTTCCGCATGACCATGAAGAACCTCCCGGACGGCTCCAATTTCATGGAGATGTACGACACGGCACCGGGCGGCGGCGAAGTGCTGATGATGAAGGCCACCTCCAAGCGCAACTGACCGCGGAAAACCAATCCCCGCGGCCGCCCCCCACCCCCATGAACCACCTGCTTCGCTTCGTTTCGTCCTGCGCCCTCGCCGGACTTTTCCTGTTGCCCACCACCGGCTGCGTCTTCGTGGCCCACGACGACCATTCGGGAAGCCGCGAGGACCTCGCGGGCCTGAACGCGGCCAAGGCGGCCTTCCTGGGAGCCTGGACCAAGGCCCCCGGCGAAACCTGGACCCCGGCCAAGCTCGACACGACCCTCGACGGGTCGGAGGACTTCCTCTCCTTCGATGCCATGTCCCAGGAGAAGACCGTGGTGCGCGGCCACGACGCCTACACGGCGATCTGGGGGCCGGGCATGAACCAGTTCACCACGGCCAGGCTCTCCGAGACCGAGGCCGTGCGCACCTGGAGCCACGGCGATCTGGCCGTGACCTGCTCGCTGGTGCGCATCGAGGGCACCCTGGGCGACGGCACGAAGCTCGACATGGCGGGACACTTGACGCTCGCCTGGAAGCACACGCGCACCGGCTGGCGCGCGGTCCACGAGCACATGTCGTTGGGCGTCAAGCCCTAGTTTTCGGAGCGACCGCCGAGCCGCGGCCTCCGCGGATCGACGACGACCCGAGGCGCGTGCGCGCCGCGGATAGTCGTCATGCCCACTCGCCTCGGTCGGATGCCGCACCGCGCAACCGGCACCGTTGGGGTGCAGGGTCGTCGCTCCGCGGTCAGATCGGTCGCCCTGCCTGCCGAGAATCGCGCTGGCACCGAGATCGTTCCATCGCATCGCCGTGGCCACGCCGTGATGGCGCCTACGGCTCCATCACGAACTCCACGGCGTCGGTGAGCACCGAGGCGAAGGCACTGGGATACCCCGGGTCGCGCCCCCACCATTGGGCCCACACGGTCGTTCCCGGAGCGATCAAGGGCGGGCTCCAGACGGCGTCCACGTGCAGCCAGCTCGCGTGAAACGCGTTGAAATCGATCGACCACGATCCCGTGCAGTCGTTGGCCGGGGCTGCGCTGCCGCCCGAGTCCAGGACGGGACCGCGCCGAATGGGCGAGGCGAGGCACAGGACGCCGCCTTGGAACGGCAGGCTCTGCGCGCCCGAGGTCGAGTACATCAGGAAGCCCGGCTTTCGGTTCGGAAGATCGTCGGCTTCGGCCTGTCCTGTCGAAGTTCGATCATTTCTCTCGGACCAACTGGATCACTCGGTGCTCAACTGGCCCCGTGGTGAGGTCGACCTCGAATTCCTCTACCGGCAGATAGCCCGGTAGTTTGGGAATGGACACGACATACTTGGTGGCCTCCTGCAGAACGCAGGTCATCAGCCCGGTCCGCGTATCCATCCCCGTTCGCTGAGCCTTGGCCGGACCAGAAGGTGTTCGAAAGGCAATCCGCCCCAGGACATCCGATGTCCACTCCAGTTGGCGTTCACCATCGTAGATCGCGAAGGAGACAACGCTCGCCGGGGCCAGTTCCACTAGCAGTTCCTGAGGCCCTGGAACGACATCGATCCTCCGGAGCTCCATCAGATATGGAGCGACATCGCCCGCAGAAACGCTGAGGTGCAGCTTGCCTGGAGGCGCTCGGAATTCAACTCGACCTGGAGCGATTGAGTTCACGCTGACACAGCCCTCGCCAGCTATCGTGCCCATGTTGGTGACGCTCGACCAGCACAATTTCGGCGACTCGATCGGTTCGCCCGTTCGTGCGGAGATGACATGCAGCGCGATGTGGCAACAAGCCGGTAGCTCCAAGACCAGTTCCTGTTCCTGATCGGTCTGCGCAACGAAGCATTCTGAACCGAAATTGGCCTCGGGAATGAACAGCTTATGGCGCGCGCTTCGCACGTTGATCGGCTCGGAGAGGTACGTGGAGGAATCGGCTCGCGTCATTCGAGCACTTCGAACTCGTTTCACCCCTCCGGGGTCGTTGCTCGGAAGGTCCTGATCCGTGATTACGACTTGGAAGTTCGAGAGGTCCCAGGTCGGATCGATCCGGACCTTGAGTCTCACAGTGGCGTTCCGATCGGCAGGAAGCGGCGGAATGGAAACTTCGAGCGAGACGTCCCGGGTTCCTTCGACTTGAATTGCCTGCGCGGCAAGCCGTTGAGACTCCGAAGCGGGCCCCCGTTCCAACGTGACCTCATACCCGCCTGCCGGAAGTCCGAGGAACCGCGCCCTGCGAGGCACGTGAGTCAGGTCTCGCCGCGCCCTCTCTGCAAGCAGCATCTTTTCCTTGGCGGAGCCCCGCCATAGCCTGATCGTCATGTCCGCAGTAGCTTCTGCACCGACTACGTCGACTGTCACGTCCGCGCCAGGCTGGAGCTTGATGAACTGGTCGCCGCCGCCGGTTCGGTCGAAGAGCAGCCTCCCCCATGAGTAGTTGTCTCGATACGCAAAGAGCGTGACCGCGCCCGTGCCACCAGGAAGCGGTTCCATGGGTATCGGGCTCGCCAAGCCCTCGCCGATCAACTGCGCGCCCACGATTCCAATGGGGAACTCGGTGTTCGAGTTGTAAACGTTGTCCAAGTAGTACAGGGTGACGGCATCGAGCTCAGTGCCACTCGCATCGTCGACCACGTGGAGGCTGGCAGTTGCCAGCCACCGGCATTGGATGGCAGTGGCGGTCTTTCCCTCAAAAATGATGTCCTGGAATGTGGTGAGAATCGCCTCCCGATCTCGCAATCTGATCTGTCGAATGTAGTAGTCGCCGTCCGGCGTCTGCCGAGGGTCCCATTTCCCCTCGTTGACCAGTATGGTCTGCAACGTACCTGGAGATCCCGATTTCGCGTGAACGGTAATCGATCCCGATTCTCGAGCGTGTTCCCCGCCCGCTTCGTCCAGGACAACAATCGATCCGGCGGGTGGCTCTTGAGAATCTGCGAGCGCGGCTTCTGCCACGGCGCGTTCGGTGGCCGCTGGCAAATCTGGCTCGCCCTGCATTAATGTATGATTACCGACATGGTCCTTGGCGGTTGGGGCGGTGGACCGAGGGGGCCCTACGAACGCCCACCAAACTGCGAGCAGACCGAGGATGGCTACGCCAAAGACTGCCCAACGCATTGTTGCCGATCGACTCATTCTTCGAGGTGTGGTCTGGGTGTGACTCTAGGCGTTCCCCTCATTGAGCCTGACTCACTCAATTGGAGCATCCTGAGCAGTCGAGTGTCCCGGTTCCGCCATAAACGGTAATGCACCTCTGCGTACCGATTTCGCATTCTTCGTTCTCCGGGTAGGGGGGCATGTTACACGGTACGTCGATTGTAGATGCACCCGCGAATGTCCAAGAAATCGATGGAGCGCAGCCGGTTTGCCCGGGATAGCATCCCTCGCAGCCACAGAAGAAGTCTCCAATCGCCTTTGCGATTGCCTCTGCGAGATTTGCATTCGGAACACCTCCATTAGGCGTGCAGTCGCACGCGCCACAGGTCTGCAACCCCGCGAGATCCACCGACTGCGTCGAGGGGCACTTGCCTTCTGGGATTTGGAGGGTGGATGCGGGTGCCAATCCTCCGCATAGGAGCGGAACCGTGACCGCGAGCAGCTTGAGGGCTTGTGAAATCACTTGAGAACTCCTTGACACTGGATATTGAAGCAGCCTTGTTGGGTTGAGCAATCATGCGGGCCAGCAGCGGCCTTTGTGCAACCTCGTTCTACATCCGCCCCCCTTCTTCCCGCGCCACTCCACGGGAAGGACTTCCAAGCTCCTGACCATGCGGCCACGGTAGCGCCCCGGAGGGGGGGATGGGGGCCCCGTTGGGCCGTTTTGGCCGAATGTTCCGGCCCCAGCACCGGGTCGACCCAGGCCCGCACGAGCCCTGCGCAGGGATCCTGAGCTCGTGCGGCGCAAGTGAGTACGGCCACAGTCATCGCGAGGAGGGAGGGCGGAAGGCGTCGAAGTGTGGAAGACTTCATCAGCGTACCTCGGAAGTTGGGCGGTGGGCGCAAACGCCCCCCCTGACACCCCAGAAAGGGGATCCAGCTAGAAGGGCTTGGCTGGGAATCCGCTGCAATTCACGTTCCCGGGTGCAACCGGCCTTCGCAGGCGTCCAGGGGCCGTCTACGACAGGCCAAGTGATCGAACCCGCCCAGTCATCGAGCATCCGCGCACGGGGAGTCCTCGATGCTCATGACGCCGACGCCGGGATCCGAGACCCGCTCACGGACTGAGCCTCGATCTCCGCGGATCGACGACGACCCGGGGCGCGGGCGCGCCGCGGATTCGGCTATTCGCCCGTGATCTGCTACTTCACCGCCAGGATCCGCTGGGCGAGCGGTCCGGTGGGCGGTTCGTGGGCGAGCGCCATTTCCTCGGCCCGCTGGAGGACCGCACGGGCCTCCTCGGAGTTCCCCTGCTTGTGGAATACCAGGGCCAGCGTGCTCAGGCCGACCGCGCGCCGTGCGTGGCCGTTGGGGTACAACCGCTCGAACAGGGCGACCGACACGCTCGCGGCGCGCAGGGCCTCGTCGAGTCGGCCCTCGGCCGCGAGAGATCGGGCGAGCAGATCGGTGCAGGTGGCGAAGTCGGTGGAAGACGGAACGTCAGCCGGCCGCCGCCGCGGTCTGTGGCGCCCCGGCAGGGCCGCGGCGGTCGCCAGGGAATCCTCGGGCGCGCATTGGCGCCCGTGGAGAGCCCCGGGCTCACCGAGAAGGGTCGGCGAGCCTCCCGCGGCTCACTGCACGTCGATGGTCAGCGTGTCGGACACCGGGCCGCCCGCGGCGAAGGCCGTCAGGCTGAGCGTGTAGGTCCCCGGGGCGCTGAACGTCGCGCTGGAGGTCAAGGACTTCGCGTCGGAGAACGTCACCGCTCCCGGGCCGCTGTCCACGCCCCATTGGAACGACTCCGGCAGGGAGTTGATCAAGAGCGAGTGGGGCGAGCACTCAGGGATGATCGGCCCGAGGTTGACCGTCGGGCCGCCGTTCAGATCGAGCCGCTGCAATTGCCCGGCCACCAGGTCGCCCTGCAGGTTGAGCAGGCCCAGCATCGCGTACAGCTCGTCCCCCACGAACTCGAGTTCCTCGATGCGTGAGGTCGAGACCTTGAGGTACTGGCGTACCAGGGTCGGCGCGCCGGTGACGGGGTTGATCTTGATCAACTGGCTCTTGCCCTGGTCGATCGCATACAGGAACCCGTCCGAGGGGCGGAACGCCAGGGCGCGGATCAAGAAATAGCCCTTGAGGGTGTTGACCCCGACCTTGGTGACCACGCCCGTGTGGCGGTTGAACTTGAGCAGTTGCTTCTTCAGCAGGTCCACGCCGTAGACCTGGTCGAGGGCCGGGTCGTAGGCCAGCGAATACACGTTTTTCCACGTGTTCGCGGGGCCGATCGGCGTGCAGAGCCCGGTGATTTCGTCGACGGTGTACAGGAAGCGGCGGCCGCTCTCGATGCCGTACACCTGACCTCCGATGCGCAGAAGATCGCTGGGCCAGCCCATGCCGGCGCCCAGGGGATCGTGCAGCCGCGGGCTCGCGCGCAGCGGCTCACCGTCGCGGTGCATGACGATGCAGTCCTCGGTGGCGAGGTTGCCGTCGGAAGTCCAGAAATCCAGCGGCGAACGGTTGTTCAGCGCACCGGCCAGCGTCGCGCTGGAGCCGAAGGCGATCGTCTGGTCGGGGCCGGCTTCGGGGCTGACCTGGGCGGAAAGTTGCGGCGCGAGCGCCGCGAGCGCGAGCATCGCGGAGGGGAGGAAACGCATGGTGTGGATCCAGTCGGTGCGGAGGGAAGACCGCGAAAATCTACCATGCCCCTGGAAAACGCGCGGGCGAGCCTCGCCCGCGGCCGCCCGTGGCCTCGGCGCGCAGGGCGGACAGGGATCGCCCTGCAGTCCCCGCGGGCCTGCCCGCCGGCGACGGCCCGGTTCGGGCGCACAGGAAAACTCTTCGCGGTGGGCTTCAAGGGCCCCTTCCCCGGCGAGGGGCCGATCTACTTCGAGAACGGCTTGGTCGAGAGGTGCTCGCGCTTCGCCTCGACGCCCTTCCACTGGTCGGCGTCGGCGGGGCCGGCCTTCTTGGCCGTGATCACCGGCCAGTTGGCGGCGAGCTGCGCGTTGAGCTTCAGGTACTCCGACCACTTCGCGGGCAGATCGTCCTGGCTGAAGATCGCCTCGGTCGGGCACTCGGGCACGCAGGCGCCGCAGTCGATGCACTCGTCGGGGTTGATCGCGAGGAAGTTCTCACCCTCGTAGAAGCAGTTGACCGGGCAAACGTCCACGCAATCGGTGTACTTGCACTTGATGCAGGGTTCGGCAACGACGTAGGTCATGTCAGCAGATCTTCAGGGGGACGGAATGGGGCGAACAGGATAGCCGATGGCGGCTCAAAGTTCCCGCACCAGGACGTTCCGGAACCAGGCGGCATAGGGCTCGGTCACCCCGGGGGCCCCATAGCGCTGGAACCCGATGAAACCCGAGAAGGGCCGCTGGGAGAAGGGCGGGTGCTCCCCGGTGGGCACCTGCATGACGTCCACGTCGTAGAGCACGAGCCCGTTCAGGGCCACGGCCAGCCGTTTCCCCACGTAGAGGACCTCGAAGGTGTTCCATTGCCCCAGGGGCCGGTAGCGCTTCCAGCCCGCCGGCACCGACCCGTAGAGCCCTCCCGTGAACTGGTAGGGCAAGAGCTTGGACTGGGTCTCCTTCTCCCAGTTGAAGTCGTCGAGGATCTGGACCTCGGCCCCCTCGTAGGAGGGGTTCTGGGCCTTGCGCCAGGAGCGCAGGTAGAGGCCCGAGTTGGCCATGCGGGCGATCTTGAAGTCCACCCGCAGGTGGAAGTCGGTGAAGTCGGCCAGGGTGCGCAGGTAGCCCGAGCCGTTCGCCGGCACGTGCAGGACGCCGTTTTCGAGCTTGTACCCCTCCTGGTCGCCGGAGGCGGCCCAGTCCGACAGGTCGGGCCGGGCGGTCAGGGAACGCCAGCCCGCCTGGCGTGCCGCCGGGCCGGGCGTCAGGATCCCCTGCGGGTCGGCCGTGAACCCCGGGTCCTCGAACACGGGGAGTTCGCGCACGCGGATGTTCTTGAACTGCACCCGGTGGGTCTTGGGATCGTCGCGATCGCCGTGGACCTGGAGGCCGATCAGGCCCCGGGGTGCAAAGCCCGGCGTGCCGGGCGGAACGGAGTAGTCCATCACCTGCTCGCCGTTGAGCTTCACCACCAGGCGCATGTCGAAGCCCGTGCAGCGCACTTCCACGTGGTTCCACTCGCCGCGCTTGAACTTGTCCTTGGCCGCTTCGTTGTGGGCCAGGAAACCGTCGGAGTAGATCGCCGCGATCTCGCCGTCGGGGCGGTGGTCCAGGGTCACCTGGGCGCCGCGGCCCTCCGGGGCCATGCGCAGGAAGATCCCGCTGTAGAAGGGATAGTCCATGCGCACGTCGCACTGGAATTCGCAGGAGGAGTAGGGCTCGGCGGTGTAGATCAGGCCGCCCTCACCGCCCGGGCCCACGCGGCCGGTCAGGGCGCCGTCCTCGATGGTCCAGGCGGCGGCCCCGTCGTAGTGGCCGCCCTTCGTCACCCAGCCGTCGAGGGACTTGCCGTCGAAGAGCTCGCGCCAGTCCGCCTCGGCGGCGACCGCGGGTGCCGGGGCGGCAGGGGGCTCGGCGGCGGCGGGGGCGGCCGCGGGGACCATCGGCGCCGCGGGGGCCTGCGAAGCGGCGGCGACCTCGGAAGTCCGGCACCCGCCGGCACACAGTGCGGTCCACAGGACGGCGGGGGCCCACAGGGCCTGCAGGGAGATCATGGAAGGGTTCTCGGGGGGGCCGAAGCGTGGGGAAACCTGAAGTGCGTGTTGTAGCGCACGCTCGGCGCGCAGGGGTACGCTCTGCCCCGCCATGAGCACCTCACGCCGCGATTTCCTGGTTCGGACCGCCTCCCTGGGCTCCCTGATGCCCCTTGGCGCCGCCTCGGCCTTGGCCGCCTGCGCCTGGAGCACCGGAAACCCGACCGCCCCGGCCCAGGACGGCGCCGGCCCCAAGGCTCCCCCCCCGCCGCCCTTCAGGATCTCCCTGGCCCAGTGGTCGCTGCATCGCGCGCTGCAGTCGGGGGCCATGTCCAACCTGGACTTTCCGGTCGTCGCGGCCAAGGACTACGACCTGCACTGCGTCGAGTACGTCAACTCGTTCTTCAAGGACAAGGCGCGGGACGCGAAGTACCTGGCGGAGCTCAACCTGCGCTGCAAGGACCACGGCGTCACGAATCACCTGATCATGTGCGACGGCGAGGGCGCGCTCGGGGCCTCGAAGAAGGAGGAGCGCCTCCAGGCGGTGGAAAACCACAAGCGCTGGGTGGACGCGGCGAAGACCCTGGGCTGCGCCACGATCCGCGTCAACGCCGGCGGCGACGGCACGCGGGAGGAGCACCAGTCCCAGGCGGCCGAGGGGCTGGTGCTGCTCGCGAACTACGCCGACCCGCTCGGGATCAACGTGATCGTCGAGAACCACGGCGGCAACACCTCGGACGGCGCCTGGCTCGCGGGCGTGATGAAGCAGGCGGCGCACCCGCGCGTGGGCACCCTGCCGGACTTCGGCAACTTCCATCTGGGCGAGGGCAAGACCTACGACCGCTACCAGGGCGTGCAGGAGCTGATGCCCTTCGCCAAGGCGGTCAGCGCCAAGAGCCACGACTTCGACGCCCAGGGGAACGAGACCGCCACCGACTACGAGCGCATGCTGGGAATCGTGCTCGCGGCGGGCTTCCACGGCTGGATCGGCATCGAGTACGAGGGCGAGCGCCTGTCCGAGAAGGAGGGCATCCTGGCCACGCGGGCGCTCTTGGTGCGCATGCGCGAAAAGTTCTCGAAATGAGCACAAACCGCGGCCGTCCGTGGCTTTCCTGGGCGGCGCTGGCCGCCCTGCCGTCCCCCGCCGGGGCCTTCGCGCCCCAGGGCGAGTCCCAAGAGCCCGACCCCTTCGCACCCTTCGTGGCGGAGCGCTCCGCGGAGGCGGAGCAGCGCCTCTCGAGCTTCAAGCTGCCGGCGGGTTGGAAGGTCGAGCTGGTGGCCGCCGAACCCCTGCTCGCCAATCCCGTGTGCTTCGCCTTCGACCACGACGGCAAGACCGTCTACGTGGGCGAGACGTTCCGCCACCACAAGGGGGTCACGGACATCCGCGACCACATGGACTGGAACGACGACGACCTGGCGGCGCGCACGGTCGAGGACCGGGTGGCCTACTTCAAGAAGCACCTGGGCGAGCGCTTCCCCGAATTCGAGCGTGCCTGCGAGCGCGTGCGGCGCCTGACCGACGACGACGGTGACGGGCTCCTGGATCGCGCCACGGTCTTCAGTGATCGCTTCCGCGACGCGGCGGCGGGCATCGGCGCGAGCCTGCTCTCCTACCGCGGTGACGTGTTCTACACCTGCATCCCCTCCCTGTGGCGCCTGCGCGACGGGAACGGCGACGGCCGCGCCGACGTGGAAGAAGAGCTCTCCACGGGCTACGGCGTGCACGTGGCGCTCCTGGGCCACGACCTGCACGGACTGCGCATCGGACCCGACGGGAAGCTCTACTTCTCCGTGGGCGACCGGGGACTCAACGTGCCCCTGCCCAGCGGCACGCGCATGGAGTACCCGGAAGCGGGCGCCGTGCTGCGCTGCGAGCTCGACGGCAGCGGGCTGGAGCTCTTCGCCACCGGGCTGCGCAATCCCCAGGACCTGGTGTTCGACGCCTTCGGCAACCTGTTCACCGGCGACAACAACTCCGACGGCGGCGACCTTGCGCGCCTCGTGCACGTGGTCGAGGGTTCCGACTCGGGCTGGCGCCAGGCCTACCAGTGGATCAACGAGCCCGACGTGCGCGGGCCGTGGAACGACGAGAAGCAGTGGCACCCGTATCCGGACAATCAGGTGGCCGCGATCCTGCCGCCGATCGCCAATCTGTCCGACGGCCCCTCCGGGCTTTCGATCGATCCCGGAACGGGGCTTCCCGCGCAGTATTCCGGCTGGTTCTTCCTGGCGGACTTTCGCGGCGGAGCCCAGTACTCCGGCGTGCGCGGGTTCGAACTCCTGCCCCACGGCGCGGGCTTCCAGCTGGGACGCCACGACGAAACCTGGTGGGGCGTGCTGGCCACCGACGTGGAGCTCGGCCCTGACGGCGCGATGTACGTGCTCGACTGGACCGAGGGCTGGAACCAGACCGGCAAGGGCCGCATCTGGCGCGCGTACGATCCCGAGGCCCGGGGGGCTTTCGCGACCCGCGAGGCGGCCCGCCTGCTGCGCGAGGGCTTCGACCGGCGGCCGGAGAACGAGCTCGCCGGCCTGCTCTCCCATGCGGACCAACGCGTGCGCCAGGAAGCCCAGTTCGCCCTCGTGCGCAGGGGCGCGGCGGGCCGATCGCGGCTGGAGCAGGCCGCGCTCTCGTCCAAGTCGCGCCTCGCCCGCGTCCACGGCATCTGGGGCCTGGGAATGCTGCTGCGCGAGAAGGGCGCGCGCGGCGCCCTGTGGCTCGCGCCGCTGCTCGAGGACGCCGACTCGGAGGTGCGCGCCCAGGCGGCGCGCGTGCTGGGCGACCTGCGCGAGCCGGGTGCGGTCCAGGGCCTGGTCAAGCGCCTCAGGGACGCCGAGCCGCGCGTGCGCATGTACGCGGCCCTGGGTCTCGCGCGCGTGAAGGCGGCGGGTGTGGGCCGGGAGCTGATCGAATTCGCGGCGGCCCCCGGCGAGGCGGATCCGGTGCTGGCCCACTGTGCCTCGCTGGCCTTCGGCGCGTGCTTCCAGTCCGCCGAGCTCGCCGGCCTCGCGGACCACGACTCCGAGGCCGTGCGCCTGGCCGCCGTGGTGGGCCTGCGTCGCCAGGGGAGCCCCGAGGTCCAGCGCTTCCTCGCCGATTCCGACCCGGCGGTGGTGCTGGAGGCCGCCCGGGCCATCTACGACGTGCCGATCACCGCGGCCCTGGAGCCCCTCGCGGCGTTGCTCAACGCCCGCGGCGACGAATATGCGCTCCAGCGCCGGGCCATCAACGCCAATTTCCGCCTGGGAACGCGGGCCCACGCTGCCCGAGTCGCCGAGTTCGCCGCCCGAGGCGACGTCAGTGCGCGCCTGCGCGAGGAGGCCCTGCTGCGACTGGGTCAGTGGGCCAAGCCCTCCAGCCGCGACACGGTCGTCGGCGCCTGGCGGCCGCTCCCCGAGCGGGACGCCGCCGTCGCGGCCGCGGTCGGCGAGGCGCTGCTCTCCCTGGGCGAGTCCCTGGCCCTGCGCGAGGAGCCCACCCTGGCGCGCCAGTGGGTCCAATCGGCGGTGCTGCTGCGCCTGGGCACCGCCGCGCCCCGGCTGGCCGCCTGGGCCTCCGACGAGACGCGCCCGGCCATGGTGCGCGCCGAGGCCATCCGCGGACTCGCGCAGCTCGACTCGGCCGAACTGGGCGCGGCGCTCCGCGCCGGGATCGCCTCGGGGGACCGCGACGTGCGCGCCGAGGCCCTGGAGCACCTGCCGCGCATCGAGCCCGCCCAGGCCCTCTCCCTGGCCCTGCAAGTGCTCGAATCGGGCGGGCTGCGCGAGCGTCGCGCGGCCCTCTCGGTGCTCGCCAAGCTCCCGACGCCGGCCGCCTCCGCTGCCCTGGCCGACCTGCTGCGGCGCCAGACCGCGGGGCTCGTCGCGCCCGAGCTCGCCCTGGACCTGGCCCGCGCCGCGGAAAAGAAGCAGGACGGCGGCGTGCCGGAACTCCTGCGGGCCCTGCGCGCACCGCGCGACCTGGAGCCCCTGCTGGCCGAGTACGTCGACTCGCTCCACGGCGGCGACGCCGAACGGGGCAAGCGGATCTTCCGCGAGAAGAGCGAGACCGCCTGCCTGCGCTGCCACCAGGCCGCGGGCGAGGGCGGCCTGGTGGGCCCCGCCCTCGATGGACTGAAGGACCGCGCCACCCGCGCCGACCTGCTGGTCTCCCTCTGCGACCCCAATCGCACGATCGCCGCCGGTTTCCGCAGCACGATCCTGTTCCTGAAGGACGACACGCGCCTGGAAGGCCGGGTGCTGTCCGAGGATGAGAAGACGCTGCACTTGATCGACGCCGCGGCCAAGCAGCACGAGATCGACGTGGCGGAGATCGAGGAACGCCGCGAGGGCCAGTCCTCGATGCCCACGGACCTCACGCGTTTCCTGACGCGCGAGGAAATGCGCGACCTGATCGAGTTCCTTTGGAGCCTTTGAACATGACGCAGTTCGATCGCCGTTCGATCTTCTACGCCGCCGGTGCCCTGGCGGGCGCCGCCGGCCTCTGCGCCTCCGCGGCTCCCGCGCCCCTCGCTCGGCCGGCAGCGGGCGATCCCCCGCTGCGGGGCACAAAGACGCGCTTTGCCGCCAACCTGGAGATGTGGTGGGGGGCACTCCCCTTTCCCGAACGCATCCGGGCGGCCCACGAGGTGGGCTTCCAGGCCTTCGAATTCTGGCCCTGGCGCGGCAAGGACCTGGAGGCGATCTCGGCGGCCATGAAGGACACGGGCATGGTCTGCACGCAGTTCACCGGCTGGGGCTTCGTGCCCGGCATGAACGACCCGGCGAACCACGCCAAGTTGGAGCAGGAGATCCTCGCGGGCTGCGCCACGGCCAAGCAGCTCGGGGCCAAGATGATGTGCGTCGTCGCCGGCAACGACATTCCGGGCAAGAGCATGGAGGAGATGCACGCGGCGGTGATTCTCGGCCTGAAGCGCGCGGCCAAGATCGCCGAGGATCACGACGTGACGCTGGTGCTGGAGCCCATGAACGTGCGCGTGGACCACAAGGGCCACTGCCTCTACGGCTCACCCAACGCGATCAAGATCGTGCGCGCCGTGGGCTCGACCCACGTGAAGATCCTTTGGGACCTCTACCACATGCACATCAGCGAGGGCGACCTGTGCGGGCACCTGCGCGAGGGCATCGCGGAGATCGGCTACGTGCAGCTCGCCGACCACCCGGGCCGCACCGAGCCGGGCACGGGCGAGATCCACTACAACCGCGTGCTCAAGGAGCTCGCGGCCCTGGGCTACAAGGGCTACGTGGGCGTCGAGTGCAACCCGAGCGTCGCCGAGGCCGATGTCGCCCGGGGGCTCGCGGCGGCGGACGTGTGGTAGGAGGCGGCATGGAATTCGATCGACGGGAGCTCGTGATCGCCGGGGCCGCCGGCGGCGTGGCGGCAGCCCTGGGTGCCCTGCCCGCGTCGGCCCAGGGGGCCGCGAGCCCGCGCAGATTCAAGAAGGCCGTGATGCTGGGCATGGTGCAGCACCATGGGCCGCTCCTGGAGCGCTTCCGCCTGTTGCGGGACTGCGGCTTCGACGGCGTCGAGGTGGACAGCCCCTCGGACCTGCGCACGGAGGAGTTGCTCGCGGCGAAGCAGGCCACGGGCCTCGAGGTCGAGGGCACCGTGGATTCGGCCCATTGGTCCAAGCCACTCTCCGATCCCGACCCGCGCGTGCGCGACGAGGGTCGCGCGGCCCTCCTGCGCTCGATCGAGGATTGCGCGGCCTGGGGCGGCACGAGCGTGCTGCTCGTCCCCGCGGTGGTCAACGAACACGTGGCCTACGACGAGGCCTGGGAGCGTTCCAGCGCCGAGATCAAGCAGGTGCTCGCCGCGGCCGAGCGCGCCCGCGTCAAGATCGCCATCGAGAACGTCTGGAACAACTTCCTGCTCTCGCCGCTGGAGGCCGCGCGCTACGTGGACCAGTTCCAGTCGCCCTGGGTCGGCTGGCATTTCGACGTGGGCAACGTGATCACCTACGGTTGGCCCGAGCAGTGGATCCGCATCCTGGGCGCACGCATTCTGAAGCTGCACATCAAGGAATACAGCCGCAAGAAGCGCGACGAGCTGGGCCGCTGGAAGGGCTTCGAGGTGGAGCTGGGTGAGGGCGACAACCGCTGGCCCGAGGTGGTCAAGGCGCTGCGCGAGATCGGCTACGACGGCTGGGCCACGGCCGAGGTGGGCGGCGGCGAGAAGGAACGACTGCTGGACATTTCGCGCCGCATGGACGCGATCCTGGCCTGATCCTTGACCGGCCCCGGGGGCTGAGGCGGCCCGAATCGCGGAACTACGAGGACCGGCGTTCGAACGGCCCCCGGCCGCGAGAATGCGTCCGCCCGGCCTTCCGCCGGATTCTGGTTGAGGAATGGGCCGCCATGGGCCCCACTATCCGCCCATGAACCCCACGATCTACGCGTTCCTCCACGTGCTCGCCGCCTTCGTGCTCGTCGGCTGGACCTATGCGGCCTGTGCGAGCCCGTCCCCCGAGCGCCGCAAGGCCACGATGATGGTCACGGGCATCGCCTCGTTGGTGATGTTCGTGGCCGGATTCGGGCTGCAGGCGAAGCTGGCCACGGGTTTTCCGGGCTGGCTGATCGTCAAGATCCTGTGCTGGCTGGTGATCTCGGCACTGCCCGCGCTCGCCTTCCGCAAGCCGGAGAACGCCAAGGCCCTGGCGGTCGTGGTCTACCTGCTCGCGGCCGTCGCCGTGGGCTGCGTGTACTTCAAGCCCTTCTGAGGCTTCCAGGCTCCGCGGGCCGGACCGCCCGTCCGCGAAGCCCCTCCGTGGCGCAGGCCCCCGGGCCCCCGCGCCCCCGGGACCACCCGGGCCGCCGGGAGCCCGGCGCCCTTCGGCGTACACTGCGGCGGCCAATGGCACTCCTCGCGCACGCGGCCTCGCTCGCGCTCCTTTGCTGCTCCGCGGGCGCGGCCCAGCAACCGGTGCGGCTCGACCTCGACTTGGAGATCGAGGCGGAGGCGCCCCCCTATGGGGACCGCGGGCCGTGCACCAGCCTGGGACACGTCACCTCGGCCGACGGCCAGCTGTTCGTCTGGGCGGAGTCGGAGGCCCTCGATCCGTTCCTGGCGATCGAAAGCGCCGACGGCTCCCTGAAGGTCTCCGACGACAACCTGGGCGGGGGCACGACCGCCTGGTTGCGCGTCACGGTGAAGGCGGGGACCGAGCTTGAAATCGTCGTCGCGGGCCCCGATGCCCGCGCGGTGGGCCCGGTCCGGGTCCACCTGCGCGAGATGTCCGAGAACGCCGCCTCGAAGGAGGCCAGGGGGGCTTTGGAGAGCGCCCTGCTGGAGGCCGCCCTCCTGGAGGCCCGCGGCGATCTGTTGGGCGCCCGAAGTCGGGTCGCGCCGGCTGCCGCGAAGCTGCTTGCGGTCGGGGGGATCGAACTCGACGCCGCCGCCCACGGCGCCCTGTGGCGTGCCGGCGAGTCGCTCTTGAACTGGGGCGCCAGGGAACAGAGCCTGGAGATCCTCCAGGCCCTGGTTCGCTTCGCCGACGGGCGTTATCCGCCGCTCAGCCGGGCACGGCTGCAACCCATGGCGGCGCTGTGCGGGGTGCTGGCGGAGCTCGGCAGGAGCGCCGAGGCGCTGCCCTGGTGCGAGGCCTGCGTCTCGCTGGCCGATCGCGGCTTCGGCGAGCACAGCATCGAGGCGGCGGCGGCGCGCCACAACCTCGGCTTGACCCTGCTGGTCGGGGGGGATCTTCGAAGGGGCGGCCCCGCTGATCCGCGCCGCGGCGGCGACCCACGCCCGCGCCTTCGGTCCCGACGATCCGCGCACCGCCCAGGCGCAGTCGTCCCTGGGCTCCCTGCTGTATCAGCTGGGCGAGCTGGAGGAAGCGCGCAGGCTCGAGGAACAGGCCGTGCGCACGCTCTCCCGGACGCTCGCCCCCACCGATCCGCAGTTGCTCGCGGCGCTCACGAACTTGGCCTCCACCCTGGATGCCCTCGGTGACGATCGCACCGCGCGGGCCATGCACCAGCGCGTGCTCGACACGCAGCGGACCCAATACGAACCCCTGCATCCGGAGCTGCTGCGCTCCAGGCACAACGTGGCCGTGTGTCGGCTGCGCCTGGGGGAACTGGAGGCGGTCCAAAGCGAGCTCACGGCGCTGCGCGAGGCCTACCGGGAGGCCGGACTCGCATCGACCGAGGGCGCCGAATTGTGCGACGCGGCCCTGGGCGAGGTGCGAAACCGGATGGGCCTGCACCGGGAGGCGCTGGCCGTGGTCCTGGAGCGGGAAGAGCAGCGCGCCCGCGCGGGCCGACGGGATCCTGTGGGCGAATGGCGCCTCGCCGCCGTGCGTGCCCATGCCCTGGAAGCCCTGGGGGAGTTCGAAGCCGCGCTGGTGCAGGCGGAGCGCGCGCTGGCGGCGACCCGATTGGCCCTGCCGCCGGAGAATCCGGACCTGGCCGAGGTGCAGATGCAGGTGGCGCGACTCTGCGCGCGCCTGGGACGGGGAACCCGGGCCGCTGAGCTGTCGGAGCTCGCGCTCGCCGATGCCCGGGGTTATTTCGCGCGCTGCGCGATGACGCTCTCGATCAGCGAAGCGGAGGCGACGCAGGTTCACTGGTCGCGACTGGTCTCGGACGGACTCGCCCTGCTCGAGCTGACGGGCGGTGGGAGCCAAGAGGACGCGGCCGCGGCCCAGGCATTCGAGCTCGTGGAATCCGCGCGCGCGATCGGCGTGGCGTTGCTCGCCTGCTCGCACTCCCCCGCCTCCCAGGAGATCGAGCCCCTGCGCCGGAAACTGCGCTCCCAGGCGCGCGAGGTCGTGCGGCTGGCGGCCGCCGGCGAATCCGCGGCCGCCCTCGAGCAGGCCATGGCCGCCAAGGAGCGCACCGAACGCGAGCTGCGCGCCGCCTTGAGCGCATCGGCCGGCGACCGGCTGGCCGACCTGCAGCCCAGCGTCGCCGCCGTGCAACGGGAGCTCGCGAAGGACGAGGCGTTGGTCGCCTACTGGCGTTTCGACCGCCGCGACCCGACCTCGCCGGTGTCCACGCCGCGGGAACCCCGCCTGCTGGCGTTCGTCGTGCGCGCCGGCCAGCCCGTGAGCCGCCTTGATCTCGGTCTCCTCCAGCCGATCACCGCGGCCGCCGAGGCCTGGCGCAGGGCGATCCTGCAGGGCCGCTCCGACCCGGACGCCGAGGAACGCCGCTGCGGCGAGGCGCTGCGCCGCCTGGTCGTCGATCCCCTGGCGGAGTCGATCGGCACGGCTTCCCGGGTGCGCGTGGCCCTGGACGACGTGCTGCACCTGATTCCGTTGGATGCCCTGCCCGTCGGCGATCGACGGCTGGGCGACCGTTGGCACATGGTCCTGTCCCCCGCGGGCGCCCGGGGCGCCGCCCGGCTCCCAGCGAAGGAGTCTCCCATCGGCGCGCTCGTCGCGGTCGGCGGGGTCGACTACGAGCCCGAGGCCGAGGAGGGGCCCGCGGTCGAAGCCCGCGAGAGCCTGGAAACCGCGGGCAGGCCCGGCGGTGCGTTCGAGGGCCTGCGCTTTCCCCGGCTGGAGGGAACCACCGCGGAGGTCGAGGCGCTGGCTGCCTTGCTCCGCACGCTTCGCCCGGGCGAGCCGGCCTCGCGCGCGGCCCCCACTTCCGTGATCCTGCTCAGCGGTCGCTCGGCCACGCGCTCCGCGCTGGCCTCGGCGGCGGCCGGCGCAGGCGTCCTGCACGTGGCCACCCACGGTTTCTTCCTCGAGCGCTCCGAAGACCCGTCGGGTGCGCGGACCGGCACGGCGGCGCGCCTGGCGGAGCGCTCCCCGCTGGCGCTCTGCGGCTTGGCCCTGGCCGGCTCGAACTCGACTTCCGCCGATCGGCGCGCGGAGGGCATGATCACCGCCGAGGAACTGGCGACGCTCGACCTGTCTCGATGCCGGCTGGTGGTGCTCTCCGCCTGCGACACGAACCTCGGGACGCTCTCCGCGGGCCAGGGCGTGGCCTCCTTTCAGAAGGCCCTGCACGCCGCGGGCGCCGCCACGGTGGTGACCTCGTTGTGGAAGGTCAGCGACGAGACGACCCGCGGACTGATGCTCTCGTTCTACCGGCGCGTGTGGTTCGAGGGGCTCTCCCCGGAGGAAGCACTCTGGCGCGCCAAGTCCGAGCGCGTGGCGGGACGCTCTCCGGTCCGCGACTGGGCGGGCTGGGTTCTGAGCCGTCGCTGAGGCTTCCTCTCAGGGCCCTGGAACCGGCCTGAAGCACAGCCCACGGCCCGCCGCGCCGTGCGCGACGCGCGTGCGCGGGGCTGACGAATCCGTGCGTCCTAAAATGGGCGTTGGTATCTTCTCGCGTTCCCGCGGAGTGAACCGGCCCCTGGAAGGGACCGATCGCCGCGGAAGGAGCACGATGAGCCAAGACACTTCGAACGCGCCCGAAAAGGCCTACCACCACTTCATCCACGACGAGGTGGAGGCCGACCTCGCCGCGGGGAAGAACGCAGGGCGCGTCCACACCCGCTTCCCTCCCGAGCCGAACGGCTACCTGCACATCGGCCACGTGAAGGCCATTTGCGTCAACTTCGGCCTGGCGCAGAAGTACGGCGGCAAGTGCAACCTGCGCTTCGACGACACCAACCCGGCGAAGGAGGAGCAGGAATACGTCGACTCGATCCAGCACGACGTGCGCTGGCTCGGTTTCGGGTGGGATCGGCTCACCTACGCGAGCGACTTCTTCGAGGAACTCTACGGCTACGCCGAGCACCTCGTTCGCACGGGCCACGCCTATGTCTGCGACCTGTCCGCCGAACAGGTGGCCGAATATCGCGGCCGCCTCGACCGTCCGGGTCGCGAGAGCCCGTACCGCAACCGCTCCGCCGAGGAGAACCTCGACCTCCTGCGCCGCATGCGCGCGGGCGAATTCGAGGACGGCGCGCGCACGCTGCGCGCCAAGATCGACATGGCCTCGCCGAATCCGAACCTGCGCGATCCGGTGCTGTACCGGATTCTGCGCGCGCACCACCACCGCACCGGCGATCGGTGGTGCATCTACCCGATGTACGACTACGCCCACGGCCAGTGCGACGCGCTGGAGGGGATCACGCACTCGGTCTGCACGCTGGAGTTCGAGATCCACCGGCCGCTCTACAACTGGCTGCTCGACCACCTGCCCGTCCCCCATCGTCCGCGTCAAATCGAATTCGCGCGCCTGAACGTCACTTACACGGTGCTCAGCAAGCGCAAGCTGCTCGAGCTCGTGCGAGCCGGGATCGTCGACGGCTGGGACGACCCGCGCATGCCGACGATCAGCGGCCTGCGCCGGCGCGGCTACACGCCCGAGGCCCTGCGCGCCTTCTCCGACGGCGTCGGCGTGGCGCGCTTCAACAGCACCGTCGACAAGGTGCTGCTCGAAAACGCGATCCGAGACGACCTCAATCGGCGCGCGCGGCGGGCGATGGCCGTGCTCGACCCGATCCTGGTGACGCTCGAGAATTTCCCCGCCGACAAGCTCGAATGGCTGGAGGCGGTCAACAATCCCGAGGACCCCGCGGCCGGCACGCGCCGCATGCCGCTGACCCGCCAGGTGTGGATCGAGCGCGACGACTTCCGGGAGGATGCGCCGAAGAAGTACTTCCGCCTCGCGCCCGGCAAGGAAGTGCGCCTGCGCTACGCCTATTGCATCACCTGCAAGGAAGTGAAGAAGGACGCGCAAGGCAAGGTCATCGAACTCGTGTGCACCTACGACCCCCAAACGGGGCACGGCACGACCCCCGACGGCCGCAAGGTCAAGGGCATCCTGCACTGGGTCAGCGCCGAGCACGCCATCGAAGCGCCGGTGCGCCTCTACGATCACCTCTTCGCCGCCCAATTCCCCGACGACGTGCCCGAGGGCGTCGACTGGAAGTCGAACCTGAACCCGAAGTCGCTGGTGAAGGTCGCGGGGCCGAAGCTCGAGCCCTGCCTGCGCGAGGCCCTGCCCGGCACTCACTACCAGTTCGAGCGCCTCGGCTACTTCTTCACCGATCCCCACGAATCGAAGAGCGGCGCCCCCGTGTTCAACCGCACGGTCACGCTGCGCGACTCCTGGGCCAACATCGAAAAGCGCGAGGAATAGGCGCCGCGGGCCCGCGTTCCGGGCCCGAGCGCCCTGGGCCCCCGCGGGCGGCGAGCCGTGCTCCCTCCAAGGTCCTCCCCTCCGGGCGGGCGACTCTCCGCGCCCGCGGGATAGGATGAACACGCATGGCCACTCCCCCCTCGCCGCTCCGCGTGCGACTGCTGCCGTCGGCCGTCTCGGGCGACGGCACGCTGCAGTACGCCACGTCGTACCTGATCGACGATTCCATCGCCGTCGATGCGGGGTCCGTGGGCCTCTACGGCGGTCCGGAGGCCCAGCGCAGCATCCGGCACGTGCTCCTGACGCACTCGCACTCCGACCACATCGCGAGCCTGCCGACCCTCCTGGAGAACACCCTGACGCGCGACGGGCCGCCGCTGGAGGTCTGGGCCGGCGCGGAGACCCTGGCCTGCCTGCACAGGGACGTGTTCAACGACCGCGTGTACCCCAGGCTGGAGGTGCTCACCCGACCGGTCGGCCCGGCCATGGTGCTGCACGAGCTCGCAAGCGAGCGCGAGGTGAGGCTCGGCGGGCTTGCGGTCCTGCCGGTGGCCGTGGACCACACGGTGCCGACCCTCTCCTACGTGGTGAGCAACGGCCGCGCGAGTGTCCTGATCGCGGGTGACACCGGGCCCACCGAGCGCCTGTGGCAGGTGGCCCAGGCCCGCCAGGAACTGGCCGCGGTCTTCCTGGAGGCCTCCTTCCCCGACGAAATGCACGATCTGGCGCGCCGCTCCATGCACCTGACGCCGCGCACCTTCGGACTGGAGCGGGCCAAGCTCGCCCGCCCGGCCGCGTTCATCGCCGTGCACCTGAAGCCGCGCTACCGGGATCAAATCGTCGCCCAACTGCGGGCCCAGGGGATCCCCGGACTCGAGATCGGCGAGGCCGGGAGGGAGTACCGGTGGTGAACGACGCTTCCCTGCCCCAGCTCACGCTGCACACCAAGTCCGGCGAAAAATCCGCCTGGACCGTCGTCGAGGCCGCGGGGGTCTCCATCGGGCGCAAGGACACCTGCGACGTGGTGCTCCCCAGTCACGAGGTTTCACGCCAGCACGCCGAGATCCGTTCCGAGCGCGGCCGCTGGATCCTGCGCGACCTGGGGAGCTCCAACGGCACGCTGATCGCCGGCGCGCGCATCACGGAACATGTGCTGCAGGACGGCGACGTGATCCGCATCGGCAGTTTCGAGCTGCGCTGTCAGCTCAAGGCCGCCGACGAGATCTCGGTCGTGGATTCGGAGAGCTCCGAGGCCGAGGCCTGCCTGGACATGCGCGACTTCAACGCGCTGGTGGATCAGGTGCTCGTCGCCGACCAGGAGCCCCCGGACGGCAAAGTGGAGGGCACGCGGCTCGCCATGCCCAAGCTGCCCGGCCTGCGGGCCGCGGCCCGGCCCGTGCCCGCGCGCCAGCCGACCTTGCGCCAGGACGCCAAGCGCGTGCTGCGCATCCTGCACGGCGCTGCCAACGCACTGATGGAGCACGACGAGCTGGAAGCGACGCTGGAACGGCTGGTGGAACTGGTCTTCGAGAACCTGCCCGCGGAGCGCTGTTTCGTGCTGCTGCAGGAGGGAGCCCCGGGGGAGACTGGACAGCTCGTGCCGCGGATCCAGCGCGCGGCGCCGGGATCGACCCTGAGCGCCTTGCGCATCAGCCGCAACATCGTGGACACGGCCCTGCGCTCCCAGCAGTCGGTGCTGGTGCGCGACACGGCCTCGGACCAGCGCTTCGCCCTGGCGGAAAGCGTGGTTTCCCTGGGCATCTGCTCGGCCATGTGCGCGCCCCTGTGTCACAAGGGCACGGTCAGCGGCCTGATCTACGTGGATCGCTCGACCACGGGCCAGTCGTTCTCGACCACGGAACTCGGCGTCCTGTCGATCCTGGCCGCCATCTCCGCCGCCGCCGTGGAGCGGGCCCAGATGCGCGCCCATCTGGAGCGCGAACGCCGGGCCCGGGAACGGCTGGCGCGCTACCACGCCCCGAGCGTGATCGACCGCATCGTCAGCTCCTCCAGCCAGGACGCGGGCACCATGGAGACCGAGGAGCGCGAGGTCACGGTGGTCTTCGCCGACATCGCGGGCTTCACGCGCATCGCCGAGAAGCTGTCCGCCCGGGACGTGACCGCCATGCTCAACACGCTCTTCGGCGGACTCACGGACGAGGTGTTCCGCGAGGGCGGCACCCTCGACAAGTTCATCGGGGACGCGGTGATGGCCTTCTTCGGCGCGCCCCTGGCGCAGCCCGACCACGCCCTGCGGGCCGTGCGCGCCGCTCGCGGAATGCTGGCGCGGCTCGAGGAATTCAATGCACCGAGGCCCTTGGAGCAGCGCCTGGGCCTGCGCATCGGCATCAACACGGGCCCGGTGATCGTGGGCGACGTGGGCGCGGAGCAGCGCCGCGACTACACCGTGATCGGCGACACGGTCAACGTGGCCAGTCGGCTGGAGTCTTCCGTGGCGCGCCTGGGCCAGATCGTGATCGGCTCGGGCACGCACGCGGCGGTCAAGCACGCCTTCCACTGCACTCCGCTTCCGCCGGTGATCCTCAAGGGCCGGTCGGTGGAGTTCCAGCCGTACCTGGTGCTCGGCCTCTCGTCGCGCGGCTGAGGGACCGGCGGGGTCGGCCTCGCGCGATCGCCGGGCCGGGGGCTAGGCGCGCAGCAGCCAGGTGGCGAGGCCCAGGAGCATCCCCATGCTGACCACGTCCGTGGCCGTGGTCAGGAAGATGGTCGAGGCCGTCGCCGGGTCGGCGCCGCAGCGCTTGAGCACCAGGGGCGTCACCGTGCCTGCGATGCCGCTGACCGTGCAACTGCCGATCATGGCCGCGAACACGATCCCGGCCAGGAGCAGGGCGTCGCCGGAGCCCTGCATGGAGGCGTAGATGTACATGCCGATGGCGCCGGTGATGCCCACCAGGGCACCGTTGAACAGGCCCAGGGCGGCTTCCTTGATCATCAGCCGCCGCTCGTCGCCGCTCTTGACTTCGCCCAGCGTCATGCCGCGCAGCGCCACCGCCAGGGCCTGGCTGCCGGTGTTGCCCGACTGCCCCGCCAGCACCGGCAAGAAGGCCGCCAGCACCACCACGCGGTTGATCGTGTCCTCGAAGCAGGCCACCACGCCCGCCGCGAGGAAGGCGGTGAGGATGTTGAGCTGCAGCCAGGGGTGGCGGAAGCGCAGGCTGCGCCACAGGGGCGTGCGCAGCCGTTCTTCCTTCTCGACACCGACCATCACGCCGGGCTGGGCGGACAACTCGATGGCCTGGGCCTCGAACATGGTCGGGCCGCGGATCAATCCCGCGAGCCGTCCCGCGGAGTCGCAAACCGGATAGACCGGATAGTGGCGGTTCAGCACGCGCTTCATGGCGTCCACCAGCGGCTCGTCCACCCGGAGGTAGAACGGGTCGCGCAGCATCACCTGCTCCAGGGGCGTGTTGGGCGCTGAGAACAGCAGGTCGCGCATGGTGACGACCCCCAGGAGCACGCCCGCTTCGTTCACGACGAAGAGGTAGGTGACGAAGGCGCGCTTGACGAGCTCACGCAGTTCTTCCGTGGCCTCGGCCACCGTGCGCTCCGGACCGAAGAGCCCGATGGGCAACTCCATCAGGGCGCCCAGGCTCCCCTCGGGGAAGCCCTCCGGGGCGGCCCACTGTCGGCGATTCTCGGCGCTGGCGGCGGCCAGGACTCGCTGCCGGCGCCCCAAGGGCAGCTCTTCCAGCACGGCCCGGGCCAGCGAGGGCGGCGCTCCCTGCAGGGCCTGCACGGCGGTCTCATCTTCGGCCAGGGACAGGGCGCGCGCCGCCTCGGCATGGGGAAGGTCGCCGAGGCGCTCGAGGAGCGCGCGCGCGGCGGAAGTGCGAGCTTCGGCCGCGCCGGCGCTGGAGGAATGGGCCGATCCGGATTGACCTGACATGGTGCTGGGGCTGCAGACCCTCCGGGAAGGAGGGAACAGGGGGGGACGAGGGATCCTATGCGCCCCGGCCGCGCCCCACAACCGACGGGCCCGCGACGATCGGCGGGCCGGGGGCTCGCGGCGCCGCTTCCCCGCGCGCCCCTCGGGTATGCTGCGCTTTCGCGCCGCCACCCAAGGAACACTCACGATGACCCGCAAGTTCTTGTGCCTGCTCGCCCTCCTCCTGGCGCTCGTTTCGCTGTCCACGACCGGGCTGGCCCAGTCCCCGGAGGAGCTGAAATTCCGCGAGAAGCAGTCCGACCAACTGCACCACTACGCGGCCGCGGCCGCCAAGAGCGGTTTTCCCCAGGTGGCGCGCCGCGTCTGGTTGATGCTGCTCAGCGAGTACACGACGGACCACCCGGAGGCCCGGGCGGCCCTGGGCTACCTGCGCGTCGGCAATTCCTGGTCCCTGGATCCCAAGTTCGTCTACCCGAAGACGGACACGCCCGATCCCAAGGCGGCCAAGCGCCTGCAGGACGAGTGGCTCGCCGCGGCCGACAAGCTGGCCAAGGCGCACTTGAAGATGGCCCAGGACTACGAGAAGGCCGGGCGCACCGACATGGCGCGCTGGCACTTCGAGAAGGTGATCTTCTACACGCCCGACGACGAGGCGGCCAAGACGGCCCTGGAGCACAAGCCCGTGGCCGGACTGTCGGGCACGGACCTGGAGCAGACGCTCTACGAGCGCTCGAAGAAGCTCGAAAACGCGGTGGTCGAGGAATCGAAGAAGACCTACCCCGTGGAGGAGCGGCCGGCCACGGAGACCCATCCGTTCCTGGAGAAGGCCAAGGTCAAGTACGCCACGGTGCAGTCGGAGCACTTCACGATCCGCGGCGATTTCGAGCTGGACCTGCTCAAGGAGGCCGCGGTCAACGCCGAACGCGCCCTGCGCGTGGTGACGCTGGCCTACGAGGGCCAGACGGGCTTCGCCCTCGATCCCAAGCGCTGGCTCACGGATTGGGCCTACTTCAAGGACAAGCAGACGTACGTGCAGGTGCTCAATGCCAACGCGGATCTGATGAAGCCCGCGGACTTGAAGTTCCTGGTGGAGCAATCGGCGGGCTGCAACCTGTCCGGCGGCGCACAAGCCATCGCCATCGCCGCGGCGGACAATGAGCAGGGCATCCTGGACGCCTCGGTGCGCTCGGTGGCCCAGTGGAGCTCCAATTTCTCCAGCGCCGCCCTGCGCGAGGGCATCGGCCACACGTTCGTCGGGCTGTTCTTCAACAACAACCGGCGCTTCATCGTCGATCGCCAGCAGATGATGCGCTCCACCACCGGGGCGGAAGACTACGAGAAGTACTCGCCCAACATGGACATCTGGCGCGAGCTGGCCCTGGAGTCGGCCTGGAAGATCACCGAGGGCACGTCGGCGGCGCTGCTGCCTTTGATCACCGCCGACAAGTTCCCCGACGACGCGCGCATCAAGTCCTGGTCGTTCTGCGACTACGTGATCCGTCGCGATCCGGCACTGCTCCTGAGCCTGGACCGACAGAAGGACGCGGGCAACGTGGTCGGCGTGGAGAAGCAGTTCACCGCGGCCAACAACGGCCTTTCCATCGCCCAGCTGGAGAAGGAGTGGAAGGACTTCTGGACCGAGGCGAGCCCGGTGCTCAAGGCGATCCGCGACAATGCCGAGCCGCTCTCGGCGGTGAGCCCGGACGCCAAGAAATGGCTGGAGGCCTTCAACAAGGCGCGCCTGGCCCAGGGCGCCACCGCGGTGACCTGGAGCGCCAGCTACTCCACGCGTTGCAAGGAGCACATCGAGTACCTCAAGGCCAACCCGGCCGAGCGCGGAGCGCTGGGGGAACAGCGCGAGGACGGCGCGCTGGGCGGCGGATCCCACCTGGGCAACCTGTTCGCCCAGATGGCCCTGGTCTCCACGAATGCGGGCAAGCCCAAGGACGTGTTCGACGCCTGGATGCACTGGCCCGGATACCGCGACGCCCTGATCAACGAGCGCCTGATCACCATCGGCCTGTACGCCGACGGCCCGTTCCTGGTGATCGACGCCATCCGCGGCGTCGGCCGTCCGCCGGAGGGCAAGGGCGGCATGAAGGCCTGGCCCAACGCGCTCAAGGAGAGCGTCCCCACGGAGGTCAAAGTGGCCGATCTGGGGCCCGAGGTGGCCGCGTTCCTGGCCCAGAACGGCCACGGAGACAAGCAGGTGATCGGCTACCCGCTCTCGCTGCACCACTTCGGCACGGGCGGCGTGCCGGGGGTCAAGAGCTCCTACCGCTGCCAGGTCACGATCAACAACACACCGGTCGAGGGCCTGGTGCACATCGCGGACGGCGGCTCGAACCGTCGCGGCTCGGCCCCCGGCATGGTGGTCTTCTATCCGCTGGAGCCCCTGAAGAAGGGACGCGAGGTGGACGCCGTGTGGACCCTGGAAAACGACGAGGGCGTGGTGCGGATCGCCACGAAGTTCAACACCTGAAACGCCCGCGGCGACCGGCGGACCTTCGGCGCCGGGACGGGAGATTCACTGCCGCACGCGCCGCACCAGGAGCCGGGCGGCGATCACCTGGCCGTCGCGCAGCACGTGGCAATCCAGGGGACTGCCCTCCTGGGTCGCCACGGCATCGAGCAGGTCCCGCAGGTGCTCGAGGCTCTCGAAGCGCACGAGCTTGACCAGTTCGCCGTCCACGGTGCGCGCCACCTGGTTTGCCCCGAGCAGCAGGTCCCCGGGCCGGAGGCCCGGATCGTGCTCACCCAGGGGCACGAATCGCGTGACCCGCAGCGCCCCGGCCATCAGGCGACTGGGCGCGCCGTCGGCCAGTCCCGTGTAGGTCCGGTGCAGCAGGGTCGAGGCCTCGCGCACGAGCTCCGCTTCGGCGGCGTAGTCCACCTCGGCCACCTGCACGCCGGTCTGGCGGAAGATCCGCCACACCGCGTGGCGCAGCGGCGCGATCGTCGCCGTGACGGTCCGGCCCCCCCGCTCGAGGCGCAGCGTCAGGGTCGGCTCGGCACCGCGAGCCTGCAGAGCATTCCCCCATTCGACGGTGCTCGCCACCGTGCGGCCGTCGAGGGCGCGCGCCAGGTCGCCCGCCTGGACGCCCGCGGCCGCCGCCGGGCCGTGCAGGTCGACTTCTCGGACCACGAGGCCGTCGGCCGAATCCTCGAGCGTCATCCCCAGGAACGGCCCCATGGCCGAGAGCAGCTTCTGACCGAAGACCGCGCGCACGCGCTCCACCGGAATCGCCAGGCCCGCGCCCGAACGCCCCGCGCTGTTGATGCCCACGAGGCGCCCCTCCAGATCGAGCATGGCGCCCCCGGAGTTGCCCGGATTGATGGCCGCGTCGGTCTGCAGCATGTTCTCGTAGGTGTGCAGCCTGCCCGCGATCTGCACGTCCTGGTCCTTGGCCGCGACGATCCCCACGGTCACCGTGTTGGCGCGGCCGTAGGGATTGCCGATGGCCACCACCGGGTCCCCCCGCCGCAGGGGCACGGAGGCGCCCAGGCTCACCGCCTTCAGCCGCAGGCCCTCGGGAAGTTCCAGCTGGATCAGCGCCAGATCGTCGTCGCGGGAAGTGGCGAGCACGCGCGCCGTGAATCGCTTGCCCGTGGCCAGGGTGACCTCCACGGCGTGGTCCGTGCGCTGGGAACCGTCCAGGGCGAGCGTCGGCCGCACCACGTGCCAGTTGGTGATGGCGAGCCCGCTGTCGTCGATCACCACGCCCGAGCCCTGCCCCAGGAGTTGCAGCCGGCCCGCGGTGGCGAAGGGATCGAAGGCCCCGCCCTTGGGCGCCTCGGCCTTGATCTCCACGTTGAGCAGCGACTCCCGCGTGGCCTCCACCACCGCCGTCACCTTGTTCCGACGGCGAGCCGCGAGGGCCGGGTCCTCCGCGATCGGGGCCTTCAGGCCGGGCAGCGTGGCGTGGGCCGCGAACTCCTCCGCCAGGGCTTCGCGCAGCGAGTCCATGGGCTGGGCCACGCCGAGGTAGCTCTCGCCGCGCTGCTGTTCCTCGTCCTCGAAGGCGTCGGCCACGGGGATGCCGATCAGGCGGCCCGTGGCATCCAGCAGAGCTCCACCCTTGTGGGCCCCGTGGACCCAGGCGGCGATGCGCAGGCGCTTGGACTTCTCGACCGCGGCGAGCACGCCTCTGCTGACCTGGGGCGCGTGGCCGAAGGGGTTGCCGACCGCGGCCACGTCCTCGCCGGGCAGGATCGCCGCGGAGCTGCCCAGTTCCACGAATGGCAGGCGTGTCCCCGCGGGCAGCTCGGCCAGCAAGAGGGCGATGCGACTGGCGGGCAGGGCCTTCAGCAGCCTGGCGCCGTGGCTCTTCCCATCCTGGAGCGTGATCGTCAGCGTGCCCGCGTCGCGCACGGTCTCCAGGCTCGTGAGCACGAGCCCCGCCGGATCAATGACCACCCCCGAGCCCAGTCCCTTGCCGGGCTCCTCGGCGTGGGGATCCCCCGGCGCGCTGGCGCGGGGGCGGGCCTCCGCCGCTCCGGCCCACACGCCGACCACGGCGCGGGTGGCGTCGACCAGCGCGTCCGAAATTCCCCCGGCGCCCGATGCCGCGGACGAATCGCCCCGGCCTGCCGGCCCGCCGGCGAGCGAGCCCAGTTGTGTCGGGAAGGCCTGGCGGATGGCCGAGGCGCGCACCACGACCGAGTAGTCGATGGGGTTCCGGTACTTGTTCTCATCGGCCTTGGGGTCGAACCGGGCGCGCTGCGCGTTGTTCAGGATGCCCAGGGCAACGCCGTCCCGGTCCACCACCGGCCCGCCGTCCAACTCCTCCAGCGCGGGCACGTCCGAGACGAGCACCGACCCCGGCTCCAGGGTCGCCTGACGGAGGGTCACGGGGCCGCAGGGCGCAGAGACCACCCCCGCCAGGGCGAACGACTGGTTGCCCGCCGGCCGGCTCACCACGACGACCGGCGTGCCCGGCGCGGGCTCCGGCCCCGAGGCCAGGACCAGCGCCGTGAGCGCGCCCGCCTGCTCCAGGTCCAACTCCAGGAGCGCCAGATCGAGGCGCTCGTCGCGGGCCAGGAGCTTCGCGCCGCAGGAGCGGCCGCCCTCCAGGTCCACCTGCAGCCAGAATTCACCGCCCGGAGCGCCGCCACCCGGCTCGATCTCCTTCACCAGGTGCTCATGGGTGAGCAGGAGCCCGCGCGCGGCGTCCACCACGAATCCCGAGGCCGCGCGCTCCACGCGCACGAGCTTCCCGCCCTCGGTCTTGAACAGCACCGAGACGTTGGCGAGCCCCCGCGCGGCCCCCTCGACCACCGGCGCGAGGGACTCCTGGGTCGGGGCGGCGGCGTGGGTGGCGACAACGAACGAGCTGACGGCGCACAACGCCGCGGCGATCCGGAACAAGCGCATGGAAAACCTCTTCGGGCACCCGCTGGGCGCCGGCCTCACTTCGATTCGTTGAATTCGGCGCGCAGAAGCGCCTGCTCGGCGGCGCGGATCTGATGCTGGAGCAGGAAGACCGTGCGGTCCTTGAACAGGAAGAACTGCTGCTTGAGCCGTTCCTCGAAGCCCGAGTAGCCCGCGCCGTAGGCCTTCACGCCCTTGAGCACGTCGTCGAGCATCGTCTGCATGGTCTTCAGCACCTTGAGGTCCTTCTCGGCGGGCTCGAGGACCTTGGCGAACAGCTTGGCGCTCTTCGACGGATTGCTCTCGGGCTCGAACTTCTCCAGCGCGCCCTGCGCCTCCCGCAAGCGCACGAGCAGCTCCTTGAGCTCCTTGGAACCCAGTTCACCCACGTGCTTCTTGGCCACCCGCGCCGTGTCCACGCGCCGCGTCCCGTTGCAGGCGCCGCACTTCAAGAGGCCCTTCTGCTTGCAGGCGCCGCACTTCGTCTGGACGCTGTCGATGTTCATGAAGCCGAACGAATTGCACAGCCCGCAGGCGTACCAACTGCTGCCCGTGCAATAGGGACAGGCCAATTCCACCAGCGGGTCGGGCAGCTTCTCCTTGCCGCCGCAGACCCGGCAGGGGGCGCGCTTCTTGCCGTCGCACTCCAGGCAGATCGGCACTTCGCTGTTCTTGCAGTGCTCGCAAATCTGGACCTTGGTGGACTTGCACTCCGCGCAGGCTTCGCTGAAGGGCTTCCACTGCCGCAGGCCGGCGGCGTCCAGCTCCCACTCCCGATTGAATTCCGGCGGAGGGATCTTGGGCCGCGCCTGGGCCGCGACTCCGACGAAAGCCGCCAGCAAGGCCAGGACGACGAACAGGAACTTGGATCCGTTTCCGGCTTTCATTGATGACCCTCCAGGCGGTTCTGCACCGATTATAGGCGCCGAGCCCCCGGGTTGCCGCTCCCGGAGAGCCCTGCTAGTGTCCCCTGCGCGGGGCCGCGGCCCTTCCGGGCTCTCCATCGCGGCGCGCCGCCACGTCCCATGCCTCCCTCCAGTTCCCCGGAGCACGACTCGACGCAGATCGGGCCCTACCGCACGCTGCGCGAGCTCGGACGCGGCGGCCAGGCCGTGGTGTGGCTCGCCCTGGATTCGCGCATCGGCCGCCAGGTCGCCCTCAAGGTGCTGCCGCCCCTCGGTCCCGGCGGCGAGGAGGCCATGCGGCGCTTTCGGCGCGAGGCCGAGGTTTCGTCGCGACTCGAGCACCCGGCCATTTGCGGCGTGCTCGAAGCCGACTTCGATCGCGGCACGCCCTACATTGCCATGCGCTACGTCCCGGGCGTCACCCTGGCGCGGCAATTGGCCGCCGCGCAGGAGGCCCGGGACCCCGCGCCCGGCGTCCAGGAGCTGCGGCGCCTCGCGCACTTCGTCGAGAAGTGCGCCCGCGCTCTGCACCTGGCCCACGGCCTGGGCGTGATCCACCGCGACATCAAGCCCGGGAACCTGATGGTGACCGAGGAGGGCGAGCCGGTGATCCTGGACTTCGGCCTGGCCCGCGACGAGGAGGGCGCGGGCGCGGCCCTGAGCGTCTCGGGCGAGGTCTCCGGGACGCCGGCCTACATGAGCCCCGAGCAGATGACCGGCCGCGCGCGCGCCGATCGCCGCAGCGACGTGTGGTCCCTCGGCATCGTGCTGCACGAGGCCGCCACCGGAGTCCATCCCTTCGCCTGCGCCACCCGCGAAGGCCTGTTCCAGGCGATCCTCCACGACGAGCCCCAGGATGCGCGCTCGGCCAACCCGGCCATCGATCGCGATCTGGCCACGATCCTGGAGACCGCCACGGCCAAGGAACCCGACCGTCGCTACCAGACGGCCATGGACTTCGCCCTGGACCTGCAGCGCTGGCGCGAGAACGAGCCGATCCGCGCGCGCCCCGTCAGCCGCGTCGAACGCGCCGCGCGCTGGATGCAGCGCAAGCCCGCCCTGGCGGCGAGCCTGTCCGCGATCCTGCTCCTGGTGCTCTCCTCGATCGGACTGTTGTCCTACGGCCTGGGTGCTTCGGGGCGAGCCGAAGTGGAAGCGGGCCTTCGGGCCGCGGCCGAGGAGGCCCGCAAGACCGCCGACAGCGAACGGGCCCGGGCGGAAGCGGCGCGCGCGGCCCTGGAGCAGGTGCGCGCGGACCAGGTTCTGGCGGCCGAGCTGGACGAGATCAGCATGCTCATGGGCACGCTGTGGTTCGGCCTGGGCGATGCGAAGTCGATCGTCTCGTTGCGGCCCAAGTATCTGGACGCCTTCCGGCGCCACGGCTTCGACGTCGAACAGGACGTGGAGGGCACGATCGAACGCCTGGATGCCCTGCGGGCGCGCGACCTCGAACTCGCCAACGCCGTGGAGTTCTCCCTGCGCAATCTGGCCTCCATTCGGGGCGACACTTCCGGCGCGGATTCCCCCCAGCCGACCCCCGGGCTGATTCGCATCCTGGCCTCTTTCCCGGCGGGCCAATGGCCCGAACTGGACGCGGCGGATGGGCGCTGGCGCGCGGAACAAACCGACGATTTTTCGCCGCTGCTCACGGAAGAGGCCCTGGCGGGAAAATCGGCTGCTCTGCTCTTCGACCTCGCGGGCACCCTGCTCGCGGTGCCGGAGCGGCTCTCGGACGCCGGGCGCATGCTGGATCGCTCGCTCGCCCTGGATCCCGGCTCGTTCAAGGGCCATTACCTGCGGGCCGCCCTGGGCTTCATGGAGCTGTTCCAGGAGCGCGAGCGCACTCCCGAGGAGACGCGGGCCATTTCCGCGGGCATCGTGCACCACATGCAGGTGGCGGAAGCCCTGCGCCCGCGCTCGGGCTTCGTGCGCGCCGTCCTGGCCTCCGGGTACGCCCTGAATCAGCAGTACGCGGAAGCCGGCCGCAGCATCGACGCGGCGATCGCCCTGGAACCGGACAACGCCCAAGTGTGGTTTCTGCGGGCACGCTTCTTCAGCTACACGCCGAGCCCAAACGTCGCCATCCAGGCCTGCCGGCGCGCCCTGGAGTTGGACCCGAGCCTGGACGCGGCCCGCGAAATGCTGGCGGCATTGGAAGCGCGCGCGAAGTGAGCCGCCGAGCGGGCAGTCAGTTCCGGGGCGTGCGGCGGGCGATCAGATTGGCGAGCAGCCGATAGGCGCCGGGGACGCCCGCGGGCAGTTGCCGGAACAGGCTGATGCCGGTGTAGAGGAAGCGGCCCGCGCCCAGGTCGCAGGCGATCAGGCCGCCGCGCTGGGGTTCCTCGCCCGGATCCGACCAGGCGATCGGAGCCGCGTAGCGCTCGCCGAAATCGCCCGCGAAATAAAGCCCGCGCTCCTGGACCCAGCCCGCGAAATCCAAGGGACCCAGGTCGTTCGGCGTCGTGAGCAGTCCGTGCAGCGGATCGACGAAGGTGGGCGCGGCCTCCTCCACCGTGACCCGGTTGCGGGTCAACTGGAACGGCGCGGGGCCGAGCTTGTCCGCGGGGACCACCAGGGTCGCTCCAGGAGTGTTGTACTGCACCACGAGCGTGCCGCCGCCGCGCACGAATTCCAGGAGCTCCCCGTGGAACTGGGCCAGCGCGTTCACGGTGTTGTAGGCGCGCACGCCGATGACGACGGCGTCCAGGCCCGCGAGCAGCGCCGCGTCCGCGCGCGCCGGGTCGATGAACTCGACTTGCACGCCGAGGCGCTCGAGCGCCCGCGGCACTTCGTCTCCTGCCCCGCGCACGTAGCCCACGCGCCGGGAAGTCACCTTCACGTCCAGGGGCACGAGGCGCACCTCGGCCGGCGTGTACCACGTCTGGGGCAGCAGGTGATCCTGGTCGATCTCGCGCAGGCGATGCCGCGCGAGCACGGCGCCGTCCTCGGCCACGAACGCGAGCTTCGCCAGCCCGGAACGGGCCCCCTGGGTGCGCTCGAGCTCCACCAGGAAGCGACGCTTCTCGCCTTTCGCGAGCGGGGCGTCCCGAGGCACGGACCCGGGCGCGCGCGCGAGCTTCCACCCCGCGGGCAACTGGACTTCGAGCCGGCCGTACAGCCCCTCCCTCAGAGCCTCCACGTCCACGGCGAGCGACGCCCGGTCGGCCTGGACGAGCACCACGTCGTCCGTCGCCGCGATCGAGGCCGCGGGAGTGAGAACCACGCGCCGCAGCCGCTCCCCGGCCACGGGATCGACCCATTTGAAGCTCACCGGCGCGTCCACGACGAGGCTGCCCCCGCCGGGCAGCTCGAATCGGACTTGCGTCGCCAGCGCGCCCGCCACGGTCGGCGCCAGCACGTCGCGCCGCGGGCCCTCCGCGAGCCAGTGGGGCTGGTCGAAGGGAACGTCGCCCTCCAGGCTGAGTTCCACGGAGTGCTGGGCCACGTGGTTGGGCGTCAGCTCCAGGTCGAGCTCCGCCCTGCTGCCCTGGGGGCCGCGGAGTTCCCGCCATCGGAGCCGCGGCCCCGCGCGCCGCTGCAGAACCGAGGTCTCGAGCTTCCAACGCTCCCCGGGCGCCACACGGGCCCGCGGGCCCGTCACCTCGACCACCAGGCCGCAGCATTGGGCGATCAGTTCCTGCACCGCGCGCAGATGATGGCGCCCCCAGTGGGCCCCTTCGGCGCCGGACTCCGCGGCGAAGGTCTCCAGCCGCGTCGCCAGCCGGCACAGGCCGTCGAAGCTGGCTTCGGGCCGCTCAGGATCGAACGTCTCCCGCAGGCCGCGAATGTCCGCGGCGATCTCGGCGCCGCCTTCCAGCCGCGACCAGCCGCAGTCCACGCCGTCCAGGAGATCCCTCGTCCCCAGGGGGGGGCCCAGCTCGAGCCGCAGGTACTCCAACAGCTCGCCGCGGGTCTCGGCCGAGCCGAAGCCCTGGCTCTTGTGCAGGCTGCGGCTCCGGCCGGCGATCTCGTTGAAACTCGCCCCGAGCAGCGGCTCGAAGCCGCCCACGTCCACGGCGAGCCAATGCTGCGGATCGCGCTCGGCCACCTGCGCCAGATCGGCGCGCCACCAAGTGCTGCCGTTGAAGAACAACCGCCCGGTGCGCCAGGGGGCGAGCCCTTCAGTGAGCTGTTCGGGATAGGCGCGCGGATCGGCGGCGAGCAGGAAGGCCTCGCGCGCCAACAGCGCCGAGGCCGTGTGGTGGCCGTGACCGCCGCTGCCGTCGATGTCGAAGCGCGTGACGATCACGTCGGGCCGAAAGCTGCGGATCGCGCGCACGACGTCGCCGAGAATTTCCGTCCGGCCCCACTTCGCGAAGGCCTCCTCGGGACTCTTGCTGTAGCCGAAGTCGCTCGCGCGCGTGAACAGCTGCTCGCCGCCATCGATGCGGCGCGCCTCCAGGAGCTCCTGGGTGCGGATGATCCCCAGCCCCTCGCCAAACTCCGGCCCGATCAGATTCTGCCCGCCGTCGCCGCGCGTCAGGCTCAGGTAGCCCGCGCGCACCCTGCGGCCGTTGGCCAGGTAGCTGATCAAACGCGTGTTTTCGTCGTCGGGGTGCGCCGCGATGTAAAGCACCCCGGCCAGCACCTCAAGCTTGGCCAGGCGGTGCTGGATGCCCGCCGAATCCAGTTGCGGCGCAGGATGCTGCGCGGAGGCCCGCGCGAGCAAGGCGGTGCAGGAGAGCAGGGCGCACAGAAGCATGCTCTCGAGTGCCTTGCGGGACATCCCCTGAAGGTACCCCTGCGCCTCCGCAGTGCCAAACCCGCCACGCCATCCCGGGTTTGGGCCCCCACGCTCACCGCGAGTCTGGCCTCGCGGGAGCTTCCCTTCGGCCGCGCGGATCAGGATTGGGAAGGCAGCCAGAAAATCACTTCCAGTCAAGCAAACGCGCCCTAGGAGTTTGCCGCTTCCCCCCCCAACCCCAAGGAGAACCTATGTCGGCATGCTCTTCGCAACTCCACGCGAAGTTCGGTTTCTGGCTCGCAGCCCTGCTGTTGATCGGCTCCTGTTCGATCGGCGGTGATTCGGAACAACCGTCCACGCCTCCGATCGCAGCGCCGCCGCAGCCGCCCGCCATGCCGGAGGCACCGGCATCGAAGGCCGAACCGACTCCGGAGCCGGCGCCTGTCGCGGCCGCACCCGTGCAGGTGAAACTCGTGGTCGACGCCATGCACGCCGTGAGAACCACCACCAAGGGCGCGGATGGTGACCGCGACGAGGTCTATTTTCTGGCCTGGACCGAGGGTTCCATGGCGCGCCTTCCGTCCAGCGACGACTACTACGAGGGCATCCGCGGCCACCATCTGCAGCAGGATGGCTGGACGAATCAGGATCAAAAGCAACTGGGCACACCGGTGCTGTGGAACGGCACCCTCGCCGATGGCGAGCGACGCATCCTGTACGTGATCGTCGCGGAACAGGACGGCGACCCGATCCTGATGACGAAATTCTGGACGGACACGTTCGCAACCAAACCCATCGACCCTCTGATTCCGGCGCGGCAGGCCATTGCCAACAGGAATCACCAGGTCCTCGGCAGTTTCAGCGTCATCGTGCGGAACGTCGGCGGGAATCTGGAGCTAGCGTCCTGGACCCCCGGCCCCTACACGGTCGACTACGGACTCGACCCGAACTACGGTCCTCGAGCGCTGCGCTTCGTCGGCCACCGGCCGAAGGGATGCGAGTACCACTTCGTGGTCAGCGTGCGTCAGTCGTAGACGATCCTGAGCGGGCTTCGCGCGCCCGCGAACCCCGCTCCGCCAGGGCCGCCACCAGGACGCCACGGGGCGCCACGCCCCTCCTGCCCGGCCCTACGCACTATTCCTCAAGCGCCTGTGCGCTTGTGCTTGCCGACGAAATTCGCGCGAGGTGACAACCTGGTGCCGACGCCCAGGACCGATCGTGCCAGGAGGGTCCGGCGTCTTCCCCCAAAGGAGTTCGGCGTCATGGCAAGGAAGATCCTGATCATGGGGGCCGCGGGACGCGACTTCCACGTCTTCAATACCTGCTACCGCGGTCGCCAGGATGCGCGCGTCGTCGCGTTCACCGCCGCCCAGATTCCGCACATCGAGGATCGGCGTTACCCCGCCGCGCTGGCGGGCTCGGACTACCCGGACGGGATTCCGATCCGGCCGGAGGAGGAACTCGTCAAGTGGATCCGCAAGTTCGCGGTCGACGAAGTCGTCTTCGCCTACTCGGACGTGACTTACGAGTACGTCGCCCAGCGCCGCGCCCTGGTCGAGTCGACCGGCGCGGCTTTTTCGACCTTCGACGTCGATGCCACGATGCTCCGCTCCCACAAGCCGGTGATCGCCGTCTGCGCGGTGCGCACCGGTTGCGGCAAGAGCCAGACCAGCCGGCGCGTGGTGGCGCTGCTCTGCGAGCAGGGCCTGCGCACGATCGTGATTCGCCACCCGATGCCCTACGGCGATCTTGCCCGGCAGAAGGTGCAGCGTTTCGCCACGATTGCCGACCTGGCCGCCCACGAATGCACGATCGAGGAGATGGAGGAATACGAGCCGCACCTCGCGGCCGGTGCCGTGGTCTACGCCGGCGTCGACTACCAGGCGATCCTCGATCAGGCCGAGAAGGAGGCCGACGTCATCCTGTGGGACGGCGGCAACAACGACACGCCGTTCTACCGCCCCACCCTGTGGATCACGGTGGCCGATCCGCACCGCCCAGGGCACGAATGGAGCCATTTCCCCGGTCGCGTCAACTTCGAGCGCTGCCACCTGATCCTGATCAACAAGATCGACACGGCCAGCCCCGCGGGCGTCGCCACGATCGAAGGCAATGCGCGCGCCCTGAATCCGCTGGCGCGCCTGGTGCACGCCGAATCCCCGGTGAGCGTCCCCGATCCGGCCGCCATCCGCGGCAAACGCGTGCTCGCCGTCGAGGACGGCCCCACGCTCACCCACGGTGAGATGGCCTTCGGCGCGGCCACCGTCGCCGCGCGCCGTTTTGGCGCTGCGAGCCTCGTCGACCCGCGGCCCTACCTCTGCGGGGAACTCGTGGACACCTTCCGCAAGTACCCGCGCATCGGCGCGCTGCTGCCCGCCATGGGCTACGGAGCCCAGCAGGTGCACGATCTCGAACAGACGATCGAGAAGGTCGACTGCGACCTGGTTCTGGTCGGCACGCCGATCGATCTTGGGCGCATCGTGAAAATCTCGAAGCCGACCCAGCGCGTGACCTACGAACTGCGCGAGAAGGAGGACGCACTCCGCGAGAGCGTGCTGGCCGTGGCCGCCCAGGTGCGTCGGCGCGTCGCCTCGCGCTGAGCCGCGGCCCCTAAGGATACGGCGACCTCTCAGCCTTGGCGCGACAGGCGTTCCCACTCGGCGCGGGAACGCAGGACGCAGTCTTCGATCGCCAAGCCGGCGAACCAGTTGCCCGTGAGGGCCAGGGGTTCGCGCGCCAGCAGCCGGTCGATTTCGCCCACGATCTCGGCGTGACCTTGCACGGGCGAGGGCAGGCGTGTGCGGCGGTCGCGCACGGCGGCCAGGTCGGAAGCCTCGAGCCCCAGCACCTCGCAGGCCCGCTGCACGCGCGCCTCGCGGGCAAGTCCGGGGCGGAAGTGCACGGCGAAGCCGCGCCACTGTTCGTGGGGCACGACGTCGCGGGTCACGATCGAATGAAAACTGTCGGCCAGCGGGATCAGGAACGTCGCCGTGGGCACGCGCACGCGCTCCGTGCGCACGGCGAAGCCCAAAGTGTCCACCTGGGTTTCACGCAGACGGGACACGCGCGCCGCCAACTCCGGTGCCACGCCCGCGAGCAGCCGCGCGGCGGCCCCGGGCGGCACGGCCAGGGCGAGCTTGGCGGCTTCGACGCGCTCTCCTCCCGCAAGTTCGACGCTGAAGCCCCGCCCGCTGCGCGCGACGCCCAGCGCCGCGGCCCCGGTGCGCAGGCTCACGCCCGGTCGCGACAGGGCGCGCTCCACGGCCGTTTGCAGCCCGCCCTCGAGCGTGAAGCTGCGCAGCACGTCCTTCCGCCGCGGCCGCTGCTTGAACAGCATGTCCGCCGGAAAGTCGTCGGCGGTCTGCGAGGGCACGGCGGAGAGCATGGGCCCGAGCACGCGCTCGTAGTTCCGCGGCCCGACGAAACGGGAATAGTAGGAACGCACGGTCTGGCCCTGCGGACTCCCGCCGAACCAGCGCGGAATGGAGGCCAGCAGTTCGAGCTTGTCGAACCGGGAAAGCAGGAGACCCAGGTTCTTCCCGGGCAGCACGCGGCCCTGGTCGAGGAAACGCAGCACCGGCTTGGCCCGCGGCAACAGACCGCCGAGGCCCCCCGTGCCTTCGAGCAGCTCCAGGAACGCGCCGTAGGAGTTGTAGCAGGTGTGGGCGCCGAGCTCGTACCAGAAGCCGTCCGCCGCGCGCTGGGTGGCGAGGCAGCCGCCGGCCTCGGCTTCGGCCTCGAGCACGGTCACCCGTGCTCCCCCGCGGGCGGCATGGAAGGCGAGGCTCGCGCCGCTGATGCCCCCGCCGATGATGACCAGATCCTGCACCTGAGGAGAGAATAGCAGGCCCCTTGTGCCGGCCCCATCCTGGTTCCGTGCCGGCGTCGGCGCGGCTCCCTTGCGGCGCGGGGACGGCGGGACGCCGTGCTACCTCGTGCTCGCGCGCACGAGCGCCTCGAAGGCCCCGGGAGGCGGCGTCTCGATGCAAATCCGCCCGCCGTGGCGCGGGTGCAGCACCTCCAGGCGGCGCGCGTGGAGCCCGAGTGTCGGTCCCTTGGTCCCATAGCGGCCGTCGCCCAGCACGGGATGGCCGAGCCACGCCAGGTGGGCGCGGATCTGATGTCGACGGCCGGTGTCGAGTTCCACTTCGAGCAGCGTCGCGCGACCGAGTTCCCGCAGCGTGGAGTAGCGCGTGCGCGCCGGTCGCGCGTCGGGGTGCTCCCCCACGCGCACGGTCAGGCTCGCGTCCTCGAACAACGGACGATCGACGACGCCCTGGGCGGGCAGCGGGCGGCCTTCCACCAGCGCCAGGTAGAGCTTGCGCGCCTCGGCCCAGCGCTCCTGCACGGTCGCCTGGGCCTCGCGGGATTTCGAGAACAGCAGGACTCCGCTGGTCTCGCGGTCGAGCCGGTGCACGGGCCACAGGCCGGCGGGCCTGCGCGGCCGCGACAGCCATTCGCGCACCAACGCCAGGGCCGTGCGCTCCTTCTCGATCTCCGTCGAGACGCTGAGCAGGCCGGCAGGCTTGTGGACCGCGATCAAGTCCTCGTCCTCGTACAGGACCTCAAGCCCCCGCGGCGGATCTCGCGGGGAAAGGCCCGGGTCGCCCACCAGCACCTCGTCCCCCACGGCGAGCGGGTCGTTGCGCGTCACCGGCCTGCCGTTCACGCTCACGCAGCCCGACTGGACCCGCTGCTCCAGGGTCTTGCGCTTCCAATCCGGCAACTGCCGCCGGAGGAAGGCGATCAGTCGCTCGGGTCGGTCCACCTGCAGGCGTTCGGTCATGGTCCGCGGAGCGAAACCACGTCCGGGGTGGCGCGCGCGAAGGACCCAGAATACGGGGTACTGCAGGCGGCTTCGAGTTCCTGCTGCCGGCCTGGCTCCTCCGGAAACGGCGCGGGGCGACCCTTGGGGCCGCCCCGCGCTCCTCTTCGCTCCGCGGGCCCGGCCCGCGCCCTCGTCAGGGCGTGAAGGTGGCCTGGATCACGTTCGTGATGTTGGCCCGCTGCAGGCAGGGGCTCAGCAAGATGTCGCGGTAGTAGGTCTGGAAGTTCCAGGTGGAGCCCTGGAGGATCCAGCCGTTGGGGCCGAAGCTGAACGACTGGGCGACGAGGCCCGGACCGTAGCTGACCGTGCCGCTGGGGCTGGAGACCTTGGGCCCCATGCGGAAGATCTGGCCGCTGAGGCAGAGGATTCCATCCATGAAGGGCACGCCGGCGTTGACCGTCTTGCTGAGCAGCAGGATCGTCGGCTTGTTGGGCGGCAGCTGCACCGAATTCAGCACGATGTTGTCGTTCACCACGCTGGTGGTGCCCGAGGCGGACTCGATGGCCCCCAGGCCGGTCGAGTTCACACATCCGCCCGGCGCATAGAAGTTGCCGCAGGGGGGCGTCGAGCTCGAGTCGCAGTAGCACAGGCCGCGGGTCAAGAGCTCGCACTCGTCCGGCACGCCGTTGCCGTTGGAGTCCCAGGACGTGCCCGAGCTGATGTCGAAGACGTCCTCGACGCCGTTGCCGTTGCAGTCATTGAGCGGCACGGGCAGCAGGCTCAGCGCATCGAGGTCGTCGTTGGGCGTGCCGGCGATCCTGGCCACGAGGCCCAGGTTCTCCGCGGCCACGTAGATCCCCGGGAAGACGCTCAACCCTCCGACCTTCGGCGTGGTCAGGATGTCCCCTTCAGCGATCGGCAGGCCGAAGATGCTGTCGGGGAAACCGATCAGGCCCGATCCGCGGCGCACGCTGAAGAGCACCATGTCCGTGGCGCCGCCCATCCAGTCATTGGGAATCTGGGAGGGCTGGAAGCCGGGCGTGCCGTTCTCACGCACCACCAGCGCGTCCAGGTCGTCGTTGGCCGGAGTCAGGTTGAGACCCAGCGCGAAGGCCGGAGCGTAGAGCACCGGCGGACCGCCGGGACCCGCCGAGTGCAGCACGTCGGCGCCCATGAACCCGTGGGCCTGGGCCGAGCCCGAGTTCCACATCCCCGTCATGGGATCCTGGAAATTGTCGTCCAGGGAGAAGTACACGCCGATGATCGGGAAGGCCGTGACCTGGGTCCAGACTCCCAGGGCGTCGAGGTTGTCGGAGGGCGCGGGCCCGTCCACGAGGCCGATGCCCTTGTAGGTGGCCCCCGAGCCCGAGATCATCCCATTGCCGTCCACCACGCCGACGTTGCCGAGCACGTTGCCCGCGTAGGGCGGGATCGGGCCGACGCCCAGGTCGAGATCGAGGAACACGTCCGCCGCCGCGTCGAACACGGCGGCCTCGCTCAGCACGTCGGGGAAGGCGTTGGAAAGCAGGCCGGCGGCCTGACGGTCCACGGAGAAGGCCAGGAACTGCTTGAGGGGGAAGCCCGGCCCGGTGAGCCGTTCCTCGCCGTAGGAAAGCGCGTCCACCTCGACCGCGCAGGGACCGGGGAAGTGCCCGGCGCAGGGCAGGTGCCAGGCAAGGCCCAGGCCCGGCCCTGGCGGCCCGAAGCCTGCGCTGATGGCGATGTCCGGCAGCGCCAGCGGCCCGAACTGGGGCACGCCGGCGGCGGGAGCGAGCACGTCGCCCTCGGTGATCGGGAACACGGGCGACGTGGCCAGTGAGCCGATGCTGAAGCTCGAATAGTCGAGGGAGAAGTTGAGCGTCTGGGCGGCGGCGGACCGCAGGTTGGCGGCGAGGCAGGTGATGCCGACCACAAGGCCGGCGCGCAGGTAGGAGCGGGAAGCAGTCATCGGAGCACGGTTCCTTGTCTTGGACGGGCCAGACTCCCGGGGGCCCGCGGTGCGGGCGGAAAGCACGGGCTTCCTGGCACCCCTCCGTGAGCGGTCCGTCCGGGGATGGACAGCTATCCCTGTTTTTCCAGGACCGGCCGCCCGGGGGCTGGAAAGCGCCCGCGAGGCCCCGCGCCGGGGGGCTCCACCCAACCCGGCCGAGGCTCGGGAGCCGCGAGCCTCCCGCCCGGAAGCCCCCGCGGGCCGGCGGATTCGGGCGAATTTTCGAGGATTCCGGTGTGCGGCGACCCGGAGGGAGCCTCCAGGCAGAGAGGCGGGGTCGCGCCGGAAGGGCCGGTCTGCCCCCCCACTGCGCATTCCCCGGGCGCCCGCCCGCAACCATGAAAACACCCTCACTCTTCGCGGCCCTGTTTCCCCGAACCCGGTTCAGCCTCGGTGCGGCCCCGCTGCGGGCCAAGAGCACCGGCGGGCCCTGCGGAGGCCTCGCCCTGGCGCTGGCCGTGCTCCTGTCGCCTTCGAGCGCCAGAGCCCAATGCGCTTCCGACTGGATTGCCGGTGCCGGCGTTCCCGGGCTCGATCAGATTCCGTACGTCATGACGACTTGGGACCGCGACGGCGCCGGCCCCCTGCCGGCGGTGGTGGTGGCCGGAGGTCAATTCACTTCGGCGGGAGGGGTTCCCGCCAGCAAGATCGCCCTGTGGGACCCGTCCACCGGCGTCTGGTCCGCGCTCGGGACTGGGATGAACGACTACGTGATTTCCCTCGCGGTCATGCCCAACGGCGATCTGATCGCCGGCGGCGCGTTCAGCACGGCCGGAGGGGTTCCCGCGCGGGGCCTGGCGCGCTGGAACGGAACCGCGTGGGCCGACATGGGCGTGGACCTGCAGGTGCCGAATGCCCTGGCCGTCCTGCCGAACGGCGATCTCGTCGCCGGGGGCACGTTCTATTTCGCCAACTTCGTCCAGGTGAACTTCGTGACCCGCTGGGACGGCACTTCCTGGCTCCCGATGGGCACGGGAATGAACGATCACGTTCACGCCCTCGCGGTGCTGCCGGGCGGCGATCTGGTGGCCGCCGGCTACTTCACGACCGCCGGTGGGACCACCGTGAATCGCATCGCGCGTTGGAATGGTGCCGCCTGGTCGCCGCTGTCGACGGGCATGGACAGCAACGTGTTTTCGCTGGCCCTCCTGCCCGGCGGCCAACTGATTGCGGGAGGCTCCTTCCAGAACGCGGGCGGCATCCCGGCGAACCGGATCGCGGCCTGGAACGGTGCCTCGTGGTCCGCGCTGGGATCGGGCATGGGGCCCTTTGGGGCCGTGCGGGCGCTGGCCGTGCTCGGCGCGAGCGGGGACCTCGTCGCGGGCGGACAGTTCAACACGGCGGGCGGCGTCGGGGCGAGCAACATCGCCCGCTGGAACGGGAGCGCCTGGTCGGCCCTGGGCTCCGGGCTCGACGTGGATGTGCGCTCGCTGGCCGTGCTTCCCGGCGGCGACTTCGCCGCCGGCGGCAATTTCACCACCGCCGGCGGCATGCCGGCCGCTCGATTCGCTTTCCACGCAGCCGGGGCACTCCCCGCGGCCTACTGCATCGCGAAGGTGAATTCCCTCGGCTGCCTGCCGGCGATCAGCTCGAGCGGGTCGCCGAGCGCGACCGCCGGGAGCGGCTTCTCGGTCCACGGCTCGAACGTGCGCAATCAGAAGAGCGGCCTGCTCCTGTATGGGCTGAACGGCCAGTCCACGCTGCCCTTCCAGGGCGGCACCCTGTGCGTGGCGAGCCCGGTCAGGCGCACGCCGGGGGTGAGTTCCGGCGGCAGCGCGACCGGCAATGACTGCACGGGCGTCTACACGATCGACTTCAACGCCTTCGCCGCGGGCTCGCTTGGCGGCACCCCCCCTCCCGCCCTGCAAACCCCGGGCACCGTCGTCGATGCCCAGTGGTGGGGCCGCGATCCGGGCTTCGTTTCGCCGAACAACACGACCCTGACCGACGGGCTGCACTTCACGCTGTGTCCTTGATCTGCGGGCGCGGCCTTCCACTGCCTGTCGACGATTCCGCCGCACTCGCCGCCATGGCCGCCCGCCGTGGCGGACCGGCGCCGAGCGGGCGCTTCGACGTCGCGGGGGCTGTTTCGCCAGTACTACCGCGACGACGGGGATCGCCGGGCCGAACCGGGGGCGCCGTTCACGTCGCCGGATCGCGGCGCCTGGACCGAGCCGGGGCCGGCCGCGGGACCGTTCACAGCGCTGCTCGTCGACGGTTCACGGGTCACCTACCGCTGGTACCGGTTCGTCGACCAGCCGTCGTTTCAGCAATACAAATGGAGCCCCAAGATCCGGCGATTGCAGCAGTTCGTCGAGCGACTCCACCGCGAGTGGCCCACGGACCGCGACTACCTGCCGCCGCCCTTGCAGGCAGGCTGTCGCGCGGCGCCCCTGTTCGTCACCCCGCCGAAGTGCATGGAGGCCGGCTACGTCCGATCGTGACGCGGCAGGCCGGCTGGTGATCGAGTTCGCCCGACCTGCATGATCCGCGGCGTTCAACTTCGCCCAAGCCCGTCCGGACTGCCTTGCGCCGGCGCGTTCGGTCTTCGGCGACCTGCAGGTCGCCTGCGAAGACGTCGTCGCGCCTTGCCGGCCGGGCTGGATTTCGCTCAAAGCGCATGCATAGGTCGGGCTGGGGGGTTCGCCGCGTCGCCGCCCTGGCGAGGACCCGCTCGTCGCGGTCCGGGCGCGAGCAGCGCGCTTGGCTTCGTCGCGGAAGCGCGTCCAGGGAGATGCCCAGCAAGGCCGCTTCCAGGGACCACAGGAGGTTCATCGCGGGCCTGATCCAGCGGCGCGCACCAGGGCGAAGGTCGCGCCATCCCAGGCGAACGTCTCCTCGCGTGGCCCCGTGGCGGAGAGGCCTCCGCGGGCCGAGATTCGCGAGCTTGGAGATCGCCGTGTCCGCGGAAGTCCTGGGCGGGGCGCGCTTGCCGCGCACGGCGCCAGCGTCCAGGGATTGGTCGAGCCAGGTTCCTGCTCCACGTCGCGTCGAGAACTCGCTAGGCAACTCGCGTAGGAAACACCGGGTCGGTCGGGAAACGGCTGAAAGGCCTCCATTCCCTCGCTCTCGAATTGGGGTCGATTCGTGTCGTCGACCTTGAAGAACAGGCGACCCCGCATGGTCAACGCGCAGATCCCGCCGTCGACGGGGAGACGTCCGCCAAACATCGCTTGGCCACGACCGGACAGGCCGGTCGGGCCGTCGAAAGCGCTCCAGGACGTACGGGTGCATCGCAGGCTCAGTACCGGCCTCGAGCATTCCCTGAGCATGGGCTGCCGCCGCCGGCCGGGCAAGCCGCGGCCCGCGCCCGGCAGGCCGCCCCGGGATGCGGCCCGGGCGGGGCTACCCGGTCCCGGCTGCTAGCACGGCTCGCCCGTGCTGCTCTGCTTGTGCATCGATCGAGACTCGTTGCCGGCGCCCTCGGCGTCGCGGAGGTTGCGCATGGACCAAGTCTTGCTGACCTCGGCCAGGGTCTCCGCCACGCCCACCAGATCGACGGCCTTCCCGGCGCTCGGCTGCTCCGCGACGGCCATGCGGGCCACGTCGTCCAGGGAGAGGATCCCCACCAGGGTCCCCTCGGCGTCCACCACGGGCACGCGGCGCGAGCCGCAGTCGCGCATGGCGCGTTCGGCGCGCGCGATCGACTCGCCCGGCTGGCACGTGCGCACCTGGGTGCGCATCACGTCGGACACGCGGATGTCCTGGAGCAGCTTGCCCTGGGTGTAGGCGGCCATGCACACGTCGCGGTCGGTAAGCATTCCCACCGCGCGGCGAGCCTCGTCCACCACGGGCACGACTCCGCAGGCGTGATCCCACATGAGCTGCGCGGCGCGGTTGAGACTGTCTTCGGGGAAGCAGAACTGCACGTCCTGCACCATGGCGTCTTGGACTTTCATGTCGATCCTCGCTGGTGAGCGCTCCACGGATCGCGGCACGCTCTCACCGAGCCGCGGCGCGCGACCGCGGGCACGGGGTGAGCTTCGCCGCTGTGCCTCGACCCTAACCCCGGCCGCTCCCGCGCTCACTGGGCTCTACTGCGCAAGCTCCATTCCGCGGGAGCGAACGCGGCGCCTCCTGCGGCCCCGGGACGCGGGGGTCCGCCTGCGCGCGCCCGCCCGAGTGCGTAGAGCCGCCGAGCCGACCCTCACAGGCGCAGGAAGATCCGCCGGCGATGGAGGAACCAGACCAGACACAGCCCGACCGCGACCTCGCCCAGGGAAAGCACCAGATCGCCGCAGCCCGCGCCGACGCGGGCATCGAAGAACGCTTTCACGTCGCCGCCCAGGAAGCGCGCCGCCACGCGCCGGAAGCCGACCAGATTGTCGGCCAGATAGACCGTGATCGGGTTCATGCCGTACCAGACGAACGCGGCGCACCACGCGCGCTTTCCGCGCACCTCGATGACGTGGTGGAACAGCGCGAGCAGCAGGGCGCTGAAGCCGGCCGACACCAGCACGTAGGAGGAGGTCCAGAGCTTCTTCACCACCGGGAACTCGATTCCCCAGGCGAACCCGAGAACGACCGAGATCGACCCCGCCAGGGCCAACAACCCCACCTTGCGCCGTTCGCCGACGCGGCTTTGCAGCAGGAGCCCTCCGGCCTGCACCCCCAGCAGCGCGCTGGCGAGGGCGGGCAGCGTGCTGAGCAGGCCCTCGGGATCCCAGGTCTTCTCCCACAGCTTCCCCGGCAGGAACCTGGCATCGAGATAGTTGGCCAGGTTGAGTCCGGGCCCGACAATGCCGCGCAGGGTCGTGGTCGTGCCCCAATTCAGCTGGGCGACGTTCTCGGCCGTCATGGTTTCACTCACCCTTCGTCCGGCCCCGTCCACAGGCCGCAAGTCGGGGTAGGGCACGAAGCTCATCAGGGCCCAGTACCCCACGAGCAGCGCGGCTGCCAGCGCCGCCAGGAGACGCGGGCGCTCGCGCAGCAGACAGTAGAGCAGCGCCGCGCCGAGGTAGCACAGGGCCAGACGGTTCAGCACGCCGAGCAGGCGGATCTCCGGCCAGGCATTCGTGAAGCCTCCGGAATAGAAGATCCCCACCGCGAACAACAGCGCGAAACGCGCGAAGACGCGCAGCAGGGCGCCCCACAGGCCGCGCTCCTCCAGGAGGCGCTCCATGGAAAAGACGATCGAGGCGCCCATCACGAAGACGAATAGCGGGAACACCAGATCGTAGAAGTGAAACCCCTCCCACTCGGCGTGGGTGAGCTGCCGCGCGAGGCCGCCGGTCAGGGGCCCGTCGCCGAAGGCGGCCAGGGCGCGCGCGAGCGCATCGCCGCCCATGATCCAGAACATGTCGAAGCCGCGCAGGGCATCCAGCGACATCCAGCGGGGTCGGGGTGCAGGTCGGCCCCTGTCTCTCCCCGTGCCCTCCAGGTCCTTCGAGGTCGTGCCCATCGCGTCGCGCGAGCCACTCGACCAGGATGTCCCCGCGATGTCCACCGGGAAGGCGCGCACGGGGCCGGGAGAGCCCCCGGCTGGTGGCGCGAGGGTTCCGATGCCACCATGGCCCCATGCCGCGCCTGCTCTCCACCGCGTCCGCTTTTCGGTTCCAGGCCCTCCTGCTGCCCGCTCTGGTCTTCGCAGGCTGCTCCGGCCCCGGGCTCCAGTTGGAGGAGTGGCGACGTGCCCAGACGGCCGGTCTCGCCCCCACCGATTTGTCCCACGGGTCCCTGGCCGTGGATCTGGCTCGGATCGACCGCCTGCGCGGCGAAGGGGAACTCGACCGGGCGCGGGCCGCGGCCCTGGCCCTGGTCCAAGACCACGCCGAGGACGCCGCGGTCCTGACCGCCGCCTCGCGCGCCGAATCCGATGCCGTGTTCCTGTTTCCCGAGGACGACAAGCGTTCGCGCAATCACGCCGCGGCCAGCGCCCTGGACTACGCGCTCGCCGCCGAGAAGCACGGCGGCCTCTCGGCGTCCGACCGAGGGCAATTGGCCTGGGCCCTGGGCACGACGACCCACCTGCAGCCCATGTTCGATCGCTCGTCCCATGCCAAGCGCACGCTGGAGACGGCGCGCTCGGCGCTGGCGCTCGATCCCCAGGAACCCACGGCCCTGGCGACCCTGGCCTTGGTCAACCTGCGACTGGAGACCTTGCCTTGGATCGCCTCGGCCATGGCCTGGACCGCGCCCGACTCGAGCCTCGCCGACGCCGAGCGCCACGCGCGCGCAGCCTGCGAGAGCCGGCCTTCGCGCGAAAACCTGCAGATCCTCGCCAAGGTGCTGATCGCCGCCGAGCGCGAGCCCGAGGCGCGCGAGGTGCTCGATCGCGCGCTCGCCGCGCCGGCGAGCTTTCCGCGCGACCGGGCGCTGGAGCAAGCCCTGCGCAAGCTGCGCGCCTCGCTCGACTGAGGTCCGAAGCTCGTTCGTCGACGCCGAACGCTGGCGCGACTCCGTGGTCGGCGGTTTCCCCCCGTGACCGTGCCGGGGGGGCGAGCACTTCGGAGCGCGTGGAACGCGGCGGACGCAGGTGCCTTTCGGCCACGGAGTCGTCTGCGTCGTCGGAGCCATCCAGCGCGTGCTGCCGCCGCTGACCACCTCCCCGGAGGGAGCCGTCAGGGACTTGCCGGACCTGGGGCAGGTCCCCTTCTGCGCAGGGCACGCGCGTGCCCGACCCGATCTCAGAGGCTCGCGCGTTCGCGCTCGAGCATCTTCGTCAGCGCCACCGCCTCGTCCACCGTGGCCACCAGCTGCCGGTCGCCCCGGGCGATCATGGCCAGGAGATGGCGCACTTCGCCGTCGTAGCCCGTGTGGGCCGGAAGCTCCACGGTCTCGCTCGCACCGCCGCGCGCGAGCACGAGCCGCGGCTCGCGCGAGAAATCGTATTCGGCCGTCGCGTGCTCGAAGACCACGACGTAGCGCATGCGGAACGCAAAGCCCGGCGTGTGGTCCCAGCCGCCCTCGGCGACCACGTGGGCCGGCCCGCCCGCGAAGCGGTACAAGGTGGTGACGTGGTCCTGCGTTCCCGTGGACAGGACGCTCGCGGGCTCGCCGAAGCACCAGCGCACGAAGTCCGCGTCGTGGACGTGCAGGTCGAACAGGGCGCCGCCGGATTCGTTCGCGTCGGCGTAGAACCGGTTCCACTGGGGCCGCGTGCCCAGGCGCGAGAAGACGGCGCTCCGCACGGCGCCGAATGTCCCGCGGCGCACGTGTTCGCGCAACCAGTCCCAGCCGGGCCAGAAGCGCATGCACATGGCGGGCATGCACATCCCGCGCGAGCGTCGGGCCGCGGCGGCCAGGCGCTCCACGTCGGCGCTCGCCAGTGAGAGGGGCTTCTCCACCAGGACGTGCTTGCCCGCTTCGAGGGCCTGGATCGCGAGATTCACGTGGGTGGCGGTGGGCGTGCAGATGCTGACCAGCTCCACCTCGGGATCGGCGATCAGAGCGCTGGGCTCGGCGTGGGCGCGCACCTGCTTCGGGTCGAAGAGCAAGTCCCCCTTGGCGCCCGTGTCCAGGTTGCCTCCCGCGCCCGCACGGCCCGCGCGCCGGTCGGGATCCGAGTCGGCCACGGCCACCAGCCGATTGACGAGCCCCACCGAGTTGGCGTTGCGAAAGGCGGCCAGATGCGTGCGGCCCATGAAGCCCAGGCCGATGATCCCGACGCCGATCCCTTGCTTCTGACCTTGGGGGTTCATCGCAGTCGCTCCACCAGTGTTCGCGCGGCGGCCATGTCGGCCACGCGCGTTTCGCCCGCTTCGCGCTCGATCATGCAGTCGACCCGCGGGGCCCCCTGGCGCAGCACGCGGAAGAACTCGCGCCAGTCCACCTGCCCGCTGCCCACGGCGACTTCCTCGCCCCAGGTCCCACGGGTTTTCGGCGCCAGGGCGTCCTTGACGTGCACCTGCAGCACCCTGGGCGCGAGGCGCGCGAGGGCCTCGACCGGATCGCCCATGCCGTAGAGGATCATGTTCGCCGGATCGAAGTTGACGCCGACCGTCGGCCGGGCGAGCGCTTCGAGCACGCCCCAGAGCGTCTCGGCGCTTTCCTGGCCCGTTTCGAAGCCCACGCGCACGCCCTGGTCCGCGAACACGTCGGCCAGCTCCCCCAGGCGCGCCAGCAGCACGCCGCGCTCCGGATCGCGCTGCTCGTGGGGCAGGAAACCGGCGTGGAAGGTCACCAGCCCGAGTCCCAGCCGCCGGGCCAGGGCCGCGTTGCCGCGGGCCGCGGCCAGATTGGCCATCCAGGTGCCCGACGGCCGCACGCCTCCGGTGACTCGAATCGTCTCCAGGGTCGTGTAGTCCTCGCCCTCCATCCCCATCATGCCCGAGCGGATCTCGACGCTGTCCTTGGCGAGGGCGCGCAGCGTGCCCTCCTCGGACCACGCGCCCGTGCGCAGCGGATCGAGGTGGAGCTGCACCGCGTCCACGCCGACGGTTCGGAGGGCGGCCGCGAGTTCCTCGGGGCCGCGGGCGCGGCAGGACCACGAACACACCCCGAGGCGGGGCGTCGGGGGCGGATTCGTCACGGCTTCTGGCTCGCCCGTTTCGCCGGGCGGCGTGGGGGCTGGACCACCCCCGCGGCGCGCGCCAGCTCGGTCTGGGTGATCGGACCCGCGGCGACGATGCAGCAGGACTCCGGATGCAGGTGGGTTTGGGCCGCGCGGCGCAATTCCTCGGCGGTCACGGCCGCGAAGGCCCGCGGCAGGCGCTCCAGATTGTCCGCGGGCAATTGGTGGCGCTCGGCGCTGACGAGGTAGTTGGCCCGGCGGATCGCGCGCTGGAAGGAGAGCACGAACGACCCGACGAGGTAGTCCTTCGCCACGCGCAGCTCCTCCTCGCCCACCAGCTCTTGCTGGACGCGGCGAATCTCCTCGCGGAATCCGGCGATGGCCGTGGCCACGTGTTGGGGCGAGGTGCCGATGTAGGCCGCGAAGGTGCCGGGCAGGATGCCCGCCGAGGCGTGGATCGAGGCGTTGACGGTGTAGGCGAGCCCGAGTTCGTCGCGCAGCCGCTTCGAGATCCGGTTGGTGAATCCCGGGCCCGTGCCCAGGACGTGGTCGAGCACCACCAGGGTCGCGTAGTCGGGATCGGAACGGCGGATGCCCAGGTGGCCCAGGTGCACGTGGACCTGGGCGCGTTCCGCCGGGAAGGTCGCGACGCGCGGCCCGCGTTCGGGGAACCGCGGCGCAGTCGTCACCAGGTCCTGGCCCGTGCGCCAGCGCGCGAGCCGTCGATCCAGGAGCCGGTGCACGTGGGCAGGCTCGACGTCGCCGCAGACCGCGATCACGGCGCGCGCCGCGACCCAGGCATCGCGGTGGAAGCGCGCCAGGTCGCCGCGGGTCACGGCGCCCAGGGACCGGATCGTTCCCGTGGCGGGGCGTCCCAGCCAGTGGCCGCCGTAGACCAGCTTGCGAAACAGCTGCTCGCCCTGGACGCGTGGGTCGTCGAGCTCCACCTCCATGCGGTCCAGCACCCGCTGCCGTTGGCGCTCGAACTGCGCCTTGGGGAAGATGGGCTCCACCAGCAGCTCGGCCAGGAGTTCCAGCAAGAGGTCGGTGTCGCGGCCGGCGATGTTGGCGCTGACTCCGCTGGATCCGCCGACGATGCTGCCGCCCGCGGTTTCGAGCAGCAAGGCGATCGCCTCGTCGTCCTTCTGACGCGTGCCCTGGTCCAGCAGGGCTCCCGTCAGGTAGGCCGTGCCTTCGATTCCGCGTGGATCCAGGGCCTCGGTGCCGCGCACGTGCACCTGCACGGCGGTCACGGGCGCCCCCGCGCGGGGCGAAACCAGGAGCGTCGCGCCGCAGCGCAGGCGGTACCGCAGCACCGGCACGTCGAGTCGCGCGGCCGGGGTCGACACCTCGGGCTCGGCAATCACGCGCGCACCCTCTTTCGGGCCGCGCCTCGGCTCCCGGACTTCGGCCGAGCGCGGGCGCTCGACTTGACCCGTGCCTGGGCGCGCGACTTCGCCTTGCGCGCCTGATGGCGCCTGGACTTCGGGGACTGCTCGGGGAGGCACCAGCCCACCACGCGCTTCGAGGAGCCCAGGAGGCGCTTGGCGCACTCCTGGATCTGGGCCGGCGTGACGCGCTTGATCCGCTCGATGGACTCGAAGGCCAGGGTCCAGTGGGCGTCGACGGCGTACTCCCCCACCATCTCGGCCAGGTCCGAGGCGGTTTCCTCGTCGTAGGCCTCGGTGGCCTCGAGCATCTTGACCACGCGCGCCAATTCCGCGGCGGGCACGCGCGAGCGGGACAGACGCAACAATTCCTCGTCGATGGCCGACTCGAGGGCCGCGGGCTCGGCGCCCGCCGCGCATTCGGCGAACACCCAGAACAGTCCGCCCTCCACGCGCGAATCGTTGGACGCGCTGACGCTGGTGGCCAGGGCCCCATCGATCACCAGCCGCTTGTAGAGGCGCGAGAGTCGGCCGCCGGTGAGCAGGGTCGCGATCACGTCGAGCACGTCGTCATCGGCCGTGCCGACCGCCGTGCCGGGCCAGGCGGCGCAATAGCGCTTGCCCATGTCGTCCCAGGTGAGCGACAGCCGCCGCTCGCCCACGGCGGGCTCGGCCTTGGGCCGGAAGGCGTCCGCCTCGGCGTAGGGCGTCCCGGGCGCGATGGACCCGAAGTGGCCGCGCGCGATCTCCAGGGCCTCGGCGCAGCGGATCTCGCCCGAAATCACCAGGGTCGCGTTTCCCGGGTGGTAGAAGCGCCGGTGGTAGTCGCGCATCTCGCTCGCGGAGAGTCGCTTGAGCGCGTCGGTGAATCCGATGATCGGCCGGCGATAGGGGTGACGCTCGAAGGCCGCGGCCTGCACGGCCTCGCTCAGGGCGCGCCAGGGATCGTCATCGCCCATGGAGAGCTCTTCGAGGACCACGGCGCGCTCGCTCTCGAACTCCGCGGGCTCGAGCAGCAACCCCTGCATGCGGTCGGCCTCGATCTCCAGGGCCTTCTCCCAGCGATCGGCCGCCAGCTCGAACCAGTACGCGGTGTGGTCGTAGCCGGTGAAGGCGTTGTTGCTGCCGCCCAGCTCGGTGGTCCAGCGGTCCACGTCGCCCTTGGCGAAGCGCGACGAACCCTTGAACATCATGTGTTCGAGGAAGTGGGACACGCCGGCCTCCTGCTCGCGCTCGTTGCGCGACCCCACGCGGTACCAGAGCATCACCGACACCACGGGATCCCCGTGGCGTTCGACGAGCAGCACGCGCATGCCGTTCTCGAGACGGTGCTCCTCGATGTGGGCACCCGCGCGGTCGGCGACGGTGGTTTCGAAGCTGAGGGGCCGCGAGGCCGGAGGTCGGGTCGATCCCATGGTCGCGTGAGTGCGGAAGAGGGTGCGGGACTCAGCGGCGGCCGCGACCGGCCTGGGTACCGCGGCTCTGTCCCCCGCCGCCCGCGGGGCCTCGCGCCCCACCTCGGCGATTCCCCCGGGCGCCCGCGGTCCCTCCGAAGTCGCCGCCCTTGGCAGCGCGGGAACCGCGGCCAGAAACGCGGCCCGAGACTCGGCCCGGGGCGCGCTCGGGGCCGTGCCCGAACTCCCGTCCGGCACCGCGGCCGCGGTCGTCTCCGCCAGCGCGTCCCCCGGAGCCGCCGCGTCGCCCGCCGGCTCCGCGTGCCCCGGCGCCGCCGGGACGACCGGGCCCCGAACGCGCGCGCTCCTGACGCCCGCGACCGCCGCCCGGGAACTCGGGGCGGGTGCCCCCGGAGCGCTCGCCACGGCCACGGCGCTCGGTGCCCTCCGCGGGGCCCTCCGCGGGGCCCTCCGCGCCGGCTTCCGCCGCGGGACGAGCGGAGTTGCGACGCTTGGCCCGCTCGGGGTCCTTGATGCGGAATTCCTTGGGCTCGCGCCATTCCCGGCGCGCCCCGCCGAATCGCGACGGCGCTTCCCCGCTGCCCTGGCGCGCGGGCCTTTCGGTCCGGCCCGGGCGCGCGGGCCGCTGGCCCTCTTCACCCTCGTCCAATTGCCGGGTGAAACCGCCCTGGCGGGCACTGGCGAACAGGGCCTCCGAACGCTCGCGGTCGTTGGCGACGTCGAGCAGGTCCGCCACTTCTTCCGGGGTCAGGGGCCGCCACTCGCCGTCCTTGAGACGCCGGTCGGACAGCGCGCCGATGCGCACGCGGTGCAGGCGCAGCACTTTGTAGCCCATGGCCGCGAAGACGCGCCGGATCTCGCGGTTCTTGCCCTCGCGGATCGTCACGGTCAGCACGCTGGCCTCGGTGGAGCGCCGCTCGACGAACAGCGCGGCACCGCCGGTCTTGCCCTCGGAAAGGCGCACGCCCTCGCTGATCTTGTTCAGGGCCTCCTCGTCGATCCGACCGCGGACCTTGACGAGGTAGGTCTTCGGCACGCTGTGGCGCGGGTGGGCGATCTGATTCGAGAAGTCGCCGTCGTTGGTGAGAATGATCAGCCCGCTCGAGTCCTCGTCGAGCCGGCCCACGGTGAAAATGCGGCCCTTGTTGCGGTCGGTGATCAGGTCGATCGCCCGGGTGCGCATTTCCCGTGTTTCATTCGTGCACAGCACGTGGCGCGGCTTGTTGAGCAGGTAGTAGCGCTTGCGCTGGGAAAGCGGCTTGAGCACCACGCCGTTGACGTCGACCACCTGCTTGTCGGGGTCGATCTTGGTGCCGAGCTCGACGCAGGGCTCGCCGTCCACGGAGACCTTGCCCGAGGCGATCAGCTCGTCGCACTTGCGGCGCGAGGCGACCCCCAGCTCGGCCATGAACTTGTTGAGCCTCACGGTCCCGCCGGCCCCGGCCGAGGCGTCCTCGGGCTCGGGCTCCGAGTCACCGCCGTCCTCCGGATCCTGAACCGCGGGGTCCTGACTTTGGGAACGGGCCTGCTCCGGCCGACTGCGGCCCGGACGATCCTGCTTGGGGTGTTGCTTGACCATGTCCACCCGACTCGCGGGCCGAGCAGGATACTCGGATGTCCCGGCCACCGCCAGATTGGCCCCCCACCGCTTCGACGCAGGATCCCAAAGGGATGGTATTTTCGACCTGTCCGAGCGCCCTTTGGGTTGCCCCTCGTTCCAATCGGAGATTGACCATGGAATTCCGCCTCGCAGGACTGGTTCTGGGATGCTCACTCCTGTTCGCCAACTCGCCGCTCCAGGCCCAGGCGATCAATGTGGACCTCGGCAGCTACAACGGTGCGCCCAGCAATGCCTACGGTGGAGCTCCGGGGCAGGTGGGATTCTGGAACAACGTCGGAACCTACCTCCCCACGGCGCTCAGTGATCTCGGCGGCACCGCCACTTCGGTGACGCTCACCGCGTCGGGCTCTGGGGACATGACCTTCGGCTTCGACAATGGGGCCACGACCGGCGACGACGAGTTGCTCTTGGACGGCGGCCACGACGGCCTGCTCACGCTGAGTTTCAGCGGGCTCGCGAACGGCTGGTACGACGTCTACACCTACGCCTGGGCGCCGGATCAGCCGAGCTACCTCACGCGTGTCACGGTGCTTGGCGCGATCGACCCGCCGCAGGATGTAGGCGGCTCCCCGTGGACCGGTGTGCACGTTCTCGGTGAGACCTTCGCCCAGCACCGGGTCCACGTCACCACGGGAACCCTGCAGGTGGACAGCACCCTCGCCTTCTCTTTTGTGACGACCAACGGCGTGCAGTTGATCCCGGTGAATGTGACGCCGGTCGTCCACTGCAGCGCCAAGCTGAATTCCCTGGGCTGCCTGCCTGCGATCGCCTCCAGCGGGACCTCCAGCGCGAGCGCCACGGGCGGCTTCCTCGTGACGGCCGCCAACGTGCGCAACAGGAAGCCCGGCATCCTGCTCTACGGCATCGGCGGCCGGACCGCGCTGCCGTTCCAGGGCGGCACGCTGTGCGTCGGCGGCGCCCTGAAGCGTTCGATCGTCCTCGATTCCGGCGGCACGCCGCTCCCGGCCAACGACTGCAGCGGGGTCTACTCGCTCGACGTGAATGCCTTCGCCGCGGGAACCCTCGGGGGATCGCCGGCAAGCTTCCTCCAGGCTCCCGGCACGATCGTCAACTGCCAATTCTGGGGCCGCGACGACGGCTTCCCCGCGCCCGACAACACGACCCTCTCCAACGCCCTGGAGTTCGTCGTCGAGGTTTGACGCACGACATCCCGGCGGAAAAGGGGCCCCTGGCACAGGGCACGGGGCCCCAGCCGCGCGGGGGTATCGCCTTCGAGACGCAGAGCTTCCCGCGGCGCCGAATGCCGCCGCACCACCTGGAACGTCGGCCATGAACAATCGCACCACCCTCGCAGTCGTCGGCGCCTTCGCCCTCCTGTTCGGAGTTCCCGCCCCCGCGCACGGGCAGGCCGTCAATCTGGACATCGGCTCCTTCAATCCCGCGCCTTCCAACGCCTACGGCGGAGCGCCTGGACAGGTGGGATTCTGGAACAACGTCACGACGGTGGCCGCCACGGCGCTGTCGGACACGGCAGGGGCCGCGACCTCGGTCGTGTTGACCTCGACGTCGACCAATTTCAACCCGTTCACCTTCGGATTCGACAATCCGCTGACCACGAGAGATGACGAGCTGCTGCTCGATGGCGGCTGCGACGGGGACGTGACCCTGACCTTCACCGGCCTCGCCAACGGCTTCTACGACGTCTACACGTACGCCTTCGCGCCCGACCTGCCGGGAGCCTTTTTCACCAATGTATTCGTCCCCGGATCGCTCGATCCGATGCAGGCGGTGGGTGGGAGCGATTGGACCGGCATCCACCTGCCCGGGATCACGTTCGCCCAACATCGCGTGCTGGTGACGAACGCATCCCTCCAGATCCTTGTGTCGGTCGCCTCGGGCGCGGCCACCACGAACGGGGTGCAGCTCATCCCCGTGAACCCGACGCCGGTCGTCCACTGCAGCGCCAAGCTGAATTCCCTGGGCTGCCTGCCTGCGATCGCCTCCAGCGGGACCTCCAGCGCGAGCGCCACGGGCGGCTTCCTCGTGACGGCCGCCAACGTGCGCAACAGGAAGCCCGGCATCCTGCTCTACGGCATCGGCGGCCGGACCGCGCTGCCGTTCCAAGGCGGCACGCTGTGCGTCGGCGGCGCCCTGAAGCGTTCCATCGTCCTCGATTCCGGCGGCACGGCGCTCCCGGCCAACGACTGCAGCGGGGTCTACTCGCTCGACGTGAATGCCTTCGCCGCGGGAACCCTCGGGGGATCGCCGGCAAGCTTCCTCCAGGATCCCGGCACGATCGTCAACTGCCAGTACTGGGGCCGCGACGACGGCTTCCCCGCGCCCGACAACACGACCCTCTCCAACGCCCTGGAGTTCGTCGTCGGCGCCTGACGCGCCGGACGTCCGCTGCAGGTCCGACGGTCGGCGGGGACGGCCTGCTAGGCTCTCCGCCGGCCATGGGTTCCACGCAGGCGAGCAGCTCGCGCATTCCGAAGGCACGTGCACCGGGCCAATCCGGGCTCGCGGCGCTTGCCCGGGGCGCGCCGCTGCTCGTGTTCCTGCTCGCCTGCCTGCCGTTTCTCCCGGTCGCGGGATTCGGATTCGTGGCCTGGGACGACGACCTGGGGCTGGCGAACAACCCGTCGTGGCGCGGGCTCGGCGCGGAGCAACTGCGCTGGATGTTCACGACGTTCACCCTGGGGCACTGGCAGCCCCTGGCCTGGATGTCGTTCGGCCTGGAGCACGAACTGTGGGGCCTGCGGCCCGAGCGCATGCACCAGATCAACTTCGGCCTGCACGGCCTGAATGCCGTCCTGTTCTTCCTGGTGGCCCGGCGCGTGCTTCTGGCGCTCCCCGGCGCCCTGTTCGCGGCCCTGTTCTTCGCGCTCCATCCGCTGAGGGTCGAAGCCGCGGCCTGGATCATCGAGCGTGGACACCTGCTGGCCACGGCACTGCTGCTGCTCTCGCTGCTGGCCTGGCTGCGGGCGCGGGCCTCCCCCGCGGGTCGGTCGTGGAGGGCACTCTCCCTCGCCCTGTTCGTCCTCTCCCTGCTCTCGAAGGCCTGGGGCATCGCGCTGCCCGCCGTGCTGTGGATCCTGCAGGACGGGTTGGACCGTCGCGAAGGCGCTCGACCCCCGTGGCGCTCGAAGCTCGCCCTGTGGCCCTTCGTCCTGATCGCCGCGGCCTCCCTGGCCTTCGAGCTGCTCGCCAAACCCGGCAACGTGGACGTCCCGAGCCTCCAGGAACACGGCCTCCTCGGGCGCCTCGTGCAGGCCGGCGTGTCCGTGTTCCAGTTCGTCGCCCACACCTGCTGGCCTGCGGGGCTGTCGCCGCTGTACGAATTTCGGCCTGGATTCGACGGCGGCGACGTCGTGCGGGCCCTGGCCGTGCTCTTCGCGACCGCGGCCTGCTGCCTCGCGCGCCGACGGTTTCCCGGATCCCTGCACGCCTGGGCCGGGTGCCTGGTGCTGCTGCTTCCGGTGAGCGGCCTCCTGCAGTCCGGACTGCAAGGCAGCGCCGACCGGTACACCTACCTGGCCGCCATGCCCTGCGCGATCTGGCTCGGAGCCCTCTTCGGGCGCCTGTGGGTCGGCCGTGTGCGACCCGTTGTCGCTTCGCTCGCCGCCCTGTGGCTGTGCGCCCTGGCCGTGGTGAGCGCGGGCCAGGTGCAGGTCTGGCGCGACTCCGAGAGCCTCTGGCGCCGCGTGGTCCTGGTGGACCCGGAGAGCTTCATCGGCTGGCACAATCTCGGCACGACGCTGCACGCCGAGGGTCGGCCCCTGGAGGCCCTGGAGTGCGAGAGGCGCTCGGTGGAGCTGGAGCCCGGCCCCAGAAATCGCGACTCGCGCTTCCACCTGGGCCAACTGGAACTGATCTACGGCGATCGTGAACGCGCCAAGGCAGCCTGGCGCGTCGCCATCGAGCAGGATCCGGGCGACCTGCGCTACCTGGAATGGCTCGACTCCCAGCAGGCGAATGGCGCCGCGCGACGCGCGCTGTGGAGCCTGGCGCTGGAGTCCTCGCCCAACAACCTGTTGGTCCGCTCGAAACTCGAGGCCACCCGCTGAGTCGAGTCCTCCAGGGCGCGCGCCCTGTGGGTCGCGCGCCGCGGGGACACTACTGCTTCAGCAGGCGGCGGGCCTCGGCGCGGGCGGTCTCGTGGGCGGCTCCACCGGCGATCATGTCGGCGATTTCCTCGACGCGGGGCTTGCCCGAGAGTTCCTCGACACGGGTGGTCGTGCGACCGGACTCGACGGTCTTCACGACCCGCAGGTGCGTGGCCGCCAGTGCCGCGATGGCCGGCAGGTGGGTGACGCACAACACCTGGTTCTTCGTCGCGATGGTCCGCAGGTGCGCGCCCACGGCGGGGCCGAGGCGGCCGCCGACGCCCGCGTCGATCTCGTCGAAAACCAGGGTCCGGTCGCGATCCGCGCCGCACAGCACGCTGCGCAGGGCCAGCATGATGCGCGCGGTCTCGCCTCCCGAGGCCACGTCGCGCAGGCGCGCGAGGCCCTCCCCGGGGTTCGCCGCCAGCAGGAACTCGATCCGGTCCATGCCGCGATCGCCGAAGCGCGCGCGGTCCGCGGCCAGGGAGACGCGCCTGTCGGGGTGCCCGTGTGCCTCGGGGGCCTCCGACTCCAGGGCCTGCTCGGAGGCTTCCTCGGGAATCGGCGCCGCCCCGTCGTCGTCGGAGAGGCGCTGGCCGAGGCGCAGATCGAACACCGCGCGCTCCAGTCCCAGGTCGGCCAGGTTCTTCGAGACGGCTCGCTTGAGCTTGGAAGCCAGGGCCTTGCGCGCGCGCCGAAGAGCCGCCCCATGGCCCAGGAGTTCGGCCCGTGCCTGGGCGATCTCCGGCTCCAGGTCCGTGAGGGAGCGCTCGTCCTCCTCCAGGCGCGCCACTTCCGCGCGCAGCACCAAGCCGTGGGCCACGAGCCCCGCCGTGTCCATCCGGTACTTGCGCTCCAGGCGCTCGCACTCGGCCAGCCGGGATTCGATCTGCTCCAGACGCGCGGGATCGGGCTCCACGCGCTCGGCGATGCTGCGCAGGACGCGTCCGGCCTCCTCCAGGTGGATCAGGGACTGCTCGATGGACTCCTTGGGCCCGTCCAGGGCCGCAATGCCCCGGGCCTCGGCCTCGATCCTGCGCTGCGCGCGCTGCAGGCGCACGAGCAGGGCGTCCTCGGAGTCGCACAGTTCCTCCACCAGCCCGCCCAAGGACCCCCGCAGGCGGTCGGCGTGCCGCAACAGATCGCGCTCGGCGGCGAGCGCCGCCCGCTGGGCCACGTCCAGCCCCACGGCTTCGATCTCCGCGCACTGGAAGCGCGCCAGGTCCAGCCGGTCGCGCCGATCGTTCTCCTCGCGCACCAACTGCTCGTGGCGCAGGGCCCGTTCGAGCCAGCGTTCGCGGGCCGCGCGATACTGCTCCAGCGGCTTTTCCAGCCCCCCGAAGGTGTCCACGAGGCGCAACTGCTCGCCGGGCTCCAAGAGCCGCTGGTGGTCGTTCTGCCCGTGGATTTCCACCAGGCGCGCCGCCAATTCCCGCAGCACCCGCAGAGTCACGGGCCTGTGATTCACGTAGGCGCGGCTCTTGCCGTCGTCCGACACGCTGCGGCCGATCACCAGCTCGGGCTCCTGGCCCTGCTCGGCTTCGGCGGCCCAATCCTCCAGCACCTCGGGCAGGTGCTTCTCGAGCCAGCGCCGAGGGCGCTGGTCGCCGTCGGCCATGCTGAAACGGCCTTCCACCGACAGCTGGCGCGACCCGGCGCGCACGAGGCCGGCCCGGGGCCGCTCGCCCAGCAGCAACTCCAGGGCGCCCACCAACAGGCTCTTGCCCGCACCGGTCTCGCCGGTGATCACGTTGAGTCCCGGACCGAAGGAGAGCGCAACCTCCTCGATCAGGGCCATCTTGCGGATCGACAGTTCGAGGAGCATGGACGCCGGGTGCCGAGTCTCGCCCCGGGCCGCGCACGCCGCAACTCCCGCGGGGAACTCCCCCAGATCCTCGACCGCCCGAAGGGCCCGCGGCGGTCAGGATTCGCCGGTTTTCGTCGAAGGGGGCGCCTGGGCGGCGGGGACTTGCCGCCCCGACCCGCCGGCGCCCGATGGCACTCCCGGCGCGCTTCGTCCCGGGAGGGGTCCGCGGCGCCCTGGACAGGCACAGGGTGCGCAATTCGTCCAACTCGGCCCGGGCGCGGGCGGGCAGATCGCTCGCCAAGGCGCGCTCGAAGGACTCGGCGGCCATCCCCCAATGCCCGGCGGCCATCAGTTCCACGGCGCGGGAGGCGTGGATCATGCTGCCTTCGGTGAACTGCTGGGAGAGGGGCTCGAGTCGGGTCAACTCGATCCACGGACGCCCCAGGAACATCTGCCGGACCACTCCGACGGCCTCGAAGCGCGCGTAGCGGCCGGGCGAGCCCAGGGCCGCGTCCGCGGCGCTGCCGCGGCGCACGAACAGGGTCGCGGCCGGATGGGCGTACTCTTCGGGGGCCCAGAGGTCCTGCTCGTCCCCCCAGGCGGTCACGGCACGGAATTCTCCGCGGCCGAAGCGCGTCAGGTAGGGGTTCCACTGCTCCGGCAGGCTCTCGACCTGCAGGGTCAGGCGCACCTCCCGCCCCAGGTGCTCGCGTCCGTGGACCGCAAGACTGGCCAGCTCCGTGGGAACGGCCTCCGCGGCCGGAAGGTCCGCCCGGGAGTTCGCCGCCATGCGCTGGGCCCCGCCGCCGCCGATCGCCATGCCGGTGAGCACCGCAGCCAATGCCAGGGGGAGAACGTGGTGAAAGTGCTTCATGGGGGTTCCCGACTTCTGGGTCGACCGACGGCCCCTGGCCCTGAAGCCGGGCTCCCCGGACCGGCCCCAAAGGTCCCAGACGTGGTATAGGGCGGCCATGGAGGCACGAACGAAGGCGCGGCGCGGGGGCTTGGGAGCGTGGAAGTTGGGCATCGGGACGCTCCTGGCGGCCTGCCAGTCGGACCTGCCCGCCGGGCCCGGCGCCGGGCCGGACTCCGCGGCGCCGCCTGCGGCGGAACCCGCCCGCGCGGCCGACGCCCCTGGGCTCGCCGACACCGGCGCGGGAGCCGCATCCGGGGCGGCGGACGCGACGGTCCTGCTCCGCGAGCGGGCCCGCGCCTTCCTCGTGGAGCACATGCCCGAGGGGGACCGCGGCGCTCCCGGCGGAGTTTCTGGACCTCCACGTGGATCTCGCCCTGGCGGCGCGGGCCGAGTTCCCCTGGGCCGCGAACGTGCCCGAGGCGATCTTCCTGAACGACGTGCTCCCCTACGGCGTGCTCGACGAGCCGCGCGATCCGTGGCGCCGAGAATTGATGGAACTGTGCCGGCCATTGGTGGCGACCTCGAAGACCGCGAGCGAGGCTGCCCAGGCGATCAATCGGGAGTTCTTCCAGCAGATCGGCCTGCACTACAACACGAGCCGCGAGCGCGCGAACCAGAGCTACCAGGAGTCGAAACGGAGCGGCAAGGCCTCCTGCACGGGGCTGTCGATCGCCCTGGTGAACGCCTGTCGCGCCGTGGGCATCCCCGCGCGGGCGGTGGGCACGCCGAACTGGACGAAGAAGCAGGGCAACCACACCTGGGTCGAGGTCTGGGACGGCGACTGGCACTTCTGCGGCGCGGACGAATACGACGCCGCGGGCCTCGATCGCGGCTGGTTCGTGGGCGACGCGGCTGACGCGCTGGTCGGCGATCCGCGCCACGGCATCTTCGCCAGCTCGTGGAAGCGCGAGGGCGCGCACTTCCCGCTGGCCTGGGCGCCGAAGGACACCACCGTCGCGGCGGTCGAGGTCACGGCGCGCTATGCGCGCTCTACGCCGAAATCGGCCGAGGCCGCCTCGCCGCAGGTGTTCCTCCGCGTGTTCGACTCGCGCGGCGGCGCGCGTCTTGCCGCGAGCGTCGAGCTCGTCGACTCCGCTGGGCGCAGCGTGTCGAGCGTGACGACCCGCGCCGGCACCAGCGACCTGAACGACATGCCGAGCTTCTCGCTCGAGCGGGACCGGGGATACACGCTGCTCGTCAGGCAGGGCGGCGAAACCCGCGCCGCGCGCCTGGAGCCGCGCGCGGACGGACGCGAGACCGTCGAGCTGATTTGGAGCGAGCTCGAGCCTGGGACCGTCGACGATCGCGCGGCCGAGACCCTCGGCGCCAGGAACGCCTTCACCGTGATGGCCCTGGAACGGTTGAAGGCCCTGGGCACGGAGCGCGCCGCGGAACTGGAGGCGCGCTCGATCACGCTCGGCGACAAGACGCTGCGTTGGCTCGAGAAGCCGTTCGGCGACGCGCCCGAGGGCGAGCGCAGCCTGTGGATCTCGATGCACGGCGGCGGCGGTGCTCCGCCCGAGGTCAACGACCAGCAGTGGCAGAACCAGATCAAGCTGTACGACGCGCCGCCCGGCGCCGGCGGCCTCTACGTCGCGCCGCGCGCGCCGACCGACACGTGGAACCTGTGGCACGAGGCGCACATCGACGCGCTGTTCAGCCGCCTGATCGAGGACTACGTCGCCTTGCGCGGCGTCGATCCCGACCGGGTCTACCTGCTGGGCTACTCCGCGGGCGGCGACGGCGTGTGGCAGCTCGCGCCGCGCATGGCCGACCGCTTCGCCGCGGCGGCCATGATGGCCGGTCACCCCAACGAGGCCTCGCTGCTCGGCCTGCGCAATCTGCCCTTCGCGATCCTGATGGGCGGCGACGACAAGGCCTACGATCGCAACAAGATCGCGCGCGAACGCGCCGAGCAACTGGACGCCCTGCGAAGCGCGGATCCGAAGGGCTACGAGCACTTCGTGCGCATCTACGACGGCCTCGGCCACTGGATGCAGAAGCAGGACGCGGAGGCGCTGCCCTGGCTCAACGGGCACCGGCGCAACCCGTGGCCGCGCAAGGTCGTCTGGTACCAGGACGACGTCGTGCACGAACGCTTCTACTGGCTCGGCCGCGAGCCCGGCGTGGCGCGCGCGGGCGAGACGATCGTCGCCGAGGTCGACGGCCGGACGATTCGGGTCACGACGAACGGCGCGAAGGGCATCGTGCTGTGGCTCTCCGACGAACTCGTGCCGCTCGACGAGAAGCTCTCCGTCGAACTCGACGGCGTGCGCGCACGAGGGCCGATCCCGCGCGACGAGAAGGTGATGCAGCAGTCGCTGGATCAGCGCTTCGACCCGCAGCTCGCCGCGACGGCGCGGCTCGCGCTGGGGGGGTAGAGCCGACGTTGGCGACGCGGCACGCTCGCTTCCTTCGTTGTGGCCCTCCGCATCTCGCTGGCAGGCCGCCTCGCAACGCAGCGGCATCCCTCAGCGGGATGGCGAACGGGTCGCGGTCGAGCTCTCCCTGATGGATGCCCGCGCCTGGAAGCCCGTGTCTTGGGTCCTGCGCGCCAGGTCCGGCGGTCACGCCCCCCCTCAGGGACCTCCTGGCAGGCGTTGGGCCTATCCAGGGGAGACGAGGTCCTGACACGGCGAGAACGTCTCTCCCACGCAGCGGGGGGGCGCCGCTACAATCCGGCTGCGCACCGACCCTCGTTCCGGGGCCTCGATTCGCGAACCGTCTCCTAACCCGATTCCCCGGGTTCGTTGCCTATGAGACTCGCCTGCCTTTCGTCGTTTACATGCCTGTTGGCGACGGCCTGCACCACGGTCGGCCCGACCCGCGCGCCGGACCTGCCGTTCCACCTCGCCTTGATTCCCCTGGAGGCGCAGGCGTTCGAGGCCCCTCCCGAGCAGATTGAATCCGACTCCGTGCGGGTCTCCATCGATCCAGCCGCACTGGGCAGCGCGATCGAGACCTCCCTGCGCGACGCCTCTTTTGTGCGCGTGAGCACGTTGCGGGGGCCGGGAGAACAGCCGCGTTCGCGGACCGACGGGGCGGCAGATCAGGAGATGGAACCCCGAGACGATCGAGCGCACCGGGACTGGTGGGTCGATCGTGCGATCGCCGAGAACGTCGATCTCCTGGCGCTGGGGACGATCACGTTCTCGCCAGCCGCCTCCGGAGCGATCAATGACCGATTCTGGTTGAACTTACCGCTGTTCCTGCTTGGGGGACCGATGTGCTGGTTCGTCGGGGATCGTTCCTACACGATGCAGGCCCGCCTGGACCTGCGACTGTACGACGTTCGGCTGATCGAGCAGAAGCGGGCAGAACTCGGTGACCGCGCGGCGGAAATCAGCTCGTACCAAGTCGAATATTCGGGTGCCGCGCTGAGTTTCGTCGAACGTTCCGGCCGCAACGTGGGCTCCTATGCCCTGTCGATCTTGATTCCCTCGGGCTTGCTGTCCAGATCCAACGATCGGATCGGCCAGGAGCTCCAAGAGGATGCCGTCGATTCACTGGTCGCTCTGCTGCGGGAGGGGATCGATGGCGACCGCGAGCGACTGCTGCTCCCGTCAGGCGTGAATTTCTCCGTGCGCCCCGAGGAAGTTGCCGCCCGACGCACCTCGGACGGATTCGTGTCCGTCGAGGGTCGGATCCACTTCGTTCCCGATTCGCGCGTGGAGTCGTTGCGCGGATTCTCCTGTCCGCCGGCGGCCCGACGGCAACTTTCTCGTTCGGCTCCCCTTTGGCAAACGAGGGTGCGTCGCTCCCCAAATCGACGACCTACGCAATCTCGGGTCGGGTGGCGTGCGCCAAGGACGCCGACTGCGTCCGTTTGATCGTCGCCCACGGCGGGGGCGACGACCGCATGCGGACCTTTACACTGCCCATCGTGCCGGCATCGAAAGGTTCAGAGACCAAGCCATGAGGACGCTGCAGTCTCACCCCAGTCCGTACTTCCATCCCGTGCACGACGGCCTTTGGCGGCTCTCGCAGGCGAGTCTCGCACTCTGCCTTCTGCTGACTGCCGGCTGTGGCTCGGGTGCGGTCGTCGTGGCTTCGGCAGCGAGCGGCAGCGGTTCAGGTTCGGCAAACTCTCCGACGCAGGTCAGCCTGCTGGGAATCGCCAGCACGCGCGAGTCCCCCGCCCGGATCAACTACTTGCTGTCGGACGCCGAGTCCAACTCCAGCTCGGTCGAGGTGCGGTTCACCACGGACGGGACGTTTGCGGGGTCTACCTTGATCGAGGCTTCGCCCCCCCTGCCGGCCAGCCCGGCCGGCACCCTGTACTTCACGGACTGGGACTTCGCCTCGATCTTCGGCTCGATCTTGACGCCGAACGTCGTGGTGTTCGTGACGCTCGCAGGAAAGGCGAACGTCGACCTGGGCGTGAACGCCGCGACGATCGCCGTCGGAGACGATCCTCCCGGTCTCGATATCCCGGCACCGCAGTTCCCGCCGATCATCGACGAAGTGTCCGGGATCATCCCCGTGTCGTTTACCGCGTTTGACTCGGGGGGCGACGACGTCAAGATCAAGGTTCAATACTCAAAGGATTTCGCTTCGCCCACGCCGACCTGGACCAATGCTCGTCCGGCCGGAATTCTCGCCACGGCCCCGACCCCGGAGTTCGCGTTCGACCCTGTGACGGCGTTCCCGTTCGGGAGCAGTCTGATCTTCGCCTGGGACAGCGAGTTCGACCTGCCTGGTCAGGACGGTCCAGTCCAACTGCGAATCCAATCGATTGAGATCGTCCCTCCCGGTCTCCAGAGCACACTGGCTGTTTCCCCAGCATTCCGCGTGGACAACAACGTGCCGCCGGCGATCGGCATGGATGTCGTCGGATTCGCGTTGAATCCCGACCGCAGTCGGGGGATTCCTGTGCCGTTCGTACTCGACGACCCCGAAGGCGACGCGGTCAAGGTCGTGTTCCAGTGGCGCGAGCAGTCAGGCTCGTTTCCTGCGCTCCCCGGCAACATCCTCGCCATCCAGACGCTGCTCGCCGATCCTGCACAGCGGCGTGCTGCGCAGATCGCAACGGAATTGCCGAGGCTCTACCACGGGCGCGTCCTGAGCGTGAATGGCGGAGACCGCGCCAGGCTCCCCGAGCTCGCGACAACCGCCGCGCTCTTGAACACGCGCCGGCCGGCCCCGTCGACTTCGCTGGTCGGTCTGGATCTGGAGATTCTGCGTGCCTCTCGCACACCCACCGCGATGTCGCCCACGTGGACCGCAGGGAACCCGCTGCTGGGTCCGATTGCGGCCATCGAGTCCGAAACTGGTGAGCTGTTCGTGCTCGATGAACCATCCGCGGGCAACTGGCGACTGCGTGTCGTCAACCCTGCCACGGGAGCCATCGGGACGACGTTTGCCACGAGCCAGGTCGGCAAGCCGACGGCCCTCGCTGCGATTCCGGGCACCGCGTCGATGCTCGTGGCCGCCCAGGCAGGCACGGAATGGTCGATCTGGATGGTCGATCCGCTCGCGCCTCAGGTCACCGAGCTGTTTCGCTCCGACCTGACCCTTCCTCCGGGCCCGGTTCGCGGACTGCTTGCCATGGGAGACCAGACCTGCGTGGTGACGGTCGGCAACACGCTCGTGCGGATTCGGTTCCCGGGTGGCACGTCGGCGACGGCGGCGCTGCTGCTCGGGACACAAACGTCCTCCCCGCTCTCCGCGCCCCACGGTCTGGCGCTCGATCCGCGGGATCGAGATTGCCTGTACATCGCAGACAACGGTAGCAACCGCGTGCTCTGTTTCTCGATCTCGACGCACTCCGTCTCCCCGTTGCGCACACCGAGTCCAGGAACACCTCGGCCGACGGCGCTGGCAATCGACGACGGCGGAACGAGGTTGCTTGTGCTCACCGACGCCAACCCGGGCGATGCGACACGCGAGCTCCGCGCGTTCGCGTTCGGCCTTCATCGAGCGCTCGGGCAGTCGAGTCTGGAGGCTTTTGTGATCACCTCGACGCTGCCGTCCTCAACGGCGTCCTGTTCCACGGGCGCTGACGGCCTGCGCGTGCTCTGCAGCGCTCCAGGCAACGAACTCCTCGTCGGCGGAGGCGTCGAGCAGACCCGGCGGATCCTCTCGTACGAGCCGTTGCGGCAGACCGTTCACCTCGAGACCCCCTTCCAGCCCGCGGTGGCCGCAGGCGCCCGATGGCGCATTGCGGACGTGTCGACGAACCTCGCTAGCGGATCCTCTCAGGGCGAGCGTGTGTTTGTCTGGGATTCGCTGGACGTCGCCGGTTCGGCCAACGTCGAATTGCGGGCGGTGGCCTTCGACAAGGACCTGGGCCCCTTGGCTCCCAGCGCACCGAAGACGCTCTTCGGCGCTCACGGCGACGCGGCCCAGAGCATCGGCAATTGCTGCGTTGGGTTCGCCTGCGATCTCGAGGGAGATGGCGACATCGACTTCCTCTCCCAGGGCGCCGCGAGACTGCAGTCGTCCCCGATGCTCTTCACGACGATCCCCAACTCGCTCCCGGGGATCGACAAGGTCGCGGACTTCAACGTCGACGGCCTGATCGACGTCGTATTCGACGGGCAGGTGTTCTTACAGAGCAGCGCTTCTGCCGGCGTCTTCCTGGCAGGTGTGACGGCTGTGCCTGGAGGTGGGGCTGTTGTCGATGTGGCCGATGCAGACGGGAATGGGCGGGTCGATCTGCTGCTCCAAGACGGGCGCACCTTTCTGCAGAGTCCGGGTGGGGTCTGGACTCCGGGCCCGACTGCCTCGGGCGCGGTGCAGGCGCTGCTGCGCGATTTCGATGGGGACGGAGATCTGGACCAACTGGTGGCGTATGCCGACTTCGGCCAAGGAGACTACACGATTTCCTGGTTCCCTCGTGCCGCGAATGGGAATTTTGGTTCGACTCCGATCCCCATCATGGGCGCCTTCGCCATCTTCGCCAGCATGGCGGTGGAGGACCTCGATCTCGACGGTGGACTGGACGTGGCCGTTGCTTTGGACCGCGACGATATCAACGCTTTGCTAGGTGGAACGGACATACGCTTGTCGGACGGCTCGCCTATACTGAGCATGGTCCCACCGCCTGGTAGCACCGGGCTGTCTGAGATCGAAGCCGCCGACCTCGATGGCGACGGGCTGCGGGAACTTCTGCTCGTCTCCGACGGGCCCATTTCGTCCGTGAGCTATCAGGCCGGTCCTGGGCTTTTCTCAGCGGACAGTCGAGGGCTGCTCTCGACGAGGCCGACACAGATCGCCGACGTGGATGGTGATGGACTACTTGACCTCGTGGATGTCCAAGTGAATTTTTCGAGAACCCGAGGGACTCTTCGGGATATCTCACCCACGAATATCGGCAGCGCGTTCAATTCCTTTAGCGACTGCGCCTTCGGGGATTTTGATCGGGACGGGGACAATGACCTATTCGTCGTGGATCCGTTCGTTGCCATGACCCAGATGTTCCCTCAGATTCGTCCGGGCGTTTTCGACACGGTCCCCGTGGTCGGATTCGAGGACGACAACGTCCCTGCCCAGGTGATTGCCGGAGACGTTACCGGAGACGGCTTCACCGACACGGTCATCCTCATGGTCAATAATGGAGGCTTCATCCTGTTCAACGCTCCGGGCTTCGGCAACCCCCCGACTGGACTCTCAGTCGACATCGCCGACTCGCAGGTCGTGGCCCTGCGTGGGTTCGACCAGCCCGACATCCTGCTGCTCACCGGCCCCTTCGACGGCGGGACACTTACTTCGTACCGGAACGACGGGACGGAAGTCCAGCTCGGGGAACGGTGTCGAGTCGTTCGAGGTCGCCGACCTGGACAATGACGGCGATTACGACGTGGCGGTCGGAGACGGGTCCTCGATTCAGTTGCTGCGGCAGGGCCCGATCGACACGTTCGTGTCGAGCGCCGCCATCAACGGTGAAGGCGGCAAGATCCTGACCTCGGCGGACGTCGATCTGAACGGCAGACTCGACCTGATCGTCAGCGGAGGCTCGAGCACGCGTGTGTGGCTTCAACAAACGAACGGCTCGTTCGTCCAGGCGCCGGCAATTCCGTTCGCGTCGGATCGGGCCGTTCCCATCGATCTGAACGGCGACGCCTTGGACGACCTGATGCTCTTCACCGCGAGCGGCTCGCGGGTGGCGATCCAGATCAACCCCGGGATCTTTGTCGAGAACCCGGTTCTGGCAACGAGCGGCGTATTCGCCGACGACGTGATCGATGTCGACGGGGACGGCGAACTCGACGTCGGCAAGGCCGTCGGAACGACCGTCCAAGTGCGGTTCGGAGGACGGTAGCCGGCTGCAATCCCCTGGGAGCCAGCCTGTTGCAGCCGCAATGAACTCCGGTCCGGCCGATCTCGAGTACCAGCTCGCCAGCTGGGTCGTGCAGACGTTGCGCGCTGGAGACGCGCCCTGCACGGACTCGACCCAGGTGATCGCCGCGATTCATTCCGTCCTCGAGGAGCGCTTCCTCCACGACGAGGAGGCGCCGCTCGCGTCACGCGGCGACGGCTCCGTCGAAGCGCGTGACCTGCACCGTGCTGTCGAGGAACGGCTTCGGCGCGCCCTGGCGGCCGGATTGGACTCGGCGCGGGTTTCAGCCGCCGACACGGTGGTCCCTGCACCGCGCGTGGTCGTGCTCGATCCGACTCTGCCCTTGACCCAGGTCCCGGATACGGTTGCTCGCGAGCTGGAGACCCTCGCGCGCACGGTCCCCATGGATTCCCGGGCCCCGCAACCCCGCTTGGTGTTGGTCGGCGAGTCGTCCCAAACAGGAACATCCGAGACGGCCACGTACACGGGCCCGGAGAGCGATCAGGTCGACATCGTGACCGTCCGGGAACTGGCCCCTCTGGCCCAGGCGCTGCGCGCGCTGCTGATGCAGGCCGCGCCGACTCGTCCGGGGCTGGCCTGGCGTCAAGACGCTGACGCCATGGTCGGCCATCTGTTCCACGACAAGTACAGGATCGAGAAGTGTCTCGGCGAAGGAGGATTCGGTCGGGTGTACAAGGCGACTGAAGAGGTCGTCGGCTACCCGTGGCCATCAAGCTCTTGAAGCCGCAGTTCCGTCAGGAGTCCCGCCACGTGCAGGAGTTCATGGAGGAGGCACGGCGCCTCTTCAGCCTGGAACACGAGAACATCGGCGGATGGAAGGTCTTCGACCGAACGCCTGCCGGTGACTGGTACTTCGTGATGGAGTTCCTCCAGGGACAGGACCTGGAGGCCGTCTTGGAGCGCGAGAAACGACTCGATCACCGCCGGGTCGGTCAGATCCTGGTCCAGACGCTGCGCGCCTTGGAGAAGGCGCACTTCCTCAGCGAGACCGAGGGCATCCTGCACCTCGACCTCAAACCGAAAAACGTGTTCCTGGTGACCGGTGCGGGTCGATACCACGAGAAGGTCAAGGTGATCGACTTCGGAGTCGGTCAACTAGTTCGGCGCCGATCCGCGACGGCGGAAGCCGGGAGCCCGCCGGTTCGCGGGGAGGCCGCTTCCGCTTCGGGCACGCAGCAAATCACCGGGTTGACGATCGACTACGCATCGCCGGAGCAGCTTGCCTATCTGCTGCCGGAGGGCGCGCGCGTCCCGCTCGACGCGCGCTCGGACCTCTTCTCGCTGGGTGTCATGGGGTTCCGGATGCTCACGGGGGAGTTCCCCTTCGATACCAAGCCACCTCCGCCCTCCGAGGCGGCCGGCTTCGAGAAGCAGGCGCACACGAGGAAGGCCCGCATGCGCATGCAGGTGCCCTGCAGAACCCTGGACTCGACGGACGTGCGGGTGCCCCGGCGGTTGGCCGCGTTTCTCGATAGGTGTCTGAAGCTGAATCGCGACGAGCGCTTCCCCGACAGTCGCGCGGCTCTCGCGGAACTCGAGGCCATCGTCGACCCTCCGCTGCTCAAGCGTGCGCTCGGACTCGCAGGCGTTGGTGCGCTGGTCGCCGTCGTTGCGGCAGTGGTCATCACGCGCTGGCTCTTGCCGCCCACGTCGCACGAGTTCGCCCTGCTCCAGAACGAACTCGAGCTGGGCGCCGACCACCCTCTGTTCCTTGGACCCGCCGGGGCAACCCAGGTGCTGGGGGTCGACCGAGGAGTACTTCTCGATCCCGCGCTTCCTCTCGTGCTCGTGGAGAGCTCGCTGGGAGGCGATCTGCTGCCGGGCTGGAGCGTGGCGCTTGTCGCAGATGGCCGACTGCGCATCACCGCCCCCGAAGACGCGGTGACCGGCTCGCGCCTGGTCCACGTGCGGCAGGGCGAACTGCGCTCGCGGAATCTCCGAATCGTGTTCCTGGATCCGGCGTCCTGGTCGGTGCCCACGATCCAGATCGACGGCTGGGACAGCTCGCGCACGATCGCGCCGGAGGAGTCGTGATTCACATGCCGATTCAGTTCTCGTCGAAGCAGGTCTCCGCTGACGTCCTGGATCGGGCCGAACTCTCCTGGCGGGGATCCGCGGGGGACGGCGGGCCGCTGCCCATCACCACGATCAAGGGCCGCGCGCACGGCTACGAGGCGCCCATGGCAATCCTCGACTTGCGTGACGGTGAGTGCGAGTTCTCCGCACGGGTGTTCGACCGCGCAGGCAACGTCCACGAACCGCCCCCGCTCTCCGTGCGGATCGCCCGGGGACCGTTGGATTTCTCCGGGACGCTGAGCGGAACTCGCGTGGGCGGGGCCGTGCAGATCCTGTCTTCAAGCACGCCGGTGCTGCATGTCGCGGTCAATCGGACGGCCAAGGTCACTTGGTCTGCGAAGGATGCGTCCGGCGCCAACGTTGGAGCGAGCGGATCACGTACCGTCGAATCCCGGGCAACGATCGAACTCCCTGAACTCGTTCGCGGTCGCGATCACAGCTACTCGGGCGAACTCTCCGTGTGGGCAGACGATGCCGCGTCGGTCTTCCGCAGGGAGCGGCCCGATCTCGGCCTCGCCCGTCCCCCGCCTCTGTTGTTCACGGTCAATCTGGGCACGATCCAGGTCACCCCGACCCTTTACGGCGGGACTGCGGGCCGGCGTCGGCGGCTGGATCCGCAGGGAAGTGTGATTTTCACTTCCGAGCCCGAGCTGCAGATGGAACTCGCGCGACAGAACATGCTGCCGGTCACCGTTCGGTTCAGCTGCTTCGAAGAGACCGTCCGGGGCCCCGTCCTGATCGGCGAGGAGCGTGTGCTGGTCGAAGGGCGCAGTGCGCTCTCCTCGGCGGTTCCGATCCCGGTTAAACTCCCCCACGATGGCGCATACCGACTTCACGCGGCGGTCCTGCTTCACGACTCCGTCGAAGATGCGGATGTCGAGGAGTCGCTCGTGCCGTTCGACGTCAACGTGGTCCTGGATCGCTCGACCCCAGGGTTCGCCCTCGAGGCGGACTTCGCTCCCGGCGCGGTCCTCTCCGATCCAGCGGCCTTGGGAGGCCGTGCCGCCCGCGGACGCGGTAGCGACGCGCCGATCCACGGAGTCCTCAGCCGCCCCTGGCCTCGAAGTGGACCTGCCGGCGCATCCTGGACTCAGAGTCTTCGACCGGCGACCTGTCGCTGCCGCAGGGCGAGCCGGTCGCGATTCCACTCGAAGCGCCGGGCGGGCGCTGGCTCGACGGGCAATACGAACTGCGGCTCTTGGGAGCCGATGCTGCCGGCAACCGGAATGAAGTCGGCGCGATCCTCGCCTGGGAACTTGCCGCCACGGGTCCTGAAGTCGCGTTCCGCTGGGACGTCCCGTCACCCGAAACCACGGAATGGACCCGTGACGAGGAGGGATGGCGGATTCGGGCTGCTTCCTTCGATTCGAACGGAGTTGCCGCCGTCCGCTGCACGATTGCCGCACTGGACGATCCGTCGATGAAGGCGGAACGGGAACTGGAGCTCGACCCGGCGACAGGGAATTGGAAGTCCGCCTTCACGTTCTCCTCGGAATGGTCAGGCAAGCGCGTGTCTCTACTGCTGGAGGCCCGAGACAATCGCGGCAATCCGGGTCGGTCTGCAGAGCAACAGCGCCCGCTCGCCTCGATCGCCGCGAAGAGGTTCCCTGTGGCCAAGGTCGTTCCTGTCGCTTCCGGGGGGGGCCCAGCCCCGGAGTCCATGCGCCTGGTGCGCGGTAACGCGTCCGAAGACGGTCCGTACCTGTTTCGCGGCCAACCCGATGCTGTCGAGAATCGCGGCTTCACGCGCGACGGGATCTCGACGCCGTTCAGTACCGGCAGACTGCGAGCGATGAGCATCGAGTATCGACCCGGCGATATCGAGGACTTCTATCTCGACGCGCACGAGGTCAGCATCGGTCAATACCTCGCATTCGTCCAAGCCTCGGACGGCTATGGGGCTCCCGAGTGCTGGCCGAGTCGCTCGCCGGGCTCCGCGGATCGGCGCGTGGAACTGACCACGCGACTCGAAGCAGCCTTGCAGGCCGGGCAGACGGATGTTCCGGTGACGGGAGTCGACCTGCTCGAGGCCTCGGCCTACGCAGCCTGGGTGAGCAAGCGACTGCCCTCGGTCGTCGAGTTCGAGTACGCGGTGCGCGGTGGAACGCGGCACTATCGCTCGTGGTCGGGAGCGCGCAACGGCTTGCTGCTCAGCGGCAACGTGTATTTCAACGCAGGCGCGGGAGGCCGCCCCGGCAAGCGCGAATTCGGCGGCGATGTGACGCCCGAGGGCATCTGGTGCTTGTCCGGCAACGTCGCTGAATGGACAGCCACACCCACGTATTTCGACGAGGCCACCGCGCTCGACAAGCTGTACCAGTTCACGCACTTCCGGATCGAGTCGCTTCGGCCGTGGGAGTCGCCGAAGAGCAGCGTCGCGGGGCAGTTCTATGCGGGGGGCGGCTGCTTCGATTCGCGCAGTGCGGACTTCTTCCGGATCGAGGAGCTCGCTGTCGGGGAACGCCGAGCCAATGTGGGCTTTCGCTGCGCGCTCTCGGGCGGCGAGGCTGAAGCGCGAGCCAGGGAGGCCGATCCCGGCCGGTTCCGGCTGGAATTTGCCGAGCAATAGACCCACCCTCGGGCGCCAGCCCCTTCGAGGCTCGCTCGTCGGGAATCCGGTTCCTTCGGCCATTGGCCGCGCGCGTCGCTGCTCCAGCCGCTGCCGACAGCGCGCACGATGGTGCGGCTTTCGTCCCAAGCCCGGGTCTGCCGGGTGGGAGTTGCCCCCGGGCGCCCTCCTCGGTCCGGGAAGGCCTCAGAAAAGTCCTGCCAGATCATGGCCACGGCCTGGCGCCCCGCCCAGGAATCGGCCTTCCCTCGATGAATCGGACCCAGGCCTGAGGCGTCGATCTCGCTCGATCCAAAGGCAGGCCGACGCGCGCCGCTCACTGGATCACGTACTCCAGGGCGTCCGACAAGGTCGAGTTGCACGGCGCGGGGAAGCCCTGGTCGCGGCCCCACCATTGGCAGTGGACCAGGGCGCCGGGAATCGAGAGGCCCGGGCTCGGATTGCCGCCGAGAGCGCCGGATGCGAAGGCGTTCATGTCGAGGCTGTAGATCCCATCGCAGAGGATTCCGCTCGACGAGGACTGCGCGGGGATGCTGCGGCGCACGCCGCTGGGACCGAGGCAGAGCACGCCGCACTGGAAGGGCAGGGCGTTGCGCGCTCCGCCGACGGTGTAGAGCAGGAGCCCCGGAACGCTGCCCGGCAGCACCCGCACGGCGCGCACTTCCCATCCACTGGGCGCGCCTGCCTGGGGCACGCCGGTGCATTCGATTCTCGGCACGCAGTTCACCGAGTTCGGCTTGGCGGTGCAGTAGGTGTCGACCGCGGCGGCGTAGTCGGCCTCGAGCTCGTCCATCAGGAGCGAGCCGCCGGCGGTGAGATTGCTGAACAGCTCGATGCTGCCCATCGTCAGGCCTCCCTGGGCCTCGAATCCATGCCAGTAGTACCCGCAGTCGGCGGGCACGGAAAGCGGCAAGACCGCGATCAGCGTCCCACTGGGATCGCGGATGAACGCCTGCCCGTCGGGCACGTTGCAGTTCAGGGCGAAGCGGGCGCCGAAGCGCACGGCCGGCGTGTTGAAGGTAACGACCAGATGCCCTCCGTTGCCCGCCATGGCGTGCAGGGATCCGATGGGCTGGGCGGAGCAGGCGCAGTGGGCCGTGCCCGCGACGATCACCTGCCCGCCGGGAGCGCAGAGTTCCGCCGTGCCGTCGAGGATGCGCTCCGGGTAGCAGGTGGTGGTCCAGCTGGCCACGGATTCGAACGAATCGCTGTTGGCTCCGGTGAAGGAGCGGTGGGCACGACCTGCGCGAAGGCCGTTGAGCCGATCGGCGCGAGGATCGAAGCGCAGACGAATGCGAATCGGATGAGGAACTTCATGGTTCGAGGGTACCCCGGCACTGAGAACGCGCAAGGGGCGCTGCGCCTCTCCGCTGCCCGACGGGCTCCGCGGCAAACGAGCGGGACGGCAGGGAGCCCGCGGCCCTGCCTTCCAGGCCCGCAACTTGATCGAGCACGAAGGTGCTCGTCGGGCGGATCCCCCTGAAGGCGGGGCCTTGGGCGGTGGAACGACGACGGCAAGCCGCCCGTGCCTGGGACTTCCGCGACCACCTCCTGTCGAGGCCCTGACGAGGCTCGCCGAACTCGGATTTCACCGATTTCCCGGCGGGCCAAGACGGCTCCGGGCCGAGCCCCGTCGCGGCGGACGGAGGCTCGGCCCGGTGCTCAACGAACTGCCGCCTGCGGGACGGCATCCGCGCGCCCTACTTCCGGCGCTTGTAGTCGATGCTCATCATCTCCATCGGCGTGCCGTCGGGGCCGACCACGGACATGGTGAAGAGCATCGAGTCGTCGCTCGTCATCTTCGACACGTTGTGGTACTTGACCGGGGCGCCCGACTGCGCGTCGTGGCCCATGCCCGTGGAGGTCATGGTGCGCGTGGCCTTGTCGTAGTTGCCTTCGAAGAGGAGCACCTCGGTGCTCCACGAGTCGACCCATGTGCTGACGTGCTTCTTGGTGTTCATGTCGTAGCCGTCCTGGCCGTGGCCGAAGAAGGGCGCGCCCATCATCTCCCCGGTGAAGTCGGAGACGACCCAGAACTCGCCCACGGCGCGGTACACGGCGACCGCCTTCGAAGTCTCCGCCTGACCCGGGAAGCGCACAGTGGCGTCCCAGGTCCCGACCATTTTGTGCAGTTCCTTGTGCTCCGGCGCGGCCTGGGGCATGGGCATGGCGTCCTGGGCTGCCGCGACCTCGAGTGTCATGGGCTCCGAGGCATGGGAGCCCGTCGACACGCCGGCGCAGCCGGCCAGGCCGAGGGCTCCGAGCAGGCAGGGGCCGAGGACGGAAAGGAAGGTGGCGCAGCACTTCATCGAGAATTCTCCAGGCTTGGGGGTTTCGCTTCCTGCGGGATGCAGGGCGCAGGCGGCCGCAGGGTAGCCTCCCCCGCCGGGTCCGCAACCACCGTTCTGCCCGGTTGGCCGTTCCGGGTTACCGTGGGGGTCCCGATGCCCTGCCCGCGGCCCATTTCCGGCGTTGCAACGCCCGCAGTTCCCATGAAGCTCCTCCCCGTCTTGGTTCTGCTCGCCGGCGCGAGTGCCCCCGTTTGCGCTCAAACGAGCCTGATCGCCCGCTACCGCCTGGATGAGACCGCGGGCACCACGTTGGTGGACGAGGGCCCCAACGGCATGGCAGGCACCTACGTCGGCGGCGTCACGCTGGGCCTGCCCGGGGTTGTCGGCGTCTGCGCCGATTTCTCGGAGGTCGGCGTCGGGCGCGCGGACATCACGGCCGCTCCCTTGCTCGCCTCGATCACCAGCGACACGAGCTACGCCGCCTGGTTCAACACGCGCTCGGTCGTGGGCTATCGCCGCGTCTTCGCCAGCCAGGACGCGGGCATCGGCGTGGGGCTGTTCTACAACAATCTGCTGTTCACCACGCGCGGCGTGCAGGACTACGTCCAGACCGCGAACATCCTGCCGAACACGTGGTACCACGCGGTGTGGACCTTCGATTCCACGTTCCTGGCGCGCTTCTACTTGAACGGCCAGTTCATCGGCAGCGTGCAGGGCAACGGCCCGGCCCAGCCCGCCACGGGCGTGTTCCACGTGGCCTCGCGCTCCGCGACCACGGAGCTGTGGGACGGCGCGGTCGACGACCTGCAGATCTACCAGGGCACCCTGAGCGACTCGGACGTGGCCTTGCTGTTCGCCAACGCGGGTCTCGCCTTCAACACCGGCGCCACGGCCTACTGCGTGGCGAAGACCAACTCGCTGGGCTGCACGCCGCAGATCCAGTGGAGCGGGGCGCCCAATGCGTTCGTTCCGGGCGGCTTCCTCGTCCAGGCGATCAACGTGCGCAACAACAAGGCGGGCCTGCTGCTCTACAGCGCGAGCGGCGCCGCAGCCCTGCCGTTCCAGGGCGGCACCCTGTGCCTCGCCGCGCCCGTGCGCCGCAGCACGCCGCTCGGCTCGGGAGGGGCGCCGCTGCCGACCAACGACTGCAGCGGCGTGTACTCGATCGACGTGAACTCGTTCGCCCAGGGGCTCCTGGGCGGATCGCCGCTGCCGGCCCTGAACGTCGCGGGCCAGCAGATCAACGCCCAATTCTGGGGTCGCGACCCGGGCTTCCCCGCGCCCTTCAACACGACGCTCTCGGACGCGGTCGAATGGATCGTGGGGCCCTGATTCAGGCGATCCACTCGTGCTGCACCACGCCGGACACGTCGGTCAGGCGGAAGTCGCGGCCCGAGTAGCGGTAGGTCAGCCGGGTGTGGTCGATGCCGAGCAGGTGCAGGATCGTGGCCTGGAGATCGTGCACGTGCACGGGCTTCTCCACGGCCTTGAAGCCGAAGTCGTCGGTGGCGCCGTGGGCCATCCCGCCCTTGATGCCGCCGCCGGCAAGCCACATCGTGAAGCCGAAGGGGTTGTGATCGCGGCCGCTCTGGGTGCTGCCCCCGTTCGAGCCCACCTCGACCACCGGCGTGCGGCCGAACTCGGAGCCGCAGACGACCAGGGTCTTCTCGAACAGTCCCCGTGACTTGAGGTCCTTGATCACCGCGGCGAACGGCTGGTCGGAATCGCGGGCGGTGTCGCGGTGGTTCAGGATGTTGTCGTGGTGGTCCCAGGGGTCGCGCTTGGCGTAGTAGACTTGCACCATGCGCACGCCGCGCTCCACGAGCCGCACGGCGAGCAGACAGCCGCGCGCGGTGCTGCCGCGGCCGTACAGATCCAGGGTCGCCTTGGTTTCCTTGCGCAGGTCGAAAACGTCCAGGGCCTCCGTCTGCATGCGGTAGGCGACTTCCATGGACTGAATCGCGGCCTCCAGTTCCGGATCGCGCGTGCGTTCGCGCTCCCTGCGGGCGCGCTCCAGCTCGATCAGCAGGTCGAGCTCGCGCCGCTGCTCGGCCAGGGAAAACTTCTCGTTGCGCAGGTTGCGCACGAGCTGCTTGGGGTCGAACTCCTTGCCGATCAGCTCTTCCGCCGTCTGCTTCTCGACGCGGTCGGAAATGAAGGTGCCCTGATGGATCGCGGGCAGGAAGGCGTTGTTCCACATCGGCGGTCCGACCGTGGTGGGCACGTCCGGACACAACACGACGAACCCCGGCAGATTCTGGTTCGAGCTGCCCAGGCCGTAGGTGAGCCACGAGCCCATGGACGGCCGGCCCACCTGGGTGTGGCCGGTGTTGAGCATCAGGAGCGACGGCTCGTGGTTGGGGATGTCCGTGTGCATCGAGTGCACGAAGCAGAGATCGTCCGCGCAGGAACCCACGTGCGGGAACAGCTCGCTCACCGGCCGGCCGCACTGGCCGTAGCGCTGGAACTTGAAGGGCGAGCGCATCAAGGCGCCGGTCTTGCGCTCGGTGGCCACCTCCCCGCCCGGCAATGGCTCTCCGTGGTGCTTGTCGAGCATGGGCTTGGGGTCGAAGCTGTCGACCTGGCTCAAGCCGCCGTTCATCACCAGGAAGATGACCGCGTTCGCCTTGGGCGGGTGGTCGAACGGGCGCGGACTGCCGTCCTGGGCGAAGCGCTCCGCCGCGCGCGCCAGCGACTGGTTCATCAGCGCGGCGAAGGCGACCATGCCGAAGCCAGAGCCGATGCGGCCCAGTGCGTCGCGGCGCGTCAGGGGAACGGCGGGGATCTTCCGGTGGTTCATGGCGTGCGCCTCAACGGACGAACAGGAACTCGTTGCTGGAGAGCAGCACCTTCGCATAGCGGCCCAGCACCGTCACGGGCAGGGCCTTGGGAGCGGGCTTGCCCGCCGCGCCGGCCCCGGCGACCCCTGACATCATGTTGCCGGCCTCGGCTCCCCCGGGTGCCTGGTCCTGCCCGTCTTCGCGGGCGTCCGGCGGCCCACCGTCCGGGGATTCGGGGGCGTCGTCCGGCTGGGGCGCGGCGGACTTCGGCGCCGACTTCATGGCGCCAGGAGCGTCCTTGGCCTTGGCCTCCTCTTCCTTGGCCGCCTTGCGCTCTCCCCAGGAGCGCAACGGTTCGGCGGACAGGTAGGCGCGGCCCGCGGCGAGCTCGCTCTCGCTGGGCGCGCGGGCGAAGAGCAGTCGATAGAGCTTGACGATGCGCGCCTGATCGTCGGGCTCGTCGGCGACGCGTCGGGCCAGCAACTCCGCCTGCTGCTGCAGGAATTCGCTGTTCATCAGGAACAGGCGCTGCAGCGGCACTTGCGTGGCGAAGCGCCTTTCCGCCGTGGAGTTGGGCGAGGGGAAGTCGAACAACGCCAGGTACTCGTCGAGCCGGTAGCGGCTGATGTGCGCGTAGAGCGTGCGACGCGTGCTGAAGGGCGTCAGCTTCTCCGAGGGTCCGCCCTGTTTCAGGTCGAGGGTCCCGGCCGCCGTCAGCGCCGCGTCGCGCAGCTGCTCCGCGGAGAGGCGCCGCGCGTTGGCGCGCCAGTACAGTCGATTCCCGCTGTCCACGGCCGCGTTCTTCTCGGAGTCGGCGGCGGCGAGCTGGTAGGTGGCGGAGAGCAGGATCGAGCGGTGGAGCTGCTTCAGGGACCGGCCGCCCTCGACGAAGGTCCAGGCCAGGTGCTCCAGGAGCTCCGGGTGGCTGGGACGCTCCCCGGTGCGGCCGAAATCGCCTGGCGTCTCGACGATGCCCGTGCCGAAGTGCCACTTCCAGACACGATTCACGATCACGCGCGCGCTGATCGGGTGCGCGGCGACGGCCCGCGCCAGTTCCAGGCGTCCGCTGCCGCTGTTGAAGTTCAGGGTCGCGCCCCGCGTGAGCAGCGGAGGGAGCCGCGGCGGGACCTTGGCTCCCAGGCGGAAAGGACTGCCGCGCACGTGCACCTGGATCGGGGTCGGCTGCTCCGCGTCGGCCACGCCGTGCACGTACGGGAACTTGGGCTCCAGCTCCTGCTTGAGCTTCTTCACCGCGGCACGCACGGTCGCCAGACGCGCCCGGCGCTCCGCCCCCATCTGGCGCTCGAGCCCGAAACCGCTGAAGGAGAACACGCCCGGCCGGTAGGTGCCCTTCAGGTTCTGGGCGAAGTCCAGCGGCTGGTCGAGGTCGTGGTCGAACAGGTCGTTCCACAGCGCGTTGCGCTCTCCCTTGAGCTGCTTGAGTTCCAGTCCGCAGCCAGGACAGAAGTCGTCGTTGGTCACGAACTCGTGGGGCAGGTTCGCGTCCTTCTTGGGCTTGGTGGTCGGCAGGGCCTTGGCGCGGATCACTTCGTTCTCCGCCTCCGCGTCCCGCTGCTCGAACAGGACGTCGAGCACCAGTTCCTGGAACTCCGAGGCCAGCTTGACCGCCTCGCCGCGGGGCCCCCGTTCGGCGATCAGGGCCTGCCACTTCACGAGGTAGGGGTAGTTCCTGGGCGGCTTCGCCAGGAACGCGAGCCAGCGGTCGAGCACTTCGTAGTCGAGCTCTTCCTCCGAGGCCACGTTGCCCCGCTCTTCCTGCTTGGGCCCCTGGATGCGCCATGCGGCGAGCATGTACTTGGACGTCTGGAAGGCGAGGGTCTCGGCGAGTTGCTGGGATTCGCGGCGCTCGTGCTCGCCCAGGAGCTTCTGCTGGTCGTCCAGTCGCTTCTTCTTCTTCTCGTACTCCTCCACGATCGAGCGCGGCACCAGCGGGTATTCGCGGTAGACCGTGTTCTTGAAGACGCCGGCGATGCCGTAGTAGTCCTCGGTGGAGATCGCGTCGTACTTGTGGTCGTGGCAGCGCGCGCAGGAGATCGTCAGTCCGAGGAAGCCGCGCGAGAGCGCGTCGACCCGGTCGTGGCGCTCGTCGGCCCGCGTGACCTCGACCATGCCGTTGTCGTAGAGCCAGGGGCCCAAGCCCAGGAATCCGAGCGCCGGAAGCCGCGCCGCGCGCCGGTCGTCGTCCACGAGATCGGCGGCCAGCTGCTGCTCCGTGAACTGGTCGTAGGGCAGGTCGTCGTTGAGCGCCTGCACCACCCAGTCGCGATAGAGGTAGGCGAACGGATAGGGATTCAGGCCGCGCCCCATGGGATCGAGGCTTCTGCAGTCGTCCTCGCCGTAGCGCGCCACGTCGAGCCACCAGCGCCCCCAGGCTTCGCCGTAGCGCGGCGAAGCGAGCAGGCGATCCACCACCTTGGCGAAGGCGTCGGGCCCGTCGTCGGCGACGAAGGCCGCCACTTCCTCGGGGCTGGGCGGCAGGCCGGTCAGGTCGAAGCTGGCCCGTCGCAGGAGCGTCGGCTTGTCCGCGGGCCCCACCGGCGCGAGGCCCTCGTGCTCCAGGCGCGCGAGCACGAAGCGGTCGATGTCGCCCTTGGGCCACTGGCCGTCGCGCACCCCGGGAAGTGCCGGACGGGTGAGGGGCTGCAGCGACCAGAAGTCCAGTTGGGACGCCACGTCCATCGTGCGCGCGCCCGCGGCCTGCGGCGCTTGGCTCTTGGGCCAGTACGCCCCGTCGGCGATCCAGCGCGCCAGGATCTCGAGCTCCTCGTTGGGCAGTTTCCCGCGGCGCTTGGGCATTTGCAGACTCTTGTGCGTGTGCCGCACAGCCTGCATCAGGAGGCTCCCGTCGGGATCACCGACGATCACGGCCGGCCCGGAATCGCCGCCCGCTTCGAGTCCCTCGCGCGAGTCGAGCCGCAGGCCGCCGTCCCCGGTTTCGCCGTGGCACTCGTCGCAGCGCGCCGCCAGGATCGGCCGCACGCGGGCCTCGAAATGGGCCGCGAGCGCGGCGTCATCCGCTCCGGGGGTCGCGGGCGCGGGTGATTGTCCCGCGGGGGCCCCTGCAGCCGGCACCTCTCGGGCGGCGACACCGGCTCCCGCAAGCAGCACCAGGAGGCAAGGGACGTGGGGCTTGATCATCTGGGGCCATGGTGGTCAGCGCCGGGACGGCGAACGCAAGTCGCGCAGCCGACCCGGCGGCAAGCGCTCGTGGTCGGGTACCCGCGAGCGTACAGTCTAACCCCATGAATCTCCCCCACGCGCTGACGCGACCGGCCCTGATTCTCTGCCTCTTCGGACTCTCCTGCGCCGCGGCCCAGGAGGGAGCGCGTCCCAAGAAACCCGGCGTCCAGGATCCCAGCGTGCGCATCCCCATCGAAAAGCTCGTTCCCGACGCGGTCTTCGAGGTGCCCGGCATGCCCGATTGGCTCGCCATCGACGAGGAGGCTTGGGTCTCCAGCGCGCCCAAGGACCTGGTGGCGCGCATGGACCCGAAGACCAATCAGGTGCTGGCCCTGATCCCCGTGGGGAAGGAACCGGGCAACGGTCTCGCCGCGGCCTTCGGCAGCCTGTGGGTGCCCAATTGCGGCGATTCGACGATGTCGCGCATCGACCTGAAGACCGGGCAGGTGACGGCCACTTTTCCGCTGACCTTCGCCGGTTCCGAGGGCGGCATCGCCGCGGGCGCCGGCAGCCTGTGGGTGGTGATCGACGCCCGCAGCACCCTGGTGCGCATCGATCCGGCGACGAACAAGATCGTGGCCGAGATCCGCGTCTCTCCCGGTTCCACGGCGGCGGCCTTCGGCGAGAACGCGGTGTTCGTCACGGGCACCCAGGAGAGCGTGCTCTCGCGCGTGGATCCCAAGACCAACCTGGTCGTGGAGCGCATCCCGGTCGGCCCCAACCCGCGCTTCCTGGCCGTCGGCGAGGGCTCGGTGTGGACCCTGAACCAGGGCGACGGCTCGATCTCGCGCGTCGACCTCAAGACGAACAAGGTCGTGGCGACCATCGAATGCGGCATCCCCGGCGGCGGCGGCGAAATCGCCGTGGGCGAGGGCTCGGTGTGGGCCACGTCCTTCGGCTTCCCGATCACCCGCGTCGATCCGGCGACGAACAAGGTCGCCCAGCAGTTCTTCGGCCCGGGCGGCGACGCGATCCGCGTGGGACTGGGCTCGGTGTGGCTGTCGAACCTGCGCGCCGGCAACGTCTGGCGCATCGACCCGCGCCGCATCGAGGCGACGCGCGCGGACTGACGCGCGGGCTTCCTGCGCCTTCGATGTCGGTCGAGTCCGGCGAGGCGCACGGGCGCAACGACGGCCGGGCAGACCCTGGCGGGAATGGCAGCCGAAGCTCCTGAAGCGGAGCTAGGCTCCCGGCCGCCGGTTTTCCACGGGCCGACCCGCGACCAGCACCCGCTGAAGCTCCAGCTCCCGTGGCTCGAGCACCACGAAGTCGGCCCGCAGGCCGGGAGCCAGGAGGCCCAGCTCTTTCTCGAGGCCCAGGGCGCGCGCGGGTGTTTCGCTCGCCATGGTCAGAGCCTCTTCCACGCTGACCACCCCGTGCCGCACCAGACCCTGGACCATTTCGAGCTGCGAGAGCGCCGAGCCCGCGAGCTTCGGCTCCCCGCCCGCGCCGGCCGGGTAGTACCACGCACCGCCGCGCCGCTCGTGCGCGCGCCCGTGGGAGTGGAACACGTCGCACCCCGAACCCGCGCCCTCGAGCGCGTCGCTGACCAGGCACAGGCCCTTCGGGCCGCGGGCCGCCAGCGCGAGGCGGATGGCGTCGGCTCCCACGTGCACCAGATCGCCGATCAGCTCGGCTGCGAGCTGGGTACTCGTCAGCGCAAAGCCCGCCAGCCCCACCTCGCGGTGGTGGATGCCGGACATGGCGTTGAACAGGTGCGTCGCTCCCACGGCCCCGGCCCGTGCGGCCGCGCGCGCGTCGTCCGCCGTGGCCGCGCTGTGGCCCAGGGACACGCGCACGGATCCGCGCACCAGTTCGGCGATCAGGTCGCACGCGCCGGAGAGCTCGGGAGCCAGCGTCACCGTCCGGATGCCGCGTCCATCGCCGGTCGCGGGGCCCATCAAGGCCCGCAGGGCGGCGAGCGAGGGAACTGCCAGGTCCTCGCGCGGCAGGGCCCCGGCCCGCAGGGGATTCACAAACGGCCCCTCCAGGTGCAGGCCCACGATCCTCGCGCGCGGTTCAGCCTCGCCGTTGCTGAGTTCCGCCTCGCGCCACACTTGCGCGGCCAGCGCTCCCAGGCGCGCCGGCTCGGCCGGGAAGAGCGTGGGCTGGAAAGCCGTCGTGCCGACCCTGGCCAGCGCCCCCGCCATGGCGCGCAGGGCGCCCACGGGCGAGTGCCCGCCGAAGCCGTGCACGTGCAGGTCGACGAATCCCGGCGCGATGATCGGAGCCTGGACGCCGTGCTCGGGCGCGGAGTCGAGTTCGAGCGAGACGATGCGTTCGCCGCTCCAGTGCACGGCGCCGTGCACGAGGCGTCCGCCCAGGAGCAGCCGGCCGCGCAGCTCGTTCACGGCTGGGCCTCCTCCTGCGCGGTTCCGGCCCGCAGGTACCACAGCGCGCTGGTTCCGTAGGCGCGCTCCTCGGCATCGGCCGTGCCGAACTCGGTGCGCGAAAGCAGCCCGCGGGGCGCGTGAAACACGATCACACCGCCCGGGGAGAGCTGCCCCTCGGTGAGGCGCGTCAGGGTCTCGAAGACGCGCTTGCGGGCCGGGCCGTCGCGCACCATCGGGTAGGGCGGGTCGAAGAACACGACCTCGTAGCGTTCGGCGGCGAGGGGGGTCTCGCCGGCCTCGGACTTGCGGGGGGCGAGATCGCGCCAGGCGCTGGGCGCGAGGGCGTCGGCCACGACCACGCGCGCGCGGTCCTGCACGCCCAGGTTCGCGACGTTCCTGGAAAGCAACTTGGCGGCGCGCCCGTCGCGCTCCACCAGTCGCGCATGGCGGCTGCCGCGGCTCAGGGCCTCCAATCCCAGGGAACCGGTGCCCGCGAACAGGTCCAGCACGCGGGCGCCCTCCAGCCGCTCGCCCAAGGTCGAGAACAGCGCCTCGCGCACGCGGTCGAGCATGGGGCGCGTCCCCTCGCCTTCCGGCGCCTCGATCTGCCGGCCGCCAAACTCCCCAGCGATGATCCGCACGCTCCGAGGATACCGAAACCGCGCGCCGGAGCCCCGGGCGAAATGGGCCCGGTCGAACGAGTCGGGAGCCTCCCGAACAGCCCGTTCGCCTTCGGCCCGGTCCGCGCTTTCTCCGCCGGCCCGCGCTGGGCGGCACGGGGCGGTTCGAATTTCCCGGGAACCGGCGCGTACACTGGCGCCGTTTCCCGTCTCCGGATCCGCTCTCTTTCCCAGCCCAAGTCCCATGTTGACTCTGCCTCGCCCGCTGCCGACGCCTCGCTCGACGAACTCCGGCGCCCTGAGCGCCGCCTTGCTCGCGCTGCTGGTCGTCGTCGGGTTGATCGTCCTCGGCCTCGGGCTCTCGGTCGGCTCCTACAATGGACTGCAGGCAAGGAAAACCGCGGTCGAGCAGAAGATCGCGGCCCTGGACAGCACCTACAAGCGCCGCTTCGACTTGATTCCCAATCTGGTCGAGACGGTGAAGGGCGCCGCGGACTTCGAACAGACGACGCTGCAAAACGTCGTCGAGGCCCGCGCCGGCGTGGGCCGGGCGACGTTGCCGGCGGACGTCACCGATCCGGCGCAGATGGAGGCCTACCTGAAGGCACAGGCGACCCTCGGCGGCGCCCTCTCGCGCCTCTTGGTCGTGGCCGAGCAATATCCGGCGCTCAAGGCGACGCAGCAGTTCGGCGAGCTGCAGGCGCAACTCGAGGGCACCGAGAATCGCATCAACGTCGCGCGCTCGGATTGGACCGTGGCCGTCGCGGCCTACAACACGAAACTGCGCAGCTTTCCCGGCAACGTGATCGGCGGGATGTTCGGTTTCGCGGAACTACCGCAATACAAGGCTGAAGAGACCGAGCGCGTTGTGCCGAAGGTCGACTTCGGCTCGAAGCAGTGATTGCACCGGCGTCCTGGGCCCTCGCCCTGGGCCTGCTGCTGGCCCAGGGCTCGGCGGGCATCCCCAAGAACGATGGCTGGGTCACGGATCTGGCCGGAATGCTGCCGGCGGCCCAAGAAACGGCCCTCGAGACGCGCAGCGAGTCCTTCCGCGCGGGATCCTCGGGTGCCGAGATCGCGGTGCTGACCGTGCCCAGCCTGAACGGCGAGCCGATCGAGGACTTCGCGCGCCGCACCTCACGCTCCTGGGGCATCGGCTCGAAGGAAACCTCGAACGGCGTCCTGATCGTCGTGGCGCAGGCCGACCGCGCCGTGCGCATCGAGGTTGGCCAGGGTCTGGAGGGCCTGCTCACCGACGCCGTCGCCTGGCGCGTGATCCAGCAGGTGATCGCGCCGCGATTCCGCAACGGGGACTTCGCCGGCGGCATCGAGGCCGCCGTGGGCGCGGTGCAGCAGATCATCGGCGGTGACTTCGGCGCGATCGGCGGCCGACCGAGCGAGGCCGCCGGGGCCAAAAAAACCCTCGTGTTCCTCGTGATCGTGATCGCCATCTTCGCCTTCGCCAGCACGCGCCGACGCAACCGCCGCGGCGGCGGGTTTTCCGGCCCGTTCGGTGGACTCGGCGCCCCTCGGGGGCACCGAGGATTGGGCGGGCTTGGAGGACTCGGAGGGCTCGGAGGGCCTCGGGGGCTTGGGAGGCGGAAGCCGCGGCGGCGGGTTCGGCGGGTTCGGCGGCGGCGGTGGATTCGGCGGAGGAGGAGCTTCGGGCCGATGGTAACGCTCCCGAGCACCGCCCAGGACTGGATCGCCTCCGGGCACGACCCGCTGATCCTCGACAGCGTGTTCTTCCGCGTGGCACCGTGGGTTTTCGCGCTGGCGGTCGCGGCCGTCGTCCTGCGGGCAATCGCGGCGCAGAGGCGCCTGCGCGCCGTGGATGTTCTGACCCCAGCCGATCAAGAGCGCATTCGCGGCGCGATCCGCAGCATCGAGGACACGACCAGCGCCGAGATCGTCCCCTTGGTGGTCGAGCGCTCCGATCCCCAGCTGCACACTCTGTTGCTCGGCGCGGCTGCGTTCGCCGCCGTCGCGAACTTCGCCCTACTGGGCTTCCTGCCGTCCAGGGGCTTCCTGCCGCTCGGCGCGGCAGAGCTTGCGCTGCTCGCGCTCGGACTGTTGCTGGCCTGGCTGTGCCCGGAGTACCGCCGTTGGTTCCTGACCAGCGCCCAGGCCGACGGGACCGCGGGCGAACAGGCCATGATCGAGCTGGCCCGCCTGACGCAGGGGCGGGACCCGACCGCGCCGGTGGTCCTGCTCTTCGTCTCCTTGTTCGAGCACCGCGTGATCGTTCTCGCCAGTTCCTCCGCGGCGGGTGCCGTGCTCCCCGGACACTGGCCCCGGGTCGTGGAGGCCGTGCTTTCCGGCGTGCGCGTCGGCCGGCTGGGCGACGGCCTCGTCGCGGGCCTGGAAGCCTGCGCCGAACCGCTGCGGGCCTCCTTCCCTCCGGGAACGACGCGCGAAAACCGCCTCGCCGACCGAGCCATCACGCGCCGCGAGTAGTCGCCGCTCGCGATCGGCCCGCGAAGTCCGCTGGTTCGGGACCCGCGCATCCTGCAGGATGCCGTCCAGGAGCATCCATCCCATGAAATACGGCGCGCAGAATCGCATCCAGGCCAAGGTCACGTCGGTCAAGCAGGGCGACATCATGTCGCTGGTGAAGTTCGAGGTGATCGGCCCGGCGTCGATGGCCTCGGTGCTGACCACGGAATCGCTGGAGAGCCTCGGACTGAAGCCCGGCGACAGGCTCGAGTTGATCGTCAAGGCGATCCACGTCCTGCCGGTCAAGGAGTAGGGGCCTTCGCAGATCCGCCGCGGGGCGGCCGGCCGCGGCGGGAGGAACGGGCCGTCCGCGCCCGCCGGTCTTCGGCAACGGCCGCGCGAGTCCATGCCGGGTGGTCGGCGGCCCCGATCGGCTGCGCGTCCTGAGGAAGCCGCGAAAGCAGGGCCCCCAAGGCGGCGGAATCGAGCCCGGCTCGGTATGATCCCGGCGTGCGTCTGCACGTCAACGTCGATCACGTTGCGACGCTGCGCCAGGCGCGGCGCGGTCGCGAGCCGGATCCGGTCCTGTGGGCCGAGAGGGCCCTGGACGCGGGCGCCCATGGGATCACCGTGCACCTGCGCAAGGACCGCCGGCACATCCAGGACGCCGACGTGCGCCGACTGAGGGCGCGCATCCGCGCCGTGCTCAACTTGGAAACCAGTCTCGACCCGGAGATGCTGGCCCACGCGCTGGAAAGCGGCGCGGAGGCCATCTGCCTGGTTCCCGAGACGCGCGAGGAACTGACCACCGAGGGCGGCCTCGATGTGGTGCGCGAGGCTCCGCGAATCGCCCGGGCGCTGCCCGAGTTCGCCGGCCGTGGGGCCCTGGTGAGCCTGTTCGTGGACCCCGAGCGCGCCCAGTTGGAGGCCGCCGCCCGCCTGGGGGCCCCCTTCGTGGAATTGCACACGGGCTCCTACGCGGAGGCCGCAACCGGGGCCCCTCGGGCACGGGAACTCGCGCGCCTCCTTGAGGCCGCGTCCCACGCCCGCTCCCTCGGATTGCGCGTCAACGCCGGCCACGGCCTGAACCTCGAAAACACGCCGGCAGTGGCGAGCATTCCCGGGCTCGAGGAACTCAACATCGGGTATTCGATCGTCGGCCGCGCGCTCTTCGTCGGCGTCGAGAACGCCGTGCGCGAGATGCTCGCCTGCATGGGGAAACGCACATGAAGTGTCCGTTCCACGGCAGCCTCGTCGCCCTTCCGACCCCCTTTCGCCAGGGAGAAGTGGACTTCGCCGCCCTCCAGCACCTGATCGACTGGCACGTCGAGAAGCACTCGGACGGCGTCGTGGTGGCGGGCACCTCCGGCGAGGCCGCCACGCTCTCCGACTACGAGCGGCGCAGTCTGATCCACGCCGCCGTGGAGTTCGCCCGGCGGCGCATTCCGGTGATCGCCGGGGTGGGCACCAACAACACGGCCCAGTCGGTCGAGCTCGCGCGCTTCGCCGCCTCGGCCCACGTCGACGGGCTCCTGGCGGTCACTCCCTACTACAACAAGCCCACCCAACGGGGCCTTGTGGCCCACTACGGCGCCCTGGCCGAAGCGTCCCCCCTGCCCTTGATCCTCTACAACGTGCCCGGTCGCACGAGCGTCGACCTGCGGGCCGAGACCATCGCCGAGTGCGCGCGGCGCTTCCAGACCGTGGCTGGGGTGAAGGAGTCCTCGGGCTCCATGGGGCGGGCCCGGCAGATTCAGGAGCTGTGCGACGTGGCCCTGATCGCGGGCGAGGATCAGTTGATCGCCGAGTTCATGGGGCTGGGGGCGGTGGGTGTCATCGGAGTCGTGGCCAACGTGGCGCCCTCCCAGGTGGCCGAGCTGTGCCGGGCCGCCCGCCCGGGAGGTGACCCCGTCCGGGCCGCGGAGCTGTCCGACTGGCTCCAGCCCCTGGTCCGGGACCTCTTCCTGGAGACCAGCCCCGCCCCCCTGAAGGCCGCCCTGGCCGCCATGGGGCGCTGCAACCCCGACCTGCGCCTGCCGCTGGTGCCCCTGGAGCCCCAGAACCTGGACCAGCTCCTGGGGACCCTCCACGAGGCCGGGCTGCTCCCGCCGGGTGGTCGCCGCGGGTGAGGCCCCCCGATCCCGGGCTCCCCTGGGCCCGGGCTCCCCTGGGCCAGGGCTCCCCTGAAATGGGGCCCCCTGAACCGGGAAACCGGGGGCGGGTACCATGTGCCGACCGTGAACACCTCCCAGGAGAGCGTTGGACCCACCCTGTCCCTTCGTGCATACGAACACCTCAGGAAGAAGCTCCTGACGGGGAGTTGCCCGCTGGTGCTCGGCTCTCAAATCGGCAGCTTGCGCGAGAGATAGGTGTCAGCTTCACGCCCGTGCGGGAGGCGATCAACCGCCTGGCCAGCGAAGGCCTGGTGGAGTACGTGCGCGGCTCCGGCGCCTTCGTCAAGCGCCCGGACCCCGAGGACATCCGGGAGATCTACGACCTGCGCGAGGCTCTCGAGCCCTTCGCGGCCGCCCAGGCCGCCCGCTGCATCACCCCCCCGGAGCTGGAGCAGATGACGAGCGTCTGCGACGACTGGCTCGCCATCGTGCGGGCCATGCGGGTCGAAGAGGGCGAACCGGCCCCTGTGCTCTCCGAAGAGCAGCTCCAGCGCTGGGTGGACGACGAGGAGCGGTTCCACGGTCTGGTGATCCAGGCAGCGCGCAATCGCTGGCTGGCGAAGATCGCCCACGAGATGCGCTTCCTGCTGGTGAGCTTCCAATTCCGCCGCGCGGCGAGCGAGTCGATCACCTTCTCCGCGGCGGCGCACTCCTGGCGCGAGCACCTCGTGCTGGTGCGCTTGCTGACCCGCGGCGACAGCCTGGCCGCCAAGACCTGGATGGCCGAGCACATCCGACGCTCCCGCGAGAACATGATGCGCTACCTGGCGCGCGCCTGAGGCGCCCGGACGCCGCGGGGGAAACCGGGGCGAGACCTCCCTGGCGCCCAGGACGTCTCCCCCACCGTGCGGGCCCGCCGCAGACGCCGGGGGCGGCCCGGGGGGGGCCAAATACTCGGGGCCGGACCGCGCAATCCCCCGCATGTCCTCCGAGACTGCCCTGCGGTCGCGCGCCTGGATCGTCGGAATCCTGGGCGCCTCCGCGCTGCTCGCCCTGGTCCTGAGCGCGGCCTTCGGCCCCGAGGCCATGGCGAACGGCGCTCCGCTTCGGGCCCTCGGCATCGAGCCCCAAACTTGCCCCGGCTGCCCCCTGTGCGGCATGTCGCGGGCCTTCTCCTGCGTGACCCGGGGTGAGTTCGCCCGCGCCTTCGATTTCAACCGCGGCGTGGCCCTCGCCTACCCGGCGGCTTTCGTGCTCGCGCTTTGCGGACCGGCGTCCCTGGTTCGCGATCTCTGCAATAGGAGGGCTTGACCGTGGCAGTCGTCTCGATCGTCCTGACCTGCGTCAGCGGGTTCTTCGTGTTCGTGGGCCTGATCCCCTGCCTCGGCTGGGTCAACTGGGCGGCCATTCCGCTTTGCGCCCTGGCGGTCACCTCAGGACTCGTCGGGCTCTTCACCGACCGCGACCCCGTGACCCACCGCATGCGCGGTGTGCTGGCCCACGGCTTCGCCATCGGTGCCGGCTCCCTGCTGGTGCTGATTGGCATCGTCCGCTGCGCCGTCGGCCTGGGCACGTTCTAGACCTGCCAGGTTGGCACTCCACGCTGCCTCTTCGGCAGCGCCACCCCGCGCCGTTCCATCCTCTGTCACGGGAGGGGGGCGGCGCGCGGGGCGCATCCGGCCTTCCTGAGGCCGGCAGGGGCCTCCGGCGGAGCCTGGATCCCTCCCGGAAGCACGCTGCGTCTGGCACGGGCATTGCGCTGGAATCCCCATCATGCAGATGCAGCACACGACCAAAGCGGGCGAGGCGATCGGCAACGCGCAGAAGCTGGCGGCGGATTCCCACCACCCTGAGCTCACCCCGATGCACTTGGCGGTCAGCCTGCTGTCGGCGCCCGAGGGCGTCATGAGCGGCGTCCTCCAGAAGCTCTCCGTCGATCCACGCGTGCTCGCGGGCGAGTTGGTGCTGGCCCTCGACAAGCTGCCCAAGGCCGAGGGCGCCCAGTTGGCCCCGTCGCGGGCCTTCGTCGAGACGATCAACGCCTCGGCCGAGTTCGCCAAGCGCCTGGGTGACGAATACGTCTCCACGGAGCACCTGCTGCTGGCCCTGGCCAAGAAGGGCGGCCCCGAGGTGGTGGGCCTCTTCAACGCCCGCAAGCTCAGCGCGGAACGCCTCGAGGCGGCCCTGGGACAGGTGCGCGGCGACTCGCGCGTCACGAGCCCCGATCCCGAGGCCACCTACGACGCCTTGAAGAAGTACGCCCGCGACCTGACGGCGGACGCGGCGGCGGGCAAGCTCGATCCCGTGATCGGCCGCGACGCCGAGATCCGCCGCACGATGCAGGTGCTCTCGCGGCGCCGCAAGAACAACCCGGTGCTGATCGGCGACCCCGGCGTGGGCAAGACCGCCATCGTCGAGGGTCTCGCCAACCGCATCGTCGCCGGGGACGTGCCCGAGGGCCTCAAGAAGAAGCGCGTCATGTCGCTCGACCTCGGGGCCATGCTCGCCGGCGCCAAGTACCGCGGCGAGTTCGAGGAGCGCCTGAAGTCCGTGCTCAAGGACATCGCCAGCGCGAAGGGCGAGATCATCCTGTTCATCGACGAGCTGCACACGCTGGTGGGCGCGGGCGGCGCCGAGGGGGCCATCGACGCGGCCAACCTGCTCAAGCCGGCCCTGGCTCGCGGCGACCTGCGCTGCATCGGCGCGACCACCCTGGACGAGTACAGGAAGTACGTCGAGAAGGACAAGGCCCTGGAGCGGCGCTTCATGACCGTGCTCGTGGGCGAGCCCTCCGTGGACGACACCATCGCGATCCTGCGCGGCCTCAAGGAACGCTATGAGGTGCACTACGGCGTGCGCATCCTCGACGGCGCGCTGATCGCGGCCGCCCGGCTCGCGGAGCGGCACATTTCCGACCGCTTCATGCCCGACAAGGCCATCGACCTGATGGACGAGGCCGCGGCGCAGTTGCGCATGTCGATCGACTCGCTGCCGCCGGAGCTGGACGAGCTGGAGCGCAAGACGCGCCAGCTCGAGATCGAGCGCAGCGCGATCGAGAAGGAACGCGGCTCGGACACCGCGGCCCGGCTGAAGAGCATCGCCCAGGAACTGGCCGAGCTGAACGAGTCGGGGAGCGCCCTGCGCGCCCGCTGGCAGACCGAGAAGGACCTGATCACCTCGATCCGCGCGGGCAAGACCCTGATCGAGAGCCTGCGCTCCGAGGCCGAACGCAAGGAGCGCGAAGGCGACTACGCTCGGGTCGGCGCGATCCGCTACGGCGACCTGCCCCAGGCCGAGGCCAACGTGAAGGGCGCGGTCGCGCGCCTGGCGCAGGTGCAGAAGGAAGGGGCCCTGCTGCCCGAGGAAGTGGGGCCTGAGATGATCGCCAAGGTCGTCAGCCGCTGGACCGGCATCCCGGTCACGCGCCTGCTCGAAACCGAGCGCGAGAAGCTGCTGAACATGGAGGAGCGCCTGCGCGAGCGCGTGATCGGCCAGGACCACGCCCTGGCCGCCATCAGCGAGGCCGTGCGCCGCGCCCGGGCGGGTCTGCAAGAGACCTCCCGGCCCCTGGGCTCGTTCCTGCTCTTGGGCCCCACGGGCGTCGGCAAGACGGAGACCGCGCGGGCCCTGGCCGAGTTCCTGTTCGACGACGAGGACGCCCTCGTGCGCCTCGACATGACCGAGTACATGGAGAAGCACTCGGTCTCGCGCATGATCGGCGCTCCGCCGGGCTACGTGGGCTACGACGAGGGCGGCGCCCTGACCGAGGCCGTGCGCCGCAAGCCCCACTGCGTGATCCTGCTCGACGAAGTCGAGAAGGCGCACCCGGACGTGTTCAACGTGCTGCTGCAGATCCTCGACGACGGCCGCCTCACGGACGGCCACGGCCGCACGGTGGACTTCAAGCAGACCCTGGTGCTGATGACCTCGAACCTGCGCGAGGGTTCCCAGATGCGCGACTTCTTCCGGCCGGAGTTCATCAACCGGCTCGACGAGGTCTTGACCTACAACGCGCTGGCGGCCGACCAGATCCGCGACATCGTGGACGTGCAGCTGGTGCGGCTGTCGGCCCACCTGAAGGAGCAGGAGATCGAGCTCGAGCTGACCGGCGCCGCGAAAGAAGCGCTGGCCAAGGAAGGCTACGACCCCGAGTACGGCGCGCGGCCCCTGAAGCGCGTGATCCAGAAGCGCATCCAGAACCTGCTGGCCGACGCGATCCTGCGCGGCACGCTGGTGAGCGGCTCGCGGGCCTCCATCGACTGGCGCGCGGGCAGCTTCCAGCTCGCCTCGAGGAAGAACGAGCCGGAGCCGGTGGGCTAGCGACAGCGACTCCGCTGCCCTCGCACGCCGGCCCCCTGCGCGCCTCGGCTCTCAGCGCTTCGCCGGCGCGCCCGGCTTGGGCTGCGTGCAGGATGAACTCGCGCAGGTCGTCGTTCGCCTGGGCGAGGTCGGGCTTGCGCAGGTACATCATGTGGCCGCTGCGATAGCCCTTCCACGCCAGGCGATCCTGGAAGCGCCCGGGAGGGTCCATGTTCCAGAGCGTGAACTTCGCGTTGAAGTAGTCGGTTCCGCCGTCGAAGTAGCCCGACTGGACGAGCACGTGCAGGTAGGGGTTCTGTCCCAGCGCCCGGCGCAGCGAGCTGCCGGTGCGATCGCCCTCGTCATTCCACGGGCTGACCGGTCCGAACATCCAGTACTGCAGGTCCGTCGCGTAGCCCAGCACGTCGCGCAGGTAGTGGTTGATCGCCGGTGCGAACGCGTGGTTCCAGGAGGTGAGCGCGGGGTCGAAGTCGGGGCTCGTGCCGCTGTCCGCGCCGTCGACGCCCCGATAGCGGGAGTCGAGCCGGCCGATCGTCAGGCCCTGATCGCGCAGGAGCTCCTTCCAGAAGAACGACGTGGGCACGGCGAAGCTGTAGTTCAGCACCACGCCCTCGGAGAGGCCCGAGTAGCGCGCGTACTGGGCCGCGAGCTCGCGCCGGCGGCCGAGGTCGAGCGAACCGCCGCGGGCCATGGCTGGCAGCAGCTGGTCCAGCGTGAAGGCCTCGACCTCCGGCAGCAGCTGGTCGAGATCCCGCGCCTGCAGGTCCGCCGGCAGCACCTTGTGGTACCAGGCCGTCGCCGCGTAGTACGGCAGCACGAGCGCCTTGTCGAGCGCTCCGGCGCGCTCGATGCCGAGCTCCGTGGGGGACACGAGCACGACGCCGTTCAAGTACATCCACTGCGACTCTTGCAGTCTGGCGGCGAGACCGGAGACGCGCGTGGTGCCGTAGCTCTCCCCCACCAGGTACTTCGGCGAGGTCCAGCGGCCGCGCCGCGTCACGAAGGCGCCGATCCAGCGCGCCAGGTACTCGATGTCCTCGTTGACGCCGAAGAACTGCTCCTTCTTCGCGTCGTTGAGGATGCGCGAGAAGCCGGTGTTCACCGGATCGACGTACACGATGTCGGCGACGTCGAGGATCGAGTGCGGGTTCTCCTGCACGCCGTAGGGCTGGATCGGGAAGCCCTCGTCGTCGATGCGGAGCAGACGCGGCCCGGTGTAGGCAATGTGCATCCAGACCGAGGCCGAGCCGGGGCCCCCGTTGAAGGAGATCACCAGGGGCCGCGTGCTCTTGTCCGTGACGCCCCGGCGCTCATAGTAGGTGTAGAAGACCGAGGCGACCTGCTTGTTCTCGGCGTCCCACACCGGCTGCGTGCCGAGCGTGACGTCGTAGTCGATCTTCTTGCCGTGGATCGTGACCGAGTCCTGCTTGGTCGTCGAGGCGTCCGCAACGGGCTTGGCGCGGTCGGGGAGCGTCGCCTTTCGCGGACCCGGCGTCGGGCTTGGCCTGCGGATCGGTGGAGACGGCAGGCTGCTGTTCCTGCGTCGCGGGCTTCGCCTCGGAGCCTGGACCTTGGACGAAAGCGGTGGAACAGGCGAGCAACGCCGTCACGAGTAGCATGGGAAGGGCTCCAATGAGGGGACGAATGGGCGCGAGTCTAGTGTCCTGCTCCAGAAGTACGCCGACAAAATCGGCCCGCCTGCGGCTCCACTTCGTCGTCGGGCCGTCCGCGCGGGGACGTCAGCGGTTGGCGAACACTTGGATCCAGCGCGCGAGCGAGGGGTCGATGGTCCTGCCCCCGTGCAGCGACTCGACGGCGCGCAGCACGCCGGCGGAATCGACGAACAGGAGCAGGGATTGGCGCGCATCCGCGAGCTCGACCGCTTGCGCCGCCGCGCGACTCTCGGGCCCGTGCAGGATGCGCGTCCAGCGCGGCCGAGTCTCCGGCTCGAATTCGGCTTGCGAGGCGCTCGCGGCGTCGGCTTCGATGCGCGCGCACAGTTCCGGGCCCAGCGCCGCGGGCAGGGCGACCACGAGCGGCGTGCCCCATCTGTGGCGCGCGGCCAGGCGTTCGAAGTCGAGCACGCGCTCCACGAGGCGCCGGCGCGCGCGTTCCTCGTCGAGTGCGCCCTGCGCGTCCAGCTCCGGCAGCGCGAGCCACGCGCACAGCGTTCCGCGCGCGTGGAGCGGCAGACCGACCACCTTGCGGTTCTCCGCCTCGCGGAACGCGACCACGCGAGGGCGGTCGACCAGGATCGGCGGCGGCACGCCGGTCAGGGGCGCGTAGGCGGCGCTGCGATCGAGGCGCTGCAGGCTCGCCCCGCTCACCTTGTAGGAGCCCGTGTTGCTGGCGAATCCCAGAAATCCCTCGAGCGGCATGCCGTCGGGCGTGTGATAGGTGCCCAGGTACTCGCCGTCGAGGAACGCGTGCAGGGCGCCGCCGTCCACCGCGAGTTCCACGTCGAAGGCCGCCAGCGTGCGCCCGAAGGCCTTGGTGCCGCCGCGCGTCGCGCCGGGCAAGGCCCCGTCGCGCTCGTAGAGGCCGGCCAGGCTCCAGCCCACGTTGTCGAGTTCCGCGGGCTCCTCCTTGTCGCCGATGGCGAAGGCATAGTCGCCTCCGCTGAGGTGGAGCCGCGCCTGACGGTCGCGGCGTTCGTAGCCCACGACGATCGCCGCGGAGAAGAAGGCGGTGGTGGGAGCCACACGCAGGCGCACGCGCCAGCGGCCCGGCTCGATCCAGAGCTTCGAGCGCGCGAAGGCGTCGCGCACGTGGCTCGCGCGGTCGGATTCGCCCGTGCCCACCCTGGGCGTCGAACGGCCCACGTGCAGATTGCCGCGCTCGTCCACGCACCACAGGCCCGCGACCCGGTGCTGATCGAAACCGGCGAGCTTGTCCTCGATCCAGCCCGCGGCACCGAGCCCGCGGCGAGGTTCGTCGAACGGATGCAAGCGCGACGCCGCGAGGTCCGGCCCGGCCATCGAGGGAGCCAGGGCAGGCAGCCCCAAGAGCGTCGCCAGACGGTCGTGGTCGGCGGCCAGGGCCGCCGCGCTGAGGGCACGGCCGTCGGCGGCAGAGGCGGCGGCCCCCCGGCGCAGTTCCTCCAGAAACGCCCGCGTGCGCGGCAGTCGCACGAGCATCGGCGCGGGGCCGGCGGGCACGGTCCCGGGCGCGAAGCCGCGTCGCTCGACGGCGCGGGCCAGCACCCAGGCGCCCTCGCGCTTGCCGGACTTCGCGAGCAGTCCTCCCAGCGCTTCGTCCACGGCGGCCGAACGCTCGTCGACGGCGAGCGACCAGCCCAGGGCCGCCATGGCGCCCGCCTCGTCGCCCAGGCCCAAGAGCAGCCGGCCCGCGGCACGCGCCTGATCCTGGCCCAGCCACGGCTCGGCGCGACCGCGCGACCAGACCCAGGTGGGTTCGTCCAGCAGGAGCTCGTTCCATTGCGCGCCGCGCGCCTCCCCCGGCGACTCGACGTAGCGCTCGGTGAAGGGCTTTCTGTCGCGCCAGTAGAAGCCCGAGACGAACGTGCCGAAGCCGGCCGCGAAGCCCTCGAAGTCCTTGGGGCGGCCGTTCTCGCCGTCGCAGAACCAGGCCGTGAACGCGGCCAGGGGGCTCTTCCTGTCGGCCGCGCGACTGCCCATGTATCCGGCCAGTCGATCGGCGAACAGCGGCTTCCCCGGCACCTCGTACCAGGTCTTCAGGTAGACGTAGAGCGCGTACCCCGCGACGTAGTTGTCGCGGTAGTCCTCGATCGTCCCGTCGACGAGCTGCTCCAGCTTCTCTCGTCCGCCGTAGCCCTTGTAGCGCGCGTCGTCGATCGTTCCGAAGGCCGCGTGGTTCGCGACGAATTCCTCGTCGGCGATGCCGGCGTAGGCGGCCCCGGTCCACACCGCCCGGCCCTCGGCGAGCCAGGCGGGGATTCCGGGGAACAGGGCGCCGTCGAAGCGGTGCGTCAGCTCGTGGGTCAGCCCGCGACCCAGCCCCTCGATCGTGCCGATCGCCATGCGCAGCGTGGTCACGTCGCCGGATTGGAAGCCGCCGACCCAGAAGAAGGGCGCGCCTTCGCTCTCGAGCGCCGACGACTCGGCCACCAGACGCACGAGCCCGGGCCGAGCCGTGAACGGATCGCTGCCGTACCAACGCGCCAGCCGCGCGTGGTGCTGCTCCACGGTCGCGGCGGCGCCCAGGAGCGTGCCGTGCCCGCACACGGTTTCGATGCGGTACCAGCCCTGGGGCGAGCGGGCCAGGCCGGGATTCGACGCCCGAGCGTGCTCGCGGGTGAAGCTCGCGCGCTGGTCCAAGTCCAGGTCTTCGAGAGCCTCGACCGACCACGGCTCGCCGGCACGTTCGAGGAGCCGCGCCCGGGCCCGCGCCAGCACCGCCTCGGCCGCGCCGCGCGCCTTCGACAAGTCGGGCGCCGCGGGCCCCTCCAGATCCTTGAAGCCCGACTGGGCCGCGATGCCGCGCAGCACGAGCGCCAGCTCCGCGGCGTCGGCGAAGTCGCCGCTGGCGTCGGCCGAGTTCATCTTCCTCTCCAACGCCTCCAGGGTCGCCTTGCGGGCACCCGCCGTCAGCGGAAACCCCGGCGGCAGGCCCGGCCCGTGCCGGTCCCTGAGCGCGGGCGCGGCGTGGATCAACTCGCGGCCCACTTCAGCGGCCCAGCCGTGCAGCACCACGCTCTCCACCGAGCGCTCGGCCCCCTTGCGTGCCGCGGCGCAGAACTCGGCCAACTCGGCCGCCGCGGCGGCCCGCGCCGTCGCCAGCGGCGCGACCGCGGCATCCTTCGGTGACAGCAGTCCCGCGAATTCGCGATTCGAAACCAGGCTCCCCTGCTCGTCGCCGAGGGCGGCCAGGGTCTCCTGACTCCAGAGCGTGCGCGCGTCGGGGTCCTCCGCGGCGACCTCCAGGAGCAGGCGCAGGGCCGCTGCGGACCGCGGGTCCTGCTCCAAGGCCGCCAGCCCGTGGGCCAGGGCCTGGGCGCGCTCGCCCTTCGCCAGGGCGCGCCGCCCGGCCTCGACCGCGGCATCGGCCGGGACCGCCCGGACCGGGTCCTGGCCCCCCAAAGTGAGCACCGGGGCGAGCACGAAGATCAGTGTGGTGATCAAGGTCACGACGATACGCGACGGGAAGCCCTCCGTCAGCGCCTCCCCGCGCCCCGGCCCCCTGGCGCAAGGCGGCGCCCTGGGCCTACTCCAGCTCCGTCCCGTGCCGGTCGCGCAGGAAGACAAGCCCCACGATCAGTGTGATGCTCGCCACGGCCATGGGGTAGTAGAGCCCCGCCAGCCTGTCGTCGAAGACCTTGACCGCCCACGTGCCCACGAAGGGCACCAGCCCGCCGAAGACTCCGTTGCCGATGTGATAGGGCAGGGACATCGACGTGTAGCGGATGCGCGTGGGGAACATCTCCACCAGAAACGCCGCGATCGGCCCGTAGACCAGCGTGACGAACAGCACCTGCACGAAAACGAGCAGCGTGAGCCGCAGCATGTCCGGCCCGCCGTCGGGCCCCGCCGTCGCCGCGCGGGTCATGTCCTGGTAGATCGGGATCCAGCCCACGACCGCCAGCAGGCAGCCGGTCATCATCAGGCGTTTCCTGCCGATGCGATCCGAGAGCGCCCCGAAGATCACGAAGAACGGCGTGCCGCACAGGAGCGCCACGGCGACCACCTGGTTCGCCTTGACGAAATCGATCATCAGCACGGTCTGCATGTAGTACAGGGCGTAGAACTGCCCCGTGTACCAGACCACGCCCTGGCCCATGGTGGCGCCGACCAGGGCGATCAGGACCAGCCGCAGATTCTCGCGATTGCCGAAGCTGTCGCGGATCGGCGTGCGCGAGGACTTGCCGGAGTTCTTGAGTTCCAGGAAGGCCGGCGATTCCTGCAGTTTGCGGCGGATCAAGTACGAGAACACCACCAGCACGATCGAGACCAGGAACGGCAGGCGCCAGCCCCAGGCGGCGAAGCGCTGTTCGCCGAGCTGGAGCCGGCAGAAGAGGACCACGCCCAGGGACACGAACAGGCCCAGCGTGGCCGTGGTCTGGATGAACGAGGTGTAGAAGCCGCGGCTCTTCGCCGGCGCGTGCTCGGCCACGTAGATGGCCGCGCCGCCGTACTCCCCGCCCAGGGCCAATCCTTGCAGCAGTCGCAGCAGGAGGAGCAGGATCGGCGCCAGCATCCCCACCTGCTCGTAGGTGGGCAGGATGCCGATCGCCATGGTGCTGAAGCCCATGATCAGGAGCGTGACCAGGAACGCGTGCTTGCGGCCCACCAGATCGCCGATGCGGCCGAAGAAAATCGCGCCGAAGGGCCGCACCACGAACCCGGTGGCGAAGGTGGCGAGGGTCGAGAGCAGCGCGACGGTGGGATTGCCCTGGGGGAAGAAGCTCTTGGCCAGGATCGTCGCCAGACTTCCGAAGATGTAGAAGTCGTACCACTCGATCAGCGTGCCCGCGCTCGACGCGCCGATGACGGTCCAGATGTTGCGCTTTTCGACGGAAGGGGCCTGCATGGGTGCCGCGTAGCTTGGCGGCCGGGCAGGGCCTCGACCACAGCCGAGTGCGGAAAGCCCGCGGAGAAGACTCGCGGCGCCCCTAGCCGAACATCTGCGTCCAGAACTCGCCGCTCTTGCCCAGGCCGATGCGACTGAAGCTCCCCAGCATGTTCTTGTGATGGCCGGGGCTGTACCACCAGCCCAGGTTGGCGTCGGCGCCGGTGGCCTGCCCGGCGGCGATGTTCTCCGCCGAGGCGCTGGTGCCCGCCCGGGAGGCCCGGTCGAAGGGCGTGCGCTTGCCCTCCACGGGCGACTGGTGGTCGAAGAAACCCAGCGTGCGCATGTCCTTCGAGTGGTCGCGGGCCGCGTTGCACAGCTTGGGGTCGATCAGCAGCGCGTTCAGGCCCACCAGGATGCGCAGGCGATTGAGGTCCTGAACGCCCAGGGCCTCCTCGGGCTCGGGCAGTTCCCGCGCCAGGTCGCGGTTCTTTTCGAGCACCGTGCGGTCGCCGTCGGACATGGGCGTGGCGGTCAGGCAACGCCACTCCTCTTCCGCGGCCAGCGCGGGCCAGCGGCCTTTGGGATCCGCCAGGTCCTTGGAGCGCCGAGCTTCGGGCAGCCCTGCATTGCAGCGCTCCCAAAGGGCGAAGTCGGTTTCCAAGGCATGGAAATCGTCGCTCAGGGACTCGCGGGCCTGGGCCAGCTCCCCCTGGAGTCGGGTCGCGTCGGCCAGCTCGGCCGTCAGCAGTTCCGACAGCCGCTTGCGCGCCGGATCGCCTTCGGCGTGGACGCGATCCTTGGTGAGCGCGGCGTCGGCCCGCAGGCCGGCCACTTGCTTGCGCAGTTTCTCGATCTCGGCCAGGCCGGCACGATCCAGCCGCGCCTCGACCAGCTTCCTCGCCGCGCGCTCCAGCCCCGCGAGGTAGACCTTCTCGGCCTTGCGCGCCCGCTCATCCACCTTGTGGAAGCGCTCCTCGACGACCCGCGAGAGCGCCCGGGCGCCGTTCAGGCCCAGCTGCAAGAGGCGCTCCTCGAGCGCCTCGCGCTCGTCGATCGAGAGCTTCGGATTGCGAAGTCTCGAGACCAGATCCGAGACCTCGTCGTCGCGGGCCGCCGCCGCGGGTTTCACCACCTCCACGGGCCCGACCTCCGGGCCTTCAACTCCCGTGGCGGGCGCCCAGAGGACGGCGCAGAAGAGCCAGTGCGCGGGACGCGACATCCCCGCAGGATAACGCGGATCAGGCGCGAGGACCCGTTGAGGGGAGGTCGAACGTGGGCCGCGGAGCTCGGGCTGGGGGACCCCGGGGCTCCCAAACCGGGATTCGCCGTAACGCCCGCCTTCGTGCCCGCATTCTGGAAGGCAGACACACCCTCACCCTGCACAGGACGAAATGAACTCCCAAGTCACCGGTCTCTGCCTGTTCCTCGCGCTGGCCACCAGCGCCTCGGCCCAAACCCTGTTCGGCCCCACCCCCTACCTGAGTGCGGCGGACAGCCCGTTCCCCCTGGGGTCCCCCGCCTACGCCCTGGAGACCTTCGAGGACCACCTGTTCAACCAGCCCGGCGTGAGCGCTTCGACGGGGTACGTGACCAGCACGACCTTCACGGGGTCGATCATCGACTCCGTGGACGGCGACGACGGCATCGTCGGCAACGACGCCTGCTCCAACTGCGATTCGTTCTTCTCACCGGTCGGCGCGGTGGTGCTCACCTTCGACGAAGTCGCCCTCGGCGGGCTCCCCAAGCGCGTGGGTGTGGTCTGGACGGACGGCGGCTCCAGCATCACGGTGACTTTCAAGGCCTTCGATGTCAGCGACACGCTGCTCGGCACCGTGACAGTGCCCAACATGGGCGACGCGAGCAACCACGGAACCACGGGCGAGGACCGCTTCTTCGGCATTGAATTCAGCGCCGGCATCAAGAAGATCGAGCTGACGAATTCGAGCGGCGGCCTGGAGTTCGACCACCTGCAGTTCGAACTGCCCTGCGCCGTGGTTCCGTCGGTTCCCTACTGCACCGCCAAGCTCAATTCCCTGGGCTGCACGCCGTCGATCGGCGGTGCGGGCACGCCCTCGGCCTCGGCGAGTTCGGGATTCACGATCAGCGCCGTGAACCTGCGCAACCGCAAGCCCGGCATCCTGCTTTACTCCAACGCGGGCCGCGCCGCGACGCCGTTCACCGGCGGCACGCTGTGCCTGGCGGGGCCCATCAAGCGCGTGCAGGACCTGAACACCGGAGGCACGCCGTCGCCGGCGAACGACTGCTCCGGCGTGCTGTCGGTGGACATGAACGCCTTCCGCGCGGGGACCCTGGGGGGCAATCCCGCGCCCTACCTCTCCACGCCCGGAACGGTGGTGGGAGCGCAGTACTGGGCCCGCGACCCGGGCTTCCCCGCGCCCAACAACACCCAGCTCACGAACGGGCTCGAGTTCGTGATCTGCCAGTAGCGACCCCCGGTGCCTTCCGCCCCGCCGGGCTTCCGCTCAGCGGACCCTGCGGTCCCCTCCCGAGGGGAGCGACGGCCCGCGGCGGCCGGGACGACACGATCTGCGTACTTTTCCGTGGGTTGCGTCAGCGCAGGTGCGAAGGCGAATCCGGCCGGCCGCGGCGATGATGGCGGTGGACCGCCGAGCCCGCGACAACCGCGGGCTCGCGCGGGGAGGAACGCCATGTCGAAGAAGAACCAATACAAGGTCACGACCCGGCTCGTCCACGGCCCGGAGCATTCGGCCAAGTGGGACTTCACCCACCACGTGACGCCGCCGCTGTCCTCGTCCACGACCTACCGGCTGGATTCGGCGAAGCGCGGCGCGCGCGGGTTCCAGGAGTTCGGCCAGCTCGTCACCGACACGGGCGAAGCGCCGGTGTACATCTACGACCGCCTCGACGAGCCGACACGCTCGATCCTCGAGGGCGAACTGGCGGAGGTGGAGGGCGGCGAGGCCTGCGTCACCTTCGCCTCGGGAATGGCGGCGATCTCCGGGGCCCTGGGCTCGGTGCTTGTCGCCGGCGACGAGTTGATCGCCCACCCCGTGCTCTACGGCTGCACCCACTCGCTGTTCGAGAACTGGTACCCGCGCCAGGGTCTGTGCGTGCACCGCGTCGACCTGAACGACGTGGCCGCCGTGCGCCGCTGCATCAACGAACGCACGCGGGCCCTCTACTTCGAGTCGCCGGTGAATCCGTCCCTGGAGCTGATCGACATCGGGGCCCTGCGCGTGCTCGCCGACGAGGTGAATTGCTCGCGGCCGCCGGAGCGCAGGCTCCTGATCTTCATCGACAACACCTTCGCCACGCCCTTCGGCCAGCGGCCCCTGGCCCTGGGCGCCGATGTGGTGCTGCATTCGCTGACCAAGAACCTGGGCGGCTTCGGCACGGAGCTCGGCGGCGCCGTCATCTGTCCCAAGTCGATGCACGCGAAACTCCTGCTCTACCGCAAGGACTTCGGCGGCATCCTGGGCTCCAAGTCGGCCTGGGCGATCCTCGTCTACGGGCTGCCGACCCTGGCGCTGCGCCTCAAGCGCCAGCAGTTCACGGCCAAGAAAGTCGCGACCTGGCTGGAGAAGCACGAGGCCGTGGCGCGCGTGGCCTATCCGGGCCTCGCCAGCTTCCCCCAGCGCGCCCTGGCGGAGAAGCAGTTGCGCGACTTCGACGGCGACTTCGCGCCGGGGAACATGATCACCTTCGAGCTCGATCCACAGCTCGTGGACGCCCTGGAATTCGTGGACGAGATTGCGCGCTCCGCGTATTCCGTGACGCTGGCCGTCTCCTTGGGCCACACGAAGACCTTGATCGAGCTGCCCGCCAGCATGACCCACAGCTCCTACGGCAAGGGCGGGGCCGCGGTGCGGCTCTCGATCGGCCTGGAAAGCCCCAGCGACATCCTCGCCGATCTGAAGCAGGCCCTCGCCAAGGTCGCCAAGGCGCGGGTCGCTCGCGGAAGCTCGCGCTGAAATGGCGGCGGCCGCCGCCCACCTCGGTGAGCGGCGGCCGCTTCGGTTGTCGCGCGGGGCCCGGAGCCTCCGCCCGCCGTCTCAGGGCGTGAACTGGGCCAGGATCGAGTTCGAGGTGTTGGCCTGGGTTCCGCAGGGGCCGAAGGGATCGCGGAACCACGACTGGAACACCATCGTCGTGCCGGGCAGGATCCAACCGGCGGGCGGGAAGTTGCCCGTGGTGTAGGCCGAGAGGCCCGGGCCGTAGGTCCAGGTTCCGGCGGGACCGGTGCTCTGGAAGGCGAAGCGGAAGGCGGGCCCGCCGAAGCAGCGCAGACCGTCCCAGAAGGGCACCGCCGGATTCGGATTGGGGCTCATGACCAGCATGCCGGGCCGATTGATCGGCATCTGCACCGTGGTCAGCACCAGGTTGTCGTTGGTCACGCTGGTGGTGCCGGTGGCGGTCAGGATCGCGCCGACGCCGGTGGAGTTCCTGCAGCCGCCCGGGGCGTAGAAGTTGCCGCAGGGTGCGGGACTCGGAGCCGTGCAGAAGCAACCGGGCGTGGTCAACAGTTCGCATTCATCCGGCACGCCGTTGACGTTGATGTCGGTGGAATTCGCCAGGGCGATGTCCACGGAGTCCTCGACGCCGTTGCCGTTGCAGTCGTTGATCGGCGCCACGCCGAGGTCCAGGGCGTCGAGATCGTCGTTGATCACCCCGGGAATCGAGCGGCTGGTCCCCAGCCCCAGGTTCTCCGCGGCGATGTAGATGCCGGGGAAGGGATTGCCGCTGCCGGCCAGGGGCGTGGTCAGGATGTCACCCTCGGAGATCGGCAGGCCCATGATGCTGTCGGGGATGCCGATGATCGCCGAGCCGCGGCGCACGCTGAAGAGCAGCATGTCCGTGGTCCCGCCGACCCAGTCGTGGGGCACCTGGGAGGGTTGGTACCCCGGCGTGCCGTTCTCGCGCAGGATCAGCGCATCGAGGTCGTCTTCCGCCCCGGTGAGACCCAGGCCCAGCAGGAACTGCGGCGCATAGACCACCGGCGGCCCGCCGGCCGCGGGCGAATGCAGCACGTCGCCGCAGGTGACCCCGTTCGCCACCGCGGAACCGGAGTGGGGAATGCCCGAGAGCGGATCCACGTAGGCCGCATCGAGGGAGAAGAACACGCCGATCTGCGGATAGGGATTGGCCGTGTTGATGTTCAGGGTCGCCAGGGCGTCGAGGTTGTCGCCGGGATTGAGCGGCACGGGCAGCGGTGCCGCGGGCTCCACCAGCCCGACGCCCGGGTAGAGCGCGCCGCTGCAGGAGACGAAGCCGTTGCCGTCGACCACCGCGGTGTTGCCCACGTTGATCGCGGTGAAGGGGAACAGGGGACCGACGCCCAAGTTCAGGTCCACGAACACATCCGAGGCGCCGTCGCCGCAGTTCTGCTCGGTGAACACGTTGGGCGGAGTGTTGGAGAACGGCACGCCGCGCGCGAAACGGTCCACCGAGAAGCGCAACTTGTGCTTGATGGGCGTGTTGGGACCGACCGACGGCTCGCGACCGTACGAGAGCGCGTCGACCTCGACGATGCAGGGCGTCCCCGCCGGGTGACCGGCGCAGGGCAGGCCGCCGAAGAGGCCCAGGCCCGGCGCGGGACCGAAGCCCGCGCTCAGGGCGATGCTCGGGTTCGGCAGCGGCCCGAATCCCGGGGCGCCGCTGGCCGTGGAGACCGTGAGCACGTCACCCTCGGTGATCGGGAAACCGAAAAAGCCGTCCGGTGCGGCGATCGTCGGCCCCTGCCAATCGATCGAGAAGGAGATGCGATTCGCCTGGGCGGCGGCCAAGTCGGCGAGCAGGGGCGCGCCGGCGAGGATCAAGGAAGTGCGGAACACCTGCAGGGGGGTGATACGGGGTGACATGAAACGCTCCGTGGGTCGGTGCGAGCCTGGGCTCGCCTCAGGGGCTGTGTGCGGAAACCGGCCGCGGAGCGCGTCGCGCGCTCGCCCGGCACCGGCAGGTGAAGCGCGCGATGCCGGATCGACAGGAAACCGGAAATTCGCGCGGGGAGCCTCAGGCTACGGCACCGCGGCGCGCCCCGGGGGCATCTCCCGGATCGGGGAGAGGGCCGCGCGGCGCGGGGACGCCCGGGAATCGAGCAGGGCCGCGACCGCGGACACCGTGGGCCCCGGATCCCCTGGGCTCCCGCCGCCGGAGACGGGCCTGGGGGGCCGGCGGCGGTGCCCGGTCTGATTTCCGAACTCCCCCGGCCGACGACGGATGCTCGCCAGGCCATTCGTGGTTCGTCGCGCACCCGCGTCAGCCCCGTGGGCGCCGCGCCTGGGTCGGGTAGCCTGGGTCGGGTGTAGTCTCTGGACGCCCGGTGGGCTACCTGCCCGATGGAAAAGGAACTTGCCCGGCAGTTCGAAGCGTCGCGATGCCGCGTCGCGCCCCGCGGCCATCCGGTGTGCCCCCCCCAGCCGGGTCCTCCGAAGGATCAGGAAAGGGACGCCGGACGGCGCGAGGAGAAGTTTGCAAGCTCCCATGGGCCCTGCTCCATTGCCCGGAAGCTCCAGGCCGCGGCCTTCGTTGCGCTTGCCCTGTCCTCCATCGCACCGGCGGCCTTCGGACAGGCGACGTTCGAATGGAGCGTGCTCTACGGCAATGCCCCGCTCACGGACCTGAACATCGCGACGGAGGCCGCCGTGGATTCCCTGGGCAACATCTACACCGCGGCCCGCAGGTCCGGCAGCACGGGATTCTACGATCTCGAAGTGGCCAAGCATGACGCAGGCGGGTCCATGCTTTGGTCACGCCGCTTCGACACGGGGGCGGCAATCAGCGAACTGTGCTCGGGGCTCGCCCTCGCTCCCAATGGGGATGTGTGCCTCGCGGGCTGGCGCCACCGCGACCAGACCGACCTGATCGCAGTGCGGTACGACTCGAATGGGGCGATCCTGCACAGCACGATCTTCTCGGGCGCGCCCGGCCCGGGGAACGACGCGGCAGGTGCCGTGGCGGTGGACGCACAGTCCAACATGATCGTCGGGGGAACGGTGACGGACGCCCTGGGAAACACGAGCGTGCTCCTGCAGTCGTATTCCCCTCTGGGGGTCCTGAATTGGGAAACCCGCGACGACCTCAGTCCGGGGCACTGGGAGGGGTGTCAGGGCTTGGTCGTCCAAGCCAACGGGGACATCTTCGCCGCCGGGTGGCTCGAAGCAGCGGCCGACCGGGAAGCATGGATTGCCAAGTACTCCGCGAACGGGGTCCGGCAGTGGTCGCGCGTCTTTCCCGGATCGCCCACCGTGCAGGAGTCCTTCACCGTGCTGGCGAGCGATCACCAAGGCGGCGTGGTCGCCGGCGGCAACCAGGCACAGCCGGCGGGATTGGGCAACTGGACCAGCGCGGGTTGGGTCGTTCGCTGCGACGGGGGTGGCAACTACCTGTGGTCGGAAGTCGCCCCGGGAGGTGGGCACTACTACGTCACCCAGGACGTCCTGGTGGACCAGGGCGGCGTCTGCTGGGCCCTCCACTGGGACGTCAGCGGCATCGCCTTCACGTCGCCGTCGACGATCGCGCGCATCTCGCCCTCTGGAGTGCCCCTGAGCTCCGTCCCGCTGCCCGGGTACGGCTCGGCCTTGGCGCTGGGAAATGCGGGGCAGGTGTATTTCTGTGCCGAGGAGCCGGGGGGGCTCCAGGGCAATTCCGCGGCCCTGACCCAACTGGATTCCAGCGGCGCCGTGAATTGGCGGCGCACGTACGCCAGTCCCGGCTTGTCCTCGGGTGCCATCGGCCTGCAGCTCGCCCCCCAGTCGCGGGTGGTGCTCCACGGATACTCCAAGGTCGTGGGTACGACGGGAAGTTGGGCCCTCGTCGCGCAATTCGACATCGGCGAAAGTCCGGAGGGTTACTGCGGCGGCAAGGTCAATTCCCTTGGCTGCGCACCGCGCGTGGCCTTCACGGGCCTCGCGCGCGCGAGTTCGAGTTCCGGATTCACGGTTCGGATCGAAAACGTGCTCAATCAAAAGCCCAGCCTGTTCCTCTACAGCCTCCAGGGCGCCGCGGCGCTCCCCTTCGGTGGTGGGCTCCTCTGCGTCGACTCACCGGTGCGCCGCACGGCCGGCGTGTCCTCGGGAGGCTCTCCGCCACCGGGGCTGGATTGCAGCGGCACGGCTGCGATCGACATGAATGCCTTCGCCCACGGCAGCCTGGGGGGCACGCCCGCGCCGGCACTCCTGACCGCGGGCACTCGGGTCTGGATCCAGGCCTGGGGACGCGATCCCGGGTTCACCCCGCCGGGCGACGTCTCGCTGTCGGGAGGACTGAGCTACATGGTCCTTCCCTGAGGGGCTCCGTCGCCCAGGCCTCGGGGCCAAGCGGGTTCCAGCTCGCCCACCGGGCGCCGCGCCGCGGATGTGCTGGGGCGGCAGCCCGCGCGACCTCGGTGGGCGCAGTCGACGCGGCGCCCGGCCGTGAAATTCCGGTGCGCACTCCTCCCCCGCCCCACTAGTGTGTGCCCATGATCTTGCTCGTCCTGGCACTGGCGTCGATCCCCTCGCTCCCCCTTGGGATCCAATCGAAGGACCTGCCCCAGGTCGCTCCGCCGCACGCCGCGGAGCGAGTGCAGGCCCTGCGCGAGCGCTGCGAAGGGTTCCTGGCCGCTGAGCACGTCGTCGGCATGGGCGTCGCCGTGCTGCGGAAGGGCGAGCTGGTATTCGAGTCGGCCTTCGGTCAAAGCGATCGGGAAGCCGCGCGGGCCGCCCGTGAATCCACGCTCTACCGCCTGGCCTCGGTCAGCAAGCCGGTCACGGCCACGCTGGTGATGCAGCTCGTGGAACAGGGCAAGCTGGAACTGGACGTGGGCGTGGCGAAGTACGTCCCGGGGCTCGAGCCCGCCCTGGGGGCGGTGACGCTGCGACAGATCCTCTCGCACACCTCCGGCATCCGGCACTATCAATTGGGCCGCATCGACAACAGCGTCGAGCATCGGACGACGGAGCAGGCCCTGGGCCTGTTCGTCAAGGACCCGCTGCTGTTCCAGCCCGGAGCGAAGTACAGCTACAGCACGCACGCCTTCACCCTGGCCGCGGCGGCGGTGGAGCGCGCCGCCGCCAAGGACCTGGGGGCCCTGATGGCGGAGCGCATCGGACCTGGAGCGCCGCGGCTGAGCCTGGAAGTGCTCGCCGACGAGAAGCCCGAGCGGGCCGCGCTCTACCGGCGCAACGGCGCCGACGTGCAGCGCAGCGAGCCGCGGGAGGACCTGAGCTGGAAGTACGGCGGCGGCGGCATGGAGTCCACGGCGCGCGATCTGGCGCGCTTCGCCGACCTCGTGCTGCGGGCGGAACTCGTCAGCGCCGCCTCCCGCGATGCCATGTGGACGCGGTCGAGGACCAGCGACGGCAAGGAGCTGGAGTACGGTCTGGGCTGGGCGGTGGGCGAAAAGGGCAAGCTCGTCCAGCACGGCGGATCCCAGCAGGGCGCCAGCTCGTCGCTCTCGATCCTGCGTGAATCGGGGCTGGTGGTGGTCGTGCTCACGAACACCGAGGGCGGCAACGCGCCCGAGCTCGGCCAGGCCCTGCGACAGATCCTGACGGCGCCCTAGGAGCACGCCCCTGGATCGTCGGGCGGACGCTCGGACCGGAACTCCTCCCCCTGGGCCCCAGGGCCGTCGATGGCAGGCTGCCGCCGTGGTCGATGAGGGGATGCGCTGAGCGAGACCCACGGAAAGCGCCTTCGCCGGTACGCTAGTTTCACGGGCGATCCCGGCCCACTTGCGCCTTCCCCCCCCCGTCGCGAGACCCTCCCATGCGCATTCCGAAGTTCCTCGCCCTGCTCTTCCTGGTCGCCGCCCCCACCGGAACCGTCGAGGCCCAAGCGATCATCGCCCAGACCTCGGGCCTAGCGTCGCCCGATCACGTGGTCGACTTCGGCGCGAACCTGTTCCCCAACTTCACGCCCATCAGCACGGAGTTTCCGCCGCTCACCGTGACCCACGCGCGGTACTTCACGATCGGGAGCTTTCTCAATCTCGTCGGCGGCTTCCTGACCAACGACCCCGCGGCAGGGGCGCCGGACACGCTGAAAATCCAGTTCGCCAATCCCATCAGCGACGTGAGCTTCGTCTACCACCAGGTGGGCGCGGGCACGTCGAACTTCCGCGCCATGCTCGGCGCCACGGTGGTCGACTCCTTCAGCATCGCCTGGAACCAGACCCAGCCGAACAACTACTTCGGCTTCACGAACATCGTGTTCGACGAAGTGCAGGTGGATTTCGTGATCGACTTCAACCTCGACACGGTGGCCTTCAACGATGCCGGCGTGCCGCCGATCCGCTACTGCACCGCCAAGGTGAATTCGCTGGGTTGCACGCCCTCGATCGGGTCCTCGGGGAATTCCAGCGCCAGCGCGGGCTCCGGTTTCCTGATCACGGCTTCGAGCGTGATCAACAACAAGCCGGGGCTCGTGCTCTACAGCAACACCGGTCCGGCGGCCGTGGTGTTCCAGGGCGGGTTCCGCTGCATGAACGGACCGGTGCGGCGCTCGACGCCCATCAGCTCCGGCGGCAATCCCCCGCCCAACGACTGCTCGGGCCTCTACTCGATCGACTTCAATGCCTTCGCCGTGGGAGCGCTGGGAGGCACGCCCCAGTCCTACCTGCTGGTCCCGGGCACGGTCATCGACGCCCAGGTCTGGGGCCGCGACAACGGCTTCGCCTTCCCCAACAACTCGACCCTGTCCAACGGGATCGAGTTCACCATCGGGTCGTAAGCCGCGGCTGGAATGCACGGACGGGAGCCCCCGAGGCCTGGGCCTGGGCTCCCGTTCCCTTGCCGCGGGTCCGTTCGCGGCCCGCTCCCAAGATCCATCGACGGGGCCCCGTTCCTGCTCTGCGGACGCGCCCTGGGATCGGGTGCGTGAATCCGGTACAGAAAGCCCATGAGGGTCTTCGCCATTCTGCTGTGGGCGTTCCTGTTCAGCGCCGCTCCCGCCCGGGCCGACCTCCTCACGCCGGGCTTCAGGCGCATCTCCCACCAACTGGTGATCGAGCCCTCGGAGGCCTGGAAGGGCCAGCGCATCGTGGCCTTCCCCGTGCGGGGCTTGAGCGGCGGCACGGAGGTCGCGCCCGGAGTGCCCTTCGGGTTCTCGTCGAAGTACAGCACGCGCCTTTACGTTCTCGAGGCCGGGGAGGAGCTCCCCACCCGTGCCGACGAGGCCTGGCGCAGCGGCCACGTGTCCACGGATCTGCCCGTGACCCAGGTGGCGGCCGTTCCGCTGACTTCGCCGCTCGAGTCGATCCGGACCACGCTGAAGGTGACGGCCCTGGACGACTCGCGACTCGAAGTCGAGGTCGTCGACGTGGACGAGGAGTACGACCTCTGGATGGCGTTCGGTCTGGGTGCGGCACTGGTCCTCGGCGTGTCCGGCCTGATCTACCTGCGTCGACGGCGCAAGGCGCGCTCCGCGGGGCCCCGTGAGCAGCGCGAGCCTCTACGCCGCCTCCCTGGGGCTCACCGTGGCGATCGAAACGCCCCTCGCCGCGCTCCTGTGCTCGCGCGGCGGGCGAGGCCCCGGTGCAGGCGAAGTCCAGTGCGCCGCCCTGCTCGCGAACCTCGTCTCGCATCCGGCCGCGGCCGCGCTGATCTCCCTCGCGGGTTGCCCTTGGCTCGCCGCCGAGGCCGGAGTGGTCGCCTTCGAGGCCCTGGCCCTCCAAGGCGTCCTGGGGGTGGATCCGAAGCGCGCCTGGCTCGCCTCGGGCCTCTGCAACGGGCTCACGGCCGCCCTGGCGCTGGCGGCCGCTCCAGGCTGAAGCGCGCGCCGCCGCGGTAGAGGAAGTAGAGACCCACCATCTGGATCACGTGGTAGAGGTCGTTGTGGTTGAAGCGCTCGTGGGGAGCAAGACCAAAGTGCTGCACCGCCGCGCCCAGGCCTGAGACCGCGATCCCCAGGACCAAGGCCGGCGCCGCGGGCGCGCGACGGCGGACCCAGGCGACGGCCGCCAGCACCAGGATCGCCGCCTGGGCGCTGCCGTAGTCGAGCAGCACGAAGGCGTAGTCGTCCTGGCCCGCGGCCGTCCACGCGAAGGCGGCGAACTTGAGCAGCGCCGCGAGGACCAGGAGTCCGCGCCAGGTGCCCGAGCTGAACGCCAGGATCGCGCCGGTGAGCATGCAGAAGCTCGCCATTCCCATGGTCCAGCTCACGCCGGTCCACAGGTTTCGGCACACACGCGGGCCCAGCGCCTCGGGGAATCCGTGGTAGGTGCCCGCGACGACCGAGGCCAGGGCCAGACCGGCGAAGCCCACGCCCCACAGGGCCACGGACCTGGAGCGATTGCGGCGCGCCATGCAGAGCAGCCGACCGGCCCACAGCAGGGCCAGGGCCCCGAGCACGTAGTCGGTCAGCATCGTCATGACCTCGCCTCCGTTCATGCCACGGGGCGCGCCCGGTGCGAGCGCGCGAAAACGAGGACGAAGGACGCCAGCACGAGATGAAACACGATGGGGATGGTGTGGCCGAACCAGCGGGCTTCTGGATGGAGCTGCATCTGAACGGCGTAGCGCACGATCATCGCCGCGAAGTACACGCGGCCGAACTACAGCGCGCCGCGCCGCAGCCAGGCTCGCGGACTGCCGAAGGTGCCTTCACCGCGTCCGACTTCCAAGCAGATCCTGCTGCCCAGCGCGAGAATCGCGAGCTGCGAGGCCAAGAGAACCGGATAGGGCAGGATCCCCGACTGCCATTGCTCCATCGGCGGGAGCCAGCTCACGCCCGCGAAGGCGACCAGCGCTTGCCCCGCCACGCGGATCATCGGTCGGCCATCCCCCGCGCGCCGGTGCCCCCCCTCCACGCTCGGGACGGGTCGCGCTCGGCCCATCGGCCTGGGACTTGGAACCGGGCCGAGGAGTTCCACCCAGAATTCGGGTCACGGGGCGGCCCTGGCGGCGCTGGAAGAGGGAGTCCCGTTCCCCTGGCCCCCCTGGCCCCATCCCCCCCACTCCCATGAGCACCTTCCTCGCCGCACTGTTCCTGCTCGCTGCCCCCCAAGCCCCGTCGGGGAACCCGCCCGGGGGACTCGAGGACTTGCTGCAGTGGCTCACGCCCAGCTACCACTTCGGCGACTTCGATGCCGACGGCCGCGGCGATGTGCTCCTGCTGGATCCCCGGGGGCCGGGGAAGCTGTTCAGGAATTTCCCGGACGGGCGATTCGAGGATGTGACCTCCGAACACGGCCTCGATGGGCTCGAGCAGGCGACCGTGGCGCTGTGGTTCGACTGCGACGGCGACGGGGCGCTGGATCTCTTCGTCGCGCGAGCCGAGGGATCCTGCCGGCTGTTCCAGAACACGGGCAGCGGGCATTTCGTCGACGTCACGGAGGACGCAACACTGCACGCCGACGGCGTGATCGTCGCCGCGGAGTCCATCGACCTGGACGGCGACGGAGCCCTGGATGTGCACCTCACCGGCGAGTTCGGCGATTCCGTGCTGCGCAACCTCGGCCGAGGACGATTCGAACGCCTCGCGTTGCCCGGCGCGGCGGGCGGTCACCTGCCTCGGCCCGCCGTGAACGGAGCGGGCTCCGAAGAAATCCAGGTCCAGGGGGCGGGAGCGGCCGACACCGGGGTCGGTTCCGACCCGTCCGGCGCCTCCGTGGCCGGCGACCCCTCGAACGAAAGACTGGCGGCGGCCCTGCTGCGCCGTCGGGCCGCCGCCGCGCTGCTCTCCGCGACCACGGCCCCCGGTGCGGCCCCCGGGGGCAGCGCGGGATCCACTCAGCCGCTCTTCGCGGCCTGTCCATCCTCCCTCGACGACGCAGGCAGCGCCGGTCCAGGGTGCATCACGGCATCCTCCGTGCCGACCTTGGGATCCCTCTATCCGCTGAGTTCGAATCTGTTCGTCACCACGGCGGGCCGGGTCGGAATCGGCACGACCTCCCCGGGCAATCGGCTGCAGGTGGTGGGCGGCGACACGACCTTGATGTCCATCGTGGGCAGCAGCCAGTTTGGAACGTGGCTCGACCTCGCGAACAGCAGCAGCGGCGGTCGCAATTGGGCCCTGCTCTCCGCGGGCGGTGGCAACGGCGAGGGCGCGGGCAGCTTCGCGATCCACGACCACAGCGCGGTCGGAGGCGCGACGCGCATGGTGGTCAGCACGTCGGGACACGTCGGCATCGGAACGATCACACCCACGAGTCGATTGCACGTCGCCGACAGCGCGGGCGGCGGCACGTGGTCGAGCCTGACGAACTCGAGCTCCGGAGGCGACACCTGGAACATGATCTCCACGGGCGCGGCGAGCGGCGAGGGGGCGGGCAAGCTCCTGTTGCGCGACGCGGACACGTCGACGATCGCGATGACGCTGCAGCCCGACGGCAAGGTGGGTCTCGGCACGTCGTCGCCGAGCGAACAACTCGAAGTTCGCGGCCCCGATGTCGCGATTCGCGTGCAGAACACGAACGACGTGCTGGGCGCGTTCCTGGGCGACACGTGGTCGTGCGTGCAGCTTGGCATGGTGAACGACACGGCCAATCCGGTCGGCGCCGTCCCCGCGAGCACCAGGCTCTCGATGTTCGGCATGGACTCGAGCGGCAAGGTCGGGTCTCTCTCGAACGCGTTCGGCCCGCCGAGCTTCCGCAACGTGCTCGACGACGGTTCGGGCGGTTTTGAGCTCCATCCGGCGAGCGGCACGGTCTTCACCACATCCGGCGCGTGCGTCGAAGTCACGCCATCGCCCTCCTCATGGGGCGTTCGCTCCGTCGGGAGCAATTGGGGCATCTCCGCCTTCGCGACGTCCACGACGGCCACGGGTGAAAAGGGCCTCTACGGGCGTGCTGACGGGCCCGGAGGGTACGGCGTCCACGGCTACGCGACACTGGCCACCGGAACCGGCGTCGGCGTGATAGGCACCACGATCTCGGCCTCCGGCTACGGCGTCTTCTCCCAGGGTCGATTCGGCAGCACCGGCACAAAGTCGTTCATCCAACCTCACCCGACCGACGCCTCGAAGGAGATCCGCTTCGTCTGCCTCGAGGGCAACGAGTCGGGCACCTACTTCCGCGGCAGCGGGAAGCTCTCGAACGGCTACGCCGTGATCGACGTTCCCGAGGACTTCCGCCTCGTCAGCGAGCCCGAGAGCCTGACGACGCAGGTGACCGCCGTCGGCGGCCCGGCGTTCCTGTGGGTCGAGAGCGAGTCGCTCGATCGCATCGTCGTGCGCGGCAACGTCGACGTGAAGTTCCACTACTTCGTCAACGGCGTGCGCCGCGGCTACGCCGACATCGAGACGATCGCGGAGAACCACGGCTACGTGCCCGCGGTGCGCGGCGTTCCCTATGGGGCGCAATACCCCGTGGCCGTGCGCCGGATCCTGGTCGACAACGGCATCTTGAATCCCGACTTCACTCCGAACGAAGCGACGGCCGCACGGCTGGGGTGGAAGCTCGTCGACAAGGACTCCGAGGAAGCCTCGCTCCACGGCCATGGGCCGGACACGCAACGTTGATTCGCCTGCCCGCGCGCTCCTCTCCTCAGGCGAGCCGCTTCCATCGCGGCAAGACGGAGGCCAGGAGCAGCGCGAGCAGAGTGCCGACGCCGGCAAGGTGGGCCGCTTCCATGCCGACCCAGAGATCGAACCCGATCGTCGCCAGGGCCAGGGCCAGCGTGAGCCAGAACCCCCAACGCGCCATGCGCCACAATCCGATCGCCCCCACGGCGATCAGGGGCACGATGCCGAAGTAGATCCAGAAGACCGGCGGCTCGAGGCGCGGGCACTGGGCGATGAGCTGGTCCTTCATCGTCAAGCCCTTGAAGCAGCCCACCAGGGCCGAGATCCAGGCCAGCACGCAGAAGGCCGTGATGCCCAAGGGGCGACGTGCGGAAGCGGGCTTCATTCTTGAACCGGCTTTCCGTCGTCGCGGGCAAAGGCGCGGGGATGCACGGGCAGCAGGAAGGAGCCCACGCACGCGAGATCGTCGATGCTGAAGCGATGCCCATCGAGCGTCCAGCGCCACCCCAGGGCGACGAGCTCGGGCGACAGTTCGGCCGCCACCGGGGCGTCCTCACCGGGGCGGCAGACGGCGAGCGGCGTGCCGCCGGCTCGATCGCGCACCTCCATCCACGCGGACAGCGGCAGCAGTTCGCCCCGACGGTAGGCACCTCCCAGGGGCCGGAAGCGCTTGGCCCCCACCGCGTCGACGGCGGAGGGCACGAAGAGGAAGCCCTCGGAGAGGAACCCGCCGCCCTCCGGCCACGGCGCCCCCCAGGCCAGCCGGTGGTCGTTCTGCCAGGAATTGCGTTCGTCGGGACTGGTGACGCGATCGCGCACCTCCAGTTCCGCGGTCCAAGACGGCAGACGCCAGTGGTAGGTGATCCACCACCAGCCGTCGCCGTCGAGCCGCTCGACGTCGAACCCAAGCAGCACGAGGGGCTCGTCCTGGCCGCTGCTGCGGAACTCGAGGCGTCGCGCGTGCTGGGGCCGTGGTTCCCCGGCGCTGAACTTGGAGAACCGGCGATCCCCCGGGGCGGGCGGCTGGCGCCGAAGCACGAGCACGGCACCGAGCTCGTAGGCCTCGTCCTGGTCGTAGAACGCGGCGTCCACGCTGAATTCGCCCGCCAGTTCCTGGGCCAGTGCCGGCTGGGCGGTGAGCACCGGCTGGTGCACGAGCAACCAGTGGAGGGAGGCGAGTTCCTCCCGCAGCCGCTGACGCGTGGGATCGTCAAGCGCGCTCCAGCGCTCGAGCGGCGCCGCGAGCTTGACGCGGTCGACGCCCGCCCCAAGCCTCAGGAACGTGGCCCAGTCGTAGGCCGCGGCGCAGCGCGGGGGAGCGCTCTCGGTACCCCGGGCGGCGACCCAGTCGGCGGCGTCCCAGTAGGCTCCGTGGGCGCGGGGCTTGGCCTCGGCGAGGGCCACGAGGGACAGGGGCAGGGCCGCCACCAGGGCGAGCCGCGCCAGCATGCGCGTGCCGGCCCGAGTGGCGCACCATTGCCAGGCGCTCGAGAAGAGCGGCACGCACAAGGGCAGGAGGGGCAGCATCAGGCGCAGGGACTTGTCCCCCTTCTTCGCCATGACCAGCAGGGTGAGCACCAGCGCCGCGAGGGCCACCGTGCTCACCCAGCGGGGCCGCAGCAGGGCGCGCACGATCCCCAACGCGATCAGGCCGAGGAACGGCCACAGGAGGAAGCGCTGGGAGTTCAGCACGTACCACAAGGGGCCGAATCTCATGGTCGCGTGGGTCACCGAGTCGTCGCGCGCGAATTGGGTCCCGCGCAGGTCGCTGATCTGCCCGTAGAGGTCCCGGGCCGCCGTATCCCACCCGACGTCGGTCAGGAAGTGCACGATCACGTACCCGACGTTCTCCAATAGATACCGCCACAGGCTCCCCTGCCAGTCTCCGTACACCGAGCGGTCGAGGCACAGTTGCACGAGGAGGCACGCCGCGAGCCCCAGGGCGAGCCCCATCCAACTGGGGCGGTGCTTCCACCGATCGCGGACCACGAGAACCGCGAACAGGGCGAGCGCCACCAGAAGGCTCTGATACGCCACCAGGAACGCGAGGCCGAGCCACAGCCCCCAGCAGCCCCGCCCGCCAGGGGCGTCCCGCCTGTCCGTCCGTCCCGGAGGGCCGGAGGATCAGGTGTTCCAGCCCGAGCGCGATGCACAGGGCGGCCGCGATCCCCGACACGGGAAACACGCCGAACTGCAGCACCACCGGGTTCAGGGCCGCGAGCACGCCCGCGGCCAGCCCCGCCGAGCGCCCCGCGACCCGCATCCCCAGCCGGGCACAGGCCAGGATCAGCCCCAGGGAAAGCAGCACCTGGGTGACCCGTGCGGCCCCCAGGACCAGCCCCTGGTCGGCCAGGCCCAGCCACTTGGCCGCCAGGAAGGGCGGCACGAAGATCAGGGAGAAGGCGAAGCTCCGGACCGTGCGCGCGTCCGTCAACGGCTCCCCGGCCACCCAGGCCTGGGCCCGGTCCATGAACTCCACGGCGTCGGCCAGGGGGTAGCCCCGCTGCATCCGCCAGGAGACCGCCAGAAGGCCGACGGCCAGCAGCAGGATCCAGCGCACCGCGGGGTCCCGCAGGCCCAGGGGCGGCTCGATCTCCCGGGGGGGGCCTGAGGGGACGTCCATGGGGGGGCCACTTGAGCTTGGGAACCCCCTCGGGGTCAATCCACGATACTGCCCCGCATGGCTGCGGATTGGAGGGGGGGGCCCCCCGCCGGATGGGCCCTGGCGGGGTCGCCAGGGGCATTTCCCGGGGGGCAATCGCCCCGGCCTACGGGGTCCCCGCAACCCATGAATTTGCAGTGACTTGCGTCAGCTTCCGCAGCCATGCGGGGCAGTATCGGCCTCCTCGACCTCAAGAACGGCACTTTTCGAGCCAGTATTATACTTGAACGTATAATACTGAGCGGTATAGGCTCCGCCCCATGGACCCCCTACCGTTCCTCGGCCGGCAGCGCGATCTCACCTACCTCGAGGAGCTCCACAGCTCCGGACGCCCGGAGTTGTTCGTGCTCTATGGACGCCGGCGCGTGGGCAAGACCGAGCTGCTTCAACGCTTCTGCGGCGAGCACAAGTCGATCTACTTCCTGGCCGCCCAGGTGCGCGACCGCGACAACCTGCGGGGATTCCGGCTGGCGGCGGCGGAGGCGCTGGGGGATCCGCTGGCGGCCTCGGTGGACTTCCCCGACTGGGTGGCGGCTCTGGGTTTCCTGGCGGAGCGCGCCGGGGAGGAGCGGCTGGTGGTCGTGCTCGACGAGTTCCCCTATCTGTGCGAGGCCAACAAGAGCCTGCCCTCCCAGATCCAGAAGTTCTGGGACACCCGGGGGAAGCGCAGCTCGCTGCTCCTGGTGCTGTGCGGCAGCCAGGTTTCGTTCATGGAGCAGGAGGTGCTCGCCGAGCGCTCGCCCCTGTTCGGCCGCAGGACCGGCCAGCGGCGCCTGCTACCCCTGCCGCCGCTGGCCACCCTCGACTTCTTCCCCAAGTGGCGGCTGGAGCAGAGGGTGCTCGCCTACTCGATCCTGGGGGGCATGCCCGCGTACCTGAGGCGCTTCGACGACAGCCGCAGCCTGGAGGACAACGTGCTGCGGGAGATCCTGCGGCCCGAGGGCTACCTGTTCGAGGAGGTCCAATTCCTGCTCCGCCACGAACTGTCCAACCCGGCCACCTACAACAGCCTGCTCGCCTCCATCGCCCGCGGCGCCACGCGGCTCTCGGACATCGCCTTGGACGTGGGCGTGGACGCCACCACGGCCAACAAGTACCTGCACGTGCTGCGGGAGCTGGAGCTGGTGGAGCGCGAGATCCCGCTCTCGGACCCCGACCCCCTGCGCTCGCGCCGCGGCAGCTACCGGATCGCCGACCGCTTCCTGCAGTTCCACTTCCGCCACGTGCAGCCCCATGTGTCCCTGATCCATGCCGGCCGAGGAGCACGGGTGCTGGAGGAGTTCATTCGCCCCGACGTGGCCCGATTGGTGGACGAGGCGCGGCTCGACTTCGTCATCGACCACCTGCGGCGCGAGGCAGCCGAGCTGGTGGGTGAGGAAATCATCGAAATCGGCCGCCACCCCGGGCGCGTGGCCCGGGCCATCGGCCGCACGAGCTCCGGCATGGCCGTCGTCGCGCTGATCATGCCCGAGGGCAAGCTGCAGGCGGGACTGGTCGAACGCGAGGTGGACGAGCTGCGCGCCCTGTTCGGCAAGAACCTGAAGCGCCTCGTCTACGGGCTGACCGCCCGGGTGGATCGGCCGCTGGAGGTCGAGCTGGTGCCGGAAGGGGAGTTGGTCTGATGGGACTGGAGCAGAAGTTCCAGGAGTACTTCGCCGGGCTCGACCGCGCGGGAAACAAGGACCGCTGCTACCTGTGCTGCCGCACGCCGGCGGAGGTGAAGCGCTTCTTCGGCTTCGGCGAGGACGGCACGCCCCTGCAGGCGGCCGAGTTCGGGTTGGAGGACGTGGTCCTGGAGGAACTGGACGTCATGAGCTACCGCGGCGTGCGCCCGGTGTGCGCGGTCTGCCAGCTCAATCTCGACGGCATTTTCCTCCTGGGGGAACACGAAGTCGTCCGCGAGCTCCACGGCGAGATGGAGTACGCCCGGGACCGCCTCTGGCCCGATCCGCCCCCCAGCCCTCCCTGAGCTGGAGCCCGCCGGACCGGGACGAACCCGAGACTCCCGGGAAGGGCCGAGGCCGGGGACGTTCCCCCCCAGGCCGGCCCTGACGCGTTTCCGGAGAGAATGCCCCCTGGCCGGCCGCCCGGGGGGACCGGATCGACTCTCGCGCAAGCTAGAATCCTGGGCGCTCCCGCCCTACACCTTCCCGCCGTCGACGCGCCCCGCGTCGGCCCCTCCCTCGCCCCCCAAGCACCGAGATCAACATGTACGACCCCGAATTGGTCCAACCGATGCGCGACGAAGTGACCGCGCTCGGCGTCAAGGAACTGCGCACGCCCCAGGAAGTGGAGGCGGCCGTCAAGCTGCCGGGGACCACCCTGGTGTTCGTCAACTCGGTCTGCGGCTGCGCCGCGGGCGGCGCGCGACCGGCCCTGCGACTCTCCCTCCTGCACGGCAAGAAGCCCCAGAACCTGTACACCGTGTTCGCCGGCATGGAGACCGCCGCGGTGGCCAAGGCCCGCGAGTACTTCGCGCCCTATCGGCCGAGCTCGCCGCAGATCGGGATTCTCAAGGACGGCAAGCTCGTCAAGGTGATCCAGCGCCAGGACATCGAAGGCCGCGACCCGGGTTCGATCGCCCGGATGCTGACCGAGACCTTCGACGCGGTCTGCTGAGTCGCCCATGGGCGAGTTGCCCGGCAACCGAGACGAGGCGCCCCGCCTGGGCGGCGCCGTCTCCTCCGGCGGCCCGGCCGCGCTGAACGCCGAACGACTGGCCCTCGCCGTGGACCTGCTGCGGGAGGCGGTCTACCAATCGCGCGCCAAGCAGGCGGCCGGCTCCAGCGTGAGCTTGGGGGCGGCCCAGGGAGCGGCGGGCAACTGCGGGCTGGGCACCCACGCCGCCATCGAGCAGGCGCTCTCGCCCAAGGGCCGCGAGCTGGCCGCCCGCCTCTGGCCCACGCCGCTCACGCAGGAGGCGGCCCAGCGCGCGGAAGCACTGATCGAGACCTGGGTCGTGCGCCAGGATGCCCTCGACCGCAAACGCAACCACTTCCTGCGTGACTTCCGCACGGCCAACGGCTTCGACCGCACCCGGTACAGCCCCGAGCAACTGGCAAGTTTCGAGACCGGCCTCGCCAAGGTGAACGCCGAGGAAGACCAGCGGCGCCTGGAGGCCGCGCGAGAGCTCTCGGCGCCCTGAGGAAGCGCCCACGCGGTGGTCGGCGGCCGGCTCCCGCCCGCGTTCTGCAATCGTGGAGAGGCCCCGGCTCGCGCAGGATCCAGTGCCCCTCCGGCGATCGCCCGTGCCGAGGATCGGCCCCGGGCCCAAGGCCGGGCGCAAGGCCGGGCCCAAGACCGGAATCGAGGCTGCCGGGAGCGGCTGACCGCCGGGGAAGCGACCGCGGCGGGCCACCGTCCGCCGTCCCGGAGAACTCCGCCACCAGTCGGTTTTCGGGGGAACTCCGCCGATTCGGCAAGCCAGTGACGCCCTTCGTGGGTGTGGGCGTCGGGATGTCCCGTGCGCCTCCCATCCAGTCTCCGGCCCTGTCCGGCCACAGCCACCCTCCTCTTCGAGGTGCCCCATCATGAAACCCCACCAGCTCCTGCTCCTTTCCCTGCTCGCCGTTGGCGCCGCATCCCTCTGCGCCGCCCACCCCGTCCAGGCCGAGGCCGCGACCATCATGGACGACGGCGGCCAAGGCCCGATGATCAACATCAGCCCCGGCGACGGCGGCACGATCCGCCCGGGTCAGCGGGTCTTCGTCGACAATTGGACCCCGAACCCCGCCACGCTGAAGATCACGCTCGAAGACGGGACGCTGCTGTACACCGCGACCATCCCGCCGAACTCGCCGCACGACGGCTTCGTGCTTCCGAAGCTGCCAATCCTCCTGGGCCACACGCTCAAGGTCAACGTGGATGCGGGGGCGACCACCGCGAAGGCAGACATCAAGATCGGCTGAGCCTCCGGGCGGCGAGCCGGGTGTCCTTCAAGCACACCAGCTCGCGAGTCTCCTCCGGCTGCGCGGCCGCTGACCGGTAGGATCAACCCGTCGTACGACCCTGCGACGCGGGTTGTTGTCTGCCGGGTCCGTGCCATGGCCATCCCCGAAGAGGAGCGCGCGGTCGTCCCCTGGAAGCGCAGGTGTGGCCCGGGAAAGGCTCGAGCCCTGGCCGCGGCCCTGCGTCTCAGAGGCATGCGCACGCCGCGAGCCACTCCCTTCGGGGCCTGCGGGCCCGCCCGCAGTGCCCGTTGGGGCCTCCTTCTCGGATCCCGCCGCCAGACTGCGAGGGCTCGCCCACGATGGGGATCGTCCTCTCGAAGACGCGGCCGATCCACAGACCAGGTCCCAGGGGACCCGCGACCCGAACCTCAGGGGACCAGGATTCGCAGGCGGGTGCTCGAATGTGCATCCTCGGAGCCCACGGCGGAGACCGGGTGGACCACTCGATCACAGCTCCAATCGCACTGGCGAAGGTGGATCCGAAGCTGCGCGGCGGGGTCAACGTCGCGCAGGGTGATCCGGTCCGCGTCAGGACCCAGTTCGAATTCCACGTTGCGCCATTGAGGCAAACCGGGAATGGCGAGCCCCTCGGCATTGAACGAGAGGCACTCCACGGACACGCCCAGAGGCTTCCAGGGCGATTGTCGTTCCGCGTTCCACGGCCAACTCGACGGTGCGATCCCGACGCAGGACCGCCTCCCTGGCCCCGGCGGAGCTCCACGCAATGGCTGGAGGGCACGTCCCCAAAACCGGAGACGTGCACCAAGTATGCCCCCGGGGCCGGAACACGCGCGGAGAACCGATCGCCCCCGATCGACCTGGCGAACAGGCTGGGTGCCGAGGGAATCGCGCTCAGCTCGCCCTCGAATTGCCCGACGGCCTGCAAGGCGACTCGACCCGAGCCGTCGGTCCACTCAGCAGAGCCAGAAAGCACGAGCCGCAAGGTGACCTCCATCATCTCGGCCGCGCGCAATTCCACGTTCGCGACTTCGTCGGGCGACAGCTCGACACGCTCGTGGAGCGCCAGGGGCGAGCGGCAGGTGGCCGAGGCGAGCACCAACCTCCTCCATGGTCGTCCGCCAGGGGAAGGCCGTAGACCAGATAGGCTCCGGGGCGGAGATCACGGAAGATGGCCTCCTCCCCTCCCTGAAGAAGCGCCGCGGCAAGTTCCCAGGGGGCCACGTCCGTGTGTCGCCCCTCGGGCGAGAGCGAGAGCACCGCGGTCGTCGGTTCGGGGGCCCCCACGGGGCAGATGCCGATTCGATGGAGAGTGGCACTTGCCTGGGGGTCGGCAACGCCCACGCGGACTCGCACGGCGGCCGTGCGTTCACGCACCTCGAGAACGATCTGCCGAGGTGACCCTGGGCTTCGGAGGCCGCTCCCGAGCGCAACGGACTCGGTGCCGCCGTGGTCGGCGCCCGGAAGGACCTGAGCCCACAGGGCCAGTTCCGTGGAAGCGGTGAGCCACGCCGATCCAGTCAGGTCCGTGCGCAGACGCCTCAGCTCCGCGCGGGAGCCAGGGTCGGCATGGATGCTCACTTCGGCGTTGGGGATCCCACGCCCGTCCGCCATGCGCACCTGCAATTCCAGGGACTCGGGTTGCTGACGAGGTTCCAGGCGCAGGCGATTCGCTCCGGGAGTCAGCGTTGCCTCGGCCTCGCCCAGGACCACGCACCCGCTGTGAAGTTCCATGCGGGCGGAGCAGTCCAAGAAGACGAGGCCGGTTTGAATCTCCGAGGCCGTCGCCGAGAGCGCAAATCCTGATCCCAGTCGAACCGTGTGCTCCACATCGGCGTCGCCGCTCTTCCAGGTCAGACGCAGTCGGCCCAGGTCCAAGCCCTTGCCGAGGGACTCGCTGCCCGCATCCGCAAGCTCGATCACGGTCTCCTGGGCGGGAAGCCACAGGGCATAGCGGCCGGCGATCGGATCGTATTTGGAGATGCGCTGGACCTTGCCAGTTTCCTTATCGGCTGCGAGCAACAGCGGATACCCGGGCGAGTACGGGCAATCTCAAAGCAGGCGCGGGGCTCCGTGAACACAGGTTCGTTCAGGGCGGACATGAGCTCGGGCACCCAGCAGCTGGACACGGCGTTCGCCCGGGCAGCGAATCGATCCCTGGCCGGGTAGATCGCCCAGGTTTCCGCGCCATCCACGGGAGCGATTCCGAGCAACGGCGACAGCGAAGCAAGCTGGACGACCTGCTCCTGGAACTCCCCCCCCGCCGGCGCGAGCGGAGGGACGCTCGCGCATTGCGTCTCGTAGCCTCCTTTGCTCAGCAGGATGAAACCTCCCTGATCCGGCACGTGCTGGAGCTCCAGGGTGCCGGCTGCGTTGGACTCACCCAATTCTCGCGCCACGCGCTCGGCCGCGTCTCCGATCGGTACGGGGGAACCCAGCGGACCGAGCCAGGTGGGCCTTGACCGCCGAGATTCCTCGACCGTCCTGGTCGGTGCAACGGAGGAACAGCCGGCGCATCGGCAGGGCGATCAGGGTGGAAATTCCGCGGTTCGAGTCCCCGCCACCCATTCGAGGCGGGGCGAGCTGGAGGCGGCACCCAGGTCGAGCAGGCGCGCAACAACGGTTCGTGTCCCTTGGGGCGGACAAGCCCGGTAGACGCCTGCCTCGTCCGCCTCAACGACCTGGGTGGTGACGGCCCCCGACGACGCCCGGAAAAACAGCTCCACCGCTCCCCGCAGGGGGAGACCCTCGCAGGTCTGGCATCGGCCGCCAACGACCCACGCGTCGGGGCTTGTCGCGGGTGCGTCTTGGGTGGAGCCGATCACCATGGCCCTCGCGGCCCCCCCGGATTCGGGGACGATGGGGCCAGGCCGGACCTGGGTGACGCGGGAGACCTCGAGCACCGCCTCCGTGGTCACCACTGGCCTCGGATGGCCGGATTCGGGGCAGATCAGTGACACGCCCGCGGTCAGCACCCCCAGGAGGGCCAGGGCCAGGAACAGAAACGGGATTCTCATCATCGGCTCCTGTAGGCCCGTGACGACCCTAGCGCGGCCGTTGGGCGAGCAGGTCGCGCACGCGGAGGGCGATGTCCGCCTCGGATTCGAAGCCGACCTCCTTCAGGCCAACCAGATGGTGGATCGCGACGGCGCGCGAGAGTTCATCGCCCGCGAGTTGCGCACTGGCCGCATAGACCAGGCCACCCACCAGTCGCAGGGCCTTCCATGCGGTGGGATTCGAGGCGGCCACCTCCGTCGGCACCGATCCCAGCAGCGGCTCCGCCAGACGCATGGCCTCCAAGTGATCCCCTCCATGCATCAGCAGGGTCGCGACCTTGACCTGCAGGATCAGGGCCTGGATTCCCAGGTCCTCACCCTGGTCCTTCAGGAACTGTCGGGCTCGGCTCACAAATTCGGGCGACCGCGGGCCGTAGCGGCGTTCCAGGAAATTCCCGAACCGCATGGCGATGGACTCCGGGTCTTTGTCCTGGCCGCGGAGGTTCGCGAGTCCCTGCTCCAGGGTCTCCGGCGAAGCGGGAGCTGTCCATCAGCAGCAAGTCGAAGTGGACTCGTGCGAAGTGCTCCGGCGTACGGCCAACAAGGTCCAGGTTTGCGGCGGCACAGGCCCGACTGAAGGTGTACCCCTCCTGCAGGCGGTCGCAGGCCGTGCGGAAGTCCACGGCTCCGTGGGCGGCGTAGTAACTGTATCCCAGCAGCACACCCAGGTAGCGCATCCGCAGGGAAGCGTCCATGAGAGCTGCTCCGGACGCGGCGCGCGCCTCGGACTCCAGCGCCACTCGCGCCTCCTCGTGGATCGCCAGGGACTCGCGCAGATCCACGTTCTTGCGGTCGGCTGAAGACAGCCGCAGCAGCCGGACCTCCGAGAGCTCCGCCTTCCAGAAACTGCGCATCGTGTGCCCTTGTCCAGGGCGATGAGCTTTCGGATGTGGAGCTCCGAGTCAGCGTGCAGACCGCACTCGTTGAGCAGAGCCACGAGTTGCACGCGGCATTCGATGCCCAGGGCCGTTTCGGGATCCAGATCCGCCGCAACCCACAGGCGTTGATACCAATCGCGAACCTCGGCGCGCCGAGCCTCGCCCGCATCCGAGGGCAGGACCGGGCCATGGAGCGATTCAAGCCACTGCTCGTACTGGGCGAGCTCGCCACGCTGGAACAGCTCGGACTGCGCGGGCTCCGTGGGCGCAGATTCATCTTGGTTCACGGCTGGACGCGGCCCCTGACCCACCGAGGTGGCGGTTTCGACGGGAAAGGACATGGCGAGCACGAACGGGAAAACGAGCGGAAGAAGAGTGAACATGGCTGCCTTGGGTGTCGTTGGCGAAGGTTCGAGGGAGTCTTTGGGGGGGGCCGCGGGTCGCGGTCGGCCCCCCGGTCGGATCCCGCGGAGCCCCGTGGCTCCGCGGGAATTTCGGTCGCTGGGACGGCCGCGCGCTGGTCACTGACCGCAGGAATTGAGGCTCTTGACCGACATCGAACCGCCGAACGGATCGCGGTCGAAGGACATTTTCGCGCTGCCGCCAGCGCAGTTCCACACGACCGAGGGCGTTGCACCATCGGGGCAGGAGAAATTGACGCGGCGGGTGTAGGAGCACGACGCGACGGCCTTGCAGCCCTTCTCTTGAGTGAAGATGCCTTCGAGCACGGCCTTGCGACAGAAGGGAGTGTCGTAGGAACCCGTGACGCCCACGGTGACCGAGTGGGTCTCCGAGAAGCCGACCGTGAGTTCGAGAGCCTCCTTGAACGGCCCAGCTTCGATGCCCGACGTCGCGCTGAGGTCGATGGACGCCGTGACTTCAATGGTGGCCGAGATGTTGACGTCGCACTTGAGGGACGGCTGGCTGGGATTCGGTTCGCAGGGATGCCCGTCGACCGTCGGACAATTGACGCACCCGAACGTCCCCGCCGTGACCGGCGTGGGAACGCCCCCGGTCACGCCGACCGTGAAGGTGCGCTCGCAGACCTTGCTGGTGACGACGCAGGCCGGATCGATGATGTACGGAGCGGTGGTGCACTTCTTGCACTCGCCGTCCGGACGGATCTCGGCGCTGGCCGAGGAGACCACGAGCAGCTGGAGTGCAACCGCGAGCAGAGAAGTGAATAGGAACTTGGCGGGAGATTTCATGGACGTCCTTTGGGCTCGGGCTTAGGCCTCGAGCCGTGGATTGGAGAAACTCGACCCGAACCTTGCGGACCACCCTGGTTCGGTGGGCCGAGGGAGTTCCCGGCCCCACTTGCTGGGGCGGTGGCACAACCCGACTTCGGCCTGGAAACTCTCAATTTTCTCCAAGCCGCGCCCCGCGCCCTCCCAGGCGCCGTCTGGGCCTGAGAGCCCCTGGCGTTCGAGCACAGTGCTCCTCCCGGGGGACGCCGGGGCGGTCCGCGTGAGCCGCACAGCCTCGGGCTGCATGTTTTGACAATGGCCCGCGCGCCTCTAACGATGCACGCATGAGATCCCGCTCGCGCGCCTGGCTCGGCGTGTTCGCGGCGGGGGCGCTGTGCCTGGCGCTGGGGGTGTTCCTGCTCTGGAAGCCGGGCCGGGAACCTCTCGCGCAGGCACCGGCCGAAGCGGCGGCGAAGTCCCCACCGACCTCGACGGAACTTGAGCCCGGCCTCGATTCGTCCGGCGGCGCGCGCTCGCCTCGCAACGCAGCACACGGCGAGGCGGAGACCGACGGCTCCAACGCCGCCGCCCAGGCGCCCGCGAATCGCCGGCTCGAGGGCACGCTGCGCTTCTTCGATCCGTTCGGGGCCCATCGCCCGGCTGCGCAGGGCTCGTTCCGCCTCCATTCGTACTCCATGGACGAGCCGCTCACGATCACGGTCGAGCAGGGGGTGTGGCGGGTCGACCTGCCCGACGACGACTTCGACCTCAGCGATTTCGCCGCGGAAGGCAAGCCTGCTTTCCTGCACTCCTCCAACGCCGGAAGCTTCCGGTTTCCAGCCGACGGCTTGCTCGAGCTCCTCGTCCGGCGTGATCACGGATGCCGCCTCGTCGTCCTCGATGCAGCGAACGGCCTGGAACTCCGCGACATCGAAGTCGTCCAGGATCACGGACAGGGACAATGGGGCAAGCGATCTCCGGCCCAGTCGGCGCACGAACAGCGGATTGCCGAGCACGCTCCTTCGCCGATCGAGCTCGAGTTCGACGGCGACCGGGCGCGGTACTTCGTTCGCAGCCCAGGGTATGCGTGGCGGTTCGTGGACCTCCAGCGCTCGGCGTGCGGCGACTACCTCGTGGCGTTGCAGCCCGGCGGCGACCTGAGCGTAACGCTGGGTGGTGCGCCCGTCCCCGACGGCGCGGAACTGCGCCTCCGGCGCATCCGCGAAGGAACGGCCCCCCATGACTCCAGCTACGTCGAACACCGGCGCGCGCTCGCGCCGATCGACCGGCGGCTCGACTTCGAGTCGATCGAGGCCGGCGCCTACGAGGTGTCGGTCGAGGTCGGAGCCAACACGTGGATGACCGCGCGCGTCGCGGCGGCGAACTGCCTGGTTGAACGCGGGAAGCGTGCCCAGGTCGACCTCCTCCTGCCGACCCCCGAGTTCGCGAAGTTCGTCGAGGCCGCGGGGATCCTACGCACCAACGACTGGCCCAAGGTGAGGTCGCTCTCGCTCCATTCGCGCTTTGCTCCGCGCGTGGGTGGTCTGCACAGGTACCTGGCGAAGCTCGAGGAGCCGCCGGACGCGGCGGGGACCAGCGAGCTTGCGTGGAGCATCCCCCAGCTCGAGCCCGGCTCGTACAGCGGCTTCGTCGGCGGGCCGTCGTTCTACTTCGACCTCGAGATCGAGCCGACGTCGAAGCGCGACTACGTGATTGCGCTCCCGCCGATGGCCGACGTGCGCTTGAGGATCCTGGATGCGCGCACGGGAGCGCCCGTGGACCTGGAGCGCGTGGGCTGGCTGGGATACGCCGGCGAATGGCGCCCGGACGGCCAGATCAATGATGCGGAATTCGATGCAGGGCTCGGGCGCTGGCACTTCTTCGCGCCCGCGACCACGGTGAGCCTGTGGCTCAACGACGACCGCTACGAGTTCCGGCAACATTCCGCTCGAGCTTGCACCGGGAGTGAACGAGCTCGAAGTCCGCGCCCAGCGCGCCTGCGGAGTCACGGCGATCTTCGTGCACGGGGGCGAGCCGGTCGCGCGCGCGGCGGACTGGACGATCGAGCTCGTGGACGCCGACGGGAAGGTCGCCGGCTTCGCCAACCCGCTCGACGATGCGGAAACGGAACTGATCCTCAAGGCGCCCGCTCCCGGACAGTACCGAATCTCGGCCAGCGGACTCGACGGCTATCGCGTCGTGTCGGCGCTCGACGTGACCGTGCCCATCGACGCCTTCGCACGGGTGGTGATCGAACTCGAACGCGTGCGTTGATGGGCGCGGGCCGACCTCGGTCCGCGATCGGGCACGACAGCCCGCCGGACGCTTGCGTCGGGCGTGGAGAAGCCGCCGGCCCCAGTACAGTGGACACGGGGCGGTCGGGAATGCGGTCGGCGGGGGGCGCAGCGCGGAGGATCGACGGGTCGACGGAGGTCAGGCCGGTGTGGGCACGACCGGATGAACCCCCGCACACGTTCCGGGTGGCGCTCGGGGCGACCACGGCCGCCGCTCGGCACCAATCCCCCGCCGGGGCGCGCACGAGACGTCAGGATCAGGGGCTTGGAATTCCTGTCCGGAGGACGCGTCAGGGGCAGCGATCGGTCACCACCGCCGCGCTGGGGGCGAGCAACACGGCCACGGGCTGAGTCTGGGCACCACCTGGTGCGCGACTGCTGATAGAGTCGAGCACGGTGACTGTCGGCGATGGCGTCGAAAAGTCGGTCGCGCGCGCAAGGCCACAGCCATTGAGGCCTCCTCTGCGATCGACGCGCTGGAGCCAGATGCTCTCCTGCGGGAAACCCCAGCCCCAAGTTCCGCCCAGGATGAAGCTGGAGCCGGCCAGCGGCAGGACCACCGAACCGAAGTCACCGCTGTCGCCCTCGTAGGCGGTCTGCCAGGAGACCTTGCCGTCGGCGGCCGCGAACTTTGCGCACCACAAGTCGTTCGAGGGAAAACCGCTCTGTGCCACGCGGCCGACGACGATGAGCTTGCCGTCGTTGGTCTTCGCCAGCGCGCCAAGGTCGCCCCAGACATCGTCGGCAACGACCTTGTGCCAGAGCAGGGCGCCATTCGAGGCCAAACGCAACAACCACGGCGCATGCCCCGAAGGCGTCAGGCTGTTGGTGAATCCCGCGACGGCGAAACTGCCGTCGTCGAGTTCGATGATCTGCTCGGCCTGGTCGTTGTCCGCGCCGCCCAGCGTCTTCTGCCATTGAATCACGCCGGCCGCGTCGATTTTCATCACCCAGACATCCTCCGACCCGGCACCTGAAGAGGTGCTCGAACCGGCGACGGCGAACCCGCCGTCCGCGGTGGGGACCACGGAGCGGGCCGTCTCGACAAGACCGCCGTTGTACTCGTACTGCCAGATCAGGGCGCCCGTCGCGCTCAGGCGCACGATCCAGGCGGCCTGCGGCGGTTGATCGAGGATGCTCGTCGCTCCAACGGCAATCCAAGAACCGTCAGCGAGTTCGGCGGCGTCGAACAGGAAATGCCGCCCCCACGCCTGACGAGTGAAACCCTGCGACCACACGACCGCACCGCCGGCATCGACGCGCACGAGCCAAGCGTCGTGTTTGAGAAAGACGTCCAAGACGTCCCGCCCCAGGAACAAAGCGCCAGCGTCGGCTGCGATCGCCGCGCCGTCGGTGAAGCCGCCGAACGCAGTGCTGTTCGTGTGCTCGAAGATCACGTTTCCCTCTCCGAGGCCGAGGTTCATCAACCAATTGGACTGGCGAGGGCCGCCAAAGGAAGCGCTGTATCCCGCGACCACCAGGCGTCCGCCCGGAATCTGTTTCACCGCCAACAAGCCCTGTTCCGAACTTGAGCCGCCGTAGGTGCGCGACCAAGTCCTTTGGAGCAGAGGTGATTGAGCGAGACTCGCGCCGGCGAGCAGCGCGCCTGCGAGTCCGGTCGAAATCAAAGGAGGGTGGAAGCACTTGTTTCGCATCATCCTGCATGACCCCCCGGGGCCGGCCGGTTACGGGAACCGAGGCGGACCAGACCTCTCGCGAACCTCCGCGTTGCGCACGTACACGTCACGATCCTCGACGCCTGGCGAAAGCGGCAGTCGCGCGGCCCCAGCCACCCCGGAGCACCACCGTGAGGGCATGAGCAGGGGCTTGGATGTCCGATCCGTAGAGTCATCCGGTCAGACCCGTCAAGGGACGCCATCTCTTACGCAGTCAGGGGACGTCAATCGTTACGCACCGCCCTCGGGGCCATCGGACTGTGTCCAGGTCGTCGACAGTCCTGCGGCGGGAACGGCTCCGATTCCCCGCTCGGCTTGCGGTGATTGAGCTTGCGCTTGCGGCGAATGGGCCCCATAATCACCGCACAGTATGCGGCGAACACTCTACATTCACGAGCGCGCGACCTGGCCCAAGCTCACCTGGGACCGCGCGGCTCTGAGCGCAGTTCTGGCTGCCGTGCGCCACAAGCAGGGGCGGCTCCTGGGAAGGATGGAGGGCCTCGGATTCGACCTGCGCAACGAGGCAAGTCTCGGGACCCTGACCAGCGAGGTCGTAAAATCCAGTGCCATCGAGGGGGCGGCCCTGAGCCCAGAGGAGGTCCGGTCCTCCATCGCCAGCCGTCTCGGGCTCGACGTCGCGGGACTCCCCAAGGCCGGCCGTGACGTCGAGGGGATCGTCGAGGTGATGCTGGATGCCACGGGGGACTTCCAAGCCACGCTCACGAAGCGCCGCCTCTTCGACTGGCACGCGGCTCTGTTCCCGACGGGACGCAGCGGGATGGGCCGCATCACCGTGGGCGCCTGGCGCAAGGCCGACTCAGGCCCGATGCAGGTCGTCTCCGGCCCCATGGGAAAGGAGAGGGTGCACTTCGAGGCCCCGGAGTCCGGCCGTCTCGAACAGGAGATGGCCAACTTCCTCGCGTGGTTCAACGGGCCGGGCCCCGTGGACCCGGTTCTCAAGGCGGCGGTCGCCCACTTCTGGTTCGTGACCATCCATCCGTTCGACGACGGCAATGGCCGGATCGCTCGCGCGATCGCGGAGATGGCGCTCTCGCGCGCAGATGGCACAAGGGAACGCTTCTACAGCATGTCTTCGCAGATCGCGGCCGAAAGGAAGGACTATTACCTGCAGCTTGAAAGCGCGCAGCGCGGAGACACCGACATCACCGGCTGGCTCGTGTGGTTTCTCGCCTGCCTTGATCGCGCTCTAGACGGCGCAGACGAAGCGCTCGCTGGGGTGATGAACAAGGCCAAGCTCTGGCAGAGGATCAACCGGCGGCCGGTCAATGAGCGGCAGCGGTCGGTCATCAACCGCATGCTGGGAGCCTTCGAGGGGCACCTCACGACGTCCAAGTACGCGAAACTCGCGGGCTGCTCAAACGACACGGCCCTACGCGACATCCAGGAGCTGCAGAAGCGCCGCATCCTCGTCCGCAACGACGGCGCTGGCCGGAGCACGAGCTACCGGCTAGGTATTCCGGATGACGTTCTGGAGGACCCGGACGATCGAGGGTGACTACCCGGTGGTCGGGTAGACTCCCCTTGCCGTTCTTGACCCCAGGAACGGGGATCACACCCAGCGGGAGTGGCGAAATCGGCAGACGCGCGAGACTTAGGATCTCGTGGGGAAACCCGTGGGGGTTCAAGTCCCCCCTTCCGCACCACGGCTTCGCCGGGCCGCACCACGGCTTCGCCGGGCCGCCCCACGGCTCCGCCGGGCCTCACCCGAACGGGAACCGGTTCCTTCCGGGGTGCGCGCCGGGCTAGGCTGCGGCCCAGCGGCGCCTGACGATTCCCTGCCGAGGACGGATCCATGGAACAACGACGAGCGGGACTGGGCTGGGTGCTCGCCGGGGGCGTGGGCCTGGTGCTCCTGTGGAGCGGCTGGCAGCCCCGCGACCGGATGACCTGGTGGATGGAGGTGGCCCCGGTCCTGCTTGCCGCACCGATCCTGTTCGCGACGCGCAAGCGCTTTCCGCTGACCACCCTGGCGGCCCTGCTGATCGCCATTCACGCCGTGATCCTGATCGTGGGCGGTCGGTACACCTATGCCGAAGTACCGGCCGGCTTCTGGGTGCGGGACGCCCTGGGGCTCGAGCGCAATCCCTACGACCGCCTAGGCCACTTCGCCCAGGGGTTCGTGCCGGCGCTGATCGCCCGCGAGATCCTGCTGCGGAAGAGCCCCCTGCGTCCGGGGGGCTGGCTGTTCTTCCTGGTGAGCTGCGTGTGCCTGGCCATCAGCGCCATCTACGAGTTCGTGGAATGGTGGGCCGCCTTGCTTTCGGGGGAGGCCGCCGACGCCTTCCTCGGACTCCAGGGCGATGTCTGGGACACCCAGTGGGACATGCTCACGGCGCTGATCGGCGCCCTGGCGGCCCAGGTGCTCCTGTCGCGACTGCACGACCGGCAGTTGGCCGGCCTCGGGCGCTGTCCCTGATTTGGGCTAGGCCGGGTCCTGGGAGGGGGCTCGGACCCGGCTCCTGGGTCGGCGGCGGTCTGTTCGCTCAGGCCGGAAGCCCCGCGCGCCGAAGTCTGGGTGCCCCCGGAGCACGCCGGCGGCCCCCTCCCATGAGCCAAATCGACCTCCACGCCAGCATCCGCCGACTCCAATTCCTGCTGGCCGCCACGGCCCTGCTTGCCCTGGGACCCTGGGTCCTGGTGGGTTTTCTGCTCACCGGGCAGCGTGAGTTGGCCTTGCCGATCACGGTCTCGGCCCGGGGTCTGAAGGTCGTCGGCGAGGACGGCCGCACGGCCGCCACGCTGGCGATCCAGGGCGGATCGGGTCGACTCAACCTGCTCTCCGCGGAGGGCAAGCCGGGCGCGACCCTCGCGGCGGACAAACTCGGGGGCTCCCTCACGCTCACCGGCGCCGAGGGCAAGCCGCTCCTCTCGGCCCGCAACTTCGATGGACTGGGGGGCGCCCTGCTGACGCACTCCCCGGGCGGCAAGCCCACCGCCTACCTGGGCGCCGACCCCAAGGGCGGCGGCAACCTGACCCTGCGCACCGCCGAGGGGGAGCCCACCTTCGTGGTCCGGGATGACTCCGGCCACGGCGCCTCGGTCCAACTCATGGGCGACGAGGACCACACCTCGGTGCGCTTGGGACCCGACCTTCTGGGCAACGGCCAACTGCGGCTGCTCTCCGGACTGGGCAAGGACCTGTTCTTCATGGGAGCCAACCCCCGGGGCGACGGACAATTCGAGGTCTCGAGCGCCCAGGGCGAGAACTACGCCTACCTGCTCCTGGGCGAGGATGGAGCGAGCCACTTCAGCCTGCTGTCCCCCACCGGGAAGCCGGGGGCCAGGCTCTCCGCCACCCCCCACGGCGGGGAGTCGCTCCTGTCCAGTCCCGAGGGCCAGGGCCTCGTCTACGGGGGCTGGACCCATGGCGGCGGGGCCCAGTTGAAGATCTGGGACGACCAGGGCCATCCCCTGGTGGCCGCGGGGGCCGCCCACGAGGGCGGCGAAGGGGGCGGATTCCATGCCTTTGGCGAGGATTCCCGCCCGCTGTTCTACGCCGGCGTCAACGACCGGGACGGCAGCGGGATCCTGTCCCTGTTCCATTCCGAGGGGAAGCAGATCGTGGGGCTCGGGGTGGACTCTGTCGGGCGGGAGGGCGTGCTCAATCTGCGTAACCAGTCTGGTGACATGACCTTACGGCTTCCCTAAGCCGATCTTTACCGGGCCTTGCTGGAGAGCTGGCGCAGGCTTCACGGCGTCTTGTGAGAGTGCCCACAGCTGGGTGCTCTCCTCTCGCGCCCCGCAGTCCAACGACTGAGAGGCTGTCCGACTCCCCAGGAGCCGCCACGATGTCACTTCTCGCTCAGATCCAGGCGCGCGCGCCCCAGGCCGCAGCCGCGCTCGTATCCCTGTTGGTACTCAACTGTTCCGTGTTCGCCCAAGCCACCGTGACGGTGGACGGCTCGAGCACCGTGTTCCCGATCACCGAAGCCGTGGCCGAGGAATTCCAGAAGGCCAACGCCGGCGTGCGCGTGACCGTCGGGGTCTCGGGCACCGGTGGAGGCTTCAAGAAGTTCCTGCGTGGCGAGATCGACATCTGCGACGCCTCGCGCCCGATCCAGGTGGCCGAGATGATCGAGGCCAAGAAGCAAGGCATCGAGTACGTCGAGCTGCCGGTGGCCTTCGACGGTCTGACCGTGGTGATCAACCCGAAGAACGAGTTCCTCAAGGAACTGACGGTTGCGGACCTGAAGAAGATCTGGGAGCCCGCAGCCCAGGGCACGATCACCAAGTGGAACCAGGTGCGCCCGGAGTGGCCGGACGCCAAGATCACGCTCTACGGAGCGGGGTCGGACTCCGGGACCTTCGACTACTTCACCGAGGCGACGGTCGGCAAGGCGAAGTCCAGCCGCACCGACTTCACCGCCAGCGAGGACGACAACGTGCTCGTCAAGGGCGTCGCCGCCGACAAGAACGCCCTGGGCTACTTCGGCTATTCCTACTACGCCCCCAACGCCTCGAAGGTCAAGGCCGTGCCGATCGTCAACGCGGCGGGCAAGGCCATCGCCCCCAGTGCGACCTCGATCGAGGACGGCAGCTACAACCCCCTCTCGCGCCCGCTGTTCATCTACGTGAACAAGAAGAGCCTCGCGCGCGCGGAAGTGCGCAACTTCGTCGACTTCTACCTGAAGAATGGGCCCAAGCTCGTGGCCGAGGTGAGGTACGTCCCGCTGCCGGCGGATGCCTATGCCAAGTCAACGGCCCGTTTCCAGAAGGGCGAGATCGGCACGGCCTTCGCGGGCCACTCCGAAATCGGCCTGCACATCGACGAGCTGTTCAAGCGCCCGCTGGTGACCGAGCCGCGCCCCGACTCAAACGGGCCCAAGGAGGGTGAGAAGAAGGCCGCCGAGGCCAAGGCCGACAAGCCGGCGGAAAAGCCGGCCCAGAAGCCGTAATCTCTCTCTCCCACCGCGCGAAGGACCTCCTGCGGCGACGGCACGCGCCGGCGCCGCGGAGGGCACCGAGCTCCGGGCGCCCGACCACGTTTCCATGGCCAGCACCACCACCCAGCCCGAGAGCGCGGCCGCGGCCGCCCGTCGTCGCGGCCGCTCACCGGCCATGGTGCGCCGCAGGCGCCTCGTGGACAAGGCATCGGAGGCGCTGCTGTTCTCCGCCGCCGCCTTCTCGATCGTGATCACGGTCGGTGTGGTGGGCATCCTGGTGGTCGAGTCCATGGGGTTCTTCGAGCACGTTTCGATCTGGGACTTCCTCACCGACACCCAGTGGGCGCCGCTGTTCGACGACGCGCGCTACGGCATCGCCCCCCTGATCGCGGGCACCGTGACCGTGACGGCCGTGGCCCTGTGCGTGGCGATCCCCGTGGGCACGGTGTGCGCCGTCTGGCTCAGCGAATACTCGTCGCCTCGATTGCGCGAGGTGCTCAAGCCGGCACTGGAACTGCTCAGCGCCGTGCCCACGGTGGTGTTCGGCTACTTCGCGCTCCTGATCGTCACGCCGTTCCTGCAGAAGTTCATGCCGGATCTGCCGGGCTTCAACATGCTCGGTCCGGGCATCGTCATCGGACTCCTGACCGTGCCCTACGTGGCTTCCCTGGGAGAGGACGCCATGCGCGCCGTGCCGACCGCCCTGCGCGAGGGGGCCTACGCCATGGGAGCCACACGCCTGCAGGTGGCCCTGAAGGTGATCCTGCCCGCGGCCCTGTCCGGCATCAGCGCGGCCTATGTGCTGACCTTCTCGCGGGCCCTGGGCGAGACGATGGTGGTCGCCATCGCGGCCGGAATGCAGCCCAATTTCACCTTCGATCCGCGGGAACCCGCGGCGACGATCACGGCCTACATCGTGCAAGTCAGCTTGGGCGACCTGCCCCACGCCAGCATCGGCTACCAGTCGATCTTCGCGGCGGGGCTGGTGCTCTTGCTGATGACCCTGGCCTTCAACATCGCGGGCTACCGGCTGCGCAAGCGCTTCCGCGAGGTGTATTGATGTCCGCGAACCTCGAACGGCTGATCCGCGGCCGCCAGTGGCTCGACGCCGGCTTCGCCGTGCTCGGCGCGGCCATGGTGGTCCTGTGCCTGGGCACCCTGGGCATCTTGATCGCCGACCTGGTGCGCGACGCGGCGCCGCACCTGCGCCCGGAATTCCTGAACTCCTTTCCCTCGCGGCGCCCGGAAGACGCGGGCATCAAGTCGGCCCTGGTCGGAACCCTGCTCGTCTGCCTGGTGACCGCGGTCGTGGCCCTGCCCCTGGGGGTGGCCGCCGGCGTCTACCTGGAGGAGTACGCGCGCAAGAACCGCCTCACCGCCGCCATCGAGGTCAACATCGCCAACCTGGCCGGCGTGCCGTCGATCGTCTGGGGCCTGATGGCCCTGGGCCTCTTGGTCTACAAGCTGCACATGGGCCGCAGCATCCTGACGGCGGGGCTGACGCTCTCCTTCCTGGTGCTGCCGGTGATCATCGTCGCCACGCGCGAGAGCGTGCGCGCCATCCCCCAGGTGCTGCGGGAGGGTTCCTACGCCCTGGGGGCCACGCGCTGGCAGACCGTCAGCCGGGTCGTGATCCCCTCTTCCATGGGCGGGATCCTGACCGGTTCGATCCTGGCCATGTCGCGGGCCGTGGGCGAGACCGCGCCCCTGATCACCATCGGCGCCCTGAGCTACATCGCCTTCCTGCCGCCGGCGCCCATCACTTCCGCGCCGCCCTTCGTGTCCTTCGAGTGGCTGGAATCGGCCTTCACCGTGCTCCCGATTCAGCTGTTCAACTGGGTGTCCCGGCCGGACCCGCGCTTCATCGAGAACGCGGCGGCCACCGGCGTGGTCCTGGTGGGCATGACGCTCTCGATGAACGCGGTGGCGATCGTGCTGCGCTACCGCCTGCGCAAGAAGTACACCACCTGATGGCCGCCGCAACCGTGAAACGCGCCTCGCCCAAGGGTGGAGCGGGCGGCACGGGGAAACTCGCGCCCTCCGGCCAGCCGCCGACGGTTGCCCCGCGGGCCGCCGTGGGCACAATGCCCCCCGTGGGAACGAACGAACCGGAAGCTCCGATCAAGGCCGAGGCCGTGGGGCTGCGCTTCAGCTACGGCGCCCACGAGGTGCTCAAGGGCATCTCGATGCCCTTCCGCCAGCACCGCATCACGGCCCTGATCGGGCCCTCGGGCTGCGGCAAGAGCACGTTCCTGCGCTGCTTCAACCGCATCCACGACCTGTACTCGGGGATCCGCTACGGCGGCGAGTTGCGGCTCTACCCCGACAACATCGATTTGCTCGGCCGCGGGATCAACCCGATCCTGCTGCGCCTGCGGATCAACATGGTCTTCCAGAAGCCGAACCCGTTTCCGAAGTCGGTGTTCGAGAACGTGGCCTTCGGTCCGCGGCTCCTGGGCGTGAAGCGCAAGGACGAGCTCGCCCACGAAGTCGAAACCGCCCTGCGTTCGTCGGCCCTCTGGGAAGAGGTCAAGGACCGCCTGCACGAGCCCGCGCTGCGGCTTTCGGGCGGCCAGCAGCAACGCCTGTGCATCGCCCGCTCCCTGGCGGCGCGGCCGGAGATCATCCTGCTGGATGAGCCCACCAGCGCCCTCGACCCGATCGCCACGGGCCGCATCGAGGACCTGATGCTGGAGCTGCGCGAACGCATCACGATGATCATCGTGACGCACAACCTGCAACAGGCGGCGCGCATCAGCGACGCCACCGCGTTCATGTACCTCGGGGAACTCGTCGAGCACGGCGAAACCTCGACGATCTTCATGAACCCGACGAAGCAGCTCACGCAGCAGTACGTGACGGGCAGCTTCGGCTAGCCGCCCGGCGCGACTTTCCGATCCCCCGGCCCGGTAGCCCCTAGGGCGTGACGGTGTACGTCAGGCCGTTGGAGAGGGTCGAGTTGTTGGGCGCGGCGAAGCCCGGGTCCCGACCCCAGAATTGACAGGCGACTCCGGTCCCGGGCTCCCGCAGTTGGGGTGCCGGTGCTCCCCCCAGGCTGCCCGCCGCGAAGGCGCACAGGTCGATCGAGTAGACCCCCGAGCAGTCGTTGGGCGGCGGATTTCCGCCGGAGGCGAGAGGCGTCGAGCGCCGGATCGGCGCCGCCTGGCACAGGAAGCCACCCTGGAAGGGAGTCGCGGCCGTGCCGGTGGTCGAGTACAGCAGGAGCCCCGGCTTGTTGTTGAGCACGTTCACCGCGCTGACGCTGAAGCCGCTCGTCGCCGAGAAGCTCGGCGTGCCCAGGGCGGAAATCGACGGCGTGCAGCCCAGGCTGTTGAGCTTGGCCGAGCAGTGGGTCGCGGGGGCGGCCGCCGTCCAATGGGCCCGCAGCGTGCCGAGCAGCGTGATCGAGCCGCTGGCGCCGCTCACGGGATCGCTGAACGGAAACGTGGTGTTGATGGGCGCCGCCAGCGAGAACCCCGTGCCCGAGGCCACCAGCGTGCCGGCCGCCGAGGTCGGCGAGGAGCTCTGCCCCGCCAGGCTCGTCTGGGTTGCCGTGGAACCCAGGGGCGTCACCACCAGGGTCCCGGCGAGGGCCGTGAGGGTCACCGCGGCGGTGTAGTTGCCCGCGGCGTCCACGCTGAAGGCCGGCGAGCTCGCGGAGAGGTGCAGCCCGAGCACGTCGATGGTGGCCAGGGGCGGCAGGAACGGAATCGGGTTGTTGATCTTGCCGTGGAGGTCGGGAACCGTGAACAGGTCCCCGCCGTTGAAGGCGGCCGTGGCCACGGGGAGTGGCAGGGCCGCCGACTGCAGCAGGGGCAGGGCTCCCGCCAGCTGGAACTGGTTCGAGGGGTTGCCCACGATGGCCCCCAGGGTCGAGGTCCCGCTCCAGGTGAAGTTCGACTGGGCCTGGTGGACGGTGTAGGGAACGCCCGTGGTCTGGGCCGTGGCGCCGGCCGAGAGGGCGGCCAGGAGCGGGACGAGCAGGCGTTTCCACATGGGGCTTCTCCGGGTGAGGGCGCGACTCGCGGCCCCCAAGTCTACGCCCACTCCCCGCGGGCGGAGGGTCCGGCGTTCCCGGCCCTCGCCGTGGGCCCGGACTTGCTCCCCAGCTCCCCCCCGGGCCAGGCCCGCCAGGACCCGGGGGTACGCGCCCGGCACCTCGGCCGGCACCCTCGGCCGGAGCGGGGGCCCTTCCACGGGACTCTAGCCGAAGCGGCCCGTGACGTAGTCCTCGGTCTCCTTGAGGCGCGGCTGCAGGAAAATGTCGTCCGTGGGGCCGTACTCCACCAGCCGGCCCAGGTACATGAACGCCGTGAACTCGCTGGTTCGCGACGCCTGCTGCATGTTGTGGGTCACCATCAGGATCGAGTAGCGCCCCTTCAGCTCGTCGATCAGATCCTCGATGCGACCGGTGGCGATCGGATCCAGGGCCGAGCAGGGCTCGTCCAGCAGCAGCACCTCGGGCTCGGCGGCGATGGCGCGGGCGATGCACAGGCGTTGCTGCTGGCCGCCGGACAGGCGCAGGGCCGAGGAGGAGAGGCGGTCCTTGACCTCGTCCCACAGGCCGGCGCTGCGCAGGCTCGACTCGCACACCTCGTGCAGCACGGCGCGGTCGCCGACCCCCTCGATGCGCAGGGAGTAGACCACGTTCTCGAAGATGCTCATCGGGAACGGGTTGGGCTTCTGGAACACCATGCCCACGCGCTTGCGTAGGTCGATCACGTCGACGCCGGGGGAGTACAGGGCATCGCCGTTCAGGCGCATCTGACCCTCGGTGCGCACGGTGTCGATCAGGTCGTTCATGCGGTTGACCGAGCGCAGCAGGGTCGACTTGCCGCAGCCCGACGGCCCGATCAGGGCGGTGACGCGGCCCCGGGGCACGGTCATGGACACGTCCCACAGGGCCCGGGAGGAACCGTAGTAGAGGCTGAAGGCGTCCAGCTCCAGAACCGGCTCCTCGACGCCGACGGCGCCGTGGACCTCGGCCGCCAGGGACTGGCCGGCCTCCACGGCCTCGAAGACGCGGGCGGACCTGGGGACGGACCGGGGCTCCCGGATCGGCCCCGCGGCGGAGTCGCCGGGCGCCGAGGAGGCGGCCAGGGTGCGCTGGACCTGGGAGGGGCCGGTTCGCGGGGTGCTCATCGACGACGGGGGGGTGGAGGGCCGCGGCGGCGGAGCGTCTGGCGCGCGTCCCGGTGGATTCGACCCGGGGGATATCAAGACTTCGTGAAGGCGGCAAGCAGCCTCGGCCGGACAGGGCCGCGGAGGGGGGGCAGGGGTGCCTCTTCCGGCGAGCGGGGGGGGGCCGCAGCCCACGGGCAGCCCCCTCGGAGCGGGGCCGGCCGGGCTCCAGGGCGCCGGAAACGAGCGGCCCCCCCCCCCCCTCCGCGGCCCCCGGTGAAGGCCCCCCCGTCGGGAGGCCCCCCCGGAGCTCGCCCCCACCGAATCGTCAGGGGACCCCGGAAGCGGCTTGGGGTAGAAACGAGGGTCCCCCACCCCCAAGCCCCCCCGATGCAAATCCTCCTCCGCTGCCTGGTGCTCCTCCTGCTTTCCGCCGCAGCCTCGGCCCAGATCTTCGCGATCTCCTTCAAGGACGAGAAGACCGCGAACAAGTTCAAGGACCGCCTGGTGGTCATCGGCGGCGAGTCGGTCGTCGTGGGCGAGGCCAAGTACTCGATCCACATCGACGACTCCCAGATCAAGTATGACGGCACCGGCAAGAACGAACTGTGGGTGGCCGATCCCGCCGACCCGAGCTTCATCCCCTACAAGTACAAGGGCGAGGAGCGGGTGCCGTCGAACCCCAAGGGCGTGCTGGAGATTTCGGGCCAGTACATCAAGAACATTCGCATCCTGATCCGCGAACAGAGCATCGCGGGCCTCGCCGACGAGTACCGCGAGCGCATGGCCAAGATCCAGGAGATCTCCGCGGAGCGCGATCTGGCTCCCAAGGCCTCGCGCGAGTGGTTCATGGCCCACCAGCGCCTGATCTCGAACTACGAACGCCTCCGGGGCTGGCTGGCGGGAACCTGCTACCCCACGGCGGCCAAGAAGGTCGCCAAGGAGATCGAGCGGCAGAAGAAGAACGTGGCCGCCGACGCCCTGGCGGAGCGCCTCTCCAAGGCGAAGGCCGTGATCCGCATGGTGGACACGCCCAGCGACCTGGTCGAGGCGGCCAAGACCGCCACCGGCGGCCGGATCAGCTTCAAGGTCCAGGAGAGCCTCCACGCGCGCATCGTCTATCGCACGGATCTGATCAACGACGACCGCGTGCGGGCCCTGCTCGAATTCGCCGAGGAGGCCATCGACGGCTTCCGCGGCGACTGCGTCGATCCCTATCTGGATGTGGACTTCGAGGACAAGATCCCCGACCGGGTGTTCGCCGAGTGGTGCTTCGGACCCGACGTGTTCGAGGAATCCGAGGCGCTGCTGAAGGAGTACTACCGCTTCGAGCGCAAGGACCATCTCGAGGAGCGCAAGAAGCTCAGCGGCAGCCCCTTCCACCGTCCGCTGCCGCCCGAATCGGTCCACTTCTGGCGCCACGAAGCCAACCAGGACCTGGAGGGCACGATCGCCCACGACCTGGGGCACGACCTGACGGCCTTGCACTACAACGGCTCGATCAACAAGGGTGTGCAGCAGGATTGGCTCTTCGAGGGCGTGGGCTTCTACCTCAGCCTGGAGTTCCTCGGCCGCAACAGCGTGACCTGCAAGGAGTTCAGGGAAGCGCGCTACGTGCACGAGAAGAAGAAGGAGGGCGAGCGCAAGGAGCAGATGGGCCTGCGCGACTTCTACAACGCCCTGGCCCTGGACGCGGGTCCGGCCATCGACAAGCTCGCGATCCGCGAACTGTTCAGCTTCGAGGACGCGGACGTGGCCAAGGCCTGGAGCTTCTACGACTTCGTGGTGAAGAAGGAGGGCAAGACGGGCCAGCTGCTCCTGCGTTCGGCCTGCCAGCTCTCCACCGACAAGACCACCTTCGTCCAGAAGTGGCGCGAGAAGGCCAACGAGCTGTTCCAACTCAGCCAGGGCGACGTGTTCAAGGCCATCGACACGCGCTGGCGCGAGTTTGCCGAGACCGGACAGGAGACCGGCGACACGGCCCGGCGCAAGGGCTAGCCCCGGGCCGCGCCCGGGGAGTGGAGCGGGATCACGGTCGGGAGGCGCCTTTGGCCGCCGGACCCTCGGCGGCCTCGGACCGGTCGCCGCGCGTGAACCAGCGCTCCAGGGCAGCCTGCAGCGTCGCCGCCGACACCGGCTTGGTCAGGAAATCGTCCATGCCCGAGGCGAGGCAGCGCTCGCGGTCTCCGGCCATGGCGTTGGCGGTCATGGCCACGATCGGAACGGCGAGGCCCATGGCGCGGATGCGGCGCGTGGCCTCGTACCCGTCGCATTCCGGCATCTGGCAATCCATCAAGACGAGGTCGAAGACCCGCGTCTCCAGGGCTTGCAGGGCTTCGAGGCCGTTGGCGGCCAGCTCGCAGGAGTAGCCCAGCTTGCGCAGGAGTCCCACGGCCACGCGCTGGTTCACGACATTGTCCTCGGCCAAGAGGATGCGCGCGCTGCGCAACTCGGAGCCGTGCTCCAGCATCGAGTTCGTGATGATCCCGGTGCGCGCCAGGAGATCCCTCGGCGAGGGCGAGCCCAGCAGCGTGGACACGCAATTCTCCAGGTGCGTGCGCCTCACCGGCTTGACCAGGTAGGCGGAGAATCCGAGCTCCTGCATGCGGGCGGCGTCGCCCGCCGCGCCCAGGGAAGTCAGCATCACCAGCGGCGTGGTGGCGAATTCCGGCACCGCCCGGATGGTCTTGGCCAGGGACTCGCCGTCCACCTCGGGCATGCTGTGATCGAGGAACACGATGCCGTAGGGGGCCCCCGCCTTGACCGCGGCGCCCAGCTTGTCCACGGCCTCCTGGGCGCTTTCCGCTTCGTCGCAGAGACTGCCCCAGCTGCGCACGTATTCGCGCACGACGCGGCGGTTGGTGGGGTTGTCGTCGACCACCAGCATGCGCGTGCGCGGCAGTCGGCGCGGCGTCGGCGCGGCCACGACCTCCTGGGACTGGGCCTGAGCGAAGGTCAACTCGAACCAGAACGTCGAGCCCACGCCCGGACGGCTCTCGACGCCGATCTCGCCCCCCATCAGCTGCACCAGCTGCTTGGAGATCGCCAGGCCCAATCCGGTGCCGCCGAACTTGCGCGTGGTGGAGGAATCGACCTGACTGAAGACCTGGAACAGGCGGCCCATGCGCTCGGGCGGGATGCCGTCCCCGGTGTCGCGGATCGCGAAGCGCACCTTGGCGCCCGACGCGTTGGATTCCACGAACGAGGCCTCCACGGCCACCTCCCCGCGCTTGGTGAACTTGATCGCGTTGGAAGCCAGGTTGAGCAGCACCTGACGCAGGCGACCCGGATCGCCGCGCACGCGACCAGGCACGCCGCTGCCCACCAGGCAGGCCAGCTCCAGCTCCTTCTCGTTGGCCCGGTGGGCCAGGGTCTGCGTGCTCTCCTCCACCAGCGCATGCAGGTCGAAGTCGATCTGCTCGAGCTCCAGGCGACCCGCTTCGATCTTCGAGAAGTCCAGGATGTCGTTGAGCAGCACCAGGAGCGATTCGGCCGAGTTCAGCACGGTGGTCGCGATCTCGTGCTGCCGGCCGTCGAGCTCGGTATCCAAGAGCAACGTGGTCATGCCGATCACGCCGTTCATCGGCGTGCGGATCTCGTGGCTCATGTTGGCCAGGAACTGCGACTTGGCCGCCGTGGCGGCCCGGGCCTCGTCCATGGAGAGGCGCAGCTGGCTGTTCAGCTGCTCCAGGTCGGCGGTGCGCGCACGCACCTCCTCCTCCAGGCTGTCGCGGTGACGGGCGAGCAGCTGGTCCCGGGAGCGGATCTCGTCCAGCATCAGGTTGAAGGACTCCACCAACTCTCCGACTTCGTCGTTGGTGTCGACGACGGCGCGCAGGGAGTAGTCGTTCTCGTCGCGCACCCGGGTGGCGGTCCGGGAAAGGGCCACGATCGGCGCCGAGATCGAAGCCTGGAAGCGCCGTGCAAGGAACCAGGAGAGCGCCACGCAGGCGGCCCAGCCCCCCAGCAGGATGCCCAGCATGCGCTCCAGGCGCGCGTGGACCTGGACCAGGTCGCTTTGCAGGAACACCGTGCCCAGCTCCCGGCCCTTGAACTCGATCGAGTGGACGATGCGCACACTGCCGCGGTCGAAGGCGTCCGGCGGTCGATCCAGGCTGGCCGGGGCAATCACCTCCACGCCCGGGCCGCGCTCCCAGTTGGCGAAGGACCGGCCCGCACCGTCGAACAGCCACACGGCCTGCAAGCTGGACTGGTCTTCCAGCTTGAGCAGCTCCTCCTGGGCGAAGCGCCGGTCATGGAACTCCAGGGCCGAGCGCACGTTCGTCCCCAGGACGTCGGCGATCAGGTGCAAGTCGGCCGCCAGCGTGCTCTTGGCCTGGGACCAGTCGTAGTAGGCGAACAGCGTCGCGCCCAGCAGCATGGCCGTGCTGCTGGTGGCCACGATGATGCGCGTCAACTTCGCGCCGATCGGCACGCGCGTGTATTCAGCCCTCATCGATCGAGCTCCGCCTTCTTCTCGACGAGCTTGGCGAGCTTGAGCAGCTCGGAGCTGACCTCCAGCTTCGAGGACTTGGCCTCGGCGGGGTTGATCGCGAAGCGCACGCGCGACTTCTCCAGGTAGAAGCCGATGTGGGCTCCTGCCTGGGCGGCCGCGATCGACTCGGCGACCAACAGGGTGTGCTTGTCGAGCAACCGCTCGCGGATCCGCTCCAGGTGTTTTTCCTGCGCCTTGGGCACGAAGAGCATGTGGCAGGCCTCGAGCTCGTCCACCGACGACTTGCGCACGATCCGGATCGGGTGCTCGCCCACCTGCTTGCCCGCGAACACCTCGTCGAGCACCTCCCCGAACGGGTCCTTGCCCACCACGGCGACGACAAAGGGCGCCGTCTTCGACTCGAAGGCGCTTTCCTGCCACTTCACGTAGGGCGTGGCGAAGCGCAACAGGAAGACGGCCTTCAGGTCGTACTCGGTGGGGTCCGTCGTCTCCGCCTCGCGACTTTCCGCGCGCACGCCCTTCGGGGGCTCGAACATCGCGAAGAGCCCGAGCAGGAGCGCGCCGAGGCAGGGCCACAGAAGGCGCGCCGGCCTGGAAAGCCCCCAGGCGTTTCCCGCACCTCGGACGCGCCGACGATCCGGCAGAAGCCGGGCGAAAGGCACCTGGATGCTCTCGGAAGGGGGGGCGCTGACCACGGGGCAGGAGACCCTGGGAGGGGGCTCGTTGGGCCAGGATCGGCGGTTTGCGCACTGCAACCTGATAGACGAGAAGCCCGGAGCCCCGGAATCGACCGTCGACCCTGGGAAGGGTCAGGCGAGGCCCATGTCAAGCTCCACCGGGGACGATCCGATAGGGAGTCGTCATGGGTCCCTCTCCCCGGAGCCCCGGCGTGGCCGTCACGACACTGAGTGTCGCCGTGCTCGCACTGCTGCCCGCATCCTCGTGGGCCCAATCCCAGGCCCCCTCCCCCCCCGGCGACGCGGGGGCCGCTGCCGGGACGCTCGGCGAGGGCGACGGGGGCGGACTGCTCGACCGCACGCTGGAGGAGCTGCTCGACACCGAGGTCAGCGTGGCCTCGCGCCACGGCGAGCCCCTGCGCGATGTGCCCGCCGCCGTCTACGTGATCACCGGCGACGAAATCCGGCGCGCGGGGCACACGAGCATCCAGGAGGCCCTGCGCATGGTGCCGGGCTTCCACGTGGCCCAGTGGAAGAGCTCGGGCTGGGACGTCACGGCCCGCGGCTTCACGGGTTCCTTGTCCTCGATCAACGAGTCGTTCGCCAACCAGCTCCTGCTGATCATCGACGGCGTCTCGGTCTACAGCCCGGCCATGGCGGGCATCTGGTGGCCGCTCTACGACATCCCGATCGAGGATATCGACCGCATCGAGATCATCCGCGGTCCCGCGGGCACGCTCTGGGGTACGAACGCCATGAACGGCGTGGTCCACGTGATCACCAAGCACCCAAGGCAGACCACCGGGTCCATGGCGACCACCACGCTGGGCATCGCCGAGCAGCGCGGCGGTCTGCGCGAGGGCGGCCCCTTGGGCTCGAACGGCTGGTATCGCTCCTACGTTTCCTACGGCCGGCACGCCGGCCTTCCGGACACGGACGGCCGCGACTACCCGGAAGACTGGAAGATCGGCAGCGCCGGGGTGCGCGCCGACTGGGACCTGGAGGGGGGCGGGCGCACCACGGTCATGACCCACCTGTGGAGCTCGGAATTCGGCGAGGACCCCGTGGACACGGCGATCCTGGGCCTGCCCGCCTACGACGACACGCCGAAGAACGGCGGCTACCTGCTGGCCAGCTGGGAGTTCGGTCCGCCGGACGACGTGCAGAAGATCCAGGGCTGGTACTCGAGCGACTACCAGAAGCAGCTCAACCTGCAGATGGACGTGCAGGTCGGCGACCTGGAGTACACGCGCCACATGCAGTTGTCCGACGCTCACCAGTTGACCCTCGGCGTGGGCTACCGCAGCGCCCAGACCAATCTGCAGAGCGAGCGCGGTTTCAACGACTTTTCGCCGGAGTTCCGGCGCAGCAACAGTGTGCGCATCTTCGCCCAGGACGAGTTCGGGGTCGCCGCACTGGATTCGCGCGTGATCCTCGGCGTCCAGCTCGAGGAGGCCGATCTCGGCGGCCTGACTCTGCAGCCCACCCTGCGCTGGATGTGGAACGCCACGGAACACACCGCTCTGTGGGCCGGCATTTCGCGCGCGGTGCGCACGCCCTCCCGCGAGGAAGTGGACAACCTCGGCTACAACGACCCCAACCAGCCGCCGGTGTTCACGGGCAACAAGGACTTCAAGAACGAGGCCGTGCTGGCCCATGAGATCGGCCTGCGCACCAACCTCGGCGAACGCGTCCAGGTGGACCTGACCGCCTTCTACAACGACTACGACGACCTGCAGACCTTCGAATTCGACAACCTGGGACTGACGACCTACGGAAACGAGGCCAGCGCCACGGCCCACGGCGCCGAGATGGCCCTGGACCTGGAGCTGTCGGAGACCTGGCGCGTGCGCACGGCCTACACCTACTTCGAGATGGACTTCGAGACCAGCTCGAATGCCGCCGGAGCCCCGATCGACGCCAAGGACGGCCTGGTGCCGCGCCAGAACGCCAGCGTGCGCTCCTACTACAACCTGGGAGAACACTGGGAGCTGGACACCGCCCTCTACTGGTCCGACTACCTGCGCTTCTGGGACAACCCGGCGGTGTTCCGGGTGGATGCGCGCGTGGGTTGGAAGCCCAATGCCCACACGGTGCTCTCGATCGGCGTGCAGAATGCCCAGGAAGAACAGCACCCCGAGGCCGGTGAGGACATCGACTTCTTCGGCAGCGAAGTGCGGCGCAACGCCTACCTGTCGCTGCGCATCAGCTACTGACGATTCGCGGAGGCGATGGCGGTCCCCGCCTTGCGCCCGCTGACCCAGGCCCAGAGGAAGTTGTAGCCGCCGATGCGGCCGCACACGTCGACGATCTCGCCCGCGAAATGGAGACCGGGAACGTTGCGGCTCTCCAGGGTCTGCGTGCGCAGTTCCGCCAGCGGCACGCCGCCGTCGGTCACTTCGGCGGTGCGATAGCCTTCGTCGCCCGCGAGCTTGAGCTCGCACTGGGAGAGTTCGCGCACCAGGCGCTTGCGCCCTTCGCGCGAAAGGCCGGCCAGCGCGCCCTCGGGCTCGAGGCCCGCGCGCGCAAGCAGCACGTGGACCAGTCGGCGGGGCAGGTGCTCGCGCAGTGTGCCGCCGAGCGTCTGGCGGCCGCCGCGCGAGAGCAGCGCCTCCCAATCGGGCGCGCCATCCCCGAGCCAGGCCATGGCGAGCCTCGCGTCCGCGCTCGTCTCCCCGGTGAAGTGCCAGGACACGTCCAGCACCACCGGACCGCTGAAGCCCTTGTGCGTGAACAGGAAGTCGCCCTGTCGCGAGTCCACGCGCTTGTCGCCCCGCAGCACGTCGGCCCGCGCCACCAGGGAGATCCCCGCCAGGGTCGCCCACTCGGGCTCCAGGGCGAGCAAGGGCACCAGCGCCGGCCGCAGGGGCAGGATCGAATGCCCCAGGGAACTTGCGAACAGGAAACCGCGGCCGTCGCTGCCTGTCTTGGGCAGCGAGAGCCCGCCGGTGGCCAGGCACACGCGCCTCGCGCGGACGATCCGGCCGTCCTCGAGCTGCATCTCGAAGGGACCGTCGGGTCCCTGCCGCTGGAGAGTCGCCACGCGTGCACTGCCCACCAGGATCCCGCCCGCGTCCGCGAGGGCCCCCAGCAGCCCCAGCACCACCTCTCGGGGATCGTCGCTGACGGGAAACACCTTGCCGGTCTCCTCCACCTTGAGCGCAATCCCCAGTTCCTGCTCGAAGAAGCGGCGCACCTCGGCCAGGGGCCAGGACTGCAGCACGTTGCGCACCACGTTCGTGGAGCCGCGGGTGTGAAAATCCTCGGGGGCGATCTCCGAGGGCAGCAGGTTGCAGCGGGCTCCGCCGCTGACGCGGATCTTGGCCCCGGGCGACTTGCGGGTTTCCAGCACGAGCGCGGGCGCGCCTCCGCGGGAGGCGAAGATGCCCGCCAGCAGGCCCGCGGCTCCCCCGCCGATGACCACGCAGGGCCAGGGTCCGCCCGGCTCGGGAGGGATCACCGTCGGACTGTCAGGGACTTCGAAGGCGTTGATGGTCAGAGCCTCGGGGACGAGGGCCCAGAGGGGCGCCCCTGGGTCGGCCCCGGGAAGGAAGCCACTTCGGAGGCCTCAGGGAAACCGCGGTCCGCCCCGCGGGAATCCCGGGCTGGGCCGCCGCGCAAGCGAGTGGAGCGGTCGCGGGCTCAGCTCGCGGCCCGCGAAGCTCACCAACCGGAGTCGTCGTCGCCGCCGCCGCCGCGGCCGCCGCGACCGCCGCGACCTCCGCCGTCATCGTGGTCAGGGCGCCGGCGCTTGCTGCCGCCACCACCCCCCACCGCCGCCGCCGCTGTAGCCACCGCCGCGGCCGCCGCCGCCACCACTTCCGCCGCCGTAGCCGCCACCGCGGCCGCCTCCACCGGCACCGCCGCCCCCACCGTAGCCGCCGCGGCCGCCGCCGGCGTATCCGCCGCCGCCACCGCCGCCCCGCCCTCACGGGGTGCACGCGGGGCGAAGCCTCCTCCGCCGCCACCACCCCCGCCGCCAAATCCGCCACCCGGCGGGCGCGCGGTTTTTTCGCGCGCTTCGTTCACGGTGAGCCCCCGACCCTGGATGTCTCGTCCGTGCATCGACTGGATGGCTGCCTGCGCCTGCTCAGCCGATTCGAGCTCGACGAAGCCGAAGCCGCGAGACTGGCCGGTCATCCGATCCGAGATGATCTCGGCGTAGCGAATGGTCCCGAACGAGGAGAAGAGCTGTTCCAGGTCCTGCTTGTTGAACGAGAACGGAAGATTGCCGACGTAGAGCCGATTGGCCATCGAACGAAGACTGCGGACGACTGGCGACCTTGGACGATCGCGAAAATAGGGGACCGAGGTCGACCGCGGCACGCTGCCTGCCGGACTGGCCTCCGCTGGAGGTGCCAGGATAGGAGGGGGCCTTCGAATTGGTCAAGCCGCCCAGGGGGACCGTTCCGGATCTCGGGCGAGGACCGGCCGGCGGATCCGGCGCTTCGGACGCCTTGCCCCGGCGCTGGGCCTCGCGGCGGGCACGCCGCCCACCGTTGCCGGCCGCCGCCTGGACCGCCGCCCGCGGGGAGGGACGGGGAGGCGTTTGCGGGCCTCAGCCGGCGATGAAGTCCGGGCTCCGAATCAGCTGGGGATCGCCCGGTTCGGCATTCGGGGAGTGCACCGTGGTCAGCAGGAAGTGCAGCGCCGCCGGAAAGGAACGCAGGAACATGTTGGCGTTCCCAGGTTCGTTCTCGAACGTGGCCACCACCTCCCCGCGGTAGGAGCGAATGTCCGCCACGGCGTCGTCCTTGAAGGCCGCGTCTCCCATCTCGAACGACGGCTTCAGGTGCAGCACGCAACGACCGCGCCAGAAGGGAAATCCCTCGGAACGCAGCGCCGCCACGGTCCCCAGCTCCATGCCACCCACGTGACGCCCCGTCAGGTAGTAGATCAGGGCCCCGTGGGTGTGGCAGGCGGTCACGAAGGCCGCGGCCCCGGGCAGGGCGCGGTCGTGGAGCACGTAGGCGTCGGTGAAGAAGCGCGCCGTCCAGAAGCGCCGCAGTTCGTCCCACAGGGCCCGGTCCCCGACGCCGCGCTGCCTCAGGCAGTCCTGGATGTTCCAGCCGATCTCCTCCTGCCGCAGCTGGGCCAGCTCACGGGCCAGGCCCTCGCGGCCGGGCTCCCCCAGGAACTCCTGCAGAATGGCGAAGTTGCGCGGCCCGGTGGTGAAGAGCGTCGAATCCAGGTCGAAAACGGCCACCGGCAGCCTCCCGGAGGCGCAAACGCGGTCGATGCGGGAGAGAACCTCGGCCAGTCGCGGAGAACCCATGGCGCCCAGGGTACCACCGCGTAGGATCTCGCCCCATGCCGGGCTGGCTCTCCAACCTGCTGCCGATCCTGATCCTGCTCCTGGCGATCGGGGTGGTGCTCGCGCGCCTGCCGCGCGTCCAGTTGGGCTACAGCGAGGCCTTCCGGCGGCGGCGCGTCCTGAACTGGCTTCCTCTCGGACTCACGTACGCGTTCCTCTACATGGGGCGCTACAACCTGACCGTGGCGAAGAACGCGCTCGGCGCGTTGATGACGAAGCAGGACTTCGCCGACATCTTCGCCGTGGGGACGATCACCTACGGGGTCTCGTTCCTGATCAACGGCCCCCTCACGGACCGCTGGGGCGGACGCACGACGATCCTGATCGCGGCCGTGGGGTCGGCCGCCTGCAACCTGGGCATGGGCCTGGTGCTCTCGACGGGGGCCACGGAGAACCTGACGGCCACGTACTCGATCCTGTACGCGGCGAACATGTACTTCCAGAGCTTCGGAGCCGTCTCGATCGTCAAGGTCAACGCCCACTGGTTCCACGTGCGCGAGCGCGGCGTGTTCGGGGGAATCTTCGGGATCCTGATCTCCCTGGGAATCTACTTCGCCTTCGACTGGGGCAAGCTGATCGTCGAGGCCTTCCCCACCCAGGTCGAGTACGTCTTCTTCATCCCCGCCGGGATCCTGCTCTGCTTCGCCGTGCTGGACTATTTCAGCGTGTTCGACCTGCCCAGCCACACCGGCCATGCCGACGTGGAAGTGGGCGACGCTTCCAGCGATGACGACGGGCGCTCCCTGACCCTGATGCAGGTGGCGGCCAAGATGTTCTCGAATCCGGTGATCCTGACCATCGCGCTGGTGGAGTTCTGCAGCGGCTACCTGCGACAGACGATCATGCAGTGGTACCCGATCTTCGCCAAGCAGACGGGCATCAGTTCGAGCTTCGTGCCCGCGAACTGGGGCATGCTCCTGTGCGTCGCGGGGATCCTGGGGGGCGTGTTCGCCGGAACGATTTCCGACCGCGTGTTCCAATCGCGGCGCGGGCCGGTGGCGGTCCTCCTGTACTTGATGATGGTGCTGGGCTCGGGACTGATGGTGTTCAGCCTGGACAGCCCCGAGTCTGGGCTGGATCGTCGTGGTGATGTCCCTGGCCATCATCGGCGTCCACGGCATGCTCTCGGGTACCGCGAGCATGGACTTCGGCGGCAAGAAGAACGCCGGCGTCGCCGTGGGGATCATCGACGGCTTCGTCTACCTGGGCACGGGCCTGCAGGCCATCCTGCTGGGGGCCGTGCTGCCCAAGGACGGCTCGCCTGAATCGGCGGAGCCCTCGGGCTGGCACCTGTGGCCCCTGGTGATGCTGCCCGCCGCCGTCGTCGGAACGCTCTTGGCCCTGCTCCTGTGGCACGCCCGCGCCCGCAAGGCGGATCAGCCCAGGTGACGGCGGATCGACTCGGCCGCCGCGTCCAGGTCGGCGGCCTTGGCCTGCTTGTCCGCGCGGGCGAAGTTGAGGTCCCCCAGCTCGTGGATGGGGATCAGGTGCCAGTGCACGTGTCGCACCTCCAGGCCCGCGATCATCACCCCCACCTTCGCGGGCCGGAAGGCGGCTTGGAGCGCATGGCCCAGCCGCTTCGACACCTGCGCGATGTGCCCGTGGAGCTCGTCGGGCACGTCGATCCAATGGTCGATCTCCCGGCGCGGGACCACCAGGGTGTGGCCGGGCCGCAGGGGCTCGATCGACAGGAACGCGACGCAAAGCTCGTCCTTCCAGACGAAGCGACCGGGCAGCTCGCCTTGGATGATGCGGGTGAAGAGGGTCGGCATGGGGGCTCCGTGGCGGGCGCGGTCGGCGCCGCCGATCGCCGGAGGATACACTGGCGCCTTCCGGGAACGAGGTGACCACCATGATGCTTCGACTGCTGGCCGTTGCGACGCTGCTCCTCGCCCAGGACCCGCCCAAGCCCCCTCCGCCGACCGCGCCGGACAAGGGGGTCCCCGCGGCGCCCCTGGCGCTCAAGCTGGAGCACCACAAGCGCGTGGGTCCCGACGGCGTGACCCTGAGCGCGGACTACCACGCCCTGCCCCATGACGATTCGGAGCGGCCGTTGATCGTCTGCTTCCACATGGAGGGCGGCTCGCGGGGTGAATTCGCCAAGATCGCTCCGCGCTTCGGCGAGTTCGCCTGCTCGACCTTCGCGGTGGATCTGCGCACGGGCAAGGCGACCGACGGCGTGGCCAATGAAACTGCCGCCAGCGCCGCCGGCGTGCTCAAGAAGACCGAGTTCACCAATGAAGAGGCCTTCGCCGACGTGGTCGAGGGCCTGAAGTGGGCCCGGGAGCTGCACCCCTCGGGCAAGCTGTTCGCCCTGGGCAGCGGCACGTCGGCGGCGCTGGTGATCGCCGCCGCGGGTCGCAACCCGACGATCGCCGACGCGCTGTTCATTTTCTCCCCCGGCGAGGACGTCCCCGGGTGGTCGATCGCCATGGAGGCGAAGAAGATCACGGTGCCCACCTATGTCACCTGCGACGGCTCGCCCCAGGAAGTCGCCAAGGCGCGCATGATCGGCAACGCCATCGACAAGAAGTTGCGGCAGGTGGTGCTCCCCGTGGGCGTCCAGGGGGCCAAGCGCGGTGCCCCGGTGCTGTTCCAGGAGCAGGTCGAGCTGCGCGATCGTCATTGGATGACCATGACGAAGCTCCTGCTGCAGCTCTCGCCCCCCCTCAACGCCCCGTCCGCCCCCAGCGGCGTCGGCGGCTAGCCGTCCTGGAAGCAGAGACCGCCGTTCCGTGAGCCTGCTGATCCTGGAAGGCGTCCAGCGCCATTACGGCGCCCAGGACGTGTTGCGCGGCGTCACGGCCCAGATCGACCCGGGCGAGAAGGTCGGCATGGTGGGCCGCAACGGCGGCGGAAAAACGACGCTCCTGCGCATCATCGAGGGACTGGAGCGCCCGGACGCGGGGCGCGTCACGCTGCGCAAGGGCACGAGCCTGGGCCACGTGCCCCAGAGCCCCCAGTTTCCCGAAGGCGTCACGATTCGCGCCTGGGTCGAGGGCGGCATGAAACAGGCTCGCGAGTTGGCCGCGGAGCTGGCCCTGGTGGCCGAAAGCCTGCACCACCTGAACGGCGCCGAGCTGGAGCGCGCGATCCACGAGCACGAACACCTGGAGCAGCGCCTGCGCATGTGCGGCGGCTACGAGATCGAGCGGCGCGTGGAAACCGTGCTCACCGGGATCGGCCTCTCGCGACAGCTCTGGGACCGCGAGGCACGGCTCTCCTCCGGCGGCGAAAAGAGCCGCACGGCCCTGGCGCGCGAGCTCGTGGCGGGCCACGACCTCCTGCTCCTGGACGAACCCACGAACCACCTCGACCTGGAGGGGATCGAGTGGATGGAGTCCTGGCTCGCCGGCCTGGCCGGGGCGGTCTTGATCGTCAGCCACGACCGGCGGCTCCTGGACCGCGCGGTGGACACGATCTTCGAATTGGAGCGCGGCACGCTCTCGCGCTATCGCGGCAACTACACCAAGTACGTGGAGCTGCGCGAGCTGAAGTACACGAGCGACCTGCGGGCCTACGAGGAGCAGCAGGACTTCCTGCGCAAGGAAGAGGACTTCATCCGGCGCAACATGGGTTCCCAGCGGACCGCGGAGGCCAAGGGGCGGCAGAAGAAGCTGGAGAATCTGGTGCGTCTGCAGCAGCCCTTCAACGACGTGCGCCGACCCGTGATTCACCCGCCCAAGGCCGCCCGGGGGGGCGAGTTGGTGCTCGAAACGCGCGGGCTTTCCGCCGGCTTCGGCGAGCGCATTCTGTTCGAGGGCCTCGACCTGCGCATCGGCCGGGGACAGCGCATCGGCATCGTGGGCTCCAACGGCACCGGCAAGTCCACGCTGCTCAAGATCCTGGCCGGCCGCGCCGGCCCCCGTGGCGGAACGATCGACCGCGGCCACAAGTCCGTGTGCGGCTACTACGACCAGGAAGCAGCCGACCTGCCCCTGGACTCGAGCCCCTACCTGGAGCTGCGCCGGGCCCACCCGGCGATGACGGACCTGGAGATCCGCTCGCACCTGGCGCGTTTCCTGTTCCGCGGCAACGAGGTGGAGAAGCCCATTGCCGCGCTCTCCGGCGGCGAACGCGCGCGAGTGGCCTTGGCGAAGCTGGTGCTGACCGAGCCGAGCTGGCTCGCACTCGACGAGCCCACGAACCACCTGGACCTCGCCGCCCGCGCGGCCCTGGAGGAGATGCTCAGCGAGTTCGACGGCGCCCTGGTGGCCATCAGCCACGACCGCGCCTTCCTCGACGGGCTGTGCACGCACGTGATCGAGATCGAGGACGGCGAAGTGCGCCAGTACCCGGGCAACTACTCGGAGTATCGCGCGCGCAAGCAGGCCCGCCGCGGCGAACTGGAAGCCGCCAAGGCCCTCAAGCCCCGGGATTCCAAGGCGCCGGAGGCTCCGCCCCCGCCGCCCACGGCGAAAACCAAGTCCGCCCCGGGCAAGATCCGCAATCCCTACATGTTCGCCAAGCTGGAGGAGCGCATCATCGCCCTGGAGGACGAGCTCAAGGTGCTGCGGGAGAAGCTGGTTTCGCCCGAGATCTACAGGGACGGCGCCAAGGTGCGCGACCTGCAGCTCGACGTGGCCGAGCGCGAAGCCGAGCTGGAGCGCGCGAACGAGGAATGGGCGAACTGGAGCTGAGCCGGCGGCTCAGCGCATCAGCAGGGGCACGGAGTTCGTGCGCCGCGTTTCTCCGGCCAAGGTGTCGGACATGAAAGCCTGGGCGAAGAGCAGCGAACCGGGGCCGAAGGCCCGGCGGAACTGGACCGTGTGCGAGATCACGCCGCTCGGCGGCACGACGCCCAGGAACACGGTCTGATCGGGCGAAACGAGCTTGTCCACGCGCACGCCGGAGGTCGGCACGAGGATCGGCGTCGCTCCGATCGTCAGACGCACGACCGCACCGGGCGTCGCATGCACGTCGAGGCGGACCGGCGTGGCATAGGCGGGTGTGCCCACGAGTTCGAGCGTCGGATCGTCGGGTTGGATCGCCGTGTCGAAGCTGTTCGGACCCGCGGTGTAGCGCAAATCCAGAGCGCCCCCGATCTTGGTTCCCGCCACGAAGGTGGCTCCGGAACGCCAGTCGCCGGCCTTGTAGTTGAAGAATCCATCGCCGTCGTCACCGTCGAATTCGAAGTAGGTGAATCCGCCGTTGCCGCCGCGGATCGTGCTCACGCCTCCGCCCGCGAGCAGGAGGTACGGCACCGGAAGGGCACCGGTCGGGGAGGCCTGCAGCACGACGCCGTGCCCGCCATCGCCCCCATTCCCTGGGAGCCCGATCGGAATGTCCTGGCCGTCGCCACCCCGGCACGACGTGCGGGCGAGCAGCACGTTGCTCCCACCGGAGATGGACAGCGCGGTGCTGCCGGATCCGCCGGGCCCGAATCCCGACCGGCCGTTGAGCGTCGACGACGCAATCTCCACGCGCGAATCCGTGACGTAGATCGATTCCCCGAGGAAGCGATGAACTCGCACGTCGGAGGATTGCATCAGTCGGACCGTGTCGGTCAACGTGAGGTTGTCGAGGATGACCGTGCCGAGGGACTGCTGCGTCCACAAGTCGCTCGTGAAGCGCATGTCGGCGATCACCGCGACCTCGTTGGCCGGGATCGTGACGATCGATTGCCCCGGGATGCAGCATCCGATCTGCGATCCGACGGGCCAAGGCCCCGGCGTGCCGAGGATCGTCAAGCCCTTGTCCAGCGTGAAGGCCGTGTAGTTCCCGCCGCGGACGATCAGCACGTCGCCCGGCGCCGCGGCCGCAATCGCCTGCGGCAGATCGGTGAAGTTCGTCCCGGGGCCGTTGTTGATGTCGACGATCCAAGTGCCCGCCCGGGCGGGCAGGGCGACGCTGGCGACGAGGGCAAAGGACACCGCCGCACGAGTCAAGACATGCATGGTCGACCTCCTGGGTGCCCGGGGTCTTCCCGGGGCTTGCCGCGGAACCACGGAACCGAGGCTACCACCGCCCGCCCCGGTTGGGGGCCCCAGGCGGGTCACCCCTGCCTTGTCCCCGCTCCGAGACGGCCGGCGAGGGCCGCGTACCACTCCAGGGCCCGCTCCAAACCCGCTTCGTGGCCCCGCGCGCCCCACACCACGGACAGGGTGCGCCGGGTCTCCCCGTGGGTCTTCGTACGTTGGGAGTCCTTCACGGCGTTGGCGCAGGGCCCCACCGCATCGAACAGACACAGAAGCCCCTCGACGTCGATGGTCTGGCCCGAGGCGTTGAACACGTAGGGCGTCGCCCCGCGCGAAACGGCGATGCGATGGGGACCGTGGGCACGATCCAGATCGACGACGCTGATGGGAAACCCGGAGTGAAGGGACACCGCGTTGCACGTGTCCACCGCGGCATTGATGCTCGGAATCCCCCCCTCGGCCGCGGCCTTGCGCAGGTACTCGCTGGCCGGCTTCCCCCGACCGGTGGGCTTGTACCCCCCCTGCCGCAGCATGTCCCGCACCGCGGCCCTGAGCTCGTCGCTGGAGCTCACGGGCGCGGGGCCAGTGGGCGAAAGGGCGGCCGTGAGCCAATCCGGGCTGGGGAGTTCCGACAACGGGGCGGGGAAGTCGCACCAGAGGGCGCGGAACACGAGAAGGGGGTGGGGTTCAGCCTGCAGCACAGGCCGCAAGGATACTGCCCCGCATGGCTGCGGATTTCGTGGGGCCCCCCCCCCCAGGAATGGACCTGGCGGGGTCGCCCAGGGCCCTTTCCGCCGGCCACGGCCGCCGCCCTGGGATTCGACGCAACCCGTGAATTTGCGCTAGGTTGGGTCGCGATCCGCAGCGAAGCGGGGCAGTTTGAGCGCGGCCCCTTGTCTGTCGTCGAGCGCCGACCCAAGTTCATCGCCCCCCCTAGCTCCCACCCCCATCGCCACCCCCATGAGAACCCCCTCGCGCTGGACCCTGGTCCTAGCTCTCGCCATCTCCCCCCTGCTGCCGGCCTGCTCGTGGCTGCTCTCGAAGGACGTACCCAAGTCCGAGGAGGCCGCGGCCGGGACCATCCATGCCCTCAAGGTCGAGAGTCTGGATGCCGGGCCCGTGGAGATGTCGCAGTACAAGGGGGAGGTGCTCCTGGTCGTCAATGTGGCGAGCGAGTGCGGATTCACGCCCCAGTACGAGGGCCTCGAGGCCCTGAACAAGGAACTGGCCCCCAAGGGGTTCCGCGTGCTTGGCTTCCCCAGCAACGAGTTCGGTGGGCAGGAGCCCGGCTCCCCCGCCGAGATCCGCAAGTTCTGCACGGAGAAGTTCGCGGTCGACTTCCCCCTCTTCGCCAAGGTGACGACCCAGGCCGGCCCGGAGCAGTCGCCGGTCTATGCCTTCCTGGGCGGAGCCACCGGCAAGCTGCCCAATTGGAACTTCGGCAAGTACCTGGTGGGCCGGGACGGCCGTGCGATCTCCTTCTACACGAGCCAGGTCAAGCCCGACGACGCCAAGCTGAGGGCGGACATCGAGGCGGCCCTGGCGGCCTCGCGCTAGGGCCCTGGATCGCGGCCTGCGGGCCGCAACGGCAGGAGAACCCTCACGGACGGGTTCAGGAAGGGCCCCCGGCCTGAGGGGCAGGGGGTGTGATTTGGCTCCCGATCGGAGAATCCCCCTCTTTTCCGGGGAGGCCTTCCGCTAGGATCCTTCGGCCTCGAGACCCTGGAATGCGCCCCTCAAGTCGCCGATGGCCGGCGTCGGGCCGGGCAGCGCCAGCGATCGAGCCACCGATGGATCTCCAGGGACCTTCAGCCCCAGGCAACGACTTGAACAGCACCGCACTGCCCGCCGCGCCGCCCCGCCCGATCGACTGGATCAACCTGAGCTTCCTCACGGGGGCGCATCTCCTGGGTCTCGCGGGCATCGCCTGGATGATCTGGGGTCAGTTCTCCTGGTGGACGCTGGCCCTGGCCGTCACCTATTTCGCCTTCTGCGGCCTGGGGATCACCGGCGGCTACCACCGGTTGTTCAGCCACCCGACCTACAAGGCCAGCTGGCCGCTCAAGCTCTTCTACCTGATCTTCGGTGCCGCCTCGGTCCAGAACTCCGCGCTCAAGTGGTCCGCCGACCACCGGATGCACCACCGCAAGGTCGACCAGGAGGAGGACCCGTACAACATCCGCCGCGGCTTCTGGTGGGCCCACATGGGCTGGGTGCTTGCCAAGGCCAAAGGGCCTGATTACGCGCACGTGCCCGACCTCATGGCGGACAAGCTCGTGCAGTGGCAGCACCGCTGGTATTTGCCGCTGGCCGTGATCTTCGGGGCTGTCGTGCCCACGGCCCTCGGTTTCCTGTGGGGCGATCCCATCGGCGGCCTGCTGGTGGCCGGGTTCCTGCGCCTAGTGGTCCAGTACCACGCGACGTTCGCGGTCAACTCCGTGGCCCACTACATCGGTTCCCAGCCCTACACCGACGAAAACAGCGCCCGCGACCACTTCGTCACGGCGGTGATCACCTTGGGCGAGGGGTATCACAACTTCCACCACCGCTTCCAGGGCGACTACCGCAACGGGGTGCGTTGGTTCCAGCTCGACCCGACCAAGTGGTTCGTCTGGAGCCTCTCGAAGGTCGGCGTGACCTGGGACTTGCGCCGCACCCCCGACGAGCGGATCCAGAAGGCTCGCGCGATGATGCGCGAGAAGCGCGCCGCCGCCTGATGGGCGCCTGAGTGCCGGCTGTGAACGCCGGCTGAGAGGGCTGCCAGGGGCCAGCTAAGGGCCGTCCGAGGGCCCCCATGGCAATCGGGATTCGCCCGTGCTCGATACTGCCCCGCATGGCTGCGGAAAAAACCGCGCCAGGCCGCCACCGGCAAGCACTTGGGTCGGTCGCCCCAGGGTCCCCTGGCCCCGAGGTGCCCTGCCGATGCCGATTCGCCCCGCCTGCTGCCCGTTTTCCGACTGCCCCTCCCGTGCTGGAGCGCCCTTCGAGTACCGGCTCGACGGCCACTACGAGCGCGGCGTGGGACGTCGCTCGATCCAGCGCTTCGAGTGCCTCGCCTGCCGGCGCGGATTCTCGGAGCAGACTCTGCGCGTGGACTACCGCCTCAAGCGGCCTGAGCTGTTGCCTCGGTTCTTCCACGACCGCGTCTCCAAGGTCACGCACCGCCAATCGGCCCGGATTCACGCCTGTTCCCGCTCGACCGAGGAGCGTCACTTCGGGCGTCTGCGCGAGCACTGCAAGGCCTTTCACGACAAGCAGATGGCCTTGATGGCTGCCCGCGGCGGGCTCGGCGAGGTCTTCCTCTTCGACGAGCAGGAGACCTTCGAGCACAGCCGGCTCAAGAAGCCGGTCACCGTGCCCGTGCTGATCGAGCGCCACAGCGGCTTCGTGTTCGACTGCCGGGTGGGAGCTCTGGCCCCGCGGGGCAAGAAGCGAGGCCGGCGAGCGGCCGGGGACGGGGCGAAACCGCAGGTTTCCGCGGCGGCGGCCCCCACGGCGGGAGCCGAGCCCCAGTCCGCCGTCCAAGCTCAAGTGCCCCCGGCGCCCGGGCCCCAGCCCGCCCCCCAGCCCGAGCCGCGGCGGCGCAGCGAGTCCAGGGCCAAGGTCAAGGAGGCCTTCGAGCGCCTGCGCGAGTGCAGCCCCAAGGACAAGCCGATCACCGTGCTCACCGATATGAAGAAGACCTACGGGGTCCTGCTGCGCAGGCTCTTTGGTGAGCGCTGCAGGCATCTGCGCACGATCTCGACCCTCAAGCGCGACACCAGAAACCCGCTCTGGCACATCAACCACACGCTCGCTCGCACCCGGGATGGCGTGTCGCGCCTGGTGCGCAGGAGCTGGGCGGCCTCCAAGCTCCGCCAACGGCTCGAAGGCCATCTATTCCTCTGGACCTGCTACCGCAACTACGTGCGCGGCAAGACCAACCACGAACCTAGAACCACCCCCGCCATGGCCCTCGGGCTCCAGCCGCTGCCCTGGTCCGTGCCCGCCCTGCTCGAGCTGCGGGTCTTTCCAGGTAGCTGATCCGCAGCCATGCGGGGCAGTATCCGGCTTTTCCCAAGCGAGCGGGGCCCCCCCCGATTGAGATCGGAGGGAGCCCCGCTGTTGAACGGATTCGGTGAATCCGCGGTCCGGGCTCAGTAGCCGCCGCGGCCGCCGCCGTAGCCGCCGCCGCCGCCGCCGTAGCCGCCGCGATCACCACCGCGATCGCGACCGCCGCCGTAGCCGCCGCCGCCGCCACCGCCGTAGCCACCACCACCACCGCCACCACCGCCGTAGCCGCCGCGGCCGCCGCCGCCGCCGCCACCACCACCGCCGCCCGCCGTGCGCTCTTGCGCCTCGTTGACGCGGATGGCGCGGCCGTCCACTTGCTTGCCGTCGAGCTCAGCGATCGCGGCCTGGGCATCGGCTTCCGTGCCCATTTGAACGAACGCAAATCCCTTCGGGCGTCCCGTGGCGCGATCCGTGATGATCGCGACTTCCTTCACCGTGCGGCCACCACCTTCGAACGCGGCGCGCAGGCTCGCTTCGGTGGTCGAATACGACATGTTGCCGACGTACAGTCTCGTTCCCATTACTAGTTTCCTTCAGTTCAGTCAGTGAGCAGAGCCCAGTCGTTGCGCGATCCTTTCAGGACGTCCAAAAGGCGAGTAGCGAGCGATCTGCGGAGCCGCATCAGACGGCGGGAGCATAACGAGAGGGACATTTTTTTGATAGTCCACGTCCGGTTTCGGCTTTCGGGCTTGCAATGGACCCCGAGGTTGGGTCACCGCTGGCACCGGACACCTGGCCCCGCCCGGCCCCCCGGCCCCCCGGCACGTTGAAACGTGCCCTGGAGCGCCGGATGGCGTGTGGGTCCCGCCCCCCTACCACCCCTCCGGCGCAGGGGGGCCGGCCCCGGGGCGTCCCCCCTGGCCCCCCCGGCCCCCCCTGGCCCCCCTGGCCCCCCGCCGGCCGAGAGCCACCAGGAGCCGCCCAGGGGGCTGGAGACGACTCTGCCCCCCCTAGGCGCCCCCTTGGGTCGGTGCGTGACTAGGCCCCCCTGGGCTGCCATGGGAGCTCCGGCGAGCTCCGAACGTGGCGATGGAGCCCGGGTTGCCACCCCCTCCGGCCACGCCGCGGCCCGGGCCGCCGGCCGACTCCGACGCCCCGGACCCTGGGATCCTCGGCCGCGGAGGCCGGGCTGAAGGAGAAGCTCCGTTCGCGCCCGCGGGGCCCCCTGATAGTCTTCCGCCCCCCGTGTCCACCAACCGTGTCGCCGTCGTGGAGGCCGCGCTCGATGCGTGGCTGGCCGCCGCCCCCAGCACCCCCCCGGGCCGCCGGCTCTCCCCCGAGGAGCCCCTGAGCGAAGGGAGCTCGCTCTCGGCGCGGCGCGCCCTGGAGCTGTTCGAGGACCAGGTGGCCTCGCGCGCCTTGGACGTGGCCGCGCGGGAGCTCAAGCGGACGAACCGCTCCTTCTACACCATCGGCAGCGCCGGCCACGAGAACAACGCCGTGGTGGGCGCCCTGCTCTCCCTCGACGATCCCTGCTTCCTGCACTACCGCTCGGGCGGGCTGATGCAGGCGCGCGCGCGCAAGCTCCCGGGCGCGACACCGGTGTGGGACACCTTGCTGTCGCTGTGCGCGTCCAGCGAGGATCCGATCACCGGCGGCCGACACAAGGTGTGGGGCTCGCGCGCCCTGTGGGTGCCTCCCCAGACGTCGACGATCGCCTCCCATCTGCCGAAGGCCAGCGGACTCGCAAGCAGCATCGCGCTCGCCAGGCGACTGGGGATCGACAGCGGACTCTCCCACGACGCGATCGTCTGCTGCAGCTTCGGCGATGCCTCGGCGAACCATGCCACGGCGCTGGCAGGCTTCAATGCCGCGCGCTATGCCAAGAAGAAGGGCGTGCCCACGCCGATCCTGTTCCTGTGCGAGGACAACGGCATCGGAATCAGCGTCGAGACGCCGCGCAACTGGATCCAGGAGTCGTTCTCCCATCAGACCCAGCTCGCCTACTTCCGCGCCGCGGGCGAGCTCGATGCGGTCTTCGAGACCGCGCGCCAGGCCATCGAGCATTGCCGTTCCACGCGCACGCCCACCTTCCTGCACCTCGAGACCGTGCGCCTGTGGGGCCACGCGGGCAGCGACGTGGAGACCACGTACCACACGACCGAGGAGATCGCGGCCAGTGAAGCCCGCGACCCGTTGCTCCGCAACGCCCGCCGGCTGGTGGAGTGCGGCGCGGCCGACGGACCGACCCTGGCGGCCCTCGTGTCCGACACGCGCAGGCGGGTCATGGCCGCCGCCGAGGAAGCGAGCCGTCGCCCGCACCTTTCGACGCGCGAGCAGGTGATCGCTCCCCTGGCCCCCTTCGACGAGGCGGCGACCCGCGCCGAGTCTCGCCGCGCCCCCAGCGCCGAAGCTCGCGGGGCCTTCTGGGGCGGCGCGCTGCCGGAAGCAGTCAAGACACCCACCAAGCGCACGCTCGCGGCCCACGTCAACTCCGCCCTGGCGGAGGAACTCGCCCAGCGCCCCGAGATGATCCTCTTCGGCGAGGACGTCGCGAAGAAGGGCGGCGTCTACGGCGTGACCATGGGATTGCAGAAGCGCTTCGGCATCGCGCGCGTGTTCGATTCGCTGCTGGACGAGACCTCGATCCTCGGCATGGCCCAGGGTGCGGCTCACATCGGCCTGCTGCCGGTGCCCGAGATCCAGTACCTGGCCTACATCCACAACGCCCTGGATCAGCTGCGCGGCGAGGCCTGCTCCCTGTCGTTCTTCTCCAACCGCCAGTTCCAGAATCCGATGGTGGTGCGCATCCAGGGGCTCGCCTACCAGAAGGGCTTCGGCGGCCACTTCCACAACGACAACTCGATCGGCGCGCTGCGCGACATCCCGGGCCTCGCCCTGGCCGTGCCGTCCCGAGGCGACGACGGTGCTCGACTGCTGCGCGGAGCCCTCGGCCTCGCCAAGGCCAACGGCCGCGTCGTGTGCGTGCTGGAGCCCATCGCGCTCTACCACGAGAAGGACCTGTACGAAGACGGCGACAACCTGTGGACCACGGACTACCCGCCGCCCGGGGAGGCGCTGTTGCCGGGCGAGCTGGGCGTCTACCACGGAGAGCACAGCGACCTGCTGATCGTGAGCTACGCCAACGGCCTCAGGCTCTCGCTGCGGGCGGCCCGCCTGTTGGAGCGCGAGCACGGCCTCCGCGCTCGCGTGATCGACCTGCGCTGGCTCGCGCCCCTGGCCTTCGACGCCGTGCGCGCCCACGCTGAACGCTGCGGCGCCGTGCTAGTGGTGGACGAGTGCCGCGCCACCGGAGGCGGAGTGGCCGAGGCCCTGGTGGCGGACCTAGCCGAACACGGCTACGGCCGGCCGATCCGCAGCGTGCGCGCCGCCGACAGCTACGTGCCCCTGGGCGACGCCACGGCGGCCGTGCTGGTCCAGGAAGCGCAGATCGTGGCCGCGGCCCTGGAGTTCCGCCCGTGAGCCGCGCCGCGATCCTCTGCCCGGGCCGGGGCTCCTACACCGAGCGCTCCCTGGGTTCCCTGGCCGGCGAGCTGCGCGGCCACCCCTGGACGGTGCGCGCCGACGAACTGCGCGCCGAGTACGGCCTGCTCGCGCTGACGCACCTCGACGAGGCGGGCCGCTTCAGCTCGGAAACGCACCTGAAGCCGGCCAACGTCTCGCCGTTGATCTACCTGATCTCCATGCTCGATGCCGAGCGCGCGCGAGCCGACCACGAGATCGTCTGCATCGGCGGCAATTCCCTGGGCTGGTACACGGCCCTGGCCGCGGGCGGCGCACTCTCCTTCGACGACGGCTTCCGCCTGGTGCAGGAGATGTCGCTCCTGCAACAGGAACTGGCCAGCATCGGCGGCCAGGTCCTCTACCCGCTGGTGGGAGAGGATTGGACTGCCGCCCCCTCGCAGCGCGAGAGCGTGCGGGCCGCCCTGGAGAGTTCGGGCGACGAGGCCTTCCCGTCGATCGAGCTGGGGGGCTCCGCGGCCCTGGCGGGCAGCGAGGCGGGCATCGCGCACCTCCTGCGCTCGCTCCCGCCGGTGAAGCGCGGCGCGATCTCGTACCCGCTCAGGCTCCTGCAGCACGGCCCGTACCACACGCCATTGGTGGCCGAGGTGGCGCGTCGCGCCCGCGAGCAGCTCACGCGCCTCGACTTCCGCGCCCCGACGACGACGCTGATCGACGGCCGCGGCGCGCGCTTCACGCCCTGGAGCACCGACGTGGCCGCCCTGGTGAACTACACGCTGGGGGCTCAGATCGTCGAGCCCTTCTCCTTCCGCGCCAGCGTCGTCACGGCACTGCACGAGCATGGGCCCGACCTGCTGGTGCTTCCGGGCCCGGGCAACACGCTCGGCGGCGTCTGCGGCCAGATCCTGGCCCTCGATGGCTGGCGCGGGATCAAGAACAAGGCGGATTTCGAGCGCGCCCAGGCGTCCGACCGACCCGTGATCCTGTCGATGCGGCGCTGAAGGCTCTCGACTTCGGAGCACGGGAGTCATGACCAACGCGGGGAACCAGTCCACGGGCGACCTGCGCCGGCCGCAGGCCGCCATGTCGACGACGCGCGTGCCGATCGCCTGGGCCCTGCTCTTCGCGGCGGCGATCCTGGGCGTGAACCTGGCGCTCGCGGCCTCGGTCCCCGCGGACAAGGACTCCGACGAATTCACGCTCGTGCTGGCACGCGGCGCGCTGGCCCACCCGCCCGGATTTCCGCTCTACACCCTGCTCGGACACCCCTTCGTGCTGGCCCTGCACGCCCTGGGCGCGAGTTGGGCCTTCGCCGCCAATGCCTGGAGCGCCCTGGGCGGCGCGGTCGCAGCGTTCCTCGGACTCCTGCTGGCCGACCGTCTCTGCGGAGAGCGGACCCGGCTGCCGAGCTCCGGACGATTCGCCGTCGCCGCCACGGCGGCACTCCTCCTGCTGCTCCATCCCATGGTCACGGTCGAGACGACCCAGGCCGAGGTCTACGCCTGGCACCTCGCCTGGGTTTTCGGATCGAGCCTGCTGTTCGTGTGCACGCTGGAGGACCTCGAGCGCGAGCGCGAGGGCGCTCCCGTGAATCGGACCCGGCTCGCGGCCTGCTTCGGACTGGTCGCCGGCCTGGGCGCGGCCCACCACAGCACTTCGGTGCTCGTGCTCCTGCCCACGCTCCTGACCCTGGGTTGGCAGGTCTCCACCGCGCCGGGCAAGCGACTCGGCCCGCTGGCCGCGGGCCTCGGCGCCGCCTGCGTGCCGCTCGTCGCCTACGTGGTGCTCTTCTGGCGAGCACGGACCCCCGATCCGGCCCACTGGATCATGTTCGAGCCCACGTTCGAGGGCATCCTGAGGCACCTGCGCGCCAGCCAGTATTCGGGTTCCTTCGGCGGCTTCGCTCCCTCCGAGATCCAAAGCGAGTTCCTGGCGCGTTGGATCTACCCCTGGATCGGCGGCGCCCTGCTGATGCTGGTCGTCAGCGCCTTCAAGGCGAACTCGCGGCGCGAGCGCCTGACGCTCTGGACGCTGCTCGCGGCCGCAGTGGCGAATCTGGCCTTCGCCTTCTCCCTCAACCTGTCGGACCCGGTCCCCTACTTCCTGCCCGCCCTGGGGCTCGCCCTGGTCGGAAGCGCGCCCACGGCGGCGCGGATGTTGGCCCGCCTGCCCGCTCCCTCGGCGCGGCTCGCCGGCGCGTTGCTCGTCCTGACCGGATGGGCGACGGGTGGCTGGTGGTTTCGGGTCGGGCTCGAGCGCAAGCAGGCTTTCGTCCAGGCCGACACGCTGATCCGCGACATGTGGAAGTCCCTTCCCCCTGGACCCGGATTCGTGTTCTGGGAGGACGACATGTACCTGAGGCTGCGCGCCTTCCAGTTGCTGGATCGCGAGCACCCGGAGCTGGCGATCTGGAACGCGGCCGCCCTCGACGCGCCGGTCGGGCGTGCGAAGTTCACGGCACTCCATGGCATCGACCCCCTGGCGGGACTGGATGACGAACGCCGGAACTCGTTCGCCGGCAGCGTGTCCGAGTACTTGCGCTGGATCCGAGCCAACGTCAATCGACAGACGGATCTGCCCGTGTACGAGTTCGACCCGCGCGGCCGCTCCCTGCGACGACTGAAGAAGGCAGAGCCTCCCGCACCGCCGCGCTGAGGGTCAGCCGCCGTAGGGGATGGCCCCCATGTCCGCCCGGGACCCGTCCGGGTCGGGCGGGCTCGAGGGATCGCCGGCGTCGATGCAGGGCGAGCCCGGCTGCAGTCGGTAGTCGTTCGCCGCCGCATCCGCGAACAGCGGATCGCCGTGGATGTTCCCGACGCCCGCGGTTCCGGGGGGGACGTTCGACCAGGACACGACTGGGCAGGCATTCACGTCGTACACGAGGTTGAAGCGCACGATCGAGTCGTGGACGCCGCACTCGTACAGGCCGCGCGAGTTGTTCGCCACCGTGCAGCGCTCCAGGACCGACGACGCGGCGCCGCCGCCGGCTCCGTCGGCGTAGTTCCCGAAGAAGACCGTTCGCAGGGCAACGCCTCCGTAGAGCCCGCCGCCCTCCGCGTCGTGGTCCTCGTAGTCGTCCGTTTGATTGCCCCACACGCCGCAGCCGATCAGGTGGCCGCCGAAGACGCCGCCTCCGCCCACGAACCCCAGCGTGCCGTCCCCACGGGCGAAGTTGCCGTGGATGTTGCAATCGAGGTACACGCCGCCCCAACCGCCTCCGCCCTGCGGATAGGCGTGGTTCGAGGCGATCTCGCAGCGTTCGAAGACGCCGATGCGGCCCGGCAGCACCAGCACGCCGCCTCCCCAGTCGTACCCGCCGGAGACGCTGCCCCAGTTGTCGCGGATCACGCAGTCGACGAGCTCCATGTCGACGGCGTGGACTCCGCCGCCGAACTGGCCGTGGTTCCCCGCGATCGTGCTCCCGCGCACGCGCCCTTGACCGTGAATTCCACCTCCTCCGTTGTTGCCCCAGTTGGCCAGCACGGAGCACGATTGCAGCGTGAACTGCTCCTTGTGTGCCATGGACGACACACCGCCGCCGTAGCCGGACAGGTCCCCGTAACCCAGGGACCAACCGCCGGCATCGTTGGCTTCAAGCGTGCAGGCCTGCAGGTCACCGGAGGCGCCGGCTTCCAGCCGCAGCCCCCCGCCGAGAGCCTCGACGCCGAAGGCGCTGCCGAGGGCGAGATTGGCGCGGATCTCGACGCTCTGCAGATCGATGCGACCCCCCGCGAGCACGCGCAGGCCGCCGCCACGGCCCGGATCGAATTCCGTGCCCAGGGCTCGATTGGCTTCGAGACGCCCGCCGGACATGGCGAACAGTCCGCGGTCGACGCAAACGCCGCCGCCGAACTGGGCGTCGTTGCGGAGGACCGTGCAGTTGAGGAGCAGGAGGTCCGCGGCGACGCCCGCGTAGATGCCTCCGCCCTGGCCCACCAGGGGCGAGTCCCCGCCGCCGGACCGCGTGGCGTTGTCCTCGATCCGGCAGTCCACCAGCGTGAGCTTGCTGTTGACGCAGAAGAGCCCTCCTCCCAGGGACTCGCCGCGCACGGCGTTGTAGCGGCCGCTGCCCCGCCGCAGGGTGAATCCCTCGATGCGGGTGGGCCATCCGCCGCGATTCCGCACGCTGACCACGCTGCCGCGGAAGCCCGCGTCGATGATCGTCGCGTCCGGACCGGCTTCGCTGATCACGGTCAGCGAATGGATGAACTCCAGCCGCTCCCGATAGGTGCCGGGCCGCACGCGGATCGTGTCGTCACTGGTGGTTCCCGAGGCGGAAATGGCCCGCTGGATGCTCGGGTAGGGGTTGGCCCACGTCCCGTTGCCGCCCGGCGCGCCGTCGTCGTCGACGTACCAGGTGTTTTGGGCGGAGAGCAGCGGCGTCAGGAGCCCCAGGCCGAGGATCGCGCCGAAGTGGAATGCACGCAGACGTGAGAGTGCGGACATGACTGTGCTCCTGGCCCGAGGGCCCCGACACTTGGGGGAAGTAGCCAGGGTCGTTTGGACCGAGCCCCTGCCCGCTGCCATACGCCTCACCGCGTAGCGGGTCCGCACATGGATCGCAGGCGTGTCGGATCCCGTCGATGCAGGGCCCGGGTGCAGCCGCGGCGAGCTCCCCGGGGGGCCTGGGTCGTTTCGACCGCTCGCGCCGGGGCTCAAAACTTGTCGAACTTGTAGCCCTCGATCAGGGCGTCCCAGTCCTTGTCGGTCCAGTCGGCGAAGACCGCTTCGAAGACCTCGGGCAGGACGCGCGCCTCGAGCTTCTCGAATTCCCGGGCGCGCCGCTCCGACCACTCGGGGGCGCCGGCCGAAACGCCGGCCTCCTTCAACGCCGCGTCCACTTCCGACGCGAGCGCCGGGAGTTTCCCCGACAGGGCCGCGAGGGTGTCGGGCAGGATCTTGCTCGTCTTCGCTCCCTTGGCGCCCTTGCCCGCCAGCAGGTAGCGCACGAATTGCCCCGCCTGGGGTGACGGACTGAAGCGCCGGTCGCGGCCTTCGCCCTCCGAGGCAGCCCGTGCCATGGGCTGCTTCAGGAACTTGCGCAGCGGAACCAACTGGTCTTCGCGCATGAGCCTGGCGAAGTCGTTCAGTGTGTCCGTGTCCGGCTTGAGGATCAGCTTTCCACCCTTGATGCGGGCATCGGCCAGCACTTCCACGAGACCGGCGCGCATCCAGCCCGGCAACGCGAAGTAGAGATCGCGGTCCTTGGCCTGAAACCAGGCCTCGGCCACGCGCCGGCGCACATTGGATTGAATGAAAGGCGCCGGATAGATCGAGAGCAGGTAGGTACCCTCGCCCGCGAACACGTAACCGCCCTCGACGTAGCCGTCGCGGACGGCTCCATCCTCGTCGGAATGCACGCACAGGATCGGCGCGGGCGCGTAGCTCTCGGGCGCGAAGGTGGGGAAGGTCTCGCCCATCCACTTCCACAGGATCACCGAGTCGGCCGCGGCTTGGCGTGCCAGGGCATCCTGGCGCTCGCTGAGCACCAGGAACGGCGCCACCTCGAAGCTCTTCCATTCCTTGTCGAGCTTGGCGAGTCTCGCCGAGCGCTCGCGCGCCTCCAGCTCCTGTCGTTGCTGGCGCGCCTGGGCCGGATCCGGGGCGCCGGCGGGCGGGGATTGAAGGCTGAACAGCAGGGCGAGCAGGGCGATCAGGACCATGGTTGGGGCTCCCGGGACAGGTTAGCAGTCTGCCCCCCCCGAGGGAGGGTCGGGAGGGCCGGGAGGGCCGGGAGGGCCGGTGGGGTCCGCTGGCAGAATGTCGCAACGCTCGGGCCGCCCCGCGCCAAGTGCCTCTCGATGTTCCCCGCGATGCTCCCCACGTCCGCCGACCGGGCCTTCCGCCGCTACCGGGCCACCGGCGATCCGCAGGCCCTCGGTCGGGTGTTCGACGCCACCGTTTCGGAGTTGGCACCCCTGGCCCGCCACCTGGCCTGCTCCGAGGCCTCGCCCCAGGACCTCCTGCAGTCGACGTTCCTCACGGCCATCGAATCGCGCCAGCGCTTCGACGAGAGGCAGCGCGTGCTGCCTTGGCTCCTCGGAATCCTCGCCAATCACGCTCGCGAGGCGCGCCGTCGATCGCGACGGGAGCCCGACCCCGGGCGAATGCGTCGGGAGGTGGGCCTCGACCCCGCGGAGGAGGCCTCCCTCAGGGATCTCGAGGCACGTCTGGAGCAGGCCATCGCTCTCCTGCCCGAGGCGCACCGCCCCGTGCTGCGCCTGCACCTGCTCCACGGCCTCGAACCCGCGGAAATCGCGAAGTCCCTGGAGCGGCCGCCGGGGACCGTCCGGGCCCAGCTGTCCCGGGGACTCGATCGCCTGCGCCGCGGTTTGCCCCGGGGCCTCGTCGCGGCGCCGGCCGCGTGGATCCTGAGCGCGGCGGATTTTTCCGCGCTGCGCGGAGAGGTGCTCGCCCGCGCACGCGAACTGGCCCCGGCGGCTCCGCTCGCCGCCACAACGACCGCATGGATTGCACTGGCCATGAAGCAGAAGCTGATGCTCGTCTCCCTGTTGTTGCTGCTCCTGTGCCTCCCCATCGCGTGGCGCGCGGGCCGCGGGGCCGCGGTCCCGGTGCCCGGGGCCCCCGAAGCGCCCGGTGAACCGACGCGGCGCGATCCGGTCCATGGGCTCGACGCGCAGGCCCCCGACGCTTCCGATTCGAGGCGCTCGGCAGGGGCTCCGCCGGAGGCCCCGGCGGCTCCGGCAAGCACCGGGAAGAGCCAGGAACTCGCCGTGCTGAGCGTGACCGTGCGGGACAGCGAAGGAGATCCTCTGCCGGGGGTGGGCGTGGCCGTGCGCACGACGCTCGAAATGCAGAACCTCGGCACGATGCTGCGCTTCTCCCCCACGGACGCGGCCGGCGTGGCGACGGTCGCGGACCTCCACCCGGACGACTACTGCATCGAGATCGACCGCGCCGGACGTGCGGGCGTGCTCCACTTGGCGGCCGGCGAGCACAGGCAGCACGAGATCCGACTGAGGGGAGTCGACGTGCGGGGGAGGGTGATCGACGAGCGCGGGGCTCCCGTGTCCGAGGCCACGATCTGGGCCCACGCCAATCGCCTCGAGGCGCTCCCGGTCGCGCGTTGCGACGCTCAGGGGAACTTCCGCCTGGAGGACGCCAGTCCCTCCGTGGCGCTGCAGGCGCGCGTGCCGGGGCATGGGGCGTCCCCCGCCCGGGTGATCCAGGGCAAGCCCGGCGGAACGGAGTTGCTCGAGCTGACGATCTCGAGGGCCGCCGGGGAAGTCTCGGGGCGCGTGCTCGACGTCGAGGGGCGACCCGTGCCGGATGCCCTGGTGGCGTTCGTGCCGGAGTCCGCCAAGGAGGTCACGCCCTACGATCGAAGCGGGCCGGAACCGCGCTCGGTACAGGTGCGCACCGATGGTGACGGCCAGTTCCACTGCAACGAGGTCCCCCAGGGCAGCGTGATCGTCTCGGCGGCCGGCGCCCACCCGGAGTCCACGCCGGCCAGCCGCCTCATCGAAGTCACGACCACGCCCCTGCGCGTGGAGCTGCGGCTGGGCCTGGGAGCCGTCCTGGAGGGGCGCATCACCGACGGCCCAGAGCCGGTGCCGGGCTGCACGGTATTCCTGTTCTGCTCCGCGCCGGAGATGCCGGCGAGCTACCTCTTCAACCTGCTTGCCGCGCGCGTTGCCACCAGCGATGACCAGGGTCGCTTCCGCATCGGCGGGATTCTGGCGGGCACCGTGGACGTGCGCGTGCTGCGCGGCGGCATGGAGTCGATCGCACAGCGCTCCTTCGAGGTCGCCGAGGGCCAGGCACTGCGCTGGGACGTCGATTGCGGTTCAGCCGTGAGACTGCCCTTCGACCTCACGCTCGAACCCTGGCCCAATGACGTGGGCGGCCAGTGGTTGGTGAACGCCATGGGCGTGTCCGATCCCGGTCAGCCCCCCGCGGGCCCCGTGGCCGTGCAGGTGGTGAACAGTTCCGGCAAGGTGCACTTCGACAGCCTGCCCGACGGCAAGGTCCAGATCGTGATCTACCGTCAGCCGACACCCGGAGATCTGATCGCGGTTCTCTCCCGTGAGGTCGACGCGCGCGAACGCCAGGTGACTCTGCGGGTCCCGCTCGAGCGCCTGCGCTTGCGGTCCGTTCGGGGGAGGCTCGTGGACTCGCGCGGGGCCCCCTTGGCCGCCCAAAGCCTCTGCCTGCGATCCTGGGACCAGGAGCTGCCCTTCTCGCTTCAACGACGATCCGCGGAGGACGGGCGCTTCGAATTCGAGGGGCTCGCTCCCGGCGTTTACGCCCTGGACTGCATGAGCGATGGGCTTCCCCAGTTCCTGCTCCAGTTCGACCTCCAGGGAGCCCACTCCGGGGACTTGGGCGAATTGACGCCCCGCGGCGGTCTGCGTTGACGGTGCACAGGGGCTGGCGTAGGTTCGCGAGCCACCATGAAGCACGAAGCGCAACCGGAGTGGTGTGACGTCGGCGCGGCAAGCGAGCTGAAACGACTGCCCCTGCAGGAGGTCAAGGTCGGCCGCGGCAAGTTGGCGCTGACCTGCCGGGACGGAGTCTTCGGCGCCATATCCGGCGTGTGCAACCACGTGGGCGGGCCCCTGGGCAAGGGACGACTCGAAGGGGACTACGTGGTTTGTCCCTGGCACGCCTGGAAATTCCACTGCCGCACCGGGGAGGGCGAGCCGGGCTACGAGGCCGATCGCGTGCCCGCGCACGAGGTCAAGGTCGAGAACGGGCGCGTGCTGGTGGCCGTGGAGGCGCGCAGCACGCGCAACCGGCTGCCCCACGCGCCCCATCCGCTCTCGCAGATCAAGCCGCGCGGCACCCCGGGCGGCCTGGCGAACGACGCGCCCCTGCGAGTGGTCGGAATCTCCACCACCCAGATGAACGCGGAGAATCCACGGGAGTCCACTTCGGAATTCCTGCTGGCAGCTGCCCTGGAGCACGCCGCGAGCAAGGGCGCCGAGACGCGAACGATCCGCCTGCGCGAGCTCTCGTTCCGCGCCTGCGAGGGCTACTACTCGAAGAGCTCGCGCGCCTGCACCTGGCCCTGCTCGATCACGCAAATGGACGCGAACGACCAGCTCGACCGCGTGTACGAGGCGATCGTGGGCTGGGCCGACGTGTTCGTGATCGCCACGCCGATCCGTTGGGGCAACGCCAGCTCGCTCTACTACAAGATGGCGGAGCGCATGAACTGCGTGCAGAATCAGATCACGATCGCCAATCGCGTCCTGATGCGGAACAAGGTCGCGAGTTTCATCATCACCGGGGGCCAGGACAACGTGCAGGGCGTGGCCGGCCAGCTGCTGACCTTCTTCGGCGAACTCGGCTGCGCCTTCCCGCCGTTCCCCTTCGTGGGCCACTCGCGCGGCTGGGATGCGGAGGACATGGAGAACAACGTGGCCCACGTGGAGCGCAGCGAGTCCCTGCGCGAGGGGGTGCGGGGGCTCGTGGATCGTTCGCTCGAACTGTCGCGACGCCTGATCGACCACCCGGGTTCCCAGACGGAGATGCCGCGCGGAGGCCGCAAGGCCCATTCGCTCACGCCGCGGGAGACTTGACCGACAGGCGAGCGGCCCGCGCGCGACCGTGAAGTCGCCCGCGGGCCGGATGGAATCGAGGCGGAGGCTCGCCTACTTCGCGGGGAAGGTCTTGAGGAGCGCCGCCGCCTGGCCGCCCGGGTCCTTGGTGTCGATGGCCTGCTCGATCACCCCGCCGGGGCCGATCACGTACGTCAGGCGCGCGGCGTAACGGTCCTTCGGACTCTTGCACGCGCCGTAGGCCAGGCCGATCTTGCGATCGACATCGCACAGGAGCGGGAAGTCGTAGCCGAATTTCTCGGCAAAGGCCTTGTTCTCGCCCTCGGTGTCGAACGAGATGCCCAGCACGACCGCGCCGGCCTGCTCGTATTCGCGGATTCGATCACGGAATCCGCAGCCCTGCAGCGTTCAGCCGGGCGTGTCGGCCTTGGGATAGAACCACAGGACGACGCGCTTTCCCGCGAAGCCCTTCAGGCTCACGCTGCGGCCCAGGTGGTCCTTGACCGTGAACTCCGGTGCCTTGCTGCCGACGTCGAGCATTTTGCCCTCCTGTTGGATGTGGAGCAGTCCGAGAATGCGTTTCAGCACGAGGACACCTACACGCGCGCCGGTGCCGCGCGGCTCGCGGGCCTGGGGGGTGATCTCGGCGTACGCTTCGACCGGCGGGCAGGTGCACACCAGGTTCTTGTCGCCAAAACCGTTGTCGATGCGGCTCACGGTCGGCCAGAACTTGCGCTCGCGCACCCAGGGCGCGGGGAAGGCGGCCTCCTCGCGCGAGTACTTGTGGTTCCAGCCGTCGGCCATCACGACCGCCGCCGTATGGGGCGCGTGCTTCAGCGCGTTGTCGGCGCGGTCGGCGCGGCCCTCCTCGATGGCGCGGATTTCCCCTCGGATCGAAATCAGGGCGTCGCACAGCCGATCGAGCTCGGCCCGCGGCTCGGACTCCGTGGGTTCGATCATCAGCGTGCCCACGACGGGGAAGGACATCGTCGGCGAGTGGAAACCGTAGTCCATCAGGGCGCTTGGCCACGTCCTCCGACACGACGCCCGCCGAGTGCTCGAACGGCCGCAGGTCGATGATGAACTCGTGGGCCACGCGGCCCTTGGCGTTGGAGTACACGATCGAGTAGTGGCCCTTGAGCCGCGCCTCCATGTAGTTGGCGTTGAGGATCGCGATCTCGGTCGCGCGCTTCAGCCCCGCGGAGCCCATCAACGCGATGTAGATCCAGGAAATCGGCAGGATCGACGCGCTGCCCCAGGGCGCCGCGCTGACCGCGCCGGACGCCTGGTCGCCGCCCAGCTTGACCACCGGGTGCCCCGGCAGGAACGGCGTGAGCTGCTTCGAGCACAGGATCGGCCCCATGCCGGGACCGCCGCCGCCGTGCGGGATGCAGAAGGTCTTGTGCAGATTGAGGTGGCACACGTCCGCGCCGAAGTCGCCCGGCCGGCACAGGCCGACCTGGGCGTTCATGTTGGCGCCGTCCATGTAGACCTGGCCGCCGTGCTCATGAACGATCTGGCAGATCTCGCGGATCCGCTCCTCGAACACGCCGTGGGTCGACGGGTAGGTGATCATCAGGCAGGACAGGTTCGCCGCGTGCTGCTTCGCCTTGGCGCGCAAGTCCTCGACGTCGACGTTGCCGTGGGCGTCGCAGGCCACCACGATCACCTGCATGCCGGCCATCACCGCGCTCGCCGGGTTCGTGCCGTGGGCGCTGACCGGGATCAGGCACACGTTGCGGTGCGCCTCGCCCCGTGATCGGTGATAGGCGCGGATCACGAGCAGGCCCGCGTATTCCCCCTGGGAACCGGCGTTGGGTTGCAGGGACACGCCGTGGAAGCCCGTGATTTCCAACAGGGCCCGCTCCAGGTTGGCGAACAGCTCCTGGTAACCGCGGGTCTGGTCCGCGGGCGCGAAGGGGTGCAGGCCGCCGATCTCCTCCCAGGTCACCGGGATCATCTCGCTGGTGGCGTTGAGCTTCATCGTGCACGAGCCCAGCGGGATCATCGAGGTGGTCAACGAGAGGTCCTTGGACTCCAGCGCGCGCATGTAGCGCAGCATCTCGTGCTCGGAGTGGTAGGAGTTGAACACCGGATGCGTCAGGTACGCACTCGGACGCGCCAGGGCGGCCGGCAGCGCGAGCGAGACCTGCGCTGCCAGGTCCTCGATCTTCAGCGCGCGTCCTTGCGTCCCGCCGAAGGCCTCGAGCAGGTTGGAAAGATCGGCCGTGCTCACGGTCTCGTCCAGGGACACGCCCACGCGTTTGGCATCCAGGGCGCGCAGGTTGATGCGCAGGGCCCGGGCGCGCTGGAGCACCGCCGCCGAATCGGGCACAAGGACCGCCAGCGTGTCGAAGACCGCCGCGTGCTGCACGGCGAGGCCGAGCTTCTCCAGCCCCTTCGCCAGCGTCTTCGTCATGCCGTGCACACGCGTCGCGATCGCCTTGACACCCGCGGGCCCGTGGTAGACGCCGTACATGCCCGCCATGACGGCGAGCAGCACCTGGGCCGTGCAGATGTTGGAGGTGGCTTTCTCGCGGCGGATGTGCTGCTCGCGGGTCTGCAGCGCCATGCGCAGCGCCCGCCCACCCCCTGCATCGCGCGACACGCCGATCAGGCGGCCGGGCATCTCGCGCTTGTACTCGGACTTGGTCGACAGATACGCCGCGTGGGGTCCGCCGAAGCCGAAGGGCACTCCGAAGCGCTGCGCCGAGCCGATGGCGATGTCGGCGCCGCAGTCGCCGGGTGACTTCACCAAGGCGAGCGCCAGGAGATCCGCGTCCACCACCGCGAGCGCCCCGGCGGCGTGGATCTTCTTCACCAGCGGCTCGAGGTCGACGAGCTCGCCGTCGGTGGTCGGGTACGGGATCAGGGCGCCGAAGATGTCGCCCGACGCGAAGTCGAAGCGCTCCATGGCGCCGACCGCAATCTTGATCCCGACCGCCTCGGCGCGCGTCTGGACCACGGCGATCACCTGCGGGTGGCAGCGGTCGCTGACGAAGAAGGTGTGGCGCTTTCCGCGGCCGATCTCGTAGCACATGCTGACCGCCTCGGCGGCCGCAGTGGCTTCGTCGAGCAGCGACGCGCCCGCCATCGGCAGGCCGGTCAGGTCGCTGATCATGGTCTGGAAGTTGAGCAGCGCCTCCAGCCGGCCCTGGGAGATCTCGGCCTGGTAGGGCGTGTACTGCGTGTACCAGCCCGGGTTCTCCAGGATGTTGCGCTGGATCACCGGAGGCACGACCGTGCCCGAGTAGCCCAGGCCGATGAACGAGCGATAGACCTCGTTCTTGCGGCAGGTTGTCCGGAATTCCGCCAGCAACTCGGATTCGCCGCGCGGCTCGCTCGCCGTCATGGGCGCCAGGGGCCGGTTCAGGCGGATGTCCGCGGGCACCGTCTGGGCCACGAGCTCGTCGAGGCTCCTCACGCCGATCGTCTGCAACATGGCCTGCACGGCAGGCTCGTCGGGTCCGAGGTGGCGGCGGACGAAGGTGTCGGTCGGGGTGAGAAACGCCGGACGGGCGGAGCTGGTCACGGGAGGATCCTTGCGGCAGAGGGGACCCGGGGCGAGTTGGACGGCCCGCGCGAACGACACCCGCCGCTCGCGCCGTCGCTGGGCCCCGGCGGTTTTTCCGCTGTTCGGGTCCGGCCCGGCGAAGCCGTCATTCTAGCGCATGGAGCCCGGTTCCCCCATGGGCACGGCGGCGGGCAGAGGGGCCGAACGGGCCCGCGTCCGCCCCCCGAAAACGACCCGCCGGCGTGCGCCTGCACGGGGGAGCGGCACCCCAGCGGGCCTGCCCCGATCGCGGGGCCCCGAGAGGGCTCGGAAGCCCGTCGGCGCCCGAGTGCGGGCCGTGCCTCCCACCGTCCGTGGCGGCACCACCCAGGTCGCGCGCCGCCGCGCAGCCAGGGTCAGAGCAGGTCGCGCGGCAGCCCGGCCGTGAACTCCGGCGGCAGCTCGTCGCCCTCGTCGGGCGCGGACTCCGCCGCGGCGCCCAGGGCGCAGCTCACCGTGCACTCGTCGACCGCCAGCCCGTGGGGCACCCAGTCCCCCTCGACGTTGGTCGGCCTGGGGCCGGTGCGCGCGAGCAGGGCCTGTGCCGCCGAGCGCAGGGGTTCGACCTCGAGGGGCTCGAGCTGTGCGGCGAGGGGCTCGGCGCAGGGCGCGAGGTGCGCGCGCACGAATCGCGCGGCCGCCTCGCGTGTCACTTCGGCGGCTTCCGCATCGTCCGCGGCCAAGGCGTAGGCCTCCTTGAAGTACAGCCAGGCAACGAAGCCGCACAGCACGCTCAAGTGGTCGATCGGATCCTCGTGGCGCGCCTCGAAGGCGAACGCGGCGTGGAAGGAGCGGATCTCCGCCAGGGAGCGCGCCGGATCGGCGGTGCGGCGATAGCCCGCCTCGCGCGCGGGCAGCACTCCACCGGGCCCCAGGAGGGCGTGGTATTCCCCCTCGTCGGCTTGTTGCGCGAGGGCCCCCGCGGCCCGCAGCAGCGGATCCGTGCAGCCCTCGGCCAGGCGCGCCACGTCCTCGCGCCAAGCCGCGGTCGGCCGCTCGAAGAGCCGGCCGATCAGGCGCCACTCCTGGGCCTGCGCCAGGAGCTCGCCGGCCCGCGGATCGAGGGACAACTGAGGAGCCTTCACGGCTTCACCTCCAGGAACAGCGGCATCCAGCCGGTGCGCATCTTGCGTGCCCCGGTTTCCTCGTGGGCGCCCTGCCAGACCGCGAAGGCGACCTGCGTGCGGGCCCCCGGCGCGAGCCCGGGAGGCATCGCGCGCACCAGCACCACGCTCCAGCCGTTTGCCGTGCGCACGCCCTTGCCGGTGGAAGTGTGCGCGGAGGCGGGAGCGAGCGTGCCCGGCCCTTCGGCCAGGAGATCCTGAACGGGGGTTTCGCGCGGTCCCGCGAGGTCGTTGCCCAGAGCGCGGGCCGGCGAGTAGCGCAGTTGCATCGCGCGCCGGGCGTCGGAGCCCTCCGGCAGCGAGGCTGCGTCGAACGGATAGTGGTCCGTGGTCGCGTTGGGATGGATCGCCTGCAGCGTGTCGGGCCGGCCGTCGACCACGGCCTGCCAGCTCGCGCGCCAGAGCACGATCTCGACCGCACGGCCGGGCTCGCCCATCTGCGGCGCGGGCACGTCGGGAGCGGTCTTCGCGGGCAGCTGGACCGCGCACGCGTCCACGAAGCTCGCGGGCATCGGCAGGTCCTCCTTCGTCGCATCGTCCCATTCGAGGTGGAAGGCGACGCGCGCTCCGTCGCTCAACGTGCGCACCCGGACCTCGCGCGTCGAGGTCTCGAGCAGGCGCGGCTCGACCATGTCCTGGAGGATCAGCGGGGCCGGGAACGGCGCCACGGCCTGCCAGCGCGGATCGAGCGGATCCGCGGGCAGGGTCCCGGCGCAGGGCTGGATCGCGATCTCGGTCGGCGGTGCGGCCACCGTGCCGCCCTGCGAACAGGCCGCGAGCAGCAAGGCAAGGAAAACGCTGAAGTGACGCGAATCGAGTTGCATGGCCGTCCTCATGGGCAATTGGTGCGCTGGACCTTCAGCGAGGCGTCGTAGGCGACACGTTCGTGCACGGGTTCCTTGAGCGGCACGCGCACGATCTCCGTGCCGTCCTCCTTCAGGCCCATGACGACGTCGCCCTCGCGGCGCCAGCGGTGCATGATCGACTCGCTCGAGCCGAACAGCGCGAGCAGGCCGGCGAGGTCCTTGTCCGCGTTGCGGTACTCGGCGATCGCCTTCTCGATGCCCGGGCCGAACATCTGCCGCGTGAAATGCGTCGGCACGTGGATCGGCGGGATGTAGTAGACGTTGGGCTCCAGGCCGAGCTGCGGGAACAGGGGTTTCGCGATCTTGCGCACGTGCACGAGGTAGTCGATCGGGTTGTCCGGATTGGCGTCCTCGGGCCGCGAGATGAACCCCGCCATGCGGATCTTGCCGATGCAGTTGACGAAGCACTGCGGCTGCTGTTCCTGCTCGATCTTGGGGAAGCAGGCGATGCACTTCTCCGAGGTGCCGGTCATCGGATTGAAGAAGACCTTCTTGTAGGGGCAGGCCTTGACGCACTCCTGGTACCCGCGGCAACGTCCCTGGTCGACCACGACGATGCCGTCCTCGGGCCGCTTGTAGATCGAACCGCGCGGGCACGACGCGAGGCAGGCCGGGTAGGTGCAGTGGTTGCAGATGCGCGCCAGGTAGAAGAACCACGCCATGTGCTGCTCGACGAAGGCGGCGCCCTTCTCGATCGAGCCGGCGCAGTCGTCCTCGCCGACGTTGGGGTGCGCGTAGTCGTATTCCTCGGGGCGCCAGCCGAGCGCGCGCTCACCCGGCCGCGCGGCCTCGAAGACCGTTCGTCCGGTGTAGACGTCGCCCTTCCACTGCTGGGCGCCGAGCTCGGCGAGCAGCTTGACGTCCCAGCCCAGCGGGTAGAAGCCGTAGGGCTTGGTCTCGACGTTGTTCCAGAGCATGTACTCCTGCCCCACGCCCGACGTCCAGGTCGTCTTGCAGGCCAGGGTGCACGTCTGGCACGCGATGCACTTGTTGGTGTCGAAGATCGCGGCGAATTGACGCTTCGGTCGGCTCTCGGGGTACCAGTACGACATGTCCCGCCCGATCTGCCAGTTGTTGACGCGTGCCATGGCTCAGCCTTTCTTCTCGGTGTCGCCGGACATGAAGCCGCCGGCCAGGTAGGTGTTCAACGCGGCACTCTCGTAGCGCGGCCGGAGGCCTGGGCCGCCGGTCGCCACAGCCCCTTGGACTCCATGCCGCCGGGCTCCGCCTTCGTGAGTTTCACGATCGCCTCGCGCGGAGCTCCCGTCGGGCAGTGCACGTCGGGCAGGAAGCCCTTGCCGATCGCCTGCCCGAACATCTCCTTGCGCACCAGCGAGTCCGTCATCCACGTCGGCTTGAGCCAGCCGCGCGTGGCGGACTGGTGCGAGCCCGAACGGAACATCGCCTGGTAGTTGGTCCGCGGGTTCTTGGCCAACCCGTCCGCGCGCGTCGTCTGGCCCTCGACCGAGCCCGGCGTCGCGCCGTACATGTTGAACCACATGCGCGTGACCCCGCGCGGCGTGCCGGGGTAGTAGCGCGCCCGCGCCATGCAACGCGCGAACTTGTAGTCGCGCGCGTTCTGCTGCCAGCCGCGGAACGGCCGGTCGGACGGATCCGAGTCGATCCACACGTAGTCGCCGTCCTCGATGCCGAGCTCCTTGGCGTCCGACGGATGGATGTCGACGTAGCCTTCGGTCACGAAGGGCATGCGCTTGTCGTGCCGGTACACGTCGCCGAACGGGCCGAACAGCACGGCGACCATGTCCGTGTCGATCGGCGTCGTGTGCGAACCGTGGCGGTACTTCGGCGTGTGGAAGATGAAGCGGTACCCGTCCTTGGCGAGCGGGTGCGGCGAGAGCTTCTCCTCCGCCCAGGTCTTGACGACGTTGCGGCCCTGACGGACCTCGCAGGACTGGTCGCTGCGCTCGACGCCGTAGTCCTCCGGTCCCTGGGGCCGGATCGCCTCGTGCTTGGGCGCGACGATCACGTTGGGCTCGTAGAAGGTCGAGTCGATCGGCTCGCGGTGCACGGGCAGGTTCTCGCCGGCCTCGATGAACTCGTCCTCGTCGCGGTAGAACTCCAGGCGGCCCGACTTCGTGTACCAGGGTCGCGAGTCCTGGATCTGCTCGTGGCCGACGGACTTGGGCGAAGTGCGGCTCATCATCAGGGCCGGCACCCCCTCCTTGGCCTTGGCCTCGAGCTCCTCGATCTTGTAACCCTTCGTGTTCGACGAGTTGTCCAGGATGCGCTGCAGGTAGACCGCGGTCTTGTCCTCGCGCACGAACTTCCAGTAGTCGACGAAGCGCTGGTCACCGGTGATCTTCGCCAGCTGTTCGCAGGCCTTCATCTGGACCTCGATGTCGCTGATGGTGTCGAAGATCCGCGGCAGCGGCGAGCGCGGAAACACCTGCAGGAACGGATTGGTGACCGATGCGGTCATGTCCGGATGCTTGAGTTCCGCCCACGAGTCGACCGCGAACACGATGTCCGCCCATTCGCAGGACGTCGACCACCACCACTCGTTGACCGCGATCATCTCGATGCGCGGCAGCACGTTGACCACCGTGTTGTAGTGCCACTTGACGTTGCCCAGGATCGAGTTCGCGTTCGCGAACCACATCGACTTCGTCGGCGTCGGCATGTGCGTCGAGCCGGTGAGCAGCTTCTTTCCGACGCGCAGCGGGTGATCCTCGTGGTTGTAGTAGTGCGCGGACTCGGCTTTCCAGTACTGCTTCGGCCGGGCGTTCTTGGCCGGGTCGAGCTCGATGTCGAACGGGTTTTCGTTGATCCACTGCGGCGAACCGTTGAAGAACGCCGTGCGGTAGTTGCCCGCGTACGAGCCGACGTTGCCGCCGATCTTGCCGACGTTGCCGGTCAGTGCCGCCAGCAGGAACACCGCCCGGTCCTTGTTGTCGCTGTTGAAGAACTGGTTCGGCCCCATGCCGATCGCGTACAGGGTCGTCCCCGGCTCCTTGGCGAAGTGCCGCGCGAGGTCCTGGACGGCCTGCGCCGGCGCCCAGGTCATCTCCTCGACCGTCTTCGGGTCGAAGTGGTCCACGTACTCCCGCACCAGGTCGAAGACCGGGCGGCAGCGCACCTTCTTCCCGTCGGCGAGCGTGACCTCGAGGCTGCCCGAAAGCCGCGGGTCGCCCACGGTCGAGTGCGCGCCGATCTGGTCGCGACTGATCGCGCTCGGCGCGCCGGCCGCGTCGTCCCACCAGACGTAGTCGCCCCACTCCGCGCGCAGCTTGCCCGGGATGACCATGTCCGTGTGCGTGCCCGGCGCCGCGGGCTTCTCGCCCTCCTTGAGCACCTGGGTCTGGTTCGCGAGCACCGCCTGTTCGCCGCCGAAGACCTCTTGTGCGCGCAGGAGTTTCAGATTGTCCATGCGCACGAGCAGGGGCAGGTCGGTCCAGCGCTTGACGTAGTCGACGTCGTAGAGCTTCTCCTTCAGGATCACGTGCGCGAAGCCGAGGGCGAGCGCCGGCGTCATGCCCGGCCGCACGACGAGCACGTCGTCCGCCTTCGTCGAGGTCGCCGAGTACTCACAGGCGATCACGACCACGCGCGTGCCCTGGAGCCGCGCCTCGGTCAGCCAGTGCGCGTCGGGCATCTTGGTCGTGATCCAGTTCATGCCCCACACGACCACCGTCTTGGCGTGCTCGACCGAGTGCAGGTCGAACTCGACCGTCTGCTGGCCGGTGACCATCGGGTGTCCCGGCGGCAGGTCGGTGTGCCACGAGTAGTTGTCGAACCCGCGCCCGCCGAGGGCTTTGTCCGGCCCGACCTTGCGGATGTGCTCGTCGAGCAAGGCCATCGAGTTCGCCAGGCGGTACATGCCGAACACGCGCGTGATCCCCAAGAGCGGCATGCCGCCGCGGAACTTGAGCACCTGGGTGCCCGCGCCCTGCGTGGCCTTGACGCACTCCACGTCGTAGTGCTGTTCCAGGAGCTTCTTCTGTCCCTCCTCGCCGGTGTACGTCTTGGCGATGTTCGCCAGCGCCGCCGCCGCGATCGCCGCGGCTTCGTCGTGGGTGACTCGCAGCCAGGCGTCGCGCGCGCGGTCGAAGTACTCCTTGGGAGGCAGCCCGTTCTCCGTGCGCGGGAATCCCTCGTCGTGCCAGCGCTTGAAACCCGCGCGCACCATCGGGTGGCGCAGGCGGCGATCGCCGTAGAAGCGGCGCGTGAGCGCGAGCCCCTTCTGGCAGATGCGCGGATCCCAGCGGTGCGTCGTCTGGTTGCCCTGCAGGTCGGTCGCTTCGCCGTAGCGCATGCTCGGCCCCAGACGCGTGACGACGCCCGAGCGCACGAAGCTCTTGATCAGGCAGTTGTGCGTGTCGTTGGGCGCGCACAGGAAGTGGAACGTCGAATCGTGCTGGAAGATGTCGCGGTAGACCCGTTCCCAGGCACGATCCGGGTACGAAGCCAGAGGATTGGAGGGCGCCTGCAACCCCCAGGCGTTCGCGGTCGAGGCGATCAGCGCGCCGAAACCTGCGGCATTCGCCGCGTTGAGGAACTGTCTGCGATCGATGCCGCGTGAGGTCATGGCTGCTTCTCCCAGGTCCGCAGGAAGGCGACGATGGACTCGATTTCCGCTTCGTCCAGTGCGGGCCGCACCGTGCTCGGTTGCGAGAAGCCCGTCATCGTCGTGCCGCGGCGACCGCGGCGGATGGTCTCGTACAGGAAGGTGTCGCTGGCGGCACCGAGCAGGGCCCCATTGGCCAACGCCGGTCCTTCGCCGCCCTGGCCCTTGTCGCCGTGGCACTGCGCGCAGTGCGCGGAGTACAACGCGCCGCCCGCCGCCGCATCCGTGCGCGCCCAGCGCGCGGGCCGCTCGTCCGGCTCCCGGGTCACGCCGCTCTGCGTGCGCAGGTGGGCGACGATCGCGGCGATCTCTCCCGGGCGCAGTCCGTTTTCCGTCGCGCCCCAGGCCGCCATTCTCCGGCCGGGGCGGCCGTGGGCGATGTTGGTCGTGAGGAACTCGTCGGACGCCACGGCGAGGAAGTCCGGGTTGCCGATCGCCGGGAAGGCGGGCATGCCCGGATAGCGCATGCCCTCTCCCGCCGGTCCGTGGCAGGCTGCGCAGAAGCTGCCGTAGAGCGTCGCGCCGTCTTCCCCGAACTCCCGCTCGCCCAGGCGCTCGGCCCGCACGCGGTCCTTGGGCCACCAGGCCTCGGGCGCGTCCGTGCGCCTCAAGGACAGCATGTAGCGCACGAGCAAGTCGATCTGCTCCTCATCCAGCCCCAGGATCGGCATCGCCGAGCCGGGCACGATCCCGGCAGGATTCCTGAAGTGCTCCGCGAGCCAGGTGGCGAGGTCGTGGCGGCCCTTCACACGGGAGAAGTCGATGCGGCCGGGGTCGCGCGCGCCGATGAGCGTCAGATCCGGACCGTCGTCGCCTCCGACGCCCGCGACCTTGTGGCAGCCGCGGCAGCCGAGCGAGTTGAAGGTCGCCTTGGCCCGCACGAGCTGGGGCGCGCCGACGCGCGAGGAAAGGAGCTCCTCGATCGAGCCGCGCTCCTCGGTCTCGATCTTCCCGAACGAGCTGGTCCAGGGCGACGCGGGATCCGCGGCACGTTCGCGGGCTGCCAGGTGCTTCTCGTACCAGTCGGCGGGGAAGCCGCGCGCGCCGACGAACGACAGGTCCGGCCCCTCCATGCCGCCCGCCCCCAGGGGACGCAACGTGCCGCCGCGTCCGTCGAGCTTGTGGCAGGCCAGGCAGTCGTTGCGCTCCAGGGCCGCCTGTCCGGCGTCGAGCGAGGTCAGCGTGGGCACGGCCAGGTGCGTGTGACAGCCGCCGCAGCCCGCGTCCGCGTAGCGCCGGGGGATCATCGGTTGCGGCCAGAAGTGCACGTCTCCGTGGGCCGCGTCCTTCTCAGTGGCGCGTCCCTGTCCGCCGTGGCACGCCGTGCAGCCCATGACGGTGGGGTCGTGGCCCACGACCGGGTGCGGCCGCAGCACGGGATCGCCCGCGACGACGGGTTCGCCGGCTGCCATGCCGACGTGGCAAGTCACGCAGCGGTCGGCCGCGTGCAGGGTGGGCACGACGACCTGCCGCAGGTGAATGCCGATCGGTCCGGGGGATCCGGGGGCTTCGGCCGCGGAGGCCTGGAGCACGCGCCAGTCCTTGTAGACGTTTTCCTGGACGGCCGCCGAGACGAGCAGCCCCAGCGCGACGAGGCTCGACCACAGAAGGAGATGTTTGTTGGCCTGCATGTCAGTGCCCCGGCCAGTCGGCGGGCGACCAGTAGAAATCCCAGTTGGGTCCGCGGAAGTGCGTCCCGATCACGGTCAGGAACACGAAACCGCACAGGAAGCAGGTGAACAGCCCGAGCGCGCCCGCGCGCGTCGAATCGTGGCGCTTGACGAGCCACATAGAGTACGCGGCGTAGATCAGCGTGAGCACCGTGCCCGGATTGACGAACGTGATCCACAGTTGCGCGATGTTCGGGAACCACTCGCGCAGCCAGCCGTAGCGGATCGCGAAGTACTCGATCACCAGCGCCGCGCCGAAACCGACGAACAGGGCCTGCAGCACGATGCGCTTGCCGGCCCGCCCGCCGAACCACTCGCCTGTGCCTTCGGTTTCGCGATCCAGGTACGGGATCAGCCCGAGCCCGAGCAGGACGATCGCCGGGATGCCCACGCCGCCCATGAAGGCCGAGTAGGCCACGAGCTCCTGCAGTCCGAGGAAGTACCAGGGCGCCTTGGCCGGATTCTCGGGCACCTGCGGGTTGGCCAGTTCCTTGAGCGGAGCGTCGCTCCACATGGCGAGAGCGACGCACACGGCGATGGTCAACATCGTCACCGCCAGCTCCGCGTAGAACAGGTGCGGCATCGACGGCACCGTGTTCTCGGGCGCCCGGCCCACCGCGCCGCTGGTACCCCGGACGACCGCCGCGAGCTGGTAGGTCTTGCGCGGCGCTTCCGTGAACACCGGGTAGTCCGCGGCGCGAACGGGCCCGAGCCGCGCATCGGCGTCCTTGGGCCGCACGAGCCCGCCGTCCTTGCGGATGCGCCAGAAGTGCACCGAGAGCAGGCCCAAGAGCACCAAGGGCAGGATCATCACGTGCAGCAGGTAGAAGCGGATCAACGCCTCCTCACCCACCTGGTCGGAGCCGAGCAAGAGCAGCTTCTGCAGCCCGCCCGGGTCGAACGACTCGGTGACACCGAGCGCATCGGTGATCTCGCGCGGCGACTGCGCGATGTTCGCGCCGATCGTGATCGCCCAGTAGGCCAACTGGTCCCAGGGCAGCAGGTAGCCCGTGAACGAGAGCCCCAGGGTCACCACCAGGAGGCCCATTCCGATCAGCCAGTTGAACTCGCGCGGCGCGCGGTACGCAGCCGTGTAGAACGCGCGCGCCATGTGCAGGATCACCGTCACCACCATCACGTTGGCCGCCCAGCGGTGGATGTTGCGGATCAGGTTTCCCGTCGGGACGACGAAGGCGATGTCCTTGATCGAGTCGTAGGCCACCTCGACGTGCGGCTTGTAATAGAACATCAGCAGCACGCCGGTGATCAGCGTCAGCAGGAACGAGGCCAGCGACGCGATCCCCAGCCCCAGCGTGGTCGCCCAGCGCAGGCTCCAGCGATGGGTGCGCACCGGGTGCAGGTGCAGGAACACGTTGCCGAACACGAAGGTCGAGCGCGTGCGGTCCGTGTTGGGCTTGCCACCGCGCAGCGCCGTGTCGCGCAACGCGCGCGGTGCTCCGCGCAGATTCGAGAGGAACCGCTGCAGCGCGGGACGTTTGTCCACGGGAGGCGGGGTGGCGATCATGGTCACACCTTGGTCCCCGGCGGAACGATGGTCTCCTCGTCGACGACGCACACGCCGCCATCGACGCTGACCTTGTGCCAGGGGAGCGCCGCGGGTGCCGGCCCTCGGATCACCTTGCCGTCCGGCCCGAACTTGGACCCGTGACACGGGCAGTCGAACCCGGTCGCGCTGGGCTTGACGATGCAACCCAGGTGCGTGCAGAGGGTCGAGATGGCGTAGACGCCTTGCTTGTCACGGAACAGCGCCACGGAGCGTCCCGGAGGCACGAACGCCGTGCCCTCGGCCAGGTTCTCGGGCAAGGTGGCCTTGAACTTGCGCGACGGCGAGGAGAGCACGGCCGCCTTGGGCAGCCGCAGGGAACCCACCGCCGCGAAGAGCAGCGTCGAGCCCGCGGCCCACAGGGACGCGAGGCCCAGGAAGTCGCGGCGCGGCATGGGGTCGGGATCGAGCCGCGAGGGCCCTTGGGGGTCGGCCTGGTTCATGATGGTTCCTCGGTCGTCTGGGAACGCTGGAAGCGCTCGAGCGTCGGCAGGGCGCTCGGGCAGTGCGAGGTGCAGGAGCCGCAGGTCGACGCACGCATCGGGTTCGCGCCGTTCGCAACCGGCTCCTGCGCGCCCGCCGTGCCCGGCGCGCAAGGATCGAATCCGCCCGAGCAGCCCATGGCGCCGTCGTAGTCGGAGATCGGCACGAGCTCGGAGTCCGGACCGAGCAGGGCCCACAAGCCCAGGGGATCCCGCCTCGGCCGCGGAGCGGGCCGCGAGCCGTCGTCCCGGGCGTACTCTTCGTGGTCATGCATGCTCATGCGTTCCTCCACGTCGTGCAGAACGTCACGCGTTCCATGCCGATCGCGTCCGCCGGGCAGCGCACCGCGCACAGCGCGCAGCGGATGCAGCGATCCTCGTCCTTGACGATCGCCGTGTTCGCGGCGAGGTCGAATTCGCCCTGGAACGCCGAGCCGATCGCCCGCTCGAGCTCGGGTCCGCCCTGGAGTTCGACCAGGGGCACGAGCTTCAGGCACTGCGTCGGGCAGACGTCGACGCAGCCGCCGCACAGGACGCAGCGCTCTCCGTCGAAGACGGGAGCCACGCCGCAGTCCAGGCAGCGCGAGGCTTCGCGACGCGCCGCCGCCTCGTCGTAGCCGCGCTCGACGACGACCGACTGATCCGCGAGACGCTCCGCCGGTGTCAGCGAAGGGATGGGCGTGCGCCGCAGGGACTCGTAGCCGCGCTCGCGGCGATAGTGCTCGAGCACCACCTGTGCCGTGGTCGCGTCGGCCACGAGCTCGCGCCCCGTCACCTGCCGGTAGATCGAACGCGCCACGCTCTTTCCCGAGGCGACGGCATCGATCAGGAGGCGCGTGCCATGCGCGAGGTCGCCCGCGACGAACACGTCCGGGGCGGTCGTGCGCTGCGTTCGAGAGTCGAGCTTGGGCCAGCCGGGGCGCGCCTGTTCGACGTCCGCCCCACCGTCGGCGAGGAAGCCCAGGTTGGGCGCCTGGCCGACCGCCAGCAGCACGGTGTCGCACTCGACGGTCTGGCGTTGCGCGTCGTCGTACACCGGGGCGAAGCGCCGTTCCGCGTCGAACACGCGCAGGCAGCGACGCACCAGCACGCCCGTCACGCGCCCGTCGCCTCCGCGTTGGATCTCGAGCGGCCCCCAGCCGTTCAGGCGCTCGACCCCCTCTTCGTCTCCTTCGTGGATCTCCAGGGTGTCCGCCGGCATTTCCTCCAGCGTTTCGAGCGAAGCCAGCCGGACGCGCCCCCCGTGCACGGCGCGCTTGGCCGTGCGGGCGGTGTCGAAGGCGATCTGGCGCAGCACGGTGCGGGCCACGTCGTAGGCGACGTTGCCGCCGCCGATCACGAGCACGTCGCGGCCGAGGTCGAAGCGCTCGCCCAGCGACACGGCGCGCAGAAGGTCGACGCCGCCGAAGACGCCGGGGCCTCGCTCGCCAGGCAGGTTCAGCCCGCGCGAGGCTTTCGCGCCGACGGCGATCAACACGGCCGCGTGCGTGCGGCGCAGCTCGGCGAAGGACACATCGACGCCGACCGTGACTCCGCAGCGGATCTCGACGCCGAGCGCCTCGATCACCGCGACTTCGCGCCGAATCAGCTCGCGCGGCAGACGGTACGCCGGAATGCCCAGGCCCAGCATGCCCGCCGGCACCTTCTCCGACTCGTAGACGACGGGCCGGAAGCCGAGCAGGGCCAGATCGTGTGCCGCGGCCAGTCCCGCCGGACCGGCGCCGACGATGGCGATGCGCTCGCCGCCCGCGGGCGTGAATCGACCTTGGATGCCGGCGCGCAGCAAGGCGGCCATTTCCTCGCTGTCCGCGCCGATCTCTGGGGCATGCTCGCGCAGATCGGCGAGCACCTCGAGTGGCTCGCGCGCTTCGGGACCGTGGCGGTCGCAGACGAAGCGTTTGAGCGCGCGGATCGCGATCGGTCGATCGGTGCCGACCAGGTGGCCGTCGTCGTCCACGCGCGGCACGCGCCCGCGGCGGCAGTTCGCCTCGCAGGGCGCGCCGCACACCCGGCCGCAGATCGAGGCGAAGGGATTGGGCCCGCGCGCGATCAGGTAGGCCTCCTCGAAACGCCCCTCGGCGATCGCTCGCACGTACCCGCGTGCGTCGGTGTGAACGGGGCAAGCGACCTGGCAGGCAACGAGGCCGCGCTGGTGGTCGGCCGGGGGCACCTCGACGAGCAGGCGAGCGGAGGCTTCCATGGCGACGCGCGCGCGGCTCAGCCGCGCCTGCCCTTCTTCCTGGGCCGGGACGCCGGAGGCGCGGGCTCGGATCTGCCTTTCGCGCTCGGGCGCCCGGCGAGGCTCGTGCGTCGCAACGCGTCGTAACGGCCGACCTGCAGCAGCGTGGTGTTGCGCAGGAATGCCAGCTGCTTCGCGCGGATCTGACGGCTGAATTCATGGGCCGGGCAGGCCACGTCGTCGCTGCAGGCCCCCAGCCCGAGCAGGCACTGCGACTTCAGGATCGGATCGTCGAGCGCCTCGCACAGTTCGTACAGGGAGAGCTCGGAGGGGTCCACGGCCAGCGCCACCCCGCCACCGATTCCACGCCGGGTCGAAACCAGACCCTTGCGCGAAAGCTGGTGCACGATCTTCGACAGATAGGGCGCGGGCACTCCCGTGACGCGCGCCACTTGACGCACCTGCACGGGGCCTTCCCGAGCCGCGGCCATGTAGCCGAGTGCTTTTGCCGCGTATCCGACCATGGGACTGAGCACGCGCGTCTTCCTCTGAGCGGAGTTTCTGATCTGTAAGTCCGTTTTGGCGATGCGCAATTGAGCCCGTTGGCATGGGCCCCTGTGCGTAGTCGGGTGCGAGCGCGTATTGGCGGTCCGGCGGGCGCCTCAACGGCATGCCCGCGGGGATCCCCGTCGACTGACGGCGCCGGCTTTCCCGCGGGTGGACCCGCGCATGGAATCGACAGCTTGCGTGCGATAGAGTCCCGACTCGGCAGGCCGCGATGCGACGAGCTGGATCCCGCGGCCGCTCAGGTTGCGATGTCCCCTTCCATGCTCGACGATTTCCGCGACGAGTTCGTGCGCTACCGGACGATCGGGGAGCAGGCCATGGCCCAGGTCTCGGAGGAGCACCTGAACCGGGCGCTCGCACCCGAAACCAACTCGATCGCCACGCTGGTCAGGCACGTCAGCGGGAACCTGCGCTCGCGCTTCACCGAATTCCTGACCAGCGACGGGGAGAAGCCCTGGCGCAACCGCGACGCGGAGTTCGAACCGCGCAAGGCGTCGCGTGCCGAGATCGACGCGCCTTCGGGGCAGGGTTTTTCCGTGGCCCTCGAGGCCCTGCACGGGCTCCGGGACGCCGACCTGGGTCGTCCGATCACGATCCGCGGGCAGGCCATGAGCGTTCACGGCGCCCTGGCCCGCTCGATCGCCCACACCGCCGCCCACGTGGGGCAGATCGTGCTGCTCGCACGCCTCCAGGCCGGCGAGTCCTGGGTCTCGCTCAGCATCCCCCGCGGCGGGTCCAGCCGGTACAACCTGAACCCGACGCGCGAGAAGCGGCCGACTTGAGCCCGCTTCAGTCGTGGACCGAGCGCGTCTCCCCGGGACTGCGCAGCATCTTGTCGACCTCGCCGCAGTGCTGCTCCTCGGCCAGGATCATGGCCCTGGAGTATTCCTCGAGCATCACCGAGCGACCGGCGGTCAGGTCGTGCAGCTCGCGGTAGAGCTCCAGCGTCGCGCTCTCGTGCTCCAACGACTCGCGCAGGATGTTGCCGATGTCGTGGTCGTGGGTTTCGAGCAGCGGCCCGATGGCGAGCGACGGGTGCTCCCCAAGGTGCGTGATCCACTCTCCCGCCTGCGTGGCGTGGGCCATGGCCTCCGTGGCCTGGGCGCGCAGCCAGTTGACGATCGGGATGCGGTTGTACCCGTAGACCATCAGCGAGTAGTGCGTGTAGCGCACCACGCCGGCGAGCTCCATCTCGAGGATGGTGTTCAGCACCCGCACCACGGCCTTGCTGTCGAAATCCTGCTTGCGCCCGTGGCGCTTCGTCTGCTTGTCCTTCTTTTTTCCCATGGGGCGAAGATCCTAGCCCAGGCGGCCGCTCCGCGTCGTCCCGGAATCGACGTCTCGCCGGCTCTCCCGCGGGCGAAGCGCGGGACGACCGCGGGAGGAAGTACGAAATCCCGGGCGGAGGGGCTGGGAGAGACCCGCTCCCCGACCGAGGATCGACGTCCGCCCGCGATGCTGTTCCGCCCTCCCCAGCCGACGTGGCACGCCGTCCTCCCGTGCGCGGAGGCACCCGCACCGTGATCCAGCGTTCCCTCTTCCTTGCCTGCGGGCTCGCCTGCGTCGCGGCCGCGGCGGCGGGGCTCTTCCTGCCGCTGCTGCCCACGACCCCGTTCCTGCTGCTCGCCGGGGCCTGCTTCGCGCGCAGCTCGAAGCGCTTGCACTCCTGGCTCCTCTCCCACCGCCTGTTCGGGCCGATCCTCGCCGACTGGCAGGCCCACGGAGCGATCCGACTGCGGGTCAAGGTGGTCGCGACGCTGCTGGCCAGCGCCATGGTGGCCTACCCGATCCTGTTCCGCGATCTGCCGCCCGAGCTCGCGGCCGCCGCGGCCCTGTCCGTGTTGCTGGTGCTCGTGTTCCTCTGGACGCGGCCGCTCCCCCCATCGTCCTGATCGAGGTGCGCGCCGCGGGCCGGCACCGCCCGCCGCGCTGACTCAGCGCATGCTCTCGGCGGGCAGGATCAGCCGCGCGCTGCCGATCGGCAGGGCGTAGCCGATGGCCGCCGCGATCTCGCCCTTGGGCGTCGCCTGCACGCTGCAGACGATGCCGATGACGCGGCCGTGGAGGTCCGTCACCGGACCGCCGCTGAGCCCCGGGTGCACGCCGGCGTCGATCTGCAGATAGGGGCCGACGTTGCGCGAGAGGATGCCCTTGAGCGTCGAGGCGATCACGCGATCGCCCTCCTGGACCGCGAAGGTGCCCAGGGGGAATCCGCACAGGTAGACCTCGGTGCCCGCCGGAGGCGCGAGAACCTCGATGTCGCCGAGCTCGAGGTGCGGCATGCCCTCGAAGGGCTCGATCTGGATCAAGGCGAAGTCCTGATCCTCGTCGTCGTCGACCTGGACGATGTGGGCCGGGTGACGCACCGAGGAACCGGAAAAGACGATCTCCAGCTCGACCTCGGGGACTACCCGGTTGTCGTCGTCGATTTCCATCGCATCCCGGAAGTCGCTCGGCACGGCCACGTGGGCGTTGGTGAGGATGTGGCCCGCCTCGGTGATCACGAAGCCCGAGCCCGACGAGCGCTGGTCCACGACGACGCCTTCGTCGCGCAGGTTGACCGCCGATTCCCCGCGCGAGTCGATCGAACTGTGCAGCAGGCGCTGGGTCGATTGCTCGCGGAACACCACGCGTGACTCGATCATCACCACGGCCTGGCTGACGTGGCGCACCTCGGCCACACGCTCGGCCTCGATCTCCTGGGGATCGAACTGCCGCAGGCGGCCCAGGACCTCCTCGAGATGCTGGGAGAGCGCGGCGATCTCCGTGTCCGATTCACCGTGGGAGTCGCCCAGGAGGGCGATGCGCGCCTCGAGATCGGCGCGCTGCCCCCGCAGGCCCGCCAGTTCCTCGTCCCAGGCCGCGCGGGCCACGTAGGAGTCGGCGATGCGCCGCTCCAGATCGCTGCCGAAGCGCAGCAGTCCTTCCTCGAAGCGCGCCGAGAGGTCGTCCGTGGCGTCTTCCAATTCGCGCGCCTGGCGCTCCACGGCGCCCACGCGCCGTTCCTGCTCGGCGCGCAGCTCCTCCGCGCGCCGGGCGCTGGTCTCTTCCACGCGCGCGAGATCCGCCTGGCCGTCGTTGCGCAGGCTCGAGTAGGCCACGACTCCCGCCGAGGAAAGCACGGCGATGGAGGCCAGGGCGATGGCGAATTGACGCCGCTGGCGATGCTCGACGCGCGTGGTGGCGGCGGCTGCGTCGTCGAGGCCCAAGGCGCGCTTGAGGCTGTGGAGCGCGGTCTGCCCCAGGCTCGCCACGCTCGCGCGGCTCACCGCCGTGGCCTGTGCGTCGGCCTCGACGACTTCGGTCGCGACTTCACCCTCGGCGTGGTAGATCAGGAAGCGCGGCCCGTTGGGGCCCAGTTGCAGCACGTCCCCGGAGTTCAACTCGGCGCTCTCCACCCGCTCCTCGTTGACGAAGGTGCCGTTGGTCGAGTCGGCGTCGTGCACGAAGAGCCGCCCCGCGGTCGATTCCAGGCGGGCGTGGACGCGCGAGACCATGCCCCACTGCTCACCGGCGATGACGCAGGTGTTCCACACGTCGCGGCCCAGGGTCAGACCCGCGTCCTCGACGTCGACGGAGGATGCCAGGCCGTACTTGCCGAACGGCTTGAGCCGCCAGCCGGGAGGACGTGAGCCAGGGAACGACATGCGGAACCTCGGTGGAGAACCGCGTCGAAGTCGGCCTGGGCGAGGCCCGTTCTTGAGCCCCCCGGCCTATAATCGGGCTTCGATGACGGCCCTCCCCACCCGATCCGCGCCGGCGGCCGATCCGCTGCTGGACCGCCTGGGGCGGCCCCTGGGGAATCTTCGCATTTCCGTCACGGACCGCTGCAACCTGCGCTGCGCCTACTGCATGCCGGAGGAAGAGTATTCCTGGCTGCCCATGGCCTCGGTGATGACCTTCGAGGAGCTCACGGTCCTGGCGCGGGCCTTCCGCTCCCTGGGCGTGCGGCGCCTGCGGCTCACGGGGGGCGAACCCCTGCTGCGGCGCGACCTGGACAAGCTGGTGGGCATGCTCGCCGCCATCGAGGGGCTGGAGGACCTGGCCATGACCACCAATGGGGTGCTGCTCTCGGCCCAGGCGGCGGCCTTGAAGCGCGCGGGGCTTTCGCGCCTCACGGTGAGCCTCGACACGCTCCGGCCGGAGCGCTTTCGAGAACTGGCCCGCCGCGATGAGCTTGCGGCCGTGCTGGCGGGCATCGAGGAGACCCGCCGCGTGGGTTTTTCGGCCCTCAAGCTCGACATGGTGATGCTGCGGGGGGTCAACGACGACGAGTTCCTCCCCATGCTCGACTATGCGACCTCCGTGGGCGCGGAGTTGCGCTTCATCGAGTACATGGACGTGGGCGGAGCCACCCGCTGGCGGCGGGCGGACGTGGTCTCCAGGCAGGAACTGCTGGCCCGGGTCGAGGCCGTTCGCGGCCGGGCCGAACCCGTCGTGGAGTCCAGCTCCGCCCCGGCCGATCGCTATCGGCTCGCCGACGGCACGGTCTTCGGCGTGATCTCCTCCACCACGCAGCCGTTCTGCGGCAGCTGCGACCGCTCGCGGCTCACGGCGGACGGGCGCTGGTTCCTGTGCCTCTACGCGCGCCAGGGATTGGACCTGGGTCGCGCCCTCAGGGCCGGGGCGGGCGAAAGCGAAGTCGCGGCCCTGATCCGCGAACGCTGGGGCGTGCGCGACGACCGGGGTGCCGTGGATCGACTGGCGGAGCACGAACGCACCGCCCTGGCGCCCGCCGACGAGCTGCGCCGGAACCCGCACCTGGAAATGCACACCCGGGGCGGTTAGACCACTCGCCCCCCCCAGCTCGCACCATGGCCGAAGAGACCCACAACGCAGCAGTCGTTGCGCGCACCGATCTGCACGATTCGCTCTCGATCCTGCGCGTCGGCCCCACCGGCGGCGAGCTGCCGCGTTTCGAGCCCGGCCAGTTCTCCAACCTGGGCCTCCTGGACGGCGCCAGCGAACCGCGCCTCTTGCGGCGCGCCTTCTCGATCGCCTCTCCCGCCGCGGAACGCCGCTGGTTCGAGTTCTACATCCAGCGCGTGGACCAGGGCGCCTTCACCACGCGCCTGTGGCAGCTCGCGCCCGGCGACGGGCTGTGGCTCGACCCCCTGGTGTACGGGCACTTCACGCTGGCCGACGTGCCGCCGGATTCCGACGTGCTGTTCGTGGCCACGGGCACGGGCGTCGGGCCGTTCCTCTCGATGCTGCGCGAGTACCACGGCCAGGGGCGCTGGCGCAGCGCGGCCGTGGTCCACAGCGCCCGCACGCGCGCCGACCTGGGCTATCACGGCGAGCTGGAGGCCCTGGCCCTCCGCGATCCGGCCTTCCGCTACGTGCCGACCTTGACCCGCGAGCCCGAGTCCAGCGCCTGGGGCGGCCTGAGGGTGCGGCTGCAGAAGCTCTTCCTGCCCGATCGGTTTCGCGAGGTCTTCGGCCGCGAGCTCACGCCCGAGCGCGCCAAGGTGTTCATCTGCGGCAACCCCGAGATGATCGTGCAGCTCTCCGAACAACTGGCCGGTTCGGGCTTCCGCCCCCACCGACGCAAGACGCCGGGCCAGATCCACACCGAGCGCTACTGGTAGACAGGCCTCGCGTTTCCCGTTGCCCCGGGGCCAGCCGTACCGGATCCTGCGCGACCCGACCGGAAGTCACTCGGCTTGCCCGAGGACCGGTCACCGGACACTGGAGGCCTCGATCAGGGCCTCACGACGTACTCCAGCCCGTCGGAAAGGGTCGAGCCGTTCGGCGTCGCGAACCCCGGGTCTCGGCCCCACCATTGGCAGTCCACCACGGTCCCCGGAAGAGCGAGTTCAGGCAGCGGCGTGCCTCCGCAGCCGCCCGAGGCAAAGCAGTTCATGTCGAGGGAGTACATCCCTGAACAGTCGTTCGGCGGCGGGTTTCCGCCGGAATTCACCGGAGGTCCGCGCCGGGGGCTCCGCACGCACAGAAAGCCCCCTTGGAAGGGAAGGTCCCACCGTCCCGCGATGCCGTAGAGCAGCAATCCTGGCTTGTTGTTGAGCACCGGCGAGGCCGAGATCGAGAATCCGCTGCTCGCCGAGGCGCTGGGCAGTCCGAGGGCGGCGATTTGCGGCGTGCAGCCCAGGGAGTTCACCTTGGCCGTGCAGTAGGTCTGGATCACGGACGCGTCGAAGGCCAGGCAGACGGCGTCGCCCCCGGTGCCGGGGAAGGGCGCGAAGTCGCCCACCACATAGGCCCGTCCGCCGGGCCCCAGGGCCAGGTCGCGCGGAAAGCCGAAACCCTGGGCGGGTGCCGGCTCCCGTCCCCGGGCCGCCAGGCTTCCGCTGGGTGAGTACACGCGGACCTCGAACCCCAGGTCGGGGTCCATGGAGTAGCCGCTGGCATAGACGTTGCCCCCGGAATCGATCGCCACCGACATGGCGAAATCGTCGAGGTTGCCGGAACCGCCGAAGACGCGCGCCCACGGGATCTGGGCCGCGGCCTCGCGCACGACGATCCAATCGAGGTTGCCCGTGTTGAGGTCGTAGGCGAAGCCCGCGGCCGCCGCGTCGCCGTTGGGAGCCACGGCCAGGTCCATGAGGAACACGGCCATGGTGGGAGGAACCACGTACTCGGCGCGCCAGGCCAGGGCTCCGGCGGTCGAGTAGGCCTGGAAGCACAGCGTCTGATTGCCCGTGGCCGCGTCGTAGGTGTCGCCGACGGCGATCAACCGTCCGGAGGCGTCCAGGTCGAGCTTGCGGCCCGCCCCATAGGACCCGGCGGCCGTGGGCGCGTAGTCCTGCACCCACAGGGGCGTTCCGTCGGCCGGATCCAGGCGGGACACGCTGAATTGCTGCACACCCGCCTGGTCCGTGCGCTCGCCGGTGACGAACAGGGCGCCGCTTGCGTCCACGGCCACGGAGGTCGCGACATGCAGCTCGAGCCCGGTCCCGTCGTAGAGCCGCGACCAGAGCAGGATCCCGCCCGGGCTCACCTTGATCACCGCCGTGCGGGTCCCCTGTTGCGGATCGCCGATGTCGCCGCACAGGTAGGTGTTGCCCGCTCCGTCGATGGCCATGTCCGCGGGGACGGAAACGAACCAGGATTGCGCGGCCCACACGCACTCCCATTGGAAGTTCCCCTGGAGGTCGTACTGCACCACCACCCAGTCCGCTCCCAGATCGCGCGTGCCGCCCACGTTGAGGCGATTGCCCGTCGCGATGCCGATGTGATCCCCGGTTCCGTTGCCGCCGTTGAGGCCGCTTCCATGCAGGGCCGACCAGCGCTCCACGCCCTGGGGGGAGTACACCGCCGTGAAGCACTTCGGAACGAAGTAGCTCGGCTGGGGCTCCCAGAACGCGATCCCGGCCACGGCCACGTCGCCCGAAGGCAAGGTCACGACGGAATTGGCGAGGTCGTCGTAGTGGGCCGGCCCGTCGAAGCGCGCCACCCAGGTGGGAGGCAGGGTCTGGGCTTCCAGGTGGCCGCACCACAGGCCGGCGAGCGCCAAGCAGAGGACGGACGGGCGAAGCAGTGCGTTCATGGGGATGGGTGCGTCCTTCGTGCGCCGGGGCCGCCGGCGGAGCCGGTCTTTCCCAAGCTGACCTGCGGGTGGAACGCAGGGGCCCGCTCGGGAGAGCCCCTGCTGCTGCCTATGCGCCGTCCAATCTCTGGACCGGTCAAAAATCCGGGAATCCCGGGCAACTCTGTAGGATGGAGCCTGCCGACTCGGGCCTGCGCAGCGGCGCTGACCCGTCCTTCGATGTCCGACCTCGATCGAATCCTGAACGCCGCACGGGGCGGCGATTCCGCGGCCGCCAGTGAACTCTCGGCACTGCTCTACGACGAGCTGCACGCCCTGGCGCGGCGCGAGATGGCGGCCGAGCGCGTGGGCCACACCCTGCAGCCCACGGCGCTGGTGAACGAGGCCTACCTGCGGCTGGCGCGCAATGGCGAGGGGCGCTTCTCCAACCGCGAGGCGTTCTTCGCCGCGGCGGCGAACACGATCCGGCAGGTGCTGGTGGATCACGCGCGCCGGCGCGCGCGGGAAAAGCGCGGCGGTGGGCTGGTGCGCGTGCCCCTGGAGGGCCTGGATGCGGCCGAACCCCTGGCCGATGGGGATCTGCTCGCCCTCGACGAGGCCCTGGCGCGCCTCAAGGAGTTCGACCCCACCAAGGCCCGCATCGTGGAACTGCGGTTCTTCGGCGGGCTGTCCGTGGCGGAGCTGTGCCAGGCCATGGAGAGCTCCGAATCGACGATCCGGCGCGAGTGGCGCGTGGCGCGCGCGTGGCTGCGTGGTCAATTGGACGGGGAACGTGGAAGCTGAACGCTGGCGGCGGGTCGAAACCCTGTTCCATCGCGCCGTGGAGCTCTCCCCCGGCGAACGCGGTCCGTGGCTCGCGGCCCAGTGCGGCAACGACGACGGCCTGCGCGCCGAGGTCGAGCGGCTGATCGACTTCGACGCGCCTGGCGCCCCCACCGGCGGGGCTTCCACCCCCGACGCCTTCAGCCGACTCGAGGCCCACACGCGCGAGGTGCGGGATCCCCTGCTGGGTCGCGTCCTGGGGGCTTGGCGCCTGGTCTCGCGCATCGCGGCGGGAGGCATGGGCGTCGTCTATCTGGGGGAGCGCGCCGACGGACTCTTCCAGCAGCAGGTGGCGATCAAGCTGGTGCGCGCCGAACGCGCCAGCGAGTGGATGCTGCGCCGCTTCGAATTCGAGCGTCGCACGCTCGCCGAACTCTCCCACCCCTGCATTGCGCGCCTGGTGGACGCCGGCAGCACCGAGGACGGGTGGCCCTACTTCGTGATGGAGTTCGTCCAGGGCGAACGCATCGATCAGCATTGCGAGCGCCGGCGCCTGCCCATCGAGGCGCGACTGCGCCTGTTCGTCGAAGTCTGCCGGGCGGTGCAGTTCGCCCACGGGAAGCTGGTGGTGCACTGCGACCTGAAGCCCGCCAACGTGCTGATCGACGAGCGCGGCGTGCCCCGGCTCCTGGATTTCGGAATTGCCCGTTTCCTGGAGAGCGAGCCCCCCGAGCCTGGGGGCCCCGGGCCGCGCACGCTGACCCGCGCGCTCACGCCGGAGTACGCCAGCCCCGAGCAACTGGCCGGCGAAGGCGTGAGCACGTCCATGGACGTCTATTCGCTCGGGGTGGTGCTCTATGAGCTGCTGACCGGCGAGCGGCCGTTTCACGGCGACGGATCCACCGCGGCCGAATTGGAGCGCCGCATCCGCGAGGAGTCCCCCGAGCGGCCGAGCACGCGCGCGCTGCGCCTCTCCGACGCGGCCCACGACGACGCAAGGCGCCCCGACACCGCCGAGCCGCGCGCCCGGCCCGCGGGACCGGTGCGCGCGCTGCGCGGGGACCTCGACCGCATCGTCCTGATGGCCTTGCGCAAGGAACCCGAGCGGCGCTACGCCTCGGTCCAGGACTTCGCGGACGACGTCGAACGCCATCTTCACGGCCTGCCCGTGCGCGCCCGGGACAACTCCGTGGCCTATCTGGGGGCGAAGTTCGTGGGCCGTCACCGCGTGGCCGTGGCGGCGGCCGTGCTGGTGCTCGCCTCCCTGATCTTCGGTCTGGTGTCCGCCCAACGAGCCGAACGGGCGGCCGCCGCCGAGGCCTTGCACGCCCGGATGGAGGCCGAGTCCTTCCAGAGCCTGGGGGACTTCCTGATGGATGCGTTCCTGCCCGGACAGCCGTCCGCGGATCCGGCCTGGCAGTCAGAGGCGCGGGAGCGCATCCTCGCCCATGCCGAGCGCGTGCGGCGGCAATACGCGGACGACGAGCACCAGCGGGCCAACCTGTTCGATGCCCTGGGGCGCGTGTGCGCGCGCCTGGATCTGCTGGAGGAGGCCGCGGAGCTGGTCGGACTGGCCGCCGATCTGCGGCGGAACGCCTTCGGCGAGCACTCCGCGGAGTACGCCCTTTCCTTGCGCAGCGGCGGACAGCTGGCCTACCAGGCCGGCGACTTCGCCGAGGCGGCGCAGATGCTGGAGTCCGCGCTGGCGATCCACCGCGGCGAACCCTCCAGCCAGGGGCCCGAGATCGCCGGACTGGCCAACGATCTGGCCGCCTGTCTGCGGAGACTGGGTCGCCTCGAGGAGGCCGAGCGCTTGCATGGCGAGGCCCTGGAGCTGCGCCGCGCCGGCGGGCCGCGAACGCTGCCGGTGGCGGAGAGCCTGAACAACCTGGCCCTGGTGCACATCGGACGGGCCAACACCGGGCTCGCGGTGGAAGAACTGCGCGAGGCCCTCTCGATCCGCGAGGAGATCCTGGGCGCCGCCCATCCGCTCAGCGTGCAGGTGCTGTCCAATCTCTCCGGGGCCCTGTGGAGGCAGGGTGCCCGCGAGGAATCCCTGAAGGTCCTGGGGCGCGCCGAAGCGGGCTACCGCTCCCTGGGCGGCGACGGCGAAGCGGAGCTTGCCGTGGCCCTGGCCAACCACGCGGCCATGCAGATGGAACTCGGGGACGCGGCGGGCGCCGAGCTGAACCTGCTGGAGGCGCTGGCGTTGCACCGGCGCCGCCTCGGGGAAAGCCACCCCCAGGTCAGCGAGACCTTGTCCCGCCTGGCCGCCCTCAACCACCGACGCGGGCGCGACGAGGAGGCCCGCGCGCAGTGGGAAGAGGTGCTGCGCCTGCGCCGCGAAGAGGCCTCGCTGCCCCTGGCCCTGGCGGAGGCCCAGTACGGCTACGCGGTGTTTCTCTGCGACCTGGGCGAGCTGGAGCCGGCCGGGGACCTGGCGCGGGAGGCGATGGAGATCTTCCGCGCCGCCGAGCTCCCCGACGGGGCGTCCCTGGGTCGCGCGCAGTACGTGCTCGGCCGCTGCCTGCTGCTCGGCGGGGAGCGCGCCGCTGCGGCGGAGCACTTCCGGGAGGCCCTGCGACTGCTGGAAGCCAGCCCCTCCGCCGGCGCCGAGGAGCGGGCCCGCGTGGGCCGGGACTTGCAGTCCCTGGAGGCCTCCCCGCGCGGCTGAGCGGGTTTCGGGGCGCCGCGCGCGGCTCGCACCCGCCCGGCTCAGCTCGACGGGCCGGCGGTTCGCCTGAGGTACCAGACCAGCAGGTAGACGGCGACGAAGCCCAGCCCCACGGCCAGGTAGAGGCTCGATCCTCCGTGGAGCAGGCTCTTGCCCAGCCTCGAACCGGGTGTGTCCACGAGTTCCATGGAGCGGGCCAGCATGTAGGGCAGCACCACCTGGGTGCCGAGATCGCTCTCGTAGCCCACCGTGCGATAGAAAATGCCCGAGACGAGCACGGTGTCGCGCTGGCTCTTGTAGGGCGGCGGGTCGCCGATCAGGTCGCAGATGATCGCGGTCTTGGCGTCGAGCTTGAAGATCGTGCGATCGATCTCCGCGACTCCGGCCACGGGCGGATCCAGGGGGATCTTGCGATGGGCGCTCACCGTTCCCCGGGCGCTGACCCAACTGCCCCGCAGGGCCTCGGGTTCCACCCCCGCGCGGGCCGCGTCCAGGGGCAGGGGCGACTGGGCCGCCACGTCTTGGGGCTTCATCTCCAGCAGCGCCGCGACCACGGCGCGGTAGCCCGGCGACACGGCGAAGTCCGCGCCGTCGGCGACGTCGCGGCCCGGCCCGTCGAGGGCCTGGCGCACGTTCAGGGCCGCTTGCCCCGCCGCAGGCCAAGGCGCGGGCGCCGTGGGCTCGCCCTGGTGTCCCCACGGCAGGGACACGGCGAGCCACAGGAGCACCTGGGACAACATGATCCCGTCAGAGTACCCCAGCCGGCGCCGCGGCCGTACACTCGCCCGGCCCGCAGGGCGCCCATGGGGCAGGAGAACCAAGGAGTGGACAGGAAGGCGCCGCCGGAACTGGCCGAGTTCACGCTCAAGGCCGTGCTGACGGGCGTGGTGCTGGGCGTGGTCTTCGGATCGGCCAACGCCTACCTGGGCCTGCGCGTGGGCATGACGGTCTCGGCCTCGATCCCGGCGGCCGTGCTGGCCGTGGCCGTGTTCAAGCTGCTGCGCGCACGCGGCACGATCCTCGAGGCCAATCTGGCCCAGACCATCGGCTCGGCCTCCACCTCCCTCGCCACCGGGACGATCTTCACCATCCCCGTGCTGTTCATGTGGGGCATGCAGCCGCCCCTGTGGCAGATCGCGACCCTGTGCCTGCTGGGTGGAATCCTGGGCCTCTCGGCGATGATCCCGCTGCGGCGCCTGCTGATCGTGCAGGAAGACGCGGCCCTGCCCTACCCCGAGGGCCGGGCCTGCGCGGAGGTGCTGCGCGCCACGGCCGACAACGCCAGCGGCAGTCGCTGGATCTTCTACGGCATGGCCGTGGGCGCCCTGGTGAAGGTGGCCGCGAGCGCCTTCTACCTGATGCCCGGCGAGGCGGCGCTTTCGATCGAGCGCCTGCTGCCCCGCGGTGAGCTGGCCATCGAGCTCTCGCCGTCGCTGCTCGCGGTGGGGTTCATCCTGGGCTTCCGCCAGTCGGGCATCTGCGTGGCCGGGGCCCTGATCTCCTCCCTGGTGCTGACGCCCCTGATCGCCTACTTCGGCGCGGGCCAGTCGAGCCCGGTTGCGCCCGAGGCCCAGAAGCTGATCTCCGAAATGGACGCGGGAGCCATCTGGGGCCGGTACGTGCGCTACATCGGCGCGGGAGCCGTGGCCACGGCGGGCATCCTGACCGTGCTGCGGAACGCGCCGAGCATGTACGGTGCCGTGCGCGCGGTGTTCGCGGGCCTGCGCGGCCGGGAGCACGCCGCGGGCGGCGAGTTGCGCACGGACCGCGATCTGCCGGGCTCGTTCGTCGTCGGCGCGGTGGCGTTCGTGGTGCTCACCGCGGGCCTCGTGCCGGGGATTTTCGCCGGTGACATGGAACTGCCTGCGCGGCTGGTCTGCGCCGCGGGCGTGGGCGTCTTCGGAGTGCTGTTCGTCACGGTGGCGGCACGCATCGTCGGCATCGTCGGCGTGTCTTCCCAGCCCACCTCGGGCATCACCCTGGTGACGCTGATCGGCGTGGCCTCGGTGTTCGCCGCCGTGGGCTGGAACGACGCGGGCGCGCGGGCCGCGGTGCTCACCGTGGGCACGATCGTGGCGGTGGCGGCCTCCAAGGCGGGCGACATCAGCCAGGACCTGAAGACCGGTTTCCTGGTGGGCGCGACACCCTACCGCCAGCAATTCGGCCAGTTGATCGGGGCCTGCGTGGCCTGCTGGGCCGTGGCGGGCACGGTGATCCTGCTGGGCAACGAGTACGGCTTCGGCTCCGCGGAGCTCAAGGCGCCCCAGGCGACCTTGATGAAGACGATCATCGAGGGCGTGCTGGCGGGCAACCTGCCTTGGGATCTGGTGGTCGCGGGCGGCGGGCTCTCCATCGGGGCCATGCTCTGCGGCGTCTCGGGCCTCGCCTTCGCGATCGGGGTCTACCTGTCGCTCGCCACCATGGCGCCGCTGTTCGTGGGCGGTTGCGTGCGCGCCCTGTGCGAACGCGGATCGGGCGGGGCCAAGTCGGACGGCGATCCGGGCGTGCTGGCCGCCTCGGGCCTCGTGGCGGGCGAGGGGCTCGCGGGCGTCGCCATCGCGGGCCTCGTGGCGGGCAAGGTGGTGCCGCGGGCCAGCGAGGCGAGCGTGATCCTTCAGGAGAACGTCGGTGCCGTCGCGGTCGTGGTGACGATCCTGGCCGTGTGCTTGTTCCTCTGGCTCAGCGCCCGCGGGCGACGCCTGAGCTAACCGAACCGCAGACCGCAGCCGGGGCAGCGGGTGGGGCCGTTGGCGAATTTGCGGCCGCAGGCTGGACGACTCCAGTTCCTCGGCGTCGAGGTCGAACCCCTCGAAACCCGATAGGCCCCCGCCGGGAGCGGTGCTCGCGCGCCAGTGCTGTTCCGCAGAGCTCCGTGGCCCGGCCCTGTTCACCGCTCGCGACCGCGAGCCAGAGGTTGGTCCCTCAGGTGCCGCAGTGTTCCTTGGGCGGGCGCACGACCTGGGCCGCGAGTCCTCCACGCACGAGCATCTGCTGCAGTTCCTTCAGGTAGTCCAGGCCCCCCTGGGCCACCACCACCCCCGCTCGCTGTTCGGGCTCCATCCGGGCCATTGTACGGCCTGCCCGAGGATCCTGTCACGGGGCCACCAGGGCACGCGGAGGCTTGGTAGCTTGGCTCCATGGTTACCCACACTTCCGGCGCGCGCTGCCGCCGCTGCTCGGGTCCCTGGCCTCCGTTTCCCGCGCCGACCGTCTCGTGACCACGGATGGTCGCGTGATCGAGGTCAAGAAGGCCCGCGAAGCCGGCGACAACTACGAACTGGTCTTCGCCGCCGGCACCGTCGTCGTGCCCAAGAAGCACGTCACTTCGGTGGAAATCGAAGGCGACATGTCCGACTACGTGCCCAAGGACGACAAGGAGCGCGATTTCCTGGCCAAGGGCTTCGTGCGCCATCAGGGCAAGGTGGCTCAGCAAGCCGGCCTTCGAGGAGGCCCCTGGCCAGGCGGCGGAAGCGCGGCGGAAGCGCCTGGAGGAACTCGCCAAGCGCAGCAATTTCGACAACGGTTGACGCGCTGGAGACGAAGCACTTCCAATGGCGGTCGAACACGTCCCCCCGCCGGTGCTGCAGCGCTATGTGGATCTGCTGGAGGCCTTCTACGACCTGATGGACACGCGCATCGGCATCAAGCCCTCGCCTTCGCTCGCGCGCACGAAGATGCAGGTCAACGTGTTCAAGCGCCAGAAGGAGATGATCCAGCACGCGGGCGATGAGGACATCGACGAGAGCGTGCTGGGGTACTTCAGCTCGTACGAGCAATCGCTCAACTTCTTCCACGACTACAAGGACCCGGCGCGCAGCGAGGTCACCGCCCTGCACGAATGCACGCACCTGCTGACCTACCTGGTGGAGCCGGACCCTGCCCCAGATCTGGATCAACGAAGGCGTGGCCGACTTCTTCGGCTCCTGCAACGTCTCTTCGGTCAACAAGGGCAAGACGACCCTGATCCCCGGTCGGCTGGAGGAGGACCGATCCTCACCGTCCAGCAGGCCATCGCCGAGAAGAAGCACGTGCCCCTCGACACGCTGATGCTCGGGACCGTGAGGAGTACGACGGCTTCACTACGCCCACGGCTGGTCCCTGGTGTACTTCCCGCAGAATTCGCCCAAGTACGCCAAGCCCTTCAACAAGCTCTTCAAGGACCTCTACGGCCTCGATCTCAAGGAGGCCAAGGAGGAGATCCTGAACGCGGGAGACGACGACAAGTCGGGCCTGCGCAAGCGCTACCAGCCCGCCGACGTGCGCGACGCGCTGGTCAAGCGCCTGGGCGTCAAGGACCTGGCCGCCCTGGAGAAGGAGTGGCTCGAATACGTGGGCGCGGTGCAGATCGAGGCCCCCGGCGCTTCTTGCGCGGCTACTCCACGGTGTTCTCCGGCGGCGACCTGAAGCAGGCCCGCGCCGACCTGGAGGCCGCCTTGGCGGAGTGGCTACGACCCCCCGACGTGCACTGGGCCCTGGGCTACACCCGGCTCTTGGGGGGCGACGGGAAGGAGGCGGTGCTCGAGTTCCGCAAGTCCGTGGAACTCGATCCCCTCGATGCGGTCTACCGCGCGGACCTGGCCTGGGGGCTCACCGGCTGGTGGGGTCCGGATTCCGGCGAGCTGCGTGCGGCCAAGGAGGTCCAGGACGAGGCCCTCCTGCTGTTCTGGCCTGGCGGCCGAGCTCGACCCGGAGAACGACGAGTTCGCGGAGCTGGCGGGGCTTCGCCGAGCTCCGCGCGGGCAAGTGAGCGCGCGGTGCCCGCCTCAGAAGCGCACGGTGTAGGCCAGCTTGATCGCGGCCTGCTGCGACAGCGAGTGCAGCGAGTCCGTGGACTCGCTGACGTTGGTGTAGACGAGGTACAGCTCCCCGGCCCGGCACCGGGATCCAGCGCCAGCGCGAATTGAGGCGAATTCGTCGCTCTGAGTCCCATTGACGAAGTTGTTCCAGGACAGGTCCGGCGTGAAATTGAAGTTGAGCCGCAGGCGCGACACCTGCGTCTGCACGTCGCCGAAGTCGAATCGGATGTCGTTCTGCTCCCACTCGGCGCCCAGGGAAAACCAGGGCGCTCGGCCGCGCGGCGAGACTGGAGGTCCAGCGCAGGGACTCGCCGCCCAGGAACTCCCCGGCCGTGAAGGTGCCGATGAACGACAGCGGCCGCTTCAGGGAAGTCTCCAGCTCGATGCGCGCCGCCGTGTCGTCGTAGGTGCCCGCGGGGATCGTCACCTGGGGCGTGATCGCGAAGGGCTGTTCGAGCACCTCGCGCACCTGATCGACCTCGAGCCTCGCCTCGTCGCCCGAATCGAAGTCGAAGCCCACGACCCGGAGCCGTGGTGGACGCGGTTTCAGGTCGTCCTGCAGGTCGGTGACCAGCGCCTGCTCGATCCCGCAGGAGATTTAGCGCACCGCGCCCTCGAGGCGCGGCTGGAAGAACACGCTGCCGTCGTAGCGCTGCACCCCGGCGCGGCACGAACCCCAGGGCCGGGTTGAGTCGTCGCCGATCTGCTTGGCGGCGAGGCTCCAGCGCCAGCGGTCGTTGGGATAGCCGAGTGCCGCGCCGAATGCGCCGTCGTCGCCGCCGCCGCCTTCGCTCTCGCTCACCAGAAACCAGGCGCTCGAGGTGAAGCGCCTGCCCAGGAGCCCGCGGTTGTGGCGGAAGCTCGCGTCGGCCCCGTAGAGCAGGTTCCCCGCGTCCCGGGTCGGATCGCCGCGGGTCACCAGGGTCCCCAGGCTCCAGTGCTCGTCGAAATTGTGGGCGATGCGCGACACCAGGAGGTTCTCCCCGTCCACGCCCGACTTGGAATCCGTCTGGACGTCGAGCAAGGCGATGTCCCAGGGTCCCTGGCGGCCGGTGAGCTTGGCCCGCCGAGGATCGGAACCTCCTCGCCCGCCGTGGAGAGTCCGATCCGCCGCGAGAAGAACGGAATCAGGTCGTTGCCCAGTCCGCCGAACTTGAACAGGCCCGAATCCTGCAGGAAGAAGTCGCGCTTCTCCGGGAAGAACAACGGGAACCTCGTCAAGTTGACCTTGCGCTCGTCCACCTCGGTCTCGGCGAAGTCCGTGTTGATCGTCAGGCTGGCCGTGAGGTTGGGCGTCAGCCGGTAGAAGGCGTCCACCCCCGCGTGGCCGGTCAGGTCCTCGTCGTGTCCCGAGGCATGCTCCTCCGACAGCGTTCCCACGGCGAAGGGCACCACATCGAGCCCACGCCCTGCTTCGTTCCCGCGAGGCTCGTCAGGTCCCCGGAGCGCGAGATCTGGAAGACCTGGGCGTCCGGCGTCGGGCTGGCCCAGCGGTCGATCTCGTTCTTGCGGTTGATCGCGCGATTGATGTTGAAGCCCTAGGTCGTCGCACCTCGGCGAAGGCCAGTGTCTTGAACGGGATCGCCATCTCGCGGGTCCAGCCCTGGGAGTCGATGAGCACCTGCCCTCCCCAGATCCCGTCCCAGGGCTTGTTGTAGTCGCCGCCGTCGCCGGTGATCAGCGCATCGCCTTTGGAGCCGCGGGCGACATCTGCGAAGTAGAAGGCGCTGCGCCGATCCAGGAAGGTGTCGATCACCATCTCCAGGCGGTCGTCGTAGTCGAGCTCCGCATCGCGCGACGGCTGCGGCCACGATCCTCCGGCTCGCGGTCATGGCAGCGAACGCCGATGTACAGGTGCCAGTCGTCGTAGAGGATGCGCACATCGGTGGCCTCCGTGGGTGGCTCCCCGGTGCGCGGCACCACCTGCGTCAGCGGGCCGATGGTCGGCGCGCCGGCCCACACCTCGGGCTCCAGCACGCCGTCGATGCGCGGAGCGACCTGCGTGCGCAGCCGCCACGGCCCGCGGACGTGTGGGGAGCTGCCCTGGATCAGGGCAGACAGAGGCGAGGACGAGCAGCACGGGCGGGAGCAGTGGATGGCAGAGCCCCGGGCCCCGCGCCAGGGTGCGCGGGTGCGGCCCGCGGTCGACCCCAGGCCTCTGCGGCGGTCAGGCGGTCTGCCCCGGGGCTGGGCCTCTCGCGCGCGGCTACGGTTTCTTTACAGGGCGGGCGGCGCTTCGATCTTCGTGCGCGAAGTCACTTGGCCTCCCAACGCCAGGAGTCGTTGTCCAGCACCAGCTCCGGCTTGGTGCTCTTGGCCTCGGGCTCCATGCTCACGCGCGTGACGCGCATCCGTCGACTCTCGCTCTCGAGCTTGTAGAGGAAGTTCGCGATGTTGAGGCGCGGAAAGCCCCGGTCGCGGCTGGAGGGCTTGATCGAGTAGCGGGTGTCGAGCACGCCCTTGATGTTCTCGGCCTCCGACGGCGGGTCCACCGTGGTGTCCCCGAGCTTCACGTCGGAGCTGGCGGCAATGCGCCGAATGTAGGACACCGGATCGCTCTGGCCCTCCAGGCCCTCGCGCTCGGACTGCTTCTGCAGCACCGTGAAACGCCGCGCCTTGTTGCGCGTGTCGAGCGCCACGCGGCGCACCTCGCCCGAAAGCGCGTCCTCCAGGCCCACCCGCCGCGCGTGCAGCGTGTAGCCGTAGTAGCCCAGGCCGATCGACGACAGCAGCGAGAGCAGGATGATCCAGCGCGCCAGCGTCAGGTTGACGAAGAAGTCCTTCATCACGCACCCACCTTTCGTTCGACCTTCGACAGGTCGCAGCACCTTGAACGACTCGGTGTAGATGCCGCGGTTGTCCGCCGGATTGTCGGCCAGGGACTTGCTGCCGCCCTGCTCGACCTCGATCACCCAGGGTTTCTTGCGCAGTTCGCCGCAGTAGCGCTCGAAGTTCTGCGGGCCGTGACCGAGTCCGCGGCGAAGAAAGTGAAGTCGATGGCCAACCTCCACTTTGTCCGCGCCGGTGCTGCGGCCGGGCAGGTACTGGGACTTGACTTGCGGATGCCGACGCGGCCTACTTGCTCCTCGCCCAGTTCGGTCATGACGCCCAGCGAAAGGGTCAGGGCCTCCAGGGCCGATTGGGGCATGGTCACTCGCCGGTGTTGCCCAGGCCTGTCGGAGCTTGTCCACCCGATGGTCAGCAGGTTGTAGACCCGCTTGAGCTGCTTGAGGAGCGTGCGATCCGGGTCGATCCCCCGATTGTCGCTTGGACGCGCCCTGCTTTTGCTCGCCAGCGCACGGCTGCCAGGTAGTCCGTCAGCGGTTTCGGCACCTGCCCAGGTCGCCCGGCTGCCCCTTGTCAGGGTCGCCCTGGATGTACAGGTTCACGTAGCGGCGCCACAGGTCGATGTCGCCGTCGCGCAGCTGGCCCAGCTTGGTCTCGCGGAAGATCACGAACACCGCGTAGCAGCGTGACCAGGAGCAGTGAGGCCACGGCCAAGGGTAGCCTGATGCCTGAAGGCTGGTGTATTTCAACTCTCCCGGCGCAGGAGGCCGGAAGGTGCACTGCGCCCAGTTGGTGCAGGGCGGCGCAGTAGCCACGACCAGGGGCGAGGCCCCCGAGGGGCTGGCCCGAATCCGCCTCGAACACGTCCAGCTCGTAGACGGGCAGGTCGAGCACCTGGGTCCTGATCAGGTCCGGCAGCTCGATGCCGCAGACGTAGATGGCCTGATGGGACCCGAGGCGCGCGCCCCGGACACGGTACGGCCCAGCTCGCGCCGAATGCGGGAGACCGCGTGCTCCAGGAGCCGCTGCAGTTCCTGCGTCTGGGGTGCGGCCAGGGCGCAGGCGGCGTTCCCTCCGCCCCTGCGGCGCTTCCTCGGCCGCGGCGATGACCGGCTCGGCAGTTGGGTTGTCGTGGGACAGGGCCCCAGGTGAATCGCGCGCATGGAGCGCATGCGCCCCCGTCCACCACGCCACCACGGCGGTGGAACCTCGCCGATGTGCACGAGCACCTGGGCGTCAGTCCACGTGGCAGATGTCTGCGCTTCGCGGTCGTTGACTATGGCGGTGGTCTCGATCTCCACTCCCAGGGGCTCGATCCCGGCCTTGAGCACACGTCGAGGACTCCGCGCACCTCGCCTTCGGCAGCGCCGTGACCAGAGATCCGATTCCTTGTCGCTCTCCCCGGGCGGCCCAGTCCACGACCACGTCGTCGATGGCCCACCGGGGCAGCTGGCTCGACCCCGAACTGATCACCCGTCGATCTTGGCCGCGTCCGTAAAGGGCAGCTTGACTAGCGGAAGGCCGCCAGCCCCGGAGTCGATCGCCACGCCGACCGAATCGTGGGGATCGAGTGGAAAGTCTTTGGCCGCCTCCTTCAGGATGCGGGTAGCCCCGGCTGCGGGATCCGCGGACGCCGGGAACTCCCGGCCTTGAAGGCGGTGATGCGGTGCTTCTTCGCCGAACCGTCGAGA